>CAXXHC010000001.1:0-3299272 GCA_963663525.2 Myxococcota bacterium
CTTTGTATCGAAGAATGCCAAAGCTGTGGTGGAGAACATCGAGGTGAAGTGCTTCGCCGAGACGAAGGTCAGTGCTGTTCGTCAATGCCTTCTGGACAAAAGCGTCCAGTGGTCCGTGCATGCCGTCCGTCGGTCAAAATGGCTGAGCAATGATATTTCTTTGCATCCGACGGCTCTGTATGGAAATAAGCACGCAAATGAGCGCCAGTATAAGCGAGAAAAACAGCAACTAGCGATTTCGCTTCTTTCCCTTTTCGGCTACGTCATGAATTCCAGATTAGCCAGTCCTGGTATTTTGGCTGGCTGGCTAGATGTAAACGGTAGCTGAAAAGCGCAACGATTGGCGTCCTCATGAATTGCCACGCCGAACGAGGTCTACCGGGACAAAACCGTTCCCTTCGTGCCGAAGGATGCCAAGGCCGTGCCGGAACACATCGAAGTGAAGGGCTTTGCCGAAACAAAAATCACGGGTTACCGGTTGAAGCAGACAGCGTAAGTTCGGGTAGATGAAGCTTTGTTTTTCGGTTCATCGTAGGTGATGTGCGTCCAGATGTCGAGAAAAAAGGACACGCCTGTTAGAAAGGCCTCCCCGGACAGCTTTCTGTAATATCGTCATCGTCTTCCCACAGATCAGATCCGTCTCATATTCGATTTCCAAAGAGCGAAAGCATCGAAAACTCTATCACTCGCGACTGTCCCATTGTCGCCTGACAGGGACAGGGTTTCACTAAGAACGTTTTATCCGTTACTTGAAGGGGATTTGAATACAGGCCATGTCTCTAAAAATCTGGTGCATAGCGTTTTGCCTGCCCGGCTCCCAGAGAGAATTCCTTTAAATAGCGCTGAATCAATTCATGACAGCTCGGCTCGTCCCGAACCATACCCGAGATCTGGCCGGACATGATCGAGCCGTCGATGGCGTCTCCTTCAACGAAAGCCTGGTGCATTTTACCCGAGCCGAAAAGCGCCATCTCCATCTTGGATTTGCCGCTCGCCTCCATCTCCAGGAATTCTTCGGCCAGCTTGTTGCGGATCACGCGTACCGGCAGCCCGGTAATGTTGCCGGTCACCACTGTGTCCTCCGCCTCGGCGGCAAGAATGGCTTGTTTGATATTGGGATGCACGGGTGATTCTTTCGTGACGATAAAGCGCGTACCGATCTGTACCGCCTCGGCACCGAGAGCAAAAGCAGCTGCCATACCACGCCCGTCGCCGATGCCGCCTGCCGCCACAAGCGGAAGCGACACGGTATCTTTTGCTTGAGGTACCAGGGCCAGGGTTGTCATTTTGCCGACATGTCCGCCACCTTCCAGTCCCGAAACGATCACGCCGTCTGCGCCATCGGCTTCGGCGCGCTTGGCTGCTTTGACAGTGGGCACGACCGGAAAACTCATCACACCGCCCGGTTTGAGCACTTCGATGATTTTTTTTGGATTGCCGGTGCCGTAGGTGGCCACCAGGATGCGCTCTTCGATCAGCACCACCAGGATCTCCTTTATGAAAGGCGACAGGCTGATGATATTGACACCGAAGGGCTTTTCGGTCATCTCGCGGATGCTGCGAATCTCCTGGCGCAGCTGATCCGGGTCCATGATGGTGCCGCCCAGGATGCCAAGTCCGCCTGCTTCGCTGACGGCCGCCACCAGCGGGGCGAAACTCACCCAGGCCATGGCGCCTTGCAGGATCGGGTAGTCGATTCCAAGCTTTTCAGTCACAGGGGTTGAGATCGCGGCGGCTTGCAATGTGCTCTCCTGCTCAGGCAATCAGTCCAGTCCACGGGCGGCGAGTTGGTGGGCGATGAGTGTTTTCTGAATTTCACTGGTTCCGGCACCAATGGCGAAAACCTTGGCGTCGCGGAAATAGCGTTCGACTGGATAGTCGCGCATGTAGCCGTAACCGCCAAGGATCTGCACGGCTTCGGTCGTCACCCGCATCACCATTTCGCAGCAGAAGAGCTTGCACATCGCCGAAGCGATGGAAAATGAAAGCCCGTCATCGCAACTTTTGGCGGTGGACAGGCAGCTCAATTCGCCGTGATGAATTTCGGTGGCCATTGTGGCGATTTTATCCTGGATCATCTGGAAGTAATAGAGGGGTGAGCCGAATTGCTTGCGGGTCTGTGCATACTCGAATGCTGCAACCAAGGCGGCCTTGGCCACACCCACCGCCATGGCTGACCAGGTGAAACGCTCGATATTCAGCCCGCGTGTCATCTGCCGCCAGCCTTGTCCCTCGTTGCCGCCGAGCAGGTTTTCAGCCGGGACCTCGCAGTCCTCCAGGAAAATCTGGCCGGTCGGAGAGGCCAGTAAACCCAGTTTGTCGAATTTCTTGCTGGCAGAAAAACCGGGGAAATTCTTTTCCACGATAAATGCTGCAAGTCCCTGGGTTCCGAGCGCCGGGTCCACCGTTGCGTAAACCACTGCAACATCGGCGATGGGCGCATTGGAGATGAAGGTTTTTGAACCGTTGAGTATGTAGCTATCGCCATTCTTTTTTGCCCGGGTGCGGATGGAGAAGGCATCGCTGCCCGCTTCCGGTTCGGTCATTCCCATGCAACCGATCCATTCGGCACTGGCAATCTTTGGAAGATAGCGCTGTTTCTGCTCAGCGGTGCCATTCTCGGCGATCAGCCCGCCGCATAAGCCTCCGGAGGCACCCATCATGGTCATGGTGGCAGCGCAGCCGCGGCTCAACTCCATCGCAAGCAGAGTGGTGCTGACATTGTCCTGGTGGGAGCCGCCATACTCCTCTGGGATGGACAGGCCGAAATAGCCGAGCTCGGCCATCTTGGCGATCAGTTCCTGATCGACAGCCCCGGCCCGGTCCATTGCCTCGGCTCTGGGTGCAATCTCCTGCTTGGCGAATTTACGCGCTGATTCCCGAACGGCCTTCTGTTCGTCGGTCAGGATGAATTCCATGACTAGCTCCGTTTCATCTGGTATTCCCCATATGAACTTCGAAGTGGCTTTTCCTGTCATCGTGTCCGGCATAAGCCTCCTTCGACCTCCTGATCTTGTTCCATTTCCTCGTTGCAATTACCAATCGTATCCCTGTATGGCTTGGAAATCAACCGTACTGTTCGTCAATGCCTTCTGGAGAAAAGCGTTCGGTGGTCCGTACATGCCATCCGTCGGTCAAAATGGCTGAGCAATGATATTTCTTTGCATCCGACGGTTCTGATTGGAAACAACCACGCAAACAACCACCAGTATAAGCGAGCAAAACAGCAACTAGCGATTTCGCTTTTTTCCCTTTTCGGCTACGTCATGAATGGCTGATTAGCCAGTCCAGTCCTGGTATTTTGGCTGGCTAGTGGCTAGATCAGGATTGCGGTTACGATTGGTAATTCTCTTGATCAGTTTGTAAACGGCAGCTGAAAAGCGCGGCGTTTGAGATTCGATCGTTTGGCGACCGCTTGAATTCCTAAGCAGTGCCACGCCCGGCCAGGACTACCGGGACAAGGTCCATGCAACAGCGATCTTTCACGGGTTTACGCTTCATCAGGCATTTATACAGATTTGACAATCGGGAAATACCGAGTAGGATTCATAATATAGAGATTCAACCAAAACAAGAAACAACAGTTGATTAGGGCAGCACTGAATATTTATCAAAGAGAGAGGTTGTTCATGAGACGTTTGGTGATGGTGTTGTTCCTGGTGTTCACCTTACCGTTTGCTTTCACCGCCTGCGGCGGCGGAGACGATGGAGCCGGTAAAAGCGGGCTTGGCGAGAGTTGCACGAAAACGGACGATTGTAAGAGTGGCCTGAAGTGCGTGGATCAGGTGTGCGTGCAGGACGAGGACGCATCGGATGGCGACGATAGCAGGACCGATGGGGATTCAACGAATGTGGTCGGCCTTGTCTGGCAGGACCCGCCTGCCGGGGACTCTATGGAGTGGCAGGATGCAATAGACTACTGTGATGATCTGAGTCTGGACGGCCACAGCGACTGGCGCTTGCCGAGCATCTCGGAGCTTCGTTCCTTGATTCGAGGCTGCCCGGACACGGTGACAGGTGGGACTTGTGGCGTAACGGATAGTTGTACGGATAGTTCCTGTTGGAGTCAAAGTAATTGCTGGAGTTGTTCCGGTGACGCTGGCCCTGCCGATGGCTGTTATTGGCCGGATGAGATGGAAGGACCATGTAGGTGGTATTGGTCGTCGTCGCCCGTCGAGGACGATGGTTACGAAGCGTGGGTCGTCAGCTTCGACAGCGGCCATGTGAACTACTACGGCGTCGACAACGGCTACTACCGTGTCCGGTGTGTGAGGTAGTGGCGTGTCGCTTCCAGAACGTGAACTTGGTTATTGGGTCACTTGTGCGCCGAGATAAGTCGGCATTGACTGGAGGTATAAGTCCTCACGAACTAAACCCTAGCCGTGCTACTCGTCAATGCCTTCTGGAGAAAAGCGTCCGGTGGTCCGTACATGTGGTCTGTCGGTCAAAATGGCTGAACTGAAAACAACCACGCAAACAACCGCCAGTATAAGCGAGCAAAACAGCAAATAGCGATTTCGCTTCTTTTCCTTTTTGGCTACGTCATGAATGGCTGATTAGCCAGTCCAGTCCTGGTATTTTGGCTGGCTAGTGGCTAGATGTTAAACGGCAGCTGAAAAGCGCAACGAGTGGCGACCTCATAAATTGCCACGCCCGGCCAGGACTACCGGGACAAGGTTGTTTCATTTGTGCCGAAGGATGCCAAAGATGCGCCGGAGAACATCGAGGTGAAACATTTCGCCGAGACGAAGGTCACCGGATATAGGCTGAAGAAGGCGGCGTAGATCAAGGTTGTGAAAATCTGTTTTTCGGGTCATCGTGGGTGATCTGCGCCTGGATGCCAGGAAAGAAGGACACGCCTGTTAGGAAGGCTTCCCCGGACAGCTTTCTGTAATATCGTCATCGTCTTCCCACAGATCAGATCCGTCTCATATTCGATTTCCAAAGAGCGAAAGCATCTCAAACTCTATCACTCTCTACTGTCCCATTGACGCTGGACAGGGACACCTTGTTTCGTGGGTTAACTGATCTTTGTTTCGAGCAGTCGGTAAAGACGAATGTCAGCGAAAGAACGAAAATTCCAAGAACCATATATTGCATTCTTTTTTCCTCGTAGTTGTTGACTTTGTGGCATTTCTCTCGCTGTGACCAGCTTTCCCAGATCAATACGTATGTAAAAATATCATCGCCACCAACAATCACATTGTATGGAATGCAGTTTGACACCTTCCATGATTGGGCCTACGTCCTGGCAATGGATCGTGACTTCCTCTTCGATCATTTCCGGTGCCACACCTAAGATATTGGAAAGCTTTTTTATGCACTTAGGCGCAACCTTGCGTTTCCCTGCTTCGGAATTTAGGCTCGCTCCGGCGGCGTGTCCGCGAAATCCTTTAAATGGAGAGTTCCCCTTTATGTCGGCCCGGTCCTCACGTCGCTCGCGAACCCGGTCATATGTCCAACGCATCAGATTCTCTCTATCCGGTGCCGTGAACCGATCCAACTCTCGCCCTTCTCTATCGAAGAGAAAAGCCGAAGGCTTGTCCAAATCATCATCGTGATAGGATCCGAAGAAAATCTCGTGCTGACGATTCAGTGAGTACGAATCTTCGTCGAGATTGAGAAGTATGGAGCGTTGAGGATCCTGGGGACTCAGATTCTTTAAATTTTTGTAGTTTGACGCATCGAGCACCGCAAGCACCTTGAAATCGTAATTGACGAAAAATTCGTTCACCCTCACCAAAGTAAGGATGAGAGGATGGATAGACTGATAATCACCAGGGCTGAAAATCAGGATGAGACGATCTGTTGATTTCTCCGAATGGTAGATCGAGTAGTGTTCGCTGTTGGCCGATTCATCTTGTAAATCCAATGTGTTCGGTTCACTTTTCCCGGCTACGACTTCAAACCGCGAATCCAATGACGGTATATCCTCTTTGGGCGAGAGCGGCTGAAGAGTTTCGTCGCTACTCGGTTCCCTGTAGCCGTTTCGGAAAACTGCGTCGCTCTTCTCTTGCCTATTTACGATTTCCTCCCCGGCGTTCGAGGTGTCTGCTGCGTCACGGGTAAGTTTCGGATCTGATGGGAAACCTCTCTTTTCCTGTTCAGGATCAAAATTTTCTTGAGTAGCCTGATACAAAATGGCTGACAGCAGCAGGATAATCAACACAAGAGCAGCAATAAGCCAATCTTTATTTTGCATTTTAACCTCATTTTCCTATCCTGTGGTTAAACAGAAGTTCCCATGGCCGGAACGCGAAAAACACCAATAAGATCAATGAGATGGTTTGAAATGAGAATGCGCCGCTCTGCCTACAGCGAAATACCTCCCAGAAGTTCGAGCACCCGGCGCTGTTTATCGTTGGGTGTCGTGTCAATGGTGAAGGTTTGTACGTCGTCATCGTTCTGGTGTTGGCGGCAGAGATCTCTCGTGATCGTGCTCATGTGATGAAGCAGCGTGCGAAAGCTGTGAGCGTCACTGCCATCGTCAAGTTTTTTGCGGAATACTTTTTCCTTCGCCTTTTCAGATCGCCTGGCCGGGGCCACCGGATCGCGGGTTCGCTTGGCTTCCCGATCTTCGTCGGCGAAGAGCAACGGCCTTAGCGCTTCAAGCATGCGCCGATACACGTAGTAAGTCAGCATGCAAAGAAAGATATGCGCACGCACGCGATCTTCCGTCCGATGGCGTATCGGGCGCACCAGAAGATCGATGCTCTTTAAGGATTTGAAGGCCCGCTCCACGGCGCTTAGATTCTTGTAACTGCGTACGGTCTCGTCCGCATCCATCCGCTTTTCGGACAGGCTCGTGCGAATGATATAGATGCCATCCAACGCCGACTCATCGGCGATTCCCTTCTCGTCACGTTGAAAATCGAGGCCGTCATCTCGGATGTCGAGTAGAAAATGTTTGGCCATTTTGTATTTGTTGATCACCCGACCCACACGCAGGCCGATTTTGTCCCGGCCTTTCAGCCTCCCGCGCTCAATCATCGAGCAGACCTTTTCAAGCTCCTTTTCGGTTGCTTCAAGCATCGACTCGCGCTTATGTCCCCGCTTGCGGGCAAGCAAGGGATTGCGGCAGGCAACCATGCGCTCGCCCGGGTAATCTTCGTGAACGAACTCGAAAAGATTCCGTTCATCGAACAAATCCAACTGCAGATCGCCGCCTTTCATCAACTTGCGAATGCCGCCCGATTTAAGCGCGGTGATCCAGTCGAAGCCGCCGGTTTCACGCAACTCGTCGATCTGTTTTTGCGTGATCATCCCGCGGTCTCCCACCAACACCATGCTGTCGATGCCGAAGTCGTTTCGCACCCGCTCGGCCTGAGCCATGAGGGTCGTCGGGTCGGCGGTATTGCCTTCGAAGACGGAAACCGCCACCGGATTGCCTCGGCGGTCCGTGACGAGTCCGTAGTTGACCTGCAAGGTTCCTCGCTTCCGGTCGCGACTCTTGCCGCGCGCCGCCAGCGGACAGGTTTCCCCCTCGAAATAGCTCGACGTCAGGTCGTACATCACCAGATCGCCTTGTTTCAGGTGGCGCTTGGCAAGCTTCTTTTCGATACGCTTTTGGCGCATTAAAAGCCAGTCCATGGCGGAGTAAATGTCATCTTCATTCGCCTCGCCGATATCGAGCAACTCCGGCAGGGTCGTGTCTTTCCACCATCTGGTCATGGCGAGTTTGCTATCGGGTTCACAGATGCGGGCCACGATCGCGGCCACGATGAGATTCCGTTCGGGGCAGGCCCTGGAGGAGATCAGTCTGTCGACACCGAGTCGCTTCGCCGCCAATAGGACAGCCTCCACATGTCCATGATGCTTTGAGGCGATCTTGTCGAAAAGCTTGTCAACCTCCGCGATTTTCTTTCCCTTTAAAACGAGTTTCAGCATTTCAGCTTGTTCAAGGGAAAGCGAGGAAAGGTTTGCGATTGTACGCTTTTTGACCTTGCCGTTTTCTCGGTAGGATTCGCGTAGTAAAATCGCCGGTCTGGACTTTCTGTTGGGTACGATGTGTATATGCATGCCTACTTGTAACACTTGCAGAGATACATGTCAAGCGATTACTTTCCTGTTACATGCCTACATGTGTGTTTCCGGAAACGCAAAACACGAGCAATACTCGCTGTGTTTTCCTGCTTCTAGAGGATTTCTACTGCCTCAAATGGCTGGGAACTTCCGGTTAAAACTCCCCTCGAAGCAAAGCCTGAAAGTTTGAATTGCCATGGAGCGGGCGAAGGTCCGGGTCTTCACGCATGACTTTCACTTCGGCGAAACCGTTCATCAACGCAATTTTCAGATATCGTATGGCAAGGTCGGGGTTGCTTTTGCGAGCGTACACACAGCCCATGTTGTAATAAATATCCATGTATGTAGGATCGCAGGACAGCGCCTTTTTAAAATAAACCAGCGCTTCATCGTACAAGTTGCGACTCGCGTACGTAACACCTATCCCATTTATTGCAAATGGATCGCATGGATTTTCTTGAAGAACGGCCTCAAACATATTCCTAGCCTTTTCGAAACGTCCTGCTTGAAGCATGGCTTGGGCTTTTTTCTTCAATAAAAAGGCTTGGTCGGTGCGTTTCAGTGCGTTTCCAGGATCGTATGTTCCAGGCAAGGGAGGCGGTCCAGTAAGAACCTGTTCCCGACCTCGTTTCCTAGCCATAAGTCCATGATCGCTTTCTTGAAGGTCGTTTTCTTCCTTGAAACCATCCTTCGAAAGGGATTCGGAGGTTTTTGTTTTCGAAGTGAGAACGTATTTGGGTTGCCGTTGGGCAGGAGTGGATATTGTTTCCGTTGCCGGTTCGTTCGAGGCAACTCGGATCCAGTACAAACCATTTTCACCGGTTACGCCCTGGACGCGGCATCCGTTGGAATCGAAATGGACCGACCCGGAGAGCACATTTCCGTCTTCTGCCAGCAACAGGACGCCAAATCCCCAGATTTCGGATGGACATCCGGGGGCATCCAGACGGATTTTGCCGGATAGGCAATCCTCGATCACTACCCCTTCCAGAACCATGGTTCCTTGCTCCATTGTGATATCGGAGTTTGGAGATTCCAAGGTGCCGATAACCTTTCCGGACAATGTACCGATTTCGATGGTTCCCAAAAGGCTCGACCACCGACCAGCAACATCGAACTTCTCCGTTGTTTTTTGAACAGCATGAGATCGTTCTGGATCTGTCTCGCTCGACGGCAATGGTTCCTTCACATGTAACATTTTATTATTTACGATACTGTTATTGCCAGATGGGATTTCTTTCTTCTCATCCTCTCTATTGGTGAAGACGATCAGAACTGCAGCGATCAGCATGAAAAAAGCTGGAATGGAAAGGAATTTTGCTTTCATGAGAGTCCTTAAAAAGCTTTATAATGGAGCTTGATGTTTAAATTGTCACTACTTTCCGTAAACATGTTCGCTTTGATGTCACCTGCATCAGAAAATAGTGTCATTGGATATGAAACATTGGAATAAGCTCCATAAACCAGTTTATCAGTACCTCCTATTTTCGCTCGCCCGATAGGTATGATAAAATTTCCCCCTCCAACTTCACCAATGGGTAAATATGGCAATATCAGTGCCAGCTTACCTTCGCAATCACCGTTGGACATGCTTTCTGCTAAAGTTGTTGTGAAGCTGATATCGATTATTCCAGCTCGATTTAAAGTAAATTTATACTGCACCTTTTCTAAAGGCGTCCACGTTGGCAGGTCGTTTGTGCCATCGCATCCTTGACTTTGGACGGAAAAAAAAGACCCGGCAAAAGCCCCATTCTGTCCTGTAGTAAAGGCGTAAGTTGTGCTGAAAGTATAATCGATTGCGATAGGTCCTATTCCTGCCCTGTAACTGCTACCAATAATCTGCCAGTCGTCCTCATATGAAGGTTTGATCATCATCGCGCCACCGATCAGTATCGAAGGACAACTTGCATAATCTGAAGGAGTATCTTCACCGATGATGAATACATTGTTCTGGTCTGATGTTGTAGGCTCATCATTTTTATTTCCGAGCAACTCCGAAGATCCTGTTTTTACAATCGTCGGGGAACGTGAAAAACCAAATCTGAGGTTCTCTCCGTTGTTATCCTTTCGAATCGCGTAAATTCCGATTGGTATCCACGCGTCCAACACTACACCTCCCGTGACCCCAAACGTCCACCCCTCCAGATTCGATTGAGCATGTCCGGCATCGTGGAATTGGTGATTTTCGGGAACGGCCAGCGTGATCCATCCTCCCTGGATGTCGGTCGATGGGACGCTCACGTATCCGGGATTTTCTGAAGTTAAATCACTCCCATCCGCTCCTTTGATGGTAATCACTCCGTCGCTGGTTCGAAACCAACTCAAATTATAGGTTTGTCCCGGAGCCAGCTTCGGTGGGGCTTCTTCAATAGCCGTATCCACTTCGTCTCGCGTGTAAGTTTCGTCGGTCGTGTAATATTTTTGAGCCAGGTCATCTTTGTCCACGCAGCCCGAACACTCGAACTCGTTCGATTCGATGGAGATGCTTCCCACCCACTGGCCATCGGCGTTCACGACTTCGGAGTCACCTATCGACATCGGTCCATCGCTGGTGATGGTCGTAGCCTCCACCGGGCCTTCCACCGAAAACGCCCTTCGTGCCCAGGGTACGGCGCTGACGGGTTGGCGAGGCGAGAGCGTTTCACCCGAAATCTCCAACTCGACCCAGAGTTCAGACTCTTTGAAAAGGTCGTCGGACAATTCGACGATCGTACCGAGCATCGCCGTGAAGAAGCCGTCCGATATATCCACGGCCAACGTTTCCTGCCATAAAGAGGTTTCAGAATCTTCCGGCTCGGATTTGTCGAAAATCCGGAAGACAATGGCCTTGTTTCCCGTGACCGGTGCTCCCGAAGAGTCGAACAGGGTGCCTTGGTACTGAATGGTCGTAGCGGTTTGGGCATGGCCCGCCGCGGTGAAAACCAATAGGCAAAAGAATAGAAAAAAAGAAGCTGATTGTTTCATATTCTTAATCCTTGGGGGGAGTGTAGACTGCTTTCCCCGTTATCCGATAACTGGCGCTGGAGGAACTCGTTGCCTTCGGGGCGGCAACGATCCCCCCGAAAACGCCCCACGAGGAACTGCTTGTATAGGAAGTCCCCATCGGGGTTATGGACTCGTTCGTCGGGGTATAGAGCGGTTCTCCGGTACCCTGGGTGCTCTTTGGCCCCTCCAGCGTCCAGAAATCGCAACCCGTAAGGCACAAAGCCAATGCCAAAAGACAAATAAAAAGGAACGAAATAATAAGGTGCGGGTTGAGGGGTTTCCCATCGTCGATCAGAACTTGGGGATTAGGCATTGGCGTTACCTCCGGCAGCAGCGGAAGCCTGTATAGCAACCAGAGTCAGATGGGCCATTGTCTGCTAAAACAAAAAAAGCTCCAGCATTCTCGCCATTTGTATAATACCCTCCTCTTATTAGTGAGGCAGGCATCCCATTCCTGTTCTCAAATGTACTTCCATTGATAGAACCAGTTAAGTCAGAAAAATAATCTTCAGGCCATGGTAATATAGTATTATTATGCTCATTTTCCGTCATCCATGGCAAACCATACTGTCCCCATAGATCCACCCATTCTCCAAGACCACCGATCATATCAAAGGCACCCCAATTTGACATACATGACGTTGAAAAAAGGCCTGACCAGGAGGATCCTGTGCTTCTAGGTCCATTGCCGCATGTAACACATTGTTGACCGCTGTTGACGCTCGGGCCTTGAGTACATCCACCAACTGGATCTGAATCAGGCCATGAACCTGGATCCGGTGTGCCACTAACAGCTAGCTGCCATTCGGCGTTGCTGCAAAGACGTTTACCGGAGAGAGCACAGGATTGTTGTGCTTGGAACCACGTTGCGTACCTTGTTGGAAGTTCTCCTGTGATAGAACATGCAAAAAGTTTTACTTGGTAATTTCCATTGTTGATAAATCCCACATCGTTCATCTGATCTGCGTCGGTTAGCTCATTAGTACCGTAAATAATACCCGAACAGTCAGCTTTTTCCCAAACCGTCGCCTCATATCGGTCGATCCAAAAATCGCCCACTTTAACCATCTCGTCGAATCCGTCGTCCTCAGTTCCAACTTGGTTATCTTCACCGTCATTGACCCACTTCCTGCAATAGTATTCCGTTGCCGGAATCGTTGCATCATCTACGCGCTCGTAGCTCGGTGGACAGTCGGGATCTTCCGTGATTGAGATCTGACCCTCCACCTTTAGATCCTTATTTACAGTGCAGGAACCGTTCGCACACGTAGCGAATGAAGTTGCATCGCCAGGTTCCCCTTTATCACCCTTGCAAACGTATTCATACCCACCATCTTTCTTAGGAAATTTTATCCCGCCATAGGTGCAGTTTTCTCCTGGTGATTCGACTTCCGGTTCAGGTGATTCCCCTTGGAGGAAAAATACCTTCGCCTCTACATAACCAGCGGTTGTAACGGCTGTCAGGAAAAACAAGCCTGCGGCGATCTTGCCGGTTATATGTCCAAATTTCGCCTGAATGGTCAACATGGTCTTTTCTCCCTCTCTAACGATGCTTTTGTCGTCCTCTTCGAAACTGAAGACAATTTTTCCTCCGTATTCTTCATCCTCGGCGGAGATATACTCGACGTCCTCGACGTTCTCGAAACTTATGACGAGGGTGGGATCGTCCGAAGAGACTCTTCGGGTAGCTGCCTGGCGACTACCCGAGTAGTTTTCCCACTTGCTTCGATCCTCTTCCAAAAGATTGATAGACCTCTGCAATCCCGTTCCTTCAATGGAAACGATACGAGCGATGGCGTCCGGTGTTTCCTCATCCTCGGAATTGAACATATCCGCATCGCTGTCGCCTGTTGAAATTTCCGGCCCTTCCAAAGTCCAGAAATCGCAGGCAGGGAGGAAAACAACCAATGACAAGAAACAAACGACCAATAACGGAACACCGAAACACGGAAGTTGAGATTTTTCATTGGTTGCTGAAGATTGAACATCGTTCATCATCACCATCTCCCACCGATCCCCACGGTCACGCCATTTTCGACGGGTACGAAGAGAAAACTCACATCAGGGCTCTCTCGTGGCGTCGAACGTGGTTCCGTCTTCTCGACGGCTTCCAGCACCCATAACGTGATTCCCGTCGCCATGGCCGCTCCACCAACGATGTAACACGTGGTCGATACCCCTTTCCACGCCTTGTGACGATCCGCCGCGGCGCTGTCGCCGCTTTTTTTGTATTCGTCCCAGGCGTCTTTCATTTGCCAGGTTCCGATGCCACCCAAAGCCACCAAGGCAAGACCGGGGAAAAAGGTCGAATAGGCGGCGACCCGATACGTACGCATATCTTTCTTGCCGAACAACTCTGCAACGGCTCCGGGTAAGGTATCGACCATAGCACCAATGGTTTTACCTTTGACTTGACGGCTGGCCCGTTTCAGGACTCCGACGCCACGAAGTTTGACTCTCCTGATGTTCAGAATCCAGACATCGCCGACACGACCGAGATCACCGGCAATCGCTTCGGGAACTCCATAGGCATGACCGATCTCCGCCAGGCATTTGTCGTCGCATTCCATCCCGACTTGTTGCCTTTTTTCCTCGGTTCTCAACACCAATTCCGTATCCTGGTAGGAAACGACCTGCCTGCCGGAGTATTTCTCCACCTCGGCCATCAAGTAACTCGACAAAGAATCGATATCCTTCTCGGAAACGCCGGTTTTGGCTTCCAGCCGCCATACCATGATGCCTGGACGGGATTCATGTTCCGTATTTTGGTGATCGTGATTTCCTGCAGCTAGGCCGGTTTCGTTTTCAGCGGATACCGATCCGGACCAAGCCAGGAGCAGTAGAAACACCGTTACACACGAGGGAAGAAGATCGGATCGGTTGGTATCCCCGAGTCTTTTCATCGGTTTTTCCTTTTGATTGACTCAAGTTTCGGGGTTCGCCGAAACAACATAACCATTTGATATAATTGAATAAAAGTCTCCTTTGGGTGATCCAAGTTGGTATTGGTAACAAGCCTGCCAACCCATTCCCCCGGAGGAGCCATGAACAAGCATATTAAAACCGTTTGCACATTGCCCCGCCCTTTCCTTTAGCGCCGTGAACAGCCAGTTCAAACTCCGGTACTTCCCTAATCTACTATTGCTGTTTGTCTCAGATGTATATCGATATAACGTATCCTATACGGTGTTCCTTGATTGTCAAATCAAGCTACAAGGAAATAAGAATCTCTAAAGAAAAAGTGAAGGAAAATAGGCACTTATGTATCCCCCCCATTCAAACCAGCAATTTCTTCCTTCGATACGTCACGCGCAATCCCTTGAAGATCAAATGGCCGTCCCCCCATTGCTCACTGAGCCCGCTTTCCCATGCTCGCCAGCGACTTCATGCTGCCAACCGGGGGTATCTTTCCCGCCGTAGAAATCCAATAACTCTTGTTCACGTTTGTCCGACCAGTCGGGTGCCATCCAACTCGGCCAGCGAAAGATTTTCCAGGATTTGCTTTGGGTGATGCGGTAGTACGCAGTGTTTCTGAGACCATTCGGCGTCGAGTACACACGAAAGATTCCGCCTGCATTCAGGCATTGCCGGAGTGCATCCCAGGCTTTGTCCGGTAACTTTCCCATGAGCAAAAGACGATGTTTCAGATCGCCAGTTTGAAGTTGCAAATATGGCTTTCCCCAAAAGTCGACCCATAGCGACGAACTTTGACGCTGTTCGGTGTCAATCTTTGACCCTTCTTTCAAGCGAAATTCCTGCGAGATTCCGGGGATTTGGAGATTCGTAGACCTTTTGCGTCCATGGCGTAGACCCTGTGGGTCACATGGTTCGGCAAAGAGAGAAATCAAGATTTCCACACAGATTCCGAAACCCGAAAAGCCTAAAGAATCCGCAGGGTTGGCACGTCGCATTTCTTTTCGAAAACCATGAGAACTGGAACACCTTTCGCAACATGACATGGACAACGCGAGACAAACCGCCAACCCCGAACCAAGGAGAGCATGATGAGCGCCAAACAAACCTACGAAACCCGGATGAAAGAAATCAGGCAGCGGATGGAGACGATCCGCAAGGAACTGGATCGCCACCAGCGGGAATTCAAACAAGACGAACGGAACTATGGCTTCGCGGGCGACCTGGGGCATATCAGCCACGAATTGCATCAGATCGAAGCTTTTTTGAAAAACGAAGACATCGACGACTAAAGGAGAAAAACCATGGCCCGCCTGATCAAAACGCTGAACGCGAAAGACGCCACCGGAAAGACCATCCAACATGCCCTCTGGGATACGAATTACAGCTACCAGACCCACTGCTGGGAAGAAGCCACGGACCGCAACCGCATCGTCGACGAGATTGAATACCACGGCCTCGCCGACCGCCAGGCCACCCGCACGATGGCCATGGGAACGCTGCGCAGCCTGCATCAACAAACCTTGAACGAGATTCACGGCGATCACTGGGGAACCACCTGGACCTGGGACACGGACATGGGTCGCTATGTCACCATCCCCAATCACGACTGCTGAAAGGAAAGAACCATGAGCACGACCATGAACGGCCAGGCACGCATCCTCGAAACCACGATCGACGGCATCACCATCCAGGCGGATCTCATCGGAATGAACGACGACTTCTCCCGCTACAAAGGCTACGACATCGACGAGTTGAAACAGGTTTTCAACCTGGTCTGCGATCCAAAGGACTGGCGAGCGCCCATCGCGGTCTGGGTATCGGGCGAGGCCGTGCTGCCGGTGGTCGCCGCCATTGAATTCATGACCGCTACACACCCGAGCGTACAACTCGATCCGGAACGGATGAAATACTTGATCACAAGCGAAGGATACCGCAACGGACCGGCTGGACCGTAACCCATCCCGGCCATCGTCACCCACCCCGAAAAGGAGGAAGAAGCCATGACCACCGTAACCCTGAAACAAGCCTGCGCCGAGTACCTGGAACACCTGAAAGCCATCGGCAAAAAGCCCAGCACCCTCGGGACAGCCAGAAGGACTCTCGATTTGCTGATCGCCGCCATGGGCGAAGACAAAGAGGTCGGCAACATCCTGCCGGTCCATGTCAGCACGTTTTTCAAAAGCGAAGCGGCCACCATGCAACCGGGAAAGGATGGTTTGAAACCACGAGCCCAGGCCAGCATCCTGCAGATCCGACGCATCGTCCGCGCTGCCCTCGTCTGGTGGAACGAGCAGGGGTACAGCAAAACCATCGCGCTCCCCAAAGAGGAACGGAGATTTATTGAACCGAAAGAGAAGCGATCCCAAGCGATGAATAAGCAGGACAACACGGAATCCCCGACCGCCGAGGAACCCAACCAACAAGTTGAAACTGGAACGGAAGCCTAATCGATCCCCACTCGAAACGGTCCCGGTATTCATGACCGAGGCCGTTTCTTGATCAGAAAGGAGAATGCCATGCACGTACAAAAAGGCGATACCATTCGCTTGATTGCCATGCCGGACGACCCCGATCCCATCCCATCCGGCACGGTAGGTGTCGTAGTCAAAGTCACCGAAGGCCCCTTGGCTCAGATCGAGGTCGACTGGATTGGAGTGAATCGATCCCTGTCTCTGGTTCCCGGAGTAGATCTCTTCGAAATCATCGAACGGGGGAAGTGACCCATGCGTCTTTTCCAGGCCATCGAGGACTTCGCTTTTCACTTGAGAGCAAACGGAAAAAGTCCAAGGACCATCGAGGGTTACCATCGGGATCTCGACATGCTTCATGTCTTCCTCGGGGACATTCTGGTAAATACCCTGACCCCGGACAGGATCGCTCGCTTCGTCGCTTCGGACGAGGTTCGTCTCAAGATCTCCGGGGAACGAAAAGCCGAGGTCACCATCAACCGAACCAAGGCTGCATTGAAATCGTTTGGGCGATGGCTGGAACAGACCTGTGTTGTCGACCGCGATCCGTCCCGAGCCTTGGAAATTCATCGAGCCTCCCGAAAGTCGCCCTCGGCCTTTACCGAGCCGGAACGAAAACGATTCCTCCGAGAACTGACCTCCCGGAAGGGAACCGTTGCACAACGAGATCGAGTGATGGCAGTGCTTATGCTCGGCACAGGGATCCGATTGTCCGAGCTGGTCGGCCTGGACATCGCCGATGTGGATCTGGAAACCAAGCATCTCACCATCCAGGCCAAGGGAGGACGGACGGAAACACGTTTTCTGGGCTCCGATCTCCGACGATGGCTGCGTAAATACCTGAGAATCCGTGCCGACATGGACACCCATTCCACGGCACTCTTTCTTTCGAACCGAAACACCAGGATTTCCACGAGGCAAGTTCAAACCCGCTTCAAACTCTGGCTGACCTGGGCCGGAATCAACAGGCCAGGACTCACCGTTCATTCGCTGCGTCATACCTTCGGCACACGGCTGTACCGCAAAACCAAGGATCTCGTCCTGGTAGGCCGGGCCATGGGACATCGAACGATCGAGGCGACCCGGATCTACGTCCATCCGGACGCCGAGTTCCTGGAGGACGCGATCGAAAGCCTGTGAGACTACCGGCGGCATGTATCCCCCTCAACGTCTTGATTTTCATCTGCTTTTTGTTCTCCGGAGTCGGTCCCGGTATCGAGCGAGGACAACGAGATCCCCGGCATGGTGAATCCGCATTTGCGGCACACCAGGATCCCCATATCATCGCCGCAGGATGCACATCCCCGCCACTCGGCCAACCCGGAACAATGTGGACATGTTACTTCGTAGAACATAAGATAACCTCCTGTAATGCTTGTTGATTTTTATCGTCCAAGTCGTCTTGGACGCGATGTTCGCCAACCCTGAATCGCCAGTTTTCGCGGACTTGCAGAAATCGAGATGGCGTGTTGAACGACGTTTTTTTCGCGCTTTTCACGAAACGGATCCAAGTGACCGGATTCGTTTCGATATTGATTGTGTTTACGGGTCGTGGTATCTTGGGATTGGAAAGGAGGTGGCCCGATGATGACCGCCGAACAAGCATTGGAGATAGTTCGCAAGCTCCCCGAACACGAGCTGCAACGTTTTTTCGCCAGACTAAATGAACTGACAAAGGTTTCGGACGACGAAGATAAATGGAATCTTGCCCGGCGAAAAATGGCGGAACTAAGTGGTGCCCTGGATCTTGGTGAACAACTTGCTCCCGCCCCTGACCGCGAGACGCTTTACGAGGATCGGGAATTATGATTTTTGTTGACGCCAACGTAATCGTCGCGCATTTCGCAAAAAGCCATGAGCACCACAAAGCCTCTTCTGCATTTTTGGATGAAGTATTAAAGAACAGGCAACATCTGGCGTTTTCTCCACAAATAGGAGGAGAAGCATTTATTGCAGCCACATCAAAACGGTTCTTTAAAGTGCCAGCGACTCCGGATGAGTTCATTCGTCTGCTGGAAAAATTCCGGAACACCGGCTTTGTGAGCGTCGTCTCACCCGGAGAACGAGCAATGGATATTGCATTGCAAACCGCAAAAGAAAAATCCGTTACTTCAGCACACATTTTCGACCTCATCATTTACGGCACTATGCTTGAACATGGGATCACCCGGATCGCCACCATCAACGTCAAGCACTTCCGCAATCTGAAAGGCATCGAAGTTATCCAGGTAGCGTGAGTGTTTCATTTGCTTTTTCCCTTTGCCTCTGAATCGCCCGTTTTCACTTCCACCACATCCACATCGATCACGTCCGGATCCGGTAGCGCTTGAACTGTGTCACCTTCGATTCCCAACCGTTGTGCTTTCATGAATAAAGCAGCGACCACCTCGGCAGGGGAGTTGCCGGTGGCGATGGACGTATCCTTGGCCTCGCGTGTGGCCTGGAGCGCTTTCAGTTCCCGGTGGATCATTCGCTGCAGAGGTTCCAGTGCGTCCCCCGCCGCTCCGCTTTCCAGAGCCGTCTCCAGCTTCACCTCGAACATCGCCAGGCGGTGAATACAATCCTTGTCGATCTCGGAGAGGTTCTCGAAACCTCCTTCGTAGCGAGATCGGATGGATTCGTAGCGCGGCTGTTCCTCTGGCTGGAGGCGCGCCGAATAGGCTCCGTGCTTTTTCGCGTTTAGATTGCCTTCAGGGGGTGGTCCTCCACCGGTTTTAGGATGTCCCTTGGGGCGACCGGCTTTTGAACGATCACCACCCGCGCCATGCAGGCGACACACATTGCTTCCATTCACGGCCCATCGCCGACATCGCTCGCCTGTGGATTTGGCTTTGGCCGTGCATTGCTGTTTCCGTCGTTTCACTGCCATTTTCTTCCTACCTTTTGTGAGGTTTTCACTGTTTTTCGCCCTTATCGCCCCCCGCAGGCAGGCTCGTCGCTTCATGAAATTCGCAACGTCCTCGCCCCGAAGAACATCCCTATTCTTTTCATCGGCGAAACGGGAACAGGCAAAGAGCTTTTCGCGAAAAGCATTCACCATCATTCCCGCCGTAAAAACAAACCCTTTGTCGCCATCAACTGCGGAGCTATCCCTGAGAACCTGATCGAAAGCAAGTTGTTTGGTCACGAAAAAGGTGCCTTTACCGGCGCGCACCGGAGACGCAAAGGGGCGTTTGAAAAGGCCGATGGCGGCACCCTGTTTCTCGATGAAATCGGAGAATTGCCGCTGCAGGCGCAAGTCAAGCTGTTGCGTGTTCTGCAAGAGGGAGAGTTCAACAAAGTCGGATCGGATCAATCCCAGATCGTGGATGTACGCATCGTGGCCGCCACCAACCGGAATGTGGAAAAGATGGTCGCCAAAGGAGAGTTTCGCGAAGATCTGTATTATCGCCTGGCCAAGTATCCCGTACATCTACCGCCTTTGCGGGAACGACCGATGGACGTAGAGCCTTTGGCGATGGAATTCGTGAAGCGCGACGCAGCAAAGTACGGCAAAATCATCACGTCGATTCATCCTCAGACCTTGACCATGTTTCGAAACGATCCTTGGCCCGGGAACGTGCGAGAGCTTGAATCCGTGATTGAAATCGCAGTGGCTTTTCATCCGGAGGATCAGGGTTGCCTTCATCACCGTCATTTTCCGCCTCCACTCATGCGGAAATTTCGCACACGAAAATCATCACGATCTCCTCGTAGTCCACAGCATGGTCAAGTGGACCGGGAAATCATCAATCGCCTGCGTCGCCATGGTCCTCAGAGCATTGGCTCGCTGTCGAAAAGCATCAATCGCAGCAAAAGTACGATCAAAGACCATGTGCGTGCGTTGGAGCAGGCGGGAAAAATTCATGTGGAACATCGCAAGGGTCGGTTGGGCAACCGGATTCACCTGGCGAAACTGGAAAGAGGAGATGGATGATGACAGGCGTTCTTCATAAAGATGCATTATCTGTGAAAAATGCTCCATCGAATGCGATCGCCATTCTCGCGGATTCGCTCCTGGAATTCCTGATTGTCCAGCATGAACCATCCGTCAATATCCATGGGTGTGAATCTGCTTCGAATTCTGCCATTCATTCTCAGAAAGCTCTTGATATTGTTGAGAAACCAAGCGTTCATCCCACTGTGAGAAATCGAAACCGCTCGAAAAAAAGAGCATGAAAACGAAGGAGGATGAAATGACGACAGGAAATAGAAAAACACAAAAGCAGAAAATAGCCGTACATGCACGAAAAGAAATCGGCAGTATCACCGAGCAGCTATCGGCACTAGCCCATATGACCGTCACCGAGCTGAAAACAAAATACCAAGACCTGTTCGGCGAGGCTTCCCGTTCCTTCAACAAAGACTACTTGAGAAAGAAAATTGCCTGGCGGATTCAGGAAATTGCCGAAGGCGGTTTATCCAAACGGGCAAAACAGAGGATTGAAGAATTGGCAATTGATGCTCCGGTTCGATTTCATAAAAAGGCGACCAGCCAGGATCAGCCGAAGCCTGTCCATCCCAAAGACCCACGCTTGCCACTGCCTGGATCCGTTATCACCAAGAAACATAAAGGCATCACCCATGAAGTGAAAGTGCTGGGGAACGGCTTCGAATACCAGGACCAGGCCTACCGCTCGCTATCAAAAATCGCAAAAGTAATCACGGGTACGTCCTGGAATGGATATTTGTTTTTTAATTTGACCCAGCAGCACCGGGGCTCTGATCGATGAAGGGTAACGGAACAAGCAGAAAAAACACGAATTCTCCAAATGCAAAACCCATGAAACGCTGCGCTATTTATACCCGGAAAAGCACCTCCGCCGGTCTGGAGCAAGATTTCAATTCTCTAGACGCCCAACGTGAAGCCTGCGAAGCGTATATCAAAAATCAGAAAGTACAAGGTTGGACATTGTTGCCAGCCCCCTATGACGACGGAGGGTACACGGGAGCCAATATCGATCGCCCGGCCTTTCAACGATTAATGGCAGATGTCGAATCGGGCAAAATCGATGTAATCGTTACGTATAAAGTGGACAGGCTATCCCGTTCGCTTCTGGATTTCGCACGGATCATTGATTTTTTTGAGAAGCATCATGTTTCCTTTGTATCTGTGACGCAAAACTTTTCCACAGCCGATGCGATGGGAAAGCTTACGCTTTCGCTTTTGATGTCCTTTTCCGTCTTCGAACGAGAAATGATCGCGGAACGAACCCGTGATAAAATGCTGGCATCTCGAAAACGGGGCAAATGGACGGGTGGCACCGTGCCGTTCGGATATCAATCCGTAGACAAAAAACTTGTAGTAATCGAAAATGAAGCGGCGATCGTCCGTGAAATCTTCTCTCTCTATTTGGAAACTCAATCCTCGCTCGCAGTTGCACGATCGTTGAATGAGCGAGATTTGCTAAAAACAATAAAAGCTCGAAAACGTTCACCGGAACGGAGACGACCTTGGACGGTACAATCAATAGGTTATGTTTTAACCAGTCCGATATACGCAGGGCTTATCCGAGCAGCCGATGAAATCGTTCCTGGCGAGCATGAAGCCATTATCGAGGAGTCCCGGTATCGGGCAGTCTTGAAACATAGAAATACATTTGCTTCCCGCAACTCAAGAGTTATTCACAATCCTGCATATCTGTTGCGCGGCCTGATTCGCTGTGCTCATTGCAGTGCAGCCATGACACCGGGATCGACAAGGAAAAAAGGGAAAAACGGGAAAGCCAAAGAATACAGATACTATCGATGTTCTACACGGGACAAACAGGGAAAAGAAGCCTGTCCAAGCAGGCCATTGCCTGCTGATGCCATTGAATCCTTTGTGATCGAGAGAATCAAAGAAGTAGCTCAAGATGAAACGATTAGTAAAGCTGCTTATGAAACATTGGAAATTCGAATTGCGGAAGAGAAAGGTTTGCTTGGCAAAAAAAGGAAATTGCTTGCTGCTGAAATCGGCAGGTTGTCCATTGAAACCAAGCGGCTTGTAGAAAGTCTCGGTAGTGGTATCTCCAGTGCGGCACGGAAGCTCATCGAAAATCAGCTGAATCAAACTGGAAACTTGCTGGCCGATAGCGAAAAGCAAATGCAGGAACTGGAATGCCGTCTCAATGCATTGAACGATTCGCAAGCTGATTTTGCATGGGTGGTAAAGACACTGAAGAATTTCGAAGTGTTATGGCAAACCATGACGTTGGAGAATCAGCAAAGACTGGTCCTGGTACTGGTTCGGGAGGTCGTTGTCAATGAGAAAACAGATACCGCGACTGTAATCATGCGGGATTGGACGGAGGATTCACGGGACATGGAAGGTAATGATCGGAATCGCCAGGACTACCGAGACCAGGCCAACGCGGCAGAAGAGGCAAGAGCATGAGCAATGAATTGGAAATAGGATCGCAAATCAACAGTGAGACATCGGCATGCTACGTTCCGATAGTGGAATCGCCATCTTCCTCTCCGATCGTTTTCACTGGAAAGATATTTCGTGCTCAGCGCGGGAGAAAGACGATCTTTCAACGATCGAAGCCGAGAGGTCAATCAAAACTGAAGGCCAATGAAACGGATGAATCAAATCCCATTCCGCTTGCCTACACGCTCGCCTTCGCTCACCATATGGAAATGTTGATTTCTTCTGGTGAAGTCAAAGATCGTGCTGAATTGGCTAGGATTTTTGGCCTCAGCCGGGCCAGAGTGACACAGATATTGAATTTGATATTGCTTGCTCCGGATATTCAGGAATTGATCTTGTTTGCTGAAAGTTCGGATGATGAAACGGATGCTTGTTTTATGACGGAGCGATCCGTTCGAGATCTGGTAGCAATGGTGGATTGGGGAGAGCAGAGAAAGGCTTGGAGACAAAGTGCAGGATAAAAAGTCCCCGGTGGTGGCAACTAGACGAGTGAAACCTGTATCCTGGCTGTGATCGAATCGAAAAAAAGCGTCCTCTGTGCTTTTCGACCAATGTTTGCATTTCTGTCCTTGCTTGACAAAAAACTCCTGCAATTGTTAAGATAACCTATTCTATAAATCTTGAAGAGGGAGGGCATAATGTTCCGTGCTCGTTCACTAATCGCGTGGTTCTTCATGTGTTCTTTTTTTCTAGCTTTTGCATCCTGCGATGACAATAGCATGGATACGGAAAAAACCGCCGAGGCACTGGGAAACCGCCTGACAGATGCCCTGAACTTTGCCAATTCCGACGTCATTAAGGGAGAAAAACCGACCGGTCTCAGCGATCCCACGACCGCGCCACAGATCTCCCAAGTTTCGTTGCCGTCGAGATCGGAGTTGGGAGATTCTTTCACAGTGTCGATTCTGACCGATTCGCAGCTTGCCCAAAGTGTGGACGGCGCGATCGTCTATGTCCAACACGCCACGAAATACCTTAAAGTCACCGCTGGCTTGGCGTCTTTGCCTGGCGCGGAGGGCCAAGGAACCAGCATCATGTACTTGGAAGGCACACTTGCAAAGGACGACTTCATCAAGGGGCAGGCGTTCGCTCTAGAAATCGCACTTAAAACTTCTGACGACATAGTGGGCGCATACCAGACTCAGGGGTATTTCGTCGAGGACGACGATAAGAAACTGGATCTCATGAGTGCGGCAGCGGATTATGCATATGTGGTTTCGTCCTGTTTCGACGATGGAAGCCTGAGCGACTCGTCGCAATTGGTGTTGAGTTATATTCCCAGCTTTGACGTGTACATGAACAGCAACAGTTTCTACGGAGAGTTCTACCATAACTTGCTGACCTGCATACAGAGCGTCACGAGTTGCGAGGCTGCCGCAGCCTGTTCCAACGACTCCTACGGGGAAAAAGTCGTCGGAGTATGTGAAGAATCGTCCTTCACTGATAGCTGCAATGGAAGCGTTAGCACGTCCTGCGACTCGGATGAAGGCTACGCGATTGAATTTGATTGTGCGAAGGTCGAGGATGGGCAAACCTGCTATGTGAATTCCTATGGCGAGGCGACGTGCGGATCGGGTACCTGCGAAAGTGAGAACTACTCTTCTTATTGCGAAGGTTCGGATATCGTTGAATGCGATGGCGGCGTGATGTCATCGTTTGATTGCAGCGATTTAGGTATGAATTGCTACCTTGACAACGAAGGGGATGCGGAGTGTGGCATGGGAGACGGCTGCACGGAGTCAAACTGCGATGGGTCAACAATTCGAGATTGCGACTACGGCGTCCTGTTCGAGTACGATTGCACGCGTTTGGATAAAGACTTTATCTGTATGGCCGTTTACGACGATGAAGAAGAAGGTATGAGATACGGATGCGGTATGGAGTCCGGAAGCGAGGAATGCAAAGCCGGTGACACCAAAACGGAGGAAGGTCGAGTCAGCGAAGTCTGCATCGGTGGAAAATACTTTAAAACCTACAATAGACTGGAAGATACGTCGAGTTCTCTGGAATCGTCCACCGACAACGTGAGTGAATCGTCCGAGCCCCAGGAACGTGACACGGATATCTAATAACCTGGATCTGACGAGGATTTCTCGCCGATTAAAACCCATCGTATTAGCTCTGGCACGCGTGCATTGTTGGAAGGAATTGCTTGAAGAAGGTCATTTTTCCACTCTCGCCGAGTTGGCAGATTCCCTTGGTCTTGACCGGGCTTACGTCGGTCGGACGCTCAATCTGACTTTGCTGGCTCCGGATATCATTCTTGCAATCCTGGATGACGTGAACCTTCTGTATTATCGCTGGAAAAACTTCGCAAAGCGATTCCGATGGATTGGGACGAACAGCGGCAGTGGTTGGAATAGTCAGACAAGGGAATATCTTCGAAAATATTCTTTTCGTCGTCGAATCGGCAGAAAACGTCGGTTGCGTTTTTTGCTTTTCAATCGCTGTTTACAGATAAGCTGCCTCATGGTATCTTCGGCATATAGAAAAAGTCGTATCGATTGACCCAAAAGCAATCCAAACGGTAACTCTTCGAGAGTTGTAGCGCTTTAAAAGAGGAAAACAATGGGAACTTTTAGATGTTTCTTCTTCCTGTCGACAATGATGCTATTCCTTGTTTCCTGTTCTTCTGGGGGCAGCACAGGAAACCCAACAGGCGATAGCGATGTTACCGATTTTACTGACCTTCCCGAAAATGAAACATTCCCAGAAGACGAAGAAAATTCCCAGGGATTGCTTTCCGCCAGCCCGGAAGAAACCCACTTCGGGGCAGTAGTATTGGGAGATACGTCCACGGAAACCTTGACGTTGACGAATGATGGCAAAGAGGATTTGACAATTTCCGTGGTGCGGACTAGCGAAGCCACGACACCAGAATTCTCCGTTCAAACCATGTTGCAAGGCGATCAAGCCATTGAAGTCCCAGTAGTCCTGGTACCGGGGATGAATCTAGCTATCAATTTGCAGTATGCCCCTGTAGACGCCGGTTCCGATACCGGGACCTTGCAGATTATTGGAGAAGGCTTCCAGGGTAATTTATTGGAAATTTCTCTTTTCGCCGATGAAAAAGGCGAATCAGGACTGGACGTTACGCCACGTTTAGAGTTTGGCTATGCTGGAAATATCGGCGAAGAAGAAACGCAATCGCTAACGATTTGGAATCTTCCCGAAGATCCGCAGAGCAATCGAACGCTGCAGATTACGAAATTGGAAATAGCGGAAGGTACTAGGGATTATCGTCTCGACGTCGATTCCTGTACCGCCAGTTCTCAGCATCCCATTCTGATAGCACCTGGCCTGAGTCATTCCTGTTCAGTCGTGTTTTCTCCAAGAGAAGCTGGGCAATTGACCGGAGCAATCCACATCGAAACCAATGCTAGTGAGGGCGAAGCAAGCGGCGATATCGACTTGTCGGGCCGTTGCGCACCACCGGAAACTGTATTGATTTTGGTGGTAAACCCAAGAGGTGAACCCATACCGGGAGCAGAGTTGCGCCTTTGGGGAGAAGACGCTTTACTCGCTACAACCGACAGTCGTGGCCGAGCTGTAATCCTTCCCGAAGACGGCGGTCAAATTTTTGCTGCGGATGGAGCAATGTCAGTAAAAGGCATGTATTCCCGTCAGTACAAGCAAGTACTACCAGAAGATGAGGTCTCGGTATTCGTGGTTGACTTGCTGCCTGTGGAGACTTCACAACCGGTGTCATTGGGACAGGTATCCGCATCGAATCTTGATGGAGCAATTCTGGCGTTTTCAGCAAACGATGTACAGCTTCCCGATGGTACAGGGACAACTCTTTTCATGGGCGAAGGCCATCCATCAGCGGCTCCCTATGATCTACCAGCAGGAAAAGAATTGGTTCAAATGTTCCATTTCGGTCCGGATGGGACAAGGTTTGCTCAACCTGCCCGTCTGACCCTACCCAACACGCTAGAATTGGCTCCAGGGGAACAAATCGAATTTCATTCCTTTGATGACACGACTCTGACTTGGGAAAAGGCTGCTGTGCTAGAAGCAAACGCCGATGGTACGCTTTTGGAAACCATAGAGGGTGGCTTAACTCATTTCTCGGCAGGTGGTTTTTTCCAACCGGAAGGCAGTCTGCCAGAGTATACCGTGACGGGACTAGTCCAAGATGATTTAGAGCAAAACCTCAGTGATATCCGTGTGTTTGCGATGGGAGCACGTGGCCGGATGCTGGACGATACTACCAACGACCAGGGTAGCTACACAATTTCCGGGATACGAGTGTCCTGTCAAAAGTCTCCGTATTTGACGGTTGCCGCCAGCCGAAACGGGACGTTTTTAGACGACACGCTGACCTCGGTAGTAGCGGAGGTAACAGATGATCCGAGTCAGACCGTGCACGCTCCTGTCCTGTTACTTCCGAACAACGTAGCCAAAGGCAGCGTGCGAGGAAAAGCTTTGAGTCCGTTGGGGACGCCTGTGGAGAACGCCCGCGTGACCGTGTATCCCGCATTAGGGTGGGATTTGTACGATCAGACGGATGCTCAGGGGCGTTTTGTGGTCTCGTCAGTTCCGGCTGGAACGGCACGAGTAGAAATCGCTCACGATGAGTTGGGTTTATTTAAAGAAATTTCCGGTGAAGTCCCTGAGAATGGCACGTGGAATCTCGGGATGGTGATTCTGGATGAAGTAGCGGATACGGAGTCTCCACGGATGCTTTGGAGTATGCCAGCGGATGGCCAGGAAAATCTCGTGGGATTGACGGAAGTTCGAGTTGTCTTTAATGAGACGTTAGATTCGGCGAGTGTGAACGCTACGTTGAAACGAAATCTGACTGGCGAGACGATTTCCGGCTCGGCAACATTGGAAAATGGTGCAACAGTAGTGTTCACGCCGGACGTAAATTTTGAAGATGGTCGGGCTTACAGCTTCACGTTGGGAGCTGGGTTGGCGGATCTTTCGGGTAATGCACTTGAAACGGATTTTGTACTGCAATTCCAAACGGTTGCACCGAATTGTCCGGACGCGGAATGCAAGTCGGGAATCTACGTCTGGGGTACTGAAAGCTGTGGGTACGAAGCTTTGGCTAACGGTACAAGCTGCCGGAATAACCACGGAAGCTGCAATGGCAATGGGCAATGCGTTTGTAACAACGAGTTCATGACGTCGGATTGCTCGGCGTGTCAGGATGGCTTCATCGAGTACCCTGACTGCCGGGATGATCCCTGCGAGCCTGATCCTTGTAACGGTTACGGTAGTTGCGACCAAGCGGACGGTAGTTGCATCTGCAACAACGAGTTTATGACGGCGGACTGCTCTGCCTGCCTGGAAGGCTACATCGACTACCCGGACTGCCGTGATGATCCCTGCCAGCCCGATCCTTGTAACGACCACGGCACTTGCAATTCCACCGATGGCTCCTGTACTTGTGACAACGCGTTTATGACTGAGGATTGCGGCGCTTGTCTTGACGGTTACGAGGGCTACCCAGACTGTGAGCCAGAAGCGGTAGACGGCGACGAAGACGAGGACGAGGAATTATCCGATGAGACGGAAGAAGATGTGGAGATAGAACCCACCCCTGATTTTGTTCCTATCACTGCGGGCACCTTCTGGATGGGTAGTCCTGACGGCGACTGCCCAGTGGGGTATCCTGGGAATTGCATTGACGAGCCGGGGAGGGAGCCATGGGAAGCGAATGAGGAACTGCACGAAGTGACGCTAACCTACGATTTCGAGTTGCAGGCGCATGAGGTGACGGAGGCGGATTTCGAGACTGTGATGAGCTGGAACCCTGTGGATACGCACGATTCGGACTGCACGTATGGTTGCGGGGACGATCATCCTGTGAAGGAGGTGTCGTGGTATGACGTGTTGGCGTATGCGAATGAGTTGTCATTGGATTCGGGCTTGACGCCGTGTTATGTGTTTTCGAGCGTGACGTGTGAGGAAGGCGGGAGCGTGGGCGCGGACTACATGCAGTGCATGAACGCGACACAGAAGGGCATCGACTCTGCGACGGTGACGCTTTCGGGTGGGGTGACGAAACCTCAGGATTGCGAAGGGTATCGTTTACCTACGGAGGCGGAGTGGGAGTATGCGATCCGAGGTGGGAATCAGTATACGGCATTTTACCAGAGTGATGGGAATGACGGGACGATCAATGCTTCGACGGTGAGCACGTGCAGTTCATTGGACAGCAACCTGGATCAGATCGCGGTCTACTGTGCGAACGATCCCGGCGGCACGGCTCCCGTAGGGACGAAGGAAGCGAACGCGTGGGGTTTGTACGACATGAGCGGGAACGTGTATGAATGGGTCTGGGATTGGTATCAGTCTGATTATGAGACGGATGTGGGCACCGACCCTGTGGGACCGAGTACGGGCTCGGGCCGCGTCGTACGTGGCGGCTATTGGCACGACTACGCGCGGGTCTGCCGGTCTGCGTACCGTAACAACTTCTCGCCCGGCGGCCGCAGCTACGGCCTCGGCGCGCGCCTTTCCAGGTCTCGCCCTTAGGCCCTCTAGCACTTTGCCCTTTGGGCAAAGATGCCTTCTGGCCGCAGTGTAGCGTAGGGAGCAGCGCGAAAGGCGATGCAAGCGAGGAACGAGCGCCGCTCCGCCTTCGTGCAAGCGACCGAAGTGGAACGGAGGCCGGGGGATTCCAAAGGGGAACTCCCCTTTGGTCGCGCGAAGCGCTCGCGATATTTTTGAGGTTTAGCAAGTGAGTATTGGAAAAAGAGAATGAATTTACCCCCCCCCGCAAATTCCGTGCCACTGTAGAATCGCTATCATCCAGTCGTGACGGGCTCTTCAGCCATTATGGAGTCTTGTCATGAAGCTGAAAATCTTCACACTTACATTCTCTGATTCTAAAAATGGCTTTGACGATCACGCCATTCAGGACTTCCAGTCCGACCGTGAAATCATCGAGGTGACGGAGCACTTCTTTGTCCACGAGCAGACGCCGTATCTGACGGTCCTGCTGTCCTATCGGGACATCGCTGCCGATGAGAAGCGGAAGCCTGCACCCAAACGCCGCTTCGATCCCCGCGACGACCTGGACGAAGCCGAGAAGGCGGTCTACGACGCCCTGCGATCCTGGCGTGCGGCCCGAGCCAAACAAGAAGGTTTTCCACCTTACGTAATCGCCAACAACAAGCAACTCGTGAAGATGATCAGGCTTCACGCTGACAATAAGACCGGTCTGTTGAAGGTGGAGGGTTTCGGCGAGGCCAAAGCCGAACAATACGGTGCGGAGATCCTGGAGATTCTGAAAACTAAAGACGCACCGGATGACGCTTCGAAAGCGAACAAGCCATGAGCGCCGAGCCGCCGGTCTTCGTTCTATGGTACGAATTTACAAAGTGGCTGCTGGCCAAAACAGAGAACTTTCCCAAACGGGTGCGCTTCACCTTGAGCCAGCGCATCGAGAACTTGGCCTTGGACATCACCCAGGACTTGACGATTGCCCGCTATGCCCGTCACAAGGCTCGATTGCTCGCAGATATCAACGCCAAGCTGGATCAACTTCGTATCCTCCTGCGACTTTGCCATGACATGGAAATCCTCGACCACAAAGGGTATCGTTACGCATCAGCCAAAATCGACGAAACGGGTAGGATGCTGGGCGGCTGGCGTAAGCAACAAGAGGCGAAGAATCCATGAAGCGTCACAGAGACCTGTTCCGATATGTCTGCGACTTCCATGCTCTCTGTGATGCTGCTCATGGGGCTGCCAAAGGCAAGAAAGCCAAACGACAAACTGCGGCTTTCCTGCTCGACCTGGAACCGGAAGTTCTCTGCCTGGAACGTGAGCTGAAGCATCGAACTTACACACCCAGTCCTTATTATACCTTCATCGTCAAAGAACCCAAGGAACGCATGATCTGCGCCACCGGCTTCCGGGATCGGGTGGTCCATCACGCCGTCTGCAAGGTGCTGGGGCCGATTTTCGAAAGGTCATTCATTTTCGATTCTTACGCCTGCCGCAAAGGCAAAGGCGCTCAAGCGGCAATCAAACGAGCGCAGGGATACATGCGTCGCTTCCCGTACTACCTGAAATTAGACATCCGCAAGTATTTCGACTCAGTGGACCACGAGATGCTGAAGCGTCTCCTTCACCGCCGTATCAAAGATCGGGATCTGCTCTGGCTACTCGATGTCATTATCGACCATCCCGTCCCGTGGACCGCGCCGGGAAAAGGCATCCCCATCGGTAACCTGACCAGCCAGCACTTCGCCAACTTCTACCTGGACCAGGTGGACCACTTCATCAAGGACGAAATTGGCCTCAAGGGCTACGTCCGCTACATGGACGATCTCCTGCTCTTCAGCAACGACAAGCCGGAACTCTGGGACGCCTTCAGCCAAGTGGAGCGCTTTCTCGACGAACGTTTGGCGCTGACCGTGAAAATTGGTTCCGTCGTGTTGTCGCCGACCCACGAAGGTCTGTCGTTTCTCGGCCTGCGCGTTTATCCCGGATTGATTCGCCTCAGCCGAAAAGGATGGCGTCGATTCCGGCGCAATGTTATACAAAAGGAGAAGCTGTATGAGCAGGGTTTTGTTTCCGCCGACGAACTGAACCGCTCCATCGGCAGCGTGGTGGGCCACATCCGCCACGCCGACACCCGTAACCTGCGGGCCGTGTTCTTTGAAAACCATGCGGGGCTTGACGTGTAAGCGGCTTCAATTCCGCAATCGAAAATCGTCAATCCGCATTCGATTGGGCCAGGGGCTTTAGAGGCTCGAACCGCGTCAAACGTGGCGGCAATTGGAACAACAACGCGCAGAACTGCCGGTCTGCGAACCGTAACAACAACTCGCCCGGCAACCGCAACAACAACATCGGCGCGCGCCTTTCCAGTTCACGGTATCGCCCGATGCGATGCGTTCACGGATTCATCGCCAGCGCACACCCTGACCATAGGCCCCGGACCCGTGCCTGTGGGAATATCCCATAGGACGAACATGCCCACCCCGGCGGCGGCTAGTAGGCGGTTGGCGACAACCGTTCGAACGTGGCCGTCGGGGTAATTTTCGTTGCCATGTGTCACCTGCGGAGACCATCGTCGTTACTGAAAACTCCGTTCACGTTAAAATTACTTGCATTTTCATTTCCTTCCGATTCGCCAACCACCCTCCTACCAGGACAGAAGCTAGCGTAGCCAGTCCGGGTAGTCTTGGCCGTCCATTCCAAACTGGACTTCGCCTGTTTGATGCCCTGTCCGGGATAGTCCCGGTACCTGGACAGATGAAAATCAGATGAAAATTGACAGATGAAGCCTCAATCGACTTCGAGGAACGGAAGGGCAAAATTTTTCTCATTCCTGTTCACCAGAGAATTTATTATCCATAGCCAAGCACAACTATTTGATTATTCATGACTATTTCGATTTTCTAAAGTCATTCACCAAAAGTTCGCGAATGGTTTGCTCTGGTGTCCAGAATATACCTTTCGCAAACCATGAAAAGTGGTGAACAGAAAAAGCTAATAATATCAATGACGTACAAAATCGCTGTTCACCATCGGTATATTGAGTATATTCCGAGCTGTTCACCGCGCCTTGTTATTCTCTACCCGTTCTCAGGTTCTAAGAATAAATTTGACCCCAGAACAACCGTGTCACGAACTTTTGGACGGATCATGTGCGATTCTTAGCAACAGATGTGAAAAATTAGAAATCGCGAAAACCCTTAGAAATCATGCAGGTATAGAGAATTTCATATCTTGTTAAACAAAAAACCCACCATAGTTGGTGGGCTTAAAGTTTGGCTCCCCAGAGCATACCTTATTACGAACTTTTTTCTGAGAACTGAAAGAAGGCCAAGTTGAAAACCCCATTAAGAATCAATGGTTTACAAAAAAAGTTATTTTTAGGTATGGTACGAAGCCGCTTCGCGGCAGTTTTTAGCCCCTGCCTGTCCGTAAGTTCTTGCTCGACTCCAGCCATATTTTTGTGATCGTATCCTGCGTTGAAGCCCTTTGGCGCGTTTGCAATCTTCCCGTTTTCTCCCGCAATACCTTGCCTGAATTCCCATGACCCCGACATCCTTGTGATTTCAGTCGTCCGATTTCCGGGCGGCGTCAATCACGAGGAGGAGACTCATGGGACATCTCAAAGAAAGAATGAGCGAGGATCTTTTACGGTACGGGCTGCGCCTTGCCACGCGCAAACAGTATCTGAACCACGCCGAATCGTATGTCCGACATTTCAAGCGATCGCCGGATCAACTGGGCGCGGCTGAAATTGAGGCATGGATCCGGCACCTGGCGAGAGCGGAAAAGCGACCGGACAGTTTCCGGCAGCAGGCGCTGATGGCGCTCAAGTTTCTCTATTTCGTGACGCTGGATCGTCCAGGTGTCGCAGCCTGTTTTCTTTCTCCCGGCAAGCCGGGACCGGTTCCCGATCCGCTCACGAAGAGCGAGATGGACCGGCTGTTTGAGGGCGTTGCCTCTGAGCTTCACAAAACGGTTTTGATCGTAGCATTCGGCGGCGGTTTGCGCCTGGGCGAGACCTGTCGCCTGAGGACGGGGGATATCGATAGCAAAAGGATGCTGATCCGCCTGACTTCTTCAAACAGCGCCTGGCCCCAATTCGTTCCGCTTCACTCGGAAACTCTCACAACCCTGCGCCGGTGGTGGCGCGACACTAGGCCTCGAACGGATCTGCTTTTCACACGCGATGGCCATGACAATCCCTTGACTCCCGGTCCCATGCAAAAGGCAATCAGGCAAGCTGCAATGGATGGAGGTTTCGATTATACGACGATCGAGAAGACACTGCGCTATTCCTTCTTCAGGCATCGCCTGACGCAAGCAGACAACCCACGCGAGGTCAGGCACATCCTGCGCTGCACCTCCATCCGTCTCGTCCTGGCCAGTTTCATCACTCGGAAGAAAGCAACATCTTTCCATGCATGCGAAGCCGTGAAAGGAGGCCGGATATGAGAAGCGCACGTCAACGAATGGTGCGGCAGATGAAGTTGAGAAACCTTTCCGCCTCCACGCAGGCCGACTATCTGCGCAGGTTGAAAAAACTCGAGCAGCACGTCGGCAAGCAGTTGGGACGAATCAGCCTGGAGGAGATCCGCGACTACCTGCTTTATCTTCATGAGAAACGCGGATTCACTCCGGGGAGCGTCAATTCTCATGCCCGGGTTTTTCGCTTTTTCTTTCTCAACGTCATGGACCGCCCCTGGCCGCTGGCGGCAATACCAGCGGCCAGGGAGCCCAAAACGCTTCCCGTGGTACTTGCGCCTTCGGAAGTCGTCCGTTTTCTAGACGCCGTCCAAAACGTCAGGTATCGCACGATCTTCCAGGTCATGTACGCTTCCGGTCTACGCGTCTCGGAAGCGGCGAATCTGCGGGCGAGCGACATCGATAGCCAGAGAATGGTCATCCGCGTTCGCCAAGGCAAGATGAGCAAAGATCGCTACACCGTGCTGTCTCCGAAACTGCTGCTCATCTTACGGGACTACTGGAGAACATGCAAGCCGGGAAAACATCAGGCAAACAGTAAGAATCCATGGCTGTTTCCAGGAAGAATTAAGGGACGCTGCATTACGACCACTTCCATCCAAATTGTCTGCAAAAAAATCTCCATTCAATCGGGGTTGGCGCCGAGCAAAAAGGTAACGCCTCATAGTTTTCGCCACAGCTTCGCCACCCATATGCTGGAGAACGGCGTCGATCTACGCACGATCCAGGTGCTCCTGGGGCACGCTTCCTTATCCACCACGGCCATTTACACCCACATCGCCACGGCGCGCATCGCCGGGATGCAAAGCCCCTTCGACCTCCTGCCGGGATCGGAGGCGAATCATGGCGAATAGCAGACTCACGACGGCCGAACTTCTCCGGAAGAATTGGGATGAGTTTCTCGGTCTGTACGGCAATCTCCTGTCGCCCGAGCAGACCAAGGCCGCTCGTGACATCATGGCCTGCCGCACCAACGAGATGGGCGGACACTGCGAGCACAGACGCTGCAACCAATGCGGACACGAAACCAAAGGCTACAACTCATGCGGCAATCGCGCCTGCCCCAAATGCGGCGCTCTGGCCTCGGCCACGTGGCTGGCCGGACGCAGAGCCGAGCTCTTGCCCGTACCGTACTTTCACATCGTCTTCACCATCCCGAAAGAGATAGAGGATTTGGCGCTGATCAACCGGCGCGTGATCTACGACATCCTCTTCAAGACCTCGGCGAAAACCATGCTCACGATCGCCGGGGATCCCAGGCATCTGGGCGCGAACATCGGCTTCACCAGCGTGCTGCATACCTGGGGCAGCACCTTGCTGCATCATCCCCACGTCCATATGATCGTCCCCGGAGGCGGGATTTCGCCCGACGGCAAAAGCTGGGTGACTTGCCGCGAGGACTTCTTTCTGCATGTGAACGTTCTGAAGAGTCTCTTCAGGCGATTGTTTCTGGAGGCGCTCAAAAGGGCCTATGAAGCGGGCAAACTGCGTTTTACCGGAAAGTCCGGGAAATTCGCCGGCCCGAAAGCTTTCGATCGGTTCATCAAAACGCACCGTGGGATGAAATGGCATGTCTACGCCAAAGCGCCCTTCGGCGGGCCGGAGACGACGCTCAACTACCTGGCCAGGTACACTCATCGCACGGCCTTCTCCGATCAGCGCTTGATCGCAATGAAAGACGGCAAGGTTTCCTTCCGGTACAAGGATTACAAAAAGGAAGGGGAAAAGCGCGTCATGACTCTTTCGGCGACCGAATTTATCCGGCGCTTCCTGATGCACGTTCTCCCCAAGGGCTTTACGCGCATCCGGCATTACGGCTTGCACGCCAACCGCTTTCGGGCGAGGAATATCAAGCGTTGCCGTGACTTGCTCGGCGCGCCGGAACCCGAACCCATCGAGCGATACGACGAGATGAGCTGGGACGAGCGCTACCTGGCGCTCACCGGGCACGATCCGCTCTTGTGTCCGGTGTGCAAGAAGGGACGGCTGGAACTCGTCACGGAGCATGATAGGCCGGACGGCGCACAAAACATGACGGCCTATCCGCCAAACGGAAACGAACTCGGGCAGGCGAAAAGACCGGAAATGGCAGGCGCTTCACCGCCCGTCTGAGCTCGTGTGAAAATACGCTCGTTGCATTACCTGCGTGCCGGATCAGACGGAACCTCCACGAAGAAGACGGGCGCCGTGTGTCCGGAGGGCGAAAAGCAGCCGTCAATACCGCCCAAAGGACCTTCGAAAATGAAAGATCGCAGACGAAAACCATGATTCCCAGGAAGCGCAAACACCATTCTCCCTCTTTTCAACACGGCTCGGAGCCGAGTCGAACCTTTCAAAACAACCGCACGTCATTCATTCCACATAGCGAGACTTCGGAGTAAAGCGCCTTCGTACAGAGTTCTTTTCCGCAATGCGCGCTTGCGCGCGACTGCGGAAGAAGACTTTTTAATTAGTGCTAAGCAGTTTTGACTTTCGCAAACTTTTTGATTTTTAGGATGTCTGGCATGGTGATGAACTGCCCATGAAGCAGACAATCCGGGTTCATGTAGCAGCGATTTTTTTATGGCTTACGCTTCATCAGACATTTATACAGATTTGACAATCTCTGTACTGGTAGTAGAATTCGTAGTTTAGAAAACCATCCGCGACAATTAACTAATGCGGTTAGGGAAGCTCTTGATGATGTCCTGAGCTTTTTACCATTGATCGAGGGTTCATGAAAGCGACTGTTTTTACAAGGGATTCTTTCCATCTGTTATCGTTTGTCTTCATTGTCACTCTATTTCTGTTGATTTCGACCTCCTCTTTTGCTTTAAAAAACATCAAGCCCAAAACAAGAATCTACATCGCCGAGTTGGATTTGGCCGATTCCTTGAAAAAGAACGAGGAGATCAAGACACCCGACCTGATTCGTTCTATGGCTGACGTGTTTACCCATCGAGGAGGTTTCGAGGTCGTCACGAACCTAGAAATCAAGGAAGTCTACAAACAAAAAGAACGTGCTCAAGCCATGGGACTCGATGAGTATCTATATGATGAAAGCATTGCGAAGCTTTCCAAGGCCGATGCCATGCTGCGTACTTCACTGGGGGAATCGACGGGAAAACTGGTGTTGAACGGTTCTCTTGTCTATTATCAAGAAGGTCGCATCGTCAATCGCAATACCCTGGCGTACCCCTCCCCGTACCAAACCCCAATTGCTGGAGAGGTTCTGGCTCGACGATTGCTGGGCGAACAGGTCGACATGCCCATGGAAACACCCAGCCAAAAGCGCAAAAGACTGGCGAAAGAGAAACTGGCGGAATCGTTCCCAACCACAAACCAGGAATCTCCACGAATCCTGGTAATGCTGCGAAAAACTTCAAGTGATCTCTTGGATGCAGGGGCTAAGTCTGCGTTGGAACGAAGAGTGGCCGAAAAGATCGCGACCGTAGTCGAGTCCGAGGTATTTACCTCAACCGAAGTCGCTGATATCCTTGAGAAAGAGAGCCTATCGGAACTGATCGGCGATGGTAACGATGCATCGCTGTCCGCCGTTGCCCAGAAGGTTCAGGCACCGCATCTGGTCGCGATGAATATCGGTCAGGTGGGAAATTCCGTGCTAGTCTCCGCGTCCTTGCTCGCAACCCGGGATGCCTTATCCAAGGGAAGAAGTTCACTGGTTCTTCCTGGCACGGAACAAGTGGCCGAAGCTGCCGTTGTTGTCAGTTTAGGGCTTTTCGGAGAGAATGTTGAGCTTCCTCCGCCGCCTGTTCCACCCAATCGATTCGAGTTGGGTATGGAACGATTGATGGCAGACATCAAGACAGAATTCGCAACCTACCGGGAAAATCCTCTTTCACGCATCGCTGTTTTACCTCTGGTCAACCATGGAGACGAAGCCATCGCTAGAAACCTCGGGATGGAATGTTCGTCCTACCTGTTCGGCGAGCTTTGGCGAAAATACGAGATCCCAGTCATCAAAGAAGACAAGCTCAAGGAACTGGAAAACATCCGAGATCTGTCCACGATGGAGGATTGGACGGATGAGGATATCAAGGAGGTCGGCAGATTCCTGGGTTCCAGTGTTGTGGTAACGGGACGGGTAGCCGACATCGGTAACGATTTCCTCATCACGTTACGAATGACGGATACGGGTATGGGCGAACCCCTGAACGGGTCGACGGCCTTCATTCCTATGGGTGAGCGAGGCACACTACTGAAGAAAATGTTCGTGGCTCGAACCAAGGCTGGAGCCATGTACCGGGCAATCCTTCCCGGCTGGGGTCAGTTTTACAACGGCCCGAAACATTACTGGAAGGGTGGCGTGATCCTCGGTGGATTCCTGGCAGGCGTTGCCGGTGGAGCCACGGCCATGGTGTTGTCCAGTCAGACCATGGACAAACGGGATACCTGGGACCGGGGTGGTGACAAGTTTCTTGCCAACTGCACGACCGACCCGACAATGTGCATCAACAAGCGAAAGTCGTTGAAGAGCGATGCGGATACCATGATGGTCGGAGCGATGGGAGCTTTTAGTGTTGCTGCGGCTTTCTGGGTTTGGGGTTTTGTGGACGCTGCCATCTATGGTGAGGACTACAGCCAGGAAGTGTATGGAGTGCCATGATTTCGGATAAAAAGCGACATTTATCGTTTCAAGGGGATGCTATGCGTGTGCGACTTCTAGAAATCTTGCTTCTCTGTTTGTTGTTTTTCGCCTGTTCGGATGATTCGGCCACGGGTCGCCTGGAAACCCGTGCGACGATCGAAGGTCGTGTCGTTCTCCAGGATATAGAAGGTCTGGATGACCTTTCACGTGTGTCGATCGGCATCGGCCAGGGGGAAGGCGGCATTCTGCCGGACGAGGATGGATCGTTCCGGTTTGGCGATCTCGAAGCGGATGTATATATGCTGGTGATTACGTATTCTGGTGGTTTGGCCGACGAGGCATCCGACTCGGCTTATCAACGCTGGGAACAGACGATCACGGCTGGCCAAGGCTCCGTTACCAGTCTTGGCGCAATCGAGTTGCCTCTCGGTACGGGAACGGTTTCCGGCTCGATTTCCTTCTCGGACGGATCGGATTCCGACGGTGCGCTGGTGAAGTTGAAACACGAACAGGCCACGCGTGAAACGAATGTCTCTTCCGGAACATACTCGTTCGAAAACATTCCGGTAGGTCGTTACCGGTTGATCGTTGAGAGAGAAGGCTTCACAGGATGCGGCTCCGATGTCCTGGTGGCTTACGACGGTCATACGGTGGACGGTCCGGCAGCACTTTCTTCCACGGCGGTTTCATTTTCTCCGGATGCGGAGGAAGCGGTCAAGGTGGTGGACAACATATGGTACGTGCTCAACGTGACCCTGCAAAACGTCACGGTGGGGATCGAAGCGGCGTTTGCCGCCGAGATGCGGCGTTGGACGACGGACGAAACGATTCCTGCGTATGACGCTTTCGGTGCGGTTTCTTTGCCGGTAACGCCGGGTGAAACAACCACCCATTTCCAGTTTCGCGACGGTTGCGGTTTCGAGTCGCCCGTGTATTCACTGTCGGTTGTGCTCGATACGGTCGCACCGGAGGTGGATTTCGTCGAGCTGAATCAAAACGTTCCCGCCAGTCGCAGTCGGACGATGGCGCTTTCCGTTCCGGCACGGGACCGTCTGACATCCTCCGACAGTGCATTTTCAACGGGTCGTCTCGAAATGCAGATGGCGCTTTGCGACGAAACCGAGGCGGGATCGGGCGAGATGAGCTGCGATCCGACGCTTGAGGACGCACCTTGGATCCCTTACAGCTTCACACAGTCGGTGACCTTCAAAGACACGCAGGGTCGGAAGGAAGTCCGCGTGCGCTTGCGTGATGCCAGCGAAAATACCACGGCCGTTTTGACAGCTTCCGCTCTTTACGACAGCACTCCTCCCGAAGACATCGAAATCCAGATCGAAGGTCTTTTGATCGGCGACGGCACGGGGATTATTCACAATTCGACGCCGTTGGTGACGGTGGTGGGTACCGGTGCCGCCGAGATGAAGCTCGGTCCGCAGACCGGCCTTGCGGGTGTGGTCTGGCAGCCCTTCGAACGGGAGTTTCGCTACACGTTTAGCGGCGGCGATGGCATCAAGCACCTTTTCGCCAAGTTCCGTGATGAAGCGGGGAACGAAACGGACGAGTTCCACGTAACCGTAGAGTTGAAAACCACCGGATCCATCGTGGGTTCCGTGCAATTGGAAGGCATGAACGATCACAGCGGCACTACGTTGACTTTACTCGGTACGAGCTTTTCCGCCACCAGCGCAACGGACGGGACATTCGAACTCAACGATATTCCGGCTTCCGCCTACAACATCGAAGCGAGCAAGGACGGTTTTACCGCCGTACGCAAGGCTGTAACGGTTTCGATCAACACGGAAGAAAACGTTGGAATACTCCGCTTGTTGGAAGTGGATACTACGCCTCCGCAGAACATGTCGGTACGCATCGGTGACGGTTCCGGCATTATCCGCACACCGTCGCCGATGATCACTGTCACCGGCCAAGGTGCCACCGAAATGAAGGTGGGAATCACTTCCGGTCTGGCCGATGCGGCCTGGGAGACGATCCGCGAGAGTTTTCGTTTCGACTTTTCGGAAGTGGACGGCGAAAAGCATCTTTATGTGAAATTCCGTGACGAAGCAGGTAATGAAACGGAAGAAATCCACGCTGAAACAGAGTTGAATACGAAAGGTTCGCTTTTTGGTGTGGCGACTTTGAAAGATCAGGCCGATCACAGCGGGATCACGATTACGGTTCTAGGTGCTGGCTTTTCCACGAGCACCGACGAAACTGGAAACTGGCGCATCGAAGCCATCCCGGCAGGAGCGTACAACCTGGAGTTTACGAAAAACGGTTTTGCGTCGCAGCGTGTGACGGCAACGGTCTCCATCGGTGAAGCGTTCGAACTGACCCCGCTGGAGTTGCTGGAAGTGGATATTATTCCTCCCCAGAATATGGCGGTACGTATTGGCGATGGTTCGGGTACGATTCGTACACCGTCCCCGATGATTACCGTGACCGGCGAAGGTGCCAGTGAAATGAAGATCGGCACGGCAAGCGGTCTGGCGGGTGCAGCTTGGGAACCTTTACGCGAAACGTTTATTTTTTCATTCACCGAAATCGATGGATTAAAGCATCTGTATGTGAAATTCCGCGACGAAGCAGGGAATGAGACGGAAGAGATCCATACCGAGACCACGTTGAACACGAAAGGTACGCTTTCGGGCGTTTTCCTGCTGCCCGGCGTGGACGATCATAGCGGCATCACCGTGACGTTGTTGGGTACCGATTTCATCACGACCACGAACGGCGCGGGAGAATGGACGTTGAGCGACATCCCCTCCGACACCTATAATCTGGAAGCGGCCAAAGCCAACCATCGCACCTACCGGGAGAACAGTTTGTTCGTGCGGGCGGCGGAGCATACCGAACTCGGCACGGTGATTCTGGAAAACTATCAGGCGCAGATCGTCGGCACGGTGATTCTGGAAGGATTCGAAGGAACGCTGAACCACGCCGGAGCAATTGTGTCCTTGGTGGGTACCGAGTTTTGGGACGAAACCGACGCTACCGGGGCGTTCGCCGTTCCTGCCGATCCACTCAACTATCCGGACGGCTTGCGCATCGAGAAACCGGGTTACGATCCGTATGCCCGGACAGAGCCGATTTACCTGCTGCCGGATCAGACTTTCAACCTGGGGGTGGTGTTTTTAAACGCCACTCAAAACGATCTTATCGGTCATGTAGAACGCAGTGAAGAACAGGACCACAGCGGTATTACCATTACGGCCTCGGGTGAGACGGGCACGACAACGGAAGGCATCATTGACACGACGATCACCGACATCGACGGCGACTGGCGCTTGGACGACCTGCCGCTTGGCGTTTATCGTGTGAGCTACGAGTATGTCGCCGAAACCGACCGCGAAACCTACACCTTCGGGCGGGTGGTGATTCGCGCCGGGGAGCCGACCACGCTTGCACCGGTCACGTTGCGCACTCGCTATATCTACATCAACGATCACGCCGAGGCGACCGAGACGCGTGAAGTGACGCTCAGCCTGGGTGCCTCCGACTGTTTTCAGATGCGCGTCGGCAATGCGGGCGATCTGTCCGACGCCGAGTGGCAGGACTGCGCCTCGACCCTCGAAAACCACGAACTCGAAGACATCAGCGACCCGTCGCACGTCACCGGCGAGACGAAAACCGTCTATGCGCAATTCAAAACCCACGCCGACCCCAACAACCCGACAGATGTCATCTCGGATAGTATCCTGCTCGACAACCTCGCGGCGATCAGCAGTTTCACGCATGACGGTGAAGGGCGCGAGATCGGCCTGGGTGGTGTGCTTCATCTCTCCCTGACCACCCACGAGCCGGGCGGCCTGGCGCACGTCGCTATCGCCAACTACGAGAGTGAAATCTTCCTCTATGACGACGGCACGCGCGGCGATGATGTAGAAGGCGATGGCATCTACCAGCGCGACTACACCGTCACCCGCGTGGACGACGTGAACGCGGCGGTGGTCACCGGCTATTTTGTGGATGCGCTTGGAAACAATGTCAACCAGGATGCAAGTACGACCGTGACTGTCGTGGTGCCACCGATTGTCACCGATATCAATGTCATCACCAGCCACGAGGATGCCACGGCAACGATCACCTGGCACACGGACGAGGCGAGCACGGGCATTGTCAACTGGGGTGAGGACGACACCTACCCCAACGCCAGTGATCCGACCACGGCAGGCACCGAGCACAGCGTCACGCTGGAGAGCTTGAGTCCGGGCATTACCTACCATTTCAGCATTACGGCCACTGATACGAACGGCAACGCGGCGCTGCCGACCAACGACCGGACGTTTGCCGTTTTACCAAGCCGTCCCCCCAATGTTGTGGCGATACCAGGTATCTCATCGAACTGGGTCCGTTGGGATGCGCCTTTTACCAAGTCGGTTATCGGTTACAATATTTATCAATCGACAGCCAAAGGTGGACCCTATACAAAACTCAATTCGAATCCTTACAATCATGATGTAATGATATACGAAGACCAAAGTGTCGTTCCGACTGTCGATCCAGAAACTGAATATTGTTACGTAGTGAAAGCCGTGGATGCCATTGGCAATGAAGGTATTGTTTCCGAAGAAAGCTGTGCCATTCCCGGTTCCGGTCTTTCGGAAAATATGACGACAAACCTCAGTGGAACTTTTACCGGATTAACTATTCTAAGTGAAAGAGGAAGTCCTTATACACTAACTTCCAATGTTGCAATAGAAGACTCCAATGAAACTCCTGGTTTGTTGATCGTAGGCCCACGCACGGTTGTCAAAGGTTCGAACGAGTTTCGAATCATCGTGCAAGGAAACATGGCTGTTTACGGGGCTGATTCCAATGAAATGAACGAACATTTTCGTACAAGAGACATCCCCGAGGGTGAACTTTGCGAGTATGGAGGAAAGGAAATCATCATAGGGACAGACGAGAATAAAAATCATTTTCTCGACGATAATGAAATCGACACAGATCGTAGTTTAATTGTATGCGATGAATATTACGATCTCGCTGTGGTGGAAGCGGATCCCATTCTTGCCGATGAGGAGCATTGCAACGGTGCGCCGTCTGAAAAGATTACGGTAGGCATTGACGATAACGGAAATTATAGGCTCGAAGATTCGGAAGAGAATGAAAGTCTTACCACCTTCATATGTAAACACGCCGATACAGGAATGACGGTTTTCACATCGTCGGAAAATTCTCCCACTCCAGGTGACTGGCGCGGTATCTATTTCGATGATGTCAATCCTTCGCCGCGCGGCGAGTATGACTATAACGATGGAGTTTACTATCGTGGTAACCTTTTCTACCGAACAAAGATTAATTACGCCGGGCATTCTGCTATTCGTGCTCATTCGACGGATATTTTCGTCCTGGAGTCATCTTTGACAAGCAACACCGATAATTATGGTGAATATTCACGATCTGGGGGGGCAATAAATGTGACAGAGAACTCGACTCTTGTATGTAAAAACACAGAATTAAGTCACAATGTTCTTCAGGTTTATTATCAACCTGCGGGGGCAGGTATTTATTCATTTATGTCATGGTCCTATATATTTTCAAGTGTTTTCAGTGATAACAAATGCCTGGGAGCTAATCGTTCTCAAGATAATAATGGAGCTGGAGGTGCAATTTATTTATCTGATGCAGGGCAAAGGGATTACGGATTGTTTGTGTACAATTCAATATTCTCCGAGAATGTCACAAGTCGAACAGGTGGTGCTATTCATGCACAAAGCCTCGTTTTGATATATAATTCTCGCTTCATTGACAATGGCAACATCGGAACAACGGATGGTTTCTACGGAATCAAGAATTTTGGAGGAGGTGCGATCTATACCTCCAGTTACATAGCTGCAAATATTGTAAATTCTACATTTGAAAACAATCATTCCGTAGGCCATGGAGGAGCGATTTGGGGAAGTAACTACATTAGTGAATACGCTAATTACCTCACCAATATCATCTCATCGAGTTTTCGATCTAATCTTGCTGTAGAATCACATGGACACGACATTAATACGGCAACGGAAATAATTGCATCTGTTTTCGAAAAGACTGATTCTCAGGATTACTACAACTTGATCTGGGAGTCTGACAAGACAAATCCCGTATCTGTAAAAAACAATTTACTGTTAGGAGACTTCAATAGAGGTTCTTTCGCTCTGGTAGACGAGATGATCGACATAAAGTCTAATTCCTTCCTGCTTCCTCAACCTTGTTACGACAATGCGGACTCTTGCTATGCATTGGAAGTGGAGACTTCATATGCCGACGATGACGTAAACGCAAGCTATTGCTATTGGGGAGAGCAAAGCCTCGATGAAATGAGCATGGCAACTTATCCTGAAGATACCTCGCCAATTTGGGATCATTACGACAATGCTGACTATGGTCGGGTAAACTATGAAAACTGGCAGGAATCCGCTTATACAATGCCGCGTGTCACCGCGCCTCGGTGGGGATATCTGTATAAAATAGGGGCTACGGTGCAATTCGAAGGCTATGCATTTGATGGCGATATTTATGTTCAGCGTCCTGCTGACTGCCCTGAATTCAGTGCAATCGACGATACAAAAAAATGCCCGCTCGACGGCCCGGACTATTGCCCCGCCGAATGCTACCTGGCCCCCTCGAACCTGGAGTGGTGCTCGGACGAGGACTGCACGGAAAGCTACGGCACCGGCGCGACGTTGGAAAAGAGTGATTTTACCGTCGGAACCCATCGTATCTGGCTGCGCGCGTATGATTCCAACGGACAACACGCCGAAGTGCCAACGGAAATTGAGATTGTGGAATAGCAAGAAACTGCTATGTTTTGAAAATCGTAATGATGAAATCCAACCATAGCATTGCACGAGTCCATGCATTGGAGACGGTGATGATGAAACGATTCTCGACAGTACTTTCATTCTGTATTTTGGCCTTGGGCCTCTCTTCCTGCGGCCAGGAAGACACAGGCGGTCGCCTTGAAACCCGTGCTTCCATATCAGGCCAGATCATCCTGAAAGATGTGGATGGGCTGAACGACACGAGCCGTGTGCGGGTCGAGATCGGCCAAGGTGAAGGTGGCACCATCCCTGACGAGACCGGCAAGTTCTCCTTCTCCGATATCGAACCAGATGCCTACACGCTGATTGTCACCTACTCTGGCGGCATGACAGCAGAGGCGGACAAGAGTGCTTACCAGCGATACGAGACTCAGATCATCGCCCAAAAAGGTGGGTCGGTAAACCTCGGTCAGGTGGAACTGAAGCTTGGACTGGGAATCATATCCGGCGGTGTTAAGTTTACCGATGGCGAAGATCCGGAAGGAGCACTCGTTAAGTTGAACGGTACCGAATTTGTCCGAGAAACGACCGTGCTTCAGGGTGAGTTTGTTTTTCACGACGTTCCTGTTGGCTTGTATACAGTCGAAGTGGAGCGTCTGGGATACGCCGTCTCGAACGCCAAAACGGTGTGTGGCGCGGAAGTCACCTTGAACTACCACGAGGAAACCATCTCTGCAGCCTCATTCAGTCTTGCGTCCACGGCTGTGAGCCTGCTTCCCGGCGAAGGCCAGACGATCCATCAAGACGGAAACGAGTGGTATTTGACGACCAATGGCATTACGGTCAACGTGCAGGCCGGTTTCGTCAAGCGAGCCAAGGCTTGGCTCGACGGCCAGGACATCCCCGATTACAGCAAGTTTTCGGATAGTGGATATACCTTTGAAGGACTTCCCGAGGGTGTTTCGAAAGCCCATTTCCAATTCAAGGATCTCTGTGGTTATGAGTCGGATATTTCAAGCCTGACTTTTATCCACGATTCAGTCCCCCCTGTGGTAGGCGATTTACGACTGAACGGCGGCAAGGAAACCACGCGGGAGCGCTCGGTATCTCTGGCCATCGATGCGGATGATGCCTTGTCGGATACTCTTGAAATGAAGCTTGCTGTCTGCTCCGGTGATGGCGAGGATCTGTTATGCGATCCATCGCTGGAGGAGGCACCCTGGCAACCCTTTGCTTCCGTCTCGACCGTGACCTTTGACGAAACGCTCGGGATGAAAACGGTTAAGTTGAAGTTTAAAGACATCACCGGCAACGAGACCGATGTGGCCTCGACATCCATCCTGTTCGACGACCAGCCACCGCAAGACATGTCCGTGCAGATCGGCGACGGCTCAGGCACGATTCACAACGCTTCCGTGCTGATTACAATCACAGGTGACGGTCCAGACTGGATGAAGGTTGGTGAGACCTCCGGCTTGGCCGGTATAATGTGGCAGGTGTACTCCAATAAATTCACGCACACCTTTTCCCCTGAGGATGGCGACAAGCACTTGTTCGTAATCTTCAAGGACGCTGCTGGAAACCAGACAGAAGAGATCCATGTTCAGGCAGAGTTGACGACCAAGGGAAGCATTTCGGGTCATCTCACCATCGAAGGGCGTAATGACAGCGCCGGTGTAACAGTCAGCATCGATAATACAGATTTCGAAATGGTTACAGCTCAAAATGGCGTGTTCACCATCAACAACATCCCCGCCGGTACGTACAACCTGACTGCCCGCCTCGATGGCTACGACGCTTTCTCGAAGTCGTTTTCGGTGGTTGCTGCACAAAACACGGTGATCTCCGATTTCAAGATGGAACTATCACGAGGCGCTATCACCGGCACGGCTAATTTGGCTGGCACGAATAACCACTCCGAGATCCTGATCCAAATCCAAGGCGAACCGTATTCCACCGTCACCAATGACGACGGTGCGTTCACGATTTCAGGTGTTCCTGTAGGCAGCTACACGATCAAGGCGAGCAAAACGAACTACACAACGACGACTGCCACAGACATTAACGTTGTGGCGAACTCAACGGTTGATGCCGGATTGCTGGAGCTATCGACCAACCCGGCCACGTTGACCGGGACGGTTTATCTGGAAGGCCGAGACGACCATGCCGGGATTATAATTTCCCTGGACGGGGCAGGATTAGTGGGAACCACGGATGTGAATGGCGCGTACACAATCAACGGTATTCCCTCGGGCACGTACTCAGTAACAGCTACCTTCAGTGGGTATGAAACAAAAACGTCCGCTGTGTTCAACCTCTCTCCTGGCGAGGAAAAAACTTTCGACGAATTCATGCTTACCCTTTCGCGGGGAAACATATGGGGAACGGCTACCCTTGAAGACGAAGACAACCATGGAAGCATTCTCATCGAAGTGCGTGGCACAGCCAATTCCGCCGTGACCAACTCCCTGGGTGAGTTCTTCGTGCAGGGCGTGCCGGTGGGCAGCTATACCCTTGTTGCGTCGAAATATGGTTTCACGTCGCCCTCGGTCACGGATGTCAATGTCGTGGCGAACCGGACAGTCGAGCTGGAAGATCTTCTCCTTCAAACAAACCCCGCCACGGTATCCGGTTTCTACCTACTGGAAGGTGCTAACGATCACTCCGGCATTACGGTCACACTCGACAGGACTGGTCTGGAGGCACAGACAGCCACCGACGGAAGCTTTAGCATTGAAGGTGTCATTGCAGGCGACTACACCGTGACCGGTGACCATACCGGCTTCGAGCCGAAAACGTCCACGATCTTCAGCGTCACGCCTGGAGAAGCCAAAACCCTGACTCCGTTGCGATTGGCCTTGAGTCGAGGAGCGATCACAGGTCTGGTCCAGATGGAAGGTGTCGAGGATCACGGCGGCGCTCTGATCGAGGTGCAGGACTCCCCACATTCAGCCGTATCCACCAGCACCGGTGAGTTTATTGTTCAAGGCGTACCCGAAGGCCTGCACACCGTTGTCATTTCCAAACCGAGTTTTGTTTCTGCGGTAATAGAGGGTGTAGACGTTCCCGCCAATCAGGAATTCGATGTCGGCACCCAAACCCTTCTTGCCAATTCGGGAAGTGTAAGCGGCATGGCAATCCTGGAGGGAGAGATTGCACACGCCGGAACGATCGTCACCCTGGATGGCTCTGGCCTGCAGACAACCACGGAAGCCGACGGAGCTTTCGCATTGAACGGCTTGATGGCTGGTACCTATTCGCTGACTTTCTCCCATGCGGGTTATCGTATCCACACAACCGCCATGTTCACTCTAGGGCCGGGGGATGCCCTGGAAATGGATTCCATCACCTTGCGAATCTCCCGTGGAGCCATCACTGGAAATGTGGAGTTAACAGGCGAGACAGACCACAGCAACGCTCTGGTGGAAGTGGTTGGAACTTCGCACAGCGCAGTAACGAACGCCGAGGGAGACTTTTATGTAAGCGATATCCCTATAGGCTCTTACACGGTGCGCATCTCAAAGTACGGTTTCCTTTCCATGACTTTGGAGGATGTCGAAGTCGTCGCGGACATGGCGCAGGTGGTGGAGGATTTTGTCCTTCCGCGAAATCCTGGAACCGTTTTCGGCAGCGTGTTGAAACAAGGGGAAAGCGACCACGCTGGGATTCTGGTCGGACTTAACGGGACAGGCTACACGGGGACCACGCTTGCTGACGGCAGTTTTACCATTACAGACATCGCACCCGGCGTGTATTCGATCTCTGCCCAGGCGGAAGGCTACATTCGTTATGATTACCCTCTGGTGCTCCTGGAGGCCGGTGAAAGTCGGGATCTCGGTGAAGTGGAAATCGAGCCTCGCAAGGGTACGATCAAGGGAGAGGTGATCCTCGAAGGCATGAGTTACCACAGCGGCGTTCAGATCGAGTTGCTTGGCACGGAGTATTCCACCACTACCGGCACAACGGGTGCGTGGGAACTTTTCGTGCCCATCGGTAACTACGAGGGCGTTCGTGCCAGCCGCGACAAGTTCGAAACGGTTGAAGACAGCAATACTATTACGGTGACAGAGACCGGCACGGCCAACGTGCAGCCGATGTTCCTGAGCCAGATCGTCAACGACATCCACGGCACCGTGCATCTTTCCAGCCAGGCCATACATAGCGGAATCACCGTCGAAGTGTTTGGTGTGATCGATGAGGAGACAGAAGACGCCTACTACTCACTCGTGACGGACACTATCGACGGCTCGTTCATCTTTACCAATATTCCTCTGGGTCCATACTATGTGAAGTTCTCCTACGAACAGGGCTGGGAATCGATCACCCGTTACATCGACCTGCAGGTGGGGGAAGCCTTGACCATGAACCTGGAAGTGCTCAAAGAACGCTTCATCAAGATTAACGAGGAAGACGAAGCCACAACCACGGCTGAGGTGACCCTGACCCTGGGCGCGTCGGACTGTTACCGGCAGATGATCAGCGAGGATCCGAGCTTCGATTCCGAATCCTGGGAGGTCTGCACGCCCACGAAACCCTGGAGCCTGTCGGACCCGGACGGGGAGAAAACCGTCTACGCCAAGTTCAAGGACAGCCAGGGAGTGGAGAGCGATGTCGTCTTGGACAGCATCATCCTAGACCGCGAAGCCACCATTCTGTCGGTTACGGAAGACACGGGTGGCCAGGCCATGCAGCGCAACGATGTGGTGCACTTCACCCTGGATGCGAACCACGAGATCAACGGCACCGCCACCGTGAATATCGCGGGCTATGCCTCCGGCATCGAGCTTTTCGACAACGGCACGAACGGCGACACCCAGGCCGATAACGGTGTATATGAGCTGGATTACAGGCTTGAGCTATCCACCGATATCAACGATGCCCTGGTGACCGGTTCGTTCACCGACCAGTGGGGCAACCCGGCGGATTCGGAAAATGCACCAGGGACCATTACCGTATCCATTCCTCCTTTGATCCGTAACGTACGAGTGGTTCCAAATAGCGTGACGAACACAGCCACCATCTCCTGGGAAACGGACGAGGCAACCCAGGGGTTGCTAGAGTGGGGTTTGGACTCGTACTACGGAGAAACCGAAAACAGTGACAGCTATACGAGCGAGAAATCCTTTACCGTGGGTGATGGCGCTTTGGTTGCCTCCACGCCCTATCATTACCGCATCACGGCCACGGATACCTTGGGAAATCAAAGCGTCACCGTCGACCGGATTTTCTACCTGCAACCCAATCCGCCGAACTGGGTTGTGGCCATGCCGGGCGATGGGCGTTTCGATATCCGCTGGGAAGCACCACCCCAGGAGAACGTGGAGGGTTACAATATCTACCGTACCGATCAGACCGGCGGGCCCTACATCAAGCAGAACACGGACGGCCTCTACACCCACGAGGCGCTGATGTACACCGACCCGGACGGCGAAAACGGCATAACCTTCTATTATGTCGTCACCGCCGTGGATGAATTCAGCAATGAAAGCGAGTATTCGGAGGAAGTCTTCGGCACGTCGGAGGGGAACAACGGCGGAACGGAAGTTTGCGGTGGCCTTCCCGACGAGGACGTCTGGACAACCACGGGCAGTCCGTACCATGTGACGTGCAACATCGCCAACCGGGAGGGTGCAATTCTGGTGATTGGTCCGGGAGTGGACGTGACCTTCGATGGGGGGACAAAGCTGATTGTGAGAGGTCAGATTGTCGCTCTTGGTGAAGACGGCGCAGCGCTTACGATCGGCTCGTCCAATACCGACCCCCTGCCCGGCGACTGGGTTGGAATCGAGATTGAGGACAGTACGCCAGTGGGGGATTTCGATTACGCTACCGGCGATTATCGGAAAGGGAATTTGTTCTATCGCACGATCCTTTCCCATGCCGTTACGGGAGTTAACATGGCATCTCCCATACATGCATCTCCTCTATTCAAGCGGTCAACCCTCTCCCGCAATACGACGGGGCTTTGGGGGAGATTCTCCGCCTACGACACGGAGATTTCCCACAATACCACCGGCGTAAATGGAGACCTATTCTTCTCTCTTCATTCCTGTACAGTTTTCGGCAATGGCACGGGGGTTGGGGGTCAATTTTCATCAATTTGTGATAGCTTCATTCAGAATAATACTGGAACCGGTGTGGCGACTGATTTCGCATGGATTGAACAATCCGTTGTCTCGGGCAATGGTACAGGTATTTCTTCTTATGGTGCATACATCAAATACTCAACAGTGTCCAACAACACGGGTAACGGGCTTGCTCTTTCGTATGCGATATTGAATAATGTAGCCGTATCTTCGAACGATGGAGCTGATATATCAGAGCAATGGATGGTGGCCTATTCAACCTTCAGCGGGAATGGAGAATACGGATTGAGCGGTTTCGGTGATATTTATAGCAGTATATTCACAGGCTATGATGGAAGCATTGCTCTTGGCGACGGTTCAATGATCGATAGTTCCATTCAGCGAAACAATGACGCATTCAGTTATTATGTCAGCGGAAGTGGCTCTATCGAGTACAACAACTTCTCTGGTGCAATAGCTCAGGGCGGTTTTGTTAACGCAGAGAACAGTGTAATAATTCACGGCAATAATTTCAGCATTCCGGCTGGATCAAGTGAAACAACTATAAATGCCAGTTTTGATTATGGCGACGAAGCCGATGCCTGTGGCAACTGTTGGGGCGATGCGGTTACGACGGAACTCGATGGCGGCGCCACGGATGTCTCGGTAATCTGGGACTATCAAGACGATGTGACTTTAGGTAATATATTATTCTGCGATTGGGCGGCGGGAGAATTTCCTGATGTGCAGATTACTTCACCGGGATTCGATACCTATTATTTACCGGGCGATGAAATCAGCTTTACCGGTCAGGTAACCGATCGTGAAGACGGAGTTATCCCTTCCGGCAATCTGGAATGGAGTAGCGATCTTGATGGCGTTTTGGGTATGGGGACGAGTCTTACGGTAAGCAATCTGAATGAAGGCAAACATGAAATATGGCTATCCGCTACAGATTCGAACGGACAAGTCGGCAAGGCCTTAGTAAAAATTCAGGTCGGTGGTTTGATGTGGCAGAACCCGGCAGGTGCATCAGGCAATTGGTATGAGGCCATGGATTATTGCGATAATCTGATATGGGGCGGTTATGATGACTGGCGTCTACCAACAAAGGACGAGTTGGCATCCTTATTGTTGGATGATCCTGATCCAGGCACGGGCTGTTATATCGATCGTTCATATTTTGGTCCATGTTCTAGGTTTTGGTCGTCGTCGTCCAACGCTTACAATACCTACTATGCGTGGTACGTGGACTTCTACAGCGGCAGCGTGAACGACAGCAATAAGACGAACGGCAGCAGTGCGCGTTGCGTGCGTGCTGGACCGTGAAGTTGATGATTTAGTTATTTGGTGATTTAATCATTTTCTTACCCGAGCGAAGCGAGGGCGGCTGTGTTTTTTTCCCCTTTGGTCGTGCGAAGCGCTCGCGAAATTTTTTCGGTTTAGACTGTCCCTGTCAGGCTTCAATGGGACAGTCACGATTGAGCCGATTTCAATGCTTTTCGCTCCTTGAAAACAAAAATGAGACGGATGAGATCGGGCAAAAGCCCATGCGAGCTTCCGGGAAGGGTCCGGAGAGGATTTCCTGGCCAAGATCACCTTCTTTGGCGGCATCCGGGCGCACGTCGCCCGTGATAGGATGGATCGCCAGGATGATCTTTACGCTTGGATCAACGCCGCTTTCTTCAGCCGGTAGGCCGTGACCTTTGTCTCGGCAGTCCGTTCAGAATCGGTTTGGAAACCAGATTTCTTCCTTTGGCATTCTGATAATCAAAAAGTTTGCGAAAGCTAAATCTGCTTAGCACTACATACCTAAAAATAACTTTTTTTATAAACCATTGATTCTTAATGGGATTTTCAACTTGGCCTTCTTTCAGTTCTCAGAAAAAAGTTCGTAATAAGGTATGCTCTGGGGAGCCAAACTTTAAGCCCACCAACTTTGGTGGGCTTTTTGTTTAACAAGATATGAAATGCTCTATACCTGCCTGATTTCTAAGGGTTTTCGCGTTTCCAATTTTTCACATCAAATTTTAAGAATCGCAAACGATCTGCCTAAAAGTTCGTGACACGGTTGTTCTGGGGTCAAATTTATTCTGAGAACCTGAGAACGGGTAGAGAATAACAAGGCGTGGTGAACAGCTCGGAATATACTCAATATACCGATGGTTAACAGCGATTTTGTATGTCATTGATATTACTAGCTTTTTCTGTTCACCACTTTTTGCGGTTTGCGAGAGGTAATTCTGGACTTCAAAGTGTACTACTCGCGAACTTTTGGTGAATGACTTTAAAAATTCGAAATAGTCATGAATAATCAAATAGTTGTGCTTGGCTATGGATAATAAATTCTCTGGTGAACAGGAAATAGAAAAATTTTGCCATTTCGTTCCTCGAATTCGATTGAGGCTTCATCTGTCAATTTTCATCTGTCCAGGTAGCAGTTGGCGGGTAGGAATGGTCAGCCAAGACTACCGGGACGTAGCATTTATCCCATCAGGCCAATTTGAATGCCCATCGGCGAAACGGAAGCAAATAAGCAACTCCTTCCCTGCCACCTAGGTCCAGGTATTCGTGGGGCTAGCCAGACTGGCCAAGACTACTGGGACTGGCCAAACTAGGAATGGCAAAAGCATGGCAATAGCGGTGGCAGTTGTCAGACGGATGCCTATCCTCTCAGTCCAGTAGGAATGATCGGCCAAGACTACCCGGACTGGCTACGCTAGCTTCTGTCCTGGTAGGAGGGCGGTTGGCGAATCGGAAGGAAATGAAAATGCAAGTAATTTCAGCGTGAACGGAGTTTTCAGTAACGACGGGCGTTTGGGGGCAGGCTTCCGCTTCTCATCGGCAGCGATGTCCCGATAGGAGAGCAGGACCGTCAGATACGGCGTCTGCTCGTGGACAAAGAAGTGCTCCGTCACCTCGATGATTTCCCGGTCGGACTGGAAGTCCTGAATGGCGTGATCGTCAAAGCCATTTTTAGAATCAGAGAATGTAAGTGTGAAGATTTTCAGCTTCATGACAAGACTCCATAATGGCTGAAGAGCCCGTCACGACTGGATGATAGCGATTCTACAGTGGCACGGAATTTGCGGGGGGGGGGGGTAAATTCATTGTCTTTTTCCAATACTCACTTGCTAAACCTCAAAAATATCGCGAGCGCTTCGCGCGACCAAAGGGGAGTTCCCCTTTGGAATCCCCCGGCCTCCGTTCCTCTCCGGTCGCTTGCACGAAGGCGGAGCGGCGCTCGTTCCTCGCTTGCATCGCCTTTCGCGCTGCTCCCTACGCTACACTGCGGCCAGAAGGCATCTTTGCCCAAAGGGCAAAGTGCTAGAGGGCCTAAGGGCGAGACCTGGAAAGGCGCGCGCCGATGCCGTAGAGGCGGTTGCCGGGCGAGTAGTTGACACGGAGCGCAGACCGGCAGTACTGCGCGCTGCGGCCCCAATTGCCGCCACGTAGGACGCGGTCCGAGCCCGTACTCGGTCCCACAGGGTCGGTGCCAACATCCGTCTCATAATCGGCCTGATACCAATCCCAGACCCATTCATACACGTTCCCGCTCATGTCGTACAAACCCCAGGCATTCGGAGCTTTGCCCCCAACAGGCTTCGTGCCGTATTCAGGTGTGCCGGATGAACCGTTGTTACCTCTATACCAGCCAATCTGCGTCAGGTTCGGATCAACAGGGTCGTATCCAGTATACGTGATCGTCCCGTCGTTCCCATCACTCTGGTAAAATGCCGTGTACTGGCTCCCTACACGGATCGCATATTCCCACTCCGCCTCCGTAGGCAGACGATACCCTTCGCACTCCTGAGGTTTCGTCACCCCACCCGAAAGCGTCACTGTCGCAAAATCAATGCCCTTCTTCGTCGGGTTCATGCACTGCATGTAGTCCGCGCCCACGCTCCCGCCTGCCTCACACGTCACGTTCGAAAACACATAACACGGCGTCAAGCCCGAATCCAATGACAACTCGTTCGAATACGACAACACATCATACCACGAAACGTACTTCACAGGATGATCGTCTCCGCAGCCATACGTGCAGTCCGAATCGTGCGTATCCACAGGGTTCCAGCTCATCACAGTCTCGAAATCCGCCTCCGTCACCTCATGCGCCTGCAACTCGAAATCGTAGGTTAGCGTCACTTCGTGCAGTTCCTCATTCGCTTCCCATGGCTCCCTCCCCGGCTCGTCGATGCACGACCCCGGATAACCCACAGGACAATCTCCGTCAGGAGAGCCCATCCAGAACGTGCCAGCCTCGATGGCAACAAAGCCCTCGGTGGGTTCTACTTCTGTACTTTCCTCTTCCTCCCATTCCTCGTCCATCTCTTCGTCCTCGTCTCCGTCCACATCGCCATCTACCTCACAACCTTCCGTGATCTCAAAGAGTGAGAAGTAGTCCGGGTCGCCACTATTATCTGGATTCAGCGGATCGCTGATCCAGTTGTTTTCTGGATACCAGAATTTGTATCGATGCTGTCCACAGGGCATCTGTTCGTTGGTGACCGACCAGAGATTCATTCCAATCTGGGTCATCAGAAGACCCGCAGCCGGGTTCCAGAGAGATTGCTGAAAATCACCCACAACTTTAATCATGCCATTGATTTCTTCATCACTCCCCACGTAGTAAAACGTCGCCGAACGACCTTCGATGACAGGAGAGACATTCGCCGTTTCGCCATCAATATCACCGTCAGTATCACCGTCAATGTCACCGTCCACCATTTCAGGCGCACAGTCCGGGTAGCCCTCGTAGCTCTCCTGACACGCTGAGCAGTCTTCCGTCATGAACTCATTGTTGCAGGTACAGGAGCCATTGGTGGGGTTGCACGTTCCATGTCCGTTACACGGATCAGGATCACAGGGATCGTCCCGGCAGTCAGGGTAGTCGATGTAGCCCTCCTGGCAGGCCGAGCAATCCGCCGTCATGAAAGCGTTGTTGCAGACACATTCCCCGCTAGCGTTGCAGCTGCCGTGATTGTCTCGGCAAAGAGTGCCGTTGGACAAGGACTCAACCCCGCAGCTTTCCGTACCCCAAAGGTAGACTCCAGACTTGCACTCCGCATCTGGGCAGGGCAGCGCAACCGTTTGGAATTGTAACGTAAAATCCTCTCCAAGTGTATTGCCAGAGAGGTCCGCCAGCCCGGCTCCCAGGGTGAAGGTGTAGGCTCGGCCATCTTCGAAGCTTACGTCCGGTGTGAACACTACGGCCGTACCATTTTCCAACGTCGCTAAACCGGAAATCGTCTCGCCAGCCAGATTTCGTTTCAACGTGGCGTTCACACTCGCCGGATCTAACGTCTCGTTGAAGACAACTCGAATTTCTGTTAATCCCACGAGATTTTCCTGACCATGCGCTGGCATACTCCACAACATATGGGGAGGTTCGGTATCCGCTACTTCATCAAGAATCACCATCCCGAGATTCCATGTGCCATTCTCTGGGACTTCACCGGAAATTTCTTTAAATAAACCCAACTCATCGTGAGCGATTTCTACTCGTGCCGTTCCAGCAGGAACCGATGAGACGACGAAACGCCCCTGAGCATCCGTCTGATCGTATAAATCCCAGCCAAGTGAGGGATAGACGGTCACGCGGGCATTCTCCACCGGCGTTCCCAGCGGACTCAAAGCCTTTCCTCGCACGCTGCCTTTGGCTACGTTGTTCGGAAGAATTAACACAGGAGCTTGCACGGTTTGACTCGGATCATCTGTTACCTCAGCTACTACCGAGGTCAGCGTATCGTCTAAAAACGTCCCGTTTCGGCTGGCAGCAACCGTCAAATACGGAGACTTGTGACAAGACACTCGTATCCCGGAAATCGTGTAGCTACCCTGGTCGTTGGTAGTATCGTCCAGCATCCGTCCGCGTGCTCCGATCGCGAACACATGGATATCACTGAGGTTTTGCTCTAAATCATCTTGGACTAGTCCCGTCACGGTATACTCTGGCAGACTGCCTTCCGGTTGGAAAAAACCACCTGCCGAGAAGTGGGAAATACCACCTTCGATGGTTTCAAGCATTGTGCCGTCAGCGTTGACCTCCAAGACGGCAGCCTTTTTCCAAGTCAGAGTTGTCTCGTCAAAGGAATGAAATTCGATTTGTTCACCTGGAGCCAATTCCAAAGAATTGGGCAAGGTCAGTTTTGCAGGTTGGCTGAAGGTTGTCCCATCCGGACCGAAATGGAACATTTGTACCAATTCTTTGCCTTCTGGAAGATCATAAGGAGCCGCTGATGGATGCCCTTCTCCCATGTACAACGTAGTCCCAGTACCATCGGGAAGCTGGACATCTCCCGAATCAAACTGCAAGATTGCTCCATCAAGATTCGATGCCGATACCTGTCCCAATGACACCGGCTGCGAGTTCTCCACAGGCAGCAAGTCCACCACGAATACCGAGACCTCGTCTTCCGGTAGTACTTGTTTATATTGGCGGGAATACATGCCACGGAGAGACTTCGCGCCATCCGCCGCGAAAATCTGTCCTCCGTCTTCGGGAAGGATTACGGCGCGGCCACGGCTATCTGTAGTGGCTAGTACAGCGTCTTCTCCCCATAAGCGCAACTCAGCTCCCGGTACCGGTTCTCCACGTGGATTTACTACCAAAGTCAATACCGTTTCCGGTGGTGCGCAACGACCAGAAAGATTCACATCGCCGCTTGCTTCGCCCTCGCTAGCATTGGTTTCAATGTGGATTGCTCCGGTCAATTCCCCCGCTTCTCTTGGAGAAAATACGACGGTACAGGAATGGCTCAGGCCAGGTGCAATCAGAATTGGATGTTGGGAACTGGCTGTACAGGAATCTACGTCGAGGCGATAATCCCGGCTGCCCTGAGTCAATTCCAGCTTCGTAACCTGCAATGTTCGATTGCTTTGCGGATCTTCAGGAAGATTCCAAATTGTTAGCGATTGCGTTTCTTCTTCACCGATATTTCCAGCGTAGCCGAATTCCAAACGTGGCGTAACGTCTAGTCCTGATTCGCCTTTTTCATCAGCGAATAGCGAGATTTCCAGTAGGTTATTTTGAAAGTCATCTCCAATAATCTGCAAGGTCCCGGTATCGGAACCGGCGTCTACAGGGGCATACTGCAAATTGATCGCTAGATTCATCCCCGGTACCAGGACTACTGGGACTTCTGCGGCTTGATCGCCTTGCAACATGGTTTGAACGGAAAATTCTGGTGTCGTGGCTTCGTTGATCCGTACCACGGAAATTGTCAAATCTTCCTTGCCATCATTCGTCAACGTCAACGTTTCTGTGGATGTATCGCCTAATACTACGGCTCCGAAGCGGATTTCGGATGGGCTAGCAGAAAGCAATCCTTGAGAGATTTCTTCTTCATTTTCCTGGGATATCTCATTTTCAGATTGATCAGTTGACTCTGCAGAATCGCTATCGCCTGTTGGGTTGCCCGTGCTGCCTCCGGAAGAGCAGGCGAAAAAGAGCGTAACCGTCATCAATACAAGTATTACCTTTTTGAAAACGCTCATACTATTTTCCTAAAGCTAAATCAAGATTTGGAAAACTATCGCGAGAAACCACTGATGCCGTTGCAACCAGCAATCACATACTATTCTATTTCAACCGGTTCTTGCCAGACACCTTGATCTAGAACGAAATTCCACATCCTTGTTTCGCCTTTTTCGTGGAGATAGATATCTGAAATCTGCCATAATAGAGTTCTGCCCTTCAGGATATTAATTGTACAGTTGGCAACTTGATTCCCCACTCCAGCTAGGCAATCAATAGGAAAAGTCGATATGACACTACAGTTTTCATCAAAAGTTACCTTGATTTGATATGTGCCGTCTGGAGGATCTAAATGAGAGATCGCTTCATTAGAACATTCATTGAGACTGCCACAGGCCTCAACGTGTATTAAACCACTCCCCTCAGGTACCATACATTCTCCAGATGCAGAAACATTGCTCTCATCGCACCGAAGGCCATTGGGTAACAACCAAGCCAAATCTACGTCGCTATCACCCGTAAGACCAGATATAATCAATTCTAACCGTAGAATTGCATTTATTGATCTACAGTCTGGGTAGCCTTCGTAGCCTTCCGCGCACACGCTGCAGTCCGAACCGTCGTAACCGGTGTTGCAATCGCACAGGGCATAGCCGTTGGTGTCGTTGCAAGTACCGTGGTTATTGCAGGGATCGGGGGCGCAGGAGTCTGGATGCAAGGTTCTGGCAAGGCGGAAGCCCACGTCGTAGGCGCGGAAGCCGGGCGAGAGGCCGTCGCGATTCGCCGACCGGCAGTACTGGGCGCCGCCGTACCAGCCACCACCGCGAACCACGCGGCCCGTACCCGTACTCGGTCCCACAGGGTCGGTGCCAACATCCGTCTCATAATCGTATTGATGCCAATCCCAAACCCGCTCCAAAACGTTCCCGCTCATGTCGTACAAGCCCCACGAATTCGCCTCCTTATTACCTACAGGCTTCGTTCCTAATGGATCAGTGTTAACCGTAAACCAACCAATCTGATCCAGGTTCGGATCTACAGGATCAGAGCCAGTATACGTAATCGTCCCATTATTCCCATCGCTTTGGTAAAATGCCGTATACTGATCCCCTACTCGAATCGCATACTCCCACTCCGCCTCCGTAGGTAAACGATACCCCTCACAATCCTGAGGCTTTTCCACACCATTCAAAGACACCGTGCAGCTATACGTGTCAGCCTCACAATAATCTTCATACGATGCGCAGCCGCCCCCTAACGTCCCAGTACAGTCCATCAGCGTATAGCAGGGCGCCAGACCATGCTCCAAAGATAGCCAGTTCGCATACGCCAGAACCTCAACCCAGTTCACACGCTCTACTGGACAATCATCCCCGCAGTTAGTACCATCACCGTTGGGACCAAAATAGCTCGGATTATTTCCAAAAGCGGCAAACCACTCCCCCTGTGTCACCTCATGCGCCTGCAACTCGAAATCGTAGGTCAACGTCACTTCGTGCAGTTCTTCAGTGCTCCCTCGTCCGAGTTCGTCAATGCAATTCCCAGGATACCCCGCCGGGCAATCCCCGTCAGGACTACCCATCCAGAACGTGCCAGCTTCTATGGGAACGAAACCGGGGGTTGTTTGGTCGGTTACACAATCCGGGTAACCCTCATACCCCTCCGCACACCGCTCACACCAGTCGCCGCCAAAACCTTGGTCGCATGTACAAGCGGCGTCTCCGTCCACAATCGCGCAGGTACCGTGGCCGTGGCATGGGTCGGGGGTGCATGTACCTACGCATCGCAACTCGAAGGTTTCCATGCCGTTGGACCCTTCAGCCACCCAGGCATGGTTACCGAAGACAAAGACTTTGTGACCTCTGCCCGTTTTCTCGAAACACACTGGCTCACCGGGGTTTGTGGGGTCGCTGATGTCGATCACAGCCAAACCCTCAAAATCATTCGCCACATAGGCATAATTGCCCGATACGAAAATAGCATCAGCAGACCCATTCGTATCCCCGTATACCGGCTCACCGGGGTTTGTGGGGTCGCTGATGTCGATCACAGCTAGACCACTGGAATAATTATCCATATAGACGTAGTTACCCGACACGAAAACATTTTCAGTGTCACGATTTGTATCTCTGTAAATGGGCTCACCAGGGGCTGTGGGATCGCTGATGTCGATCACCGCAAGGCCCGCCTCATCATCCGCCACGTAGGCATAGTTACCCGATATGAAAACGTCCCTAGCGTACCCATCCGTATCTCTGTGCACCGACTCACCGGGGGTTGTGGGATCGCTGATGTCGATCACCGCAAGGCCCGCCTCCACATCTGCCACGTAGGCATAGTTGCCCGACACGAAAACTTCCACAGCGTACCTATCCTCCGTATCTCTGTACACCGGTTCCCCAGGGGTTGTAGGATCGCTGATATCAATCACGGCAAGACCGAAAGTACCATTTGCCATATAGGCATATTTTCCCGATATGAAAATACCCCGAATGTCCCCATTCATACCCTTGTATACTGGCTCACCGGGGTTTGTGGGATCGCTGATGTCGATCACGGCAAGACCTTCGTACAAATCCGCCATGTAGGCATAATTATCCGATACGAAAACGTCCCAAACAACGCCCCCTTTCGCAACTTCGTATTGGGGTTCACCGGGGGTTGTAGGGTCGCTGACATTAATGATCGCTAGCCCCCCCCCATCCGCCACGTAGGCGTAACTGCCCGATACGAAAACGCCTTTAGTGACACTCCAAGTTGTATTGCTGTACACGGGTTCACCGGGGTTCGTGGGATCGCTGATGTCGATGATTGCAAGACCGCTAGACATCGCAACGTACACATAGCTTTCCGATACGAAAACGTCATAAAAGTACCCAACCATCTCTCTGTAAATGGGTTCACCTGGGTTTGTAGGATCGCTGATGTCGATCATAGCAAGGCCGGAAACCCTATCCGCCACATAGGCGTAGTTGCCCGATACGAAAACGTCCCCGGCGTTCCCATCCGTATCCCTGTACACGGGTTCTCCGGGGTTCATGGGGTCGCTGATGTCGATCACTGCAAGACCGAAATTCGCATTTGCCACATAGGCGTAGTTGCCCGATACGAAAACGTCCCTGGCGTTCCCATCCGTATCCCTGTACACGGGTTCTCCGGGGTTCATGGGGTCGCTGATGTCGATGACCGCAAGGCCGGAACCTTCCGCCGCCACATAGGCGTAGTTGCCCGATACGAAAACGTCCCAGGCATGCCCATTCGTATCCCTATACACCGGTTCTCCGAGATTCATAGGGTCGGACACATCTAGTATCGCCAAACCTTTAATATCAAAAGCCACGTAGGCCCAGCCATCGACCACGAAAATATCCTCTATCGTCCAGGCCAGGTGAATGTCGTTCACCTTTTGCAACTGGTCTCCGTCATCGGTGTAGATGTCGAGGATCGCCCCCCGGCTGGTATACACGTATCCATCCGCTGCATAGACCGCTTGGGTCGTCCCCGGAAAATACGCCTCGTCGACCCTCCGCGCCGTAACCCCACCGGGGCAATCAATGTTGCACTGTCCAAAAGTTTCGTGGCAGACAAAACCAGAGTCACAGGTTCCGCATGACTCGGTATTGCCCCCGCAGCCGTCCGGCCAGGTGCCGCATTCGTAACCCAAATCCTCACAGGTTTTGGGGAGGCAGGATGTTTCCGTATCATCAACTTCGGAGATTTCTTCTTCGTCCATCTCCTCATCACCATCAACGCTGAACGGCTGGCATTCCCCTGAGAGGCACTCCCCGCTACCAGGACCGTCTCCGGCATCGCAGAGCGTACCGTCTGTGAACGACTCATAAGCACAGCTTTCCGTCTCCCTGACAAATTCTCCCGCTCTGCATTCTTCTGGCGGGCAAGTCGATTCCACTGTTCTAAATATCAGGGTATAGTTCTCCCCGATGGCGTTTCCCGCTTCGTCCGCCAACCCAGCTCCCAACATGAAGCTGTAAGCCCGGCCATTTTCTAAACTTACGTCCGGCGTGAACACTACTGTCGTACCATTTTCCAACGTCGCCGAACCGGAAATCGTCTCGCCAGTCAGGCTTCGTTTCAACTTTGCTTGCACACTTGTCGGATCTATCGTCTCGTTGAAGACAACTCGAACTTCCGTCAATCCCACGAGATTTTCCTGACCATGCGCTGGCATACTCCACAACATATGGGGAGGTTCGGTATCCGCCACTTCGTCCAAGATCAATTCACCTAGGTTCCATTCGCCGTTTTCCGGCACATCGCCATGAATTTCCTTGAATAATCTTAACCCATCGTGGGTGATCGTCAATCGAGCTGGCCCAGCGGGTACAGAACTGAATAAAAAAGTACCAGGATCTTCTTCTTGATCATCGCCTTCTTGATCATCATCTTCAGAAAAAGTCCAGGTAGATTTCTCTGTGCCGATAGAAGGATAGATTGTGACACAGGCTCCTTCCACAGGCGTACCCAACGGACTTAAAGCCTTTCCTCGTACACTGCCTTTATCCACATTGTTGTGCAAGACAATCACCGGCGCATGGACAACCTCATCAGATTCTCCTGTCACATCAGCAATCACAGAATTCACCTCGTCATTCATGAGGTTTTCCGATCGGCTGGCCATGACGGTGATAAAGGGGGAGAATGTCTTCGCTACCCGGACTCCTGAGATTGTATACCGACCTTCACCGTTGCTCGTTTCATGCATCATCCACCCTCGCGTTCCCATGGCGAATACGTGGATGCCTTCAAGAAGTTCGTCCAGATCGTCTTTCACGAGTCCCGTCACCACATAGTCTTCCAATTCTTCCAATGGGATAAAAATTCCCCCCGTGGAAAAGTGGCTAATTCCGCCCTCGATGGTCTCCAGCAGTGTCCCTTCGGCGTTGACCTTCAGCAGGGCTGCCTCATCCCACGTCAGAGTCGCCTCACTGAACAAATAGAATTGGACTTGCGCACTCGGAGCCAGGTTCAATGTGTTGGGAAGGGTCAGGCGGGCGGGATTTGTAAACGCCATACCATCCGGGCCGAACCAGACCATCTGGGCCACCGCCATGCCTTCCGGCGGGTCGTAAGGAGCCGCTGACGGATGCCCTTCGCCCATGAAAAGTCTGGCTTCCACACCGTTGGGGATTTGCACATCTTCCGAGGCGAATTGCAAAACTGCTCCATCAAGATTCGATGCGGATACCTGTCCCAATGACACCGGTTGTGAAGTCTCCACAGGCAGCAAGTCCACCACGAATACCGAGACCTCGTCTTCCGGTAGTACTTGCTTATATTGGCGGGAATACATGCCTTTTACTGACATTGCTCCATCCACTGCGAAAATCTGGCCGCCTGCTTCGGGAAGAATTACGGCGCGGCCACGGCTATCTGTAGTGGCGAGTACAGCGTCTTCACCCCAAAGACGCAATTCAGCTCCCGGCACAGGTTCCCCACGGGGATTTACTACCAAAGTCAATACCGTTTCCGGTGGTGCGCAACGACCAGAAAGATTGATATTTCCGCTCGTTTCGCCCTCACTAGCATTGGTTTCAATGTGGATTGCTCCGGATAGCTCCCCCGCTTCTCTAGGTGAAAATACGACTGAACAGGAATGGCTCAGGCCGGGGGCGATTAATATCGGATGTTGAGAACTGGCAGCACAGCTATCCAAATCCAAATGGAAATCCCGAGTGCCTTCAGCTACTTCCAATTTTGTAACCTGCAACGTTCGATTGCTTTGCGGATCTTCCGGAAGGTTCCAGATCGTCAACGCTTGCGTCTCTTCCTCACCGATGTTCCCCGCATAGCCAAATTCCAAGCTCGGAGTTACGTCCAATGCAGATTCGCCTTTCTCGTCAGCAAACAGGGGGATTTCAAGGATGTTACCCTGGAAGTCCTGACCGATGATTTGCAAGGTCCCGGTATCGGAACCGGCGTCTACGGGAGCGTATTGTAGAATAACAGCTAGATTCTGCCCCGGTACCAGGACTACTGGGACTTCAATTGCTTGATCGCCTTGCAACATGGCTTGAACGGAGAATTCCGGTGTCGTGGCTTCGTTGATTCGCACTACGGAAATTGTCAAATCCTCTTCGCCATCATTCGTCAACGTCAAGGTTTCCGTGGATGTATCTCCCAATACCACAGCGCCGAAGCGGATTTCTTCCGGGCTGGCGGCAAGTAATCCTTGGGAATTTTCTTCGTCTTCCTGGGAGATCTCGTTTTCAGATTGATCAGTTGACTCTACAGAATCGCTATCGCCTGTTGGGTTTCCTGTGCTGCCTCCTGAAGAGCAGGAAACAAGGAAAAGGAAAAGCATCATCAGCAATAGAAATATGAAATATCTAGAAATTCCCATTGTTTTCCTCTTATGAAACGCTGCCATTCTCGAAAAGCTACCGCTTGTCTAGCCAGTCCTGGTATCGTGCGAAATCGACAATCCATTCAGCAAAACTGCAGTCGAACCATTAGTATCGATTCTCAGCTGCTCTTCCTCAATCAATACGATTTTTTCAATATGCCGAAAGTACCATGAGGCAGCTAATCTGTAAACAGCGATTGAAAAGCAAAAAGCACAATCGAAACGAATCACGGAAGGGACAACCCATCTCCTTTACGTGCTATCTCGCAGGGGTAGCATTCTTCCCTCTGCCCAAAAACTTTGCCAACCCTTCTACTGCCTCCGTCCAACTCGGATGCTCGTCGTCAAATCGGAAGGAAACATTCAAGACTTTCAAGGCCGGGCCGAGAGCTTCTTGCAATGATTCGTCAGCGAAGAGAATTTCATCAGGCAGCCCGTGAATCTTCCCTATTTTACCCGGCCCACGTGTCTTCCCAGATGCCAGATCGAAAAAGCCGTTGACCGCCCTTGGAAAATCATCGCCGAACAACGTATCCATGTGCAGCAACAATCCGGAATCGGCATCCACAATCAGCAGCATCCTCAATTCGCGTTCATCTCCTTCAATTCTGGCGGGAACGACGGGAAAACCAACGATCCAGGTTCCGTTAATTCGTGCCGCATTGCAAACGGCATCAGGCGGAAGATGAGTCGGGGTAGTCGAGTCATCCGGTGCAACAATGGCATATGCGCGAACTGTTGTTTGAATTTCCGGGTCTTTCGGTTCACCGGAAAGCGTCAGCGTCAATACCTGGTTCGCATCCTCAAGCCGCAGTGGCGGCTCGCCTTCGGACTTGTAGTGCTTCATCAGTCCGGTCATGCAATACAGAATAATCTCCTGCTCTCTTTTATTCGGGGTTCGGGCGTGCTTGCCCGCTTCTTTGATGATCACCCAGGGGACTTTTGCACCAGTGGGACGCTTGACTCGCGAGGATTTCATGGCACGTTTGATCTCCGGCGGTAAATCCTTCTGGCGAGTCAGGGTCAGACCCCAAATCGACACCATTTCGCGGATTCGCTTTTCGCTGTGTTGCGGATAAAGCAGCTGGCGTTGGTTCCAGAGAGCGTGAGGTCCAATCGCGAACGTCATGCCGAATTCTTCGCCTGCTTGCCCCATCACCGTAGCGAAGACCGGATGTTCCTCGCCGGGTACGATAAAAGCGACGACCTGGTCGAAATCGAGGATCTCCCAGAGATGCAGGCGGTCGAATTCGAAGGCTGCACGCAGGAGATTGGGATTGAGAAAAGGCGCTTTTCTTCGTTTTTTCAAACCCATGGCTTCAGGCTCCTTTTGACACTTTCAACATCCGCACAATAGCATACCTGACGATGTTCGACCGAGAAAAATGTAGGCAAGAGTTCTGTTAAGTGTTATGAATGTAGCCATGCAATAAGTGATTAGGAGAGGCCACGATTGGTTTCTCATTGTGATGATTCATCAAGCGCTCTTATGAAAGCTTTGGAAAACAGAGGAATTATATGCCTTGGGGGTTGTTAATTTGGCCATTGGATTGAGTGTATATCGAATTGATTTCGTCTCCTACGATCTGGAAGCGTTTGACCTGGATAAAGTGAACAAATTGATAAAAACGGCGTTTCGAGAATGGTGAAAAAAAACTCATCCCAACCCGAGACATTCACCGCCACGCTGATCAAACGATGGAGGAACACAGCAGCAAAGCTGGACAAGGTTGCTCACGATGGTCCTCAGGGCTGGAATGAAAGTACACCCAGCCCGATGGTGCTTGTCGATGCCTTCCCGAAACTGCATGTACGTGAGGGCTACATCCTGCGCGCCTACCAGTTCCACGAAGGATTCAACGGCAATGCCTTCGTCTACGCGCTGCCTGAAGGTGTGCCATTGCCCGATCCTGACACATGCGAGCGGAAGGAAGACGTTTTTCTCGAACCGCCCATTGTCTCTGGCGCGCTGGACGACTATATGCAGGCCATCGACGGCGACGGTTCGCTGCGCTCCTATCTCGAAGCGTCCATCCTTGCACGAGAACTGGCCGAATTCGGCGCGATCTGGCATGGCATTTCCTGGGGCGAACACATCGTCCTAGACAGCGATCCGTTTCGAATGGATAAAAAGAACTCGTTTTTCGGCTACGATCCGGAAATGCATGAAGCGTGGCAATGGGAAAAAGAGAAACCGGACGATTGGCGACCGAAAGTGTCGCGTAAGGGTAGTACGGTCACAGTGACGTTTTACAGTTTCACGGATTTGACTCCTATGCGTATCGTCCGGCACGTGGACCGTTTCAAGGAAAACTCATACACTTTCAAGCCTAATGAAACAGTACTGGGTTATGGTCCCGGTGGTAAATGTTTTTAGGAAACGGGGAACTTAAGAGAGGAACTCATGGCAAAACCTTTAAATCCTTACAATCAATTCGCCCAGGAAAAACTCCTGGAAGGCTTGCCATTCGAAAAGATCGGTGAGCTTTGGAAAGGCTCGGAGGGAGCCAGATGGCGCGAGGAACAATTGGGAGATGGTGAAATGCCGATGCCCTCCTATGATGCCTTGTTATGGCCGGGACTTCAGGCGCTGAAAGAATCCGATCAGCCTTTGAACATCCAGGAGCATCTTGCCGCCGTCATCCGTCTGATGGAGATACCGTCGAGGCTCCAGCGAGTGATGCATGCCAACACAGAGCAGACCGAAGTCCAGTACCGTCTGGCTTGGGCACGTACTTACCTGAACAAGGCGGGAGCAATTGAAAATGTCGGACGGGGGATTTGGCGCAGCACACCGCATGGGGAAGCGCTTACTCAGGCGGCAGTGATGGAAATACCAGCAAAGGTCCGTAAGGGCGAGTATACAGTGGGTGCTTCTCCCATCTATGACCGCATTCTTAAAACTGTGAAAAAGCTTGAAGGAAATGGCGACATCCCGCCCGATGATGTTCGTCAGGGCTATTACGATCTCTTCCGTGAAAAGTTCGGTCCGGATGCCTTGATGGCTTTGGATGGCGAAGACCTTCTGAACTACATGCACAATCATTCCAGCCACGATAGTCTGGTTTATTGGTTGGAATTCAAAGACGATTCCGAGTTTCCGGCCATTTTCGGCAGCATAGCAGGCGGCAGCGCCTTGAAATTCGGGATATACCGGCGAAAAGAAACCGGTAAATGGATGAAAGGTCATCCGACCAAACAAGTGGAACTAAGCATCGACGAAGCGGTGAGTATTGCCAAGATGCATCGCGAGCAACTCGTCCGAGGCGTAGAACTGCTAAAGCAAATGCCTGCCGATGCGGATGCCGAGGATTACCGGAAAATTGAAGCAGCCATGTTCGAGGAAATTCCGGACGTGGCATACAAAATGTGGGGACACAAGTATTTTGCCCTGATGTTCCCGGATATTCTTGACGACTATCATAACTTTCAACTGCAACAGTTCCATCTGACCAAACTTCTGATCGACCCTCCGAAAAAAGATGGCCGCTACCAGGCTGCTCATTTCTTTCTTTCGCTGGCCCAGGAGTTGGGCATACACGTTCACTCGCTTACGGTTGCGTTGAACGTTTTACATTCGATCTGGCATAAATACTGGCGTTTGGGAACCAAGTTGGGTGGCAAGCAAGACATTTGGGAGGATATGAAAAATGGCAACTTTCTTGCTGTTGGCTGGTCGACGATTGGCAATTTAAGTGAATACGCCTGCACCCGAAAAGATATCGCCAAAGTTAAGGAAATGCTTTTAGGAAGCGATGCCAAGACACCGCAATCGGCAGGTAACCAAGCGAGTCAACTTTTGGCTTTCACGGCCTGGCTGAAGGAAAACGACATCGTTCTAGCCTCCGATGGTCATCACGTTCGAGGTATCGCCAAAGTAACCGGTTCGTATGAATTCCATCCTGGATCGGATTTCCCTCACCGAAAGCCTGTCGAATGGCTCTCCTTGGACGAGTGGGATATGCCTGCCTGGAAAGGCTTGGTACGGTCCACCATCCGGGTGATTGGTCATGAAAAATACGCGGAAACGCTAATTGAAGTCGAACGCCGATTGCTCGAAGACGAACCGCCACCCCCTGTCATCACGTTGGTAAAACTTATTGGCATCCCCGCACGCATACAGACCATTCTTGAGCGCAAAAAGCAGGTCATTCTGTACGGCCCACCAGGAACGGGCAAAACCTATTGGGCGATGAACACGGCGCGGGAGCTTGCTGCCCGCTCGAACTTCAAGGCAAGCTTTTATAACCTATCAGCGGAAGAACAGGTTGCCATCACCGGCACGAGCGAAAAGTCCGGTCTGGTTCGTACTTGCTGTTTTCATCCGGAATACGGCTACGAAAACTTCATCGAGGGCTATTCACCGAAAGAGAAAAGTGGGCAGGTTTCCTTCCATCTGGAAGACGGCATTTTCAAGCAGATGTGTCTGGACGCCAGCAAGCCTGAAAACAGGAACAAAGACTACTACCTGATTATCGACGAGATCAATCGGGGCGACATCCCGCGCATCTTCGGCGAACTTCTCATGCTGTTGGAGTCGGACAAGCGCGGTTTGAGCCTGACACTTCCGGTTTCCAAGCAGGCATTCAGTGTGCCGGAAAACGTGTTTCTGATCGGCACGATGAACACGGCGGATCGTTCCATCGCACTGCTTGACACCGCCCTACGCCGCCGCTTTGGCTTCGTAGAATTGATGCCGGATACATCTATTCTGGAAGATGTGGTTGTCGAAGGGATTCCGTTGCGACTTTGGCTGGAGGCACTGAACGAGCGCATTCGTCAAAACATCGGGCAGGATGCCCGCAACCTGCAAATCGGTCACGCCTATTTCATGCCTGGCGGAAAAACGGTTTCCACAATGCGTGAGTTTGCCCGCATCCTGCGCGATGATATCGTGCCGCTTCTGGAGGAATACTGCTACGAGGATTACGGTCTGTTGACACACATTCTGGGCGCGGCGTTCATCGATGAGAAGGGCTGGCGTATTCGTCAGGAGCTTTTCGATAACGTGGATGCCGATAAACTGACAAAAGCGCTATTGGCTCCCAATCCGGACATCGCCACCTCGGACAAGTCCGTGGAAGCCGAAGAAGATACAACCGATGATGAGATTGAGGAAGCAGATTCCGATACAGAAGATGAGAGCAGCGAGGAATGACCGATCAGGCGCAAATCTCACTGAATCTTCATGAGTGGCAACGAAAAACAGTTGTCGATGATAGAGGCGCGCCCGTTCCGGTCTCGTTGAGTGAACCGGATCGCAACCTGGCCGAGAAACTATCGAGTGCCGGATTCCTTCAGGTTAAGGATCTGAAAGCTGGACTGGAGATTGAAACCACGTCCTATGTGGGTTGTCTGCAAATCGGCCCGGTCCTGCTCAATATTCAACCCAAGATCGACCGACTCCCGCTGCTTTCCCTTTTTCGGTATGCTTACGGTCTGAACAAAATGCACCTCTTCGATCCAACGGAGATCCATACCGAAGACTCCGGCCTCGTGGAACTGCTCATCATTCAGCTGCTGGCGGAGATCAAGACGTTGATGCAGCGTGGTCTGTCAAAGCGTTACATCGATCAGCGACGCTATTTGGCGCAGCCCAGGGGTCGCCTCGATATCCCACGCATCGCAAGAGGCGGCTTTCGCCAGGACAGTCGCCTGCCATGCCGGATTCATCCACGGCTTCTCGACATTCCGCACAATCAGTGCCTGCGGGCGTCCCTCGCTCTTGCGGTGCGTTTAACCATCGATAAGCAGCTGGCATTTCGATGTCGCCAGTTATCATCCGTGATGTCAGAAGATGTATCTGAACAACGATTATCCAAAGCATTCTTTGATGAGCTGGATCGACAACACGGCAGGCTGTTGCGCCACTACGAACCGGCCATCACCCTTGCGAAGCTATTGGCTCAGTCGCACGGCATCCTGCTGGATTCGAGCGAAAGCGAACAGCCGATACCGGGCTTCCTATTTGACATGAACCGCCTGTATCAAAGCGTATTGGGGCGTTTCCTGCGGGAGAATCTGCCGGAATTCGAGGTCTTGGAAGAACATTCGCTGAAGGGCATGTTCACTTATCAGCCGGATTTCAATCCCAGACATCGGCGCGCTCCGCTGCCACGCCCCGACTTCATCGTTCGCAAAGGATCTCGAACGGTGGAAGTTCTGGACGCCAAGTACCGGGATCTGTGGGAACACACGCTGCCTCGCGATATGCTCTATCAGCTTGGAATGTATGCTCTGGCACATCCCCAGGTGAAAGGCTCCACAATCCTTTACCCCACGATGAGTGCAGGGGCCAGCGAATCCCGGATCGTCATTCACGAGCCTGTATCCGGCAAGAAGATGAGCGAGGTCCGTCTGCGTCCGGTATACCTGCCGGAATTGGTCAAGTGGATAGATGCGCCGCAGAGCATCCAGACCGAGCGGGGGAAACAGCGGTTCGCCCGACAGTTGGCTTTTAGCAAAGAACGAGATTCTAATTTCCGAATATTGCGGATGGCGATATAATAATTACTATTTATTCACATATTTCTCATCGCATTTCAATTTCCTCTGCTTCTCCCATTCGGTTACCCTTGAAAATTTCCGTAAAGCCCTTTCTGTGAATATTTGAGATTTCCTCGGAGATTCTTCACATCTCTGCATGAACAGTATCTCCTCCTGAATATCCGGAGCAAGCAAAATCAAATTCAAAATCTGCGTCACCCTTGCCCGGCTGAGGCCAAAAATCCTGGCCAATTCGGCACGATCTTTGACTTCACCAGAAGAAATCAACATTTCCATATGGTGAGCGAAGGCAAGCGTGTAGGCAAGCGGAATGGGATTTGAAGCTGCGGAAATAGCGGTCTCGGATTTTTCACCTGACTGCTTTTTCGGCTTCGAGGTTTGAAAGATCGTCTTTCTCCCGTGCTGAACCCGAAAGATTTTTCCGGTATAAACAAGTGGAGAGGATGGCGAATCGTGATCTGCTTCGTTGGACGAGGTTTCACTGTTGATTTGCGATTCTATTTCCAATTCATTGCTCATGCTCTTGCCTCCCCTGCCGCGTTGGCCTGGTCCCGGTAGTCCTGGCGATTCCGATCATTGCCTTTCACGTCCCGTGAATCCTCCGTCCAATCCCGCATGATTACAGTCGCGGTATCTGTTTTTTCATTCACGATTACCTCCCGAACCAATACCAGGACTAGTCTCTGCCGATTCTCCAACGTCATGGTCTGCCATAACACTTCGAAATTCTTCAATGTCTTTACCACCCATGCAAAATCAGCTTGCGAATCGTTCAATGCATTGAGACGGCATTCCAGGTCCTGCATTTGCTTTTCGCTATCGGCCAGCAAGTTTCCAGTTTGATTCAGCTGATTTTCGATGAGCTTACGTGCCGCACTTGAGATACCACTACCGAGACTTTCTACAAGCCGCTTGGTTTCAATGGACAATCTGCCGATCTCAGCAGCAAGCAATTTCCGTTTTTTACCAAGCAACTTTTTCTCTTCCGCAATTCGAATTTCCAATGTTTCATAAGCAGCTTTGATAATTGTCTCATCTTGAGCTATTTCTTTAATTCTCTCGATCACGAAGGATTCAATGGCATCAGCAGGCAATGGCCTGCTTGGACAGGCTTCTTTTCCCTGTTTGTCCCGTGTAGAACATCGATAGTATCTGTATTCTTTGGCTTTCCCGTTTTTCCCTTTCTTCCTTGTCGATCCCGGCGTCATGGCTGCACTGCAATGAGCACAACGAATCAGGCCGCGCAACAGATATGCAGGATTGTGAATAACTCTTGAGTTGCGGGAAGCAAATGTATCTCTATGCTCCTGGACTGCCCGATACCGGGACTCCTCGATAATGGCTTCATGCTCGCCAGGAACGATTTCATCGGCTGCTCGGATAAGCCCTGCATAAATCGGACTGGTCAAAACATAACCTATTGATTGTACCGTCCAAGGTCGTCTCCGTTCCGGTGAACGTTTTCGAGCTTTTATTGTTTTTAGCAAACCTCGCTCGTTCAACGATCGTGCAACTGCTAGCGAAGAATAGGTTTCCAGGTAGATGGAAAATACTTCACGAACGATCGCCGCTTCGTTTTCAATTACTACAAGTTTTTTGTCCACGGCCTGATATCCGAACGGCACAGTGCCACCCGTCCACTTGCCTCGTTTTCGAGATGCCAGCATTTTATCACGGGTTCGTTCCGCGATCATTTCTCTTTCGAAAACGGAAAAGGACATTAAAAGCGAAAGCGTAAGCTTTCCCATCGCATCGGCAGTCGAGAAGTTTTGTGTCACAGATACAAAGGAGACCTTGTGCTTCTCAAAAAAATCAATGATCCGTGCGAAATCCAGAAGCGAACGGGATAGCCTATCCACTTTATATGTCACAATCACATCGATTTTGCCCGATTCGACATCTGCCATGAGACGCTGAAAGGCCGGGCGATCGATATTGGCTCCCGTGTACCCTCCGTCGTCATAGGGGGCTGGCAACAATGTCCAACCTTGTACTTTCTGATTTTTGATATACGCTTCGCAGGCTTCACGTTGGGCGTCCAAAGAATTGAAATCTTGCTCCAGACCGGCGGAGGTGCTTTTCCGGGTATAAATAGCGCAGCGTTTCATGGGTTTTGCATTTGGAGAATTCGTGTTTTTTCTACTTGTTCCGTTACCCTTCATCGATCAGAACCCCGGTGCTGCTGGGTCAAATTAAAAAACAAAAATCCATTCCAGGACGTACCCGTGATTACTTTTGCGATTTTGGAAAGCGATCGGTAGGCCTGGTCTTGGTATTCGAAGCCGTTCCCCAGCACTTTCACTTCATGGGTGACGCCTTTATGTTTCTTTGTGATAATGGACCCGGGAGTTGGCAGGCGCGGGTCTTTGGGATGGACAGGCTTCGGCTGATCCTGGCTGGTCGCCTTTTTATTGAATCGAACCGGAGCATCAATTGCCAATTCTTCAATCCGCTGTTTTGCCCGTTTGGACAAGCCGCCTTCGGCAATTTCCTGAATGCGCCAGGCGATTTTCTTTCTCAAGTAATCTTTATTGAAGGAACGGGAAGCCTCGCCGAACAGGTCTTGGTATTTTGTTTTCAACTCGGCGACGGTCATATGGGCTAGTGCCGATAGCTGCTCGGTGATACTGCCGATTTCTTGTCGTGCATGTACGGCCATTTCCTGTTTTTGTGTTTTTCTATTTCTTGTCGTCATTTCATCCTCCTTCGTTTTCATGCTCTTTTTTCGAGCGTTTTCGATTTCTCACGGAGCGATGAACGCTTGGTTTCTCAACAATATCAAGAGCTTTCTGAGAATGAATGGCAGAATTCGAATCGGTCTCACGCCCATGGATATTGACGGATGGATCATGCTGGACAATCAGGAATTCCAGGAGCGAATCCGCGAGAATGGCGATCGCATTCGATTGAGGATTTTTCACAGATAATGCATCTTTATGAAGAACGCCTGTCATCATCCATCTCCTCTTTCCAGTTTCGCCAGGTGAATCCGGTTGCCCAACCGACCCTTGCGATGTTCCACATGAATTTTTCCCGCCTGCTCCAACGCACGCACATGGTCTTTGATCGTACTTTTGCTGCGATTGATGCTTTTCGACAGCGATCCAATGCTCTGAGGACCATGGCGACGCAGGCGATTGATGATTTCCCGGTCCACTTGACCATGCTGTGGACGACGAGGAGATCGTGATGATTTTCGTGTGCGAAATTTCCGCATGAGTGGAGGCGGAAAATGACGGTGATGAAGGCAACCCTGATCCTCCGGATGAAAGGCCACTGCGATTTCAATCACGGATTCAAGCTCTCGCACGTTCCCCGGCCAGGGGTAGTTTCGAAACATGGTCAAAGTCTGAGGATGAATCGACGTGATGATTTTGCCGTACTTTGCAGCGTCGCGGTTCACGAATTCCATCGCCAACGGCTCTACGTCCATCGGTCGTTCCCGCAAAGGCGGTAGATGTACGGGATACTTGGCCAGGCGATAGTACAGATCTTCGCGAAACTCTCCTTTGGCGACCATCTTTTCCACATTCCGGTTGGTGGCAGCCACAATGCGTACATCCACGATCTGGGATTGATCCGATCCGACTTTGTTGAACTCTCCCTCTTGCAGAACACGCAACAGCTTGACTTGCGCCTGCAGCGGCAATTCTCCGATTTCATCGAGAAACAAGGTGCCGCCATCGGCCTTTTCAAACGCCCCTTTGCGTCTCCGGTGCGCGCCGGTAAAGGCACCTTTTTCGTGACCGAACAACTTGCTTTCGATCAGGTTCTCAGGGATGGCTCCGCAGTTGATGGCTACAAAGGGTTTGTTTTTACGGCGGGAATGATGGTGAATGCTTTTCGCAAAAAGCTCTTTGCCTGTTCCCGTTTCGCCGATGAAAAGAATGGGGATGTTCTTTTGGGCGAGGACGTTGCGAATTTCATGAAAGATTCGCAGCATTCCTGGATGCCCGGAGACGAGCGCACAACTCCCTGTGAACGGCAAGCGTTCCATCCCTGTTTCCCATCCCCCGATGATTCGTATTGTGATATGTCCCGAACGGACAAGGCTCGCCGGTAATGGTGCTTTCGCCAAGTCATGGATGCACACTGCCTGCCACTGCTCGGAAGGTTTTAACGTTAGCAAAAATGAATGATGGTGCAAGCCAGTATTGGGAAATTCCATAACGCATACTATTTTCAGTGGGTTTTACGAGGATGCACGTTCCCGCAGGGGAAAAGATTCCACTCCCGGGTTTTGAGCGGGACGTTTCGTTGAAAAACAGCGTGGATGACCTTGGAACGTACCGCCGTTATTGAAGAAATGCGTGAATCGTTGTGACGTGCCATGAGCTGCATGGAAACTCCTTGTTTCATTACGCAGTGCGTAACAGACTTGAATCACACGGCCTTTTCAGGACGATGATTCTGGTGATCGAAACGTGTGTTTTTCGCGTGCCTGTTGCTGTTTTTCAGGGATTTTTTGGGGTCCCTGGACGGGAGATAGAGCAAGGCTCATGCCAGAAAAATCCATTCCTGCCGTCGTGCTTGGGCAAAAAGGGAAATTCCACCGTGGTTTAAAGGGTTTCATACGTTTTTCGAGTGGGTAGCCCCATGGTTGTGCAGGCTTGCGATACGCTTCAAAAACCGGCGAAATCGAAAAATAAATAGACGGGATAAATAGACGGAAAAAATCCGAAAAACCTAATGATTTCAAGGGTCCAATTTTTTAAGGTATGGATATCATTGAGAAATCTCGTAAATAGACGGATAAAAAGTCCTAGAATGACTTCAAACAACTCTCCAAACCCAAGAAATCCTTCATGATTTTTTTGGCAAAAAGGCCGAAAAAGGCGATTTCGTAAATAGACGGAAAAAATCCGAAAAACTCAATGATTTCAAGGGTCCAATTTTTTAAGGTATGGATATTATTGGGAAATCTCGTAAATAGACGGAAAAAATCCGAAAAGCTCAATGATTTCAAGGGTCCAATTTTTTAAGGTATGGAACCTATCGCCTGTCTTCGATACGGAATTTGGAAGGGAAATGGCCATAAACTCACCAATGAAACGTATTTTACAACTACATCATTTCACGGCTCAAGACGAAGCGAGGGGCAAGGACCAACCCAATCATGTTTTTTTCGTCGCGGACATGTTTTCTGTCAAAACGTGTGCGCCGCAATGAAAGAAATCGAAGCTGAAACGATGACGGGAAATTGTCCACACCCCGTTTTGGGTGGCCATGACCTTACCTGCTCTTCTTGCGCGCTTTTCGTGCTGCCTTACGCTTGTCCTTTTTCGACTTTGAAGTCTTCTTGTTTGATGACGGTGGCGCATCAAACGAAGGCAGACGCACCGACGGCGGCAGCGGCTTACCCTGTATGGATTGCATCCAGGCATCGAGGCCTTCCTTGGACTGCATATCGAACCCGGCATCGGCGCCGGCCATGACCAGGGACTTGGCCATGCCGAAGTTGCTGCTATCAGAGAGAGCCGCCTCGAGCTTCTTGATCGCCGCGCTGCCGAACACCTTGAGACAGGAGTCCGCTTGTTTCAGTTTGTACTCGCGTTTAAGGAACCCGTAGAAAGCGCGGTTCTCTTCGATGATCCAGCGCGCCTCGGATGCACCGATGCTCACCTTGCGCGGTATGATGTCAAAGATGATTTCTCGCAGCGAGGCTGCTCTTAAAGTTGCAATGGTTTCACCGAAGTAGTCCGCTGCGAAGTCCATCACAAAGCGACAGGCCTGTATTTCTTCAAGGTCCTTTGCCTCGGGCGACGCTGCGAACCGACGAACCAACTCATTTTCGAGAGGCTCGCGGGCCTCTGGATCGACCACGTCATCCTGGTTGGCAAGCGCGGCGAGGTCGGCAAGAATGTCATGGAATGCGTCGAACGAGGGTGCACTCATGTAGGGCGCGCGCAAAGTCACCTCGATTTCGCCTTGATGCGTCTCCACTGAAAGGGTGCGAAATACGGGTTTGCCGCCCTCCCACGCCACACGCAACGCTTTCTTTTCAGCAATCACATTGGTCAGAGCGCGGGCGAGAGCCTCGACCATGGCGACCTCGCCAATGGTTGGAGGACGCGCCACCAGATCCTCGTCGATCGCGACCAACCATGGATACGCATTCGCGTCGGCGACCTCCCAGTTGTGCGCGGCGATCTCCTTGCGCAGCACAGGGGAAAGCTCCGCGCCACGATCGAAGTTCAAGGCATAGTGGGGAGGCAGCTCCGGCTCTTCCCCATGCTCCATGGCGTCTGCCGCGTCGATGTATTTTTCGAAGTCATCCAAACCCGAGAAAATCACGAGTCCGAAGCTCTGACCCATCTGGCCAATGATCGACACTGCAGCGTTGCGCAAACCGAGCTTGTCGATGGTCACGGAGAACAGACTCTGATCGTCCGGCGCGACCTCCCACGGTTTGGCACGAAATAGTCCCGCAGCAGCTTGGAAAAACGACACCATGGCCTCCGGCCCGATGTCGTGTGAAAGATACGATTGTTCGGTTGCTTCGTCCTCGTCCATCTTCTCACGCATCATTTTGAAAATCTCGTCTAGCTCTGGTGTGGGAGCGCAGACTATGTCGATACCTGGAAAACCAGCGCGAAGAGCATCAGCAATCTCGACCGAAGCCACACGCACCCGTGTTGGGACGTGCGGTCGACCGAAAACAGGTTTTTCCATGGCATCTTTCAGGCTTGCAACAACCATCGGGAGCAGTTCACCCGGTTTGGCTACGGTGGAATAGAGAATCGCACCGTCGGCCCCAATCCATAACAGCGCCTCGGGGCGGTACGGCTCACCCTCGCCAGTAACATAAGCGGGCATAGTAACGGCGCCGCCGACCCATTCGATGGGTTTCGATCTCTTTGAGCCTGAACGATTGAGGCCTTTGTTATTCTTTATCATCATGAATGATACTCCGGTGGTGTCGTCCAAAAATTCATTCAGCCTTGATTTTACATGCATTTTTGAACTGGTCAAAAAAACACTAGCAAGAATGAAAACGATACTCGAATACGCTTTCCTGGCCGGGCTTAACGTCATTGTTGTCCTAGCAGCCAGTAGCAGTCTAGCTGATCGCCTATCTACTACCATATTCAGTCTATTTTACTCCGGCGTGGACAGCAGTTCCATTGAATTTGACGCAATCACATTGGCGCAGACATAAGATCCAGCAACTCTTCTCTGGAGAATGTTTTCATTCTGTCGGGATCATCCTCTCCCACCACGTCCTCTAAAAGATGACGTTTTTTATCGATAATTGCCGAAATTTTTTCTTCCAGAGTTCCTTCAGTAACGAATTTGAATACCTGTACCCCACGCTGCTGTCCGAAACGATGCACCCGATCAGTAGCTTGGTCTTCTTTTGCCGCGTTCCACCAGCGATCGTAATGAATCACCACAGATGCCGCCACAAGGTCTATCCCCACTCCACCGGCTTTCAAACTTCCGACGAACACTCGACAATCGTCGTCTTCGGCGAATCTCTCCAATATCTCTTCGCGTTTGCGGCTTTTCCCAGTAAGCGTCACATATCCTACGCCAAGATCGTCGAGATGTTTTCCGATAATGTCGATCATCTCCAAAAACTGGCTGTATACCACTATCTTGCGTCCTGAATCTAAACACTCCCCAAGCAGTTCTTTGAAGCTTTCCCATTTGCCGGATTTTAGTTTCCGAGCATGAGGATCGTCTTTTATGGCTAGAGCGGGGTGGTCGCAAATTTGTTTGAGTAGGTTCAATAAAGCAAAAATATGGATATAAGGAACTGGCTTGCTGTTTAAACCAAGTTCTCTTTTCAATTTCGCTCCCTGGGTCTCGATTGCGTCGCGATACAGCTTGACCTGATCGTCGGTGAGTTCGCAGTATCTGACGTCCTCGATTTTAGGGGGAAGCTCTTGTAACACACTTGTCTTCATTCTGCGCAGAACAAAGGGAGAAATCTGTCTCGACAGTCTTTCCAACCGTTGCGATTTACGTTCCTGGACCTGTTTCTTTCCATAGTTTTCCTCAAAGGATTTATCGTCACCCAAGTATCCTGGCAGTACTAGATCGAACAAAGCTTTTAGCTCTCCCAGATTGTTTTCCACGGGTGTGCCGGTGAGGCCCAGTTTGATTTTCGCCTTTAGGTTTTCAGCAGCTTCGTAAGCTATGGTCTGCTTGTTCTTTACCGCCTGGATCTCATCAAATACTGCGATGTCGAATCCTGCTTTAGCCAACCTTTCACTGTCATTTCTCATTACGCCGTATGAAGTTATCGTTACGTCAGATTTTTTTAAAGAGCGGTCGAGATTACGCTGGTTTCCATGGTAAATGTCGGCTTTTAAAGCGACTGCATGATCGCGTATTTTGTTTTTCCAATGGCTTAGCACTGAGGTTGGGCAGATCACTAAAAAAGGACCGGCTTGGGGATTTACTTCCTTGATGGCAGTAAAAAGAGCCATAATCTGATGCGTTTTACCCAAGCCCATGTCGTCGCATAAAAGACCACCTAGGCTATTTTCATATAGAAAACGCAACCAATCGAGACCGATTTCCTGATAAATTCTCAGTTTTGACTTCATGCCATCAAGGCTTGGTTTTTTCCCCAGTGGCTGGAGATTAAACAGCTTGTCAAGGGCTTCTGTCCTGCTTGATTCGTCGCCACCCAAAACGGCGTTTTTCTCGGATTGCAACCGCAGAGCTTCCATGGTTTTGAAACGCACGCGGCCTTTATCGTCTATTCGTCTTTCATTTCCATTTCTCAGTTCGTCGAAAGCCGAAGAATTGCAGTCTATCCAGCCATTGTGAACCGACAGGTAGCGAATTCCGCTCGACATGGATTTGAGAATTCTTTCCAGTGATATCTTTTCGTTACCGAATCCGTAATTGACGGACAGCCAACACCAGTCTCGATCAATCACGGCATCGTCGAAAATAATTCGGTCGATCTCCTTGAAAATCTTACGTTTTTTTAGAGAGGTTTCGATAACGATGGATCCGTTGTTGATCTCTGACGAATACTCGTCGAGAAACGATGGAATGCTCGATTCCTTGAGTGTCATGCATTTAGGTGCCTTGAACTTGCGTGTCTTTCCCGTCTCCTTTTCAAGTTCGGCTAACACTCCCATTTCTTTGACGTAGACCAAATCTCCGTAACGGAACTTTTCGAAATCTGATCTTTCGAGATAAACCTTCTCGCCGTTCTCCTGCAAGCTTTCGATAACTTCTCGCAGTTCCAAGTCGAGTTTCGTGTTTCTATTGATTTTAAAAATTGATTTTAGCGGTATGGGGTGTATGCGAAGCTTTCGCTGGTCTGGAAACCTTTTGGAAAGATTCTTCAACAGGTTTTTGACGAGTTTTCTTGGAATGGAAATCTGCAAAAGCCATTTTTCGGCATTTTGCCCAGTATTGTTTTTTGAGGTTTTTTCTACGGCGAGTTTGAATTCCCCACTTTTCTCATCAACCAGCGGAGAGAACGTCAAACCATCCTCCCCCAATTCCCGTTGAAAGTGGTACGCCAATCTATGCCAAGCACTTGCTTCGAAGCTCATCCCAATGGTCTCACCACCCATGGCTACCATTTTCGCTTGGCTCTTCGCTGTTTAGTGTGGGTAACGCCTGGTTATGCATCGGCTTCGCCGATCGGGGACCAGTCCCCGCACCCCTGGGATTTATCGCTTTGAAGTCCAAACCTGGTTGTTGTAATAAGGGATAAAGAGAAAAGGAGAGGTTTCCCCTTCCTTTCCAGGTTCGGACCTTCGACGGCGCTCGGGTCGCGTCCCCGCGTTGCCTTATCCTCCGCCGAAGTTCTGCCAGTGTAACCTTTGCACACTGAAGGAGCAAGAGATGGACGAGCGCGGACTTTTCACGATGGCCCTTGGATTGACCCCTCCCTGGGAGGTGGTGGATATTGACTTTGACGCCGAGCGCCACCGGTTGGATCTGTACCTGGATTTTCCCGCCGGGAGCCGGTTTGCGTGCCCGCAATGCGAGGTGGCTTGCGGGGTTCACGATACGAACGAGAGGAGTTGGCGACATCTGAACTTTTTTCAGCACGAGGCGTATCTTCACGCACGCCTACCCCGGATCAAATGCCCTGAACACGGAGTAAAAACGGTGGAGGTACCTTGGGCGCGTCCTGGTGCGGGGTTCACGCTGCTTTTTGAGGCGCTGGTACTGCTTATGGCCAGAAAGGGCATGACGCCCAAGGGGATCGGCGAAATACTTGGTGAGCACGACACGCGGATCTGGCGGGTGCTGGAATACTATGTGGACTCGAGTCTGGCGAAGCAGGACTGGTCCGAGGTCGAAGCGGTGGGCGTGGATGAAACCAGCCGTTCCCGTGGGCACGACTACGTGACGGTGTTCGTGGACATGGATGAGGCGAAGGTTCTGCACGTGGAGCCCGGCAAAGACCACCGGACGGTGGCGGGCTTCGAGGCTGAGCTTCACGCTCACGGCGGTGAACCCGAACAGGTGAAAGAGTTCAGCATGGACATGTCGGCGGCGTTCATCAAGGGGGTTGGGAAACAGTTTCCCGATGCGGCGATGACTTTCGACCGCTTCCACGTGATGAAGCTTGTCAACAAGGCCGTGGACGAAGTGCGGCGCGAAGAGCGCCAAGACAGGCCTGAGTTGGAAAAGACGCGCTGGGTCTGGTTGAAAAACGAACAAAACCTTACGGACAAAGAGCGAGAGAAGTTCGATGAGTTGAAAGACAGCACGCTGAAGACGGCCAGGGGCTATCGGCTCAAAGAGACGCTTCAATCAGTATATGCCGACTACGCAGGCCATCCCGATGACGGTGAGAAGCAGTTGCAGTACTGGTATTTCTGGGCCACGCACAGCCAACTGCCGCCGATGATCAAGGTAGCCAAAACGATCAAGGCCCACTGGGATGGGGTATTGCGGTGGTTTCAGTCAGGGTTGACACAAGGGCTGGTGGAAGGCATCAACGGTATAATTCAGGCGGCCAAGCGCAAGGCTAGGGGGTTCAGGTCGTTTAGGAAGCTTCGCACCATGATCTTCCTCGTCGCGGGTAAGCTAGACTTCAACCTGCCACAGATGAAACTGCTTACCCACACCAAATAGCGAGGAGGCTTTCGCTTCCCACTCGCTACGGGTGAAGATTATTAGCGATTCCAGGGCGGAGAATCGATTATAGGACTCATCTCTCTCTTCGAGAACAGCGTTCAAACGTTCCAGTAACCTGACTTCGCCTTCCTGACCTATGTTGCAAACGACGAGTTCCCTGTCTTTCGAACTTAAAATTCTGAGCGTCGTGTTTTCTTCTTGTCCTAAGTACACTGCTTTAAGCATTTCCGGTTTATCATGCTCCTGCTTGTCTAACATATTGGCCAGTACATACCAGAAACTGTTCTTGAATTCTTCGTATGGCCTACGACCTTTCAGTTTTTTGATAATTTCGGACAACTCCAACATATGCCTGCAAGCATTGTTGTTCGATGTGGTTTTACAAGAGCACCACATCTGATTTGGGGTAAGCTCATCCCCGAAAATGAAAAAGGCCGCTCCGGGATCATTGTCTGAAGTATCGGGAAGCAGAACCAAGCCATTTCGGTGGTGTTCAAGGCGTTCGAGGTTGGAGTTTTCAATCATTCGAGCACTTTTCAATGTTTCCCTTTCACTTAAAGGATCGCGTCTTCAATCGGATGAAAATCTATAGCACGCAGTATGAATATTTCCAGAAACATTCCAGAAATGAAATGGAGTGTCCTCGGTACGAGAGTATAATGACTTCCGCTTTTGATCTCAAAATTACTTGCTTGACGAATACCTCTTTCGACCACTTCCTCAATTCCATTCCCGCACGGACATGGTTTTTACCACAATGTCCGCTTTTGCCGAATAACCGCTCTGACCAGTTTCCCGTCACTGCGATCGTTTTGTCACAGCGAATTGATCCGTGATTGGGCGTACTTGGACGATGAGGGAATTTCTCTTGTCTCTTTCGTCTCATCATTCTCTAGAAACTCCATTTCAAAGGGTGTTCATCCTCATCGGACAAACGCAGATTCTTGCGTGATTACGCTATGTTGTCCAATCAGACCATGCCGAATCTCCGTTCTTTTTCATCCTCGTAATGCTGGAACACGTTCTGCAACAGTCGTTGTTGCCTGCGGAGAATGGTTTTTCGCAGCGGAAACCACCACCCTGAATGGAGGACGAAATGGAAATCATGAAAAACGAGCCTACGAAAAACGTAACGTTATCTGATGCTTGCCAACACTACCTGGAGTATCTGAACACCATCGGCCAGCGACAAAGTACGATCAAAACAGCGAAACGAACCCTGGATCTGCTGATCACTGGAATGGGAAAGAACAAGGAACTTTCCAACATCCTCCCCGTTCATGTATCGACGTTTTTTAAAAGCGAACTGGCCATCATGCAACCAGGGAAAAATGGCATGAAGCCTCGCGCGAAAGCCAGTATCGTTCAGATTAAGCGGATCGTGAGGATGGCCTTGTGCTGGTGGTTCGAAACGGGCATGATCGAGAAACTTCCCCTGCCGAAAAGCGAATCCCGCTTCGCCAACCGAATGATTCACTCCGGCGTCGGTCATCGGGTTTGTACGCATATCGAGCAGCGCTATGAAAGCCACGGGGAGGCCTGAGATGGGTTCTCGCAAATGGCAGGTGAACTGCATGGGTGCTATTCCATGGACCATTCAGGGCTCATGCCCGAGTTTCGGGTCAATTCTGGGTACTGCAAATCGTGGCGTGATTTCGCAGGCTTGGGGCGTTTCATAACAAACGGAACAGACTTCAAAGACCTTCTTCGTCACCGTTCGGCTCGTGGAGGCATCGACGAGATTCCATGCCAGAAACCTATACGAAAAGCCCCGTGATTACGACGGGTTACAGTCGCATTTTTTACCCGCAAAAACGTTGAATTGGACCGCAATCTGCATGACACAACAGACAGCACGGCAACGACGCCGAAAAAGAAAGGATGAAAACGATGAGCACGCAGACCGCCCAGCAAGCCTACAAAGAAAAGAGGAAGCAAATCGACAAACGCCTCGCCACCATCACGAAGGAACTCGATCGCCACGTCGAAACGGTAGAATCCATCCACTATGGTCATGTGGGCGATATCTCCCACGTAGAGTGTCTGCTCCATCAGATCGAGGCTTTTTTGAAAAACGAAGACATCGACGATTGAGAAAGGAGAACACGATCATGGGTACGACCAAGACCCTGAAAGAAGCCTGCGAACAGTATCTGGAGCATTTGAAAGCGGTCGGCAAAAAGCCTTCTACCCTCGGTACAGCCCGGCGCACGCTGGATCTGCTGATTTCTGAAATGGGCGAGGACAAGGAGGTGAAAAAGATTCTTCCCTTGCATGTGGATAAATTCTTCAAGAGCGAGGCCGCCACCATGCAACCTGGTAAGGATGGACCGAAACCCCGAGCTCAGGCCAGCATCCTGCAGATCCGGCGCATTGTGCGCCAGGCGCTGGTGTACTGGCACAAACAGGGATTCAGCCCATTGGTAGCCCTGCCCAAAGAGGACAAAAAGTACCTGGACGAGAACGTGAGAAAGTCCTCATCCACCCAATCCAACATGGAGGAAAAGTAAACCATGGACCGCGTTCGAAAAGGAGATCACATAAAACTTATCCAAATGCCGAACGACCCCGATCCGATTCCGCCCGGATCCGAAGGACTCGTGATCGAGGTTATCGAAGGCCCGCTGGCGCAGATTCTCGTCAAGTGGATCGGGATGGAACGCAGTCTGGCCTTGATTCCCGGTGTCGATAGGTTCGAGATCGTAAAGCCAGCAAAAAACGAGGAGGATTCGCCATGACACGAAGCATCGACATCGGCTATCGAGGCGGGACTTCTCGGTTTTATCTCATACCGATCGACCGTAAAAAATTGCACGGTTTCAAGCGTCGTATCGCATTGGATGAAAATGGCAACGAATGTGCCAGCGCTCATCTCACCCGGGATGGGCGTTTTCTTTTGCGTGCGGGAAGTACCTCGGATCTCTATATCAATGATAAGGGCGACACGGTACGTCGAAGCGAATTGGTAACCGTAGATGAGAACGGAAAGCCGCTGAAAAAGTTTTCGGCGACTGTGGGAAGAACGGAACTCCTTGAAACTCCAGGTGATTTGGACGAATTTCTCAGCCATATCGTGACCAAAGTTCATGCACTGAAAGCCGAAACCCTTGATTCGGAGTTGGAAGAAGCACTGCTTGATGGTGCGATTTTCCGTGTTTCGTATCGTCCACGGACCACGTACACCGATTCTTCCACCTTTCTGTTGACCAACGGACACGGCATCTTTCTGGTTCAGGCCGAAATCTGTTCATTCGACTTCGTAGGCTTGGAACAGACGATTTCGGAGGTCGAAGCTGAGTGGGATGATGGCGAGGATGAAGAATTCGATTTCGAGATCGAATGGAGGAACGATCATGCCCTGCCGTAAGATCCGACTGGCCGATCATCGCGGGCGCGAAGCGACAGTTTTGCTGGTCCCTCGACAAAAACCTCCCGACGTGTCCTATACCGATCCCTCCGGTTCACCGGTTCGATTCACACGGCGGATCAAGGCGACGGAAACGACGAACGATACGGCATTGTTGTCGCGATACGGCGATCCGGATTCGTTGGCGCAAGCGTTGATCGATGGCGATCCCGAAATCGATTTGCAGACGGCGGGACGTGATGCCGGTTCCTGTGATCGAGTGCATGTGGGAGCGGATGGACAACCGCTTTACTCGGCGCGTAGTTTCGAAGTGATTTATGACCGGAATGGAAACGAAATCGCCCGTCGGGAACCGGAAAACATCCCATCCAATCTTGTTCCCGATGCGCCACCGCAATGGTCAGGGAAGTTGACTCCCAAAATGGATGTTATTCGTCGCTATGCTTTCACGCGGGCCTACCAGATACGCCATAGCAATGGACTGGAATTTGATTTTCTTTTCGGTCTGGCGAGATACCTGGAGGAGTGCAACTCAATGGTGCTGGTCGGCTCAGGTCCGAAAGGAACGGGGCCACTCATTCTGGAACGCAACGGGATCCCCATGAAGGGGTTTCTGGAAGGCCGAACGAAGGGAGATCGTTATCGACTCGTGCTGCATTTGGCCGCTTTCGAGTTGAAACGACCGGAGATGTCGTCATGACGGATGCGATCCAGACCATGATCGCGGCCTACAAACGCAATGTAGCAGGTGCCTATCGCTCGCTTGCGCCGGATCGCAATGAAGCGGAGCTAGCGCCAGGACTGTCCATCGTTTCCGAGAAAATCGATGGCGAAACCTGGTTTCTGCATGCCGATGGCGAGCGTTGCATCCTTCTGTCCCCATTTGGAAAGAAACTGGAAAATCTTCCGCTCACGATGGAAGCACAAAAGGTGTTGAACGGTTGGCGCGGTTTGTTGGCGGGCGAGTTGTATGCCGCCGTCGATTCCGGTCGACCCCGCGTCTTCGATCTGCACGCCGCCCTGGGACGCAAGGGAAACCCGGATCGACTGCGCTTCGCCGTCTTCGATATTCTCGTGGATGGGAAAACGGATACACGGCGATTTCCCTTCACCAAACGATTGGCTCTCCTTCAACGGATTGTGGATCAGAGCCATGCCTCGTTTCATCTTGCAGCTTTCGAGACAGCGGATACACCCGTTGCAGTTGCTACAGACTACGAGCGCATCGTGACTTCCGGCGGCGCGGAAGGCCTTGTCGTTCATGCTGCCGATGGTCGGATCTACAAGATTAAGCCGGAGATCACCATCGATGCGGCGGTGGTTGGGTATGTGGGTAGCAGCTCCGGCGTCTCCGAACTTCTGCTGGCGCTGATGAAACCGGAAGGCGTCTTTCAGCTCATCGGTCGCGTGAAAACGGGGTGGAGCCGGGAAGAGAATGCCGATCTGCAAAGACGTCTGATTTCGATGGTTTGCGATTCCACCTATCGCAAAACGAACGACCATGGACAACTCTACCGTTGGGTGAAGCCGGACCTTGTCATCGAGGTCAAATGCAACGATCTCATTGCGGCCAACAGCAAAAACGAACCCGTCCGTCGCATGGCAATGAATTTTGGCGAGAAAACCGGCTGGTCGCCGCTTGGTCCAGCCCCCTCCGTCAGCATGATCCATGCCGTATTTCGACGCATTCGTGAGGACAAACAGGTCATACGTCCGGATGTACGCGTCGAACAGGTCTCGGATCTCGTTCCGATTGCTGAGCAGGAATGCGTTGATCCAGCATTTTTACCTGAATCCGAGATCATTCGCCGCGAGGTCTACACCAAGCAAAGCAAAAAGGGTCTGGCTGTACGAAAGTTGGTTGGTTGGAAAACCAATAAGCACGAAATCGATCCGGCCTATCCCAACTTCGTGATCTTCTTTACCGACTACGCTCCAGGTCGCAAACAGCCGTTGAAGACCGATTTGCGTGTGGCAACCCGTGAAACGACGTTGCATACTTTCGCGGACGACTGGTTGGCCGAAAATATCAAGCGTGGCTGGGAACAGATATCACGTGACGAAGGTCGAATGGGAATTGAAAACCATCACGACCTTGAAAAAGGTTCACCATCCATTCCGCCTTCGGAATCCACTCGCCATCTGAAAATCGCCTTTGCCCGTTCGACTTCGCCGACCTTCCCCATCATCCGCAAGCGATTGAATAGATTGGCGAAACTCGGTTATCTTGACATCACGAAGGACGACAAAGGCCGTGAATCCTGGTTCGAGCTATCGATCACGCAAGGTCTCGTCGAAAACGCCAAACGCATCGACAATCTCCTGAACATCGTCAAAGCCTGGAAAACCACCGAAGTCTCCATTGATGGCGAACTGGTGGGGAAACATGATCTTCAGGATTTCATGGACCGGTTGGAAGACACCCGCCGCTGTTGGCTGAAGCGCAAAAAGCAAGGAGAAGAGGTTTGTCGAAAGACCTGCATCCTTGGTTGCGACGCCCTGAATCTCTGGGGCTCCCATGAATGGCTAAAATATTCGGGATGCGACGCTCCGCCCTGGTGGACTGTGGGACGTTTTGCGGACGAAAAGGTGATTCTCGATAAAAACGCTTTGAAGAAACAGCTTGAAGCCAATCGTAACGCCGAAGTTCGGCTTTGTCCCCACTATGATAAGGATATTGTATTGTCAAAGATCGAGGCCCTGCCTGATACGATCGAGGCGGACGATGAAAACCGGATTCCACTGTATCACAGCGACACGGGGAAATCCGCATGGATCTGGCCGATCCACGAACCCATTCCGCCGACCTTGCGAAAAACCAAGGACAATCCCTGGCGTTCCGGAGGTCTGAATATCAGTGTCGATCTGGGACGTGGCGATAAGAGTAGAAATGGAGATGACGAAAATACAGAAAACACGTCATCCAGAGTCATTCCTCCCACAAGGTACACCGATATCGTGGGTCAAGATGACGTGGTGGAGGCCGTAAGAGATCGAATCGAACTGCCGCTGAAATACGCCGATCTTTTTCAGCGGATCGGTGCCAAACCCCAGGCCGGGGGTGTCATTCTCGCCGGTCCTCCGGGTACGGGAAAAACCCTGCTGGCCAGAGCTGTGGCCGGTGAATGCGACGCTCATATCGAATCCGTATCGGGACCGGAGTTATTGTCGAAGTGGGTCGGTGCTACGGAAGAAGCATTGAGAACAATCTTCGAGCGGGCCAGGGAGTTTTCGCCCTCCGTGATTCTCTTCGATGAGATCGACAGCTTGGCCGTATCCCGTGGTTCCGCCGATGCCCAGTATCAAAAAAGCATGGTGACGCAACTTTTAGCACTGTTGGACGGATTGGAAGAACGCGGGAAGGTGTTCGTTATCGCAACAACAAACAGACCTGAAGATATAGATTCTGCCCTGCGTCGACCTGGCAGGTTCGATCAAATCATTCACATGGGACCACCGGATGAGTCCGGACGTGCTGCCATTTTTCGCCATTATCTGAAACCACTTGTTCTCACCCCAGAGCTTGATCGTGATTGTCTCGCCACGGACCTGGCTTCACTCACTCCCGGATTCACCGGTGCCGACATTGCACACTTTTGCCAAAATGCTGCGAGAATCTGCGTCAAGGAGGCCAGTCGGATGAAGTCTCCATTGGAAAACCTGGCGATTATAAAGGAACACTTCGAGAAAGCATTGCAGGAAATGAACCATGCTTCTTTTACGGTCAAAAGCCACTATAAACACCAGAAATATCTACGTAAATCCAACATCATCCCGTCCGAAACACCCTGTGAGAATTAATTGGCTACCGGAACAATAATAGGCTATTATTGGGCTACTGGATGACAAAAAGGAGCTAGGATGGCGATCAAGCTGACATTGAATGGAGAAAAACTGTCCCGCATGGAACTCCCGATCACCACCGGTTGGATGCTGGGTGCCTGCATGGAGGCACGCGGCAAGCAGGATTTGTGGATACGGCAGAAACCGGAAGTTCTTGAAGTTTTACGGGAGCAGGCCATCATTCAGAGCGTCGAATCCTCCAACCGCATCGAGGGTGTCGTGATCGCTGCCGAGCGTCTGCGCCCAGTAGTGCTGGGCAAGGACAAACCGAGAGATCGCCCGGAAGAGGAACTGGCCGGATACCGAAAAGCGCTCGATTGGATCTTTACCCGAAAACGACCCGTTGACGTATCGCCGGATGTCGTTCGCAGACTTCATGCCATGGCCCAGGGTGGTTTTACGGGCGATGCAGGTCAATGGAAAACCAAAAACAATGAAATCGTGGAAATTCTGCCCAATGGAGAACGGTCGATCCGATTCGTTCCGACCCGCGTAAAAGACACGCCCAAGGCGATGGAGCGTTTGTGCCTCAATCTCAATGAGGCGGTCGATGAAAGACGGATACCCACTCTGTTGCTGATTGCCACCTTCGTGTTCGATTTTCTCTGCATTCACCCCTTTCGGGACGGCAACGGTCGTGTTTCCCGACTGCTGACGACATTATTATTGAAAGAACACGGCTTCGATGTAGGCCGTTACATCAGCCTGGAGCGCCTCGTCGAGGAAGACAAGGTTGAGTATTATCGAGTACTTGCTCAATGTTCGAAGGGATGGAGCGAAGGTGATAACGAAATTCTGCCCTGGTGGAATCACTTTCTCGGCATCCTTCGCCATGCCTATCAGAATTTCGAACGGCAGGTCGAATCCGCCGATGCTCGTCCGGCCAAAAGCGACCTGGTGCGCCAGACCATACTTGGTCAGATCGAATCCTTCACCCTAGCCGATCTGGCCGCGCAATTGCCCGCCGCCAGCCGCCAGCTGATCAAGAAGGTTCTTTCAAAAATGAAAGACGAGGGATTGGTTCGACTCAAAGGCAAGGGGCGTGGCGCACGATGGGAAGTCGTACGATAAAAGACCACGATTCGACCTCTTCCATGTCGGCACTGAGTCCAAAATACATCATACAACAATAACAGCCGACTTGAGGTAAATTCGCAAGAATATAACCGTTTCCGTTGCTTCCGGACACTGTATTTACCAGATGTCCGCCCGTACATCAAAATGTGACGGGGTTGAAGTAAAAACGTCGAAAAAGGTGAAAGGAGAAATGTAAAGCCCAGTGTTTTTTACCATTTTTTTACTCTTCCATGAGGTTTTCACTGTTTCCCCTCTGAAAAAAGCTTCGAAGGCAGGCTCGGGGTACAAATAAACAGAATGAAAAACACGTTCGAGTCTCCCCCCAAATCCTAACCTCTTCAAGGAACCAGCCGACAGTATCTCCGCCTCGCCAACTGCCATCCGAGTTGGACTGAGGCAGTAGAAGGGTTGGCGAAGTTCTTAGGCAGAAAGAGGAATGCTACCCCTGCGAAATAGCACGTAAAGAAGATAGGCCGCTTCTTCCGTGATTCGTTTCGGTTGTGCTTTTTGCTTTTCAATCGCTGTTTACAGATAAACTGCCTCATGCTATCTTCGGCATATTGAAAAAGTCGTATCGATTGACCCAAAAGCAATCCAAACGGGAACTCTTCGAGAGTTGCAGCTTTCAAAAGAGGAAAACAATGGCTACTTCTAGATATTTCGTGTTTCTGTCTGTAACAACACTATTCCTTATTTCCTGTTCTTCTGGGGGCAGCACGGGTAACCCAACAGGCGATAGCGATGCTGCAGAGTCAACTGATCAATCTGAAAATGAGATCTCTCAAGAAGATGAGGAAACTTCTCAGGGATTGCTTTCTGCTAGCCCATCCGAAATCCGCTTCGGAGCTGTGGTATTGGGAGATACATCCACGGAAACCCTGACGTTGACGAATGATGGCAAGGAAGATTTGACAATTTCCGTGGTACGGATTAACGAAGCCACGACACCGGAATTTTCCGTTCAAACCATGTTGCAAGGCGATCAAGCCATTGAAGTCCCAGTAGTCCTGGTACCGGGGCAGAATCTAGCGATCAATTTGCAGTATGCTCCTGTAGACGCCGGTTCCGATACCGGGACCTTGCAGATTATTGGAGATGACTTTCAAAATAACCTATTGGAAGTCTCGCTGTTTGCCGATGAAAAAGGCGAATCAGGACTAGACGTTACGCCACGTTTAGAATTTGGCTACGCTGGAAACATTGGCGAAGAAGAAACGCAATCGCTAACCATCTGGAACCTTCCAGAGGATCCGCAAAGCAATCGAACGCTGCAGGTTACAAAATTGGAAATAGCGGAAGGGACTCGGGATTTTCATTTGGATTTGGATAGCTGTGCTGCCAGTTCCCAACATCCAATCTTGATTGCTCCTGGCAAGAGTCATTCCTGTTCAGTCGTGTTTTCTCCACGGGAAGCGGGAGAGCTATTTGGAGCAATCCACATTGAAACCAATGCTAGCGAGGGCGAAGCAAGCGGCGATGTGAATCTTTCTGGTCGTTGCGCACCACCGGAAACGGTATTGACTTTGGTAGTAAATCCACGTGGGGAACCGGTACCGGGAGCAGAGCTTCGCCTCTGGGGTGAAGACGCAGTACTCGCCACTACAGATAGCCGTGGCCGCGCCGTAATTCTTCCCGAAGACGGTGGCCAGATTTTCGCAGCGGATGGAGCAACGTCAGTAAAAGGTGTGTATTCACGCCAATATAAACAAGTACTACCGGAAGACGAGGTCTCGGTATTCGTGGTTGACTTGCTGCCTGTGGAGACTTCACAACCGGTGTCATTGGGACAGGTTTCAGCATCGAATCTTGATGGAGCATTGCTGGCGTTTTCAGAGAATGATGTCCAACTTCCCAATGGTACAGGGACAACATTGTACATGGGAGAAGGGCATCCGTCAGCGGCTCCTTATGATCTCCCAGCAGGCAAAGAATTGGTTCAAATGTTCCATTTTGGGCCGGATGGGACTACTTTTACGAATCCCGCCAAATTGACCTTACCGAATTCTTTGGAGTTAGCTCCAGGGGAACAAATCGAATTTCATTCCTTTGATGAATCTACGCTGCTGTGGGAAAAGGCAGCCGTCTTGGAAGTCAATGCTGACGGTACGCTTTTGGAGACTATCGAAGGTGGCTTAACTCATTTCTCGGCAGGTGGGATTATCCAACCGGAAGGCAGTCTTCCAGAATATACCGTGACCGGGTTGGTTCAAGATGATTTTGAGCAAAACCTCAGTGATATCCATGTATTTGCGATGGGTGCACGCGGACGGATGCTGGACGATACTACCAACGACCAGGGTAGCTACACGATTTCCGGAATACGAGTGTCCTGTCACAAGTCTCCGTATTTGACGGTTGCCGCCAGCCGAAACGGGACGTTTTTAGACGACACGCTGACCTCGGTAGTAGCGGAGGTAACAGACGATCCGAGTCAGACCGTGCACGCTCCTGTCCTGGTACTTCCGAACAACGTAGCCAAAGGCAGCGTTCGAGGAAAGGCGTTGAGTCCGCTGGGTACACCAGTGGTGAATGCCCGCGTGACCGTGTATCCCGCATTAGGCTGGGATTTGATTGACCAGACGGATGCTCAGGGACGATTTGTCGTCTCGGCAGTTCCAGCCGGAGCAGCGCGAGTGGAGATCGAACACGACGACTTGAGATTATATAAGGAAGTTTCCGGCGAGATCCCGGAGAACGGTGAATGGAACCTCGGAGAGATCATCTTGGACGAAGCGGCAGACACGGAGCCTCCCCGTGTCTTGTGGAGTAAACCGGCAGGAGGTCAGAAAAACCTATCTAATTTAAGTGAGTTGGTCGTTGTTTTCAATGAGAAGTTGGACCCGACGAGTGTGAACGCTACGTTGAAGCGAAGCCTGACTAATGAAACTATTTCCGGTTCGGCACCGTTGGAAAACGGTACGACAGTAGTGTTCACGCCGGACGTAAGTTTTGAAGATGGTCGAGTTTACAGCTTCACCCTGGGAGCCGGGTTGGCGGATCTTTCGGGAAATACGCTTGGTGAGGAATTAGTCTTGCATTTCCAAACGGTTGCACCTAGTTGCCCGGATGCGGAATGCAAATCTGGAATCTTCATCTGGGGAACGGAAAGCTGTGGTTACGAACCTTTGGTGAATGGCACATCCTGCCGAAATGACCACGGAAGCTGCAATGGCAACGGGGAATGCGTTTGTAATAACGAGTTTATGACGGAAGACTGCTCGGCCTGTATGGAGGGTTACATTGGATTTCCAAATTGTGAGGAAGATGTTTGTATCCCCAACTGCGATGGCAAACTCTGCGGAGATAACGGCTGTGGCAACGACTGCGGTGAATGCGGCTCCTGTGAGATCTGTGACCAAAGTTTAGGTATGTGCCGTCTGAGCCTTTTGTCCTCTATCGTGCCCGCCGTGTCAGATGAATTCAATGTAAATTGTGACAACATCACTGCAACTGAGGATGTTGTTTACAGCGTAGTGGGTTATGCTCTTGAATATGGCGGGTTCTGCGGAAAAGTTTTTCGTTTCGATCGTCGGGCCGACGGAACACTAGCCGACCCGGTTTTTGAGGCTGAACCCTCTCAACACGGAACTTGGGCGATTATCGGTGGAAACTATCTGTATCTTCTCGGAAGCGACAGCGCTTCCTGTTGCAATATGGATATTTCCCATGTGGCTCCTATTCAAAACAATGGGGAAGTCGGCGATTTCACGCAGATTGTGGATCTTCCCTATGCATCGAATGATTATGCCGGTGGCAATGCGAAGTGGGGATATGTCAGAGGTGGAAGGTTATACGTTCAGTCCACGGGAGGAGAGACGTGCTGTTGGAGGGAAAGGCCTCCTACGGCGGTCATCAGCGCTCCCATCAATGGAGATGGAACTCTGGGGGCATGGCGTTTTGAATACGGTGCGACCTGGCAAGATGAACAGGAACTCTGGCTTTTTGCCATTCGCAACAATTACGCCTATCTCCTCTTTGTGAATCCCGACAACTTCAACTATACCATGTATCGTGCAGGGTTTGAAAATGGAGGTTTAATCTCCGCGACACACGAAGGCGTTGACGTTTCAGCGTTAGACTTTCTTCACCAACGCCACAATCCTGGTGGCAACCGATATGATTTCGCGTACACCGAGGAAATGATTTATGCTTATCCGCGGGAATACACTGGATCTCAGTGTAGCGGAAATGAGACTTGGACTAGGTTATATGGCCTGAAGTTTTCTGAAAACGGTCTGTCGCTACGGTTGATTGCACTCTCTGAACCTTTCGTTCGTAGCGACATCTGTCCGGATAGATTGGCTGCCAATGGACGAGATGTGTATATATCCAGGTTTCCCATTTTCTTTGCGCGCTTGCCGGAAGGGTGTTTTCCTTAAGGTAGGACTTTGGGATGCAGTCTTGAAGAATGAATCGTCGGCTAGTTACGACGACAGATAAAAGAGGAAAACAATGGCTACTTGTAGATATTTCATATTTCTATCGATTTTAATACTTTTCCTTTTTCTCGTTTCCTGCTCTTCTGGGGGCAGCACGGGCAACCCAACAGGCGATAGCGATTCTGCAGAGTCAACTGATCAATCTGAAAATGAGATCTCTCAAGAAGATGAGGAAATCTCTCAGGGATTGCTAACAGCCAGCCCTGAAGAAATCCGCTTCGGAGCTGTGGTATTAGGCGATACATCCACGGAAACGTTGACGTTGACGAATGATGGCAAGGAAGATCTTACGATTTCTGTGGTATGGATTAGCGAAGCCACGACACCGGAATTCTCCGTTCAAACCATGTTGCAAGGCGATCAGGCCGCAGAAGTCCCGGTAGTCCTGGTACCGGGGATGAATCTAGCTGTTATTCTACAGTACGCTCCTGTAGACGCCGGTTCCGATACCGGGACCTTGCAGATTATTGGGGATAACTTTCAAGAAAACCTGCTGGAAGTCTCGCTGTTTGCCGATGAAAAAGGCGAATCAGGACTGGACGTTACGCCACGTTTAGAATTTGGCTACGCTGGAAATATCGGCGAAGAAGAAACGCAATCGCTAACAATTTGGAATCTTCCAGAGGATCCCGACACTAATCGAACGCTGCAGGTTACGAAATTGGAAATAGCAGAAGGCACTCGGGACTACCGCCTCGACGTAGACTCCTGTACCGCCAGTTCTCAACATCCAATTCTGATTGCGCCTGGCCTGAGCCATTCCTGTTCAGTTGTATTTTCTCCAAGGGAAGCCGGGGAATTGACCGGGGCAATCCACATCGAAACCAATGCTAGCGAGGGCGAAGCAAGCGGCGATGTGAATCTTACAGGCCGCTGCGCCCCACCGGAAACGGTATTGACTTTGGTAGTAAATCCACGTGGGGAACCCGTACCGGGAGCAGAGTTGCGCTTATGGGGTGAAAACGCAGTACTCGCCACAACCGACAGCCGGGGCCGCGCTGTAATCCTACCTGAAGACGGAGGTCAGATTTTCGCGGCGGATGGAGCAATGTCAGTAAAAGGCGTGTATTCCCGCCAATATAAGCAAGTACTACCAGAAGACGAAGTCTCGGTATTCGTGGTTGACTTGCTGCCTGTGGAGACGTCTCAGGGGATTGGGTTGGGTCAGGTATCGGCGAGCAATCTCACTGGTGCGTTGTTGAAATTCTCCCCCGAAGATGTTGCGCTTCCCGACGGCGCGGGCACGGCGCTGTTTATGGGCGAAGGCCACATATCGACAGCCCCTTACGACCTGCCGGAGGGGCAGGAACTGGTGCAAATGTTCCATTTCGGACCGGACGGGACGACCTTTACGACACCGGCACGACTGACCCTTCCCAATACATTGGACTTGGCTCCTGGCGAGCGCATCGACTTTTATTCCTTCGACGAAACCACGCTTTCCTGGGAAAAGGCGGCTATATTAGAGGTCAATGCCGAAGGTACGTTGCTGGAAACCGTCGAGGGCGGCATCAGCCATTTTTCTGCGGGTGGGATCTTTCAGCCGGAAGGCAGTCTGCCAGAATATACCGTGACGGGACTAGTCCAAGATGATTTAGAGCAAAACCTCAGTGATATCCATGTGTTCGCGATCGGAGCACGCGGACGGATGCTGGACGATGATACTAATTCCGAAGGTAGCTATACGATTTCCGGAATACGAGTGTCCTGTCACAAGTCTCCGTATTTGACGGTTGCCGCCAGCCGAAACGGGACGTTTTTAGACGATACGCTGACCTCGGTTGTAGCGGAGGTGACAGACGATCCGAGTCAGACTGTTCAGGCTCCTGTCCTGGTACTTCCGAACAACGTAGCCAAGGGCAGCATTCGAGGAAAGGCGTTGAGTCCGTTGGGTACGCCAGTGGAGAATACCCGTGTCACCGTGTATCCCGCATTAGGCTGGGATTTATACGATCAGACGGATGCTCAGGGACGATTTGTCGTCTCGTCAGTTCCTGCTGGGACGGCACGAGTGGAGATCAAGCATGACGGTCTTGGATTGTCCAAAGAGATTTCCGGTGAAGTCCCTGAGAATGGCACGTGGAATCTCGGGATGATAATTCTTGATGAAGTAGCAGATACGGAACCTCCCCATATGTTGTGGACCATGCCGACGGATGGCCAGGAAAATCTCGTGGGATTGACGGAAGTTCGAGTTGTCTTTAACGAAACGATAAACCCGACAAGTCTGCAAGCTACGTTGAAACGAAATCTGACTGGCGAGACGATTTCCGGTTCTGTGACGTTGGAAAATGGTACAGCCGTAGTGTTCACGCCGGATGTAAATTTTGAAGATGGCCGGGTTTACACGTTTACCCTGGGAGCCGGGCTGGCGGATCTTTCGGGTAATGCACTTGAAACGGATTTTGTGCTGCAATTCCGAACGGTTGCACCGAGTTGCCCGGATGCGGAGTGCAAATCTGGAATTTATATATGGGGAACGGAAAGCTGTGGTTACAATGATGTGGAGGACGGCACGAGTTGCCGGAATAACCACGGAAGCTGCAATGGCAACGGGGAATGCGTTTGCAATAACGAGTTTATGACGGCGGACTGCTCTGCCTGCCTGGAAGGCTACATCGACTACCCGGACTGTCGAGACGACCCCTGCCAGCCCGATCCTTGTAACGAACACGGCAGTTGTGATTCAGGGGACGGAAGTTGTACCTGTGACAATGAATTCATGACTGAGGATTGCTCATCCTGCATCGATGGATACGAGGGTTACCCGGATTGTGAAAATACATGCATTCCCCAAACCTGTGAGGATCTGGGCTATGAATGCGGCACCTGGCCGGACGGCTGTGGAGGCAATACCGAGTCATGTGGCACCTGCGAAACCGGTTTCGCCTGCCACGAAACCTTCGGTCAATGCGACATCGATTGCGCAGGTGAAATCACGGCACGGCGCATTGATAAGGCGTATTTTCCAGGGACAACAGAAGCGGTGTATGCGACTGACAGCTACGTGTACGCTAGCCGGGGGGCTATGCTCGAAATTTACACCCAATTAGGAGAGCAGCTTCAGAAGATAAACGAAATTCATCTAGAATGGAAAATAGAGGGTATTTTTGTAACTGATGGTTTAGCCTATGTAGCTTTAGGCAACAACGGACTAGCCATTCTCGATGTTTCAGATCCAATGAACCTTGGGGAAACGGTGACCAAGGATACGAACGGGGAAGCTCACAATGTTTTCGTATCGGGGAATCATGCCTATGTGGCTGACGGTAATTATGGACTTACGATAATCGATATCAACGATCCATCGAACCCTGGAGAACCTGTCTACAGGGATACGGATGGATCTGCCAATGAGGTTTTTGTATCAGGAAATTATGCTTATGTAGCTGATGGAAATATCGGCCTTGCAGTGATCGACATCAGTAGCCCATCGAATCCTGGAGAACCTGTCTACATGGAGACGGATGGGACGGCAAATGGGGTTTTTGTATCAGGAAATCATGCTTACGTGGCAGATGGAAATTTCGGCCTTGCAGTGATCGACATCAGCAACCCAACTCTACTAGGAGAACCAATATACAGGGAAGCAGATGGATATAATCACGATATTTTCATATCAGGTAACCATGCCTTTTTGACCTCGAATGACGGCTTAGCTGTCATCGATATCAGCGATCCTTCGAACCCAAGCCAACCAGTGTACCGGGATATAATGGGGGCACCAGAATGCATTTTTATTTGGGGGACTCATGCCTACGTGGCAATTGGTTCTTTAGGCTTTACAATAATCAACATCACTGATCCCGAAAATCCCGGGGAACCTATTTATGGAGATGTAAATTCTCCAAATGGTTGGGTTCGCGGTGTTTTCGTGTCAAAAAACCACGCATATGTGACAGTCGACCATTCCGGTTTGTTTGTAATCGACATCAGCGATCCTTCGAACCCTGGAGAATCTGTGTACAGAGAGACGAACGGGCAGGCTAATGGGGTTTTTGTGTCAGGTAATCATGCTTATGTAGCAAATACGGATTTTGGCCTTGCTGTGATTGACATCAGTAATCCAACGATACCTGGAGAACCTTTTTATGTAGATACAAATGGGCTTGTCATAGAAGTCTTTGTATCAGGAAATTACGCTCATGTGACAGACCTTGTTCCATTTGGGACTTCCTACTATGTCCTCATTGACATATCTATTCCTACAGTTCCTGGAGAACCTGTTTATTGTTATGAAAATTTTGCAAGAGACAACTTCGTATCAGGAAACTATGCCTACTTGGCGGATGGTTCACGTGGTCTCACCATAATTGATGTCACGGATCCTATGAACCCAGAAGAACCGATTCATGTGAATTCGCGTGATTATGCTTGGGGAGTTTTTGTGTCGGGCAGTTATGCCTACCTAGCGGATGAAGAAGCCGGTCTAGCAATGATCAACATAACGACTCCACTAAATCCAGGAGAACCAGTATATTTAGAAACAAGAGGAAAAGCCACGGGAGTTTTTGTCGCTGGCAACCATACCTATGTGACGGTTGGAGACTCCGGTCTTGCGATAATCAACGTCAGCGATCCCACTATCCCAAACAACCCAAAATATTTCAATACAACTGGTTTTACCAGCGATGTTTTTGTTTCCGGCAATCACGCCTGGGTAACAGAGGGAACCAACGGCATGGAAACCTTCGAGCTACGTTGCTTGGGCACTTGCACACCCAACCCCTGCCACGCTCACGGGACCTGTGCTATCGAGGACGGAGATGCCATTTGTGCTTGCTACGAAGGATTTGATGGAGACTGGTGCGACCAGTGCTCGGAAGGCTACGAAGGCTACCCGGACTGTCGGGACAATCCCTGCGCCCCTGATCCTTGCAATGGTCATGGTACTTGTGATCAGGCGGACGGTAGTTGCACCTGTGACAACGAGTACATGACTGAGGACTGCTCAGCGTGTCAGGACGGCTTTATCGAGTACCCTGACTGCCGTGATGATCCCTGCGAGCCTGATCCTTGCAATGGTCATGGTACTTGCGATCAGGCGGACGGTAGTTGCACCTGTGACAACGAGTACATGACTGAGGACTGCTCAGCGTGTCAGGACGGCTTTATCGAGTACCCTGACTGCCGTGATGATCCCTGCGAGCCTGATCCTTGCAATGGTCATGGTACTTGCGATCAGGCGGACGGTAGTTGCACCTGTGACAACGAGTACATGACTGAGGACTGCTCAGCGTGTCAGGACGGCTTTATCGAGTACCCTGACTGCCGTGATGATCCCTGCGAGCCCGATCCGTGCAGCGGCCAGGGTTCATGTGACCAAATGGATGGCGGTTGTACCTGTAACAATGAATTCATGACTGAAGATTGTAGTGCTTGTATAGTTGGTTACACCGGTTGGCCAGTTTGCGAAGATGCTGGGCGATTTTCATGCTTGGATGGTGTATGCACCGACCCGGCTACGGGTTTAGAATGGCAGGAAACGCCGACGGGAGGATTGATGAGCCAGACTGACGGAGGAAACCATTGTTATTATCTTAGTTTGTCTGGATCCGGTTGGCGTCTTCCAAATATTAGTGAATTGCGCTCATTGGTGCGAAATTGTGGACCTATTGAAATTAATGGAACATGCGGATTATTAGACACTTGCATACCCTGCGGGATTTTAGCTTCTCAAAGATGTGCTAACAATATCCCTTGCTTTGAAGTCTCAGCATGTATTCCATCATCCTGTCCAGATGATGGAGGAGCTACTGGTTGCTATCATCCAGAAGAGTTGGCTGGTGAATGTTCATGGTATTGGTCTTCTACTCCTAGTGATAATAGGGACCATTGGTGGGGCTTAGGCTTTTTAAGCGGTCATCTTGATGACGGTGCATATGATAATCCTGGGTACATTCGATGTGTTCGATAGTAAATTGAACAGTGCTCTGCGCCAGGACAGACCTGCCATCGTAAAACTCTGAGATTGTGTCCGTGTCAAGCTTCAAAGGGACAGCTGTGAATAACCAATTTTCTATGCTTTCCGCTCTCTGTAAACTGAAAAATGAGAAGATCTGACCGGGCAAAAGCCCTTGCGAGCTTCCAGGAAACCTGTAGTTCGCTATAAAGCCGTAAGCCAACAATATCAGCTACTTGACTGTTTATCTGTTTTTGGCTACCGACAACGGGCCCAACCTTGAAAGTCTTGAATGTTTCCTTCCGATTTGACGACGAGCATCCGAGTTGGACCGAGGCGGTGGAGGGGCTGGCGAGGTTCTTGGGCCGCTATTAACCGTCAAGCTTCCACTGTTACCCGATTGGGTGTAAGATACTCATCACCGGAACGGGGAGCAAACGGCTCAGAGTCTCTCTTAGAAAAAGGCCCCCATTTATCCCATTTCCGCTGAAGACATACACAGACAGGAGTCCTCTACAATGAGAAGCTGGACCATTCTGCTCATGATACTGTTGATATTGGCCATGACCCTTCCAGCTTGCACGATGGACACGATTGACGGTGTGTGCGACGGAGACACTCCGTCGGACGGCGATGTGCCGGTTGATGGAGATCAGGCAGACGGGGATCGTGAGGAAGATGACGACATAGACAAAGACGCGTCGGCAGCCGAAGAATTTCTGGCAATGACGTTCAACCTGCGCACCGGCACGGCCGCAGATGGCCCGAACGCCTGGACGCAACGCCGAGCGATTGTCGTCAACCTGATCGCGCGCGAACGGCCCGTCGTCATGGGCGTACAGGAAGCGTGGAAATTCCAGATCGAATACATCCAGGACAACGTACCCGATTACGAATGGGTGGGCGTTTCACGGTCCGACCTGGACGGCCTCGACGAATACTGCGCCGTGTTCTTCCGCAACGATCTGTTCGCGCTGGTGTACTCTGGAACCTTCTGGCTTTCCGATACGCCGGACACCCCCGGAACCCGATTCAGTCCAAACCAGAACTATCCGCGGATCGTTACCTGGGCGGAGATTCAAAGCCTGAAAAGCGGCCGCATCCTTTTCGTTTTCAACACCCACTTTGACACCAGCTCAGCCGATGAAATTCCGGAAAGGTCTGCGGCGCTGCTGGCGAATCAAATCTATGCCATCGCCGGGGATGCGCCAAGCCTCGTCATGGGTGATTTCAATGAGTTCGTGGGTTCAGACGCTTATCGCATCCTGACGGGCGAAATGGAATACAAGGGGGTGCGTGGAAACTTTATTGACCCATGGGTGGCGCTGGAACTCCCCGAAGAAGGCAGTTTCCACGGTTTCAGCGGCGTTTCCACGCACACCAGCCGCATTGACTGGATATTCGCCACCTTGGATCTGAACCCCATCTCGGGTTCTGTACTGAATTACGAGGAAGATGGACTCTTTCCCTCGGATCACTTCCCTCTCACGACCCAGTATCTGCTGGATGGAAACGAATAGATTTTTCATTTCGGCATATTATTGACATCTACATAACTAAAGCAACAGTTAGGGTAAAAAAAAAGAAGGAAGGTCGGATTGGTGGACGCACCAGCGGAGTTTGGTTTGGGACGTGGCAAGGCCGATCAAGGTTTCCTCCTCCCGCCGTACTTTTCAAACGATATTTACTTGCACGCCATGTCATGGTACTTTCGGCATATTGAAAAAATCGTATTGATTGAGGAAGAGCAGCCGAGAATCGATACAGATAGTTCGACTGCAGTTTTGCTGAATGGATTGTCGATTTCGCGCGATACCAGGACTGGCTAGACAGGCGGTAGCTTTTCGAGAATGGCAGCGTTTCGAAAGAGGAAAACAATGGGAATTTCTAGATATTTCGTATTTCTATTGCTGATGATACTTATCCTTTTCCTTGTTTCCTGTTCTTCTGGGGGCAGCACGGGCAACCCAACAGGCGATAGCGATGTTACCGATTTTACTGACCTTCCCGAAAATGAAACATTCCCAGAAGACGAAGAAAATTCCCAGGGATTGCTTTCCGCCAGCCCATCCGAAATCCGCTTCGGAGCAGTAGTATTAGGCGATACATCCACGGAAACGTTGACGTTGACGAATGATGGCGAAGAAGATTTGACAATTTCCGTGGTGCGGACCAGCGAAGCCACCACGCAGGAGTTTTCCGTGCAGGCGATGATGGATGGCGATCAGGCCGTAGAAGTCCCCGTAGTCCTGGTACCCGGGCAGAATCTAGCTGTTATTCTACAATACGCTCCTGTAGACGCCGGTTCCGATACCGGGACCTTGCAGATTATTGGGGATGACTTTCAAAATAACCTATTGGAAATCTCTCTTTTCGCTGACGAAAAAGGCGAATCAGGACTAGACGTTACGCCACGTTTGGAATTTGGCTACGCTGGAAACATCGGTGAAGAAGAAACACAATCGCTAACAATTTGGAATCTTCCAGAAGATCCGCAAAGCAATCGAACGTTGCAGGTTACAAAATTGGAAGTAGCTGAAGGTACTCGGGATTTTCATTTGGATTTGGATAGCTGTGCTGCCAGTTCCCAACATCCAATCTTGATTGCGCCCGGCCAAAGCCATTCCTGTTCAGTCGTGTTTTCTCCACGGGAAGCCGGAGAGCTATCCGGAGCAATCCACATTGAAACCAATGCTAGCGAGGGCGAAGCAAGCGGCGATATCGACTTGTCGGGCCGTTGTGCTCCACCGGAAACTGTTCTGACTCTCGTTGTGGACCCGAGAGGGGAACCGGTACCGGGAGCTGAGTTGCGCTTATGGGGAGAAGACGCAGTACTAGCCACAACCGACAGCCGTGGCCGCGCCGTAATCCTTCCCGAAGACGGCGGTCAGATTTTCGCGGCGGATGGAGCAACGTCAGTAAAAGGCATGTATTCCCGCCAATATAAACAAGTACTACCGGAAGACGAGGTCTCGGTATTCGTGGTTGACTTGCTACCTGTTGAGACTTCACAACCGGTGTCATTGGGACAGGTATCTGCATCGAATCTTGATGGAGCATTGCTGGCGTTTTCAGAGAATGATGTACAGCTTCCCGGCGGTACAGGGACGACTCTTTTCATGGGAAGCGTAAATCCGGCAGCGGCTCCGTTCGATCCGCCTGAAGGAATTGGGTTCACACAGATCCTATGGCTTGGACCTGACGGAACCACGTTTTCTCAACCTGCTCAATTAACCCTCCCCAATACCCGAGGTCTCTCTCCCGGCGAGCGAATCAACCTCTATTCGTTCGACGATACAACACTGGAATGGAAACAATCAGCATTGTTGGAAGTGAACACTGAAGGTACCTTGCTAAATACAATTGAAGGAGGTGTCAGTCACTTTTCGACAATAGCGACTGACGAGAACACGGAAACTGTGGTGCAACATGAGTACGTGGTTGAAGGAATTGTCCAAGATGATCTAGACCAGTTCCTAGGAAACATCACCATACAGGCTCTAGGCGTGCTCGTTACTACACAGATGATGAATACAATAAGTAACAACGATGGAACCTATTTAATTTCCGGTATTCATGCGCGTCATGATATTTCCCCGTCCATCATACTCATGGCCAGTCGCTCTGAGGAACAGTTTGATATGTGGACATCGGTCATGGTGGATGTACCGGAAGATCCAAGCTTCGTTGTTGAATCGCCACTGCTTATTTTGCCAAACAATGTGAGCAAAGGGAGTGTTCGCGGAATAGCATTGGATACGATGGGAATGCCTTTAGAGGGCGCTTGCGTGACTGTGCATCCATCTGTTGGCTGGGATTTGATCGGCCAGACTGACTCCCATGGGCGTTTTGTGGTGTCTGCAGTTCCTGCTGGTGATGCCGAAGTAGTGATCGAACATCGGCAGCGAGGGCTTGCGGGCACGTTTAATGGCGAGGTTCGCGAAAACGGCACATGGAACCTGGGTCAAGTGATCCTAGATGTTATGGCGGATACGGAATCTCCCCGTGTGCTGTGGAGTTTACCTTCGAGCGGTCAACAAGGTCTGGTGGGGGTTACGGAAATCCGCATTGCCTTCAACGAAGAATTGGACCCCACGACAATGAGCGCCGAACTCAAACGAACGTTGTCTGGTTCGGCTGTTTCCGGCGCAGTCTCGATGGATGAAGGTGACACTGTTGTGGTATTCACCCCGGACGCTACCTTGGAGGACGGCCACCACTACACGTTCACATTGGGCGAGGCCTTAGCGGATGAGACGGGCAACGCTATTGGTGAGGACTACACCATGGCGTTTCGTACCGTTGAACCGGCATGTTCGGATACGGAATGCAAGTCGGGGGTCTATGTATGGGAAACGGAAAGCTGCGGTCAAGAACCGCTGGCAGTTGGTACGGCTTGTCGCAACAATCACGGCACTTGCAACGTTAGCGGTGTGTGTGTTTGCAGCAACGAGTTTATGACAGCGGACTGCTCAGCTTGTCTTGATGGCTTCATCGAGTACCCGGACTGCCGAGACGATCCCTGCGAACCGGATCCTTGTAACGGACATGGCTTATGCAGTCAGGCGGACGGAAGTTGCGAGTGCGACAATGCATTCATGACGGAGGATTGCTCGGCCTGTCAGGCTGGCTACATCGACTATCCGGACTGTCGGGACGATCCCTGCGAACCTGATCCTTGTAATGGGCAGGGAACTTGTGATTCAGCGGATGGAAGTTGCACCTGCGACAATGCCTTCATGACAGCGGATTGCTCGGCGTGTCAGGAAGGCTTCATCGATTATCCGGACTGCCGAGACGATCCCTGCGAACCGGATCCTTGTAACGGACATGGCTTATGCAGTCAGGCGGACGGAAGTTGCGAGTGCGACAATGCATTCATGACGGAGGATTGCTCAGCTTGTCTTGATGGCTTCATCGGCTACCCGGACTGCCGGGACGATCCTTGTGAGCCTGATCCTTGTAACGGACATGGCTTATGCAGTCAGGCGGACGGAAGTTGTACCTGTGACAACGTCTTCATGACTGAGGATTGCGGCGCTTGTCTTGACGGTTACGAGGGCTACCCAGACTGTGAGCCAGAAGCGGTAGACGGCGACGAAGACGAGGACGAGGAATTATCCGATGAGACGGAAGAAGATGTGGAGATAGAACCCACCCCTGATTTCGTCTCCATCCAAGCCGGCACCTTCTGGATGGGTAGTCCTGACGGCGACTGCCCAGTGGGGTATCCTGGGAATTGCATTGACGAGCCGGGGAGGGAGCCATGGGAAGCGGATGAGGAACTGCACGAAGTGACGCTAACCTACGATTTCGAGTTGCAGGCGCATGAGGTGACGGAGGCGGATTTCGAGACTGTGATGAGCTGGAACCCTGTGGATACGCACGATTCGGACTGCACGTATGGTTGCGGGGACGATCATCCTGTGAAGTACGTGTCGTGGTATGACGTGTTGGCGTATTCGAACGAGTTGTCATTGGATTCGGGCTTGACGCCGTGTTATGTGTTTTCGAACGTGACGTGTGAGGCAGGCGGGAGCGTGGGCGCGGACTACATGCAGTGCATGAACCCGACGAAGAAGGGCATTGATTTTGCGACAGTGACGCTTTCTGGTGGGGTGACGAAACCTCAGGATTGCGAAGGGTATCGTCTGCCTACGGAGGCGGAGTGGGAATATGCGATTCGTGCTGGAAACCAGTATACCGCTTTTTATCATAGTGATGGGAATGACGGGACGATCAATGCTTCGACGGTGATCACGTGCAGTTCATTGGACAGCAACCTGGATCAGATCGCGGTGTACTGTGCGAACGATCCCGGCGGCACGGCTCCCGTAGGGACGAAGGAAGCGAACGCGTGGGGTTTGTGCGACATGAGCGGGAACGTGTATGAATGGGTCTGGGATTGGTATCAGGCCGATTATGAGACGGATGTTGGCACCGACCCTGTGGGACCGAGTACGGGCTCGGGCCGCGTCAGGCGTGGCGGCGGTTGGGGCCACTACGCGCAGTTCTGCCGGTCTGCGGGCCGTGGCAACAGCTCGCCCGGCTACCGCCACAACGGCCTCGGCCTTCGTCTCTGTAGGTCGTTGCACCCTGACTCATGCACTCCCGATCCCTGTAACGGTCACGGCACCTGCGACGACACCAGCGGCTATGTTTTGTGCGACTGCAACACCGGCTATGATGGTGCCGATTGCAGTGTGTGCGCCGACGGCTACGAGGGCTACCCTGACTGTGAACCAGAAGCGGTAGACGGCGACGAAGACGTGGATGAAGACTTGGGTGATGAATCAGAAGAAGATGCGGAATTCGAGCCCAGTCCTGGCTTTGTCTCCATTACCGCTGGCACGTTCTGGCTGGGTAGTCCTGACGGGGATTGCCCGGCGGGGTATCCTGGAGCGTGCATCGACGAGCCGGGGCGGGAACCTTACTCCCCGAATGAAGAACTTCACGAAGTGATGTTGACCTACGACTTCGAGATGCAGGCGCATGAGGTGACCCAAGGGGAGTGGTCTGCTGCTTTTGGGAATAATCCGAGCTATTTCGGTCCGACTGGGGATGGAGCGGACTGTGGGGATAACTGTCCAGTGGAGCGTGTGAACTGGGTTGAGGTTCTGGAATATGCGAACTGGCTTTCTGTGGAGCATGGGCTGACGCCCTGCTATACGCTGACGGATTGTACAGGAACGTTAGGGGGAGGTTGCGCCTCGGATGAATACTACTGTGATACTGACACGTATAGCTGCACAGTGGCTTTGAATGGGGTGGAAAAACCTCAGGACTGCGAAGGGTATCGTTTACCGACGGAAGCGGAGTGGGAGTACGTGATTCGGGCAGGGAATCAGTACACGGCGTTTTACCAGAGTGATGGAAATGATGGGACGATTACGTATACTGGATCTGACCCTGTCGATCCGAACTTGGATCAGATTGGGTGGTTTTATGGGAACAATGAACCGTATGGTACGAAGCCTGTCGGTGGCAAAGAAGGGAATGCGTGGGGCTTGTATGACATGAGTGGGAACGTTTGGGAGTGGGTTTGGGACTGGTATCAATCTGATTACGAGACGGATGTGAGCACCGACCCTGTGGGACCGAGTACGGGTTCGTACCGCGTTTTTCGCGGTGGTGGCTGGTTCAGCAACGCCCTTTACTGCCGGTCGGCGCTCCGTAGCTACTACTCGCCCGGCTCCCGCTTCTACTACCTGGGCTTCCGCGTCGTCAGGTCGTTACCCTAGACCCTCGAACCCTTGCGCCCTTGGCGCAAAGATGCCTTCTGGCCGTAGTTTAACGCAGGGAGTGGCACGAAAGGAGAAGCAAGCGAGTCTTCGAGCGCAGCCGACGAGCGTAAGCGACCGGAGAGAAACGGTTCGGAAGGGCAAAATTTTTCTCCTTCCTGTTCACCAGAGAATTTATTATTCAACGCCAAGCGCAACTATCTGATTATTCATGACTATTTCGATTTTCTAAAGTCATTCACCAAAAGTTCGCGAGCAGTACACTTTGAAGTCCAGAATATACCTTTCGCAAACCATGAAAAGTGGTTAACAGAAAAGACCAATAATATCAATATGTTATAAAATCGCTGTTAACCATCAGTATATTGACCCATCTTGACCAACCTTTTTAGCCATGTACGAAGCCGCTTCGCGGCAGTTTTTAGCCCCTGCCTGTCCGTAAGTTCTTGCTCGACTCCAGCCATATTTTTGTGATCGTATCCTGCGTTGAAGCCCTTTGGCGCGTTTGCAATCTTCCCGTTTTCTCCCGCAATACCTTGCCTGAATTCCCATGACCCCGACATCCTTGTGATTTCAGTCGTCCGATTTCCGGGCGGCGTCAATCACGAGGAGGAGACTCATGGGACATCTCAAAGAAAGAATGAGCGAGGATCTTTTACGGTACGGGCTGCGCCTTGCCACGCGCAAACAGTATCTGAACCACGCCGAATCGTATGTCCGACATTTCAAGCGATCGCCGGATCAACTGGGCGCGGCTGAAATTGAGGCATGGATCCGGCACCTGGCGAGAGCGGAAAAGCGACCGGACAGTTTCCGGCAGCAGGCGCTGATGGCGCTCAAGTTTCTCTATTTCGTGACGCTGGATCGTCCAGGTGTCGCAGCCTGTTTTCTTTCTCCCGGCAAGCCGGGACCGGTTCCCGATCCGCTCACGAAGAGCGAGATGGACCGGCTGTTTGAGGGCGTTGCCTCTGAGCTTCACAAAACGGTTTTGATCGTAGCATTCGGCGGCGGTTTGCGCCTGGGCGAGACCTGTCGCCTGAGGACGGGGGATATCGATAGCAAAAGGATGCTGATCCGCCTGACTTCTTCAAACAGCGCCTGGCCCCAATTCGTTCCGCTTCACTCGGAAACTCTCACAACCCTGCGCCGGTGGTGGCGCGACACTAGGCCTCGAACGGATCTGCTTTTCACACGCGATGGCCATGACAATCCCTTGACTCCCGGTCCCATGCAAAAGGCAATCAGGCAAGCTGCAATGGATGGAGGTTTCGATTATACGACGATCGAGAAGACACTGCGCTATTCCTTCTTCAGGCATCGCCTGACGCAAGCAGACAACCCACGCGAGGTCAGGCACATCCTGCGCTGCACCTCCATCCGTCTCGTCCTGGCCAGTTTCATCACTCGGAAGAAAGCAACATCTTTCCATGCATGCGAAGCCGTGAAAGGAGGCCGGATATGAGAAGCGCACGTCAACGAATGGTGCGGCAGATGAAGTTGAGAAACCTTTCCGCCTCCACGCAGGCCGACTATCTGCGCAGGTTGAAAAAACTCGAGCAGCACGTCGGCAAGCAGTTGGGACGAATCAGCCTGGAGGAGATCCGCGACTACCTGCTTTATCTTCATGAGAAACGCGGATTCACTCCGGGGAGCGTCAATTCTCATGCCCGGGTTTTTCGCTTTTTCTTTCTCAACGTCATGGACCGCCCCTGGCCGCTGGCGGCAATACCAGCGGCCAGGGAGCCCAAAACGCTTCCCGTGGTACTTGCGCCTTCGGAAGTCGTCCGTTTTCTAGACGCCGTCCAAAACGTCAGGTATCGCACGATCTTCCAGGTCATGTACGCTTCCGGTCTACGCGTCTCGGAAGCGGCGAATCTGCGGGCGAGCGACATCGATAGCCAGAGAATGGTCATCCGCGTTCGCCAAGGCAAGATGAGCAAAGATCGCTACACCGTGCTGTCTCCGAAACTGCTGCTCATCTTACGGGACTACTGGAGAACATGCAAGCCGGGAAAACATCAGTGTCAACAACATTTGGAGTTGTCCGGTATTAAAAACAAATGAAATGTCCGGTTGGTATTTCAAACATCTTGCGATACACTTTCTTTGCCCGTCTGGAGGATAGGGCTCTGCTGGGGAGCAACCGGAGCGCCACGACGGGTGGATGATGGATGGGCAGGGCGTTTCGTCCTGCCTTTCTTCTTCAGTTGCCCATCCGGATTCCCAGAATGCGTTAAACCCAATATTTTTCCTGCCGGATCGTATCTTCCAATGACACGCCCTTTCCAGACAATGCTGTAGTTGCCGTTCAGGTGCTCGTACACGTCCACCAGGCATCTGGTAAAGCTGACCCGATAGCGCGATTTCTCGATCTGGAAAACCAGCGAATTGGCGTGCACCGTGTTGTCCATCCCCACTTTACGATCCTCGTAGCGGATGGCGAAAATGCGGTCCAGATCCGCGCCGCGTGCGCTCACGAAGGCGCTCTGCGGGTTCGTCGGTTCCACCGAAAAACGCCGGTTCATGTCGGGGATAAACACGTTCTGGATATAGCGGTTGGCCTCGTCGATGTGGTCGATTCCTTTCAGCCGCATCTCGCTGACCAGACGGTCCTGCCAGGTCTCGTTCCAGCGTTCGCCACGACCCCGGGCCTGCGGCGAATAACCCGGGATCATCTCGATCCCCAGTTCATTCATCGCCCGTCCGAATTGCGTCGGATTGTCTTTGTCCACCTTGCCTCCGGCTTTTGCCGTATGCCAGTAAACGCTGTGGCGATCCGTGTACAACTGAGCGGCGATCCCATATTCTTCGACCACGTGACGCATGATTCCCAGGCAGGTTTTCGTCGCTTCGGCGTCCACCAGATCGCCGGCCAGATTCTTGCCCGTCGCATCGTCCACAACCAAAAGCAGCACCTGGCGCTCGCCGGGACAAAGCGACAACCACTCATGATTGCTGCCATCCAGATGCAGCATCTGGCCGAAAAGCGGACGCCGCTCACGCCGCTTGCGATGTTTGCCACGCCCCTTTTTCTTTTTCACCAGACCTGCTTGCTGCAAGGTCATGCGCAGCCAGTTGTAGCTGTAGGCGAAATCGTAATCCCGAACCAGATGATCGTGGAAATGCTGGACATTGAAGTCGAAATAGCTCTCACGGTATAGCTTCAAAACCCGCTCCACCTCCTCGTAGGGAATACGCCGGGGTGATGGCCTGCTAGAGCGCTTATCCATCAGACCCGAAACACCATGCTCGCGATACTCGGCGTGCATGCGACGGATCGTGCGCGCTGATACACCAAGAATATCCGCCGCCTGAATCCATTTGATCTCGCCACCGATCGCCTTCAATATCACTTCCTGTACTTTCATCGCCCGCCTCACGGCGGATTCCGGATACTGTCTTTCCATGCTGGTAACCTCCAGCACAAATATCGCCGAAATCCGCAAAAGCGGACAAATCATTTGTTAAACAACCCGGACATATCACTTGTTAGCGACAGCCGGGAAAACATCAGGCAAACAGTAAGAATCCATGGCTGTTTCCAGGAAGAATTAAGGGACGCTGCATTACGACCACTTCCATCCAAATTGTCTGCAAAAAAATCTCCATTCAATCGGGGTTGGCGCCGAGCAAAAAGGTAACGCCTCATAGTTTTCGCCACAGCTTCGCCACCCATATGCTGGAGAACGGCGTCGATCTACGCACGATCCAGGTGCTCCTGGGGCACGCTTCCTTATCCACCACGGCCATTTACACCCACATCGCCACGGCGCGCATCGCCGGGATGCAAAGCCCCTTCGACCTCCTGCCGGGATCGGAGGCGAATCATGGCGAATAGCAGACTCACGACGGCCGAACTTCTCCGGAAGAATTGGGATGAGTTTCTCGGTCTGTACGGCAATCTCCTGTCGCCCGAGCAGACCAAGGCCGCTCGTGACATCATGGCCTGCCGCACCAACGAGATGGGCGGACACTGCGAGCACAGACGCTGCAACCAATGCGGACACGAAACCAAAGGCTACAACTCATGCGGCAATCGCGCCTGCCCCAAATGCGGCGCTCTGGCCTCGGCCACGTGGCTGGCCGGACGCAGAGCCGAGCTCTTGCCCGTACCGTACTTTCACATCGTCTTCACCATCCCGAAAGAGATAGAGGATTTGGCGCTGATCAACCGGCGCGTGATCTACGACATCCTCTTCAAGACCTCGGCGAAAACCATGCTCACGATCGCCGGGGATCCCAGGCATCTGGGCGCGAACATCGGCTTCACCAGCGTGCTGCATACCTGGGGCAGCACCTTGCTGCATCATCCCCACGTCCATATGATCGTCCCCGGAGGCGGGATTTCGCCCGACGGCAAAAGCTGGGTGACTTGCCGCGAGGACTTCTTTCTGCATGTGAACGTTCTGAAGAGTCTCTTCAGGCGATTGTTTCTGGAGGCGCTCAAAAGGGCCTATGAAGCGGGCAAACTGCGTTTTACCGGAAAGTCCGGGAAATTCGCCGGCCCGAAAGCTTTCGATCGGTTCATCAAAACGCACCGTGGGATGAAATGGCATGTCTACGCCAAAGCGCCCTTCGGCGGGCCGGAGACGACGCTCAACTACCTGGCCAGGTACACTCATCGCACGGCCTTCTCCGATCAGCGCTTGATCGCAATGAAAGACGGCAAGGTTTCCTTCCGGTACAAGGATTACAAAAAGGAAGGGGAAAAGCGCGTCATGACTCTTTCGGCGACCGAATTTATCCGGCGCTTCCTGATGCACGTTCTCCCCAAGGGCTTTACGCGCATCCGGCATTACGGCTTGCACGCCAACCGCTTTCGGGCGAGGAATATCAAGCGTTGCCGTGACTTGCTCGGCGCGCCGGAACCCGAACCCATCGAGCGATACGACGAGATGAGCTGGGACGAGCGCTACCTGGCGCTCACCGGGCACGATCCGCTCTTGTGTCCGGTGTGCAAGAAGGGACGGCTGGAACTCGTCACGGAGCATGATAGGCCGGACGGCGCACAAAACATGACGGCCTATCCGCCAAACGGAAACGAACTCGGGCAGGCGAAAAGACCGGAAATGGCAGGCGCTTCACCGCCCGTCTGAGCTCGTGTGAAAATACGCTCGTTGCATTACCTGCGTGCCGGATCAGACGGAACCTCCACGAAGAAGACGGGCGCCGTGTGTCCGGAGGGCGAAAAGCAGCCGTCAATACCGCCCAAAGGACCTTCGAAAATGAAAGATCGCAGACGAAAACCATGATTCCCAGGAAGCGCAAACACCATTCTCCCTCTTTTCAACACGGCTCGGAGCCGAGTCGAACCTTTCAAAACAACCGCACGTCATTCATTCCACATAGCGAGACTTCGGAGTAAAGCGCCTTCGTACAGAGTTCTTTTCCGCAATGCGCGCTTGCGCGCGACTGCGGAAGAAGACTTTTTAATTATCGCTAAAAGTCGAATAAGAATCATAAGATAGGCAACATTTTCTCTCTATCCTGTAGTAATCAAAAAAATATTTTAAGATTCTGTAACCAGGCTATTTAGTGTGGAAAACACTTGACATAAATATATTTAGTGTAGTAATCATAGAGTCAGGAAGCAATGACATCGTCTTCTTTCTGCTGTATTGGAAATCGTCATGAATATCCGCATTTGCAAACGTCAGTACAAGGGAAAAACCTACCAATACGCCCAGCTGGTCGAAAACTATCGCCGCGAGAGCGATGGAATGCCGACCTGCCGCGTCATCGCCCACCTCGGCCCCCTGCCGGAGCAGACGGTCGCCAATCTCCGCCTTGCGTTGAAAGCCTCCCGAGACGGGCAGGCGGTAGTGCTACCGACAAAAGCGGGAACGGGCAGGGCGCGGCGCGGACCGGAAGCCAACCTGCGGTATCTCGAGTTAGCCGTGCTACGGGAGCTGTGGAGGGAATGCGGTGGCGAGTCGCTCGTGGCCGACCTGATCGCAGGTGGCGATGTGGCCTCGACCGATGTGCAGGTACTCACGGGACTGATCCTGCATCGATGTGTCGCCCCGGGATCGAAGCTGCATGCCCAGCGCTGGTATCCTATGACAGCGCTTCCTGAACTGACCGGCTTGGATACGCGGACCTTCAACAACACCCGGGTGCATCGCGTCCTCGATGCGTTACATGCAGCGACTCCGGCTCTTATGAAGCGCCTGCCGGATCTCTATGGCGAATTAGACAGCGTGGGTTCAGCGCTCTACATGGACGTGACCCGCACGTACTTTGAGGGCCGCGGCTGTGATATGGCCGAATGGATCAGTTGGCAGGATGACCAGGGCAGGCGTCTGAGCATCGGGATCGTGCTTCTGGCGGACGAGCGGGGCTATCCTCTGCGTTGGCGGATGATCTCGGGCACGACGCATGATACCCCTGCGATGGGCCAGATCGTTCGGGAGGTTGCAGGTCTGGAATGGCTCGGATCCAATCCTATCGTGTTCGACCGTGCCATGGGCCAACCGCTCACCGTTGCCCGTTTGCTTTCCACCGGCGTTCGATTCATCACTGCGGCCCACATCAACTCCATTGAAACCTATACCCAAGATATCCCTTTCCGCGCTATCGCGGGCTTGAAATTGGGATTAACCAAGAAAAGTCGAGCCAAGGATATCGAACAAGCCTCACAGGCAGCCCGCGAGGTGGGCATGGAGGAGTTGGGCAAAGATTTCATTTTGGATCTCGGAACGATAGACGCGGAAGAAATGTTGAGCAAGGCTGTCGCCGCTGATTTTGCCAAGTTTCCTGCCTTACGGCATCAGAAGGTTCGCAAGGGACGAAGAGCCGGGTTGGTCGCACAGTTGCAACTCGCTCGCAACATTCGCTTAGGGTTGGACGAGGGGCGCTTCTCGAGCCAGTCCATTGCTGCGAAACAGTTGGGATTGTCACGCGCTCGGGTCACACAGTTGATGAACATCTTGCGTCTATCTGATGACCTTCAGGATCGCATACTCGCCTCTCCCGGCGGTGTCGAACTGTCGGAGCGGCGTCTTCGCCGGGTTCTCAAGGAACGAGACAAGGATCGCCAGCGGGAGCTTTTCGAACAGGCGTTGAAACGCGCACGGGGTGAGGAGCAGGAAGATGACGAAGGGGATGACGACCTTGATCATGAAGCCTGGCTGCCGGAGGCTGTTGTCGGACAGCGGCGTCGGCTGCGCCTGGTCGCCTCGTTCAGTCCTCAGCTTCTCGTGGATCAGCGTCGCCAAATGGAGGAGAGTCTGCAAGAATTGGAATCCTTTATCGGCGATTTGAACGCGGAGCTTTTCATGGCCTGCAAGAGCCGGGATGGGGACGTGGTCAAGCGCCGCATCCTGGCGCGTTTGGAGAAAAAAGGCTGGGTGGGATGCTTTGATATTCAGCTTGATCCCATCGAGGTGCCAGGGGCCAGTGGCGCGTTGCAGTCCTGGCATTGCACCCTTAAGCTCAAGCCTGATGTTTGGGAACGACGGCATCGCTACAACGGTTTTCTGCTGTTCGTCTGTCATCCCGAACTCACACAGAGCGGGGCTGAAATCGCGGCGGCCTATCGGCGACGGGATCTGGTGGAAAAAGACTTTCAGACCATCAAGGGCGAGATCAAGCTCCGCCCCATCTATCATTACAAAGACAGCAAGGTGAGCGCGCACGTCACGCTTTGCATGCTGGCGTTGCTGTTGGAGCGAGTGCTGCAATCGAAATTACGCGCGGCGGATCAACCCATTACTGCCAAGTCCTGTTTCGAGTTGCTACAGACCTGTCATCTCAATCGGCACCGAGGAGCGGAAGGGCAATCGCTCTACTATACCCTCCAGTTGCATAACACTGAAGTCCATTTAATGTAGAAAAACACTTGCGGGCGCGTGGTTATTGGGCGATATTGAAATATCACAGTCCAAAAACGCCAGACCAGGAGCGCACCGCAAGTGAAGTCCAGCAAAACACAAATTCAGTCGAAAGTCCACCGGATTTTACCTGTTCGTTTCGAGGATCAGGATCTCACATCCTTCTCCGGTCTGATGATTTTCCAAGCCCTGTTTCAAAGGCTTCAACTTAAGTCAAAACTTCGCGTCAGTCTTTCGGATCACGGTGTTTCACCAGCCTACGGGCGCCCAACAGTCATCCTGCTGCTGATCGTGCATTTGATCCTTGGTGGCCGACGCCTGCGGGAAATAGACACCCTTCAAGGAGATCCCATGGTTCTGCGCGTCATGGGTCTGCGGCGTCTTCCCGATGTCTCCACGATCTCACGCACGCTGGCTTCCTCGACAGTCGACGACGTCAATGGCCTGAGAGAGATCATCCGCTCGGAGGTTGTTGCCGATCTTCGACGCGAAAAAGTCACCCGCATCACCCTCGATTTCGACGGCTCCGTGCTCTCCACCAAAGGTCATGCCGAAGGGAGCGCTGTGGGCTACAATCCGGTGAAGAAAGGCGCGCGTAGCTACTACCCGCTGTTCTGCACCGTAGCTCAAACCGGACAGTTTTTCGACCTGAATCACAGACCGGGAAACGTGCATGATTCCAACGGTTCCGTACGTTTCATGGCCGACTGCTTCGAACGCCTGTGGTGCGAGTTCGATGGCCACCTTGCCTTCGAATCCCGTATGGATTCGGCTTTCTTCGACTGGTGGACCGTCGCCTTGATGGGCGACTATGACGTGTCCTTCACCGCTTCCGTTCCTTTCGCACGCCTGCCAGAACTCAAAGGGATGATCGAATCTCGAAAACGATGGCGCAACATCGACGCCGAATGGTCTTTTTTCGAGCGCACGTATCAGCCGAAATCATGGGAACACGCTCATCGCTTTCTTTTCTTCCGCAAGCATTCGCCCAGGAGGAGCAAAGAACCCCTCCAACTCGACCTTTTCGAGCCGGTGGAATTCGAGTACGACTACAAGGTCGTCGTCACCAACAAGACCGAAGCGGCGAAAGCCGTCCTCGATTTTCACAACGGGCGCGGCGCACAGGAAGCCATCTTCGGTGAAGCCAAAACGGGAGCAGGTCTGGATGTGATCTGTGGCAAGCGACTGCATGCCAATCAGTGTTTCACGTTGTGCTCGATGTTGGCCCACAATCTCGGGCGCACGTTGCAGATGCTCGACAAGCCGAAAGCCGACCGTAATACCCCCAAGCGCTCCACGCTATGGCGCTTCGAAAAACTCGAAACCATCCGCCGACTCGTGATTCAGCGCGCCGGAAGGCTGATCCGGCCACAGGGAAAGCTCACCCTCTCCATGAGTGCCAACGAAAAGGTCGAAGCGCTGTTTTCTCATCACCTCGACTCCATTCGAAAAGCCGCCTGAGACAAATATTCAACTCTCAAAGAACGAAGGTCGTATTCATCACTTCGTTACGGTTATGCAACGTTGGGGTATACTTTAACCGTCCCCACTGATGAACAGCGTCGGATATTGAGTGCTCTCGGACTGGATCGTCTTGTCTCGGAGGAGGCCGTTCAGAGAGCCACGACACCGCGTTTGATAGCTACATAGAAATTCTAAGTTGCTGAAATTACAGTATCTTTGTGTTTGGCTTGGTCAAGATGGGTATTGAGTATATTCCGAGCTGTTCACCACGCCTTGTTATTCTCTACCCGTTCTTAGGTTCTCAGAATAAATTTGACCCCAGAACGACCGTGTCACGAACTTTTTGGCAGATCGTTTGCGATTCTTAAAATTTGATGAGAGAAATTGAAAATGGGAAAACCCTTAGAAATCATGCAGGTATAGAGCAATTCATATCTTGTTAAACAAAAAACCCACCAAAGTTGGTGGGCTTAAAGTTTGGCTCCCCAGAGCATACCTTATTACGAACTTTTTTCTGAGAACTGAAAGAAGGCCAAGTTGAAAATCCCATTAAGAATCAATGGTTTACAAAAAAAGTTATTTTTAGGTATGTAGTGCTCAGCAGTTTTGACTTTCGCAAACTTTTTGATTTTTAGGATGCTTGGCATGGCGATGAACTACCCATGAAGTGGGCAATCCAGGTTCAAACAGCAGCGTTTTTTTTCTCGGGCTTACGCTTCATCAGACATCTCTCCATGCTTGACAATCGGGAAATACCGTGTAAGCTTCATAATATAGAGATATATTTAAGACAAGAAATAGTACGAAGCCGCTTCGCGGCAGTTTTTAGCCCCTGCCTGTCCGTAAGTTCTTGCTCGACTCCAGCCATATTTTTGTGATCGTATCCTGCGTTGAAGCCCTTTGGCGCGTTTGCAATCTTCCCGTTTTCTCCCGCAATACCTTGCCTGAATTCCCATGACCCCGACATCCTTGTGATTTCAGTCGTCCGATTTCCGGGCGGCGTCAATCACGAGGAGGAGACTCATGGGACATCTCAAAGAAAGAATGAGCGAGGATCTTTTACGGTACGGGCTGCGCCTTGCCACGCGCAAACAGTATCTGAACCACGCCGAATCGTATGTCCGACATTTCAAGCGATCGCCGGATCAACTGGGCGCGGCTGAAATTGAGGCATGGATCCGGCACCTGGCGAGAGCGGAAAAGCGACCGGACAGTTTCCGGCAGCAGGCGCTGATGGCGCTCAAGTTTCTCTATTTCGTGACGCTGGATCGTCCAGGTGTCGCAGCCTGTTTTCTTTCTCCCGGCAAGCCGGGACCGGTTCCCGATCCGCTCACGAAGAGCGAGATGGACCGGCTGTTTGAGGGCGTTGCCTCTGAGCTTCACAAAACGGTTTTGATCGTAGCATTCGGCGGCGGTTTGCGCCTGGGCGAGACCTGTCGCCTGAGGACGGGGGATATCGATAGCAAAAGGATGCTGATCCGCCTGACTTCTTCAAACAGCGCCTGGCCCCAATTCGTTCCGCTTCACTCGGAAACTCTCACAACCCTGCGCCGGTGGTGGCGCGACACTAGGCCTCGAACGGATCTGCTTTTCACACGCGATGGCCATGACAATCCCTTGACTCCCGGTCCCATGCAAAAGGCAATCAGGCAAGCTGCAATGGATGGAGGTTTCGATTATACGACGATCGAGAAGACACTGCGCTATTCCTTCTTCAGGCATCGCCTGACGCAAGCAGACAACCCACGCGAGGTTAGGCACATCCTGCGCTGCACCTCCATCCGTCTCGTCCCGGCCAGTTTCATCACTCGGAAGAAAGCGACATCTTTCCATGCATGCGAAGCCGTGAAAGGAGGCCGGATATGAGAAGCGCACGTCAACGAATGGTGCGGCAGATGAAGTTGAGAAACCTTTCCGCCTCCACGCAGGCCGACTATCTGCGCAGGTTGAAAAAACTCGAGCAGCACGTCGGCAAGCAGTTGGGACGAATCAGCCTGGAGGAGATCCGCGACTACCTGCTTCATCTTCATGAGAAACGCGGATTCACTCCGGGGAGCGTCAATTCTCATGCCCGGGTTTTTCGCTTTTTCTTTCTCAACGTCATGGACCGCCCCTGGCCGCTGGCGGCAATACCAGCGGCCAGGGAGCCCAAAACGCTTCCCGTGGTACTTGCGCCTTCGGAAGTCGTCCGTTTTCTAGACGCCGTCCAAAACGTCAGGTATCGCACGATCTTCCAGGTCATGTACGCTTCCGGTCTACGCGTCTCGGAAGCGGCGAATCTGCGGGCGAGCGACATCGATAGCCAGAGAATGGTCATCCGCGTTCGCCAAGGCAAGATGAGCAAAGATCGCTACACCGTGCTGTCTCCGAAACTGCTGCTCATCTTACGGGACTACTGGAGAACATGCAAGCCGGGAAAACATCAGGCAAACAGTAAGAATCCATGGCTGTTTCCAGGAAGAATTAAGGGACGCTGCATTACGACCACTTCCATCCAAATTGTCTGCAAAAAAATCTCCATTCAATCGGGGTTGGCGCCGAGCAAAAAGGTAACGCCTCATAGTTTTCGCCACAGCTTCGCCACCCATATGCTGGAGAACGGCGTCGATCTACGCACGATCCAGGTGCTCCTGGGGCACGCTTCCTTATCCACCACGGCCATTTACACCCACATCGCCACGGCGCGCATCGCCGGGATGCAAAGCCCCTTCGACCTCCTGCCGGGATCGGAGGCGAATCATGGCGAATAGCAGACTCACGACGGCCGAACTTCTCCGGAAGAATTGGGATGAGTTTCTCGGTCTGTACGGCAATCTCCTGTCGCCCGAGCAGACCAAGGCCGCTCGTGACATCATGGCCTGCCGCACCAACGAGATGGGCGGACACTGCGAGCACAGACGCTGCAACCAATGCGGACACGAAACCAAAGGCTACAACTCATGCGGCAATCGCGCCTGCCCCAAATGCGGCGCTCTGGCCTCGGCCACGTGGCTGGCCGGACGCAGAGCCGAGCTCTTGCCCGTACCGTACTTTCACATCGTCTTCACCATCCCGAAAGAGATAGAGGATTTGGCGCTGATCAACCGGCGCGTGATCTACGACATCCTCTTCAAGACCTCGGCGAAAACCATGCTCACGATCGCCGGGGATCCCAGGCATCTGGGCGCGAACATCGGCTTCACCAGCGTGCTGCATACCTGGGGCAGCACCTTGCTGCATCATCCCCACGTCCATATGATCGTCCCCGGAGGCGGGATTTCGCCCGACGGCAAAAGCTGGGTGACTTGCCGCGAGGACTTCTTCCTGCATGTGAACGTTCTGAAGAGTCTCTTCAGGCGATTGTTTCTGGAGGCGCTCAAAAGGGCCTATGAAGCGGGCAAACTGCGTTTTACCGGAAAGTCCGGGAAATTCGCCGGCCCGAAAGCTTTCGATCGGTTCATCAAAACGCACCGTGGGATGAAATGGCATGTCTACGCCAAAGCGCCCTTCGGCGGGCCGGAGACGACGCTCAACTACCTGGCCAGGTACACTCATCGCACGGCCTTCTCCGATCAGCGCTTGATCGCAATGAAAGACGGCAAGGTTTCCTTCCGGTACAAGGATTACAAAAAGGAAGGGGAAAAGCGCGTCATGACTCTTTCGGCGACCGAATTTATCCGGCGCTTCCTGATGCACGTTCTCCCCAAGGGCTTTACGCGCATCCGGCATTACGGCTTGCACGCCAACCGCTTTCGGGCGAGGAATATCAAGCGTTGCCGTGACTTGCTCGGCGCGCCGGAACCCGAACCCATCGAGCGATACGACGAGATGAACTGGGACGAGCGCTACCTGGCGCTCACCGGGCACGATCCGCTCTTGTGTCCGGTGTGCAAGAAGGGACGGCTGGAACTCGTCACGGAGCATGATAGGCCGGACGGCGCGCAAAACATGACGGCCTATCCGCCAAACGGAAACGAACTCGGGCAGGCGAAAAGACCGGAAATGGCAGGCGCTTCACCGCCCGTCTGAGCTCGTGTGAAAATACGCTTGTTGCATTCCCTGCGTGCCGGATCAGACGGAACCTCCACGAAGAAGACGGGCGCCGTGTGTCCGGAGGGCGAAAAGCAGCCGTCAATACCGCCCAAAGGACCTTCGAAAATGAAAGATCGCAGACGAAAACCATGATTCCCAGGAAGCGCAAACACCATTCTCCCTCTTTTCAACACGGCTCGGAGCCGAGTCGAACCTTTCAAAACACCGCACGTCATTCATTCCACATAGCGAGACTTCGGAGTAAAGCGGCTTCGTACAGAGATCTTTTCCGCAATGCGCGCTTGCGCGCGACTGCGGAAGAAGACTTTTTAATACACTTCATTCGGGAAGCACCAGTTAATTGCACACCAAACACTATTGCATATTAAGGGAAACATGCGCTACACCGTTTTTATCGTTGGGCTTTTGTGTCTTCTGACCATCACAACCACCGCTTGTTCGAAGAAATCCTCCAGCAGCGAGAAAATCTCTCAAGCCTTGGCGGATCGTCTGACGGGATCGATGAGCATTGAGGGAGGAACGTTGAAGGAGGGCGAACCGCCGACAGGCAATGAGACCCCGGAAGCTCCACAGATCACCAAGATCGAGGCTCCGGAAGTCCTGCATCCGGGCATTCCTTTCACAGTGCGACTGACCACGCTTTTCAGCCAACCGGAGGAGATCGACAAAGCCATCGTTCACGTAGTCCATTCTTCGAACTACCTGGTCGTCAACGCCTCTCCGGTAAAAACCTCCGATGGCTGGGTGGTGACGCTGAACGGTGTTCTCGGGGAGGAAATGAGCCTGATGGGCAAGAACTTCGAGTTGGAGTACGCCTTACAGACGAAGTCCGGTATGACGGGTACCTACAAAAGAAAAAATCTTGAAATACCCAAGAAGGAAACCGAACCGGATTGCGACTCCGGACCGTGCTGCAACGGTGGCGAATGGATCGAAGAGGGTGGCGTGTGTTCCGAAGGAGACGATTACACCTGCACCGAGGATATCTGCACGGTGGAACATACCTGCGAATCGACACTTGCCGAGGATAAGTGCCTGATCCAGGACGTTTGCTATACGCTCGATGATCACGATCCAGACAATGAATGTCAGATTTGCCTACCGAGCGAAGCAACGGATTCTTTCAGTGTCGTGGAGGATGGGACGGTTTGTGATGCAGGATTGGGAGAGGAATCGGGGCAATGCGTCAGTGGCGAATGCGAATTGTCGGAAACATTCATGAGCGGTCGACTGCACGCGTCGATCATCCCGGATGAAGCCGAGGAAAAAGATGGCGACCCACCCACCGGCAATTCCGATTCGGAACAAGCACCGCAAATTGTTTCCTTTATAGTGCCGCCTGTGCTCCATCCGGGAGCAGCGTTTCAAATTATCTTATTTACGGATTTTAGCGAGTTATCTTCTATCAACGGGGCTTTGATCCACGTCAAAGGCACAACCGGGTTCTACCAATGCGCAGGCGAGGTGACGATCGAGGGTGAAAAGGTCTTCATGATGATAGAGGGCTCACTTGCCGACTTCGACGACTTGCCCGAGCATTCCTTTACCCTTTTGTTTGCATTGACGACCCAAGATGGGGTCGTGGGCGGGTATGAGGAAACGACGGTCAAAGTGACGACGGACACTTCCGAGTGCGATAGCGGTCCTTGTTGCAACGGTGGCACGTTAATGCCATCGGATTCGTTTTGTATGGATGAAGATCCCTGCACGTATAATGATGTCTGCGACGGGGCGGGAGTCTGTTCGGGAACGGCGATGGTCTGCGAGGACGATGCGTCGGTCTGCGGCGCGAAACGCTCTTGCAACGGCACGAACGCCTGTACGGAAAGCTATCCGGGTGTTGAAACCAGTTGCGATGATAGCGACCTCTGCACGTACAACGACGCTTGCAATGGCGAAGGAGAATGCCTAGGCACGGATATCGATTGCGTGGACGACGAGGAAACCTGTGGAATCAAGAGGGCTTGCAACGGCACGAACGCCTGTACGGAAAGCTATCCGGGTATTGAAACCAGTTGCGATGATAGCGACCTCTGCACGTACAACGACGCTTGCAATGGCGAAGGAGAATGCCTAGGCACGGATATCGATTGCGTGGACGACGAGGAAACCTGTGGAATCAAGAGGGCTTGCAACGGCACGGAGGCTTGTACGGAAAGCTATCCGGGTGTTGAAACCAGTTGCGATGATAGCGACCTCTGCACGTACAACGACGCTTGCAATGGCGAAGGAGAATGCCTAGGCACGGATATCGATTGCGTGGACGACGAGGAAACCTGTGGAATCAAGAGGGCTTGCAACGGCACGGAGGCTTGTACGGAAAGCTATCCGGGTGTTGAAACCAGTTGCGATGATAGCGACCTCTGTACCTACAATGACGCCTGCAATGGCTCGGGAGAATGCCACGGCACGGATATCGATTGTGTGGACGACGAGGAAACCTGTGGAATCAAGAGGGCTTGCAACGGCACGGAGGCTTGTACGGAAAGCTATCCGGGTGTTGAAACCAGTTGCGATGATAGCGACCTCTGTACCTACAATGACGCCTGCAATGGCTCGGGAGAATGCCACGGCACGGATATCGATTGTGTGGACGACGAGGAAACCTGTGGAATAAAGAGGATCTGCAACGGTACGGAGGCTTGTACGGAAAGCTATCCAGGAGGTGAAACCAGTTGCGATGATAGCGACCTCTGTACCTACAATGACGCCTGCAATGGCTCGGGAGAATGCCACGGCACGGATATCGATTGTGTGGACGACGAGGAAACCTGTGGAATAAAGAGGATCTGCAACGGTACGGAGGCTTGTACGGAAAGCTATCCGGGTGTTGAAACCAGTTGCGATGATAGCGACCTCTGTACCTACAACGACGCTTGCAATGGCGAAGGAGAATGCCTAGGCACGGATATCGATTGCGTGGACGATGTGGAAACCTGTGGAATCAAGAGGGCTTGCAACGGCACGGAGGCTTGTACGGAAAGCTATCCGGGTGTTGAAACCAGTTGCGATGATAGCGACCTCTGCACGTACAACGACGCTTGCAATGGCGAAGGAGAATGCCTTGGCACGGATATCGATTGCGTGGACGACGTGGAAACCTGTGGAATCAAGAGGGCTTGCAACGGCACGGAGGCTTGTACGGAAAGCTATCCGGGTGTTGAAACCAGTTGCGATGATAGCGACCTCTGCACGTACAACGACGCTTGCAATGGCGAAGGAGAATGCCTTGGCACGGATATCGATTGCGTGGACGACGTGGAAACCTGTGGAATCAAGAGGGCTTGCAACGGCACGGAGGCTTGTACGGAAAGCTATCCGGGTGTTGAAACCAGTTGCGATGATAGCGACCTCTGCACGTACAACGACGCTTGCAATGGCGAAGGAGAATGCCTTGGCACGGATATCGATTGCGTGGACGACGTGGAAACCTGTGGAATCAAGAGGGCTTGCAACGGCACGGAGGCTTGTACGGAAAGCTATCCGGGTGTTGAAACCAGTTGCGATGATAGCGACCTCTGCACCTATGATGATACCTGCAACGGCCAGGGAGAATGTTCGGGGACAGCTATCGTTTGTGAAGACGAAGATGACACGGTCTGTGGTCTCAAGCGTTCCTGTAACGGGACGTCGGAATGTACGGAAAGCTATCCGGGCAACGAGACGGAGTGCGATGACGAGGAACTTTGTACTTATGCCGACGTTTGCAATGGAGAAGGGGAATGTAGTGGCACCGAAATTGTCTGTGAGGATGAAGATACACAATGCGGTTGGATTCGAAGTTGCAATGGAACGTCGGAATGTACGGAAACCGCGCCCGGCCAGGAAACGAGCTGCAATGACGATAATCTATGTACGACGGATGATGCTTGCAGCGGCCACTGGGAATGCGTAGGAACCTATAATACGTGTAGCGATCACGGAAGCTGCGATCCGGCGGACGGAAGTTGTGAGTGCAATCCGGGTTACGACGGTGCGGACTGCGGGACATGTGCGGAAGGGTTTCTAGGCTACCCGGACTGTTATCGTCCATCCACATGGATCGATCCTGTTACGGGCTATGAATGGCAGGTGTCTCCTACCGGAGAAACCTTGTCGCAAGGAAACGCGGCTATTCACTGCGATCAACTGGTACTAGATGGTGGCGGCTGGCGCTTGCCCACAATAACAGAATTACGCACCCTTGTAAGAGGATGTCCCGCCACGGAACCAGATGGAGCTTGCAACCTGGGCGATGATACGTGCCTGGAATTCTCATGTAGGCAAAGCGTCTGCGACGGTTGTGGAGAAAACGAAGGGCCTGATCAGGGCTGCTATTGGCCAACAACCCTAGCCGGTTCGTGTGATTATTATATGTCTAGCTCATCAATTCTCGATGAAGGCGGAGGCTGGACCCTGAACTTTCTTCAAGCCAAAGTTGGTTCTCTCAACCCCGCTAATGTCCGTTGCCTGCGAGGCGGCGAGTTGCCTGATGGCGATGTGGACCTCGATGTCGACCCGGATCCCGAACTTGAACCCGAGGTGGATGGCGATGTGGACCTCGATTCCGAGTTGGAATCTGATTCCGAGCTTGTCATTGGCACTTTCATCCCCATCACCGCCGGCACCTACTGGATGGGTTCGCCGGACGGGGATTGTCCTGCTGGCTACCCAGGCGACTGCATCGAAGAGCCGGGACGGGGTTTGGATCGGGAGGAGCTCCACGAGGTAATCCTGACGTATGATTTTGAGTTGCAGGCGCACGAGGTGACACAGGGGGAATGGACGGCCTTGATGACATGGAATCCTAGTAGCTTCAACACTTGTGATGGTGGAGACGGGAGCACGTGCCCTGTGGAGAACGTGTCTTGGTATGATGTGTTGGCGTATGCCAATGAGTTGTCATTGGATGCAGGCTTTACTGCGTGCTATGTATTTTCGGGCGTGGAGTGTGAGGATGGTTCGCCGCAGGGTAGTGATTACATGGCTTGCATGAATTCTACCCAGGGTGGGATCGGTTCAGCGACGGTGACGCTTTCTGGCGGCGCGTTGAAGCTTCAGGATTGTGAGGGTTATCGTTTACCTACGGAAGCGGAGTGGGAGTATTCGATTCGATCTGGCAGTCAGCATACTGCTTTCTATCAGAGTGATGGGAACGATGGTTCAATCACCTATACTGGAGTTGATCCAGTGGACCCGAACCTGGATCAGATAGGGTGGTTTGGTGGTAACAATGATCCATATGGAACGAAGCCTGTAGGTGGCAAGGAAGCGAATGCCTGGGGTCTGTATGATCTTAGCGGGAATGTGTATGAATGGGTCTGGGACTGGTATCAGAGCGATTATGAGACGGATGTAGCTACCGACCCCGTGGGGCTGAGTACGGGCTCGAACCGCGTCGTACGTGGCGGCTACTGGGGCTTCTTCGCGCAGAACTGCCGGTCGGCGAGCCGCAACAACTACGCTCCCGGCTTTCGCAGCTACCAGATCGGTCTCCGTCTCTGTAGGTCCTTCGAGCCCTGAGCCATAATGCCCGTGGGGTCCGAAAATTCGGTACAGATTGAAATGACTTGCCTTTTCAAGACAGCCAGTTCACACTGGCCAGCATGAAAATCTTACTCGAAATTGCTATTTTAGTCGCTCTGAACGTCTTTCTGTTCGGCTACGTCCAGCGGAAAATGGCGTTTTTAGTCATCGCTCAACGCAATCAAATCATCGTTTTGAAACGCTCGGTGGAGAAACCGAAAATCAAAGAGCGGGATCGACAACTCTGGATGTTTCTTTCAAGAATCTGGGCGGACTGGAAAGATCATCTGGTTATTGTCAAGCCGAGTACGGTCATCGATTGGAATCGCCGAAAATTCAAAGACTACTGGCGTAAGATCTCCCAGCTGAAAAAGAAAGTCGGCAGACCGCCCATCAAGCAAGAACATATCGATTTTATCAAGAAAATTTCAGCAGTGCTGTTCGTCAATGCCTTCTGGACAAAAGCGGTGCTGTTCGTCAATGCCTTCTGGAGGAAAACGTCCGGTGGACCGTACATGCCGTCCGTCGGTCAAAATGGCTGAGCAATGATATTTCTTTGCATCCGACGGCTCTGTAGTATGATACGACAATGAAACCAACTCCACAGAAAAAGCGCGTTTACGACCATCGACTTCGCGAATACGTCCGAAAAACTGGCGATGTGAGCTTGGCTAAAGATCTCGAGGTTCCCAGATCGACGATCAATGGCTGGTTGCAGTGCTGTTCGTCAATGCCTTCTGGAGAAAAGCGTCCGGTGGTCCGTACATGCCATCCGTCGGTCAAAATGGCTGAGCAATGATATTTCTTTGCATCCGACGGCTTTGTATGGAAACAACCAAGCAAACAACCCCCAGTATAAGCGAGCAAAACAGCAAATAGCGATTTTGCTTCTTTCCCTTTTCGGCTACGTCATGAATGGCTAATTGCCAGTCCAGTCCTGGTATTTTGGCTGGCTAGTGGCTAGATCAGGATTGCGGTTACGATTGGCAATTCTTGTGATCAGTTTGTAAACGGCAGCCGAAAAGCGCGGCGAGTGGCATCCTCATAAATTTCTAAGCAGTGCCACGCCCGGCCAGGTCTACCGGGACTAAGTTGTTACCTTCGTGCCGAAGGATGTCAAAAGCTGTGGTGGAGCCCATCGAAGTGAAGCGCTTTGCCGAGATAAAAATCACGGGCTATCGGCTGAAGCAGGCGGCGTAAGTCGTCTGAGCAGGTGAAGGTCTGTTTTTCGGTTCATCGTGGGTGATGTGCGTCCGGATGACGACAACGAAGGCGATGCCTTTCAGGAAATCATCCCTGGACCACTTTTGGGAAGCTCGTAAGGGCTTTTGACCGATCTGATCCTTCTTATTTTTCTGTTTTCAAGGAACGAAAAGCATCAAAATATGGTCACTCGAGACCGTCCCATTGAAGCTTGACATGAACACCATGTCAAACAACGATTGGACATCCCACAGTTTTGAGAACCACAGCCCTTACTCAAGAGGTACACACCTGGTCGTTACGGAATCACACATTTCATCATTGCGGCATTGTAGAACGATCTCGCAACCACTTTCAGTTTCGATATGCACGGCGTTATTGATACACTGCGCACCTAATAAATTTTGCAAGCAATATTGCCGATTATAATCTGGAGCGGCAAGACTACACGAAGTGCCAATCGGACAGTCATTTTGTGAACGGCAAGGCTTGACACACATACCTACGTTATCGGTGTTTATGGAATTGTAATCTTCTAGGCATTCATACCCTGTTACACATGTCCTAGTAAAACCCTGACGGCATATTGAACATTCATAGCCCGTGAATCCGCAGTCAGAACTTAATAGACAATCAGGATCATCACAATCCACCAGTTGGTCTTGATCATCATCCCACTCATTGGAACATAAAGACTCGCTATAATCGCCATTATTGCTCGGCCATCCAAGAATTCTCTCCATGTGCTCATTGAAATGGTCCTCAAATATTGACTCCCAAAGCGATTCGTAGGCTGGGTAAAGAGCCTCCAACATTGTATTCATAAAACTCGATTCGGACGTCATGCGAAACTCGTGAAAATCTATTTCCACTGAATTATCAATATACTTGAGGTGTGGGTAATCTGGCCAGCCTTCCAATGATGCATTGATCTGAATTGTCGTTGGAGTAGATACCGAATACCCTTCATGATCTCCAATCCAGCTTGCCGCTGAAAAGTACATGTCAAAGTGATGATATGGAATCGTTAGTATTGCGATTACTTGATTTTGGTTGGCTATAAACTCGACATCAACTTGCTGATCGCATCCGTAACGACTTGTTGGTGGATTCATATCGCCACTGGGATTTGCAAACAGACTACCACCTGCCGTTTCTGGATTGCACCACGCCATCCCCTGCCAGTGAATTTCAAGCGTATCGTAATCTTGTAAAAGGTCCGGAAACGTGGAGGCATCCCAGCCCATCATGTTTTGCTCCACTTGAGAGGCATACGCCTGAAGCCATTGTTCACGAGTAAACTGGCGGTCCACATGAATTTCATGCTCGACATTCCGACCTTCTGAGTCTGTTGCGCTGGCAGTTATCAGATTATCACCATAGGACAACACCGGTACCTCATTAGCAGTCCACTCGGAATGCATTGCTTGAGGGTTCGTGAGAATAGCCCCTATGCCGTTGACTTTGACCTCTTCAAGTTGATCGAGGGGTAGAGAGTGACTAAGCGTCCCTGTTACGGTAATCGTTTCTTCAACACCCAGTTGAGTCTCTGGGGAGGGTGAAGTGATATAAATTGAAAATGCACTTTCCACATCCATCTCATTCTCGGCATTCTCACCATCGTATTCCCCGTCATCGGGTTCGCTATCCACAGTGTTGTCTGTGTCTGGTGTATCGCTGTCGGCTATGTCACCGTCACTGTTGTCCCATTCTTCGTCACCGGATTCATTATCCGCATTATCGTCAGTTTCGAGGATGTCACTATCGGCTAGGTCGTTGTCATCGTTGTCCAACTCTCCGTCATCGGATTCGTTCTCTGTATTATCGTCAACTTCGAGAATGTCACCATCGGAAACATCGTTGTCATCGACTTCAAGCTCTCCGTTATCGGAATCGTTGTCTGTATTATCGTCAGTTTCAAGGATATCTCTATCGGACACGTCGCTATCGCTGTTATCCCGTTCCCCGTTATCGGATTCGTTTTCCGAATAATCGTCAATTTCGAGGATGTCGCCATCGGCAACGTCATCTGCATCGGGTTCTCTTTCCACAGTGTTGTCGATGTCGAGAATGTCACTATCGGATGGTGATACCTCCCCAGTTCCCTCAGATGAATCATTTTCGCCACAGCCAGTCACGACGAAAAGCATCAAAAAGAGACACAAAGCCAATAAATTCGTTATGCGTATCATGATTCTCTCCTATGGATATGAAACTCGTATTGTCACCTATAGGTCATGCTCTCAAAAAAAATAGCGAAACACTAAAACTCTCCACGTAGTAAAGCCTGAAAGTCGGGATTGGCGTGTAACGAGACAAGATCTGGATCATCGCTCATGATCGTCATGTTCGTAAATCCGTTCATTAACGATATTTTCAGGTAGCGAATGGCAAGGGGCAGCTTGTTTTGTATTGCGTATACACAGCCGATATTATAATATACATCCATATATTCAGGATCGCAAGTCAACGCCTTTTTATAATATATTAACGCCTCATCATACATATTCCGTCTAACATACGTGACCCCTATACCATTCAGGGCAAATGGGTCGCAGGGGCTTTCAATAAGCGCGAACTCAAACTTTTTCCTGGCTTTTTCAAAACGCCCGGCATCAAGCAGAGCTTCCCCTTCCATTTTCATAAGTCGTGCCTTGGCACCCAATGCTTTTCTGGGGTCGTAGGTGCCTGGCTCGGCTTTTGGACCCGACAAGACAGGTAGACGATGTTTATGCTTTGCTTCGGTTTCGCTTGAGTTCTCAACCGTTTCCAGTGCCTTCTTGTGGGTAACAGGTTTTTTTTTTGAGGATTTTGTTTCCGCCGATACGTTACGCTTGTTTTGTTTGGAAACGATTCCTGACGAAGTTTTCGTTGATGACACAACAGGGAGAACGCGGGTCCAGTATAAACTTTTTGGACCGGTTAATCCCTGGATTTTGCACCCCTTTGTATCCACATGGATCGAACCGGATAGCACGGTACCACCATCCCCCAGCAACAGAACTCCGAATCCCCAGACCTCCCTCTTACAGCCCGTAGCATCCAAACGGAATTTGCCCGAAAGGCAATCCTCCAGCAAGACTCCTTCCAGAACACGGGTTCCCTTTTTCAAGTTGATTCCAGGATTCGGGTGCACCAGTTTTCCGACAACATTTCGGGACGAAAAGGAAATTTCAACTTTTCCTAAAAGGCTCTCCCAGCTCTCCACCGTGACTTCGGGTTGAGTTTGAGCATGGAGATTGCTTGGACAATGGCAGAAAAAGCCAATGAAGACAAAGGATGTGAGAGCAGCAAGGAGAACTGTGAACAACCATGTTTCTTTCATCGTTTCCCCAATCCGAAATCGCCAGTCAAAGTCCTCAACGCCGCTTTCGCGAAATTTTTAGTGCCGCCCGTGCTTCGCACGGGGAAGAAAATTATTGAATCACTAAATCATCAAATCATTCACTTCACGGTCCGGCACACACGCAACGCGCATCGTAGTTGTTCGTCTTAAGGTAGTTGCTCACGAAGCCGTTGAGGAAGTTCACGAGCCACGCGCTGCCTGCATTGGAAGCGTGGGACGACGACGACCAAAACCAATTCGAAGGCATGTCAGGGAAATCCGAACTTGGATAGGAGACTTCGATATTGACCAGACTTGCCAATTCGTTGACGTTGGGTAGCCGCCAGTCCGTCTCATTGGCGTAATTAAGCTCCTGGCAATAGGCCAAGGCTTCTTCCCAGCTTTTGTCTGTTACGTGTTCCTTTTGCCAGATCAAGCCCGTCACCAAATCGGTTACGACCGGTTCGTCAGTTACAGGTTCGGAAAGAATCAAATGATCCAATGATCCAATGACTGAATCTTCCGGTCCGGCACACACGCAACGCGCATAGTAGTTGTTCGTCTTACTGTAGTCGTTCACGTAGCCGTTGTCGAAGGACACGTACCACGCGTAGTTTGTACTGTTCGCGCGGGACGACGACGACCAAAACATAGATAAAGGCGTACCAGGGAAGGCTGTGTTGTCGATAGCTGGAAGGTACCTTCCATAATCCACGATGCTCTGTAATTCATGATATGCGGGCAACCGCCAGTCCGTAAACCCACCGTATCCTTCTCCTTCGTTCAGGGTGGCACAGTAGTCGATAGCCTGTTGCCATTCGCATCGTGATCCAACCGGGTCGCCGCCCGTGCAACCTTCGTAGGTTTCCGGTAGCCAGCGTTGCCACATCAGGCCGGTCAGGGAATCCACTACCACTTCATCCTCGCTCGCCGTTGATAGGTTGATGCAAGGGGTTTCGATTCCAGCGGCGTTGTAGCAGGTGAAGGTTCGGGCGTTGTCGGCATACTGCGCGTCCTGGCCGCAAAAACATGCGTCGCTGGGTGAATCGGGCAGACCTGTGCAGGACTGATAGGCCGTATCGCAGTCCGGCGGTTCACTGCCACCTATGGTTGAGCACTCGATGCTTTCGCTATTATTGTAGCAAGCCGTCTGTCCCGTGGGTGGAACCGGCCAGCACTGATTGAAATCGCAATAGCCTTCAGGGAAGGTACCGTCCCATTGACAGTCTGGGTAGCCTGCGTAATGGGGAGCGCACACGCTGCAATCCGCACCGTCGTAGCCGGTGTTGCAATCGCACAGGGCGTAGCCGTTGGTGTCGTTGCAGGTGCCGTGGTTGCTACAAAGGCCGGGGATGCAAGATTCGGGGTGCAATGTGCGGGCAAGGCGGAAGCCTATACTGGCATTACGAAAATCTTGTAGGTATTTATTACGCGTAGCCGACCTACAAAAGAACGCATCATTACCCCAAGAGCCACCACGCATAACTCGAAACAAACTTTCACAGTTTCCACCATCAGGGTCGCTTCCATAACCTGTATTATCACGACAATACTTGTCCCATGTCCACTCCCACACATTCCCGCTAATATCATACAAACCCCAATCATTTGGCTCTTTGTTACCAATAGGTTTTGTGCTATAAGGATCATTGTTTCCGCCAAACCACCCTATCTGATCGAGGTTAGGGTCTACTGGATTCCGACCAGTATATGTAATCGTACCATCGTTCCCATCGCTCTGATAAAATGCCGTGTATTGATTGCCCGTCCTTATCGAATATTCCCATTCAGCTTCGGTCGGCAACCGGTACCCCTTGCATTCCTGCGGTTTGTTTGCACCATCAGCCAAGACAATCGTCGCTGAGTCGATGCCGCCTTGGGTTGCGTTCATACAAGCCATATAGTCGTTGCCATGTAGCGAGCTGTCTTCGCATTCCACGTTCGAAAATACGTAACAACCCATAAAGCCCGCTTCCAAAGACAACTCATTTGCATACGCCAACACATCAAACCAGGAAATGTTCTCTACGGGGCAATTATTCCCACAGGTCACTCCACTACCAGCTGCACTAAAATTGCTCGGATTCCACGCCATCAATGCCAACCATTCCCCCTGTGTTAATTCATGCGTCATCAAATCAAAATCGTAGGTCAGTGCTACTTCGTGGAGTTCTTCGTTTGCTTCTATCGGCTCTCGCCCCAATTCGTAATTGCACACTCCCGGATACCCCACAGGACAATCACCGTCCGGCGATCCCATCCAAAAGGTACCCGCTGTGATGGGAACAAATTCTGGAATTAGAATGCTTATTTCGCAGTCCGGATAGCCCTCATACCCTTCCGCGCACTGTTCGCACCAGTCGCCACCGAAGCCTTGGTTGCATGTGCAGGCGGCGTCATCATCGACAATGGTGCATGTGCCATGGCCGTGGCAAGGGTCGGGGGTGCAGGTACCCAGGCAGCGCAACTCGAAGGTTTCCATGCCGTTGCTAGACTCTGCCACCCAGACGTAGCTGCCAGAAACGAAAACTTCATTGGCACTTCCAGTTGTCTCAAAAGTCACCGGCTCTCCGGGGTTGGTGGGGTCGCTGATATCGATCAGAGCAAACCCGGAATACCCATCCGCTATGTAAGCATGGGTTCCCGATATGAAAACGCCAGAAGCAGACCCATTCGTCTCCTTATATACTGGCTCCCCGGGGTTCGCGGGATTGCTTACGTCGATCACTGCCAACCCGTATTCATGGTCCGCCACATAAGCGTAGTTTCCCGATACGAAAACGCCCAAAGCCGACCCATTCGTATTTCTGTACACTGGCTCCCCTGGGTTAATAGGATCGGACACGTCGATAATCGCCAACCCATATTCACCACCCACTACATAGGCGTGGTAATTTGCAACGAAAACATCCTGAACCCCGCCAGTGCTAATGTATACCGGTTCGCCAGGATATGAAGGATCGGTTACATCAATGATAGCCAAGCCTGACAAAAATGTCACATAGGCATAATTTCCAGATACAAAAACTTTATCGGGAATCCCGTTTATTCCTCTACTTGATATTGGTTCTCCAAATTGTAAAGGGTCAATGATTTCAATAATTGACAGTCCTGCTCCTCGTATTCGATAAGCATAATTACCTGAAATGAAAAATCCCCGAGGAAAATCACTTTTATCCCAGTATAAGGGTTCTCCAGGATTCGTTGGGTCGGACATGTCGATAATCTTCAGGCCTGAATGATAATCTGCAACATAGGCATAATTTCCGGATATGAAAATAGTGCTAGCGCTACCCATTGTTTCAATATACCATGGCTCCTCAGGATTAGCAGGATCTCTAATATCGATCACCGCAAGACCGGAATCCCCGCCTGCCAAATAGGCGCTATCTTCAGAGACAAAAATATCATAAGAAGCCTCCTTTAAAAATTTATTTACGGGTTCTCCTGGGTTTGTAGGGTTGCTTATGTCGATAATAGCTAAACCGTGATTATAATCCGCCACGTAGGCGTGTGTTCCAGAGATGAAAACACTTTCAGCATATCCATTTGTGTCCCTATACACTGGCTCCCCTGGGTTAATAGGATTGCTTACGTCGATCACTGCCAACCCGTATTCATGGTCCGCCACATAGGCGTAGTTTCCCGATACGAAAACGCCCAAAGCCGACCCATTCGTATTTCTGTACACTGGCTCCCCTGGGTTAATAGGATCGGACACGTCGATAATCGCCAATCCGTATTCATCGTCCGCCACATAGGTGTAGTTTCCCGATACGAAAACGTCCATGGCATATATGGTTCTCATATAAACTGGATCTCCGGGGTTCATCTGGTCAGTGATGTCTATAATCGCCAGTCCTAACCAACCATCCGCCACATAGGCAAAGTTTCCCGAGACAAAAACTCCATTTGTCCATCCATCCAAATCCTTATATACAGGAATGCTAGGGCTGACAGGATCAGAAACATCAAGCATGGCCAAACCTTTTGCGGGTAAAGCCGCATAGACCCACCCAGAAACAACAAAGATGTCCATGATTGTAGACGCTAGATGAACCTCATTCACTATTTCCAATTGATCGTCAATTTCTCGATAGATTTTTAGAACACTCCCCTGGCTGATGTACAAATAGCCATCCTCTCCATACACTGCTTGGGTTGTCCCAGGAAAATACGCCTCATCGATCCGCCGCGCCGTAACACCTCCAGGACAGTCGATGTTACACTGGCCAAACGTTTCGTGGCAGGCGAAGCCGAATTCGCAGGTTCCACAAGGCTCGGTGTTGCCACCGCAACCGTCCGACCAAGTGCCGCATTCGTAACCGAGATCCTGGCAGGTTTTTGGGGCACATGGAACTTCACAGTCCGGCCATCCCTCGTAGCCATCAAGGCAGGTCGAACAATCTTCGGTCATAAAAGCGTTATCGCAGGTGCAGGAGCCATCATTTTCGTCACAATTCCCATGCCCATTGCAAGGATCAGGATCGCAGGGGTTGTCCCGGCAGTCCGGGAAATCGATGTAGCCGTCCTGACAGGCCGAGCAGTCCGCCGTCATGAAGGCATTGTTGCACACACATTCCCCACTGTTGTTGCAGGTGCCGTTGGCGTTTCGGCACGGAATTCCTTCAGCCTTCGGTGTCGCTACGCAGCTTTCCAAGATCCAGTCGAAGGCACCGTAAGTGCATTCAGTATCCGGGCAGGTTGGCGCAACCATTTGGAATTGCAAAACATATTCCTCCCCCAGCGTGTTACCAGAGAGATCCGCCAACCCGGCTCCCAGAGTGAAGGTGTAGGCCCGGCCATCTTCAAAACTTACGTCCGGTGTAAACACTACCGTTGTGCCGTTCTCCAGCGTTGCCGAGCCGGAAACGGCTTCGTTGGTCAACGTTCGTTTCAACGTAGCCTGGAGGCTTGCCGGGGCCAGCGTTTCGTTGAAGACCACACGCAACTCACTTAAATGATAAAGGTTTTCCTGGCCATCCACCGGCATGGACCACAGCACGTTCGGAGGCTGTGTATCCGCTACTTCGTCCAGAATCACATCGCCGAGGTACCACTCGTTATCTTCCGGCACTTCGCCGGGAATCTCCTTGAATAATCTTAACACATCGTGGGTGATCGTCACTCGAGCTGGCCCAGCGGGTACAATATCGAACTGGAAAGTACCAGGATCGTTTTCTTCCTCATCGTCTTCTTCCTCATCATTTTCAGAAAGAGTCCAGGTCGAGATATCTGTGCCGATAGAAGGGTAAATTGTGACACAGGCTCCTTCCACAGGTGTTCCCAACGGACTCAAAGCTTTTCCTCGCACGCTACCTTTGGAAACGTTGTTAGGAAGGATCAGTACAGGAGCCTGCACGGTCTGGCTTGGATCATCAGTCACCTCCGCTACTACCGAAGTCAACGTATCGTCTAAAAACGTCCCGCTACGACTGGCGGCAACCGTCAAATACGGAGACTTGTGACAGGACACCCGTATCCCGGAAATCGTGTAGCTACCCTGAGCGTTGGTGTCATCGGCTAGCATTCGGCCACGTGCTCCGATCGCGAACACGTGGATATTACTTAGAAATTGATCTAAATCATCTTGGACCAGTCCCGTCACGGTATATTCTGGCAAGCTGCCTTCCGGTTGAAAAATTCCACCTGCCGAGAAGTGGCTGATGCCACCCTCGATGGTTTCCAGCTTCGTGCCCTCGGCGTTGACCTCCAGCACCGCCGCCTTTTCCCATAACAATGTGGATTCATTAAAAGAATGGAACTCGATGCGTTCGCCCGGAGCCAACTCCAATGTATTGGGAAGGGTCAGTCGTGCTGGATTCGCGAAGGTGGTTCCGTCCGGGCCGAAATGGAACATTTGCACCAGTTCCTGCCCGTCCGGCGGGTCGTAAGGGGCCGCTGACGGATGCCCTTCGCCCATGAAAAGCGTTGTCCCCGTACCATCGGGAAGCTGTGCATCGTCCGCCGAAAACGCCAGCAATGCTCCATCAAGATTCGATGCGGATACCTGTCCCAGCGCTACCGGCTGCGATGCCTCCACTGGCAGCACGTCCAGCACGAATACTGTCACCTCATCCTCTGGCAGCACTTTTTTGTATTGGCGCGAGTACACGCCTTTTGCCGACGATGCCCCGTCGGCGGCGAAAATCTGCCGTGCTGTTGGTCAATGCCTTCTGGAGAAAAGCGTCCGGTGGTCCGTACATGCCCGTGCGTCGGTCAAAATGGCTGAACTGGAAACAACCACGCAAACAACCGCCAGTATAAGCGAGCAAAACAGCAACTAGCGATTTCGCTTCTTTCCCATTTCGGCTACGTCATGAATGCCAGATTAGCCAGTCCAATCCTGGTATTTTGGCTGGCTAGATGTAAACGGCGGTCGAAAAACGCGGCGTTTGGCGTCCTCATCAATTTCTAAGCAGTGCAACGCCCGGCCAGATCTACCGGGACAAGGCCGTTCTCTTTGTACCGAAAAATGCCAAGGCCGTGCCGGAACACATCGAGGTGAAGGGCTTTGCCGAGATAAAAATCACGGGCTATCGGCTGAAGCAGGCGGCGTAAGTCGTCTGAGCAGGTGAAAATCTGTTTTTCGGTTCATCGTGGGTGATGTGCGTACTGATGCCGGGAAAGAAGGACACGCCTGTTAGGAAGGCCTCCCCGGACAGCTTTCTGGAGAATCGTCATCGTCTTCCTACAGATCAGATCCGTCTCATATTCGATTTCCAAAGAGCGAAAGCATCGAAAACTCTACCACTCGCGACTGTCCCATTGTCGCCTGACAGGGACATGTTCTAATATTTTGACCAGACCTGATCCTCTTTCGGTGGAATGGAGAAAGCCTCGTGGATTTCAGCTCGGTATGGATCTTTCACCAGTCGCTTTTTCAAAAACAGTTCGTGCAGCGGGTAGGAACTTTGAAAATCCAATGGAATATCGGCTACTTTGCGTATTTTGTAATATCTTGAAAGAGTGGTTTGGGGTAAGGGGTCATGCGCATAGTTGGAGCTTATCGTCAGCAATCTCTCGTCCTTTACGCCTGCCTTCTCCGGGTTGAGGTTCCAGTCAACCAATCGAAGATCGGGATTGGCCAGCAAAGCCGCAAAGACGAGGCTCTCCTGATCGCATTCGAAACGGGATTTTTCACCATCTAGAATAAAGGAATACAAGAGGACATCGTATCTCTTGAATAATTCACGCTTTTCCGCCATGTTCCTTATTAAGCGGTCAGTGAGGTATTCGCCTTTGATAGACACTGAAAACAACAAGTTGCAGACGATCAGTACGACCGCGACCGCCACTGGAGCAATCCGTAATCCGTTTTTGGTTTCCGAAAGCAACCAGGACAAACCGAAACCAGTCAGCAATGAGCACGGCACTGCCAGGTTGGCCAGGTAACGAGCGAGGTTCAAAGGATCGAAGTCGGTGGAATAGACAGTATAAACGATGATATACAGCAACAACCAGATAAAAAGTACAACACGTTGAAAATACTCACCCTTCCCCACTGGCAACAGCAACAACAAGGGAGCCGCCATGGCGATTCCCGTTTCCACCAAGTGTAGCTTATAAAGTTCGCCGGAGGATCCTTCCCCACAATGCATTGTTTCGAAATACGGCAGGACATAGACAGCCAGAGGCAACAACCAGATCAGCCTGGCAGTGGACTTCAAACCGAAACCCGCTTTCGCCCAATACAACAGGATGAAAACAAAGGGAAACAGGCGGTATTCCATGCGAGTATATATCAGAAGCACCAAGGCGCATCCCGCCGCCAGCAAAAAAGGAAGTTTCTCTTTTTTACCATATCCGAAAAGGCAGGCCATAAGACATAGCTGAATGAAAACGGCATAGTTGGAAAAAAACAGGCTACCAGATCCGGCGACGAAAGCCGGAAAGAACGCCATGATGACGGATGCAGGTACCCCTATCCTTCTATCCCGGAACAACAAGCGGGAGACAGCAAGGACCGCCAAGATGTTCACTATGTACAGGGTTTGATTGAACCAGATAAGCGCCTGTTCCGCCCTCGGAAAGAAACTCGCCGCATAAAACAATAGCCGAATGAAAACATGGCCCGTAGCGGTGGGATGCAAAATAGGATCGTTCAACGCCAGCACGTAACGGCAGGGATTGGAAATATTATTGTAACCCGAAGGATACAACAGGCTTTTAAAAACAATCACCAATGCCGCCAAGACGATAGTCCAAACCACCTCCTTCCCAGAAACAGCCTTCTCCACCCAAACGACCCTGGCGGCCACGGCTACGATGAAGGCCAGCATAAGGAAAAGCTCCGGATTCATTCAAGATATCCGTTCTTTTTAAGGTAGGTTTCGATCGACATAAAGGTTCCACCGTTTCGCGAATGGTCCGCCAGAACCTCCCATAGAATTTCCCGTGCAGGCCTTCCGCGATTGCGCATGAAAAAGGGTTTCAACCACGATGAGTAACCGTATCCCCGTTCCTCGTCCAGAAGTTCATAAGGGTGTAGGTAAAACACCTTGGGGCGCGAAACGGGAAGCATTCCGGCAATGGGAGAAAAAAGCCTAAGATATGATAATCCGTAAGGAATCCGGAAGGGTAGGATGTCACCGATCGGCACGCGGACTACCCCCCTGGCTGTTTTGATGGGGTATTTGCGAGACAAAAAACCCGCGTAGCCAGCACGGTCGGAAAAGCTGGCCAGAGATGAATCGTATAGGTATCCTGCGCGTTGGATCTCCTTTAATGTGTCAGTATCGATATGGAAATAAGGAGCACGAAACCCAAGGGCCTCTATGCCTATTTCTGCCAGAGCCTTCTTCGACTTGACAACCTGTCTTCTCTTCTCTTCCCCTTTCAGCACTGGTAGATCCACGTGGTTCATGGAATGACAACCCACCTCGTGAGACCCGGCGATATCCCGAAGCAGTCCGGCATATCGTCGGACAAGTTCTCCTACGACGAAAAAGGTTGCATTGACACCAAACTCATCGAAAATAGCTAACATTTCCGGCAAGCAAAGGTCGATCCCCCTAGTTAAGCCGGACCCCCAATCGGCCTCGAAATCCACCGTCACCATCATGACGCCGGAATCATTCATTTTTCTCCTTTTCCGCAAGCTTTCTCAAGATCGCCGCCAGGTCTTTCCGCAGAGTTCGCAGTTCCAGCATGGCCCAGAAAATCCCCAGGGCGATGGGAACCTGAGTCAGAAATATCGCCAGTACGGTGTCTCTCATTTACTGTTTCGCCTTCCTCAAGTTCGGTCAGCGCCCTACGAAGCTCCAACCGGATTTTGCGCAGCATGAATATCAGGACCGCCACCAGTATCAGATACGGAATATGGCTTATGACCAGCGCCCAAGCTGTGCTCATGGCTTATTCTCCAAGAAACGCCAAAGCCTTCCCAAACCGAGCCCCGCTACAGCACCGGAGAATAAAAGGCATTGTCTGTATAAACCTACGTCGAGAACCGCCAAGTTTTTCAGTACCCAGCGGTCGTAGGCTTCGCTGATACTCAAGGCGTCCAGACCACTCGTCTGGCTTTTCTTGTACCGGACTGGGGGAAGCTCCACAACGGCCAAGGAGGCCCCAAGTCTAGCCGCCTCCAACAGCATCATCACCTCCACCTCGAACCCCCGACAATCGGAAAGATCCATCCGGCGAAGCAGTCCCACCCGCAAAGCCCTGAAGCCACACAGCACGTCGGAAAGATCCACTCCGACCTGCCTCAGCCAGAAAGAGGCGAAGGAGTTCATCTGTCCGCGTCTATATGAGCGTTGCCTGGATCGCACACCAACCACCATGTCGCATTCGCGAAGCCTCTCCCTGAAACGTGGAAGCAACTCGGGGTCGTGCTCCATATCTCCATCCAACAGGTAGACGGACTCCACTTCATATGCAAATGCCCTACGGAATCCATGCTTCAGAGCTGCGCCCTTACCCAAATTTCGCTCGATCCGCAGGACTTCGGCCCCCGTTTCTTCGGCCAGTGCGGCAGTACCATCGTCGGATCCGTCGTCCACGACTAGCACCCGGTCTAAATGGTGCTTGCATTCCGTAACCACTCGCCGGATGTTCCCAGCCTCGTTATAGGCAGGAATTATCGCCAGTTCCCTCGGCACCAATACTCCTTTCAGCGTACCGCAAGACATACGCCATGGCATGACGAGCCAGAAAATCAGAATAGGCAATAAATCCGCCACCCTTCATTCTGGCAAACACTCCAGATGGGTTCAGATAATAGCGCCGTAGACAGCGTTCCCTTAAGTTGCGTGCGGTTCGCTCCCGAATTAGCCTTTTCCTTACCGCATCCGAACTGTAGAAATCTGTCATGCTTCGCTCGCTTCCAAACTTTCCGAACATCTTTGTATAGGGGAACTCTCTGGCAACCTGCACGTTTACGTAGGATGCCGAACAATTTGTCAAGGCCTCCAAGGTTTTTGTCATTCTCTCCCGGTCCTCACCCTCGATACCGATCACCGCCAGCAGGGCGGCTTTTATCCCCAGTCGCTCTAGGGCAGGAACCTTTTCCTTGTACTCCTCAAGCTTTATTCTCTTCCTATCGTTAAGCCCGCAGACCTCGTCGCTGGGACCATCGAAACCCAATTCCACCGAACGACAGCCTGCAGCTGCCATCAGTTCCATAAGCTCTCCATCGATGTGGTCGAGTCGAGTCTCGCAACCCCAGCTTATTCCAAGATCTCTAGAGATCATCTCCTGGCAAAGCTTTTTGGTCCGATGGACATCGTAGGAAAAACAGGGATCTCTGAACAATACACCGCGCACGCCGAAATTATTTTTCAGCCACAGTAGTTCCTCCACCACACGACCTACTTCCCTCGGGCGAAATCTTTTCCCCTGTGCGGTGAAATAGGGACAAAAACCGCAGCCGTAGGAACAACCCCGACTCGCCTGCACCGTTGCAAATGGACGTCCTGGTATCAGGGGAAAATAGCCGTAATCACCGAAATTCACTAGATCCCACGCTGGCCGGACCAGGGAGTCCAAATCCTCCACCATGGAGGGAGATACGTTAGTGGAGTCATCACCGGGAAGTATTAGACCGGAAATCTTTTCCGTTTCTCCCCCTACGAGATGTGCCACAAGGCTCTCCGGCTCTCCGTTGATCACCGCATCGATCTTTCCCGAATTCAGGATCTCACTGGAGAACCACGCGGCGCTGTCGCCGCACAAAATGACCTTTGCTCCAGTCAGCCTTCGAAGCTTGGAAGCAAAATCTAGTTCGTATGGCAAAAGGTCCAATGAGGTGGCCAACAATACGAGGTCCGGTCGGAAACGTACTAGTTCGCCGAAACGGCATCGGCAGCAACTGGTGGTCAGGTCGAAGTATGCACACTTGGCACCGTGTTCGCGTGCCACTGACGCGCTATAAAGCAGGGGAAGCACGGGCATGGCAGTACCCCGGTTTTTCAGATATCCGAAAAAACCCGCCGCTCCACCTTCACCCAGAACGTCGTTCAAGGCATTCATTGCGAAGAGATCGCGGTGGACCAAGGCTCCAGAAGGAACCGGAGGATCGACGAAGGCTGCTTTCATTCCTTTTCTCGACCTATTGTTCGTTCCACACACGGCCTTTCTTGACTGCTGTTGCGTGAATGTATATACTATTTTAACGATAATCGCAAGCGTTGGCCCTACCTAGCTGAAAATTCGATTTTCCCGCAGGTGAAAGATTTGCCTGGCGGAAAACCGGGAACCTCACCTCGATCAGGGAGAACCAGACACCATCGCGAATACTCTCCACAAACCTAATCTCTTCCAAACAGTCTCGCCACATTTGGTCGCGATTGTGTTCATTATAATTCTAACACCGCTTTTTCTGACCGAGATCGAAGCCTCCTCCCGGGTGATTCCACCGGGAAAAGAGAGAGAAATCCAGAAGCTGTTCGAATCGCACGATAAGGCCGAGGGGTTCCACAGTACCTACGAGGTAAAAGGTATCTCGACAACGGGAGAGAAACTGACGCTTGATCTGCTGGAAAAGACCGGGGGGGGTGACTTTTCGTTACAACTCACCGATCCCATGGAAAGTTGCCCCGGATGCCTCGAAGCCGGGGCATTCCAGATCCTGCCAGGAGAATCCCCAAAGCACCGTAAAGCTGCCTTATTGCTGGCCGAGCACCTAGCCGGTTCCGACTCCGGAGCAATTTGGGAGAAACCCGACGGCGGCAATCACGAGATGAAATCGGGTTTTCCTGTCTCCCATCTCAACATGGAGAAGGAAGCCTCGTTCGTCATTATTCCCCCCCAGAAATTTGCGGATTACTTACCCTATCTGCTGCATTGCCATCCGGTGGGAAGAACTGTTTTCCTCGTCTTTTTATCCCTACTTGTCGCACTGGGGATGCGCAGAGGAATGCGGTCAAAAATCGCCACCACCATTATGTTCTCCGCAATGATCGCCACTGTGTTTGGGTCCGATTTTACGGTGCGTTACGAATGGATCCTATTGGGTCTCGACGAATCGCTGGGGGATTCCCTGAGAATATCCGACACCGCGCTCGTCGGCGAAAAAGGAAAAATCGCCTCGTTGGAAACAAACAACTCCTCCAGGGTGAAACTCTTCCTCGACGACGAAGAGGCCCGATACAGGATCGGACGTCTAGGACTAGGTATCGAGAACCAAAACAATCCTGAGTTTGCAGACGCTCTCCGCCTGGCTCTCGTCGGAATGCCGGCACTTTACTCTATCAGCGGGGAACTGCGTTTTGGGCTGTCACAGTCCGGAGAACTATCTGTGGTACAAACCAAATCGATGCCGTCTAGTTTTCTCCTGCTGATAATCGTGATAACGGTGTTTTTTTCCCTACCGTCATTTCCGCATAGAAATCTTTCTCACGTTCCATTTTTAATTGCGGCTTCGATAGCTGTGCTCTTCACGGTCGATCTGGTCCAACCGCTGCCTTTCGGAGAAGTATCTTTTGCGAAAATCGGAGGCGATTGGCCCACTATGCTCCACGAGGTATTCTACCGACACGATAGGGCCTTCATTTTTCCCGTATTGCTGAAAGCTGCCCAAACCGTTTCGGTCCAGTGGGGTGATAAGGCTTTGCTTTTCGTTTGCGCCTTCGCCGCAACCTCAATGTCATGCCTTACGATGGAAACAATCCGGAGAGGTGCAGGGCGCTATGCACTCCTTCTGCCACTGGTTTTCACTATATTTATGCACGATTCCGCAACGATGACCAAGAGCCTACTTTTTCTCTCGGAAATCGCGGGTCTGTTGTTTTTCCGTCAAAAATGTGGTGAAAACTGCTCCGGAATACGCCTTACGGGGTTCTGGATCACGGCGGGGCTCACAGCTTATACCAGTCCCCTGGCCTTACCCATACTGGTGTTGCTGGCGCTTTCGGGCATCCTGTCCGCCGCTTTCGGTCGGGGGGCGACCTATCTCATTAATAAGCTATGGTGGCCCGTAGTCTGGATATGCCTCCCGGCCATGTTTTCCAATATTTACGTATGGATATCGGGAATTGATTCGACTGTACACAATCTTTCAACCGACAGTCTCTTCTTGTCTCGGCTGACACGCTTTTACCTGCCGTTGACCCCAAGCATTACCGCTATCGCAATGTTTTCACTGATGATGTTTCTAGGATTGGTGACGGAGATCAAACAACATCACGGAAAATACCACAACCATGGTCTAGCCATGGTTATGGTGGTCTTGGCTTGCGCATTGGTTTTGCCTACTGATTCAGTCTCATCGGAAGCGATTCATCAGCTACTGGTTTGTCTGGCGGGATTAGGGATCGTATATTTCGCCCTCGGTATCGAATTCGTAACGGATTTCGTCTTAAAGGTCAGAAAAAACAAACAACTATCTAACATTTCGATGGAAGCTGTGATTTCTGCACTCAGGACGATCATACTGGTTTCAATATCTTTCTGTGTATTACCCTTGGCTGGTCTTGCCGATCCACATAAACTGATGATGAAAGAAACTATTGCAACCGGTAAGGCTCTCTCCCCTTGCGATTACATTGTAGCCTACGATGAATTCAGCATGGATGCATTGATATTACAAGGAAACCCGATTTTTCACGGTGGTGTGCGTCTGGCTAATTACAATTCTCGAGCCATTTTGGAGGGAGGCTTCACCGATTCGGAAAACCCACGACATCAAGGTATCTGCCAAGCCACGCACCTGCTGTCATCGGATTTCGAAACCCGGCGCAAACTTCAACAAAACCATTCTCACCTACATAGCATTGATTTCATAGACTTTTTCAGACACAGGAACGAGTAAACAACCACGTGCAAAGCCTCCAGAGGGGGCAAGCGTTGCTCCCACTACCATTTGTTCCTGTCCAGCGTCAATGGGACAGTAGAGAGTGATAGAGTTTGAGATGCTTTCGCTCTTTGGAAATCGAATATGAGACGGATCTGATCTGTGGGAAGACGATGACGATATTACAGAAAGCTGTCCGGGGAGGCATGGGGTCCGAAAATTCGGTACATACTGAAATAACTTGATTTTTCAAACCGACCGAAAGACACTGGCCAGCATGAAAATCATACTCGAAATTGCTATTTTAGTCGCTTTGAACGTCTTTTTGTTCGGCTACGTCCAGCGGAAAATGGCAGTTCTGGTCGTTGCCCAACGCAATCAGATCATTGTTCTTAAGCGCTCGGTGAAGAGTCCGAAAATCAAAGAACGGGATCGACAGCTCTGGATGGTTCTTTCAAGAATCTGGGCTGACTGGAAACTCAAGTTTCGGTGTTCGCCGAAACAACTTAACCATATGATATAATTGAATAAAAGGCTCCTTTGGGTGGTCCAAGTTGGTGTTGGTTAGCGACCTGCCAACCCATTCCTCCAGAGGAGCCATGAACAAGCATACCAGAACCGTTTGCGACCTGCCAACCCCTTTGAACGCCACGATCAGCCAGCCGGAATTTCTGGTGGACAACGAGATGTTGGGCGGACTAATCGACGTGGGCGTCTTCACGCTGGCCGTGCGTACTGGAATGGCCAAACGTTCCGGACATCCGGTGAAAGAAACGCTTTTTGCGCTGCTGTTGTGGCCGCTTTTGGGTCTGCGCTCGATCCACACGTTTTGCGGGTTGGGAACCAAGCAGATTTTCCCCGGTGGAAAGGACGCGCTGTACGATTTTTTGAATCGGGAGAACGTGAACTGGCGTGCCTGTCAATCCCGTGCGGCACTTCGGGCGGCGCGCATGCACGGCCTGCTTGGTTCCAAAAGCGCTCTGGTCGCCGACGATACGGTGAAGCCACGTCGGGGAAAGAAGATGGAGGGCGTCAGCGGACACTTCGACCACCTGCAAAAGCGCACGGTGCGCGGCGAGCAGGTGCTGCAACTGGGACTGGCCGGGGAGAAAGGGTTTCTGCCGGTGGACGCCCAGATCTACATCAGTTCCAGCCGTCCGCAGGGCTTGCTGCGGCCCTTCCGGGATGGACGCAGCCACGCGGCCCGTCGTTTCCGGGAGGCTGCGCAAACGAAAATAAAGATGCTGTGCGCCATGCTGCGCCGGGCGGTGAAACAGGGTTTTTCGGTCACGTATTTTCTGGCCGATTCCTGGTTTATGGCCAAGGAGGTGGTTCGCACGGCTCTGGATTGTGGGTTGACCCCGGTGCTGCGCCTGAAAAAGGGGAACCTCAAATTCCGGATCGACGGACAGGGACCGGGCTCGGAGGAACTCACGGTCGGGGAAATCTACGCCCGGATCGACAAGCGAAGCCTGCGCAAATTGCCGGGCCTGGGACGCAAAGCGGCTCACGTGATGGCCGTGCTCGATCTGGCCCGCGAAGGCGAGTCGCCCCGGCCGCACATCGTGCAACTGCTTTTCGTGCGCGGCTTGGAGCCGGAGAAGGGAAAGAAGTCCTGGGCTTGTTTCCTCTGCAGCGACATCGGATTGGCTCCGGAAGATGTACTCGAAGCCTACGCTCTGCGTTGGGGGATCGAGGTCTACTTCAAGGAAGTGAAGCAACATCTGGGATTGCTCAAAGAGCAGACTGCAAGCTTCGCCTCGCACATCGCCTCGATCCATCTCACCGCCCTGCGCTATATCCTGTTGTTGCACGCGGCCCTCAAGGGTGGAGGGGTGAGCTTCGGCGAGGCCCGCGATCACGTGACGGGTCAGATGAGAGCCCTGACCTTTGCCTCGCTGCTGTGGGCACTGTTCAGGGCACTGATCCACGGTGCACTGGATGCTCTGCGAGAAGAACTGGGCGAGAAGACCCTTGCCCGCGTTACGGACGCGATCGACTCCACGGTGCAAGCTTTTTTGGAAAAGGCTCTTCAACTTACCTCGCAAGACCTGCAGGAGGACGAAATCGCCATCCCGGCGTGATCAACGAACCCCGAAACTTGAGTGGAAAGATCATCTGGTTATTGTCAAGCCGAGCACCGTTATCCAATGGAAACGCCGTAAATTCAAGGACTACTGGCGAAAATTCTCAAAGCTGAAAAAGAAGGTCGGCAGGCCGCCAATCAAACAAGAGCATATCGATTTCATCAGGAAGATTTCAGCCGACCATCCCGACTACAGCGGCAAGCGAATCGCCGGAATGCTCTTGGAGCTTTTCGGCGTCAAACACGCGAAGAGCACGATCAACAAATACCGGGTGAAGAAACCGAAGAAACAAGGAGACGGCCAGCAGTGGAGCACATTTCTGAAGAATCATGGTTCAGCCATCTGGGCTATGGATTTCTGTAAACAGTATACCTTCTTCTTTGTCCAGCTATACATTCTGGTCATCATGGAACTCGACAGCCGAAGGATCGTTCACATTGCCGTAACCTTGCACCCGCTCCTGGACTGGCTGAAACAACAGATTCGCTATGCTACGTGGGATGAGCAACCGAAATTCCTGATACATGACAACGACGGCATCTTCGGCCAGTTGGGCAAGCCGGTTACGGTGAGATTCAACGGCAAATCCGTTTCCTGCCGTTCGTCTCTGGACTACTGGCTGGTCACTACAATGGGCATCCGGGGAATCCCTACGCCATTCTTAGCGCCCAATGCGAATGCTTATTGCGAACGGTTGATCGGCACATTACGCCGGGAATGCCTGGACCATTTCCTATTTGTCAACGGGCGGCATCTGCTGAGAGTCTTGCGCGAATACCAGGACTGGTACAACCATGAACGTTACCATCAGGGCATTCGGAGAATTCCAAGTCCAGCCGCAGACATTGCCGAAAGCCGGAATATCGAAGGCGAAGGCAAACTGGTTTCCAAGCCTGTTTTGAACGGCTTGCACCATAGCTATCGGCTGGCTGCCTGAAAATAGTTCCTGGTATTTGGGACTCTTCAGAATTGTGTTTACGGCAATCCTTGTGTACCGGTTCGTTTGAATGACGATCTTTCAAGTTTTCAATGAACATTTGGCGATTAGTCGCCCTTCAACTTTGCATTTTCAGTCAATTTCAGGCAAATATTTTTTCGATTGCGATCGATCATGGGAGAATTCTTGGCCAGATGGAGTTTTCGGACATCACGGGGGCGTGGTACAACATTAAGCCCGACGAACTTCGTGCATCCACTCGGGACAAATATGATCCCAAGGGTAGGCGTATCAGTGTCGGTTTTCGGTGTGTTCGGACTAACATGCAAGTAAAGCAGCGGTAGGTGACGTTGGGCCGTACCTGCGTTACGTGGATGACTTCTGCGTCTTCGGTGACGACGTCCGAGTTGGACTGAGGCAGAGAGTCCCTATCAGTGTGCTGCGAGAACTGAGTTTCCGTGAAGCGATTCAGTTTGCAACTGTACGAGAGATGGAGGTTTGTTGGTCCTCCGGACTCGGCTTGCAGGAGTTGGGTTTAAAATGTCCTTAAGCTGCTGTGGTAAAGAGCAAAACAGCAAATAGCGATTTCGCTTCTTTTCCTTTTTCGGCTACGTCATGAATGGCTGATTAGCCAGTCCAGTCCTGGTATTTTGGCTGGCTAGTGGCTAGATCAGGATTGCGGTTACGATTGGTAATTCTCTTGATCAGTTTGTAAACGGCAGCCGAAAAGCGCGGCGTTTGAGATACGATCGATTGGCGTCCTCATGAATTTCTAAGCAGCGCCACGCCCGGCCAGGTCTACCGGGACAAGGTTGTTACCTTCGTGCCGAAGGATGCCAAGGCCGTGCCGGAACACATCGAGGTGAAGCGCTTCGCCGAAACAAAAATCACGGGCTATCGGCTGAAGCATGCGGCGTAGATCAAGGTTGTGAAAACCGGTTTTGGGGTTCATCATAGGTGAGTTGCGCCCGGATGACGACAACGAAGGCGATGCCTGCTTGGAAATCATCCCTGGACCACTTTTGGGAAGCTCGCAGAGGCTTTTGCCCGATCAGATCAGATCCTTCTCATTTTTATTTTTCAAAGAGCGGAAAGAATCGAGAATTTGGTTATTCGCGACTGTCCCATTGAAGCCTGACAGGGACACCCATTATCGCTTGACAGGCACATCATGGCCCAATATCACCACTACCATTGTCCGCAAAGGTGTTTCCGCTTTGGTTAACACTTGTACTTCCTGACAAGTATATACCCCATCCGTCGTTGTCATGAATGGAGCATTCCGTTATGGTGGGGCTTGAATTTCCTTCTAAATAGATACCATCTGAGTTGCTATGTGACACCGTGCAACTAGATAATGTGGCATCCGAATTGCTTAAATATATTCCACGACAATGATTTTGCGAAAATGTACAATTTGTTAGTGTCGGAGATGAACCATATATTTTTAATACTGAGTAATAACCATAGCTACAATAATTGGTGCTGGTAGAATAACGACCGCCATAATACGCCTCTACATACGACCAGTCATTGGCGCTGTTGGTTATACTGATCGATTTCCAGTCCCCAGGGACAGGCTCGCTTTCAATCCCATCAGCATTGGTGTCGCCCAGCCACGTGTCATCTTTCCAAGAGGTGAAAACAATAGGTTCAACAGAGGTTCCACTCGCAATCAAGGTGCCGTTTACGGTAAGATAACCAGCGCTGGATTTAAAAATAGATCCGGGTTCGACTGTTACCGTAGCCCCATCTGATACCGTAACTTCATTCATCCTATACACATATCCATCTCCATAGCTCGTCTGCCATGTTCCATCGTGTTGGAAAGTACCCGAAAGGTGAATTGCCTGATAGGTATTGTCCAACACCGTATTGTATCGACAGCCAGCAAGAAAAAGGGGTCGAAATTTCGGGAAACAACCTCCTTCGTCCATGTAGATAGCTGAAATTATTACTTTTCCGCGAATTGATCCATGCGCTTCGTCCATGTTCCATCCATGTTCGTCAATGATTATGTAGGAATAACGGCATGTTATCCATGAGCGTCCATGACGGCCCGCCCGGTCGGAAGCCGAGGGTGAAATGAGGCTTAACTATATGTTATAACAGTGGAATACTGGTGTCGAGGTCCCGTTTACCCGATCCGTGCATCCATGCGTGCGTCCATGACGCTATCGGCCCTTGCGGGTCGAGAGCGACTTGACGATCATCCGCAATAATATCACTGTATAAAGGAGAGATGGTCTTGACCGTCGCGATTTGCGATCCCGCCACGGCATACCGGGCTGGACCGTTCAATTATGACATTACGACAGCGACATCGGTGTTGTTTACACCTCGACGAGGGTGACGTGGGAGAGTTTCGCGGCCTTTCGCATGGCCTTGTCCAGAGTGGCCAGCGGCAGTCCTTCGCGCATGGCGAGGTCGAGATAGGAGGCGTCGTAGGCCGACAAACCCGTTTCACGGGCGAGCGCCAGGACTTCCCCCAGCACGCGGCCGGGCGTCTCCTGGACGACGGAGATGGGAAGGGAGCGAACGAGCGTGACGAAACGGGCGGCGTCGGCCTTGGTCAGACGCTTTTTTCGTTGCGCGACCAGGAGCACGTTGGCGACCTCCAGCGGCCAGATGCCGGGAACCAGCGCGCCGCGTTCGCCGAGCGCGGTGAGGATCCCATCGGAATAAGCCTCGCTCTCGTCCTCGAAACACCAGGACATGACCACCGAGTTGTCCACCACGAAGGACTCGCCCATCTACCGCCTGCCTTCCTCGATCATCTCGCGGATCGAGGCATCGCCCAACCGGCGCTTTTTGCGGAAGGCGCGGATTTCCTCGATCACGGTATCCACGTCAACTGCCTGTGCGGGATCGGGGGGAATCAGCACGGCCACGGGCGAGCCGTGCCGGGTGATGGTGATCCGCTCGCCTCGCGCCACGCGTTTGAGCAGATCGGACAAGTGAGTTTTGGCTTCGTAGGCACCGACGCTTTCCATGTTTCCTCCGCTCTGTCAAGAACCAGTCTAAGACCAGTCTACCATGAAGCCGGAAAAGATCAAGCGAAAAGGCGCGGTTCCCACGTTCAGGCAAATCGCCGTTCAGGCAAATCGCCGTTGCCAAAACGACAGTGCGCTGTTACAATGGTGTCATGAAGGAAAGGAACCGCTACAGCATCGATGAATTGACCCGGATGACCGGTATCAACCGCCGGACGGTGCGCTATTACGTGCAGCGTGGATTGATCCCTCCGCCCGCGGGTCGGGGCCGGGGCCGTCATTATGGCGAGGAGCACCTGGACGGCATCCTGCGCATTCAGGATCAAAAGCGCCAGGGCAAGAACCTGGAGGAAATCAGGCGAGAGGAAGATCCGCGCGAGGCGCACGCGGATGAAGCCTCGATCGAGGAGCTTCCCCGAAAACTGGTCACGCGCATCTGCCTGGCCAGGGAAGGTGTCTGGCTGGAGGTTGCGAGTGGGGTTACCATGCCGCGCGTGGCGACGCTCGATCGTCTGGCCGAACTGTGCCGCAGGGAGCTGGGCTTGTCGTCGGATGGCGAGGTGCGCCCGCGCATGATGGTCTTGAGCAAGGTTGACAACCTACTGGTGATTCCGGAGGCGCTGGAGAGAGGTGGTTCGCTTCGGCTTGTGCCGAGTGAGCGGGTGGAGATTTCGGAAGTAACGCCCGCGCTGGAGCGCGCGGAGGCTAAAGGCCTGATCAAGCTCTTTTCAAGCTCATAACGACATGGCGGCAAGATATTATGACACTATACAATCTATATAAGCCACCGATTACTTCCGCCTCCTCTTTCCGGAAGTTTTCCCTGCGCTCTCTTTGATGATTTCCCAAGTTATGATTCTACTTTACAAGAGCCTTTAATTAAACTCATTTTCCCTTAAAACAGTAACACTTGCGAGCGTGGAGTGTGGCCGATTTCCATCAAATCGGGGTAAGCGGCTTGACAAATCGCCTTTATCGTATTACCATTACTGTATATGGTAGTCTTCATTGTAAGGAGAGGAAAAGCATCATCATGAATCAACTGACTGAACGGCAGCGGGAAACCCTGGAATGGATCGTGGCCTACATCCAGACCCACTGGCGACCGCCAGCGGTGGAGGAGGTCGCCGTGCATTTCGGAATCAAGCGCGCCAGTGCTTTCGACCGGATCAAGGCGCTGCAAAAAAAGGGGTATCTTGAAGCGGGCGACGGTTCTCCGCGCGCACTCAGACCCAAAAATCTGCGCGAGGCATCGGAGGCCAGTTTCGACGAGCGTCTCACGGCGCTCGCTCCCGCCAGCGAATCCATTCGTGCGGTGGACGGCTTCGAGGGTTTCATCCGCGTGTCGCCCCGGCATGGCCGCAACCGGGCACTGTTTTCGGTGAGGGTTCGTGGCGACGGGATGATTGAGGCGGGGATTCTCGATGGGGATCTGGCGGTGATCCGTACTCAGGAAGAGGCGGAGGACAACGACATCGTGCTGGTCTCCTACGGAGATGAACTCACCCTGCGCCGTGTCTTTTTCGGAGACAACGGGACGGCGCTCTTGGTTCCGGAAAACGGGAAACTGGAGGTGGTGACGGTTCCGGACGACGCGCTGGTCGTTTACGGCAAAGTCGTGGCGATTTATCGGGATCTGGGGTGAGACGAACGGCGTTGGTGTGGACCCGCCAACAATATGAGTGAGGCGTACAAACAACGATCATCAGCCGAAAAGGAGGAAAGCCATGGCACTTTCAGATGCGAGACAATGCAGGGCGATTTCAAAACGAACGGGCGAGCGCTGTCGGCAACCTGCCATGAAAGGAAGGGATGTCTGCCGTTTTCATCAGGCGGAGAGTTTGGCCGATGACGAGTCGAACGACGAGGGAAGGAAAGGTTCCGCAAGGACAGGCGGCGCGCCCACAGGCAACACCAACGCCCTGAAACACGGAGCCTACAGTCAGTGTCTGCTTCCGGAGGAGAAGCCGATTTACGAGGAGAAACGCAAGGCCTTTACGACTGCTTTGGGGACGGTGGACGTGTTCGACGAGCAGATCCTGCATCTTCTGAGCCTGATTTCTACGAAGGTGGACCAAGCGGTGCTAAAGGGAGCAGAGCATGCGGCCTACGGCGGGATGATCAAACAGATCCTGGACCTGATGAAGGAATTGAAGGCGACGCGGGCCAGCCGCGACCCGGTGGAGGCGGAGGCTGCTTTGACCTACGCCGATCTTTTCGCGGCGTTAAAGGACCATTTCGGAGAAGTCATGATCGACTCGGGCAAGTCGTCTTTTGAGGGCGAAGAGGTCGAACGGCATTGCGATTGCTGCGGTTTCGACATGCCGCACCGCAGGGAGCCGGAAGGCGGCCTGCGCTGCCGGAACTGTGGCCACATGATGGCGGTCGGGCTGGAGGAGGAAGGACTAAAGCGCTCTGTGGATGAGAACGAGAACGGAAATACGATCGAAGCATCCAGCGCCGTCGGCGACTGATCATTAGTATGGGAGAGGATCATGGAAACGACAATCGAAACCGAGAATACACACAACCCCGCCATGGAGATCACGCGGGACATGGCGGCATTTTGCGCGCCCCTGCTCGATCCGGTGGTTTTCGGCGAGCGGATGCTCGTTAACCGCGACGGCTCGCCGCGCCGCTATCGAGAATACCAGAAACTGGATCTGCGCTGCGCGTCAACACGCATCGTGCATCTGGATGGTCGCTCGGTGGGTAAGACCGTCAATCTAACGACCCTGCTTCTGCATTTCACCTTTGTCAACAAGGGCAAGTCCGTGCTGGTGGCCGCACCGTACCAGGGCCAGCTCGACATGATCGCGGAAGAGTTTGAGTTTCAACTTGGCCGAAACGAACTGCTCCGAAACAACGTGGCCAAAAAGCGTGGCGGCGGCATGAAGATCAAGCATCATCCCTATTTCGAGGTCGTTTTTAAAAACGGCTGCGCCATCTATTTCCGGCCCGCCGGGGATCACGGCGACGTATTCCGATCGCTGCATGTGGATCTTCTGATGATCGACGAGGCGGCTTGGTTCTCCAAGCGGGCCTGGTCGGCGATCCGCCAATGCCTCAACGCCGACGGAATCTTTCGCGTCTATTCGACGCCCAGCGGCCTGCGCGGCAATCCCTACCACGCGATTACCGAAGATCGGACCTGGCGCAGGTTCCGCTGGCCAAGTTGGATCGCGCCGGACTGGTCCGAGGAGCGGGAGAAAGACCTGTTGCGTTTCTACGGCGGGAAAAACAATCCGGGCTGGCAGCACGAGGTAGCCGGGGAGCACGGCGCACCGGCTTACGGGGCGTTCGGCCAGAAGCAGGTGGCTCGGGCCATGACGGATCTACCCGATTACCGCCGGGTGGATCTTTCGGAGGAACAGTTTTCCGATCTGAACGCTGAGTTGGCGGTGCGCGAGCGGCTGGAGAACCTGCTGCTGCTTTCGGGCGGCGGTGGAAAGACTTGGCTCGGGGGCGATCTGGGCTATACTTCGGATCCGACGGAGCTGCTTTTGTTCGAGGAGAATGAGGACGGGGTGGTGTCACTGCTATTGCGGGTGCACGCCGAACGGGTGCCGTATCCGGTGATTTCGGATGCGATCGCGCTGATCGATCGTGTGTACAACCCGCAAGGAATCGGCTTGGACCGGGGTGGCAACGGCGGAACGGTGGAACAGGAGTTGCTGCGGCTGGACAAGTTTGCGAACAACTTTTTCACGGGACGCCTGACAGGTTACGATTTCGGCAGCTCGATCGCGGTGGGGGAAGACGAATGCGGCCAGGCGATTAAAAAGCCGGTCAAGGAGCGGATGACGGAAACGATCAACGAACTCCTCAACCGGGGAAGACTGAAACTACCCAAGTCGGATCCGGAGATCGAGGATCAATTGTACGGGCAGTCCTACACCGTGAACAACGGTCGGATCGTTTACAGCAAGGGCCGTGATCATTGCGTGGATGCCATGCGCTGCGCGCTTTTGCGCCGGGCGCAGGAGGTGGACCCGCGCTACGACCCGGTGGAGATCGAGGTACCGGTCATCACGCGTTTTCCGTCCTTCATCTGGCCCTGGTTTCGATGAGAATGTATGGATTGGAAATTGAGGATTGAATGGCGACTCTCACCGTGAACTTGCACCCTTCGGACTTTGTAAACGAACCGAATCCATCAATCCGATTCTGCCACAACCCAAAGGGAGGTTTTTTTCATCGCCTTGCGAATTCATTCAACATTTTGCGCAATAGTATTCCCGCACGGACATGGTTTTTACCACAATGTCCGCCTAGCCCAATAAAAACGATTGACCAGTTTCCCGTCACTGCGATCGTTTTGTCACAGCGAATTGATCTGTGATTGGGCGTACTTGGACGATGACGGAGTTTCTCTTGTCTCTTTCGTTTCATCACGCTCCATCCATTCCCTTTCAAAGGGTGTTCATCCCCATCGGAAAAACGAAGATTCTTGCGTGATTACGCAATGTTGCCCAATCAGACCATGCTGAATCTCCGTTCTTTTTCATTCTCGTATTTATACTCATGTCGAGCAGCGCTATGAAAGCCACGGGGAGGCCTGAAATGGGTTCTCGCAAATGGCAGGTGAACGGCATGGGTGCTATTCTACGGACCATTCAGGGCTCTCCCCACCATCTCAGTGTCAATTCTGGGTACTGCAAATCTTGGCGTGATTTCGCAGGCTTGGGGCGTTTCGTGACAAACGGAACAGTACGAAGCCGCTTCGCGGCAGTTTTTAGCCCCTGCCTGTCCGTAAGTTCTTGCTCGACTCCAGCCATATTTTTGTGATCGTATCCTGCGTTGAAGCCCTTTGGCGCGTTTGCAATCTTCCCGTTTTCTCCCGCAATACCTTGCCTGAATTCCCATGACCCCGACATCCTTGTGATTTCAGTCGTCCGATTTCCGGGCGGCGTCAATCACGAGGAGGAGACTCATGGGACATCTCAAAGAAAGAATGAGCGAGGATCTTTTACGGTACGGGCTGCGCCTTGCCACGCGCAAACAGTATCTGAACCACGCCGAATCGTATGTCCGACATTTCAAGCGATCGCCGGATCAACTGGGCGCGGCTGAAATTGAGGCATGGATCCGGCACCTGGCGAGAGCGGAAAAGCGACCGGACAGTTTCCGGCAGCAGGCGCTGATGGCGCTCAAGTTTCTCTATTTCGTGACGCTGGATCGTCCAGGTGTCGCAGCCTGTTTTCTTTCTCCCGGCAAGCCGGGACCGGTTCCCGATCCGCTCACGAAGAGCGAGATGGACCGGCTGTTTGAGGGCGTTGCCTCTGAGCTTCACAAAACGGTTTTGATCGTAGCATTCGGCGGCGGTTTGCGCCTGGGCGAGACCTGTCGCCTGAGGACGGGGGATATCGATAGCAAAAGGATGCTGATCCGCCTGACTTCTTCAAACAGCGCCTGGCCCCAATTCGTTCCGCTTCACTCGGAAACTCTCACAACCCTGCGCCGGTGGTGGCGCGACACTAGGCCTCGAACGGATCTGCTTTTCACACGCGATGGCCATGACAATCCCTTGACTCCCGGTCCCATGCAAAAGGCAATCAGGCAAGCTGCAATGGATGGAGGTTTCGATTATACGACGATCGAGAAGACACTGCGCTATTCCTTCTTCAGGCATCGCCTGACGCAAGCAGACAACCCACGCGAGGTCAGGCACATCCTGCGCTGCACCTCCATCCGTCTCGTCCTGGCCAGTTTCATCACTCGGAAGAAAGCAACATCTTTCCATGCATGCGAAGCCGTGAAAGGAGGCCGGATATGAGAAGCGCACGTCAACGAATGGTGCGGCAGATGAAGTTGAGAAACCTTTCCGCCTCCACGCAGGCCGACTATCTGCGCAGGTTGAAAAAACTCGAGCAGCACGTCGGCAAGCAGTTGGGACGAATCAGCCTGGAGGAGATCCGCGACTACCTGCTTTATCTTCATGAGAAACGCGGATTCACTCCGGGGAGCGTCAATTCTCATGCCCGGGTTTTTCGCTTTTTCTTTCTCAACGTCATGGACCGCCCCTGGCCGCTGGCGGCAATACCAGCGGCCAGGGAGCCCAAAACGCTTCCCGTGGTACTTGCGCCTTCGGAAGTCGTCCGTTTTCTAGACGCCGTCCAAAACGTCAGGTATCGCACGATCTTCCAGGTCATGTACGCTTCCGGTCTACGCGTCTCGGAAGCGGCGAATCTGCGGGCGAGCGACATCGATAGCCAGAGAATGGTCATCCGCGTTCGCCAAGGCAAGATGAGCAAAGATCGCTACACCGTGCTGTCTCCGAAACTGCTGCTCATCTTACGGGACTACTGGAGAACATGCAAGCCGGGAAAACATCAGGCAAACAGTAAGAATCCATGGCTGTTTCCAGGAAGAATTAAGGGACGCTGCATTACGACCACTTCCATCCAAATTGTCTGCAAAAAAATCTCCATTCAATCGGGGTTGGCGCCGAGCAAAAAGGTAACGCCTCATAGTTTTCGCCACAGCTTCGCCACCCATATGCTGGAGAACGGCGTCGATCTACGCACGATCCAGGTGCTCCTGGGGCACGCTTCCTTATCCACCACGGCCATTTACACCCACATCGCCACGGCGCGCATCGCCGGGATGCAAAGCCCCTTCGACCTCCTGCCGGGATCGGAGGCGAATCATGGCGAATAGCAGACTCACGACGGCCGAACTTCTCCGGAAGAATTGGGATGAGTTTCTCGGTCTGTACGGCAATCTCCTGTCGCCCGAGCAGACCAAGGCCGCTCGTGACATCATGGCCTGCCGCACCAACGAGATGGGCGGACACTGCGAGCACAGACGCTGCAACCAATGCGGACACGAAACCAAAGGCTACAACTCATGCGGCAATCGCGCCTGCCCCAAATGCGGCGCTCTGGCCTCGGCCACGTGGCTGGCCGGACGCAGAGCCGAGCTCTTGCCCGTACCGTACTTTCACATCGTCTTCACCATCCCGAAAGAGATAGAGGATTTGGCGCTGATCAACCGGCGCGTGATCTACGACATCCTCTTCAAGACCTCGGCGAAAACCATGCTCACGATCGCCGGGGATCCCAGGCATCTGGGCGCGAACATCGGCTTCACCAGCGTGCTGCATACCTGGGGCAGCACCTTGCTGCATCATCCCCACGTCCATATGATCGTCCCCGGAGGCGGGATTTCGCCCGACGGCAAAAGCTGGGTGACTTGCCGCGAGGACTTCTTTCTGCATGTGAACGTTCTGAAGAGTCTCTTCAGGCGATTGTTTCTGGAGGCGCTCAAAAGGGCCTATGAAGCGGGCAAACTGCGTTTTACCGGAAAGTCCGGGAAATTCGCCGGCCCGAAAGCTTTCGATCGGTTCATCAAAACGCACCGTGGGATGAAATGGCATGTCTACGCCAAAGCGCCCTTCGGCGGGCCGGAGACGACGCTCAACTACCTGGCCAGGTACACTCATCGCACGGCCTTCTCCGATCAGCGCTTGATCGCAATGAAAGACGGCAAGGTTTCCTTCCGGTACAAGGATTACAAAAAGGAAGGGGAAAAGCGCGTCATGACTCTTTCGGCGACCGAATTTATCCGGCGCTTCCTGATGCACGTTCTCCCCAAGGGCTTTACGCGCATCCGGCATTACGGCTTGCACGCCAACCGCTTTCGGGCGAGGAATATCAAGCGTTGCCGTGACTTGCTCGGCGCGCCGGAACCCGAACCCATCGAGCGATACGACGAGATGAGCTGGGACGAGCGCTACCTGGCGCTCACCGGGCACGATCCGCTCTTGTGTCCGGTGTGCAAGAAGGGACGGCTGGAACTCGTCACGGAGCATGATAGGCCGGACGGCGCACAAAACATGACGGCCTATCCGCCAAACGGAAACGAACTCGGGCAGGCGAAAAGACCGGAAATGGCAGGCGCTTCACCGCCCGTCTGAGCTCGTGTGAAAATACGCTCGTTGCATTACCTGCGTGCCGGATCAGACGGAACCTCCACGAAGAAGACGGGCGCCGTGTGTCCGGAGGGCGAAAAGCAGCCGTCAATACCGCCCAAAGGACCTTCGAAAATGAAAGATCGCAGACGAAAACCATGATTCCCAGGAAGCGCAAACACCATTCTCCCTCTTTTCAACACGGCTCGGAGCCGAGTCGAACCTTTCAAAACAACCGCACGTCATTCATTCCACATAGCGAGACTTCGGAGTAAAGCGCCTTCGTACAGAGTTCTTTTCCGCAATGCGCGCTTGCGCGCGACTGCGGAAGAAGACTTTTTAATATCTTGAAATTGACTCAAATCGATTCAAAAACTCGAATTGCAGAGACTGTTCGAGCATCGGTTCCTTCCGGGTGTGCAAAATGAAAATCGGAGGGATCTCAAACGGGTCTTGTTTCCATGGTTCAGTTCCGCGATTTCCATGACAGATTCGCAGAATTCAGGTCCGTTGAACGATTGCTGAACTTCCGTGGCGAGGGTCTGTTTACGTATCGAGATATAGATTCTCTGAAATGTCTTTTCTCAATGGAACCATTATGGTAGTTTTCTCCCAATAAGCCGTAAACACAGCACAAGTTATCTGCTCGCAATAGACAAGGAAATATAATGTCCTCACGATTCATACTTTCGCGATTGGCGTGTATTCTCGCTATTTTGCTCTTCACTTCAATCACTTACGCCTCCGAGTATCGTTCTTTGGTAGCCATGAATCTCCAGTCGGATAAGGTATCTCCCGACATTTTGAAGGAAATCAACGACAATCTTCGCAAAGTCCTCCAAAAAAAGTCTGGGGCTTCCTTGATTACGCCGGAAGAGATTGAAAAGTTGACCCAATTTGGAAAAGAATCGGAACGCTTAGCCTGTACCCAAAACAAGAAGTGCCTGATGAAAATCGCCAACGAAGCCAAGGGAGACCTTGTATTCGACGGCAGCATTGGACAGATCGGTAAAACTTGGACTGTGACTCTGTACTTGCTGGATGTCAAGCAAGGAAAGGTCGCTGCGCGTGTAGTGAAAAACACGCAAGAGGATGAAGAACTTGTACAAATCGCCATGCAGGCAGCAACATTATTACTGAAGGAACTCAAAGGAATCACGGGAGCGGTTGTGATCCGCAAGGAAGAACTTGGTCCCAACCCTAAAATCGCTGTGATGAATTTCCAAGCCTCCGGAGTGGAAAAAAGCTTGGCTCACAACATCACGGAAATTGTCACCGTAGAATTGAAGCAATTTCAAGGTTTCCAAGTCATTTCCCATACCGAGATCAGTACGATGCTCTCTTTCGAGGGGGTTAAGCAATCCATGGGATGTTCGGACGAAGGATGCATGGCGGAAATTGGCAACGCCTTGGGTGTCAACTACATCGTCAATGGCAATATTGGCAAGATTGAGGAAACCTATCTTGTGAATTTGAAAGTCATTGACATTCGCGAAGCAAAAATCATTGGTCGGGAGCAGGAGAGTTTCGTCGGCCCGGCGGACGATCTCCTTCCCGCTGCCCGGTTTGCCTTGCGCCGTGTTTTCGGTGCTCCTTTTCAAGGTGAAGGGTTGATGAAATTGTCAGTTAGCGAGAAAGAAGCCGAGGTACTTTTCAACGGGGATTCTCTGGGACAATCACCCAAATTGAAGAATCCAGGAACGATCAAGGTGGGTAAATATCGACTGAGTGCCAAAAAAGAAGATTTCTTTCCTCTTGAACGGGATGTGTTCATTGAACCTTCCCGTCAAATCCAGGTAAATCTGACGTTGATTCAGGAACCACCCGAGTGGTGGGAGACCTGGTGGTTCTGGACTACAGTAGGCGTTCTTGTGGCGGGTGGCGTAACAACCGGTGTGGTGCTGGGTACCATGAAAGGGAACCAGCCGGAAACAGGGAGCGGTACGGTGATCGTGCAGGAAAAAATACTGCCCATGGGAGGTGGGCGATGGTAAGTCGAATTATCAGCCAAACGTTTCTCTTGCTTTTACTTATTTGGTTCTCTTTGCTTTTTTGGGGCTGTTTTGAAGATACGGCTCACGGTACTTTCTCGATTGTGTTCCAGTGGCAGGATGATGTCCCGGAAGATATAACCAACCTGGGAGTTTGGGGAAAGGTGGAAAAAGAGGGACTCCAGATTGCAGAATCCGCCATCCTAACTTACCAGGATGGTGTACAACTGGATTTCATTAGCGTACCCAATGGTTCGGGATTGGTTGTGTATGTCGAAATCAAGGAAGCGGTCGATAAGACCAGCCGCACCCTGTACTTCGGCCAAAGCGAACCATTTAGTCTTGAAGCAGGCAAACATGCGGAAGTACCGATTCGCCTTTCTTTAAATCCTACCCCAAGCGTACCAATTGAAGTTACGGATGAGAGCACCATTTCCATTTTGGAAGCGTTAGAGACAGGCGGCTATGTAAAGTCCAACAACGTCACACTGCTTTTTCATGCAGAGAAGGCGGCCACCGTCTTGCTTGCTAATGATGAGGATTTTCTAAGTACCAGCCTACTAGAAAGACGACTTGAGTATTTAGAGAAAGACGACGCTGGACGTTACAAATTTTCAGGTTGGGATTTGAATGCTGGTTTAGTTGATACAGAAGATGGCGCTCGTGCAGTATTTATCAAATTTAAAAATGAATATGGGTACGAATCCGAGACAGTCTCCCAAAAGATTATATTGGACACCCATCCCCCAACCGATGGAACCATCAGTTCAGAGAGGAAGAGACTAATATCGACTGGACCCGAGGATCTGCTGGCTGAGATGGTCTATGCCGTAATTGGGGCAGATGAAATGTGGGTTGAGGCATGCAAAGGTTCATGCATGACACTTCTAGATAGGATTCCTTCAGGTGTTCTGCCGTGCCAGAGTGAAGATAAGTTCTGCCTTCCCGCGTTGAATGCCTGGACCGAATATAAAACCAGAGGCTGGATTCGATTGGCAAATGAAAATATAGAAAAGATTCGTGTGAAGTACCGCGATTTTGCCGGCAATATGACTGACTGGCTGGTATTCGAATTTGAGGCAGTCTCTATTGTGGATATCGATTGGATAAAAATACCGTCTGGTACTTTCCAGATGGGCTGCGTTCCACATGACAGCCAGTGTAAAAGTGAAGAACACCCACGCCATACAGTTACAGTCTCAGCTTTTGAATTATCGTCGACAGAAATTACTCAGGAACAGTATGAAACGGTGACGGGCAGTAGGCCGCGTCATCAGTCCGATTGTCCCACCTGTCCTATTGGTATGGTGGACTGGAATGGAGCTAAAACATTTTGTGAGGCCGTAGGCGGGCGATTGCCCAGTGAAGCGGAATGGGAATATGCTGCGAGAGCCGGTACAGAAAGTATTTATATTTGTGGTGACGACGTTTCTTGCCTGGATGATATATCATGGTGGGTAGAGAACTCAGAGGGGAGTACGCACCCTGTAGCAACCAAAGACCCGAATGCGTTTGGCCTATATGACATGTGCGGTAATGCTTGGGAGTTTGTAGAGGACTGCCTTCATGAGGTGGATGGTTATGAAGGAGCTCCAAGTACAGGAGAGGTATGGGAAGGTGGGGATTGTAAAACCGTGATGATGCGTGGTGGTTCTGAAGAAAGTTCTCACTGGCACCAGTTACGTGCATCTTATCGGACAGCTATTTATGCCAATGACAATAATAATGGTGTTGCTTTTCGCTGTGCCAGATAAAATGATGTAAACACAAATATCAAATATGTGATGGGAGCACTAAAGCTGATATATGAGCTATTCTCTCGCTATGCTGCGTTTTTTTGTCAGACTGCTACCAGCAAGAAGGATGATAGATGCAACTAAACAGTATATTGATTTACCTGATATTTATTCCTGTTTTACTTCTTTCCTGTGCGGAGGGGATGGATCCTGGTACGTTTAGCATCATCTTCGAATGGGAAGATCCGCCTCCTGAGAACACTACTGAACTCGGGATTTGGGGTCGCGTGGAGCGTGACGGGCTTCAGATCGCTGAATCAGAAGTGGTTTCATATAGAGACGGAATCAACCTGGACTTCGGTGATGTTCCGAACGGTGAGCAACTGGTGGTGGTGATCGAAGTCAAGGAGGGATTAGAAAAAAGCAGTCGAGCCATGTATTTCGGCATGTCCGATGCTTTTACACTGGAGCCCGGAAAACATACTGAAGTATCAGTCGACCTGCAGCTATCTTCAACACCTAAGAAACCAGAAGGCGTAAACTCCGATGCCGTATTGACCATTTTGGAAGCGTTAGAGACAGGCGGCTATGTAAAGTCCAACAACGTCACACTGCTTTTTCATGCAGAGAAGGCGGCCACCGTCTTGCTTGCTAATGATGAGGATTTTCTAAGTACCAGCCTACTAGAAAGACGACTTGAGTATTTAGAGAAAGACGACGCTGGACGTTACAAATTTTCAGGTTGGGATTTGAATGCTGGTTTAGTTGATACAGAAGATGGCGCTCGTGCAGTATTTATCAAATTTAAAAATGAATATGGGTACGAATCCGAGACAGTCTCCCAAAAGATTATATTGGACACCCATCCCCCAACCGATGGAACCATCAGTTCAGAGAGGAAGAGACTAATATCGACTGGACCCGAGGATCTGCTGGCTGAGATGGTCTATGCCGTAATTGGGGCAGATGAAATGTGGGTTGAGGCATGCAAAGGTTCATGCATGACACTTCTAGATAGGATTCCTTCAGGTGTTCTGCCGTGCCAGAGTGAAGATAAGTTCTGCCTTCCCGCGTTGAATGCCTGGACCGAATATAAAACCAGAGGCTGGATTCGATTGGCAAATGAAAATATAGAAAAGATTCGTGTGAAGTACCGCGATTTTGCCGGCAATATGACTGACTGGCTGGTATTCGAATTTGAGGCAGTCTCTATTGTGGATATCGATTGGATAAAAATACCGTCTGGTACTTTCCAGATGGGCTGCGTTCCACATGACAGCCAGTGTGATTATACTAGTATGGAGTATCCGCGTCATTCGGTTATCGTTTCAGCCTTTGAAATGTCAGCGACGGAAATTACTCAGGAACAGTATGAAACTATGACAGGCAGCAATCCGAGTGAGAGGCAAAATTGTCCCACCTGTCCTATTGAAATGGTGGACTGGTATCAAGCAAAAACATTTTGTGAGACCGTAGGCGGGCGATTGCCCAGTGAAGCGGAATGGGAATATGCTGCGAGAGCCGGTACAGAAAGTATTTATATTTGTGGTGACGACGTTTCTTGCCTGGATGATATATCATGGTGGGTAGAGAACTCAGAGGGGAGTACGCACCCTGTAGCAACCAAAGACCCGAATGCGTTTGGCCTATATGACATGTGCGGTAATATCAGTGAATGGGTGGAAGATTGCTGGCATTGGAGTGGTTATCATGAAGCTCCTGGTACAGGTGGAGTATGGGAAGGAGGAGCGTGTGGAGACTACGTAATGGTAAGAGACCAATGGGTAAAATCTTTTTCTGTCGATTACTATCGAGCATCCTTTCGTTATCACGCTTATCCAACAGATTTTGGCCAAGGAATCGGCTTTCGTTGTGCTCGGTAACGGTGCTGTTTGTCAATGCCTTCTGGATAAAAGCGTCCGGTGGTCCTGACCTTGCCCCCTAAAACTAGACCATTTGAAATGTTAGTCTCCCGGAAATCAGGGAAAGGATTTCGGGATGAAAAAAAAGCGTTATTCGGAAGAGAAAATCATTCAGATTCTGCATGAAGCGGAGCGAGGCGAGCAGCCGATATCGGAAATCTGTCGCAAGCATGGAATCAGCGAACAGAGCTTTTATCGCTGGCGCAAGAAATACGGTGGAATGCAGGTGGATGAAGTTCGCCATTTACGCGAATTGACGAAAGAAAACGCTCGTTTGAAGAAACTGCTTGCGGAACGTGATATCGAGATCGACGCGATGAAAGAGCTGTTGGAAAAAAATGGTGACGCTTTCTCAAAGACGCGAGGGAGTACATTTGCTCAAAGCGCGTGGCGTTTCGGAACGACGCGGTTGCTCGCTGTGCGAGATCGGGCGGTCAAGTTTTCGTTACCTGGCGGTTGAACGGGATGAGTCGGAGTTGATCTCACGGTTGCTGAAAATAGCCAGGCGTCGCAAACGTTTCGGCTATCGACGTGCTCACGCGCTGCTTGTACGTGAAGGGCTCGTAGTGAATCACAAGCGGATCGAACGGCTGTGGCGCATTCTTGGCCTGACATTGCCGAAACGCAGGCCACGCAAGAAACGCAAGGCCCGTGGCGGCGTGCCGTTAAAGGCTGTGCGTCCGAATCATGTCTGGACCTACGATTTCGTTTTCGATACGACGCAAGATGGTCGCAAGCTGAAGTTCCTGACGCTGGTGGATGAATTCACCCGCGAAAGTCTGGCCATCGAGGTCGGTCGCTCCATTAGCGCACGTAGCGTTATCGTGGTATTGAAACGGGTGATAAACAAACGAGGGGCTCCTGAGTTTATCCGTAGCGACAACGGGCCGGAATTCATCGCCGAAGTATTGAGACGATGGTTGAAAGAAAACCGAATGAAGACCCAATACATTGATCCCGGAAAACCCTGGCAGAATGCATACGGCGAAAGTTTCAACGGTCGATTCCGGGACGAGTTCCTCAACGTCAACAGCTTTGCGGGCCTGCATGAGACACGGGTCATGACGGAAATATGGCGTAAGGATTACAACGGCGAACGCCCCCATTCAAGCTTGGGCTACGCTACACCCAACGAATTCAAGGCTGCTTTTGACAAGCGTAGAAAGACAAAGAAATTATGAGCCTCCAAATCAACCGTCACATCATCGGCTTTGCCGATGCGGGGACCAGTCCCCGAGCCCCTGAGATTTTTCGCTTGAAGGGCTGCCCGGTGGGCTACAAAAAACGGAAAAGGGGCGAAGCCTTAAAAGGCTCCACCCACCGGTATAGCCACTCGCTGCAGCGCTCCGGTTGCGTCTCCGCAGAGCCGTATCCTCCGAGCGAGCAGAACCAGTTTAGCATGTTTCCAGGCTTTGTGGTAAGATCTCTACACGAAGCCTTCAAAACCACCGGGGACTAACATTGACCGTGGTACAGAAAATGGGGGCAGGTCACAGATACTTCTCATTTTTATTTTTCAAAGAGCGGAAAGAATCGAGAATTTGGTTATTCGCGACTGTCCCATTGAAGAGCGACATGGACAACAAATCCGAAAATGACTGCAATCAGCAGAAGCTTCTTCACAAATAAAACCCCGTGATGTCCGAAAACTCCATCTGGCCAAGATTTCACCCATGATCGATCGCAATCGAAAAAATATTTGCCTGAAATTGACTGAAAATGCAAAGTTGAAGGGTGACTAGTCGCCAATTGTTCATTGAAAACTTGAAAGATCGTCATTCAAAACGAACCGATGCACAAGGATTGCCGTAAACACAATTCTGAACAGTCCCAAATACCGGGACCTATTTTCAGGCAGCCAACCGATAACTATGGTGCAGACCATTCAATATCGGCTTGGAAACCAGTTTGCCTTCGCCTTCGAGTTTCCGGCTATCGGCAATGTCTGCGGCTGGACTTGGAATCCGCTGAATACCCTGATGGTACCGCTCGTGATTGTAGAAGGCTTGGTATTCTCTCAACACCTTGAGCAGATGCCGCCCGTTGACAAAGAGGAAATGATCCAGGCATTCCGCACGTAATGTGCCGATCAACCGTTCGCAATAAGCATTCGCATTGGGCGCTAAGAATGGCGTAGGGATTCCCCGGATGCCCATTGTAGTGACCAGCCAGTAGTCCAGAGACGAACGGCAGGAAACTGATTTGCCGTTGAATCTCACCGTAACCGGCTTGCCCAACTGGCCGAAGATGCCGTCGTTATCATGTATCAGGAATTTCGGTTGCTCATCCCACGTAGCATAGCGAATCTGTTGTCTCAGCCAGTCCAGTAGCGGGTGCAAGGTTACGGCAATGTGAACGATCCGGCGGCTGCCAATTTCCATGATCACCAGAATGTATAGCTGGACAAAGAAAAAGGTAAACTGTTTGCAGAAATCCATAGCCCAGATGGAAGAACCGTGGTTCTTCAGAAACGTACTCCATTGCTGTGTTCCCCTTGGATTTTTTGGCTTTTCCACCCGGTATTTGTTGATCGTGCTCTTCGCGTGTTTGACGCCGAAAAGTTCTAAAAGCATTCCGGCTATTCGCTTGCCGCTGTAGTCGGGATGATCGGCTGAAATCTTCTTGATAAAATCGATATGTTCTTGCTTGATGGGCGGTCTGCCGACTTTCTTTTTCAGCTGGGAGATCTTACGCCAGTAGTCTTTGAATTTTCGGCGATTCCAATCGATGACCGTACTCGGCTTGACAATAACCAGATGATCTTTCCAGTCCGCCCAGATTCTTGAAAGAAACATCCAGAGTTGTCGATCCCGCTCTTTGATTTTCGGTTTCTCCACCGAGCGTTTCAAAACGATGATTTGGTTGCGTTGAGCGATGACTAAAAACGCAATTTTCCGCTGGACGTAGCCGAACAGAAAGACGTTCAAAGCGACTAAAATAGCAATTTCGAGTAAGATTTTCATGCTGGCCAGTGTCTTTTCGGCCGGTTTGAAAAATCAAGTTATTTCAGTATGTACCGAATTTTCGGACCCCACGGGTCACAACTACTACCCTTTGACCATTGCTGTATTAAAACCGCAAACCTACATAGCCAATTGGAGATGGGGTCATCATTTTGGGAGTTGCCCAGAATAATCCAGCATTTCCAGGAGGTAATGTTGCAAAATAAACAACAAAACCTACTTGTAACGCGACATGATCAGCACAGTGCCAAACATAGGAAATTTCGGGTCCAAGACTTAAACCAAACCACCATTGAACGGTAGAATTAGACTCTTTCATTGTGTCGAAAAGGTCATCAGCTATGTCGGCGACAGTTTGAGCTTGGGACGAATCATTTACTTGGCCAGTGTTCGTTTTAGTTATACCACCATACATTACGTCAAAACCCACATTCAATCCGAAACGCAACTCATGCTCGTTCCGTGAGTCTATTCGCCAAGGAACTCCAAAAGTACCTCCAAGACCCAATTGCATGCGCTGACCTTAGCCAGAGCATCTCAATATCCGATAATTTTTTTGTCCGAGAACGACTCCGTGAAAACATGGCCTAAGTCCTTGATAATATTGGCTTGGTCCGACGAAATGAGTCCGATGCGGAGTCCGACGGAGTCCGAGGGCTCCTCGGACCCAGTCCGACGTTTCTCTCTCGGACTGCGCTCGGACTATGGGTTGCTGGCAAAAACGGTTATTTGATCTATTTCTGCGTTAATAGCTGACCAATCATCCTCCCCTTTTTTCTGGACTCCTTCCACGCAAGCTTCAAACGAGAAGATGCCGCAGTCCGCAGGATGAGCGTTGATCAGTGTATTATCCCTGCATCAGATACGAGGCTGGTTCTGGCAAAGCCGGACTGCCGGTTGGTTCTGGATCATGAGGTGTCGAAGGGTTGCGATGCTGGATATCGCTACCACCAATATCTCTTATTGCCTGTTGGAAGTGCTCTTCGGAAATTGCGATGTTTGGGGGCGGCGGGTCGATGCTGCAAGCGTCTTTTACACAGAATAAAGCAGCGCGGTTGCAGATATGTGCGATATCGGCTCCGGTAAGTCCTGGTGTTTGGGTGGCGAGATCGGATGCGAGGCAGTTGCGGTCAAGCGTTGAATCAATGACGAGAGGCTCCAGATAATGCCGAAAGATGGCGGCTCTGCCCGTTTCATCCGGCGGTCCCATGAGGATGATCTGGTCGAATCTGCCAGGTCGACGCAGAGCAGAATCGATATCATCGGGTCGATTGGTGGTGGCGATAACGAAGATGTTGCCTCGATTTTCCAATCCGTCCAGCAAAGCCAGCAATTGCGTGACCATGCTTTTCTGGTGCTGGGCGTCAGCGCTTCCTCTGGAAATGGCGAGACAGTCGATCTCATCGAAGAGGATGACGGAGGGTGCGAAGGTCTTCGCCCGCTCGAAGATGTTTCGTAATGCTTCTTCAGTTTGCCCAACCCATTTGGAAAGCAGCTCCGGTCCGGAGACGGATTCGATATGCGCACCGCATTCTCCGGCTACAGCTCTGGCCAGCAAAGTTTTACCAGTACCGGGAGGACCGGCGAGGATGACGCCACCTGCTTTCGGTTTCGCCCCGATCAGGATGAATAGCTCGGCGTGCTTGAGGGGCAGTTCAATCAGGTCGCGGACGGCCTCCACGACCTTGTCTTGTCCCACAACATCGGCGTATCGCGTCGGTGGGATGGTGCGTTCCGGGATGGTATGCTCCGCATCCTCATTTTTGTTTTCATCGCTCAAACCCAAATCCACTTGAATATTCATGCCGCCGTCACACCAGGGATTGTCTTTCGTCTTTCGCAAGGTCGGCGGTATTTTCTCGTTGGCGGGCCAGATCCACGCTGGTTTTCCCGTATCGCTGTGATAAAGTTGAATCCAGCTTTCGCCGTCGACCTCGATCGTATCAGGCAGGGCCTCGATCTTTGACAATACAATATCACGTTGGAAAACTGGGCATAGCCGCACGCCACTGTTTCGTTCAACGTCGAGTTGGCGTTTCAATACAAACTTGTCAATTACGATTTTTTCCTCGTCGAAGCTTCCAACGGTCCACCACGGCGGAGCGTCGCATCCGGAATAATTCAGCCATTCGTGGGAACCCCAGAGATTCAAGGAATCACAACCGAGGGCACAGGTATTGCGACAATAATCGAACCCATGCTTTTTCCGTTTCAGCCAGCAGCGGCGAGTATCCTCGATCATGTTCATGAAGTCCTGCAAATCGTGCTTACCGATCAACTCACCGTCGAGTGAAACTTCCGTTGTCTTCCAGCCTTTGACGATCTTGAGTAAGTTGTCGATTCGTTTGGCGTTCTCGACCAAACCGCGAGTGATCGACAGCTCGAACCAGGATTCACGGCCCTTGTCGTCGTTGGTGATGTCCAGCGAACCCAGTTTCGCCAATCTATTCAATCGCTTGCGGATGATGGGAAAGGTCGGCGAAGTCGAACGGGCAAAGGAGATTTTCAGATGGCGAATGGATTCCGAAGGCGGAATGGATGGTGATACTTTTTCAAGGTCGTGATGGTTTTCAATTCCCATTCGACCTTTGTTACACTTTACCTGTTCCCAGCCTCGCTTGATATTGGCCGCCAACCAATCGTCGGCGAAAGTATGCAACGTTGTTTCGTTGGTTGCCACACGCAGATCGGTTTTCAATGGCTGTTTGCGGCCCGGGGCAAAATCGGTGAAGAAAACCACGTAATTGGGATAAGCCGGATCCGAATTGCTCTTATTAGTTTTCCAACCAACCAGTTTGCGCACGGCCACACCCTTTTTGCTTCGCTTGGTGTAGACCTCGCGGCGAATGATTTCGGAGGCGGGTAACGATGCAGGATCGATGAATGCATGCTCGACAATGGGAACGAGATCCGAGACCTGTTCGAAGCGTACATCCGGTCTGATAGCCTGCTTGTCTTCACGGACACGTCGAAACACGGCGTTTATTATGCTGACGGACGAGGCGGGTCCAATGGGCGACCAGCCACTATCACTATATTGTAGTGACATGCGACGGATAGAATCATTTTTGCTGTTGGCGGCGAGCAAATCGTTGCATTTGATTTCCACAACGAGTTCCGGATTCACCCAGCGGTAGAGCCATCCGTGGTCGTTGGCCTTGCGATACGAGGATTCGCATGCCAGCGGTGTCAAACGCTTCTGCAGGTCGGAGTTTTCAGCCCGGTTCCACCCCGTTTTCACACGACCGATAAGCTGAAAATTGCCATCCGATTTCATAAGCGCCAGCAGAAGTTCGGAGACATTGGAGTTATTGCCCGCATACCCAACTACCGCCGCATCGATGGAAATCTCCGGCTTGACCTTGAAAATCCGACCATCGGCAGCATGAACGACGAGGCCTTCCGCACCGCCGGAAATCACAATATTTTCGTAGCATGAGGCGACATCGGAAGGAGTTTTCACGGTTTCACATTGTGCAAGATGGAAACAACCATTGTTCTGACCGACGATCCGTTGAAGGTGATCCAGCCGTTCTGCAAAAGGTCTTCGTTGTAGATCTACCTCTCCATCCATCAGGATATCGAAGACGGCGAAGCACAATCGTTCCAAATTTCCCTTGCGTCCCATGGCTGCATGAAGGTCGAAAACACGGGGTCGGCCTGAATCCACGGCGGCGTACAGTTCACCCGCCAGAACACCGCGCCAGCCAGCGAGCGTTCTCATCGCCTCATCTGTGAGCGGGATATCTTCCAGTTTCTTTCCAAATGGGGACAAGAGCGTGCAGCGTTCATCATCGGCATGCAGAAACCAGGTTTCTCCATCGATTTTCTCGGAAACGGTGGATGGCCCCGGAGGAAGTTCCGCTTCGATGCGATCCGGCGCAAGCGAACGATATGCGCCCGCTACATTGCGTTTGTAGGTCGACAGCATGACCTGAATGGTGGCGTTCATGACCCGACCTCCGGCTTTTTCAGTTCAAACGCAGCCAAGTGCAGTGTCAGCAAATACGTTTCTCCGCGCGTGCGACCTTCCAAAAAACCTTTCATCGACGTGCCATTTCGCTCCAGAATCAGTGGCCCCGTTCCCTTCGGACCCGATCCGACCAGCGCCAGCGAAGCACGATCCTCCAGGTATCTTGCCAGACCGTACAGGAAGTCGTACTCCAACGTATTCGTGTGTCGCAGCTGATAGGCCCGTGTGAAAGCATAGCGACGAATGACGTCCATCCGTGAAATCAACTTTCCCGACCAACGAGGCGACTCATCGGGAACGAGATTCGATGGCATGTTTTCCGGCTCACTGCGCGTGACCTCGTTTCCTTTCCGGTCATGAATGACTTCGATCATGCGTGCCGAGTAAAGCGGCTGTCCATCCGCACCCACATGCACCCGATCACAGGGACCGGTTTCGTGGCCCACCGCCAGTAAATCGATTTCGGGATCGTCCTCGATCAAAGCATGTGCCAACGAATCGGGATCACCATATTTCGACAACAGTGTTTTGTAACTGGTGGTTTCCGACGATTTGATCCGGCGTGTGAATCGAACCGGCGAACCGGAGGGATCGACACAGGAAACACCGGGAGGTTTTTGGCGAGGAACAAGCATGATCGTCGCCTCCCGTCCCCGATGATCGGCCAGACGGATGCTACGGCAGGGCATGATCGTTCCTCCAATCTAGCTCAAAGTTGAATTCCGTATCCTCCCGTTCCTCCGCCCATTCGTTCTCGACCTCGGAAATGGTCTGTTCCAAGCCTACAAAGTCAAACGGACAGGCTTCGGCTTGAACCAGGAAGATGCCGTTTTCGTTGGCCAGCAGAAAGGCAGGCGTATCGGTGTACGTGGCGCGTGGTCGATACGGGACACGGAAGATCGCACCGTCATGCAACGCTTTTTCCAGAGTTGTATCAAGGGTTTCGGCTTCAAGTGCATGAACTTTGGTCGCGATGTGGCCGAGAAAATAATCCAACGGCACTGATTCTTTGATGGTTTCCGTTCGCCCCACTGTTGCCGAAAGCTTTTTCAATGGCTTCCCGGTCGCATCCACTGCAATCAATTCGCTCCGATTGACCACCTCACCATCATCAGTAATATAGATATCCGCTGTACAACCCGCGCCCAAAAGAAAACGCCCATCCCGGGTGAGATGAGCGCTGGCGCATTCCTGGCCGTTTTCGTCCAGGGCGATGCGACGTTTGAAGCCGTGCAACCTTTTCCTATCGATAGGTGTGAGACCAAAGCGAGAAGTCCCGCCTCGATAGCCGATGCCGATGCTTCGTGTCATGGTGAATCCTCCTCGTTTTTCACGGACGTGACGATCTCGAAGATATCCACACCGGGAATCAATACCAGGCTGCGCTCCATCCCGATCCACTCGACCGAAATCTGCGCCAGCGGACCTTCGGTGATCTCGATCACGATGCCTTCGGACCCGGGTGGGATCGGATCGGGATCGTTTGGCATTCGGATAAGTTTTATGTGATCTCCTTTTCGAACGCGGTCCATGGTTTACTTTTCCTCCGTGTCGGCTTGGGGAGATTGGGATTTTTTGACGTTCGGCTCCAGGTACTTTTTGTCGTCTTTTGGCAAGGCTACCGATGGGCTGAATCCCTGATCGTGCCAGTACACCAGCGCCTGGCGCACGATGCGGCGGATCTGCAGGATGCTGGCCTGGGCTCGGGGTTTTAAGCCATCTTTCCCAGGTTGCATGGTGGCGGCCTCGCCCTTGAAGAATTTATCCACATGCAAGGGAAGAATCTTTTTCACCTCCTTGCCTTCGCCCATTTCAGAAATCAGAAGATCCAGCGTGCGTCGGGCTGTACCGAGGGTAGAAGGCTTTTTGCCGACCGCTTTCAAATGCTCCAGATACTGTTCGCAGGCTTCTTTCAGGGTCTTGGTTGTACCCATGATTTGTCTCCTTCAATCGTCGATGTCTTCGTTTTTCAAAAAAGCCTCGATCTGATGGAGCAGACACTCTACGTGGGCGATGTCGCCATGATGACCCAGTGGATGGATTCAGTCGCTTCGGCGTGGCGATCGAGTTCTTTCGTGATGGTGGCAAGGCGTTTGTTGATCTGCTTCCTCTTTTCTTTGTAGGCTTGCTGGGCGGTCCGTGTGCTCATTGTTTTCATCCTTTCTTTTTCGGCGTCGTTGCCGTGTTGTCTGTTGTGTCATGCAGATTGCGGTCCAATTCAACGTTTTTGTGGGCGAAAAATGCGACTGTAACCCATCGTAATCACGGGACTTTTCGCATCGGTTTCTGGCATGGAATCTCGTCGATGCCTCCACGAGCCGAACGGTGACGAAGAAGGTCTTTGAATTCTGTTCCGTTTGTCACGAAACGACCAAGCCTGCAAAATCACGCCACGATTTGCAGTGCCCAGAATTGACACTGAGATGGTGGGGAGAGCCCTGAATGGTCCGTAGAATAGCACCCATGCCGTTCACCTGCCATTTGCGAGACCCCATTTCAGGCATCCCCGTGGCTTTCATAGCGCTGCTCGACATGAGTACAAACCCGATGACCGACGCCGGAGTGAATCATTCGGTTGGCGAAGCGGGATTCGCTTTTCGGCAGGGGAAGTTTCTCGATCATGCCCGTTTCGAACCACCAGCACAAGGCCATCTTCACGATCCGCTTAATCTGAACGATACTGGCTTTCGCGCGAGGCTTCATGCCATTTTTCCCTGGTTGCATGATGGCCAGTTCGCTTTTAAAAAACGTCGATACATGAACGGGGAGGATGTTGGAAAGCTCCTTGTTCTCCCCCATTCCAGTGATCAGCAGATCCAGGGTTCGTTTCGCTGTTTTGATCGTACTTTGTCGCTGGCCGATGGTGTTCAGATACTCCAGGTAGTGTTGGCAAGCATCAGATAACGTTACGTTTTTCGTAGGCTCGTTTTTCATGATTTCCATTTCGTCCTCCATTCAGGGTGGTGGTTTCCGCTGCGAAAAACCATTCTCCGCAGGCAACAACGACTGTTGCAGAACGTGTTCCAGCATTACGAGGATGAAAAAGAACGGAGATTCGGCATGGTCTGATTGGACAACATAGCGTAATCACGCAAGAATCTGCGTTTGTCCGATGAGGATGAACACCCTTTGAAATGGAGTTTCTAGAGAATGATGAGACGAAAGAGACAAGAGAAATTCCCTCATCGTCCAAGTACGCCCAATCACGGATCAATTCGCTGTGACAAAACGATCGCAGTGTCGGGAAACTGGTCAGAGCGGTTATTCGGCAAAGCAGACATTGTGGTAAAAACCATGTCCGTGCGGAAATGGAATTGAGGAAGTGGTCGAAAGAGGTATTCGTCAAGCAAGTAATTTTGAGATCAAAAGCGGAAGTCATTATACTCTAGTTCCACAGTCATTGAGTACATTCTTTCATTAATGAATTTATTACTGTTTCCCCTCTCAAAATACTCTCGAAGGCAGGCTTTTCCACGCTCCAGAGATGATTGGGATACCAGGCTGGAATGCGACAGCCGTTTTCGTCGAGAAGCTCCCGTTTCTCCGCGCATTTCGCCGGAGATGGCTCTTTGGGCTGGGGACGATTGAGAATGTTGCGAACGGTGGAGGCGGACAGGAAGATACCGAGCATTTTCAATTGGTTGGCGATGCGTATCCTGCCCCACTGGATGTTGTCTCCGGCGAAGCGCCAGACCAGCCAGGCCAGTTCATCGGGCGTCTTGTTCCAGGCCTGGCGTTCGGAATCCTCCTTCTTGCTCTGAATCCATTCCAGCCAGCGATACAGGGTCGAAATGGAGATGCCGAAATATCTGCTGACATGGCTGCGCGGAATCTGGAAGAACGCCATATGCCAGAGGATAAACAATCGCTCTTTCAGGGTGTGGCGGGGCTTTTTCGAGGAGGCATGGCAGCGCTTCTGTAGGATCTCTACCTGGGTTTTCAGTTGATGTATCTGATCGCGCAGAAAGACGATCTCCTTGTCCTTCTCGTCGGCGGACATCCCGGCGATGGATTCCAGTCCCTTCCTCCTGGCTTTTCCCGCCCATGCGGCGGCAAGCAGGACGGCTTTCAGAAGCAAGGAGACGGCGTAGACGATGAGTTGTTTCCGCGTGGTCGTTTCGGTCATGCTTCCATCCTGACAATCAGGAAAATCGATCAGATTCTGCTTTCAAATTCACATTTCATAGCATACATTGACCTGAAACGGAAAAAACAGCCCTTTGAAAAAGCGCAGTATTTTCAACGAAATGGAGTCTCCCATTATCGCTTGACATGGACAGGCACTCCCAAAGGAAACGGGGAGCAACGGATAGGCCTGGCCTAAAGCCAACGCGCCAGTCCTCGACCCTACCGGGGACACCAATTCTTTCTTCATGGTTCACTACGCACACAACGCAAGTAGGCAGTCCACCATTTTTTGATGGAGCCCACATCACCGTAGTCGAAAGGCACACTCCATGCTCGTTCGGAATTGCCGGTATTATGGGACGATGTCCAGCAGCTCCGAGCTGCGAAAATCGGATGATTTTTTTCAGAAAACAAAGAATCCGATGAGGTCCAGTAAACTATCGAAATCATTGACTTCGTCCGATGGCCCAAATGGCCGTTATCCGATGATCGTCCGGTGAGCGTCCGATAATTATCCGGTGAATCGCCATCGGACGCCTATCGGATACGCATCGGATAACAACTTGACTGGCTTCCATGCCTGAAAACGGGCTGCGGACGCCTATTCGGTCACTCCGTCCGGAAATAACTCCCGAACCATCAATGGACACGCCCGCAGAAAACCCGTCCGCGACGGATCACACGGCGATAGTGAGCCGGACATAACGGCGGAAAACAGGTCACGGTGACGGCGTCGGGGACACTCGCGCCTTTTCTGACACCGGCGTCGCTGTCGTTATGTCATAATTGGATGGTCCATCCCGGCATATCGTGGCGGGATCGCAAGTCGCGACGGTCGTGAAATTCTCTCCTTCACCCGGTGATAGTATCGCGGATAATCGTCAAGTCGCTCTCGACCGGCGAGAGCCGATAGCGTCATGGACGCACGCATGGATGCAAGGATCGGGTCGATCGGACCTCAACATCATCATACCCTTGTTATTACAGGTAATTAGGCCTTATTTTACCCTCGGCTTCCACCGGGCGGACCACCATGGACGCTCATGGATAATATGCCGTTATTCCTACATAATCATTGTCGAACATGGATGGAACATGGACGAAGCGCATGGATCAATTCGCGGAAAAGTAATAATTTCAGCTATCTACATGGATGAAGGAGGTTGTTTCCCGAAATTTCGACCCGTGCTGTTGGTCAACACCTTCTGGACAAAAGCGTCCGGTGGTCCGTACATGCCGTCTACTGACACCACGTCCGACCAACCCGGACTCGGATTCAACCTTGATCTGTTCAACTCAACACTCCAAACGATACAATCGTACTGCCCGTGAGCTATCTGGGAGTAGGACATTTCGTTAAATATCTGTCCGCGACCGATTGACTGATGGTTATATTCGAAGGAAATTGTCAAACAGAGAGCACACCAACAACCGTCCGTGATTCAATAATAAACGAACTGTTCAAAGGTTTTTTGTTGGCTTTCATGAGGTTATCACTATTTCCTCCCTGAAGTAAGTATCGAAGGCAGGCTGTTGGATGTTTCCATCCTGATAATCGGTCAAATTCTGCTTTCGAATTCACATTTCATAGCATACATTGACACGAAATGGCAAAAATGGCACTTTGAAAAAGATCAGTATTTTCAAGTAAATGGAGTCTCCCATTATCGCTTGACAGGCACATACATTCCTATTTCTACGTTGTGAACACTCGCATTCCAATCCTATGAAACACGCTCAAGAGCTCGAAAAAGTCCATCGACGAGGAAATCCACCTCGTTTTCTGAGATAATCAAAGGAGGAGACATGGCCAGAGCATCTGCGATAGGACGCACGACGATTCCTTCCTCCAACACCGACTGATACCAGTTCCAACCCGCCTTTTTCTCAACAGGAAAAGAGCGTTTTTTTTCTTTGTTTTCAACCAGTTCCACCGCAGCAATCAAACCTGTACCACGAACTTCTCCCACCAGGGGATGCTCTGAAAACGCCTCATGGAGTTTTGTGTGTAAATAGCTTCCGATTTCGGCAGCTCGTTCCACCAGATTTTCCCTCTCGACAATATCCAGATTGGCCATAGCCACGGCAGCCCCGACGGGATGTGCACTGGTGGTATGCCCGTGATTGAATAGGGTAGCCTCGTCGGAGTGCTCTCGAAGCACACTCCAGATGCTTTCGGAAACCAAAAAGGCTGCAATGGGAAAATAGGTACTAGAAATGCCTTTGGCCAAAGTCATAAAGTCTGGAGTAATGTTGTATTTTGTACTTCCAAAAGTTGCTCCAAGACGACCGAAACCACAGACCACTTCGTCTGCAACGAATAAAACATCATGTTTTTTCAAGACTTTCCCAATGGCTTCAAAATAGCCTTCGGGTGGAGGAAGCACCCCTCCCGCCGCCATAACGGGTTCAGCGAAAAACGCCCCAACAGTTTCCGGTCCTTCGCGTACGATCAATTGATCGAGTTCCTCGGCCAACCGAGCACTGAATGCCAACTCGTCTTCTCCCGGTTGAGCTTCCCGATAAAAATGTGGTTTAGTGACGTGCAGAAAACGATCTAATGGAAGATCGAACATTTCGTGCAGACGTGGAATACCACTCAAACTCGCCGAGCCGAGAGTCACCCCATGATAGGCCATGTTACGAGCAATAAGTTTCTTCTTTTGTGGTTTTCCTCGTAAGTTATTGTAATACCAAATGGTTTTAATAATGCTTTCATTGGCTTCCGAACCGGAATTCGTAAAAAAAGCTTTGCTCATTTCTCCTGGTGCCATGCGGCACAAACGGTCTGCCAACAATGCCGAAGGTTCATTGGAAAACGAAACGAAACTCTGATAATATGGCAGCTTCCGTACTTGTTCCGTCATCGCTTCGATAAGTTCCGTTCGTCCGTAACCGACGTTGACACACCACAACCCCGCCATACCATCCAGATACTTTCGTCCCTCGGCGTCGATGAGCATAGTACCTTCAGCACTTTCGATAACATGCGGAATTCCCTGTAGATGACCCCCTATCGAAGTAAAAGGGTGCATCCAACTCGCCTTGTCCTTTTGTTTGATGATTTCAAGGGTTTTGGCATCCATTTATCCATCCTCCCCTATAGCGACGTTATCTCTGATTAGTTATTCTTGATTACAGTGCTGCCCAAACGGTTTTGACATTGGTGAATTCTCGAATGCCTTCATAAGAAAGTTCGCGCCCGTACCCGCTGTTTTTAATGCCACCGAACGGCAAACGAGAATCCGACTTGGTAAAACCGTTGACAAAGACCGATCCTGTTTCGATACACCTTGCCACACGTTTGCCTCGCTCTAAATCACCGGTCCACACGGCTCCGCCAAGACCATATGCCGATTGATTGGCCCACCGGATCGCCTCGTTCTCGTCTTTCGCAACCATCAGTACCGCTACTGGACCGAAAGTTTCCTGCGTTGCTGCAGTCATACCCGGCTGTACTCCTGTCAACAAAGTCGCCGGGTAGAAAAAACCGGGACCATCTGGAATTTCACCCCCCAATTCCAGGGTTGCTCCCTCTTCGAGAGTCGCTTGAACCTGCTGATGGAGTTCTTCACGAAGGTCCTCACGGGCCAGCGGTCCCATTGTGCTTTTCTCATGGTGCGGATTCCCGGTAACCGCTTGAGATAAATTGCTTTTGAAAGTTTTTTTAAAAACATCGGCCACCGCTTCGACAACGATAAACCGCTTGGCGGCAATACAGGTTTGTCCGGCATTGAGTAACCGTGAAAAGGCAGCGGTTTGGGCGGCACGTTCGATATCGGCATCTTCCAGAACAATGAAAGGATCGGAACCTCCAAGTTCCATGACCGATTTTTTCAGTGTCGAACCAGCCACAGCCGCCACCTTGCGACCTGCGGCTTCGCTACCCGTCAGCGTTACGGCTCGGATACGCGGATCGCGGATCACTTTTTCTACCGGAGCGGAGGAAATCATCAACGTGGTGAACGCCCCTTCTGGCAAACCGCTTTCGAGAAAAATTTCCTCGATAGCCAATGCGGCTTGGGGGACGTTCGAAGCGTGTTTGAGAACGGCAGTATTGCCAGCCATAAGCGCCGGTGCGGCAAAGCGAAATACCTGCCAGAACGGAAAATTCCACGGCATCACGGCAAGAACCGGTCCCAGCGGTTCGTAGGCCACATAGCTTTCTTTCGCATCGCTCGGTTCGTTACGCCTCGCGAGGAAGGTTTCACCGTTTTCGGCGTAAAATTCACAAACCAGAGCGCATTTGTCGATTTCCGCCCTTGCTTCGACAAGAACTTTGCCCATTTCGCTGGTAATGATCCCAGCCAAGCGTTCCCGATCTTTTTTTAGCACTCGTGCAACCTGCAACAACTTTTCTGCACGGTATTCAAACGATCGTTCTTTCCAGTCGCTATAGGTTTTCCAGCCAATCTCCAAACGTTGGTCGATCTCCGTTTCCGATGCTTCTTCGAATTGTCGAATACATTCACCGGTAGCGGGATTGATGCTTTCAATAGCCATGGAATCTCTCCTGAATCTGTCGTGAAAACCGGAACGTTCCTTTTCTTACGGGCAATCCCTGGAAGGAGTTTCCGGATCAACGACTACCGGAAGGCCGGTTTCGATAAAACTCTTGAAAAAACAACGATACTGAAACTTCGGTTCATCGAGTTGGAAGTTGATGTGATGTCCGTCGGCAATGCCATCTTCGGGATATTGCACAACCACAGCCGTCACGGATTCTTTTTCAATGCTGCGATTGCCGAAAACGGGATATTCCTTCTGACAACCACCGGACTGCTCGACATGTTTGAACAATTCCGGATAGATACGTTCTCCGGCCAGATCTGCTCCGACGGCCAGGGTCCAGGCCGTAATGGAATCAGGCGGAAAATAGGAATCCACATAACCTGCCGGATGGTATAAATGTTTTGGCTGCATTCCACCGAAAGGTTCTTTCACGAGATGGGGAAGCGTCACAATGGGATCGATATGCTCCAAACCCATCTGAAGCAGGGTCAAGATGGGATGTCGCTCGTTCAACTGCTCATTTCCCACGTTTAAAAGCATGTCCAACAGTGGACCTACCGGCGGGTTGTCGATGAGAAAAAAAATCAGCGTGTATATCCCACCTACTCCGGAAGGGGCTAAAGCACGAATCCTCGGTTCAAGAGGAGCCCAGAGACTGAGCGTCATCCCGCCTTGTGATTGCCCCATTGCCATGATTCCCTGTTCGAAATCGAAACGGATTCGGGATTCATTCCCGGAATAGCCGATGATTTCCTTTGTGTCCAACTCTAGAGATTCCAGCAGGTTCAACAACAATCCTCGTTCCACCACTGCTTGCTGGTATTGCCCGATAATAGAAGGAATATTGGAGAGATTCTGATACGCATCGTAAAAATAAGGTTCGAAACGTTCGGGATTCATCGGTAGTGCCATCGATGCCGTAGCGATACCAACAGGAGCCAATTCGTGAGCCGGGCCAAGGTTTTTCTCGCGCTCGCCTCCAGGTTCCTTTACTGGCCCCCGATCGATGTTCTGAGTGGACAAGCCGTTGGATCCGTGAATGTACACCACGAGCGGATATCCGTCCGACGGCATCGGACTTCGAGGAATAGAAAGCGCAATGGGGGCGAGTTCGCGGTGCTGAACGACGGCACACCCTTTGGAGTCGAAAAACATCCGCCCTTTTTCATTGTAGGGTGGTTCTCCTTCGCGAAAAATGGGCACATCGGCCATGCCTTCCAGAACGAGGTAGCGTTCGGTTTCCCGTGTTTGCCGAAATGGCTCCGCCAACAAAGCCCGTTCGCGGGAGACGACATCGTCGTACAACTCTTTGAACCATTTTGCCGTGTGCCCGGTCGTGAACACTGCTGCAGAAACCGGAGAAAAATCTTTATTTTCAAGCAGATATCGCCATAACGGATCGTAGACTTCCAAAACCCGTTCTTCCATCGTTCCACTCGTCTGGCCCTGCATTAAGCGGTACATCGATTCGTCCGGACCAACCGCTTGGCCATTGATGTCTTTCAACGAATCCGTCACCATACAGGCATATGTCGTATCTTCACGCAGGACGTAGCCGTAATACGGCATGACAGCAAGCAAATGCCCCGGCTGATAAAAATCCGCGTCTTCGTCAACCTGCCACAAAAGAGGAAGACGTTGGCCATAGGTAGGTGAACCCTTCGTAATATCTACAAGTTGAACGGGACTTGACTCGTCCGAAAAAGCATAGGGATCTTCCGGTAGCGTTTGGGTCTCAATCGCTCCGTCAAAGACAAACAGGCAAACTGGAGACTGATGCCAGCCTACCCGACGATAACTTGCCATCTCTTTGAAATCTTCAATATAAGCCAATTCGTGAGGATTTGGAAAAGCGCTCAGGTCGGGTACACCGGAAGCATCCAACAACAGATCGTTGGGAAACGGCACGGCATAGAAATCCTCCGCCAATTTTGCCGGTTCGAAACGTGCTGTAACCGCTGCCGGAACGTATGGTACAATTTCTTTTTCGTTCTCCGAAGCATCCGAATCTCCTAAAGAAGCGTTTCCGGTTTCGTCCGATGCACAGGCCCATAGGGTCCAAACCAGCATTAAGCATGTGCAAATCATACAAAATCGTTCCCATCGACGCCGAAACGCGCTATCGGAAAACCGCTTTATCATCGTCAACCTCACGAGCCGTTTCAGACCTTTACACGGGAAGCGTCCCCCAGCAGGCAACCGACGTTCATCATGAATTGACCTTTCCCAACCGGCAACCCGAAAAGTCGTGTCTCCATGAGTTCGATGGGATACCCGCACTGACGGGTCGTATCCAGGTAGGCCATTTTGCTAACAGCACCACCTTTGCTGACCACCGTTCCGGATTGAATCACTTCGATCCCCATGGATGTAAGTTTTTTGAGTTTGCGATCGAAATCTTTGACTTCAATACCGAGATGATGCAGCCCCTCACCCCGTTCTTGTAGAAAATCGTTATATATATCTGGCCCTTGGGTTTTAGGCTCAACCAATTCAATCATCAGCTTGTCGGAATAGGCAAACACCATGTCGGCTTCCATCTCGACACGCTGACCGTGATATACGGTTTCCTGGCTACCGACTTCTCCGCGATACCATGGAGCAATTCCCATGACATCCGTATAGAATCGGACCGACTCCGGTACGCTTTTGACCACGATCCCTAGCTGATAAATTCGCGGTAAGCCTGCATCGCGCAAAAACTGCTTCATTCGGGGAGCCATGACGTGCCTCCTTTAATGTTTATTACTTCACGAAACGAACGATTCCAATGTCGATCAGCCATAGATACAAAGCCACCCGCACAAGGCGAATTTGTGCTGCGGTAAAAAATTTCCAGAACGGCACGGCCAAAGCACCACAAGACCAGGCACCCAATGAAAACGGCAACGGCGACATCGCCGCCACCACCATGAATCCAAGGCCGTATTTCTGCAATCCTTCCCGGTCTTTGATCCCCCGTTTGGCCATGAAACGTTTGAACCACTCTGAATTTTTCAGCAAACGCCCCAGCCAGTAGCCGATGCTAGCCCCGGTGATACTTCCTCCATAGGCCCAGAAGACAATCGTCCAGAACTGCATGCCACCAACGAGAGCGAAAAACAGAAACGCATCATGCCAAACCGGATTGGGAAAGCTGTCAGGGATGAAAAATCCCAAGGCGACACCCAATCCCCCGAGGTTCTCCACAAACATCCGGCCAAGCCAGAGAAGCTCTTCCTTGAGCAGATGCGCCGAAAGACCGATCGCAGCCATGATCAACAGTACACTCATGACGATTCTGAAGATCAGTATCTTCTTGGAAACAACCGGAGTAGTATCCGTCATGGAGTCCGTCGAGCGGTCTCGGTTTTCTTGTATGGCAACGGGCTTCGTCATTCGCCTTGAGCTTTGAACTTGTTGATTTCATTGAAGAACCGAAGCAAAAGCTCATCGGCTAACTCGGGAGCAAGCGCATTGAGAATTTCGTTGATCTCCGCCATTCGTTCCGGCAAATCGAAGGTGTGAATCCCGGCCATTTTCAACATCTTCCAGAAAATGTCTTCCGTCATTTCCTGAGGTTTGAGCGTACCGAATTCTGCAGCGACTTTCTCTCCAAGTGCAGAGCGTGGAAGACGTTTCGCCGCTTCGGTGGATTCGGCAAGGTCTTTCAGCAAAGCATCGATATGGGGGACGTTTCCGGCCTGCACGCTGAAATGGAAATTTTCACGATAATTGCGTAGGCCCAATTGCGGTTGTATGTACCAGCCCCTCTCCTTCATCTCGTCGGCAATATGGAACACATTGACCGTATCGCTGGTTACCGCAACGAGATTCATATGGGGACGCCCCATAACATACAAGTCCGGAATACGTTCGATCCCGGCGATGAGCTTGCGCGTACCTTCCAGAATGGTTTTGGCCAGTTTCATGTAGCCATCCTGGCCGAGGAAATTCATCACCGCCCATGCCGCCGCCACCGGTCCTCCGGTTCGGGAACTCTGGAAGGTCGGATTGACGATAGTGTAGCCGGTCCAACCGGAAAACGAAAAGATCTGAAAACGCCGCAAGTCCTTGTTTTTATAGAGAACAATGGATGCAGGTTTGGGCGTGAAACCGTATTTGTGCAAATCCATGGAAATGGAAGTGACCCCAGGCACCGCGAAATCGTAGCCGGGAACATCCACGCCGAGTTTCCGAAAATTGTGCAGCAGATAACCTCCCACACAGGCATCCACATGCAGAAGTAAATCGTGCTTGAGAGCAAGTTGTCCGATTTCACGAATCGGATCGATCACTCCATGTGCGTAGGATGGAGCGGAACCTACCAGAAGAATGGTGTTTTCGTTGATTGCTTCCTCGATGGCTTTACAATCGGCTTGATACGTCGTGGTATCGACTTCGACGCGAATCGGTTTGACATCCAGGTATTCGGCAGCTTTCTGAAACGCTGCATGGGCTGTTACCGGAAGAATCATTTCCGGCTCTTTGACCTGCGGTTTGTTTTTTCTCGCCCAATTACGCGCCGTTTTCACGGCCAGAATGATGCTTTCCGTACCACCGGTCGTGAAATTCCCGACAACATCCGGTCCGGCATTGACATGCGCCTTGCTCATTTCCACCAGTTCGTTTTCAAGTGCCATGATGGAAGGGCAAACCGTCGGGTCCAAAGCGTTGGTTTTGAGAAATTTCATATAGATTTCGTGAGACAGTTCTTCGGCTTCAGGTCCGGGATCGTAATAGTAGGCAAAGACCTTGCCACCATTGGCGTCCATATCGAGCGAGCCGTAAAAATCGAGCATTCCTTTGATGGTTTTCTCCGATAAACCCTTTTCGGGAACATCGATTTTCCCGCCTTTGCGATAACGAGCCAGCACCATCAATGGCCCGATCATTTGAGGAGCGAAAGGAACTTTCGACGCAACCCGAATCAACCATGGAGCATCGCTTTGCACCATGTTCATCCACTCTCCGGCTTTTTCCTGAATGCCGCTCTCTTCCAATGTCTCTTTGATTTTTTCTACGATTTTTTCCGCTGCTTGGAGCATTTTCTCTGTTCCTTTTCAACTGAATTTCCTATTATCGATCGAATTCTCCACCACCGATACCTTCAACTAGGATATCCATGGAGTCTCCCCCCATTTTTACCAAATCGCCTTGACAACCTTCATCGAACCATCCCCTCAAGACAGCCTCGATCAATCCGAAAACCGCCCCGGCAATGTACCGGGCACGATGTTCGTCCGCCCGTTTGAATCGGGTCGCAGCCAACAAGTGTTCAGCAATCACATCTTCCCATTCACGATCAAAATCGACCTGCCGATACTGCAACGAAGGAGAAGCCTGTACGATCCGTCGTTGGACTGTCAATTCATCGCGGTGTTCCATGAAGTAAGCGGCCATATCCAACAAACCCAGCTTGACCGCTCCGAAAGGCGTGTGGTCTTTTTCGTGATTGCGGATCAATTCCCTCAACCGTTCCATACGTTCCTGTTGTTGAGGAAAAACCACCGCTTCCTTGGTTTTAAAGTATCGAAAAAACGTGCTGCGCGACAATTCGGCCTTCTCGGCGATCTCGTCCGCCGTTGTGTTTTCGAACCCTTTTTCAAGAAAAAGCTGGCTGGCTGCGTCTGCCAAAGCCTGGCGACTTTTGATTTTCTTTCTCTCTCGCAGAGAAATCTCCATAATACTTTTAGACCTTTCCGTAAAGAATCCGTACTTTTCCCAAAAAACATTCGCGTGCATCGTGATGGTAGTGTAAAAGAGTTTGAATGTCAATAGAACCTAAATTTTATATAGAACTGAGTCTTATTTTTACAGGAGGTTTCCATGCGCTCGATCCGTTTTCCGATGGGATGGTTCTGGTTCCTTTTGATGGTCACCGGATGGGTAGTACCGCAACCGACACACGCCGACGAACCACGGTTCGTCAATCCGTCTCCCCGACTTAAACCCGTTCCAGAAGCCCAGGCGGCTGCTCTTGGCAAGAAAAAGCTCGGTTCTCTTCCAAAACTGACGAAAGAGGACCTGAACAAAATTGCCAAGGGCGAGGTGCTTATACGGAAACTCAGTGAAAACGGAGACAAACGTCGTTACGAAGCGATAGGAAGCATCGATGTTCCACCTAAAACTGTGATGGCTTTCATGAAGGATTATCCGAAAAAACCGAACTATTTCCCTCACATGGAAAAAATTTCCGTTACCTGGAACGGCAATCTCGCCACAGTAGACCTGAGATTGAAAGTCGCCTTCAAGACAATTTCCTACCGTATGCGCTTTCTTCATCTGGGAGATCATTATGTAGACCAGGAGTTCATTCATGGAGATATCAAGGATTCCAGCGCCTTTTATAAATTCTTTCCCTACAGCCAAGGCCGCAAAACGTTGATGGTTTACAACGTCTATTCCGACCCGGGACTTCCATTGCCGGATTTCATCCTGAATCTCCTGACGAAAAACAGCTTGCCCGGTGTATTCGATGCCGTTCGCAGAGGGGTTGCCGACCGGATAAAATCCAAGCCATAGAGGCAGAGGTTTTTCGGCGTAAACAAGTTTCAAAGAGAAAAACATTGAGGCGAGTGTAGTGAACAAAGTGAACGGAACTCCTAAAATATGTTTTTTTACAATCCTTCGACAAACTGGCGAAGCGTTTCTTGCCCCCTGTCTTCACGAAACATACAGTAGTGACCATCGTAGTCGGATTGCGGTTGGCATTCGATCAGTGTGCCTTCCGGCAGCGTCTCTGTCAGCCACCGGCTTCCTTCGTTCGGAGCCTGGCGGTCACCGATACCCATGCTTAGAGTCATCGGTGTCCGGCTCAAACGTGCCATACTCAATGGATCCGAAGGATCGATAATCGTCTGAAAAAGCTGCAACAGTGGATGGAAGCGATCAACGTGCTCCCAAGCAGCGGAAGGGACACCGAACAAAGCACCAAGTACCGCGTTTCCGGTGACGTTTTCCGGAGGAGTTTCATTGGCGAGTAGAAAGACGAAATCCGTGATCGAAGAATTCGATACTAAAACATTGGCAGACACAAGATAGTTACTGATAAATCCACCTGAACCACTGAGCAATACTTTTTTCGGTCCTTCCCCTTGCTGCGCCACGGCGGCCAGCATCTGTATTTGAGAACCTAGCGAATGGCCAAATGCTCCGATTCGATCCACATCAATACGGCTGTTTCCCAAAAGCGCAGGAAGTCGTTCTCGAACAAATCGAAACAAAATATGCGCGTCGATCGCACCTTGACGCAAATTGTCCCTGTATGCCACGAGATTGGCGACATTGTAAAAGCCAAGATCTTTGGAATAACCTTCGTCGATCATCGGATAACGTTGTCCGTACAAGGGCAAATCGGCACTTACGATCACTGCACCCAAGTCGGCAAGTACCGAACGCAGTTGTTGAAGGCGGTCTTCCGGGTTGATGCGAGCCGCTGGTTCGTAGGCGTCCCCACCCGAACCGTGCAACCAGAGAACTACAGCATGAGGACCGTTTAATTCCCTTGGTACTTGTATCACGACTCTAATATCTTCGGCATGTGGTGGGGTGGTGAGATTGTTATTCTCATCGAAAAGAATCCAACCATCGCTACGTCCACAGTCCGAAATGAATCCTGTTCCGGGTGAAATGTACGGACGACCTTCGGGCTCTTGAAAGGCGGCGGTCTGAATCGTTGTCTGAAAAACATTGAACGGTCCTTCGGTCAAGTCCAGCACCTGCTCAGGAGTTCCATCCCGGTTGTCAAGATAGGTCGTTTCAATTGCACCATCGGCAAACCGCACCGTGCAAAGAGTCGATTTTTTGTCGTTGGGTGTCGTTCCCTGGTGATATCCAAGTTCCACCACTTCGCGCAGACCGTTTTCATCGGGATCGAGCAATGTCGGTTCGGTCGTTATCAATTTATCAGTGTAGTTCAGTAAGCTGTGGTACTCGGCCAGATGATCTGCCACGGTAAAAACCGTTGCTACCGCACTGTTTTCACTGGCCTGCTCAGGTAAAACGTAGTTTTGCGGGGCAGTCGCTAGTCGTTGGTCGATTTCCACGATATAGCGTTCCCCAAGTCTCAGTGGATGGCTAGGTTGCGGCATTAGTATAAGACTGTTGGAAGGAAGAAAAGGATCGCCCACCGGGTCGGCGAGAAAACGAACCACAAGTGGAACCCTATCCTCTGAGTCGAGTGAACGGCAACGGATCGGGTCGTCTTCCTCTCCATTGTACCGTTCGTCTACCATCAGTACTTCCTCAAAACGGAAAACGATTAATGGCAAGGCAGGAAATCCACGAACCGCTTTTCCGATCTGTCTTATCCATCCTTGAATCAAGTCGTTTCCGATAGACAACGGGGAGGCAGGAAACGTCGAAAGGTCCAAAGTACCTTCTAAACTGAGTAATTCATCGCTCGGGTAAGGCCGATTGAAAAAAAACCCTGTTCGATCTGCTTCTACAATGGCTTCAACGGTAAGGGGGGCTTCCAACTCTCTTTCCATGTCACCCTTTTCGGGTTCGTTTGCTCCGTTATCAGAGTCACATGAAGAGAGGAGACCGAATGCAAGAAACCATAAACACCAAGTCAGTATAAGTAGCCGAGAAAGCATGGAAAATCGTCCTATTCGCTGTACAGTTTGAGCCAGTCGTTGGCAACTTTGTTGACTGCACCATTCAGTAAAAATCCGTGGAATTTCCAAAGCGGCGAATGCACGTCCATTTCCATGCCTTTTTCGATGAATTCGCAGATACTGTCATGAGCGATACCGGTTAAGTGCTCGAAAAGATCTCGCCCCTGTTCGGTGGAAGCCATTGCCGGGTAGCCGAAATACGTATGTTCGTTGAAGTGCTTCATCGAGCGATAAACGCTGGCCACGGTTTCTTTAACCTGACGTAGTTTTTCCAGCACTGTAGGATCGCCGTCGTAACCGTAGAGGAACGAATCGTTCGTTTCTTTACTGACATTTTCAACTGCCACCAAGGGGGGTAACTTATCCCACCCTTCTTTGACATATTCAGGCCAGAGGTGTAAACCAAGCGAAGTTTCCACAAACCCACCATGGTGGTCCTGCTTGAGTTGCATCGTATCGATTTCGCGTCCTGGTGTGTTTTCGATTCCCTCGAAAAACACATCGCCTTCCATCACGCGGGAAAGAACTACCGAAAAAAGGCTCACTGTTGGAATTCCATACTTGTCAAATAGTCTCATCGACGCCGACTCCAGCGAACAAATATGACGTGGACCGCCGTGAAAGCTTGAAAAAGCCAAGCGTGCGAATCCCTTTTTCGCAAAAGGTTCTAAAAGGTGATAGGCTACGTCCCGTACAAGCTTGACCGGAAAATTGACCGACCCCAAATGCGGCACGCAGTCGATTGCCACCGGAACCGGCGGCAGTAGAATGAAACTCCAACCCTCCAGGGTTTCGGATACTTTCAAGGCTGTTTTCTCGGCAATGGCATAGGCTTCAAACAAATCTTGTCCAAGTGGAAGGTGAGGACCATGTACTTCCAGCGGACTCATCGTGGCAATGACCATAGTTCGCTTTTTGTCCAATTCACTGATCTGGCTGTGAGTGATGCGGTCCAAACGTAAAACGGGACCATCGGTCAAGTTCGACATCGACATCTCCTTGATAAAATGTGGCGTGGCCTGTATTTTGATACTCGGTACTGATAAAATTGACACTAAGTCCTAGTTTTTGTATACAGGGTTACAAGAGGATTTTCAAACGAAAAATTTACGAATGCGTTCATCCACATTCTTTCCGGTGTACGTTTACGACCATTTGCTGTTGGAAAACTGCCATGCAACCCGTTGCTGACCAATACAATCGATACCGTCACGCCCTTAAAGGAGAAAGTCTGCCCTGTGCTTTCGTGGATCTTTCCCATTTCGATCGCAACATAGAAACGGTTGCGGAAGCCTTGAGATACACAGGGAAATTCGTGCGAATTCATAGCAAATCACTGCGTTGCCCCACATTGATTCGGCGGATTCTCGATCGAGGCGGACCGCTGTTTCAAGGGGTAATGACCTTTCATATGCGGGAAACCGCTTTTCTGGCTGAGCAAGACTTCGATGATTTCATTGTTGCCTACCCAAGTTTCGAAAAAGCCGATCTGGAAGCCTTTGCCAAGCTTACGTGTCGAAACGTTTGTGTTCGGATGATGGTTGATTCCATTGAACACTTGGATCGATTGGAAGAAATTGGTCGCCGGTTCGGTACGGTTTTGAAAACCTGCCTGGAAATCGATCTGTCCTATCGTCCTGCCGGGTCCACTTTGCACCTGGGTATGCGTCGCAGCCCGATTCGTACTCCGAAAGATGCCGCCGCTTTTGCCAAGCATGCTTTGAGCCTGTCTCATGTGGCAGTCGTAGGGTTAATGGGATATGAAGCTCATATCGCCGGACCCAACGATGCCGTTCCCCACAAAGCTCTGAAAAATACGACGTTGCGTTTGATCAAGCGTCTTTCGATTCACGAATTAACACTCCGCCGTGACGCAGTGGTGGAAGAACTGAAACGGATCGGCTTAGCACTTGAAATCGTCAACGGAGGGGGGAGCGGCAGCCTGGTAGATACTTCTAATGATCCTTATGTTACTGAAATTACAGCCGGTTCAGCTTTTTATGCTCCTGCGCTTTTCTGGCATTACTCCAAGGTTTCGTTTGTTCCTTCAGCCTTTTTTGCCATTCCCGTCGTGCGACGACCCGCCAAAGACATTATTACCTGTCTGGGAGGTGGATATGTCGCCAGCGGTCCGGCTGGAAAAGACAAACTGCCTGTTCCGATTTATCCAGAAGGGCTTTCTCTTTTGTCGCTCGAAGGGGCAGGTGAAGTTCAAACCCCGTTGAAATTGTCGAAAAACACGCCGGAACTAGGTTTGGGAGCACCCGTGATTTTTCAACATGCTAAAGCCGGAGAACTATGCGAGAGATTTCACGAATTAGCGCTGATTTCCGGGAATAATATTGTGGACCGAGTGAAAACATACCGAGGTGAAGGTATCGCATACATGTAATACTTTAATCCCTGATTATTCATGAAAATCATAGCGATACACCGAAAATTGAAGGAATTTCATTAGGTTGGAAGTTTTTTTAATGGAAACATTCTTGAGAGTATGTTGATGATAAAAATTCATGAGACGAGTGAAAGATAGAGAGTTTTCAAGTCGCGGTAGATTTTTCATGAATAATCCAGGGTAAAACAGTTTATGTGTTTTTGGAGGCTTTACAGCAATGGTACAACGCAGGATTTCGACGGCAGTCTTGATTCTTCTATTTCTTGCCAGCTTTTGTGCCTGTGATCAGGCCAAAGCTCCACCCAATGTTCGACTGGCTCATTTCCAAGGAGACGCCTACGATCGAGGAGTGCAGCACGGGAAACGTTTCGCCAACGATATCCGTTCTATTTATACTCGCTTGCTGGAAAATTCCTTGCTTCCTTACCTGAATCTGGAACGAGCGAATATTGCCCCGGTGCTCGGCCTCTATTACGACGAGAAATACGACAATGGACAGTTTTCCTACTTGATGCTTCTCGAAAGCGGCCAGCATCTTTATGATGACGGCTACATTCCCGAGGAATTCAAGAATGAAATGCACGGTATCGCGGACGGTTCCGGAATTGAATTCGAAAAAATCCTGCTATTGAATACTTTCATGGACACCATGATGGCTTTTCGTGCGGTTTCTCTGTTCATTCAGGCTATACAAAAACCCCATATCATCGAATTGGAATTTATTACGGAAAATCTGAAAGACGATATCGACAATAACGGCAATTTTCTGGTGGATGAAGACCAGGAACTTAAAATTCTCTATGAATCCACGATGGTGGCTTCCATGTTGGAAGTCCCCACCGATGCCGCCATCCGCTTCGTGCTGATCGACGAAACGTTGACGGGTCATAGCTGTGCCGATGCCGGAAACGTCGAACCTATCGGACAGCGTGTCGCTCGTCGTGAATGCGTCAACCCCGAATGTATCTCGGAGGGTTGCGAAAACGAAGAACTTCTTTCCCGAGAATGCATTGGCGGGCCGGCCAGTTTATGTCTCCGACCCAATATCAGTATGGAATGCTTCGATCCCGATTGCGTCGAGCCCCTCGATCCAGGCTGTATCGATCCCGAAACGTTGCGACTACGATTGAACGACCGCCTTTATATATATGCCGACGAGCAGGACCGTTCCTACTTCGAAGTCATTTACCATGAACCTCCCGAAAAGGAAGGCGAAGAAAAGGAGCCTATGTATCGGCATTCGCTAGACTGCGATGGCGAATACGAAGTGATTTTCACACCACCTGAAGGATTGCCGGAGGCATCCAAAGTTTCGGTAACGGTACAAGTACAGGATATGAGCCGCTTTTACACACCAGAACCTTTCCATGCTCGAAGCATGCGTGACGAGCGCTTCGTTTTCACAACGGCTGGGTACAAAGATGTATACGGCAATGGCGAGAAACTCCACGAAATCAGTAACATGGGACTCCCGGATGGTACGAAAGCTCCGACGTTCAGTTTTGCCGTGCGTGGCGAAGCCCGCCCCGAAGGCCAGAGCGATCCTTTACTTGCTCATCACTATATTCTGGTGGACAGTGATATCATGCACGAACATACGCTGCTTGCTCTACACGAACCTGACGATGGTATTGCACACGTTACTTTGGGCTGGACCGGAATCATCTGGGGATTTCATGGCATGAATGCCGATGGGCTAGCTTATACTGTCAATAATTCCGATACGTTAGATAGCCCAATGGTTGGAAATGTGATTCAGTCGATCTACGATCATGTGTCGGAAATACTTGCACAACCCGACTTATCTGGGTTGGCGATGATTCTCGACGATGTCAAACTTCTTGTAACAGGACGGCCTATGGGCCTGATGGGGCGGGAATTGTTAGCAGGATCAAAAACCGTTGAAGAAGGATTAGGATACCTGCATAGCGTCGGACAGACCTTTGGGTGGAATATCTTGCTTGGCGATGCACAGGGGAGTATCGCCGCTGTCGAGTTGGACGCCAGTAGTCAGCAGGAATTCGAACGCGGCAGTACGGAGTATTCAGAGCGAGACGGGTTTTCTTTTTACACACCGGACGATTCGTTAGAAGGAAACCTTAATCCCCAAGGTGAACGTTGGAGCAGCATAGGGCCCGACGATCTGCGGATGGCCAGTCACTATGTGAAAAATACCGACGACATGGCGCCGATTTCATTGTTCGGACCGTTTTCACCACGCGAACAGCGTGAATGGAGTTCCTATTATACCCGTTCCATCCAGGCTTACCACGTACTCGGAGAGGAAATCCATAAGAATTACGGCAAGATCGATCTGGAAACCGCTATCGGTATTCTTCGCAAGCCGGAGTTGGTAGATGATGTGGATTCAATGATTGCCGTCATTATGGAACCTGCTGCCAGGCGTTTGCATTATGCAATGGGAGGTGTTCCGGCAACGGATATGCCGTTTATTGCATTTGACTTACAAGCAGCGCTGAATGGGGAGGTGCAAAACGATGAATAATCGATCCTTCTCGGCATTTTTTCTAACATTTCTTTTTACCTTCTTAACCCCGGTTGGAAGTGCTTGGGCGGGTTTTACAGATACTCTGCCCAAGCATGCTTTTTTAATGGATGAGTCAGTTATTTTCGCTTGGCTCGATAGCCGCTATGACAACCATGGCAATGAAATACCGATCATCGATGAATTGGAACGCTACGAACCGGGGGCGGGTTTGCAGGGTATCTTGCGCCCTAAACCTGAGGTCAAAAACCTGTTGCTGATCAGCCAGTTGCAGTTCGGTATTCTCGACAATCTTTCGTTTGGTCTGGGGATTCCTGTTGTCCTGAAAACCGATATCGAACCGAATCTGATCTGGGAACCGGGAAATTACCAGTCCCGTCTTGGTCGATCGTTCAGCGGGGATGATTTCTGGGAATGGGCTGAAGCTATGGGACAACCCAAACCGCAGGCGTTTCACGGCAACAGAGGACAAATTGCCGATCTGATTGTCGGGCTTCGCTACCGCTGGACGGATCATATCGACTGGTTCAAAAAGAAAGCTTTGTGGGATATCGCTTTGATGCTCTCCGGAAACATTCCTACAGGAAAAAAGGCGGATCCGGAAGAAGTGGTGACGATAGGCACTACCAACTGGGATCTCCAGACTCAAGGAGACATTGCCGTTCACTTGGGTATGGATAAACGTTTCGATGGTGTTTTACACAAAAAGCTGGTATTGGGCGTCGACTTGTTCTACGAAACCTTTTTCGAGAGAAGCTTCCAAACCCCTACCGGAGAGAAAAACCCTCTGCTACTCAACTATGAATATTACGTTGGAGACAGATACCGTCTCGATCCCGGTGATATTTCAGGTTTTTCCCTTGATCTAGCGGGATCGCCCTATATCGGTCCAGCTCGTCCCACCTGGATTGTCGGTCACGATGAGGAAGCTGCGAAAAACCTTCCTGCAATGATCGTAATGTCCGTGCGATACACTTTCGCGCATACGCAGCAGTCGAACTGGTCGAGCAAAGCACCACATTGGGACTGGGAGCGGGAACAGGACTACAAGCCAGGATATAAAAACTATCTCCAATTCAAAGCTACATTCAGTTTACTGCGGTTCGGTGTGCCGTTGCAGATCTATGCTGCGTATAAGAGTCTGGCATTGATTCCCGGTAAGAACTGCCGAGCCGTGGATATGATACAAACGGGTGTGCAAATACCTTTCAAATTGTGGGGGTTCGGATCGAAAAAAGAAGAGAAAACGGTCCATGAGGCCACATTTCCAGGATCTTCCCCAACTCCTGAAAAACAGGAAACAGATAGCATCTCCTATAGTTCGAAAGAAAAATAAGAGCGTATAATGGTCCAGGTGCCAAGGTATTCCACGATCAACGCCTTGTAGATTGTAGCGTCATGATACGGTCACCATTGACAAGCACATAGATTGTCGTTCGTTATGACACCCTGTTTCATTTGATGGAGCATGCCATGAATTTTCCAACAAGTCTTCTCGTCATTATGGCGACATTCTTCTTGGTGGCTTGCGATAACAGTTCGGAACCATTACAGGAGGGAGATTTATCTGAACGGCTTTCCGAATCCGACAGCGAAATCGAAACAACAGATTGGGTTGATACTCATTCTGAGACTCCGGACATTGAAATGGAATGGACAGATTTGCCTGGAGATGATGATCCCATGTTGGATGGTGAATTCGACATCCGGGAAAACTTGGATACGCCAGAAGAACTCGAAGTTGAGGAAGAGAATCGGTGTCCCGATATGTGGGAGGGACCGGAGCCACCCTTTTGTCAAGTCTACGATTGTGAACTGTATGACTACCCCGAGTGCTGGCAATGCGAATTGGTTTCCGATCCATCTCAAAACGGATCATCCTGCGAATGCCCGAACGATGACTGCATCTGCGAGAACGGCCAATGCGTGGAGAATTTCAGCGAGTATCTGATTCCCCCGATTGTGCGCTGTCATCCGGAAGGAGGTGCTTGTCAACTTGGGGGCACGGAAACTGGAATATGGGCTTCCTATCGCAAGGACTACTATTTCACAGACAATTTTTATAACGAGTATACCGATTACCCGGTAAATGGCGGACGTTTTCACATCGCGGCAATTTCAGCCGTGACGGGGACCGTAACGAGTGTTGCGATTAACGGGCAAAACGTAGAGAACTTGCTGGTCGAACCGTTGATGGAATGGTACCACGTTTGGCCTACGCAAGTAATTGCCGGTGAGCCTGTGTGGTTTGCTTTCCATTCCCGCAACCCAGCTTGGGACAGCGCAACCAGTGGACAGATCACGATCACGACCAACGCAGGCATCGCCATCGATGGAGCTTTCCCCGTTCAGCAAAGTTCGGTTTTGTTGACCTATCTGTCGGTAAGCGAAGAATTAGAAACATGGCTGCTGCATGTAAAAAACACAGATTCGTCTTCCCATCATGCAACTAAGGTATTGCTCAATGGACACGATGTGCTGGCTTCCGACATTGCCTGCATCTCGAATAGTCGAATTGATCCAGGTGAATCCGCCCTGTGGACCATTCCATCCTGCATACCTATCACGCCTGGTGCTCCATGGACCGTAGTGATCGAGTTCGAGGACACCGTACCGACGGTGGGTGTAGGACGCGTCATCAGACCGTTTTTTCCCATTGAAACCTGGCAAAATTCCAGTCAATGTCCTTTTCCCGGAGGCAACAACGAGCCGGAATGGGACGACCATAGAGATGCAGGTATCGACACCTTCATGTTCAGTGGCTCTCTCGCCGACCGTTGCGACTTGGACTATGCCTCTTTCATGGCGCAAACGGCACCGAACACGGAGCATCTGCACCTGTTGATGGACGATGACTTCACCGACTGGAACGATCCAAGCGGAGCCTTCATCAATACGGACGCGATTGCAGGTGTGATGACCGGTGACGAATCGGACGGTGAACTTTATGAAGATGACGGCACACCCAAACCTGCGGGTAAGGCCGCGAAAGCTCGTGTTTCCTGGGAGTACTTCCCCGAGCTTCCCGTATACAACGGAGCCAAAACCAACGGCCATGTTGGTACGGTTGCCGGTATGGCCGACATTCAAGGAATCGATCTGTATGTTGCCGCCTGTGCACCTCATATCACCCAGTGGGGGATTCATCCGCCTTTGCGTGCTCCGTATGACTACTTGGTGAATACGCGCAACAACCACATGCCTTGGACCACCTGGCAATATACTCAGGGATTAAGTCCGGCATGGAACCGAACGGATCTGCTGGGTAACAAGATTCATGCTCAACCCAATCCCCAGGAAATCCTGGCTCAGGGCTTGATGGTAGCTGCAGCTGGCGGTAAAGGACTGATGTGGTTTCAGACCAATGAAGACGAAGCCGAACACAACCCCGAACGGTGGGAAGCTATCTCGCAAGTGAGCTGGATGTACCGAGGCGTGCGTCACCTGCTGCGCGAAGGCGACATCACGGGGATGGTGCACAGCGGTCCCGACACCTTGTCGGAAGTGATACGCTCCCGTGATGCGCTGGTGGTCGTGGTCATTAACACCCTAACCACCTCCGGACCTACAGACATCTCCTGTGGCGGTGCGCTGATCAATGAGCTGACCGTTCCACATTGGGTTTTTGCTCCTAATAATCCAACCATACACGTGGAGGTGCCCAAAGACTTTGGCATTATTGATGTTTTCGAGGTTTTACATCGGGAAACCATCGACATCAGGGATTCCATTGATGTTTTGGGGCGACAGATTACGTTGAACTCGGTTGCATTGGACAACACATTGCCTGTACGTCTTTATGTCCTTGCCTCAGAATATGAAGTCCGTAACAGAGTTTACCAGGAAATGAATCCCTAATGGATAGGTTATTTTCGAAAAGTTTTGCTCAACCATGAGACACCTAATCTTGGCTAGGTTCTGATTATTGCGTTAGCTTTTATCTTCGTACAGTGAACTACTAGTTCAACCGATCTAAAGATTGAAAACATTGATATTACTTGAATACATTCGATTGTATGACTATAATAAAATTGATGAAGCACTTAGAAAGAGAAGACAATGATGCGAGACAGTCAAAAACCGAAACGAGAAAAACCGGTTATTGGTTGTTTTCTGTGCTGTTCGTCAATGCCTTCTGGAGAAAAGCGTCCGGTGGTCCGTACATGCCATCCGTCGGTCAAAATGGCTGAGCAATGATATTTCTTTGAATCCGACGATTCTGTAGTATGATACGACAATGAAACCAACTCCACAGAAAAAGCGCGTTTACGACCATCGACTTCGCGAATACGTCCGAAAAACTGGCGATGTGAGCTTGGCTAAAGATCTCGAGGTTCCCAGATCTACGATCAATGGCTGGTTGCATGGACCTGAACTGGAAGTCGTGAGCCATGAGATTTTCGACATGACCGATGATCCTTTGGTCCGTCAGCGGATTTTGAAGCTGGAACGACGTTTACGGATCGTAACGGCTGTGATGATATTGCTCCAGACCCTCTGCCGGATTTCCAAGAACCGTTTGGACCAGCAGAGGTTGCCCGAGGGTGCGGATAAAAAGAAACTGCTCTCAGCCATTGAAAGAGGCTGTCGGGCCATACCCGTGAAGGCGGTTCTGTCCATCGTCGGCATCAGCCCTTCTCGGTATCACATCTGGTGTCGTGGGAAGGCGGCGGGTTGCTCGCTTGATGATCGCGCGTCATGTCCCGCGAACCACCCCACCCAGTTGACACCGGAAGAGGTTCGCCTGATGCACGAGATGGCAGTTTCCGACGACTATCGTCATGTGCCGACCAGTCGTCTTGGGATGCTTGCACAACGTCTGGGCATCCGGTGTCGTAAACACCAACCCTGACCTTTGCCTCCTTGTTGTGGGCGCTGTTCAAGGCCCTGATCCACGGTGCGTTGGATGCTCTGCGAGAAGAACTGGGCGAGAAGACCCTTGCCCGCGTCGCAGAAGTGATCGACTCCGCCGTGGAAGCGTTTTTGGAAAAGGCTCTTCAACTTACCTCGCAAGACCTGGAGGAGGACGAAATCGTCATCTCGGCGTGATCAACGAACCCCGAAACTTGAGTGAGTATCTACATCCCAGATGGCGCACTTCCGTCGGGAAGTGCTCACAACTGGTCGGCAATTCGATCTCGGCTTCGGACTGGATCGACGTCTCACAGAACATGCGGGCAACACGCATCCCGACGACGACATCCTCGCCAAACTGCAACTCGTCGGCCTGAATCCCGACCAGGTGGCGGAACTGCTTGACGCCGTCGAGGACTGGCAGGGCGACCTGGACGAGTTCTGGGTCATTCTGGACAGCGTCCTCGGCGGCGATGGCCGGGCTGTCGATCCGTGGTCTGTGCTGCAGGTGTTGGGGGAGTACGGAATGCTCAATAACTGGCGCGAGTGATCAGTTGGAAGAGGTCACACCTCTTCCTTTTTACTTCACCCATCTAGATAGTGTCGTCACGAGAAGTCGAATATTCTAGACATGATCATTGTCTTTTTGATATATTTCTTTTGAATAGAATATATCAAAGGGAACTGCTATGGAAGCCGCCTATCATCGTCATGACATTTCCGATCATGCATGGGAACTCTTGGAACCTCATTTACCGGGACGCAAAGGTTCTTGGGGTGGTGTTGCCGAAGACAATCGACGCTTCATCAATGCTGTTTTCTGGATTCTTCGCACCGGTGCTCCGTGGCGTGATCTGCCGCCGGATTATGGCGACTGGAACAACACCAACCGTCGCTTTTGCCGGTGGCGCGATAAAGGAATCTGGGAGGGATTGCTCGAAATCCTCATCGACGATCCCGATTACGAATGGTTGATGATCGACGCCAGCCACGTCAAAGTTCACCCGCACGCGGCAGGAGCGAAAGGCGGCAACCAGGCGATGGGCCGCACAAAAGGGGGCTCAACACTAAAATACACCTGGCCGTGGATGCGCATGGTAATCCGGTCCGAGCGATTGTTACGGAGGGTCCACGAGCAGATTGCAAGGAGGCTTGCGCACTGATCGAAGGGATCGATGCCGAGTATCTGCTGGCCGATCGTGGCTACGATACGGACAAGATTATCGAAGAAGCCGAAAATGCGGAGATGGAGGTGGTCATCCCGCCGAAGAAGAATCGGAAGGTCCAACGACCCTACGACAAAGAGCTTTACCGTGCGCGGCATCTGGTCGAAAATGCCTTTTTGAAGCTGAAACGCTGGAGGGGAATTGCTACGAGATACGCAAAAAATGCCGCATCTTTCCTCGCCGCCGTTCATATTCGATGCCTCTTTCTTTGGCTGGATATCTCGTGACGACACTATCTAGCCTGAATAATTCACAATGTCGGGAATAACGAAAGGGCGTTTTCTGTTTTATCGAGTGAGATCAAGCACTTGTAGTGATAAAACAGAGGAAACGCCCATGACGCAGTGTAGCGGAAAACTTGAGCTTGGCGCAATCGGAAAACGCACAATATCGGTCGATTTCAATGGTGGAGCCATCGCTTCCGACGGAGGAATCCTGCTGTTGCGGGAGGTGGAACGCCGGGTTGGCCTGATCCATCGCCTGTCCGGTTGTCTTGAAGATCGCCGTGACCCGAACCGCATTCGCCACACGGTGGAGGATCTCCTGCGCCAGCGGGTGTTCCAGATCTGCTGCGGTTACGAAGACGCCAACGACGCCGACAGGCTCCGCTCGGATCCTGCCTTGAAAACCGCTTGTGACCGCGAACTCGATCCCGACGATGACCTGGGAAGCCAGCCCACGCTGACTCGCCTGGAAAACGCGGCGGACAACGACACGATCCAGCGTCTGTTGCAATCCCTGGTGGATCACTGGCTGGAGCATCGCCAACGACCTGCCGATGGCAGGATCATCCTCGACGTGGATTCCACCGACGACGAGACCCACGGGCAACAGGAGTTTGCCGAATTCCACGGCTATTATCGGCATTACTGCTATCAGCCGGTGCTGATTCACGATGGCGAAACCGGCGATCTGATCCTGCCTTTTCTGCGTCCCGGGCGGGTTTCGGCCAGGCTGGGCGCGGACGGGCTGTTGATCTACCTGGCCGACCGCGTTCGTGAGAAATGGCCCGGCGTGCAGGTGATCGTGCGCGGCGACTCCGGCTATTGCGGCGAGGATTTCTACCTCGAACTCGAAACGCATGGCATCGACTACGTGCTCGGCATCGCGAAAAACGCCAACCTCAACAAACTCACGGAGACGGCGATGAAGGCGGCGCGGCTGTTCTCGGCGATGACCGAGCGCAAAACGACGATCTATGCCGAAGGCCGGTATCAGGCCGGATCGTGGACGACCTCCCGGCGGGTGATTGCCAAGGCCGAACGGCTGAAAGACAAGGACAATCAACGGTTTGTGGTGACGACGCTCGACGAGCCGCCGGCGTGGATCTACCGGGAGTTCTACGTCAAGCGCGGCGAGGCGAGCGAAAACCGGATCAAGGATCTCAAGCTGGATTGCTCCGGAGACCGCTTGAGCTGCCATCGTTTCATCACCAACTTCTTCCGGCTGATCCTGCATACGGCGGCCTACACCCTGATGCACGAATTGCGCAAGGCGTGCAAAAACACCAGGTTCGGCAGGGCGAGAATCGAAACGCTGAGACTGAGGTTGGTCAAGATCGGCGTTCGAATCCGACAGACGACGCGCAGAATCTGGTTCCATCTGTCCGAATCCACACCGGAGAAAGAACTCTGGACGGAGATCATGAGAAAACTTGTGGCGGCGTAACGAAAACCCCGGTCGGCCCGATCCGGGCGAAAAGGAGGCGCGATGACAACCGATAGATCCAAGGGGGACGAAACCAGAGGATAGGTTTGTCCGATCCTCGAAAATCGTTTCAAATTCGATCGGACATCTCTCGCCCAAAAGTCCTCGACGAAACGTCATGAATTTTCCGGGCTAGTTGAAATCTCTTCAAATATACGCCATCATACGGTACTATTGTCCAAGGTTCAGTTTCATAACAACGAGGTACATATGAAGGAAAGACCAGGTCCTTTCTCACTCTTTTTACTCGCTTTAGCCTTGTTTACAGGCTGTTCAGAAGGCAACTCTGGTTCATCGATGACAGATGGAGATACGGACCTATCATTGGATGGCGATCAGCAAGTTGCCGATGGCGATATTGAAGGTGAAGACGTTGCGGATACCTGGTTTTCCCTGGAATGGGTGGACCCGTTGATTGGCACGGGCGGTTACGGCTTTTGGGGAGGAGGCAATTGTACACCCGGCGCTACACGACCTTTCGGTATGGTGAAACCCTCGCCGGACACACAAGGAACCGATGGTACACCGGACCCGTTGCATCACACCGGTTACTACTATCACGACGACTGGATCGCCGGATTCTCTCAGACTCACATGCACGGCGTCGGTATTACAAGTTACGGACATGTCCTAATGCTCCCGCGCCTGGGACGAGCGCTTCAAGGATTCTCTGATCAGGATTATCGAATCCGCTTCAAGAAGAGCAGCGAGACGGTTAGCCCCGCGTATTACGCAGTCACACTAGCGGATGGTACCCGGGTAGAACTAACCGCCTCGGATCGCGTGGCCTGGCACAGGTATTCATTCCCGTCGGAGTCGACCGAGCCGCGATGCGTGTTGATCGATGTCGCGCATGCCTTACCGAATAACCTTATCATGGATGCCAGGATTGACCTCGACCCGGAAGACGGACGCTTCACGGCCACATTTCTTCAGATTGGCGGGTTCTCTTTCGATATCGGCGGATTGACTATGTACGCTTCCGGTGCGTTTCCACCGAACCCGGATTACGTCGCAACCTGGAACTCCGCGGGTCTTGAGGAAAACCGTCTTTCAGCGGAAGGCGCGATGACGCTCGGCGCTTTGCTCTGCTATGGAGATAAAGACGTTTTGGAAATCCAGGTCGGAATGTCTTTCGCCTCAGCAGATGGTGCAGACATCAACCTGGAGACAGAAACGTCTGATACTAACTTTGATTCCGTTCTTGCCGAAGGACAGGATCAATGGCGCAGGTTGCTTTCCCGCATCCGCATTGACTGCGAAAGCGATGATATCCGACGACAGTTTTATAGCGCACTTTATCGCACATTGCTCATACCCACACTCATGAGCGATGTGGATAGGAGTTATCTAGGCTTCGACGGCCAACTACATGAAACCGAACAGAGTCGGTATTACTCGGATTTCAGCTTGTGGGATACCTATCGGACCCAGCATCCGCTGTTGACCATTGTCTACCCGGAATATCAGCTTGAGATGGTGTATTCCCTGCTCAATATGGCCCGTCAGGGTGGCTACTTCCCCAAATGGGCCTTCGCCAATGGTGAAACCAATATTATGGTAGGTACACCCGCCGACATTGTGATCGCGGACAGCTACCTGAAAGGACTCGTTTTCCCTTTCGATGAGGCACTCGATTTCAGTATGCTAACAGTGCGTGCTTCCACGGAACCGGGTTCCGGGTATTTCGGTCGCGAAAGTTTTTCAGAACATCTGGATATCGGATACATCCCGGCAGACGCTGAAAGCGGCTCGGTATCCAAGACCCAGGAATACGCCGTCGCTGACCAGGCACTCTGCGAGATGGCGACGCGGCTCGGACGCACGGAAGACGCCGAACTTTTATGCCAGACGCGGTTCAACCATCGGAATCTTTGGGATGAGGAACACGCGTTCTTTTTGCCTTTAAACGAGGATGGCAGCTCGGCTTGGCCGGATTTCTCGCTGGAATCCATACCACAGAACGTGCTGGACGGGAAGAACTCCGCATTCACGGAAGGAAATCCCTGGCATTATTTGTTCTTTGCTCCCCACGATGCACCGGGATTGATCGAAATGAACGGCGGGCCGGAGAGCTTCACCGAACGGCTGTCAAGCTTCTTCGATCTCTCGCGAGATGAACTCGAATCCCTTCCTGACGATCCGGAAGCCACCGGTGGCAACCGCCTTTATTACTGGCATGGAAACGAACCGAGTCTGCACACGGCCTATCTGTTTTCATCGGCGGGACGACCCGATCTGGCCTGTCAGACGATCCGCTGGGTGATGGATACACACTATAGCAGCACACCGGACGGCTTACCTGGAAACGACGATGTGGGAACGCTTTCGGCATGGCTGGTCTTTTCCATGCTAGGATTCTATCCCAATCCAGGATCGGACGATTACTGGCTGGCTTGTCCGAGAGTACGTAACGCTGAAATCCAGCTTGCCGATGGTGTGTTGAACATATCGGTGGAGGGGCCGCTTGAGGGAGCGGTCATACCCGTCAAATACCGGTTTAACGGAGATGTTCTGGACCACCCCATGCTCACCTGGCCCATGATTCGTAACGGCGGCGAACTCGTCGTCACCATGCAGAATCTGCCGTAGTGAAAGAGAGCGCCCGTCATGCCTGTTAAATTTCTCTCTGTTCTTCTGACCCTCGCATTGCTCCATGTTTCATGTAGTAGCACATCCAGCGATTCCAACACTTCTGGTTCTGATGGCGATTCGGACATTGTCGAGAACGATGAAACGGAGTTCGACTCGGAGGAGGATGAAGGTGATATTCAGGAATCGGATACTGAAAACACTGAAAGTATAGAGGCACCGGTGACGTGCAACGGGTTCGTACTGAATTGGGACAAACTCAAGAATCCGATCCTTTCCCGGCAGGATCGTATGATCAAAGACCAAACGATCAAATTTCATGATGGTTGGGTCTATCTGTTTGCTTCTCAGCGTTTCGCCGAGGGAGAGGCGGCGGAAGCTGTCTTCTTCCGCAGCCGTGATTTAGTGGATTGGGAGGAATGGAGTGACGAAGACGTCGAGGTCTTCGGCTCCCCGGAGGTTGTTCAGACAGGCGATGGTTTCGTCATGACCTTCCAGGCCGGTTCAGACCCTGAAAACGACTTCATGCGCCGGCTATACTATTCAACTTCGACGGATCTGTACGATTGGACACCACCCATCGAACTCGCTCCAGGCGTTCATGAGAGCGCTTCCATCATCGATGGCTGCGTTGCACCGCTCTATGATGGTCGTTTGGTCTTGGGCTACAAACATCGCTCGATTCAATTGTTTTTCGTGACTATCAGTGAGAACGGGCTATCCGGTCCGTGGTCCGAACCGCTCATTGCCTGGCCTGGCGGAGAACTTGAGTGGGCCGAGAACTACCAGTTCTTGAAGGTCGACGACGAGTGGAGGATGGTAGCCACTAGTAAGGATCCAACGGGTCGCGCGTGTGATAACGATTATACATGTAACCACGAACCCTTCATCTATCGTCTCGAAGGGGATGATTCGGATCTGGAAGGCTGGACAAAGTGGACCGATAAAACCCTTTTGCAAGTTCCGTACGAGGACTGGAACACGGATATGCATGCCAATACCGGCCACCTGGTTGACCGGCGCTCCTGTGACGGCTGGTTCTATTTGTTTTATGCGGGATCGAACGATCATGAGTCTTTCAATGGTCGCGGCCATGGAAAAATCGGTATTGCTCGTTCGAAAAATTTGCAGAACTGGGAGACGCCATAGGTCATGGCTTATCAATGGTAAAAGAGGTTCGATAAAAGGGATTCCAAATGAGACGACGCTTATCGGATATCGTAATCTTTACGCTTGTGTTTGTTGGCATCGTGGCTCTGTCCTCATGCTCGGATGGCGATGCCGATCTTGATGACGATATCGAGGCAACCGACTCGGAACGTTCGGAAGCCAGCGAAACAGGAGATCCGGATGGGGAGTCGTCGGAAGAAGATGGCGAAGCCTTCGACCCGGCAGCGCTGGATTATCCGTATTGCACCATAAATGAAAGCGAAATAGACGCCATCTACAACAGACTTTCCCTCAGACAGCGCATCGGTCAGCATCTCATCACTGAAATCGAGCGTTCAGGTGAATCCGTTTCTTTGAAAGACGAGCAGCGGATACGTTCATATTTCCTAGGTGGCGTCTTCGTCAGTCAGATCACTGGTACTGCCGTGGACGCGCCGGAGATCAGCGCACGCTTTCTGCATCACGCCCAGACCATCGCTGCAGAGGTGGTTGGAATCCCTCTGTTTATTACCAGCGACCAGGAGGGTGGTGTTTACACGTCGGTCAATCACATGATGGGCGGCACGGATAGCATTGGTCCGGCGGCCATCGGTGCAATGAAAGATGAATGGATCGCGTTCGAACAGTTTGACCTGATGGGTCGTGAAATCAAAGCTCTTGGCATCAACATGAATTTCGGCCCCCTGCTCGACACGCATTATCAGCGGGATAACGGGAATCTGAATACGCGCACATTCGGACCGGACATGGACTTGAACACTCGACTCGGTCTGGCCGCCTTTTCAGCCTTTCAACACAACCTCGTCATTCCGACGGTAAAACATTTTCCGGGAGATGGCATGCTCGCCGTCAACACGCATCACGAGTATTCTATCAATACGGCTACAAGGGAAGAACTGGAAACCAAACTTCTCAAACCATTCCGGGCGGCTTTTAGTGCCGGGGCCGACGCAGTGATGATGATCCCCGCCCAGTACACGGCTTTGGACGATCAGCGGGCGGCCATCACGTCCAAAACGATCATGCAAGACTTTCTGCGCGAAGAGATCGGCTTTGAAGGATTGATCGTAACCGACGACCTCAACATGTACGGGACGCGAAACGGCCTGACCGAAGACCAGGAGCAGGGATACGAGGCTCTGAAGTCGGGAGCGGATATCCTGCTTTACGTTTACATCGAAGATGACTATCTCGAAGATCTTATCACTCGGATCGAGACAGGTCTACAGACCGGTGACATCAAGGAAGCAGATTTCGCCGCTTCCACAAAGCGCATCCTGCTGTACAAGAAGAAATACTGCCTGTTTGAGAAACCGACGTATCCGGACGAAGAAGATATGGCTACTTTGTCGAACCGTATCGGACTTGAGCAAGATGCGGTTATGTCACTGAAGCATGCAGAGCGAGCTGTTGTGCAGCTTTATAACAACGGCATTCTTCCTCTTTCCGGCAAGCGTATTTTGTGCGCCAGCCCGGATAAATTGCTTCCCGATCCGGCTTCTGGTTGGTCGTGGATTCTTGAGGAGAGCTTCTGTGATGTTCTCAAACGCATAGAGCCATCGGTAGACAAGAAGAACTTTGTTATCAGCATAGCCGAAGATTCTGTTAAACAATGGGTGGAGCAACACCATCACGAGATGGATGTTGTGGTCATAGCGACTTTTCAAAGCTATTTCAGCCAAGAGCAGCAGGAATTGTTGGACTGGCTTATCGATTCCAGCGATCTGCCGGTTGTCCACGTCGCCCAGGGAGTCGCGTTTGACACCATCCAAAGCAAGAACCGAGCTGCTGCTGTCCTCGCTTTGCAGGGAAGTCTCCCGGTGATGTTTGAAGCGGGGTCGCGTGTGCTCATGGGGCTTGCGGATGCCCGCGGAGAGGTGCTGTTCGATTTTATACAAGAGTAATATGGAACAGCTATTGGTATCATAGTGCTAGTTTAAATTTCTTGATGTTCATTGAACGATTGCAAACGATACCGCTTATGGAGAGATCATGAACAAGGTAACTTTTACAATCCTCTTTTTCCTGCTATTTGGCTGCTCTGAAGGAAGGCAAAGTTGATGCCTCAAGAGAAAAATCAAACGAGACAGAGAAGACCCGTTATCGGGTGCTTTCCCCTGTACCCGCCGCTCGAACTGTTTCACTCTATGGGTATGACACCCGTGGTTCTGTGGGGATTCGCTGAGAAATACGATAAAACGATTCACGCCGACCGGCATCTGCAAACTTACTGCTGCGGTATCGCCCGCAAGATGACCGAATACATCCTCCGCGACGGAGTAAAGGAATTCGATGCGCTGTTCATGTATAACGCCTGCGATACGCTCCGCAATCTGCCGGAAATCATCGATTGTGGCCTTGTCGATGGGTCGTTGCCTCTGCTGCGCATGCACATCCCGGCCGCACGTCTCGACAGCGAATATGGACAAGACTATCTGAAAGACGAGATCAGGCAGCTGGTCAAGTCCCTGGAAGAACGAACCGGTAGAGCATTCAACATGGAAACATTCCGAGACAGCGTTTCTCTGTATAGCCGACTGCGTGCGAAAATAAGTACTCTTTGCAGGCACGTCGCTAATGGAGGAATCGGCTACACAGATGTAACACGGCTGTTTCTGGAACAAACTATGCAGCCGGTCGAGGATCAGATTGATGCACTCGACAAGGTTATTTCCAGTGTCAATGATAATGAAGAACAGGAAGGAGTGAAGCGAGTCATCGTTAGTGGAATCATTCCGCCTCCGCTGTACGTCTGTGATGCCATGGATCGCACCGAATTGCGTGTCGTCGTGGACGATACGGCCATGATCGGTCGCTCTGTCGGTTATACGCCGGAATCTTTCGATACCGTGGAGGATTACTACCACCAGTTCTACCTAAACCATGCTCCTTGTTCAACCTTGCTGCATAATGCTGAACGTCGGCTTGAAACACTGTTAGACCTTGCTAGGCAGCATGACACATCGGGATTGATCTTCATCGGTGAGAAATATTGCGAGTATGAATACTTCGACTTTCCATATCTCGATGAAGTTTTGCGGAGCAAAGGAATCAAAACCCTGCAACTGGAGTTTGCCATGGGCGATACGCAATCCGGGTCCGTGCAAACCCGAATTGAGGCGTTCGCCGAAATGCTGGAGGAATCGCGATGAGTGGCACGATCAGACTGGAACAGTCCGCTACGAACCTGAAAAAGCTTGTCGGTCGTTACTTTGCCGAAATGCACAAGGATGCTGCGCAGGGTAAATTCGTCGCCTGGATCGCCATCATTGTCCCCATCGAACTCCTGAAAGGATTCGATATCGTCGTCGCCGTTCCGGAAAACCACTCGGCCATGTGTGCGGCCAGAGGCGTCGGTACAATGCAGGCGGAGAAAGCGGAGCATCATGGCTACTCGATGGACCTATGCTCCTATGCCCGCATCGACTTGGGAACCTGGTTCACAAAGGGTGAAGGCTCACCCAGCATGGGTATGCCCGGACCTGACCTTCTGGTCAGCAATAACAATAACTGCTCGCTTCTGGTCAAGTGGTTCGATGTCTATCGACGCAAACTCGGCGTTCCCCATTTTACGCTGGATGTCCCCTTTTGTTATGAATCGCAGAAAGAAAAGAATCTGGACTACATCGTTTCCCAGTTTCGCGACCTGATTGCATTGATCGAAGACAAGACGGACCAGATCTGGGATGAAGAAAAGGTGCGTGAAGCCGTGCAGCTGTCCGATGAAGCCAATACACACTGGAAACGTTTTCTCGATTTAGCCGCCGGTCATCCCGCCGGAATGACGGCCTTCGATTCCTTCGTTCACATGGCCCCTTACATCACCAGCTATCGCGGCACGCAAGAACTGGTCGATCATTGCAAGCTGCTGGCAGACGAAGCCGAGGAACTCGCGAGTGCGAGCAACTTTCCAGTCCCCAATGAAAAACACCGCCTGCTTTGGGACAACATCGCACCCTGGCATCAATTGCGGAATATGTCTTCGCGTCTGGCGAAACTCGACGCCAGCGTGATCTCAGCGACGTACACAGCCTGCATGGGCACGGTGGAAGGTCAAATCGACCCGTATCGCTACGATGGGGTTGATCCACTGCGCTACCTCGCTCGTATCCAGAACTTTTCGGTCTGTCCATCGGGTCTGGAGTTGCGCTACAAGGCGATGTGTCAGTTGATCAAACGCTACGGAATTACCGGCGTTATCTTCAGTTCTAACCGTTCGTGCAAGGTCTATTCCGTAATGCAGATGGATCTGAAGAGGAAAATAGAGGAGCGCTACGGAATTCCGGCCGTCATGATCGAAGTCGACCACGCCGACGCCCGCCAATACAACGAAGAGAAAGAATTCATGAAGGTGGAGGCGATGCTGGAACTCATGTAAACAAAGAAGTCAAATTCTGTGTCCAGCTCCGAGCTGCGAAAATCGGATGATTTTTTTCAGAAAACAAAGAATCCGATGAGGTCCAGTAAACTATCGAAATCATTGACTTCGTCCGATGGCCCAAATAGCCGTTATCCGATGATCGTCCGGTGAGCGTCCGATAATTATCCGGTGAATCGCTGGACGAGGACTGCACGGAAGTATACGGCACGGGCGACATCCTGACGAAAAGCGACTTGCCCACGGGCCAGCACGAAATCTGGCTGATTGCGGAAGATTCCAACGGCCAGGAAGGAAAAGTCCCGATCATGATCGAGGTGGTGGAGTGATATACAGAATATCTCTATTAACGCTGCTCCTTCTCGCGCTGGCCTTCAATGCCATCGCCGCCATCCCAGACAAAGCGGAAGATAAGGCGGTAGATCAAGTAAAAGCATCGTCCGTTTACATCGCCGGCGTGCAACTACCCGAAATCTTGCAGAAGCAAAAGCTCTTCAACTCCGACCGCCTCACGGAAGTCATGGCCGTGGCCTTGACCGAAGCAACAGGTTTCGAGGCCCGCACCGAGGCCGACTTAAAAGGTGTACTTAAGAAAATGGAGTTCGCCCAACAGGTCGGCGACGACGACCTGGTGTACCAGGCTTCACTGGCCAAATTGAGCCGCTCCGAGTTGCTTTTTCGCACGTCCATCAACCTCGTCAATGGCCGCTTTCTGATGAGCGCTTCGCTCATCGACTACAACGAAGGCCGCGTCATCAACCGTCAAAGCGCGTCTTTCAGCTATCCTAATCAGGCTGTGAATACATCCAGGGTAGTTGTTTATCGTGTGGTGGGTCTGGAGAAGCGCCTGAATGCGCAGGCCCAGCCAGAGCCAATATCTGGTGGGATCCTTACCCAGGAAGTCGTTGGGCAGGATGGAAGCCAGGCAGAAAGACCGTTTGTTTCCCCGAAAGCCCAATCAGCCACACATCGCTCTCCTTCAAAGGGTCTTGTAATACTACGCGCCAATGATCTATTGGACGCAGAAGGTGCGGAGGCGTTGGAACGCCGCCTGGCCTTGCGGCTTTCCAAGGAACAAAAATTGAACGCCACGGCAAAAAGCGAGGTGGCCGATATGCTGGCGCAGGAGGAACGCCTGCAACTGATGACGGAGACGGACTCCGCTTCGCTCTCGCGCATCACCGAAAAGCTGGACGCGGGTTTTTTGGCCGTGCTGTCAATCGGAAAGGTGGGCGACAAGGTGGTCATATCCGGTTCGCTGATAGACACCAAGGAGCAGGCGGGCGTGGCGCGAAGCTCCATCATGCTGCCGGACGCCGAACAGCTTGCCGAAGGCGCGGAGGTGGTGGCGCTGGCGCTGGTGGGCATCGATATTCCATTGCCAAAACCTGAAGTTAAGCCCAACCGCTTCCAGAGCGCCATGGCAAAACTGGAGCGCGCCACGCTGACCGGCTACGAACCCTACCTGGACAACGATCTGGCCGGTCTGGCCATACTGCCCTTCGCCGAATACGGCGACGAAGCACAAGCCCGCAAACTGGGCGAGGCGTCGGCGGGCTATCTGCGCGACCAGATGCAGAAGGTGTATAACCTGCCGGTGACGCCAAAAGCCCGTTTGGATGCCTTAAAAGAGAAACGCGATCTATCGAAGGCCGACACTCTGCCTATCGACGACCTACGCGAGATCGGTAGATTTTTGGGTGCGAGCGTCATCGCTGTCGGTCGCGTTACGGAACTGGCCGACGATTTCATGATCTCCATGCGCCTCATCGACACCGGGCTCGGCCAGACGGTCGGCGCGGGGCATACTTTCTTTCCCATGGGCGAGCGCGGCACGCTTATGAAGAAAGCCTTTGTGGTCAAGACGAAAGCAGGGGCGATCTATCGCTCGATCATCCCTGGCTGGGGACAGTTTTACAACGGGCCCAAACACTACTGGAAAGGCGGGTTGGTGGTTTCCGGTATTCTGGCAAGCATTGCCGCCGGGACAGCGCTGGTAGTCGTGGCCGACGATAAGCGCTCCGGTACCGCCGCGTGGGATCGGGGCGGGGATCAATTCTTCCAGAACAACTGCGGCGCGGACCCGAGATACTGCGTGGATAAAATCAACGGTATCGAAAGCGATGCTGACAAGTTGCTTTACGGTGGCATCGCGGCCTTCTCCACTGCTGGCGTGATCTGGCTCATCGGCATCATCGACGCGGCCGTGCATGGCGAGGACTTTTCCGAGGCAGTGTATGGAGCGCAACCATAGCATTAGAAAAGCGTACTTGGTGATCAACGTAAATTTTGCCCATCACAGTTTGGCCCGTCTCGTCACCATGTAAAGCGCCAACGAGTGAAACCGCACCTTGTCCTTGTCGACCGAGGACATATGAACGGTGAAGTAGTAGTCGAACTGCTGGTGGATGCAGCGTTCGGATTGGGTGTAGGTGGAAAGATCCTTGAAATAGAAAGTAGGACTGGAATCCATAATCATGCAGTTGAGATCCGATCCAACTTGTTCGATATCTCCGGCGCTTATGGATCGACGCCAGAGGCGAACCTTCACGTCTCTTGAGACCACGGATTCTGCTGACATCAATACGAAGAAACGGTCGAACCAGTCACCGACGGTGGAAGAGTTTCCTGCCCTACCAGTGACCACGGGAACGACCAGCACGGGGTCTGAAACATCCTTCGACTGCCAGAAATTCTGACCGGCGCTGTCTGCCGTGAAAATCCAGTCCGATGAATCACCCAGACCAGACGGGATGGCGGCTGCAGCCGGGATGTTGCGGCAGATCTGCATATCGCTTGAAGCCACCTTGTCTTCCTTTCCGGACGACAGGCTGCTGATCGCATCTGCGTTGGCTTTAACCGTCTGGGTATTGCGGCCAGTTCCGGCGAGTTCGGACAGAGCCGCTTCCACGTTTTCCGCTGTGTATCGCTCGTCCGAATCCACCAGGGCGATGGACGAGGCGTTGTGTGCGCCGTTTTCCTCGCCGACGGATGTCGATTGCTAATCTCCCGGGTTTTTGAAAAAAGGAAACGAATACCCGAGGGGTAGGGTCTAAAACGCCGGAGTGATATGATATCACTTAGGATTTCGTCACGGAGAGGTAGGTTTTTTGGGTCCGCCAAAAATGACCCTGAAATCGCATGTAAACCATCGTGATCATTAATGAATCTCCGGAAAATAGCCGGGTGGGACGGAAGGCTAAGGGGTCGAAGGTGAAGTGACTTAACTATTGGTAATTACCGAACTATCTCATTTCGAGAGGTAGGTGTTTTTTGCAAAAAAAAGCTACCTCTCTGGACCGCTTTTGACCACAGGCGTCTTTCCAGTCATATGATATCATTAATAAAAAAGGATTTTTTAAGCTGTCGAGAGGGTCGTGTAAATTTTGACTCGTTTTATGACGGGCTGGTTACATTTTTTAGGCTCGATTTGACAAATATCTGTCGAAAAATTTTAGGTGACAAAAAGTATAAAAACATGTCAGTAAGAAAAAATTGGATTTCTGCTATTTCGGAAAAATGAGGGGGGGTATGAATTTTCACGTTTTGTCAGTGTCGTGATTTGCACTCGCTTTCGTGGTCCTGTACCTGTTTTTGATAAATACTCCAGAGGGGAAAAGTCCTTTGGAAGACCTAACTGGTTGAAACGGTTGCTCATTATAATAATGCTGTCGCCCTGTAAATTGGAAATGGGTTGAAGTTCAGATGCTCAAGAGGGCTTTCTGTTTCATGTTCCCTGCTGACACTTGGTGTTCAATAAACAATTTTAGTTGTCTTACTGCTAGCTTTGAAGGTTTGACCTTCCCGTTTTCCCATCGATTCACAGTTCCAAAGCTTACGCCAAGCTCCCTTGCTAGATCCTCTTGACTTATCCCAAGTTGTTTCCTGATCACTGCCGTCCGGTTAATAGTTGAATAATTCCAACTGGTTACGGATACCATCTTTCTGGTTTGTGTAGTCTTGTGGCGTTAGAGCCTGTAAAATAGGCTTCTTCTCGAACAAAGACAGGCTCAAAATCTGTAGAATTGTGTAGAGACTCAGATCGTCGAGACGAAGCTGTTTTTTCAGAATCGCGACCAGCACGTACACCGAAATCACGATCCATATCTGTGTTTTGACCGCATTCTCGCTCGTTCCGAAAAACGCCTTGATCCGCAAATGTTGCTTGATCCATTTGAAAAACAACTCCACCCGCCAGCGGAGTTTGTAAAGCTTGGCGATATCCAGAGCGGCCAAGACAAAGTTGTTCGTCAAAAATACATAGCGCCCGTTCGTTTCCCGATCGACGAATTTCACCACTCGAAGTTTGTCCGGGTAATCCTTTTTCGTGTAAAATCCTGTCAGCAACACGGTCTGATCGCATCGCAATCCCGTAGATTTGTCCACTTTTTGCGAATACAAGCGACGATATTTGGTGTTGTGCTTCGTTCGCGTGATGAAAAATGCCCCCTGACGGTCCATCGTGAACAGTCGTTCGAAATCCAGGTATCCACGATCCATGATGTAGAACGAACCCGCTTCTACCGGCAACAGATCCAGCGCGTTCACGTCGTGTACGTTCGCGGACGTGACATGCACCCAGCAAGGAATGTCGCCTCGTAAATCCAACAGCGTGTGCGCTTTCACGCCGCCTTTCGCTCGACGGAATGTCGCCCATGGAAACAACGACAGACAAAGATCGATGGTGGTGGAATCGAAAGCGTAGGCTGTCTCTTCCAGTTCCACGCCGAAGGCGTTTTCGGCATACAGATCTCTTGCTTGACGAATCAAGACCTGGGCGAAATCCATCCAGATGCGCCAATCGCGACGCTCGTTGGCATCGGCCAGCGTGCTTCGGGAGACTTTGCCGCGAATACCCATATGATACAGTTTGGGCTGCATGGCTCGCAGGCAGCATTCGATGTCGCGAAGACTTTCCCGATACGCCAGTTGGGCGAAGGCCATGCACAGGAATTGGTCCATGCAGGTGAAAGAGCGTACCTTGTAATGTCCGCGATAACGAGTCACGCATTGACGAAACTCCCGCATCGGCAGAAAGTCCATGACTTGCGAAAAGATGGTTCGTCCAGAGTTCATCGGCAACTCCGCAGAAATTAGAGTTGCCGTAGAGTACCAGCAATTTCAAATCGATTCGCCTCCTTATCTGCCTTATCTAATTGACTTCTCTTCGCTTTTCCGATTTCCTGAAATCAATAACCGGACAGCAGTGAGCTGTTCTCACTGTTTAAATTCACATCTCTTTCCCAATTTAACTGCTTGACTTGCCGCAACAGAGTAGGATAAAATTCTGCCAACTAAATAGTATTGATGAAAGGTGGGAGGGATGAAGAACTGTTTTTCCATTTCGTTGTATCTTGCTATAGCGATTCTTGCGGGAATGCTCGTGGCATGTGGTGGCATGGACGGAGATTCAACGGCACAAGAGGCTGGAAAAGACGTCACGGTAACGGTCAAATACAAAGCCGCGACGATTTCCAACACCCGTGCTGTCTTGGGTTCTCCCGACATTTCCTGGGTCGAGTTTTACGTCACCCCGGCAGATCTGTATAAGCGAGTGGATGGCTGGGACGGCAATGCCTCGCAGGTGGCGTTCATCCTGCCTGAGGGCGAACAGACCGTTTTCGCCACAGCCTTCAATGCCGCCGATGAACCGGTAGCTTCGGGGAGCACGACGATTACGGTAACCGACGCCACAGCGGAGATTTTCATCAACATGCTGGACGTGACCGGCGCACCGGGTCTTCCTGCCTCGGGTCCGGTGATTACCAGCATCGCCGTGTACGGTCCCACGACCTTGGTTCCGGGTGAAACCGTTGGTCTGGAAGTGTTTTACTGGGTTCCCGACGACCAGGAAGCCGCAACCGTGAGCTGGTCGGATAGCTGCTCTTCAGGAACGCTCACCGCTCCCGGTTCGGCATTCACCGAATGGACCTCGGATCCCTATGGCTATTGCCAGCTTAGCGCCACGGTTACGGCCTTTGGTCTGAGTGACACCGAATCGGTTCTTCTCACTGTAGAACCCGGTGTTGGCGTCAATGCAGAGTTTACGCCGCAACCGGTCTTCCAAAGTGTCACGCTTTCGGGCGGCGATCCGGCCTTTAGCTATACGTTGGTGCGAGATGCCGAAGGCGAGGGTCTGGCCAGCAAAACCGTGCCGGATCCGCTCTCGGCGGGAGGCGCACCGGTACGCATCGAAGGCACGATTGCTGGCGATCATCTGATCGATGGGGACTTGACGATCACCGACAGTTGCGGTGGCGAATTCCTCGCCCTGGAGATTCAGGAAGACGGTACTTTCGGCGTCGACTGGTATCCTCTACCGGGGCAGGCGTTGTATTGCACGCTGATTTTCGACTATGCCTATAGCTGGATGCGGGACGGTTTCCTCGTTTATGCCTATGTCGCCGAAGGATACACCGGGGACTGGCCACCGGAAGAAACTCCTGCTGATCCGCCTGCGGATACGGTTCCGGAAGGTGCCTGGAAGGACGATGCCAGCGGGTTGATCTGGGAAATCACCCCCAGCGCGCCGAATGATTACATGACTCCCACCGATGCCATTGCGCATTGTGATAGCCTGGCCCTAGGCGGGTTGACCGACTGGCGACTGCCCAACATCGACGAGTTGCGATCCCTGCTTCGCGGTTGTTCGAAAACCGTAACGGGCGGAAGCTGCAATGCGGGATTGGACACCTGCCTGTCTTCGAGTTGTGCCAACTCCGATTGCAACGGTTGCTCGTGGAACGGTGGAAAGCTGGAAGGCTGTTACTGGCCCGACGGAATGCTGGGAAGTTGCAGTTTTTACCTGTCTTCGACGCCTGAAGATGGTGGCGACAAAAACTGGGCTGTCGGTTTCGCTTACGGAACCGTGCGTCACTTTGCCTTGATGTCGGGGAACGGGGCCGTTCGCTGCGTCCGATAAACCTCTCACACTCTTGATACGATAGACCGCCCGGACCTACCTGGGCGGTTTTATTTTGTTCGGCGTTTTACTTCCAACCACTTGAATTTTAATGGATTTTGATGGGTGGATGGCTTCCTGTACCATAACTCAAACGGCCTGTAAATACAGGCAATTGGCTTTTGCCAATTGCGAATGGTTTCAGTGCCTGTTTTGGTTCGATTGAGGGAAGTTTCTTGCTGAGAGTGCTGAAATCGGGGTAAAAACATCGGCATGGAAAATATATCACCAGCATTACAGTTTATTCTGTTATTCTTTGCCGGTTGGGTCAACCGCAAGCAACAGAACGCCATTGATTATCTCAAGGAAGAAAACAAAATTCTTCTCGAGCAACTTGAAGGTAAACGAATACTCCTGACGAATGACCAACGTCGTCGCCTGGCGGTGAAGGGAAAAGCCCTGGACCGCAAAGAACTGAATGAGCTGGCGGGTATCGTTAATCCTGAAACCATCCTGACCTGGTATCGGAAGCTTGTAGGAAAGAAGTACGACGGCTCAAAGAACCGATGCCCTGGAAGACCGAAAAAACCAAAGGAAATCGCGGACCTCGTTGTCATGATGTCTCTGGATAATCCCGGTTGGGGTTACACGACTATCATGAATGCCATGCGTCACATTGGTCACGAGATCGGGCGCACCACAGTCAAGCGGATACTGCTGGACAATGGAATAGAACCCGCACCGGAGCGGAAGCGTAAAACCACCTGGAAAAGCTTTCTCAAAATCCATATGGAGGCCGGGACAATTGCGGCGATGGACTTTTTCACCGTTGAGGTGCTGACGCTGAAAGGTCTGGTCTGTTTTAAGGTGCTTTTCGTGATTGATTTGGCTACTCGCCGCGTTCATATCGCCGGGATCAGCAATCAGGTTCACGAGGAGTGGATGAAGCAGATGGTACGGAATATGACTGACGTTTTTGATGGTTTTCTTTTGAACATGCGGTATCTCATTATGGACCGGGACCCTCTTTTTACCATCGCTTTTCGCAAGATGCTTTCCGACAGCGGAGTTGAGCCCGTAAGGCTTCCGGCGTATAGCCCGAATTTGAATGCCTACGCGGAAAGGTTCGTTTTATCAATAAAATCGGAGTGTTTGGATCGTATGATTCCGCTTGGTGAAGACCATCTTCGCCGGGCGGTAAATGAGTATGTTCGATACTACAACCAGGAACGTTTTCATCAGGGACTCGATGGTCGTTTGATCGAACCGGATGAAACCGTCGGCAGGACTGAAGGTCGCGTGGAGTGTCGTGAGCGGCTGGGCGGAATGCTGAACTACTACTATCGGAAAGCTGCTTAGGGCCCCGGAAACATGCATATGCATCAGAATAAAATCCGGATTTCTGATACTGGAGAAGGCATGTCGAAAAAGAAAAAGACGAAGCAATCAATAAAAAGCGGACTACCAATTCCTCTTTTCAGGAATGAAAAACACAAAGGCAGATACGACGATGTCGTTGACAACGAGTATGACGATGAAATAGATGATGAGTTTAACGAAATGCTTGCCTCTCTTGAAAGGGGCATTGACGATTATCAAACGAGGTCTTTCTCAAAAATATTTGACAATATTATCAGCAATCGCATGCAACTGGGCTCCATCCAACTGACGCTTGTGGTTATCAGCGTTTTGCTTTCCCTTCAGTTTTTCGGATGGATCACTGCTCTCGTGATTGGTCTTGTACTTGGATTTGTCGCACTGATTACTTTTTTGGCGGCAATTGTGGCAAACCTTGATATGCCTTATCTTGATAGCAGACGGGGCGTAAATTACTATCCGGATGAAGATGAGGAGGAATAAAACAGACTAAACGTAAGACTTGTCAATATCAGAACTGTTGTTGTGCCAAAATTTATCATGCGCAACTGCTTGAATTTATTGCTGTTTGAGTTTTGGTACAGGACGGGCAAGGACGCCCAGTGTGCGCTCCAGGGTTTTGGCCGACATCCCGTTCTTGGCCGTGGTCACATGCCACGCGGCCTCAAACCATGTCGTCAGAGGGGTTCGCGTTTTGTTAAAGATCGTCCCCGCCGTCACTGATGCCTGGTGACGGCAGACGGGACATGCCATGCGGCTCCGGCTTTCTATCCACGGAGTAGAACACGTTGTGCAAGCCGGGCAGATGAAGCCCTCCGGCCAGCGCAAACGCATCAGGTAAGCCACACATGCGTTGTCATCAGGGAACATCTCCACAAATCCGCGATACGTATTCGGGTAATCGCGTCCTGCAACCAATGCCGGTTCCATCGCTTCTCCTCCACGAGGGAAGTTCTACGATGAATCCTAGCATAGGTGGAGCTAACCGACCAGCCCCCATACAGAATTTCTTTTGGATCTCGTCCCTGCCCGAGCAGATCTTCAGCAAGTTGATACAGGATAACCGTCTTTCCGACCCGCCGTGGACCAGATAATACGCAGGCGCGCTGTAGATCGGTCTTGAGGAAGATCCGTTCCACTTGGCCGTAAGCAGCCCGCTTTTGGGGAAAAGAGGTGAAGGCCGGATTCCTCCACCAGGGGTTCATCCCCTGGATCACCTGTAGAAGCTCACTTTCGTCAATCATCGGCATTTTAAACTCCACTGCAACAATAACGACACATTGTTTGCAGTTTACTGCAATATTAAGCGCAAGTCAAGTGGTAAGCATTCCCGCGGAATCTATCACGGACGGGTTTTCTGCCGGCATGTCCATTGATGGTTCGGGAGTTATTTCCGGACGGAGTGACCGAATAGGCGTCCGCCGCCTGTTTTCAGACCTGTAAGCCAGTCAATTCGTTATCCGGTACGTATCCGATAGGCGTCCGATGGCGATTCACCGGATAATCACCGGACGCGCACTGGACAATCATCGGATAACGGCCATTTGGCCCATCGGACGAAGCCGGGGATTCCAATGGGTTATGGGATCTCATCGGACGAATTGTTTCCTGAATTTTTTTCTATCCGATTTTCGCAGATCGGAGTGTCGCATTGAAGGGTGACATGGACAAGTTGACCCAAAGAATAGGATAGGTTAGCCTGAAAACACTACAATGAGAAAGCATCGAAATTTTTTGCAAAAGGATAGAAAGCAATGGAGCTCCTGCTATTGGGCTTGATGTGGGGTTTGATCAGCGCTATCTCTTTACCCTTGGGTGCCGTTATCGGACTTACCACCCATATCGGGAGCAAATTAAACTCGGCTCTGATGGCCTTCGGTGGTGGCGCTTTGCTGTTTGCCTTGAGTATCGAACTTTTCGGACATGCTCTGCATAAGGCTAGCCCTCACGGTCATGTCGAAAATCATTTGCTAATAGTTATTGTTGTAAGCGCGGCCGCAGTAGGAGGTTTGTTGTTTCAGGGACTCAATCACCTGTTAAACAGCAAAGGCGCTTTTATGCGCCACGGATCATTGCTCCGTAAATACATCCGGAGACAAAAAACCGCTCAAGCCCGGTCGATACTTAAAACTCTCAGTAAAATCAAATTCTTACAACCTCTTCCGCCGGAGGAGGTGGTGGGGTTGATGACCCACCTTACCCAAGGAGACTATGCCAATAGCCATGTTTTATTCAAGGAAGGTGAAAGTGGTGACCGACTCTACTTCATCGTTTCCGGCAAAGTGCGTCTTACACGTAATGTTGATGGCACCGAGCAAGACGTTGCCCTTTTGGGAAAGGGAGATCTGTTTGGGGAAATCGCCCTTGTTAGCGACCAAAACCGCACGGCAACCGCTATTGCGGAAGGAGAGGTACGTACCCTAGAGCTGTTTCGTTCCGATGCCAAACGTTTGCTCAACTCCTCACCAGACCTAGAAGTCGCCATTTCGAAGATTGCGGGACAGCGCATTCAGGAACTTGCCAACAAACTGAACACAGACCCCGACGAAGCCAAGCAGTGGGAGAAACAAGCCATAGCTTCGTTCGAGCGAATGCCTATCCTACCTACGGATAAGGACATTCAACAGGAAGCAGCAAGCCATGGTGGAGGCGCAGCGATGGCCATCTGGTTGGGCATTGCCCTAGACGGTATTCCCGAATCACTGGTCATTGGAATGTTGGTGGTTACGGCCTTCTCGGAAGGCTCGGCAATGTCCATTGCCTTCATCGTCGGCGTTTTTCTTGCCAACCTACCGGAAGCTATGAGTAGCGCTGTCGCCATGAAAAACGGTGGGATGAAAACATCTAAAATCATGCTCATGTGGCTATCCTTATGCATTATGACGGGAATTGGAGCACTTATCGGAGCGGCGATTTTTCCTCCCCACCCGGAACAGTGGATGCATTATTTTTTAGTCGGCATCGAGGGATTGGCCGGAGGTGCAATGCTTACCATGATCGCCGAAACCATGTTGCCCGAAGCTTTCGAACAGGGGGGCGGACCCGTTGTAGGTCTTTCAACCTTGGGGGGATTTCTCGCCGCCCTCTTGGTTAAGCTTATTTAGGTGGTTATTTAACCGGTGCATCGCTATTTTCGTTCCATCGGATTTGAGGATAGATGTCGAATACATGTAGTCGTAAATCACGTATTCCCAATTGCATCATGCATCCAGCACCTTGCGTACCTTCATCGCCAGAGACTGCGGCGTGTATGGCTTGCCAATGAAGTCAATTCCTTCATCCAGCACGCCATGATGGGCGATGACGTCCTCCGTGTAACCCGATGAGAAAAGGATTTTAATATTCGGGTAGAATCCCTTAATCTTCTCAGCCAACTCCCGCCCGTTCATATTGGGCATGACGACATCGGTCAGAAGCAGATCAATGGGAGTCTGCTGTTTTTCGATAATTGCCAAGGCATTGGGGCCGTTCTCCGCGTTCATAACTTTATAACCCAATCGCGTGAGAATCTTGATGGCGATATTGCGAACCATGGATTCGTCTTCGACAATGAAGACTGTCTCGCCTCCACGGGGAAGATCAGCCAAAGGAGACTTTCTTACTATGGCTTCGGCCTTCTCGTGAACCTGCGGGAAATAAACCTTGAAGGTGGTGCCTTCTCCAATTTCCGAGTACACCTCGATATGTCCATTATGCTGTTTAACGATGCCGTAAACAGTAGCCAGACCAAGCCCGGTGCCCTGACCTTCTTTTTTTGTTGTGAAGAAGGGATCGAAGATGTTCTTCTGCGTTTCCTTATTCATACCCTCACCGTTGTGCGATATGGCCAGCATAACGTAGTTTCCCGGCACAACGTGTATATGCTTCTTGCAGTAATCTTCATCTAGCGTGACATCGGCAGTCTCGATGGTCAGTTTGCCACCATCGGACATGGCATCGCGGGCATTGACCGACAAATTCACGATAATTTGTTCAACCTGACCCGGATCTGCCTTAATTTGTCCCAATTGCTTTTGGGGGCTGGTTTTGATGTCCACATCCTCGCCGATAATACGAACCAGCATCTTTTGCAAATTACGAATACAACACCATAATAACCATTAGTAATCATAGATATTTACAGGACTTTCTCCATTTTTTCAAGGATCGAAGAGGGATAATTGTAGATGTGGGTCGCTCCTTTCCTTTCTGGCGTAGAGAGTACCTTTTGCTGCCTTGTGGAGAATGTCCCGTATGCCATCGGCCAAGGCATAGAATCGGAAGTCCGGGATGCCAAACAATCGCTTGGAGGGCTTTAAGCTCCCGGTGGATCATTCGCTACAGAGGTTCCAGTGCGTCCCCCGGCGCTCCGCTTTCCAGAGCCGTCTCCAGCTTCACCTCGAACATCGCCAGGCGGTGAATACTGTCCCTGTCAGTGTGCTGCGAGAACTGAGTTGTCGTGAAAGAATTTCAGTTCGCAACTGTACGAGAGATGGAGGTTTGTTGGTCCTCCTGACTCGGCTTGCAGGAGCTGGGTTCAAATGGAAATAAGCACGCAAACAACCGCCAGTATAAGCGAGCAAAACAGCAACTAGCGATTTTGCTTCTTTCCCTTTTTGGCTACGTTACGAATAGCTCTTTAGCCAGTCCTGGTATTTTGGCTGGCTGGCTCAATCAGGATTGCGGTTACGATTGGCAATTCTTGTGATCAGTTTGTAAACGGTAGCCGAAAAGCGCGGCGTTTGAGATTCGATCGTTTGGCGTCCGCTTGAATTTCTAAGCAGTGCCACGCCCGGCCAGGACTACCGGGACAAGGTTGTTCCCTTTGTATTAAAGAATGTTTTCAAAGAGCAGGAAGCATCGAGAATTTGGTTATTCACGGCTGTCCCATCGTTGCTTGACATGGACAGGGAGGCTCATATACTTGGTTCCTACAAAGAAAACGGAGAAAGACCGATGATCGATAGATTGAAAATGTTGGAGAAGTTCTGTCTTTTCATTTTTGCGGCAGCGATTCTTTCTTGTTCGGGAAACGAATCCGAGGACACTACGCCCGAAAGAGGGGACCAGGATGTCGAAACTCCCGACCTTGAAATCCCCGAAAGCTGTAACCCTCTGGCTTATACCTGGGATTGCCTGCTGCCTTATCCATCGGATTTCTTTCTCCAGCCAGACGACGACCTGCCCGGAGGAAAACGGGTGGTGATTCCCCCGGAGGCAGACGTCATTACGGATTCGGGCAATGAGGTCGCCCCGTTCGAGATGTTTCCAGCAGACGGCTTTTCCCATGCTCCGCAGATTCTTGCGTATTTTCCCTATGAAATCGAGGACTCCATACTTCCTTCCATGTACACGGGGTATGAAAGTAGTGTCGCCAAGGAAAGTCCCACCGTTCTGATCGAAGCCGATTCCGGTCGCTTCATTCCCCATTTTTCGGAACTGGACGCCATGGCCAAGGATGCAACGAGACAAGCTTTGGTGCTGCGTCCCATGATTCGCCTGGAAAACGGGACTCGTTACATCGTGGCGATCCAAGGGTTGAAAGACACGACGGGCAATCTTCTTCCCGCGCCAGAAGGGTTTCGGATTCTTCGCGACAATCTGGCCGGAGAGCATGCAGTTCTCTCTCCACTTTCCGCACGGTACGAGTCCGACGTATTCCCTGGGCTGGAACAGGCCGGTCTCGAACGGACCGATCTTCAACTGGCATGGGATTTTACGACCCAGACGATGGAAAACGTGGCGGGACATATGCTGGAGGTCCGTGAAGCCGTGATCGAACGGATGCAGACCACTCCCCCTCCAAGCGAAATCACCGAGGATCGTGTGACCGCAAGTGAAGAAAACGTATGGCGGCGGCTGGAAGGCACATTTACCGGACCGTTGTATACGGAAGAAGCCACAGCCATGACGCGCTTGCATCGGGACGCTAGCGGAACCATCGTCGAAAACGGGGATGTCCAAATTCCATTTTCCGTATTGATTCCAGCATGTTTGGAAACCTGGAGTCCGGGGGACACACCCGTCCGCGCCATACAATACGGCCATGGCTTTTTCGGAGACCGGTCCGAGATCGAGCGCGACTGGCTGTCGGATTTCGCCACTACGCACTGCTTCATCGTATTCACGGTGGACATGTGGGGAATGATGCGACCCGATTCGGTGGGACTTGGCGGACTGTTGATGAGTGAACCGGCTGAAGCGCTTTCTTTTACAGATCGTCTCCCGCAAGGAATGGCGAACCACATCATGATGACCTACGCCATTCGCGATACGTTACCCCTTGATTCGGCGTTCAAGGTGGAAGGCGAATTGGTGTACGATCCGACGCAAATCTACTATTACGGCAACAGCCAAGGAGGGATTTTAGGAGGCATGTACACGGCGCTTTCACCGCTGATTTCTCGTTACGTACTGGGCGTGGGAGGTGGACCGTTCACTTTGATTATGTTTCGCTCACAGAATTTCGGCCCGTTTCTGGGAATGATGGAAATGCAGGTATCGGACCCGCTGGACATCCAGAAATGGTCGGCCCTTTTCTCGAACGCCTTCGACCGCATCGATCCGGTGACTTATGCACCACTTGCCATGAAAAATCCTTTGGAGGAAACGCTTGAGAAGAAAGTGCTCATGCAGATAGGCATCGGGGATACCTCTGTCGGCAACCTTGCCTCGCATATGCTGGCCCGCACTTTGGGAGTCAAGCTTCTCAAACCGGCAGTACGCGAGGTTCCCGGCCTCGATCCTCTTCAAGCTCCCGCCGACGATTCCGCCCTGGTCGAGTTCGATTTCGGCGTGGACCCGACGATCACCGAACTTCCCAGAATACCGACAGAGAGTACCCCAGCGCACGAAGGTCCACGACGGCAGGAGGAAGCCAACCTTCAGATCAACGCCTTCCTGAAACTCGATGGACAGATCAAGAATTTCTGTAACGATTCCTGTGATCCCGACTGAAATGATGACGAACTGGAAATAACCACACAAACAACCGCCAGTATAAGCGAGCAAAACAGCAACTAGCGATTTTGCTTCTTTCCCTTTTCGGCTACGTTATGAATTCGGAATCGTAACCTCATCGCCGTTCTGTTGCATGTCCCAGGAGACGTGACCATTGCTGAAGGGGCAGTTCGAGCTGATGCCTGCAGCAGCACTGGCAAGTCCGGGTAGTCCGGTCTTCTGCGGGCGTTCCGATGACGACTTCGAAACGTGCGGTGGCATATCGGGCGTACCATCTGACTTGACAGACCCCAGCGTCACCACTTGAAAGTTATTATTTGTGATCTCAGGCATGGCTCACCCCTAGTCGGAATGACTTGACGATGCAACACATATATTGTATTCTGTACTCATGAAAACGACGGACTTGATCAAATGGCTGAAGAAAAACGGGTGGTATCTTGATCGGATCAAGGGATCCCATCACATCTTCGACCATCCGAATGCTGACCGTCCCGTCACGGTTCCCGTTCACGGGAAAGAGGTAACAGATCGCTTTGCGAAGATCATCAAGAAACAGGCCGAGCAAGCGCTTGGTGAGGAGTAGATCATGGTAGCGAACGGATATTACGCCATCCTTGAAAAAGACGAAGACTCGGTGCTGGTACAATTCCCGCAGTATCCCAATGTCAATACATATGGATTCGACTGGGAACACGCCGAAGAAATGGCCCAGGAAGCGCTGTCGCTTGCCCTCGAAGTTGATTTCGAGCGGGGATACAAACTCCCGCGAGTAAAAAAACCTCGTGCGAAGAAGGGACAGAAAGTTGTATTCATCCCTCTTGAGCCGGAAGTTCGCACCGCCTACATGTTGCGGGCTTGGCGTGAAGAAGCAAATTTTACACAAAAACAGATGGCCAAGCGCCTCGGCGTCAGTTATCAGGCCTACCAGCGAATGGAACGCCCCGGTCGTTCTAACCTCACGGTGAGTACCTTGGAGCGCGTGGCCCGAGCGTTGGATAAGCAACTGGTGATCGAGATGCAATAACCTCTTAGGCATGGCTCACGGGCAGGACAATTGTAGCGTTTGGAGTGTCGAGTTGAACAGGTTAATGTTGAATCCGAGTCCGAATCGGTCGGACATGCCGTGAGTAGACGTAATGTACGGACCACCGGACGATTTTCTCCAAAAGGCATTGACGAATAGCACGGCTGAAAACGAGTTTAAGCACATGATATATCACAGGAAAATACCTGTTCTAGTTTTTTGACCAGACGCGTCGAACGATTTCCGCATGTCGCAAGGCGCACCGTACAGATAGACTCGGATGCCACCTTCGGGAAAAAACATCAGCTGCGTCTCAGGGTCAGTGTCACGCCGTCGCCGAGATCCAGCACGACCTCGAAAAATCTCGCGCTGGAAGACTTTGCCTCGGCCTTGTTGCCATCGCTTTCCTCATCAAGGAGACCGACAGGACCCATGTCGATGAACACGGGAGATTCGTCCGTGTTTTCCGAGGGAAAAGTTCCGCCCGATAGACGACTGCGCCAGCGATAGAAATTCGAAACCCGAATCGATTCCCTGTCGCAGAATTGTTTCGCACTCAGACCGCTTTTCGTCTGTTGACGAATGATCTTTTCCCACTGCAACTTGCTGCGTCTTTCCTGCTGCTTCATGACCGCCTCCTAAAATGTCACAAAGCACCGAGTTTATTGATTGTCAAAGATCAGATCTATAACGCCGGTCTCTTACCGCTTACAGGGAACCGAATAGGCGTTGGTCTCCACACGCACAAGAAGCTGTTTGCTCACACGGTTATCATGAGGTTTGCAGGCTTCGAATACAGCGTCCGAAAGGGGAAAAAATCGTGCCTTCTCCTCCTCGAACAACTCACCTCGTGTTCGATTCTTCCCCTGCACGACCCGCTCCAGATCCTTTCGACGCTCCAACGCCAGGTGGAGATTCACATCGGAAAGGTTGTCCGCATCGCCCGCGAATGAAGGAGGAGGTGTCAGAAAGGTTCGCTGGGAGAGTTTGACAAGGTTCTCTACGTGACCCTTCTCCCAGCCGCTTGCCACATTGCAGAAACGTGTCTCGAACAGGTAGTGCGAACGCAGCGCCACGAACCGCTTGTTCAGCGTTCGCTCCCGCCCCCGGCCTACGTGGATCACCGCGCTCTTGAGATTGTCGTAGGCCACACGCCGGGGAACCCCGCCGAAAAAGGTGAAGGCACGCACATGACCGTCCAGAAACGACTCCAGGTTCGCTTCGCAATATTTCCCTTTCCAACCTGACCATGGAGTAGGCAATCAGGGTTCATGCAACAGCGATCTCTCACGGGTTTACGCTTCATTAGACATCTTCCAAAATTTGACAACACAAAATAAATCTGTATTATCCATAGCATACGTGGGAGATGAACACAAAATACAACAGTTTCTCAGAGAAGCACCTGAAATCGCGTCCATGCCCCTGGGTTATCCTCCAAAACAATGTGGTGCAGGCAGTTTACAGCGGTGCAGGATAATCGTCAATTCCACCTTGAAAATCAGCCCTTTTGGTGTCAGACTGATGCAGTCCCATTCACTGGAGGTTGTCATGTTGAACGGAAAGACAATCAATTTGCGACTGATAAGGGAAGCTGATCTGGAAGAAATGATGCAGATACCCATACATGGCGAAGAGACATTTTTCTCATTGTACATGCGTGACGAAGCGACCTTCCGCAGTGACATGGAGAAGGATGGCTGCTGGTCTCCGGATGAGGGTTGTCTGCTGATCACGGACAAACAAGACCGTTTGCTTGGCGATATCGGCTACTTCAAACCCTGTCCTTACTCAGATGTGTTGGAAATCTTTTATCATCTCTTCTATCCCGTCAGCCAGCGTCGGGGAATCATGACCGAGGCCCTGCAATTATTGAGCGCCTATCTGTTCGCCATGCGGCCCATCGAACGTCTGCAGATCTTTACGGCTTCGGCTAACCTGGCCAGCCGGCGCGTGGCCGAGAAATGCGGATACCTCCACGAAGGCACCCACCGGCGGGCGCTGTTCAATCATGGCGCCTATCACGACGTGGAAGTCTATTCCCTGTTGCGCGAGGAATGCAAACCCCTCGACGATGTCCTGCTGGACGAGGAAGGGGGTGCGCAATGATTAATGGCAAAAACATTATTCTGCGTTCCGTGCGCGAGGCTGATCTTGAAACCATGGTCGAACTCGGCAACCGGGTTGACCAGATCGGACGATTCTGGCCGATCAATCTTCGCAGCCGGGCCGAATCGCTGAAAAACTGGAAAAAGGACGGCCTGTGGGGCAAAGAGGTGGGACTGTTGCTGATTTGCGATTTTTCCGGCCGCATGCTCGGTTTCGTGGCTCGCATTCCCTATACCGAGTGGTCCCAGGGTTATGAGGTCGGGGCCACCATCTTCAAACGCGCGGATCGCGGCAAAGGCTACATGACCGAGGCTGTCCGCCTGTTCACGGCCTACCTGTTCGCCACCGAACCCATTCCACGCCTGCAGGCCTGTGTGGCCGTGGGCAACGAGGGCAGCAAACGGGTGGTGGAGAAATGCGGATTTACCTATGAAGGCACGGGCCGCAAGCTCATGTTCGTGCGCGGTAAACTGTACGACATACAGTATTACTCGCTGCTGCGGGCGGAATGCCCGTCACTTAAAAATGTGATTAAGGCATTGAAGGCCACTGCAGACTGATCACTCAAACCCCATGCCCACGTAAATCGGATTCGAGTAAATCCAGGGATAGTCCATCACGTAGCGGTCCGCTTCCGGGCCCAGCCAGGGACGCAGGTGTTCGGGAGTCATGCGGATCTCGGCGCGGTAGGAGCCGGCGGTTACGGTTTCACGCAGATCTTCGCCGCCCGATGCGACTTCCACCCATTCACCGTCATCGGCCTTTAGAATGCGCGCGCTGCCTATCGCCTGTCTTCGATACGGAATTTGGAAGGGAAATGGCCATAAACTCACCAATGAAACGTATTTTACAACTACATCATTTCACGGCTCAAGACGAAGCGAGGGGCAAGGACCAACCCAATCATGTTTTTTTCGTCGCGGACATGTTTTCTGTCAAAACGTGTGCGCCGCAATGAAAGAAATCGAAGCTGAAACGATGACGGGAAATTGTCCACACCCCGTTTTGGGTGGCCATGACCTTACCTGCTCTTCTTGCGCGCTTTTCGTGCTGCCTTACGCTTGTCCTTTTTCGACTTTGAAGTCTTCTTGTTTGATGACGGTGGCGCATCAAACGAAGGCAGACGCACCGACGGCGGCAGCGGCTTACCCTGTATGGATTGCATCCAGGCATCGAGGCCTTCCTTGGACTGCATATCGAACCCGGCATCGGCGCCGGCCATGACCAGGGACTTGGCCATGCCGAAGTTGCTGCTATCAGAGAGAGCCGCCTCGAGCTTCTTGATCGCCGCGCTGCCGAACACCTTGAGACAGGAGTCCGCTTGTTTCAGTTTGTACTCGCGTTTAAGGAACCCGTAGAAAGCGCGGTTCTCTTCGATGATCCAGCGCGCCTCGGATGCACCGATGCTCACCTTGCGCGGTATGATGTCAAAGATGATTTCTCGCAGCGAGGCTGCTCTTAAAGTTGCAATGGTTTCACCGAAGTAGTCCGCTGCGAAGTCCATCACAAAGCGACAGGCCTGTATTTCTTCAAGGTCCTTTGCCTCGGGCGACGCTGCGAACCGACGAACCAACTCATTTTCGAGAGGCTCGCGGGCCTCTGGATCGACCACGTCATCCTGGTTGGCAAGCGCGGCGAGGTCGGCAAGAATGTCATGGAATGCGTCGAACGAGGGTGCACTCATGTAGGGCGCGCGCAAAGTCACCTCGATTTCGCCTTGATGCGTCTCCACTGAAAGGGTGCGAAATACGGGTTTGCCGCCCTCCCACGCCACACGCAACGCTTTCTTTTCAGCAATCACATTGGTCAGAGCGCGGGCGAGAGCCTCGACCATGGCGACCTCGCCAATGGTTGGAGGACGCGCCACCAGATCCTCGTCGATCGCGACCAACCATGGATACGCATTCGCGTCGGCGACCTCCCAGTTGTGCGCGGCGATCTCCTTGCGCAGCACAGGGGAAAGCTCCGCGCCACGATCGAAGTTCAAGGCATAGTGGGGAGGCAGCTCCGGCTCTTCCCCATGCTCCATGGCGTCTGCCGCGTCGATGTATTTTTCGAAGTCATCCAAACCCGAGAAAATCACGAGTCCGAAGCTCTGACCCATCTGGCCAATGATCGACACTGCAGCGTTGCGCAAACCGAGCTTGTCGATGGTCACGGAGAACAGACTCTGATCGTCCGGCGCGACCTCCCACGGTTTGGCACGAAATAGTCCCGCAGCAGCTTGGAAAAACGACACCATGGCCTCCGGCCCGATGTCGTGTGAAAGATACGATTGTTCGGTTGCTTCGTCCTCGTCCATCTTCTCACGCATCATTTTGAAAATCTCGTCTAGCTCTGGTGTGGGAGCGCAGACTATGTCGATACCTGGAAAACCAGCGCGAAGAGCATCAGCAATCTCGACCGAAGCCACACGCACCCGTGTTGGGACGTGCGGTCGACCGAAAACAGGTTTTTCCATGGCATCTTTCAGGCTTGCAACAACCATCGGGAGCAGTTCACCCGGTTTGGCTACGGTGGAATAGAGAATCGCACCGTCGGCCCCAATCCATAACAGCGCCTCGGGGCGGTACGGCTCACCCTCGCCAGTAACATAAGCGGGCATAGTAACGGCGCCGCCGACCCATTCGATGGGTTTCGATCTCTTTGAGCCTGAACGATTGAGGCCTTTGTTATTCTTTATCATCATGAATGATACTCCGGTGGTGTCGTCCAAAAATTCATTCAGCCTTGATTTTACATGCATTTTTGAACTGGTCAAAAAAACACTAGCAAGAATGAAAACGATACTCGAATACGCTTTCCTGGCCGGGCTTAACGTCATTGTTGTCCTAGCAGCCAGTAGCAGTCTAGCTGATCGCCTATCTACTACCATATTCAGTCTATTTTACTCCGGCGTGGACAGCAGTTCCATTGAATTTGACGCAATCACATTGGCGCAGACATAAGATCCAGCAACTCTTCTCTGGAGAATGTTTTCATTCTGTCGGGATCATCCTCTCCCACCACGTCCTCTAAAAGATGACGTTTTTTATCGATAATTGCCGAAATTTTTTCTTCCAGAGTTCCTTCAGTAACGAATTTGAATACCTGTACCCCACGCTGCTGTCCGAAACGATGCACCCGATCAGTAGCTTGGTCTTCTTTTGCCGCGTTCCACCAGCGATCGTAATGAATCACCACAGATGCCGCCACAAGGTCTATCCCCACTCCACCGGCTTTCAAACTTCCGACGAACACTCGACAATCGTCGTCTTCGGCGAATCTCTCCAATATCTCTTCGCGTTTGCGGCTTTTCCCAGTAAGCGTCACATATCCTACGCCAAGATCGTCGAGATGTTTTCCGATAATGTCGATCATCTCCAAAAACTGGCTGTATACCACTATCTTGCGTCCTGAATCTAAACACTCCCCAAGCAGTTCTTTGAAGCTTTCCCATTTGCCGGATTTTAGTTTCCGAGCATGAGGATCGTCTTTTATGGCTAGAGCGGGGTGGTCGCAAATTTGTTTGAGTAGGTTCAATAAAGCAAAAATATGGATATAAGGAACTGGCTTGCTGTTTAAACCAAGTTCTCTTTTCAATTTCGCTCCCTGGGTCTCGATTGCGTCGCGATACAGCTTGACCTGATCGTCGGTGAGTTCGCAGTATCTGACGTCCTCGATTTTAGGGGGAAGCTCTTGTAACACACTTGTCTTCATTCTGCGCAGAACAAAGGGAGAAATCTGTCTCGACAGTCTTTCCAACCGTTGCGATTTACGTTCCTGGACCTGTTTCTTTCCATAGTTTTCCTCAAAGGATTTATCGTCACCCAAGTATCCTGGCAGTACTAGATCGAACAAAGCTTTTAGCTCTCCCAGATTGTTTTCCACGGGTGTGCCGGTGAGGCCCAGTTTGATTTTCGCCTTTAGGTTTTCAGCAGCTTCGTAAGCTATGGTCTGCTTGTTCTTTACCGCCTGGATCTCATCAAATACTGCGATGTCGAATCCTGCTTTAGCCAACCTTTCACTGTCATTTCTCATTACGCCGTATGAAGTTATCGTTACGTCAGATTTTTTTAAAGAGCGGTCGAGATTACGCTGGTTTCCATGGTAAATGTCGGCTTTTAAAGCGACTGCATGATCGCGTATTTTGTTTTTCCAATGGCTTAGCACTGAGGTTGGGCAGATCACTAAAAAAGGACCGGCTTGGGGATTTACTTCCTTGATGGCAGTAAAAAGAGCCATAATCTGATGCGTTTTACCCAAGCCCATGTCGTCGCATAAAAGACCACCTAGGCTATTTTCATATAGAAAACGCAACCAATCGAGACCGATTTCCTGATAAATTCTCAGTTTTGACTTCATGCCATCAAGGCTTGGTTTTTTCCCCAGTGGCTGGAGATTAAACAGCTTGTCAAGGGCTTCTGTCCTGCTTGATTCGTCGCCACCCAAAACGGCGTTTTTCTCGGATTGCAACCGCAGAGCTTCCATGGTTTTGAAACGCACGCGGCCTTTATCGTCTATTCGTCTTTCATTTCCATTTCTCAGTTCGTCGAAAGCCGAAGAATTGCAGTCTATCCAGCCATTGTGAACCGACAGGTAGCGAATTCCGCTCGACATGGATTTGAGAATTCTTTCCAGTGATATCTTTTCGTTACCGAATCCGTAATTGACGGACAGCCAACACCAGTCTCGATCAATCACGGCATCGTCGAAAATAATTCGGTCGATCTCCTTGAAAATCTTACGTTTTTTTAGAGAGGTTTCGATAACGATGGATCCGTTGTTGATCTCTGACGAATACTCGTCGAGAAACGATGGAATGCTCGATTCCTTGAGTGTCATGCATTTAGGTGCCTTGAACTTGCGTGTCTTTCCCGTCTCCTTTTCAAGTTCGGCTAACACTCCCATTTCTTTGACGTAGACCAAATCTCCGTAACGGAACTTTTCGAAATCTGATCTTTCGAGATAAACCTTCTCGCCGTTCTCCTGCAAGCTTTCGATAACTTCTCGCAGTTCCAAGTCGAGTTTCGTGTTTCTATTGATTTTAAAAATTGATTTTAGCGGTATGGGGTGTATGCGAAGCTTTCGCTGGTCTGGAAACCTTTTGGAAAGATTCTTCAACAGGTTTTTGACGAGTTTTCTTGGAATGGAAATCTGCAAAAGCCATTTTTCGGCATTTTGCCCAGTATTGTTTTTTGAGGTTTTTTCTACGGCGAGTTTGAATTCCCCACTTTTCTCATCCACCAGCGGAGAGAACGTCAAACCATCCTCCCCCAATTCCCGTTGAAAGTGGTACGCCAATCTATGCCAAGCACTTGCTTCGAAGCTCATCCCAATGGTCTCACCACCCATGGCTACCATTTTCGCTTCCCACTCGCTACGGGTGAAGATTATTAGCGATTCCAGGGCGGAGAATCGATTATAGGACTCATCTCTCTCTTCGAGAACAGCGTTCAAACGTTCCAGTAACCTGACTTCGCCTTCCTGACCTATGTTGCAAACGACGAGTTCCCTGTCTTTCGAACTTAAAATTCTGAGCGTCGTGTTTTCTTCTTGTCCTAAGTACACTGCTTTAAGCATTTCCGGTTTATCATGCTCCTGCTTGTCTAACATATTGGCCAGTACATACCAGAAACTGTTCTTGAATTCTTCGTATGGCCTACGACCTTTCAGTTTTTTGATAATTTCGGACAACTCCAACATATGCCTGCAAGCATTGTTGTTCGATGTGGTTTTACAAGAGCACCACATCTGATTTGGGGTAAGCTCATCCCCGAAAATGAAAAAGGCCGCTCCGGGATCATTGTCTGAAGTATCGGGAAGCAGAACCAAGCCATTTCGGTGGTGTTCAAGGCGTTCGAGGTTGGAGTTTTCAATCATTCGAGCACTTTTCAATGTTTCCCTTTCACTTAAAGGATCGCGTCTTCAATCGGATGAAAATCTATAGCACGCAGTATGAATATTTCCAGAAACATTCCAGAAATGAAATGGAGTGTCCTCGGTACGAGAGTATAATGACTTCCGCTTTTGATCTCAAAATTACTTGCTTGACGAATACCTCTTTCGACCACTTCCTCAATTCCATTCCCGCACGGACATGGTTTTTACCACAATGTCCGCTTTTGCCGAATAACCGCTCTGACCAGTTTCCCGTCACTGCGATCGTTTTGTCACAGCGAATTGATCCGTGATTGGGCGTACTTGGACGATGAGGGAATTTCTCTTGTCTCTTTCGTCTCATCATTCTCTAGAAACTCCATTTCAAAGGGTGTTCATCCTCATCGGACAAACGCAGATTCTTGCGTGATTACGCTATGTTGTCCAATCAGACCATGCCGAATCTCCGTTCTTTTTCATCCTCGTAATGCTGGAACACGTTCTGCAACAGTCGTTGTTGCCTGCGGAGAATGGTTTTTCGCAGCGGAAACCACCACCCTGAATGGAGGACGAAATGGAAATCATGAAAAACGAGCCTACGAAAAACGTAACGTTATCTGATGCTTGCCAACACTACCTGGAGTATCTGAACACCATCGGCCAGCGACAAAGTACGATCAAAACAGCGAAACGAACCCTGGATCTGCTGATCACTGGAATGGGAAAGAACAAGGAACTTTCCAAGATTCTTCCCGTTCATGTATCGACGTTTTTCAAAAGCGAACTGGCCACTAAGCAGCCAGGGAAAAATGGCATGAAGCCTCGCGCGAAAGCCAGTATCGTTCAGATTAAGCGGATCGTGAGGATGGCCTTGTGCTGGTGGTTCGAAACGGGCATGATCGAGAAACTTCCCCTGCCGAAAAGCGAATCCCGCTTCGCCAACCGAATGATTCACTCCGGCGTCGGTCATCGGGTTTGTACGCATATCGAGCAGCGCTATGAAAGCCACGGGGAGGCCTGAGATGGGTTCTCGCAAATGGCAGGTGAACTGCATGGGTGCTATTCCATGGACCATTCTGGGCTCTCCCCACCATCTCAGTGTCAATTCTGGGTACTGCAAATCGTGGCGTGATTTCGGGAGCTTGGGGCGTTTCGTGACAAACGGAACAGACTTCAAAGACCTTCTTTGTCACCGTTCGGCTCGTGGAGGCATCGACGAGATTCCATGCCAGAAACCTATACGAAAAGTCCCGTGATTACGACGGGTTACAGTCGCATTTTTCGCCCACAAAAACGTTGAATTGGACCGCAATCTGCATGACACAACAGACAACACGGCAACGACGCCGAAAAAGAAAGGATGAAAACAATGAGCACGCAGACCGCCCAGCAAGCCTACAAAGAAAAGAGGAAGCAAATCGACAAACGCCTTGCCACCATCACGAAAGAACTCGATCGCCACGCCGAAGCGGCTGAATCCATTCACTGGGGCCACCATGGTGACATTTCCCACGTAGAGTGTCTGCTCCATCAAATTGAAGCTTTTTTGAAAAACGAAGACATCGACGATTGAAGGAGACGAATCATGGGTACGACCAAGAACCTGAAAGAAGCCTGCGAACAGTATCTGGAGCATTTGAAAGCGGTCGGCAAAAAGCCCTCTACGATCGGTACGGTCCGGCGCACGCTGGATCTGCTGATTTCTGAAATGGGCGAGGACAAGGAGGTGAAAAAGATTCTGCCCTTGCATGTGGATAAATTCTTCAAGAGCGAAGCTGCCACCATGCAGCCAGGCAAAAATGGCCTTAAACCCCGAGCTCAGGCCAGTATGTTACAGATTCGGCGCATCGTGCGAATGGCGCTGGTATACTGGCACGAACAGGGATTCAGCCCATTGGTAGCCCTGCCCAAAGAGGACAAAAAGTACCTGGAATCGAACGTGAAAAAGCCCTCATCCACCCAATCCAACACGGAGGAAAAGTAAACCATGAACTGCGTTCGAAAAGGAGATCGAATTCGTCTCATCCAAATGCCCGACGACCCCGATCCGATTCCGCCCGGATCCGAAGGACTCGTGATTGAGGTCACCGAAGGCCCGCTGGCGCAGATCCTCGTCAAGTGGATCGGGATGGAGCGCAGTCTGGCTTTGATCCCCGGTGTCGATAGGTTCGAGATCATCACGTCTGTGAAAAACGAGGAGGATTCGCCATGACACGAAACCTCGACATCGGCTATCGAGGCGGGACTTCTCGGTTTTGTCTCACACCGATCGACCGTAAAAAGCTGCACGGTTTCAAGAAAAGAATCGCGCTTGACGAAAATGGCAACGAATGCGCCAGCGCTCATCTCACCCGGGATGGGCGTTTTCTTTTGGCTGCGGGAAGCACGTCGGATCTCTATATCAATGATAAGGGCGACACGGTACGTCGTAGCGAATTGGTCACCGTAGATGAGAGCGGGAAGCCGCTAAAAAAGCTTTCGGCGACAGTAGGAAGAACGGAAGTCCTTGAAAATCCAGGTGATTTGGACAAATTTCTCAGTCATATCGTGACCCAAGTCCATATATTGGAAGTCGAAACCCTTGATCCGGAGTTGGAAGAAGCACTGTTTGACGGTGCGATTTTCCGTGTTCCGTATCGTCCACGGGCCACGTACACCGATTCTTCCACCTTTCTGCTAGCCAACAAACACGGCATCTTTCTGGTTCGGGCCGAAACCTGTTCATTCGACTTTGTAGGTTTGGAACAGACGATTTCGGAGTTCGAAGCTGAGTGGGATGATGGCGAGGATGAAGAATTCGATTTCGAGATCGATTGGAGGAACGATCATGCCCTGCCGTAAGATCCGACTGGCCGATCATCGCGGGCGCGAAGCGACAGTTTTGCTGGTCCCTCGACAAAAACCTCCCGACGTGTCCTATATCGATTCCTCAGGTTCACCCGTTCGATTCACACGCCGGATCAAAGCAACGGAGACAACGAACTACTCTGCATTGTTGTCGCGATACGGCGATCCGGATTCGTTGGCGCAAGCGTTGATCGATGGCGATCCCGAAATCGATGTACAAACGGTAGGCCGTGACGCCGGTCCCTGCGATCGAGTGCATGTGGGAACGGATGGACAACCGCTTTACTCGGCACGTAGGATCGAAGCGATTCATGATCGGAATGGAAACGAAATCGCCCGCCACGAACCGGAAAACATCCCATCCAATCTTGTTCCCGATGCGCCGCCGCAATGGTCAGGGAAGTTGATTCCCAAAATGGATGCCATTCGGCAATATGCTTTCACGCGGGTCTATCAGATACGCCATAGCAATGGACTGGAATTTGATTTTCTTTTCGGTCTGGCAAGATACCTGGAGGATTGCAACTCAATGGTGCTGGTCGGCTCAGGACCGAAAGGAACGGGTCCGCTGATTCTGGAACGAAACGGGATCCCCATGAAGGGATTTCTCGAAGGAAAAACGAAGGGGGATCGTTATCGACTTGTGCTGCATTTGGCGGCTTTCGAGTTGAAACGACCGGAGATGTCGTCATGACGGATGCGATCCAGACCATGATCGCGGCATACAAACGCAATGTAGCAGGTGCCTATCGCTCGCTTGCGCCGGATCGCATCGAAGCGGAGCTGTCCCCGGGGCCGTCCATCGTTTCCGAAAAGATCGACGGAGAAACCTGGTTTCTGCATGCCGATGGCGAACGTTGCATCCTTCTGTCCCCATTTGGAAAGAAACTGGAAAATATTCCGCTCACGATTGAAGCGCAAAAGGGGCTGAACGGTTGGCGCGGTCTGTTGGCGGGCGAGTTGTATGCCGCCGTCGATTCGGGGCGATCCCGTGTTTTCGACCTTCACGCCACTTTGGGACGCAAGGGAAATCCGGATTGCCTGCGCTTTGCCGTCTTCGATGTTTTGATGAATGGCGATGTGGATGTGCAACGAAACCCCTTCATCAAACGATTGGCTCTCCTTCAACGGATTGTGGGTCAGAGCCATGCCTCGTTTCATCTTGCAGCTTTCGAGACAGCGGATACACCCGTTGCAGTCGCTACAGACTACGAGCGCATTGTGACTTCCGGCGGTGCGGAAGGCCTTGTCGTTCATGCTGTCGATGGTCGGATCTACAAGATTAAGCCGGAGATCACCATCGATGCGGCGGTGGTTGGGTATGTGGGTAGCAGCTCCGGCGTCCCCGAACTTCTGCTGGCGCTGATGAAACCGGAAGGCGTTTTTCAGCTCATCGGTCGCGTGAAAACGGGTTGGAGCCGGGAAGAAAATGCTGACCTGCAAAGACGTCTGATTTCGATGGTTTGCGATTCCACCTATCGCAAAGCGAACGACCATGGTTTGTTGGTTCGTTGGGTGAAGCCGGACCTTGTCATCGAGGTCAAATGCAATGACATCATCGCCGCCAACAGCAAAGGCGAGCCCGTCCGCCGCATGGCAATGAATTTTAGCGAGCAAACCGGCTGGTCGCCCATTGGACCCGCGTCCTCCATCAGCATGATCCACGCCATGTTTCGACGCATTCGTGAGGACAAACAGGTCATACGTCCGGATGTACGCGTCGAACAGGTCTCGGATCTCGTTCCGATTGCTGAGCAGGAATGCATCGATCCGGCATCGTTGCCCGCCTCCGAAATCATTCGTCGCGAGGTCTACACCAAGCGAAGCAAAAAGGGTGTGGCTGTACGAAAGCTGGTCTGCTGGAGAACCCACAAAAGCGATACCGATCCGGCCTATCCCAACTTCGTGATCTTCTTTACCGACTATGCCCCTGACCGCAAGCAGCCCTTGAAGACCGATTTGCGTGTGGCAGCCCGTGAAACAACGTTGCATACTTTCGCGGACGACTGGTTGGCCGAAAATATCAAGCGTGGCTGGGAACAGATATCACGTGACGAAGGTCGAATGGGAATTGAAAACCATCACGACCTTGAAAAAGGTTCACCCTCCATTCCGCCTTCGGAATCCACTCGCCATCTGAAAATCGCCTTTGCCCGTTCGACTTCGCCAACCTTCCCCATCATCCGCAAGCGATTGAATAGATTGGCGAAACTCGGTTCCCTTGACATCACGACCGACGACAAAGGCCGCGAGTCCTGGTTCGAGTTGTCGATCACGCAAGGTCTCGTCGAAAACGCCAAACGCATCGACAACCTGCTGAACATCGTCAAAGCCTGGAAGACCACCGAAGTCTCCATTGATGGCGAACTGGTGGGGAAGCACGATCTTCAGGATTTCATGGACCATCTGGAAGACACCCGCCGCTGTTGGCTGAAGCGCAAAAAGCAAGGAGAAGAGGTTTGTCGAAAGGCCTGCATCCTTGGTTGTGACGCCCTGAATCTCTGGGGTTCCCACGAATGGTTGAAATATTCGGGGTGCGCCGCTCCACCATGGTGGACTGTGGGACGTTTTGCGGACGAAAAGGTGATTCTCGATAAAAACGCTTTGAAAAAACAGCTTGAAACCACTCGCCACGCTGAAGTCCGGCTTTGTCCCCACTATAATCCAGATATTGTATTGTCAAAGATCGAGGCCCTGCCCGATACGATCGAGGCGGACGATGAAAGCTGGATTTTACTGTATCACAGCGACACGGGAAAACCAGCCTGGATCTGGCCGATCCACGAACCCATTCCACCGACCTTGCGAAAAACCAAGGACAATCCCTGGCGTTCCGGAGGTCTGAGTATCAGTGTCGATCTGGGGCTTGGCGAGAAACGTAGGACCGACGATAACGAAAATAGTGAAAACACGTCATCCAGGGTCATTCCTCCCACAAGGTACACCGATATCGTGGGTCAAGATGACGTGGTAGACGCCGTAAGAGATCGAATCGAATTGCCGCTGAAATACGCCGATCTTTTTCAGAGAATCGGTGCCAAACCCCAGGCCGGGGGTGTCATTCTCGCCGGTCCTCCGGGTACGGGAAAAACACTTCTAGCACGTGCCGTGGCCGGTGAATGCGACGCGCATATCGAATCCGTATCGGGACCGGAACTGCTTTCGAAATGGGTCGGAGCTACGGAAGAAGCATTGAGGAATATCTTCGAGCGGGCCAGGGATTTTTCGCCCTCGGTTATTCTCTTCGACGAGATCGACTGTTTGGCCGTTTCCCGTAGTTCTGCTGACGCGCAGTATCAGAAAAGCATGGTGACGCAACTGCTGGCGCTGTTGGACGGATTGGAAAATCGAGGCAACATTTTCGTTATCGCCACCACCAATAGACCCGACGACATCGATGCAGCCCTGCGTCGACCCGGAAGATTCGATCAGGTCATTCAGATGGGACCACCCGATGAAAGAGGAAGAATCGCTATTTTCCGTCACTACTTGAAACCTCTCGTGCTCGATCCGGTGCTCGATCGGAATTGTCTCGCCACGGACTTGGCTTCCCACACTCCCGGATTTACCGGAGCTGACATCGCGCACTTTTGCCAAAATGCTGCACGGATCTGCGTCAAGGAGGCTAGTCGAATGGTGGGTACACCGGTCGACCTGGCGATTTCTAAACAGCATATCATGCAAGCGCTGCATGACATGCGACTCCCTGCATCCCTGCATCTTCCAACGCATTCGTGCGGAAAAAAGCAGAAAAAAACGTCGATATTTGCTCAAAACACCAGACATCGGGACGCATACAACCATGCTCTTTCACGGGATTGCGATTTGTCAGACACCTATCCAATGTTGACAATCGGGAAATAGTATGTACGATTCTTACTATAGAGATTTTTTCCAGAACAAGAAACGACATAAAATCGGGGAAACGCCAAAACACTGTACTATCCATGTGTTGGTGCGGTTTGACTATCAGTTGACAGACACAACGGGAGGCAAACATGCTCGAAGCCAATCAAATCAAAATCATTCGAAAAGAGTTGGGGTATACACAAAAACACTTTTCGTCCCGCTTGGAGATTCCTATCGGGACATTGCGAAAATACGAACAGGATCTGACACAGGACGTTCCTTCGTCGTTTCTTCGCAAAATGTGGGAGCAATTCCAGGTCAATCCCCTCTGGGTTCTTGCCGGGCAAGGACCAATGATTTTGGGTTCCAAATCGAAGTTCGACGACATGGCTGATTTCCCCGAGCCGATCGAACCTTTGCCCAAGCGTCGTGGTCCGACCATTCGCCGGGGAGGAAAGAAGGGCGAGGTGGAAATAGGCTACGTGATGAGGAACATGAGTACGGAAGAGGAGGAAAAACTCTTCCAGCCCTTGAATCAGGATGAAGTCAAGCAGCGGGACCGGTTGTATTCCCTGTATCGTGTCAACGAGGATTTTCATCATTTCTGCGATGTGGCGTTGTATCTTCGCATGAAAAAGTACTGATTCGATATCCATTCCATCCATGAGAAAGTGACAGGTCATGGCTAACGAGCAAGTGGATACCCTCGAAGAATTGTTGAAGGAAGTGGACGACACCGATGGTCAGGCTGCTGTAGCCGTCCTGCTGATGGTCCGCCTGGTCCGACGGCGACCCGACCTGGTGCCCGCCGTCGTTTCCGCCATCAAAACCCTGGTCCCGTAACCTTCTTCCTTTGGACGAATCCACGAAGAAATATACTCGGACGGTGGGACATCAATTTAATGCAACAGTCTGTGGTTTTCAACGCTTTATCGCCAATTGGATGGTTGCATATTTCATCGATAGCCGGTTTCTTCGGGGGCTGATCGCTCAAGTGACAGCCAGCAACTTGCAGGGTTTCTACATTGTAACACGTTGAAAATACTCATGATTCCTTTCAGTTTTCGGCAAACCGCGATTGTTTTGTCAGTTAAGATCTTGGCCTAGGTCACGGTGTTGTCGCGGATAGCCACACTCTTTACGTTGACACATCCGGCTGATAGCCGTACAATAGACTGTGAAAGGAGGCACTGCATGAGTACGCCCGCCACTCAACTGAAACGTCTGGAAGCCAGGATTCCGGCCCATGTCAAGGATGCCATCGAGCGAGCTGCTTTCCTGCAGGGGAGAACCCTGACGGATTTCATCATCGAGGTCGCCGGATCCAAGGCTCGCGAGATCATCCGCGAACACGAGATCATCCATCTCAGCAGAGCGGACCAGATCGCCTTCGCCGAGGCTCTGTTGAATCCGCCCGAGCCCAATGCGAAATTGAAGGAAGTTGCCGATTGGTATCGGAGGGAAACCGGACGATGAATCACTCCGGCATCGGGAATCGTTATCGATTCGAAGCTTTAAAAAAAACTCACTTTCGAAAGAATTTCAGCTGCGGGATCGACGCCCTCGACGACTATTTTCACAAGCGGGCATCACAGGACACTAAGCGAAACGTGGCTTCCGTTTTCGTCGCCGTGGACAAAGAGAGCAAAGCCGTTCACGGATATTACACCCTCTCCATGGCCGAGGTTCTGCTGGACGGTTTGCCGAAGGAACTCGTCCATAAGATGCCCCGCTATCCGGCTCTACCGGCGGTTCGGATGGGACGCCTTGCCGTCCACCGGACAGTCCAAGGCATGCAACTCGGTACATTCCTGTTGATGGACGCCATGCAGCGTTCCGTACGAAACGAGGTGGCCTGGGTCGCCTTTCTGGTGGACGCCAAGGATGACCGGGTACGTGATTTCTACCTGCAGCTGGGATTCCATTCCTTCAAGAGTCATCCCAATCAACTTTACAAAATGCGCCAGGACATTAACCCACTTTTCCGGTAGGGAACTCCGGGGAACCTGGATGATCGAAACGACTGGCCGTGCTGTTCGTCAATGCCTTCTGGACAAAAGCGTCCGGTGATCCGTACATGTGGTCTACTGATGCCACGTCCGACCGATCTGGAGTCGGATTCAATATTGACCTGTTCAAATCAACACTCCAAACAGTACAATTGTCCTGCCCGTGAACTAGCCGGGCTGCAGGAGGCAGCTAAATCGACACGCTGACACATCATTACAAATGACCGATTCAACTGCGTATTTCCACCTTTTGTTTTCCTTCTTCACCCATTGACCGCCATTGCCAGATTAGGACAGCTTTCGCAACTCAGCTCCCGATTCGCCTCCAAACGGGCTTGACGAGCCCTCGCTCGAGCCGCGGCCAGTTCCTCCGGTACTCCCTCACCATGGCCGAAGTACATTTCGTCAGGGGTCTGACCATTGAACGCCGAATGCGGCAGATTACGGTTGTATTCTTCTACGTAATACCTCACCAAACGTTCCAGCGCCGACACGCTGTCCAGTTGGTTCAGAAATAACCACTGGTGCTTCATCACACGCCAAAAACCTTCGATCATCGAGTTCGAAAAAAGCACGGCGGTCTGCGCCAGGATCAGCGCAAGCAAACCCTCTTCCACAAGCTTCATCACCGCACTGTGGAAGTTCTCTATTCCACCATCCACCATCACCGCCTGCGGGTCCACTTGGTCACCAACCTCACTGCGAGACTCATAGGCTTTGACCAGCAACTCCGCACTCGACGCGGGCTCCAGCTTCTCGCTGACTCGGTAGGCCAGGATGCGCCGAGAATAGTTGTCGATGATCGCCTGGATATAGGCCTTCGAGCCGTTGACAAGTCGAACCACCGTCACATCGACATGCCAAATGCCGTCCGGCTTGTTCGCGCGAATACCCTCGGTAGGCTTGGATGGATGAACTCGGGTTCGCGGACGTCTCCAGTCACGTTCACGTGCATAGCGCAACCACGTCGAAGGAGACGCAAACACCTTGCCCAGACGTTGTGCAAGCATCCCAAGACGACTGGTCGGCACATGACGATAGTCGTCGGAAACAGCCATCTCGTGCATCCGGCGAACCTCTTCCGGCGTCAATTGGGTGGGGTGGATCGCGGGACATGACGTGCGATCATCAAGCGAACAACCCGCCGCCTTCCCACGACACCAGATGTGATACCGCGAAGGGCTGATGCCGACGATGGACAGAACCGCCTTCATGGGTATGGCCCGGCAGCCTCTTTCAATGGCTGAGAGCAGTTTCTTTTTATCCGCACCCTCGGGCAACCTCTGCTGGTCCAAACGGTTCTTGGAAATCCGGCAGAGGGTCTGGAGCAATATCATCACAGCCGTTACGATCCGTAAACGTCGTTCCAGCTTCAAAATCCGCTGACGGACCAAAGGATCATCGGTCATGTCGAAAATCTCATGGCTCACGACTTCCAGTTCAGGTCCATGCAACCAGCCATTGATCGTCGATCTGGGAACCTCGAGATCTTTAGCCAAGCTCACATCGCCAGTTTTTCGGACGTATTCGCGAAGCCGATGGTCGTAAACCCCATGTTGACCACGCCATTACAAAAGCCTAGTCAATTCAGCATGTTACGTAATTGCTGTAGATACAAAGATTATTTTTGAGGGCGTGGATGCAGCTTGGCGGCTATTTCCTGTTGGTCCGCCAAATGAAGCATGCGCAGACCGCGCAGTTTGCTCCGCTGGCTCTCATCTACCTCAGTCATCACATAGCTCACATTGCCATCCGGTCCCGACGACACCATATTCAAACACCCGGATGAAAACTCTTCGAAACACGCTGGCGCAGTCAGGGGCTGACCCATGCGACGCAGGCGAACCTCAAGAGTACGTTCCAGCAGAAGCGCCAACACACACAGCGTTATGTGGGCTCGCACTTTCGGATCCGTATGATGAAAAACAGGACGTAGCTTCAAATCTGTTTTTATTGTACGGAAATCCTTTTCAACCATGTCCTTGTTGCGGTAGAGCTGCACAATATCCTTCGCGTCTCCGGGAAGCTCCGGATGGGTTACAAGGAGCACGAAACCATCAAACCGACGACGTCTGGCCCATGCATTCTCGTTGAAATGCAGACGCACAGACAAGGCGTGATCCCCTTTTTTCGCTACTTCCACACGATAGACCGATAGCAGGGAATATGACGCCAGCTTGTTCGACAGCTCCACGTGTACAGATTCTACGGTTCTTGTCCTTTTCGAAGCATTGAGGCGCCGGTTGAGATCGGCAGCGAAGTCCTCGATCTGTCGAAGGTGACGCTCAGCCGTCGTTCGTTGATCCACAAACATCTGTGGATTGAAATAGGCAACCAAACGAAAGGTAGCCTGACGTCGTCCCAACTTGCGAGGTTTCGGCGGTCGGGCGCTCCCAGCCATGGCTCTCGCCGTCGCTCCATGTTCCTCTAAAGCCCGTCGTTGCTGGGCCTTGCCTCCCAGATTAGCGATCCTACGCAGAGTCCGATCCGGGATATAGCCGAAGCAACCGGCAAGCACCTCATGTTGCAAGGTCTCGTCCAGGCGCAGCAAGTTCATAATCTGGGTCATACGAGCACGGCTGATCCCTTGAGCCGCGGCAATCTCAGAGCGACTGGAGTGGACCTTTTCATCGAGAAGACGCTGAAAATCACGCGCACACCAAAGCCATACCGCGCCTCCCTCAAGCAAATCGGGAGAGATCGTCTCATCGTCTGCAACTTGGGTTGTCATTGGCGATGGCAGGAGGCGTTCGCATCGTCCCAAGTCGAGGACAAAGAGCCGATCATTCACTTTCGACATGCCAGCTTTGACTACCCTCTCTATGGCTTGAGCCTCCAGGAGTGGGTGCTCCGACTCATCCTCGCTGCCAGCGATATCGGCTAAGGCATCCGTGGGCAACGCCTCAGTGTAGGAACCAATTTCCGACCGGCGTGTAGCTGTGAGAAACATCAGCCCGCTGTCTACAAGCCGCGACACCGCCGAGGCGGTACCCATGGCTCGATCAAAGACAATGGGAACCTGTTTGGCCCAACTCACCTCCTCCAGTTCTTCGACCAGCCCCGTTAAAGCTTTAGGGTCTTTGATTCGTCCCCCAAGGATTTTCCATCGCAGGGGGTAGCCCTGCTCGGTGCATAGCAGAAGAATGCCAACCTTATAGCGATTGCGCAATCCTTCTTTGGTCGTCCCCCGCTCCGCTTGATCGCAACCTCGACCCTCGAACCACGTATCGGTGCAATCGACAAACAGGGAGGCGAAACTGCCGTCTCGCTGCTTATAGCGTTTAGGCAACGCCTCCTGAAGCTCCTTTTCCACCTGATCGAGCTGTCCGAGTACACGATGGATACGGCTATTGTTAAATTGATCCGGATCAATATCGAGCAGTTCCGGCAAAGCTGTTTTAGGAAACCAGCGCTCAGCCGAAAGTTTGGACGCTGGAGCTACGCAGCGTTGGATGGTCAGAGCAGCGATGATCTCCGAGGCGGGAACCAAGGATGCGTGTCCGGGGATGAGACGGTTAAGAAGTGATGAAAGATGCCAAGAGTGCCACAGATGATGAGCCACAGCGATATCAAGAAAGGCGAGGTTGGCTGAAATCTTGGTTTTCCATGCACCCCCATCAGTTTCGGGTAAAACAACCGTTCTGCCTTTTCGAGACGCCTCGAGAGCAAGCCTCAGATTTTCGATTTCCTGGTCAGAGAGTTGGCCAAGAGATGCAACGACCTTCTGAGCGGGCATGCCGTCTTTGCGACGGTATGACTGAACCAATTGAGCATAGCGCCTGATGGTGTTTCCGGATTTGGCTTTGACAAGTCTGATGTACATGATTGTATCTACATATACCACTAAGAATAACATGTCAAGCTTTTATACTTAAGATACTTAGCTGTTCTTGATGTTTTACTCCTGTATCTACAAATGAAAAACCATTTTCCGGAATTTATCAATTATTTCAAAGAGATATCATGATTGCTCGAAAACCGGGTGGTCAACATGGGGTAAACGCGCTTTTTCTGTGGAGTTGATTTCATTGTCGTATCATACTACAGAACCGTCGGATGCAAAGAAATATCATTGCTCAGCCATTTTGACCGACGGACGGCATGTACGGTCCACCGGACGCTTTTCTCCAGAAGGCATTGACGAACAGCACGGGTGAAATCTTGGCCAGATGGAGTTTTCGGACATCACGATGGGAAAGTTGCAAGAAAATCCCCGGCGGCCACGTTCGCCATTCAGGGTGCACGGTAAATGCAAACTGGTTTCAACCTCAAGAGCGCCAATGGAATATTTATCGCGAGGGCTTCGCACGACAAAAGGGGAGATCCCCTTTTGAATCCCCCGGCCTACGCTACGCTCCGGGAGCTCCCGCTGGTCGGCTGCGCTCGTTCCTCGCTTGCATCTCCTTCGCGTGCGCTCCCTGCGCTCCACTGCGGCCACAAGACAACTTTGCCCAAAGGGCACAAAGGGCAAAAAAGATCAAGGGCTAGACCTGGCAAGGCGAGCGCCAATGAAGTTGTTGCGATAGCCGGGCGAGTTGTTGCTACGGTTCGCCGACCGGCAGTACTGCGCAGTGCTGTACCAATTGCCGCCACGAGCGACGCGGTTCGAGCCTGTACACGTGCTACCGTCAGGGTCGTCTCCATAACCAGTATTGTCACTACAATACTTATCCCAAGTCCACTCCCAAAGGTTGCCACTCATATCATACAAGCCCCAGGCATTCGAAGCTTTACCGCCAACAGGCTTCGTACCATAAGTAGGCGTCCCTGATGAACCGTTGTTGCCATAATACCAGCCGATCAGGTCCATGTTCGAATCAGTGGTCGTGTTCGTAATCCCACCATTATAAAATGCGGTCGTCGTCCCCGCACGGATGGTGTATTCCCACTCCGCCTCCGTTGGCAAACGATACCCTTCACAGTCCTGAGGCTTGCTCACGCCGTTCAACGCCACCGTCGCCGAGTCGATACCGCCGTAGGTCGCATCCCCGTCAAAGCATTCCATGTAGTCCGTGCCCACATTCCCGCCGTACTCGCAGCCCACGTTCGACAACACGTAGCAGGGCGTCAGACCTTGATCCAGGGACAACTGATTCGCATAGGCCAATGTATCGTACCAGCTTATATACTTCATCGGGTGGTCGTCGCCACAGCCATACGTGCAGTCCGAATCCCAGGTATCCATCGCATTCCAGCCCATCAAACCCTCGAACTCCGCCTCCGTAATCTCGTAGCGGCTCAGCTCGAAATCGTAGGTCAACGTCACTTCGTGCAGCACTTCATCGGAATAATTCCCTAACTCATCCTCGCAAACACCGGGATAACCCGCAGGACAGGTGCTGCTTTGCGGCGAACCCATCCAGAACGAACCCGCAGTGATCGGCACGAAACCGGGGGGCGTGTCCCAGTCGCAAGCCGAGCGGTCCCAGCCGTCGCAGGTCACGTTGCAGCTCGCCGTCCCGCCCGTATATTGACTACCCAGGCTCGTACAAGCCACCGTGTCGCCCAGCTCGCATTCCTCGCCGGGGTCCGGCTGGCCGTTGCCGCAGAGGCAGATGGTTTCATCCCAACCACTGCAATCCGCAAGGCAGGAAGTGTCCTGAGCGGAGTCGGTGTAGCCGAGTCCGGAGCAGGCGACCGTTTCGCCCAAATTGCAGACCTCACCGCTGTCCGGTTCGAACAGACCGTTTCCGCATACGTTAAGCTCGCAAGGTCCGGGCCTTACGCACCACCGATCCAGCGTGCCCGTATCCTGAGAAAAATTATCGCTGACATTGAGCGTCCACGTGCCAACTGGATCCTCCGACGCCGGCAAGATTATGCTGTAATCTTCATTGATATTATCATCGTTGCCTCCCTCTTCATTGTGCAGCACGGACACGCTTCCTTCAGGGGTAACGACGCTGATGATGAGATCTCCAATATAAGTGTGCGTGATTTCCACCGATATACAGGCGGTAGTCGTGGGCTCTCCTTGTGTAAAGTCCAGCGTCGGCGCTGGCTGGACGCCGTTTGGATCGTTATCCGGAATGGCCACGCCCGGCTCGTCGCAAACGGTGGCGAAACAATACGGGAAAGCGATATAATCCATCTGGCAGGCCGAGCAGTCCGCCGTCATGCGGTTGTTTTCGCAGGTGCACGTCCCGTCGCCGTTGCAGGTTCCGTGATCGTTGCAGGAGTATGACGCTCCCGCGCAGACGCCGCCAGTTCCGCAGGTGTCCGTGTGCGTACAGGCGTTGCCATCATCGCAGCCGCCGGATTCCTTAGTCGTCCAGGAATCCCAATTTGTAGCCGAATCGCAAACCTGACACGAATCATCGCCCGTGGCTGCTTCCGTCGCGCCTTCGTCATAACAGGCTTCATCGATATAGCAGCCCGTATTCGTCCCACTGACGATGCAATCGCCGCTGCTGCATTCGGTGTTCGTGCAACCGATTTCATCCGTGCAGGTCGCTCCGTCCATGTTTGACCAGGCTGTTTTACTTGAGGTAGGATCGCAGGCCACGCAGCCGTCTGAATCCTGGCTGACGCCTTCTTCCACACAAACACCTTCGATCAGGCAGCCCGTCGTCACAGTTTCCACTAAACAGGAACCGTCCACGCAGTGGTCGTCCGTGCAGTCGTGGCCCAGGTCACAGGCGTTGTTGTTGTCGTTCTCATCCACGCAGGCGTTGTCCACGCAGGCAAGGCTGGTGCAGTCGTTGTCGTCCTCGGTGTAGTCACCACAGCCGCCCGTGTCGGTGCAATCCAGGCAGATACCAGATGCATCACACTGGTCGGTGTTGTCGTCTGCGCCGCCAAGCTGGCAGACCGAACCGGAAACGGCGTCGTTGAAATCGCAGGTATGCCCGCCCGTGCAGATGCGTTCCGTACACTCATCGTCACGACTGCCCAGCTCCAGGTCGTCGCAGCCCAAGGCGTCGTAGCAGTCCAGGCACACACCCGTCACGCACTGGTCCAGGTCGTCATCGCCGCAGTTCGTGCCATCGGGCTCGTCCTCGAAAACGCAGACATTGTCCGCGCAGATCCTGTCCGAGCAGCCATCCGCCCGGTCGCCCCAGGCAAGATCCGAACAGCCGGTAGCATCGTAACAGTCCAGACACTGACCCGTCACACACTGGTCAAGATCGTCATCGCCGCAGTTCGTGCCGTCGGTTTCGTCTTCGAATTCGCAGCTATTACCTGCGCCGCAGACACGATCCGAGCAGCCGTCTACCCGGTCGCCCCAGGCTAGATCCGAACAGCCGGTCGCATCAAAGCAGTCTTCGCATGTGCCGCTTACACATTGGTTGGTGGTTTCGCAGACAGCGCCATCAACAGCGTTTGGATTTGAGCACACACCCGTCGATGTATCGCAAACTCCAGCTACATGGCATTCATCCAACGCCGTACAGGTCACGGGATCGGTCGTTTGATCACATGAACCACTAACGCAGGTATTCACGCCGTTACAGGCGTTGCTGTCATCTTCGCAAACTTCGCCTTCGTGGCCAACTGGATTGGTGCAGATGCCAGTGTCGGTATTGCATGTTCCTACTGCATGGCATTCATCCAGGGCCGTACAGGTCACGGGATCGGTCGTTTGATCACATGAACCACTAACGCAGGTATTCACGCCGTTACAGGCGTTGCTGTCATCTTCGCAAACTTCGCCTTCGTGGCCAACTGGATTGGTGCAGATGCCAGTGTCGGTATTGCATGTTCCTACTGCATGGCATTCATCCAGGGCCGTACAGGTCACGGGATCGGTCGTTTGATCACATGAACCACTAACGCAGGTATTCACGCCGTTACAGGCGTTGCTGTCGTCGTTGCAGACTTCGCCGTCATCAACAAAGCCATCCACCGGGCAGTCGTTATTCACACCATCACAAACCTCGGCAACATCGCACTCGCCAGCGGAAGCACGACATTCGAAATTTGTGCCACGCAACGACCAGTCGTTTTTATTAGTGGCAGAATCGCAGACCGAGCAATCATGATCGGGGTTTTCGGTCCCATCGGCAATGCAGGTGGCGTCGATATCGCAGAAGCCAGTATCACAAAGGCAGTTTCCAGTGCCTGCTTCACAAACCCGATGATCGTCGGCATTGCACGTATTCGGATCGCAGGGATTGTCCGTACAAGCGTCACCAGTACCGTTCAAATGCCAGCCATTGGCATCATCACAGGCTTCACAGTTATCGCCAGCATAGCCAGTCGCACAAGCACAAACCGGAACCCCAGTATCGTCAGTGCAATCGCCATGGCCGTTGCATGTATTGTCACCGCAGGCAACGTCTACGACGCAAACATCGCCATCAACGTGATACCCGCCGAGACAATCACCGCACTCGGCTATGCCTTGGTTGTTTCCACATTCGCGATTTTCACCAGCACAGGCGGTATCTGTTGAGCAAGGATCGGACGGCTTGCACGCTCCATCGCCGTAATCCTCGAAACCGTCATCGCAGGAGCACACCGCGTTACCTTCGCCATCATCGGCGCAGGTGGTTTTGTTGGCATCCTCGCATGGGTTGGGATTGCAGGGATCGGCGGTTTCCTGATCGGTGTCACCATCGGTTTCTGTGTCGCCGTCACTCACGTCGCCGTCAGAAGTATCGCCATCGACGACAGGGACATCACCATCCGGATCGGTCGTACCCGAACCACCATCCGAGCTACAGCCGGACAAAGCCAGCACGACAATCGCAACAAACAGAATCAAAAATCTACTTTTACTCATAATAGCCCACTCCCTTATGTGAAAGGAATTCCAGTAGTTATTCATTAACCCTAAATCATGGGCAGCAAATTACCACATCGGGCAGGTCATTTACAAGGAAATCATGGCTCGCTTATAAAATCAGACAAAAAGATTATTACAATTCCCCCATCATACGTCCGAGCTGCGAAAATCGGATATTTCTTTCCAGGAAACAAAGAATCCGATGAGGTCCCGTAACCCATTGAAATCATTGTTTTCGTCCGATGGCCCAAATGGCCGTTATCCGATAGTCGTCCGATAGTCGTCCGATAGTCGTCCGATGATTATCCGATGAATCGCCATCGGACGCTATCGGATAAGCATCGGACGACGGCTGTGTGGGCTCCACGGCGTGAAAATGCACGGCGGACGCATATTTTGTCATTCGGTCCTCCAACCTCTCCCAAACCATCGACGGACACTCCGACAGAAAAGCCGTCCGACGCGGAACGGACTGCTGAATCATGACATTATAACAGTGAGGTCGTGTTGCTTACGCTTCGAAGAGCGGAACATGGGAGAGCGTTGCGGCCTTTCGCATGGCCTTGTCTAGGGTGGCTAGCGGCAGTCCCTCTCGCATGGCCAAGTCCAGGTAGGCGGCGTCGTAAGCAGATAACCCCGTTTCACGGGCGAGCGCCAGAACTTCCCCCAGTACGCGACCGGGCGTCTCCTGGACAACCGAGATGGGAAGGGAGCGAACGAGTGTGACGAAACGGGCGGCATCGGCCTTGGTTAGACGTTTTTTGCGTTGCGCGACCAGTAGCACGTTGGCGACCTCCAGGGGCCAGATACCGGGGACCAGCGCGCCTCGCTCGCCGAGGGAGGTAAGGATCCTGTCGGAATATGCCTCGCTTTCGTCCTCGAAGCACCAGGACATGACCACCGAGTTGTCCACCACGAAAAGCCCGCCCATTTAGCGCCTGCCTTCCTCTATCATCTCACGAATCGACATATCGCCCAACCGGCGTTTTTTTCGGAAGGCGCGGATTTCCTTGATCACCGTCTCCACGTCAGCCGTCCGAGCGGGATCGGGGGGAATCAGCACGGCCACGGGCGCGCCGTGCCGGGTGATGGTGATCCGCTCACCTCTCGCCACGCGTTTGAGTAGTTCGGGTAGGTGGGTTTTGGCCTCATAGGCTCCGACGCTTTCCATGTTTCCTCCGCTCTGTCAAGAACCAGTCTAAGACCAGTCTACCATGAAGCCGGAAAAGATCAAGCGAAAAGGCGCGGTTCCCACGTTCAGACAAATCGCCGTGTCGCTAACAAGTGATATGTCCGGGTTGTTTAACAAATGATTTGTCCGCTTTTGCGGATTTCGGCGATATTTGTGCTGGAGGTTACCAGCATGGAAAGACAGTATCCGGAATCCGCCGTGAGGCGGGCGATGAAAGTACAGGAAGTGATATTGAAGGCGATCGGTGGCGAGATCAAATGGATTCAGGCGGCGGATATTCTTGGTGTATCAGCGCGCACGATCCGTCGCATGCACGCCGAGTATCGCGAGCATGGTGTTTCGGGTCTGATGGATAAGCGCTCTAGCAGGCCATCACCCCGGCGTATTCCCTACGAGGAGGTGGAGCGGGTTTTGAAGCTATACCGTGAGAGCTATTTCGACTTCAATGTCCAGCATTTCCACGATCATCTGGTTCGGGATTACGATTTCGCCTACAGCTACAACTGGCTGCGCATGACCTTGCAGCAAGCAGGTCTGGTGAAAAAGAAAAAGGGGCGTGGCAAACATCGCAAGCGGCGTGAGCGGCGTCCGCTTTTCGGCCAGATGCTGCATCTGGATGGCAGCAATCATGAGTGGTTGTCGCTTTGTCCCGGCGAGCGCCAGGTGCTGCTTTTGGTTGTGGACGATGCGACGGGCAAGAATCTGGCCGGCGATCTGGTGGACGCCGAAGCGACGAAAACCTGCCTGGGAATCATGCGTCACGTGGTCGAAGAATATGGGATCGCCGCTCAGTTGTACACGGATCGCCACAGCGTTTACTGGCATACGGCAAAAGCCGGAGGCAAGGTGGACAAAGACAATCCGACGCAATTCGGACGGGCGATGAATGAACTGGGGATCGAGATGATCCCGGGTTATTCGCCGCAGGCCCGGGGTCGTGGCGAACGCTGGAACGAGACCTGGCAGGACCGTCTGGTCAGCGAGATGCGGCTGAAAGGAATCGACCACATCGACGAGGCCAACCGCTATATCCAGAACGTGTTTATCCCCGACATGAACCGGCGTTTTTCGGTGGAACCGACGAACCCGCAGAGCGCCTTCGTGAGCGCACGCGGCGCGGATCTGGACCGCATTTTCGCCATCCGCTACGAGGATCGTAAAGTGGGGATGGACAACACGGTGCACGCCAATTCGCTGGTTTTCCAGATCGAGAAATCGCGCTATCGGGTCAGCTTTACCAGATGCCTGGTGGACGTGTACGAGCACCTGAACGGCAACTACAGCATTGTCTGGAAAGGGCGTGTCATTGGAAGATACGATCCGGCAGGAAAAATATTGGGTTTAACGCATTCTGGGAATCCGGATGGGCAACTGAAGAAGAAAGGCAGGACGAAACGCCCTGCCCATCCATCATCCACCCGTCGTGGCGCTCCGGTTGCTCCCCAGCAGAGCCCTATCCTCCAGACGGGCAAAGAAAGTGTATCGCAAGATGTTTGAAATACCAACCGGACATTTCATTTGTTTTTAATACCGGACAACTCCAAATGTTGTTGACAGTTCAGACAAATCGCCGTTGCCAAAACGACAGCGCGCTGTTACAATGGTGTCATGAAGGAAAGGAACCGCTACAGCATCGATGAATTGACCCGGATGACCGGTATCAACCGCCGGACGGTGCGCTATTACGTGCAGCGTGGATTGATCCCTCCGCCCGCGGGTCGGGGCCGGGGCCGTCATTATGGCGAGGAGCACCTGGACGGCATCCTGCGCATTCAGGATCAAAAGCGCCAGGGCAAGGTGTGGTTCGCCATAAATCCATAAACCAACAATTTCAGCTACTTGACGGGTTAACAACTACCATTCAAACATGGCCACCGGGTTTTTTATCCTGCCTTTTGTCTCCACGTTTTTCTCTGCTCTCCCCAATCCGCCATTGCTACCAGCTGGCGAACGGCTCGCTCGGTCATAAAACCAGCATCCGTTTCATCAGCCCGAGTTTCAGCAAACAAGATCAATTCTTGAATATCCGGAGCAAGCAATGTCAAATTCATTATCTGTGTCACTCTGGCCCGGCTGAGGCCAAAAATCCTAGCCAATTCGGCACGATCTTTGACTTCGCCGGAAGAAATCAACATTTCCATGTGGTGAGCGAAGGCGAGCGTGTAGGCAAGCGGAATGGGATTTGATTCATCCGTTTCATTGGCCTTCAGTTTTGATTGACCTCTCGGCTTCGATCGTTGAAAGATCGTCTTTCTCCCACGCTGAGCACGAAATATCTTTCCAGTGAAAACGATCGGAGAGGAAGATGGCGATTCCACTATCGGAACGTAGCATGCCGATGTCTCGCTGTTGATTTGCGATTCTATTTCCAATTCATTGCTCATGCTCTTGCCTCCCCTGCCGCGTTGGCCTGGTCCCGGTAGTCCTGGCGATTCCGATCATTACCTTCCATTTCCCGTGAATCCTCCGTCCAATCCCGCATGATTACAGTCGCGGTATCTGTTTTCTCATTGACAACGACTTCCCGAACCAGTACCAGGACCAGTCTTTGCCGATTCTCCAGTGTCATGGTTTGCCATAACACTTCGAAATTCTTCAGTGTCTTTACCACCCATGCAAAATCAGCTTGCGAATCGTTCAATGCATTGAGACGGCATTCCAGGTCCTGCATTTGCTTTTCGCCATCGGCCAGCAAGTTTCCAGTTTGATTCAGCTGATTTTCGATGAGCTTACGTGCCGCACTGGAGATACCACTACCGAGACTTTCTACAAGCCGCTTGGTTTCAATGGATAGTCTGCCGATTTCAGCAGCAAGCAATTTCCGTTTTTTACCAAGCAGCTTTTTCTCTTCCGCAATTCGAATTTCCAATGTTTCATAAGCAGCTTTACTAATCGTTTCATCTTGAGCTACTTCTTTGATTCGTTCAATCACGAAGGATTCAATGGCTTCAGCAGGCAATGGCCTGCTTGGACAGGCTTCTTTTCCCTGTTTGTCCCGTGTAGAACATCGATAGTATCTGTATTCTTTGGTCTCCCCTTTTTTCTTCTTTTTCCTTGTCGATCCCGGTGTCATGGCTGCACTGCAATGAGCACAGCGAATCAGGCCGCGCAACAGATATCCAGGATTGTAAATGACTCTTGAGTTGCGGGAAGCAAATATATTTCTATGCTCCTGGACTGCCCGATACCGGGACTCCTCGATAATGGCTTCATGCTCGCCAGGAACGATTTCATCGGCTGCTCGGATAAGCCCTGCATAAATCGGACTGGTCAAAACATAACCTATTGATTGTACCGTCCAAGGTCGTCTCCGTTCCGGCGAACGTTTTCGAGCTTTTATTGTTTTTAGCAAACCTCGTTCGTTCAACGATCGTGCAACGGCTAGCGAGGATTGAGTTTCCAGGTAGATGGAAAATACTTCACGAACGATGGCCGCTTCGTTTTCAATTACTACAAGTTTTTTGTTTACGGATTGATATCCGAACGGCACAGTGCCACCCGTCCATTTGCCCCGTTTTCGAGATGCCAGCATTTTATCACGGGTTCGTTCCGCGATCATTTCTCTTTCGAAGACGGAAAAGGACATCAAAAGCGAAAGCGTAAGCTTTCCCATCGCATCAGCTGTGGAAAAGTTTTGCGTCACAGATACAAAGGAGACCTTGTGCTTCTCAAAAAAATCAATGATCCGTGCAAAGTCCAGAAGCGAACGGGATAGCCTGTCCACTTTATACGTAACGATTACATCGATTTTGCCCGATTCGACATCTGCCATGAGACGCTGAAAGGCTGGGCGATCGATATTGGCTCCCGTGTACCCTCCGTCGTCATAGGGTGCTGGCAACAATGTCCAACCTTGTACTTCCTGATTTTTGATATACGCTTCGCAAGCTTCACGTTGGGCGTCTAGAGAATTGAAATCTTGCTCCAGACCGGCGGAGGTGCTTTTCCGGGTATAAATAGCGCAGCGTTTCATGGGTTTTGCATTTGGAGAATTCGTGTTTTTTCTACTTGTTCCGTTACCCTTCATCGATCAGAACCCCGGTGCTGTTGGGTCAGGTTAAAAAACAAAAATCCATTCCAGGATGTACCCGTGATTACTTTTGCGATTTTTGATAACGATCGGTAGGCCTGGTCCTGGTATTCGAAGCCGTTTCCCAGCACTTTCACTTCATGGGTGATGCCTTTGTGTTGTTTGGTGATAATGGACCCGGGAGTCGGCAGGCGTGGGTCTTTGGGATGGACAGGCTTTATTGGATTCTGATCGGTCGTTTTTTTGCTTGTATGAAATAGAGCCGGAGCATCAATTGCCAATTCTTCAATCCTCTGTTTTGCCCGTTTGGATAAACCGCCCTCGGCAATTTCCTGAATGCGCCAGGCGATTTTCTTTCTCAAGTAATCTTTATTGAAGGAACGGGAAGCCTCGCCGAACAGGTCTTGGTATTTTGTTTTCAGCTCGGCGACAGTCATATGGGCTAGTGCCGATAGCTGCTCAGTGATAGTGCCGATTTCTTGTCGTGCATCTACGGCTATTTCCTGTTTTTTTATATTTCTGCTCCCTGTCGTCATTTCATCCTCCTTCGTTTTCATGCTCTTTTTTTCGAGCGTTTTCGATTTCTCACGGAGCGATGAACGCTTGGTTTCTCAATAATATCAAGAGCTTTCTGAGAATGAATGGCAGAATTCGAAGCAGATTCACGCCCATGGGTAGGTGCGAAAATATCTCAACGTATTGATATTATAACGATATTCGGTCATGAAGGGTCGGCATATTTCTTGTGTACATAGCACCCTCTGGAGAAAAAGCAATTGGAAGTAGAGTCACAATGTATTGTTTTTGATGATGTATTTCGTCTCACAGGCTTAATCGGCATCCGGCTTCGTTCGGATTCGTTCCAGGAACTCCGATACCTGTTATTCACCGGGATCGTTGCCTTGAATGCATGGGTTGGTAAGCTGGGAGGGACTTCTGCCTTCAAGCCGACGGACAGGTTTTTTAACATCGTGTCCGCGACGTGGTCGTCATCCCGGTTCTCCTTGATCGATCAATTCTTGGATGGAAGTCCTTGTGCGTTCCATTAGGCTTTCGACGGTCTCATTTTCTTGGAGTTCGATCGGTTTTCCGAACCTCAATATGGCTGAACCAGAGTGAATTCGTCTCGAACCCGGCGGTAGAATTCGTTCCGTTCCCATGACGACCATCGGTTGAATGGGAACGCCTGCCGAAAGAGCCAAATAAAAAGCTCCCTTCTTGAACGGCAACAAGCCTTCTCCGGGCTGGCTCCGCCTTCCTTCCGGGCAAACCATGACGTGGGTGCCGTTTTGAATCAGACGCCCGGCTTCTTCCATGGTGGCTCTTGCTTGCTCGGAGTCGTCACGATCCACGAACAGCATTCCGACTTTTTCCACGACCGGACCGAAAAGTGGAACTTCCCGGATGGATCGTTTGCCGATGAAGGACAAAAAAACCGGTTCGTGAAGCAAAATCATCGGCGTATCGTACAAGCTGCGATGGTTGACGATCCAAACCATGGGTCTTGAAAGGTCCAGGTTTTCCCGTCCCTCCACAAAAAGTTTGACTCCCGCCAGAACCAGAAAGCATTTCGACCATGGATAGACGATCCAATGCCGAAGCGTGGACTTCGAAGCGCCCAACGCGGAAATTGTGAGAGCAAAAACGGCAAAAAAGAAGGTAACAACCCCCACAAAGGCTATCCCGTAGGCTTCCATTGACAGGTTTTTGAGTGTTTTCAAGGGGTTCTCTATTCATCATCTGCAAGCAACTGAACACTGACCCTCTATGCGCATCATCGATTCCTTCCTTCATCACCCGATATTTTGTCTCTCAATATCTGGCTTGGTTTGAAGGTCAGCACGCGGCGTGCGGCAAGATCCATACCTTCGCCGGTTCGTGGGTTACGAACCTTACGCGCTTTTTTTTCGCGAACAACGAAACGACCGAAACCCGAGATTGTGATTTTCTCCCCAGTTTCCAAGGTTTCCTTTATAATCTCGAACACCGCCTCGACGATGTCGGCAGAAGCCTTTTTCGTCATGCCGATTTCTTGGAAAACCTTTTCAATCAAACTCCTCTTGGTTGTTGTCATCTGTTTCTCCTCGTGGCCTTTTATACTCAACCGTTCTTCTCATCCTTTGTCGAGGCTCTATCCACTCGATCTCTCATTTCTTTACCGACCTTGAAAAACGGCAGACATTTCTCGGCGACATGGACGATTTCTCCCGTGCGTGGGTTACAGCCATCGTAGGCCGGGTAGCGCCTCGGAACGAAGCTGCCGAAGCCGCGAATCTCGATGCAGTTCCCATTGGCCAGAGCGTTGGACATGGAATCGAAGAACAGATTCACGATTTGTTCGGCCTGTTTCTTCGGAATATCGGCTTGCTTCGCCAATGTCTCGATCAGATCGGACTTGTTCATCAGTCACTCCTCGTTCGGAGAGGGGTCGGGCGAGTCGTCGAAAACCAAACCCTTGTCCTCTACCGTAAGTCCCAACGCCATCAGAATCCGGCGCTGGCTACTCATCCGACAGGCAAAACCCTTCTCGATGCGGGCGATGGTCAGCGCCGACAAGCCGGTACGCCGAGCCAACTCCGCCTTCGACATCAAGCGATCTTCCCTAAATTTCTTCAGCTTATTCATCTATGGCAACCGGACGCGGTAGTCTTTGTCCGATGTTGTCTCCTCTTCAAGAGTTTCCAGTATTTCAAATGTATGTTTTCTCACGATACGCCATTCTTCCCCAGACTCCAAAGCCTGCCTCGTTGTTTGCTTTCGTTTGTTAAAATTGTCCGTCACGATACGAGGAACGCACCGTTCTCACAAGGAATTTTTGCTATCTGCAATTCCGATGGCAATCTTTTTTCGGAGATTGGGGTTATATGGCAATTGAAAGAACTCGCCCCCCTTTGAAAGGATGGGATCCTGTCAGACAGCGATTCATCCAAGGCCACGCCTGAAAGCCGAACAGATGTCAACGGTTGACCCAAAGTGAAGAGTGGGTTACTTTAACAACGCTTGAATAACCAAGCAATGTTTCTTGACCTCCGAGACATGGATAGTATCACAACGCTTGATGGAAGATTGGCCATGCCGAAAGAAGAGACCGAGAAATACCTGGAGGAGATCGATCGTCTGAAGCTGCGTGTGACCGAACTTGAGGCGCGTAAAGACTGCGCCAAAGATCAATCCGTGGGCGATTCCACCTTCCGCAAGATTTACGAAACCATGACCGAAGGCAGTGCTGTTCGTCAATGCCTTCTGGAGAAAAGCGTCCGGTGGTCCGTACATGCCATCCGTCGGTCAAAATGGCTGAGCAATGATATTTCTTTGAATCCGACGGCTCTGTAGTATGATACGACAATGAAACCAACTCCCCAGAAAAAGCGCGTTTACGACCATCGGCTTCGCGAATACGTCCGAAAAACTGGCGATGTGAGCTTGGCTAAAGATCTCGAGGTTCCCAGATCGACGATCAATGGCTGGTTGCATGGACCTGAACTGGAAGTCGTGAGCCATGAGATTTTCGACATGACCGATGATCCTTTGGTCCGTCAGCGGATTTTGAAGCTGGAACGACGTTTACGGATCGTAACGGCTGTGATGATCTTGCTCCAGACCCTCTGCCGGATTTCCAAGAACCGTTTGGACCAGCAGAGGTTGCCCGAGGGTGCGGATAAAAAGAAACTGCTCTCAGCCATTGAAAGAGGCTGCCGGGCCATACCCATGAAGGCGGTTCTGTCCATCGTCGGCATCAGCCCTTCACGGTATCACATCTGGTGTCGTGGGAAGGCGGCGGGTTGCTCGCTTGATGATCGTGCGTCATGTCCCGCGATCCACCCCACCCAGTTGACACCGGAAGAGGTTCGCCTGATGCACGAGATGGCAGTTTCCGACGACTATCGTCATGTGCCGACCAGTCGTCTTGGGATGCTTGCACAACGTCTGGGCAAGGTGTTTGCGTCTCCATCGACGTGGTTGCGCTATGCGCGTGAACGAGATTGGAGACGTCCGCGAACCCGAGTTCATCCATCCAAGCCTACCGAGGGTATTCGCACGAACAAGCCGGACGGCATTTGGCATGTCGATGTGACGGTGGTTCGACTTGTCAACGGCTCGAAGGCCTATATCCAGGCGATCATCGACAACTATTCTCGGCGCATCCTGGCCTACCGAGTCAGCGAGAAGCTGGAGCCCGCATCGAGTGCGGAGTTGCTGGTCAAAGCCTATGAGTCTCGCAGTGAGGTTGGGGACCAAGTGGACCCGCAGGCGGTGATGGTGGATGGTGGAATAGAGAACTTCCACAGTGCGGTGATGAAGCTTGTGGAAGAGGGTTTGCTTGCGCTGATCCTTGCGCAGACCGCCGTGCTTTTTTCGAACTCGATGATCGAAGGTTTCTGGCGTGTGATGAAGCACCAGTGGTTATTTCTGAACCAACTGGACAGCGTGTCGGCGCTGGAACGTTTGGTGAGGTACTACGTAGAAGAATACAACCGTAATCTGCCGCATTCGGCGTTCGATGGTCAGACCCCGGATGAGATGTACTTCGGCCATGGTGACGGAGTACCGGAGGAACTGGCCGCGGCTCGAGCGAGGGCTCGTCAAGCTCGTTTGGAGGCGAATCGGGAGCTGAGTTGCGAAAGCTGTCCTAATCTGGCAATGGCGGTCAATGGGTGAAGAAGGAAAACAAAAGGTGGAAATACGCAGTTGAATCGGTCATTTGGAATGATGTGTCAGCGTGTAGATTTAGCTGCCTCCTGCAGCCCGGCTAGTTCACGGGCAGGACAATTGTACTGTTTGGAGTGTTGATTTGAACAGGTCAATATTGAATCCGAGTCCAGATCGGTCGGACGTGGCATCAGTAGACCACATGTACGGATCACCGGACGCTTTTCTCCAGAAGGCATTGACGAACAGCACTGATATTGCCCAACAACGTAGCCAATGCTAGCGAGGGCGAGACAGGTGGCGATATCGACCTTTCGGGCCGTTGCGCCCCACCGGAAACTGTTCTGACTCTCGTAGTGGATCGCCTGTTTGATGCCATGTCCCGGTAGTCCGGGTACTTGGACAGATTGGTTTCATGCACATTTCAAGTGACGAAGTATCGTCGGGAGAACTTTAGTATGTTCTGGCGCGGAGCACGGCTGGAATTGACGGCTCGAAAAATAAACCTTTTCACCTATGAGGACATCCCTCCTTTAATCCATCAACTCGCCCATGTTATTCGTTACATCCATTGGATATACAAGCCAAATGACAAGAGAGGGTTTCAAGTGCTTCCTGCTCTGTGATTCTGTTCATGTAAACATCATTTGTGAAGCTGCGCATACTCCCATCACAGTCGCAATTGTAATGGACACCTAGTTCATGGGCTAAATCGCTTGTAACGATTTCTGGATCGCCATGGTAATAATCACAGGTGAAATCAAAGCACGGACCGGCATTTTCATAGTTGTCGGCTTCTCGCAAACAGGATGTATAATCACTGCATTGGTCGTCAGGACGTGTGTCGCCGCTGCAGTCGAAATAGCAATCAGCCAAAGCAGAATCCGCATCCCCCAAGCCACGTTTCAGGTCCAGGTAGCAGGCATTGTCATTGGCCTCCATTTCGTCTCGAGCTGCCAGAAGAGACAGGTGGGACGTGCAATCACTGAGGGATTCTGAATCACAACAGCTGGAGACCAGTTCGTTTAAATCGTACAAGTCGCGTACATTCTCCTTACGGCAATCGAGGCTGCATCGAATCTGCTTCGAGCTGTAGTCAGCGTTGCACGATCCGCTACCCGAGTCGCTGTTGTCGTCACCGCTATAGCTTGAACCGTTTCCATCGTCTCCATTGTTGTAAGGCGAATTGTAACCCCCATCGTCATCGTCGTCGTCACCACCACCGCAACTTATGATAAAGGCTGATACTAGGACAAAACAGAACAGCATGAGATACAACGATCTTTTTGAAAAAGGTTTGTTTTGCATTTTTTATCTCCTTTATTCAATAGACGGTGCCTCACTGGTCAAGTGTTGTTAGCGTACACCAAAGCTCCCTGCGGGTCCATTTTTTACGCAGAATCTGGCGCTGAATGAGAGCCAAATGAGCAGGCACAAAAAGAAAAGCTCCTGCCAGGTAAAGATATCCCGGAAACTCAGCTTCTTTGCGACGATTCCGGCCTGCATCGCTGGAGTTCGAGTTTCTTTTCCGAACTTCAAAGCACTGCTGTTCGTCAATGCCTTCTGGAGAAAACCGTCCGGTAGTCCGTATTGTGCGTCTTCCGCTGAAACCGGCTAGCCCGGGTACTTGGACAGATGAACGCGTCGGCCAGGTATGACTGCATCCGCAAGCCTTCGCTAATTGCCAATCGCTATCGCCATGCCTCCGCCATTCCTACCAGGACAGAAGCTAGCGTAGCCAGTCCGGGTAGTCTTGGCCGACCATCCCAACTGGACTGAGAGGATAGGCATCCGTCTGACAACTGCCACCGCTATTGCCATGCTTCTGCCATTCCTAGTCTTGGCCAGTCCCAGTAGTCTTGGCCAGCCCGGCCAGTCTGGCTAGCCCCCCGAATACCTGGACTAGGTGGCGGGGAAGGTGTTGCTTATTTGCTTCCGTTTCACCGATGGGCATCCAAACTGGACCGAGCCCATAAAACTCCTGTCCGAGATAGTCCCGGTACCTGGACAGATGAAAATCAGATGAAAATTGACAGATGAAGCCTCAATCGACTTCGAGGAACGGAAGGGCAAAATTTTTCTCCTTCCTGTTCACCAGAGAAATTTATTATCCATAGCCAAGAGCAACTATTTGATTATCCACGACTATTTCGATTTTCTAAAGTCATTCACCAAAAGTTCGCGAGTAGTACACTTTGAAGTCCAGAATATACCTTTCGCAAACCGCAAAAGTGGTGAACAGAAAAAGCAAGTAATATCAATAAGTTACAAAAACACTGTTCACCATCGGTATATTGAGTATATTCCGAGCTGTTCACCACGCCTTGTTATTCTCTACCCGTTCTTAGGTTTTGAGAATAAATTTGACCCCAGAACAACCGTGTCACGAACTTTTTGGCAGATCGTTTGCTATTCTTAAAATTTGATGTGAGAAATTGGAAACGCGAAAACCCTTAGAAATCAAGCAGGTATAGAGCAATTCATATCTTGTTAAACAAAAAACCCACCAAAGTTGGTGGGCTTAAAGTTTGGCTCCCCAGAGCATACCTTATTACGAACTTTTTTCTGAGAACTGAAAGAAGGCCAAGTTGAAAATCCCATTAAGAATCAATGGTTTACAAAAAAAGTTATTTTTAGGTATGCTCTGCTAGCAGTTTTGACTTTCGCAAACTTTTTGATTTTTAGGATGTCTGGCATGGTGATGAACTACCCATGAAGTGGGCAATCCGGGTTCATGCAGCAGCTATAAAGTAAAGGTTTTCATCGTTTTCATTTGCGCGTGAGTGCTTCTTCCAAGTACATCAAAATCTTCTGTGCTCAGTATTTGTCAAACCGACTCAATGTGCTAAACTCGGTACATATTTGACGCACAATGAATCGATTTCGCATTTTTTTATAAGGAAGCTTTCGTGCCATGCAAACGATTTCGTGGTGGATCATCAAGGCAACATCGATCCTAGCAGTAACGTTCATTCTTATCGGTGAATTACCCTCTCTTCACGCCCAGCAAAAAACCGAAGGCATCGTGGTCTGGCGTATCGAGGCCAAATCCGGCGTTTCACAGGAGGATGTTGAGTCACTGTCCGGCTATCTCGATGCTGAGGTGCAACGTCTTTCGGGAATGCGTGTCTTGTCGCAGGCAGACATCGAAACAGTGCTACGTGTCGAAGAAACCCGGCAGAAATGCGATACCACCAACGCCGCTTGTATGGCGGAAATCGGTGCTGCCCTGGGGGTGCCGGAAGCTGTCAGTGGTGATCTGGGGCGCGTGGGAGATGTATGGATTCTCAACCTGCGACGTGTGAACCTACGGGAGGTCGGTGTGCTCAAGCGTGCTAGCCGACAGGCCAAAGGGAGCACGATCACTGCAATGGTAGACGCCCTTCCCGGAGCCGTGGCCGAACTTTTCGACAAAAAGCCTGAAAAAAAGAGTCCTTACGAAATCGCCGCCTACTCGACGTTTTTCCCCGGCTTGGCGTTGGTGGCACTGGGAGGCGTTGGCACCTGGCAGATGAAGGACGCTTGGGACGAGTACAAGGCGGCACCCATCGGTTCCCAAAAGGAAAAGGATGCCAAAGATCGCCATGCCACCTGGAAAGGCGTCTCCACGGCGGCGTATGTGGTTGGTGGTGCGGCGATGACCACCGGCATTACGCTGTGGATCATCGATGCCGTGAAAAAGAATCCACCCACAAAAAAGAAAAATGACGAGGTGACGGAAGTTGGGTGGATCGTTGGACCTTCAGAAAACGGCATGACCCTGGGAGTCTGGGGGAGGTGGTGAGATGAGAATTCTACTGATATTGAGCACTTGGTTACTCCTTCTGCTCTCCGGCTGCGAGTTCTGGAACCTTTCGGACAAGCATTCTCCGTTTGATGGAGACGAAGACCAGGATATCACCGATATCGACCAAACTGCGGACGAGGACACCGTTTCGGAAACCGATGATTTGGCTGATGGGGACGAGGAAGATTCCGTGGATGAAAACGACTCATCCGACAATGACGCCATTCCACCCGGTTTCACACTGCGTGGCGGCACGTTTGCGCCGGGATCTGTCACCTATTCGAACAGTACAAGCTGGGGTGTTTATGGGGGAATCGTCTCCACGCCACGCGCTACGGATTCGAAAAGCACGAGTTTTACGGTCACAGGCAAGACCGTTTGGAATGCACCGGAGGAGTAATAATGAGGAGTTTTTTCCATCTTTTCATCGTTCTTTTCCTGGTTTCGGCCCTGGGTGTTGCTTACGCTCAGACCAACACCACCCTCCAGTATCAAGGCAGCCTTTTTAATTCGCAGGGTGCTCCTGTGACGACCAACAAGACCATCACCTTCCGGCTTTTCAACGATGTGGAAACGGGTGAAAGCGGCGATGCCTTGTGGACCGAAACGTTGGCCGTGGACATCGCCGACGGCTTTTTCACCGTGCCGCTGGGAAGCGTCAACGCCTTTGACGAATCCACCTTCAGGGAAACCGAACTCTGGTTAGAGTTGGAAATCGATAGCGAAACTCTCTCGCCCCGGCAACCGGTCGCCGCTGTTCCATGGGCGCGACGGGCGTTTTCGGTAGAAGGCAAGGTGGAGGCTACAAGCATCACGAGTGAAGGTTCCGTCACGGTAGGTGGCAGCGAGGTTATCAACGCCAGCGGCCAGTGGGTGGGATCGACCCAGATGGCCACGGACCTCAACTGCTCCGGTTGCGTGGATACCTCCGAGGTGAGTTTCAACGTCTGTATCGCAGATGAATCCGGCAACGCGGCGTATGCCGATGAGGCGGGGGACGCTGACACGGTGGGGGGTTACTCCGTGGATGAATCCGGCACGGGTCAGGCCAACACCATCCCTCTTCTGGATGAAAACGGCAAGATTCCTGCGGAGATACTGCCTTTTAACCAAGGCGATCTGCTGGCCCCGGCTGATCGCCAACTGGTCCAGGGGCTAGATGGGTATCTGCTGGATTATTTTCGGATTTCGGGACTTGGCATTGAGGGATCCCTAGCTTCTTCAGTTAAACAAGGCAAATCATTTGGACCAGGAGATGGTATTTCTGGGAACCTCCTTCCGTTTGCATGGTACCAAAGCGAAAGTGAATACAATATTTATAATGATTTTGAGTCAGACAGCAGAATATCTGAAAATTGGTCATATGTATTTTCCCCTTCTGAATATTGTAGTTTCGGCAGAACAGAAACAAATAAGGCAAATGGAGAATTAGGCGAACTTACCTTAAGTTTTAATGGTCGAGTAAATAACAACCAATCATGTAAAGCGTCGATGAACGATGCAATTTATAATCGTCATATCTTTGTCAAGTATTTCCTGAAGGCAGGAGTTATGGGGAACCGTACAAATACGGCTAAAATTAGTTTCTCTGGATTTGGAGAAGAATATATTTGCGAGGCAAATCTTCCTGGGATTGATGAAACTCATTCTTCCAGTTATGGGACTATTGTTGCAGTTGCACTTGGTGGCAATTATTATGACATTTACATTAACGGTATTCTTAGGCACAATTACTCGTATATCCCAGATGGTATAGTAATAAAGCTTGAAATTTTTCCAAATGCAGCATGGCCTACTCCTGATGGACAGGTTGTCATCGATGATATTCGGGTTTCTAAATATAGCTTGTCCAATCACAATGTTTTGGATTGCAATGATAACTTACAGTGTACGATTGATTATTATTCTCTGGATCCACAAGAAAACTGTGTTCACCTAAATGTTACTGGAAACTGCGACGACTCCAACGCCTGCACCGAAAACGACACCTGCGCTGAGGGTGAATGCCATGGCACGGATGTAGATTGCAACGACGACGACACCTACACCACCGACCGTTGCGACACCCTATCCGGCTGCTACTACGAAACCTGTCCTTACGAAACCTACACCTTTAATTCATCTCAGGATAATTGGACCTTGACGGGCGACTGGAATTGGAACAACGACAATGGCTGGATTTCTATCACTTCCACCAATGGTCAGGCTCAATCACCAAATTTCCCGCACGCCTCGAACCGCGTTCGTCTGCGGGTATATCGTATCGGCGAGGGTGGATTGACAGTGTACCCCGGAGGGGTGGAGGTTACCGTTCCGTATAGCGACGACTGGTACGAAGCCGATGTGGATCTCGCTTCCGCTACCAACATTCAACTCGTGCATACCGGTTCAGGAAGCATCCGTATCGATAAAGTCGAAGTACTTGATCCCTGCGAAGAGGAGAGATAAAGATGGTGTCCCGACTCGTTCTTCTGGTCATGTTGGCTCTTTTTCCCTGTTCCCTTTTCGCCCAGACCAACACCACACTCCAATATCAAGGCAGTCTTTTCGATTCGCAAGGCGCGCCGGTGACGACCAACAAGACCATCACGTTCCGGCTTTTCAACGATGCGGAAGCTGGGGAAAGCGGAGATGCCTTGTGGACTGAAACCTTAGCCGTGGACATTGCCGAAGGCTTTTTCACCGTACCGCTGGGAAGCGTGAACGCCTTTGACGAATCCGTCTTCAAGGAAACCGAACTCTGGTTAGAGTTGGAAATCGATAGTGAAACCCTTTCACCACGGCAACCCGTCGCCGCCGTTCCCTGGGCGCGCAGGGCGTTTTCGGTAGAAGGCAAGGTGGAGGCTACGAGCATCACGAGCGAAGGCTCCGTCACGGTAGGTGGCAGCGAGGTCATCAACGCCAGCGGCCAGTGGGTGGGTAGCATCTCTATAGAATCGAATGAATTCAACTGTTCGGGTTGTGTGGAGGCAACAGCTTTATCGCAGGATTACTATACTTCATCGGAACTGGACGAAGGAGCCTTAGACAATCGGTACCACTTAAGAACCGAAATCGAGAATTTACCCCCCAAACTTCCACCAGGAAAAACCTATAACTTGGCCTGGCTAACTTCTTCCGGCTCCGGTGAAGTAAAAATCAGCAGCCTCAATGGAAACGAACTATCCGTTGAAAATCCAGGATATATTAACGTTCCTTCCGCCCTGCAAAAGGGACATAGCGTGATTCTGAAAATTACTTCCGATACCTCTATTTGCGATGCAGATTGCTCCCAAAGCAACCTATCCGGCTGGACTTTTGGTGTAACTGGCAATGTAGCCTGGAACACATATCTTCCAGTATGGATTGTTGCCTTGAATCTTGACGATACCGACGAAGGACTAGCTTTTGGCTTTACGCGCACTCTCTCGCGTGAAGCTCCCGATGCATCTCTCATCGGTGATATCGATTCCAGTCTTGAAGGGAGTCAGCAGAGCCTTTACATCATGAAAACGGGTGATACTTCAATATATGAAGCAAAACCTATGATATTGATCGGTGCAACATCGATACAAAAACCGGATGAAAACAAAGATTGGGTATTCATCAACAACGAATGGGGTAACCCGCCGATAAGCGAAGCCGGAATTGAATGGATTGAACAGATATATTGGTTATTTCCCGTTGGTCAAAACGGTGCTCAAGCTGGCCATTTCACCGGTGCCGGTGGACCAACCTGGGAATTTCCAGAGAATTATATTTTGAAGTACACGATAAAAAGAACTGGTGAAGTTCGCTATTGGGGTGCCACAGAAAATGCTGGTGCCTGTTCAAACGGGACAGATAACAATGGAATGAGAATCATACTTCCAATTGCTGAATACAATCATTCATATGATGGTGGTTTGGGTCTGGTTGGACCAGTATGCGCTTCAAAGATCGGAAATAGTACAAGGTTAATAGGGACGGCATACAACGGTTCCAATCATTGGATTGGCCTTTATAAAACTGACGATAGCATTGGTGTGGAAAACGATGATTTAATCGAGTCAGAAGATGATCTCTACTGGTCAATCACTTATGATGCATTTTAGCAAACAATCGAAGTACTCGATCCCTGCGAAGAGGAGAGATAGACATGGTGTCCCGACTCGTTCTTCTGGTCATATTGGCTCTTTTTCCCTGTTCCCTTTTCGCCCAGACCAACACCACACTCCAATATCAAGGCAGTCTTTTCGATTCGCAAGGCGCGCCTGTGACGACCAACAAGACCATCACCTTCCGGCTTTTCAACGATGCGGAAACTGGGGAAAGCGGCGATGCCTTGTGGACAGAAACGTTAGCCGTGGACATTGCCGAAGGCTTTTTCACCGTACCGCTGGGAAGCGTCAACGCCTTTGACGAATCCACCTTCAGGGAAACCGAACTCTGGTTAGAGTTGGAAATCGATAGCGAAACTCTCTCGCCACGGCAACCGGTTGCTGCCGTTCCCTGGGCGCGCAGGGCGTTTTCGGTAGAAGGCAAGGTGGAGGCTACGAGCATCACGAGCGAAGGCTCCGTCACGGTAGGTGGCAGCGAGGTTATCAACGCCAGCGGCCAGTGGGTGGGATCGACCCAGACGGCCACGGACCTCAACTGCTCCGGTTGCGTGGATACCTCTGAGGTCAGTTTCAACGTCTGCATTGCGGATGAATCCGGCAATGCGGCGTATGCCGACGAGGCGGGTACAGCTACGATGCTGGACTGTATGGGTTGCGTTGTGGCGTCGCAGCTGGCCGACGACTACACTACCGCTGTAGAAGTGGAAGCCATGATCGGCGATCTCCCCGCAGACGGTCTCTCCGAAGTATCCAACGGCATTCTGGACAACGTACTCTCCCAGACGCACCACGCTACCGATGTTCCCAAAACGATTACCGACCATTTCCCGGCGGGCATCAACTCCACCATCGCCATTCCCACGACGGGCACGATCCGTTCGGTGTCGGTGGCGGTGGATATCACACATACCGACATCGGCGAGTTGCAGATCAAGCTCTTTCCGCCTGTAGGAGGCGTGATTACATTGCACGATCAGGGGCAGACCAGCATGTCCGACCTCTCCACCACTTATCCAACCGAAACCGTTCCTGCCGCCGGAAGTTTCGATAACCTTATGGGAACCTCCCCCAACGGTAACTGGACGCTGCAAATCATCGACGATGTGGAGAATCTCGAAGGCATTTTAAACACTTGGGCGGTGAATATCGAGTACATCTCGGACATCGACATCACCCTGGACGGAAATCTCAACGTAACGGGGAATCTGGATATAACAGGAACGCTGATGAAGGGAGGAATCGAAGCGGCTTTGGTGAATGATGAGAGGTTTTTAACGGTGGAGGAAAAAAATGGATTGTTGCCATTTTCTGGATTTGAACGCATAGGACATATTCAAAAATCCATGTATTCTCAGTCAAATTTAGCAAGCTCCAATTTTATACTTCCGTACAACCAATCAGAAGGTACCGTAAGTCTGGAGCCGGGAATTCCTCATTATTTCCAAAGCTTACAGGTTTCCGACGGGGTGCTTACTTCGACAGAACCTTCAAGTTTTCCGCTAATACTCATTATTGCTGGTAATTGTGATATCAACGGGAAAATCGACCTAAAAGGAAAAGGATCACTTGGGGGATTGCACGGTGGTGGAATGGGTGAAAATGGTGGAAACGGATCAGGACCACAAGTCCAAACCTACTATTCAGTTGGTGGTGGTGGTGGACGTGGAGGACTAAACGCATCAAGCAGTGGGGGAACTATGTCCCCAGGTTATATAGGTGGACCAATAACCCAATATTATGACTTTCAAATTAGTGAAGTGCCTGATGATCTAGAGCATCTCTGGAATGTGTTTTCAGGGCCGGGAGGAGGCGCTGGTGGGAGAGGAGGCCTCGAGTCAGCAGGTGGTGATGGAGGAAATGGTGGTGGTGCTTTGATATTGATGTGTAACGGAAACGTCACCATAACGGGTGAGATTGATCTATCAGGCGAAAATGGCCAAGAATCATCATATTATTCCAATATGAGTGGTGGTGGTGGTGGTGGTGGTGCAGGTGGAACGCTCGTTCTAGCTTATGGGGGAGAATATGAGAATTCAGGAATGATTACGGTTTCGGGGGGTGCAGGATCTCCAGGAAAGTCTGCTGAATCTCCTGGCAACGGAGCAGGTGGAGGAGGAGGCAGTGGTCCTGGAGGTAGCGGTACTTCTGGAATAGCTGCCACTGAAACAAGGAGTGGTGATGGTGGCGATGGTGGCGATGGAAAAGTCTATATTTTCCAAATGCCCCAGCCTTAGAGTATAAAAACGGTTCATCACGAAAGTTGGTACTTAGTCGTCCCTGAAAAACACATAATCTATTGAATACAAAGGGAGTTTTGGCAGTCTAAGGGGAGTAGAACTCAAGTTTCGGTGTTCGCCGAAACAACTTAACCATATGATATAATTGAATAAAAGGCTCCTTTGGGTGGTCCAAGTTGGTGTTGGTTAGCGACCTGCCAACCCATTCCTCCAGAGGAGCCATGAACAAGCATACCAGAACCGTTTGCGACCTGCCGTGCTGTTCGTCAATGCCTTCTGGAGAAAAGCGTCCGGTGGTCCGTACATGCCCGTCCGTCGGTCAAAATGGTTGAGCAATGATATTTCTTTGCATCCGACGGCTTTGTATGGAAATAACCAAGCAAACAACTGCCAGTATAAGAGAGCAAAACAGCAACTAGCGATTTTGCTTCTTTTCCTTTTCGGCTACGTCATGAATTCCAGATTAGCCAGTCCAGTCCTAGTATTTTGGCTGGCTGGCTAGATGTAAACGGCAGCCGAAAAGCGCGGCGAGTGGCGACCTCATGAATTTCTCGGCAGTGCCACGCCCGGCCAGGTCTACCGGGACAAAACCGTTCCCTTCGTGCCGAAGGATGCCAAGGCCGTGCCGGAACACATCGAAGTGAAGGGCTTTTCGGAGACGAATGTTACCGGATATAGGCTGAAGCAAGCGGCGTAGATCCGGACAGGTGAAGGTCTGTTTTTCGGGTCATCGTGGGTGAGTTGCGCCCGGAAGCCGCTAACGAAGGCTACACCAGTCTGGAAATCCTACCTGGACCGCTTTTCGGAAACTCGTGAAGGCTTTTGCCCGATCAGATCCTTCTCATTTTTATTTTTCAAAGAGCGGAAAGAATCGAGAATTTGGTTATTCGCGACTGTCCCATTGAAGAGTGACATGGACATCTTCTCTCGGAAAAGTAAAGTATCTCCATCCGCTGCCATGAGACAGCGGATGGATCGGACGAAAGTTGTAGGGCTCTTCGCTTTTTAGTGTGGGTAACACCTGGTTATGCATCGGCTTCGCCGATCGGGGACCCGTCCCCGCACCCCTGGGATTTATCGCTTTGAAGTCCAAACCTGGTTGTTGTAATAAGGGATAAAGAGAAAAGGAGAGGTTTCCCCCTCCTTTCCAGGTTCGGACCTTCGACGGCGCTCGGGTCGCGTCCCCGCGTTGCCTTATCCTCCGCCGAAGTTCTGCCAGTGTAACCTTTGCACACTGAAGGAGCAAGAGATGGACGAGCGCGGACTTTTCACGATGGCTCTTGGATTGACCCCTCCCTGGGAGGTGGTGGATATTGACTTTGACGCCGAGCGCCACCGGTTGGATCTGTACCTGGATTTTCCCGCCGGGAGCCGGTTTGCGTGCCCGCAATGCGAGGTGGCTTGCGGGGTTCACGATACGAACGAGAGGAGTTGGCGACATCTGAACTTTTTTCAGCACGAGGCGTATCTTCACGCACGCCTACCCCGGATCAAATGCCCTGAACACGGAGTAAAAACGGTGGAGGTACCTTGGGCGCGTCCTGGTGCGGGGTTCACGCTGCTTTTTGAGGCGCTGGTACTGCTTATGGCCAGAAAGGGCATGACGCCCAAGGGGATCGGCGAAATACTTGGTGAGCACGACACGCGGATCTGGCGGGTGCTGGAATACTATGTGGACTCGAGTCTGGCGAAGCAGGACTGGTCCGAGGTCGAAGCGGTGGGCGTGGATGAAACCAGCCGTTCCCGTGGGCACGACTACGTGACGGTGTTCGTGGACATGGACGAGGCGAAGGTTCTGCACGTGGAGCCCGGCAAAGACCACCGGACGGTGGCGGGCTTCGAGGCTGAGCTTCACGCTCACGGCGGTAAACCCGAACAGGTGAAAGAGTTCAGCATGGACATGTCAGCGGCGTTCATCAAGGGGGTTGGGAAACAGTTTCCCGATGCGGCGATGACCTTCGACCGCTTCCACGTGATGAAGCTTGTCAACAAGGCCGTGGACGAGGTGCGGCGTGAGGAGCGCCAAGACAGGACTGAGTTGGAAAAGACGAGATGGGTCTGGTTGAAAAACGAGCAAAACCTTACGGACAAAGAGCGAGAGAAGTTCGATGAGTTGAAAGACAGCACGCTGAAAACGGCCAGGGGCTATCGGCTCAAAGAGACGCTTCAGTCGGTATATGCCGACTACGCAGGCCATCCAGATGACGGTGAGAAGCAGTTGCAGTACTGGTATTTCTGGGCCACGCACAGCCAACTGCCGCCGATGATCAAGGTAGCCAAAACGATCAAGACCCACTGGGATGGGGTATTGCGGTGGTTTCAGTCAGGTTTGACACAAGGGCTGGTGGAAGGCATCAACGGTATAATTCAGGCGGCCAAGCGCAAGGCTAGGGGGTTCAGGTCGTTTAGGAAGCTTCGCACCATGATCTTCCTCGTCGCGGGCAAGCTAGACTTCAACCTGCCACAGATGAAACTGCTTACCCACACCAAATAGCGAGGAGGCAGTTGTAGGGCGTTGCTACACTACCGGGTTTCCGTGGTAAATGCGTTGCAGGTCGGGAAAAATCCCAGCGCCAGCGTATTTTCGAGAATCGATTCGCACAGCATTTTGCAGACGGTCGATTCCGTTTTATCTTTACAGCAAGTGTTGACACCATCGATAAACGGACCGCCGCCACTGATGCCTTGCGTGCACTGGTCGGAATTTTCTCCGGCGGTAGACAGGCAGGTAAGGATATCGGCTTCCTCGGTAGGGGCTCCGGCGGTGTCACAGGTTGATACGCAGGCCGAGCATTCTTCCCAGTTGTCCGAAGTGAATCCGTAATCGGCGAGCTGGGCTTCCATCGGTCCTCGAAGCGTATTGTTGCTGACCACGCAATCTCCCATGAATTGACAAAGATCCATGCATCCTGTCACCGTGCCTTCTTCGCACGTTACGTTGATGGTCACGGGAGCTTCATAAGGTTCGGTGTACATTTGTGCGATAACGTCTTCCGGGAAAGCGGGTGGCGTATAGCTTTCGGGAACGTCATAACCTTTGGGAATCGAAAGCAGCGTTTCGATAAACCAGGAGTTCAGTTCGAACAGGAACTTATGGCCTTTTTCCTGGCTGGCCCCGATCATCGTCACTTTGGCTTCATCATAGTAATACTTCGTGGATAAGGCCGACTGGGAAACGAAATCTATTTCGTTCACCGTCGAGTCCTCGGCATCTCCGCTCCATTGGTCTTCCAGCCCGCCCCAGGTGACGATGACGACCATCGAGTCCAATGGCCCCTGGTTTTCCGCCAATGTATTGTCGTGCATGCCGGAGGCCGGGATGCCACCGGCGAGTAGTTCCGAACGGCGCTTGAGAACGTAATTGGTCATAATACCACCGGCCGAATGTCCGGTGATGTAAATTCGTTTGGCATCCACTTCGAAATGTCCGGCGATACAGCCGACGAGGCTATCGAAAAGATCCAGGTCGGGATTGGGCAGGGACTGTTCCGAGTCAAGGCGCATACCATCCCAGACGGGCCAGATCGTACCGTTTTCGTTGCTTGATGGAGCCACGACGATAAAACCGGCATCGGCGAAATCTTGCAACTCAGCGGTTTCCGTAAAATCTTTTCCATCGCCCCCCGTACCATTGAAGGCGATCAGCATGGGACGTGGCCCTTCGAAGCCGTCGGGAAGGGTAAGAAAGAATTCCCGTTCCTGTTCGGCGACGGTATACCCGGAATTCAGGCCAGCGGCGGGTGCTAGGGTGGCATAGGCCCCTGGGCACTCCGTAGCGGCGTCTTTATCGAGTTTTTCAGGAGGAACCACCGTCAACGGGTCCGGAAGGGAGTTTTCGTCATCTGTTTCCATCGTATCGGTGTCGCCTTGCGGGTTGTTGGTGCCGTTTTCCTCGGAATCGTCCGAACAGCCCAACCCGAAAACTAGAAAGAATCCCAAAATGCAGAAAACGGCGAAATTGGAACGAAGCATGATGTCCCCCTTGGTTAAATGTATATTTGCTGTAAATATATTATTCGGTAGGATACGTTTTTCGCGGTGAAATGTCAAAACTGTAAACGGCAACGGCGCAAGCGCGAGTATTGACCTCACCTGTCGTTAGCCAAAACTCATCTGCTAATCAAATCAATAGCCTGTACAGCTTCAACTCTCTTTTCTTAGCAGATTTATGACGGTCGTTTTTTCAAAAAACGAAAACAGGCATTTTCCATTGAGGTATCATAGTGTTAACTCGTCCTACCCAAAAACTCCGTCCGCACTGAAACCACTTGTTTTTAAGAAACCACCAGAGGTAGGAATGGCAAGTAATGAGAAAACGCTGAAGCCATAGCCAACCACGCCGGAAAGCTTCCTAATCGTCACTCATCGTCCCAGCGACCCGACGTGCAATTTTCGTCCATCCAACCTTCGTCCATGTGAGGGATCGGGCTATCGCAGTAATGTACGGGTCTGGCTGGTCCCATATCGTAAAAGGGGCAGAACTTGGGACCATAGCAAAATGTTTCCTTGCGATAGCGCTTGGTCTTGCCGAAATCGTATTCGATTTCCACAGCGGACTTATTCGCCCACATGCAGACAAAACAGTCTTTGCGCCATCGTTTTGGATCAAGCATGCGAGCTCCACGTTCAGCGAAGACGTCTAACGGTGGCGGCGGTCCGACAAACGGAAAAACAGCAGCGTCAGGATCGTCCTCGCCATCCTCCAAGCGCTTGAACCCTCCCGCGCGATAATAGTCCGCAATTTCGTGTTTTGCTTTGATGCATGGCCAGGCGGTTCCTTTAATCAGGTCACCAATCTTGAATTGCATTTTGCCGTGCTGTTTGTCGGATACCGCGACGATAAACTTGCCTTTTTTGCCATCCACGTCGCCGTTGATCCACAAGTTGAAACCGAGATGATGGTGAGTGCGGTTGTCCAGTTTGTACCGCCAGACCCAGGCCCGGCACTGTACTGCGAGGATTCGTCCTTGCCACGCGACACGAGTTTTCTGTTTCGTCGTGTCCGGCTCGTCGTTGGAGACCACTAATTTCAAATGGCGATGGCGCATGCTTCGCCTTTCCGTCATTTTTCCGGTGTTTTCCCGATCAAGAATTGTTTCCTGTTTCAGCGCACGCACCTAACGTTGAAATTGGTGAATTTGTAGGAGTTGGTCACATTCCCGTTCATGAACATGACCGACCATCCATATGTTGGGCTATCCCCCACACCTGTCTGGGTCCAGTAAAAATGGCAGATTCCTTCCATGTCGGCTGGCCAGTAACACCCATCGGCTGGCCCGTTGTTGTCAGCACAACCGTTGCAAGCGTCATCTCGGCAGTCACCTGATACACAATCTCCCTCGTCGAGATTGCAGGTCCCACCCGTTGCCGTCTCTGCACAACCACGAATAAGGCTGCGAAGCTCGCCAACTGTGGGCAGACGCCAATCGTCGTACCCATCCAAAGAAAGATCGTCGCAATACGTCTGGGCTCCATCCTTGAACATCTTGGTATCCGCAGGAGGATTCTGCCAGGTCAGACCGGACGCCGCATCGAGCCATGATCCATCACCGGTAGTAGATTCCTCTTCCGTGTCGAGATCGCTATCTTCCGTTGTTTCGGTGTCTTCACTGATATCAGCATCACCATCACCGGCCTCTTCACTGGCATCGTCGTCACCATTGGCCGTGGATACGTCAAGTTCTGTTTCATCGTTGCCGTCTTCGCCGACTTGGTCCGTGTCACCGCCAATCGGTTCTGAATCGCCATCGTCTCCACCACATGACGCAAGAGCAAACATACAAAGAGTAAGAATGCAAAAACTAGTCAGTATGTTTCTGGTCGTCTTCATCGCCGCCCTCCTTGCTATCTTAAATTCGTCTTTTCTTAAAGCCATCATCCAATCAGGCTGATTAAATCTCACTTCTCGTTGTGAAATCCAGCGTTGAACCCATTGTGCTGTGAATAGTTGAAAACTATTATATTCAACAAAGAAATTTTATACAAATAAACAGAATGAAAACCACGTTCGAGTCTCCCCAAAATCCTAACCTCTTCAAGGAACCAGCCGACAGTATCTCCGCCTCGCCAACCGACATCCGAGTTGGACGGAGGTAGTAGAAGGGTTGGCAAAGTTTTTGGGCAGAGGGAAGAATGCTACCCCTGCGAGATAGCACGTAAAGGAGATGGGTTGTCCCTTCCGTGATTCGTTTCGATTGTGCTTTTTGCTTTTCAAACGATATTTACATACAAACCATGTCATGGTACTTTCGCCATATTGAAAAAAATCGTATTGATTGAGGAAGAGCAGCTGAGAATCGATACTAATGGTTCGACTGCAGTTTTGCTGAATGGATTGTCGATTTCGCACGATACCAGGACTGGCTAGACAAGCGGTAGCTTTTCGAGAATGGCAGCGTTTCATAAGAGGAAAACAATGGGAATTTTCAGATGTTTCGTATTTCTATCGCTGATGATACTTTTCCTTTTTCTCGTTTCCTGCTCTTCGGGAGGCAGCACAGGCAACCCAACAGGCGATAGCGATTTTGCAGAATCAACTGATCAATCTGAAAACGAGATGTTCCCGGAAAGCGAAGAGGAAATCTCTCAGGGATTGCTTTCTGCTAGCCCAGAAGAAATCCGCTTCGGAGCAGTGGTATTAGGCGATACGTCCACGGAAACCTTGACATTAACGAATAATGGCGAAGAGGATTTGACAATCTCCGTAGTGCGGATCAACGAAGCCACGACACCAGAATTCTCCGTTCAAACCATGATGCAAGGCGATCAAGCCATTGAAGTCCCGGTAGTCCTGGTACCGGGGATGAATCTAGCTGTTATTCTGCAATACGCACCTGTAGACGCCGGTTCCGATACCGGGACCTTGCAGATTATTGGAGAAGGTTTCCAGGGTAATTTATTGGAAATTTCTCTTTTCGCAGATGAAAAAGGCGAATCAGGACTAGACGTTACGCCACGTTTGGAATTTGGCTACGCTGGAAACATTGGCGAGGAAGAAACACAATCGCTAACAATTTGGAATCTTCCAGAAGATCCGCAAAGCAATCGAACGTTGCAGATTACGAAGCTGGAATTGACTCAGGGCAGCCGGGATTTCGATCTCGATGTGGATACCTGTACAGCGACTTCTCAGCATCCAATTCTAATCGCCCCCGGCCTGAGTCATTCCTGTTCCGTAGTATTTTCGCCTAGAGAAGCCGGGGAATTGACCGGAGCAATCCACATTGAAACCAATGCTAGTGAAGGTGAGGCAAGCGGCGATGTGAATCTATCAGGCCGTTGTGCTCCACCGGAAACTGTTTTGACTCTCGTCGTAGATCCCCGTGGAGAACCGGTACCGGGAGCAGAATTGCGCTTATGGGGTGAAGACGCTGTACTAGCCACTACAGATAGCCGTGGCCGCGCCGTAATCCTTCCCGAAGACGGCGGTCAGATTTTCGCGGCGGATGGAGCAACGTCAGTAAAAGGCGTGTATTCCCGCCAATACAAGCAAGTACTACCGGAAGACGAGGTCTCGGTATTCGTGGTTGACTTGCTGCCTGTGGAGACTTCACAACCGGTGTCATTGGGTCAGGTATCGGCATCGAATCTTGATGGAGCATTGCTGGCGTTTTCAGCAAATGATGTCCAGCTTCCCGATGGTACAGGGACGAGTCTTTTCATGGGCGAAGGCCATCCATCAGCGGCTCCTTATGATCTGCCAACAGGCAAAGAACTGGTTCAAATGTTCCATTTTGGACCAGATGGGACTACTTTTTCTCAACCTGCAAAACTGACCTTGCCGAATTCTTTGGAGTTAGCTCCAGGTGAACAAATCGAATTTCATTCCTTTGATGAATCTACGCTGCTGTGGAAAAAAGCTGCCGTCTTTGAAGTCAATGCTGAAGGTACGCTTTTGGAAACCATCGAAGGCGGCTTAACTCATTTCTCGGCAGGCGGGCTTGTCCAACCGGAAGGCAGCTTGCCAGAATATACCGTGACGGGGTTGGTCCAAGATGATTTGGAGCAAAACCTCAGTGATATCAACGTATTTGCGATGGGAGCACGTGGCCGGATGCTGGACGATACTACCAACGACCAGGGTAGCTACACAATTTCCGGGATACGAGTGTCCTGTCACAAGTCTCCGTATTTGACGGTTGCCGCCAGCCGAAACGGGACGTTTTTAGACGACACGCTGACCTCGGTAGTAGCGGAGGTAACAGACGATCCGAGTCAGACCGTGCAGGCTCCTGTGTTGATATTGCCCAACAACGTAGCCAAAGGCAGCATTCGAGGAAAGGCGTTGAGTCCGCTGGGTACGCCAGTGGAGAATGCACGCGTGACCGTGTATCCCGCATTGGGCTGGGATTTATATGATCAGACGGATGCTCAGGGGCGTTTCGTCGTCTCATCGGTTCCTGTTGGGACGGCACGAGTAGAGATCAAGCATGACGGTCTTGGATTGTCCAAAGAGATTTCCGGCGAAGTCCCAGAGAATGGCACGTGGAATCTTGGGATGGTAATTCTGGATGAAGTAGCTGATATAGAGCCTCCCCGGATGCTTTGGAGTATGCCAACGGATGGCCAGGAAAACGTTGTGGGATTGACGGAAGTTCGAGTTGTCTTCAACGAAACGATAGATGCGGCGAGTTTGCAAGCCACGTTGAAACGAAATCTGACTGGCGAGACGATTTCCGGCTCGGCGACGTTGGAAAATGGGACGACGGTGGTTTTCACTCCAGACGTAAGTTTTGAAGATGGCCGGGTCTACACGTTTACCCTGGGAGCTGGACTTGCGGACCTCTCTGGTAATACACTTGGAGAGGAATTTATACTGCATTTCCAAACAGTTACGCCGACTTGTTCCGATGCGGAGTGCAAATCTGGAATTTATAATTGGGGAACGGAATCCTGTGGTTACGAAGCTTTGGCGAACGGCACAAGCTGCCGGAATGACCACGGAACTTGCAATGGCAATGGGGAGTGCGTTTGCAATAACGCATTTATGACAGCGGATTGCTCAGCCTGCGTCGAGGGTTACATCGAGTACCCAGACTGCCGGGACGATCCCTGCGAACCGGATCCTTGTAACGACCATGGGAGTTGCGATTCATCGGACGGAAGTTGTACCTGTGACAACGTCTTCATGACTGAGGATTGCTCAGCTTGTCTTGATGGCTTCATCGAGTACCCGGACTGTCGAGACGACCCCTGCGAACCTGATCCCTGTAACGGTCACGGTACTTGTGATTCAGCGGACGGAAGTTGTACTTGCGACCCTGGCTGGGGTGGTGCTTTTTGCCAGACTAACCTATTGATACCAGTACTCTTACGAGTGCTGTTATTAAAAAGCAAACCAATTAACAATGGAGGTGATCAATGAATTATTTAAGAACCAAGAAAAACATGATTCATCTTGCGGTAGTCTGTAGTATTCTCACCTTATTTGTAACTTTGCCTGATATGGCATATGCAATTGTATGCGAAAGAGTTGTTGAAATAGATGTTTATGTATTCAATAATGGATGTAGTGGCTTAGAAGATGAGTACATATCCTTTACGGCTGTGTGTTCAGGGGAGGTGGAAACTTTTTCTTATGGCTATAACCAATGTATGTCGTCACCAGATATACAAAGAGAAGACAACGCCAACAAATTTCTATCCTTATTATTAACTGCCTTTTCACTCGAAAGAGGTATAGAAGTAGTAGGAGTTGGGGGGGGAGGAGGCTTCACACATCTTAGATTAAAATAATTCGATGACCTGCTGTGGTTCGCCCAAAAAAGGGATGTCCCGCCAGTTGTTAAATCTTCCGATGATCTCCGTTTGTTGATGGTCTTAACTCAAGTTTCGGGGTTCGTTGATCATGCCGGAATTGCCATTTCGTCCTCCTGCAGGTCTTGCGAGGTAAGTTGAAGAGCCTTTTCCAAAAACGCTTCCACGGCGGAGTCGATCACTTCTGCGACGCGAGCAAGGGTTTTCTCGCCCAGTTCTTCTCGCAGAGCATCCAATGCGCCGTGGATCAGGGCCTTGAACAGCGCCCACAACAAGGAGGCAAAGGTCAGGGCTCTCATCTGACCCGTCACGTGATCGCGGGCCTCCCCGAAGCTCACCCCTCCACCCTTGAGGGCCGCGTGCAACAGCAGGATATAGCGCAGGGCGGTGAGATGGATCGAGGCGATGTGCGAGGCGAAGCTTGCGGTCTGCTCTTTGAGCAATCCCAGATGTTGCTTCACTTCCTTGAAGTAGACCTCGATCCCCCAACGCAGAGCGTAGGCTTCGAGTACATCTTCCGGAGCCAATCCGATGTCGCTGCAGAGGAAGCAAGCCCAGGACTTCTTTCTGTAAATGGCGGTTGAAAACTGCGGCAGGTGGCGGCCGAAAAGTGCGGCAGCCGTGGTCAAAAAATATCCCGCCCCGTGCGGGATGTCAACTGTCTTTAGAGCAGCTCTTAGCCTGAGCTGTCTCCGCTCCTCTTCTTCCGTTGTTTCGCCTCTTTGAGCCGGAAACTTTCGCCGTTGGCCTCCAGGATGTGCACCCGGTGCGTCAGGCGGTCGAGCAGCGCCTGTCGGTCGACAAAAATAAAAAACAGGACAATTTCGGGTTGCTTTTCAATCTGAAAGCTCCATTATTGAAAAGTGGAAGAGGGGCGAAATACCCATGAAACGCGAGGAACTTCTACAACTTGTCGCTCAAGGCGAATCCGACTCGAGCGAAATTCTACAATAGGTAAGCACCCATGAAAGAATCGTCAATTTTTATAAAAACCTACGAAATGATGGTCTGGCTCATGGGACGAACGGGAAAGTTTCCCAAAGAGCAGCGCTTTCTGATGGCAAAACGCATGGAAAACATCCTGCTTTTAGTGTGTATGGCTGCTCATCTTTTGCTGCCAAGAATTGCTGAAACCCAGGGGATTGTCTCCAAGCCGGGTGAGTCGACCGGGATCCACAAAGCAACGGGAGACCCTACAAAAAGCCAGCCAGCGCAGACCGTCCAGGATCGCATCGTCTCTGCCGCTGAAAAATATTTAGGCAAAGAATACGTCTTCGGTGGGCGAGACGGGCAAAAACGCTGCCGAGAGAATGGTAAGCGCGTTGCCTGTTTACACGGTATCGACTGCCTTTCACTTCTCTACTTTGCCTACGAAGACGTCTTCGGTACCCGCTGGTGGACCTTCCCCGTGGTATCCAGCAAGCTGATTGAAGGTGAATATTTTGGGAAACCCGTTCCTGGTCTGAATGGCGTACTGCGCGACAAACTCGATACAGGTAAACTGCACAAAGGAGACATTCTCTTTTTCATGATCGAAGATTACAATCTGGAAAACGACAAGCCCATGCTGGTGGAAGGCCGAAAGAAATTCGGTGTCTGGCATACGGGCATTGTCCATCATGTCGACAATGGGAGAGTTGTCGTCATCCATGCCAAGCCGGGCGCGAAAGTGACGATCGAACCATTGGATGACATCAGCTTCGAAGCGGTATATGTCGTAAGGTGGGATGGGGAAATAGACCCGGGATAGTCCCGGTACCTGGACAGATGAAAATCAGATGAAAATTGACAGATGAAGCCTCAATCGAATTCGAGGAACGGAAGGGCAAAATTTTTTCTATTTCCTGTTCACCAGAGAATTTATCATTCAACGCCAAGCGCAACTATCTGATTATTCATGACTATTTCGATTTTCTAAAGTCATTCACCAAAAGTTCGCGAGTAGTACACTTTGAAGTCCAGAATATACCTTTCGCAAACCGCAAAAAGTGGTGAACAGAAAATGGTAATAAAAAAAGCTACTTAGAAAAACGCTGTTCACCACCGGTACACTGAATATATTCTGGGCTATTCACCACGCCTTGTTGTTCTCTACCCGTTCTTAGGTTTTGAGAGGCACTTTGCTACCAGAACAACCGTGTCACGAACTTTTAGTCGGATCGTTTGCGATTCTTAAAAATGGATGTGCGAGAAGTGAAACGGTAAAACCCTTAGAAATCATGCAGATATAGAGCAGTCCAGCACCTGTTAAACAAAAAACCCACGTACGAAGCCGCTTCGCGGCAGTTTTTAGCCCCTGCCTGTCCGTAAGTTCTTGCTCGACTCCAGCCATATTTTTGTGATCGTATCCTGCGTTGAAGCCCTTTGGCGCGTTTGCAATCTTCCCGTTTTCTCCCGCAATACCTTGCCTGAATTCCCATGACCCCGACATCCTTGTGATTTCAGTCGTCCGATTTCCGGGCGGCGTCAATCACGAGGAGGAGACTCATGGGACATCTCAAAGAAAGAATGAGCGAGGATCTTTTACGGTACGGGCTGCGCCTTGCCACGCGCAAACAGTATCTGAACCACGCCGAATCGTATGTCCGACATTTCAAGCGATCGCCGGATCAACTGGGCGCGGCTGAAATTGAGGCATGGATCCGGCACCTGGCGAGAGCGGAAAAGCGACCGGACAGTTTCCGGCAGCAGGCGCTGATGGCGCTCAAGTTTCTCTATTTCGTGACGCTGGATCGTCCAGGTGTCGCAGCCTGTTTTCTTTCTCCCGGCAAGCCGGGACCGGTTCCCGATCCGCTCACGAAGAGCGAGATGGACCGGCTGTTTGAGGGCGTTGCCTCTGAGCTTCACAAAACGGTTTTGATCGTAGCATTCGGCGGCGGTTTGCGCCTGGGCGAGACCTGTCGCCTGAGGACGGGGGATATCGATAGCAAAAGGATGCTGATCCGCCTGACTTCTTCAAACAGCGCCTGGCCCCAATTCGTTCCGCTTCACTCGGAAACTCTCACAACCCTGCGCCGGTGGTGGCGCGACACTAGGCCTCGAACGGATCTGCTTTTCACACGCGATGGCCATGACAATCCCTTGACTCCCGGTCCCATGCAAAAGGCAATCAGGCAAGCTGCAATGGATGGAGGTTTCGATTATACGACGATCGAGAAGACACTGCGCTATTCCTTCTTCAGGCATCGCCTGACGCAAGCAGACAACCCACGCGAGGTCAGGCACATCCTGCGCTGCACCTCCATCCGTCTCGTCCTGGCCAGTTTCATCACTCGGAAGAAAGCAACATCTTTCCATGCATGCGAAGCCGTGAAAGGAGGCCGGATATGAGAAGCGCACGTCAACGAATGGTGCGGCAGATGAAGTTGAGAAACCTTTCCGCCTCCACGCAGGCCGACTATCTGCGCAGGTTGAAAAAACTCGAGCAGCACGTCGGCAAGCAGTTGGGACGAATCAGCCTGGAGGAGATCCGCGACTACCTGCTTTATCTTCATGAGAAACGCGGATTCACTCCGGGGAGCGTCAATTCTCATGCCCGGGTTTTTCGCTTTTTCTTTCTCAACGTCATGGACCGCCCCTGGCCGCTGGCGGCAATACCAGCGGCCAGGGAGCCCAAAACGCTTCCCGTGGTACTTGCGCCTTCGGAAGTCGTCCGTTTTCTAGACGCCGTCCAAAACGTCAGGTATCGCACGATCTTCCAGGTCATGTACGCTTCCGGTCTACGCGTCTCGGAAGCGGCGAATCTGCGGGCGAGCGACATCGATAGCCAGAGAATGGTCATCCGCGTTCGCCAAGGCAAGATGAGCAAAGATCGCTACACCGTGCTGTCTCCGAAACTGCTGCTCATCTTACGGGACTACTGGAGAACATGCAAGCCGGGAAAACATCAGGCAAACAGTAAGAATCCATGGCTGTTTCCAGGAAGAATTAAGGGACGCTGCATTACGACCACTTCCATCCAAATTGTCTGCAAAAAAATCTCCATTCAATCGGGGTTGGCGCCGAGCAAAAAGGTAACGCCTCATAGTTTTCGCCACAGCTTCGCCACCCATATGCTGGAGAACGGCGTCGATCTACGCACGATCCAGGTGCTCCTGGGGCACGCTTCCTTATCCACCACGGCCATTTACACCCACATCGCCACGGCGCGCATCGCCGGGATGCAAAGCCCCTTCGACCTCCTGCCGGGATCGGAGGCGAATCATGGCGAATAGCAGACTCACGACGGCCGAACTTCTCCGGAAGAATTGGGATGAGTTTCTCGGTCTGTACGGCAATCTCCTGTCGCCCGAGCAGACCAAGGCCGCTCGTGACATCATGGCCTGCCGCACCAACGAGATGGGCGGACACTGCGAGCACAGACGCTGCAACCAATGCGGACACGAAACCAAAGGCTACAACTCATGCGGCAATCGCGCCTGCCCCAAATGCGGCGCTCTGGCCTCGGCCACGTGGCTGGCCGGACGCAGAGCCGAGCTCTTGCCCGTACCGTACTTTCACATCGTCTTCACCATCCCGAAAGAGATAGAGGATTTGGCGCTGATCAACCGGCGCGTGATCTACGACATCCTCTTCAAGACCTCGGCGAAAACCATGCTCACGATCGCCGGGGATCCCAGGCATCTGGGCGCGAACATCGGCTTCACCAGCGTGCTGCATACCTGGGGCAGCACCTTGCTGCATCATCCCCACGTCCATATGATCGTCCCCGGAGGCGGGATTTCGCCCGACGGCAAAAGCTGGGTGACTTGCCGCGAGGACTTCTTTCTGCATGTGAACGTTCTGAAGAGTCTCTTCAGGCGATTGTTTCTGGAGGCGCTCAAAAGGGCCTATGAAGCGGGCAAACTGCGTTTTACCGGAAAGTCCGGGAAATTCGCCGGCCCGAAAGCTTTCGATCGGTTCATCAAAACGCACCGTGGGATGAAATGGCATGTCTACGCCAAAGCGCCCTTCGGCGGGCCGGAGACGACGCTCAACTACCTGGCCAGGTACACTCATCGCACGGCCTTCTCCGATCAGCGCTTGATCGCAATGAAAGACGGCAAGGTTTCCTTCCGGTACAAGGATTACAAAAAGGAAGGGGAAAAGCGCGTCATGACTCTTTCGGCGACCGAATTTATCCGGCGCTTCCTGATGCACGTTCTCCCCAAGGGCTTTACGCGCATCCGGCATTACGGCTTGCACGCCAACCGCTTTCGGGCGAGGAATATCAAGCGTTGCCGTGACTTGCTCGGCGCGCCGGAACCCGAACCCATCGAGCGATACGACGAGATGAGCTGGGACGAGCGCTACCTGGCGCTCACCGGGCACGATCCGCTCTTGTGTCCGGTGTGCAAGAAGGGACGGCTGGAACTCGTCACGGAGCATGATAGGCCGGACGGCGCACAAAACATGACGGCCTATCCGCCAAACGGAAACGAACTCGGGCAGGCGAAAAGACCGGAAATGGCAGGCGCTTCACCGCCCGTCTGAGCTCGTGTGAAAATACGCTCGTTGCATTACCTGCGTGCCGGATCAGACGGAACCTCCACGAAGAAGACGGGCGCCGTGTGTCCGGAGGGCGAAAAGCAGCCGTCAATACCGCCCAAAGGACCTTCGAAAATGAAAGATCGCAGACGAAAACCATGATTCCCAGGAAGCGCAAACACCATTCTCCCTCTTTTCAACACGGCTCGGAGCCGAGTCGAACCTTTCAAAACAACCGCACGTCATTCATTCCACATAGCGAGACTTCGGAGTAAAGCGCCTTCGTACAGAGTTCTTTTCCGCAATGCGCGCTTGCGCGCGACTGCGGAAGAAGACTTTTTAATCAAAGTTGGTGGGCTTAAAGTTTGGCTCCGGCGGTAGGACTCGAACCTACGACCTAGTGGTTAACAGCCACCCGCTCTACCGATTGAGCTACGCCGGATCAGTGAGCCGTCATAAAACCACGGTGATTCATAATCGCTTCGATGGTATTTGTCAAGAAGACACTCCAAAAAAACGAAGGCCCATCTTGACCAACCTTTTTAGCCATTATCGCTAAAAGTCGAATAAGAATCATAAGATAGGCAACATTTTCTCTCCATCCTGTAGTAATCAAAAAAATATTTTAAGATTCTGTAACCAGGCTATTTAATGTGGAAAAAGCTTGACAGAAGTATATTTAGTGTAGAAATCATAGAATCAGGAAGTAATGACATCGTCTTCTTTCTACTGTATTGGAAATCGTCATGAATATCCGCATTTGCAAACGTCAGTACAAGGGAAAAACCTACCAATACGCCCAGCTGGTCGAAAACTATCGCCGCGAGAGCGATGGAATGCCGACCTGCCGCGTCATCGCCCACCTCGGCCCCCTGCAGGAGCAGACGGTCGCCAATCTCCGCCTTGCGTTGAAAGCCTCCCGAGACGGGCAGGCGGTGGTGCTACCGACAAAAGCGGGAACGGGCAGGGCGCGGCGCGGACCGGAAGCCAACCTGCGGTATCTCGAGTTAGCCGTGCTACGGGAGCTGTGGAGGGAATGCGGTGGCGAGTCGCTCGTGGCCGACCTGATCGCAGGTGGCGATGTGGCCTCGACCGATGTGCAGGTTCTCACGGGACTGATCCTGCATCGATGTGTCGACCCGGGATCGAAGCTGCATGCCCAGCGCTGGTATCCTATGACAGCGCTTCCTGAACTGACCGGCTTGGATACGCGGACCTTCAACAACACCCGTGTGCATCGCGTCCTCGATGCGTTACATGCAGCGACTCCGGCTCTTATGAAGCGCCTGCCGGATCTCTATGGCGAATTAGACAGCGTGAGCGCGCACGTCACGCTTTGTATGCTGGCGTTGCTGTTGGAGCGAGTGCTGCAATCGAAATTACGCGCGGCGGATCAATCCATTACTGCCAAGTCCTGTTTCGAGTTGCTACAGACCTGTCATCTCAATCGACACCGAGGAGCGGAAGGGCAATCGCTCTACTATACTTTAACCGTCCCCACCGACGAACAGCGTCGGATATTGAGTGCTCTCGGACTGGATCGTCTTGTCTCGGAGGAGGCCGTTCAGAGAGCCACGACACCGCGTTTGATAGCTACATAGAAAATCTAAGTTGCTGAAATTACAGTATCTTTGTGTTTGGCTTGGTCAAGATGGGGACAACGGCTTACGTTCGGCGTTCACCATCGCCACCCGATAACGCTGCAACATCGTCCAGGCCACACGGTAACGGACGCCCAGTGTGCGCTCCAGGGTTTTTGGCCGACATCCCGTTCTTCGCGGTCGTCACATGCCACGCGGCCTCAAACCATGTCGTCAGAGGGGTTCGCGTTTTGTTAAAGATCGTCCCCGCCGTCACTGATGCCTGGTGACGGCAGACGGGACATGCCATGCGGCTCCGGCTTTCTATCCACGGAGTAGAACACGTTGTGCAAGCCGGGCAGATGAAGCCCTCCGGCCAGCGCAAACGCATCAGGTAAGCCACACATGCGTTGTCATCAGGGAACATCTCCACAAATCCGCGATAGGTAGTCGGGTAATCGCGTCCTGCAACCAATGCCGGTTCCATCGCTTCTCCTCCACGAGGGAAGTTCTACGATGAATCCTAGCATAGGTGGAGCTAACCGACCAGCCCCCATCAGAGAATTTTCGACGCCACGACTGCATTGCTCCACCAATCCTAAACGATTTATAACCGGCTCTGTGAGCAATCGCAGGGCCGGTTGTCGTCTCACACTGTTGACAAACATTGAAAAAGTGCCAAGTTGTTGATATTGTTTGCCTATGGAATAATTGTGACGACAGCAGAGAAGAAAAGGAAACCACTGCAATCAATGGCAGAATGAACGATTATTTCTTTTTTTCAAGAGCAGCTTTGAGTTTGTCGGCCAGTGAAACCATTTTCTCGGAACCGGAAGTAGATGTTTTCACTTCCACTCGGTCGACCATTTCGTCACCTATAAGATCACCCAACAGCCCACGCGCGTGCTCGTTTTCGTGGCAATAGATGCATAGGTTTTCCCAATTGCTTCCATCACGGGGATTATTGAAATGATTGCTGTCCTTGTGATGAACCGTCAACAGCGGCAGATCCTTGCCTTCAAATGTTCTGCCGCAACGGGCGCAGGTATGACCGTGCAAGGCAAGTGAAGCCCGTCGGTAGTCAAAGCCCTCCCGAGCTTCTTTTTCGGCTTTGATCTTTTTGACAAACTCTGATGGGCTAAGTTTTTCTTTTGGACTTTTATCCTTCGTCATGGTCGCCAAGTATCCTTATGCTGATCAATCTGGCTAACCCGAAAAATTCATGAAAACCGTAGCGAGATGCAGAAAACCGAAGGTATTTCACGAAGTTGGAGCGATTTTCACCCGCAGGCATACTGGACAGTCTGTCGAGGATGAAAATCGTGAAACGAGTGAAAGAACGAGAGTTTTCAAGTCGCAGCAGGTTTTCATGAATTTTCCGGGCTAAGGATCCTATCACAATTCCGGTCGTCATACCCGAAAACTCCATCTGTCCAAGATTTCGCCCGACGATCGATTTGTAGCAAATCGATCTAGAATAACCGTAGCTGTCGATCTCGCTCTTTGGCTTTTGGAGTTTTCACGGGTCGCTTCAAGACGACGATATGGTTGCAATTTCATTTCGCCGCGATCAGACACATTATTCAATCACGGTTCCATTTTTAGGTTCGGTTCGATGAAAAATCTTCTTTATTCGCAGGTTCCATCATTTTTCCATGCAAGGAATTGATTACTACCAATATCTACGAGGCCGTAATATCGTGCCATCCAGAACGCTTCCGTGAAATCCCGACCCGGCGACTGCTTGCGTCCCACATTGCCGTGGGAATCGCCGATGTCGAAGGGACTACGCTGCCACATAAAGTCCGCATAGGTGCGCAGGCGGGTGGGCAATCCGGAGCTGGCCAGTCCGTTGACGCACAGGCCGTCTTCCATCACGCATTCCCCAGCGCGGCCATCGCATTCGTAGGTAATGGTTTTGCTCTCCAAAGGAATGCCGAACAGATCGCCGCCATCTTCACAGATGTTGCGTTCCTCTTCGGTCGGGCAGCGAACGCTGATGCCTTCCGGGAAGGCATCGATAATACTTTCGCGGCTACGTGTGTAGGTACGGCGCGGAGCATCCTTGGTGCCGTCGTTGCCGCCGAAATCGGCGAGTTGTGCCACGACGGAATTTATTGCCGTCTGCCGGTTTTCATCCGATGTCGGAAATACGGAAGCGTACATCGTGTTGAATTTCGCGCTTTCATGGTTGTACAGCGCTTTTTCCCAGAGTTCGGTTTTCATCACGTCGAGCATCTGGTCTTTCAGGTCGCCTTCCGGGAGCATCGTGATCATCTGCCAGTGCGTGCCGTAGGTGATATGGTCGCCGTAGAAACGGAAACACCAATCCGGCAGGCGAAATGCAATCATCGTGCGGGCTACTTCGATCGTGCCCAGGTTGCCGATCAGTTCATCGAAGAGAAAGTCCAGGTACTGCTGTTCTCCTGTGAAATAGTAATTCATGATCGCCAGGTGCATCAGGTGGCTGGCATCGCCGCCGCGAACATTGGCGATGTAGAAATGGTCGATCATTTTCTCTCGGGCCGGTTCGTTGCTGTCATCATCCAGTTCGGAGGCCAGATCGATCATTTGGAGCATGAAATCCGATGCGTTGGCGTCGATGACCCGCGACGGCTCGATTTCGAGGGTGTCCGGGCAGGTACGGTCGTAGGTTTCGGCGTTGGCCTGGTTGAACATCGCGTGGTAGTAAACCACCAGCCGATCCAGTTGGGTGAAATCCATGTCGTCCGGGTCCAGTTGCATGTTGGCTCCGGCGAAATAGCTGGTCACCGCGTCGAGCACGTCCGGGTTGTCCTGCAAGTTGGTGATTTCCAAGCGTTTCAGGCGCTTCATGTAGCAGCTCATGTGGTGGGCGATTTTCTCTTTGAGATCGTTGTCTTCCTCTTTCAGAAGATCGAAAACCAGTGGGAAAGCCGTCATGGGACCGGAATACTGATCGATGGAGGGATGGCCGTTCCAGTAGGGCGTTCCCTGAACCGTCCCGCCGGTTCCATCCGGCACGCCGTCGAAATACATTTGCGGAAGTCCATCGACACTTTCGGGATTCTCCATGGGATTGTCCCGGTTGTTCCGGTTGTCCAAGCCGTATTCTATAATGATCTGATCGTTTTGCGGTCCGCTTTCGTCAAGCACCAGATAATCGTGACGCGCCAGATAGCCGGGGATATTCGTCACATCGAAATTGCGGAGCATGGCCTTCAGGCGGTAGATCATGTGGTCGTAATCCGCGGAGGTTCCGGTGTCCATGTAACGGAAAATGTCCGAAACCAGCGCCGCACCGGTCCAGATGGAGGCATCGCCGGTTCCGGCCCATCCGGCGAATTTTGCCGGGTCGCCCCATTCTTCCTCCGGCATCGAGCCGGGAATGTCGGTGTTGAAGACACGCTCGGCAGTTAGTCCGTTGGGCGAGGTGTAAAGATCATGCCAGCGGTCGTAAAGATAAACGCGCTTGAGAATCTCGTCCGGTTCGTCCACGAAGTTTTTGGATTTGCCGTCGTAAATGGCGCAGATTTTTTTCTGACCGTTTTCGCAGGTTTCTTCCTGGTACAAGGCGCAACTTTCGATATCCGTTCCTAAGGTGGGATCCGTGGGCAGGGTATCGAAGGTGGGATGTGGCTCGAACGCGGCCTCTTGTTCGATCTCCGAATCTCCATCTGCAAGGTTGTCTCCGTCCCCTGGAGCGGAATCGTTCGAGTCGGAACAGGAAATGCCGAAGAAAATCAAAGCCAGAGACAAAAGGAACAAAGATGAAGATTTCATGAAGACTCCTTGGTTTTGCAAGCCACCGACCCGGTTCCGAAAAATCATTTTTGCAGGAATAGGGTGAATAACTTATTGAAAATAAAAGAGAAAATCATAGCTTCTTTCGTGGCCCGTGAGGTTTCCTGAAGAAAGGGAACTAACGAAATGCTAACAGAATCCTTATAGCATCCCAAGATGGATTCTGTCTATGTCGGTTTGATTTTCCTATTCCTCTTCCATGAAACCGGCCATTTGCAACTGCCCCATTGAAGCTTGACATGGGTAGGGTGTCCCAATCAGGCATAACAGGAACAGACTGTCCACTAGTTTAAACCGTAGCGTTTCAGGTAACGATACAATGTGGCGCGACCGATGCCGAGCCGTGTGGCAGCATCTTTCTTGTTGCCGTCCGACCGAGCCAGCGCCAAGAGAATCTGGTCTTTTTTGATTCTCACTTTCGGTCCTGGCTTGTTTGGGAGAACAAGGCGGCTGGTCGTGATTTCGGGCGGAAGATGTTCGGGAAGAATGCTGTCCTCATGGCATTTCACATAGGCGAACTCAATGGCATTTCGTAGCTCGCGGACGTTTCCCGGCCAGTGGTAGGATGTCAGCATGTCGATGGCTTCGGTAGATGGGGCGAGCATTGGGCGTCCGGTATCTTTAGCGACGTATTCGACGAAATGCTCCACCAACATGGGGATATCGAGCCTCCTCTCCCTTAACGGAGGCAGGCGAATCGGTACGACACAGAGACGGTAGAACAGATCTCGGCGGAAAAGCTTTTTTTCCATATGCCGATGAATATTTTGATTTGTTGCAGAGATAACTCGAACATTCACCTTTAAAGGATATTCCCCTCCCACCGGTTCGAACTGCTTTTCTTGGAGAACTCGCAGCAATTTCACCTGCATGGCTGGAGAAAGCTCGGCGATTTCATCCAGGAAAATCGTCCCGCCATCAGCCAAGGCAAAACGACCGTTCTTGTCACGGATCGCTCCCGTGAATGCGCCTTTGACGTGGCCGAACAGTTCGCTTTCGAGAATGCCTTCAGGTAACGCGCCGCAGTTCACCGCAACAAACGGCTTTGTCGCACGGTCCCCCAAGTCATGGATGGCGTTGGCGACGAGTTCCTTGCCCGTTCCGCTTTCTCCTTCGATCAGCACCGGTACGCTGGCTTGACCCACTTCCCGAATCAATTCGAAAAGAGCCAGCATTTTCGGATCTTTACCTACCAGTCCACCGAGAGAATGATGGTGTTTCAGCCGCTGCTTTAAGGCCGTCAGTTCGGTATTGTCCTTGAAGGTAACGAGCGCACCGACGTTGCTGCCATCGAAATCGGTGAGCGGCATGGTCGCCATGTGCAACGCGCGATGTTCCCCGTCCGGTCGAACGAATCCGACGTCGTTGTGGCGCACTCCTCCGCTGTTTCTTTCGTCAGGCGAACAGAACGAGCAGTTCCCGCCACAAAATCTACCTGGAAAAACCTCGTGGCAGTCGCGCCCCAAAACCTGTTCGCGATGATAGCCGGTGATGCTTTCCGCCGCCTGATTGAAGAAAAAAATCCTGCGGTTCGTGGTGTGGGCCATTACGCCATCGAGCATGTTGTTGAGAATAAGTTCCAGATTGCGGCGGGTAACGGATAAAGCGTGCAGGACACCGGAATCGAAAAGTCTGTTCAATTTCCCGAACAGTTCATCTCGAACGATCCTGTACTTCTGTAGAGTCATCTCCTTGGGAGATTCTTGCGAAACGGGCGAGATATCCCAATGTATGTGGGGCGGCATACCGGGAAGATTCGGGCGACATGCCTGGTCGAAGTCCCCAAGTGTTACGACGACATCGAATTTGAACAGTTCGATATCTTCCGGCGTTCGAATGGGAATGTCTTCCAGGTCAATGCCCTTTTCCAGCATCACCTGAACCGCGAGAGGATGCCTTTCGGCAGGAGAAAGCCCCGCACTGAGGACGTCCGCGCCTTTTTTTTCCCATTTTTCGGCGAATGCCTCCGCCATCAGGTGCAGACTCTCCGGACCGTTCGATAAAAACAGAATAGAGCAACGGTTATGCACGGTTGCAATCTTTCTTTCCAATCAGGAAGAATCTTCTTCCATTTCCGGCAGACGGTTTCTCGGCAACAGAATCCGAAAAGTCGTGCCCTGTCCCGGTTCGCTTTCCAACTCGATCCGTCCACCATGCTCTTGCACGATTTTCCGTGTCGTCAACAAGCCAAGCCCGGTACCTCCCAGGCCCTTTGTCGTGAAAAACGTCGTAAATACTTTCTTCTTGATTTCGTAATCGATTCCGCAGCCGTTGTCGATCACTTCGTACAACAACGTATCGTTTCGTTCGAAAGTCCGCACCCGAACGTGGCAGGTTTGGTCCTTTTCGCTCATCTGGCAGGCGTCGATGGCATTGCCGACGAGGTTGGTCAGACACTCGTGAATACCGGCTTCGTCCAGTGGCGCGGATGCCACCGTTCCCACCGTTTCGTGTTCGAGGGAAATGCCTTCTTTTTCCGCATTGGCCGAATACAATTCGACCACATCCCTCGCCACACTGGCCGGATCGACCATGGCTACTTCTATTTTCCGCCCGCGTGCGAATCCGAGAAACGCCTTGACGAATGAAGAGATTCGACCGATGTTGCGATCTAAAATATCCCAGCCCTGAACGATTCGTTCACTTTCACCTTTGTGAATGCCTGTATTGAGCATGTACATGCCGCCTTCGAGTCCTGCGATCAGGTTCTTCACGCCATGGGCCAGTCCGGCCACCGTTTCTCCGACCGCGGCGAGACGTTCGGCATCGAGATTGGCTTTCTCCAGTTCTTTGATTTTCGAAAGATCTTGGATGGTAAAGGCGCTTCCCAGATACTCTCTATCCGCCACTAGGCGGACTCCTACCAGGCGGACGGGAATGGGTTCGTGACTCAACGTGGTGATCTTCGTGTCGGGCAGGTAGACGTTTCCCGGCCCTCTATTGACCTGCTCCACAAAGCCTTTCGGCAAAATGGCTTTCAGCTCGTTGGCAGTGACGTGGTGGTTGGCTGGAATGCGGCAGATTTCCCTGGCGGAACGGTTGAAGACCTGCACGTGGCCGTTCTTATCGGTAGCCACTATGCCATCGATGGAAGTCCCGACAAGGGTTTCCAGAAAGGAATTGGCGATACGCAGATCGCTTTCCAGCTTCATGGTTTGAGAAATGTCCATCGCCATTTCGACCACACGATCCACGCTGCCATCCAGTTGTTGAAGCGGGGCGGTGGTTACGAAAAGGTGAACGTCGTCCCCTGTGCGGTTTTTCACGACGGAATGCCCGGAATGCACCTGACCGTCCTGCAAAGTTCTCCAAGCGGGACAATCGTGGCAGCGCTCGTCGAGTCCTTTCAGTACTCGATGGCAAACCTGGCCTTCCACATCGCCGAATTTTTCGCGGATACGACGATTGGAACGAACGATATTCAGATTCTTGTCGAGAATGGCGATGTTACAGGGCACTTGGTCGAAAAGAAGCTGCAATTCTTTTTTAAGGAGGTCGAAGTCCGTAATATCCGTGGACATTTCGATCAGGAAAGGAATGTCCCCGTTCTCGTCGGAGATCGGAACCGTGTACTTGATGTAGCTGGTCGGTTTTCCTTCCTTGTTGAATCCCAACTCTTCGTTGATTCGTGGCTGACCGTCGCGAAACGCCGCCGAACCGGCGCAACTCGAACACACGGAATCCCGACTTTTGTAGACTTTAAAGCACTTTTTCTTCTGCCATTCGCCGAACATCTGCTCGAAAGCGGAATTGGCCTGGATGACGTTGTAGTCACGATCGATAACCGCAATACTCATCGGAACGGCGTCGAAAAGTTTTTCGTTGATCCAACCTTTCACGTTTGTTTTGGGATCGTTCATGGGATGTCCGTACCTTTGGAGAAGGTGGCGTCGAATTCGTAGGACGCACCTAAAATTCTCGTTCCCGAATATGACATTTTAGCCATGCAGGCTGCTGATTGTCCAGTATATTTATAGAGTTTACTCTCTATGGAAATACGTCGTTGCGCAAATACCAACCCTACGTGGGAAAGGGATCAGCACCTTTATGGAGATCAGCTTTGTTTTTCAAGCACTTCGCGTATTTTGTCGAGGGTCGAAAGATCGACGTTGCGCAGCTTGGTCAGCAGGTTTTCGCGGTTTTCTTCAGCGTTGCGATCGAGAAATTCCGACGTATCCACGCCGAGTTTCTCCGAAACTTTACGCACCAGTTCATAGGTATCCACCGGCTTTTCCATGTAATCGTCAGGAGCCTGCACGTTTTCTCCGTACATCAGTTCCTGAAAATCTTCTTGGCCTAGATCGTCACGGGCATGAGCGGTGACAATCATCACGGGTATTTTCTGCCAGCGGGAGTTTTTACGCAATTTTTTGTAAAACAGCACACCCGATTGCCTGGGCATCACAAGATCGAGGGTGATGAAATCCGGCATACGTTCTTTCACCCGGTTGTAGGCTTCGTGCCCGTCCGACGCCGTGACGACCTGGAAACCTGCATCTTGAAGCGCCGTGACGAGTACCAGTTGAACGTCCGGTTCGTCCTCGACCACCAGCACGGTTTTTTCATGTACGTTTTCCATCGCCTTCTCCATTTTTTTCGGGATTTCTCCCAGGGAATGAACGAGAGCCGGACAGACGCTCCTCAGCAAACTGCCCGGTCCCGAAAATCAGTAATCATCCTCCCAACTTATGAAACCGGGATTGACATCCACCATGGCGTTGACGATCAGTTCCACGAGTCCTGCATAAATCAGGCTCTCTTTTTCCTTTAAATCGTAGTATTCGAAGATGTCCCGAATCTGGCCTTTGCAATTCGAGCAGGGGGCGCATACGTACTTGGGATGTTCCGGCCCGCGGCAATCGTCGAAAGCGCTGAGGATTTGTTCCAACTTCCTCCGCCCCGCCACTTTGAAACGCCAGTCCTTGATGTTGTTGCGACCCATGATGGCGAATCCCGATCCTCCTCCGCAGCAGTAGTTGTGGGCGCCGTGGGGGGTCATTTCGCGAAATTGTGGGCAAAGATAGTTCAAAACGTCTCGTTGCGGCTTGATGATGCCCATCAATCGCGTCAGATTGCAGGGATCGTGAACGGTGACTGGGAAATTGTTTCGTGACGGGTCGAACTTGATTTTTCCGGAAAACACGATGTCTCTCAGCAGCGGAAAACAGCTTTCGCGAGGCGTTTTCAGCGGTTCCGGCAACACACGGTCGGCGATAACCGTCAACGCCTTGTGTGCGTGTCCGCACTCGCCGAGCACGATCTTTTTCACTCCAAGCTTTTTGGCCGCTTGAGCGTGCAGCAGTGCGGTACGGGCAAATTGTACGTCATCGTAAAACACGCCGTAGTTGATGCTATCATAAGCGGCTAGATCGCTTGAAAGGGTCCAGCTCAACCCGGCGGCGTCGAAAATGATGCCGAAAGCCCCCACATTTTCCGGCCAAGTGAGGATCTCTCCCGCATTGTGGATCAGTAGGATATCCGCCCCTTCCACATCCCAGGGAGTTTCGTACTTGTAGCCGGAAACTTCGTTGATATCCTCGTCGATGAATTCCATATTGTCTTTGACGACGAGCGAATTCATGTTGGTGGACGATCCGGATTTCAACTGCAACATCGAGCCTTTTTCATGCAGTTCGGGAGCAGTGATACCCATTTCCTGGCTGAAGATTTTTCGGATTTCCCTGGCGATCAGGCCGTTATCGGCACCGATCGGACAGGTTTGGGCGCAGCGTCGACAGAGGTTGCAGCGATAGGCCATCTCTCCCAATCGTGCGACGGCCTGCCAGTTCAGGTCGATGTCCCCGTGTCGCCATTTCGCGAAAAGGTCTCCTTTGACGTATTTTTTGTAGATTCGGCGGAAAACTTCGCTGCGATAAGTCGGTCTGTACATCTCGTTTTCACCGGAAGCCTGGTAGATATGGCACGCGTCGGAACAGGTATTGCATTTGGCGCAGTGTTCCATGGTCGTGACCAATTGACTGTAAAAAGTCCAGTTGTCTTCCTTGCTGAAAAGCTTGCGCATTCCGCTGATGAATTTATTGACGAATTCCTCTTCCTCTTCTTTCGTTTTGGGGCGAGGAATGGGAAGAATCGACGTATCGTCGAGGATACAGGCGTATTTCTCCTTGGTCTCATCCTTCAGCAACGTCCATTCCGGTTCGTCCAGGCTGTCGCTTTTTGGCAAAGGCATGAGGTCTGCGTTATCCACGTGGGAGAGCTGGTCCGTATTTTTGCTTACATCGGTAATCTTGAGCTTTTTGTGTTCCTGCATGGTTTTACTCCTGTTCCCCTTCCGGCCTCATGGGGTTGTACGTGGCGACTTCCGCCCAGGTTTTTTTGCCCTCGATGGCGATGTGTTCTGCCGACCACGACACGGGGTAGTTCAAAACCGTATTGATTTTGGCGTCGGTTTCGGGAGTGCCGACGTTTGGTTCGTCTCCCCAGCGAATGTCATGATAGAGAAAATATTTCATGAAGAAATGGGCCATGTGAGTATTGGGAATGTAAGCGATCAACAGAAAGGCGATCACCATCTGTGCAATGAAAAGCGGATGGGTCAATTCACCGAAATCGAACGTTACGAAACCCGTCAGAAATCCACTCAACATGCTGAAGGAAGGGTCGGCAAACAGCCATGTCAGCAAGGCCACGGCGGTGGCGATCATAAACAGCGTCAGATTGAAAAAATGCCCGAAACTTGAATAGTTGCGCAGGTTCGGATCAGTCAACCGTTTCACAAACAGGCCGAAGGCTCCGCCGAAGGTCAGGATAAGTCCCAATGGTCCCAGGAGAGACGTCAACGCCATCACCACCGAGCCGGGGGCTGCACCGGAACCGAACGATAAATCTGCGAGTTGCAGCACCACACCCAGGAAAAGGACGCCGATAAACCCGCAGAGAATGTACAGACCCAGATGAAAGGGGAACGTCACGAGCCAGAGAGGACGATTATGCTCCCATACGGCCTTGAGAAGGAAAATTTCTGGAATCATGACTTTCAACTCGCCGATAAGCGAAAATTCCCGCTCCTTTTTCCACCAGTCCACATCTTCTAGGTAGCTCCCCCCCCACTCGGCGCGTTTGCCTTCGTGGGCGACGGGATACAATTCCCAGCGCACGTGAATGGGATTTCTCAGATAGCCGATAAAACGGCTGAGAACCGCCGTGACAAACACAATCACCGAAAGATATGCGATCAGATACACGAACCAAGTCATTGATCTTCTCCTGTTGCGATTCCGCATGGAGCGGGAAAACTTCGTCAATCCAATAAGTTGCGAGCCATCTTCACCAGTTCGACTTTGTCGATGGGTTTGGACATGAATCCTTCGGGCTTGGGAATCTGTCGGCGATTGTCTAAGAAATATTTCATTCCATCGCCGATGGCTGTGATGATGATGACGGGGATTTTTTTCAGTTCCTCGTCTTCTTTAAGGTCTCGATAGGTCCGAACGCCCGACTGCTTTGGCATCGTCATGTCCAGCGTGATAAGGTCCGGTTTTTCCTCGCGCGCCATTTCCATCGCTTGGACACCGTCCAGTGCCGTCACCGTATCGAACCCGTTGTCACTGAAAAACGCCGCCATGAACGTGAGCAGATCCTGCTCGTCATCCACGATCAGAATTTTCTTTTTTTCGGTCATGATCGTCATTTCTCCTTGTATGAATCACGTTTTGAAAAGGTGCGGCCAATTCCCGTCAAGGATCGTTCCGCACGGAACTTCCGTGTTTTTTCAATTCTTTTTCCGCAAGTTGTCGGATTTTGTAGGCGTTGTCCCGTAACGTGCCGAACACTACGCCGCAACCGGCGTCCCGACGCACTTCGTCGCCACGGTCGGCCAGTTCCAACATGGCTTTGCTGATCGCTACAACCCGGCGAAGGAAATCGTCAATGGCAGATGGATTCATGGTTTCATCCTCGTATTCGATGAGACACACATGGATAAAGCAAAACGGCGGCCAGTTTTTTGCCTCAAACACTGTGGATGGATTTTCTTAATAAAAATAACGGGTTATGGGATTTATTCGAGCAAGGCCATTAAAAGGGCGCGTGGCGTGTCTCAACCTAGGCAGTTTGCCAACACTTGAAAAATGTCTTCTAACCTTTCGTAATCAAAGGATAAATCCATATCTACGAATCGGTTTAGGGAGCGGGGTGTCTCATAGACGAATTTGAGAGTAACGTGAAACACGAGACACGAACCGAACGGGAGATTGTTCGGTCGACTGGAACAACTCGTTAGTGTTGATGGACCAGCAGAACGTGCTGGGGTATCCAGTCAGAAAGAGGGTGCGAAATTTGGGGAAACAACCTGTAGTTCGCTATAACTCATCTGCTAATGAAGTCAATGGCTTATACAGCTTCAACCCGGGTGCATCACAAAATGTAGCGACTTTCGTAAAATCCTCTTTTTTCGTAGCGGCGAGGCGTAAGCCCGCCGTCTTTGCCTTTTGAAACTTGCTTTTATGCCCCCAATCTCCCTTTTCGGCGGGCTTACGCCTCGCCGCTACAACCAAACGAATGGACGCTTCGATATCATTGGCATATTCGCTACATCTTGTGATGCACCCTTCGCAGAGTAATTGACGTACTTATGGTGCAGGGGGTCATTGAATATTTGACGTTTTTCCGATCCGCACCTGACAACGATCTTGTCACGCCTTTTCCTTGACGCTCACCACCACGGCTCTTTACCGCAGCAGCTTAAGGCGGTTTGAAACCTGATGGCGTGTTTCATAGGCAGTTTGGGAAAGGAAGAAAAAGTCAAAGGACATTTCGATTTTCGTTTTGAACACTGGAAGGAACCGACGGATTGGAGAAATTGGGCGAGAAAATTCCGAACGCATTATTGCAAACCGATTTTTAGTTTCGAAATATTCTCTGTTGGAATTCAAAAACATAAGTTAATTCAGTGATTTGCCATTTTATCAAAACTCAAAGAAAGTTCGAACCCTGTTACACTCCCTCCACCATTGTATATCGATTTAACCGGCTCTGTGAGAAATCACCGGGCCGGTTGTCGTTTGTGGGATTCTCGCCTATAAGTGCAGAATCTGTAAGGGTTTTCTGGTTTCTGCTACGTTCCCGGTAGATTCAAAGTACGGATTTTTTCCTTCCCATTTCGCTCGTTTTTGCGACATTTTCACCATTTTTTCCTTCTCTGTCTCCAAAAGCAAAGGACCGGTCCTTAGATATGGCGTTTCCGGTCTCTTGCTTTTTCTTAATGATTTTAAAAGGTTGCAGAGACGCAATTTTTTCGTATCTTCGAGAGTTCGAGTCCTAAACGGTGGTGGCAGTCGTACATCAAACTTTTTTTCGCAAAGAGCACGAACGATTTCCATGCCAAAATGCGATGAGAAACCTCCAATTTGTCTTGATCAGTGAGCTTTGGAACATGCATTTTGGGAAATTAAAAAGTCTTCTTCCGCAGTCGCGCGCAAGCGCGCATTGCGGAAAAGAACTCTGTACGAAGGCGCTTTACTCCGAAGTCTCGCTATGTGGAATGAATGACGTGCGGTTGTTTTGAAAGGTTCGACTCGGCTCCGAGCCGTGTTGAAAAGAGGGAGAATGGTGTTTGCGCTTCCTGGGAATCATGGTTTTCGTCTGCGATCTTTCATTTTCGAAGGTCCTTTGGGCGGTATTGACGGCTGCTTTTCGCCCTCCGGACACACGGCGCCCGTCTTCTTCGTGGAGGTTCCGTCTGATCCGGCACGCAGGTAATGCAACGAGCGTATTTTCACACGAGCTCAGACGGGCGGTGAAGCGCCTGCCATTTCCGGTCTTTTCGCCTGCCCGAGTTCGTTTCCGTTTGGCGGATAGGCCGTCATGTTTTGTGCGCCGTCCGGCCTATCATGCTCCGTGACGAGTTCCAGCCGTCCCTTCTTGCACACCGGACACAAGAGCGGATCGTGCCCGGTGAGCGCCAGGTAGCGCTCGTCCCAGCTCATCTCGTCGTATCGCTCGATGGGTTCGGGTTCCGGCGCGCCGAGCAAGTCACGGCAACGCTTGATATTCCTCGCCCGAAAGCGGTTGGCGTGCAAGCCGTAATGCCGGATGCGCGTAAAGCCCTTGGGGAGAACGTGCATCAGGAAGCGCCGGATAAATTCGGTCGCCGAAAGAGTCATGACGCGCTTTTCCCCTTCCTTTTTGTAATCCTTGTACCGGAAGGAAACCTTGCCGTCTTTCATTGCGATCAAGCGCTGATCGGAGAAGGCCGTGCGATGAGTGTACCTGGCCAGGTAGTTGAGCGTCGTCTCCGGCCCGCCGAAGGGCGCTTTGGCGTAGACATGCCATTTCATCCCACGGTGCGTTTTGATGAACCGATCGAAAGCTTTCGGGCCGGCGAATTTCCCGGACTTTCCGGTAAAACGCAGTTTGCCCGCTTCATAGGCCCTTTTGAGCGCCTCCAGAAACAATCGCCTGAAGAGACTCTTCAGAACGTTCACATGCAGAAAGAAGTCCTCGCGGCAAGTCACCCAGCTTTTGCCGTCGGGCGAAATCCCGCCTCCGGGGACGATCATATGGACGTGGGGATGATGCAGCAAGGTGCTGCCCCAGGTATGCAGCACGCTGGTGAAGCCGATGTTCGCGCCCAGATGCCTGGGATCCCCGGCGATCGTGAGCATGGTTTTCGCCGAGGTCTTGAAGAGGATGTCGTAGATCACGCGCCGGTTGATCAGCGCCAAATCCTCTATCTCTTTCGGGATGGTGAAGACGATGTGAAAGTACGGTACGGGCAAGAGCTCGGCTCTGCGTCCGGCCAGCCACGTGGCCGAGGCCAGAGCGCCGCATTTGGGGCAGGCGCGATTGCCGCATGAGTTGTAGCCTTTGGTTTCGTGTCCGCATTGGTTGCAGCGTCTGTGCTCGCAGTGTCCGCCCATCTCGTTGGTGCGGCAGGCCATGATGTCACGAGCGGCCTTGGTCTGCTCGGGCGACAGGAGATTGCCGTACAGACCGAGAAACTCATCCCAATTCTTCCGGAGAAGTTCGGCCGTCGTGAGTCTGCTATTCGCCATGATTCGCCTCCGATCCCGGCAGGAGGTCGAAGGGGCTTTGCATCCCGGCGATGCGCGCCGTGGCGATGTGGGTGTAAATGGCCGTGGTGGATAAGGAAGCGTGCCCCAGGAGCACCTGGATCGTGCGTAGATCGACGCCGTTCTCCAGCATATGGGTGGCGAAGCTGTGGCGAAAACTATGAGGCGTTACCTTTTTGCTCGGCGCCAACCCCGATTGAATGGAGATTTTTTTGCAGACAATTTGGATGGAAGTGGTCGTAATGCAGCGTCCCTTAATTCTTCCTGGAAACAGCCATGGATTCTTACTGTTTGCCTGATGTTTTCCCGGCTTGCATGTTCTCCAGTAGTCCCGTAAGATGAGCAGCAGTTTCGGAGACAGCACGGTGTAGCGATCTTTGCTCATCTTGCCTTGGCGAACGCGGATGACCATTCTCTGGCTATCGATGTCGCTCGCCCGCAGATTCGCCGCTTCCGAGACGCGTAGACCGGAAGCGTACATGACCTGGAAGATCGTGCGATACCTGACGTTTTGGACGGCGTCTAGAAAACGGACGACTTCCGAAGGCGCAAGTACCACGGGAAGCGTTTTGGGCTCCCTGGCCGCTGGTATTGCCGCCAGCGGCCAGGGGCGGTCCATGACGTTGAGAAAGAAAAAGCGAAAAACCCGGGCATGAGAATTGACGCTCCCCGGAGTGAATCCGCGTTTCTCATGAAGATAAAGCAGGTAGTCGCGGATCTCCTCCAGGCTGATTCGTCCCAACTGCTTGCCGACGTGCTGCTCGAGTTTTTTCAACCTGCGCAGATAGTCGGCCTGCGTGGAGGCGGAAAGGTTTCTCAACTTCATCTGCCGCACCATTCGTTGACGTGCGCTTCTCATATCCGGCCTCCTTTCACGGCTTCGCATGCATGGAAAGATGTTGCTTTCTTCCGAGTGATGAAACTGGCCAGGACGAGACGGATGGAGGTGCAGCGCAGGATGTGCCTGACCTCGCGTGGGTTGTCTGCTTGCGTCAGGCGATGCCTGAAGAAGGAATAGCGCAGTGTCTTCTCGATCGTCGTATAATCGAAACCTCCATCCATTGCAGCTTGCCTGATTGCCTTTTGCATGGGACCGGGAGTCAAGGGATTGTCATGGCCATCGCGTGTGAAAAGCAGATCCGTTCGAGGCCTAGTGTCGCGCCACCACCGGCGCAGGGTTGTGAGAGTTTCCGAGTGAAGCGGAACGAATTGGGGCCAGGCGCTGTTTGAAGAAGTCAGGCGGATCAGCATCCTTTTGCTATCGATATCCCCCGTCCTCAGGCGACAGGTCTCGCCCAGGCGCAAACCGCCGCCGAATGCTACGATCAAAACCGTTTTGTGAAGCTCAGAGGCAACGCCCTCAAACAGCCGGTCCATCTCGCTCTTCGTGAGCGGATCGGGAACCGGTCCCGGCTTGCCGGGAGAAAGAAAACAGGCTGCGACACCTGGACGATCCAGCGTCACGAAATAGAGAAACTTGAGCGCCATCAGCGCCTGCTGCCGGAAACTGTCCGGTCGCTTTTCCGCTCTCGCCAGGTGCCGGATCCATGCCTCAATTTCAGCCGCGCCCAGTTGATCCGGCGATCGCTTGAAATGTCGGACATACGATTCGGCGTGGTTCAGATACTGTTTGCGCGTGGCAAGGCGCAGCCCGTACCGTAAAAGATCCTCGCTCATTCTTTCTTTGAGATGTCCCATGAGTCTCCTCCTCGTGATTGACGCCGCCCGGAAATCGGACGACTGAAATCACAAGGATGTCGGGGTCATGGGAATTCAGGCAAGGTATTGCGGGAGAAAACGGGAAGATTGCAAACGCGCCAAAGGGCTTCAACGCAGGATACGATCACAAAAATATGGCTGGAGTCGAGCAAGAACTTACGGACAGGCAGGGGCTAAAAACTGCCGCGAAGCGGCTTCGTACTAATCAAAAGAGTTTTGTCTAAGATTATGTATTGCAATCCCACCCTGATTGAAGTAAAAACTAGATAATCCATACATCAAAATGTTGGTGGGGAGTAAACTCTATTCCATCTGGAGAGCGGTTTAACAGAAGAAAGAGGCTCGACATGCATGAAAAGTTCAGTGCTATGTCCAACGGAGAAGGTATTAAAAACGTTTTCCATAGCCAAAAAGCGGGGTTCCTGTTTTTTCTTGCCGTATTTATCTTTTTGACTTGGATAGCAGGCTGCTCGGGAGAAAGCGGGGTGACGATCGACTCAGGCGATCAGGATCGCGATGTAATCACTGGTGGAGACGGAGATTCTGACTCCCAGGATGGAGATGCCGGGAAAGAAGAGGACGTGGATTCGGATCAACCAACAGACGGAGACCAGGATCCGAGCGATACGGATGATGAAATTGTTTCGGAGGAAGAACCTGAGGAAATCCCCTGTCCCAATGGGGCAGCGGACTGCCCCACGGGTCTTGGTTGTATTGAAGATATCTGCTCCGTATGCAGTGACGGATCGCATTGTCGGGATCGTGAAGGATGCACAGACGGTGTCTGCGGAACCTGTGCTGTAGCAGAGCACTGCGCCACGCCGAAAGCGTGCATCAACGGGGATTGCTGGGACAATTGTGCAACGGCTACTGATTGCCGCGAAGACGAGGGATGCCTGACGGACACACTGGTTTGTGGTTCGTGCCAAACGGCTCTTGATTGCTGGGGACGCCTCTGCTCGGATGGTGGATGCAGCGATTGCGAGTCGGACGAAGAATGCCACTTTGATTACGGCTCGAATGATTACTTCTGTTGTACGGTTGGAAGAGATCTCGATTGCGTGTCCGGTTTTTGCTTGCGCAACAGTTGCGACACGCCGGGAGAGGGACAATGCTGGGTGACTGGAACGATCTGCGACGGACAGTTCTGTATAGCCTGCGAAAACGATCGCTCGTGCTTCGATGAATATGGCCCAGGTTTTCTCTGCCGTGACGGTGCTTGTCGCGCCGAAGGGATTTGCGAAAACTCTGCCGATTGTCCACAGGATGTTCCAATCTGCGGTACGGACGGTCATTGCAGAGCTTGCATCACGGGCAACGATCAGGAATGCGACGAGCGCTTTTCTTCCGACGATGACCCGCCCGGTGGCTCTTGGATGTGTGTTGAAGGCGCGATCTGTGTCTATGGCGATTGTGAATCCGTGGATGACTGTAGGAATGACAACAAGATTTGCAGCAACTACTGGTGTTCGTCCTGTGTCGATACCAACGATGATGCCGTTTGCCAAAGTGCGTACAGTTCAAACTACCTTTGTATCGAAGGCAAATGTCTCCAGGGTGATTGTCACAAACAGGCTGATTGCAATGCCGTGGGAACCGTTTGTCGGGAAAACACCTGCACTTCCTGCACGACGCTTGGAGACAATACTATTTCACGTGATAGTGCCTGCTCCCATGCCGATGCCTATGGGCCTGGATATCTCTGTCACGAAGGAGAATGTCTGGAAGGCGATTGCCACGGACAGACGGACTGCTCCGATGGAACAATCTGCCACGGCAACAACTGTAGAGTATGCAGTAGTTGGGACACGAACGAAAGGGATACTGCTTGCGCCGCAGCTTTCGGGGATAGCGTCTATATCTGTGAAAACGACCGTTGCGAAAGGGGTTGTACTTCCGGTTCGGCTTGTGACGACGGTGAAGTCTGTGGGGAAGATCATCGCTGTCGGGCTTGCAACGAAGACAACGAGTGCAAAGACGCCTACGGCAACCCGAACTACATTTGCAATTACGGTGTCTGCGAACGTGGCTGCATTCCTGGAGAGGCTTGCGGGCCAGGGTTGGTCAAGCTTTGCGCTGACGACAATCGCTGCCGAGCCTGCGACGAAGGATATTTTTCTGATCAGACGGAAGCTGCACGAGATTTACGCTGCAAGCAGGCCTATCCAAACCACTACATCTGTTCGGCAGGCGAGTGCATCGCCGGTTGCAGAATACCATCTGGAAACGGAAGCCAGATATGCGGCGACAACAACCGCTGGCAGGATTGTACGACCGATGGTCAGTGCAAATCGGCCTATTCCGCACAGAACAAGATCTGTGAGGAAGGTGTCTGCACGGAAATGTGTACGACTCCTTATGAATCCTGCTACGATGGCGATGAAAGCAAAATCTGCAACACCGACTATCGCTGTATCGACTGCTGGAACGACCAGATCTGCAAGACGGCCTACAACGTGAATACATACGTCTGCAATGGGGATAGTGGAGGTTGCGAAGCAGGTTGTGAGTCCGGTTTTGCCTGTGAAACCAATAAGATATGTAAAAACAACCGTTGCGAACCCTGCATCGACCAAGTGGACGATGTCTTGTGCAATTCCATCTATCCCGATCATATCTGCGTGGCTGGCGAATGCATATCAGGGAATTGCCGTAGCGACGAAACCTGCCTGGAGCACCACGACCGTCAGATCTGCTCCAATTTCGAGTGCCGAGCCTGCGATCCGGATATCAATCTAAAATGTCCCACTGGGTACGTTTGCGATGAAGGCGAGTGCTTCAGGGGCGATTGCATCTCGGCTGCCGATTGCGGCGGCGGAACCTGTACGAACCATCTCTGCCAAGGATGCAACGTTGGCACAGACTGTCTGCACAATTACGCCAACTGTCTGGATCGCACCAATGCCTGCAACAACGGTTCCTGCCGTTCGGTAGAGGAACTGATTCAGGAAGGAGCGGTCTACGAGAACTGGTGTCTCATCCAAGGTACCTGTTACACATCGGGTACACAGCACAACGATGCGGATAACTATCCTTGTCTGATGTGTTTCCCGGATGAATCGATGGGCGGTTCACGGACAAGTTGGACCCCCGGTCGCATTGATCCGGTGGAGGGCTTCGAGACAACGGATTGCTTTATTGACGGGAGATGCAGACCGCCGGGAGCTGGCAATCCAACGTCGGAGCAATCGGCTGAGTGCCTGTGGTGCCAACCGCAAATTGGCGTGCGCGAATCCCTGGTGGATTGGTCACCACGTGAGGACGGAGGGGTGGCCTATGAGGAACGCCTGGTTTGCCATGACCCACTGTTCGAGATTCCCGACCCCAGTTTGCCTGGCCATACCATGCGAGCCCCGGCTCCGTCGTATTCGGGAGGCTTGACCAAAGGCTACTGCTACGAGGGAGTTTGTCGTGGCACCTCCTGGACACCCTGGCTTCCAGTTGGACCGACGGGCGCAGGAACGGCCACTACCATCGATTGGAGTGGCTCGGAGCATCATTTCATCGGCAGCTTCGGAGGAGGGTTCGGATCCGGCGTGACCAGCACGTCCCCTGCTTCCAACCAATCTCGCTAAAAAACGAAACAGACCACTTGAAATAGTAAAAGGACAAAGCCATGAAGCGAAAAGCGATTTTTTCAATTTTCCTACTCATCACCGCAATCTCTCTTCCAGCCGTAGCTACACCGGATTTCGTAACCTACTCCGGGCGGCTCTCCGACGGCACGGGTATGGGCCAAAGCGCACTCATGACGCTGACCTTCGGCATCTGGGACGCTGGAACGGGCGGTACCTCGCATTGGGAGGCGACCTTCGAGAACGTGGCCGTGGAAGACGGCTATTTCTCTGTCATTTTAGGCGAAGGTGAGGATCCGGTGACGCTGGAGGCAAAGACAGCCACGGAAGCTTTTCAGGATCTCGACGAGGCTTGGCTCTCTGTGAAGATTGGCGACGATCCGGTCCTTTCCCCACGCCAGCCCATCGGTTCGGTTCCTTATGCCGCTAGGGCGCAAACCTTGGATGGTCTCAACCTCGACGGCCTCGATGGTCGCTTTGTCAACGAAGGACAGGAGGGAGCCGTCGGCTCGGAGATGCTGGCGGAGAATCTGGAAATCGGTGGAAACGTCGGCATTGGCGGAGATCTGAACATCGGTGGTGAGATCGTGCAGAACGGTGTTCCTTCGCGAACGACGTCGGCGAAAGCATATTACGTGGATGATGACGGCAGCAATGAAACAGGTGACGGCAGCGCTGGGAATCCGTGGCAGACTGTGCAGCATGCGATCTATCAGCTTCCTCAACAGGTGAACCATTCGATCAAAATCCATGTAGCGGAAGGTGTCTATACTACCAATTGTATCATCTGGGGGTTTTCCGGACGGGGATCGATTACCATCATGGGAGATGAAGACAATCCTGAAAGCCGCTCCTTTCAATCGAATCAGCCATTGGATTACGCCGCCATGATAGTGGTATCCAATTGTTCGAATCTCATCCAGATTTACGGGATCGAATTCTCCTACCTTGATGGTGCCCATACCCAAGCGATTAGAGTGAATAATAGTATTAATTTCACCATCAAGAACTGTATCATTCGCGATTTTAGCAATCTGGAGACTGCTGACGAAAAGGGGATCCAAGCCGTATCGAGCAATGTGTTTGTGAATGCCGTTGAATTTCGCAACAATGATGTTTGCTTGCACGGGCAACAAACGTCCCAGATTGCTTCTATCGGTAGTACCGGCTCGAACAATAGCATTGCCTTGAGAAGTGTTCATGCATCGGTGGTTATCGCCAACGGCGATCTGGGTGCTGAGACTGCCGTTTATTGTATCGGCGGCATCGCCATCGCGCCGGGAAATAAATGCGAAGGCTACTAAAAACAAGTTTCACGTTCTTCATCGGGAGTTCCGTCATGAAACGAATCCTTGCGAATTCGATTTTGTTCGCTTTCACGATCCTGCTTTCTCTTCCGGCTCAGGCTGCGCCGGATTTCGTAACCTACTCCGGGCGGCTCTCCGACGGAACGGGTATGGGTCAAAGCGCACTCATGACGCTGACCTTCGGCATCTGGGACGCCGGAACGGGTGGTACCTCGCATTGGGAGGCGACTTTTGAGAACGTGGCCGTGGAAGACGGCTATTTCTCCGTTATTCTAGGTGAGGGTGAAGACCCGGTGACGTTGGAAGCGAAGACGGCCACGGAGGCTTTTCAGGCTCTCGATGATGCCTGGCTTGCGGTGAAGATCGGCGACGACCCGGTTCTTTCCCCGCGCCAGCCTATCGGTTCGGTGCCGTATGCCGCCCAAGCTCAGAGCCTCCAGGGGCTCAATCTCAACGGCCTCGATGGGCGCTTCGTCAACGAAGGGCAGGAGAGAGCTATCGGCTCGGAGATGTTGGCGGAAAATCTGGAAATCGGCGGAAACCTTGGCGTCGGTGGAGACCTGAATATCGGCGGTGAGTTCATCCAAAACGGCGTTCCATTGCGGATTGGAACTTATACCAATCATTTTATAGCCACCAGCGGCAGTGACGAAAACGGCAATGGAACGGCAGGAAACCCATGGAGAACGATCCAGTTCGCGGTGAATCAGATTCCACAGATCGTGAACGCAACAGTGAACATTTACATCGCGCCCGGAATTTATCAGGAGTCGGTTCTGATCGCTGGTTTTATCGGTAGCGGCACGATTCGACTCTTTGGCCAGGGAGACAATCCCTCCGACGTTCGGTTGCTTTCTCCCGGAGGGACAGCGATTAGAGTAGAGCGTTGTATGATTCCGATCATTCTCCAAAAAATAGAATTTGGCGGAACGGAATTGATGGAGTATGCCGTACAAGTGGAACAATCTCAGTTCGTATCTGCCTCTTTTTTAACTTTCCGAAATGCGGAGAATGGCATGTGGGTCGGACACGGACGGGGCTGGGCCAGCGATATAGAATGCTATGACTGCGGAACTTGCATCGGTGCCCATTGGATGTCACAGGTGGGATGCAATAGAGTTGGTGGCTCTGGCAATGAAAAAGGATTTAATTCTACATACGCCTCCATCATAAGTGTTCAAGGCGGTGGCGTTCCGCTGGTGGAGGCAACAACCTCGCACATCTGTTATCAGGCGTTCATAACCGGTATTCTTGATTGTAATTAACCAAAAACAGGAAACCACTCATGCGTATTTTAATGACGCCGTTCATTTTTATATTGCTATTCTGCTCCTTGCCAGTTTATGCCGCCGAGGAAAACAAACCCTCCCTGGTCGTTCCCGACGTGCGCTATATTGGCGAGGGCGAACTGAACACGCGAGCCCTGACCGGAACCGTAGCGGGAACGGTTCATGAATTGGGCGAGTACCGGGTCCTCAGCCAGGATGACGTCCGGCGGCTGCTCGACGTAGAGCAACAGCGTCAGATGATGGGCTGCGAAGAGGACGCCTGCATGATCGAATTCGGCGTGGCCTTAGGCGCTCGTTTTCTTCTCGCCTGCGACGTCGGCGATTTCGAGGGTGCTTACAGCTTTTCATGCTCGCTCATCGATGTCCAGAAAGCCAGATCCGACAATCGCATCAGCCTCTCGGTACCCGATGCCTCCCTCATGACAGCCGCCGCCCGTGTAGCCACTCTCCGGCTTTTCGGTCACGAAGCCGAAATGCCCGAACCTGGGGAAGACACCCGTTCGCGCTCCCGTGCCTACCGGATTACCAAGTACGTAACGCTCGGACTCGGCCTTGCGCTTGTCGGTGTGGGAGGAACGGGAACCGGCTTGGCTTTGGATGCCAAAAACCGGGCGGACAACGCCGACACCCAGAACACACTCGATGGGGCGCACGACGATATTGATCGCTACAACACAATGGCGCTCTCAGGCTACATCGTCGGTGGCGCTCTGGTTGCCACGTCAGTCGTATTCTTCGTCCTCGATGCGCTTGAAAACAAAAAGGAAAAACCCGACGAGACGGCCTATTTGCCTCTCGACGTTGGAACAGACGGACGAACCGTGTTTATTCAAACCCGTTTCGTTTTCTAACGAGGTTACCATGCGAAGAACGACGATACTCCTACTTGCCACGATTCTCTTGTTCTCCTGTGTGGCAAAACCAGCCACGGAAGGTGAGTCCTGTAACAAGCATGGACTTTGTGCCAACGGACTCGGCTGTAACGCCGAAGGTGTGTGCGTACCCCTCGAACGACTGGCCTGCACTGAAGGAGAACTGCGCTCCTGTGGAACGGACGAAGGCGAATGCTCGTCGGGAGTGCATCGCTGTAGCGGCGGACAATGGCCAGCGATTGACGCTCCGTGCGAAGACGATTCGGACTCTGGTGTGTCCTACGTTGGACCGGAGGAAGAAATCTGCGACGGTCTCGACAACGACTGTGATGGACATAGCGACAACATCGCCGGTTCTGCCGATCCGCTTGAATCAGAAATAGAAGGAGAAGCGAAAGGGATCTGCAAAGATGCCAGGAACCTTTGTATCGAAAAGACCTGGACACCCAGCTATACTCTTGACAACGCCTATGAAACTGATGAGGTCGAAAATTGCGATGGACTCGACAATGACTGCGACGGTGAGACGGACGAAATGATCGGTCACTCACCTTCTCATTGCGGCGGTTGCAATGTTGCTTGCGCCGAAGGTGAACAGTGCGAAGACGGTCTGTGCGTGGCCGACCGTGCAACCTGCCCTTATTACTTGCCAGGTGTCGATACCATCCATTTTCTGTGCAAAATTCCCGCTGGAGATTATTCGATTGGCTGTGAAGCATCGGAAGACTTCTGCCTGGAAAAAAGTCGCCCGATGCATACGGTGACTTTGTCTAAGACCGTTTACATCCAACAGCATGAAACAACGAATGACGCATATAAGGTTTACGTCGAAAACGCTTCTTCTTCATGGCCGACCTGCGCCGATTGTCCAGCTTGCACCTCCGAGTCCCCCTATAAAGATGGCGAGCCCGTTGAAGGTCTGAAGAACCATCCCGTCGTGTGTATAACTCGTTCCGAGGCAAGTACTTATTGCCAATCGCTCGGTATGCGTCTCCCCACGGAGGCCGAGTGGGAAGCCACCGCTGGCGGGGCGGCGAGTCATGTTTATCCGTGGGGAGATACCTGGCAAACACAGAAAGCCAATTGTGACGAAGGAGTTTGCGGGGACGGTGTAGCGGAGACTACAGACGCCCTTTCGGGAGATTCTTCGTCGCCCTTCGGGCTGCTGCACGCATCAGGCAACGTGTGGGAATGGTGCGCGGACGGCTGGAGTGACGATTACGCTTGGTGTGCCGACGGCTGCACTGACCCTCTAGTAGACGCTTCCGACAATGTGGACGGCGTGATCCGCGGCGGTGGATGGGACTCGGGGCAAGCTTCCTTGACGGTCTATGCAAGGGAAAAGGTCCCCGAAACCTGGAATCGGCGAAACACTGGCTTCCGTTGCGTTTTCGAACCCGTCAAATCAAAGAAATGATGCGACACGATTCTGATGCAATCCAAAATCTTGTACATGTTTGGGCAGACAGTTCCCCAGGACCGAAGATCGTCGTAACTTGCCGACAATTCTCGCAAATTCGGTATATGCGTAAGTTGTCGTCCGGTCCGAGGAGCCCCGAGATGTCCCGCAGCAGACGTTCCATGCGCGTTGGCGTGGTGACGATCTCGACGACACCCGGACGGATCACCGTTCCCGCAAATCGAAGACGGTCTCTGATCCGATAGCGGCGGCGGCGGTCGGGGATGTCGTCCACAATGACCCACAACTGATTGGCTTCGCTCATCGCATCCTACCATTTCATTTCAAACGCTTCGAAAGAGGGTTCGTGGCCGTCGATCACGCGGGCCAGACTCAGCGCCTGCCGGTACAGATGCCCCCGAAACGTGTCCTTTCGTTCCCGGCGGTCCACGATGTCGCTCGATAAAAGCGTCTCGAAATCTCCGATCAGCCGACGCATGGCGTTTTGACCCAATCGCAGCCGATACGGACCTTTTTCGGACCACAGGAAATCCGCCTGATGCACGTAGCGCCGATTCACGGCGTTGAGCACGATCCGATCCACGAGAAATCGAAAGGGTTCCATCAAATCGGCGGCCAGCGCGGCATACCGACCCTTGCCGTCGTGCATCACCCCCAGGTAAGGATCGAGGCCGGTGGACAGAATCGTCGTGTGCGTCAATCGAAACAGTTGCGTATACAACAGGTTCAGCATCACGTTCACAGGATCTTCCGCCCCGCGTGTGACCCGGCCCGGATACTCGCCTAAATCGCCGCCCGTCCAGGTTTCCCAGTGGGCGAAATAGGCGTGGGCGGCGCTTCCTTCGATACCGCGCAGACGCTCCGGCGAGTCGGCCCGTCCGGCGTCGTCCATCGCCCGTTTCAGATCGGCCAACAGGCGGCTGATATCCTCCTTGCGGCGGCGGACGAACAGGCGGAGATTCCGTATCTTGGCCGCAACCAGTTTGCGCGCCGGGTCGAGGGTGCGATCCGTTTCCCGCATCCATTCCCATTGCCGGATCGTCAACTCGGACGGACTGCGCACCCGGTCCGGCAGCACCAGCCCCATCGGCGTACCGTCCCACTTGTGAAATGTGATGGGAATCCGATGCCGCATGGCGCGATGCACCACCGACCCACCGACCCAGCGTCCCCCCAGCACGACGATTTCGGACAGCTCGTTCCAGGGAACCATCCGGGGCGTTTCGCCCTCTTTCTCGATGCGCAATCCCTGCTTGCGGGCGATGAGCTTGGCCTGACCGGTAATCACATACACGGGACGGCGCTGCGGATGGGGAGGAAATACCGCCGGTCGTCGCCGGATTTCTTGGACTGTAGCTTCGGTTTCATCCCTGGCCGAGGCGGCGGCCAGAACGTCGCCTAGCCAACCTCTCGGCTCAACGGTTTCGAAAGTGGAGCCATCGAGGTCGGGAAGTTTGTCCAACACTCCGATAATACGGCCTTTTTTTCGGTCGATTTCCAACAGCACCGATCGGCAGAACAGCCCTCCTAAAAAAGTGAACCCGCTGTCGAAGGTCGTCTCCCGCGTCTTTTCATCGTTCAGCACGAGGTTCAGCCGCGCTAATTCCTCTTTTACCAGTTCCACCGCCTGCCGGACCTGTTCCGCTTTTTTGCATAAGATCACGAAGTCATCCGCGTAGCGAACCAGGCGAAATCCTTTGGTTTCAATCGCTTCGTCCAGGGCGTCCAGGTACAGGTTGGCAAGCATCGGGGAGACGACGCTTCCCTGCGGCAGACCCTTGCTGCGTCGAAAGCGCGTTCCGGCGAATTCGATGGGTGCGGTGCTCCAGGCCATCAGCGCTTCGACCAGGGGATCGTCGCCGAAATACGCCTCCAGTCGCAGCCTCAGTTTGTCCCAATCCACCTCATCGAAAAAACTATGGATATCGGCGTCCAAGACGTGGATGTACCCTTCCTTGCGGGCGTTATCCACCGCTTTTTGAGCCATTCGGTGAGACAAGCCCTTTCGATAGGCGAACGAAGCGTCTTCCCAAAGTTGCTCCACGGCGGGTTCCAGTTCCTGAAGCACCGCCCGTTGCAGAAAGCGGTCTTTCATCGTGGGAATGGCCAGCGGACGCAGTTTTTCTCCCGTATTATCTTCTTTTCGCTCGCGAATCAGCAGTCCTCGCAAGGGTTCGGGACGAATCTCTCCCTCTTTCAGCGCACTGGCCAGACGGGGCGTCTGGATTGTCAGGTTGTCGAGGAATTCGTCCTTTCCTTCGCCGTCCACGCCCGGCGAGGGGCCGGCATGGGCCAGAGCCTCCCGCGCTTCGGCCAGATTCCCGGGGTCAGCGGCTCGCTGGAGAAGGCTGCGTGCCGGTCGGGGCGGCCAGTCCACGGGGAGGGGATGGTCCACGATCTCGTAGCGTCCCTGGCCCTGGCGGCGGTTGGTGGGGCGGCTGGCCCCGATGATTCCTCCGACGAGCAGGGGCAGAGCCCATCGCCCGACGCCCTCGGCAAAACGCAGCGTGATGCTTCCCGATACACCTTTGAGCACTTTGGGGTTGCCGCTGGTCACTTTTTTGGCATAGGCCACATCCGTCCGCAGCAGCCGGTTGTCCGTGACCTCGACCGGAACATTTGGATCGGCCTCGGCAAACGGCGCGTTCGGCCACCACGTTTTCAAAGCTTTTTGGAGGGTTGCGAGGAATTTGTCCGGGTAGAACGCTTGGCCGTCCATCAGGGTACGGTGGTGTTCGCCCATACGTCGGATATACATGGGAGAAAGGAAACCTATCGTGATTTCATGAACTTGCGCCAGTTTTTCGGCGGATGTCGAGAGGTGAGCCATGCTCAACGGTTCGGGAAAGGCATCGAAAATCGAATGGCCGGAGACAGCGCAGCGAACCCCTTCGAGGCGGTAGTTGTCACCGAAGGGCGCACCCCGGGTCTTGCCGAAAGGGGTCTGGGGCGGGGCGTCCACCAGCCGTGCGAAGCGCTGGGGCGATACCTCCCCCTCAACATGCAGAGCCACGCCGAGCCGATAGGGTTCGTCCCGGTGGTAACGCACCCGTCCGCGCTCCGGCGTATAGAAAGCGATGCCGAAGGGCAGATCGTCGGGGTTGCCCAAGCGGTCGCGCAACGCGGCGTGAAACGCGGCATGGTGAAAGAAATGGAACTGCGTCTCACGCGTAAGGCGCAAGTCCAGATGCAAGAGGTACAAGAGGTCCATTGGAATTCTCCATACCCTCTTATCAGGGCCCATTCGTAAACGCATTCTCAAAACAGCTTTCCCAATGCCTCCGTTTCCATACCCTCTACGAGGGCCCGGTCCAAAACGAAGTTCGCCAGTTCCAAGAAACCCGAGGAAAAGTTTCCATACCCTCTACGAGGGCCCGGTCCAAAACCGTGGCCTTGTAAGGGTTTGTAATTATTGGGGAATATACCCCTATTTGACAGATGACCGTTTTTTCTCCACTCAGTATCTCTGTATTCGACTTTTTTGACATTAATTAATTAAATTAAATTAAAAAGTCTTCTTCCGCGGTCGCGCGCAAGCGCGCATTGCGGAAAAGAACTCTGTACGAAGGCGCTTTACCTCGATGTTACGCTATGTGGAATGAATGGTTGGCGTGTTGCTTTGAAAGGTTCGATTTGGCTCCGAGCCATGGTGAAAAGAGAAAGAATGGTGTTTGCGCTTCCGGAGAATCATTGTTTTCGTTTGCTGTCTTTCATTTTCGAAGATCCTTTGAGCGCCGTTTACGGTTGTTTTTGATCATCCGGATACAAGGCTCCCGTCTTCTTCGTGAAGCCTTTCCATAGGCTCACCACGCAGGGAGTTCGGCCAACAACTTTTCACGTCAACTCAGACGGGCGGTGAAGCACCTATTTTTTCTTGAGTTCTTGTCGCCTGTCCGAGATCGTTTCTGCTTGGCGTATGATCCGCCATGTTTTGCGCACCGCCAGGGTCTTCCTGCCGACCATGAAAGGCTGTCACAAGCTTCAGGCGTCCCTTTCTACACACCGGACACAAGAGCGGATCGTGTCCGGTGAGCGCCATGTAGCGTTCGTCCCAGCTCATCTCGTCGTATCGCTCGATGGGGGCAGGCTCCAGAGCGCCCAGCAGTTTGCGGCAGCGCTTGATATTGCTTGCCCGAAAACGGTTGGCGTACAAGCCATAATACCGGATGCGAGTAAAACCTTTGGAAAGAACGTGCATCAGAAAACGCCTGATAAACTCCGTTGCCGAGAGCGTCATCACGCGCTTTTCCCCTTCCTTTTTATAGTCCTTGTAACGAAAGGAAACCTTGCCATCTTTCATTCCGATCAAGCGGTGATCGGAGATGGCGCTACGATGGGTGTAGCGGGACAGGTAGTTGAGCATCGTCTCCGGCCCGCCGAAGGGCGCCTTGGCGTAGACATGCCACTTCATCCCACGGTGCTTTTTGATGAACCTGTCGAACTTTTTCGGATCGGCGAGTTTTTCGGACTTTCCGGTAAAGCGCAGCTTGCCCGTTTCATAGGCCTTTTTGAGAGACTCCAGAAACAATCGCCTGAAGAGGCTTTTCAGAACATTCACGTGCAGGAAAAAATCTTCGCGGCAACTCACCCAGCGTTTGGAGTCGGAAGAAATCCCTCCTCCGGGGACGATCATGTGGATGTGGGGGTGATGCAACAATGTGCTTCCCCAGGTATGCAGTACGCTGGTGAAGCCGATGTTCGCGCCCAGATGTTTGGGATCCTTGGCGATGGTGAGCATGGTTTTTGCCGAGGTCTTGAAGAGGATGTCGTAGATCACGCGCCGGTTGACCAGCGCCAGGTCTTCGATCTGTTTCGGGATGGTGAAGACAACGTGAAAGTACTGCACGGGCAAGAGTTCGTCTCTTCGCTTTGCCAGCCACTTTGCCTTGGCCAGTGCGCCGCATCTGGGGCAGGCGCGATTGCCGCACGAGTTGTAGCCTTTCGTTTCATGTCCACAATGGTCGCAGCGCCTGCGCTCGCAGTGTCCGCCCATTTCAGGTGTGCGACAGGCCATGATGTCGTGCGCAGCCTTGATCTGTGTAGGCGATAAGAGATCGCCGTACTCGTCGAGAAATTCATCCCACTTCTCCCGGAGAACGTCAGCCGTTATGGTTTTATCATTACTCATGATTTGCCTCCGATCCCGGCAGAAGGTCGAAGGGGCTTCGCATCCCGGCAATGCGTGCAGTGGCGATGTGGGTGTAGATGGTCGTGGTGGAGAAGGAGGCGTGCCCCATAAGCACCTGGATTGTGCGTAGATCGACGCCGTTCTCCAGCATATGGGTAGCGAAGCTATGGCGAAAACTGTGCGGCGTCACGTTCTTTTCGAGGCCTGATTGGACACGCACGTTTTTGCAGGCGGTCTGGATGGAAGCGGTCGTGATGTGGCTCCCCGGCTTTCTTCCCGGAAACACCCAGGGATCCGTTCGCTTCACCTGGACGTTTGCAGGTTTGCACGTTCTCCAGTACTCGCGTAAGATAAGCAGCAGTTTTGGGGACAGCACTGTGTAGCGGTCCTTGTTCATCTTCCCCTGGTTTACTCGGATGACCATTCTCTGACTGTCGATGTCACTGACCCGCAGATTGGCCGCCTCCGAGACGCGTAGACCGGAGGCGTACATGATTTGGAAAATCGTCCGGTATTTGAAGCTTTTCGCGGCGTCGAAAAAGCGGACGACTTCCGAAGGCGCAAGCACCACGGGAAGCGTTTTGGGCTCCCTGGCCGCTGGAATAGCGGCCAGCGGCCAGGGTCGGTCCATGACGTTGAGGAAGAAAAATCGGAAAGCGCGGGCGTAAGAATTGACGCTTCCCGGAGCGAGTCTGCGTTTATCATGCAGATAAAGCAGGTAGTCGCGGATCTCCTCCAGGCCGATTCGTCCCAACGACTTGCCGACGTGCTGCTCGAGTTTTTTCAGCCTGCGCAGATAGTCATCTTGCGTGGAGGTAGAAAGATTTCTCAATTTCATCTGCCGCACCATTCGTTGACGTGCGCTTCTCATATCCGACCTCCTTTCACGGCTTCGCATGCATGGAAAGATGTCGCCTTCTTCCGGGTGATGAAACTCGCCGGGGCGGGACGGATGGAGGTGCAACGCAAGATGTGCCTGACCTCGCGCGGGTTATCTGCTTGCGTCAGACGATGCATAAAGAAGGAATAACGCAGTGTCTTCTCGATCGTCGTATAATCGAAACCGCCATCGATTGCAGCTTGCCTGATCGCCTTTTGCATGGGACCGGGAGTCAGTGGATTTCCATCGTGATCGCGTGTAAAAAGTAGATCCGTCCGGGGTCGGGTGTCGCGCCACCACCGGCGCAGAGTATCGAGTGTCTCCGGGTGAAGCGGAATGAATTGGGGCCACGCACTGTTTGTAGATTCCAGACGGATCAGCATCCTTTTGCCGTCGATGTCTCCTGTCCGCAGGCGACAGGTCTCGCCTATGCGCAAACCGCCGCCGAACGTTACGGTCAAAACCGTTTTGTGAAGCTCTGAAGTAACGCCATCAAGCAGTCGGTTCAGATTGCCCAGAGAGAGAGGATCGGGAATCGGCCCTGGCTTCCCGGGAGAAAGAAAGCAGGCCGCAACCTGAGGGCGATCCAGCGTCACGAAATAGAGAAACTTAAGCGCCATCAGCGCTTGGTGACGGAAACTGACCAGTCTCTTTTCCGATCTTGCCAGGTGCTTGATCCAGGCCTCGATTTCAGCCGAGCCCAGTTGCTCCGGCGAGCGCTTGAAATGTCGGACATACGATTCGGCGCGGTTTAGATACTGCCTGCGCGTGATGGGGCGCAGTCCGTAGCGTAAAAGATCGGCGCTCATTCTTTCCTTGAGATGTCCCATGAGTTTCCTCCATGTGATGGACGTCGCCCGGAAATCGGACGACTGAGATCACGAGGATGGAGGATTCATGGGATTTGAAGCAAGGTTAGCCGGGAAAGAACGGGGAGACGCCACAGACGCCAAGGGGCTTTACGATCATAAGGACAAAGGTGGGATCGAGCACGGCCTTACGGACCGGCAGGGACTAAAAACTGCCGCGAAGCGGCTTCGTACCCGGATTCGTGAAAAAACAGACGGGACGGAATGCCGTATCCGCCGGATTCTCCGATGGTGATCTCGTCCGTCTCGCAGCCTCCAAGATGGACGAGCATGGCTTCCACTACGGTGGGGTGGGTGTAGGAATCGTGAATGTACTTACGATTCGCTGTAACGATATTGGGTTTGATAAAAACGCGACCGTGGATCGGTACGGCCAGATCGGAGAGAATTTCCCCTTGAACGGCGGTCAGTCGGTCGAGGCTGTATTCCTCACAACGCCTTAAAATGACTTGTCTTTTATTTGTGCTCAAAAGATCTGCTCCCCCAGTCGGATATCCGGAACCCCTCTATATATGCCTAGAAAATAGAAGTATACAACGTACTATGAAAAAATCGAAGGAGGTCGGGTGATTTTCACCCGATAACAGCCTGTTGATAAAATATCTACCCGATCAGAAACATTTGTCACCCCCGCGAAGGCGGGGGTCCAGGTGCTTGATATTGTTCTGGATTCCCGCCTTCGCGGGAATGACGTTTACACTGGATTGGCTCTGGAAATCAATTCCAGCAGGTTTGTTAATCCTCTTTGTCGGGTGAAAATCACCTGACCTCTCCTACACTCCTGGAATTATTAGAGTTTTCCCAAATCTTAAACTTCTTCGATACCCGGCGACGTTCCCGGCTCAACGTGCCTCTTTTTTCTCCAGCAGAACTTCCGGGGCAGTTGCCATGTAATCCGCCTCAAAATAGCTTTTGTAGCGCTCTTCCTGTTTGAGGTAGATCCCGAAAAACGCCGTCGTCGCCGTGTTGATGAGTTCCCATGCGCGCTCAGCCTCGATGAAATCGTCGCCGCAGCCGAAATCCGGGTCGTTGAGAATCAGGCACATGTTGGAGAACGTGAAGTGGCCCGCGTTTTTCAACTCCCAATACATCGTGCCGGGGTGGGTAGTCTCTTCGAAGAAAGGATACACCTCGTCTGTGACGGGAGTCGTCGTGTCTTTTTCCCCGGCCATGATTAGTATAGGCACGTCGATCTTTGCGATTTCACCTTCTAAAAATACCTTTCGTGCCGCAGGACACATGGGAACGGCGGCCTTGATGCGTGAATCGTAGAAGGAACAGGGTTTGCAGTCTTCCACGTAGGAGATGTCGGAATCGTTTAGTTCTTCGCAGAAACGCCACGGACCGTCCCACTCGCTTTCGTCCATTTCGTTGCAACGCCGCACGAAATCCTCGAAGTCGACGGCTGGTCCCAGCGAAGCAAAGGTGGTGTATGCCCCGAAACTGTGCCCTGTGATTCCGATGTTTTCCGCATCCAGGTGTCCTTTGAGCAGGTGGCCTTCTTCCTCATTCCATTGCAAGGCGGTGTCGATCATGAAAAGGACGTCCTGCGGGCGGTCCAAGGCGCTTTTGGCCGTGTATTCCGGCTCGGAGGTGGCGGTGGTGTCCTCGATGTGGTCGCAGGCGACGATCACGTACCCATGGGTTGCAAGATATTCCGTAAGGAAATAAGACTGCGCGTCGAAAGCCTGATGCCCGTGGGAAAAGGCCAGCAACGGGAACACGCCGTCGGCGATGGGGACGTTCGTGATGGCGTCTCCCAGGGGAAGCAAGCCTTGATACAGCATTTCATCCCCGGTTTGCGCATTCGTCGGATACCAGATCGTCCCCGGCAGTTCCCGGTCGCGGCTTTCGTCGTAAAACGTGACGGCCACGGCAGCAGGCATGTAGGGTCCGGGTTCGTCGGCGGGCAGGTAGACGTCGGGGGCTTCTTCCTCGCCTGTGTCCTCGCCTTGTTCCTCGCTGGTTTCTCCGTCCCCGGGAATTCCCTGCGAATCCGAATCGTCCGAGCCACAGGCCGTGAACGTCATCATCCAAAAAACCAAAAATATGGTTGAAGTGATCTTCATCATGTTATCCTTGTTTAAAACTGTCACAATCAAAGAACCTTCCCCAGGCTCCTCCAGCCGGAACTTTCCGGCGATCACTCCGGGAGGAGCCTTTTTTTTCATTTCATGCAGCGTCACCGCCGGGCGTCAGTCCTCCTCGCCGATGTAGCCGAAGTAGCGTCCCATCCAGTAGCCCAAAAGGTAGTCGATCGGCGGAGACAGCCGCTGGGTGTCCTCGGTGCAGATTTTACGTTCGTAAGGGTTGCGCGTCCACATGTAGGTGCTGGTCAGGCAGCGCTCGTAAATCGGAATCACTTCCGCCGCGTTGGAGCCGTCCAGACGCGAAATACAGTCGTGCTCGTACAACTCTTCGAGATTGCTGGCGTTTTTGTGTTTGCTGGCCGGGAACTGGCGCAAGGTGCATACGCCGTCGCGAATCGCCTGCAGAGCCGGTCCGGACGATTCCGCACGAAGATCCTTGAACGCCGCATAGCTGAAGTTCAGCACCGGGTTCAATTGGTCCACGATGTCCCGCTCGCCGGGACCGGGAGACTGGCGCATGATTTCCTCTTCCAGCAGGGTCTGGAACGGCTCGACGATCGCCGACCGGTGCTCGAACATGCAAAACGGGATCATTCCCATGAAAAACATTGAAATGTTGTTGTAATTCGTCTTGCAGGCTCCCGGTCCCACATACAGGCCATGCGTCTCAAGGTACTCGTCGTACGGTTTGGGGGTTTCGGTGTCATGGTCGATGCAGGATTTTTCACCGGAGCGCTGAAGCAGGCAGTTGTCGTACCAGTCCAGGATGTCTTCGCGTTCCGAGGCATAGGCCGCGATGGAAAACCAACTCAGCGCTAACATGGCGTTGAAGCCCGGAAAATTGTCCAGCGCCATGGCGTAGATCCGCCCGTGTTCGGTGACACGACCGTCCCAATCGACGAACTCCATTTTTCCGTCTTTCATCAAATGATCGGCGACGGCTTCGGCCAGTTCGCCGGCACGATTGTGGATGGTCTCGTCATCCACCAGTTTCCACAACGTACCCAGCGCCAGCATATGCCCGGCGTATTCGTCCTGGGATACGTTGTCCAGGAAGCAATAGCCGTCGAAGTCGTCCAGGCCGCAGTGATCGGATTTGACCCACGAATCGTCGGCAGGATCGACCGTCCAGACGCAGCCCTCGTCGATTTTCAGCCACTTGTTGTCGTCTTTTTCAACGTCGGGATAGTAGGCAGAGAGGTTTTCGGGACACTCCATTCCTTCAATGCCCGGCGTGCGGAACTCGCGTGTGTACAGGCCTGGAACCCCTGTAATATCATGCTGTTTCGCCGTTCCTTCCAAAAACGTCGTGCGGATGTTGTCGAGGGCTTGCTCGTCTCCCGTAACGGCGTAACGAAACGCCTGGGAAGCTACGTAAGTATCCGTCCAAAGACCGTCGTTTTCCCCGGTGTCCCACTCCTGCACGTCGTCGAGCGTCGCCTCGGCTTCCACCGCGCCTTCTTTCAACACCACGTTGGAAACCAGCTTGTGGTCGGGATGCACGTGCAAGCGGCGGATGATCTCGTCGTAATACGCGGCTTTTTCCTTGAGGGTTTCGGTGGTGTCGTGGCTGGTATTCTCGCAGGCGGTATCGTAGGTTGGGGAGCCGAAAACCCACGGATCGACGCAGGCGCCTTCTTCGCAATAGCGCCCTTCTTCCTCGAAACAGTTTACGGTCACGATTTGCCCATCGACACAGGTTTCCAGCCGGTAGACGTCCAGGCAGGCTGCGTCTTCCGCCGTGCAATTCGCTTCGGAGTCGCCTCCGGTGTTTTCCTCGTCGCCGGAAGAACCGGAAGATCCTCCGTCGTCGCCACAACCGAAAAGCCAAAAAATCATCGAAAATGTGAAAAATGCCGCCAAGATGTTGCGTTTCATTCGATCCATCCTTTTCCTGACCCTCACGTTTGGTGTACTATCTCATAGATAGACGATTTTCAAAACGTTTTTCATGTTCCGGTTGGAACGCTTCCTGCAGCAGTTTTTCGCTTCGAAACAAGGTGAAAAAAGGGTGGTTTTCCCCCAGATATCAAAGCTGTTCCATGATTCGGTCTTTTTCAGGGTGGGAATCTACATCATACTTCTAAGCCTGTTCCTCGGGGCGTGTCACGAGTCGGGTGCTTCCGCTCCTCGTCACAATCTCGATCTCACCGTGGAACCCGTCACGGAGGGCTCATGGTATCGCCCCGCCCCCGGAATCGCTTGGCAGTGGCAGCTTCAGGGCGAGATCAATACGGAATACGATGTAGACCTGTACGACATCGACCTTTTCGACACCGACAACGCGCAAATCACGGAACTACAGGCACGAGGAATCCACGTCGTCTGCTACTTTTCGGCGGGTTCCTCGGAAAACTGGCGCGATGATTTCGATCGGTTCACCGAAGAGGATCTCGGAAAAAAACTGGACGGCTGGGACGGGGAACGATGGTTGGACATCCGCTCGCAGAACGTCTGGCGCATTCAAACGGCACGGTTGGATCTTGCCGTGGAAAAAGGCTGCGACGGTGTGGAGCCCGACAACGTGGATGCATTCTTCAACGACTCCGGCTTCGACCTTACACATGAAGACCAGTTGACCTTCAACCGCAACCTTGCCAACGCCGCACACGACCGGGGATTGTTCGTGGGGCTGAAAAACGACCGAGAACAGGCTGGCGAGTTGGTCGAATACTTTGATTTCGCGTTGAACGAACAGTGCCTTGAATTCGACGAATGCGAGTATCTTCAACAGTTTATCGACGCAGACAAGGCGGCGCTTCACGTGGAATACGCCGACGACATTCAAGAAGCTCAAACCATGGCTTCCACCCTGTGTTCGACAGAAGAGCACGAAGACTTGAGCACACTGATTTTACCGCTGGAGTTGGACGATTCGTTTCGGATAAGCTGCACTGAAACACCATCGCAATGACGCGAAACTGTCCGTTTTCCTTTTCTTTTTCCCGTTTCATGATAGAACGTCGAATGGAAACCGAACCACACTAGAGAATCCGCATGACCGATACGACGTACATTTTGGGCGTCAACCTGTTCGACAAAGACAGCGCCGCCTGTCTGCTGGCCGATGGGTGCATCGTGGCCGCCGTGGACGAGGAGCGCTTCATCCGCGTGAAACATTTCGGTGGTTTTCCCAGGCGGTCCATCGCCTATTGTCTGGAAGTTGCAGGCATCGGTCTGGACGAAGTTCACCGCGTCGTGGGGCAGCTCACCCGGCGGGAGGTCTACGAGCGCATGGGACGTTCCTACCGTCCCGCTCCTCCCGAACCCCTTCCCCGACGCACACGCGACCGGGACGTGGAACACCACGGTTTCCACCACCTGGCTCATGCGGCAAGTGCCTATTATGGCTCGGGTTTCGACGAAGCCTGCGTGCTCACGGCGGACGCCATGGGCGACGAGGATTCCGCCGTGTTGTTCGTCGGTCGGGGAACGGAACTCCAGCGGCAGTGGTCGATCCCTCAACAAAACCTGCGCATCGGGGGCGTATACGAAAACGTGACCGAGCAACTCGGCTTCGGAGAATTTGGCCAAGGCAAGGTGATGGGACTGGCTCCCTACGGAAAAGTGCGCGATGATTGGCGCGAGCTTGTGAACATCCGCGACGAAAAAACCTTTGCTTCCAACTACATGGACACAAAATCCCACCCTCTGCGCGCCATTCGCCGCCTTCCGGGCGAAGCCATTCTCCAAGAACACAAAGACCTCGCCGCCACCTTGCAACACGCCTTCGAGCAATCGATCCTTGCGCTGGTTCGCGCCGCATGGAAACGTACCGGCCTTCGGCGTTTCTGTCTGGCGGGGGGCGTGTTTCTCAACTGTTCGCTCAACGGAAAAATCGCCGGGCTGGAATTCGTGGACGAGCTTTTCGTGCAGCCCAACGCCATCGATCCCGGTACAGCACTAGGTATGGCGTGGTATGCCTGGGCCGATTATTCCAATGATTTCGGGCCTTTTACGACCTGTGCCCTTGGGCCGGAGTACTCCGACGATACCATCCGCGCTGTGTTGCTCCCGGCTGCCGAGAACGGGTTCATCCACTTTGAAGCGGTGGACGATCCCGCGCACACGGCGGCGGATGCTTTGGCCGCAGGAGAAATCATCGGGTGGTTTCAGGGACGGATGGAGTGGGGACCGCGCGCTCTGGGCCAGCGTTCCATTCTCGCCGATCCGCGAAAATCGGAGACGTGGGAGACGGTCAACCGTAAAAAGGGCCGAGAATCCTGGCGTCCACTGGCGCCTTCCGTGCTGGCCGAACGTAGCGAGGAATGGTTCGAGGGAGGAGGAGCCAACCCGTACATGCTGGTTGCCCGCAACGTGGTCGAGGACAAACGATCTCTCGTGCCCGCCATCACCCACGTGGACGGCACCGCCCGACCCCAGGCCGTCGAACGCCGGACCCATCCGAAATTCCACAGTCTTATCCAACGGTTCGAGGAAATCACCGGCGTGCCGATGGTGCTCGACACCTCTTTCAACGACCGCAACGAACCTATCGTGATGACTCCCGAACAGGCGCTGAACAGTTTTCTGCACATGGGTTTGGATCGCCTCGTGATCGGCGGATTTTCCGTGACACCGAGACAAGACGGTTTGCAACGGTTGTTTTCTCCGGTGTCGCTCGCGCTTTCCGGGGTGGACAATATCGGTTTCTCGGAGGGCATACAGCGCCTGCCCGGCGTCACGCAAACCGAATCTTCCGTTTTCGAACATGATAAAAGCTTGGAAAATCAAGCAGATAGGACGAAACCATCGGCGCACGTTCATTTTCACGACAAAACAAGCGACGAACTTTCAACGCTTCTCGCATATTTCCCGGAAAACGACGCTGTGGTTTCGGTGGGAGTGCCGTTGTTATCGAGTCGTGAGTGGGAAGTTTGTGCGGAAAACACAGCCAAACGGGGAGGATCTTGGTTGTGGATCGATCCCGTGGCGATAGCCCCCGAAACGGCGCGCTGGGTGGCGGAAATCCGCAAGAACAGGCTCGGCAAACCACAGCGCATTCTCATCGCGAGGGGAGAGAAAGCGGGTTCGGAACGCGATGGCGCGGTGAATCCGTACAGAATTCACGAGAGTTACGAGGTTCGCAAGCGTCTCGACGAAGACCTGCGCCTGCTCGCCTCTTTGGGGGTCACGCACCTCGACGTCCTGGAAGTCGAAGCCGACCGGGGAGATCTGCGCCGCAAGCGTTTCCGGGCGAGTTTGCGCCAAGACGAACTCACCGTGGAATTGCGCTACGGACAGAAAGAGGATTTCGGTCATCCCGACCGCATCGAAGCCACCATGCCCCAGGGAACGCTACGCCTGGAACGTTCGGATTCGGGACGCCGTACCCTGCTTTGGATCACCGCCCGGCGAAGAGAGCGCCTTTGGCCTATTCTCGCGCCGACGGGGGAACTTGCTGCGCGCCAATGCGTGCTCTGGCTGCGCCGTGGATGCCCGCAAGAAGGGTGGAACGCTAAAATCTTTACGGAAATCGCACGGTTACGCGAACGGCTGATGGAGCCGGTGTTGCGTCGTATGGCAGGAGAAATCGAGCACTTGAAAGCCGCGGACAACGAACTGGCCTCTGCCGTTCGCGCCGAAAACACTCCCGAAGCGCTCTCGGTTGCATCGATGGTTTTCAGCCTCCGCAATCCAGCCAGCGACGTTTTCGGCAAGGTGGACGACGAGGCGTATTTCGAGTCCATCGAACCGTTTCCCTATTTTCTGCCGGACACGGACCCCTGGCTCGTGCTGTTGAAAGCCGGGGAATTTCCCGCCTTTACTTTCAACGCACTTCCCCCGGACGAGGCACGAGACATCGCGTCTGTCTATCGGGCGGAAGGGCTGCACGTCACCGAATCCACGGACGAACACCAAGAGCGATCTTTATTTGTCTCCAGGGACGCCCAAAACGCATTGTTTCTCGAAGAGGTGCAAAAATCGCTGAAAATCGAAAAAAACGTGCAAAAACGTGAAGAATTGCTCTGGGAACGAGGCCGTCTGCTGGGCCATCCCGACTGCTGCACCGAAGCCTCCGTGCAGAGGGATCGCAGCGACCTAGACACGAAGTGGCTTTGTCCTTCGCCTCAAGATTCGCATGGTGGTTACGACTGGCGTTGCAATAGTCTGTTGCCGGGGTTGCCGATTTCGCACGTTCCGTGTCATTGTGCCTGCGATGCCACAGCGCAGCAAGTTGAAAAACGATTGCGAATACTGGCCAACGCACTGAAAATACAAGGGAATACTCCAGGCACTTCAGAAATGGAATTGTCCTTTGCCCGGCGTTTTCATACCTTGCCGATGCTTTACTGGGACCGCTTCCGCTTCGTGGTTTTCGAAGGCGACGTCTTTGAGGATCGTATCAGGTATCGCCGCGTGCATTCCTTTTATACGTTCCGGAATTGGCCGCGTTTTGACGGTGCTCGCCCCAATTTGGCGGCACGATTGTTTCACCTGGATCTCGTCAGACGTCTCGAAAACGGCGACGAATTGGCGATTTGCACCGACCGGCTGGAAATTCTCAAGAAAGGCCAGGTTGTTGATGCTTGGAAACTCGGTCCTGTACCCCGCATGATGTTCCTCGACTGGAGCGGTCGTAAGACTTTCGTATGATGTACCGACCTGGCATTGTCGGGCAAGAAATTTGCCCGACCTACGCGAGATGTTTTCGATACATGACAGCGAAATGATATTGGGTCGATCCTTCGGCAATGTCGGGTAAGGCAATTACCCGACCTACGCGAGCCGGTGAAATCGTCCGAATTTTCACTGTATTTTCGGAAGGTTATGCTTTAGGAACGTCTCCCTGCTCTACGCCGTTGCAAGCCGAGACCGCCATCCCCGAACCGGAGCGTTTCGCCTCCCGACGGTAGGCGTCCAGCACGTCTCGCATGAAATCTCCAACCTGTGGCTTTTCCACGAAGTTTACGGTGCTTCCACCGAAGCCGCCACCCGTCATACGCCCGGCGACGAACCCCGGCGCGTTTTGCGCGACACGCACGAAAGCGTTCAATTCTTCGCAGCTTACCTCGTAATCCCGGTCCAATCCCTCGTGCGAAGCAAGAAACAAATTGCGGACCTGCTCGGCGTCTTTTTTCATCAGCGGGTCCAGAACTTCGAGCACGCGGTTGTTTTCGGCCAACACGTAACGACAGCGTTTCAGGCCAACCGGATCGGCTTTTTCGGCCACATGGTCGAGGTCTTCGGGGCGGACGTCGCGCAAGGCTTCGACATCAGGACGGTTTTTTTGCACGAGTTCCAACACTGCATGGCATTCCTCCTGCCGCTTGTTGTATTCGCTGCTGGCCAGTTCGTGTTTCACTCCCGTATCGAGCACGACGATGCGCCAGTCCGGCGGCAAGGGAACGGGTCGGACGGACAAGCTTCGGCAATCGATCAACAGGGCGTGGTCCTTGCGGCCTTCGAGCACGGCCAACGGGTCCATGATGCCGCACTTCAATCCGGCGTAGCGATGCTCGGCAAGCTGAATCGCGCGGGCGAAGTCCAGGTTGTCCATCGACACGCCATTGAAATGCAGGGCCAGCGATCCAATCGCCGCCTGCGCCGCCGCAGAACTGGAAAGCCCTCCGCCCAGGGGTAGATCCGCCTCCATGTAAACATCCATTCCGACAGGCTTTTTTACCCCTTCCAACACAATACGCAAAATGCCTTCAAGGCGACGAGCCCAGCCGTGATCGGGGCGGACTTCGTCCCGGTAGCGGAACGTGATTTGCTCGTCGAAAGTCTTTGAATACACGCGCACCGTGTCGTTCTCACGGACTCGCCCCACCGCCGTAACGGTGCGGTCGATGGCTGCCGGAAGCACGAAACCGTCGTGATAATCGGTATGTTCGCCGATTAGGTTGACTCGTCCCGGTGCGGAAACCCAGCGCAAGGTTTTGCCCTCGGGAGTGAATTTTTCGTAGAAGAGTCGTCGCAGACGGTTGAAATCAAGCTTGGCAGCCATCTTCGTTTCTCCTTGAAATCCTTTCGAAAACGGGCCTTCAACGTGGCGTGTACTCGGTCTCGAAGGCGTCGCGCTCAATCACCGCACAGACGCCCGTAAACGGTCCTTTCGGACAGAATCCGGCGTGCCGACACGTTACCAGTACCGGTTTTTTGGGCTCCAGCGCCACGATGCGCTCGCCTTCGTCGTCGGACAACACGAGCGACACCTTGCCTTCGATCAACAGGAAGAGTTCGGGGCAGTCGTGCCACTCCAACTCCTCGATATCGGCGGCGCTGCCGAATTCGGGCGAATAAAACCCCATGCGCCAGTGACCTCCATCGCCGCAAGGCACCTGCCAGCGTTCGCCTTCGATGAACTCCAGCGGCACGTTGACGGGGGCGTCGGGAAAGGAGGGGCGTTTCGTGGTGACGGTTCGCATGGGTCTATCCTTCCCCGTTTTCGGCGGAATTCTCCCCGATACCGAGGATTTTCCCGATGGGACCGAGCAGCAGGAACACCGCACCGGCGACGACCATGATGGCACCCCACCAGAGAGACGGATGAATCGCGGCCATCGCGGTTTTCGTCTCCGGTTCGACGAGGTAATACAGACCGCAGCCGGTGACGATGAGACCGTATACTGTGAGCACCAGCCCGACCCAGGTCCAGATCGATATCATTTTCTTGGTATGTTGCATGGCGAATCCCCCGCTTTACCAGAAATAGAGGTTGAGAATCAGGCAGACCACCAGCGCCACGGCGGCCCAGACTTCCGGCCAGCGCCAGTACGGTACATGCCCCAATTCGGCCTTTTCGGTCAGGCCGCGCACCAGACCCTTGAGTTCTTCTACCGGCTTAGGAGCCGTGAACAGGCTGATGGCGATGGTCAGGCCGAAACAGACCACCCAGGCCCACCAGGCCTGCCACAGGTTTTTCGTCATGTCGGAGGGCTCGTGGCTCATCGTCAACAGGTAGGTGGCGGTCTCGCCGATCACGTCGAAGCGGAAACCCAGGAAAATCGAGAACGAGGTCAGCATTCCGGCGATCAGCCCCCAGAACGCTCCGGCGGCGGTGGTGCGTTTCCAGAACATGCCCAGCAACATCGTGGCGAATAAAGGCGCGTTGACCCAGGAGAAAATCGCCTGGATGTAGTCCATGATGGTGCTGAACTGCATGGCCACGTAAGCCGTGATAATGCTGATGAACACGCCGACCACCGTCGTGATGCGCCCGACCTTGAGCAGGTGCTCGTCGGTGGCGTCGCGCTTGAAGATCACCCGGTAGATGTCGTAGGTCCAGACCGTGTTGAAAGCGCTGACATTGCCCGCCTGCCCGGCCATGAACCCGGCCAGCAGGGCTGTGATGCCCAGGCCCATCAGTCCCGGTGGATAGTATCTCGCGATCAGCAACGGCAACGCGGAGTCGGGATTCTCCAGCAACTCCTTGGGCAAGTCGCCGCGAGCGATCAACTGGTAGGCGACCAGTCCGGCGATCACCACGATGAACGGCAGCATCATTTTGAAAAACGCGGCGATGATCGGCGTCATGCGGGCGGCTTGGAGATCCTTGGCCGAAAAGGCGCGTTGAACGAGCAGGAAGTCCGTGGTCCAGTAACCGAAGGACAGCACGAAACCCAGTCCCAGCGCGATGCCCACCCAGGTGACGCCCATGTCGTTGAGGCTTGCATCCCCCGCCGTGGACCACAGCCCGGCCATGGAGTCCGGCAGTCCCGCGAACACCTGGCTCAGTCCGCCCAGGTCGATGATTCCCAGCAGCGACACGAGGAACAATCCGAACCAGATCAGGAAAAACTGAACGATTTCGGTGAAAATCGCCGACATCAACCCGCCCAAAGTAATGTAGCAACCCACCGCCGCCGCGCTGATCCAGATGGATACATCCATGTTCCAGCCCAGCACCACGTGAAACACCAGCGCCATGAGGTACATGTTGATGCCGCTCATCAAGACCGTCATGACGGCGAAGGCCACGGCGTTGAGCACGCGGGTTTTCTCGTCGAAACGCAGAAGCAGATAGCCCGGAATGGAGTGAATCTTGCTAGAATAGTAGAACGGCATCATGAACAGTCCCAGAAACAGCATCGCCGGAATCGCACCGATCCAGTAGAAATGACTGACGAACATGCCGTATTTGATCGTCCCGCCGGTCCATCCCAGGATTTCCAGCGCGCCGAGATTGGCCGACACGAAGGCCAGCCCCGCCACCCACGAACTGTTTCGCCGTCCGGCTTCGAAGAAATCCTCCTTGGTGTCGGCGAAACGTTTCAGGTACAAACCGATGCCGAGAATCGCCACGAAATACAAGGCGATAATCAGCCAATCCACCGCCGCAAGCTGTATCGTTGAGTCCATCACCATCCCCGTGTATCAGGTTGAAAGATCTGCTAAGCCCTTTAAAAGACTCTAAAAATGCACGCCCATGGCGACTTCGCCCGCGTACATCAGGTTCGTTTTGCTTCTGTCGTAGCCGTTGATTCGTGCCGATGCCGCCTTGCCGGGCACAAGAATTGCCCCTACGAGGTGGAAGTCCAGCACGTCGTCCACCATGAATTTCAGGTTCAGGTTCGTTTCCATGCCCACGAACGAAGCACGCATGGCGTTGGTGTCGTTATTCACCACGGCTGCGCCCACCACAAGAGCCGGCTGGAAATAGTCGGTGACGTTCATGGCGACGTTCAGGTCCACAAGCTGATAGCCGGCGCGAATCTGCGTGAAACCACCGTCGGAACTGCCCATGCGTTCGTCCAGGTTGTCTCCCCGGTCGCGGATTTCGTCTTCCGAAAGCAGAATCGTTTTGCTGCGGTTTTTGCCCGAATAGAGAAACGCACCGTCCGAGTCGTTGGCCTCGTGGTCGTCGTCGCCGGAAAGGTTCACGAAATTGAAGTCCAGCAGGAAGGGATCGAAATCGAGCCCCAGATGAATCTGAGCCGCATAGCCGGAATGGATCACGTCGCCGCCGTCGTAGGCGCCGTTCGACGTGATGCCGTACTGCCACGCCAGGTCCGCGATGAAGGTCAGGTAACGCCATTCAAGATCCAGGTGCAGGCTTAAATTGGCGAGATTCTTCGAGTAATCCACCACCGTATCATCGTAGAGGTGATAGACCGCCGGAGAGAACACAAGCTTCGTCTCGCCCGACTTGAAAGGCATGTCCGCACGGAATCCGAACACGTACCGGTCGCGGGTAAGGCTGTTTTCGTCGGTCAGGATGCCTTCGGCGGTGTTGTCGGGAATCTGGGCCATGCTGAGCGTGAACACGCCGCTTTCCGGCTTGCTGATGAAACTCGCCGCGCCGATCCAGTGGTTGAGAAACAGCCCCGTAGGATCGGAAAAGTGCTGATATCCCACGGAAAATCCGACGAGCCCGTCCATGAAGGAGCCCTGCGCGTTGAGTTCTCGTTGCTTGAACAGGAAGTAATCGCCGCTGCCGGTGGCGTTCTGGTCGGCGTTGTTGCGACTCCAGAGGTTCAAGCCGATTTCAAACTCCCAGAAAATCTTCAGGTTGTCCGTGGCGTAAAATGAAAACTCCGGTCGCAGGTAGGTGCCCAAGAAGGCCGACTGCTGACTGTCCTCGTTGTATTCCGGGGGCGTGTCGTCGAAATCCTCGTCGTTTTTGATGAAAAAGACGGACTGGAAATCGGCCTTGAACACGATCCGTTTCCCGCTGCCGCAAGACGAGGCGACGAGTTCGGGATCGACGCAGACTTCCTCCATCGGGACTTTGGAGAGATCGATTTTCGTCGGTTTGTCATCGACCCACGAAGGCAGCTTTTCTCCTTCGGTTTCAGTAGGTTGCGTCTTCTCCGACGCTACGGTCGGAGAAACGTCCGCGCTTTGTGCAGGCGTTTCTTGGGCGAAAAGTTCGAAAGCGAAAGCCGGAGCCGCCAGCAGGATCATCGCACGGACCGACCGAAGTATCCAGGTATTCTTGCGTCGCATATCCACCTCCTATCCGTCCGCGATTAGTGGCGAGTTCCGCCGGTCAGCACGTCGCCGCGCTTGATGAAGTAGTTCCAGTCCCTTGCCTCCTGTCCCTTCAACGGTGGACGGATCAACACCTCGTGTTCCCATTCGGGCCGATCCTCGGTCGGGTAGTAATTCAACAGGTAATAGCCCGGAATCCATTCGGGTTTTCGGTTTTCGCCGCTGTTGGAGCCTTCCGGATTTTTTTGCTGCGGGAAATACTGCGCCGAACAGAAGCCGTCCGAAAGCCAGACGTAAAAGCCGTCCGGGTATTGCAGTTCGGGAACGAAAAGCGTAGTAGGTTCACGGGTTTCCCGGCTGGCGAAGCGAAGTTCGAATTCGTGGAAGGGATCGACCTCGCCTTTGTCGGGATCGTAGTAGTGGTGATCCGAATAGAAATGCATGTGGGTCGGTTTGCCGGAAATCGCCGTCGGTACCGGTCTGGAATAGGCCGTTTCGCCTCTCGGACGCCCGTCCGGGTCGATCACGGAAAAGTCTTCGTGGTTCCACCAGTCGCCGTAGGTGTAATCGTTGTCGGCGGTGTAGCACCAGACCATGTTGCTTAACAACAGTTCTTCGTAGGACTCGTAGTAGTTGTCCAGAATCTCGGTGGAGACGATGTAATCGTCCGCCACGGATTGCTCGATTCCGTTGTAATTCCAATAAGTTCCGAATTCACCGAATACGGTCGGAATGTTGGAGTACCAGTTCTTTGCCTCATCCCGGTAGCTGGCCAGTTTCTCGGAGTACTCCCGGTAGCGGTACACCTCGTCGGAAAATTCACGCGGGGTCATGTTGAACCCGATGTGCGGGTAGATATCCGGGTACCAGTGCGGCGAGAACACGAAGCGCTCCTTGTCGCCTTCCTCCAGGGTCGGACGAACCATGTGTTGCACCCATTGCCCGCCTACGCCTTCACCACCCAGCACGTAACTGAGGCCGAAACCGACCTCGAACCAGATCACCGCGTCGGGGTCTTCCTCGACGATGGCTCCGGCCAGCCGCTCGTAAAACGGTCGCAGGTGATTTTCTTCGAAATTGGAGTTCAGTCCGAGCAATGCAAAGGTATCGGCGCTCCACTCGACGTTGCGGGTTTCGTCCTTGTAGGTGAGTCCAAGTTCCGCCTTCATTTCGTCGCTGGTGTCGCGCGGAAGAACTTCCAGAAATCTCAGCAGGAAAAAGGCGTATTCGCCGAGGCTCGTCTCGCCGTCGTCGGAAAGCACGTAGTTGTCGGGAACGGACAGCGGAACGTCCACCGGCAACAGGCCGCTCATCAGGTCGTTCAACGTGCTTTCCAGTCCCAGCCCCGAAAGATCGAAGTAGGCTCCCAGAATGGACAGCACGATGAAGACGATGGGCGGTTCGTTCATGATGTCGTAGCCGATGACGTTGGCGTGTTTTTTGCCGACTTTGGCCACTTCGCGCCACATTCGCTCGTAGCCCGATTGCAGGTATTCTTCGATTGGATACGGCTGGCCCGTGTCCGGGTCGATGATCGGTGCGCCGTCCTTGTCGAGGGCCACCATACCCGGATAGGCCACATCCCCGGCAAAGAATTTGGCGTAGCACTGGTCTGAATCCATGGACAGGAAAGTATCGAATCCCCAGAAGGTCCAGGGCATCATGTCGCTTGTTTCCGTGACCGGGAAAGGCTCCGGCGTGTTCTTTTCCATTTCCCGGATTTTGGCTTTTGTGGCGTCATCCAGCGTAATCATGCCGGTGCCTTCGAGGTAGGGAATAATCAAGTCCAGTTCCTCGAAGAAATCGGGGCGGCCATTGTCGTCCAGGTCTTTGCCCAAAGTGCCGAGAATACGGAACAATCCCCAGTTTTTGTTGTCTAGATCCCAGTTTTTATGCGGCAGGCAGGCGTAGTTGGCCCACATCGGCGCGCCGTCGCCGGACACGTGGTCGGTAAACCCTTTTTCCCAGTCGTAGGCTTCCGGGTCCGCACCTTCCGCGCAACGTCCGCTCTCCTTGCATTTCTGCGGAAACAGCGAATACAGCATGTTGATGAGGTCGCCTTTGTCGCCGTCGGCTTTTTCGTTGTAAAGCGAATAGATATGGCGGCTCCAGATGTTCTCGTGCACGTTGAGCAGTACGTACAAACCGTGCTCGTGAGCCTTGCCGATGATCTCGTCCAGGTAGGCCAGAAACTCGGTGTCCACCTCGTCGTGAGAGGTCGGCATCACCGCTTCCCACATGAACAGCAGCCGCACCGAGTTGAAGCCCAGCGCCCGAATCTGCTCGAAGTAGTCGTCGGCGCTATCGGCGGGAAACGGCCTACCCACGTAGGAAAGATCCGCCGCCCGGTTCGGGTTGTAGCGATGTTCGAGCGCGTCTTCCCCTTCGAGGTAAGGCACCTTGGTGCTGCCCCCCACGTTGACGCCTTTAAGATAGATGTAGCGTCCTTCTTTGTCTTTCAGATAGGTGAGATACGGCTCGACCTCCGAGAGCGAATCCGGCCTGAGATCCGGTTCATCCCCCGAACATCCTGCAAAGACACAAAACAGCATGAATCCAAGCACGAGGCTGACGATTCGACCGAATTTCATGATTGGGCACCTCCGAAACGATTGCGCGTGTTTCCACAGGAAGAAAACGTGCTTCTCCGATCGTTTTCGATCCGATTTACGACAAATTGAACGGTTGCCTTTCGTCTACGACACTATTTTTTAGTTTACACAGATTGACGACACTGGCAAATACTATCCTAACTCATCCTCGATTCTTAACGTTGTCGATATCGCTTCGCTTGCATTCGTAACGCACTGTGTTACTGTAGATTGTATGTTCGTCAATCACCGGGAGCGCTTTTCATGGGAACCATCCTTTCCAATCGCGAGCGCGAGATTGTCTATGCCCTGGGCGAAGTCATGTTTCCCGCTTCGGAATCCTTCGGAGCGTATACCTGGGAAGACGTCGACCTTTTCGAGTGCGCCCTGCAAAAAATGACGCCCATCGCGATTCGCTCCATTCGCGGGATGCTGCACGTGGTCAACGAGCGGGCGAGGCTGAACTACCTGCGCTCCATGCGTCACCTGTCCGCAGCCAAACGAATTGCGTACATCGAACGGATGCGTACCGGAACCTGGGTTGAGTTCCAGGCTCTTCGGCTTGTCGGCCTGCTGATGAAAATCTCGTACTACGATAGACCGAGCTACTACGAAAAATTCAATTGCCGCTACGCCTGCGAAACCGGAGAACCTGAAACGGGTAGCTGGTGGCAACAGGTGACGAAAGGCTCTGATATCACGGAGGATCTTGAGTTGGAGGCCGAAGCGGTGGTGGTCGGCACCGGCGCGGGAGGGGCGGTGGTCGCTTCCGAGTTGGCTTCCCAGGGTCACGCGGTGGTGATGGTCGAATCCGGTGATTACTTCACCCGCCGCAGCTTCGACGGTCGGGCCTGGGATCGTCAGCAGGACATGTGGTTTTTGGGCGGCAACACGATGACCGTGGGCAACTGCCTGATTTACCTGCCGATCGGAGAAACCGTGGGGGGCACCACCACCGTCAATTCGGGTACCTGCTTCCGCACGCCTCGCGCGATTCTGCGCAAGTGGCGGGAAAACTTCGGCCTTTGCGACCTTACACCCGCCAATCTCGATCCCCATTTCGCCAAAATGGAAACCGGGTACCGGGTCGCTCCTGCGGATATGAAATACGTCGGTCCCACCGGCAGAATCATCGGTCGGGGAGCCGACGCCCTGGGCTACTCCCACGGACCGCTGACCCGTAACGCGCCCGACTGCGACGGGCAGGGTGTGTGCGTCTTCGGTTGCCCGACGGACGCCAAGCGCGGCACGAATGTCTCTTTCGTTCCCGATGCGCTGAAAAACAACGCCTTTTTAATCAGTCGCACGGTGGTGGACGAAATCCTCGTGAAAAACGGCACCGCTTACGGCGTTCGGGGACGAAGCAAGGACACGGGCCGCAAGGTGACGATCAAAGCCCGCTGCGTGGTACTCGCTTGCGGTGCATTGTTGACGCCGCTGTTGCTGATGAAAAACCGGCTTGCCAATTCCTCCGGCTGGCTGGGCAAAAATCTTTCGGTGCATCCTGCCACGTCGCTGGTTGCCGTGATGGACGAAATCGTGGACGGTTCCAACTACATCCCGCAGGGCTATCAGATCGACGAGTTTCACGAGGAAGGCATCCTGTTCGAAGGTGCGACGACACCGTTTGCGCATCTCCCCGTTTTTACAGACTTTTTCGGGGAACAACTGCAATCCTACATGGAGCAGGCCCGCCACCTTTCCACTTTCGGTTTCATGGTATCGGATTCGTCGGTAGGCCGGGTTCGTCCCGGTCCGAACTTCCGCCGCCCGCTGATTACCTACTGGATGGACCGCACTACCTTGGGACGCATTTTGCGAGGCATGGAGATTTTAAGCCGCGTGTTCCTCGCTGCCGGGGCGCGAACCGTGTTATTGCCTCTACACGGCATTACCACGGTGCATCATCCCACCGAACTGCACCAACACCTCGACCGCCCGGCGAAACCCATGGATCTCGATCTTTCCGCCTATCATCCCCTTGGGACGGCTCGCATGGGCGCCGATCCGCGCGAGGCGGTGGTCAATTCGAGCGGCGAAACCTTCGACGTGCGCAACCTGTTCATCGCAGACGGTTCCATCGTGCCTTCCTCGACGAACGTCAATCCGATGATTACCATCGGTGCGTTGTCGAGCTGGATTGCGCAATTCGTCGGGCAACGCATCGAACAGAGCGTGGAATTGTAGGAAATTCAAGAAGTTACAGGATAAACCCGATCGGCGATCAGGCGATTTTCGCCCCGCTGGTGGTCGGGATGAATTTCGCGTGCTTGACACCCTTGGTACCGATCACTTGGTCGGCCAGGGATTTGAGATCCGCCGGTTTTCCCTTCAACACCATGATTTCCAGACAGTTGTGATGATCCATGTGGACGTGCAGGGTCGAAATCACGGTGGCGAAGCTATCGTGTTGAATTTCGGTGAGTTTTTGGGAAAGACCGTGGGCGTGGTGATCGTACACCGCGACAATCACGCCCATGGCTTCCTCGTCCTCGCTGGTCCAGTCTTCCTCGACCAGACGATCCCGGATCAAGTCGCGTACGACCTCGGATCGGTTGACCCAGCCTCGTTTCTGAATCAGGTCGTCGAAGCGTTCAAGGAGCTTGTCGTCCAGTGAGATTCCGATGCGTTGCAACATGACTCGCCTTTTCCCTCGTTTGCAGGTTTCAGCGGCTATCTTCCTCGGTTCCTTCCAGACATATCTGGTCGAGCGTAATCCGTTTCTGACTGCCCGAAGCGCCTGGATCGTATCCTTTAAGCTTGAAGACGAAGGGAATGCCTTCCCAAGCCTCCCAGGCTTCCGGATATTCGTAGAAATCGGTTCCCGTGGGCACGGTTAGACGCTTCTCATCAATGAACTCGACCTGCGGGCTGCCGTCCACCGTGGGTGGATACACCGTTTCGGTTGCGTTGAAACCGTTTTGCACTTCGCCTTGCGAAATGCCCTGCACGGAAAGTTGCCATTTGCCGTAATCCGGTCCTTTGGCAAAGCGGATGCCGATGTTGTATGAGCCGGACACCAAAGGCTTGACTCGAATCACCAATGCACTCGTGCTCCGTTCGCCGACCCAGGTATAGCCGATGGGCGGATCATCCGGGCCGATGCCGATGACACCGTCGGTATTGCCCACAAAGCCCTCGATTTCGATTTCTCCGGTGTAGGTTTCGGGGAGATCGGGATCGGCGGGCATGTCGGAACTTAGCAGATCCACAGCGGTTTCCACGTTGACGCATTTGGGCGGCAGCGGCGTTTCTGCCGTAAACGTCTCCGAGCAATCCTCGCTACGCTGTCCCATGCAGTCTTCGGAGAGGATTTTGTAATATACGCTCGATTGTGCCGGGTAAGGTGTGGGATCGTTCCAGGAATTCGTCTCGACCGTAGCCACGGGATCACCCGTACAGGAGAAACTAGGCGAGTTGAGATCCGTGTAAATGTGGTAATAGGCCGGTGGGGTTCCTGCGGGCGGCTGCCAACTCAGCTTGATTTTCGACAGTTCGTATTCGGCCTGAATCGTATTGACATCCACGATGCCCGGTCCCGCCTGCGTGCGATCCGGGGACAGGTAGGAGTAGACTTTCAGGTCGTAAATGTTCCACTCGTTTCCGCCGGTGTGCAGGAAACGCAGCCGGGCCACGCTTCCCGCAAGATCCTGAACGAGACAGTACGGCACGTCGAAAAAGTCTTCCCGCCATGATTTGCTCTGGTTGCGTCCCGGAGTGCGCCAGACTCCGGCCTTGCGCATGGTCGCCCCCACCTCGGTGGATCCGACCCAGACTTCCGCCTCCTGGTCCGCGAAGCTGTAATCGAGCACGCGGGAAAGGCGAAGTCCCACGTTTTCCGGGTCGATGGCCATCGTTACTTCCATAAAACTCGGGTTCTCGGCGGAGGAAGCCAGAACGACGCCTGAAAAGCGCGGGATGCATCGGCATTCGGGAGACGTATCCTCGCAGGCCAGATAGTCCAATGTCGTGATGGTTCTGGCGTCGGTGCAGACATATCTCGTCGGGCATTCGTTTCCTTGGTAGGTGCAGGTGATTTTCTCCGCACCCAAGAAACGGTTCGGTGTCTGCCAGCGGCTGTTGTCGAAAGCGGCGTCGAAATCGTGCAGCACGCGATCGGAGGGATTGCCGAAATCCACCTGATCGCTAAGCACCATACCTCCCAGACAGGAACGGTAATACATGGCCAGCGAGCGATAGTTGGCTTCCGTGACTTTTTCGGCACCGTTGGCTATCTCAAACACCCGTTCCAAATTGAAGAGCAGTTCGGTGTTGAACGGAATGGCGTCCGAAAGGTAGAAACGTCGAGCACTGAATTGATAAGGAAAATCGCTGTGTTTCGTTACACTCGCGAACGGTCCGGCGTAGCTGCTGCTCCACTGACGCCCGCCGTTGAACATGTGATCCAATCCCGTACCAACAAGCTGGGGATAGGAGGAACCGTCCACGAAAACCCGCTCGTCGCCCTCGATCCAATCTTTGTTGAAGGTGGCTCCGTTCTCCACACCGAGCATCGTTCCGACGTAATGTCCACGACCAGAGGTATGTAGGATCTCGTAATCGCCTTCCCCCGTGGCAGGCAGGGCTTCGTTGTACGTGGCATGGAAATGTCCCCAGTCACGAGGCCATTCTTCGTCTTCGCCAAGTGTCCGGAAATACACGCGGGATTCCACCGAATCGAGCGTGATCGGTGAGTTGTTCACCAGTCTCGCCACCGCCTTGGTTTTAAACGGCATTGGCCAGAATGAATACCAGTAATCGGCCCCGGCCCACGAAGAAGCGCCGGTCATACCGTTCATCAGGCCGGTGTATCCCTCATCTTCGCCAAAGCCCGACCCGAAGAACAAGTCTACGGGGGCGTCTACGTCGGGCACGGATTTGCCGTCGAAGAAGATTTGCAGCCGGACGTTGCGCAAAACGTCGTATTCGCCATAGGGCGGGGCAGGTTGTTTCGGGCTGATGTCGAACAAAAACCGCTCGATGACACCGGGGCCGGTGATGTTGGCCAGCGTGACGTAATAGCCGGGTGCGGGTTCGTCGGAATACGGGAAGGATTGAATATTGGTATTGGAACTGTTCAGGTCGAACGGCTTCGGATCGGTGCCCAGCGATTCGGTATAAAACGCCACCAAATCTTCCAGATCGAGATCGATGGAGAAATCTTCGATGCCGACATCCGAACTGTAGGTACCGTAAGTGAACTGGTAGGCGAAGTTTTCCAGCCTTCCACCGCCTTGAATCGTCACCTTGACCGACTTCGTGAAGCAGATCGGGACGTAACTCAAATAGGCATCGCCGGTATTCTTGACGAGAGGGCTTAAAAACGGCGCAGTCAGACCGTTGAACAGCGTTGGGAAGGAAATGTCCAGGACCGGCTGTTCGGAGCCGTTGAGATACACCGACAGCAGGCGGGAACCGATTTCTTCGGGATTGGAGAACCACATCCGGGTGATGCATCCCGGTCGGTTGACATCGACCACGACCTTTTCATCGCCGTCCTGCAAAGGATTGGGGGCCATATCGTCGCCCACGTCGCTGGGATCGGCGCTCGTGACCTGCTCGCTCCAGGATACCTGCCGGAAGGCTTGGATGTCTTCGAGATGATTGAGGATTTCCACTCCGGTGTGCCGCTGTTCGATGGCGCAGTTCTGAGAGACATCCTCCTCATCCTCCACACCGTCGGGGGTGTCCCAGTCTACATCTTCCTCGGTTTCTTCTACGTCCCCATCCGTCGTGCCGCAGTCGCAGAAACACTGGCTGCAACAATTCGTTCCCTCGTTGCAGACCATGTCGCAATACAGGGGAAGTCTTTCGCTGTTGGTGCAGACGTCCAGACATTCGTATAGCTTCCAGGTTTTTACACCGTCCGGCTGGCCGGAATCGACGGGCGTACATAGCTGCACCGTCTCGCTGTTGCATGTATGGCACTGCATCAGATCGGCCATGGCGCAGGGGTCGCCTTCTTCGACGCAGGCCGTTTCCTCCGGTTCCTCATCGACCGTCTCTGCGCCGTCCGTGTCGGTCTCTTCGTCGCCGTCGATGTCGTCCGTGTCGGCGGATTCGTCCGTGTCCGCCACGCTATGTCCGCAACCTTCCTCACCCAGCACGCAACACTGGTACGTGGTGGGATTGCAGATTTGGCCGGGGTCACAATCGTCGCTGGTGGTGCAGCAGTTGCTGTCCGAACAAATGCATGTTCCGTCGACGCACTCCAGGCCCGGCAGACACTCCGGGTTGCAACGCGAACCCGAACTGGAGGTGTCATCACAGGCGATCACCGCCATTCCCAGAAAAACGAACAGAAGCCCAAAGCTTATGCGTCGTTTTGTCCGATCCCCGAAAAATGGATTCATGAAAACCTCGCCTGATGCCAGATAATTCGAAGTGTTTTTCATAGCATAATCCAAATCGACCTCATTTCGCAACACAAGACCTATTTGTAATGGGTTTGACGATGCGAAAAGGAAAGTTTGCGGGTCTCGCACTATTTATCGGGAGTGCGGAAAACCCGCTTTCCGTCCTGAATCCCCTAACATACCGATTTTTCGTGGTTTTCGCAGGAATACACCTCTTGGAGGCATGGTTTCGCTACGGGTTTCGGATCTTCGCCCGAACCGGTCTATAGCCCGGGTTTGCAGATCACTTCATGGATCTTCAGATCGAAAAAGCGGTTCTGGTTCGCCGGGGTCAGCACCAACGCCGCGTCGCAGCCTTTGCCGGAGCCACCGACGGAGACGATTTTCTTCCCCGAAAGCGCGCCCGAATCCGCTGCCATTACCGCGACTTCCACTGCCACCTTGACACCCTGGCCGAAAAGTTTAAGTGTCTCCGCTGCGATCAGCGTCGGGTAGGGACCGGGAAATTTTTTCGCCATGCCACGTTCGATACCCGATAGAGCATGGGTGGCGCACACCACATTCACTCCACGTTTTACCAGCCACGCACGGTTTTCCTTTGTAATGGAAAGCTCGAAAGGCTCTTTAAATCCGGCATGATAGCTCACGGATACGATCTTCATGCCTTGGCAGATCTCGACCGCCGCTTTCGCGCTGTCGCCGCTTGTACTGGCCAGCACGAGTTCGTCGATGCCCAGTTCCTTGGCGCGTTCGTAGGCCAGTTTCAGCGTTTCTTCGGTGTTGATCGGTCCCACATGCTCGAAAATCATGATTTCTCCTGGTATTCGGGGAAATTGTCTGAAAAACCATCGTTTGAAAACAACGAATACTATTTACCCGTTTTTGCTACGAAACGTCAATTCCTTCCGACGTGAAAAACGTTCTGCTTAAAGTATAATAGTTGACGCACCGTGCCACGGCGCATTAAAGTAATTTATCGTACCTTTTCGACTCACATTTGGGAGAATGTCACGTGGAAACCTACGACGTCGTTATCGTGGGGTCCGGATTCGGCGGTTCCATTCCGGCACTTCGACTCGCTGAAGATGGCCGGAAGGTGCTCGTTCTCGAACAAGGACCGCGTTTCACTGCGAAAGATTACAAAATGGACTGGAGCTTCCGCAACCAGATGCGGATGTTCGTCAGTTTCACCAGCGAGGACTACACCGTCTTCATGCGTTATGGAAAGGGGTTGGGAGGTGGTTCCGTCACCTACGCCGCCGCCATGCTGCGCTCGCCGTCCGAGGTCTTCGACTACACCGACCAGAACGGCTACAAAGTCTGGCCCTCTTCCGTCACCCGTTCGGTGCTCGATCCGTACTACGAAAAAGTCGAGCAGATGATGGAAATCGAGCGCATCGCCTGGGAAGATGTCCCCAAGGTCGGCGGCTGTTTCGCCATGCTGCTCGACCGCATGGGACTCACCTGCGACCGCGCCATGTACCCCATTCACGATTGTCTGCACTGCGGCTTCTGCATGTGCGGCTGTCCCTACGACCGGAAAAAACACCTGGGACTCAACTACATTCCCCAGGCGGAAGAGTTGGGGGCCGAGTTTGTGGTCAACGCCAAAGTGGATCACGTCGAGGAGGACGGCGACGGCTCCAACCACGTCGTCGTGTACGTGGACGAATTCAACATCGAGCGCAAGGTGGCGACGCCGATGCTGATTATGGCCGCCGGAGCGCTGGAAACGCCGGTGATCCTGCAACGCTCGAAGAATTACCTGAGTGATCTTCATCCTCAGGTTGGAAAAAACTTCAATCAAAACGGGGACATGGCGCTTGTTTTCCAGCTTCCCGAAGACTTTCCCGACGCCTGGTCCTACATGGGGCGCAACAACGCCGGGATGATAACCTACGCTTTTTGGGAAGAGCATAAAATCACCATCCACGCGGGCGGATCTCCTCCGGCGATTTACGCGGCGCTGGATATCGTGCGCGAGGACGGCGGCAAGCCGGACATTCCCTTCGGCGTCGAATTCAAGCATTTTCTGCGGGACAATTACCCCAACCGCTTGATTTCCTCCCTGGCCATCGGACTCGTGGACGGAGAGGGCGAGGTCTGGGCCGACGACAACGGCCTGCTGAAGTTCAACATTCCCCAGACCGATCATTTCAAGGCCTACCTGGATAAAGTCGCCGGAGTCGGTCTGCGTATCCAGGAGGAAACCGGGGCGAAGCTGTTCCGCACCGCCGATCATACCTATGAACACGGAGACGCCCACCCGCTGGCCACCTGCCGCATCGGCGACAACGAGGAAAAAGCCCCCTGCACGCCCAATGGCGAGTTGCGTTCCAATCCCGGCATCTACTGCGCGGACGGAGCCTCGGTACCGGGCGGTACGGGCGTGAATCCCGCCCACACCATCGCCGCCAACGCCGAGCGCATCGCCGCGTTTCTCGTGGAGAACAAATGATGAAACATCCCGAAAAAGAACGCAAAAACATGCCGAATCGTCTCCCGATGTCCGATCCCTCCCGGCGAAAATTCCTGAAACATTCCGTCGGGTTTCTGCTGGCGACGGCGGCCTACGGATCGGGACTGGCCGAGACGGCGAAATACGTCTCTCCGGGGTGGAGCCGCCCCGTACTGGAAAACGCCTGCCTGGAGCCTTCCACCGACGCAGAAAAAACCCTGGCGGCGGTGGTGGACACCGTGGTCCCCGGTCCAACACTCGATCCGGACGGCGATCCCGGTGGACTGGAAGCCTGTTCGCTCAATCTGATGTTCGACGAGTACTATCCTTTCCGCACGATGATCCCGGAGTTGGCGACGCTGTTCGATATCAACAGCCCCGGCGGCTCCTTCGTGGATCTGGATTACGAATCGCGCATGGAAACGCTGGTGAAAGTACAAAACGAAATGCCGATTCTCCGACTGGCTTTCCGGGCGATCCGCTCGGCGTTTTTCGGTGGCGCGTACAACGGTCTCGGGCACGAATACGTGAAATATCCCGGTCCCAACCTGGGATACCGGCATATCCTCGAAGCCTCGTTCCGCGTTCCCGTGTGCCAGGAACTCACCGACGGATGGATGCCCTGAAGCGAGAAAAACGATGAAAAAACAATGCTTTTTCGTGCTGTTCCTTCTTTTTTCCACGCTCGTGTTCCTGCTTGGAGGCTGTTCCGATTCCGGTTCGAACGGTCAAACGCCGGGCGACGGCGATTCGGAAGAGGAAATCACCCTGCCCAAACTCGTGCGGGATTGTTCGCTCTGCCATAACTACGACGATCTATCCGCCGAGCACTCGAACGAGGACGCTGGTCCGAAGGAATGGCTGGCGGAAAACGGGTTGGGGCTGGTGCGCTTCGAAAAAGCGCTTCCGGAACCGGGCCTGCAACAACTGGCTTCTCCCTGGCCCGACCGGGGACGCCATTCCGAAAGCGACCTCGCCGACTGCTTTTCCTGCCACCCGGTCGATGAACTCGGCCACGGGCACGGCATCAAAACCTTCCCCGAAAGCGCCCGATCCAGCGTTTTCCAGGGAGAAACGAATTGCGCCGGAGCCTGCCATGCGTGGTTGAAAGACTCCGTGACCACCGAGGGATTCGAGAACGCCCAGGGAGAAACCGCGAGCTACTCCGGCTCGATACGCCCGGAGGATCTGTTGTCGGTGGGAAACAGTATGCACCGCACGATCTGGAAAGAAGGGTATTATATCCCCAACGAATCGATCAAAATCGCCATGTTCCATCCCGGTTGCGGCGGTTGTCACCAGGTGGCGGAGGAATCGCACGGAACCATCCCGGAATGTCTGCAATGCCACAATTTCCAGGGATCGACCGGCGAGTTGCACACGAAACACATGCAGGCGATTCAAAACCATGTGGACGCCAACGACCCGGAAGGCGCGCAGCTGACCGGCTGCATCTACTGTCACAGGTCCGATGGTGTGGACAACGAACGTCCCAACGCCGCCTGTCGCAACTGCCACCTTTCGGGGCATCAGCCGCTCGACGAAAACGGCCACGCTCACTTCTGGCCCACGAATAACTAGCTGAAATTACGAAGAAAAACGGATTTTAGTGCGGTTGTTATTTGATTTTTGCGATAAGAACCCCTGGAAACAAAGTGTGGCACGGGCGAAGCGACGTGGAACGTCCGCTTGCCCGCGTACCCAACCATGCACATGAGCAACCAGCGGCTCGCCCATGACACCCATGACGACCGAGCAAGAACTGCCTATTCCGACCGAATGGTCGGATTGGTAGCTCCCAGCCTACAACAATCGAACCTGTCCCCGGCAAGAAACACGAATTTTCGTAACAAACCGTCTTAACCCGCATAATCCATGAAGAATCTACTGCGACTTGAAAATCCTCGATCTTTCACTTGTTTCCCGATTTTCATCCTCGACAGACTGTAAAGTATGCCTGCGGGTGAAAATCGGTCCAACTTCATGAAATATCTTCGGTTTTCGGCGTCTCGTTACGATCCTCATGAATAATGCGGGTTAAAATGCGAAAGCGCCGGGTGGAATCCCGGCGCTTTCGCGTACAGTTTTCGATTTTTCGTTCCGCTCTTACAGACCGTTGAAGTCTTCTGAGGTTCCCAGGGAACGCAGGACCGTCCCCGCTTGCAAGTCGAAGAAAATCACTTCGTTATTGTCCGTCGAGGCGATGACATAGGCGCCGGTGACGGGATCGACGCTCATGCCCTGGGGATTGTGGAGCATGTAGAAGTCGTCGTTGGTCATGTCGTCGATCGAATCCAGGCTGGCGGGGTTGTCGGTGTCCCTGGGATACAGCACCGCCAGGGAAACATCCTCGTGCGGTCCGTACAGGACGTAGTGCTTCGACTCGTCCACCATGTTGATTTTGTTCGACTGGCTCGCCGCATCGAGAATCGGCTTGTCGATCTTGCTGAGGTAACCCGATTGCGACGGCACGTTGTTCGTATTGCGGAAAGGCCATTTCTTGTTTTTCGCTCTATAATGAAGCATCAGCAGGTTGCCACTGGCGTCGAAGGTCATGTAGGTCACGTACAGCGTGACGCCGTACTTGCCGATTTCCTCGGCCCGGTCGAACTGGCCGTCCACCAGTTTCATGCGGTACAGGCGACCGTTGTTGGCGATGTAGAGCCATCCGCGGGTGTCGATCGCGATACCATCCATGGCTTTCGTGGTATCCCAGATGATTTCGCCGTCGGGGTAGTTCGGATCTTCGTACAGGTCGCCGTTGGCGTCGATCGGGAAACGCCGCACGTCCTTTTTGTTGTTTTCCACGACGTACATGAAATCGAAGCCGAGATCGAAGGCAAAGGCGGGCGCTTTGGACAACCCTCTTTGTTTGGCCAGATTTCCGACTGCGAAACGGACGGTGGAGTCGGGATCGCCGTTGCGGTTGTCGGGTTGGCTCTCGCTGGTCAACTGGTTGTACTCGTCAGGAACGATCTTCCATATCCCGTCGTCGTTGTTGATATGATCGTCGGTGGTATAGATTGCGCCGTTGGGTCCCACGGCGATGGCTCCCACGCGATAGTCTTTCCAGTTGGGATCGTGACGGGTCATATCGACGAGGTAGACCTGTCCCGTTTTCCGCATGTTCGAGTCGAAGGACATCACCGTGCCGTATTTGATGCTGGTATCGGTCACCTGGCCGCTGACGTACATCGTGCCGTCGGGGGCGAAAGCTACGGAGGTGGGGCTGTCCACGCCTTCATAGTGCACCGACAGGGTTTCGCCGTCCGGGTCGCAGGCTTCGCCGTAGCCGTCCCGGTCCGGGTCTATCTGATCGTCGTTGGCATCGAAGGGGCAGTTGTCGTTCAGATTGGGAATGCCGTCTCCGTCGATGTCCAGGTCCACGCAATCGGCTTCGCCATCGCTGTCAGTGTCTTCGAAATCTTCATCAATGTTGCCGTCGTGGTCGTTGTCCAGCCCGTCACAGACTTCTTCATCCACCGATTCCCAGGGGCTGGCGCAACGGAAACCGACCGTCGCATCTTCCAGAATCGGCGGAAGTCCCTGACGGAAGGTTACACGGGTCTGGCGTGGATCGGAGCTGTATCCGCCGCCTCGTACCACCTTGAAGCTGCAGTTTTCGACGCAGCGCGGATCGCCCTCACAAGGTTCCACGCAGTCTTCCTTGATCGTATAACTGGGAGCGAGGAAAGGATCGTCGGAAGTCGAGGCCTGGTATTCATGCAGCCAGTCCCCTACCCATTCCCCGACGTTTCCGGCCATATCGTACAGACAGTGACCGCCGAAGCAGTGGGTGCCGTCTTTGGCAGGATTGTCTTGGTTGTAGCTTCCCACGTCCACCGGGCCATCCAGGTTGCTTTCGTTGCTGGCGCAACGGTTGGCGTCCCAATCCGCTCCCCAGGGCCACAGATCGTCGTCCAGGCCGCGCGCGGCGAACTCCCATTCCGCCTCGGTCGGCAGTCGAAGTCCCAACGTATTGCAGTAATCGAAGGCCGCTTCCCAAGGCAGGCCCGAAATCGGCTTGAGGTTGCCGCCGGGACTATGGTAGGCCGTATCTTGCGCCGGGATGTGGTAGCAGCCCGTTACGCAGACACCCGACTCCGAACAGTGATACTGGTCCGGGCAGTTGGCCTGGAGATCGTCGAGATTGTACTCGCATTGGGTGTCGGTTTCGATGTAGCGATCCATGCAGGCTTTGTATTCGATCACGGTAACTTCGCGCTGCATCAGAATAAATGGTTCGAGTTCGACCCAATGCTTGGGAATCTCGTCCAGGAACGGCTCTTCATCTGAAGTATAGCTTGGATCTTCGTTCAGGCCCATCGGAGCGACGGACCAGGGAAGCGGCACGTAGCCGGGTTCGACGTCCTGGCCTTCGATGGTCACCATGAAGTGCCGCGTATCGGACCACAGCCCTGCGCCGTTGACCACCCGGACATGAAGGTAATACGTTCCAGTGGAAGCGGCACTTTGGTTGTCGATGGTCGCTGAAGTGGTGTCCGACACCGTGTCGGGGACGGTATTGGCCTGGTCGTCGAAGACGAACGAGTATCCTGCGATGCCGGACACGTCGCTGGCCTCGATGTCGAAAATCGGGTTGTAATTATCGTAGGACTGCTCCTGCGACGGATGGGTAGACGAGGTGACGACCGGCATGTCCGGAGGGGAGGTGTCGATACGGAATTCGTAGGTAGTGGTCTCACCCCAGTTGTCGGAATCGTCCTTGGCTTTGACGTGGAAATACCAGATTCCGTCGTCAAGATCCTCGAAATCAATCGATCCCGAATCGTCCTCGGCCACGCTTGTGGGACCGTTCGAGCACAGCGGCAGCGAGGCGTCCATCGTGTCCGCACCGGCCTGGGTGGTGGCGCTGAACGAGGTCTGCGCTCCCAGTGCTCCGGTGATGGCCTGTCCGTTGATGTATTCGTCGAAATCCGCACCGGAAACCTGGAGGGTGCCGCGTACCAGTCCACGCTGGTCCATCAGCATGTAGGCGGCCAGGATGTCGGAACTGATGGGGTTGGTGGCGATGATGTTGTCGATGTAAAACTCGAACGTGGCCGCCTGTCCGTCGGTGACGAGCACGTTGTTGATGAATTGCACGTCGGCGATCAGCACGTCGGTGTAGCCGTTGTCACAGTCCCGCAGCTTGATCTTGAAACCACGGTCGATTTCCTGGTCCACCAGATAATAGCGGTTTCCATATATGCGCTCTTTGTCGAGCACGAGAGTGGGGAAGATCACCTGCGCCCGGGCCGCCCAGTCGCCGCAGTCGTTACCGTAGCCGCTGTAATCGTTGAGTTCGTCGGTGGGCGGATCGGTGTTGACGATCTGGCTCGGGGAAATCAGCTCCAGCGTTTCATAGAAACCGTCTTCCGGATAGCCCGATCCGGTGGGACCGTCGAAGAGGTTGGCCGTTCCCATGAACGCCATGCCCTGGGTATCCAACTCCACGTAGCACTTGCAGGTTTCCTTTTCACTCGCGTGATCGAAATCGAAGCCGACGGGGGCGAACGTAAACACGTCCTCGAAAAACAGGGGAGCATTGAAGCTCATCGGGCTGATGCGCACGAGGTTGCCGTTGTCCGTTCCGGCGTACAGGTAGCCGTCGGGATGCCAGCCCATCGAACTCAGGCCGGTGTATTCAAGCAGGGTGTCGATCGGTTCCTCGTAGCCGGAGTAGATGTCCACAGTGGTGATTTCGCTCATCACACCCGCATCGACGAGGTAGGTAATGTAAAGCAGGCCGGTGGGAGCATACGAACAGGTCATGATCGAATCCGGCAGATTGTCCACCACCTGCTCGAAGCCGTCGGAGTATCGCCACACTTTGTCACCGGAAACCATCATCAGCAACCCGTTGTGTGTCGCGCCCATGCAGATTACATCGTCTGCCGTGCCGTCACCCTCGAAATCGATGAAGGAACTCGTTCCCATGGACACTTCCTCGACGGGGATGTCGGAGCCGATCTGCCCATCGAGATCGACGCGCATCAGGTGGTCGCGTCCCTGAGTGTCCCGCGCCATGACGAGGAACTCGGAAACCTGGTTCTTTTCGTTGTCTTCATACTCCCGGACGATGAGATCGTGGGTGTAGGAGACCGCGAACGATTCGCCCGAAAAGTCGAGTCGACCCAGCGGCAGCGCATTGGCGCTGGGGGCGTAGAGGTCGAGGAAGTACAGCGCGCCGTCGTCGCGCAGGCCGTATCCCCGGTAATTGTAGGCTTGCTCGCCTTCGCCGAAGCAGGCGCAGTAGCCCTCTTCGAAGGGTTCCCGGCAGGGAGTCACCACGTTGTCTTCCGTACCGATGTCCATTTCGTTGTCGGGGTCCGTATCCGAAATGTGGTCGAGCACGTAGCTGAAGCCGTCGATGCCGAACACGCCGCTCGGTGCCGAAACCGGGTCGGTGGATTCGAAATTCATCGTGACGTCGTTGGTGGTGGCCCAGACCTGTCCGTCGGGATGGGTGGGGGATTCGACCGTCGGCGCGTTGGGTTCCACCTCGTCGATGTAACGCACGTAGTAGTCCGCCTGGGTGACTTCTGGATACATCACGTAACCACTGCCCGGTGAGAATTGCAGCGAGCGTTCCACGTTCCAATCGAGAATCAGGATGTTGAGCAGCGCGTTGTCGATCTCGGGAATCTCGATTTCGATTTTGATGCTGTCGTTGCCCACCGTCGGCAGGATGTGCATGTCGTGCTCGACGCCAGCCACGGTAACCGTGGCGTTGGGATCGATCACGAGGCGGATTTTCCGGTACAGGGCCGCCGGAATCTGTGCCACGCCGATGCTCGCCATCACACCGTAGCGCAGATCCAGCAGGTTGTACTGGTCGGATTCGCCTTCGAAGTTCAGGCTCAGCCACCCCGTATCGCTAAGCACCTGTACATCCTCGATGGTCACCGTACAGGCTTCGATGTCCTTCAACGGGTGGTCCTTAAGCATGACTTGCAAGGTCGGAGCGTCCGAAGGTAAGTTCAGGGTTTTCGGGTTGATTACGGGCAGGTCGTCCTCACTGACCGCTTGTTGCTCCGAGACGGGCGAATCGGAAAACGAACAACCGACCACGGCTGCGAAAGCCAACACGAGTGAAACGAAAAGGAAAAGTCCGACACGTTTCGAAGATGTTTGATGGAAGGCAACCATGGGATTCTCCTTTGTCCCCGAACTTTTTTCAAGCCGTTAAGAAATATTTGCATACAGGGATCTCTATGTCAAACTTCTTTACAAAAAGTTTGATTTTGCTTAATTGGCAGACAAAATGCCGTTTCACCCTGCAGTTAAAGCCACATCGGACCATTGAAAGGTCAGTTGCTGTCTGTTTGAATGAAACCATGTTAACCAAACCCTCTTCGGGAATCATACCATCCTTATCTTAGACGCAAATTTCACGCCAACCCACCCAATCATACGGCAACCGGTTTGCGAAGAAAAGCGGTTCTACGAAAATGGAACAAATCGGGTGTGGAATTCGTGCGTTTCAATGACCGATCATTCTTTCCACAACAAAATGCCAGAGCGAATTCCCGCAAGTTGAATGATTCGAACGGCCTATGCATTGGTGCCCCCCCGCAACGCGCCTATCCCCTCAGTTTTCCTAAATTCACCCAGCCGTTGTGATACAGCACGTGCTTGCATCTCCGGGTCACGACCCGCGTCCCCGGAACCCTGACCGACACCAGACGGAACAGCAGGGCCTGTTTGTCGTCCGAACCCGGATCGAGCACCACATCCGGACGCAATTCTGCCGGCTGAATGGTGATTTCTTCCGCGCCGATCTCGATGGACGCGCCCATGCGCGTGTATTGCCCGGCCATGGCTCGCAGGCGTTCCGTATCGCGGGAAGACAACCCCTTGATGTTTTCGATGACGGTCGGCTGCTCGGAGAACAGCGCACTCGTGAACAGCAGCGGCAAAAGCGAAGGAATTTCAGCGGCATCCACGTGGTGCGGCTGTAAAACGTCCATTTCCTCGATCCACTTGCGGATGCGCAGACAACGTGGTCCCAGGCTTTCGTCCACATTCAACAGGTTGATTTCCTTGCCCAAAAGCCATCCGGCGTAGATCAGCATCGCGGCGATGGAATCGTCGAACCCCACCTTGTATTCGCCGCTATGGTAACGTCCGTGAGGTACTGCCAACGTGTGTCGGTCGGGGCGGTCTGCCGGTACGCCGAAGGTTTCCATCACTTTCAGTGTGGATTCGATGTACGGAGAATAGGAAGACCCGCCCAGCAGGTGGAGGGTCAGACCTCGGCGAAGCACCGGGGCGATCAGGACCAGTCCGGCGGCTAAGTGGTCGTTTTCACTGGTGTCTATGCCGTGGTTCGGGGCGGTTCGTTGTCCACGGAAAAGTGGATCTTCTCGTTCTGTTCCCCTCCGCGCGAAATTCGCACGCCCAATGCTTCGAGCGTCATCAGCAACCCCGCCAGCGGGCGATGCACCAGCGACGGGCCAAGATTCAGTCGCAGACCATTTCGCACCACCAAAGACAACGAGGCCAGTTGCCGCAGCACCGATCCGCCGTGCTCGATTTCGATTTCGTCCTGGGCACGCAGGAATTCGGGAGGTTCCAGCCGCCAGGCGAAGCCTTCGGATTCGATGCGCACGCCCAGTTCGCGTAGCGCCATGCGCAATTCTGCCGTTTGCAGCGAATCCAACGGACCGTGAATCAGCGTCGGGCCGTCGGACAGCGCGGCGCAGGTAATCATGTCCAGGGTTTCCCCACGCGAGGGGGCCACCATCATTTCGATTGCCCTTCCCAGGTGGCGGGCCGAGGGATGCGGTTGCAACGTAATGTGCCGCCAGGCATTCAAAAAATCCGATTCCCGCACGATTTCGGGCTGGCACTCCTCGTGCATTTGCCCGATCCCGTTGGGGAGACACAATCGCAGTCGGTTGTCCACCCAACGGCGGTCCGCCTCGATGGCGCGGGTCAGCAGCTCTTCCGGGATCGGTTCCCAGCATTCGGGAAGCTGAAAATTCCCCATCACGGTGCGGATACGTTCGAAGGAGCGGACGTCGAGGATGTCTTTTTCCAGCGCGATCCGGCATTCCAGCAAAATGCCCAGCGCTACCGCCTCGGCACGGGTGATGGTGTAGTTGAAGGCGCGTTGCAGAATATGCGCCGCCGCCAGACCGATTTGCAGGGCGGGATGATTTTCTCCCAGCTTTTCGATGGCTACGAAGCGGGCTTTGACCGCAAGACTGTAATAAATCAGCTTTTTCAGATCCGGCTGTCTGCGGGCGGAAGAGTCGGAAAGCCGTTCCAGGCGCTCGAACAACAACTCGTCGCCCACGATGGCGTGCCGGATGATCTCGGCCCAGCCGTTGGACCATTCGTCGTCGGGCAGCTTTTTGAGCAGGTCCGTATCGACCCACGAACCGATCGGGGGATGAAACGCCCCCAGCAGGTCGCGCCCGGCGGGAGCGTGAATCCCGGTTTTGCCGCCGACGGCCATTTCCGCCTGTGCCAAAAGCGTCGTGGGAATTTTGATGTAGGGAACACCGTGCAGGTAGGAGGCTGCGACGTACCCGGCGAGGTCCAGCGTCACCCCTCCTCCGAGCGCCAGAATCAGCACGTTCTGGTCCAGACCCAATTCGAACATGCGGTCCTCGATCAGCGCTTTGGCATCCCGTGATTTGCTGGCCTCTCCCGAAGGAAAGGAAATGCAGTGCACGTTTTTATCCGTCGTGCGGATCAGGTCCGCGATGCGCTCGCCGAACTGCTCCATCACAGGTTCATCGGCCACCACGACGCAATGGGAAATAGGATCGGGAATAAACAGCAGCAGGGTTTCGAGCACTCCCTGGCCGAGGATTAAAAAAGAAAGCTGATTGTCTCCGTAATCGACATCGATTCGCTTGGTCATGACGCCCCGTTTATCCAAGGTGTTTTTTCCACCGAATTCCGCTCCATCTTCTGCAAAGCCACGCCGCCAGCGGCAGCAACCACCATCCCCAGAATACGTTCGACGGTACGCTTCGGCACGAAGAATCCGTCGCCATCATCAGGCCCGGTCCGACGTACTCGTCCAAGTCCCCGGATTGACTTGGGATATCCATGTCGGCAAAGGGAGAAGGATCGGAGCTGTCCTGTTGCTCCGGGTCGAGATCCCCATCCGCCGGAGTATCCGATTCTTCGTTCGCCGTTTCGCTTCCCTCGTCGATCTCCCCGCTTTCGGTCGTCTCGTCGACGTCGCCCTGGCTTGGATCGACACAAAAAGCCGTGATTTCAATGGTTTGCAAGTCGTTGGCAGTCTGTACGACCACCTCACCGCTGTGTTCGCCCGGCTCCATTCCCAATGCATAGATGGAAATCAGCAATTGCGCCGACGCCCCCGGATCGATCCGCCCGATTTCCTCCCCTTCGTGGCCGTTGAGCCGAATCCAGGTGTCGGAAGGGACCGCCGTCCACTGCAAAGGATTACTGCCGGTGTTGAGAATCTCCACCTTCACGGGGATCGAGTCGTCGCCGGACGCCACGTCGATGGCGACCTGTTCCTTGTCCAGTTCAAAGCTCGAATCCGGCGGGGAAGGCAGGGTGGAGGAATCGAGCTGGAAATAGTTGACGTAGGTGGCAAAACAGGAGGTATTTCGCACGATTTCGAAATATCCGCCGTCGCCCCAGTCGTCGCCCCAGGAGTTTTTCGCGATCCAGGAGTTGTGGTTGTCGTCCCAGCCGACCAGCGCCACGATGTGGCCTTCATTCCCGCTAATTGCGCCTAAATCGCATTCGGGTTGAGCGGGTTCGTACACGCCGTCACCGTGAAAATCGCTGCGAACCACCATATTGGCCACCACCGGCCCCTGCATGATACGGTTTTTGATGTCCGGTTCCGTGGTGGAAGGATCGGTAATGCCGGGTATCGTGATGATCCGCCCCTGGGAGGTGATTTTCACCACCCGGTCCTGCCAGTCGGAACAAGCATCCTCACAAACCCCTTCCTGAGCGATATACGGAAAACAGGCTTCGTCCGGTACGCCGTCGGCTTCCATGGCGGCGAGTACTTCATCCGGCATTCCCCCGGAATCGCACGAAGTGCTGTTGCGACCGCAGGACACCATGTACTGCTCGCTCAGGTCGGGATCGTAGTCGGGATCGTTGAGATAGATATTGGCGTGGGCTTCTGCCGCTGCAAGCGGGCCGTGCGCCCAGCAGGAACCGCAGTTTCCCTGGTCGCGCACGGGCGTCATCCAGTTCACGCCGTCCACGTTGCGCCAGTCCCAGCGCGTGGGGAAATCGCGCGGGCGGGAGGAATCCGGGTTGGAATCCCCTTCGGGCATCGAAAGAAGTTCCGGGCCCGGATAAAAGGGAACCAGGCGGTGTCCCTCGAATTCCGAGGCGTTCCCGGTGGAAGCGCTCCAGGTGAGAAAAGCGAAGGTGAAAAACAGCGCGGTACGGTACAAATGGTTCGGCATCGAAGCATTCCTTAATGGACGAAAAACATACAAACATAGAACCCAAATATTCTAGCGGATTTCAAAAGGATTTGCCAGAGGTGGAAGAAACGGGTGTGAATTAAAATGTGAGGGAAATCGCTGTTTTTTTCAGGAAAACATGGATTCAAAGTGCAGGTTGGGTAATTTTCGCCCGACAAAAGGGCCTGTTTTTAAAAATGCCGGGCGAAAATCACGCGACTACCTGCGTATTTCCCTACACAAAAATTCGCTCCGGGAAGAAAGAATAAACGTGCGGAAATTAAAATAGTGCAAAATCTGTTTTTTGGTCTGAAACCTCAAAAAAGGGAGGATGAATGTAGGGGCGGGTGAAAGGAGCATAGCGACTGTAGCCCCCCGTTTTGACAGAGTTTCTCGGTTTTTGGGGAGCTCCGTTCACTTTGTTCACTACACTCGCCCCTACGTTTTTTCTCCTTGGAATAAGCTTTTACAATGTTTCGCACTAATGTAATTTCCGCCCAGAATAAACTCCCTGTTCATCGAAACCTTGAAAAAAAACCGCATTCCCGCTATGATACCCTCTGGAATTTTCGGACAGGCTCGTGAAACCTTTTTCCGGGGGCATTCAACCGCAGCGGAAAAAGATTCGAATACTGACATCTTCACCCGATTGGGAACACTATGAAACAACATCGAATTTGGGGAAATCGCCGAGGCAGCGGGAAGTTCGAGAGTTTCATTCTGCTGGCTTTCGTCCTCGTTATCATTCTGGTCGTGGGTCGACTGGTACCGATTTATTACGACAAGTACCAGATCAACAAGGCGTTGTCGCGGGTGGCCGAAATTTCCAAAATGGATGATACGGACGAGTCCATCATCTTCCGCCTGCAAAATCACTACCGTGATCGGGGACTTCCGGTGCTGAACCCCGAATTGTTGCAAATCGTTCGAGCGCACAACGTGCTCAGCCTTCAGTACGAATTCGTTCAGGAAATGGATTATCCCGGCATCGGGACCGTCCACACCTTCCATTTCCAGACATCGAGCCGGTAACGCCATGTTCGTCGATCATGCTTCCTCGACGCCCGTCGAGGTGTTCGAGGGACTGACACGCCGTTATCTCGGCCATGGCGAACGGATTCTGGGCGTCGAGTTCGTTATCGCGCCCGGCGTGGCGATCCCTTCGCACAGCCATCCCCACGAGCAGGCGGGGTACATCGTCCGAGGCGGCGGGCGCTTGCGCATCTCCGAGAATTGGTACCATGTGAGTGCCGGTGATTCCTACGCCATCGAAGCGGACGTGGAACACGAGTTCATCGCCGAGCACGAAACCGTGGTCGTGGACATGTTTTCTCCCCCGCGTGAGGATTATCTACCCTGACGCGTCGTCCCGGTCAGCCTCCTGCAATGTTTTCCTCCTCATTTTTGACAATGCTGTTTCGGGCAAATAGGTGTGGAATATCCAGCTATTCGAAATAGAAACAGACCGGATTCGAATGCATGGGAGGATCGGAGAGATTCTTTTTGTTGTATTCGATTGACTTTCATCCGAATGAACCGTATATTCATTGGCAGTTTATAGTGATGATTGTATCGAGATTCGCGTGGCCGTTTGCCTGCCGTATGAAAAAAGGGGGATTGGCGCGTGAAATCGTTATTATCCGGGGAGTTACGAAACCGTTTTCATCGACAAAATACAATATGACACCATCGATCAAAGATTTGTTCTATGAATTGCGGCAACGGCAGGAAGCCATCATTCAGGAACGCAAAAACAACATCAGGAAACTCGAACGGGACGAACAACTTCGCGAAGAGCTGAAACGTCTCATCATTATCGAAGACCACCTGTTCGACGTGCTCCGCGAAACCTTCGACGTGCTGGATAAAAAGGGATTCGAGTTGGATAAAATCCTCTCGGAAGACGGCTTTTTCACCGAACGCCGCCGAAGAACCCTCGAGCCCGGCTCCATGATTCAAACGAAGTACAAGGGAAAAAACTACCGGGCACGCGTCAACGATAGCGGGAAAATCGTCTACAACGGCGACGTATTTCCTTCCATCGCGGCGCTTTCGGTGGAAATCACGGGCAAAACCAAAAGCCACCTGAGAAGCCGGAAGTTCTGGACCATCAACCGCAGGCCCGAGCTTACCCCGGTGGAATCTCTGAAGAAATAGGCGCTGTTCCGAATTCCTGCACGGTTTGAAACCGCACGAAGCTTTCAAGATCGAGGAGACGTCTGCCCGTTTTACGCATCCGAACCGGCGCGACAACGGTTTCGTTGTATTTTATCGAAATCTTCGGGAAAATCTCTCCGCTGCAGGCTGTCTGTTTGTCCCGTCTTTTTATTGATTCTGTTCTCTCTCGATTTTCCACAAGATTTCATATCGGTTATTATTTGTTTTTAACGATAGAAAACCCTGGAAACAAAGTGTGGCACGGGCGAAGCGACGTGAAACGTCCGCTTGCCCGTGTACGAACTATCTTCATGGGCAACCTGCGGTTGGCCCATGCCAGAGTATTGACAAACCTCCTGAATTTGATTTCCAGCCCCAATTTAGCCCGGAAAATTCATGAAAATCGTAGCGAGACGCCGAAAACCGAAGATATTTCAAGAAGTTGGAGCGATTTTCACCCGCAGGCATACTGAACAGTCTGTCGAGGATGAAAATCGTGAAACGAGTGAAAGAACGAGAGTTTTCAAGTCGTAGTAGGTTTTCGTGAATTTTCCGGGTTAGCATAGATGTCATTCCCGCGAAGGCGGGAATCCAGAGTAATATCAAGCATATGGACCCTCCGCCTTCGCGGAGGATGAGTACGAAGCCGCTTCGCGGCAGTTTTTAGCCCCTGCCTGTCCGTAAGTTCTTGCTCGACTCCAGCCATATTTTTGTGATCGTATCCTGCGTTGAAGCCCTTTGGCGCGTTTGCAATCTTCCCGTTTTCTCCCGCAATACCTTGCCTGAATTCCCATGACCCCGACATCCTTGTGATTTCAGTCGTCCGATTTCCGGGCGGCGTCAATCACGAGGAGGAGACTCATGGGACATCTCAAAGAAAGAATGAGCGAGGATCTTTTACGGTACGGGCTGCGCCTTGCCACGCGCAAACAGTATCTGAACCACGCCGAATCGTATGTCCGACATTTCAAGCGATCGCCGGATCAACTGGGCGCGGCTGAAATTGAGGCATGGATCCGGCACCTGGCGAGAGCGGAAAAGCGACCGGACAGTTTCCGGCAGCAGGCGCTGATGGCGCTCAAGTTTCTCTATTTCGTGACGCTGGATCGTCCAGGTGTCGCAGCCTGTTTTCTTTCTCCCGGCAAGCCGGGACCGGTTCCCGATCCGCTCACGAAGAGCGAGATGGACCGGCTGTTTGAGGGCGTTGCCTCTGAGCTTCACAAAACGGTTTTGATCGTAGCATTCGGCGGCGGTTTGCGCCTGGGCGAGACCTGTCGCCTGAGGACGGGGGATATCGATAGCAAAAGGATGCTGATCCGCCTGACTTCTTCAAACAGCGCCTGGCCCCAATTCGTTCCGCTTCACTCGGAAACTCTCACAACCCTGCGCCGGTGGTGGCGCGACACTAGGCCTCGAACGGATCTGCTTTTCACACGCGATGGCCATGACAATCCCTTGACTCCCGGTCCCATGCAAAAGGCAATCAGGCAAGCTGCAATGGATGGAGGTTTCGATTATACGACGATCGAGAAGACACTGCGCTATTCCTTCTTCAGGCATCGCCTGACGCAAGCAGACAACCCACGCGAGGTCAGGCACATCCTGCGCTGCACCTCCATCCGTCTCGTCCTGGCCAGTTTCATCACTCGGAAGAAAGCAACATCTTTCCATGCATGCGAAGCCGTGAAAGGAGGCCGGATATGAGAAGCGCACGTCAACGAATGGTGCGGCAGATGAAGTTGAGAAACCTTTCCGCCTCCACGCAGGCCGACTATCTGCGCAGGTTGAAAAAACTCGAGCAGCACGTCGGCAAGCAGTTGGGACGAATCAGCCTGGAGGAGATCCGCGACTACCTGCTTTATCTTCATGAGAAACGCGGATTCACTCCGGGGAGCGTCAATTCTCATGCCCGGGTTTTTCGCTTTTTCTTTCTCAACGTCATGGACCGCCCCTGGCCGCTGGCGGCAATACCAGCGGCCAGGGAGCCCAAAACGCTTCCCGTGGTACTTGCGCCTTCGGAAGTCGTCCGTTTTCTAGACGCCGTCCAAAACGTCAGGTATCGCACGATCTTCCAGGTCATGTACGCTTCCGGTCTACGCGTCTCGGAAGCGGCGAATCTGCGGGCGAGCGACATCGATAGCCAGAGAATGGTCATCCGCGTTCGCCAAGGCAAGATGAGCAAAGATCGCTACACCGTGCTGTCTCCGAAACTGCTGCTCATCTTACGGGACTACTGGAGAACATGCAAGCCGGGAAAACATCAGGCAAACAGTAAGAATCCATGGCTGTTTCCAGGAAGAATTAAGGGACGCTGCATTACGACCACTTCCATCCAAATTGTCTGCAAAAAAATCTCCATTCAATCGGGGTTGGCGCCGAGCAAAAAGGTAACGCCTCATAGTTTTCGCCACAGCTTCGCCACCCATATGCTGGAGAACGGCGTCGATCTACGCACGATCCAGGTGCTCCTGGGGCACGCTTCCTTATCCACCACGGCCATTTACACCCACATCGCCACGGCGCGCATCGCCGGGATGCAAAGCCCCTTCGACCTCCTGCCGGGATCGGAGGCGAATCATGGCGAATAGCAGACTCACGACGGCCGAACTTCTCCGGAAGAATTGGGATGAGTTTCTCGGTCTGTACGGCAATCTCCTGTCGCCCGAGCAGACCAAGGCCGCTCGTGACATCATGGCCTGCCGCACCAACGAGATGGGCGGACACTGCGAGCACAGACGCTGCAACCAATGCGGACACGAAACCAAAGGCTACAACTCATGCGGCAATCGCGCCTGCCCCAAATGCGGCGCTCTGGCCTCGGCCACGTGGCTGGCCGGACGCAGAGCCGAGCTCTTGCCCGTACCGTACTTTCACATCGTCTTCACCATCCCGAAAGAGATAGAGGATTTGGCGCTGATCAACCGGCGCGTGATCTACGACATCCTCTTCAAGACCTCGGCGAAAACCATGCTCACGATCGCCGGGGATCCCAGGCATCTGGGCGCGAACATCGGCTTCACCAGCGTGCTGCATACCTGGGGCAGCACCTTGCTGCATCATCCCCACGTCCATATGATCGTCCCCGGAGGCGGGATTTCGCCCGACGGCAAAAGCTGGGTGACTTGCCGCGAGGACTTCTTTCTGCATGTGAACGTTCTGAAGAGTCTCTTCAGGCGATTGTTTCTGGAGGCGCTCAAAAGGGCCTATGAAGCGGGCAAACTGCGTTTTACCGGAAAGTCCGGGAAATTCGCCGGCCCGAAAGCTTTCGATCGGTTCATCAAAACGCACCGTGGGATGAAATGGCATGTCTACGCCAAAGCGCCCTTCGGCGGGCCGGAGACGACGCTCAACTACCTGGCCAGGTACACTCATCGCACGGCCTTCTCCGATCAGCGCTTGATCGCAATGAAAGACGGCAAGGTTTCCTTCCGGTACAAGGATTACAAAAAGGAAGGGGAAAAGCGCGTCATGACTCTTTCGGCGACCGAATTTATCCGGCGCTTCCTGATGCACGTTCTCCCCAAGGGCTTTACGCGCATCCGGCATTACGGCTTGCACGCCAACCGCTTTCGGGCGAGGAATATCAAGCGTTGCCGTGACTTGCTCGGCGCGCCGGAACCCGAACCCATCGAGCGATACGACGAGATGAGCTGGGACGAGCGCTACCTGGCGCTCACCGGGCACGATCCGCTCTTGTGTCCGGTGTGCAAGAAGGGACGGCTGGAACTCGTCACGGAGCATGATAGGCCGGACGGCGCACAAAACATGACGGCCTATCCGCCAAACGGAAACGAACTCGGGCAGGCGAAAAGACCGGAAATGGCAGGCGCTTCACCGCCCGTCTGAGCTCGTGTGAAAATACGCTCGTTGCATTACCTGCGTGCCGGATCAGACGGAACCTCCACGAAGAAGACGGGCGCCGTGTGTCCGGAGGGCGAAAAGCAGCCGTCAATACCGCCCAAAGGACCTTCGAAAATGAAAGATCGCAGACGAAAACCATGATTCCCAGGAAGCGCAAACACCATTCTCCCTCTTTTCAACACGGCTCGGAGCCGAGTCGAACCTTTCAAAACAACCGCACGTCATTCATTCCACATAGCGAGACTTCGGAGTAAAGCGCCTTCGTACAGAGTTCTTTTCCGCAATGCGCGCTTGCGCGCGACTGCGGAAGAAGACTTTTTAATCAAGTCCAAGACTTGAAATTAGATGATTGATACCGAAATAGTATCCTATCGGATGATTGCTTCCCCTGACACATTCATGGGGCTCGGAAATGTCGGGTAAAACAATTACCCGACCTGCTTGTGCAACTGCACAACATATAAAAATTACACGTATTTATCGATTTGTAACCAATCGGCGGAAGGCTGAGAGGTTGGCGTTTGAACGTCTCCCTATTTGCGCCAGTTGACGTAATGCACGCTGGCCTGATCGATGGACTGGATGGTGATCTCGTCGATGTTGACGTGCGGCGGGCGCAGCGCGGACCAGACCACCGTCTCGGCGATGTCCTCGGCCTCCAGGGGGACGAGTTTGTCGTAAAAGCGCTTCGCGCTTTCCTCGTCGCCGCCGTTGATGACCTGAGCGAATTCGGTGCGCACGAGGCCGGGAGAAATGTTCGTCACGCGGATGTTTTTTCCAAGCAAGTCATAGCGCAAAGCACGGGAAATCGCCGTCACGGCGTGCTTGGTGGCGCTGTACACGTTACCGGTGGGATACATTTCGTGGCCGGAATTGGAGCCGATGTTGACGATGTGACCGGAATTCCGCTCGATCATCCCCGGCAGGATGCAGCGGGTCACGGCCAGCAGCCCCTTGACGTTGGTGTCGATCATTTTCTCCCACTGGTCGAGGTCGCCATCCTGGATCTTGCCCAGTCCCAGGCCGACTCCGGCGTTGTTGACCAGCAAGTCCACGCGCTTCCAGATGCGCGGAAGTTTGTCGAGCTTTTCGACCACGTCGTCTTTTTTCGAAATGTCCAACTCGACGGTGTGAATGCCCACGTCGTAGGTGTTGACGATCTGCTCGGCCAGCTCTTCCATGCGGTCCAGACGACGACCGACCAGCACGAGAAACATGTCTCTCGCCGCCAGAGCGCGGGCGCAGGCCATTCCAATGCCGCTCGAAGCTCCCGTAATCAGGGCGACTTTTCCATCCAATGGGTTCGGAGTCATGACATGTCCTTTCCCGGTTTTCGAAGCAAACCGTGGTTTTCAAAGGTGCGAGAGGCCGGGCTCTCGGCAGGGTCGTACCCGCATCATTCACGAAAACGCGGTCATGGCCAGCTTTTTTTTCGCTCAGTTTCCGAACAGCCAGCCGAATGCGAAGGCTGCGAAATGGTACAGGATTACTACTGCGAGCACGATCAAGGCCAGCGTCGCCAGAATTCCCAGCACGGTCTTCAGCTTGTCCGTGCGATAGCTTTTCCTGAGTGAAATCGGCATGTTGAAGAATAGATCGAATACGAAGTGCTCCAGCAGGCCACCGCGTTCACCGAATACCGGTACCACGTGAACCATTTTTGTGGACCAGCGCCCGCCCATGAAGCGGGCCAGCTTGGGATAATGCGCCACCATTTGCAGAGGAAAACCCAGATAACCGATGTAATGCCAGAAACTTACGGCGCAGGCTACCTTATAATTGTGAAAATCCCGTTCCGAGATCATCAGGTAGACCACGTAAAAACCACGCGTCAGCGATCCCGGACTGAAGGGCAACACCTGGAAAACCACCAGTATGCTGGTGGCGTAGGCAATGCCCTGTTCCCATGTGTCGGCGAACGCGAAATAGGCGTAAATCGCAATCACGAGGGCCACGAGTTGCGTCACCGGGAGGGTCATCAGGTGAATCGCCACGCTTTTCAAGTATTTCTGAATGAATTGATCCTTGATGCGCCCGGAGATTTCCTCGAAATCTTCCTGACTCAACATGCCCTGCTTGCGTCCGTCTTCCAACTCGCCCAAGAACCATTGCTCGCGAAACTCGGAATCTTTGTAGAATTTCCAGGTGTATTTCACGGAATCGCGGATTTTTCCCCACAAAAACGACGGCTCCAGCACCGAGCGATGCCACGAAGCGGGCAGCAGTCCCAGCACGATGCGCTGCGCCCAGAACGCCACCGGACGGTCCACCAGCCGCAAGATGGCGGCATCGTTGCGTCGGCCTTTTTTCTGCCATTTCATCAGGGCTTCGATGCGGCTCGCGCGCATCGCCCGCCAGAGATACGAGGGTGAAAATACCAGTTGTTTCACATGCTTGCGATACTTGGCGTTGCCCCAGGTTTTGCGAATTACCTTTCCGAAAAACGGAATCAGCGAAAGGAAAAACAACAGCCCGAACAGCCATGGGGAGGTTTCGAGCGTTTGGGCGCGGTCCTCGTCGAGCTGTCCCTTGGCGCGCCAGGCGCGAATTTTCCCCTGCCGGATCGAGTCACGCAGCCGGGCGTCGGTAAGAGGTTTCAGGCCGTGGTGTGTGAGGTCGATCTGCGAGGCCCTGTAGGCGAGGTCGGCGGTTTCCAACTCGTCGAGCACCGGCAGGAGATCCTCGAACGCCTCCCGGTGACTCTCGACGTAGTAGCGCAGTTGCGTCAGGTTTCCCCGGTCGAACTGCACCCAGTGGCCGCGCCGGATGCCGTCGCGGATCAGCCGGAAATCCACCGGACTCATCGGCAGGAAAAACAGTAGCGCCAGCCCGGCGCGGAAATCGATGGCGGTCAGGCCGTCGTACTCGTCGTCGTTCAGGCGCTTGAGCACGTTGGGCTGGCTTTTCATGCTCCACCATTCGTACTGGCGGGCGAATTCGGGCGCGCCCATCTGGTGCAGCATGGCGACGAAACGCTTCATGAAGCGCTTTTTCTCTAAATATTCCGGGCTGTTATCCGAGTCCAGCGCCTCCGGGGAGCCCTTCCAGCGTGCGAACAGATCCTCGTCGATTTCGTAGTGCCAGGTGCGACCCTCGACCCACTCGCTCAGTTCGCCGCAGGCGTGCAGGCGCTCGTCGAAGAAATGGGCGAAGGGGCGAACCACGCATTTCTCGTCGCCGAACTCCAACGAGGCGGCGCGCCGGATGAAAAGTTGCCACAGGCTGCCTGAGCGCATGGCGTTCGGATCGACCTGGGCGGCGAAGTCGCTTTGATAGGCGGTTTTGTAGATCGCATCGCGGAACAGCACCGAAAACGACGACGGCGGCACGAGGATTTTCATTGCGTAAAGGCGTCCGGGTTCCAGGCCGTCGATGGTTTCCCCGCCGTCCTCGCTCTCGATGGCGTCGAGCCGGATTTTGTAGACCTGTCCCGCAAAGCCGCCGCCGATGAATTTTTCGACGGTCACCTTCGCCCGGCAGGGGATTTGCGGAACGATTCCGGTAAGTTGGAGGCTCAACTCCTCGCCGTCCGCGTAGGGTTCGGGCTTGAGGTCGCGGTGCAGTCCGCATTGGTGGAAGGCTTCGCGCAGTTGTTGTCGAGTCGTGTTCTCAGCGTCCGTCATCGATCGTTTCCGCCCCGTTTTCGAGCCGTTATGGGAAAAAATTTCCACCCTGCCGCCGCCGTCGAGAGATGATCTCGCCGGTGTCGCCGTCCATCGCGTGGAAGCGTTGCGGATCGGGCGGAAAGTTCCAGCTAAGGTAATCATTCCCGCGCACGAACGCAACGCCTTTCATGAAAAAGGAATCGTTTGCATGTGCCGCCTTGAATTTTTTTAGAATTTCGTTAGGCTGGGTTTTCCATTCGCACCTGAAGGAGAAGCGAAATGAAAACGATTCGAAATCTCGTGCAAATTCTGGCCTTGGTAGTACTTTTCGCCGCGCTGGCGGCCTGCTCCGAGGATTCCGACACCGCCCCGGCGGATCAGGACCACAGCGGCGACCAGGAGGCGGAAGTCCAGGAAGCGGAGGAGGAAGTTCCGCCCCAGGCATTTGCCCTGACCCATGCCTTCCCGCCCGTCTCTCCTACGGGACAAGCGCTTGAATTCGCGTTTTCGGCGGAAGGCGGCCAGGAACCCTACGGTTCGTGGCAAGTCGTGCTGGGCGAGTTGCCGCCGGGAACCTCCCTCGATGCATCCACCGGCACGCTTTCCGGGACGCCGACGGAGGAAGGATTTTCCTATTTCGTGCTTTCCGCCACCGACGCCGAGGGTACGAGCGCCGAGGAACTGTTCGGCATCCGCATCGGCGATCCCGCCACGCCCGGTCCGATGGCCGAACGGGCCAAAGGGTACCTGGAGGTCTACGAAGACCGCCACCTCTGGGGAGGACTGAGCTTCAACCTCACCCGGCCCGACGACCCCAGCGGCGATTACGGACTCACCACCTGCGGCGACTGCTCGTTCCAGTCCGGGCAATGCACGGCGGCGATGGCGTTCCGCCATGCGGTGGAAGGCTCCGAAGCCTCGTTGTCCACGATCCGCGAGCAGATCGAGGGTTGGAGCTTTTTTCAGGAACTCACCCAGGTCAAAGGCTTGACCGGGCGCTGCTACGGTCGGCTGGACTGGCCCTGGTCGGAAGACTGGAGCCGCCTGTGGCCCGACGATCCCTACACCGAAGATCCGAAAAGCATCCGCTACGCCGGGGAAGGCGAGTACACGGACTACGTATGGCGGGGCGACGTCAGCCGCGACCAGATGACGGGCGCGGTGCTGGGTGTTTCCACCGCCTACGACATGGTGGACAACGAGGACGTCAAGACCCTGGCCCGCAATTTCCTGGTGGATCTTGCCGATCACCTCTGGGACAACGACCTGATGCTGATCGATCGGGACGGTGAAGTGACCTCTTACGGGCAGATCGACGGCGAATGGTGGGAAGGCTGGCCCACCGACAACGGCCTGGACGCCGTATCCGCGCTGGCCTGGTTCAAGGCGGCTTACCACGCCAGCGGCGAGGATCGTTTCGCCGACATGTTCACGGAACTGTATGAAAACAGGGAATATTTGCGCATCATGCGGGACGCCATGTGGGTCTACATGGGCTACGCTACGAAATGGTACAATACCTATATGGCCTTCGAAAACTTCTTCATTCTCCAGCGCCTGGAGGAAGATCCGCAGCGCTTCGAAGACCTCAAGGCCGTCTTCCGGGATACGTTGTGGCTCAACCTGGACGACGACACCCCCAACCGCCGGGGTATCAAAGAGCATAATCCGGTAAAAACCTCGTGGTATCTTTATTCCACCGGCGAACGCGACGCCAGGTCTTTGTACCACGCGCTGTACATGATCGATGTCTTCCCCGATCCGCCGTTGCGGGATCGCAAGGTGGAGAACTCGAAAAACCCGGACATCGAGATCAATCCCGACCAGCCCGACGAAGCCCTGTACCCATTGCCCAGCTACGCACGCAAGCCGGACATGGTGATCTGGCACCGCAGTCCCTTCGACCTGGACGGCGGCGTGGATTCCGGTGAGGAACGCACCGGCTGCGATTACCTGTTGCCGTACTGGATGGGACGCTATTACGGATTCATCGGGCCGGACTGGTGATCCGGCGGTCGGTCGGCGGCGCAGAAGTATAGCTCGTCCATCGCCGTGGAGGCTTTAAGCGTGCAATGTTGGGCGAGCCAGTCGCATTCGAAGGGATCGTACAGCACGCCGCTTTCATGAGAGCAGTTCTGGTGCATTCGCGAGTACCAGAAGCAGCCTTCCTCCTTCAGGCGTTCGTCCAGCTCGCGCCCCTTGTAGTCGCCCAGCAGCACGAGCCCTTTCAGTGTCCAGAGTTTCTTCTGGGCTCCCTCGCCCAGATCCACTTCGATACTCGCCTCGGAGTGCTCCACGAAGGGTTGCAACCCCACGTCCTGCAACGTTTTTCGATCGAAATAATAGAGGTAGGTTTCCTTGTCGTAGTTCGGTGCGGTGAGCAGTTTGCGGCAGGATACTTCGCCTTGTTTCTCGGCGTTCAGAAGAACTTCGGCGAATACGCCGTGGGACATCCCCCGCTGCATCGGCGTGTAGGCCAGGTGCGCCATGAACAGGTTTTGCGACGGCATCAGCGGCAGGGAAATCTGCACCAGCGCCATCACCGCCAAAAAAGCACTCGTAGCACCTTGATACAGGCGCGGTTTCAGCGAGACGAGCGCTGCCGCCAGCAGCAGCAAAAACGGCGGAATCAGAATCACGGTGTAGTGGGGCACGTGCATGATCTGGGTGCTGCCGACGATGTACGCCGCCACCGTGAAACCGGAAAGCCACACCAGCCAGCGCCAGGCGTCGTGTTTCCACGCGCGCGCGAAAAGCATCACCGCCAGCATCAGGACGCCGGTTTTGAAAGGCATTCCCGTAATGAAATCAAAGCTTTGGCTGAAATATTGCGGAAAGAATCCAGAGCCCTGCTTGCCGGAATGGGCGAAAAAAAACGGCATCAGCGGGATGACGCTCACCGCCACCCATATCGCCGTGAACTCCAGTTTTTCCAGGTTCGCGCGATAGCGTCGGACACCCAGGAACATCATGAAAAACATCGGTCCCAGCATCAGCAGGCTCGGGTAATGCATCCACAACGCCAGCGTGGCCAGCAGGCCGAAAGCGATGAAATCCTTGTCGGTGTCCGTCCGGCGGCTGATGCGCCAGACGTGCGGCAGCGCCAGCATCAGCAGGCAGGCCGCCGGTTCGTAGGCGCGCACGGTCTGCGAAAAGACGGTCAACGCCGGGTGCAGCGCGGCCAGACCGGCGGCGAGCATTCCCGTGCGCTCGTCGAACAGCGTTCTCCCCGCGCGCCACACCGCCCACAGCAGCACGACGCCGAAAAGGAACAACGGCAAACGGAACCACGCCGGATGGGTGCTCACGGGATAGAACACGTGCTCGATCGCGTAAAGCAGCGGAGGGTTGGTCAGGGTCTCGTATCCGTGGAAGATCACGTCCTTGAGGGGCAGAAACTCGACGTTGGACCACTCGTCGATCTGCATCGGGATGCCCCCCAGGTTGATCGCCCGAAAAATCGCCCCGACAAGAAAAATTCCCAGAAGAATCCATTGGTTACGAGGTGTGGAGGGCAGCCACTCGTCGGGGAGTTCGGCGTGCAGCAGGGCGTGGAACGCCGCCCGACCGTAGCGGCGAAGAATCACATACACGAAAAGCAGCACCGGCAGAAGCGCTGCCTGAAGCCCCTGTTTCCAGGTGTCCGGGCGGTCCTGAGCCGTCAGTTCGGCATACGTTTCGCCCAGATCCGGCATTTTGTCGGGCACCGCCGATCCGTGGGCTTGGTGCTCGAACTGCTCGATGGTGAGATTCGGATGCTTTTCGTAAAGCCGCGTCATTTCCTCTTCGGTAATGTTCAAAATCGGCAACTGCTGTTCCGGCGGCGGGATGGACCTCCGCGCGTCAGGCTCGTGGCGTTCCCGCCAGAAGATTTCCGGCTTCGCCGCGCCGATCCACTGCCGCACGCGCGCCTCCAACGGGTCGTTTACGAGGGCGGTGGCATCCGGACTTCGTTCGAGCGTGACGCAAAACGCCGGAACGGAGTCGCCAGAACAATCCTCCGAGGGGTGAACCAGTCGGAACGTCTTGTAAATACGACCATTTTGCTCCAGCTCGATCGTGACTTCGGAGGGGTCGATCTGCACGTTTTCGATGGCGTATCCGGCTTTGAAAAGCTCGGAGCTTTCGACTTCGTCGATCAGGGCTTGAAAGAGCTTCGCAACATCTTTGGCGAGGGTGAAAACGGCTTTTTTTTCGGAGAGAAACGATTTGATGACCGGTTGTTCGGCGTCGTTTTTTTCGGCAACGTCCGTTTCTTCCGGTTCCACCTCCTCGGCGTACAATGGAAGCGATGCCAGAAACAACAACAAGATGACAAGCCAGCGCGTCACGGCTTCAACGCCTTTCTCGCCCGGTCGATCAGCCGATCCAGCGTGGCGTCGTCCATCGTTTCGTAACAGGGAAGCTGGATCGCGTGGCGATAGACCTGCTCGGCGTTGGGCGCGTCGTGTTCGGCGTTCGGCGAAGGGCAGAAGTCGGTGATTTCCTCGCCGTAGCCGGTGTCGATACCCGCCTCGATCAGCCGTTTTCGCGCCTGAAGAGGGTGCTCTTTGGGGATACCCACGAGGAAATACCGGTTGCTTTCGGCCTGGGGCAATTCCTGCTGGAAGTCGATGCGGTCCTCCAGTGCGTCGATAAGCTGTTGCGCCACCGCGCGTTTCGCGGCCACCCGTTCGGGAAGCTGCCGCAATCCCTTGAGCGCCATGGACGCCTGGGCGGGCAACCAGCGGCGTTCGGGGTCGGGTACCGAGCGGTCCCGGACCTTCATGTAGGCGTCGAGTACCATCCGCCGCAGTGGAGCCGTCGCCAGCAGACGCACGGCCAGGGGATACAACGGCGTGCTTTGCAGCCGGTTTTCGGCAAACGTGTCCCACATGCGTTTCACCACCGGCAGCCGTTGGCCCCGTTTCGAGGGAAGATGTCCCCGCACGCAGTTCAAGAATTCCTCGGACAGCGCCACCACCGCCCCGCCGCCGAAGGCACGAATCGGCTTGATGGTGTCGAAACTGAAAAACGCCGCATCCGCGAAAAACCCGACCGGACGATCGCGAAACATCGAGCCAGCGGCGTGGGCGGCGTCCTCGACGAAGTACGCATCGGCGTCGGAACATAGCCCGGCAAGCTCCGGGGCGTCGCAGGGATTGCCGAAGATGTCCGCGCCGATCACCGCGAGCGTGCGGGAACTCAACATAGGCTCCAGAGTGCGCGCGGAGATGTTGTAGGTGTCCGGTTCGATGTCGGCGAAGCGCACGGAAAACCCCCGCGCCTCGATGACCGGAACGAGGGAACGAAGTGTATAAGCAGGCAGAATCACTTCATTTTTACGGTCGTGGGGCAGGCATTGCAGGGCGGCGATCAACGACGCCCGCCCGGATGGAAACGCCACCGCGCCCTGCAGTTGCAGCCATCGTGCAAACGCCGATTCGAACTCTTTGACCGCAAGGACGTCTTCGGGGTCGTTGCGGAGGATCTTGACCCATTCCTCCCACGTCGTTTCCACCGAGCGCCTTGAAATCATTCGAGAAGTCGCCATACCACCCACCCTGAAACGTCCATTCGATTGAAGCTATCGTGAATGTGGGAAACTTGACAAGGAAAAACGCCCGCCTTGGTGGCATTCCGAGTCCGGTCGAACCATTCGCATTCGAACTTTGGAGAAAATCGCGCGACATTGCACGGAAACGAGCCCGCTCCCCCAAACGTGCAAATTGGTGAAAAAACGTGCAGATTCGCAACCACTCGCGTTGCGAGAGAAAATAGCACGTTGTGTGGTTTTTCGGTCGAAAAACCCTGTTTTTGTAAAGTTTCTTACCACTTTTTTCTCGGGTACCCTCGACTCGTTGCGAGAAAACCGGGGAGGATTTTGCACGGTTTGACGTGAGTTTGCACGAGTTTTGCGGCATGGATCGAGCATGACGTGAGTTTGCATGAAAATGCACGAGTTTGCAGTATATTCAGTGGATTTTGTGTGAAAAATCTCGTTGGAGCAGAAAGGAGGTCGGACAGGTACAGCCTTTTCTATGGAAGCCTGAAAGGGATTGTTCGACGCCGGAGATTATATGGCACCCATGATTGGATGCCTGTTTGTCCCGGACACCCGCCAATGGTTTTTAAGAATTACATGGGTGGCATGGGCGAAGCGAAGCTTGCCCATGTGTCTTGAATGGAGTATAAATGGTTCGTGATGGAAACCTATAAAAGAAAAAATAAACATTTCAACGATCCTGGTCACGCTCATGAATTAACGTTTTCATGTTATCATCATTGGCCTCTTCTAACAAAAGATAGACCAAAACAATGGTTTTGCAATGCAGTAAATGAAGCAAGCAAAAAACTGAATTATTCGATATGGGCATATGTAATCATGCCTGACCATGTTCACTTATTGATATTTCCAAACGAGGAAAAGTATAGTGTTTCACAATTCTTAAAACGTGTGAAACAATCCGTTTCAAGAAAATCGAAAAGCTGGCTTGAACTCAACGATAAACTGTGGTTTGAAAAACTTACTATTGTCAAAAATGATGGCAAGAAAGAATTTCGCTTCTGGCAGGCAGGTGGAGGCTACGACCGAAATATAAAGAAGGACTCCACACTGTGGAAAGCAATTGAATATATTCATGCAAATCCTGTCAGACGTGATTTGGTTGATGATATTTTGAAATGGAAATGGTCAAGTGCCTTGGATTATGAAGATAGAGTCGACGGACCAATTGTTGTGGACAAGGTTGTGCCATAGCACATGGGCAACCTGCGGTTGGCCCATGCCACCCACTGATAGGTTATCATATAGTGGGTTGTCAGGGGCACCCGGCGCCCGAACGGACTGGGATTCTACAATATAAAGAGAGAACAGATGAAAAGCATTCTATATATCATAATAATCACAGTTGTTATCGTTGTCAGTAATATACAAGTATTTTCTGAAGAAAATCACCACTCAACAGTTACTGACTTGCAAAAAACTATTGACCAATATAGGGGAACAATAGATGGAACAAAGAGAAGGGAAATATGGAAAGAAGTTGTTAAGCAAGTTCAGTATCTTACATTGAAACGTGATAAAAACTTACTAGAACTTTTAAAAAGAAATTTTGATCTCAAATCCCCCCGATTATCGTTATGTGGAATACAATGTTCCATACAGTATATAGCAATGGCAGCATATGGCCAGGATGCTATTGATGCAATTGTAGAAATTATAAATGATAAGACAAAATTTTTTCATCCAGATGCTGCATTTACTGTTGGTTTGATTCTTGGGAGAGAAGGATTAGAAGATTTTTGTTCTAAAGAAGTGAAAAATCTTAAAAAAGATTATTGTATTCAAGGCTATATTTCGGAAATAAATGCCCCAGGAATAGACAAACTCCTTAAAGAATACGACGGGTGACCCTGACAAGCCGTGATGTTTGAATCATGAATGGGTGGCATGGGCCAACCGCAGGTTGCCCATGTGCAGGAACAAAAACACGGGCAAGCTCCGTTTCACTGTCGCTTCGCCCGTGCCACTCCCCCTTGTTCAGGCCACCAGTCCAGAGACCTGCTCCAACGGAGTTACCTGAGCTCTCGAAGGGACGTTCGATTACGATAAGCTATCAGTCATGAAAACAAAGCCACAGCCTCCCGAACTCCGTTTCGTAAGATTATGGCACACGTAGTTACCTAAAAATGTCGAAAAATGGCGGATTCATGCAAGGTGCTCTCTTGAAAATTGGGGGAGTCCTGCCGCGAGGAAGTGGACTTTTGCCGCCAAATGGAGACAATAGACAGGTTCCCTGCATTTGCGCGGATCACACGAAGGACGGTCGAACATCATGAGCGGCAAAAAGGCGAGCAAAAACAGCGATCCCCCCGGAATCAAAACCGTGGCGCGAAACCGGAAGGCCCGGCATTTCTACCACATCGAGCAGAACTACGAGGCGGGTATTGTGCTGCATGGCACCGAAGTGAAAAGCCTGCGACGGGTGACCCTGACAAGCCGTGATGTTTGAATCATGAATGGGTGGCATGGGCCAACCGCAGGTTGCCCATGTGCAGGAACAAAAACACGGGCAAGCTCCGTTTCACTGTCGCTTCGCCCGTGCCACTCCCCCTTGTTCAGGCCACCAGTCCAGAGACCTGCTCCAACGGAGTTACCTGAGCTCTCGAAGGGACGTTCGATTACGATAAGCTATCAGTCATGAAAACAAAGCCACAGCCTCCCGAACTCCGTTTCGTAAGATTATGGCACACGTAGTTACCTAAAAATGTCGAAAAATGGCGGATTCATGCAAGGTGCTCTCTTGAAAATTGGGGGAGTCCTGCCGCGAGGAAGTGGACTTTTGCCGCCAAATGGAGACAATAGACAGGTTCCCTGCATTTGCGCGGATCACACGAAGGACGGTCGAACATCATGAGCGGCAAAAAGGCGAGCAAAAACAGCGATCCCCCCGGAATCAAAACCGTGGCGCGAAACCGGAAGGCCCGGCATTTCTACCACATCGAGCAGAACTACGAGGCGGGTATTGTGCTGCATGGCACCGAAGTGAAAAGCCTGCGGGCCGGGCGCGTGAGTCTCGTGGATTCCTTCGCCAAAATCAGGCGCGGCGAGCTGTGGATGATCGGCGTCCACATCGATGAATACGAGCAGGGCAACCGCTGGAACCACGAACCCACGCGGGAACGCAAGCTGCTGATGCACGGCCAGGAAATCCGCAGGCTGGAGAAAAAAGTCAACGAGCGCGGCTACACGCTGATCGTGCTGTCGATCTATTTCAAGCACGGAAAAGCCAAAGTGGACGTCGGCCTGGCGCGCGGCAAGAAAATGTTCGACCGGCGCGAAGACATCAAGCAGCGGGATTCAGACCGCGACATCCGGCGGCGACTGAAACGAGATTATCAGTAAATTCAAGCGGTTGCGTCTGTTTCCGGCTCCAGTTCAAGATCCCGGAGCATCTGCAGATCGTCGTCCAGGTTCCGGCCCTTCGTGGTCAGGTAATTCCCCACCATTATGCCGTTGGCTCCGGCCATGAAAATCCAGGACTGCAGCTCCCGCAGGTTGTATTCCCGTCCTCCGGCGACGCGGATTTCCTTGTCCGGCATCATCAGCCGCGCCACGGCGATGGCTTTCAGCGCCTCCATGGGCGTGAGGGCTTGGAGCCCTTCCAGCGGGGTGCCGTCAATGGGTACCAAGAAGTTCAGCGGCACGCTATCCACATCGAGATCCCGAATGGTTTCCAATAGTTCCACGCGCTGCTCGGCGCTTTCTCCCAGGCCGAAAATCCCCCCGCAGCAGACCGACAACCCGGCGGCCTTGGCGTGCTCCACCGTGTCGAGGGCGCGTTCGTAGGGATGAGTGGTGCAGATCTTCGGGAAATGACTGCGGGCGGTTTCGAGGTTGTGGTGGAAGCGTTCGAGGCCGGAACGGTGCAGGAAGGCCAGCTCTTCCCGGTCGAGCATTCCCAGCGAGGCGCAGGGAAGCACGGAACCTATTTCGTGAATGTGGGAGATGGCACGGGCCAGCGTGTCGAGGTCGCGGCCCCGATGCACCGCCGTTCCCGAGGTGACGAGTCCCAGCCTCCGGGCCTGGCTTCGATGGGCGCTTTCGGCGGCCTCGACCATGGTTTCCTCATCCACCAGTGGCCAGTGCTCGATGGCGGCATGGCTGCGGGACGACTGGGCGCAGAAGGCGCAATTCTCCCCGCAACCGCCGCAACGCGCGTTGAGAATGGCGCACAACTGCACGCGCGAGCCGAAATGTGCTTCCCGCAGACGATTGGCGCGGGCCAGCAGGTCGAGGGCGTCGGCGCCGCTGTCGTGGATGCGTTCGAGGGCTTCCTGGGTCGAAATACCGTGTCGATTCATAGGGGTTCCGTGAGCAGAGGGTTGGGTTCTCGACGTTCGCGCTTTTCGGACTTTTAGCGCGTTAGGGGGATGGTGTCAATGACGGGAAACGTCTGCGAATTTCCCAATTTCCAGAAAGGAATTGGAATAAATCCGCTATTTTCGCGGCATTTTTAAAACTACGTGTGCCATAGTCTTACGCGCGAAGCGCGGAAGGCTGTGTTTTCCATGGGTTGCACAGCCTCCCGGACCTGAAGGTCCGTGAGACTATGGCACACTTTTCGTTGGAGCAAGTCTCCTGACTTGCTCCACAGGTTCATGCCGTCGGGTTGGAAACCCGACGAGAAACGAATGGTTCAGGTCGGGAGACCTGAACCAACGGAAGGGTAGGTCGAGTGATTTTCACCCGAAATTTTCGAGAACAGCCCTTTTTCTCGGGTAAAACAATTACCTGACAAATATGTGTAATTCCAAGATGTTACAGTGTTTATCGACTTTTTTGCCACTGGACCGCTCGTGTCAGTGTCGGCGTAGCTTTTCGCCTGTGACCTTCCAGCCTTCCAGGCGCAACAGCCGGATTTTATGGCGGATTCCTCCGCTGAATCCGCCCAACCGATGGTTCGCGCCCACGACCCGGTGACAGGGCACGAACAGTGGCAGCGGATTGGCTCCGGCGGCGCCGCCGACGGGTCGGGCGGAACGGCAGCCGATGCGGCGGGCGATCTCGCCGTAGGTCTGCACCTCTCCGAAGGGGATTTTTTTCAGTGATTTCCAGACGTTGCGTTGAAATTCGGTGCCTTGAGGCTGACAGGAGAAGGGAAGCGGACCGGGATTGCGGCCCTCGTGGTAGGTTTCGAGCCAGCCCAGTAGACTTTCGGGAAAAGGCGCTTGTTCCACGCGTGCATCGGGATACGCCATGCGAACCGCTTTGGAAAAGGTTTCAAGGGTTTGCGTCAGAGAGGACGCCAGCAGCGTATCTTCCCGCCAGCACACGATAATTTTCCCTGCGTTCGAGCTCCACAACGCTACGTGAAAAAGGGGAGTGGCCACGTACCTGCCTTTCTCGTCGCGGGGACTATTCCTCTGGGTTGTCGGGGTCGGAGCCCTTGAACATTTTAATGTAGTCCAGTCCGATGGCGTAGCCCTGCGAAGTGGCGGTTTTTCCGGATACCCTGAGATGCAGCAGGTGTTCGCCTTCTTCCAGGCATATCATTTCATACTCAATGGGGCCGACGATTTCGGCGTCGTTCGTGCCGAACAGGTTCCTGTGCAGGCTGATCGTGTCGTCTTTGGGCTGCGACGAATCTTTGTGCGAAAGCGGCTGCTGGTAATCGTCGATATACACCTGCACCTCGCCGAAGTTCAGCGAGCCGACGTATTCGAAGGCGAGAATGTAGTAATACGTGAAGTCCACGTCGATTTTGAACACGAGTTCAAGGGGTTCCGTCGCGGTGGCGTAGTCGTCGGGCGTGATGTCGAGCTTGGCGTATTCGCCGATGGCGATGTTGTTCGACGTCACCCGCACGGCCTTGCCGATGGGGTTGGACTGCGCCTGCATGAACACCGTCTCTTCGGTGGCGTTCGAATCGTACACCCGGTCGATATGGCCGACGAGTTCCGGATCGTATTCGCAGGTCGTGGGTAGGTCTTCGATCATTTCTTCCTCTTTTTCCGCCTCGTCCACGTCGTCGTCATCGCCGTCGGAGGGATCGGAGCAAAGGCAGCAGTCGAGAGACTGGTCCACGATCATTGCGTAGCCCGCTTCGGTCTTGCACAGGTCGGCGCAATCGACCGACATCCAGCCCTGCGTGGCGTCGCAGACCTTGACCGCCTCGTAGCCTTCGATGCATTGGGCTTCTCCGGCGTTCGCTGCCGTGCAGACGTCGCCGCTGGGCTCTCCACAGGAACAGCAATCCAGTTCCGCCGTGGAAATCAGCGTTTTGAAACTGCTGCATCCTTTGGAACAGGTCATGCCTTCCCACTCGTCGTTGATGCAGACTTCGATTTCGTAGGGCGGAGAGGCGCACTGGATTTCTCCCGCCCGGCAGTTTTCACTTTCCCCGTTGGAGGAAGAGTCGTCGCAGGCGATTCCGATGGCTACCGTCACGGCAGCGATGAAAAAGGCGATCCATATCCGATTCCACATGTTTTTTCCTTTTCGCGATACCACTGGGTTCCCCCGTTTCACGATGGCTCCACGGATAGGACGAAACGAAAACGATCGTTTCCACGATCTTTTCGCGGCTCGACCTTCCCCATACCCGCAAATTTCGTTCACGATTGTATCAAAGTACGCAATTTCCGTCCATTGCAGGCAAAAAATGCCACTATTTCGAAGGTTTGATTCTATCCATCCGGCATCTAACCCGCATTATTCATGAAGAATCTACTGTGACTTGAAAATCCTCGATCTTTCACTCGTTTCCCGATTTTCATCCTCGACAGACTGTAAAGTATGCCTGCGGGTGAAAATCGGTCCAACTTCATGAAATATCTTCGGTTTTCTGCGTCTCGCTACGATCCTCATGAATAATGCGGGCTAAAACATGCCGGATGCTTACCGAGCAAAATCATCTACGCTCATCCCGAGTAGGCGACGTAAGTCGCCGTATCGAGGGACCCTTCGATATAATTTCGCTTCGCGAAATCACTCAGGGTGAGCGACAAGAAACCTTCTCAACGTTCGCGACTCGCTAGTCCGGAATCAGTTCGATGTCGAGTGCATCGTGGGAGATGCCGATCGAGTAGCCGTCGGAGTCGGAGCTTTTGCCCACCACGCGGAAACGCAGCAGGTGTTCGCCCTTTTTCAGACAGACGCTTTCGTATCCGATCGAATCTCCCAGCATGACGTCCCGGCCTCCAAGTGCGCCCTCCTGGACGTTCGTGTCGTAGTATTCCCAGGTGCCGCTGTCGTCGCTGGTGCGCAGTACGAGGTCGGGGTTGTCATCGACATACAACGAGACCCGCCCCCAGTCGTGGGAGCGCACAAACCGCAGCCGCAGCACGTAATTGAAATCGTGGCTGACCGTCGCTTTCAGGGCGATTTCGGCGGTTTCGGCCTGTTGGTATTGCTCCGGCGTCAGAGAAAGTCGAATATAATCGCCTACATCCTCGTTCACCGCTGCGACCACCGACACGTTCCCGGAAGGAGTGGAAAAACTCAAGTCGTCCAGGGCGATGTCCCACTGAACGTCACCGGCCTGCACGCTAGGATCGGGCACGCAGGGAGTCTCTTCCGGGTCGGAATCCGCATTATCGGTTTGTTCGGTCTGGTCTATGATGTCCTCATCGGCGGTTTCGCCCGCGTTGTCGTCGTCCTGGTCGGTGTTCTCGGCGGCGTCTGCATCGGCGTCGAGATCGGCGCTCTCTGCGTCGTCTTCCACGGCGTCTTCATCGCCCGGTTCCTCCGTTTCCTCGTCCTTGTCGCCGATGATGGTGACGCCTGCGCCGGTTTTGGCTTCCGCACAGATTTCGCCCACGCAGACCTCCACGATAGGGGCGTGACCCGAGCCGCAATCCACCGCGCGGATGTCGAGCGCATCGATCTCGTGGTTGTCGAAAGCGAAGTGGTATTCGGGCCATTCGTCCGGTTGAATCGCGTAGACCTTGAAACGGGCCGTCAGTTCGGCCTGAGGCAGCCCGGCCAGGTGAAACACTCGGCCTTCCTCGAAAGCCACCGTCGCTTCGTAGTCGTAGTCGTCGATGAAAAAGGCTAAGAAATTCAAGTAGTCACAGGAGGTGTCGTCGCTCGACGTTCCCCCCGATGGCGCAGGATCGGAGGTCGTTTCCTCGGCGGCGGTTTCCCCGGCGGGTGCATCGTCTTCCGTGGCCGCCGCATCCTCATCGCCGTCCAGAAGTTTCGCGGCGGGTGTCCCGGCGGGCGACTTGTACAGCGTGATGACCACGTCGAGGTCCGAAGGGGCCACGTCGTAGCTCAACACGCAGCCTCCGACGACCGAAAGCGCGATCAGCGCCGCCGTGATCCAGAAAGAGCGTCCACGAGCGGAAAAAGCGAAGGATTCGAAGCCCCAGGCTTCACCTTGGCATCCCGTATTGTCGATTCGGGGTTTAGAATTCATAGCGCACCGTCGCCTTCACGGTTCCCGGAGCGACCCACGCCCCGACCCGAACCGGATTCGGTTTGTATTCCCCCACGTTGAATCCGTCGATGAGAAACATCGTCACCGACGTCGCCAGAATCGCGCCGCCGACGCCATATGCGATGTTGGCTCCCATGGCCAGAGAGTCTGCTTCGTCTTTCAAGGACGAATCGATTTTTCGGCTCGTCTTCCAGGTGTCGTTGTAGTCGTCCTGTTTCTGTGCGGCCAGGATGCCCAGAGCCACCGCTGCGCCGATCCCGGCCAGCCCGACGCCCAGCGTGGTCCACTTGGTGATGTCGTAGGCCGGTTTTTCGTTGTAGTCCGAATAATCGGCCACTTCGGCTGCGGTGTCCAAGGACGCCACGCGCCCTTTCAACAGGTCCACCGCCACCTCCGCCGCCAGTTTCGGCAGGTCGGCTTCGTCCATTTCCTCCACCCAGTCGGTGGCTTCCCGAACGACGTTTTCCCCGATGACGTCCACGAGCTTCAGGTGCAGGGTATGCCGCCCGTCGCTGGTCAGAATATCGCCTTGGAGGAGGTAGTCCGCTCCCGCCAGCGAAGCTTTCCGAGTGGCGCAATCCAAGCGAAAACAAGGAGTTGCGCCTTCTTCCTCCGTCCCGGCGAGCGCTTCTTGCAACTCTTTGGGGGGCAGCACCCGGCGGTAGCCCTCCCGCCCGACGCGGCGCAGCACCGCGCCCGTGGCTTTTCTGCGCCAGTTTTTCGTGGCGTTGAGTCCGTCGATGCGTTCCACGGCGATCACCGCCTGCGTATCCACCGGTTCGCCGGGCGGCAATACCGGGGAATCGGCCACTTCAACCACCGGGGGGAGCGCTTCGAGCGGTTCCTGCTCCGATTCCGAGTCCTGCTCGTCTTCCACCACGTCATCGGGAGCGGCCTCCGCCTCGTCGGCGGGTTCCTCGGCGGGGGAGTCGGGATTTTCCAGGGAGGCGGGAGAGGTTGCCTCCGGCTCGACCGTCGCCTCGTCGACCGCGTCCAACGGGGGTTCTTCGGCCAGGAGAGATCCACAGGGCCATAGAATCGCCACCACCCACATCCAGATGATCGTCCGACCGAAGCCGATCACGGGTTTACGTCGCCTGATGCCGTCCATCCGCAACTCTTTTCTTGTCCGAAACACAGCCATCGAATCAATTGGGTATTGGACGCCGGAAAGTACGGACTTTCGCGTGGCATCCTCTCGAAACGGGAGCGTTGGCGGGCGGGCGAAACACACACCGATCCCCTGCCACAGGCTCCCTTCCTCGGATTTCTCCGTAGTTTTACCCCGAAACGTCGGAACAGGCAAACTCCGGTGTCGTGCAAAACGCGAAATGTGAGAGAATATGCGAAAAGTGCGCTATTGCCCGCTTTCCTGAACGTCGTATTCGTCCGGCGCGCCGATCTCGTTTTCCACGGGATGCAGCACGGTTTCCATCTGCTCGGGGGGGGCGGCCTGCGCGGGCATGGGTACAAACTCGCGATATTCCTTGTACAATTCCTTGGCGAGTTCGAACTTGTTGATCCCTTCCGGAGCCACTTTGATGTCCAGTTTCGCCAGCGACAACTCGAACTCGCTGCGCATGACGGTATCGAGATCCAGGGCGAAATCCTTCAGGGACTGTTTCAGCGTGGATATCGGAACGCCCAACATGCGTGCCGCATCCTGAAGGCGAGGCGGGCGATACGTGTTGTTTTCCTGAATTCCCAGGTAGCAGGCGCAAAAAAGCGCGAAAGGGTCCGGACCTTGTGTAACTTGCGGGATTTCTTCCGCAATCGGAGTTGTCAACTCGGCGTAAAGCTGCACTTTTCGTGTGCTTGGTCTGGCCGAGGACGACATTCCGCTCCCATATCCTCCTGCATTTTTGCCGTTGGAATGGTTGCGAGAAGAACGGCCATTTTTTTTCGGATTGTTGCGGACTGAGGATGTACCCTTGCGGTTCTGCTTCTTCGGGTTGCGCCGATTCATTCCTTCTCCATAGTAAATTTTGTGTTGGATCGCACGAAACGACACCACAAGTGCATTTCATGCGTGATAGACCTAATCCGTATTTGTTTTGTAACGATCCCTGGTTCAGGACCTTTCCGGTCCGTAGGAACTTCGCATCACCGTGCAGCCGAAATCGTTTTCCCTGATAAGGACAAATCCCATGTTATCGGGAACGCCTTTGTCTTTGGCTTGCAACTCGCCGGGATGCACTCGTTTTCCCCAACCCAGTGGCAGCGTGAAACTACCTCAATTTCACATCTGTTGCAAGGTTTTTCGTATCGGTGCAGGGTTTTTGGGCGTGATTTAAAATGTAGGGAAAATCGCTATTTTCTCAGAAAAACATGGATTTTTAAGTGTAGGTCGGGTGATTTCACCCGACATTTTTCGAAAACAGCCCCTTTTGTCTACGATTTTTCCTACAAAAAAATTCACGCCCTGGGTTTTTGGGCGGAAATTAAAAAAGTGCGAAACCCTAAGATACACCATGTTTAGCCGTTATGATTTGGCTTTATCGATGGGGCCCCTGGAAATAAGGGGGTGGCATGGGCGAAGCGACGTGAAACGTCCGCTTGCCCATGTACGAACGATGTCCATGGGCAACCTACGGTTAGCCCATGCCACCCCCCGCCGTATTAATAGGAAAGTACCGGTTTTTCCGACATTTTGAGTCGCATCCCGGATTTTTCACGCATCGAGGAGATCAATAATATTCCAGTTTCACGCTGAACAGTTTTTCGACCTTGCGGATCGTCTGCCCGGTTGCGAAAATCACCACGCGATCGCCGGGGTGGATGTCGTCGAAGCCGCCGGGAATCAGGACATCGCCGTTGCGGAGGATCGCCACGACCAGCGCTCCACGCGGCAGGCCGAGATCCTTCAGTGGCACGCCGATGGCGTCGCTGGTTTCCAAGGCCTCGAATTCGATGCCTTCCGCGCCGGGGCGCAGTTCCTCGACCGAAAGCACCTTGCCCTTCCGCAAATGCTGCAAAATCCGGCTCACGGCGGCGAGTTGCGGCGAAATCGCCACGTCGATGCCGATTTCGGAAACGAGCTTCGCGTAATCGGAGCGATTGGTCAGCGAAACCCCCATTCGCACCCCCTTCGACTTGGCCAGCAAGGTGGAAAGCACGTTGTCTTCCTCGTCCTTGGTCAGGGCTACGAAGGCGTCCATACGGGCGATGTTCTCCTGGCCGAGCAGGTCCACATCCATGCCCTCGCCGCACAGCACCGTGGTTTTCGACAGCCGTTCGGCCATCTGGGCGCAGCGGTCGGGATCGGGATCGATGAGCTTCACCCCCACGTCCATCTTTTCAAGCATCTGCGCCAGGTAAAAACCCGTGGCCGACGCGCCGTAGATCATCACCTCGCGCAACGAACGGCGTTTCACGTCCAGCAGGTTTTGCAGGCGGGGAAGCTGCTCGTCGGTGGTGACGAAATACAGCACGTCCCCGGCGAGAATCGTATCGGCGCCGCTCGGAATCCGTACCCGGCCTTTGCGCACGATGGTGGCGATCAGGGGCCGTTCTTCCCGCGCCAGCGAACCGAAATCCAGCAGTTTCATGCCGTCGAGCGAGGAATTTTCGGGAACCTTGAAGCCGATGAACTTGATATGCCCCTCGGCGAACTCGACGTAATCCACCGCTCCGGGCGTGCTGAGAATGCGGGCGATGCGCGCGGCGGCTTCGTATTCCGGGTTGATGAACAGGTTGACGAATTCGAAACCTTCACCGCCCACGCGGTACTCGTGCCCCGCATAGTCGGGATTGCGCACGCGGGCGATTTTCACGGGTTCGCTCGACGCCAGATGCGCCATCAGGCAGGCCATGAGGTTCACCTCGTCCTGGTCGGACACGGCGATGACCATCTCGGCGGCGTCGATTCCGGCGGCTTTGAGCAAAGCCGGAGACGCGCCGTTGCCTTCCAGGAATTGCGCATCGAGTTGATCCCGGATCTGTGCGAGGCGGTGTCGGTCGGCCTCGATCAATGTTACGTCGTGACGTTCGCCCGTCAGTTTCCGGGCGATGTGGTACCCGATTTCTCCAGCCCCCACGATAATGATTCCCATAGTTTGCCTCGTTTGCCTGGATCGGCACTTTGCCGTCCAATTCGCGCGTTATCGCAACACCTGGGCCAACCCTTTGAGTTCGCCGATTTCGATCGGCACGACTTCGGCCCGTCCCGGCCCGTCGAGCAGTACGAAATCCACCGTATCCCGGTTGCGTTTCTTGTCTTTCGCGAGCGCATCCATCAGGGGTTCGGCTTCGACCTTGACCGTCGTCGGCAGCCCGATTACCTCGATAAGTCCCCGAATTCGCTCGAAATCTTCGCCGGAAAGCATCCCGCGCTCCACGCTCAGACGGGCGGCGGCGATCATGCCCAGCGCCACGGCTTCTCCGTGTGGCAGACCCGCCGTTTTTTCCAGCGCGTGTCCCACGGTATGGCCGAAATTCAGTTTTTTCCGCTCGCCTTCCTCGCGTTCGTCCCGTTGCACGATCTCGGCCTTGATGCGTACCGAATCCTTCAAAGCTTCTTCGATGACTCCCGGCTTCAGACGCAGGATATCATCGTGATTTTTCTCGATTTTTTCGAAGAATGCCGCATCGGCGACCAGACCGTGTTTTATCATTTCGGTCAGACCGCAGCGCAATTCGGCCTTGGGCAGCGTGTGCAGGAACGCCGGGTCGATAAGCACGAAACGGGGCTGCGTCACGGTGCCGACGATGTTCTTGTAACGGCTCAGATTCACAGCGTTTTTCCCGCCGATCGCCGCGTCGCCCTGGGCCACCAGAGTGGTGGGAACGAAGCCGAACGGCAGTCCTCGCATGAAGGTCGAGGCGATGAAACCCACGAGGTCGGTAATCATTCCACCTCCGACAGCCACTACGAAACAGTGACGATCGAGCCCGGCCTGCAAAAAGCCGGTCATGATGTCGCGGGCGTTGTCGAGCGTTTTAAAACCCTCGCCCACCGGCAATTCCATCGTCCGGGCGCGGGGGAAGCGGTTTTTGTACAGGGAATAGACCTTCGTATCCGCCAGGATCGCGGTACGCTCCAGCGGGCAGAGGCGCTCCAATTCCTCGAAAGGACGATTGACGTAAATCTCGGATGTGCCCGTTTTTCCTTCTATTTTGCTATCCGGAGTCCAGCGTTCGCTCATGATGTCTCTTTCGTTGAAATGATTTTTGACCCCCGAAAGCGGTTTTAGCGCGTCGGAAGCGATTTGGCAACCGCCCGGACCAACCGCATCAGTTTTTCGAAGGCTTCCGGGTCCAGACACTGGGCCGCGTCGCTCCAGGCGGTGTCGGGGTCGTCGTGCACTTCGACCAGCAGACCGTCGCTTCCGGCGGCCTGCGCGGCCAACGCCAGCGCCGGAACCCGATCTCTGCGCCCGGCGGCGTGGCTCGGGTCGGCGATCACCGGCAGCCGGGAGATGGCGCGGGCTTCAGCTATGGCTCCGACGTCGAGAGTGAACCGCAGGGTGTGCTCGAATGACCGGATACCCCGCTCGCACAGCACCACGCCGGGTTCTTCGTGTCCCGCGAAAAAGCGCCCCAGCAGCACGTATTCCGCCGCCTCCAGCCATTCTTCGAAAGTCGCGCCGAAGCCGCGTTTGAGCAGCACCGGTTTTCCTGAAGGATGCGCCCCGACACGAAACAGCAGCGGAGTGTTCTGCATGTTGCGGGAGCCGATCTGGAGCATGTCGGCCTTTTCGGCCACGAGATCGAGAAACTCCGCGTCGAGGACCTCGGTAACGAAAGGCAGGCCGGTTTCGCGCCGGACCTCGGCGAGGGCCTCGAGCCCTTTTTCACCCAGCCCCCCGAAACTGTAAGGAGACGTGCGCGGCTTGAACGCCCCGCCTCGGAGCATGTCCGCCCCCGCTTTTTTCACGGATTTCGCGATGTTCACCATCCGCTCGTGGCCTTCGACGCTGCACGGCCCGGCCATCACCACGGGAGCGCGTCCGCCGACCACCACGCTTTCACCGACACGAACCGGTGCGAAGGGTCGGTTTTCGCTCAGGCCGCCTAAGCGTTCCCCCGGCTTCAATACACGTACTCCGGCGGCGGTTTCCAGACTCCGCAACGTTTCCAACTCTTCGGAATTCGGCGGGTTTTCGCACTGCACCATCAGCAGTCCCGGATCGAACAGCCGCACTTTCGCGTCGTCGGGGCGCGGTTTTCCCAGCGCTTCCGAGGCAAGGCGCAACGTCGCGTCGTCCGGCGGGCGTCGGAAACGGACGAGGACGATGGTGTCGGAGCAAACGGTCATGAAATTTTCTGCAAATCGCAATGGAAACGAGACGAAGCGCGGAGGTTCGAAGGAGCCTCCGCAACAAAACGGAGAATCAGGAATCCTCGAACATGTCCAGGGTATGGTGCTTGACCTGTTCCAAAGAAGTGACGCCTTCCTGCGCTTTCTTCAGGCCGTATTCGCGCAACGTCAGCACGCCTTGTTCGGCGGCGATGTCGAGCATTTCCATTTCGGTTTTATCGGCAATGATTCCCGCCTTGATGACTTTCGTGATGGGCAGGAATTCATACAGACCCAACCGCCCCTTATACCCGGAACCGTTGCAACTGGAACAGCCGTCGGCCTCGAAGTACACCTTGCCTTCTCTTGCCGCCGCTCTCAGTTCTTTCGGAATCATCAATTCCGTTTTCTTGTCTTCCACGTAATGCGGCTGCTTGCATTCCTGGCACAGCCGCCGGGCCAGCCGCTGGTTGAAAATGCAAAGCACCGTTTCACCGATCAGATAGCGAGGGACGCCCATGTTGGCCATACGGCCAATGGTCTGAATCGTGGTGTTGGTGTGCAGGGTGGACAACACGAGGTGGCCGGTCTGGGCGGCCTTGATGCCCAGACTGGCGGTTTCGAGGTCGCGGATTTCGCCGACGAGAATGATATCGGGGTCTTGTCGGAGAAACGCCTTGAGGATCTTCGGGAAGGTCAGTCCCTGCTTTTCGTTGAGCTGCACCTGGTTGAGACCCTGAACGCTGTATTCGATGGGGTCTTCAGCCGTACAGATGTTGATTTCCTTGCCTTTTTTGTCGAGCAGGTAATACAGCGAACTGTACAGCAGGGTGGATTTACCCGAACCGGTCGGCCCGGTAATCAGGATCATACCCTGTGGCGATTCGAGTAAGCCCATGTAATGATCGAGAATTTCGTCCGTCAAGCCGATGGCGTCGATGCCCAGTTCCCGAAGCTTGGAGCCGTCGAGAATACGAAGAACGATCTTTTCTCCCGCGCCGCCCGCGACCGGTACGGTGCTGACACGGAAGTCCAACACACCCCGGCCTTCGATGCCCAGCCGGATGTTGCCGTCCTGGGGCACCCGGCGCTCGGTGATGTCCAGACCGGAGATAATTTTGAAACGGGAGGTCATCGCCGCGAAATCCTCGGTGCTGATCCAGCCGCCTTCCTGGAGAATGCCGTCCACGCGGTAGCGCACGCGGGGAACTTCGCCGTATTCCACGTGAATATCCGACGAGCCGAGCTTCACACCCTCGTAAATGATTTTATCGACCATGCGGGAGATGTAGTTGTCCTCCCGGCCCCGCTGGATGGCGTCCGGATCGATATCTTCGTCGGACGGGGCCTTGAGCATGGTAATCATGTCTTCGGTGACGCCCTCGCCCGGCTTGATTTCCGCCGCCTTCGTGCGTTGGATCTCCTGAATCAGGCTTTTGAGCAGGGTGGGATCGAACTTGCCCACCGAGCGCACCTGCCCCACACCGTAGATTGCGGCCAGCTCGTCGAGCTTGAACAGGTCGGTGTCGTCCTCGATGAAGACGTCCAGCACCCGCACGCCGCCTTTTTCCACGATGCGCAGAGGGAAGAAGTTTTCGCGTTCCAACCGGGAAAGACTCAGTTTTTCCGCGAGGTTGAGGTTGACGAACTGCCCCACTTCGTCCAGAGCGAGTTCCTGGGAGGTCATCTGCTGCAAAAGGGCGTTGATGAGCAGGTCGTATTGGTTATCTTTGATAAGATTGAGGCGGATGAGGATTTCGCCCAGTTTCTTGTCCCGCGCCTGATCCTGTTGGTATTGAAGCGCGTATTCCAACTCGTTGCGGTTGATGACGCCGTTCTGGACGAGAATTTCGCCGATCGGCATCTTTTTCTTGGTTTTGCTCTTGTCCTTTTTTTCTTTTTTCTTCGCCCGGATTTCCTCGATGGAGGGTTCGCCCAGTTCCTCCCGCGAAGGCATGAAAGGCTTGAGGTCTTCGGGCGGAGTGTTCAACATGGGTGGCGCGGTCATTTCGGCAGACTGGTACACCACCGAGGGAGCTTCGGTGCCATCTTCCGGACGGATCTGTCCCGGCAGGTTGGGAAGCATCTGGGACATCGAGCCCGGCAGGCCAGGTGCGTCTTTGACCGTCGTGCCCTCGGGAATCGTGGTTTCGGGCAGTGGCGGGGGACCGGCGGCGATGTCGGTGCTGGCGTACGTTTCTCCCCTCCTGTTCATCTGCTGCTGCCGGAATTGCAGCGTGGGGTCGACACCTCCGGGTGGAAGGGGAGGCGGCGCGAGATCGGCGACGCTGCTCTGGGATGGAGTGGTCGCCGCCATATCGGACTGCATGTTCGTGGGTTGCATGAACGTCGGCGGGGCGGGTGGGGACTGCATTCCCGGTCCACCGTTCACCGCCGTTTGATTCAGATTGACTTCGGTACCCAGCACGGTGGGGCGGTCGAGGTTGAATTCCGACCCCATGAAACTGTACTGGTCGTTCGGGTTGCCATTTGGTGGAACGGGCGGAACGTTGTTATCCGAAGTCGGCGGCGGCGGTGGCCCATCCGTAGGAACGGCGGGGGGTTGCGGAGGCTGAGCCGCCGGTTTGGGTGGGCGTGCGCCGGGCTTGCGGAACACCGACCCGGCTACGGATTGAAGCATGGGGTCGATGCTGCGTCGCTTTGGATTTTTTTTGTCGGCCATGGCTTGTCGCTTCACACTTCCCTGAAAATGATAAAATACCAGAATTTTCGCGAACGTTGCGAGCGTTCGAGAATGGTCATGATACCGAAAATCCCATCCAAGATCAACCCGGCGGGCCGATTCGGGTGCACCTCTTTTCCACGCCATGGAGCGGAGAAAATCGTAGGTCGGGTGATTTTCACCCGACAATTTTCGAAAAAGACCCTTTGTGTCGGGTGAAAATCACCCGACCTACTTTGATTCAGCGGGGTAAAAAAACAGCGATTTCCCCATATTTTAAATCACATCCGTATTCCTCTTTTCCACGTTGCGGAGCGACTTGTTTCGAGGAAGAAAAAAGCTACCCGAATCTAATGATGAATTTTTCACCGACATGCGCCCTTTTCTTGACATTTTCCCCTACGGATGCACAATACGCGCAAGTGGATCGATGGGTTCGGTAGGAAGCCCATTCGCATTCGTTTTCGGTTTCCCCACACCCCGATCGAAAAGGATCGCCCGGTAGGGCAAAGAGGAGGAAAACATGTACACGATTACGATCGATGAGAGCAAGTGTGTCAAGTGTGAAGGCTGCGTGGACAACTGCCCGACCGACGTGTGGGAAATGGGCGAAAACTCCGCCGTCCCGGCCCGTCCGGAAGACTGCGAAGGCTGCTTCACCTGCGTGGAAGTCTGCGAAGGCGAGTGCATCACCATCGAAGAGGAGTAATCTCCCCTTCCAGGGAAATTCCCTGAAAATTCGAGACCGATGACAAAACCGGCGTCTTGTGGGACGTCGGTTTTTCTATGGCCTGTTAGGGATTCTCAAGAATTTTTGTCCCCACTCCGATAGATAGGCGGATGTGACGCTATATGCGTCTTTTTTGTGCTGGGGAGTTTAAACCTAGCCCTGAAACCACACCACATATCGTTCGAAAGGTCGCCGCGAAAACTCCGCGATGCGTTGCCCGGTTCGTGCGGTCAGTCTCGCGATTTCGTCTTCCGGGTAGTCGTGGATCATACCCAGGGAAGGGTCGTAGACGTCCCTCGAATCTTTTTCAACCCATGGAAAACGTTGGATTTTTTTCCGCCAGAAGCGGCGTTCTTCCCATAGTTCCGGGGCGGAAACCCAACTGGCGACGACGGGCCCCTTGGGACAGAGACGGCGTGCTTGTTCCATCAGCCGAAGACGTTGGACGTCCGTGTACACATGGGAAAAACTGCCCCAGCCGAAAATGAAGGCATCGTACGGGGCATTTGCTTCGAGAGAGTCCAAACGCGCCGCAAACTGCGAGAAATCCGCCTGCTCCAGCGCCAGTTTTTGCGTAGTTGGAATCGTCCTGTGTGCCGCCTCTACGAAGGCTGCTACCGGGTCGAACCCCGCGACATTCCAGCCTTTTTCGGCCATTGCCGCCATTTCCCGCCCGCCTCCGCAGGCGGCGACGAGCAGTTTCCCGGGTGAGGGAAAGTGGCGTGCCACCACCCGTTCTTCCCAGTCGAACAACTCCCGGTTCTGTTCTTCCATGGAAAAGATGTCGTTGCGCGCGTAGGCGAGTTTCGTCAAGAGAGGCCAAAGCGATACGGGAGCCACCAAGGGCAGGATTTCGGCGGCGAACCCCTGCCGACTTCGGATGCGTGCCGTGCGTCCCGGAGGCCCGAAGATTTTACGATCCAGCCGGGCGAGCACGTTGGAAGGGCTCAGGCGTTCAGGGAGAAGGCGCATGTTTCGTGGCTTCGCGCAGGTCGTAAATGGTGTATAACGGTACTCCCCAGACCTTTTCCACGTGCCACACCGGTTTCGAGCGGTAAATATTCTGCAATTCGGGATAGTGGTCCCAGCGGCGTTCGTCGGTGAGGATCAGGAAATCCGCATGTTTGGGATCGCGAATGCTGATGTCTTTGCGCAGTTTGCCATCCCGGCGGTACCAGGGATAGGTCCGGCGGTATTCCACGATGTTGGGTTCGTAGGCGATTTTCGCGCCTTGGGGCGCTTTTTCGGACAGATGCCGGATGGTGGTCCGGTAGCACATGTCGTAGTATTGGCGTTCCATGCCCAGTTCGGTGGCGCCTTGAGGATTTCCGGCCAGACTGTTGTAATAAGAGAGCATGTACGGATAGACGCGGACCATTCCGACGATGCCCGGCAGCAGTACCAGCATCCCGACCAGCAGCACTTTTTTAGGGGTCATCCATGTTTTGGGATAGCGGAAAGCCTCGATCGAGGCGATCATCCGGTCGAATCCGTAGCCCGCGAGAATGGCGAAAAACGGGAAAAACGGCTGAAACAGTTTCACGCCGCCGTACTTTGGATTGTTCGGAAACGCCACGATACTGATGGCGAACAGCGCGTTGAGGGCGCACAAAAGGGCGTAGTCGTTTTTCGAGCCCGGCCCTTCGGGGAACGTTTTCAAGTTCTTTGGCCGGAGCATCTTGAGACCCAGCACCAATCCCACGAGTCCCAATACCAGCACCGGCAGGGGAATCGTAAACCCGGTGTAGACGAACGGCGCGTGCCAGGGGGCGAAATTGTTGTTGTAGATGTCGCCGAAGTACAGCAGGCGGATGCCGTAATGATGGAAATGGAAGTTGAAGTAGTCGGTCAGGCGCTGAATGGTGTCGAACCAGATCCAGGGCCACAAGAGCACAAACACCGGAAACGACAGCAGGGCCATGGAAATTCCCGTGGTGAACATCCGGGGAAAGCTCAGCGTGGACCCCTGCTTGAGCACGACCGACTGCCGCCAGCGATAGAGCCAGTAGCCGACCAACGGAAACACCACGAACGGCCCGTTGAGTTTCGTGCACAGGGCGACGCCGTAGAAAATTCCGGCCCAGAGAATCCAGATGCGGCGGGATTCGGCGCGCCAGGCCGCGTACACGACGAGAAATACGGTGCAGGTCGTCGCTAGGTCCAGCGTAGCCACGTGCATGTGGAAAAAGGTACGTGGCATCGTGAACAGCGCCAGCGTGGCGAACACCGCCGCCCGCAGGCCGAAGATCTCGCCGGTGAAGCGAAACACCAGATATAACAACAACATCGCGAAGATGATAATGCCCATCCTCGCGCCGTCGATCTGGCCGAACCAGTCCAGTCCGTCGTAAAACGCCAGCCACGCCAGCCCCATTCCGATCTTGGCCACGGCGGGGTGTTCGTGGTTGATGGCCCAATGCCGGTCCACGACGGATTTCTTGAACGCATCGGTCTTGGCTACGGAAAGTTCGTAGGCGGCCTTTTTTATCCACTTGGCGTATGAAACGCTGGCCGGAACGTAAAAATCGTCGTCGTCGGTCAATCCCATGTCGTCGAGCGTCGCCACCAATATCGCACCCAGCAGGAGCACCAGAAAAAAACCGGTTTTGAAAAGTCCCTTGCGCGGACCTACGGGGGCGTGGTCGTCATGCTTGCTTTTTTCGGCGTTTACTGGGCGCTCGGCGAGCCATTCCTCAGGAATTCCGACAGGTTCGGAAGGCAGAGAGGGGGATGTGGTCGAGAGGGTATCGGATTCCTGCATGGTTTTCCATCATGTTTCTACGAACGTGACGATTTCGGGTGTGGCGACGAAAGCGTCGAAAATCCAATCGGTTGTAGTCGAAACGCCCCAAAAAAGCAACGTTAGCATTTCCATGTCTGCGGGACAAGCACGAGGCGGAGGTTCTTTTTCCTGATATTTTTGGCAAAAACATATGTTACAGGTTAGGTTGCATTCGAAAATGGGAGAGTGCATAAAGAAAGCCTCCATTCCGGAACACGCAGTCCAAGCAAGGAACATTCATGGGGAAAAAGAACGTGAAAAAAAACACCGGGAAACCGGGTTTGTCCAAACCGGAAAAAGAGAACCAGCCGTCTCGCCCGTGGATCGGCCTTGCGCCGACGGTTTTCTGCACCGGGGCGGGGATCATGATCGTGGAAATGGCGGCCTCGCGGCTGATCGCGCCGTACTACGGAACGTCGATTCTGGTGTGGACCGTGCTCATCGGCGCGCTATTGGTGTTTCTTTCCACCGGCTACTGGCTCGGCGGAAAACTGGCCGACCGTCGCCCGGAGCCTGCACCGCTCTACCGCCTGATCTTGATTGCGGGCGTCGCCACCTGCCTGTTGCCCCTGCTGGCCTCCCCTCTGTTGGAGATCTCCGTCTCGGCGGTGAACGTCTCCACCGGGGAGTTTTCCGCCGTGAAACTGGTGCTGCCGATGGTCGGAACAGTCCTGCTGCTGGCCGTGCCCATCGTGGCGCTGGGCTGTGTATCTCCCTTCGCGGTACGACTCGCCGCCGGAGAACTGGAGCACCTGGGCAATACCGCCGGACGCCTCTATGCCGTTTCCAATCTCGGTTCCATCGCCGGGACGTTTCTGCCCGTGCTGGCGCTGATTCCCTGGCTGGGCACCCGCAACACCTTTTTCTTTGCAGGCGGCCTGCTGGTTCTCGTCGGAGTATTGGGGCTGGCGCGCAGGCGCGGGGCATTGTGGCTTCTGCTGCCGCTGCTGGCCGCCTCGCTTTCGCCCAACGTCATCCGGCCCGTGGAAGGTCTCGTGGAAGAGACGGAATCGCTGTACCATTACGTGCAGGTGTCGAAATATTTCGGCTGCGAGAAAGCCGGTGGCGAAGGCGTGAAGCTCTACCTCAACGAGGGGCACTCGATGCATTCAAGCTGGTGTCCCGGCCACCTCTGGCTCAACCAGATATGGGATTGGCTCTCCATCGCGCCGTATCTCGCCGGAAACGAAGAGAAGCTGGAAGACCTCCTGATCGTCGGACTCGCCGCCGGAACGGTCGCGCAGCAATACAAGGAACTGTATCCCGACATCCATATCGACGGCGTGGAGATCGACGCCGAAGTCATCGACATGGGCCGCAAATATTTCGACCTGGACCGCTTCGTTTCGCCGGAAAATCAATATGCGATGGACGGTCGGACCTTTCTGTACCGCACGCCGAAACGGTACGACGTGATCGTGCTGGACGCCTTCCGCCAGCCTTACATACCTTTTCACCTCGTGACGGTCGAATTCTTCGAGCACGTCCGTAACCACCTGAAAACAGGGGGGATCGTGGTGATGAACGTGAACAAGGTGCAGCCGAAGCGCCACGACCTCTCACGGCTCGTGCTGGCCACCATGGAGCAGGTGTTCGGGCACACGATCAGTTGGTCTTCGGACTCCTTCAACGACATCCTCGCCGCGGCAGACGTTCCCCTCGACGCCGAAAAGGCCCGCGAACGAATGCGCGCCTCGATCCATCCACAGGTTCGTCGGTTGGAGAGACGCATGAATCCTCCCAAGGATTCCAAGCTCGCCGGAACGAAAGGCTTCAACCTCTTCGAGGCCGGAGGCGAACCTTTTACCGACGACCGCGCTCCGGTGGAACTTGCCTGGGATGCGATGTTCCTGGGTCTTGCGGAAACGGGAAAATAGGCGAAATCCCAACCGTGCATTTTCGTGAAAATTCGTGCAAAAACGGGAACCCTCGCTTTGTTCCGAGAAAACCGATGAGGACTTTGCACGTTTCGTCACGGTTTGTCGCGAGTTTTGCGCGATCGAATCAAGACAACGCACGATTGCGTGAAAATGCACGACTTTGCAATATATTCAAGCGAATTTGCAAGGACTGAAACGAGTGTATTCCAGGATATTGTCATTTCACTCAGATTGCAACCCGCTCACTCCGAGTGCCGCCCGTAAGGGTGGTGTATCGAGGAGTAAATGGTATGGCTCGATACGATTTGCTTCGCAAATCACTCGCCATGAGCGTTTTTTTTAATAGCAATTTTTTATGATGTCCCCGTCTGAAAGGGCGGAAATTAAAATAGTGCGAAACATTTCGGAGGCAATTGTAACATATTGAAAACATAAGACTTATATCCCCTCTCCCTTTGGGAGAGGGTTAGGGTGAGGGAACACGAAACTTCCCCTCACCCGGTGCTAAAGCACCGACCTCTCCCACTGGGAGAGGCGCTTGGACCCTTCGGGTCCATCTTAAATCCGCACTAAAATAATTTCCGCCCCCGTCTGAAATCGGTAGCCGGATTCCGGTTGGCAAGCGGCGGAAACGTGGTATAATTTCAAAAAACAACGAATGGAACGTTCACCTTTTTCGCAAACAGGAGCGCCGATGAGCACCGCCTTGGTTCGCGATCCGCTGTTCGTGCTTCACCGTCAGGGATCGTTGGGACATCCCGAACGCCCCGAGCGGCTGGAAGCCATTCTCGACGCCATCCACTCCGAGGGCCTGGACCGGCGCACCGAAGACCTCGAAGCCCGCCCGGCGACGCCGGAGGAAATCACCTCGGTGCACGCCGCTTCGTACCTCGAACAGGTTCTTGCTACGAAGGGCAGGGAATATGCCTACCTCGACCCGGACACTTCCACCACCGAGTACAGCAGCGAGGCGGCGCTGGCGGCGGCGGGGGGAGCCATCGACCTGGCGTTGAAGGTCTACGATAGAGAAATCTCCAACGGTTTCGCGTTGTTACGTCCTCCCGGACATCATGCAGTGGTGGATCGCGCGATGGGTTTCTGTCTGTTCAACAACATTGCATTGGCGGCGGCTCAACTGATCGAACGGCGCGGCCTCGAACGGGTGGCCATCGTCGATTTCGACGTGCACCACGGCAACGGCACGAATTTCACGTTTTACGAGCGCCGCGACGTGTTGTTCGTCTCAACCCATCAGTATCCCCACTATCCCGGCACCGGGCGTTTTCGGGAAACGGGTATGGATGAAGGCGAGGGCTACAGCGTGAACATTCCCATGCCTGCGCACATGGGAGACGACGAATACCTGCTGATTTATCGCCGCGCGGTATTGCCGCTCCTGGAAAGCTACCAGCCGCAGATGATCCTCGTTTCAGCCGGGTTCGACGGCCACGAGCGGGACTTGCTGGCCTCGGAGGATCTCACCACCGGCGGGTACATCACGCTGATGAACCTGCTCAAACAAGCCGCCGACCGGTTGTGCGACGGACGCCTTGCCTACTACCTCGAAGGGGGCTACGACCTGACGGCGTTGTCGGAAACCGTCACGGCGGGAATCCGCATCCTTTTGGGAGAAGCGGTGGAGGGTAGCCCGATACCTTCCAAGTTGCAAGGTTCGGTGGCCGGGCTCCTGATGGAGCGCTTGAGAAAACGCCATGCCATCCATTGGGATTGCCTGTCGGAGGAGTGAACCGCCCGAAAAGACGTCAGTTTTCGTCGGAAGCGTTCGGCGTGCCGTCGTCGAGATCTTTATAGCGGTATTTGACGAATTCCTTGAATCCGCAGACCTCTTCCCAGAAGTGATTGGACAGCGGGTTGCGGCTGGATGTCTTCAACTCAATGCGTGTGGCTCCCATCCGGCGGAGCAACTCCTCGGCGCGATTGTACAATTTGCGTCCGATGCCTTGGTTTCGGTATCCCTCGGCCATCGCCATGTCTGAAATGAAACCGATGTCCCGATGGAGAATCACCGGGGGCAGGTGACGGTAATGGGCCAGCACAAACCCCACGATTTCGTTGTCGTCTTCCGCCACCAGCACAATGGAATCGTCCTGGTGCAGATTGCGTTCCAGCCATAGTCCGTAATGTTCCTTGCCCGAAGGAGAGGGACTGAAAATCGGGTCGAGGCGGGCGTGAAAAAGCATCAGTTCTTCCCACAACGACGTGATCGAATCGATATCTTCATCCATGGCTTTGCGGATCGTCACCATCATCGCACCTGCTGCACACGCCATGCCGCTTCGCACGGGTTCCCAAGGAGGTTTTCCCTGGCGGGTTTGCGACCGATTTCCGGCTGGAAACGCCGGGTTGCATCGGTTTTTCGATTACTAAACCACCGGATGATGCGAGGCGCAACTTTTTTCTCTTTCTCCCCCGACAGGGGTGCATCACAGGATATAGCAAATAGGCTCAATGATATTGAAGCTTCCATTCGCTTGGTTGTAGCGGCGAGGCGTAAGCCCGCCGAAACGGGAGATTGGAGGGCATAAAAGCAAGCAAAAACGGCTACGAAAAAAGAGGATTTTGCAAAAGTCGCTATATTTTGTGATGCCCCCCCGATTGAGGGGACGCACTAAAATGTGGAGGAAATCGCGTTTTTTTATCTTTCACGGAATTGTAGTTTTTTAGCAGGTCGGGTGATTTTCCCCCGACAATTTTCGAAAACTGCCCAAAATGTCGGGTGAAAATCTCCCAACCTGCGATTTTTCCTGTAAAAATTCACCCCCACGAGAAAAATAAAAAACAAATTGCCTTTTCCCTCTTTCTGTATAAACTGTATTGCCCTGTGGGCCGGGCCCATAGCTCAGTTGGTTAGAGCCTCCGGCTCATAACCGGGTGGTCCCAGGTTCGAGTCCTGGTGGGCCCACCACGTTTTTGAAAATCCGGCTTTTGCTACATCGGAATGAATTTGAAAAACTGCAAAATTCGGTGTTTCTACGAGAAATGGAATGAAATGCGCTTGGACTGCCAGGCGCATTTTTTTGTGCCGAAATCGGGACTTTTCCGCCCTAACCGGGGGAAATCCTTCGGTTTCGCCACTTCGTCCCGGCTGGGCCGTTTCGAAAGATGGTCGGTTGTTCGAGCGACGACCCGTAGCGGCAAGTTTCATCTTCCCAATCAAAGCCTGAGCACCCAATGTAAGGAGGCATGACGTGAGAGAGCAACTCGAACTGCTGTTGGAACTCCAGAAAATTGACAACAAAATCATCGATGTGGAGATGGAACGGGACAAGATTCCGGGAGAAATCGACATTCTCGAAGAAAAGCTCGAAGACCAGAAAAAAATCATCGAGGAATACGAAGCCCAGGCCAGCAGTCTGGAAGCGGACAAAAAGGAAAAGCTCAATTCCCTGGAACTCGAAAAGCTGAAGCTGAAGAACACCCGCCACAAAGAGGCGGCGATTCAGAACATCAAGCAGTACGAAGCCTACGTCAAGGAAATCGAGACGCAGGAAAAAAGCTCGGAAGAGTTGGACGAAGAAATCAAGGAAGCCGACGCCAAACTGGAACAGCTACAGAAAAAGCAGGCCGCCGTGCAGGAAGTGATCGACGACCTTCTGGCGCAGATCAAGGAGAAGGAAGACGACTTGAAGGCCATCGTCGGGGATTTCGATTCCCAACTGGATGCCTACTACGAGCAGCGCGACGAAATCGCCGACAAAATTCCGGAGTACATTTTCCTCAAGTACGAAAACATCTCCGAAAACAAGGACGGCATCGCCGTCGCGGTCGTGCAGAACGGGCACTGCATGGAATGCAACATGGCCCTTCCTCCCCAGCAGTTCAACGAACTGATGACCATGCGCCGCCTCCACTCCTGCCCCGGCTGCTCGCGGATCCTCATCTACCAGGAGCCGGAAGAGCCGGAAATCGTGGAAGAGGAACCCGAAAAAAAGAAAACCAAAGCCAAAGCAACCAAGGCTAAAACCACGAAGGCTAAAACGACCAAGACCAAAACGACCAAGACTAAAACGACGAAGAAAGCCAAGGCGTCGGAAGAATGATCGATCGGGATTTACTCTTGAATATCCAATAGTTGCCCGCCGATGAGGCGGGCTTTTTCGTTTGAAAAACAGGAGGTGCGCGTGCGGGTATTGTTCTGGTACTGTGACGAAATGAGCTGGACTCCGGCCCGGCGCACGCTGGAGGACGTCCCGGAGGCTCAGCCCGGAAGCCATGAGAAAACCGTGGCGGCTTTCGTGCATCTGGAACCCGCCGACGAGGATAACACCTCTAAGGTGGAGACCAAGCTCGTCAAAAACTGCAAATGGCTGGCGGGAAAATGGGAGACGAAACGCATCGTGTTGCATTCGTTTACGCATCTTGGCGAGGAAAAGGCCGATCCGGCTTTAGGACGTGACCTGCTGGCCCGTGCCCAATCCCGTCTCGAAACGGCGGGATACCAGGTTTTCCAGACGCCTTACGGGTATTTCCTCGATCTTAAACTGGACGCACCCGGCCATCCCCTGGCGAGGATTTTCAAGCAGTTCTGATTTTTACATCTCCGACGGATGGGCATAAACCTGCCATTTTATTGAGTATTTTCAAAAACTACCGTTGGAGCAGGTCACGTAAACTATTGCGAAAAATAGGTTTTCGCACACCGTTTCGAACGGGATCGTCCATACTCTCCGAATACGGAAGTTCTACAAAAAACGACGTACGATGATTTGGAACATGGCGATTTTCTTCGGGAAGTGCTGCGATAGTTGCACCGCTTTTTCCATTCGTCATGGGAAATCGAGGTGTGCGAGACTCTGAAGGATGCGCCGGGGTTTTGAACAGCCCAATTAATAGTATTGATTTTCAGGTAATAACATTTATAATTATGTGGTTTTAAGCCAAGTGGATTGAAACGGCATAGAGAAACGCCCTGTAAAATTAGGAATATTCGGAGTGTTGAATGTCGATTCAATTCTAGATTCGGCACGACCCTGACTCGTTAGATGAAGGAAAGGGTGCCCGGGTCTTCGATCCGGAACGGATCGATGGCCCGGATTGCTTGTGTTTTCACGGCCATTCGCCTAACGGCGAAAGACCGTGGCACCCGCGAGGGTACTTGGAGGGGGTAATCCTTCAAGAATTGAATCGCCCTGCGGAGCATGGAAGGCCGTTTGCATGATCGGGTCGGCTCTGATAAAATGCATATTTCTTATTCAAGGCTATTTTTTCGACGCTGGAAAAGCACGGTTACGAGTTCGCTAGGGTTCGCAGCCTGCGGCGTTTCATAGAAATAAACCTGCAATTCCGGTTCCGTTTGCATAAAACAAGAAAGTCCATTCAGTCTATAGAAGTTCTTCCTTGGGGATGGGAAACGCGATGAGTGAGAGAATCGAGACCTTTCGTTACGACGACAAGACGGTCCGGCTGTTCGTGCACGCCACGGTGTTCTGGGCCATCGTCGGGATGGGCATGGGGGTGGTGATCGCCTCGCTGCTGTTCATGCCGAACCTCAATTTCGCCCCGTACTTCACTTTCGGACGCCTGCGCCCGATTCACACCAACGCGGTGATTTTCGCCTTTTGCGCCAATATCATCTTCGCAGGGGTCTATTACTCGACCCAGCGGCTGCTCAAGGCGAGAATGTTCAGCGACCTGCTGTCGAAAATCCACTTCTGGGGCTGGCAGCTTCTGATCGTCGTGGGAGCGCTGTGCCTGCTGTTCGGCCACACTCAGGCCAAGGAATACGCCGAGTTGCCCTGGACGCTCGACCTCGTTTTGGCGTTTTTGTGGATCGTTTTCGCAATCAATTTTTTCGGCACGATCGTCAAGCGCCGTGAACCGCATCTGTACGTGGCGATCTGGTTCTACATCGCCACCATCATCACTGTGGCGATGCTCCACATTTTCAACTCGCTGGCCGTGCCGTACTCTTTGCTGGGCAGTTACTCGCTGTATTCCGGGGTGCACGATGCGCTGATTCAGTGGTGGTACGGGCACAACGCCGTGGCCTTCGTCTTCACCACGCCGTTTCTCGGGCTGATGTACTATTACCTGCCCAAGGCGGCCCAACGACCGGTTTTCAGCTACCGCCTTTCGATTTTGCATTTCTGGGCGCTGATCTTCGTCTACATCTGGGCCGGACCCCATCACCTTCACTACACGGCGCTTCCCGGATGGGCCAGCACGCTGGGCATGGTGTTTTCGGTCGTGTTGTGGGTGCCGAGCTGGGGTGGAATGATTAACGGCCTGTTGACCCTGCGCGGAGCCTGGCACAAGCTTCGCGAAGACCCGATCCTCAAATTCCTCGTGCTGGGTGTCACCTTCTACGGCATGTCCACGTTCGAGGGACCGGTGCTGGCGGTCAAATCGGTCAACGCGCTGAGTCACTACACCGACTGGACCATCGGCCACGTGCATTCGGGCGTGCTGGGCTGGAATGGCTTCATTGCCTTCGGCACGCTGTACTGGATGCTGCCTCGCCTCTACAAGACGAAATTGCACAGCGTGAAACTGGCGGAAATCCACTTCTGGATCGGTACGGTGGGCATCGTTTCCTACATGGTCGCGATGTGGGTCGCGGGCATCTGGGAAGGCTTGATGTGGAGCGCTTTCGAGGTGGATGGTCGCCTGGTCTACCCGGAATTCATCGAAACGGCCCTGAAACTCACGCCGATGTACTGGCTGCGGCTGGTGGGCGGTATTTTCTACCTTTCCGGTGTATTTTTAATGACTTACAACCTGTACCGCACCATCGCAACCGCCCCGGAAGGCTACGACGAGGAGCCGGAAGTCCGTGCCCCGGCGCGAGCACGGGATTTCGATCCTCGGGTGCCCGAAGCTGCACTGGCCCACGGTCCTCGCAGCATGGACGCCGCGCTGTACCGCGTCCAGCAGTGGTTCGGCCATGGGTTCCACAGGGCGCTGGAACGTATGCCGGTGACGTTCACCGTGCTGGTCGTGCTGGCCGTATCGGTGGGGTCGGCGGTCGAGGCGGTGCCGCTGTTTCTGGTGGGTGAAAACGTGCCGAAAATCGCGAGCGTCAAACCCTACACACCGCTGGAACTTCTCGGACGGGACATCTACCTCCGCGAGGGCTGTTACCTCTGTCACTCGCAGATGGTTCGCCCCTTCCGCCACGAAACCGAACGCTACGGCGAGTACTCCAAACCGGGGGAATTCGTCTACGACCACCCGTTCCAGTGGGGCTCGAAACGCACCGGTCCCGATTTGCACCGCGTGGGCGAAAAATACCCGCACCTGTGGCACGTGCGCCACATGGAACAACCGCCCAGTACCACGCCCGGTTCGCTGATGCCCGCTTTCCCGCACATCCTGGCCGACGACCTCGACCTGTCCGAGATCCAGGCCAAAATGCGGGCGATGGTTCGCTTGGGCGTGCCGTACACCGATGCCGACATCGAACACGCGCTGGAATCGATCCAGGAACAGGCGCAGAACATCGCCGACGAAGTGGTCGCCCAGACCGGCCCGGAAGGGCTGGCAAAGAAGGAAATCATGGCTCTTACCGCGTATTTGCAGCGATTGGGAATGGACATCCGCTGGCGGGAAACCGGCCTGCAACCGTTGACGATCCAAACGGAAAGCGTGGGGAACGATGCGAAGTGAACTGGTGGCCGGAGCCGGGCTGGAGGTGTTCGCCGTCGTGGGCCTGATTCTGTTCGTGGTGGCGTTCGTGCTGGTGGCGGCATCGATTCTCAGCGGAGATCGGGACAACTATCGGCGTTGGGGCCGGATTCCATTGGACGAAACTACCGAGGAAAAACGGGGCGATTCCGCCGACGAGATGGGATGAGGGAATTTCATGGCTGAAAACAAGGACATACTGCTCGATCACGAGTCCGACGGCATTCAGGAATACGACAACCCGTTTCCGGAATGGTTCATGTGGCTGTTGTACGGGACGATCATTTTCGCCATATTGTACGTGTTTTACTACGGATTCAACTACGGCGACTCGATTCAGTCCGGGTACCGGGCGCAGTTGGTGGACGACTACAAATCGATCCAGGACTATTACGCCGCTCATCCCGTCGTCCCCCCGACTTCGGAGGCGCTGCTCGCCGCCGCCGTGGATGAACAAACGCTTGCCGTTGGCAAGGATCAATTCATCAAAACCTGTGCCGCCTGCCATGGAGACAAAGCACAAGGGCTGATCGGACCCAACCTGACCGATCCGTTCTGGATTCACGGCGGACAGGTCGTGCAGATATGGACCACAATCACCAAGGGCGTTCCGGCCAAAGGGATGCCTTCGTGGGGGCGGGCGTTCAAGCCGGAAGTCATCAATGCCCTGGCGGCCTACGTTCGCAGTCTTCAGGGAAGCGATCCCCCTGACGCACGCGCCCCCCAGGGCACGCCGGTGGAGATGGAACCGCTCCCTAAACCCGCTCCCTAACCCGTTTTTTTCGCACGCGAGGCCACGTTTCGGCATGACGAAGGACGCCAAAACCAGCTTGTTTCCCCAAGCCGCCCAGGACGAGATGCTGGCGACGATCAAGGTCGGCGGCGGTCGCAACTGGGTACATCCCCTGACGAGCCAGGGACGGTTTTTGCGACTTCGACAAATCCTCGGACTGGCGTTGATCTCATTTTTCCTCGTGGCACCCCATTTTACGATCGGCGGGAAACCGTTGGTGTTTTTTCACCTCGCCAGGCAGCAGTTTTCGGTGTTCGGGGCGACGTTCCACCCCACGGACAACCTGCTCCTGATGATGGTCGGGCTGTCGGTGATCTGGACGGTGTTCGTCGTCACGGCGGTATTCGGTCGGGTCTGGTGTGGATTCCTGTGCCCTCAGCCGGTATATATGGAGTTCATCTACCGCCCTTTGGAACATTTTTTCGAGGGTCCACCCCACCTGCGCAAACGCCGTGAAGCACAACCGCCCGACACTTCCTCCCGAATACGCAAAATCTTGAAACTTCTGGCCTTTTTCGCTTTCAGCACGTTTCTGGCACACACGTTCGTGGCATATTTCATTGGCTGGGACGAGCTGGCGGCGTTGGTCGGCACGAACCCCGCCGCGCACAAGAGCGTTTTTTTCGCCGTGGCTTTTACTTCGGCGCTGATCCTCTTCGATTTCACCTATTTCCGCGAACAGATGTGCACCGTCACCTGCCCTTACGGGCGATTGCAGACGCTGCTCTACGACAAAGACACTCGTCTCGTCGGCTACGACCCCGCGCGCGGGGAGCCGCGCGGCGCGATTCGCCTTTGGGACAAAACCGAGGGGGCTGACGGAGGCGACTGCATCGACTGCACCCGCTGCGTGAAAACCTGCCCCACCGGCATCGACATCCGACGCGGCCTGCAAATGGAATGCATCGGCTGCGCCCAGTGCATCGATGCTTGCGACGACGTGATGCAGCGCATCGGCAGGCCGAAAGGCTTGATCGGCTACACCTCTTTGCGGGAACTCGACGGCGGCACGGCGCGGCGCTTTCGTCCTCGCGTGGTGCTGTATGCCCTCGTATCTCTCGTGATTTACTCGACTTTCGCCTCTCTGCTGCTGTTTCGCGCACCGGCGGAAGTCCAGTTGATGCGCACCGGGCGGGACGTGTACAAGGTGCTGCCCACCGGGGAGGTGGCGAACCAGCTTCTCGTGCACCTGACCAACCGCACGGACGAGCCGCAAAGCTTCGAGTTGGAGTTGCTGGAGCCGAAAGACGCCCGGCTTTCCGTGAGTATTTCCCCCTTCGTGCTCGATGCCCAGGCCCACGATTCGTTGAACCTCGTGGTGACGATGAAGCGGGACGCCTTCGCCAACGGACGAAAACAGGCCGTTTTCAGGGTAACGTCCGACCGGGGGCTGGATCTTACGAAAGAATTTCTGTTGCTGGGACCGTACCGTTGAGGATCGCCATGGACGACGCGCGCGACATCAAAACCTTTCGCCAATGGCTCTCGTACTATCGCTGGCCGGTGGGGCTGACGCTGGCGCTCGTCGCCGTGGTCGTCGTGCAGGGAACGATGGTGTATTTAGCGCTCCATTCCGGTGTAGTGCTGCCCGAAGAGAATTATTACGAAAAAGCGGTGGCCTGGGACGACGAACTCGCCTTGCGCGAGGTCGGACGCCAGCTTGGCTGGAACCTGGGTTTCGTGCTTCCCAGTGGGCCGCAATACCTGCGAGGGATGCCCTGGCCGGTGGATCTGATCGTCACGGATGAAAAAAAGCGCCCCGTCACGGGACTTACGGGAGAGGTTCGCACGATTCGTGCGGCGGATACGAGGATGAACGGCCACGGGCAGTTGATCGAATTGCCGCACGATCCCGGCCATTACCGGGTGATGCTGACCTTTCCCGCGTTCGGACTGTGGCAGGTGGATGTGAAGGCGAAGCGGGGCGATCTCGAATTTCTCGATACCCGCCGTATCGAGGTATCTCAAGGCTCGGAGTCGTAACGGATGACGATGGCCCAAACAGCCCGACTGCACGACGACGCGCGGGTCAACGCGCGGTGCAGCCATTGCGGAACGCCGGTTCCTTCCGAGGAGTTGCGTCTCGGCGACGAGTTGCAGTTTTGTTGCAACGGCTGTCGCCACGTGTACGGCTTTCTACGCTCCGAAGGGCTGGACCGGAACTACTACCGGCTTCGTCGCGCCGATTCCCGCGAAAACGTCCCGGCGACGGTCACGGGGCGACGCTTTACCGATTTCGACAACGATATTTTCGAGAAAGCACACGTCGAAACGCTCGATTCCGGCCATAAACGCACCCGGCTTTTCCTGGAGGGCGTGCATTGCGCGGCCTGCGTCTGGCTGGTGGAAAGGCTGGGTGACGAGCACGAGGGAGTGGTCCGCCTGAGGCTGGATCTGCCACGAGCCACGGCGGAAATCGAGTGGAATCCGCAAGTTACGGCGCTTTCCGCCATCGCCCGGCGTCTCGACGCCTACGGCTACGCCCCGCACGCCGTGCAATCCGGCGGTGTGGCCGATCTTCGCCGACGCGAGGAACGCGGCCTGCTGGTGCGTCTCGGAGTGGCGGCGGCCTGCGCGATGAACATCATGCTGATCGAGGTGGCGTTGTACGCCGGAGAATACGAAGGCATCGCCCCGCATTTTCGGGAGTTTTTCTCCTGGGTGAGTTTTTTGCTCTGCCTGCCGGTCGTGTTCTATGCGGCGCTGCCGTTTTTCTCCGCCGCGCTGGCCGGGTTGAAAAACCGTTTCCCCCACATGGACCTGCCGATATCGCTTGGAATTTCAAGCGGTTTCATTTACAGCACGGTTTCCGTGCTTTCCGGCGAAGGACCGATCTACTTCGATTCGACCTCCGCGCTGGTTGCCCTTTTGCTGGCCGGGCGCTACGTGCAGCAGCGCTCGCAACGGGCAGCGGTCGAATTATCCGAGCGGATGCAGCACGCCGGAAGGGCGGAATTCGCCCGAAAACGCAACGAAAACGGGACGTTCGAGGAAGTCCCGCCCGAAGCGCTCGTTGCCGGAGATCTGGTGGAGGTGCTTTCCGGGGATACGCTTCCCGCCGACGGAAATGTCGTCGAAGGTCGAAGCAGCCTCGATGCCTCGATCCTCACCGGCGAATCCCGCCCAGTGCGCGTGGAAGCCGGGGCCGAGGTCGTCGCCGGAGCGGTGAACCTCGGCGGGCGGCTTATTGTGCGGGTGGACGCCGAGGGCGAACGCACCCGCTTGGGACGCCTGATGAAGCTCGTCGAAGAGGCATCGGGACGGCGGGCGAAGATCGTCGCCACGGCGGACGTCGTGAGCCGCTATTTCGTCTCCGCAGTCCTGGTGCTCGCGGCGTTGACCGCCGCCATCTGGCTGGTTCGCGACCCGGCGCGGGCGATGGAACACGTCATCGCGCTGTTGGTCGTCACCTGCCCCTGCGCCCTGGGGCTCGCCACGCCGGTGGCGATCTCCGTAGCGCTGGCGCGCGCCGCGAAGACCGGAATTTACATCAAGGATGCCGACGTTTTAGAGCGCCTGCGCCGGGTGGATCGCGCGGCCTTCGACAAAACCGGCACGTTGACCGGCGGTCGTCTGGAACTCGTCCACTGGGACGGCGACGACGCCACCGCCCGGCTGGCTTTCGCGGTCGAGCGGCAATCCTCGCATCCGCTGGCGCGTGCCTTGCGCAGTCGTTTTCGTGCGTTGGAAACCTCCATTCCGGAAGCCGATTCCGTGGAGGAACGTCTTGGGCGCGGCATCGAAGGCCGGGTTGAACGTACCCGCGTAGCGCTCGGAAATGCAAACTACCTGGAATCGTTAGGGATTTCCGTGACGGAGGCGTGGCGCTCGAAGGCCGACGATCTGGCCGAACGAGCCTGGACGCCGGTATTCGTCGCCGTGGACGGGCAGGTCTGCGCCCTGGCGGGATTCGCCGACCCGTTGCGCCCCGAAGCGAAGGAGTTCCTTGAAAAATTGAGAAAAAAAGGCTGGGCGCTGCACCTGTTTTCGGGAGATTCCCCCCCCGTCGCCTCGACGGTGGGTCGTCTGCTCGGCTTCGGGGAACGCGAGATCCGGGGCGGCGTCTCGCCCGAAGACAAACACGACCTCGTGCGTACTTTGAAGCAGGAAGCCCGAAAAAACGGCAACCGCGTGCTGATGATCGGAGACGGCGTGAACGACGCAGCCGCGCTCGCCGAAGCCGATGTGGGAATCGCGGTGCAGGGCGGAAGCGGGGCGAGCATCGGAGCCGCACACGTGACGCTGACCCAACCCGGCCTCGAACCGGTGGCGGAACTCCTCGATGGATCGCGCCGCACCCTGCGTATTATCTATCGCAACTTGTTGTTTTCATTGGGATATAACCTTGTCTGCGCCACGCTCGCGATGATGGGCAAGATCGATCCGCTGGCCGCCGCCGTGCTGATGCCGATCAGTTCGTTGACGGTGATTTCATACGGCGTGCTGGGGCGTTCGTTCGGAACACGGCGACGCGCGGCGTCGGCGTGAAAGGATTTTAAGATGGAAGTCGTGTTTTTCCTGTTGCCGATGAGCCTGCTTCTGGTGGGGGGCTTCGTCGCGCTGTTTCACTGGTCGGTGCGTTCCGGGCAGTTCGACGACATGGAAACCCCCGCGATACGGATGCTGTTCGACGACGAGGAAGACGCGAAACTGCAAAATCGTCAAAAAGTGGAAGAAAATGCGCCGAATCGCGCCGAAACGGCGGAAGGTCGGTGATACACGGAATGTACAATCGTTGGAGACACAGAGGTTCGATGAAATTCACACGAAAACACCACGGATTGGGAAAAGCCGCCTGGAGCCGCACCGTGCTGCTCGCACTGCTTTTTCTATGGGGAACGGCGGGTTGCGCCGATCCTCGCGAGGGCTACGAGCCGTATCAGCCGATCAAGTTCAATCACAAACTGATGGCTGGCGAGCCGCAATGGGTCACTGGCGAAAAGGGCGAGAAGACCAACAATGGCGGCTGGGGCATTCCCTGCCGGTACTGCCACACGATGGTGGACAAGGGCCGGCAGGCCGGGATTCCCTCGGAAAACATCTGCATGAACTGCCACTCGGTGGTGGGCCAGAACCTCGAATGGGTGCTCAAACTCAAGGAATACTACGACGCGAACCGCCCCATCGAGTGGGTCAAGGTCCACGACCTTCCCGACTTCGTGTACTTCAATCACGCCGCCCACATGACCGCCATGAGCGACGAAGGAAAGCAGAAGGTGGACTGCGTGGACTGTCACGGTGAGGTGGAAAAGGACGAACTCGTCCGGGTGCAGAACGCCTTCAACATGGGCTGGTGCCTGGACTGCCACTGGAAAGACGACATGCAAGGTCCGTTCGATTGCATCATCTGCCATCGCTAGATCGAGATCGAGGAAGACGATATGCCCAAGCATCCCGACAATCACGAACCCGCAAAACCTATCGATTTCACTGAGGAAATCGTACATCGGGTCGAATTTCCCGACGGCAGCGAGCCGCTGGCGCTCGATCGCCGCGAGTTTTTCCGCATGGCCGGGGCCGCCTCTGCTGCCGTGGCGCTGGCCACCACCGGCTGCCAGATCCCGACGGAACCGATCGTGCCCTACGTCAACCGCCCGGAAGAACAGCGGAAAATCGGCAAACCGATGTTTTACGCCACCACGCTGGGGAACATTCCGGCGCTGGTGCGCACACGGGAGGGACGGCCCATCCTCGTGGAAGGCAACCCCTCCCATCCACGCATCCAAACCCCGAACCTTCGTGCCCAGGCGGCGGTGCTCGACCTCTACGACCCGGACCGCGCCACGGGGCCGCTTTCGGTCCGGCGTTCGAAAGGCTTGCCGAAACCGGTCGGCTGGGAAGTTCTGACGAAAAAAGCCACCGACGCGTTGCAGGAAAGCCGGGGAAAAATCGCCCTGTTGACAAGCTACGAGGGCGGACCCGCCACCCAGGATGTACTGAAGGAGTTTTCCAAGGCTTTCGATGCAAAGATTTTCCACGTCTCCCCGCTTGAAAACGACCGCGAAACGCTGGCTTGGAAAAGCTGCTTCGGCGAGGTTCCCAAGCCGCTGCCTCGTTTCGACAAGGCGGAACTCGTGGTGGGTTTCGGCGCGGAATTTCTCGACTTTCCCGAAAACGGTATGGATGCGGACTACGCCGAGCGTCGCGACCCCGAAAAGCGCAAGAATACACTCGGACGCCTGATCGCGTTCGAGGGGCGTTTGTCGCTGACCGGGGCCAATGCGGACGAGCGCATCCGCCTGCGACCTTCCCACATGGCGGCGGCGGCGCTGGCGCTGGCGCACGAAATCATTATGGTTCGGCGTATCGGCCCTGCGGCTTCGCTGGAAAACGTGCGGGAAACGCTTGCGCCCTTTGCCGTGGAAAACGTCGCGAGAACCACGGGCGTCGAGGCGAAAACATTCAAGCGCATCGCCGATGAGCTGGTGCGGAAACAGGGGAAAAGCGTTGTAATTTCAGGGTCTACGGCGACATCCCAGGCGCACGGCGAGGCGCTGGAAACCGCCGTCGCACTGCTCAACTACACCTTGGGCAACTACCCGAAAACCTTCGACATTCGTTCCAACACGCCACTGCGTTCGGGAGGCGTAAAACGTCTCGAAACCCTGGCGGACGAGTTGCGTGCCGGGCGCATCGACGTGCTTCTGGTTGCGGGCGCAAACCCGCTGTACGACGCCCCCGCCTCGTTGAATTTCGCCCAGGCGATGCAAAAGGCGAAACTCGTGATTTCGTTCGCCGACCGCGTGGACGAAACCGCCCGCATGGCCGATTTCCTGGCGACCGCCAGCCACCCGTTGGAATCCTGGGGAGATGCCCGGACGGATGCCGGACTTTTCGGCGTCGTGCAGCCCTCGATCCGGCCCCTGTACGATACCCACGGCTGGCTGGACGTCTTGATTTCGTGGTCGGCGCTTGCCGGAGCGAAAGGGCCGCTCGCCGACGCCCACAAGGCGTCGCTCGACCACGTGATGCAAAAAGCGCTCGTGCACAATCCGGCCTATCACTACGTGAAAACCTACTGGTCGGCCCGCTTTTTCACGGGACAGATCGACCAAGAGCAAGCCTGGCGGGACGTGCTGAAAAAAGGCTGGATCGACCTGGGCGGAACGCGCGCCCCCCTTCCCGCCTTTCGTGCTTCCGCGCTTGCAACCTTGCGAAATTACAAGCTTTCCGAGGGCAAAGGCCTGGAACTGGAGTGCTTCCCCAACCATGCGCTGTACGATGGCAGCCAGGGCAACAACGGGTGGCTTTTGGAGTTCCCGGACCCCATCAGCCGGGTGGCTTGGGGCGACTGGCTGGCCATGGCTCCGAGCCGCTTCGATGAAATGGGCCTCGAAAACGGGGATCTCGTCGAGGTTGCATTTAACGGAAGTTCCTGGAAACTCCCGGCTTTTCGTCAGGCGGGTATGCATCGGGACGTCCTCGCCGCCCCTTTGGGCTGGGGACGCAGCCACGCGGGGCAGATCGGCTCCGAGGTAGGGCGCAACCTGTTTCCCGCGCTCCAGGTGTCCGATGGCGCGCCGGTGCGTTCCGGCATTTCCGCAACCTTGAAAAAAGCCAATGGAAACGAGCCCTTGGCCATCTGTCAGGGCGGCGACGTCCTCGACCGGGTGCGGCGACCCCTGGTTCCCGTCGCCTCGCTTTCCTCATATCTGGCCGACCCGGCCTCCGGCACCGGACAGACTCCGGGGGGTGAGTCGATCTGGCCCAAGCACGAAAGCAAGGACATTCGCTGGGGGATGACCATCGACCTTTCGCGCTGCACCGGCTGCGGAAACTGCGTCGTCGCCTGCCAGGCCGAAAACAACATTCCGGTGGTCGGAAAACGGGGCGTGCTCGATGGTCGGGAGATGTCCTGGATGCGCATCGACCGCTATTACGACGCGCCGGAAAAGAAAGGCGGCTGGGACGATTCGGTGTTCCAGGCGCCGCCGGAGGTCGTGGAGGAGCCGAAGACGCTGTTCCAGCCGATGCTGTGCCAGCATTGCGAAAACGCGCCCTGCGAGACGGTCTGCCCCTTCGTGGCGACGATGCACAGCGAGGACGGCCTGAACCAGCAGGTATACAACCGCTGCGTGGGCACCCGGTATTGCGCCAACAACTGTCCGTTCAAGGTGCGGCGCTTCAACTGGTTCGACTACCAGAAACCCCGCCCCAACCTGCTGTTCCAGGTGCTGATTCCCGAAATCAAGCGGCACGCCACGCTCAACGTGCGCGGAAAAATGCAGATGAAAAACAACCCGGAGGTGACGGTTCGTTACCGGGGCGTGATGGAAAAATGCTCGTTCTGTGTGCAACGCATCATGGACGCGCGCGAAAAGGCGCGTCGGGAGGGACGAAAAGGGGAGTTGCGGGACGGCGAGGTCGTTCCCGCCTGTATGGCCGCCTGTCCTTCGAAGGCCATCGTCTTCGGCAACGTCCTGGATTCCGCCTCGAACGTCTCGCGCACGGGAAAAAGCCCGCGCGCCATGAAAATCCTGGAAATTACGAACGTCATTCCGTCCATCGCCTATCTGACGAAGGTCCGCAATGAAAAGTGAAACCATGAAAAGTCCTTACGAAACCTTTGCCGGAGACAGCGACCTTCACGGCGTGCCGATCGCCGTGGAGGGCGTCGGACCCTTCGGCGGAAGCGAGTTGATCTCCGAACCGCTGGTCACGGGAAACAAAACCTACGCCGACGTGGATCGGGACATCGCCTTTCACGTGGAGAATTTCCCGACGAGGCGCTGGTGGATCTGCTTTTTCATCGCAGGCAGCATGTTGGGACTGCTGCTGTTCTCGTTGGCGACGCTGTTCTACGTGGGAGAAGGTGTCGTCGGGATCAATCACCCGGTGGGCTGGGGTACGTTCATCGTCAACTTCGTCTTCTGGATCGGCATCGGCCATGCCGGAACGCTGATTTCCGCCGTGCTGTTCCTTTTCCGGCAGAAATGGCGCACGGCGATCAACCGTTCCGCCGAGGCGATGACGCTGTTTGCCGTGGCCTGCGCGGGAATTTTTCCCATCATCCACCTGGGGCGTCCTTGGTTCGCCTACTGGCTGATGCCCATTCCCAACGGGCGCGGCCCGCTGTGGATCAATTTCAACAGCGCGCTGGCCTGGGACATCTTCGCGATTTCGACCTACGGCACGATCTCGGCGGTTTTCTGGTATGTAGGGCTTCTGCCCGACCTCGCGACCATCCGCGACCGCGCCACCCATCCGTGGCGGCGCAAGCTGTACCACTGGTTGTCTTTGGGCTGGACCGGCTCCAACCGCGCGTGGAAACATTACGAGGCGGCCTACCTGATTCTCGCCGCGCTGGCTACGCCGCTCGTGTTTTCGGTGCATACCATCGTCTCGTTCGACTTCGCCACCTCCATCATGCCCGGCTGGCATACGACGATCTTCCCGCCGTACTTCGTCATCGGGGCGATTTTCTCCGGTTTCGCGATGGTGCTGACGTTGATGGTCTTCATGCGCCAGGTCTTCAACCTGAAAAACTACATTACGATCAACCACATGGAGGCGATGGCGAAAATCATCATGCTCACGGGTATGCTGGTGGGATTGGCCTACTCGACGGAATTTTTCGTCGCATGGTACTCCGGCAGCGAATACGAGGGCTTCGTGTTCCGCAACCGCGCTTTCGGTCCCTACGGATGGTCGTACTTCATCATGTTCACCTGCAACGCGATCATTCCCCAGTTTTTCTGGATCAAGAAGATCCGCCGCAATCCCTATACGTTGCTCGTCATCGCGATCCTGGTCAACGTCGGCATGTGGTTCGAGCGCTACGTGATTATCGTCACCTCGCTGCATCGCGACTTTCTGCCGTCGAGCTGGGGCATGTACCACATGACGTTCTTCGACTGGTCGATCCTCATCGGATCGTTCGGCCTGTTTTTCACCTTGTTCCTGCTGTTCGTCCGTTTCCTGCCGTCCATCGCCATGTCCGAAGTCAAAGGGGTGATGGACCCGGAGGTGGCCCGTTGCCGTCCGGAAGACGATGCAAGCGAGGAGGCGTGAAATGAGCCGTTCCGACACGACATTGGGCGTTTTCGGCTATGTGTGCACGCCGGACGAGGCATTGGCTGCGGCGAAGCGCATTCGAGATTCCGAGTACACGCGCTTCGACGTGCTGACTCCGTTTCCCGTGCACGGCATGGACGAAGCGATGGGCCTGAAGCGCTCCTGGGTACCGTGGATGACGGCGGGACTGGCCGCTACCGGCATCCTCGCGGCACAGGTCATGATGGTGGGCATCATGGTGCTGCTGTGGCCGATGAATTTCGGCGGCAAGCCGTTCATGGCCTGGCCGTCGTTCATTCCGATCACCTTCGAGCTGATGGTGCTGTTCGCGGGCATCGGGACGGCGGTCATCGCCATTTTTGCGGGAAAGCGATGGACGGTGCCCCAACCGCCGGTGTTGAACGTCCGCACCGGAGCGACGGTGGACCGCTTCGTGCTGTGGATCAGTTCCGAAGATCCGGCTTTCGATCGTGAGAAAACGGCGGAATTTCTGCGGGAATTGCGGGTGCGGGACGTGCGCCCGATCGACGAGGAGGATCGCGATGTGGAGTAGAATTCCGGCGCTTTGCCTGTTGGCCTTTTCCGCCGTGGCGGGGTGGTCCTGCGGACCGGGGGATTTTCCCGGCTGGGAAGTGGGCGTTCCGGCGGGAGCGGAGCCGTTTTACGAACTGAACTGGACGGACATGGGCGACCAGCCCAAACTGAAACCCCAACGCACCGATCTTTTCGGCCCGAATCCCATAGGGATGCGAAAACCTCCCGAAGGGGCGGTCGCCGTGGGGCAGTTCGTCTATCCCTTCGAGCAGGAGGACGCCGAGTTGGCCGCGCGAAGTGCCCGGAATCCTTACGAAACGACGCCGGAGCGCATCGCCTACGGAAAGACGGTGTTCGAAAACGTCTGCATCGTCTGCCACGGGAAAGAGGCGGCGGGAGACGGCAACCTGACCCAGCTTTTTCCCGCGCCGCCCAGCCTGATGCGCAAACGGGTACGGGAGTACACCGACGCCCGGATCTTCCACGTTCCCATGCGGGGACAGGCCTCGATGCCCAGCCATTCCACGCAGCTCGAACCGGAAGATTTATGGTCGGTCGTGCAATACATTCGTAGCCTCCAGGCGAAACTTCCCGTAGCGCCGCCTACGGAAAACGACCTTGCAGCCTGGGAAGCCGAACGCGAGGCCGAGGAGGAAGCCCGCCGGGCTTCCGAGGACGCCGAAGCGGTGGACGCGGAAACGGACACGAATTCCCCTATGTCGCCGACGCCTTAGTCGTATTGGAGAAACGATGAGTCACCACAGCGAAACAATCACTCTCAAGGCCCCGGAAAAATTGACGTTTCCGCTTTCGGGCACGGTCGTGGCCCTGCTGTTTCTCGCGATCGGTGCGGGGACGTTCGCCTGGGCGCTTCTCTCCGGGCAGCACGAGCGGGCCTGGACGGCCTACCTCGTGGCGATGTTCTACTTTTTCAGCCTGGGGATATTCGGCACGGCCTGGAACGCGATCCAATACCTGTCCAAAGGCGTCTGGTCGGTTCCGTTGCGCAGGGTGTCCGAGGCGATGGCCGCGTGGCTGCCGTTCGCGGCACTTTCGGGGCTGCTGCTGGGGCTGGGCGCGCATTCCCTGTACCACTGGACGCACCACGACGCCGTGCAGGCCGACGAGTTGCTGCGTCACAAGGAGCCGTTTCTCAACATGACCTCGTTTTACATCATCGTGGGCATCAGTTTCGCCGCGTATCTGGTGTTCAACGGACTGATGAACCGCAACTCCCGTCGCCAGGACGAAACGGGGGACGTCAAACTGACCTTCGCCAACTGGAAGCTCGGCGCGGTGTTTCTCGTGCTGTTCGCCCTCACCTTCACGGCGTTGAGCTATCTCTATCTGATGTCTTTGGAGCCGCACTGGTTTTCGACGATGTACGCCGTCATGACCTTCACCGACATGATGCAGACCGGTCTGGCCTTCATGTCGCTGGTCGCGGCTTGGTATCTGCTGACCGGACGGCTGAAGGGCTTCGTCACCGAGAACCACCTTCACGACGTGGCGAAGATGATGTACGCCTTCACCGGCTTCTGGGCCTATATCTATTTCTGCCAGTTCCTGCTGATCTGGTACGGCAATCTTCCCGAGGAAACGATGTATTTTCTCGCACGCGGCGACGGTTGGTTGCCGTACATGATCGTGCTGCCGTTCGTGAAATTCGTGATTCCTTTCGTGGTGCTGACCTCGCGCCACGTCAAACGCCATCCGGTGGCGGTGGCGGCGTTTTCGCTGCTGGTGCTGCTGGCGCAGTTTTTCCATCTGTTTCTGCTGGTGGCTCCGGCTGTGGGCGGTCACGGCGAACACGGCGCCCACGCGCATGTTCCGTGGCTCGAATTCCTGGTGTTTCTGGGATTCGCCGGGGCGTTTTACCTCGTGTTCTCCATCTCGATGAAGCGCCACGCCCCGGTGCCGCTCAAAGATCCATTCCTGCGGCAGGCCATCGAGCATCACACCTGAAAACCGTCTAAAAACAGATGCTTATAAGTTTTGTGGGTCGGTTAATTGTTTTACCCCACATTTTAGAGGGTGTCGGGTGAAACAATTATCTAATCCGTTGGTTCAGGTCTCCTGACCTGAACCATGCGTTTCACGTCGGGTTTCCAACCCGACGGCCCCGACGGCCAGCTTGCTGACAAAGTATCTATCTTTGTAGAAACATCTGTCACCCCCGCGAAGGCGGGGGTCCATGTGCTTGATATTGCTCTGGATTCCCGCCTGCGCGGGAATGACATTTATGCTAACCCGCATGTACGAAGCCGCTTCGCGGCAGTTTTTAGCCCCTGCCTGTCCGTAAGTTCTTGCTCGACTCCAGCCATATTTTTGTGATCGTATCCTGCGTTGAAGCCCTTTGGCGCGTTTGCAATCTTCCCGTTTTCTCCCGCAATACCTTGCCTGAATTCCCATGACCCCGACATCCTTGTGATTTCAGTCGTCCGATTTCCGGGCGGCGTCAATCACGAGGAGGAGACTCATGGGACATCTCAAAGAAAGAATGAGCGAGGATCTTTTACGGTACGGGCTGCGCCTTGCCACGCGCAAACAGTATCTGAACCACGCCGAATCGTATGTCCGACATTTCAAGCGATCGCCGGATCAACTGGGCGCGGCTGAAATTGAGGCATGGATCCGGCACCTGGCGAGAGCGGAAAAGCGACCGGACAGTTTCCGGCAGCAGGCGCTGATGGCGCTCAAGTTTCTCTATTTCGTGACGCTGGATCGTCCAGGTGTCGCAGCCTGTTTTCTTTCTCCCGGCAAGCCGGGACCGGTTCCCGATCCGCTCACGAAGAGCGAGATGGACCGGCTGTTTGAGGGCGTTGCCTCTGAGCTTCACAAAACGGTTTTGATCGTAGCATTCGGCGGCGGTTTGCGCCTGGGCGAGACCTGTCGCCTGAGGACGGGGGATATCGATAGCAAAAGGATGCTGATCCGCCTGACTTCTTCAAACAGCGCCTGGCCCCAATTCGTTCCGCTTCACTCGGAAACTCTCACAACCCTGCGCCGGTGGTGGCGCGACACTAGGCCTCGAACGGATCTGCTTTTCACACGCGATGGCCATGACAATCCCTTGACTCCCGGTCCCATGCAAAAGGCAATCAGGCAAGCTGCAATGGATGGAGGTTTCGATTATACGACGATCGAGAAGACACTGCGCTATTCCTTCTTCAGGCATCGCCTGACGCAAGCAGACAACCCACGCGAGGTCAGGCACATCCTGCGCTGCACCTCCATCCGTCTCGTCCTGGCCAGTTTCATCACTCGGAAGAAAGCAACATCTTTCCATGCATGCGAAGCCGTGAAAGGAGGCCGGATATGAGAAGCGCACGTCAACGAATGGTGCGGCAGATGAAGTTGAGAAACCTTTCCGCCTCCACGCAGGCCGACTATCTGCGCAGGTTGAAAAAACTCGAGCAGCACGTCGGCAAGCAGTTGGGACGAATCAGCCTGGAGGAGATCCGCGACTACCTGCTTTATCTTCATGAGAAACGCGGATTCACTCCGGGGAGCGTCAATTCTCATGCCCGGGTTTTTCGCTTTTTCTTTCTCAACGTCATGGACCGCCCCTGGCCGCTGGCGGCAATACCAGCGGCCAGGGAGCCCAAAACGCTTCCCGTGGTACTTGCGCCTTCGGAAGTCGTCCGTTTTCTAGACGCCGTCCAAAACGTCAGGTATCGCACGATCTTCCAGGTCATGTACGCTTCCGGTCTACGCGTCTCGGAAGCGGCGAATCTGCGGGCGAGCGACATCGATAGCCAGAGAATGGTCATCCGCGTTCGCCAAGGCAAGATGAGCAAAGATCGCTACACCGTGCTGTCTCCGAAACTGCTGCTCATCTTACGGGACTACTGGAGAACATGCAAGCCGGGAAAACATCAGGCAAACAGTAAGAATCCATGGCTGTTTCCAGGAAGAATTAAGGGACGCTGCATTACGACCACTTCCATCCAAATTGTCTGCAAAAAAATCTCCATTCAATCGGGGTTGGCGCCGAGCAAAAAGGTAACGCCTCATAGTTTTCGCCACAGCTTCGCCACCCATATGCTGGAGAACGGCGTCGATCTACGCACGATCCAGGTGCTCCTGGGGCACGCTTCCTTATCCACCACGGCCATTTACACCCACATCGCCACGGCGCGCATCGCCGGGATGCAAAGCCCCTTCGACCTCCTGCCGGGATCGGAGGCGAATCATGGCGAATAGCAGACTCACGACGGCCGAACTTCTCCGGAAGAATTGGGATGAGTTTCTCGGTCTGTACGGCAATCTCCTGTCGCCCGAGCAGACCAAGGCCGCTCGTGACATCATGGCCTGCCGCACCAACGAGATGGGCGGACACTGCGAGCACAGACGCTGCAACCAATGCGGACACGAAACCAAAGGCTACAACTCATGCGGCAATCGCGCCTGCCCCAAATGCGGCGCTCTGGCCTCGGCCACGTGGCTGGCCGGACGCAGAGCCGAGCTCTTGCCCGTACCGTACTTTCACATCGTCTTCACCATCCCGAAAGAGATAGAGGATTTGGCGCTGATCAACCGGCGCGTGATCTACGACATCCTCTTCAAGACCTCGGCGAAAACCATGCTCACGATCGCCGGGGATCCCAGGCATCTGGGCGCGAACATCGGCTTCACCAGCGTGCTGCATACCTGGGGCAGCACCTTGCTGCATCATCCCCACGTCCATATGATCGTCCCCGGAGGCGGGATTTCGCCCGACGGCAAAAGCTGGGTGACTTGCCGCGAGGACTTCTTTCTGCATGTGAACGTTCTGAAGAGTCTCTTCAGGCGATTGTTTCTGGAGGCGCTCAAAAGGGCCTATGAAGCGGGCAAACTGCGTTTTACCGGAAAGTCCGGGAAATTCGCCGGCCCGAAAGCTTTCGATCGGTTCATCAAAACGCACCGTGGGATGAAATGGCATGTCTACGCCAAAGCGCCCTTCGGCGGGCCGGAGACGACGCTCAACTACCTGGCCAGGTACACTCATCGCACGGCCTTCTCCGATCAGCGCTTGATCGCAATGAAAGACGGCAAGGTTTCCTTCCGGTACAAGGATTACAAAAAGGAAGGGGAAAAGCGCGTCATGACTCTTTCGGCGACCGAATTTATCCGGCGCTTCCTGATGCACGTTCTCCCCAAGGGCTTTACGCGCATCCGGCATTACGGCTTGCACGCCAACCGCTTTCGGGCGAGGAATATCAAGCGTTGCCGTGACTTGCTCGGCGCGCCGGAACCCGAACCCATCGAGCGATACGACGAGATGAGCTGGGACGAGCGCTACCTGGCGCTCACCGGGCACGATCCGCTCTTGTGTCCGGTGTGCAAGAAGGGACGGCTGGAACTCGTCACGGAGCATGATAGGCCGGACGGCGCACAAAACATGACGGCCTATCCGCCAAACGGAAACGAACTCGGGCAGGCGAAAAGACCGGAAATGGCAGGCGCTTCACCGCCCGTCTGAGCTCGTGTGAAAATACGCTCGTTGCATTACCTGCGTGCCGGATCAGACGGAACCTCCACGAAGAAGACGGGCGCCGTGTGTCCGGAGGGCGAAAAGCAGCCGTCAATACCGCCCAAAGGACCTTCGAAAATGAAAGATCGCAGACGAAAACCATGATTCCCAGGAAGCGCAAACACCATTCTCCCTCTTTTCAACACGGCTCGGAGCCGAGTCGAACCTTTCAAAACAACCGCACGTCATTCATTCCACATAGCGAGACTTCGGAGTAAAGCGCCTTCGTACAGAGTTCTTTTCCGCAATGCGCGCTTGCGCGCGACTGCGGAAGAAGACTTTTTAATAATTCATGAAGAATCTGCTGCGACTTGAAAATCCTTGATCTTTCACTTGTTTCCCGATTTTCATCCTCGACAGACTGTAAAGTATGCCTGCGGGTGAAAATCGGTCCAACTTCATGAAATATCTTCGGTTTTCGGCGTCTCGCTACGATCCTCATGAATAATGCGGGCTAAATTGGTGCTGGAAATCAAGTTCAGGAGGTTTGTCAATACTCTGTGTCGGGTGAAACAATCACCTGACCTACTATTCTCCTGTCTATGACTCAAGACGGACACCATTTTCAAGATTTTCCAAACTGTACCTATACGTACACTTTGACGAGTTCAAACTGTACGTACACTGTCAGGTTTGAATGGTCGTAAATCGCGTGAAATAACTACCCGACCGGCCCTCTCTATCTGTTGTTAAAATCTCGTAACTACATGAAATAAAAGCTTAATAAATCTTTTAGAACGCATTGTCGGCGAAAATAAAGCGTCGAATCGCGATTTTTTCAAACTATACCTTGACGTACAGTTTGATGGACTTAAACTGTACGTACACTGTCACTTTGAAGGAGTGCCGATGGATACCAAAATTTATACGATCGAAGAAGCCGCCATGCATCTCGGCCTGGAAGAGGCGTTGCTGGAAAAATGGTTGCAGGAAGGCGTCGTCGAAACCACGATCGTGGCCGATGGCACGCAACCTCTTTTCACGACAGAGGATTTTCCCCTGCTCGAAAAAGTGAATCAACTGCACGAGATGGGATATTCCACCGACGAGATCAGGAAAATATCGAGAAAAATCGGCCTGCCCGGCGCGACCGAAAGCCGCAAGAAGCATGAAGGCGTGCGCAATCTGTTCACGGTCGGCGAGTTGGCGAACTCCAGCGGGGTCAACGTCCGAACGGTCAAATACTGGGAAGAACGCGGCCTGATCCAACCCACGAGTCGCAGCGAGGGAGGATTCCGCCTGTACGATGAGCGCGTAGTGAGTTTCTGCCGCCAGATCCAGGACTTGCAGCTTTTCTCGTATTCGCTCGACGAAATCGGTGAAATCATTGGGCTTTTCGGATCGTCCGATGCGGGGGAAACGAGGCTTTGGCTGCGAGGCAAACCCGACGCCCAGACCGTGGAGAGAGCGGCGGAGATTCTCGAAGACATGGGCGAGCGCATCCGGCGGCTCTCGCTGGGCGTCGAACGCTGGAGAAAGCGCCTGCGGAATTTTCAGAACGCCATATACACCGCGCGCAAGCAGATGAAAAAGTGGAAAGCCGAAGCGAAACCCGTGAATATTACAGAAGAAAACCCTTCCTCGCCAGCCGAAGAAAACACCTCGCCGCCTTCCGGAGGCAACGATCCGACCACGCCGGAAAAGGAGTGAGCCATGAACCCTTCTTCCAACCTGTGGCGTTCTCTTTCCCGAGCGACCGGCGAAGCGGGGCGCTTCGTGGGACGCTCCGTGATGGAAGCCCTGCACAAAATCGATCCTGACGTGGGACGGCACCTGCTGCAGACACCGCTATTGGGTTTGAGCCTTCTGGCGCCGAAAACCGATCCGGTGCTTCCGAAAAAGGACGACGGCTGCCGTCCGCTGGTATTCGTGCATGGATTGGGCGGCAACCGTGGGAATTTTCTCGGCCATGCCGCGTTTCTGGCGCTTTTGGGACGCACGCGAAGCTACAGCGTGCATTTCGGCGATGACAACGACGTGGACCAGATGGCGCGGTCGCTCGTCACGTTCGTGGATCGGGTGCGGAACGTCACCGGCGCGCCGCAGGTGGATCTCGTCGCCCATAGCCTGGGCGGGGTAGTTTCCCGGCTGGCGATTCAGGAATACGGCATGGAGGACGCCACGGCTTCGCTCGTGACGCTTGGCAGTCCCCACCTCGGCACCCACGCCGCACGCTACGCCAACACGGAAATCACCCGGCAGTTGCGTCCCGACAGCGAATTGATACGAAAGTTGAACGAAAAAACATGGCCTCGCACCATAAAAAGCATTAGTTTCTGGAGTGGCGGCGATCTGTTGATCCTTCCCTCCCGCGCGGCGATTCTGCCCGGCAGCGAAGCCATCGACGCCACGCCGTTTACCCATTACAGCTACCTGGTCGATCCGGCTGGGTGGCGCATGGTGGCCCGATGCATGGACGGTCCGCCGCTGATGAGCATGGATTGAACTTTCACCCGACGGCGACCTACGGAAAACGAACGGGACGGCGCTTTTCGCGGGTTGATTCGTAATGCGATCGAAGAGGTACCCTATGAGCCGATTGTTGGACCTGCACATCCACCCCAGTCTGAAAATGTACTACCTGCCCTACCTGAGCGACACCTTCCACGCCCTGATGTATTCGGGGGCGTTCTGGAACCCGTTAAGCTTTCGCACGCGCTACGGAAACCTGCATAAAAGCCCCGAAAAGGTGATGCTCTGCGCCCATTACGTGATCGAAAAGGGTTTCGTCGGCAAAGGCATCAAAGCGCCTTTCCGGGCGATTTCCTGGACTTTCGCCCCGTGGTTTTACGGACCGCTACGCACGGCGGACCCCTGGGAAACCCTGCTCGGCATGATGGATACGCTGGAGCGTTCGGTGGAAAACACCAACAAGCGGGTGCGCAATGGGAAAAAGCGCCTGAAAATGGTGACCCGCGTGGAGGATCTCGACACGCTTTCCGACAACGAAATCGCCATGGTCCACGCCATCGAGGGTTCGCACGCGCTGGGCTACGGACCGGAAAAGGGAGAGTCGGTCGAATACTTCTGGGAGCGCACGAAAAGCCGCCTCGAATACCTGAAACAGCGCGGCGTCAGCATGATTACGCTGGGCCATTTCTGGGACAACATGTTCTGTCCCCAGACCGACGGCACCGAGTACATTCCCACGAAGAAAAACGGTCGCATCGTCCCCCGGCGGGACGACACGGTGTTCCAGATGAAGCGTGCAAGCTGGCGCTGGGGCGATCCTTCGAAGCTGACCGAGCCCTTTGCCCGCAAGTTGCTGGAAATGGGAATTTTAATCGACCTCGCCCACTGCCAGGAACACGCCCGCTGGGCCATTTACGACCTTTGCGAGGAGTACGACCGCCCGGTAATCGCCTCCCACGTCGGGCTGAAGCACTTTTTCGACCACGAATACAACCTTTCCGACGACGAAGTACGCCGCATTCACAAGCTGGGCGGGGTGGTCGGGCTGATTCTCTCCCGTCGCTGGCTGGTGGACCCCGTAAAGCGCCACGGCTCGGACGGTCGGGGTATCGCGGATCTCGTGGAAAACATGGTGTATATCCGCAACCTGGTGGGTGACGTCTCCTGCATCGGCATCGGCACGGATTTCGACGGCCTGACGGACCCCTTCAAGGACTGCTTCACCCCGGATCAGCTCGGCGGCATCGTCGAGGAGATGAAGAAATTCTTCTCGGACGACGAAATCGACCAGATTTTGTATCGCAACGGACTGCGAGCCTTGAAAAAAGGTTGGGAAAGCGGAGCAAGCAAGTAAGAGCGGTTAGTATTTGATTTTAACGATAGAAACCACTGGAACCAAAGGGTGGTATGGGCGAAGCGACGTGAAACGTCCGCTTACCCGTGTACGAACGATGCTCATGGGCAACCTGCGGTTGGCCCATGGCACCCGCTATAAAAATGAACGCTAAAAGCAATTACCTGACCGCGAACGTAACCCATGAACAAACACGAACGGCGGAAGCGAGTCCGTGAGGACTCGCTTCCGCCGTTTCTTTTCTCACTTTCGATTTTCCCTCTTACAACTCCCGATCCGGCAACGCGCGGGTGCGGATTTGTTCCAAAGCCCAGGCTTTGAATTCGGCAAACGGCATCTGCTTTTGTTCATTGATGCCGTACTGGCGCAGCGTGACGCTTTCCTGGCTCGCTTCACGCTCTCCCACCACCAGCACGCAGGGTGTTTTCCAGTGGGTGATCGCCGTGCGGATGCGTTTGTTGAGGGTTTCGGTCGAGTCGTCCACCTCCGAGCGAATCCGGGCGGCACGCAACTCGGCGCTGATCTTGTGGGCGTAGTCGGCGAAGGCCGCCGCCACGGGGATCACCACCACCTGTTTCGGACTCATCCACAGCGGGAACGCGCCCGCGTAGTGCTCGATGAGGAAGGCGATGAAGCGCTCGTGGGTGCCCAGCGGAGCGCGGTGCAGCACCACCGGCTTGTGCTCCTGGCCGTCGGAACCGATGTAGCGCAGGTTGAAGCGCTCGGCGGCGAGGAAATCGACCTGGTTCGTGCCGTTGGTTTCCTCGCGTCCCATCACGTTTTTGAACTGCACGTCCACTTTGGGACCGTAGAACGCCGCTTCGCCGCGCACGGTCTTGTAGGTCATGCCGGCGGCGTCCATCGCCTCGGCGCAGATTTTCTCGGCCTTGCGCCACAGAGCGTCGTCTTTGAAATACTTCTTGTCGTCCGCCGGATCGCCCAGCGAAAGCCGCATGTAGTAGTCTTTCAGACCGAAAAGCTCGTAATACTCCTTGTGCATCTGCATCACGAGCTTGAATTCCTCTTTCAACTGGTCTTCGCGGACGTACAGGTGGGCGTCGTTCATGCACATGCCACGCACGCGCAGGATTCCCGCCAACTCGCCGGATTTTTCGTAGCGATACACCTGCCCGTACTCCGAGAGCCGCAACGGCAATTCGCGGTAGGAACGCGGGCGGGCGGCGTAGATCATGTGATGGTGCGGGCAGTTCATCGGCTTGAGATAAAACACCTCGTCCTCGTCCTTGTCCTTGTCTTTCATGGACAATGGCGGGAACATCGTGTCTTTGTAGTACGGCAGGTGCCCGGAGCGCCAGTACAACTCCTGGCGGGTGATGTGCGGCGTCGCCACGCGCTCGTAGCCGTAATCGAACTCTTTTTCCTTGGCCAGCTTTTCAAGCTCTTCCCGGATGATCGTCCCGTTGGGCAGCCACAGGGGCAGTCCCTTGCCCGCCTCTTCGGAAATCATGAACAATTCCAACTGTCTGGCGAGTTTCCGGTGGTCGCGCTTTTCCGCTTCTTCCAGGCGGTGGAGGTAGTCTTTGAGCGCGTCTTTGTTCGGCCATGCGGTGCCGTAAATGCGGGTGAGCTGCTGCCGTTTCTCGTCGCCGCGCCAGTACGCACCCGCCACGCTCATCAGTTTGAAAGCTTTGACGAACCCCGTGTGCGGCGCGTGGGGGCCCCGGCAGAGGTCGGTGAATTCGCCCTGGCTGTAGGTGCTGATCGTCTCGCCTTCGGGCAAGTCCTGAATCAGTTCGACTTTGTAGATTTCCCCTTCCGGCTCCCACTTCGCGAGGGCTTCCTCGCGGGTGACTTCGCGGCGCTCGATGGGGAATTTCTTTTTGACGATTTTCTGCATCTCGGACTGTATCCGCTTGAAATCGCTGGAAGAAAACTCCACGTCGCCGAAATCGATGTCGTAATAGAAGCCGTTTTCCACCGTGGGACCGATGGCCAGTTTCGCGTTGGAATACACCCGCAGAATCGCCTGAGCCATCACGTGGGCCGCCGTGTGGCGCATCACTTCGATTCCGTCCTCGCTGTCGAGTTCCACCGGCTCGAGGCGTCCGCCCTCGGTGAGCGTGAGGGAAAGGTCGATCAGGGTATCGTTGTATTTTGCGGCTACGGTGTCGGCGGTCGTTTCGATGCCTCCGGCGGCCAATACCTGGGCCGCGCTGAGTCCTTCTTCCGCCATCCATTGCCGATCATCGCATGTGTACTGCCGTTCTGGCATGGTGTATCCTCCCGAAACGTCGATTGAAAAGGGTCGCCGAGTGTGGCTCCCGAAAAACGACCCAGCATAGCACGGAGCCCGGAAACGGGCAATATCCCGAAATCATCTATGTCTTCATCGGTGTGAATTTTTTCGGAAAATCATATGCCGGGCGATTCTTCCCCCGACAATTTCCGAAAATCGCCGACCTTCGAATCCACGTTTTCTTGAAAAAAATTGATGTATCGAAAAAGGCGAAACAGGGAATAAAAACGAAACGAACCTCGCAACGGCGCGGCTGCGAGGTTCGTCATCGGAGGGTTTACGATACGATTACTTGGCCTCTAAGTCTTTGATTTTCTTCTTATACATCCCCATTTTCTTGTCCACGAGCTGAATGACCTGCAACAGTTCGTCCAGCGTCTCTTGGGGAAGGTTATCGAAGAGGCTTTCGATCGCGTCTTCAGAAAAGTAGTCGTTGAAAATTTCGTACTGTTCCTCGGAGGCCATAAACTGAACCTTTCTCCTGGATATCCAGAAACTCCCCATGGTCGATTACGGAATAATTATGTATCTGACGGATCGAAGTCAAGGGAAAACCGTTACTACTATAACGTTCTTGAGCCATTCTCGTAGGGTCAGGGTTCCCAAACGCCAGGAAAAAGCAGGTATTTCGAACAGTTGTGGGGATTTTTGTCCCCATGGAAGCATTGCACGCGAATGCGGGAAAATCGGCCTCTACAGGTCGGATTCCACCGTGTAATCCGTACTTTCCGGCGGGTCGTCGAGCCACTCCGAATGGGGTTCCGCCTTGCCGAAAGCCCGCTCCATCAAGGGAACGACGAACGAAGCCACGATGGAAAGCTGCCGCTGGCGCGACGGAGCGGGTACGCCGTCCATGCTGAAATAGGTTTTCGCGTCGGCGAAAAGGCTGTGGTTGCCGCCCTGAATCTCGACCAGCCATTTCGGCGCGGAGTGGCGATTGTAGTCGCCGGTGTAGTAGCTCGCAAAACTCTGGCCGTCATTCGTGGCGCCGATCGACATGAAATGGCCGGGAACCACCTCGTTGCTGCCCACGGGTCCCAGGAACACCGAGGCTTCGGTGTCTCTGGCGAGGCTTGGATAGTCTCCCATCAATTCCATCTGGCGACCGCAGCCGCGCGAGTGGCAGATAAAGCCCAACTCCCCGGTCGTGGACAGTCCCGACAAGGCCGGATGAAGGCCGCCCAGGTCCGTGTCGTGAAACGGCTCGATGCTGTTTTTCAGCGTGCGGATGACCTCCTCGTCGTAGCTGTTCGTATGGGTGCTGGGAGGATTGACCACCACGAAACCCCGACTGGCGAGCAACTGCCCCAGATATTCGTAGTTTACATGGCCTGCCCCGTTGCCGTGCAGAATCGCCACCAGCGGATAGGTTCCCGGAACGCCCGGCCTGCGCAGCGAGCCGCAGGAGGCCGGGTAGAACACGCGCACGCCCTCGTTGGTGTAGTCGAGGTATCCGGCGGCGTAGGGGCCGATCTGCGTGGGCGTCGAAGCCGTTTCGTTGCGGGCGGCAGGGGTCGATCCGTCGCAGGCGATTGTGCCTTCCGGGGCCACCCCGAATTCCTCGCTGCTTTGCAGGAAATATCCGGTTTCGCACTGCACGCCGATTAATCCCGAAGCGCCGCTGGGAATGCGCACCAGCAGGCGGTTTTCGTCCCAGGCGATGAACTGGAGGAACTGCAATTGCGTGGCGCCGATCCAGACCTTGACGCTGAAATTTCCCGCCAGGCTCGTATAAAACGCCTGTCCGTCGATCACCAGCAAATCCCCGCTTCGTCCCACGCGGGGATGGAAGGAAAAGAACTGCTGGTTGTAGTCCACGAAAGTGGAGCGCTTTTCGCAGCGACCGAGAGCCAGGTTGCACACCTGGTTCGACGGGCAGAAGTCCAGTCGGTCGCAGGCGAAATCGCCGGGATCGTCCGCCTCTTCCCGCTCGATTTCCGGCGTCGTCTCGCGTTCGTTTTCCGGGATCGTTTCGCGCTCGAAAACGTCGTCCGCGTCCCGGTCGTCCTCGGTGGTTTCGGTTTCGTCTTCCGGCCCGTCGAGGTCGTCTTCATCGCCGGGAAGATACTCGGAAAATTCATCCGTGTCCGTGTCTCCGGGAGGATTGAAACCGCTGTCCCATTCCGTTTCGGAGGTGGAACGGTCCGAATCCCCATTGGAATTCGAGGTCGGGTCGGAGGTGGCATCGTCGCCGCCACATCCGGCGAGAAGCAAGCCGAACAGCAAGAAAAGGCAGGGGATAAATGGTTTCATGGGGTGCTCGTGTCGTTGAGATTTTCTCTCGGAATATCGGGATGTTGTCTAAACTACCCGATTTTGACGAAGACGACAAGTTTGGAGGCGGAAGGGGGGCGGGCATTAAAATAGTGTAAAATCTGTTTTTTCGTTTGAAACCTCAAAAAAGGGAGGGTGAATGTAGGGGCGGGTGAAAGGAGCATAGCGACTGTAGCCCCCCGTTTTGACAGAGTTTTTCGGTTTTTGGGGAGCTCCGTTCACTTTGTTCACTACACTCGCCCTTACGTTTTTTCTCCTTGGAATAAGCTTTTACAATGTTTCGCACTCATTTAATTTCCGCCTTTTGTCACGTCCGAATAATTCCCGATGCATGACGCAACGTTCGCATCTCGTCGTATCCTGTAGTATGAAAAAACATCTCCATATGTCCAAAAGGGTGAAAACATGTCCCTTTCCCAACGTTTTTCGGAATACCTCGAATGGCGAAAGCACGGCAAGCGGCTGGACGATCTCTGCCAGCGCCATCCGCTACGCTACCTGTTTTTGGAAATCTCCCGGCGCTGCAACCTCGCCTGCGTCTACTGCGGGTCCAGTTGCACGCCCGATGCCTGGAAAAACGAGTTGACTACCGAGGAGTGGATGGAGATCATCCGCCGGATCGCGCGGGACTTTCCGCCGAAAAAGGTGATGATCGCCATCACCGGCGGCGAACCGCTGCTCAAGGACGGCATTTTCGAATTCCTCGACCTGGTAGGCGAGTTGGGGTTCCCCTTCGGCATGGTGTCCAACGGGCAGCTGCTCGACGCCGAGGCCGCCCGGCGCATTACCGCCAGCAAGTTGGGATCGCTTTCGCTTTCGATGGACGCCTTGCCCGAAATCAACGACACCCTGCGCGGCAAAGGCGTGTCGGCCAAGGTGGAACAGGCGGTAAAACACCTGCACGACGCGGGTTTTCGCGGCAAGTTGGAGATCCTTTCGACCGTCACCAAACCGGCGCTGGCCTCGCTCGAAGAGATGCGCCGCTACGTGGCGTCTCTGCGCGTGCCGCTGTGGCGTCTGGCCCCGGTGATTCCCATCGGGCGGGCGGCGAAACGAGAGGATCTGCTGCTCGACGAAGCCGACCTGCGCTACCTGTTGGAGTACGTCAAGACCGCGCGGCGGGACGGTCTGAGACCCAACCCGGAATACTGCGAGGAAGGCTACGTCGGCGAGTTCGAAAGTCTCGTGCGGCCCTATCGCTGCCAGTGTCGGGCAGGCATCACGGTGGGCGGCATCAAGCACGACGGTAAAATCGGTGCCTGCCCGGAAATCAGTTCCTGCTTCGACCAGGGAGACATCCGCAAGGAAAGCTTTAAGGTGGTCTGGGAAAACCGCTATCAGGTCATGCGGGACCGCTCGTGGATGAAAAAAGGTGTCTGCAACTCCTGTGAGGTCTTCGACCGCTGCCGGGGCGGAGCCCTGCATCTGTATGAAAACACCCGCTCCGATCCGCAACGCTGCGCCTACCTGATGTGCGAAGAGGCACGCAAACGGCAGATGCACAAGGCGGAAGGCGAGTAGCTTTTCACGGTGCATCCACTGCCGGAAGGTCGTACAAAGTCGCGTGAATATACTGCAAAGTCGTGCATTTTCACGCAAACTCACGTCATGCTGAATCCATGCGGCAAAACTCGCGACAAACCGTGACGAAACGTGCAAAGTTCCCCCCGGTTTTCTCGCAACGAGTCGAGGGTATGCGAGAAAAAAGTGTAAAGCAACTGGACAAAAACAGGCTTTTTCGGGTGAAAAGCCGCGCAATGCTCGGTTTTCTCTCGCAAAGCGAGTGTTTGCGAATCTGCACGTTTTTTCATCAATTTGCATGTTTGCGAGACACGGCTTGATAGGCGGTCGGGAAATCCCCGGAGGGAGAGCCAATTTAAGAAGAATGATAGTTGCCTTGCCGACATTCGTCATATAATCTGAATACAGGATCACCGAATCGAGGAAAAAGCTATGGTAATCATGACGATTCGTGGCTGGCTGGCGGCGTGCTTCATGCTGTTTGTACCCGCATCATTGTTGTTTTCCGGTTGCGAGGACGAACAAAGCGTCGCGGTGTACGGTCCCGCCCCGGCGTGTTCCGACGATGCGCAATGCGAGGAAATGGTCGGTGAGGGGTGGGTTTGCGGCGAAGACGGCTGGTGCCTCCAGGACGGCGACGAGGACTGGGAAGACGACGCCCGGGAAGTGTACGGTCCACAACCCTGCTATAGTGATGAGAGATGTGCCAACATATACGGCGAAGGCTGGGTCTGCGATACGAATTCCGGCGAGTGCGTCGCTCCGGGCGATGTTGATGAAGACGCTACCGATGAGGATTGGGACTACGACGCCCAGGAAATATACGGTCCCCAACCTTGCAATAGCGATGAGGAATGTGCCTACCTGTACGGCGAAGGCTGGGTTTGCGATACGAATTCCGGCGAGTGCGTCGCTCCGGGCGATGCCGACGAAGATCCTGCGGACGAGGATTGGGAAGACGACGCCCGGGAAGATTACGGTCCTTTGCCCTGCCAAATCGATGAAGATTGCAGCAATTTGTACGGCGGCGGCTGGGTTTGCGACACCACATCCGGTCGGTGTTTCCCGGCGGGTGACCAAGACTGGGACCAGGACTGCAGCGGCGGCTAGGATCTTCGGAGTTTCAGGAGAAAACGCCTCCCTTGTTTCCAAAGCGGTCTTCACGTCTAACTACTTGAATTCACTGGTTTACGTTGTCGAATAACAAGTAGTAGTAGGTCGGGTGATTTTCACCCGACATTTTTCGAAAAAGATCCTTTGTGTCGGGTGAAATCGCCGACGATTTTTTGTCTCAACTCCCGAATTATTCAAGACTTTCGGGTACTTGGAGTCTGTTCCGAAATCCTTATATTCGAAACGACCACGGGCGGAAATGAAATGAGTGCGAAACATTGTAAAAGCTTATTCCAAGGAGAAAAAACGTAGGGGCGAGTGTAGTGAACAAAGTGAACGGAGCTCCCCAAAAACCGAAAAACTCTGTCAAAACGGGGGGCTACAGTCGCTATGCTCCTTTCACCCGCCCCTACATTCATCCTCCCTTTTTTGAGGTTTCAAACGAAAAAACAGATTTCGCACTTTTTTAATTTCCGCACGACACCTGCCCCGGGGCGGAAATTTTTTTAGTGCGGATTCAGGAAGGACCCGAAGGGACCAAGCGCCTCTCCCGTTGGGAGAGGTCGGTGCTTCAGCACCGGGTGAGGGAAAGTTTTTGACACCCTCACCCTAACCCTCTCCCTCAAGGGAGAGGGGAAATAAGTCTTATGATTTCAATATGTTGCAATTGCCTCCGAAATATTTTGCACTTTTTTAATTTCCGCCCCCTGCCCCGGAAAAACGAAAACGATAGTTGCCTTGTTGAACTTCGTCATATATTCTGAACGCAGGATAGTCGAAACGAGGAGACGACCATGGTCATCATGACGATTCGCGGCTGGCTGGCGGCGTGTTTCATGCTGCTGTTGCCCGCATCGGTGCTGTTTTCCGGCTGCGACGACGACGAAGAGGCCGTCGTCATGTACGGCCCCGGCCCGGCGTGCTCCGACGACGCGCAATGCGAGGAGATGGCGGGCGAAGGGTGGTATTGCAGCGAAGACGGCTGGTGCCTCCAGGACGGCGACTACGACGGCGAGGAAATGGAAGGCGACGCGGATGATCCCGTTCCCACCGAATACGGCCCCTATCCCTACGAAGCCGACGAAGACGAAGCCGAAGTGGACGAAGACGATCCCGTGCAAACCGAATACGGCCCGCAGTTTTGCCAGAACGACGAGGATTGCACCACTTTGTACGGTGAAGGCTGGGTCTGCGACACGAATTCCAACGAGTGCCTCCTTCCGGGCGATGCCGACGAAGTCGTGGACGAGGAGTGGAGCTACGACGCACCAGAATACGGCCCCGTGTATTGCCAGGTTGATGAAGATTGCACGAATGTCTACGGCGAAGGTTGGGCCTGCGACCCCCGATGCAACCAGTGCAGCCCGCCGGGCGACGAGGACTGGGACTGCAACAGCGGCTAGGAAACCTGAGTTTTAGAAGTCGGGGAACGCCCTTCTTTACAACGTTTCTTTCGCTCTGAACTTCCCTATTGTTTAATACTTTCGGGTGTTTGGGATGGCCGAATCGAGGAAAAACCTATGGTCATCATGACGATTCGCGGCTGGCTGGCGGCGTGTTTCATGCTGTTGTTGCCCGCATGGGTGCTGTTTTCCGGCTGCGAGGACGAGGAAGCCACCGTCATGTACGGCCCAGGTCCGGCTTGCTCCGACGATGCGCAATGCGAGGAGATGGTGGGCGAAGGGTGGTAATGCAGCGAAGACGGCTGGTGCCTCCAGGACGGCGACTACGACGGCGAAGAGACGGAATGCGATGAGGAAGAGAGTTTGCGCTTTGCGCCTGCTGAATACGGCCCTTTGCATTGCCGAGTCGATGAAGATTGCACGTATTACTACGGAGAAGGCTGGGTCTGCGACCTCCGATGCAATCAGTGCAGCCCGCCGGGCGACGAGGATTGGGACTGCAACAGCGAAGGCTAGGATTCCTCGTCAGACCCGATTTCAGGAAGCCGCCCCGGCCTCCTGTGTGGCGGAAGACGTCTCCTTGCAAAGCAGAAGCACCTTGGGCCAGATTTTATCGAGCGGCAACACGTAGTCCACGCCACCGTGCTTGATCGCTTCGTTGGGCATCCCGAACACCACGCAGCTTTTTTCGTCCTGGGCGACGTTTTTCGCCCCGGCGTCGTGCATTTCCTTCATACCCGCCGCGCCGTCGTCGCCCATGCCGGTCATGATGACGCCCACCGCGTTGGACCCTGCGTAGCGGGACGCCGAACGGAACAGCACGTCCACCGAGGGACGGTGGCGGCTGACCAGCGGACCCTCGCGCACTTCGACGTAGTACCGTGCACCGCTGCGCTTGAGCAACGCGTGCTTGTTGCCGGGCGCGATCAGCACCCGTCCCGGCACCACGGAATCGTTGTTGGCGGCTTCTTTCACGTTGACCCGGCAGATGCCGTTGAGGCGCTCGGCGAACGACGTGGTGAATTTCTCCGGCATGTGCTGGACGATCACCGTGCCGGGGGCGTCCACCGGCAGGGCTTCGAGGTACACCCGAAGGGCTTCTGTGCCGCCCGTGGATGCGCCGATCACCACGACTTTTTCCGTGGTCTGGATCAAGGCCCGGCTGGTGGCCTTGGAAAGCACCGCATCCGCCGAAAGTTTTTTCTCGGCGCGAAACGCCGGTCGCTGCGGGAGAGCCTTGGGGCTCGTCATCGCGGCGGCCTTCACCGCGTCGCAGATCATCATCCGGGATTCTTCGATGAATTTGCCGACGCCCAGTTTCGGTTTGGTGATGATGTCCACCGCACCCAGTTCCAGCGCCTTGATCGCGGTGGCCGCGCCTTTTTCCGTGAGGCTGGAGCACATCACGACCGGGATCGGATGCTGGTGCATGAGCTTTTTGAGAAAGGTCAGGCCGTCCATGCGCGGCATTTCGACGTCCAGCGTGATGACGTCGGGCACTTCTTTTCGAAGCTTTTGCGCTGCAATGTAAGGATCTTGCGCCGTGGCCATGACTTCGATGGTGGGATCGCTTTCCAGAACCGCTGTCATTGCCTGACGTACCACCGCCGAATCGTCGATAATGAGAACTTTGATTTTCCGGTTCATGGAGATCCTCGCTTGGATGCTAGAAAGGTTTGCGGTACACCGTCGGCGCGACCGTTTTGAAATCGCTGTTGACGTTCGACAGGGATTCGGAATGCCCGAGAAACAGATACCCGCCCGGCAGAAGTTGGTGGTAGAACTTGCGGATCAGGTCGCGCTTGGTTTCCAAATTGAAGTAAATGATGACGTTTCGGCAGAAAATGATGTGCATTTTCTTCTGAATGCCGAAAGAGCGGTCCATCAGGTTCAATTGTCCGAAGCGCACCTTGGAGCGGATTTCGGGAAGCACGCGGAAATAGCCTTTGTAATCCCCCTTGCCCGCCATCATGTATTTGAAGCGAAAATTCGGGGGAATCTGCTGCACGAGGCTTTTGCTGTAGACCGCCCGCGTGGCCGTTTGCAGCACTTCCATCGAAATGTCGGTGGCTAGGATCGAGTATCCCGACTTCGCTGTCGTCGGCTCGTCCGCCAGCACCATCGAGAGCGTGTACGGCTCCTCGCCGGTGGAGCATCCCGCGCTCCAGATCCTCAGTCCGTCGTACTGCTGCCACACCTGGTCGTGGTGCAGCGCCGGAAGCACATTGTTGACGAGAATCTGGAAGTGCTCGTGTTCACGAAAGAATTCCGTTTTGTTCGTCGTGATCGCATCGATCAGCAAGGTCAATTCCTGGTCGAACGAATGCCCGTCCTGCAGGAACAGGTAGTATTCGTTGAAGGATTTGAGACTCAAGCGCCGCAACCGTTTGATGATGCGCGAAGCGACCATCGTTTTTTTACCATCGGCCAGATGAATGCCCGTATGTTCGAAAATGAGCTTTCGAAACTGACGGAACAGGCGGTCCGACATGGGGGGAATCTGAAACGATCCCGTATCTTTCGTCGTCGCGACCATCGCACGATCCTTTACTCAGAATCACAGAGTCGTTCCGAAGCGCCACGATCTTCCGGTTTCGGTGCTTTCGTGGCCTTCGGCGCTTATTGCTTCCGCCATTAGGCCGAGGGCTGCGCCGTCTCCGCCGCCTTCACCTGGTCCGTGGCCAGATCCGCAGATTTTTCAACCACTTCCAGCTCCTCCAGCGACAATACCTTGTCGATGTCGAGGATGATGACGAAGCCGCTCTCGCGCTTGCCCATGCCTTTGATGAACTCGGTTTTCAGCTTCGAGCCCAGCTTGGGCGGCGGTCCGATCAGGCTCTGGTCGATGTCGATCACTTCACTGACCGAATCCGCCAGCGCGCCCACCTGAAGGCTGTCGCCGTTGATTTCCAGCTCGACGATGACGATGCAGGTGTCGGAGGTGCGCTGGATTGCGTCCATGCCGAGATTCTGCCGCAGATCGATCACCGGGACGACGTTGCCGCGCAGGTTGATGACGCCGCGCAGAAAGTCCGGAGTGCGGGGAACCTTGGTAATGTGAGTGAAATCCAGCACTTCGCGGACTTTGGAAATTTCCAGGGCGAAGTCCTCGTCACCCAGACGGAAGGTGAGAAACTGGTTTACAAGGTTTGTGGAGTCGTGTTGAATATCCATGTTTTCCTCCATGGGGTTAAAAAGGGTTCAATAGCGTTCGAACTGGGAATCCGACACGTCCGGGTCCGTTTCGAGTTGTATCTGTATGCCTTTTCCTTTGGCCGTTCTGGTGGCCGAATCTTTTTTCGGGGGAGCTTTTTTGACCAGCGCTCTTTGAAGCGCTGTTTCGGTGACCAGGACATTGTGGCTTAATTTGAAGAACGACACCTGCTCGTTCATGCTGATGGCCTGACCGGACAGCTCCTCGCTAGTGGCAGCCATTTCTTCGGTAGCCGAGGCATTTTGCTGAATCACCTGGTCCAACTGGTGAATCGCTTTCGTTACTTGCTCGATGCCGTTGGCCTGTTCGGAACTGCTGGCGTTGATTTCGCGCACGAGGTCGGAAGTTTTCTGAATCACCGGTACGATCTCGGCGAGCAAATTCCCGGCCTTTTCCGAAACCTCCACGCTGGAGATCGACAACTCGCCGATTTCCTTGGCTGCGGTCTGGCTACGCTCCGCCAGTTTTCGCACTTCGGCGGCAACTACCGCAAAGCCTTTGCCGTGCTCCCCGGCGCGGGCGGCTTCGATGGCGGCGTTCAAGGCCAGCATGTTCGTCTGTCGTGCGATCTCTTCGATAATATTGATCTTTTCGGCGATGCTCTTCATCGCCTGAACGGTTTCCTTCACCGCCGAACCGCCCTCTTCGGCGTCGTCAGCCGCTTTTTGTGCGATGGCTGCCGTCTGCTGGGCATTGTCGGCATTCTGCTTGACGGTGGCGCTCATTTCCTCCATCGAACTGGTCACTTCCTCCACGTTCGCGGCTTGCTCCGACGCGCCCTGAGCCATCTGTTGCGAGGAGGAATTCACCTGCTCGGAACCCACCGACACCTGCCCGGCGGCGTTCTGGACCTCAGTCACGACCCGCGTAAGGTTGTCGACCATGACTCGCAACGATTGGGCGAGGTCGCCGATCTCGTCGCGTTTGTCGATGTCGATCCGCACGTTGAGGTTACCTTTGGCGATTTGTTCCGCGATTTGCGACAATTCATTGATCGGACGCGAAAAACCGCGAGCCGCAAACAAAGCGAAAACGATGATGAGCAGCGAAATGACGACGAGCATCAGGATTACGGTGTCTCGCATGGCGTACAGCGGAGCCAGCGCCTCGGCTTCGTCGATTTCCGAAAGGACCGCCCAGTCCACGCCCTTGATATTCACCTTGGAGAACGCGCCGTAAACCGGAATGCCTCGATAGTCGTTGTACAATTCCGTGCCATTTTGGCCTTTCAAGGCTTTTTCCACTCCAGGCGTCTGGACCTTTTTCTTCAGAATCGTGCTTTCCTGGTCGAAACGGCTGTCGGAACGCATTTTGTAATCCGCTCCGACGAGATAGGTTTCGCCCGTCTCGCCCATGCCGGTTTTTTCCTGCATGATTTTGTTGATCGCGTCGATCGGAATCTGCAACGCGACCGCTCCCAGGGTTTTGTCGTTTTGCACGACCGGAGCCGCGATAAAGGCCGCCGCAACCCCGTTGCTTGGGGCGTAGGGTTCGAAATCCGTCAGCAGCACTTCGCCGTCCATCGCCTTTTTGAAGGTTTGAGCCAGTCCGCTTGAACGATATTGTCCGTGGAGCAGGTTCGTGCCGAAATCGGCCTCGTGCTCTACAGTGTATACCACGTCGCCATCGGCGGAAATCAGAAACAGGTCGTAGTACCCGTACTCCTGTTCGTAATGCGTGAACATGTCGTTGAAGACGTCGTCGGCCTTTTTATACGCCGTTCCCACGGCGCCGCCGTTGTCGAAAGCCGTTTTATAATTCTGCAGGCCTTCCGCCACATCGTGAAATGAGGACAGGACGTGAACGTCACCGTAGCGTTCCTCGAACCAACCCTCGATCTGGTTTTTCTTGATGGTCATAATGGCGTTGAGCTTGCTTTTGACGTCTTCGTCAATCGTTTCCTGGGTTTTCAGATAGTTCGAACTGGCGGAAACGAGCATGGGAATCAAGCCCACCAAGAGGAAAAAGAGGATCAGTTTGGGGCCGATTTTCAAGTTGCGAATGGGGTTCATGTGTTTTTCTCCTTTGAAATCATGATGAGTGTTTAGAACGCCTCACTCGCAAATATTCCAACATCACTCCGCGTTCTTTCTTCCCTATTGCTGCGGGCCGTCCCAGCAGACGACCCGCCTTTTACTTTCATCACACCCTTTCGAAATTCTGATCCGAAATATCCGGATCGTCCGCGAAGTCCAGGTTCAGTCCCTGGGACTTTCCGTTGCTGCTTCCGTTGCTTTTACGCGACGCGGGTTCGATCTTTTTCGTGGTCGCGGCGAAAGATTTTCGCATCGCCACGTCCTGTTTCCTGGTGTTGTGATCCAGCCTGAAGAACGACACCTGCTCGTTCATGCTGATGGCCTGACCGGATAACTCCTCGCTGGTGGCGGCCATTTCCTCGGTGGCCGAGGCATTTTGCTGAATCACCTGGTCCAACTGGTGAATCGCTTGAGTCACCTGCTCGATGCCGTTGGCCTGTTCGGAACTGCTGGCGTTGATTTCGCGCACGAGGTCGGAAGTTTTCTGAATCACCGGTACGATCTCGGCGAGCAGAGCCCCGGCCTTTTCCGAAACCTCCACGCTGGAGACCGACAACTCGCCGATTTCCTTGGCGGCGGTCTGGCTGCGCTCCGCCAGTTTGCGCACTTCGGCGGCGACCACCGCGAAGCCTTTTCCGTGCTCTCCGGCGCGGGCAGCTTCGATGGCGGCGTTCAAGGCCAACATGTTCGTCTGTCGTGCGATCTCTTCGATAATATTGATCTTTTCGGCGATACTCTTCATCGCCTGAACCGTTTCTTTCACCGCCGAACCGCCCTCTTCGGCGTCGTCAGCCGCTTTTTGTGCGATGGCTGCCGTCTGCTGCGCGTTGTCGGCATTCTGCTTGACGGTGGCGCTCATTTCCTCCATCGAACTGGTCACTTCCTCCACGTTCGCGGCTTGCTCCGACGCGCCCTGAGCCATCTGTTGCGAGGAGGAATTCACCTGCTCGGAACCCACCGACACCTGCCCGGCGGCGTTCTGGACTCCGTTGACCACTTTCGTCAGGTTCACCACCATGTCCCTGAGGGAAATCGAGAGTCGGTCGGCTTCGGAACGAGGTTCGATCTTCACCGTGAGGTTGCCCTGCGCCACTTCTTCGACGAGATCCGCCATTTCGCGCTGGGTGTCCACCATGTCCTTGAAAGAACCGGCAAGATCGCCGATTTCGTCCTTGCTCGTGACGTGGAGGGATAGATTCATGTTGCCGATGGCCAGTTCTTTTGCAGCGCCGACCATTTCGACCATCGGGTTGACGATGGCCCGGCTGATGCGTAGCGAGAGGAAAAGTCCGACGATGAGCGCCACGATGGCGGCGATGATGCTGATCGTGATGGAACGCTGATTCTCCGCCAGCATCTGGGGACCGAGTACGTCTTGCTGTTTTTTGTTGGCCAGCTTGATTTCCTCGGCCAAGGAAGCCATTTGCGGTCCGAGCCGATCCAACGAATCCTGTACGATGCCGTTGCGTTCGGAGATGGCTTTCACGATGCCTTTGAATGCGGTCTGGTATTTTTGCTTCTGTCCCATGACTTCGGCCAGATGCTCGCGGCGGTCGCGGTTTTGCAACTCGCTGTCCAATACTCCCAGGTATTTCTGGAATTCGCCGAGCTCACTTTCGACTCTATCCACATGGCTTTGGGCGTTGTTTTCCAAATATTTCAGCACATATAACCGGGCCAGCAGCAGGCTGCGCAGAGCGAGGCTGGCGTTGTAGGCTGCCGTCATATCGTGGTCCCGATTCGCCGTGGTGATGATGTCGGTCAGGTTGCGTTCCATCGAAGGTCCTGCGACGTCCAGCGTTTCCTCCTCCAACTGGTTGCGCAGATTCTGCTTGCCCACGACGCCTTGAAAGGCAGAGTCGTAGTCTTTGGCATCGTTTTCGATCGCAGCCAACTTGTTTTTCCGTTCCCCTTCCTTCTGTTCCTCAAGCGCCGTGGCGACAAAGCCTTCCACTTTCTCCCAGCGCTTCTCGAAGCTCTTTTTGGATTCCTCGGTACCTTGGATAAGGAAGTTTTTCACTTCCATCCGGGCTTCGAGGATATTGGCCTGAATCCTCCCCATCAGGTTCGTGCTGCGCGCTACATCCCGGTAAATTTCGAAGCCGTCGCAGGCGTTGGACAGCGCTAGGCTTCCGACGGCGGCGACAATGAGCAGCAGGCCGATCACGATTCCGAACCCGAAACGAATTTTCGATGCGACAGTCATGTTGTCCATGCTAAGCATTGCTTTTTCCTTTCTCTTAGAATGAAGTCATGGCGCTGGAAGGGATTTCTGTCGCATGAAAACAATGGAGAAGACTCTTCGAACATCCCTGTCCTTTTACAGAGTTGGTTGATTTTTCAAGTCTTTTCCCCCCGTACATTTCTCACCTGATGATGATCCCAGAAGATGTCGTGCCTTTTTCTCCTTTCCGAAAGGGTGATTGTTCAAAGCCGGAATCTTGTTGCGTGATGTATTCATGATGTTCAATTTTCTATGCAAAGGTCCGACCGGTCGTCGGACCGAATTGCCGCTACAGCCGATCGAATTCGTCGTCCGAAATGTCCGGATCGCTGCCGAAATCGAGTCGCAGCCCCTGGCCGTTGCTTTCCGAAGAGGAAGGCTTGGCTTGTTTCTTGGCAGGAGTGGAGACCTTTTTCGGGACGTAGGCGGCTTTGCGTTCCGTATCGTGGTGGAGCCTGAAGAACGACATCTGGTCGTTCATGCTGACGGCCTGGCTGGACAGCTCCTCGCTGGTGGCGGCGAGTTCCTCAGTCGTCGAGGCGCTTTCCTGAATCACCTGGTCCAGTTGGTGAATGGCCTGGGTGACCTGCTCAATGCCGTTGGCCTGTTCCGAACTGCTGGCGTTGATTTCGCGCACGAGGTCGGAGGTTTTCTGGATCACAGGCACGATTTCTGAAAGCAGCAATCCGGCCTTCTCGGCGATGCCTACGCTGCTCTCGGACAACTCGCCGATTTCCTTGGCGGCGGTCTGGCTGCGTTCCGCCAGTTTTCGCACCTCGGCGGCGACCACCGCAAAGCCTTTGCCGTGTTCTCCGGCGCGGGCGGCTTCGATGGCGGCGTTCAAGGCCAGCATGTTCGTCTGTCGTGCGATCTCTTCGATAATATTGATCTTTTCGGCAATGCTCTTCATGGCCGCGACCGTCTTTGTCACCGCCGTTCCGCCTTCTTCGGCGTCTTCGGCAGCCTTCTGAGCGATGGAGGCGGTCTGCTGGGCGTTGTCGGCGTTTTGCTTGACGGTGGCGCTCATTTCCTCCATCGAACTGGAGACTTCTTCCACGTTCGAAGCCTGCTCCGACGCTCCCTGCGCCATCTGCTGCGAGGAGGAATTCACCTGCTCGGACCCCACTGCCACCTGATTGGCGGCGTTCTGGACCTCGGTGACGACCCGGATCAGGTTCAGCACCATTTCCTTGAGGGAAATCGCCAGCATGTCGGCCTTGGAGCGGGGTGCGATGTCCACCGCGAGGTTGCCCTGCGCCACCTGCTTGACGAGATCCGCCATTTCCCGTTGGGCTTCGACCATTTCCTGCAAGGAAAAGGCGAGCATGTCTTTGTCCGAACGGGCCAGGACGTCCTGGGACAAATCCCCCTTCGCCACATCGCTGACCAGTTTCGTCATTTTCCGTTGGGCTTCGACCATATTCTGGAACGAGGCGGCCAACTCCCCGATTTCATCCCGGCTCGGTACCTCGATAGTCATGTTGACATCGCCGATGGCCAGGTCTTTGGAGGCGCCGACCATGGCAACCAAGGGATTGACGATGCTTCGGCTGATACGGAAGGAGAGGAAGATTCCCGCGGCAAGTGCCACCAGGGTGGCGATGAGGCTGACGATCATGGAGCGTTCGTTCTCCGCGACGAGTTGAGGCCCCAGCGTGTCCTGCTGTTCTTTATTGGCCAGCTTGATTTCTTCGGCGAGGGTGGCCATCTGTGGGCCGAGTTTGTTCATGGTGTTATTCACGATCGCGTTACGTTCACTGATGGCTTGTACGACGGAATGGAATTCGGTGTAGTACTTCTTGTGGTTTTCGATGACGGTGGCCAGGTGCTCGCGGCGGTCGCGGTTTTGCAATTCGGCATTCAGGACATCGAGGTGTTTTTGAAACTCGCCGAATTCCTTGTCGACCCGCGCCACATGGTCGCTCTGGTTGTCTTGCAGGAATTTCACGACGTAGAGCCGGGCCAAGAGAAGGTTGCGCATGGCGAGACTGGCGTTGTAGGCCGCAGCAATGTCGCGGTCCCGATTCGCCGTGGTGATGATGTCGGTCAAGTCGCGTTCCATCTGCGGGCCGAGGACGTTGAGCCCTTCGGCTACCTGCCGGTCGCTCTCTTTTTGCTTGCTTACGATCTGGACAAACGCCTCGGCATATTCCTCGGAGTCTTTCCGCATTTCGGCAAGTTTGTCCCTGCGGTTCCCTTGTTTTTGATTTTCGAGCGCTTCCGTTACGAATTTCTGCACATCTTCCCAGCGCTTCTCGAAACTCTGCTTTGCTTCGTCGGTTCCTTTTTCGAGAAAATTCTTCACTTCCATGCGGGCTTCGAGGAGGTTGGCTTGTATCCTCCCCATCAGGTTCGTACTGCGTGCGATGTTTCGGTAGGTGCCGAAGCCCTCTGAGGCGTTCGACAAGGCCAAACTGGCCACGGCGGCGACAACAATAATAAGAAAAATCACGATGCCAAACCCGAAACGGATTTTCGACGCCACCTTCATGTTCTTGAAATCAACCATGTTTCTCCCCTTTTTCTTTACGGATCGTGGTACAAATCACGAGAAAGACTTGATTCGTTCAAAAAATGACAGCACTTCCTGACCGTTCTCGTCCTCTCGAAAAAATCGGGTGTGGTCGATTGCGCTCCCCTCGAAAAAAAACCGAGGGGAGCGCCCGACGAAAAAATCATGCCTTCCCTAGAAGGCTTCGAAATCCTTGTCCATCGTGTCGTCGTTGCCATCCAGCAAGAGCTTCACGCCATGATGATCGCCGTTGCCGTTGCCCTCCGAAGTGGCGGATTTCCTTCGGGATTTCTTGGCCGACGAAAAACTCGACGCGCTTTTCCGACCGACCGGCATACCGCTATCCTTGATCTTGAAGAACGACGCCGACTGCAAGAGCTGCTCGCCCTGGCCGGAGAGTTCCTCGCTGGTGGCGGCCAGTTCCTCGGTGGAGGCGGCGCTTTGCTGAATCACCTGGTCGAGTTGGTGAATGGCCTGGGTGACCTGCTCGATGCCGTTGGCCTGTTCCGAACTGCTGGCGTTGATTTCGCGCACGAGGTCGGAGGTTTTCTGGATCACCGGCACGATTTCGCTCAGGAGTCCCCCGGCCTTTTCGGCGATTTCCACACTGGTTTCGGACAGTTCGCCGATTTCCTTGGCTGCGGTCTGGCTGCGTTCCGCCAGTTTGCGGACTTCGGCGGCGACCACTGCGAAGCCTTTGCCGTGCTCCCCGGCGCGGGCGGCTTCGATGGCTGCGTTCAAGGCCAGCATGTTCGTCTGGCGGGCGATTTCCTCAATGATATTGATCTTCTCCGCAATGCTCTTCATGGCTTCGACGGTTTGAGTCACCGCCGCGCCGCCTTCCTGGGCGTCCTCGGCGGCCTTCTGGGCGATGGAGGCCGTCTGCTGCGCGTTGTCGGCGTTCTGCTTGACGGTGGCGCTCATTTCTTCCATCGAACTGGAGACTTCCTCCACGTTCGAGGCCTGTTCCGAGGCACCCTGCGCCATGGATTGCGAGGACTGGTTGACCTGTTCCGCACCGGTGGCCACCTGTCCTGCCGCCGACTGCACGTCCACCGCGAAACGGGTGAGATTGCGGATCATGTCGTTGATGTTGTCCGCGATTTTCTCGAAGTTGGCGGCGATTTCCGCCGTGTCGTTGTCGGAAGAGGCCACCTGCACGTCCACGTTCAGATCGCCTTCGGAGACCTTACCCAGCGCCGTAACCAGCTTGCCGACCTCGATCTCCTGGTAATCGGCCTGTTTTTTGGCCACGCGGGCCGCGTCTCTCACGGCGGTCTGGTCGATGATGAATTCGAAGGCCGCCACGGCGTTGCCGTTCTCGTTCTTGATCGGGGTACCGATGTAATCGATTTCGAGCCGGTGATCTCCCGGATGGGCGACGGTCGAACTTTCCACCATTTTGCGCGTGTTCATCGCACGTTCGCAGGCGCAGTTGGGGGTCTGGCAGTCGCCGCTCTTCAAGGAGTGATAACACTTGGTGCCGAGCATTTTTTCCGGGCTGCTGCCGGAGATATCGGCCAGCCGCTTGTTGGCGAAAAGAATGTTGAATTCCTCATCCACGCCGAGTACGGGAATCGGCACGTTGTCCAGGTGACCGACCAGTTCGTCGGTCAGGCCGTTGATGCCGTCCACCATTTGCTGCCAGGCTCCGGTGTATTCCGAGGAATCGCTTCGCTTGGTCAGGCGTCCGGCTTTGACGTCGTCGATCATGGCGTTGACGTCGTCGAGCAGGTGACTCAACACACCGATGACCTGTCCCAAGGCCGCCATCATCTGGCCGATTTCATCTTTGCTGATATCGGTGATTTTCTGATCGATCTGCCCGGCGGCCATGGCATTCATCATCGCCGAAGCGCTGTTGAGGCGCTTGGCGATGGCACGGCTGATCCACCAGGCGAGCGCGGCGCAAAACAGCGTCAACACGAGAGAAAACAGCAAAATGCGATTTCGCCATGCTCCGATTTCCTCGTTGACGTCTTCGATATACATGCCGGTGCCGATGACCCACTCCCACGGTTCGTAGTACTGAACGTAGGAAATCTTCGGCACGATGCGGTTTTTCTGGTCCTTGTACTGCCACATGTAGTCGACGAACCCGGCTTTGTCGCTCAAAGCGACTTCCACCATTTCTTCGAACATTTTCTTTCCATTCGGGTCTTTGTTGTCCTTGACGCTCTTTCCTTCGAGCGCCGTATTGAACGGGTGCATGACCATGATGTGCTCTTTGTCGTTGATCCAGAAATAGTCATTCATTTCGGGACCATAGCGCACCGCCCGCACCGCTTCGGCGGCTTGATGGCGGGCGTCCTCTTCGGTGAGCGTCCCCGCTTTGGACATGTCGTGGTAGTGCTGGACGATGGTCCAGACGACTTCGGTCTGCTCCTTGATTTTCTCCTTTTTCTTTGCCACAAGGCCGTCTGCGAACTGCGGCACGATCCATCCCATGATCGAGCCGATGAACAGGGCGATGATGACGAAAGAGAGTGAGAGGATTTTCCAGCCGATTTTAAGGTTCGAAAAGAATTTCATGGTGTTGTCCTTTCTCAGGTGTGTGGTTCAACTTCCTCCTAGGATTGCGCAGTCACGGTTTCGGCTTTTTCCTTCGATTTACGTATCTTTCCGATGGAATGTTTTTCATCCATATTGGCCATGCGCACGAGTCCCAGCACGTCCACGATCAAGGCCACGTTGCCGTCGCCCATGATGGTTGCGCCGGAGAGTCCCTCGACATCCTGATAGATGCGTCCGAGGGACTTGATGACGGTCTGGTAATCGCCGATCACCCGGTCCACCACGAGTCCCACGCGGTTGTCTCCGTGGTTGACGATGACGGCTTCTTCGATTTCCGGAACGACGCCCTCGATCCAGAACGTTTCGCGCAGACGCACGAAGGGCAGCAGTTCTCCCCGGACCTGAATCAGGTTGCGGCCCCGGTCGAGCGCGACGGTTTCGTCCGTCATTTCAAGGCATTCCACAATGGCGTTGATGGGGATGACGTACTTGCCCGCACCGATTTCCACCAGCAGGCCGTCAATGATCGCCAGCGTCAGCGGGAGGTAGAGATCGATGCGCGTGCCTTTGCCCAGTTGGCTGTCGATCTCGATCGATCCTCGCAGGCTTTCGATTTCGCGCTTTACGACGTCCATTCCCACGCCGCGCCCGGAAATGCTCGTGACCGATTCCGCCGTGGAAAATCCGGGCTGCATGATGAGATTGAAGATTTCCTTCTCGGAAAGGTCGTCCGTGGCGGCGATCAGCCCTTTTTCGATGGCCTTGGCGCGAATGGAGTCGGCATTGAGCCCCTGGCCGTCGTCCTCGATGGAAATCACCACGTTCGCCCCTCGATGGGTCGCGGAAAGACGAATCGTGCCTTTTTCCGGTTTTTCGGCTTCACGGCGTTTTTCGGCGCTTTCGATGCCGTGGTCCAGGCTGTTGCGGATCAGGTGTACCAGCGGGTCTCCGAGGCGGTCGATGACGGTTTTGTCCATCTCTGTTTCCCCACCCAGTGTGACGAGATCGATCTTTTTGTTCAGTTCCGAGGAAAGGTCACGCACCAGTCTGCGGAAACGGCTGAACGTGCCGCCGATGGGCATCATGCGGATATTCAACACGATATCGCGCAACTCGCCGGTCAGGCGGTCCACTTCCTCCACCGGCGAATCGAGTTCGAGGCTGTCGATCTTCGTCGCCACGCGCGAAAGTTGCGCCTGGGTGATGACCAATTCACCCACGAGGTTGATGAGGTTGTCCAATTTGTCGGCGGGTACCCGCACCGTTTCCCTGGCGGCGGCCTTGTTGAACGCCTGGAGGGCTTTCTGTTCCTGGAGCGCGGACTGGATTTTCTGCTTGGAGACGCCTTTTTCCTGGCTCAGTAGGTCGCCGAGGCGTTTCTGGCTGTTCAGCGCCTGTTCGATATCTTCCGGTTGGGCATCGCCGCGTTCGACGAGGATTTCCCCGAGGCGGGGAACGTCTTCGGCTTCCTCTTCCGAAATGCGGCGGATGTCGATTTCGCAGTCGTCCTCCACGAAAATGAACACGTCGTGGATCTCGTCCTCGCCTTTTTCGGTGGTCAGCACGATATCCCAGCTCAGGTAGCACTTTTCCGGATCGATTTCGTCCAGCGAAGGAATGGAATCGGTATTCGGAATGACCTCGCATTCCCCGAGTCCGCGAAGCTCGTCGATCAGCAGGGCGGGGTCCATTCCCCTGGAAAACATTTCCGAATCCCCTCCGAAACGTACACGGTAAACCTGTTTCGACGGAGGCGGAGCCTCATCCCGTTTTTTCTTTTCGTCCGCGTTTTTGGACGAAGACCGGGCGGAGCGGGGCATCAATTCGTGGAATTTCTCAATGATCTTCAGGTTTTCGACATGACTGACACTCGGCCCGCCCTGGCTTTGATCGAGCATGGCGCTGATCTGGTCGCGCGACATGAGGATCAAGTCAATGAAAGTCTTGGAGATTTTCATCTTCCCTTCGCGCACGAGATCCAGTGCGGTTTCCACGTGGTGGGTGAAGTCCGCGATGTCGTCGAAGCCGAACATCGATCCCGAGCCTTTGATCGTGTGCATGGCGCGGAACAGCCGGTTGATCGCGTCGTGATCCTCCGGGTCGGATTCGATATTTAAAATGCATTCCTCGATATCGGCGAGCAGCTCTTCGGCCTCTTGCAGGAAAACTTCGGCAAAATTGCTGGAATCACTCATGATTTCCTATCCTTGTCTTCGAAGGTTTATTTCAGGACTTTTTTCACCACGGAAACGAGCTGCGGCGGCTTGAAGGGCTTGACGATCCAGCCGGTGGCACCGGCTTTTTTGCCTTCGAGTTTCTTTCCGCTTTCCGATTCGGTCGTCAGCATGACGATCGGGATGAATTTGTATTCCTTCAGGTTGCGCACTTCCCGGATGAGTTCGAGCCCGTTCATGTTCGGCATGTTCAGGTCGGTGATGAGCATATCGACGGGCGCCGCAGTCATTTTGGTCAGCGCATCCTTGCCGTCCTCCGCTTCCACGACTTCGTATCCGGCCTGTTTGAGTGTAAAACTCACCATCTGGCGCATACTGGTCGAGTCGTCGGCTGTCATGATTGTCTTGGCCATGTCAGATCTCCTTCGCTTGTACGCCGAAAGCGGCGTCGAATGGCAGGCCGGCGTTTTGGAACGCGCCTCGCACGGCGGCGCTCTCTTTTTCGATCGTCACGTCTTTCTTGAGTTGAACCGCGTACTTGAGCGCGGAGACGAGAAGCTGCAAGCCCGCCGTATCGCACTCTTCCACGGCGGATAAATCCAGCGCGAGCGAGGGAGCCTGTTCGAAGCTTTCCAGCAACAACTGCCGGGTTTCCTCGATTTCGCTTACCTTCAGTGCGTCTTCGGCCAATTGGATGGCGTGCGATGTTTTCGGTTTCTTTTTCGCCATTGGATTCCCTTTCGATCAAAAAAGCTCGAAATCCCCCAAATCTTCGTCCTGATTTTGCTCGTCGAAGGTCTCGACGTTGGTTGCTTCTTCCGTCCCCTCATCCCAACGATCTTCGAACTTCAGATGCGCATCGCGTTCGCTCTGCATCGTGTAGCGGTCGAGATGTTTTCGGAGGTGGTCCTGCTCGCCTTCGGCGCCCTGTTTTGCGAGCGGTTCGATATCGGTGGCCAACCTGTTGATTTCACGCAGAATCGCCGCGAATTCGTTCTCCAGTTCGGATAGGAAAAACAGCTCGTTCTCCGCTTCGTCGAAGCGCGTGGCCAGCGCGTCGGCCTTTTTGTAGGAGCGCTGCGAGGATTCGCGATACACTTGGTAGGATTGGATGATTTCCCCCACGACCTGATCGACGTCGGAGGCCGAATCGAATTCCTGGTTTTCATGGGTGGAGCGGGACTTGATCGTTCCCACGATGTCGGCCAGCCCTTCCAGGGAACGGACCACCTGCCGCACCTGGCCTTCGGAATCCTTGGACAATTCCTGGACTTCCTTGGCCAGAATACCCAGAGAAATCCCGGCGTCGCCAAGCTGGCGGGACATGATGATGGCGTTGATGGCCTGCAGGCTGAGCATTCCGGAAATCGAGCTCACCTTTTTGATGTGTCCGGCTACCTGGTTGGAGGATTCCACGGCGTTGTCCAACGCATTGGACAGGCGCAGTCCGAGGCGTTCCCCATCTTTGAGCATTCGGCTGACGGCTTGAAGGAGCGCTTTGAGGCGGCTGAAGGGGTCGGAACTGCGTGTTTTACCCTGGGCGGCGGAGCGACCGTGGGCGAGACCGTCGATGTCCGTTTTCAGACCGTCGAAAGAACGTGAAAGCTTGGTGCGGGCTTCGTGAATGTCTTTGACCACACCGGAAATCTGAGTGCACTGCAAACGAAGGAGGGTGTGGATTTCGGCGGAATCTTCCACCTTTTCGATCTCTTGCAACGCTTCCACGACGTGCTCGATGCGCTGCCGCGTAATGTCGTTGAATTGAATCGCCACCACAGCCTCAGCGACTTTCAGCGAGATTTCCTTCGATCCGGCCTCGATGTCTGCCAGACGTTCCTGAGAAATGCGGAAAAGACGCTCGATTTCCGTGGTGGCTTCTTCGGCATCCTGCACCGCTTTGCCGAGCATGTTTTCCAGTTTCTGTGCTCCGCTGTCGAGATCCGAGCCGATGCTGCTTAAAATGCCGCGAACGTCGTCGATGTTCTCGGTCAACAATTCGGCGCGGTCGCTGATGTCCTTGGAAAACCCTTTGATTTCCATGGAATAGTCGCCGAACATTTTGTTGGCGTGCTCGGAGCGGGTGGATTGAATCGAAATGTTGATGCCGAAAATGCCCAGTCGCCAGGCGATTTCCTTGATGTTCGTAATGCCCAAGTCGAGGGTCTTCAAGAGTGAGATGAGCGAGCCCACGTTATCCCGGCTGTGAAACACGCCGGAACTGGCTTCCCGCAGACGGTCGATGGCCTGGGTTACGAGGCTTCGGATATCCACCACGGCGCAGGCGTCCGATTCGAGATCCAGCGATTTCCCGGCTTTCATCGAGATTTTCGCGACTTCCTCGGCTCCGTTGTAAAACACCTGCAACGCCGAGCCCAACCGGACGAAGTTGGGTTCCGAATTCCGATTGGCTTCGTTGAGGCGTTCGATCACGGATGGGATATTTCTTAGGAGGTTCTCTATAGGATCGACGTGAAGCTTTTCGTTGTCAGTGGCGGTGGATAGCAACGTACGTCCTGTTTTCGTCAATGCAGGCCTATTCCTGGCCCGATCTATATTCGGCCACGGAAAACTGATGTCACTCCGTCAAACTTCATCGCTTCGGATGAATTCTTCGGGGACACTTCTTTTTCCAACGAGGCCCTTGGAGCCATCGCTAAAATAGGAATACGGTCTTAAATAAGGTTTCTTGAATTTTATCTGTGAAAAGGGAACCTTTTTAAATCCGAAAAGGCATATGAAATCGTTCGAACCCGCTGGATGTGGGATAAAGAAGGTAAAAAGCGGTAACTTGCCGAATTTCAACGCTTCTTGAGAATTGTGGAGGACAAATCCGAGACTCGAAAACGTTTCCTAGGACGTGAAATCTTCTCGCAAAAGCTTTTTTGCCCGTTCGTTCGCTCGGCGGATTTCTTTTTGCAGATCTTCCAGAAAATGCGACGCACTTTCTTCGGAAAGCGCGAAAGGTACCAGAAACGGCGTACCTTCGACAATGGCCACGCGGGCGAACGGAGGCACGACGCGGTAGCGGTCCCAGCTATTTTCAAGCACTTTGCCCGGTATCGACCACCCTCCGAGAGGGACGATCCATGCCCCGGTTTTTCGGGAAAGCTCGACGATTCCCCGTTTGGGTACTTCTCCGGGCCCCCTCGGTCCATCCACGGCCAGAGCGGCGTGGCATCCATCCAGAACGTGGCGGGTCATGGCGTCCAGTGCCTCTTTTCCCCCACGACTGGAAGACCCCCGCACCACTTCGAAGCCCAGTCGGGCGAGAATGTCCGCCTGCAACGCTCCATCGCGGGAAAGCGAAGACATCTGCACCATGGGCGAAGGGTGGGGATAGGCGAACAAAGGAAGCTGATGTCCGTGAAAAAACGCAACGATCACCCGTTCGCCGCCGATCAGCAGGTCCGTCACCTGGCGGTGGGGTTCGAAGTGCAGCCGCCACGTCGACCGCAAAAGGCGGATGGTCGCCTGGGCACACCAGGCCAGCCCGGTGCGCCGGTTGGGGGGAACGTCGGATGTTTGGGAGGCGTCCGTCACGTTTTCTCCACATTCTCCAACAGCGGGGGAAGATTTCATGCGCAGGGCCTCATAACCACGCCATCGTGAAAAGGCAAAAAATGCACAAAAACCTACTTTCTTCCGAAAACTTGACCGGAGTCAAGGCAGGAAAGGTCCGTTTTCCTATCCTGGGGATAGAACGACTTCGAACTTTGCAGCATCAATCAGCCAATGTTTGACGAAAAAGAAAAAGGAGAACGACATGTTTTGTTACCAATGTGAACAGCGCGCCCAAGGCACCGGATGCACCAAAGTGGGCGTTTGCGGCAAAGACGCACAAACCGCCGCGTTGCAGGATCTTCTGATTCAGGGATTGAAATCCCTGGCGCGCTATGCCACCCGATTGCGAGGTTTCGGTGTCGCGGACCGCGAAACCGACCTTTTCGCCATCGAAGGGCTGTTCACCACGATCACGAACGTCAATTTCGATCCCGACCGCTTGCGTGAATTGCTGGTGAAACTTCGCGGGCTGATCGAAAAAAACCGCTCGGCCTACCAAGCCAAATGCAACGAAGCGGGACAAGAGCCGGAAGACCTCGGCGACGGCATCGAATGGAGTCTTGCCGCAACGCCGGAAGGGTGGCTACCCTTGTCCGCGCAAATCGGTCTCGAACCGCGCAAGGCCGAAAAAGGAGAGGATATCGTAGGGTTGGAGGAACTCATCACCTACGGCCTGAAGGGACTCGCCGCCTATGCCGATCACGCGCAGGTTCTGGGACAGGAGGACGAAGCCGTGTATGCCTTCGTGCATGAGGCGCTGGATTTTCTCACCGTTCCGCACGAAGTGGGCGACTACCTCGCCATGGCGCTCAAAGTCGGCGAAATCAACCTCAAGACCATGGAATTGCTGGACTTTGCCAACACCGGGACATACGGACACCCCGTGCCTACGCCTGTGCGTGTCACGCCGGTCAAGGGCAAGGCGATTCTGGTCAGCGGCCACGATCTCAAAGACCTGGAAGAACTGCTTAAACAGACCGAGGGCAAGGGTATCCAGGTTTACACCCACGGGGAAATGCTTCCGGCCCACGGCTACCCGGAGTTGAAAAAATACCCGCACCTCGTCGGCAATTACGGAGGAGCATGGCAGGATCAGCGCAAGGAATTCGATGCCTTTCCCGGAGCGATCCTGATGACGACGAACTGCATCCAGCGTCCGCAACCCAGCTATTTCAATCGGATTTTCACCACCAACCTCGTAGCCTGGCCTGGAGTCCGGCACATTGTAGGGCGGGATTTTTCCCCCGTGATCGAAGCGGCCTTGGACGCCGAAGGCTTCGCCGAGGACGCCCCTGAGAAAAGCATTCTCGTGGGTTTCGCCCGAAACAGCGTGCTGTCGGTGGCGGACAAGGTGATTGAGGGCGTAAAATCCGGGAAAATCAAGCACTTCTTCCTCATCGGAGGCTGCGACGGCGCGAAGTCCGGGCGCAACTACTTCACCGATCTGTCCCAAGCCGTGCCGCAGGATTGTGTGATATTGACGTTGGCATGTGGAAAATACCGTTTCAACAAGCTGGAATTCGGCGACATCGACGGCATTCCGCGCCTGCTGGACATCGGCCAGTGCAACGACGCCTACTCTGCCGTGCAGATTGCCGTGGCGTTGGCCAACGCTTTCGACACGGACGTCAACAGTCTGCCGCTTTCACTGGTACTCAGTTGGTACGAGCAGAAGGCCGTGGCGATTCTGTTGACGCTTTTACACCTGGGGATTCGAGACATTCGCCTCGGACCGACCCTGCCGTCGTTCGTCACGGAACCTGTACTAAACGTATTGGTCGAGAACTTCGCCATCAAACCCACCACCGCCGTGGAGGATGATTTGAAGGCCATGCTGGGTTGAAACTCCTCCATTTTTGCCCTTTGCACGCCCTGCCGATGATCCGGCAGGGCGTTATTATTTGTTGCGGAACCTTGACGATCTGCCTTGAATGTTTCCGGAATTTCTCCGTCTGAATGATCTAACTCTCTGAAAATGCTAAACAATGGCATTCGTTGGTCCATTCGCAACGCATCATCGAACGGCATTTTTCTACATCCAAAACAAACAGGGACTTTGCTTGAGCCTAAATTGGAATTGAGTTAAGGTACCCACCTTGCAGATTCTCGAAGCGGGAGTATTCGTTGCGACTCTGGCTGGACAAAAACCTCTCCAAAGATATTCTCAAGCTGGCCGTGCCCGTGGTGACCGGAATGCTATTCCAGACCATGGTCAACCTCGCCGATACGATCATGGTGGGGCGCATTTCGGACCCCGTAGTCTCGGTGGCGGGTATGGCGGCTATCGGCATCACGATCCCATTGTTCTGGGCGGTCGGAGGGTTTCTCTCGGCGCTGAACGTTGGCACACAGGCGATGACCGCCCGCCGATTCGGCGAGGGAAATCCTCGTAGAGCCGCGAAAGTACTGATGAATTCGGCGACGCTGGGGGCCGTGCTTTCCATTACCGCCGCCGTGGTGATGGTCCTTTTGGTGCCAGTGATATTCCCCTTTTTCAACGACAACCCCGAAGTCATCAAGCACGGCGTACCCTACGCCCAAACCCGTTTCGCGGCGGTGACCGCCATGGTGCTGACGCAGGTGTACAAGGCCTTTTTCGACGGCCTTGGCAAAACCTACGTTGCAATGGTGGCTAGCATCGTGATGAATGCGCTCAACATCGGCTTGAATTTCCTACTGGTTTTCGGTATCTGGGGCTTTCCCGAACTGGGAGTGCTTGGAGCCGGAATCGGCTCGATGATTTCCAGTTTCATCGGTTTGGGCATCGTGATCGGCTGGAGCATGATTCCTTCGATACGTCGCTTGTACCCGATTTACCGACTGAGCAACTGGGACGGCTACGTGATGAAGGAAGTCGTCCGGCTGAGTTTCCCCGGCGGCATCGCGACGATTTTCGTCATGTCCGGCTTTTTGATGTTTCTCAAAATCATGGGGATCGTGGACCATTCCATGTGGGTGAGTTCGTTTCCCGTGGAGCAGGCGAAAATGCTGGCCGCACACACTCAGCAGACCATGGGCCGGTTTGCCGCGCAAGGGGTGCCGTCGCTGTTTTTCGATACTCTGCCTTACGTCGAGCAGATCAAGGCTCAGATGCGAATGCCGCTATTTACCGCCGGAAGCAAGATCATCGTGGACCTGATGTCGATCTCCTTCATGGCCGCCATGGCGCAAGGCACGGCTACGGCCACGTTGGTGAGCCAGTCGCTGGGACGCAACGAACCGCAGAAAGCGGCCCAGTACGGTTGGGAATCGGTGCGTCTTGCCTGCCTGTTCATGGGAAGTCTCGGCGTGCTGGAAGCGATTTTCCCCGCGTTTTTCCTGGGTTTGTTCACCGACAAACAGCCGGTGATCGACGCCAGCATGAACACGATGCGTCTGCTTGGAGGGATCAACTTCATGGTTGCCTCGGCGCTGGTGTTCATGCAATCGCTGTTCGGGGCGGGCAATACACGTTTCGTAATGTACGTGGAGATGACTTTGCACATGGTTTGCCTGGTTCCGCTGGCCTATCTTTTCGGAATCGTGTTCGAGCTGGGTATGGTGGGAACCTGGGCCGCTGCCGCGATGTATATTACCATCTTGTGCCTGATCCTGGGTTGGAAATGGTGGGAAGGCAAATGGAAATACATAAAGATTTAACTTTTCGCCCATTCCTGGTACACTGTTAAAGGCGGTTTTCGCCGCAACAGCCCGGATTTGCACCGCAACCATCAGAAACGAGGGACGCGACCGGCGTTCGACCGCCGGTCGATTCACGCGAGGGACGATATCATGGAATTATCCACGCTGGCTTTTCGCCCCCTGTTGAAACTGGCGATCGAGGAAGATGTGGGTTATGCCGACATCACGACCCTGGGAAGCGTGGCGGCGACCGCCACGGCGACGGCCAGAGTCATTGCCAAGCAGGATCTGGTCTTTTGCGGCGGTCCGCTGATTCAGAGCTGTTTCGACGAAATCGGTAGTCCCGGAGATGTCGAGCTGCTTTTTTTGATGAAAGAAGGCCAGCCCTGCAAGTCGGGAACCACGCTGGTGCGCCTCAAGGGACGGGCCAGAACGCTGCTCACCGGGGAACGGATCATGCTGAATTTCCTGCAGCGACTGTCGGGTATTTCCACCCATGTGCGTACCTATACGTCCCGCATCGTTCATACACAGACCCGCCTGATCGACACCCGCAAGACGAATCCCGGCTGGCGAAGCCTGGAAAAATACGCCGTGTTTATCGGCGGAGGCGGCAACCACCGGCACGGCTTGTTCGATGGCGTGTTGCTGAAGGAAAACCACATCCGGGCGGCGGGCGGCATCACCATGGCCGTGAGACGGGTGCGGGCGGGAATTCACCATCTCGTGCGGATCGAGGTGGAGGTTACGACGATCGAGGAAGTCAGGGAAGCCGTTGAAGCGGGGGCGGAAGGGCTGTTGCTGGACAACATGAGTCCCGACCAGATCCGGCAGGCTCTGGAAGTGATTCCCTCCGGCGTGTTCACCGAAGCCTCTGGCGGCATTACCTTCGAAACGATCGAAGCGTATGCGGAAACCGGGGTGGATTTCCTCTCGGTCGGAGATCTCACCCACGGTGCGGACTGGGTGGATATCAGCATGTACGTGGATACGGTCGGGTAATCCGTTCCAGAGGAAACAACGGGATAATCTGCTGTAGATTCAAGTAGTTGGCAATGGTGTTTTCATGTTTCGATGTGAATTCACTCGGCATAATTTGTTGTGAAGGACACGGGTTTGGAATGTCTGAAAGGCATGAGTAAATCTTTGGTATTGATATTCAAAATATTCTTATGAGGTTTATGGAAATAATTTGATTGAATCGCAAAAGAGCATAGACATTCTTTCTTTTACAATTATACTTCTATAAGTGAGCCGTTTTCGCCAATAACGACACGGGCCATTCATGGGAAATGACAAGGACAACCTTGCGAGCTTCGCTGCATTCGACGCGTTTCCGGACGCCGTAGTGGTGTTCGATCGTTCGTTCTCGATCGAAACCTGGAACGCCGGAGCTGAAAGACTGTTCGGTATTCCACGAATCGAGGCATTGCAGCAGTCCCTGAAGACGATACTCCCGCTTGAAATCAAACAGGTTTTTGTGGATGCCTGCGAGCGTCGATCTTCTTGGCGAGGGGATGCTCCATATTCGAAAAACGACGGGGAAACGGTGTGGATTCACTGGACGGTCAGCGTTTTTTCTCCCGACGTGGATGGAAATTCGCGATTTCTTGCCACCGGTGCGGATGTCTCCGAGCGAAAACATGCCGAACGGGTTCTCGAAATCCAACGAGAGTTCTTCAAGGAATTGGCACGTACCGAAGATCTGGATGCCATTCTTCGCCTCTGTTTGCGACGCGCTATGCGGATTTCCGAGATGGAATGCGGTGGGATCTACATGCTCGATCCGGTTACCGGAGCGGCGGATCTGTTCGATCATAAAGGACTTTCGGAGCGATTTTGCCAAGCTGTCGGCCATTTCGAAAAAGGTTCCAAAGGCATTCAGACCATCCTGGAAAAAAAGCCGATTTATTACAACGCGAAGCGCTTGGAAGAGGAATCGTCCGAACATCTCAGAGAAGAAGGTTTACAGAGCCTCGCCGTAATACCGATCGTTTGCGACGATCAGGTGTTCGGCTCGATTCACGTTGCTTCCTATAAAACGATGACTCTTAGCGCCTCCGCGCGAAATGGCTTGGAAGCGATTACCTGCCAGACCGGGCTTTTGATTGCAAAGCACCGTTTCTTTAAAAAAATGTTCGATAGCGACAAACGGTTTCAACAGCTTTACGAAAGCATGATCGAGGGGATGGCGTTGCATGAACTCGTATACGACGAGGAGGGGAAGCCTGTCGATTACGTTCTTGTGGAGGTGAATCCGGCGTTCGAAACGATTCTGGGAATGTCACGTCAAAAAGTCATAGGAAGGAAAGCCAGCGAAATTTACGCTTCGGACCCACCACAGTTTTTCGATATCTACCGAAAAGTCGCCGAGACGGGAGAATCCACCCGCTTCGAAGTGCAATATCCACCACTTGCCAAATATTTCAGAATTCAAGTTTTTTCGTATGCCAAAGGCATGTTCGCAACCCTTTTCGAGGATATTACGGAGATGAAGGTTGCGGAAAAATCGTTACGAGAGCGGGAAGAAACCTACCGCGCCCTCGCGGACCACTCCCCGGATATCATTGCCCGTTTCGATCGGGAACACCGCTGTCTGTATATCAATAATGCGATAGAAGCGGTGGGAAGCCGTAAAATGGAGGAGTATCTCGGGAAGACCCAGCGGGAACTGGGCTTTCCGGAACCTGTGATCCAGCGATGGGATCATGCCCTCGACACCGTATTTGCTCGCAGCGAACCTTTCGACATGGAATTTGAATGGCCGGACGGCGCGTGTTTCGATGCTAGGCTGGTTCCGGAGTTCGACGAGGCAGGGGAAGTCAAGGTCGTGCTGGCCTCGATTCGGGATATTACCGAGAAGAAAAGGTCGGTCGAGGAAAGAGTTCGCCTCGAACGCCAGCTTCGTCAGGCCCAGAAAATGGAGTCCATCGGACGTCTTGCAAGCGGCGTGGCCCATGATTTCAACAACTTGCTGACCGGTATCACCGGCAACGTCGAACTGGCGATGATGGAAGAAGACATCGCCCCGCCGCTGATGACCGCGCTCGAAGAGGTTCGTAGCGAGGCGAAAAGTGCGGGAAAACTGGTGCGACAACTGCTTACGTTTACGAGCAAACAAGAAAACAAACCGAGTATTTTCAGCCTCAACGAGTTGCTCAAGGGTATGGTTTCCATGCTCAAGCCGCTTTTGGGAGAAGACGTCGCTTTCGACATGATTCTTTCGGAAGGAATGGAGTACGTCGAGGCCGATGCAAATCAGATCGAACAAGTCGTCATGAACCTTGTGGTCAACTCGCGTGACGCCATGACGATGGGTGGAGAAATCAGGATCGAGACTTCCAAGATCGAATTGGATGCCTCGTTTTGTGAAGAAAGATTCGATCTGAAACCGGGGACTTACGTCAAGTTGGTTGTAAGTGATACCGGTACGGGCATCCCCCGTGAAGTCCTGCCGCAGATTTTCGAGCCGTTTTTCACCACCAAGAGGAAAGGAGAAGGAACCGGCCTGGGGCTGTCCATCGTTTTCGGGATTGTGAGGCAGAATCGTGGATTCATCGACGTGGATTCGGAAATCGATCAGGGGACGACGTTCACCATCTATCTGCCCAATGTCCGCCCGCCTTCTCAACGGCCTGTACCCGTCAAAACCTCTCGCAAACCTCTTCCAGAAGGAAACGAGACGATTTTCCTCGTCGAGGACGAGCAACTTGTCCGGGACGTCACTTCGCAGATTCTTTCACGGATCGGATACCGGGTTCACGCGTTCGAAGACGGTCCTTCGGCGCTTGCGGCCATCCGTGCTTTCGGAGAGCCGATCGACCTTTTATTGACCGACGTCATTATGCCTGGAATGAACGGCAGACAATTGGCGGAGAAAGTGAAAGTATTGCGGCCCGATATCAAAATCCTCTTTAATTCCGGCTATATGGAAAACATCATCGCCGATCATGGCGTGCTCGATCATGGCGTGCAATTTATCAGCAAGCCTTTTACACCGCTAAGCCTTGCCCAGAAGATTCGTGAAGTGCTGGAAGCGAAGCCGAGTTGATCCGAATCGCACCAAAAAGCGCTTGAATCGCTACAAATACACGTCGTCGTCACGACTCGTTTTCCGGTCAGGGATTCGATCCTCGGTCTGGGCGGCGAGTTCCTCCGTGCCGAAGGTATTGGCATAGTGCTTGTACACACCTCCGCAACGGTCTAGATATACACAGGTTTTGCAGGGTGCGGGATGCTGGGGACAGGCGAAACCCACGGCTTCGCAGTTTCCCGGTGGGTGCAGGTAGGCGGCGCGTTCGGGCAGGATGCAGAACGGCCACTCGAAGGTGGTTTGCAAGCGTGTTTTTCCCAGACTTTCCAGCCAGTCGATGCCTTGTTCCACGGCGGCTTTCATTTCCGAAAACGGTGCGGCGATGGAAGCGAAACGTTCGGCGAATACGGGCGAAGGAATAAGCTGCACGAAATTCACTTCCACGGGGTGGGAAAACCGGTCCATCAGGACTAAAAAGTCCTGTATTTCCGGGTAGTTGATCCTGCACAGGACGAACGACACACTCAACGACCCGCGCCAATTCCCCTTTCGGTGCAGGCGCACGAGGTGGGTTATTCCACGAAGACTTTGGGCGAAGCTGCCTTTCGAGCGGGTCAGGGCGTCGTGGCTGCGCGCCGTCGCGCCGTGAATCGACACTCGGAAGTCCTGCACTCCGGCTTCCACCGTGCGGCGGGAAAAATCTTCGTCGGCCAACATCCGACCGTTGGTGATGAGTCCCATCCGCGTGAATCCCAATTCCTTCGCTTTCGCCAAAAGAGGAAAGAAATCGGGATGGATGGTGGCCTCGCTGGCGAGGAAATCCTGAACGTTCAAGCGGTTTTGCGTCTCCCGCAGGACTTTCATCGCTTCAATCGCCTGAGCGAGATCGGGATAGCGCGTGGTGTGGTCGTCGTAGCAGAAAAGGCAGTTGTTGTTGCAGAAACGCCCCTTGGCTCCTTTAAAGCCCCGGCCTTTGCGTCCGGGATCGACGCCCGATCGTGTGCCGTCGTGGTTGTCGTCGTGCTTGGTCATGATTTCAGCGTAGCGCAATTTCAGGACAAGTCAATGCGTGTCGGTGCAGGGTGATTCAATTCTTGATTCTACATGAATCCAACTCGGTGAATCTAGGAACGGGTGCCCGGGTCTTCGATCCGGGCGGAAATTAAATGAGTGCGAAACATTGTAAAAGCTTATTCCAAGGAGAAAAACGTAGGGGCGAGTGTAGTGAACAAAGTGAACGGAGCTCCCCAGAAACCGAAAAACTCTGTCAAAACGGGGGGCTACAGTCGCTATGCTCCTTTCACCCGCCCCTACATTCATCCTCCCTTTTTTGTGTTTTCAAGGCCATTCGCCTGACGACGAAAGACCTTGGCACCCTTCCAAACAAACATCCTTCCATGGAAATCGGGGAAAGAAGTAGAATTGAATCGCCCTGGCGTCGGTGTGTTCCCATGGCTTGTCCGAAAAAAGAAAAACGGCGGCCTCAGGCCGCCGTTGGGATGATCAGATCGTTGAAAACCGAAATCTCAGACCACACCCTGGGCGAGCATCGCGTTGGCGACTTTCATGAAGCCCGCGATATTCGCGCCGTTGACCAGGTTGCCCGGCGTGCCGTATTTTTCGGCGGCGGAGGCGCTGGCGGTGTAAATGTTGGTCATGATGGTCTTCAATCGAGCATCGGTTTCCGCAAACGTCCAGCTCTGGCGCATGGAATTCTGGCTCATTTCAAGGGCGCTCGTCGCGACGCCGCCCGCGTTGGCCGCTTTGGCGGGACCGAAGGAAATGTTGTTGGCCAGGAAGACTTCGACGGCTTCCGGCGTGGAAGGCATGTTCGCGCCTTCGCCGACGGCGATGCACTTGCTGTTGGCCAGCGCTTCGGCGCTTTCTTTCGAAATTTCGTTCTGGGTGGCGCAAGGCAGGGCGATGTCGCAGGGAATCGTCCAGATGCCTTGCCAGTCCTCGTGGAAGGTCGCACCGGGAACCTCGTTGACGTATTCCTTGATGCGTTTGCGCTCTTTTTCCTTGAGGCGCTTGACGATGTCGAGCTTGCGGGTGTCGATGCCTTCGGGATCGTGAATGTATCCGCCGGAGTCCGAAAGCGCCACGACTTTGCCGCCCAGTTCGATCACCTTTTCGGTGGCGTAGATCGCCACGTTGCCGGAACCGGAAATCAGCACCGTCTTGCCGCTGAAGCTTTCGCCGCGGGCTTTGAGCATGTTGTCCACGAAGTACACGAGGCCGTAGCCCGTCGCTTCGGTGCGCACCAGCGAACCGCCGTAGGTCAGGCCCTTGCCGGTCAGCACGCCTTCGAAGCGGTTGGTCAGTTTTTTGTACTGGCCGAACAGGAAGCCGATTTCCCGGCCACCCACGCCGATATCCCCGGCAGGGACGTCGGTGTCCGCGCCGATGTGGCGGAACAGTTCGCTCATGAAGCTCTGGCAGAAGCGCATGACTTCGGCGTCGCTCTTGCCCTTGGGATCGAAGTCCGAGCCGCCCTTGCCGCCGCCGATGGGCAGGCCGGTCAGCGAGTTTTTGAAGACCTGCTCGAAGCCCAGGAACTTGATGATGCTCAGGTTGACCGAAGGGTGGAAGCGCAAGCCGCCTTTGTACGGTCCGATGGCGCTGTTGAATTCCACCCGGAAGCCGCGATTGATCTGGATTTCGCCTTTGTCGTCCATCCAGGGAACGCGGAACATCAACATGCGTTCCGGCTCGCAGATGCGATCGAGGACTTTGGCGTCGCGGATTTCCGGCTCGGCGTCGAGCACGGGCTCCAGGGATTCCGAGACTTCCTTCACCGCTTGAAGGAATTCGGGTTCGTGGGGATTGCGACTCTGGACGGCGTTAAAAATGGTTTGGGCCGTGGACATGAATTTCTCCTTTTTCTTTGAAAAAACACACACACTTCCACAAAAGATGCGCTAGCTTGTATCAAACGTTTTCACTCGGCGAGCGACTTAAAAAACGTGTCCGATACAAGCTTTTACTATATGGAAACCAATTTGGGATTCTGTCAATATAATTTGTACTTTGCGAATGCCTTTGGGGGTGGATTTTCATGCAAATCGGGGATTTTTTACTCGATACAGAGACGGTTTTCAAAGGTGAGTGGGGGAAAATTACCCGACGGCGGGTTTTCCTATGAAAAATTCACTTCCACACCCATATCTTTTTCTTTCGAAAGCATTGATTTTCCGAAACGCGGATCGGCGAAAAAGCCCTTTTTGCATTGACATTCCCCGTGGTCGTTGCAAGAATTGGGAAAGTTCGTCGGGTTGAAATTCGAAGTGTTCGGTGTGTTTGCGTTTTAACTGGTTTTTGCATAAATACGAACCCCCGGTTTCCGGAAACGATCTCAACCGGGAGTAGAAGGTTTGACGAAATTACAGGTGGGGGGAAGTCTACGGCGACGTGAGTCAATGTCTTGCGTCGAGTGTACACGTAACGTGAAGGAGAAAGAACATGGCCAAGTCGATTTATTTTTTCGGCGGTGGAAACGCCGAGGGCAACGCCTCGATGAAAAATCTTTTGGGCGGCAAAGGGGCGAACCTCGCGGAAATGGCCGGACTGGGACTGCCCGTGCCCGCCGGATTCACCATCACGACGGAAGTCTGCACGTATTTTAGCGAAAACGCCGATACGTATCCCGAAGGGCTGGAAGCCGAAGTGGAAACCAGCATCAAGCGTATCGAGGAAATCATGGGGACGACCTTCGGCGACACGGAAAATCCGCTGTTGCTGTCCGTGCGCTCCGGCGCGCGCGAGTCGATGCCCGGCATGATGGACACCGTGCTCAACCTTGGCCTGAACGATGACACCGTGCAGGGATTGATCGCCAAGACCGGCAATCCCCGCTTCGCCTACGACAGCTACCGACGTTTCGTGCAGATGTACGGCGACGTGGTGCTGGGCGTCAAGGCGGAAAAAGGCGAGCACGACCCGTTCGAAGCCATCATGGACGAAATCAAGGCGAAAAAAGGCGTCACGCTCGATACCGAGATGGACGCCGACGACCTGAAAACCCTGGTGGGACGCTTCAAAGCGCTCGTCAAGGACCGCATCGGTGTGGATTTCCCCGAAGATCCCCGCGAGCAGCTCTGGGGTGCGATTGGGGCCGTGTTCAAATCCTGGAACAACGAGCGGGCGATCATCTACCGCCGCCTGAACAACATCCCCGCCGAGTGGGGCACCGCCGTCAACGTGATGGCGATGGTTTTCGGTAACCTTGGCGAAGATTGCGGCACCGGCGTGGCCTTCACCCGCGATCCCGCCACCGGCGAAAACGTGCTGTACGGCGAATTTCTGATGAACGCCCAGGGCGAAGATGTCGTGGCCGGCATCCGCACGCCGCTGCCCGTGTTCCAACTCGAAGATCGCGACGCCAAGTCTTACAACGATTTGCAGACCATCCGCGCCAAGCTGGAAAAACACTACCGCGAAATGCAGGACGTGGAGTTCACGATCCAGCAGGGCAAGCTGTTCATGTTGCAGACGCGCACCGGCAAGCGCACCGGCCTGGCGATGGTGAAAATCGCCGTCGATATGGTCGAAGAAGGGCTGATTACCAAGGAAGAAGCCCTGGCGCGCATCAAGCCTGCCGACAAACTCAGCGAACTGCTGGCACCGATTTTCGACCCGAATGAGTTGAAAAAAGCCAAGCAGGAAGGCCGCGTGCTGGCCAAGGGACTCAATGCCGGGCCGGGTGCGGCGACGGGCCGCATCGCTTTCGACGCCGATGCCGCCGCCGAATTGGAAGCCGAACTGGCGGCCAAGTGGCGCGCGGAGAAGAAAAAAGACAAAAACGCGAAAAAAGAAAACGTCATTCTCGTGCGCATCGAGACCTCGCCGGAAGACATCAAGGGGATGCAGGCGGCGGTTGGTATTCTCACTGCGCGAGGCGGACGCTCCTCCCATGCGGCGCTCGTCGCCCGGCAGATGGGCAAGGTCTGCGTCGCCGGATGTGGCGCGCTGGTGATCGATTACAAGGCCCAGACCCTGACCGTCGGGGACACCGTGCTCAACGCGGGGGACTGGCTCTCCCTGGACGGTACCGAAGGCGAAGTCTTTGACGGCAAGATCGAAACCCAGCCCTCCGAGGTGGAGCAGGTGCTGCTCAAGGGGTCGCTCGATGCCGAAAAAGCCCCGACATATCAAGCATTTGCCAAGCTGTTGAGCTGGGCTGACGAATACCGCAAGCTGGGTGTCTGGACCAACGCCGACCAGCCGGACCAGGCGAAAAACGCCATCTCCTTCGGTGCGGAAGGCATCGGCCTGTGCCGCACGGAGCACATGTTCTTCGGCGAAGGAAAAATCGAGAAATTCCGCCAGATGATCCTGGCCAAGACCGTGGACGAACGCAAAAAAGCCCTCGACGCCCTGTTGCCGTTGCAACGGGAGGACTTCGAGGGGCTGTTCAAGGAGATGGAAGGCCGTCCGGTGACCATCCGCACCCTCGATCCGCCGCTACACGAGTTCCTGCCTCACGATGAGGAAGAAATCACCGAGTTGGCCGAATTCATCGGCACGACGCCGGAAGCCGTCAAGCGACGCAACGAAGAGTTGGCCGAATCCAACCCGATGCTCGGTCATCGCGGCTGCCGTCTGGGCACCACCTATCCCGAAATCACCGAGATGCAGGTGCGGGCCATTTTCGAGGCCGCCGTGAACGTGAAGAAGGAAACGGGCGTCGATCCTCATCCTGAAGTGATGATTCCGCTCGTGAGCCACATCAACGAGTTGGTGGGACAGGAAGTCATCGCCCGCCGCGTGGCGGAGGAAGTGTTTGCCGAGAAGGGTGAGCGCGTGGAATATCTCGTAGGCACGATGATCGAGTTGCCGCGCGCGGCGTTGACCGCCGACCGTATCGCCGAGAAGGCGGAATTCTTCAGCTTCGGCACCAACGACCTGACGCAGACCACCTTTGGTCTCAGCCGGGACGACGCGGTGAAATTCCTGGGCGAATACTACGAGAAGGACATCCTTCCACAAGATCCCTTCGCCACCATCGACCGGGACGGCGTGGGCCAGCTCATGCAGATCGCGGTGGACAAAGGACGCCAGACCCGAAGCGACATTCAGTTGGGTATCTGTGGCGAGCACGGCGGCGAGCCGAGCTCGGTGGAATTCTGCCACATGCTCGGCCTGAACTACGTAAGTTGCTCGCCTTTCCGCGTGCCTATCGCGCGTCTGGCGGCGGCGCAAGCAGCGCTGAAAGACAAGTAAAATCCTTGTGTTAGTGATGATAAACGGACGGTTCGTTTCGGACCGTCCGTTTTTTATTTGTTCGATGTTTCCCGGCAAATCGCCGCGGACCTAGCCCGGAAAATTCATGAAGAATCTACTGCGACTTGAAAACTCTTGATCTTTCACTCGTTTCCCGATTTTCATCCTCGACAGACTGTTCAGTATGCCTGCGGGTGAAAATCGCTCCAACTTCTTGAAATATCTTCGGTTTTCGGCGTCTCGCTACGATCCTCATGAATTTTCCGGGCTAGTAGCTTTTCTCCAAGTGAAAGAAGGTCGAAACCATGGCGATTTGAAGATTTTTCACGAAAAAGGCGAAAACGTTCCGAAAAGCGATTGTATTTCGGAAAAAGATTTTGTAAGCATATATAGAAGTTATGTGTAATTATAATGTTACCTATTGTGAATTCGATGAAAATCCAGGGGATTTTCTGAAAACGGCTTGATTCTGCGTGTTCGTGGAGCAATGTGCGTGAAGATCTCCCATCGCGATGACGACGAGAGAAATGGAACGAGTGCCTGTTTCCAAAGGTGAGGGATTGTGCAAAACATCCCTTGATTGCTGTGGAAACAAGAGGATCACGTTTTTTTACACTTTGCATGAAGATTTTCCCCTGGGAGGAAGTCTAAAAAAGCAAATTCCCAGCCTTCGACGGCTGAAACCATGAAAATCGCGTCCGCCGCTTTCGATAGGGACGCGTTTGGCGATTGGGGGAGAGGAAAAGTCGTTGAAAATTCTGACGAAGCATTCCGGAGGCTTTAAAAGCACCGGAAGGAAATCGTTCGGAATTGGCTTGAGTTTCTTCAGGTTTCGGGAACTTGCCGTGGGGAAAAAGGCGGGTAACCCGAAGTGTGTGTGTTTTACGCTGTTGACAATGAAACGACCTGTTCTTGAATATCTGTGACGTACCAATAACCCAACAAGGATTCGGCCAAAAAATGGCCGCAATGGTTCGATCATGACGAAAAACGGAAAGACGCATTCCCCGAAACCTCTATGGTTTCAATACGGATGGATTGTTTTCGCGGTCTTTTTGCTGCTTAGCCTGCCTGCCTGCAAAGAGGACGGGGATTCGGAGAACATCTCCGAGGCGCTCAGCAATCGGCTGACAAGCGCCCTCAATTTCGAGGGCGGCGAACTGAAAGAAGGGGAACCGCCGGAAGGCAACGACGATCCGACCCTTGCTCCCCAGGTCGAGGAAGTTCGTACCTTGACCCAGATTATCCCCGGGCAACCGTTTTCGGCCCAGTTGCGACTCAACGACGAGTTCGCCGCAAACGGCAGGAAAAAGCGTGTCCTGCAAAAGCTGCTGCTCGAAGTGCCTCCCGATGTGGATGCGGTCATCATCTGGGTTGTAGGTTCGGACAGCTATATCGAAGTGCCGGTGGATCTGTTCAAAGAGGATGACAAGTGGTGGGCGGAACTTTTCGGGCGTCTCAACCCGGACATCGAGTTGCAGGGAGAACAGTTCAAGCTTAAGTTCGCCTTCAAGTCGGGAGATGTCATCGGAGAGTACTACGACTGGAACCTCGACGTGACCGAAGATCCGCCGCTGGAAGAGGAAGAAATCGTCGAGACGAGTTCCATCGTCGGTGGAGAATTTTTCTACGGCAGCAAACCGGCAGGAGAGTTCAACGAAGCCAGCCCGCAGATCGAAGACATCGAGGGGCCCGAGCAGCTTGTTTCCGGCAAGCGATTTACCCTGATTTTACACACGGATTTCGATTTCGGCACGAACGTTGCCGACGTGCTGTTTTCCATTCCGCTGGTTCAGGGATACACCATTGTCCAAGGCGACGTGTTTCCCGACGGCGACAGCTTCATCGTCAGTGTGACCAATACCCTGACGGCGGATTTCGCCGCGACGGGATGGCTGATGACTTTTATGGTTGCCTTGCAATCCACAGAGGGAAATGTGGGCAGGTATCGTGCATGGTCCGCCCAGGTGGTGCAAGAGGAGGAAACCCTCGATTGCGACGACGACAACGCCTGCACCACGGATAAAGTCGTCGATGGAAAATGCGAGTACACCACGAAAGACTGCTCCGACGGCGTGGCTTGCACGGACGACCAGTGCAATCCCACCGATGCCTCGTGCACCAACCGTCCGGCACGGAATTACTGTTATATTTCAGGAACTTGTTACGAAAGCGGAAGAAAAAATCCCGCAAATCCCTGTCAGGCGTGCAACTGGCGAAACTCGCAGGAGCAGTGGTCGGACAACGACGGCGCAACCTGCGACGACAACGACCGTTGCACTGAAAACGACAGATGTTCCGGAGGAACCTGCGAGGGCGAAGCCAAAGATTGCACCGCGCCCAACGAATGCCAGGTGGACGGCAGTTGCAATGCCACGACCGGGGAATGCGAAAACGCCTTTGTGGAAAACGGCCAGTCCTGCGACGGGGGTAATGGAACCTGCCAGGGAGGCCAGTGCGTACCGGCAAGCGGAGGCGTCAAGGTGCGCAATCCGCAGTTTGTCGGAGGCGGCGGAACGGCGAAGTCCGGTGGCAAACTGCTGCGGACCACCTTCCCGGCCCCCACAGTCATCGTGCCGTCTTCCAGTGAGAATTTTACGTTGAAAAGTGGAAAAGTCATCCTTCAAACGTCCGAATAAGCTTGTGGAGAATCCGTCATGAAGAGAATTTCTTCTCTGTGTATCGCTCTTTTCGTGCTGTCGCTGCCCATGTGGGCCTGGGCCGAGATTCCGGACCAGATGCGGCTGCAGGCCTACCTGACCGACGACTTCGGCAATCCGCTAAGCGGGAATTTCGATGTCGCGTTGAAACTGTACACCACGCAGGAAAGCGATGAGGCGATCTGGGAAGACACCCAGTCGATCACCGTGGACGGCGGCTTTCTCGATCTCGTCGTCGGAGGCACCGAAAACCCCCTCGACGCCAACGTTTTCGGGGAAGACGGAGAGGCTTGGCTCGGCATCAAGATCGGGGAAGATCCCGAGATGGTGCCACGCCAGAAAATCACCGCTGTGCCGTACTCGACCCGTGCGTCCATCGCAGAGTACGCCAAAGAGGCGGGCAACGTCCCGACGGATGCCGAAATCATCGGGATGTTGGAGGAAGACGGAACCTTTGCGCTCACCGCCGAGTTGAGCGACGGCGACCCGATGACCACCCCGATACAGTGGAGCGATCTGAGCGGTGTTCCCGAAGCCTTTTCGGATGGTGTGGACAATCAGCTTTCCGAGGCCGAAGTGCTCCAGATCGTCGGCGATAACAATTACGTCACCTCGGATCAACTCGACGCCTACGCCCTGCGCAACCAGAGTTGCGTTTCTTTCGGTGCGGACTACATCGTGGCGGGTATCGGCACGGACGGAAACGTCATCTGCGTCCAGGATCGGAACACGCAATATACCGCTGCGGATTTCGCCCTGAGTGCTCAGAGTTGCGCCGAGGACTACATTATGGCCGGAATCAGCGAGGAAGGCCTGCCCATCTGCGTGCCCGACACGGACACCACCTACGACGGCTCCGTATTCGCCCTGAGCGACCAGGACTGTTCAGCCATGGGCGACAATTACTACGTGGCCGGCTTCGATGGAGAAGGAAATGTGTTGTGTTATGCCGACAGCGACCTGTTGGCGGGCTTGAGTTGCGAAGCCGGGAAGATCGCGAAATTCGATGGAGAAAGCTGGGACTGTGCGGATGACAACGTGCTGGACGAATCGGCGGTGGACGCCTACGTGGCGAACAACGGCTACCTGACCTCGGTGGACTGGATGGAAGTGACGGGAATTCCTACGGATTTCGCGGATGGCACCGACAACGTGCTGGACGAGACCGCGGTGGACGCTTTTGTGGCGAACAACGGCTACCTGACGAGTGTGGACTGGATGGAAGTGACGGGAATCCCTGAGGATTTCTCGGACGGCACCGACAACGTGCTGGACGAATCGGCGGTGGACGCCTACGTGGCGAACAACGGCTATGCCTTGGATACGGCGGTGACGGGCCTGGAAGCGGCGTTGAACGACGGCAGCAGCAGCACGTCTCCGGTGGGCTGGGGCGACTTGGTGGACGTTCCGGTGGGCCTGTCGGACGGCGACGACAACACGCAGCTTTCGGAGTCGGAAGTGGACGCTTTTGTGGCGAACAACGGCTACCTGACCTCGGTGGACTGGACGGAAGTGACGGGAATTCCTACGGATTTCGCGGACGGCGTGGACGCCGACACCCTGGCGGGGCTGGCCTGCGATTACGACCAGGTAGCGATGTGGAACGGTTCGAGCTGGGCCTGCGCTTACGATTACGACTCGCTGGGGGAGATCGAGTGCGGGTATGGTCAGCTGATCGCGTTCAACGGCGAGGGCTGGGACTGCATCGACGATGCGGATACGAAATACGGCGTGGCGGCGGGCCAGGGTCTGGTGCTGACGGAGAACGCGTTCGCGCTGCGCCCGGACTGCCAGTCCGGCGAAGTGCTGGCCTGGGATCCGGACGCGCTGGGGACAGGGATCGGCGGCTGGGTCTGTCGCCCCGGGTTGCCGAACGACTGCTCGGACGGCCAGATCGCCCAATACGTCTCGGATGGCTTCTGGGTCTGCGTGACGGACGCGACGCTTTCGGAGTCGGAAGTGGACGCGTTTGTGGCGAACAACGGCTACCTGACCTCGGTGGACTGGACGGAAGTGACGGGAATTCCTACGGATTTCGCGGACGGCACCGACAACGTGCTGGACGAGACCGCGGTGGATGCCTACGTGGCGAACAACGGCTACCTGACGAGTGTGGACTGGATGGAAGTGACGGGAATCCCTGAGGATTTCTCGGACGGCACCGACAACGTGCTGGACGAATCGGCGGTGGACGCCTACGTGGCGAACAACGGCTATGCCTTGGATACGGCGGTGACGGGCCTGGAAGCGGCGTTGAACGACGGCAGCAGCAGCACGTCTCCGGTGGGCTGGGGCGACTTGGTGGACGTTCCGGTGGGCCTGTCGGACGGCGACGACAACACGCAGCTTTCGGAGTCGGAAGTGGACGCGTTTGTGGCGAACAACGGCTACCTGACGAGTGTGGACTGGATGGAAGTGACGGGAATCCCTGAGGATTTCTCGGACGGCACCGACAACGTGCTGGACGAATCGGCGGTGGACGCCTACGTGGCGAACAACGGCTATGCCTTGGATACGGCGGTGACGGGCCTGGAAGCGGCGTTGAACGACGGCAGCAGCAGCACGTCTCCGGTGGGCTGGGGCGACTTGGTGGACGTTCCGGTGGGCCTGTCGGACGGCGACGACAACACGCAGCTTTCGGAGTCGGAAGTGGATGCTTTTGTCGCGAACAACGGCTACCTGACCTCGGTGGACTGGATGGAAGTCACCGGAATCCCTGAGGATTTCGCGGACGGCGTGGACGCCGACACCCTGGCGGGCCTGGCCTGCGATTACGACCAGGTAGCGATGTGGGACGGCGAGGGCTGGAGTTGCGCCTACGATTACGACTCGCTGGCGGACATCGAGTGCGGGACCGGTCAGTTGATCGCGTTCAACGGCGAGGGCTGGGACTGCATCGACGATGCGGATACGAAATACGGCGTGGCGGCGGGCCAGGGTCTGGTGCTGACGGAGAACGCGTTCGCGCTGCGCCCGGACTGGTCCGGCGAAGTGCTGGCCTGGGATCCGGACGCGCTGGGGACGGGGATCGGCGGCTGGGTCTGTCGCCCCGGGTTGCCGAACGACTGCTCGGACGGCCAGATCGCCCAATACACCTCGGATGGCTTCTGGGTCTGCGTGACGGACGCGACGCTTTCGGAGTCGGAAGTGGACGCGTTTGTGGCGAACAACGGCTACCTGACCTCGGTGGACTGGACGGAAGTGACGGGAATCCCTGAGGATTTCGCGGATGGCACCGACAACGTGCTGGACGAGACCGCGGTGGACGCCTTTGTCGCGAACAACGGCTACCTGACCTCGGTGGACTGGATGGAAGTCACCGGAATCCCTACGGATTTCGCGGACGGCACCGACGACGTGCTGGACGAATCGGCGGTGGACGCCTTTGGACGGCTACCTGACCTCGGTGGACTGGATGGAAGTCACCGGAATCCCTGAGGATTTCTCGGACGGTACCGACGACGTGCTGGACGAATCGGCGGTGGACGCTTTTGTGGCGAACAACGGCTATGCCCTGGATACGGCGGTGACGGGCCTGGAAGCGGCGTTGAACGACGGCAGCAGCAGCACGTCTCCGGTGGGCTGGGGCGACTTGGTGGACGTTCCGGTGGGCCTGTCGGACGGCGACGACAACACGCAGCTTTCGGAGTCGGAAGTGGATGCTTTTGTCGCGAACAACGGCTACCTGACCTCGGTGGACTGGATGGAAGTCACCGGAATTCCTGAGGATTTCGCGGACGGCGTGGACGCCGACACCCTGGCGGGCCTGGCCTGCGATTACGACCAGGTAGCGATGTGGGACGGCGAGGGCTGGAGTTGCGCCTACGATTACGACTCGCTGGCGGACATCGAGTGCGGGACCGGTCAGTTGATCGCGTTCAACGGCGAGGGCTGGGACTGCATCGACGATGCGGATACGAAATACGGCGTGGCGGCGGGCCAGGGTCTGGTGCTGACGGAGAACGCGTTCGCGCTGCGCCCGGACTGCCAGTCCGGCGAAGTGCTGGCCTGGGATCCGGACGCGCTGGGGACGGGGATCGGCGGCTGGGTCTGTCGCCCCGGGTTGCCGAACGACTGCTCGGACGGCCAGATCGCCCAATACGTCTCGGATGGCTTCTGGGTCTGCGTGACGGACGCGACGCTTTCGGAGTCGGAAGTGGACGCGTTTGTGGCGAACAACGGCTACCTGACCTCGGTGGACTGGACGGAAGTGACGGGAATCCCTGAGGATTTCGCGGATGGCACCGACAACGTGCTGGACGAGACCGCGGTGGACGCCTTTGTCGCGAACAACGGCTACCTGACCTCGGTGGACTGGATGGAAGTCACCGGAATCCCTACGGATTTCGCGGACGGCACCGACGACGTGCTGGACGAATCGGCGGTGGACGCCTTTGTCGCGAACAACGGCTACCTGACCTCGGTGGACTGGATGGAAGTCACCGGAATCCCTGAGGATTTCTCGGACGGTACCGACGACGTGCTGGACGAATCGGCGGTGGACGCTTTTGTGGCGAACAACGGCTATGCCCTGGATACGGCGGTGACGGGCCTGGAAGCGGCGTTGAACGACGGCAGCAGCAGCACGTCTCCGGTGGGCTGGGGCGACTTGGTGGACGTTCCGGTGGGCCTGTCGGACGGCGACGACAACACGCAGCTTTCGGAGTCGGAAGTGGATGCTTTTGTCGCGAACAACGGCTACCTGACCTCGGTGGACTGGATGGAAGTCACCGGAATTCCTGAGGATTTCGCGGACGGCGTGGACGCCGACACCCTGGCGGGCCTGGCCTGCGATTACGACCAGGTAGCGATGTGGGACGGCGAGGGCTGGAGTTGCGCCTACGATTACGACTCGCTGGCGGACATCGAGTGCGGGACCGGTCAGTTGATCGCGTTCAACGGCGAGGGCTGGGACTGCATCGACGATGCGGATACGAAATACGGCGTGGCGGCGGGCCAGGGTCTGGTGCTGACGGAGAACGCGTTCGCGCTGCGCCCGGACTGCCAGTCCGGCGAAGTGCTGGCCTGGGATCCGGACGCGCTGGGGACGGGGATCGGCGGCTGGGTCTGTCGCCCCGGGTTGCCGAACGACTGCTCGGACGGCCAGATCGCCCAATACGTCTCGGATGGCTTCTGGGTCTGCGTGACGGACGCGACGCTTTCGGAGTCGGAAGTGGACGCGTTTGTGGCGAACAACGGCTACCTGACCTCGGTGGACTGGACGGAAGTGACGGGAATTCCTACGGATTTCGCGGATGGCACCGACAACGTGCTGGACGAGACCGCGGTGGACGCCTACGTGGCGAACAACGGCTACCTGACCTCGGTGGACTGGATGGAAGTCACCGGAATCCCTGAGGATTTCTCGGACGGCACCGACGACGTGCTGGACGAGACCGCGGTGGACGCTTTTGTCGCGAACAACGGCTATGCCCTGGATACGGCGGTGACGGGCCTGGAAGCGGCGTTGAACGACGGCAGCAGCAGCACGTCTCCGGTGGGCTGGGGCGACTTGGTGGACGTTCCGGTGGGCCTGTCGGACGGCGACGACAACACGCAGCTTTCGGAGTCGGAAGTGGACGCGTTTGTGGCGAACAACGGCTACCTGACTTCGGTGGACTGGACGGAAGTCACCGGAATTCCTACGGATTTCTCGGACGGTACCGACGACGTGCTGGACGAGACCGCGGTGGACGCCTACGTGGCGAACAACGGCTACCTGACCTCGGTGGACTGGACGGAAGTGACGGGAATTCCTACGGATTTCGCGGACGGCACCGACGACGTGCTGGACGAATCGGCGGTGGACGCTTTTGTCGCGAACAACGGCTATGCCCTGGATACGGCGGTGACGGGCCTGGAAGCGGCGTTGAACGACGGCAGCAGCAGCACGTCTCCGGTGGGCTGGGGCGACTTGGTGGACGTTCCGGTGGGCCTGTCGGACGGCGACGACAACACGCAGCTTTCGGAGTCGGAAGTGGACGCTTTTGTCGCGAACAACGGCTACCTGACTTCGGTGGACTGGACGGAAGTCACCGGAATTCCTGAGGATTTCGCGGACGGCGTGGACGCCGACACCCTGGCGGGGCTGGCCTGCGATTACGACCAGGTAGCGATGTGGGACGGCGAGGGCTGGAGTTGCGCCTACGATTACGACTCGCTTGGGGAGATCGAGTGCGGGACCGGTCAGCTGATCGCGTTCAACGGCGAGGGCTGGGACTGCATCGACGATGCGGATACGAAATACGGCGTGGCGGCGGGCCAGGGTCTGGTGCTGACGGAGAACGCGTTCGCGCTGCGCCCGGACTGCCAGTCCGGCGAAGTGCTGGCCTGGGATCCGGACGCGCTGGGGACGGGGATCGGCGGCTGGGTCTGTCGCCCCGGGTTGCCGAACGACTGCTCGGACGGCCAGATCGCCCAATACACCTCGGACGGCTTCTGGGTCTGCGTGACGGACGCGACGCTTTCGGAGTCGGAAGTGGACGCGTTTGTGGCGAACAACGGCTACCTGACGAGTGTGGACTGGATGGAAGTCACGGGAATCCCTGAGGATTTCGCGGACGGCACCGACAACGTGCTGGACGAATCGGCGGTGGACGCTTTTGTCGCGAACAACGGCTATGCCCTGGATACGGCGGTGACGGGCCTGGAAGCGGCGTTGAACGACGGCAGCAGCAGCACGTCTCCGGTGGGCTGGGGCGACTTGGTGGACGTTCCGGTGGGCCTGTCGGACGGCGACGACAACACGCAGCTTTCGGAGTCGGAAGTGGACGCTTTTGTCGCGAACAACGGCTACCTGACTTCGGTGGACTGGACGGAAGTGACGGGAATTCCTACGGATTTCGCGGACGGCACCGACAACGTGCTGGACGAATCGGCGGTGGACGCCTACGTGGCGAACAACGGCTACCTGACGAGTGTGGACTGGATGGAAGTCACGGGAATCCCTGAGGATTTCGCGGACGGCACCGACGACGTGCTGGACGAGACCGCGGTGGACGCTTTTGTCGCGAACAACGGCTACCTGACTTCGGTGGACTGGACGGAAGTCACCGGAATTCCTGAGGATTTCGCGGACGGCGTGGACGCCGACACCCTGGCGGGGCTGGCCTGCGATTACGACCAGGTAGCGATGTGGGACGGCGAGGGCTGGAGTTGCGCCTACGATTACGACTCGCTTGGGGAGATCGAGTGCGGGACCGGTCAGCTGATCGCGTTCAACGGCGAGGGCTGGGACTGCATCGACGATGCGGATACGAAATACGGCGTGGCGGCGGGCCAGGGTCTGGTGCTGACGGAGAACGCGTTCGCGCTGCGCCCGGACTGCCAGTCCGGCGAAGTGCTGGCCTGGGATCCGGACGCGCTGGGGACGGGGATCGGCGGCTGGGTCTGTCGCCCCGGGTTGCCGAACGACTGCTCGGACGGCCAGATCGCGCAATACGTCTCGGATGGCTTCTGGGTCTGCGTGACGGACGCGACGCTTTCGGAGTCGGAAGTGGACGCCTACGTGGCGAACAACGGCTACCTGACCTCGGTGGACTGGACGGAAGTGACGGGAATTCCTACGGATTTCTCGGACGGCGACGACAACACGCAGCTTTCGGAGTCGGAAGTGGACGCGTTTGTGGCGAACAACGGCTACCTGACTTCGGTGGACTGGGACGGAAGTCACCGGAATTCCTACGGATTTCTCGGACGGTACCGACGACGTGCTGGACGAGACCGCGGTGGACGCCTACGTGGCGAACAACGGCTACCTGACCTCGGTGGACTGGACGGAAGTGACGGGAATTCCTACGGATTTCGCGGACGGCACCGACGACGTGCTGGACGAATCGGCGGTGGACGCTTTTGTCGCGAACAACGGCTATGCCCTGGATACGGCGGTGACGGGCCTGGAAGCGGCGTTGAACGACGGCAGCAGCAGCACGTCTCCGGTGGGCTGGGGCGACTTGGTGGACGTTCCGGTGGGCCTGTCGGACGGCGACGACAACACGCAGCTTTCGGAGTCGGAAGTGGACGCTTTTGTCGCGAACAACGTGGAACTGGACCTGACGGGAATTCTCTCGGACTACGGATTTCGCGGACGGCGTGGACGCCGACACCCTGGCGGGGCTGGCCTGCGATTACGACCAGGTAGCGATGTGGGACGGCGAGGGCTGGAGTTGCGCCTACGATTACGACTCGCTTGGGGAGATCGAGTGCGGGACCGGTCAGCTGATCGCGTTCAACGGCGAGGGCTGGGACTGCATCGACGATGCGGATACGAAATACGGCGTGGCGGCGGGCCAGGGTCTGGTGCTGACGGAGAACGCGTTCGCGCTGCGCCCGGACTGCCAGTCCGGCGAAGTGCTGGCCTGGGATCCGGACGCGCTGGGGACGGGGATCGGCGGCTGGGTCTGTCGCCCCGGGTTGCCGAACGACTGCTCGGACGGCCAGATCGCCCAATACACCTCGGACGGCTTCTGGGTCTGCGTGACGGACGCGACGCTTTCGGAGTCGGAAGTGGACGCGTTTGTGGCGAACAACGGCTACCTGACGAGTGTGGACTGGATGGAAGTCACGGGAATCCCTGAGGATTTCGCGGACGGCACCGACAACGTGCTGGACGAATCGGCGGTGGACGCTTTTGTCGCGAACAACGGCTATGCCCTGGATACGGCGGTGACGGGCCTGGAAGCGGCGTTGAACGACGGCAGCAGCAGCACGTCTCCGGTGGGCTGGGGCGACTTGGTGGACGTTCCGGTGGGCCTGTCGGACGGCGACGACAACACGCAGCTTTCGGAGTCGGAAGTGGACGCTTTTGTCGCGAACAACGGCTACCTGACTTCGGTGGACTGGACGGAAGTGACGGGAATTCCTACGGATTTCGCGGACGGCACCGACAACGTGCTGGACGAATCGGCGGTGGACGCCTACGTGGCGAACAACGGCTACCTGACGAGTGTGGACTGGATGGAAGTCACGGGAATCCCTGAGGATTTCGCGGACGGCACCGACGACGTTGGACGAGACCGGCGGTGGACGCTTTTGTCGCGAACAACGGCTACCTGACTTCGGTGGACTGGACGGAAGTCACCGGAATTCCTGAGGATTTCGCGGACGGCGTGGACGCCGACACCCTGGCGGGGCTGGCCTGCGATTACGACCAGGTAGCGATGTGGGACGGCGAGGGCTGGAGTTGCGCCTACGATTACGACTCGCTTGGGGAGATCGAGTGCGGGACCGGTCAGCTGATCGCGTTCAACGGCGAGGGCTGGGACTGCATCGACGATGCGGATACGAAATACGGCGTGGCGGCGGGCCAGGGTCTGGTGCTGACGGAGAACGCGTTCGCGCTGCGCCCGGACTGCCAGTCCGGCGAAGTGCTGGCCTGGGATCCGGACGCGCTGGGGACGGGGATCGGCGGCTGGGTCTGTCGCCCCGGGTTGCCGAACGACTGCTCGGACGGCCAGATCGCGCAATACGTGGCTCGGGTCGGCGGTGACGGACGCGACGCTTGCCTACGTGGCGGACGCGACGCTTTCGGAGTCGGAAGTGGACGCCTACGTGGCGAACAACGGCTACCTGACCTCGGTGGACTGGACGGAAGTGACGGGAATTCCTACGGATTTCTCGGACGGCGACGACAACACGCAGCTTTCGGAGTCGGAAGTGGACGCGTTTGTGGCGAACAACGGCTACCTGACTTCGGTGGACTGGACGGAAGTCACCGGAATTCCTACGGATTTCTCGGACGGTACCGACGACGTGCTGGACGAGACCGCGGTGGACGCCTACGTGGCGAACAACGGCTACCTGACCTCGGTGGACTGGACGGAAGTGACGGGAATTCCTACGGATTTCGCGGACGGCACCGACGACGTGCTGGACGAATCGGCGGTGGACGCTTTTGTCGCGAACAACGGCTATGCCCTGGATACGGCGGTGACGGGCCTGGAAGCGGCGTTGAACGACGGCAGCAGCAGCACGTCTCCGGTGGGCTGGGGCGACTTGGTGGACGTTCCGGTGGGCCTGTCGGACGGCGACGACAACACGCAGCTTTCGGAGTCGGAAGTGGACGCTTTTGTCGCGAACAACGGCTACCTGACTTCGGTGGACTGGACGGAAGTGACGGGAATTCCTACGGATTTCGCGGACGGCACCGACAACGTGCTGGACGAATCGGCGGTGGACGCCTACGTGGCGAACAACGGCTACCTGACGAGTGTGGACTGGATGGAAGTCACGGGAATCCCTGAGGATTTCGCGGACGGCACCGACGACGTGCTGGACGAGACCGCGGTGGACGCTTTTGTCGCGAACAACGGCTACCTGACCTCGGTGGACTGGATGGAAGTCACCGGAATCCCTGAGGATTTCGCGGACGGCGTGGACGCCGACACCCTGGCGGGCCTGGCCTGCGATTACGACCAGGTAGCGATGTGGGACGGCGAGGGCTGGAGTTGCGCCTACGATTACGACTCGCTGGCGGACATCGAGTGCGGGACCGGTCAGTTGATCGCGTTCAACGGCGAGGGCTGGGACTGCATCGACGATGCGGATACGAAATACGGCGTGGCGGCGGGCCAGGGTCTGGTGCTGACGGAGAACGCGTTCGCGCTGCGCCCGGACTGCCAGTCCGGCGAAGTGCTGGCCTGGGATCCGGACGCGCTGGGGACGGGGATCGGCGGCTGGGTCTGTCGCCCCGGGTTGCCGAACGACTGCTCGGACGGCCAGATCGCCCAATACACCTCGGACGGCTTCTGGGTCTGCGTGACGGACGCGACGCTTTCGGAGTCGGAAGTGGACGCGTTTGTGGCGAACAACGGCTACCTGACGAGTGTGGACTGGATGGAAGTCACGGGAATCCCTGAGGATTTCGCGGACGGCACCGACAACGTGCTGGACGAGACCGCGGTGGACGCCTTTGTCGCGAACAACGGCTACCTGACTTCGGTGGACTGGACGGAAGTCACCGGAATCCCTGAGGATTTCGCGGACGGCACCGACAACGTGCTGGACGAGACCGCCGTGGACGCCTACGTGGCGAACAACGGCTACCTGACCTCGGTGGACTGGATGGAAGTCACCGGAATCCCTGAGGATTTCTCGGACGGCACCGACGACGTGCTGGACGAGACCGCGGTGGACGCTTTTGTCGCGAACAACGGCTACCTGACCTCGGTGGACTGGATGGAAGTCACCGGAATCCCTGAGGATTTCGCGGATGGCACCGACAACGTGCTGGACGAGACCGCGGTGGACGCCTACGTGGCGAACAACGGCTACCTGACCTCGGTGGACTGGATGGAAGTCACCGGAATCCCTGAGGATTTCTCGGACGGCGTGGACGCCGACACCCTGGCTTCTGTCTCATGCAGTGTCAATCAGGTTGTTAAATATGATGGAGATGGTGGATGGTACTGTGACAACGACAACGATACCGACACCACCTATTCCGGTACGGATTTCGCGCTAAGCGATCAGACTTGTTCCGGAGCCATGTATGTATCTGGATTTAGGACCGATGGTTCGGTGATTTGCACCAGACCGACGCAAACGTCCGATGCTTCGGAAATTACTTCCGGTGTGTTCGATTCGGCGAGGTTGTATACGCAGACCATCATCGTTCGACCCGACGTGGATGCCCTAAGCAGCGGGATGGCGCTTTACAATGCGGTTGACGGAATTTCCGGAACGAGTTCGGACAATCGCATTCTGGTGAAAATCGAACCGGGCGTGTACGATCTCGGGACGGATCTATATTTGTACATGGACGATCCTTTCGTGGATCTCCAGGGCTCCGGGCGCGGGATGACCTTAATCAAGGGTTCCGGAACTTCTGTTGCACCGATTTCCATTGCGGCGGAACCCGTCGAAGTGCGGGATCTTACCGTCATCTCGGAAAGTTCGGGAGGAAACAACGTCGCACTTGCGATTCAGGGTGTTTCGACCAAGGTGAGTCGCGTGGAAGCGGTGATCGATCTTACCGGCGCTTCCTTCTCGGACAACGTCATCATGGTTTCCCAGACTTCCGTGATGGGAAAAACGGTTGCTCTTCATGATGTGAACGTGAAAAGCAACAGCAACGGCTATGCAACCTCTACGACCGGTATTGCTTTTACCAATAGCGGATCGTTTTCCGGAAATACGCTGGCCGTTTCCGATTCTCTCCTCGTAATCAACGGTTCGAACGTCACAAGTGCGACCGGTATTTCAGTGACCGGGGACATCGGCGCGGCGGAAGAAGATGCCCCGACGTTGAACCTCAACAGTGTGACCATCGATGTCAATATTCCTTCTTCCACCGTATGTACGGCCTTCGGTTTGCAAACCTACGCCGGGCGCACGGTGGTGGATGGCGCGGATATTTCCATCGATCTTCCGACGACTTCCGGCTTTTCCGCGACCGCTATTTCGGAGCAAAGCAGTTCGCCGCAGGTGAAAAACCTCGTGGCGCGACTGAGCGCGTTCAATGCCGTCGGCGTGTATCGCACCGACGGTCTCGCCACGGTTCTTCCGCATACCTACGACGGCTTGACGATTTACGCCGTCGGCGCGAACACGGCCACCGGTTTGAATTTTAACAATGATACCCAAAAGTCCGTGACCGTGCTCAATTCGGTTCTCGAAGTCACCGCTCCCGCCCAATCGACCGGCATTGCTGTAACCGCCAACACCGAGGCGGTCAACATCGGCAATACCTATATTACGTCCTACGGCGCAACGTCGATGAGCGTGGGTGTCGCCGTAACGGGTGCGGCTATGGACGGCATCGTGCGGATGGACAACTCCACCATCGATTCGGAAGCCGAGGTGGTCACTGTGGCGGCGGGTGCGACGTTCAATGGCGGATCGGTCAAATTCAACGGCATGGAGCCGTCCATTATCGGGACATATACTTGTATGTATTGTTACAACGTCGGCGAAGGCGGCGGCGCAGTGGTAGCACCGACCGAGTGGTCGGAAATCGCCAACAAACCCGCCGGTTTCGACGACGACACCGACGACGATACGTTGGGTGGTTTGAGCTGCACAATGGGGCAGGTGGCCGTTTGGGACAGCGGTTGGATGTGTGCCGACCAAACCACTTACACGCAGGGCAACGGCATCGATATCAGCACCGGCATTATTTCGGTGGATGCCGGTTTGGGACTTGAATTCAATACCAATTCTTTGGAACTCAAGCTTGGTGAAGGCCTGGAATTCGACGGCACCAATGCGGTGAGACCCTCGATCGGCGATGGCCTGATGGTGGATGCCTCTGGTATCGCCGTATCGCCTGGCGACGGTTTGACCTTCGATACCGGGAATCTTACATTGGATTTGGGTGATGGACTCATCATGACCGACGGTGTAGTGCATACCGCCTTGGGCAACGGCCTTGCATTCAACGGCATGTGGATTGAAACGGCTTTGGGTGACGGCCTGACATGGGATATAGATTACAACATCACGCTGGATATCGGTGAGGGCCTTGACAAGAGCAGCGGATATCTCGTCACGACACTCGGCGACGATATCGATAGCAGCGAAATCCAGGATGGCACGATCACCTTTGCGGATCTTGCCGACAACTCCTGTGCTACCGGCGATGCGATGGTGTACGATGGCGGAGCCTGGAGTTGCTCGGCGTCCAACCTGCACAGCCATTCGGCCAGCGAGATCACCAGCGGTGTTTTGGACACGGCGCGGATGTATGTGCAAACCATCGTCGTGCGTCCGGGTGCGACCGAAACCGACAGCGGCGACAACCTGCGCGACGCGCTGGCTTCCATCACCGACAACGGCGACACCAAGCCTTACCTCGTGAAAATCGAGCCGGGTATCTACGATCTCGGGAACTCCTTGCTGGGTGCCAAACCGTATGTGGATCTCCAGGGTTCCGGGCGCAACGCCACGGTGGTCAAAGGTGCGGCAGTCGACAGCGGAATCATCAACGTGACGGATGGACCGGTGCAGATTCGCGACATGACGATTATGCACAATGCAGCCGTAAGCGGAGACTTCTACGGGATCCTGATCGCGGACGCCAGCGTGCAGATCGAAAACGTTAACGTCGTACTCGGTTCCAACGTTACCACCACGGAAGCCTATGCGATTTACGTGTCGCATAGCGCGGCCAGCGATCGTATCGTGGACGTTCACCACGTCAGTATCGAATGGGATGATACGGGATCTCCCAGCCTCACCAGTTTGGCCGGCATTTTCCATGATGTCAGTACGGCGGACGGTTCGGTGTACAACCACCGGCTGCGCGTGAGCGACACGCGGATTTCTCTCCCTGCTCAAAATGCGGATAGCATCGCCGGTATCGGTGCGGGCGATGCAACGCTTCTTACCGAATCGGACGAGCAGTCCGAGATCGACCTTTCGGACGTGACCATCACCATCGATGCCGCCTCCAGTTCGTTGACGGGGATGCTGGTCGGCATTACCTCCAACAATGTGAAGCTCTTCGCCGACAACGTGCGTATCGACGTGTTGTCGGGGGCGCACCTGGGAGTCTTTGGCGTGTACAGTATGGAATCGTATCTGAACTTGAGAGGCATGAACCTCTTCCTCGACGGCGTACAGGCCAGCACGAGCGAGGCCGTGGGTATTGGGGCGGACAGCCAACTCGGTACGATGTTCAGCGCCGTGTCGGATTCGACGATCACGGTCCAGAACTACGAATTCGGCGCAGGCGTTGCGGCTATGGATTCGGCAACGATATGGAAAAACCTGACGCTCGTAGCCCTGTCGAATACGGTCATGAGTATTGGTTTCATGGGGGGTAACGGGGAAAGTCTGAGCGATTCGACGGTCGCGGTCATGTCCGATGCCATGGCTTATGCCGTATCGGTCCAGGGTTCCAACACGATGGTGGAGAGATGCCACCTCGAAGCCCTCGGTGTAGACGAGGACAGTTCCCGGACGGTGGATGTAGACAGCGGGAGCACTTTCTTCGGCTTTTCGCTGCTTCTCGTAGGCGGTGCGAATTCGGTGCATAATTTAGGCACGTATTCCTGCATGAACTGTTCCGATCCGGAAGGTAACGACATCAGCGTCACGCCGAAAGCCCGTATTCTCACCGTCACCGGTGGCGACGCGGACCTCAACAACGGCAAAAAGCTGATCTCCGCCCTGGATTCGATTACCGACAACAGCGCGACGAATCCTTACGTCATCAAGGTCGAACCGGGTATTTACGACCTGGACGGCACGTGGCTGACCATGAAAAACTACGTGAATATTATAGGTTCAGGCGATACTGTGACCGAAATCAAGACCTCGGTCGAGGGTACGAACACGAGCGGTGCGGTGCTGATGGCGACGAACAGTATCCTCAAAGACCTGAAAGTCACCAACGACGTACCGGGAGCCTCCCAGTTCGTGATCGGCGTCAACGGTGCCTGCAACCTGGATCTTCTCGAATCCGTAACGGTCAAGATTTCTTCCGCTTCTTCCACGGCGACGGCTTCGTTGATCGGCGTGTACGAAACCTGCTCCGGCAACGCCAACCGGACGACGTTCGACAAGCTGAACGTCAACATCGCCAACAGCGGAAGCGCCTTGATCGCGACCGGAGTGTATGCGTTTACCGGAACCGGGACGTACAACAATATCCTGAGCGTCGAAGATTTCACCGTCAATTTCGAGGGAAGCGCGATCGAGGTCAACGGCATGTTCTTCAACGACAGCGCCAATACCGCCGTCGATGACGACGAAGATCTGAAAGTGGCGTTGAAGAACGGCAGCATCACCTTGACCAACAACCTTGCGGAAAGCGACACCAACGGTCTGACGGTCAACGGATCGTTCCTGGACCTCGACGACGTGGACATCGTGACGAAGACCGCTTCCAGCATGTCGGGTCAGAAGGGTCTGAATTGCAATGATATGGGAACGAAAATCGACAGCCGCCACGAAATCAATGACCTGAAGATCACGATGATGGGAACGGGCAGTACGGTAGTAGGGGTAACCTTCTTCGGTAACACCGACGTGGGCGCCGTAGTCAACAACCTGAAACTGAAGATCGATGCCTCCACGATGATCAGTCAAGGCATGTACGTGGAACTTATGGATACAATCACCGTTCGCAATTCGGAAATCATGGTTGCTGGTGACAGCGGTTCGAACATGGGGGTTTTCGCGACCAATGCGACAGTATTGATGATGGGCAGCATGGTTGCATCTCCCGAAATTGCGCTCTACAGTTCCGTGTTGCAGGGAGCCGGACTCTTCCGGTTGGTCAACACGTCCATTTCCGGTGTCGCAACCGAAGAGCAACTCAGTAGCATGAGCTGCCTGAATTCGAACGATCTGGGTTCCTTCAACGAGTTGCCTTCCAACTGTGCGGCCATGCTTGTGGGTCTCCCGTAAATACAGTGCTTCCAATAACTCCTCCCTCGTGAACACGAGGGAGGTTTTTTTTATGTGGAAAGTACGTCCCGGAAGATGCATGAAGTTTTCCATAACGCTGTGTACGTGGGGATTTCGAAGCTCGTGTAGGCCGTGCCAATTTCTTGCCCGACAATGCCAAGGTGTCAGGCCAAAAATCAACCCGACCGCGTACAACCTATAGAATTTATCAACCCGGCGATCATGAATCAGGGCCATTCCATGTCACCCCCCCCAGAAGGTGGGAGTCCAGGTGCTTGAAAATACACAAGAATCCCGTCCATGCGGGAGTGACGATCTGACTGGGTCGCTATGGTATTGTTGCCGGGTTGATACGATCTTTTTTCGATTTGTGTCGAATAGATGCGGTTATGATTTGATTTTAACGATAGAGAACCCTGGAAACAAAGTGTGGCGCGGGCTGCGAGACGTGAAACGTCCGCTTGCCCGTGAACCAACGGTTCGTCCATGCCACACATGACGAGATGATTGCTGAAATCAAGTAAGAACCGCAATAGATCGATGAAGACAAATTGGTGCCAGTGGAGCGTTCATGAGGAGTGATCGGCTATCCCTTCGGAATGAAAGAAGATTTTTCGTTTTCTGCACGAAAAACCCCCGCCTGGGTCATATCAGGCGGGGGAAGAAAGCAAGATAAACAGTGCGACGTCAGTCGCAACTGGGTGGAGTGTCGAAGCGACCGTTGGTCCGGGTGATCGAGCAACTGTAGGTGTCGTCCGTGTTGTAGAGGATCGCGTTGTTGCCTGTGGCTGAGTACGTCGCATACGGTGCATCGTTGATGTAGAAGAAGAAGGTCAGATGCGCCGAAAGCGGCTCGCAGAAGGTTTCCAGGTGGCAGATCGTGCAGTCCTCGCAGCAGGAATTGATGATTCCGGCGATGCCGCAGAAACTAAGAATGCACCAGAAGCTGTTTTTACAGCCGCAGCCGCAGTCGTTGTGACGTTCCTCGCACACGTTTTCCTGGTGGCAGGTCTCCGAAGCCTCTTCGTAATGGGCGTATGCCTTGTATGTGCCGTTGCCGGGAAAGTCCAGTTCGGGATCGAGGTCGGGGTTGTTCTCCAGTCGGGGGTGCACCACGATTTCCGGACCGTTCATTTCGCTGGCCTGCATGAATTCCGGACGCCCGTACCCGGTCCATGGCGGCTGCGGGTTTTCCTCGCGACAATCGCTGATATCGTTGGGACGCCCGTTTGGCTTGATCCAGTGCAGGTTGACGTCACCGCCGTTGTTCCAGACGAGTTCGACGCGGATGCTGTCGTTGTAAATCACCGAAACGCTTAAATCCTCGCGGGCGGAAATCAGGCCGTCTTCGTCCACGACTTCCAGACTGACGACGTAGTGGCCGCCCTGGTAGAAACGCTGCTCGAAACGACTTGCCGTGGAAATGTTGACCGCTTCGGCGGGCAACTGGCCTTCCTCGCGCAAATACCAGCGATATTGGAGGAATGCGTCGTCGGGATGGTCGGGATCCTGGGAGTAAAGGCCGTCCAGACAGACGGTTTCCCCGGCGTAGATTTCGATGCTGGAATATCCTTCGTATCCCGGATTGCAGATGCGCGGAATCGCCACCGGACCCTGCAAGGCGTTGACGATCAACGTGGAATCCGCCGTGCGTTCCGAAGGTTCGCCCCAGCGGTCGTACACGGTTAGGTAAATTTCATATACGCCTGGATAGAGAAATTCGGCGGTAATCTGCGTGTCGCCTCCATCGTCGCCGTCCAGCGCGCCGCCCCAGATGATCTGGTCGGCCTGCGGGGACGACCAGGTGCGGCTGTCGATCCAGTCTTCGATGGCCGAGCCGGAATCCGGGTCGTAGGAGTCGGAACTGTCCAGCGTGATTTCCTGGTTCACACCCACGATATACGTGATTTCACGGGTGCCGACGCGCCCGGAGGGACGTCCCGGAGGCGATTTTACGAGCGCCACCGGCAGGTTGTTGCCCTTGCCGTTGCCTTGGATTTTCACGCGGTATTCGGGATAATCGGCACCCGGCGGGGGCTGTTCCTCGTCGGGAACGTCGTCCAGCGTGCGGGCCGCGCCACGGTCGTTGTGGCGGATGATGACCGATCCGCGCGCCGTGCCGTCGGATGTGGGCGCGTACTTGATCGACACCACGATCTGCTGTGGCACCGAACCGGAATTGACCTCGTTGAGCAGGAACGGGGTCGTAACCTGCGCCGAGACTTCTGCCGAAGGCTGGTACACATCGTCGAGCACAAATCCTTCGGGGAAGTCGATCATCGTGATTTTCAGGTCGGGCGAGGCGTCGTCATCAAGCTTTATGCTCTCGATGGTCAACGGCCCGATGCCGGTGTTTTCGATGGTGAAGGTTTTCGTTTCGCTCTGCGGAGGATCGAAAGAGACGGTTTCGAAGGTCAGTTCTCCGTCTTGCGGGGTAATGGAAAGTTCCGGGTCGATGGCATTGCCGTAGAGCATCAACTCGATGGGACGCATCGGTTCCAGGCCCGATGGCATCGCCGGACAGCCGGTGGAGGAGCCGAGATCCTCGTTGACCGCGCTGGAGCAGAGCACGACCTTGCCTTCGTAGTCGGCGGTGAAGACGTTCGGGTCCGGGTTCATCTGGATCGGCAGGAAGCACAGCTCGAAGCTGAATTTGTCGTCGGGGGCGATGTCTACCGGCAGGTCGCGTTCGATTTCGCCGGAGATGGTAAATGCCTGATCCTGCACGAAATGTTCGCCACCCGATACGTTGACTTTGTGGTAGGCGCGGATCGCCCCGATGGTCAGTTTTTCCGAGCCGGTGGATACCACGTCGAACCGTTTGCAAACCTTGAAATCATCCAGATATTCGTCTTCAAGGTCGGAATCGGGCGCCTGGGCGTTTTCGAATTCTACCGACGAGGGGCAGTCGTAGGAGCAACCCGCCGGACGGACATCGGCCAAAGGTGCGATTTTGGTGCCGTAAAGGTGAATCGTCGTGGCGTCTCCGGCCACGTCCATCGGTTCGACGGTGAACGTGACCACTTCCTGAATCGGACCGGCCAGAATCTCCTGGGTCAATTCGTCCAGCGAGGGCATGGGGCGGTAGCCGATCCAGTATTCCGAGCACTTTCCGGGATCGATCGTCCACGAGTCGCCGAAATCATCGATCGACGAGAAGCTGTAAATCAACTCGCCCTGACTGTTGGTGCCTTCGAAGCGGACGTCCACGATATCGAGGTGCGACCGACCCGAATTGCAGATATTGACGTAGCGCTCGGAAGTCTGGCAGATTTCCTCGCCGCTCTCCTCTTCGAGGTCGTTCATGGCGTCCGTACAGACCCGCACCGAGCCGAAATCGAGCACTTCCGGGTAAATCGCCGCCGAGGCCACGATGCCGGTGCAAAGAATGTTTTTCTGGTTCAGACCGCCACCGACCGAGTTGGAAACGATTTGCAGTTCGTTGGCGTAGGGTTCTTCGCCAACGGGGGTGCAGGACAGGTCGATTTCGACGAATTTGCCCGGTTGAATCACCAGCGGCGTTTCGTCGAGGAAGCCATCTCGCGGTTCGATGTCCAGTTCCTTCAGGTCGATTTCGATCACGTGGTCATAGGGATCGGTCATGACGATGGCGTCGATTTCCAGCGGCGCGCCGCCGCGATTGTACAGGGAAACCGGCATCACTTTTTCGTTGCCTTTCAACACCTGTCCGATGTTGAGCGACGAAGGCTCGATGGACAATTCCGGCACTACACCGGTTCCCAATACCTTCATTTCATAGGGGTTTTCCACTGCGGGTTCGCCGTTTTCCAGCCGCTCGTCGTTGTGCCATATGCTTACGCAGTCCTCGTACAAGCCGCGTCGGGGAGGCTGAAAAATCAGCGTCACTTCCTGGCTAATACCTGGTGCCAGATAAAGCTTGTGGTCCGTTGCGCTCCAATTGATGGAATTCTGGTCGAGCTGGAAGGTCGTGGAAAATTGATCGCACATTTCGATGCGGTCCACGACCAGCACCTTGTTGGAACCAGCTTCCACCTCTACGTTGGTGATCGTGAATTTTCGCGTCTTTGCGCCATCCTCCACAGCGGGTACTGCGCCCATGTCGAGCCAGTCGATGACGAAATGTTCATCTGACTGTCGGGCCTCAGCCTGAATCAGTTCTTCTTCTTCCGTCAACACCGGCAGAACTTCGAGGTGCACTTCGCCCTTTTCCTGACTGAACATCTGCACAGAAAAAATGCCGCAGGAAGTACCCACCAGCAAATCGACGGAATCGATAATGGTGTGGTTCCTTGTGTAGCGCACCTGGAACGAGTGGCACGTATTTCCCGCCAGAGGGATCGAATTCGACGTACTAGGATAATCGCCCACCAGCTCAAAGTTGTCGGTATTTCCGTCCTCGTTTGCGCGAGTAACGACGCGGGCGTCGTTGAGGATGATGGTTTCGGAATTTCAGATTGCAGACCTTGACATCCTGAACGGCTGAATCTTTATATTGCACGATACCGAACTTGATGGGATTGTCGGTGATTTGCGGATCGAACTCACAGGTTGTGTTGTCGATGACACCATTGGGGTCCGCACAGCATACGCCTTCCTTGGCGCAGATTTCCCCCTGGGTGCAGTCGTTGTGGCTCAGGCAGGAGGTTCCGTCGGTTTTGTCGCAATTGAACGTGACGCAAACATCCTCATCGCCGCAGTACTGTCCCGTGGGACAGTCGGTGGAGTATTCGCAGGATGTCGGTGGAGGGCAGTAACAGACCTGTTCTTCGGTGCAGTAGCAGCCCTCGTCGCAGTCGTCGTTGGTCCGGCAGGGACCGCCGATCTCGCCAGCAACGTCCACATCTCCGTCTATGTCCGCAAGATGTCCTGCGGAGGAACTATCGTCGCAAGCTGCAAAAATCATGATACTTACGGCGAGTGTCAGCCACAACGTCCCTTGAATCATCCGTTGTCGAGTCATTTTCCGATCCTTTCCAGGATATCGATACCACCGTCCCTGTTTCTCGTTCCCGTCATCGATCAGTCCATTTCCAGCACTTCGATCGAGAAGCCGTCCTCACCGTCGTTTCCACCACGATGTCCCGCCGAACCGCCGGAACCTCCGCGTCCGACCCAGATGTTCTCCATCGTGTACGTGTCGATGAAGGGATACGACTCGCCCGCCTTCAGGATGCCGACCGCGCTGCCGCCGGGACCGCCGCCGCCGCTGCCGCCGTCGCCGCCCGAAGAGCCTGTTCCGCCGTCGCCACCGGTATAGCCGCCGGTGTTGCCCTGGCCTCCGTCGCCGCCTCGACCGCCTTTGCCGCCGGGACCGCCGGAACTGCCGGGACCGCCTTCACCGCCGCCTTTGCCGTCACCGCCTTTGTTGCCTGCAGCGATAGTGCAACGAGAGATTTCGGGCGAGGAATTGTACAGGAAAATGCCAAAACTGCTGCCGCCGCCGTCGCCGCCATATCCGCCGCCGCCACCGCAGCCGCCCGCGCCGCCACCGCCGCCGGTGCCGCCCCAGTCGTAGCAGTTCACACCGCTGTGATTGGCACCACCGCCGCCGCCGCCGCCGCCGCCGCCGCCGGGACCGCCGTCGCCACCGTCTTCACCTTGATTGGGGTACCATTTTCCGTTGGCGATAAAGCCCATCGCCTGTCCGCCAGCCCCGTGCGTGCCGGTGTATCCGGGATCGCCGCCGGAGCCACTGCCGCCGCCAGCGCCGTATCCGCCGCCGCCGCCGGGTGCGCCGCCGCTGCCCTCCTGGCCGTTTCCGGCTTGACATTTGCTGCCCGACGAGCGGCAGGAGTTTCCACCGTCGCCGCCGTTTGCACCGCAGGAACTATAGCCACCCAGGCCGGGATAGTTGCGCCCTTCGCTGTCGCAGGTCAGATCGCTGATGAAGCCCAGCGGACCGCCGTCCTCGTGACCCATTTCGCCGTCCTCGCCGTTTTCACCCTTTTCACCGGTCCATCCCTGGGAATGGGTGTAGGTCGCATCCGCGCCCCGGCAGGCCTTGATTTCAAGATCTTCGAGGACCAGGGAGTCGGCGAACTTGCTGTAAATGCCGTAGCAGTCGGCGAAATCGGGATAGGCCGCATACAGCGACATCACCTCGAAGAACTGCACGACCGTACGTTTGGAAATGTTCTTGGCCTCCAGGCCCATATACGTGCCTTTGATCGTCGTCGTGTATCCTTCATTGCGCTTCCAGCCCAAGGGGGCGAGGCCGGTGGTATCGTTGCCGTAATCGGCTCGGTTGTAAGCGCCGTAGATGCTGATGCCGGACGGCAAAGAGATAAACCCGCTCGTGGCCTCGTAAAAGCCCATCGACACGTATACGTGGCTCTTGCGAATATCCATCGCCGCCGCCTGGATGCCTTTCATCAGCGATTTGTACGGGTGCTCCATGGTGCCGTCGCCGTAATCGTCCGGGTGCTGCTCGTCCGGTGGTGTGAAATTGTCGTAACCGGCGAGGCCATCGACGAACACGGCCTTCGAAATCGTACCGTCGATGCCGTCGCAGTTGGCGTCCACGAAGCTGTCCGGTACGTTGTCGCCGTTGGTGTCTTCGAGGCCGGGTTCGTCTACAGGAGAGCGGTATTCGCAGTAATAATTGCAGCCGCTGCCGTCGAGATCCCACATGTTGTCGGGGCAGTCGTTGGCCGTGCCGCGCAAATCGCAGAATTCATCGATGGTTGCGCCCAGTCCCATGGCTTTGACGCGCATTGTCGCCCGGTGCGTGCCGTACTCGTTGGGATCGTAGTTGAGCGTGAAACTCAGCTCGTCGGAATCCCGGTACAGGTTGATCGGGGTCTCGCCGTCGAGCGTCTTCGGTTCTCCGTTGAGTCGCAGGTCGGTGACATTGAAGAAATCGAGCGGCGGATCGCCCCGCGAGGTGATAACGATGTCGTAGATTTCCGCTGCGCCGGGACCGATGTTGGTGATCTGCACGCTTTGCTCGTCGTGCCCTTGACCGCCCTGCCCCACGTCGAAACTGACCGGGCCGAACTCCAATCCGCAAGGTGGCAGGATCTGGAGTTCCGGTCCCACGCCGGTGCAGGTCAACGGGGTCAGGTGCGTGCCGAGTCCCGGAATGTTGGTGTAGATTTCCAACCTCCCCTGGCAAGTTCGCAACTTACCCGGCGAGCAGCAGATGTCGATTTCGTGCCAGTCCTCGTTTTCCAGTCCCGGAGGTACGGTGCGCAGCACCAGCGGATAATCCTGATTGCCCATTCGGGGATCGAGGGTGAAGAAGTTGCAGTTGTCCACATCGTCGATCAACATGCCCTCGTCGCCTTCCGGGTGATCGATAATCAGGGAGGCGTCCCCTACGTTGCTGATTCGTATCCGCTGGCAGGACTCGGAGTCCACCATCACGTCGCCGAAGTCGACCGGCGAATCCTCGACCGTGATTTTCGGAATCACGCCCACACCGGTCAAAATGACTTCCACGGTGGGGTTGTCGGGGTCGTTGGTTTCCATCATCACTTTGTTTGTCTTCGTACCTTCCTGTTGGGGGCGGAAGGTGATATCCACATCCACGTATCCCTTTTTGATGATGTACAGGGGTGCGCCGGTGACGTGATCCGGGATCGGCTCGATGTAGTAATTGAGGTCGGCCCCGTTATCCAATTTGAGGTTGCTTACCCTGAGCGTGGCCGTCGAGTCGGCGTCCCACTGGCGGTTTTCGATCCGCAATGTCATTTCCCCGGTGCCTCCGACCACGACGTTGCCGAAGTCGAGCACTTTGCTTTCCGGTGTCGTGTAGGCGCTGGGGCAGCATTTTTCCTGGGAGGTCAGTTTGACGTAATACACCTGCGGGTGGCTGTCCACGACCTGAAGGTAGCCTTCGTCGTTTCCGCCGTTCGAGGGGGAATAAGTCAGGAAGATTTCGTGGCAGGCGCTGACGGGCAACGTGACCTGCTCTCCCTCATCCAAAGGATCGACGACCTGAAATTCATTGCTGGTCCCGCGTTCGATGGCATAGGCGATTCGTGCCTCTTTGGTAGGACCGTGATTGCAGATCGTCACCGACATTTGTTTCGTATTTCCGGGGAGATTCGCCCCGAAATCGATGATCGTGTCCGAAAACTCCAGGCGCGGGTCGGTGTTGTCGATCTCCCCGATCTCGGCGTCGCCATCGACGTTCTCGTCGTCGTCGCCCTCTTCGTCCGGTGTGCAGCAGATGTTGCCCGAACAACAGACTTCGGGGTAGTCGCAGTGGTCGTCCTTGGAGCAACGGCCCTCGACGCGGCAGCAGACGTTGTAGTCGGGATGACAGACCTCCACGTTTTTCGAGCAGGTCGTGTTGTCCGTGCAACGAAATTCGGTGCAATATGTCGGGGTGTCTGAAGTAATCAGCCGACAAACGCCGTTTTCGCAGATTTCTCCTTTATTTACGCAAGGTTCGTTGTCCGAGCATTCGTCCAAAGAACCAACATCGCTATCGCCGGAACTGGACGGGTTGTCGCCGTCGTTGGGCGTCCCTGACGATCCGGTATCGGCGCAGCTTCCTATGGCGAGCAAAAAGAAAAGCAATAACGCCAACATGAAAACATTGTTCCCGAAACGAGTGCGCGGGAAGTTCTCCGGTCGTTTCGTTGATTTCATCCGTTCATTCATGGGAAACAATTCCTTTTTCAGTCTCTGTCATTTCGTTGGATACCCAAAAAATTTCAACACGTTTGCGGCCCAATATCATAGCATTCGTTCCACCGACTCACAACGAATTTGCAACTTTTTAACAGGAGAATCGTGGACTGGAAAATGCTGGGAAAAAGGAGAGATTCACCGATTCGGCTCGCGCAAACGCCCCCCATGACCCTTCGTCGCATTCGTGTTTTCATCCGAACCTTCCCCGCCTCAGGGCGGAACTATCGTTCGCTTATCACCCATAGGACGAATTCGGGCGCAAATATTCGTGATTTCCTCCATTCGAAAAATGCGCATACTCTCGATAACTCCTTGCTTCCTTTCCTTGGACCTTTTACACTTTCAAATATCTATTGGTGCCAGACGAATCCTCCGTGAATTTTCATGGACTCCGTGTCCGAAATGCACCGAAATGGAACGTTTTTTCCCGTTTTTGGAAGGTTTTTCCCATGCGCTCGAACCGTTTCAAAACCGCCGGCGGACTTCTCGTTGCCTTTTTGCTGGGATTGTCGATTCCCGTGGTTTCCCAAAGCCACGCCAAAACTCCCGACGACATCTTCGCCAAGCTGGATATCTTTGCCAAGGTGCTGCACTACGTGGAAACGAATTACGTCGAGCCGGTCAGTCAGAAAGAGCTGATTTACGGAGCCATCAAAGGGATGCTCGACACCCTCGATCCCCATACGATGTTCATGCCCCCCGACGTCTACCGGGAAATGCGCATCGACACGACAGGAGAGTTCCAAGGTCTTGGAATCATTGTGGAAAAACAGGGTAAATACCTGACGGTGATCGAGCCCATCGAGGGTTCTCCCGCCGAGCGCGAAGGCTTGCTCCCAGGTGACCGCATCTTGCGCATCGACGACCAGGACGCCACGATGATGTCTCTCGCCGAAGCCACCAAATGGATGCGCGGGCCGCTGGGAACCTCCGTCTCGCTCGTGTTGGAACGACCGGGACAAAACGAACCGATTCAAAAAAACATCGTCCGCAAAAAGATTCTCATTCATTCCGTGCAAAGTCGGTTGCTCGACGCCAAAACGGGATATCTGAAAATCAAATCCTTCCAGGATCAAACCGCCAAGCAGGCCAAAGATGCCCTGAAAGAACTGAAAAGCAAGGCAGGTGGGTCACTTACGGGGTTGGTCCTCGATTTGCGCGACAATCCCGGAGGATTGATGGACCAGGCGGTGATGGTCGCCGACGAATTTCTGGAAAAAGGCGATATCGTCAGCACGAAGGGACGCAATCCACATCAGGTCGAAGTGGAACGTGCCGGTCCCAGCGGCTCTTTTCAGAGTGGTACGTTGGCCGTTCTCGTCAACTATCGTTCGGCCTCCGCCGCCGAAATTCTTGCCGGAGCCCTGGCGGACCATGGACGGGCCAAAATAATAGGTAATGGAAGCTACGGAAAAGGTTCGGTCCAGAACATCATCGATCTGGAAGACGGCTCCGGCCTTAAAATCACGGTTGCGAAATACTTTACGCCATCGGGAAAATCGATCGAAGGTATCGGAATCACTCCGGAAATCTTCGTAGACCAACCCGACCGGAGACGGGTGGCAATCAAGGGGGCGGCCATCGCTAAGAGCGACGGAAAAAGCGAACTCGACGCCGCCACGAAAAAGCTGCTGGCCGCCGTGCCGAAAAATCCGAAAATATCGTCGGGGGATTTGCAACTCCAGGTGGCTTACGCGGTCGCAAGGGGAAAATAGTAAATTTTTTTACACGGCTCCAAGGAAACACATCAAGTTTTCAAATCATCCTGGTCCGATGTTTGAAAATATTTTCCGTTGACAGGAATCGAACTCAGTTTTCTTCTTTCGAGAAATGATGCCAGATCGAGCGTTCGACGGTGTCGGTTAGGTTGGCAACCAATCGTTTTTGCTGGAAAATCGTCTCCAGAATCGCTTTGAGTGTGTTGTTTTCGAGGCTGGCCTTGTTGCTGAGATCGACTTTCCGCATGGACCAGTCCGGGAAAATGCGCTGGGTCTTGTTGTTTTCGTTGCTCAGAATGAGGACGTCCCTGTGTCGCGGGTCTTGCTCGATTTTTTCCATCAACGCATCGACTTTTTCGTCCGGACCTTCGATGATCTGAAAGAACAGATCGCCGGAAGCCATAAACACTCCGGTGATTTCATTGACTTCATTGTTTTTCTTGAACTCTTGACCAAGCTTTTCCAACTCTTCGGAGGAAAACAGCCGGGCGAAGCGACTGATGTATTTGATTCTTTTCATGATTTAACTCCCGTCCGGTTCATTTGATTTTGTTTTTTTGTTCAGCCGGAATGCGCCGCAATGCGTTTTTCCAACTGCTTGGCATGCCCTTCTTCCTGTTTGGCGAGAGTGGCAAATAATTCTTTGACCTCTCCTTCGAACGAATCGGACAGGGCTTCGTAGTAAAGTAACGCCTGATTTTCGGCGTCTCTCGCCACGACCAAGGCTTCCTTGTAACTGATGTCCACAGCATCTTTCCAAATGGACACGGTTTCCACGAAACCCAATTCACGATCCGCTTTTTCCGGCAGGTCTCCCTGACCGGCGTCATTCCAGAGGGTTTCGATCATGCGGATATGCTCGCGCTCTTTGGCCGCCATTTCATCGAAAAACGCCTTGGCGTTGTCATCGTCGGAATACTCTTTGAGCGAAATGTAGAATTTCTCCGAGGCTTTTTCGGCTTCGATCACGTTCCGCACGGCCTGTCCCAACGTCATTTTCGTCATGATTTCCCCACTTTCCGGAAAGAATTGAAAAGCGTAATTATTAAATCTTAAGATTCGTTTCAGCAAAATCAATTGCCTGCAAACCACATAAAAGGGCACATTACCCAAAAATTATTTGCAGACTATTTGAAGGAAGTTTTTCACGAACAGTGTAAGAAAAATTTCCCAAATCAACAATAAATTAAATTGACGTTTTTTCTGTATCTTCAACTGACCGATTCCTTCCGATTCAAATGGCAGGAATTTTAAGTCCCTCCATTGAATTGAGGTTTTCTATCCCCTCCCTGCGTAAAACCGAGCGCGATACGCTGGATTTTCCTCTTGATTATTCCATGCGAACCCTTACATTATTCACTTCGACGCGGGAAACGGAATAACGGAAACAAGAGATGATTCGGGAGATGGCTGGCACGAAATCCGAGATGAAAAAACGGATGGGGTGGATACTTGGCGCGCTCGTGCTGGCCATCGGGTTGTGGTTTTGGTTTTCCGATTCGAAAGAGATTCCCTCGGAATCTTCTCAAGTTGTTGAAATTACAAGCATATCCAAGGACACGGTTCCTGTTTCGAAGCCTGACGGAGTTATAAAAAAGGGATCACAGGTAAAGGCTCTTTCCCCCACAGCTCCTTCAAACGCCTTCGACACCGCCCACGGTCTGGGAAGCATCAAAGGGGACGTGCTCGACCAGAGCGACCGACCGTTGGAAGGGGTGAAAGTCACCGTTCGCGCCCCCGGCGACGACGTGCCTTTTCTGGACCCGGTGTTTACCTCCACCGATGGGGCATTCCGTTTCGAGGATCTCCCCGCCGGGGAATTTCGTCTCGTGGGAGAGCATCCGTCATACGCGCAGAGCGAAACCTATGTTTTCGTGATTCCGGAAACGGAGGCCGAAGCCCTGTTGCGGCTTTCCAATGCGGGAAGGCTGGTTGTGTATGCGCTCGAAGCCGAGACCCGCATCCCTCTGGTGGGGAAGCCGATCGGGCTGCATCCCGCCGACCTCGAAAACGCCCCGACGCAGGAGGAAGTGGTTCACGATCATACGATGACGCCATGGGCCACCCAGGAAACCGATGCCTCCGGGCGGGCGGTTTTCGAGGATCTTCCGGGTGGTAGTTACATGATTATCGCCCGGATTCCGGGCTACCGGGTGCTGGTCGATTTCCACAATCTCCCCAACGGGCAACAGGCCGAGCACACCGTATCGATGGTGAAAACGGGCTTCACCCACGGTCGCGTGGTGGATACGTCCGGCAAACCCCAACCCAACGTCGAGGTGTTTTGCGAGTACTACACCGGGTGGAACCGCTACCGCACGGTGACGGATGAAAACGGCGCGTTCCAGTTTTACGCCGCCGATGCCCGGATGGTGCTGTATGCCCGCGACGGTTCACGGGTGTCCAAACGGGTCAAAGTGGACTGCCAATCGGATACCTGCTGGAAAGAACTGGTGCTCGGCGGAGAGACTCGGATCGCGGTTACAGTGATCGATAATGAAAGCGGCAAGGCGTTTTCCGGGGCGCAGGTCTGCTTGATTTCCGAGGAAAATCAATACTCTCCATGTTCTTATACCCTTCCTCCGGCTGGAGAGGCGTTTTTCGAAGGCGTGTTGCCCGGTCGGTACCGGGTCGCGGCCTCGGCGCCAGGGTACCTCCAGAACGTCTCCGGCTCGTTCAAGGTAGAAGTGGGAGAGGCGATGCAGCGCCAATCGATGAATATGGACCCGGGGCGTTGTATCGAGGGAAGGGTGGAGGACAGCGAAGGCGAGCCGGTCGCGGGAGTGCGCATCAAGCTCGATTTCAAACAGGGTGACATGGGAATGCGCCTGGTTTCCAAGAACGCTTCGGGGGGTATTCATCCCTACCATGGCAACCAGATCCGTTCCGACGGACGAAATCTTTACGTGCCGCCGGGCCTTTCGACCCTCGCCCCCAGCGATCACAAAGGCCATTTCCGCTTTTGCGGCCTGCCGGAAGGGCAGGTCACCGTGGGGGGAGAACACAGCGTGGCTCCACGCTATTTCAGCCCCGTGGAGGTGGATATCACCACCGGAGACGTCACCGGCATCGTGCTGAAAGCGGCGGGAGAAGTGGCCGTCCATGGTCGTTTCGTCAACGCCCAGGGAGAGCCCTGCGCCTCCGGGGCGGTGTGGCTCTCCGGGATGCCGCCGGGCGTGCCGGGTGGAGGAACGCACGTCGGGCCAAACGGCTCGTTTACGCTGAACGCCGCCGTGGTCGAATCCGAATGGACCTCCGGTACGCCTACCCGAAGCCTGAACGGCTCCTGCTTCGGCGTCGGTCGGGGCATGGTGGAATTCTCCCTGCCCGAACCCCCCGCGGAGGTCGAGGTGGAACTCTCTGTTGAGTGACGATAACAACGTATTATCAAGTATTTACGTGAAAGTGCGTTAGCCCTCAGTCGTCACTGCTTTCCTGTTTAACCGGACGGAAGGGGTGCAGAAAAGCCGCCAGCGGTGCAGGTAGCCGGGTTTGGATATACAGTCGCCCCCTTCCATGAAACCGGCATACCAGACCTTCGCCGGAAAACAGCAGCGATTTGAGACCGCCGACCGTCTCGACCCGGTAGTCCAGACCCTCGTCGAAGGCGACGATGGCCCCGGTATCGACCACCATTTCTCCGTCGATATCAAGGACTTCCAGCGCTCCGTAGCTGCCGAAGAACAGCGGCCCCGGCCCGGTGACGCGCAGCATGAACAAGCCTTCGCCACCGAAAAACGTGCGTGCGCCGCCCCATTTGGTGTCCACTTCCACCGAGGTTCCCCCGGCCACATAGGCCCCGGATTGGAGCATCCACGACTCGCCCTCGGCAAGTTCCATTCCGTGCAGGTCGCCGGGAGATCCCGGCGCAAGGTGCAATCGCCCGGGTTGGTTTCCGGCACGAAACGTGTTGACGAAGAAGGACTCGCCGCCGATCATGCGCTTGATTCCCGCCAGAATGCCGCCCTGAGCCTTGGTTTCCAGCTCCAGCGTGGAATCCATGGAGACCATCGCCCCGGATTCGGCGCGGATCGATTCACCCGGTTCCAACAGCAGTTGCAGCATGGCGAAGTCCGGACGGCCTACGATTTCGTGTTTCATCGCGCTTCCCTCCGTTCCGGCAGCAACGGTCCGACTCGTTTTCCGAACGCTTCGGGTTGCCGCGTCTGGAGCAACAACCGCCCCCGACCTCGGAACCGGCACACCAAGCCCTCGCCGGAAAACAGCGTGGACATCCAGTTGCCCATGCCCCGAATGCGATAATCCAGCCCTTCGTCGAAGGCGACGATGTGCCCGGAATCCACTACGTATTCTCCATCCACCCGGACTTCGTGAATCGCTCCGAACGACGACAGCAGAAGCGCGCCACGACCCCGAATGCCGAGCACGAAAAGCCCTTCCCCCGAAAGAAAGCCTTTGGTCAGGCTTTGCATCCGGGTGTCGATCTCGATGCCCGGTTCGCAGGCGAGAAAGCTGGAACCTTGCATGGTCCAGCTTCCGTCGATGTCCAGCTTGACGACATCCCCCGGAAGTTGAGGCGCGAGAATCACCTCGCCGCCGTCGCGATCCGCCTTGAAATCATTGAGGAAAAACGATTCTCCGCCGAAAAGTTTTCGCTTGGCGGCTTTGAACAATCCCCCGGACGAGGTGGAGATCGTCACGCCCTGCATGGCCAGCATGGCCCCGCTTTCGGCGCGGATCGCCTCCCCCGCGTTGAGTCGTACCCGCGCCGTAGCGTAGGCGGGGCGGTGGTCGATGGATAGGTCCATGGTTTATCCTAACTATTCAAATTTACAAGGGTTATAGCCGTTCTTATTTGATTTTAACGATAGAAAACCCTGGAAACAAAGCGTGGCACGGGCCAAGCGACGTGAAACGTCCGCTTGCCCGTGTGCCCAACCATGCACATGGGCAACCTACGGTTCGCCCATGCCACACAGGACGAGAGGATCGCTAAAACCAAGTCCATAAAAGTTCGAAAATGTCGGGTAAAACAATTACCCGACCTACTTGTGTAACAGATTGAATTTCCAACCCTTTTCTACTTGAAATCAACAGGCGGATTCGCAAGGAAGGGGCTTCACATCGGCAACAAAGGACGCACCCAGCCGACCAGCCCGCCCAAACTGCGAGTCTGCGTGTAAAGCTTTCCTTTGCCGTGGATACTCATCACGAGGCCCTCGCCGGAAAACATCATCGATTTCAAACCTCCCACGGATTTCACGTGGTAGGACAGCCGTGAATCCATGGCGACGAAATGCCCGGTATCCACGATGAATTCTCCATCCACCTCCTGCTCGACAATCGCGCCGTAGGCGTTGAACCATAAATCTCCCGTACCCGTGCAACGAAGCATGAACAGCCCTTCGCCCGAAAGAAAACCCCACAACCCGGCGTACACCGCTTTGATCTCGACGCCTTCGGAAGCCGCCAGAAAACTGCCGCCCTGGACCGTCAACGCACCGTTTTCCAGGCGATGATGCAGGATGTCGCCCGACATCGTGGGAGCCAGCAACACCTCACCGTTTGCATCGTCCACGGAGTACGTATTGATGAAAAAGCTTTCGCCGCCCAGCATTTTACGGGCGAAAGCGGCCAAAAGTCGCCAGAAAAACCCGAACAGCCGAAACAGGGGATTGCCCCGTTTTCCGTGGCGGCCCGCCAGGCCGGTTTTCACCGAGACGTGGGCCGACATGCCCATCATCGCACCGGCCTCGGCCAGCAGTTTGTCGCCCGGTCGAAGCGCGACCCGCAGCATGGCATAGGACGGTTTGTATAGAATTTCGTGCTCCATCGTGAAACTCTCCTTACGAAGCGTTTTCATTTTTCGAGAATTTTCGGGTGTTTCGCTCGATCAACTTTGCGTACCACCTGCCGCTCTCCTTGATCTGTCGTTCCAGCGTGGCGAAATCCACGTGGACGAGCCCGAAACGCCGGGTGTAGCCGTGCAGCCACTCGAAGTTGTCCATCAGCGACCAGGCGAAGTAGCCCCACACGTCGATGCCGTCCTCCATGGCCCGATGTACCTGGGCCAGGTGGTCGGCCAGAAAAAGGCGGCGTTGCTCGTCGCGAATCGTGCCGTCCTCTTCCACCACGTCGGGGAATGCAGCCCCGTTCTCGGTGACGATCAACGGCCCGAAACCGTAGTGATTCCGGGCTTTTTCCAGAACTTCGTACATTCCCTGCGGGTAGATTTCCCAATCCATCTCGGTGGTGGGCGCATCTTTCGGGAGTTCTTCGCCGTCGGCGGAAACGACGAGGCGCGAATAATAATTGATTCCCATGAAATCCAGGGGACGAGCGATGATCTCCATGTCTCCGTCTTGGATGTCGGGAGCGTCATTTCCAAGAAATTCATAGGCTTGCATGGGATAATGACCGAAAGCGACCGGGGAAAGGAACCAGTCCCAGCGCAATTCCCAACGTTGTTTCGCCGCCAGTCGGTCCGGTTCGGAATCGCTTTTCGGATGTACGGGCCAGATGTCTTGCGCCATGCCGATTTTCGGGGCTTCGGAACAGGTGGCGCGCAACGCATCGACGGCCAGACCGTGGGAAAGCAACACGTGGTGTGCGGCCTGATATCCCGCCGCGCGATCTTGTATTCCCGGCGGCATGGAGCCGTCCAGGTAGGCTTCGAGTGTCACGCCCGGTTCGTTGTGGGTGCACCAGAAATGCACGCGGTCGCCCAGGCGTTTGCCCACGACTTCGGCGAAGCGTGCGAAATGATTCGTGATTTCAGGATTTTCCCAGCCGTCCCGTTCCCATTGCAGAGCTTGTGGAAGATCCCAGTGGTACAGCGTCGCCAGCGGTTCGATCCCTCGGGACAGCAGGCCGTCCGTCAGACGGTCGTAGAAGTCGAGCCCGGCCTCGTTGATGTCTCCCCTGCCACGTGGAATCACCCTCGGCCACGAGATCGAAAAACGGTAGGCGTTGAGATTCAACGCCTGCATCAGGTCCAGGTCTTCTTCCAGGCGGTGGTAATGATCGCAGGACATCCGGGCGTTGTAGCCTTTGGCGATGCGACCGGGTTCCAGCTCGAAGCTGTCCCATACGCTGGGCCACTTGCCGTCTTCGTCGAATGCACCCTCCACCTGGTGGGCGCTGGTGGCGGCTCCCCAGAGAAACGAGGAGGGAAACGCGGGATCCAAGACGTCTTTCATGCTGTTATCCGGGATGATTTCACGTGTTATTTCAAGAGGTTCAGTAGACCTGTGCGCTGTGTCTGGATTTCATGTAACGCACGTACTCTTCGACACCCTCGGCGATGGCGTGGGCCACGTCCCGGCGATAACTGGGCGTCGCCAGACGTTTTTCCTCCATCAGATTGGAGATAAAGGAAGCTTCCACCAGGATGGCGGGCATTCGCACGTTGAGCAGCACGAAAAACAGCGCCTTGCGCACGCCCCGGTCTTCTACATCGCGGTATTTCTTCTGCAATTCCCCCACCATCGAGGTCTGCACTCTTCGGGCCAGTTCAATGGAATCCGCGACGTTGGTGGCGGTCATCAGGTCGGCGAGGATGAATTCCAGGTTGTCCACTTCGTATCCGGCATCGCGGTTTTCCCGGTTCGCCAGGCGAACCGAGTAGCGGTCGGCGGAGTTGTCCAGGTAAAACGTTTCCACGCCTTTGAAGCGTCTCTGAGTTACGGCATTGTTGTGGATCGAAATGAACAGGTCGGCGTCCACCCGGTTGGCGAGGTCCGAGCGGTCTTTGAGCGTCAACCACTGGTCTTTTTCACGGGTCATGTAAATTTTCAGGCCGGGAAAGCGCTTTTTCAATTCCTTGCGCAACGTGATGGCGATTTTCAGCACCACGTCTTTTTCCTTCAATCCTCCACGTCCTATCGCGCCTTTGTCTTTGCCTCCGTGCCCCGGATCGATGACCACCGTCTTGAATCGGTAGCTCATATCCGAGGATTGCGCCGTTTCCGGTTGCGAACGCAGCGCTTCGTCGTTTTTCGAACCCTCGAATGAAAATCGGACCATCGGCGGTCGCAGTGAGGTGTCCCAGTGCAACTCTCCCGCTTCGGGTCGTATGTCGAGCACCACGCGCGTTTTGTCTTTTTCGTACTGCCCGATGCGGATCGACTGGACGTACCCGACCGGCAAGAGGCGGTGGGGATCGATCCCTTCGGAGATTCCCGTGTCGGCGAAATCGAAATACACGCGCCGGGGTTTGTCGCCGCTCGCCGGGAGTTCGCCCCGCGTAAACGGCGGGAACGAATTGAAATGGACCGCGATCGAAGTCTTGCCGTTCGCATGGCCATGTGTGACCGAACTGAGGGTGTGCCCGGAGTCGGTCGGTTTGATGAACGTCTCGTTCTTTCCGATTTCGAACTTCGGGTCGGGCTTGACGTCCGAAGCCTCCTGAGCATCGCCTCCTATCGTGGCCAGCGCATCGTCGATGGCGTTTTTCAGCGCCGCTTCCCTCACGGCCTCCTCCATCGTTTCGGGAGGAGGAGGACTGCCTTCGGGGACTCCGCCGAGGCGATCGAGCAGGTTTTTCAACTCCCCGCGCATGTCTCCCTTGGGATAGGCGTGCAACGCCAAGTACGCGCGATTACGGGCTTTTTCTTTCTCGCCGCGTTCCATTTCAATGGTGGCGGCCAAGAGGGCGGAGTCGTCGGCGAGGCTGGAGGTGGAGCATTCCTTCACCAGCCGGTCGAAGGCGTCGATGGCGTTGTCCCGGTCTTTGTCGCTGTAGGAAACCGACGAAAGCCGCTGATACAACACTCCGATATTGTACTGGGCGGGACACCACATGGCGGAGCGCCGGTGCACGTCCTCGAAAGCGGCAATGACCTTCAGCCAGCGGTCTCGGTATTTGAAGCGCTTGGGGTCTTTGTCGAGTTGCGTCATCAACGCCTTACCCCGGTCGTACTGACGATCCGAGGCGTGGACGTCGAACGTATTCACCAGAAAAACGAACGCCAGAGCGACAATGATCGTCACCCGCGAAATCGCCGCACGGTCCGCCATGAAAAAAAATCGATCGGTTTCAGGTGTTTTCGGCCACATATGTTTCGGCACCCAAGGCCAGAATTCCGGAAAAATAGCTTTTGAATATATTTGTACCCGAATTCGCCGTTTCATGCAACCTTGGAAATCGAATGAATTTCAAGAAAGTGTATATTTTCTTCCGAAAATGTGTAAAAAACTGATATTTTGATGGAATCATGCAATTAGAGGTTTGCCAGCCGACCGGATAATTGTTAGATTCCTTACTCGATAGTTTTTGGGTCGTTGCCTTAAAAGGAGGATGGCGGCGTTATGCGAATCAAATCATGGTCCATCACCGATGTGGGATTGAAACGCGACCACAACGAAGACAGCCATTTTCGCGACGACGACCTGATGCTTTATGTCGTAGCCGACGGGATGGGAGGCCATGCGGCAGGGGAGACCGCCAGCCGCACCGCGATCGAGACGATTTCCAAAGAAGTCGAAGCGCTCGAAGACGGACTGGACGGAATGGACGCTTCACAGGTCAGTGGCGGCGCCGACGATCCGGTGCAAAAGGTGATCTCCAAAGCGATTCAGCGTGCGTCCAAGGCCATTTTAGATCTAGTCAGCCGAAACCCCAACCTTCATGGAATGGGTACCACGGTTTCCGCCCTGCTTTTTCTCAACGACCACGCTTCATACGGGCACGTGGGAGACAGCCGGATCTACCGCATTCGCAACGGAAACATCCAGCAGATCAGCACGGATCACTCCCTCGTGCAAGAACAGGTGGATGCAGGCATCATCACGCAGGAAGAAGCCGAAAAAAGCAAGTTCAAGAATATCATCACCCGCTCGGTGGGATTCGAAAGCCATGTGGAAGTGGATACGGCCTACGTGCCGGTTCAGATCGGCGACCGTTTCCTGCTTTGTTCCGATGGATTGACCAACAACGTTCGGGACGATGAAATCGTTCGTATCACCGAAACCGAACCGGCGGAACGCGCTCTGGAAGCCCTGATTCAGCTTACGAATCAGCGCGGGGGCGACGACAATTCCACCATCGTGTTTGTCGAAGTGATCGAAGGACCGGAAGAAGAAATCCTGCCCAGCGACCTGTTCGACTCCACGATATCCAACACGGTCATGCAATCGGAGGAAACCAACCTCTCCGACTCGAAAATCGAGGGTGAGGCGTATCCCGACGTGCAGGAAGCTCCACCGCCGTTGCCGCAACCCGATCTCGACGAAGCCGAGAAAAACGGCAACAATGCCGATATTTTCCTGGAGGAAGCCGACGATTTGCCTCTGCCGGAGAATTTCGAGGACAAGGCGCTTTCGGTCGAAGCCGAAACCACGTTGGAAGTATTTACGCCTCGGCCCGGCAAACCCGGTGACGATCCTCCCCCGCTTCCCACGATCCAGCCTGCCGAAAAAAAAGACGAGGGCGGCGAGGGTGCGTCCTGAGTTACTCCTAGTTTTTTCCCGGTAACGTCATGACGGAACCGACCCCCGTTTTTTCATCCAACGACCCTGCGACGGAAGAAGAAGGACATTCGCCCATTCTCCCGGTGCTGCGACTGGTCAAACAAGAACTTCTGCGCATTCTGCTGCTTCTGGCGGTGCTGTTCGTGCTGGCCTGGATTCATCGCCACGACCTGCTCGCATTGGTGCGTTTTCCGCTGGTGCTGGCCATGCCTAACGGCGGGGGTCACACGATACTGTTGAAAATCACCGATCTTTTCTTCATTCACATCAAGCTTTGTGCGGCGGCGGCCCTGGTGATGGCGCTGCCGCCGATTCTTTCCCGGCTGGGCTGGCTTCTGGGGGCGTATATTCCCGCAGTCGGAAAACAGCGCTTGCATCGACTGGCCTGGGTGGTGTCGTTGTTGCTTTACGGCGGGTTTTCGGTGGCTTATTTCGTAATTTTCCCCCTCGTCATGCGCTTTCTGGTGGCCTATTCCATCGAGGGAGATCCGCTGTTTTTTTCCGCTGTCGCTCCCGGCGATCCGCTGGGCGATGTGATGGCCGTCTCCATGTCGCAGTATGCCGATTTCCTGATCCTCGCCTTTTTCGTATGCGGACTGTCTTTTGCTCTCCCTGCCGGCTTGGTTCTGGCGGCTCGATATCGGCTGATCGTCCCCCGCGATCTCGGACCGGTACGTGGACTATGGTACGTCGGTTTCGCCATTGTCAGCGCCGCGTTGACCCCCAAAGACCCGCTGAGCCTCGTGTTGCTGCTCGTTCCGCTGGTGCTTTTGTTCGAAATCGGCATCCTGGCCGGTCGCGTGTTTACGTTCGGACAGAAACCCCGACCATCGGAGTGACCTCTCCGGTTGTGAGTAACCAATAACATAGTAATATCAAGGGTTTGAGTCTGGTTTACCGGACCAGTCCTTCGAACACGCCACAGGCCGTTTCGAACACGCGCAGCCCCATTTTCCGTCCGTACATGCTCATTGCGTTTTCGTATACCGCCATGTCGCGTGTCTCTTTCGAGGGAGCCTGCCGGTACTCGTCGGGGAAATGCAGATAGCCTGCGTAGCCGTCGCACTGGGAGGCGGCGATGGCGCAGTCCACATCTTGGCAGTACGCCATGTCTTTCAATGCCAGAGCAATCGAAACGCCCAGGTCCGCCGGAGTGCCCAGTAGGCAGAAATTCCCCAGGCGAAAGCCCTTCATCGTCAGGCGGTCGGACTGGCTTCCGGTGAAAAGCATATTCACGAGGTAGCGCAAGGGAAAATCGAGAAGGCGGGCCAGCCATTGATCTTCGAAAAACGGTCGGGAATCGCAAGGAGGCAGGAGAAGTTCGCGTTCACTCCATACCAGCTCCAGTTCGTCGGTTTGGGCGTTCGCGAGGCAGGTCTGCGCCGCTTCGACAATCGGGGCGGCCTGCTGGTCGAGGTTGTCTTCTACCGTGATGGGTGTGTTGGGAAACCAGACGTCCACCCCACCCAACGCGCCTTGCACGTACATCGCGAACGAGATGCCCGACGCCTCGATCCGCCGGAGAACTTCTCCCGGAAAGTCGGCGGAGACGGCCTTGGGATCGCGCTCGGCGACGATCACGGGATGTCCCGGAAACGACACCAGCCAGCCTTCGTCGCTTTCACGCACGATTTTAAGACCGACCAACTGGTCGTCCACTGGCCCCTTGGTGTCGCGGCGATTGATGGCGAGTTGAGGAATGCGCTCCACTGCGGCGTGGACGGTGGCGGGCCTAAGATCGCTCAATGCCTCGCGAATCGCTTTTTCGCCGTGGTGCAACAGGTGCAAAAGGGACCAGCGGCGATAGCGCCCCAAGGCGCGGTGTCCGACCCAGCTATCCACGAATCCGCCGAGCGCCGAATGGGAATGAGTGGCGTGCACGATGACCTTGATCCCGAGATCCGACACCCTGCGTTCCAACTGGCGGCTGAGTTCCTCGGTCACCATCAGCAGATCGAACGCAACGAGCACGACCCTTCGCTGCTTCTGTTTCAGGGCCAGCGCCCGAACCTTCAGCGGGTCGCGCACGTGGTCGCTCAGGCGCTCCCCGAGCCCGAAATATCCGGCCAAAGGAATTGGAACGGAAGGAGTGAAATCGACACATGCGAAACCGGCTTCCAGCATGAAAACCCCCATAAAATCGGGAAGATACGTTACGTCGGAGCCTTTTTGATATGTATGACTCATCGTCGCGACGCTTCGGATATCACCATGTATTGTAATCGGCGTTCGCGACATTGCAAGCCGTGAAAGGAGTCCTGGGCGGGATCGGCATACGAATCTTAACTTACCTATTTTGTTAGGTGCAGCTAATCAGGTAAGACTCCTTGACCGGCGTCGAGGTTTTGACTAGTAGGGCAATGAATGATCATTCATCTGCTTTGAAAAGGAGGCTTTCATGCTGGAAACAGTAACGCAGATCATAGCTTTGGCAGCTTCCGTCTGCACGGTGATACAATTTGTTCGACGCTGTGTAAAACGAAACAACAAGCATCTTGAGTACGAAGCCGCTTCGCGGCAGTTTTTAGCCCCTGCCTGTCCGTAAGTTCTTGCTCGACTCCAGCCATATTTTTGTGATCGTATCCTGCGTTGAAGCCCTTTGGCGCGTTTGCAATCTTCCCGTTTTCTCCCGCAATACCTTGCCTGAATTCCCATGACCCCGACATCCTTGTGATTTCAGTCGTCCGATTTCCGGGCGGCGTCAATCACGAGGAGGAGACTCATGGGACATCTCAAAGAAAGAATGAGCGAGGATCTTTTACGGTACGGGCTGCGCCTTGCCACGCGCAAACAGTATCTGAACCACGCCGAATCGTATGTCCGACATTTCAAGCGATCGCCGGATCAACTGGGCGCGGCTGAAATTGAGGCATGGATCCGGCACCTGGCGAGAGCGGAAAAGCGACCGGACAGTTTCCGGCAGCAGGCGCTGATGGCGCTCAAGTTTCTCTATTTCGTGACGCTGGATCGTCCAGGTGTCGCAGCCTGTTTTCTTTCTCCCGGCAAGCCGGGACCGGTTCCCGATCCGCTCACGAAGAGCGAGATGGACCGGCTGTTTGAGGGCGTTGCCTCTGAGCTTCACAAAACGGTTTTGATCGTAGCATTCGGCGGCGGTTTGCGCCTGGGCGAGACCTGTCGCCTGAGGACGGGGGATATCGATAGCAAAAGGATGCTGATCCGCCTGACTTCTTCAAACAGCGCCTGGCCCCAATTCGTTCCGCTTCACTCGGAAACTCTCACAACCCTGCGCCGGTGGTGGCGCGACACTAGGCCTCGAACGGATCTGCTTTTCACACGCGATGGCCATGACAATCCCTTGACTCCCGGTCCCATGCAAAAGGCAATCAGGCAAGCTGCAATGGATGGAGGTTTCGATTATACGACGATCGAGAAGACACTGCGCTATTCCTTCTTCAGGCATCGCCTGACGCAAGCAGACAACCCACGCGAGGTCAGGCACATCCTGCGCTGCACCTCCATCCGTCTCGTCCTGGCCAGTTTCATCACTCGGAAGAAAGCAACATCTTTCCATGCATGCGAAGCCGTGAAAGGAGGCCGGATATGAGAAGCGCACGTCAACGAATGGTGCGGCAGATGAAGTTGAGAAACCTTTCCGCCTCCACGCAGGCCGACTATCTGCGCAGGTTGAAAAAACTCGAGCAGCACGTCGGCAAGCAGTTGGGACGAATCAGCCTGGAGGAGATCCGCGACTACCTGCTTTATCTTCATGAGAAACGCGGATTCACTCCGGGGAGCGTCAATTCTCATGCCCGGGTTTTTCGCTTTTTCTTTCTCAACGTCATGGACCGCCCCTGGCCGCTGGCGGCAATACCAGCGGCCAGGGAGCCCAAAACGCTTCCCGTGGTACTTGCGCCTTCGGAAGTCGTCCGTTTTCTAGACGCCGTCCAAAACGTCAGGTATCGCACGATCTTCCAGGTCATGTACGCTTCCGGTCTACGCGTCTCGGAAGCGGCGAATCTGCGGGCGAGCGACATCGATAGCCAGAGAATGGTCATCCGCGTTCGCCAAGGCAAGATGAGCAAAGATCGCTACACCGTGCTGTCTCCGAAACTGCTGCTCATCTTACGGGACTACTGGAGAACATGCAAGCCGGGAAAACATCAGGCAAACAGTAAGAATCCATGGCTGTTTCCAGGAAGAATTAAGGGACGCTGCATTACGACCACTTCCATCCAAATTGTCTGCAAAAAAATCTCCATTCAATCGGGGTTGGCGCCGAGCAAAAAGGTAACGCCTCATAGTTTTCGCCACAGCTTCGCCACCCATATGCTGGAGAACGGCGTCGATCTACGCACGATCCAGGTGCTCCTGGGGCACGCTTCCTTATCCACCACGGCCATTTACACCCACATCGCCACGGCGCGCATCGCCGGGATGCAAAGCCCCTTCGACCTCCTGCCGGGATCGGAGGCGAATCATGGCGAATAGCAGACTCACGACGGCCGAACTTCTCCGGAAGAATTGGGATGAGTTTCTCGGTCTGTACGGCAATCTCCTGTCGCCCGAGCAGACCAAGGCCGCTCGTGACATCATGGCCTGCCGCACCAACGAGATGGGCGGACACTGCGAGCACAGACGCTGCAACCAATGCGGACACGAAACCAAAGGCTACAACTCATGCGGCAATCGCGCCTGCCCCAAATGCGGCGCTCTGGCCTCGGCCACGTGGCTGGCCGGACGCAGAGCCGAGCTCTTGCCCGTACCGTACTTTCACATCGTCTTCACCATCCCGAAAGAGATAGAGGATTTGGCGCTGATCAACCGGCGCGTGATCTACGACATCCTCTTCAAGACCTCGGCGAAAACCATGCTCACGATCGCCGGGGATCCCAGGCATCTGGGCGCGAACATCGGCTTCACCAGCGTGCTGCATACCTGGGGCAGCACCTTGCTGCATCATCCCCACGTCCATATGATCGTCCCCGGAGGCGGGATTTCGCCCGACGGCAAAAGCTGGGTGACTTGCCGCGAGGACTTCTTTCTGCATGTGAACGTTCTGAAGAGTCTCTTCAGGCGATTGTTTCTGGAGGCGCTCAAAAGGGCCTATGAAGCGGGCAAACTGCGTTTTACCGGAAAGTCCGGGAAATTCGCCGGCCCGAAAGCTTTCGATCGGTTCATCAAAACGCACCGTGGGATGAAATGGCATGTCTACGCCAAAGCGCCCTTCGGCGGGCCGGAGACGACGCTCAACTACCTGGCCAGGTACACTCATCGCACGGCCTTCTCCGATCAGCGCTTGATCGCAATGAAAGACGGCAAGGTTTCCTTCCGGTACAAGGATTACAAAAAGGAAGGGGAAAAGCGCGTCATGACTCTTTCGGCGACCGAATTTATCCGGCGCTTCCTGATGCACGTTCTCCCCAAGGGCTTTACGCGCATCCGGCATTACGGCTTGCACGCCAACCGCTTTCGGGCGAGGAATATCAAGCGTTGCCGTGACTTGCTCGGCGCGCCGGAACCCGAACCCATCGAGCGATACGACGAGATGAGCTGGGACGAGCGCTACCTGGCGCTCACCGGGCACGATCCGCTCTTGTGTCCGGTGTGCAAGAAGGGACGGCTGGAACTCGTCACGGAGCATGATAGGCCGGACGGCGCACAAAACATGACGGCCTATCCGCCAAACGGAAACGAACTCGGGCAGGCGAAAAGACCGGAAATGGCAGGCGCTTCACCGCCCGTCTGAGCTCGTGTGAAAATACGCTCGTTGCATTACCTGCGTGCCGGATCAGACGGAACCTCCACGAAGAAGACGGGCGCCGTGTGTCCGGAGGGCGAAAAGCAGCCGTCAATACCGCCCAAAGGACCTTCGAAAATGAAAGATCGCAGACGAAAACCATGATTCCCAGGAAGCGCAAACACCATTCTCCCTCTTTTCAACACGGCTCGGAGCCGAGTCGAACCTTTCAAAACAACCGCACGTCATTCATTCCACATAGCGAGACTTCGGAGTAAAGCGCCTTCGTACAGAGTTCTTTTCCGCAATGCGCGCTTGCGCGCGACTGCGGAAGAAGACTTTTTAATAAAACTCAGTAAAGACTAGCAGATAGAAAAAAAGCGCGGATTTCAAATGGTTTCTAAGACATTAATTTCCTTATTGAAAGATGTATCTCTCTGGATATCATGGCTTGACCGATGGGAAGCTTTCGTCTAGGAATGAAAGAACGATCAAGTTCTGATATAGAACAGCCTAAAACCAGAACAGCCCTTAATTCACAAAGGAGCCGTCATGGCCGAGTCCACGCCGATGGAGAAAAAAGAGAGCGCCGTAGTTCGATACTTCAAGGATTTCAATGTCTTGAAGGAGGTCAGCAAGGAGTACTGGAGCCTCCAGATCGTCAACGTGCTCGACTGCATCGCCTACTTCGCGATGTTCAACATCATCATCCTGACGCTCTCCCAAGATTTCGGATTCGATGACGAGCAGGCGGGGTACGCCTTCATGCTCTTCAGTTCCACGACCACGATCTGCCTGTTTTTCTCCGGGGTGCTCACCGACTGGTTCGGCATCAAAAAAGCCTTGTATATCGCCGTGACCGGACTATTGCTGACGCGCGTCGCCGTGGTGACCGCTGCTTACATGCCCGAATCGACGGCGCGCGACGTCCTCGTCGTGGGAGCGTTGTTTCTGATGGCTCCGTTCATGGCGATGCTGCAAACCACTTTCCAGGCCGCCAACAAGCGTTTCACCACCAAGCGTTCCCGTGGAGCGGGCTTCAACTTGTGGTATTTATTCATGAATGTCGGTGCCATGGCAGGCGGCTTCGTCGTGGACATCTTCTTCCTCAACCTGGGACTGGAGCGTTTTCAGATTTTCTCGATGGGCGCGTTGCTGTCGCTGGCCTGTCTGGTGGCGATCACCATCGGGATCAAACGCACGGATCAGGCGGCGGCGGATGACGAGGAGCCGGATGAGGATGACCGGGTGGTCGGCGAAAACGAAACCGGCTTCGGGAAGATCGTCGCGATCGTCAAAGCCGTGGCCAGCGAACCGGTTTTCTGGCGTTTCACCGTGCTCATCACCCTGTTGCTCGGTGTACGGACGGTGTTTTTCTACCTCGGCCTGCTGCATCCGAAGTTCTGGACCCGCGTCATCGGTCCGGACGCCGCCATTGGCTCCCTACAGGCTTTCAACCCGATTCTGGTCATTATCGGGCTGATTCTGCTGATTCCCATTCTCAACCGGTTCAGCATTTTCAAAATGCTTATCGGTGGGGCGTTCATTACCTCGCTGTCGATGTTCATCATCGCTATTCCACCCTTCGGACCGTTCAAAGCCATGGATATCGGCACCTTCACCTACGCCACATCCATCGGCTTTCTGCTCGTGCTGACCATCGGCGAGTTGATCTGGTCGCCGCGCCTGCAGGAATACACGGCGGCGATTGCCCCGAAAGGACAGGAGGGCACCTACCTGGGACTCTCTATGGTGCCGTATTTCCTCGCAAAAACCGTGCTGGCCGCCGTCTCGGGCCACATGCTGGCGCGCTGGTGCCCGGAGTTCCCCGAAGGCCAGCCGATTTTGGGTGAGCGCATCGCCGCCGGGCAGGTGGCATTCACGGATTCGCCATACATGATGTTCCTGATCCTGGCGATCATCGCTCTCGGCGGGACCATCGCCGCATGGTTGTTGCGGGGCTGGTTCACCAAGGGCTTGCAGTTGGAAAAGGACAAACCTGCCGAAGCATGAAAAAAGCACCCGAAATACGAAAAATCGTTCCAATTTCATACCCGGAAAGGCAAACGAAATGAGTTCCCCCGCGATTACCGAGTTCATCGTTTCTTTAAACCGCGAATACCTGGCTCTGCACAACGCGAAAGAGAAGCTGTTTTGGGAGACCAAGATGGGAATCTCCAAAGATTACGATGCGTTCAACAAAGCCGAAGGGGCGCTCAACGCCTTTAAAAGCAAGGTCGAGTCTCTCCATGCCTGCCGGGAACATCTTGCCTCCGGCGAGGCGGACGAAAAACAGGTAGAAACGCTCAAGGGCTGGATCGCTTTTTTCGAGGCCAACGTGATCGAAGATCCCGACGCCCAGAAACTTGCCGATAAAATCGTCGAAATGGAAAGCAACCTCGTGCGCTCGCGCGGCGAGATGAAGCTCGGCTATACCGATCCCGAAAGCGGGGAATTCGTACCCGCTTCCTCGGTGGGATTGTCGCTGAAACTCGCCACCGCTCCCGAAGAAGGCTTGCGCGAGGCGTGTTTCAGAGGTCTGGAAAGCATCGAAAGCCACGTGCTGGCCGAGGGATTTCTCGATGTCGTCAAGGAGCGCAACCGACTGTCCCGCAGCCTGGGGTACGAAGACTACTACGACTACAAGGTCAGCACGACCGAGGGATTCGACAAGAATACACTCTTCGAATACCTGGACGATCTGAAAGCCCGCACCGAAGACGCCCAGGCCCGTTACGTCGCCTCCGTCAAGGAGGAAAAGGGCGAAAACGCGCTGGAGCCCTGGAATTTCCGCTACATGACCCAGGGCAGCGTGATCCAGGAGATGGACCCCTACCTGCAATTCACCGACGCCCTGCCTCGCTGGGGTCGAAGCTTCGCGGCGCTGAATATCACCTATGAAAACGCCACGTTGCAGCTCGATCTGGTGGATCGGAAAGGCAAGTACGAAAACGGTTTCTGCCACGCGCCCGTGCCGCCGTTCGAGGATGCCGAAGGCCGGGTCGTCGCGGAAGTCAACTTTACCAGCAACGCGGTTCCCGGACAGACAGGCAGCGGCAAACGCGCCGCCCAGACCCTGTTTCACGAGGGCGGCCACGCGGCGCATTTCGCCAACATGCTGATGGGTGCGCCCTGTTTCTCCCAGGAATTCGCCCCCACTTCCGCCGCGTTCGCCGAAACGCAGTCGATGTTCCTGGATTCCCTGCTGGACGACGCCGACTGGCTCGTGCGCTACGCGAAAAACGCCGACGGCGAACCCATGCCGCTGGAGATCATCGAAAAAGCCACCAAACTCGCCCAACCGGCGAAGGCGTATTTCCTGCGCTCGCTGCTGATGGTCTGTTACGCCGAAAAAGCCTTGTACGAGATGCCGGACGAGCAACTCACCCCCGAAAACGTGATGGCCTGTTTCATCGAGATCGAGCGCGAATTGGGCGGCATGGGGCGCTGCTCTCGTCCGACGCTGGCCGTTCCGCACCTGCTTTCGGGCGAGGCGAGTTGCATCTATCACGGGTACGTGCTGGCGCTGGCGGGCGTGGCCCAGACCCGAAAATACTTCCTCGATACTTACGGCTATCTCACCGACAATCCCCACATCGGCCCGGAAATGCGGGAGAAATACTGGCGATCGGGCAACTCGCTGCGCTTCGTCGATTTCATCGAGCGCATGACCGGCACGCCGTTTTCGATGGACGCGTTGGTAGGGGACGCTTCCAGGAGCGTGGAAGAAGCCTTGGTCGAGCAGAGAAAAAAGGTGGAACATCAAGCGGATAGGCCGGTGTTCTCCGATTCCGTGAAACTGAACGCCACCGTGCGCATGGTGCACGGCGACAAGGTGATCGCCTCCACCGAAAACGGTTCTTTTGAAGAGGTAGGCGAAGCCTATCGCGACTGGCTCGAAGGACTGGAACGGGGTTGATTTTCGACGCACGGGGGAAGGAATGAACCCACGACGCGCTCGAAGACTCCGCGATGGAAACGCGGGTTCCGGCCCGGTGGTGTACTGGATGAGCCGGGACCAGCGCATTCGCGACAACTGGGCGCTCTTGTTTGCCCAACAACGTGCGTTGGAGCAAAGGCGGCCTCTGGCGGTGCTTTTCTGTCTCGTCGGGGATTTCCTGGGGGCTACCAAACGCCATTACAAGTTCATGCTCAAAGGGCTGGAAAACGTTCGCAGAGAACTGGAAGCCCTCGATATTCCATGGATATTGCGGATCGGCGACCCGACGCAGGAAATCCCCCGCGTGCTCGACGAATGGAACGCCGCCGAACTCGTCACCGACTTCGACCCGTTGAGAATCAAGCGCACCTGGAAAAATGAAGTATGCCGCCGGGTTTCCCTACCGGTGTTCGAGGTGGACGCCCACAACATCGTTCCGTGCTGGGTGGCTTCACCCAAACAGGAATACGGCGCGTACACGATTCGTCCGAAGCTGCATCGCCTGCTCCCCGAATTCCTCGATGCGTTTCCCCACCTGGAAAGGCCTCCATTTTCCTGGGAGCCTCCAACGCCGTCCGTCGATGTTGCAGATGCCAGCAAAAAACTGGTTTTCGATGCCGATGTCCCGGAAGTGCCCGGAATTTCAGCGGGTTCCGACGCGGCCAACGCCGCGATGCGGGATTTCATCGAACGGCGACTGGACGACTACCCGGAAAAACGCAACGACCCCAATGCAGGGGCGCAGTCGGGTTTGTCTCCTTACCTTCATTTCGGGCAACTCTCAGCACAGCGACTTGCGTTGGAAGTCACTCGCACGGATGTCCGCGACGAGGCCAGGGAAGACTTTTTGGAAGAGTTGATCGTCCGCCGCGAACTGGCGGACAATTTCTGTTTTTACAACGATGCCTACGACTCGACCGCTGGTTTTCCCGACTGGGCGAAAACCACGTTGCGAGTTCATACCGACGACCCCAGGGAGCACTTCTACGCCCTCGAAACCTTCGAGCGCGCCGAGACCCACGACACGTTGTGGAATGCCGCCCAGCGGCAGATGGTCGCAACCGGGACGATGCATGGTTACATGCGGATGTACTGGTGCAAGAAAATCCTCGAATGGAGCCCGTCTCCCGAAAAAGCCGTGGAAATTTCAGTATTTCTCAACGATCGCTACAGTCTGGACGGTCGCGATCCCAACGGCTATACGGGGATTGCCTGGAGCATTGGAGGCGTGCACGATCGGGCATGGAAGGAGCGTCCCGTGTTCGGGAAAATCCGTTTCATGAACCGCAACGGCTGCGCACGCAAGTTCGATGTAGAGCAGTACGTGGCAACATACCCGGCAAAGGCTGGAAATTCCTTGTAGAATCTCTGAAAACCAACATTTGAATCGTTGGTTATGAGGACATGAAACTATTAACCCGCATTATTCATGAGGATCGTAGCGAGACGCCGAAAACCGAAGATATTTCATGAAGTTGGACCGATTTTCACCCGCAGGCATACTTTACAGTCTGTCGAGGATGAAAATCGGGAAACAAGTGAAAGATCGAGGATTTTCAAGTCGCAGTAGATTCTTCATGAATTATGCGGGTTAACCCGGCAACCATAAACTAGGGCTATTCCATGTCACCCCCGCGAAGGCGGGGGTCCAGATGCCTGAAAATACACTGGATTCCCGCCTTCGCGGGAATGACGATCTGATTGGTACACTCCGTCATTATTGCCAAAGTTAATAAGACCAGTTACCAAAACCCAAAACCCAGCCCTGGTTTTTAAACAAGGCATTGCGTTTTTTTCACTTCCTTGCTTGCCCGCTGAAAAAAAATGATCTAGTCTCCGTTTCGGAGAGATTTTTCGAAAATCAGAACCTCTTTTCGAGTCGTCGCACCCTCTGGAGACGTGCTCGAAACGGGGGTGAAGTGCAACCCGAATCACGAGGAGAATGCGATGCGTACCCCACGAGACAGGGACGAATCCGGGCATCCGTCTGCGAGTGCGTCCAGGCGGAAATTCATCAAAGGCGCGGTGGCGGTGACTGCGACGATGGGCGTAACTACCATGGTTACGGGATGTAGTGAAGACGACGGCGAAAACGCCGGTTCCGGGGGTGCCTGCGACACAGGAAGCCAGATTACCTGGGATCGCGAGACGGACGTCATTGTCGTCGGTTCGGGAACGGGACTCGCTGCCGCGCTGGCTTCGGCGGTATCCGGATCGGAAACGTTGGTCCTGGAAAAATGGGAAAGCATCGGCGGTTCGACGAAAATGTCGGGGGGCGTCTTGTGGATTCCCAACAATCCCGTCATGGTGCGCGACGGCATCGAGGATTCCCGTGAAAACGCGATGACTTACGTTAAAATGGTGGCCCAGGGACAGGCGGATGACGAGATCATCGAAGCGTTCGTGGACAAGGGACCGGAGATGGTTTCCTTCATCGAGCAGCACGCCGATTTCAACTGGCGAAGCTCCGTGCTGTTGACCGATTACCACCCCGAATGGCCCGGTTCGGTCTTTCAAGGCCGCAATCTCGAACCCGACCTGTCTGGTTCCTCGATCACGCTGGGGCCGAAACTCGTGCAGGGACTGGCGGACGCGGTGGAAAAGGCGGGGGGAGAAATCCTGCTGGAAACGCCGGTGAAACGTCTCGTGACCAGGCTTAACAGCGATGGTACACAAGAAGTGCTGGGCGTCGTGGCCGAAAGCGAGGGCGCGGACATCGCGATCAAGGCCCGGCGGGGCGTCGTGCTGGCGGCGGGCGGCTACGACTGGAATTTCGAGATGAAAAAGCATTTTCTGCGGGGACCGTCCACGTACACCATCGGGCATCCGGGCAACACCGGCGACGGCATCCAGATGGCGATGCTGGCCGGGGCGGACTTGCGCAACATGAACGAATGCTGGGGCGCGGTAGTGTACAAAGAGGAAACCGAGGCGGCGCACGCAAACGGCGATCCCGCCGTGTTGACCACCATGGCTCAACGGCGTATGCCGGGCTGCATTACCGTGAATCGCTACGGAAAACGTTTCGGAAACGAGGCCGGAGACTACGATTCTTCGTGGCGGTCGTTTTTCGCCTGGGAAAACTGGGGAGAAACCACCGACCACAACCTGCCCGCCTACCAGATTTCGGACAAAAGCGTGGAACCCAGTTCGGAAATGGGAGTGGTCGAGGCAGACACTATCCGGGAACTCGCCGAAAAGCTGGGGATCGACCCGGACGCCCTGGAAGCCACAGTGGAGGAATTCAACCAGTTCTGCGAGGATGGCGAAGACCCGCATTTCCATCGGGGAGAAAGCGCTTACGACACCCACTACGGAAAAACGCTGGGGACGTTGGAAGACCCGCCGTTTTACGGCATCGAGGTCGCCCCGGCGGATCTGGGAACCTGCGGCGGCGCGCGCGTCAACGCCAACGCCCAGGTGCTCAACCCCATGGGGCAAGTGATTTCAAGGCTTTACGCCGCCGGGAACAACGCCGGAGTCGGTGGTCCGGGTGCGGGATACGGCGGTGGTGGCGGGACTATCGGGCCGGGCCTGACGTTTTCATACATCGCCGGAATGCACGTGGCCGGATTGGGAAAACAGGGAGAAAGCGACACCGAGAACGAGGAGGGCTGAGTTCCCTCTTCCCATTTCCTGCGCAGCTTCGACATGCATCGGAAATCTTGGAAAAACGAAGAATTTCCACAGGTTGTCGTCGTATTGCATCGCCGAGACGACCGGAAACGTTTGACTTTCGCCGTTCCGTCCCTATTCTTTCCATAGCTAGAGCGGTTATTATTTGATTTTAGCGATAGAAAACCCTGGAAACAAAGGGTGGCACGAGCTAAGCGACGTGAAACGTTCGCTTGCCCGTGTACGAACAATGTTCATGGGCAACCTGCGGTTGGCCCATGCCACCCACCCGCGAAAAATGATCGCTAAAACCGATTAAAAAAACCTATATTAGATAAGATCTGCGTCCGCATTTCGAAAACTTCGGGCTGCGGCATGATGCAAACCCCTGACGAAGGCGGGATCATGAACGACGGTTTTCATCGTTTTCAAGGTACGGATCAATACATCGCTTCCGACGAACTCAAGGACGCCGTAAACGTTTCGGTCGCGCTGGAGCGCCCGTTGCTCATCAAGGGCGAGCCGGGCACAGGAAAAACCCTGCTGGCCGAAAACATCGCGCGGGCGCTGGAGATGCCGCTGTTCAAGTGGCAGGTCAAATCGACCTCGAAGGCGGTGGATGGCCTGTACGTGTACGACACGGTGCAGCGTCTCAACGACTCCCGCTTCGGGGACAAAGACGTCTCCGACATCCGGCAATACATTCGTTTCGGGCCGCTGGGCCGCGCGTTTTTATCCGAGGAACGCGCCGTGGTGCTGATCGACGAAATCGACAAGGCCGACCTCGAATTTCCCAACGACCTGCTGGCCGAACTGGACGAAATGAGCTTCGACGTCATCGAAACCGGCGATAAAATCACGGCCAAACACAGGCCGGTCATCATCATCACCTCGAACTCGGAAAAAGAGCTTCCCGACCCCTTCCTGCGTCGTTGCGTGTTCCACTTCATCGATTTTCCCGACGAAAAGCTGATGGAACGCATCGTCTACGTACATTATCCCAACATTAAAAAGGATCTGCTGGCCCGTTGCCTGAGCAAGTTCTACTGGCTGCGCGGCATCGAGCAGTTCCGCAAAAAACCCTCCACGTCGGAGTTGGTCGATTGGATCGGCGTGCTGATGCGTGCCGGAATCTCGGCCAAGGAAATTCAGCAGACCATGCCTTTTGTCGGCGTGTTGCTGAAAAAGGAACAGGATCTCGAAACGTTTCAGCAGGCCAAGCGCTACGCGGGAAGAGGCTACTGACGCAAAGAAATTCGAAAACCCGCCGCTTGCGAAAGTTTGACGCAAATAATACTTTTAGGAGTTGACAACAGCGAGGCAGGCTGATACGTCACTTTTGCGTAGAATTCCGCGATTCTTTTCACGGTGATGCACTCTCGTTCCATTTCACGACATTTCCGGAATAAACGTGTCGAAAAGCCCGTTTGAAAACGCGTCGAAAAGACTTATGATTGGGTAAGAACGTCCCGTGGCGAAACCCAAAGGATCGAAATCATGCTTCCGTTCAGTTACAACGAAAATTGCGCCTACCTGTTTGCATTGAGTCCCGACCGCCTGTTCGGTTATTGGGATTACGATACGGAAACCTGGCAGAAAATCACCTCGGCGCCTGCACGTCCGGTGGTGCTTTTGCTGTGTTCGGGAGAGCAAATCGTCCGCCGGATCGAAATCCACCCGGAAACGAAAAACTACTATTTTACGGGTGTGATTCCCGCTACGGCGTACCGGCTTTGCATCGCCACGCCGGAAAACGGCGAAGACGTCGCGTTGATCGAAACCCCGGTGGCGACGACGCCCCGCGACCGGCCTTCTCCTCAGGAAGATACGGTGTTTGCCCGACAGAGCGAAGAACGCGGCCTCGATTCCCAACCGATGGAAGCGGCTATCTCGAACGCGCCGTCCTCGGAGCTGTTCGTGCAGCTTTTCGGTACCGAGCAACCTTCCCAGGAGTCGCAGCCTCTCTCGGAAAATCAGTCCTCGGAGTGGCCTCCATGGCCGGTGGAGCGTCCCGAAGGCTGGGAAGGTTCCTACCAGGTGGTCGGGTACGGCTCATCATCCGAGAACCATTTGAAACAACACACGTTTTCCGGTGCAGGACGCCGCTTCGACGGAGGCGACAATGCCTAAAGGATACCTGTCCCTGGTGCTCCACGCACACCTTCCCTTCGTGCGGCATCCCGAACACGAGGAACACCTTGAAGAACGCTGGCTGTTCGAAGCGATCACCGAAACGTACATTCCCCTGATTTCGGTATACAACGGGTTGCGGGACGACGACGTGCCCTTCCGTATCACGATGTCGTTGACGCCTCCATTGCTCAACATGCTGGCCGATCCCCTGTTGCAGGAACGCTATCTGAAGCACCTGGACAAATCCATCGAACTGGCCGAAAAGGAAATCCTGCGGACGCGGCGACAAGATCCGCGTTTCGAGGCGTCAGCCGAAACCTACCGGAATTTGTTCATAGAGACGCGCAACGTCTTCGTCGACCGCTACGATATGGACCTGGTTCGTGCCTTTCGCGAAATTCAGCAGGCAGGCGGGCTCGAAATCATCACCTGCGGTGCGACCCACGCCTTTTTACCCCTGTTCAAAGATCACCCGGAGTCCATCCGAGCGCAGATTCTCGTTGCCGCCGAAGATTACGAACGCCGTCTGGGAGTCGCGCCGAAGGGGATCTGGCTTCCCGAATGCGGGTATTTTCCGGGCGTAGAAAACTACTTGGAAGAGGCAGGAATCCGCTATTTCCTGGTGGATACCCACGGCATCGACCACGCCGAGCCGCGTCCTGTGCGGGGCGTTTACTCGCCGATTCTCTGCCCCAACGGAGTGGCGGCTTTCGCACGCGATATGGAGAGTTCCAAGCAGGTCTGGAGTTCCACCGAGGGCTATCCCGGCGATTACGATTACCGCGAATTCTACCGGGACATTGGTTTCGATCTGCCGATGGAGTACGTCGGGCCGTACATCAATCCCGACGGAACCCGGCTCAATACCGGCATCAAATACTACAAAATCACCGGGCGGCGCGATCTTTCGCAATGCGAACCCTACGATTGGACGCAGGCGGGCCGCAAAGCCGCCGACCATGCCGGAAATTTCATGTTCAACCGGGAAAAACAGGTCGAGTGGCTCGAAGGATCCCTCGGTCGCAGGCCCATCGTCGTGGCTCCCTACGACGCCGAACTTTTCGGCCACTGGTGGTTCGAAGGGCCGCGCTGGCTCGACGTGCTGATACGTAAAATCCACTTCGATCAGGACGTGCTGGAACTGGCGACGCCCTCGGATTATCTCGATCTTTATCCCGACAATCAGGTCGCCACGCCTTCGGCGTCGAGTTGGGGCGACAAAGGCTATTCCGAAGTCTGGTGCAACGCCACGAACGATTGGATCTATCCTCACCTGCACAAGCTCGCCGAGCGGATGCACGAACTTGCCGGACATCCGCGCCTCGACGAAGCGCCCGTGCTGCGGATCGTCCGTCAGGCGGGCCGCGAATTTCTGCTGGCGCAGGCGTCGGACTGGGCGTTTATCATGACCAACGAAACCACCGTGGAATACGCCCGGCAGCGCACCATCGGCCACGTAGAGAACTTCAACCGTCTCTACGACATGCTGAAAAACGGTGAGGACGACGAGGCATTTCTCGAAAAGCTGGAGAAAAGCAACTCGATTTTCCCGGAACTGGACGTGCGGCACTGGCGCTGAAACCGGGCGACTCGGTTTTTCGAATGGTACTAAGGGTACATTCCCTCCTCGAAAGAAATAAAAAATCCGTGGAAGAAATCAGGCAATTGATCGTCGAGTTGAAGGACGACGCCCGGCTGAAGGAACTGGCGGCCCGTCACCTGGGCTGGCCGGTCGAAAAAGTCGGTGAAATCCGATGGTTACGTCGAAGCGTGGACGCCCGGAAAAAAGGGCATATCCGGCTGGTGTACCGACTGGAGGTTTTTTCGCGCGACGAACGCCCACCGCAACGTCTGGAACTCGAAACCCTCAAACATCAATGCCTTTCTTGGCAGGATCGTCCACGCCGGGCGGTGGTGATCGGTGCGGGACCGGCGGGCTTGTTCGCGGCGCTCGAATTGCTGCGCTTGGGCTGGCAGGTCGAGGTAATCGAACGCGGCGCACCGTTGCGCGAGCGTCATTTCACCGTGGCGGAGTATTTCAAAAAAGGCGTGCTCGATCCCGACAGCAACCTTTGTTTCGGACTGGGCGGCGCGGGATTTTACTCGGATGGCAAGCTGAACACTCGAATCAAGCACCCGGAGGTCTCCGACGTGCTCGAACGGCTGGTCTGTTTCGGTGCGCCGGAAGACATTTTATGGCGTCACGATCCCCACGTCGGCTCCAACCTCATTCGTGAAATCATCGGCGCGATGGCCGATGCGATGGTGCAATGGGGTGTCGGATTTCACTTTCATCGCCGTGCGACGGGTCTGCGGCTGGAGAACGGAACCCTCACCGGAGTGGAGACCGTTTCCACGCAACATCCCGAAAATATAGAGATTTTCGATGCCGACGCCGTGTTTTTCGCCTGTGGCCACGGCGCGGAGGACAGCTACCGGCTGTTGCAGTCGCACGGCGTGGCGCTCACGCCCAAAGATTACGCCGTGGGGTTTCGGGTGCAGCATCCGCAGGAATTCATCGACCGTTCCCAGTACGGAAACGACGTCGGGCACCCGGCGCTGGAATCCGCCCGCTACCGCCTGACCGCCAACCTCAAGGAGTTGGAGCGCGGCGTGTACACTTTCTGCATGTGCCCGGGAGGTTACGTGGTTCCGGCGGCGACCGACACGCGGGGTATAGTGGTCAACGGCATGAGCAACCGGGGACATCGCTCGCCCTGGGCCAATGCGGCGGTGGTGGCGACGGTTTCGGAGCGCGACTGGGGAGATTCCCCGCTTGCGTCGCTCGACTTCCGCACCCGTCTCGAACGCGCCGCCCTGGAGAGCATCGCCGCACGCCGAAGTCGGGCCGAAGTTCCGGCCATGCGTATGGAAGAATTTCTGCACGGGAAAAAAGCTACGGTTCCCTCTCGGACGAGCTGCCTTGGAGGCTGCCAACCTACTGATATCGCAAGCATATTTCCCGACGATCTCGTGTATGCACTCAAGGCCGGACTGGAACGTTTCGAGCGCAAGATTCGTCGTTTTTCCTCCCATCCCGAAGCCATGCTGTTCGCCGTGGAATCCCGTACCAGCGCCCCGTTGCAGGTGTCGAGGGACCGCGAAACCCTGCAATCGACCAGCCATCCCCGACTGTACCCCATTGGAGAGGGTGCGGGCTGGGCCGGAGGCATCACCAGTTCGGCGGTGGATGGTTTGCGGGCCGCGAGAAAAGCGGACGAGACGTTTTCTGCTCTGTAGATAGGATTACGGCAGTAAAAACAATATCTTACGTGCCTTCACAAATCCTTTTTATTGCCTTTGTGCCATTGAAATCCACGAATTTTCCGAAGACAAAAAAGAAAAACCGCCCTCGTTGAACCGGGGCGGTCGTAGTTTCGGAATCGTGTACGGGCGCTACAGACCCAGTTCGCGGGTGACGGTTTCCATCAGCGGGGCGATGGTTTTCTCCGTCATGTCGAAGCGGATGCCCGCCGCCTCGAACAACTCCGGCAGCGGTCGGGAACCGCCCAGGGCCAGCGCGTGCTTGTAGTCGGCCAACGCCTTGGGGTAGTCGTCGAGCGAGCGGCTCCACACCTGCAATGCTCCCAGTTGGGCAATGCCGTATTCGATGTAATAAAACGGCACCTTGTAGACGTGCGGGTACTGCCAGCCGATGCGTTTGGCGTCTTCTAGCCCGCTCCAGTCGATATGAGGTCGGTAGGTGTCTTCCAGCGTTTCCCAGTAGTCGGCGCGTTTCGCCGGGTCGGAATCGTTGAGATACACCCACTGCTGGAACCCGTCGATCATCGCGATGAACGGCAGCAATTTGATCGTGCCGCTGATCTGGTCGCGGCGGGCACGCTCGATTTCATCGGGCGGATACACGAGGCCGTAAGAAGGAAGTGCCAGTAATTCCATAGACATCGAGGCCACCTCGGCGAACTCCAGCGGGGGCATGAGGTAGCTCAGCGGCTCCAATTCGCGGCAGAGGAACAGGTTGAAGGAGTGGCCGCCTTCGTGCAGCAGCGTGCGGATGTCCCCCGCCGTACCTACGGCGTTCATGAAAATGAAAGGCAGGCGCTGCTCGGTGAAGTCGGTCATGTAGCCGCCGGGAGCCTTGCCTTTGCGGCTGTCGAGATCCAACAGCTTCCGGTCGCGCATCACCCCGAAATAACCACCCAATTCCGGGTCGATTTCGTTCGTCACCTGGTAGACTTTCTCCACAAGCTGCTCGGCGGTTTCGAAAGGTCGCAGGGGGGCGAGGCCGTCCTCGTCCACGGAAAGATCCCAGGGGCGTAGGCGTTCCAGTCCGAGTTTTTCGCAGCGTGTTTCCATCATTTTGGAAACCACCGGCACGACGTGCTTTTTCACCGCGCGATGGAATTCGAAGCAGTCCTCGGGCGTGTAGTCGAAACGGCCCATGGAACGGAAAGTGTAGTCGCGGAAATTGTCGAAGTCGGCGTTTTTAGCAATGGTCCCGCGTACTTCCAGCATTTTGTCGTAGAGTTCTTCGAGCTTTCCGGCGTCGTTCAGGTGTACCTCGCTCACCGCCCGGTATGCCCGTTCACGCAGGGCGCGGTCGATCTCCTCGAACTTGGCGCGTACCTGTTGCACGGTCAGCGAGGCGCCGTCCCAGTCCACCATCCAGCCACCGGCGATTTTCTGATAAGTCTGTCCCAACTTGGCGGCTTCGATCTGAAGCGGGATATTTTCTTTTCGGAAAAGCTCGATTTCGTTTTTCACGTCGCGCACGAATACCTCGTAGCGCTCCGGCAGGGCGTCCACGGCGGGACTGGCGACGAATTTTTTTTTCAATTCGAAGTCTTTGGCTTCCATCACCGGCATGATGTTTTCGACCATCGACAAAAACCGCGCCTCGGCCTCTTTGTCGGTGGTGTCGCAGGTCATGGCCACGTAGTTTTTCGAGCGGGCCTCGTCGATGCAGGCAACGATCTCCATCCAGAAATCCACGAAGCGTTCCAACTCTTCCAGGGTTTCCACCGGGAGTTTTAGGGCTTCGGCATAGGCTTTTTCAACAACAGAAACCTCGGTAAAGTTGTCATTGGCTGCCATGAATTGTCTGGGAAATTTTTTCAGTTCAGGCATAGGATTTCCTTTCCATCCAACGTCGTATTCGTTAAAATTTCGTTTAACTGTTTCTCTTATAACTTGCATTTTTCGTTCGCCGCAGGGGGTTCGGCGGAAAACGATCATTCATTGGCATAGCGAAAAAAGCGAAGGAACGCAATGGCTATTCCCCTACAATCCCCTTCGGAAGATTTCACCTTCGTGCGCCGGGTCATCGTGGCGCTGGCCTGCACCGAAAGCGGGATTTTCAAAGCGCTCGAAGACAAGTCCCGACATGAAGACGACCTCGGCAGCCTGGGGCTCGATCCACGCGCTCTGCACATCGTTTTGCGCGCCGCGTGCGAAAGCAAGTTGATCGACAAAGCCGACGACGGTTCTTTGACGTTGACCGACGTCGGGCGGGCCTACCTGGAGCGCGCCCAGCCGGTCAGTCCCTTCGGTCACTGGCTCGGATTGTTGCACACCTGGTCGAAACTGCCGGAAGTGTTGCGGACGGGAAAAATGGTTCCGAAGGAGAAAAGTCCCCAACGCACCTCCCGTTTCATGGCGGCGATGGCCGCGCGTTCCTCCGGTTCTGTAAATCTCGTGGCGGACGCTATTGCCTCGCGCCTCGGTCCCGGCCATATGGCGGATCTGGGCGGGGGACCGGGCGTGTACAGCCGGGCGATGATCGAACGGGGCTGGAAGGCCACACTGTTCGACCGTCCCGAGATGCTCAACCACGTGCGCGAAACCTATGGATTGGACAAAGTGCCCGGTTTGGAACTCGTGGCAGGAGATTTTTTGCAAACTCTGCCCGAGGGCGATTTCTCGCTGGTGATGCTGGGGAACATTCTGCACATCTTCAGTCCCGCGACAAATCGTGCATTGTTGAAACGAATCACGCAAAAATATGTCAATTTGCAAGGCATTGCGATATTGGACGCCGTGGTCGGCCATTCTCCCGGTGCCGAACTGTTCGCCGTCAACATGCTGGTCAACACCGTGGAAGGCGACAGCTATTCGTTGGAGGAAATAGGCGCGTGGCTGGCCGAGGTCGGGTTTTCCCCGGCTGAACTGATCGATACCGAACCGGAGCCTCATCGGCTCGTATTCGCCCGGCGGGCGTAACGGAAAGAGGAATCGTATGAAATCGTGGATCTGGATGTTGGTGGGGGTGATGGTGTTCTGCGTGGCTTGTTCGGGGGACGATGCCGGAAATTCCGGCGGCGATACCGACGCCCAGGCGGGAGATTCGGACGTGGAAGCCCCCGAAATCGAGGAAATCGACCCCTTCGCCTTCGATCCGCCGGACTACGACTATCCCACCTGCGAATCCATCACCGCCGAAAAGACTTTGGCGGAAAAAGCGGTTTATTTCGACAAGGTAGCCCGCGAACAGCACATCACGGGCGACGGCCTGATGCGCAATATCTACCTTACCGAAGACCTGCAAGCCGTCGATCACTACGAGCACGCCGAGAACGTCATCTTGTGGAGCGGGATCTACATCGCCAGTCAGGCGTTGCGTTACCGAGTTACGGGAGATGCAGAAGCCCTTGAAAACACTCGTATTGTCGTCGAAGCGCTGGGGCATCTCACGGCGGTTACGGGATCACGCGGCCTGTACGCCCGTTCGATGGATTCCCCGGAGGTTTCTTACAATTCCGTGTCCACCGAGCATCCCGGCTGGACGGATTCCCCCGTGGAAGGCTACGAGGGCTGGCGCTATCGCAACGATGTGAGCAAGGACGGCTACGACGGCCTGATGATGGGTTACGCGCTGGCGCTGGAGCACTTCGACGACGAAGAGCTGCGCGAGACGATCCGGGGGCGTTTGCGAGACATCATGGATCATATCATTTCCAACGGGTTGCAACTCATCGACGCCCACACGGGGGAGGTTACCGAGCACGGACGCCTGTATTATTCCGCCGTAGACGACTGGCCCGGCTTCAACGCCCTGTTGATTTCCAGTTGGATCAAAGTGGCGGTTCGGGCGCTGGGCGACGAAGAACTGGACGATTTCTATTACGGCTGTCTGATGCGAATGCGGGAAGGCGTCGAATGCCCGGATATCGAGTTCGCCGACCTGGGATCTTATATCGACGCCATGGAAACCATGCTGATTCTTTTCCAACCGGATTGCAAAGAGAATTATGACAGCTTCGACATGGCCTATCAGGCGATGTATCCCCTGTTGCGCCTGGAAGAGGACGAAACCCTGCACGAACGGTTGCTTGGCTCGTTGCGAACGAATATGTTCCACACCGACGATCCCAAGTACCGCAGTCTGGTGCCGCTGGGAAACGCCTTTTTCGCCTTCGCGTATGCGGCCTTGACGGGCGACGATCCCGCCGAGGACGCCTTGCTTCGTGAAGCGGTGGACAACGCCGTGTGCACGATGAAGCGCTTCCCGGACGAAAAGTACCAGCACTACATTCCCAAAGGGGAACAGGAAGCGGTCTGCATCAGCCGATTGGATCGCGGTCGGTCGGACGTGCCGATTCCTTTGGAGGAATACTATTTCGACAACTACCTGTGGAGACTCGACTTTTACGAAATCGAACCGGCGGAAAGACCCGAAGACCGACGGCAGGTGTTTTCCCCGGAAGACTATCTGCTGGCGTATTGGATGGGACGCTATCACGGGATTTTGTCCGAGGATCAGTAGAGTTGCATCCTTGAATGAATGGTTCCCTAAAGTTGCGGAGTGGATGAATTTTTTTCTCCAACATTTTCTTTGCGTGAGACGAACAGGTAGGGCTAAATGGAACCCGACCTGCGAATGGGAAATTGCGAACGGATAGGTGTGATGTTCGGAAACTTGTCCGAAAATCACCATGTTCCATCCTTTCGAGAATAAGCCTATAGACAAGCAGGAGACCCCTTCCCACGCTCCTTCTGGATGTTTTTCCGACCCCGCCTTCTTTTTCCCGGTCTCCCCTTCAACAGCTTCCCCTTTTTCATTTTTGAGGAGCGATCGACATGTGTTTTAAGAAACTTTTCCGTATTTTGTTCTTCATGGCCGTTTTGACCTTCTGGACCTGCTGCTCGGACGATGGCGACGAGCAGTCCCCGGCGGGGGACAACGAACAGGAAAGCGAGGTCGCCGGATGCGACGGCCAGGCCTGCACCACCGACGGCGACTGTCCCGCCGGATGCCTGTGCATCGCCGGAGCCTGCGAGGACGGCCAAGGCGTGCGTTACGATCTCGTGTCGGGTGACACAAGGCTGGTTTATCGCAACGATACCGGGACGTTCGACATCTACCGCGCCGATGGTGGGGTGGTGGTCAAAAAGGCCACGGCGAGCGTCTGGCTCAATGCTCCCGACGACAGCGGTACGCGGCTGGATCTCTCCTCGCTGGCGCAACGCGATGTGGTGGAAGAGGACGGCAGCGACAATCTCGGCGACGCCGAACGGCTGGTCGTCACCGCGAAAAACGGCGAAGGGGAAGCGCAGGTGCGGTGGACCGCCAGCGCCTACACGGCGGACGGTTTTTATACTTTCGTCGTCGATTTGGTCAATTCGACACAAAATGAATTGAATTTTGCCAAGGTGGCGCCGATTACGTTGGACGGTTCCAAAGGCGGCGGCCTGTTTTTGGGCAACGACCCGGTCGAGCATCGTATCCTGGAGAACGGATCGTATACCTACCTGGATTTCCTGGTGGAAATCCGCACGGGCGATACGGAGCGGGAGGATTATTTCACCTCCTTGATTCCGGGGGATTTTCAGGGGGCCAGCGTATCGAGTTGGAATCACGGCGTGAAAGACCTGCAAAGCAAGGCAAGCTGGATCGCCGGGGGACTGAGCTTCGAATCCTCCTCGCCGGTGTTCAACCTGACCTACGACCCCACGTATTCTCTCACCAGCGCCGATGGAAGAAACAGTTTCAGCTTTTTCAGCGCCGAGGCAGCGTATCAGCCCAATCCCAAACCCGTTCCAGTGGGCGAGGAATTCCGCTCGGAGCCGATCTACATCCATCCCGGCGAAACCAACCCCATGGAAGGTCTGGAAGATTATGCCACCGCCGTGAAAAAGCACCTGGATATCACCCTCTGGACGGAGCGCAATGGTGGGCAGCGGGTGCCCAATGGTTGGAATTCCTGGAGCGGCTCCGGCTCGACCGGAGGTTACGGCACCGGCATCGACGAAGACCTGATGCTTGAAAGCCTGGACGTGATGGCCACCGAGTTCAAGGATTGGGGCATCGATTATTTCCAGATCGACGACGGCTACGAGCCGTATTACGGGGATTGGACCTGGCAGGAGTCCCGCTTTCCCAACGGTCCCCGCTGGTTGAGCGACAAAATCCGCGAAAAGGGCCTGAAACCGGGACTTTGGAACGCCGCTCTGGCGCTGGACCCCGATTGCAAAACCGTCGAGGAACATCCCGAATGGCTGGCGGAACGCTCGCAGGTGGGGCAGATTTTCGGCACGGGATATTCCCTTCTGGATCTCACGAACCCGGAAGTGAAACAATGGTTGCACGACCTGTTCCACACCTTCCGGCAGGACTGGAATTTCGACTGGCTGAAGCTCGATTTCAACTATTATTCGCTGATGACGGTCGGCACCTACGATCCCACCCGCACCCGTGAGGAAATGTACCGCGATGCCTTGCGCATCATCCGCGAGGAAATCGGCGACGATACGTTCTTCCTTGCGGTGTCGGTGATGGGCATTCATTACGGCATCATCGACGGCGACCGGCTGCAACTGGACAACCAGCCCGTCTGGGATTGGGAACCAAGCCTCGATGACGAGGATCGGGGCAGCCAGCAAGGATTCAAGCCGACGGTGCGCACGTCGGGACGTCGGTACTACCTGCACAACCGCATCTGGATCAACCACCCGGACCTGATTATTTTCCGGTCCAACACGCGGGACGAAACCTGGCCTCGCGTGACTTTCGAAGAAGCCCGCTCGTTCTGCACCTACGTCGGGTTGTCCGGCGGTATCGTGAAAATCGGGGATCGGCTGCTGGACATGACCGGCGAGCAGATCAACGTCGTGCGGCAGCTTCTGCCGACCTATCCCAACGGCGCGCGCCCCCTCGATCTGTTCACCCGCGAATTTCCCGAACAATGGCACCTGCACGTGGAAGGTGGCACGGACGGCTACGAGGAACCCTACGACGTGCTGGGTCTCATCAACTGGGGACTCAACTGGGATCTTACGAAGAATCCCTTCGAAAAAATGCCGGATCAGGGCACGGCGCAGACGTTCTCCATCGATCTGGTCGAGGAAATGGGTCTCGATGCATCCACGACCTACCTGGCCTACGAATTCTGGACCGGCGAATACCTGGGCGAGGTGTCCGGGACGTTTTCGCTGGAGGTGCCTTCCCACGATTCCCGTGTGGTGGCGTTCCGCCCGAAAGTGGAGCATCCGCAGTTCTTGGGCTGGAATCGACAGATCACCATGGGCGCGACCGACATCACCGCTTACGCCTGGAACGAGTCGGAAAAAACGATTTCGTTGTCCACGAAAGTGGCGATGCCGACCGAAAAAGCCCCGTTCACTTACCAGATGTCGTTCTCGGTTCCCGCTGGATTTTCCTTTAAAAGCGTAGATATTTCGGGAACTTCCGTAAAGGACGAGCAGTCGGTGGAAAAAGACGGCGCCGTCGTGGTGTCTTTCGTGCCGGAAGCGACGGGAAGTGTGGATCTCGTGGTGGCTTTCGAGTAGAAAACGAGGGTTTCACCCGATTTCGAAACGAAACGCACCGGGCGGACGATCCACCCGGCGCGTTTTTTTGCGATATTTCGTGAAATGTTCCAAATCGGTTTTAATAATCTAACCCCTGGTTTTTCTTGAGGATTCTCTCTTTTACAAAAGCAGAACCGCCAACCAGGAGGGAATGACCTGCATCGTGAAATTATCCCAGCCGTGGGGCGAAACCGCTTCGACGACAGAACAGACGAGCGCGATGGAAGGCAGCAGGTATAAAGAGGCTGCGGAGAATTCGAAGGCAGGTGAAATCCAGACGCCGAGACCAAGTGCGAGCAGGCAGAAAACGAACACTCCGGCGGAACCTTCCCACGACCGTATCGCTTCAACGCCTCGTAATCCTTTGACTTTGTAGATATGCTTGCCGAAACGGGTTCCGACCACCTCGCCCGCCGCATCGCCGACTCCTGCGGCCAGATACCCCATCAATGCGGCTTCGGCGAAAAGCATGTTGCCCAGCAAACCACCGATCAGCGTTGCGAAATAAGGCGCGACGATGAAATAGGTACGATGCGGTTCGTCCTTTTCACGCGCAAGAGCCTCGTACAGGACATTTCCGTCTCCCTTTATCAGGCTGAAGAGAATGACGAGGCTCGTCATGCCACCGAAAAGACACACGGCGGAAGTTCCTAAAATCACTTGCAAAATCGCCACGCTAAAAAACGTCAGGAAGTGGAAGGTTTTACGCGAGTACCCCGTTTTCCATCCGTAATCCCTTTTCAGAATGCCGGAAAACCACAGGCAGCCGAAGGACCAGGCAAGGCCCAGTGGTCCCAGGGTCAGTAGCAACGTTGGGGAGGGGAAGTTTTCGACGAAGAACGACAAAGCTTGTTGAAGGAGGTTTTCCATAGCATCCTCGGTCCGCTACGTGTGTTACATCCCCCAACAAAGCAGTCTTCTTTATTGTCCACAGATTTTGTTCAAATTGCAAATCAAGGTTCGCAGTCTTGGGCTAATTTATTGAATTCCAACAAGAATCTCGCAGTCCACCAACTTCGCGCCGTCGGGATTTTTGTAGGGAGAGCGGCAGTATTCCAGCAAAAGCCCCATGGATTCCGCACCCATCCAATGGACCTGCTCGCCGTCCTCCTTCGTTTCCGAGCTCGGCGGTTTCCATTCGTGTTCGCCGTCCGGCACGGAGGCATCCCACAGGTTCCATTCCGGGAATTCCGAAAACGCCTCGGCGGCGCGGGTGAAATACTCGTGGACGTCGCGCACCTCTTCCGCAGTCAGTGGATATCCCGCGCCCGCTGCTTGCACCCAGTTGATGGCCATGTCTCTGAACCAGCGGTCGGGCGCGGAATTGACCTTGGACAGGTCGATCGTCATGTCCCGTTCGAAGCGCTCCTCCAATCCGCCCAGGGAATCGTGCGCCATGTCGTCGTATCCATGGTGCAGCGCCCAGCGAATCGCGGCGATGTGATAGGCTCGCATAATGTGCCCGTTGGGGGCGTTGTGTTGAATCGAGTGAATTTCGTAGGTCGGATCGCCACCGAACGGGGTGCAGGGTATCTCGCGCGGTTCTCCGTTGGCAAGCAGATGGACCGCCTGCTTGTTGTTGCATTCCGCGTCGGGAAACACGAGATCCCAGGCTGTAAAAGAAGCCAGATCCCCCGTATCGGCCTCCGGCGGACCGGTGTCGGCTCCGGGCAGATAGGCCACCCCGTCGGCGTCTTTGGTGCGGATGCAATACGCGTTCTCGACGATATCCGCACTGAAATCCTGCAACAACTCGAAGGTTTCCCCGCAGGCGTCGCGAACCGTTTCGTCAAAGCCGTGCAGCATGGCGTCCCGAACCATCGAAGCGGCAAGAAGCAGGTAGCCCAGACCGTCTTTGGAACGGGTGTTCGTAACCCAGACTTCTCCCCAATAGGGATTGTCTTCGTAGAGGAACCGCGAGCAGTTCCAGCGATCGTAGGAGAAGAACCAGTTGGAGTAATCCACCGCTTTCGCATACCCGTCGTGGGTGGTGTATTCGTGGTTGAAGGCCACTACGTTGCGCGCCATCAAGTGTAGGATTTCGTCCGCCTCGTCGTGCACCATGCCCAGCATGGTCGAAGAAATCCCCTTGCAATACAACTCTGAAAGCTTGGCCAGCGTGGCGTTGCCGGTCAACAGATAGCCTCCGAGCACGGACGCGAGAATCATCGAATTGGACTTGAGGATGTTGTGCCCGCCGTGTTCCTCCGAATAATCGTGGACGATCGTCACGAGGTCGCCATCTTTGAGCGCGTGGCTGTCTGACCACCAAAGGCGATAGTCCCGCTTGCCGGTGGAGGCATCGACACCGTGGCTCATGCGAAGCAGCCAGTCGAAATATCCGGTGGAATCGTAGAAATTTCGCATCGTTTGGCTGAACGAGTCGATTTCCTCGTCCGTTACGGGTTCGCTGTCGTCCTGGCGGGTGAATGCGAATGGCAGCGTCTCTTCGAGCACTTCGTTTTCCGCTTCAAATTCTCCGTCTCCTCCAGGATTTTCCTTCGCAGCGTCGTCCGAGAAACAGCCGGAAAGCAATACGCAGGCCAGAAAAGCGATGAACGACGTGAAAAAACGAAAATGACCCATGTTGTTTCCTTTTGGAGCGAAAATGGACTTTCTGTAACAATGCGGAAATCGACAGGAACGTGAAATGGGGATCTTCCGCCCAAAACCGTTTCTTTTTATATCGGGTTCCTTTTTGAAAGAACATGGAAATCCGAAACATCGCGCATTCTGATCCTATTTCGCTTCTCTCAACCCAACTTCTGCCAATATCCGCAAAGGAGGGTCGCCCACCGTTTCACCGGAGCGTTGCAGTCCTCAGAAAAAACAAAACTCATTGGAAAGAGAAGGATTATTCGCGGGCTAGCCATCGAATGTTTGTCCTAAATATGGAACTGAATGGTCCTGGATACATTCACGGACTTGTTTTTGTTTCGTTTATGGTTACACTAAAAAAACCCGATCATTTGCATTTTTCCGCCTCTTTTCAAAGAGCTAAAAGCGAGGAAATACAAGCATGTCCATCGAATCCACTTTCCATCCAAAACGATCCCAAATCCTTGATTTAACTGAGGAAAATTGGTCGCAGTACAGCGAGCTTGGCTTGCAGCCCATCGCCGCCGACGACATCCGCCGCACGGTGGCCGCCATGGTCGAGCACGCCGGGTGTTTTCTGCCGGAGGATTTCTTCCGCGCCCTGCGCTTCGGTCTGGACCGCGAAGTCAGCGAAAGCGGCAAGGGCATCTATCGCCTGCTTCTCAAAAACGCCATCGCCGCCGCCGAAGCCCGTCGCCCCGCCTGCCAGGACACCGGTCAGGCTGTGGTGTTCGCCGACATCGGCCAGGATGTGCGCATCGTCGGCGGGGATTTCGAACAGGCCGTGAACGAAGGCGTGGTGGAAGGTTATGGCACCTTCCGGGGCAGCGTGGTCAAAGATGCCCTGTTCGACCGGAAAAACACGGGGGATAACAGCCCGGCGATCTTGCACGCCCGCATCGTGCCGGGAAACGAAATTACGCTCCATGTGGCCGAAAAGGGCTACGGCTCCGAGAACAAAAGCTTTATGAAAATGTACCCTTATCCCCAGGGTGGCGAAGAGGCCGTCGTCAAGTACGTGCTTGAAAACGTGGAAAAGGCGGGGGCCGACTGGTGCCCGCCGGGTGTGATTAGCGTGGCGGTGGGCGGCAACTTCGAAGAAGCGCCTCTGATGGCCAAACGGGCGCTTTTGGAACCTTTCGACATGGATCTGCTGCTGGAAAGGGCGAAATCCAACCCCGATTCGCTCACCGACCACGACCGGCTGAGGATTCGGTTGTTCGAAGAAATCAACGCCATCGGCATTGGTCCGCAAGGACTGGGTGGTGTGACCACCGTGCTGGACGTCAAACTGCAAACCGCCCCGACTCATATCGCGGGGATGCCCATCGCCGTCAACGTGCAATGCAACAAAGCGCATCACGTCAGCGTGAAGCTCGATGGCTCCGGTCCCGTGCTGGATCTTCCCAAGGCGGATTTCGCGCTATACGCCGCCGGATTGGATGAAGATTCCGGTCCCATGCGGCGGGTCAACGTGCCGATGGACGAAACCACGCGACGTTCGCTGCGGGCCGGGGAACGGCTACTGCTCAACGGTCGAATTCTGACCGGTCGGGATGCGGCGCACAAACGGCTGGTCGATGCCCTGGATCGAGGCGAGAAACTGCCCGTCGATCTGACCGGTCAATTCATTTACTTTGTCGGTCCCATCGATCCCCAACCGGGCGAGGTGGTCGGTCCCGCTGGCCCCACGACGTCCAGCCGCATGGACCCCTATACCCCGCGCCTGCTGAGGGAAGCGGGACTTGCAGGCTCCATCGGCAAAAGCGAGCGCGGGCCGGGAGTCATCGAAGCGATGAAGGAAACCGGCACCGTTTACATGATCGCCACTGGCGGAGCGGGCTACCTGCAATCGCGTACCATCAAGGGCGTGGAAGTTCTGGCCTATGCGGATCTCGGCCCCGAAGCGATCCGGGCTTTCGATGTCGAAGATTTCCCGGTGGTGGTCGCCGCCGATTCCACGGGAGAGAACCTGCACCGCACGGGGCGCTCCAAGTATGCGAAAATAAAGGACGAAGGCATTACTTTCTAAGCATTTCTCAATGTAGCGGAGGATTCGCTCGGGCGTGTCCTCCGTTTCGGCGTTTAAAGAAAAATACCGATGATTTTCGGGTGGTTACGAAAATCTGTCGCGAAAAACAGCGCCTCGTTTCGTCCAATATTTGGAACGTGTGACGAAGGAATTCCTTAGCCCGCATAATTCATGAAGAATCTGCTACGACTTGAAAACTCTCGTTCTTTCACTTGTTTCCCGATTTTCATCCTCGACAGACTGTAAAGTATGCCTGCGGGTGAGAATCGGTCCAACTTCATGAAATATCTTCGGTTTTCGGCGTCTCGCTACGATCCTCATGAACAATGCGGGTTAAAATTTGCCACCGTTTGCATTTTCCGGCAGTCGTGTTTTACGGTTGGAGAACCTCGATCCGCTTGGGACGGATCGAACCCGGTGTTTGGAAGCGAAAGGGAGCGATCACGCTTCGGCGACTCTCGACGCCACGAATTCGCTTTACAACTCAGGACTTTTTTATGATAAAAGGGAGATTCAGGACATTTGTTTCGTTACGAGTGGAAAAACCCGCTCGGGTGGAGGTATCCATGAAGTCGGTACGATCCCTGGTCATTCGCGTATATCCCTTCGCCGTAGCGCTTGCGGTTTGCATGTTGTGGCTCAGCGCCTGCAATTCGGAATCGAGCAGTTCCGGGACAGCCTCCTGCACGCCCGGACAGGCCGTGTGCAACCCGGACGGCATCAGCTACGTCCGTTGCAACGACGATGGAAATTGGTCCGATAGCATCTCCTGCGGGGAAAACGAGGAATGCCTGGCCGGTCAGTGCATCCCCATCGAAGTGACCTGCACGCCCGGAGAAACGGCCTGCACGCTGGACATGCTCGCCACCTGCAACGCCGACGGCAAATGGGAAGATCCCGAAATGTGTCCCACCGACACCACCTGCATCGTCGATCCGGTCAACGGCGACTACTGCGGTGTGGAAGATCCCACGGATAAAATCTGTCGCTCGGGCGAGGAAAAACGCTGTTCTCCCGAAAGCGGCGTGGAAGCCGTGCAAATCTGTAACGAATTGGGCCTGGGCTGGGAAGCTTTCGAAACCTGCGCCGCCAACTACTTCTGCAACGTCAACACCTGCATTCCCGAAAACACGCCCATTTGCGAGCCGCTCGAAGACTGGCGCTGCGACCAGGACGGCATCCCGGTGCGTTGCAATTCCGAGGGTACGAAGTATGAATATCCTTCCGGCACGGCGCAACCCTGCGACTCGGAAGAACACTGCATCGACGGTCGTTGCGTAGTCGGACAGGTCTGCGAGCCGGGTACGGAAACCCGTTGCGTCAGCCAGCAAGTTTGCAACGATGGCGAATGCGAGGAACGCAGCCTGATCCAGATCTGCACGGCGGATGGACTGGACTGGTCCAACCCCATCGAATGTCCGGGCACCCAGGAATGCGAAGAAGGCCGCTGCCGTGAGGTGAGTTGTAACCCCGATGGCGACTTTCGCTGCGTCGGCACCACGATGATTCAATACTGCCTGGCGTCGGGCGATGGTTACGGCGAGGCCGAATCCTGTCCCAACGGCGAGGTTTGCGACCGCCTCAACGGCTGCGGGTCGTCCAATTACGTCTGTCTGCCCGGTGAAAAACGCTGCGTGACCGACGATCCCCACCTGATCGAGGAATGTAACGAGGACGGCACGGGATGGCTGGCGGAACGCATTACCTGTGAGGACGATCCCAACGACCCGGACAACGCCGTGGGACTGTCCTGCATCGACGGCAAATGCCTGACGCTCTGCGAACAGAAGGAGAGGCGGCGAAGCTACATCGGCTGCGAATATTTCCCGGTGGTGCTGCCCAACACGGTAAGCGACGTGTTCAAGCAGGGCAACGAATCCGAATATGCCGTGGTGGTTTCCAACACCGAGGCAGATTACACGGCACACATCACCATCGAAGGCCCCAACAATTTCCGCCGATTGGTGGATGTGGACCCGTTGTCGGACGAAACGATTCGGCTGCCTTATTACGAAGTAACGAGCGGCGCTGCCGACGACGAATACAACGTGGGAGAAACCACACGCAGCAATAATTCTTTCCACCTCGTATCTTCCACGCCGGTGACGGTCTATCAATTTAACCCGTTGACCGCGCTTACGAGTGGCACGTATGCCTACACCAACGACGCTTCGTTGCTGCTGCCTCGCCACGTGTTGGGCAATCACTATCTGGCGATGACTTACGGTTCCCGTTTCGACGAAGTCCAGGAGTCGGGATCGGCTGCCTGGTACCTGGGATCTCCGGATTTCGTGACCATCGTCGCCACCGAGCCGGGCACCACCGAAGTGAAAATCTGGCCTTCGGCCCATACGTCTCCTTCCGTCAACGTCAACCCAACGATTCCGATGATGTCACCGCGCACCAATCCCTATGTCTATAGTCTTAGCGAGGGAGAAGTGTTGCAGATTTCGTCCAGCATGAATTCTACCTATATCGATCAGGAGACCTGCATTCTGGTAACCGATACCACCGCCCAATATCCGCGAACCGGCCAATATTGCAAGGGGCCGGATCTCACCGGCACCGAGATCCAATCCGATCAGCGCGTTGCGGTGTATAGCGGCAATCGTTGCGCCTTCGTACCCCACTACCGTTGGGCCTGCGACCACCTGGAGCAACAGATGTTTCCGACGAACTCATGGGCCATGCAGTACATTGCGGCCAACATCAATCCGCCGGACCTCACCCAGCCTGCTATCTTCAAAGTGCTGGCGCTGGAGGACGACACGACCTTCCGCACCAACCCCGAACGGGCGCTCGAACAGGAAAGCCCCTATTCCAACTCTCCTTGCTGGGACAGTGAAACCCAGCGCCCGAAAACGCTCAACAAGGGGGAAAGCTGTATGATCGAAGCCACGGCGATCCAGGATTTCGCCCTCATCGCGGATGCCGGAAAACCCGTATTGCTGGGGCAGTTCATGGTTGGGCAGAACTACGACCCCACCAACCTCTTTACTTCATACGGCGACCCGGCCTTTTTCCTGATTCCGCCCATCGAGCAGTACCGCTCCGATTATATCTTCCTGGCCCCGCGCTCGTACGAAAAAGACAAGATCAACATCTATTCGACTTCCAACGACGTGACGATCGAACTGGACGGACAGCCGCTGGACGTGCAATGGCAGCAGATCGGCGACCTGAACGCCTATGTGTTCCGCACGGACGTCACGGATGGCTCGCACCAGTTGAAGGCCCAAGGAAAAGTGGGATTGATTGTCTACGGATACGACCGTTACGTTTCCTACGGCTATCCGGCAGGTCTGGACCTGAGCTATCTGCCGTACTGACGAACGAGTGAAAGTGCAGTCAGTTTCCCGCTGGATGAAACCGCTGCTGAGCACGCGGTTCATCAAATTTTGCAGCGTGGGTGCGAGCGGGGTGTTCGTCAACCTGGGGATTTTGTACCTCGCCGCCGACGTGCTGTCGATTCAGGACAATTTGGCCTCGGCCATTGGCATCGAAGTGTCGATTCTCTGCAATTTTTTCATCAACGATCTCTGGACCTTCCGCGACCGTCGAGCGGATGCAAAAGTGGGTTTTCTACCCCGCATGGGACGCTATCACCTGACGGCTTTCGTCGGCGGGGTCATTCAGTGGTCCCTGTTCGTGATGCTCAATCTCTGGTGGCTGAACCTTTTCGGAGACGCGGCAACGTATTTCGGTGAAATCGGCGAGTTGGGAGGATTCGATACGCTGTTGGCACCGGTGACGCATCCGCCGGACGTCGGTGGATGGAAATACCTGTCCCAACTCGTGGGGATCGGCGTCGCTACCTTCTGGAATTTCCTGGTTAATTTCTTCTGGACCTGGAGACAGAAATCATGAACGTACTCATCGCCCTGCCCACGTACAACGAAAAGGAAAACCTGGAACTGATGGTGGAGGCGATCCGCGAGGTGCAGCCGGAGGCGGAAATCCTCGTGGTGGACGACAACTCCCCCGATGGTACCGGCGACATCGCCGAGAGCCTCGCGGGCGAGGATTCGAACGTTCACGTACTGCATCGGGAGAAAAAAGAGGGGCTCGGCCCTGCGCTCGTCGCCGCCTTTCAATGGATGCTGGAACGGGATTACGACCTGCTGATTACCATGGACTGCGATTTCAGCCACGATCCCAAATACCTGGCCGATATGATCCGGCTGGCCGAAACGAACGATCTCGTCACCGGTTCCCGGCGCGTGCCTGGCGGCGGCAGCGAAAACTGGGGGCTGGTGCGGCAACTTGTCAGCGCCGGGGGAAGTCTGTATGCCCGGATGATGCTCGGACTGCCGGTCAAGGACGTCACCGCCGGATTCAATGCTTACCGGCGGCACGTGCTCGAAGCACTCGATTTCGATGCCCTGTTTACCAGTGGCTACGCCCGGCAGATCGAGTTGAAATACCGCATCTGGAAAGGTGGGGCGAAGCTGGCGGAAACGCCCATCGTGTTCCCGGATCGCGTGCGGGGAAACTCCAAGATGTCGTCGGGTATCTTTTTCGAGGCGTTGCTCGGCGTGGCGAAACTCAGGCTACGGGGCTGAAATCCTTCGACTTTTCCCTTCAATTCGCGCGATGAATGCCTTCCGGTCGGGGTTTGAATACCTTGGGCTTGGGTTCGCTTTTCTTCTTCGGAGGAGTTTGGATCTCCGGTTTAGGCTGAGCTGGGGGAGTTGCCGCAGGAGGATTTTTATGCAATGACGGAGAGGGAAAACCCCAGGGGTCCGGGGGAACTTCGCTACCCTTGCCGCTATCCAGAGCCTTTTCGATGGCGTCGATCTGAGCGTGCACGACCTGCGGATTGGGATGGGTCGCCAGGAGCTTGCGGTAGATTTCCAGTGCTTCTTCCCGTTTGTCCAATGCTTTCAAGCAGTTGGCCATCTCGAAACGGGAGAGCTTGCCGTAGTATGTATCCGGATACAACTGGTAAGTGGACTCGAATTGATTGGCGGCTTCTTCGATGCGATCCCTCGCCACCAGCGACCGACCGATCAGGTACTGAATGCGCGGAACTTCCGGGCTGTCGGGGAAATCCCGTAGAAACTGGCTGCCCTCGACTTCCGTCTGCTCGAATTCCTCCAATTCAAAGTACAATTTGACGATTTCCCGGCGCACTTCGGGAACTTTTTCATGTCTTGGAAAACGCTTTAAAAACAAGGTGTAGCGCCGGATGGCCTCGCGAAGGTCGCCCAGCGTGGTGAAAAGCCGTGCCAGACTGAGCATCGCCGTGACCGATTTCGGATGGTGGGGGTGATTCCGAATGAGCTGCTCGTAATGGGTCAGAGCCCCACGTGAGTCTTTGAGATAAATCTCGTTGGTTCTGGCGGCCTCGAACATGGCCGTGGCGGCGATTTCCTGTGCTTCGGGGCTGTCTTCATGCTCCGCTTCGTCGGCGGCTTTGAGGTATTCGAGCACCGCCCGTCCGTGCTTTCCGTCGAGTGAAAGCTCGATGGCACGATGATAATAGGTGTGATACGCTTTGGGCCCGAAAAAATAGAACAATACGGCCAAAATCGCCGCACCGCTGAGCGCCGAGAAAAACCATCGAATACTTCGTGCCACGTTCCGCTCTCAATCAAAGGGAAAAGAAAACCGTCCGGGTCATTCAGCCCTAGTATACTCGACAACTCCCGATTCGTTATACATGGTAACGGCTTTTCTTCGCGCCCTTTCGTTGGGAGTGGTGGCCCTGGAGAATTCCGAGTTGGTTTCATAGGTGTACAAGGCCGGTTCTTTGCCGATCACGTACTCCCCGTTGACAGTGCCGCCTTCGAGGGTCCATTCCAGGACTGGCAGGGATAAAGCGAATTGGCTGTTTCCCTTGAAAGGATGGTTTTTATAGGCGAGTTGAGCCTGCCGGATGTTGCCCAGCGCCCCGATGGCTTCCGATTCGTAGGAATTCCACATCGACGTTTCGTAGATCGGCACGGCCAGGGAAACCAGCACACCGATAATCGCCACAACGATCATCAATTCAACCAAAGTAAAAGCACGTTTCATAGTCAAATTCCCCGATAATCACGTTTGCGTAGGTAGAATTGCAAAAAAAAGGCCAGTTCGGATTTCCGATCCCATGTTTCTCACACATAAGAAGCAAGGTAGACATAACCCATGGATATATCTGCAAAAAAAAGAGGCTTCGATTTCCTTTGTAAAACTTTTATTGTACGAAGTGTTCAATATTTTTACCATTTATTCCGAAGGGTTGACGTAAAACGTCACTTCCCTCGTATGGCATAAGTAATCGAACCGTTTTTCAGATATTTACCCATCAAATACATACTTTAAAACCTATATACCCTATCTTTCCCGTTCAAGCAATAGCCGATGTCAGGCAGGCGGAACGAATTTCCTCACCTCTCGTAAAAACTCGAACAAGTTCAACATGTTGCTATCCGTATTTCTATTCGGACGTTGAAAAACAAATTTGATTATTTTTTTTTGCCGCTTACAATAAGAGGTTATCGACACGACGCATCAAACGGAATATGTACGACGGGAGCGGCTCTTTCGAGCGGGGAGGCATGATGATGAAATCCGGAATGAAAATCCTGGGATGGACAATCGGGTGGATTGCAATGCTGGGCCTCGGCGGTGCGATTTCCTGCGATGACGACTCCAACGTTGCAGGGGATTCGCAAAACCAGTTCGCTTGTGAAGTGGACGAAGACTGCCAGATGGTCTTTGGGGAGTTGTGCATCGACGGACAGTGCATCATTCCCGTGACCGGAACCAATTGCACCACCGACGACGAATGCGGTCTCGGAAGCCACTGCAACGAAACGACGGGAATGTGCGAGGTGGATGAAAGCCCTGTGGGAGACGAAGACGAGACGGAAAATACGATCTGTCCTGAGGACATGACGTGCCAGGACACGATGGACTGCCTCGCCAAGGAACTGCCGGATCACGAGTGCATCAACGGGTGCTGTATTGGAAAAGACGATCCCTTCGAAAAGCTCTGCGTGTCCTGCGCCTCGGCGGATGACTGCCCCACCGGAGCCTTGTGTCTTCCCGATCCCGAGAGTTCCAGTTATTGCGCCGTACCATGCGAAGAGCACGGAAAATGTCCCGAAAACTACACCTGTACGTCTATTCAGGGAAGCATGTACTGCCGACCCTCGGACGGCTACTGCGGCCCGCTGCCTGCCGGGTGTCGCACCACGGGCTGTCCTGAAGGGCAGTATTGCAATACACAAACCAACACCTGCGAAACGATGCCCGCCGAAGGTCTGGGATATTGCGAACCCTGCACCACGAACGACGAATGCGGCGGCCCGGAGGATCTCTGTCTGCCGGACAGCACGGGAAACACGTTCTGCGGCGTGGACTGCTCCGACGATCAGCCCTGCACGATGACGAATTCCTACTGTATGCGCATAAGCGAAGACGGCTCGCAAAAGCAGTGTTTTCCCTTTTCCCGAACCTGTCCGACCGCCTCCGCCGACTGTCGCGAGACGGGCGTTTGCGAGGACGGACTCGTCTGCGAACAGGCCAGCGGTCAGTGTGTTCCGGCGGATTGCCGTACGAATACCACCTGCGAGGAAGGAACGACCTGCGACCAATCCTCCGGCTATTGCGTGCCCGAAGACTGCCGCGACGGTACCCACTGCCCCACCGGCACGAGTTGCAACGCCGAAACCGGCGAATGTGTCCCCAACGACTGTCGCGAGCCCGGAGGCTACTGTCCCGAGGGAACAAGCTGCAGCTATGTCACCGGGCTTTGTGTGGTCGATGGTGGAGGTGACGACGGCTGTCAGTCCGATTACGACTGTCCGCTGGGCTACGTCTGCAACCCGTATACGGGAATCTGCGAGGAAGACACCTCGACCACGGATTGCCGTGAAGATCCCAGCATCTGTTCCGAAGGCTATGTCTGCAACCAGACGACGGGATTCTGCGAATACGATTGGGGATGTTTCAGCGACGACGATTGCCCCACCGGACAGGTCTGCGATCGCTGGACCGGCGAATGCGTGACGGGCACGAGCCGTTGCTCCGACGACAGCGATTGCGATCCGGGCGAAGCCTGCGACTGGTTTGAAGGCACCTGTTCCTGGCAGCAGTGCAACACCTGCCGGAGTTTCTCCGACTGCGAGGGATCTTTCGACTGCGTGAACGGCTATTGCCTGGATGATTGCTCGTCCAATTCCGACTGTCCCAGCGGCCACACCTGCCAGAGGGTGGATTGGGACAACTACTGCCTGCCGGAGTCGGGAAGTTGCGGCGGGGGAAGCGCGGCCACCTGGTGCCCCGGCTACAGTGGCTACAATACCTGCTGCTATACCGACGATCCTTGCGGCTATGCCGACGACGGCGAATGTGACTGTTCGGGAACCTGCGATTGGGACGCGGCGGACTGCTCGGGGAGCGCCGACGAATGTTCGGGTCGCTGTTCCGGCGTGCAGGACAACACCTGCATGGAAGACGGCGTATCGCTGTGTTTCTGCGGAGAAAACAACCAGTTGACGGTCGTGGACTGCGAAGAGATCTGCCTTGAATACGATTACGACTACTTCCACCATTGTGGGTATCATTCGGAAGTGGGGTACGAGGTCTGCCAATGCTCTAACGAATCCGGTGGTGACGACGACCCGACGGAATGTAGCGGCTCCTGCTACGGCGACGACCCCTTCTGCATCGACGACGACACGCTGTGCCGCTGCGACTCCGATACCTACAGTTTCCAGGAATTCGGCTGCGACGAAGTCTGCCGCGAAGGTGGGTACGACGGCTACGATTCCTGTGGATATTCGAGCATTTACCAACAGGACGGCTGTTTCTGCACCTGCGACGAAGGCGGCCCCGGAAGCTGCGACGAACCGTTGGAAATCGATGTATTTCCGTACGTCAAAGAAGGCACGACCTTCTGCCTGGACAACGATCTGGAGGTTTCCGCCTGTACACGCGAAGGACTGCTGAGTCCCCGATCCGTCACCGGCCCGGAACTGCTGTTCCGCTTCACGGCACGTAGCGGCTATCGTTACCGTTTCCAGGTCGCTCCCACGGGGTGGGACGCGCTGATCGCCGTGTACGAATCCACCGGCTGCGTGCAATCCAACGCCGCGTGCTGGCATTACGACGACAACCGCTCCACCGCGTCGGAAACGGCGGAGTTCGATCCGCCTTCCGCAGGAACCTATTACGTCGCCGTGCAGTACTACGATGCTCAGGGGGGTGAAAACGAATATACCTTCACAGCCTTGGAATACACGGGAGACGTATGTCCCGGCTATACCGGGACGTCCTCCTGTTGCACCACCGATGATCCCTGCGACTGGGCCAACGACGATTACTGCGATTGCGACGGTGCCTGCGACTGGGACGAGGACGACTGCAGCGGGTCGGGAGATGTCTGTCCGGGGTACACGGGGACGTCTTCCTGCTGCACCACCGACGACCCCTGCGACTGGGCCAACGACGATTACTGCGATTGCGACGGAACCTGCGACTGGGACGGGAATGATTGCAGTGCAGTGTCGGAATGCACGGGATCGTGCAGTTTCTTCGACAGCGACTACTGTGTAGACGACGGGACGGTATGTGCCTGCGAACGGAATTCTCTGTTCAATCGGCAATGGACCGTTTACGATTGCCAGGAGTATTGCGCTCCTTACGATGGATATTGCAGCTACTATTACGATGATGTATATTGCGAATGTGATTATTAACGACCCGGAGGAAACTCCCAGGTGACACCGGGCACGCACTCCCGTCCGCGCATTCTTCTGGTACGCCCGCCATTGCGGGTGCACCGAAACGGCATCGACTACCCGGCCTTCATAGGGTTTGGTTGCTGGTGGAATGCCGCGTATTTGCGCAAAGAAGGCTTCGACGTCGAGGTACTCGACGCCTTCCAGCTTCCCGACGCCTCCTGCGGCGAACCCGACGCGCAGGGCTACCGCTGGTTCGGCCCGCCGATCCGTTCCTTTTTGGCGCAACTTGGCGCGATTCGTAGCGATCTGGCGGTGATTCACTTCGATCCCTTCGGCGTGCAGAACCCCTCGGACAACCTGCTCGCAACGGTGGTCGGCGGACTGCGCCGCGCCCAGCCAAACCGGCCAGTGTGGCTGGCCGACATGCACGTGGGCGGTATGAACTACATCGCCTACGATCCTCACAGCGTCGCCGACTGGCCCATCGTCCCGGACGGCATCCTCACCGGGGAGACGGAAAACAGCTTGAAATCGCTGGCGATTTCGCCTCCCTCTCGTACCGGGGAACTCGACGTTCGCCGGGGAATCTCTCCGCAACGGTTGTCCGGCCTGAACGGTTCCCTCTACGAAGCGCTCGACCTGGAGGCGTTTTCGGCGTTTCTTTCCACGGTTTATCCAAGCGGCGCCCAGGCGGACCCCTTCGGCTTCGATTCCGGCTCGATTCCCATCAAAGCCTCGCGCGGCTGCCCGCATCACTGCCTTTTCTGCACAGGGCACGCGGCGGCGCGTGGCGGAAAAACGCCCTGGCGGCCCGTGCCGGTAGAGGATCTCGCCGACGCCGTGGGCTTTCTCGAAACCCGGCCCAAGGTGTCTCGGCTCGTGTTTCTCGACGAAGCCGCCAACGTGCAGCCGAGCCATTTCGATGCGCTACTGGATCTCCTCGAAAACACCCGGCTTGAGGCTTCGTTTCCCAACGGCCTGCGGGGAGATGCCCTGAACCGGGAGCAGGTGAAGAGGCTGGCCGGCTGCATCGGGCTGCTTTCGTTGTCGCCGGAGTCGGGAGACGCGGGCGTGCTCCAAGGGGTGATCGGCAAACGCATGGACCTGGAACAGATCGAGCGGGTGGCCACTTGGGCGCATGAATTCGACCTGCCCTGCCTGCTGCACTTCATGATCGGCCTTCCGGGGGAAACCCGAACGCAGATCGAAACAACGTTGAATTTCGCACGTCGCCTGCACGAACGCACAGGCGCGCGTCCGCTGCTGCAATTCGTCGTGGCGCTTCCGGGCACGCGGCTGTACGACATGGCGCGGGAAAACGGCTGGCTGCCCGATCCTCTCCCTCGCGATTTCAACCCGCTGTTCCAGGAAGGGCCAATGCTCGGCGACGGAGCCTGCGAGGTGAGCCGAGAAGAACTCGTGGCGATAAAGCGCAGGTTTTATGCGGAGATGGACCTCTGAAGCGCTCCGGTGGAATTGGCAATCGATTGGATCTATCACAAAATATCGTCAAACAACGACCATTTTGTTTTCATGTAACCTATGAATATCAAAGGGGAAAAGTCCCTTATTTCTTTGGGAGAGGGTGAAGGTAGGTAGCAGGACGGGCGATTTTCACCCGACCTGCGATTTTTCTCCTGAAAAATTCACGCACCTAATCGACCCGATTTCACAGGAAAATTTGACACGCCCCCTGCCAAAACGATAAAAATTAGAGATTCGGACCACTATGCCGAACGAGCGGCTTTTGTCAGGAGTAAACCATGAAGCTTTCAGCCCGCTTTTTACCGCTATGCACCGTTTTTTGGGTGTTTTTCCTCGTTTCGTCCGCCCAGGCGCTCGAACCCATGGACAAATGGGAAGGCAACGTGGACTACGCCGCGACCGGCGGGACATTTATGGAGGATATGTGCCAGGCCACCGCATTCGGTTGCCTCACCGGTCGCCAGGATGGCCAGGGTGATGCGCTCACGACCAAATCTTCCGCCAAATTGATAGGAATTCCCGAAGAGGCGAACCTGCTCAAAGCCTATTTCGTCTGGATGGGTTCCGTCAATCCGGATACCAACGTGATTGACAACACTATCGAAATCTTGCCACCTCAACCGGCAGGCAGTGAAACGGACCCGATTCCGATCGTCGGCGACGTCAACGACCCTTCTCAGTTCGAAAGCATCGAATTCGTGGATGCCGACGCCGCCGGAGTGGATGCCGTATTCAAGTACTTCACGTTCCGGGTGGACATCACCGATGCCATGAAAGACCACCACGAAAACCAGGGAAAAGAACTCAACGGCGAATACCTCGTGTCGGGTTTCGATGGTGCGTATGTGGGCGAACCCTACCGGCTGCTGACCACCGCGCTGGCGGGCTGGTCGATTCTGCTGGTCTACAATCTGCCCAACGCCGAGCCGAAACGCATCTACTACTACACCGATTTCCAGATGACTCGCGATTCGGTGACGCAATTGCGGCCCTCTGGATTCCGGGTGCCGGAAGATCCCGAAGCTAAGGCCACCTTCTTTATCGGCGAAGGCGATCCCGCCATCAGCGGAACCGGATTCCTCACGCATAACGAGGAGTTGCGCTTCAACGACATTCTGCTGTACGACACCGATCCCGACAATCCGAACCCGGAAATGACCCCCTGCAACGAACCCGACAACGTGTTCAACGGCACGATCAACGCCTATCTTGAAGAAAACGAGCACGGCTGCCGCATCAACCGCTACGGAATCGACCTCGACACGTTTTCCGTCAGCGGCGCGCTGGAGTTGGGTGATACCTTTGCCAACGTCACCATCTCGGCGGGCCAGGATCAGATCATTACCAACTTTTTCGTCATCGCCATCAAGACGAAAGATCCCAGCTTCGATATTCCCGAAGAACCGGAAAAACTGGCCAGCGTGTCCGACGGCACCTACCTGTATCCCGGCCAGGAATTCATGTACATCATCCGCGTACAGAACTGCGGCGAGGACGTCGCCAGCAACGTTTACGTGCGAGACGAGTTGCCCCTGGACGTCGTGGACTACATTCGAGGCTCCACCGTGCTGATCCGCAACGGAATGGAAATTCCGCTGGACGACACCATCGACGGTTTTTCTCCCGTAATGACCGAAGACGGCATGTTTTTGGCCGAGGAATTCTTCCCCGGCGAGGATTACAAGCAGCAGATCGAGTTGCGCTGCCAGGTGAAAACGACCGCCAACAAGGAACAAATCGTCAAAAACACCGCCGAAATCATCTCGAACGACGGCAACGTCTTCTTCACCAACGGCGGCAAACCGGTCACGCACAGCATTCAGGAGGAAAGCCTCGAAGCCGAACTGACCTTCAGCCAGGGACGCAGCCACAACTCCAGTTATCGTTTCGTGCTGCCGGGCGAAGAGAAGGTGACCGTTTTGCAACTCAACCTGTTCGTCGCGGGTGACGAAGAAGACCAGGTGCGCATCAATTCCCTCAGTTTCACGCCGAAGGAAGGCGAGACATTCGACGCCGACCTGTTGACTCACGGCTGGCTGGCACTGGACGAAAACAACGACGGCCAACTGGACGACGGCGACACCCTCTTCGGAGATTCGGGCACCGCCTGGACCGGTAGTGCGCTGGTGTTCAACAACGTGGAACATCTCAAGGAGTTCCGGCTTTCCAACCGGGACGACATCAACCTCGTGCTGGCGGTGGATATCGCGGAGGGTGCCGAAGCCGATACCCAGATGCAACTCGAACTCAATTCCAACCGGGTGTCGATCGACGGCCTCGTGCGTGGTCTTCCCGTGGAATCGCGCAAAGTGCTCATTCCCGACGACGCCACCGAAGCCACTTTCGAAATCGCCGACACGACAATGCCCACCGGTGAAATCGAAGCCGACCAGAGCCACGAACTGATCGATTTCAGGCTGACCGCCGTCAAGGCCGTGAACTTCGCTTCGCTGTCGATCCAGCCCAAGGGCACGATCTACGATCCGGACGACACGCTGGCGTATCGACTGTATGAAGCCGTCGATGGTGAAAAAGGAACCATGATCGCGGAAGCCGAACCGCAGAGCGACAACGAAAAGTTGACGTTCTCCGTGGGGAAATCCCTGAGTGCGGGGCAGGTCTATAACATGATTCTGGAGGTCGAGTTCTCGCACATGGCGAAGGCCGGGCGCTTCATTTATTACGAAATCAATGAAGGCGACGTGGACCTCGGCGGGTCGAGTCTGCTGGGTCTGCCGCTCGTCAGCAACACCTTCACCATCGCGGGAAGCTCCTCCGGCGGGGACGAAGACCTCGACGCCTCGGAAAGCTCCGACAGCGGCGGGGACTACGACGGCTCCGTCACGCCGGGCGATGTGGACGAAGAGAAAAAGAAATCCTCCAGCGGTTGCCACAGCACGGCGGCGGCGCATGGTCTCGTGCTGCTTCTGGCGATCTTGATGGCCTCGCTCATGGCGACACGGCGAGAAAGGCTGTAACACATCGTAACTTCTACGTTTTTCGTGGAATGACAGAGGTTTTTTACGAATGGCGCAGGTCGAAAGGCTTGCGCCATTCGTTTGTAAAGGCGCGTGGGTTTGGATTTTCACCCGACATGTCCGATTTAGCCCGCATTATTCATGAGGATCGTAGCGAGACGCCGAAAACCGAAGATATTTCATGAAGTTGGACCGATTTTCACCCGCAGGCATACTTTACAGTCTGTCGAGGATGAAAATCGGGAAACAAGTGAAAGATCGAGGATTTTCAAGTCGCAGTAGATTCTTCATGAATTATGCGGGGTAACAAGGTATCCAACCTCTGATTCTCCCTCTTATATGAAAATTCACCCCTCCGTCCGGTCGAACCGCCCGAAAGGTCTTGAATTTCCTCCGTATTCCCAGTAAAGTTAGCCCGAATTCGCCGAAAACGAGGTGTGGTGTCCTTGCGGCGGCGGTGATATCGAGCGAAGGCGGGTACGTATGCGAAGCAAGTCAGTGACGTTTCCCTTTTCGGCCATCGTGGGACAGCAGAGAATGCGTCTGACGTTGTTGCTCAACGCCATCGATCCGGGTATTGGTGGCGTGTTGATCCGTGGGGAAAAAGGCACGGCGAAATCCATTGCCGCGCGCGGTCTTGCGGGTCTCTGGCCCAGGCTCGATGTCGTGGCCGACTGTCCCTTCGGCTGCGATCCCGAAGATTTCTCGAAGCAATGCGAGTTCTGCCGGAAACGGCGCGACGACGGCGAGACCTTACCCGTGGAGCGACGGGAGTTGCCGTTCGTGGATCTCCCCGTCAACGCCACCGAGGACCGCGTGGCCGGAACCCTCGACATCGAACGCGCCCTGCACGATGGCGTACGAGCCTTGCAGCCGGGCCTATTGGCGCGTGCCAACCGGGGTGTTTTGTACATCGACGAAGTGAACCTGCTCGACGACCACCTCACCGACCTGCTGCTGGATGCGGCGGCGATGGGCGTCAACGTGGTGGAGCGGGAAGGATTGTCCGTCAGTCACCCGGCGCGATTTCTACTCGTCGGCACGATGAACCCGGAGGAAGGCGAGCTACGTCCCCAGTTGCTCGACCGCTTCGGCCTATCGGTGCGCGCCGAGCGCGTGACGGACCCCGAACGGCGCAAGGCCATCATTTTACGGCGCGAGGAATTCGACGCCGACCCGGAAGCGTTCGTGCGAAAATTTGCGTCAGAACAACAAAAATTGTCCCAATCTCTGAAAAATGCCTCTGAAAATCTCGGTCGCGTGGCCATCGGCGAGACGATGCTCGATTTGCTCGTGCGGGTCTGCGTGGAATTCGGCGTAGAGGGCCACCGGGCGGATATTGTCGGCACCAAGGCGGCCAGGGCCATCGCTGCACTGGAAGGACGCGAGGCGGTAGAGGTGGAAGACGTCGTGCGGGCGCTGGAATTGACCCTGCCTCACCGGATGCGACGCAAGCCTTTCGAACAGCCGGATCTCGACCCGAAAAAGCTGCGTGACGCCGTGGAGAAAATCCTCGGTGAGTTGGAGGAAACCGAGTCCTGCGGAAAAAAAAAAGCCCAGGAAAGCCCTCTGACCGACAACCTCTGAAATCCCTCAATCAACCCAACCCGGCGATGAGCTGGGGATTTTCCAGCGCCGAAGCCCCGCTGACCGTGTTCAAGGCTGCGCCCATCGAATTGGGCAACGAACGCGACCTGATGAAAACCCGTATGGATCGCAAGCGCCGTCAGGCCGGGGGACGAGGGGCGTCGTCGCTGGTGGATCGCGGAAGGGGACGCTACCGGCAGGCACGCCCGGCGGGCGAACGGGCGCAGGACATCGCCTTCGACGCCAGCCTGCGCGCTGCAGTTTTGCGTCAAAATGGGCAAGGTCGCGTCAAAATAGAAAAAGAAGACCTACACGAGAAACAGCGTTCGGGAAAAAGCACGGCGCTTGTGGTGTTCGTGGTGGACGCCAGCGGTTCGATGGGCGTGGAACAGCGCATGTCGGCGGTCAAGGGAGCGGTGGTGAGCCTCTTGGAACGCTCCTACATCCGCCGCGACCGGGTGTGCCTGATTTCCTTCAACCGGAACGAGGCCCACGTGGTGCTGCCGCCGTCGCGTTCCATCGATCGGGCGCTGAAAGTTCTCGACGACATCCCCACCGGCGGGCGCACGCCCCTGGCTTCGGCGATGATGAAGGGACTTGAGGTGATCCGAGCGGAGTTGCACAAGTCGCAGAGTATCGTCCCGATGCTGTTTCTGCTGACCGACGGTCGCGGCAACGTGGGCCTGGAACAACGGCCCGACCTCAATCCCAAGGTGGCGGCGCTCAAGGACATTGAGCGCGCCGTAAAAGCGGTGGCGGCCTCGAAAGTGCGGACGGTGGTGATCGACTGCGAAACCGGGAAATATCCAAAAGGTTCGGCGGTGCAGCTTTCCCGGCGATTGGGCGCAGCTTACCGTTGTCTCGCCGTTCCCACAGCCGAGGGACTGGCCCGTCTCGTCAGCGATGCGGGCGGTTTCGGCTCGGATGGCTGAACGCTCCACCCGACGGAATCATTTGTAAAACCAGTTACTTGAGTACGGTTTTGGCCGTATTGATGTCATCTAGACTCAGCACGCAGCGTGCGCGACCGGATTCGGGATCGCCGACGATGTACACGCCTTCGATGTTCACGTGGGCCCGGTTGAGACGCTGGAGAATGGATAGCAGTCCGCCGGGTTTGTCCGGCACGGTAAGCACAAGCACGTCCTTGCGTTCGAAGGGGATTTTCGCCTGTTTGAGCAGGGAAGCCAGACTTCCTGCGTCGTCGGGAATCAGGCGCAGAATCGCACCGTCCTGGTTGGCGAAGGTCGCCGCAGCGGTAAGGTTCAGTTTTTTCACCTTGTACAGCAGCTTTTTCATTTCGCCGGGGCGGTTCGGGAGAAAAATAGAGAACTGCTTGTGTACCTTCATGGCCCCTCCTGTTGATTTTGAAGTATCTTGGGTAATGATATCATAAAATCGCTTCGGAGAAAAGAAGACTGCAAGAGTCTCAGGGTGATTCAATTCTTGATTCGGCACGAGTCCAACTCGGTGAATCGAGGAAAGGGTGCCCGGGTCTTCGATCCGGAACGGATCGATGGCCCGGATTTCTTGTGTTTTCAAGGCCATTCGCCTGACGGCGAAAGACCTTGGCACCCTTCCAAACAAACATCCTTCCATGGAAACCGGGGAAAGGAGAAAAATTGAATCGTCATGGGGAGTCTGTACGGATAGGCGGCCCCTCTTTCTCTGCCATCGATTCGATGGAGATATGCACGTTTTCACTTGAAAAATAAGGAGGTTACGAAAATCTTCGCGGGTTCATGGCGATTTTTCACCGGGCGTTTCATCGTTCTCGTAGGTGCCGATCCGTTCCGCGAGCACGACCCAGAGTTTCCGCCACGCCTTCATGCCGATATCGCCGAAACTGCGCCCCATTCGCACCAGCACCAAATCGTATTTTCGGTTCACGTAAATGTATTGTCCCAACCAGCCCCCGGCGAAGAAATCCTCACCGCTTTTGGTGAGCTTCCACCACTGGTACTGGTAATTCCAGGGACTTCCCTCGCTTTCGTCGATTTTCGTGGATTTTTCAAGCCATTCGCGGGGGACGACCTGCCGCCCGTTCCAGGTTCCGTTTTGCAGCGCCATCAGCCCGATTTTGGCGAAGTCTCGGGCAGTGGCGGCCACGCAGCAAAAGGTCTTTTCCAGGCCGTCCGGCAGACGGTCCACGCTCCAACGGGCATCGTATTCCATTCCCAGCGGCTCCCAGATTTTTTCCTGCATGTAGTCGGTGATCGTCACGCCATTCGGGAGCACCCGTTGCAGAATCAGCGCCAGCAATTCGTTGTCGCCGCTTTTATAGCGCCACTTCGTGCCGGGCTCGTCCACGATCTTCATCCGCGTGAGGTAATAGGTCATATCCTCGGTGTAATAGTACCAGGGATGGACGCAAAACGGATGGTCCACCTCGATGTAGTCGCTGCCGCTCGTCATTTGTAGCAGGTGGCGCAGCGTCACGCGGTCGAATCCTTTGTCTTTCAATTCCGGCACGAATTCTGTAACCAATTGATTTTCCGAGCGGATATAGCCATCTTCGATCGCCAGCCCGATTAGCAGTGAGGTGAAAGACTTGGCCATCGAGAAAGAAAGCGAGATCGACGCCGCCGAGTGTCCGTTGTAGTAGCGTTCCGCAATGATACGACCGTTTTTGATGGCGATAAACGCCAGAGAATCGTTTTCAGTCAGGAATGTGTCGATATCGTGCGTGCGGCCCTCGAACTCGAAATGTTCAGGAAAAACGCCGGGTTCCGGGTTTTCAGGAATGGAGAAGGGAGTCTTGGAAGCGTGCAGTTCGCGGTAGGGGAAAATCTTGTAGTCGTCCACCCCGGAATCGTTGTAACGGATCATTCTCCCCAACGTGCAGGAGGCAAGAAGCACCAGCGACAGTAGACCGACAGTCCACAACATACGTCGAGTCGGTCTACTGGTGGATCGTTTCATGAAGTCCTCAGAGTCGATAGACCCACAGCCCGAATTCTCGGAGAAACGCTACGTCGCTGGTTTCCTTCGGGGTGTTCGCTTTCAGGTTGTTTCGTCGTACAGCCAGGTTGAAAGGTAGCGCTCACCACAGGACGGCACGAGAGTCACGATGGTCTTGCCCCGGTTTTCATCCCGTCGCGCCAGTTTCACGGCGGCGAAGACGTTGGCCCCGGCGGAGATCCCCGCGAGGATGCCTTCCTCCCGAGCCAGCCTTCGGGACATGATTCCGGCTTCATCGCTTTCAACCGTGATGATTTCATCGAGAATCTCGAGGTCGAGCACCTCCGGTACGAATCCCGCGCCGATCCCCTGGATTTTATGCTTGCCTGGATGGCCACCGGACAGCACGGGAGAATCGGCAGGTTCCACCGCCACCGCTCTGAAATCCGGTTTGCGAGCCTTGAGCGCTTGCGAAATGCCGGTGATCGAGCCCCCGGTGCCCACTCCGGCCACAATCATGTCCACTTTGCCGTCCGTATCGCGCCAGATTTCTTCGGCAGTGGTCTTGCGGTGGATTTCCGGGTTGGCCGGATTGGCGAATTGCTGAAGCATGACATACTGCGGATTTTCGGCCACCAGTTTTTCCGCCCGGCGGATGGCGCCCGGCATCCCCTCGCCACCGGGAGAAAGTTCCAGCCTCGCCCCGAAAGCTTTGAGCAACTTACGCCGCTCCAGGCTCATCGTGTCGGGCATCGTGAGAATCAGGGGAATACCTTTGGCCGCGCAGACAAAGGCCAGCGCGATGCCGGTATTGCCGCTCGTCGGTTCTACGAGCACGGTTTCCGAACCGAGTAAGCCATCTTGCTCGGCGGCTGCGATCATCGCCGCGCCGATGCGGTCCTTGACGCTGGAAGCCGGATTGAAGAATTCGAGTTTGACCAGCACCTCGGCCACGCAACCGCGCGTGACTTTGTGCAGCCGCACAAGAGGCGTATTTCCAATGGTATCGATGATGGTATCGGCTATGTTCGCCATGTTGTTTCCTTTCGTCGGGAATCGGTGGGGAACCACCAGGTCGGCGGCATGGAAATGCTCGGAATCCCTTCACTCCAATGTTTTCGGGGCGGAGCGCCAGGCTTTCGGCCTTTCGCTGCGCCGAAGAAAACACGGTAGAACACGCCGCCGAGTCAGATATAGTACATCATCTGTCCGACCTCGCGGTCCCGTACCCGGCGGGCGAGATCGTCCAGACTCAGATTGGCAAGGTATTCCTGAATGGAATGGCTCAGCTCCGACCAGACCTCCCGCGCAATGCAGGATTCCGAAACCGGACAGATCTGGTTGTTTTCCACGCAGTCGATCAGGCACATCGAGCCTTCCAAGACCCGCAGTACCTCATCCAGATGAATCGTGGAAGGATCGCGTCCAAGCACATACCCTCCCCCGGCTCCGCGCACGCTGCGTACCAGTCCTGCACTCTTGAGTGCAGTCAAAATCGCGTGAAGGTATTTGCGGGAAATGTTCTGCTTTTTGGCAATCGTACCCATCAGCACGGGGCCTTCCCCGAAATTGATGGACAACTCCAGCAGTGCTTTCAATCCGTAACGGCCTTTGGTCGATAATCGCATGAGGATACCTGAGCTTGAACAACAAGAAAGTCCACTTTGATACTAGACAAGTCTAGGTATCACACGGATGAAGTCAAGAAAAAAGTGGAAATCGAATGCAACAGTAGTGGGAACGAAAATGCGGGGAAACCGTTATGTTCATACCAAAACGCAGGTCTGGCTAAAGATCAGCTCGACCTGTGCAAACCGAGATAATTTTGTATTATCAGGCTGTTGGCTCGAACAGAAAAGAAAAACCACAGTTTTTTCCTGGATGAACCGGTTCGCCGGAAAACACGCAATAGTGAGGTCAGGAAAGGTTCGATCAGGGAGTCGGGGATGGTGTTTTTCCCGAAGCTGCTCGGGAGGCCGGAATCAGTACCGCCTCGAACAGGGAGACGATCTGTGGAATCAGCGTCCAGCAAAACAGCAGGTAAACCACTCCACTTGCCGGTTTGCCAAGGTAAAATCTGTGGGCGCCCACCGGAATGAGCGCTCCACCCAGCAAAGCCAGCAAAACCACAACCCAGGTTTTTTTTTCGTCGGGTTCGGCCAAGTGTCGTTAATTACGGAACCAGAGTTTTGATCGCGGAAACGACGGCGGGCACGAGATCGGGACGGCGGCGAATCAGGCGCACCATCAGCAATACGGCAACGGCGGCCTGTCCATCGGTGTCGTCCACTTCTTTCAGCAATTCTTCGAGGTTATCAACTTGCTCGTTTGGCATGACGTGTCGCTTTCTCTTGGATGGTAGTTGATATCGAAATCAGTATTTTTTCATGCGAAGGTACAGAGCCACATCGCAGAAATGGTGGAAATCTTCGTTCACGCGATACAGAGAGTACAGGCGATCCCGCTGCTTGACTTCTTCCTGGTTTAGCGGCTGGAAAAGCTTTTCCTCGTCTTCGGCGTCCATGTCGCGCATGACGTAACCCATTTCGACATCGCCTTTTTTTCCGCCACGTCGGATCGTCGGCCCACGGCGTTTGGGCAACGGCTCGATCGGTTCGGGGAAGTCGGCCATGTCGTCGAACTTCGACTTGGAACCCAAAATCATCGGCCCACGCCCGGCAAGAACCCACAGGGGATTGACTTGGAATTGTTCCCACATTTTACGTAGGAATGACGAAGGAACGTCCTGCGTCAAATCCTGTTCGTATTTTCGCAATGTGCCGATGGGAATGTCCAGACGGTATGCGAACTGCTTCTGGGTATACCCCAATTCCTTTCGAATAATCTTCACTTGATTGGCTTCGAGCATGTTTTCCTCCGATGTTGTGTTGCTATATGTGCTCGCTGCATCGCATCCATGATGCGAAAGATGGAAACCGGAAATACCTCAGACACAGTTCGTAGCGTAAAAAAGTCCTCAGCCCCTCGATTTCGCGTCGGATCGCAAAATAACAGCGACCCCCTTCTTTCAATAATAATATAAATCGTTTTAGAGTGCTTGCACGAAAAAAGTGTAATTTTCGATCAAACAGAGGTGCATCTCCTTCGCGTCGTCGTCTAAGCTATATACATTATCCATTATAGCAGCAAGCATTAGGATCTCAAGAGAAAAAGATGAATTTGTTACAATTATCGTGCTACTGGAAAAACTTTCGTATGCCGTATGGTTTCAATAGCAGAAAGTTGTACTTTTTAGCAACTTTTTTACGATTTACGTCATGTTAATTTAGATAGTGTCGTCACGAGATATCCAGCCAAAGAAAGAGGCATCGAATATGAACGGCGGCGAGGAAAGATGCGGCATTTTTTGCGTATCTCGTAGCAATTCCCCTCCAGCGTTTCAGCTTCAAAAAGGCATTTTCGACCAGATGCCGCGCACGGTAAAGCTCTTTGTCGTAGGGTCGTTGGACCTTCCGATTCTTCTTCGGCGGGATGACCACCTCCATCTCCGCATTTTCGGCTTCTTCGATAATCTTGTCCGTATCGTAGCCACGATCGGCCAGCAGATACTCGGCATCGATCCCTTCGATCAGTGCGCAAGCCTCCTTGCAATCTGCTCGTGGACCCTCCGTAACAATCGCTCGGACCGGATTACCATGCGCATCCACGGCCAGGTGTATTTTAGTGTTGAGCCCCCTTTTGTGCGGCCCATCGCCTGGTTGCCGCCTTTCGCTCCTGCCGCGTGCGGGTGAACTTTGACGTGGCTGGCGTCGATCATCAACCATTCGTAATCGGGATCGTCGATGAGGATTTCGAGCAATCCCTCCCAGATTCCTTTATCGCGCCACCGGCAAAAGCGACGGTTGGTGTTGTTCCAGTCGCCATAATCCGGCGGCAGATCACGCCACGGAGCACCGGTGCGAAGAATCCAGAAAACAGCATTGATGAAGCGTCGATTGTCTTCGGCAACACCACCCCAAGAACCTTTGCGTCCCGGTAAATGAGGTTCCAAGAGTTCCCATGCATGATCGGAAATGTCATGACGATGATAGGCGGCTTCCATAGCAGTTCCCTTTGATATATTCTATTCAAAAGAAATATATCAAAAAGACAATGATCATGTCTAGAATATTCGACTTCTCGTGACGACACTATCTAAAGTTCGGGAAATTATCAGGACAAAGCTCCCGTTTGGCTGACGGACCGGAAGGGAATGGTCTCGAAAACGCCCTAAAACGGGGATTGCCTGCGGGAAATGCCGGATTTCAGAGGAAAAAGCACGTTTCTGAGGCATTTGGAGACATTTTCCGTTTCTGGATACGTTTCACAAATCGGTACAATGGGACGCGAAGTACTAAAGCATCCGTTGAGACTACCACGAATATTCTTGTTACAAAGTGGTTTTCCGGAGATGTTACTACGATATCCACATGCCACGCCGTTTTCTCTCAGGCTCCCGAATTCGGAGAGTCTACTTTTTTCTTTCCGCTTTACGGCAAAGGGCGGAAATTAAATTAGTGCAAAATATTTCGGATTCAATTGCAACATATTGAAATTAAAAGACTTATATCCCCTCTCCCTTTGGGAGAGGGTTAGGGCGAGGGAACACGAAACTTCCCCTCACCCGGTGCTAAAGCACCGGCCTCTCCAAGTGGGAGAGGCGCTTGGACCCTTCGGGTCCATCCTAAATCCGCACTAAAAAAATTTCCGCTCTACGGCAAAGGAATAATGAATTGAAATTGCAACGTCCAATCATTTAGGGTAATCTTAATGAACTTTGCCGTTTTCAATCGTGAAAACGAAGCGGAATGACGCATTCGGAAGCCAAAGATCGTGAGGTGGAGCGATGAAAAAGACGACGTGCGTTTTATTGATTCTGGCCGTGTTGGCGGCTTTCGGGGCGTTTGCCTGCGGTGATGAAGGCTCCAGCGGCTCTACGGGACCGAACGACAATACCAGTTGCGAAAAAGATTCGGATTGCGCCGTCGGGCAGTATTGCTCGAACGACGTCTGCCTGACATCCGATCTGCAAGGCAACGGCGACGAATGCACGAGCAATACCGATTGCTACAAGGGGCAGTTCTGCGCCTCCAACAATCAGTGCGCCGACATTCCGACCTCGAACACTCCCGGCGATACCGACAACGTGGTGGGCGACAACCCGACGCAGGTCTGCACGCCCGACGATTACCGCTGCAACCCCGTCGATAACGGCCAGATTCAACAATGCTCTGAACTCGATGGCGTGTACGACTGGCATTATTACAAAGACTGTGGTGACGGCGAAAGCTGCATCAACGGCGTCTGCCGGGGCGAAAACGACTGCGGCCCGGAGGAAGCCGGCAATACGAAGTGCGTGGAGAGCCAGGTGTTCCAATGCAGTTCGGAATTGCTGTTTTGGGGATATCTGAAAGACTGCCTCCCCCCCTATGTCTGCTATGAAGAGACGACCGGAGACGCCAAATGCAAACTGGCTGGAGACGTCTGCGAGGTCTGCGACGAGAACAACCAACCGCTGGGTTGCGGCTGCACCGGTGAGAATCAATATTGTATGCCGGATGCCGTGGGTAGTTCCACAGGTGCCTGCGCCACCTACTGCGACCGCTCCGACGGCACCCGCTGCCCTCGCGGCTGGGAATGCGTGCAGGGCGAATGCCAGCCGGTGGACGGCTACTGCACCTCCGACAGCAACTGCTCCACCAAGGAATTCTGCAACTATTTCCCCAATGCCGACGACGGACAGTGTGAAAAACGCTGCTACGAGAGCGGCGTGTACTGCCCTGCCAATTACCGTTGCGTCGGTGAAGAAGATCCGCTCAACGCTGGGCGCTGCATCCTGAAAGACCCGAATTGCATCCCATGCTCCGGAGATACGAGCTGCGAGCAATCCCACTACTGTGAAATCTCCCCCGGCATGAGTGAAGGCTGCTGCATCGAACGCTGCCAGACCGACGACGACTGCCCCGGCATTCTTCAATGCGTGGGAGAGGGAAAATGCCGTCCATCATCAGGCGGCGACTGCGGCGGCGGCTGCCCCGAAGGCTACATCTGCGCCACGGACTTCGATCAGTGTTTCCTCAACTGCCCGGCCTGTCCGGCTGACAGACCCTGTTGCGACGCCGCCAGCGCCCCGATTTGCTACGATTGCGGCGAGTGCGTAAATCCTGCATTGTGCGGTTTTGGGATGCCGCAATGTTGCCCCGGTTCGAACTGTTCGGTGCTCGACTTTGCCTACGGTGTCGTCGGGTTCTGTCAGTAAGTTATTGATTTTGTACGGTTTTTATCACGGGCGGTTCCACGGCGAACCGCCCGTTTTCGTTTTCAGGTCCGTGCATCGCAAGACGCGGACCCTCGCAACAAAAGGAACGTTCCAATGAGACAACTATGGGGTATTGCCGCGGTTTTCCTGTTTTGGATGGGTTGCGCCACCTCCCCGGCTTCACGCGACGATGGCGATGCTTCTTCCCCGGCAAGCCCGACCGAGGAATTCGACGCATTGTGGGATTACGACCGACCCGAAAACACCGAAGCAGCATTCCTCGCTCTGTTGCCCCGCTTTTCCAGCGAAAACCAACCGCTGCTTCGTGCCGAATTGCTGACGCAGATTGCCCGAACCCACAGTTTGCGGGGAAATTTCGACGAGGCACACGCACGTCTGGACGAGGCGAAAGCCCTGATCGGCGATGCCGACGCCGTGGCGAAAGTCCGGCTGTGGCTGGAACGAGGCCGTTGCTACAACTCGGCGGGCGATCCCACCCGCGCCCGACCGAAATTCCTGGCCGCGTTTCGTTTGGCATTGCGGCTCGAAGTGGATGCCTACGCCATCGATGCCGCCCACATGCTGGCCATCGTCGCCGAGCCGGAATTTTCCCTGGAATGGAACCGGCTGGCACTCGAAATGGCCGAGCGCAGTCCATCGCCGAACGCGCGAAAATGGAAAGGCAGCCTGTACAACAATCTCGGTTGGACGCTGTTCGATCGCAAACAATACGCGGAGGCGCTGGCGTCGTTCGAAAAGGCGCTTGCGTTTCGAGAAAAAGCCGGTAAAATCAAAGAGATACGAATCGCCAAATGGTGCGTGGCACGCACGCTACGAGCTCTGGACAAACACGCCGAAGCCCTGGCCATGCAACAGGCGCTCGTCAAAGAGATGGAAAAGGCCGGGGAAACGGATGGCTTCGTGTACGAGGAACTGGCCGAGCTTCACGCCGCCGAAGGTCGCCTGGACGCCTCCGCCCGCGATGCCGCCCGCGCTTACGAAGAGTTGTCGAAGCTGTCCTGGTTTGCGGATTCGGAACCCGCACGACTGGCGAGGTTGAAAGAACTGGCCGGAATTCCTGGAAAATAGTGGTGTTTTTTACGCGGGGATGTCGGGGGCGTAATTTAAAATAGTGCAAAATCTGTTTTTTCGTTTGAAACCTCAAAAAAGGGAGGATGAATGTAGGGGCGGGTGAAAGGAGCATAGCGACTGTAGCCCCCCGTTTTGACAGAGTTTTTCGGTTTTTGGGGAGCTCCGTTCACTTTGTTCACTACACTCGCCCCTACGTTTTTTCTCCTAGGAATAAGCTTTTACAATGTTTCGCACTCATTTCATTTCCGCCCGCATGTTGGTGTTCCGGGCTTTCGCATTGAAATTTCACAGGCACCGGTGTAAAGTCGAACCGTCATTGGATGCAATTACGGAAACAGGATGATGCCTTTCACGAGCCGCTTTTCGCTCTCTTTCCTGGCTGCGTTGCTTTTGCTTTCGCTCATGATGCAGGGTTGCGGACACCGTTCCGGAGGATTTTCACGACGGGATTCCGCCGAGACCGGCAAGGTTTTCGAGGGGAACGCGTCCTGGTATGGCGAGAAATTCCATGGTCGGACCACGGCCAATGGCGAACGCTTCGACATGCACGCTTTCACCGCCGCCCATAAAAGCCTGCCTTTCAACACCCACATCCGCGTGACCGACCTGGAAAGCGGTCGAAGTCTCGTGTTGCGTGTCAACGACCGTGGCCCGTATGCGCGCGGACGCGTGTTGGACGTCAGCAAGGCGGCGGCGAAGGAGTTGGGATTTTTGCATCGTGGCGTCACGCGCGTTCGGGTGGAAATCCTCGACGGCCCGGCGCCTCCCGATGCTCCGACACAAGCCACGACGGAAGCTCCCCAAGCCGATGCCGGGCTGCTCGTGATCGAGGATTTCTCCAGCAGAATGTGGGCTTTGCGTCTGTACCAGGTACTGGAGCATCGTTTCCCGAAAATGCGCATCGAGGAAAAAGAAGACCGCTGGCGAGTCGTGCTTCACAGCTTCAATTCCGAGGAAAGCCGACAAAGAATATTGAAAGATCTTCAAAGGGAGGGGTATCCCGCCCGATTGGAATAACGCCACTTTCGCGAGGTCGAATCATGAAACGCACCTATTACTGCCCGAAATGCAACGCTACGCTCAACCCCAACGTTAAAATCATCCTCGTCGCCAAGAAGAGACAACGCCGAGGCATGGTGCTGTTCAGCCCCAATCCGGGCAATTACAAGGCGGTTGTCGCGGAGGATCTCAATATCCAGAATGGGGACAAGGTGTCGTTTTTCTGTCCGATCTGTCAGGCCGACCTGCTTTCCTCCATCGATAAAAACCTCGCGGAAATCTCCTTCAAGCAGTCCAACGGCACCGAGGGAAAGGTGAATTTCAGCCGTATTTTCGGGGAAGAAGCCACGTTCTTCGTCACCCGCGAGCAGGTCCGCTCTTTCGGCTCCAACGCCGAAATCTACGGCGCGATCAACTTCTTCGGCGAGGGTCTGGACGACGACTGAGGCCGAGATTGAACCGTAGTTAATGTATTGATCGGAAAATTCCACGATCCGACTCCCAAAGCTATTTGAAGAAGCCGGATCGTGGAGTTCCCGACCTCCGTTACAACCCTTTCGTGATTTCGGAAGTTCCTTATATGATAGATTTTTTTCGCCGATGGTCGGTCTTTCTCTGTATAAACTTCGTCTGGTTCATGCTCATGGCCTGCGACTCGTCCGACCCTTCGCAGGAGAACGGCGACGGCGATCTGGAAAATTTCCAAGAAAACGAGGCAGCGGATGAAAACGGGGAGGAAGAAGAGCTCGAAGAGGTCACTCCCCGTCATTACTACGCCCGTGATGGAGCCCTTTGGAACGGTGACGGGAATTATCTCTACCTGCGCGGTGTGAACATCTCCAATCTCGCGAAATATGCCGACGATTACCTCTATGATTTGACAGAAGACGACGTTCGGATTTTGCAGGAATCGGGGGTCAACTCCGTTCGGCTGCTCACGTTCTGGAACGCCATTGCACCGACCGAGGAGGGCGGCTTCGACACGGCGTATCTCGATGCCTATCTGGACCGCGTACGTTTGCTTACCGATGCGGGAATCTACGTCATCGTGGACATGCACCAGGATCTGTGGGGCGTGCCTTTCCAACCCCACGGCGCACCGGACTGGGCCTGTCCGGAGGAAATCAAAGAGGGCTTCGCCTGGCAGTCTCCCTGGTGGGAAAACTACATTTCCAAGCAGGTTTCCGGCTGTTTCACCCATTTTTTCGAAAACCCGGCTCTGCGGGAAGCCTTCGCCTCGGCCTGGGCGGCCATGGCTCGAAAGGTGTGCGACGAGCCCCTGGTGGTCGGTTTCGACCTTATCAACGAACCCTTCGCCTTGAACGGTTTCGGGGACCGGACTTTCGACAACGAAACCTTGAAACCGTTTTATCGAAACCTCATGGACGCCATCGAGGACGTGTGTCCAGGTCGGCTGTATTTTTGGGAACATAGCGCCGGATACGTTCTCGGAATCTCCGATCCTTTCGACATTCCCGAGGAATTTTCGGACCGGGTGGTGGTTTCCCCGCACTTCTATCCTGTTTCGGTCCACGAGGAGAACGAGGAAGGATACGTGACACCCTACGAGGAATTGGAAAGCGAATTGCTGAACCTGTTTCAGGCGTACATCGACCGGGGTACGCCCCTATGGATGGGCGAATACGGCGGCATGACCACCAACGCCGGATTTGGCGAATACATGAAGCAAATCCACGACTTCTACTTGAAAATCGGTATGTCGTCCGCCCAATACGGTTACGAACGAAACGACGGCGGCTTCGCTTTCATAGATACCGAAAGCCAATTGAAGGACGTCTTCAAGCCGGTTTTCCTGACGCCCCTGCCTACGGAACTTCCCGCCAAGCCGGAATCTGTAGCCGCCGACTGGGACTCGTGCACGTCAACCACCCGTTTTTCCTGCTCGACCGGCAAAAGCATCAAGGTGACGATGCCGAGCGCCGACGCGACCTGCACCTTCGATCCGAGCTCCAGAGTGGCCGATTTCACGCCGGAAACAGGCCTCGTCTCGACCCTTTGCACGGAGGACGGACCGGTCACGATGACCTGTACGGGAGCCCTGTAGCCCTGTAGGTCGGACAGATTTAGGTGCATTATAAAATATAGCGACTTTCGTAAAATCCTCTTTTTTCGTAGCGGCGAGGCGTAAGCCCGCCGTCTTTGCCTTTTGAAAGTTGCTTTTATGCCCCCAATCTCCCTTTTCGGCGGGCTTACGCCTCGCCGCTACAACCAAACGAATGAACGCTTCAATATCATTGGTCCTATTCGCTACATCTTGTGACACACCCGACAGATTTTCTGTCCGACATTTTCTCTGGAGAAGCTTTTTAAAATCGTTTAAAATTCGGAAATCGTTACGGGGACATTAGGAAACCATTGCAGTCCGTGCCGGGTTTCCTTCATGAATTGCAGAATTTTTCCGCGCAACCGTCTCCACGGCTGAAACATTTGAGACAGAATGCAAGCGGGGGACGCTTTTGGCGGAAGAAAGAATAGGACAAAACCATGAACCTACTGAAAACGATAAGTCTTGCAGTTCTTCTGATCTGTACGGCGTGCTCTTCCGACAACACCACGAGTATTTTTTCGGATAGCGATTTCGATCGTGATCCGCTCGGCGATAGCGACCCAGCCTGGGAAGCCGAGGACGTGGAGGCGGACGAATCCCCGGACAATGAACCGCTTTCGGAGATCGAACCGGAGCCGGAAATCGATTCCAGGTATGCGGGGCTCGTCATCAACGAGTTGGCGGCGAGCGGCCTCCCGACGGATTGGTTCGAAATCTACAACGGCAGCGGCCATAGCATCGATTTGTCGGAGTTGATGTTCACCGACGACATTGAGGAGCAGTCGAACCTCGCTTTCTTTCCCGAGGGAGACGAGTTGGCAGATGGGGCGTATGCGTTCTACTATCTCGACGACGACTGGCCCGGATTTCATCTCAGCCAGGGGGAAGAACTAGCGATTCTGACTCCCGAAAAGCGCGTGATCGATGCGGTGGACTGGTCCAACGGCGACAGCCCGGTTGATGCGTCTTATGGCAGGATGCCGGACACGACGGGCTCTTTCATGACCCTCGACACGCCGACACCGGGTCAGCCGAACGTGGAAAACGTCGCGCCGGGAGACTCGGACGAGGAGGATTCGGAACTTCCTCTCCTATATATCAACGAGGTGGCCGCAGCCGGATCGCCCTACGACTGGTTCGAGCTGTTCAACGGGTCGGACGAGCCCATCGACCTCGCCATGTACCGGTTTTCCGACGACCTGGCCGAGCAGACGAACATCACGCCTTTTCCCAACGGAGTGACCATCGAACCCGGCGGTTTTTTCTATACGTACGTCAGCGATGTCTGGCCCGGTTTCAAACTCGGCAGCAATGAAGAACTGGGCTTGTACACCGCAGCAGGCGATCTCGTCGATTCCGTGGACTGGAATAACGGCGACAGCCCGCCCGGAAAATCCTTCGGTCGAATTCCCGACGGCACGGGCGAATTCGTGACCTTGAACACGATCACTCCCGGCTCGGCGAACGTGTCGAACATTCCGGGGGGCGACGAGGACGAAGAATGGGAGGAGCCGGAAACGCCGTTCTGCACGCCGGAGTTGGGATGCCCGTGGGAACAGGGCTGCCTTGGCGACCGTTGCGGAGCCTGCCGCACGGGTGACGATTGCCCCCCGCTGGAAGGCTGTCTGGCGGACGGCTCCTGCGGCGTGTGCACGGACAACGCCCAGTGTGCGACCGGCTATGCGTGCACGTCGAACGTCTGTGTCCCGCTTTCTCTGCCCGAATGGCGCTTGACCATCACCGAGGAAGACTGGAGCACCATGCTCGCGACGCCCTCCGAAAACATCTGGGTTCCCTGTGCGGTCAACGTGGATGGAACGGACTATTCGACCGACACCACCTGCCGCCTGCTGGGAGGCTCCAGCCGCACCTTCTCCAAAAAATCCCTCCGCGTCGAATTTTCCGACGAAGCCCCGCATCCGGGCTATGCCCGCAGCGTCAACCTTCGGGCCGAGTACGACGATCCCTCCTTCATGCGAACCTTCCTTGGCTACGAGTCGTTTCGGCGGCTGACGGATATCCCTTCCCCGAGGACCGAGTTCGTCAAGCTGTATTTGAACGGTTTTTATTACGGATTGATGCTGCAAGTGGAGAACATCGACGAAACATTCCTCGAAGCGCGCAAGCTGGACACCACGCAGAGCATGTACGAGGCGGACCCTCCGAGCGAATTCGCTCTGTTCGGCATTGCGAACCTGATCCCTCTGCCGGACGAATCGACCTACCGCATCGGGTACAACAAGAAAACCGGAACTTCCAACGATTACGACGATCTCATCTACCTCATCGAGGAAGTCATCTGGCAGGACTACCTCGCCGCGCCCAGCGCTCCCATGACCACCGAACGGACCGCCGCAGTGCTCGATATGGATAGTTTCATGGGATATTTGTCCGTGATGGCGGCGATTCAGAACGCCGACCACGTGCGGAAAAACTACTACCTGACCCAACAGGTCGTGGAGGGTCGCGGACTGCTGTGGCAGATGTTTCCCTGGGATCTCAACCTCACCTTCGGTTGTCACTGGACGGAAGAATTCGATACCTTCTGCAACAGCCAGGATCCGAACGTCGAAAATCCCTACCAGATGAGTTACGAGGAATCCTACATTCCCGGTGTGTACTACGGCGAAGGAACGCCGACCTACGGCGAGGGGCCGAGCTTTTACAATCTGCTCATCCATCTGGCCTATCACGACCCGGAGAGATTCGCGCAACTACAGGAAAACATTTGTGAAATCGTCCAGGGAACCTTTTGGAACGAGCGCCTGCCCCAGATCATCGACGGCGTGCAGGCCGCCATCCGCCAGGCCGTCATCGACGACCCCAACGACCTGAACCTCAGCCCGGAGGCATTCGACAACCTCGTGCAGGAAATCCGGGATTTCACCGTGGGCCGGAAGGAAGTCCTCGAAGAGAGGCTCGGTTGTCCGTAACACGGGAATTTCTTGGGATTACAATGGGTTGGAGGTCGGTCGGACAGATTTTCTGTCCGACCGACAGGGCGCATGACAGGGACACTATAGTGAGTTTTACAGTGTTTTAGCTAATGCAGCAAGTAGAGCTGCAATTCCGCCGATGATGTTTCCAAGTTGTTTAAGTACAGGCTTGTCATCGGTTGTAATAAGGAATATCGTTTTTTCAATAATACCTTTCAAACGCATTGGAATTATCCTCAATATAATAAGCAAGATTAACAGAAAAAAGTATATAAGAATTGGAAAACACGAACTCGCACTGAAAAAAAAGAAAAATCCACCTAGAGCTTTAATCAATTCTATTCCAAACTTGTCAAATGTAACTATGAAACCTTCTACTGTAAAACTTTGAAAAGCTCCAATGGCCTGTTTGCCTCCTTCAAAGGCAGTAAAATCAGGGTCTAAGCCACCTAGAAAAATTGCAAGAACAAATGTACTTAAGAATAAGGATACTACAGACATAACAATGCTTACTACCAAATCAATAAAAAAGTGAAACACGAGTGCAAACACCGTTGATTGTTCTGATAATTTTGATAATAGAAGCCACGCGATGAAAATTGAAACAACATCTATTGATGTTGAAACAAGCGCAAATATAACAATCCCAATAATCCTTAGCGGATCTAGAAGAGTTAAATAAAAAGCTAATTCCCAGGATGTATCAGGATTTAAATGAATAACAAAAACTATTCCAAGGAAAAACATTATAATATTCATGATGAAAAATAACTTCGTAAAAAACCATATGGCCTTTCTCCAGTTTTTAAAATACAACCGCACACGTTCTTTTGCCCTAACAATAGATTTGTGCGTTAATTCAAAAATAGTCATAGATTGAATGTTGGTCCATATTTTATCTAAATGTCGTCGATAGAGTTTGTCGCCATCCAATGTTGAATACCATCCAAGAATGGAAAATACTACTTTAGTAATTACAAAAACGGAGGCTGTGTATATTAGTGTCTCACTAATTTCCATTATAATGACGCCTTCTTTATAACTGTGTAACACTGCTGTCCGGTTAATAGCTGAATAATTCCAGCTGGTTACCAGCGGCTGGTAGCCGGGATCGGAATAAACAAATACCGAATCGCCGGTGGCATAGTCTCACGAACGAAGTTCAGGAGGCTGTGTTAGTGAGATCAAAGTTATGCCCCTCGACGAAATCCTATCCACCGTCACAAATACGCACATTCCCCCACTTTTTCTTACCCTCACCCCTTAGAAGGCATACCCCGCGTTGAGCACCACCTGCCAGGTTTCCTGGTCTTTGTGCTTGGGTGGCAGGCGGAACTGAATGCCGAACATGGCGTTGAAATTCTCCTGCCGGTAGCCGATGCCCGGCGTGATGTAATTGTACATCAGGGTTTCCGGCACGAGCCAGTACGTTCCCGACGGCGTGAGGGAAAAATACGTGCCTTTATAGATACTTAGGCTGATGGGCAGGCCGTAGTCGATGCCCAGGTATTGGTCGTCGGCCAGGACGTTGGGAATGCGGTTGGGAAAGCGGCTCTCTTTCTTGCCGGTGAGCGTGCAGGTTCCCATGTTGCACGTGATGGTGCCGGGGTCGTTGTCCTCGTTGGTGTCGAAGTATTTGGGCAGACCCAGAAACGGCTGAAGCGTAAAGCGCCAGATGCGATATCCCAGCGTGGCGTAGGGCCGCATGTAGAGGTAATCCGGCGAGAAAAACGACTCCATCGAGTCGTTTCCGAGTTTGTTGTACAAACCCACCATCACGATCATCGAGCCGCTTTCGTAGGCCACGTAGCTGACACCGAGACCGAAGTGGGCCATGGTCACGGGGCTGGGGGCGTCGCCCTGGTTGATCGACAGGCCGAGGTCGAACTGAAGGCCCAGCTTGTCGTCGAGCAGCGCAATCGACGCACCAGGATTGAGCACCACCGGGGCGACCGAGCGGTCATTGTATTCCAGATAGCCATCCTGATCGGTGACGAGGTTGCCGTTGGCGTCGGTGACGTATTCCCTTCCCGAGTAACTCGCCGAATTCACTTGGAAATAAAAGCGCGTTCGGGGAAACGGGACCGGCACGGTGGGAGAGTCGGGGTAGTCGTTGCGGATCTCGCGGTCGCCTTCGTCGTCCTCGCCGCTGCCGTCGTAGCCGGGTTGATCCTCCGGTTCGGGGATGGTCCCCCAGTCGTCCGCCTCGTCGGCCCAGGCGAAAAATGGAATGGCGAACAGTACGAACGACAGGCAGACGATCCAGCAACGACGCATGACATCCTCCTCGATCCGATGAAACATTGGAGCATTCTTTATAGCACAAAAACATCCGTTCCGGGAAGAAATCCACATCGGAACGTTCTATGCAAATTTTTGAAAAAACGTGCAGATTCGGAACCACGAGCTTTGTGAGAGAAAATAGCACGTTGCGTTGCTTTTCGGTCGAAAAAGCCTGTTTTTGTCCAGTTTCTTACCACTTTTTTCTCGCTTGCCTCGACTCGTTGCGAGAAAACCGAGGTGAACTTTGCACGTTTCGTCGTGAATTTGCACGAGTTTTGCAGCACAGATCGAGCATGACGTGCGTTTGCGTAAAATTGCACGACTTTGCAGTATGTTCAGTGGATTTTATATGAACGAATCGAGAAACCCCGTGCCGCAGAAGCAGAGATCCGACAACGAAACCGGGCATGTCGGGACAAGAATTTACCCGATCTGTCAAATCTGAAAATGAGAGGAAATTCTAGTCTTTTCGGGCGGTTCGATTGAGGGCTTGTTGCGTTCACCCCTCGATCAATTCCCGGACCCGCTCTTCCGAAAGCACCTTGCCCACGCTTTTCACCACGCCGTCCACGACGAGTCCGGGCGTCATCATGACGCCCTTTGCGACGATAGTCTGTATGTCCTCGATCTTGACGACTTCGGCGTCAAGTTTGTTCTCGCGGACCACTTTTTGAACGATTTCGAACAGTTTTTTGCATTTCGGGCATCCGGTGCCGAGGACTTCGACGGTTTTCATGGGTTGCTCGTCGGGAATGAAATTTTCGAGAATTTATCAGATATTACAGTACCTTGGCTTCGGTTTCCGGAGTTTCTGCGGGATTGGCGCTTACGATTTCGCAGGTTTTCGAACTCGAATTGCAGAAGAAATCCGTAGATCCGAAGCGCTCGACGCAGTTGCCGTCGTTCTCGCACTTGAACGGAGTACAGACCGCTGTAGCCCCGCTGTCGTCGCAATAATAGGTTTCGTCCTGGGCCGCCGTCCAGCATTCCTGGTGGCTGGTGCATGACAGCGTTTCACAGGCGAACTGGTCGTTGCAGCGGGAAGTTTTGTTTTTATACTTTCCCTGGCATTGTTCGTCCACGAGGCATTCGCCCCGAACCAGGATGTCGTCCGGCTCCTCGCAGGCTCCGAGCAGCAGAACCGGGCAAACGATCAATACCGTGAAAAACCGTGCCATCTTTCGCATAGGTCCACCATCATGCAATAGGGTCGTCAGAATTCCCCCGCTAAGGAGACGCAAGGCAGTCTAGCGCCGGATCGAAAAAAAAGCAACTCGTCAGGGCGCGCAATCCTCCTGGGTGTAAGTGCACGCGCGATAATCGCCGCAAACGTATGAAAATGCTCCGGTTTGTTCCGTATACGACACCGTGCAGTTCATCACGTTCAAGGACGAATCCCCGCAGCCGTCCACGTGTCCCGGAACTTCGTTGCGTCCACGAATCGTGAAATCGAAGCCGCAGCCGGGATCGCCGTCGTGTTCGACGTCGAGCACCGGGAAGCGGTCGCAGGTGCCTTCGGGATTGGCCTGGCAGTACTGCCCGGCGAAACCGTCGCATTGCGGGCAGTACGCCACGTCGGTTTCCGCGCTTTCCACGTCGCCGTCCGGAACTGCGCAGGAATCCTTGGTAAACGTCGATTCGCAGGTCATGATAAAGCTATCGCAGGAAAAGCCGAAGCGTCCCGTCGCGGCGGTGTAGGTAAAGGTGCAGCCCATCTGCTCTCTCTGCCAGTCGCCGCAGGCATCCACACCGTAGGAAACCGGGAAGCCCATCAGCGAACCTTCGACGGTCCACGCGCAGGTTCCCGTCTGGGTCACCTCCACCTCGTTCATGTTGCAGGGATCGGGATTTTCTTCCTGACAATACGTTCCGGCAAAGTCTTCGCAGCCTTCGCAGGTGGGTGGATCTTCCCCGTCGTCGTCCGACTCCACAAGGTCGCCATCGGGGGTTTCGCAATAGTCCACAGCGTACTCCGCCGAGCAGTTCATGAAGATGGAGTTGCAGTCCACGAAAAACGTTTCACTTGCCGCCACATACGTAAACGTGCAGCCGTATTCGGAAATTTCCCAGTCTCCACAGCCATTTACGGGATAGGAGAGGGGCGAGCCCTGCACTTCGCCTTCGATCGTCCAGCTACATTCGCCGCTCGGCACCACGTCGAAATACGGCACGTCGCAATCCGAGATTTCCGTTCGTTCGCAGTAGCGCCCGGCGAAGGTCTCGCAACCCTCGCAAACGGAGGAATCGTTGGTATCCTGCTCGGCTTGGTCTTCTTCCACCGTATCCACGATATCTCCGTCGGGAGTTTCGCAATACCGCACGCCGAACTCGGCTTCGCAGGTCATGTACATCGAGTCGCAATCGACGAAAAACGTCTCGGTGGTCGCCTCGTACCGGAACACGCAACCATATTGTTCCGTTTCCCAATCTCCGCAGCCTTCCACGGGATAGCTCACGGGAAAGCCCTGCACGTTGCCCTCGATCTGCCAGCGGCACTCGCCATCCGGTACGACGTCGAAGTATTCCACGCCGCAATCCGACACTTCCGCATGTTCGCAGTAGCGCGCGGCGAAGGTCTCGCAGCCCTCGCAGACAACGCCTTCCTGGTCGCCGTCCACCTGGCAGGAATCCTGGTCGTAGACCGAATAACATCCCGATATTCCTTCACAATCCACGGCGAATTCCCCGGAGACGGCTTCGTAGGAAAGCAGGCATTGCTGACCGCCTCCGACGTCCACCCAGCGGGTCCAGTCCGCGCAGCCGTTGGCCTCGAATTCTTCCGGCTGGCCCACCGTGCGATCCAGCGTCACGTTGAACGTGCAGGCATCCGAAGAAAGAAGCTCCGTGACCGAAATCGTGTATACGTTCTGGCAGTTGCCGGTCGCCATGCAGTATTCGCCGGGATAGTCTTCGCAGCCCTCGCAACTGACGATCTCCGTATCGTCTTCGAGGTCGCCGTCCGGCTCCTCCGGGGCGCATTCGGTTCCGGCGGAGAAATACTGCTCGCAACTGAAGTAGGACGAGTCGCATTCTCCCAGATACTCTCGGGAGTCGTGCAGCCAAGTTAGCGTGCAGCCGAACATTCCAATATCGAAAGACTGGTTTCCGCAGCCGTCCATGCTGAAGTTGAGATCCTGACCGAAAGCACTCAACCACGTGGTGTAGGAGCAGTCGCTGTCGTCGTCTCCTGTGGTGAACTCGATGTAGTCCACGAAATCGCAGGGCGACGAAGACGATTCAGGGCAATAATAGGAAAGCATGTCATCGCAACCCCTGCAAATCACGGAGGATTCTTCTAGATCCTCGTCCGGTCCGACGCTGTCGTCGTCGCCGTCGATGTCGCCGCAGTTGTCTTTCGAAAACGTGGAGTGGCAGTTCATCATGCCGGAACAGGTCACTTCGAATTCTTCCGTGGTCGGATCGAATGTGATGGTACAGCCGTACATGGATTCGCTCATCTCGCCACAGCCGGTCACGTCATAGGACATCGGGTAGCCCATCATTTCGCCTGCGATGATGAACGCGCACTCTTCCGAACCCTCATAGACGTCGAAATACGGCAGGCCGCAGGATTGCGAACCGCCGTCCTCGCAATAGGTTCCGGGGAAGTCCTCGCACCCCGCACAGGTGACCGGATCGTCGGCGGGCTCCTCGTCCACGTCGGGTACGGGGTCTTCCTCGTCACCGTCCACCGGGGAGCAATAGGATTTCGAGAAATCCGACTGGCAGTTGATGTATCCCGAACAATTGACGGAAAAATGCTGAGTGGCGGCGGTGTATTCGAGCGCGCAGCCGAATTGCTCCATGGACCAGTCCCCGCAGCCATCCACGGTGTAGGAGAGCGGGTATCCCATGATTTCCGCTTCGATATCCCATTGGCATTCGCCGGCACCCGGTACGACCGAGAATTCGGGTACGCCGCAGGTATTCGCCCCCGGTCCTTCGCAGTAGGTTCCCGAAAACGTTTCGCAGCCTTCGCACACGAGGCCGTCCTGGTCGCCGTCCACGGCGTGGCAGGCGTCCTGGTTGTAGGTGGATTCACAGGATAGCTGTCCCGTGCAGGTGATGGTCCATTCGCCGGAAAGTGCCACGTATTCCACCGTGCATTGCTGGCCCGCGCCGACGTCCACGGTATCCTGCCAGTTGCGGCAGCCGTCGAGTTCGAGTTCCAGCGGTCCGCCGATCGCCCGGTTGATGATGGCCGTAAAGCCGCAGGAGCCGTCGCGCGGTTCGACTCTCACACTGGAAAAGAGCATACAATCTCCGTCAGACTCGCAATAGTTCCCCACGAAATAGTTGCATTGTTCGCAGTCGAAATCCCATTCCTCTTCGGGATCGGGGTCCACCTCGTCGGCGTCGCCATCCACCGTCGAGCATTCGCTTTCGAAGTATTCGCTGTGGCAGGCCGAAGTTCCCGTGCAATTGGCGGTAAAAGAGCGGTCGGCGGGTTTCCATTCCAGCGTGCAATCTCCCAGAGGCAGGCTTTTGGACTCGCAGTCCGCTACCTCGAAGGGCCACGGGCCCGAGCTGGTTTGCAGTACGAAAACGTAAGGATTCTCGCTGGTTGTGTCCGAATTGACCATGATGCTGACCGAGATCAGGTTGGTGCACGAGGATGCCGTCAACTCCGGGCAGTACTCGCCCAGGAAGAGTTGGCAGGAACCGGGCTCGGCTTCCTCGACATCCGCCGCCTCGATTTCCGCAAAATCCGTTTCGTCGAGTTCCTCTTCCGGGACTTCGTCGGCGATTTCTTCTCCATCGGTACGATCCGTGTCTTCCGGTTCCAGGTCTGAGTCGGGGTTCGGCGTGGTCTCGTCCGTATCGGCCACGAGGTCCGGGTCGCCTTGCGAGTCGATGATTCCGCCCATGGTGGCGGAGATGCTGTCGCAGGCGGAAATCAGCCCTAAAAGTCCCATCAAACAAACCCAGATCATGAAAAACGAACGGCTCATCACGCTTGCTCCCGAATGAGGTAATACGAATTCGTCTTATAGTTACCACAGTTTAGACGTTCGAAGGTAGGGAAAATTCAGAACCGAAGTCTTTCGGTTCCGATTTGTGTGCACCTCAAGGGTTCTACCGGCGATGTCCGCGATTTGCGATGCTTTTTCGCCCCTCGGGCTTGCACGTGACTGCCACGTCATTATTATATAGGCGTTCGAAATTTTCGACATATTCAACGGTGAACGAGTCCGAACGGGTTCTGGTGAACGACCAAGAAGGAGAAGGGGATCATGAACGAATTCAAAAACGTGGACGATATTCTCGATTTCGCCATTTCGGAAGAGGAAGCCGCCGCCGATTTCTACACCCGGTTGGCCTCACGCGTGCAAAAAGAATGGATGAAGGACGTCTTTCTCGGTTTCGCCAAAGAAGAAATGGGCCACAAAGCCAAGTTGCTTAAAATCAAAGAAGGCAAACTCATTCCCGCCACGGGCAAAAAGGTCATGGACCTGAAAATCGCCGATTATCTCGTGGACATCACGCCCTCGGACGACATGGATTACCAGGAGGCGTTGATCGTCGCCATGAAAAAGGAAAAAGCGGCGTTCAAACTGTACAGCGATCTGGCCGAAAAAGTGGATGATGTGCAACTGAAGGAAAGCTTGCTGGCTCTAGCCCAGGAAGAAGCGAAACACAAGGTTCGTTTCGAGGTGGAATACGACGAATACGTCTACAGCGAAAACTGAAAACAACGGGTCGGCCATCGTCAACCCTTGGATAGGAAAGGATTTTCAGATGCTTAGCGAAAAAATGCAAAACGCGCTCAACGAGCAGATCCGCGAGGAAACGTTTTCCGCGTACTTATACTTTTCGATGGAAGCCTATTTCAAATCCATCAATCTCAACGGATTCGCCACCTGGATGCGCGTCCAGGCTCTTGAAGAACTCACCCACGCCACGAAGTTCTTCGATTTCATCCACGATCGCGGCGGGAAAGTGTCGCTGCTGGCCATCGAGGAGCCGCAACACGGCTGGGAAAACCCGTTGGCGGTCTTCGAAGCGACGCTGGCGCATGAAAGGCATATCTCCTCGAAAATCAACGAGTTGGTGGATATCGCCATCGAGGTGCGCGACCACGCGGCCAACGCCTTTTTGCAGTGGTTCGTCAACGAGCAGGTCGAGGAAGAGGCCACTGCCGACGACATCCTGCAAAAAACCAGGCTCGTCAGCGATGGTCCAGGCCTGTATCACCTCGACATGGAAATGGGCAAGCGGGTGTTCACTCCCCCGACTGCGGCGGAATAACTCTCCGAAACCCTGTTTCACTACGAACGGGACTCGCCGGGAGATTCATTCTTCCGGCGTTTCCGTTTGTTCCTCGGGTTTAAACTGCCGGAAAAGGTCGTTCATGGTGGGGGAGGCGTCCACTTCGCCTTCTTCTTCCAGCATGTCTTTGCGGGTGGCGCTCTCCGTCGCATCGTCGTAGCGCACGCTTCCGGCATACAGCAGTCCCAGATACCATTCTTTGACGCCAAGCTTGCGATTGTTCAAGACTTCGTGCCCCGATCCCAAGGCTGCGTTGACGCCGAGCATGGACGTTGTGAAGGCGTTTTCCCACCCGAACGCCGCCGTGACTCCGTACAGATCGACCGACGTCGGCATACTTTCACGTTTGCGGGAGGGCTGCGGGGCGGCGCTGAAATCGGTGTACATTCCGACCCGAAGGAAGTACCAGTGCCGAAAACGCTGCTCGAATCCAAGGTTTACGTTGCCGATGACGTCCAACTCCACCGGCCCGTCCTCCAGTTCGCGGCTCGTGTGGTCGTGGATGGTGAGATCCGCAACGAAAGTCGTGCCTGAAAAGGGCAAAAAGGCAAGACCCGCCCGGAAAGAGAACGGAATTTCGATGGATTCCGAAAGGGTACGGTTGGAAATGCGGATCGGCTCCTCCTGGGGATCGTTGGTGGTGCGGATCGTGCGAAACCTCGTTTTGGATCGGGCGGGAAACGCGGAACGGATTCTCAACCCGACCTGAAGAAGCGGATGGGGGCGGATCCACACGCCGACGATAGGAGTAAACCCGATGAAGCGGCGTTCGGCCACGTTGACCTCGTGTTCGAAACGCCCATTGAGTTCGGTCACTTCCGAGCGATTCTCGTACTCGGTCCTGTAGTAGGCGTACAACGTCGCACCGACTGTAAACGCCGGATGCAGGCGGTAGGCCAGAGACGGTCCGGCGAACATCTCCTGGCTCTTGCCGCTAAGGTCGATGTACAGATAGGGTTGCTGTTTTTCGCTGACGAACTGCGCCGACTGCTCGTTGCTTTCCGGCACGGCCACGGTAAAGGCCGCCGTCCAGTCTCCGAAACGCATCAGGGTGCCCGTCGTCGCGCCGATCACGTTGAACGCACTTTGGGTCAAGTCCTTGCCGTCACGGTAGTTTTCCACTTCACGATATCGAAGCTGGTAGATCGAAAGACTCAACGCCAGGGAATCGTAGCGGGCGTTGGCCATTCCGGCGGGATTGTAATATGCGCCGGAGGGATCGTCGGATATCGCGGTGAACGCGCCCCCCATCCCGGCGGCTCGCTCGCCGATCAGGCTGTCACTGTAATGGTAGGGATCGGCCCAGGCGACGCGTAAAAGCACCAGAAAAAACCAGCCTGCAACGATCCCGACGCCTCCGCGCCGAACCCCACTTCGGCGCTGGAAAGATTCAGGCATCGCCCTCTTCCTTCGGCACGGCGGACGGGTCCGCTTTGCGGTATTCGCGCAGTTTGTATTGAATTTTCCTCTGGCTGATGCCCAACTGATCGGCGGCCTTGGCGGTGGAACCGTTGACGGATTCGAGGGTCTGCATGATGGCTTCCCGCTCCAGTTCCGCCAGGTTGCGCCCCGCGAAGGTCGGCGCTTGTCGTTCCGGCAACTGCGTGACGTTCAGTTCGGGCAACTCGTGGGGCGTTACATAAGGCGAGCGTGTCATGATGACCGCCCTCTCCACGACGTTTTCCAGTTCACGCACGTTTCCGGGCCAGTCGTGAGCCAGGGCCAGAGCCATGGCGTCGTCCTCGAAGCCGAGCACGTCTTTATCGTTTCGTTCCGAGTACTTACGCACGAAGTGCTCGACGAGCAGGGGGATGTCGGTGCGTCGTTCGCGCAAGGGAGGCAGGGAAATCGGGATCACGTTGAGCCGGTAATAAAGGTCTTCCCGAAAGCGTTTTTTCCGTACTTCTTCCTGCAACGGCGTATTGGTGGCCGCGATCACCCGGACATCCACTTTGAGCGTTTTGTTGCCGCCGACCCTCTCGAACTCCCGTTCCTGTAAAAAGCGCAGGATTTTCACCTGGGTGACTTCCGGCATGACGTTGATGTCGTCGAGGAACAGACTGCCGTGGTCGGCGAGTTCGAAACGCCCCACCTTGCGTGAAAACGCGCCGGTGAAAGCCCCGCGTTCGTGCCCGAAAAGCTCGCTTTCGAGCAGTGTTTCGGTAAATACCGCGCAGTTGACTTTGACGAAAGGGCCGTCCGAGCGCGACGACATGTTGTGAATCGCCTCGCCGACAAGTTCTTTACCGGTCCCCGACTCGCCGTAAATCAGCACGTTGGCGCTCGACGGACTGACCTGTTCGATGGTTTTGAAAATCTCCTGCATGGACGGGTGGTTCCCCACCAGTCTTTCGAAACGTTTCGTTTGTTGCAGTTGCTTGCGAAGCTGCTGGGTTTCACGAATCAGGGCGCATTTTTCGAAGGCCCGTTTGACGAGCAACTCCAACTCTTCCAGGTTGACGGGCTTGGTCAGGTAGGTTTCAGCCCCGATACGCATCGCGGACACCGCGTCTTCAATCGTACCGTAAGCGGTATACAGGATGACCTGGGTTTCGCGTGCAAGTACCTTGATTTTCTGCAACAATTCCAGGCCACTCATTCCGGCCAGGCGAACGTCGGAAATCACCACATCCGTATCGTGCTCCATGAGCAACGCCAATCCGTTCTCCGCGTGGTCCGCCTCGAAAACTTCATAGCCGATGTCGCGCAAAAAATGCGCGATTGGGGCACGGGAAGAAATTTCATCGTCGATCAGCAAGACTCTCTGGGATTCCATGCTATCCTCGACTGAAAAAAGCTTCAATTATGAATTCAATTCGGCAACGTACTTGTAAAAAAGCAGGAAAAGTGTAAAGAAGCAAGAGGTTTTCGCGAAAATATTTCGCAAGCCTATGATTTCCATTTTCAGAAAACGAAATATTTTCCCCTATCCCTTTTAATATTACAATGGTTGTAATAAAACTATTTGCACGATATCTCAAATAGTTAAATGATATTGAATAGTTATCTAAAATACAGCCAGAGTTATTTGGATGGTAATTCCGTGTTTTTGTTGGCATTTATTTTGCACATATAGAGAGCATTAATTTTCTCAAGAATCTCCCCGGATTTTTGAGTCAATTTGATCGGAGTGTGCCCCTACTTCGATCGCGTTCGGTTAATCCGAACCCCCCTGTGGCGAGAGTTCCCCCCTCTCGCCCTTTTTTTCGATTACTTTTCAGAAGGAGAGACGAGGCCAGGGTATTCTCCGTTTGATGATATTATCTTCTTATGAGCGTATGCGAACTTCTTTTTCTTGGTTGTGTTTATGTTTATCGGATGAATTAATTGAAAAATAAGTAGCACCGAATTGAATTTTCTTTATACTAATACGTGAGGAACGCAAAAGGAACACGTGAGCACACGAAACGATTTGCCGCACTCGGCATGATCTTTTTTTTCACTGGGCGGTCTGAAGCCTGGATGCGAGAAATATCGAAACGGTGGTTTGAAAACGGTGACGGTAGTGTCCCCGATCTATCCTGGAGAAACGATGCATCACACCCCCGCAGACACGATTCTTTTTCCCGCCTCGTGGACTCCTTTGGCTGACGCGTTTTCTTCAGCCGTGATTTTTACAGACAGCAATGGGCGCCTGCTTCACGGCAATGCGCGTTGGCAGGCCATGAATCGCGACGAGCGCGATACGCTTTACGACCTCGTTTCGGAATGGGTCCGACAAAGCCTTGCTGGCTCCCAGACCTTGAGCAAAACGTTTTTTTTATCAGACCATCGTTCCTTTCGCGCCACCTGCGAGCCCCTGAAAAACGAAGACAACCATTTCGGGATGGTACGTTTTCAACCAGGAATAGCGGAAAAACCGGAAGATGATATCGTTGCCATCGGGCGGGAAACGGCGGCTCGCTGGGCCTTGTTGTCCGCCCGTATGAACAGCGTTGCCGATGTGGCGGCGGGTCTGGCGCATGAAATCAACAATCCCCTGGGAGGATTGCTGCAAACGGTGCAGCTTTTGTCGCGCAATCTCTCCGTGGAGCACGAGCGGACGCGCGCTCAAATGCAAAAGACCGGTTTCACCGAAGAAGAAATCGAAAAACTCGGGCGCTACATCGAGGAACGCCAGCTTCTTTATTTCCTGCAAATCATCGGAGAAAGCGGGGAACGTGCCCGCAATATGGTGGCCTACATGGTCGAATTCTCCCGGCAGCGGCCCTCCGAGCACCACGAAGTCGATCTCGTCACGCTACTCCATCGCTGTATCGAGTTGGCCAAACTTGATACGGATATGCGCAAAACCTACCAATTCGGACGCCTTCCCGTCGAATTGCAGGCCAACCCTCCCTACATCGGAGGGATCTGCATCGAACAACAGGCCAAATACATCCTCCTGCGCGCTCTTAAACGCCATGCCGCAGGGTTGCACGCCGCCGATTTGCAACAACAGGATTTTATTCCGGAACTGCATATCGAACTATCTTACAGCGATGCATCGTCGGTCGTTGAATTCATCGATAACGGCCTACCACCCGACGATGAGGAGATTCGCCTGGCCGCCGATGGCACCCTGGAGGCCGTGTGGTCCACCCAGGAAAAATATTTCGATCTCGCCGTGGGGTCTTTTCTCCTATATACGTACAATCATGGCCGGTACATTATCGAGAAAAACGGACAGGGAGGCAGCACGACGAGATTGGTATTTCCCAGGAAAAACGGGTCGTCCAATCACGTGGCTTGAATCGGCGTCCATTTTGGAAGCGGTGGAAAACAGCCCCTTTTTTTAAAGAAACAACGGTCGATCCGAGCTCATGAACGCATCTCCGTCAAGGAGAATGAACCACGTTTGCGTCATTATACGGATCTTGGTTGTGGGAAAGCTTGCACCCTTTCGAAGGCTTTGTTAAAATCATAGGCGAACGATTCCCGGAAATCGGACGGGGATGTTGACTCGTATTGATCCTAACCGTGTTCGACAGGTGGTGACGAATGAATCGGATGGGCTTTCGGGCGCACGCACTTTCCTTGGCCATATTTTGCGCGTTTTGTTTCATGGTGATGCAAGGGTCGGTCTGCGACGACATGCAGACCCTTCCTCTGGAAATCAAGTATCCTTTCATGGAGGATGGCAGCGACGCCCTTGAATTCGAACTCCAGCTTGCGGCGGCAGGTTCCGAACCCGCCGCAGACGGCGACGTGGACAGCGACTTCGATGGGGACTTTGAAGGAGAACTCGATGGGGAATTGGAGGAAGACAGCCAGTTCAACAAGAGTTTTTCCCGCTACTGCCGCGAACTCGAAGAGGGCGAACCCGGATATGACGCCGAAATCGCCATGCTTTCCTGTCGTATGGCTCCCGTAACCCGGCAGATCGACTTCGCCAAGGAATCGAAAGAATTGAGCGAATACGGAAAATACCTTCGCGGAATTTTCGTCCGGGACGTGACCTACAAAATCAAGGACAATGAAATTCCGGCAGACATCCCCAGTGTGGACGTCTTTTTCAGCAAGGAGCACAAATCCGAAGCGGAATGGGCCTGCCATTTCGTCAACCACGACTCGCTTACGGAAGATGAACAGGCAAACTGCGACAAGTTGGGCCTGTTCGAAATTCCGGATCTCGCCGATTTCTGCGACGAAACCGAGACCCTTGATGAATTCTGCGAACGGCAGTACTGGTTCGAAGATATCTGCGCCATGTCGGAAAGCGAAGTTCGCTCTTACTGCGACGGGTCGGATATTCTCAAAAACGACGGGATCGGCGCTTACAGCCTCGTCAAACTGGGCAGCACGCATCGGATTTACCACTACTGGTCCGAACTCATGCCTGACGATGACGTGAAATTCCCGGAGTCGTCCGGAGACATCCGCATTCAACGGCAATTGTCCAACATTACGGAGATTTCGGAAACCATTAAAAACGATTACGATTTCTCCTTCGACATGATTACGATTCCCCATCGCGAGGTGTTCATTCCCAAAGACATCGTGATGCAGTACGTCGAATCGGGCGACAACCCAACCGTGCAGATGGACCTGAAACTCATCGTTATTATCGAGGTGAAGCCCATCTAACGCACGGCCACGATTTCATGCAGGGATATTCCCCGCCATTTCCGGTATGGTCATGATGAAGCGATTGTTCTGGAGTTTTGCGTGCTTATGCCTGATCGTCGGGTTTTCCTGTTCGAAGGCCGAAAAGGAACCCCAGGAAAGCGTCGAAAAAAAGCCGGATAAAAACCCGGTGTTGCGTCCCATTGACGAAACCACTGAAAACATCCTGTACAATTATATAGACGAACAGGGCAACTTTCACGCCGTGGAAAAAGCCGACGAGGTGCCCGACGCCTTCCGCAACGATGTGGTGGTGATCGACCTCAACCTTTCGCCCGAGGAGCGCGGCTCCGCCGATTCGGTGGTGGTGGCCGACCTGGAACGCCTGGACGAGCGGGGGCATTTCACGTTGAGGGTGGAAAACAGGGCCAAATTCGACCAGGCGATCAAGCTGAAACGCAAGTGGAAGCTCAACGAAGCCCCGAAGGCGTTCGCGCAGGCCACGCCCCAGCAACTCCAAAACGTGCCATTGACGCCAAATACGGATCAAATCATCCTGTATTCCACCGCCTGGTGCGGATACTGCAAAGCCGCTCGAAAGTGGCTCAAATCCCATGGCGTATCCTTCGTGGAAAAGGACATCGAGAAGGACGAGCAAGCCTCAATCGAACTCCAGGCCAAAATGACGCGTGCCGGACAACAAACCGGCGGGGTTCCGGTGATCGACTGGAAAGGGCGTCTTGTACCCGGTTTCGACAAGAATGTCCTGGAACAGCTTCTTAAAGCTGGGAAATAACAGGTCTTTTTAGGGATTTGTCCGACCGCAAACTATCGATAAAATCCAGGAAAACCTGCCATCGAAGCGGCTATTCCACGATGGTGCAGGCCAAGTCGCAGCTTTTTCTTTCCGGTGTCGGGGCCGATTTGGCGGGATATCCGGCGATGACGTTGACGATGATCCGGTAATATTCCGGAATTCCTAGCGTTTTCCGAAGCATGGCATCCTGCTCGGGGGTGTGGTGCATCCAGTTCAACAGCGTGGCTTCGATGCCTTGTGCATGGGCGAGAAGCAGCATGTTTTGCAGGCCCAGCGAAACATCGATCAATGGCACGTCGCGGTCCACGGCTTTGTACAGGCGCTTGTCCGCACAAACCGCCATAAAACAGGGGGTTGCAGGACCGATGCAAGTCGCTCCGGTGCATTGTTGCAGGCTGGCGGCGACTTTTTCGAGGTTCTGCGTGGCGAAGATTTTGGCCGGCTGGCGGTTGCGACTCGTCGGGGACCAGTTGACCACGTTGGCCAGTTCCTTGATGGTCTCCGTTTCGAGCGGTCGGTCCAGGAAAGACCGGGTGGAGCGTCGTCCGAGGATGAGCTTCACCAGCGCTTCTTTGGAAACGCGCTTTTCCGGGGCCGCTTCTTCCAAAGGCAGAGCCATGGGGCCGGATGTCTGTGCCTCGTTGTATTCCTGTTGTTTGCCGACCGCCCATTGATAGGAGGGATCGTCGGTGAACTCGGAGGTCTTCAATTGATCGATCTGCTCGCACATTCGCCGGTAGAACATTTGACTGCGGCCTGCCTGCCAATCGTTCGCCTGCAATCCCTTGTCGACGATGTGGGCCGAGGTGCGTAATTCTCCCAGGAGGACTTCCGGGTCGTCCTGGTATTTTCGATTGATTTGAATGAATTCGATCAAATTGCGGAGATCTTTGGCCAGCAATCCCGGGACGTCGGAATAGTCGCGAATGGCGGATTTGACCTGCGGTCCCAGCAGTTTTCCAATGAGTTTCCGGGTTTTACTCATAATGTTGCGTGTCCTCCTCGAACCCATGCCCATGGCATGAATAACAGGCTACATCTTCCCCATAAAAAGCATTTTGGTTCGTATATCGCTCTTATCAATCCGCCGCGTTCGTTTCTACGGTATTTTGTTGCCACACTCTTTTTAAAGCCCAACCGATCAGGGCGATGATGACGGGCAGAGCCATAATACGGTACATGATCGGTATATCCCAGAAGGAGGCGACGGTTAATGTTACGATAATCAGCCAGATCAGCACCGTTTCCGGGGAAATCAGCAGCTTTTTCGGAACTTCTGCTTTAATCATGTACACTGGCACGAAAACGATGGAAATCACCACGTATGCGATGGCGAACGACGCCGCCAATCCGATGAAGCCCCATTTGGAAAAATAGTACGCACAGGGAAGCAAGACAGCCGCCCATAGCAGGTTGTTTCCAAAGCCCACCACAGAAGGTTTTTCGAGATCAGCACCCGCAGCAATCCGCTGCGGAACGTCAAAATGGTCGAATAAAAGACCACGATGGCGAACGTGGTTTTAAAAGCCTGACCCTGGTACTCCGGGCCAAGCAACACCTGTACGGCTTCCGGCAGACATAGCAGCGGCATGGCGGGGGAAAGCCCGAGAAGCCACGAAGAAAGGATGTTCGCCGTTTCAAGTTTGTTACTCTTGGCGTTTCCCACGTTGGAAAGAAGGGACAAGAGGGGAGCGTTCAACATGCCGTTGACGACGAGCAGCAGGTTGTGAAAGATCAAGGCACTATTTAAAATGCCCATGTGCGAATACCTTTCCGGCTGGTTGACCAGGAAGGCATTGCAGGCCCATCGCACGGGACCGACCAGCATACCGCCGAGCACTGTCGGCAAGGAGAAACTCCATAAAATGGCCCAGTCTTCGCGGGTAATTTCGAAGGAAACGGGAACGTTGTGTTTTTTGCACTCTTTTCGAAGCGCGATGTGGTTGAGCGTCCAGGTAATGCACAGGTTGGTGGCCATACCCCAGACAGCCCCTTCGAGTCCGAAAAAATAAGCGCCGGTGATGAGAATCGGAAACTCGAGCAGTCCGACCAGAAGGTTCACGCTCGCGATGGTTTTAAAGGCTTCGAAACCGGCAAGAGCACCTGTTTGGGCGCCATTAAGGGCGGTCACGAACAGGATGATCGCACCCACGCGCAACATTCCCGCCAAATGGGGGGCATTCAATGTTTGTTCGGCCAGCAAGGGGGCGAAAATCAACAATCCCACGGTCACCAGTCCGCCGGTCGCTGCAGTGAACATCGCGGAAATACCGATGATGCGCCCGGCGCGTTCGGGTTGCTTTTCTCGAAATTCTGCGACGTGCTTGGTGGCGGTCAGGCCCATGGCGAACCCGGCGAACAAGCCGAACATGGCGATGGTGGACCAGATAATTCCCAGCTCGCCGAAGCCTTCTTTTCCCAGGAAACGCGCGACCAGAATCGAGGCGCAGAACATCAGACCCTGGGCGATAAACGTTCCGGCGACGGACCAGAAAACGCCCTTGGCCAGTCGGGAACCGATCGGCGACTTTTCGATCCGTTGAATCAGACGCTGTGCCGATGCGGGAAGTCTGTCTTTGACGTTCATACGCACCTCGCATGGAACAAGGAATTCCTCGGGGGAACGTTCGAAGACAAGTCGGTTGTTTTTTTCATGCCGGTTTCCGATTCGCCTCCAACCTCGTTTTCAGTAATGATTTCTTCAGGATGGAGCCGGTAAAGTTTAGATGCTTTCAATGTACGCTTCAACGCGACGATCCGTAGCGAATCTTCCTCCCCACGTGTGACAGTTTCCATCGAGATTCCGTGTAGTCCCGCGTGAACGGACGACGATGGCCGGAAAAAGTCGTCATGGAATCCTGAACCGGGACGCAACAAAGCTTCGTCGCTCCCCCAAGTCCATCGTAGCGGAAGGCAACGTATCGTAGAGATTCGCGCGGATTCAAGGATTTTCCTGCCCTAAGATCTCTCTTGGAGGTGAGTGAAAATTTCGGGAAATCGCTACTCTCGGATGAAATCTGCGGATTAAAAATGATTTCTCCGAGAAAAATTCCACCCTGTTTTTACCGATTTTTCCAGGATTCCGGCAGTCGAAATCACTCTTCGTGGCTCCTCTCCTTTCGTTGATAACCCCTCGTGAAGACGATATGATGCGCGAAATATTGGTGAGCCGGGGGTCTTTTTTGTGTCGTGTAAAACGTGGAAGCAGGCATCGGAAGAATTGTTGCCATAGTTTACACCGAGAAAAGGGGTTTGTTTAGCTCCCTTTGGCTTTGTCTTTGCCTAGAAAGAGATCGTTCGAAATGAGCCATAAATTCTTGCTGATCGGGACGGGAATCGGAAGCAATTACGGATGCGACGCCATCGTTTTGGGAACTCCGCACATCCTGCGGCATCGTTTTCCTGACGCGGAAGTCTGGTTTCCCCATATGGGATGGAGACCCCCGGACTACGACCGCGTTCTGGGGAGTGACAGCGGGGTGACGGTCAAAAGCGGCTGGCGGGAAACACGATTGACCTCCTTGGGCAAGATGGTTGGCCGGAAGGCGGGCCTGCTTTCACCCGATATCGTAGAATGGCGCAAAAACCTCGTGAAGCAAGCGGATTGCGTGCTTTCCATCGGGGGAGATTTGTATACCTTTGCGGACAAAGAAAAGGATTGGCCGTTCCCGTATCCCATTGTAAGTGTGGGAAACGACATCATGAAACTCGGCAAGCCTTACGTGATCTGGTGTGCTTCGGTGGGGCCTCTCGAAAAAGCCGGACCGCGTTTGGGAGAACTCGTCGAGCATCTCAAGGCCTGTCGGGCCATCATCGTCCGGGAACATGCGTCCTATCATTACCTGCGGGATACCCTGGGACTGACGGAGAATGTATTTCTCGCTGCAGACCCGGCCTTTTTAATGAAGCCCGAACCGTTCGAAACACCCTTTTTCGAGAAAAATAAAGACAAGTACAAGACGCTGGCTGTCAATTTCACGCTCTCGGCCATCGAGCACGTCAAAGGGCATCGGCCTCTTCGGGAAGTGCAGGACGAGTTGCTCATGCTCGTTCGCCGGCTGTTGAGCGATCTTCCGATCAAGATTCTGCTCGTTCCCCACGTTCGGAAAGATTTCGAACTGCTTGAGAGAGTATACCTGGAAATCACCCGTGAATTCCCCGGCAGGACATCGATGCTTCCCCAGGGACTCGGGGCGCGAAAGACGAAATGGGCGGTATCCCAGGCCAATGTGCTGTTGACCATGCGTTTTCACTGCTCGTTGGCGGGATTTTCGACCAACACGCCCACGATGCTGCTGGTTTCCACCGAAAAAGGGAACAAAATCACCAAGGAAATGTACGGGGATTCGGAATACAGCCTGAGTATCGCCGACATGACCGACTAGCCAAGGTCAAAGACATGCTTGATCACGAGCAGGAAATCCGCGAACGACTCGCCCCGACCAGTCAACACATGCGGGAACGGGCGTTGAGCGCAGCCGACGTTCTGGCCGAAGTGCTCTAACCCGCATAATTCATGAAGAATCTACTGCGACTTGAAAATCCTCGATCTTTCACTTGTTTCCCGATTTTCATCCTCGACAGACTGTAAAGTATGCCTGCGGGTGAAAATCGGTCCAACTTCATGAAATATCTTCGGTTTTCGGCGTCTCGCTACGATCCTCATGAATAATGCGGGCTAACCGTCCCCAATCATTAGTATTCTTACTCCGTTAGATCCGTTTCCTGGAGATCGAGTTCCAATCGATACGGGCCGGGGTAGGCCGTGCCGGATTCATCGACCCAGGTATCCACGACGATGAAATACCGACCCGGCCAGACTTCCACCTCCAGCCATTGGTGCCCCCGTGCGCGGCAGGCGTCGGGATCGTCCCCTTCGAGGACGTGAATGTCCGGGTCGCACGATTCCTCGTCATCAACGAAGATTTCAGCCGCTAGAGTCCCGCTGGTTTCCAACTGCAACACGTAGACGATTTCCGGGCCGCTTTCGTCCGTGGAAGCTGCACAATTGTAGGTATCGAACCGATTCTGAGACGAGAGGGAGGTGTCTCCGTACAGTGTGACGGGCAGCGACTCGATACGATACGGACAGGCGTGGCTGCCGTTGGGTTCGGCGCAAGGGGTCCAGACTTCCTGTGGAATATCGCGGACATCCACGAGAAAGTAGTCTATCGGATCGTCTTCCGCGGTCCAGGCGTTCACGATGAATTCGGTCCAATTGACGATCCCCGGAATAACCTGGCATCCCGCAGACGTGTAATCGACCGGGGCGGTGAAAAGCGGGGCATCGACGCTTGCCAGATGGATGTTGTGGGCCGAACCGATCCGGTAATAATCGTCGCCGTCCGGGGGAAGCCAGCCGTTCCGGTCGCTGTCCCAATGTCCGTTGTGGTTGGTGTCGTTGCGCACCATGTAGTTCCATTCCTGAATCTGCAAGGCATTGTAGCCACGGTGCCAGCCGTTGATGTACTGGTAACGGCGGTTGGGATACAGCGACGAGGAACTGTCCGCACCGAAATCCACCGGTCCGGTGTCGGTGTGCCCGGCGAATTCGCGCACGTGTTTGATGCCTATGTTGTCCATCCACAACAACACCAACGTATCGTTGAAGCGATTGGGCCGGTTTCCGTGCCAGGCAAAGGTCCCGGGATAGGCTCCCCGCAGGCCCAGAACCGTGCGTTGTTCGGGTTGAACATCGATGGGCCACTGAAACATCGCGAGGAGAATGTCCGCGTAAAGATCGAAGGCCTCTTCTTCATCCAAATACCGCGCTCCATCGTTCAATTCGTAGCAACGGATACCGTTGTTCCACTCGAATCCCCGTTCGAACCTCGGCATGTCGTCGGTAGAAGTCGGCATCACCAGGTCCGACCGTTCCCCCGACCCGGCTTTCCGAGTCCAATAGCCTTGCGGCGCTGGTTCGGGGTAGACCACCGCTCCGGGAGAATCCGGGCGCACGAGGGGATAGTCCTCCGGAGGTGTGATGAGGCTGATGGTTCGGTCGTATTGAAAGTCGTAGCCGAAGTGGCAGGATTGCGGCGGATCTTCAACCTCTGCCTCCTCCTCTCCCGGCTCATCCGAGTCCTCGGAAGCATTCTCGTCGGCAGATTCCGGATCGGGTTCTTGATCCGCATCGAATTCCTGAAGGTCCGCATCGGCGACGACCGCAGTTTCGTCGGAATCGCCCGTGTTTCCCCAAGGAACCGAACCCGGCAGATGATCCAAATCCCCCTCCGCCGGTTCATCTTTAGACTGGGAATCGGAGGCACACCCGGAAAAAACCAATAAAATGCACACGATCCAGATTTTCAGGAAAAGTCGCATTTACACGTGCCTTTCAGGGTGCAGGACGCCGTCGATGCGGGAAATAATCCTGTAAATTCAAACTTTTATGGTCGCACGCAGCGAACGTTGGCATTGTACGTTTCTTTGCCTGACCCGTAGTATATCACGGCAGAGCCGAAGCCGAACAACCAGGCTTTTTCCTCGTCGTTTTCCACTGTTGTAGAAGACCAGTATCCCAGGCAAATCCCTTCCAGGTCGCTTTGCCAGTAACATCCGTCTTCGGGGCCTTCGTTTTCGGCGCATCCGTCGCAGTCGTCGTTTCGGCAGTTCGAGGCGTAACAGGTGTCGTTCAGCATACAGGAGCCTCCCGGAAGCGTAGCCTCGCAGCCTTTTGCCAACGTGCGGAGTTCCCCAATGGTCGGCAGTCGCCAGTTCTCGAATTCATCGAGCACCAGGGCTTCGCAGTAATCCATCGCCGCCTGCCACTTCATCTGGTCCAGCGCGGCAGGATTCTGCCACACGAGTTCGCCGTCTCCCTCTTCTTCCTGTTCGTTTTCAAGAGCTTCGGCTTGTTGGTCTTCGTCGCCTTCCTGAATCGTTTCTTCTTCCACACAGATTTGGTTTTTACAGATCAATCCGGTCTGGCAATCGGTCGAATCCGTGCAGGGGTCTCCCGTCCCGCTTTTTTCCTCGTCGTCATTCTCCAAAAGGCCGCAAGATCCCAAAAACAGCGAAAAAATCAGCAAAAATACCCAAGGCATCCGATGTTCCATGACGCATCCTTTCAAATCCTATTGTTTTCACCCGGCGAGAGTCTGCGCAACCTGTTGAATTGGTTGGTGTTCGAAGTATTTTCGTATACTTGCCGGAGTTGTCACCTGTATGCATATGTAAGAAACGATCCGTTTTTCAGTTGCTTTTCGATGTATGCCGGGGACTCCGAATGTTCGTCCGCTTTTATAGCGGCTTTTTATTGGTTAGCGATCATTTTTCGCGGGTGCCATGGGCAACCGCAGGTTGCCCATGAGCATCGTTCGTACACGGGCAAGCGGACGTTTCACGTCGCTTGGCTCGTGCCACCCTCTGTTTCCATGGTTTTCTATCGTTAACCCGAAAAATTCACAAAACCTACTACGACTTGAAAACTCTCGATCTTTCACTCGTTTCACGATTTTCATCCTCGACAGACTGTTCAGTATGCCTGTGGGTGAAAACCGATCCAACTTCTTGAAATATCTTCGGTTTTCGGCGTCTCGCTACGATCCTCATGAATTTTCCGGGTTAAAATCAAATAAGAACCACTCCACAAGCCGTGCAACTCTTTATCGGATAATATTTTTTCATGAATGTAATGTAACAAAAACAGGCGGATTTTCCTAAGCTTTTGATGCCGGATCGCTGGAATAGGGAAGTGTGATTTCAAATACCGCACCCTTGCCGGATTCCGAGAGCGCCGACACGGAACCGCCGTTTTCGCGGATCACCCGTTCCACCAGGGCCAGTCCCAGGCCGGAGCCCTCACCGGCGCTTTTCGTGCTGAAAAACGGCTTGAAGATTTCGCCCAGATGTTCCGGGGGAATGCCGGGACCGGTGTCCTCGATCTCGATCCGCCACGGTCCCGACACATCGGGCCGCTCGATGCGCACGAACAGCCGTCCCTCGCCGCCCATCGCCTGGCAGGCATTGGTGAAAAGATTGAGCACCGCGTGCTCCATCGGTCGGCGTCTTGCATATACGGTGACATCCGTGTCGGGAAAAGAAAACTCGCAGCGAACACCGGGATGCATCTCGGCTGCGAGATTCCACGCTTTTTGCAGCAGGTGGCGCAGGTCGATGTATTCGGGAGTCACCTGCTTGAGCCGTGCGATGTCGAGAAGGTTTCGAATCAGCCCCGTGATGCGTTCCGTCTGCCGCACGATGCCGTCCAGCGCCACCTGCGTTTCGGCCTCGCCGGGAATCTTCCGTTTGACCCATTGCGCCCTCCCCCGGATGACATTCAGCGGGGTACCGAGTTCGTGGGCCAGGCCGGTAGTCAACTCACCCAGGGTCGCCATTTTCTCCGCCTGAACGGTTTTTCGCTCGGCTGCCACGCAATGGTCGATGTACGCGTTGAGATCCTCGACGAGCTGCGACAACTCGCGAATGCGGTCGATGGATTCCGGGGCTTTCACTGGGGCGTGGAGATCCCGGTCCCTCTTGCGGATATCGCGGGCCAGTTCGGACAGCGGAAATACCAGCCGGGAACTGAAAAGAAAGAAAATCAGCAAGGCCAGTGCACCGGAAACGATCAGCACCACGATCAGCCACGTGAAGCGGTCGCGGATGTCCAGCATACTTTCCACGATGTCTGCGCTGGCGACGATGCCCCAGCCGGTTTCGGGCATAAGGGATACGTACCCGAGACGGTTTCGCCCTGAAAGGGCGCTTTTGTAGCCGACCGGGCCTTCTTTTCCTTCGAGAAAGACCTGTACCGGTCGGTTGCGGCGGAACTGGTCCGGGCTGCGCGTCAATTCGGGATGGCTGTAAAAGATCGGCGCGCCCTTGGTGTCGATGGCGTAGATGTGCCGGTTGATGAGGGATTGAAACCGGGAGGTCAGATGATAGCGCAGGTAATCGGGGGCCAGAACGCCGATTCGATACTGCTCGTCGTTTCCCATAGGAGCGACCCTCAACAGCACGCGACCTTCGTCCAGGCCGGGGACGTTCGCCACGTCGGTGATTTCGAACGGACGGCTTCCAAGACCCTGGATGGTTCTCCAAGTATGCGAATCGAGCCGCTTTTTGCCGATTTCTTCCGGGTTCAGCGTAGAAGCCAGCAGGATGCCGTCGGTGGAAACGATTTCGGCGTGGTCGAAGGGAAGATCTCCCTGTTTCAGCGTGTCGAGGTCCACTCGTTCGAGTCGTTGCGCCACGTCCAGCAGGATGCCTCCCAGCAACATGCCGCCCAACACCGTGAACTGGCGGTTGGTTTCCTGAAGCTGGCGTTCGAACTGTCGAACTTCGTTGCGGTAGCCGTACCAGGTGATGACGGCGAGGGGAAGGGTAGGCAGGACGATCATGGCTCCCAGCCAGAAGGCGAGCATTTTTCTCAACGATGTCTGTCTGGTCGCCATCGATCCCCGATCCGTTTGAAATCCCGCCCGTCGAAAGATTTCCACGGGGAGAGACGTGTTTCGACGCTCCGCGCCCCGTTGAATTTCAGCTTTCCTCGTACTGCTTGAGTTTCCTTCCCAGCGTGCGCCGATTGATGCCCAGGATACGTGCCGCACGCGACTGGTTGCCCTGGCAGTCGGCCAGTACCTGTTCGATGTGCTGGCGTTCCACGGCGTCGAGCGAACGTCCGTCGAGTGGTTGGTTTTCCGCATCGGTCCCCAGCCACTGCGGCAGATCCGTCTTGGTGATCGTCCCCTGTTTGCGTCGTAACGATGCGTATTCCATGGCGTTTTCCAATTGCCGCACGTTTCCCGGCCATGGATAATCGGCCAGCAGGGCCAGCACTTCCGGTGCGAAACCGGTGATCTGGCCTTCCTTGTTGAAACGCCGCAGGAAATGGTAGGCCAGCTCGACGATATCCTCCCGGCGCTCTCTCAAGGGCGGCAGGTAGACGTTCACCACGGACAGGCGGTAATACAGATCTTCGCGAAACGATCCCTGCCGGATGCGCTCCGAAAGGTTCCGGTTCGTCGCCGCGATTAGGCGCACGTCCACCTCGTCGGAGTTTACCGAACCCACACGGCGGATGCGTCGTTCCTGGATGAAACGAAGCAGCTTGATCTGCATGGCCTGACTCATGTCGCCCACTTCATCGAGAAACAGCGTGCCTCCGGCGGCTTTCTGAATCAGGCCGATTTTGTCGGATACCGCCCCCGTGAACGACCCTTTTAGATGACCGAACAGTTCGCTTTCGACGAGATTTTCGGCGATGGCCGTCACATTGAACGCCACGAATTCCTCGTCTTTACGGGTACTTCGGCGGTGAATCTCCCGCGCGACCAGTTCCTTGCCCGTCCCGCTTTCGCCGGTGACCAATACGGTGGCCTGGCTGTCGGCCACGTCGGCCACCAGGTCCATAACATGTTGAAATGCCTTGCTTTTGAACACGATCGGAAACGGGCCGTCGGCGATGGCCGCCGGGGATGTGTCGTGCCGCAGGCGCACTTGGTGCGCGACTTCTCCCACCTGGGCCAGCAATTCGTCCAGATCGAACGGCTTCGGAATGTACGAATAGGCCCCCGCCTTCATTGCCTCCACGGCGGATTCGATGCTGCCGAAGGCCGTCATCAGGATCACCGGTTGATGCAGGTAAGAGGCTCGCGCCCGTTCCAGCACGTTCAGGCCGGAGGCGTGCGGCATACGGATATCGGTCAGCACGAGATCGAAATCTCCCGTTTCCAGTTCTTTCAGAGCCGCCGCGCCATCGGACACCGCCTTGACGCGGTAGCCTTCCTCGGAAAGCACCTGGTCGAGCAACTCCAGCATTTCGCGGTCGTCCTCGGCCACAAGTATCCGCATTCGTTCCGTTTCAGCCATCTCGCAGCTCCGATTCCGTCGGGCCGGGTGAATCCTTTACCCGATAAAACTGTACCGGTTTTTCATCCTAACTTCCACTTCCAAGTGACGAATTTCTCCGGGTTTTTTTACGTGGTTTCGATTTTCCTCAACTCGGAGAGAAGCTCCATCGGACTCAATCCCGTGGCGCGGCTCATCACCTCTTCGACCCGTTTTGCGTGCGCTTCATCTTTGGCCTTGAGCCTTTTCGTGAAGGCGTTGGTAATGGACGTAATGATGTCGTCCAGTTCGCAGGGCTTCAACCGGTATTCGTAGGCTCCCGAACGGGTCAGGCTGGTGGCCGACTGAATTGACCCGTGGCCGGTCAGAATTACCACTTCGACGCTGGGATCGTGTTCCTTGATGCGGTTGAGCAACTCCTCGCCGTCCATGCCCGGCATTTTAAGGTCCAGCAGCGCCACGTCGAAGCGTGCGCCGCCTTCGATGGTTTCCATGGCGTCTTTTCCGTTGGTGAAGGCGCTGACGTCGATATCTCTGAGTCGAAGTCGGGTGGTCATGTTGTCGAGGAACTTCTTTTCGTCGTCCACGAACAGCAGTCTGATTTTCTTTTCCACGATCGATCTCCTGTGGTTGGGGCTCGCCGTCGAGCCGTTTTTACATGGCGGGGAATCCCAGCCAGTTCCAGTGAATGGCGATGGTCCACCCCCAGAGAACCATCAATGAAAGCAGGAAGATAGCCGCCCCGTGCTTGGCGAAATCGCCCAGCGTAATCAGCCGTTCTCCCGTTTCCGGGTTCTCGGCCAGGGCGTAGACGATGGCGTTGTTGGGCGTACCGATAATAAGGATGTGCGCGAACGAGGAGGCGAAGGCCGTGGCCAGGCCGATCATCCACGGGTGGGTGTCGGCCAAAACTGCCATGGGTACGGTAATGGGACCGATGGCCGAGACGGTCGCACCGTCGCTCATCAGGTTGGTCATGACGGCGGTCATCGCGCTGGCGGCAATGGCCAGACCGGAGCCGCTGCTCATCGAATCGGGAAGAATCGCCAGAAAACCTTTCGCGATGTAGAGTGCTGCACCGGTCATCGCCAGTCCCTTGCCCAGTGCCGTGGCGGCGGCGTAGAGGGCGACGACCTCCCAGTTGATGCGGGTGATATCCTTCCAGCGCACGAGGCGCATCAACGACATCAGCAGCAGGCCCAACAGCACCGGACCGGCCATGCCGTAGGTGCTCGAAAGCGTGATCCACCCCAGGATCACGATTCCCAGCACCACCGCCATCAGGTATTCGTTACGGACCATCGGACCCAGCCGCCGGGATTCTTCCTTGACGATTTTCGCGATGTTGACCTGCTTGACTTTCACTTTCCGGGCAATGGCGAAGTAAAAATACAGTCCGATGACAAGGGCCATGACGGGTACGAAGGGGAGGCCGTACATCACCCACTCGCCGTAACTGGGCGCGATGCCGTAATCTTTCAGAATACCCAGCATGATGGCGTTGCGCCCCCCGGCGCTGGGCGATCCCGGACCGCCGATGTTGCCCGCCCAGGTGATAATCAAAAGCAGCGTCATCGCTAAGTATTTGTCGCTTTTCAACCCGGCGGTTTTGATCGATGCCATGTACACCACGAGCATGATCGGCGTGATGAAGGCCACGAGGGCGTGCTCGGAAATGAACGACGCGGTGACGGAAAACAGCGGCACGAATATGAACAGAAAGCGCCGCATGTTGCTGCTCAAACCGAGCAACAACACCCCGATGCGTCGGTCCAGGCCGGTTTTCGCGATGCCCACCGACATTGCCAGCACGCCGAAAATGAACAATACAGAGTCCTTCAAAAACGACTTGGCGACGAGTTCGGGCGGCATGATCTGGAACCAGTACAGCACCACGGCGATTAAAATTGCCGTGAAACCGATGGGAATCGCACCGGTACCCCAGAAAAACGCTGCGATAACCAGCAGCCCGATCATGATTTTCACTTTGAACGAAGCCGTTTCGGTGGAGAGTTTCTCGCCTTTCTTCGCAACCAGCTTGGCCTTTTCCCCGTAAAAATCCTTGATTGCGATCCCGGCGGGCATTTCCTTGAACGAGGCGTAGCCGCTGATCGGATCGTCGAGGGCTCCCGTCTTCGGGGTGGAAACGAGATTTGTCAGAGAATCCGGCGCGGGAATCGCCAGTACCAGGCCGAAGAGCAGAAAACCGATGAGAATGAACAGTGGCCGGTAATTGGTGACGCCGAACATTTTGCGCCAGAATCCCGGTGTGGGATCGGCCAGTTTGTCGTGGCGCGCCAGCAGGTTCAGGCGGTCCCGCTTGGCCATGTCGATTTCGGCGAGCAATTCTTCGAAGTCGAGGGTTTTCTCGTGGAAGGCGTAGGCATCCAGGCGACCGATCTGCGTGGCCGACTGATAGGTTGCATGGCCCGTGAGCACGATGACTTGGGTCGTTGGCTGCAACGCCTTGATTTCCTTCAAGACTTCCTCGCCGCTCATGCCCGGCATCTTGAGGTCCAGCAGCACCACGTCGTATTCGTACAAACGCACCTGCCGGATCGCTTCCTCTCCCAGGTTGACGGTGTGCACGCTCATGTCCCGCAGTTTCAGGCGTTGGGCGAGGTTTTCCGTCCATTTCACTTCGTCATCGACAATCAGGATATCCTTGTGATTTCCGGCCATTGCGATTCCTTTTCAACTGTGAGTCTTGGGAATAATCAGCTCGAACGCGGTTCCGTTTCCGACTTCGCTGGTCACATTGATCGTTCCGCCCAGGTTGGTGACGATGCCGTGGGTGATCGACAGGCCCAACCCGGTTCCCTTGCCTACGTCCTTGGTGGTGAAAAACGGCATGAAAATCTGTTCGATGTGCTCCGGGGCGATGCCGCAACCCGTGTCGGCGACGATAAGGCTGACTTTTTCGCCCATATCGTGAGCATTGACGGTGATTCTCCCGTCCTTGCCGATGGCGTCCGCGCCGTTGCGCACGAGGTTGATAAGCACCTGCCGAAGCTGGTTTTCGTCGGTGTGGATGGGGGGAATGCGCGGGTCTACATCCACGAGAATCTCGATGTTTTCCAGCGAAAGTTCCTTGCGGACGAGTTCCACCGTTTCATCGATGATTCCGCGCAGGTTGCAATCGGTAATTTTCGGCTTGTTGCGGCGTGCGAAACCGAGCAGTTTGTGAATGATGCTCCGACAGCGGTTGGATTCCTCCCGGATCGAGTTCAGCCGCCGCCGGAAATCCTCCGGTTCGAAATGCTGGCTCATGCGGGGATCGAGCAGGTCTTCCATCACGCCGATTTCCGACAGGATAATCGCCAGCGGGTTGTTGATCTCGTGGGCCACACCGGCGGCCATTTCCCCCATCGTGCCCATTTTTCCCGCCTGGACGAGCTGGCTGATGAGTTCGGCCCGGTTGGCCTCGGAATGGGCGTACTGGCGCATTAAAGTCGACGTGGCCAGCAACGAGGCGATGATGGTCACGAACACGCCCAGCAGGATGATCGCCGCGACGATGATCTGGGCGCGTTGGATCGGCGCGTAAGCCACCGCCCGGTTCTGGATCACCACCAGCTTCCAGTCCACGGTTTCCAGGGAAAGCGCCACGCCGAGGTACTCCTCGCCAGCCACTTCCGTTTCGAAAAGCCTGTCTCCCGCAGCCTGGATTGTCTCTTTCATTTCCGTAGGTTGCAGCGGACGCCCCAGGGTCGCCGGAACCACCTGGTAGATACCCGCATGGTTGACGATAAAGGCATGGGACTGGCCGAGCGGTCCGACGTCGTCCACGAACTCCTGGAATTTCTCCAGGTTGACCGTCAACCGCAGCACCCAGGTCTGTTTTTCGGTGCGTGCTTTGACTGCAATGATGAAGTGGGGCTGGTCCCGATACCCCAGGTACACGTCGCTGATATAGTACCGGGCGTCCGTGTCGATCAGCACCCGGAACCACGCCTCGCGGTGGTAGTTTTTGCTTTCGAGAAATTCATATGGGCCGGAGTAGGCCACGTGACGGCCTTCGTGGTCGAAAACACCGACATCCAGGATGGTATCATCCAGTGATTTCAATACCTTATGAAGCTTTTCGACTTCCGTTTTCGTCGGCGGCAGTGCGATGAGATTGGAGTGCACGACGCCCGTAAGCGCGGAAATCTTGTTTTGGATGAAGCGATCCACGGCCTGTCCGTGCCCGGACACCAGGGTTTCGAGTTGAAGCTCGCTACGATTCTCCAACGTGGTTTTAAACTGGTGATGGAAATACAGGGACAGAATCAGCAATGGCACCAGGGAGACGAGCAGCAGACGCAGCAGGATCGTGTTGCGCAGCTTTTTCAGAGAAATGTCCGTCGGTTTGAAGGCGCGGGCGAGAGCCGCACTGTGCGTGATCTGATTTTGGGTTTCCTGCATGGCGCACTTCCCTCCTTTCGGCGAAGCCGCCCCCCGGAGGAGCAAAACGTGCGCCATTTTCACAAGATCCTGAAAACACGCCACTTTTCGGATTTTTATCGAGAATTCAAGAACGTGTATACATGAGGCAAATTGTACCGGTCGTCGTGTGCAGTACTCATAGGAAACGGCTTAACAGATTGAAATTGCACGGTCTTTATCCGTTTTTACCCCTGTGGGACAAAATGCCCCACGTGCGCAAGGCGTGGGGACAAAATGCCCCCTGTTTTCAAGGTAGGAACCTGTCCCAGAGGGCTTCCGTAGTTGGAGTCGCAATGACAGAGTTCGTTGGGGGAATTGACAATAGGTCGGACGAATCTTCCGCCCGACCTATCTATGGATTATTCCTTTGCTTTTCGTCGTGAAAGAGGTCAATCCCCCAAAGCGATGTGCAACACCTCCCGGAAGAGATCTTTGTCCCGCAGGATGCCCACGACTTCCCCGCCGCGCAATACCGGGAGGTTGATGAGGCGATGCTCGGCCATGTTTACGGCGGCTTCGATCAGCGGTGTGTGCTCGTGGATGGCGATCATTTCCTCCTTGTCGAAATAGTCGCCGACGATGCGGTCGCCGATCACCTTGCATTGGGCCAGGAACATCCCGGTGTAGAAGGAGCGGTAGGGGTCGTCGAACATCCATTCCGGTACTGACATGCCGATCACGTCCACCATGCGAAGAAGGCCGACCACCTTTTCGTCCCGGTCAAGGACGACTACGGAACGATGGCCCATCTCGGTGACTTTGCCAGACACCGGTGCGTCCAGACTCGTCCGGAGGGCTTCGAGCGCCTCGGAAATGGTCTGGTCCGCGTAGATTTTGCGGTAGCTGTCCACTCGCACCATGAGGTCTTTGACCGTTCGCTCTACGAGTGGTTTGGCGAATTTCACATTGAGCAGACGGCGGATTTTATCGGCGAGTTGGTCTATATCCACCGGTTTTTGCAGGAAATCGGCGATTTCCATCCGGATACCGGAAAGCGCGCTGTTGAAATCTCCGTGACCGGTGAGGATGATGACCGGGATGTCGCCGTGGGCGTCGCGGATGTGCTGGAGCGTCGTCAGGCCGTCCATGTCGGCCATTTTCAGGTCCAGCACGATCATATCCGGCGTGGTGGTTTTGAGGTATTCCAGCGCTTCGGCTCCCCCGCCTACATCGTCTACGTCGAAACCGCGTCGTGAAAGCGTACGTGCCGTGCTTGCTCGGAATTCCTGTTCGTCGTCAACCAGTAAAATCTTTATATTCGACATGGCGTTTCTCCTTGTGTATCAAGCTTATTGCGGCAGGGGCAGGCCTTGGAAGCCGATCCATACCCAATACGTCGCACTGAGCAGAATCAACAATACCAGACCGAACAGCACGCAGGGAATACCGACGCGGAAGTAATCCTTCATTTCCAGATGCCCGCTGGCGTAGACGATCGCGTTGGGAGGCGTGCCGATGATGAGCAGATAGGCCATCGAACTCGCCGCCGCCGTGGCCAGCGCCATGAAGGGAACGATCACCGTACCGGGGTTCGAGACCGCCGCCATGTTGAGCGTGATCGGTCCCACGGAGGCCGCCGCCGGACCGTCCGCCATCAGTTGCGTCATGCCCGCCGTAACCAGCGCGCCGAGCGCCAGCAGTCCTTTGCCGGTGGCCAGGCCCAGCGGCTCGACCATGCCGATGATGGAGCGTGCCAGCCAGTACGCAGCCCCGGAATCCGCCATGACCTTGCCGAAAATGATGGCTCCCGCATACAGCCAGACGACACCCCAGTCCACTTTTTCCTGATAATCCCGCCAGTTTACGACACCGGTCAACAGGTAGGCGACGGCTCCGGCCACGGCAATGACACCGATACCCAGGCGGATGCCCGTCAGTTGGAGGATGAGGTTTTTCTCGGTGATCCAGCCGAGCAGCATGACGATGAAAATCACGATGGCGATAATTTGCTTACGGTTCCATCCTCCCGTGCGGGAGATATCTTCGCGCAGCACCGTCAAGGCGGGGGAAAGGTCGCGGATCTGTGGTTTGAAGCGCCAGTTGACCATTGCCCAGAGGAAGACCATCATCACCAGCACGAAGGGGAAGGCGTAAATGATCCACTCGCCGTAGCCGATGTTGATGCCGAACATGTCCTCCAGGTAGGTCATCATGATGACGTTGCGTGCTCCGCCGGAGGGAGAGCCGAACCCGCCGATGTTGCAGGCCATGGCGATGGTGATGAACAGCATTTTCGCCAGTTCCGGATCGACGGGGATTTTCTTGCTGAGACTGTTCGAGTAAAGAATCATGCCAATGGGCAAAAACATCGCCGCCAGCGCATGGTCCGAAATGAACGCCGCTGCTGGGGAAATCACCAGGATCATGATGCCGGTAATCACGCTGATACTGGGCTTGGCCAGAAACTTGAACAAAAACAGGCAGACACGCTTGTCCACCCCCGTTTTCACGAAGGCCGCCGCGAACATCAGACTGCCCATGATGAACCATACGGCATCGTCCCAGAACATCGAAGCGACCTGTTTGCGTCCCACGATGCCGCTGAACACGAGAATCAGGCCGATGCAGAACGCCACGCCGGGTAGCGGCATGGCCTCGGTGAGAAAACAGAGAATCACGAAGGCCATCATCGCGACGATCACCTTGATGTTGCGTGCGGCGCGATCGGCCTTCTTTTTTTCCGCATCGTCGAGAGAGGCATAGGTCAGGCCGACAAGTCGCAATTCCTGGGCGCTCTTCATCATCGTGAGGAACTGCTCGTCGGGAATTCCGGAAATTTTTTCGTGGTATTTCTCCACGTATGCGGCCCGATTCGGAAAACCCGCCTTGCCGATCCACTTGGCGTCCTTTTTCATGGCGCGGGTTTTGCTCAACGCGCCCTGAACCATACTCAATTCCAGCACGCGGGCGGTCATTGACTCCCATTGCTCGCAGTGTTCATAGGGCTTGTCGAAGAGACTCCGGCTGAAGAAATCCAGTACGTGAGTTTCTCCCGCCGTGTATTCCACGGCCACGTCCCGCATGGAATCGGGTAGCGGGATCAGAAGTATCGCCACGAACGCGGCGATGGCGAGAGCCAGTTTTTTCGGCTCGACGTACTTGTCATATCCGGTTTTTTTCTTTTTCTGGGGTCCGCTGGTCGGCATGGTTCGGCTCCTTCTCGCTCGGTACGGAGGATGGGGTACGAATCGGGAAACTCAGGTCGGATTGTTATCGAGAAGCTCTTTGATTTCAGCCTCTTGTCGTTCTTTTTCCCGTTCCCGCTTGTGCTTGCCGGCGGCGCGGATGGTATAGACGAACTCTTCCATTTCCTGCGGCTTGGTCAGGTAGTCGAACGCGCCTTTTTTCATACTCTCTACGGCCAGCGACACGTTCCCGTGACCGGTGAGCAGGACGACCTCGACGAGCGGATGCGCCCTTTTGACATGCTCCAGCAGATCCATGCCGTCGATCCCCGGCATTTTCACGTCCAGCACCGCGACATCTACCCGGCGACGCGAGAGAAAAGCGAGCGCCGCCCGTCCATCGGAGGCGGTGAACACCTCCATTTTGCGGCGGGAAAGGGCTTTCGACATCGAAGTCAGAAAATCCAGTTCGTCGTCCACAAGCAATACCCTTACGGGTCGGTCATGGGCGTTGTTGCGCGACTCGTCGGGGGCGAAAAGACGGTTGGAAATGCCTTCCTTGTGTGCGCCTTGAATCGTCTTGACAAGCTCCTCGATTTCCACCGGCTTGGCGAGGTAGGTGAACAACCCGTTTCTGCCCAGTTCGAAGGCTTTTTGTATGTCGCCGTGGCCGGTCAGCATGACGATCTGCATGTCGGGGTGCTTCGCGTGAAGCGCATAATAAAGTTTGTGACCATCGATGCCGGGCATTCTGACGTCCAGCAGGCAGACATCGAAGTCCTGGGCCGCCGAAACTTTCAACGCCTGATCCCCGTCCGAAGCCGTGGTGACGTCGAAATCGCGACGCCGTAGCGCTTTGGACGTGCTTTCGAGGAAGTCGGTTTCGTCATCTACCATAAGTACTCGTATTTTCTCCCGGTTTTCGTCCATGTCATGCTCCTTCGGGGGTTGAATGGGGTGAAGCCTTATCGGCAATGGGTACCGTGAAATGGAAGACCGCGCCTCGTCCGGGTTCGGATTCCGCCCAGATGCGTCCGTTCCAGCGGGTGATGATGCCGTAACAGACGGAAAGCCCCAGTCCCGTGCCTTTTCCGGCGGGTTTCGTCGTGAAAAACGGCGTGAAAATGCTGTCCAGATGCGAGGGGGCGATGCCGGGACCGGTGTCTTCCACCGTGAAATGCACTTGTTCGTGATCGAGGAACGCACCGACGCGCACCGTGCCTTCGCGGTTGACGGCCTGCATGGCGTTGGTCACGAGGTTGGTTATGACCTGCTCGAACTCCCCGGAATCGATGAGGATTTCGGGAAGCGTCCCGTCGAGTTCCAGGCGGAGTTCAATGTTGTTGACGGCGGCCTGCTTTTCGAGAAGGCGGACGATTTCATCCAAATGCCTGCCAGGTTGGATATGCTCGGCACGGGTATCTCCCTGGCGACCGAATTTCAACATTTTCTGGGTGATCGAACGGCAGCGCAGCACCTGTCGTTTGACCAGCGACACGCTGTCGGTCAAGTCCCGATGGTGCTCCTCGTCGATCTCGACTTCGCCGAGCAGGTCGAGGAAGTTGGTCTGTTCCGAAAGAATGATGGCAAGCGGATTGTTGATTTCGTGCGCCAGTCCGGTAGCCAGTTCCCCGATGGCGGCGAGCTTGCTGGCCTGTACGAACTGGCGACTGAGTTCCTCTTTATCTCTCATCGCGGATTCCGCCAGTCCCAGCAAATAGCGAGTGGTGAAAAACGCCGCCGCAAGAATCACGAACACGCCAAGCAGAAACACGGCCATGCCCTGGATCGTCGCCTGCCGCACCGAGGCCATGAATTCCGCCTCTTCCTGCTGGATCACCAGCAGCCAGCGCGGTCGTTCCACCCATTTTGTCGCACGTAGCAGAGGGCTGTCGTTTTCGGAAACGGCGGATTGGGTGCGCACGCCAGAGAAAAACGCGCCGGGGTTGATGCCGCTGACTTCCAGGAGTCCGGCTTCGTGTCGGGGATAGGTCTGGTAGCGACCGTTGCGGTCGATCAGGAAGCTGTCACCGCTTTGTCCCTGCGCACCATTTGCCACCAGTTTCGAGAACACGTCGGAATCGATGCTGGCGCGGAGAATGTGAAAGCCGTCGGGGGTCGGGCGCTTGACCGCAAGAATGAAGTGGGGGGTATTGCGAAATCCCAGAAAGACGTCGCTGATGTAGGAGCCTTTTTCCGTCACCTGCTTGAACCACGCCTCGTCGTGATAGTTTTTATCCAGCAGGTCGTATTTTCCTACGTAGGCAAGGTGATTTCCGTCACGGTCGATGACGCCCAAGTCCTGAAAAGTATACGAGTAAATCCCGTTCAGGCGGTCGAGCAGCACGCGCAATTCGTTCTTTGCCGCAAGTTGTTCGAGATCGACGCTCGACGAGGCCAGCGTGAGGGCTTTCATCCGTTCTGCGAGAAATACCTCCACGAGCGCGGCGTGATTTTCGGCGAGACTTTGAAATTTCTCTACGGATTTCGAGTAGATAATGCCGTTGAACACATAATACGCACCGATGCCGACGCTTGCCAGGGGCACGATGGCGGCTACGGTGAGGATCAGCAGAAAGCGCCAGAACAGGGGACGGAATCGGGGAGTTTCGGACGTTTTTGGAGGATTTTGTGCGTTCAAGACCTTTTCGGGGGAAGTTTTGCCGTTGAATTTCATGCTACCTTGCTCCCGTTGGGTCGTTTTCGTTCGTGAGGGTGGAGAAACCTGCTTTCGCGTCCGGCGGAACGCGATCTGGGATCACCGGGGTGTGATTCGGGTTTCGCTCAATCCGTCCTGGGGATTACAAGCTTATGGAAACCCATTCCCCGCTGAAAAACTGGAACCATTCGAAAGTGGCCGTATGAAACCATTCGACCGCCAGCATGGCCGCAACCAGCAGCAGTACGAAAAGCACCATGCAGACCAGTCCGAGAATGATTCTCGTGAGAAATATTCTCAGATCTTCGTACGGATCGGGTGTCGCATCCATGGCTCATCCTTTCAGCGCCTCCGAGAGCGCGTCCAGAATCTCGTCGATATCGCAGGGTTTGCCGAAGTAAGCACAAAGCCCCTTCTTCCCCATGCGGAACGCTTTCTGGAGATCGCCGTAACCGGTAAGCATCACGGCCTGAATCTCCGGTTGAATCGTAAGAATGATTTCGAAAAGGTCGTGCCCGTTTCCGTCGGGAAGGTTGACGTCCAGGATCGCGGCACGGAACAAGGTGTCGTGCACGAGGTGCAACGCTCGTTCGACGCTATACGCCACACGCACCGAATAGCCCCGTTTTTTCAAGCGTTTGGCGAGAATATCGATGAATTCCTTCTCGTCGTCTACCAATAAAATGTCGTATGTTGAAACCATTCTCCGCTCCTGACGGACGTTGCACGGCGGCCTGACGATGGTGAAAAAACGATGCCGAAACTGGGGTCTGTAACCGTCATGGCCGCTTCTTTCCAAAGACCTCGACTTTGGATACGAGGCAAACCGGATGCCATGTTTGTATCTAGTTGTATTTACAGGACTTTCTTGAATTTCGGTTTTTTCAGCCGCTATAGGCGCGTGGGACTTTCTGTCCCAGCGATTTTGCGTGAGGGAGAATGATATTTTGTAAGCTATTGAAATAACTGGATAAAAATCGAGTCTGCGTTTTATGAGGCAAATTGTCTCAGGCGCACGGTTGTACGCAAGGGAAGATGTCGCCGTCCCTGATACCTTTTAAGGGAATTTTCGTGTACTTCCGGTGTGAAATTTCTCCAAAACCGGTGGCCTGGAAGATCCGAAAATTTCTCAGCAATACATGCATCTTCGTGTATAGTACTCGCATTCTTTTTGGCAGACGCACATGCGATTCCACAACGAAAGAGGCTTCGGGGAAGGCTTATTGAACCATGATGACGCGAAAACTCCACGGTTTCGGTGCTTTTTGTGTGCTGTTGCTCCTTCTTTTTACGACGGGGGAGGGTTATTCGTCCGGGGATACACTGGACATCCAGGCCGAGTTGTCGCGGTCCGGAGTGAAACTCCTCGTGGTGGAGTTCTATGCCACGTGGTGCAAGCCCTGCATGAAAGCGGTGCCGGAGTGGAAAAAGCTGCATAAAAAGTACAAAAAGTCCGGCCTGCGCTTCATTGTCGTTTCGGCGGACGAAGGGGTCTGCTCGAAAGCGGACTGGTCACCGGACGAAAGCCTCTGCGATGCCGATGGCGTGTTGCAGCAAAAGTTCGAGGTCGCCAACTTGCCGACATCCTTGCTGTTTTCCTGGGAAGGCAACATCGCCATGCGTTCGCACCGGGTGGAACCGGTCGAGGAAGCGATTCAAAGCTATTTCAAGGATACGACGTACAAAATCGACGTGGACGAGGTGGACGTGATCGGCGACAAGTACGCCATCGGGTCCAATCCGGTGTGGGTGCGGGACAAGGTGGTGGATCGCCTGAGAAGCCGCAGCAAGTTCGACGTGGTGACGGCTTCGGGCGGGCGTATCGCAAGCCGTGAAAGCGATACCTGTTCGGCGTCGTTCCCGGCCAACAGCGTGTTGCGGATTCGGTTGACGGGCGATCCCTCCGGCGAGCGCTACCTGTCGCTCAAGCTGGAAAAGGACGGCTGCATCAAGGCCAGCGCGCAGGAGTCGTATAAAGGCGAAGGATTTCAGGAAGATAAAGCCTCGCTGAAAAAGGCGGCCCAAACGGCGGTGGATCGTCTGCTGGCGCAGATCATCACCTACAAGAATCCCGAAGACGTCAGCGACGGCGTGAAGGTGAAAACATTTACGAATCGCTTCGACGACGACGGCAGCACGATCAACAACCCGGTGGTGGATGAAACCGGCTTTTTGTTCGTGGAGAGCGAACCGGAAGGTGCGACGGTGTATGTCAACGGCGAGGAAAAAGGGGTTACGCCGTACCAGGCCGAGTTGATGAAGGGGGAATACGTAGTGCTGGCGAAAAAGGGCGCGTTGTGGATTCCGTCCCGCAAGCGCATCCAGATGACGACCGAAGGTGCGCAACTGACCATGAAACTCGGCCCGAATTACGGGATTTTACAAGTAGAAAGCACGCCTTCGGGGGCGGATATTCTGCTCAACGGTGAGCCTTCCGGGTATCAAACGCCGTATACGTTTCCGAAAAAGAAAACGGGGGAGTACGAAGTCACGCTGAAAAAGAACATGTACCTTTCGAGCACGTCGAAAGTGCAACTGGGTGATGGTCGCACGGTGACGGTGAAGGAGCGCCTGGAGGAGAATTTCGGTTCGTTGCAGGTGACGAGTACCCCTGCGGGGGCGGCGATCTGGGTGGATGGAAGGGACAGCGGGACGACGACGCCGGGGACGGTGCGTCCGTTGTCGGTGGGCTTGCACGATGTGATTGTGAAATTGTCCTCGCACAACGATTTCAAGAAAAAAGTACGGATCCAGCGCGGAGAAACCACGCCGTTGGAGGCGTCATTGACGGGTCGATACGGGTTGCTGAAAATCCTCGCGTTTTCCGAAAAAGACGGCAAAAAAAGTCCTGCACGGGCGGAAGTGAGTATCGATGGAGTGAAGCAGGAGGGAAAAACGCCGTTCAAGAAGAAAATGCTGGTGGGCTCGTACAAAGTATCTGTCCATAGCGAGGACGGCAGCTATGAAGGCGATGCGACGGTGGAGGAAGGGCAAGAGCAGAAGGTGGAGGCGGTACTTGAATCCGGTGGGAGCTCTTTCGAAGGTTCTTGGGTTGATCCGATTTCCGGCCTGATCTGGCAGAACCCGCCTGCCAAGGAACAGATGAGATGGGAAGATGCCGTAAAATACTGCGAAGAACTGAGCCTGGGCGGCCACGATGACTGGCACCTGCCGAGCAAGGAAGAGTTGATGTCGTTGGTGCGCAAAGATGCTCAGGGTTGTAACTGGCCAAGTGAAATGTTAGGATCGTGCGGTTTTTTTTGGTCGTCGTCGTCCTACGCGGACAATACCTACAACGCGTGGGGCGTCCTTTTCTACTACGGCACCGTGGACGGCAGCTATAAGAACCACAGCAGGTACGTCCGTTGTGTCCGTAATGGACCGTGAATTTGATGATTCGGTCATTGGGTGATTCGATCATTTTCCCCGAGCGAAGCGAGGGTCGATCGTGTTGGTTCTCGTGTTGGTTCAGGTCTCCCGACCTGAACCTGATGTTTCTCGTCGAACCTCCCGACGGGTGAACCCGACAAGCCTTGAGCTTTGAATGACGAATGGGTGGCATGGGCGAACCGAAGGTTGCCCATGTGCAGGAACAAGAACACGGGCAAGCTGACGTTTCACGTCGCTTGGCCCGTGCCACCCCTCTGTTGGTGTCTTTTGGCATGAAGCTCTTGGTTGGTTCAGGTCTCCCGACCTGAACCTGATGTTTCTCGTCGAACCTCCCGATCCAACAACATGAACCTGTGGAGCAAGTCGGGAGACTTGCTCCAACGAGGAAATGGCTGGCATGGGCGAACCGAAGGTTGCCCATGTGCAGGAACAAGCCCTGTCGGGTGATTTCACCCGACATTTTTCGAAAATCACCCCTTTTGTCGGGTGAAATCTCCCGACCTACTACTGCTGAACCAACGAAATGAATAACTGGCCCAACGGGAGAGACAACCGGACCCTCCGGGTTCATTTCAGATTCGCGCGTTTTTCATTTCCGACCGGAATAGACTCTTCCTATAAATTGACTTGATCTCCATCGTGGCGGCTGTTAGATTTCCGACGTTCGTTCCTTTTTCCCATGGAGTCCATCATGCCGAGTCGTTTCGTTCGAATCGTTCGCCCCTCGCTTCTGCCGTTCGTGCTGTGCATTGCCTGTCTCGTGGCGACGGGTGACCCCGACAAGCCTTGAGCTTTGAATGACGAATGGGTGGCATGGGCGAACCGAAGGTTGCCCATGTGCAGGAACAAGAACACGGGCAAGCTGACGTTTCACGTCGCTTGGCCCGTGCCACCCCTCTGTTGGTCTCGTGTTGGTTCAGGTCTCCCGACCTGAACCTGATGTTTCTCGTCGAACCTCCCGATCCAACAACATGAACCTGTGGAGCAAGTCGACGGGTGAACCCGACAAGCCTTGAGCTTTGAATGACGAATGGGTGGCATGGGCGAACCGAAGGTTGCCCATGTGCAGGAACAAGAACACGGGCAAGCTGACGTTTCACGTCGCTTGGCCCGTGCCACCCCTCTGTTGGTGTCTTTTGGCATGAAGCCGTGTAGCAAGTCAGCCTTGTAGCCCTGTAGACCTGTGGTCGGGTGATTTCACCCGACATTTTTCGCCCCCCTTTTTAATTCCCACCCTGGCCAATAGCCCAATAGGGGCGGAAATTAAAATAGTGCGGATTTGGAATCGACCCGTAGGGTCCAATTGCCTCTCCCAGTGGGAGAGGTCGGTGCTTCAGCACCGGGTGAGGGGAAGTCTTCTTGACCCCTCACCCTAACCCTCTCCCCAGGGGAGAGGGGATAAAAAGCTAATATTAGTGTTGGTTCAGGTCTCCCGACCTGAACCTGATGTTTCTCGTCGAACCTCCCGATCCAACAACATGAACCTGTGGAGCAAGTCGGGAGACTTGCTCCAACGAGGAAATGGCTGGCATGGGCGAACCGAAGGTTGCCCATGTGCAGGAACAAGCCCTGTCGGGTGATTTCACCCGACATTTTTCGAAAACCACCCCTTTTGTCGGGTGAAATCTCCCGACCTACTACTGCTGAACCAACGAAATGAATAACTGGCCCAACGGGAGAGACAACCGGACCCTCCGGGTTCATTTCAGATTCGCGCGTTTTTCATTTCCGACCGGAATAGACTCTTCCTGTAAATTGACTTGATCTCCATCGTGGCGGCTGTTAGATTTCCGACGTTCGTTCCTTTTTCCCATGGAGTCCATCATGCCGAGTCGTTTCGTTCGAATCGTTCGCCCCTCGCTTCTGCCGTTCGTGCTGTGCATTGCCTGTCTCGTGGCGGCGATCGTGTTTTCCTGCGCCGACAACTCCGACTGCGGCCTGTTGGACTGCACGGATATATCCTCGTCCTCAAGCGATGGAGACACCGACACCACCGAAGAAGAATATGCCGATTTCGACCGCATCGAGCACACGGTGACGGACGAATTCGAAGCGGAGGTTTCCGCCGATACGGGAGGCATTCTGCCTGTGACCGGGTGCACGCTGACCGTTCCGGCGGGCGCGCTCGAAGCGGATACGGTGCTCGGCGTGAGCGTCTATTCCGACGCGGTGGCCGGGCAGCGCAGCGCCATTTACCGGTTCAGTCCTCCCGGCCAGCAGTTCACCGCCAACGTGTCGGTGGCCATCGAATACGACGCCGAAAATATCGCCGACCCCGCCTTTTTCTGGACACTGGCGGACGATCTCAACGGCTTCGAGGAAATCGACGCCAAATTCAACGACGGCAAGGCCATCGCCGAAGTGAATCATTTTTCGCTGGGATACGTAGGTTCCCGAAGCGCTGCGGACGGCGATGAAGACGAGATGGAAGCGGAAGAAGCCGACGAGACGGAGCTGTCCGAAATGGATGGCGAGGCGGAACTCGAAGAAATCGCCGAAACCGAAGCGGAAGAGTTGGAAGAAAGCGCAGAGCAGGAAGAAAGCCTCGAACAGGAAATGGATGCTGAGGAGGAAAGCGTCGAGTCCGAGGCCTCGGAACTGGATGAGGAAGAATCCGTGGACGATGAAAACGACGCCGAAATGGACGAAGATCCGAACTCCGAGATCGAGGAAGAAGCTTCCGAACAAGAGGAGCAGGAGTAGCGCTTCGCGGTTCGTTCGATCATTCTCCGTCCTTACCCCGCATAATTCATGAAGAATCTACTGCGACTTGAAAATCCTCGATCTTTCACTTGTTTCCCGATTTTCATCCTCGACAGACTGTAAAGTATGCCTGCGGGTGAAAATCGGTCCAACTTCATGAAATATCTTCGGTTTTCTGCGTCTCGCTACGATCCTCATGAATAATGCGGGTTAACGGAAACAGGGTGATGTCTCAGTAGGTCGGATCACTTGTTGTCCGACAACGAAATCGGACATGTAAAGAAATCGCACAACCCACAAAAACTATCCTAACAATGTTTTACATGCGAACAAAATCGCATGAATATACTGCAAAGTCGTGCATTTTCACGCAAACTCACGTCAGGTTCGATTCATGCCGCAAAACTTGTGCAAATCTACGACGAAACGTGCAAAGTCCCCCCAGGTTTTCTCGCAACGAGTCGAGGGTAACCGAGAAAAAAGTGTACAGCAACTGGACAAAAACAGCCTTTTTCGACCCAAAAGTCTCGCAACGTGCTATTTTTTCTCATAAAGCTCGTGGTTGCGAATCTGCACGTTTTTTCACCAATTTGCACGTTTGCGAAAACGGCACGGCTTGACCCGTATCCCCATCTTCGATAGAGTCGGGCTCTTTTACCGCAACGAGGAGTTTTCATGTCGACCGACAATTTTTTGAATGAAATCGATGAGTTGAATGATATCGACCGAAACGTGCTCTGGCATCCTTTCACCCAGATGGCCGAGTACCGCGAGGCGGAGCCGTTGATCGTCGCCTGCGCCGAGGGCTGCTGGCTGGAGGACGTCCACGGAAAACGCTACCTCGACGCAATAGCAAGCCTCTGGACCAACGTCCACGGGCATTGCGTGCCGGAAATCGACGCTGCCGTGCGCGATCAGCTCGACCGCGTGGCCCACTCCACATTGTTGGGTCAAGCCAACGTGCCGTCGATCCGCCTGGCGAAGAAACTTGTTGAAATCACTCCGGAAGGCCTCGATCACGTCTTCTATTCCGACTCCGGTTCCACGGCCATGGAAATCGCCCTGAAGATGGCCTTCCAGTTCCATCGCCAGAACGGCCACCCCGAGCGGCGCACGTTCATCGGCCTGAGCGAGGCCTACCACGGCGACACCATCGGCTCGGTGTCGCTGGGCGGCATCGACCTCTTCCATAGCGTCTACCGCCCGTTGCTGTTCGAGATGGTCCACGTCCCCACCCCCTATAACCTGCGGGAACCCCGCACGGCGGAAGATCCCGACGGCTTGAAGCGCTTCATGGAGGCGCTGGAGGCGGCCTTCGTCACGCACGGCAAGGAGGCGGCGGCCTTTACCATCGAACCGCTGATGCAGGGGGCGGCGGGGATGCTCGCCCAGCCCAAAGGTTACTTGCGGCGCGTGCGCGAACTGTGCGACGAGTACGGCGTGCTGCTGATCTGCGACGAGGTGGCCACCGGTTTCGGTCGCACCGGCACGATGTTCGCCTGCGAGCAGGAAGGCGTCCGTCCCGACCTGATGGCCCTGGCCAAGGGACTCAGCGGCGGTTATCTGCCTTTGGCTGCCACGATGGCAAGTTCCCGGATTTACGAAGGTTTTCTTGGTTCCCACGAAGAGGCCCGCACCTTTTTCCACGGCCACACGTTCACGGGGAATCCGCTGGCCTCGGCGGCGGCGCTGGCCAGCCTGGAACTGTTCGAAACCCGGCAGGTGCTGGAAAAGATTCAGCCGAAGATCGAGCACTTCGCCCGGCGTCTGGACGAGTGGATCGCCCCGCTGAACTGCTGCGGCGAAATCCGTCGGCGCGGCCTGATGTGCGGCGTGGAACTGGTCAAAGACAAAAGCACGCTGGAGGAATACCCCTGGCAGGAAAAAATCGGCGCGCGCGTCTGCCTGAAAGCGCGGGATTTCGGCGTGATTTTGCGCCCGTTGGGCTCGGTGCTGGTGTTCATGCCGCCCCTGGCGATCTCGCTGGAGGAAATCGACCTCATGGTGGACGCCGCCCGCAAATCGCTCGTGGAGGTCTGCGGGAAGTGATGGGGAATCATTGGGGAGAACGTGTTTCTCTTATGATTTCAATGTGTTAACTTGGAAACCATGACGGGTTGAGCAAGTCGGGTAAAGCAATTACCCGACCTGTTCTCTCTCTACAATCGTGTTGTAGTTTTTTTCTGGTTGGCTAATATACACGCTGTCGTGCCGTAGTGTCGGACAAAACGACCTACGTGACTACGGCACGAAGTCCCATGTGCCGGACTATATGGTGAAGGACGGAGAAGCCTATCGGTTCATTACCGATCACATGGGGTCTGTGATGTTGGTGGTGAAGATTTCACCTGACATTGCATTGAATTGTCGGGTCAGATGACCCGACCTACAAAACTACTTGGCTTCTCTCTCAGCCACTCGCCCCCTACTCGCCGAAGCACTGATACGTGTAGGTGTGGCACTCATCCAATCTGCCGTCGCAATAGCAGTCCCATTGTTCTGTCAGCATGTTTCCCCGGGCATCGTAGGTGTAGGTCGTGCATTCATTCGGTGACCCATCGCAGTCGTCGTCCAGTCGATAGGTCAGTTGGTTTCCCTGGGCATCGTAGGTGTAGGTCGAGCAAGAATCTGGCGTGCCGTCGCAATAGCCGTCCCATTGTTCTGTCAGCATGTTCCCCTGGTCGTCGTAGGTGTAGGTCGTGCAAAAATCCGGTGTACCGTCACAGTCCTCATCATGCCGATAAGTCAGCCAATTTCCCATGGTGTCGTAGGTGTATATCAGGCAATTTTCATCCGGCACCCCGTCGCAGTCGGTATCATCGTGAGAGCGTAGCCTGTTTCCCTGGGTATCGTAGGTGTAGGTCGTGCAAGAATTCATCGTGCCGTCGCAATAGCGATCCCATTGTGTCGTCAACATGTTTCCCTGAGTATCATAGGTGTAGGTCGTGCATTGGAGCGACGTCCCATCGCACAGTCTGTCAAACCGTTTCGTCAATCGATTTCCCCAGGCATCATACGTGTACGTTTCGCATAATATATCGGCAATACCATCACAGCCTTCGTCATGGTGGCTCGTCATCACGTTTCCCTGGGCATCGTAGGTATACACCAAGCAATCGTATAGCGTTCCGTCACATTTCGGGTCCCACTGCGAAGACAATTCATTTCCTCGGGCATCGTAGGTAGTGGTGTAGCAATCATCCATCGTTCCGTCGCAATACGAGTCTTGCTGATACGTCAACTGCTTTCCCCAGGTATCGTAGGTGGAATTGGTGCAATATTCCGGGATGCCATCGCAGTTCGTATCTTTAACATACGTCGAAACTTCACAGGTGGGCTCCGAAGCGACTCCGTCCGTATCCGTAACGTCGTCCTCGTTGTCGTCGTGGTCGGATTCATCCTCATCCGCGACATCGTTCTCGGCAGAATCACAGTCGGTCTCATCCTCATCCGCGATGTCGTTTTCGATATCGTCGAGATCGATCTCGTCTCTATCCACGAGGTCTACTTCAGCGCTGTCTATTTCATCACTGTCAATCTCGGTCCTATCGTAATCACCGACAAAATTCGCCGCCAGGCCGGTATCCTCCCCGCAGCCGGCCCACAAGATCAGGCACGACAGCAGCACGATCCCGACATTGAATACTCCGATCGCTTTCACTTCCATGGTATCGCCTTTTGTCCTCACTTCCTGATACGCCGAACGACAGCCTCTTTGCGTGATATCATGCCGGACGCCCCTACTCGCCGAAACACTGATAGGTATAGGTGCGGCAATAGCTATCCGGCGTGCCATCACAATCGTTGTCGTTCTGCTGGGTCAACAGATATCCTCGGGAATCGTAGGTGTGACTCATACACCCCCAGTCCACCGAATCGTCACAAAAAAGGTCGGTCTGTCGCGTCAGCTCGTTTCCACGGGCATCGTAGGTGTAGCTGTGGCAATCCACCAGATCATTGCACATGCGGTCTTCCCGCCATGAGAGCCGGTTCCCGTCGGCGTCATACGTGTACACGGAGCAGTTGTAATCCGGTATTCCGTCGCAGTCGGCGTCATTTTGCTCCGTCAGCCGGTTCCCCTGCGCATCGTAGGTGTAGGCGCGACAATTTTCATCCGATACCCCGTCGCAACCGACGTCATGCTCCCATGTCAGCTGGTTCCCATCGACGTCGTACGTGAAAAGCGTGCAACTGCTATCCGGTACTCCGTCGCAGTCGTTGTCCGACTTCGTGCTCAATTGATTTCCATCGGCGTCATACGTATAGATGAAGCAGTTGTTGTCCGGCACGCCGTCACAATCGTGGTCAAGCTCGAACCTCACCAGGTTTCCATGGGTATCGTAGATGTAAGTGCTGCAACTTTCATCCGACACGCCGTCGCAGTTTTTATCGAACTGACGGGACAGCATGTTCCCCCGGGCATCGTAGTTGAGAGTAAGGCAATTTTCATCCGGCACTCCGTCGCAGTCGATGTCTGACTGCTCTTTCGTGAAGTTCCCGTGAGCGTCGTAAGTAAAAGTGGCGCAATCCTTATCCGGTATTCCATCGCAGTTGTCATCCATGCGAGAGGTCACCCGGTTCCCTCGCGCATCGTAAGAATAGGTGAAACACTCATCCGGCGCACCGTCGCAATCTGCGTCACGATGTTCCGTCAGCCGGTGCCCTACGTCATCATAGGTGAAGGTTTTGCAGTTGTCCGGCACGCCGTCGCAGTCTTCGTCACTCTGCTTCGTCATCCGGTTTTCCTGGTAATCGTAGGTGAAGGTCGTGCAGCTACGATCCGGGATGCCGTCGCCGTCCCTGTCATCCTGACTTGTCAGATCGTTTCCCCGGTCGTCGTAAGTAGAGGTAATAATACGATCTTGGATGCCGTTGCAGGTTTCGTCCAATGAGTCTACCAACACCTTGCATTCCGGCCCGGAGTTTTCCTCGACTTCGATCTCAACCCCTTCGGAAGCGTCCTCCTCGATCTCGACCTCTTCGAGGGTGTCTTCCTCGGCCTCCACGGCGTCGTTTTCCACCCCGTCATCCCCGGCAATCTCCTGCTCGGTCTCGTCGAAATCTCCACCAGGGATCAGTATGAGGTCCATTTCCTCCTCCCGGCACCCGGTCCACAGGCCCATGCACAGCAGCAAAGCACATTCAACGATACAAATAAAAACACTCGTCTTTTTCATGGTTTGCCTTCTCTCGAAAGTTTTCCGCATAGGACGCCGCCTCCAAAAAACGAGGGGTATGGCTTCGTGGCGTGATATCTACTCGTCGAAACACTGATACGTGTAGGTACGGCAATGATTCGGTGTACCATTGCAATCGGAGTCACTTCGGGACGTTAATTGATACCCTTTGGTATCATAGGTGTATTCGGCACAGATTTCATCCGGTTCACCGTTGCAATCCTTGTCAAGCTGTTCTGTCAACATGTTCCCCAGGTTGTCGTAAGTATAGGTGTGGCAGTAATAATCCGGCACACCGCTACAATCTCTATCCGTTTGTTCGGTGAGCCTGTTTCCCTGGTCGTCGTACGTGTAAATGTAGCATTCACTCGGTACTCCACAGCAGAATCTGTCGTCCTCTCTGGCGATCAAGTTTCCCTGAGTATCGTAGATGTACGCCATGCAATCCTCAAAAAGTCCGTCGCAGGAATGGTCACGTTGCCATAAGATCGGATTCCCCCGGTCATCGTACGTGTAACTGTAGCAATCATCCATCAAACCATCCATGCCGTAATAGTGTCGGTCTGTTAACGGATTCCCCCGGTCATCGAAGGTACTTAGTTTTTCAATCGCATCCGGCGACCCGTCGCAAGTGTCGTCTCTATACATTGCGACTTGATTCTCCTCGGTGTCGTTGATGTAGATCAGGCAAGATTCCGGTGCTCCGTCACAGTCTACGTCATAAAAATTGGTCAGCATCTTCCCCTGATTGTCGTACGTGTAGATCCAGCAGGATTTATTTTCCCCGTCGCAGGTTTTATCGGTGAAATCCGTCAGCATGTTCCCTTGGCTGTCGTAGGTGAAGGTCGTACAATGTTTATTCGGCGTACCGTCGCAGTTTTCATCCTCATGTTGTGTCAGCTTGTTCCCCTGGTCGTCGTAAGTGTAGACCCTGCAGGATTCGCTTATGCCGTCGCAGTTTTTATCCTCTCTGTTCACCAAAACCTTGCAGTTCGGCTTTGAAAATCCCTTTGCCTCATCGCCTTCGTTTTCTTTTACGATGTCGCTTTCGGTCCCATCGATATCGCCTACATGGCTTCCCAACAGGCCGGTTTCATCCCCGCACCCGGTCCATAGGCCCATGCACAACAGCAAAACGATCCCAAGTTTGCACATCTCGATAGCTTTTATTTCCATCGTGAGGTCTTTCTTGCGGAATTTCCGTGTTTCAAAGGTGCTACTAAGTGAAACGGCGCATCCATCATGACCTACTCGGCACATGATAAGAATAGGACGTCTCTTAGAGGGATGAATATGGAAATGTCGGATTTTATCGGAGATTCAACAATATATGAAAAACTCAATAATATCAGAACTTTGTCTCATGCTAATATTTGTATTTACAACAAGCTGTCAGGGACAAAAGGGAGCAACCCTCCCGATTTCTCAGGCTTTTTCCTCGTACAAACCTTTCAGCCAATGGGCTAGCGGTTCGAACACCATGTTCGGAGCGGGATCGGAGACGAACATGTCGGCGTGGGCGAAGCGCAGGCGCTCGTCTCCCACTTCGTGCGTTTGCTTGAGTTCGACGGGCGTGCCGATACGGTCGTAGGCCGATAGCGCCGCCTCCGGCGGCACGATGCCGTCCGCGTTGGCGTAGAGGCACAAAAAGGGCAGCGTCACGTTTCGCAACGCTTCGCTGATGTTGACGCCATCGATGAGGATGTCCCGCCGGTTGACCCACCATGCGATATCCTCGTTGAGGAAGCGGTTGGGGTCGTCCACCGTCTGGGTAAGCTGCCCGATGTTGGAGGTGTCCACGATGTCGGCGTGCATGTAGATTTCGAGAATTTTGGGCGCGCGCAGCAAAAGCGGTAACGCGGCGCGAGCAAGCTGGCGCGTACCTTTGAATGGGAGCAGCGAGGCCAGTTTCGGGGACTTGAACGCGATGGCCAGCGCCGGGTGCACCGACTCCCAACGCAGCGGAGCCCCCATGCCGACCATGGCACCCACGGGCGTATCGGGAACCAGCACCGTGTGAATGTACAGGTAGGTACCGCCCAGGCTGCACCCGATGAGGTCCACCTTGTCCGCACCGGTGCGCGAAAGCTCCAGCACGCCCGCGATGGCGGCGTTGAGGTCGTCCACGGCGATGTCCCTGAGATGGTAGCAGCGACCGCCGCCCTCGGAGCGCGCCCTTCCCTGGCCGCGAAGGTCCACCGACCAGACCTCGAAACCGGCCCGGACGAGGTACTCTTCCATGGAAAGATCGTTGGGATGCCAACCGAAAATGAAGGAGTTCATGCCGTAGCCCGGCACGATCATCAGCGGGCGTCGGCCCTCGACGAGCGTTTCTGCGTCCCAACGCTGCTTGAGGCTCAGCCGCCATCCGCAACCGTTGTCGATAAAATGAAAAATGGTTTCCAGCGCCATGGACCCTCCCGAAAACTTCGCACGCCGCATGAACTCGCACCGTCTCCGGCGCGGCCTAATCCACGGTGAAAAACGCTTCTTTTTTGGCATTGCAGACCGGGCAACGGTCTTCCGGCTCGGAATCGGTCACGTAACCACAGATTTTGCAAACGTGGTAAGTGCTTTCGCTGTCTTCCAGCAGGTTCGCGATGGCTTTTTCGTAGAGCTTGCGATGCCCTTCCTCCACGTCGCGCGTGCGTGAAAACTCGGCGGCCACGGCGCGTTCGCCTTCCTCTTCGGCGACTTTGAGCAACTCGCTATAGGCCTTGATGGCGAATTCCTCGGTGCCGAAGGTCCGTTCGAGGTTTTCCTCGGTATTTCCCGTGATTTTCCGCAAGCGCAGCATGTTCATGGCGTGGATCGCCTGAGCCTCTGCCATGGCTCGAAACAGTCGTGCGATCTGGGGAAGCTCCTCCCGGTCCGCCTTGACGGCGAATGCCCGGTTGCGGAAATAGGCTTCGGCTTCACCCTGGAACGCCAGCTTCAGATTTTTACCTGTTTTTTCACCCATCGATTTCTCCACCGTTTTTTACGAATTCTTCCCAGGAAAATAGTTTATCCCAATCCATCGTGAAATGACAAGAATTTGCCGATTGTAGGCGAAATCGTCGCCTGTCATGGTGTTCGGTACGAAACACAGGGAAGTAAGAGAATGTTGGAATCAATCGATGGGAAACGTGCGCTTCGGAGGGTAACCGTTGATGAACGAACGTCTCCGCGCGCTCCGATATCGGAGCGCGCGGAGACGAAAAATGAATCCATTTCAGGAAAACGTCAGCTTCTGCTGCGTCGTACGATACCGAAAACCAGCAGGGCTGCAAGCAGGAACGCGATTCCCGCCGACGGGCGGACTTGCAGCGAACGGCATCCGCCGGAACCGATTTTGAAACTGGTCACGTCTTCTTTTTCGAAATCGAGATCTCCCGGAGCAACCCCGTCTTCATCGGCAGGCGAGAGGTCGCCATCGTAGGAATCTTCTTCGTTGGAATCGGGGAAATCGAAATCCCGGTCCGCATCTTCCATCGAGTCTTCTTCACCTTCGATGTCCGAGTCGGCGATGTCCACATCAACGTTGTCGTCTTCGGTGAGATCCTCGTCCCCGCCGTCGTATAGATAATAGCCGTTTACGGTAATCGTAATGTCGCCCACGTCGTCGGAACCGTCACTCGCCTCGACCAGCACCTGGATCATGATTTCGCTGCCATCGCCCACCAACTCGGCAAGCATCTCCATTCCCGCAAACGAATCACGCTCTACCGAGCCCACCAGACACAGGGCATCTTCATCGCACCCGGTCCAGGCCACCACGGCCAGATCGACCGTCGAAGTGGTTTCCACCGTCACGTCGTAATAGCGGCCTCCTTCGGTGGAAATCCGATAGAAGACGTCGGCACGCGAAATCGTCTGCGACGTGCAGGGAGGCTCGACGGTTCGCGACGGATGGGCATCGGCCATCGACAGCACGACCGGCTGATCTTCCAAAAGCTCCACAGCATCCTCGCAACGGTCGTTTTGGGCAATCACTTCGCACTCTCCCCCGAAACAGGCCGACGCGGGATCGCCATCGTCGTTGCAGACGGACCAGTCGTTCATCGTCGCGAAATCGCAGCCGCTTTCTGGATGACATAGATTCTCCGTGCAGGGGTCGTCGTCGTCGCATTCGATGGGAGTTCCCATACAGTTCCCCGACAGGCAGGCGTCGTTTTGCGTGCAGGCGTTTTCGTCGTCGCAGTCCGTCGCGTCCGGCAGACTCTGGGCATAGCAGGTCCTTCCGTCTTCGTCGCAAACGCCCACCGTACATGCGCCGTCCCAATCGCTGCAATCGAGATCCTCGCCGGTGCAAACTCCGTCATGACAGCGATCGGATCCGGTGCAGAACATGCCGTCGTCACAAGGCGTCAGATCGTCCACCGGGTCGGCGAAGCACTGGTCAAGCACATCGTCACAGGCTCCCACCGTGCAATCGGTGTCGTAGATCGAACAATCCCTCTCCGCTCCGCTATTGCATTGCCCTGCGTAACAAATGTCGCCCTCGGTGCAGAACAGCCCGTCATCGCAGGAGGTATCGTCGGCTTTGGGAAGAGCGACACAAGATCCCGCGTATTCGTCGCAAACGCCCAGGTTGCAGTCGTTCTCGAAAGCTTCGCAGTTGCGCTCGTCACCGATGCAGGTTCCGCTCTCGCAACGGTCGTTCACGGTGCAGTACATGTCGTCGGTGCAAGGATTGGTGTCGTCGTTCACTTCCCGGCAACCCAACGCCTCGTCGCAAACATCGTCGGTACAGGGATTTCCGTCGTTGCAAAGATTGTTCTGCGTCCGATGGACGCAAAGGTCCGCACCGTCGTCGCAGAAATCAAGCGTACAGGCTACGGAATCGTCGCAGTTGCGCGCATCGGCAATGCAGCGACCATTCGAGCAACGGTCGTTTTCGGTGCAGAACAGCCCGTCGTTGCAGGTGTAGTTGTCATCCGGGATCGATCTGCAACCCGATGCGGTGTTGCAAAACTCCTGCGTGCAGGGGTTGCCATCGTCACAGAGATCCGCGTTGGGTATGAAGCGGCAACGTCCAGCCACCGCATCGCAGGAATCCTCCGTACAGGAGACGAAATCGTCGCAGTCGCCGTCGTTCGTGCATTCCGGCGAGCAGACGCCCGACAGGCAAGTGCCCTCCTGATTCGCGGGCGTCGTGCACGCTCCGCCTTCGTTCATCGCGGGATTGAGGCATCCGAGCTGCGTATTGCAGACGTCGTCGGTGCAAACGTTCTCATCACCGCAGAGCCAGTCGCGAGCCTGGTACTCGCACTCATCGGACTGTTCGTTGCAAACGTCCCGAGTGCAGGCCACGCCATCGTCACAGGGCGAGTCCCCGCCGATACAGGATCCGTTTTCGCAATGGTCGTTTACGGTGCAGAACAGGCCGTCGTCGCACGAACCGGTATCATCCGGCACGAAACGGCAGCCGGTGGAGGTCGAACAGGAATCCGCCGTGCAGGGATTGCCGTCGTTGCAGCGTTCGTTCACGGCTACGAAAATACAGGTTCCCGTCGTTGTATCGCAGCGATCCCGTGTGCAGGCGATGCCGTCGTCGCATTCTGCATTTCCGGTGCATTCGGGCGTGCATACGCCGTTTTCACACGCACCGACCTGGCCTGCGGGCGTGAGACAGGAAGCCTGTTCGTGATCCGGGTCGTAGAGACAACCCGCGTCGGTGTCGCAGGAATCCGCCGTACAGATGGAGCCATCGTCGCAAACCGCATCGTCGGGATGATGCTCACAAGCGTTGGCCTGCTCGTTGCATCGGTCCGCCGTGCACTCGATACCATCGCCGCAGGCGTTCGGATCGCCCACACACGCACTGCCAAGGCAGCGGTCGTTTACGGTGCAGAACAGGCCGTCGTCGCAAGCGTTGGCGTCGTTCGGCGTGAATCGGCATCCCTGATTGGCAAGGCACACATCGTCGGTGCAGGAGTTGTCATCGTCGCAAAGACCGTCGTCGGGACGCACCACGCATTTTCCGGCCACCGTGTCGCAACGCTCGCGCGTGCAGTCCACGCCGTCGTCACAGTCTTCGTCCACCGTGCATTCCACGAGGCAAAGCCCTTGCGAACAGGTGCCGCCGTCGCCCTGAGCGTTGGTGCACGCCTCGTCTTCGTGGTCAGGATCGTAGAGACAGCCCGCGTCGGCATCGCAGGAATCCGCGGTGCAGACGTTGCCGTCGTCGCAGGCGCCATCGTCCGGGACGTATCGGCAGGTGTCGTCCGCTTCCACGCAGGAATCCACGGTACAGGCCACGTAGTCATTGCAGGGAGAACCCTCGCCCACACAGCTTCCCGCTCGGCAGCGGTCCTGCGCCGTGCAGAACAACTCGTCGTCGCAGGAATTGGTGTCGTCGTTCACGAAAATGCAACCCTGGCTGGAATTGCAGGAATCGTCGGTACAGGGGTTGCCATCGTCGCAGCGGTCGTCCATGGCGCGATAGGTGCATTTGCCGAAAGACGTATCGCAAGCGTCCTCGGTGCAGGCGATACCATCGTCGCAGTCGGCGTTCGCGGAGCAATCCGGCACGCAAACCCCGTTTTCACACGACCCCTCGATGTCGGAAGACGTCATACACACATCGCCCTCGTTGTCCGGGGACCAGCGGCAGCCGACGGCTTCGTCACAACGATCGGCGGTGCAGAAGGAATCGTCGTCGCATAGTCCGTCGTTGGGAAGATGCTCGACCCAACCCAAATTGTCGGTGGCGTCGTCGCCTTCGTTACAGGCATCCTCGGTGCAGTCGATGCCGTCGTTCAGTTCCACCGACGTGCCATGGACACAGCCGACCGCAATGTCGCAGTGCTCCTCCCCGTTACAGAACAGACCATCCAGACAGCGGGTATCGTCGGGTTCATAGCGGCAACTGTCGCCGTTTTCGTCGCAGATGTCCGTCGTGCAGGAGAGATTGTCGTTGCAGGGGTTTCCCGCTCCGTGGCACTGCCCCTGGATACAGGCGTCGTGGAGCGTGCAGAACTGGCCGTCGTCGCAATCGCTTCCATTGGGACTGACGCAGTCATCGCGCTGTTCGTTGCAAATGTCGTTGCACATTTCGCCACCCGCGCAGGGATCGCCCGTATGGACCGTGCACCCTCCCTGACCGTCGCAGACGTCCGCACCGTTGCAGAACATGCCGTCGTCGCAAGTAGTATTTGCGCCGGAGAAACAGGTCCGAGCGCCTTCGTTGCAGGTGTCGTTGCAGGCATCCCCGCCCACGCAGGGATCGCCCTCGTGGACCGTGCATTCTCCCTGCCCGTTGCAGGTATCGGTACCATTGCAGAATACGCCGTCGTTGCAAACCGTATTCGTATCGGAAAAGCAGGTTTGCTCGTCCTCGTTGCAGGTATTGTTGCAAACATCCCCACCCGTGCAGGGATTGCCGGAATGGACGCACAATCCCTGGCTCATTACACAAAACTCGTCTCCGTTGCAGAACACGCCATCCGATTCGCAGGAGCCACAGGAGCCTCCGCAGCCGTCGCCTCCGCATTCCTTGCCGTTGCAATCTGGGATACAGGTAATGCATTGGCCTTGGGCGTTGCATGTCAATCCCGGATCGCACGTTCCGCAAACGCCTCCGCAACCGTCGTCTCCGCAGTCCTTGCCGTCGCATTCGGGAATACAGGTTCGCTCGATGTTGAGCTGGAATTCTCCCGACTCTGGATAGTATCCGTCGATGACGATGACAACCGGGTTACCTGCCACCATAGTACTTTCTATGAGTGAAGTATTTCCTGCACCGCCATTGTTGTCACAGGCGATTTCCACGCCTCCGCAGGATCCATCCAGTAGATACAGCACCGTGTCGTACACGGAACCTTCCGTATCGAAACGATATATTCCGTTTTCCGGCGCGGACCACAACAACGAGACGTCGGGCGCGGTGCTTAATGGGACACAAGAGGGAGTAAAGTGGTCGTGGGAACTACTCGTGTCGCCGGTTGCAATCGCCTGTCCCGTCTGACCCTGAATATCGATCAACGGGCAATACTGCTCACAAGCCGTTCCATCTTCCGTGCATTCGTAATAATCCTCGCACTCGCCGCAGGTACCTTCGCAGCCGTCGTCTCCGCAGATTTTTCCGGTGCAGTCAGGAATACAGGTTTCAATGGAAATCGTGTCGAAGGCGAAACCTTTCACGTTGACGAATGAGTTGTCGTACTGTTGGAATTTCAACAACGTGTGGTCGCTCGGATCGAGACCCAGAGTCGCGAATGTTTCGACGAGATTCATCCTGTAATGGGCGTATTCTGAGGGAACGGCTAAATTGTAATCGTCACCAAGTTCACTGATTTTATACCAGGTCAGGCCATCTACGCTTAGCGCAACGCCGTCACTGTTGCTGTGCCCCTCGAACTGCTCCGGCATCACGTGTTTCTGGTCTCTGAAGTGCTTGTGCCAGAAGGACAGCATCATGCTGTCCTGACCGGACAGATCCACGATCAGCACGAGTTCGTTAAGAGCGTTAGACCCCGATATCATGGAATCCATCAGAACATGTTGAGAGCCACCCTGCGGGTAGTAGTCCGTCGAAAGCCACACCCTGCCTTCGCCGGTAGAATACGTTCCCCAATAGCTGGCCAGTTCCCCAGCCTCGAAATCCTCGAAAAACGGGAACGACGCCACGTCTATTGCTTCGCAGACTCCGTTTTCGGAACAGGATTCGAAAGCGGAACATTCGCCGCAGGTGCCGCCACAGCCATCGTCTCCGCAATTCCGTCCTTCGCAGTCCGGCGCGCAGGTCAATTCAATGTTGAGCTCGAAATCTCCGACTTGTGAATACTGTCCTTCCACACCGATTACAAGTGATTCACCGGCTTCTACGTAGCGCTCCAGGCTATCGTCGCTTTCAGTACAGGCGACTTCCTCGCCCTCGCAATCGGATTCCAGCAGGAACAGCATTGGAGTGAATGTGGCATTGTCCAGAGTGAATTCGTAAAACCCGCTTTCGGGAGCCTCCCAAAGGTAAGTAACTTCCGGTGCCTCACCGAACCATTTGCATGAAGGTTCGTAGAAATCCTCCATTCCTATCGTACTTCCGGAGACTACCGGGGAACCCAGAGCGCTTCCCAAATCGTCGGAGGGACAGGCCGGGTCACAGCTCGACCCGTCAGGCGAGCAGATTTCCATGTCGTCGCACTCGCCACAGGAATCGCCGCAGCCGTCGTCCCCGCAGATTTTCCCGGTACAATCATGAATACACGTTTCAATTGAAATCGTGTCGAAGGCGAAGCCGTCCGCATCGATGCTTGCGTTGTCGTACTGTTGGAATTTCAACAAGGTTCGTGTACTAGGATCGAGGTCCAGCGACGCAAATGTTTCGCCGAGATCCACCTGGAATTCCTTGTACGAGGTGGAAATGCCCTCGTCACTGTCTAGCCCTTGGATTTTGTACCATGTCAAACCGTCGATGCTCAGGGCAACTCCGTCGCTGTTGTCGTGCTCCTCGAACTGCTCCGGCATCACGTGGCTTTCATCGCTGAAATTCTTGTGCCAAAAGGACAGCATTATGTTGTCCTGACCGGAGAGATCCACGATCAGCACAAGTTCGTTAAGCGCGTTCGCACTCGTGGAGTCCATCAGGATATGTTGAGATCCACCCTGCGGTTCGTATTCCGTGGAAAGCCACACCCTGCCGCTGCCGGTAGAATACGTTTCCCAATAGCTGGCCAGTTCCCCAGCTTCGAAATCCTCGTAAAACGGAAATGGTGCTACGTCTCTCGCTTCGCAGGTTCCGTTTTCGGAGCAGGATTCGAAAGCGGAACATTCGCCGCAGATACCTCCGCAGCCATCGTCGCCGCAATTCCGTCCTTCGCAGTCCGGCACGCAGGTCAATTCAATGTTGAGTTCGAAATCCCCGGATTGTGAATATTGTCCATCCACGCCGATTACAAGCTGTTCCCCGGCTTCGACATAGCGTTCGATGCTTGTGTTTGTAGTACAGGCGACTTCCTCGCCCTCGCAATCGGATTCCAGCAGGAACAGCAGCGGAGTAAACGTGGTATTGTCCAGAGTGAACTCGTAATACCCGCTTTCGGGAGCCTCCCAAAGATAGGTGACTTCCGATGCCTCGTAAAACCACTGACATGAAGGCTGGAAGAAATCCTCCATTCCCGTCGTACTTCCGGCGACGACCGGGGAACCCAAAGCGCTTCCTAAATCGTCGGTGGGGCAGGTCGGGTCGCAGCTTGACCCATCGGCAGAGCAGATTTCCAAGTCGCCGCACTCCCCGCAGGAACCGCCGCAGCCGTCGTCGCCACAGATTTTCCCGGTGCAATCCGGGAAACAGGTGTCGATTTCCACATCGTCGAAGGCGAAGCCGTCGACGTCGATAGAAGAGTTGTCGTACTGTTGGAAACGGATCAGCGTCTTGTCTGTCAACTGCATATGCCGGTTGTCAGCCCAATCGCCAAGGTGAATTGTAAAGCGAGTGTAAGTCTCCTCTAAGAGTTCGTTGGTCGTAAGATCCATGAGACACCGCCAGTTCACGCCGTCGATGGAGAGCGCCACGCCGTCGCTGTTGCTGTTCTGGAAACTGTCCGGCATGATGTTGGAGTCATCGTTGAAACGTTTGACCATAAAAGACAACGCCATATCAGAGCTTTGCGATAAATCAACCAGCAATTCAAGGACGTTCAAGGCGTAACCGGTTTCAGAGTCCATCAGGACATGGTACGGTTCCGAGTTCGGATCGTATTCGCCGGAAACCTGAATGCGACCATTGCCTGTGGAGGAAGCCGTCCAAAATGCACCAAGCGTCTCTTCGTCGAAGGAATCCGAAAACGGTACCGACGCGACCTCGCGGGCAATGCATTGGCCGCTTTCGTCGCAGTGGTCGAAGACGTCGCATTCTCCGCAGCTTCCACCACAGCCATTGTCGCCGCAATTTTTCCCGTCGCAATCGGGTATGCAGGGCTCCAGTATATTGAGCTGATAATTGCCGGAATTGCTTCCATAGGCGTCGATCACGAATATGACCGCCTGTCCCTCGTCCAGAGTGAGTTTCACGAGCGAGCGGGCGCCTTCTCCATCGTCATCGTCACAGGCCAGCACTTCTCCGTCACAGGCGCCTTCAAGTACGGTCAACACCGTGTCGAAACCCGATCCATCCGTGGTGAAGGTGTAGACCGCCGTCAGCGGGGCCGTCCAGAGGTACGCTACGTCGTTGGCGTTGCTATAGTTCACGCAGGAGGGCGAAAACTGGTTGTATCCTCCCGATGTGCTTCCCGTCGCCACGGCATCGCCTATGACTTGTCCCAGATCGGCGAGCGGACAATTCAACACGCATTGGCCGTCATCGTCGCAAACATCGAAACCCTCGCAATCTCCGCAACTTCCTTCGCAGCCGTCGTCGCCGCAGTCCTTGCCGTCGCAGTCCGGGACGCAGATCGAACACTGGCCGTTCTCGTCGCAAAGATAACCTTCCTCGCATTCGCCGCAGGAGTCGCCGCAGCCGTCGTCCCCGCAGTTTTTGCCGTCGCAGTCCGGGTGGCAGGGAGGCGTGATGTTCAATACGAACGTCCCCTCGTGCGTGCTGTATCCGTCGATGACGATCACCAGTGCATCGCCTTCGTTCAGTTCGACTTCGATTCTCGACCTTGTGCTTTCGCCGCCGTCATCGTCGCAGGCGAGTTCGTCGCCGAGACAGCCGCCGGAAAGCAGCGTCAGCGCCGTATCGAAAGAAGAGCCGTCGGTGTCGAACACAAAAGTTCCCGTTTCCGGAGCCTGCCAGAGATAGGTCATGTCCCCGGCGTCGCTGGAATTCAGGCAGGATGGCGAAAAGTCGTCGTCGCGCCCCTGGGTGCTTCCCGAACCCACGGCGTCGCCCGTCTGATTGCCAAGATCTTCCACCGGGCAAAAAGTGAAACACGCACCTTCGTCCGAGCACTTTTCCCCTTCCGGGCAGTCGCCGCAGGAACCTCCGCAGCCGTCGTCCCCGCATTCCCTTTCCGTGCAATCGAAAGGCACACAGACATTGCAAGTTCCGTCTACACATTCCGCGTTGGGCAGACAATCGCCGCAGGAGCCTCCGCAGCCATCGTCCCCGCATTCCTTGTTTTCGCAGTCCGACATACAAAGCTGAGTGATATTCAACCGATAGCTTCCCTCGTGAGTGCCGTAACCATCGATCAGGATCACGATGGTCTGTCCTGCCTGCAATTCCATCTGCAGTTTCGACCGGCTACCTTCGCCGGAATCGTCGTCGCATCCCAACTCAGTGCCGTTGCAACCATTCGCCAGGATGGTCAACGTCGTATCGTAGGAAGAACCATCGGTATCGAATTCGAAAAGGCCATATTCCGGTACGGTCCAGGACAACGACACCTCGCCGGCGTAACTGTTGCTTACACAGGAGGGCTCGAAGTGGTTGTCCATGCCGGAGGTGGTGCCCGTGGACACGGCGTCCCCGATAACGCTACCCAAATCCTCCATCGGGCAATACGTGACACAGGTTCCTTCGTCCGAGCAATCCGCCCCCCCATCGCATTCGCCGCAGGAGCCTCCGCAACCGTCGTCCCCGCATTCCCTGGTTTCGCAGTCCAGGGGTATGCATTCACTGCAAACGCCGTCGACGCATTCCGAGTTCGGCAGGCATTCTCCGCAGGAACCGCCGCAGCCGTCGTCCCCGCAGTTTTTGCCGTCGCAATCGGGACTGCAGAAAGAGACCTCGAACTGGATCTGCGCTCCCGACGAGCCGATTTCGCGAATGCTGAAATCCGTGGCCATGGAACCGTCGGAGAAAAACGGGTAAGGATTCTGTCCCGTGCCGAAAATGGTGCGCCCTTCGTCCGAGGAAAGATGGGCTTCGTAGACGTCGCCGTCGTCGGAGAGATTGCCGCCCGGGCGGAACAGATACACTTCGTTCGGGGGGCCGTCGGCGTTGCCGAGGCCGTCTCGCGTGGTGTCGATGCGGTATACGAGAAGACCGGAGCCGGGCAACGAGCTTTCGTAGCGCCCGGTGGCGCGGCGGTGTTCGACGACGAAATACTCGTCCGCCGAATCCTCGCTGACGATTTTATATGCCTCGAACGGCGAAACGTTCAGGCTGGCAAGCGTATAGGTTCCCGATGCGGTGATTTCGGGAATGGAATCGAACCATCCGCCGTAACGCATTTTCATGAATGCGCCCATGTGCTGGGGAATTTCCGTAGTGGAATCCATCAGATCCCAGGGTCCGACCGGATTCGCATAACCGTCGTAATTATAAAGGTCGGGCGCACCCAACGAGTGGAACATCTCGTGGCACAGCACGCCGACGTCCAGCGTCTCCTGCAATTGGAAATTGTAGACGAAAACCCTTGCACCATTGACCGTCGCCGACTCGGAATACAGCACCCACTGGTGGGGCCAAAGCAAGGTACTCCACCCTTCGGGACCGCCCTGGATCACGAAGACCACACTGTCCACGTAGCCGTCGTCGTCGGAATCGACGTCCAGCGAGCTAGGCACCTGCGCCGAAATGGCTTCGACGGCCTTTTTCAAAAGCGTGTGTTCGCGCTGAATGCGTTCCGAGCCGTATTCGCCACCCTCGTAACCCTCGGGATTGCTGCTGGCGTCATAGGGAAGGTAGTAGTTCCTGGTGTGGGAATCCTGGAAGGAAATCACGCCCGGCCCGGATGTGGAAGGATAAAACGAGGAGACGAGCTGCAATTGTCCGTCGGACACCTCGTCGTAGTAGTCGGCCATCGACACATCGTTTCCGGCGTTGAAGAACGTCTCGAAGTGCTCCAACGTCTCCACGAACTGGTCCTGGTCGCTGAAACGGATGAAAACCACGAGGTTGTTCAGCGTCCCGGTGGTGTTTATTTGCAAGGTCGGAGGAAGCTCCGTGCGTCCTTGAAGAATCGGCGACGTGATGCGCCGCTGCCGAATCGTCGGCGCCGAATCGAGCAGGTGGACCGAAAGGCCGAGCGCAACGGGATCGCTCGTTCCCACGATATAAGCCGACGGTTCGAGGCTGTCATCCGATTTTTCGGCGTAGACATAGGTTCCCGTTTTGGGATCTTTCACGACCGTATACCCCAGGGCGTCGTGCAGGACGTTGTAAAACTCGTCGCCGCTGGCGTACAGTTGCATCATCGTGCCATCGGGTTGTTCCACCACTACCGGCACGTTTTTCAGCGGCGCGGCATCAAGGGACATCGACAAGAGGAGCATTCCGAGAAGTATCGGGAACATCCATCGGCAACGGCAAGGCGCACGAAACATAACAGCCTCCGAGGTTACGAATAAAACTCGCCTTAGCGGGCGAGAAGGGCATCCGAAAGAATGCAATCCATTGGTAAAGCGGGCTTTGCTTTCGATTTTCCCACAAAGACCGAAAGTACCTTATGTAGCCCTAAAACTTTTAAAGGGTCAAGGAATGCCTGTTCCCCCTCCAGGTCACTCGCCACTCCCTCCAAATGCCAACTCTTCGATTTTTACCAGTTTTCATAGGTATTTGACAGTTCCAAATTGTAATAATTCACGTCAAAAGCACAATAAGTGTTGACTCGCCGGACTCCATCGCTACGATAGCGCTCGGTTTGAAGAACCGCTTAGGAGCTTGGATGACTGCCCGGTACGAAGCCATCGTCGTGGGAGGAGGACACGCCGGATGCGAGGCCGCGTTGGCTTTGGCCCGGCTGGGGGTGGAGTGCGCCCTCGTCAGCCCGGAAATCTCCCGCATCGCCTTCATGAGTTGCAACCCTTCCGTGGGAGGGCTCGCCAAAGGGCATATCGTCCGTGAAATCGATGCCTTAGGCGGCGAAATGCCTTACGTTGCCGACCAGACTGCCATCCAGTTCCGCATCCTCAACAGCACCAAGGGACCGGCGGTTCGCGCCTCGCGCGTGCAATCGGACATGGCCCGCTACGCCGCGAAAATGCAGGACATTTTACGTGAGCAACCCGGCCTGACCCTCGTCGAGGCCGAAACCGAGTCGCTGATCGTCGAAAACGGTTGCGTCAAAGGCGTGGGCCTTGTGGGAGGCGAAAAACTTCTGGCCGAGGGCGTGATCCTCACCACCGGCACCTTTCTGGGAGGCTTGCTGTACGTCGGCGAGGACGTCACCCCCGGCGGTCGGGTGGGCGATCCTCCTGCGGTGAAACTCTCCAAGTCCCTGAAACAACACGGACTTCTCCTGGCGCGACTGAAAACCGGCACCCCTCCGAGGCTCGATGGCGACACCATCGACACGAGTAAAATGGAGGATCAACCCGGCGACGAGCGAATCGTGCCGTTTTCGTATCGTACCGAGAGTTACCCCCTGCCGCAGGTGCATTGCTACATCACCTACACGAACGACGAAACCCATAGCGAAATCCGCAAAGGCATCGACCGTTCTCCGCTGTTTTCGGGGAAAATCGAGGGCTTGGGACCGCGCTATTGTCCGTCCATCGAAGACAAGGTGATGCGTTTTCCCCATCGCAGAAGGCACCACGTGTTCGTGGAGCCGATCGGGCTGGATTCCAACTGGGTGTATCCCAACGGAGTGTCCACCTCGCTACCGCGCGACGTGCAGGAGCGGTACATCGCCACCATACCCGGACTCGAAGACGCCAAAATCCTCCAGTACGGGTATGCGGTGGATTACGATTTCGTGCCGCCCCGCCAGCTTCGTCCGACGCTCGAAACCTTTGCAATTCAGGGGCTTTACTGCGCTGGACAGATCAACGGCACCAGCGGCTACGAGGAAGCCGCCGGCCAGGGATTGATGGCCGGGATCAACCTCGCCCGCAAACTTCGCGGCAAGGACGAAATCGTGCTCCGACGCGATCAGGCGTACATCGGCGTGCTGATCGACGACCTGACCACGCTGGGCACCGACGAACCCTACCGCATGTTCACTTCCAGGGCGGAATTCCGCCTGCTGTTGCGCGAGGACAACGCCGAGTTCCGCCTCACGGAGCTGGGCTGGCAGGTGGGGCTCGTTTCCGGGGAACGCCGCGAACAAGTCCGCCTTCGGAAAGAGCGAATCACCAAGGAAATCAAGAGGTTGAACCGCGTAACGATTGCGCCTTCGTTGGAGCTTTCCGCGCTTCTAGAGCGTAAAAAGTCGCCCGGCTTGCAGACTTCGCAATCGCTTTCGAGGCTGCTGCGCCGTCCCGAAATCGACTGGCGAGACTGGCCGGACATCGATCCGCATTGCGCCGAACTCCCCCCGGAACTACGCGAAAGGATAGAAATCGAACTGAAATACGAAGGGTACATCGAGCGCTCCATGACCCAGGCGGAACGTATGCGGACCCTGGAAAGTATGCGTATTCCCGATTCGCTTGACGTCAACGACATCGCCGGGTTATCTCTGGAAGTACGCGAAAAGTTAAAACATTTTCGTCCCCACACCATTGCCCAGGCCGGGCGCATCAGCGGAATCACTCCGGCGGCGGTTTCGGCGTTGGTGCTGTTTTTGGAAAAAAGAAAAAGGCAGTCGTCGTGAAACAAAGTACATTCGATGTCGTCGTGGTCGGGGCGGGCACCTCCGGGGCCGCCACCGCCTATCATTTTTCCCGTTTCGGTTTCAATGTGGCTCTGCTGGATGCCACCGCTTTCGACAAGGCCGGAGCGACTTGGAGCAACGGCCTCGCGCCGTGGATGATCGACCGGGCCGGAATCGAGCAGCCCCAGCCGCCTGAACTGATGGCCAGCGACTTTCCCGTCACGATGATGGACAAGACCGGTAAGCACCGGATTTCACTGGACAAATCCCCTCTGCACGACCTCGACATGCGCCTGTTCACCGCCCGGTTGCAAAAGCTTGCGCTTCAGAAGGGCTGCACTCCGTTCGAACGCACGATTCCCGAACGTTTCCACTTCGAAAACAACCGCCCTACGACCCTGACCGTCCCCCAGACCTTGAATGGAAAAAAGCAGAGTCTCGAACTGAAAGCGAAGCTGTTCATCGATGCCAGCGGCAGAAACGGCGCGCTACGCTCGATGGTTCCCCAACTGGCGAATATCTGCCCGCCGGTGCCTTCTCAGCACCTTTGCACGGCGGCTCAGGAAGTGCATGAAATCGCCGATATCGAGGCCGCCAAAGCCGAACTCGCCCGATTGAATCTCAATGCCGAAACGGCCAACACCAATCTTGGTGTCGAAGGCGGTTTTTCCACGATCATGGTCAACGTCAGTTTCGAGCACGGCCACGTGGCGATCCTCTGCGGCTCCACCGCCGATGGCCGATACAAAACCGGCCCGGAACTGATGGAGGAATACCTCACCCGCAACCCCTGGATCGGCCCGAAAATTTTGGGCGGCAGCGCCCTGATTCCCATGCGTCGCCCCTACGATTGCTTCGCCCTCGAAGGTATCGCTCTTGTAGGCAATGCCGCCTGCCAGGTCTTTCCCGCCCACGCCAGCGGAATCTGCACCGGTATGATCGCCGGACTGACGCTGGCTCAAATCGCCCGCAAGCACCTCGATCCGGGATGCAAGGAAGTGATGTGGGCCTACCAACACGCCTTCATGACCGAGTTCGGCAAAGTCAACGGCGCTTACGACATCTTCCGTCGCCTGTCGCAAACCCTTTCGTCGGAGGAAATCGGTTCTTTGCTGTTTTCGGGGTTGAACTCCCCCACGACCTCATTTGCGGCGATCAACCAGCAGATGCCCCCGCTTTCTCCAGCCGAATTGCTTCGACTTCTACGGGCCAGCCTGAAGGCTCCGGCGCTGGCAAGCCGAATGCTCCCGGAAGTGGCGAAGATGAACCTCGTCTACCGGCTGTACGAGCGCTATCCACGACGTGCCGAGCCCGAAAACCTCAAGCGCTGGTCTCACGCGGTCGCGAAAATCTTCCGCGAGACCCCGGATATTCCCTAGCCTGGAACATTCATGAAAATCGTAGCGAGACGCCGAAAACCGAAGATACTTCATGAAGTTGGAGTGATTTTCACCCGCAGGCATACTGAACAGTCTGTCGAGGATGAAAATCGTGAAACAAGGGAAAGATCGAGAGTTTTCAAGTCGTAGTAGGTTTTCGTGAATTTTCCGGGCTAACCCGGAGAATTCTACGTCGAGTGAAATCTGAAAGGAAAACGGAAGATTACCAGACTTCCGGATACCCGATATCGACAAAAGCGTTTTCCATTTTGTGCTTATGCTCGAGTTCCATCGCAGCCAGTTGCGAGAAGACCTTATGCACCTGCGCGTCTGCGCTTTGCGCCGCGATTTTCGTATAGAACTCGTAGGCCGTCTGCTCTTTTTTCATTGCAAGCGCAATGGCATCGGCAGGGCTGAGATCGATGCTCAGTTCAGGTTCTTCCGTGATTTCGGCCAGTTTGAAATCCGCACCCGGACGGGTGAACTGATCGATGACGGCTTCGTCCGTCTTGATCCGCTCCAGCGTGTTTTTATGGCCGAGTTCCTCTTTGGCCAGCCGCTCGAACAATTCTTTGACCGCCGGATTTTTCATGTAGCGGGAAACTTCTCTGTAAAAAGCTTCCGCCTCCACTTCGCTTTCGATGGCCCAATCGATGATTTTCTCGAATTCCATGCGATCCATCGGTCTGACTCCTTCCCTGAGTTTGAAAAGACGTGTAGTTAGGAATTAATACTAAGAACGCCCGCTGCCTCGTGCAATCCCAAAACGGCGGGACGTTCGTTTTTATTCACGAAAAGTGACGTCAACTCACTCGTTTGGAGAGCATCAGCATGGTCTGGTTGCGATCTTCCATTTCGAGACAGGCTTCCAATCCCGCCGCGTCGATGTTTATATTAATGGCTTCCTTGGTCACACGCAGGCCGAAGGGGTCGCGCTTGAGCATCGTCTGCGCCAGTTCCTCGGCGGTTTCCAAAAGCTTTTCGCGAGGGACGCAACGGCTGGCGAAGCCCAGGTTCATCGCGTCCTCGTCGCTCATCCAGTTGCCGGTCATCAGGAATTCGTTGGCCCGACCCGACCCGATCAGCCTCGGCAGGAAATAGCTGGCCGCCATGTCCGCACCACCCAGACCAATCTTAATGTACGCCGCGTTGAAGCGGCTGCCCTCGGCGATCACCCGGACATCCGAGGCCATGGCCATGGAGAAGCCCAACCCAGCGGCGGCTCCGTGAACGGCGCAGATAATCGGCTGCGGAGCCTGACGCATGGCCAGCAAAGGACGCGAAAGCTGCCGCTGGGCGTCGTAGACCTTCCTCGGCGGCATGGCGAAAATCTGTGGCCCGAAGCTTTCCATATCCAATCCGGCGCAGAAACCCTTGGCGTCGCCGCCGTCGAGCAGGATCACGCCCACGGAGTCGTCATAGCGGCGCTCGCGCCAGAATTCCATCAATTCATGGATCATCGTCTCGTTGACGGCGTTGTATTTTTCCGGGCGGTTGAGAGTCAGGCGTCCTAAACGGCCTTCGGTGGTGTAACTCAGGGTTTCCATGGAAATTCCTCCGTGATGTCAGTATTCTTGGGGACTAAAATTTCATTATGCCAGTATACCTTGCCATTTCCACTCGGAAAAGGTTTGTTTCGTGGAACGACTTTCTTGGGATGCAGCAAAAAAAATTGCCACTTCGCGAAAAACCGCTCATGGCGAGTGATTTGCGAAGCAAATCGTATCGAGCCATCTCTTTTACTCCTCGATACACCGCCCTTACGGGCGGCACTCGGAGTGAGCGATGTGCAATCTGAGTAAATAACAATATCCTGTGATGCGCTTCTTTCCTTGGGTGCATCGCAAGATAGTGCTACGATACCAAGAAGAAAGAATCTTATAACTCCTTGATTTGATAGATGTTTTCCCTCTCCCCAGAGAGAGTTTTTACAGACTCCCGCCTGTGACGGCCATGTATACGATCAGGCTTAAAATCGCCAGCGGCACGACACCGCCGAGCAACACGCGCCACAGCGGAACGAAGGGCTTGAAACCCGGCGCGGCGTCGACGATTTCCTTCGCGGCATTGCCCACACCCCAGCGGTAAACCAGGAAAATACAGGTCAACAGCGCACCGAGACACAGGGATACATTGCCCACCAGGAAGTCCATCAAATCCAAAAAGCCCTTACCACCCACGATGTCGCTAAGACTCCCCACCGCGCCCAGCGACAGCGCGGAAGGCACTCCCAGCAAGATCGCAACGAGGCAGACGATCACGACGCTTTTCAGGCGGGAAAACTTCCATTCGTCGATGAAATAGGCGGTGACGACTTCCAGCAGGGAAACGGTGGACGTCAGAGCCGCGACGGCGAGCAGCAGGAAAAACACCAAGGCGATCCACTGTCCCTGGGGTATCTGGTTGAACTGTTCGATCATGGCGATGAACACCAGCCCCGCGCCACCCTTGTCCAGGCTGTGGCCGATGACCGGGAAAATCAGAAATCCCGCCAGCACGGCGATCAAGGTGTCGAACGATACGACGGCCAATGCGCTTGTGGCGAGGTTGTCGTCCTTTTGAAGATACGCGCCGTAGGTAATCATGGCGCCCATACCCAGGGATAGCGAATAAAAGGCCTGCCCGATGGCATACAGCACGGTTTTCCCGGAAAGGGCGTCGAAGTTGGGCATCAGGAAGTATTTCAGCCCTTCGGCGGCGGTGGGAAGCGTCAAGCCGCGAGCGATCAACCCCAGCATCATCATCAGCAACAGCGGCATGAGGATTTTGGCCATGCGCTCGATGCCCTCTTTCACTCCACGAGCCACCACGACACCGGTCATCGCCACGAACAACACGAGGTAAAAAAGTTGCAACGGCGCATTCCCGATGAATGCCCCGAAGTCCTGAGGATCGAGATCCCCCGTGGCGGATTTCACCATGTAACCGACAGTCCACCCCGCAACCACTGAATAATACGAGAGAATTCCCGCACCGGTCGCCACGCCGAGTACGCCGATGAACTTCCAGCGAGGCCCCAGCTTTTTAAAAGCGCCTACGGGATTCAACTGGGTATGGCGACCGATGGTCAATTCGGCCAGCATTACCGGAAGACCGATGAACACCACTGCAACAAGGTACAGCAGCACAAAAATACCACCCCCGTTTTCCTGTGTGACGTAGGGAAAACGCCAGATATTCCCCAAACCTACCGCCGATCCGGCAGCCGCCAGAATAAAGCCCAGTTTGGAATTCCATTGCGCTCGCGGTGATTGCGTTCCCATGTCCCTCCCTCTTCCGGTTGCAATACGTACTGACCGTCGATAACCGTTGAATTAAAAAGCGATTTTCTTTTCGTGAACGTAGGAATTGTAGTGGATAGGGCTCAGTTGTCAAGGATGCCGTCTGGTCGTGTCAACAACATTTGGAGTTGTCCGGTATTAAAAACAAATGAAATGTCCGGTTGGTATTTCAAACATCTTGCGATACACTTTCTTTGCCCGTCTGGAGGATAGGGCTCTGCTGGGGAGCAACCGGAGCGCCACGACGGGTGGATGATGGATGGGCAGGGCGTTTCGTCCTGCCTTTCTTCTTCAGTTGCCCATCCGGATTCCCAGAATGCGTTAAACCCAATATTTTTCCTGCCGGATCGTATCTTCCAATGACACGCCCTTTCCAGACAATGCTGTAGTTGCCGTTCAGGTGCTCGTACACGTCCACCAGGCATCTGGTAAAGCTGACCCGATAGCGCGATTTCTCGATCTGGAAAACCAGCGAATTGGCGTGCACCGTGTTGTCCATCCCCACTTTACGATCCTCGTAGCGGATGGCGAAAATGCGGTCCAGATCCGCGCCGCGTGCGCTCACGAAGGCGCTCTGCGGGTTCGTCGGTTCCACCGAAAAACGCCGGTTCATGTCGGGGATAAACACGTTCTGGATATAGCGGTTGGCCTCGTCGATGTGGTCGATTCCTTTCAGCCGCATCTCGCTGACCAGACGGTCCTGCCAGGTCTCGTTCCAGCGTTCGCCACGACCCCGGGCCTGCGGCGAATAACCCGGGATCATCTCGATCCCCAGTTCATTCATCGCCCGTCCGAATTGCGTCGGATTGTCTTTGTCCACCTTGCCTCCGGCTTTTGCCGTATGCCAGTAAACGCTGTGGCGATCCGTGTACAACTGAGCGGCGATCCCATATTCTTCGACCACGTGACGCATGATTCCCAGGCAGGTTTTCGTCGCTTCGGCGTCCACCAGATCGCCGGCCAGATTCTTGCCCGTCGCATCGTCCACAACCAAAAGCAGCACCTGGCGCTCGCCGGGACAAAGCGACAACCACTCATGATTGCTGCCATCCAGATGCAGCATCTGGCCGAAAAGCGGACGCCGCTCACGCCGCTTGCGATGTTTGCCACGCCCCTTTTTCTTTTTCACCAGACCTGCTTGCTGCAAGGTCATGCGCAGCCAGTTGTAGCTGTAGGCGAAATCGTAATCCCGAACCAGATGATCGTGGAAATGCTGGACATTGAAGTCGAAATAGCTCTCACGGTATAGCTTCAAAACCCGCTCCACCTCCTCGTAGGGAATACGCCGGGGTGATGGCCTGCTAGAGCGCTTATCCATCAGACCCGAAACACCATGCTCGCGATACTCGGCGTGCATGCGACGGATCGTGCGCGCTGATACACCAAGAATATCCGCCGCCTGAATCCATTTGATCTCGCCACCGATCGCCTTCAATATCACTTCCTGTACTTTCATCGCCCGCCTCACGGCGGATTCCGGATACTGTCTTTCCATGCTGGTAACCTCCAGCACAAATATCGCCGAAATCCGCAAAAGCGGACAAATCATTTGTTAAACAACCCGGACATATCACTTGTTAGCGACAGGATGCCGTCTGGTCGCAAATGACAAACGCCATTGACAATTCCCGCACCGGACTTAGAATGAAATCAAATAGAGGAAGTTTGTTTATAGACTTACATCCTTATCGGCCAGAAAAACCCGGTAGGATGCCCAACCCAAGAGAAACGACATGAAATACCGAATCACGATGTTGGTCCTTTTCACGGCGCTTTTTGGAGCGGTTCTCGCCAGCGGATGGGGGTTTTCTTCGGCTGATGCAGCCCAGGAACCCGCCTGCGAAGATACCGCTGCGTTTTGCTCCGCCGACCTTTCGACCGTGCCCGGTGTCGCCGAAGGCTGTCCTTACATGCAAAAGTCGAAAAAGGCCGATGGCGAATGCCCGTTCAAGAAGGCGCGCGCCGCGCAAGGAGAAAACGAAGACGACGACAACGAAAAAGACGCCGTGGAATGCCCTCACATGGCCAAATGCGGCAAAGACTGCAACTGCAAGAAAAACGCAGAATAATCCCACCGTATTTCGATTTTCATTCCCTGTCTTCCCGCCCACTATCCCGCCAAGCTTTCAGCGCACCCCGCCCCTTTCGAAGGGCGGGGATTCTTGTTTTTAGAGTGGCTAATCATTGGTTTTAGCGATCATTATTCTCGGGTGCCATGGGCCAACCGCAGGTTGCCCATGAAAATAGTTCGTACACGGGCAAGCGGACGTTTCACGTCGCTTAGCCCGCATTATTCATGAGGATCGTAGCGAGACGCCGAAAACCGAAGATCTTTCATGAAGTTGGACCGATTTTCACCCGCAGGCATACTTTACAGTCTGTCGAGGATGAAAATCGGGAAACAAGTGAAAGATCGAGGATTTTCAAGTCGCAGCAGATTCTTCATCAATTATGCGGGTTAGCCCGTGCCACACTTTGTTTCCCAGGGTTTTCTATCGCTATAATCAAATAGGAACCGCTCTAGCGGTCGGATTTCGGAAAGTCAGAGGTCGAACGGGCGCGTCTGCCGCAAGGCTTCGAACAGCGCAATAGATACGGCGTTGGCGAGATTGTAACTGCGGATTTCGCCCCAGATGGGGATCGATAGCAGGCGATCAGCCCAGCGGCTGCGGATTGCTTCGCTCAACCCCTTGGTTTCCTTACCGAAAACCAGCACGTCCCGATCCGTGAATTGCACATCGGTATAGGGTCTCTTCGTTTTTTTCGAAAAAAACCAGTAGGGATGGCTTTCCGGGGGAAGCGCGCGCAGCAGGTCGTCGAAATCGGGATGCACGTGAAGATCCACGGCGGGCCAGTAATCGAGTCCGGCCCGTTTCAAATATTTGTCTTCCAGCGAAAATCCCAACGGCTCGACGAGGTGCAGCGGCACTTTCGCTCCGGCGGTGAGCCGGGCGATGCTCCCCGTATTGGGTGGAATTTCCGGTTCGACGAGAACGATGTGCAGCGTCACGGTCGTCTCGGCTCGTTCATCAGGGCGGCATCCCAGAGATAGTAAAAACCGGTCTGGGGCACGACGGATTCCAGCGGTGCGATGGGAGAGGCGCACTGGGCCTTCGCCGCAGCATCGACATCGGGCGCGAGGGCCGTGCGTGAATTGTAGATGCTGTCTTCGGCCACAGGGGCGCGGCGGTATATCACTACACGCGCGTTGGAGGGCAACCCCGCAAGGTTCGCGGCTTCGTCGATCGCGCCGGAATAATACCCGATGCGGTCCGCCAGCTTGAGATCCACCGCTTGTTTGGCCGTGTAGATGCGCCCGTCCGCGAGCGTCCGTACCTGCTCAAGCGGCAGCTTGCGCCCTTTGGCCACGATGGTGATGAATCGTTCGTACATTTCGTCGATCATCGTCTGGAAAAGTTGACGCTCTTCCTCGCTCATTTCCTTGAACGGCGAGCCCATGTCCTTGTGGCGACCGGACTTGATCGGTTCCACCTTCACTCCGATCTTGCGCACCAGTTTCTCGGCGTTGACCGTCACGAAAATCACGCCGATGGACCCGGTGATCGTGGTGGGATGCAGGACGACGGAATCCGCCGCCATAGAGAGATAGTACGCACCGCTCGCGCCGGTATCGCTGATGGCCGAAACGATCTTCACACCGGTTTTTCTTTTGAAGCGCATCAGTTCTTCATACAGCACGTCGCTGGCGGTGACACCACCGCCGGGAGAATTCACCTTGAGCAGCACGGCCTTGATGGAAGGATCTTTCGCGGCCCGGTTGAGTTGGGCGACGATTTCCTCCAGCATGGACGGATAGCTCGCCAGAAATTCGCGGCGCGACGTGGAAGTAATCATGCCTTCCACGGGAATCACGAGTATCTTCTGCTCGCCTTCTCCCTGCAACGTAACCTCGTAGTACGGCTCAGAATAGTCGGGAAAGAGGTTGAGTTTCGCGTGAAAGCAGCCTTGCAGCAAAACCAGGGAAAGCAACAGCACCATACCGGTGAATACGGGGGTCTTCGAGTAACGCATGATCGTTTCTCCTTCATGAAAAACTTTCGGAAGTCTACGGGAAGCCTTGCGGGCTGTCAATTCGGGACGACGCACTTCGTTCCGGTTTTTTACAAAAATGCGTGAAATTGAAAAAAATGTGTCGAAAATGGAGGAAATCTCTCTCAGCCCCTTGCGCCATGCGGGCAAGTCACTCTAACATATTGGAATTACATGATAAATCTCACATTGTCTTAAGTTTCACCGTTTTTTTTGGATAAAAAACACGATAAAAAAAACGGGAGAAGCTGCTAACCCCTTGTAAAATAAGGCTGAAATCGCTTTTTTTTCTTGACTCATTATACTTTCGAGTATATATAAAATATAATTATTAATCAGCGCTCACTTTAACCTCGGACAAGGAGAAGGAAGATGCCAAAGGCAAAGAAGGCACCCGCCAAGAAAGCCGCCCCGGCCAAAAAGGCTCCGGCGAAGAAGGCTCCGGCCAAGAAAGAGACTGTGAAAGCCAAAGCACCCGCCAAGAAAGCCGCCCCGGCCAAAAAGGCACCCGCCAAGAAGGCTCCGAAGAAAAAAGCCTGGAAGCCCAAAGCCGTCGAAACCAAGGCCGCCCTGATCGAAGAACTCAAGACCAGCATGGGCGATCTCGAACTGACGACGAAGGCCACCAACGATCTCGTGAACAACCTCTTCGAAATCATCTCGATTTCCATCAAGCGTAAACAACGCCTCACCGTTCCGGGCTTCGGCACCTTCAACGTCCGCAAGCGCAAGGCACGCATGGGACGCAATCCGCAGACCGGCGAACCGTTGAAGATCAAAGCCGGCAAGACAGTCACCTTCAAGCCCACGCCGAAACTGAAAGACACTCTCTAAGTAGCCGCACCGCGACGTTTTCAAGGCTCCCGACGGGGAGCCTTTTTTCGTTTCTCGGCTTGCTTCCTCTCCTCTCTTCCACTATAGTTCGGCTCCGTTTGTTGTGTACTCCAACGCCCGTGAGGGAGAAAACCGCCATGGAATCGGAAATCAAAATCTCCGCCTCCTCGTTGCGCGAAAAGGTTGAATCTCTCCGGGACCATCTTTGACTACGCTAAGAAGCGTGAGCAAATCGCGGTCCTGGAAAAGAAACTTGCCTCCGAGGAAATCTGGTCCGACCCGGAAAAATCCGCCGAACTTCAAAAACAGAAAAAACAGTTGGCTTTGATCGTAGACCGGGTGGACGAAGTGCTCGCCCTGGCCGACGAAGTGGACGCCATCATCGAGCTGCTCGACCTGGAAGAGGATGCGTCGCTGGAGGCCGAACTTCGCAAGAACCTAGAATTACTGGAAAAAAAGGCGGGGGATCTGGAATTCCAACGGATGCTTTCAGGAAAGGCCGATCCGAACAACGCCATTTTGACGATCAATTCGGGTGCGGGCGGCACGGAATCCCAGGACTGGGCCGATATGCTGCTGCGCATGTACCTGCGCTACGCCGAGCGCATGGGCTTCGAAGCCAAAGTGGCGGACCTGCTGCACGGCGACGACGCCGGCATCAAAAGCGCCACGATGATGGTGGATGGCGACTACGCCTATGGGTATTTGCGACCGGAAGCCGGGGTGCATCGGCTGGTTCGCATTTCGCCGTTCGACTCCAACAAGCGCAGGCACACCTCGTTCGCCTCGGTGTTCGTCACGCCGGAAATCGACGACTCCATCGAGGTGGAAGTCAACGAAAGCGACCTACGTATCGATACTTACCGCTCCACCGGGGCGGGAGGCCAGCACGTCAACACGACCGATTCAGCGGTGCGCATCACGCACCTTCCGACCAACATCGTGGTGTCCTGCCAGAACGAGCGCAGCCAGCATAAAAACCGCCACACGGCGATGAAAATCCTCAAGTCGCGGCTGTACGAATTCGAGATGGAAAAACGCCGTGAGGAGGCGCAAAAGGTCGAACAGGCCAAAATGGATATCAGCTTCGGCAGCCAGATCCGCTCCTACGTGCTGCATCCGTACCGGATGGTCAAAGACCTGCGGACCCAGTACGAAACCAGCAATACCGAGGCCGTTCTCGACGGCGACCTGTATCCGTTCGTCAAGGAGTATCTGTTGAAAAACGGCTAGCATTTACAGGTATTTAGGCGACATAAGCCGAGCTTCGAACGCAAAGAAAATCCCGCCTGGCGGGGGAACGATCGTCGCGGCGAACGACGCGCCGAGACGAGGAGGTTGAACATGAAACGATTGTTTTCCGGTATGCAGCCGACGGGCGCGCTTCATTTAGGTAATTACGTTGGCGCGTTGAAAAACTGGATTTCCCTGGCCGAATCCGGGAAATACGACTGCATTTTCTGCATCGTGGACTACCACGCCATCACCATCCCCTACGACACCGAACAGATGGAGAAGCGCGTGTTCGAAGCGGCGCTGGACTACTTTTCGGCGGGACTGGACCCCGAAAAATGCACGGTGTTCGTACAGTCGCAGGTGCTCGAACACCTTGAACTCGCTTGGATTTTCGCGAGTCTCACGCCGTTGGGCCAGTTGATGCGCATGACCCAGTTCAAGCAGAAAACCCTCCAATGGAGCGAACAAGACCACGACGAGGACGAGCCCGACTGGGGCGAGGAAGTCGGCGGCGACCGGGACAGCTTCCTCAACCGTGCCGGAGGAATCAACTCCGGTCTGTTCACCTATCCCGTGCTCCAGGCGGCGGATATTCTGGCCTACAAGGGCGAGGTCGTCCCGGTGGGCGAGGACCAGGTGCAGCACGTCGAACTGACACGCGACATCGCCCGGCGCTTCAACAACCGGTACGGCGACGTCTTTCCCGCCGTGGAGGCGCTGCTCAGCCACACGCCACGCCTGATGGGCCTGGACGCCGTGCAGAAAATGTCCAAAAGTATAGGAAATCACTTGGAATTGTCCGAGAGCGCCGACTCGATCCTGCACAAGGTCACGCGGGAATCCGTCTCCGACTCCCGGCGTCAGCGCCGCAAAGATCCCGGCGTTCCCGAAGAATGCAACCTTTACACCTGGCACAAGATTTTTTCGTCCGAAGAAGACGTCGCCTGGGCCGCCGAAGGCTGCCGGACGGCGGGCATCGGCTGTTTCGAATGCAAGAAGCGTGTGGCCGAGCACATCAACGCCATCCTCGATCCCATCCGGGAAAAAAGAAGCGATCTGGAAGCGCATCCGGACACGATTCGCGACATTCTTTCCGACGGCGCGAAGCACTGCCGGGAACTCGCCCGCGAGACGTTGGATGAGACACGCGCGGCCATGGGGTTGAAAAAACTTGCACCTTTCGCGTGACCGGTGGTATGAAAGTTTCCCGCACCAAAGGTGCGTTCATGTATTATTGATCGATAGGAGCCTGAAACATGGGACGTGGAGACAGTAGACTTTCGAACAAAAAGAAGCAGCACATCAACCGGAACAAGAAAAAAGAGCGCGAAAAACGCCGAGCCTTGCGCGTTCGGGAAGAACGCAACACTGCGAAATAACCTGCTTTTTCGACCTTTTCTCCCGTTTTTCACCCGCCGACTGCAAAAAATTCCGGTTGGGGCCGGTGAGAAAGGCCCCGGACCGGACGGTTCGATTCTCAGTATTTTGTGTGGCGTTCCTATTCACGGCGGGTTTGAGATCCGGTGCGTCGATTGAAACACGGCGGCATTCACCGGATTTTTCTTTTTTCGTGAAAGACGCACGCCGGAATGCTTAATACCTACACGTTGCATTATTTCTTCGTGACGGCCCAGCACTTGAGTTTCAGCAAGGCCGCCAAACATCTGTTTATCACCCAGCCTGCTTTGTCCAAGCAAATCCAGCAGTTGGAAGATCAGCTTCAGGTCAAGCTGTTCGACCGCTCCCGGCGATCCGTGCGACTTACCGAAGCCGGGCAGGTGCTGATGGAACAGTGCCGAGACGTCTTCGACTCGCTCAGTCGCCTGGAAAAAGCCATCGGTCAGTTCCGTACCGAGGTGCGCGGCTCGCTGCACATCGCGGCGGTGCCGTCGGTGGGCAACTACCTGTTGCCGGATTTCCTCACGCGATTCAGCACCAAATTCCCGCAGATCAAACTGCATACGGTGGTCAAGCCGGTGGACGAAATCGCCGACATGGTGCGCATCGAAGACGTGGACTTCGGCGTGATGAACATCGAATCGATCCCCCGCGAACTCGAAGCCGTGGATATGGGTCGCCGCAAGATGGTGTTTATCTGTTCCAACGACTGCGACCGGCCCTGCAAACACCAGAAAAAGGCCGAGATGCGCATCGAGGATCTCGCGGACTGCCGCCTGATGACTTTCGACCGCAACACCACGTCACGGCGGTTGCTGGATGACCTGTTGCGGGAGATCAACGTCAAGCTGGACATCTTCTTCGAATCCGAAAACGTCAATATTCTCAAACAGATGGTCCTTCGCGGCATGGGCGGCGCACTGGTTCCCGAATACAGCATCAGCGGCGACAGCGAAGGCGACCGGCTGCGGGTCAAGCCACTGAAAGACAACCGCCTTTCCTTTCCATTGCGGCTGTACTACAATAAAAACCTGTTTTTGAGCCGGGCGCACCAGGAATTTTTAGACTTGTTCACCGCAACATACGGAACCAAGACGAAAAAGGAAAAGGCGTAGCGCGAAACCACGTTCGACGCCGGGAAACGACCGAAAAACATTCCAAACCGAAAAGGAGAACGCGATGCAGGCGGTATTGCAGTACCTTGAGGAACATAAAAACGAGTTTCGGGCCGAGTTGGAGGAATTTCTGCGTATCGAGTCGGTCAGTGCCGATCCTGCCCGCGCCGGAGAAGTCCGCCGCGCCGCCGAGTGGCTACGTGATCGCCTGGAACGCGCCGGGCTGAACCACGCCACGGTGCACGACACCAAGGGGCATCCCATCGTCACTGCCGACCGGCACGACGCCGAAGGCGCTCCCACTCTGCTGGTATACGGCCATTACGACGTGCAGCCCGAAGACCCGGTAGAGTTGTGGACCACTCCCGCCCCCTTCGAGCCTACCGAGCGCGACGGTCGCCTGTTCGCACGCGGCGCGGGCGACGACAAAGGGCAGCTCATCCTGTACGTGCAGGCGATCGAAGCCTGGATCGCCACCCACGGCAAGCTGCCGATGAACGTCAAGGTGATCTTCGAAGGAGAAGAGGAAGTCGGCTCCGAGAACCTTTCCGGCTTTCTGGCCGACCATGCCGAGGAACTTTCCTGCGACTACGCCGCCATTTCCGATTCGGTGATGTTCGGCGAGGGATATCCGACCGTGACCATCGGCCTGCGTGGGCTGGTCTACGCTCAACTCAACATCGAAACCGCAAAAACCGACCTGCATTCGGGCAGTTTCGGCGGAGCGGTCCCCAACGCCGGAAATGCCGCCTGCGAGATCGTCGCCAAGCTCAAGGACGAAAAAGGCCGCGTAACGATCCCCGGCTTTTACGACGATGTCCGTCCCATTTCCCAGCTTGAAAAAGAAAGCTTCGAGCGCCTGCCTTTCGACGAGGACGGCTTCAAGACGCCTATCGGCATCGACGCCACACCCGGCGAAGAGGGCTATTCCGTGCTGGAGCGCCTCTGGACACGCCCCACGCTGGATGTCAACGGCCTGCTGTCGGGCTATGTCGCCGAGGGAGCCAAAACCGTGATTCCCGCCAAGGCGATGGTCAAGCTTTCGATGCGCCTCGTGCCCAGCCAGGAACCGAAAAAAATCGAGCGGGCGCTCGTGGAATACGTCGAGCAGATCAAGCCCGAAGGCTGCCGGGTGGAAGTGCAGCTGATGCATTCGGGCGAAGCCTTCCTCGCGGACCCGGAACACGAAGCCTTCAAACCGGCTTTCGAAGCCGCCTGCCGGGCTTTGCACGCCGGGTTCGGTGCCGAAACGGTGGTCAACCGCGAGGGCGGCTCGATTCCCATCGTCAACGAATTCAGCGACGTCCTGGGTTGTCCCGTGCTGCTTCTGGGGTTCGGCCTGCCCGATATGAACGCCCATGCCCCCGACGAAAGCATCCACCTGGATACGATCGAAAAAGGACGCCGCAGCCTGGCGTGCCTGTTCGAGGAATTGGCGAAATAATATAGAATTGCACAGATTTTCATTTGGCCCCGCAACCGTCTCGCGGGGCTTTTTTATAGATGAAAATGTAAAAAAACGCCGCAGATTCGAACGATCCGCGGCGTTTTAGTCTTGTCGGATTCCCTTTTTACAGGCATTGCCCCATCAGGCAGATTCCTGAACAGCAGCCATCCATACCCGGTTCTCCGCAAGCGTCCCCCGCTTCGAGACACTGGACGTCGCGCGACTCCGTATCCGTATCGCCATCCACCGTGCAATCGGGATCTCGTTCGCAGACATAGCCTGTTTCGGGACCACAGAACTCGCATTCGTCGCATTCCAGCGGGCATTGCAGGTTCACACAAGCACCACCCTGGCAGGCTTGTCCCTCGGGACAGGGAGGCTCGCAGCAGCTTCCACAGTACCAGAAATCGACGTTCCAGTTGCAGCACTGGGTGGCGGTGCAGGTGGTGACACAGAAATCACAGCGCCCGTTGTTCGGATTGCAGGATGCGCCTTCGGGACAATCGCCGTCATTTTCGCAATCCTCTACGCAGGCCGAACCACCCGCTACCGATCCGCAATGATGTCCTGTCGTGCAGTCATCGTCGTTCGTGCAGACGTATTGCGTTGTCTGACACTGGCAATTGACGCATTGTTGCCCCGTTTCGCACTGGCTGTCCAACTCACACTCCTCGCCTTCCTCCACTTCGCCGTTGCCGCACTGGGTTAGAGGCTCGCCGCCCGTATTGCAACGTTGGCCTTCGGTGGAGCAGTCGGGCGCATCGCCCCAGGGATCGCAGAATCCCAGCGTCGTGCCATCCTCGGCGGTATAGGTAGCCTCACAGGGCCACTGGGCTGCACCATACTGCTCGTATCCGGGATACGTGGATTTGGGACAAACATCCCCGCTAATGGAACACTGGTCCAAACAATAGCTGTTTCCGTCCATATTCATGCATTCTTCATCCGAGGCACAAGGCGTGCTTTCGTCGCACGGGTCCAGTGTGGAGATCCATTCATCCCATTCCGTTTGCGTGGTCGCAATAAAAACGCAGATCCCGCCATAAAGAACCAGTGCGTCGTTCGAATCGGTTCCCGCAAGTCCGTTGCAGTAGAAATTCTCCGGGTCGTCGCAGGTATTCGGTGCTGGCGTGCAAGGCTGGTTGCAAGATAGGCTGCTTCCAAGATCGATGCAGATGCCGTCGCCATACTCCGCCATTTCGCATTCGCAATAGCGGTTGCAGAACCCTCCTACACCGCAGATATCAAACTGAGACGGTTCGCATTCCTCGCCACGCTCGACCATTCCGTTGCCGCACACGCTGTCGCACCATGTCGGCTGGGCAGAGTTGACATCGGCGCAGTTGTGTCCGTCCGCATCGATCGTCCCCCCGGCGGAATCGCACCAGATTGAACGGGCTGCGGTGCAATCCTTGGGATCGAACACGGAGACGGTAGATGCAAAGGGATTCGCGTATGGGGAATCTTCCAGCGCCTCTCCCTGCTGGCGCTTGGAAATCACCACCAGTTCGCCTTCACCCGGAGAAGTTGCGGCATCCCACACGATGTCGGCGGCCTTCCAGTAGAGGCCCGGCTCGTTCAATCGCGCGGTCACTTCCGTGTTTACTTCCTGTCCGTTGAGAAGAACTTTGACCGTGGCGGTCAAAGGATCTTCCTCGGTGAAATCGGGGCCGGAATAGTAGCGCACGACGATCCGATACCGCCCGCTTGCCGGGGTTTTGATGCTGATGATTTCGGGACCGAAGCCGTCGGCATCGTCGATACCCATGACCGGATCGTCTTCCATGACGTCTTCTTCACCCCAGACCGGGGTACTGTTGATGTAAGAGCAGGTATCGTTCAGCTTTTCGCCGGGGTGGAGCGTGCACATCTGCGTTACCTCATCCACACCATCGCCTCTACGGACCGTGCTGCAATAACCGTCGCTGGATTCGCAGATTTCGTCATACGTCATGCATTCGCCGCATTCTCCCGAATCCTCATCGCAGCAATCCCCATCCTCGCCGCAAGTGCTCAGATAATCACTGCTGCAAAGACCGCAGGAAATCCAACTGGAGTTTTCCAGCGTACACAAGCCATCGCCACTGTCCTGTTCGACACACTCCCAGCCGGGCGCTTCCAGGTAGCATTCGACGTCGTTCTGGCAGTCTTTCGATTCCCAGAGCGGCCAGGTTCCAGGCTGAATCCGGTCGCTGGTCCATCCTCTGGTCATCATCGTTCCGAAATCCCGTTCGCGCACGAGATACAAATCCAGGTCCACGTTTTGGGTAATTTCATCGCTTCGGCCCTTGTCCCAAGTCAGTTGAACCACAATCCCCTTGATTTCCGAGCAGCTTCCGTTCACGCACACGCCTGCTTCTTCCTCGGTCCATTGGCAGGATGTACCGTCGGGCTTTTTCTCGTAAAGACAGGAACCGCTCTCAGGAGAACATGCCCCTTCCTCGCGACACTGGCTTGGCGGGGAGCAGACCCTTTCGGTGCCCTGGCACAGGCCATCCCGGCAACCGTCGTCGGAGGTGCAGGGGTTGCCATCGTCGCACTCGTTCCAGTTGGGCATGAATGCACACCCTTGAACGGGATCGCAGAAATCGTCGGTGCAGACATCGTTATCGTTGCAGACGATCGCATTCGCGCCGACGCAATCGCCTTCCTGACAGATCCCGTCGCCGGTGCAGGGATTGCCGTCGTCGCAGGCAAGCGCTTCGTTGCGGGACGAGCAGCCGTCGCAGCAGTCGTTCACCCCCCCGCAACTGCACGAATCGGGAACGCACATCCCGTGATAACAAAAATCGTTTTCGGTTTCGGGATCGCCATCGTCACAGGCGCGACCGTCGGGGGCGTTGGGATTGGAGCAGATCCCTGTCGAGGGAGAGCATCCCCCGGCAAGGTGGCAGACGTCGAGCGCCGTGCAAACGACCGGATCGGTACCGATGCAATCACCGTCCTGGCAGATGTCGAGTCGCGTACAGGCGTTTTCATCGTCGCATGTCGCCGAGTTGTTGTAATGCACACAGCCGTTGGAGGGCTGGCACAAGTCGTCGGTGCAGGGGTCGCCGTCGTCGCAGTTGAGGGAAAAACCCAAGTCAATACAACGACCTTCGGAACAAACGTTCCCCGTCGTGCATTCGTTGTCATCGTCGCATTCCTGCAACTCGTGTATGGCGTGGCAACCGTCGCAGCACTCGTTTACACCGGAGCATTCGCAGTCTTCGCCGACGCACATTCCGTTTATGCAACGGTCGTTGGCCGTAGAAGCATCTCCGTCGTCGCAAGGGGTGTCGTCTTCGCTGGGTACGTACACGCATTGGCCGGTAGAAGAAACACAGGCCCCACTTTCGTGGCAGGGGGGAATGTCGTCGCATTCAACCCGGATTACCCCTTGGCAGATTCCCCCGATGCAACTGTCGTTTTTCGTGCATGGGTTTGCGTCGTCGCAAGACGTCTGGTCGGGCTGCAACACGTCTTCGGGGCAGGTATCGCTTATGCCGTCACAGACTTCCGCAACGTCGCAGAGATTGACGGCGGGACGGCAGGGAAGTTTCAGTTTGCCGTCTTCAGGACAGGTGGCGGAATTTCCCGTGCAGTATTCCACGGCGTCGCAAACTCCCGCCGCCTCGCGGCAGGGAACGCCCGCAGACTCGAAACGGTTGGCTGGACAATCCGCGTTGGCGCCATCGCACACTTCGGGTTTATCGCAGGGCGTCGTGCCGGGACGGCACAACGTGTCTGCCGGTTTCAAGCTCCATTCCGTTCGGCTGATCGAAGGTTTGCACCACTGGCACAGGTATTCGGGGTGGTTTTCGCCTTCTTCCAAGCATTTGTTATCGATCTCGCAATGGGTATCCGGGCAGATGCAATCGCCGTTCACGCAGACGAGGGATTCGTCGTCGGTGCACGGGTCTGGATCGCAGGGATCTTGCGTGCAGGTCACTCCGTCTCCGGCGCGGTGCCAGCCGCCCGTTTCGTCGCAGTTCTCGCAGTGATCGCCCAGGTAACCTTCCTCGCAACTGCACGAAACCGCGCCGTCGCTCTCGGTGCATTCTCCATGGCCGGAGCAGGTATTGGGACCGCACACGCCGTCCTGGATGCAATCGCCCGCCTCGTCGTGGTATCCGGCGACGCAATCCCCGCATTTGGCCACGCCGTTGTCGTTTTCACAGGAACGATGCTGGTTCGCACAGGCCGCATCGCTGGCACAGGGGTCTTGCAAACGGCATTCCCCGTCGGGATATTCCACGTATCCTGCGTCGCACTGGCACCAGAAATTGCTCCCTTCTCCTGCGATGCAGACCGATCGATTGGATTGGGTGCAGGGATTGGGATTGCAGGGAGTCGAAGGATACGACTCGTTGTTTTCCCCGATCGCACCCGATTCGTTGTCCGTGTCACCTTGGTCTTCCGACATGACGACATCGCTACCGCCACAGCCCCACATCATGACGACCAGCCAGAGAACAAACAGCTTTTTCAAATACGCATTCATGATTCTCCCTCGCTTCACACCAACATCGAAACGCCGATACCCTACTAAATAAGGTACAAGCGAATAATGATTCGTTCCAGTTGTTTATTGTGCATACTCCGTCACAAACGTGCAGGATTGTACCATTTTCCCCAAAAAAGTACAGGTCTCCGGGGAAGAAACGCGCCCCCAGACGTGTTTCCATACAAATACTACGATGGTCGGTTTTTCAAGAGTTTGAAATTGCGGGAAATTTCTCTTTTCACCGCCAAAAAGGAACGAGTGACTAAAACCTCGCCTGCATCCTCTCCAAAGCTCCGAACGCCCCTTCGATCGCGTGCGTGTGGCCGTCGGCGTCCACCACTTCTCCATCGTAGCGACCGAAAAACTGCTCGTAATCCATGAAAATCACTCCGAAATTCAGTCGCTCCTTTTTCGAGCCCGAAGGGGTGAAACGCAGCCGCAGGCGTTCGTCCGCACCTCCGATGTCCACTGGAGAAGTCCCGAAACCAGCTTCGGCATGAATGGAGGGCTGGGGCAATAACGTCAACTTGCCATCCAGCCACATGGCGTCCTCTCCCTGTTTTCCGGCGGGTGTCATCTGGTGCACGAAATTGACCGCCACATCGCGTCCTTCCACTGAACGCGCGGCGAAACAACCCCATTTCCAGGAGGAACGGTAAGGATAGAACGTCTTCTGCTCGTCAAGATTTCCGAAATCCCTTGTCGGATCGAACACATAGCGTTCTTCACCTACGAAGATCTCTCCCTCCAGACGAAACGGGGACTTGTGCGTGTAGGTGTGGTGGCTGGGTGCGATAGGCAGGCTGACCACCAGAGGATCGACGAACCGCCAATCCTGGTGCAATATCAGATCCGCACGCAACGGCGGTTTTCCCGCCGAACCGGCGACATTCGCAAGCACGCGGTGGCGGAAATGCTCCAAATCGTGTTCGAAACGCAGGCTCCGGCGGCCATTCCCGCAACGGCTTTCGCCGCCCCAAAGTGTTTCAGGCAAGGTCACGTTCCAGGGAAGATCCACGATCAGCCGTTCCAGAAAGCATCCGCTTTCCTTTTCATACAGGTAAATCGTTCCGCTGGCGGCATACCCCGAATGCTGGATGAGCATCGCCCCGTAAATTTGCGGATGATCGAACCCGAAGCCCACCCATTCTTTTAGCCGCAAACGCCGCAGAGCGTCCCAGCCCAGTCCTTCGGGTAAACCCGCATCGAGCAGGTTTACACGGCGAAACGGCTGCTTGAAAAAGCCTGTGTGTGGATGTCCGTTTTCCACGAGAGCTGCGGGAGTATCTCGAATCGCGGGATCGATCATGATTCGTCCTTTTCAATGGAAAGCACGGAGAAAAACCGTGGAATATTCATAGGTTTCATAGAATACAACCGGTTTGTCACAAGGAGGCGCAAACCGAAACTTCTTACTCGCCCGACATGGGATCTTTCCCTTGGATCATCATTTTCAGGTAGTTCTGGAACACGGGACTGTCCCAGTTGCGCGCCCCGATGAATTTCGCCACGATCTCGCCCTGGCGGTCGATGATGTAGGTTTCGGGAAATTTTTTCGTGCCGTAGCTTTCCGCGACCTTGCCTTCCGGGTCGAGCGCCACGTTGAGTTTCAGATTCGGCAAAGCCTTTTCGATATCTGCGGCGCTTTTATCGACGCTCACGGCCAACACGGCGAGATCCTCCTGCTGCTTCTCGGCGCTTGTGGTCAGGCGCTCCAGGCTGGGAATTTCTTCCATGCAAGGAGGACACCAGGTGGCCCAGAAATTCAGCACAAGCATTTTTCCCTTGTAATCCGACAAGTTACGTGGGTTCCCCTGAAGATCGGACAGCGAAAAATCCTTGGCGGGCACGCGCTCCTTTTTGGGATAAAACACATGCGCCGTCATCTGTCCGCCCATCATCGCTTCCTGATCGGCGGCGTTTTCCACTTTTCCCGGAGCGCTGGAAGTTCGCACCCCACGGGCCTTTTCGGCCCCTCCTACTGTAGGATGGCCGGGCGGCATCCCTTCCATACCCATCCCGACCATGGCTCCGCTTCTGGAAGCATCACGGATGATTTCGATATACCTCGTGTTGGACCGCCGGGTTCCCGACTGCACGGCCACCACGCCCGAACGCGCCGAATCCGGCACTTTCACCCGAATCGCACCGGGAGTCGCCTGCATGGGGGCGGCGCGAACGCCGTCGAACAGCACGACAAGCGTTTCGGCGGGTTCGAAACCTTTCCCGGTCAGGGTGATGTCCTGGCCGACGAAAGCGGTGGACGGCTCCACGGCATCCAAACGAATGTCGAAACGACTCTCGGAAACGAGAATGCCCGCCACGGTCACGACGATTAAAATGGATACAATCAGCACGGTTCGAAACAGCATGGGCGTTTTCCTGGAAAAAGGGCCGGATTCGCCACGCCCCGGCCATCTAAAAGTGACCGGAACCCGAAAAATGTAGCGGCTTTGTCCGAAAATCGCAATGTCCCGACAGCAAGATTTTCCGACTTTTGGCGAAATACGATATGTACCGTTTTTTGTCGTTTTTTTCCGTTTCGACCTCTTGAAAACGACAACACGCGCATTAAAGTATTACGCGCCAGAGAGACGAGCACTCTGAATTATTGTGGAATTACAACGGATTAGCACTTGCGAGGCTTGATTCCTCGCCATTGAAACCGAGTTTTCCAGGTATGGAAAGGAGAACGGATCATGAATTTGAAGCCATTGAACGATCGGATCATCGTCAAAAGGATCGAGGGTGAGGAACGCACCGCCGGTGGGATTTTCATCCCGGATTCCGCCAAAGAAAAACCGATCCAGGGTAAAGTCGTCGCCGTGGGTAAAGGCAAGGTCAAGGAAGACGGCACCGTGCTGCCGCTGGACCTCAAAGTGGATGACCTCGTGCTGTTCGGCAAATACGCCGGTACGGACGTGAAGTACCAGGACGAAGAATACCTGATCCTTCGTGAGGACGACATTTTCGCAGTGATCGAAAGCTGATTTTCGTTCTGCGAACGCCAACGACCGAATGATTTAATGGACTTACCATAACAGGAGAAAAACATGCCGGCTAAAATGATTACATTTGACCAAGAAGCCCGCTCTTCCATGCTTTCCGGGGTCAATCAACTGGCCAACGCCGTGAAAGTCACCCTCGGTCCCAAAGGCCGCAACGTCGTGATCGAAAAATCCTGGGGCGCTCCGACCGTCACCAAGGACGGCGTTTCCGTCGCCAAGGAAGTCGAACTGGAAGACAAGTTCGAAAACATGGGTGCCCAGATGGTCAAGGAAGTGGCCAGCAAGACTTCGGACGTCGCCGGGGACGGAACCACTACCGCCACCGTGCTCGCCCAGGCGATCTATCGTGAAGGCATCCGTTACCTGGCCGCCGGACACAACGCCATGGAAATCAAGCGCGGAATCGATGCCGCCGTGGTAAAAATCGTAGAAGGTCTCCAGGAGATTTCCAAGTCCACCCAGGATCCCAAGGAAATCGCCCAGGTCGGTACGATTTCGGCCAACAACGACAGCGACATCGGCAACATCATCGCCGAAGCGATGGAGAAGGTAGGCAAAGAAGGCGTCATCACGGTGGAAGAAGCCAAGACGCTCGAAACCTCCCTGGACGTCGTGGAAGGTATGCAGTTCGATCGCGGCTACATTTCCCCCTACTTCGTGACCGACGCCGACCGCATGGAAACCGTGCTCGAAGAGCCGTACATCCTGCTGTTCGACAAGAAAATCTCGGTCATGAAAGACCTCATCGGCCTGCTGGAGCAGATCCACCGCATGGGCAAACCCCTGATGCTGATCGCCGAAGATATCGAAGGCGAAGCGCTGGCCACCCTGATTCTCAACAAACTGCGCGGCACGCTGAACGTGGCGGCGGTCAAGGCTCCCGGCTTCGGCGATCGCCGTAAGGCCATGTTGCAGGACATCGCCACCCTCACCGGCGGCGAAGTCATCAGCGAGGAAGTCGGCCTGAAGCTCGAAAACATCACCATCAACGATCTCGGCACCGCCGGTCGCGTGGTCATCTCCAAAGACGACACCACGATCATCGACGGCAACGGCAAGCGCGAGGATATCCAGGGCCGCGTCAAACAGATCCGCGCCCAGATCGAGGAAACCACCTCCGATTACGACCGCGAAAAACTCCAGGAACGCCTGGCGAAGCTGGTCGGCGGCGTGGCGGTGGTCAAAGTCGGCGCGGCGACCGAAGTCGAGATGAAAGAAAAGAAAGCCCGCGTCGAAGACGCCCTGCACGCGACCCGCGCGGCAGTGGAAGAAGGCATCGTCCCCGGCGGCGGCGTGGCACTGCTGCGTGCTTCCAGCAAACTCGACGGCCTGGAACTTCCCGAAAACCAGGTGTTCGGCCTGAACATCATCCGCCGCGCCCTGGAAGAACCGCTGCGCATCATCAGCGAAAACGCGGGACTCGATGGAGCGGTGGTAGTCAATAAGGTCAAGGAAGGCGAAGGCACCTTCGGTTACGACGCCCGCGCCGACGAGTACGGCGACATGGTGGAGAAGGGCATCATCGATCCGACCAAGGTCGTGCGTTCCGCCCTGCAGAACGCGGCCAGCGTCAGCGGCCTGCTGCTGACCACCGAGTGCATGATCGCCGAAAAGCCGACCGAAAAGGGCGGCGGAATGCCCGACATGGGCGGTATGGGCGGCGGTATGGGCGGCATGGGCGGCATGATGTAAGCCCCCCGATCCCATTTCCCAAGTCTATCGAACGGCGCTTTTTCGAAAGCGCCGTTTTTTTATGTCGGTCTCGAAACCAGTGAAAATCCCCAAATGAAAACCCCGCCTCGAAAGGCGGGGTTTGCTCCCTGAAAGGGTGGTGCCGGAGGTGGGACTCGAACCCACACGCACGTAAAGTACAACAGATTTTGAGTCTATCGCGTCTGCCAATTCCGCCACTCCGGCCCAACCAGGATGACGCTCGCGAAAGCAGATGGATACTAATCGGTTTCCCGTCTCCTGGCAAGAAAAAGGTGCGAAATCGTTTCGATCTGGAATTCATCACAAACACTTGGGCTGGGATGCTCCAGAAATCCGATTTAAATCGGACACCTTGCCTGAAAACGGCTTCGTGACATAGGATAGTTGAAGACCGATTCGATGATTTTCTCCATCCCGAACGACGAGGCAACGACCCGGGAAAGGAATGCGTCATGGACACGATTCGCTGTTTTCTCGCGGTTCCACTCTCCGAGGAAGTCAAAAAAGCCTTGCAGGCGATGCAATCGAAGCTCGCCGGTGTACTGCACCCGCCGGATGCGAAAATCGGCTGGGTGCGTCCGGAAGGCTTGCACATCACACTGAACTTTTTCGGCGACATCGAGCCTTCGTTGGTGGAATCCATTGCCGTAGCCACAGAGAAAACCGTAGCCCTGCAAACCTGTTTTCATCTTGATTTTCGAGGACTTGGCGCATTTCCAAACCTGGGACGTCCACGAGTTCTCTGGACGGGACTGACTTTTGCTCCCGGGCTTCTGGAACTTCACGAACGCTTGGGCCGTCACTTTTCAGAAGCCGGACTTCCTTGGGAGAACAAACTCCTCAAGCCCCACGTGACACTGGGTCGGGTGCGCATGGAAAAGCGTCGGGGAAGCATTGCAGAGGCGATGAAGAAGGATTTGCGACAGAATTTCGGCTCCTGCGAGGTTCGCCGGATCGTGCTGTATCGCTCCCATCTCCAACCCGGAGGGTCGGTATACGAGGAACTCACCTCGTTTTCCATGCAGACAAATTCATAACGTCTTGCAAGCTCGGAGGGCTTGGAAAAAGCCGATGTGGAGCCGGAAAAAACCGTTCCTCCCGAACGATATCGAAGCGGCATCTGCCGACTTTCACAACGTTTTCGCTTCACCCGCACCTTGACGTTCCCTCGTATGTATTGTAAAAATAGTTGTTTTTCGCATAGTTAACCTTCTTGTGCTTGAAAGGTCGAAGGGATGCCATGAAAGTCCAATGCCCTAATTGCGGAAGCCGCTTCCGTTTCGACGAAAACAAGATCAAGCCCGAAGGGAGCCGTGTCCGCTGTCTCAACTGCTCCAACATTTTCACGATTTATCCGCCTGGAGCTTCTGAGGAACCGGACTTTGTAAGTCCGGCTTTCGGTGGAAACGACGATTCCCCGTCTTTTCAGTCGCAGGAATCGCCGTACTCGCAACAATCCTCTTACGACAGCGGCCAGATGTTTACCGGAAACGCGTCGGAAAATTATGACCTCGGCTCTATGCTGGAATCCTCCGGATCGGTCAATCAGGAAGATATGATGTCCCAGTTCACACCGGGAAGTCAGCTTCTCGACATCGAAAACAAAACGGGCCTCGATATGAACGCGGTGGAGCAACATGCGCTTGGGTCGGACAGTTCGGGCAGCGCCATCGACCTTCCGCATCCTTCGCAAGCCTATGAAAATCCAGGAGAAGCTTCTTCAGGAAGCCAGCCTGTTTACTCCGAATTCGCCCAGGAACTCACCAACGGCTCCGATCCGTCGTACCAGATTTCCTCGACACCCGAACCGGATGCGCCCGAGCCCGCCGGCAGTATTTTCGGCGGAGATTTCGCTTTCGAAGAACGCTCGGAACTGACTGCCGCCACCCAGGATCTTCGCGCGATGGATGACAAAGCCCTGGCGGAAGCCGGAGTTCCGAAAAAGAAAGAGGAAAAACCCAAAGAGCAGCCGCAAGAAGGCGATGACGACAAATACGACCCCAACGCCAGTCGCGTGTCGATTCCTCACGCATATCGGATGCTTGTGGAGATTGAACCCGAAGAGCAGAAACACAGCTCGATGGAACTCACTCTCGAAGAGTATCGCAAACAGCAGGAACGAAAAAAAGGAGTCGTCAAGCGATTCAAGATCAGTCCTTTCGTGGGTACCCGCATTTCCGGAAGCGAGACCGAGAAAAAGTCCAAAACCATCGTTACGGTCCTCAAAGGGGTATTCGTCGGGATGGCGGTCCTTGGATTGATTACGGGTCTTGCCATGATCGGTCACGGGGACAAGCTTATGCTTCACAGCTACGATCCATTCGGAATTTTCGGAGCGATTTTCGGGTTTTAGCGTCTCTGAGGGCGGAGTTTCAACCGCCACGCATGAAGGTCGGCTTCCAGCGCAAAACCGCGCACTCGCACGGGAGTCACAGCGCCGGGAAAAGCAGGGAGGGATTTCGGTCGGTGTTTTTCCGACCCGGAAAGGAATTTCACGGTTTCTTGACAGTTTCCGGGAGGTTGGGTACTGTCAAATGTCCAAAGTATTTTGGTTCGAACGTTCCAACGTGCCCGGCACATTGAAGGAGAATAGCCATGCTCGACGAGTTGTACCTGGAGATGGAAGAAAAAACCGAGAAAACCCAGGAGGCTTTCAAGCGGGATCTGTCCAAGGTTCGCACTGGCCGCGCTTCCGCAGCCATTCTCGACGGGATTCGTGTCAATTATTACAACGTTCCTACGCCTCTGAACCAGACGGCGACCATCAGCGTGCCCGAACCTAGAATGATTCTCGTCAACCCTTACGAGAAAAACATGCTGGCCGAAATCACAAAGGCTATCACCGCCGCCGATCTGGGACTCAATCCCAACAACGACGGCCAGGTCATTCGCATTCCGATTCCTCAACTCACCGAGGAGAGGCGCAAGGATATCGCGAAGCAGATCGGAAAAATGGCCGAAGAGGCTCGCGTATCGATTCGCAACATCCGTCGGGATACCAACGATGCGGCGAAAAAAGCGGAGAAAAACAAGGAGATCAGCGAGGACGACCTCAAGCGTGCTCTCGATGAGATCCAGAAAATCACCGATGCGGCGATCAAGAAAATCGACGAAGCCGCCACTGTGAAAGAAAAAGAGATCATGGAAGTTTGATTCGCGTCGGACGATGAGTCCGCCGCGCCATCAAAGGATTTTTTCGAAAGGCGTTCTTCATGGAGCGTGTCATCGGAATCGATCTGGGGACTTCGAATTCCTGCGTTGCCGTCGTCGAGGGCGATAAAACCGTCGTCATACCCGACGAGCGGGGGCGCAAGACCCAAAGCTCGGTGGTCTCCTTTTTTCAGGACAACAAGACCCTCGTCGGCTCCGATGCTCGCGAGCAGATGGTGTACAACCCCGAACACACGGTCTTTTCCTCCAAGCGACTGATCGGGCGAAGCTTCAGTTCGGACGAAGTTCAGACGATGATTCGCCTCGTTCCTTATCGTATCGAAGAAGGCCCAAACAACTCGGTGTTGATCCACGCAGGGGAAAAAATCTGGGCATTGCCGCAACTTAGCGCCATGATCCTGGAACGCATGAAGCGTATCGCCCAGAATTATCTGGGGGAGGAGATCAACAAGGCGGTCATTACCGTACCGGCCAACTTCAACGAAGGCCAGCGCATCGCGACCAAACAAGCGGGCGAATTGTCGGGCATGAATGTGCTGAAAATCATCAACGAGCCTACCGCCGCCGCGCTTTCCTACGGGTTCGGCCAGGGCTATGACCAGCGCATTGCGGTCTATGACTTCGGTGGTGGAACGTTCGACATCACCATCCTGGAAATCCACAACGACATCTTCGAGGTCATCACCACCGCCGGAGATACGTTTTTAGGCGGCGACGACATCGACAATCGTATCGTGCGGATGATCGTCAATTCCTACCAGCGCAATTTCAACGTCAACATCGACGAAGATCCTGTGGCGTTGCTGCGGGTGCGCGCAGAGGCGGAAAAGGCGAAAATCGCACTGAGTTCGAAAGACACGATTCAGATCAAGATTCCGTCGCTGATGTATGCGGGATCGGGAAAAATCGACCTCAATGTCACGCTCAACCGTTCCAACTTCCAGGCCATCGCCCGCGACGTGATTCAGCAGAGTTTCGTCATTTGCGACGAGGCTTTCCGGCTGGCGCACCTCGACGTCTCCGACATCGACAATGTGGTGCTGGTTGGCGGCACGACACACATTCCGCTCGTCAGAAAAATGGTGGAAGACTACTTCGGCAAGCAACCCTATTGGGGTGTACCACCGGACGAATCCGTCGCCATGGGAGCGGCGATTCAGGGCTCGATCCTCGCCAATGTCAGTTCTGGACTCGACGAACCCAGTTCCGACGCCGTGCTACTGGACGTCACCAGCCTTTCGCTGGGCGTGGGCACGGTCGCAGGGAGGATCGAGAAAATCATCGACCGCAACACGCCGATTCCCGTGGAGCGAACCCGCCTGTTCACCACGTCGAGAGACGGCCAGACCTCGGTACGCATTCGCGTCTATCAGGGTGAAAGCGAATACGAGGAAGAAAACGACCTGATGGGCGTGCTTGAACTGAGCGGCCTCGATCCGGAATCCCTGCGGGGAGAGGTCGAAATCGCCGTGACCTTCGAAATCGACACCAACGGCATCGTGCAGGTTTCCGCAGTGGACAACAAGACCGGTCGCAAGACCACCGCCCGCATCGACCTATTGGGCGCGGCGCCGCTGGAAGGGTTGTTCGACTACGACGACGACATGGGAATCGATCTTATCGACGAAGACGAGGCATGAACCGACAGCGCCTGACGAAGGGGAAACACCGATGCCCCGCGTGGTGATTCTTTGCACCGACCCTGAACGTAAGGCCTTCGTGGAAAGCGCCTTGAAGGGACTTGATGCGCCCGTGGTTTCCGAATACGGGATGCTCGAAAAAGAAATCACCCGTAAAAACACGCACATGGCAATCGTCGATGCTTTTGGGCAGTCGGAAGTCGCGCCATTTATTGCACGCACGATTCGCATGAGTCCGCATGGAAAGACGTTGCGAATTCTCGTATTGGCTGAAAAAGCCGGAGAGGATTACTCCAGCTACACTCTGGCGGGGGTGGACGAAGTAATCGTACCTCCGTTGAAGAAAAAAGCGTTTCAGGAAGCCGTGTTGCGGCATCTCAAAGAGCTTTCGGGACGTGCGGACGCCTCTCCGCCAAAAGCCGCTTCCGAACCCAAACCGCCTGCGACGCCTGTTTCCCAAAAACCAGTGGAAACTCCGCCGCCTCTGCCTAAAACTGCGTCTGTTCCTCCTACAACCACCGAGACGAGTGCACCGGCACCCAACCCTCCGGAATCACCTGCAAAATCCGATGTCCACCCTCAAAAAGCTTCCGCCGGAGTCGACCCGCCGAAGTCGTTCGTCAACGATCTCGCGGTGCACGTGCGCAATATTCTGGGGAAACTGAACGATAGTGATCGCGAGCGCATCGGAGATGAACGCCTGGCCAGGCTTCTTTACTTTTGGAAGCACCTGGATTCAATCGATTATTACCAGTTTCTTGCAGTTCCACGCGACGAACCGGTCAAGACGATACGGCTGGCGTACTTCAAGATGTCCAAAATCTACCATACCGACCGTTTTGCCTTGGTGCACAACAAGCGTTTTTACGAGATCGCCAACGGAATCTGGAAGCGCATGACCGAAGCGTACCAGGTTCTTACAAATCCCGAAAAAAAGGCCAAATACGACAAAAATCTGTCCTCCGGTCGCCGTCCGGATACCGTGCGTTTGATCGAAAAGCAGAAAGAAGAATACACCAAAGCCCCCGGTTCGACTCTGAAAGATCCCAACGCCCGGAAATTCTTCAAACTGGGGCTTTCCGCATTCGAAGAGGGCAAATGGTCGGCAGCTCTGATGAACTTCCAGATCGCGGAAAGCTCGCAAAAAGGCAACGAGGAACTGGCCGAGTACATCCGCAAGTGCAAAGAGCAAAAGGGCTAATCCCGGCTTTCACCGCTGTTTTCCCACCCAAACGACTATATTCCCGAAGGAAACCTTCCCGCGTTTTTCTTTAATGTTTTCCGTACGTTATCTTCATGAAAAGCCCGCCAGTCTCCGTCGGGGACGTCTTCGCCTTCGAGACCCAGTTTTTCCAGCCGCTCGTTCGAAGAAACGTATACCCATGCTTCATACTCGCCGTCCTCGGTGGCGATGGTTCGCTTTTCTCGCAGACACTCGTCGGTGGCGTCGTCGCCCCGATACCCACGGAAATAGTCCAGCCGATCGAAGGCACGAGTGGGAATTTGAACCATTTCTCCCACGACCTCGCCATCGCCATCGCCATCGACCAATACCGGAATTCCAGCTTCGGCAAGATGCACGAGCCTGCCCTTGGTTTTCGCCGGAACGGGGGTGACTTGGAGGTCGCCCAAGTAGCTTTCGAAGTATATCAGGCCGCTCATCAGCGGTCCGTACACGAACAGGTTTTCCAAGGGTTTATCGCTCATGGGAAGTCCTTTGCCGTTTTACGCAATCCGGTTTCATCTTGCCGGTTTCATTGTGTTTTTGGCTTGCGCTTTTTTCCCGTTTTCTTCCGCTTTTTCACTTTTTGGGTCTTCTGCGCCTTCTTGGCCAGCAGATCCAGCCGGGCTTTGACCCACTGCACGTACATTTGCGTGCGGGCGTAAAGCTGCGCCCTTCTGCGGTCGAGCCACGCCGCGTCGGTGCGTTGCATATCTTCTCGGTAAAGGGCGAAAGCCTCCGGCAATTCCTCGGTGGAGAGGTTCAACAGACGTATCAGTCGGAAAGGATCTTGTGAACGATAGTAGCCGAACTGCACGGCAGGCACCACGGCGATCCAGCTTCGATCCTGCATCGCCAGGGTTTCTATCCACATGATTTCCGACAAAGAAAGTTTTTCCGGGTGCCGAGCCGTCATCGCCAGCCCTACGGCTTTCATGCGTCCTTCGAGGTTTTTCAAAAGCGAACCCTCGATGTCGCCGTCTTCCTGCCAGACGAAACCCACCCCGCGCTTCGATTCCCAGCCATCGAGCGCACATTGAATTTTTCCGTATTTGAACGAAACATCGCGTTCCAATTCGAACCCGGCCTCAAAAAACACCTCGTGCAGAATCGTCACCGCTTCGTGTTCGGGAAAGGCGATCCAGTCCCGGCGATCGACGGCCAACGGAATGCCCTGGGAGATGGAATAGTCGTTCTGAGCCATGGAATAGGTGTTGATTAGCAACCCCCGTCCGTCGGTCATGAGAAAGGGGTGCTCGCGATCCAGGGGGCTTTTCTCGGCGGGTTTCGCGCAACCGAACGCGAAAATCAGCACAAAAACCGGCCAAAACGGAAAACGATGCAACAAAACCTCCGAAAATTTTGTTTTGCTCGAACGGGGATTGTTCACAGATCTCCCCGGCCTTTGATTGCCCGCCCCAGCGTCACGCGGTCGAGATACTCGATGTCCGTGCCGACGGGCATCCCGGAAGAGGGGCGCGTCAATCGAACACCGGAGGGCTCCAGCAAACGGCGCAGGTACAGCGCGGTGGCCTCGCCGTCCACGGTGGGACTGGTGGCGACGATCACTTCACGCACCTCTTCTTCGACGATGCGCGTCAACAAAGCTTCCACATTGAGGTGTTCGGGACCGATGCCTTTGAGCGGCGACACCAGACCGCCTAACACGTGGTAACGCCCCATGAATTCGCCGCTGGCCTCGATAGCCTGAAGGTCGGGTACGCCCTGCACGACGCAAACCAACCCGGCGTCCCGGCGAGCGTCCGAGCAGATCCGACAAGGATCGTCTGCCGTGTAGTTGCCGCAGATCGAACAGGAATGAATCTCCCGCGTGACCGTCTCCAGCGCCAGAAGCAGTCCCTGGGATTGTTCCTTGTGATCCAACAGGTGATGGGCCAGCCGCAGGGCCGTTTTATGGCCGATCGTCGGTAGTTTCTTGAGTTCGGCCACCAGCCGTTCGATCGGATCGCCGTGTGCGTTCACGTGCAGTTCTCGCCATCAAGGAAAGAAAAAGCGGGTCAGAACAATCCGGGAATCTTCATGCCGCCGGTAATCTTGGACATTTCTTCCTCGACCTGGCGATTGATGTTCTCGTGGGCGACATTCACCGCCGCCACGATAAGATCCTGCAAGGTTTCGATGTCTTCCGGATCGACCACTTCCTTGTCCACGACGATTTTCAGCAGTTCGTGCTTGCCGTTGACCGTCGCCGTGACCATGCCGCCTCCGGCCTGACCCTCGGCGGTCTGTTCGGCCAGTTTGGCCTGAGTCTGTGCCAGGCGCTGTTGCATTTGCTGGGCCTGCTTGAGAAGCTGATTCATATTGCCTTTCATCGGGTTCCTTCCTTTGCCGTCAGCCTATCGCCTCGTCGTTGTCGAGGGTTTCCTCGTCGTCGTAATTCTCTTCGGGAAGCAGCGGACTCAGTGTCACTTCGCCGCCGCCGAATGCCTCTCGGACCGCCTGAACCGTGGGATGATCGAGAGCCTCCTGCATCAGGTCGTTTCGGTTTCGCTCCAGGTGGCTCTGTTCCACGTCCTCGACGCTACGCCCTTCCCCGGCCCTTTCGAGTCCGTACACACGCAACTCGACAGGTTCTTTCGCGAGTTTGGCAAGAATTTCCTGCGCTTCCAGGCGTTGGATCTCGGCGCTGAAACGCTTGTGCAGCCATTCCGTGGGAGCCGCCAGTTCCAACATTGCGCCGTTCCAGGAAAGGAATTTCATCGGCCAAAGCGCCAGCCACCATTCCCGTTGCGTTTCCATGAGATCGGCGACAAGTGCGCTCCAGCGCTTGAAATCGCCGCCCTTGGACTCCGTTTTCGCGTTTTTCGTTCGGAAGCAGTCGATGGAAATGGCTTCCCGTGCGGGTTCGTTCCGGGCAGCAGATGGGGTCTCCACCGGACGGGTCTCGCCGCCGGATCGTGGGGCCTGTCCTCTTGGCGCAGGCGACGTCGGACCTCTTCCGGCTGTATTTCCACCACGGTTCTCCGCCTCGACCCATCCGCGCACTCGATCGATAAGATCGTCCAGCGGACGCATGGGAGTGACGTGGATCATCTTCGCCAGCGCGGTCTCGAACATCAACCGGTCGAACGCACCGCGCGCGATGTGGTCGTAATTGGCATACAAAATGTCGAACCATCGCAACCAGACGTCCTGGGCACTCAGGGCCGCCGTCTGTCGCTTGAGTTCCGCCAGTTCGGCGTCGGGCAGGTCGAGCAGTTTTCCCGGCTCGCGATGGTTCAGCGCCACCACGCCGTTTCGGATATGTTCGAGCAATTCCCCGCAAAACTGCTTCAATTCCACACCGTGGCTGGCGAGATCGTCCACCAGGTCGAACAACCCGGCTCCGTCACCTTCGATCAGCTTGCGCGTCACTTCGTAGATGCGGGTACGGTCGGCGACACCCAGCACGGTCTGCACGTCCTCTTCGGTCAGTTCTCCGTCGATGTAAGCCAGCACTCGATCGAGCAGGGATTGGGCGTCGCGCATCGAACCACGCGCGTAGCGGGCTACGAGACGGATGGCGCCTTCCGAAAACGGCACGTTTTCGGCTGAAAGCATACCTGACAGGTGTTCCGCAATGGCACGGGCCGAGATCATCTTGAAATCGTAACGCTGGCAACGGCTGAGAATCGTTGGCAGAATCTTGTTCGCCTCGGTGGTGGCGAAAATGAATTTCACATGCTCCGGCGGTTCTTCCAACGTCTTTAAAAGAGCGTTGAAGGCTTCCTTGGTGAGCATGTGCACTTCGTCGATAATGTAGATTCTATAGCGCGAACGCTGCGGTCGATACATCACGCTTTGCTGAAGGTCGCGGATGTCGTCGATACCCCGGTTGGACGCACCGTCGATTTCTGTGACGTCTACGCTGTTTCCGGCGGTGATTTCCCGGCAGGAGGCGCATTCGTTGCAAGGCGCGGCAACGGGGTGATCCTCGGAAAGGCAGCATAAGGATTTCGCCAGAATACGAGCCGCCGTGGTTTTTCCCACGCCCCGCGTTCCGGTGAATAAAAAGGCATGGTGAATCTTGCCTTTGCGGATGGCGTTGGTCAACGTCCGGGTGACGTGCTCCTGACCGATGACCTCCTCGAAGGTCTGGGGTCGCCACTTTCTTGCAAGTACCAGATACGACATGGTTTTTCGCCGTTCGCAATCGCACGATACGAGATCGAACCCTTCGGCGGTCGTCCTCGTATCTCCAAATGGAAGGGCGACCGGGGGTTCCGCGGCGCACGTTGGAGATCGCTACCGCTGCTTCCTTTCGGACCTGACGGGGTTCACGGACCAACGTCGCACGGAGCCCGGCCGCCATATGGCCTCCCTGACGCAACGTCGGGAGGATTCGATCAGCCTGTCTCCGTTCCCGGATGCCGGTGACGGATCTTCATGCAACCTACCCTTCCGGACCCTCTTCTGTCAAGTCGGGAAAGGGTTCCGCCAGGGCGATTCAATTCTACTTCTTTCCATGATTTCCAAGGAAGGATGGGTGCCAAGGTCTTTCGCCGTCAGGCGAATGGCCTTGAAAACACGAAGAATCCGGGCCATCGATCCGTTCCGGATCGAAGACCCGGGCACCCTACCGAGTTGGACTCGTACCGAATCAAGAATTGAATCACCCTGAGGGTTCCGCGTGGCTTGATTTTCGTGGTTGCTCCAGCTTCGTGTAATCGTTAAATTTCACCAATCAGCCAGCGGGCAGGCAACAACCCTCGCAGGGTCGTCAACAAAGTGCGTTCGAGGACGGGTTTGCTCAGAAAGGCATCCGCTCCGCATCGTTCGGCTTTTTTCAGGTGTTTGGGACCACCCCGACTGCTGATAACCACCAGCGGCAGCTTGGAAAGCCGGATTTCCTGGCGAATTTTTTTCATCAACTCGTAGCCGTCGATGTTGGGCATTTCGAGATCTACAAGTACCAGGTCGGGAACCTGTATATTGATCTGTTGCCAGGCGTCTAAGCCGTCTTTGGCGGTTTTTACCTCGAAATCGTAGCGTTCGAGCATCCGCCGCAGGCTGCGGCGAACGGTGAGACTGTCGTCGGCGACCATGATGCGTAGTTTTTCTTCGCGAATCGCCTGCTTTGCAACATTCAGGTCTACGTGCTGGTGCAACAGGAAAAGATAGGGAACATTCACTGCCAGCAGGGCCGACCCCTGGGGATTGATAGTCGACCCCAGGAAGATGTTCATCTGGTCCATTAAAGGACTGAGTTTTCTCAAAATAATCTGTTCCCGTTCCAACACGGCGTCCACCATCATGGCCATCACTTCGTCACCTGAACGAAGCACCACGAAAGGGGCCTTGGCCGAAGGCGGGGGAACCTCGAAACGGAGGAAATCGTGCAGTCTGCAGGCAGGAATCCGTCGTCCCTCGTATTCGAGGGTCGCACTCCCGTTTCCCACAGGAAAAGAACGCGGTTCAAGGAAATGCTCGACGAACGACATGGGAACGAGAAAGTCCTGGGTGCGGCAACGAACCGTGGCCATGTCCTGAATCGCGAGACTCAATGGCAGGCGAATCACGAAGCGCGTTCCCACGCCTTTTTCGGAATCGACGGAAATCGAACCGAAAAGCTGGTCGATCTGGTGGCGCACGACGTCCAGTCCAACACCCCGTCCGGCTCCCTGATCCACGAAAGTTCTCGTGGTGACCTGGGGCAAAAAGATGAGCTGCCGCCGCCGGTTGTCGCTCATCGAGTTCCACTGTTCCTCGCTGACGATTTCCTTTTCCAGCACCGTGCGTTTGAGGCGGTCGATATTGATGCCGCGACCGTCATCCTCAATGACGACGATCAGGTGCGAGCCGATCTGGCGGGCTTCGATGGAAATACGAGCGATTTCGGACTTTTGAGAGAAATCCCGGTCCACCATGGACTCGAATCCGTGGGCGAAACTGTTGCGGATCATGTGGCCGATGGACTCGGACAGCAGGTCGGCCATGACTTTATCCACTTCGGTTTCACCACCCGATGTAGACAGGCGGGCCTGAATCTGGTAGCGCTGGCTCAGGCGCCGAACCTGGAATTCGAAGTACTTGAACAGTGTTGAGAACGGGATCATGCGAACCTTGATGACCTCTTCCTGCAAGTCGTGCACGACCTTGTCCAGTTGCAGGGTGTCCTCACTGAAATGCACCATCAGTCGTTCAAGATTTCTCAACGATTCCGTTAGCTTGTAATCCGTTTCCTCGATTTCCCGGCTGAGGATCGATAGGCCGGAGTAGCGGTCGAATTCGAGTTGGCCGAACTCGGATTGCGGGGCGGCCAGTCCGCTGCCGGAGGTCAAAGGAATCGCCCAGTAGTACTTTTTCTGAATCTCAGAATAGAGTTGAGAAAGATCCTTCCTGCGCGAGCGAATCTTGCCAATGGCCGAAAACACCTGAGGCACGAATTCCCGAATGCGCACTTTGGTGGTTCGCAACTCGGAAACCATGTCCATGATGCTTTCGAGAGAGGCCAACTCGACCCGCACACTTCTTTCGAGAGCCGGTGTCTTGATTTCGATATCCGGCACCGACGCTTCGACTTTGGGGGATGCGCTGGTTTCAGCCGGAAGTTGGGTGCGAAGATCCTGGATCACCGAGGAAAGCGCTGCAAGTTTGCCACGCTCCATATCCTTCGACAGATCTTGATGTACAAAAGGAAAAAGCGACTCCATACTGTTGTAAAGACCGTCCAAAAGCAGGTCCGACATTTCGCGCTGTCCCTCACGAACTTCGTCGAGGATATCTTCCAAATCGTGAATGATTCTGGAGAGTTCGGCTTTGCCTACCATTGCGGCAGAACCCTTCAGCGTGTGCACGATACGGAAAATGGCGTTGATCTCTTCGTCCGAAACCGTGGCGGGCTGCATATTGTCGAGCAGGTTGCGCAATTGCTTGAGTTGTTCCCGCCCTTCCTCTCGGAAGATTTCGCTCAAACCTTCCAGCATATCGTCGCCAGGCAAAGCATCGTCACCTTCGGCGGGCTGACCGCCACCCGTGGCAGGAGTTTCTTCGGCTTCAAAGCCGATCAGAAAATCGCTCTCACCGGAACCTTCGGAGGGCGTAAGAGCTTGTGTTCTCTTGGCAATCTCCGATCGCAGGTCTTCCGGCGCCACAAGCGAAGCCATACTGAGGAAGTTTTCCAAAGGGGTCCGGCCATCGCGTCCCTCGTGCACCTCATCACAGATTTCCTGTACGGAAACGGCCAGTAAGTTGAGAAATTCCACCGCCTCGTTGCTGAAATGACGGGCGTCTGCAATCATCCAGCAGACGGTTTTTTCGTACAATGTGAATATCGCTTGGCAACTTTCCGGTAGGTTTTCACATTGCAGCAGCCGTCGAACGGAGTCGCGAGCGCGGACCAGTTTTTCAGAATCCCATCCGGATCGGAGGTTGTCAGCCAGGTTTCCGATGTCATCCAGTTCTTCTCGCCAATCCTCGCAACTTGGCAGATTGCTTGCCGACGCTTCAACGCAGGATTCTATGCGGGGTGGCACGTCGCCCGAAGCTTCTTGCTGCTCCAACCGGAACCCCTCGAAATGTTTTGTAAAATCTTTTAAAAGCTCGCGAACGCGTTGCTCGCGTTCTTCGGTTGTTGTAGGAGGAGCGTCTCCCACCTCGGCCAGTTCGGAGTGAAGCGCCGCCGCCGCCTCGTGCATGGCTTTCTGGCCGATCATCCCCGTGACGCCTTTGAGGCTGTGTGCGGTCTCGACAATCTTGCGGAAATCATTGGGGCTTTCCGAATCTTCCTCGATATCCAGCCAGCTTTCGATCACGCGCAGATAGCCATCGACCTCTTCAAGGAAAGTCTCGATCAGTTCGGGAGTCAGTCTCAGTTCCGTCATCGTATGTTGCCGTCGAAGCCCTTCGACCTAGTGGCTTTCTTCTTTCGAATCAAGTCCGATCAATTCCTCGATTTCCGTCGTGTCTTCCGAGGAGGTGAACGCAGCCATTTTTCCCGTATCCGAAGGACTCGCGGGAGTGGGGCTGCCGTCGAAGCCAATCAACATGTCTGGTTCTTTCGTGGGTGGGGAATGGGTGAGTCCTTCTGGCTCGTCTCCGAGTTGCAGAGTGGCCGCGAAATCATCGACGCTTGAATATTTGGCTGTTTCCGTTGTGATTTTGGAAGTTTCGTCCGTACCGTTATCGAACAGGAAGTTGGAGCTGTCGAGAATAGCCGATTCACCTGGATTTACTCGCAATTGCGGTGTGTGGGGAGGCGTATCCTGGAAGATCGGGGTTCCCACCACCGAAGTATCGTTGGGATTGGATGAATCGGCGGATGGAATCGTCTCGATCTGCGTCGAGGTCGACCCGGACGTGGAGGTGAAGAACTGGAAATCCGTGTCTTCGAGGAACTTCTCCTGGAGTTTGAAGACCCGCAACCCCTCGTTGAGTCTTTTGGCTGGCGCTTCCAGACCGTTGATGATGCGACGCGAGCGCTTGATGTTGTCGAGACTCTCCCGCGAAACCTGGTAAATGGACTGGATTTCCCCTACAACCCGATCCATCTGTCCCACGTGTTTGCGGGCGGATTCGGAGATTTCCTTGATTTTATCCGCGGCATCGAAAATCACCCGATCGATCTCCTGGAGCGTGGTTCCAGCCTCCTCGGTCTGCCTCCAGCCCTTTTCGACCTCCTGCACGACCTCTTCCATGGACAGCACCGCATCTTTGGTTTCCACCTGGATATCCTCGATAAACAGGGAAATTTCCTTGGTGGCGTTGGTCGTGCGTTCGGCCAGCTTGCGGATTTCGTCCGCCACGACGGCAAAGCCCTTGCCTTGTTCGCCCGCTTTGCCCGCCTCGATGGCGGCGTTGAGCGACAGGATGTTGGTACGGTCCGAAATGTCGCTGATCATTTCCACGATGGTATTGACTTCCAACGACCGATCGCCAAGGGATTTGATCGCTTTGGCGGTGGCTTGCACGTTGGTGCGGATACGATTCATATTGGAGAGAGTTTCGGAAATCACTCTGGAACCCTGCCGGGCAGTGAGTGTTGCCTTCTCCGCTTCGTTGCTGGCGAAATCGGCGGCCAGGTTGACCCTTTGCATGTCACGGGCGACTTCGAGCGTTTTGGCACTGACCGAGTGGATTTCCGATTGCTGGCGCTTGCTGCCCTGCGAAATGGTATGGAAGTTTTCCAGTACCTGTTCGCTCGCAGCGCTCATACGCAGACCGGACCGCCGAACCTCGATAATCAGCTTGGACATTTCGTCCAGCATCATGTTGAAAGCGTCGGCGACCGAACCCAGGATGTCCGTCGTTACCTTGGCTCGCTGGGTAAAGTCGCCCTTCGAGGCCACGGAGACGATATCGAGAAGCTGGATGATGTTGCGTTGAAGCTGAATTTTGCTCTCTTCGCTTTGGATCAGGTTGGTCATGGAGTCGAGCATACGGTTGATCGAAGTGCCGAGTTCGTACAAACTGGTGGAGGAAGGCGGTACATCGGTGCGCCGGTGGTACTCACCACGCCGGATGTACTCCGCCGTGACGCGCAAATGGTCGATGGGGTCGGAAATCTCCCTCTTTCCCTGCAAAGTCAGCAAAAACACCATCACCACGGCAATAACGGCAAAAACGTACAACAATTTTTCAGCGAGTCGACTAGCGTGGTGGGATTCGCTTTGGAGTTGGTAGTTGATCTGCGCCACTTCATCGAGCGAATCCGATACCGTGGAGAGGATTTGCATCGTCGGTCCCGCGACATCCACCGAAACAGCGAGCGAATAATCCGTTTTTCCGGCGGGAACCAGCAGTATGAGTTTTTTCGGGTGGTATTCCTCTTTGTCGGCATTTTCAATCAGTTGCACTAGGGACTTGGACTGGCCCACGAGCGCCGGGTCGCGTCGCGCTTTTTTCACGTGCTCGGAGTAATTCGTTTTGATCGCCATCAACGCTGCATCGGGCAGCGCTTCGTCGAGCGTCGTTCCGGGACCGGTAAGACCGTCGATCATCACCCGACCCTGTCCCTGCTTGTCTACATGCTTGAATAGCAGCACTCTCGTTGAAGGCCCGGCGTAAAAGCCATCGATCAACTCATGCAACAGGGGACTTTTCTGCACTTGTTTGTCGTCGAGTTCCTGAATTTCGATCACGAGGCGGATCTGCTCGGCAAAGGAATCTGCGTAGGAGATCACATGCTGGACAAGGATTTTCTCTGCCGATAGGCGAGCCATTTCAAGGCCTTTGTTGACCTTGACATACGATTGCGAGGCGTTGCTTTGAATGGATTCGAACGCGCCTTCGTATACGAATTTGTATAAAAATACCGGAAAGGTGAAGGCGGGTACAAAGGTAAGCAGAATGTAAAACAACAACCGCCATCTCAATTTCAAGAACCAGCGTTCTTTTTTAGCCTGCTTTTTTAGCGGACTGTTCTCCTGTTTCATCGATTAACCTCTTTGGCGCTTGCCACGCCGAGCGTTTCCGCCCAGACGGAAGAAACCTGGCTTCGAAGCTGCCGGGGAATGCTTTTCACGTTTATGAGCTGTTTGGGGTTGGCCTGATCCTGCCATATTCCCGCGATCAGATCTTTGTCCACCTTTTTATACGACGTTTCGGGAATTTTAAAGATTCCACGTATTTTCCATACCACGAGAACGAAAGGAATGCGCTCCGACGAGACACGAAGTCCGTATAATTTCGTCTGGTTCCACTGGTTCACAACCCGGTGAATCAGACTGAAGATGTCTACGCAGGGATAAGTCATGCCTCGCAGGCACGTCAATCCGCTTAAACCGGGCGGAGCGAGTGGAATCGGAGTGAGGTTGTCCAGTGCGATCACCTCGTCCACGTAGGACAATTCCACGCAATACGAGCGTTTTGCAAGGCTGAACTCCACAACTTCCAAACTTTTCCGTTCCGTTTCGGCCCCCAAAGGCTTCTCCCTGTTTCCTATTGTGGCTGTAGTTCGCCGGTCAGCGGCCTGCCTTTAGCCCTAGCAGTTCATTGACCTTGTCCACGAGTTCGGAAACGTCGAACGGTTTGCCGAAATAGGCATCGGCACCTTGTTTCATTCCCCAGTAACGGTCGCTTTCCTGGTTGCGCGTGGACACGAAAATGATTTTTGCTTGTTTCAATGATGGATTTTCCTTGATGGTACGGCAGACTTGGTAGCCGTCTTTTTTCGGCATCACGACGTCGAGCAGGACGAGATCCGGTACGTAATCGGTCAAAATCCGTTCGGCGTCCTCGCCGTCATGCGCCACCACGGTTTCGTGCCCCAGGGTTTGCATGATCTGCTGGAACAGCAAAACCTCGGTCGGGGAATCGTCCACAATGAGGATGTGCGCCACCATTCTCTCCTTGGAAAAACGCAAAAATATACTTTCAGCCTGCGGCCTGCTTCTTCGGCCTGCCAATTATCAAGCTCGCCTGGTCTCCTGTGAAGGTCGTACGCGCCCTTCTGAAAAAATGGAAAAGGCGAGTTTGCCTAGGAATTTTTAATAGTTGGAAGCGAAACCGCATCAACTGGTTATTAGTATACCATGTTTTCCACGCCACGCCATTGGAAATCCGATTTGCCCGCAAGACTGCCTCCGGCTATACTCGTTCCGTTTTTCATCCGAGAAAAACCGATCCGCTTCGGCACGGGTTCGGGATGCATGACCGATCTCGAAACCGTTCCAGTCATTCATGGAGTGAAACATGCGCGAAAAAAGCGAAACGAAACGGTGGAAACTCGTGTGGACCTGCTTGCTGGTATGCGGGTGCATGACGGCGTTTTCCTGTTCGGACGAGGATGACTCTTCCCCTCTCGAAGGAGATCGGGATCTCGTCGAGGAAGAAGCCGGAGATATTTCCGAAACCGAAGAAGAGGTGGAAACCGAGACGTTTTCCGCTTATGCCTGCCTGATCGACCCGGACTGCATCCGCCCGATGGTGGCGGCTCACCGGGGAGACCATGAAATCCATCCGGAAAACTCGCTGGCCGCGTTGCGCTCCGCCGCAGGAGTCGGCGTGGATTTCGTCGAAGTGGACGTGCGGGAAACCTCCGACGGCGAACTGGTGCTGATGCACGATAGCGACGTGGACCGCACTACCGACGGGGAAGGCTACGTCGATGAAATGACCTATAGCGAAATTCAGGCGCTGACATTGAGCTACAGCGACTCGGAAAACCCGGAAAGCTATGAAATTCCGACATTTTCCGCCGCTCTGGCCCTGGCGAAAGAGTTGGGACTGATGCTGTACGTAGACCAGAAAACCGGACGTTGGGATCTCGTGCTGGAAGCGATCCGTTCTGGCCCATACTACGAACAGGCGCTTGTCCGGGACAACTACGACATTGTGGCCCAAATGGCCGCCGAAGACAGCGAGTTGCTCGTCATGCCGCCGTTTTCCGACCCGGAAGAAATGGCCGCCGCCGCCGAGGCTCTTCCCACGCTGACCATCGTCGAGCTTTCCAAAGTAGGAGCCGACGCGGATTTCTGCGCCCGCGCCGAAGAACTCGACATCAAGGTGCAACAGGACGTGATGGCGGGCGGGGATATTCTGGCGATGGGCGGCGATTATTCCGGCTGGAAAAGTTTCATCGACGCGGGCGTGCTGCTGTTGCAAACCGACATGGCCCGGCTGCTCGTTCCCGCAATGGAAAAGTACCGTGAAACCGGGGAGTTCGACGAAACGGGACCGGGGCTTTCGTTGTCGGAGACCCAGGAAAAGCGGCTCGTGCGATGAACGATGCGTTTCACGATATGTTGTTGAAATGGGCCGGTTTTTTAGAACTTCGCAAGGGGCTGGGATTATTTGGGGCCTTGCGTTTCGGCTTCGGTTCCGAGCTTCTGCCCGACCCGTTTTCCAAACTCGGTCCTCCCGAAAACGAGGACGAGCGCCTCTCCCGCGATCAGATCCGATCCGCGGTCAACCTGTATTCGTTGCTTCGCGAACGGCTGGGCCGGGAGAAGGCGTTGGAAATCATGGAACCTGTGATCCTGGCGGCGACCCTCGTGCACCTTCGGCGGACCATCGGCGCTCTCGACGTTCCCGCCTACTTGAACGCCGACGAATCCGGGAGGAGGAGGATCGTCGAGGCGCTGACCTCGTGCTTTTTCAACGCCACGAGCGTTCTCGACGCCGTGGAGGAAACAAGCTTCGTACATCGCGTCACGCACTGCCGTTTCGTGCCGCTATGCCGCGAAACCGGCGTTCCCGAACTTACCCCGCTTTTTTGCAAAGGCGATCTGGCGTTTTTCGCATCCGGGCCGGTCGAGTTACAACGACCGGGCACACTGGCCGAAGGTGCGTCGGAATGTCGCTTCGAGTTTTCCCTGCGGGAGACGTCTAACCCGCATAATTCATGAAGAATCTACTGCGACTTGAAAATCCTCGATCTTTCACTTGTTTCCCGATTTTCATCCTCGACAGACTGTAAAGTATGCCTGCGGGTGAAAATCGCTCCAACTTCATGAAATATCTTCGGTTTTCGGCGTCTCGCTACGATCCTCATGAATAATGCGGGCTAAGCCGTAACCTGCTTTCGAAACACCTTTTTTACAGTCTCCAAAACGGTTTCCGGCAGCCTTTCGGTTTGCTGCTCAACCCTTCGAAACCGAGGACAGAAAACCTGCATTTTTCGATTGCCGTCCCCTACCTACGACGCTATATTCAGTAGTATAAAACCAGTTCACCGGTCGGCAAACCGCTTGGTGCGGACCGGTTTTCATCGATGCAAAGGACTCTCTGATGCCCGAAGAACCTCCTGTTATTACAGAACAATCTCCCCAAACGTCTCCCGCTTCCGAAGGCGAAAAAGACCGCACCGAAGAAAGCCCGAAAGGGCCGCCTTTCGTTCATCTGCACCTGCATACCAGTTATTCGTTGCTGGACGGTGGCATCCGCATCGACGACCTGATGAAGCACTGTAAGAAACACGGTATGGACGCGGTGGCGCTGACCGACCATGGCCAGCTTTTCGGAGCGGTGGAGTTTTTCAAAAAGGCGAAGAAAGCGGGGATCAAGCCACTGATCGGCGTGGAGACCTACATCGCGCCAAGCGGTCGAAGCTCCCGGAATCACAAGGAAAAAAACTACCACCTGGTGCTGCTGGCCAAAAATCTCGAAGGCTACCGCAACCTGTGCCGCCTCGTGTCGTTCGCCAACATCGAAGGATTTTATAAAAAACCGCGTATCGACCACGAACTTCTGGAAAAATACAAAGAAGGGCTGATCGTCACCAGCGCCTGCCGGGCGGGTGAAGTGCCCACGTTGATTTTGAGAGGCGATTACGAGGCCGCAAAAAAAGCGGCGCTCTGGCACAAGGAACAATTCGGCGGGGATTACTACCTTGAAATCCAGCGCGACGGCACCAAGGAGCAGGAAATCGCCAACGAGGGCGTGATTCGTCTGGCGCGGGAACTAAACATCGAACTCATCGCCACCTGCGACGCCCACTTTCTTACCGAGGAAGATCACCAGGCCCATCAGGCGTTGCTCGCCCTGGGTCAAGGCAAACTGCTGGGCGATCCAGGCATGGGCGAAGCCTACACCCCCGGCCACCACGTACGCAGTCCCGAACGCATGTGGCAGGATTTCGGGGACATCCCCGAAGCTCTTGAAAATACAATGAAAGTCGCCGAAAAAATCGAGTGCGACATTCCGCTTGGCGAAAACTTCCTGCCCCATTTCCCCGTCCCGGAAGGCATGAGCGAGCGCAGCTACTTCGAGCACCTCGCTCGTGAAGGCCTTACAGAGCGCATCGCCGAATTGCCCTACGAAGTAGACGAAGAAGCCTATCGCGAGCGGTTGGAGTACGAAATCGGCGTCATCGTCAAGATGGACTTTCCCGGCTACTTTCTCATCGTGCAGGACTTCATCAGCTATGCCAAGGAACACGGCATTCCGGTGGGTCCGGGGCGCGGGTCCGGCGCGGGTTCGATGGTCGCCTACGCCCTGCGCATCACGGATCTCGATCCCATCCGCCACGGGCTGATCTTCGAGCGCTTCCTCAATCCCGAGCGGATCTCGATGCCGGACTTCGACGTGGACTTCTGCATGAACCGCCGTGAGGAAGTCATCCGTTACGTCACCGAAAAATACGGTGCGGACAACGTGGCTCAAATCGTCACCTACGGCACTTTGAAAGCACGCGGAGTGGTACGCGACGTCTGCCGCGTGATGGACATCAAGGTCGCCGAGGCGGATACCATCGCCAAGCTGATTCCCACCATGCCGCCCAACCTCACGCTGTCCAAGGCGGTGGAAGACGAACCGAAGCTTAAGGAAACCTGCGAATCCAATCCCAAATACTCCGAAATGCTGCATACTGCGCTGAAACTGGAGGGATTGCACCGACATACCGGGTTGCACGCGGCGGGGGTCGTCATCAGCGAAAAACCGCTGTGGGAATACTGTCCGATCTTCTGCGACCGCAGCACCGGTCAGTACGTCAGCCAGTTCGCCAAATCCGAGGTCGAGGCGGCGGGACTCGTCAAGTTCGACTTTCTGGGCCTGAAAACGCTCACCGTCGTGGACGAAGCGATGAAACTGGTCAACCGGGATCGGGAGGAGCCCATCGACATCGAAAAGCTCCCTCTGGACGATCCCAAGGTCTACGCGCTGATCTCCACCGGCGACACCAACGGCATTTTCCAGATGGAATCCGGGGGGTTCCAGCAGATGCTGCGAACGCTCAAGCCCGACCGCTTCGAGGACATCGTGGCTGCCGTGGCGCTCTACCGTCCCGGCCCGATGAAAATCATTCCCACTTTCGTGGCCCGCAAACACGGGCGCGAGGAAATCAAGCTGGTGGACCCGGTTCTCGAACCGATTCTGTGCGAAACCTACGGGTTGATCGTCTACCAGGAACAGGTGATGCAGATCGGCGTGCAGATGGCCGGATTCACCATGGGCAAGGCCGACAAGCTGCGCAAGGCGATGGGCAAGAAAAAAGCCGAGTTGATGCGCGAACTTCTGGAGGATTTCGTCTCGGGAGCGGTCGAAAAAGGCTTTTCCAAGCAGGTAGTCGAGCGCGTGAAAAACGAAATGGTCGATTTCGCGCAATACGGCTTCAACAAATCGCACGCGGCGGCTTACGCCGTGATTTCCTACCGCACTGCCTGGTTGAAAACCTACTATCCACTGGAATTCCTCGCCGCAACGCTCACCTGCGACATGGAATCCACCGACAAAGTGGTCAAATTCATTCAGGAAACCAAGCAGATGGGCATCGAGGTGCTTCCCCCCTGCGCCAACCACAGCCGCTTGGAATTCACCGTCGAAAACGGCTGCATCCGCTTCGGTTTGGGGGCGATCAAAGGGTTGGGGCGGGGCGCGATCGAAACGATGATCGAAGCGCGCGAAAGTCGGCCTTTCGACAGCTTGTACGACTTCTGCGACCGCATCGATTTCCAGAAACTCAACAAACGCGCTATCGAGGCGATGGTCCACGCGGGGGCCTTCGATTTCGAGGGCATCGAGCGCCACCGACTCACGGCAGCGGTTCCGAGGGCGGTGGAGTCCGCCCAGCAACGTCAGCGGGACCGCGAAACCGGGCAAACGAGCCTTTTCGACGCCTTCGGCGGTGGGGATGGCGCGGGCATGGCGGCGCTGACCACCTATGAATATCCCGACGCCCCCGCCTGGACCGAAAAAGAACGACTTCAGGCCGAAAAAGCCTCGCTGGGCCTGTTTTTGTCCGCGCACCCGATGGACCGTTACACCGCCCAGGCTCGGCGCTACACACGCCTCACTCTGGAATCCGTGCAGCGCGTGGCGGATCAGGAGATCGTCACGGTCATCGGCGTAATGTCCGAACTGAAAGACAAACCGACGAAAAACGGCAAAGGGCGCTTCGCGATTTTCAAGCTGGAAGATCCGGTAGGCTCCATCGATTGCCTGATGTTCGGTCGTGTATACGAGGACTACAACGAGAATCTTCTCGCGGACGAACCCCTCGTAGTGACGGGCAGACTGTTGGTAGAGCAAACCGAGGACTCTGTGCGACGAAAGATCCGAGTGGACCGCTTGCAGCAGCTTGCAAAACTCGTGGAGCGCAAAACGCGCCGGATTCATGTCAGTCTGCCTCCCGGATGTGACTCGTCGGTGATTCAGGATCTCAAAACCCTGTTTCAGGAAAATCCCGGCGACGTGCCGGTTTCGGTGCACTGCATTGAACCGGGGAGTTTCGATGCCGAAATCAAGCTGCCCGTCACAACGTGCAGCATCGGCATCACCAACGAACTCCTCAATCACCTGGAATCGCTGTTGGGAAAAGACACGGTGATGCTGGCCTGATTTCCGGTTTTTAATGAATGACCAGAATTTTTCCCAATGTCGTTAAACGACAAGTAGCGTTGCACGTTTCATTTGATTTGATTTATAACCGATTGAAATCATGGGTTTTTCAAGATTTTACCCTTCAAACGATGTCATGCTAATATAATATATTCTTTGTAAAAAAAATTATAAAAATGCTACACTTTGCGCGTTGTTGCGTTCCTGGAGCATTCCGGTATGCCCTATACGAAGTGCAGCAATGTTTGTTTTTGGTTGCGCTTCCGGGTTGGGTTACAGTATCCTCGGTTCTTGTTTCGGTTCGGACCACACGACGAAAAACGGCCCGGTACGCCGGGTAGCAAAGGAAACGGAAGATGGACGATCTGCCGCAGAACGGCGAAGCGGAACGCCCAGAGGCTCCCCAGCCTCAGGCTCCCCCGGTTTCCCCTCCGCCCCGGCAATATTACGTGCCGTACCAGCCGCCGCCTCGAAAAAGCGGCACCTCGATTTGGACCGTGCTGATCGGTTTCGTTCTCGGCGTGATTCTTATCGCCCTGGCCTTCGAATTCTTCGGCGACATCGACGACACCATCCACTCCGCCGACGTTCAGGTCGGTGTGGTGAACCTGATCGGACCCATCGAGGACACGACGCTCGTCGTGGAAGATCTTGAGGAATTCCGCAAGGATAAGACCATAGACGCCGTGGTGCTGCGCATCGATTCTCCCGGCGGAAGCGTGGGAGCCTCCCAGGAAGTATATCGGGAAGTCGAGCGCGTGAAAGAACTCAAACCGGTGGTGGTATCCATGGGCTCTCTCGCGGCGTCGGGCGGCTATTACTCGGCAGCCTCGGCGAGCATGATCGTGGCCAATCCCGGCACTTTGACCGGCTCCATCGGCGTGATCGTCACCTCCACGTACATGCGAGACCTGATAGAGTACCTAAAAATGGACCCGGTGGTGTATAAGTCCGGGAAACACAAAGACATTCTCTCGCCGTTTCGCCGGGCCACGGAGGATGACGAAGCGCTGATTCATGCATTGATTCAGGATATTTACACGCAGTTTCTCGATGACATCGCCAAGGGGCGCAACGTTCCCGTGGAAGATATCCGAAAAATCGCGGACGGTCGCATTTTCACTGGGAAAGAAGCCTTGGAATACAAGCTGGTGGACAAAACCGGCAACATGATGGACGCGGCCAGGGAAGCCGGGGTGCTCGCCGGGTTCGCGCCGGAGGCGAAACTCGAACTGGTCTATCCGGAAGAAGACAAATTCAAGACTTTTGAAAAGTTATTCGAAGGAGCGGCGAAGGCCGTCATGCGCGCCGCGTCGGGCTCCTCGGCCAAAATCGAAACTCGAATGAATCCTTGAACGTCGGGGCATTACATGAATGTTGCGAAATCTCTGGTTCTGGTGGCTCTCGCCGTCGTATTCACGGCTGCCGCCATTTTGTTTGTGGCGCTCAACCGCGATCCCGTGCACCTGGAATTTCTCCTTTTCGACAGCGTTCCCCTGCCGATGGGCGCCGTGGTGCTGATCGCCTTCGCTCTGGGTATCGTCGTCGGCCTCGTTGCGTCGGCCTGGTTCTGGTTTTCCCACAGAATTCACCTTTCCAGCGAGCGGCGTAAAAACAAAGTCCTGCAAAAAGAACTCGACGAGCTGCGAGCCCTGCCTCTGACGGGCAAAGACGACGCGGAAAGCGGTGTTCGCTCCGACGATGGACAAGAGACGGGGAAGTAAACCATGGAAACGGCAGCCCAAGGGATCATGCCCCTCCTCGCGGCCTTCGCCGCCGGTTTCGTCGCCGCCTTCGTCGTTTTCGCGGTATGGCGTCTGCGTCGCCTGCGCCGCCCCACGTCCGAACAGCTTTTCCTTCGTAGAAAACACCTCACCGCCGCCGAACACTTGATCCGCGAGGAATGGGACGACGCCCGGCAGATTTTCACCGAGTTGGCGGTAAAAGACAGTGATGCGTTGCAAACGTACCGAATTTTGGGGTTTGTGCTGCGCAAGCTTGGCCTGTACGACCGCTCCAACCGCGTGTATCGAAGCCTGATGATCCGACCCGACCGCAAAGACATCGACGTTCCGCGAGTGATGTACGAACTGGCCCTCAATCAATGGGAAACCCGCCGCCACGCGGACGCGCTGGCCTCGATGAAAAAAGCCGCCGAGTTACGTCCGCGCTGGGCACTTGCCCGTAAAACGCTGACAGAATGGCTGATGCAGTTGGGCCGATGGGAAGATGCCGCCCTGGAGCGGGAACAATACGAAAAGTCCGAGCCCAAAGCCCAAAAAACCGAAGCGGGCATTCTGGGACGGATTTACTGCCAGCAGGCCATTGAAAACGCCCGTTCCGGCAATGCCGACCAGGCCCGGTTCGCGCTGAGACGCGCGAAAGCGGAACTTGGCGACCATCCGCACGTCCACCACGCCAAAGCCATGCTGGCTGCGGTTTCTGGGAATCTTGACACTGCGATCGAAGCCTACCGCGAGGCGCTGGAATTGTCGATCGACTGTGCCCCTGTGGTGGGATGGGAATGGTTCGATACCGCCGTGAAACACGAGCGGAAACTGCCGTTTCACAAATGGCTGCTGCGTCGCCGCGATGCGGGAGACGAGCGCTGGACCCACCTGCTGGAAGTGCGCTGGCTGGTCGAGGACGGTCAGCAGGAGGCAGCCCAGAACCTGTTGCGGGAACACTTGGTGCGTTATCGGCACGATCCCCACGCCTGGAACCTCGCCGAAGAGCTGGAGTTGCATCCCGATCCTCCGCGTCCGTCCTGGAAATGCCGGAACTGCGGGACGAAGTCGAAAAAGCCCTCCTGGTTCTGCCCGGAATGCCAAAGCTGGGACTGCCATTTCTAGGCTTTCGCGAAGGCATCTGCTCCACGTAACCTTTTGAAAGCACAAGTTTTTCTCTTCTACAAGCACGGTGTTGTCACCGAACACTCTTGCATGAACGAATCGGGTTTCTCGAAACACCCCTACGAACTTGCCTTTTTTCCTCGTAACCGGTACGGTGACGTTATCGAAACAGAGTGCGTAGATTTTTCGAAAATTTCCCGCCCTTCCATCCCTGGGGTGTTGCCGAATGCTGACTCGTTACATCCGTTTCGTTACGGAGCACAAGTGGCTGACGCTGGCGATGCTTGGCTTTGTGACGCTGCTGGCCGTGTTTTCCATTTCGCGGGGAGTCATCGCCTCGTCCATGGGACAGATGTTTTTGGGCGAGCACCCCGGCTATCCCACCTATCTGGAACGAATCCGGCAATTTGTCAGCGATGAAGTGATCGTTGTCGCCTTCGAACACCCGCAACCGCTCTCTCCCGGCAACCTGGAGAAACTCCGCACCGCCGAAGCCACCATCGAGCGTCTGGAGGAGGTTCAGCGGGTGGACAGTCTGCTGGATGCCCAGAGAATCACCTTTAAAAACGGTGAGTTGCATGTAGAAACCTACGCCGAGACTGCCCAAAAACGGCCCGACCTCCAAGATGCGCTGCTCAAGGAACTGGCCGAAGATCCTTTGGCCGAAGGACTGGTCATTTCCAGGGACGGCAAGCACGCGGCGATGATCGTCGAGTTGGTTCCCGATTCGAATCGTCCCGCCGAGCGAGGCCCGGAAATCGCCGAATTCGTGAGCGAAACTTTAGGCAATGCCGGTTTCGAACGTGAGAACCTGCATCTTGTCGGGTTGGTGGCGTCCGTCTCCGAGGTAATGGTACAAACCAACAAAAACATTTACGAAATCTTTCCCATCGTCTGTCTTGTGCTTCTGGCCACGGTATTTTTGCTTTTCCGAGCGCTTTGGCCGGTAGCGATCACTTTCATCGTGTCTTTCGTATCCGTCGTCTGGACCTTCGGTTTCGCCATCTTGCTCGACCGACAGGTCAGCATTTTGACCGCCATGGTGCCCGCCGTGATGCTGATCGTCGCCACGTCGGACGTGATCCACTTGTGCAGCGCATACCTCCTGGAACTGGGTCGGGGTCGTTCGAAAACCGAGGCCATCACCCGAAGCGGCTCCGAGGTCGGCGCCGCCTGCCTGTTGACTTCGCTGACCACGTTCATCGGTTTTCTCTCGCTTTCCTTCGTGCCAACACCGATTTTCCGAACCCTGGGTCTGGTCCTGGGTTTCGGCGTAGGCATGGCGCTTTTTTTAGCGGTGACGCTCACGCCTTTGCTGCTCACACTGCTCCCCAAACCCAAAGGATGGCGTAAAGGCGGTTACAAGGTACAGGATCTCCTGGGCCGTGTTCTTAAAAGCGCCTGTTGGCTGGCTCTGGAACATCCTCGTGCCACGGTCGGTTTTTTCGTCGTCGTGATCGTCTTTTCCATCGTCGGATCGCTTCGGGTAGAGATCGAGACGGACCTGTCCAAGCGCATGAGCGAAGACAGCCGTCTGCGTCAGGACGAACGCTATTTCACGAAACATTTCGCGGGCGAGAATTTTCTGGATGTTTTCCTGGAATCCGCCGAACCCAAGGGACTGCTCGACACCGACGCCTTTCGACGCATCGTGGAATTTCAGGATCGCATCGAGGCGCTTCCAGAAGTCGATCGGGTGTTTTCGCTCGTCGATCTGGTGGAACGCATCGATACCAAGATCAACCCGGAAACACCACCGCGCGAAGCCGATGAATGGAGCCGTCCGCTACTTTCCCAGTATCTTCTACTGTTCGAAATGGCGGGAGGCGAGGATCTGGATCGCCTGATCGACCCGGAGAAAAAAACGATGCGCCTCGCCGCGCGACTCTCCGGCAGCGCGTTTCGCGCCAGTTACGCCACGGGAGAAAAAATCCGCGCCATAGGCAGAGAAAACCTCGGACCCGCGCTTGAAGCCGAACCCAACGGCATCGTCTACCTGATGGGAAACTGGCTGGATGAAATCGTCATAGGCCAGCGTAATGGCCTGACTTTCGCCCTTTTCGTGATCGCCGTAATGATGGCCATAGGGCTGCGGTCGATACAAGTGGGACTGTGGTCGATGATTCCCAACATTGTTCCCCTGTTGGTGCTGGGTGGCGTACTGGGCTTTTTCTGGGACAAAGTGGACTCTGACACGATGTCGGTAGGAATGATCGCCATCGGCATCGGCGTAGACGACACGATCCATTTTCTGATGCGTTTCCGACTGGAATCGCTTAAAGGAATCGGACGGATGGAGGCGTTGAAACGAACTTTCGATTTCAGCGGACGGGCCATTGTCATCACTTCGGTGATTCTGGGGTTGGGCTTCGCGCCTTTCGCCACCAGCGGCTACTATTCGATCTGGATGTTGGGCGTGCTTCTGCCGATGACGCTTTTTGCCGCGCTACTGGCCGATCTACTGTTCGTTCCGGCGCTGGCGCAACTGGGTTGGCTGCGCTTCGGAAGCGGAAGCGATGCCCGACTCGGAAACGATTGTGAAAACACGTGAAAAATTGCGAAAAAAGCAACCAGGTCGGGTAAGAGTGCGACTTCTCGTGCCAATTCGTGTCATTGTTTTCAAAATGCGTGAAAACCCGGATTGAAGGTCACGAAAACGAAAACGAAAACGATTTTCCACTTTACCGACACGCGGTTTTCGAGGATGATAGGGAGAAGGTTCCGAATTTGGGCCGACTCCATACGATGAACGATCCCGTTTCGAGGAGGAACGATGGCGTGGTGGATTGCCTGGCTGGCCGATACCCAAGCCGCCCTGCGGCTGCCGATCGACCATGGAAAGCTGAGAATCGGCAGTGGCGCTTATAATGATATTGTCCTACGGCGTTCTCAAATTGCCCGCAGGCACATCGAATTGTCCAACGACGGTCGTAGTATTCGAGCTGTGGATCTTTCGGGTGAGGGGTTTTCTCTCAACGGAGAGAGTTGCAGCGAAACCGAATTGAAAAACGGCGACCGGCTGAAGATCGGCGACATCGAACTGGGCATCGAACGTAGCGTGGAAGAAGCGCTGGAATTGCCGGACAAATTCACCCGAATCGACAACCGCGTGGCGGCGGATATACGCCGGGAGCAGGGTATTCCCACCTGGACGTTGAGTTGGAAGGGCGACGACGAGGACAACCAGGGAACTCGCATCGTGGACCGCGCCATCACCATAGGAGTCGATGAAGGCTGCGACATCGTGCTTACCGACGAGTTTATCTCGCAAAAACATTGCCAGATCGATCCTTTCCCCGGCGGTCTGCTGGTCAACGACCTGCGTTCGACCAACGGCGTCTGGACCGGCCCGATCCGACTACTCGAATGCCTGATGAGCGACGGGGCGACGTTCTCCTGCGGGCGCGTGATTTTTAGCGTCGAAGGGGAGCCCGGCGAAGAAATCCACATCGAAAAAGAAGACGGAATGATCGGCCAGCACGCCTCGGTCATCGCTCTGCGCCGTCAACTCAAACGTTTGGCCAAGCTCGACGAGACCGTTCTGATCCAGGGAGAAACTGGCACGGGAAAAGAGTTGGCCGCCCGCATGTTGCATCATCATTCCGATCGGCGCGAGGAGCCTTTCGTGGTGCTCAACTGCGGTTCGATCAGCAGCGAGTTGATCGAAAGCGAGCTTTTCGGCCACGTCAAGGGGGCGTTCACCGGAGCCTCGAAAGCCCGCGACGGAGCCTTCAAAGCCGCGGGAAAAGGAACGATATTCCTGGATGAAATCGGCGAGTTACCCCAGGAAGCGCAGGTAAAACTGCTTCGGGTTCTCGACGGAAACGGGTACACGCCGGTCGGATCCGACAAAGTGGAAATGCCACAGGCCCGCGTCGTTGCCGCGACCAACCGAAACCTGGCGATGAGAGTCAGAGAAGGGGCGTTTCGCGAGGATTTGTTCTACAGGCTCAACGTGTTGCCAGTGGACATCCCCGCTTTGCGTCACCGCCGGGACGACATCCCCACGCTGTCCTATTATTTCCTTCGCGTGGTCGGAGCCACCCTCGACATTACGCAGGATGCGCTCGACGCCCTGATGTCCTACTCCTGGCCCGGAAACATCCGGGAACTGCGCAACGTACTGGTGGCGACGGTCGGCCTGAAGGAAAACGTCATTCATCAAGGATATATCGACGAAAGCGACCTCGTGTTTACGGCCCAACCCGATTTCGACCGCTGGGAAGACGGGGAATTGAAGATCAGCGACAGCTTTCCATCGCGCTATTCCGGCGAATCGTTGAAAGAGCTGGAAGAGGAAATCATCCGCGACGCGCTCGACTTCTTCAACGGCAACAAAACTCTTACTGCGCGCGGTCTGAAAATCAGCAAAACCACGCTGTACGAGAAACTGAAACGGTTCGACATCGAAACGTGACGGATTTGCGCCCAAGCATCCGAGTCGTTTTTCTTTCCAACCCTTTCATTTTACTGGAAAATTTCGGACCGGACAAATAGTTGTCCTTTTCATGCAACGACGTGCGGACGGAAGGCTCTAAACGTATGGTGGCCCCAAAAGCCACGCGACGTTTTTGGCCATATAGCCCAGGAAAAGCCATGCATCACACCTGTTCCAAACATCCTGACCGCGAAGGAGTCCATTACTGCGCCAAGTACAACCGCTATCTCTGCGAGGAATGCCTGGCCTGTCAGGATCCCACCCTTTACTGCAAACATCGTCAAATGTGCATGATCTGGGAATTGGTCAAGCAGCGGAAGCACGACGCGAAAAACGGCACCCGCGCCACGTCGAATTGACTTTTCTTCGGAAAAAACCGGTACGAAGCCGCTTCGCGGCAGTTTTTAGCCCCTGCCTGTCCGTAAGTTCTTGCTCGACTCCAGCCATATTTTTGTGATCGTATCCTGCGTTGAAGCCCTTTGGCGCGTTTGCAATCTTCCCGTTTTCTCCCGCAATACCTTGCCTGAATTCCCATGACCCCGACATCCTTGTGATTTCAGTCGTCCGATTTCCGGGCGGCGTCAATCACGAGGAGGAGACTCATGGGACATCTCAAAGAAAGAATGAGCGAGGATCTTTTACGGTACGGGCTGCGCCTTGCCACGCGCAAACAGTATCTGAACCACGCCGAATCGTATGTCCGACATTTCAAGCGATCGCCGGATCAACTGGGCGCGGCTGAAATTGAGGCATGGATCCGGCACCTGGCGAGAGCGGAAAAGCGACCGGACAGTTTCCGGCAGCAGGCGCTGATGGCGCTCAAGTTTCTCTATTTCGTGACGCTGGATCGTCCAGGTGTCGCAGCCTGTTTTCTTTCTCCCGGCAAGCCGGGACCGGTTCCCGATCCGCTCACGAAGAGCGAGATGGACCGGCTGTTTGAGGGCGTTGCCTCTGAGCTTCACAAAACGGTTTTGATCGTAGCATTCGGCGGCGGTTTGCGCCTGGGCGAGACCTGTCGCCTGAGGACGGGGGATATCGATAGCAAAAGGATGCTGATCCGCCTGACTTCTTCAAACAGCGCCTGGCCCCAATTCGTTCCGCTTCACTCGGAAACTCTCACAACCCTGCGCCGGTGGTGGCGCGACACTAGGCCTCGAACGGATCTGCTTTTCACACGCGATGGCCATGACAATCCCTTGACTCCCGGTCCCATGCAAAAGGCAATCAGGCAAGCTGCAATGGATGGAGGTTTCGATTATACGACGATCGAGAAGACACTGCGCTATTCCTTCTTCAGGCATCGCCTGACGCAAGCAGACAACCCACGCGAGGTCAGGCACATCCTGCGCTGCACCTCCATCCGTCTCGTCCTGGCCAGTTTCATCACTCGGAAGAAAGCAACATCTTTCCATGCATGCGAAGCCGTGAAAGGAGGCCGGATATGAGAAGCGCACGTCAACGAATGGTGCGGCAGATGAAGTTGAGAAACCTTTCCGCCTCCACGCAGGCCGACTATCTGCGCAGGTTGAAAAAACTCGAGCAGCACGTCGGCAAGCAGTTGGGACGAATCAGCCTGGAGGAGATCCGCGACTACCTGCTTTATCTTCATGAGAAACGCGGATTCACTCCGGGGAGCGTCAATTCTCATGCCCGGGTTTTTCGCTTTTTCTTTCTCAACGTCATGGACCGCCCCTGGCCGCTGGCGGCAATACCAGCGGCCAGGGAGCCCAAAACGCTTCCCGTGGTACTTGCGCCTTCGGAAGTCGTCCGTTTTCTAGACGCCGTCCAAAACGTCAGGTATCGCACGATCTTCCAGGTCATGTACGCTTCCGGTCTACGCGTCTCGGAAGCGGCGAATCTGCGGGCGAGCGACATCGATAGCCAGAGAATGGTCATCCGCGTTCGCCAAGGCAAGATGAGCAAAGATCGCTACACCGTGCTGTCTCCGAAACTGCTGCTCATCTTACGGGACTACTGGAGAACATGCAAGCCGGGAAAACATCAGGCAAACAGTAAGAATCCATGGCTGTTTCCAGGAAGAATTAAGGGACGCTGCATTACGACCACTTCCATCCAAATTGTCTGCAAAAAAATCTCCATTCAATCGGGGTTGGCGCCGAGCAAAAAGGTAACGCCTCATAGTTTTCGCCACAGCTTCGCCACCCATATGCTGGAGAACGGCGTCGATCTACGCACGATCCAGGTGCTCCTGGGGCACGCTTCCTTATCCACCACGGCCATTTACACCCACATCGCCACGGCGCGCATCGCCGGGATGCAAAGCCCCTTCGACCTCCTGCCGGGATCGGAGGCGAATCATGGCGAATAGCAGACTCACGACGGCCGAACTTCTCCGGAAGAATTGGGATGAGTTTCTCGGTCTGTACGGCAATCTCCTGTCGCCCGAGCAGACCAAGGCCGCTCGTGACATCATGGCCTGCCGCACCAACGAGATGGGCGGACACTGCGAGCACAGACGCTGCAACCAATGCGGACACGAAACCAAAGGCTACAACTCATGCGGCAATCGCGCCTGCCCCAAATGCGGCGCTCTGGCCTCGGCCACGTGGCTGGCCGGACGCAGAGCCGAGCTCTTGCCCGTACCGTACTTTCACATCGTCTTCACCATCCCGAAAGAGATAGAGGATTTGGCGCTGATCAACCGGCGCGTGATCTACGACATCCTCTTCAAGACCTCGGCGAAAACCATGCTCACGATCGCCGGGGATCCCAGGCATCTGGGCGCGAACATCGGCTTCACCAGCGTGCTGCATACCTGGGGCAGCACCTTGCTGCATCATCCCCACGTCCATATGATCGTCCCCGGAGGCGGGATTTCGCCCGACGGCAAAAGCTGGGTGACTTGCCGCGAGGACTTCTTTCTGCATGTGAACGTTCTGAAGAGTCTCTTCAGGCGATTGTTTCTGGAGGCGCTCAAAAGGGCCTATGAAGCGGGCAAACTGCGTTTTACCGGAAAGTCCGGGAAATTCGCCGGCCCGAAAGCTTTCGATCGGTTCATCAAAACGCACCGTGGGATGAAATGGCATGTCTACGCCAAAGCGCCCTTCGGCGGGCCGGAGACGACGCTCAACTACCTGGCCAGGTACACTCATCGCACGGCCTTCTCCGATCAGCGCTTGATCGCAATGAAAGACGGCAAGGTTTCCTTCCGGTACAAGGATTACAAAAAGGAAGGGGAAAAGCGCGTCATGACTCTTTCGGCGACCGAATTTATCCGGCGCTTCCTGATGCACGTTCTCCCCAAGGGCTTTACGCGCATCCGGCATTACGGCTTGCACGCCAACCGCTTTCGGGCGAGGAATATCAAGCGTTGCCGTGACTTGCTCGGCGCGCCGGAACCCGAACCCATCGAGCGATACGACGAGATGAGCTGGGACGAGCGCTACCTGGCGCTCACCGGGCACGATCCGCTCTTGTGTCCGGTGTGCAAGAAGGGACGGCTGGAACTCGTCACGGAGCATGATAGGCCGGACGGCGCACAAAACATGACGGCCTATCCGCCAAACGGAAACGAACTCGGGCAGGCGAAAAGACCGGAAATGGCAGGCGCTTCACCGCCCGTCTGAGCTCGTGTGAAAATACGCTCGTTGCATTACCTGCGTGCCGGATCAGACGGAACCTCCACGAAGAAGACGGGCGCCGTGTGTCCGGAGGGCGAAAAGCAGCCGTCAATACCGCCCAAAGGACCTTCGAAAATGAAAGATCGCAGACGAAAACCATGATTCCCAGGAAGCGCAAACACCATTCTCCCTCTTTTCAACACGGCTCGGAGCCGAGTCGAACCTTTCAAAACAACCGCACGTCATTCATTCCACATAGCGAGACTTCGGAGTAAAGCGCCTTCGTACAGAGTTCTTTTCCGCAATGCGCGCTTGCGCGCGACTGCGGAAGAAGACTTTTTAATTACTTCTATTTCAAAGGATTCTTGACGTTACCGAATCTCCATGCTATGGAAAATTCCTCGCTGTGAGGCGGGACGTTCTTTTCACCGTAGGCCAAGGTAGCTCAGTTGGTAGAGCAGGGGACTGAAAATCCCTGTGTCGGCGGTTCAACTCCGTCCCTTGGCACCACGCATAAAACCCCGATTTCTTTGGAAGTCGGGGTTTTTTCTTGGGTTTTTCCATCGTGACTCAGGGGAGCATTCGCCTTCGTATCCGGTCCCATCGGTCCATTCTGTCCCATTTTTTGCATCTGTTGTTGTACATATGTGCTACAGTCCGTTGGCAAGGGCAATCCAGGTAGTGAAATCTTCTCCGAAGCTTTACGTAAGACCTCGAACGGAATTTTACCGTAGATCTGATCGACCATCCGCGTGGTTGTATGACCTATTTAGTCGTCACTCGAAGGTGACTTTGCAGAACATCTGAGGTGTTTTGGTTTGCTCCCTTTTAAAGGGGATGGAGACTCTTCAAGATTATATCGTGCGTATAAAACTTATAACTTATAGGAATTACTGGGGTTATAGAGATTCTTGACTCCCGAATCGAAACCATCGCGGGTGTTTTTGACGAATGATTTCGAAAAACCGTACGCAAAGATCGTGCGCATCGGGTAAAGTACTTGTATTCTTCATTAGATATCTGCACCTCAGAGGGCAAAACTAGCGTCAAATCCTTCGTCAATACTCTAAAGTTCTTTGAAAACAAGAGGTTATAAAAGCAACGAACGAGATTTCGATGTACGAAGCCGCTTCGCGGCAGTTTTTAGTCCCTGCCGGTCCGTAAGGCCGTGCTCGATCCCACCTTTGTCCTTATGATCGTAAAGCCCCTTGGCGTCTGTGGCGTCTCCCCGTTCTTTCCCGGCTAACCTTGCTTCAAATCCCATGAATCCTCCATCCTCGTGATCTCAGTCGTCCGATTTCCGGGCGACGTCCATCACATGGAGGAAACTCATGGGACATCTCAAGGAAAGAATGAGCGCCGATCTTTTACGCTACGGACTGCGCCCCATCACGCGCAGGCAGTATCTAAACCGCGCCGAATCGTATGTCCGACATTTCAAGCGCTCGCCGGAGCAACTGGGCTCGGCTGAAATCGAGGCCTGGATCAAGCACCTGGCAAGATCGGAAAAGAGACTGGTCAGTTTCCGTCACCAAGCGCTGATGGCGCTTAAGTTTCTCTATTTCGTGACGCTGGATCGCCCTCAGGTTGCGGCCTGCTTTCTTTCTCCCGGGAAGCCAGGGCCGATTCCCGATCCTCTCTCTCTGGGCAATCTGAACCGACTGCTTGATGGCGTTACTTCAGAGCTTCACAAAACGGTTTTGACCGTAACGTTCGGCGGCGGTTTGCGCATAGGCGAGACCTGTCGCCTGCGGACAGGAGACATCGACGGCAAAAGGATGCTGATCCGTCTGGAATCTACAAACAGTGCGTGGCCCCAATTCATTCCGCTTCACCCGGAGACACTCGATACTCTGCGCCGGTGGTGGCGCGACACCCGACCCCGGACGGATCTACTTTTTACACGCGATCACGATGGAAATCCACTGACTCCCGGTCCCATGCAAAAGGCGATCAGGCAAGCTGCAATCGATGGCGGTTTCGATTATACGACGATCGAGAAGACACTGCGTTATTCCTTCTTTATGCATCGTCTGACGCAAGCAGATAACCCGCGCGAGGTCAGGCACATCTTGCGTTGCACCTCCATCCGTCCCGCCCCGGCGAGTTTCATCACCCGGAAGAAGGCGACATCTTTCCATGCATGCGAAGCCGTGAAAGGAGGTCGGATATGAGAAGCGCACGTCAACGAATGGTGCGGCAGATGAAATTGAGAAATCTTTCTACCTCCACGCAAGATGACTATCTGCGCAGGCTGAAAAAACTCGAGCAGCACGTCGGCAAGTCGTTGGGACGAATCGGCCTGGAGGAGATCCGCGACTACCTGCTTTATCTGCATGATAAACGCAGACTCGCTCCGGGAAGCGTCAATTCTTACGCCCGCGCTTTCCGATTTTTCTTCCTCAACGTCATGGACCGACCCTGGCCGCTGGCCGCTATTCCAGCGGCCAGGGAGCCCAAAACGCTTCCCGTGGTGCTTGCGCCTTCGGAAGTCGTCCGCTTTTTCGACGCCGCGAAAAGCTTCAAATACCGGACGATTTTCCAAATCATGTACGCCTCCGGTCTACGCGTCTCGGAGGCGGCCAATCTGCGGGTCAGTGACATCGACAGTCAGAGAATGGTCATCCGAGTAAACCAGGGGAAGATGAACAAGGACCGCTACACAGTGCTGTCCCCAAAACTGCTGCTTATCTTACGCGAGTACTGGAGAACGTGCAAACCTGCAAACGTCCAGGTGAAGCGAACGGATCCCTGGGTGTTTCCGGGAAGAAAGCCGGGGAGCCACATCACGACCGCTTCCATCCAGACCGCCTGCAAAAACGTGCGTGTCCAATCAGGCCTCGAAAAGAACGTGACGCCGCACAGTTTTCGCCATAGCTTCGCTACCCATATGCTGGAGAACGGCGTCGATCTACGCACAATCCAGGTGCTTATGGGGCACGCCTCCTTCTCCACCACGACCATCTACACCCACATCGCCACTGCACGCATTGCCGGGATGCGAAGCCCCTTCGACCTTCTGCCGGGATCGGAGGCAAATCATGAGTAATGATAAAACCATAACGGCTGACGTTCTCCGGGAGAAGTGGGATGAATTTCTCGACGAGTACGGCGATCTCTTATCGCCTACACAGATCAAGGCTGCGCACGACATCATGGCCTGTCGCACACCTGAAATGGGCGGACACTGCGAGCGCAGGCGCTGCGACCATTGTGGACATGAAACGAAAGGCTACAACTCGTGCGGCAATCGCGCCTGCCCCAGATGCGGCGCACTGGCCAAGGCAAAGTGGCTGGCAAAGCGAAGAGACGAACTCTTGCCCGTGCAGTACTTTCACGTTGTCTTCACCATCCCGAAACAGATCGAAGACCTGGCGCTGGTCAACCGGCGCGTGATCTACGACATCCTCTTCAAGACCTCGGCAAAAACCATGCTCACCATCGCCAAGGATCCCAAACATCTGGGCGCGAACATCGGCTTCACCAGCGTACTGCATACCTGGGGAAGCACATTGTTGCATCACCCCCACATCCACATGATCGTCCCCGGAGGAGGGATTTCTTCCGACTCCAAACGCTGGGTGAGTTGCCGCGAAGATTTTTTCCTGCACGTGAATGTTCTGAAAAGCCTCTTCAGGCGATTGTTTCTGGAGTCTCTCAAAAAGGCCTATGAAACGGGCAAGCTGCGCTTTACCGGAAAGTCCGAAAAACTCGCCGATCCGAAAAAGTTCGACAGGTTCATCAAAAAGCACCGTGGGATGAAGTGGCATGTCTACGCCAAGGCGCCCTTCGGCGGGCCGGAGACGATGCTCAACTACCTGTCCCGCTACACCCATCGTAGCGCCATCTCCGATCACCGCTTGATCGGAATGAAAGATGGCAAGGTTTCCTTTCGTTACAAGGACTATAAAAAGGAAGGGGAAAAGCGCGTGATGACGCTCTCGGCAACGGAGTTTATCAGGCGTTTTCTGATGCACGTTCTTTCCAAAGGTTTTACTCGCATCCGGTATTATGGCTTGTACGCCAACCGTTTTCGGGCAAGCAATATCAAGCGCTGCCGCAAACTGCTGGGCGCTCTGGAGCCTGCCCCCATCGAGCGATACGACGAGATGAGCTGGGACGAACGCTACATGGCGCTCACCGGACACGATCCGCTCTTGTGTCCGGTGTGTAGAAAGGGACGCCTGAAGCTTGTGACAGCCTTTCATGGTCGGCAGGAAGACCCTGGCGGTGCGCAAAACATGGCGGATCATACGCCAAGCAGAAACGATCTCGGACAGGCGACAAGAACTCAAGAAAAAATAGGTGCTTCACCGCCCGTCTGAGTTGACGTGAAAAGTTGTTGGCCGAACTCCCTGCGTGGTGAGCCTATGGAAAGGCTTCACGAAGAAGACGGGAGCCTTGTATCCGGATGATCAAAAACAACCGTAAACGGCGCTCAAAGGATCTTCGAAAATGAAAGACAGCAAACGAAAACAATGATTCTCCGGAAGCGCAAACACCATTCTTTCTCTTTTCACCATGGCTCGGAGCCAAATCGAACCTTTCAAAGCAACACGCCAACCATTCATTCCACATAGCGTAACATCGAGGTAAAGCGCCTTCGTACAGAGTTCTTTTCCGCAATGCGCGCTTGCGCGCGACCGCGGAAGAAGACTTTTTAATGAAGAAGACTTTTTAATGTACGCCGAGATGGCCGCGCGAAGAGGCGTAACCCTGCTGAATCTCAACGAAGATCGATTGCGAAAGGTCGAGTTGAAGAAAGGACAGCATCACAAACATATGCTGTTGTCCGAGCACATCCGCAAGGCCGATGTGAAAATTTGGATGCCGAAACTGAAATATCACATCTTCGCTTCGATTACGCACGCCCTGAAATTGAACATCGGCATCCTGGTTCACAAAGAACGAATGCTGTACCACGACCACCGTATCCACGAAAAGATCGTGGATCTGTTGGAGGCGGGATACCCGGATATCGTCATCGGGGATGCCGTGGACATCACGTATGGTTTCGAATCCGCTCCCTACCCGGTTCGGTTGGGAGTCCTGATCGGGGCGAACGATCCATTGGCTGCGGATGTCGTGGCGGCGTATATCATGGGGTATCGCCCGGAAGACGTGAAACATCTGAAAATCGCGTCCGAACGCGGATACGGATCGTTGAACTTGGAAGATATCGACGTGTCGGGGGATGTTTCGGTGGAAGAACTGAGAGCACGCCCGAAAGGAAAACCCCGTTTGTTTCAAGTGTTATCCGACTTGGATACCCCGCTGACCTTTTACAGCGGAAAGGCTCAGGGAACGAATATCCTCTGCGACGGAGGATGCGAGGGAGCCCTGAAAGGCTGCCTGGGAACCATCGAAAAACGTCGTCCCGGTTCATTGAAAAACGCCCGTCCGGGGGCGATCGTCACCGGCGTGTACGAAGGAGACGTGATTCATCCCCACGACACAGTGCTTCTGATCGGTCGATGCACGAAAGTGACAGGCCGACTTGAAGCCAGGCACATCGCACGCATTCGGGGTTGTCCCACCGCCGCGCGGGATTTGTTCGTCAAAGTCCCGTTGATTTTTAGGATGCCCAGCCCCATGTTCGATATACGGGATGTGTTTCTGTTCATCCGATTCACGATTTCAGGGTGGATCGGACGCTTTTTGGGATTCTTCCGGTCAAAGTAGCCCCGTGCATGAAAATTGCACGAGTTCTTCCTATCAACGCTTGGCACAAGCTTCGAAACGCGATTTCAATTCTGGGTGCATACACAAATCCACGCCGAATACGTTGGAAATGTTCCAGGGAGGGCGTTCCGCATGGCGTGAATCCTTCCACACTATCAACGGACCCCACATCGCGGCTTGTTCCTGAGGTTTTTCAATATCGGTAAGATTCCATTCTTCACCGGTTGGCAGGTAATGCAAAATCAAATCTCCATCGGCATCCGTATAACGGCATCGTTCAAATCCTACACTTCCTCCACCTTTGCTGTAATCCGTATACACCAACCAATCTTCCCAAATGTCCCAAACCAGCCAGTCATCCAGTCCTGTGGATTGCTTGAAGATGGTTTCTTCTCCGGTTTCCAGGTCGTATTTCAATATGGAATACCCACAGTCGGTGTTTTGAGCGTAACGTAGGCTGTTCCAAAAGATGTACTTGTCCGACATTACGATTCTAAATCTGGCAACTGCATTTTCCGAAACAATCCGTTCGTGGCCAGTATCGTAATCGATCAAAGCCAAGGAATAATAAGGCTTTACGGCATAGGCGACTTTATTTCCATGAACGGCATAGCGATCCACACCAAGATCGCCAATGGAATCCACTTTTATCTCCTCTCCGCTGTCGTTAAAGGAATACAAATTGAAATAGTATTCCGAATTGAAATCACGGTTATCCTTCCATATGGTTCTCTTTCCTGACGCTGTCGGGTAATATTTCATAGAAATACTTGTTGAAAGTACTTCTCGCGTGATTCTGTTTAGACTTGATTGACAGAGGATATCTCTATCCTCCTCAACTTCTCCAGTAGCATCATAGTCAAGCCACACAACTCTATTATCGGCGATTCCAGGCCATAGACTGTAGCTCGATAGAAGTACAAAGGTTTTTGTCGTGTAATCAAAGAGAAAAAGACCGTGTGTTTCTATGCCGTCATCACGATTCCAATGGAAAACGATCCAATTTTCCCACACGTCAATACCGTTTTGAAACAAGCCAGCAGGACTTCCAAAACGAAACTCCCCCTTATCATTCGTGTATTCAAACGGGAGGTTCGTTCTGCAGGGAAAGGGTCCGTCGTTGTTGGGGCAAAACGATAAGTGGGAAAAAGGCGTTTCCCCCGGTTCGATCTCTTGTTCGTCGGGATCAAGATCAGGGTCTTTATCTATTTCCGTAACGGGTTGATCCTCGTCGGTATTTCCATCCGGGATGCATTTTCCGTTTCGGTAGACAAACCCCTCTTGGCAACGGTTTTCTTCATTTTCCTGGGAGATGTCGGAAGGGTCGTCGATATCGGAAGGATTGTTCGTATTTCCTGAATTGGTACAACTTGCCAGTGAGACCATCAGGAACACTGACAGGAAGAACCTCCACGAACAAAACCGCCGTTTTTTCGATTGGAACATCCGATCAAACTCCTCATTATCCATTCCAATCGATTATAACCGATTTCCCAAGCTTGAACAGCCCTTGCGAGAGACTTCCAGCCCTTTCAGGTCCATTCCAAATCCCCATTAAAATTCCCGTCCACCCCAAAATCCTCGTTAATTTCGCCCCCTTTCGGCCAAAATCCTTTGAATCACAGCAGGCTGATAGTATTCTCTTGACGTTCGTGACGATTCGAGCGTATCCGTATGCCTTCAATCGGGGCGAAGGCGGGACCGTTTTCCCGCCGAAAACGTCGAGGAGTATGAAAAGATGAGCGGGTTCCGTTTTTTACAGGAACGGGCGCTTTCGGCGGCCTCGCGCCGCAGGGAGACGTATGGACTCGAACCGCCGGGACCGGTCGATGCGGTGATCCGGCGCGATCCCAAACGGGTGGGCGTTTTCGGGGCCATTCAATTGTTGTTCTACATCGCATTCGGGTCACCGAGGGATATGTTCGCCCTGTTCTGGCGCTATCTCAGCGACCGCGACACCCCGAACCGCCGCGTGGAAATCGAAGGCCTCGCCGAGCGTCTGTGCGAAAAAGTGTCGCCCGAGGCGCGAGTCTGTTTCGAAGCTTTCGAGCGGCGCAACTACAGCCTCGACATGGCGACGGTGCCGTCGTTTCTCGAACGTCTGCTGCATCGCACCACACCGCATCTTGCCTTGCAACCCCGCAACGAGGGCGACATTCAAGCCGCCTTCGCATTCGCCCGCGAGGAAGGGTTGTCGGTGTTTCCGCGAGGGATTTCCTCTTCCGCTTTCGGGGGCGCGAAACCCACCCGCAACGGGCTCGTGATCGACCTTTCCCCGCTGGACCGGCTGCTTTCCATCGACGCCGAAAACCTGCAAGCGACGGCGCAACCCGGCCTTCGCTGGGCGGATTTCGCCGAAGCGCTGAAAAAGCACGGACTCGCCCCCGTAACCACACCGTCGAGTCGTTTTTCCACCCTGGGAGGATGGATGGCTACCGGCGGATGGGGCATGGACGCCTTCGGCTACGGCCCGTTTTCCAACGCGGTGTTGCACGCCCGAGCCGTGCTTCCCACGGGGGATGTCCTTGAAATCAGCCGGGAAAACGGAAAGCTGGACGACTTCATCGGCACCGAGGGACAGTTGGGCATCGTCACGGAAATGACGGTGAAAGTCCGCAAGCTTCCGCGTTTCAGTCACCCTCGGCTGCTGTATTTCGACCACGAAGCCGCCGCCTGCGATTTCGTGGACCGCCTCGTGCAGGAGGGCTTCAAGCCGTCCCACCTGTCGCTGTTCGATGCGAATTATATGGACGAGGAAAACCGCCTGTTCCGCGACCGGATGGGCTTCAAAGAACTGATCGTTCGCGAACATCCCGCCGTGCTCGCCCATTTCGACGACGAGGACGAAGACAAGCGCTTCGGCGAGTGGCTCGACGCCTCCGGCTTCGAATCCGAGCCGAACCGGGTCGAGGCGCGCTTTTTGTGGTCGGAGCGCTTTTTCCCGCTCAAGGCCCAGCGCCTGGGACCGAACCTGCTGGCCGCCGAAGTGCTGATGCCGCGCCTGTCGATTCCGACCTATCTGCAGCGTTTGAAACGGCTGGCCGGGCGTTTCGGCGTGCATCCGGCGGTGGAAGTGCTGGTTACGAACGAAGGAGAAAACTCCGACTGCGTGACCATTGCGAGCTTCCCCTGCGACTCCGGGAGAAGCATCAATTACATGCTGAAACTGCTGCTCGTGCAGCTTCTTACCCGGCTGGCGGTGCATACCGGCGGCAAGCCCTACGGCATCGGGTTGTGGAACACGCCGTTCGTGCATCGCCGGATCGAGAAAAAACGCTTCGAACGCTTGGAGAACATCAAGCGCAAAATCGACCCCTCGAATATGCTCAACCCCATGAAATTCTTCGCGTTTCGCACGCGGATCTACAACATTGCGGGCTTGTTCTTCCATCCGGTGACGTTCGATCTGAGCCTGTGGGCGGCCACCGCCTGCGCTCCGGTGCTCGGCCTGTTCTGCCGGTTGACGTCCGGGGCTGCGCCGAAAACCTGGGAGGTTCCCGACGCCGAACGAAAACGCGCGCTTTTGCATGAAACGGCGCAACGTTGCACATCCTGCGGGGCCTGCGTGTCGGTCTGCCCGGCCTATCGTCTCACCAAAGACGAGCGCGTCACGGGCCGCGCCAAGCTGCGCATGGCCATGGCTCTGGCACGGGGGGAAGACATCTCCGAGGGCGAAGCCTTCAGCCCCTTCCAATGCCTGCGCTGCGGCCTGTGCGAGGAAGTCTGCCAGACACGCCTACCGCTGACCGACTGTTACCTGGCTCTGGAAGCGGGAATTCGAGAGCGCTTCGGTTCTCCGGACGATACCATCGAGCGCTTCACCTGGCTGCTCGACGACCACCGGGAGGAAATCTTGACGCTGTACGGTCTGTATTTTCCGGAGTGGAAACCCGGCGAGTCTCGCCGTTCGATTCCGCAGGCGTCCCGCCTGGAGGGAGGTGAACGATGAAGGAATTCAACCGTTTGGCTCCGATCGAGGCTCCACCGCGCCACCCCATTCTAAAACCGAGGAAGATCGTCCGCTCCGACCGCTGCATCAATTGCGGCCAGTGCATCGACGCCTGCATCTACGGGTGTCACGACCGCCTGGCCGACGATCCGCGCAAAATGGACGACCCTCAAATCAACTGCTGCCGCAACTGTTTCGCCTGTGTCTTCAAGTGCCCCAGAGGGGCGCTAAGTATGCACGACAACGAGGAATTTCTGGCCACAGGCAATGAAACCTACCCGGCGGCGGTCATTTCTTCGATCCAGGAGCAGGCGACCTCCGGGAAAATTCCCGTCAGCGGCGCGGGATACGACGGACCTTTCGACGGCAAGGGCTTCGACAACATTTGGACCGACATGTCCGAGATCGTCCGCCCCACCCGCGACGGCATCCACGGGCGCGAACACATTTCCACGACGATTCATCTGGGCCGCATGGTGGACAATCTTTGCGGCATGTGCTTCGACGAAGACGGCAACCTCGAATCACTGATTCCTCCGAACCGAGAAATTCCCCTGCCCATGCTTTTCGGCCCTCTGCCGTTTCCCGTTTCGAAATCCATCAAACTTTCCATGGCGCGCGCCGCGAGCCGACTGAATACCTACGTCACCATCGACCGTTCCGAAAATCCCAAGGATTACGCGGAGTTCGTTAACCATCTGCTCGTGCGTCTCGACCCTCAGGACGTCCTTGATGGGGCCGACGCCCTCCAGTGGGCGACCATTGTAGAAATCACCGAGAACGGCGACCAGGAGGCCGCATTCACAAAGGCGCGTGAGACCAATCCGCACCTGCTGACCGTTCTCGCGGTGCAGGCTCGCAAAGGCGTGGCCGACACCGTGCTGCGTCTCGCACGCCATGGAGGCGAGACGATCCATCTGTACTGCGACGAAACCGGCACGGGTGCGGATGACGTGAAACTGCTTGATATTCTTGCAGAAACACACGAACGGCTCGTTGAGGAAGGCTTGCGCGACCGCATCACCCTGCTGGCCAGCGGCGGCGTGGCTCGGGCGGAACACGTGCCGAAAACGATCCTTACCGGCGCGGACGGTGTATTCGTCGATCTGCCCCTGCTGATCGCGCTGGGCTGCACGATCTGCGACGAATGCCTGGGCATGGAGCGCTGTCCCAGGGATCTCGGCGGCGTCACCGACGCCTGGGGCGCGACGCGAATCGTCAACCTGATGCTCTGCTGGCGCGACCAGCTTCTGGAAGTGTTGGGCGCGATGGGCATCCGCGATGTGCGGCGACTGCGCGGTGAAAAAGGCCGGGCGGTGTTCGCCGACAAGGCGCGTGAAGACTTTTTGCGACGTCTCGACGCGGGAAAACTGGGTGTCGTGCCCGATCCCACGCCGATTTCCATCGAAGCCACGAAAGCCTTGCTCGAACGGTCCGCGAATGTTGTAAAGGACCGTTTTCCCACGAGTCTTGGAAACTGGCGGGTGGAGATCGACCGCGCCCGCTGCACCGATTGCGGCATCTGCGTGGAAAGCTGCCAGGTGGACGTGCTTCGACGCACCGAGGGCAAGACCGCCCTCGAAGAACCGATCCACGCCCGCTGTCTCGGTCCTACCTGCGAGGAAGAAAACGAGTGGTGCTGCGTCAAAGCCTGTCCCTGGAAGGCGATTTCGATCCATCAAAGCTCCGTTGGCAACGTGCTGGGCGACAAGCGCTGGACGGCGCGGCTAATCGCCGAAACCTGGAGACAGGCCCGCACCGGCGACATCGCCAGCGACCGCCGCGAATGCCAGACCGGAGCCAGCGGAGGCGGATTCGACCTGCTGGAGCTGGCGAAGACGTCGCAGGACGGAAAACGCTGGGAAGGCGACGTGGACCTTTCGATTCCACTGAACCGGCGCGAAGAGGGCCGGGCCATACACATCCCCTTGCCGATCTACGGCGGCGGCATGTCCTACGGCTCGATTTCTCTTCAGGTGATGCGGGGCCGGGCCATGGCGGCCACCGAAATCGGCACGTTTACCAGCACGGGCGAAGGCGGCTATCCTCCCGAACTGTTCGACTACGCCGACCACGTGATAACGCAGGTCGCCACGGGGCTTTTCGGCGTACGCGAGGAAACCCTGCAATGCGGCAGGATGATGGAATTCAAGTACGCTCAGGGCGCGAAACCGGGGCTGGGCGGCCACTTGCTGGGCGAGAAAAACACCCCGGAGGTCGCCGCGATGCGCGAGGCGGTGCCCGGCACCAGCCTGTTTTCGCCGTTCCCCTTCCACAGCGTCTATTCCGTAGAAGACCATAAAAAGCACCTGGACTGGATTCGCACGATCAACCCCGACATCATCATCTCGGTCAAGGTATCCACACCGGGAGACGTGGACATGGTGGCGGTGGGCAGCTACTACGCCGGGGCGAACGTCGTACACCTGGACGGTGCCTACGGCGGCACGGGCGCGGCACCGGACATCGCCAAGAAGAACATCGCCCAGCCCATCGAATACGGCGTGTCGCAGGCCCACGACTTTCTCTCGAAAGAAGGCATCCGCGACCGGGTGGTGCTGATCGCATCCGGCGGCGTTCGTACCCCGGAGGACGTGCTCAAGGCCATCGCATTGGGCGCGGACGGCGTGGTGATCGGCACCGCCGAACTTATCGCCATCAACTGCGTGCGCTGCAAAAACTGTGAACGCGATCGAGGATGCCCCATCGGCATCGCCACCACCGATCACGAACTGGCACCCCAACTCGAATCCGAATGGGTGCGGGACCGCATCGTCAACATGTACCAGAGTTGGGCGAAATATATGGAAAAACGCTTGCGTGCGCTGAACTTACCGTCGGTGGCGCACCTGCGGGGGCGGCGCGACCTGTTGCGCTCGGTGGATTGATTCCGAAACGACCTTCAACCCGAACGAGGCCGCGATGTTGGAAGAGGCGGCCCGCAACAAAGAGACACGAGCATGGCTGAACCCACGAATCCGAATCGTTTTTCCTCCCGGCTGCAAGATGCCGAGGCCATCATCCGTTCTCACCGGGACATGGTGCGCGGGTTGAAAATCCGGCCCAAACGGGCAATGGAAGGCGGCTGCGGCGTCATCGGCATCGTCGGCTCCGAACCCCTGGCCGGGCGGCTGATTGTCCGTTCCTGCGAGCAGATGCAGAACCGAGGCAACGGCAAGGGCGGCGGTGTAGCGGCGGTGGGCCTTTTTCCGGATTTCAAAGAGCATTACGCCCTCCATATCGCCTATCTGGACGAAGCGGTGATCGACGACGTGGAGCGCGAATTCGTCCGTCCGGTATTCGATGTGGACGGGGAAAAGCAACTGGAAACGCTCGACGATCCCCAGGCTGTAGGGCTGGAGATCAAGCCGCCGACGGTGAAACGCTATTTCGTACGGGTCAAGGAGGACGTGCTCGACCGTTTCGTCAAAGACACCGGCATTCAGGATCGCCGGGCCGCCGAGGACGACTGCGTATACCAGAACAGCTTCCGCCTCAATCTCAAGTACTACGCCGACACCGAAAAGCCCGCCGCGTTCGTGCTGTCTCACGGACCGAACCTGATGATTTTGAAAGCCGTGGGTTATGCCGAGCAGATCGCCCGCTACTACAAGCTGGAAGAGGAAAAAGCCAACGTCTGGATCGGCCACCAGCGCTATCCCACACGGGGGCGGGTCTGGCATCCGGGCGGCGCGCATCCCTTCGCCGGGTTGCATGAAGCCCTGGTCCACAACGGCGACTTCGCCAACTACCACGCCTCCAGCGAGTACCTGCGCCAGCAGGGACGCGTGCCGCTGTTCGTTACAGACACCGAGGTTTCAGTGCTGATGTTCGACCTGTACTCCCGCGTGCTCAACTACCCGCTGGAATATGTAATCGAGGCGCTGGCCCCGACGCCGGAAGGCGATTTCGAACGCCTGACCAAGCGGCGGCAGCGCATTTATCGGGCCATCCAGGCCGCGCACGTGCACGGTTCCCCGGACGGTCCGTGGTTCTTCATCGTCGCACGCGCCAACCCGAAGACGGGAGAACCGCAACTTATCGGAATCACCGACGTTTCCATGCTGCGACCCCAGGTTTTCGCGCTCCAGTGCGGCGATGTCCACGTGGGGGCCATCGCCTCCGAAAAACAGGCCATAGACGCCTTTTTCGAGGAGCTTTCCGCCGACGATCCCCGAGTTTCCCCGGTGGCAGACCGCTATTGGAATGCGCGCGGAGGAAGCTGCACGGACGGCGGAGCCTTCAGTTTCACCGTGAAATCCGGCGAAAACGGGGCGTCTCTGGACGTGCGCGACAAATTCGGCAACGCCATCGAAGCCACCCGGAAACGCTCCGAAAAGGCGGAAAATCGCAAACCTTCTGTGCTGCAACATGCCTGGAAACACGAGGAAAACGCCCCGGAAGCGAACCCCGACCACCCCTCGCGGTTGTCCGACCGTTTCATTCCTCCTGCGTTCAAAGACCGGGGCGGCGTCATCCGCAAACTGGCGGCGGTACTTGTCGCCGGAGACGTCGAAGCCTTGCGAAAACACCTGGACGAGTTGGCCGGGACGGAGTTGGAAAACTGGTGGGAAACGCTTGAAATCCTTACTTTTTTACGGGATCGACGTTGGAACACGGGCGAGCGGCGCAGGGCGGAAATCCTGGCCGACCTGGACCGTGCCATTGCCGGGCTGCTCGACCGTCTGCCTCTCATGGAAAACAAGCAGGGTGCTGTCCGAGTGGATTTCGAGCACGCTTGGAACGAAGACCATCCTCTTCCCGATTTCGAAAATGGCCGCCTGGTGATCGACGCACGCGGCTTTCCCCCCGAAGGCAATCATTCGGCGGCGCGATGCCTCGTCGAAGCGTACCAAAAACACGGGTACCGCCGTTTCGTGGTCTATCATGCCCAGGGCGATCGCTTTTTGGGGGTCGGTCTGGGACCGGATTCCCAAGGTGTGCGGATCGACGTCTACGGTTCGAGCGGCGACTACCTCGGATCGGGCATGGATGGCGCACACATCTACGTCCACGGCGACGCCCAGGACCAGGTGGGGCAGATTCTCAAGGCCGGGCGCATCGTGATTTTCGGTAGCGTCGGCCAGACCTTTTTGTACGGAGCCAAGGGAGGCGAAACCTTCGTGATGGGCAACGCCGCCGGGCGTCCGCTCATCAACGCCGTGGGAGGCATTCGGGCCGTCATCAACGGCACCTGCCTGGACTACTGCGCCGAGAGTTTCATGGCCGGAAACGAGGTCGGCGGCGGATTCGTGGTCATCAACGGGCTGGATTTCGACGAGCGCGGGGAAGTCATCGGCATGGAGGCCAAATATCCGGGAAACAACCTGTTTTCGCTGGCTTCCGGCGGTGCGTGCTACCTCAACGACCCGTACAACACCGTCAATCCATCGCAACTCAACGGAGCGACTTTCATGCGCTTCAAGCAGGAAGACTGGAACGTCATCCGGCCCTATCTCGTGAAAAACGAAGAGTTTTTCGGCATTTCCATCCGCCACGATCTGCTGATGGTGGACGGCGTGTTGAAGTGGTCCAAGGAAGTTTTCCGCAAGGTCGTGACAATCATGGGCAAAGACGATCATCACCTGGACTTCAGTTCTCTGACGACCTGAGCCTTAAAAACACACGATTCAGGCGAGGTTCATGCCTCGCTTTTCCTTCCGGCTTGCGATTTTGGTGGAAGTGCGTATATACTTGAAAAGGTTCATGTCTGAGGAACTACAGGACTTTTCAACCGTGATGTACCTTCCCAAAATCCTCGCTTATTTTCTCTCGATAGTTTTACTAGGGTGGATTCTTTGCGCTTGCGGCGAAGAGGACGAAGCCGGGCTTCTGGGCGAATTGACGGCCTGCGAGCAGGCGTGCTCCCGCATTTCGCAGGAGGAATGCCTCTCCGGCGACGGTTCCATCGATTTCGCCAGTACGTCCTGCCGAAGCGACTGCGAAGAAGGACGCTACGGCGAGAGTTTCGCCTCCTGCGTACTCGAAGCAATGTCCTGCGAGGCGCTTGCGGCCTGTCTCGCCGATATCGAACCCGGCTCCGCCTCCCAGCAATGGAACGGCGATGCGGACGTTGGAGAGGCGGAATCGTATGCGGAATCCAACGCGGAAGCGGAGTATTGCAGTGGAAACTGCACGGAAGGCTCCCCGCCTTTTTGCATGGATGACGAACTCTGCGCCTGCCGCAACGGCCAGTGGGAGCCCATCAATTGCCGCGTCGGATGCGCCGAACTCGGTCAGACCTTCGACCGTTGCGAAGCCCTGGACGAGACCACGGACGAACAGTGCATCTGCGACGTCGAACCGATTCCCGAACCCTGTGAAGGTATCTGCGAACGCGAGGGCCAGGGTGCCTGCCGCGCCGATGAAATGCTGTGCATCTGCGAAGGCGGCGAATGGACGTCCATCGACTGCGAGCGCTACTGCCTGGAAGAGCATGGTCACGAATCCGGCCAGTGCACCACCTCCGCCGAAATGAACGGCGCGCAGTGCAACTGCGAAACCCGCTGAGACGACAACGTTCCGGGAAATAGAAAATCTCTTTTCATCACTGTTTTCATTCAGAAAAACTCCTTTTGAAAACCGCTGTCCCTCTATGTTGTATTGACGGGAAAAATGTGTATAATCAGGAAGCTTTCCAATTGTATCGAGCCGGGGAACGGCGTTCGTGAGGTGAAATACCGCCGAGGTGCCTGACTCTCGGTTGCTTTCCTGCAAAGGGGGACGATATGCGCAAAAAAACGACTTGGGGATGGCTGGCCTTCCTGGGACTCTGGTTGCTTGCGGCGTCGGGTTGCAACAACGCGAATCTCGACATCCTGGAGCAACAGGACACCGGAACGGCGCGCGTCACCATCGAATTCCGCCAGCCTTCCTCCTCGACCAATGCGCTGGCCTATTTCTACGAAATCGCCAGCGTGAAAATCGACGTGCAACCTGCCGATGTACACAAGGTGCTCACCCGAGATCAGGCCGGAGAATCGACCTACACCATCGAGGTGACGTTGCCCGTCGGCACCCACACGATCTACGCCACTGCTTACGATGACTACGACGACGAGATCGGCCAGGGTGAGGTTGAGGTCACGATCACGCTCAACCAGACAACCGAAGTGTTTTTAAGCATTCTCGACACTACCGGTTCTCCCGGATTGCCGGACAACGGCCCCGTAATCCTGCTGGTGACGGCCTCCAAAACGAACCCCGTCGTCGGGGAAAACATCGATCTCTACGTCCAGGCGATGGACATGGATGACGATCCGATCGAATACTTATGGAGCGACGACTGCGCTTCTTCGACATTCACCACACCGGAAGGCAGCGAGACGTCCTGGTCGAGCAGCGTGGACCAAAGCTGCACGATCACGATCACGGCGATGTCGGGCGAGTTGTCGGACGAGGAGGAGATTTTCGTCACCGTATTCCCCGCCGGAACGCAATTCGGCACCGCCGACCTGACCGCCGGATTCGTCTCGCATCCCTACATCCACTATCTCGAATTCTACGGCAGCAGCAACCCGACCGAGTCTTTCGGATATCAGGTATATCGTAGGGATTCCGAGGACATCCTGGCCAACGCGATGATCTCCGACCCCATCGTTCCCGGCAGCAATCCCATCTCCATTTTCGGCTCGATGATCGGTGAAAACCTCGGAGACGGGCAGGTGTCGGTGACGGATGACTGCGGCGGCACGGTGGACGCACTCACCCACGAAGACAGCGATTTCTCCCTGGATTGGTATCCTCCGCCCATGCCGGGCCTGTGCACGCTGAGTTTCAAACTGGAATACATGGGGCTGGAAGACGTCTTCCCCGTGGCCATGTACCTGGCCGAGGGGTACGAAGGCGACGGCCCCCCGGACGACGAGCCGGAACCGTAACATCCCGTTACAATTTGCTTTTTGGTCCTCGACAAAGAAACGCGGCGGCGACTTCTCCCAGCACGGCCAGATCCTCGGCCACCCAAATCAGCGGGGCGGTGGCGTCGAAAAGCATCTGGCCGCCCGCTGGAAGTCCCTCTTCGCCGGGATGGAGAATCACGGCCAGGGGAATGCAGGGAAGCGCCTCGAAACGATACGCCAACCCTGGAAGATCACTCATCTTTTTGCCACCCATCGCGCGGGCGCTTTGCTCGTAAGCCTCGGGATCGAAGCCGAAATGCTCGGCCACGAGATGCGGTCCCCTGGATAAAAACGCCGCCTCGTAGGCGCTGGAATCGGGCAGTTCCCGGTAGGAGATCCAGCGACCGGAAGGGGCGATGTCTTTGCCCTGCAACACGTAATGCAACAGCAATACGCTGTGCGCTCCCGAAGCGGGACGACCATCCAGCAGGCAGTCTCCGTCGGGGAAAGTAACTTCCGCATTTCGTCCTAAATACCTGAATCGAAACGTGTTTTCCTCAAACGTTACGCCCGATTGGAACGCCCGGAACTCTGGGTCGGCCTTGCGCAGCTTTTCACATGCGTATTCAATGGCCGGGCGGAAATGTCCGCTGATTCCGGTGGCGGAGACGTTTTTATTCCCGGATTCGCTCATGGGTCCTTCCTATTTGAGATCCCTGCGAGAAAAAATGAAAATGGCCAGCACCAGCACTACGGCGGAGTAACTCAGCCCGTATAGGGTGGACTGGGCCATGTAGCTCCATGGAATCGTGATTTCGTGCGCCACCTGGGCCTTGATATTGAGCAGCGAAAAGTCGGGCAGAATCACCTGAAGCGCCTGGACGATCCACTTCACGACAGTGGGTGTTTCGCCGATTACGCGGAAGGTCGAACCGTCCAACAGCCATGAAAGGTAGTGACTGGTCGCGCCGATCAGATAGAAAGCGAGGGTGAACATGCCCGAGAGGATCGGTGTGGAATAGGCGCTGAACAACGTCGCCACGGCGGTAATCAGCGCCAGTTCCACGTAAATCAGCCACAGCGCCTTCAAAAAATCCGGCAACCGTTCCAAACCACCGAAAATCGTGAGGTTCAGTGCCACCACCACCAGCATCAGCACGATCTGCACGGCCAGCGTCAAAAGCAGCCCGAAATATTTGCCCAGCAGAAACTGGTAACGGAAAATCGGACGGGTGACGATGGTGTAAATCGTTCGGCGCTGCAATTCCTTGTACACCAGGTTGATGCCGACGAAAATGGCGATCAACGTACCGAAAACTTCGATGTTGGCCAGTCCCATGTTGATGAGAAGACGCTTGTTCTCCCCCATCGAAATGGTTGCCACGAGGATGCTGGAAAACGAGAACAAAATAGCGAAAAAAACCAGTGTGTACAGGATCTTATCCCGTACCGCCTCTCGGAAAGTATTCATGGTGAGTACGAGAATCTTTTTCATGATCCACTCCTTGTGCTGGCCACGAAAAGATCCTCTAGCGAGGTATGCTTGACCCCCAGCCGCAAGATGTCGGCGTCCATGGAGCGCAGCAGGTCGAGCACTTCGTTTTTCCGTTCGGTCTCCACCATCAAGCGAATACCGTGCTGCACCGATTCGCTTTCGATGTCGAGCGAAGCCAGCCTGGCTTTCGCCTCGTCTTTGAGGTCGTCGGACACCACGAACTCGACGCGCCCGCTCCCGTAGGAAGAAGTCAATTCCTCAATGGTTCCAAGGACTTTCAGGCTTCCGTGGGCGATCAAAGCCACGCGGTCGCACAACTCTTCCACGTCGGAAAGAATGTGGGACGAAAACAGGATGGTTCTTCCTTCTCGCTTCAACATTCGGATGATGTGTTTCATGTCGGCGCGCCCGATCGGATCGAGGCCGCTCATCGGTTCGTCCAGAATGACGAGTTCCGGTTCGTGCACGAGTGTGGCCGCCATGCCCAACCGCTGCAACATGCCTTTGGAGAACCCTTTCATGCGCATGTTCGCGAACTTGGTAAGTCCCACGAGATCCAACAGTTTTTCGATGTGCTCGTCCCGTTTGGCGGCTGCGTTGCCATGGAGATCGGCGTAAAATCGCAGGGCTTCACGAGGACTGAGGTACTCGTAAAAATACGGTCGTTCCGGCAAAAAACCGATCCGATCGCGGATTTTCGGATCGTTGGCCGGTTGTCCCAGTACGGTGATGCGCCCTTCGGAAGGAAAGGTCAACCCAACCAGCATTTTGATCGTCGTGGTTTTTCCTGCGCCGTTGTGGCCGACGAAGCCGAAGACTTCGCCCTGCTCGACCTCGAAACTCAGGTTTTTCACCGCTTCGATCCGCCGAACCAGAAAATCCGAGCGGAACGTCTTGCTTAGATTTTCGACCGACAGCACCGGCATGTCCTGTCTCCTTTCGTTTCCCAGTCTCTCGCACTCGACATCGCGTGTTTGGCAGACGGGTGCATCACGGCTCCGTAGACCATTCGTACTCGTTTTTCAGCAACGGCGAGTTGTCCTGCCAGTCCTTTGCGATGTGATCCAGCAACGACGGTCCCGACGCGAAATCGATGGCCGACGTGGAGGTTACGCAGTTTTTTTCGGAAAGCAGGTAACTCCCACCGTATGGATCCTTGGGAAGGTTGCCTTTTTGGCGCAGCTTTTCCAGCAGGTCGTTGAAATCGGCGTCCGGGCCTTTGTGCCGTTGGAATTGAGTCCATGTTTTCTGCAATGTCGCAATTTTGGCGTATTGTTCCGCCTTTTTCTTCATCTCTTCCCGGTTTTCTTCGTCGGTCGCCAACTGGTAGGACCGCTCGAAGGTTCGATATTGCAACTCCGCGTCGCAGGGGGAAGGCTTGATCGTTCGCTCAAGCAGCCACACGATATCGGGGTTGGCCTCCGGGCGGGACAACGCCACTCGAAACCACCGGGCCGCATATTCCTTGTCGCCACCGTTGAGCAGGTAAATGAAACCCAGGATTTCGGGAATGCGGGCGTTGTCGGGATTCTCCCTGGCCCCGTATTCGAGCAATTCCACCGCATTGGCCACGCCCCAGTTGCCGAAACCCGCCGGGAGCGCAAAAGCCGCGAACTGGTAGATAAATTCCTGTTTCGGGTCCAACGTGGCGGCGATCCACAGCAAACGCGTGAAATTCTCGCGGGTTACGTCGTCGTACTTGCCTACCCGGTCGATCAGGTAATATTGGGAATGAATCATGAACAGTTCGGAAAGAATCACCTCGTATCCCAGCGACAGCACCTTCACGGCGTCCAGCGCCGGGAGAAAAAGGACTTCCTGAGATTCCATCGACGAGGCGTGGATTTCCATCGTGCGTTGTCTGGACTCGTAGTAGATGCCGAAGGAAATCAGCAACACGATCCACGCGATGACTTTGCCGCCACGAGTCATGCTTGCTCTCCTTTCCTTCCCAACCGCATTTTTCGAAAGGCCTTTTCCGGTAGCTTACGAACCAGTATACGAATGATCTCTCTTTTCGCAACAAGGTGTTTGCAGTCGATCCGGCCTTTCTTCGCTTACACGGTCCATTTTCCGCGAACATTCGTAAAATTGAGTTTATTCCTAAAAAGGAACGAAATTGTTTCGTGCTTTCCTTTCCAGCCGCTGGTTCCCCACGTTCCAACCGAAAATTATCGAAAAATCGCAGGAATTCTTGCAACTTGCTTCACAATGCCTCACGGATCTGGTAATATATTGATTATATTTTTGACTCCAAAACGCTTCCTCCCGTCCGTTTCGAAAGGACATGGCATGAACCGCATATGGAAATCACGATGGGTGCTTGGGCTGACGCTGATGCTCATCGCACAGCTAACGGCCTGTTATTCCTCGGAAATGCTGGAAGGCGACTTCGATCTTTCCGATGGCGACCTCGACGCATTGGAGTGGGAAGACGACGAACTCGCCGAGGCGGCGGATTCCCCGGACAGCCAAGCTTCGGAAGAAGCCGCCGAAACGGAAACAGCCACCGAAGAGGAGCAGCCTGAAGCGGAAATAGAGGCCGAAAACGATCCCACGCCGGTGGAAACCGGGTGTGAAAACGTGCGTGTACTGCTGGACGGCTCCAACCAGCCCGGCCCTGGCGAAACGCTGCGCCTGCGGGCAATGTTCGGCACCTACGACCTGCTGGCCTCGTGGATCGACTGGTCGCTGGACACCAAACCGGACATGAGCCTCGCCGAACTCCAAACCACCGGCGGCTCCGATGGCGAAGTGGAACTGAAACCGGATTTTCTGGGGGAATATCGCGTGCGCCTGGATATGAGCGACCAGAACGGCAAAAAATACGGCCCCTGCATTCAGCCGGTATACAGCACGCTGGACGGGTTGCTTGTGGTCGAGTTGGCCTGGACCACCCCGGGCGCCGAGGAAGGCGCCGATCTGGACCTGCACGTGTCCAGTCAGGCGGGCCAGTGGGGCGCGCATCCCTTCGATTGCTTCTGGGACAATCCCCAGGCCGCCTGGGGCGACGCTTCGACCCTCGACGACGGATTCCTGCTGTCCGACGCGCGCTATCCTTCCGGTCCCGAACACTTCCGCCTTTCCGAAAAACCGAGTGATACCAGTGAATTGGAAATCGGCGTGCGGGTCAACACGAGTCGTGGAGCCGGAGCAAGCCCGGCACGGATTACGCTATACTATCAGGGACGTCTTTTAGAGACCTTCCGCCACGGCGGTTTGGTAGACGGCGATTTCTGGTGGGTCACTCGGCTCGATCTGCGGGACGGCGGGTTGGAGATCATCGACAAGGTGTCTACGGGATATCCCGAATGATTTCAATAAAATAAACACGGGATGCAACAGGGAGAAGGGCTGCGGTTGCTCTCCCGACCGGAGCAAGGGTTTGCTTCGGATCGTCTTTGACCTTATCTTATAAGTACGGCGGTCCGATGAACGGCGGTCGCCGCTTCAACGAACCCGTTGCCGTTCGGAAAAGACTGCTTCCATGCTGGTGCCCTTCGAGTTGTCCATCATCGCCAACCGTCACGGACGTCTGACGCCGTCGCTGGCCATTGGCTGGAAAATCGGCAACTATCTGCGGGAATTCTTCAATGGTTTGGACCAGGTACGGCTAGCGGTAGGTCGCAACGACGATACCCACACCGCGTTGAAGCACATGCGCACCGAAAGCCGCTTTCCCCTCGATCTGCTACCTCCGGACCGTGGCCGCCCTTGGGACGTGCTCGCCTATCATCCGATAACCGGAACGGTGCTTGAAATTTCCTTCATCGTACCGGAAGAGGACGTGCCGGAGGCCGACCCGGACGCTTCTTACGACACGTTGGCGCTGGCGATGTTCAAAACATCGTTGGATCATTTTGTCGCCGGTCTGATCTCCACGCCGCTCGATCATTACTGCAATATCATCGAAACCCGCGTGGCTCGCAGCCATGCAGGGAGAGGAACCGTCTCCTGCCGCCGCTGCGGAAAAACCGTCGAAGGCGAAGACCTCTGGCACATCAACGGCCTGCCCTGCTGTCAGGATTGCTCCGGGATGCCCGAATCCTGGGTTGGGGCGAACTGATCCACCGGAATTGATCTCATCACCCTGAAAATGCTATCGTGTCCGTGGGTTTTCGGTCGCACACGAAACGAAGTGGGACTCAAACACCCCGCCAACCGGATTTTTTGAACGAATGAAGCGAAACCGGCGACTTTTTAAAAGTTCCGCATTCGCCGAGGAGAGACGATGACCCGCGTCCGCGACATGAAGTACCGTGCCCGTTTCGAGGGCTTCCGCTCCCTGATGCCTCGCAAGGTGAACACCATCCTGCTGGTATCCACCCTGTACGATGCTTTCGTGCTTGAAGAGGACGGCAGCCTGGGCGAACGGCTGTGGGACAAATACATGGGTATGGGCTTGACCATGCCCCCGCGTTTCATGCAGGTGTCTTCCGCCCAGGCGGCGCTGGAGACGATCCGCAGAGAATCCATCGACCTCGTATTAACAATGACCCGGCTTTCCGACCAGGATCCACTGGCTTTTGCCGGAGAAGTCAAAAAAATCGCCCCCAGCCTTCCCGTGATCCTCCTGGCGACCGATCCCGGCGAATTGGACGACCTCCCCGCCCCCCAGAATCGCGGGGCCGTGGACAAGATCTTTTTGTGGAACAACCACTCGGAAATCCTGCTGGCCGTCGTCAAGTATGTGGAAGACCTGTGGAACGTCGAACACGACACCAAAAACGGCGGCGTGCGGGTGATTCTCGTGATCGAGGATTCCGTGCAGTACATTTCGGAACTGATGCCGGTGCTTTACCGCGTCATCATGAACATGACGCGCAACCTTGTGGACGACGGCCTGGACGGTCTGCATAAGCAACTTCGGATGCGCTCCAGGGCGAAAGTGCTGCACGCAGAGACTTACGAGGAGGGCCTGCGCTATTTCAAAAAGTACCGTAGCAACCTGATCGGGGTCGTTTCAGATCTGCGCTTCTGGCGCAACGAGCGTATCGATCCGCAGGCGGGTTTCGATCTGGCGCGGGAATTCAAACAGTTGGAGACAGGCATCCCGATCATGCTCTACACCGCCGAGCCTTCCCAAGAAGCCAGGCAGGTTGCCGAAGAGCTGCAAACCTATTTTCTCGACAAAAACGCCGGGGACCGAAATCGCCAGTTGAAGAATTTCCTTTCGCAGTACGTGGGCTTGGGGGATTTCATCTTTCGAATGCCCGACGGGCGCGTCGTGGGGAAAGCCGACAACGTGCACGACCTGAAACGCCACCTGCAACACGTGCCGATCGAGTCGGTGGTCTATCATGCGAGTCGCAACGACTTCTCCCACTGGCTGGCTGCCCGTACCGAACTGGTGATGGCCAACCGCCTGCGTCCCCGAAAAATGTCCGAATACAACACCCAGGAGGAAGCCCGCGAGCACATCGTGAGCATCATCGAGGAAGTGCTTGCCGACAAGCAAAGCGACGTCATTGCAGAGTTTTCCGCGAAAAAGCTGGCCCAGGACAGCCGCTTTCTACATCTGGGCGAGGGTTCGATGGGGGGCAAGGGGCGCGGCATCGCGTTCATGCGCTTTCTGCTGTCGAAACTCCGGCTGGAAGAGACCTACCCGGACGTGCGCATCGAAGTGCCGCACACGGTGGTGATCGGCGCGAACGAATTCGAGCGCTTCGTCACCGAAAACGGCCTGCGTCCTTTCGCGATGAAATGCGACGACATGCACGAAATTGCGCAACGTTTCATGGAAGGCCGGGTGCATCGGGATCTGAGAAACAGCCTGAAAACGTACATCCGAAACGTCAAGCGCCCCATAGCGGTGCGTTCGTCGAGCATCCTGGAAGACAGCCACCTGCAACCCTTCGCCGGGCTGTACGCCACCTACATGCTTCCCAATTCCGACAAAGCCCCCGAAGCGCGTCTGAAACGGCTGCTGACCGCCATCAAGCTGGTGTGGGCTTCCACCTTCGGGCCCGATCCGAAATCCTATTTCCGTTCCACCGTCCACCGCCAGGAAGACGAGAAAATGGCGGTGGTGATTCAGGAACTGGTGGGAAATCATCACTCGAAGCGTTTTTATCCCACGTTCTCCGGCGTGGCGCAATCGTACAATTTCTATCCCATCGGCCCGATGCAGCCGGAGGACGGGCTCGTGCACCTTGCACTGGGCCTTGGAAAAATGGTGGTCGAGGGCGGAAAAGTGCTGCGTTTCTGTCCGCGCTATCCCGACGTGCTGCCCCAATTTCCCACCAACGACGAGTGGCTGCGCTTCAGCCAGAAACAGTTCTACGCGCTCGACATGGTGCGTCCCGATATCGAGAACCAGATCGACCCCGACGCTACCCTGCGTCTGCACGAATTGGAACAGGCCGAAAAAGACGGCGTATTGCGGCACGTCGCTTCCACCTACTACGGCCCGGACGACATCATCCGCGACTCGTTGTCGGTTGAAGGCCCCCGGTTGGTGTCGTTCGCCAACATCCGTAAAAGGCGCGTGCTGCCTCTGGCCGAAATTGCGTCCACATTGTTGGAACATTGCCGAGAAGCGCTGGGCGGGCCTATCGAGATCGAGTTCGCCGTGAATATGGATTCCCGGCTGAAAAAGCCGGTTTTCGCCGTGTTGCAAGTCCGGCCTTTGATTACCAAGTGCGAACCGGGGGAAGTCGAAATCGGTCCCGCGCACCTGGAACGAGCCTGGTGCTATTCGAAAACCGCGCTCGGCAACGGCCTTTTCGAGGACGTCCGCGACGTGGTGTACGTACCGCCGGAGCGCTTCGACAAAGCGAAAACCGCTGAAATCGCAAAGGAAATCGGCGAGATCAACAAATCTCTCGAAGCCGAGGATCGCAAGTACATTCTACTTGGATTCGGGCGCTGGGGATCGTCCGACCCGTGGCTGGGGATCGGAGTTACCTGGTCGCAGATTTCCTCGGTAAAACTGTTCGTCGAGGTCGCCCTGCCGGATTTCCGCATCGATCCGTCCCAAGGCACCCATTTTTACCAGAACATGACCTCACGCGGCATCGGCTATCTTTCGGTGCCGGACGGCAAGGACGAAGAATGGGTGGATTGGAAGTGGCTCGAAAGTGTCGAATCTTTCAAGGAAACCAAGCACTTGAGGCACCTTCGCTTCGACGATCCCATCCCCGCGCGCATCGATGGTCGTGAAGGCGCCGGGGCGATTCTCAAACCGGACGTTGAAACGGAAAACGAAGCCTCATCTTCCGAACAGGCGTGAGGCAAAGACCAGCAGCGTGGGGACATCGGCGATGTCCCGATCCAGAATCGGGGCCAGGATCGCGGGCGGTTTGAACGGAAACTCGGCGAAAAACGCTTGAAGATTGGATCGTTGCCGGGCAGCCAGCCGGTTCCAGTTGTCGTATTCCTTCAACAGTTTTTCGGGAAGATCCTCCGGGTACTCGACGTTCTCGAATTCCTCGGTCTCCAGGCTTTGGGTCAGGCGCTCCAGTTCGAGCGGCGGCCTGGGAGGGTCGAGCACGCGATTGATGACGAAAGCCCCGAACGGCATACGTTTGCGCGCCAGGTCGCGATAAAATTTACGCGCCTCGATCAGCGAGTTGGGCTGCCAGGAGGAAACGATCAGAAACAGCGTGTCGGGGGCGTGCAGCAGAGATTCCACCGCTTCGGCCCGCTGCTTGAAGCCGTCGAACATCCCTTTGAAATTGTTCACGTATTCGCTCAGATCCTGAAGCATTCGCCCACCGATGAACGTGGTCAGCGTCTTGAAAATGTAGGCCGACCCGAAGGAAAGCACCTGAATGCTGGCCTTGCCGGTGAGCAGGTAGGGCTTGGCCAGCCAGCGGAACACGGAGCGGTCCACCACGTGAATCAGGCGTTGGGGAGCGTCGAGAAAATCCAGGGCGTGCACCGTCGGGGGGGTATCCAGCACGATACGGTCCCAACGGCCTTCCTCCAGCAATTCGTAAAGGCGCTCCATGGCGATGAATTCCTGGGTGCCGCCCACCGCACCGGAAAAAGTCCGGTAGAATTTGTTGTTGATGATCTTCTCATATTGTTCCTGCGACGTGGCGTAGCGCTCCACCAAGCGATCGAAGGTGGATTTCGGGTCGAGCATCAACGCATGAAGGCTGCCGGTAGGCGCGGCGTTTGCCTCGTCGGGAAGAGCAACCGGCGTCGGTTCGCTTGCGCTTTCTTCGGCGAGATGCAGCGAGGTGGCCAGCCGCCGCGCAGGATCGATGGTCAACACCGCGACCCGCTCTCCCCGTCGCGCCAATTCCAGGCCGATCGCCGCCGCCAGGGTGGTTTTCCCGACACCTCCAGGACCGCAGGTGATGATTACCCGCTTGCCCGCCAGTCTGCGTTCAAACTCCATCGGGACACCCCACGTCGCAGTCGATCACGCGCGACAGGCGCTCGATGGCGTCGCCGCCGAAGCTTTCGTCGAAAATGAACGGCAACTTCACCGCAGGCAAGGGAATTTCCCGCCTCAGCATGTCCATATAGCGTCCGGTCAGCCTGCGCCAGGAGATTTTCATCGCCGCCGTGCGCAACACGTGTTCCAGCACGGGGTCCGGCTTCGCCATATTCGAAACCTTGTTTCGCAACGTCTCGATGGCGCGCTCGTCGTCGTCGTCGAGCACCCGTTCGTAGACGCCGTTGACGAACAGGCATCCCAGCGGCATATGCAGTTCGTCCCGGATTTTCCCAAACATTTCAATACTTTCGGCCACGGGCATTTCTTCGGGCAGGGTCACGAGGTTGATGGCGGTAATCGCCGGATCGCGCAGCATGGCCAGCATGTTGGTGGCCTCCCGAAACACCGGCCCGCGCTGCACGGCCTCGATCATCACTTCGGGCAATCTGAGCAGTTGCAGGCCGTGGCCGGTGGCCGGAGCATCCACGATCACGAGATCGTACAGCGGATTCCCAGCGTCGTCTTTCTGCATCACGTGGTAGTAGATTTTCCCCAGCACCACGAGATCGTTGAGAGCCGGAACCGCCCGCAAAAAGTGCTTGACGGCCCGATTCTCGAAAACCAGGCGGTAGATCATCTCCAGGCGCACCTGGAGCAGGACGTATTCTTTCATCGCAGCCGGTGGCTGGATGTTGACGCTATAAAGGTTGGGAAACACTTCCCGGACGTTTTCGTCGGCGGGGGGCGTGCCCAGGTACATGGAGGTTTTGTCCGGGGTGTTGACCTGCACGAGCAGAAGTTTCTTGCCGCGTTCCAACGCAAGACGGGTCAGGGCGCAGGAAACCGCGCTTTTGCCGACGCCGCCTTTTCCCATGGTGAAAAGCAATCTCTTGGCGAACAGATCCATCCGACCTCCGAAACCTTACCGTACCATACGGCAGCGCCGGTTCGGGGTCAAGCGTAGGAAAGCCGGTAATGTGAAATCATTTCATCACGGAGCCGATGTACGTCTCCACTTCGGGCACGCCTCCTTGAAGCACGAGATAGCCGTTGTGCGGCTCGCGGTCGGTGGTTTCCCTGGAGATCGGCGTCAGCATCAGCGAACGGACCTCTTCCCGGTCTTCGCTCTGTCCCAAGGCCCATCCCAGCTTGATGTACGCGGTTTCCGGCGTCATGTTGGAAGCAGGCACCACGCCCAGTTCCATCAGTTCGCGGCCCGTTTCGTAGACGTACATTTGCACGAAGCCCCACATCGTCTGCACCGTCATGTAGACGTGCACCCCGGCCTGACGCGCCCGATCGAGCGCCGGATACAGCGGCTTGTTGACGTGCCCCAGCCCCGTTCCCGCGATCACGATGCCTTTGTAGCCGTTCTCGATCAGGGAATCGATAATGTCGGGTTTCATGCCGGGGTAGTAGTACACGATGCTCACCCGGTCGTCGTATTCGGCCTTGATGGTCACATTGCGATCTTTTCGGCGTTTGCGGTAGTCGTGACGCAAGGGGGTGATTTTCCCCCGTTTGACCATGGCGATGGGCGTATCCGACAAGGTACGGAACGTGGAACGATAGGACGAATGCATTTTGCGCACCCGCGTGCCCTGGTGAAGAAGCCCGTACTGGTCGGAGGTCGGCCCGAACATGCAGACCATCACCTCGGCGATGTCGCTGTGTCCCGCTGCGTAACAGGCGTGAATCAGGTTCATCGCGGCGTCCGAACTGGGGCGGTCGCTGGAACGCTGGGAGCCGACCATCAGAATCGGCACCGGGCTGTCCTGCACCATGAAACTGAGCACTGCCGCCGTGTGGTGCATGGTATCGGTGCCGTGCCCGATGACGATGCCCGCCGCACCTTCGCGGATGGCCTCGCCGATCTTGTTGGCGGTGATCGCGTATTCCTTCCAGCCCATGTTTTCGCTGAACACGCCGAACAGCTTTTCGGTGGTCAGGTTGCAGATGTCGGCCAGTTCCGGCACCGAGCCGTACAGTTCGCCCGGCGAAAAGGCGGGAATCACCGCCCCGGTACGGTAGTCCAGGCGGCTGGCGATGGTTCCACCCGTGCCGAAAAGGCGCACGTTGGGCTTTTTCTTGTCGTAGGGGAACTCTTTTTCGGGAATTTTATAGTTGGCGGCGCGGTAGCCTACGGCCTCCATGCGCTCGATGCTCTCGGCGGCGAGACCCACGTTGTATCCCGAAGCCAGCTTGAGCACGATGTGTCGGTCGTCGGCGGTTTCCGAGCGTGGAAGGATGATACCCTCGAAGACGCCCTGCCGCGTGGTGGCCTGGACTTCGCTCCAGACTTCCACGTTGTTTTTCTTCAGCACGTCGAGTCCCAAGTTTCGGTAACCTTTGTATTTTTCGTCGTTCGGTTCGGCCATGGTTCACCTCCGCCGCGAACGATCCCTATCGGAAACGTTCGTATTCACCCAAAGCATTCCTCGCCTTCCTTATCCCGTTTTCAAGGCAAAAGTAAAGACTTGATCGGTTGGAAATGGAAAAAAGCGGGCCGGAGAGTTTTAGAAGAGATTCAAAAGTTCCAAGCCGGATAGCCGGTTAAAAAAGTACCAAGTTGCCGAGGTTTCTGCTAAAATACGTTCGTGCATCGAATCGGCTCGATTTTCCATGGACGAAAAAACCGAAACTTGACCTGGGGACACAAAAAAAGTATAATTAAGATAAATTATGTTTAATTTGAGGTACGACATTTTAAAAAGACTCTGCATTTCGGGAATTTTCTGCCTGTGGGCGATCGGGTTCGCCTTCGGGACTCCCGGCTGTTCGAAGAACGAGGAATTGAAACAGGAGATTTTCCGCTTGAGGGAAACGGTTGCCGAACTCAATCGCAATGTCACAGACGCCCACGTGCGCCTGGAAGACCTAGACAACCGCCTGCACATCCTGCAAGCTACGGTGGAACGGGAAAAATCCGACGAAATGGAAATTCCCGCACATCTCAGAAAGGTGAAACTCGTACCCGAAGAGCCGAAAACGGTTTCAGAAGCGACGCCTCAACCCCCGGAACCACAGACGAAAACGGTTCCTTATTATAAAATGGTAGGATCGGGATCTACATCCTGGAAAACGACGTCGAAACAGGATCTTCAAAGCATTTCGGAGCGTTATCAAGACGCATTGCACCTCTATCGTACCAAAAAATACAACGAGGCGGTTACGGCCTTCGACCGTTTCGCCAAGAACCCGGAAACGAACGAGTACACCGACAATGCCGTGTTCTGGAGCGGCGTCTGCCGCTACGAGCAAAGGCAGTTTGCCGACGCGATCTTGCGTTTTCAACATCTGATAAAAATGCCCAAAAGCAACAAAAAGGCCGACGGGCTGTATTATTTGGGATTGAGTTACGAAGCCCTGGGAGATACCCAGACAGCCGGTAAAACCTGGAAAAAACTGACGGATGATTTCCCGGACTCCGAAGCGGCGCGCAAGGTACGCCGGTCGCTGTCCACGAAAGGGAAGGGCGAGGGTGCCACTTCCTTGAAAAACAATGAATCCTGAGTTTCTTGAGGGAAACTCGGAAGCTTTTCGCCGAATTCGACCCACGGTGACGGCCACCGTTCGGAGGTTAGCCATGCGAAGCGGTTTTCTGATGATTTTGATGCTTCTTCTTTCCATTCCCGCTGCGGCGTTTGCCCAGTCGCCTTTCGATAAAGGAGGCGTGTACGATATTCCGGGAAGTCCGGACGCCCCTCCCCCGCCGGAAGCGCCCGCCGACATGATGCCGGACAGCAGCGGCACGGAAGAGCCTTCGGAGGAGCCTTCGGAGGATCTGGACCCGGAAGCCCTCATGAAAGAATTGGAGTCGGAAATTGAAGCGGAGCCCGCCGAAGAACCCGCCACGGAGGAAGGTGTCTACCAGGAAGTGGACGAGGGCGAAGTGGAAAGCTTCGAACTCGACGCCGCCGAAGAGCCCATCATAGGGGAAACCATGATGGAAGAACCGTTTCCGGAAGGCATCGACTTCAATTCCCTGCCCGAACAACATGTGGTCGAGCCCGGCGATACGCTGTGGGATCTCAGCGCCCGCTACCTCAACAATCCGTGGTACTGGCAAAGCATCTGGGCCATGAACCAGCAGATCACCAACCCGCACTGGATCTATCCCGGCGACGTGCTCAATTTCCGACCTCAGATGCCGGGAGAACCCTCGCGTATGGAAGTCGCTCTGGGCGAGCAGAACCTGGGTGATATCCGGGAAGCCTACGACCCCGGCCAGGCCGGAAGCGTGGCCGGAGGCATTATCGACCTTCCGACGATGGACAAAATCAACTTCTTCAACTACCGCCGGGACGGATTCCTGGCTCGGAGCGAGCTTCGCGACACGGGTGAGGTTGCCGGGTCTCGCCTGGAAGGAAAAATCTCGTTTGCCGAGGGAGATCGGATTTACATCAAGCCGAAAAATTCCAGCGACTACACCATCGGCCAATATTACCAGATTTTCCGCAACCATGGCGAGGTAGAACACCCCATCAGCGAGGAAGCCATCGGCTACAAGATCGAAATTCTTGGACAGGTCGAGGTTGAGAAAGTCATCAACGACGTGGTGATCGGCAACATCACCCAGAGTTATTCGAGCATCGTGCGTGGCGACTTGGTACGTCCCTGGCTGGACGCCTACCGCGACCTACGACCGAAACGGAACATGGTCGAATTCAAAAACGGCTATATCATTGATTTTCTTGACGAAAACCTCCTTATCGGCCAAATGCAGATCCTGTTCATCGACAAAGGAATCAGCCACGGACTTAAAGAAGGCAACCGGCTGTTCGTCGTGCGACGCGGCGACGGTGTGGATAGCTACGAATTCCTCAAAGAAGAACAATATCCTTACGAAAAAATCGCCGAGTTGCTGGTGCTGTCCGCCGGGTCGTCGGCATCGACCGCCGTCGTGACGCACTCCATCACCAATCTGGAACGCGGCGACCGGGTCATCATGGAGAAAAACTACTGATACGACTCGGAGTTTTCACTGCAAGAAACGTTTTGGCTCCCTCCGAAACCGGGGGGAGCTTTTTCATTTTTCAGGGCATTTTCGGAAAAGGTGACCGGGTAGGTTCGGTACAGGCGTTTCGGACGAAAAAACCGGTCGCACCTTGACTTCCCCCGACGGCTTTGCTACGTTTCGCTCAAAGATAGGGTATTTCTGGAGAAATGAGGGTTTCGTGAGCCGAATCCTTGCAGGTTGTGTCGTGCTTCTGCCGCTGCTGTTTTCGTGGGGCTGTGGGGCGGTTTATACAACCAAAGCCATCTCTGCGGCGGAAGAAGAACTCAGCATCGCCCGTCAGACCACCCCATGGGAAGAGCCGGACACCGAATACTCCTACTGGTCGGCTGTCGAATACATGCGGGAGTCGAAGATCCAGGAAGGCCACTCCGAATACCGGGCAGCGCAGTATTATGCCGAACGTTCCCGGAAATTCTCCCTGGCGGCGCAACGTCTCGATTCAGAAGACATTGAGGAACTGCTCTCCAACGAGCCGCAGGAAAACGACAATTCCGCAAAAGACAAGAAAAACCGCAAAAAGCGGCGAAAAAATAAGTCTCGCAAAGTCAAACGAAAAACGGTTCCCAATGACAGCGACTGGTAGCCGTATGGGACGCAAGTCCTCTGGCTGACGGTGGAATATGAAACGGTCACCTCTTTGTCTCATAGTATGGTTTTCCCTTTTGGCCGGGTTGGCGCTGACCTCGTGTTCGACGAAGGACAAGTACCTCAGGGAAGCCTCAATCATTCACGACACGGCGGAGGAAACCCGCGCCGAGCAGAATCGCATCCAGTCTTTGGGTGGCGTCAAATGCGGCGTGAAGGAACTGGCCATTGCCGATGCGCGATATAATTTTGCTCTTCACGAAATCGACGAAGGCCGCTACGTCACGGCCATGGACCACACGGAAATAGGAAAAAAATACGCTCGCCGCGCCCTGCGCAAGGCGAAGCTCTGCGAACCGCCCGATCGCGACGGCGACGGCGTGTTCGACTCCGTGGACCAATGCCCGGACGATCCCGAAGACATCGACGAATACGAGGACGAGGACGGCTGCCCCGACATGGACAATGACGAGGACGGCCTGCCCGACACCGAGGACAAATGCCCGGACGATCCCGAAGACCTGGACGGCTTTGAGGATGAGGACGGCTGCCCCGACATGGACAACGACAACGACGGCATCCTGGACGAGGAAGACAACTGCCCCGACGAGGCGGAAGATCTGGATGGCTTCGAGGATGAAGACGGCTGCCCCGAACTCGACAACGACAACGACGGCATCCTGGACAGCGAGGACAAATGCCCGCTGAAAGCCGAAACCTTCAACGGAGTGGATGACGAGGACGGCTGCCCCGACCAGGCCGATTACAAGCTGATTACCGTCACCGGGCGCAAAATTCAGCTCAAGGACAAGGTATACTTCCGTACGGGCAAGGCCACGATCCTACCGAAATCCTTCGCCATGCTCAACGAGGTGTCCGACGTGCTCATCAAGACGCCTCAGATGAAGGTTTTCGTCGAGGGGCACACCGACTCCCAGGGCTCGGATAAATACAACATGGATCTCTCGCAAAAGCGGGCCGAAGCGGTCAAATCTTACCTGAGCCGACGCGGCGTAAAATCCGATCAGATGAAGGCCGTGGGTTACGGTGAATCCCAGCCGATGGGTTCCAACAAGACCGATCGCGGTCGCGCCATGAACCGCCGGGTGGAATTCAACATTCTCCAGGAGGGCGAATCGTTCTGATTGAAACAAGTGCAACTTCCCTGAACGCGCCATCTTTTCGGTTGGCGCGTTTTTTTTTGGCACGTTCGTACCAGAACTCCTTTCGAGCGAAAGAAATCCCCCGACGTTCGAGTAAATCTCGTGTGCGGCGTTCGGCACGAACCGTTCCGAATCGTTGAAAAGCGGATTCATCGCCGTTTTTGCATAGTATACCGGGCTGTGATGCCCTCCTGACATCCCCGACTTTTTTGTCATATCTCGTGGCGATTTTACGACTTTTGCGTTTTCAAATCTGCGAAAAATGGGAAACAATATCTCTCGGTCATTCGTACCGTTTTCAATTTCACCCTTTTGCGGGAACCTATCCTGAATGTCCAGAAATGGAAAAAAACTTTCCTATGCATAGAAAAGGCTTGACTCCGTTCGGTTCGTGTTTACGGTAAAGCGTTTTGAAAGATATCGATTATCTTTAATATACTCTCGATAACTGCTGGAAATCAGGAAAGTTCTTGACAAAATACCCATAAAACTATTAGAATTTTTGCGCTTGATGGTAATGAATTTCTAAATTGAATATATTTTCAGGGAGGACGATAAAGCCGATCGAAGGAAGGGTGATTGTGTGCGTGTATTTTTCGCACCGTGAGAAAATCCCAAATCGACCAAGGTACTCCGGGACGCTCTTTCAATTTCCAACTCGGCACGCTTCTTGCTGAAAAGAAAGCGCATCGAACGATCCACGCGGGTGAGGCGAAAACGTCTCGTTCGTATGTGATTGGCACGATGTTGGGACGCATTGACAAACGACAGACCGAATTCCCGTAGTGGGTAATGGTGTCCGGCCAGAAAAGCGCCGGAAAATTTTTTCATAGTTCATAAGGAGGACTCATGAACCGCAAATTGTTTGCCCTGATGATGGCCCTGATTCTCGTTTTCAGTCTTGCGTTCGTCGCCTGCGGCGATGACGAAGAAGAAGGCACCACCGCGACCGAAGGTACCGAAGGCGGTCCCTGCAAGACGATGCAAACCCCCACCGCTTGTGACGACGACAATCCCTGTGACACCGGCTACTCCTGCACCGCCGGCTACTGCGTGGCGGATGCCGCTACGAAGCTGTTCGAAGGCGACGAGGATGAGGTTGCCGAAGGTACCGACGACTACGCCGCTTGCGTAGGCAAAGACATCAGCATGGGTACGTGCAATGTCGGCCTGTTCTGCGACACGACCGACTCGATCTGCAAAATGCCGAAAGACGTGGCTAACTTCGACATGACCATCTGCGCCGACGACCCCGAGTGCGATACCGACAATCCTTGTCAGACCGGCTACTCCTGCGTGGAAGGCGTCTGCGTGGAAGACACTGTCAATCCTTGCGATGCCGATCCCTGCCTTAACGAAGGCGAAATCTGCACCGTCGATGACACCGCCACCGACGGGTACACCTGCGCCTGTGACACCGACATGGAAGTCGATCCCAGCGGTCTGCTCGAAATGTGCATTCCCGTGGATTACTGCACCGACGCTGCAGACGTCTACAACGCCCAGTGCAACGCCGCCGACGAATTCGCCATTGGCAACGCCGCCGGTGGAGATGACTGCACCCCCGTGGAATGCACCGACGACACCGCCTGCGCGTACCTGCACGCCTGCGACGATCCCGACAACATTCCGACCACCATCACCTTCATCTGCAACGAGAGCGGCTACTGCGTGCGCGGTACGCCCGCCGAGTAATCGATTTCCGGTTTAAACCGGATTCTCGAACGCCCTCCCTTTTGGGAGGGCGTTTTTTCGTTTGTAGCGATTTTTTAAGGGGTGGATGTGTGATTTTTCAGGATTGACAAGGATATTACCCCGTCCTAATATTCCACTGAATGGAATTTGAATTCGGTCGCCTAATTGCCCTTTAACGGAAGTTAGGGTAACAAATTGGAATAATTAGAAAAATTTCTTTGCGCCAGAGCGTTTTTCGAGATACTTTGCTTGACAGGAAGGGGGAAATACGTTAGCGAATATCGTTACGACTTAGCCCCCATAGCTCAGCTGGATAGAGCTGGGGATTCCTAATCCCTGTAAGCCGGAGGTTCGAATCCTCCTGGGGGCGGTATTTGACGCAAGACTTCGAACTGATTGTTTTTACATAAATATTTCTCTTACGCCAAGGGGGCCTGATCGATGAACAAGTCTGAATTGATCGAAAAACTCGCCGAAAAGGTCAATGTTACCAAGAAAAAATCCGAATCCGTCGTCAATTTGATTTTCGACAGCATGAGCGACGCCCTTGTCAATGGTGATCGCATCGAGATTCGTGGATTCGGATCCCTCGTCAACAAAGAATACAAATCGTATTCGGGACGAAACCCACGAACGGGCGAAGTGATTCCCGTTCCTGGAAAGCGCCTGCCGTTTTTCAAAGTCGGAAAAGAGTTGCGCGAACGCGTCAACGAGAGCCAAGGCAAGAAAAGCAAAAAAAGCAAATAAACCTCGTTCTGACTATGTACGATCGGATCGTTTTCAAGGCAACCTTCGGGTTGCCATCTTTTTTTCGGTGGTTGGGCCGCGGGATTGCCCTTTGCCTTATGGCTTGGAACATCGTGGGATGCGATGATTTCGGTGCCTCGAAACCGGCCCCTTCCTCTGCCGCCACGGCAGCGGCGTTTCTCGATCAGGTCGAGACGCGCCTGAAAAAGCTGGACCGCGCCCACGCCGAAAGTATGCACCGCGACATCCAGGAACATCTGACCCGCTACACCAAGCCGAATGCCGGAGAAAAATCCCGACAGCAGTTGCGCTGGCTGGCCGAAGTCATTTTACAGCAGCGGCACCATTACGAACGTGAAATCGCCGAGTTGGAATACCTGCTCGAAGTCGCGCCCCTCGTAAGAAAAGCACTGGCGAAACTGCGCCGCCAGGATCTCGACCGTTACCGTCGGTTGTCGGAAACCCTGCGCCGTGTGGAGTTCGCCGATTTCGACGGTGAATCGCGTTATTACATCGAACGGGACCGCACCCGCATCGCGTTCTGGCGCGAGCAGGCGAAGCTGTGGATAAAAAGTTTCGAGTCTGGAACCTACGACTGGAGCGTCCCCGCCGATGAGCGCGGTCGTTACCGCTACCCTCCCCTACCGGAAAAACCGGCCCCCGTCCCCATACCTCATCGCGAAAAATAGGCGCGTGAGGTTCTTCGTACATGAGAGCATCTTGCGCGCGCATTTACAGTGAGAATTTTACAAGGCGTTCGTATCGCCTCGTAAAAGCAGGGCGATTCAATTCTACTTCTTTCCACTATTTCCAAGGAAGTATGGGTGCCAAGGTCTTTCGCCGTCAGGCGAATGGCCTTGAAAACACGAAGAATCCGGGCCATCGATCCGTTCCGGATCGAAGACCCGGGCACCCTTTCCACGATTCGCCGAGTTGGATTCGTGCCGAATCAAGAATTGAATCACCCTACTCGTAAAAGCCGTTTGCTTGTGCCCGACGCGTGGAAAAAGGTAGAATACACGGACTTTTGTTTTTATGCTGAAAGGATCGCCAAGGAGTGCCCGACCGTCGAACCATTTTAGGGCTGGGAACCGTTGCGGCTCTGACCGTTTTAAGCGTGCTGCTCTTTTTAAGCAGCCCCATGGCAGGTCGTCTGGCATTGTCCGCCCTCAACTCCGGCCTTGAACACAGCGAGAATCTCCGGGTTCGCGGTGACGTGCGTTTCCGCCTGTGGAGTCCTGGCCTGATCGTGGAACATCCCGTGCTGGACTTCGACGACCGGGGCACGGTGGAGGCCAAGAGGCTTTCGGTATCGATCGCACTGCTTCCCCTGCTGGGAAAACGGGTGATGTTCAAAGAAATCCTTCTGGAAGAACCTACTGCCGAGTTGCACCTACCGCCTTCCGATCTTTCCACCCCGGCGAACCCAGAAGAGAAAAGCGAAAATACCGAACCTCAAGAGGTATTTACGGGCATTCACCTGCCGGACTTGCCCTTTCGTCTGCAAGCCGATCGCCTGTGGATTCGCGGTGGCAGGATCTCGCTGAAACGGGGCGAAGCACCCCTTGCGTCCTTTTCCGATCTCAACCTGATCCTGCTTCGCAAGGGAAACGAGTATTGCGCAACCTTCGAAACCGGGCAGGGAAACCTGATCCTCGACGCCCAAACGCTCGACGTGCACAGCGTCCGGGCACGGATCTCCTTCGGGCAATCCATCCACGATCCGTTCGCCATCGATGCCCTGACGATTTACATGCCTTCCACCACCTTTATCGTGTCGGGACGCGATATCGAGCTGGAAACGCTGAACGGGCGTCTCGATCTCATCGCCTCCATGCCGCTTTCCCGCATTCGGGAATTTCTGCCGGATTTCCCTCCCGTTTCCGGCTCGATTCTCCTACAGGCCACGGCGACCGGTCCGGCGACGAATCCCGTGCTGACCGGCGAAGCGGAACTGCAGGAGGTCGCCATCGATATCGGTGACGGCGAAAAGCTGGATCTGCAAACGGTGCGCCTGCCGTTCACCGTCGACCGCAAACGGGCCACGTTTTCGGGCGCTCAGTTCAAAATGGGAAAAGGGGACGTGTTTCTCAAGGAAGGCTGGCTGAATTTCGACGAGCAGCTTCATTGCAACTGGCAGCTTCGGCTGGTCGATACGACGTTGAACGAGATTCTCGAAAACTACACCCTGAAAAACGTCCCGTACACGATGGATGTCGAGGGGGATCTCGGCCTTGCGGGAACCATCGATCCCTTGGAAATGAAAGGGGATTTCGACCTCGACGTGCCGCACATGGACATCCGCGCCGCCGGTTGGTACGCCGACGACTGGCCCCGCGCCTTGCGGATTCTGGAATTCCTTCCGGGTGGAGGAAACGGCAAAGGCACGCTGGCGCTGTATCCCGACCGCTTCGAGATCGTCGAAGCCACAGCCACGAGCGCGAATACCGACACCGTGGTCAAGGTGAAAAACCATTTCGGTTTCGATGGCTATTTCGACCTGCACTACTGGTCGGATCGCTTCGATTTCAAGGAAGTCTCTCCCATCGCAGAAATCGACATCAAGGGCAAGGCCACCCTGGACGTGCGAATTCACGGCATCGAATGCGAGCGCATCGACGCCGAAATTCGCTCGCCGAACCTGACGGTCGCCGGCATGAACCTGGGACGCAGCCGTTTCGAAGTGCTGTTCAAGGACCAGAAACTTCAGTTCCGGCGCGGGCGTTTCCGGCACGGCACGTCGTCGTTTCGCGGGTCGTTGAGCCTCGATTTCAACCCCGCCACCGTGCGGCTCTCTTCCCGCATTTCCACCAAAGACATGGACGTGCGCGACTTTTTCGAAATCGTCGACCTGGACAGGGGGTTGGGTGCGAAACTGGAGGGTTCGTTTGCCGCAAAAGGGCGGCTGCATGGACCCATCGGGAAATTTTCCGGCAAAATCGAAGGGCAATTCACGGATTTCGGATTTGAAGCGTTTCATTTCGACAAGGGTCGGGTGAAGGCGTCGATTTCGAAAAACGATGTGTCGTTCGATACCTGCGATTTCACGAAGGATGGAGCTTCTTTCACGCTTTCGGGAAAACTGGAAGACTGGAAAAAGTACAACATATCGGTGAAATCGGAAGCCCTGCGCCTGAAAACCTTCGATTTTCTAGACCCTTACGTTCATGATACCGACGTCGGGGCCGTCCTGTCAGCGCACGCTAAAGGGGATTTGGCCGATCCCTACATCCAGGGTGTCGTTCAGTTCGATCCCCTTCCGCTGGGAGATCAAACCTACGGTCCCAGCGAAGTGCACGTGGAATTGACCTCCGACCAGATTTCCCTCGATGCGCTCCTGTTCGACCGCAGAGTCTCCACGCAACTCAATCTCTCCTTCGTCGGCGAAGAAGCGTTGAATCTCTCTTTTTCGGCGGACGACATCGCCTTCACTCCCCTGCTCGACCCCCTTCTGGGAAATGAAATCGAGAATGGCAGACTGACGGCGGAAATGAACTACAGCGGTTCGATGGACGATCCCCTTTCGGGGGATGGACTTTTCATGCTGCACCGGCTTTCGGGCGAATACCGGGGGATGCTGATCGAATCGCAGGCGCCGATCAAAGCCCGTATCGCACGGGGAGCCATGTCCATCGATCCATTCGTGCTGGCCACATCGGGAGCCTTGGCCACCCTTCGGGGACGCTACGAACGCAGCGGTCGTTTCGACCTTCTCCTGGACGGCGAAGCCGATTTGAAGCTCGCGCCGAAGTTATTCGATTCCGTGCTGGCCGCCGAGGGCGGACTGATCTGCGACCTTCAGCTTTCGATGCTCGACGGTCGCACGGACGTGCAGGGAACGATGGGCATCCGCCGGGGGCAGTTTGAGCTTTCCAGCCTGCAAGGCCCGCTGGAAGACGTGGAAGGCGAAGTGCTGTTTTCGGGCAACCGTGTCCTATTCGAGAACTTCCGGGCCATTTACGGCGGCGGGCGCATCGAGGGACGGGGCGAGGCGCGCATTGGGGGAGATCGTGCACGTACGTTCGATCGGTGGAATCTTTCCGCGGACGTGCACAAGATTTCGTTCCAGATTCAGCCGGGCATGGAACCGGTGCTCAGCGGTCGCCTGTCGGCTGTGGGAGACGACTTCCCCTTCGAGGTGGGCGGCGCGTTGACCGTCGATTCCATGGAATACCTGCGCTCGGTACGCTGGCAGAAAGCGCTTCTGGTGGACAGCGTCCGCGATGCATTCAAGCCCCGCAGGGCGCGGGAAGGTCCGAACCGGGAAAACGACGCGATGCACTACAATGTCGAAATCAAGGCCCGCGATTCGATCCGCATCCGCAACAACCTCGCAGACTTGTCGCTGAGCGCGGACCTGCTTCTCGTGGGAAGCGACAATCGCCCCGCCCTGCTCAACACGCTTTCCTCCGCCGGAGGCACGATCTACTTTCAGCAGAACCCCTTCGACGTGAAACGGTTCGTGGTCGAATTCAACGACCGGGAAAAAATCAACCCACTGCTCGATATCGAGGGCAGCAACCGGTTAACTTACCTGGACGACGGCGAGGAACGCGAGGTTACGCTGAACCTGCGTATTGCGGGCACCTTGGAACAGCCGGAAATTCTCCTGACCTCCAACTCGGACCTTTCGCAGACGGATCTCGTCTCGCTTCTGCTCGTCGGCCATCCTTCGACGAGAACGGACACCATGGAAACCGGCGGCACCGCCAGCGCAGCCACGGGACTGAGCCTGATTTCCGATATCACCGGCGTGGACGAGCAGGTGCGCTCGCGTTTTAAAATCGATGAATTCCGCCTGACGACCGAATACAACGAGGCCTCGACATCCACCGGGGCGGCCATCGTACCCCGGCTGCTGGTCGGCAAGCGGATTTCGGACAACGTGCAAATCAACTTTTCGACCGCCATTTCGGATGAAACGGTGGACAAAGAGCGTAGTTTCGAGCTGAAATATCGATGGAAGTGGTTGACGGTACAGGGGAAATGGGATTCGGACGCCGTAAAGCCGGAAGGCAATTTCGGCCTCGATCTCAAATTGAATTATACTCACTGACGACGATTATTATCGATAGATCGCATGATGAGAATCAGGAGGGGGATGGATGAAAGTCAGTGAACTAAGCGGCAGAAGCGACACGCAGGAGTTGCGAGCGGCGCTGAACAGCCGTGGAAGCGCCACCGTCTTCATGAACGGCATGGCTCTTTTAGGACTGTTGCTGATCGTGTACGTCGTGATTCAGATTGTCGGAATGACCTGTGTGGACAACACCGGCTTCGCCAACGAGTCGGTGCTGTTGTTTTCGATATGGCTCAACATTTCGGTCAGCGTCTGCCTGCTGGGATCGTATGCCTGGCTTCATTGGACAACCAGGAAAGGACGGAAAGACGGCCACGGGTATTGGGTCGTGGTGTTCGCCTCTTCTGTGGTGGTCGCCGCCGCGCTGATTCAGGTTCACATCGTCGGCAGCTTGAATTCCCTGCACCATTTGATGATCGTGGCGATTTTGCTGGTGATTTTTTGGTTTCTTCGCTGGCGGGAAGTGCTGGTGTTTTTCATCGTCAGCAACGTCGCGCTCGGCATGATTACCTTGTTGGAAATCCTGGGCGTGCTGCCTTACGCTCCTCTGTTCGCCGAAGGCGAAATGCTTCGGCGCATTTTCCTCGACTGGCGCACGGTGTTCGGGCAGTTCATCAATTACTCGCTCGTGCTGGTGGTGTGCACGATCATTGTCTGGAAACTGCGGCAGATCCTCGAAACCTCGGAGCAACTCCGCGAGGAATCCAACCAGGCCTTGCGCGAAGAGGTCAAAAAGCATGAACGGACGCTCAAGGAAAAAGAAGAACTGATCGAGAAGCTGCAGGCGTCGCTCGATCAGGTGCACAAACTTCACGGATTGCTGCCCATCTGCGCCAACTGCAAAAGCATCCGCGACGACAAAGGGTACTGGCAGCAACTGGAAAGCTATTTTCTGGAGCATTCGCCGGAAATCATTTTCTCCCACGGGCTTTGTCCGACCTGCGCCGAAAAACTGTATCCGAAAGATTTCAAGAACGAAGAATAGGGATAACTACTGGGATTTATTGGGAAAAGTTTTCTGAGTCGGGTGAAAATCACCCGGTCCGCTGGGCTGTTTCGGATTTGTTGTTTCCGGATATAATGCGAATATACTTTCGTTATTTGTGAGAATCGTTCGAATTAATTTACCCTCGTATACGATCCACTGAACAAAATATGCACCGGCACCGTCCGAAAAAATACCCTGTACTGTCCACGAATTCCCCCTACCTTCAATAGTTACATATCCCCCTAAAGGGTTGAACATTCCCGTTACTTGAAGGGGTACTTTCTTTTTCCCAACAATTAAAAAAGCTTCGACAGTATAACTTTTAAGCAATTCGTAGTCATTACCGAAAGGTATTTGGTCATCAACAATACAAACCCCTTTCCAAGGGTCACTTTTGGGCCCCACCACACAGCGTTCGACCTTGTGCTTTGGGGGATCAAAGCTCTTTTCGATCAGATGAAATTCCACTCCTCCTTTTCCAAGTTCCCCTTTTTTAACAACAATTTCTTCGCTTTCTTCACAAAATACTACCGGTCCAGTGCTCATGACAAAGATCATCACGGTAAAAACTACTAAGCAACGCCTAGCCCGGAAAATTCATGTGAATCGTAGCGAGACGCCGAAAACCGACGATATTTCATGAAGTTGGAGCGATTTTCACCCGGAGGCATACTGAACAGTCTGTCGAGGATGAAAATCGGGAAACGAGTGAAAGATCAAGAGTTTTCAAGTCGCAGTAGATTCTTCATGAATTTTCCGGGCTAGAATGTATTCGGGGTTCATGTATCATGGCTAGTTTTGTAGTCCCATAGGTCAGGCAATGTTTACCCGATAAAGGATTGGAATAGAAACTGTCGGGTGAAAATCACCCGACTCAGCTTGCTGATAAAGTATCTATCTTTGTAGAAACATCTGTCACCCCCGCGAAGGCGGGGGTCCAGGTGCTTGATATTGCTCTGGATTCCCGCCTTCGCGGGAATGACATTTATGCTAAATTGGGGCTGGAAATCAAATTCAGGAGGTTTGTCAATACTCTGACCGCCCTATGGGCGGCACTGGGCGGAAATTTTTTTAGTGCGGATTTAGGATGGACCCGCAGGGTCCAAGCGCCTCTTCTAGTGGGAGAGGCCGGTGCTTTAGCACCGGGTGAGGGGAAGTTTCGTGTTCCCTCACCCTAACCCTCTTCCAAAGGGAGAGGGGATATAAGTCTTTTAACTTCAATATGTTGCAATTGAATCCGAAATATTTTGCACTATTTTAATTTCCGCCCGGCGGCACTTGGAGTGAGCGGGTTGCAATTTGAGTAAAATGATGCCACCCAATCATCATGCAAGACTCAGGGTTTGTCACGGCCACCCACACGAAAAATTCATCTTTTTTGCCCATCGATCACACAAATATTATAAAATACGGAATCATCGTTTTCTTCAAATGGCTGAGGATGCCTCGTGGCTGCGGAATCACCATTCAGACAACAAATCGTAACGAAGTACAGGAATGCGCGGTACGGCTCGGAATCCGGGGAAAGCATCGTGGCGCGGGCGTGTTGGCTGAACTGGGTGTTTCCGAAAAAGATCGTCCGGCGGGCGGTGACGTTGCTGCTCGCGGCGGGTCTGGCGCTGGGAGCGGGATGCAGCGAAGACCACAAAGATCCCAGGGAAAACTATAATTACGATACAAGTACCGGAGGTGTAGCAATTTACACTTGCGACGAAGGTAGTGGATTTTTGGATTGTCCTTTTGAAGGAATCGCGGAGTTTTGCGTAAATAGAGTGCCAACGCGAATCGATTGCACGGAATATTGTCAGGAAGAATATGGCTCCGAGTATTACTCCAAGAATTGTAACATCAAAAACCCCGACAACGTTTGTGGTTGTGTTCAGGCACAGTGCAGCATTGATCGACCGATAGTATGTGATGGCAGCGAGCAATATCTTTGGAAATGTGCTGACGGTGAACTGCAAAAAATTTCTTGTTGGGACGAATGCCCTTTTTTCGAAGACGAAAGCCTTACGAAAGGCTTATCATATCCTTATTGCGATTACTATTTGGGTGATTGTATCTGTCGGTATGAGCGTCTGGATTCCCACCAGATACAATGTGGTTCAGACGACTCCCGCTGCGTGGACGACGCCATCTGGCTGTCGTGCGAGAAACAACGCTACGTCCCGCTGGTTTGCGACGACTATTGCCGTAACACCTATGGCGAGCACTATTACGCCAGCGGCTGCGACGATGACGCAGAGGAACCTTGCCAATGTGAATACGGCCTCACCGACGGTATTCTAAACGAGTGCCAGCCGGGCGATGTGTATTGTCCCGACGGCAATCACCTGGCCACCTGCGAAAGCGAAGAGGTCCACATCATCCTCGACTGCAATGCGTACTGTAGAGAAGAATTCGGCGAGGACAGCGTTTCGCTGCAAGGTTGCGAAGCCTACAAAAACCTAGAAAATCCATGCAGTTGTAGCATGGGTGAAAGTCCATCTTCTCCCTCGCAAACAGAAGCGGATTGCCTCGTCGCCGAATGCGAATCCGGGAAGACGTATTGCACGGACGGAGGGCGCATCGTGGTCTGCCAAAACGAATCCCGACAGACCACCTACTCCTGCTCCGTGTACTGTCCGACCATGTATGGGGCGGATTCCGAGGCGCTGGGAGTCTGCGATGCGCTCTCCCCGGACAATCCCTGCCATTGCACCTACACCGATCTGTTCAGGATGCCGCCGATCCTTCCTCGTCCTCCACACCTTCTCGACGAAGAGTAGGGGACCATCGGGTGAGTATGGGTGGCATCATGCAAGACTCAGGGCTTGTCACGACCACCCGCCCGAAAAATTCCCTGCCAAATATATCTTATCGTCTTTCCTACCTCAGATACCTAAACGATTGCGGCGCAACCGAATTCCCACTCACTTCAGCCAGATCCAAAGGCTTAGGGTATCTTTTTGGATCCTCAACCCTAATGGCAATGGCTTCATTTCTCCCGCAAAAGTACGACATAAAAAATTGTTCCGTAATTCCTGAGAATTCTTTGGTTTCCATCCACAAGGAGCCTGGCTCATCTCGAATGATGGCGGCGACACTAAATTCTCCGACAACCTTCCCGACGGGGAGGGTCGCGTAAATTACTATGGTATTGACAGTTTCATCCTTAAAAATGGATCTCCTGTACTCGTATCGCTTTGTCCCATTGAGGATTTGTTCTGCGTACTTAGGATGGATTGATAACAAGACCTTCATCTATTCCTCCCAGCCTAAAGATGATGTTCAACTGATGATCGTTCAGAGGCATAAACCCCGCATAAACGTCAGGGTCGATAATGTTTCTATCAATAAGATCGCCACGTGTTAACCTCTTTTTTAAGGCTGCATTGTATGTAAAACGAATCAATGTCGGGTATCTACGTTCTCTCCAAAATTTGGCCAGTTCCTTTTCGGTAAAGACCGAATAAGGAGCACAAAATTCGAGAAGGGCATTAAAATTGGCAAAAGAAAAAATATTTCTCACCTCTTCTACAACGCATATTGAGGTGATAACGGATCGAAAATGAGCTGCGCCTTTTCCATCGGACGTCCGATAAACGACAAGAATATCGCCTCTTTCAAGCGATTCTGTACCTCTCATCCCCGTCAAGTACACCTTGTGGATGCTATTGCTATGGGAGATATCTTTCACGATATCAGGAGGTTCATTGTTTAGTTTAGAGTCGGGAAGCAATCGCGTGTGCCATTCAGGATAGATCGCCAGTATATATTTTCTACCTATGGACACATCAAAACGAGGATAATCAAGAACGACATCACCCAGAACCGCCCGACAAGACCGCACCATGACATCCTCAGAAGAACTACTTGATGATTTCTTCTCTCCGACTTTTACAAATCCGTACTTCGAGAGCAATTCCACGAGGGCAATGTGTTTGGGAAAAACTGTTACATATATTTCGTCGACCCCAAGAGCAACGGCATGGTCAAATGTCTTTTTTATCAAACGTTCTCCAAACCTTGTCCCGTGAGGATTGACTTTGAACGTACCTATCTTCAATCGTTTTGCTGGAGGCAAAACAGGAGTCGTGTCAGCAACAGATCCATCTTCTGGCTTTAAATAGAGAAAACCATCAACGCCGCCATCCATATTATAGAAAACATATGCCTCTTCTTTTATAAGAGCTTTGCGTCGAAACCAAGCATCGAAGCCAGGATAATCCGAACGTAGTGAGTCAAAAAAGGCATCTTCCAAATTGACATGGCAAAATTGCAGTCTCTTAAGGTCTTTCATTAGATATCTTCTTCGTGGTTTAAATGGCAATCTGTAGTCTTGAGTGGCGAGTATACGCTAATAAGAAACAATGGAGACCCCATGGTCTTAGCTCATCCATCCACTCTCTCCTGAAATTTGCGGTATGCTTCGAAGTGAATTTCATTTTACTTTTCTTTGCATATTTCGTCAACCGACCTGCCGGTTAGCCATCTCCCGAAGTTGTCCTGTGCGGTGGCGTCTTTTTCGTTGCCGAAGGTCCGGACGAGTTCGCCCCATCCTCGAACTTCGATGACGACCAGTAGGTCGGACAAATTCTTTGTCCGACACAATATCAAAAAACAAACTTATTCATCCAAAGATCATACCACAAAAGCGCACAGCCCTCTACTATCTTTCGATGGTTGTAATATTATGAAACACCTCGTTTCGGATCGCATTGCAACCCCCGGTTCGGCTGCCGCCTGATTTTCCCGTCTAAAATCTACTGAAGATACTGCAAAATCGTGCATTTTCACGCAAACACACGTCATGCTCGATTCATGCCGCAAAACTCGTGCAAACTCACGTCAAACCGTGCAAAGTTCCCTCCGGTTTTCTCGCAACGAGTCGAGGGTACCGAGAAAAAAGTGTACAGCAACTGGACAAAAACAGCGTTTTTCGATCCCAAAGCCACGCAACGTGCTATTTTCTCTCGCAACGCGAGTGGTTCTGAATCTGCACGTTTTTTCATCAATCTGCACGTTTGCGAACCCACACGGAAAAAGCGAACTGGTCTTTGAAATCCTGGCTCGAAATGGCGGCCTCTTCCGAAAAAAACCGAACTCCCGGCAAAATCTCCTGTGCGCTCCCCTTGCAACCTGAACGGGGTTACGCTACTCTTTCCACGTGTGCTTCATTCACGAAACCTCTTGCTTTTATGGAGAAAATTCCATGCGTCGGTTCGTGCTTCTAATGGTTTTGGGCTGGCTGGTTCCCACCGTTTTTCTCGCCTGCGGCAGCGACAACGAAGGCTCCGACGTCGTCGGGGATACCGACGAGGAAACCTTCGAGGAGGAGGCCGCGCTCTACCCGGCCTGCGGATCGGGCAGCTACGAGGGAAAATACCTGCTGGCCGGTCCATCGGAAAAGAATTACGACGCCGAACTGGCCCGCAAAGCAAGGCAATATGACCGGCAATTTCATACATTTACGGCCTATCCGATGGGCGTCAACTGCGACGTGTCGGTGAGCATCGATTCCACCGACAAACGCGAGTGGATCGAGCGCTTCCTGGCCCAAGACGACGGCTGGGATTTCGAAACGTTTTCGGACGGTCTGACGCCGGACGAAGTGGTGGACGGCTACCACAAAGTGGCGGGATTGTACGGCGGCGCGGGCATCGCGGCGGATGCGATGCGCTACGCCGTGATGCGGGATCAGGGCGCGGACTGCGACGAAATCGAGGTTGCGCGCGGCCATCTTCTGCGTTCTCTCGACGCGCTGCACCTGGCCCACGACATCGCCGACGTCCCCGGCGTGGTGGTGCGCGGATTCATCCGTACCGACATCCCCGGTTACGGCTCGACCACCGAAACCACGCCGTTGACCGATGAAGAAGGCGTGCCCCTACCTTACGAAAAAGACAACGGCACATGGCGCGATGACCCGTCGGGCCGCTATCCCAACTACATCATGGAGGACAGCTGCAGCCGGGACATGATCCTGGGCTGGGCGATGGCTTCGGCGGTGGCGATGGAGGTCATCCGGGACGATTCCTCCTTCGACGACTCGTTGAAAGAGCGCCTCGCCGCCGACTCCCACGCCGTCGTGGAAATGCTGCGAACCTTGCGGGAATCGGGCTACGACCTGGAGTTTCTCGACGTGGACGGACGCATCACCTACCACGGCTATCTCAACGAACACTGCGTGGAACGGGAAATTTACGCCCAGTACGGACTGAACGGCTTCCACGCCATCATGGCGCTGGGGATCGTCGGCGCATACGTGTATGCCTCGGGAGACGCCTCCGACGCCGAGTACCTTTACGACGAGTTGATCGGACAGCGAAAACTTCCCGAAGCCGCTCGGGACGAAATGATGTACATCAACATGGGCACGCAATCCAATTACAGCAATTACAACATGGCGTTCGTTTCGGCGTGGCTGGCCCAGCGCTACATCGACAACGAAACCGCCCGCGCCATCGTCGCCGAAGCCACGCGCGTGCAGTTGTACGACACCCCCGGCGAAAGCTACCAGCCCAAAGGCGCACAGATGGCGCTGTTCGACTTCGCCCTGCTGGCTACGACGCTCGACGACCACGCCTTCGGCGACCCGGACGGCACGATCGACACCGAAGCCCTCGAAGACGGTCTGGCCTCGCTCAACGGATTCGCCGAACCTCCTTATTGGGATTACGCGGTGGAGCAATGCGACGAGGAAGAGTTGCAAAGCGGAGATTGCACCTGGGAAGACGGCACCCAAACCGTCGTGCTGTTCGAGGGAGGACGCAAGGGAAGCACGATTTGCGAAGATCCGATTCCGAAAGCCATCCGGCGTCCCAGCAACTTCGAGTGGCGTTCCAACCCCTACAACCCCAACGGCGACGGCAACGGCTCCAACCTGATGCCGGGTGTCGATTTTCGCGTGGCGTATTGGATGGGACGGTTCACCAGGGTTCCGTAAGGCGCATCGGGAGACGTGCCGAAAAACCGTGGAAAATCGACTTGTTACATAAGTAGGTCGGGCTAATTTTCAGCCCGACATTTCTAAAAACCGTGAATGTGTCGGGTGAAGCAATCACCCGACCGGTTCTACGGTTCTCAATATCAATTGTAAATTCAACTTGTTATAGCTGTTGGGTGCCATCTATAAGAGAGACCTGTTTGTCAAGCAGATTCCCCCATTTTTTTCATCGATGTCAAGCCGTCCTTCGTTCATCCATCTATTCGGCGTCGTATTTCACGCGCCATGATTCCGTGCAAGAATCGTCCGCCCCATTCACGGTCAAGCTCTCGTCGGAGCACTGGCACCCGCGGGGTCGGACGAAACGGTGATTCGAAAGAACGTATGGAACATCGAAATCTCTTCACGTTGCTTCTGTCACTTAGCGTCTATCCTCGTCTGTCGCATTGCGTCTACCTCTTGATCTCGTGGCTTGTCGATACCTCCTTGGCCGGAGCCTTCGCCGAAGGCCTCCCCGTCCGTCGCCTACAACCCTCTCACGCACGAGCAAGGCGGGCGGGTCAAGGCTGCAAAGCATGAGCGAAGCGAGCCTGGCCTTGACGCGCCCGGTGCTCGTGCTACTGGGCACAAGCCGACGGACGGGGAGGACTGGAATCGCACCCGTCGCCACCAGACGCACGGCCTGCAAACTCCCAACCCCCATAACCGTCCGGCACCACCCCCAAAGCCTCGGGCGAAAAGCCCTCGGAACGTTTCAAAAGAGCATGCACGATCCGGCACAGTTTCGCCGCCACCGCCACCTTCGCCTTGTTGGCACCGTGCTTCTCCACCCAGCGGCGATAACGGGTTCAGCGGCTTCTTTCGCTTCCGGGCGTGCTGCGCGCACTCCACAAGCAACGCCCGCAACAACCCCGGCCCCTCCCGCGTGATGCGTCCCTTGCGCTCGCGATCCCCCGAATCGTAGCTCGACGGGCACAGACCCACGTAGGCCGTCACCTGCTTTCCCGAACGGAAACGACCGATGTCGAACAGATGCGCCGCAAGCGCCAGCCGCGTGATCGGGCCCACTCCCGGAATCGTCTGCACCCCATCGAACGCGTGGTTTTCACGGCCAAGATCCTCGGCCATCGTCGTCAACCCTTCGATCTGATTCGAGGCCAAAAGGAAGCTGGCGAAATGCGTTTCCAACAGCTGTCTCACCATCTCGGGCATCTTGGCGTCGAGCCGCTTTTTCCAGGCCGCTTGGGTGTTCATGCTTCCCGAGGCGCCATCCAGGCCGTACTCCCTCAGCAGCGCCTTGGCGGCGTTGATCGCCTGCGTCTGGATCTTCACGTTCAGCGCCCGCGCCTTGAGCACCGAACGAAGCTTGCGCATCGGCTCCGGCGGCAGAACCCAAGGCTCCCGTGCGCAGGTTGGTACAGAGATCCTGGGCGTCGCGGGTGTCGGTCTTTTTCTTCCGGCTGCGGGTTTTCTTCGCCACTTCATCCGCCGGGTACACCTGCGGGCATCCTCCCAATACGACGACGATTCCGCTTGTGGAATACGCCTTCGAACAGGCTTCCATCCCCGGCGCACCGGGATGCTTTTCGAGCCAGGGCCGGAGCGTTTCGGAGAATCCGGAAAAGGTGGTCGGACAAGATCCGAGAAAAACCTGCTTTCCCGTATCGTCCTGAATGCAAATGGTGGTTGACTTCTGATGCACATCCATTCCAATATAAATCATGGGCTTTCCTCCTGCTTGGGACGCTCAAGCGATCCCATCATCAAAATAGGGCGATGATACCATCGACCCTGCCGGGGGAAAGCCCTCTCTTATGGAATCACGGTCTTTCGCCGCCAGGCGAATGGCCGTGAAAACACAAAGAATCCGGGCCATCGATCCGTTCCGGATCGAAGACCCGGGCACCCTTTCCCAGATTCACCGAGTTAGATTCGTGCCAAATCAGAAGCGTAGGTCGGGTAAATTTTTTACCCGACATGCCCGATTTCGTTGTCGGATAACTACTCCAGATTTTTTTACCTACAAAAAAATTCACTCCCGTGTGAATTGGATCCACTCCCAAAATCCAGGCGAAATGGCGTGAAATTTCACGAATCGGCGTGAATTTGCAGAGCGGCATTGCCGAAGGATCGTGCGGCCCAGTCGGGTGCTTCAAGCTGTTCTCCCGGATATCCCATGCGCCGTAAAGGGTGGGCGAAATCGTCCGGCACGGGCGCGACGATTCGCAGCTCCTGGCCTGTCCGTGGGTGAAGTACGCACAAACCCCAGGCGTGCAGCGCCAGCCGGGAGAGTCCGTAGCGGTCGCGCATGTCCCGGTTGATGGGGCCTTTTCCGTAGTTCGCATCGCCGATCAGCGGATGGCTCAGGCTTTTCAGATGCCGCCGGATCTGGTGCAATTTGCCGCTCAAGGGGCGAACCTCCAAAAGCGAGGTTTCACGGGGCAGGGTGGGCAGGGCCAGCAGGCGGCGGAATTCCGTGCAGGCCTCCACGAATTCTTCGGATTTTGGCTGTTTTCTCAAGGGTTTGTCGATGCGTCCGCTTTCGTCCGTCACGCCTCGCACAAGGGCCAGATAGCATTTTTCGATGCGATGTTCCACGAACCGGGCCGACATTTCACGGGCGACATCGGCGTCCAGCGCGAACAATACAACACCCGACGTGGCTCGATCCAGGCGGTGAAGTGGAAAGACTTTGCGCGTTCCCAGAATTTTACGCACGCGACCGACCAACACGTCATTGTCATCGTCCCATCCGCGATGCACCGACAGCCCCGAAGGCTTCGACACGGCGAACAGGCATTCATCCCGGTGGAGAATTTCCACCCCACGTTCAAAGCCGGTTGTTGTGTCGGACCGGTTCATGCCCGTTCGTCTACCCTGTGGAAAAAGGAGACAGGAGCCGAGACTACTATAGGTAGTCGTAACGCAAGATCCTGAAATAAAAAGAGAAATCAGTCTCTTTTAAAGAAAATGGCGGAATGTCGCTCGAAACTTTTCGCGCTCGTATCTTCCTCGCAAGTCGTGTATGAATCCCCGCCTTTTTCCTGAAGGCCGAAATAGGGATCGGGCGTCACGCTGGACGCAGGTTCGCTCCAGTAAGCCCCGATGTTGGCGTCCTCGTCGCAATAGGCGATGTCGTAGTTGGCCTGTTCCGTGGGCAAGGCGCGGAAATTCTGCGTGATGTAGTGATAGTAGATTCCGCTGACGGGGTCGCCGCACTTGACGATGCCGATACCCACGCGGGTAAAGTAGGGACTCAGGCAGTTCGAGCGGTGATTGCCGTGGGGATCGCAGATACATTCCGCCATAAAACGATACTGGGAGTCCATCGGGAACGGGGTATAGGCAATGTTTTCCCCGGCGGCGAAATACTGGACACCGGCGGCGTCCATGCGGTCGAATGGGTCTTGTCCGGAAGGATTCTCATGGGCGAAAAAGTCCCGGTCGCACATGTCCTGGGAATGGGCCAATGCGACGGGGTACATTTCCTCGTCCCACACCAACCGCCCGGCGTTGTCGCTTTCCTCCGGGAACATCTTGCGATCTTCGTTGACGTAAGCCAGCATTTTGCACGCGAGAATCCGCAACTCGTCGCTGGGATCGAAATGTTCGCAACTCGGATCGAGGCTTCCCGGCACGAATTCGTCGCTTTCCTCTTCTTCCATTTCCGGCGTATCCACGTTGGCGTCCACATCGGCCCACGGGATCGTCGCATCTTCCTCCGCCTCAGCGTCCGCATCCCCATCGTTGCCCACGAAAGTGGTTCCGTCGTCTTCTCCGAAACAGCCATAAAGCGAAAAAACGCATATCAGCAGGAACATCAGGGTGGCAAAGCGGGTCATATGGTTTCTCCCAACATCGAAATCGTCCAAATTACCTCTTTTTACGACACTTTCAGGCTATCCGCCAGTTCTTTGCAAGTCAATGCGCATCGCCGGAGTGCCTCACAGGATATTGTCATTTCACACAGATTGCATACCGCTCACTCCGAGTGCCACCCGTAAGGGCGGTGTATCGAGGAGTAAATGGTATGGCTCGATACGATTTGCTTCGCAAATCACTCGCCATGAGCGTTTTTTGGCAAAGTGACAATTTTTGTGATGCACCCCGCATCGCCTGTTTGGGGTTGGACGAATCGACGTGGAGAATTCCTGCAAACTCACGTTGCTATGGAGAGAAAGCCAATGTGGTATCCCGCTTTTCGTAAATTTTCCGGGTTGTTGCACTCAGGGTGCGATGTCGTTGATGCTCTCGCCCATCATGGCGTTGACCAGCGCTTCGGAAAGAAACGTGATGGCTTCCTGGTCGAGGAAATCCAGCACGTTGGCATGAAGAAGAATAGAGGCCCGTGCCTCGAAATCCTCGTCTCCCTCCCAAAACAGCAACAGCAGTCCGACCTTCGGCAGCGCGTTGAAAAGATAGGCCCGATCAGCATTGCCTTCCGATGACAGCTCGCCTCCCCAGCGGAGCGCGGCGTCATCGAGACCCTGGAGGTCGTCCCCGAATAGACCGGCGATACGACCGGCGTTGTCTTCGAAAGACTTGGCCTTGCTGGCAGAATTGGGAAGTTCGCGAAATGCGGTCCATTTTTCCAAGGGAGCGGCGTCGCTTGCGCGGGTGGCGTAGATCATCAGCAGAATCTTGATGAATACCGAGGGCTGCTCGCCTTCCTCGGCCTTCACGTCGTCGCGTTCGATGCGGTAGGGACGCCCCAAAAACGGCAAGTGGATCGCCTCTTCCGGTTCTTCGATGTACTCGCCGCCGCAACGTCTCGCCAGCACTTCGAAATCGCTCTTTTCCATCTTTTCCTTGAGGAATTCCAAGGCTTTTTCGCTGGCCGCCGCCTTTCCGGCTTTGCCTTTGCCGACCCCTTTTTCCTCATCCAGCCGCTCTTGCATGACGCGGCGTTTTTCCTCATCGAGATGCGGGCATTCGGAGAGTTTCAGCCCCTCCAGAAACACGCCTGCGGCGAATGGGTAACAGGCTTTCTTGCGGCAGTCGCCGCAGTTCGTTTTCGGAAGATCCGCATAGATATCAAGTACTTTGTACGGCATGGACTCCTCGGCTCAGAATCGTTCGATGGTGAAATCGTCGTCGTCGTCGTCGCTTTCTTCTTTGCCGAAGAGTTCCTCTTCCTGGTCGGCGTCCTGCATACTTTCCCAACCCCCACCGTCCGAGGTGCTGATGCCGGAGAAGCGCAGTTCGAAGTCCGCCGGATTGCTGGCCTGTTTCAGGGCTTCTTCGTAGGTGATGTAGTTGCGCTTGACAAGCGACATCAGCGACTGGTCGAAAATCTGCATCCCGTAGGAGTCGAAAGACTGCGCCATCGTGTCGTGCAATTCCCCGATCAACTCCGGGTTCTGGATCAGTTCGCGGATGCGGTTGGAGACGATCATCACCTCCACGGCGGGAACGCGCTTGGTGCCGTCTTTGCTGGGCACGAGGCGCTGGGAGATGACCGCCTGAAGAATGCCGGACAACTGGAGCCGTACCGCGTCCTGCTGATTGGGAGGATACAAGGAGATGATACGGTTGATGGTTTCCGGCGCGTCCATGGTGTGCAGAGTGCTGAACACCATGTGGCCGGTTTCGGCAGCCGCCATGGCGATATCGATGGTTTCCAGATCACGAAGCTCGCCGATGAGGATCACGTCCGGGTCTTGCCGCAGGGCCGATTTGAGCGCGCGCGCGTAGCTGGTAGTGTCCATGCCCAACTCGCGCTGGTTAATCATGCTGCGTTTGTCGGCGATCATGTATTCGATCGGGTCTTCGATCGTCATGATGTGGCAGGTGCGTGTGCTATTGATATAATTAATCATCGCTGCCAGCGTGGTGGATTTGCCGCTGGAGGTCGTACCGGTGACGAGCACCAAACCGCGCTGGGTACGGGAGATTTTTTCGATGACCTTGGGCAGGTTCAGGTCGTCGAGCGTCGGCACTTTGGACTGGATTACGCGGACCGCCATCCCGGCGTAGCTGCTCTGGCGATAGACGTTGACGCGGAAGCGACCGACATCCTTCACGAAATAGGCGAGATCGACCTCCCATTCTTCGAGGAACAACTTGTACTGGCGGTCGTTGCAGACTTGGCGGGCGAGCTCTTCGAGATCCTTGGGCGTCAGGCGGCTGGCATTTTTCAGCGAGACGAGACTGCCGGCAATGCGGAACATCGGCGGCAGACCGACTTTCAGGTGAATGTCGCTGGCTTTTCCCTGGTGTCCTACCCGTAGAATGTCGTCGATACGCAACATGGTCGTTCCCCTTTTTCCATGGGACCGAAGCTTTCGGGATGGAATCGTTTTACGAAAACCCGACCCAAAACGGTCCGTTTCACGACAATCCGGGAAAAAAGGAAACGTGCGTGACGACTACTCCGCCGCCGCCTGCGTCGTACCCCCGGCGGACGGCAGTCCGTAGTGCTCACGTATGCCCGCTTCGACTTCTTCGAGTACCTCGGGGTTTTCCATCAAGAAACGCTTGGCGTTTTCCCGGCCTTGTCCCAGCCTTTCTCCTTTATAGCTGTACCACGAACCGGCTTTTTCGACAAGATCCAGGTCGCTGCCCATATCCAGCGCCATACCCTCGCGACTGATCCCGGTTCCGAACATGATGTCGAACTCGATCTGCTTGTGAGGCGGCGCGAGCTTGTTTTTGACGACTTTGGCGCGGGTGCGGTTGCCCAAAATGCTTTCCGAATCCTTGATGGAGGCGATGCGACGGATGTCGATACGCACCGAAGAGTAGAACTTCAGGGCGTTGCCGCCGGTGGTGGTTTCCGGGCTGCCGTAGGTCACGCCGATTTTCATGCGGATCTGGTTGAGAAAAATCACGGCGGTATTGGATTTGCTGATTAATCCCGTGGCCTTGCGCATCGCCTGACTCATCAGCCGGGCTTGCAGGCCGACGTGGGAGTCGCCCATTTCGCCATTGATTTCGGCGCGCGGCACGAGGGCGGCCACCGAGTCCACGGCGATGACGTCGATGGCGTTGGAACGCACCAGCATCTCCATGATTTCCAGCGCCTGCTCGCCGTAATCGGGCTGGGAAATGAGCAGTTCGTCCGTATCGACGCCCAACGCACGAGCGTATTTGAGGTCGAGGGCGTGCTCGGCGTCGATGAAGGCGGCGATGCCTCCGCGTTTCTGAGCCTGGGCGATGACTTCCAGCGCCAGCGTGGTTTTGCCGGAGGATTCCGGACCGTAGATTTCCGTGACGCGCCCGCGTGGAATTCCACCGACGCCCAACGCGACGTCCAGGCCGACGCCGCCGGTGGGAATCACCTCCACGTCCGCGATCTGGCCTTCTTCGCCCAGGCGCATGATCGCACCTTTGCCGAACTGCTTTTCGATCTGCTTGATCGCTTCGGTCAATATCTTCTGCTTGTCCTGTGGTTTATCCGCTGAGGCCGACATGCATCCCTCCCGTTTCGCCGTTTACGTTTCGAAAAACGACGATACTATACAATAGTACAGTAATTCGTGCAAGTTCTTTTCCAATTTCACTAAACCCGTTTTTGCGGTTTTGTTCAATGTTTTTGTTTGAAGATTTCGAAAAATGTATCGGTTTTCCTGGAATATTAGAGAACTTCGTCAAAAAATTCGTCATCGCAATATTTTTATCCACGAAAAACCAATCCAAATACCAACAAAAGAGCTTAAAGTGCTCAAAAAATGTTTTAGAATGCTGTATTATTGCTTAAAGGGTGAAGAATATTACTATAAATAGTATAGAATAGTATAGAATAGCGTTATGGCAACGGATTTCATTCACGTGGATCGATGGGACTATCTTTCGCTTGTCGGTTATCCATACTTGTTGCTTGCCGGATCGTTGAGAGAAGAGGGTTCCGTGTATGTTGAGGGCTACCTTTTCAGCGTTCAGGGCGTTTATCCACTATCCCTGTATTTCCAAGAGCGCGTTTACGAAGCCTCCGTGTTTGCATTTGAAGAGGCTTCCGAAGATGAAGAGAAAATAAAATTCATTGTCGAGCATATGAAACGTTGGGCCGAGGGCTCGATCCATCAGGCATGGACTCGCATAAAAAATAATCATAGAGCGAAATCTTGGGAAAAACTGACTTTATTGGAAAGCGAAAAGGCAAAAATCGAGCTTTTCCGTCTTTGGATTCAAAATCTTGCCGGATCGATTTTAACGAAAATTCAAAAATACACTCAGATTTCAGATTTGAAGCAATATCTTGGCAGCATTTTCGCAGTTGAACCGGTCATCCATCAAAATGACAATGACCCGTATGGTAAAGGTCAAATAAGAAAACGTTAGAATGGTTTCCATTTGAATTTGCCGGTATTGTCGGGCAAGAAATTTGCCCGACCGCATGATCGGACTGTGTTTCCCTTTAAAAACAAAGAGTTAGGAGAACTCCAAAGTCTTCCCTAGGCCGGAAAATTCATGAAAATCGTAGCGAGACGCCGAAAATCGAAGATATTTCATGAAGTTGGAGCGATTTTCACCCGCAGGCATACTGAACAGTCTGTCGAGGATGAAAATCGTGAAATGAGTGAAAGATCGAGAGTTTTCAAGTCGTAGTAGGTTTTTGTGAATTTTCCGGGCTAGGCCAGTCCCCAGCCCAGCAGACAACCCAACAGCGCACCAGCCAGCACGTCGGAGACGTGGTGACGGCGACGGATTACGCGACTCCAGGCGACGAGTGCGGCCAGCACGAAAAACAGCACGCCCAATCCACAGGAATGCAACCAGGCCGCAAAAACCCAAGCCAGGAAAAAAGACCGTGCGGCATGGACCGAAGGAAACGAACCCTGGTCCACGTAAAATGCAAAGGCGATCAGACGTTTGAGCGTCCACGGCCCGGCCTCATCCAGAGGATTCGGTAGGCGCTCGCCGGTGGGGTTGTCCGGTCGGGGGCGAAAACGCAGGAATTTCACAAGGTTCGACAACGCCGAGGCCAGAATTACGCCGAGCACGGCCCGGCCTCCCTGTGCGCCGGAAAGGGGGCAGGCGCACAACGCAAGAAACAGGGCCGCCGGAAGCGATCCCCAAAGGGTGACGAAAATGGAAAGGGCGTTGGACGTCACAATGCAACTCCTGTCTCGGTTCGAGTATTTGTACGGGCTTTTTCGCGAAGCAGGCGCGCCGCTTCGAGGGTTTGCGGGCCGGTGCCATCCCCGGCCATCATGCGCGCAAGTTCGTGCAATCGCTCGGTTTCGTCGTGCAATTCGGTGAGGGTGGCGAAGGTATGGCCGTCCCGTTCGAATTTGGCGACCTTGAAATGCGCGTGCCCGTGGGCCGCGATCTGTGGCAGGTGGGTGATGCATATGACCTGCCGATCCGTGGCCACGCGCCCGATGGCATCGCCGACCTTACCCGCCACCACACCGCCGATGCCCGAATCCACTTCGTCGAACACGCAGGTGCCGACCGGATCGCGATCGAGCAGGACTTCTTTCACGGCCAGCATGATCCGGCTCAATTCGCCGCCGGAAGCCACGGTTTTGAGGGGTTTGGGTTCCTGCCCTTTGTTGGCGGCGATGAAAAACTCCACCCGGTCCGCTCCCATGGGACCAAGCGCACGGCCCTGCACGCTCAATCCTCCAGCCGTCGCAGGTTCTACAACAATACGGAATCGGCTGCCCGCCATACCGAGCGATTCCAGGCGCTTTTCGATCTCGTCCGCAAAACGCCGCGCCGTCTCCTTGCGTTTTTCGCCGAGAATGTCGCAGCGTTCGCCCAGTTCATCCACCGCCGATGCGAAATGGCTCTCCAGGCGTTCCAGGCGTTCGTCCAGGGTGGATAACTCCTCGATTTCACGGCGGAAATCCTGGGCTTTTTGCAGGATCTCCCGCACCGATCCCCCGTGCTTGAGACGCAGCCGGCGGATTTTTTCGAGGCGTTGCTGTACCTCGTCCAGGCGTCGCGGATCGGCCTGCAAGCCTTCCAGACGCCGGGCCAGGGATGTGACGATGTCGTCGATTTCCAGCCGGGCGGATTCGAGGCGTTCGGACCACGGACCCGCTTCGACGATCCAGCGCGACAACTTTTGCAACGCCGCTTTCGCCGTGCGCAAACGATAAAGCGCGTTCGGCGGCGAGCCGTCCAGTTCCTCCAGCGCCTCGCCCAGCACGTCGCGGATTTTCTCGGCGTTGGCCAGCAGTTCCCGCTCGCTCTCCAGGCGGTCTTCCTCGTCTTCTTCCAGTTTGGCTTCTTCGATTTCCTTGAGCAGAAACGTAAGAAAATCAAGACGTTCCAGGCGTTGTCGCTGCTTCGCCGCGAGATCCTCCCGCTCGCGTCGCAACGCCTGCGCCCGCTCGTAGGCGTCGCGCACTCCGGCCCGAAGCTCGAACAACCCGCCGTAGCGGTCCAGGAGGTCGAGGTGCCTGTCCGGGCGAAGCAGCCCCGTGTGCTGGTGCTGGCCGGAGATATCCACCAGTCCGGCGGCCAACTCGGCCATCTGGGTCACGGTCGTGGGCCGTCCGTTGATGTAGGCCCGGCTCGGTCCCTGGGCGCCGACCACGCGGCGCAGGATCAGTTCCTCGCCGTCGTCGAGATCCTGCTCGGCGAGCCTGCTTCGGGTGGCGTCGTCCCCATGGAGGCGAAACACCACCGACACCTCGGCCTGTTTCTCTCCCACGCGCACGAAATCCGCCGTCGCCCGCCCGCCGAGCACCAGTTGCAGGGCGCGCACGAGGATGGATTTGCCCGCGCCGGTTTCGCCGGTAAGTACGGTCAATCCGGGGGAAAAATCGATTTCCAGCCGGTCGATCAGCGCAAAATTCTGGACGATCAGTTGGCTCAGCATTTCGAAGCCGTCCTGCCCTTGCGTTCGAAAACAACGATGGGCGCATCATAAGACAAATTCGGGCCGGACCCAAGAAAACTCGTTTCGGAAAAAATCGCGAGATTTTCGTTTGCGCAGGAAAATCAACGAAGCGTGTCCACGGCTTCTTCCAGGCCGTCGATAGTCAGAGAATACATGGGAAACAGCTTGCGAATCATCTGAATCGACTGGTTCATCCAAAACCGCTCCGGCATCGGATTGAGCCAGACCACTTTTCGGAAATGCTGCGAGAAACGCTTGAGCCACCAGATGCCGGGCTGTTCGTTACGGTGGTAATAATAAATCGCGCCGTACTTGGCCGCCAGCTCGTAAGGGGACATCGCCGCGTCTCCGACGAACACCACCCGCCAATCGCTTTCGAGATCGGCCAGCAGCTTGCCGGTGGCAACGCGCTCGTCCAGTTCCATGTCGGTGAACACTTCCTCGTACACACAGTTGTGGAAGTAGTAGTACTTGAAATCCTTGAAATGACTCATCTGGCTGGCCGCCGAAAACATGCGCGAGACGAGCTCTGCGTAGGGGTCCATCGAGCCCCCGGCGTCCATCAACAGCAGCAGTTTGAAACGGTTTCTCCGCTCCGGGCGGAAAACGAGGTCGATCTCGCCGCCGTCGCGGCAGGTTTTGTCGATGGAGGCGTCCAGGTCGAGTTCGTCCGCCGCGCCGACCCGTTCGAGCACTTTCAGTTTTTTCAGCGCCACTTTCATTTGCCGCAGGTCCAGCACGCGGTCGGAACGGTAGTTGGCGAAGCGCCGCAACGTCGCCACCTGGATCGCCGTCCGGTTGCCGCCTTGACCGCCTACGCGAATTCCCTGGGGATTGTAGCCGCCGTGGCCGAACGGCGAGGTGCCGCCGGTGCCGATCCAGCGGTTGCCGCCGTCGTGGCGCTCGGTTTGTTCCTGAAGGCGTTTTTCGAATTCTTCCTGCAATTTGTCGAAATCCCACTTTTCCAGCATTTCGCGTTCTTCTGGAGAAAGATTAAGGAAATCGATGGGTTGACTGAGCCAGTCCTCCAGTTCCTCCTTGATTCTCGGCGCGAGTTCCACGTCCCGGAAGAAGTGGGCGAACACCCGGTCATAGGTGTCGTAATGGGTAACGTCCTTGACGAGCAGACTGCGGGCCAGCGTGTAGAGACGTCCCAGGCTTTCCTCGGCAAGACCCTTGCCCAGCGCCTCGATGAACGTCATCCACTCCGTGACGGTGACCGGTACACGGTTGGCGCGAAGCAGGAAAAAAAAGTCGGTCAACATGGTTCGTTTCCGGCAAAACATGCAAAAAACGGGCATCTACTCTCGTAACAGTAGGTCCGAAGTCGGGCGTTTCCAACGTTTTTTCGCACTTTCTCGGGATTTCGTCCGACTTTTCGCAAGAAATGGAAAAGGGTCGGAAAATTCCTGAGATCCGTCCTTCACGTGCTTGGAAGTTTCGGTTAAAATAAAACAACCGATGGCCGAAGACCGACGGAAAGGAGTGAACTCGATGAAATGGACCATCACCTACTGCACGTCCTGAAACTACAAACCCCGCGCCGACCGTGCGTCGGCTGAAATCCTCGAACATTTTCCGGGGGACGACGTGGAATTGATTCGCGGCAGAGGCGGTATTTTCGAAGTGACTCGCAACGGCGAGAACCTGTTTTCGAAATTTTCCATGCAGCGTTTTCCACACCCTGGAGAACTGGCCGAAAAAGTGAAAAATAAATGACGGAAAAGCGGGAGGATCGGTCTCCCGCTTTTCCGTCGATTCCTTCCGGCCTGCAAAACCCCGAATTCTCGCACAACGTCAGGATCGAAGCTTCCCGTCACATCCGCGCATTGTGCTTGAAAACCGCTAAAATTGCTTCCTCGAACGCAAATCCGTTTCGGATATCCCGTCTCGTAGAGGAAGAGTTTCGGATGAACCCGAATTATTCATGAAAATCGTGAAACGAGTGAAAGATCGAGAGTTTTCACATCGCAGCAGGTTTATCATGAATTTTCGGGTTAAGGTTTGCGGACTCTGCGGGTGGTGCTCATCTGCCAGTTGATGATCTCCGACCGGTTGGCCACCCAACGCCCGCCCAGTTTCCAGATCAGGCGATGGAGATCCGGGTCTTGAGCCATCCAGCGTCGGAGACAGTTGGAGGTCACGCCGATTTCCAGGGCGATGGCCTGCAACGACCAGATCAATTCATCGTTGTTGCGCACCTTCGTTTCAAACAAATCGTTCGTCATGGGTTTTTCCTTTCTCCTTCATGACTCGACAACCATCCCGCCGGTCTCTCCCTCCGATTCCCGGCCATACGCTTCTTCCAGCAATTGCGAATATTTCAGAAAGCGGATCGAGCGGCCATTGCGAAACGCCGCCTCGCTTTTGAACCCCAATTCCCGATACGAACGATTTGCTTCGAGAATCCGCCGGTCCCGTTCGGAAAATCCCGCCTGCTCCAGAACACGGGCGATGTACAGGTACAACGCGAGAGGTTCGCCCCAGCGCAAATCCGTGTCGTTCGAAATCGTGCGGCGGATGCGTTCGCCTTTGGGAAAGTTGCTTCCGAGCGATGTCGAAATTTCCGGATTCCAGGATAAAAACCAGTTCATCAGTGTACGCCCTTGTCGGTTTTTCATGTAATTTTCCTCTGAAAGCTATATTTTTAACCGTATTCATCGTATTATAACCTGTAACGAATGAAACAACAGTAAAAAACCCTAGATACTCCAATAGTAGTTCGATTAAGAGTATGCTGTTTTCGCTTTTAAATACACCTTTGTATCTAGAAAGAAGGATAAAGGATAAAAATATGTCTGTCAATTCATTGTTCATGACTGTGCACGTTTTGGAGCGATTTGTTACAAATTTGACGAAGTTTAAATATTTTGCTATGAATGAGGCATGATGGAGGATTTAGATTTAAAGGTATTGGGGGGCCGTATCCAGGGAATACGGACTTCGAAGCGTGCCACGCAAGACGAAATGGCCGAAAAGACTGGTCTTTCCGTCAGTACGATCAAGAATATGGAGGCGGGACGCGCCTCGTACAAACTTCTGGACCTGGTAAAACTAGCCAATTATCTGGAGGTTCCACTTAAGGAATTGATTGCTTCGAATCAGGATGGGGGTGAAAACGACGGCCTTTCCTCCTGTTCCATATCTAAAAATATCTACTTTCTCGAAGATTCCGAGCCCAGTCTCGAACGAGTGATTCCGGTTCTCGCTCCCGACGAGTCGCCCGACCTGCCCCAGGCAATGCCGATGTATTATGTACGGCCCCGCCCAACGCTGTCTTCGGATTCCTTCGGCCTCGAAGTGACCGACGACGCCATGTTGCCCATGTACCGCCCCGGAGACGTGGTGATCGTCGATCCGAGAGCCAAGCTGTATTCCGGTTGCCATGCGGTGGTTCGCCTGAAAAAGGCAAAGCGTTCCATGCTGTCGATCTGGAACGATATGGGCGAGCAGATTCTCATCACCACGCTCAACAATTCGCGGGATCCTATCATGGTGCCGAAAAGCGAGGTGCAGACCGTATACCCCGTGGTCGCCTACATCTGGAAAAGCAACTTGGACCGCTTCGAGGAAGATGAAATCGCCGGGAAGCCGGTGATTGAGGAAACCCGCGACGACGACCTTCTGTCCGGAAAGCTTCATCAGCTTTCTTCGCGTATCGATTATATGGAAAATTCCATCGTTAAACTGGCCGAGTTGATGAAGATTTTCGACCGTGTACAGAGCATCGACCCCGAACGCCGCCTGAAAAACACCTGATACCGTGAAATCCCTTTCCACACGAAAAACGCCTCGGGCAAATTCATGGCCGTTCGTGCATTTTCCGAGACTTTCGTTTTCCATTCCCAACGACGCCGTTGTCTATGGTTTCTTGACCTTCGACCGGATGGCGCTACAATACGACAAACGATGGGAATCGATTCCAGTGATACATCGGGGCCTCCGACGTCCCCTCGGCCAAAGGAGTAGGTATGAAATTCATCGCCCATCTGGCGGCGCTTGCCGCCGTAATCCTGTGCGTTTCGGCCTGTGGAGAAAAGCAGCTTAAATACAACGCCGCCGTAGCCGAAACCCAGGCGGCGGAATGCAAAACCGTGCTGACCAAGGCCATTCTCGACCGCGACCGCGCCAAGATGGAACTGGACGAGTGCGAGGCCGATGTCGTCAAACTGGTGGAAAAGATCCATTCCAGGGGCGACAATCTCAACGAACTGGAACTGCGCCTGAATAAAGTCAAGCAGACGGCGGAACAGAGCACCGCCAAGCTTGAAGTGATGCAGGCCAGCCGGGAACGAAAAGATGAGATGTTCCGCGAGCTTCTGCAGTATTTCAAAAGCCACGTTTCCGCCGGATTGCTCAAAGTGGAACTCAAAGACGGCCTCGTGGCGCTGGTGCTGGAAGGGGACAAGATTTTCGAGTCCCACAAGAAAAAACTCGACCGGGTGTCGAAAAATGGCGGGCGCATTCTCGCCGACCTGTCCAAAACCCTGCAACGCATCGAAGGCCGCACGTATATGGTTGTGGCTCACGTGGAAGATAAAAAGCCCGATAAACGGTACAAAACAGCCAGCCGTTTAAGTCTTCTGCGGGCAGAGGCAGTGCGAAAAAGCATGGTAAAGGCCGGGTTGAGCGGTTCCCTGTTGGGAATGGCGGCCTTCGGATCGTCGCGACCGCGCATGAGCGGCAAACACAAGACCGCCGTCGAAGCCAATCGCCGTGTGGAAATCTGGATCTTCCCCAACCGTGAGGAAGCCCCCGAATACGATCCCGCCATTTTGGAAGAAGAACTGGGCGGGCTGTAATCGAGTTTCGTAACCTGTCGAAAATACGCAAGTTTCAGCTTCGGTGGGCGGATCTACCGAAGAACGGAGAGCAATCATGCCGGATAGCGATCAGCAAAAAAAGACCAAAGTCGAAGAATATACCTGGAAACTCTGTGAAGAAGGGCATCGCGGAACCGGAACGCCAGAGGAGCGCCGCGCCGCCGAGTGGCTGGAAAAGCGGTTCGAGGATCTCGGCCTGGAGGTGACCGTTCAGCGTTTCCGTACTCCAGCGACGTACGCCGCCGTAAACCTCATGCACGCCGCGTTTTTCCTTGTGGCCTATCTGCTGTGGTGGGCGGACTGGTATTTCCTGGCCGGTGTGCTGGGCGTGATTTCGCTCATCAGCATGTGGGGCGAATTCACCTATCGTTTCCAACTGTTGCGCAAGGCGGTGCCGCAGTCGTTCTCGCAGAACGTCATCGGGCGACGTGGAGTCGAAAATCCCCGCCGGACCGTGATTTTTTCGGGTCATCTCGACAGCGCCTACACCGGCTTTCTCTTCCGGCCCGACGTGGTGAAGCGTTTCCACAATCCCGATTCCAAAATGGGCACTCTGCTGCTGCCTTTTCTGGCGGGACTCGCCATGACGGCGGTGTTCGTGGTCTACTTTTTCGGTGGCGGCGGCGGACTGCTCGACCTGCTGGCTTTCGTCGGGTTCGCGGCGATGGTGGTGTTTTCCCTGCTTAGCCTGGACTGGCTGCGCGGAAAACCGGTGCCGGGAGCCAACGACAACGCCTCCGGCATCGCGGCGACGCTGGCCCTGGCAGAAGAAATCGTGGCGGAAAACCCCGACGACATCGAGTATTACTTCATCGGTTTCGGAGCCGAAGAGGCGCACCTTTCCGGTTCGTTGGAATTCCTCGCCGAGTACGGCCACCGCTTCGATCCTAAAACGACGACCGTCATCAACTTCGACGGCATCGCCGCCGAAAAGCTGTGGTACGTGTACGGCGAAAACATGATGCTGCCCATCGCGTACCCCGATCAGGAACTCGCCGTGCTGGCCGATCGCCTGAGCCGCAAGGTCGAAAAATATGCCCACGTGCGCGGCACGATGCCCAAGGGCGCAACCGACGCCATTCCCTTTGCCTTGAAAGGGTTCAAAGCCATCACGTTGCTGACACTCAACGACCGGGAGTTGCCGCTCAACTACCATACGCCGGGTGATTCTCCGGAGAAAATGACCTGGGAAGACAGCGAGTTGGCGTTGGAATTCGCCCGTGATCTGGTGCGGGGGATCGAGGACTGATGCCGCACTCCATGCCCCTCGTTTTCATCAGCGGAACCGGCACCGGAGTGGGAAAAACCGTGGTGACGTCGGGACTTGCACGCACGCTGGCCGAGCGTGGCGTGGATGTCGGCGTGGCCAAGCCGCTGGAATCGGGCTGCGAAGAAACGGACGACGGCCTGCTTCCCGCCGACGCGACCCTGGTGCGGCGTGCGGCTCGTTCTTCCGACGAACTCGACGACATCTGCCCGTATCGTTATCGGCTGCCACTGGCTCCGGCGGTCGCTGCCCGTCTTGAACACCGTGAAACCACGCTCGCTGAGGTCGAAAAGCGAGTGATCTCCATTGCTTCGCGCCATCGGACGACGCTTGTCGAGGGCGCGGGCGGGTTGCTGGTTCCGGCGACGGCGGACGGCATGATGATCGATCTTGCGGCTCGATTGCGCGCCCCGGTGCTGCTTGCGGCTCACACCTCGCTGGGAACGATCAACCACACGCTGCTCTCGCTGGAGGCACTACGCCATCGGGGACTCGTCCCTTTGGCGGTGGTGCTGATCGGCAGCGAGGGGAAACCCGGACCGGACGAGCCGCTCAATCCGGCGGAAATCGCGTCCTTCGGAGGAGTTCGCGTGCTGGGACCGCTGCCCCGTATTCCCGCCGACGAGGCGGGACGACCGTCGGCCATCGCTGCATATTGGCAGGACGCATTCAAGGAACTCGCCGATCTGTTGGGATAGATTTTTAACCGTTTTCCCACCTGCAACAAAGCACCCGCTGCGTGGTGTCTCCGACCGTGGCGTTTGCACTGCGACGCACGCCGGGAATCCACAACACCGCCTCTTCGGCAACGAGCAGGGGCACGCGGTCGCGAAGACCCAGAGGCTGGCGTGTATCGATGAAGATGTCCGACACGCGCCGCGTTCCAAGATGGGGCAGGTGCATTCGGTCGCCATCTCGTCGGGCGCGTAGCAGGAGGTGGGAAGGCAGCGCATCGGCGTCGAACCACGCCCGGAACAAGCCACCCTCAAACCACGGCAACGGATTGGAATTCCACAGCTTTTTTCCTTCTTCCACGCTCCACGAAAACGTCCCGTCACCCCATGCGACGCTTCCCTCGGCTCCAACCTTCGGGTGCCACTCGAAAGGTACGGCGTCGGGATGTGGTTCCGTCTCTTTCGTCTCGCGCCAACTCAGTCGGCTTCCGCAGCGTTCGAGCACTCCGCTGCCCCAGTCGAAGCGCCGGGTTCCGCCGGGATACGAGCGAAGCCAGCCATCGAGATCCCGCCAGCGGTTCTCCGAAATCTCCGATCGATACCGGGGCAGCGCCCGCCGCAAAAAGGCCAGCCGAAGGGCCTCGGGCCAGGCGTCGAAGCCCTGGATATCTATGAAATCCTTAGGGAAATCTCCATGACGGGCGATGCGCCGCTCCACGTCCCAGTCGAGCCACTCTTTCCATTCTCCAGCCCGCCGGGCGGCGGCGGCCAGATGACCGACGGCGCCGGGCTGCATCGCTTCCAACGCGGGAAGTATTTCGTGACGCAGGCGGTTGCGGGCAAACGCGAGATCCTGGTTGCTGGGATCTTCAACGAAAGGCAGGCCGTGACGTTCGGCGTAGCGTTCCAATTCCTTCCGGGGAACCTGCAGCAGGGGACGCACCACCTTGCCGCGCCGGGGGTGGATCGCCCGCCAGCCGTCCGGGCCGCTGCCCCGCAGCAGGCGAAGCAGCAGGGTTTCGGCCTGGTCGTCGGCGTGGTGGGCCGTGACAATGCGGTCACAGGACGCCGAAATTCGGGCGCGTTCCAGAAAACCGTAGCGCGCCTTTCTCGCCCAGGCTTCGAGATTGCCTTTGGGAGCTGAAGCCGCCCTTTCGTGGACGATCTCCACGCCGAGTTCCCGTGCAAATTCAATCGCTTGTTGTGCTTCCCGCGCCGATTCGGGACGCAGGCCGTGGTCGAAATGCGCAGCGACGACCCGGTTGGGGCCGAGGGTCGGATCGTGGGCCAGCAGGTGCAATAGCACGGTCGAGTCCAGCCCGCCCGAAAACGCCGCCAGCAGGCGGTGGTCGTCGGACCAGAGATCCAGCCGTCGGGCTTCGACTTGCAGTTTTTCCCGTAGTGCGGCCATCGTCAGACTTTCGAAACGCTTGTATTCCGCAGTGAAAACATGGGGGTTCGTCCCCTAAAAACGGGCTTTTGAAACAATTTCATTGAAGCCGATTCCGTGCTGTTGTACCATGCTTTTCCGTATCGGTGCAACGCTGCATTCGTCTTCGGAAGGAAGGTATGGGTTTCATCACCGGTCTTGGGTGGAAAATCTGCCGGTCCAGGGGGGAAATCGTCCGGCGGGCGGCCTGGATCGCCGTGCTGTGCTGCATCTCCTGCGGGTACTCTTCCGGAGAAACCCGCGTCGATCGGCAAGCCCCTGTGATCGCCGTGGCGGTGCCGGTGTTCGAGGATCGCAGCACCACGATGGACGCCGCCGCGTGCTTCACCACCCACGCGCGCCGCGAAATCGCCCGGCGGGCGGGGTTGAAACTCGGACCGGCGGGGGCGGAATATTCGCTTGTGGGCAAGATTGTGGAAATAAATTCCCCTCTCGGATCGTTACGAACGAGGGGAACGGGCTATCAGTCCCTGAGCTACGAGTTGTCCGCCAGGGTCGAAGTGGCGTTGCTCGACCGCTCCGGCCTCGTGTTGCGCGAGCGGACCGTGGAAGATACCATGGCCTTTCCGGGCGGACCGTACCCCGAACGGACCGAGGCAGACCGCCGCAGAGCTCTGGACCAGTTGGCCGGGCGCATGATGCGCAAGGCTATTGACGACGTGATGGAGAGGTTTTGATGGCCGGAAAAGGCAGCCAGGGCGCGGATTTTCAGCGCATGATGAAACGCTTGGCCACGGGGTCCATCGACCCGGTGTACTACCTTTTCGGGTCCGAACGCCTGCTCGTCGATCGCCTGTTTTCCGAACTGGTCCGGCAGGTGGTGGACGGCAACCGCAACGACCTGGACTGCTCGATGCAGACGGCGGGCACCCAGCCGCTGATCCAGACTCTGGACCTCGCCCGCACCTATCCGATGCTCCGCGCCAAACGGCTGGCCGTGGTGCGGGAGGCGGAAAAGCTCAAAGCGGATGACTGGGCCGCCTTCGCCCGCTACCTGGAAGATCCTCCGGAGACCACCTGCCTCGTGATGATCGGGCTTAAAAAACCCGACGCCCGCAGCAAGGCCGGGGCCAGTGTTTCAAGAATATTAAAGAAAAACAACTGGTTGCACGAATTCGCACCCCTAAAGGATCGCAGGCAGATTCTCCCGTTTCTGGATGCGGAACTCAAGGTGCAGGGCAAGAAAATGGAATCCCGCGCCCAGGGCACGTTACTCGACTTGATCGGTAACGACCTGTCCACGCTCGTGGGAGCCATCGAGCGGCTGTCGCTGTACGTGGGCGACGAAGAGGTGATCGGTCTCGACGCTGTGGAAAAGCTGGTAGCTCAAACACGTATCGAGGATATCTGGGACTACCAGGACGCACTGGCTGCGAGGAATTTCCCCAAGGCGTTTTCCGCTCTTATGCGCCTGGAGGAATCCCGCCAGAAACCCGACGAATACCTGCTACTTCTCGGCACGATCCACCGGCATTTCCGCGCATTGTGGACCATTCGCTCCCTGCGGGACCGGCGCATGACCCTGGATCAGGTCAAGACGATCGTCGGCGGGCATCCGTTCGTCATCAAGCGCCAGTTCGAGCAGGCCGGGCGGATCGATCTTTCCGTGTTTCCGGTGGTTTTCGACGCCCTGTCCGAAGCGGACCGGCGGATGAAGTCCAGCGCGCTCGCGCCGTCGAGGCTGTTCGAGCGTATGACCCGGCGCATCTGTTTTGCGGGAGGCGACTCGCGAGGCGACCAGGGTTTGCGCCAACCGCGACGGCTGTGATAGAAAGGTCGGCATGAAGGCGAAGACGAAAACGAAGGCGACCCGAAAAACCTCCAGTGCGGGAACCGCCAAGAAAAAAAACCAAACTTCCCAGCGTAAGACGGCGGCGAAGAAGCCGCGCAAAACCGCCAAAAAATCAGCTCCTAAAGAAACATCGGTAGCCGAAACCGCGAAGGATGAGAAGAAAAAGGTTCTCGTCCCCGAAGTGCTACCGGTGGAAAAAGACGACTCGGACCTCGATCTCGAAGCCATCGATCCCGATAAAATTCTCGCGGACGAGCGCGCGAGCAAAATCGGCGGAACCCTCGTACCCCGTCCCAAAAAGAGCGAAACGTTGCCCGTCCACATGGACATGCTGCAACGCTACCTGATGGAGGTCCGCCGCTATTCGTTGATGACCCGCGAGGAGGAACGCGAGGTCGCCACGGAGTACTTCGAGACCGGCGATTCCGACGCCGCGCAGAAAATGGTCACCAGCAACCTGCGTCTCGTGGTGAAAATCGCGCTGGATTATCGCAAATATTGGATGAACCTGCTGGATCTGGTGCAGGAAGGCAACCTTGGGCTGATCCAGGCGGTGAAGAATTTCAATCCATATAAAGAAGTGAAATTGAGCAGTTACGCCTCGTTCTGGATCAAGGCGTACATCCTGAAATACATTCTCGACGGCTGGTCGATGGTGAAAATCGGCACTACTCAGGCCCAGCGCAAGGTGTTCTTCAACCTGCGCAAAGAGCAGGAACGCTATGCCTTGTTGGGCTACACCCCCAGCGCCAAGGAGATCGCCGACAACCTCAACGTGAAAGAGGAAGTCGTGGTCGAAATGGACCAGCGCATGAGCGGCGGTGATTTTTCGCTGGATGCGCCGGTGGGCGAGGAAGGCGAGGGCACGCACCTGGATTTCGTCGAATCCGAGGATCAGCCTTTCGACGACATGCTGGCCGAGGTGGAAATTCGCCATCTTTTCCGGGATAGACTGGCCGATTTCCGCGAGCAGCTCGACGAACGGGAGCTGTTCATTTTGGACTTTCGGTTGCTGGCGGACCAGCCTGAAACGCTCAAAGCCATCGGCGAGCGTTTCAGCGTCTCCCGCGAGCGCGTCCGGCAGATCGAAGAACGGATCATCAAGAAACTCAAGGTCTTTTTCATGGATCAGGTGCCGGACCTGGGCGACGTCACCCTGGACATCACCCCCCGCGACATTGACTGACCTCCCCCCATCGGCCAAGGACGACCATGACCCACCCTTCCATTCCCTCTATCCTTTCGAAATCACTGCTGATTCTGGTTTGGCTGTCGGCGGGTTTGCTGTTCGCGTCGGAAACCGACACCGAGGCCGAGACGCAGGAGGTGGATACCGAAACCGAGACGCAGGAAGCGGAGACGGAAACCCGTGACGAAAAGGTCGTCCGGCTCGCCAAAGAGGAACTGGCTGGCCAAAAGGACTCTCTATACGTCGAGGACGAATGGCCGAAGTGGATGTGGGAAGAGGAGCGTCCCCGCCCCTGGTATTTCACCGGAGCGCTGGGGTATTCGTTATTCACCCCCCACGACGGCGAGGTCGCGCGCAGCGGAGGCGGGCTTCGGCTGGCGTCCGGCTACGCCTTCAATGAAGCCTGGAGGCTGGGCCTGCGTTTCGAAATGACGGTGTACGACGGCAAGGAAAAGGCCAGCGATTCCTATGGGTTGTACAGCCAGGTCGCGACGTTGGCGGAAACAGGCTACTATTTTTCCACGGGTTTGGAATGGCTCCATCCGTTTCTCGTCGCCGGACTGGGCTGGCAGCGCACCCAACTCGATATCGAGACGAAAACCCGCTACTCCACGCATTCGCTGCTGGCCGAAATCGGCGGCGGCGTTCTTTTCGGCCTGACTCCCGCCTGGTGGCTGGGCTTCGAAATCACCGGAGCCATGGCGTTTTTGGGCCACGAAGACATCGCCAGCACCTTCAACAACCGCTACCTGTTCAACGTGGAATATCGTTTCTGACGTCACATCACTTTCAGGCGGTGGGTGGCCTGAATATCGAAAAAGCCAATAAATCCAGTTCGTTGGAGCAAGTCCCTCAGTTAGAGGAGGTCTTCGGCCTGCTCCACACGTTTATGCCGTCGGGTCAGGAGACTTGAACCAACGGAAAAGCGGCATCGACGTGCAAGAAGGTAAGGCATCCAGGAAGTTCTCTTTCCAGGCGTTCGAGCGTGTTTCCGATTTCGGGGATGTCGTCAATAGCACCCAGTGAAGTTGGTCCAGAATACCAACGCCGATAAATTTCCTGTTCCTGAAAAAGCACGGGATTGAAAGGGATCATAAGACGAAACGGTTTACCTCAAACCCAACTGAACCTTGATCGCTCCATCTACGGATTGCATATCCTCTGCCGATAGCTTCCCAATACGCTGAACGAGCCGCTCTTTGCTGACCGTGGCGATCTGATCGGCCATGGCTTTGCTGCGCTTCCGTTTGACGGTTACATACGCTTCACAAGGATAGAGACGAGATACATTGGTCGTCAGAGGCACCACTTGAACGCGGTTCAGCATTTTATTCGAGGCATCCACGCTGACGATCACGGCTGGCCGTGTTTTTTGGATTTCCCCTCCGATGGAGGGATCGAAATTGACCCACCAGACTTCAGTTCGCTTCATGATGACTGTCGTTTAGAAGATTTTCGGACCATTCCATGGCTTCTGCTTCTCGTTCTTCATCGGAAGCCATTTCGCGATACGCGGCTTCCAGTTCATCTTCCACGACATGAGGCTTGGCGAGGTCGTTCAGGAACTTGCTGATGCGGCCTTTACCGATAATTCGATAAAGCCCTTCATAGACTTGCTGTTCAATACTGATGGTGAGTTTTTTCTGCACGTCCATACCTCGAAATTAGAAATACGTCCTATACGTAGAATACGTATTCATACGTATAAAGTCAAGCCGAAATTCGGAAGTGCGCCCAATAATCCATTGGACGAACCAAGGTCAAGCTCGGCCATTGTTTCGGATCGTCCAGCAACTCCACGGCGTGTCGCATGAATCCGCAACAGGAACTTTATAACCTCCTTCATTGATTCAGGGTGTCCCATTGCGGAAGCCAGGAGCCAATAAATCTAGCTCGTTGGAGCAAGTCCCTCGTGTAAAGCAGGTCTCTGGATTGCTCCACACGTTTATGCCGTCGGGTCAGGAGACTTGAGCCAACGGAGACGGCTCCGCGTTTTTATTTGAAAATACCGATTTTTCCAGGCATTTCAGCTCGTCTCTTTCCTTCCAAGCCTTGAAAACAATTTGACTTTTCCCCCCTTGCTGACTTATCAACGAAGGGTTGCCTCCATTCGTTCGTTCGCGAATACCGACCGTTCAGGAGAAGCCATGCAAGAGTTTTTCCATCCCGAAAGCGTCGCCGTCGTCGGCGTAAGCGCGTCGCCTTCCAATCTCGCCAGCCGCATTTTGTGGAACCTCAAAAACGCGGCCTACAAGGGAAAAGTCTGGGGCGTCGGTCCCCGCGATGAGGAGTTGCACGGTTTTCCCGTATTCCAATCGGTGGGAGAATTGCCCGAAGCGCCGGACCTTGCGGTGCTGCTCGTACCGGTCCGCAACATCCCGGAAGTGGTGGAAGCCTGCGGAGAAAAAGGCATCCGGCGGTTGGTGATCGAAAGTGCGGGATTTGCCGAGTTCGAAGGCAACGGCAGCGAGGCGCAACGCAAGGTGTCCGAACACCTGAAAACCTACAATATGCGGATGATCGGTCCCAACTGTCTGGGTGTGATGACCCAGGCCAACGGCTTCTCTACGCCCTTCGCGCGGTTGCGTCAATGGCCGAAAAAGGGTGAATTGTCGCTGTTTTCCCAGTCCGGCGGGGTCGGGTTGTCCCTGCTCGTGAACCTGATGCAGCAGAACGTCGGCCTGAGCAAGTTCTGCTCCTACGGAAACGCCCTGGACATCAAGGAAACCGACATCCTCGACTACTACGCCGACGACCCGGACACTCAGATGATCGGCGGCTACCTCGAAGGGTTGAGCCGGGGCCGGGCCTTCGTCGAGCGCGCCAGCCGCTGCGACAAGCCCGTCGTAGCGATCAAAAGCAACATGTACGAGTCCACGCGCCGCATCGCGGGCAGCCACTCGGCATCGATGACCGACGACGACCGCATCGTGGAGGCCGCATTCCGGCAGGCGGGCATTTTGCGCGTCTATCAGGAAAAGGAGATGGTCCAGGCGCTGGCGCAACTGACCCTCCCACCGATGCGGGGTCGGAACCTGGCGGTGATTTCCCGCAGCGGCGGGCACGCCGTAATGGCGGCGGACCAGGCCGCGCAATTCGGCTTCGAGCTGCCGCCCTTCGGTGAAGGCTTTTTCGAGAGGCTGGGCCATTATTTCAAGAATTCGGTCATCAAACTGCAAAATCCGCTGGATTACGGCCAGATCTACTATACGCCGTACATTGCCGGAATCCTTGAGGAATGCCTGCGGCTCGACCACATCGACGGCGCGGTGCTGATCCACGTCTACCGCTCGGAGGACGAATTCGAGCTGGCCCACCAGCTTTTGGGAAGGCTGCGCCCGATGATGGAGCAGTACGGGAAACCGATTTCCGTGGTGCTGCACACCTTGCCTACCGAGCGGCTGAACGTGATGCACATGTTCGACCTTCCGATGTACGATTCCAACTTCGAAGGCATCCGCGCCCTGGCCAATGCCCGCCAGGCCGAAGAACTCGTCGCCCATCGCACGCCTTTGCCGCCCGCCGAGGCCGAGCTTTCCCCGAAAGCCCGCCAGGCGGTCGAAGCGCTGTTCGCGCAGGATTCCGTTCCGACGGTGGACCGCTGCCTCGATCTTGTCGAGGCGTTGGACCTGTCCGTACCACGCCATACCACCGCCCAAGCAAGCCGTGATTTGACACGCGCCATGGAGGACACCGGCGAGCCCGTCGCCTTGAAGCTGATTCACCAGGATTTCTCGCACAAATCCGAAAAAGGCGGGGTGATGCTCGACGTCACCGCCGAAACGATTCTGGAGCGTTGGGAGGATCTACAGCAGGTGGCGCAGGATCAGGGGCTGGCAACCGAGGACGCGCCCCTGCCGGTGCTGGTGCAATCCATGGCGGAACGGGGCATCGAATTCATCGTGGGCGGCAAGCGCGATCCCAATTTCGGTCCGGTGGTGTTGTGCGGTTTGGGAGGCGTACATACCGAATTGTACGAGGATTTCGCCCTGCGTCTCGCCCCGGTGGACGAATCGCAGGCCAGCGCCATGCTGGACGAGTTCCACCTCGGAAAACGGCTCGGCGGCGGGGAGGGTCTTCCGGTGGCCGACAAAACCGAACTGAGCCGGATCATCGCCGCCGTCAGTCGCCTGCTCTGCGCCGTACCGGAAATCGCGGAAATCGACCTCAACCCGGTGATCGTCTACCCGGAAGGCAAAGGCGCGGTGGTGGTCGATTCGAGAATTTTCAAAGGCTGAGGAATATCGGGCCTATAATAAGGGTTATACGTGAAACCCCTTGCCGGGGTCGCCCGGCTATGATAGACACAGCCTCGAACCGAGGAAATGGACCGAGCGCAAGCGGTTGGATTCGTTTGGAGATCGCCTTCGCATCCAGCTCGCCACGCACAAAGAGCCCAAGGAGAAACGATCATGAAATGGAACAGGACTCCGATTCTTCTCGCACTGCTGCTCGTCTTCGCGATCGCGGGTTGCGGCGGTACGGACACCGAAAAAAAAGAAACCGCCACCAAAGATACCACCGGTTCGGTCAAGGCCACCGGGAATGTCGTGGCCACAGTCAACGGCTCCTCCATCTCCATGGACGACTACAAAGCCCGGATGGAGCGACAGTCGCCCTACGTGCGGGGACGGTATAACACCCTGGAACGAAAGGAAGAATTCCTTTCCAACATGGTTCGTTTCGAACTGCTGGCCCAGGAAGCCGAGCGCCGTGGATTCGACAAAGATCCGGAAGTGGTCCGCGCGGCGAAGCAGGTGATGATCCAGAAGCTCACGCGCGAGGAATTCGACGAGAAGCTGGACCGCGAAGACGTGCCCGAGGAAGATATCCGCAAATATTACGGCGAACACCTGAGCGAATACGTCCGTCCCGGCATGGTGCGCGCCAGCCAGATCCTCATCAAGACCGACCCGAAGGCCACGAAAGCGGACATCGACGCCGCCAAGAAGCGGGCCTTGAAAATCTACAAGGAAGTCCAGAAAAACGCCTCGGACATCAGCTCGTTCCGCAAGCTCGCCAAGGAGTACAGCGAGGATACCGCCACCAAGAATCGGGGGGGGGACATGGGGTATTTCGCCCGCACCGAAGAAGGCGGACCTCTGCCGAAGGAACTGTCGGACGCCATCTGGAAACTCAAGGAAATCAACGACATCGCACCGCTCGTGAAAACGGACAAAGGCTTCCACATCGTGCGCCTGACCGGGCGTCGCGAGCCGGTCGAACGCACGCTGGAACAGGTACGCAGCCAGATCCGCAGCCGGCTTTACAAAGAAACGCGCACGGAAAAATTCGATGCCTTCGTGGCGAAGTTGAAAGAAAACGCGGCCATCGACATCAACCGGGAACTGCTCGAAAGCTACGACCCGGCGGACATGCCCGGTCGTACCGAGAACGAAGCGAACAAAAAACCCCTGAAAGCCCCGAAGATCGAACCTGCGGACAAGTAAGGAACGCTTGAGAACGTGCCTTTCCTTTTTCCATCGACGAAACCCGCCCCTCCGAGGGCGGGTTGGCTTTCCGACCCGCTTTCGAAGCGGCGTCTGCAGGTTTGGGTCGTCTGTGCGTTCTGGCTGATGGGACTGTGCGTTGTCGCCTGCGAAGATCCCCCGCCGAAAACGCCGTCCGCATGGGCGTGGATCGGCACGGAGCCATTGACGTTCGAATCGCTCGAACGCGAATTGGAAACGCTTTCCGACACGTCGTCGGAATTGGTACCCGGTGCCGAAGACCGGGAACTGCTGAAAAGAGAAATGATGCGCCGCATCGCCGAGCGGTCGCTGCTGGTCAAGGAAGCGCAACGGCGGGGCATTTCGCTGGCGGATCACGAATACGACGCGGCGCTGGCCGAACTGACCGCCGGACTACCCAAGGAACAGGTACAGAAACGCATGGCCGAGCCGGATTGGATCAATGGTCGCGCCACGCGAAGACTGCGGGAAAACCTGCTCGTGGAAAAGCTTTTTCGGGACGAAATCTACCCCCGCATCCTGGTGTCCGAGAAGGAAATCGAGGAAGAATACACCAAAGATCCCGAACGCTTCACCCGACCGGAGCGGCTGCGGGTGCGGCAGATCGTCACTACCGACGAACAGAAGGCGGAAGAGGCCTATCAGGCGATCCGCTTGGGAAAAATGACGTTTCCCGAAGCCGCCAAACAGTATTCCATCGCTCCGGAGAAAGAGCGCGGCGGCGACCTGGGCTGGGTCGAACGCGGGCAGTTCCCGGAGGAGTTGGAGCAGTTGCTGTTCGAACAGCGGGTGGGACGCCTCAGCCGGGTCACGAAGAGTCCCTTCGGCTACCACGTGTTCATGGTTTCGGCGAAAAAACCCAAGGAAACCATGTCGTTGGAGCAGGTGCGCGGCACGATCAAAACCATGTTGTACGAACGGAAAAAACATCAGGCCGAACGGAAACTTCTCGAACAGGCGAAAACGTCTTTTCAATTTCGCTGGAACGAGTCCTTCAAGCCCCCTATTTCCCTGAACGAGCCGGGAGACGACCTCTCGCCGGAAGGAATGCGATGAAACCTCTTGCATGGTTCTCCCTGGCCTTGTTGCTTCTACTGCCTGCGGCGACGCTTCGGGCTGAAAGCGAACTGATCGAGCGGGTCGCCGCCGTGGTCAACGACGACATCATCCTGCTTTCCGAGGTCCGCGAAACGGCAGTGGTGTTCGAAGGCCGCCTGAGCAACGTGACCGATCCCGTGGAACGCGAGCGGAAATACAAGGAAATTCTCCATATCGCGCTGGATCGGATGATCGAGGAACGCCTCCTGGAACAGCAGATCGAAGAGTTGAAATACACCGTGGGCGAAGCCGAAGTGGACGCCAACATCCGCCAGATCATGGATAAAAACAACATCCCCGACATCGAAACCTTCAAAGAGGTTCTGCGCCGTCAGGGACTCGACTGGCGCGAGTATCGCAAGCAGGTGAAAAAACAGATCAAACGCTGGCAGTTCATCAGCGCCAAGGTCGGAGGAAAAGTGAAAGTCTCGGACGAAGACGTCCTGCGGGAATATCAGAAAAGCCAGAGCAAGCACAACAAGGAATACGAATACCACCCCCGCCACATCCTGTTCAAGGTTCCCGAAGGGCAGGACGCCGATTTCGAGCGGCGCATCGTCCAACGCCTGAACGAGTTGTGTGGGCGCGTCGCCGACGGGGAAGATTTCGGGGAGCTGGCCAAAAAATATTCCCAAGGGCCGACCGCCGTCCACGGCGGGGATCTCGGCTGGGTGCGTGCAGGGGTCACCGTTCCCGAATTCGACAAGGTGATTCGCGAGTTGAAAGAGTCGCAAGTCTCGGAAGTGGTTCGCACCCGCTTCGGCTACCACCTGATTCAGCTCGTCGAACGGCGCGAATTGCCCGGAGAGGCATTCGAGGATGTCAAAGAGGAAATCCGCAACCGCCTTCAGGAAGAGGAAAGCGACCGGCAGATGAAAGCCTGGATTCGCTCGGTACGCAACAAATCCTATGTACGGGTGATGCTCGACGAGGAGCCCGCGTACCCTGAAAAATTGCTGGAAAAAGCGCAAGCCGCTGAAAATACCGGGGAAAAAGAGAAATGAATCCAACGAAGCCGATCGTCGCGATCACCATGGGCGACCCGGCGGGCATCGGGCCGGAGTTGATCGTCCAGACCCTGCGCCACCAGGAAATCCAGCGAATCTGCACGCCGCTCGTGCTGGGGGATCTTGGCGTTCTGAAAAAGGCGCGTCGGGAGTCGGGCGTTTCCCTTCGTTTCGTGGTCGTCGGCGAGGATTTCAAACTCGACCCTTCGGCCTGCAACGTGCTCAATCTCTCCAGCATCGACATGGACCAGCACCACTGGGGCGTTCCCCGCACCGATCAGGGACTGCTCAGCGCGTTTTACTCGGTCAAGGCCGGGGAATTGATGCAGAAGGAAGCCTTCGGCGCGCTCGTGACCTGCCCCATCGACAAGTCGATGCTCCACCACGCCGGGTACGATTTCCCCGGCAATACCGAACTGTTGCTGCATCGCACCGAGACCCGGGAAGCCTTCGTGCTGCTCGCCGGGGAGCGGCTGAAGATCATGCAGACCACCGCCCACATTCCGCTCTCGCAGGTGGGGCCGTCGCTGAAAAAGGGCCGTATTTCCCGATGCATACGCATGGCGGCCCAAGCGCTGAAGAAGGACTTCGGCATCTCCCATCCCAGGATCGGAGTGTGCGGCGTGAATCCTCATGCAGGAATGGATGGCTTCTTGGGTCGCGAGGAAATCGACGTCATCCGCCCCGCCGTGGAAACCGTGCGCCGGGTGGACGGCCTGGACGTGGAAGGTCCAGTCGCGGCGGATATCCTGTTCGGTCAGGCGCTGGAAGGGCGTTTCGATCTCGTGGTCACGATGTACCATGACCAGGGTTTTCTACCCTTCCACCTGATGGAAAAAGATCAAGGAATCAACGTCACTTACGGAATGCAGGCGGTGAAAACCAGCTCGGGGCACGAGCCGCGTTACGACCTCGCGGGACAGAAAAAAGTGGACGCCGCGATGTTCGTCCAGGCGGTGCGCAAAGCCGCCGACATCGCCTCCCGCCCGGCCTGGTGGCGCATCATCGAAGTTTGATTTCGCCATGCAAATTCGTGCAAATTGGTGAAAATTCGTGCAGATTCGGCACCACGAGCTTTGCAAGAGAATTTCGAGCTTTGCTCGACTTTTCGCCCTAAAAACGCCGTTTTTGTCCAGTTGCTGTACACTTTTTTCTCGGTTACCCTCGACTCGTTGCGAGAAAACCGGGAGGGACTTTGCACGTTTCGTCGCGGTTTGTCGCGAGTTTTGCGGCATGAATCGAACCTGACGTGAGTTTGCGTGAAAATGCACGATATTGCAGTATATTCACGCGACTTTGTGCGGATGTCTTGCCATGATTCGCAGGTCGGATGCATTCGTGATCCGACGATTTTCCGCAAGTTACGATGTCGGATCGCCAAGCTATCCGACCTACAGCTTGACAGTGGAAAGTTCTCAAATAAACAGGTTTTTGCATTTAGCTTGACACGGAATCGAACTACAGGTTACTTTTTGACACACTAATAGGAATACTTACAATGACAACTCATGTTTATAATGATTGTATTTCCGGTGGAAAATGCGTCCTTCGCGTCGATAACAGTGGAGAGGTCCGTGAAGGTGCATATGCTGGATCATGTTTAGGAAGAATCGACCGGGATGGACACGTATATGAGCACGCAATCGTAGGAGAACCTGTGGTCGGTATAGTTTCCAACGATGGAAGAGTTTACCGACTGAGTATTTTTGGTGGAAAAGGTACCTGTGTTGGTCACACTGATTCCAGCAAAAAGATTTATCAGGACGTTGGTGGTGGTCCGTGTGTCGGGCGTATTGATGGAGGGATGATCAAAGAAGCCGCAGCAGCTTATTTGCTCCTCTTTTTACGTCTAAAATGAAAAATGACTTTACACATTAAAGCTATTCAACAAAGTCAGAGGTGTAGAAATTTCGGAAGATAGGTATGTTTTTAGGCTGGGATAAACTCGCTGTGGCAAGGCTCCTTCAGCTTCTGAAACGATGAGAATTGCTGAAGTTTTTCTATATGGTAAATATTCAGAGTAATAAACGGGATAATTGCATTCCAGGTTGGAATAAAAGGAAAAGAAAATGGCGGTGCTGATAAATTCCGATTCGATCAACTCACATTTTTTGAGCTCCCTTCTGGAAGCAATGGAACTGAACTTTAAGCTGTCAAAAAAAATTAGTTACCAACGCTCAGACCCTGCATTGACGATATTGGGTTATCCATTTGAGGTTCATATTGGAGCCATCATGGATGGGCAAGCGATTAAAATCCAATCTCGATTTTTGCCACAAGATTATGCAAATATTGCCGATGTATTGGATTTATGCAGTAGCATTATGGAAGATTTGATATTTGTACGAGTCTATTTAAACAGTAGTCAAATCATCGATGTTGACTACTTTATCCCAGTATTAGCAGAAAACTCCCATGATAATATCGCCCAAGCAATTTGGATATTTCTAGATATTGTCAAAACAGAGAGTACGAAGCCGCTTCGCGGCAGTTTTTAGCCCCTGCCTGTCCGTAAGTTCTTGCTCGACTCCAGCCATATTTTTGTGATCGTATCCTGCGTTGAAGCCCTTTGGCGCGTTTGCAATCTTCCCGTTTTCTCCCGCAATACCTTGCCTGAATTCCCATGACCCCGACATCCTTGTGATTTCAGTCGTCCGATTTCCGGGCGGCGTCAATCACGAGGAGGAGACTCATGGGACATCTCAAAGAAAGAATGAGCGAGGATCTTTTACGGTACGGGCTGCGCCTTGCCACGCGCAAACAGTATCTGAACCACGCCGAATCGTATGTCCGACATTTCAAGCGATCGCCGGATCAACTGGGCGCGGCTGAAATTGAGGCATGGATCCGGCACCTGGCGAGAGCGGAAAAGCGACCGGACAGTTTCCGGCAGCAGGCGCTGATGGCGCTCAAGTTTCTCTATTTCGTGACGCTGGATCGTCCAGGTGTCGCAGCCTGTTTTCTTTCTCCCGGCAAGCCGGGACCGGTTCCCGATCCGCTCACGAAGAGCGAGATGGACCGGCTGTTTGAGGGCGTTGCCTCTGAGCTTCACAAAACGGTTTTGATCGTAGCATTCGGCGGCGGTTTGCGCCTGGGCGAGACCTGTCGCCTGAGGACGGGGGATATCGATAGCAAAAGGATGCTGATCCGCCTGACTTCTTCAAACAGCGCCTGGCCCCAATTCGTTCCGCTTCACTCGGAAACTCTCACAACCCTGCGCCGGTGGTGGCGCGACACTAGGCCTCGAACGGATCTGCTTTTCACACGCGATGGCCATGACAATCCCTTGACTCCCGGTCCCATGCAAAAGGCAATCAGGCAAGCTGCAATGGATGGAGGTTTCGATTATACGACGATCGAGAAGACACTGCGCTATTCCTTCTTCAGGCATCGCCTGACGCAAGCAGACAACCCACGCGAGGTCAGGCACATCCTGCGCTGCACCTCCATCCGTCTCGTCCTGGCCAGTTTCATCACTCGGAAGAAAGCAACATCTTTCCATGCATGCGAAGCCGTGAAAGGAGGCCGGATATGAGAAGCGCACGTCAACGAATGGTGCGGCAGATGAAGTTGAGAAACCTTTCCGCCTCCACGCAGGCCGACTATCTGCGCAGGTTGAAAAAACTCGAGCAGCACGTCGGCAAGCAGTTGGGACGAATCAGCCTGGAGGAGATCCGCGACTACCTGCTTTATCTTCATGAGAAACGCGGATTCACTCCGGGGAGCGTCAATTCTCATGCCCGGGTTTTTCGCTTTTTCTTTCTCAACGTCATGGACCGCCCCTGGCCGCTGGCGGCAATACCAGCGGCCAGGGAGCCCAAAACGCTTCCCGTGGTACTTGCGCCTTCGGAAGTCGTCCGTTTTCTAGACGCCGTCCAAAACGTCAGGTATCGCACGATCTTCCAGGTCATGTACGCTTCCGGTCTACGCGTCTCGGAAGCGGCGAATCTGCGGGCGAGCGACATCGATAGCCAGAGAATGGTCATCCGCGTTCGCCAAGGCAAGATGAGCAAAGATCGCTACACCGTGCTGTCTCCGAAACTGCTGCTCATCTTACGGGACTACTGGAGAACATGCAAGCCGGGAAAACATCAGGCAAACAGTAAGAATCCATGGCTGTTTCCAGGAAGAATTAAGGGACGCTGCATTACGACCACTTCCATCCAAATTGTCTGCAAAAAAATCTCCATTCAATCGGGGTTGGCGCCGAGCAAAAAGGTAACGCCTCATAGTTTTCGCCACAGCTTCGCCACCCATATGCTGGAGAACGGCGTCGATCTACGCACGATCCAGGTGCTCCTGGGGCACGCTTCCTTATCCACCACGGCCATTTACACCCACATCGCCACGGCGCGCATCGCCGGGATGCAAAGCCCCTTCGACCTCCTGCCGGGATCGGAGGCGAATCATGGCGAATAGCAGACTCACGACGGCCGAACTTCTCCGGAAGAATTGGGATGAGTTTCTCGGTCTGTACGGCAATCTCCTGTCGCCCGAGCAGACCAAGGCCGCTCGTGACATCATGGCCTGCCGCACCAACGAGATGGGCGGACACTGCGAGCACAGACGCTGCAACCAATGCGGACACGAAACCAAAGGCTACAACTCATGCGGCAATCGCGCCTGCCCCAAATGCGGCGCTCTGGCCTCGGCCACGTGGCTGGCCGGACGCAGAGCCGAGCTCTTGCCCGTACCGTACTTTCACATCGTCTTCACCATCCCGAAAGAGATAGAGGATTTGGCGCTGATCAACCGGCGCGTGATCTACGACATCCTCTTCAAGACCTCGGCGAAAACCATGCTCACGATCGCCGGGGATCCCAGGCATCTGGGCGCGAACATCGGCTTCACCAGCGTGCTGCATACCTGGGGCAGCACCTTGCTGCATCATCCCCACGTCCATATGATCGTCCCCGGAGGCGGGATTTCGCCCGACGGCAAAAGCTGGGTGACTTGCCGCGAGGACTTCTTTCTGCATGTGAACGTTCTGAAGAGTCTCTTCAGGCGATTGTTTCTGGAGGCGCTCAAAAGGGCCTATGAAGCGGGCAAACTGCGTTTTACCGGAAAGTCCGGGAAATTCGCCGGCCCGAAAGCTTTCGATCGGTTCATCAAAACGCACCGTGGGATGAAATGGCATGTCTACGCCAAAGCGCCCTTCGGCGGGCCGGAGACGACGCTCAACTACCTGGCCAGGTACACTCATCGCACGGCCTTCTCCGATCAGCGCTTGATCGCAATGAAAGACGGCAAGGTTTCCTTCCGGTACAAGGATTACAAAAAGGAAGGGGAAAAGCGCGTCATGACTCTTTCGGCGACCGAATTTATCCGGCGCTTCCTGATGCACGTTCTCCCCAAGGGCTTTACGCGCATCCGGCATTACGGCTTGCACGCCAACCGCTTTCGGGCGAGGAATATCAAGCGTTGCCGTGACTTGCTCGGCGCGCCGGAACCCGAACCCATCGAGCGATACGACGAGATGAGCTGGGACGAGCGCTACCTGGCGCTCACCGGGCACGATCCGCTCTTGTGTCCGGTGTGCAAGAAGGGACGGCTGGAACTCGTCACGGAGCATGATAGGCCGGACGGCGCACAAAACATGACGGCCTATCCGCCAAACGGAAACGAACTCGGGCAGGCGAAAAGACCGGAAATGGCAGGCGCTTCACCGCCCGTCTGAGCTCGTGTGAAAATACGCTCGTTGCATTACCTGCGTGCCGGATCAGACGGAACCTCCACGAAGAAGACGGGCGCCGTGTGTCCGGAGGGCGAAAAGCAGCCGTCAATACCGCCCAAAGGACCTTCGAAAATGAAAGATCGCAGACGAAAACCATGATTCCCAGGAAGCGCAAACACCATTCTCCCTCTTTTCAACACGGCTCGGAGCCGAGTCGAACCTTTCAAAACAACCGCACGTCATTCATTCCACATAGCGAGACTTCGGAGTAAAGCGCCTTCGTACAGAGTTCTTTTCCGCAATGCGCGCTTGCGCGCGACTGCGGAAGAAGACTTTTTAATTTGTCCTAAAATACCGCGACAAATTGAAGCCATTAGTACTTGAATAACTTGAGATTCCAGGACGTCGTGCAATTGCACTTCCCAACACGCGCACAACATTCGGAAACAGTACCGCCCGCCTGACACCTCCCACTGCGTTTTGTCTGTCATACTGTGTCCCAAAACCTCGCGTATGGGATTTTCATCGTGCCGCCGGAGGAAAACCGACCCGGAGAGACACCCGGCGACATCCCATCAAAGATGGAAAGTCCATGTCAGACCCTTCCTCGCAAGATCGGTCGTTTTGGTTTTCAAAATTCCGAAAGTATTGTACAGTAGATGCGTTTTCCCGTGACAGATCGACGCTTTCCCGGATGGGACCGCGCGACGGCGGCCCATTCGACAACCGGAACGTTCCATGACTGAAAAAAACAGCGCACTTTCTCTTTCGAGCCTGGACAGTCTGTCCATCTCGTTGAGCGACCTCGAAACCATCTCCTCGCTGGAAAAATTCCGCAGTGAAGCGGCGAAGAAACCGGCGGCAGCACCGCCACCACCGCCTCCCCCTAGACCGATGCCACCCGCCAACGAACCCGCCCGTGTGCGGATGGGGCTCGATTTCGGCCCGAAGATCGGTGAGGGCGGGATGGGGCGGATTCTTGCAGCCCAGGACCAGGGCATCCAGCGAAACGTCGCCGTGAAAATGCTGCGCAAGTCGAAGGCCACCAACGTTCGCGAAGTCAACAAGCTGCTGCGCGAAATCCAGATCACCGGCCAGTTGGAACATCCGAACATCGTGCCGATCTACTCGATGGGCAAGTTCCAGGACGGACAGCTTTTTTTCACCATGAAACGCCTCTATGGCTACTCGCTCAAATACGTCATTTCGAAACTCCGCCGTGGTGACAAGGAACTGCTGGGCAAATACAACCGCCTGAAAATGCTGCGTTTATTCCAGGAAATCGCCCGCGCCATCGATTACGCCCACGCACGTGGCGTGGTGCACCGGGACATCAAGCCCGAAAACGTGATGGTCGGCGATTACGGCGAGGCGCTGATGGTGGACTGGGGTCTGGCGCTCGTCGTCCCGCGCATCTGCGATTCCGAGTTGGGGCCGGTCGAATTGACCTGGGACGAGGAAACCCGTGACCGGGTGATCGTCGGCACGCCCGCCTACCTCAGCCCGGAACAGGCTCGAGGTGAAAACTCGATCGTGGACCGCCGAACGGATGTGTACGGCCTGGGCGCACTCTTATATGAAATGCTGACCTACACGCCTCCCGTACAGGCTCCCGACGTCTATGCAGCCATCGACGAGGTGTTGCAGGGAGAAATCGACCTTCCCTCCCGGCGTTCTCCCCACCTGGACATTCCCGGCGAGCTGGACGAAATCGTGCGCAAAGCCATGAGCTACACGCAGGAGGGCCGCTATCCCACCGCGCAGGACATGGCCGACGACGTGCACGCCTTCTTCGAAGGGACTCTGGCTTTCGAACGCCGCCGCCGTGAAGCGGACGAAAAAGTGACCAAAGGCGAGCAGGAAACGGCCAAATACCGCAACATCGCCGCCAATCGCGAAGAAACGGCCAAAAAGCTGCAAACGTTGAAGTCGCGTTCCCGCAAAGAGGATTCCGGCGGGCTGCAAAAAGAAATCTGGCTGCTTGAAGAAACGCTGGAAAGCGTCGAGCAGGACGAGGCGGAGCGCTTCAACGAGGCGATCACCTTCTTCCTGATGGCCCTCGAACTCGAACCCCACCACAGCCACGCCAAGGCGCGGCTGGCCGAGTTGTACTGGGAAAAATACCTCGCCGCCGAAAAAGAGCGCAACCGGACCCAGCAACTGTTCTGGCGGGGTCTCGTCACCAAGTACGACGAAGGGCGCTTCACCCCGATGCTCACCGGCAAGGGACAGTTGACCGTCACTTTCGAGCCCGAAAAGGCCCGCGTCGAGCTGTTCCGCTACCACGAAAACAGCCGCCGCCTGGAACTGAAACCGGTGGATTACGACCTCGAAAACCTCGCGCGCGGCGTTTCGCTAGATTGCGGAAGCTATCTCGTGGTGATTTCCGAGCCCGGCTATTCCGTGGCCCGTTACCCGGTGCTGATTGAGCGCGACCGGGGCGTCGCCATTCACCTCAAGCTCAAAACCCGCGAGGAAGTCGGCGACGGCTTCATCTGGATTCCCGCCGGAGAGCAGATCATCGGCGGCGACCCGGAGACGTTCGGCTGCGGCGACGAGGAGCGGGTGCAACTCCCCGACTACGCCATCGGTCGGGTGCCGGTGACATTGCGGGAATACGTGGCGTATCTCAACGAGCTGGCCGAAACCGACCCCGAACAGGCCGAGGCGCGCGTGCCGAGGGAATACGGCTCCAACATCCCGTATCTTCCCAAGGAAGCGGACGGAAAATACGCGCTCCCGGTCATGGAAAACGAGGCGGAACGCTGGGAGTGGAACTGGCCCGCGCTGGGAATCAGCTTCGAGGACGCCCTGGCCTACACCCGGTGGCGCTCGGAAAAGGACGGCATCACCTACCGCCTGCCCACGAGCGCCGAATGGGAGCGCGCCGCCCGCGGAGCCGACCGACGACGCTACCCCTGGGGCAACCGTTTCGATCCTTCCTTCGCCAACATGCGCTTCACGCAGGAACGTCCCCGGCTGCGCCGGGTGGGCACCACGCCCACCGACGTCTCCCCCTACGGCGTGCGCGACGTGGCGGGCAACATCCGCGACTGGGTGGACGACGTTCCCCCGGACGGCAGCGAGGACCAGCGCACGTTGCGCGGCGGAGCCTGGACGATGTACGAGATGTTCTGCCGCTGCTGCTATCGGGGCAGCGGCAAGCGCGACCTGTGCGCCGTCAATATCGGCTTTCGCCTGGTGAAAGATTTGTAGAAGGTGTGAAGGAAAACTCCTAGAGTTCCAACGCAAAAGAGCGGGATTACATCCCGCTCTTTTGCGTAAATGCTCTTTAATATCAAGAGGTTATTCCACCACCTCTTCGGTTGCGCTCTCGGTGGCGTCCTCGTCGCCCCCGGAGGAGGATTCCCCGCCCGAAGAAGAGTCGCCCGGATCGCTTTCGCCCGTTCCGTCCGTGGGAATCGGAGTAAAGGCGTTGTCCCAGGAGTGCATTTTGAGATTTTCGATGCGCAGGTGGTGGATGCCCTTGCCGTCGCCGTTGTAGGCGAACCAGACGTCGTTACGGAAATCCACCTGTACGACAGCCGAACGCGCCCCTTCCACATCGATCAACAGGCCCTGGTCGTCGGAGGGATCGAGAGGGGTTCCCATCGGATCGTGCACGAAAAGGCCGTAATCGATGAAGTAATACAGGCGGCCTTCGTCATCCATCGCCATGGAATAGGAAGGCTTTTCGATCTCGTCGTAATCGACCAGCTGGTCGTCGTCCACGGACACCGTTTTGGCGGTGTCGTAATACAGCAGACCTTCCAGCGTCATGACCCAGAATCCGCCCTCATTGCTCGGATCGGGAAGAATGGTTTCGACTTCCCTTGCCTCCTCCAGAAGCGGAGAAATGCCCACGTCGTCCGAAGATTCGGCCAACGAGCCACCGCAGTCGTAGTAATGCAACCCCAGGGCGTTGCCGATCAGCCCGTGGCAGTCGTCGAAAAAGGCCATCGTATTGGCGAGATAACCGGAGGTCTGCGCACCGAAATAGTCGGTGTCGATCTCGTTCCAGTTGTCGTCGCCGGAATTGTCGGGAGTGCCATGCGGAGAATAGACATCGAGACGCCCGAAAGGCAACCCACTGATGTACTGGACCGAACTCACCCAGACGTAATTCTGGGGACCGACTTTCAGCATCTCCACTCCGCTGGGAGCGCCGCTGCTGTTCCAGAGAACCGGCTCGTCTTCGGGAGGCAGATAGCCCAGATTGTACCCGCCGAACACCACGCCCTCGCCCAAATTTTCCATGGAGGTGATCCCGAACGGCACCTCCGAATCCAGCCGGTCGATCGAATGATAGGTGAATTCATACTCTTCCGGTTCGGCGTCTTCGCCGATGGCGATTTCCATCACCCCACTGGGTCCGCCCAAGAAGACCGCACCGTCCTTCGAGGCGAAGCCCGAAAGATCGTTGAACGGGACGTGCCCCAGGGAACTGTAATCACGCGGAGTCCATCCGGCGGTTTCCAGGGTGTCGTCGAATTCGAAAAAGCCGAAATCCATGCGGCTGCTGTACCAAAGACCTTTGCCCTCGATATACGCCGCCGATTCGAGGCGGTTGTCCAGGCCGGTAAAACCCTCGTCATCCAGTTCCTTGGACACATTGTCCGTATCGTCGTCCAACTCACCGATATCCAACAGGAAAAGGTGCAGCCCGTAGTCTTCGTAGGCCAAAGCACGACCGAAACCGATGGGGTACAACCCCTCGAATTTGGAGGAATCCCCGGAGACGAACACGACGATTTTGTCGTCCGTGGTGTCGCTCAACGTACCCTTGTGCGCCAGATAGACGGCGTCGTCGTCACGGATGAACCACACCCCGTCCTCGCCGTCAGCGGCGATGATTTTCGGGGCGAAATTCAGTGCGGGAAAACGGTGTCTTTCCACGAAATCGAAGCCCTGCCCTCCTACCGGAGCCAACCGGTAAGCCTGGATTTCGGCATTGCCGGACTCGGTCACCTGCGCCCAGAGCCAGCCGTTGGTATCGGTGGAAATGGGATAGGGTCGTCCGGCGAGCGGCGTTCCGGAATTGCGGTAATCCGCGATACGGACCACGGTGGCGCCCTCTGCATCCGTTTCGTTGAGCAGGGCCATCAGGCCGTTGCTGGTGGACAGAAACAGGCCGCCGCCGCCCTTGTTGCAGGTGGCAGCGAGGATTTCACGGTTGCCTTCCATAAACGACGAAACGGGCGCTTCTTCGAACGTATCGTCGGAAACGCCGGTCGTGCTTTGTCCGGTATCGTACACGAACACGCGGTTTTTCGTTCCGAGCCAGATCGTGTCCGTCGCGTCGATACAAAGCCAAGAGACTGCATTTTCCGGCCAGTTTTCAAGGGTTTGCGCGTCTTGCAGCATGAGTCCGTCGTCTTCGTCGTCGTCCCAATTCAGGCCAGGATTGAAACCGAGCAATCCTGCTGCCGAGGCGGCCCAGACCGTGCCGCTGGTATCCACGGCGATGGAGGCTCCCTGGGCGTTGTGATACTGCACGAGGTTGATTTTATTGTATACCTCGGCGGCGCTGCTTTCCTGGTCGCCATTCGAAGGCGACACTTTTTCGTTGGATTCGCACGCACTTAGAGCCCACGAAGCCAGAACGAGTGAAAACAGGACGAAAAACAGAAATCTGCGAGGAACGTTCATCAACCTCACCCTTTTATACGATAATATAACCTAGCGCACGACCCTTCGGCGGCGCAGAACTCCAAATCCAATCAGGCTTGCGGCAATCACGAGCGAAACGGCTGCGCCGCCGCCGGTCGCCTGGCAACCCCCGAAACCGTATTCCGGGTCGTATGTTTCACTGGTAGCGGAACTTCCGGGAAGTTCATCGTCGTTCGATCCGGAGTCCGGATTCGCATCGGAACCGTCGCCGTTCGAAACGACCTGCTTGCTGCTGACCCATTCGAAGGTCTCCAGAATGCGACCGTCATACGTCTTGGCGGTCGCGCTGATGTTGGGACCGTTGATGTCGAACACGACATAGTGGTTGACTTCTTCGCACATGTGGTTGAACACGCCGTGCTCCTCGCGAGGTTCGCATTCGTACAGGCCCGCGCCGCCGCCGCCGCTGACGATGAAGTTCAGCCCGTTGGCGGCTTCACCTCGATAATAATGATGGTCGTGGCCCGAAATGATGGCCGTGACGTTGTAAGCTTTCAACTGATCCATGATCGCCCTCAGGTTGGCATTGCCCGAACGACCGGACTTGGCCGTGTACGGTCCGACGTGGAGTCCGATGAAAATGTGAAGGATTTCGGGGTTTTCCGAAGCGTCCTGCAGCACGGCCATCAGCCATTCCTGCTGGGGCGATCCCACCGCCAACGAGGCCACCTGATCGTCCAGACCGATGAAACGGGTGTTGCCGTAATCCTGGAAGTAATAGTGTTCGTCGAAGTGGTTTTCCTCGTCTCTGGAGAGCTTCGGCAGCGAGAAATACTCTTTGTACAGGTCGCAGTTTCCGCTATTGGTGTCGTGGTTGCCGATGGTCGGCAGCAGCGGAGTGGTGGCCATCAGTTCTTTTTCGATGTCGAAATGCTCCTGCCATCCTTCCGCGTCGGTGCCGGTGCGCACGAGATCCCCGGTATTCATGTAAATATCCGGGGATTCCCGAACCATCGCGTTGATCACTTTCTGGTGATCCAGGTAATTCGAACGGGAGTCGCCATAGGCGATGAACCGAAACGGCTCGCTGGCCGGAATCGCCGTCCAGAACACCACCGGCTCGGTCTCTTCCCCATCGCTCGTCACTTTGTAGGTATAAGCGGTGTTGGTTTCGAGTCCTTCGAGACGAACCTCATGCATACTTCCGGCCTGAGCTTCGATCTTCTGGGTCAACATGTCACCCGGTCCGTATTCGAGCGTGCCACCGCTGTCAGACTCCGTTTCCCAGACGATGGTGACTCCATTTTTGCCAAGTTGTTGAATGTAGGGGCCTTTTTTGATGCCCGCATCGGCAGTGCTCCAGGCCGCCCATACCAGCGAAAGGACCGTCAGCGCCGTTCCCATGCGTTTCATTGCGTTCCTCCTGCCATAGTTTAACCTTCTTAAATGTAACTTTTACTAGCTAACAATAACATCTAAATATGAACCTGTAAAAGGAAAATCACTTCGTCGTTGGCGACATTTTTCAGCCGCGAGGCGGTGTATTCTTCCGCGCCCGCCGATTCGAGTTCCTGTTTGTGCGTATAGTTGACCATCAGCCGCATCAGGTTGATGGGCCACCAGCTCAACCCCACCGTCATCCAGCGCCGCGCCTGGTTGGCGTTTTGCGGAATGGGCTTGTCCAGGTTGGTGTCGTCCGGGTCCCACCACTGGTAACGCAGGGCGATTTCGTATTCCCGCTTGGGGAAGGAATACCCGGCGTAGACCTGATAGCCCATGGCGCGGGTGGTGGCATCTTTGTAGTTAGCTACGATGTAATCGACGGCGCGCTTCTGGTCGTCCATCACCTGCAAGGCCCATTCGGCACCCAGGAATGCCCCGAAGGCGTGCAACCGGGCGTCCGCGCTCATCGCGTAACGGCTGTTTTCGAGAATCTGCGGCATTTTTTTCTGGTAGAAACCGCCGCATCCGACCTCGATGCGCACCCGTTCGTGAATCCAGTCCACGCTGTTGAAGGTGAAACGTCCGGCGAACACGTTGGTGCCCCAGACTTCCTCCAGAGGCTTGGAAAGCCCGGTGTATACTCCGCCTTCAAGGGTAAACGCTTTGTCGAGCGCGTGCAGTTGCAGACCGATGCCCGCATGGCGTTTCAGTCCGATATGCACCAGTTCCTTGAGGTAGGAGGAACCGTAGGGCTTGACGTACTGGGGCCGGTCGTAGAAATACATCAGGTGATCCGACACCAATTCTCCGTGTAAAAACGGTACCTTGGAAACACCGATGCGCAATTTCGCGCCGAAAGCCGACGAATAGACCTCGGTTTCACCGTAGGTGTCGCTGATTTCCGCACCACTGGCGAAGTTGGCTTTGGCGGCGTAGCGCACGGCCAGCTTCCATTTTTTGGCGAAAGCGTATTCGTCGAGTTGCCCGATGAAGCCGAACTGGGCGTCGTAAAGCTTGAAACCCGCCTGCCGCAACACGCGGTTGGTGATGTCTCGTTCCTCGCTGATGAGTCCGGAGCGCAGCAGAATGTGGGGCTTGATGTACTGCCAGATCTTCCCGGAGGAGGTCTGTTCGTCGAAAAACTCCCGGACGCCCAGCCGATCCGGTCCGCCGACCTCCGATTCATCCACCGTAGCGGGAGCGGGGGTATCGGATTCGGGTTCGTCAAGTGCTTCCGCTGGAGCAACCAAAGAATTCTCGATGTCCGCCAGCATCTGTTCGAGATCCGGGGTCGCTTCATCGGGAGCGGGAGGTTCCACCGAGCCGTCTCCGGCCTCCTGTGCGAAGCCATTTGCGGCGAAAAGCATCGATATAAAACACACGAACAGGCCCATCAACAGGCCCGGCGTCCACGGCAACCGGCGGCTCGTCGCTGTCATTGTTCCTCTTTCGGATACGATCCACGGCACATCGGGAAAAAAGGAAAAGCCCGTTTTTCCCGGAACATTACAAACATCTTAAATCCATATAGCCATAGACGAAGCCGGATGCAACCTTCCCTCAATAGTTTTTCGTTAATCTTGTAGAGGTTTGGGTCCATTTCCCACTTGCAACCCCGGTTTTCATGGCGCGAAAAAATCCCTATCTCCCCTCCCGGCGATTCTGGTATAAGGAACCTATGTGTCGTTCCGCAAAGGGAGAAAAACGAACCCATGCTGAAAAACAAAAAGATTCTCGTCTGCGTCACGGGGGGAATTGCCGCATACAAGGCGGCGGAATTCGTCCGGCTGCTCATCGAAAACGGCGCTACGGTGCGTGTGGCGATGACGGCAGCCGCCCAGGAATTCATCACGCCGATGACGTTTCAGGCGCTGACCGGAAAAACCGTACTGACGAGCCTGTTCAACCTCTCCGACGAGTTGCGCATCGGGCATATTTCGGTGGCCCACGATATCGATGCCGCCGTGGTGCTGCCCTGCACGGCGAACACCATCGGCAAGCTGGCCGGAGGACTGGCCGACAACATCGTCACCACCCTGCTGATGGCCACGCGTGCGCCGGTGGTATTGGCTCCGGCGATGAACTGGGCCATGTGGAAAAACGAGATCGTCACCGAAAACACGAAGAAACTCAGTGCCTTCCGAAGAATCACGATCGTTCCGCCCGGCGAAGGCTACCTTGCCTGCGGCGAGACGGGAAGCGGACGCCTAGCCGATCTGAACCTCGTGCTTGACGCCACGATCTACGCCGCCCGCACCGACCAGCAGGACATGACCGACGAAACCATGCTGATTACCGCCGGGCCCACCGTGGAAAGGCTCGACACGGTACGCTATCTGACCAACCGGTCGTCGGGAAAAATGGGTTTCGCCTTGGCGCGTGAAGCCCGCGCGCGAGGCGCGAAGGTGTTGCTCGTCACCGGGCCCCACCAGATGCCCGCACCTTTCGACGTGGAAACCGTCGAAGTGAAAAGCGCCCTGGAAATGCACGAAGCGGTCATGGCGCGCTTCGCCAAGGCGCAGATCATCATCAAGTCCGCCGCCGTGTCCGATTACCGCCCCGAACGCACTCAGGACAGCAAAATCAAAAAGCACGACGGAGATTTGACTCTCACCCTCGTGCGCACTCCGGATATCCTGATGGAGCTTGGCAATAAGGTCAAGCGCGGACAGTATCTCGTCGGGTTCGCCGCCGAAGACCGGCAGGTGCTGCAAAACGCCAAAGACAAACTGAAAAACAAAAAGCTGGACATGATCGTGATGAACGACATTTCCCGCGTCGGCGCCGGATTCGAGGTGGACACCAACGCCGTGCACATCATCGATCGTCACTCCCACGTCGAATCCCTGCCGCTGATGAAAAAAAGCGAGGTGGCGCGGGTGATTCTCGACCACGTGCAGAAGCGACGCACGGAGGCGGCGGCGAAAAAGAAACCGTCTCGTAAAAGCTCGCGGGGCGGATCGAAGTCGAGGGGTTCCTCCGGGAAAACCACGGGTCGGCGTGGAAGTGCGAAACCTTCTAAAAACGCCAACACGAACCGGAACGAAAACCCTTCGAATCCTCCGAAAGATTCGAAACCCGCGAACGACAAGGAGAACAATTCCTCGTCATGAGCCGTGAAAACGACAGCGCCCGCCAATGCGCCCGCGACGTGCTGGCGCTCTTGGAATGGTGGAAAAGCCTCGGTGTCGAGGAAATCCCGGTAGGAAAACTGGGTCTTCCACCCCTGCAACCTCCCGAAATCTCAAGGAAAACCATGCAACGCCCGGCAGGGGCTCCCCCGGGGGGAGCGTCTCGAAGCTCGTGGTCTTCCACGTCGGGAGGTGAGCGCCGCGCCGCACCGCCGATGCGCCGTCAACCTTCTGCGCCACCTCCTGCCGCAGCGCCTCCCATCGCTGTGGCGCAACCTTCCCGCGACCTGGAGGAACAATTGCCGGAAACGGAAAATCTTGAGGATCTTCAACAAGTTATTGGTGACTGTCAACGCTGTCCGTTGTGTCAGGGGCGCTCGAAAATCGTCTTCGGCGAGGGCGATCCCAAGGCCGAGGTGATGTTCATCGGCGAGGGTCCGGGCGCGGACGAGGACCGCACCGGGCGACCTTTCGTGGGACGTGCGGGCAAGCTGCTGACCGACATCATCGAAAAAGGCATGGGCGTACCGAGAGAAAAGGTGTACATCGGCAACATCGTCAAGTGTCGTCCCCCCGGAAACCGCAATCCCGAAACCCTCGAAATGCAGACCTGCATCCCCTTCCTTCGGCAGCAGATTCAGCTTATCGAACCCAAAGTGCTGGTTTTGTTGGGAAAAATCCCCACGGCGGCATTGCTCAACGATTTCAACGTGGTCAAAACCCCGATCACCCGCTGGCGCGGAGAATGGCATCGCTACGATTCGATTCCCACCATGCCGACCTTCCACCCGTCCTATCTTCTGCGCAATCCCAAAGCCAAGCGGGAGGTCTGGGAAGATATCAAGCAGGTGATGGAACGCCTGGGCTGGTCATTGCCGGGAAAATAATGACGTTTTGACCTCGAAAACAGTGCGCTTGACATTATCTTTTGCAGGATAGCCGTTGCTATTTGATGTTAGCGATAGAACTCCCTGAACCAAAGGGTGGCACGGGCCAAGCGACGTGAAACGTCCGCTTGCCCGTGTACGAACGATGTCCATGGGCAACCTGCGGTTGGCCCATGGCACCCGCGAAAAATGATCGCTAAAACCAAGTAACAACCGATATAAAAACATGCAAATTTCTGCAATTTTACGAAATCGCGTGCATAAGGAGAGGATCCCATGAGCATCCCGGCCTGTTTCAAAGCCTACGACGTGCGGGGACGAATTCCCGACGAACTCAACGAAGACCTCGCTTTCAACATCGGTCGCGCCTACCCGAAGGTGGTCAAAGGGGCGAAAAAAGTGGTGGTGGGCCGCGACATACGGCCATCGAGCGAAGCCATCGTGGCGGCGCTCACCGAGGGATTGCGAAGTGCCGGGGTCGATGTCCTCGACGTGGGCCTGTGCGGCACGGAAACGATCTACTTCGCCACAAGCTATTTGAACGCCGACGGTGGAGTGATGGTCACGGCCAGCCACAACCCCAGTGATTACAATGGGATGAAGTTCGTCCGCGAGCAGTCCAAGCCCATCAGCAGCGAAACCGGCCTGATGGACATCGGCGCGTTGGCCGCCGAAGGTCCGGGAGAGCCCGCCGAAACCACCGGTTCGCTGGAGCAGGTGGATATCCGGGACGCTTACGTCGAAAAACTGTTGAGTTTCGTGGACTTGGACACGCTCAAGCCGCTGAAAATCGTCTCCGATCCAGGCCACGGCTGCGCGGGTCCGGTGATCGATCTTCTGGAAAAACATCTGCCCTTCGAATTCGTGAAAATTCACCACAATCCGGACGGCAGCTTCCCGGCGGGGATTCCCAACCCGTTGTTGCCGGAAAACCGCAACGCCACCGCGAACGCCGTGCGCGAAAGCGGGGCGGACCTGGGCATCGCCTGGGACGGCGATTTCGACCGCTGCTTCTTTTTCGACGAAAACGGGGATTTCATCGAAGGATACTACCTGGTTGGCTTGCTGGCGAAACAGTTGCTGGCGGATTTTCCGGGCGGCAAGGCGATTTACGATCCCCGCCTGACCTGGAACACCATCGAGATGGTGGAGGAAGCCGGGGGAGTCGCCCTGCAACACCGGTCGGGGCACGCCTTCATCAAGGAGCGGATGCGCCGTGAGGACGCCGTGTACGGCGGCGAAATGAGCGCCCACCATTATTTCCGGGATTTCAGCTACTGCGATTCGGGAATGATTCCTTGGCTGCTGGTCGTGCGTGCCTTGAGCGAAACCGGCATGAAATTGTCCGACATGGTGCGGGATCGCCAGCGGCGTTTTCCCTGTTCGGGCGAAATCAACAGTACCGTCGCGGACGCCGGGGAGACGATCGCCCGCATCAAGAGCCATTTCGGGGCGGAAGCGCTCGATATCGACGAAACCGACGGCGTGAGCCTCCGTTTCTCCGACTGGCGTTTCAACCTGCGTGCGAGCAACACCGAGCCGGTGATTCGCCTCAACGTGGAAAGCCGGGGAGACGAAGCGTTGTTGAAGGAGAAGACCGAAGCCGTCCTGGCGCTGATCCGAAACGACTGAAAAGCACGGATAAGACGTAAAAATTCATACACTTGCGCCGCTCTGACGGGAAGAAAACGCATACCGAAAGAAAATCGACGATTTCGGATTTGCACCGCTCGAGAAGTTGTGCTATACCGTCGAAGTTCCACTGAATTGGCAAGTGATACACGATTGAAAACGATTTTCATGGAGGACGTTCGATGTCTGCTCCCTCCTCTTCGCAGAAATTCGGGTCGTGGAAATCTCCTCGTACCAAAGGCGTGACGGGCGCTCGTTTCGGTTACAACCCGAATTCCAGTTCGCTGGGCATGGATGTCACGGCGTTGATCTGGGGTTCGTTGATGGTCGGCATCGTCTCGCCGCTGATCGGCAGCGCCGTGCGGCTGATCCAACTCAAGAACAAGCTCGAAGTGCTCAACCCGGTGGAGAAAAAACACTCCTGAATCGGGAGAAGGTTTCGTTTCCTGAACCCTTTTTAGGGATGAAACCCGACTCGTCTCCCGTTATCGGTCCGACAGCATCGCGACCATCTCTTCCGTATTCGACAAATCCGCCACAACCCGGCAAGGTCCGATTTGCTTGAGGTCGTCTTCGCCGGCATTGCCGGTCAGCACGCCCACGGCACGTACTCCGGCCTGGTTCGCGGCGCGGATGTCGTTGGGGCTGTCGCCGATCATGAAGGTGAATTCCTGAATGAAATCAGTATTATAGTGTAATCTGGCGCGTTTTGTGGCGATGCGGATAAGTTCGCCCCGGTCAGTCGAATCCGATCCGTACGCTCCGATGGGTAAAAAAGCACGCAACTCGAAAGGAGTGAGTTTGATGTCCGCCCCGCGCTCGTCGTTGCCGGTGACGACCGCCGTATAAAAATCCGGGCGGCGGTGGAGTTCTTCGAGCAGTTCACGCACGCCGGGCAACAGTCGAATCAGACCCTCGGTGGAGAAAATCTCTTTTAATTTCGGGAAGTAACGCGACATGACCTTTTCATACAACGCCTCTTCGTAAACCAGGCCGTTCATCTCGAAAAGCTGTTGCACGATGTCGGGGTCGGTCTGGCCATCAGGCACGGGAATGCGCAAATCGCCCTCGAAACCGGTGAGTTCCTGTACAATGCCGCCCAACGCCGCCATGCCCGGTCCCTTGGGCAACGTCGAGCGAATCAGCGTCAAATCGATATCGAACAGCACGAGTCGCGGAAACATACGCTATCGCTCCTTGGCGACGTAGGCGCGCAACACCTGCAATTCTCTTTCGAAACCCCCGGAAAGAATGGGGAAACGGCACCAGGTTTTCGGGTCCAGGTTTTCGTCGTCCAGATGAAAACCGGGGGCGTAGCGTTCGCGCTTCCACTGGTTTCGGCACCACAGTGTGAAAAAGCGCTCGATCCACGTCGCGAGACGGCCCGCCTCGATGGCTCCGAATTCCCCACGCAACGCTCGAAATACTTCCAGCGGCATCATTTTGTCCCGAATCGCCGCCCGCTCGATGGCATCGAGCAGATCATACGGCATCAGGTCGCCTTCGTCGGTCTGCTCGAACTCTTTCGGCTTCAACTCGGCGGTGGGAGCCTGCCTCGTGACCGCTTCGAGCGCCGGAATCGCCTCCAGCCCTTCCGGGCCTTCTTCCTGGAGCCAGCGCAGCCAGCGGCGCAGGTAGTTTTTGTCGATGCCTGCGATGGGACTGAGCCCGCCGCAGGTGTCGCCGTCCATCGTGGCGTATCCCACGGCGGCTTCGGAACGGTTCGACGTAGCCAGCAGCAACGCTCCGTGCAGGTTGGCGAGCATCCACGCGCCTGGCCCCCGTACTCTGGCTTGAATGTTCTGCAAGGCGAGGTCGTCGCGATCCCAGGTCAGTTCGCGGCCTTCCAGATCTTGCACCAGCCGCGTGTATTGCCCCACTAAGCCATCCACGTCGAAGCGGGCAAAGCGCGCCCCGATGGCTTCGGCCACGCCTTTGGCGGCGTTAAAAGTCGTGGAAGAACTGTGGCGAGTGCCTTGATAGACGCAGGTCAGCAGAGCGCCGGTCGCCTCAGCAACGTCGCCAGCGTCTTGTAACTCTTTGATATAATGAAGCTTTTCCTTGAATTCCATCAAGCCGAGTTCTTTTTCAGCCAGCCGCACCATCAAGCCCACGAGACAGGATACGGCGGCGGAATCCGCACCCCCGCTGATGGACACCACGAAGCCCCGCGAATAACTTTTGCGCAGGTAATCGAACAACCCCAACGACACGGCCCGTGTGAATTCCTCTTCTTTTACGTGCTCTCCATGTTCCCAGTCCGGTGGAATGGGGGTGAGTTTTTCGGGGGCGAGATCGGGATAGTTGAAAGCGATTTTCACCACGTCGGTTTCGTTGTCGTCCAGGTCGGGCTGGAAACTCGCCATGTGGCTTTGCTTGAGGCGTCCCAGGTCCACATCCAGTACGGCGGTGGTGAGCACCGAGTCCCCGAATGAAAATTGTTTGCCTCTGGCCAGCGTGCGGCCCAGGTGAGCGATCATCGTCTCCCCGTCGTAAATCGCGCGTCCCGACTCGTTGCCCAGCAGGTTGGCGAAGACGAAACCCGCGCCGAAGGCACGTGAGCCATCGAGGATGTAATGTGCGCGAGTGCGCGATTTGCCGAAAGCGAAGTGGCTGGCCGAGGGATTGAAAATGATATCCACGCCTTTTTGGGCCAGACGGCTGCCGGGCCGGTCGGCGACCCAGGCATCTTCGCAAATCTCGAAACCCACGCGCACCCCGCCGCAATCGAACAGCAGATCGCCCACGGGCAGGCGTTCGCCGTTCCAGTCCAGGTGGGCCACCCGACCCGACGGCCAGGGCTTGAACCAGCGGGGTTCGTAGTGGATGCCATCGCCGGCAAGGTGGCGCTTCGCGGAAAATCCCAGCACGCGACCCTGCGCCAGCAAAGCCACGGTGTTGAACACCGCATTTCGCAGCCGAAGCGGCAGACCGACGGATACCACGATATTCTTGGTAAGCGGCAGCAGGTCGTGAAGCACTTCCAGACAGGTTTCTTGCACGCCGTGCGAGAGGAAGGCGTCCTCGCAGCCGTATCCGCAGATGCACATTTCCGGCAGGCACAACAGCGAAACACCCTCCCGCTTCGCCTGTTCGATCACCTCGGCGATGCGACGGGCGTTGCCTTCCCATTCCAGCGGGGTCTGGTTCAGGCTGGCGGCTCCCACGCGAATCGGTTTCATGGCGCTCCTCCGGCATTGTCAATCCGCTGTGTTTCGTGGTACTGCTGCAAGAGACCTCGGCGGCAGACCTTCGGTCACGTTACCTGCTTCGACCCGGAATTGCAATGGACGAAACACGGCGAAAATCAACCCTTTCCCCCACCCGAACCGAAGCCTCGGTTCCGGTCGTCATCGAGCGTCTGGCCTTCGGCGGCATGGGCGTGGGCCATCTGCCCGACGGCAAGGTCGTCTTCGTGGAAAAAACCGCACCGGGAGACGAGGGCCTGATCCGCGTGACGAAAAGCAAAAAAAGCCATGCTTTCGCGGTCATGGAACGGTTGGAGAAGTCGTCCCCAGAGCGCATCGAGCCGCGCTGCCCGGTGGCGGATCGCTGCGGGGGCTGCTCCTGGGCACACCTGGATCTCACCGCCCAAAGACATTGGAAACAGCGGCTTTTGCACGACGAAATGGCCCGTCCTCGGGTGAATCTCGATGTTTCCGTGCTGCACCCCCTGGTTGTTGCAAGCGCCTTCGGCCACCGAGTCCGGTGTCGGTTGCATAGAAAATCCAAGCATTTCGGGATGTTGGAAAGCCAATCGCATCGGGCGATCCCCTTTCGAGGCTGTCCTGTGCTCGATCCTCGCCTGGAGGAATTCGCTCGCGAATTGGCAAAGGAACTGGAGCAGTTCCCGCCGGGAGAAGCGGATTTCGAACTCTACGTGGACCGCGATGGCAACCGAGGGCTGCACGTTCACCCCCAAAGAGGATTTTCCCTGCAACATCCCGAAAAAATTAGGGAATCACTGCATCTCGCGGCCATGGTTCAGGCAGGCGTTTCCGTGAATGAAAATGAGAACTGGCTCGCGGAAAGCAGCCTGGAACGAAATCTTTACTTCCAACCCGGCGTGTTCGTGCAGATTCATCGGGAGATCAATCAAAAACTCCTGGCCGAAGCCGTGAAATGGTTTCCCGAAGGCGATGCCTTTGTGGAATTGTATGCCGGGGCGGGGAATTTCACACTGCATCTGGCCGAACGCTACCCGGCGGGGATGATCGCCGAATCCAACCCGGCGTCCTGCGAGGCGTTGCATAAAAACCTCTCGGATTGTACCCAACCTCTTGAAATTCGTCAGGAAACAGACGTTTCCACCGCCAAAATCCTGCAAGAGCGTCCCCCGGCTCCGCTGCTTGTGGCCGATCCTCCCCGGTCAGGCATGAAGGCGCTGGCCGGAGTGTTTGCCTCCGCGCCTCCCCGGCGGGTGCTGATGGTCTCCTGCCACCCGATGGCCGCACTCAGGGACATGGCGATGATGGTGCACGAGTTCGGCTACACGCTCAAGGCGGTGACGCCTTTCGACATGTTTCCCCAAACCCACCACCTCGAATTGCTGGCCGTATTGGATCGGGAATAATCGGGAATCATTTCTTTTTTGCTCGTGTTTTGGCCCGTTTTTTCTGGCCTTTGACCTTTTTCTTCGATTTCTTCTTGAACGTGGTTTTGCTGGCGGGGCCGACTTCATCTTCCAATTCGATTTCCACGCCGGTGTCCCAAACCATGCGCCAGGCCGGCATTTTCGCCTCGTGCGCCAGCCATACCCCCAACGAGGACTGATGTTCGACCAGCACGAAATCCGGTTCAATGGCGAGAATCACGGTTCCCGGCGTAGGCTGATCGTCCACCTCGACCTTGATTTCCTCCGCCGCGCAAAGCATCCCTTTGCCGATGGACAGCACGGCATAGGGGGAGTCGCCATCGGTCACGATGCGCTTGAGACGGATCTCGCCGCCGATGCGAATGGGAGCCTTCCAGTCGTCGTGGCGATGCAGGATCATCACTTCGCCGGGGTAGCGTTTCAATCCCATGAAATGGTGCTTGCGATGATATTTGGCCCAGGTACGAGCCTTGGGGCGATTGTGCCAGAGGGGGCAGTGCGTGGGGTCGGTGGGCTGCGGAGCAACCGCTTTGGAGACGGTTTCCTCGTCGTCGTCGTCTTCCTTCTCGGCGGTAATTACGCCCCAACGCTCGTATTTCGGATAGGTCACGGGTTCGTTTTCGGGTGGAACCCAGTACTCGCCATGCGGTTCACCGGAGTCTTTCCATGCTTCGAAAGGTTCCGAGGCGTCGTCTTCCCCGGCGAAGGCGGGAATGAAGCCGCCAAGCAGCACGGCACACAGGATGGTGAAAATTCGGCAGGATGTTTTCATGGGATCTCACGAAAAAGAGGGGCTCGCAGCCCCTCGAAACGGTACCGGGAACGAACCTGAATGGTTAAAGCTTCGAAGCGATATCCTTGATTTCCTTTTTGACGCCTTTTTTCCATTCTTTGATCTTCTTTTGCAATTCCTGATAATCGTGCATCATCGGTTTGATCTGCTTCTTCTGCGATTCCAGCACCACCTGATATTTTTCGATGTCGGCCTGAATCGCCTTCTGCTTTTTGCGCGGCGAGGTGCGCAGATCGAGCACCCGCTTGTCGTATTTTCGCTGGTTGGACACGTAGGAGTTGCCGAATTCCACAAGGCTCATCATGGCGTCGAGGACTTCACCTTTGACCTTCATGATTTTCTCGTCGTCGCACGAGTCGGTGTATTTGGTCGTGCATTCCTTGATGACGTCCACCGCCTGCTGGTTGCGGTCGGGTTCCGTGGGAAGCATCTGCTGGTAGTTCTGCAAGCCGATACGGTAACAATTCATCAAAGGCTTCAAGGTCTTTTTATAAAAATCATTGATGAGGCTGGCCTTAGCCCGATGCATTTCCTTCAATTCTTCTTTGGATTGGGCAAACGCCGACCCGCACAAACAAACGAGAGTCAAGCAAACCAATCCCACCAGAACGCGACGCGACATGGCTTCTCTCCTTTTTTTACGATAACACGTTTCAGACCCCTCCAGAATAATATAGCTTGCCCTCCCGGTCAAGATGCTCCGACAAATTCCGTGTCGCCGGGGGTGAATTTTTTTTTCGGGAAAAATGAAGAGATAGAAACCATTCGAACCCTCCAATTAACTGTAGCGGCGAGGCGTAAGCCTGCCGGAAAAAGACCGAGTTCAAGGCGGGCTTACGCCTCGCCGCTACAATTCTTTCGGCTCGTTCTTCGGATTTCCCCCCATTTTCAAATTCCACCGAAAAAAGAAGTATACTAAATCGATTTTTACGCTCGTCTTGGTTTGAAAGTCGCGCTCGATATGCTACAATTACCGCAATCATTGACGGACCTGGGCCTTTAGCATCGCGGTTTGAATCGTGAACATTCTGATCGTCGAAGACGACCCCAAGAACCTGAAACTGTTTCGAGATCTCGTGCGCCTGGCAGGCCACGACACGCTCGAAGCCTCGGACGGTCTCGCCGCCATCGAAAGCGCCGTGAAACATCGACCGGACCTGATCCTGATGGACATCCAACTGCCGTATGTGGATGGATTGCAAGCGGCTGAAATCATTCGTGAAAAAACCGCACCCAACTCCATCCCAATTGTCGCCGTGACAGGCAGAGCGATGAAGGGCGACCAGGAAGCGTTGCTGCGACAGGGCTTCGTGGGATACCTCGCCAAGCCCATCGACACCCGGACCTTCGTCCGCGACATCCTTCGCAATCTGCCCCAGGAGGGGAAAGAATGAGCCAGCGTCTGCCGAACATCCCGGTGAATTTTCGCAACGAGAAAACCCTGCTCTATCTGTGCAAGGTCTCCGACCACACCGCCGTGCATTTCGAATTGAATGAGGTCACCAAGCATATCTTACGGCACAGCCTGGATTTTTTCGGTTTTTTGCACGGTCTGGTGTTCACCAAGGGCTCGCAAAGCGACTGGCTCAAACCCATTGTCTACCAAGGTGAACCCGATCTCTACCGCCTGCTGATTCGTATGCTCAACGATCCGCAAGAGTTCTGCCACACCTTCATCGAACGCAAAAAGTCGATTGCGGGCGACATGGAGGACCGCCGGGGCAACCACTACACCCTGCTCGGCGTTCCTTTGCTGTTCAAGGGAGAGGTGCTGGGAGGTATGGTTTTCGTCGATGGCGATCCCACGATCCTGGAACGCTCCGGGGAGCTACTCGACTACCTCGCCGTCCGTCTGGGACTGGGATTCAAGAATTTCCTCGACCACGAAAAACTTCGTTCGCTGTCGAAAGAGGTCAAACGTCTTTCCCGCGTGCCTCACCAAAGCCCGAACCCGATTTTCTGCTGCGACCGAAACGGGGCGATCACCTTCCGCAACGATGCGATGGTGGATTTCCTCAAGGCGCAACGTATGGGAATCAGTAGGAATATTCGAGATCTGCTCGAACCGGACGATCCGGCCATCGCTGAAATCATCGAGGCCATCGACTCCGATTCGGAATCCATCAGCCGGGAGTTGAGCATCGGCGGGCGCGTGCTGCTGGGCGCGATCAGCAACAACAAGAAGACAGAAGAAGCCATCGTCTTCATGCAGGACGTCACGGAAATCAAGCACATCGCCCAGCAGATGGTGCAGAAAAACATGGAGCTTATCCAGACCAAAAGCGAACTGGAAATTCAGACCCGGAGGGCCGTAGAAGCCAACCGCCATAAAACCGAGTTTCTCACCAGCATGAGCCACGAATTACGCACGCCGCTCAATTCGGTGATCGGTTTCTCCGAAATCCTCCAGGACGAACTTTTCGGACCACTGAACGAAAAACAGGCGGAGTACGTCACCGACATCCTCGAATCGGGCCGTCATTTGCTCAGTCTTATCAATGACATCCTCGACCTGACCAAGATCGAAGCGGGCAAGATGGAACTGTATCCGGCGGAAATCTTCCTGCCGGAGTTGGTGCAATCCACGACGGCGCTGATGTCCGAAACCGCCGCCCGCCACCGCATCGAACTTGTGATCGACATGGACGACACCGTGCAGTTATTGACCGGCGACGAGCGGAAAATCAAGCAGGTGTTGTTCAACCTCGTGAGCAACGCCATCAAGTTCACTCCGGATGGCGGAACCATCACCATCCATGTCACGCAGGACGAACGGGGCACGACGATCAGCGTGAAGGACACCGGCATCGGTATCGCGGAAGAACACCAGGACTCGATTTTCACCGAGTTCAAACAGGTGGACAGTTCGCTGACGCGGCATTTCGACGGCGTGGGTCTGGGACTGGCCATTGTAAAACGCTTCGTCGAATTGCACGGTGGAACCATTCAGGTGGAAAGCAAGGTCGGGGAAGGTTCGCGATTTTTCTTCTTCATTCCTTTGGAAATTCCGGCCAAGGCCGAATAAAATAGAAGAGGCATTGTATTCGTTCGGGATTCTGTCGTTCGCTTCGCCCCACGTGCGGGAATGCGTTTTCCGGTCCTCCTCCCGCGGGCCATCCCGTCGAGCAGGAAAATCCATGGAAATTCCATCGTTTACCAGCATATCCCATAACAAGGAGCCCTTCACGTGAATCGCACGATCCGCATCGAATTCAACGGGAAAAAAGTCACCGTTCCCCACTCGGAAACGATCCGCAACCTTTTGGGGTACTACCCGCATCCGGGAGAGCTTCCGCCCCTGGGTGCGCGCGTCAACGGTCGTCTGTACGGACTGTACGAACCGTTGATCGCCAACTGCGTGGTGGAAACGGTGGATTACTCCAGCAAGGACGGCAACAGCATCTACCGTTCGACGCTCCAGTTGATTCTTGGCGAGTCGCTGGCGCGGCTCTACCCCGAAGCTCGGCTTCGCATCGGGCACTCGATTTCCAACGGTTATTTTTACGAAGTGGATAGCTACGACAGGATTTTCCCGGCTTTCGTCGAAGAACTCAAAGACGAGATGACAGGCATCGTCAGGGAAGACCTGCCGGTCAGCATCGATTACATGGGTGCCGAGGAGGCGGAAACCCTTTTCCTCGAACGGGGTTACCCGGAAAAGGCGGCGCTCGTCGAGCAGTTTTATACACCGATCCTGAAAACGATGACCATCGGCGAGTTCACCGACATCCTGCATACCCCGGTGGCCGACCGCACCGGACTGGTCCGCCTGTTCGACCTCGTACCCTACGCCAACGGCATGTTACTGTGTTTCCCGCAGCGAAACGGCAAAAGGCTGTCGGAAGTCGTGCAGCAGCCGAAGCTGTTCGCGGCGCATCGGGAAAGCCGCCAGTGGAGCGAGGTCGTGGACGTCTGGAACATCAGCCAGATCAACGACGCCTGCATCCGTGGCAAGATCGGTGAAATCATTCGTGTTTCCGAGGGTTTGCACGAAAAGAAAATCGCCAACATCGCCGATGGCATCTGCGAGAGGCTGCCGGAAGTCAAGCTGGTACTGATCGCCGGACCGTCGTCGTCGGGTAAAACCACTTCCACGAAACGTCTCGAAACGCAGTTGCGCGTCAACGGCATTATGCCGGTGTCGATCTCGGTGGACAACTATTACGTCAACCGGGTGGACACGCCGAAATTCCCCGACGGTTCCTACGATTTCGAGTGCATCGAAGCGCTCGACGTGGACCTGTTCGCAGAGCATCTCGAACGCCTGTTGGCCGGAGAGAAGGTGGAAACCCCGATCTACAACTTCGTCACGGGAGAGCGCGAGAAGCAGAAAACCATCCCGATGCAGCTTAAAGAGGGGCAGATCCTCATGACGGAGGGCATCCACTGCCTCAACGACGCCCTGACCCCGACCGTTCCGTCCGAGGCCAAGTTCAAGCTGTACATTTCGGCGCTGATGCCGCTGACCATCGACCGCCACAACCGAATTTTCACGTCTGAAACGCGCCTGATCCGGCGGCTGGTGCGGGATCGGCTGTACCGGGGCTACTCGGCGGAACAGACCATCACCCAATGGCCGAAAGTGCGCGGCGGGGAAAACAAGTACATTTTCCCGTTCCAGGAAGAAGCCGACATGATCTTCAACAGCGCGCTGGTGTACGAATTCGCCGTTCTGAAAACCTACGCCCGGCGCTTTCTCCACGCCGTTCCACGCCAGAGTCCGGCCTACAGCCAGGCGGCGAAACTCTATGATTTCCTGCACTTGTTCCTGCCGGTGTTCCCGGAGGAAGTGCCGCCAACCTCGGTCCTGCGGGAATTCATCGGCGGCAGCACGTTCTCGTACTGAATCCCGCACCCACGCAAAGCGCGGCAGTTATCAGGAATGGACAGGGAGTCTTGGACAGGCGTTTGTACGCGCTCATCCCGAGTGCCGCCCGAAAGGCGGTGTATCGAGGAATCACCGTGGCATTCTTTACCCTTCGATACGATTTGCTTCGCAAATCACTCAGGGTGAGCGTTGATGAAGACCCGTTGAGAAAAACAAGTGTAGCACACGCAGAATTTGCGCTGTTCGTCAGGAGTCCTTTTCTCATCCTATCCTAAAAACATATGCGTGAAAATTTCACGAATCCAGTGGAATCCGATTGCTTTGACCGAAAATGACCTAAGTATATGGATTAACTGGAACGCAGTGTACTCTCGATTTGTATCGATCTGTCCAAGGAGAGGTGTTTTGATCGCACAAAAAGCACGCGCCGCCGTCGGAAGATGGCTCGGACCTCGTAAAAAGACTTTGATTCGCGACTACTCCGCCATGCCGGCGATGCTGGCCAAGGATTTCCGGTGCATCGTCGCGCAGATCCGACTCAAGCAGAAACACTTCGACGACCCGGAAGTCGTGCTGGGTAGCCTGCGGACTTCGGCGCACATCGTGGACAAAGGACTCCAGGCCGAGAATTGGAAACCGGGTCGCAGCCAAATCTTTTACGGGCAGATGTCCGAAAAGATCGAACAACTGAAAAATACTGGGGTTTCCTGCGATCCTTCCTACCTCTGGGCGGAAGAAAAACGGCAGGAATATGACGAGGCCCAGCACTCCGGTCCCCGCCCTGCGCCTTATGAAAATCTCGCGGAAACGAATGCCTCGAAAGAGGATCTATTGCGGCTGATCCTCGGACGCCGCAGCATCCGTTCCTTTATCGAGCGTCCGATCGACGAGGACGTTTTGCGGGAGTTGGCGAAGGTAGTGAGTTGGTCTCCCACAAGCTGCAACCGGCAGTCGGCGAAACTCTTTTTCACGCAGAATCCCGAAAAAGTGGCGAAAAGCCTGCAACAATGCGCCGGGGCCACCTGCCTCGGACACACTCCCTGCTTCGTTTCCGTCTGCGCCGACATGCGGCAGTACATGGTCGTGGACCGCGACCTGCCCTTGATCGACGTGTCGCTGGGACTGCAAAACATGCTCCTGCTCGCCCACGCCCAAAGCATCGAGGGTACGGTGATGAACTGGATGCACCACACACCCAAACAAGACGCAACCCTTCGGAAAGTCTTGGAAATTCCGGATTACTGCCGTATCATCACCAACGTCATCCTGGGATATCCCACCAAAGGAGCCCCGACGCCGGAGCGAAAGGACGAGGAACTGTCCTGCACTATCGTGAAGTGAGATCCCGGCGTTTACGTTTGGGTTTGAATTTCCTATATTTTTCTCCTAAACGAATCGTTTTTAAAAAAACATTGACAAACGTTTGTTTAATTTTTATCCTGCTTTCATGTTAAGCGTTTGTTTAAAACAATCGTTTGTTTTTATCGAGAAAGCGGAATCATGAACACTCTACGTAGAACCTATGGAAGTTACAGTTTTACCACCGCTGTTTTTCTTCTGTTGGCCCTTTTCGGCGGCGAGGCCCTCGCCCAGGGTTTGTTCGAGCAGGCGGTCAGCGGCGAACTCGACACCGACGACGAAGCCGAAGAATCGGAAGAAGGCGGCGAAGGAAAATCCTCCGGCCTGGGATTTTCCTCCGGCGGATTCAATTTCGAACTCAACGGCTACGTGCGGGGCGATCTGTACGTAGGACGCATTCCAGACACCCACAGCGCCGAGATCAAAAGCGGCTACGGCGAAGCCGCCTTCAAATTGCGCGTTCGCAAAGGAAGTTACGGCGACGCCTACAGTGAAATCCGGCTGCGCCAGGGCTACGAGTACGGCGAGCCGATTACGGAATTCGACCTGCGGGAAGCCTACATCAACCTTTTCGCCGGGCCGTTCGACTTCCGCCTGGGACAACAGATCGTCGCCTGGGGTCGCGCCGATGCGATGAACCCCACCGACAACGTGACGCCGCGCTCGATGCGCCTCAAGTCGCCGAATGAAGACGACCGGCGGCTGTCCAACTTCGCGTTGCGTACGTTTGCGAACATGGCGCCGGTACGGCTCGAAGGCGTCTGGGTGCCGTTTTTCCGTCCCAGCGAACTGCCCCCCGTGCAACTGGGACCGACTGTGCGCCTGAACGCCGACAACGGACAGTACCCCGATGCCAACGTGAAACACGGCACCTTCGCCGGGCGATTGCACCTGGAATTACCGTCATTCGAGGCGAGCGTGTCCTATCTTTACGGCCACGCCACGTTTCCCGGTGTGGTGTTCGAAGACGCCACCGCCACGAACGACGGCCTAGCCGTGACCATTGCCACCGCCGCGTTTACCCACCAGGTGGTGGGCTTCGATTTCGCCGCCACGGCGGGCGAATGGTTCGGACTGCGTGGCGAAGCGGCCTACAAGCGTCCCTTCGGATACGGAGGAAACGGCCACATTCCCAACCCCGACGTGCAGGCCGTCTTCGGTATCGACCGGGAGTTTTTCGGAGAATTCAGTGTGATTGCGCAGTATTACGGGCGCTACGTGTTCCATCATCGCAAGGCGAAAGCCTCGGCCATGCCGGAAATCAGCGCCCAGGCACTCGCTGGGATGACCGACGACACGCTGGATTCGCTCGTGGAAACCAACTCCGCCTCCCTGTTGCTGGCCAAAAACCAGATGATCGCCGGACAGCAGGAAGAGTGGCAGCACTCGGCCATCGTGCGGCTCGAATGGAAACTGCTCCAGGAAACCCTGAGCCTGGAAGCGCTCGGCATGGTCAATTTCATCACCGAAGAAGTCATGCTCCGACCCAAAGTGGCGTACGATATCACCGATGCCTTCACCATCACGGCGGGCGCGGAAGTCTACCTCGGACCCGACGACAGCCTGTACGGTTCGGTGGAGGAGGTGCAGAGCGCCGGGTATACCGAGCTGATCGTGTCGTTCTGATCGCTTTTACCACTTGCACAAGGAACGCATGAATGAGTATTTGTCAAGTGATTTCATGATGTTGAAAACGAATAAGCTTCCCCTTTCGACAGAATGACAGACCCCGAAGAGGCACCCGCGATGAGTGAAAAAAAACACGTCACAGAGACACCCGATCCCCGCGAGAGAATCTTGCGAGGGGCGAAAAAGCTTTTCGGTTCCAAAGGATTTTCGGCGACGGGCGTTCGCCAGATCGCCCAGGAGGCCGACGTCAACGTGGCGATGATAAGTTACTATTTCGGCTCGAAAAAAGGCGTGTTACTGGCGATTTTGGAAGAGTTTTTCACCGAGTATTTCGGGATCATGCACCAAACCCTTTTCAATGACGATCCGCTAGAAATCCGTTTGCGTGCATTTCTACGCGAATTCGTCCAACTGGTTCGTACCGAACCGGGATTGGTGCGGCTGGTCTTTTCGGATCTGCATTCCGACTTGCCTGAAATCATCGAATACAAGGCGAATCATATCCGGCAGTTGAAAATTAAAATCATGGAGAAACTCAGCGAGCATCTTCCAGAAGGCCAAACGCCTCCATTTCATCCTGAAATCGTTTTTCCTGCCATTTTGGGAACGGTGTTGTCCCATTTCATCGTTACTCCGGTGGCATCCAAAATCAGTGACATCGATTTCGACGACGAATTTTACGAGCGATATCCCGACGAAATCGCCGATCTTGTCACCATGGGACTGCCCGGTATGATCCAATCCCGCCTCGCGGCCCGCATGAAAGAGGAATATTCCAAATGATTTCAAAACTTTCCCGTTTCGTCACCCGTTATCCGTGGCCGGTTATCATCCTGTTTCTCGCCGCGACGATTCTGCTGGGCAAAATCTACCTGCCCCAGGCCGAAGTCGATCCGGAAGTGAAAAATCAGTTGCCGCTGGACTTCACTTCCCGCGTGACGACCGACAAAATCGAAGAGTTGTTCGGCGGCACGGAAGTGGTGGCCGTGGTGCTCCTGGCCGACGACGTGCTGGCCCCCGAAACCCTTCAGCGGGTGCGGAAAATCTCCAATAAAATGGACCGGATGCCGAAATACTTCGACCGGGTGATGAGCCCGTTTACACTCAAGGACATCCGCACCGAGGACGACGCCTTGTACGTGGACCCGGCGATCATGACCATTCCCACGACCGAAAAACAGCGGGAAATTCTCCGGCAGCAACTCAAGGACAACGATCTCGTCTACGGTCGAGTGGTCAGCGAGGATTTCAAGGCCATCGCCGTCACCGGCATCATGACCGCCGACGCTTCGGACTCCGAGGTGCTGGGCGAGTTGCAAAAAGTACTCGACGACGCACCGGGACCGGAAAAACTGGTCGTCTACGGGATGCCCTGGGTGCGCGTCAACCTGAGCAAAGACATCAAGGGTGACATGCAGAAGTTTTTGCCCTACGGTCTGCTTATCATGCTGATTTTCCTCTACTTTTGCTTCAAACAGATTCGCGGCGTGATCCTGCCTTTCGTGGTGGTCATCATGTCGATCGTGCTATCGCTGAGCCTGATTCCAATGTTTGGTTGGAAAATCCAGATGATTACGGTGATTCTGCCGGTGATGCTGATCGCCGTGGCCAACGACTACGGCATTCACATCCTTGCGAAATATCAGGAGGAAAACTTCCCCGGAAACACACTCGACAAAAAAACGCTCGTCCGCAAGGTCATCGATGACTTGGGCGCACCCGTGATTTTCACCGGCATCACCACCATGGCCGGAATGCTCTGCCTGTGGATTCACATCATCGTGCCCGCCAAGCAGATGGGGCTTTTGGCGTCGCTGGGCGTGATCTGGGCGCTGATCGGCAGCCTGACCTTCATTCCCGCCGTGCTGGTGCTATTGCCCAAGGCGAAACCTATCACCGGGCTGGCTGCGGACGAATCCGCCGAGGGCAAACGTCCGCTGCTGGAACGTATGCTGCAAGCGGTGGCGCGTATCGTGACCGGTCATCCGGGGAAAGTCATCGTCGGAACCGTCGTGCTCGTCGGATTGACGTCGCTGGGGATTTTCCGCCTCGTGGTGGACACCAATCCCACCAACTACTACCCGGACGACAACCCCATCGTCACTGCCTCGCGGGTGCTTTCGGACAACTTCGGCGGTGCGGCGACGATCATGGCCGTGGCTGAGGGAGACGTCAAAGACCCGAAAATCATGGGTCAAATCGATGACTTGCATCGCACCTTGGAAAAACATCCGGACGTCGGCATGGTGACGTCCATTGCCGAAGTGGCGCGGGAACTCAACCAGACCATGCACAACGACGACCCGGCCTACGACGTGATTCCCGAAAGCCGCGATCTTACCGCCCAGTACTTTTTGCTGTACGAAAACAGCGGCGAACCGGAAGATTTCGAAAAACTGGTGGATTTCGACTACCGCCACGCCCAGATCACCGCCCGTATCCGTTCCGAGGCGACGAGCGTCATCAACCGCGTGTACGACGCTTTCCTGGATTTCGTCGCGCAGCCGGGCCACGAGGCGTTCATTCTCGTAGGCGGATACGGCGCGGTATTTTCCGAACTGGTCGAGGGCGTCGTCAACGGGCAGGTCTACAGCCTGTCGGTTTCGCTGCTCGTCGTGGGGCTGTTGATGATGCTGCTTTTCCGCAGCTTCATGGCAGGGCTACTGTCGGTGATTCCCCTGGCGCTGGCGATGCTTTTGCTTTTCGGCATCATGGGCATTGCAGGCATCGAGTTGAACATCGCCACGGCCATGCTCAGTTCGATCATGATCGGCGTCGGTGTGGACTACACCATTCACTTCCTGTGGCGTTACCGCGAAGAACGTCGACGGGGCGTCGAATCTCGTCGGGCGGTGTTCGTCACGCTGACGACCACCGGGCGGGGTATCGTCTTCAACGCCCTGTCGGTGGTGGTCGGTTTCGTGGTGCTGATCCTTTCCAACTTCCTGCCGGTCAAGTTTTTCGGCATCCTGGTCGTGGTGTCGATTTCGGCCTGCCTGGTGGGCGCTCTGATGTTGCTGCCGGCCTTCGCGCTGGTGTTCAAACCCAAATTCCTGGAACCGAAAGAAACCCAAACCCCGTCTGAATCGTCTCTTCCCGCATGACAAACGAAAAGGAGTATGTAGGATGAAAACCCATCGAAAACAGTATCTTATGCCAATTTTATTCGCCGCTTTCGCCGCCGCGTTGCTGGTCGCGCAGCCGCTGTTCGCCGCCGATCCCGATCCCCGCGCGATCATGGACAAAGTCAACACCAACCGCAAACTCGACGGCTCCGAGGGTCTGCAAAGCCTCGTCATCATCAGCAAAAAAGGCCACAAGCGCGTGCGCAAACTGGCGATGGTTTCGAAACTCTACGACGGAGGAAAAACCGAAAAACGCATGGCGCGCTTTCTTTCGCCCGCCGACGTCAAAGGCACCGGGCTGCTGACCTTCGACTACGAGACGAAAACCGACGACATGTGGCTGTACATGCCCGCCCTGCGCAAGACGCGGCGGATCGTCTCCAGCGAAAAATCGAAATCCTTCATGGGCTCCGAGTTCAGCTATTCCGACATGACCATCCCCACGCTGGACGATTTCAAGTACAAATTCCTGCGCGAGGAACAGTACGAAAACGCCACCTGCCAGGTCATCGAGGTCACCCCGATCAACGAGTCCGTAGCCGACGAAAACGGCTTCAGCAAGCGGGTGGTCTGGGTCGGCAAGCACGATTTCGCCGTGCGCAAGGTCCATTACTGGGATCTTTCGGGCGAATTCTTCAAGGAAATGCGGGCGCGAGACATCCGCCTCGTGGACAAGAAAAACAACAAGTATCGCGCATTCCACCTGGAAGCGGACAACAAACTGACCGGGCGAAAGTCCGAAATGCAGATGCACGAACTCAAACTGCGCACCGACATCCCCGACGACTACTTCACCACCCGCTACCTCGAACGCCAGTAATTCTCGCAACTTGCCGGGTTCGGTTTCGTGCCGGACCCGGCGTTTTTCTGCCCGGAACGGAAACTCTCCCTTCTTTTTAACCCGGAAAATTCATGAGGATCGTAGCGAGACGCCGAAAACCGATGATATTTCATGAAGTTGGAGCGATTTTCACCCGGAGGCAACCTGAACAGTCTGTCGAGGATGAAAATCGGGAAACGAGTGAAAGATCAAGAGTTTTCAAGTCGCAGTAGATTCTTCATGAATTTTCCGGGTTAAACCAATCCAAAAAAGAAATCCCCGCCACGTGGCGGGGATTTTGAATTACCGGACGGATTACAGGGGCAGGCAGCCCGTCCGGTCGAGGGGGGTGAGGGTCAGTTCTCGGTAACCGTGAATTCCTGTGGCGCATGGGCGGTTTCCTCATCGGGATCGTAGTACGGATGCACTTCCGCCGGTCCGCTGGAGCCCTGCATCGGGTAGGTGGCCCGAAGCTGGTAGGTGCCGACCCAGGCTTGCTGCGGCATCACCTTCTCGATGTACAGCACGAGTTGCCGTCCGGGATTTTCCCATTTCTGAAGCTGTCCCGCCTCCACCATGTCGTTGAGCGGCGTGGACACCAGATCGAAGCCCGGCGGCAGGCCGATATCGACGAGTAGCATCTTCTGAATGGTCTGGGGCAGCGTGTTGGTGATCGTCACCGTGGCGGTCACGATATCGTCCACCGTAAGCTGGGTCTTGTCGTAGGAGATGTCGATGTCCAGCGGTCCCTGCACCTGGCTGTAGGGATCGTCAGCCGTGGGTAGCCAGTAGATGGACACCACCGAGTACATCAGGTTGCCTTCGCCCGCGACCTGGAGCTTGACACTGTTCTGTCCCGTCTGCAGGTAGTTGGTGATGTCGATGTCCTGCAAAATCTCTTTGTTGCTTTCGTCCACCGTGATGTCTCCGGCGAACTGATCGTTGGCGTAGACGGCGATTGTCGCGTCCGCGCTTTCGACTTCCGCCCCCAGCGAGGCCAGGAAGAAGCGCAGCGCTTGAATCGTGCCCTGGGTCGAGGACCATTCGCCGAACGCGCCCTTCTTGGACAGCAGCCAGTCGGTGATCGACCCGATCAACTCGCTATGGAACCCGGCCTTGATGAACGCCTGCCCGATCAACGCGGTCAACTCCATCGCCGCGCCGTCGCCACGGCTGTACATTTCGGAAGCGCCTTCGCCCTTCCAATGTACGCCGCTTTCGTCCTCGATGCGGCTCAAGAACAGGTCATTGAGCACGTCGTAGGCCACGGTGTCGTTGGGATCGAGGCTTAAAATGGCGTGGGCCATCAGCGCCCGGGTGTAGTCGTCCTGGGCTTCGGAGCGGTGGCTCTTGATCCAGTTGACCGAGCGGGTCACTTCGCTTCCGGTACGTCCCGTTTCCGCCAGCGCCCAGACGATGTAGGCCGTGGTGCGCAGGTGGGAATCGGTGAAGTTGTTCGTCGCGCCCTCGTGGATGCCGCCCGCGTCGAACTCGTAATGGCCGTCGGATTCGGCCAGCGAGAGCAGCCAGTCCTGGGTGCGGGTGATAATCGCCGGGTCCACGTCGTGCACCATCGACATGTCGTGGAATTCCATCAGGCCGTAGGCGGTGAGCACGCGGTGGGCCGGGTCGTTGCCGAACCACTCGAAGCCGCCGCCGTCCACTTCGTAACTGAGCAGGCGCTGATAACCCTGGTTGATGTACTCGCGGGCCGTCAATTCGGTCTCGGGCATGTTCTGCTCGGTCTGCACGAGGTAATCGAGCACGAGCACGTTGGGATAGGTCGAAGAGGAGGTCTGCTCGAAGCAGCCGCAAGGCATTTGCAGCAGCGAGTCCAGCCCCTCGACCACCTGGGAGAACAGGCCGGGGTAGATCTTCACGAGGAGATGATTTCCACCTTCGATGGCGTTTTCGGGCAGGGTCACGTTGACGGTCACGTCCCCGGATAGCCGGGCGGATTTCGCCTCACGGAACTCTTTGCCGTCGGGCATGACCTGGATGCTGCGCTCGATGGCGTCGGCGGCTTCGGGATCTTCGCCGAAAGCGGTGGCTTTGAACGTAAATGTGCCGACTTTGAGCACTTTCACCGGGAAGTAGAATCCTTTGACCGAATTGGGCGGTACGTCCACGGTAATCGACCGTTCGGCCAGGAAGCTTACCCAGTCGCCCGCTTCGGCTTCCAGAGTGACTTCCTGCTCTTCGGCGAGATAGTTGTAGATCACCACCGGCACGTGCACGATGTCGTTCTGGGTCAGCGTGGCGGGGAAGTCGATGTCCACGAAGAAGTCCTTGAATACAATGACATTTCCGACGTTCGAGCCGATCTGACCGCGAAGCGAGGACGCCAGCGCGGTCATGCGCCAGGAGGTGATCGAGTCGGCCATCAGCACGTTGACTTCGGCCCGACCGTCGTCGTCGGTGAGCACTTCGGGATCGACGAACAGGGTTTCGGGGAACCAGGTGCGCACGTGTACTTCGGGGCTTTCGCTTTCGCCTTCACCTTCGCCTTTGTCCGTGGTGCCATCGCTGGGCGGCTCCTGCGCGCCGGGTTCGGCCCAGTTGCCGCCGCCCGCCTCGTCATCGGCCAGCGCCACGTCGCCGTCCCAGCGATCGTCGCCGTGGTTGAAGTAACCGTTGTACATGTAGAACTGGGCTTGCGTCTCCACGTCGTCCTCGCTGCTCCATTTTTCGTCGAGTCCGGCGCTGGTCATTTTAAAGATGTAGTTGTTCGCATCCAGTTCGAAGCGGTAAGGATGTCCCCACGGGTCGTAGACGTAATTGCCCGAATTGCGTGTCGCAACCCATTCTTCGAGATCCGAGATTTCCGTAATCACTCCGCTGTTGACCATGGCTTTCAAGAAGCCCAGTAACTCTTCCATGTCGGAGGTGACGGCGGTGGCGGCAATGTCACGGGCGGTGGCGGCGACATCGGAGAAGGTGTCGATGTTCACGCCGTAGGCTTCGTCGCTACCGGCGGCGGCGAGATAGACTTCGGCCAAAGCTTGGCGCTCCTGGGCCTCTTCGGGATCTTCGGGCTCCGGCTCCAGCAGGTCCGAACCGGAATAGCCGTGGACCTCGTAACGCGGGGTCATCAGTTCCTCTTCGAGGGAGAAATACACCTTTTCCAGTCCCGGTTTCATGTCGGACAGCGCATAGATGGCTTCATCGACCACCTGCACGCCCACCACGGCGGGCACGCCGTTGCCTTCGTTGTCACGAACCTGCAATTCGATTCCGGCGACTTCGCGGGGCAGGAACGTTTCTTTGTCGGGATCGGTGGGTTTGATTTCCACCGTCAGCGAGTTCGCCAACTCCACGAAAACCAGCTTGCGGTCGCGGATGATCTGGCTGTCTCCGCCGATGTAGTAGCCCATCAGTTCGACCGCTCCGGAAATAGTCGGGTCCAGGCTGAGGGTGTAGTTGCCTTTGCCCTCTTCCAACTCGACGATGGTCATCAGGTGGGTTTGCCCATTCTTGATGAGATCCAGGTATACCCGGTCCGGGAGATGGGCGGCTTCCCAACCGTCGTTGGTGGCTACGACCTCGATCTGCATCGTGTCGCCTACCTTATAAAGGGGGCTGTCGGTGCGCACGATGACGAACTCGTGGGTGGATTCCGGTGTGAAATCGAAGGTTTTCGTCACGGACTCCCCGTTGGAGGTCTGCGCCGTGACATCCAGCCGGACGTCGTTGCTGTCGCTTGTAGACTGAGGCGTGAAGCTGAATTCGGCCAGCCCGCGGGCGTCGGTTTCCACCTGGGCGACCTGGGTTTCACCGGATTTCACGGTCGCGGTCAGCGTCACCGGTTTTCCCAGCGGATCGGAACCCAGTAGGAAGAAACGGTTTTCCACGCCGGGCACCACGGAGCCGGTTTCGGGAACGACCGTCACGGCCAGTGCGCTATCGACCACGAGCAGGGTTTCGTTTTTCACGATGGCGTGCCCGGCGGAATCGATGGTGGTGATTTCCAGAAACGCATAGGCTCCGCCCTGATCGAGCGCCGACCCGACGAAGTAGGAAGGCAGCGAAAGGTCGAACTCGAAGTGGCCTTCGCTGTTGAACTCACCGGTAACATTCTGGAATTGCACCATTTCCACGTCGAAGGTGCTGGCGACGATCTGCACGTCACCGGCTACGGGTTTGCCGAAGAAGTAATCGGCCTGCACGCTGGCGTGCACCGTGTCGCCGGGCCGGTACCAGGAACGGTCGGCGGCGAACTCGACGGCATATTTCGGCAGGGCGTAACGCTCGACCGTCACCGTCTTTTCGGCGGAAAAATCACCGACTTCGGCGGTAATCGTGTACAAGCCTTCGTTGACCAGCGACGCCAGACGCCAATGGGTGGCGGCCACGCCCCATTCGCTGGTTTCGGTCTGCTCTTTGAAAACTTTGTTGCCCTTGGGATCGGTGACCCAGAAGGTCACGGGGGTGCCGTCCACGGGAACCAAAAGGGGGCGGCGCAGGGCCAGCGCCCGCATGTGGATCAACTGGCCGGGCTGGTACATGGGCTTGTCGGTGGTGAGCAGGATCTTGCTTTCGCGCTCGATGACCACGCCCGCGACGGTCTGCTTGTTACTGCCGTCGGGTGCTTGGACGTCCACCGAGAGATCGCGGGAACCGAACTCTCCGTCGGGAAGCTGCACCTTGATATCGGCCATGCCGAGTTCATCGGTGGTGGCCCGGATGAGATCCTTGCTGTTGCCGTCGGCGTCCACCAGAGAAATATCGGCGGTCGCGCCTTCCACCGGCTTGCCGCTATTGGGATTGCGCGCCAGCACTTTGTAATAGCTTTCCCCGGACTCGAACAGCTTCGAGCTGCCCATCACCTTGACCTGCACGAAGCGGTAGGTGGAAAACAGCGAGCGCGTCCCCCAGATGCGTCCGTCCTTGCTTCGGGCGTCGAAGCGCAGGATGTACGACGCCGAGGCTTCGTCGTCGAAGTCGGAAGGCAGGCCGTCGAGGGTGACTTCCTGAATCGCCTCGCCTTCGTCCTGGGTGATTTCTATGGAATTTTTCAGGACTTCTTCGTTTTCGAGGTCATCCAGATACACGTCCAGGACGAACTTCGTCGAACTGTCCTTGACCTCGATCGGTACGAAAACCGCGAGGTTGCCACCCTCGGCCACGGCCTCGATGCGTTCCTCGTCGATGGCGAGGTTGCCGTCCTGCCAGTTGTCCCCCGGTCCGAGTTGGACGTTGCCGGAATCGTCGTCATTCGATCCGCCGCCGTTCGAACAGCCGGGCAGGGCCATCCAACCCACGACCAGCCAAAGCATCAACAACAGACTCAGTTTTTTCATCGGAAACCCCTTTCTATCGAAAAAACCTGTTTCTCAAATTACGAATGGTTACAAATATGGTAATGAGCTAAGTATTCCTTGTAAAAAGCAAGCAAATTGCAAGCCAATCACAGAGGTTTATTGAGAACCTGTATTATAGCTTGAATTTCAATAAGTTACGCGGACGTTCCATTTCAAACGCGCAAAAACTCCCATTACGTGTCAATCTTGCTTGACAACATACGTGTACAGTTTGCCCGAAAAGGTCAGCGCGATTTGTAATGGATGTCCGAAAGGCTCCGAAGTCGCTCGGCGGCTTGTTCGGGGGTGATGTCGCGCTGTGGCGTGGCGAGCATTTCGTAGCCCACCATGAACTTGCGCACCGTGGCCGAGCGCAGAAGCGGCGGATAGAAGTGGGCGTGCAAGGTCCAGGAATCGTTGGACTTTCCGTCGCACGGGGCCTGATGCCAACCCATGGAGTAAGGGAACTCGCACTCGAAAAGGTTGTCGTACAGCGTGGTCAGTTTTTTCAGAATCGTCACCAGCGAGGCGCGTTCCCGCGCGGTGAGATCGGGCAGGCTTTTCGCGTTGGAATGGGGCAGCAGCAAAGTTTCGAAAGGCCAGGTCGCCCAGAAAGGCACGAGGACCGTCCAATTATGGTTTTCCAGCACGATCCGGGTACGGTCGCCTTGCCGTTCGAGGTCGAGGACATCCGGCAGCAAGCGCCGAGAATGCTCGGCGAAGTACCGGGCCTGGTGCTCGCGTTCGGTCTGTACGAGGGTCGGAACGGCGGAAGAGGCCCAGATCTGCCCGTGCGGATGCGGGTTCGAGCAGCCCATCATCGCGCCCTTGTTTTCGAAAATCTGCACGTAGGCGATGTCTTCTCGCGCGGCGATCTCCCGCTGCTGATCGATCCAGGTTTCCACGACGCCCGACAAGGCCGCCTCGTCCATTTCGGGCAGTGTCAGATCGTGGCGCGGACTGAAGCAGATCACGCGACTGATCCCGGAGACGGCTTCGGCCTCCAGCATTCCATCTCGAAACTCCCCCGAAGGCGTGGACTCCAGCAAGGCCGGGAAATCATTGGGAAATACATACGTTCCCTCGTAATCCGGGTTGCGTGAGCCACCCTTGCGGACGTTGCCGGGACAGAGATAGCATTGCGGATCGTAGACCGGACGATGGGCCGGAGTCGATTTTTCGATCTGTCCCTGCCAGGGTCGCCGACTTCGTTGAGGAGAGACCAGAATCCATTCGCCGGTAAGCGGATTTTTCCTGCGGTGCGGATGCTCGAAAAGATCCATGGAATGTATTTATCCTGTGAATTCAGTGATTTACAAAAGACTTCGGTTGAGGTCGCGCAGGGTCTGCTTGACGCTGTACTGTGGCGTGAAGCCCAGCACCTCGCGGGCGCGGCGGTCGTCCACCGTGCAGATGAAGCGCGAGTAGTCCAACTCCGGGGCGGGGAAGTCCGAAAAACCCCACTGATGCGCTTTTTTCAACACGATCTTGCTTAGTGGGTTGGGAATCGGAATCGTCGTGCCTCCGGCCTCGCGGATCAGCACGCTCAGCGGGGCGGCGGAGGGACCGGCGATGTTGAAAATCCCGCTGATGCCGGGTTTGAGCGCCAGTTCCATCGCGGTGAGCATGTCGTCCTGGTGGATGATCTGCACCATCGGATCGAAACCCATCACCGTGGGCGCGCGTTTCATTCGAAGATAGCGACTGGGGGTGTTGTTGAGGTCCGGCCCCACGACGCTCACCGGACGAAGCAACACGGTGTCCATCTGGCGGTTTTTCCAGAAAAACGACTGCACCGTCATGTCCAGTTCGATCAGGTCGCGAATCAACGGGTATTTCAGGCCCGCCATCAGCGGGGCGTCCTCGGAGAGAAACACCGGGTTGTTGGGATTCGGGCCATAGACCGCCGCAGTGGAGAGCACGACCAGCTTTTTCACCCCGTACTTGCGACAACTGTTGAGGATGCGTAACGTGCCGTTGATGTTGAAATCCCTGTGTTCCTGGGGATTTATGCGCGGATCGTGGATGATACCCATGTGGTACACGGCGTCGAAATGCTCGGTGCGGAAGAGATCGTCGCAGCGTTTTTTCCGCAGATCGAGATTGTGGACCACCACGTCCTTGGGAAATCCTGCATAGGTGCGCATATCGACGCCGGAAACCCGGTTGTTGCGGTGCAGACGTCGGGCCAGCAGACGACCGAAGCGTCCGCTGATTCCGGTGATAAGCACCGAAGGTTTCGCGTTTTTTCTGGATTTCGTCGTTTTCCCGCCACTCGTGCGGCTTTGTTTCTCCGCCATGATCGCCTCGCGAGATCAGAAGAACACGGATTTGCGCGTTTTGACGCCGTAGGTCAGCATTTCCTGGATCTGCTGCTTGACGGCGTTGACCTTGACCTGGATCACGGAATCCTCGTCTTCGGGGTCGCCGTCGAATTCCATCGGCTGGCCGATCCAGATGCGGTACTTCGTGGGCAAAGGCATCATTCCCACACCGGGAAGCCAGGGATGAAAGGGCGTGACCGGCAACGCGGGCATTTTAAGCAACCCGGCGATTTTCTTGAGATTATAGAACGTCGGGATCTGTTCCTCCGCGCCGACCACCGCGATGGGCACGATGGGGCTGCGGGTTTCCAGCGCCAGACGCATGAAGCCCAGGCCGAAATCCTGCAACTTGTAGCGATCCCACCACAGCTTGTTGATGCCCCGCGTTCCTTCGGGAAACACCAGCAAGGCTTCGTCCATTTCCAATAGCGCGCGGGCGTTTTCGGGCGTCCCTAAAATCTGTCCCACGCGGTTGAAAAACACGTTGATGAACGGCAGCACCTGGGCCCAGCGCTCGACCATCGAACGCACGGCACGCGGCGGGTTGCCTTCAAGCAGGATGCCCGTGGCGATCATCACGCCGTCGATGGGAATCTGCCCGGAATGATTGGAGATCAGCATCGCCCGGCCTTCGGGAATGTTCGCCGCGCCCTGCAATTCCACGCGAAAATAGTACTTGTAGAGCCAGGACGTGACGTACAGGGCGTACTTGACCACCTGGGGCTGAAAGCCGAAGGGATCGTAGCCGAACTCGTTCAACTGGGTGGGTAAAGCGCTGGCCACCTCCGAAAACGGTCGGTCGAAGTGGTCGTTCCACCACTCCTGCAGGTCTTCGAGCAACCCCGCCGGAGGGTTGTTTTTATCTTTCGTTTCCCGTGTCTGTTCTTGTTCCATATCTCGGCCCTATGCGCTGGTTTTCCTGTCGGAACGCCTGGTTTCCGTGGTCTATCGCGGTGGTTTTTTCCTCAAATTATAGCGATCGTTTTAGTAGGTCGGGTAATTGTTTTACCCGACACCTTTGCACTGTCGGGTAAAACAATTACCCGACCTACTCTCTTTGTGCAGGTAGAGTGAATCCTCTCCCGACCTGCCCTGCCGATTCTTCCTTATTCGATCTCCAGATAGGATATACAACTCGTCGCGAAAAGACAATGCCGGGGATGAGGAATTCCTCGGCCTGCATTTGCCGTTTCACTCCGATTCCGGAGGCGGGCCCTTTTCTTCCAGCAGGTCTTTCCATTGGGTGGTGTCGTTGTCAATCAGTGCGGTCAGCCATTGGGTCATGCTTTGGCCGTCTACGATCGTGGCGTCCATTCCTTCGATTTTCACGCCGGACATCAGATCTTCCAAGCCTCCTTCCGGCAATTCGATGGCCGTCAGATCCGAGCCAATGATGCTGTTGGGCGTGCCCAGCAGGGCGGTGTGCTGGATACCGTCGGTGATGAAGCGCCGGAAGCGATCCGGAAACGCGGTATGAATTCGGTCGGTCTGTTCCTGCAAACCTTTGGCGAATTGCTCTCCCGGAATCTGCAGGAAAACTTTGGCCAGGATCGAGTCGTACCAGGAGGAGTACATCCCAATGCGAACGTCCGGGTCGTAGTCGAGAAAATAGGCGACGAGGCCGGTGATGTGGCCGTTGTCCTGGCAGTTTTCGCAGTCGTCGGGGAAGAAACGTTGGACGTTGAATTCGTCCAGGGCGGTTTGCAGATACTCCGGTTCGCCGTCGCGGGCCAGACCGATGCCGGAATCGGCCATCATGATAAGTTCCACGTCCGGGTAATAATGCCGCAGGAGCGGACCGGCCAGCAGGAGTCCGTATCCCCCGCCGGAACTTCCTGCCAGTAAAATGCGCTGCGGATCGGGAAAGCGCAGCTTCGCCACTTCCAAGGCACCGGTAAGGTTGGCCAATCCCTTGTGATAGCGGGTGCCTAGACCGTTGATATCGTCGTCGAACTGGGCTTCTCCCACGAAAAACGATCCATCGCAGTAGGGAAGGTACATGACGTTCCAGTCGGCCACCGGGTTGTTTGCCATGTCCGCGTTGAGCAGATCGACCAGCGGCACGCCTTCCGGCGCGGCGGTGATGGCCAGACAAAACGTGGACCAGCAGGCGCCTCCACCTTGCAGAAATACGACCAGATCCTGCGATCCGGTATCTCGCACGGTGACTTTGTATTCGGCGCCTCGCATACATATCGGTCCTTGGGCCGCATCGAAACGATATGTGGTTTCCTGCCCGTTTTGAAGGTGGACGATCGGGTCGATCTTCCCGACGTATTGGGTCACTCCGAGTTTTTCGGCAAGAGAGGGAGTCGTGTTTTCCATCTCCTGATCGCCATCGGGAAGATCACCGCCGGTAGGGGTTTCGTCCGAATTGTCGCCGCAACTGGCGATACACAACACCAAAACAAGCCAAAGGAGCCGCCAGCGAGATGCAGGTCCATTCATCGCAAACCTTCCAGTGTCTTGAGATACGGTTTTTTTGTAATGATGTTTGTTTTTACCAGATTGCAGGATGCTTGTCTACCGCCGATTTCCCAACGGCTTTTACAGGGGCATCAAAAAAAATTGTCACTTTGCAAAAAACCGCTCATGGCGAGTGATTTGCGAAGCAAATCGTATCGAGCCATCTCATTTACTCCTCGATACACCGCCCTATGGGCGGCACTCGGAGTGAGCGGTATGCAATTTGAGTAAAATGACAATATCCTGTGATGCACCCGGCTTTTACTGGCCAAAATGTTTGGATTGCGGTAAGATATTAAATATATTTGTTTCCATGCGAGTCGCTGGGGCGTTGCTCCCTTGCGCGAAAAGGAGCCGTACGACCGTAACTTGTCGAGAATACTGCAAGTTATTATAATACTGCCATGACGCAAACCAAAACCGGACAATCCGCCGACGCCAGGGAAACTTCCCGTTCTCGTGAAATCCGATTCACGCAGACGGCGGAAAGCGTCATCGGCACGCGCTTTTTCCTGGGCGCGTTGATCGCCATACCCGCGACGATCTTTTCGGAAGTGGCGCTGATGGCTCTGCCTTCCAACGAGGCATTTTTCCAGAGCTGGGGTGAGTTGGCCTGGTATTTTCTCGCCGCCACGTGTCTGATCGCCCCTCCGGCGCTGGCCTACGGATTGCTGGGCGGCTGGCTATGGTCCTACCTCGAAAACCGCTTCGATCTCTCCGGTCGCGTGTACTGGATGTACCAGATCAGCCGTTGGCTGGCCGGCGAGGACCAACGCTTCGGCGCGTACCTTTTCGCGGGAATCGGGGTGGTGGCGCTGTTGCTGCCCAGCGTATTTCTGCTGCAACTGCATTTCAGCACGGCGTATAACAACAAGCCTCTGGCGGCCTTCGTTTTCACGCTGGTGGCCGTCGCTCTGGCCGTCCTCGCTCCGGTGCTGCTGGTCTTGCTGCTGGCCATGGGACGCTCGCTCGGACGCTTTTTCGAGCGCTGGCTGCCGGGACGGTTTTTGCAGATCCAGGTGCTGTTTCTGTCCGCCGTGCTGGGCGCGTCGATTCTCACGCTAGCCTGGATCAATCGTGACCTCTTTACCATGATCGACCCGGCCCCGTTCATCCTGGCGGGCATCTTTTTCTCCACCCAGATGTTGGTGTACCTGCTTACCGGGATGGTGCCGTTTGCCCAGGGTTTTCGCACGGTGGCGAAACTGGCCGTCCCATTGCTGATTCCTGTGCTCGCGGTCGCCTGGATCGCGTTTTTCGACACATGGCCGGACTACGCCCGCGCGGGAAGCATGGTGCGCCATCATGCCGGGCTGGGCAAACCGATTCTCGCCCTGATCCACCGCTTCGCCGACCGCGACGGCGACGGCTTCGCCGCCGTGCTGGGCGGCGCGGACTGCAACGACGCCGACCCGCTCATCCACCCGCTGGCACGGGAAATCCCCGGCGACGGCATCGACAACGACTGCCTGGGCGGCGATGCGGTCCCGGTCGTAGAAGTCCCTGAAAAAGCTCAGGAAAAGAAGACCGAAGCGTCTAAAATCGTCGAGATGTTTCAGGAGGAATACCACATCCTGCTCGTCGTGATCGACGCCCTGCGCGCCGATCACCTGGGCCTGTACGGCTACGGACGCGACGTCTCGCCCAAAATCGATACCTGGGCCGAGCGGGCGGTGGTTTTCGAGCACGCCTACACCACGGCTCCCAACACGCCGCAAGCCATTCCGGCGCTATTGACGGGCCGTTATCCCTCTCAGATCGATTGGGAAAACTACCACAATTTCCCCAAGATCGACGACCGCACGCAGACCATGTACGAGCGTCTGAAAAACGACCTCGGCTACCAGGTCAACGGCATTTTCTCGTATTGGTACTTCGACCGTCGCAATTTGGAACGGGGCGCGGACCTCTGGGACACGAGCGCGTTTCGGGAAAACGGTCACGCCGAAGCCAACGCGACGAGTCACCTGATTACCGACAAAGCCATCGCCCGTCTTCCCGACTGGGAGAATGAAGCGAAAAACCGGGGCGTTTTCATCTACTTGCACTACTTCGACCCCCATTTCCTTTACATCAAACACCCCGGCGTGAAGCGCTACGGGGACAGTCAGATGGACCTGTACGACCACGAAATCCGCTTCTCCGACCGCGAAGTCGGTCGTTTTCTGGACGCCTTCGAACAAACCGACATGGCGAAGAAAACCATCGTCGTGCTCACCGCCGACCATGGGGAAGAGTTCGAGGAGCACGGCGGGCGCTACCACGGGTCGGCGATCTACGAAGAGTCGGTCCACGTGCCGCTGCTCGTGAAAATGCCGGGAGTGACACCCCGCCACGTGCACACCTCCGTCTCGCTGGTGGATGTGGCACCGACGCTTTTCAGTCTCGTGGGTCTGCCCCCCGATCCCCGCCATCAGGGGCGAAGTCTCGCAGCGGCGATCGTCGGGGGCAAAGAACCGCCCGCAGTGCCGATATTCTGCGAAAAAATCTTCTCTCCCTCGTTTTCCTACACGCTCCAAAGCTACCAGGACTGGCCCTGGAAACTCATTTACCGGGCCGATGAAAACCTGTTCGAGTTGTACAACCTCCGGGTCGATCCCGGAGAAAAACGCAACCTGACCTCTCGTCTTCCGCAAAAGGTGCGGGAGCTTTCCGCTGCGTTTTCCACCTGGAAACTACACCACCTGGAAGCCTCGAACTGGCAGCGACTGGCGCGAGGCGGACAACTGTAATCCCCGAAAATTCCAAATCTTTTTTCAAGTTCCGGGAAAACGTCCGAATGTATTGGGTACATCAATCCCGTGCATCTTCGTCGCTCCCCAGTATCTCGATCAGTACCTCTGTATAGGGAGCGAATTGAAGATCGGGAAAAGGCAACTCTACCAGTCGATGTTGTCTTCCACCTTCGACTGTATGCGTCGGCGCAGGTTCCAACTCGTGAATTCATCCGCGTAAAGATAGCGGTACGAGGACGCGACTTTCAGCACTTTTTTCACGTAATCGCGCGTCTGACTGAACGGGATGGATTCCAGAAAAGCATCCCAGGAAAGCCCCCGGTTGCGGGAAAGCCATTGTTCGACGTTGTGGGGTCCGCCGTTGTACGACGCAATCGCCAGCGGCCATTGCCCCTGGAACTTTTTCAGCAATTCTCCCAGGTACCACATGCCGTAGCGGATGCTGGTTTCGGGATCGAAGAGATTGGATTGCCGAAAAGTTTCCGCTTCTCCCAGCCGGGCGGCGATTTTCTGGCCGGTCATCGGCATGATCTGCATCAAACCACCGCACCGACGTTGGACACCACGTCCGGTCGGAACCCGCTTTCGGTGCGCATGATGGCCAGCGCCAGTTCCAGCGGCACTCCGTATTGCCTGGCGTAACGTCGGATCGTCTCGAAGTACGCCACGGGATAGCGATAGCGTAAATACCCTTTCGGATCGAATTTCCTCAGTTCCCTGCCCCGCAAAAACTCCACCGCGACACGGTAGGCCAGCGCCTCGTCGCCGATCGATCGGGCATACAGCAGCAACGACCACGCCAGCTCGGCGCGACTCTCGACCATCGCCGCCCGCCGGGCGATTCGATGCGCGGTCTGTTTTTGCGTTTCCCCGAAAACAGGCTTTTCACCATACTTCATCGCTTTCGACAAAGCCCGTAGATGCAGGCGCAGCTCTTCGCGCGCCTCTTGTTCCACTCCCAGGCGATGCCAGGCCAGCGATGCGCTCAAGTGCGGAAAAACCTCCTTTTTCCGGGCGATACGCTCCAACTTCTCCCGCGCCGCACGCATATCCGGTCGGGACACGTCCGCCTCGTCGAGCCAATCCCGCATGGTCTGCGCCATGTCGTCTTCGTTCCAGGGGCTCCACTTGCGGTATTTTTTCCGAATTTTCCTCCAGGTTCGGTGTTGGTCCGGACGCCCTCCGTGGCGATATACCTCGTTGCGACCTTCCTCTTCGATCCGCAGCCGGAACGCGGCGGCAAGGCGGTAGTAACTGAAACGGCTTTGCGTGGCCAGGTCGAGCAGATCGGCCATCGCCTTTTCGGCCTCGCCCATGTGCAGTTTTGCACGGGCGATGTAATATTTCGCAGCCCGGCGATAGCCCGAGCGGCGGTAGCGTTTCCTCAGCGTGTCCCAGTGCTCGATCGCTTCTGGATAGCGGCCTTCCCGGTAGGCGTACCACCCTGCGAACCACAACGCTTTGGCTTTGCCGTTGCGGGCGGTTTTGAGATATTCGGACAGTTTTTCGTAGGCTTCTCCGAAACGCTGGTCCTCGCCCAGAATCCAGGCCGCCAAAAACCGCGCCGTCTCCGCCGCCCGACCGTTCTTTTTTTCCGCCAAACGCTCGTAAGTTCGTGAAGCCTTGTCCAGTTTCCCCAGTCGGGAATAGGCCTTGGCCATCCCTTTCAAATCTCCGCGTTTTCGGAAAATATTCAACGATTCCTTGTAGTTCTGTTGCCGCACCAGGCTATCGGCAACCACCAGATGCAGGTCGCGGTCGATATCGGGATCGTAATCGGGATGGCCTTCCGGCACTCGGGCGCGGATCCGCTCCACGACTTGTTCCGCCTCATCCAGGCGACCGGTCCAATACAGGCGGGAAACATACTCGACGGCGGCTTTCCCATACGGCGGATCAATAGAGTGTCCGGCCAACCGGAGTTCTTGCAACCGGGCGCTTACCTCCGGATGCTCCGGGGCGTCCACGTGGTAGAGGTCGAGATTTCGAAGAATGTCGATTTCGACGACGAGGTCTCCCGATTCTCGCGCCATGCGAGCTTTCAGCCATAACAGGCCGGGATCACGCGCCTTTTCCGGTTGCAGGCCGAGCAGGCGACGCAGTTCTTCACCGGCTTCGACACGTCGTCCGATTTTCCAGAGACATTCGACGCGAAGACGCGCAGCCGGTGCGGCAAAGCGGCTTTCGGGATCGGAGGCGAGAGCTTCGAAGCGTCCGAGGGCTTGCCCGTATCGACCGAGATCCATTTCGGCAAGACCCGATTCGTATTGGATGAACGATGCGATTTCCCGAAAGTTTTCCAACGCTTCCGCAAAGTGGGGAAGAGCTTGCGCCGGATCGCCGCTGCGTCGATAGGCCATGCCGAGCCACAAAGGACAGGTGGGACGATCGAAATGTTTACGACTCCACAAACAACAGGACTCGAGATAGGGTAGCGCTTCACGCCAGGCGCCCCGGTCGATTTCCTCTCGGGCACGCTCGAAGGCTTCGTCCGGTTCCAGAAGTATCGTTTCGGGAAAAGCCTCGTCGGACGGCAACGAGGATTGCAGGGGACGCACGGAAGATTGAATCGAAAGCTCCAGGCCGGGAAGCCATGACCCCGCCGGGGTGCCCTGCCCTCCACCCTCCACCGTCACGCGCGGCACGCAGGCCGACGTCGCCAGCAGCGGCAAGATCAGCCACAACCGGAAAACGATCCCGGTTTTCCCCCACGATCCGGCGAAACCCGCGTATCGACCCATCATCGTCCCGTCCATGAACACAACGTATAGTGAATGTATCAGAACGTCGCCAGAGAGGCAAGTTCGAAACCCTTCAAAGAATCCCGGAAAAACGGAAATTCTTGAATCTCGTACAATGGGCGATCCGTTCAACCCGCATTATTCATGAGGATCGTAGCGAGACGCCGAAAACCGAAGATATTTCATGAAGTTGGACCGATTTTCACCCGCAGGCATACTTTACAGTCTGTCGAGGATGAAAATCGGGAAACAAGTGAAAGATCGAGGATTTTCAAGTCGCAGTAGATTCTTCATGAATTATGCGGGTTTAAAGTTTCCGTCGGAAATCCTTTGCCGGTTGCCAGCGTTTCCGGTGAATGATAAAGTTTAAGAGGAACCATGAAGTATTTTTACTATAAAGGAGAGCGTGATGGATCTTGCCAACATGAAAGCGCCGAGAGGCACGTCTTTGACCTGCAAGGGCTGGCTGCAGGAAGCCGCATTTCGCATGATTCAAAACAACCTCGATCCCGAAGTAGCGGAAAAGCCTGAGGAATTGATCGTCTACGGCGGGCGGGGCAAGGCGGCGCGCAATCCGCAGGCGTTGGCCGTGATCCTGGAGAGCCTGAAGAAACTGGAGGGCGACCAGACCCTGCTCGTGCAGTCCGGCAAGGCGGTGGGCGTGCTCGACACCCACCCCGACGCCCCCCGCGTCTTCATCGCCAACGCCAACCTCGTGCCCCACTGGGCGACCTGGGACGTCTTCAACGACCTGGAGAAAAAGGGCCTGATGATGTTCGGCCAGATGACCGCCGGATCGTGGATCTACATCGGCACCCAGGGCATTTTGCAGGGCACTTACGAAACGTTCGTGGAGGCGGCGCGCAAGCATTTCGGCGGTGGCCTGAAGGGGCACATCGTGCTTACCGCCGGGTTGGGCGGCATGGGCGGCGCGCAGCCGCTGGCCGTCACCATGGCCGGAGGCGTGGCGCTGTGCGTGGAGATCAACCCCGACCGCATCCGGCGACGCATCGACCACCGCTACCTCGACGCCTCCACCGACGACCTCGACGAAGCGATCCGTCTGTGCGAGGAGGCGAAGCGGGACGGTCGCCCGCTGTCTGTGGGCCTGCTGGGCAACGCGGCGGACGTCTTCCCCGAACTGGCGCGGCGCGGCTGGACACCCGACCTCCTGACCGACCAGACTTCGGCCCACGACCTGCTCGCCGGGTACGTGCCGAGAGGCATGAGCTACGACGACGCCCTGCGGCTGAGGAAACGCGATCCCGAGCGCTACGTGAAGGAAAGCATCGAATCGGTGGTGGTTCATGTCCAGGCGATGCTGGACATGCAAAAAGCGGGTGCGCCGACCTTCGACTACGGCAACAACATCCGGCAGGCGGCCTATGACAACGGCGTGAACGATGCCTTCGACTTTCCGGGCTTCGTCCCGGCCTACATCCGGCCACTGTTCTGCGAAGGCAAAGGCCCGTTCCGCTGGGTGGCGCTGAGCGGCGACGAAAACGACATCAAAGAGACCGACGACGCCCTGCGCACGCTCTTTCCCGAAAACGAACCTTTGCTGCAATGGCTCGACATGGCCGAGAAAAAGGTGCATTTTCAGGGACTTCCCTCGCGGATCTGCTGGCTGGGCTACGGCGAGCGTGCACGGGCGGGCGTGGCCTTCAACGAACTGGTGCGCACGGGCAAGGTCAAGGCGCCGATCGTCATCGGTCGCGACCACCTGGACAGCGGCTCGGTGGCGTCGCCCAACCGCGAGACGGAAAGTATGCTCGACGGCTCCGACGCGGTGGCCGACTGGCCCATCCTCAACCTGCTGGGCAACGCCTGCAACGGCGCAACCTGGGTGTCCTACCACCACGGCGGCGGGGTCGGTATGGGCTTTGCGCTGCACGCGGGCGTGGTGATCGTCGCCGACGGTACGCCGGAGGCCGAAACGCGCCTGCGCCGCGTACTGACCGCCGACCCGGCGACGGGCGTCATCCGCCACGTGGACGCCGGATACGACAAGGCCAAGGACATCGCCCGCGAGCGAGGCGTGAAGATTCCGGGATTCAACTGGTGATTCGAGAGAGAAATTTTTTGATAATCGGGTGATTTGCTCCATCGAATGATAGTATAAATCCGCTCATCCCGAGTGCCGCCGGCAAGGGCGGTGTATCGAGGGATCCCTACGAAAAAACACTATGGTTCGAACCAATTTGCGTCGCAAATCACTCACCATGAACGTTTTCCCGAGGGTTCAGGTCTCCCGACCTGAACCCTTCGCTTTTCCGCCCGCCCCTTCCCGTTTCACAACATTTTTCGTTGTCGTCGTGCGTCTATTGGTATATTCTTTATGACGTGAATCCGGAGATCCAAAAGGGAATCCTTACAGGGCGACACCATCGGAGAATTCGCAGCGCGGGGTTCGAAGTCGGCCATTCGGCAGATGGGATGCGCGATGGGAAAGCATGAAGATCGCGAGTTTCTTCTGGAATTGGGAGAAGAACTTTTCGGGGCGAACCCTTTTTCAATAGTTCTCTTTCTGTACCGAGAGTGGAGGAAAACCCAGGACATCGACCGTCTCCTGGAGGTCGTAGACGAACGGGAGCACAAGGAATTCACCGCCGAGATCAAAACTCATCTGCATGAATTGATTGAAGAACACCGCGAAGGACTCGAAAAGAGCGCCGACGAGCACAAAGTCATCTTCCGTATGCTGGTCAACATCCAGAACTTCCTGGAATCGAAAACTCCCCAGGTGGTCAATCGCCTGGATCGGATGGAAAAAAGCCCCGGTCGCAACGTCCAGCCTTCCCCCAGTTCGTTGTTGAAAGCCCGAAGCGGCGTAGTGCCTTTTCGGGGTCGTGGCAAGGATCTGCAAACGCTTCGCGATTGGTGCGACAAAGAGAACGAAATCGCCGTGCGGCTTTACACCGGCGCGGGCGGAATGGGCAAAACCCGTTTCATGATGAAGGCTTGCGAAGAGGCCAGGGAACGCGGGTGGTTCGCCGGATTCCTCAAGGACGACGACGACGCCAAGCTGGGGGAGTTCTCCTACGGCTCGCAAAAGTCGGTGCTGGTGGTGCTGGATTACGCCGAGCGGCGCGGCAAGGCGGTGCGAATGCTGCTCAAAGGCTTTCTGGCCGATACCGAAGCGCCGAAAGTTCGCGTGGTGCTGCTGGCCCGCTCCGAAGCCGACTGGTGGGAGACGTTGCAAGGAAGCGACAGCGACCTGGACGACGTTTTCGATACTTCGAAGACCGACGCGTTGGAAACTCCATCGGGTGAGGATTTCGACCCGGAGCAGTCCTACCGGGAAGCCGCACAAGTCTTTGCCGAAAGGCTGGAAAAAGAGATTTCAACCCTCCCGCTACCGGACCTGAGCAAGCCGGAGTTCGGGCGCATCCTGATTCTTCACATGGCGGCGTTAAGCGCGGTCTACGGGGACGACGTGAAGGGGGAAGCCTCGGTCTTTCTAAACCTGGGAAGGCGGGAAGAGCGCTATCTTAGAGAGGTGCGTGAAGAAAGCGACCTTCCGGCCACCTTGCACCGGGCGCTTTTTCAGGCCATGACGCTCGCCACCCTCCTCGGCGGGCTGAAGTCGCGTAACGATTTGTTGAAGGTACTCCGGAACATTCCGTTGGCGAAAAAACGTTTACCGGATGAACAGGAGGGGTTGGCCACACTTCTCACCGGCATCTACCCCAGCTTCAATCCTGATGCTCCCCGATACCTTTGCGGGATCGAGCCGGACCCTTTCGGCGAGTTCATGGTCTGCCGCTGGCTGAAAGACGGCTGGGACGACGACCTCCTTCCGCTGGCGATCGAGGAGGACTGGGGCGAGGATGCCGTCAATCACAGCCTGACGGTGTTGACGCGCATCGCCCAACGCTACAAAGAAAAAGGCGAACCCTGGCTTGAACAAACGTTGAACCATGATCCGGACCGCCTCATTCCCATGGCGGTTCAGGTGGCGCAAGAAACGGGTGATCCCATCGGTCGGGTCGCGGCAAAGGTTTTGGAAGCGCATCCCGATAGGGAACTGGCTCGCAGGATGCATGATGATCTCCCAATAGAAACCACCGCCTTGCGTGAACTGGCCTTGGTAATCACCGAAATTCTGTACAAAGCAGCGAAAGCACGTTTGGAAAAAGGGGAACCGGACGCTGAACAAGAAGTGGCGATGCTTGCCAACAACCTGGGGAATCGCTACTCTAACCTTGGCCGACGGGAGGAGGCGCTCAAGGCCACGGAGGAAGCCGTTAAGATACGTCGGAAGCTGGCTGAAAATAGGCCCGACGCATTCTTGCCCGATCTGGCTAGCTCTCTGAACAACCTGGGGATGATGTACTCTAACCTTGGCCGACGGGAGGAGGCGCTCAAGGCCACGGAGGAAGCCGTTAAGATACGTCGGAAGCTGGCTGAAAATAGGCCCGACGCATTCTTGCCCGATCTGGCTAGCTCTCTGAACAACCTGGGGATGATGTACTCTAACCTTGGCCGACGGGAGGAGGCGCTCAAGGCCACGGAGGAAGCCGTTAAGATACGTCGGAAGCTGGCTGAAAATAGGCCCGACGCATTCTTGCCCGATCTGGCCATGTCTCTGAACAACCTGGGGAATCGCTACTCTGACCTTGGCCGACGGGAGGAGGCGCTCAAGGCCACGGAGGAAGCCGTTAAGATACGTCGGAAGCTGGCTGAAAATAGGCCCGACGCATTCTTGCCCGATCTGGCTAGCTCTCTGAACAACCTGGGGATGATGTACTCTAACCTTGGCCGACGGGAGGAGGCGCTCAAGGCCACGGAGGAAGCCGTTAAGATACGTCGGAAGCTGGCTGAAAATAGGCCCGACGCATTCTTGCCCGATCTGGCTAGCTCTCTGAACAACCTGGGGAATATGTACCTAACCTTGGCCGACGGGAGGAGGCGCTCAAGGCCACGGAGGAAGCCGTAAAAATTTATCAAGAGCTGGCTGAAAATAGGCCCGACGCATTCTTGCCCGATCTGGCCATGTCTCTGAACAACCTGGGGAATATGTACTCTAACCTTGGCCGACGGGAGGAGGCGCTCAAGGCCACGGAGGAAGCCGTAAAAATTTATCAAGAGCTGGCTGAAAATAGGCCCGACGCATTCTTGCCCGATCTGGCCATGTCTCTGAACAACCTGGGGATTCGGTACTCTAACCTTGGCCGACGGGAGGAGGCGCTCAAGGCCACGGAGGAAGCCGTTAAGATACGTCGGAAGCTGGCTGAAAATAGGCCCGACGCTTTCTTGCCCGATCTGGCTAGCTCTCTGAACAACCTGGGGATGATGTACTCTAACCTTGGCCGACGGGAGGAGGCGCTCAAGGCCACGGAGGAAGCCGTAAAAATTCTAAGTTCTTTTTTCCTACAACTTCCTTCAGCCTTTGCAAACTGGATGGGAGTAATGGCAAAAAATTACCTGGAACGTTGCCAGGATCTAAACCAAGAACCTGACAAAGCCCTGCTTGCCCCCATTCTTGAGACTTTTGAAAAATTGAAACCCAAATGAAACGGAACGGGCGGCTTTTTAACGAAAAACACCGCTTCTCCCCCAATCCCCTTCCCCACCCCCTACGAAAATACAAACATGCCCCTATCTTTGTTCTTGTGCTCGAACCGAAGCGGCGGTAGGGTAGCGGACATGGACCGGAAACATCCAAGGGGCGCGGATTTGGCGCCTTTGACATAGGAAACGGGGAGAGAGCGCGTGGACGACTGGCGCAGGGATCTGAGTCTCATCAAACGGGAAAGCCTGGACAACCGCAACGCCATCGTGCGCATGGAGAACCAGCTTCGTTCGACCATCGGGGAACTCAAGCGCGTGGCGCAGGTGCACGAGCAGTTGCGCTCGTCGTACCGCTACTTCACCGTGGCCTCGATGGTGCTGCTGTCCACCGTGCTGATCGCGGCGGGTGTGGTGTTGAGCGAAGTGCGCGCCGGGTTTCTGGAAGACAAAATCGCCGTGTTGGAAGACAAAATCGCCCTCGACGCCGAGCAGGTGCGCGACCTGGAACTGCTCATCGAAAAGCGCGACAGCGCCGACTTGAAGGCGATGCAGATCCTCAAGCTGATTCAGGAAGAGCGCAACGAGTTGGCGGTCAAGGAGTTTCAAAAACTCGACCAGGCCGAAACGATGCGTTCCAGCTACAAGCTGCTGTCGCTGAAGGTCGAGGAACTCAAGCGGCATCTCGGCGAGGAGCACTACCACGAAGGCTTGAAACATTTCAAGATCGGCGGGATGAAATCGGCGGTGCAGGAGTTCGACATCTCCTTGAAATACTACCCGAATCCCGAATACCTCGCCAAACTGTACTACCACCGAGGGCAGGCGTATCACGCCCTGAAGGACTACGCCCGCGCCGAGCGCGACCTGCTCGCCGTGACGCGCATGGACCCGATGCCGCGCGAAGCCAACCACGCGGAATTGCTCGCCGGATTGGCGATGGAAGAAGGCGGCGACCTCAAACGCGCGCTGGAGCTTTATCAAAAAGGGGTCGAAAGCACCCACCGCAATCCCTGGCGCTCGACGCTGCGTTACCGGATTCGTCTGCTGACCGCGACGCTGGAAAAACAGCATAAAGACGCCGCAAAACCCGACGAAGCCCCGGCGGCTCCGTAAGCGATTTCGTGAGTTATTTCACCTACATGCTTCGTTGCGCGGACGGTAGTTTCTACATTGGCTGGACCGACGACCTCGATCGCCGTTTAGCCTGTCACAACGAAGGGCGCGGCGCAAAATACACCCGCTCGCGGCGGCCCGTCGTGCTTGTCTACCACGAGGATTTCCTCACCGCCTCCGAAGCCCGCAAGCGGGAATACGCACTCAAGAAACTACGTCGCAAAGACAAGGAAAAACTGCTGGAATCCGATGGGGAAGAACGTCCATAACTACCTGATAACATACGGATATACGGAATTTCTCTAAGACGTGTCGTGGGCTTTCAGTCAATGGTTTGGGTTGCCTGGACGGAAACATTCGTTTCTCGTCTTTTCTCCAACCCGACGGCCTAAGTCTGCGGGCCAGGTTTGTCATTTTCTTCCGATACATGGTTTCCAACCCGTACGTACACGTACAGGTTGCAGCCCGCCGACAATGCATTTTACTCGGACAAAAACGTCTGTCACTCCACATGATGAAAGATATATAAGTATATGAAAATACTAGAGAAAAAAGTTTTCTCGGAAAGTGTGTCCGCACTGGACCGGCTCCGAAATCAAACTCGGGAGGTTGGTTCATGCGCTACCCCTGACAGTGTACGTACACTTTGCGAGCGTCAAAGTGTACGTACACTGTCAGGTTGCATTTTTTTCACACGAAGTCATCCCTCTCCATTTTGAAGAAAAACGTAACTTATAGGAATCACACGGAAAAATCTTTTCCCGAGAAACGCTTCCCTCGGCTTGACAATTCCGCCGCCGCCCTTTACCACCAAAAGACTGCAACTATACACCAGCGAGGACGCAATGAAACGAGTTGGATTTCTGCTCAAAGTCAAAGCAAACAGGCTCGACGAGTACAAAAAACGTCACAAAACCGTCTGGTCGGAAATGCTCGACGCACTCCGTCGGCACGGCTGGCACAACTACTCGCTGTTCCTTCGCGACGATGGCCTGCTCTTCGGCTACTTCGAGGCGGAGGAAAATTTCAAAGCTTCGCTCGAAGGCATGGCCGGTGAAGAGATCAACGCCCGCTGGCAGTCGGAAATGGCTCCTTTTTTCGAGAACTTAGGCGGCGCGCACCCGGATGAAGGAATGATCGAGCTGGAGGAAGTGTTTCACCTCGACTGAGGATTTCCGCCGGTCTCGGCCTCTCTGAAATCTACTGAAGATACTGCAAAGTCGTGCATTTTTACGCAAACGCACGTCATGCTCGATTCATGCCGCAAAATTTGTGACAAACCGCAACAAAACGTGAAAAGTCGTCACCGGTTTTCTCGCAACGAGTCGAGGGTATGCGAGAAAAAAGTGGTAAGAAACTGAACAAAAACGCCGTTTTTCGACCGAAAAGTCTCGCAATGCTCGGTTTTTTCTTGCAAAGCTCGTGGTTGCGAATCTGCACGTTTTTTTGTCAATTTGCACGTTTCGACTTTTTGGCGATCCGACGAAAAAGTATGGCGCGGAAACAGAAAACTGGTATACTCAATCGAGGGTCGTCCCGTTCGTCGAAGAAAACGTTGCCGGAAGCGTCCAAGGATCGAAACAAGGAAAAAGCGTCGTACTTCCGGGTGCTTTCGCGGGTTTTCCACGCCGGTTTCGGAATTGGTTGTGGACAACGGATTTTTTTCCACACAAACGGGACGAAAAAGAAGGTTTCGGGGCAGGTTCGACAAAGAGGGGGAAAACCGAAACAGCTTTTCAACTTTCCTCTTGAAGGAAAAAACCAAACGGATTAGAATGGATAGCCGTTTTATCCAGAAATCCACAATCCCTACTGAGACGACTGTATTTTTTATATATAGTTACAAGAAATGAAGAGACGAAGAGGTGATTGAATGATTGGTTGCACTATCGCCAAGGACGCATTGCAAAGAGGTCTGTCCAGAATCCAGGGCATCATCAATCCTCGCTCGCCCATGCCCATCCTTTCCAATGTACTATTGAGCACCGAGGAAGAGGGCTTCCTGGTCCTCGTCGGAACGGACATCGACCACTTCCTGGAAGGCCGTTACGAAAGCGAGATTCAAAGCCAGGGTTCGGTCTGTCTTCCGGCGAAAGAACTGTTCGAGATCGTTAAGAACATGCCTGCGGGCGACATTCGTCTGGAGCAGATCGAGGAACATACGGTGGCGATATCGAGCGGCAAGATCGAGTTCAAGCTGCGCGCCTTTCCCGCCACGGATTTTCCCGTGCTTCCTCCCAGTGCGGAAGTCGGATATACGCGGGTCAAACGGGATGTCCTGCTGAAAATGATTTCGCGCACGCTGTTCTCGGTGGCCGTGGACGATCCCCGGGTGTTCCTCACGGGCATCAATTTCGAGAGGCTGGAAGAAAAGAAGTTCCGCATGGTCAGCACCGACGGCCATCGGCTGAGTCTCTGCGACGGAGAATTCACCGAAGATATGGAGATGGCCAAGAAGGTGATTCTTCCGAAAAAGGGAATGACCGAACTGAAAAAGCTGCTGGAGGAAAGCGACGAAGACATCGACTTCGGCATCAAAGGTTCCAGCGCCTTCGTCGCGAAAAAGAACCTGTTGTTCATCATGCGGCTGATCGAGGGCGAATATCCTGATTACACGATGGTAATTCCCCGCGATACCAACATCGGAATCGAGTTGGACAAGCACGTTTTCGTCAACGCCCTGCGGCGGGTTTCGCTGATGTCGGCCCAGCGTTCCCACGGCGTCAAGCTGACCTTCCAAACCGGCGTGATCGAAATCACCTCCCAAGATCCCGAGCGAGGATTCGCGCGGGAAAGCCTGGTGGCCGAGTACGAAGGAGATGACATCGAAATCGGGTTCAATGCGCAGTATTTCCAGGAGGCGTTGAACAATATCGAGGATGAAAAAGCGATCCTGAAACTTTCCGGGAAACTCGCGCCGTGCATCGTCACGGCGGGAGACGATGCGGAGTATTTCTTCGTCATCATGCCGGTACGTTTCTAAGAAATCCAGGCGGATTCGGGAAACGGAGCGTGAAATCATCGCAGGTCGGATCGCGAGGTCTACCGAATGCGAGAAAACGTCTTGCCGTGGAATTCGTCGAGTCCCCAACATTTTGGGTCGTGAGAACAGGAGATCGAAAGGTGAACGTTTCGACCCGGTTGTTATTGAAATATACAGTGGTTTTCGTCGCGGCGTTTTGTCTTGCAGCTTTATCGGGAGGCTGCGACGACGACGAGAAGACGGAGAAGCAAGGTCCGCCGGATTCCGTTTTCCAACCCATCGGCCCGAAAAATATCCAGGAAAAAGTCGACCCGTTGGACGAGAATTCCCCGATGATTTATGAGCCGCCAGCCGATCATTATAAGGTGGTTGATGTTGAAAAACGTTTCGTGATATTCGTGCCGAATTCCATGGAGATCAAGGCGCAAAACGCCCATGAAATCTATTTTTCAAAAACGCGGGGAGGCATCGAATACCTGCAGCCGGTGGATTTGAAGGAAGTCGTGCTTGAGAAGGGCGAAAAAGCCAAAACGCACGTCGTGAAGCTGTTCGAGCCCTACAAAGCGGAACCCGGATACACCACCACGAAATCCAGCCGCATCGAGTGGCCGTTCGTGCCGGGAGGAAAGGTCTGGCAGGTGCGCGGACGCTGGAAGGCCAACGAAAATCGCCTGGAGTGGTTTACGGTGATCGCCTTCGAATACAAAAGCAAGCTACTCACGTTTTCCGTGCGACAGGACGCCACACGCTTCGGGATTTTCGACGAATTCCTGATGGATCTGCACAACCGCATGTTGCCGCCGCCCAACGGAGGATTCCCGGTAGACTACCGGAAAGACGTCAAAACCTATCCCACCTCGCTGCCGGGGTCGTTTGTCCCGGCGGACAAACTGGATTCAGAAAAGAAAGACGTTTCAGAGAAGAAGGAAACGGATCAGAAAGGCCAGTGAAACCACGGCCATCACCGGGTGAATCTCGCGAAATTTTCCAGCGGCGGCGTGAACCACGACAAAGGCGATGAAACCCAGCCCGATGCCGTCGGCGATCGAAAAGGCAAAGGTCATGCCCATCGAGGCGAACAGCGCCGGGATGGATTGCAACGGGTTTTTCCAGTCCACCAGGCCCAGGCCGCCCAGCATCATCGAACCCACCACAATCAGTGCTGGAGCAGTGACAGGGTAGAGAAACGCCGGAGGGTTGCTGCCTTCGACGAGCCAGCCGCCGCCGACAGTCGAGGCCAGAGGCGCGAAGAAAAGCGCCAGCAAAAAACAGAACGCCGTCGAAATGTTGGCCCGTCCCGTCCGTGCGCCGTCCTGCACGCCCGCCCCGGATTCGATATAGCTCGTGACCGTAGAGTTGCCGCAAAACGCACCGCCGATGGTGGCGATGGAATCGGCAAGGAACGCCCGTTTGAGCCGCCCGCCCGTAAGCGCCGAGCCGTTCGCGTCGTCGCGCAGTTCCGGCAGGTCGATGTGTTCGCCAACCGCGACGAGCGTCCCCATGGTGTCGAAGACGTCCATCAGCAGGGCCACGAAAATCAGTGCGAGAAACTCCCAGGAGCTGAAGACTTTCGCGAAATCGAGCGCGAAAAACACGGTGAAATCGAAGTTCGGCATTCCGGCGAAGCCTTTCCACTGCACGCCGCCGAACAGCCAGCCGATCAGCGCCGTGGCGAGAATTCCCCAAAGGATCGCCCCGCGAATCCGCCGCACGACGAGCACGGCGGTAATCACCAATCCGAAAAGCGCGGTGGCGGCAGGGGCGGAGTGCAGGTCGCCGAGGTCGATCAGCGTGCCGGGATTGTCCACGACGATGCCCGCGTGCTCCAGGCCGATCAACGTGATGAACATCCCGATACCTGCGCCGATGGCGTGGCGTAAAAAGGGCGGCACGGCCTTGAGGACGAGTCCGCGAAGGCCGGAAACGGACAGCAGGAAAAACAGCACGCCGGAGAGAAACACCACGGCCAGCGCGGCGCGCCAACCGACGGTCACGCCTCCAATGGTGACCAGCGCCACGGAAAAGACGAAGAAGAAATTGTTGCCCATGCCGGGAGCCAGCGCCACGGGGTAGTTGGCCATCAGACCCATCAGCAACGTGGCCAGCGCCGAGACGATGCAAGTGGAAAGAAACACGCTGTCGGCGGGCATTCCGGCGTTGGACAGCACGGCAGGCTGCACGAACAGGATGTACGCCATGGTCAGAAACGTGGTGACGCCGGCGCGCAACTCGGTGAGAATGGGAAAATCAACTCCATTCACTGTATTTTTGTCGGTGTTCATGCTATACCCGCTCGCGGCTATTGAAGAAATGAAGTACTTTCTATCATATCTCGTTCGTATGTGGGGTATCAACGGATTTTAGAAGTCTTTCGGAGGGTGATTCAATTCTAGATTTGACACGACCCTGACTCGTTAGCCCGCACAATTCATGAAGAATCTACTGTGACTTGAAAATCCTCGATCTTTCACTCGTTTCCCGATTTTCATCTTCGACAGACTGTAAAGTATGCCTGCGGGTGAAAATCGGTCCAACTTCATGAAATATCTTCGGTTTTCTGCGTCTCGCTACGATCCTCATGAATAATGCGGGTTAGCGGAAGGAAAGGGTGCCCGGGTCTTCGATCCGGAACGGATCGATGGCCCGGATTGCTTGTGTTTTCACGGGTGGGTGGCATGGGCTAACCATAGGTTGCCCATGAATTTCGTTCGTACACGGGCAAGCGGACGTTTCACGTCGCTTAGCCCGTGCCACCCCTTATTTCCAGGGGTTCCCATCGATAAATCCAAATCATAACGGCTAAACATGGTGTATCTTAGTTTTCGCACTTTTTTCATTTCCGCCCCCCTGAAACCGGCTTCGAAAAAAAGGCTGGCAGAGATCGGGATGTTTCACACCCGTTGAAAAGATGTTAAAAATCATGAAGATGCAAACAGGCATATGTTAAAATAGGATACAATGGATCGGGTTGTGTGTTGATTATCGATCTTTCTCTTTCCAACGGAGTTCTCATGCGCGATCAACTTTTGAATTCTCTCCTTCGGCGTCGATTCGTTCTTTTCCTCTTTATGCTTTCACTCTCCGGGATGGCGTGGTCCTGCAGCGACTCCGGTTCATCCGGCGACGGCGAGCTTTCCGGCCAGGAAGTCCGCGAGACGCTGTTGAAAACGACCCTGGGAGTTCAACATCTTCTTCACCTGCAATTCAGCTGTCTCTCCAGCGGGTACGAAAAAGGCATTCTCGAAAGCATGATGTCGCTCGAAGCGGAAGACCAGCAGTTCTGGGATGACTGCTACGACGCCATCACGGAAACGCTGCTCGATCTGAAGTCCAAGGAAGACGATTTCACCATGGCGCTCCAGAAGCTGGAAATCCTCGAGGTGGATGACGACGGAGTGCGGCGCAAAGGTCTGATCGCCGGATTCTTCGGGCTGTTCAGCAAAACCGGCGAACTGTTCGAAAGCCAGCGCAAAACGTTTCTGGAAATCGCCGATGATTTGACCGACGAAGAACGCACGGCGCTGTACCAGACGGCGAAAAGCGCCACGCCGACCGCCGTCAAACGGGAAGCGAAAAACGAAGAGGAATTTTTTCAGGCCATGAGGGAAGGGCGGCTGGACGACGCGATCAGCAAAATCCACTCGACCTGCACGATGAGCAGCGACGATGATCTGGCCAATTACCAAAACAAAGTTCTCGAAAAGAAGGCCCGACCCATCGACACCGTGGTCAAGAAAGTTCCCGCCATTGCGGCGGAAGGGGCCAAGATCGTGGTTGGAACCGGACAGACCGCGTTCGGCGGCGTGAGCGTTTTGCGCGAAGGCATGGCCATCGCTTCGACGGTGAAAGAGAGGATGACATCGTCGGAGACCACGATGGATCAGGCGAGCGCCGAAGGCAAGGAGCTTCCAGCCTACCTGCAGGACCAGTTGGTGAACGAAGCGGGCATCGAGGCGGCCTCCACCGAAGTGGGGGACATTTCCGAGGCGTTGACTGTCGCGCTGCTGGACACCTACGTGCAGGACGCCCTTACCGACGACGAGGAAAAGTACTTGCCGGAACTCTTGAAATTCGGGTACAGCCAGATTTCCGTCGAGGCGGACGACGACCACCTGAGCGCCATGCAGAAAGACAGCGAGGACAACCTCGTGGTGGCGACCAGCACCGACCTGTTCACCTCGGGACGGATGATTATCGCCTCGGGCGACACCGAAAAACATACGATGGTAGTGCTTCCCGGCACCTACGATGTCACGGCGACCGTGAAGGAAGAAAAGGCTACGGTCGAAAAAGTCGAGGCGAAGGCCGGGGAGGTGGCGACGATCCGGTTCGAGCCGACGTTCTGGCAGCCGATGAAGTCCGTAAAAAAGGACGAAGATGAAAACGGCGACGACGGTGGCGACGAACCCGACGAAATGCCCGACTCGGCCAGCGCCTGCGCGCATTTCGAAAGCGCCTACGGTTCCGACGGAAGCTGCTACACCAACATCGACTTCTTCACGTACTGCGCAGAGTCGGGTCCGTACTATTGCTCCTGCATTCCTTTCGAAGGCTCCGGCCCGGGCGAGTGGACGGTTTTCGGCTGCGAGGACAACTGCCAGGGGGCGGGTCTGGGACGCGCCACGGACTGCGACGGCTCTTCCGAGCGAAAAAGCCAGATCAACGACTTGTACGACCTGATGCAAAGCACCGCCGGTCCGATGTCCACCATCATGGAGCAATGCGTCTGCCAGGACGAATGGATTCCGGAGATGGGCGAGGAGTGCCGCTGGGCCTCTCCCACGGGGTCCAACCTGTACGCAAGTTGCGGCGAATCCTTGCAAAGCGAAAAGGAACGCTGGATGCCTTTCGGCGAAGTGGTGTGCTACAACAACAACGAGTACACCTGTAGCGGGGAAGAGGGCAAAAACAACGTGTGGCTGAGCCTGAGATCGACGAAATGCGACGACTACACGAAGGAGACCTTCGACACCTGCGCCGCCGAGTGCATGGTGGGCTATGGCTGCGTGAACGAAGCCGTCGATGGCGTGGGAAAATTTCACGAGGAATGCTCGGAGGCAGACGCCAACAAACAACGTTGTTACAATACGGGCGCCACGGTGAATAATATCCCGGTGACCGTTAAGATCCAGTGCATGAAAGATTCCACCGACGACAAATACAAAGTCCGATGGAACGAGGCGATACGCTGCGAACCGACGGAGGATTGGGAGAAATAAAAAAGAAACGCAGGATTGTTCCACGTGGAACAATCCGCGCCTCGGACGCCGACGACGGAACCCTCGTTCGGACAACCGACGGGAAAAAAGAAAAACAAAAAACGGGTGGTGCGCAAAACGCATCGCCCGTTCGTTTTTCGAGAAATGAAACGATTGCCGGGAAATGTTCCACGTGGAACATTTCCCGATGGAGACCTTGAGGTCATCAATAAAGCAGGTCAGATCGCTTGTGATCCGACAACGAAAATCCGAACGAACGGTGAAGATTCTGCGAGGATCAAACGTGTTTTTCTCAACGGGTCTCCATCATCCGCTCACCCTGAGTGATTTCGCGAAGTGAAATCGTATCGAAGGGGAGTGGATGCCACGGGGATTCCTCGATACACCGGCCCTTACGGGCGGCACTCGGAATGAGCGAATCCAAGGCCTCCTTTTCATTCCTGAAAATTCCCGTGTCTTCGCGGGACACCAACTTGCACCCGGTACGGACCCAACGACGCGACCTGTACGGGGGTCGCGAAAAAAGATCAGAAGGGGCTTTGCATTCCCGGCATTCCGGAGCGGGTCATTTCGAAATAAAACCCGAAGGGAAACTCCACACGACCGTTTTCGATGATGCCGTTGGGCGGATTGGGGAAGGGCGCGGCGCGATAGACGGCGGAAAGCGCCTCCTGGTCGAGGAAGTCCACGCCGCAGGAGCGGTTGATCTGGGCCTGTTTGAGATTGCCGGTGGAATCCAGCGTGATGCCGATCACCGTGTAACGGCTGCGGTAGCCGTAAATGTTGTACCGGGGATCGTAGCGGCGTTGAGCCTCGACCGGTTTCCAGGCGCGGGCGACTTCCCTTTTCACGCGGTTGAAGAAAAAGGCGTACTTGAACGCACGGGTGTTGAGCCAGGTTTCGTCGCCTTCCTGCTTCACGTCTTTGAGATAGTCGTTCATCGGGCCGCCCGCGATGTTCTCGACGGATTCCTTGTCCGGCAGCAGGCTGCGGGGAACGTTCATCGGTTCGCCCACGCCACGTTCGCCTTCCTTTCCCTGCTCTTCCCGGCGGATTTTCATCAACAGGCGGTCCGCGTTGCCTTCGACGTCTTTCTTCTGCTCTTCGCGGTTGCGGTAGTTGCCGTTTTGCATGTCTTCCGGCAGATCCAGTTTCATGGCCAGTTTGAGCTTGGGAACGAGCAGCCGGTTGTCGGTTGCGGGCTGGCTGCCGGGATCTTCCGGTTTTTTCATGTCGGGATTGAGTACGAGCTTGTCGGGTTTGTGGCCGACCTGCTGTTGCGGCTGCTTGATGCCGTTTTTCGAGTGTTTTGGAGCCACCGTTTTGAAGGGAGCCCGTTTCTTGGCTTTTTGTTCTTTTTTGACTTTGGAGTCGTACTGGCTGACGTACTTCGCCTCGTCCGGGCGCTTCTCCTTTTCGGGCATGGCGATATCCACGACCTGGCCATCGGGTCTCTTCGGTTTTTCTTTTTCTTTCTTCTTTTCGGGAGGTTTCTTTTCGGCGAGTTTCTTGCGTGCCTTTTCGCTTTGATCCTTGAATACTTTAAGATTTTCGTGCCACTGGTTTTCATCGATCGTGCGCAAAGCCACCGCCGTGCGTTCGCGGACCTCGTCGGGATTCGGCAGAAGCCAGCCGACGAGCGGCAAAAGCAGCGTCAGCACCAGTACGGAGAGCAGGAAAAAAGGAACGAGCCTTTTAAGCCGCCCCCGGTTCCTTGTTTCTCTCCATTCTACGCGATTCATCGCGGCGCTCCTCGATACAAAGCCCAACTTCCTTTATTGTAATGATTCTTTGGGGTTGGGTCAATATCCCCTATTTTTCCACCCATCTTGGAATTGATCCAAGGAGACGAGGACGGAATAAGTTCTTCTGAAAATATTATTTTTACAGGAGCACATCAAGAGTTTGGTAGTCTAGGAGTGCATCATAAAAAATTGCCACTTTGCAAAAAAAACGCTCACCCTGAGTGATTTCGCGAAGCGAAATCGTATCGAAGGGCAAAGAATGCCACGGGGATTCCTCGATACACCACCCTTCGGGTGGCACTCGGAATGAGTGTGTACAATCTGTTCGTCCCTGATAACTGCCGTGCTTTACGCGGGTGTGGGACTCACCATGAGCGTTTTACCTCTTGGATGAAAAACTGGGGATCAATCGCGCGAAAAATCGTCCTTTCCCGGAATCATTTGGAAAAGCATGGATATTGAAGTAAACTATCTACCGCCGGTTCGACGGATCCGCGAAGCCTTTGCTTCGGGGGAACCGGCTCAACATCTTTTCGCTCGCCAAGGAAGTACATGAACAGGCCGGAAGACAGAGAAGCGTTTCTCGTCGGGCAGCGTGTGACACTCGTCGGTATGTTTGCCAATGCGGGATTGGTGGTGGCCAAAATCGGGGGCGGCTACCTGGCGTCGAGCCAGGCCCTGATGGCGGATGGCGTCCACAGCCTGAGCGATTTCGTCACGGACTTCTTCGTGCTTTTCGGCCTGCGCTACGCCGGAAAACCTGCAGACGAAGACCACCATTACGGCCACTTCCGTTACGAACCACTGGCAGCACTCACCGTAGGTATCCTTCTTCTCATCGCGGGTTTGGGACTGATGTTCCGTGCGCTGACGACGATTTCCGACGTTCCGGAAGCGCCGCCAGGGATCACCGCGTTGATTGTCGCCGGACTTTCCCTCGTGACGAAAGAAATCCTGTTTCACTACACTCGTTCCATGGGACAGCGCCTGCGGCTGTCGTCGCTGGTGGCCAACGCCTGGCACCACCGGTCGGACGCCGTGTCTTCGATCATCGTGTTCATCGGGTTGGGATTGGCGCGTTACCGACCGGATTACCGCTTCCTCGACATGGTGGCGGCGACGGTGGTCGGGATGTTGATCGTCAAAGTGGGCGTTGACGTCATCCGCGAGCAGTTCCGTGCATTGAGCGACGCCAGCCCCGACGAGGAAACCCTCAACAACATCGTCGAAGCCATCGAATCCGTAGAGGGCGTACGCAGTTATAAGAGCTTCCGAGCCCGGCTGTCGGGTCGGATGATTTTCATCGACGTGGACATCCTCGTCGATCCGCTCATCACGGTCCGCGAAGGGCATGAAATCGAGCAGGACACGGAAGACCGTATTTTAGAGCGATTGGGCCGGGAAGTGCAGGTGATGATCCACCTCGAACCCTACGAGCCCTGAGCGAAGCCTACAAATCCAGCACCACTTTTCCACACTGGCCCGTGCGCATCAATTCGAAGCCTTCCAGGTAGTCGTCGAAGGGGAACCGGTGGGTGATAATCGGGTCCACGTTCAGCGCTCTCGACCGGAACAGCCCCGCCATGCGCATCCAGGTGTCCCAGATTTTCCGCCCGGTGACGCCGTACAGCCTTAAGGAGCGGAAGACGATTTTCTCGCTGATATCGAGCGGCACCTTTTGCGACGGCAGGCCCATCAGCACCACGTGACCGGCGGGATGCACGGAGTCGAGGGCGTCGTTGAGCGCCTTGGGGGAGCCCGAAATCTCGATCGCCACGTCCACGCCGTAGCCGCCGGTCTGCTGGCGGATGTATTCCGTAGGGTCTTGATTTTTCGCGTGAATCACGTGATGTGCGCCGACTTCCATCGCCAGGCGGCTGCGGTAGGCGTTGTCCCATTCCACGGCGAAAATCTGCGAAGCGCCGATGGTTTTCAACACGCTGATGGCCAAAAGCCCCACCGGTCCGCAGCCGAACACGGCCACGGATTTCGTCGTGCAATCGGTCTGGAACACGGCGTGGACCGCGTTGCCCAAAGGATCTTGGATCGCGGCGTGGGCCGGGTCCAGGCCCTCGTCGTTGTGCCACACATTGCGTTCGGGAATCACCACGTATTCGGCAAAGGCGCCGTCCACGTCGTAGCCGATGCCTTTCCAATCCCGGCAGACGTGCCCCTCTCCGGTGCGGCAGCGTTCGCAGAAACCGCAAACAAGGTGCCCTTCGCCGGTGACATAATCGCCCACCTGCACGTGCTCGACGTGCCCGCCGATCTCGACGACTTCCCCGGCGAATTCATGCCCCAGAATCCTGGGTGTTTTTACGCGCTGCTGGGACCATGCATCCCAGTTGTAGATATGCAGATCGGTGCCGCAGATGGACACGGCGCGGGTGCGGATCATCACGTCCGACGGGCCGAGGTCGGGGATGGGAACGCTTTTCATTTCCAGCGCTTCCGGTTCGGGACGGGTTTTGACCAGTGCCTTCATGGAATTCATCTCGCGTTCCTTCCTTATCCGGAAAACCGGAGTCGTTTCGAGCCGTTTCGTGACCTATCCCACCGTTATCGCCGGAGATCCACCGTCAATTCCCGGGTCGCGTCGCCGCCTTCCACGGTCAGCCGCGCGACCGTCTGCGAATCTTCCGCAATCTCCAATTCTCCCGTTCCCGACAGCTTCAACCGGTCGCGATGTGCGCCTGTTTCAAGCACGCAAGGTGCGGAGGAGTCTTCCGCCGTGCAACCCGGAACCGCTTCATTTTTCCAAGTGTAGGAAAACGAGACGGAGCCTTTCATTTCCGTAAGTTGTTCCAGCCGATAAGTCAATCCATTTTTCTCGGCGAATGCGCCATCGGCGCCCAGAAACACGTGAAGCACGCGGTCGTCTCCCACGCTTTCGGGGCCGGGTACCTCAGCCGAAGCGTTGGCCAGTGTCATTACGCCGTCCGGGTACATGGGCACGATACCGCCTGCCCGCACGAGGACGGGGATTTCGCCTAGAAGCGCTTCAATAGTAAGGTTCGTCTCTCCTGCCGTCGGGCCGTCTTCATCGTCCCAATCGTACCACAAGCCTTCGGGCAGGTAAGCTTCACGCGACAGCGCGCCTTCGACCATCACCGGGGCGAGCATCACCGTATCTCCCACCATCACCTGATCCTTGATCGGCCAGACCTTTTCGTCTTCCGGGAACACCGTGCCCAGGCCGCGCCAGATCGACACGCCCGTTTCGTGGGCATAGGCGGCCAGTCCTTTCCAGAACGGCGCGAGTTGGATGTGGAACGCCGCCCAGCGTCGGAAATGTTCCACGGTTTCGTCGTCGGACTCCCAGTTCCAGTTGAGATTCGCCTGCTTGCCGTGGTGAGTGCGCATCACCGGTGACCACGCTCCCAGCGTCGTCCAGCGGAAAAACAACTCTTTCGTGGCCGGGGGATTGGAGTTGTTGACCGCCTGATATCCCGCGATGTCGTGGCCGTACGTGGAGATTCCGACGACGCCCAGGCCGATGCCGATGGGTAGAATGGTGGGCAGGCCGTCGTCTTCCCAGAACGCCGTACGCTGGTCGGCGGCCCATACCACGTCCGCCAACTCCGGGGTGCCGAAGTAACCCGACCGGGAGAAAAACAGCCGCTCCACGCCGTCCGTCCGCTCGTCGATGGCTTCCCGCTGGATTTCCTGCCACTGGACCGGGTGCAGGTTGTGTTGTTCCAATCCGCTGCCTTCGTAAGTGTGGGCGTCGATGGGCATCCATTCGCCGAAATCCCCCATCCAGCCGTCTGCACCTAAATCCATCGCATCGTGCAGTTTGCTTTTGGCCCATTCCCGCGCATCGGGGTTGGAGAGGTCCACGAGGCTGGAATCGCTGAACTTGTGCCCTAAAAACGTGAACGGCTCGCCGTTTTCGTCCTGGATTAAGTAGTCGTTGGGAGCGGTTTCGTCCCAAACTTTCGCATTTTTGTAGATAAAGGAGTTGAAATACACGAAAAACTTGAAGCCCGACGTATGCAACTCGTCCGCCAGGGTTTCGAAATCGGGATACAGATCCCGATCCACCTCCCATTCTTCGGTGAGCACGTAATCGTCGCCGCTCCAGAATGCCCCCTTCCAGTCCTCGGACCAGATCACGGAGGAGGGAATTTTCTTTTCGCGCAGTTTTTCCGCCACGCGGCGGACGTTTTCGGACCCGTAGGTGGCGTCCAGCCAAGGAGCGAAGGCGAAATCGGGCGGCACGCGCGGACGACCGAAACGGGCCGAGGCGCGTTCGATGGCTTCCTCGTAGGTCGGACCGTCGAACAGGTGGATCGCCGAGGGCGTTTCGATTTCCACGCGGGCGGATTGCTCGTCCTCGGAGCACAGCGCGAAAACGGCGCGGAGGTCGGTTTCGGCGGTGAGGATATAGCCTCGCCGGGACCAGTATTGGGGAATCGGGATGTGCGCCGAATGCCTTCGCCCGGTGCCAAGTAGCCAGGAGGCGTCGTACTCGTCGTTTTCCACCTTGCCCAGGCCCTGTTCCTCGACCCAGGTCGGCACGGTGAAGCCGCGATGGTCCACGTCCCAACTCTGCGACCCGAAACCCATGAAATGGTCGTCGCCGTCGCAGGCGAATCCCCAACTGAACCGGCTTCCGGCCTCTTTTGGCTCAATGACAGCTTTCAGATGCCCTTCATCGGGAGAGGTAAACGTCAACCGCGCCAGCTCGTTTCCATCATCGGCCTGGAGAGAAAAGCTGATTTCTCCGTCGCCATGCCCGGCGACGCTCAACCTCGTGGAGACGATCCAGGGGCCGTTCGCCTCTTCGATGGGTCTGTAACTACCGAAACTATCTTCGAAATCGAGCGCGATGTCCCGTACGGCGAAACCGCTGCGGCTGGGAGTCTCGCCTTCGACCGGCACCGCGCCCAGTCCCTGCACGAGCAGGCGACCGTCTGGGGCGATAATGTCCAACTGTGCGGATTCAAAGGTGAAATCCAGCATAAAACCGCCGATTTCATAGGTGGAAAGCGCCGAAGGTTCGCCGTCGTTATCCGCTACATCGGTATCCCCGGAAAATGAGGAGTCGGCACCGTCATCGCAGGCTGACAACGTGCATGAAAAAGCCAACAATACGATCCAAGTTACTGTTTTCAGTACGTTTATCATGGTTGACCCATCCCCCGGTATCGGGAAAAGTTCCCCTTCAAATCCCATAACGCCTCGTAATCGAAACAGACTTTTCCAAGCTTTCCGATACGTATCACGCTTCCTTGCGGATGGACATCGAAACAACCGATGAAAACCCGCGCGCTAAAAATAATTCGCTTCGATGATGCCCAGTCCCGTAATGTGCTCGGTCTTGCCGTCCGGCCCGGTGACGTCGAATTCGTAACGACCCCAATAGCGGTGCAGGTACGGCTTGGAATAAAACGCCTTGATGACGACCCGCACCGGCCAGCTCACCTGTCCCAGCACGTCGATGGCGTCGAGGAAGCGGTCTTCCATGATGACGCCTTTCACCGAGTACCCGCCGGTTTTGAAATTCACGTCGAACGCCGTGGGAATTTTATATTTGCTGGTGGGATCTTTGCGTTTTTTCGTGGTTTTGAGCGAAAAGTTACGCATCGAGCCTTTGAGTTTGTCCTGAGTTCCGAACACGCCGAACTTATTGATTTTTCCGCCGAATTTCTTGGTGAGAAACTGTTGGTGCATCACCAGCGAGTATTTTTCGTGGTACAGACGCACCGTGTACCACTTGCTGAAGGCGTCCGGCATCTTGATCGTGGACCAGCCGTGATCGTGGTAGGCGTTGCCCGCCAGACTGTAGGTTTTTCCTTTTACGGTGATCGTTCCCGATGATTTGCCACGCGGCGTGTTCATGCCGATGGACCATTCCGCCGAGCGGTCCTCGTAAAAGTATACCTTTCCTTTGCCGAAAGTGTAGGGAGGAAGAGTGTTGTTTACGTCGAAACTTAAAGCCATGTCTTTTTCATCGACCTTCATATGGTAATTGCGCCCGGAACCCCAGGCGTGCGCCTTGCCGACTTTGATATCCATTTTTTCGTTCGAAGCCACGATGGCGTCCCGTTTGTTTTCGGAATACATCCGGTAGGTCTGGCCGTCGGGGGCGTAAAACTGGGCGTCGATCCGACCGTCGAAAGTACGGATGCCGAGGTTGGTGATGGAGATCATCGCGAACAGCGCCCCACCCTCGTTGGTCTGGATCAGGAAAAACCAGCTTTCCCCGTAGTCTCCATTGTCTTCGAATTGGGGATGCCAGGCCTGAAAGTCATTGGAAAGCTTCGTGTTTCCCCCACCGGGCTCGAACACGTAAATCGGTTTCTCCGCATACGCGACGGATACGAAAAGAACGAATTGCAACAGGAACAGCGACAACGTTTTCATCGGGTACCTCAACCATTGTACTGCAAAAAAATCCCATCATACCTCAATCGCGGTGCGTAGAGTCAAGAAAGGGTGGAAATTAAAATAGTGCGAAATATTTCGGAGGCAATTGCAACATATTGAAATCAAAAGACTTATATCCCCTCTCCCTTTGGGAGAGGGTTAGGGTGAGGGACACAAACTTCCCCTCACCCGGTGCTGAAGCACCGGCCTCTCCCAGTGGGAGAGGCGCTTGGACCCTTCGGGTCCATCTTAAATCCGCACTAAAAAAATTTCCGCCCGTCAAGAAAGCCGCCGTTTTCTTGATTCGCCGGGATTCATCACAGGATATTGTCATTTCACTCAGATTGCATACCGCTCTTTCCGAGTGCCGCCCGTGAGGGCGGTGTATCGAGGAGTAAATGGTATGGCTCGATACGATTTGCTTCGCAAATCACTCGCCATGAGCGGTTTTTTGCAGAGTGGCAATTTTTTGGGATGCACTCTGAATCGCCGGTAATCACTCCGGAATTTTGCGACGAAATAACGGGAGGAATTCTTTCTAACCCATTGTTTTTAATGGATATTTCTCACTGAAAAAGAGTGATGAGGACTTCCGCCATTTTTGGCATTTTATAAAACTTCGTGTGCCACTGTCTTACGTGTGAAGCGTGAAAGGCTGTGTTTTCCATAGGTTGCACAGCCTACCGGACCTGAAGGTCCGTGAGACTATGGCACACGACAAACGAAAACTTCCCTTACTCGGCGAGATCGTTTTTCGGTCTTTTCAGGATGTATCGGCAGGATTCCACGAGGCTTCCGATTTCATCATCTTCTCGTTTGAAAACGGTTCGTATTTTGAAAATACGAGCCGTTCCCGTCCCGGTGAAAAGGCGAAAAATCGTAAGAATTTCGTTGACATGCGTTGGGTGAATGAGTAAGGTGCGTGGTCACGATTTTCAAGCTTCACATGCGGAAAACCCCGACGCATGTCGAAGAAAAAACACTCTGGGGTGCCATCGAGTCATTTTATGGATAACGAACCGAAGGGAAAACCCGAAAACCAGGAAGAGCTGGGAGAATTCGCCAGCATCGCCGAACTTCTCGCCGACGATGAGGACGAGAGAAAAACGAAGTCGGAAAACGGTGAAATCAGCTTCGCCGACATGTTGGAGACGAGCTTCGAGGCCCGCGACCTGAAAGAGGGCGACATGGTGAAAGGCACCGTGCACCTCATCAGCAAGGATCGCGTGCTGGTCGATATCGGGTACAAGTCCGAGGGCTGGATTCCGATCGAGGAATTCCAGGACTACCAGGGCGAAATCGGGATCAAGGAAGGCGACGAGATCGACGTCATTCTTGAAGAGATCGAAAACTCCGACGGACAAGTCGAACTGTCCAAGGAAAAAGCCGACCGCCAGAAAGTCTGGGACGAAATCTGCGCCGTCTGCGAGCGGGACGAACTCATCGAGGGTACCATCGCCCAGCGCATCAAGGGCGGCCTCGCCGTCGATATCGGCGTGAAAGCGTTCCTGCCCGGCAGCCAGGTGGATCTGCGGCCCGTGCGCAACCTTGACAAGCTGATCGGCCAGAAGATGAAGTTCAAGGTCATCAAGTTCAACCGGAAACGCGGCAACATCGTGCTTTCCCGGCGCGCCCTTCTGGAGAAGGAACGCGAGGCCCTCAAGCACAAGACTCTCGAAAGCCTCGAAGAGGGCATCGAAGTCACCGGTATCGTCAAAAACATCACCAATTACGGTGCGTTCGTGGATCTGGGCGGCATCGACGGTCTGTTGCACATCACGGACATGAGCTGGGGCCGGGTCAACCATCCCTCCGAAATGTTCCAGGTGGGCGACGAAACCAAGGTCAAAGTGCTCAAGTTCGATTCGAAGAGCGAACGGGTATCCCTGGGTCTCAAGCAACTTACGCCCGATCCCTGGGCCGACGCGCTGGAGAAATATCCCATCGGTTCGAAGGTTCGCGGCAAGGTCGTGTCGCTGGCCGATTACGGCGCATTCCTCGAGCTGGAAGAAGGCATCGAGGGTCTGATCCACATCTCGGAAATGAGCTGGGTCAAGCGCGTCAAGCATCCGTCCAAGGTTGTCAGCGTGGGCGATCTCGTGGACGTGATCATCCTCGACATCGACGTCAACAACCGCCGCATCAGCCTCGGCATGAAGCAGGTCGAGCCCAACCCGTGGACGCTGTTGAAAGACAGGTATCCGGTGGGTACGGTCATTCGCGGGAAAATCCGCAACATCACCGAATTCGGCGTGTTCATCGGCGTGGAAGAGGGCATCGACGGCCTTGTGCACATCTCCGACTTGTCCTGGACCCAGAAAATCAAGCATCCTTCCGAGCTGTTCAAAAAAGGTCAGGAAGTCGAGGCGGTGGTGCTCAACATCGACGCCGAGAAAGAGCGCTTCTCCCTGGGTATCAAACAGCTTATGCCCGATCCCTGGAAGCGGATTCCCGACAAATACTACACCGGCCTCGTGGTCGAGGGACGCATTTCCAAGGTGACCGATTTCGGCGCGTTCCTGGAGCTGGAAGACGGCGTCGAGGGCCTGATTCACATTTCCGAGCTGGCCGAGGGCCAGGTGGACGATCCGAACAAGGTCGTCAAGGAAAACCAGGTCGTCAAGGCCGAGGTCAAGCACATCGATCCCGTGGACCGCAAGATCGCGCTGTCCATCAAGGCGCTGCTGACCAACCAGGAAAAGATGGAAATGGCCGAGTACCTGATCGCTTCCGAGAAGGCGCAGAAGACCGTTTCCTCCCAACTCGCCAGCCAGCTTGCCGGATTCAAGGTGACCTCCAACGAGGAGACGGAAGAAGAACAGAAGGACGAGCCTGTCGCCGAGGCCAAAGAGGTGACGACCGAAGCCGAGGAAGTAAAACCCGAAGCCGAGGAAACGGAGCCAGAAGCCGAGGAGACGAAGCCTGAAGCCGAGGAGACCGTCGAAGAAGCGCCCGCCGAGGAAGCGAGCCTCGAAGACGCCCCGACCGAAGATTCCGAGGCGGACGAGGAAAAAGGCGAGTAATTCCAAGCGGAATTGCACGACATCAAACGGGGCTTCGGCCCCGTTTTTTTGTCAACTCGTCCACGGAGTTCGAAACGAACGGGTTCTTTCCGATCGGGTGCATCACAAACTATTATGAAAAATATTCGGATCAATATCCGCTCAGCCCGAGTGCCGCCCGAAGGGCGGTGTATCGAGGGGTTGTAGAGGAAAACAATCATGGCTCGATACGATTTGCTTCACAAATCACTCGCCATGAGCGTTTTTCTGTTCATTCTCGATAAATTATAACGTATCTTTCGGTTCGGATTAATATATTAATTATAGACAACGCTTCCGCCATCCTGCTACAATTACAAAGGATGTCCCTTACTTTCGTCCGGGCTCGGCGGCAGATCGGGTTCGGATCGACCGAAAACGGCAGGAGCGTTGAACCGTGCAACGTCGTATGGCATTTCTTTTCGCGTTTTGGCTCGCTTTTTTCTCGGCGGTTCCGCTATTGCATGCCGCCGAACTCAATCTGGCGCACGATGCACGGATCACCTTGAGCGGCATCGACGACGATGGCATCGAGGGCTATCCCAATGCGCTCGAATGGGGCGTGGCGTCTTTACGGGATGGCGACTCGTCTACCTTCTGGAAACCGCCCACGGACGTGGACCGCTGGCGTACCTGGATCGAAATCGATCTTTCCCCAAATGATGCGCAAGTGGCCTTGACGTTGGAACGCATCGAACTCGAATGGGTGGGAAGTAGTCCCGCCGACCTGTGGATCAGCGCCGGAAGCGATCCTTTGACCATGCGCACCTGGTATCAGGGCGATCCCGGCGACGATGCAACCAGCATACTGCTTCCCAAAGAAGGCGCACCTACTGGCGTGCGATTCGTGCGGATCGATTTCGTGACCGGAACCCTGAAACTTGCAGAGCTCGGTCTGTACGTTGCCGAAACCACGCTTCCCGCACGTCCCACCCTGGAATTCGTCGAAGTGGCGGGTGCAGCGGTGGGGATCGGCTGGCAGGCGGCCAGTGATGTCCATCACTACGAGATCGAACGCGACACCGGAATGGATGCCACCACCGTGCGGTGGGATACACCGCTGACGAAGGCCGGAGACCGTCCGCCCGCCGCCGGGGAGGTGCGTTGGCGGGTGCGCTCGGTGGGGTTCGACGGGCGCATGTCCGCGTGGTCCGAAGACCTTGTGAAGGCCAACTACCAGCCGCCCGTCTTGACGGGTCTGGCGCTTCGCGGGGTGGTGGAAGGCGCGGATATCGCAGGATGGAGCGCCGAAGTCCGTAAACGACTGATTCAGCGGCTGGGCGTATGGGGGATGAACCTCTACGTGCAGGCGCCTCGCGGGGACGCCACGCGCACCGAGGATTGGCGAAATCCGCCGGACGCCGCTGCGATCGAAACACTGACCGAGCTCAAATCCTGGGCCGATGCCTTCGGCGTCCGTTTCGTATATGGCTTGTATCCGGGCATGGGAGACGCGCCCATCGACGCCGACGATGCGCTAGACCAGGCCGAACTGGAAGAACGGCTTCGCCCCCTGGCCGAGGCTGGAATCACCGATTTCGCTCTTATTTTCGATAACTTGCAGGATCGCGCGGACAAACTTCTAGGCGAAGACCATGCCCAGTTGGCGGCCCGGATTCTCACTTGGATGCAGGGCTACAATCCAGCGGCGATGTTAATCCTCACGCCTGCCGTTCAGACCGGCGACGCCGAACGCCTGCCCGACGACCACCTGGAATACCTGCAAAATCTTCACGATCTCGACCCGGCCATACTCGTCACCTGGCAGGGACCGGAACGCTTTTCCACACGCATCGAAAACGGTGAATTCCCCGTCGTGGCCGATATTGTCGGTCGCCTTCCGTTATTCTGGGACAATTTCTCTGCCAACGACGACAGCGACGTGCTACCGGGGCGGCGACTGCACTTTTTCCCAGTCGAAGGGCGTTCCTCGACCCTGCTAGCTTCGGCGGCGGGAATCCTCGTCAACCCGATGGTGCAGGTGGAGGCCGGAGCTTTCACCCTGGCGTCTTACGCCGAACTGGCAGAAAATCCGGCCACTTACGACCCGGAAAGCTCTCCCTGGATCGCTCGGGCGATCGACAGCCTCGATCCCGGTGTGCCGTTGGAGGAATGGGAACGTCTGCGCACGGTATTCGCCCGACACGACTCTCTAAAGCCCGACTACGTAGCGCTTTCGGAGATCCCGGAGACCGTCGAACGGATGGAAGATGCCATTTCCAGCCGGGATGGCGAGGTGCTGGGCAAAGAAGCTGCCGAACTCATTGATTTTCTTACGCCGTACTATCGTTTTCCGGCGACGCTCCGTTCCCTGTTGCAGAACCGTTTTTTACGCGACGAACTGGACGTTTCGCTCGACAAATTCAGCGCCCAGACGCGCGCGGGGATGCTGGCCATCAACTTGATTCAGGCGCTGGCCTGGGGACAGGCGGGGCGCTTCATCTCGCAGGAACGGGAACTCGCACGGCTGCGGGACGAGGAAATTGTCCGTTCTCAAGATGCCGCCGACGAGGCGTTCTCGTCGCTGTTTTCGGCTGCGGGCGATTACAGCTACGAGGGAATTTTCGACGTCAAATCGGGATCTTACAGCGAGTCAGGCTTTTCTCCGATCGAAGTCGAAGCCCTGGAACAAGCCCGTTTGGGTCAGCCCTGGAACTACCACGTAGGATACAACGCCCGCAGCGAAGCAGAATGGCAACTCGACGTGGATTCCGAGGCCGCAGGCATGAGCGTGGACGCCGACGGGCTTGTCTCCTGGACGCCGGAAACCGTCGGGTTGCATCGCGCCGTGGCGGTGAAGATCATCGATGACGCGGTGCTGGCCGTGCCGTTCGAAGTGCGCGCGGTGCCTTCGTTGTGGGAGCCGGGCGAAAACCTTGTTGCGCCGAACACCGAGGTGGTCGAGGTGGACGAGCTGCCGGTGCTGTTTCAGAACGGGCAGGTCTATCCCTCTTTCGGGGAACATAACTGGGAGCGATTGCCGATTTCCGGGCCTTGGCGCAAGATCCGTCGTGCGCTGGACCACGACCTCAGTTTCGCCCCGCGCGACGAGGAAGTCATCGAACGGATGCTCACTGAGGCCGGAACCGGCGGAGAAGATTACTTCGAAAGCGACCCCTGGGAAGATGTCACGCTGCCCGCCGTAGAAAACGGCCTGGGCGAAAACGGCAGTCCCGAACAGTACTTCGGCGGTATCTGGTACGCCGTGACCGTTTCGTTGCCGGGCGGAAGCGCCCGTATGCGGCTGGCGATGGCGGCCTGTTCGTACATCACCGATGTATGGGCCAAGGAAGAAGGGGACGACGATTACTACTGGCTGGGAATGCACGAGGGAGGCTCCACCCCGGCGTACTTCGAGATCCCCTCTCCGATGCGCAACGCCGATCTGCTGGACCTGCTGATTCGCGTGGACCACCCCCGTCCGGGGCTGGTATCCGGCATGTTTCCTCCAGTGGCTCAGGCCGATTGGTGGCATTACGCTGGGGCGATACAGGAAGTGGCCATCGACTACCTGCCCAAGGATAAAAAGGTCAATATCGTGCGTGCGGATGCCCAATACACCGGTGAAAACGGCGGTGTACGCCTGATCGCCGTTGTGGAGGAAATGGGGCTTCTGCCACGGCAGATCAAGGTCAAGGTCCACGCCCACGAACTCGACAACACCTCCTCGTCCTACTTTTCTTCGCCCGATATCAAACCGTTGTTGACTCGCGAGGTTTCCATCACCGGACTGTCCGAAGTCGAAACCACCGTCGAGGCCGGAGGGCGGCGTGCGGTGGCCATCGATTTCCAGATTCAGCAAGACAGTCTGTGGTCTCCCGACGCGCCGAGGCTGTTCGGCATCGAAGTGGAGGCATTGGATTTTTCGGACGGTAAAACCGATGGTGAGCAACTCGATGTGCTGTATTTTCAGTTCGGTTTGCGGCACATCTCCGTGGTGAACGGACTGGTTCAGTTCAACGGGGACTATCCCTTCTGGCCCGGTGTCGGGCGGCAGGAAGAAGGCTACGAGGGCCGCAGCCAGGACTGGGATTCGATCCGTTTCGACCTGGAAAAGATCAAAGCGCTTGGTGTACGTTTTCTGCGAACCGGGCAGATGCCCAATCATCCGTATACATACCTGCTGGCGGACCGGATCGGGCTGGCCGTGCTGGCGGAGATCCCCGCCTGGAAGCTGGAGGAAACCCACTACGCCGAGCAGAAAACCCGTCCGACGGCGTTGCAGACCTGGAGGGAAACGACGCGGACCCTCCACAACCGCGCCTCGGTCGTGATGCTGGGCGCGGCATCGGACAGCGCGCCGGGAGAAGATGGACAACTATTGGATTTTGTTGATGAAATGAAGAACGATCTTGCCACATTCTCCGACGATCCGCCTCTCGTGACGGTGAGTTTCGACGCCGAAACGCTGCTTGGTGACGACAGCGCCCCGGCCTTCGAAGTGCTGGAAAAAACGGCGGACGTGGCCGGAGTCGCCAGCTACATCGGCACCCGTTACCTGGAAGATTATGACCTCGTGGATTCCGATGTGGGCGTGGGTGGCGCGGGAGAGGATGCCGAAGAGCGAACCAATCAATTTTTACAGGATTTCAAGGAGAATCTTCCAGACAAGCCTTTAATCATTACCGAATTCGGCCACGTATGGGAATCCTCCGACGATGTGGAGGACCGCCAGCGGCTGGCCTTCGAAAAAACCTGGGACGGCGCGATCGATTTCTTCCAGATCGACGATGCGGGACGCCGCCAGGAGGAGGGGTACATTTTTTCCGCCGTCTGGTGGAGCGCTTTCGACTGGTATTCCAGCCAATCCCGGACCCGAAGTATGGGCGTGTTGCAAATGGATCGTCAGAGGCTCAAACCGGCGGGGTGGAAACTGCGCGAAACCTACACCACATTCGGGGAGGCGAATGCGTCGGACGAGGGCGACATTGTGCCGATTCTTCCCGACAGCCGTTGCGCGTCGATGGATGCCCCGGTCGGACTGGCGCTGTTCGCGTTGCTTGCGCTTGCTGCGATCCTGCGGCGTTTCAATGGCTTTCGTCAGGGTACGAAGCGGTAACCCACTCCCCGGACGCTAAGGATATGGCAGGGATTTTTAGGATCTTTTTCGAACAGCTTGCGTAGCCGCACGATGAAGGCGTCCACGGTGCGGGTTTCGAGCGACGACGAATACCCCCAGACTTTCTCCAGCAATTCGGCGCGTGTGACGGGGCGGTCGGCGTTCTCGATCATATATTTCATCACATAACATTCGTAGGGCGTGAGTTGTTTCTGGCCTTTTTCGGTGCGCGCTTCGAAGGTGTCGAAATCGATGCGGTACGTGTCGAACTCGAACGGACCTTGCGAGTCGTCCTCCCGATGGTACCAGCTTTGCCTCTCCAGCATTCGTCGGATACGGGCCATCAGTTCGGGCAGGGAAAACGGCTTCGTCATGTAATCGTCCGCTCCGGCGTTCAAGCCGTCCAGTCGATCGTCCTCGCTGGTTTTCGCCGAAAGGATCAGTACGGGAAAACGGTGATTTCTCTTGCGGATTTTCTGCAGAAGCTCGAAACCGTTCATGCCGGGCAGCATCACGTCGAGCACCATCATGTCGTAGCTTTCGAAGATTCCCAGCGCGTCCTCCGCACATTCCACGGTATCCACCGTATGGCCTTCGAGTTCGAGGTTGAATTTCAGCCCCTCGGCGAGGTTCCGTTCATCTTCGACGATCAGCAAACGGTTCATGCCGTCTCCTTGGCGTTTTCTACGACCGGAATACGGATGTTTACGCACAATCCTTCCCCCGATCCCTGGCTTTGCGCCCACACCTTCCCCTTATGGGCACGAATGACTTTTTGTACGATGTACAGACCCAGCCCAGTGCCTACAGGGTTGGAACTGGAGCGATAAAACAATTTGAAAATGCGTTTCAATTCACTGGGTTCCACACCATCGCCCTGATCCTTAATGGTGAGAAACGCCCATTTTCCGCGCCGGTTGAGCGAGATTTCCACGTTTGCTTTCCCATTGGAATAGCGGATGGAATTGGCCACGACGTTTTTCAGTGCGTTGGAGAACGATTCTTTGTCTACGCGAGCATACACATCGAGTTCGAAATCCAGAGTGATTTTGGCATCCCGTTCCAGTTCTCGATTGGTTTCCAGCAATTCCTTGACGAGTCCGGCGATTTCCAACACTTCGAAATGGTAAAGCTGCTTGGCGCTTTCGATGCGTGCCGCACCCAACAGGCTCGTGATGGAATCGGACAGGCGGTCGATGTCCCCCAGCATCCGGGTGAGAAAGCGCGCCCGCTGTTCGTCGTCCAGGCGGCGCAATTGCATGGTTTCAAGGTACAGGCGCAGCGAGGACAACGGGGTCAGCAATTCATGACTGATGCTGGAGATGAAATTGACCCGTTCGGCATCGAGGCGGCGACTTTTGGTGTAAGAAACGAACACTGTCGTCACGCCGACGATGACCAGAAACATCAACAAAATCCCCTGGATCATCCACCAGACGTGGGAGGGCCCGGAAGCGGACCAGACGATCCACAGCACCAGAATGGTGATTCCGGCGAGCTGCGCCAGAATAAAAGCCGTGATGGGAAAAAATGACTTTTTCATGAGTACACCTTACGTCCGGCGAAATGCAAAAGCAAGGCTAATCCCGTGTATCTTTTTGTTTTTACATAGGAAATACAATTCTTACACGCAACGATTCCAACGTTTTGCTCTGTTTTACCGGATGCGGATTTCGTTTCCGTCCGGGGCGAGAAGACGCTGCTTTTCGCCCAGCTTGACGAAAACCGTTTTTGACGCGATAATTCCGGGAAAAGAACTATCCCATCGGATTCCATGTCCAAGACATATTTCAAATTCAGCCGTGTGGCGATCACTATTTTAAGTTTCGCCGCCCTACTGCTTGCCTGCGAAGCGGAGCGCTCTACACCCGACGAGGCTGGCGGTTTGCCACTGCACGTGCGGAAGGTGGTATTGCGCGACCTGGAACAGATCAAACGCGACGGAGTCCTGCGCCTGGCGACCCGCAACAACGAAACCAATTATTTCCTGTTCAAGGGCGCGCAAATGGGATTCGAATTCGACCTTATCCACAAATTCGCCAAGGAAAACGACCTGTTTGTCGAGGTCGTACCTGCGAATTCCTGGGAAAAAATGGTCGAACTTCTCGACGCAGGGCAGGTGGATGTCATCGGGGCCGGGGTGACGCCTTCTATCGAACGCGAGGCCCTGGTGGATTTCTCGATTCCCTACCGGGAAACGGTTCAAGTAGCGGTTTTTTCAAAAGATATCGAATCCTTCGAGCACCCGGAAGATCTTTTCAATCACGAAATCCACATACGGGAAAACAGCCCCGCGCTCGATGCCGTACGGCAACTCGAAATCCGCTTCGGCAGGGAGGCGGATCTCACCCTGTTGCCGGAAACGCTGGAGGAATCGGAGGTTTTGCAGCAGGTGGCGTCGGGAGAGATCAAAGTTACGGTGGCCGACCGAAGCGTCGCCGAGCTTGAAGCCGCCTCCACCGAGGGGCTTCGTATCGGACCGCCTGTGGGTGAATTGTGGGGTGTATCCTTTGCGATGAGACAGAACGCCCCACAACTGAAAAAGGCACTCGATACCTTTTTGGCGCGGATCCTGAAACGCAAATGGTATGCGATCATCCAGCAACGCTACTATGCCGACCGGGGGCGGCTGGCCCGTCAGCGCAACCACAACCAGTTCACGCTGTCATCCGGCAGGCTTTCCCGCTGGGACGAACTTTTCCGCAAATATGCCGAACAGTACGATTTCGACTGGCGGCTGATCGCCGCGCTGGCCTGGCATGAATCCAGTTTCGATCCGTCCTCGAAAAGCTGGGTCGGGGCCAAAGGCATCATGCAGATCATGCCCGCTGCCGCCAAAGACCTGAAAATGGACTGTTTTTCATCCAACGAAGCCAATATTCACTGCGGAGTGCGGTTTCTGTCGCGGCTGCGATCCCAGTTTCCGCATGTGGATGAGGAAGAACGCATCAAATTCGCGCTGGCGGCCTTCAACGCGGGGGCTGGGCACGTTCGGGACGCTCGTGTGCTCTGCCTGGACTACAAACTCAACCCGATGGTCTGGGAAAACCACGTCGAACAGGCCCTTTTGCACCTGATGAGTTGGCACTATTACCGACAATATCGAAGCGGCTACTGTGACGGTCGCCAGACGGTCAACTACGTGAACGGTATCCTTACCCTCTACCGCACCTACCAGCAGACCGTTCCCCTCTCTCCGGAGTCCGAAGAAACCGAGCCGAAAGAGGAAGGTTCCGAGGCCACAACGAACAAACCCTTGACCGCAACCCGCTGATTGGTCAAAATACAATAAAATTGACGTTGCATGTTTCACGATAGATCCGAACGGTCGTTTGAAAACCATACAATCCGAGGGGTTGCAACGGTTTCGTTGCGTCGCGTTCTTCCTTCCGTCCACGATTGAAAGAGGAAGAGAATGGCATATATTGATTCTTACCTGCGAGTCATGTCCCAAATCGGTGCGTACTGCCTCGAAATCAGCGGAGACGCCAAACCGAAGTTCGTTTCGACCTCGGGGCCGAGGGAAATCGGTGAAATCCTGAAGGAAAAACAGGCCCAGCGTATCATGGCCGAGTTGATGAACGCCCAGAGTAAGGCCGAACTCGGCAAGGAAGGGCGGACGTTTTTCGAATACGGCTACGAAAACCAGACCTTTAAAATCAAGGTGTTCTGGCAGGGCAGAATGATTAAAGGGCGGATTCTCGAACTGGGTTCCGCTCCCGACGAGGAAATCACCCGTTACGACCAGGAGGCGTTACAGACGGTCGGCAATCGACATGCCCAGTCTCGGGATACGGATATGGAACGATTGCAGTCTTCGTCCGCCGCCCAAACCACACCTCTCGCGCCCGCACCCGAACCGGTTTCCATGAGCATGGAGTTGGTCGATGACGACTCGACTTTCGCCGACGTTCCCGCGCCTTCCGAACCTGCGTCGCCCGGAGCCGTTGCCGCTCCCTTCGCCGCTTCGCCACAGGTCGCCGCGCCTGGACCCGGCACCCCACCTCCTCCTGCCGGAATGGATTTCGCCCAGGCGGCAGGTGCTCAGCAAAGCGTGGTGATCGCCACCGGCCAAGATAAATACAAAGGTCTCGACGCCGAGCCGCCGAAGCGAGCGCGACCTGTACGCTGGCCCGGAAAACCGTTGATCGATCCCAATACCAACAAAGACATTTCGCTCGAGTATCTGCTGTCGCGGATGGTCGAGCTCAAGGCCAGCGACCTTCACATTTCCAGCAATGCCAAGCCGATTTACCGTATCGACGGCGAAATGCAGACTCAGGAGCAGTACCCGCTGGTTTCTCCCGAAAACATGGGCGCGATTTTGAAAACCATCGATCCCGAACTCAACCGAGCGGAATTCGAGGACACCAACGACACGGATTTCGCGTTCGAAATCAAAGGGTACGGTCGTTTCCGCGTGAATTACTTCCGCGACCGTCACGGACCCGGCGCGGTGTTCCGGCAGATTCCGTATAAAATCCTCACAGCCGATCAGCTCGGAATGAGCGATACCCTGAAGAATCTCGCCCAGTTGTCCAAAGGGCTCGTGCTCGTAACCGGCCCGACCGGTTCGGGTAAATCCACGACGCTTGCAGCAATCATCGACGTCGCCAATCGCACCCGGACGGACCACATCATCACCATCGAAGACCCCATCGAGTTCGTGCACGAGAACATCAAATGCCTCGTCAACCAACGCGAGGTTCGTACGCATACCGACGGCTTCAAGTCGGCTCTGCGCGCCGCCCTTCGCGAAGACCCGGACATCGTACTCGTCGGCGAAATGCGCGACCTCGAAACCGTGTCGATTGCCATGGAAACCGCCGAAACGGGCCACCTTGTGTTTGGTACGTTGCATACCACCACGGCCATTGCCACCATCGATCGTCTGATCGATATCTTCCCTTCCGACCAACAGGACCAGGTACGAACCACTCTCTCAGACTCGCTCAAAGCCGTCATTGCGCAGAACCTTTTAAAGCGCAAAGAAGGCGGGCGCGTCGCCGCGCAAGAGGTGTTGATTGTCACCAACTCGGTTTCAAACCTGATTCGCGAGAATAAAAACCACCAGATTCTTTCCCAGATGCAGATGGGGAAAAAGTACGGGATGCGAACGATGGACGAGGAGTTGCTGCGCTACGTGCAGAAAAAAATTGTCAGCCCCGAAGAAGCATTCGCCAAAGCGCCGGACAAAATCTCCATCGCCGAAGTATTCGAGAAAAACCGCATCCGCGTGCGCAAGCTTGATGCTATAGAACCACAGGGATAGACGAAATACAGGAGAAAAAAAGAAGCCCGGCTATTAGACAAGCCGGGTTTCTACTTCTTTGTTTCCACAGCCTTTTTCACGGCGAGCACCACATCCGGCATCGAGTTGTACGTCAACATTTTCACGATGAAATCGGGCAGCGGCAAGCCTGGATCGGTGAACACGTGGTAGACGACCAACGTCTTTTTTCCGTCTTCCATCGGGTGAAATTTCCAGTAGCCGCTGGTGGTTTTGAAGCCCCCGCAGACGAATTCCCATTCAATCAGATTTTCCCCGAAATGGTAGACGTTGAGCTTGTAGTAAATTTCCTTCCAGGCGATTTTAATCCAGAATTCCACTTGAGCCAGATTGCCGTTCCAAGAGGCTTGGGCTTTTTTCAAATGGGGCATCTTGCCCACCTGGCTTTTGAAATCCTTGAGAAACGCCATGATTTTGCTCGGGGGAGCAGCAATCAGGCTGTACGCTTCCATCCGTTTTGCGTCGCCTTTGCGACCGATTTCCTTAAGTACCACACGCCCGCGTTCCAGGCGTTGCAACTCCTTGGCGTTCAAGGAGGGCGGTTCGCCCAAATCCGTGAGAACCTTGAGTTTTTCCTCTTCCGGGGTCAGCCGGTGGAAGATCGGATTGGGATTGGTGAACTCGCATTGTTCGTCGGCGTATACGAGTGCGGATGTCCAGTAAAGAAACATTGGAATTGCAAGGATGCAAAGGGAGGGTCGCATGGAAAATCCTTCCGTTCGGAAATGCACAAAGAATCGCAAATCCCTTGTACGTCTTCGTGGTTCATGATAATAGATTTTATGCAAAACGAATCACGGATGAAACCAAAAAGTCATTCGAAGGAGAAAGGCCATGTCCGGTCACAGCAAATGGCATAGTATCAAGCATAAAAAGGCAGCAACCGATGCCAAACGCGGCAAGCTGTTTACCAAGCTCATCAAGGAAATCACCATTGCGGCAAGAGGAGGGAGCGACCTTTCCGGAAACCCCCGCCTGCGCACCGCCGTAGCCACCGCAAAAGCCAACTCGATGCCCAACGACAACATCGAGCGCGCCATCAAAAAAGGATCGGGCGAACTGGATGGCTCGACCATCGACGAATACACCTACGAGGGCTACGGTCCCGGAGGCACGGCGCTGATTATCGCGGTAGCTACCGACAACCGCAACCGCACCACCGCCGAAGTTCGGCACATTCTCTCGAAAAACGGCGGAAACCTGGGTGAAAACGGCTGCGTAGCCTGGATGTTCGACAAAAAGGGCCTGTTGGTTTTCGACAAGACCGATGAGGTGGACGAAGACAAGCTGATGGAAATCGGCCTGGAAGCGGACGGCTTCGAGGACATTCAGGAAGAAGAAGACCAGTTGCTGGTTTACACCGAGTATTCCAAGCTGTACGTCGTCAAGGATGTTTTCGACGAAGCGGGTATCGAAGCCAAAGAAGCCAAAATCGACATGGTGCCCCAGAACACCAACAAGGTGGAGGGGAAAAAGGTCGAGCAGATCATGCGACTTCTGGATATGCTCGAAGACAACGACGATGTGGTCGAAGTGTACTCTAACTCCGATATTTCCGACGAGGAACTAGAACGCCTCGCCGGAAACTGATCTGGACCAAGAGCCACGATACGAGCAAAAGCGGGTTTCGGCCCGCTTTTCTTGTGGAAGGCACGGAAAGAGAGCGATGAAGATCATCGGTATCGATCCGGGAAGCCGGTTATGCGGATATGGAGTGATTCGGGTCGAGGGCAGCACGATTTCGCACCTGGATAACGGCGTCATCGTACCCGACGCCAAGCTGGCGTTGCCTCGGCGGCTTTCTTTTATCGCGGAAGCGCTTGAGGAACGTCTCGACGAATTCCATCCCGACGTCGCCAGCGTGGAAGAGACATTCGTGCACCGCTTCCCCAAAAGCGCGCTGGTGTTGGGTCAGGCGCGGGGCGCGGCCATCGTCACGCTTGCTCGCGCCGGGTTGGAGATTCACGAGTATTCGCCGACGAAGATCAAGCAGGCGGTGGTCGGGTATGGTAGGGCGGAAAAAGAGCAAGTACAGCACATGGTCAAAGTGTTGCTGAAACTGCCTGAAATTCCTGAAGAAAACGCCGCCGACGCCCTGGCCGTCGCCATCTGCCATGGCCACGGCATGAACGTGCAAAGCAAGATGAGGGTCCAATGATCGCCGGATTGAAGGGAACGCTTTTCGAAAAAGAGAGCGATGCGGTCGTCATCGATGTCGGCGGCGTCCGATACCTCTGTCACGTGTCGTTGAATACGTTGTTCGAGTTGGGAGAGCCGGGCCGCACGTTGGAGTTGTGGACCCACACCCACGTGAGGGAGGACGCGCTCCAACTATATGGATTTTCTACGAAAAAGGAGCGAGAACTGTTTCTGCTGCTGGTGTCCGTCCAGGGCATCGGTCCCCGGCTGGCGCTCAACATCTGTTCGGGAATGCCGCCGAAACAGCTTGTGGACGCCATCGCCTCGGGTGAAGCCAAGCGTTTGCAGGCGGTTTCGGGCGTCGGCAAGAAAACCGCCGAACGCATCGTGCTGGAATTGTCGGAAAAAGTGGCGAAAAAGTACGGTGTAACCTCCATGGGACCGGGACCGGCGTCGCGAGGGTTTGCCGTGTCGGACGAGGTGTCCAGCGCCTTGCTGAACCTCGGATATAAAAAGAAAGACGTCGAAGCCGTCTGCGTTCGCCTCGGCAAAGAACTGTCCCCGGACGTTTCTTTCGAAAAAGCGATTCGTGAAGCACTGGCCGTTTTGCAGAAATGACTTTTCGGAGGTGGACGGCACAAAAGAAATTGAATAGAATCGAATCGATGCGCCGAAAGAGACCCGGTGAGGAATTCGTTCGAATTTGTTTCTTGAAATTTATTGTTGAATCATGGACTTACGGAACTTTCCATGCAAAGTACGCAACAAGCACGTAAAAACCGTCCAGGCTGGCTGGTCATGATCCTGCGCCTGTTCTGGGTCGCCGTCGGAGCGGGAATATTGGGATCGCTCCTGCTGGTCGGCTATCTGTTCTGGATCTTTCAGGATATTCCCGCGTTTTCCGGCGTCGAGGACTACAAGCCGGTGCTGCACGGACAGTTGTACTCGTCCGACGGCACCCTGATCGCCGAGTTGACCAACGAACGCAGCGAGAAACGGACCATCGTCCCGTACGAAAACATCCCTCGGTTGACGATCCTCTCTTTCGTGGCTGCCGAGGACCAGTTTTTCTTCTCTCATTTCGGTGTCGATCCCAAAGGCATCCTGCGGGCGGCTCTTGCCAACGTCATGCGCCAGTTGAGCGGGAGAGGCGGTTTGGAAGGCGCGAGCACGATTACCATGCAGCTTTCGCGTGGGTTGCTGCTCGAAGACATTCCCAGGGGCATGAAAAAGAAGATGTTGGAGGCGCTGGCTTCGGTGTTTGTCATCGAACCGCGTTGCGAAAAGGAAGAGATTCTCTGGATGTACCTGAATCAGGTGTATCTCGGCCACGGTTCCTACGGCGTACAGCAGGCCGCCAAGACCTACTTCGGCAAAAACGTCTGGGAACTCAACCTCGCCGAATCGGCGATGCTTGCCGGTCTTCCCAAAGCTCCCGGTGAGAACACCCCCCTGCTGCACCCCGAAAAAGCCCGCAACAGGCAGCTTTACGTGCTGGGGCGAATGCTCGAAGACAAGTACATCACCCGCAACGAATACGATCTGGCCAAGGAAGCCGAACTGGTTTACAAGCACCAGCCCAACGTATTTCTCGACACGGCCCCGTTTTTCTCCGAACAGGTGCGCAAGCAGCTCGTGGAGGAATTGGGAACGAAGAAGCTGTACGAGGAAGGCTTGCAGATTTACACTACCGTGAACCTAGACGCCCAGAAGGCGGCGCAGGACGCCATCGAATACGGCATTCGCAGGCTGGGACGTCGGCAGGGTTTCAAGGGGCCGACAGCCACGGTTCCGAAAGAAAAATGGGACGAATACCATAAGAATTACATCAAGTTGCACGGCGAACCCGAATTGAGCCGCAACCGCATGTATTATGGTCTCGTCACCGAGGTCAACGACGCCAAAAAGCGCGCCACGGTGCAGGTGGGTTCGGTAGCTGCACCTCTGACACTCGATGCCTTGTACTGGGCCAGAACGCCGCGTTCGTGGCTGAAGATGATCCAGGACCGTCCCAAACGGGTGTCGCAGGTGTTGATGCCGGGCTACGTGATAAAAGTCCGCCCCACCGACCGCAAGGGACTGGAAAACGAACAGGACGACTGGCGCAAGGACGAGGAAGTCGATCCGGACAAGTTGATATGGGATCTGGAACAAGACCCGGTGGACGCCGAATGGATGCATGAAGAAGATCCAGAGGCCGAGTACACCGCCGCCCAGGCGTCGTTTCTCGCCAAAGATCCGGAATCGGGCTATACCGTCGCGATGGTCGGAGGCACCACCTACGAACGTAGCGAATTCAACCGCAGCATCCAGGGTTGCCGACAACCCGGATCGAATTTCAAGCCGATTCTGTACTCGGCGGCCCTGGAATCGGGCATGACCGTTTCCAGCATTCTGCTGGACGCCCCCATCGTCACCGAAGACGAAGACCTGCGCTGGAAACCGGGCAATTCTTCCGGTTTTCAGGGGGAAGTCTCGTTGCGCTACGCGCTGGTAAATTCGATCAACATCCCGGCCATCAAGACCGGGGCAAAAATCGGAACGGCGCGGGTGATCGAAATGGCTAGGCGGCTGGGGATTACCTCGCCGATTCCGGATGATTTGAGCATCTTCCTCGGTTCGGCCTGCGTGAGCCAGGAGGAGCTGCTCAACGCCTTCGCGACGATCGCTTTGGGGGGACTCAAGCCGCGCACGTTGTACGTGACCCACATCATCGATCGCAACGGCGAGATTCTCGCCGACGAAAACGGCGACCCATACGACCGCCGCACCTATTACGACGTGACGCTGGACGTGCCGGAAAAACTGGATAAAATGTATCAGGAAGTGCACGTCGAGCGGGAACGGCTGTTGGATACGACGGTAGGTTTCATCATGCAATGGCTGCTTCGCGAAGTGGTACGCGCGGGAACCGGGCAACGCGCCCTGACGCTCAACCGGCCATTGGCGGGCAAGACCGGCACGACGAACAATTCCTACGATGCCTGGTTTACGGGATTCACTCCGCACCTTGTGGCCAGCGCGTGGATCGGTCACGACCGCAATGACCGACCGCTCGGTCGGGGTGAGGATGGCGCTCGCGCCGCGCTGCCGATCTGGATCGATTTCATGGAACACGCCCTCGACGGTCTGCCTGCCGAGGAGTTCCCGAAAACGGCGAACGGCATCCAGTGGATCCAGGTCAACGCCAAGACCGGACGCACGGCCACCGAAAGTACGCCGGTGTCGGTCAGCGCGCCGTTCCGTTGGGGGAAAAAACCCGACGAAGTGGATGATTTCGGGATTGAGGGCAGCGAGGAAGACATCTTTTTCGACACTGAATTTTGAGGTAATGCCGTGTTCGGGCTTGGAATGTGGGAAATCCTGGTGATCCTCGTGGTGGCGCTGATTTTCATCGGCCCGCAAAAACTTCCCGAGATCGCCCGTTCGCTGGGCAAGGGACTGCGCGAATTCCGGGGAGCGGCGGACCAGTTGCGCTCCAGTATCGAGGAGCCGGTGCAGCAGGTGACCAAACCGCTGAAAGATGCGATTCTCAACCCTGAAGCCTCGATTTCCGTCGAAGAAGCGAAGACCTCTGCCGAAAACGTGAAGAATTCCGAGAACAACGACGCCGTGGTACCCGAATACCACGTTCCCGCCGAAAACGGCGACGCCGAACCCTCCGAAGATCGCACCGAACCCAAGGCCGATTGATGGACGGGCGAGAGCCGCAAAATCTCGCGGGAGAACCGCAGACTTTCATCGAGCATCTGACCGAGTTGCGCGTGCGGATCATTCGCAGCCTGCTGGCCATTGCGATCATGTTCGCCGTCGCATGGTTTTTCCGTCACGACGTGCTGTTTCTCCTGAAAAAACCGCTGGTTGACGCCTTGCCCGAAGCCGTGCGCTACACGATCCTGCTGCGCGTGATGGACAAATTCGTCGTGCATCTGAAACTGGCGTTTTACGGAGCGCTGTTTCTGGCCTCCCCCGCCGTGCTGTACCAGGCGTGGATGTTTGTGGCGCCGGGTTTGTACCGAAACGAACGTCGCTTCGCACTGCCTTTTCTGTTCGCAGCCACGCTGCTGTTTTTCGGAGGGGTGGCGTTCTGCTATTTCTTCGTTATGCCGTTCGGGTTTCGTTTTTTCGTGGAATACAGCCTTTCGGGCGGGGAAGGAGGGTTGAGCGCCCTGCTGCTCTCCGGCGAAGGGCAGGGCGACATGCTGCAAATCTCACTGAAAGAACACATCGACTTCACCGCCCGCTTCCTCTTGGCTTTCGGACTGGCCTTCGAGTCGCCTCTGTTCATGATCGCCCTGTCGGCGATGCGCATCGTCTCCCCGCAGCAGTTCGCCAAGTGGCGTCCTATTGCCGTAGTGGGAATTTTCGTGTTCGCCGCGATACTTACGCCCCCGGACCCCTGGACGCAACTCAGCCTGGGTATTCCGCTGATGCTGCTGTACGAGGCCGGAATTCTGGTGGGCCGCCTGATCGACGTCATGCGCCGTAAAAAAGAAGACCCCGCCCACGAGGATGAGGACGAGGACGAACAAAGCACATAGCTACGGAATCCGACTTGCAGCAATTCCGCTGTTTCCAATAATGAAAACGATACTATCTCGTTGTAATACTTAATCTTTTTCGATTTGATAGTTCGGCGCTTCGTGGGTGATGGTCACGTCGTGCACGTGAGATTCCCGCAGCCCGGCAGAAGTAAGCCGAATGAAACGCGCCTCTTTTTGCAGCATTTCGATGGTCTTGCATCCCGCGTAGCCCATCCCGGCTCGGATACCGCCTTCAAGCTGATACAGGATCGCGCCGAGATTGCCTTTGTAAGGCACCCGGCCTTCGACGCCTTCCGGCACGAGTTTCTTGCTGGAGGAAGCGCTTTGGAAATAGCGGTCGCTGCTGCCTTTTTTCATCGCCCCGATGGAGCCCATGCCGCGATAGATTTTGTAGGAACGGCCCTGGTAAAGCACGATTTCTCCCGGCGATTCGTCGGTTCCGGCGAAGAGCGACCCGATCATCACGGTATCCGCACCTGCCACGAACGCTTTGACGATATCGCCCGAATACTTGATTCCGCCGTCCGCGATAACCGGCACGCCCGCATCGTGGGCGATGCGGGCGACCTCGGCGATGGCGGTCACCTGGGGTACGCCGCAGCCAGCGACCACGCGCGTGGTGCAGATCGAACCGGGACCGATGCCCACCTTGACGGCGTTGACGCCCGCATCGATGAGGAAACGGGCGGCTTCGGCTGTGGCGATATTTCCGGCAATGAGTTCGAGGTTCGGGAAATTCTTTTTCACCCAGAGTACGGCTTCCTTGACCGCCTCGGTATGGCCGTGCGCGGTGTCCACCGCCACTACGTCCACTCCGGCCTTGACCAGTGCGGGCACGCGAACCTGGGCGTCGGTCAGGACGCCTACCGCCGCGCCGACGAGCAGACGACCGTTGTCATCTTTCGCCGCTCGGGGAAACTGCCTGGCTTTTTCGATGTCCTTGACCGTAATCAGACCGACGAGGCAATCTCCATCAACGACCAGAAGCTTTTCGATGCGATGCTTGTGCAGCAGTTTTTTTGCATCTTCCAGGTTGGTGCCGGGATTTACAGTAATGAGCCCTTCGGTGGTCATCAGGTCGGATACATGCTTGGTCAGATCGGTTTCGAAGCGAAGATCGCGATGCGTGAGAATGCCGACGAGCTTCTTTTCCTGCGTCACCGGGACACCGGAGATGTGGAACTCCTCCATGATGTCCAGAGCATCCTGAATGGTCTGTTCGGGTCGGATGGTCACCGGGTCCACAATCATGCCCGATTCGGATTTTTTCACGCGCCGCACTTCGCGTGCCTGCTCTTCGGGAGACAGATTTTTATGCACGAAACCGATGCCTCCGGCGCGGGCCATGGCGATGGCGGTCCGGGCCGTAGTCACGGTGTCCATGGCGGCACTAGTCATCGGCAGATTCAGGTGCAGGCCCGTGGTCAACCGCGAGCGCATCTCGGCATCGGCTGGAATGATTGAAGAATGCGAGGGAAGAACCAAAACGTCGTCGAAGGTCAAACCTTCCATCAATTTTTCCATTAACATAGGATCTCCTCTCTTTCGACCATCTTTGTGGATTCGCACCATAATCAAAGGGACAAGCAGTGTCAAGAGGAGGAAGACCGATCATGGGCTGAATCATCGTCGTTTTTCGAAATTCAGGACGTATTGTCCCATTTTAACACGATCATGAAAGAAAAAGAGGCTTTGTGAACGTTTCAGGTCCAAGACGAATTAACGGCTTTTTTCCTTTGAAAAAGACATTTGGAAGTTCTTGCATCACCTGCCGCACGAGAGCTGTATTGTCGTGAAATTTCGGGATATTAGAAAACGGTAAAAAGCGGGAAAGTCCTTTTTACAGTCGTTTTTTCATTGTTGCCGAAGGTTTGACGAGGGCGAAGGAAAGAGGTAGACTTAGCTCGTATGGGAACGGGAGGTGCTCTATGTCGACTTCACACGAATCGTTGATGGAAGAGATTGCGAAATTACCGATAGAAATGAAACGCGAACTCCTTTTGGTTTTAATCGAGGAGTTGCGTGGCGACTCGGAAATTAGCAAGGCCATTACCATTCCGGAAAACGAATCGAAAACAAAAGAAATTTTTCAGTTTCACGCCGACAAAGCGGAAAGTTTCGAAATCGATGAGGACTGATTTTTCGTGACCGAGGGGGTATTGCGGTTTTGCTTATTTTTCGATAAAATCACCTTTCCAATCAGCTTTTTCGAAAATCGATCTCCAATGACGCCTTCTCTTCGAGCGAGGGAGTACCGATTTTCATAAACGAGTATCAGAAAGCAGTGGAAATGGGAAAAATCGAGTGGGAAACCCAACAGTCGATGTATCGCGGAGCAGGACGAACGAGCGGAAAAACCTATCGGATCGGTATGGCGGTTTCGATTGTCGCTGGATTTCTGCTTTCTTGCGCCGGGCCTTCCCATAAGCCGGATATCCCAGATAAAACAAGCACTTCCAACACCTCCGTACAGGTGGAAAAGCTGTTTCACTGCCCGCCGGAATGGATCGCTGCGTCGAAATCCCTCTTGATGTTCCCGACGACTACCCCGGAGATCGCAACGCCACTCTGATTCGTGTCGTACATTGTCCTCCCGGTTATTCTATGTGCTACCAGATCGAACTCGCCACGGTGGAAAAGTCACAACATGCCGGTGGAAACGAACGCCGCCTGCAACGCCTGTTTCATTGCCCGCCCGCAAGCGAGGAATGCGTAGAAATCGATCTCGACGGTTCTACAGGGGAAGAGGAACCTCGTTCCGGACTGATGCACGTGTTCCACTGTCCGCCCTCCAGCGAAGATTGTTACGAAGTCGATCTTCAAACGCCTTCGGAATAAGCGCCGAATCGATAAAATTCTGAATGAATTCCTATAGTTGGAATCTGGTTCAAGTTCTGGAATTCCCGATTTTCCATGCATCGAAAAGCGGTGAACCTTGAAAAGCCTCGGAATCGACTTAGGTTTTTCAAAGAAGAATGAACTGCCGTAGCGAGGCCAACTATGAGTGATCCACAAACCATCGATATAAATAGCCACGTAACCTTTTTCTATAGACTTTTCGACGAAAACGGTCGCCAGATCGACGAAACCGGAAGCGAAGAACCGTTATCCTACATCCACGGACACAACTTGTTGATTGACGGACTGGAAAAAAAGATGAGCGGCAAGCAGCCGGGCGAGCAATTCACCGTATCTCTCTCTCCGGAGGAAGCCTATGGGGAACGCGACGAAAACCTCATCATGAAGGTAGAACGCTCGGAAATTCCAGACGAAGTCGAGATTCAGCCGGGAGCGCGCTTCGCAGCCGTCAACGAGCAAGGTCACCGCATGAATCTCGTAGTGCTCGACATTACCGACGAAGACGTCGTGCTCGACGCGAACCATCCGTTGGCGGGCAAGGCCGTGACCTATGAAGTAACAATCGGGAAAGTGCGTCAGGCCACCGGACAGGAACTGGTGGCGCTTGGAATGACCCCTGACGGCAAAGCGCATTGACCGTTCCACCATGCCCTCCCGATTGCGGTCGAAAAAATTACTAAATGATGGGAGCGAAATCACTTCGTCTCGAACCGTGTGCTCGATATACGTAAAGCGGCTTGGATTCTCTGAAGGCTTTATGGGAATTGTTCTGGCATGTGTGCAAAAGTCGTTGAAATCCCGGTTTTTTTTGGAAAACTCCACTATTAAGGTATAACATTACTAAATCGCAAAAACGGCAAAAGCCGCTTGGTCAGGATTCGCGAAAAGAACCATTGGGAGGGAACGGTTGAACGAGGTGGAGAAAACTCGATCCGAGTTGATCGAAGATCTTCAGGCCGCCCAAAGAAAAATCTCCGAGCTGGAATCGCTTACCGTCAGGCTGCGTGGAGGCAATGCGTCGGAGGGAATGGCCGATAAAACGGAACACTTAAATGCGGTTCTACGTGCGATTCGCAACGTCAATCAGTTGATTGTACACGAAAAATCCTCAGAAAGACTGATTCGAATGGCGTGTCGATACCTCACCGAAACGTTGGGGTATTTCAACGCCTGGATCGTTTATTTCGACGACGATGGTCGGATGGTTTCCGTGGAGCAAGCCAACGTCGGTCAGGGATTTTCCGTATTGAAGGAACAACTCGAATCCGGCCAGTGGCCCAATTGCGCGCAACGAGCATTGAAAAACAACGATATGACCGTCGTTGCCGATCCGCTCTCCGAATGCCGAAATTGTCCCTTGGCAGCGCAATATTCCGGTCGTGCCGGGTATTGCGCCGTACTTCGGCACGAGAAAAAAATATACGGGTTGCTGTCTGTCTCGGTTCCCGCGCGTTTCGCCCAAGATGACGAAGAAAAAGCACTTTTCCGGGAATTGGCGGACGACCTGGCTTTCGCGCTGTATCGTATCGAACTCGAAGAAAAACATCGCCGGGATCAATCCCATTTGCACCTGCTGTTTCAACAGGCGGCGGATGCTATTTTCGTTTGTACGATTGATGGAAAGTTTTTGGAGGTCAACGAACGCGCCTGCCTTCAAACCGGCTACACGCGTGAAGAATTGTTGTCCATGAATGTTATCGACGTGGACGACCAGATTTCTCAACCACACCTACTTGCGGAATTCCTGCAAAAGCTGGAACCGAATCAGCCGATCCCGCTGCAATCGCACCATCGCTGTAAAGATGGCTCCACCTATCCTGTGGAGGTGACCATTTCGCGTATCCAAACGCCGGATGGCGATCAAATAATAGGGCTGGCCCGTGACGTCTCCGAGCGTGTGGAAACGGCCCGATCCCTAGAGGAAAGTGAAGAACGCTTCCGGATGATGATGGAAAAGCTTCCGGCGGGCTTTTTCGCCCATGATCTGGACGGCGATTTCGTCATGGTCAACCGAAAAGCCTGTCTCGATACGGGGTATTCTCACGAAGAATTGCTCGCGTTGTCCGTTCACGATGTCGATCCCGCGAGTGAAACGCGCAGGGACCGGGAAGAGTTATGGACACGTGTGGAGTCTAGTGACTCGCTTTCGGTGGAATCGGAACACAGGCGCAAAGATGGTTCGACGTACCCCGTCGAGGTTCACATCAGTGCAACTCGTTTGCGGGGAAAACCCGTTATCCTGGGAATATCGTTCGACATTTCCAAACGCAAACAGCTTGAGATCGAAAGAGAAAACCGGGAGCTGTTTTTGCAGGATCTGATCGACCAAAGCCCTTTTGCCACCTGGATCGCCGATGCCGAGGGGACGCTCGTGCAATCCAACCCGGCGCTGAGGCGCTATCTGAATCTTACGGATGAGCAACTGATTGGAAATTACAATATATTTTCCGACCCACAACTAAAAGAGCAAGGCGTCGAGGAAAAAGTTAATAGCGTATACAATCAAGGGAAAACCGTACACTTCGAACTCGTATGGAATGGAAGCTATATCGATAGAGATATGTTTGCCGGGTCGAATACCGTACATATCGAAGCGACCATGTACCCGATTTTCGATTCCAAACATAAACTCACTCATGTAGTGACACAATGGGTGGATATTACCAAACGCAAGAAAGCCGAAGAAGAACTGAGGAACGCACTTTTCGAGCAGGAAGCCATTTTCGAAAGCAGCATGGTCGGCATCATGGTGTTGCACAATCGCATCATGACCAAGGTCAACCGGCGCATGGCCGGTATGTTGGGGTATACACCGGAGGAGCTGGAAAACATCAGTCCGGAACCGATCCATGTTTCCTATCAACATTTCGTGCGTTTCGGAGAGTCGTACTATTGGCGGCTCGCCGAGCGGGAACTCGTGCAGATTGAATATCCCCTGCGTCATAAAAACGGCAAAACGATCTGGTGCATGTTTAGCGGCAAGGCCATCGCTCCGCCTGATCTAGGCAAAGGCGCGGTTTGGGTCGTCGACGACATTACAGAGCGCAAGCGAATGCGCGACGAACTCGTAAAGAAGAATCTTGCCGCCAATCAAGCCGAAATCCTGGCTGAATTGGGATATTTCGAGAGAAACTGGCAAAGCGGGGATGGATTCTGGTCCGAAGGGTTCTGTCGCCTGCTCGGGCTCGACGAGGGAGATGTACGAAGCCACGATGATTTCATGACTTTCGTGCACGAAGAAGACCGGTCGCGCGTGGCGGAACATATCCGCAACAGCTTGGAGCACCATACTCCGATGGACGTTCAGTTCCGCCTCGTGACCAAACATGGGAAAGTGATCGATATCCACGGCATCGGCGCGACGGAGTATGACGAAAAAGGGAGGCCTTTCAAAACCCATGGAACGTTCCAAAACGTCACGAAACGCAAAGAAGCGGAAAAAAAACGTCAAAAACTGGAAGAACAACTCCGACAGTCCCAAAAAATGGAGTCCATCGGTCGTCTGGCCGGGGGTGTCGCTCACGATTTCAACAACCTGCTCACCGGTATTTCGGGCAATATTTCCCTTGTCCTGATGGATCTCGACCCCCTCGATCCCCTGGTGGAGATGCTGGAAGAAATCGACCATGCATCGCAAAGCGCCGCAGACCTGACCCGCCAGCTTCTGGCGTTTTCCCGCAAACAGATCATCAAACTTCAGCCTCTGGATCTCAATCTCCATATCGAGTCCATGCACAGGATGCTCGTACGGCTGATCGGCGAGCACATCGAATTGCAAACGGTTCCATTCCCTTCATTGGGTACCGTCAAGGCCGATCCGGGACAGGTGGAACAGATTCTGATCAACCTGGCGGTCAACGCCCGAGACGCCATGTCCCATGGTGGCAAACTGCTGCTGGAGACCGCCAATGTCACGCTGGATGAGAAATACTGCGCCATGCATCCCGACGTGGAGCCGGGGGACTATGTAATGGTCGCCGTTTCGGATACCGGGGAGGGAATGGACAAAGACACCCTTTCGAAGGTGTTCGATCCGTTTTTCACGACGAAAAAGGAAAGTGAGGGAACAGGCCTCGGATTGGCCACCGTTTACGGAATCGTCAAGCAACATAAGGGGAACATTGAGGTTTATTCGGAACCGGGACATGGTACGACATTCAAAGTCTACTTGCCACGTGTCCAGGAAAGCGCGGAAGCCGTTGTACGCAAGACATTGGTGGACAATCTTCCCACGGGAAACGAAACCGTGCTTGTGGTCGAAGATGAGCCGATGGTGCGAAAAATCGCCGTGAAAATCCTTTCTCGCCAAGGATATACGGTTCTCGAAGCGGATTCGGGAGGCGAAGCGCTGGCGTTGGTGGACGACCAATCTCCCTCGATCGATCTCCTGATGACGGATATCGTGATGCCGAACATGAACGGTCGTGTGTTGTCCGAAAAACTTCGCGAACGATACAAGAATCTAAAAATCCTGTTTACCTCTGGATATACGGAAAACGTGATCGCTCACCACGGAGTGCTCGAAAAAGGACTGCACTTCATCGGCAAGCCGTATTCACCATTGACGCTGGCGAAAAAGGTACGGAAGGTACTCGACGAATAAAACCTGAATGAAAACACTTCGTTTCGCCCGAATTCCGGGAATCAGCCTTTCGCCACGATCGCCACTCCCGCAAACAGCAATACGATGTATACCGCCTTGCGGAAGTTGCGTTCGGGCAGGCGGTCGTGAATCATTTCGCCGGCTACGATGCCGACAAGCAACGCGGGAAGCAGTTCCATGCTCATCAGAGACGTTTCCCGGTCGATCAGACCCGTGGCCAAATGCCCGACGAACAACACGACGTTGAGAATCAACCACACCGCAGCCAAGGTGCTGCGGAATTCCCCTTTGGTGGGAAGCGTGCGACTGGCCCAGTAAGCGATCAACGGCCCGCCAGACACCCATAACCCCTGCGCCACACCTCCGCCGATCAGCCACAAAGGCGACGCTTTTTCAGAGGGTAATTCCTCCGAGTTTCTTGAATTTACATGCATTTTCCACAGCTCGAATCCCGCCAGAAACAGCACGAACCCGCCGAAAAGGGGCTTCATCCATTCGGCGTTGGCGTGGGAAAACAGCCAGATGCCCAGCGGCATACCGAGCATGGACAACGGCAGAATCTGGCCGAACAGGCGGCGCATATCGATGCCATGGCGATAGCGACCGGCAAGATACAGGCAGAGCACGAGATTCAGCGGCACGATGACCGGCACCAGCAGCGAGAGGGGAAACAGCAACAGTCCAAAGGTCAGGGAAAGGATCGCGCTGCCGAATCCCACCGCCGTGCCGACCATGTACCCGGCTGTAATCACTAGGAAAAGAAAAATCCGTTCCCATTCCATCGACGTTCCGTTCCTTTATCCCGATACCCGCGCTGCCGCACCCCGCGACAGCAGCAGTACGCCTGCAATGATGACCAGCATCAGCACCACTTGAACGACGGCAGGATAAAGGTCGTACACGGTGACTTCAAGAAAAAGCGGGGTGAGAATCGTGGCGGAATTCACGGCGGATACCACCTCGATGGCTCGGCTTTTGAGAAATCCGAACTGCGTGACCACGGTAGCGCTTGCGGCGAAAACCAGTGCGATGTAGGGAAAAGGATTGGACAACTGCCCCACGAAGTCGCCTTTCGCTTCCACAAGGGCGATGTCCGCCAAAAACAACGCAAGGCCAATTCCGATTCCGGCGGTGGCGCCATAGGCCAAACCGTGCCATTTCGTCCAAAATCGAGACAAAAAGCACCCAAGCGCACCACAGGCAATCAGTGCGAACACTGCCGCAACCAGACGCCAGGTGGTAAACGTCCGTAGCGAATCGCTTCGATCGCCGCCCAAATAGGCAAGCAGCGAAGTCCCCACGACCACCAGGGCGATGCCCGCGAAGTCGCCGCGCCCGAAGCGCTCCCCGATGACGTAGACCGCGTACAATCCCAGGCCGATCAGCCCCACCCCGGTCATCGCCGATACCGCAGACGGAGATTGCGAAAGTTTGAGCCCCAGCGAGAAAGGTACGGTGGCGCTGGCCGTCATGCACAATCCCAACACCCACAGGATAAAATCCCGTCGATACGGGGGTTTCAGGATCTCTCGCCAGTGCGTGAATACGCGGACGAACTGTTTCTGTACGCCCTTGCCGACGTTCATCAACAGTGCCGCGAGCATACCCAGCAGCAGTCCGGGAATGAAAAGGTCGTTCATCGTGCGCCTTGTAAGTAAAGCCTATGAAATCACATCATTTTTGCCGCTTCGAGCATCAACGTGTCGTTCGTGCCGTCCATGATGGTCAGCAGGGGCGCATCGCGGGCGTACTTCTCCAGCTTGTAGTCTTTGGCGATGCCATAGCCGCCCAAAACCTGAACCATTTCCATGGTGTGATGCACGGCCAGATTTGTGGTGTAGACCTTGCCCGTCACGCTGGTCAGCAAATCGCCGGGGAAGGCGTTTTCGCAATGCCAGCTTCCTTTCCACAACAGCGTCCGCGCCGACTCGAAGGCCGCCCGGCAGTCGAACAGCTTTTTGGTGACGAGTTGATGCTCGACGATGGGCTTGCCCCATTGCACGCGCTCCTTGGCGTAGGCCAGGGCTTCTTCATAGGCGGCACGCATCAGTCCCACGGCGAGATAGCCGGTTCCCAGGTTGCCCACCGTCATGATGGAGCGATGCAGGAAGGGATAGGCGTCGCCGGGTGGAAAGAGCAGGTGATCTTCGGGAATCTCCACGTCGTCGAAATACACCGGGGCCTGGTTCAAGGTCCGCAGTCCCATGCGGTCTTCGGCTTTCCCCCGCGTGACGCCTTTCGCGTCACCTGGAACGATGAACGCGCCCGATCCCAACAACCCCCGTGACGGTTCGACGCAGGCGAAAACGATGTAATTTTCGGCAATTCCGCCGTTGCTGATGAAGTTCGACTTCACCCCGTTCAAAACCCAGCGATCCTCTTTTTTAACTGCCGTGGTCCGGTGTCGCACGCTGGGATCGAAGTAGTTCTTGCCGTCCGAACCCACGTTGGGTTCGCTGCTGCCCCAGGCCGTGATCGCGCGCCCGGTTTCATCCTCGCAGTACGGCTTCACGTAGCGCTCGACGAGGGGTTTGTTGTCGGAAGCCAGAAACGCCACCAGCGCAGGCACCACCGAGGACGCCATCAGCGAGGCGGTGAAGCCGACGCCGTACCGGGACAGTTCTTCCCATACGAGGGCCGTAGTCGTTGCACCCAGTCCCAACCCGCCGAATTCCTCTTTGATTCCCATTTTATGGAAGCCCAGGGAGAACGCCTGCGCCATGGCGTTTTGGAAGGTTTCGGTTTCGAAAACCGCCTGCGCATCGGACATTTTGTCCAGTTCGATTTCCGCCGGTTCCAGCACCTTTTTGCCGAAATCGCGTGCCGTCTGCACGAATTGTTCTTGAATGTCGCTGAGTTTGAAATCGATCATCATTCCCCCCGTTTTCCGGCAAAGAAATCGGTCATTTTGAAGTAGTGCGGCAAAAAGGCTTCGCCATCCACTTCTTGCAGAATCTTTCCGGGAAGCATGGTGTTGTGGCTGACGATGTGGAAGGCCAGCATCACGTTCAGGCCGTCGAGTTCGTGCCAGGGATCGGTCTCGGATTCCTGGAAAGTAACGCTCGCCGTACCGACCTCGCAGTTTACGAGATCGAGTTCCGTTTTCTGCGCGGCGAGATACACGGGGCCATCGAAGCCCGGCGTGAGATCGATGCGCGGCATACCCTTGAATAGGTACGTAGGTCCGGTGGGAGGTAGTTGCGGCAGGGTAGCATTCAGTTCACCCTTGATTTCCACGAAACGCACGCCGTTGCGTTCTACCCAACCGTGCAGGATGTTGCCTTCTTTTTCGTAGTGGATCGAGGCCAATTTCTTGGGAAACCCGAAGATATCCCGACCGTTGTAGTTGCGCGCCTCGTTGTCGATGGGCATCGAAAGGCAGTACGCACCGGGTTCACCCTGGTACTTGCAGCGCACGAAAAGCGCCGCTTCGTGGTAGCCCGGCCCCAGGTTGGTTTCGGGGTATTCGGCGATGAAGATCAACCCGCCGGGCATGTCGGCCTGTTCCAGCGGTGGCGGCAGCAGTGGCGCGGTTTTTTCGGCGGATGAGGAGAACATCACGCCCATCATCTTGGCGTTTTCGAAGCGCCTCACGCCCAGTGCATAGTAACGGTCCAGTTCTTCCGGGGTTTTTACGAATCCCATGGTTTCCTCCAGTCTATGAATCCAATGCGATCAGGAAAATTTCTTGTAAAGTCCCAATTGAGACGACTGCGCCTTCAGAATCGCCCCCTCGACGAGCGCCGGAGACATACGATAGGCCAGCCAACCGGCTACGCCCGACGCGGTGAAGATCGTGCGACGCTTGCGTTTTTCGATCATGTCCAGAATTTTCTCGGCAGCATGGGCCTGCGTGTGGTGGGCCGGACGATCGGGCGGCACCAGCGAACCGTCGGCGGCAAGGATGCGTTTTTCCGGATCGTGTTCGGTAAATCCAAGGTGCGCCACGCCGAAATGCACGCCTTCGTCCAGCATTTCCAGTCTCAACGACTCGCACAACCCCGTCAGTGCTCCCTTGCTCGCGCAATAGGTGGAGGCTCCCGGCAAGCCGAACAGCCCCGCAATGCTGGAAACGAATACCACGCTGCCTTTCGTCTGCCGAAGGTCGTCGATGGCGGCGCGGGTCGGGTAAATGCAGCCCATCAAATTGGTCTGGATCGTCTGTTCGCAGACTTCCGGGGACAATTCGTAGAATTTGCCCCGCATCGAAACCCCCGCGTTGTTGACGAGGATCGCCACCGGCCCGAAGTTTTGTTGTGCGATTTCGACCATTTTTCGGGCATCTTCCCATTTGCCGACGTCTCCGACGATCGCCTCGACCTCGCTTCCTTCGTCACGCAGTTTTTGCAACGAATCCATCAGGCGCTTTTCGCCCCTCGCGCTCATCACCACGCGTGCGCCGCGCTTTGCGAGCGCCCGCGCCACCGCCAATCCGACGCCTCGGCTGGCACCTGTGACCAGCGCCGTTTTTCCCGCGAATCCTCCCTGCCCGATGGACGCGTTTTCGTTGCCGTTCGCCATGCTCCGTTTCCTTTTTCCTTTCGTTTGTCGTCGTGGAACGAATCGTGCAGATTTCTCCACACTCACGAAAAATCGCGTCAAATCGCGCTACAATGCACCATGCTCGGTGCGCGCGATGATCTCGTCCTGGATTTCTCGGCCTAAATCCACGAAATACGTGCTGTATCCTCCCACCTTGACGATCAAGTCCCGGTGTTGCTCCGGGTGTTTCTTGGCTTCTCGCAACGTTTCCGAAGAAATACAGGTCGGTTGAAGCTGCGCCCCGCCCAGTTTGAAATAGGTGCGGATCAGCGCGGCCCATTTCTTTTGCGCCTCAATGGATTCGCCGATGGAACTGGGATGAAATTTCATATTCACGGCGCAGCCCATCACGTCCTCGAAAGGCAGCGACGCCACCGAGCGCAGGGCCGCCGTCGCACCGCAGCGCTCGACGTTGTACGGGTTGCAACTTGCTGCGTAAGGCAGCGCTGCCCGTCGGCCATCCGGTCCGGCGATGGACAGGCGACCGTCGATGGTGTGGGTAATCATGCTGATGATGTAGACCACGAACGGCCCGTCGCGCGTGGTGCGGTGCTCGTAAGTCAACTCGAACAGCCGCTTGCAGATTTCGGCGGCAAGATCGTCCGCTCCTTCGCGGCCATTGCCCCACTTTTCGGGAATTTCCTCGATTCGTCGAGCCAGATCCTCGTAACCCACGAAAGAACGATTCACCGCTTCCAAAAGTTGTTTCATCGTGCAGACGCGCTTTTCGTAGACCAATTCCCGGATCGCGGCGAGCGAATCCACGAGGTTGGCTACGGAGTTTATCATCGAAATTCCGGCGAGGTCGTAGGTGGCTCCACCCTGGGTCACGTCTTTGCGCGAGTCCATACAGCCATCCATAAACGCCGAAATCAGCGGTGCCGGAAGGTGCCGGGCGAAGAGGTCGTCGCGCAGGTTGGAGGCGCGCACGATTTTGTCGATAAAGTACCGAGCCTGCTCGGTGAGCGCATCCAGAAAGGCGTCGAAATCGGGAAAGGTGTCGGGATCGCCCGTGCGCGGCCCCTCGCCTTCGATCGTCCCGGCCAGAATCGCCGAATCGCCGTTGCGCATGGTGATGTCCAAAAGCCGCGCCAGTTGCAGGGCGTTGGCGCTCATGCTGCCCGTTTTTCCGGGGCAGATGCCCTCGACGCAACCCATGATGGCGTAGTCCCGTGCGTCTTCTTCCGAAAACCCCCGCCGTTTCATGGCGTCGATCATCGTCGCATCGTTGAACAGCGAATAGCTGGAGGTTCCCCGGCGCAAAAAATCCGCCACGTCCAACAGGAGATCGTCGGGAGTTTCATCGTGTACGCGCAACGAAACGTTGGTGATGGCCTTGGAAAGATGCGCGGCTTCGAGAAAGAGCCGGGTCAGTTCGTTGGTCGCATCGTGCCCTTCGGCATCGACACCGCCCAGCGTCACGGGCGAGGAACCGAGGAAGCGATGGTAGAAATTGCCCAAAATGTTCGATTCGGGGCGAATGTTCTGCGACATGATTTTCAGCAGCAGTTCCTGGAGCAGGTCCAGCGCGTCGTCACGGGTGATTGCGCCCGTGTCGAGGTCGTTGCGGTAATATTCGATCAAGTCCTGGTCCAGGCGTCCGAAGCAGTGCAAGTTCACCGGGTGGGCCATTTCCACGGCGGTTTTGATCGTCCACAGAGCCTGCACCGCCTCGCGGAAATTTTTCGCCGGGCGCAGGGGAACGTGGCGGCAGACGGTTTCCATGCGCTGCAACTCGCGCTTGCGTTCTCCTTCGGGTTCTTTTTTCGCTTCTTTACCGATTTTATCGGCAAGTCTTTGGGCGAAAACAGCCACACCTTCGAGGGCGACGAGTTGCGAGGTAAGCACGTCCTTTTCTTCGCCTTTAAGGTGCGGATTTTCCAGTGCTTTTCGCACCTCATCCATCATCCCTTCCAGGCCGATTTTCAGCGGCGTGCGAAAGTCGAGAATCACGTGCCCCTGATAGGTGGCGATGGTCGCACAGGTGGAAATCATCTGCACCTGCCGCGAGGTGTTTCCCGGCAACGCCACGGCGAATTCATGCATATCTTTGGAATACAGCCCGGAGCGGAGCGTCTCCTCCTCCAGGCGATCGACCACGGTTTTTCCTTTCCAATACGGAAGCAGGGTTTTAAGCAGTTCGTTTCGGTCCGCTTTGGCGATTTGGTAAGGATTGACGTCCCGCTCGGCCATGGTTTTCAACTCCATGTTGAGCGGTTGCGCACCCGCCTCGCGGACGAGTTTCTGATTGCGGATGAATTCGCCCAACGAGCCCTTTCCGAGCATGTAACGCAACGCCTTGGCCATCGATCCGATGCGGAAACGCAGCATCGAGGCGCGCGTCAGTTCGGCTTCGAACACCTGGTTGAACACACCTCGTTCGATGTCGATAGGCACGCCGAGGAAGTACTCGGTCCAGGTTCCGGCGATGCGCTCCTCCCGGTCAAGGTAGATCGTCGCGTTTTCGTACACGTGCTTCATGGCGCGTGCCACTTTAAGCGGCAACGCCTCGTTTTTTCCTTCCTGCGCTTGCCAACCCTGCGTGAAATAGCGGGCGCGCTCCACCGAAATCATCGCATCGCCGGATTGGTAGCGCCGCTTCATGGAACGGATGCGCTCCTGGCGGGAATCGTCCGTAATCCTTTGGATTCCAACGTCTTTTCCGGCGAGCGTGTTCATGATTTATCCTTTCAGGAATCGTTCGAGCCCACCGAATCGATGAGCGTGGAAGCGATCCATTTCAGGTGCCGTTTGCGCAGGTCGATGGCGGCTTGCGACATCGGGTCGTCGTCGAGCAGGCGGCTGATAAGCTCTCCGTAGGTGAAATAACTGATAATCGCCCCGTAAAAGCTGATGAGCAGATGCTCGGCGGCGGCTTCACCCGCCTGGGTTCGGGGATACACGCTTTTCAACGTCTGGATGCCGATCGAAAACAGCGGGGCCATGTGCCCGGCGATGCGCTCCACGTGAGCACCTCCGGCGGCCTCACGCTGGACGATCCGCCCGAAGTTACGGTTTTCAATCAGGAAATCCACGTACACATCCACGAGTCCCAGCAGCCGATCCCGCGTGCTGCCTTTATCTTCCAGGATCAGCGCACCCTCGATCTTTTCGCCGAGTTTGCGGTAGTAGCGGTCCAGAAGCTCGGTCAGCAATCCCTGCTTGCTTTGAAAGTGGTAATGAATCAGCGCCTTGTTGGCGCCGGATTTTTCGGCGATTTCCCGGGTGGTGGCGGCGTCGAATCCGACTGTGCCGAACAGTTCGTCCGCCGCTTCCAGAATTTTTTCTTTCGCTGTTTTGCCCATGTTGCGCCTTTTTTTGAATTTGACCAACCGGCCAGTTAAATTGAAGCGTGTTTTTCTCGTCCTGTCAATATTCTTTTTCGAAATTGCATTGGACCGGCGCGAATTTGCACGAAACGGCACAAAATGACGTGAACGAAGACGGGGGCGTAAGCACAGACCAAGACGTGATTTCACTCGTGACGGAGCAAAGAGAATGAAAGTCCTAACATGTGGATATTATGAGAGAATTACCGTTCGGATTCGAGCTTGAGTTTAAGATTATCCAAAAATTCCGATTCGCGTTGAATCGAGGCTTGTTCGATGTCCACTTGTAGAAAGTAGCGTGGGTTCGGACCGGTGCTTTGGCTGTCGGGGAAGATTTCCAAACTGCCGCGCACCTCTTTGTGATTGTTGAGTTTATACTTGAAAATCACGAAACCCGATTCCTTGTCCTTGTTTTCCACAGGGCAGCGCAAATCCACCTGAATGTACCGCAAAGTCACCGACCAGAGCTGGTCGTAGGAATTCTTGAAGACTTCCCGCGACTTCGCCTCGGCGGCACCGCCATTGAGTAGCATGGAAAAAAGGGCTAACATCGTGAAAATCCAGACTTTTCGAAACATGTTCCGTCCTTTGCTTCCCGTATGAGGAGTCTTCGGCGTTCAAGTTGTCCTTGCCTCCGATATCTCTTTTGTTTACCATGAAGCACGTTTCATTTCAACGTGGGATGCGCGCATGACTCTGGCCTCGCTGACCATCGACCTCGACTCGCTCTACTGTTACCGGCAGATTTACGGCTTGGCCGAATCGAAACAGCCGGAGAACGACGTCTACGAACTCGCCCTCGACCGCTTTGCCGACCTGCTCGACCGGTTCGGTTTCAAAGGGACGCTTTTTTGTGTCGCTCGCGATCTTGAAATGGGTACGAACGCCCGCACGCTACGCCAACTTGCAAAAAACGGACACGAGATCGCCAGCCACAGCTTGACGCACAATTACCGACTCAGCCGCCTGGATGCACAGGCCATCGAGACGGAACTTTTGAAATCCAAGGAGATGATCGAGGAGGCCATCGGCCAGCCCGTCCACGGTTTTCGCGCACCGGGATACAACCTCGCTCCGGCGCTTGTCGAAGGGATCCGAAACGCGGGATATGTTTACGATGCCTCGGTTTTTCCCGCTACTCCGTATTATCTCGCCAAGGCCGCAATTCTTCCGCTTCTAAAAGCCAGAGGGCGCAACAGTCAGAGCATTCTGGGTTCGCCTTTCGTGCTGGCGGCTCCCACCGAGCCATACCGGATGGGAACGCCCTACTGGCGGCGGGGCAACGGACTGGCGGAATTGCCGATTTCGGTGGTTCCGGGACTGCGCCTGCCGATGCTGGGTTCGCTGTTCACGCTGGGAGGCTGGAAGCTGGTGGAAAACATGCTGCGACTGCTGCTGGCGACGAAAACCCCGCACGTGCATGTCGAATTTCATGGCGTGGACTTTCTCGATGGTCCCGGCGACGGCCTGGCCCCGGAGCTGCTCGCCCAACCCGATCTCGCGGTGCCGTGGTCGAAGAAACGGGAGGCGCTGCTTCGGTTTTTCGATGCGCTTTTTCTCGAAACGGAAGTGTTGCCGTTGCGAGACGTAGTATCGAAACTGTTGCCGGAATTATCTGGAAATTCCAACGGATAAGGGATCGATTGCGAAAGCGCGAATCAAGTTTGTGCCATGGAAGTCCTTTCTTGGCGTAAATATTTGGAAATTCAAAGAAAATACGAAAAAGTTGTAGTGGCGAGGCGTAAGCCCACCGTTTTTGCCTTTTGAAACTTGCCTTTGTGCCCTCCAATCTCCCCGGCGGGCTTACGCCTCGCCGCTACAACCAAATGAATGAACGCTTCAATATTGTTGGGCCTATTCGCTACATCTTGTGATGCACCCCCCACAACCGGGCGGAAATTAAAATAGTGCGAAATATTTCGGAGACAATTGCAACATATTGAAATCATAAGACTTATTCCCCCTCTCCCTTGAGGGAGAGGGTTAGGGTGAGGGTGTCAAAAACTTTCCCTCACCCGGTGCTGAAGCACCGACCTCTCCCAACGGGAGAGGCGCTTGGTCCCTTCGGGTCCATCCTGAATCCGCACTAAAAAAATTTCCGCCCCCCACGACCGACGCCCGGTTGCTTCGTTTGACACTTGCTAGGGCGGCATGGTAGATAGATCGTGGAATCCTTTTGATATTCCCGCGTTTCTGCCCCATTGGAGGTACGATGTTTCACCGATGCGAACCGGTGATTTTTTTTCTCGTTTTTCTGGTGTGGCTCGTTCCGGGCTGCCCCTCGAAATCGGCTGACGAAGCCCCCGACGCTTCGCTTTCCGGCGGACGCAAAGGACTTGTAGAGCGCGTCGCTCACTGCGGTGCGGAAAAACGCATCCTGCTTCCCGAAAAACGCGCCAGCTTGGCCGCTTCCTACGGCGCGGAAGTGACGACGCTCGAAACATTTCAGGAAGTTACGGGGGCACTGGATCGCGAGGACGAAGAAGACGTCGTGCGTCGTCTCGAAAGCAAACGGATCGGATTGCTGCTGCTGGATCGCGACGCCGACCCCAAACCGGGACCGGGGCCGCTGGGTTCCGTGCGCTTTCGCATCCATACCAACGGCAAACTCGACCGTCTCTCCCCCGTCTCCCTCGATTCCCAGACGGTAGTACTCGCCAAGACACACCCGGCATTTGCGCCCGATGAGGCACGCGACCGCAAAGCCATGGCCTACGTTCGCGACCGTCTGGTCGGTAAAAACGGCAGTCTGCCGGACGAGTTTTCGAAACCTCATCTCGATGGAAAGGCCCACGCGGCGCTGAGGGCTTCCGACGGGCGAGGCGCACTGGAGGACATTGGTCGTGTAGAGGGTGTGGGACGCTCCCCGAAGGAGGCCATAGACGCCGCCGCGCAGGCTTTCATGAAGAAATGGTCGGAAAGCGGGAAGGAATCGCTGGTGGAGATCCTGCCCCGACTCACGTTGACCCTGCATCAGGACCGTGAATCCACGCACCTGGAGGATGCCCGCGTGCAGACGCTACGCGAGCAGATTTCCCTGGGATTGGATGGCATCGAGTTGCGCACGAACGAAGGCCGTACCCTGCGCATTCCGCCGGAATTCGTGAAAATTCACAAAAAAGAGGTCAAACGCCCTAAAAAACGCACGAAATGGGTTTCGCTGAAATCGACGACGGAACTGCTCGGCGAAATCTGCAAGATCCACTCCATGCCCATCGACTGCTGGAAAAAGGCGGAGATTCGCAAGTTCCGCACCGTGGACTTGACCGAGCGCTCTCCCGGTGGGCAGGTGATTCGCCTATGGCGCGGCTGGGAATGGATCGAACCAAAGCGGATGGATCGGGCGGAGGTGCTCAATTCCTTCACTGCGGGAGCCCAATGGCTGCTTCGTGCCTTCAACGGGGAAACCGGCATGTTTACCTACAGTTACCATGCCGTGGACAACAAGACCGTCAAAAACAAATACAACATGATCCGCCACCTGCTGGCGACGATGACTCTGTTGCAAGCCTACGAGATCACGAAAGAAAAAAGTTATTTGGAAGCAGGAGAGAAGGCCATCGACTTCGTGCTGCAACGGCTCGAATACGAAAAATTGCCCTCCGGTAGGGACATGGCCTATTTCCACCACAAGAAATACGACAGCAAGTACAAGCTCGGTGGGGTCGGTTGCCTGTTGCAGGCCATGGCGATCTATCACGGATTGTCCCCGAAACCCGACTGGAAACGCCCGATGCAGGCGCTGGCCGAACACATCATGCATATGCGCAAGCCGGAAGGTCCGTACCGCAGCATCTACACCAAGCCCGGCCAGGAGCCCAGCCGCAAGGAAATCCTCATCTATCCGGGCGAAGCCAACCTCGGACTGCTGCTTTTGCACCGGCACTATCCCGACAAACGCTATCTCGAACACTTGCAACTCGTCATCGATTATCATTACGAATGGTTCAAGAAGTTTTCCAATCCCCGCCACAAGGGAACTTTCGCAGCGTATGTGCCCTGGGAAACGGCGGCGATGTCGGAGTTGGCGATGCAGACCGGCGACGACCGCGCCGCCGAGTTCGCCTTTGCCATGGCAGACTGGCTTAACGACAACTGGTTCGCCTATGGTCCTGAACAGACCTGGTTCCCGGATTACGTGGGCGGCATTAAAAAGAGCCACAGCAAATACGATTTCCCCTTGTGGAACACCGGAGTGTTCGGAGAAGGCACCGTCGCCGCGTGGCGGCTCGCGGTGCATCGCAAAGATGTGAAAAGAAGCGAAAAATACCGCAAAATCGTGCATCTTTCCATGCGTTTCATCCGCCAGCTTCAGTATCAATCGGGTGGCGTGTGGTATTTGCCGAACTTCAAAAAAGCCCTGGGGGCGATTCCCGGCGACTTCTTCGACGACGAATGCCGTCTGGATTACGTCTACCACTGCATGACCGTGCATTACAACGCACTGAAACATTTCTCCGACGAGGATTTCGGCGCGCTCGGCGTCGGAAATTAGTTTCCATCGCCGGGATTTCCGGAGTGCTGCCGCCTCGATGCATGACGAAAGGGACTCGGACATGATGACTTCGTTTTTGCCGCCCGTTTTCCGACTCGCTGTTTTCGCCGGATTATGCCTTCTGTTGACCGCTTGCGAGAAATCCGCCGAATCTCCGAAAGAAACGGCAACGCCCGCCGCCGAGAAACAGGCCGCAACCTCTCCAGCCTTTGCCGAGCGCATCGCCGGGGAAGTGGAAGTCGCGCTCGACGACGAAGAGAAAAAAGCGTTGATGGGGATTGCCCGCAAAACGCTCGATCTCTGGGTGCGCGAAAAGAAAGTATTCCAGCCGCAGGACGTGCCGGAAAGCCTGAAAAAGAAAACGGTGAACAGCGCCTGGGGGACGTTGTACCTGGATGGCGATTGGCGAGGTTGTGTGTCGAGCATGAAGAAAAACATCGTGGATGCTACCGTGCAGGCAGTCATCAACACCGCCAAAGACCGGCGTTTCACAAACCCGACACCGGAAAACGTCAATAAATTCAGGCTGGTATTGGAGTATCCCGGTCCGAAAACCCTGATCCGCGAAAAAAATCCGGAAACCATCGGGAAGCAGCTTGTTCCCGGTGTCCACGGTATTTACATGGAAAGCAAAACCGGACGACGCGCCTTTTTCCTGCCCTACGTATTCGTGAAAAAAGTACGCAGCACCGACACCTGGCTTAAAAGGCTGGCGCGCAAGGCCGGAATCGGCAATGCCGACTGGCGCTCCCCCGAGGTGGGCGTCTACCGCTTCGATTCCATTGCGTTTATGGAAGCCGAGCCGGGTGGGGAAGTTGTCGATCTGTACCGCTACAAGCCGACCCGAAAAGCCTTTGGCGCGGAAGATGTGGAGAACGGGTTCGAACAGGCCCGCCGCTGGGTGACCGGCAACTGGGACGACCAGAAAAAACGGTACCTGATGAGTGTGGATGACCGACAGGAACCTCTCGAAAAATCCTATGACTGGAACGCCCACCTGGACGCGGTGGCAATGCTCGGTCATTCGACGGAAGTGCTGCGAAACCTCGGTCTCGCAGACTGGTCCGCCAAAGGCTGGCGGGCCTGGCTGGATCAAATCGCGCCAAGCGAAGGGAAGAAAGGAAACAAACCCGACGAGAAAAAACAAGCCCTCAAAGCCATGGACAAACTGCTATCCGCTGAAAAACCCGACTGGTCCCAGCTTTTCGCCGTTTCGCGCGTACTGGGGCTTTCCGGTATGGCAGCTGGCGGACGCGATCTCGCCGCCCGGCTGTTCCAAGCGATGGAAAAAGGGTTTTCCGAAGACGGTCGATGGCTGGACAATCCGAAAGACCAGTGTGAAGCGCTCTGGGCCGCCACGCTACTTTTGGGAAAAAACTACCGATCCGAAAAACTGGGAAAACTGAAAAAGGCTGCCGCGCAGTGTTCCGCAGACGCTCCGTATGCGCTGGTCGCTTCCGGTACTCTTTTGGAACTGGCTCCCCAGGATGTCGAAATCGCGGATATCGTAAAGAAACACCTCGCCGCCGCGATGCAAAGACAGGTATCCGCCGAAGAGGCTCAGACACTGGACCTGGTGGGAGCCGCGCGCTTCGGCGACGATCCGACGCCTTCGACGTTGGAAACGGCTTTGCTGCTGTGGGGGCTGGCGATGTCCTACCCGCTGGCTGTTACCGACGTTACGCTACTGACCGAATGGGAAAACGCTGCACGAGATGCCGGATACTGGCTGCTTCAACAACAATTTACGGAACAAAGTGGATTTTATTTGAAAAACTGGCGATTATATAAGGGTTCGTTCCGCGACGATCTCGTAGCCAACCATGCGTCCCTCCGTTCATGCGTGGTTCCGGTAATGGCTTTTCTGGCACTGAAAAAGCATTACCTGGGCGACTGGGACGCTTTCTGGAAGCAGCAACAAGGATGATGGATACAATGGATTTTCTTTCGAGAACGCAACTGGGCCAATTGTCCGTGGAGGCTCCCGAAAACGGGATGGAAATGGTGCAGGGGCGCCTGTTGAAACACGGCATGGCCAGCTTGGCTCTGGAGGACGAAACAAGTAGGCGCTCCTTTGGTTTTTCCGACGATCCTCCCGAGAATCTGTACACGCTGCGCGAAGACGACATCGTGGAAATGATCCTTGTGGCACAAGACGGACAATGGCGTATCACACAGGTTTTCGTGCTTACACCTAGCCAGGTGGAAGGCGAGCGGCGGGAACTCTGGCGCAAGCGCTTCGAGGCGCAAGGCGACCGCTGGCGACGGGTCTTGTGGGCGCGGCAGCGGATCAATCAGGCCGTGCGTTCCTGGTTTTACGGGCAGGGTTTCCTCGAACTCGAAACCCCCGCCCTCGTACCGTCTCCCGGCTGCGAAACCCATCTGCACGCCTTTCTCACCCGCTGGGAAGGTCCGGGCGACAGCTTCGACCAGAATCTTTACCTGCCTACCAGCCCGGAATTCCACATGAAACGGGCATTGGTGCTTGGTTACGAGAAAATCTTTCAACTCGCCCGTGCATTTCGCAACGGCGAGCTTTCCCGGCTGCATCAGCCGGAATTCACCATGCTCGAATGGTACCGGGCTTACGAGGATTACCAGACCATCATGGACGACGTCGAGGCGATGATCTGGGAAGTCGCCCAGTCGCTCAACGTGTTCGAAGTCGAAGACCAGGGGCGTCCTTGTCGCCTGGAGCCTCCCTGGACGAGAATGAGCATCGCCGAATTGTTCGCCACCAAGCTGAAAATCGATCTCGATGCCGCTCGGACCGCCGACGAGTTGCGCGCCCAGGCGCGTGCCCAGGGTTACGATTACCTCAAGGACGGCGAACCTTTCGAGGACAGTTTCTACCGTTTGTTCATCAACGAGTTGGAATTCGATCTCGGCGTGGGCTCACCGATTATCCTGTACGACTATCCCGTCGAAATGGCGGCGCTTTCGCGGCGCAAAAGCGGCGCGGGACGCTACTGCGAACGCTTCGAGGTGTACATTTCCGGAGTCGAACTTGCCAACGCATATAGCGAGTTGACCGGCGTCGCCGAGCAGCAGCGCCGCTACCGGGAATATCAGAAGCGGCGTTTGGAGGAGTACGGCGAGCCTTACCCGGAAGACCGGGGTCTGATCGACGCGATGAAGTACGGAATGCCGCCTGCGGCGGGGATTGCACTGGGCTTGGACCGTCTCGCGATGCTGCTTTTAGGGGCGCAGAGCGTGGACGAGGTGATTGCCTTTCCCCACAAGAAACCCGTCGCCCGGAGCCGCCAGAAGCCATGAGCTGGAACCGCATTCCCCATCAGCCCCGCGTGGTCGAAATTCTGCGACGCACGCTGAAAAACGGTCGGGGATCGCACGCTTACCTGTTTTGCGGACCGGAAGGGGCGGGCAAGCTGCGGGCGGCGATCGTGCTAGCCCAGGCACTCAACTGCCTGGAAACTCCCGACGATCCCTGCGGTCGCTGTCTCGCCTGTACGAAACTCGCTCGTAGTGAGAATCCCGAAAACGTGCTGCATCCGGACCTCGTTCACCTGCGTGCGGAACGGGAGGGCGGGCCGATCCGTGTGGCGCAGATCCGCGAATTCATTGCAGGATTCGCCCATGCGCCACTGGAAGCGCGTCACCGCGTGGTACTGATTCACGATGCCGACCGCCTGAACTTGGACAGCCAGAACACGTTGCTTAAAACGCTGGAGGAACCCGCTCAGGGATTGCGCACGGTGTTCATTCTGCTTACCGCGCGCCCGCATCTGCTGCTGGATACCATACACAGCCGAGTCCGCGTGATTCCTTTCGATCCCGTGGCGCTGGAGACCATCGAACGTCGCCTGGTCGAGGAACTGGGTGTCGATCCCGCCAAGGCGCGCATCGCGGCGGCGTTGTCCGGCGGAGGGATTGCACGTGCGGAAGAAATCGCCCGGGGACCGTTGATCGAAGGCCGGGATATCTGGCTGAACGCCTGGACGAAAGGTGTTCACGGCGCGGTGGAGGATTTCGAGGCCGAAGTTGCCGGGGCGCGAGGAAAGCTTGAAAGCGTCTGGCGTATCGAGCTTTTGCAGTCCTGGTATCGCGATGTTTTCCTGCTGGCGCTCGGTGGAGATGAGCGGCTCGTGATCCACGGCGACCGTCTTCAGGCTCTGCGTGAGGAAGCCTCTCGTATCGGTGCCGTAGAGGCGGCGAAAAAGGTGGAGCGTTTGCAAGCCCTGCGTGAAACGTTGGAATTCAATGCGCGGGGGGACATCGGCCTCGAAACGATACTCGCGCAGGATACTGCGAGGCGGTAGCCGTCGCGTTTTTCCGTGCCAATCCCGCCAATCCATTCCGATTTTTCACAAAAAGAAACGAAACGATACGAAACAGCGTGTTTCGTCTTACTTTTTCGACTTCGTTTCGCGGGGATGGCTCCGGCGGAAATCGCGGTCGATGCGTTCGAGATCGAGGTGGGTATAGATTTCGGTGGTGGAGATGTCTTCGTGCCCCAGCAATGCCTGCACGCTACGAAGGTCCGCGCCTCCGGCCAGAAGATGGGAGGCGAAGCTGTGGCGCAGCACGTGCGGCGAGACGTGGGCACCCAATCCCGCCTTTAGCGCCTGCTGCTTGAGCATCTGCCAGACCGCCTGACGGCTCAGCGCCTTGCCGCTGCGGCTGAGAAATACGGTTTCGGTGGGCTTTTTCACGAGACGTTCGCGGAATTCCTTCAGGTAGCCTTCCAACTCCTCCGACGCCACCTGTCCCAGCGGAACGAGGCGTTCCTTGTGGCCTTTGCCCAGCACCCGTAAAATTCCGGCGTCCAGGTCCACCCGATCCAAGGTGAGCGCACACAGTTCGGAGACACGAAGCCCGGACGCGTAAAGCAGTGCAACCATTGCCGCGTCTCGCCGACCCAGCGGGGTGCTCCGGTCGGCGACTTCCATCAGTGCTTCGATATCCTCGCGGCTGAGCAATTCGGGTAGCGGCTTGCCGATTTTCGGTGCGTCGATGCGCTCGGTCGGGTTTTCGTCGGTCCATTCCCGTTCCAGAAGGTGCCGGTGAAAACCCTTGATCGACGACAGCATACGTGCCCTGGAACGGGCCGCCAGGCCATCGTTGGCGAGCCGGGACATAAAGCGGCGGATGCGTTCGGCGGTGGCTGCCTCAAGCGGAACTTCGTGATTTTCCTGGGTTTCCTCGGCCAGAAAGGCAAGGTAGCGAGTCAGATCTCGCCGGTATGCTTCGGTGGATTTCGGGGAAAGACGGCGCTCGACCTTGAGAAACACCATGTAGCGATCGAGAGCCTGGTCCAGCGTGACGTTCACGGCGCGGCCCCGGTCTCACTTCTTTCGGACGATGCCGTCATGGTGGTCGTGCCCGGTCAGAGAAATGGTTTCCTCTTCGTTGAAATGACTCATGAATCCGTGATCCTGCACGTCGATCAGCAGCAGTTCGGTTTCACCTTCCTTGGCTTTGACCAACCCGCCGAAAGGGGCATCCGCCGAAATCCAGAGCGTGCGTGGTTTGCCATCGGGTGAAGTTAGGGTCACGCGGCGGCAGTTGAAAGCCCCGGCGGGGGTTTCGAGACGTTCCTCGGCTTCAAGGCGTTTTTCAACCGGTGGCGGTGGGTCGTTTTTCACAGGAGGATCGACCGCCAGAGGTGGGTGATCCGCGATTTTCAACTCGAACGCACCGAGCTTGCCGGAACCGTCCAGCAGGCGGATCTGCATCCTCCAGGCCACGGGGGTTTCGTCGGGAAACTGGGTCTGGATTTCCAGCCAGGCTGCACCGAAAGGCGCAGAACGATGGATCAAACCGACGACCGTTTCCCGGTCGGGGGTTGTGCCGTCATCGCTGTGTACGCGATAGCGCGCCCATTGCCCGAGCTTGACCTCCACTTTGGCCAGGGGGAGGTCAAGCAGTGCCTGGATGGCGGTTGAAGGTGTGGGGACCTCCGCCAGCGAGAAAGAGGGGCCGAGCGCGAAAAGGGCGAGCAATAAAGCCGCCCATCTCGCGTAATACGGCTTAGCCATGATGAAAAATCAGTGTTCGTGGGGAGATAGCACTCCCATCAGTTCCCGCACGGTGGGATGGGAAACCGAGTACGTGACTTTCGTGCCGTTGCGCACGCCGTTGACGATTCCGCGGCTTTTGAGCAATGCCAGGTGCTGGGAAACCGTCGCTTGAGGCATGTCGAGCTTGGTCCATATTTCCTTGACGTTTGAAGACTGGTCCAGCAATCCGTGGACGATTCGAAGACGAATCGGATGCGCTAGTACTTTCAATAGGTCGGCTTCGTGTTGAAAATTGATCTCGAAAGACTTCGCCTGTGCCATGATGAATGTGCCTCCATTCCAACGTTACTGCCAGCATAAAAGAGCGGATGGCTCAGTCATGCAACTTCTGTGTGTCGGTTGAACTAGCAAAACCATATGTCTGAAAAGAACAAGAAAAACCACATGTATTAATTTTACACTATTTGCTTTTTGTCAATACAATTTCGGCAAATTTGTTATACACCAATCGACCGGAATTGCTTTTGGGCAGGTTTTCATTTTTCGTTACTTCCCGTCGACGCCCTTATAGCAGGGTCGGAAGAAAATGTAAACGTCGCTTGCCGATTATTTGCCCCGGAAATCCCGTGAAGTCCTCAGGGCATGGCAGGCCTGCCTCAAATCGTGGGAAACCTCAGATCGTCGCCGGGCGGTTGATCTGGTATTCCTTGATTTTTTTGTACAGCGTGACGCGGGAAATCCCAAGGATTTCCGAAGCGCGTTTGATGTTCCAGTTGGTTAAACGCAACATACGGCGGATGTGTTGCTCTTCCACCTGTTGCAGCGTCATCGGTTTCACCTCGACGCGGTTGATTTTCTTCGTGACGGGGTCGATGGGCAGATAGATTTCGAGATCCTTCGTGCTGATGAGTTCGTCGCCGCTGGTGACGGCCACCCGGCTGACGACGCTGCCTAGTTCCACCAGGTTACCCGGCCAGTCGTAGGATTTGAGCAGGGCGAGGGATTCCTCGCTGAAGGCTTTCGCACCGGGATCGCCGAACTCGTCCACGCAGTACTTGCGCAGATAATCCACCGCGAGAACGGGGATGTCTTCCGGACGTTCCCGAAGCGAGGGAAGATTGATGGAAAATACGTTGAGGCGGTAGTAAAAATCCTCGCGGAACTCCCCGGTATGCACGAGGTTTTCCAGGGACTGCGAACTGGCGGCGATCAGGCGGACGTTGGCTTTGTGGCTTCGGAGTCCACCGGCCCGCACGTAAGAACGCTCGGTAAGCAAACGCAGCATTTTCAACTGATTGGCCGGAACGAGGTGGTTGACCTCGTCGAGGAACAATGAACCCTTGGCCGCCTGTTCGAGAAATCCCGGGGCGGAGTGGCCTTCGTTGTCGCGGTCGTCCGCCCCGAACATCTCGGAATGGAAACTTTCCTGCGGCAGCAGACGGCAGTTGACGGCCACGAAAGGATGGTCGGCCCGCGAGGAAAGCTCGTGAATGGCCTGTGCCACCTGTTCTTTCCCGGTTCCGGCCTCTCCGATAATCAGTACGGTGGAGTCGTAGCGGGAAACGGTGCGGATCAGCTCGAAGACGATCTTCATCTTTTCATCGACGCCGATCATGCCCCCGAAGAACTTTTCGCGCACGGCGTGCAGGCTTTCGACCACGTGGCTGTTTTCGGCCAGCAATTCCCGGATCGCTTCGAGCAATCCCCCGCGCCCGCCGTCCACGAGCCGGTAGCCGTTGCCGCCGGGAATGGCCAGTTCTTCCACCACTTCCTGCTCGATCATCGGCTTGAGGCAGGCAATGACGTCCTTGATGAGAATGCCTGTCAGCTTGGAAAGGTTGGAAGCATTGTAGACACGGGAAGATTCCTTGCTGAACAGCGCAAGCAAATGCAGCCGAAGAGGCGACTGCATCTGATGATACATCGTGGAACCTTTTTTCAGAATTTCCGTCCAGTTTTTTTCTGCCATGGCGATCTTTTTTAAGTTATTGAACGAATTTTAGTGGAATAAACTCCCCTCGTTAATATTTTTAACAAAACAAAAAGGGAAAGTCAATTATTTATGAACGATTCCAGAGAAGTTGTTTTTGCATTTTTTAACGATGTAATAGAAAACCCCAGGGCCGGTGTTTGTTTTGTTTTCAAGTTCCGTTAGTCTACCATTTTTGTTCTATAAATAAACTTTACTTTTTCATCGTCTCCTAACGTATTGTTTCGGAATTCTCGCTAAATCGGGTTTTCGATGTTTAGAAATTTGAACGAGTCCTGCGTGTGTCGGGATAGAGTGTACGGAAGTCTTTCAGGTCAACGAAGACGAGCGACTGCAATCACTCGCCGAATTCGCCGTTTTGCGTGGTCGGGCGATTGACATTTTGCGCCTGGAATTCTATCTTGAAAAAGAATGATGGGATGCCCTGGATCGCCAATCGCCGATCGATTGCCCCGCATGTGGATGCAACGATCTGTTTAAACCGAAAAAAGGGGGGCTTATGGCCCAACTCGTTGTGGAATTCGAATCCGAAGCCCTTTTCGCCATCACGTTGGAACCAGGCCGGGAATACTTCATCGGTCGCAGTTCGCAAACGGACATCGTGCTTAGCGATACGTCTGTCTCGCGCCACCATGCCATGCTGTTTCAGCAGTTGGGGGAGTGGACGATCGAGAACCAGTCCAAAACCAACCGTACGTACGTCAACGGCAAACCGATCGACCGGATCGCATTGCACGACGGCGACCATGCGACGATTGGACGGTATACCGTCAAGTTCCATGAATTCGCCGATACAGCGTCGTTTTCGAGCGAAAATACCTCAACCGAAGCCCGTTCCGCCGCCGTCGCCAGCCAGAAAACCACGGTGATCGGCATGGACGAATTCATTCAGGGCGAGGACAATCCTTTCGAAAAAACGTCGATGATGCAGGGCAAGCAGCTTGAAATGATCCGCCAGCAGATTCGCGAACGCGCCAAGCCGCACTTTCAAGCGCTGACGTATATGGAAAAATATCGCTACCTGATGGAAAAGGACCAGATGGTGCTGGGCAGCGATCCGTCGGCGGATCTGCACTTCGAAGGCGGGAAGTTTTTGAAGGAGATCGAGATCGTCGTGAAGCGTGCGGAAAACGGCTATACCGTGGAACATCGCAAGGGTTTGGGGTCGCTCTACGTGAACGACGAAAAAGTCGGCAAAAACGATGTACATGAACTCAAGGGAGGCGACGTGCTGAAGATCGGCCCGCACAAACTCAAATTCGTGGTGGCGGGTGCCAAATAGATCTTCCATCCGAATCTGCCTGTCGAGTTCATTGTCTCTTTCGTCAGGGTTTGAATGTGGGGGAAGTCTCTGTTTTTTCAGGAAAATATGGATTTGATAATATTCACCCGACCTTCGTTTTCTCCAACCCACTGTAGCGGCGAGGTGTAAACCTGCCGTGCTTTCGGTTCTTTTCCGGCTACATTTCTTTCCGTTTGTTCTTTGAATTTTCCCGACGTTATTATTCCCATCCTGGGGTGTTCGATTTCCTTAACGAGAGTGGACTTTTTCAGTTTCCTCTGTTATGATAACAAATGAATTGTTAGGAAATTGGAAACCATTGCCCGGATATTCCGAACAAATCGTGACGAGGGCCGAAAATGAGTGTGCTTTCGCGTGGTTGGAGGGACGTTGCCGTGTTTTCGTCCTTGGGGCGTGGGCTCGGAAACGTTTCTCGTGCATCGCGCGAGATTTTTGTGTAAAGGCTTCGAAAGGATTTTCGGCGAAAAAGTACCGGCTGGCCGGTTTGAATCATCGTTTCACGGCGGGAAGTTTCCGTTCGTAATTTCAAGTAAACGGGTTTCGCGTCTGCCAAGGCTGGGCGCGTTCCACGACCGTGGCGTAAGGAGTTGAGTATGCCGTTCAAGCGCCTTTGGACCCCCGGCGAGCAAAGCGGGGGAACGATCACCCTACCTCTCGAACTCTCCAATCTCGCAACGGAATTCGTCATCGCGACGCGGGCGATGGCCGTGGCGTTGGGTATGTACCCTCCTGGATCCGCCGCCGTGAAAAACGCGGCTACCAAGGTATCCGGCGTGTTGGGCAAATTGTTCGAACGAGTCAACAGCATCACGTTCAGCGAAACCCAGGGCATGTTGCTTGTCGATGGCAAGCATCTGGACGAAAAGGACTCCAAACGGGATCCGGTCGTCGATTTTCTGCGTTCCATAATGGAACGCAATATCAAGAGCATCACCTACAAAAAAGGGACAACCGACGACGAACTCATTCAATTCAACTCGTTGTTGGGTCTCAAACCCGCCGAGATGGAAAAAGTGGGGGAGATCAACCGGCATCTGTCTTCACTGGGTGTGCGCAACATCACAGTGGATGCACAGGTTTACCAGGCGACCCAAGAAGAGGACATCAAAGACGAACTGCGCGAGGCGACAAAGAATTCCGTAACCCTGACGCGGGAAGATTACGAGAAATACAAAGCGATTTTCGATGACTACGAGCAATTGCGCTCGTTGATAGACGGTTTTCTGGGCGAATTCCTCGATGAGGAGGAAGCACTCGATGGCGTGGATCGCCTGAATAAAATGCGGGAGATTTTCACACGCATCGGCAGTGTGTATAAAATCACCCAGACCGATCAGGAAGGCAACGATATGGTCGCCGCCGTGCGCCAGAGCATGGCCCGGCTCGATCCCCGGGATGTGGCCATAACGACCATCGACCAACTCGGCCAGCCCGACGAGTTGTCAAAGAGGGTTCTAAGCGAAGATTTCATCGAAGATTTCGGAGAGGGACGTTCCCTCGACCTGGCGGCGGCTATGTTGGATCACGCCTACGAGTCCAGCGTGGAACTCCCGGCGATGCCGCGCAGCGAACTGCAACGCAAAGTCGGTGGCGTGCGCGAAGGTATCAAGTTCATCGTCAAAGCCACCAAGGATCGCGAAAACTTCCCGGAGATCGGCAAGAAGCTGCTCGAATCCGGAGTGGCGCGAGGGAAGTTCGCCGAACAGATTCAGCAACGCATCACCTATCATGAAAAACGCCGTCAAATCAAGGACATGCTCAAGATCGTCCTCGAAGACGGCAGCATCAGCACCACCGGCTTGAGAATGAGCGTGGCCAACCTGGAAAAATTCCCGGAAGCCATGTACAGCCAGGTGGAATCGGAAATGAAAACCGGGATGCCCTCGCTGCTCGACCTGCCGGAAGCCTCGCTGATGGTGGAGAAGCTGGAAGGTATCTTGCGGGCCGAAACGGAGCCATCCCCCCGGTTCGAAACGTTTCTGTCGCTTGCCGTAAGTTTCACGAGAGAAGCGTTGCGCCACGCGCGCATGGATCTTTCCCTGCCGATGGTCGAGTTGTGGATGGAATTCGCCGGAGAGGCCAGCACCCGGCCTCCGGATCTTCAGCGGGCGGCGGCGTCCAAAATAGCGGAGGTTTTCGACGAGGAGGTAATTTCCTTGATGGTTGTGCATCTTCCGCAACTCAAGGACGAAAACCTCGCACGCTTCAATTCGATCTGCGAGCTCGCGGTGGAATACCTGCTTCAGCCATTGTTCGAGAATTTGAAAACGAGCGAGGATCGCCGAGTGCGTTCGGCCCTGCTGAAGTTGTTGCCGAACCTGGGGACAGAGGTGCTTTCCAAAGCGAAAAGCGAAATCGCGGAAGAGGGCAATCCCTGGTATGTCATGCGCAACATGGCGCTTCTGGTCGTCGAGACCGGTGAATTTTACGATGTCCAGGACATCGTGCATCTGATGGACCACGAAGACGCCCGGGTGCGCAAGGAAGTGCTTAAAGGAGCACAGAAATACCCCGACGAGGATTTCGGCGATGTGCTGAACAAGGGTATGAACGACAGCGACTCGGCCAACAAGCGCCTGGCGATTTCCCTTCTGGGAAGCGCGAAAGATCCCAAGGCCGTTCCGATGCTGGCCCAGATTCTCGCCAAGCGTACGAAAGTCCAGAAAGAAGAATCCGAGCCGGTCCAGATCGAGGCGGTCAATGCCCTCGTCAAAATCGGCACGCCCGAATGCGTGGACATCCTCATCGACGTGGTCACCAAAGAGGGTTTGCTCGGTACCAAGCAATCCAAGTCTGTTCCCGTGCGCGCCAAGGCTTGCATGGCGTTGGGGCAGTTGGGAAATCCGAAGGCCAAAGATACGTTGGCCAAGGCGGCCAAGGATTCCGCCGCAGATGTGGCGCAAACTGCGAAAATGGCTTTGCAGCGTTTGAAGTAAGTGACACCGAGGCGGCGGTCATCAGGCATTGGGGAAGAAAGCGTTGAAAATCACCCGGAAGAAACACACTCCTCGTTGCAGACGGCATCCCGCTGTCCCCGGTTTTTCGTAATCGGTCGATGCCTTTTCCGGAGCCCTCCAGAAAAAGCTCGTTTGGCAACCTCGTAACTCGTGGAAAGACCGCCCATGCCACCTAAGCGTTTGTTTCATCCCGAGGAAGAACCAAAACAGCGCGTATCCACCATTCTCGACAAAGAGACTTCGGCCATCGTCGCAGACGTCGTTGCCGCCATGCGGGCCATGCTGACTTCCATGGGCATGTATCCCCCCGGTTCGGCAACGGTGAAAAGCGCGGCGGAAAAAGTGCTGCAGGAATTCACCGTTCTTTTCGAAAGACTTCCCGCCGTGCGGATCAGCGAATCCCAGGGGCGGCTGCTCGTCGATGCGAAAAACATCCACGAACGTTTTCGAAAAAAAGAAGCCGTGATGCGTTTCGCGGACGAAATGTCCAACCAGGGTTTTCAGACCATCCTGTTCCAGGAAGGCACGACGCCCGAAGAAATTATCGGGTTGATGACGCTGATGTCGATGGACGACACGAGCCTGTCGGAAGTCAGTTCGTTCGAGGAGTATTTCGCCGAGCACGGTGTAACGCACATCGAAATCATCGAGCGTTCGTTCATGGAGGCCGACCAGTTCGAGATGACGGCCCGTGAGGAGTTGATCCGCTCGATCACGAACGATGCGGGGTTCGACCCCAATAATTTCGATTACGAAAATTTTAAGGAAATCCTCAACGACGCGGCGCAGATGAAAGAGGTGATGTCCGAACTGGTGCCGATGTTCGAGGAGGAAAAACAGCTTTCGCGCCAGGAAAAAGTCGAGAAAATGCGCGAGTCGCTGGCAAACGTCGGCAACCTGTTGAGTGTCACCCAAACCGATGAAGAACGCGCCAACGTGCTCGATTCTCTGCGCGGGGAGCTGGCGAAGTTCGAGTCCGAGGACATCGCTGCCGTGATTCTCGATCAGGTCGAAACTCCCAACGAGCTTTCCACGCAGCTTTTGAGCGAAGATTTCCCCGTCCAGGTCGGCGAAGAAAAGACGCTTGGCATCATCGATCACCTGGTGATGCAGATCGAGGAATTGAGCGGCGAAATGACCGGCATGTCCGGGGAGGAGCAGGAACGAAAAATCGGCGCCGTTCGGGAAGCGGTCAAATTCATGGTCCAAGCCACGAAAAACAACGACATTTTCCCCCAAGTCGGCAAACGGCTGGTCGAAAGCGGCATCATCAAGGGCAAGCTGGCACAACAGGTGCAAAAGCAGGTGATTTTCCACGAGAAACGCCTGCGGGCCAAAGAATTGTCCAGGATTCGCCTGGATAATGATGAGATCAACGAAACCGGGTTGACCATCACCGTGCGCAATTTCGAACGCTTCAACGAAGCCAAACTTGTGGAAATCCGCGAGGATCTGATCTACGCCATGCCGACGCTGGCGAAAATGGTGATCGTTTCGGAATTCGTGTTGAAGATCTGCGAGCGCATTCAGGAAGAGAAAAAACCGACCGAAACACTTATAATTCTTCTGGATTTAGCCCGTTCGCTTGCCGCCGAACTGATTCGCGTCAAGAACTACCGTCCCGCGATTAAGGTACTTTCCGCATTGGGCGATATGGCTTCGGAAGATGCGGGGCTTCCGCCGGCAATCGTCAAAAAGGCTTCCGCGACACTTGCGAAGATCTGCGACGACGACATGCTGAAGCACGTCTTTGCGGCGCTTGTCGAGGGCAGCGAGCAATCGTTCCAGGCCATGGTGATGATTGCCGACCAGCTTTCCAAAACCATGCTTCCGAAACTTTTCGAAACGCTAAAAAGGACCGGAGACCGTAAAAAGCGGCTGGCGATTCTCAAATTGCTGCCGCGCATGGGAATGGATGTGTTGGCTATGGCCAAAGACGAGTTGGCCAAACCCGACAACGAATGGTACGTGATTCGCAACATGATTTTGCTGGTAGGTGAGTTGGGTACGGAAGAGGAAGTCGAACTTTTGGAACCATACCTTGCTCATGCTGACGCGCGTGTGCGCTACGAGGCGATCAAGGGCAGTTGCGCCAAAATGGGGGGTAAGGCCCTGGATTTCCTGACAAAATACATCCATGACGAGGATATCTCCGTCAAGCGCCTGGTGATTTCCCTGTTGGGCGAGTTGAAAATGAAACGCGGCGAACCGGTGCTGGCGCAGATTCTCGAAAAACGCACGAAAGTGCAGAAGGAAGAGGAAGACAGCCTGCAAATCGATGCGATCAACGCCCTGTTGAAAATCGGCGGTCCCAACGCAGGAAGCCTTTTGATGGAAGTGGCCAAAAAGGAAGGGTTGCTCTCCACGAAAACGACCAAACCCGATTCCGTGCGGGCCAAAGCCTGTCTGGCATTGGGGCAGCTCGGCGACAAACGGGCGCTGTCGATTCTTCAAAAAGCCAGCAAAGATGCCAACGAGGAAGTGGCCACCGCCGCCAGGGCCGCCGTTTCGCGGCTGGGAGGGTAGGCGTAAAAAGTGGTTTTCCCTACGAAAATTCACATTCCCGTAACGAGGTGCATCACAAAAAATTGTCACTTTGCAAAAAAACCGCTCATGGCGAGTGATTTGCGAAGCAAATCGTATCGAGCCATACTATTTATTCCTCGATACACCGCCCTAAAGGCGGCACTCGGAGTGAGCGGGTTGCAATCTGAGTGAAATGACAATATCCTGCGATGCACCCCCCGCAATGGAATCGTCGAAAAAGTCGTTGTAATCGCTGCCGCGATTGGGTAGCCTTTTCTTTCCCGAAGGTTGTAAACCCGTGTAGGGCATGAAACGAACGAAAGAGAGACCCGTGGACGTGGACAACGGAACGGTACTGATTATCGACGACGAGGAAAACATCCGCCACATGTTGTCGATCGTGCTGGCCAAGGAAGGTTTTCGCTGTACCATAGCGGCCCAGGCCCAGGAGGGACTGGAACTGCTGCGCAAGCAGTCCTTCGACATCGTGTTGTGCGATGTGAACATGCCGAAAATGACGGGACTGGATCTGCTTGCACACATCGGGCAGGAAGGCATCGATTCCACCGTCATCATGATTACCGCCTATGGTTCGGTAGAAGGCGCGATCGAGGCGATTCAGGCGGGCGCTTACGACTACATCAACAAGCCGTTTCGTCCCGACGAAGTGCTGCTGACCATCCGCAAGGCCCAGGAACGCGAGCGTCTGCGCCGCGAAAACCGCGAGTTGCGCCGCCAGTTGAACCAGGAATACGATTTTTCCAATATCGTTTCGGCAGATCCCAAGATGCAGTCCATCTTCGGGATGGTACGCAAAATCGCCGGGTTCAAATCCACGGTGCTGATCGAAGGCGAGAGCGGCACCGGCAAGGAACTGATCGCTCGCGCCCTGCATCACGCTTCGGATCGTGCGGAAAAGCCTTTCATTCCGCTCAATTGCGGTGCAATTCCCGAACACCTGATCGAATCCGAACTGTTCGGCCACGAACGCGGCGCGTTCACCGACGCCGTACGGTCACGCAACGGGTTGTTCCTGGAAGCCGACGGCGGCACGCTGTTTCTCGACGAGGTGGGCGAGTTGCCATATTCGCTCCAGGTGAAGTTGCTGCGTGTGTTGCAGGAGGAAGAAATCCGCCGGGTAGGTTCGGATAAAAGCACGAAAATCGACGTTCGTATCATCACGGCGAACATCGCGTCTTTGGAGGAACTGGTCAAAAAGAAGGAATTTCGCGAGGATCTGTATTACCGTCTCAACGTGCTGCCGGTGCGTCTACCTCCCCTGCGGGATCGCCACGGCGATATTCCGCTGCTTGTGACCCATTTCATCCGGCGTTTCAACGCACGGCTGGGTCTGGATATCGAATCCGTGAACGAGGAAGCCCTTCGCCTTTTCGAGCGCTATCATTGGCCGGGCAACGTGCGCGAGTTGGAACATACGTTGGAACGGGCGATGATTCTGGCGGACGAAAAGGTGCTCACCCCCACCGATCTTCCCGGCAAAATCACCGAACACAAGCCCACGTACAATGTCGCGTTGTCCGAGGACGAGCTTTCGATCAAAAAGGCCACGTATCGCATCGAAAACGACCTCATCCGCAAGGCGTTGACCAAAACCAAGGGCAATCGCACGGCGGCAGCGAAGTTGCTGGAAATCAGCCACCGCGCCCTTCTGTACAAAATCAAGGAATACGAAATCGACCTGTAAAAACACGGGCGTTGAAGGAGGGGAGCATCACGGAATACTGCGATGAAATCACTAGAATGTCTCCTCGTAACATGTTGATTACATAGTTGATTTTCCCTCTCCCTCTGGGAGAGGGTCAGGGTGAGGGAACGAAAAAAAAGCATCCCCTCACCCGGCGCTGACGCGCCGACCTCTCCTTCAGGGAGAGGCTTTCGGACCCTGTGGGTCCACAGTGCAGTACTTTGTGATGTACCTTTGAAGGAGTTGCCATGAGAATCGACGAAAGGGCCGACGATGTGTTGCGGCCCGTTCACATCGACACGGGATTGCAGGAGTTTTCGGACGGCAGCGTGCTGATTTCCTGCGGAAAGACCAAAGTCCTCTGCGCGGCGAACGTCGAAGAGCGCGTGCCTCCGTTTCTGGCCGGGCGTGGGTCGGGCTGGGTCACGGCGGAATACGCGATGATGCCGGGCAGCGGTCTGGGACGCACTCGCCGCAGCCAGTACAAAAAGGGCCGCAGCATGGAAATCAGCCGCCTGATCGGGCGCTGTCTGAGGGCGGGCATGGATCTGGAAGCCTTGGGCGAACGCCAGATTACGGTGGATTGCGACGTGTTGCAGGCCGACGGCGGCACGCGCACGGCGTCGATCACCGGCGGATTCACGGCGCTTACGCTGGCCTGTGCGAAACTGAAAAACATGGGGCTTATAGCCGAGTTACCCATCCGCTTTCCCATCGCTGCCATCAGTTGCGGGTTGGTCGAGGGACGCGAGCTGCTGGACCTGTGCTACGACGAAGACCACCGTGCCGAAGCGGACGCCAATTTCGCGTTTTCCGCCGACGGACGCCTGGTGGAAGTGCAGGCCACGGCGGAGGGGCTGCCGTTCGACGCGGCGCGGATGCAGCGTCTGACCCAACTGGCGTTGGGTGCGGCAGAGGAACTTTTCGCGGCGCAGAAAAAAGCGCTGGGGAGCCTGTTCGATGAAGTGGTTGATCGCTAGCCGCAATCGCGGCAAGATCCGCGATTTTCAAGTACTTTTCGACCAGTTGGGATACGAACTCGTGGGCCTGGACGAATTCGGCGAGTTGCCGGAAGTCGTCGAGGACGGCGACACCTTCGAGGCCAACGCGATCAAAAAAGCGGTGCAGTTGCACGAAGCCACCGGTCTGCCGACGCTGGGCGACGACTCCGGCCTTGTGGTGGATGCACTCGGCGGCGAGCCGGGCGTGTACTCCGCGCGCTATGCCGGGGAGCCTTCCAGCGACGACGCCAACAACCGTAATCTCTTGAAAAACATGGAGAAATTCCAAGATCCGTTGCAACGCACCGCCCGTTTCGTCTGTGTGCTGGCGGTCTGCCGGGACGGCGAGGAGCCCTGGTGTGTCGAAGGACGTTGCGAAGGAAGAATCGCCGATGAGACGCGCGGATCGCACGGTTTCGGCTACGATCCGCTGTTTCTGCCGCTCGCCCGCGCCGGAAAAACCATGGCCGAGTTGCCGCCGGAACAGAAGGCGGCCATCAGTCATCGGGGAAACGCGATGAGGGCGCTGTTCGAGAAGCTTGCGGCGGAAAAGGACGAAAAAGTTTCGTGATATTGTAACGGTGCGATTTTACACAGAAATTCGACCGGTTTTCCACAACCCAGGAGCTTTGCCATGGCGAGCGGAGCCATCACGCGCGGAATCATTCTGGCCGGAGGGTCCGGTTCCCGCCTGTATCCTTTGAGCCGGGTGGTCTGCAAGCAGCTTATGCCGCTGTACGACAAGCCGCTGATCTACTACCCGTTGTCGATTCTGATGCTGGCGGGCATTCGCGACATCCTGCTGATTTCCACCCCGGAAGATACTCCCCGTTTCGAGGAATTGCTTGGGGACGGTGCGAAGCTGGGCATTTCGCTGCAATACGCGGTCCAACCCAAACCCGAAGGCATCGCCCAGGCGCTGGTGATCGGCGAGGAATTCCTGAACGGGGAGCCGGTGGCGCTGGTGCTCGGCGACAACGTGTTTTACGGCAAACTGAACTTTCTGCGCCGGGCGGTGGCGGAGTTTTCCGACGGCGCGTTGATTTTCGGCTATCCGGTGCTCGATCCCCAGCGCTACGGCGTGCTGGAATTCGCGAAGGATTCCCGCGTGTTGTCGATCGAGGAGAAACCGGAAAAACCCAAGTCGAATTACGCCGTTCCCGGCCTGTATCTTTACGACGCCCGCGCCTCCGAGTTCGCCCGGAACTTGAAACCTTCGGCGCGTGGAGAGCTGGAAATCACCGATCTCAATATGGAATACCTCCGGCGCGGGGAGCTGTACTGCGAACGCATCAGCCGGGGCGTGGCCTGGATCGACACCGGAACCCCGGAAAGTATGCTCGACGGTGCGGATTTCATCCACGCCGTGGAAGCCCGCCAGGGCTTGAAAATCGGCTGCATCGAGGAAATCGCCGTCCGTATGGGCTTTTTGGACCATGAGGGGGCGCAGGCCCTTCTCGAAGACATGCCGGAAAGCAGCTACCGCGAGTACGTGGCGAGCGTAATCGGCGAAGTGCTGGGAGTATCCTGATATGGAAATCCGTCCTTACGAGCCTCGCGACGAAGACGTCTGCGTGCGCATCTGGTACGAAGCTAGCGCCGTATCCCACGATTTTTTGCCCAAAAGTTTTTTGGAGGAAGAAGAAGGCCGACTGCGAGAAGAATACCTCGCCCACGCGGACAACTGGGTCTGCGAGGTCGAAGGCGAGGTGCGGGGATTCATCGGCCTGCTGGACAATTTCGTCGGCGGATTGTTCGTGGACCCGGCGTGGCATAGCCGAGGGCTGGGAAAACGGCTGATCGAATCGGCCCGAAAACGCAAAGGACCGTTGGAAGTCTCCGTTTTTCCTCAGAATATCCGGGCCATCGCCTTTTACGAACGCGAGGGATTTACGAAAACGGGCGAAAAAATCGACGTAGACACCGGCCTGCCCGTGCTCGTGATGAAACAAAACGCCTAACAGGCGGAAAATACCCTGTATTATCCATAGGTTTTAGGCGGAGTCACTGTGTGGGAGTGGCTCCCCGATCAGATCCGTCTCGTGAATTGTTCTTTGTAATCTTTCGTTCCCCGAATGCCCAAAGAAGAGGAGTAAACCAAAAGAAAAACGGCCATTAAAGACAAAAAATTCGAATGCCACATTGTGAACTTAACTGGAGGCACGGCCATCACGACCAACACCCAGAGAAGCAGGAGAACCGAAGAAAAATAAAAAACGATACGCAAAAGCACCTTGGATATCTGAAACACTACACGAGATCGCCTGACCAACCCGATGGCCAGACCCATTGCCACGGCCAAAATTGAAAACATCCCTGCAAAATCGCCCACGCCAAGGTCCGACTTTGTTTCGAGACCATATATCAGCAGACACACGATACAGCCCACATGCACATAGGCTAACGCACCCGCGCCAATTCCGATGCACAGTCTACAAGGCAAGCCGAACCAGGTTTTCTCAGGCGCTTCAGCCATGCTTGTCATTCAATCTGTTTCCGGATTGGTTTCAAATGCTGTTGCCACAGCCGCAGTTGCCGCAGGTCGAGTGATTTTTCACCCGCCAAGTTCATTGCGTTCGGAAATGTCAGGTAAAGAATTTACCCGACCTCGCGACAAAGAGCAATGACCGCCAAATTCAAATAGCTATAACCAGACATTTTTGCATTGTCGGGTAAAGGAATGGACCCGATCTACACGAACTTTCGCAGACAACGATTGAAGTCAGGTCTTACCGCACGCACCGAACCTGCATCGCGATGGCCGGGTTTCCGGCGATGATGCCCCCGGTATGAAACACGATTTCCCAGTATGCGCCATTCACATCGTTTCCCACCGGATCGCTCGACCAGGTGCGGTCGCACGGGCCTTCCAGTTCTACGACTCGGTAGCATCCCTCCTCGTCCGGACCGGTCGATCCCTGGCAGCCGTTGCAATAGGTCATATCCTGACAGGCGAGGTCAAGGCAGCCGTCGTCCACCTGGCAATCGCCGCCGACTTCCGTCAGGTTGCAACCACGAACCAGCGCCCGCAATTCCCCGAGGGTCGGAAGGCGCCAGTCGTCGTATCCCGCCCAGGTCAGATTCTCGCAGTAGCTTTTCGATGCGGCCCAATTCAATTCCTTCCCGGAGGAAGAATTCTGCCAGATCAGATTCCCTGCTCCCGCATAGACGGCTTCATTCACGGTGCTTTCTTCTTCCTGCTCGCCTGCGTCGTCGTCGTCCGAAAGTTCTTCCTCGCCGGAAACGTCGTCATCGGAAACGTCACTTTCCGCGATTCCATCGGTTTCCACAAAATCTTCGTCGCCGGTTTCCTGTTCGATGTCGGTATCTCCTACGGACGTATCCCCGTCATCCGATTCCCCCAGGCACCCGGTCATAAGGACGAGAAGCAGAAGCGCCAATCCCTCCATGATATGAAATCTATGTTTCATCGAAACCCCCTCCGGCATGTCGTCGTTCGAGCCAAGATTGAATGATTACAGTATACCACATAACCTGGCGAAAAAATAGGGATTCCCGGCCATCGGGCAGGGACGGGGCGGAAATTAAATGAGTGCGAAACATTGTAAAAGCTTATTTCTAGGAGAAAAAACGTAGGGGCGAGTGTAGTGAACAAAGTGAACGGAGCTCCCCAAAAACCGAAAAACTCTGTCAGAACGGGGGGCTACAGTCGCTATGCTCCTTTCACCCGCCCCTACATTCACCCTCCCTTTTTTGAGGTTTCAAACGAAAAAACAGATTTTGCACTATTTTAATTTCCGCCCGCAGGGACGGGCAAGCATCACAAAAAGAAAAGTAGGTCGGATAACTTGTTATCCGACATCAGGTTGCTGACAAAGTATCCATCTTTGTAGAAACATTTGTCACCCCCGCGAAGGCGGGGGTCCAGGTGCTTGATATTGCTCTGGATTCCCGCCTGCGCGGGAATGACATTTATGCTAAATTGGGGCTGGAAATCAAATTCAGGAGGTTTGTCAATGCTCTGAGTCTCACCATCGAAGACGGGGAGGCTGTGAGGGAACTAATCCGGGATCGAAAAATCTCCCCCTATTGAACACAGCCTCCCGGCTTCCAGCCGTGAGACCGTGATTCCATAAGAGAGGGCTTTCCCCCGGCAGGGTCGATGGTATCATCGCCCTATTTTGATGACGGGATCGCTTGAGCGTCCCAAGCAGGAGGAAAGCCCATGATTTGTATTGGAATGGATGTGCATCAGAAGTCAACCACCATTTGCATTCAGGACGATACGGGAAAGCAGGTTTTTCTCGGATCCTGTCCGACCACCTTTTCCGGATTCTCCGAAACGCTCCGGCCCTGGCTCGAAAAGCATCCCGGTGCGCCGGGGATGGAAGCCTGTTCGAAGGCGTATTCCACAAGCGGAATCGTCGCCGTATTGGGAGGATGCCCGCAGGTGTACCCGGCGGATGAAGTGGCGAAGAAAACCCGCAGCCGGAAGAAAAAGACCGACACCCGCGACGCCCAGGATCTCTGTACCAACCTGCGCACGGGAGCCTTGGTTCGCGAGGTGGTTCTGCCGCCGGAGCCGATGCGCAAGCTTCGTTCGGTGCTCAAGGCGCGGGCGCTGAACGTGAAGATCCAGACGCAGGCGATCAACGCCGCCAAGGCGCTGCTGAGGGAGTACGGCCTGGATGGCGCCTCGGGAAGCATGAACACCCAAGCGGCCTGGAAAAAGCGGCTCGACGCCAAGATGCCCGAGATGGTGAGACAGCTGTTGGAAACGCATTTCGCCAGCTTCCTTTTGGCCTCGAATCAGATCGAAGGGTTGACGACGATGGCCGAGGATCTTGGCCGTGAAAACCACGCGTTCGATGGGGTGCAGACGATTCCGGGAGTGGGCCCGATCACGCAGCTGGCGCTTGCGGCGCATCTGTTCGACATCGGTCGTTTCCGTTCGGGAAAGCAGGTGACGGCCTACGTGGGTCTGTGCCCGTCGAGCTACGATTCGGGGGATCGCGAGCGCAAGGGACGCATCACGCGGGAGGGGCCGGGGTTGTTGCGGGCGTTGCTTGTGGAGTGCGCGCAGCACGCCCGGAAGCGAAAGAAGCCGCTGAACCCGTATTATCGCCGCTGGGTGGAGAAGCACGGTGCCAACAAGGCGAAGGTGGCGGTGGCGGCGAAACTGTGCCGGATCGTGCATGCTCTTTTGAAACGTTCCGAGGGCTTTTCGCCCGAGGCTTTGGGGGTGGTGCCGGACGGTTATGGGGGTTGGGAGTTTGCAGGCCGTGCGTCTGGTGGCGACGGGTGCGATTCCAGTCCTCCCCGTCCGTCGGCTTGTGCCCAGTAGCACGAGCACCGGGCGCGTCAAGGCCAGGCTCGCTTCGCTCATGCTTTGCAGCCTTGACCCGCCCGCCTTGCTCGTGCGTGAGAGGGTTGTAGGCGACGGACGGGGAGGCCTTCGGCGAAGGCTCCGGCCAAGGAGGTATCGACAAGCCACGAGATCAAGAGGTAGACGCAATGCGACAGACGAAGATAGACGCTAAGTGACAGACGAGGATAGACGCTAAGTGACAGAAGCAACGTGAAGAGATTTCGATGTTCCATACGTTCTTTCGAATCACCGTTTCGTCCGACCCCGCGGGTGCCAGTGCTCCGACGAGAGCTTGACCGTGAATGGGGCGGACGATTCTTGCACGGAATCATGGCGCGTGAAATACGACGCCGAATAGATGGATGAACGAAGGACGGCTTGACATCGATGAAAAAAATGGGGGAATCTGCTTGACAAACAGGTCTCTCTTATAGATGGCACCCGCGAAAGTACTTGGAGGGGGGTAATCCTTCAAGAATTGAATCGCCCATTCGATAGAGTATTATGCAATTGTGTAAAAAAAGATCTGATGATAGAATAGAATCTCCGGTTTTGTGATCGACTTTGGCGACCCCTCATGAACATCGCCGGAAGGGGAAGGCTAGTCCGACCCATTCGCCAAAGATTACGGAGGGTTGTGCGTATTCTCCAGTCGGATCGGATGGAGATGCCGTCGGCCTTTCCGTGTTCGTACGTGAAAGCGAAAGAGAGACGAAGCGACGATGAAAAAATCGAAACTGTTGTTGGGGCTGATTACCGCTCTGGTGCTGATCGGCGTGTATTTCGGTGTGCTCCAGGAGCCCGATCCCGGCGTCTGGGGGCGTTCCCCGCTGGAAGCCGCCAGGGTCGAAGCCAAGCCTCAGAACGAAAAATACGACCTCGCCTCCATCGAGGTGATGACGAAGGTCATCACGTACATCAAGAACTATTATTACGACCCCGCCCGCATCCATCCGAAGAAAATGTTTACCCACGCCCTCGACGAAGTGGCACGCAACGTGGCTTCGGTGCTGGTGAATCACGACGAGGAAAGCAAGAAATCCGTGATTCGCGTCGATACCTGGGAGCGGGAATTCACCTACGATGACATCGATTCTCCCTGGGACATCCAATACCGCATGAGCGAGGTGTTCCGTTTTCTGCAACCCCATTTCGACGACTACGTGGACCCCAAGGACGTCGAATACGCCGCCATCAACGGAATGCTCGACACGTTGGACCCCCACTCCACCCAGATGTCCCCGAAGATTTACAACGACCTGAAAGTATCCACCCAGGGAAACTTCGGCGGCCTGGGCATTCAGATCGGCATCCGGGACGGCGAGTTGACGGTCATCGCGCCAATTAAAGGAACTCCTGCCGCGCGCAAAGGCTTGAAATCCTTGGATAAAATCGTGCGGATCGAGGGCCAGTCCACGGTCAACATGCCGCTGGAAGAAGCGGTCAAACTGATGCGCGGCAAACCCCAGACACCGTGCAAGCTACACATCATGCGCAAAGGATTCAACGCGCCGAAAGAATTCGTCATCATCCGCGACGTCATCAAGATCGAGAGCACCGAAAGCAAATTGCTGGGCGACGGCATCGGCTACGTGCGGATCAAGAATTTCCAGGGCAACACCGTGCGCGACATGAAGGAATTTCTGTTCGAAGCCGAAAAGAAAAAGCCTCTCAAGGGACTGATTATCGACCTGCGGCACAATCCCGGTGGGTTGCTGGAGGCGGCGATCGACATGGGAGATTTATTCCTGTCCGAAGGCGTGATCGTCACAACGGTGGGTTCCCGCAACGAAATCAAAGAGTCCAAGGAAGCGCGGGCGACGGGCACCGAGCCGAATTACCCGATCCTCGTGCTGGTCAACCACGGATCGGCTTCGGCCTCCGAAATCGTCTCCGGTGCATTGAAAAACAACAACCGGGCGGTGATTCTAGGCGACCGCACCTTCGGTAAAGGCAGCGTGCAACTTCTGTATGAAATGGAGGACGAAAGCGCCCTCAAACTGACCATCGCCCAATACCTGACGCCCGGAGATGTCTCGATTCAGTCGGTGGGCATCGTGCCCGACATCAAGGTGCTACCGGTGTTCATCGACGAAAACGAAATCGAATTCTTCACGAGCGACGGTCTGAGCCGCGAATCCGAACTGGATGGCCACCTGGTGCATGATTCGACGGTGGAAGACAAGGAAGTCTATACCTTGCGTTACCTGCACGATGAAAAGCGCGACGAACTGGACGCGGATGCATCGCTGACGCAGATCCTCATCGATTTTCCCGTGTTGCTGGCCAAAGAACTGCTTCAGGGAATCGAAGGGGTCAGTCGCAGGGAGATGATGCTGCAACGGTTGATGCCGGAATTGCGCAAGATTTCGAGCCGGGAAGACAAAAAAATCGTCCACGAGTTGAAAAAATACGACGTGGACTGGTCTGTGGCCGAGGTGGAACAGCCGCCGGAGGCCGAAATCAAAGTCTGGACCGAACCCAAAGCTCCGATCAAGGCCGGGGACAAGGTGACACTCTGGATGTCGGTGAAAAACGTGGGGCAGGGGGCGTATCATCGTCTCGTGGCGGATTCCAAATCCGACTGGTACCTGTTCGACCGGATGGAGCTGTTCTTCGGCAAAATCGCGCCGGGTCAGACCGTCACCCGAAAAATTCCCATCGAAGTGCCCCCCGACACGCCGAGCCGGGAAGCGGTGATGGATTTTCATTTCACCGAGTCCAACCAGTATCTGCCGCCCAAAACGCCTTTCCGCTTCGAAGTGACCACTCTGCCGCTGCCGGACTTCTCCTACACCTACCAGATCCGCGACGAATCCGGCAACGGGGACGGGTTGATTCAGCGGGGCGAAACCGTGGAAATCCTGGTGGACGTGCTCAACCAGGGTGAAGGATCCAACATCGACGGGCTGGCGATCATCAAGAACACGGACAATCTCAAGGACGTATTTATCAAGAAGGGGCGGATGGAATTCGATCCGATCAAGCCAGGCGAAAGGAAGCTTTTAAGCTTCGAAATCGAGGTGCTGCCGGGGTTGGAAGATTCGAAATTCCCCATGGAAATCAGCATCATAGATACCGACATGCGCGTCGCTACGACGCAGGAGATCACCTTTAACCTGATGGCGCCCTTCCCCTTGACACCCGCTCCTTCAGGGCAGGTGATTTCGCTGGCCAAAGACCAGAAGATTCTGTCCTCTCCCGATGCCCGACTTCCCGTGCTGACGGTGGTCGGCGAGCCGAAAAATGCAACCGTCGCGGCGACCAGTGGCCGTTGGGCGAAAATAAACATTGACAAAGACCGCTTCGGGTGGGTAGAGAAAGACGCCGGGTGGCATCCGCAACCGGGAAAAGCGACCTTGCAGGCGAGCATCGACCGCTTTTTCCACAAACCCGTGGTGGAGGTCAATCCGATTTCGTACTCGCTGTTTACCGAGGAGCCGGAAATCACGCTTCGCGGTTACGTCAAGGATGACAACCGGGTGCGGGACATGTTCATCATGAACAACAGCCGAAAGGTCTTTTACAAGTCCAACAAAACCGGAGTGGATTTCCTCAAGATGCCGTTCGAGACCTCCATTCCGCTGGAAGAAGGACAAAACATTATTCGAATCGTGGCCCGTGAATCGGACAAATTCGTCGGCTACAAAACTCTGGTCATCAACCGCAAACGCGGGCCGGAAAACGAAATGGCGGCAAATAAAGCCGCCGGGGAGTGAGTTATGGTAAAGCTGAAAATCAAGAACATCGTGGAAAAATGCGAGGGCTGCAATCAGATCGTCGATAAGGAAGACGGCCTGTACTGCAAGAGCTACGCCGATCCTTCGGTGATGTGGAAAGACGACATCTGCATTCGGGCGTCCCACGTCAAGCGGGAGATCGCGTCCATCGAAACCAAAATCAACCCGTTGAAAGCTTCCAAGCGCGCCGCGCGTGGTGGCTAGACCGCATTTTCCAACACGACGAAAAAAGGCGCGTCATGCGCCTTTTTTCGTGGGTGGGTTTTATACGATTTACGATGAAACGGCAACGCCGAACGTTGTCACGATTCCTATTTTCCAAGTCGTTTCAACAACCTGGATGCATGGGGCCGGATCGCTCCCAGGTCGAGCCGATGACCTTTGCAGGAAAAACACTCCCCCGTCCAGACGTCCTCGAAGGTCTCGTTTTCTTCGAGTTCGTCACCAAGGTAAGGAGCAAGATCGTCGGTTTTGTAACGCAACTTGTCCGAAAGGTTGAACACGGCGAGGTAGCCACTCGAATTGTAGACCCATTCCGGAAATTCCCGCTCCATCAGGTCCAGCGTCCAGGCGCGTCCTCGGTCGCAGTCCCGCACCATCTCCTCGATGCGTGCAAGCGTCTTCCACGTCGCGTCCGAGAGCAGGCCCAGGTCGTCCGACACTAGGTACATTCCGCCGGTTGCCACGATGGCGTGAGCCAGCGACATGCGCTCGTCGAGCGTCAACCGGGTGTCGGTGTCACGCAGCATCAGGCAGTCAGGATCGTTGAGCCACCACCGGCGGTGCATCGCCGTGCGCGTCAGGATGGAACGAATGGCGAACTTCGTGCACAACGCGTGGGGATCTCGGGTCAGGTGATACCGAACCTTGTCGAACCAGAACGGCGCGACGTCCGGCCCGATGCGCATGGCGTCCACGATCTTCGTCGCAGCCCCCAGGGGACAGCCGCAACCTAGCAGAAATACATCGTTTCCGGCGGTTTCGCGGATCAGTTGCAAGCCGCTTTGCAGCCGCTCTGCCGGACTGACCGAGGGATCGTAGGCGTGGCCGTGCAGGGCCGTGGAATAGAGGAAATCAAGCTTCAGATAGCGAAAACCCCATTCGTGAACGAAGATCTGGATCACCCGGCGCAGGTAGTCCCGAAAACCGGGATGCGTGGCGTCCATTGCGTAAAACGAGCCGAAGGCGTTCCACATGGGATTCCATCCGGCGCGCACGGGCCGTCCTTGGTCATCCTTGAGTGTCCAATCCGGGTGTTCGCGGAAAAGCCGCGAGCGGTCCAGCGCCGAAAAAGGGGCCGACCAGATGCCCGGCGTCATGCTCCGTTCGCGGATCGCATCGGCCAGCGATTTCAGCCCGCCGGGGAATTTTTCGTTGACGCTCAGCCAATCGCCCACCGCCGTCTGATACCCGTCGTCCAGCACGAAAACCGACCAGCCGGGCTTGCGGACGTCCACGGCGTCGAGGTTTTCGCGCACGGCTTTTTCGCTGACCTTCGTGTAATAATGATACCAGGAACACCAGCCGGTGGGCAGGGGCGCGTCCTGGGACTGGCGCGGTGTATAGTGTGAAAAATACCGATCCAACAGGCGATTGGGATGATTTCCGGCCAGCATTTCCACAGGATCTAAAACATAAGCCTCTGAATTTTCAAGCGTTTTTCCGTCGAAATCCCAGATGCACTCCAGCCTCGCACTTTCACCGTAAAAGGCCGCTCGAATGTAGAAAAACGTACACATATCGCCGAGTTGACCGACGAGAAGATACCGATTGCGCCAGGTATCGCCCAGGAGTGCGAACGTGTCGGAGGCGAATTCTCCCGCTTTGCCCGTGGGCAGGTTGCGAGGATTGTCCTGCATCCGGTTGGCGAAAGGCACCACCGGTACGCGCTCGCGTTCGTGAAGGCGATACGAGCGGGTCTGCGTCCAGGACTGCCAGCCATTCTTGAAAAACGAAAACGAGCTTTTCTCCGTATTTTCAGCACGTTGCATGGTCCATACGAGGCGCAGGCGCTCCAGTCGGATATCGTCGGCCATCGCGGCAAGTTTTGGCTCGATTCGCACCGTCTCGCCTTCGGAAAACGTCAGTTCCGCATTCAATTCGCTTGCCTGCGCTTCCAAGCGAGGGTGGTCGTCTTTTCGAAGTGAAAACGGGATGTTCCGAAGCGAACCGGTGGAGGAGACTCGGAACGACAGTTCCGCCACGGTCAGATCGAGCGGGCCGAAGGCGTCGCCGAATGAGATCTGGCCGAAACCGGCGTTGGGGGTCCATGAAACGTCTGGATGCATCGTACACCTTTTCGAATGCGGGAAAAGCGATTTCGTTCGCCTTCCTTCTACCACGCCGTTTTTACGGGGGAAAAGAAAATCGAAAACGCTTCTCCGCCTTCATGGAGTGGGTTGCGAAAACGCAACCCTGTGACCTGAAAAGCAAAAAGGTTGGAAATGCTCCAGGCTAGTTTTTCCCTGTCAGAATCAGTGCGTCCACCGCTACAAGGTTGCCTTTTTTGTCGATAATCAGCGGGTTGATGTCCAACTCCACGATGTCGGGACGTTCCAGGGCCAGGCGACCCACGCCGACAAGCGCCCGTTCCAAAAGATTCAGGTTGATGGCTTCCTGTCCACGCAACGCCTCCAGCAGCCCGGCGGCCTTGAGAGAATCCGGCATGGAACGCGCCTCGCCGGGACTCAGCGGTGCAAGGCGGAAGGTGACATCTCGGATGGCTTCGGTGAACAGTCCGCCTATGCCCAGCATCACGGCGGGACCGAAACCGGGGCTGCGTTTCATGCCGATGACGATTTCCCGATCTCCGGGAATCATCGGGGAAATCAGCTTCATACAGCCGTTGCAGCGCCGGTCGATGTCTTGCCAGGCGTCGGCAAGTTCGGTCTGGTTCTGAATTCCGGCGACCACCAGACCCTCGTCGCTTTTATGCAGCACGCCTTCCACAAGCCCTTTGAGCACCAAAGGAAATCCCAGGCTCGCACCCGAACGCAAGGTTTCCTTCAAGGTCTGCACCGTGCGGAATTTCACGACCGGTACGCCGTATTGTTCCAGCAGTCCGAAGGCCTGGGCGTCGTCCATGACCTCGGTTTCCCCGGTCTCCTCATGTGGAGGCAATTCCTCGGAAGACGCCTTCCAGTCCGTTTCACGCGCTTGAATTCTCCCGAAACGGTAGAGCGCGGCCATCGCTCGCGCCGCTTCCTCCGGGTGGTCGTAGACCGGTACGCCGCCGTCCACGAGTTGATCGGTGGCACCGTCCTCGCGCAGGAACGTGGAGGCCGTCAGCGGCTTGCCGGATTCCCGTAACGCCTTGAGAAATGGGGAGAAATCCTGCTTCGCCCGCTCGACGAACATTTCTACCGGAAGCTTTAAAAAGTCTCCCAGCACGACGTGGGCTTCCCGTGCCATCGAGGTGTCCATCATGCCGTGCAGCAGCACGGCGTCGATTTCGTCCGCGCCCAGCACGGTTTTCGGCAGGCGGCGGGCGAAGGCGTCGAAATCGAGGGAGAAGGTAAGGTCGATGGGATTGCGGGTAGAGCCGGTCGGTGGAATGTCGGCCCGGAGTTTTTCTTGAAGTTCCTCACTTAATTCGGGCACTTGCAGGCCGGAGCGCTCGCAGGTGTCGGCCATCGAGGTCGCCGGGCCGCCCGAATGGGTAAGGATCGCCACTTTCGGACCGCGCGGTGGCGGCATGGTGGCCAATGCGTGACCCCAGCCAAACAGTTCGGCGGTCGAACGGGCGCGCAACACGCCCGCCTGAGCAAATACGCCGTCCACGAGGGCGTCTTCGCCGCCCATCGATCCTGTATGCGAAAGCCCCGAGCGCGCCCCTGCCTCGGTGCCGCCGATGTACAGGGCTACAATAGGCTTCTTGCGCGTGATTTCCCGCGCCACCTCCATGAAACGTCGTCCGCGCGGAAGTCCTTCGATGTAGAGCGCGATGGCGCGGGTTTCGTCGTCGTGTTCCAGGTATTCCAGGCAGTCCACAAGGTCGAGGCTTGTGGAATTGCCGACGCTCAACGACTTCGACATACGGATGCCGCGCCGCTGGAGGTAGACGAGAGTCTGAGAAACGTAGGTGCCGCTCTGACTTACGAGGCTCAGACCGCCCGGTTTGTCCTTGTAGGGAAACACCGTAAGATTCAACCCGTGATGGGTGTTGAGAACTCCGATACAGTTGGGCCCGACGAAATGCATCCCGTATTTTTCGGCGATCTCGACGAGGCGTTTCTCTTTTTCGAAACCACCGCCGCGCACTTCGCGAAATCCCGCCGTGGTGATGACAGCATGGCGCACGCCGTTCGCACCGAGGTCTTCGAGAATGTCCAGGGAAACGTCGGTCGGCGTGGTAATCAGCGCCATGTCCGGTTTTTCAGGCAATTCGGCCACTTTGGGTCTGGCGGGCCGCCCGAAGATTTCGGTTTCTTTGGGGTGCAGAAACTGAATGGTTCCCTTGAATCCACCATGCAGGGCGTTTGCGGCCTGCAACGATCCCATTTTCAAGGGGTTGCTGCTGGCTCCGGCGATGACGATGGATGTGGGCTGAAGGATCGTTTCGAGAGGATGAGGATCGTGCATGAAGAACTCCGGGGTACTTCCAACCGTTCACGACAAAGACGAACCGTCTCGAAATCGTTTTTCCACACGGGCGAGACGGGTGGCGGGCTTTATCCATTAAGGATTTCGACAAAAACCCTATACCATGCCGTACCATTTCGGCCCGGGGTTGTCAATGTCGGGAAAAAACGGAACAAAGTCCCCAAAAACGGACCTGTTCACAACGATTTTTAAGAGAAGCGGTCTCTGTATCGCGACCAAACCACAGGAGCGATTGCCGACCAGTTCATATAGAAATCGCGACATGTTTTCGATAAAAAATCGCCCCAACTTCATGAAAATTCTTCGGTTTTCTGTGTCTCGTCACGATTTTCATGAATGTTCCAGGCTAGCGCTGCTCACAGGTTCCCGTCTGGCCGCACTCGTGCGTGGCAGGACAATGGACATCTTCCACACACTCGAATTCGTCGCAGGCATCCGGGTTGAACACGACCCAGACCCGTTGGACGCTTCCGACTTTTCGCGGCACGGTATCCACGATTTTCAACGTCCACAACCCAGCGGAGAACTGCCCGTCGAAACCTTCCAGGATTTTGGTCAACTCGACCTGTTCGGCTGTCGTAACCTGGTGTGATAACACGATTTCTTCGTTTTCGTCCGGGGATATCAACGAGATCACCAGGTCGGAGAACTGCGGGTGGGTGATCTTGAAATGGACAAGGATTTCATGGATTTCGAAGTTCGGGTCCACACCCATCGTGAAATTATATCCGGTGGGGTAGTTGTCCGGGATCGGGTCGTTGAAATCGTCCAGATTGGTGTACCAGCAGGGGATGGTCGAAGCCTCGACTTCGTACGGCCCCACATCGTCGGCGTGGCTTTCCACACTGACGTAAATGTTCATTCCGACCATGTAAAGGTTCTGCCAGCGCTCCGGTTCTCCGGGACCGCCTCCATCGATGATCCACCGGCAGTAGTCCTCGCCGTCCGACGGACATTCCGAGAAAAGCGCCAGCATGGGATCGAAGTCCGAGGCCATCGGCGTTACGGTGATCCACTGCCGTTCCTCCATGCGCAAAAAATACACGGCTTCGGGTCCATCGGGTTCTCTCGGCAGTTCGTCGGCGTTGCAGGCCGACTCCGCCCCGTCGAGATTCCACCGATTCGCCAGATTCCCGGACGCCGGGGAATTCGGTTCCAGCCATATTGGAAACTCGCACATTTGTCCCGGTGCATACGGATTGGGATAAACGGCAAATGCAAATGACCCCTCGTGTTTTTCCCACGGGGAGTCATCGGGATCGTTCGCCCGGTCCGAGTCTACGACGATGTAATACGACTGCGTGGTCTCGAAACTGACCAGGGTTTCGTCGAAATTGATTCTTCCGTCGTTGTGGCTCGTTTCCAGGCAATTCGCTTGCGAAGGAATGCAGTCGTCACTGACATACAGCAGGGGATAAAAACCGGTCAGCGTGGAATGCAAATACAGAATCGCGTTGTCTTCCTGTTCGGCTTCCACGCGAAAAATCATGTCCGGCCCGGCGGATTCCTCCCGATCGCAGGTCAGGTTGTTGCGCCCTTCTTCCGTCGTCCCGAAATAGATATCTCCGGGAATGTAGGACAACGCCGCCTCACAGGCGGTCGAGCCCTGGTCGTCGCGGACCGTGACGGTGATCGTGGCGGTGTCTTCTTCCGATCCCGATACGGCGCGCAAGCCCATTTGAACCGATTCCGCAGTATTTTCATTGGGTTGAAACACCAGCCATTCCCCATCCTCGTCGGATTCCAGCGCCGTTTCCGGCAAGGCCGAGATCAACTCGAAGTCCGGGATCGCCTCTTCCCAATCGGCGGGAAGCAACGCAATGTGCAATGTATCCTCCCGATACACCTCTCGCGGGGCGTAATCGGGCAACGCGAAAACATCCGGTACGTCCAAGACCGTCACAATCGCCCGCGTGTGGGCTGTGGCCTCCCCGGCTTTCGCTTTGAAATCAATAGGATAGATGCCTGCCTGATCGTGGTCGGGAGTGAAGCGCAGCGTGCCCCATCCCTCGCCGGAATCGAGAAAAACGGCGTTTTCGGGAAGTCCCTCGGCCTCCATCGTTACCGACATGTCCGCAGGCTCCACGATCGTGAAGACCGCAAATGCCAGTTCCTCTCCTTCCCGAACTGCAGCGTCCACAACCGCTTCGAAACGAAGATCCACCGCAGGCGGGGCGTCCTCCCCGTCGGTGTCGCCATCCGGGGAGGAAAGACATTGCCCGTCCTCGCAATATTCGCCAATAGAGCAGGTATACAGAAGAAGCCACTCGTTTCCGTTCGGGGCGCATTGCATCACGCGGTCGAGATCGCAAGTTCTTTCGCCCACTTCACACGTGGCGGGCAATTCCTCGCGCTCGATCGGGTCGACGTCCCGATCCCCAACGTCTTCGTCCACGGCGTCTTGTTCCAAAGCAGCATCGCCTTCACCGGAATCGGGGTCGTCGTCCCCCTGCGACGACGAGCCGTCGCCCCCGATGTCGCCGTTAAAGCGGGTCGTCGAGGACTGGCACGAGGCGAGCAGAACAAGACACAAAAACATCCCAAAAGCCGCAAATTTCGTACATTTCATACTAAAAACGCTCATTTCGATCCCTCCTGCTCCCGATGGATCAGGATGCGGTTGTCATCAATCAGCGAGCTTCCTGGACGCTCAAAGTGAATTCCCCTTCCGACACCGGGCTGTATCCGTCCACGAACAGGTAGTATACACCCGTAGCCAGAAGAACCTCGAATTCTTCCACTGGATCCCAGGAATCGTCCTTGCAGACTGCCTCCGTGTTGGCGTCGTCGCATTGGTTCAGACGGAGGTAGCACGCCGCGTCGAATTCCGATTCCACCCGGATTTTCACGGTTTTCGGAATCAGCACGGTCAAGGCGTAAACCGCTTCCGGGCCACGGCTGAAACTGCACGATCCGGCATAGTGATCCATCAGTCCGGAGGTGGTTCCCTGAATCGTATCCCCGATGGCGATGGTTCCTGCCGTTTCGCAAAGATCGAGCGGCAGGGTATACCCACCAGGTTCCCGATGCAGGTGAAGATCGTACAGATTGGGTTCGCTGCGATTGAATACCTTTAGCAAGTAGCTTCCAGCGTCCATGACATTGATACGGATCAATTCGTCGTCGTCGCGGGAGAACCCGGAGGCGATGTAATCCGTAGAAGCTTCGAAGCCTTCGGGGAACAACATGACGTCGATGTCGCCTAAATCATGGGAGAAACGCAGGTCCACCTCCAGGCCGTCTCCCGCATCCAGGCTTCCCAGTTTGAACCAATCCTCGTCTTCCACGCAAAGACTCAGGTCTTCGTACCAGCGCATCCTGTGGATTGCCGTTGGCGTTCATAAACAGATCGGAGGCGCATAGGACTTCCTCCACCTCGGAATCCCACATTTCGCTCTCATCGGTTTCGGTGAGATCGGTTGCTTCTTCGATTTCGATGGGATCCTCGTCGCCTCCTGCATCCGGGTCGTTATCACTCTCTCCAAGGTTTTCTTCGTTGGCGGCTTCCTCGTCCTCATCGCCCTGAGATTCGGAGCCGTCATCTCCCGCCACGCAGACTCCCTCCGCGCAGTAGAAGCCATCCGCACAGGTTTCGAGGAAAACCCACGACCGTCCGTCTTCGCCGCATGTGAGCACGTCTTTGCGGCTACAAAAACGCTCTCCGGCGGAACAGATTGCCGTCTCGCCGTTCGTGGTATCGCCACCTTCCGAACAGGCGAGAATCATTCCGGCAAAGGCCAGCACCAGAACAAGGTTCCAACATGATCCGTATTTGTGAAAAGTACCGCTCACCCTCGAATGTCCTTCCGCTCTGATTGGGTTAGGCTTCGACCGTCCACCCAATGGGCCGTTTTTACAGATCCCACACGCACCGAAAACCGATTTTGTAGTTTTGCGTTTCGGGCCAATAGTGGGATCGCAAACTGTTGGGCCAGTAAAAATCCCTGTTTGGAAGAGGAATATGACACATGCCCCGCACCACGCGAGATTCCCCTTCTTCCGGTCCGGTCGGATCGACCGCTGGACTGACGAAGTAGTAATCTGAGGCGTACCAGTCGCCGACCCATTCCTGCACGTTATCAGCCAGGTTTTCCACTCCGTGCACCGAAGCACCGTTCGGATGACTGCCCACTTTTTCCGGGTTGTTGCTGCAACCGAGGTACAAATCCTCTTCGGGACCGCAGGGCATCGCTTCGTTTTCTTCCCAGGGAAAATTCCGCTCCAGCCCTCCGCGCGCCACGTATTCCCATTCGGCCTCGGTCGGCAGCCTTCCCCCTTTCCAGCGACAGAACGCATCCGCCTGACCCCAGGAAACGTACACCACCGGATGATCGGCATACGCCGGATCGTTGAAGTAGTCGTCGATGTCGTAAGACCAGGGTTTGGAGGGTCGCTCGCAACGCCCCGCGTCCAGACACTGACGATACTGTTGGTTGGTGGTTTCGAAACGGCTGATTTCAAAGGCATGTACAGTGACTTCATGCACGGGAAACTGTCCGGGACCATACAAAGGATCGGTTTCATCTTCACCCATGAGAAAACTTCCGCCAGGAAGGGAAATCTTCTGCAAAGGTACGAAAATTTCGTCCGACTCGTATTCCTCCACGTACCAGCTTTCTTCCGGAATTTCCAATGCGTCGAGATCCATCTTTTCGAGATTCCCGACATAAAGATCCCAGCCGCCGGAAAGTATCTGGGAAGCCTCTGCGGGCCTTCGCCTTCCGTCGCGCCACGAAACCAGGGGATAATGAATTTTCGGTTCGAGTTGCAGGGCGGGATCGTCGGTGAGCCGGTAGGTTTTCTCCGTTTCGATGTTGTACAGCATGATATCGGAATCTTCGGCCAGGAACTGAACCTTGGGATCGATGAAGAACGGATGTTCGGCAAACCGGGCATCCTGCCACACCACCCATGGGTAATCGATTTGGGGCGCCCACTGGTCGCCCCGGTCGTGCGTCAATTGGCGGATCTCCCCCGTCGCGAGGTTTTTCAGGTAGATGTCCCAGTTGTTGAAAGTGTAATAGGTGAGGTAGCCGTTTTGGCCGTCCGCCCAGACGAGCCAGTCGCCCGAAACATGGGGACGCTGCATACTGCGGTGATCGCCGAAAGGACGCAGGATTTCATCGTTGACAACGTCGTATAGCACCACAAAATCGAGCGACCAGTCATACGCATCCGGGTCGGCTTCGACCCATCCGGCCCATTTTTCACCAAGGAACATGTCCCTCGCGCATCCGGGGATGGCGGTTTCGTAAATCGGCTTGAAAGTGCCGGTATCTCCGAAATACAGACTCTCGGAACAGGCCCATTCGTCGTCCGGTCTGGAAAGGTTTTCTCCCAGTAAAATCCAGTCGTTACGAACCACGATCCTCATGCCGCGATCCGGGTCGCCGCAAGCGGTCCTCACGCCGGTTTCGAGATCGACGATGCTGTTTTGGGGAAGTGCATTCAACGCCGTGAGTCCGGCTCGTCCCTGCGATACGCTGACCGACAGGATGCTTTCGATCCGTTCGACCTCGACCGTTCCCGTAACCAGATCCCACGCGCGAAACACGTACTGATCTTCTCCCGACGTGGTCCACACCACATAGCGACCGTCGAAATCGTACCCATTCATGAAGTAGGCGGACGGCTCTTCGGTACAGCAAATTTCGCTTTCTTCCCACCTCCATGGGATCGCGTTTTCCGACTCCGTTACATCCTCCCTTGTATCCTCGTCACCATCGGCCATGCCTTCCTCGCCCGCCTCGTTCGCGCAGGAAATCGCCAAAAACGAGAGGACGAAGAAGGCTGCCAGATACTTCCACCACACGCCGGGAAAATCCCGGCGCGGAGTATCAATCGAGTTTACGCTGGTGTACCGCCCATGTGCCGGCACGGAAGACCCTGTCTCCCCGACCGACGACACCGTGCACCCAATAGGGAATCGAATGCGAGCCCGTATCCACCAATTCGCCGAATTGCTGGCCGACTTTGTACACATGGGGGTATCCATCGACTTCGTTCAAATATAGATAACCGTTATAGTATCGCAGATGCTCGATCTCTTTTCCAGTGTCCAGCGACCCGAAATACCCGGGAGCTTCGGAACCTTCCATGCCTACGAGCATCAGATGGAACCCTGCGAGATACACCACGCCGTCGCCGATGGTCACGTCCGTGGCGGAATAATCGGTGTAGTGCTGGGCCGCCGTATACGGATGGTCGATATCGGCGATGTTTACGACTTCCAGTCCCAGATCCGTAGCGATGTACGCCCGGTCTCCGGAGATTTCCAGGGCGTTCGCGGGGCCACTCGTCGCTACCGTGGCCACGATGGTGGGGAACAGCGTCGAGCTGTCCTCCGCTACCACCAAACCGCGATGATCCAAGAACAATACACGCTCCTGATAGCGTTTCACGTCCTTGACCGCTCCATCGGAAGAGATCCAGCCGATACGGAACGGGAGGTAATCGACGTTGGTGCTCACGATGTCCACGCCGAAGCTCGTCGCGACGTAAATGCGGTCTTCTTCGGTATCCACATCCACGGCGTTCACGCCGCGCAATGTAATGTAACTTCCCTTCCAACTGGCATCCCGGCTCTCAGCCGTACAGGTGACGTTCTCCTCGTAACAGGTATAGTTCCCGATGGCGTCCCACCAGTCTTTCGAAGGCGTGCACAACTGCCCGAAACGAGATTCCACCGTCCCGTCGTCGTTGCAGTCGCCGTATACGCCACTGATCTGTACTTCTGCGTATGTAGCCGTATCCACTTGAGAAATCGAGTTCCAATTGCGTCCCGCGATGCCGACCGTTCCGCTTTTCGGATCGTGCCGCATCAGCATCGGACCGGAACTGACGGCTTGCAAAGCATCAATGGCCTTGTACCAGGAATCAGAGTCAATGTGGTAAACCCACACGTCCCTTTTCTCTCCACCGGGCGCCACACCACCGGCGAGCATGATTTCGTTGCGTTCGGGAACGTATTCCATACCGACGGACACCCTTCCCGCTTCCGGCAGCGGAGACAACTCTTCCCAGGTCATGCTTGGCAGGTGAAGTCGCCAGAGATCGTTCATGAATTCGCTCTCCCGCGCACCACCGAACAGATAGGCGTTTTCGTGCGTCTCATCGTACACGACCGAACTCAGCGCACGGGCCTCTCTCTCTTCCGGCATCGCGGGGCCTGTCGACCACGTCCCGGTATTCGGACGGTAGAGGTAAACGGTCTTCTCGTATACCGTTCCGTGGGTGAAATTCGTCGGAGGACGGAATCCGTCCAGTAAAACGAGGTTTTGATCGTAGATGTTGCCGATCAGCAAGGGGTACATTCTGCCCTGTGGAGCTTCCGCCGAGGCGCCCTCGTCCACTTCCCAGCGAAGTTTCCCATCTACGACCGTACCGACCATGAGATTGTTGTTGATTTGCCCCGTCTCATCCATACCGCCCCAGTTGAAATACTTCTTTTCCAAGTGGCGTGCCCTGGCGACGGGACCATTGATGACGAGATCCAGATCGGCGGTCGCACCGCTCGCTGAGATCGAAGCTTCCGATGTGGCGATGCTCTGGTCCAACGTGACCTTGACCCATTTCCCGTCGGAACCGACGGGTTGCAGGTCGAAATACCGACCCGATTTCTGAAGGTAGGCATACCGGCCTGAAATGGTGAACTGGATGTCCCCCACCCGCGTGAAGGAATTCGTCGCCGGTGGGACGTTCACGTAAAAGGTATTGCTGTCGGAGTGGCCTTGGCGATCCTCGGCTTGCATGTAGAACCAGAATCCTTTGGCGATGGTCCTGGTATTGAAAGCGTCGCCCAGGATGTCGTGGAAGCACAAATCGTTGGTATTGCCCCAGCGTTTAGCTCTTCCGACCTGTTCGGGGCACCAGTAGCCGTCCGTGAACGTGGTATAAGGTTCGGCACCGACACAGGGGGTGAAATCCATCCAGGTTTCGTAAAACATCTGGCCGTCCGTCAGGAAAGGCGGGAACCAAAGTGTCTCATAGCGTTCGCCCGCGTTATCGTCCTCGAAACAATACCCTAAGGTGGAATCGCCCTGAGTGACACGACAGGATTCCATTTTGGTGTTGATTCGAGGCTTGCTGTCCAAATCCTGCGGATCGAAGCCGTGTACCGGATAGAGCAGTTTGAAATCCAGGATCGAATCGGGAACGCGCACGATTTCCGGTTTCGGATTGCGTATCCAGAAAAACAGGTCGTCCATGACGCCACCGTAAATGCACAAGTCGGGATCGCAGGTGTCCCTCGGCGCCGACAGGTCGCAATTCGATTTTTTGCTGCTGTACTGATCGATACTGCATTCGCAGCCGTTCGCGGGGTTTTCGTCCAGGTCGTAGTAATCGTCCAGGCATTGATCCCCCTGGACGCATTCGCCCTCGATACAGCTTGATGGCATTCCGTTGAGAACCTCGCACTCGTTTCCGCATTCGCCGCAGTTGTCGAGGTCGTTCATGACATCGGTTTCGCAACCGTCGGTATAATCGCCGTTGCAGTCCAGCCAGCCGTCGTTCAGGCAATTGGCCTCACAGGACGACCCGTCAGTAAACACCTCGCAGCCGTCCGAGGGATCTCCGTTGCAATCACTGAAGCCCTCGGCGCATTCGTCCACCACACATTGGCCATCCACGCAACTAAACGATATCGCACCAAAAAGCTCGCCGGGACCGTTGATAATCGAGGGTGAAAACAGGTTTTCACAGTCTGTTCCGCACTCGCCGCAGTTGTGGACGTCGTTGGATAAGTTCACTTCGCATCCGGGGGTGCCGTCGCAATCTCCTTGTGGATAGTCGCATGAATCGTCGATAGGGTCTGGGACATCGGGGTACTCATCTCCCCGTAAACAACGAGGTATCCTATTTGAGTCCTCTGTGAAAACGTTTCTGGGATACATATCGACTCGGATCACGTCTCTATATATGCTGCTTCCCTTTTTACCCTTTAAAATCATGAAGTAATACTCACCTGGAACCGTTTGCTGAAATGTTCTCAGCTTGTCAAGGTCCAGCAAAGCCAGAAGGTCGCACATCACCCACAGTTCGCTGTCCTTCCTCAGTGTCCACATGCTGCGATTCGTACCGTATTTCATGATATCTTCAGCCTGTGGGCAGGATTTCGGGTCGGTCGGCTCGACCAGTGTAATTCCAAAGTTGGATTCATTCCCCTCTCGGTCTTCATCTTCGACTCTGCGAAACAGGACTTCGAAACTGTCGAACGAAGCATCCACATAACCTCTGAAACTCAGGCGGTCTTCGTAAATCCCATCGATGTGGGTCACGTCGTCCCCTTTGCAGCGCGCATATGGCGATACGATATGCAATCCACCGAGAAATACGTGGGTCGCGTCGTAGGCATCGCCCGCCTGGATTTCGATTTTGTACCGACCCGGTTCGACTTCCAGGATGTGGTCGAACTCCCATACCTGTTCGTATTCGCCGGGAGCCAAACCGGAAGCATCGAACGTTTCGGAAAAACCGTCCTGAACGCTCCTTAACGTGGGACCAGCGAACTGGTTCTCGTGAGAAATGTCCAGTGAAAGCTGCACGTTGCTGTTGTTCTTGGGAACACTGTAAAGCACACGAACTTTGAGAGTTCCCGTTGAGATGGAGTCCATCACCGGGTCGATGATTTTCACGAATGGAACTCTTTCGTAATCCTCCGCGAGCTGTTCTTCAAGATAGACGAGAGCCGCCTCGGCATCCACGCGACCATATCCAAAACGGGGATTGTAGTTTTCCCCATACATGCGGGGAAGTTTGTCAGCGGTCTGCCGCAACACGGCCCGGACCTCTTCCGAATTCGGCCAACGTCCAGTAAGGTATTGATAATGCGACGCAATCATCCCCGCCACTCCGGCAGTAATCGGCGAAGCGGCGGAGGTTCCCCCAAAAAGATAAAAGCCGGGTAGCAGGGCAAGTGTTGAGCTACTGTAGAAATTCGACCAGAATTGTGAATTGACCGTACTCATCACGGATAAATTCGCCGGGGTGAACACGTCGATGGCGTCGTTCCACTGGCTTGAAGGATCTTTCGTCCCGTCCGGTCCTAGATTGCCTACGGAAATCACGGCGTTGTGTGACGCAGGAAAAGCGTAGGGAGGCTGATCGTCCGGATAAAACCAACTATTGTAGTATCCTGGAATCGCTTCTTCTAAATCGTCATTTCCCGCAGCAGCGACAACGATCATTTTCGTTGCGAAAAAGTCCATAAGTTGGCGTCCCAATTTGCCGCTTTGCAATCCGATACTCAGATTGACCACCTTTGCTCCGTTGACGTAGGCATAGTACAAACCCCTGGCAAGCTGAGGAAAGCGTAAATCATCCACATACAAGCCCAACTGAATCGGCATCAAACGACACATGGGACAGGAACCCCGCATCAATCCTTTGATCTCCCCTCCCGTATCGCTGCTGTTGTGCTCCGAGGCGATAAGCCCCGCCACGGAAGTTCCGTGATCGCACAAAGGCTGCTGAGCCGTCATTTCTGGATCGCATGGGTGGTTCGCAGACTTTCGTACATAAACCCAATCGTTACAGACCTGCCCGCCTTGCCCGCTGGAAACGGCCCAATCCGGGCAGGTTTCACTTGTTGTCGGATCGGTGATCGTGATCGGTTCTAGAAAAGTAATTCCATGAAGGTCGTCGATATACCCGTTGCCATCGTTATCCACGCCGTCGCGGATCAAACCCTCGCCGCTGTTATTCCAAAGTACCGGCTCCAAGTCGGGGTGGGTATAGTCCACGCCATCGTCCAGCACAGCCACGACCACTTCCTGGTGTTGGTCCGTCAGGCGTTCCCAGGCATTATAAGCATTGATCCCGTTGCATTGCCCGGAACAGACATGATTCGGAGGATATGAGTAATGGTAAAAATAATCGGGTGCGATATTCGATGCGTTGTCCTCAAGATGCCATAAATACCCAAGCTCCAACGCCTGACTTTCGTTTTGAACATCCGGGAAGTCGTCGCTGAAAAATTCCACATCCACCTTTTCGATGGCGTCGCGAACGTACTGGTGTCGCTTGACGTGCGTCAAAAGCATATCGGAAGGCAGTTTTTGCGAGTAGTGCACCACCACGTAGCGTCTCAATTCATCGGAAATGGGAAACCCCGGCACTTCCTCGATCAGCGGTTCCACCCGCTCGATACCCAACACCTTGAAATTTGCAGGGGAAATGGCTTCTTGAATCGGAATTACGTTGTCGGACAACTCCAGGATGGATCGCTTCATTTCACCGGCTGGAGTGTTCCCGACGGCGGAAACTTCCCATGTCGGTGCTGAAAAACGAAGCTTTTCAATGGCGACCCGCTGCTGGGACGAATCTTCTTTGGTCCCTTCCGAGTCATTTTGATCCCAGCACCCCCATGCCCCCAGGAGCACCAGCATCGGAACGATGCGGCAAACAATCGCGAAAAATGGAAATTTCATGACAAACTCCTACTTTTTCCCCCAGAATTTCAAAAACTCCATGGGTTTTCCCACAGATAGCAGTATTCCTCTGAAACCGGTTCGTCTTCCATGCAGACATCCGCAACGCAGCGGTGGTTTTCCGGACACGAAACCGTGCATTCCATGGCCTGACAAAGGCCGGTCATGCTCGAACAGTATTGGCCGAAAGGACAGAATTCGTTTTCCGCTCTTGACGCCCGACAATCGCCGGCGTCCGTGGGCGTCCACCAGCCCTCTTCGCATTGTGTGGCAAAACGGGGTGAAGGATCGTCGCAAGAGATTTTCGTGCAGGTTCCCGAAATGCACATGCATGGCGACGGGCACCCTACAATTTCGCAACCGGTGGGTTTGTCGATACATTGATTTTCGATACAGATTTGGTAGCGCGAACAGACGCATTCCCCCTCTCCGCAAGAGAGAGTGGAGTTCAGATGACACCAGGGAAAACATGTTCCTTCCACGCACCGTTCTTCGCTAATATAGCAGGGAGGGTCGCAGACGTTCGGATCGGTTTCCACCGTATCGTTCTCGCCCAAATCCTCCACCTCGTCGGAATCCGGATCAATTTCGGGAATTTCTTCCTCGTCGGCGTCACCATCCGCCGGGACGTCCTCACAAAGTCCGAATTCGTTGCAAACCTGATTCTTTTCGCAGTGTTCCTGTGTGTAGCAACGCCCCTCGGCCCACTCGCACAAATCCCCGCAAGAGTCACGGTATTGAAGGCAACAATCAAAACTATTCAGACAACAGGACAGGTCGCAGGGGGGAACATCTGAGGTACAGGCCATTTCCTCGGCTTCGGAATCTTCATCGCCCGTCGAAAAATCGTCCGAAACCACGACGCAATCGCCATCCAGACAGTGTTCCCCTTCTTCGCAGGATTTCAGCCAATCCCAAGAACCGCCCGATGCGCAGATCAGCACATTGGAATCCTGGCAGGAGCGTTCGCCTTCCTGGCAGCCCGTAGATACGGAGCCCGTTTCCGAGCATCCAAGCATCCAAACGGCAACGATCCCCCCAATCACCCATAAAATGGTATGAGGTTTTTTATGTTTCATAGTATTTTCAGGCGTTTTGACCTATTATTGACCTGGTTCGTTCATCCTGATTCTTATTTTGGTTTGCGCTTCTCTTCTATCAAGCACATTCATTCTGGATTGTCAATACTTCTTTCTATTAATCATTTCAGGGTTTCTTGAAGATACTCAAATAACGTGTTTCCAGGCGGGTAAGAAACGCACAATAAGACAGTGTGTGACATAATAGCGACGCATTGAATTGTGGACTCTTTTGAAAAATATCTGTTCCAAGCCGATATTTATGCTAATCCGAGTCTTTAAATTCTATTCTATGGAGGGAATTATAGGCGTCCGAACTCGGTGCGCGAGATGATTTCGTCCTGCAGCGGAGTACCTAGATCGGTAAACAGGGCGGAATACCCCGACACGCGCACCACGAGCCCCCGGTACTCTTCCGGGTGTTGCTGGGCCCGTCGCAGGGTGTCGCTTGAAATGACGTTGGGTTGCAACTCCATTCCACCCATGGAAAAGAAAACCTGCACCAGATCCACCATTTTCTGCAAACGCTCCTCCCCCTTGAAAAGGCTGGGAGACAGCTTCACGTTCACCGAGCAACCGTTCGAGATCCGGCGGTGGTCGATGCTCGCGATGGATCGCAGCATGGCGGTGGGACCGTTGCGTTCCGCGCCGTTGGCTGGCGAAAAGCTGTTGCTCACCGGCTCACCCGACCGGCGACCGTTGGGGGTCGCTCCCAGAAACAGTCCTTCGACCACGTGCATCCCATAGGAGAAAAAACCGGGCCGGTACACGCCACCGCGAACGGTGCGCAGAGAAGAAACCTCCCGACAAAAAAACGTCACAATGTCGTTGGCTAGAGCGTCGGCATCCTGCGTTCCGCTACCGAAGGTCGGGCCGCGGGTCTTCAGGCGTTCGCGCAATACATCGTCCCCTTTGAAGTTCTTTTCCAGGGATTCAAGCAGACGTTCCATGGAAATCGAACGCTCTTCGAAGACGAAACGCCGGATGGCCATCAGGGAATCGACGACGGTTCCGAGTCCGCGTCCGCTGATCGAGTTGAAATCGTAGCGCGCGCCGCCGTCGGTCATGTCCCTGGCCTTCTCGACGCAGCCGGAAAGCGTGGAGGATACGAAGGGGTTGGGGAAGCCGTCCCGGTACACGCGGTCCTTGCAATCCACGGCGCGGGCCACGAAACGAATCAGGAACCGAAGCTGTTTGCGGTAGACATCCATCAGTTGCTCGAAGCGCTCGAAGCGACAAGGATTGCCGGTGCGAGGGCCGATCCGGCGGCCCATCAACCGTAAGTGCCCGTTTAAAAGAGCCATTTCGAGCGCCGCGACCAGGGAAAGATCGTTACCGGAAGTGCAGCCGAAGGTGTCGCCATCGCCGGTAGGTTCTACGCAGCCGATGATCCCGTAATTGAGGGCGTCCTTGTGAGAAACCCCGCAGTTTTCAAGGGCTTGCACGGCCATGTCGTCGTTGTACAGCGCCGCCCCGGAGGTACGGCGAAACGTTCCCAGTGCGCGTTTCCAGAACGATTCCGGAGTCTTTTCGGAAAGTCGGATCGTAAAACTGTTGCCCATCGACTCGACGTTTTCGAAGGCGTCGAGGAACAGAAACGACAGGTCGTTCACGGCGTCCTCGCCGTGCTCGTCGAGACCGCCGACCGTCGGCGCGCAACTGTCCGCGCCCAACTCGTTGCCGGTTTGCTTGCCGACGTAGGGAAGCAATAAAAGGTTGGTGGCAAGCTTGATGAGCAGCTCCTCGATCAGCCGGGTGGCTTGTGCCTCGTCGATCCGTCCCTCCCGCCGGTCGCGCTCGTAGAACGGGAACAGCATCTGGTCGAGTCTTCCCACGGCGAAAATCGCGGGCATACCGTAAGACATCAGTCCCACAACCTGAGTCATCCACAGCGCCTGAACCGCTTCGTGAAAATCACGCGGGGGATGGACGGGCACGTGGCGGCAACGCCGAGCCATGGCGGCGAGTTCTTCCTTGCGCTCTGGGTTGTCTGTGTGCCGGGCCTGCGTTTCGAGATGATCGGCCAGACGGGACGCATACGACTCCACGGCATCGCAGCAAAGCACCACGGCATCGAGAAAATCCGCACCTTTTCGATCGTTTTTACGCAAACTCGCTTCTTTTTGCGTCAAAGCGCGTTCACGGATTCCAATAAATCCCGTTTTCAGTACGTTGGCATGGCCCAAAATCAAGTGCCCCTGGACATCGAAGACGTTGGTCACGAGCAATGGGTTGTTGTACAGCAACTCGTTGAAAGCGCGCCGGGCATAGGAAAGCGACAGGTCAGGCACGGCGGTGGCTTCGCGCAGCCGGGCGAGGTCGAGGCTTCGATAGCGCCGGTAGAGACTCCACGGACGAAAGGACGGCTTGAGGTACAGCCGGTGCCGCCGCCATGCGATCTTTTTACGATCCCGCATCGTGCGTCCGCGCCACCAGGGCAGAATCTCCTCGACCAACTCCCGCCGGTCCGCGTCGTCGATCACGTAGGGCTGCCGCTCGCGCCGGGTGAGGAAATCCAACTCCAGGTCGAGCACGGTGTTGATGTCGCCCCGCTCCACCGGCAGTACCGTACCGACCTGTTTGCTCGAACGGTTTCCGGCGATGAGTTCCTCGTCCCGCACATCGAGCGTGACGTGTTCCAGCGTATGGGCCAGCGCCTTGGCGGCTCGGATCGCTGGAGATAACCCCTCGGTTTCTTTGAAAGATTCGGTGTAATACCGGGCGCGTTCGATACAGATTTCGTATGGAGCGCGTAAAAGCCGCTCTTTGTAGCGCTGGTTGGCGGGATGAATCGGCATGAAATCACTCTCAATTCTCGGTTTCGGCCTCGAACTCGACGAGGATATCTCCCGGCTTGACCAAGGCCCCCGGCTCGCAGTGAATCGCGGAAACGATGCCGTCTCGTGGCGCGGTCAGCGTGCTTTCCATTTTCATCGCGGAAACCACTATCAGCCCCTGGCCTTTCTCCACTCGTTCGCCGGCCTCCACGAGCACGCGCACCACGTTGGCGGGCGTAGCGGGCGTCACCTCGCGGGGACCGTCGGCCTGCACCTTGCCTCGCCTTTTGCGGGTTTCGGCGTCCTCAATAAAACGCACGACGCCCTCGCAGGAGATCCACACGCCATTTTCCCCACGCGCCAGCGACACCGGCACGCGTCTGCCTTCGAGGTCCAGCATCAGCCGGTCCGAGCCGACGCGCACGGCCTTGCCGCTCAATTCTCGATCATCCACGGACAACACGAAGGACTCGCCGTCCTCTTCCAAACGGGCGTCGAATTCCAGGGTCTGCTCGTCCATCTTGATCCGATAAGTCATGGTCACTCCCTAACCGCTTGAAATCGCAAGGAAATCGGCGGTACTCCCAGCAAGTTTCATTGTATCCGCATTCCGATACAGTCTGCGTAAAAAATCGGTAAAACCAAGATATAGCAGATTTTCGGAAACGAGCAAAGATGGGGAAATGAGCGGACTGTGAAATTGAATGAAAATGTAGGGGAAATCGTTGTTTTTAATAAGACGTGGATTCAAATCGCCGGTTGGGTGATTCATCACCCAACCGGCGATTTTCTTTATGAAAATTCGGGCCCGAACAAACACCCAAACCAGTTCATGTAAACTCCGGAGAATTACCGAAGACCCTCCAACACCTTGAGAATACGAGCGTTTTCGGGAATATCCGACATGCTTTCCGAATGGTGCCGGAACACGACGGCACCGTCGGCGGAGATTACGTACTGCGCGGGCATTCGCCCCAACCGGAACAACTTCCACTCCTGGCCGTACAGTTTGCCCAGTTTGCCATCCGGGTCCGGTAGGCCGAGATAGGGCAGGTTTTCTTTTTTCCAGTATGCAGCGACCGCTTCGGGCGAGTCGTGCACCACCACGGCAATCGTGGCTCCAAGTGCGGTGAATTTTTCGTAGTCGTCGCGCATCCTCCCGAGATGCCGGCGGGAATAAGGTCAGCCGAAACCTCGCAGAAATACAAGCACCAATGGTCCTTCGGCAGTCAGTTTGGAGAGCGTGCGTACCTGACCATTATAATCCGTGATTTCAAAAGGTTCGGCTTTGTTGGGTCGCACGTCGGGAGAGGCTTTTGCTTCCGAAGAGGAGGCGCATCCCACCACCGAAGCCAGCAGAAATCCCAGCGTTCCCCATGTCAAACTTCGTGCCCATACCATGGTGTCCCCTCCTTTCGAATGAAGCTCACTTCGTCTTCTTGATGTACTCCGCGATTTTGCCGAACGCCTCCTCGATAATGGCTTCGTCGGGCAAGATCACGATACGGAAATGCCTCGTGCCGGGCTTCTGGCCGAAACCGCTGCCCGGAACCACCACCACGCCCGTCTCGGCGATCAGACCCTTGACCCACTCGCCGTCGTCCACGTCGAGATGCAGCCGTGGAAAGGCGTAAAACGATCCGGTCGGCGTGACCATGCTGATTTCGTCGATCTGTTCGGCACAACGCACGGCGGCATCGCGGGAGCGCTTGACGTTCGCCAGAAATTCCGGCAGGTGGGTCTGGGGACCGTCCAAGGCGGCGGGAATCGCGGCCATTGCCGTGACGTTGGAGCACAGCCGGGCGCGCGCCAGACGTCCCGCCGCTTCCACGTAGTCGCTCACGAGATCCTTTTCACCCGACCAAACACCCCAGCCGCAGCGCCAGCCGGGAACGAGGTAGTTTTTCGATAACCCATTGCAGGTCACGACCGGCAGATCGGGAGCCAACGCAGCGATGGAATGATGCTCGGCTTCCTCGAAAATCAGCTTGTCGTAAATTTCGTCGGCGATCACCAAAAGACCGGCACGGCGTGCGAATTCCGCGACTTCTTCGAGCAGTTCTTTGGGATATACGGCCCCGGTGGGATTGTTCGGCGTGCAGATCAGCATGGCGCGGGTGCGCTCGTCGATGGCGGTCTCCATGTCGCCCACATCCGGCAACCAGCCGTTTTCTTCGTGCAGGTAGTAGGGCCGGGCTTCGCAGTCGAGTTTCGCCAGTACGGCGGTGTACAGCGGATAGACTGGATAGGGAAGCAGCACGTTGTCACCGGGGTTGAGCAGAGCGGTCAGCGCGATTTCGATGGCTTCGCTTGCCCCGGTGGTGCAGATGATCTCCTGGATCGAACGAAAACCCTGTTCCTCGCAGCGCCGTCGGATGGCATCCACCCCCTCGTCGAAACCGAATGAGGGGCCATAGCCGTTGCGCTGCTCGATCATCGACGCCGTGGCGGCGGAAACGATCCAATCGGGCGTGCGGTGTCCATAGGGGGACGGATCGCCGATGTTGAGCCAGTACATTTTCTTGCCGCTTTTCGCCACGTTGGCGGCGAGCACGGCGATATCGCGGATGGCGTAGCGGACGCCTTCGGTGCGCTTGGACGGGAAGATTTTTTTCATGACCTGCCTCCGGAGAGAAAAAGCGCCGACGAACGGGGAAAACAATGCGGACAGACTAGCGGTTTCCGCAACGCAGGTCAACACGGAGATCTTTCAGAGCAGGGCGATTCAATTTTTGAAGGATTTATCCTCTCCGAGCACCTTCGAGGGTGCCATCTATAAGAGAGACCTGTTTGTCAAGCAGATTCCCCCATTTTTTTTCATCGATGTCAAGCCGTCCTTCGTTCATCCATCTATTCGGCGTCGTATTTCACGCGCCATGATTCCGTGCAAGAATCGTCCGCCCCATTCACGGTCAAGCTCTCGTCGGAGCACTGGCACCCGCGGGGTCGGACGAAACGGTGATTCGAAAGAACGTATGGAACATCGAAATCTCTTCACGTTGCTTCTGTCACTTAGCGTCTATCCTCGTCTGTCACTTAGCGTCTATCTTCGTCTGTCGCATTGCGTCTACCTCTTGATCTCGTGGCTTGTCGATACCTCCTTGGCCGGAGCCTTCGCCGAAGGCCTCCCCGTCCGTCGCCTACAACCCTCTCACGCACGAGCAAGGCGGGCGGGTCAAGGCTGCAAAGCATGAGCGAAGCGAGCCTGGCCTTGACGCGCCCGGTGCTCGTGCTACTGGGCACAAGCCGACGGACGGGGAGGCCTGGAATCGCACCCGTCGCCACCAGACGCACGGCCTGCAAACTCCCAACCCCCATAACCGTCCGGCACCACCCCCAAAGCCTCGGGCGAAAAGCCCTCGGAACGTTTCAAAAGAGCATGCACGATCCGGCACAGTTTCGCCGCCACCGCCACCTTCGCCTTGTTGGCACCGTGCTTCTCCAACCAGCGGCGATAATACGGGTTCAGCGGCTTCTTTCGCTTCCGGGCGTGCTGCGCGCACTCCACAAGCAACGCCCGCAACAACCCCGGCCCCTCCCGCGTGATGCGTCCCTTGCGCTCGCGATCCCCCGAATCGTAGCTCGACGGGCACAGACCCACGTAGGCCGTCACCTGCTTTCCCGAACGGAAACGACCGATGTCGAACAGATGCGCCGCAAGCGCCAGCCGCGTGATCGGGCCCACTCCCGGAATCGTCTGCACCCCATCGAACGCGTGGTTTTCACGGCCAAGATCCTCGGCCATCGTCGTCAACCCTTCGATCTGATTCGAGGCCAAAAGGAAGCTGGCGAAATGCGTTTCCAACAGCTGTCTCACCATCTCGGGCATCTTGGCGTCGAGCCGCTTTTTCCAGGCCGCTTGGGTGTTCATGCTTCCCGAGGCGCCATCCAGGCCGTACTCCCTCAGCAGCGCCTTGGCGGCGTTGATCGCCTGCGTCTGGATCTTCACGTTCAGCGCCCGCGCCTTGAGCACCGAACGAAGCTTGCGCATCGGCTCCGGCGGCAGAACCACCTCGCGAACCAAGGCTCCCGTGCGCAGGTTGGTACAGAGATCCTGGGCGTCGCGGGTGTCGGTCTTTTTCTTCCGGCTGCGGGTTTTCTTCGCCACTTCATCCGCCGGGTACACCTGCGGGCATCCTCCCAATACGGCGACGATTCCGCTTGTGGAATACGCCTTCGAACAGGCTTCCATCCCCACCGGCGCACCGGGATGCTTTTCGAGCCAGGGCCGGAGCGTTTCGGAGAATCCGGAAAAGGTGGTCGGACAAGATCCGAGAAAAACCTGCTTTCCCGTATCGTCCTGAATGCAAATGGTGGTTGACTTCTGATGCACATCCATTCCAATACAAATCATGGGCTTTCCTCCTGCTTGGGACGCTCAAGCGATCCCATCATCAAAATAGGGCGATGATACCATCGACCCTGCCGGGGGAAAGCCCTCTCTTATGGAATCACGGTCTCACGGCTGGAAGCCGGGAGGCGAATGGCCGTGAAAACACAAGCAATCCGGGCACCCATTTCTTCATCTAACGAATCAGGTTCGTGCCAAATCCGGAATGGAATCGCCCTGTACTTCTCGAAAAACCCTGTTTTCGAGTCAACTCCCCGATATTTCTCGAAAACCGGTGCCATTTTCGGATTTCGGAAGAGATTCCAACGGTACAAACACCGGAGCCCCTCTGCAATATTCCGAAAATCTTACAAAATTTCCACTCCACCGGAAAATCGTTCCAGGTTCGCAGATTCGGATTACCGCTCGTTTTCCTCAAGAGATTCAATCGGTTGCAACTCGTCCAAGCCGTGAATGTCGGCGTAGCCCTGCCAGACTCCGAAGCATTGGGCGTTGAACACGCAACGTGCGCATTGAGGCGCCTTGATTTTTTCCCGCGCCACCATCCGCGTTCCCGCATCGAGGGGTTGCCCGGCCAGTTTCAGCGATTGCAGCCGCTGGTATTCGAGGGACAACTCCCAGTGCCCGGCGAAACGGCAGGGGGGGAAGGTCAGGGCGTTGGTAATTTCCAGCCCGGCGGCAATGGCTTTTTCCAGCGCCAGACCCAGCTTGAGTTCGATCTCGCTGAACGTCGGCAACAACTCCGGGTGCTTCTTTCCCGCTCCCATGTGCTGGTTGAGCAGGAAATCGATTTTTCGCACGCCTTGCAGGTCCGACAACACGAAATCCACGAAGTCGGGAAGATCCTCGTAATTCCGGGTAGTTATCACGTGACTTAATCCCACCCGCACCCCGTGGGTCACGAGGTTTCGAATACCGGCGACCGTTTTTTTCCAGGTGCCCGGAACCTGCGTCAGGGCGTCGGAAATCTCCAGCCTGTTGGAATGCAGCGAGACCATCGCGTCGTCCAGGCCGCTTTCCGCCAGTTCTCGGGCGAAATCCTCACGTGCCAGCTTGACGGCATTGGTTTGCAGCAACACCCGTAAATAGCCGATTTCCTTGGCATAACGAACCAGTCGAGGCAGGTCGGAGTGCAGGGTCGGTTCCCCGCCGGTGATGGTCAACCGCCGGTTTCCCTCCCGGTACGCGCGTTCGAGCACCTGCCGCGCCAGCTTCGTATCATGCCGGATTTTCCCGTGTTTTTCCGTGGCAACGTTGCAGAACAAACAACGCTGGTTGCACACGTTGTCCAGCCGCAGAACTTTTTCCTCCATCGACGCTTGTCCGGGACGCGGCGTGAAGAGTTCTCCCAACGTTTCCAGGTCGCCACGAGCCTGGGGCACGAGGTGCACACTATCCAAAATTCCTTGTGGACTCAAGGGGTTATGACGTGTCGCACGCCGGGCGAAATTGGCCAGCAAGCGCACGTCCGAATCGTGAAATTCCCGCTCCTCCCACGCTTTCAACAAGATTTCGCGATACCGGTTGAAACTCCGCGCGACTGCAGGAAGCTCGTGGGCGTCGCGGGCTTTTTCCACGGCGTGTTGCCAGTCGTCGAAGGAGAGATCCGGCAGCGCCTCCCAGAACGAGCGCAGGCGTTCACCGTCCTCCCGGTGGGCGTCGATCAACCGCCGGGCGGTGCGCATCGCTTCCCGTCCTGAGCGGGCGTCCTCCCAGGGAAGGCGTCCGGCGCGAACCAGTCCGACGAAGTGCCGAATCATCGTTTCGAAGGCGTTGCCAGATTCGAAAGGCACGGCCAGCCGACGGCCATTTTTCTCCAACGTAAGGCGCTCGGCGCTTCCCTTGAGACTCCAGACGAGTTCCCCCCGCTCTCCCAGCAACCGCACCACGCGCCGCAAAGGCTCATTGGGTTGGTGGTGAAGGATCAGTTCTCCCGTTCCCCGCTCGAAACGCAACGTCGCCCGGCAACGTTCTTGTCCCTCGCGGGCGTTGAGCAGGGTGGTCCGCACGTGCTCCACCCGACCGCCGAAACGGTCGAGCAGGTAACTTTGATGCACCAGACGCTGGTAAAGCTGCTCGAAATTCTCCTGTTCGCTCTCTCGAAAATCGCCCTTGGGACTGACTTCGCCGCCGTGTTTTTCCACCGTTAGTTCCACAAGCGGACCTATGGCGTCTTTTGCGAAAAGACCGGCCATGGCCAGCAATGCGGGTTGAAAAAGATCCGTGTGGCCTACCATCACGAAAGCGTTCCGGTTCTCGGCGAGGTTCACAAGATCATTGGCTTCTGCGTCGGTATCGGTCAGCGGCTTTTCCACGAGCACCGGCACTCCGGCTTCGATGAACCTCTGCGCCTGCTCTGCGTGGAATTCCGTCGGTGTGCAGAGGCTGACGGCATCGGGACGCAGATCGAGCAGCGTTTCCAGCGATTCCAACGCGCGGGTGTTCCAGCGTTCGGCAAAAAGCGCGGCTTTCTCGGGCCGTTTTCCAACCACGCCCACCAACTCGACGCCTTCCAGCTTTGCATAGCCTTCGGCGTGGCGACTGGCCGTGTACCCGGCTCCGACAATGCCTATCTTTAGTGTTTTCAAAGGGTTATCCCTTTCTTGCGGGCTTGCAGCCAGTCCGACATCGCCCGCCCGGCCAACTCCAGGGCCGCAATCTGCGCTGGAACATCCAACGGCATCGCTCCCACTCCCCGGAATGCTTCGAGGCTGCGTTCCAGCATTCCGCGCAGACTTCTCCTACGGGGTTCGAGACGTATTCCCTCCTCCGGCACGGCCAGGAACGAAGGCCGGGTGTCGTCCTCGACGAATTCCACGCGCCAGCGTTCCCCGCTGCGAAACGCGAGTTCCAGCACCGGCCCGTTATCGTGTAGGCCGACCCTACCGCCTTCGACTTCCAACCCGGACGCAACGAGGAGGTTCATCAAGGGCAGACAGGCCGCCAGAAACGCCGCCTTGTCCGGGACATCCGAGGGGGAACCGAACAGCGCGGATGACGCTCCCACATGCAGCACGAGGGGTGGACCACTCGCCCGGTTACGCAACAATACCTCGAAATCACTGCGGTTTTCGCAAAACAACTCTTGCTGGGAAATGACGAGCGCCTTCCCAGTCTCTTCCGTCGCCTGATGCAAGCCATTGAGAGCTTTGGTATTGATGACGGGAGGCGATTCGAGAAAAACCCCGATGCCCCGCTCCAACGCAGTCATGGTGATTTCATGATGCTTGCGGATCGGCACGGCGATGAACACCGCCTCCGGGCGCTGGCTGGCCATCATGTCGTGCCAGTCGGTATATACCGGCAGATCCAGTTCGCGGCTCAGGCGTATTCCGCGATGATGGTTGCGAGTGAACGCCGCCGCAAGGTCGAAGCCGTCCACCTCCCTCAGCGCATCGCAAAGATCGAGCCCTCTCGGTCCCAGGCCCAACACCACCGCCTTACATTTCTCACGTTCGTTCATGGTTCTCATATGTGTTTCAAATGTGGATCACTTCCCGCTCGGTCCGTGAAATTTCCGCCTCGGAGCAGCCCTCCAATTCGTAGAGAATTTTCTCCATCAGCCGGTGGGCGTCGGGTTCGTCGGTCGTGACCACGGTGACGCCGAAAATCGCCGTGCGTGCGTCGTCCGGATCGCCGATTTCGGCCATCGCGGCGTTGAAACGCTGGTCGATCCGATTGGTAATGCGCTTGACCAGCGACTTTTTTCCCCGCCTGGAATCCACGCCCCAGAGGTGCATCCACACTCGGAGCACGCCGACCACCATGCGGTCTTCATCGTAGCGCCATTGTCGTGTCATGGCCATGGCCTCGTCATAGTTTCACTTGTCCTAAGCCAGGATAGCGCGTTTTCTCCACCGTGGCGAGGGGAATTCCCAGGTTCCCCAGCGACGGGGCGGAAATTTTTTTAGTGCGGATTTAGGATGGACCCGAAGGGTCCAAGCGCCTCTCCCTTTGGGAGAGGCCGGTGCTTCAGCACCGGGTGAGGGGAAGTTTCGTGTTCCCTCACCCTAACCCTCTCCCAAAGGGAGAGGGGATATAAGTCTTATGTTTTCAATATGTTACAATTGCCTCCGAAATATTTCGCACTATTTTAATTTCCGCCCCCAGCGACGATCCCCGTTTTTTCAACACATTTGACGCGCTGCAGAAAAAAATCGGCGTTCCCGTGTTTTCCCCCTGGACGCACTTCACACAATAGGGTAGGATGCAAGAATATGGTGAGTGGATTCCGGGAACCGAGACCCGGAAAGCGAGCCACTTCAAATGAATATTCAATCGGGGGGCGTGACCGACGGCAAAGGGTTTGTCGAGGCGGTGTCGTATTTGCGGATTTCCCGCTTCTGAGTGGGAAAAACCGCGAGAGGGCATGGTTTTTTGCGGTCGCGAACTTTCGAAGGGAGTCATACCATGCAACGAGACGAGATCCTCAAGAAACTGAAAAAAGACGACGTGCGTTACCTGCGGCTGTGGTTCACCGACATCATGGGCACGAACAAAAACGTCGAAGTCCCATCCTCCCAGTTCGAAAAGGCCCTGGACGGCCAGATCATGTTCGACGGCAGTTCCATCGAGGGCTTCAGCCGCATCGAGGAATCGGACATGCTGCTCGTCCCGGATTACGAGACCTTCGTGGTCTTTCCGTTCGAGGAAGATTTTGGCAAGACGGCGCGGATCATCTGCGACGTGAAAAACCCCGACGGCAGCGATTTCGTCGGGTGTCCGCGGACCGTACTGAAAAAGCAGTGCGAGCTCGCCGCACAAAAAGGCTATACGATGATGGCGGGACCGGAGGCGGAGTTTTTCCTCTTCGAGAAGAATTCCGGCCAGATTTCGCTGACTTCCACCCACGATTCGGGCGGCTATTTCGACCTTACCCCCATCGACCGGGGCGAAATCGCCCGCCGTGCGATGGTGGATGTGCTCGAAAACCTCGGTTTCCAGGTGGAAGCCGCGCATCACGAAGTGGCTCCGGGCCAGCACGAAATCGATTTCAAATACGCCGACGCCCTGAAAACCGCCGACAATATCGCGACTTTCCGTTTCGTCGTGCGCAAGGTCGCGCTCGACTTCAACCTGCACGCCACCTTCATGCCCAAGCCGATTTTCGGCATCAACGGCTCCGGGATGCACACCAACCAATCCCTGTTCAAAGACGGCAAAAACGCCTTTTACGACCCGGATGGCAAATGGCGCCTCAGCCGGGAAGCCTTGAGTTACATTGCGGGATTGATCGAGCATATTCAAGGGTTTACGGCGATCACCAACCCGCTCATCAATAGCTACAAGCGCCTGGTGCCGGGCTACGAAGCGCCCACGCACATTGCCTGGTCCGAGCGCAACCGCTCCCCGCTGATCCGCGTGCCCGCCCGCCGGGGTAACAGCACCCGCGCGGAGTTGCGTTCCCCCGACCCGGCGGCCAACCCCTACCTCAGCCTGTCGGTGATGCTCGCCAGCGGGCTCGAAGGCATCGAGCGCAACCTCGTGCCGCCGGAGCCGATCACCGAGAACATCTACCACATGAGCCGCGCCGAGCGCGAAGAGCGCGGCATTCTCTCGCTTCCCGGCGACATGCTGGAAGCCATTGAAATGATGGAGAAAGACACGTTCATCGGCGAAGTTCTGGGACCGCACATCACGCGGCAGTTCTGCAAGGCCAAGCGCGCCGAGTGGAAGAACTACATCGCCAACGTCCACCAGTGGGAAATCGATAGGTATCTGAAAACCTACTGAAATTACACAACCTTTCCAACCTTGACCTCTTCGGCCCGTCGGGAGTTTTTCTCCCGTCGGGCTTTTTTCATCACGAGAGAAGGAAGGAATCTTCTCCACATTTTTATCGATTCTGTGACTCTGTTTCAACCTGCTGATTTTCCACGATATTTCGCCTGGCGACTGTGATTGAAGTTTCGAAAACCGTCCTTTTCATCGGGTGAAAAACACCCGACCTGCGATTTTTCTGCAAAATAGACCCAATGAGAGTGCTTTGTTTTTTAGGGCACGATCTCTCGTTTTCCCCCGAAAGCGGTTTCGAACGTCTTGCTTTTCGCCGGGTCTGACCTACATTTAAACCCTCGCATTTCATGCGAAATAACGGAACCGACAACCAGGAAGAGGCAAGTCCGTGGCCAGTGAAAATATCCACATCAAGGGAGCGCGTCAGCACAACCTGAAAAACGTCGACCTGACCTTGCCCCGCGAGAAACTCGTAGTGATTACGGGGCTTTCCGGCTCGGGAAAATCCTCTCTGGCCTTCGATACCCTCTACGCCGAGGGACAGCGGCGCTATGTGGAATCGCTTTCGGCCTACGCCCGGCAGTTCCTGGAACAGATGAACAAGCCGGACGTCGATTACATCGAGGGGTTGTCTCCGGCGATTTCCATCGAGCAGAAAAACGCCAGCCGCAATCCCCGTTCGATCGTCGCCACCGTTACCGAAATTTACGATTACCTGCGGCTGCTGTTCGCGCGCATCGGGGAAGCGTTTTGTCCGTCCTGCGGCAAGCCGATCACTGCGATGAGCATCAACCAGATGGTGGATCGAGTGATGGAACTTCCTGAAAATACACGCTTTTCCGTCGTTGCGCCCATCATACGAGGAAAAAAAGGCCATTACCAAAAGGAATTGCGCAAGCTCGTCCACGACGGCTTTCCCCGCGTGCGTATCGATGGCGAAATGTTCGATCTTTCCGAAACCGACGTCAGCCTGGATCGCCAGAAAAAGCACACCATCGAAGTGTTTCTGGATCGCCTGGTGATGAAACCCACGATACGTTCCCGACTGGCCGATTCGCTGGAGTTGGCGCTCGGTCTTGCCGAGGGACTGGCGACGGTCGAAACCGTTTCGGGCGAGTCCATGACGTTTAGCGAAAATTTCGGTTGCGCCGATTGCGGCATCAGTTTCCCGGAGATATCCCCGCGTTTCTTCTCGTTCAACAGTCCCTTCGGAGCCTGTCCCGAATGCCACGGACTGGGTACGAAAACCTACTTCGATCCTGAACTGATCGTGCCCGACGAAAGCTTGAGCTTGCGCGAAGGTGCCGTGAAACCCTGGCATTCGAAAACAGGGTTCATCTACCAGACCTACATGCGGGGTGCGGCGGAAGCGTTCGGATTCTCGCTGGACACGCCGTGGGAAAAACTGACGAAAAAGGCAAAAAAAATCGTGCTTTACGGCTCCAATGGCGTGGAGGTCGTCTTTCGCCATAAGGACGAAAAAGGCCGCCACGTCGAATGGCAGCGGGAGTACGAGGGCGTGATTCCCAGCCTGGAGCGGCGCTACCGCGACACCTCCTCCGAGTACATTCGGGAAGAGTTCGAGAAGTACATGAACCAGCAACAATGCCCCTCGTGCGAAGGATTACGACTGCGCAAAGAGGCGTTGATGGTGCGCATCGATGGCCGGAACATCATGGACGTCACCCACTTCACCGTGGGGCAGGCGCTGGAGTATTTCCTCAACCTGCATCTCGACGAAAAACGGATGGAGATCGGCGAAAGGATTTTAAAGGAAATCCGCGAGCGGCTGTCCTTTTTGAACAACGTGGGCCTCGAATATCTCAACCTCGACCGCAGTTCCGGCACGCTTTCCGGCGGCGAAGGGCAGCGCATCCGATTGGCCACGCAGATCGGTTCCTCGCTGGTCGGCGTGCTGTACATCCTCGACGAGCCTTCCATCGGCCTACATCAGCGCGACAACGACCGCCTGCTGGACACCCTGAAACGCCTGCGCGACCTGGGCAATACGGTGGTGGTGGTGGAGCACGACGAGGACACCATTTTGGCGGCTGACCACGTGGTGGACATGGGACCGGGCGCGGGCGTCCACGGCGGCGAAGTGGTGGCCCAGGGAACGCCCGACGAAATCCGCAAATCCGACTCGCTCACCGGAAAATATCTTTCGGGGGCTCTGGAAATTCCCGTGCCCGAAAAGCGCCGCAACAGCGATCCGAGGGTGGTGGAACTCAAGAGCTGCACCACCAACAATCTCAAAAACCTGAATCTTTCCCTGCCGTTGGGAAGAATGGTCTGTGTGACCGGCGTATCCGGTTCGGGAAAATCCTCGCTGGTGATCGACACGCTTTTGCCGTCGCTGACGGCGAGGCTTCGACGTAAAAAGCGGCTCGAAGGCTGCCGGGAGATTTCCGGCATCCGCCATGTCGATAAGGTGATCGCCATCGACCAGTCCGCCATCGGACGCACGCCGCGCAGCAATCCCGCCACCTACACCGGAGTATTCACGCCGATCCGAGACCTTTTCGCGCAACTGCCCGAATCCAAGACGCGGGGCTACAAACCGGGGAGGTTTTCCTTCAACGTCAAAGGCGGACGTTGCGAAAGCTGCCAGGGCGACGGCTTAATCAAGATCGAAATGCACTTTTTACCAGACATTTACGTCACTTGCGACGTTTGCGACGGCAAGCGCTACAACCGCGAAACCTTGGAAGTCCGCTGGCACGGCAAGACCATCGCCGACGTGCTGGGGATGACCGTCAACCAGAACTGCGAGCTTTTCCGCAACGTGCCCTCGATTTACAAGAAGCTGAAAACGCTTCAGGACGTTGGCCTTGGGTACATCCGTCTGGGGCAGGCGGCCACGACCCTTTCCGGCGGTGAGGCGCAGCGGATCAAGCTGGCTCGCGAGCTGTCCAAGCGCTCGACGGGCAAGACGCTGTACATTCTCGACGAGCCCACCACCGGCCTGCATTTCGACGACATCCGCAAGCTGCTGGGCGTGCTGGATCGGCTGGTGGAATCCGGCAACACGGTGGTGGTGATCGAGCACAACCTGGACGTCATCAAGACGGCGGACTGGGTGATCGATCTCGGCCCCGAAGGCGGCGACGGCGGTGGGGAAATCGTCGTGCAAGGCATACCCGAAGACGTGGCGAAATGCGCCCGAAGCTGGACCGGTCGCTACCTCGCACCCAAACTCGGCATGACTCCCTCGAAGGAGAAAAAAGCCACACCGAAAGGGAAAAAGACAGGAAAGACCCCGAAAAAGAAGATAAAAAAGAAACCAGGAACGAAAACTGTATAATGGCTAAGTGAACCGGCAAGTAATTCTGAATGTCCGAATGTAATCTGTCATTCCTGCGAAGGCGGGAATCCATAATGATTTAAGTGCTCTGGATCTTCCGCTTTCGCGGAAGATGACAACTGTTTTCGCCAACCAACAATTGCCGGAATGAATATCGGCGACGGAAAAACCCACGATGCAATCGGCAATTCACGACTTTTTAGGAAGCGATTTCAACCTTCGAACCAACGTCCCGCTGGCACCCTATACCACCTACCGCATCGGTGGTCCGGCGGAGGTGTTTGTGGAAACCGGACGCGAGGAGGACATCCTCCGGCTGGTGCAACTGTGCCGTAAGCATTCGATTCCCTTGACGATTCTCGGTCTCGGCTCCAACGTGCTCGTCCCGGACGAAGGTATCGAGGGGCTCGTGCTGCGCGTCGTGGACCCTGGCGCGAAACCGGAACTCGACGGCGACGTACTCGACTGCCCCGCCGCCTGTTCCGACGAGACGCTGGCCCGCTTCGCCGCCTCCCACGGCTGCGCCGGGTTCGGTTTTCTCTACGACATTCCCGGAGCGGTGGGGGGAGCCATCGTGCAGAACGCCGCCATGGACGTTTCCATCGCGGACAAGCTGCTTGATGTGACCTTCGTGGATGCGAGGGGCGAACTTCGGCGGCTGCCACTCGATTCGCTGCACATGGGCTATCGGACGAGTCTGTTCAAACACGAATGGGGAGTGGTGCTTGGGGCGCGCTTCGACGTCTCCGAGCGCAAACCGCCCGAAGAACTTCACGCCTCGATGGAGGCCGTGCGCACCACGCGCCGCTCGAAATATCCGATGGAGTTTCCCAACTGCGGCTCCGTGTTCAAGCGTCCCGAAGGCGACTACGCCGGGAGGCTGATCGAGGCCGCCGAATTAGGCGGTTTGCGCGTCGGCGGGGCGGCGGTCAGCACCAAACATCACAACTTCATCGTCAACGATCGGAATGCGACCGCCGAGGACATCCGGCGGCTGGTCGAAGAAGTCCGCACCCGAGTCCGGGAGCGCTTCGATGTGGAGTTGGAGCGGGAGTTGATCTACCTGTCGGGCAAGGGAATCCTGCCGTAGAGACGAAAAAAGCGGGGTCGAAACCCCGCTTTTTCAATATGTTGCAGAGGTTTACTCTTTTTCCATGATGATGTAGCCTTCGGCTTCGCCCATATTGAATTCGCTGATGAGCAGGTTGCCATCCACGCAGTATTCGACGGTTTCCGGTCCATCGCCGCCTTCCACTTCGCTGGTCATCGAGGTGCCGTCAGTAGTCCAGGTGCCGGTCATGTCTCCAAACGATTTCTGTTCGGGTTCGCCGTCGCAGGTACACATGCCGTCGGCGAGGGTGCAATTGCCGACTGTATCGTTTTCCGAAATTTCATCGCAGCTTTCTTGCGCCGTGTGGTTCGACCAGGCCGTGGTCAGGCAGAGTTCCGAAATCTGGACGTCCAGACCCAGGGTGAATCCGAAATTCGTCACGCTGAACGTGCCGTCGCCGTTGATGACCCACGTACCCGTCCAGTCGGTTTTGTAGGCGTAGACGATATCCTGGCATTCCGGATAGTCTTTGAAAGGATTCTCGATGGTCTGCATTTCGATGCAGATGTCTTTGATGGCCCAGGTGCCGGTGGGATCGCCGCCGCAGGCGGTGAATTCCAAGTCCACGCATTCGGCGGTAATCATCGTCGCCGTGTCACCCACGAAAAGGATGATGTAGGTCGAAAAGTGATCGGTTTCGCCGGAAACCATGCCACCAGCCAATCCCGATCCTTCCACCTCGGTCCAGGCTCCGTCTTCCAGCACCGCCAACACGGCTTTGTGATCGGCGGGTACCGTGCCGTCAAACGCAAGCGCGATGGTCACGGGCGTGGAAAAGGTCGTGCCGTCGGGACCGAATTCGAATCCCAGGCTGCCCAGCTTGTCACCATCGGGGAAGCCGGCGGTGGCCACGGTGGTGACCGACAATTCCAGGTCTTCGTCGAGGGCTCCCGCCGGGACGGTCAGTTTGGCGCTGCCCGAAGCTGTCTCCAACGTTCCGCCATCGGCGGCGGTAATCGTTTCCGAGGCTGTTTCCCCGACCACGCCGCTGGGGTTGTTGTTGGAACCTTCGTCGTCGTCGGAACCGCAACCCCACATGGTCAGTAAAAGACAAAACACCATTGCCAACACGATTTTCGTGCGTTTTTCCATCGTTTCCTCCCTGTTTTTAAATCGTTTTTTCCCCGAATCTGTGAAGAAGCCCCTTTGCCACGTCACGTTTCGTGGATCGGGTATCAGTATAATTGCAATAGTAGAGAGAAGCAAGGAAAGTGACGGTCTCTGTCGGACAGACATTAAAGGTGAAAAACAGGGGCTAGGTTTGGGATGCTTGGTGCCGTGTGCTTGGTGCCGGGTACGTCACAATGGAACGGAATTCCAATTCGTTCCGAAATGTTCAGATGCTTCTTTTCCTCAGACCCTAGTGCCCAGCCTCTGGAATCAGTCCTTTCGAGTAATCAGCTTTTCCAATACGCCGGTGGCAGCCAATAAAAAACCGGGTCGGACTTAACGCCTCGACCCGGTGGAATGTCCTTGCAGGGACCGGACTATCAGAATTTGTAGCAGAAGGTCGTCTGGGCGCGGTGATCCACCGCCGTTTCCCTGGCGGTTTTCACGGCCATGCCGGTGCCGACGAGCTGCGGGTTGCTCTGAATCAGGCGGTACTCGGTGAAGGCATAGGTGTACTGCACGGAGATCGAGAACCCGCCTCCCAGGGTGAAGGTCGAGCGCAGAAAGCCCAGACCGGTCAGCCAGCGTGCGGCTTCGTATTGGCTCTGGTTCGCCCAGACAAACAGGTTGTTGTCGGTTTTGGTTTCCGGGTTGGGCAGATCGTCGTCTTCCGGGTCGTCCATGGCGAATCCGGCGGCGACTTTGAGCCAATTCAGCGGGGTGTAGGTCAGGTCGGCCCAGAAGCCCAGCGCGGCGATCTCTTCGCCCCGGTAGGTGTTCACGCCCTGCAATGCTCCGCCGTAGATGTCTTTCAAGTTCACACCGTAATACACTTCGCCGCGCAGCACGAGTTCCTCGAGGATCGGCATACTCAGTTCCCCGATCACGGACCAGGAATTGAAGGTGTCGTTCTGCTTGATGCCGATCGGAGTTTGGGTTTTTTCCTGCTGATAGTGACCACTGATGCCCACGACGAAGGATTTCTGCGTCCACAGGGGACGATCCACCGCGAGACGCCACTGGATCTGCGGAATGCCGGAGTCTTCGCCGTCGTTGTTGCCGTCGCCATCGTTGTCATGGCCGCTCACGGTGCTGGGACGGGCCACGGCGAGCTGGCCGATGAAGACGCCCTGATCGTCGAAGTGGGGTTTGAAGGTCAGGCGAGCCTGGGGACGACGACCGCCGGTATTGCCCATCCACCAGGTGGCGCCGTTGTCGATGCTCGCCGGGTACATCGGCGAAAACACATCGAACGTCTGTCCGGCGAGGAATTCGAACCAGCCCCAGTCCACGGCGAAATACAGGTGCCGCCAGCGGGGAACGGCTTTCCAGTCGCCCGTGGAGACGTCCCCGCCGAAGAAGTCGATTTCCGCTTTCGCGGAGATTTTCGCACCGATTTCCTTGATTTCCTGGCCTTTGATGTTCAACCCGAGGCGGCTGCCGCGGGGATTGACCTGGAACTCGTTATCGTTCTTGTCGCCTGTGGACACCACGGCCCCGGCGTCGTCGCTCCAGTGTTTTCCACCGTTACGCTTGAGGAAAAGCATCCAGTTGCCCGAATTCGTCCGACCGCTGTCGTAGATCAGGTCGAGGTTGACGTTGCCGTAAATCTCGATGTACTTGCCGACGGATGTAAAGACGTTGGCCTCGCGCTTGGGCTCCTCGGCTTTTTTCTCGGAGACGGTAACCTGAACGCCTTTCTTCGGCTTCGGGGGTTCGAAAACCTTGGCGGGTTTCACGTTCACCACTTCCGATGCGGCGGGAACGGCGGGTTCCTCAGCCGCTTCCGGCGCAGCTTCCGTTTCCGGGGCTACGGTGGGCTGGGCGGCATCCTCGGCTTGAACCGACGAGACCGGGCCGAGCAGCATCCATAGGGTCAAGATGGGAAGGATTACAACAAGTCGCTGAAATTTCTCCATTTTTCACTCCATGTTCTCATACGGTATGACCCGTCCCCCGGCAGAATCTTCGCCGGGAAGGATTAAAACGATTCAATTGTTTCGTTTCGTGTCGCTTTTTTCATCGATGACAACCGTCACCGATCAAGTTGAGGTAAGCCCATACTCCATATGAACCGAAATCTCAAGAAACCTTTGCCTTTTTTTCATGTAAAGAAGGACTTAGACCTCGATTTCAGGTTCCCCCCAAGGAGTTATTCTGCCGTATTCTCTAATATTTTCAAGATGTTGTGTAAAGTGGAATGATTTGGCCCAATCGACAGATCCCCGCTATAGCGGAAAATGCCCGTAATAATCGGCTCAAAAAAGGAAGATAAATTCGCCCGAACCCGTGGGGTTATTCCTGCCAGCCCCCGTCGAACCAGCCCAGCGACTCCATGGCCGTCCAGGTGCTGGGATCGCCGAAACTCCCCAGTCCCATTTTGTATTCGTAGTTGACCAGCTTGTCCACGGGGTCGTTCTCGACGGATTCGTGGTCGATGATGTAGCCGATATCGTCGTTGCCCAATCCCACGATGAACTTGTGTGGGCTGACCATTTTCTCTTTCAGGCGCAGGCTGAATTCCGGGGTGGATTCTCCCGGAAACGAGGCGAATTCCGCCGGGCCGAGCTTATGCCAACCCACTTCCAGTTCTTTGACCAAGAGTCCGGTTTCGGGATCGTCGATGAAATAACGATAGGGAACTCCCGTGTAATTGACGAGATCGTCGAAAAAGCCGTCTGTTCCCGAAGTGTAGGTCGTCCAGCGATGGCGGATGTCGAATTCTTCCGCCGGGGAGGGGTTCTCCATTGCCTCCATCGCCGAATCGGCGAGGATTTTCCCCATGTTGTAGGTGCGCTCGTATTCGTCCGCACCCGGCACGTCCGGGGACAGCGGTCCGTCGTGCACGGCGGCGGAAAAACCCTGTAAAAACATGGCGGGTGCGTCGGTGCGCTGCTCGATTTCCTCCCGGTAGCCCCAGATGTAATCCGCCGAGACGATGTTGTCGGCCCAGGGAAGCTGAGTAGGATGCTTGGCGTAGTTGGTGAGGGTCAACAGCACATCTCCCTCGGCGTTTTTGGCCTGCATCACGGTCACGGAATCGTCCAGGATCTCCGAGCAGTCTTCATCCCGACCGGTGTAGCCGACGAGTTCGGTCTTTCCGAAGAAAAGTTCCGCTTCTTCCATCGCTCCGGCGGCTTCGACGGCGGCCTGCGTGATAACTTCGACGTGCCATTCCAAAAAGTCCTTTGAAATCGCCTGGTTGACATCCTGGAAGATGCCGACGAGATCGGGCGTGGTGTGGCTGTGGCTGGAACCCAAAAGAATGTGCTGGGGTTCCAGCGTCACCGTGTCGGAAATGGCTTCGACGATGGATTCGCGCAGAGCCTTGATCCCTGGCCCCTGGTCGCCGAAATCGTAGTAATATCCGGCGGAATCCATACCGATCAGGATAAACGCTTCTCCGGCGTCGTTTTTGAAAATCGCGATTTGGGCGCGCAGACGATCGTTGATGCCCACGCAATCGCGGTGAATGCTCGGTGTTCCGTACCCGCCCAGCAGAACACCGAGTTCGGGCGTGATGTCCGCTTCGCCGTAACCAAGGTAAAAACGGGTGGCGACTCCGGTCTGTTCTTCTTCGTTGCAGAACGTCAGGAACAACACCAACGGCAGCAACACCAGCGGAAAGGCGCGGAAAAGCGGAGTACGGATCATCGGGAACCTCCTGAAACGGAACCAAGTCTCAAAACCGAAGTATTATTATCTTTTCGGAAACGTTCGTCAACATGATGAATGTCACTTAATGTGCCGGATTTCGAGACATTTTCCACTTTGAAGAATCCGGAACGGATTTTTTATGATGGATTTCATTTTTACTGCCGACGACCGATAAATAGGAGCGAAAACGGAGATTCCGAAACGAATCCGTTGATGTTTGCCGAAGGGTGAATACAATAGACGATAACGTTGTGCGGCGATGAAACAGACAGGCACCCATGGGAAGGGAAAGAAATTCCGAGGCGCGGAAGTTTCCGTGATTGCGGGAAATTTTCGCGTGCGTTCTTCTTCGGGACAAAGACTCGTTTCCCAGGACGATCCGTATCGAGACGAAAAAGCCGGTCCGTTGCAACCCACGAATATTCGCTGTGGATACAGGAGATTCTCATGCACGTCCGTTTCTTGACCTCGATCGCTCTCTTTCTTGTCACGACGCTGGTTTCCGGGGCCCTGCACGCCCAGGTGATCTCCGCCGCACGGCGCGTGGATTGGAGCGTGGCCGGGTATCCGGGAGATGTTCCTCAACCGGCTACGTATGTGGACGTCACGGATTTCGGTGCGGCGAACGACGGCAGCAGTTCCACCAACACGGCGATTTCATCCGCTTTTTCTGCGCTGGGTGGGGAACCGGGCGTGGTCTATTTCCCAGCGGGAACCTATCTTTTCACCTCCACCGTTTCGATTCCCGCCGGAGTGGTGGTGCGGGGAGCCTCCAGCCAGTCCGTGACCTTGAATTTCGATCTCAACGACGCCGCGGTCAACGCCTTCAGCGTATCCGGCTCCAGCGGATCGGGCTACATCGCGGTGCAGTCGGGCTACTCGAAAGGCTCCAGCACCTTGACGGTCGCCGATGGCTCCGTATTCCAGGCCGGAGATTTCGGCGAGTTGCACGAAACAAATGGAAGCTGGGACACGAATCCGGCGGACTGGGCCAACTACGCCGTGGGGCAAATCGTTGAAATCACTGCCGTAAACAGCAACACGTTGACGCTTGCCCAACCGTTGCGCATCACATACGAAGCCGGGTTGAATCCCGAAATCCGCAAGCTGCGCCCGAAAAGAAACGTGGGTGTTGAAACCCTGAAAATCAAGCGCATCGACAATCCCACCGGGGCCGGGTACAACATCGGCTTCGCCTACGCCGCCGACTGCTGGGTCAAGGGCGTGGAAAGCGAATATAGCGCCGGGTCGCACGTGATGATCAACGCCAGCACCCGTATCGAGGTGACGGGCTGCTACATCCACCATGCTTTCGGATACGACGGCAGCGGCACGCGGGGATACGGCGTGACGTTGAACAACCACGCCGGGGAATGCCTGGTTTCCAACAATGTTTTCAACCACTTGCGCCACGCGATGATGACCAAAATGGGGGCCAACGGCAACGTGGTGGCCTACAATTATTCCATCGACAACTACCGCTCCGAGACCTTTCACGACCTCGGCGGGGATGTTTCGCTGCACGGGCATTATTCCTACGCCAACCTGTTCGAAGGCAACATCGTGCAAACGATCATGATCGACCATTACTGGGGACCGTCCGGGCCCTACAATACGTTTTTCCGCAACCGCACCGAATTGTACGGGCTGAACTTCACGAGCGCCACGGGCGGAGCCCAGGCGACCGCGAATCAGAACGTGGTTGGCAACGACATCACCGAGGACAACTACAGCTTTTTCTTCAACGTCGCCTACGGGAGTTCCTACGAAATTCGGGGTGGCGGACATTACGAGTACGGTAACCGGGTGGACGGCGACGTCACACCAAGCAACACCGGCTCTCTTTCGGATGAAACTTATTATCTTTCCACCGGCGACGACACCTGCCATCTCGCCGCCACGTGGCCGCCCATCGGCGTGCCGCAGGGCTTCAAATCCCACAACAACCGCGCCAAGGATCGCTGGGTCGCCGGTGGCGTGAAAACCTATTACGATCTCGTGGTGGACGCCGGACCGGACAAGGTGTCCGAAAACGGCCAGGCCGTGCGATTGGGAGGTTTCGCCAGGGGCGGTTGGGGAACCCGGACCGTGCTGTGGGAACCCGCCAGTGGGCTCGACGACCCCACTTCGCTGACTCCGCTGGCCCTGCCTTCCGAGACGACCACCTACCGTCTGACGGTTACGGACGGCTACGGCTGCCCGATGGTGGACGAAATGGAGGTGCGTGTTACAGGAACGGTGGAAACTCCAGTGATTACGCCATCTTCTGGGACATATGGCGTATTCTTCGACTGTACGGCGAGTTGCGCCACGCTAGGCAGTTCCATCCGCTACACCACCGACGGTTCCGACCCTACCGAAGCTTCCACGTTGTACACCACGCCGATTTCCATTCATGAAACGGTGACAGTCAAAATGCGCGCGTTTCGCGAAGGCTGGGAGCCCAGCGCCATTGCAGAAGCGGCGTATGTCTTTGAAGACACTGACGAATGCATGGAAGGCAACCACGAGTGCGACCCCCACGCCACCTGCATCAACACCACTGGCGGATACGACTGCGCCTGCCTCGAAGGCTTTTCCGGCGATGGCTTTGATTGCAGCAACATCTGCGGGGACAACCTCGTGGTGGATGGCGAAGACTGCGAGGGTGGCGATTGCTGCAACGAACAATGCCATTTCGAGCCGCTCAGCCTGGTATGTCGCGCCGCCGCAGGCACCTGCGACGTGGCGGAAACCTGCACGGGGAGTTCCGGCGAATGTCCGACCGACGTTTTCCAGGCCGTAGGAACCGTATGCGGCGACGGTCCGGCCCCGTGTTCGGCCCAGGATGCCTGCGACGGCTCCGGCCACTGCCTGCCCCACGATTTTGCCGACAACACCCCCTGCAACGACGGCGACGCCTGTACGGTCGAGGACGTCTGCCTGTCCACGATCTGCACCGGCACGACGAAAACCTGTGAGGATGACAATCCCTGCACCGCCAACGGCTGCAATCCGCTTTCGGGTTGCACTTTCGACGATCTTCCCGACGCCACCGCCTGTGATGACTCAGACGCCTGCACGGTGGAAGACGCTTGCCTCTCCGGGGAATGTTTAGGAAATACAAGGAATTGCGACGACGACAACGGGTGCACCACCGATAGCTGCGACTCGCTGCAGGGCTGCCTGCACGAGGATCTCCCCGACGCCACGACCTGCGACGACGGGGACGCCTGCACGGTCGAGGACGCCTGCCTGTCCGGGGAATGTTTAGGAAATACAAGGGATTGCGATGACGACAACATGTGCACCACCGACCGTTGCGACACCGTGCAAGGTTGCCTGTACGATCTCGTAGCCGATGAAACCGCGTGCGACGACGAAGACGCCTGCACCGAAGGGGATGCCTGCCTGTCCGGGGAATGTTTAGGAAATTCGGTGGATTGCGACGATGGAAACCAGTGCACCACCGAGCATTGCGACACGGAACAGGGCTGCCTGTACGAAAACGTTCCCGACGAGACCGCCTGCAACGACGAAAACGCCTGCACGGACGAAGACGTCTGTATGTCCGGCGAATGTCTAGGAAATTCGGTGGATTGCGACGACGAGAACCCCTGCACCGTCAACGGCTGCGATACGTCCGAGGGCTGCACGTCGGAGGCGTTGCCGGATTGGACGGCTTGCGATGCGGAAGAGAGCGGAGATTTCCTGTGCGTGGATGGTGCGTGCCTGTCCATCAGCGACGGCGAACGTTGCAACCGACCGATTCCCTTGGAAATCGGGGAGTTGCAGCATTCCACGACGCAAGGTTTTCTCGACACCTACGCCGAACAACCGCCCTGCCTACCGGTATCCTCCACCACAGGTCCGGACGTCTTTTTCGAAGTGCAGCCGCCGGTGGGCCAGTACAGACTGACGGTCGCGCCCGAAGACGGGTTCGACCCGGTGCTGTTGCTGCTCGACGAGTGTCTGCCCTCGTATTGCCCGACCGTCGTCAACGCCGGAAACGCGGGGGATATCGAGCAGTTCGCTCCCATCGTGATCGACGAGGACGACACGTCGCTGTGGATCGTAGTGGACTCCACCGATGCAGCCGAAGCGGGGGCGTTTTCCATTCTCTTCGAGCCGATTTCCGATGTGGATGGCGACCTGGATGATGAACTCGAGGACGCCGAGGAGGAAGAAACTTTTCCCGCCGATGAAGACCTGGAAAACGGGGACGAACCGTGGGAGTCGGAAGACGACTTGGTGGACGATCTGCCCGGCGACGAAGATCTTGCCGAGGATACGGACACAGTCGCCGAGGAAGAGCTTTCCGAGGATGTGGATGAAGTGAGTGAACTTGTTGAAATTACAGAAGAAACCGAGAGCGAAAATCCGTCCGGTTCCGGTGGAGACGAGGATCAGGCACCCGGCGTGATCGACGACGGCTGCCACTCCATGGGAACTCCGGGTTCTGCCTTGTTGTGGCTCAGCCTGTTCCTGCTCGGCTTCGGGTTGCGCCTGCTCTGGAACCGGAAGGGCCTCGGACGGGAGTAGATTTCCAGGATCTTCAGGACGGGTGATTTTTTTCGTCCGTCATTCATCTAACGATTTTTAAATGGTTTTAACGATCATTTTCATAGCGGGTGCCATAGGCCAACCGCAGGTTACCCATGAACATCGTTTGTACACGGGCAAGCAGACGTTTCACGTCGCTTAGCCCGTGCCGCCCTTTGTCGCCAAAATCAAATAAGAACCACTCTAACAACTTGAAATCAATAAAGATTTTTCAATTCCGCGCCACCGTAATAGGCGCGCAGGATCTGCCGATAGTCCTGCCCGGCCTTGGCGCGACCGATGGCTCCGGTCTGGCACATGCCGACGCCGTGGCCGAATCCCGCGCCTCGGATGTGGTACCGTAGAATCTGACCGCGCTCGTCACGTTCCTCCTCGATAACTGCCAACGCCGAGGGCAGGTTGCCGAACAACCGCCGGATGGGCAGTTCCCGCCAGACGATGATTTCCCGTTTGGTTCCGCGCAGTTTCAGGCCCTTCATCCGTCCCGAAACGCCCCGTCCCATGACTTCCACACCCAGAATCCGTCCCGTGCCGTACTGCTTGTCGGCCTCCGTGTCGAGCACCTCGGCTTCGACGGTGCGCGTCCAGCGCAGGCGTTTGGAATTGTATCCCGAGCGGGCGGCGAAACTCATGGGGGGCGAATCGAGAAAACGTTGTAAATTGAAGGGGTTGTCGAGCGGACCCGGCGGCGGATCTCCATCCGGAACCCCACGCAAAGCAGGCGAAGGTGTCTGGTTCCAGACCACCTCGTTGTCTTCCGTATGTCCCCCGGAATGGGCGGAATACACCGTATCGACGGGCGATTGACCCAGGAAAAGAAATTCTCCGCGCGTTTCCCGGACCGCTTTTGTAGTGCTATCGCGTTCGGCGAGCGCTCCGGCATACACCTGGCAATGCTGGCTGGCGCAGACCTGGAACGGATCGGCCAGATGCCGCAGTCCGAGCTTGACCAGCAACTGTCCGCGCGCGGCGACCGCCTGGGCCTTGAGCGCTTCCATCGGAGCGGTGGAAAAAATCTCCGCCGGAACCGTGCCCATCGCCACGTCTTCGAGCGGAAGCACGTTGCCAAGCACCAGTTTGCCGTCGGAGCCGATTGTCACGTACAGCGAGCCGCGATAGGTGCGGCGTCCGCGCTTGTTTTTAAAACCGATGTCGAAATCCACGTCCACCGCACTGATGCGCCCCTGCGGATCGACCGGCGAAAACGAGAGATACGCTCCGGTTTCGAGCAAGGGCGCACCGTCGGCGTCACGCACCAGCAGGCGACCGGTGGGACGTTCCAGCAATTCCTCGTGCAGGTGCGCCCGTTCACCCCAGCGCCGCCACCAGGAAAGCTCCTCGTGTTGAGCATCCCAGCGGCTTTTATACGGTCCCGCCACCAACAGATAGCGGCGATTGCGGATCACCTGACCGTGAATGGCGAACATCGCCCCGATGCGTTTCAATTCCAGATCCACGCCCCGGCTTTTCCATTTTTCCCGTATGGCTTGAATGCGGGAATCGTCTTTTTCGGCCAGCGTCGCCACCGACAGCCAGACCTTCGTTTTGGCTGGCGTGCTTTTCGCCACGTCGATGTTCAGCACCGCGTCCTTTTCCAGGCGTAGCGACTCTTCCGGGCGCAATCCGCTCATTTGAGACGATCCGTGGAACAACAACGTGATGCGGTCCTGGCTCCAGCTTATACCCACGGAGATTTCCGGTTCGCCGTTCGGCAGCAGGTTCAGACGGTCACTGTAGAGCGCCTGAAGGCGGTCTTCCGCCGAAGGCTGGGCCAAAGCCGACCACGGAAAACATGCCAGAAAGACCCACAAATAAATTGAATGGAGTATGTTTCGCCAAAGATGTTTCACGCTGATTTCACTTCGACCGGAAAAATGTGTTAGGGTAGTTATAACGATGGATGTCACGCTAGCAAAGAGACAGTTTTTGAGCAAGAGTTTCCTTTTCACAATCATCGGATGGCTCTGTTGCCTTCCTGCTGCCGCCTGGGCGCTGGAACCCGTCGGAAACGTGCCGTATGGCATCTCCTACTCGGAGTTCTCGCGTCAGGAGCGGGGTTTCGTGCGGACCTCCCACGGTCTCGACACCTTCGAGCGTACGAGAATCCTCAAGTTCCATAAAAACACGGCTACGGAATTCGGAGACGCGCGAGTCGCGGTGTTTTTCAAAAGCGACGAACTGTACCAGGTCGAGTTCAGTTTTCACCGCCCCAAAAAAAGCGATGTCACCCGATTGCGACGGAAATTGTCGAGTCGTTTCGGGGAGATGAAAAGCCAGGAGAAGAAAAAGTTACCTTCCGGAACGCCCTTTTCCTCACGTAGCGTGCAGGATTACGTCTACGTTTCCGGCGACGAAGAAGCCGACCTGCGTTTTCGGGTGGACCGCTTCGAGTCGGGCCAGGTGGTGCGCTCGCTGTTCCTCACCCGACGCCGTATCGAATCGGGACGCACCAACGGGGCCGTGCAATTGCAGGACGATCGGACGATTCACGAAAGCGGAAATCGCGCCACGCTGGCGTTTCTGGGAAGCCTCGTTTTCGATCCCGCCAAACACCCGCTGAAAGAGTTGGAAAGTGGCGATCCGTTCGCCGCCACGTTGCGAGTGCTTAAAGACACCGATTTCATCTCCGCGCGACTCGCCACGCCGTTTACCTCGCTCGATACGAAGTGCACGCGCTCCCAACCCCATTATCGCCCCGAAGAGGCCGAATCCGTATTCAAGGCCAGCGGCATCGATTTGTTTGGGGCGTTCTCGGCGGATCTTGCCCGCTGCGGGCAGGGGCCAATGATGGATACCATGAGGGGAGTGCAGCGTGCCGGAATCCGAACCGTCGGCGTAGGCGAGAATTTCGCCGCCTCACGGCAGCCGGTAGTGATGACGATACAAGGCATTCGCGTAGGTTTTTTAGGGTACCTCTTTGTTGACAAATCCTCGTCCCTTTCTATAGATTCTTTCGCGACGGAAATCCGTCCCGGATTCGCCGGAATCGATGCGCCTCTTTTCAAACAGGAAGACGCCATCCGCACGGATGTGCGGGCGCTGGCCTCCGAAGTCGATGTGGTCGTGGTGTTCCTGGAACGGGGTGCGCCTTCTCACGCCTGTCCGACCCAGGAGGAACGCAGGCTGGCGGACGCCGCATTGACGGCGGGAGCCGCTCTGGTGGTGGGCCAGGGAGGCCGCGTGCCGCGCACGATTCGTGAAACGGTGGACGGACTGGCGCTGTTTTCACCGGGTGTCTGGATCGATGACCGGGACGGCGGCGCTTCCGGACTGGCATTCGTCGTGGAAATCAATCGCCGAGGTGTTGTTTCCTACGATTTTCTGCCGCTCGTGAACGGGGGAGGCGGTCCGCGCCCTCTCAAAGGCGAAGCCGCAAAAAAGGTCATGGAAACCTTCAGCGAAAAGTGGAAAACCTGCCACTGAGGGGTGAGGAAAACGAACAAAATGAACCGAAAAGTACCGTTTCTTCGTATGTGGAAAGTCTCGTTCGTCTGTCTCGTGCTTTCGATCCTGTGGGGAGCCTCTCCCGGTTGGGCCAAAGGCCCCACTGCCGACGAACGCGCCCGTTACGAAGCCCTTGCGGCAGGCGTGCCCAATCAGGCCGGATACGCTTTTCTGGTTGCGCATTTCGACCGTTCCTTGTCCAGTCTGAACGAACTTCTGGTGAAGTTCGCGGCCAACAGTTCCAAATTCGATCTGGCGCAGTTCGAGCAGACCGTCAAGGGAACCTTCGGCTACAATCCCTTTCATCCGGAAGAACTCAACCAGTCGGGACTGGATGTCTCCAAGGGATTTTCCGCGTTCGGATTGGGGCAGGAGGGGCCGCCGCTGATCGTCGCCGCGACTTCGGACACGGCAAAGGCCAGAAAAAGCCTCGAAACCCTGGCGCTCAACGTCGGCAACGCCAAGCCCTGCGAAATCGAGGAAAAATGGGGTAGCACTCGGACGACTTTCCGCCTCTCGTGCACGCCGGACTCCAAAGTCGTGCTGATGCTGGCCGAGCGTAACGGCATGATATATATGATGTTTTTCCCCGAGACGCCCGCATGGGCCGAGCGGCATTTCCAGGCTGCGCTCGAACTGAAACCCGCAGATAGCCTGGCCAAAGCGGCGTATTTTTCGGCGTTGCTCGACCGCATCGAGCCCGGCTCTTCGCTCGTCCAGGTGGGCGATTACCAGACCTTTTTGAAGGACGTGAAAAGCGACGTCTCCCTGTTGCAGGAAAAAGCCGGGACGACGGCTGAAACCGAAGAGCAGAAAGCCGCCCTCTCGGACCTCGATAGCCTTGTGAAATGGGCCGGTGTGTTCGACGGGCAGATCGCCGGAATGACCTTCAGCAACAAAAAGCTCGCCTTTGTCCATGCTGTCACCGGACCGAAGGACAAGGTTAAAAAATTCAGTAGCCAGATGAAGGCCGTGGGAAATTCCCGGCTGAATTCGCTGAAACTCAATCCCGACACACTGGGATCGATGCGCTTTTTCGCCCTGGCCAAAGAGTGGGTGGAAGTATTTTCCAAAGACGTCCCCGCCTGGAGCAGCAGCTTTGAAAAAGTGGAGGCCGAGTTTCTCAAAGAAAGCGGCCTGAATATCCGTGACGACATCTTCGCCCTGTCCAACGGGGAGTTGCTCGTCAACCTGTACGGTGTCGCGCCGCTCGACCAGACCGCCTGCATGGGACAGGGCTTGGGCGAACTCGACCTGTTACGACACTTCCGGCTGGTCGCCGCCACCGGCATCCGCAAGGGTGCGAACGCAAAGGGATTTGTCAAGAAAATCAACGCCATAGCCGACAAGCGCAGCCTCGTGCGCAAGCCTGTCGGAAAAAGCGGGACGATGCACGAAATCGTCGTCAACGGCCTACCGTTGCAATACGGCTACGAAAAGCAGGTATTTTTCGTGGGTATCGGCACGCAAGCCTTGCAGACGGCGTTGAAAAACCGCCGTAAAATCGAAGGCTTTTCCGGTAAAGATCGCGTCATGCAACTCAAAATGGACCTCCCCAAGGCGGCGAAATCCATGGAAGCCCTGCGGCCCGACGCCGTCTGCACTAACACGCAGATCCATCAGGTGTTCAAGTTCTGGGAGCAGGAAATTCTACCCACCCTGATGGCTTTCGACGCCTTCACCCTGTACACGGTGCATCACAAGGACGGCTTCTCCACCCATGGGGAGTTGACGATCCGCTAACGGTTTGTCGGTTGCATTGAAGATTTTCGGGATTTCTTGTGCATTTTCATGCCATGATGGATTATATCGTCCTATCTTTGCCAAAATAGTATCCTTGAATGGAGCGGTCTCCCCGAAATGGGCGCTTCGTTTGTGACAAACCAAGGAAATTGCGCCATGCGACCGACGCTTTTCGTCCTGTTTTTCTATCTCGCAACATGCATCCCGTTTTCCGGCTGTTCGTCGGACGGTAAATCCTCGCCTTTCGGTGGAAATACCGATGGAGAAATCGGTGTTTACAATAACAGAAGCGAATATACCGATCCCTTTCCAATAGCCCATACGGAAACCTATGATTTGCCACAAGAAATTGCTTTGAAACCCACCGGAGTGTACGAGGAACCGTCCTACGTTTTCGATTCCGTGCCGGTGGATGCCTCCTACAAACACCTACTCAACTTCTGGCTCACGCCGATGATGCCGCCCTGGCGCGAGTCCCTGCGCACTCCCGGTCCGTTGATTCTATTCGACGACCAATTCAACTGCATCGTGATGTCGGCCTTCGACCATCCTTTCGCCGCGCTGGTCTGGTTCGAAGATGGCGAGATTCATTACGGGTTGAATGGAGAATTGCAGTACATCGACGCCGAGGGTCCTCAGCGTTTCGTGGTGGCATCTGGAAAAGGTATTCTCAACACTCTGATCGCCTGGGGTAGTGCCATGCAGAGCGAAGGCAAAAAAACACCCCCCGATCCTTACGCCGATCCCGGTCTGAGCTATTTAGGCTATTGGACGGACAACGGAGCCGCATACTACTACAATACCGAAGAAGGGATGAACGAGGAGGAAACGCTTCTGGCGGTGCGCGACGAAGCAGAAACACGAAAGATTCCCTATGGTTACATGCAGCTCGATAGCTGGTGGTACTACAAGGAAAACATGGACTCGCTTTCGCCGGGAGGATTGACTCGATGGGAGCCGCTGCCTTCGATGTTTCCGGAAGGGCTGAAAATCTTTCAACAAAAGCTGGGGTTGCCGCTGATGTTCCACAACCGCTGGCTGGCGGAAACCAACGATTATCTGGGCGACTATGATTTTATCCAGGGCGACGGGATGCTTTTGCCTGAAAATAGCCGCTTATACGATCTCTTTATCGGGAATGTCCTCGCCTGGGGCGGATTCACCTACGAACAGGACTGGTTGGTCAAGCAATTCTGGGGTGTACCCGCACTGCGGGAAAGCCTCACTGCCGGACCTTCCTGGATGAAAAGTATGGACGATGCCGCCGCGAAAAGGGCAGGAGTCACCACGCAACTGTGCATGGCAGCGGCGCCTCATTTACTCGACTCCGTTCACCGCAGTGCTCCCACCACTGTGCGGACCTCCATCGACTATGCCGCGAACGTCTGCAAAGCCTGTTACTGGCCGCAGTTTCACACGGTCAACATGGTAGTGGCGACGTTGGGGCTCTGGCCGTTCAAAGACAACTTCCGCTCCTCCGAGGAGCGCGGCGAGGCGGAGGCGCTGATTTCGACGCTTTCCGCCGGAATGGTCGGCGTGGGCGACGCCATCGGAAAAGCGAACCGTGAAATCCTCATGAAAACCTGCCGGGACGACGGCCTGCTGCTCAAACCCGACCGTCCCGCCATGCCCATCGATCCGATGTTTCTCGACCACACCCGCCCCTATACGACAATTGCCTGGTCGAAACGCGACAACGAAAGTCAGCGTTGGGGTTACATCGCAGCCTATCACCTTTCACGGAACCACCCCGAGCGCGACAGCCTGGACGAACTCCAGGAAAGTCTGCAATACGACGGCAAAGATTTAGGGAAAATGTTCGTCTGGCCGGATCTCGTGACGGATTGGTCGGTGAATCTGAACATGGATTTCGACGTGTCCGGGAAGATGGTCTGGTACGACTGGCGTGCCGAAACGGCGCAACTAGCCGAAAATACAATGGAATGGGAGCCGGTCGAGGGGTTGGGAGATTTCGTCTACGCCGTAATCGTTCCCGTGTTCACCAACGATCTGGCGCTGATCGGCGAGCCGGGGAAATTCGTTACGATGGCCTACAAGCGCTTCAAGACCATCGAAGCGGTCGAAAACGGCTTCAACGTGGAGTTGGAAGGCGCACCCGGCGAAAACGTGGTATTGCGAACCTACGACGTTCGAAACACCACCATGCTTCCCGACGTCTCCGTCACGATCTCGGAAGAAGGAGCGGGACGGGCGGAGATCCGACGCTGAAGCAGGTTTTGTGTAGGTCGGTTTCATTCCGAATCAGGCGTGAACTTGACTCGTTGAATGAAGGAATGGACGCCCGGATCTGCACCATCCCCAGTTTTATGAAAATCTAAATTGATAAAGGATATCATGAGTCCGCTCGTCCCGAGTGCCGCCTATAAGGGCGGTTTATCGAGGGATATCTACGAAAAAACGCCATGGTTCGATACAATTTGCTTTGCAAATCACTCACCATGAGCGTTTTACCTCTTGGATGAAAAACTGGGGATGGGTCAGACCCGGACCAGAAAAAGCCCCCGTTTGCTTGTCTGTCCCGAAGGTCTGAATTATACTCGTGTTTCCGTATCGGAACGCATCGATACGGTCCATGATCCAAACCCATCGAACACGAGGAAACAGCGCCGTGACGGAAAAAACGGATCTTTTCGCCGAACTGAAAACGCGCGGGACGGAGATTTTATTCTGGGGGGGAATGCTGCTTCTCCTCATTCTGCTGCTGCGCGTGCTCCTGCCTTTTTCCTTGAGTCGATTCTTCGCCCTCGACGAGTTCGAGTACGCCCACGGCGCGTGGTCGATTTCGCAAGGGTTGGTGCCGTTTCGGGACTACTTCGAAAGCCACCTGCCTTTACTGCCACAACTGCTCAGCCTGATTTCGGCCTCGCATGGAGATTCTGCCGGGCAGTTGATTACCATGCGGCTGTTCATGCTGGGGCTGTTCGTTGTTTCGCTGTTTCTCGGCGCGCGGCTGAACCGGGGCTGGGGTCGCGCGGCGATGCTGCTGGGCTCGCTGGCGATGATCGGCATGTTTCCCTACGCGAACTACAGCCTAGAAATCCGTAACGATTCCATTGCCTTTTTCTTTTTCCTGCTTACCCTGGCGCTGCTTTCGTATCGCCACCGACACGTGCTCGCTTTTCACGTCCTTTCCGGCACAGCGCTGGCGCTGGCGGTCTGGGGATCGCAGAAAACACTGGTGTACGGGGCGGTTTTTTTCGCGGCGTGGCTCGTGGATGTCTTCAAGCCCTCCGAGGAAAAACGGGAACGGGTGCTGGAAAAGCCTCTGATTTTTACGGGGGCGTTTGTTTTGGTGCTGCTCTGTTTCGTGCTGCACGCGGCTTTCAATGGTTCGTTAAGTGCGCTCTACACCATGTGTTTTCGCTATTTTGCCGAACAACGGGGCATCTTTTTGGGCTTCTCCTGGGTGTATCCGATGCTCGACGAGTTGCGCTCCTCGTGGTGGCTGATGCTGCTTGCAGCCTACGGCGTCGTTCATTCCGTGGCGCATTTGCGGGGTTCGGAATCCACGGATTCCAAGACCTTCGATCCGGCGATCGAGAAACTGCTTCTGCTTTCGCTGTTCTCCACCTTCATTTCCTATGTCATTCAACCCGCTCCCTACGCCTACAGCACGATTCCCTTTTTCGGGGTGTCCTCCATCTATGCGGGACGCGGCGCAGCGCGGCTTTTCGAGCGTCTGTGGGGCAGCGCACATCTTCGGGTATTTGCCGTGGGACTGGCGCTTTTCGGCGGACTGATGTTTTTCTACTCGGTCGAGCAATACCCGATTCGCGTGCAGAGCAAACCCAACGAACCGCAACTCGAAACGATCAACTCCCTGTTGCAACTCACTGCGCCAAACGATATGGTCTATGACAATTCCGGCACCGCGATCACGCGACCGCATCCTTACTTTCATTATTATACCGACCACCACATCCGCACGCACTTTGCCGCAAGACTCAACCGGGAAGTGCCGGAAGCCATCGTCCAGAAGGAAACGGTCGCCGTCGTGTTCGACGACCGCTATCCCGACCTGCCGATGCTGTTGCGGCGTTTCATTGAAACCAATTTCCAGAAATATTCCGGGGAGATACGCCTCTGGGGACGAAAATATGAGGTCACGGAATCGAAAGACCTGCAGTTTCTTGCCATCACCGAAGGCTGGTATTTCATCGAACCGGCAGCGGCTTTGAAAAAGCTGCATATCGAGATCGACGGCAAGCCGGTGCAATCCGCCCATTTCCCGCTAAGCAAGGGTCGGCACACCGTGAAATTCGACAATCCTTCCGGGGCGAAGACGGCGTTCCACATCCTGTGGTTGCCACGCAACGGGAAGCAATGGTCGCCCCACCCCGACGCCGAGCCTTACATGCCGGGTATTCTTTGATGAAACAAAGAAATCACTTGTCGTTTCAAGTATTTGCTTGGGTTTTCATTTGAACGAATGGTTCAGATCGGGAAACCTGAATCAACGGCTGGATGAAACGAATAAATACTTGTTATTTCAAGTAGTTACGGTAGTAGAGAGTGGGTCGGGCTGATTTCTAGCCCGACCCCTTGGCTGTTCTATAAATGCTGCCGTTTCTTCCCAAAGTCACAAGCGGATCAGATCGTTTTTGGAGGATTCCAGCCGTTGTCTTCCGGGATGTCGATGTAAAAAGCCGCGCCTCCATCCTTACGGTTTTCCACCCAAAGTTCCCCATGATGATCGCCCACGATGCCGTGACTGATCGACAGTCCCAGCCCCGTTCCCTTGTCTTTGGACTTGGTGGTGAAAAACGGGTCGAATATCCGGTTGCGCACCGCTTCTTGGACTCCCCGGCCACCATCAATCACGACGATACGCTGCCACGGAGTTTCATCCTTGGTGAATCTTGTGAGAACAATCTCGATGGTTTTCCGCTCGTCGGTTCCGGGATAGGCGTCTTCCAGTTCGTCCCTGGCGTTGGTAAGAAGGTTCATCAACACCTGCATGAGTTGCTGGGTACGGCACTTCACTTTGGGAAGCCCGCTTTCGAGATTCAACGTCACTTCGATGTTCGCCTTGCTCAACAGCTTCCCGACAAGAGACATCGTACTTTGCACCACGTCTTCTAAAAAGGCTGGGCTGTGGGTCTCCTTTTCCTGACGTGAGAAAGAGAGAAGATCCTTGACGATTTTGGCGATACGCTCGCCTTCCTCGACGATCATCGTCGCATCGTCGTGAACTTGCGTTTTCTGCTCTACGTCGTCCCGAATGAGTTGGGCGTAATTGATGATGATGCCGATGGGGTTGTTGATCTCGTGCGCCACGCCTCCCGCCAGCGTGCCGATGGCTTCGAGCTTCTGGGATTGCAACAGTTGCTGTTCCAACCGGCGGCGGTCATGTTCCATACGTCGCCGTTCCGTCACGTCCTGCAACACGAAAATCAGTGCGTTCTCGCCGGAAATCCGAATCCCCCTCGCAGAGTACACTCCGGTGCGGATCTCGCCGTTTTTCAAACGAAAATCCACTTCGCGTTGTACGACACCATCGCTGGAGGACAGATTCTTCACCAAACGTGCGCGGTCTTTTATTTCGCACCAAAAACGGATCTCGCTGGTGGTCCGTCCCAAAACTTCGTCTCGCTTCCACCCTGTAATCTCTTCGAAACCTAGGTTGACATCAAGGATCTTGCCGTCATCCAGGCGCGTGATGGCGACGATATCCGGGGTCATGGTGAAAATCTCCGAGAATTTTTTCTCGGAAAGGCGCAAGCGCTCCTCACCGGTTTTCCGGTCGGTGATATCCCTGGCGACCCAGATGGCCTGATTGTCCAACAGTGGTGAAATCACGGCTGAAAACCAGACTTCACGGTTTTCGATTGTCAAACAGTAATCGAGGGAGACGGACTTCTGCCGATCGAGGGCATTGCGAAGAGCCCTGAGGAACTCCGTAGCGGTTTCGGGGGGAAAAACGTCCTCGAGAGTTTTTCCCAGCAGTTCGCCGGTGGGTCGGTATAAAAGAGCGGTCTGCGTGGGAGCGATCTCAATGTAGCGCCCATCTCGATCGATGACGAAGATCACGTCCTCCATCGCTGAAAAAATGGAGCGCAGTTTCTCTTCCGACTTTTTCAGCGCCTTTTCCACCCGTTTGCGCTCGGTGACGTCCATGGCGAATTCAAGGCGCACGTCGCGGCCATCGGGCCAGCGAACAATCTGATCGACAATGGCCACATCGGTGTGAGTCAGTGGATTGTGATGGTCCCAGCGATAGGGTTCGCCGCCGTTGGCAAGAATGATCGAGTTGGTACAGAACGGGCAGGGCGAGTCCAATCCTTGTAGCGCTTTGTAACATTTCTCGCCCAATACGTCTTTTCCGGTCAAATCCCTCAAGCGCCGGTTCATAAAGATCATTTCATAGGTATGCGGATCGGACACGTAAATGATTTCGTCGAGGCTGTCGAATATGGACAGTAGCTGTCTTCTTTCGAAATCGATGGTCCGCTCGATGGCTTTTCTTTCGGTGATATCACGGAAATTCCAAACCCGACCGATTTCCTTCTCGTCCATCAGAATCGGTGCGGAAGTACGCTCGAACACCCGACCGTCTTTGAAGGTCAACTCTTTTTGTTCTTGACGCTGACTTTTATACAACTTGTCGATATTGCTTGTAAATTCGTCTGGATCCTCCAATTGATCCGTAACGAATTCCCGTAAAACGCGGTCGTCATTCGTTTCTCGCAGCTCCGGCGGAATATACCACATGTCGTAAAACTGCTGGTTCGCCTGAATGACCCGCATTTCTTTGTCCACCGCCAACACACCATCCGTGGTGGCATGGAACGTTGCCCGCAACAGTTCCATACTTTCACGCAGAGCCGCCTCTTTTTCGTTTCGCTCGGTGACGTCGAAAAAACTGACCAATAAATTGTCACCGATAAGGTTCACATCCATACTTAGAGTTCGTTGTGTGCCATCTTTGCAGGTAATGTAGTATTCATTAGGGATTACGGCAGCTTCGGGATCGGTAGCCCTATTCAGGGAATCCTGCCATTGTGAAATCACCTGCTTTCGATACTCGGGGTCCGGGTAGGCGAGATTCCACCAACGGTCTTGATCCGGTATATCTTCGACCGTATAACCGGAAAGCTTCACGAACATTTCATTGAATTGAATATTCTGACCCTTAATACTTGAATTCATCAATGGAATCGGGGCGTTTTCGAACAGCGCACGGAAACGGGCTTCGCTTTCCTGAAGCTGCTCTTCCGTGTGTTTCAGATTGGTGATATCCACCATGATCGAAAGAGCCTGCTTTTTTCCTTCCAATTCCAGGATGACCGAGGAAAACAGCATATCCATCGGAGTTCCATCGATATTTTGTACCTTGCTCTCGAGGTTGCGAATGAAACCGTGCCGGGTCAGATTGTCCACCACGGTCTGGATTTCCTCATCCGACAGGAGAGAATGGTCCTTCGGACTCATGGTGTGCAAGTTTGCGTGGTCGATGCCTCGGCTTTCCAAAAACGCTCGGTTCGCGTCGAGATACAGCCCCGTCTCCATATCCGTGATGGTAATGGCGTAAGGGGCATAGTCGAAAATCGCGCGGAATTTTTCTTCGCTTCTTTGTTCGCCGGCCTGTGCACTTCGAATGATCTGGATGTCGAGATCCAGCCCGATGACACGCGTCGGCGTTCCGTTGCCATCCCATTCTACAATCTTGCCGGTCGAAAGAATCCATTCGCTCGTTCCGTCGTCCTTCAACGCCCGGAATTCCATCGTATTTTGATATTTACCACCGGCTGAGGTGTAGTTTAGAAAAACCTCTTCCACCATCGGCAGGTCTTCGGGGTGAACGTACCGTCGATATTCTTCCAGGGAAATGGACTGGTCCGTGCGGGTCTGGCCGCGCATCTGGAACCATTGGCGGTTGAGGTGAATCGTCCCGGTCTTCGGTCGGAAATCCCATATGCCTGCCTGGGTGGCTTCCGTGGTCAGGCGCAGCAGCTCGGACTGCTCCACCACCGTTCTCCGTGCCTCTTCCAAGGTGGCGATTTTCTCCTTCAGCCTACCCTTGAGTACGTAGCTCATCACGGCCAGACCCAAAATCAACAGCACCGAAAAGATGGCGACGAGGTCTAGAATCAGTAGTGTTTTAGGAGACAATCCGTAGCGAATCTTTAGTGTAATCCAGTGGTTACGGATATCTTCCATCTGCTGTGGAGGGATTTTCGCCAGTTCCCGGCTCAGCGCCTGAAACAGTTCGGGATATTGTCGACTGACACCGATACTGAAAGAAAACTGATAGTCCGTGTTCCCGGCGACGCGCAGGTTGGGGATGCCTTCCTGGCTGATGTAGTACGCCGCGACGGCAAGGTTTCCCACGAAAGCATCCACCTGCCCGAAAGAAACCGCACGCAGGCCACGTGCCACATCAGGCATGGGAACGATTTCATATCCCATGGCAACGTGTTTTTGCAGGTAGCTTTCCGTGGCGTAGCCGGAGACCACCGCCACTCGTTTACCCCGGAGATCCTTTAAGGCAATTGCTTCCCCTTTGTAGAAATGCCGGACGGTAACGATGACAACCGGGACGGTGGCGTACGGTGTCGTGAACTGGGTGTACTCTTCTCTCGACGGTGTGCGCACGATGGTTGGGGCCAGAGCGCATTCACCGCTTTTTAGTGCAGCGAGGTGCTGGTTCCAATCGGGAAACACCTGCCGAGGAAAGCGCACGCCGAGCCGACTCTCCAAAAGCGCCATGAAGTCCGCGCCCATCCCGACGAACTCCCCGTTTTCATTGGCGAATTCCAATGGAGGAAAGTCCGGGTTGAAACAAAGCTTAAGTTTCGGTGCGTGGTCTCGAAGCCAATCCGACTCGGAGGGTATGGGTTCCGATTCCGTTGCCTGGGCTACCAGTGGCACAAAAAGGAAGACGAGCCCTAAAAGAAGCGCCCACCTTGGCTGAAAATGCCTTAACACACTGCATAACTTGCTGATTTTGCAAGAAAAATACTTTTTTTGCCCCCTGCGGGCAAAGTTGCTTCGAGTGAACGTCCTCATGATGGGTTCAAGCTCCGGATGTTACGCCCCTCTACATAATCAGGCTTTCGAATGTCCATCGACAGTTGAATCCGCCGGTTGCATATCCGGCGAATGCTGTTTTCTACTTTGAAACTCCCACAAAAAGCCGCCGTCAAACGTGCCATTGAAGACGGAACAAAACGGAAAATTTATAGTATTTTTTCCAAATATTCCGAAAACCCCCTTTTTCTTTGCGAATCACAAAAAATCGACACATACACCCTTACTTCAAACCGAAAACTCCGTTCGTGAATGAATCAACCCCACCAATCCCATGGGAATATGTGTAATTACAGCCAGTTAAACAGAACAACCGCATTTATGGTCGTTTTCCGCCCCGATTACAATGTGGATTTCCACCTGGGGGGAGTTTGCACTACATGCGATGTCACCCCTGCAACAACTCCTACTTCTACTATACCTGATCCATTGGGAATGCTTCCAATAAAAAAAGACCGGAGAACCGCGTTTTCCGATCTTTTCGTGGAGAAACCTTCCTGAGGCCAGTAATCTGGCTTTTTAATTACCCCAAGGTCAATCGTGAGTGAGTTGGAAGCGCTCGATTTCCTCTCCATCGCCGAAGTAGGCCACGGCGTCGATGGTCTTGCCGGCGATGTCGAGCACTACGTAATTGCTCTTGTCACCATGCTTGGAAATGGCGGTCCACGTATCTTTACCGTTGTTGTAGCCGTCCGAGTAGAATCCGCCCGCCACCACGTACATTACGCCGAAGCCGTCTTCAATCGGGATGCCGTCTTTGTTGATGGGGTAGGAGCGCTCGTAATTGTGATCGTGGCCCGCGAACACGAGATCCACCTCGTATTTGTGGTACAGCGGCACGAAGTGCGTCTGCACGCGGGGTTCGCTGCCATGGTTGGAGGAGGAAAACGCCGGGTGGTGCTGAAGTACGATGATCCAGTCGATGTCGGAATCATTCCGGGCGGCTTCGAGGTTTTTGTCCAGCCACTGGACCTGAGCCTGCACGACGTCATCGGTGCAGGTGTTGACTCCGACGAAGTGTACGTTGCCGTAATCAAAGGAATATCCGTGCTCCTGGTAGTCACCCAGTTCCGCAACTCTAGGCAGAGCGAACTGATGATAATACAACTCTGCGATGATTTCGTGATTGCCCTGGACCGGCATCATCACCGTGGATTCGACAATCGGTTTCATGGAATCGAACCAGATGTACCACTGTTCCTGAGAACCGGCATCGGTCATATCCCCGTTGAAGAGCCAGAAATCGGCGTTCATGTCCTTGAGACGTTGGATGTTGTCGCGGATGCCGTCGTAGCCGCCCCGGCTATCCCCGGCCAAAAAGACCCGGAACGGTTCGGCCTGACCTTTGGACAACCCGGTGGAGAAGCTTTTCATTTCTCCCAGCGCCGCGCCGGTGAAGGTTTTGGTTTCGAAGTCGAAGTCTTCCCAGGTGCCTACCCGATAATAATACAGCGTTTGCGGCTCCAGGTGCGTGACCTCGACCGTCCACTGCACCAGTGTGGGTTCGGTGCCGTTGGCGAAATACGTCGAATAATTGAAGCCTTCGCCTTCACGGGTGAATTGCAGGGCGAACGGCATGGTTTTGCCGTCCTCGCCCATTTCGTCGGCTTTGACGAGCCAGACTTTGGGCGTATAGGTTCCAGTGTCGGAGAACTCGGTCTGCCACTGGAAAGTGACGGTGGTGTCAGGCGCGTGCTGCCATGTCATGTGGACATATTTCGGCAGTTTGACATCGGCCTCCTCGGGATTATCGGGAAGCACCAGCGCTTCGGGTTGCGAAGCATCGGGAATCACCTCGCTGGTTTCGAAAGGAAATTCCGTATCCTGCTCGGAATCCTCGTTCGCATCCTGGTCTCCTCCACTCGGCGTCAAATCTCCTTCGGTGTCCTCGAAACCGCTGCAAGAAATCAACAGTGCGAAAGCTGCAACGAGAACAACCAAAGTACAGAATTTCCAGTTTTTCATGATTTCATCTCTCCCCGGCAGTTTTTCCATATATTCTTCTTGCTGCCGTTGCATTTAACCATGCGAAATATCATTCTTGGTTTCTTTATAGATCGAACTGGATCATGGTGACGATCATGTCGTTGTCGTAGTTGTAGCCTTCCAGTTCCTCGCGGTGGATGTAATTGAGATCCAGCCGCACGCGATCCATCACATATACTTTGAGCCCGCCGGTGAGCCAGCGTTTCTTTTGAGGGGCTAGATCGTCGATATCCGGGTTCCTGGCGAAGCCGTGGGTTACGTCGTCGCCCTGCATCCGGTCGATGCGGAAGGCCAGATCGAGGATACCCGGCCAGGCGTGGACGACGAAATCGGCGTGCCAGCCCCAGCCCTGGGTCGCATCGTCGCCGCCCGTGGCGGTCGCATTGGGGAAATAGTAGTCGTTGACGACGTACTCGCCTTCGAGGGTGAAAATAAACAGGTGCAGTCGGGCGTCGAAGCCCATCCAGCGGTATTCTACGCTGGTGAGGTATTTTTCCGCCGTCGTGGCATAGCTGCCGCCGATGGTGAACTCGAAATCCCACAGCCACGAATCTTTCGTGCCCGATTTCGAAAATCCGCTGCGGATCGCGGTGGTTTCGTCGAGAAGCTGCGCCACGTCGAGATCCACGCGACCGGCGTACAGAAGCTGTTTGGTCTTTTTCATCTGTTCGGCGGCGAATTTCACCGAGTTGAAGACACCGCCGGTCAACCGCACAACCTTCCACGGATCACCCGCCGAAAGGCGAAAACCGAGCTGTCGTTTGGGAGTCAGGGCATACAGGTTGGGTTTGTAAATGAACAGGGTTTCCGAGGTCGATTTCAGGTTGGCCTGGGAAAACGGGGTTTTCATCCGACCCGCGCGGACGTCGAACACTTTGAAGAGATCCCAGCCGAAATAGGCGTCTTTGAGGTATTCTTCGGAAGGCGAGCCGTTTTTCTCCCGGGGTACAAGCTCGAACTTGGCTTTGTAGTACAGTCCGCTTTCGTTGAAACGGCCCTGCGCTCCCAATTCCACGTTTTCGAGGACAAATCCGTTGCGGTGGCCGAAGTACGAGGGGTCCATTTTCTGGGAATCCACTTCCACATCATCCCCGGTTGCGGGGTCGGTGTCTGTGTGCTTGTCCCGGAAAGTGTACACGAAGGCGCTACGAATGAGCAGGATCGGCTCGAAGCGCTCATCGATCAGCTTGGCCTTGGCCGGAGCGGTGCGCCAGAAATCGGTCGCCGGAGCCGCTGTACCGGCTTCGCTTTCCTCGGCAGGGATTTCTTCCTGGGAAAGGGATTCGTCCGTCTGGTCTGAGGAAGGCGCAACTTCTTGATCCGGCTCTGCTTTATCCTGTTTCGGCACGGGAGGAGTCTGGCGCCAGGTCACGGTGCCTCCCGTGATTCGTTCGAACAATCCGGCTTGCGCCATACCCGGAAAAAGAAGCACGATGCACAATATCGACAGGGCTATGCTTTTGCTATTCACGAATGGGCCTCCTTATTCCCTCGATCTGTAACCGATACAAATCGTGTGTATTTTAAGGTTCTTGATCCCATAGTAAAGTTAGGATCGTATTAGGAACGCTCCCGGTTCACGGCAAGCTTATCGCGCCGGTCGTTGGCCCTCGCCCGGCGATGAATTCTCCGAAGTGTACGAAAATCCCCGACAATGGCAAGGGAAAAGGGGGGGATTATGGATGATCGGGCAGTCGATCGGCAATCAGACGGGCCACCCCTTCGAGCAGGGCTTCGTCTCGTGCGTCGAAAACACCGACCTCGTGGCCGTCGGCGTCGATCTGCCCCAGGATGCGTCCTTGTTTGCGGATCAGCACGACGATTTCCGCACGGACATCGAGGCTGCACGCGATGTAGTTGTCGCGCTCGCGGACGTCGCGGACGATCTGGTTGGCGTTTTCCTTGACCGCCGTCCCGCAGACACCTTTCCCGACGCGGATGCGGGTATGCTCGGTTTTCGCACCGACATACGAACCCAGTAACAGGGTATTGCCTTTGAGCCAGTACACACCGACCCACTTGTAATACGGCAACGTTTCGGCGATGCGGTGCATCGCGTAGCGGACGGCCTCCAGCGTCGTTTCGTGCTCGTCCATTTCTTTTTTTAGTGATTTCAAGAATTTACGAGAATCGAAGGTTTCGTCCATCGCATGTTCTCCAACCGTTCTCCAACCGGTTCGTTCTGAAAAGCGACCTATCCGGCTTTCGGTGTTTTTTTCCTGCGTCGCCGCAACAACACGAAAAGCGCCAGCGCCAGCCCCGCTCCGAACGCACAATAGACAATGCCCAGCCAGACGGCTTCCGTCCGTTTTTCACCGGCGACTTCGGAATCGCTCAGCATGGTCAACCAGTGCGCGAACCGCGACATCGCCGCAGGGGAGAAGCTTTCTCCGTACCCCCGGTCCAACAGGCGCTTTTTCAGCTCTTCCAACTCTGCAAGGTGCGTTTCTTTGCTCTTTAAAAGGATTTTCCAGTCCTCCGCGTTTTTCAAAAGCCGCTTCCGAATGGTCTCCACCGAGGATTTGAAACGCAACGACTGTCCGTCCCCGTCCTTGGGTGTCCAGGAAAAAGTCAGGCGGGTGAAACCCAGCGGCGGTTCGATGTGGTCGAAACGTTCGGCCTGAAGCAGTGCTTCAACGCAGGTCCGTACCGGGTACTCGTCCTTTTCCAGGTCACGGAACAGCAAGCGGTCGGGAAGACCCTCGGCGTCGCAGGTGAGGTCGAGGCGAAATTCCATCGCTTTGCCGCCCCCGTGCTTCTGGAAACAAAGCCCCAGAGCATCGGTGTCCGCTTTGATCTGCTCGGTCATCGTTACGGCGCCCGAATCGTGGACGCGAAGATCCCGTTCCAGCCACAACTTTCCTTTGGACGTCACCTCGGAAGTCATCGTATCCAGCCGCTTTTCTGCCTTTTCCAAACGGTCGTTCCGATCCTCCCAGGCGTCTCGAAACCCGTCCAGGCGGCGGGCTTCCAGATCGATCATCGCGTCCAACAGCAGTGCGGCCTGGAGCAGCAACTCGGCGTCTTCGGTCGAATCCATCCAGCTTTCCAGACGCTCGCGGAAGGTGTTTTCATGCTCGGCGCTACGCAAACCCAGAGCCTGCACGATCTCCCAACCTTTTTTCGGATCGTTTTCCGGGGCGGGTGTGCTTCCAGCCAGCACGTCGAGGTAATCGGGATTGTCGAGCCGCATCACCAGTTCGTACATTTCCCAATGGTCGAAGGTCGGTTTGGGATCGGAGGCGGCAGGGGTGGAGGGAAGGTTGAATTGTTTGAAAATCCACTCCTCCAACTCCCCGTCCATCGTCCACAGCGCCATGCGGAAGCGCCGGTCCTCCTTGGCGTCGTCGATACGTGCGTCTCCCTGGAGTTTTTCCAATAGGGCGATTTCCTCCATCCGGTTCCATTCGGGCGACTTCCGAGCCAGCCGAACGGCGTGATAGAGATGCATCAGGCCGAGGTCCAGAATCACGGCGGTTCGACGCGGGGTGAATGAAAGTTCCGCGACCGTGGCATGGAACGCCGCGCTCAACCTGCGTGCAAACGCCGGAGCGTCGGCCAGATTTTCGCGTAAAAGATAGTGGGTATGCTGCGCTCGCTCGATCCGGCCCAACACAAGCCACAACCGCCAGCGCAAGATCATCCGATCAAAATCTTTTTCATCCTCGATCGCGTCTTCCCAGCCCGGCCTGAGAGAATACCGGCGATTGAGATTCGCCAGCACCAACGCCGTGTCGAGAGGATCGGGCGCGTAGTCGGGAAGAGGTTTTGGCGCATCTTTTTCCGTTTTTTCGTCTTTTTTCACCTTTTGGGCCGGTTCGGGGAGCCACACCAGCGACTCGATCCGCTGACGGGCTTGCTGCCGGTCGCCGAGATCGTGCAACAGGCGCGCTGCGAGAAAGTGCGTGGAAAGCTCCACCTCGGAAAGGTCGCGTCCGTTTTTGGCGGGGACGAGGCTCGTCAACTCGCGTTTGAGCTGGTTGAACAGGTCGCTCGTAGGCAGACCGACGGAATGACTTTTCACCGTGCAAAACACGGCGCTTAGCCAGATCAAGCGGTCGTTCGGGGGTTGCTTTTTAGAGGATTTGGAGAGTTTGGAGAGTGTGGTTAAAAAGGCTTTCTGCACGAGTTCTTTTACCCGGTCCACCCGTTTCGCATCCAATAACGCTTCCACGAGGGAGAGGCCGTCGCGCATCGAAAATGAAGACTCCTTAAGCAATTTATCAAGTATTTGCAAGTACTTGGCCTGAGCGCTCACCTTGTGGCGCGTCTGCGGGAAGGTCGCCATCAGGCGGAGATGTTGCTCGGGGGACGCAGCCAAGACCAAGGCCGCCTTGGCTTCGTCGCCCCATTGTTTGATCCAGGCTCCGCGCTTGTTGTAATCCGCTCCGGAATCGGCCAACAATCGAAGCAGTTCGATCCGCGCAAGCCGGGTGTCGAAATCGTCGCCTTCGAGCTTTTTCAACAGGGTTTCCGCCTCGGTGAAACGCCGAACCGATACGAGATACCGTCCTGCCGCGAGCCGTAAAGCGGTTTTTGCCTGGGACGAGGAACCAAGCTCGACGGCCCGTTTTTCCAGGCCCGGAAGCTCGCGGGCGAGGTCGAAGACGTTTTCGGAAAATCCCGGAGCCGTGGCCAGCAAATCCAACAGGCGAGTCGCCGCCCGGCGCGAGCCGATCTCCAAGAGGGTTTTCGCGGCTTCGAAACGCGCTTTGAGGTCGTCTTCGGCCACGGTGGCCAGCGCGTCGAATACGGCCATGTGGGCCTGTCCGTCGAGGCCGTCTCCGTGCAGAAAACGGGCGTAGGCAAGTCCGTAACGGAAAGTTTTCGGATCGGGCTCGTAGCGTTCCAGGGCTTCCGAGGCGGCGGCTTCTCCCTGCAGCCAGCGTAGCCACCGCAGCCATTCGAAATGCAGGTCATGCCAGGTGGGATTGCTGCGCACCCAGTGGCCGAGTTTTTCCGCCCAGGGCCGCGAACGCTCCCAGCGCCGCAGAAAACGCGCGATTTCCACGAAGCGCGCCTCCCATTCGGAGGACAGCGAACCATGGATCAGGCGCTCGTCCAGTCTTTTGACGAGCAGCGACGCTGCGTGCAAGGCTCCGGCGACGTACCCGGACTCGGCGTGCGCTCGGAACAGGGCGTATTCCGTCCGTTCGGGATCGATTTTCTCCAGCTTGCGGGCCTCCAAAGACAATGCCAGCCACGCCCCTTTTTCCTCGAAAAGATCGAGGTTCGCACGGATCTCTTCCGGCGAGGGTGCTTTTTCAAGTGCTTTGTCGGCGACTGCCGGAGAAACCGTGGTTTTGGAAGGAGTTTTAGGAGCGGCTTGCACCCACGACGGCGTATCTGTCAAAACGGCAAACAGCAGCAGCAGAACGCATCCGCCCTTCAAGATCGTTCCAAAACGGAAAAAAAGATTAACTTTCGCGTCGTTGGACCACACTTCGCACCGCTTCCTTGAAACCGTCCGACTCGGACGAGGGAGTGACGTAGGCGGGGAGATCGCTCCCCAATTCCTCGGTGAAATCCGCGATGCCCGCCGTACCGATACTGACGTTGAAATTTCGGGGATCGAACAGGGGCCGGTCGTTGGGGCTGTCGCCCATGGTCGCGGCTTGCTCGTATGCATCGAGGCCCCAATCTTCGCACAAACGCTTCACCATGCGATCTTTTCCGGCCAACGGGTGCATGATGTGCACGTGGATGGTGGAGGCGGTCAGGCCCAGACCGTGCCCGGCAGCGATTTCCTCCATCGCTCGTAACTCTTCGAAACCAAAGTATTTTTCCCGCACAAAGCTGATTTCCGCAAGCCGGAATACCGCGTCGGTCGTGGGGCGGATGGCGAACCGTTCGGCGATGTCCCGCCGCGCGTCCTGCATCAGCTGCCGGAAATTTTCCGCGCCTATGTCGTCGTGCAGCCAGCGCGGCTCGCCGTTTTTGTCCGCAGGGTAATACACGGCCCCGTTCTCGCCGATGACGCCTTCGATGGTTGGAAAGGAAATCGCCAGCGACTGCGCCATACCCGCAGAGCGTCCCGTGGCCAGCACGATACGCAGGCCGCTGTCCCGAAGTCTCTGAAAATACTCGAAAAGATCGCCGGGAAAACGTCCCGCCGTGGTCAGCGTGCCGTCGATGTCGCTGACGAACAGGGCCAGGCTACGGGCGGCGTCCGGGGGCAATTCCTCGATGGGAGCGGGGCGGCGGGAGGCAGGATTCAAGGGTTTCTCCGTCATTCCGAAACGATCAGCTCTTCCGCACCGGCGCGTTTTTTCAGCGCTTTTAGCAGACGTTCGCCGATTTCCGCGTTGAGCGAGCCTTTTTCTTCGGGGTTCACCTGGTCGATGCGTCCCCCGGCCATCATTTCGTGACCTCCACCCGTACCGATGCCTTCGACCAGCGTTTCCATGATGGCTCCCGCGTCCACGTCGCGGCGGGTCGTGCGCAAAGACAGGAAAATCGACTGGCGGTAGTAGCCCATCACCAGCGTCCAGTGAATATTACGCAGCCGAAGCAGCATGTCGGCCACCTCGGCAACGTGATCGGGGATGCGGATTTCGTCCAGTTCGGTAATCAGCACATCGCGGTGGGTGCGGGCGTGTTCCAGCGCCCGGTTGAGCATCTGAAAGTATCCCCGGTCGAGCTTGGCGTGGGTGATTTCGTAGAGCAGTTCGTTGTCCACTTCAGGGGCGAGGGCGAAATACAGTCGCCGATCTGGGGCACTGGCCTCGCGACCGAGATCCTGCGTTTCGCTCTTGATCGCGTAAAAAAGTGCTGTGGTTTCAAGGGTATCGAGCTTCAAACCGTGCGCCTGAAAATACTCGTGGGCGATGGTGGCCGATGCGCCATAGCGAGTGCGGACGTCTACCCAGGGAACGCCTTTCGAGCCCTGTTTTCGCGGGTGGTGATCGACGACCACGGTCGGTTTCAGTTCACCGGGAAGCGCGTTGTTGCCGACGCCCGGTTGGGTGTCGATCAGCGCCAGAAAGTCGAAATCCTTGAGGTTTAGCTGCCTCACGTTGACCAGCGGGATGCGGCATAGTTCCGCCATGGTGCGGTTTTCGGCGCGTCCCACGATACCGCTGTATCCGATGGTGCAATCCATCCCGTGGCCGTCCATGAACACCCGCCGCAGCAACATCGATCCGGCCAGGCAATCCGGGTCGGGATTCTGGTGGGTCAAGACGAGGGCCTTGCCTCCGTTGTATCGATTGAGAAACGATACGAATTGGCGGCTTTTTTTCCAGATTCGCATACAAATACACCTTTCGAGCCGGACCGTTTGGCCGATCCCGGCCTTTTCGTTCGTTTGCCGGGTTTTCCGAGAAATTCAGCGTACCACAACCCCAGGGAATCTTTCAACCGGGAGGATGTCGGACGAGCTTCGTCCGGGGAAAACCATCAGATTCCAGCCCCTTTCTCGAAGCACTCCTGTACGGTTTGACCCTGTGTCACCCTGGTGTTGGGAGGGACATCGGACGTGAGCCAGACGTTTCCGCCGATTACCGAGCTTTTTCCAATGGTTACACGGCCCAGGATTGTCGCGCCGGAATAGATAATCACGTCGTCTTCCACCACGGGATGCCGGTCGATGCCTTTGATGGGATTGCCCAACTCGTCGAGCGGAAAGCTTTTCGCACCCAGTGTCACGCCCTGGTAGATCCGCACGCGGTTGCCGATACGCGAGGTTTCGCCAATGACGATCCCCGTGCCGTGGTCGATGAAAAAGCTTTGTCCGATGGTCGCACCGGGGTGGATGTCGATGCCGGTAATGGAGTGGGCATGTTCGGTAATGATACGGGGTATCAACGGCACGCGTTGAAGGTAGAGTTCGTGGGCGATGCGGTAGCTGGTGATCGCCATCAACCCCGGATAGCAGAAAATCGCCTCCGCCGGGCTCGTCGCCGCCGGGTCGCCTTCGTAGGCGGCCTGTACGTCGGTGGCCAATAGCGCACAAATTTGGGGAAGACGCATGAGAAAACGGTTGCCGATGTTGGCGGCCTGCTCGAAGCAGGTCGGGTAGTGGTCGGGCTGTTTGCACTCGAAGCAGATCCCCCGCCGGATCTGGTCCAAAAGGGACCGCTGTACCTTGTCGAGTACCGATCCTACGTGAAAGCGCAGGTTGCCATGGTCCAATTCGGAGATGCCGAAAAAGCCGGGAAAAAGCACCTGCCGGAGATCCTCGACCAGTTCCACGACTGCAGCCCTCGATGGCAGCGGCTGCCAGTTCGGTCCCTTACGCACGCCCATGGGCGAAAAGCTGTTGACCGCGCAGAGATTTTCGACGATTTCCTGCAGGGAAACATCCGATTGCGGCGAATTTTCAGGTTGGACCGGAATCAGGCAGCGGTCTTTTCCATCGAACATCATCGTTTCCCTTTCGTTTTCGGGAAAAGGGATTTTTCAGGCGAAATCCCACCTTTTCGGGCCAAATGGTAACGCCTGGAACCGTCGAAACACAAGATCCGGCGTCATAAAGCCCCGAAAAAAGGTGGATTTCGTCAGTTCAGTTCGGCGTCCAGCACCTGGATGATGCGGTCGGCGTAAGCGTCGATTTCCTCCGCGTTGCGTCCCTCGACCATCACCCGGATCTTGTTTTCTGTGCCCGAATAACGCACCAGCACGCGGCCCTCATCTCCCAGTTCGGATTCGACTTGTCGAATGATTTCGGGGGCTTTCTCCAACTCCTCCATCGGTGTCTTGTAGACCACGTTGAGGTTTTTGAGCACCTGGGGAAATCGCTCCATAATATTTGCAAGGTCGCTCAGTTTCTTGTTTTCCTGCACCATGATCGAAAGCACCTGGATCGCCGCCAGCACACCGTCTCCGGTGGTGGAAAAATCGCTGAAAATCAGGTGCCCGGACTGCTCGCCACCGAAACTGTAGTTGTGCTTGCGCATCTCCTCCATCACGTAGCGGTCCCCGACCTTGGTTCTAAGCACTGTGACGCCGCGCGCTTCGCAGGCTTTGAAAAGACCCATGTTGCTCATCACCGTGGCCACGAAGGTGTTGCCGGGCAAGCGGCCTTTTTTCATCAGGCGTGTGGCGCAGATGGCCATGATCTGGTCGCCATCGACAATCTGCCCGTTTTCGTCCACGAAAATCGCCCGGTCGGCGTCCCCATCGAAGGCGATGCCGATGTCCGCCCCGTGTTCCCGCACCGAAACCCCGAGCTCCTCGGGATGCAGAGAGCCGCAGGCCTTGTTGATGTTGCGACCGTTGGGCTGGTTGTGAATGGCGACCACTTCGGCCTGAAGCCTTCGGAACACGCGCGGAGCAACCTCGAACGCCGCGCCGTTGGCGCAGTCGAGCACGACTTTCTGCCCCGAGAAGCTGATGCCTCCGGGCGCCGTGGCGAGCAGGGAGTGGATGTAGCGGTCCACGGCGCCGTCGAAAATCTCGGCGTCGCCCACGGCGTGGGGCGGTACGGCCAGTTCTTCCACGTTGGCGTGTAAAATGAGATCCTCGATTTCTTCCTCTTCCTCGTCGGGAAGCTTGAAGCCGTCTCGACCGAAGATTTTGATGCCGTTGTCCACGTAAGGGTTGTGGGAAGCCGAAATCACGATGCCCGCGTCCGCCTCGGCCACCTGGGTCAGATAGGCGATAGCCGGGGTCGTGATGACGTTGGCGAGCAGGGCCTCACCACCGACCGAACAGATGCCGGACACCAACGCGCCCTGAATCATCCGGCCCGACCGTCGCGTATCCCTACCGATAACCAGCCTCGGAACACGTTTTTTCTGGGAAAAATGCGAGGCGATGGCCGCGCCGATCTTGAACGCAGTCGATCCGTCGAGAGGATATTTGTTGGCTTGTCCGCGAATGCCGTCCGTACCGAATAATTTGCGCATGGTCCTGTCCCCTTCACCTGTTTTGTTCGTTCGTTCATCGACCGTTTTGGCGAAACCGTTTCGCGTCACACGGCAATATCGTCGCTTGGGCTTCTATTCTATCGCCTATTTTCCGTCAAGGCAACCGACGCTTCATCAATGAAATTTCTTCCTCTGGTGAAGGTGGAATTTGCATGAAAATCCGCACCATGGTGATTTTTCTATTTATTTCCAGGCAAAGATACGTTACCCTTGAAAAAGATGGGTAGCGCGAAAACATGCTTTTCGCGGCGAAGCAGATAGTTTTCTTTCGATTTCGATGGGGTCGAGCGTATTTGCGCCGGAAGGGTAGGCGTTTCGCTCGAATCCAGTTGAGGGACGAACGGGAGTTTGCCCCGTGAAAATTCTCATCATCGACGACGCCAAAGACGTTCGGCGCATCATCAAATTTCTTTTCGAGAAGAAATACGGCATCGACGTGTACGAAGCGGACAACGGCCACGACGGCTTCGAGTTGGCGTATGTCCTGCAACCGGACCTGATTCTCCTCGATTTCATTATGCCCGTGATGGATGGGCGCGAAACCCTTGAGAAAATCCTCAGCGACCCCCGCACGAAAATGCTTCCCGTGGTGATGCTGACCAGCAAGGAAAGCAAGGAAGAAACCCGCCGGATGATGCAGATGGGCGCGAAGGGCTGGATCAGCAAAATGGTTCCCGCCACCGAACTTACCGAACACATCTACCGCAAGCTGACCGAAATCACGACAAGTCCGTACTAAAAATCCACTTCATAACGAAAGTCCATTTCACGTACCGTTTCGCGTTTTTCACGTCGGAAACCCTCCTCATTCTCAGTTTTCGCGACACCATCCATGAGTTCAAAATGGAATGAATTTCCGACGCTCTGTTTGCCCCATATGCTGGAACATACGAAATTAACATTGTTTTCCCGTGTGGTTGCCGCTAGGATATGGGACTAATGAAGAGGGAGGTCATTCGAGGGGAGAAAGCGACGAGAAAAGGTGCGAGCGTTGTCTTTGTATATGCGGGCATTGAAAATCCTGGTGGCGCTGAGCGGGTTCCTGGCGTGTTTCGTGCTGATTCCCCTTTCCTCCGCCTGGAGCGCCACGGTTTCGGGCAGGGTCTCCGAAAACGGCAGCGGTGGTTTGCAAGGCATCGAGGTTCGTCTCTGGTTTTCCGCCTCCGAAGGCTACGCCATCCTTCACTCGACGACCACCGACGAGAACGGCGACTACCTGTTTTCCTCAGTAGAAGAAGGCACTTACAAGCTCGACTGCCAAATGTCTTACGTGCCGGGCGGCGGCTCGGAAAACTGGGTCCGGACCTGGTATGATGTGGAAGAGCCGAGCGGCGGCGGCCTCACGTTCGACGAAGCGGACGAGATCCTCGTCTCGACCGGGCCCAACCTGTTCGATCTGCACATGAGCGAAGGCGGCGGATTGGACGGGCGAGTGCTGGTCGATTCCGTAGCGACGGGCGGCATTTACGTACAGGCGAGGCGCAAAGGCGACGCCGGCGTATTCCTTAACCGAACCACCGAGGTTCAATCTCCCCTGACCGGCAAGTTTTATTTTCGCGGCCTGCCTCCCGGCAATTACAGTCTGATTGCCTACGATTCCAGCGGCGTCAAGGGGACGGGTGTTTTCGAAGGCCCCTACACGGTGGCGGCAGGACTCAACGGCTATGCGGGCGATCTCGTGCCGCCGGATCTTCCCGACGATCCCTACGAACCCAACAATTACTTCTACCGGGCCACGAGTATCGACGTTTCCGGCCTGCGGCTGTTTCCTCAGGTACCCTGGGAATCTTCCTCGACCACCATCGCTCCGCTTGGTGACGACGCCGATTACTTCTGCTTTTCCATGTTGGCCGGAGATCGCTTTTCGATCCGCACCGAAACGCCCTTGACCGTCGATGGCGAAACTTCTTCCCATCCCTGGATGGACCCGGTTATTGGCTTTTTCCGAAGCAACGAATACCCGGTTTTAAAGGACAACAACTCCGGTTCCGGCGGTCTCAACGCCTGGATCGACACCGGCGAGTTGACTGAGAGCGGCAATTTCTGCGTCGCGGTCAGTACTTCGGGCGATATGGCCGATTTCGATGGCGTAGGACAGAGCGTCGCGGGGGAATACACCTTACGTATCGAAATGGCCAATCGCGTACCCCGGTTGTCCGTGACCTACGGAGATGACAACCCCGTTCCTCATCCTCCGGGCCTGATTGGGGCAAACGAAAACGAGGAACTGGTGTTTCATCTCGCGTTCAGCGACCCCGACCGGGATACGGTCGCGGTGGACGCGGAGCTTTTCGACAGCACGGGCGAAATCGTGGACGAAAACCTGTCTTGGGTCACGGACCCGGAAGAAGGCATGGCCGAGTTGACCTGGAATATCGACGAGGCGGCCTCCGAAGGCAGTCCTTACGAGTTTCGTTTCACCGCCACCGACGGCGCGTTGTCTTCTCTCGTGCAGGTGAACGTCCGGGTCTACGGAAGCAACCTCGCGCCGACCACACCAGTGCTCGTTTCTCCGGAACTCGGCGCGGAAATCGCTACGTCGCTACCGTCTCTGACGATCACCAACTCCAGCGACCCCGACAACGATGAGCTGCTGTATGCTTTCGAGATCTACTACGGCGAAAATCCCCTGGCCAACCCGGATGCCGTGGTTCAGCAGATCGGTCTCGCCTTGGAGAACGAGTCGGGCATCACGAGTTGGATTCCTTCGCAACTGCCCGAAAACACGTGGATTTACTGGCGTGCTCGCGCCGACGACCGGCAGATTTCCAATTCGTACAGCGCCTGGACGCTTCCCGGACGTTTTTTCGTCAATTCGGTGAACGACGCCCCGTTGCCGCCGGTCATGGCGGAACCTTCCTTCAATGAAGTGATTTACTCGCGGGAAGTCACGCTCGAAGCGTACCATACGACCGACCCCGAAGGCGACGACGTGGCACTGATATTCCAGGTCGCCTCCGACGATCTGTTTCTGGAAATCATTAGTGAAAGCCCGGAGTTAGAGCAGGATTCTCTGGCCGATCGCGCATCCTGGCCTCTGGATCTGAAGCTGGATTGGTCCACGACGTACTACGCTCGTTGCCTGGGTGTGGACAGTCATGGCAAAATCGGCGAACCGGGCCCCACCGTTCGTTTTTCCATCGCGCCCAACACACTCCCGGAAAGTCCCGTTTTGGCGGCCCCTTTCCAGAGTCTGTGCGAAGAGCAGATCTACCGCTTCTCCCTCCCGGAGTCGTTCGAGGTGACCAACGTCCTCGATCCGGGAGGCGACGACGTGTATTATCACCTTCAGGTGTTCGACTTCGACGACCCGCCGGACTACCCCCTTACGGTTCCCATCGTCGATGCGCTTTACGCGTCCGCGCCGTATCCTGCCGAAACGACATTGCTTCCCGTCGATCCGGAGCTTTTCCAGGAAAACGCACATTATCGCATTCGGGTCCGCGCCTGGGACGAATACGGCTACACGCCGTTTACGGAATGCGATTTCTACATCAATCTCACCGACGAACCACCGCTGGAAGTTACCATCCTGTCTCCCGAAAACGGCGAAGTATTCCCCAGTTCGACCACCGAAGTCATGATCGAAGTGCAGAACACCTCCGATCCCGACAAGCACCTTTTCGGCGATGACGGCAACCTGATGATTTCGTATTGTTACGATGACGAGCCGTTTCCCAATGGTTGCGACAACGGGGAGTTGAACTGGACCGACATCCCGCAATCTTCCGAACTTGTGGAAGATACTACGTTTTTCACGATTCAGGGACTCGAACGAGATAGCCGTGTGTACCTGGAGGTATGTGGCCTGCACCGCTCCTGCGGAGAAAAAACCGCGTTGGAGTTTCGCATCAACGACAACCTTCCCCCGGCGCAACCGACGATCTTTTTCCCCCGCGAAGGCTATGTTTCCAACGTGTTGCGGATTTCGACTTTCGGCAAATCCAACGGCGATCCCGACGAGGATTTCGTGGAGTTGGCCCAGTTCGAACTCTCCACGCAGGAATCGTTCGAAACGGTGCTGGCGACTTCCCATTGGGTGGAGCGTCAATACGTGGAGACGCTAAGCGACTGGGGATTTTACTGGGAACCGCCGATTTCCCTCGTATACAACCAGGAATACTGGATTCGGATGCGAGACCGGGACATGCCACCCAGCGGCATCGCTCCCGGTGCAAGCGAATGGTCCGTGGTGCATTTTTCCACCGTGGAAACCAATTCCCCGCCCGATCCCCCCGAAATCCTTGCCCCTTTGAACGGCGAGTTGCTCCAGGGGCTGGAATTTGTCGCCGAGGGGCGTCCGTTGGGCGATCCCAACGAGGATGAAATCAACGGCTTGTTTTTCGAACTTTCCGACGACGAGGGTTTCAATACTTCCTTGCAGAATTCCGGTTGGGTCACCGAACGCACGCCCGAAGGAACCTTGCAATGGCACGTCACCGGCCTGGAAATCGGCACCCGCTACTGGATGCGGGTTAAAAGCCGCGACGTGGGATGGCTGGACGAAAGCGCCTGGTCGAAGATCGGTTTTCTGTCCCGCTCCACCAACGAGCCGCCCACCATCCCGGTGTGGATCGCGCCGCCTGCGGAGGGGGATGGCAGTTTCCGCTCGTTTCCCGTGGAAATTATCTGGCAGGATTCGATCGACGCCGACGGCGATGAAATATATTACACCGTTGAATTGTCCCGGGTCGAGGACTTCCCCAGCGGCTCGGTGCTGACCCTCGCCGAGGATCATCACGGCGATTCCTCCGGGGCGTTCGAGACGCTCGTGCTCACCGAGGACGATGTAGGCGGCATACAGGATCTTGCGTTTTTCCTGCGGATTCGCGCGCGGGACGAACTCGGGCAAACATCAGGCTGGGCCGTCACCCGGGCGGTCATCAACACCGCCAACCGTGCTCCCGAACTGGTGGACATTTCGGTGCTGCCTTCCCCGGCTTACAGCCATTCGGATCTCGTCGCCACGGCCACAACCTACGACCCCGACGGGGACCAGCTTTTCGAGACCTGGCGCTGGTGGCGATACAACGACGGAAACTGGATCGAACACTCGAACACGACCCAACGGCTGCTGGCCTCCCAGACCCTGCCCGGCGACCTGTGGAAGGTCGATTGCACGATCAGCGACGGCCAGCGGGAAGTCGGCCCCATCGAGGTGCATCCCTTTGAAATCCTTGACTATTGCGAGGATTACAACCCCTGCACACACAACATCTGGACCCCGAATGGTTGCGACAACCGGGCTTTCGATAACGGTTCATATTGTGAACTCGATGACCGGGAAGGACGTTGCGCCGGGGGAGTGTGCCTGACGCGCTCCGGATCGTTCTGCGATCGACCCTACGAGATTTCCGTAGGCACTCTGCACCAGAATCATTTGCTCTACGATACGGCGTTCGTGGGAGAGGAATGCTTCGGCGAAAATATCGAAGGGGCGGATTTCTTCTTTCAATTCAATCCCTTACAAGATGTTCTCTACCGCGTCACAGTGGAAACGCCGACCGAAGGAGTGGCCCTGGCCCTGGCTTATCTTGAAAGCTGCCCCCTTCTGCCGGGATGTTCCGACCAGGTTCGGGCGAACACGGGGGAATCTTTCGTTTCGATGGAGATTTCCAGCAATGGAGAGGAACCCCTGCTTTTCCTCGCCACCGCGAAAGAATCCGAAGCGCCCGCCAACCTGCCGCTTCGCGTGCGGGTAAGGCCCGTCTGTACCTCGAACGAGGATTGCGACGATGGCGTGGACTGCACCGAGGAAATCTGCAACGAAAACGGCGCCTGCGAGTATCTTCCGAATCATACGGATTGCGCGGACGACATCTATTGCAATGGCGAGGAACGCTGTCTGCCGTTTGCGGGTTGTTCCCCCGGCGAGGAAGTGGACTGTTCCGACGGCGTGGACTGCACCGAGGACACCTGCGACGAAGCGATAAAAGGCTGCACCCACGAAGCGAAGGATTCCCTTTGCGATGATGGCATCGCCTGCAACGGGGCTGAAACCTGTGACATTTCGGCAGGTTGTCTGCCCGGCCTCACGCCGGATTGCGACGACGATGTGGAGTGCACTATAGACCGCTGCCTGGAGAGTTCCGGGGCGGCGTCCTGCACCCACGTTCCGTTTCATAAAAACTGCGATGACGGAGAAAGCTGTACCGAGGACATATGCCTGCCCGGAAACGACGGCGGTTGCCGCCACTTCGAACGCCCGAACGACACCATCTGCACCAGCGGTTCACTGACTTCGCCCAATCCCGGAGTATGCCAGGCAGGCATCTGCAAAGTAAGTTGCGACACGGACGAGGATTGCAACGACGCCATTCCCTGCACGACGGATCGCTGCAAAACCGACCGGACCTGCGAAAATCTACCCAGCCACGCGCTTTGCGACGACGATCACTACTGCAACGGCGTCGAGCGCTGCGCTCCCGGAATCGGCTGCGTTGCGGGGGAAAACATCGTGTGCGACGACGGCGTGAACTGCACCGAGGACGAATGCAGCGAATCGCTCGATCGTTGCGTGTACCTGCCGCGAAACTTCGCCTGCTCGAACGGTCGAAGCTGCGACGGACTGGAGATCTGCGACAAAGAAACCGGCTGCTATACGATTTCGATTCCCAATTGCGACGACCAGATAAGCTGCACCCGCGACACGTGCATGGAAAGCCCCGACGGCCCGCTGTGCACCTATGAAGCGAAAGATACCGACACCTGCGACGATGGGCGGCGCTGTACCTACGATCGTTGCAATCCCGATTCCGGCTGCGAGAACGTCGCTCTTCCGAACGGTTCGAGTTGCGACGATGGCAATCATTGCAACGGATTCGACACTTGCGCCGAGGGGATCTGCCAACCCGGAGTCCCGCCCGAGTGCGACGACGACGATCCTTGCACGATGACCGGCTGCAATCCTTCGCGGGGCTGTTTCGGCATGGTGGCCGAGGACTGGAGTTCCTGCGGGGAGGACCTGGCCTGTTTTGACGGCGTTTGCACGGCGGTTCACGAGGCGGACGACTGCCACGAGGCCCCGAAGGTGGAACTCGGAGTGGAGTGGATCACGACCAGCCGGGATGCGCATCCCTATGCCGATCCCCACGACTACGAATGCCTGCTTCCACCCGTTTCCGGCAGCGACTTTTTCTTCCGCGTCGAACTTGGCGCGGGTGGCGACGGGCACGAAATCTCCATTCGAACACTCAACAGCGACGAAATGGACCTCGCCCTGGTGCTCTGGGAGGATGCCTGTCCGGATGAAGAAGACGGAAGCTGTTTCAAAGCCTATCGCGACGAAGGAACGCGACTGACAGCCTACGTATCCCCGTTGACACGCTCCGTGTCTCTCGTCGGCCAGGTCGTGATTCCTTCTCCGGAGTTGCAATCCAAAAGCGACCTCGCCATTCTGGTGGAACGCGTCGAATTCGAAACCGATGGGGACGAGGACGCCGACGAGGATTTGGACTGGGAGAGGGCCGACCGGGAACGCATCGAAACCGAAACGGAAACCGAGGCGGGAAACGAAGACGACATCGAGACGGAAACCACGAAAAAGAAAAAGGATTCCCTTTTCGGTTGCGGCCAGATTTCGTCCTTTGAGGGAGCGGTTCCGGCATGGCTCCTGCTCTTGCTTCTGGTTCTGGCTCGCCGGCGAATCACGCGACAAAGCGCCTGATGTGAACGCAGATGGGTCGTTTCTCCCGTCGTCCCCGAAGAGGTAGCGTTTGAACAAGCCACGCTGGATCAACTGGAAAACCCTGCTGGCGGTCGGAGTGACCGTGTTGTGCATCTGGCTGGCGACGCGCCGACTCGACCCGCAGGCTTTCGTCGACGCATTGAAAAATCTGGATCTTTGGTGGTGGCTGGCGGGTCTCGGCCTGTATGGCGTCAGCCATCTGTTGCGCGCCGTGCGCTGGCGCGCGGCCCTGCGTCCGGCGCTTGCGCTCTCGCCGTTCCGGCTTTTTCCTTACACGATCATCGGCCTCGTGCTCGACGATCTGCTGCCCGGTCGTCTGGGCGATCTCTATCGCGCCTGGTTGGTCATCGACAAGGATCGCCTCCCCTACCCTTCCTCGCTTGCGGTAGTGGCGGTAGAACGGATTTTCGATGGTCTCGCCGTGATTCTGCAACTGGCGGTGGTGCTTTCGCTGGCTCGTATCGAGCATGGCGGACTGGTTTCGCTACGCTGGACAGCGGTGTGGATTTTCGCCGTCGGCGGTGCGATTCTCCTTGGAGTCGCGTTTTTTCCTAAAGCGGCGGGCAAAATTCTCGAAATCGTCGCCCGGCGGCTGCCGGGAAGCACAGGCGACGTATTGTTGAGGACTTTCAAGGACTTCGAGCGCGGGCTCGCAGTAATGCGTTCGCCGCTGGATCTCATCAAAACGCTTGTTGCGACCGGGGCTGTGTGGTTCGCGGAAGGTCTGTTTTACTGGATGGTGTTTACGGCCTTCGGCCTGGATGCCCCACTCTCCTGGGCTTTGCTCGTCAATGCCGTGGTGGCCTTGAGTTCGGCGCTGCCGGCGGCTCCGGCGGCGCTTGGCGTGTTCCACTATGCGTGCGTGCTCGCCCTCGGTGTGTTCGGCGTCGAGGATTCCCAGGCGCTGGCTGTGGCCGTCGTGCTGCATACCAGCGAAATGCTGTTGACAATCTCCCTGGGGGCGGCCTTCGCGGTGGTTCTCGGCGTGCGGCCTGAAAACCTCCGCCATCTGCATGAAAAAAGCTCCGAAACCGGTTGAATTTATTAAAAAATTCCCATCGGACAGATGTAGGTCGGGCAAATTTCTTACCCGATAATGCCAAGGCAGGTCGGTATAGCGGTTGCCCTTTGATTTTTGCGATAGAAAACTTTGGAAACAACGAAGTGTGGCACGGGCCAAGCGACGTGAAACGTCCGCTTGCCCGTGGTTCCAACCCTGCACGTGGGCAACCTGCGGTTCGCCCATGCCACACATGACGAGACGATCTCCAAAACCATATAACTTTTTATCCGACCACGAAATCGGGTATATAGGGTAAAGAGAAGATCGGTGAAATTCAACCCTCCCGCGCGTCGAGATGTGCCAGGAAATCGTTGACGAGATCCACCATCTTCGGCAGACGGTCGATCAGGTCATGTCCGCTATCGAGGTAATGCGCCTCCACCGACGGATTGAGTTCCACGAAGCGCTCCGACAACTCCACCGGCACCACATCGTCTTTCAAGCCATGCATCAGCAGCGTGGGCAGTTGTCCCACGGCGGGATAGGCGGCGTGAGACGGGGCATCCTCGGTAAAGCCGAAATGCAGCATTTTTTCCTCGTCGTAGGCGTAATGCATCATCGGCAGGCGTCCCATGTTTTTCCAGCGCTCGAATGTTTCCTGCCCCAGCGAACGCCGGAACTGGCGGGCGAAATCGAAGGCCGGAGCCATCAGCACGAGCCCTCTCAAATGTGAATCTCCCCCGGAAGCCGCCAACGCCGCCGTATATCCTCCAAGACTCGATCCCATCAACACGTAGGGGCGATTCAGCGCATGGGACTCCCGCCCGACGAGCGCCAGCATCCGGGAAAGGGTCAGGTGTTCGAAATCGTTTTCGTTGAGATCGGGAACCCGCACCTCTCGGCCCTGAGCTTCCCAGATTTCGCGGTAGGTCTGAACCTTGCGCGAACCGGGACTGGACGCGAAACCGTGCAGATACAAAACAGGAAGAATAGACATGAAAATTTCTCCGACAGGTTGACAAAAGGACGTTTGGCGATTGTACTGGAAACGAAGTTTCGTTTTCAAGACGGAAACAGGTCGCGACGAAGGGGAGACACCCGGCGCGAGGTTCCGATTGTTCTGGAACATGAGGTATTTGGCCACCCTGATTGGTATCGAGGTTATCACCATGTCATCCAACCAGACCGTCGCCGTCGTCGGAGCGGGCGCGATGGGATCGCTGATCGGAGCCATGCTCGCCGCCACAGGTCGGGACGTGACGCTGTTCGGACGAGATGTCCACAGCTTCGAGAACTGGCCCGGACAAACCCTCACCCTCGTGCGGGAAACCGGGGAAATCCGGGCGAAAATCCGCACCGCCTGGGATAGTTCTGCGTTTGCGCCCTTCGATCTTGCGCTTCTGCTGGTCAAGACACCGGACACCCGTTCGGCCATCGAAACCCACCGTACTCTGTTCACCCAGGCAAAAACCGTGCTGACGTTGCAAAACGGAGCGGGTAACCTGGAGGCGCTGGCCGAGGTCGTACCCACCGAACGCCTGCTCGGCGGTTCCACCACCCACGGAGCCTATCGCCTCGGACCGGGAAAAGTGCGCCACGCCGGAGTGGGAGACACCGTAGTCGGTCCGCTGATGGAGCAGAACGCGGAGGCTCGGCAGAGGGCCGAAGCCGTGGCCGAGATATTCACGCAAGCCGGGTTGCAGACCACCGTACACGAACGCATCCAGGCGGTGATCTGGACCAAGCTGGCCGTCAATGCAGGGATCAACCCTTTCTGCGGCCTGCTCGAAGTGCCCAACGGCGTTCTGGCGGAACACGAGGAAACCCTCGAGCTGAGCCGCGCTGCCGCCGCCGAAGTTGTTGACGTCGCCAACCGCCTCGGCTATGGTCTGAATCGGGACGAGATTCTGGCCAAAGTCCGGGAAGTGATTCGAAAAACGGCAAACAATCGATCCAGTATGCTTGCCGACGTCCTTGCCGGAAAACCCACGGAAATCGACGCCATCTGCGGGGCAGTCGTCGCTGCCGGGGAAAAAGCTGGGACGCCCACGCCGGTCAATCGCGTGCTTTGGAAGCTCGTCAAGGCGAAGGATCTCGTCGGTATGAAAAACAGAGAACGCTGATTTTCACAGGAATTTCAAACGATACAGGGGGGGGAGGGATTTTTTTGACAGATTTATTCAAGGTAAACCGGAATATGCATGAATATTCCTTAAAACATGTAAAAAATATGTCGATTTATAAAGGATTTCATTGTATTACTTTTTCACTGTCAAGAAGTATGAAAAAAAATATTTACATACCGCTCGGCCGGTGCGAAGAATAACGACAGGTTTCTTGCATGGTCGTGTGCATTCATACTATAATATGTTGTTTGTGAAATAAGGCGATGAAGCAACTTGCTTCGAACGGTTAACAGTTCAACAGTCGAGATACGGTTTCCATGGTCGACAGCAAATTCATATTGATCGTTGATGATGACCGCGAACTCGCGGAAAAATACGGTGAACTATTTCGCGAGCAACGTTTTATTCCGCGAATCGAGCACAACGGCGCCAAAGCGTTACGGATTTTTCAGGACGAGAACATCGACGTCTGCCTGATCGACGCCCTCTTGCCCGAAATGGACGGATTCAAGCTCGTGGAGGAAATCCGTAATTTCGGCAATAAAGGAAAAAACGCCTTCATCGTGATGATTTCGGGTGTTCTCAAAAGCAGCCAACACGGCGATAAAGTCAAGGAAAATCACAACCTTGTTGCCTATCTGGACAAACCGGCCACGATGGATCGCCTGTTGTCCATTTTGTACAAAGAGATGGGAGAAGCCTTTCCCGGCACTTGGCGGCCTCCGGAAGAAATCGCCCAAAGAAACCGTTCGACGAACATCGATTTTTTCAAAGAAAAGAGTATCGACGGCAAGTTCAATACGCTCAAGGAAAAGCTCGGTCGGAAACCCAAGAAACAGGACCGGTACGAGCGCCGCCCTCGAAAGAATGTTCCTCCGACTCCCGAAATGCTCGGCTTCGCCAAAAACCCGTTTTATCTGCTTCAACCCTTCAAAGCTTCCAATGCGGGTGACCTCGCGGAAACCCCTTTGCCGATCATCATGCTGCACGTGTTGGCTCCGTCGTTCACCGGAGGGTTGTTCCTGGTAAAGGACGAAGCCAAAAAAGCGGTGTATTTCAACCAGGGAATCCCCATCGCCGTGCTCAGCAACGTGGCTTCCGAGCAGTTCGGCAACTGGCTGGTACAGGAAAAAATCATCACCTCAGAGCAGTTGATGGAAGCCTTGAGCCAGTCTTCTTTGAAACACCAGCAATCCACCGAAGTCAGCCAGATCGAAGCACTGGTCGGTATCGGCGCGTTGGAACAAGCCAGCGCCCTGGAATTGATTCCGCGTTATTTTACCTGGAAATTCAAGAAGTTATTTACTTGGTTCAGAGGTTCGTATCGGTTTCAGGCCGTTTCAAAGCTACCTCCCGTGCAAGCCAAATTGGACCAGCATCCCATGCTGTTGTTGCGTACGGCCATCGAAGAACACATTCCGAAGGCGGAAATCAAGAAGTGGCTGGGGCCTTACATGCACTCGCCTGTCGGGATGAACGTGGAAAATGAGCCGCTGTTGGCGCATTTCGGTCTGGTGCTCAAGGAAGCCAACTTCGTCCGCAGTCTTGATTTTACCCGCACCGTGCGTGAAGTGCTTCGGGATGACAGCGCCGTAATGCCCTCGAAAAAGATGGCCAAATTCCTGTTGTTGCTCATCAGTCAGGATACTCTGCTTCTGTATCCACCGCTTCTGCCACTCAAAGACGACACCGAGGAACCGCTCAATCACGATTCGTCGGATGCGCTGTTTGAAACCGAACCTCCCGGAACCGCACCGAAAACGAATCGCTCGACCCGCGAGATGAATCTGTCGAAGCTTACCGCGAAGCAGCAGCGCAAAAAGGAATTCGAGGCCGACCTCGCCACGATTCCGCCCAAATACCATAAAAGTTTCAGGGAGTTGTACGCATACCGGGAGAAACTGATAAAGGAGAACCACTTCGGCAGGCTGGGCATCAGTCAGACGACGCCCCAGACCGAGATAAAAAAAACCTACGCCGAGATGGCGAAAAAATACCATCCCGATTCGATGCCCGGCAAAGAAATCGAGCAGATCAGGAAAATGGGATCGGATATTTTCAACCTGATTAACGAAGCTTTCAATGGCATTTCCACCGATGCGAAACGGAAGAAATACATCGAGGATCTGCGCACCGGGGCCAATGTCGACGCCTCGGACGAGGTTTCGAAAATCCTCAACGCGGAAAACCGTTTTCACGGCGGTATGGCTGCGTTGATGAAAAAGAACTACGAGAAAGCCAAAGAGGAATTTTACGAAGCGATCAAGCTGAATCCGCAAGAAGGCGAATATTACGCACATTTAGGCTGGGCGCATTTCAATCTCGCCCCGAAAGATCCCAAGCAGACGCGCGAAGCGATCCAGTACCTCTCAAAAGCGACAAAAATGGCTCCCAAGCTGGATGTGACGCATTTTTACATCGCCACGATCTTCAAACTTTCCGGAGACCTGGACAAAGCCGCCAAAGCTTTTCGCCATTGTCTGACGATCAATCCGAAAAACACCCGCGCCAAAAGCGAACTGCGTCTGCTGGAATCCCGTCGCCAACAGCAGAAAGTAGACGCGCAGGAAGAAAAGAAAAATGGCCTTTTCGGTTTTCTAAAAAAATAACAAATGCCGTCCCCATGTTCAGGGTATCATGCAGGGATGTATCACCATCGGTTCGGGCGCGGATGATGACGTATTTGAGGCCACTTTTTCACAATCATTTATATATTTTAATCGTTTGGATTTTCGGGCTGTGCCTCGGTTTTCCCGTGTCAGCCCATGGCGCTGTCGAAGATTCAGAGGACAGAATACTCGAAAAAAACCTTTACTACGACGCCCTCGCCGAAGCGCGCCGGGGAGAAATCGAAGCCGCAAAAGACTCGCTGAGAGAGTTGATGCGCCGTTTCCCCGAAGGGTCGTTCGTCGATGACGCCGCCTTCGAAATCTGCCGCATCACCGATCAGACCGAACAGCGATACCTTCAAGCCGTCCCGCTGTACGAGAAATTCCTCAAGCAATTCGCCCGTTCGCGGCTTTCACGAAAAGCCCGCTACCGCCTCAAAGAACTGCAAGTCGCCCTGAAGACCGGCGAAAAGCCGTTCAAGATTTTCGAGTCCATCCTGGAATCGGGCTTCGACAAGGAAAACCTCCCGCCGCGAATCCTGCAAATGCAGCAATTGTTGAAGGATTACCCGGACTTTTCGCTCAAAGACCGCGCCATGAAGTGGATCGCCGGAGCCCACGCCCGCCTCGGCGACCTGGACGAGGCCATCGCCTCGCTTGAGACCATGCGCGACGTCTACGGCCTCGATTCCCGCCAGGGTCGCGAAGCACGCTTGAAGGAAGCTGAACTATGGATGGAGCTGGGGCAGGTTGCCAATGCCCGCAACCACTTCAAAGCCTTGGCTTCCACCGAAGGCTACGGCAAGGACGTGGCGCTCAAGCGCCTCGACGACATCGAAGAAAGCACGTTGCGCAAGGTGCTGTACTGGATTGGCTGGGGGTTTTTGGTTGTGGTCGCTGCGTTGGCGTTTTTCGTGTTTCGACGCCAGGGCGCGAACCTTTTGCGCGCCGGATGGCCTCCCCCGCTGGATCTGCTGTTCGTGCTGCCCTTCGTGGCGGGAGCCGGGATCTACGTGTCGGGAAAATCCATTTTTATCTGGACGACGGTCCTGGGCTTCGGCCTTTCGTCCGTTGTGCTCGTCTGGATCAACGCAGCCGTGTGGAAGGCCGGTTTCAAGTCGATGAAACAGGTCTTCGTCTATCTCCCTCTCTATATTCTCGTCTGCTTTTTCGTGCTGTATATCGTCGGTACGCACGCGGAGATCATCGACCAGCTCATTTACGACGCGGAGTTCGTCCTTCCCGACATGTGGGACATGCTGTTCCGCTGAAAATTCATGAGTTTTGTTCCTCGCGCATTTTCTGGTGGCGGGCGCGCATCTCGTCTCTTTTCTGGCCTTCCAGAATGGTGTAGGTCACGTCGTCCAGGTCGATACCCATTTCTTCGACGGCCTGCAGCGCGCCTTTCATGCTCTCGAAAAGGTCTTCCGCCTCATGCTCTTCGCCGACGAGGCGGATGGTTTTCCGGACCCGATCGTTGGCTTCGCGGATCTGCTTGAACACCGAGACGGAAAGCAGATGCTGAAAACGCAGAGCCACCAGTTCGCGCTTTTTGTACATTTCCAGGTAGCGATCCCGACTCAGTTCGAGAACGATCACGTTTTCCAGCGCCCGGCAGGTGGCCGAGCGGGGCTGGCCGTCGAGCAGCGACACCTGTCCCAGCACCGAACCCGGCCCGACCGTCGCAAGCAGAATGTCTCCGCCGCCTTCCAATTCCTTCAAGACCTGGACGCGACCGAAAAGCACGAAAAAGCAGGTGGCGCCTTCCGACCCCTGGCGCACGATCGTCCGCCCGGCCTTGTAGCGGGATTCCTGCATGTTCGTGGCCAGTACCCGAAGTTCTTTTTCGGGAAAACGAGCCAACACCGGGAATTTCCGAAGCAATTCCACGTGATGCGCCATGCGTTCTTCGTCGATTGCCTGTGTTGCCATGCGGGGCCTCGATTCGCTCTCTTCGCGTGGCCGATTTCGTCGGCTTATTTGCGAAACAGTTTCATCACCTTGTGTACGGCCTGACTCACCGCCGAGCGGTCCATGCCGTTTCGGATTTCGGGCTCGTACAGCGTTTCGGGATGTCTCAGGTAGTGTTCGACCTGGCGGTCCACCTCGCGCAGGCGCTCGCACCCGGCCAGCGTGATGGACCACAGAAGCTTGAAGGCCGCCGGGTCGAGCTTGGCGATCAAGCCATTGAAATCCTTACGGGAAAGCTTGTAGACTAGGCCCTTGGTTTCGGCGACGAGGGTCGCCGAGCGCTCGCCGTTGTCGATCAGCGCCATCTCGCCGATGACCTCGCCTTCACCCAACCGGGCAAGCGTTACCGCCACGCCTTTTTCGGTTTCGCGCATCACCTTGATGACGCCCTCGCCGATGAGGAACATCGCGTCGCCTTTCTTCCCCTCGTAGGCCAGCACCTCGCCGGTATCGAAGCGAATGCGGTTGAAAAGACGCATTACGGTGTGGATTTCTTCCTTGGAAAAATCCTTGAACAGCCGAAGCCCGGACAGGAACGAAAACAGGTCCGCCATGGCACGATCCCGAGGTTTGATGGATAACATTGAGTTTCAGTTTATCCGATTTTCACCATGCAGGCCAGCCTTTTTCGAAAGCGGACGCCTTGGAAACGCTCCTTTCGCAAACGTGCAAATTGATGAAAATTCGTGCAGATTCGCAAACACGAGCGTTGCGAGAAAAAACCAAACGGATCTTGACTTTTCGGTCGAGAAACGGCGTTTTTGTTAAGTTGCTTTACACTTTTTACGAGGCACCCTCGACTCGTTGCGAGAAAACCGGGGAGGATTTTGCACGGTTTGGCGTGAGTTTTCGCGAATTTTTCGGCATGGATTCAACATGACGTGCGTTTGCGTAAAAATGCACGAGTTTGCAGTATCTTCAGTAGATTTTCTGAGGGGAGAGGGTGGGTGGAGCTTCGAAGAAATTCCTGATGGAGTCTCCTGACCTGCTCCTGATGTTCATGCTGTATCGAATCGGGAGAGCCGAGAAAATGTATGGTTCAAGTCGGGAGACTTGAACCAACGAAGGGATTCGTAACGCAGTTTTCCGATCTTGTGCTTTCGCTACGAAATCTTTCCCGATACCTTTTCTTTAACTCAATCGATTTTACCCAAATTCTTCTCGTTTCCTAGGTGGTGTCGTCATATGTTATATAACCAAGCAGTAAGCTTATGTTTTTATTGATATTTTACAAATCCAAAGTGTGCCATAGTCTCACGGACCGTCAGGTCCGGAAGGCTGTGCAATCCACGAAGACACAGCCTTCCTCGCTCCGCGAGTAAGACTATGGCACACTAGTTCCGACGATTTTTCATAGTTTTGATGAGTTTTGCACGACTTAAATAACCCGTGACGACACTACCTAGATAAAGAATTTTGGCCTTGTTTTTTTTAAAATCCTGATCTATTGTCGAAATACAAAAATAGCCGATAGTACATGTGCATTTTTGAGCGTTAGAGTGTATTTTTTAGGAATTATTAAAAAGTCTTCTTCCGCGGTCGCGCGCAAGCGCGCATTGCGGAAAAGAACTCTGTACGAAGGCGCTTTACCTCGATGTTACGCTATGTGGAATGAATGGTTGGCGTGTTGCTTTGAAAGGTTCGATTTGGCTCCGAGCCATGGTGAAAAGAGAAAGAATGGTGTTTGCGCTTCCGGAGAATCATTGTTTTCGTTTGCTGTCTTTCATTTTCGAAGATCCTTTGAGCGCCGTTTACGGTTGTTTTTGATCATCCGGATACAAGGCTCCCGTCTTCTTCGTGAAGCCTTTCCATAGGCTCACCACGCAGGGAGTTCGGCCAACAACTTTTCACGTCAACTCAGACGGGCGGTGAAGCACCTATTTTTTCTTGAGTTCTTGTCGCCTGTCCGAGATCGTTTCTGCTTGGCGTATGATCCGCCATGTTTTGCGCACCGCCAGGGTCTTCCTGCCGACCATGAAAGGCTGTCACAAGCTTCAGGCGTCCCTTTCTACACACCGGACACAAGAGCGGATCGTGTCCGGTGAGCGCCATGTAGCGTTCGTCCCAGCTCATCTCGTCGTATCGCTCGATGGGGGCAGGCTCCAGAGCGCCCAGCAGTTTGCGGCAGCGCTTGATATTGCTTGCCCGAAAACGGTTGGCGTACAAGCCATAATACCGGATGCGAGTAAAACCTTTGGAAAGAACGTGCATCAGAAAACGCCTGATAAACTCCGTTGCCGAGAGCGTCATCACGCGCTTTTCCCCTTCCTTTTTATAGTCCTTGTAACGAAAGGAAACCTTGCCATCTTTCATTCCGATCAAGCGGTGATCGGAGATGGCGCTACGATGGGTGTAGCGGGACAGGTAGTTGAGCATCGTCTCCGGCCCGCCGAAGGGCGCCTTGGCGTAGACATGCCACTTCATCCCACGGTGCTTTTTGATGAACCTGTCGAACTTTTTCGGATCGGCGAGTTTTTCGGACTTTCCGGTAAAGCGCAGCTTGCCCGTTTCATAGGCCTTTTTGAGAGACTCCAGAAACAATCGCCTGAAGAGGCTTTTCAGAACATTCACGTGCAGGAAAAAATCTTCGCGGCAACTCACCCAGCGTTTGGAGTCGGAAGAAATCCCTCCTCCGGGGACGATCATGTGGATGTGGGGGTGATGCAACAATGTGCTTCCCCAGGTATGCAGTACGCTGGTGAAGCCGATGTTCGCGCCCAGATGTTTGGGATCCTTGGCGATGGTGAGCATGGTTTTTGCCGAGGTCTTGAAGAGGATGTCGTAGATCACGCGCCGGTTGACCAGCGCCAGGTCTTCGATCTGTTTCGGGATGGTGAAGACAACGTGAAAGTACTGCACGGGCAAGAGTTCGTCTCTTCGCTTTGCCAGCCACTTTGCCTTGGCCAGTGCGCCGCATCTGGGGCAGGCGCGATTGCCGCACGAGTTGTAGCCTTTCGTTTCATGTCCACAATGGTCGCAGCGCCTGCGCTCGCAGTGTCCGCCCATTTCAGGTGTGCGACAGGCCATGATGTCGTGCGCAGCCTTGATCTGTGTAGGCGATAAGAGATCGCCGTACTCGTCGAGAAATTCATCCCACTTCTCCCGGAGAACGTCAGCCGTTATGGTTTTATCATTACTCATGATTTGCCTCCGATCCCGGCAGAAGGTCGAAGGGGCTTCGCATCCCGGCAATGCGTGCAGTGGCGATGTGGGTGTAGATGGTCGTGGTGGAGAAGGAGGCGTGCCCCATAAGCACCTGGATTGTGCGTAGATCGACGCCGTTCTCCAGCATATGGGTAGCGAAGCTATGGCGAAAACTGTGCGGCGTCACGTTCTTTTCGAGGCCTGATTGGACACGCACGTTTTTGCAGGCGGTCTGGATGGAAGCGGTCGTGATGTGGCTCCCCGGCTTTCTTCCCGGAAACACCCAGGGATCCGTTCGCTTCACCTGGACGTTTGCAGGTTTGCACGTTCTCCAGTACTCGCGTAAGATAAGCAGCAGTTTTGGGGACAGCACTGTGTAGCGGTCCTTGTTCATCTTCCCCTGGTTTACTCGGATGACCATTCTCTGACTGTCGATGTCACTGACCCGCAGATTGGCCGCCTCCGAGACGCGTAGACCGGAGGCGTACATGATTTGGAAAATCGTCCGGTATTTGAAGCTTTTCGCGGCGTCGAAAAAGCGGACGACTTCCGAAGGCGCAAGCACCACGGGAAGCGTTTTGGGCTCCCTGGCCGCTGGAATAGCGGCCAGCGGCCAGGGTCGGTCCATGACGTTGAGGAAGAAAAATCGGAAAGCGCGGGCGTAAGAATTGACGCTTCCCGGAGCGAGTCTGCGTTTATCATGCAGATAAAGCAGGTAGTCGCGGATCTCCTCCAGGCCGATTCGTCCCAACGACTTGCCGACGTGCTGCTCGAGTTTTTTCAGCCTGCGCAGATAGTCATCTTGCGTGGAGGTAGAAAGATTTCTCAATTTCATCTGCCGCACCATTCGTTGACGTGCGCTTCTCATATCCGACCTCCTTTCACGGCTTCGCATGCATGGAAAGATGTCGCCTTCTTCCGGGTGATGAAACTCGCCGGGGCGGGACGGATGGAGGTGCAACGCAAGATGTGCCTGACCTCGCGCGGGTTATCTGCTTGCGTCAGACGATGCATAAAGAAGGAATAACGCAGTGTCTTCTCGATCGTCGTATAATCGAAACCGCCATCGATTGCAGCTTGCCTGATCGCCTTTTGCATGGGACCGGGAGTCAGTGGATTTCCATCGTGATCGCGTGTAAAAAGTAGATCCGTCCGGGGTCGGGTGTCGCGCCACCACCGGCGCAGAGTATCGAGTGTCTCCGGGTGAAGCGGAATGAATTGGGGCCACGCACTGTTTGTAGATTCCAGACGGATCAGCATCCTTTTGCCGTCGATGTCTCCTGTCCGCAGGCGACAGGTCTCGCCTATGCGCAAACCGCCGCCGAACGTTACGGTCAAAACCGTTTTGTGAAGCTCTGAAGTAACGCCATCAAGCAGTCGGTTCAGATTGCCCAGAGAGAGAGGATCGGGAATCGGCCCTGGCTTCCCGGGAGAAAGAAAGCAGGCCGCAACCTGAGGGCGATCCAGCGTCACGAAATAGAGAAACTTAAGCGCCATCAGCGCTTGGTGACGGAAACTGACCAGTCTCTTTTCCGATCTTGCCAGGTGCTTGATCCAGGCCTCGATTTCAGCCGAGCCCAGTTGCTCCGGCGAGCGCTTGAAATGTCGGACATACGATTCGGCGCGGTTTAGATACTGCCTGCGCGTGATGGGGCGCAGTCCGTAGCGTAAAAGATCGGCGCTCATTCTTTCCTTGAGATGTCCCATGAGTTTCCTCCATGTGATGGACGTCGCCCGGAAATCGGACGACTGAGATCACGAGGATGGAGGATTCATGGGATTTGAAGCAAGGTTAGCCGGGAAAGAACGGGGAGACGCCACAGACGCCAAGGGGCTTTACGATCATAAGGACAAAGGTGGGATCGAGCACGGCCTTACGGACCGGCAGGGACTAAAAACTGCCGCGAAGCGGCTTCGTACCTATCGAAAAGGCATGGATTCTATGCAACTGACTGATTTCTTTGTATTTTTTTCTTGTCTTTCGGTTGAGGTAGTTTGTCAGGAAAAGATCCGTTTTAAGAGCAAATGGGAATAAAAATGTTGGAAACCTACATGGAATTTCACTATGAGAAATATTGATCGAATCAGATATCAGTCAGCTGGAGTGGATCTAGAGAAGATACAAGAATGTCCAGAAGATGAAAAAAGACTTCATCTTTCTGTCGGTACTCTCATTATCGTTACCTCCTGTTTTGCGTTCATGTCATTCGGATACATGATTTATACGGTAATTGAGAACATTTACAATGCACTCTCCGCACTCATCGTTGCTTGCTGTGCTGGTTTCCTATGGAGTCAAGCCATCTTTTCTATTGATCGATATCTGGTCAGTGGCATGTCAAAGACGATCGATAAAAAAAAGAAAGAAAAGCTTGCTCTTCCCAGGCTTTTATTGGCTTTTTTGATTTCCGTGCTTGTCAGTCATCCTCTTATTATCGGTATTATGAACAAGGAGATTCTGGATGAAATAGACTTCAAAGAGTATCAAGAAAGTAAGGACTGCCAAAATTCATTCCAGCAGGAATTGGACAAACTAGTACTTGAAAATGAAACAAGATCTACCGATCTTGAGAAGAAGGTGGGTCTTGATGCCTTGCGTTCGAAGATAAAGAAATTGCACGCAAGACATGACAAGTGCATTGAGAGTAGAGACTATTTACAGGCCGAATATCAAGGGGAAATGGATGGCACGAAAGGATCGGGAGAAATTGGCTACGGTCCCAAAGCACTTAAGAAAGAAAAAGATTATCTCAACAAAAAAAGAGAATGCAAGGAAATCGGTATCAACCTGAAAAACTCCCTTGATCGTTATCCACTTCTTCTTGGCACGTTAGCAGATGATCGTAAAAAAGTCGATAACGATATTGAAAATAGAAGAGAAGAAATTGTGGCAAAGAAAGAAAAGCGCCTACTGAAAATTCAAAATCAATCCCGCTCGCTGCTTGCCAGGCACAAGGTTCTTTGGAAAATGATATTTTCCGATTCTGCAGTCTTTTTCTTGTTCATGATGTTCTTTTTCGCTTTTTTGTTGATTGAAACAGCCCCTGTGCTTGGAAAACTGTTTATGTCGACGGGTATCTACGAGCTCAAGCTAAACTCACATTTGGAAATGAGCGAAAGAGAAAGAGTTTTAGACAGTATAGAAAATAGGAGTGCTATTCGAGAAGCCGAGTTGGAAGATGAAAGAAAACAAATCGCGCATGAAGAGGAGCAAAGCAGACTCAAGTTGGTTAAAGACTATATATCCGTTATTAATGTTGGTACAGAAAAGGTTCTGAAAAAGACTAAAGAGGAATTGGACAGGAAAATTGCAGCCACTGATATGAGTTCCAACGTCGATACAGCGTATGAAAAAGTCAAAGAAACGTTGACGACTCTTGAAAGAAAAGTAGAAGGATTAAAATCAATTCGTTCGTGGAATTTTCAGAATACTTATAGTCAAGTTCAACAATCAGCATCCAAACCTACTTCGACAGGACATTTGTTAGCCAAAATCATGCTTCCATCCATCATGTTGGCAATTACAATTACTGTTTACACTATAGTTTCACAAAATAAAGGTTTATGGGAACGTGGTGTTACTATTAATTTGGAGTATGTATTAGCCTCCTCGCTATTTACTGTGGGTAAGCAGTTTCATCTGCGGCAGGTCGAAGTCTAGCTTTCCAGCGACGAGGAAGATCATGGTTCGAAGCTTCCTAAACGACCTGAACCCTCTGGCCTTGCGCTTGGCCGCCTGAATTATACCGTTGATGCCTTCCACCAGCCCTTGTGTCAAACCTGACTGAAACCACCGCAATACCCCATCCCAGTGGGTCTTGATCGTTTTGGCTACCTTGATCATCGGCGGCAGTTGGCTGTGCGTGGCCCAGAAATACCAGTACTGCAACTGCTTCTCACCGTCATCTGGATGGCCTGCGTAGTCGGCATATACCGACTGAAGCGTCTCTTTGAGCCGATAGCCCCTGGCCGTTTTCAGCGTGCTGTCTTTCAACTCATCGAACTTCTCTCGCTCTTTGTCCGTAAGGTTTTGCTCGTTTTTCAACCAGACCCATCTCGTCTTTTCCAACTCAGTCCTGTCTTGGCGCTCCTCACGCCGCACCTCGTCCACGGCCTTGTTGACAAGCTTCATCACGTGGAAGCGGTCGAAGGTCATCGCCGCATCGGGAAACTGTTTCCCAACCCCCTTGATGAACGCCGCTGACATGTCCATGCTGAACTCTTTCACCTGTTCGGGTTTACCGCCGTGAGCGTGAAGCTCAGCCTCGAAGCCCGCCACCGTCCGGTGGTCTTTGCCGGGCTCCACGTGCAGAACCTTCGCCTCGTCCATGTCCACGAACACCGTCACGTAGTCGTGCCCACGGGAACGGCTGGTTTCATCCACGCCCACCGCTTCGACCTCGGACCAGTCCTGCTTCGCCAGACTCGAGTCCACATAGTATTCCAGCACCCGCCAGATCCGCGTGTCGTGCTCACCAAGTATTTCGCCGATCCCCTTGGGCGTCATGCCCTTTCTGGCCATAAGCAGTACCAGCGCCTCAAAAAGCAGCGTGAACCCCGCACCAGGACGCGCCCAAGGTACCTCCACCGTTTTTACTCCGTGTTCAGGGCATTTGATCCGGGGTAGGCGTGCGTGAAGATACGCCTCGTGCTGAAAAAAGTTCAGATGTCGCCAACTCCTCTCGTTCGTATCGTGAACCCCGCAAGCCACCTCGCATTGCGGGCACGCAAACCGGCTCCCGGCGGGAAAATCCAGGTACAGATCCAACCGGTGGCGCTCGGCGTCAAAGTCAATATCCACCACCTCCCAGGGAGGGGTCAATCCAAGAGCCATCGTGAAAAGTCCGCGCTCGTCCATCTCTTGCTCCTTCAGTGTGCAAAGGTTACACTGGCAGAACTTCGGCGGAGGATAAGGCAACGCGGGGACGCGACCCGAGCGCCGTCGAAGGTCCGAACCTGGAAAGGAGGGGGAAACCTCTCCTTTTCTCTTTATCCCTTATTACAACAACCAGGTTTGGACTTCAAAGCGATAAATCCCAGGGGTGCGGGGACGGGTCCCCGGATCGGCGAAGCCGATGCATAAGCTGCCGTTACCCACACTAAACAGCGAAGAGCCATGTATTAGCATTGCTGACTATAGTACCTGTAGTGTGGGGGGGGACTAGGTTTGTACAACGGCGTTTTCTTCGTTTCTTAAAAGTTTTAACGGCCTGAAGATAATACAGGAAAATTTATCATGAAAAACGAGAGTATTATTAGCACGATCATCGTACAGACACTAGTCGGAGCTTTTGTCGCCACAGTAGTTGTGTTGGTTCTAGCATTCGTCGTTTTTCCGTCTCCTCAAAAAGAGCTGCCCCCGGTCGTTCAAGGAACGGATAATTCAAAAGAATTGAACGACTTGAAAAATGAAATCGTAAAACTCAAGGGAACATTAAATTCATTAACCACTCCTGACAAAGACGATGCTGCCAGCAAGAGAGAAAGTCTGAAAAAGCAATTTTATGAGTGCAAGATCCGCTATTTGAAGGAGCGAGAAAGTTTTTTCAATGAAGTCATGGGGATGGAGGGGCACCCGGGATACGGTCCTAAAGCCTACAAACTGAAAGAGAATATCCAACGAATATGGAAAGATTGTTCAAAATATCAGATGCAACTGGATGCTCTTGGTATTTTCGTCGAACTAAAAGAATTTGATTATACACCCACTAAAAAATATGCGACTCCGAAAGAAAGACGAACCGCCCATGGAGATTTGCGGACGCACAAAGTTAAAAAAGACGATACAGTGTATAAAATATCCGAAAAATACGGTGTCAGTCTTTCTGCTCTACGTCGTCTTAATCCCAACAAAATCGGAAAAAACGATCTAATCATGGTAGGAGTTCGTTTAACCATTCCAAATGAGAGTAAAAATGGAGCCGCTTCAGATAAGGATGAGAATGAAATAATCCCTAGTGATGATGAGGATACATCCGCGCCCGAGGACGTCGGGGATACATCCGCACCTGAGGACGTCGAGGATACATCCGCACCTGAGGACGTCGAGGATACATCCGCACCTGAGGACGTCGAGGATACATCTGCACCCAAGGACGTCGAGGATACATCCGCACCTGAGGACGTCGAGGATACATCTGCACCCAAGGACGTCGAGGATACATCCGCACCTAATAAGGACAAGAATTAGTCGTCCCTGAAAAACACATAATCTATTGAATACAAAGGGAGTTTTGGCAGTCTAAGGTGAATTAGTTACGATCTTCCCGGACAGTTGAAAGATGCAAAGCAGGCCAGCCTTTTTCGAATGCCTGCAGGTGGGGGTGCCTCACAGGATATTGTCATTTCACTCAGGTTGCATACCGCTCACTCCGAGTGCCGCCCTTAGCCCGCATTATTCATGAGGATCGTAGCGAGACGCCGAAAACCGAAGATATTTCATGAAGTTGGACCGATTTTCACCCGCAGGCATACTTTACAGTCTGTCGAGGATGAAAACCGGGAAACGAGTGAAAGATCGAGGATTTTCAAGTCACAGTAGATTCTTCATGAATAATGCGGGTTAGGGCAGTGTATCGAAGAGTAAATGAGATGGCTCGATACGATTTGCTCTGCAAATCACTCGCCATGAGCGGTTTTTTTGCGAAGTGACGATTTTTTATGATGCACCCGCAGGTGGGGCTTCCCCATTTCTTTTTCGAGAAAAGACGTTCAGGCGCGGCGTTCGGAGTCGGGTTCTCCACTCTGAAACATCTCCCGAGGCAGGCCCGTTTTGCGGGAACTCGGGTGGGGCGAGGAGTGAAACAGCGTCCGGGTGTGGATGTCGGCGGAAAGGTTCGAGTACAAGTCCTCGATCGGAATGTGGGCTTCGACGAGCAGACGGTAGGCCAGCGAGTCTTTCTGCTGCAAGATCCCGAACAGCATGTGCAGGCCGTCCACCTGCCGGCTGCCGTGGCTTCGTGCGGCGCGCTCGGCGAAGTCGAGGACGCCATCGGCCAGCGAGGGTTCCTCGTGGAATCGCGGCGACAACAGCGGCAGGAAATGCCCTTCGGAAAAGCCCATGGACTGCAACAAGGCCATGACGGAGTTGGGCGACACGATCAGCGACGCGAGAAACAGGTGAAGGCTGTTGACTTCGCGCTGTTGATGGTCTGCCAGGTCGAAGGCCTGATCGATCAGATTGCGGAGTTCCGTACTGTAGGGCATGGACATGTCGCAACTCTTTCCGTAATTTAAAAATATATTCATTATAATTTAATGTGTCACAAAAAGCAATCTTGTTTTCATCGTCCCTTTTCCGAGTTCCCGAAGGGGTGCATCACAAAATATAGCGACTTTCGGAAAATCCTCTTTTTTCGTAGCGGCGAGGCGTAAGCCCGCCGTCTTTGCCTTTTGAAAGTTGCTTTTATGTTCCCAATCTCCCTTTTCGGCGGGCTTACGCCTCGCCGCTACAACCAAACGAATGAACGCTTCAATATCATTGGTCCTATTCGCTACATTTTGTGATGCCCCCTTTTCCAGGGGCGGAAATTAAAAAAGTGCGAAATCTGTTTTTTCGTTTGAAACCTCAAAAAAGGGAGGATGAATGTAGGGGCGGGTGAAAGGAGCATAGCGACTGTAGCCCCCCGTTCTGACAGAGTTTTTCGGTTTTTGGGGAGCTCCGTTCACTTTGTTCACTACACTCGCCCCTACGTTTTTTCTCCTTGGAATAAGCTTTTACAATGTTTCGCACTAATTTCATTTCCACCCCCTTTTCCAAGTTCCCGAATATCGAAGAATTTCAGCATGTCGGGTGATTGCTTTACCCGACATGCCCTGGATGGTATCGGGAAAAACCATGACTCGACCTTGTGTGATTCTTGTGAGTGTCAGGCAGCGAGATCGTCCCGACCTAGCCCGAATAATTCACGAAAACCTACTACGACTTGAAAACTCTCGATCTTTCACTCGTTTCACGATTTTCATCCTCGACAGACTGTTCAGTATGCCTGCGGGTGAAAATCGCTCCAACTTCATGAAATATCTTCGATTTTCGGCGTCTCGCTACGATTTTCATGAATTTTCCGGGCTAGGTTTTTCAACCCGTGCGTAGCCGGATTCGCCGCCCGGTTACGGCTACGAACTTGCTTCCTTGCAAGAAAACTTGTGGCGAAATGGCGCGTTTTGGTGTGGGTTGTGGCGATTCGACGCGAATTTGTACAGGAGGAAACGCCCCCTATTTTTGCGCCAGTGGACGGCTTTCCAGCCACGCACGCAGCTTTTCGCGTTGTTCCTCGGCAAGCGGAATCTGCTTGCGGATGTCCTCGCCCTCCAAAAAGCCTCCGGCCATGTCGCGGACCTGCCGTGCGCCCTCGGTTTCCATCGCCTTGCGGTAATGCCGCCGGGCCTCGTCGTCGAGTCCGGCCAGTTTGTACGCGTGACCCAGGTAGATGTCGGCGAGTAGCACCATCCATTGGTAGCCATGGGTTTTCACGTCGGTGTAGTCGTGGAGGCGTTGCAGGGCGTTGGCGTCCTGCCGGGTGAGTACATCGAGCATCGCTTCGAGCGCCACGAGGATATGCCCTTTGGCCCGGACCTCGGCCAGCTTCGATTCCGTGGGATGTTCGGGCAGGCAGCGCCGGGCATCCTCCAGCGTTTTGCGGGAGGCGTCGAATTCTCCCCACAGCAAATACTGGTTGGCAAGCGAAAGATGCACGTTGGAACTCATCGGCACGAGACGCACCAGCCGCCGGGAAACCTCCAACGCCTCATCCTTGCGCTTTTCGTACTGGGTCAGCGCAGCGGCGAGCATCATGTGGGCGGCGACGTCCAGCGGACTGCCGGGCCGGGCCACGCGGGTGAGCATTTTCAGCCCCTTTTCGCGATCTCCCGTGGGCAGACCCAACAACCCCAGCAGCACTTTCCCCAAGGTTCCCAACTGGCTCGTGTAGTAATTGTAGGAACCGACCGCCAGCATCGTGCCGTCGTGGTCGGGGCGCAGTTTCAGGAAATCGACGAAGCCCTGGATCGAAGCACGGGCCAGCAACCCGGCCTTGGCGTAGTGTTTTTTCATGCTGTATACCGAGGCCAGCCCTCCCGAACAGACGGCTTCGTAAAAACGGCCCGCGTGGTCGAAGGTCTTGACTTTCCTGGCCCTTTTCGCCCGCACGATGCAATCTTCGTAGTGGCGCGCGATCTCGTCGCCGATGGGATGGTGGGCCCGGTCCATCATGTAAAGCATCATCTTGCGCGCGGCGACCCAATAATGTGTGGAGGGAATGTACGGCGTGCGCTTCAACTCTTCTTCCAATAGCGGAAGAGGCTCGAAATTTTCCCCGGCTCGGAAACGCTCCAGGATACGGTACAAGCCCGGCGTAATCAGGTAGACCTCGTTGTCGGGAATCGTCAGCGGCGTGGAGGCTTTCACCGGGTCAGGCGTCTCGGCCCAGGCGGAACAAGGCATCATCCAAACGCACCCCAGCGCCACGATAAGCACCCCCCATATTCTGGCGATTCCCGTGCCTGTGTGCATGTTTGTCCGTGCCTTGTTTTTCCTCAGTTCACCTTGAAAATGTTAGCCGTAGTATTTCGCAAGCTAAAAAATCGTAGGTCGGGTAATTGTTTTACCCGACATCTTCCTATTCGATCTCCATATCCACATCGGTTGGCTGCCTGTTGTCATCATAGTACCCCATATGGACATACTTATGATATGTCGACCACTCCCATCGACTCAGGTTGTCAACCAATCCATGTTTGATTGGATTGAAATGAATGTAGTCAAAATGTCGAATAAGATCCTTCTCGTCGCGGATAGTATGTTCCCAAAATCGGTGCTGCCAAAGTCCGCTTTCCTGTTTCTTTATCTGGCTATTCGTTCGCTCCAAACGGGTATCCACTTTGTCTCGAACTTGAAACGAGACATTCTTTTTAATCAACCGCCATCGGGTCGAGTAATCCGCATCCCCGTCTGGCAACGTCCAGATACAATGCAGATGATCGGGCAGCAACACCCACGCAACAATTTGAAACGGATAACGTGTCCGAACATGGTGGATCGCATTGCGTAGCGCCCACCTGACTTCGGAGTCACAAAGAAGTTGCCTACGACGATTGGTTACGACCGTAAAGAAATAGGTTCCTCCCACGTTGTAATAGCGCCTTAGATCTTTCATATGAGGATTATATCAGCAACATGCCGTGGAGAAAATGTCGGGTAAAACAATTACCCGACCTACATAAAATTCATTGAATGGTGTCGGATAAAAAATTTCCAGACCTTCGCAACCCCTGGAATTTACTGCTAATTTTCCTGCACGCCGAAGAACAGATCCAGTTCCACATGACTCGTCGCGTCGGGAATGAGCGTCACCTTCAGCACTTGCGCGTCCAGAGTCTCCGGCGGCTCGATTTCCTCCCATTCGATGCTGGAAAACGAACCCAAAAAGACGTCGATGCGCTCCATTTCGTACTCGTTCGGTACGATCAGCGTCATTTCGTAAGGGAAAGGCATTTCCGGTCGGGCCGCCGTGACCTCGAAGGCCAGCCGCAGGCGGCGCGCCTCGGCGTCCCAGCGCTCTTTCTCGAAGAATTTCCCGCCCATCGAGACGTGCCGGTTCCATCCGGCGAACTGCGGACGGTCGAGCCGTGGCCGAAGCGCGATAAGCCGTCCCCCGTTCAGGGGCACCGTCGTTTCCAGGCGTCTTTGCACCGGTCCCGCAACCTCGCCCGTCCAGAATTCGTAGGCGATGTACTCGGTATCCGATCCCATGCCCAACGGCGAGAGATCCACAGTGATTTCGCAGTCTTGCGTCCTCGCGGCGTTTTCGTCGCCACCGGCTTCCGCCTGATTTTCGGGACAGAGCAGGCCCAGAATATCGGCGCGGGACATGCCCTCGCCACCCTCGATCACGAGGTGATAGCGTTCGGGAAGTTCGTGTTCGAAGACGTCCAACGGTCGGGCGGCATAGGACAGCGGCGGCACGAGGCGGCGGACGAGCGTCGCCTGCTTCCGGCTCAAGGACACCGGCGGCGTTTGCAACTCGAAGCCGCCGCCCATCATCGCCAGCCCGGTGAGGAACAGGCTTTCTTTCGCAGGATCGAGCGGGAAATGCAGTGGCGCGGCGGTAAACACGGTGGCCGTGCCCTGGAGAAACCAGCGCCGGGCGGCGTGAATCAGGCGGCGATCATCTTCAGACCAGGCCGGAAAACGTCCCCCCGGATCGACGGAAAAATCCGCCACCGACGCAGGCGCCAGACCCACGGCTTCATCCGCCCCGCCTTCACGCACGAGTGATCCGGGCGCGAAAGCGCTGTTCGCCAGGGCCAGCCCCTCGGCGTCGGAAGCCTGGGCGGCAGGCTCGGCCTCGATGGCCGTGTCCCCGATGGCCAGCCATTCGAAACCCTTCGTTTTCAGGGCGGAAACGGCGTCCCGGACATGCCGCACGACGTCCGCGCGATCGAGATTCAAGGGCAGCACGCCGCTTGCGTCGGAAACGAGCGAGTCGTCCGCCACGTCCACCGTCCATTCGGCGGCATCGTGGAGTGCGAGCAGGGAAGAATCTTCCGCCGCGTGCAGGGGTGCCGCCCAAATACCGGGAATCACTCCCTTTTGTTGGGCTTGGAGTACGATTTCCGAGCCGGAGGACGGAAAGCGCGTGGTGTCGAAGCTCCAATCTCCGATGGCCTGCTGCCAGCCGTCGGCCACCAGCAAGCCGTCCAGGCCGAAATCGCGCAGGTGGGCGGCTTGGGAAAGCAGGTTGGTTAGCACCGAGGATTCCAATGACTCCTGAGAACGCCAGTAACAGGGCTGGAAGCTGTCGGAGGAATTCACCACGAGGGCATCGTGATAACGCGCCACGCGATCGGCAAAAGCTTCAAGCGCAGCGTGCGGACCGAGCATGGGTGCGAAAAGCGCCACAACCGGAGTTTTTCCGGCGTTTCCGGCAATGGCCGGGGCGGAACGGGTCTGGATCGAAAACGACCGTAACGTATCTTCGAACTCGTTTTCCAGGGCAGTTCCGAAAACCAGCGCGGGACGTTCCACCTGACGCTCGAAGGTACCCACCACCCCGGTTTCCCAGCCGGAAGGATGCAGGTCCGTGGGGGCTGCGAACGCGGCGAATCCCTTCGTTTCGAACGTCGCCGCCGGATCGAGCACGGCGAGACCGGAGCGCCCAAGCCCTTCGTCGAACTCCAGAAGTTTTTCGTATGTTCCCGAAAATCCTCCGTTTTCTCCCGTTTCCACGAGATACGCCGCCAGCGGAGGCAAGGCATCGCCATCTCTGTCGGCGAAGATCATCGCGACGGTGAGAAACCCACCATCCTGGTACAGGCGAATCCGCCACGTGGCCTCGATGCCGTCGTCACGCGGGGGAAAGGCTAGCGCCAGTTCGCCGAACAGGCCGATGTTGTCGCCGGATTGGGTGCTTTGAAGTTGAAGCGTGGCATTTTCGGCGCATTCGTCCGAGCGAAGGAAGGTGGACGCATCGCCGTTAAAATCGCCCCAGGTTGCCGCCGCACCGAGCACGACGGGTCGTTCGTCGGCATCGAAGAAGTCGAAAGAACCCCTGTCGAGGTCGAAAATCACGCGGCTGTCCCCAAACGAAAGATCCGCTCTGTGCCCGTAACTTTCCGTACATACGGAGTTTTCACCGTCATCGAGGCACAATTCGTTTTCCAGGCAATCGATGGCGTAGCGGCAGGCGCGGGGTTCGTCGCTCTCCTGAATCTCCGCCTCGTCCTCTTCCACGGCGTCGGAGTCGCCGTCGGATTCCTCGACGCAACGCCCTTCCAGGCAGACCCGTCCCGATTCGGAACAGTAGTCCAGAGACTGGTAACGGTCGCCGGTGGAGTCGCAGCGCATCACGACGTTGCCGTCGAAACCTCCGCAGACGTAGGTTTCGGGCTCGCAGATGTTGGAGCCGTGGTCGCAACCCGCCGTCAGCGCCAGCAGAAGCGCGAGAACGAGTATCGAGCCTAGGATGACCTGCGGGCGGTTACTCATCGCGGTCCTTGTCCGTTTTTTCTCCCTTGGTCGCCTTGGGAGAGGATTCGAGAGGTTTTACGGTCAGTTGCAGGTCTTTATTCCGGACCTTTTCGAAGGCTTCGAGCACCTGCTTGACGCAACTTTCATCGATTCCGGCGCAGGTGCGCTCGTCTTCGATCGTGATTTTGCCGATTTTGTATTTTTTAATGCCTGCCGTCTGGCAGACCAGCCGGATGAAATCGCTGGGGCCTTTCATCCCGGTGTTTCGGCCCTTCGAAAACTCCAGCGTCGTGTAATTGCGTTCTTTGGTCTGGCGCGGTTTGTCCCCACTTTCCCTGTCTCGCCGTTCGCCTTTGTCTCTTCGGGGGTGCCTGTCGGAGGAACCTTCGCGGCGTTTGCGCGATCCGCGTTCCGTGTCTCGGCGCTGCCGGGACTGCTCGCGAAGGTCGCGGGTGCCGATCAGCGGCGGGCGGGCCATTGCCATATCCCGGAATTCGGGGTTTTCCGGGTCGTAACCCTGGTCGAAGGAAAAGCCCCGCTGCCGCAGGAAAGTCAAGAGGGCGGAGACCAGCGGATGAGGCTCGATCGCTTCCAGAAGGTCGTCGGCAAGCAGCGCCACTTCGTCGGAAAACTCCTCGTCCTCGGCCATGGCTTTCATGCGGTCGATGAGGAATTTTTTGTACCCTGCCTGCACGTCTTCTTTTTGCGGAACGGGTAACTCGTTGAAATCAATACCGATTTTTCGCGGAATCGCGCCGATCTGCAACAGGTCGCGGGGCGTCACGAGGGAAAGCGCGATCCCCGCCTTTCCGGCGCGTCCGGTGCGACCCGTACGGTGCAGATAGAGGTCCGTGCTTTCCGGCAGGTCGTAGTTGATGACGTGACTCACGCCGTAGATGTCCAGACCACGTGCGGCGACGTCGGTTGCCACGAGGATATCGATCACGCCGTCCCGGAAGGCATCGAGCGTGCGGTTGCGCACCGCCTGACTCAGGTTGCCGCTCAGGAATCCCACCGAAAAGCCTTCCTCGTTGAGATATTCGGCGATGTTTTCGGTGTCCATCTTGGTGTTGCAGAACACGAGCACCTTGGTGCGTGGAATCGAATGCAGCAGATTGACGAGTGTGACGAAACGATGCAGTGTAGGGGTTTTGTAGTAAAAATGTTTTACATCCCGATTGATGCTGAATCCCTGAGAACTACCGATGCGGATCAGTCGGGGATTCTGCATACGGCTCTGTGCCAAGCGGTTGATGGCCGCCGGCAGGGTGGCCGAAAAACACATCGTCGTACGTTCCTGGGGCATGTAGTCCAGAATGCGGCTGACGTCGGGTAGAAAACCTTTGTCCAGCATCTCGTCCGCCTCGTCGAGCACGAGGACCGACACGGCGTCGAAACTCAGCGTACCGCGCTTGAGATGGTCGAGCACCCGGCCCGGCGTTCCCACCAGAATCCGCGCGCCGCGCTGGATTTTCTCCACCTGCACGTGCATCGAGGCTCCGCCGTAGACCGGCACGATGCCGGGGTCGAGCGCCCGACCCACCGAGGAAATCTCCTCCGAGACCTGGAGACAGAGTTCACGGGTTGGCGTAAGCACCACGGCCTGCACCGTTTTCCGTTGAAAATCAAGCCCTTGCAGGATCGGCAACCCGAAGGCGAGCGTTTTTCCAGACCCGGTTTTGGCCTGCACGAGGTAATCCCCGCCTTTGATGGCATAGGGAATCGTGCGACGCTGCACCGGCATCGGCTTGTCGAACTTCATCGCTTCGATGCCTTTCAGCAATTCGTCGATGAGTCCGAGTTCGTCCCAATTCGGTTCCGAGCCGTCGTCCTCGATGGTTTCGATGGGTGCTTCGTCCTGCTTGACCGACCCGATTCCTTCCCAGCTAGGCTCCTTCGCCTTCGGCTTGAGCATGGTTCCAACCGTGGAATTTTTCTCGCTTTTTTCAGGTTCCGGCGAGGATTCGGCCTCGGTGCTTTCCACCGCCGGACCAGTGTGGCGAGCGGTAAGCAAACGCCGTTTCAGGCGGCGTTTGCTCGCTCCTGTCGCGAGATCCAGGCCGAATAGTTTGCGAATCATGAGACGCTCCTTGAGGCCGCCGAAGCATCGAAAGGCGTTTCCTTTTCGCGCGCGGCCAGTTGGATGAAAAACGAATGCATACGGGAATCTTGAGTCAATTCGGGATGAAACGAGGTAGCCATCAGGTGGCCTTGACGCACGAAGACCGCCCGGTCGTCCACCGTGCTGAGTACTTCGACGCCCTGGCCGTCGAGTTCGAACCGCGGCGCACGGATGAACACGCCCCGAAACGGCTCGCCCAGGGTTGTCACATTCAGATCGGCTTCGAAGCTGTCCACCTGGCGACCGAAGGCGTTGCGCACGGCAGTCATGTCCATCAGGCCGAGGCGGGGTTGATCCATCTCCCGGCCCCGTTCCCGAATGCGCTTGGCCATCAGGATCGCCCCGGCGCAGCTACCCCAAAGAGGCAGGCCGCCGAGCCCCATCTCCCGAATCGGTTCCAGCAGCTTCCATTCGACCAGCAGCTTGCCGATGGTCGTGGATTCCCCGCCGGGCAGAATCAATCCGGCGAGACCTTCGAGATGTTTCGGAAGGCGGACTTCCCGGCTGTTCGTGCCGAGACGTTCGAGCATCATCCGATGCTCGCGAAATGCGCCTTGCAGCGCCAGTACGCCGAAAATCGGCGCAGACGAACTAGAAGTCATGGCGTTCCACCGTGGTACCTATCGAACGAGGGACGCAAGGACGGAAAAAGGCACGGCGTCCCGTGCCTTTCAGAATCGAAAACCAAGTCTGCAATCACCAGCCCCGTTTCGCCAACTGTTCGCCGTCTTCGAGCGAACTGACGTTGATGCCGACCATTGCCTCGCCGAGACCTTTGGAGATTTCCGCAAGGATTTTCGGGTCGTTGTAATGGGTGACGGCCTGCACGATGGCTTTGGCACGACGGGCAGGATTGCCGGATTTGAAGATGCCGGAGCCGACGAACACGCCGTCCAGACCCAGTTGCATCATCATCGCGGCATCCGCAGGGGTGGCCAGTCCACCCGCCGCGAAGTTCACTACCGGCAGCTTGCCGTTTTCGTGGACGTACAGCACGAGTTCGTAGGGCGCGCCCATGTCGCGGGCGTGGCTCATCAATTCCTCGCGGGGCATGGCCTGGATTTTCTTGATTTCGCCCAGCACGGTGCGCGCGTGGCGCACGGCTTCCACGACGTCGCCCGTTCCGGCTTCGCCTTTGGTACGGATCATTGCCGCGCCTTCGCCGATACGACGCAGGGCTTCGCCCAGGTTGCGCGCGCCGCAAACGAACGGCACGGTGTAATTCCATTTGTCGATGTGGTGGGCTTCGTCCGCCGGGGTGAGCACCTCGGATTCGTCCACGTAGTCCACGCCGAGCGATTCGAGGATCTGGGCCTCGACGAAGTGGCCGATACGCGCCTTGGCCATCACGGGGATGGACACGGCCTCGATGATTTTCACGATCATTTCGGGGTCCGACATCCGCGCGACGCCGCCCTGCACCCGGATATCCGCCGGAACGCGCTCCAGGGCCATCACCGCACAGGCGCCCGCGTCCTCGGCGATCTTGGCCTGTTCCACGGTGGTGACGTCCATAATCACGCCGCCTTTGAGCATTTCCGCGTGGCCGGTCTTAACTCGAAGAGTTCCTTGTGTTTTTTCCATCGGCTTCGTCCTTACATGCAATGCTAGTTTACTGAAATTCCAAGGAAAACCGTGGCGCGAATATAGACCCGGCTCGCAAGGCTGTCAAGTGCCGGTCCGGGACTCGGCACAAGCTAATACGCGCGCCGAAAAAAGCCCGCAGAATCCTTATCGGTTCCTTGAGAGAAACCAGGGGAAATTTAGCCCGCATTATTCATGAGGATCGTAGCGAGACGCCGAAAACCGAAGATATTTCATGAAGTTGGACCGATTTTCACCCGCAGGCATACTTTACAGTCTGTCGAGGATGAAAATCGGGAAACAAGTGAAAGATCGAGGATTTTCAAGTCGCAGTAGATTCTTCATGAATTATGCGGGTTAGACTCCATCTTCCCGAAAACCGGGATTCTCACGGCGTTTTTTCGCGAAGCCCGGACCTTTGTCAGTCCTCGTCGCCGGGCAGGGGAGCCCCTTCTTCGCCCACGGCGACACGCCAGATTTTCGAGCCGAACAGCTCGGTGACGTAGATCGAGCAAGGGTCGAAGCCCTCGCCGTTGCCGAACGCCAGACTCGCTGGAGAAAGAATCTCCGACGCAACCGCTTTCGGATCTCCCTCCGTCGGCACGGCTACCACCATTCCGGCTCCATTGGCGGCGACGTACAGCGTTCCCGAAACTCCCATGGTTAGCCCGTCGTTGACGCAATTGTCCGGGCAAACCGAGGAAATGGAAAGCTCACCGATGGTTCCGGGCGTGCCGCTTTCATCTACCGGCACCACATACACCCGACCACTGGATGTATAGGTATCTGCAATGTACAACGTGCCGCCGTCCGGGGAAAAGACCATGCCGTTGGGCGTCGGCGTGCCGCTGAGCCACTCGGTCATCGCGCCGGATTCGTCGAAGGAATAGATCACGTCGCCGGATTCGTCGCTCATCAACAGCGCGCCCCAGGGCGACGTCGCCACGAAGTTGGGATTGGCGCTGGCGGGATGGGAGGTTTTGGTGCCGTCCGGCTCGATCTGGAACAATTCGCCGTCCACCGTGTCGCCGATGCGGTCCGCGCCGAATCCGCAAACCCAGAGATCCTCGCCACGAAACGCGCAACCCACTGCTTCCGCCGCCTCGACGAAGGTTTCGTACTGGCCGTCCGCGTCGAAACGCAGCACGTCGCTTCCCGCCGTGACGTACAGTTTTCCGTCCGGTCCGAAGGCGATGCCCTCGCTTCCGGAGGCGAAACCTTCGGCGAAAATCTCCTTCTGTCCGGGGGCGAGATCGTCCCAGCAGGCGGAGGTCGCCTCGTCGCTCTCCTGTTCCTGCGTGATTTCCGTGTCGCTGTCTCCTCCCGCAGGCGTCGTTTCGTCGTCGGAGCCGCCGCAGGCGGCCATCGTCCAGGCAAACAGTACAACCAAGGCGATCCAACACGTACAACGTTTCATGATTTCCCCTTTTGTTTCCATAATGTACAACGTTTGGCGAAATGTGGTGAAATGTTTCAGGTGCCAGTATATTCTTCCGCCTCGGCGTTGTCCATTTTCCCGTTTTCCTCACCGTTCTCGGAGATGTCGGCCTTGCCCAGTTCCATGAGACTCAGGCCCATTTTCGAGAGAAACAGCAATCCTAAAATGGTAATTGGAACGATTTGCGTGGCGTGCACGGCCACCGACACCGTAAGTCCGGTGCTTTTGTGAATGCCGTATAAAAACAGCGCCTGCTGACAGAAAAACTGGAATACGCCGATCATGCCGGGGCTGGAAGGAATCATGCCGCTGAGATTCACCGCTACGAGCGCCAGCGCCGCCGCGTGCCAGGGTGCAGCATCCAGGTGAAAGGCTCGAAGGTAGAAATAGTACACGGCGCCTTCCGCCGCCCAGACGAGAAAACTGAGCATGAACGAGCCGAAAAAGCGCGACGGGTGACGTAAGAGATCGAGGCCGGAGAGGAATTTGACCAGGAGATGATCGAAGGTTTTCGCGAATTTGAGCGGAAACAGGGAAAGCACGGCCCGCGCCAGTTTCAGCGCCCGTTTGCGCTGGATCGCGAGGGCGAAAAGAAAGGCCAGTCCTCCGGAAAACACCAGCGCGCCGGTCCAGGCCGTGGCCCGCAGCACCGGCCAATCCACGCTTCCGGCAAATAAAAGCATCACCAGCACGAAAACGATGGTTGCGCCGTCGAAAATCCGTTCCAGCACCACCGAAGCGAATGCGGACGTGCGGCTGATGCCCTCGCGTTGGCCGGTTACGTAGGCTCGGACGAACTCCCCCAGTCGGGCGGGAAGCAGGTTGTTGGCGGTGTAGCCGATCACGAGGTATTGAAACAGGTTTTTCAGCGGCAGCGTCGCCACCGGCTTGAGCATGATCTGCCAGCGAAACGTTCGCACCACGAAACTGACGAAGTACGCCCCCAGCGCCGGGATAACGTAGCGCAGATCGGCGGCGGCGATGGCGTCGTGCGCCTCGCTGAAATCGAACTGCCGAAACGCCAGCCATAAAAACAGCAGGCTGATTCCGGCGGCGAACAGGTACTTCAGTTTCATGCCGCTTCCCGTTCTCCCCTTTCCCGAAACGCGAAGAAAACTCGCGGTCGAGATCAGCCGCTACGTACCACGCCACTCTCGTGCCTGTCAAACCGGATCGGCGCAAACCTTGTTTTGACTCAAGTTTTTTGGAGTTTTCCGAGAAGGTGACGCGAGCGTAACTTTGGAGAAACACGAGGGTTGGAAGCCTGAGAAAAAGGCGGCGGTACGTCTCCGGCGCGATGCGCTCGCAGATATTCCGCCGCCTTTCTCAGATACGGAAATTATCCTGTAAAAACAAGCACGTAGACTTGTTTCTCGAACGTTACTTGAGGTCGCCCTGCTCGCGTTCGGAGTACAGCGAGGTGTAGACCTTCACCGGGTAGTCGAAGATTTCGCCGTCTTTGAAGAACAGTGCCAGTTCCTTTTCGGCGTTTTCGCCGTCTTCGCTGGCGTGCACGAGGTTGCATTGGATCGACATGCCGAAATCGCCTCGGATGGTTCCGGGGGCGGCTTCGCGGGCGAGCGTCACTCCGCACAGGCGGCGCACTGTGGCTACGGCGTCCAGACCGTACCAGCACATTGCGAGCACGGGACCGCTTTTCATGAAATCGCGGATTTCACCGAAAAACGGCTTGTCGGCCAAGTGGGCGTAATGGCGGGAAAGCAGGTCGTCATCGAGCTGCATCAGCTTCGCGCCGACGAGTTTCAGGCCCTTTTCCTCGAAGCGGGAGATGATTTTTCCGGCCAGGCCGCGCTGAAAGGCGTCGGGTTTGATTAGAACGAGAGTTTTGTGCATCGGGTTTCCCTTTCTCGAATGAATTCAAAGTTCGGCGGTTTTTTGGCACATTTCGGGCGGGAGGTCAACGCTTTTCCCGCCTGAACCGGCGGGAAAAGCATTCCTTGCGTGCAACGTTGGGCTGAAAAAGCAAGGGAGCCGAACCCTGGTTGCTCCGGTTTCAATCCCCTTCGTAAAAATCGCAGAAGTTGGGGAATTCACTGGGAAGTCCCTCTGTGGCGTATCGGGAATCCTCGACCTGGAAAGGATGGTCGGCGAAGAAACGTACCACTGCGAAATTCTGCATCGAAGCCGGAATGTCGTGCCCGCCACCGTGGTTGCAAAGGATGATGTCGTGGCCGCGCTCGTTGAGGAACTGCGTGTCGGATGCGGCGAACTCATTGAATTTCAACGAGTATCCCAGGATGGGTCCGTAGGTGTCGGTCACGTCTCCATGGGCAATGAACTGCACGTAGCGGTGGCTGACGTCGTGGTCCGGCCAGCCAAAATAACCACTCAGAAGTGGCGGAACGTCGTCCGTGTTTTCGGGATTGTTGATGTACCCGCCGGAAAAGGCGGCGATCGAGGCGATTTCCTCGCCGCGCATCGTACCCAAAAGATCGCTCATGAAGGCGCCCGCCGAAAAGCCCATCGTGTGGATGTGATTGCGGTTCACACCCCAACGCTGGTCGATGCATTCCAGGATCTCGTCGTACAGGCGGATTTCCTTATTGGGGTCGTTGACGAGCAGGTTGTCCCAGTCCATGCCGAAAGGTGGTGTGATATTGGTATCTTCCGGCGTCACACCGATGTACGGCATGACCTCGTTATTGACGTAATAGCCGATAAACGGCTCCATCTGGTCGGCGGTCATGCCCATGCCGTGCCAGTTGAAGATCACTGGCCAGATCCTCTTGTTTTCCACTCCGTTGGGAAGAGTCAGAATGAACGAACGCTGCGCACCATCCACGGGAAAATTGTAGTTCCATCCATCCACGAGGGCGGCGCAATGCTCATCGACTTCGGGCGGCTCCTCTTCTACGGGTTCCTCTTCGACCGGGTCGAGATCGTACTCGCCGAGGTTGTCCGAATCATTTTCAGCAGGGTCATCGGCTTCGATCTCGTCCTGATCTCCGTTGACAATTGCCTCGTCCTGGTCATTGGTATTCCAGGGAAGGCCCGAACTGGAATCCTGTTCCTCGTCGATATCGCCCTGCGGGTTGGAATCGCCGGTCGTATCTTCCTCGCCAAGACAGCCGAAAACCAGCATCGCCACAGCCAGCAACCAAATCAAGCGCACCCGTGAAGCTTTGTTCGCCATGAGTTTCTCCCCACTCGATCCGAGGTGTACGCCCCGGAAGTTGTCGTTTTTCCTAGTTGAAACATCATCGTCTATCCACGAAACACTCATTATAACTGACAAATACGAAAAAACAAATTTACCCACGATGAAAAGCGGAACGATTCCATTCTAGAAGGCGAAAAATTTTTTAGTGCGGATTTAGAATGGACCCGAAGGGTCCAAGCGCCTCTCCCACTGGGAGAGGCCGGTGCTTTAGCGCCGGGTGAGGGGAAGTTTCGTGTTCCCTCACCTTACCCCGCATAATTCATGAAGAATCTACTGCGACTTGAAAATCCTCGATCTTTCACTTGTTTCCCGATTTTCATCCTCGACAGACTGTAAAGTATGCCTGCGGGTGAAAATCGGTCCAACTTCATGAAATATCTTCGGTTTTCGGCGTCTCGCTACGATCTTCATGAATAATGCGGGCTAACCCTCTCCCACTGGGAGAGGGGATATAAGTCTTTTGATTTCAATATGTTACAATTGCCTCCGAAATATTTCGCACTATTTTAATTTCCGCCCCATTTTAGAATTGTCCCAAGCTTGATTCGGTGGATGAAGGAATGGGGGCCCGGATCGATGGCCCGGATTTCTCGTATTTTCACCGCGTGACCGGACAGAAAACCTTAACCACTGGAAAATCGTGAGAAAATTCGGACTTCGCGTATTACTCAACATCCTCCGAGTTCGTGGAATCGTTCGCATTCTCTTCGATAGGTGGCCTTTCGGGAAAATAATGAATGCCCCGGAAACGGCGTGTGACGACCTTTGAGAAACGAACGGCGGGATGGCCGACGATCAGCATCAGGCCCGAACCGTTGACGGCATCGATTCCGTATTTTTTCTGCAAGAGCTTGGATCGCATGATGACCATTCCCGGAAAACCCAGCATGGTGCTGCCGAGTCCCAGGCTCTGGGCGGCCAACATGGCGTAAGTGGCCGGAATGTAAGGATCTACCGGGTCGGCATACGGCGATGTGTAAAAATACAGAGCCAGAGGAGCACCATAAAGGAACCAGTCCACCCCCTCGTTGGCCTTCTGCTCGTACATGTTGATCACCGGCCCGACGAACTCCCGCATGGCCTGGCTTGCCGCCTTCGACATGAAGGGCCGCATGAGAATTGCACCGACGCCCCGCGTCATCCAGCGCCACTTCTTCATCTCGTCGTAGAGATCGTTTCGAAGCGCCTGCACCTGCTCGAAACCCTCGAAAACCAGCACCTGGACGTCGCTGGGCGGCAAACCCATGGGCGCGCTGGAGGCGGCTTCCAGAATTTTGTCGATAAATTCCCGCTCGACCGGTTTGTCCTTGAAATCGCGCACGCTACGGCGCGAGAGCAGGAGGTTTCGCAGGCTGTCGTAATCCGCCCGCTCCTCTTTTTTCGGCATGGGGGAAACATCCTCGGGGCCGAAATCCCTCCCCCGAACCGTGATGGCGTTTTTCGGGCAGATCGTTACGCAATGACCACAGGCAATGCAACCGAAACCCAGGCTTTGGTCGACTTTCACCCGTTTTCCCTCCATGACGAGGGGTGCGCCCCGACATACCTTGACGCACAACCCGCAGCCGTTGCAAAGCTGCTCGTCGATCGTCACCTCGGCGCTGTCGTAAAAACGTGCGGTTCTGAGTGGCATGGAAGACTCCCATTTGACAAGAAAACTGTCGGTTCGGGTTTTGTCGTGCTCGGGTTCACCGTCCAAGATATTTTAACCGAGCGGGGGACCATGAGAAAGGAAAAATCCAATGATTCTAACTGTGTGTGCCATTTCATCGTCGCAATAATTGACAGGAGGATTCCAATGTTTTCTTGCGATGTTCATTTCCCTGAAAAAAACACCCCCCATGATTTATCTGAAAATAGTTCTATTCCGAACAGCAATTGGGATACTATTGACCCGGCACCTGAAACATGCCGGATGTCTACCGAGCAAAATCATCTACGCTCATCCCGAGTAGGCGACGTAAGTCGCTGTATCGAGGGATCCTTCGATACGATTTCGCTTCGCGAAATCACTCAGGGTGAGCGTCGAAAAGCCTTAGCCCGGAAAATTCATGAAGAATCTACTGCGACTTGAAAACTCTTGATCTTTCACTCGTTTCCCGATTTTCATCCTCGACAGACTGTTCAGTATGCCTCCGGGTGAAAATCGCTCCAACTTCATGAAATATCATCGGTTTTCGGCGTCTCGCTACGATCCTCATGAATTTTCCGGGCTAGGTTTTAAGTGCCAAGATACTAAGATGTTGATTTTCAGAAAGTAAAGGATTGTATCCTTATTTTACACATCCCTTTGCAAGAGAGGACATTCTCCATTGCCTGAAAACCGCCTCACCAAATTGAAACTGTTTGTTCCGGGCATACTGATGGCGATGACGGGTGTCGGCGTGGGGGATCTCGCCACGGGAGGGTTCGCTGGAATGAAACTCGGCGTGGCGGTGCTATGGGCGGTTACGCTGGGGGCGTTTTTCAAATATCTGCTCACCGAGGGTTTGACACGCTGGCAGCTTGCCACAAAAACCACGTTGCTTGAAGGTGCGCTAAGCCGTTTCGGAAAACCGTTTTTCTTCATCTTCGGCCTGTATTTTTTCCTGTGGAGTTATTTCGTCGGAGCGGCTCTGCTTAGCGCCAGCGGGCTGAGTCTGGCAAGCCTGCTCGGACTCAAACCCACCGTGGAGGTCCGTACCGCCTTGGGACTGCTGCACAGTGCGGCGGCGATCCTATTGATTTTACTGGGAGGATACCGCTGGTTCGTCCGCGTGATGGAAGCCTGCGCGGTGCTGTTGTTCCTGTCGGTTCTCGTCAGCGCCGTGTCTCTGCGTCCCGACCTGTCGGCAGTCCTCGGAGGGTTGTTCGTGCCTCGCATTCCGGAGGCGGGTGGCGGAGAACTGACCTGGACCATCGCCCTGATGGGCGGCGTCGGAGGCACGTTGACCATCCTGTGCTACGGATATTGGATTCGCGAGGAAGGCCGCGAGCGTTGGGAAGATTTGGGGCGCAGCCGCCTGGACCTGGCGCTGGCCTACGCCCTGACCGCCCTTTTCGGCATGGCAATGGTCGTGATCGGAGCCGGAGCCCAAAGCGGAAGCCATGGCATGGGGTTGATTTTCGACCTTTCCAGCCATCTGGAACGCCACGTGTCCTCCTGGGTGGGAACCCTGTTTCTGTTGGGAGCATGGGGGGCGATTTTCAGTTCGCTGCTGGGAGTCTGGCAATCGGTGCCGCTGCTGTTCGTGGATGGCATCGAGGCGACGACTTCCCGGCCTTTCTCCGAACTCCGCCGCCGCCGAGCCTACCGCACGTATTTGCTGTTGCTGGGTACGGTGCCGATGTTGTCTCTGTTTGTGGAATTTCGCACCGTGCAGAAATTCTACAGTGTTTTCGGGGCGTTTTTCATGCCCATGTTGGCGCTGGTGCTTCTCTGGCTCAACAACGACGCCCACCTTGTGGGAAAAAACCGGACCAACGGCTGGGGAACCAATGCGCTGCTGGCGGCGATTCTGCTGTTTTTCATCGGCGTGGCCGCGCAGACGCTCATCAAGAAACTGGGGCTGTAGAAATCTTTCGAAATGTTTCGAAAAAGATCGAAAAGAGGCTTTTTCGGTTTCGGAGATAGGTTCACCGTAGTTTTTCAATCAAACTTCACCCGTAAGGTAAAAAGGTGCGTTGACAATGAACTGGAAAAAGGTTACACTTCACCTTGAAGGTGAAGTGTGTAAAGAGCAGGAATCACGGTGAAAGTCGAGTACAAGACCAAGAAACTTGAAAATCAGTATAGAAAGCACAAAGAGGCAGTGAAAGCCTATGGTGCGGAAATTGGTCGGAAATATATCCAGAGAATAAACATCATCAAGGCATCGAAAAACATTGATGCTTTAAAGAAATTGCCCGGATTGAGGTGTCACCCTTTGAAGGGAGATTTGAAAGGGTATTGGGCAATCAAACTGACGGGATTTTGGAGATTGATCTTCACCATTCACGGCGATCGCCTGGAAATCGCCAGAATAGAGGAAGTGAGCAAGCATTATGGAGACTAGCGCAACGATTCATTCAGACTTTCCCATTCCCCCAGGAGAGTACCTGGAGGAAGTGCTGGAAGAATTGGGTATCAGCAAAACCGATCTGGCGAATAGGATGGGGCGTCCGGCTACCAAACTCAGTCCTATCTTCAAGGGCCAAAAGGCAATCACTCCCGATACGGCTTTGCAGTTGGAAAAGGTCGTTGAGGTTCCTGCCCAGTTTTGGATCAATCTTGAAGCGGAATATCGTCTTTCGCTGGCCATTCAACAAGAAGAAATTGAGCAATCGAAGCTAAAACAGGAAGTGCCACTTACAAAAAAGTTCTGTTATACGGAGCTTTCAAAAATAGGTGTAGTACCTAAGCTGACCAAAGGGATTGAAAAGGTGCTTGCTTTACAAAAATTCTTTGGAGTGACTTCTCTTCAAAATGTGAAGGAGGTAAGTCGATATGCTGCCGCTTTTCGCCACGGTGGGGCAAAAAAGGAACGATCTCCAGAAGCGGTTGCTGCGTGGTTACGCATTGGGGAGCTGGAAGCTAGAAAAATCGATTGTCAACCCTTTGATCGTGAACATCTGAAAGACATGTTGTCGGAACTGAGGGCAATGACCGGGCAGCCTCCCTCCAAATACCTGGAGCCTTTGCGTGAAAAGCTTGCCGCAGTTGGGGTTGCTTTGGTTATTTGTCCTCATTTATCCAAAACTTATGCTCAAGGAGCGACTTTCCGACTTGGAAAGGAAAAGGTGGTCCTTATGTTGACCATCAGAGGGAAGTACGCCGACATTTTCTGGTTTAGCCTATTTCATGAATTGGGACATATCCTGAAGCATAATCAAAACTCCTTGTTTGTGAATTACTATGGAGATGATGAAAAACAGGTTTACGAGCAAGAAGCCGATGATTTTGCATCAGACACTTTGATTCCCAACACCAGATGGCACGCTTTTATTGCCAGAGGGATGTTTTACGAAGACGATATCTTGCATTTTTCTCGAAATGTGGAAATCCATCCAGGAATAGTCGTCGGGCGCCTTCAACATGAAAAATATCTCCATCCTTCATGGAGAAACAATTTGCGAGTTAAATATGAGTGGCCCAAAAAATAGAAAAGGTGCTCAGGATTCTCCTTGCAGCTGTTTTTCTTCTCGCCTGTGACAGAACCAGTGCGTGATGGATACCCAACCCAACCTCCATCTCCCCCACACTCCACTAAAAAACCCCGCCGTTTCCGGCGGGGTTTGATGTGAAAAAGTCTAGGGATATCAGAGGTTTTTGCGCATACGCAAAATGATTTCCTCGATATCTTCCTGCTCGTTGTTCTCTTCTTCCAGACCGAGATAGTTCTGGAAATGGCGGATGGCCAGGGCTTTCTGATCCAGTCCTTTGTAGACGAAGCCCAACTGACGGTTGGTCTGCGGGTCGAGAGGATCGAGATTGAAGGCTCGTTTCAGATGCGGCAGGGCGGCTTTGAATTTCAACTGCTGGGCGTAGGTGTCGCCGAGCTTGAAGTGCGCCTGTGCGTTGTTGGGATTGAGCGCGATGGCCTCTTTGAACAGCTTGATGGCACTGTCGTAGCGCTGGAGGCTGACGTAACAGTCGCCCATGCCCAGGGTGGCCACGACGTCGTCTTTTTTCAGTTCACGCGCCTTTTTGAACATCTTTATGGCCTGGATCACGCGGTTCTGGCTCATGTATACGAGCCCCAACCTTACGTAGACGTCCGGGAAGTCCGGTTTCAGCTTCAATGCCGCGTCGAACTGGTCGATGGCATCGCCGGGCTTGTCCTGTTGCTCGAACACCATGCCTAAGTGATAGTAAATACGCGGGTTTTCCTTATCCAACAGGATCGCCGCCTCGTAAGATTCCACGGCTTTGTCGAACTTCAGCAGGTCGGCGTAAACCCGACCGCGCCAGAACATCGCACCGGCGTGGGTGGGAGAAAGTTCGATGGCTTTGTCGAAATGCTTCTGCGCTTCGTCCCGCTCCCCGTTTTGATAGTAGGCCAGACCGGCGTTGAAATAGTAGTCGGCGTTGCGGCGGTTGAGGCTCAAAGCCCGCTCGAACTCGGCAATCGCCTTGTCGAGCTGTCCCTGTTTGAGGTACGTGGTCGCCAATCCGTAGTGGGCGCGGTCGCTTTTTTCGTCGAGCGCCAATACCTGGTCGTATTGCTCGATGGCCTGCTTGTACAATCCCTGATCGCGATAGAGGTTGGCGAGATTGTACAGCGCCGGAACGAATTTCGGGTTGGCCTTGATCGCGCCCCTGAAAGAATCGATCGCGGTGGTGTTGTCCTTCTGATAGAGCTGCATCTCGCCCAACGCATTGTAAACCCAAGGAGAATTCGGGTCTTTCATCAATGCACGCTGGATCATGTTGCCGGCTTCCACCTGGTTGCCGTCCTTCAGGTGCATCATCGCCGTGTGGGTGAAATAGCGCACCTGATTGCCGTCGAGTTGCATGGCTTTGTTGAATTCCTGCAACGCCAGCTTCGGTTTGTAAATGCCTTCGTAAGCCTTTCCGAGCAGGAAGTGGACCTCGGAATCGTTGCCCGCCCATTTGACGACATTATCCATGATGAACAGCGCCTGGTCGGGGCGGTTGGTGGCGAGGAAGACTTCGCCGAGTCCGACGTGGCAGGCTGCCACTTTGGGAGCCTTGAGCTTGCATTGCTCGAACTGTTCTTCGGCCTTGTCGTATTCATGCTTGTTGAGGTGGAAATATCCCAGCTTCAGCCGGTATGCATGATTGTCCGGCTCCTGCTCGATCGCGGCCAGCAACTCTTTCTGTTGCTTGTAAAGCTGATCCAGGCGCTGGTAGACCATCGACAGGTAATAATGGATGTTGCCCAGTTGTCTGCGGGCCAGGCGGTCGGGATTCTTCGTTTTGATGTCGTTGAGTTCTTCGGTCGCCTTTTTCTCCCCCTGGGGCAGGTACATCGTCGTGGCGGCCAGTTCGATCTGGGCGTCGAGATTTTCGGGGTTGATTTCCAGCGCTTTTTCGAACTGCTCCCGCGCCTCTTCGTAGCGTTTTTCCGAAACGTAGAGCATTCCATATAGAATGTACGTCCGCGCGTTGGCTTTGTCGCTCTCGATGAGTTTGTTCAGGTGCTGGTATCCCTGTTCCTTGTCCGGGAGGTAAATGTGGGTTTCGGCCAGCAGATGAAGGGTTCGCTCGTGATTCGGATTGCCGAACAGCGAAAGGGCTTCGGTGAATTCCTTTTTGGCGATGTTGTACTGGCGCTTCCACAGTGACCAGGAACCGAACGCAAGGTGGAATTCGGGATCGTCTTTAATCAGTTGCGCCGCCCGGAGGATTTCATCGGATTTCTGGACTTCCTGTTGAAGCTGTACGCCACCGCCATAACGGCGAATAATTTTCGTATTTGCCAGGTGCAACATGGCGTGAAACAGTTCTTCTCCCCAGAACGGGCTTTCCGCCTGTAGCGTTTCAAGGGTCTTTTCCCTGGCTTTGGTGAGGCTGGGAAAATCGTCGGTGTACATCAGGCTGAGGAATTCGCTGTACCTCGATACCAACGCCGGGGAGTTGTCGGACAGCCGAACTTTATACGGATCTTCCATCGGATCGTGCCCGGTAAGAATATCGATCAGGCTGCGTTCCTCGATGAACATGAAATATACCACCGCCAGCGCCAGCACGGCGATCACCGGCAACGCCACGAGGATTTTTCCGCTGAAGAGGCGTTTGCCCTCGCGGGTGCCTGTTACGACATCCAGCGATCCGGCACGCCTGCGACGCTTGGCTTCGTCCTGGATGCGTTCCCGTTCCTTAAGCAGGGATTCCGATTCCTGGGGAATGACGGCTTCGGTGGAATCCGTCTGGGCGCGTGCTTGAATCGCGGCGTCCGAAAAGGCGGGAATCTCGACGATAGGCGTCCAGTCGTCCTCGGAACCGGCGAGTTCCTCGCCCGATAGTTTGCCGCGCACGAGCATGTCGAGGACGGCGTCTTCGGTGAACGGACCCACGACATCGCCGTTGGGTCGCTTGATCGAATAGGTTTTTTTCGTGTCGAAATCGGTGAGATGGTCGAGCAACTCGTCTCCGAGCTGGTCCACGTCACCGAAGTTGGTGCGATCGCCGAAATCCGTGAAATCGTTGGCGCGCTCGCCGAAATCCGTCATTTCGGTTCCGGGGCCGAAATCGGTGTCTTCGTCTCCCATTCCGGTGAGCTGGTCAGGTGAAACGAACTGAGTCAGGCCTCCCTCTTCGGGTGGGGCAGGAAGGTCGATATCCATCTCGTTGAAGGTCTGCGACCCCTCGGAAGACTCGATCTGGGTCTGAGGATCGGAAACCGCCTGAGTCGCATGATCGCTTCCGTCGTAATCGATTTCCCCAAAATCAGTGGAGTCCTCGCCGAACTGCGTTTCGGCGGGGAGGGGATCGAAGCGGGTCAGCGTGCTTGTGTCCTCTTGTCCCGAACCGGTTTCCAATTCGTATTTCGTCGCTCCGAGCCTGCCGACGCCATCCGCGGACCTGGATGCCTCCGGGGTCTGCGTGTCGCCCAGAGAAATATCCGGGGCCGCTGGAATCGAATCGGGAGAAATCGTATCGAACAGGTCATCCTCGACACTATGGGTGAGTTCTTCATCCAGGCCGAGGTCGTCGAAACTGAATTGTGTGTCCGCCAGTGTCCCGGAGGGGCTGCCGTCGATGTCCTGATCGTCATCGGGAGGAGCCTGGATCGCCGCTCCGAAGGGGTCGACGTCCCCGGAAGGGGGGAAGTCCTCTCCGAAATCGGGAGCGGGAGGAAGGTCCATCGGGTCCAGCGTCTGATCCTGTGGAGCCTCGGAAGGCGCTTCTTTTTCGACCTGAATCGGGGAGCCGCATTTCGGGCACTTAATCACGACCCCTTTGTCCGGAATTTTGCTGTCCGCCACTTTAAACTTGGCGGAGCAGGTTCCGCATGTAATTTTCATGAGGGTTCCACTCCTGGAAGAGCACGGTAAAAATCCGGGGCAAACCTGAATTTTTTGTAATTCTCAGCACATAATTCTATCAGAAGGCACAAAATACCGCAAACCTTTGGCCGCAATTCTTCGCTACAGGCACGGAAATTCGCTCAAGCGGCCCCCGTTTTTTGTAGTATCCGACCACAATTTCCACCTGGGACTTGCCGTGAAAACCGGGAGTGTCACCCCCTGTGTCACCTACGACCCGTCATCTTCCATAGATGCCGTCGATCAGCACCTATGGGTTGTCGCCCCTTGCCTTTTCCTGCCCCGATAGCGGATTTTCACTTGGAAGTTCCCATAGAATCCACTACCATGGATACTCGTCTGCAAAACGTTAGCACAAATCCGGGAGTGAAGCCAATGGGGAAATACATCGGTGGTGGATTGGGTTTAATTTATTTGTGTTTTTTCCCGACGATACTCTGGGGCGCATCGGATTACTGGGTGATCGACGAGCAGGGTCAGGCCGGCGTCCAGCGTTTCTTCGATCAAGCGAAAAGCAAACTGCCGCCCACGCATGATTTCGAGGACATCGTCATCAGCCAAGACAGCGTGCGCACCTGCCTGCGTGCCAAGGACAGCAACGAAAACAAAGTCTGTTTCCGCCTGTTGCACCCGAAACAAGCTACATCGAACTCCAAACCCGTGGGTGGAGTAGCGCTGGAGGTCGAGACCCAGACCATCGGCGAAACCATGCAACCAGTCTGGCAGGGCTTCGTGTCGTCCCTGCCCGGACTTCCCCGTTGGAAATGGACGCTCTCGAAGAAAAAAGTAGAGACAATCCCGGAAGATACGTTCAGCCTGACTTTTCAGAACTATTACAAGACCGTGATTCTCGACGCCATGCCCCACCTCTGGGAATCAATGCGCGCCGACCTTGCTACACAAGACAAACTCGGCCAGCTCGAAGTATTCGAAGCGGCGCTGGCCACCCAGCGAGGTCAGTACGAGACGGCGGTGCGTCTTCTGACGCCATACACGCAGGAGGCGGAAGACGAAACCCTTTGGGAAATCGCCATGCGGGAAACGGCGCGTACACACCTGCTTGAAGGCAAGGAGTCGGACGCCATGGCCCTGCTCGATCGGGTGTACCAGTCCGAGTCCAAAATCCCCCAGCACGCGGTGTGCAAAACCTTGATGTGGACATCCCAACTTCTTGAAAAAAGGAAGCTTTTCAATCAAGCTGCCCATGTCGCGAAAGCCGGTATGCGTCGGTATCCTCTCTGCACGGTGCTGCAGAAAACACTGATCGGGCTGTATTCCAAAGGGGGGTTGTGCTACGAACTCGAAGCCCTGATGCTCGACACCATGGGCCAGTCCGAAGAATTGCGCCGCAACCTCTTCGTACCGCTGGGAGCCTGCCGCTATGAAAACGGCGAGTACCTGGCCGCTGCCGAAATGCTGGAACAGGCTTACGACCTCGATCCCGCGAGACAAAAACAGCTCGTTCCCTCTTTCGACGATCTTTTCTACCAGTTGGACGGCGACCGGCACTTCGAAAAACGTCTGAAAGCCCGCGAAGAGAAAAACTCGGAAGACGTGTTCGCCCTCTGGGCTCACGCCGTGGCGGATTTTCACTCCAACCGCTACCGGGACGCCCAGCTTTCGCTGGCCAAGCTGGAGGTCATCGACAGTTCCATGAGTCGTATCTCCGGGTATCAGGCGTTGTCCCATTGGCACATGGGCGAGTACGAACAGGCGGTCAACCGTGTCAACCACGCCGACGAGCGTTCCATGACCGATCCTTTCCTGCATTTCGCCAAGGCGGTGATCTACTACGATAGCGACGAAGCGCGGGCCATCCGGGAAATCAACTACGCCCTGTCGCTTTCGAGGGACATCAACTCCCCCAAGGACCGGGAACGCCTGATCGAGATCAAGCAGAAAATGGAAAAAGGCGAGACGCTTTGGGGATATCTGCCCTATTACAAGGTGTTTCGTCTGATGATGATTGCCCTGTTGCTTGCCGCGCTGCTGATCGTTTTCATGGCGATTCAGGTGAAAAAGCGACGTTTGAAAAAACGAAAAAGCATTCAGCAGAGAAACCTGGATCTCGAAAATCCCTTCGGCAAAACCGAACAACCGCCAAGTACTTTCGAGTAAGGCCCGGACATGGCTATATAGCCGTTTTTACTCGTCTTTAGCGATCATTTCGTCCTGTGTGGCATGGGTCAACCGCAGGTTGCCCATGGGCATGGTTGGGGACACGGGCAAGCGGACCTTTCACGTCGCTTGGCCCGTGCCACCATTTGTTTCCAGGGTTTTCTATCGCAAAAATTCATAAAGAATCGCTATAACTCGCACTTTTTTACCTCACACCCTTTCACGAAATCGAGTGTGACTCGCCCCTTGCCGCCGCCGGGCGCATCCCGTATACTGGCGTCTTATTGGACGTATTCGGGAATACGGTATGACCTCTCGGACGACATCCACAAAACCGGCGAGCATTCTGCGGTGGATTCCGCTGACGGCGTTGCTCGCGTTTTTCCTGGGCATTTCGTCGGGGTGGTCCGCCGAAACGGAAACGAAAACCTCCAAGCCGAGCAAAAAATCGCTTTCCAAGGTCGAGTTGTCGCCGAGAGTCGGGTACATCCACCAGGGGAAATTCCGTCTTCAATACACGCCGAAAGGCCCCGACGCCGACCCGATCAACACCGCGCCGGGTATGATCGTGGACGATCGCCACGGCCTGCTTGTAAACTTCGGTATCAAGCGCGGAGGATCGGGGTATGTCTTTGATCTCACACCCTATTTCTCCCTTTCGGACAGCGAAAAGCTGGGGGTGATCGGCGGGCTGGGCGCGTATTTCGGCACGGCCTACCGCTGGGTTTTCGGACATTGGGTGGTTTCGGCAGGTCTTGGTCCGAAACTGGGGATGATTTTCAGCGATAAAATCGTTTACGGGACGGAACTGTTTTTCCGGCTTCCGTTGTCGGGCGCGTGGTACCCTTCGCTGTCGAAAAACTGGGCCGTGGTATACGAAATTTCCATCCTTTACGGGGCGACGGGCATCAAGGCGCCGAGCCTGCCCCAACCCATCGACCGCTTCAAGTTCGGACATCACTGGGCGCTGGATTCCACCATCGGCTTCGAATGGCCGTAAGAGCCTATCCCGGTAAGTATCCTTATTCTTTCGGTTTTTCCGCTTTTCCCAGCATCCCGCAGGCGGCATGAATATCCCGCCCCCGCGATTTTCTCAGCCAGGCTCCCACTCCGCCATCGACGAGGATCTGCTGGAATCGCAGCAGGTTCTCCTCGTCGGGGGCGTCGAAGTCGGCGCGCGGATGGGGATTGAAGCGAATCAGGTTGACCTTGGCTCCCGTGCGCCGGGCGATTTTCAAGAGGCGTTTGGCGTCGGCCAGGGTATCGTTGACGCCGCCCAGCATCACGTACTCCAAAAACACCCGTTTTCTCCGTGGTTTGGGGATATTCTGCAACACCTCAACGAGCTGGCCGATGTTCCATTTCCGGTTGATCGGCATGATTTTCGTGCGTTGTTCGTCGGTGGTGGCGTTGAGCGACACCGCGAGACCCACCCGGCTGCGGGCGATCAGTTCCGGGATTTTCGGAGCCACGCCGCTGGTGCTGACCGTCACCTTACGCGCGCCAAGTCCCAACGCCTTGGTATCCATCAGGATTTCGCAGGCATCCACCACGTTTTCCAGGTTGTACAGCGGTTCGCCCATGCCCATCATCACCACGTTGTCGATCCGTCCCCAGCGCTCGGCGGCGTAGCGGGAGGCGAGCCGGTACTGGCCGACGATCTCCGACACCGCGAGGTTGCGGGAGAATCCCATTCCGGCGGTGTAGCAAAAACGACACCCCACCGCGCAACCCACCTGGGAGGAAATGCACAACGTGTTGCGTTCTCGTTCGGGAATCAGCACGCATTCCACGGCCTGACCATCCTCCAGCACGATCTGCAACTTCGTCGTGCCGTCTTGCGATTCCTCGACCTCGCCCAGCGTCGGTTCCCGCAACACGTGGTTTTCCTTTAGGTTTTCCCGAAAAGATTTGGGAAGGTCGGTCATCTGGTCCACGTCGAGGACGTCTTTTTGCCAGACCCATTTGTACCATTGTCGGGCGTGGAAAGGCTTCGCACCGATGGAGACGAAATACGCCTCCAGGGCGGGAAGGGGAAGGTCGAGCAGGTTGATGGTCGTTTGCGGCATGGGAGACTTTCATCCTGGGATTGATGTCCGCACGGGAAAAGGAACCGTCCACGAAAAAACGATTCCCCAAGACGTCTAACATAGAGTTTTAAAGGAATTTTGCAAGATCATGGAGAGTTTATAAGTTTCGTGGTACAAGAAAGAAACCTGTCGAACCGAGAAGAAGGAGCCTCTAATGTCGTGGTCGTGGTTGAAACATCCGAAAAGCTGGCTGGCGGTGCTGGTTCTCTGTGCCTTGTGGACCTTCGGTCCTGCGTGCAGCGATTCCGGCGGAACAAGCTCCAACCTCACGGAGTGCACCAGGGATGCCGACTGCGGACAGGCCTACCGATGCGGTCTCGACGGGCGCTGTGAACCGCGCGTGCCCGTGGGCGACGAAGACGAGGAAAATGGGACTGATACCGACCTCGACGACGATGGAGCCTCCGATAACGCGGATGTCGAACCGGACACGGACCAGGCCGATACCCAGGATCAGGATGCGGAAAGCACCGAGGCGGACTGCCGTTACACCTCGCATTTCTCCTGCCGTAACAACACCGTGGATCACGACGTGCTGTATTGCAGCACCGTTTCGGGTAAGGAAAACCAGTTGTGGGCCTGCAAGATGATCTGCGACACCAACCCGGACTGCGGCTGCATCATCGACGAAAGCTATTTGAAAACCTGCGCCGACGGCTGCCAGGCCAACGAAGATTCCCAGCAAAACGATTTCTGTGTCGGTGAGGAGCCGGACGGCGACGAGGACGGCGACATGGAAGACATGGATGGCGACGAGGAAGAGGTCGAGTATCTCAACGCTCACATTGGCGAACCCTGCGGCAGTGACCTGGACTGCCTCAACGGCTCCTGCAACAAGGACTGGGACGGACATGGCAAATACTGCGTGCCCGATCATGACGACTGTCCGTTTCACGTGGGAGAGGAATTCACTTCCGACACGCTGGCCGAATACTACGATCATAGCTACGTGAAATGCTACAACAACAGTTGGAAACGCTGCTTTAGCGGGTCATGGAATGACAGCGCCGTGGAATGCCGGGCCACTCCGTTTTGCGCCGACGGCTTTTACTCTCCGGCCCAGACCTGCGTCAGCGGCGATGTTTCGGGACAGAACCGCTGCCAGCCGAACGTCGATAGCGAACCCTGCGCCGGGAACCTGTTGTGCCATGACAGCATGTACTGCAAAAGCTCCTGCGACGAGAACAACGACTGCGCAGCGGGATATATCTGCCCCTCGGAGGGCTCCAATCACTGCGACCCGGAATAACGGTAACGGAAAAGAATCCGAAATCCGTCTCTCGTAACATGCTGATATTCCACGCCAAATCCCCGCCATCCGGCAGAGATTTGGCGTATTTTCGCCCGTATGACAACAGATCGACCGGGGTACATCACAGGATATTGTCATTTTACTCAACTTGCATACCGCTCACTCCGAGTGCCGCCCATAGGGCGGTGTGTCGAGGAGTAAATGAGATGGCTCGATACGATTTGCTTCGCAAATCACTCGCCATGAGCGTTTTACCTTTTGGATGAAAAATTGGGGATGGGTCACCAGATCCACCGTGCAATGTTGAAAACATTAAATGAAATTCGCGCTATTTCGGTCCAAATAGGTAACGGGAGCGCCGTGCAATGTTGTGAAAACCATTTGGTTCCGTTATGATTTGAAAGGCGTATTGCGCCGTTGGAATCGTTGGAGGGGGGAGAACGCTTTTTTCGTAAGACAAGGGGAAATCATGTTTTCCACTACCTACAGTTCAAAACCGGTTCGAATATCGGTGTTCCATGCCGTTTTCCTTTTGCTGATGGTCGTCTGGCTGGCGACTGGCCCGGCCTGCTCCAAAAAAGGGAAAGGCAACGTGGAGAACATCTCCGGGGCTCTCAGCGAACGCATGGCCGATTCGCTCAAATTCGATGGCGGCACGCACATCGAGAGCGAGGCTCCCGAAGGCAACGCCGACCCCAACGAAGCCCCGCAAATCGACAAAATGAAGGCCGATAACGAACTTACGCTGGGACAGACGTTTTCCACGAAGTTGAAACTGGCCCAGTCCAGTCGGAAAAAGACGGTCGAGACAAAGCGCATCTTGGCGAAAATACTGGAAGAACCTGCTTTCGACGTGGTGGCGGTACTAATCAAGATGGACGGCATGGAAGGCTACATCCGCGTTCCCGTGACCCTGGCCTTCGACGACGATGGTTTCTGGGCCGAACTGTTCGGCCTGCTCGAAGCCGACGAGACTCTGCGCGGTATGCAGGACTATAATATCTACTTCGCGTTCGAGGACTCCGAAGGCAACGTCGGCGCTTTCGTGCCCTGGCAACTCGACGTCGCCGACCGCGATCCCATTCTGGAACTGGGTTCGGAACTGGCCCAAGGGGTCGAAGGCGGCAAGTTCACCGCCGGAATCAAACCCGCTTCTGATTTCAGCGACGCCGCCCCGCAGATTCTCGACATCGAAGGGCCGGATTCGCTGTCCCCCGGCGAAGGATTCACCCTGAACATCTATACCGATTTCGTGTTTTCCGACATGCAGGCCAACGTGATTTTCGGCGTTCCCATGCTCGATGGCTATGTCACTATCGAAGCGGACGCCTTCTCCCATGAAGACGGTTCGATGGTGGTGGTTTCCAGCGTGCTTTCTCCCCAGTTCGAGGCCAACAACCTCGTAGCGGTGCTGATGATCGCCCTGCAATCCGGCGACGGCGCGCCGGGAGAATACCGGGGCTGGAGTGTGCGCATCGTTTCCGAAACGCCGGACTGCGACGACCTCAACGCCTGCACCACCGACAAACTGGATGGAAATACATGTACTTACACGACGAAAGACTGCTCCGACGCCTATGATTGCACGCGGGATCTGTGCAACCCGCTCGACGGCACATGCGTCAACCGGATCGCAGTCGATGCCTGCCTGATCGAGAACACCTGCTACGCCCGCAACGACCACCCCGAAGGCAACGCCTGTCTCGTGTGCTCTCCCACGCTCGATGCTGAAAACTGGTCCTTCGAGACCTTGACCACCTGCGATGACGGCGACCTGTGCACCGACAACGACCGCTGCAACGAAGGGGAGTGCAAAGGCGAAGCGATCACCTGCAACGATCACGGTGTCTGTTTGGAAGCAAGCGGCGACTGTGAATGCAACGAAGGCTACGCGGGTCCGAACTGCGGGCTTTGCGACCTTGGATACTCGGGATATCCGGACTGTATGCCGACTCAGGTCTGCACGCCCGACGACATGCGCTGCCTGCTGACCAAAGTGCAGCGCTGCAACGAACAGGGCACCGACTGGGAAACCGAAAAAGAATGCGCCGACGAACAGTTGATCTGTCGGGAATCCGAGGGAGAAGCCTACTGCGACACGGTGATTCCGGCAGACGGCGACGAAGAGGTCGAAGTCATTTGCGACGCGGGGCAAAGCCGCTGTACGGGCTCGACCATCGAAATCTGCTCCAGCGACGGTTCTGTATGGGAAATGACCTACGACTGCGCCGAATTCAGCCGCCCTTGCGTGATGCTCGGTGGCGCAGCGGTTTGTGAAGAACCTTCGGAAACGGACGGCGACGAGGAAGAATCCGAGGTCTGTACGCCCAACGTGACGGACTGCCAGGACACGAAGATCGTTAAATGCGATTCGACCGGAGGCGCGTGGATCGAAATCCAGGATTGCGCCGACTTCGGCCAACTGTGCGAAATCCGAGAAGAAACAGCCGTTTGCATCGATGCGACCATCGATGGTGACGACGAAATAGAATTTGAATTGGAGTTGGAAGAGGAGGAAGAAGCCCCATCCAACAGCGGTTTGTGCCAGGCTCCAGGCGATTGCCCGGAACAGTTCTGCTACTTGGAATGGCTGGTCGAAGGCATGGGGGTCTGCATCGCCGAACCTTTCCTGGAAGGCGAGACATACTATGAAAACGCCACATACAATGCGGAAACTTTCCAGATGGAAGGTTCGTACAGCCCGGTTTTGGACGACGAAGAGCAACCCGTGCCGGTGAACGTCGAAGGCGTCGCGCCCCGCCCGTCGGACGATCTCGAAAGCGGACTTTCCGCCACCGCCGCCGCCCGTCTGTTCGTGATCGGCAACCCCTTGCTGTGCGAGGGTGCCTTCGTGGAGGTGTACGGACAATACGACGAAAACGGCAATGAAAACACGACCTTCGCCACGCCTTTGCGCAACGTGATCCGGGTCAACTCTTCGGTGGATGAAAACGGAAGCTGCTCGTTCCTTATCAGCGAGCTTCCCTTGGATCGCTGGCTGGTGTTCAAAGTGTACAACCTCGATCTGACGATTCGGGAAAGCTACTTTTTCAACACCTATCTTCCCAGCGAACAGTATTCCTCCGCGCCGAGCGTTCCGGTCTTTATCGGCGCGTTGGCCGAATCGGCCTGGAGCGCGATTCCCACCGGAGCAGGCCTCGAAGGCGGCATCGCCGAAGGTCGCGCCATGGTCCTGGGCGAAGTCATGGATTGCAACCGCTACGCCATCCGCCACGCCACGATAGGCGCATCGGTGCGAAGCGAATCGTTCTCCTATTTCAACGGTGATATCAATAACTTGCTGCCTCTTTCGGACCAGGAGGAAACCAACAAGGACGGTCGTTTCACGATGATCGATCTGCTTCCCGGGTCGCTCGATATCCTCGCCCTGGCCCAGGTCAACAACATGGTTCGACCGGTGGACCTCGTACCGGTCGTGACCATGCCCGACGCTGCGAGCCTCGTGGGCGTCGGCTGGAAATCCTGCATGGACCCGACCGAATGCACTCCCGGCGTCATGCGTTGCGCGGACGACGTGGTGGAACTGTGCAACGAAATGGGGTATTGGGATTTCGAGGAAAACTGCGCCGATTCCGACCGGATCTGCATGGAAGACGAAGGCTACGCCGAGTGCATCGAGATCTTCCCCGACGAGGATTCCGACCTCGACCCGGAATTCGAAATTTTCGAAGAAGAGAGCACTGAAGAGGAAGTGGATACGTCGTTTTCCTCTTGCGAATCGGATAGAGACTGCCCCGAAGGCCAGTCCTGCGACCCCAACAACTGGTGCGTAGACGACTGCACCCAACTGGGTTGCGAGTACGACACCTGCAACGAGGCGACCGAACGCTGCGAATACTGCGACCCGCTTTGCAGCGAGGGACAATGCTGCGTGAAAGGAGAGGAATGGCTCTGCGGCGAATGCTGCGACCCGCCTTGCGAACCGGGCCAGGTCTGCTCGGATGCCAGGTACTGCGTCACGTTGGAATGCCCAGGCTGCCCGGATGGCTTCGACTGCGGTCCCCATACCGGATATATGTGTAAAGACATGGACTTATGCGATCCGGACCCCTGTGAAGGAGTGGGAGAATGCGATCCGCTGACCGGCACCTGCGACTGCTACAACGAAGGAGCGACCGGCGATTATTGCGAATCGTGCCTGGACGGCTACGAGAATCCCCCGGAATGCCTGCGCATCCTTCAGACCGGGCAATGTCACGATTTATTCGACTGCTACGACAACACCTTCTGCCACTACATCTTCGGTCCGAACAAGCCGGGACTCTGCGACGACAACTGCCTGCTTTACGGCTGCCCGGAAGGCTATCTGTGCGAGGATGATTCGGCGAGCCCGAACTATAAAAGCTGTGTATACACGGAGGCTTTGACTTCCTGTGGAAATGATGATGATTGCTCCGAAGGCGAGCATTGCGTGATTCCTCCGGTACTCATCGAAGGCGAATGTTACCCGGATTGCGTATACGACAGTGACTGCCCCGGCGTGCTGATCTGCGGAACGGACGGCCATTGCGGTCCCGAACCGGATTACGAATGCCCGACAAGTTGTCCGCAGGGAATGATCTGCAACGAAGATTTTGGAGAATGCTTCCTGAACTGCCCGAATTGTCCTTCGAATTCGCCTTGTTGCGACGCCGATTCCGCGCCGAATTGTTACATTTGTGATGAATGCGTCAACCCGGAATATTGCGGCTACGGTGTCGGGAACTGCTGCCCCGGCTCGAAGTGTTCGGTATCCGGCACGCAGCCCGGCGCGCTGGGAATCTGCAAACCGGACCCCTGCGACCCCAATCCCTGCGAGGAAGACAACCGGAATATCTGCGAGGCTTTGAGCGACGACCTCTACCAATGTCTCTGCAACGAGGGGTACGTGGAGTTTGGCGAATTCTGCATCACCGACCCCTGCGACCCCAACCCCTGCGATGAAACCTACCGGTCCCAATGCATCGTGATCGGCGAGAATCTATACCAATGCCATTGCGATGAGGGCTACATCGAGTTCGAGGACTACTGCATCGACGATCCCTGCGATCCCAATCCTTGCAACGAAGCGAATCGAACCTGGTGCGAAGTTCAGGGCGAAGGCGAGTACCAATGCCATTGCAACGACGGCTACATCGATGTCACGGGAACTTGTGAGGAATACTTCGATCCCTGCGACCCCAACCCCTGCACCGATACCTACCGGTCCCAATGCGAGGTGCTGGACACCAACTCGTATGAATGTTCCTGCGACGACGGCTACATCGACGTTTCGGGAATTTGCGAGGAGTACTTCGACCCCTGCAATCCCAATCCCTGCACCGAAACCTACCGGACGCAGTGTGAAATCGTGAACGATGTGGCCTTCGAATGCTCCTGCGACGACGGCTACATCGACGTCACGGGAACCTGCGAGGAATATTTCGATCCCTGCAATCCCAATCCTTGCACCGAACCCAACCGCAGCGTCTGCCAGATCGGTGAACAGGAAGATTACGACTGCTATTGCACCGAGGGATACACGGGGGTTGATTGCCTGCCCATCGTCTGCCAGATTTACGACTATCGTTGCTCGGACGACAAAATCGAATACTGCCCGGATCGTTTGAACTGGACGGTCGTCAGCGATTGCGCCGCCGAGCAAAAGGTGTGCGTCGATGGCAGCAGTATGCCATATTGCGAAACCCCTGTCGTGGACGGGGACGTGGAAGACGACGAAGCGGGCGAAATCGATTCGGAAATGCCGGTAGACGGCGACTTGGAAGAGGAATTCGAGGACGATGGGGAAGGCTGCAACGAGAACGAATACCGCTGCAACGGTACGCGCCTCGAACAATGTTACAGCGGTGAATGGATGTTGTACCGCGATTGCGCGGAAACTCAGCAGGATTGCTATGACCCTTACGTGGATGAACCATATTGCGTAACCGTCGATGGCGATTTGGAAGAAGACGGGATGATCGAGACTGAAACGGAAATCACGGAAGACGTCGAAGAAGATTCGGCAACGGAAACGGAAGACGAATGGGAAACTACTGAGAGCACCGAAACCGAATGCATCTCCGGTGATTCCTATTGCGACGGGGATTTCGTGATGAGTTGTGTAGAGGGATACTGGGAAGTTTCGGAAGACTGCGGAATGTGGGGAGGCACCTGTGAGCCCGGTCCCCCGGCGGCTTGCAGCAGTATGGGTTGCACGGAAAGCGAGACTCAATGCAATGGCGACGTGCTTGAGGAATGCATCGGCGGCCAATGGGAAACCTCCCAGGATTGTACTCTTATCGAAGCGTATTGCGAGCCCGGACCTCCGGCATTCTGCTTTCCAGGAAGTGTAAGCAAATGATCTCCGCAACAGAGAACCGGCAAGTCGTCGAATTCTCTCCGGAAAACCGCGAAGACTTTTTCGAATTGCATAGCGCGAAAAACGACGCGGGATGGTGCTTTTGCTCCGCATGGTGGGTCGAAAGCTGGGACGGTTTCGGGGGCCGCAGCGCCGAACAAAACTGCCGCCTGCGGGAAAATCTGCTGGATCGCGGCGAATACGACGGCTACCTACTCTACGTAAATGACCGGCCCGTCGGATGGTGCCAGGTCGGATTACGCGACCGGCTGACCAAACTGGTTCGCCAGTTCAAACGTCCTCCCGATCCGCAAGTCTATGCTATTACCTGCTTTTTCGTCGCTCCCGATTTTCGTCGCCAAGGCTGCGCTGAAACGTTGCTCGTCGGTGTGATCGACCGTTTGAAACGGCGCGGTGTCAAAACCGTCGAAGCCTATCCGCACCGGGGAGAACATGACGCGGAAGATCTCTGGACGGGGCCGGAAAGCCTGTTCGCCCGATACGGGTTTCGCGTGCTCGACGACGACCCCCGTCGTCCGGTGATGGTGTTGGAAATCAGAAAATAGATATTATTTCAAGAAGTTACACAGCCAATCCAACTTGCGACAATTCATCTCGCAGCTTCTTGCGGGAGCGGAACAGGCGCGACTTGATGGCCGAGACGCTCAACTCGAAACGCTCGGCGAGACTTTCCAGAGACAAGCCCTCTCCCTGGTGCAGCAGCAGCATTTCGCGGTCTTCCTCCGAAAGCGCGTACAGCGCCTCGGTCAGTTTTTCGAATTTCTCCCGGACCAGCAAACTCGTTTCAGCCTCTTCGGTTTCTTGTTGTTCCGATTTAAGCAGTGCGGGATCGAATTCCACGTGCAGGTTCGGAGAGTTTTTCAATCCGCGTCGCTTCTTGGTGCAGGCCGAGGCGGCAAGCTTGAAAAGCCAGGTCTTCAGCGTCGAATCTCCCCGGAATCCTTCGAGATAACGATACGCCGCCACGAGCGTATCCTGCACGACGTCCTCCGCGTCGGCGGCGTTCGAACAGCGGTGCATGGCGAAACGTTGAAGATCGCTGCCGAAACAGTTGACGATCTGACCGAACAATTCGTCTTCGTCTTCCATGCCGATCCGATCGATAATGCCCAAACAGGTGTCGCGGTCCAGATTTTTTGGGTTGGGGGCTGTCATCGTGTTTCCTTACAACAACAGGGTTTCAAGTTCGAAGCGCCTCACTTTATAGCGCAATGGATCGAGAATCTCAAGCCCCTGAGCAAGATCGGTGAAAGATAGGAAGCATCGTGGAAAAATGCAAGGTCGAGATTTTCTCAGTACCCTATTGGAATTTTTTACGAAAGCGTGAAATCCATAGTATTTTAAGTGAGTTATGGATGATCGCTACGTGGGCGTGCCGAGGTTTCTTCGCATTCTTTAAATTCTCTATAGTGATCTTACCGTTCCAAATCAATCGCACTTTCTTCCCTCAGGGTGATTCAATTCTTGATTCTGCACGAGTCTAACTCGGTGAATCGAGGAATGGGTGCCCGGGTCTTCGATCCGGAACGGATCGATGGCCCGGGTTGCTTGTGTTTTCACGGCCATTCGCCTTCCGGCGAAAGACCGTGATTCCATAAGAGAGGGCTTTCCCCCGGCAGGGTCGATGGTATCATCGCCCTATTTTGATAACGGGATCGCTTGAGCGTCCCAAGCAGGAGGAAAGCCCATGATTTGTATTGGAATGGATGTGCATCAGAAGTCAACCACCATTTGCATTCAGGACGATACGGGAAAGCAGGTTTTTCTCGGATCCTGTCCGACCACCTTTTCCGGATTCTCCGAAACGCTCCGGCCCTGGCTCGAAAAGCATCCCGGTGCGCCGGGGATGGAAGCCTGTTCGAAGGCGTATTCCACAAGCGGAATCGTCGCCGTATTGGGAGGATGCCCGCAGGTGTACCCGGCGGATGAAGTGGCGAAGAAAACCCGCAGCCGGAAGAAAAAGACCGACACCCGCGACGCCCAGGATCTCTGTACCAACCTGCGCACGGGAGCCTTGGTTCGCGAGGTGGTTCTGCCGCCGGAGCCGATGCGCAAGCTTCGTTCGGTGCTCAAGGCGCGGGCGCTGAACGTGAAGATCCAGACGCAGGCGATCAACGCCGCCAAGGCGCTGCTGAGGGAGTACGGCCTGGATGGCGCCTCGGGAAGCATGAACACCCAAGCGGCCTGGAAAAAGCGGCTCGACGCCAAGATGCCCGAGATGGTGAGACAGCTGTTGGAAACGCATTTCGCCAGCTTCCTTTTGGCCTCGAATCAGATCGAAGGGTTGACGACGATGGCCGAGGATCTTGGCCGTGAAAACCACGCGTTCGATGGGGTGCAGACGATTCCGGGAGTGGGCCCGATCACGCGGCTGGCGCTTGCGGCGCATCTGTTCGACATCGGTCGTTTCCGTTCGGGAAAGCAGGTGACGGCCTACGTGGGTCTGTGCCCGTCGAGCTACGATTCGGGGGATCGCGAGCGCAAGGGACGCATCACGCGGGAGGGGCCGGGGTTGTTGCGGGCGTTGCTTGTGGAGTGCGCGCAGCACGCCCGGAAGCGAAAGAAGCCGCTGAACCCGTATTATCGCCGCTGGTTGGAGAAGCACGGTGCCAACAAGGCGAAGGTGGCGGTGGCGGCGAAACTGTGCCGGATCGTGCATGCTCTTTTGAAACGTTCCGAGGGCTTTTCGCCCGAGGCTTTGGGGGTGGTGCCGGACGGTTATGGGGGTTGGGAGTTTGCAGGCCGTGCGTCTGGTGGCGACGGACGGGGAGGCCTTCGGCGAAGGCTCCGGCCAAGGAGGTATCGACAAGCCACGAGATCAAGAGGTAGACGCAATGCGACAGACGAAGATAGACGCTTAGAGTCTATCCCAGTAGGGTGAATTGTGCTATAGTCCTGTGAATATAGTATATTTACAGGAGATAAATATGGGATTGGCAACCCAAGATGATGGATGGAGAATCCCGGACGAATTGTGGGAAAAGATGGAGCCGCTCTTGCCTGCGCGAAAACCTCATCCCTTGGGTTGCCATAACCCGCCGGTTCCGCCGCGCCACGCGATGAACGCCATTCTATTCGTTTTGCGCACCGGCTGTCAGTGGAACGCGCTTAACGCGACGGGCATCTGCTCGTCCAGTGCGGCGCACCGCTGGTTTATGGAGTGGACCAAGGCCGGGGTGTTCGAGGCGTTTTGGCGACAGGGCCTTTTGGAGTACGACAAGCTCAAGGGTGTCGACTGGGTTTGGTGTTCGATGGACGGCGCGATGACCAAAGCTCCGTTGGGCGGGGAAAAAAACGGGCCGAAACCCTACCGACCGCGGCAAAAGCGGCGTCAAGCGTAGCCTGCTGGTGGAAGCCGAGGGGATTCCGCTGTCCGTGGCGGTGGACGGGGCGAACCGGCATGACATGAAACTGGTGAAGGCGACTTTGGAAGGCATCGAGATCAAACGTCCCAAGCCGACGAAACGCAAGCCGCAAGGCTTGTGCCTGGACAAAGGGTACGACTACGATGAGGTGAGAGACTTGGTGGAGGAATTCAAGTTCACGGCGCACGTTCGTTCGCGGGGCGAGGAGGCAAAGGCGATCAAGCAGGAAGCCGGTTTCAAGGCTCGTCGCTGGGTGGTGGAACGCACGCATAGTTGGATGAACCGTTTCCGGAGAATACTAATCCGCTGGGAGAAACGCGCCGATTGCTCTCTAGCCATGCTACATTTCGCCCTCGGAATTATTACTTGGCGCGCTTCCGGCCTACTGGGATAGACTCTTAGGCTGGACAAAGACGTGGACATGGGGCGAGCTTCGAGTTGTAGGGACTTGAAGCGAAAAAGGAGCCACCATGTCCACGAGCTTATTGTATCATGGGTTCGGTCTGAGAGGATACCGATATACGAATGCGATCTATGAAAAGGGATGTGTCACGTTCGAAATCGAACCTCTCCGTCTGCGTTGTCCCTGTTGCCATTATCGCGATGTCATCCGACGCGGGAACCACCGGAGAGTCTGGCAGAGCGTTCCCATCGGCGATCATCCCGTTTTCTTCGCCATGGAATGTCCCCGCATCGAGTGCCGTGCCTGTGGGGCGCTGCAGCAAATCAAACTCGGCTTTGCCGATCCGTATGTCGGCTACACTCGTGCCTTTGCCCGGTATGTGCTTGGCCTGTGCCGCTGCATGACGATGCAGGATGCGGCCCGGCATCTGAGCGTGGGCTGGGGAGTGGTCAAACAAATCGTCAAACGGGATCTTCAAAAGCGTTTTGCCAAGCCTGGACTCAAAGACACCAAGCGACTCGCCATCGACGAAATCGCCGTGAAAAAGGGGCACAAATATTTGACCGTGGTGCTGGATCTGGACACGGGAGCCGTCGTTTTCGTCGGCAACGGCAAAGGTGCGGATGCCTTGCGGCCTTTCTGGAAGCGGCTGAAGCGTTCGAAGGCAACCATTCGTGCCGTGGCCTGCGACTTGTCGCCTGCCTACACCGCCGCCGTAATGGGGCATCTTCCCCGTGCGAAACTCGTCTTCGATCGTTTCCACGTCGTGAAGCTGATGAACGACAAGCTTTCCAAACTGCGACGGGACTTGCAACGGGAGGCGGACACCTTGGGCAAAAAACTGTTGAAAGGAACCCGCTGGTTGTTGTTGAAGAATCCGGAGAATCTGGATGACGCCAGACACGAGAGATCCCGTTTGGAGGAGGTTTTGAAATTCAACCGTCCCCTTGCCGAAGCTTACTGGATGAAAGAACAGTTGCGCCAGTTTTGGAACCAGCCGAGTCGAAAGGCGGCTCAAGGCTTCTTGGAACGCTGGTGTGATTGGGCTTGGGATTCGGGAATCAAAGTGTTGATTCAGATGGCAACAACGCTGGCAACGCACAAGACGGGTCTGCTCAACTGGTACAGCGAACCGATTTCAACGGGTCCGTTGGAAGGAGTCAACAACAAAATCAAAACCATGAAACGCCAGGCGTATGGCTACCGTGACAGGGAGTTCTTCAAACTCAAAATCATGGCTTTACACGAAACCAAGTTCAAACTCGTTGGGTAGAAAAAGGATGCAGATTCTTCATGAACCACAAATGTCAAATCGGCGTCGACTGGCGTTTCACAACCGAAGATGCTCGTATCAAACTCAAATCTCTATACCCCGCTTTTCTATCCGAATGATCCACTAGTGCTTTGCTGAGAGTTTAACCTGGGAATTGGCTAACAGTACATGTGCTTTGCAAAAGCTTGGATAATATGATAAATGGAGCTTATTGACAAAGTTAACCAATACGAACAAATTGCAGATCATTTTTATAGCCTTCTTATTCACAAGTACTTGCCGTTATTTCTCTCGCGGAAGGGAGTGTACAGATGAATCGCGTTGCATTATTCATGACAGGTATTGTTTTGTTTGTATGCCTCGCTTGCAATTCAGGCGATGACTCTGGAAACCAAGACAGGAATGATTCCGATAACGAATCGGGAATCACGGATGGAGATAATGATGATGCCGTAAACGGAGATACTGATCTTCCACCAGGCGTTGTACAATTGAATGGGTCTGTGGAAAAAGGCCCGTTCGTTTTAGGCTCCAGCATCACGATTTCGCCTGTAGATCCGGATGGAAATCCAACAGGACAGCAATTTACGACCCAGACCTTCAATGACATGGGGGAATTCAGTGTCAATTTCGAGGCCAGCGGTTTCGTTTCCCTCGAAGGAACCGGATTCTACTACAACGAGGTGACAGGTGATTTGTCCGGTGCAAATCTAACGTTGCGAGCATTCTATGAAATCGTCAATGATGGCGTTCAAAACGCTCACTTAAATCTCTTGACCCACTTGACCTACAACCGTGTCAAAAATCTGGTTCAGATGGGAACTCCGATCGCCGATGCCATCGAGCAGGCGGAGGGTGAACTTGTATCGGCTTTACCCATCGGTTCCGAGAATTTCACCCTGGACAATCCCGCCATCGAGCTGACCTTGCAAGGTGGCGATACCTTGCAAAACGCCTATTTGTTCGCGGTTTCTTCCGTATTGTCCCATGCGGCACGACTGAGAAGCCCGGCATCGCCGGATGCGGCATTGCAGGAATTGATAAACGGCATTTCCGCAGATTTGGCAGTCGACGGGGTGATTAGTCAGACCACGGTACAAACCCTGGTAGAAGCTCAGACACTTCCTATGGAACTCGATGGAAATTCTTCCGGACAATATTTGATCCCGGCGACGGTCATGGCGGACCTTGAAGCACGTTTCGAAGAGCTGGGTTCAACGGCAGAGATTCCGAATCTGAATCGAGTTCTGGATTCTGATTTCGATTCGGTCCCCAATGACGATGACAATTGTTGGTGGATCGCAAACACGAATCAGACCGACGACAACGGCAATCAAATCGGCGATGCCTGTGACATTGTTTTCAAAGACTCCAATACCGGTCTTTCGTGGCAAAATATCAGTACGTACCATATGGATACGTTTTACACATTCGACGGGGAGTGGGAGGATGCCGTAAACTACTGCGAGAATCTCGATTTTGGTGGATTCGATGACTGGCGTATGCCTTCGATCGATGAACTGCGCTCCCTCGTGGCCGGATGTCCCAACAAGCAGTCCGATGGGATTTGCGGACTGCATAACAATTGTGCGTTGAACGATGCCGCGTGCATCAAAGACTGCAATGCCTGTGAAGAAACGGAAACACCTTACTGGAAAGAGGGGGTATTAGGAACTCCTATTGTGTGGAGCAAGCAGATTTCCCCCCATCGCGGATCAAGTGTGAATTACTGGTGGTTTGATTTCGATATCGCTAAATTCCAAGATGGTCCAATCGCATTGGAATCGGATTCCCCGAATATGTTCGTGCGTTGTGTCCGTGGTTATTCGGTCCACCAAGAATTTGTTTGCAATGACGGTGTGGATGACGACGGAGACGGCAAGAAGGACTGTGAGGATTCCGATTGCTTCGCCATACCAGAGGACATTGGCTTATGCGGTAATATGTTCGATTTGACGGGACTCAACTCAGCGGAATTTTCTCAGTGTCGGGAATGGATTGATTGCCCCGTTATCAGCTATCCGTGCGGTGAATGTCTTGGTGTATGGATCTATGAGAACTGCAACGAGGTGTGCGAAGAAGGTCACGGTGATTCGGCAGCGTGCCGTGAATGTATGCTGGGATCTTTCGACACCTGCCTGGGTTCTTTTGTTTGCGATATTGAGACAATTTGTATGGATGGTGTGGACAACGATTCCGATTCATTAACGGATATGCAAGACCCAGACTGCGAGATTCTGACAGATGGCTTGCCGGATGGCGATGTAGACGGCGATTTCGACGGGGACGAGGATGCAGATGAGGAAGGAAATCTCCCCACGGTTTCACCTGTCGTCGAAGGAAATTCTGCCACGTTCTTTTACGTTTCCACCGAGACAGTGCCGAACAGAATCAAAGTCGTGGGTAGTTTTCTGCATAGCCCCTGGAATCCTTCCATGGGGATTGTAATGACCCAGATCGCTGCCAATGTCTGGACCGCCACGGCAGACGATCTCGGCGTAGGAGAACATCACTACAAGTTCTGGTATCCCGAAAACACATGGCTGGCCGATCCTTTGAATCCCAACGAAGACGGTTCGCAAGATCACAATTCAGTATTCTGGATTACCGAAGGCTGCGAGAGCGAATGTTCGGATGTTTTAGGTGATTATTGTTTCGATACGGCCCTTTTAGGACAAGGCAACCATGAGATTTGCGATATCTTCTTTTCGTTTTCCAACTGGACATGGACTATCGACAACCCGGATTACGACGACTGCTCTTTCGACATCCTGACATCGTCGGAAAACGATTCGGCTCCACCGGAAAAACGGGCGGAAATGCGTTTCTGTTCCTTCGATAACATCTCGATCGACCTCGAAGATCCTGCATGGATTTTAACGGACGACGACCAAGGCAACCTTATTTTGAGTCAACCCAATTATTCGGGGCAAGTCATTTGCAGCGCCAGGCTCACGAAAGAAGCCTGTCATGACGTTCCTGTCGATGGAGATATCGACGAAGTGGACCAGATGGACTCGTTCGATGAGGAGCCGGAATCCAATGAAGAAGACATCGAGCCGGATGGAAATTCGGAAACTGAAGCAGAAGCTGATGAGGTTCACTGTACCTGGGATTGCAGCCAGTTCGACCGCTTGTTCTGTCCGGTTTCCTTCGATGGTACAGGTTGCGAAGCACTCCAACGACACTTTTTGTTGATAGAACCCGATCCAGAGAATCCCTGTGGATTTAAAGTGTATATGACTATGGATGAAGGAATCACCAAACGATGGCTGATTGATGTTCCCGATTGTGTGGTATCAGGCGTTGAACTTCCAGGTTATGCCGAAGAAAATTGCACTTTTACCTACGGTTCTATGCCAATCAATGGAATCGACGTCCAATGTGGCGAGGAAGAACTCGCTTGCTCGGTTCGAATGGAACCGGAAGCTTGTCATTAACGATTTCCGTGGGGTAATAACGATACGTCACGTCTATTGGTAACCGATTAGTATCGTCCCCCTTGTGTCATTCCACAATCTCGATTTCCGTGGGCACCTCGGCGTGTTGTTCGTTGCTGTCATAAGCTCGTAGCCAAATGCGGTGGGTGCCGACGGGAAAAACGCTTTTCTTCAAGGTCGCACCGGTACCGTAGCTTGTCGTACAGTCTTCGTCCCGTGCCGGGACAGTCAACGCCATCGTCCGGCTGCGACTGGCCGGAACGTTTTGGTTCAGCTCGACGAAATCAACTTCCAGTGCTACCGTGTCGAGCACGATCGACAGCGAATACACCGGCGACTCGAAAACCGACCTGATGGGTAGTAGAGGGAGACCCCTTTTCAAGACCGAAACGAAAATCTCCATAGCTCTCAGCGTATACGAGGAACCGGTTCGTATCTTACCTCGGAAAACGTTTGCCGATTTGTTCTGCCAATAGCCGTGTAAAGAAGAAGGCTGAAACCTTCTTCCGCCGCAGGAAGGTGGCGGCTGGTAGGATTGGTGATGGGAAAATGGGGTGGGAATCGGATTCATTTCAGGTTCATGAAGAATCTGCATCCTTTTTCTACCCAACGAGTTTGAACTTGGTTTCGTGTAAAGCCATGATTTTGAGTTTGAAGAACTCCCTGTCACGGTAGCCATATGCCTGGCGTTTCATGGTTTTGATTTTGTTGTTGACTCCTTCCAACGGACCCGTTGAAATCGGTTCGCTGTACCAGTTGAGCAGACCCGTCTTGTGCGTTGCCAGCGTTGTTGCCATCTGAATCAACACTTTGATTCCCGAATCCCAAGCCCAATCACACCAGCGTTCCAAGAAGCCTTGAGCCGCCTTTCGACTCGGCTGGTTCCAAAACTGGCGCAACTGTTCTTTCATCCAGTAAGCTTCGGCAAGGGGACGGTTGAATTTCAAAACCTCCTCCAAACGGGATCTCTCGTGTCTGGCGTCATCCAGATTCTCCGGATTCTTCAACAACAACCAGCGGGTTCCTTTCAACAGTTTTTTGCCCAAGGTGTCCGCCTCCCGTTGCAAGTCCCGTCGCAGTTTGGAAAGCTTGTCGTTCATCAGCTTCACGACGTGGAAACGATCGAAGACGAGTTTCGCACGGGGAAGATGCCCCATTACGGCGGCGGTGTAGGCAGGCGACAAGTCGCAGGCCACGGCACGAATGGTTGCCTTCGAACGCTTCAGCCGCTTCCAGAAAGGCCGCAAGGCATCCGCACCTTTGCCGTTGCCGACGAAAACGACGGCTCCCGTGTCCAGATCCAGCACCACGGTCAAATATTTGTGCCCCTTTTTCACGGCGATTTCGTCGATGGCGAGTCGCTTGGTGTCTTTGAGTCCAGGCTTGGCAAAACGCTTTTGAAGATCCCGTTTGACGATTTGTTTGACCACTCCCCAGCCCACGCTCAGATGCCGGGCCGCATCCTGCATCGTCATGCAGCGGCACAGGCCAAGCACATACCGGGCAAAGGCACGAGTGTAGCCGACATACGGATCGGCAAAGCCGAGTTTGATTTGCTGCAGCGCCCCACAGGCACGGCACTCGATGCGGGGACATTCCATGGCGAAGAAAACGGGATGATCGCCGATGGGAACGCTCTGCCAGACTCTCCGGTGGTTCCCGCGTCGGATGACATCGCGATAATGGCAACAGGGACAACGCAGACGGAGAGGTTCGATTTCGAACGTGACACATCCCTTTTCATAGATCGCATTCGTATATCGGTATCCTCTCAGACCGAACCCATGATACAATAAGCTCGTGGACATGGTGGCTCCTTTTTCGCTTCAAGTCCCTACAACTCGAAGCTCGCCCCATGTCCACGTCTTTGTCCAGCCTAAGAGTCTATCCCAGTAGGCCGGAAGCGCGCCAAGTAATAATTCCGAGGGCGAAATGTAGCATGGCTAGATAGCAATCGGCGCGTTTCTCCCAGCGGATTAGTATTCGCCGGAAACGGTTCAACCAACTGTGCGTCCGCTCCACCACCCAACGTCGCGCCTTGAAACCAGCCTCATCCTTGATCGCCTTCGCCTCCTCGCCCCGCGAACGAATGTGAGCCGTGAACCCGAATGCCTTCACCAATTCCCGAACCTCGTCGAAGTCGTAGCCCTTGTCCAAGCACAACCCTTGCGGTTTCTTTCGCGTAGGCCTCGGACGTTTCGTTTCGATGCTTTCCAGCGTCGCCTTCACCAGCTTCATGTCATGCCGGTTCGCCCCGTCCACGGCCACGGCCAACGGGATTCCCTTCGCCTCCACCAACAGACTTCGCTTGACCCCTTGTTTTCCGCGGTCGGTAGGGTTTCGGCCCGTTTTTTTCCCCACCCAGCGGAGCTTTGGTCATCGCGCCGTCCATCGAACACCAAACCCAGTCGACACCCTTGAGCTTGTCGTACTCCAAAAGGCCCTGTCGCCAAAACGCCTCGAACACCCCGGCCTTGGTCCACTCCATAAACCAGCGGTGCGCCGCACTGGACGAGCAGATGCCCGTCGCGTTAAGCGCGTTCCACTGACAGCCGGTGCGCAAAACGAATAGAATGGCGTTCATCGCGTGGCGCGGCGGAACCGGCGGGTTATGGCAACCCAAGGGATGAGGTTTTCGCGCAGGCAAGAGCGGCTCCATCTTTTCCCACAATTCGTCCGGGATTCTCCATCCATCATCTTGGGTTGCCAATCCCATATTTATCTCCTGTAAATATACTATATTCACAGGACTATAGCACAATTCACCCTACTGGGATAGGCTCTTAATGGCAAATCAGTGCTCATGTATCCGTGGAGGCCATTTAGAAGCGACCGGCGGAGAGTTTCCCCTCCGCCGGTCTAGTCCCGACCTCCTTTCCGGCTACTGGTTGACCGCCACGCCGCCGTCGACCTTGGGGGTCAGCGCGAGGATGGCGCCATCGTCGGGCCGCTCGTGCAGCTGGCAGTGGACGCCGTTCAGCGTGAGCGCGTAGCCCTGGCTGTCGAAGCCCGCCGAGGTGAGGGCGTCGGCGCAGGTGGAACCCGCCGGGACGGTAACCTGGCGCTGCCTGCCGATCGAGACGACGGTGACGCGGATGCCGTGGTTGCGGTTCTGGGACTGCTGGTCGTGGTTCTGATTCTGATCGTTCATGGGATTCCTCCAATGGTTGGGATGATGGGCGCGCTGCCCGGACACAAAGACGCCGCCTCGCAGGCGGCTGTGGTGATGATGGAGTGATGTGCGTACAGACTGGTATTGTCTGTACGTACGTACAAAGGGAGTAGGCCAATTACCTGGCGTTGTCTACGGTGTCGGCATCGCTGTTGTCGTCGTCGCCGTTGGGCTGGATGACGCCGCGCAGGTTCTCGAAGATGGCCTTGAACTGACGGATCTCCTGCTCGTTGCAGTCTTCTTCTTTGTCGAGTTGCAACACCGCATACGTGCCGGTCGGCATGGTGAGCGAGAGCCGGGTCTTGCAGGTGAACAGCGGCAGGTCGGCGCGCTGTCCATCAGGGAGTTGGAGTTTGCCGAGAAAGTAGCGTGCAAGATAGCGCTGGACCGGCTTGCGGCTCGTGGCTTTTGCGCGAATGATGAACGGGTTGCCGTCGTCCGTGTCGAGTCCGAGCATCGTGTATACGATGTCGCAGTCGGGAATCGCTTCATGGCCATTGCCACGACCCCAGAGACGATGAGGGCAGGTGGCGCAGTCGACAACCTCACCATCGGCGCGGATGCCTTCCAGTCCGTCATCCGAACGACAATGTTCGGTCATGCCGGAGTTCTCCGAGTACGTCGCCCATCGGCGGGATTTCTTGATGTGAAGCAGGACACAGTGGATCTCGTTTTTGGCTTCTCCGGTCAGCGTGTTGACAAACACGTCCTTCGGAGCCCAGGAGCCGTCCGGCAGGCGGCGTTTTGTGTTGTAGACAAAGGCGGGGAGCGGCCGATCTTCATTGTCCAGATGGGACAGGGCCTGAAGACCGGCCAGCTCATGGATGAGGGATTGGGGGATGGGAAGTTGATGGTGGGTATCGGTCGCCGTGCTGACCACGTTTGTTGACATGGGAAACCTCCGGTTTGGGTGGTGATTGTGTGCGCGTACGCGAAACGATGGGCACGGGCCTTGATGGCAGCTACCCTGAATAATTCACAATGTCGGGAATAACGAAAGGGCGTTTTCTGTTTTATCGAGTGAGATCAAGCACTTGTAGTGATAAAACAGAGGAAACGCCCATGACGCAGTGTAGCGGAAAACTTGAGCTTGGCGCAATCGGAAAACGCACAATATCGGTCGATTTCAATGGTGGAGCCATCGCTTCCGACGGAGGAATCCTGCTGTTGCGGGAGGTGGAACGCCGGGTTGGCCTGATCCATCGCCTGTCCGGTTGTCTTGAAGATCGCCGTGACCCGAACCGCATTCGCCACACGGTGGAGGATCTCCTGCGCCAGCGGGTGTTCCAGATCTGCTGCGGCTACGAAGACGCCAACGACGCCGACAGGCTCCGCTCGGATCCTGCCTTGAAAACCGCTTGTGACCGCGAACTCGATCCCGACGATGACCTGGGAAGCCAGCCCACGCTGACTCGCCTGGAAAACGCGGCGGACAACGACACGATCCAGCGTCTGTTGCAATCCCTGGTGGATCACTGGCTGGAGCATCGCCAACGACCCGCCGATGGCAGGATCATCCTCGACGTGGATTCCACCGACGACGAGACCCACGGGCAACAGGAGTTTGCCGAATTCCACGGCTATTATCGGCATTACTGCTATCAGCCGGTGCTGATTCACGATGGCGAAACCGGCGATCTGATCCTGCCTTTTCTGCGTCCCGGGCGGGTTTCGGCCAGGCTGGGCGCGGACGGGCTGTTGATCTACCTGGCCGACCGCGTTCGTGAGAAATGGCCCGGCGTGCAGGTGATCGTGCGCGGCGACTCCGGTTATTGCGGCGAGGATTTCTACCTCGAACTCGAAACGCATGGCATCGACTACGTGCTTGGCATCGCGAAAAACGCCAACCTCAACAAGCTTGCGGAGACGGCGATGAAGGCGGCGCGGCTGTTTTCGGCCATGACCGGCCGCAAGACGACGATCTACGCCGAAGGCCGGTACCGGGCCGGATCGTGGACGACCTCCCGGCGGGTGATTGCCAAGGCCGAACGCCTGAAAGACAAGGACAATCAACGGTTTGTGGTGACGACGCTCGACGAGCCGCCGGCGTGGATCTACCGGGAGTTCTACGTCAAGCGCGGCGAGGCGAGCGAAAACCGGATCAAGGATCTCAAGCTGGATTGCTCCGGAGACCGCTTGAGCTGCCATCGTTTCATCACCAACTTCTTCCGGCTGATTCTGCATATGGCAGCCTACGCCCTGATGCACGAGTTACGCAAAGCGTGCAAAAGCACCAAGTTCGGCACGGCGAGAATCGAAACGCTGAGATTGAGGCTGCTCAAGATCGGCGTTCGAATCCGACAGACGACGCGCAGAATCTGGTTCCATCTGTCCGAATCCACCCCGGAGAAAGAACTCTGGACGGAGATCATGAGAAAACTTGTGGCGGCGTAACGAAAACCCCGGTCGGCCCGATCCGGGCGAAAAGGAGGCGCGATGACAACCGATAGATCCAAGGGGGACGAAACCAGAGGATAGGTTTGTCCGATCCTCGAAAATCGTTTCAAATTCGATCGGACATCTCTCGCCCAAAAGTCCTCGACGAAACGTCATGAATTTTCCAGGCTAAAGTGCCCTCGTTGGTGAGATGAAGGACTGGATGACCTGTAGATCAACCAGTTCTCTCTATTGACTTATGTCCAGGAACTGTGCGGATTTACGCTTGTTCGCCGTGTACGTACGGCAAGAAAAGCCGGGCCAAAAAAAAACCTGGCCAGTTATACTGGGACTCCAGTAAGTCTTTTTCCGATCGAGATTCTATTTTGTTATAGCGCTAAGTCAGGGCGAAGATGATGGTGTGGTTCGGAAGTAAAATTTCGAGATTTCTCAATCCCAGTCATTTGATCGAGTTGCGGATTGAGTACAAGCGGCCGATGATGGCGGTGCAGACCTATCTTCACCATGCTTGACAATCGGGAAATACCGTGTACGATTCATAATATACGAGATTCATAATGAACAAGAAACAACACTTCTTTAGGGAAGCACCTCAATTTTACCGAATCGAGAGTTGGTTCGAATTAGGTACGGAAGCCTGGGGCAGGTGCTCTCTCGTGGTGACAGAGTGGCGGTCCCGGGCAGGCTTGATCTTTCTTACGGATGAATTAATCGAGTATTAAACAGGGAAAACATGCAGAGCGGCTCAATGAAAGAAAAAGAATTCAGAAAGCTTGACGTAACTATTCCGACCAAGCTCAAACGTAACGCCACAGTTTCGATCTTAATAATCCTTGTCATTGTCTTTGCATGTTTCGCTCTCCTGACTGGGGTAGTAAAAGTCGAGTCCGGAAGGCTTGCAAACTCTGTGTTTTTCTCCATACTTGCGATCGGCGTCGTTCTCGTTGCGATGTTTTCCCGGTTCCTGGACATCCTGGCCATTTGGCTGATGCGCATCTCCTTTTCAGCGGAGGGTAAGATCTTGCTCAAGCCCTGCTTCGGCATTTTTTCTTCCGGCACGATCCCATCCTTTGAATGGGAGGGAAAGATTGGCGACATCCTGGGCGTGGATGTGGTCGTCGAACAAGAGCATGACTCACTTTCCGGAACCATGATAGGAGGGATGGCCGCGTTGCTGCCCAGCCCCAAGTCGATCCTCGTCCAAATGAAAGACGGCAGCGATGTACGCGTAGCGGTGATCCATAACGAAAAAGCGGCTTTTGAGATTGTCGACGAACTCCTCGCGGCTTTCGACCGACTGAAATCCAGTTAAGACACTGTATGGTGCGGACATCTATTGGAAAAGACTTAGATAGTGTCGTCACGAGAAGTCGAATATTCTAGACATGATCATTGTCTTTTTGATATATTTCTTTTGAATAGAATATATCAAAGGGAACTGCTATGGAAGCCGCCTATCATCGTCATGACATTTCCGATCATGCATGGGAACTCTTGGAACCTCATTTACCGGGACGCAAAGGTTCTTGGGGTGGTGTTGCCGAAGACAATCGACGCTTCATCAATGCTGTTTTCTGGATTCTTCGCACCGGTGCTCCGTGGCGTGATCTGCCGCCGGATTATGGCGACTGGAACAACACCAACCGTCGCTTTTGCCGGTGGCGCGATAAAGGAATCTGGGAGGGATTGCTCGAAATCCTCATCGACGATCCCGATTACGAATGGTTGATGATCGACGCCAGCCACGTCAAAGTTCACCCGCACGCGGCAGGAGCGAAAGGCGGCAACCAGGCGATGGGCCGCACAAAAGGGGGCTCAACACTAAAATACACCTGGCCGTGGATGCGCATGGTAATCCGGTCCGAGCGATTGTTACGGAGGGTCCACGAGCAGATTGCAAGGAGGCTTGCGCACTGATCGAAGGGATCGATGCCGAGTATCTGCTGGCCGATCGTGGCTACGATACGGACAAGATTATCGAAGAAGCCGAAAATGCGGAGATGGAGGTGGTCATCCCGCCGAAGAAGAATCGGAAGGTCCAACGACCCTACGACAAAGAGCTTTACCGTGCGCGGCATCTGGTCGAAAATGCCTTTTTGAAGCTGAAACGCTGGAGGGGAATTGCTACGAGATACGCAAAAAATGCCGCATCTTTCCTCGCCGCCGTTCATATTCGATGCCTCTTTCTTTGGCTGGATATCTCGTGACGACACTATCTAGAGCCTATTTCAGTAGGCAGTGAGGTTGTGGTATAATTTTGTAAATATACTATATTTACAGGAGATCAGGATGGGCTTGGCAGTGAAGGACGATGGCTGGCGCATTTCGGACGAGTTGTGGGAAAAGATGGAGAAATCTCTTCCCGAACGCAAACCTCATCCATTGGGATGCCACAATCCTCGCGTTCCCGACCGGGATGCGATGAACGGTATTCTGTTCGTGTTGCGGACGGGCTGTCAGTGGAATGCGCTGAATGCCACGAGGATCTGTTCGTGCAGTTCCAGCTATCGCCGATTCAGGGAATGGACCGAAGCCGGGGTGTTCGAAGAATTCTGGCGGCAAGGCTTGTTGGAGTACGACAAGCTTGAAGGCATCGACTGGTTGTGGCTTTCTCTGGATGGCGCGATGACGAAAGCTCCGCTGGGTGGGGAAAAAAACGGGCCGAAACCCTACCGACCGCGGAAAACAAGGGGTCAAGCGAAGTCTGTTGGTGGAGGCGAAGGGAATCCCGTTGGCCGTGGCCGTGGACGGGGCGAACCGGCATGACATGAAGCTGGTGAAGGCGACGCTGGAAAGCATCGAAACGAAACGTCCGAGGCCTACGCGAAAGAAACCGCAAGGGTTGTGCTTGGACAAGGGCTACGACTTCGACGAGGTTCGGGAATTGGTGAAGGCATTCGGGTTCACGGCTCACATTCGTTCGCGGGGCGAGGAGGCGAAGGCGATCAAGGATGAGGCTGGTTTCAAGGCGCGACGTTGGGTGGTGGAGCGGACGCACAGTTGGTTGAACCGTTTCCGGCGAATTCTCATCCGCTGGGAAAAGCGAACGGACACCTATATCGCCATGTTGCATTTCGCCTTGGGGATTGTCACATGGAGAGCAACCGGCCTACTGAAATAGGCTCTTAAATGAAGAGACAGGATAGCATGATGAAAAAATCAAGAATCTTCATTATTCTTGCACTGATATCTGTTTTGTTGGGTGTTCTCATTCTTGTCCAAAACAAGAATTTGTGATGAGTTGAAAATTGTCCTTTCCGTGGATCGTGTAGAATCGGATTGAACAAAAACGATTTACCCTCCCCGCGGAAAGGACTCGACGATGGTACGTGTAGCCAGCCTTTTCAGTCAACTGCTTTCTCATTTTCCCCGCAACGATTTTCAGCTTCTGGTTTCCAACCATAACGCCGAATTCCGATCCAAAGGCTTCAGTTGCTGGTCGCAGTTCGTGGCCATGCTGTTTTGTCAAATGGCCCATGCAGACAGCCTGCGCGAGATTTCCAACGGCCTCAAATGCTGTCTGGGCAAACTCCGGCACCTGGGATTGACCAAGGCACCACCGCGTTCCACCCTGTCCTATGCCAATGCCCATCGACCCGCCGAGCTCTTCCGCGACCTGTTCTACAAAAGCTACGAACGCTTCCAGGCCCACGGCGGACTGGGACATCGAAAAGCCAAATTCCGCTTCAAAAACAAGCTGTTGTCGCTGGATGCCACCACCATTTCCCTGTGCCTCAAGCTGTTCGACTGGGCGTCCTATCGACGCGCCAAAGGCGGCGTCAAGGTCCACACGCTGCTCGACCACGACACGTACATGCCCGTCTTCGTGCAGATCACCCCGGCCAGACTCCACGACGTCCGCATCGCCCAGACGCTCGAACTCAATCCCGGCTCCATCGTCGCCATGGACATGGCCTATATCGACTTCGATCTCTTCGCACGCTGGAGCGAAAAGGGCATTTTCTTCGTCACGCGGCAAAAGAAGAACGCCGCGTACGAGGTCGTCGAGACACGGCCCCTGCCGAAGCACCGCAACATTCTCTCGGACGAGATCGTCCGCTTCACCGGAACGCTCACGAAGAAAAAATGCCCGCACCTTTTGCGGCGGATCGTGGTTCGGGATCGTGAACGCGACCGGGACATCGTGCTGTTGACCAATCACCTCGACTTCGGTTCCACCACGATTTCGGCCATTTACAAGGATCGGTGGGAAATCGAACTCTTTTTCAAAGCCTTGAAACAGAACCTCAAAGTCAAAACGTTCGTCGGAACCAGCGAAAACGCCTTGGAGATACAGATTTGGACAGCCTTGATCGCGTTGCTGGTTATCAAATGGCTGTACCATCTCTCCAAGGCAGGATGGCCCCTTTCGGTCCTGGCGTCCATGCTGCGGATGAATCTCTTTACCTACCGCAATCTGATCGCCTGGCTTCACGATCCGTGGAACGTGGAACCGGTCGTGCCCCTACCGGAACAACTCGACCTGCCTCTACGGCTTTTCGGACAGCCGAAACCCGTCCAAAACACAACCTGAACCCGAAAAAAGCGGGTTTAGACGAAATTGTTCAATGATTTTAAAAGGGGGAATTCGCAGACACCGTTGTTTTGGACAGCAGTGGGGTGTTCTAGTGGATCATTCGGATAGAAAAGCGGGGTATAGAGATTTGAGTTTGATACGAGCATCTTCGGTTGTGAAACGCCAGTCGACGCCGATTTGACATTTGTTTCGGTTTCGTTCCCATGCCTTGATTTCTTTGCGCATGTTGTTGATCTCACCGATCCGTCGCGACAAGCACTGCCGTGTCATGGCCGACAATTCGCACTCGGCGATATTCAACCAGCTTCCATGTTTCGGCGTGTGATGGATCTCCAATCTGCGTGCCAGCCGCCGCGCCTCTTCCGGTTCGAACGCTTCGTACAACGAACCGACGCTGTGTGTGTTCAGATTATCCATGACCAGCACGACCTTTTCGGCGTCCGGATAATCCACTTCCAGCAAGGTTTTGACTTCCTGTGCCCAATCCTTCTTCGTCCTGCGCTCGCGTGCTTCCACCCGCCGCCACGATCCCAAAGGCTCCGTAAACAGGAAGATCGCCGCCGTCCCGTTTCGTTCGTATTCGGAATCGAACCGAGCCGGATGACCGGGGGCGACGGGGACCGGAACCCGTGTTTCTCGGATCAACTGCACCGGTTGCTCGTCCATGCACACCAGGGGCATGGATGGATCGTAAGGGCGTTTGTACACATCCAGCACGTCTTCCATGCGTGCTACGAATTCGGCATTCGCTTTCGGAGGAATGCACCACATCCGTTTCAGGTGAGGCTTACATTCATTTTTTTACGTGTCTCCATCACCGTTTGAGGCGAGATGGAATCCACGACATTCAACTCCACAAGGCGGTCGGCCAACAATTTCAAACTCCAGCGCGAGCGACCCTCGGGTGGCGGCGAGCAGGCCTGAGCGATCAGAACGGCCTCTCCCTCGCCGTCTAGTTTGCGTTTTCTGGAAGGACGCTCCTGCTTCTTTCGATTCAACGCGCCTTCAAGTCCGCGTTCGACGAAGCGTTGCCGAATCTGGGCCACCGTCGAGGCATGGCATCCGTAGGCTTCGGCGGCTTTTTCGTCAATCCAGCCCGGACCGTCAGCATCCACCGCCAGCAATACGTGAGCATGACGGATCTTGTAAGCCGCCGTGCGCCCTTTTTTCACCAGAGCCTCAAGGTACTCCCTTTCCTTATCCGTGAGACGAACGATATAATATTTGGCCATTATCTTCTCCATTCAATATTCTACAGTAAATGGAGATATTGTACTCGAAAATACTCATCGATTCAATACGAATGATGCACTAGCACCAGTTGGGCAAATATTGAAAGCGATCATGTTTTTTGTTGGTGCTGGCCTTTTTCTGCTGGCGCGTATTTTCATGCATAACGAAAAGAAAGCCGATAGTTTAATGGATGATTCAACGACAACAAGTTCGGAACCAGAGTAATCTTTCTTCCATACAATATTCAATGTAAACACTTACGAAAGTAGAACCCGCAAGAACGGTAAAGTTCATCCCTATTCCTCCGCTCAGTTTATCTCCCGCGAGTGATAGAAAACCAATGCAGCCGAACGCATCCCAGATTTTTTATTTCTACTTGGCCCATTTGCCTTTGGCGAACCATTCCTCGGGCGGCTCGATAGTCTCCGAAGTCCAGGTGAGGTAACTTCTCGGCCAAGTCGATTTGACCGTGACTCCGTCAAGTTTCAAATGATACTTTTCTTTGATCTGCTTCAGCAACTCTTCACCGGAGGTATAGAGCGGAGTGAGATTCCACGTGCGATGTTTTTCATATTTTGCGCCTGAAATCAGTTTCGTATTGTCCAGGCTGAAAGCAATATGTTCGATTTCTGGTTCATTGCCCTTAAGTTCAGCCAACATCTCTCCGGAAGAAACATTCCATAATCGAATGTTATTATCCGCCTCAGTTGTAGCCACCATTTTATTGTCTGAAGAAAACGCAATGGCTTTTTTTCCTCCGACATTCGCATCGAGCCGTTTTTGTTCTCTCAATGTCTCCCCATCCCAGAGCCAAATGGCGAGATCCCGACTCCCGGAAGCCAACTTTGAACCATCTGGGGAAAAAACCAAGCTACTCACGGGAAATTCATGCGCCTTAACCTTGTCTATAATACTTGTGCTATGATGACGACTTCTTCAGGCATACTTGGGAGTCCAGCAATGAAAAACACCACAGCTCTGTCTTGTTTTGGGACGGCTTTATTCGCCTGCATCGCGATCGCTTGCACCGACGAAGGACGCCCATCTACCAACCACGGCGATGAGGAATCCGAAGCGGTGGAAAACGAAATTCCGCAAACGGTTTCCGATTCTTTCAAGGTCCGAGCTACAGTCAACCAGATCTACATTTGGATGGCCGAAGCCGAAACCAACTTCGAAGTGTTGGATTCTACTGGAGAAATCGTTTTTACCGACGCTACCGATTACCAAGGTTCTCTCGTTGTTCGCGAGTTGGCAGACGGAACCGGATACACCGTCCGTCTCGCCGACGACCCGGACGATCTCACCGACCAACTCCACGTCATGTCGGTTGAAAACTCGCTGCCGGACGTGTCTTTTTACGAAGAACAGGTCATCGAGCCGGGATACGGTTACATCACGATGCGCGACGGTACCAAGCTCTCGATTTTCGTCTCCCTTCCCGGACCGGTGGAAGAAGGCCCTTATCCAACCGTCGTCAATTATTCGGGATACAGTCCCAGTCGTCCGGGCCGCTCGCTGGGTGAAGATGCCGAGATTTTCTGCGGAACCTATCCCATTTTATGCGACGCGCCCTCTCATCCTTCGGGATTGATTGCAGGCGTCATGGGTTATGCTTCCGTTGGAGTGAACCTTCGTGGCACGGGCTGTTCGGGTGGAGCGTACGACTATTTCGAACCCCTCCAGTTGCTCGACGGCTACGACGTGATCGAAATCATCGCCAGGCAGAAATGGGTCAAGCACCACAAAGTCGGCATGGTGGGATTGTCTTATCCCGGCATTACACAACTTTTTGTCGCCTCGACTCAACCCCCTTCTCTCGCGGCGATTTCGCCGTTTTCCGTGATTGCCGACACCGCAACCTCAACGCTCGTTCCCGGCGGCATCTACAACAACGGATTCGCACTGGAATGGATCGAAATGGTGCTGAACAAGGCCGAACCGTACGCCCACGGCTGGATTACCGAACTCGTAGAACAGGGGGATACGATTTGCGAAGAGCATCAACTCCTTCATAGCCAAAAGCTGGATGCAATCCAAAAAGCCCTGGATAATCCATACTATACGGAAGAAGTCGCCGGGCAATACGACCCCACCCGCTTCGTCGATAAAATCGACGTTCCCGTGTTCTTGACCGGGCAGAGCCAGGACGAGCAAACCGGCCCTCATTTCCCGATCCTGTTCGGCAAGTTCGACCAGGCCCCGGTGAAACGTTTCACCATGACCAACGGCGTGCATCCGGACGGTTTCGCACCTCAGAACCTGATCGAATGGGCGCATTTTCTCGCGTTTTACGTGGATCAGGAAATTCCACAGTTGGATCCCCTGCTTTACACCATGGTGCCGATTTTCATCGAAGATGTGTTTCATTCTTCAGGTTTGGAGTTGCCCACCAATCGATTCGAGGGATACACGGATTTCGAGCAAGCGCTCGCCGATTACGAAGCCGAGCTGGATATCCGCGTGATTTTCGAGTCCGGGGCGCATGAAGATGTCGATCCTGGAGCGCCACGAGGACGTTTCGACGTCAAATTCTCTGAATGGCCGATTCCGGAAACTCAGGTGTTGCGGCTATATTTCCGACCCGATGGCGGCCTGAGCGAAGACCTGCCATCGGAGGACAGTGGCGCCAGCCAATTCGAGCACGATCCCGACGCAGGCAGTCGCGTTACGCTGGTAGATGGCTATATCGACATTCCGCAGCCGAATTACGACTACGTTCAACTGGTGGAAGGAAAAGGCTCTTCGCTGTTTAGTGTGGGTAACGGCAGCTTATGCATCGGCTTCGCCGATCCGGGGACCCGTCCCCGCACCCCTGGGATTTATCGCTTTGAAGTCCAAACCTGGTTGTTGTAATAAGGGATAAAGAGAAAAGGAGAGGTTTCCCCCTCCTTTCCAGGTTCGGACCTTCGACGGCGCTCGGGTCGCGTCCCCGCGTTGCCTTATCCTCCGCCGAAGTTCTGCCAGTGTAACCTTTGCACACTGAAGGAGCAAGAGATGGACGAGCGCGGACTTTTCACGATGGCTCTTGGATTGACCCCTCCCTGGGAGGTGGTGGATATTGACTTTGACGCCGAGCGCCACCGGTTGGATCTGTACCTGGATTTTCCCGCCGGGAGCCGGTTTGCGTGCCCGCAATGCGAGGTGGCTTGCGGGGTTCACGATACGAACGAGAGGAGTTGGCGACATCTGAACTTTTTTCAGCACGAGGCGTATCTTCACGCACGCCTACCCCGGATCAAATGCCCTGAACACGGAGTAAAAACGGTGGAGGTACCTTGGGCGCGTCCTGGTGCGGGGTTCACGCTGCTTTTTGAGGCGCTGGTACTGCTTATGGCCAGAAAGGGCATGACGCCCAAGGGGATCGGCGAAATACTTGGTGAGCACGACACGCGGATCTGGCGGGTGCTGGAATACTATGTGGACTCGAGTCTGGCGAAGCAGGACTGGTCCGAGGTCGAAGCGGTGGGCGTGGATGAAACCAGCCGTTCCCGTGGGCACGACTACGTGACGGTGTTCGTGGACATGGACGAGGCGAAGGTTCTGCACGTGGAGCCCGGCAAAGACCACCGGACGGTGGCGGGCTTCGAGGCTGAGCTTCACGCTCACGGCGGTAAACCCGAACAGGTGAAAGAGTTCAGCATGGACATGTCAGCGGCGTTCATCAAGGGGGTTGGGAAACAGTTTCCCGATGCGGCGATGACCTTCGACCGCTTCCACGTGATGAAGCTTGTCAACAAGGCCGTGGACGAGGTGCGGCGTGAGGAGCGCCAAGACAGGACTGAGTTGGAAAAGACGAGATGGGTCTGGTTGAAAAACGAGCAAAACCTTACGGACAAAGAGCGAGAGAAGTTCGATGAGTTGAAAGACAGCACGCTGAAAACGGCCAGGGGCTATCGGCTCAAAGAGACGCTTCAGTCGGTATATGCCGACTACGCAGGCCATCCAGATGACGGTGAGAAGCAGTTGCAGTACTGGTATTTCTGGGCCACGCACAGCCAACTGCCGCCGATGATCAAGGTAGCCAAAACGATCAAGACCCACTGGGATGGGGTATTGCGGTGGTTTCAGTCAGGTTTGACACAAGGGCTGGTGGAAGGCATCAACGGTATAATTCAGGCGGCCAAGCGCAAGGCCAGAGGGTTCAGGTCGTTTAGGAAGCTTCGAACCATGATCTTCCTCGTCGCTGGAAAGCTAGACTTCGACCTGCCGCAGATGAAACTGCTTACCCACAGTAAATAGCGAGGAGGCAAGGAAAAGCCCTGAGTTTTATCACCGAAGCATTGGATGAGGATCTGGTGATGGTGGGTTCGGGAAGTGTGGATCTCTGGTTGAAAAGCACAGCCGACGACGCCGACCTGGAAGTGAATCTTACCGAAGTCCGCCCCGATGGTCGGGAATCCTATATCCAGAGTGGGTGGTTGCGCGCCTCACACCGCAATCTTCTGCCTGAAACCACGGAACTTCGCCCCGTATCCTCCCATTACGAGGAAGATATCGAACCCCTCCAGGCAGACGTATGGAATGAAGTACGAGTGGAAATCATGCCCTTTTCGCACATTTTCCGCGCAGGTTCACGCATACGCCTCAGCGTAGACACTCCCGGCGACAGCCGGGCACGGTGGCGCTTTTTGCTACTCGAATCGGACACCCCTCCGGTCCATACGATCGCGCACATGAAGGATTTCGCATCGAGTGTGGTGCTGCCCGTGATTCCGGATATCGATGTTCCTACAGAAATTCCCCCTTGTGAAGCATTGCGGGGCCAGCCTTGCCGGGATTATGTCGAATTCGAAAACCAGACAGCTCGGTAAATGGAAAAAATCTGTCAATACGACGAGTTACGGCTCCAACACGAAGTTTTAACGCTCTGGTTTTTTACCTCTTCGCGAGTCCAGGGAATCCGACGATACACCCTGTCCCTGTTACGCCTGAATGGGACACAATCGTTCTTTGATATTGCCGATGGCCAGTCCTGGTATTTTGGCTGGCTGACTAGATCAGTCGTCCCTGAAAAAGTCCTCCGAAGAGATTTCAAGCGACTTCGGAATGGATGAGAACTCCCTGTTGGCAGTTTTCCTGTATCGACGGGGGGAAAATCTCTCCGAAAAGCACTCCTGGAAGGAGGCGCAAAAGAAGCCTCAGCAGCTTCCTCAGGTTGTATCCGCAGGCCGCCAGGATCGCGTTCATTCGGTCTCCGTCCCGATCCAGCAGGTAGTTGCGATCCATCCGGTTGTCGTGTTTCACGTGTCCGATCAAAGGCTCCACCGCCGAACGACGACGCTGCCACTTCCTCTCCGAACGCGTCTGTCTGCGTTTCCCGTGTCCCTTGCCCGGAAGGTGAATCTGCGTTTTGCCCTCGTAGCCGTGACCGCGATAGCCTTTGTCCACGTGTGCGTGACGGGCGCGCAGACCCGTGAGGCGCTCCATCGTATCCAGCGCCTCGCTCAGCGTGTGGCCGTCGTAGGGATTGCCGTGATGCGCACGAACCCCCACGATCCAGTTGTCGCGGCTCGTGCTCACCACGCTAACCTTGCAGCCGAACTCGTAGCGCTTGTGCGCCTTGCCTTTCGAGATGCACTCCACCTCCGGCGCGTGCAGGCTGTACAGCTTGTTCTTCGTGTGACGTTCCTGCGCGTGCAGACGCCGCGTCATCGCCAGCAGATCCTTCAGGTCCGCGTCCGGCTTCGGACGTTTGCGCTCGATGTCCCGGATCACCCGCCCCAGCCAGGTCTTGAGCTTCTTCAACTCCCGCTTCGCCCGGCGATGCTGGCGGGCGTGCCGGTAGCGGTTCTGCATCACCAGCGCACGCTTCGACACCCGCTTGTAGCTTTGCCTCAACTCGATACCCCGCAACCGCGCCGCATCCGCCAGTTTCGCCAGCATCGTGAACATCAGCTTCGCGTCCGTGGGATACGCAATGGCCTTTTCCTGCACCGTCGTGTCCACGTTGACGTGCGCCATCTCCCGCGAATTCAAGTCCCCACGACTTTTGGCCGTTTCCAGCAGCTGCGACAACAGCAGTTCCATGCGCCCTTCGCCGATACGTTTGCGCCATTTGGGCAGCAGGGACGAATCGCAGGGAAAGGTGTGCTGGAAATACGCGCAGCCGCAGAAGTACTGCCAGTACGGGTTTTCCACCCACCGGGCCACAACGGACTCGTCGGATTCGTCGAAGGCGTGCTTGAGATAGTGGATGCCGATCATCAGCCGCAAGTCCTTGCCGGGCCTGCCCATGGTTTCGCTGTACAGGCTGCCGAGTTCGGCGTCGAAGACCGGCCAATCGATCTCTCCGGCCAGTTTGCACAGCGGGTGGCGCAGGTCCAGGATGTTCTTCAGGCGAGAACGGAACAGATCGCCCGGCGACGGTTGACGTTTCGGCTTCATGTTTTGCAACCTTTTCAAGGGGATTCAAGCATTATCTTGCAATTTCTACTCCCCTTAGCCCGCATTATTCATGAGGATCGTAGCGAGACGCCGAAAACCGAAGATCTTTCATGAAGTTGGACCGATTTTCACCCGCAGGTATACTTTACAGTCTGTCGAGGATGAAAATCGGGAAACAAGTGAAAGATCGAGGATTTTCAAGTCGCAGCAGATTCTTCATGAATTATGCGGGTTAGACTGCCAAAACTCCCTTTGTATTCAATAGATTATGTGTTTTTCAGGGACGACTAAGTGACAGAAGCAACGTGAAGAGATTTCGATGTTCCATACGTTCTTTCGAATCACCGTTTCGTCCGACCCCGCGGGTGCCAGTGCTCCGACGAGAGCTTGACCGTGAATGGGGCGGACGATTCTTGCACGGAATCATGGCGCGTGAAATACGACGCCGAATAGATGGATGAACGAAGGACGGCTTGACATCGATGAAAAAAAATGGGGGAATCTGCTTGACAAACAGGTCTCTCTTATAGATGGCACCCTTCCAAACAAACGTCCTTCCATGGAAATCATGGCAAGAAGTAGAACGGAATTGCCGCAGGGAGGGGAAGAAAACCGCCGATTAAAAACTCAGATCGGCGGTTTCGACGGCTTTCATCAGGTTGGATTCGTTGTCGTCGGAGACGAGGGTGTAGACCAGTTTGCGATCGCGCCAGGCCACCACGTTGAAGCCGCGCCGCTGGTCGAGATAGACTTCGCGGTTTCCGGCGCGTCGCATGGTTCCGGCGAGCGGGTGGTTGTCACCGTCACTGGCCACCACCAGCGAATATCGCCGCCCCTCCCGCTGAAATCCGTAGTAGGCGGCGGAATGGTTGTACACGCGGTCCACGCGCCCGCCGACGAGTTCCATACGAGCCCCGGTGAATTTCACCGAGGGGACGGCGAAGCCCGTCTTTTTGCGCAGGTAGCTGCGTACCGTCAGGTAGTCGGGTGACTGCACGTCGTAGGGTAGTTCCTTGGCGTGAACGTCCACCGCCGCTTCGACGACGGGGGAGATTTCGATGCGTGGTTGGAAGAGAATCACCGCGAACACGAGCGCCATGGCCATCGCCGGGGCGAGTTTCCAGGCCAGCGGCACGCTGTTTTTCCGCTGTTCTCTCAGCAAAAGCGTGATCTGAGCGCGGAGCGCGCGCGGGGCTTCCTCTCCGGCCAGCGCCTGGCGCATCCCACGTTTGAACCACTGTTCGAACGCGACTTTCTGCTGGCAGACCGGACAGTATTTGAAATGGGATTCGATTTCCCGTTCTTCCCCTTCGGTGAATTCTCCGTCGAGGTACGGCTGAAGATATTGTTCGAAGTCTTTGCAATCCATGAGTACTTCCCCCTCAGTGTTTCTCGCGCGATCCGTTGACCGCTTTGAGCGAGGTCACGGTTGCCTCTTTGCCCTCTTTATCGGCGTCATTCGACGCCACTTTCACGATTCCCTCGCGAACCGCGTACTCTTCCAGCACTTTTTTCAAGGCCCGGCGTCCCCGGTTGAGACGGGACATGATGGTGCCGATGGGGATGTCGAGCGCCTGGGCCGCTTCGGCATAAGAAAATTCCTGCAAATCCACCAGATCCACCACGATGCGGAAGTTTTCGGGCAGATCCCGAAACGCTTTCTGCACCTCGTCGCTCATCGAGTCGCCCATGGGAACGTCGTGACGCGCGAACTCCGTCTGCGTCCAGCTATCGATGAAGCGGCCTTCGATTTCGCCGAAATCGAAATCCCGCGCGACGTGTTCTTTTTCCCGGCGGTTTTTGCGGTACTGGTTGATGAAAGTGTTTGTAAGGATTTTGAACATCCAGGCCTTCAGATTGGTACCTTCTTGGAAACCATCCTTGAAACGGTAGGCGCGCAGGTAGGTTTCCTGCACGAGATCTTCGGCGTCTTTCTGATTGCGAGTCATGCGCAAGGCGCTGGAGTAGAGACTGTCCATCATGGCGAGTGTTTGCTCGGTGAATTCGTTGTCTTTTTTGCGTGTCGAAAGCCAGCCGAACATGCTGTCGTTCTCCTTGCGTTCCGGGTTCCCGAAAAACCCGGTGTTCCCTTCGTCGGGAGTGTCAACAACCTCTACCCGGCGATTATTCCCGACCCCGCTTTTTTTGCCGGGCGGGGGCGCAGATTTCGATCATTCGAAGCGCAACAGCGCCTTTGATTCCGTGCCGACGACCGGCAGGCGGGGATCGAACCTCGGCAAGGCCGCATCGACCGTTCCCCCCGGTTGCCATCCGATACGGATACGCACCACCTGTCCGCCGGAAAAAACTCCCGGTTTCCCTTCCTCGAAGCACGCGCCGGGTTGTTCTATGTCCCCGTTTTCGTAGAAGAAACGGGGAAAGGCTTCATCCTGCCTTCGTTGCTTGCGATAGGGCCACAAGGCCGTAAAGGTTGCCGAGGGCACACCGTGTTCGACGAGGCAGCGCCCCAGTGTCTCCAGTCCCGTGACGGCTTCATCCAGTGCATCGGGTTGCAGCGCTTCCGGGTCGCTTCCGGGAAACGAAAGACTCATGCCGCCCAGCATCCGACCCTCGGAGTCGTCCTTGGAACGGTTGGAGAACAGGGCCGTTTCTACGGGCAACCCGTATGCGTCCCGCCACACCCAAAGTCCGGTGGGCAAGAGACCGGGACTGTATATTTTTCGAACATGCCGCGCGTCGTCGTCGTCCCAAAGCACGATCTCCACCGGCATTCCATTTTCGTAGCGTCGGAATTCGCGCAGGCTTTTGTGGTCATCTAAGCAGGTCCACTCTCCGACCGGCTTCCCCCAGCCATCCCAGGTCATTTCGCAGGCCGGTTTGCGGGCGTCTTCGTCGTAGGCGTAGCGGGTCCACAGGTCGGCCTGTCCGAAGTTGTAGGCCACCTTCTGCTCTACCCGTCCCCGCCGATCCAGCGCCACCCATTCCCCGTGGGGACGACCGAAGGCATCGACCGGGCGGATTTGCTCGCGGCCATCGTCCAGGCGACGCACCGGCACTTCCAGCTTCAGACGGCGGGAAATTTCGCCTGCGGCCATGTCGATTAACACGGCGTCGCCGTCGCAGGTGACGATCTGCAACTGCTTGAAATCAGGATCGAATCCGATGCTGTCCACCGGTTTCTGCGCACAGTGGGGAGAGCTTCGGGGCCGTGCGGGGGCGAGATCACCCAAGCGAAACCGGCGGAACAATCGCCCGTCGCGATACAGCCGCAGCACGGTGCGCGCATCCGGCTCCGGGCAACTTCCCAACGGGGAGTCGCAGTGGTTCGGACCGAGATAATCGGCGATCACGTGGCCCGTCGCCTCGATGAATGGCCGATACGGCTTCCAGGAAAATCCGTACAACGCCCGGCATCGACCGTCGGAACGCTCCCAGACGCGCCCTTGGGGCAGAGCATCGGAACCATAGGTAATTTCAAGAGATTTTCTTCCATCCACCACGAAGGTTTCCACGGCTAAGGTCACACCTTCTTTCTCGTCGGGAAAGCGGCAGGGCTCCTCGGATTCGCAAAATGCCGAGCCGGGAAAAAGCACCAGCAGCGCTCCGAGCAGCCACCCCAGAAACGTGGTGTGTGTTAACGGCATTGCGCCCATTCTTCCGGGTCTTGCGGGCGGCCTTTCTTGCGGATTTCAAAATACAGGCCCGGCGCGTCGAGGCTGCCCGTCGAACCCACGTAGCCTAGGACGTCCCCCGCTTCGACTTCCACGCCCTGGGGTTGGGCGATGGATTGCAAGTTGGCGAAAAGAGTATGGTATCCGGCTCCGTGGTCGAGGATAATCAGGTTGCCGTAGCCTTTGAAACGTCCCGCGAAGCGCACCACGCCCTTGGAAATGGCCCGCACGGGACGGCCTTCCGGGGCTTGGATCTTGATACCCCGATGATAGACGTTGCCGATGTCGGTTTCCTCGTTTCCGAAATTGGCCACGATGCGCCCCTTGACCGGGCAGGGAAGCTCACCCTTACTCTCGGAAAACGAGAGATTTCCCTTTTGCTTCGGCATCTTGCGGATTTTCCGGGCCAGATCTTGGCTGGCCTGTTTCTTTTCCTTTTCGAAGCGCTTGCGCAGTTTCGAGGAGCCCCGGATTTCCTTCAACATAGCCTTGCGAGTGGCCACGCCCTGGCGCATCACGGCCAGTTTTTCTTCCAGTTTTTGGGCGATTTCTTCGGCCTGGCGCTTGGCCTCGATGGATTTCTCGCGGGCCTCGCGGGTTTCGCCCACGGAGTCGAAATAGGCGTGGAAGGTTTTTTCGTCCTGCTTCATCAGGCAATCGAGGTAATGGTTGCGCAGGCTGAAATCCGCCACTCCTTCGGAGGCGAAAAGAAACTCCGCCTCGGCGACCCGCCCCATCATGTATGCCGCGCGCAGGCGCGTGGCCACGAGTTTTTTCTGATGCTCCATCCGTTTGAGGCTGGCGCTGTACTTTTTTTCGGCCTTTTCGCTTTCGTTTCGAAGTTCCTCGGCACGTTTGCGGGCCTGACGGGCTTCCGCGTCGGCCTTCTCCAGCCAGCGCTCCCATTTGTCCAGCTCTTCGAGCAACGACGTTTCTTTTTGCGTCAGATCCGCCGCTTCGGGCAAGTTTTCTCCAAACGCCGACGCATTCCCGCCGATCGATGAGAAACCGTAAAATACAATAAAAATCAAGATGTTGCGTAGAAAACCCACGAGCCACCCGAGAAGAAAAACGTACCATCACGAAATTGAATCGAGCTTTCGTTGGTTCAGGTCTCCCGACCTGAACCATTCGTTTCTCGTCGGGTTTCCAACCCGACGGCATGAACCTGTGGAGCAAGTCGGGAGACTTGCTCCAACGAAGTTTCAAGCGGCATTTCGAGTAGGTAGGGCTAATTTCCAGCCCGACACCTTGGAATTGTCGGGTAAAACAATTCTCCGACCTACGCCGCCCGCTGGAGGAAGCGCGACACCGCCGCCGCCGCCGAAAGCGCACCCAGCACCACGCCCAGCAGAATCACCGACACGCACCAGGACAAGGGAAGAAATCCGGGTTCGAAGCCGGTGAACACCGTGCGCAACGCCTCCCCGGCGGAGTCGTGAACCGCCAGATGCAACACACCGAGCAATCCCAGCGCCATGAGCGATCCGAGAAGGCCCTGAATCGCCCCTTCGAAAATGTAGGGCGCGCCGATAAATCCGCCTGTTGCGCCGACAAGCCGAAGGATTTCCACCTCTTCCAGGCGTGCGTACAGGCGCATACGTACCATGCTGGACACCAGAAAGGCCAGCGCGGCGGATACGCCCAAACCTACCAGCAATCCCGCCAGCTTGAACAGCGCGAGAAAGGCGTTGAGTTTTTGGAAAACCTCGCGCCCGAACAACACCTCGTCCACGCCATCCAGACCGGAGAGTCGCTGCGTGAAGCCGTCGAGTTCCACCGTTTCGTCCACCCAGGGTTTCAGCACGATCTCGAAACTTCGCGGAAAAGGGTTCTCCGCGATGCCGTCGAGAATGAAGGCGCGTCCCGGAAATTTCAGTAAAAACAACTCCTTGGCCTTTTCGGCATCGACGAACTTCCACTCGGCGGCCTCGTCCATGCCTTTCAAGCTCTCTTTGAGCGCTTCCACCCCGGCTTCGTCCGCATCCGGCGACAAAAAGGCGTGCACCCGGATCGAGCGAGTCCAACTGCGGCTGGCGTCGTCGAGGTTGTAGGCCGCCAGAAGAAACGATTGCAGTAGCAGCAGGCAGACGGCGATCACCGAAAGGCTCATCATGGTGGGCCAGGGTTCCCGCACGAGCGATTTCACGGCCCGCCGGAGATGCTGAGTCAGCGTTTTCACGGCGGTTATTCGTCCTCCATCGGTACGGGCCGCGAGTCGGCGGCGATGCTCCCCCGGCTGAGCTTGATGACCCGTTGGTAACTTTCGGAATACAGAGAGGAATCGTGGGTCGCGACAACCACCGTCGCGCCTTTGCGGTGGGCGTCGTGGAGCAGGTCCATCACGCCTCGGGCGGATTCGTCGTCCAGGTTGCCGGTGGGCTCGTCCGCCAGCAGGATTTTGGGCTGGCCGATGATCGCCCGCGCCACCGACACCCGTTGCTGCTCCCCACCGCTGAGTTGCGGAGGATAGCTAAGTTGCCGATTTTCCAGGCCTACCGAGCGCAGGACGTGCTCGACCCGTTTGCGGATCTCCTTGGCTCCGACGCCCTGCACTTCCAGCGTGACCGCCACGTTTTCAAAGACGTTGCGGTTGGAAATGAGCTTGAAATCCTGAAACACCACGCCGATTTCCCGCCGCAGAAGGGGCAGTTTCCGACCGATGCGTCCCAGGTGTCGGCCCTGGATCAGCACCTGCCCGCCGGTGACGCGCTCGGCCCCGAAAAGCAGTTTCAACAGCGTGGATTTTCCCGCGCCGCTGACGCCGGTGAGAAAGGTGAACTCCCCTTCACGGATGCGCAACGTAAGATCCTCCAGGGTGTTTTTCCCCGGCTGGTAGGCTTTGGAGACTGAATAAAGACGAATCATGGATGCTTCACGGGTTCCGTTTGAAAGGGAAAGCTTTTCTCGATTGTCGTGAGATTTCGCGGAAATGCAAGCTTTTCCGTGAGGATTTCGTGGAAAGGGGGCGGGGATTTTCCCGTCGTTGGACGTTTTTCGTTTCAAAGGTAGGTCGGATAGCTTTGCTATCCGACATCTTCGGGATGTGCAGGGAATGTGCCGGGGAACAAGATTTTGGACAAACTCTTTTGTTCCTCTGATAATTCTAATAAGTTCGCCAAAGAGGATTTATACGATAGAATAGCTACTACCCATACAATTTCTCACCGCAATTTCCACAAAACTTCATGCTTGGTGACGCTATTTTCGTTCCGCAATACGGACAAAACGTCAACGTTTTTCTTTGATCCGGTTGCGAATCGTTTTGCGGTGGAGAAGAAGTTGGAACAATAGTGGCCGTCTTCAGGTGTTTTTCTTCTTCTGTTTCAATCTGAATCGGATTGATCTTTGGATTTGAAGAGGTTTCGGTGAGTAAAGGGCGCTCTTTGGGCTCTTCTCCCGAATATGAATTTTCATTACCCGTTACAGAAACTGCACCCGCAATAATCAACCCTCCACCAATTATCGTTACAACGATGCCAAGTCCCATCAGGACTTCATAAGTAGGTTTTTTAATATACTTTGCTCTCCCCGAGAACATCATATTCCATGCTTCCCCTATCCCCTCAGGAGGACGCATGGAATATACAATAATGCAACTCAATACACCGATTATAATTACTATTATCCCTCCCCAGATCTTTTCCATGTTGATCCTCGTTATATTGAAGGAATTATTATTTGCATATAGAAAGAATCTACTGCATTTCATGAAGAATGTCAATTGCAGTATTTCACTTTGGAATTTTTCCCAAGGCTTTCCGTTGCTCCAGGTTTCCAACCTGAACCGAAACGTTTCGGAGTTTGTATCAGCCTAAAAAACTCCATTCCTTTTTAGCAAAATCATAGAAATGCCGTCCGAACGGTGGGATCTCTACCCAATGAAACATTGGGTTTTCTGAAATTTTATGGCTCTTCGCTGTTTAGTGTGGGTAACGGCAGCTTATGCATCGGCTTCGCCGATCCGGGGACCCGTCCCCGCACCCCTGGGATTTATCGCTTTGAAGTCCAAACCTGGTTGTTGTAATAAGGGATAAAGAGAAAAGGAGAGGTTTCCCCCTCCTTTCCAGGTTCGGACCTTCGACGGCGCTCGGGTCGCGTCCCCGCGTTGCCTTATCCTCCGCCGAAGTTCTGCCAGTGTAACCTTTGCACACTGAAGGAGCAAGAGATGGACGAGCGCGGACTTTTCACGATGGCTCTTGGATTGACCCCTCCCTGGGAGGTGGTGGATATTGACTTTGACGCCGAGCGCCACCGGTTGGATCTGTACCTGGATTTTCCCGCCGGGAGCCGGTTTGCGTGCCCGCAATGCGAGGTGGCTTGCGGGGTTCACGATACGAACGAGAGGAGTTGGCGACATCTGAACTTTTTTCAGCACGAGGCGTATCTTCACGCACGCCTACCCCGGATCAAATGCCCTGAACACGGAGTAAAAACGGTGGAGGTACCTTGGGCGCGTCCTGGTGCGGGGTTCACGCTGCTTTTTGAGGCGCTGGTACTGCTTATGGCCAGAAAGGGCATGACGCCCAAGGGGATCGGCGAAATACTTGGTGAGCACGACACGCGGATCTGGCGGGTGCTGGAATACTATGTGGACTCGAGTCTGGCGAAGCAGGACTGGTCCGAGGTCGAAGCGGTGGGCGTGGATGAAACCAGCCGTTCCCGTGGGCACGACTACGTGACGGTGTTCGTGGACATGGACGAGGCGAAGGTTCTGCACGTGGAGCCCGGCAAAGACCACCGGACGGTGGCGGGCTTCGAGGCTGAGCTTCACGCTCACGGCGGTAAACCCGAACAGGTGAAAGAGTTCAGCATGGACATGTCAGCGGCGTTCATCAAGGGGGTTGGGAAACAGTTTCCCGATGCGGCGATGACCTTCGACCGCTTCCACGTGATGAAGCTTGTCAACAAGGCCGTGGACGAGGTGCGGCGTGAGGAGCGCCAAGACAGGACTGAGTTGGAAAAGACGAGATGGGTCTGGTTGAAAAACGAGCAAAACCTTACGGACAAAGAGCGAGAGAAGTTCGATGAGTTGAAAGACAGCACGCTGAAAACGGCCAGGGGCTATCGGCTCAAAGAGACGCTTCAGTCGGTATATGCCGACTACGCAGGCCATCCAGATGACGGTGAGAAGCAGTTGCAGTACTGGTATTTCTGGGCCACGCACAGCCAACTGCCGCCGATGATCAAGGTAGCCAAAACGATCAAGACCCACTGGGATGGGGTATTGCGGTGGTTTCAGTCAGGTTTGACACAAGGGCTGGTGGAAGGCATCAACGGTATAATTCAGGCGGCCAAGCGCAAGGCCAGAGGGTTCAGGTCGTTTAGGAAGCTTCGAACCATGATCTTCCTCGTCGCTGGAAAGCTAGACTTCGACCTGCCGCAGATGAAACTGCTTACCCACAGTAAATAGCGAGGAGGCAATTTTATTATGTGGCCACAGCATAAATTCGCCTAAAAGGTAACGTGTATATCTGGCTCTTGGAATGAACGTGAAATAGACTGGCGTCAGCTTTTCCAGAGAAGCGGGATAATGGCCCGTATCCAATTTATATTCTTCAATCGCAAGAACGACCTCGGTAGCCCTGTCCTGGGCGGTCAGCATATCTGCGATGGTCGCACCGGAAATCAGAAACCAGAGTATGGAGGAAACCACCAGATATTTGACGGGCACAAGTTCTTTTCGTGCAGGACGGTTAATGGCGTTTCTCATGAATCTTGCGGCCAATTGAAAAAGTGCCGAAACGCAGGCAATAAAAAACGGGATGCCAAATCCCAGGAAAATTTCGTTTAAAATCACAAGAATCGCGATGTTTTTGATTCGTTTTAAAACCAATGATCGGCGTGTGAATGAATTGGTTTGAGCCGCCATCATTTGCTCCATTCATTCATGAAATCCACTAAGCAAAATCGCTTGAATAGAATAACATGTTGTGCATTTTCATGCAATCGTGCGTCGTCTTGATTCGATACCGCAAAACTCGTGCAAACTCACGCCAAACCGTGCTAAAACGCCATCGGTTTCCACCCAAAGAAGCGACTGAAGATCGGTAAAAGTGTCAAGTAAACTTGACAAAAACGGCGTTTTTCGGCCCAAACCCAGACCGAAGTCTGGTTTTCACTTCCTTCGCTCGTTGTTCCTAATCTGCGTAATTTTTTACCAATTTGCACGTTTCGCGAAAGGGACATCTTGCCCCTTTCGCGGAAGGAACGGCCCGGCTTTAAAGCGTCGTGGTGCCGTCCGGATTGCTGTGGGTGAACAGCTTGCGGAAGACCACCAGCCCGATCGGCGTGAAGATCGCCATGCCGCCGATCCAGATCCAGACCATGTTGTGGTCGGCGTAAGGCGCCATGGATTTGCCGGCTTCATCGATGGGAGTGTAGTACTTCAGCAGCAGGCCGGACATCGGCCCGACGACGAATTTCGCGAAGAACCAGGGTAGCACGGACAGCGCGATGTAGGTGCCTTCCTTGCCCTCGGGCGCGATTTCCGCCGTGAACTGCATCAGGCGCGGCGACCAGATGGCTTCGCCCACCGTGAACACGGTAATGAACACGATCAGCGGCCAGTACTCGGGCACCGGCGGATTTTGCAGGAGCGCTTCCATGGTGCCGGCCATCCCCAGCCACTTGATGAAAATCAACTCGCCCAGCACGGAATCGGTCATGTGCACGAAGTAGTGCGAGGGAATCGCGGCGATGAAACACGAGCCTGCGGAGACGATCGAGCCGACGATCATCATCTTATAAGAGCTGACTTTTTTGGTGAACGACGCCACCAGCGGCACGAGGAAGACGATCAGCACGGGGTTGAGCACGCCGTAGATCGAGCCGATTTTCGCGCCTTCGCCCAACACGCGGATGCCGTATTTGGGGAAGGTGTAGTGGAAGTGGAAGAAGATGAAGCGGACGAACAGCGTCATCGCCAGCATCCCGAGGAAGATCCAGAAATACTTTTCCGTAATGACGGATTTAATCATCTCGGCGGTTTTGATGGAGGCGTTGCGAATCGCTTTCAGGCCGTTGCCGTATTCGGTGGAAGGATGAACCACCACGCCGTCGTCGGTCATTTCCACGCCGTCGCGGATGAAGATGGCGATGAACAGGCTGCCCAGAGTGAACAGGAAGCCCATCACGAAAAAGAGCTGGTAGGTGCTGAAATGGATTCCCATCAGAGTCGTGCCGAAGTTCTCGTTGATGATCGTGCCCACGGCGTCGCGTTCGGCGTAGGTGTCGCGGAGCCAGTCGAACAGCCAGCCGCCGACGGCGTAGGCGATGTTCATCACGACGTAAAACAGGCCGAAGCCCATCGCGGCACCTTCTTTGGTGGTGAAGCGCTTGATCGCCACCGACACCAGCGGACCGACGATGGCGAAGCCAATGGCCAGCGGTACGAAACCGAAGATGAAAATCAGGATCGGATTGGTCATCCAGGCCATGAAAAAGCGGGAGATCAGCAGGAATACGATGCTGATAATCAGCGTGCGCCGGATGCCGATGGTATCGACCAGCGCCCCGGCGATCATCGCCATCACCGAAAGCATCATCGACCATGCGGCAATGTAGCTTCCCGCCATCACATCACCCATGCCGCAATCCTTGGAAAGCCAGAGGATGATGGCCATATTCATCGCGCCGTAGGCGGAATACTCGATGAACTTATAGCCGAACAGGAACCACATGTCGCGCGGAGAATTCCGAAGTCCCTTGAGATAGCTCCAAACGATGACGGCAAACGCGATGATCGCGCCGGTAACGAGCGAATAGGTAATGAAGTCGGCAGTGGACATGGCAATCCCCGAATGTGAAAACGTCGAAATGAAATTCTTTTATTGTACAAACCCGGCGCGATCATTAAGTTCAACGACCTTCAATGCATCGATATCATCGCCGGAACTCTACGAAAATCTTCCGGAATCAAGGATACGAACCTACCCGCTGACTGGGAATTTCGCAAGAAAAACCGGTGTACTCAAAACGTTCCTCAGAGCGGATAAAAAGAAATTCTTTCTCTTTTTCCCGTCACTTGGACTATTCTTGGATGTCAAGACGACACCCCAACGTTTCACAATCGAGTTTATTTCACGGCGAGGAGGCCCCATGCAATTCGAAGTCATCGACCAGGTACCGTATTCCCTCGAAGACGTCTTCAGCACCATGCGCGACAAGCTGCCGGATCTTATCGAGTATCTGCCGGACGTCAAATCCATCACCTGCGACGTGCGCGAGGAATTGCCCGGCAACAAGCTGAAGCTGGTCAACAAGTGGATGCTCGAAAACCGGATTCCCAAGGCGTTGGCAAAGTTTATCAAACCCGAACAGCTCGGGTACATCGATCATGCCGAGTGGGACAACGACGGCCACTTCGTGGATTATCGCCTGGAAATGATCTTTTTGAGCGAGTACATCGACGTGCACGGGCGCAACTACTTCACCGCCGAGGGCGACGGCACCAAGGTGCGGCTGACGGGCGAACTCAACCTCGACCTCGCACGCCACCCGATGTTGCCGAAATTCCTGGCGAAATCCATTACCGGGCAGGTCGAGAAACTCGTGCTCGCGCTGGTCAAGCCAAACCTCGTCAAGGTCAATCGAGGCGTGGAAAAACACCTCGCGAAATAGCGAATTTAGGAAATAATTCAAGAAAAAACAGTCGCTTACGTTGGAGCAAGTCGGGAGACTTGCTCCAACGTAAGCTTGTTTTTCTCAACGGGTCTGCATCACCCACTCACCCTGAGTGATTTCGCGAAGCGAAATCGTATCGAAGGGGTGCGGATGTCACGGGGATTCCTCGATACACCGCCCTTACGGGCGGCACTCGGAATGAGCGCTTGTCAAAGACTTCCCGTTCGTTCCTGAAAACTGCCGAGCTTTGCGGGACACGAACTCGGAAATGTCGGGTAAAACAATTACCCGACCTACACTGTTATAAAAAATTCTCAGGAAATTCAAACACTTACAGAACCGCCAGCGCCGCTCCCAGTGCGCCGACGAGTTGCGGTTGCGGCAGCACGTGGACCTCGGCGCCGAGTTGATGCTTCAACTCGCCCACCATCGCCGCGTTGAGCGCCACGCCCCCGCTCATCATGACTTTCGTTCCGGGCGTGACATTCCCCGCCAGCGCGCCGACCCGCGAGGAAAGCGAACGGTGCAGGCCCTTGAGGATGTCGTTTACGTCCTCGCCCTGGGCCACCAGAGAGACGACCTCGCTTTCGGCGAATACGGTGCAAGTGCTTGAAATCGGGATGGCTTTTTCCGCTTTTTCGACGCGCTTGGAAACCTCCACGATGGGTACGTGAAGGCGTTCGATGATGACTTCCAGAAAGCGGCCCGTTCCGGCGGCGCATTTGTCGTTCATCGCGAAATCCGAGACGCTGCCGTCGGCGTCGATGTGAATGACCTTGGTGTCCTGCCCGCCGATGTCGATCAGAATGCCCGGTCCGTGCATGTGGTGAAAAGCCCCTTTGGCATGGCAGGTGATTTCCGTGAGAATCCGGGCGTTTTCGACGCGCTTGCGTCCGTAGCCCGTCGCCGCGATGGGCAGATCTCCCTCGATGCCCGCCTCCCGCTTGAGCTCTTCCAGCGCCCGTCGGGTCTGGATGTCGATCAGCGGGTCCGTGGGTTCCACGTGGGAATGCAGCACGGCTCCATCCTGGTCGACCACGACCGCTTTCCAGGTGGTCGATCCGATATCGATTCCGATGGCGGCGGGGCTACTCACCGAAACTCTCCATGAAGGCTTGCAGGCGCGTTTCGCCCTGCTCGCTGGAATACAGACGCTGGTCGGAGTGGTCCGCTTCGAGCACGATGGCCTTGATGCCCGCCTCCTCGGCCAGGCGGCGCTTGACGTCGATCTGACCCACCGAATACGGTTTGCAGGAGCGGTCCGAATGCAGCACCGCGCCCTGGGCGCTGTATTCCTCTGCCAACTGTTTCATGGTTTCGAGCCGGTTTCCCAGATCCCGGTTGAGATACACCATCGTATAAGCTTTGGCAGCGGATAGGATGGGATCGTTCGGTTCGATCATCCGTCCCGCTTCGGCCCAAGCGTTGGAGTAGGTGGCAGTGACGAAGTTGAAACCTCTTTCCGCAAACAAGGTCGCCAACTCCCGCACGTTGAACCAGATCGGCAGGTTGTCCCACAGCAGGCGGACTTTTTCGTTTTTGATGCCGCCGATGCCGCGCTGCACCCGGTCGTCGAGTTCATCCTTCAACTGCCGGTAGTAGGCGTTGCACTCCTTCGTGCCGCGAATGCTGACGATGGGGGCGATGTGGAAAAAGGTGTCGAAGCCGGTCCAGGGCGCTGGTTTGGCGCGGGCGGTTTCGAGGCACTGGCCCCAGAGGTCCGAGCCTTCGAGCGCCACGTGCATGATTTCCACGAGCTTTTCGTGCTCCACGCGGCGACCGCTGATCCGGCTGCCCACCTCCATCAGTTCTTCCAACTGGTCTTTTACGTAATCGACGTGGTGTTCGCTCATGCCGCCGTAGGCGAAGGGCGTGTCGATCACCACCAGCGGCACCTGGAAATATTCCGCCAACGAGCGATACCAGTAGAGCACGGTCTGGCAGATGTTCGTGCAGCAGGCCAGAAGGTCGGGTTTGGGAAGACGTCCCACAGGGGTGTTCGTTTTCAATACATTGCCGATGTCGGTACGGGCGTAGCTGCACAGGTCGAGCTTGTATCCCTCCTGCTCGGCGGCGGCGGAAATATCCGGCACCATGTGCCGCGCCCCGCAGAGCGCGGCGTGGTTTTCCGGGTAAATCACGTAATAGCCCAGCAGTTTGAGCACTTCGGACGGAAAGCCGCTCGTGACCCAGGCCACCGGCACCGCCCCATCGGCGTAGCGCCCCTGAAAGTAGTGCAACATCATGATTTCCTTGAGCTTTTGCACACTTTCAAGGGGCGGTCCGAAGGGGTTTTCCCTCGGTTTGCGTCTTGCGGCCTTGCGCTTGGATTGCCAGCGGTCGAGCGCCATCAGGAAAGGGCCCACGGCCCGTCCGGCCAGTTCGAATTGCAGTCGTCGGGAAATCATGAATGCTCCTACTTTCCGCTTTGCGCCATTTCCACGAAGGCCTCCAGCCGGGTGACGGTCTGGCCGCTCAGTTCCGCTTCGAGTTCGCTTTCCATATACAGCACCGGGATTTTTTCCGCCGCGAAACGTTTTTTCAGGTGCGGCAGGTCGAACATCTCCGGCTCGCAGAATTTCACGTTGTGGAAAACCACCCCGCGCGCCCCGCTTTTTCGGTACATGTTCATGAGGTAATTTCGGCGGTGATCCACCAGCGCAGCCCTCGTGGAGCAGGGCGGAAGGCTGAAATAGAGATCCACCAGCGTATCGAAGGGATCGTCCGCCACGTCTTCCGGTTGCAACCGGGAGATACGACGACGCAGCACGGCGTAATCGTCGGCCACCACGAAGGCTCCGGCCTCGGCGAGGTTGTCGAAAATCGACATCGGCTCGGGCACGATGCCCGTTATCATCAGCGGCACGCCCTCCTGCACCGGTTCCTCGGCGATTTTCTCCTCCAGCTCTTCGAGGACGGCAAGGAAATCTTCCGGCCACAGGTATTCACCCTGGCGCAGCAGTCCGTAAAACTCCCGGTCGTCGAGCTTGATGTACGGACGTTTGTCGAGCAGATTCAACAACTTGGCGTCGATCCGACGATGAAGCCGGATCGCGTCGGCCAGTTTCTCATTGTCCAGCTTCGCTCCGGCGAATTCTTCCAGACGCGTGCAAAGCGCCTGCAATTCCCGCTTGACGTACTTGCGTGAGCTGGCGCGTTCGTCGCCTTTGGGATGAATGAAATGAAACACCGGCTTTTCGTACCCGGCGAGGTCGGGAAGCAGGGTAGCCAGCCCCTGGATGGAATCGCAAGTGTGCGGAAACAGTAGGGCATCCAGCGCTTCCCCGCCCTTGTCGGCCAGAAATCCCATGGCGTTGCGCACGACCGGGCAGACGTAGGTCTGAATCCTCCCCGCTTCCACGCTTTTCGGCGGGCCGGGCGGCCCCCAGATTTCCACGCTGTACAGCCCCAGGGCCGTCAGCAGTTCCTTGGGAAACCAGATCGGCAACACGCCGACGACTTTGCGCCGGTGCTCGTCTCGCTGCTTGGCGATGTAGGATTTGCGCATCGTTCTCCTCGGTGCGACGAAAAATGTTTTTCGGGAACCCTGGTGGTCTCGTGCTTCCAGGGAATGGAGGCGCGAGCGCGTCTTCTACCGGAAGTCAGTCTATCGTCAAAAGACCCGACCGGCCAATGAAATTTCCATGAATCTCCTGAAAAAATGTGGAAAAAAACGATTTCTTGCAACACCTTGATTCGCCTGCATTCGGGCGTTTTCTTTGGTTTTCTGTTTCACGTCGTTGGAAAGCTTTTCGAGCGTGTGATTTGCGACTCGGTTCACCGGGTACGGGCGAGAAGGGTGGTGTCCAACTCGGGATGCATATGCGTCAATGCCTTGAACAACCATCGCTCGTCGGCATGGAGTTCGAGAATGGACGGGTAGCGATAGTCGCTGATTTCTCGGTGCTTCCGGCCTTTGGCCTGGCCGATGACCATTCGTCCGGTTCGGTCCGTGGTGGTTTTCACGTACAGCACGCTTGCGGGTAAGGAGCCTAAGTTGGAAGCTCCTTCCAGGTCGGTGACGAGCCGCCAGTATTTTTCATGGTCGATGGCGACAAACATGCGACGCAGCGACTGGACGGGGGTTTTCAGAAACAACGCAACGTGTCTGTTCCGGCAGTCGTTTTTCATTTTTTCATACAATTGCCCGGAAAGATGCAAAATGGAGTGGTCGATGGGCCGGACGTAGGAAGTGGGCTTTTTATTCCAGTCTTCGTAAGGGTGCGCCACGAATCGGTTCGTCCGCCATGCGTTGCACGTCGTGTCGTTCATGTCGGCCTGAACGGTGTATTCGATCCGGCTGCGATCGATCCAGCTATCGATCGATCTCAACACGGCGACGTACTCGCCTTCGAGATCCAGGATGCGATAGGCCGAGGACAGCTTCTTTTTCGGCAGGTCTTCACGCAGAATTTTCACGATCAACAGCGTTTTCTTTTTGGGATCGAGGGCGCGTTCGTCCGTCAGTTCCGAAAAGGAAAGAAACACCGGAACCGTTTGCATAAACTCTGTCAAATCATGGGTTTGCACGCGAAAGCGAATGTCCGGGTAGCTGTAGCCCCGTGCGGTCAGCTCTTTCGTGACGGTCTCCACGTCCGTCATCGTCCAGCAGGCTTCGGTGGTATCGGAGCCGTACACATCGTTCGAGCCAAGGCGTTGCAAATACGAATAGGTCCAAAGCAGGATATTGAGAAATACGAGAAATCGCAGAATGGGTTTGGTCTGAGAGGCGCCGATCCACTCGGAAAGCTTCTCCAGCAAACGCACGACCAGCACCGGAAGCAGCATGGCAGCGAATGGAAAGACGATTTGGAAGTAATGGTTCCACCAGTAAACGGCTCCGCGCATTCCAAATCCTTGCAGGAAATGCCAGACATCCCCGATCTTCACGGCGGATGCGATCCAGATCACCAGAAACAGGAAGAGGCCGCTGGAAAGGAAGGCGCTCTGGATCACCCAGCGATCCCGGCGCGTATGATAGAAGCGCCGAAGACCGGCAGCGAAAGGCACCCAGATGATGATTCCGAACAGCGACAAGCCCAGCAGCGTGGGAAACGCCGCCTCCAGGTATACGAGGTTCATGACGTTGATGTAATAGCCTTCGTGGCTGTACACGGACACCAGAAGCGCAAGGACGCAAAGGGGCACGAAAATCGCCCGAAAGGGTCTGCGGGCGTAAACGGCGACATAGGTGGCGTAAATCACCACGAGAAAATAGTTGAGGATGTGCCCCTCTCCGGCCAGGAAAAGCGCCAGCAGAGCCAACCACCGATAACGCGCGGATTTTCGGTGTACGTAAAGCGACAGCGAAGCCATGAACGCCAGAATGAAAAACGAGTTGAGCGAGTCGTTGTAGAGATTGGGAAACAGCGACCAGCCCAGGACGAGATACAGCGAAAACAGCGCCGTGGCCAGCGCGAAACGGCGTCCGATCATCCGGATGGTGAACAGGTAGACCAGTCCGGTCTGGATACCCAGAAAACCGACCATCATCAGGTGCATCTGCCGGATCGACACACCAAGCCACTGCAACGAAGCGAAAATGTGGATCGGTAACGCGCCCATCAGCCATCGCCTGCGCAATCCGCCGCTGATGGATAAGCTATCGAAATCATTGCCCGAAAAATGGCAGCGGATACCTTCGACGCAATCCTTGGCCCACATCTGGTGCTGCACCACGTCGTCCAGAATCGGTACGCCATGAATTTTGTAGAGCAACGCCAGCACGGTTCCGACACTCAGAGCCAGCGCGATGACACAATGTCTTTTCGTGACAACGAAAGAGGTGGGAACTTCGTTGTGAGGACCGAGCACATGGGATAATATCGCCTGCATCGAGCGCCGTTCCCCCAGGCGACGAATGCTTTCGGGAATCGGCAGTGGTCCCGAATACCAGCAGCGTATCGCTTTGGACAAGCGACCGGGGAGCGGAACCGCTAGGAGCCATCCGGCAAGTATCCGGCACAGCAATACCAACAAAGCCAGACAAATATTGTAGGACAGCATCGAAGTGAGGGAGACGGAGCGGAAAAGATGCTGAATCCACGGAGTTTTCGCCCGGACCAATTCGGACGAATGCGACTTATGGTGATTAGAAGAGGAAAACGTCGTGATTTCAGAGGTTTCGAGGTGTCGAGAGGAAAAAGAGGCAGGAAGTTCCGAAAGAGATTCCGAGGCGTGAGCGGAGGGAATAAAACGCGCTGTTCCCCCTGGGTCGGTAAAAAATATTATCGCGACGAGCGCTGCAAAACACCATCGCCGGGTCTGTAAACACCACCTCGGCATACCGTTTATGTTCCGCCCCCCTCGACGGATACAAGCCTTTTCAAAGCCCCGATAGTGCCAAACCTTCCGGGACTTTTCGCTGGATGTAAAAGAAAATCAATGGATTGGACTGTAACGTGGGGCCGGAACAAAGTAAAGGCATCGTCGTGAGTTTGTTTCTTGGGAATGCTTTTCCGAGCACCGAACGGTGCGCATAGAAGACGATTCCGGCCTGCCTGCACGTTTCAAGGATGCGAAAAAGACTCTAACCGACCGCTTTTTTCCTTCCCGGCATCCTATCAATTAAGTATTGGCCGAATTTCGGATCGAGCCGCGACGAGACGCAGGCCCGAACGATCCCAATCCTATACTTTATACAATTTCCCGACGTTTTCGAGACGGTGTTTCGAAAACGCCGGTCAAGGTATCGAACCGGTTTCTGTTTGCGAAAGAAGGGCGATCATGGCGAATTCGCTGGTGATAAACTGTACCCCGCAGGAAACCCGCGTCGCACTGGTCGAGAACAACGCCACTGTGGAATTGTTCATCGAGCGTACCAAGGACAGGGGTTATGTAGGAAACATTTACAAGGGTCGCGTCAGCCGCGTGCTGCCGGGGATGCAGGCCGCATTCGTGGATATCGGCCTGGAAAAAGCGGCGTTTTTGTACGTTTCGGACGTGTTTTCCCCCGATTACGACTATTCCAGCTTCGTCAATCGGAATGGCGAAGAATACGAAAATGGCGATGGCGAGGACGACAAGGACGTGCAGAACCGTCCCCAGGGAAGACAGAATCCCCGTGTAGAGGGAGATTCCTCGCCCGTGCCCGTGCGTGTGATGCACATCGAAGACCTGCTCAAAGAAGGGCAGGAAATCATGGTCCAGGTGGCCAAAGACCCCATCGGCACCAAGGGTTGCCGGGTCACCACCAACATCAGCCTGCCGGGTCGTCACCTGGTCTACATGCCCTACATCGACCACATCGGCATTTCCCGGCGCATCACCGAGGAATCCGAGCGCGCCCGGCTGCGCGATCTGATGGACAAAATCCGCCCGACGGGCAGCGGTTTCATCGTCCGTACGGTCGCCGAAGGCATGAACGAAAAGAAGCTCCGCGCCGACGTGACGCTGCTCGTCAATCTCTGGAAGAAAATCCAGGTCGATCACGACAAATCACCCGCCCCGGTGATTCTTCACTACGATATGAACCTGATATTCCGTGCCGTGCGCGACCTGTTCACCAGCGACATCGACCGGCTGATCGTGGACGACCGGGACCAGTTCAACGAAATCACCCGCTTCATCAAAACCTACATTCCGAATTTCAAGTACAGTCTCGAATTGTACGAAGGCAGCGAACCGATTTTCGACCACTTCAGCGTGGAGGTGGACATCAACCGGGCCTTGGGCCGGAAAGTCTGGCTGAAATCGGGAGGTTATATTATCATCGACCAGGCCGAGGCACTCACCGCGATCGACGTCAACACCGGGCGGTTCGTCGGCAAGCGCAACCTTGAGGACACGATCCTCAAGACAAACCTCGAAGCCATCAAGGAAATCGTCTATCAACTGCGCCTGCGCAACATCGGCGGCATCATCATCATCGACTTCATCGACATGGAGCGCGAAGCGCACCGCGAGAAAGTCTACAGCGATCTGGAAGAGTCGCTCAAAGCGGACAAGGCCAAAACCCACGTGCTGAAAATCTCGGAATTGGGCCTTGTGGAAATGACGCGCAAGCGCATCCGCGAAAGCCTGGGCCGAACCCTGTGCGAACCCTGTTTCTACTGCGACGGCAAGGGTTATCTGAAGAGCAAGACGACGATCTGCTACGAAATCTACCGGGAGGTCAAGCGCGAAATCGGCAACGTGCAGGGCAGCGTCGTGACCATCAACGCCCACCCGGAAATCGCCGACATGCTAATCGACGACGAAGCCGAGATGATCGCCTTTTTGGAGCGCAGGTATAAAAAGAAAATCCACGTACGGGCGCTCAACTTCTTCCACCTCGAACAATACGAGGTCATCGAGCGCTCTTCCATTGCCGGGCCTCGCGGTCGAGGGCACCGCTGAGTCGCATTATCCTTCGATGACTTCGACGTTGGCGCGGGGCACGATGGCGCGTTCGCCTTCCTGAAAAACCACTTCCAGAACACGAACCTTGGTTTCGCTTTCCAGCGTGGCCAACTCGGCGGGAAGTTTGCCCACCTTGCCGATACGCCCGAAATACGGCGTGCGAATGCAGCGTACCGGCATCCCCGCCTCGAGAATCGCCCCCTCGTCCTTGCGGTGTTCCTCGCGTTTTTCCACGTCCAGCGGAATGATGACTTCGGGCCGGATCACCCCGGCGCGGATCTGTGTGGCTCCGTTGATCGACACCGGGCGTCCTTCGTGTTTTTTCAACAGGTTCCAGGTCGCCTCGGCCATGGCGATATCTCCGAAACCTTCCGTGACCAGCAACGTGACGCCGAGCTTTTCCTGCCCGGTGATCGCGACCCCGAGATCGTAGCCTAAAAAATCCCGCAGGTCGCGGTCGTCCAGGCCACCGGTGACGATTCCTGCCACACCCATTTCCACGGCGCGGCGGACGGCTCCGGCGGTGGTCATTCGTCCGGCGACGATCACTTTTTTTCGAAAATTTTCGGAAATCCGTGCTTTATCAAGCACTTCGTTCGGTCCTTCGACCGCCAGCGCCAGTTCGCCGCCGGTTTCCCCGCCGACACCGAAAATTCCCTGAATGAAGCCCACGGATGATTCGATAACGACGCCCTCGCCTTCCTCGACCTCGACGACCTGCCCCGGAATGTAGGCGTTCACCTCGACCGGCAGCGGACGGCCCCGTAAAATCACCTGTCCGGTGACGGTGGAGATGTTTTCCACCGTGCCATCGATGGGCGAGGTCGCCTCGGAGCGAAACAGGCCAAAAAAGCTTTTGGATTCGGCGATTTTCTCCCCGGCGGAAACGGCGTCTCCGTTTTTCTTGAGCATCGCCAAGCCGATTTCGCGAGGTTCCAGACCAAGTTGGTTGGCGATGTTGACCGGGAAGACGTCGCCGGGCAACTCGGTGCGCGCCACCACGTCGTCCGGTTGCACGAAGGCTCCCGATTTCACAACAACTTCGCCCTGGATGGGCAATCTTCGGCGTTTGCGGATGGTGGTGCGCGCGGTGACTTTCAATCCCGGCGTGTAGGCATGACCCATCATTCGCCTCCTTGACCAAGAAATTCATGGGGATAGACGTCCAGGTCATCGAACCAGCGGGCCAACAAAGCCTGGCGCTTGGCGTCGTTTTCCGGCAGTTCCAGCGGTCGTCCTCTCAGGTCGAACAGCAGCCCGACCACGCCGCCGTGCACGGTGGTTTCGAGGGGTTTTCCGGCTCCCGCACCCACATCGATTCCGCGCATCGGTTCGGCCACGAGCCGCGCCTCTTCGCCATCTCCCAACGGGTAAAGTTTCAGATCCCCATGAGCCAGCGTTTCCGTCACGGCCCCGGAAGGAAGTTCCAAGGTGATTTTCATCGCGGGTTTGCCCGGTTTTCCGCGCCCGCGCGGGGCGATGCAGTCGCCCAGGTGAATCATGCAGTCTTTTTCGAAAATTTCGGCGGCGGCCTGGGGATGCAGTTCGGAAAGCACGCCCAGATGAGGCATCATAAAAATCGAATCCACCGCCAGCATGGTCACGCCTTCGGGCAGGAAGGCGTCGAGCAGCATCATCGCGGTCTGTACCCGGCGCGGAGCGTGGGACAGCACCCCGCCGGAACCCACGAGGAGGTTCAGCGCCATCATGTTGACGATGGTCATGCCTCCCTCGGACTGGTCGAAGGCGTCGGAAATCGTCCGGGCGGTCTGCACGCCCTTGAGGCTGGTGGCGAATTCCTTGTGCTGGACAAAGGCCAGCCGCAGCGCTTCTTTTGCCACCGCCTGTTCGATGGCGAGATCGTGCAAAGTCTGGGGAACGGTGGTCGGGCGAATCATTTTGTTCTTGATCGCGTTGCGCAGGGCGCGCTCGTCGGTGTCGAAAGGCACCCAGCGCATGATTTTGTCCAACCCCGCCGAAGCCAGCACGTTGGCGATGGAATAGCTCATGCCGAGGTTCGCCGATACGGTTCGGTTGAATTTCGGACGTTTTTTGCCGTTTTCGACGATGGGAAAGACGCTGAACACGTCGGTGGTCGCCCCGCCGATGTCCACGCCGACCACGTTGACCGATTCGATCTGCGAAATCCGCTCGATGATTGCGCCTACCGCACCCGGCGTGGGAACGATGGGGGTGTCGGTCCAACTCATCAGTTTTTTGTAACCCGGCGCCTGCTGCATGACGTGCTCCATGAAAAGATCGTGGATGGCGTCGCGAGCGGGGTCGAGGTTTTCGCGTTCCAGGGAAGGCCGCAGGTTTTCGGTGATGGTCAGATCGGTCTTTTTCTCAAGAATTTCGGTGATTTCCTTGCGTGCGTTTTGCGTGCCGGAGTAAATCACAGGAAGATTGTAGCTCTGTCCCAGACGCGGGCGCGGATTGGCGGCGCGAATCAATTCCGCCAGGGAAACCACGTGATCGATGCGCCGGGAGTCGTCGGTCAGGCCGGCCAGCAGGATCATGTCGGGTCGAAGCTGGCGGATGCGCTCGATCTGCTCGTGGGGCATACGCTTGTCGTTGACGCTGATCGTGTCCATCACGATCGCCCCCGCCGACAGCGAGGCCCGTTCCGCGCTTTCCGCCGTCATTTTACGCACCACGCCGCTGACGAGCATCTGCAAGCCGCCGCCCGCCGAAGAGGTGGAAATGTAGATGTCCACACCCACGGGTTTGCCATCTTCGAACCGTGCGGGCTTGATGAAGCTGCCGTCCTCGTCGAGCATGGACCGTCCAGAGAGTTCCTCGACTTCCTGGATGGCGTTGAGCACGCCCCGCGTGACGTCCTCGAACGGCGCTTCCACAGTAGTGGGCGCTTCGCCACGGTAGGTCTGGCGGTATTCGTCCCCCACTTTTTCGAAAAGAATGGCCTTGGTGGTGGTACTGCCGCAGTCCGTGGCGATAATCACCTTGATGTCTTCCGGTCGTCGCGTCATATCGTCTCGCTTCCCGATGGATTTTTTCGTGTTTCTAGCATAGTTTGCGTCGGACTACAAACGACGGGCGGGAAGAAGGTGGGCGATTCAATTCTTGAAGGATTACCCCCTCCAAGCACCTTCGCGGGTGCCATCTATAAGAGAAACCTGTTTGTCAAGCAGATTCCCCCATTTTTTTCATCGATGTCAAGCCGTCCTTCGTTCATCCATCTATTCGGCGTCGTATTTCACGCGCCATGATTCCGTGCAAGAATCGTCCGCCCCATTCACGGTCAAGCTCTCGTCGGAGCACTGGCACCCGCGGGGTCGGACGAAACGGTGATTCGAAAGAACGTATGGAACATCGAAATCTCTTCACGTTGCTTCTGTCACTTAGCCCGCATTATTCATGAGGATCGTAGCGAGACGCCGAAAACCGATGATATTTCATGAAGTTGGAGCGATTTTCACCCGCAGGCATACTTTACAGTCTGTCGAGGATGAAAATCGGGAAACGAGTGAAAGATCGAGGATTTTCAAGTCGCAGTAGATTCTTTATGAATTATGCGGGTTAGGCGAATGGCCGTGAAAACACAAAGAATCCGGGCCATCGATCCGTTCCGGATCGAAGACCCGGGCACCCATTCCTTCATCCACCGAATCAAGTTTGTGCCAAATCCAGAATGGAATCGTCCTGTCTTCTTCCCTTCCCTGCGGCTTGACAATTTCCCTGCCTCGTGCCATGAATATCTCCTGTTATTTCCTATAGATTCGCGCCGTTTTATCATCCGGCGCGGTTGATGGTAACGTGCAGACAGGAGGACGCCATGGGACGGATTCGTCGGTTTAGTGGGTGGTGGCTGGTTGTGGCCGCGTGCCTGTGGCTGGTCGGATGTGGAGACGACGAGGAACAAACCCCCATCGACGGCGGTGATACCGACGTTGACGAAATCTCTGAAGTGGAAGAAGTGGCCAAGGCGCCGCTGGATTTCGATCCCGCCGGACCCGATGCCGCCCCCGACCCCTACGAGGCCGGACCTTTCCCAGTAGGCGTGATGACTTTCGACTTCTACGACGACAGCCGTCCCGACGAGTTGCGCGACAACCAGGGACGCTGGCTGCGGGTGGACGTCTGGTATCCCGCGACGCAGGACTACAAAGACGGACCTTTCGAGAAGATGGACCTGAAGAAACAGGCCGAAGATATCGACCTGGGCGACAAGCAGGAAATCATCGCCAACGCCGATTTGCCCCTGATTCAGACGGTTTCCGCCCGTGATGCCGAGATCGAACCGACGCACGGACCCTATCCGGTGATTCTTTTCAGCCACGGGGCCAACGGCATCCGCTGGCAGTCCGTGTTCTACACCCAGCACCTCGCCTCTCACGGCTACATCGTGATTTCCCCCGACCACGACCACAACACCATCTGGGACATCATCCGCGACGGGTTCCAGGGCGACAGTCTGTTGAGTTCGTTGACCAAGCGCCCCGACGACATGAGCTTCCTGCTCGATCGCGCCGTGGAATGGAACCGGGATGAAACGAGCGTATTTTATGGCCTGATCGACGAGGAAAACGTGGGTGTGACCGGACATTCGCTGGGCGGCATCACCTCCACGATCATGCCCTGCAAAGACCCACGTTTCAAAGCCGCCGTGCTGCATTCACCCAGCATCGCCGCCGGATATCTATACGGAGTTTGCGACATCGAAGACTATCCCGTTCCGACGCTGACCATGGGCGGCACGCTGGACGACACCCTGCCTTATTGCGGAATGTACTGTGATTACAAGAACATGCTGCTCTCCACGCAGCCGAAATACCTGTACGAACTCGAAGCGGGCGGACACTTTACCTTCTCTGACATCTGCCGCCTGGATCTGATCGCGGTCAGCCAGGAACTGGATATGGGCAACGACGCCAAAAACGCGCTTTCGGACGGTTGCGCCGACTTCAACGCCCCGTTCGAGGACGCGCAAAAGACGATCAACTACTATGCGACCGCCTTTTTCAACCTCTACCTGCGCGACTCGGAAGGCTCGGATCAGTACCTTGAAGACCGGGACGACGCGCCTTTCGACGTGGTGAACTTTTTTACCGGCGACGTGCCGGACTACTGGGGTGAAGGCGGCTGTGAAGCCTGCGAGGGAATTTAGCCTTCGGAAAAGACAAAAACCGATAACCATTTGATATTTAAAGGAAAAACCATGAGCAAGCTGGCTATAAATGGTGGAACTCCCATCCGCAACACGTCGTTCAAAGCGTGGCCGACCTACGACGAAAAAGAGAAAAAGCAGCTTCTCGAAGTGCTGGAAAGCCACAACTGGGGAGGCTATCCCTATCCCAACACCAAAGCGCTGGAATTGGCCCGGAAATTCGCGGCGGCCCACGACGCAACCCACGGCGTGACCTGCGCCAACGGTACGGTTTCATTGGAGATTTCGCTCAAGGCGGCGGGGATCGAAGCCGGGCAGGAAGTCATCGTGCCGACCTACACCTGGCTGGCGACCGCCGGATGCGCGGTGGAGGTCAACGCGGTGCCGATCTTCGCCGACGTGCGCGCCGACAACTACACCCTCGACCCGGCGAAGGTCGAGGCGCTGATTACCGACCGGACTTTCGCCGTGATTCCCGTGCACCTGGGGTCGTCCATCGCCGATCTCGATCGCCTCAAAGAGATCTGTGACAAGCACGGACTCATCCTGATCGAGGACTGCGCCCACATGCACGGCGGAAAATGGCGCGACAAGGGCGTCGGAAGCTGGGGAGATTTCGGCTCGTTCTCCTTCCAGTCGTCGAAGCTGATGACGGCGGGCGAGGGCGGCATGGTCACCACCTCGAACGACGAATTCTTTCAGCGGGCGTCGAGCATCACCAACTGCGGACGCAAGGAATGGGGCTACGACGATTTCGAAGGCGAAGAGTTCGGCGGCAACTTCCGCATGACCGAATTCCAGTGTGGCGTGCTGCTCACCCAACTCGAAAAACTGGGTGCTTTCACCGAGTTGCGCGCCGCCCGCGCCGGATTGCTCAGCAACCTGCTCGACGACATCGACGGCATCACGCCCATCCGACCGGACGAGCGCGTCACCCGCTCGGCGCATTACCAGTACATTTTCAAGTACGATCCCAATGGTTTCAAGGGCTTGCACCGGGATCGCTTTTTAGAGGCGATGGCCGCCGAAGGCATCGAGATCGACGGCGATTTCTACGAGCCGATCCAGGCCCGACCGATCTTCAGCCCCTCGATCAAGCGCTATCCGATGCTCAAGGAACGCTATCCGCAGGGAATCGTCGCCGAAAGCGCCGAAACTCCGATCGCCCACAAAGCCGCCTACGAAGAAGCCTGCTGGCTGCACTACCCGGCCCTGATGGGCAGTGAAGACGACGTGCGCTCCGTGGCCGAAGCCATCGTGAAAATTCAAGAAAACGTGGATGAGTTGCTGTAATTCACCCGCTTGTCCGAACTCGAACGCCCTCCGGTCTAAACCGACCGGAGGGCGTTTTTTTATGCTAAATCCAATATTTATGGAAGTTGGGCAAATTTCTAGCCCGGTTTTTCAAAGTTATTTCCCGTATTTGTACAATTTGTAGCTACTCACTTTCTCAATACAGGCTGAATCCCATCGTTGACCGGAAACTTCCTCCATAAGCTGTGCGTAGCAACCGTAATTCAACACGTGGTATTGTGCCACATCGGTGGGAAGCTGGTGGACGTTCATGCTGTTGAGTGCCGGAGAGTGTGCGTAAATCAACAGTTTTTCCGCCGCTGAGATTTGCAAAGCCCACTCCGAATCGGACAGTTTTTCGTCGCCGCTTACCAACATCCTACCGAGATAGATTTCCAAATTTCCCCGGTCTGAGGTCCAGTCCGCAAGTCCGTGTTGGTTTAAACGAGTTCCGAAATTCTGTTCCCATGCCTTGCCGATGTACAGTAAAACCTTCGGCCCGTAAACCGGGTGCGAACCGTAAATCTGATAAACTCCCCACGCTGTGGCGGAATTCGTGAATTCATCCCGATCCGGTACTTCTCCACAGTCCAACTTGAAAGGACCGATCCAATCCAAATAAATTGGAGTCATCGTGCTTGACATAACCCCTCCTAATTACAGGTTTATTCGATTTTCATCTATCTCGGATTTTCAATTCGATTTCCACATCACTTTCCCGAACCTCTTCCTCCAGCCGGGCAACGACGCGCCGCCTGAATGAAATCATCGATCAGCGCCCGTGACAGCGGATGGTCGGGGGAGCGCTCTGGGTGCCATTGCACGCCCACGAGATAATCTCCCCGGTTGACGCGCTCCATCGCTTCGACCACGCCGTCCAGCGTTTTCGCACAGGCCGAAAACCCTGGCGGCAGGGTGCGGATGAGCTGGTGATGCGAAGAATTGGCCCGGTAGCGCTCGCGTCCGGCGAAACGCGCCAGGTGGGAAGAGGGATCGACTTCCACATCGTGCAGGCGCGGGCGACCGTCTGCATGGCTACGGTGGTTTTTCGTCGGATATCGCTCGGCGCGCAGGCTCTGGTCCTGCCAGATATCGCCTCCGAAAGCTACGGCCATCATTTGCATCCCCCTACAGACGCCCAGCACCGGCAGACGTCGTTCCCGCGCCCGACGCAAAAGGTAGATTTCGGCGTCGTCGCGCTCGGGCTGCACCGTGATCGTCGGGTGCGGCTCCTCGCCGATCCACTGGGCCGCCGGGTCCACGCCGCCCGTCAATACGAGTCCCTGAAGCAGGTCCAACAGGGTTTCCAACGCCACGTAATCTCCGAGATTGGGAAGCACCACCGGAGCGCCGCCTGCGTCCAGCACCCAGGAAATGTAGCGCCGGTACAGATATTCATATGGCTCCGCATCGGATGCCGGGCCGCTCGCCTCCCCGTTTCCGATGGCGCAAGTCAGTCCGATCACTGGTTTCATGGCGATTCTCCACGATTTTTTAACGATTCTTTCATTTTAATCTTGACGATACCCCTGACTATTGATACCACTGCTCCGGGCTCGTAGCTCAATCGGCAGAGCAGCGGACTCTTAATCCGAAGGTTGAGGGTTCGATTCCCTCCGGGCCCACCATGAACAAACCGGCTTTTCTCGGAAAGCCGGTTTTTCTTTTTAGACCATTCCTGAAGGGCGGAAATTAAAAAGCGCAAACGTGGAATGGACCCGAAGGGTCCGATTGCCTCTCCCATTGGGAGAGGCCGGTGCTTCAGCACCGGGTGAGGGAAATTCACGTCCCCTCACCCTAACCCTCTCCCAAAGGGAGAGGGGATAAAAGATCTATGTTTTCAACGGGTTGAAAATGTTTGAGTAGGATTTTGCACGATTTGATTTCCAGCCATTCCTGAACTCGCAAATTCTATCACAAGAGTTACGGAAACGGCGTAAGTTCCCCGCTTCCCCTGCGTTTTACGTATTCACTCCAGACGCCCGGACATTCTCCCGCCAATCGACAACGGCCACAAGGCTCCTTCGGCTTGATTTTTCTTCCGGCCTTTTCCGTCCAGCCTTCTCGCCAGCCTTCCTCCCCGGTGGAACTCAGCAGCATTTTCCTCGTTCTTCCGCGTACTTCCTCGCCCCGTACCACGCAAAGCGGCAGGTCCAGCAACGACGCCAGCGGGCCTTCCTCGCGAGGAGTCAACAGAAGCGCCGCCACGTCTTTGATCGCGGCCAGCGACGGCATCACCTCGTCGAAGTGCTCCAGCGCCCAACCGCCCGGTTCGGGAAAGGAAAAGGTCGCCGAAGAGACCTGCGAACGGTCGAGATAGTCGAGAATATCCGGTAGGTTATCCTGATTTTGTTTGGTGATGACGGTATTGGAAAACAGCGCCCGCTCGCCGAACCACTGTTCCCGGCGGGAACCCGTCGCTTCGACGATGTGGGCAAGGGCGCGGGCCTTGATCTCGAAGGAGTCCGACCGGGTGGTCAGTATAGTTTCGATCTCGGGACGGTGCCCCAGAATCGACAGGGTGACGAGATGCAACCCGGCGTCGAAGATTTTCGGAGTGAAACCTTCCTTGGCGAAGCCGTAACCATTTGAAATCATACGGATCAAGCCATATCCCAGCCGTTTCGCCTCGGCCACGAGGTCGAGAATATCGGGCCGCAACGTGGGTTCCATGGCAGTGAATTCGACCCCTTGCGCCCCTTTTTCGCGTTGTTGGCGCAGCAGGTCGAGCAGCGCCTCGGTGGAGGTTGCGGGAATCCCGGCGGGTCGGTTGATGCAGAACCGGCAGCGGTTCTGGCAATGGGGGGAGGCTTCGATATCGAAGGAACGCGCGTTTTCGTCGTCGAAAATCGCATACTTACGCTTGAGGTTGTCCCAGAAAACCGGTCGGGGTTCGGAATCGCTGTTGCGGCGCACCAGTTCCACCATCAGTCGGGCGAAGCGGGCGACGGACTCCGGCAGCGGGTTTTCAGCGTCCAGCACGGAGAAATTGAACCAGCGGCTGCGTTCGAAGGCCGGGTCTTCGTCGTTGCGGGGAAGTATTCCCAGCTCGAGCGTGGGTGCATCGCGGTACGTGAACCGGGCGCGGATCGTTTTTCCCGGTACGATATCCACGAGTTTCCAGCCGGAGCGCACCTCGCGCCCGGCCTGCAAAGGATGAAACAGGCGCAAAAGCACTTCGGGAATGATGGGAGCAGTCGGCGACACGGAAACGGCGATCCTTTCCTTAACCCGCATTATTCATGAAGAATCTACTGTGACTTGAAAATCCTCGATCTTTCACTCGTTTCCCGATTTTCATCCTCGACAGACTGTAAAGTATGCCTGCGGGTGAAAATCGGTCCAACTTCATGAAATATCTTCGGTTTTCTGCGTCTCGCTACGATCCTCATGAATAATGCGGGCTAAAAGCAGTTATTATTTGATTTTGCGATAGAGAACGGAAGCGAGGGGTGGCGCAGGACAAGCGACGTGAACCATTGCACATGGGCAACCTGCGGTTGGCCCATGCCACCCATGATGACATGATCGCTAAAACCAAGTAAAAACTGCCATATGATTCGAACGGCGCACATACATCCGTCCGACATCGAATAACGTCTATCTTAGCGGATTCGACGTGGAAGAGAAATGCGTTTTATAGGTTTTCGTGCAGAGAGCTGTCTTCGAAACGGCGTTTCAGCGTGCGTTCCACTTCCGTGGTCAGGCGGCGATGTACGTCTTCATAGGAGCCTTCGATCCGGCAACCCGCTGCGTTGTGGTGACCGCCGCCGCCGAATTTCCGTGCGATTTCATTGACATCCACTGCTCCCTTGGATCGGAAGCTGATTTTGTATTCGCCGTTGCCGTCCTCGCGCATCAGTATCGCCACTTCCACGCCCGCGATAGAGCGCGGGTAGTTCACGAAGCGATCGAGCATATATTCTTCCGCTCCGTGGCGTTGCATCATTTCGCGAGTGACACGCACCGAGGCGTACCGACCGCAATCGCTAATTTCCAGCGAGGCCATGGCTTCCGCCAGAAGACGCATCTGAATCGGAGAGCGGCTTTCAAAAAGATTGTAAGCCACATCCCAGGGACTGACGTCGTGGTCGAGCAGCCGCCCGGCGGTTTCCATCGCCCGGCGGTTGGTGTTCGAATAGCGAAACGATCCCGTATCCGAAACGATGGCCGCATACAGGTTGAACGCAATGTCGTCGGTCAGCGGCAAGGCGAGTTCGTCGAGCAGATCCAGCACCAACTCGGCACACGAGGCGCGGTCGGAGTCGAGGTAGGAGAGATCGGCAAAGAGCTTTTGTGCTACGTGATGGTCGATCAGCACCCTCACGCCGAACCGGGAAAGATCCCCCTCGAAAAGCGATCCGAAACGCCCCAAAGTGGGGGAATCGCAAAACACCGTGCAATCGAACTTCTTCCTCGGATGAACTCGATCCACGAGCCTGTTCGAGGATTTCAAAAAAGCCAGGGTATTCGGCAGACCCGACACGTTGTAGCAGACGGCTTCTTTGCCTGCGTCTTGCAGCGCCATGGCGAGACTCAGTGAAGACCCCAGGGCGTCGCAATCGGGTTCGAGATGTCCGACGACGAGGATTTTTCGACTTTTACGAAGGAGATGGGCGATGTTTTCCAAGGGACCGGACACGGCTCAATCCTTCGTTTCTTCGGGTAAATCCCGGCGCACCGAATCCAGCAAGTCCCCGATTTCACGGCTTTTATCGTCCAGTTCATCGTATAGGAAGTGGAGTTTGGGAACCTTGCGGATGCGCAATTCCCGACCGATGCGTCCCTGGATGTAGCCCGCCGCTTTTTCGAAAGCGGCGAGAATCTCCTGGATTCGGGAGGGATCGCGTTCCGCTGGAAGAAAATAGACCTTCGCGCTGCCGAGGCTGTCGTTGCAGCGAACCTCGGTGATCGTCAGGGGACCGAAGCGGGGATCGTGCAGTTCGCCGCGCTGGAACATTTCGTACAGAAGGCGGCGGATTTCCTGCCCGACCCGCGAGGGGCGCTTGGGTCGATGTCCTTGAGAGCGTTGCGGCAAAAATTCCTCCCTCGCCCGAAAACCGGCGTTGTCGTCCGCACTTACAACGTGGCGGCGATTTCGACTTCATGATAGGCCTCGATCACGTCGCCGACTTTGATGTCGTTGTAGTTTTCGATGCCGATTCCGCATTCGAAGCCGGAAACCACTTCCTTCGTGTCTTCCTTGAAACGACGCAACGACGAAATCCGACCGGTGTAAATCACCACAGAATCCCGTAACAGCCGCACTTTACAACCACGCTCGATTTTCCCATCCATGACATACGAACCGGCGATGGTGCCGACTTTGGGAATGTGGAAGGTGTCGCGCACTTCCACGTGTCCCAGCGACTCTTCTTTGATGATGGGTGCCAGCATACCGGCGATGGCAGCCTGAAGCTCTTCGATGGCTTCATAAATGACCGAATACAGGCGGATATCCACCTTTTCCCGTTCGGCCAGAGTCGCGGCCTTCGTTTCGGGCCGGATGTTGAAACCGATAATGATCGCGTTGGACGCCGAGGCTAGCAGCACGTCGCTTTCGGTGATGCCACCCACGGCGGTATGAATGATATTGACGCGGATCTCGTCGTTGGACAGCTTGGCCAGCGCGTCCCGCACCGCTTCCACGGAGCCCTGCACGTCGGCCTTGATGAGAAGAGCCAGTTCCTTCGTTTCGCCTTCCTTGATCTTGTCGAACAGGTTGTCCAGCGTGACTTTGGAGGAAATGGCGAGTTCCTCTTCCCGTTTCTTCAGCCGCCGGTTGTCAGCGATCAGGCGGGCTTTTTTGTCTTCCTTCAAGGTGATGAATTGCTGCCCGGCTTCGGGAACTTCGCTGAATCCGTGCACTTCCACCGGATCGGACGGAAGCGCTTCCTTGATGCGCCGTCCGCGATCGTCGAGCATGGCCTTGATGCGCCCGGCCTGAATACCGCAGACGAAGGGATCTCCGATGGCGAGCGAGCCTTGCTGGACAAGCACGGTGGCCACCGCGCCGTGGCCCCGGTGGAGCTTGGATTCGATGACCACGCCTTCGGCCTGTTTACGATTCGGGTTGGCCTTGAGTTCGAGAAGCTCGGCCTGAATCGCGACCAGTTCCAGAAGCGCTTCGATGCCGATACCCTTTTTCGCCGAAATCTCGACCATCGGAGTGTCGCCGCCGAGTTCTTCAGCAATCAAGCCATGTTGCATCAGGTCGGTTCGCACACGCCGCGGGTCGGCGTTGTCCTTGTCGATCTTGTTGATGGCCACCACGATCGGCACCTCAGCCGCCTTGGAGTGGTTGATGGCTTCGATGGTCTGCGGCATTACGCCGTCGTCGGCGGCGACGATGAGGATGACGACATCCGTCACCTGCGCGCCGCGCGCTCTCAGCGCGGTGAATGCCTCGTGGCCCGGCGTGTCGATGAAGGTCAGTGTACCGTGGCTGGTCGGAACTTTATACGCACCGATGTGCTGCGTGATACCGCCCGCTTCCTGATCCGCCACGTGGGCGTTTCGGATGCGGTCGAGCAGCGAGGTCTTGCCGTGGTCTACGTGGCCCATGACGGTCACGACCGGGCGGCGCTCTTCGAGATCCTCATCCTTCTCTTTGACTTCCACTTCGAGGAAGGTTTTTTCCTCGAAAGCGGTGGATTCGACCTCGTAGCCGAATTCCTGGGCGACGAGCGTCGCCACATCCTGATCGATGGCCTGATTGATGGTCAGCATCAGACCGAGATTCATCAATTTGGCCAGCACTTCGTTGGCTTTGACACCGACCTGCTTTGCGAATTCGCTGATGACAATGGACTCGGCACCCATTTTCACGATGCGTTTCGCTGCTTTGGGTGTAGTGATTTCGGTTTTCGACGGGATTTTCAGAGCCTGTTTGCGACCGCGTTTTTTCCCCGCGAGCCTCGCCCGGCGCTCCAGATAGGTATCGTCGATGATCTGACGGCGGCGTCCGCCTTTGCGGCTGCCTCCACGGTCGCGGCGATCGGCTTCCCCTCCTCCTCCTCGTCCGGTGCTGTCTCGGCGGCGTCCGCGGTTGTCTTCTTTGCCTGGCGGGGGTATGTCCAGCGGGGACTGGAAATTGGCGGCGGGTCGGGCGGAAATGCCTCGACTGCCTCCACGAGGGCCTCCGGCGGGACCACGAGGAGCCCTATGGTCGTTCGAATGCATGTCGGGGGCGAGTTCGTCCAAGTCGATTTTCTTGACGATCGTGGCGATCTGCTTGGGTGGCTCGATGCGCTTGACACTGCGGGTTGAATCATCGACGATTTCCACCCGCCTCTTTTTACTGCGCTTTTTGCCTTTCGGAGACTCTTTCCGGCCCTCGCCCTCCTCCGTGGCTTTTTCTGCCGCAACGTCGCCTTCAGCCTGCGTTTCTGCAGCTTCCTCGACCGAATCCACCGCCTCTTCGGCGCTTTCCTTCGTCTCGGCCTGAGCCTCTTCCGTCTTTGCCTCGACTTCTTGCGCTACGGTCTCGACATCCGAAGACTCTTCCACGGGCGCAGTCGCCTCTTGTTGGACTTCGGGAACCGCCTGCTCTTCGGTTACGGGAATATCTTCGATCGGCAATTCCGTCGACGGAGTTTCTTCCGAAAGCTCTTTCTTTTCGGCGGGTTCGTCCTTGAGCGGGGCGACGACCTTCATCTTGGCGGGAATCTTTTTCGCCCGACGGCGGATGATCTTCCGCCCCACGCGTTTTTCGACGACCTTTTCCGACTTGGATTTTTCCATGCGATTGCGCAGCCGGATCACATCCTCGTCCTCGATACCCGTCATTTTGTTTTTCAATTCAATCCCAGCGCCATTGGCGAGGGTCACCAACTCATCGAATTCGATGCCGAACTCGTTTGCCAGTTTGAATGCACGGATCTTAGCCATGTATGCTCCTCGAAACCGGTACTACCATGCGCCAGCCGTTAGTTTTCATCGTTCCGAATTCGTTCAAACCGCGAGCACTCCCAAAGAAGCTTCTCAGCAAGCGGTCCGTCCGCTACCGCAAGAACTACAACCGAAGGCCGGGCCAGCGCGTGCCCGATCCTCGCGGAATCCGGTCCACGCACGTGCCGCGCTCCGCAGGTTTCGGCCAACCGCTCGAATTGGGCGACCGTGCGCGGCGCGGCATCCTCCGAAAGAATCAAAAGTCCCTTGCCCCACTCCCCGAGAAATGCTTTCGCCTTGTCGCCCCCGGCGACAAGCCGACCGCTTTTCTTGGCGAGATAGAGCAATTCCAACACTCGTTCCACGCTTTTTTCAGCCGCCCGCTTCCACCAGAAATCCGCGTCGAAACGGACGCCGGATGTCTTGAAGGCCCGACGAAAAAGCGCTTTTCGTTCCACCATGTCAAAGCAGGCCCGCGACGGGTGCACGTAGGCTCCTCGTCCGGGCAATGTCGCCGAAAAATCCAGCGCCGCGTTGCCGTCCGGGTCCAGAACGAATCGGAACAGGGACTGCGCAGGCGCTTTTCCGCGACATGCGACACAGGAGCGTTCCGGCTCCTTCGCCGCGTTAGGCTTCCGTGTTTTCATTCCCTTCGGCGTCCTCGGACGCTTCCTCCTCCACCTCCGGCTCCGAGTCGTTTTCCGAATCGGCCAGCGGCGTACTCAACTCGTTGAAGGCGGCATTGGCCGCCGCAAGGGCATCGCTTTCCGGTCTGGACTCTGCGGAAGACGAAAAGTCGAAGCCCGCTTTTTCGTTCTCATCCGAGGAATCCGATTGTGCGGGTCTGACCCGCATTTTCGCCGAATGCAGGATACCCCGCGCCCGGCGTGCACCGATTTCGAATTTCTCGGACATTTCCCTGGCTTCCAGCCCGGATTCCAAAAGGTCGGTAGCGGTGTAATAGCCCGCTTCCTGAAGCCGGTGCATCAGGTCTTCGTCCATGTTTTTCAACCGCATCAGTTCGGGTCGGTCGTCTGCGGAAGCGGAAGGAGCCTGTCGGGGCTTTTCCCCTTCCTTTGCGGGAGGTTCCGACTTGCTTTCTTCGCGGCGAGACGGAGATTTCTCGACCTCTTCCTCCTGCCGTTCCTTCCACAGTTCTTCGGCCTGCTGCACCATGGTTTCCGCTTTTTCCTCGTCGAGGCCGGGAATGATGCGCAGGTCGTTGATGTCCGCCCGGCTGATATCTTCCAGCGAAAGAAAACCCAGTCGGGTCAAGGTCTCGGCCATGTCCTCGTCCACGTGGTCCAGTTGCTGGAACAGGCCACGCGCCTCTTCGGCCATTTTCTCGACCTTCGACTCGGATTGAATGTCGATACGCCAGCCCGTGAGCTGCGAAGCCAGCCGCACGTTCTGCCCGCGCTTGCCGATGGCAAGGCTGAGCTGATCGTCGGGAACCGTCACTTCCATCAGCCGTTCGTCTTCGTCGATGACCACCTGGCTGACTTGGGCCGGGGCCAGCGCGTTGCAGACGTAACGCACCGGGTCTTGGCTGTAAGTTACGATGTCGATTTTCTCCCCACGCAGTTCCTGAACGATGTTCTGCACGCGGGTGCCTTTCATGCCGACGCAAGCGCCGATCGGGTCCACATCGGTGTCGCGACTGACAACCGCAATTTTCGAGCGGCTGCCCGGCTCTCTCGCCGCCGAGACGATTTGCACGATTCCTTCAGAAATTTCAGGGACTTCCATTTCGAAGAGCTTGTGAATCAGTCCGGTATCCGTGCGGGAAAGCACGATCTGAGGGCCTTTGGTCGATTTGTTGACATCCACGACGTAGGCGACGATCCGGTCGTGAGACCGGTAGGTCTCGCGGGGGGACTGCTCTTTCGAAAGCAGAATCGCCTCGGTACGGCCCAGATCGACGATGATGTTTCCATGTTCGACCCGGCGCACGGTTCCGGCGATCAGGTCGTCTTTGCGGTCTTTGTACTCGTTGTAGATATATTCCCGTTCGGCGGCTCTCACGCGCTGAATGATGACCTGCTTGGCCACCTGCGCGGCGATGCGTCCGAAATCGGTGTTTTCGATTTTCACGCCGATGCTGTCGCCTTCTTCCACGTCGGGATCGTAGGCGATCGCTTCTCCAAAGCTGATTTCGGTGGTGGGGTCTTCAACCGTATCCACCACGGTTTTGAACTGGAACAGTTCCACTTCGCCGGTGTCGTCGTTGTAATGTGCCTCGATGTCGTCTTCCGAGCCGAATTTCTTCTGCGCGGCCTTGAGCATCGCCTCTTCGAGTGTCTCGATGATCACTTCCCGGGAGATGCCCTTGTCTTTGCCGACTTGATCGATCAGAAAATTTAAATTTGTCAACATTCTTCGTTCTCCGCGAAGCCCATGGCCAGTCCAGTGAAAACGGTCATCGTTTCTCCGAACGGTTTCGGTCCTCCGCCTTCGAGGCGGAGCCGTGGCCGAAAATTTCCTCTGTCGATACCACCAGGTTTGCCCTGGCGATGCAATCCCACGGGATACTCACCGTGGTGTCCTCGCCGCAGTCCACGACAAGAGTTCCCTTGTCATCGACCTCAAGCAACGTCCCTGTAAAATTACGACGTCCTTCCACGGGAAGGTCGCATTTCAACTTCACGGTGCGTCCTGCGGCCCGTTCGAAATCCCTTTGCTTTACCAGCGGTCGATCGATGCCGGGAGACGAAACCTCCAGTTGGTACGAACCTTTAACCGAATCTTCGACATCAAGCAAGTTTCCCAGCACACCGCTCAGGCGCGAGCATTCGTCCACGCCGATGCCTCCCTCGGGGCGGTCTACGAAAATCCGCACCTGGGACGCCTTTTTGCCGCGCACGAAATCCAAGTCCACCAGTTCGTATCCTTCGGCCTGCACGACCGGATCGATCAGCGTCCACAACTGCCGGACGAACGTGTTTTTCTTCAACATGCGCACGTGCAAGTGTCCTTCGAACCAAGTGCGACAACCACGGGCGTCTTACGTTTCAAGCAAAAAAAAGTGGGCGAAACGCCCACTTCTTACGATAAGAAGCCCACAAAAAAGCAATATCATTATAGGGATGGCTTTAAAAAAGGCAAGAAAATAAACCGTTCGTTTTGGGATAAATCGTGACGGCGAACGCCGTCATCGAAAAGATGATAATTACTTGATATCGCTAATGATATCGTGTTTCATTGTATCCGTGTCAACGTCCTTGCTCACACAAGACACGAAAAACGCAAGCGTTCGAACCTCTCCAAAGCGTCAGCGAGGCTGGACGAGCAGCACCCCTTCGGAGGCTCCCAGCAGGCAGATGTTCTTGGCCGGAATCATCACCCTTGCCTTGGTGGGCGTAGTGATTTCCACCTGCGCTTCCAAGGCGTTCCAGTTGGGAATCGAGGCTCCGCTCATGTCCACCACGACCCGCACGAGATGGGCGTCCTCTTTTTCCCGGAATTTCTTGATCGCGAATTCCTTCAAGCCCTTTGCCACGTGAGGACAGTCCACCGGCGATTGAGCGACCACCGGTTTCGACGGAACGATCCTCGTCGCGGAAGGCTCCGCCGTGGGGGGATCATCCGTGCGGACGTCGGGTTGGGAACACGAGGAACAGCCGGAAAGTATCAGGAAAAACAGGATGTTGGCAACGAATGCCGGAAAAAGGCATTTCATATTCCATCCTCGTAGATCACTTTTCCGCCACTGATGGTGGCCACGACTTTTCCTTTCAGGGTCTGGCCGATCCAGGGGGAATTCTTGCTCTTGGAACGGTTGCTTTCTTCGTTGTATTCCCATTCGGCCTTGGGATCGAAGATCGTCACGTCCGCCACGGCTCCCACCGAGAGCGTCCCCCGCTCGATGCCGAGAACACCCGCCGGGCCAGAGGTCATCCGAGTGATAAGCTGGCGCATTGTCAGCACTTTTTCCCGCACAAGACCCAGGGAAATCGGCAGGGCGGTCTGCAGACCGATGATGCCGAAGGCCGCCTGGTCGAATTCCACCCGTTTGTCGATTTCGGCGTGGGGGGCGTGATCGGTGGCGATGGCGTCGATGGTGCCGTCTTTCAGACCTTTGCGAATGGCCTGGATGTGCTCCTCCGAGCGCAACGGCGGCTTCATTTTGAAATTGCTGTCGTAGCTGCTCAAACAGGCGTCGCTCAACGTGAAGTGGTGGGGCGTGGCTTCCGCCGTGACGTGCAACCCCTTCTTTTTCGCCACGCGCACCATCTCGACGCTTTCCTTGGAGGAGATGTGCTGGACGTGATAGCGACCCCCGGTCATTTCCGCGAGGTTCAGATCCCGCGCCACGATGATGGACTCGGACTCGGCGGGAATGCCCCCAAGCCCCAATCGCGTGCTATGGTAGCCTTCGTGCATCTGTCCCGACGCCGTAAGCGTCATGTCCTCGGCGTGCTGGGCGATTACGGTGCCGAAATTCTTCGAGTATTCCAGCGCGGCGCGCATTACGGCGGCATTCTGCATACAGGCTCCGTCGTCGGTGAAACCCACCGCACCGGCCTGGTGCATGTCGCCGATTTCGGCCAGCCGTTCGCCTTCGCCGCCCACGGTGATATTCCCCATCACGAAGACGTTCACGCCGTTGGCGCGCGCACCCCAGTCCTGTACCGCTTCGACCACCGAACGATTGTCGGTGCGGGGCACGGTGTTGGGCATGGCCACCACGGAGGTGAAACCGCCCGCCGCCGCCGCCTCGCAGGCCGTGGCCACGGTTTCCTTGTATTCCTCGCCCGGCTGGCGCAGGTGCACGTGCAGGTCGATGAAACCGGGGCAGACGACCATCCCGGAAGCGTCGATCTCCCGCACCCGGCTGCGGCTCTTTTTTGCGTCGCCGGAAGAAACGATGCGGTTGTTGAGGATCACGAGATCCTGCACTTTATCGGTCCCGTTGGCCGGATCGACGACCCGACCGCCCTTGATCTTTATCATCATTGGGTGACTCCCATCTGAAGGTAAAGTACGGCCATGCGCACCGCCACGCCGTTGGTCACCTGATCCAGGATCACCGAGCGGGGGCCATCGGCGACGTCGGGTTCCATTTCGACGCCCCGGTTGATCGGTCCCGGATGCATGATGATGGCGTCCTTATGGGCCAGTTCTACCCGCTTGCGGTTGAGGCCGAAAATCGTGGAATATTCGCGACTTGTGGGGAACAGGTGCTTGGACATCCGTTCGAGTTGGATGCGCAGCATCATGATGACGTCCACGCCCCGGATGGCGTCCTCGATGGTGGGAAACACGGTGACGTTGCCCAGTTTTTCAAGTTCCATCGGAATCATCGGGTAGGGACCGCAGATGTGGATCTGCGCACCCATGGACGTGAGGCCGAAGATGTTCGAATGGGCCACCCGGCTGTGGGCTATGTCGCCGACGATAGCCACTTTCAACCCCTCGAAACCGCCCTTGTTGTCGCGCATGGTCAGCATGTCGAGCAGGGCCTGAGTGGGGTGCTCGTGCCAGCCGTCCCCGGCGTTGATGATCGGCTTGTCGATGTAGCGGCTTAAAAACCTGTGCGCGCCGCTGAAACCGTGGCGCATGACGATCATATCGACGGCCATGGCTTCGATGTTGCGCACGGTGTCGATCAAGGTTTCACCTTTGACCAGCGAACTCATCCCGGTGGAGATGCTGTAGGTGTCGGCAGACAGCCGCTTGGCCGCCATCTGAAAAGACATTTTCGTGCGGGTGGAAGGCTCGAAAAACGCCATCAGGATGTTCTTGCCGCGCAAGGCGGGAACTTTTTTTACGGGGCGCTTGGCGATTTCCTTGAAATTTTCAGCCGTATCCAGAATCTGCTCGATCCCTTCGCGGCTCATGCCTTCCAACCCAAGCAGGTGCCGATCCAGACCCTCGTTCATGGCTCCTCCTTTTTCGCGGGCGCGTTCTCGTCGGTTCCGTAGATAATCACCCGATCCTTTTTGTTGCCCTCTTCCCGCAGCAGGACTTCCACCCGTTCGTCCGGGGCGGTCGGAACGGTGCGGCCCACGTAGTCGGGGTGAATCGGGAATTCCCGCAGCCCCCGGTCGATGAGCACCGCGAGCTGGATCGATTTCGGTCGTCCGAAGTCGATCAGCGCGTCCATCGCGGCGCGGATCGTCCGACCGGTGTAAATTACGTCGTCGATCAGCACGACCTTCTTGCCGTTGAGGTCGCTATCCAGGTCGGTGCGGCCCACCTGCGGCGCTTTGAGCATCGGGGCGTCGTCCCGATATAGGGTGATGTCCAGGAGCCCGGACTCCGGCGCTTTTTCCTCGGACTTTTCGATGATTTTCATCATCCGGTTGGCGAGATGCGCCCCCCCGGTCTGGATGCCGACCACCATCAGATTGTCGATGCCGCCGTTGCGTTCGAGAATTTCGCTGGAAAGGCGCACGAGCGCCCGGCGAATTTCTTTTTCCCCCATCACCATCAATTTTTCAAAGTATCCCGTCATCTGGCCGTCCTTCGTGCAAAGGGCGAAAAAAAACTCCCCGTCGTTCTCGGAGAGTCGAAGTTTCTTTGATTGGCAGGTCGATGCATGTCCGGTTCCCGGTTCACCCCATCGCGTCGTGATCGAACTTTTTGCAGATAACCTTATTATGAATGGAGTGTCAAGCAAAAAGAAAACGTCGACGTACGGGGGGGCGGAAATTTTTTTAGTGCGGATTTAGGATGGACCCGAAGGGTCCAAGCGCCTCTCCCTTTGGGAGAGGCCGGTGCTTCAGCACCGGGTGAGGGGAAGTTTCGTGTTCCCTCACCCTAACCCTCTCCCAAAGGGAGAGGGGATATAAGTCTTATGTTTTCAATATGTTACAATTGCCTCCGAAATATTTCGCACTATTTTAATTTCCGCCCCGTACGGGGGGGTGACCCATCCCCACTTTTTCATCCAAGAGGCAAAACGCTCATGGTGAGTGATTTGCGAAGCAAATCGTATCGAACCATAGCGTTTTTCGTATAGATCCCTCGATACACCGCCCTTACGGGCGGCACTCGGGATGAGCGGACTCATGATATCCTTGGTCAAGTTAAACTTTGATAAAACTGGGGATGGGTCAGGTACAGGGGTGCATCACAAAGTATAGCGAATAGGCCCAATGATATTGAAGCATTCATTCATTTGGTTGTAGCAGCGAGGCGTAAGCCCGCCGAAAAGGAAGATTGGAGGGTATAAAAGCAATATTCTAAAGGCAAAGACGGCGAGTTTATACCTCGCCGCTACGAAAAAAGGTCGGGTAATTGTCTTACCCGACCTGCATTTTCAAGGGGTTACAAGTGTTCCAATAAGTCGGAGAACTCGTAATTCCGCACTTTCACTATTTGGTTTCCGTCCTGGCAGTATTATCCGTAGAAGCTTCTTCGCTTGAATCATCTCTTGAGTCATCTATGGAAGACGACTCTCCCGATCTCTCAAAGGAACTGGGCCATACGTAATCGGGACAGAGTTCATCCACGGCCTGATTTTCGTCCTGGCAGTATTCGGAACTTTCTTCACTGAAAACAAGAATGTACTGGTCGCATTCAAGTTTCATTGCACAAGTGATCGTGGATTGAAGGGCAGGCAGACACTCTTCGCCGTAATAATGGGACGTTTCCGCCATGTCCATTTGACAGCTGGTCAGGCATTCGTCCATGACGTCTTTTTCGAAGAATCCGCAGTCGATATTGTACTTGCAAAGATCTTCGCAAATTTCATCATCCACTTTGGGAACTTCCGCATCCCAGGTCAGGTAGTTGCCCACTTCTCCGTCTTCGTTGAGCAGTGCGAAACGAATAGAGTACGTTTTTCCCGGAATCTCGTGGTCGAATGCGAGAGTACCGGTCAGAATCATCTGGTTGTTTTTCGCATCGTACTCTTGGGATACTTCGAAATAGGATTCCGCCAGATCCACCGCGACGATTGCACCGGCGACGCTTTCCGGGGCGTCCGTTTCACCGACGATCGTCACTGAAAACGAGGAACCGATTTCCAGTGTCGGTTCCGTTTTTAGCTCCTTGACTTGAGGAAAAGCGGAATCACCGGCATTTTCCGTCGGAGGAGTTCCCGTCTTCAACTGCGCACCATCGATTTGCAGCACTGTGGATAAACGATTGGCCAGCGCTTTGGTGACTTTTTCGGAGTCCGACCCTCCCGAACAGGCAAAAACGACCGACATCACCATGATTAAAGCAAATATGAAACTTTTTCTGTGGATGAAATGGATTGTCATAACAGTCCCCCTTCTTTGTGTTTAATTCATTATAATCTTTTTGCGAAGTCATGCAACATCTTTACACTATGATCTCAGGCGATGGGTGTGAATTTTCAAAGGAACCTGAATCAGTGGATGAAGGAACAGGTGTCCGGGTTTTCAATCAGGAACGGAAAAATCTACCGACAAAGTATCCGTAGTTCTGCAAAGGGACAAAAAAACCGGAGTGTTTGAAACACCCCGGTGGGAGGGAGAGGAAAACCAGGAAGGGTGGTTGTCCTCTGGGAGGTCTAGAGAAAATGTCGGCTTAGCTGCAACCGCTGGTCGCGCCGCAGTTGCCGCATTTGTAGCACGCGCCGTTGCGGGTCATGATCGTGCCGCAACCCGGACAACTCGGGGCGTCTTTGTCGTTGATGAAGGTGCTGACTTCCTGGAACATGTCCGGGGTGCCCGCCGCCTCGGTCTTGGCTTTTTCCTCTTCGGCGCGCAGCAGAGGGGAGTCGCCGTCGGTCATCGTTTTGGGAAGGTGGTTGCCCAACTCCGCGTTTTGACTGGGATCGAGGAACTTCGACGCCAGCCAGCGGAAGATGTAGTCGTACACCGATTTCGCGATGGGAATCTCGCTGTTGGTGGTGAAGCCCTGCGGCTCGAAGCGCATGTGGCTGAATTTCTCGACCAGAGTTTCCAGCGGCGTGCCGTATTGCAGGGCCAGGGAGGTCATCGTGGCGAAGCCGTCCATCAGGCCGGACACGGTGCTGCCCTCTTTGGCGATGGTGAGGAAAATCTCGCAGGGGGAGCCGTCCTCGTACTTGCCCACCGTAATGTACCCTTCATGGCCCGCGATGGAGAATTTATGCGTGATTGCCTCGCGCTCTACCGGAGGCTTGCGGCGCACGACGGTCGGGGTGGCGACAGCGGCGGCGGCAGCGGCTTTTTCCTTCTTTTTCTTGAGATTGAGCGGCTGGGCGGCCTTCGAACCATCACGGTAGATCGCCACCGCCTTGATACCCAATTTCCAGGCCCGCTTGTAGACGTCGATAATGTCTTCCGGCGTGGCTTCGGTGGGCATATTGACGGTCTTGCTGATCGCTCCCGAAAGGAAGGGCTGAACCGCACCCATCATGCGCAGGTGCCCGTTGTAATGAATCGACCGCTCGCCGTTGGCGGGTCGAAACGCGCAGTCGAATACGGACAGGTGTTCGGGTCGTAGCTTGGAACATCCCTCGATGGTGTCGTTTTCGTGGATGAACGTGGCGATTTCTTCGCAGGTTTCTTTGTCGTAATTCAATCTTTTCAAGGCGCGGGGAACGCTGTTGTTGATGATTTTCAGCGTTCCGCCTCCGGCAAGTTTCTTGTATTTCACGAGCGCCAGGTCCGGTTCGATGCCCGTGGTGTCGCAATCCATCATGAAGGCGATGGTTCCGGTGGGTGCCAGCACGCTCACCTGCGCGTTGCGATAGCCCACCCGGCTGCCGAGGTCGAAAGCGTCGTCCCAGACCCGTTGCGCCGCCTGAATCAACGGATCGTCGCCGCGATCCTGCGCGAGACCTTCCATCGCCTGCCGATGTAGCCCGATCACGCCTAGCATACTTTCGCGATTGCGCGGATAGTCGAGGAACGGCCCCATGCGCTCGGCGATGCGGGCAGAGGCGTGATAGGCGCGACCCGTCATCAGGGCGGTCACGGCTCCGGCCTTGACACGGCCATCGTCGCTGTCGTAGGGCAGTCCGCAGGACATCAGCATGGCGCCGAGGTTGGCATAACCCAGTCCCAGCGGACGGTAAACGTGGCTGTTGGCGGCGATGCGGTCACGCGGGTAGCTGGCGTTGCTGACGATGATTTCCTGTGCCATGACGAACGTATCCACCGCGCGTTCGAAGGCTTCGGTATCGAAGCGGTCGTTTTCACCCAGGAATTTCAACAGGTTGAGCGAAGCCAGGTTGCAGGCGGAGTTGTCGAGGAACATATACTCCGAGCAGGGATTCGAGGCGTTGATGCGTCCCGCGCCCTTGCAGGTGTGCCAGCGGTTGATCGTCGAATCGTATTGCAGACCGGGGTCGCCGCACTTCCAGGCGCTATCGGCGATCATCTGCATCAGGTCGGCGGCCTTGTATTTGTCCATTGCCCGACCGTCGGTCACGGCGCGGGTGTACCAGTCGCCGCCGTCTTCCAGCACTCGCATGAAATCGTCCGACACGCGCACGGAATTGTTGGAATTCTGGAAAAAGACGGAGGAATACGCCTCGCCGTCAATGCCGCCGGAGAAGCCCATGTCCATCAACGCATAGGCTTTTTCCTCTTCCTTGACCTTGCAGGTGATGAAGGTTTCGATGTCGGGGTGGTCGATGTCGAGCATCACCATTTTCGCGGCGCGTCGGGTTTTGCCGCCCGACTTGATGACTCCGGCGAAGGCGTCGAAGCCCTTCATGAACGATACCGGACCCGATGCGATGCCCCCGGCGGAGAGGTGTTCCTTGCTGGAGCGCAACGAGGACAGGTTGGTGCCGGTGCCGGAGCCGTACTTGAACAGCATACCCTCGGTCTTGGCCAGATCCATGATGGATTCCATCGTGTCGTTCACCTGGTTGATAAAGCAGGCCGAGCCTTGCGGGTGCTCCTCGACGCCGACGTTGAACCAGACCGGGCTGTTGAAGCTGCCGTACTGGTTGACCAGCAGGAAGGTCAACTCCTCATTGAAGGCGCGGGCGTCCTCGCCGGTTTTGAAATAGCCTTGAATTCGTCCCCAGTTGGAGATGGTGTCCGCCACGCGACCGACGAGATCCCGTATGCTGCGTTCGCGGGTCGGCTCGCCGACTTTACCCCGAAAATACTTCGAGACCACGACGTTGACCGCCAACTGGGACCAGGATTTGGGTGCTTCGATGCCGGGTTGCTCGAAAATCACCTTGCCTTTGTCGTTGGTGATCTTGGCTTCGAACTCGGTCCACTCGATATCATCATAAGGGTGTTTGCCCTTTTGAGTGAAATAGCGTTCCCACTCCAAACCGCCGCCCGGTCCGGGATTCGGGAGATGTTCGGTGCGGATGCGCCACGTTCCGCCCTTGATATTTTCGATCAGCTTTTGGCCGAGATAGGCTTCTTTCTCGGAGTTTTTCTTGGCATTCATGGTCTGTTTTCCGTGTCCATTGCCGTTGTTATTTTCTTTTTCCGACCGGTCGTCCGGAATCCACGTCGTGTTCATCTCGCCTCCTATGTCGTGATCGGTTTTTTCATCCGTTGTGAATTTTTTATGCCGAAGTCGTCATCTATTGGGTTCCTGGTCGATTTCAGAACGAGACTCTCCTTCTTTCCATCGAACCAGGAAATGGATAAACCCTTTTGGTTTTGGTGGTTTATGTTTCTCTTCGCTGTTTTGTCTGTTCGTGTATTCAAGCTACTTGGCGCAGGGAAAATTGTAAAGAAAAAAATTTTCACCACCCCATATATGGTGTCATCTATTTAAACGACCCTACCGTATATAGCGTGCTTCTGCAATGCGAAAAAACGGTTTATTTCAAGTGATTTAGCGTTTTTCGCCGTGTTTTCGTACGGAAAACGGCAGGCTTGTACACAATATGAACAGTTCGCCAATTGCCTTTGTTTTCAAGCACTTGTGTATATTGTTGTCGATATATTAAAAATATTTTTTGAGGTCTTTTTTTTCGTACTTTTCTTTGTCGAAACCGCGCGGATCTTTTCCGAAATCCAAAATTCATCTAACATCTCGATAACAAATAGGTTTTTCATAAAGCCATTAAAATATATTCAGTGTATCAAGCGGACAATTTTCAAGTGCCTTTTGCAACATGTTGAAAATACTGAGAAATTTTTGCCGCTTCATTTCGGTGGAATTTTTGGGGGTGGAGTGTGGAAAACTCCGAGAAAAGCAACCCTTCGTGAGATTCTCCGACGGCTTCGCGAGCAATCGGAAAGCTGGACGCGAAAGACAAGGGGGAGCGTGATGCTCCCCCTCGTTGGGTTGCGTTTCGAACGGGAAATCAGAGAATTTTCTTGAGCATTTCCGGGATCTTCTTCGGAACCTTCACCGGGGTGATTTTCTCCAGCAACGGGGCCGAGTCATTGACGCCTAGCTCGTTGAAGAGGAAGAGGAAGGTCTTCGAGAGGCTTTCGAGCATCGGCGCTTTGTATTCCTCGTCGAGATCCCACAATTCCAGTTTGAACGGACCGAAGCCTTTTTTACGGGTTTTATAATAGAATTGGTCGTCGGTCCATCCTTCCTTGCGTTCGTTGCCGTGGTAACGATCGAGGAAGGCATAGATGCGGTGGCGGACCTCCTCCGGTAGGTGGTCGTACATAATGTTCTGGAAGCCGGTGGCAAGATGCACTTCACAGGTCTGTGTTTCGGTGAAGTGGTGGAAGGCTTCGTTGGGCAGTGTGGACGCACCGTGCTGCACCGCGCCCGCGAGGCCGTATTTTTCTCTGGCCAGTTCACCGATGGTCTTGAGGGCGTTGAAGTCGATGGCGACTTCCGCCACGGAGCCGTCCGGCAGCACGACGCCGCCGTGGCTGGTGCCCGTCTGGATGGAAATCTTCGAAATGCCTTTGAAATTCGGATTGGACCGCTTGAGTTCGCGCAGGTAGCCGTCCATGAAGGCTTCGAACTCTTCCGGCGTGGAGTTTTCCTTGCCGACCTCGCCGATTTCGCCACCCAGCGAGATTTCCACGCCTTTCGGCTGCGTTTCACGGACCAGTTCGGTCAGGCTGGCGCACCAGGAATAATTGAGCTTTTGCTGCTCGTCGAGGGTTTCTTTGTCCAGGTCCACGAGGGTGGAGGTGTCGATGTCGATGTTGTAGAAACCGCCCTTGATTTCCTCGCGAATCAGGTCTTTGACCACGGCCAGTTCGGTTTCGGGGTCTTTCTTGTAGTTTTTCAACACCACCTGGGTGTGATCGCCCTGGACGAACACCGGCTTGTGCCAGCCTTCTTTGATGGCGGCGGCGAGAATCACAGCCACGTACTCTGCCGGGCGCTGGCGCGTGTAGCCGATTTCGCTGCGTGCGATTTCGAACAGCACCGGCCCGCCGTTGATGGATTCGAGGTTTTGGAAAATCAGCCGGGCGCAATCGTAGGTGAAGGCGCGCAGGTTGATCGCCGGTACGACGAAATCCTTGTATTCGTTTCGACCACGGGCTTCGTAAAGCTGCTGAATGCTTGAAGAATACACGCCCAGCTCTGCGGCGGCTTCCCAGATGATCCAGCGTGCCGCGTCTCGCACGGCGTCGTACTCGGCGAACATGGCGCTCCAGACCAGTTCGTCGATCCAGGTTTCCTTCAGCGCGTTTTCATCCAAAATCTCCACGCCGTCCACGCTCAGGGAAAGAACATCTTGCAGATAATAAGGAAAATCGGAGAGTTGCAGAAACTTTGCCATAACGACTCCTTTCATTGACTCTTTCAAAACCGGAACGTCGTCGGACCCCGGTTCGTCGATTCGATGGCTGGCAGGCAGCCATCCACCAGTTCGGAACATCCTTTCAGATTCTTTGCGGATGCATCTTCTTAATATTGGTACTCATTTTTCAGACATTTACAAGTCCCTTGTCACGAATTTTGTCGTACTTTCGGTCCTGTCGAGAAAAAGTTCGTAGGCTCGAATCGGGAGGGAGAGTTCAGAGAAAAGCAGATCCAAACGGCGTTGTTGGTCGATTACGACGAGAAAGGAATGAAACTGTGGGCGAAAAACGCGACGCAGAACCATAAAACGCTTTGCCATACGGCCATTTGCAACCACCAGCCTCGAAACAGGAAGGCAAGCATTCCAGTGAACAGAAAAGCCATGGCCGCGCAGAAACCACCCCAAAACGGCAAGTTTCCAGCCAGTTCCCGATAGACGAAAATCGACGGTACCGACACAAGGAACGCCACGAAGGACGACACGAGGATGCCGATAATCCACAAGCGGCGGTCGGCTGTGTCGCGAGCCCATGGCCCGAACTCCTTGCGCAAGAAGCTGAGCACCCAGTCCCGCATCAGAATGGATGCCAGCGCCACGACCGAAGCCGTTGCGCCCGATGCCGCCAGATTGTTCGACCAGGAGAATTCCACGAGTTTCCCTCGGCAGTCCCGATGTGTTTTCATCCTGCAAAACGTTCGATTCCAAATCGAAATCCAACGTTTTGTATCATGAAAGCTTGGGGCGGGCAAGATTTCGAGAGCGGTTGGCGGATCTTGACGAAATCGCTTTTCAGGTCCGATGATTTCTTGCAACTTTTATCTAGTTCCCATCTCGAAACATGCTTTTTCTGTTTCGGTATCGGACCTGCCGATGGTGCCTGACTCATTCAGTTGAGCCAATGCGTCTTTCGTTTTTGTCTGATTCGTGCTGTTTGCCGGTTTGATCGATTTCCGGACGCACCTTTGCCTTCTTCCCGGCTTTCACGAGGGGAGTCGGGCAAGGGATCACGTCGTCAGGCAATCAAGTGTCTGGCAATCAGCAGGAGATTGGCGGCCACCACCGAGGCCCAGGCGTACGCTTTGAAGGATGGCAAGCCGCTCCAGGTGCAGCGGTCAAGGCCGAAGCTGCGCTTGAGGAAAGAGATCATACCTTCGATCCCGGCGCGGAAACGTCGCAGATTTTTGTAAACCCAGCTACTCTTCACCATCTCGCCGATCTTCAGCCCGCGCTTCTTGTGGAAGGCGACATCCTTGACCCCCTGCGCCTTGATCGCCGACAGGTTGTCTTTCGAGGCGAAGCCACCGTCGAAGGCGACCCGACGCGGCGCTCGTCCGTATATCTCTGTCTGCCGTGCGATCATGTTTTGAGCCAGAGTGGAGTCCGACGGGTTGCCCTCTTCGACAACCAGATCGGTAATCAGTCCGGACGCACCACCGGTGAGAACGATCTTGTGTCCGAAGTAGGTTTCACGCCGGTCTTTCACGATCACGTCGGTGTGGGGTTCGAAGATAGAAACCAGTTTTTCTGAAGACGGCACGCTCTCGCCCTTGATGACACGGCGCTCGGCCTGATCGATAACGCGACGCACCAGCGGGATGGTATGACTCAGTTCTCCTTCAAGGCCGATGGCGGCGATGGGATCGTTCGTCGGTGACTCCCGCAAGGTCTCGGCCACACGTTCTGCCTCACAGACCACCTTGCGTGTAACCTTCAAGAGATCCCGGTACAGCCTGGTTCGAACCTTTTGGTTCTTCGCGTTCAGGATTCCCAAGGCCCGCTTCTTCGCCCGGCGCGTGTGATCGGTCACGGTCACGTCGATCAGTTCCCTGACCGCCTGGGTCAGACGACACAACACACGGACGCCGTCATATAACAAGGACGAGTCGGTGGGATGATGAATGTCGGTTTCCACGACGGTGCAGTCCACTCGGACTTTGCGGCCTTTCTCGATTTTCTTCTTGGTCGCCACCACGAGCAGAACGAGATTGACTTCTTCCAAGGTTTCGGGGCGCACCCGCTTGATGTCGCGCTGAAGCGCGCTGCGCGAGGGAATAACGTCGGCAAACCCGAAACCGCAAAAGGCGCGGTACGACCGAGAGTCTTCAAGGTGAAAGGCGAGTTGCTCATAGCTGAAGCCGTTCATCTGCTTGATCAGGAGAGCTTTGATCACCTGCTCGGCGCTCATACGGCCCTTGCGGCCTGTCTCGGGATGCCTGATCCCACGGACCAGATCGGCATGGACTCCATCGAAGATCTCCGGACGACCGGCAAGAAGCAAGGCCATCTGATGTAGCTCCTTGCCATGATCGTGATGAATTGGGTTCTCGACAAGTGACGGTTGTTGGTGTATGCTTTCTCGCATCGGGACTTCTTTCTTTCGTATTATCAATGAGTTACGCAACCATATGATAACTCGACAAGATGAGGAAGTCCCGATATTCTTTCAGTAGATTACACTATTTTTCCTTTGATATTCAGACGTTATGAGTTTCGAGATGGGAACTAGATAGTTATTGCATCGCCAACATCACAATGCGCAGGTTCCTCTCTCTGCTGCGCGCCAACAACTCTGGAAACAAGATCAATGTCATCACGTGTATGGTTGATCGGTGCAACAACAATGAGTGTTGTATTCTCAATTTAGTGCCGCATTCCTTGTAATTATATCCTTCCTCCTCCCATATTTCGGCGGGACACACAGAAAGACAATGCGTAAGCTATTTTTGGTTCATCACGAAAGTTGGTACTAAGAGCCTATCCCAGTAGGGTGAATTGTGCTATAGTCCTGTGAATATAGTATATTTACAGGAGATAAATATGGGATTGGCAACCCAAGATGATGGATGGAGAATCCCGGACGAATTGTGGGAAAAGATGGAGCCGCTCTTGCCTGCGCGAAAACCTCATCCCTTGGGTTGCCATAACCCGCCGGTTCCGCCGCGCCACGCGATGAACGCCATTCTATTCGTTTTGCGCACCGGCTGTCAGTGGAACGCGCTTAACGCGACGGGCATCTGCTCGTCCAGTGCGGCGCACCGCTGGTTTATGGAGTGGACCAAGGCCGGGGTGTTCGAGGCGTTTTGGCGACAGGGCCTTTTGGAGTACGACAAGCTCAAGGGTGTCGACTGGGTTTGGTGTTCGATGGACGGCGCGATGACCAAAGCTCCGTTGGGCGGGGAAAAAAACGGGCCGAAACCCTACCGACCGCGGAAAAAGCGGCGTCAAGCGTAGCCTGGAGGGGATTCCGCTGTCCGTGGCGGTGGACGGGGCGAACCGGCATGACATGAAACTGGTGAAGGCGACTTTGGAAGGCATCGAGATCAAACGTCCCAAGCCGACGAAACGCAAGCCGCAAGGCTTGTGCCTGGACAAAGGGTACGACTACGATGAGGTGAGAGACTTGGTGGAGGAATTCAAGTTCACGGCGCACGTTCGTTCGCGGGGCGAGGAGGCAAAGGCGATCAAGCAGGAAGCCGGTTTCAAGGCTCGTCGCTGGGTGGTGGAACGCACGCATAGTTGGATGAACCGTTTCCGGAGAATACTAATCCGCTGGGAGAAACGCGCCGATTGCTATCTAGCCATGCTACATTTCGCCCTCGGAATTATTACTTGGCGCGCTTCCGGCCTACTGGGATAGACTCTTAAGCTGGACAAAGACGTGGACATGGGGCGAGCTTCGAGTTGTAGGGACTTGAAGCGAAAAAGGAGCCACCATGTCCACGAGCTTATTGTACCATGGGTTCGGTCTGAGAGGATACCGATATACGAATGCGATCTATGAAAAGGGATGTGTTACGTTCGAAATCGAACCTATCGGTCTGCGTTGTCCCTGTTGCCATTATCGCGATGTCATCCGACGCGGGAAGCACCGGAGAGTCTGGCAGAGCGTGCCTATCGGCGATCATCCCGTTTTTTTCGCCATGGAATGTCCCCGCATCGAGTGCCGTGCCTGTGGGGCGCTACAACAAATCAAACTCGGCTTTGCCGATCCGTATGTCGGCTACACTCGTGCCTTTGCCCGGTATGTGCTTGGCCTGTGCCGCTGCATGACGATGCAGGATGCGGCCAGGCATCTGAGTGTGGGTTGGGGAGTGGTCAAGCAAATCGTCAAACGGGATCTTCAAAAGCGTTTTGCCAAGCCTAGACTCAAAAACACCAAACGACTCGCCATCGACGAAATCGCCGTGAAAAAGGGGCACAAATATTTGACCGTGGTGCTGGATCTGGACACGGGAGCTGTCGTTTTCGTCGGCAACGGCAAAGGTGCGGATGCCTTGCGGCCTTTCTGGAAGCGGCTGAAGCGTTCGAAGGCAACCATTCGTGCCGTGGCCTGCGACCTGTCGCCTGCCTACACTGCCGCCGTAATGGGGCATCTTCCCCGTGCGAAACTCGTCTTCGATCGTTTCCACGTGGTGAAGCTGATGAACGACAAGCTTTCCAAGCTGCGACGGGACTTGCAACGGGAGGCGGATACCTTGGGTAAGAAACTGTTGAAAGGAACCCGCTGGTTGTTGTTGAAGAATCCGGAGAATCTGGACGACGCCAGACACGAGAGATCGCGTTTGGAGGAGGCTTTGAAGTTCAACCGTCCCCTTGCCGAAGCCTACTGGATGAAAGAACAGTTGCGCCAGTTTTGGAACCAGCCGAGTCGAAAGGCGGCTCAAGGCTTCTTGGAACGCTGGTGTGATTGGGCTTGGGATTCGGGAATCAAAGTGTTGATTCAGATGGCAACAACGCTGGCAACGCACAAGACGGGTCTGCTCAACTGGTACAGCGAACCGATTTCAACGGGTCCGTTGGAAGGAGTCAACAACAAAATCAAAACCATGAAACGCCAGGCATATGGCTACCGTGACAGGGAGTTCTTCAAACTCAAAATCATGGCTTTACACGAAACCAAGTTCAAACTCGTTGGGTAGAAAAGGATGCAGATTCTTCATGAACCAGAAATGAATCGAAATGCCAGGTTCCGTCTGAAATCTATTCCGCCAACAACACTTCAGCGGGGATACCTAAACCCCGATGAAGCTTGCGAATCATAGACAGGCTTATACCACGCTTGCGGCCAAGTACTTCAGACACCCTGCCGCGCGGACCGATGTAAGGCTCCAAATCCTTCCGGGACAATCCAAGCTGCTCCATGCGAAACTGGATGGCTTCAATTGGGTCAGGCGGATCAATAGGGTGCTGCTTTTCTTCGTAAGCCTCCACTAAGGTTGTGAGAACCTCCAATTCATCATATTCCACTGATTTGGGTTTGGCGTCCCAAAGAGATTCGATGCGCTTCAGCGCTTTCCGATAATCTTTTTCGCTTCGAATCGGTTTGATATCCATTGTTAGACTTCCTCCGCTTTGATCCGGTCGTACTCGGCATGACTGCCAATGAAACGGATGAACACGATGCGCGCCGGATAGTTGATCGCTACGACCAGACGGTATTTGTTGCCGCCGATGTTGAAGACCACTCTGTTGTTGCTAAGAATGCTTGCGTTGCGGTACATGGTCTTTATATCGGCAGGCAGATTCCAATCTGCTTTCTTCGCCTCGTGAAACCAGGATCGCAAGGGTTGTTCTGCATCCTCGCAACCGGGACGCTTCCAAAATTCCATTAAAGTTTTGCGAGCAATCACTCTCATGGGTTCAATCTATCACGATCCCATATTGGGATCAAGTTTATTCGATATAGTCCTATCGCCAGGTATCTTTCCCTCACGTCAGCGACATTCGGACTGACGGACCCGTCCAGTCAAAAAATTAAAATAGGCATTTTCCATTGAGATATCATAGCTTTAACCTCGATTTTAGCCCATTTTCTCGTCCGTGGTCCTTAAGCGGCTTCCCGGTAATAGTATTTCAACATTCCGCCAAGCCGCTCCCTGCACTGGATTTCGCCGTCCGTTCGAGTCGGATCATGGTCGGCTGCCGGGAAAAGCAGCAGATTGTCTTTGCCCTGGTGATTGCGTTCCTCATGGTAATGCGCGAGATATTCGCGCATCGCCGTCCACAGGCTTTGCTCGCCGAAAAAAACGAGCTTCGAAATGCACTCGGACTTTGCCGAAAGCACGAAGCGCTCCGAATAGGCATTCAGATCGGGGCTTCTGATCGGAAGGCGAATCGGTTTCACCCCAGAGTTCCGAAGGATTCGCCGGAAAGACGCGCAGAATTTCGTATCCCGATCCATAATCAGGTAACGTTGTCCGTCCAGGCAACCCCAATCCGCCATCGTGGCATTGATCGCCATTCGCTTCATCCAGATCTCGTCTGGATTGGGCGTGATCCCCGCCAGATGAACCTTCCGACTGCCGATCTGGATGAAGAGCAGCACGTAGTACGTGATCAGCTCGAAGGGTGTGAAGACCTCCGCCGTAAAGAAATCACAAGCGGACAGAACATCCTCATGGTATTTGATGAAGTCGGCCCAGGGCATGGTCGGCTGTCGTTTCGGAGCTGTTGGAATACCGTGCTTTTTCAGGATGTTGCCAACGGTCTGATCCGAAACGGTGAGACCGAGATTGGACAAAGCACCCATGATGCGATCGTAGCCCCAGCTTGGGTTCGCCTCGGCAATAAGGAGAATCAGATCTTCGATCTCTTTGTCCACAGGAGGTCTTCCTGCTTTCTTGCGATTGGCCGAACTATCGAACTTCCTGGCGACCAGATCCCGGTACCATTTCAGTACGGTTTCCGGTTTGACGATGTGGGCGACATCTTCAAGCGCTTTTTTGCCAATCCGGTTCCCGATCGTCGCCAATCGAATGCGCTCATCGTTGGTCAGAGTAATTTTGCCTTCAATCTTCGAGCGCAAGATTTCGTTCTCTGCCGCCAGGTATTCGTTGCGGGCCAGCAATTCCTCGTCCACGTATCCTCCGACCATCGCCAAGGCTTCCACGGGTTTCATATCACGTTTCCTTCATCGTCGCAACCAGCCAAAATGACAACACTTTTTCGATGAAAGAGAAAATAGCAGGCTACCGAAACCAATGCAATTTTCGACCACGGACGTAAAAATGAATGGAAATCGATGTTAATGTCTTGATATCTCACAGGAAAATGCCCGTTTTTATTATTTGACCTGACGGATACACTTCATCAGATATCTCACCGGCTTGACAACTGGGAAATCCCCTGTAGGATTCACAGCATAGAGAGACATATGGCACAAAAAACAACACTTGATGAGGAAAGCACCAATAAAGTGAAGGATTCCGAACACTCCATGACTAATTGCTTCCCATCTAGAAATAATTCCAATGTGCAAACGAATTGGTCAGCACGAAAGCTCATTGAATTTTTACAGACTTATCTTACCTCTGACCGTTCGTTTGAAAGTACAAAAGTTAGGCTTGGTATCCATGGAGATATCGAGATCAGGTTAAACTGGAAAGATATTGATATTCGAGCAATTTGGGGCAAACAGGAGATGGATGGGCTTTTTTGTCAACCAGCAGGCAATGGGTTCCTGACCATTACTAAGCTTGATGGCATAGGAGAATCCAAAGTGCCTCATTTGGCCAATCGCTTCGGCCAGATTTTGGCCCGAAGATTGGATCGACTTTTGAAAGGTCAGCCTCCCAATCTGTTGCTCTGGAAAAAAAAGAACCTATCACCTTATATTGGAATGCCCAGTTTTTTCAGCAGTTTTGCAAGGATCTGATGCAACCGGGTTCAACCCGCTATTTCGATTACATTCTCACACGGATTCACGAGTACGAAGGCTTTTTGAATATCGAGTGGACAGGTCTTGAAGCGGTGGTTTCACTTCGGATTTCCTTGACGGAATTGCTTGAGGAAGAGCCTTTGCACTCCTGGGGATCCATCGCCCTCGTGTCTATGGAGGACGAACGGGACGACGCCTGGCGCGGTCGTGTAGAACATCGCGTCGAGGATTTTACAGGGTATGTTCTTTCACGGAATTTACCCCCCGAATTTTCGATAAAGTTCGAGAACCAAGACCCTCCTGCCGGTTATATTCCCGCTGATTTCGAGATCGATTTTTTCGAAACGGCTTCCTACGATACCAGCAGTTTTTATCCCATGGTTTTTTCCACGGGTGGAGATGTCGCCACCGTCGGTTCATGTGACAGAGAATGTCTGAACATGTTCTCTTTTCTGGCCTATCCGAAGGAACGCGGATCGCTCAGGAATCCTTGGGGAGTGCGGGCCTCGGAGGATCTTTTCGACCATTTGCATAGCGTACACCTCTCGACGCAATCCGCGATTATGGGAGATAATGACGGGTTGGATACCTGCCTGGCCAACGTAAAAGAGTCCGAATCTCCCCCCGGTCTCGTCATTTTCATCGACTCCTGCACAAGTCGTTTGATCGGCCAGGATCTTGTCGGTCCCGTTCAGCGTTTCAAAAGCAAAAGCGACATTCCTATCGTACACTACGAAACATACCTTCCCGAAAGGCAGGAATTGGCCACATTCAAGAAATTCTGGTCCGATGTCTTTCCTCAACTGGCGATAACGCAAAAAACGCCTGATTCGTCAAAAATCGCTCTTTTGGGTTTCCCCCCCGAATCGTTGTTCGAAATCCGAAAACTGTTCGGGAAAATGGATTTGCAGATTCATTCCTGCCTGTATCCGACCTTATCGATTCGGGATCTGAAAGCCTTTCCTGAATGTGGTGTTTTTTTGCTGAATGATTGGGAGTTCATACAACGCATTTTTCATCCCGCCCTTGATACGTTCCAACAAACAACGGCCTCGCTCCCTCTTCCTTTCGGTATTCAGGGTTCGGAAAAATTCTATGAGCATGTGGCTGAAATCACAGGGCGAAAGTTTGTCGGAGACCCGGAAATCGTGGATGCGGCAAAGAGGAATTTCGAGAACGAACGCAGCGTTTTGAAAAACGAAAGCGTGGCTTTTTTCCTACGGTATAAAGAAGCGCAATTCCATCTTTCCGATCGAGGGCGATTCGGTCTGCCTCTCGTAGATTTCATGCACGAGATCGGTCTGAGAGTGAAGCTGTACCTTTTCCTGGAAACCGACGCAAACGAACCGGACGAGAGGTGGGTTCGCTCCGTCGGACTTGATCCTGAAAACGGGGATACGGTTCGATGTTACGGACACTGGCGAGAAATGATTGATCTTTTGAACAGCAATGACTTTCGATTTGTCTACACGGAGGTTTTCCGAGATCAGCGAGTCACCAAGGCCGGAAAAATTCCACTGACCTTCCATCATCTGCAACCGGGATTCTCCGGGGCTGTGCGAACCGCTCGACTGCTCAAACTGATGATTCGCTCGGATTTCTACAAGCGCTACAACAGTTATCTACCCGATGCCTACGCACACATCGATGCCATCGATGTCCAGGAGTAAGTGCATGATACCGAACCTGGAAACGTCGAAATACAAGGTTCCACTTACCTATATCGCTCCTTATATGGATGGCGTATTCCTCGCCGTAAACGCTATCCCGGATTCCTATCTTGTGTATCACGTACCGGATTGCGGTTACTTCAAAGACGAAAAAATCACCGCCAGTCACGACCTTTTCTCCAACCTGCTGCGCTGGGATAAAATGAACAGGATCGTGCGTACCAACATCGGTACGCGGGATTTTATTATGGGCGGCGAAGGCAAGCTTGCCAAAAAACTGCTCCAGGTGGTTCGACGGGATAAACCGTCCGTCGTTTTCGTCGCTCGTTCCAACACCGTTCTTTTATCCGGTGAAGATGTCGAGCCCATCGTTCGAGAGGCCGAGAAAAAAGCCGGGGTGCCGTTTGTTTTGATTCCCGAATGGAAAATCGACATGAACTATGTAACCGGTTACGGCGATGCCCTGGACGGTTACCTTGCCAAGCTCGAATTCTCCGAAGTTTCCGGCAAGCGACCCGTTGTCGCTGTGACCGGATATATGTACGAACGCCATGAGGGTGATCATCAGGGAAACATTGCCGAGTTGAAGCGGATGCTTTCCGCATTGGGATTCGACGCTCAGGTTTTCCTGGACGGACAACCTTGCAAGCGCCACAGGGAAACAACGAAGCCGGTTGCAGTCGTAGATTTGAACTCGGATTGGGAGGGAGGACGAGAACTCGCCAAAAAAATCGAGGTGCCTTATATCGACGCCGGGCTGCCGCTCGGAATCGAAGGCAGTTTGTCGTGGATACGCAAAGTGGCACAGGAGTTGGATGTAGAGAAACGCGCCGCACAATTCATCGATAGCGAAATGAAAATCCTCGCACCCCGATTGCAGTGGCTTTTGCCCTCACGTTTTTTCGGCTGCAATGTGGCTTTATTCGCGGATCATCGTCTTTTAAAACCGCTGGGTGCTTTTCTCGAAGAGTTGGGAATGAATGTCATTGGTACGGGATGCACGTCACAGGATGCTTTGAACAATCCTGAAAGTAAAAGCCATCCTGCACTGTCCTACCCGTCGCTCCCCATACATTCGAACAAGTTACGGGAATTCGCAATCCAGGCTCGTAAGCGGGGCGATCTGGATCTTGTCATCGGCAACGCTTTGATCCGCCAGACGCTAGCCAATCTTTTCATACCTGTCGTGGAAATGGGGTATCCCTCCAATTTCCACCACGATCTTCTTCCGCGACCTACTTTGGGTTTTCAGGGAGTTTTAGGGGTTATCGAAAGGATGCTCAATTCACTTCTTTCGAGCGAAATTCGTTTCGATCCACAATCCAAACCAACACTTTAGAGGATTCACCATGAGAACCATGGCCTTTTACGGCAAAGGAGGCATCGGTAAGTCTACCGTGGTTTCGAGTCTTTCTCTGGCTTTTGCACGAGAGGGTCGCAGGGTATTGCAATTCGGCTGCGACCCGAAAAGCGACTCCTGCTATACCATGATCAACGAACCCATTCGCACCGTGATGGACGAGTGGATCAACCGGGGCGAGCCTGATCTGAGACTGGAACATTGCATGATGCATAGCTCCTGTGGTGTGGATTGCCTCGAAGTAGGTGGTCCCCAGCCGGGGACAGGATGTGCAGGTCGTGGAATTACCAAGGCTTTCGAGCTTCTGGGTGGTCTGGAATCCTTGAAAAAAGAATACGATGTGATTCTGCTCGACGTACTGGGAGATGTGGTGTGCGGCGGTTTTTCAGCACCCATGCGAGCGGGTTTTGCCGAAGAGGTGTACATCGTCACCTCCGGGGAATTTCGCGCTCTTTATGCGGCAAACAATATTGCACAAGCCGTACGGGGGAACTCGAAAAACGGTGTGAGATTGGGCGGTTTGATTTTCAACCGTCGAGAAGTACCGGACGAAGAAAGCCATGTAAAGAAGCTGGCCAAGTTCCTGGGCACTAGCATTGTGGGAACCATTCCCAGAGACCCGGCGGTGAATCGTGCCGAAATCGTACGGACGCCCCTGTTTGAATTCGATCCGAATGCGCCAGCCAGCCGCGCTTTTGAGGAACTTCATAAAAGAATAGCGAATCTGAATTCAGACGAATTTGTTGTTCCTCGGCCAATACCTCGAATTATCTTCGAGCAGTTGTACTTCATGTCGAATGAAAGGGAAGGATAGACAAGCAGGTCCCTGTTACACCCGAATGGGACACCATAGTTTTCTGATATTTCAATAACTTCCGAAAACAGCCATTTCTTGCACGGTCGAACCAGTTTCGGTTCATCACGAAAGTTGGTACTAAGAGCCTATCCCAGTAGGGTGAATTGTGCTATAGTCCTGTGAATATAGTATATTTACAGGAGATAAATATGGGATTGGCAACCCAAGATGATGGATGGAGAATCCCGGACGAATTGTGGGAAAAGATGGAGCCGCTCTTGCCTGCGCGAAAACCTCATCCCTTGGGTTGCCATAACCCGCCGGTTCCGCCGCGCCACGCGATGAACGCCATTCTATTCGTTTTGCGCACCGGCTGTCAGTGGAACGCGCTTAACGCGACGGGCATCTGCTCGTCCAGTGCGGCGCACCGCTGGTTTATGGAGTGGACCAAGGCCGGGGTGTTCGAGGCGTTTTGGCGACAGGGCCTTTTGGAGTACGACAAGCTCAAGGGTGTCGACTGGGTTTGGTGTTCGATGGACGGCGCGATGACCAAAGCTCCGTTGGGCGGGGAAAAAAACGGGCCGAAACCCTACCGACCGCGGAAAAAGCGGCGTCAAGCGTAGCCTGCTGGTGGAAGCCGAGGGGATTCCGCTGTCCGTGGCGGTGGACGGGGCGAACCGGCATGACATGAAACTGGTGAAGGCGACTTTGGAAGGCATCGAGATCAAACGTCCCAAGCCGACGAAACGCAAGCCGCAAGGCTTGTGCCTGGACAAAGGGTACGACTACGATGAGGTGAGAGACTTGGTGGAGGAATTCAAGTTCACGGCGCACGTTCGTTCGCGGGGCGAGGAGGCAAAGGCGATCAAGCAGGAAGCCGGTTTCAAGGCTCGTCGCTGGGTGGTGGAACGCACGCATAGTTGGATGAACCGTTTCCGGAGAATACTAATCCGCTGGGAGAAACGCGCCGATTGCTATCTAGCCATGCTACATTTCGCCCTCGGAATTATTACTTGGCGCGCTTCCGGCCTACTGGGATAGACTATTAGAGTCTATCCCAGTAGGTGTGCATCTTCAGCCGAAATTGGACACTTAGGGGTCGTTTTGAATGTGAGAGCGGTTGAGCCCGGCTTGTGAATTTAGTACTTGTTTCCATCGTTGTTTTGGGTTTATCGCTTTCTTGGAACAACGGACAGGGGATAAAGGGACGACGGAGCATGAAGCTCCGCCTGTCCGCCGTTCACCCACCGTGGCGCTCGGGTCGCTCCCCAGCGTTGCCCTATCCTCCAGGCAGGTTCAATCAGCATAACTTGTTTCTCCTTTACCGACAAGCAGATCCGCTTTTTCCGTCCGAGACAACACCCCGAAATACTTCCAGTAGGGATGATCGTCGGCCATTTTCCGAATCGGTTCGACCGGCAGCTTCAGGTCGATACCGGACTGGTTCTTGGCTTTGCGGCGGGTTATGGACCGCTCTTTCAGCTCTGCCCTGGCCTTCAGGATGGTCTCCCGGCGTCCGAAGTACACGTCTGCCGGGGTCACGTTCCCCAGGGCTTCGTGGACACGTTCGTGATTGTAGTAATCGACGAAGACTTCCATGAAACGCACGAACTCGTCCGGTGTCGTGAACACCAACAGACTGCCGTCGATCTTCAGCGTCAGGTGATATCGCTCGATCTTGCCGTTGGTCTGGGGATGATACGGCGCGGCATAGATGTGCCGGATGCCCCAGAAATCAAGGTAGTCGTTGAGCGCCGCTCCCACGTAGCCGGAGCCGTTGTCGGACAGGAAACGCGGCTTCTTGTCGTTTTCTTCGATTCCGGCGAAAGCCAGGGCCGCCTCCACCACGTCCGAGATCGACTCCCCCGTCATGTCTTGCGACAAGTGCCAGGCGAGGATGAAACGGGACACGTCGTCCAGCACCGAGATCAGGAAATAGAAACCCCAGCCGACGATCTTGATGTACGTGATGTCGCTCTGCCATTGCTCGTTCACCCGTTTGGGCTTCGTATGATATTCTTTGGCAGCCTTCTTTTCGACGATGTGGGGTTTGATCAGACCCGCCGCCTTCAGGATTCGGTACACGCTGGATTCGCTGATGTAGAACCGACCGCTGTCCGTGATCCGAACCGCCAACTCCCGGCTGCTCAACGGAGGAAACGCTCGTGCCTGCTCCAGTACGTGTTCCCGCTCCGAATCCAACAGGCGGTTCCATCCCGGCGACCCACGTCCTTTATGCTCCAGGCCGGTCTTCCCCTCCCGGCGAACCCGCTTTCTCCAAGTGTAGTACGTCGAGCGGGACACTCCCATGGACTTCAGTAACTTCTTCTTGTTGGGACTCCTCTCCACCTCGGTCAAAATCGCAAGCTTCTGCTCCATCATGAGATGCTCCTTTCCTTGCCTCTCGTAGAGTTTCAGCTCACAATTTTTTTTAAACCATGGTTCTCGATCGCCAGTTCTGCAACCAGCTCTTTGAGCCGAGCATTCTCACGTTTGAGGCCGTCCACCTCATCCCTGCTGGCATCCCGGCGAGTATCCCCCGACAGTCGGGCCTTGCCCGCCTCCATGAAGTCCTTCAGCCACTTGTAATAGACGTTGGAATGAAGGCCTTCCCGGCGGCACAGATCCACCACGGACAACTCGCCTCGCAGACCTTCCATCACGATGCGGATTTTTTCCTCGGCGGTGTACCGGCGACGGGTTTTGCGTCGGACCTTACGGATGAAATCCTCGCCCGATCCATCCTCACGGGTACCGGCTTTCGGTTGTTTCGAAGCTTGGCGTTTTTTCGGATTCTCACTCATGACTCGCTCCTTCCTCCGGTCATTCTGCCGGATCTTGGGAGCCGGAATCAACTCCATCTACACATTAACTCCGTGTCCAAGTTTCCCAGACGATAAGCACAACGGCTCCGGGAATGCGGCCTCCGCCACCGACTACCGGGACCAAGGCAAAACCGTCGCCTTACGTCGAAAACTATGAATTTCCCAAAGGCGAACATTCAGAATTTCCTTTCACTCAGAACGTGCTGCGTTACGCACTATCCGAAATCGATCGCATCCGTGAAAAAGCAATTGCTGCCGGATGGAGCACTTCCGAACTTTATCAGAACCGTGGTCATTTTCGATTCCCGCAAGGCGCATTGGATTACGGCATCGTCTGCTACATCGATCCTGGCCAGCGCATCGGTCATGTGACGACCGAAGAAATCGAACTGATCTGCCGTGGAGGCCACAGCCTGTATTTCCAGTCAAAACTTGGAATGCGTGGACACACGCCTCCCGGCGATCCGCAAACTCAACCCAACCCAGAAACCAGGGAGCATGCCGAACGATGAAACATAGGCAAACCGAGATACGGGAATCCAAAATCGACCGCGATGATGAACCCGACCGTGAGTTGGAGGAGACGCTTCGCGCCAAATCTCGTTTTCACTGCGCAGAGTGCCAACATTGCAAAACCTTTCGCGAATTGGCCACATCCGGTCGTTACATCCTCAAAGCCCGATGCGCCAAGGGTCATTGGCGGAAAAAATCGAAAGAAGATACCTGCGATCTGCATCGTGTCAGCGCTAGAGGACGGTCCTCATGTCGCGATTACGAATCCAGCAGCGATAACGATGCCACCCGTCGAGAGTACCTGGACGACCTGGAGGATCTGCTGCCCCTTGAACGACACATCCACGAGGTGGACGGATCCTTTGTAGACAAAACGGAGACGATGATATGGGACATCGAAAATACCTGAATGCCGCTGACGTTCTGCCCGACGATCTGCTCGATCAGATTTTGGATCAAGTGGATGGCCACTCTGTGTATTTGTGGCTGCCGTCACGCGAGAACATCATGCGCAGACACCGAAACCGCTACATCCAAAAACTGGCATCGGATGGAATTTCCGCCACAGAAATCGCCAAGCGGCTTTGCGTGAGCGAGCGACATGTCTGGCGGATCTTGAAAAAACAGAGGGCGGCGAGCCATTCCTCGCTGGCCAGAACCAAGGAGAATTGCTCGTGAAAACACCAATCAAGAAGAAAAAACGCATCTGCAAAGGCTTTCGTCGTAGCGCCGGTCACGAAGGTGAACCCTGCAAGATGCCTGCTGTGGAAGGCAGCGATTATTGCAAATTTCATGGTGGCGGCGCGGTGGGAAAGAAGACCGGCAAGGGTCGCCCCAAGGGAAGCCCGAAACCGAAAGGATCCGGAGGCCGACCGCCAAAGGGACATACCAATTCCGTCAAACACGGTGCCTATTCGGCCCGGCTGCTACCCGACGAGCAGGAGCGATATGACGCCATCAAATCTCGATTCCTGAAAGAACTCGGCTCGACGAATCTCTCTGCGGCGGACGAACGGCTGATCCACCAACTCGCCGCAGTGTCGGCGAAGTTCGATTTGGCCTTGGAGAAAGGTGCACCGCCCGATGCACTGACCCAACTGAGCCGTTTGGTCATGGATCACTTACGCGAACTCAAAGCCACTCGTGCCAGCAAGGACAACAATACCTTGACCGGCAACTCGCCCGCCGAAGTGGTGGCGGCATTGCTCATGAAAGTACGTGCCGTGGAAGAACCGAAAACGGTCCATGCACTGGAGCACGATCCGAACGTGATCGAGGTGAAAGCGAAGGTTGTAGAGGAGGATGGGAAGTGAAATTAAGGAATTTCAACCAGTTCGATGCCTTCCAGATTGCGAAAATGCTTCTCATTGAACGTGGCGATCTTTGTAATTCCGTGTTCGAGCATGGTTCCGTAAATGATCAGATCATAGATGCGATGAGATGTGACACCGATCTTTGCGGCAGTTTGAAAGGCTAAATCAACTGCTTTTATGCCGGGACTGACCATCTGGATGTTTGGAGCTTTCAATATGATTTTAAAAACCCGTAAGAATTCTTCAGGTTTTATCGGTTGTTCAACAGATTGCGGTGACGTCAGAGCACGAAATGATTCTCCGAACACTTGGGGAGAAATGACAAACTCGATTCCTTCGCGCACTTTCTCAATGACAAAAGAGTGGCTTCGTTCATGGTGCTCGTGGCCATCGCAAAAGAAAGTTATAACGATATTCGAGTCGAGAAAAATCAAGGAGTGTCCTCGCTGTATAGAAATTCACGATCCAATTCCGGCTTTAGGAATCGGCCTACTTTCAGACTGCCAGAAACTTGCTCCAATAACCGAATCGACTCATCTGAAGCGGAAATATCGTCGTCACTTTGAAAAGCTTCTTTGCGAACGCGATCTTTTTCTGCTTTCGGTAGTTTCCGAATGGCTTCGATTATCTGATCCGTGGTCTGCATCGGGCCACCTCCTTTCAATCTCCAAGATACCACGACCCGTAAACACAATCAATATCGAAACGAATCCGGTCACTTGGCTTCGTTTCGTGAAAAGCGCGAAAAAAACGTCGTTCAAGACGCCATCTCGATTTCTGCAAGTCCGCGAAAACTGGCGATTCAGGGTTGGCGAACATCTCGTCCAAGACGACTTCTACGCAATTTATGGTAGCATCCGAAAGCGTTGGAATGGCAAAGGAATTGGCTCTTGCAGACGATGGCTTCCTTCTCCTGATGTCAAAACGCGGACATGCAAATGCATAATGCGGACATTGGGAAGAACCCGTCTTTGCAAGAGGCTGATTTCCCATCTAAAATCGGTCTCGTCCGATGTCAGGAAAACCATCCCGACGCCTCCAGCCCGTCGCCCGCTTGAGGAAAGCACGAGCGCCGGCCGCGTCAAGGGCAAGCTCGCTTCGCTCGTGGCTGCGCCACCCTTGACCCGACCGTCTTACTCGTGCTGGAAAAATCATGCGGGCGACGGGCGGGGATGCCTCCGGCGGGGGCTCCGATCAAGGATGAGGCGTCGGGCGGTTTCCGTGATGAAGGGCGCAGGCCCTCATTACGGAGGCGAACATGGACAAGGTTTCGAGGACGCCCATTCGGGATCAGGCGGTTCGGGATTTCATCCACACCCGGCATTCGGCGCGCACCAAGGCCAGCTACGAGGCGATCCTGATCGAATGCTGGAAATTCATCGGCGACAAGGAATTGCCCCGAATCACGTTCAGCGACCTGGCGGCATTCAAGGACAGCCTGACTCGTCTGCATTCCAACACGGTCCACATGTACACCGTCGTGCTGCGCTGCTTTTTCAATTTCTGCGTGGAGTTGGACCTCATCGCCAAAAGCCCGGCGGCGAAGCTGAAGAGCCCCAAGGTCCAGCGACGACCCCCGGTTTTCCTGACCGAGGACGAGGCGACGCGGCTGCTCATCTCAACGAACCGCAACACGCTTTACGGCATGAGGGACTATGCCATCCTGGCTTTGCTGCTGGGCACGGGCATCCGGCTGAACGAAATCCTTCCAGTGCGCTTGGCCGATTTCTTCGTGGACGACCACCAGGACATCTTCCTCAACATCCTGCGCGGCAAGGGAGACAAGCCGAGACGGGTGAAAGTCCCGGCGGAGGTTTTCGCCGCCGTGCAGGAATTCGCTACGGCCATTTGCAAGTACAAGCCGCTGGAGCCGCGAGGCCTGCCGATTTGTCTGCGGCTACACGGATATCTGAACTGGGTGGAGGGCGACATCCCTATTGTACGCCTGAGCCAGCGGCATGTGCAGGAACTCATTCGCACGGCTGCGGATCGCGCTGGAATCCAGAAACAGGTGTCGCCGCATGTGCTGCGGCATACCTGCTTCACACTGGAGATGATCAGTGGGGCGAGCATTCTGGAAATCCAGGAACAGGCGGGCCACGGCTACCTGGGCACCACGCAGAAATACCTGCATCTCGTAGACAGCATGAAGCACAACGCCGTGAACCGCAATCCGTTGTTTCTGCGCGCCGACCCGCGCACGGAGAAGGAGGTGATCAAGCACGGCGTGGTGGAACGATTGCGCCGTCTAGGCGTGAGCGCCAAGGCCATCGAGGTGATCCGCGAGGAACTGCACCTCGGCAACCTGCGGCGGCCGGAGAAGGTCGATCCCGAACGCTGGATGCCATTGAACGAGGCTGTGGCGATGCTGAGCCACCTCGGTCGTTCGGCGCGAACCCTGATGAAGGCGATCACGGACGGCGACGTGAAAACGCTGGAGCGTGGTTTCGGGATGTGGGTGTGGCGCGCCCAGGTGCTGGAACTGCTGGAAGAGTTTATCCAGATGCGCGAGGCGGCCAGGCTGTTCGAGGTGAACGAGAAAACGATCCGCCGCTGGATCACGAGTGGGGCGCTGGCGCAAGGACAAGAGGCGCGCCGCTGGGGCGGCAAGTGGATCGTGCGTCACACGGCGGTGGCCCGCTTGCTCGGCAAAGCGCGGACAAATCCCGTGCAAAATGCGGACATCAAGTCAAAACGCGGACAGAAAAGAGGGAGAAAACCCAGTCGAAAAGCGAAGCCTCGGTAAAACGCGGACATCAGCCACCGTTCATCAGACCCGCACGGCGCGTACATCATTTTTACCTGAACAATAAAAGCCTGCGATTACAGCAAGTTGACCCCAAGGTTCACTTGAATTTCGCCAACTTGCTCTTGGACGATAAAAATCAACAAGCATTACAGGAGGTTATCTTATGCCTATCGAAGTAACATGTCCACATTGTTCCGGGTTGGCCGAGTGGCGGGGATGTGCATCCTGCGGCGATGATATGGGGATCCTGGTGTGCCGCGAATGCGGATTCACCATGCCGGGGATCTCGTTGTCCTCGCTCCATACCGGGACCGACTCCGGAGAACAAAAAGTAGATGAAAATCAAGACGTTGAGGGGGATACATGCCGCCGGTAGTCTCACAGGCTTTCGATGGCGTCCTCCAGGAACTCGGCGTCCGGATGGACGTAGATCCGGGTTGCCTCAATGGTGCGATGTCCCATCGCCCGGCCTACCAGGACGAGATCTTTCGTTTTGCGGTACAGCCGTGTACCAAACGTATGGCGCAGCGAATGAACACTCAGTCCTGGCCTGTTGATCCCGGCCCAGGTCAGCCAGAGTTTGAAGCGGGTTTGGACTTGCCTCGTGGAAATCCTGGTGTTTCGGTTCGAAAGAAAGAGTGCCGTGGAATGGGTGTCCATGTCGGCACGGATTCTCAGGTATTTACGCAGCCATCGTCGGAGATCGGAGTTCAGAAAGCGCGTTTCCGTCCGTCCTCCCTTGGCATGGATGGTGAGATGCTTGGTTTCCAGATCCACATCGGCGATGTCCAGGCCGACCAGCTCGGAGAGTCGGATCCCTGTGCCGAGCATAAGCGCGGCCATCACTCGATCTCGTTGTGCAACGGTTCCCTTCCGGGAGGTCAGTTCCCGGAGGAATCGTTTGCGTTCCGGCTCGGTAAAGGCCGAGGGAGACTTTCGGGAGGCTCGTCGGATTTCCAAGGCTCGGGACGGATCGCGATCGACGACACCGGTCTGTTCCAGCCATCGCCCAAACGATTTCAATGCAGCCTTGGTTCGGTTGATGGTGACCTCGGCTTTTCGTTCCCCGGAGATCTTGAGACAAACTTCGTCCGAAGCGACGAAGCGAGCCATCCTGTCCGGCGTCAGGGTTTTTACCGGAATGTCTCCGAGGAAGACTTGAAGCAGATCGAGATCCCGATGGTAACCCTCGATGGTCCTTGGACTTTTTCCGTTCGCCCTCAAGTGAAAAGCGAAGTCCTCGATGGCCTGGAAAAGACGCATGGGTCACTTCCCCCGTTCGATGATTTCGAAAAGATCCACACCGGGAACCAAAAACAAGGATCGATTCACTCCAATCCAGTCGACCTCGATTTGAGCCAAGGGGCCTTCGGTGACTTCGACTACGACACCTACCGTGCCGGATGGGATGGGATCGGGGTCGTCCGGCATGGCAACCAAGCGAATTTTATCGCCTTTTTGTACGTGCATGGTGTTCTCCTTTCGGATCAAGAAACGGCCTCGGTCATGAATACCGGGACCGTTTCGAGTGGGGATCGATTAGGCTTCTGTTCCGGTTTCGACCTGTTGGTCGGGTTCCGATTCGATGGTTGGTTCATCGACTACTGCCTCGTTCTCCGCGTTGTCCTGCTTGCTCATCGCTTTCGTCTGTTTCTCTTTCGGCTCAAGAAAGCGTCGTTCAGATTTCGGCAAAGCGAGGGTCGTGCAGTGACCTTGCTCGTGCCACCAGACGAGGGCGGAGCGGACGATCCGTCGGATCTGCAGGATGCTGGCCTGGGCTCGTGGTTTCAAACCATCCTTTCCCGGTTGCATGGTGGCCGCTTCGCTTTTGAAAAACGTGCTGACATGGACCGGCAGGATGTTGCCGACCTCTTTGTCTTCGCCCATGGCGGCGATCAGCAAATCGAGAGTCCTTCTGGCTGTCCCGAGGGTGCTGGGCTTTTTGCCGATGGCTTTCAGATGCTCCAGGTACTCGGTGCAGGCTTGTTTCAGGGTTACGGTGGTCATGGTTTCTTCCTCCTGTTCGGGGTGGGTGATGGTGGCCGGGATGGGTTACGGTCCAGCCGGTCCGTTGCGGTATCCTTCGCTTGTGATCAAGTAGCGCATCCGCTCCGGATCGAGTTGTACGCTCGGGTGTGTAGCGGTCATGAATTCAATGGCAGCGACCACCGGCAGCACGGCCTCGCCCGATACCCAGACCGCGATGGGCGCTCGCCAGTCCTTTGGATCGCAGACCAGGTTGAAAACCTGTTTCAACTCGTCGATGTCGTAGCCTTTGTAGCGGGAGAAGTCGTCGTTCATTCCGGTGAGATCCGCCTGGATGGTGATGCCGTCGATCGTGGCTTCGAGGATGCGTGCCTGGTCGTTCATGGTTCCGTCCTCCCGGGTTCTTTAGTCGTCGATGTCTTCGTTTTTCAAAAAAGCTTCGATCTGATGCAATTCGTGGCTGATATGCCCCAGGTCACCCGCGAAGCCATAGTTCCGTTCGTCTTGTTTGAATTCCCGCTGGTGGCGATCCAGTTCTTTACGGATCGTCTCCATCCGCTGCCTGATTTCTTTCATCCGGGTTTCGTAGGTTTGTTTGGCGCTCATCGTGCTCTCCTTGGTTCGGGGTTGGTGGTTTCTCTCGCGTTGTCCATGTCATGTTGCGAAAGGTGTTCCACTTTTCATGGTTTTCGAAAAGAAATGCGACGTGCCAACCCTGCGGATTCTTTAGGCTTTTCGGGTTTCGGAATCTGTGTGAAAATCTTGATTTCTCTCTTTACCGAACCATGTGACCCACAGGGTCTACGCCATGGACGCAAAAGGTCTACGAATCTCCAAATCCCCGGAATCTCGCAGGAATTTCGCTTGAAAGAAGGGTCAAAGATTGACACCGGTTGGCGTAAAAGTTCGTCGCTATGGGGCGACTTTTGGGGAAAGCCATATTTACAACTTCAAACTGGCAATCTGAAACATCGTCTTTTACTCATGGGAAAGTTACGATGACGAATACAACGAACAACAAACAAGTCCTGACCGACGAAGAACGAGCCATCGTCGCCACCCTGTCCAGTCCCGCCAAGTGGGGTGAAGCGTTTCTACTCAACCGCGACAACACATCCCGGCGATATCGCGAGTATCAGCGGGAAGATCTGGAGTGTCCATCCCCTCGGGTGGTCCACATGGACGGACGTGCCGTGGGAAAGACCGTCGATCTGTCCACGCTGGTGCTTTGGTTCGCATTTACCCATCCGGGAAAATCCGCGTTGATTGCCGCACCGTACCAGGGGCATCTGGATACCATCATCGAGGAAGTGGAATTTCAGATCGACCATGTCGACGCGTTACGGGATTCCCTGGCCCGAAACGCGAAGGGACGTCCCCGGATCAAACGCCAGCCGTATTTCGAAATTGCCTTCACCAACGGAGTGATGCTGTACTTCCGTCCAGCCGGAGATCGCGGCACGGCCTTTCGATCGCTGCATGTGGATTATCTGCTGGTGGACGAAGCAGCGTGGCTGCCGGAGGCGGCCTGGCATGCCTTGCGTCAATGTCTCAATGCGGGAGGCCTGTTTCGGATCTATTCGACTCCCAACGGTTTGCGCGACACAACCTACTACCGGATTACCGAGGATGTAGAGAAAGAGTGGACCCACTTCCACTGGCCGAGTTGGATCGCGCCGGATTGGGACGAGCAACGTGAGCGGGATTTGCTGGCCTTCTACGGAGGTCGGGATACCCCGGGCTGGCAGCACGAAGTGGCTGGAGAACACGGAAAACCGTCGTATGGCGCATTTAACGTATCGCAGGTGATACGCGCAATGACGATTTTGCCCAACTACAGGAAGGTTACCATCACAGGTGAAGCGCTGGAAAGCTGCGAAAACGAAGCCGCCATTCGTGACCGTATCGAGCACATTCTCAATCTGCCGGGAGGCCAAGGAACATACTGGCTCGGTGGCGATCTTGGCTATACCTCCGATCCCACAGAAATCCTGCTTTTTGAAGAAGACGAAGACGACCGGCTGTCACTTCTCCTACGTGTCCACGCCGAACACGTCGCCTATCCGGTGATTACGGAGATCATCGCACTGATCGATCGGTTGTATGTTCCCTTGGGTCTGGGAGTGGATCGTGGCGGCAACGGCATGAGCGTGGTGCAGGAGTTGCTCGGCCTGGACAAATACCGGGACCTGCATCTGGCGGGACGGCTCGTCGGCTACGACTTCGGCGGGACCATTGCGGTGGGTGAAGACAATGCGGGCAAGCCCATCAAGAAGCGAGTAAAAGAGCAGATGACAGCGTTGATCAACGAGAGCCTTAATGCCCGCATGCTGAAACTGCCGAAATCCGACCATGAAATCGAGGATCAACTCTGTACCCAGACCTACATTCTCACGAACAACGGAGTGGTCTATTCGAAAGGCCACGATCATTGCGTGGATGCGATCCGCTGTGCCCTACTGCGACGCGCCCAAGAACGGTACGAAAGCTACGACCCGGTGGAGATTGTTGTCAACCTCCGGCCCGTACCTCTGAATCGAATCATCTACTGAGGGGATTTTGATGGGAAAGCTCTCGAAAAGCGACCTTCCAGCAGTTCGTCAATCACGGATTTTCTTGGATTCTGTATGCTCTCTATCGTCCAAATCTCCATCCCAGGCTATTTTGCCCCTTTTCGCACGAAACTGGTCAATGCGCTTACGTCGCACCCATTCAGTGATGGCGCAATTGACGGCTTCGGTCCTTGTTTTGGCGTCCGTGAAACGCATCAAATCCCGAAGAATGTCTTCGTCTATGTGGATGGTCGTCCGCATGTCGTTTTCCATCATCTCCGCGGTCTATTCAGACAATCATGCTTGGTCTGTCTTGCCCTCTTGGAGCCCAGGCACGTCCTTGAAGTGTTTGTCGAGGGTCAGAATTGCTGTTTTGTGTTTCAGGCACAGGTGGGCAATCAGCACATCCATCGACGGCAAAGTGCGGCCCTTTTTACGTAGAGCGATATCCAATTCACCGGCCTCACCCCAATCGCTCTCATCAAAAGGCAAGCGGTGCAGAGCGTCCAACAGTGGCATCACCTTCTTCCGCTCGCTGGGTTTCAGTCCGCGCCGGATTTCAAAAAGGACCGGGCCACAGGTGAATGCCCTATCCTCGTCCAGAAGCTTGCGAATCGACTCCACCACCCAGGGGGTTGTTTCCCGGAAGGCGTCGATCCAGGCGGATGTGTCGATCAAAACGGGCCTGGTTTTAGCGGCCATCTTTCGCACCTGCGCCTTCCAGCAGCCGAGCGCGTTTCCGGTCGGCTTTTTCCTGCTTCTTCAACGCATCGTCATCCACCTCGATACGCCCCAGCAGCCCGGCCAGTTTCCTGAGCTTTGTGCGCCGAATCTGTTCCTTGACGGCAGTAGTGACGGCGGCGGTCTTGGTTTTCTCTCCGGAGAGGTGGAGCAATTCACTCACCAGGGATCCATCGAGAGTCACATTGGTTCGCATGGCAGACCTCCTTCACATAATCTTAGCTCTATTGTGTGCGATACATATACACAAGTCAAGGATGATTATAGCACAGACAAGGAAAGCAGGATTACACAAACATGACAAATCGTAAGACCTGACGACAACAGCAAGGGACAAACCAATTATCAGAAACCTTTACTGAGGAGAAAATCATGTCGAAACGAAAGAAACGCATTCAAAAAAAACAACGTGAACCCCAGAAAAACACCCATTCCACCGGCCAGACGATGCAGATGCCTCCAGCCTCTGCTGCCGCATTATCCCCTGGATTCTTTAACGACGTCATGGCGACAAAAGCCGTTCCTTCATCCTGGGAGGACCGTGCTCGCAAAGCCGTCGAGTACTATCAGGAGGAACCGCTGGTTTCCAACGCCATCAATGCCTGGCGAACTTTTGCGTTGGGAGACGAGATCCGCCTGAACTGCGAAAATGAAACCGTTCGGGATGAGGCGAAGGATGCGTTCATCACCCTGGGACTCAACGATTTCGTCAAGGATATGGTTCTGCAACTACTTTTGAAAGGCGATGCCATGGCCTACCTTGTCCGCTCGAAATCCGGAGACGACATCGAGCGGGTGATTTGCCTGAATCCCATTTCCGTCACGCTAAATTACGAGAACGACGCCTTGGTGGAAGTCATCCAACGTCCGATCCATCCGGACGGTTCTTACGGGGAGGAAGTCAGCTTGGACCTGGATTTCTTTTTCCATGCCAAGTGGAATGCCCCGGAGTTCGATCCTCGAGGCCAATCCATGGTGCTTCCGGCGTTCGAGTCGATCGAGCTGCTGCGTGATTATCGTACCGCCGAGCGGGCCATTGCCAAGCGTTGGGCTACTCCCTTGCGTTTTATCCAGGTGGGCGGTGCCTATGGAAGTCGTATCATCACTCCCGACAAAGGCATGTTGGATGCTGTGCGTGACGAGCTGAACCAAATGGATCTGAAATCCGGGCTGGTGGTGCCATTCTACGTCAAAGCGGAAACGTATGGAGCCGAAGGCATCACGCTGAATACCGAGGCCAAGGTCCACGAGGTGAAAGAAGACATTTTGACGGCATTGGGATTGGCGAGAAGCGTCGTTACCGGCCAGGGACCCAACTTCGCCACGGCCAGCGTCTCCATGCAGAAAATGATTGTGCAATTGAAAGAGATCAAACAAGCGGCTCGGGACATCCTCGATTGGGTCTTCGACGAATGGTTGGAACTCAAGGGCTACGAAAACGAGACCTTGCATTACCAGTTTTCGGATTTGGATCTGTCGTCGGAGGTGGATCAGAAAAAGCTGCTGATCGAGTTGTACGACCGGGGTTTGATCTCGAAAAATTCGCTGCAGGAGAAGATGAATCTAAATCCGCAAGTGGAAGCCAAGGAACGCGATCGTGAAGAGATCGTGGTGGACAGCAATTGGAGTGTGGAGGATATCTCGCGGCTGGTGGCGTTGGACGTGTTGACCGTCGATGAGGCGAGAAAACGTTTGGGTTTGGATCAACCAGCCGAAAAGGCACGTGAAAAGGCGGCGTTGGCGGATGTAGAGCGGATCTATGCAAAACATCGCGGGGAGGACCATGTCTGATACCGAACAGGCGAAACAAATCCAGAAAGCGGTGGAAAAAGCTGTGAAACGGCGGGACCGCTATGCCGACGATCGTGTGAAAGATGTGCTGCAATCCTTGGATGCGGCAGCGGATGATGTGTCAAAACAGATCCAACGTTTTGAGAAAAAAGCAGCCTTGAAAGACTGGCAGGAGTTGCGGCTGTCCATCCTGAAAGAGACGGAAAACGAGATCGACGCCATCACGAAAGAACTCCAGGCAAGTTGGAAAGTCGGCATTCGCGCCAACGTGGAAGGTGCAATGAAACTCGGCATCGAGGACGGCGTCGGCCAGTTGGAAGTACTGGAACATCCTGATTTTGCAGGGATTTCGGATAAAGCCAAGCGGGCTGCAATCACGAAGACCTTTGCCACCCTCGACCGAGCGGCGATCGATTTTCTGGCCAATTACCAGGTAAATCTGTTGGGAGATGTGACTACGGAGTTGGCCGCCGGGATCAAACGAACCATCACGCAGGGGGTGCTGACGGGCAAAAGCATTCCGGAGGTGGCGCGAGAGATCGGCAAGGTCGTGACGGATAAAAACGCTTTCAAGAAAGCGGGAAAGACGGTGTTTCGTTCGGCGCAGCATCGCGCCACGTTGATTACCCGTACCGAGACCCTTCGTGCGCACAACGAAGGCCGGAAAGTGTTTTACCGGGAGGTGGGTGTCAGCAAGGTCAAGTGGCTGACCGCACATGATGAACGGACCTGTCCGGAGTGTGCACCGTTGGGTGGCAAGATTTTCAAGCTCGACAAAGTACCCGGACCGCCGAAACATCCAGCTTGCCGGTGCTGCTCCGTTGCCGTGTTGGATTAGGGAAGGAAAATGAAGAAAAACCACTTGGATAAACTGACGGCCTACCTGGAAAACCTTTCCAACGCTGGATTTTACGGTAGAGTCATCCTGATCTTTCAGAATGGTCAGGTCGATACGATTAAGACGGAAACATTGCAGCGGATTGAACATCTAGACGCGGCCAAGACGGAAAGGCGTCCCAATCCGGGGGACATGGGAAGTATTGAACCTAGAAAATTCCGCCGTTTTTCAAGAACTACACATCGATCAAGGGGACGTGGGATTGCTTCGCGGCTTTTCGCATGGCTTTGTCCAGAGTGGCTAGCGGCAGTCCCTCGCGCATGGCCAGATCCAGGTAAGAAGCATCGTAGGCAGACAATCCGGTTTCACGGGCGAGCGCGAGGATTTCCCCGAGCACGCGACCCGGCGTCTCCTGAACGACGGAAATGGGAAGGGAGCGAACGAGCGTCATAAAACGGGTAGCGTCGGCCTTGGTCAGGCGTCTTTTGCGTTGCGCGACCAGGAGCACGTTGGCGACCTCCAGCGGCCAGACACCGGGGACCAGCGCGCCGCGTTCGCCGAGCGCGGTAAGGATTCCATCGGAATACGCCTCGCTCTCGTCCTCGAAGCACCAGGACATGACCACCGAGTTGTCCACCACGAAGGACTCGCCCATCTAACGCCTGCCTTCCTCGATCATCTCGCGGATCGAGGCATCGCCCAACCGGCGCTTTTTGCGGAAAGCGCGGATTTCCTCGATCACGCTATCCACGTCGACCGCCTGTGCGGGATCAGGGGGAATCAGGACGGCCACGGGCAAACCGTGCCGTGTAATGGTGATCCGCTCGCCTCGCGCTACGCGTTTAAGGAGGTCGGACAGGTGTGTTTTAGCTTCGTAGGCTCCGACGCTTTCCATGTCTCCTCCGATCCATTAAAAACCAGTCTAAGACCAGTCTATCACGAGGCCGGAAAAAATCAAGCGCAAAACGCTGTCGGTGTTCACTCAAAGCGGAGGATTTCAGGAGGAGAGTTCCTCCCGTTTTTCCCTTCCGCCACCCACTGACCAAAAATTTGAAAACAGGTCACGTTGCTAAGAATTTCAAAGTATGAGAGACTTTGTGTGTATGGTTGATTGACCGTATCGCCCGACCGGTTAGCCGAAGACCTCGGCGGCTGGATGGACGAACATAGCATGCCAGGGTTAGTTGGAAGCACCAGCGGCCCCGGACAGACAACGCGATTCGAGACATTCTCGATTCGCATCTGTTCGGGGCCGTTTTTTTTGGGAGCAACGATGTTTTTTACCTGCCCTGCACCCCGAAAACCGTACCATTTGATGTGTTAGAATCCCCTTATCCTTTAGCGGGAGGATTCATCATGAAAGGAAAGCGTTTTTCGGAGGAGAGAATCGTGGGCATTCTGAAGGAAGCGGAGTGCCAAACGTCTACGGTTCAGGAGATCTGCCGCAAACATGGGGTTTCGGAGCAATCGTTTTACCGTTGGCGCAAGAAGTACGGCGGCCTGTCGGTATCCGAAGCCAAACGTTTGAAAGAGGGCTCTTCGCTGTTTAGTGTGGGTAACGGCAGCTTATGCATCGGCTTCGCCGATCCGGGGACCCGTCCCCGCACCCCTGGGATTTATCGCTTTGAAGTCCAAACCTGGTTGTTGTAATAAGGGATAAAGAGAAAAGGAGAGGTTTCCCCCTCCTTTCCAGGTTCGGACCTTCGACGGCGCTCGGGTCGCGTCCCCGCGTTGCCTTATCCTCCGCCGAAGTTCTGCCAGTGTAACCTTTGCACACTGAAGGAGCAAGAGATGGACGAGCGCGGACTTTTCACGATGGCTCTTGGATTGACCCCTCCCTGGGAGGTGGTGGATATTGACTTTGACGCCGAGCGCCACCGGTTGGATCTGTACCTGGATTTTCCCGCCGGGAGCCGGTTTGCGTGCCCGCAATGCGAGGTGGCTTGCGGGGTTCACGATACGAACGAGAGGAGTTGGCGACATCTGAACTTTTTTCAGCACGAGGCGTATCTTCACGCACGCCTACCCCGGATCAAATGCCCTGAACACGGAGTAAAAACGGTGGAGGTACCTTGGGCGCGTCCTGGTGCGGGGTTCACGCTGCTTTTTGAGGCGCTGGTACTGCTTATGGCCAGAAAGGGCATGACGCCCAAGGGGATCGGCGAAATACTTGGTGAGCACGACACGCGGATCTGGCGGGTGCTGGAATACTATGTGGACTCGAGTCTGGCGAAGCAGGACTGGTCCGAGGTCGAAGCGGTGGGCGTGGATGAAACCAGCCGTTCCCGTGGGCACGACTACGTGACGGTGTTCGTGGACATGGACGAGGCGAAGGTTCTGCACGTGGAGCCCGGCAAAGACCACCGGACGGTGGCGGGCTTCGAGGCTGAGCTTCACGCTCACGGCGGTAAACCCGAACAGGTGAAAGAGTTCAGCATGGACATGTCAGCGGCGTTCATCAAGGGGGTTGGGAAACAGTTTCCCGATGCGGCGATGACCTTCGACCGCTTCCACGTGATGAAGCTTGTCAACAAGGCCGTGGACGAGGTGCGGCGTGAGGAGCGCCAAGACAGGACTGAGTTGGAAAAGACGAGATGGGTCTGGTTGAAAAACGAGCAAAACCTTACGGACAAAGAGCGAGAGAAGTTCGATGAGTTGAAAGACAGCACGCTGAAAACGGCCAGGGGCTATCGGCTCAAAGAGACGCTTCAGTCGGTATATGCCGACTACGCAGGCCATCCAGATGACGGTGAGAAGCAGTTGCAGTACTGGTATTTCTGGGCCACGCACAGCCAACTGCCGCCGATGATCAAGGTAGCCAAAACGATCAAGACCCACTGGGATGGGGTATTGCGGTGGTTTCAGTCAGGTTTGACACAAGGGCTGGTGGAAGGCATCAACGGTATAATTCAGGCGGCCAAGCGCAAGGCCAGAGGGTTCAGGTCGTTTAGGAAGCTTCGAACCATGATCTTCCTCGTCGCTGGAAAGCTAGACTTCGACCTGCCGCAGATGAAACTGCTTACCCACAGTAAATAGCGAGGAGGCTGAAAGAGCTGGTGAAGGAGAACGCCCGGCTCAAGCGGCTGCTGGCCGAGCGGGATCTGGAACTCGACGTCGCCAAGGAGCTGTTGGCAAAAAACTGGTGAAGGCGGAGCCTCGCCGGGAAGCCGTGAATCTCGCCCGGGAACGCGGTTTGTCGGTGCGACGGGGTTCCGCCCTGGTTGGACAGCATCGCTCGACGTATTACTACAAAGCCCATCCCCGTGACGATTCTGCCTTGATTGCGCAACTGCACGCAGTTGCCGAATCGGAGCCTCGTTTCGGTTATCGACGAGCATGGTGGCGGGTCAACCGTGACCGCGAGGAGGCGGTGAACCTGAAACGGGTCTATCGCCTGTGGCGCAAGCTGGGCCTGTGTCTGCCGCGACGCAAGAAACGCAAGAAAAAGAAAACGGGAGCCGGCATTCCCGTGAAGGCCGAATGTCCGAACCACGTATGGACCTACGATTTCATGTTCGATTCCCTTTCCAATGGTCGGCGGATCAAGTTGTTGACGGTGGAGGACGAGTATACGCGGGAAGGGTTGGCAATTCATGTCGATCATAGAATCACGTCGAACGACCTGATCTGTATTTTGGCGGATCTTTTCGAGACATACGGAACTCCGGCATTTATACGCAGTGATAACGGCCCTGAATTCATCGCGGAGGAGCTGAAGAAATGGCTTGCGAAACGCGGCACGGACACGCTGCACATCGACGCGGGTTGTCCCTGGCAAAACGGCTTCATCGAAAGTTTCAACTCGAAGGTACGTGACGAGCATCTGAACCTGGAGATCTTCTACACCTTGCGGGAAGTGCAGGTGAAAACGGAGATGTGGCGAAAAAAATACAACACGAGGCGTCCGCATATGAGCTTGAACTACCGCACGCCGCAAGAAGAAAGGGAGCGTTTCTTCTCGGGGGCTCTGCCCCCGCCCCCCCGGAGTTTATCGCTTTAGGGCTTACCCGATGGGCGAAAAACGGACCCAAACGAGACGAAATCGATAAAAAAAGACGCAGCCGGGAAAAAGCTGCGCCCATCGGTACAAGCACCCGCCACGGCGCTCGGGTCGCTCTCCAGCGGTGCTCTATCCTCCGTGCGGGCACGATCATGATATCAAAATATGGATGGAAGAAATAGAGGCTTGTGCTATGATTTTCAAGGTCGACCCACAAGGTTCGAGTGGTACCTGGATTCTAACTCTTCAGGTGGTCCACACAATGGGGTGCAGGGCAAATCAACGGGCTATCCGTTCACGATCTTTCGTGAAGTAGTCTTGCATGTGTTTGCTCAGGAGTTCGTATCCCTCTTTGTCGTCCGAATAGTAGAGCGAATGAAGAATGCGGAACTGATTGACGTAAGGCATCTGGTATTCCAGGCCGAAACTCACACCCACGGCGGCGATGTATTTCAACGGGGCATTCAGAATGATTTCCGAGTTTTTAAGCATGCGTTCCGACAGATCGCAGCAATAATCGTTGACGGCTCGTACCGTTAATGAATAGTTCTCCCAATCATGATTTTTCGAAAGAGGAAAGAACAGGAAACGATTGCCGTTGATCGAACACCAGCATACGAGTTTTTTCAGCCAGTCCAGTCCGTTTTCATGGAAAAGCGTGAGCAGAATGAAATGCTCCGGCCAGATATATTTACGATAGGAACTTTCTCGGCCGAGAGCCCTGATGTAACTGCCAAGCTTCATCGAAGCGCTCTCGAAATCTCTCTGTTCGATGTCCGACAGCAAAGGCGCCAGGTATGTTTCCAGACTCTGGGACCGTTTTCCGGGAACAAAGGGCGGTTCGTGACTGAAGATATTGTTCCAATAATGTTGAATGGAGGAGTCACAGTCGAAACAATCTCGCTCTATCCATCCCAGCTTCAAGTAGGTCGTATACAGAATCAGTGTCCGCAGCCACAGGGGTGGATGAATGCTGCCCAATCTCATTCGTTTTCGGTTGAAAACTCTTTGAATCGAGTCGCTCTCTTCGAAGGCGTTGGCGATCAGGCATTTCAGATAAGCGGGACCGGCGGTGATGGAGGCCAGGATGTCAGACAAGAACTCGAATCGATCGAGACAGATCCGCTTTGAACGCAGCACTTTGTTGCTGCACTCCAAACGTCTGTTGCCAAGTGTCTCCTCTTCCGTCCTATTGCACGCCTCGCATAGATCGTTCCAGACATTTTCATCGAAATCCGTTCGGATTTCTTTCAGAATTTTCCGCTCGCCATGGTTCTCTTCTTGAAGCGGGTCGAAAGTATCCTGCTTGTAGAATTCTTCATACAGATCAATCATGTGCGCAATCTGGTGGCACGCCTCATGGGCAACCATCAAGTAACTTGCATATTCCAAACCGATGAATTTGCTGCCTGCCGGCAGATACAAAAGGCGCCATTCCGTGTTCAGAGAAAAATCATCTCCCGTGGAGGAACAGACGATGCCGTTCCATTCAAGTCGTTTCGGGGTTTCCGCCCAAGCCAAGGTGCTTTCCGTGTTCGGTCTGGAACAGTAGTGTCTGAACAGGCGACCGATCGATTCCACAACCATGTCGATGACACCGGTCGTCTCCCCGATGCGAACGAGGTTGTCACTCGATCGGACCGCTTGCAACCCTTCGGTCTTTTCATTCAATTCGGCGGTGATGTTCCTCAGCGCTTTTTCGCTTCTCTGAACGAGACGAATGCCATTGCGATAGTGTTCGATACCGGGATGTTCCGAAGAATCCAACGTATCTGTCAGCCAACACTTGAGACGTTTTTCCATCAGATCGAACGTCGTCGGCGGACTTTTCCGGTTTCCATCCAGTCCCCTGAGATAAACTTGGTGATGCCAGGCTTCCCGAAGTTGAGCGATGCAGCCGATGACCCAGTTCAATTCCTGAAAAAGGTTGATCCATTGTTGATTGAAAAACAACTCGACTCCGGTCTGGCGAGTCGTTTCCTGCATATGCTTGAAGACATGCGGTACAAAATTTTTCCAATGCCTGTCGAAGTTCGTCCAGTTTCTTTTTCTGATCTCGTTGTAAACGGATGCCAGATCCTGAAATTGAGAGTGAAGATACTTCAGATGCTCCTCTTTTTTCGAAGACTTGTATTCTTTCAATTTTCGGAGGTCTTCTTCCGGCATGTCGGGGTTTGGTGAAAGCAAAGGCATGGTCGCTACGGCGGAGACATCTTCGCGTTCTCGGATCTTGGCGATCGTTTCGAGCAATCCGAAAACGTCGGCGGTTCGCACCACCATGAAAAAATCCCAGAAATAGGGACGTGGCAGCCACCACGTTTCCCCTTTTTCCTCGGTGGCAGGAAGAATATTCCGAACTTCAATTTGTTTTTTTTCGAATAATTTCTTTAGGTCTTCAGATGTGGTTATCAATGTTCCACGACATTTCACGAGCAGACGAAAATTGTATCTTTGGGTCGCCGCTTTCGCTTCGAGTGCGGGTATCGTTTCGTTCTTCGGAGGGGGCGGAGTCTCTGAATCGGTTTGCAGGGCCATGTGTTGCGGATCGAACCACGCCAGAACGGTCGAGATCTGGTTGACGTGATCGATTTCATCGTCTACGCGTAAAAGAAAGCCGATCAATTGTTCCAGCGTTGCGTGTTCGCTTTTCAGCATGTAAGGAAACGCGGTCGAGAACGTAAGAAAAAGTTCGGGATGAAGCGGAATCTTCGTATTCAAACGCGATTCGAGCGATTTGTACCGCATATGTTCCCGGCAGATGGATTGAATGGTTACCTGCAGCTTTTCCGCTTTGTTTTTGGTCGTTTTGTCAGAGTTCTCATCAGAGGAAGCCTGAGTGAGCATGTTTCTTCGTATGGGTCGATGGAAAAACGTATACGCGACAAACCTGGGAGATTCCGAGAGTTTTTCGTCCGGATGATAATTCCGGCAGGATTTGGATAGGTCGATCCGACTGGCCGGATATCCGAGCAGGCTGGTCACGTTTTCTTGATTGATGAGACTCGTGCGATAGATGGATGACGACAGTGAATGACACAACGGAAGTACGGTGGCCATGTCGCGCGTGCCGAAGCAGAGGGAATAGTTGGTGGAAGTACCCAGCCTTGATTTCTTTTCTGCTGCTTCGTGGATATAGGGACAGGCGATTTTATCGTTCCGTCTTTTCGAAGAATACATTTCAAGTTGTTTACTGCAATATTCTTCGCAGAGATGGGTACGGATCCATTGGTTGGCTTTTTGAAGGATTGTCCCTGGGTAATCCAGTTTGATGCCTTGGTCGAAAGCCATTGTAAGGAGTTCAACGTTCGGGAAAGCGGAGTGAACCCTTTCAACCACGATTTCAACGGTATTCTTGTTTTCCGTCATGGCAATCCTCATTCCAGCATCATGTCGGTGATCGATTCAAGGCAATGTCCGAAGACGGAATTCATCCAAATACTTTGACTTTAATCTGATCAGCCCCGAATATTTGAAAGAAGATATTTACAAATAGAGATTTTTAACATATAAATCTCTATTCAAATCCATATCCCAGGGAATACCAAAATGGATCATAGTGAATCTGAATTCATCAATATTGTGTCCAGACTGCTGGCCGAAATGGAGCGGTTCGACAAATCTCGGATTCATGGAGAAGTTCATGTCGTAAACTATCGTAGAGACTGTTTTCGCGAAAAGCTTGAAACGATTTTTCATGAGATCCGTGAAGAAGCTAAGGAACAGGCTATCGAAAAAAACCTCCCATATTTCAGAGCCGAGATGTTTATTCCTGTCTGGCGCAAAAAAGACCGCCATTTCGAAAAATCTTTTGAAATCATGGTCAGACGTCTCGGCGTCATTGCCGGGTTCATCAGGCTCGACGAACAGGCCGAACCAAAGTCAACGGCACGTTTATGCGGCAATACCATGCTCAAGTCCACCTGTACCCAATCCGTCACGCTTCTCCACGATATTCAAACGAATGATGAAGAAATCGAGATCAACGTTCAACTGTTTCCGATATCGGAACACTTATCCGACTCGATCACACGTGCCGGAAATACTTATCTCAATCTTTTCGGTCGTGATCCTTTTATCGGGTTTCATGAGAAGATTCAGGGCTCCCTCGATTTCGATAGAATCGATCTCAGCTTTATTAACCCGGCAGCTATAAATTAGGACTATTGCTTGTCGCCCCCCGCGAAGGCGGGGAGCAGGCACTTGAAAATATTCAGGATTTTCGCATGCACGGGAATGACGATCTGATTGGTTCGCCGGGTTAATAATCCTGAAAGAGTCGATTTCAGCACGAAATTGCTTCATTGACGCCGCACTCGATCAATCCCATCCGTATCCATCATCATCATCGTCGTCAGGCCGATTTTTCGTCCCTGTATTCGCGGACATTGGTGGTTGGCCTTTGTATAAATATCCAGGGCTTTGCGTATACAGAGAAGGATCTTTCTTCTCCTGAACGGCGGCATGATCCGAATCCTTCTCCTGGATCGTCACAGCCTTTTCATTTTTGGTGTCCGGATTTTTATCGAAGATGATGTTGAATTGGGTGGGCAGTTCGAGAGCACGGGCCGTTCGAACCAAAATTTCCAGCGAAGCTCCCTTATAGCCCACTCGTTCTTTTTGAGCTGGAGTCGAATTTCCGACTCCCAGTTTTTTCGCCAACTCGGACTGGGTGATATTTTTCTCATAGCGGGCCAGGACGAGGCCGGGGCCGAGGTCTTCGGCGTAAATCGGGATTGAATAACCGCTGTCGATCCACTTCCGCAGCCGCTCGTAAAGCTTGATTGCATCATTGACACGTTTGTATTCGCTTTCGAAGGGCTGCATGATCTTTTCCAGTTCGCTGCCGGACTTACCGGCGTCCTGGAAGGTTATACGGAGCATGTCGTTCCGTTCTTTCAACTTCGTGCAGGTCACTTTTTCATATGCATACCGGGCCGGGCTTGTGATCATAGGTTTGGCTTCTCCCTGCCAATTGCATTATTGGCATTATATCAAAACAAGGGACCTTTAGCAAAAAGAAACCCTTGCAGATAGTCGCAAATCAAATTCCCATGGGTGAAAGTTGCCCTTTTTAGAATTCTATCGGTCGTAAACTTGCGGACTGGATGATGTTTCCGAAATGAATTCTTGTGCTTAGTCGGTCACTTGGTTTCAGATCGAAAGCGGTAATACCAAACAATGAGCAAAAAGTCAATTTTATTTTGTTTTGTGAATTCCGCTTGATCTTTCAATGGGTTACGCAACTTCAAGGGGTTGCGCAATCACCCAACCCGGTATTATCGATGCGACATATGGAGGGAGGAGAACATATCTTGAATGGGATGCGATGGCCGTTACTCTTGCAGAAATACACGGCCTGCAGGTTGTCGGAGCAGAAAAATTCATTCGGTGAGTCGCAGGTGTCGGAGGAGTCGCTCTCGTCCTCCGAGGCATCGTTTTCCCTATCGGCGATCTCCGAATCGTCGTCGAACTCGGCCGCATCGAAGTCGATGTCCGTGTCGATGTCGCCATCCGATAGGCAGCCAGGATCCTGGGAAGAGCAGGTGCAGACACCATCCTGACAGCTACCGCTCGTGCAACCGCAGTAGTACAGAAAATCGGGTTCCACTTGAATGCGTTCTTCGTGATAGACGATGTTCGTATCGCCGGTGTTCGTCATGGAGCCGCATTCTTCTTCCGCGTGTAAACAGGGATCGAAAATGATCGGTTTGCACGGCATGAGCGGTTTTCCGGTGATGGGAAGATTTCCAAGCTCTTCGACAAGAACTCCATCTTCGCCATCAAGCTGAATTCGAATGGAAAGCAGAGGATTTCCTCCCTGATACCCGGTGCAATAAGCGAGAAGCCGATCGCCTGCGATCCCTGAAAAGAGCAGAGGCGTACCCGAATCGACGGTATCCTGAAATCGGCTCAGATTTTCGACAAGAAAGAAACGCTCGTTTTCTCCGTTCGGGAAAAGCGTGTTCAAATCGTATCTCTGTTGCGCGCTTCTATAACGGGCAAAAACGGCAAAGCGCACTCCGGCGCTTTCGGCGCTCTCGACGTGTTTCCGGATATCGGTCATATCGTATAACCCCGTGATGCCTTCCGAATCCGAAAGCGCCACGACACTCGTGTAAAATCTCAGACCGTGATGGTTTTCGACGGCTTCTTCCATAGCGGTGGCGGCCCAGTCGATGGCGCCGTACATTTCACACCCAGGGTATTCGGGAGGATCTTGAAGCGCCAGTTCATTCAGCGCATCCCCGACGAGATCTCTGTCATGCGTGTACCCGGCAAAGAGATCATATCGGCCCATCGCGTCGAAAACGGTCACTTTGACTTCTCCGCCATATTGTCCAATAACTATTTCGACCAGGCTCCGGGCCGCTTCCATCAAGGCGTTTCTGGTTCCCTCGACGGCCATCGCCGAGATGCTGCCGTCGATGAGCAGATGCAGACGGACGAGGTTCAACCGTCTGGGCACAAGGTCGAGCTGACCTTCGTGAACGGTCACTTCACGACCGTTTTCGAAGAGCGTAATCATCTCCTTGTCGACTTCCACGGGCTGGCCGTTTTTCGACAGATTGAACCACAACCTTACCATGTTGTATTTAGGCTCGATTTGCATCCAGTACCACTCGAAATCTACATTTCCGTCGGGATCTTGGCCTTCGGCAGACGAATCCTCTTCGTCTGCGTCCGCGTCATCGCCTTGCGACGCGATTTCGCTCCGTCCTTCCTCAAAGCGACGGTCTTCGTCGTAGTCGCCCGATTCTCCATCGTAGTCATAGGACTGGATCGGCTCTTCTACACAGCAGCAAAAGGCCAACAAAACGAAAAAGCAGCATGCAGTCGTTTGGGTAGACATGGCTTTCTCCTTATCGTAAAAAGCCGGATCCTTGAGGATCCGGCTTCCTTGGATCGGAATTGGCGTCCGATTATTCCTGCGTTATATTGATGGTTAGCGCTTCCACTCCGGATTCGTCGGAAGGAGTATCCGGCCAGTCGTCGAAAATGACGATCAAGCCGGTGAGAACGCCTTCCGGTTGGCTGGCATTGGTCGGGCAGGTGTAGCTGTACTCGATATGGTTTTCATTGCCGTCGGAGTCTGTGTCGATCAGGTCCGAGATCGCCTCGCCCTCGGTTCCGATATGGGGTCGGAATCCGATGTCGCGGCTCGAATGGATATCCCAGGTTATGACCGAACCTTCATTCGCGCACAGGGCGGTGATGTATCGCATGTTGCGGGTGCGGTCCTCCTCACGGGAAATGGAGCAGGCGAAGTTGTAGCCGCCGTCGGCATCGAATTGCGTGATGCTCGGATTGCTCGTATCGCCGCTGAGATTGTCGCAACCGGTCTCGTTCTTGTAGATGAGTTGATAGGTTTGCATATCCATGTCGAGTTTGCAGGGGATGACGTCTTCCGGCGGCGCCATGCTGGAGAAGTTTTCGGAAGTGCCCAGGCCGCAGATCACGCGGTACTCGTACTCGCCGCTGATCGGGCCGATACCACCGATTTCGGCGTTTCCATTCGTATCGGACCAAACGGTGGCGGACAGAGCATCGGTTACACCGACCGGGATGCGGCTATCTTCGATCTCGGATCCATCGCGCAAAAAGAGTTTCGTATTCACCCTGCGCGCCGCAGCCTTGACGATCTCAAACCTACCAATGGACCACCGGTCGATCGTATCGTCGATATCGATGGTTTCCGTGGTCGTGTCGATGGCACCGATCTCGTCGATGAGGTCAGCAATATTTTCCTCGAGATCGATCCAGGTCGAACGATCCAGATTCGGATAACGCTCTTTGAGCATGATACCCAAGCACCCGAAAATCGCCCGTTCGTCCGACGCGATGATCATTTCGTGCTCACAGTTCATTCCATTTTCGTCGCAGACCTTTTTCCCCGTGCCACCGAGGTAGATTGCGGGAGATCCGGTTTCCGGATCGTTGACGGTCGAGCAGGCCACCGTACTGCGGTTTGCCGGCACCTCGATGTCGGAGGAAATTTCGATGCCGTCCCCGGAGGAAAAGCCCTCTATGGTCTCAAGGCGTATATCCTGGCCTATTATCATGATCTTGATGCTGATTGACCGGGGAATCGGGATCGTCATCATCTTCCAAAGGTAGTCGCTCAGGTGCGTGGCTTGGTTGATTCGGGTGACCAAGTTCCATTTTTGCAAAATTTTCGTCAGAAAATTGTCTTCGTTGGTGATGGTGGCCGAGATGGCCTGGCCGTCTTCTTCGAGTTGCTCCGTCGAACTCGGATCTTCTCCCGTGGTTGGTTCGCAGCCGACAGCAACCATGCAAACAAGCACGATGATCAAGACTGCCAGCAACTCCAAAAGGTTTTTTCCACTCTTTTTCATGACGCTTCCTCCTCCTTCTTTAAACACGTTTCCGCAAAAAGGCTTCGTAAAATGACTCTTTAAATCAACCACTTTGACCTCCTCTCTTGCTAGACATGATAGCCAGATCCCGATAGATTTTATCTATGACTCAATTATATAAAAATGTCAACACTTTTTAATCAAATATTTTAGCTTTAACAGAGGACTTGCGATGTGGCTATTGTTGATATATTGTATTATCGTGTAATAACAGCGACTTACAACGATGAACCCAACGAACGTTTTTTGAAAAAAATGGAGTCGTCGGGCGTTTTGAAGGTTTTGTTTCTGGAGAGGGACGAATTTGCGGATCGCAGGGCCACCGTTACACGATGATCGCGGGGGATCCCTGATGCGAAGAAAATACGTTTCGCCGTGTGACGCTGCTTTCGATGACGCTCTTTGTCCTCCTCCAACCAGGTGTCGATCAACCCTTTCACAGGTTCGATCACAGGACAGACCACGGGCTTCGTGCGTCGATAACCGGTACGATCCCAGTAGAGCGCCTTGAGATAGTTCCCGCGTCGATTGACGAAAACGAACAGATGCCCGGACAGCGGATCCTCACCCATGGCGTGCTTGATCAGACCCGTCAGGCCGTCGAACGATTTCCGCATGTCGCAAGGCGCACCGTACAGATAGACCCGGATGCCACCTTCGGGAAAAAACATCAGCTGCGTCTCAGGGTCAGCGTCACGCCGTCTCCGAGATCCAGCACGACTTCGAAAAGCCTCGCGGGGTACGATTCAGTCTCGCCGCCACCTTCTCCCTCGCCAAGGCGGTCGACTTGGCCCATGTCGATGAACACGGGTGATTCGTTCGTGTTTTCCGCTGGAGAAGATTCTCCCGATAGACGGCTGCGCCAGCGGTAGAAATTCGAAATCCTGATCGATTCCCTGTCGCAGAATCGCCTCACGCTCAGACCGCTTTTCTCCTGTTCCCGAAGGATCGCTTCCCACTGCGACCTGCTGCGTCTCATCGGCTGCTTCATGACCGCCTCCTAAAAATGCCACAAAGCACCAAGTTTATAGATTGTCAAAGATCAGATCTATAACGCCGGTCTCTTAATCGCGGACCGCCCGAGACAAGGTCTTAGGGTTACAGCTCCGGTTCTCTGCAAGAAATAAAGCGAGGTCAAGAAACCCCTCATTCTTCGCAGTGGCAAACCACTTTCCTTCATCTCCAGGGCTATTCTCGATCAGGTCTTCGAGGATTTTTACCCTGTTCAGGTGTGGATATTTCTTGACCAGAGCCCGAAAAGTCGCCAGGTAAGTCGTCTTTTCGTTGGCCGCCTTCCCGTACTTTTGATACGCTTCGTCAACCCGCCCCGCCGCAAGAAGCACCTGTTCGCAGGTTTGGGCGATTTCCCAAGGTGGATCGTTGATTGCTTATCGTCTGGGAAACTTGGACACGGAGTTAATGTGTAGATGGAGTTGATTCCGGCTCCCAAGATCCGGCAGAATGACCGGAGGAAGGAGCGAGTCATGAGTGAGAATCCGAAAAAACGCCAAGCTTCGAAACAACCGAAAGCCGGTACCCGTGAGGATGGATCGGGCGAGGATTTCATCCGTAAGGTCCGACGCAAAACCCGTCGCCGGTACACCGCCGAGGAAAAAATCCGCATCGTGATGGAAGGTCTGCGAGGCGAGTTGTCCGTGGTGGATCTGTGCCGCCGGGAAGGCCTTCATTCCAACGTCTATTACAAGTGGCTGAAGGACTTCATGGAGGCGGGCAAGGCCCGACTGTCGGGGGATACTCGCCGGGATGCCAGCAGGGATGAGGTGGACGGCCTCAAACGTGAGAATGCTCGGCTCAAAGAGCTGGTTGCAGAACTGGCGATCGAGAACCATGGTTTAAAAAAAATTGTGAGCTGAAACTCTACGAGAGGCAAGGAAAGGAGCATCTCATGATGGAGCAGAAGCTTGCGATTTTGACCGAGGTGGAGAGGAGTCCCAACAAGAAGAAGTTACTGAAGTCCATGGGAGTGTCCCGCTCGACGTACTACACTTGGAGAAAGCGGGTTCGCCGGGAGGGGAAGACCGGCCTGGAGCATAAAGGACGTGGGTCGCCGGGATGGAACCGCCTGTTGGATTCGGAGCGGGAACACGTACTGGAGCAGGCACGAGCGTTTCCTCCGTTGAGCAGCCGGGAGTTGGCGGTTCGGATCACGGACAGCGGTCGGTTCTACATCAGCGAATCCAGCGTGTACCGAATCCTGAAGGCGGCGGGTCTGATCAAACCCCACATCGTCGAAAAGAAGGCTGCCAAAGAATATCATACGAAGCCCAAACGGGTGAACGAGCAATGGCAGAGCGACATCACGTACATCAAGATCGTCGGCTGGGGTTTCTATTTCCTGATCTCGGTGCTGGACGACGTGTCCCGTTTCATCCTCGCCTGGCACTTGTCGCAAGACATGACGGGGGAGTCGATCTCGGACGTGGTGGAGGCGGCCCTGGCTTTCGCCGGAATCGAAGAAAACGACAAGAAGCCGCGTTTCCTGTCCGACAACGGCTCCGGCTACGTGGGAGCGGCGCTCAACGACTACCTTGATTTCTGGGGCATCCGGCACATCTATGCCGCGCCGTATCATCCCCAGACCAACGGCAAGATCGAGCGATATCACCTGACGCTGAAGATCGACGGCAGTCTGTTGGTGTTCACGACACCGGACGAGTTCGTGCGTTTCATGGAAGTCTTCGTCGATTACTACAATCACGAACGTGTCCACGAAGCCCTGGGGAACGTGACCCCGGCAGACGTGTACTTCGGACGCCGGGAGACCATCCTGAAGGCCAGGGCAGAGCTGAAAGAGCGGTCCATAACCCGCCGCAAAGCCAAGAACCAGTCCGGTATCGACCTGAAGCTGCCGGTCGAACCGATTCGGAAAATGGCCGACGATCATCCCTACTGGAAGTATTTCGGGGTGTTGTCTCGGACGGAAAAAGCGGATCTGCTTGTCGGTAAAGGAGAAACAAGTTATGCTGATTGAACCTGCCTGGAGGATAGGGCAACGCTGGGGAGCGACCCGAGCGCCACGGTGGGTGAACGGCGGACAGGCGGAGCTTCATGCTCCGTCGTCCCTTTATCCCCTGTCCGTTGTTCCAAGAAAGCGATAAACCCAAAACAACGATGGAAACAAGTACTAAATTTACAAGCCGGGCTCAACCGCTCTCACATTCAAAACGACCCCTAAGTGTCCAATTTCGGCTGAAGACGCACAGTACTTGATCTGTTGTACTCAAAGAGAACGGCCCGTTGGGGCCAATAAATCGAAGCTCAGAGATGACAAGGTCTTCGTACTTTGAACCTTTATAAGCATACAGTATCTTCAGCGTGACTTTCTTGCCGGTGATGGGTTCTGCAAGCCGAAGGGATTGCGGCTGCATCGTGTCTTTCAAACTAAGCTCTTGAGGAGGATAGCCCTCAACACGAATTTGAAGCTTTTTTAGGCGAGCATTTTTCCGGAAGTGATCGTTGGAGCGCTGGTATCCGTTCCAAATTTCGATGCCTTCAATGCGTTGTGGCTCTGAGAAATTGACTTGGATGGATTCGCCGATACCGAGACCTTTCGCTCCTTCAACCCAGCCGAAATCCAGACGCTTATCGAATAAATAGCTTTTATGATAGGCCTCGGCTGGATCGAGGGTGGAAGATACCGTAACTGTTCCGGGAACGCTTAGCGGGGGCTTGATATCAAGTGGCTTATTCTCGTGGTCGAAAACAACTCCAAACAAACAGACATCCGCAGTTGACTGTGTGATTCTGAAGAAGAACGACTTCAGTTTCGATTTTTTCCAGTTCGGGTTGCTGAAGATTAAAATCTTGTTTTCTTGTTTCGGGGACTGTTCCGAACTGTTGAAATAGCCGACTCCGGTGAAACGATTTTCGTAACCTTCGCATGGCACAACGGTAATTTTATCGACGGAGATGGGCTCCTCAAAGCGAAACAAGATCCCTTCGTTGACCGGATCTCCGGTGGGTCGCCAACCTTCGAAATTCTTATTATCGAGCAGTTTCTCAACATTTTCCCCAGAGGTGGCAGTCAAAGCCTGCAGCCGCATAAGGGTGCCAACTGGCGCTCCATCCTTGGCTGCTGTCGGCATGACAGAAAAGAAAGCCAGAGCAACGATCATTGCCAGCGTTGCAATCATATATTTCCAACGAGACATTGCGATACCTCTTCAGCTAGTGACCCGCTGCACAGGGCTTCGGCGACCAGGTCATTGGCGGCTTATATCCTGTCTTGTCCCACCCCTCGGGAGCCGCCCATTTCCCCTCCGGTGTCTCGAAACACCCATAGGGGACGTCCCTGGGCTCCTTGTTTTTTACTGGGTAGGAGAAATGCCACCACTCTTTTGAGTAAGGTCGAAATCCTGCCTTCTCCATCGCAGCTTTCAGTATCAGCCGGTTTTCTAACGCCTTGCCTGTTGCATTCTTCGTGTGGCTTTTATCCGAAAAGGCATCAAAGGGCGAACCCATGTCCAGCGGTTTTTGGGTTTTCAGATCCAGCAATGTTAAATCCACTGCTGCACCCGTATTGTGAAACGAGCGATAGGCGATGTAGCCTTGTTTGAATAAATGTTTCTGGCCGGTGCGCGTCGCCCAGGCTGCCATGCCCAAGGTCGCGCGTTTGGGTCTGTAGGCGTCGAAGATCATCAGGCCCAGACCTTTTTCAGCAAGCGATTGCTGAACCGTTTTCAGTGCCTCAGCAGCATCGGACCGCAGCCACGCACCTGCCGCGCCATACCCTGGAAGCGGCGCTCCGGTGAAGTTGTTTGTCGTATGATAGCGGATATCCAGTTTAATGCCGGGGATGGCCTGCTGCAGGTCGCTGAAACCGTCGGGTGTGGGATTGAGATAGACATCGCGAGTCGATTGCGCATAGGCGACGCCCACAATCAGCACGACGATTGCGAACATGGCAAGAGCAAAACTTTTTGGCATCGCTAAGGCCTCCGTTACATCATGGCTTTCGGAAACAGTACTGGGCAGCGGCAGTTAAAAGGTCATCATCGGTAGCTTCCCTGAATCGTCTCGCCAATCTCCTCCTGTCTGTCCCTTTATCTCCGGTCAGATCCTCCCCCTCTTCGTAGAAGTGCGAAGATGGCAAGGTCATTCGACGGATACCGATTCGCTTGAAGCCCACCTCCTCGAACATGGATGCAACCTGCTCGGGCAGCAGACGATTATGATACAATAATTGGCTAGAATGTGTCAGCCGATAAATGGAATCGGATGTTTGATAATGATACAAAAACGGAAGGGTGGCGTCAAAGTGGTGGAGATGATCACGGTGGTCCAGAATCGGGGCAATTACTCCGCCTGCTTTCATCGTGCGAAAAGCCTCTGAAAGCCAACCCGCCAGTTGTATCGGTCGATAGTGCTCCAACGCGCCGCCGCTGAAGACAAGATCCACACAGGTGTCTTCAAGTTCAAGCTTGGCCGGGTCTGCATTTTCGATGATGATCGTTTCTGTTGCATTGAGAAACGAGTCGAGGCTGTCACTCCAACGCAAGGAATCCAGTTTGTCAATGCGTTCTTCTGGGACCGGCGTAAGCTGAGCCAACTCGGGAGCAATGGCAAGCGCAGCATTTATCGATTCGGCCAGATAGCGCTGAAGCAACCGATCCCACCCAAGGTGCGAATTGACCAGCACCCCGCCGTTGCCGCAGGTTAGGTAATTCATGCAAGCCAAAACAGGTACGCAACCCGTTTCGTGGATCATGATGCGCTGACCTTCAAGAGGGGAATTGGAAAGCTTCACAAACGTTTCCAACCGCTCCGGCCAGGTGCGCCGATATTTGTCGATCCATCCGGACTGAGTTCCGAGAACGGAATGAGTCAGGTATTCATACAGCCGAGTTCCTGATCGAGTGCTGCCAAAAATGAATAGTCCGGTTCCTTTCGCGATGGCTTTTTTCATTAGTACATCACCTGGCCCCGGTTGTGAGCAACCATCTCTTCCATGATGACGTTGCCATCGAGGTTGCGGATGATGCGCCAGATTCGGTTCTCCCGCATCTTCAATCCGTTTTCCTCGAAGAAACGGTGATCGCGCTCCTCAATCTGAATGGAGAATCGAGCAGGTGCAGCGCTAAATATGGAGCCGATCAAGTTGCCATCTTCAATGAGCATCCTTACCTGCACAGTATCGAGCAGGCAGTTCTCGAAACGCAAGTCTCGGTAATTGTAGAAAACTGTAGCTCCACACCCGAAAGGTACCTTTCGGTCGCTGTCCGGAAACAAATCCAATCCATGACGATGTCGCTCGACGATCAGCAGCCCTGCATTCAGCGCCAGCCAATAGAGCATGTTGCTAACCTGACAACCACCACCACCCACCCCGGCGCTTTTTTCCCCGTTGTGAAGCTCCAGCCCCAAACGAAAACCGCGTAGACGGGAGGGACGGCCCACCACCCGATGGTAGGAGAACCGAGTGCCCGGTTGAAGGACCACGCCGTTGATAGAAGCGGCGGCGATGGCGACATTCTTTTCCTTTCCTCGCTGTAGCATGGGGTCGGCTTGATAATTATCTCTTTTCAATGGGGACTGAGTCTGAAAGAGCAGATGAGGGAAATTCTGGAACTCGCCTTTGGAAACACGGATTCGGCTGATTTCAGAGAGGTTGTCAAACGATCGAAGGACTCGATGTCCTTCGACACGGATACCGAAAGGAATGTAACGTGAAATAAGTCGTGTATTCATGTAGCCCTGGATTGCTCTCCTTTAGCAGGGTTCAGATCGCCTAAACTAGTGGAAATTATCTTTAATTTACGAGCACATAAGCTTTGTAGCATGAAGACTATTTAATCTCAAGATCTTAGCGAAAAACCTACTGAAAATTGATGGATTGCCAGTTCCGGCATTTGGGGCTTGTCCGTGTTAAATCAGGAGAAAACCTCAATTCGCCTGTTCCTGAGAAAGTTCTCCCCGCTGACCAAAACCAACCCGGTTTCTGTAAACCAGTGATGCTCTCTCTGGAGAGAAAGCAGAGAGGTTTTGGAAATGGACATGGAAAGCAGGGATGCATCTCGGACCCCGGAAAGAATGCCGGACGAAGGAGAGATTTTCCGTCATGAAACGGCACGCGCAAGCGGCGAGAATCACGACAGAAACAACAAACCCCGAAGACCTGAATCTCCGGGGTTTGCGTTAAATAACCAGTCGCTTTGAGTTAGCGACTTTAATTCTGGCTCAAAATCGCCCTGACAGGCTGCGAACCCATTGGTTAACAGCAAAATCGGGAAAATCAAGGCAAAAATTGGTAAATACCATGAGATTACAATAATTTATGCTAAATTTGGGTGCATTCTGTTAACCAATGGGTACCGTTTCAGGTCCGTTCCGATTCATTCGTCCAGTTAGCAAACTCCTTGACCGCGCCGATATCCAACTGGACGCTCACGCTGGACGTTTCGGGAACGAATCTGACGCGTTCAACCACGGTGGATATCAACATGTATCTATTATCTGCGCCTGCTCGTTGCCAGACTTTGCGAAACATCTCGAACAATTCACGGTAGTCGGAACTGCTCTCCGAAAGGTTTGAGAGTTGGGAGCCAATCCCTTGTGCAACAGCCCATTCGATCTCTTCAGCCGGAAATGCCCAGCCTTTGCAAGGAGGCTTCCCATCCGCGTAGCTTCTACAGCGATAATGGCGGTTGATTACGTTCTGCTTCGTGGTAAAATGCGTGCTCATGATGCGGCCGCAGCCCGGACATTCAATTTTCCCCCGCAATCTCCAGGAGCCAGACCAATGGGTTGTTATCTGTTTTTTCGTGCGCCTGGAAGCGATGGCTTGGTTGGCTCGGTCGAAGATTTCATGGCTTACGATAGACGGATGGACGCCATTGCGGATCTCGTCCCCATCTTGAACCATGCCGATATAGGCGGGATTGTGCAAGGTTGTAAGAATCTGACGGGGGCTCCACAAATTGCCGGTCACCCGACTGGTTGATTTCATCGATGCGCTTGGGCGGGTTCGCCAACCGAGACCGTTGATGGTTTCAGCTATTTCTCTTGGCGTCGCTCCATCCGCCGCCATCTGAAAGATTGTCTCGATGCGCGCCGCTTCCGCAGAGTTGGGAACAAGCTGTTTGGTTCGCGGATCGCTGTCGTAACCATATGGGGTGGGACCGGCTACTCGGCGGCCTTGCCGTTTCAAATACTTGCGCGCATCGGCGAAGCGGGATCGAATCAAGTCTCTCTCGAATTGCGCGTAGGACGCCGCCAGATTCAGCATGAATTCATCCGCTGCGAGAGAGCCGATGTTCGGAGCCGTCACCACGTGGAATGCGATTCCCTTTTCTCGAAACATGCGAAGCATGGAGAGACAATCGCGTAGGTTACGGCTGAGACGATCCAGCCGATAGACGATCACGGTTTCAATGGAGTCTTTTTCCGCCAGCTCAAGCAAACGTGTCAATGCTGGTCGCTTGATGCTGGCCCCCGTCTCCCCTTCATCATCGAAGCGCTCATCGATCCAAGTTTGGTCCGGCGGAAGATTTGACTGGGCGAAGTCCTGGCAGATTCCGAACTGAACATCGCAGGAGGAAAGCACGGAAGAGGAGGCATGGATGGACTGGCGCGTATAGATGGCGTAGTGGTTTCTGGAGCCATCCGCAGTCATCTACTTGGCTTGCTCGCAAATCCAATCGATGGAGCCAGGGCTCGCCGATGAACCGCTCAAGATTTTGAGCAGCGCTGGCAAATGAAGGGTGACGACTTCATACACTTTTGGCAAACCTCGAATCATCGGTTCAATTTCCGGTTTCGGATGGGAAAAACGCATTGACCAAAGCACCGATTACTTCCTCAACTGGTGGTAGTGCAGGATTTTTACCTACAGCAGCTTTGATGTTTTTCCATTCCTCTGATTGTGCGGGAAATGCTTCGAGGAATTGTTGAAGATCATCGTACACGCTTCTCGGAACGGAAAAGCGCTCACCCGCAGGCAGAAGCATGATCATTCGAAATACATCGTTTCGGTGCTTTCTGATATGCTTGCTGTCGACTTTTTCTCCTGATTCCACGCGGGCTGTAAGGTCAAGCCAAGCCTTTGCCTTGAGCAAAATAATGCCAGCTGGCGTGATCAAAGGGAGGCCGCCAGTCACTTCTCTGAAATCGTGGACAACCCTGTAATAATCTTCATCCATCAGGATCGCCGATAGGCTTGAAGCGTCTTCCTCTTTGGGAATAGGCACTATCGTTTGTTCGTCATCTAAAGACAAACTGCGGGGACCTCTGGAAAACAGCTCAAGCATTTCGGGGAAATCATCGTTCTGGGGTTTGGCGAACCGGTAGTAAATGGGGCGACCGTCGCTTCGTTGCTTGATCTCATAGCCGCCTTCGAGCACGAATTCCCAGAACCGTTTCAGAAAGACGTCGTCAATCGCTTCAATCAAGAGCACGATATCAATATCTTTGGTGGCGCGAAAGACAAACTCCTGCTTGGCGAACCATTCGGATGCAGCCGCGCCGCCAATGATGGCGAAATAGTCCGTGTACTCTTCAAAATGGGCTTGAAAGAGATCTATCCCTTTGACCATATCAGCGTCTCCATCATTTCCTCAAGGGCGATCTGGATGCGTTCATCCGGATCTTCCCGCATTGACAGGTAAAGGGAAAGCGGATCGACCTCGTTCGTCTTCGAAATGTTTCGAGGGTCGTAGTACCATTCCTCGATCATCAGGTCGGAGCCGTCTTCCGCATCGATCTCAACAAGGTGATTATCCTTCAGCACACCTTCGTATCGTTTCCTCCATACTGCGAATGTCGGTCGATCATCCGGTTGCAGCAAACTTTTTTCCGCCAGGGCGCTTGGGCCTGCAAGCAATGCCCATCCATCCGGCTTGCCGATTACAAAGTGCTTTCTGAAAACAGGAGAACGCATGTGCTGGAGCGCCGTGAACCACAATTGTTCATTGGGCATGGAGAAAACAATCCGGAGTGAACGTCCGTGCTTTTCGACCCCGCAAAGGTCAAGAGCGACCAATTCTTCCCGAACCTTCGTCATTGTCATGGCCGAATATCCAAGAAGATTGGCAACGTCCGCCATACTGTGATTTTCGACGTCCTCATGAAGGATCTGCCGGAGTAATGCATGTTGAGCGGCACGCGATAAATACTTTTGCTTAGCTACTGTGGTTTTGGGAAAGCGCTCACGTAGATCCATCAAGAGCATCGGAAGATACAATTGGCGTCCGGGAACGATAAAGGGGACTTGCTTTTCTATGAGCCGCTTCCGCTCCCATGAGGCGACTTCATCCAAAACCATTGCAACATCTTTTTCAAAATGCTTCTGAAGACCGGCGGCGTCTTTCGCTATACGTGCTGGTGATTCGCTCCTTTCCGCTTTCCTTAAAAAGAGAACGATACTTTTATCAAGCAACGTCATTTCATAAGGAGTGTAGGTCTTGGAAAGGTACAAGGGGAGGCCGTTCATCGCTTCCTTCTTCACCGGATTGATGACGACATCCTGACCTAGCAGGTCTTGTATGTATTTCTCTATGCTTTCTATGCGGGTCATTGTTCGACCTCTTACCTAAACTGTTTACTGCACACTAAACTAAAAAGATTTAGCGTGCAAGGAAATAGTTTAGAATCATGGTCAATGCTTTGCGACACGACCCAGGGCCTGTCCTCATTCCAACGACAAATCGCCATATAGGTTCATCGTTTGCTCTCTCAGATTCTCTTGGGCTCTCGGAGAGAAAAACCGCAGTAGAGTAACGTCGTTCTCCGGCCTCATTGAAAGAATGCCAGGAAACCGTTCACATTCCAACAGGTTCGAGCTTTTGGCTGGTTCTGTTAACCGCTGCGGTTTATCGGCATCTCACCGATTTGAGGAATGTTGCCCTCGCTGACCAAAACCCATCTTGACCAACCTTTTTAGCCATTATCGCTAAAAGTCGAATAAGAATCATAAGATAGGCAACATTTTCTCTTGATCATGTAGTAATCATAAAAATGTTTTAAAATTCTATAACCATGCTCATTGCTGTCCAAAATAAACTTTCCTCCAGTATTTTCCTATTGAAATCATTGGGGATTTTGGACGGGTTTTGCCTTTTTCAAGATCAGGTCTCCCTTTTCATGCGTTGATGCTGTCCAAGAAGTGGCAGAGACAAGGTGAGTTGTTGTTCTCCCGGCGGTCTTGGTGGGGTATCGAAAGGATGCTCGATCCATTCGTGCAGATCCCGATAGGTGAAAAGGTTCCAGCGAAGCAGCGCCACGAGATTGGAGAGCGACCAGCCGAAGCTTGATCGAAATTGCAGGTATTTGATCAGCAGCATAGCGATCAATGCTGTCCAAATCTGAATCAGGAGCGCGTTTTCACTGGTTCCGACGAAGGTTTTGATTTTCAGGTTTTGCTTGATGGCTTTGAAAAAAGCTCGATCTGCCAACGATCTTTGTAGATGGCGGAAATCGTGGACGCTCCGAAGTCGAGATGGTTGGTCAGAAGTGCGATCTCGCGTTCGTTCATGTCGTCCCAGACGACGATCCGGCGTAAAATGGGCGGATGCTTCTTCTTCGCCACGGCTCCCACCAGTCGGATGGTCTGGTCTTTGAGTACGTTGGTGTTTTTCGGCGGCCTGCGGGTCTCGATCACGTCGTAGACGGCGTTTCCCTTCTGGCGGGTGACGAAGAAGACGCCCTCATCGGTCAAGCGCCGAAAGAGAGCGTAATCCACGTAGCCTCGGTCCATAGCCAGGATGGAACCTTTTGGAAAGCGCATGGTCTGGGCGATTTTCACGTCGTGGGTTCTGGCGGAGGTGACGACGGCGAAGACCGGGAAATAGCCGTCGTGATCGAGCAGGAGATGGAGCTTGACTGCACCCTTGGTCTGCCGATAGGTGGCCCAGGGAAAAAGCGAGAGGCAGAGCTTGATGAGGGTGGAATCGAGCGAGAGCAGGCGGTTCTTGAAGCGAAATCGTTTTCGTGGGGCATGGGCGCGGCAGCGATCGGCCATCTTGTAGAAGAGGTCGCGGTACATTTCCCAGGGTCGATGGGCATTGGCGTAAGACAAGGTGGAGCGCTTGGGTGCGGCCTTGACGCCCAGGTGGCTGAGTTTGCCGAGGCAGCATTGCAGTCCGCCGGAGATTTCGCGCAGACTTTAGGCCTGGGCCAGTTGGCAGAAGAGCATGGAGACGAACTGGGTCCAGCAATCGAAACCCTTGGCTCCTTTCTGAGCCTGATGTTTGTGTACCAACTGTTCGAATTCAAGGCGAGGAAACAGAGAAAGCAGTTGACTGAAAAGACTGGCGACACGTACCATGGTCTTGCCCCCTTTGTGGTTTGTGAACGAACCGAATCCATCAATCCGATTCTGCCACAACTCAAAGGCGGGCGCTTCTCATCTCTTCGCTAAACTCTGTTTTGGACAGGTGTGATTCACCCATATAAATCATGGTGTTTTGATTGAAGCGGATTTCCACGCCGGGTTCGATCGTCAATCCAACGGACTGGTTGGCCGAGGAGGAACTAAGCGTAATCGTTGTGGTCACAATGTAAGGACTTCCGTCCAGCGTCCACGTCGTATCGCTTCTGATGTTGCTGCTGACAATCGTTTCGGCATTGGCTTTTGCCATGGAAATCAAAAATATAAAAACGGCAAGGACGCCTAAAATGGCTTGCCTTTTCATGAATCAATCTCCTGCACTGAATTTAATTCAAGTCGTTTTTGTTTGTTTTCAACGGCAAAAAGCGGGGTGCCCCTGACCAGACCTCGTGTTGTTGATATCGAACGAATCTCTATAATATGAATTTTACTATTGATTCTATGGATGTCAATCTTGAAGAGATGCCCTGGCGATCAGGATGCGCGACAAGCATTCTCAAAGGCCCTACGTTGGAGCAAGTCTCCCACAGGTTCATGCCGTCGGGTTGGTACCCCGACGAGAAACGAATGCTTCAGGTCGGGAGACCTGAACCAACGGACAGAAGCAAGTTTGAGTAGGTCGGGTAATTGTTTTACCCGACACATTCATGGCGCTCGGAAATGTCGGGTAAAACAATTACCCGACCTACGATTTTTCCCACCCTTGGAAACTCGCAAAACTCACGCAATTTCATGCATATTTGCCTCATTTTGCTCCGGTTCGCGCAAACTTCGGACGAAACGCGACGAAACGGAACAAAATCCCCCCGATTTTCCGCAATTTTAACCCAAATATATGAAGTGTCGCCCCAACCTGTACGTGCACGTATGGGGGGTGGAGGTCAATTTTATAACTATTTGTAAATACAAAGGAACTCGTTTTTCAACCTGTACGCTGGCGTACAGGTTGGGGGTGATTTTTGGCGTCCAAACCATACGCCGGCGTACAGGTTGAGAGGGAAACCCGACACCATCCCGCCTCTGACCTCGGTGGACGAAATGCCCTTCTTCGTTGGCGCAAGTACGGTTGGAGCAAGTCTCCCGACTTGCTCCACAGATTCATGCCGTCGGGTTGGAAAACCGACATGAAACACATGGTTCAGGTCGGGAGACCTGAACCATCATAGTCTCATGTTTTCAATAGGTTACAAAGCTTCAGGGTACAATCGCCCGCATGGGTTGGTCCCGATGAAATCTATTGAATACACTGCAAAGTCGTGCATTTTCGTGCAAACTCACGTCATGCTCGATTCATGCCGCAAAACTCGTGCAAACTCGCGACGAAACGTGCAAAGTTCCTCCCGGTTTTCTCGCAACGAGTCGAGGGTACCTCGTGAAAAGTGTACAGCAACTGGACAAAAACGGCGTTTTTCGATCCAAAAGCCACGCAACGTGCTATTTTCTCTCGCAAAGCTCGTCGTTCCGAATCTGCGTGAATTTTTGCAACTTTGCACATTTGCGGGAGGAGTCTCGACGAATGGCAAGCGTGCTCCCTCGCTATGCGTTCGATGGCTAGAAGTGGTAGTGCATCCCGAAGTAGACGTTGCCCGCCGTCGAGCTTAGCAGCACCTTGGGGTAGACGAAGAATTCGAGGCCGAATTCCGTGTAAAATCCAATACTTTCCAGTCCGGGAAAGAAGAATTCCACCCCCGGTCCGCCGAGCAGGGAGAGGATGTCCAACGTGTCGCCCCCGGTGATGGCAGCGATCTTTCCGCCCCAATTGAGGTAGAAGTTGATGTTTTCCTCACCGATCAAGGTGTACCAGACCTTCACGCCTCCACCGACGCCCCAGAGGTCGTCTTCCCCCACCACAAACCCAGCCATGGATTGGAGACTGAGCGTTTCCGTAAGGCCGTAACGTATGGAAATCGCTTGCAATCCCATGCTCAGGGCACGGTTCGCGGCATCGGGATCGACCACTTGGTTCGTGCCGGGCGCGGTGACGAGGTTGGTCTTTCCGGTCTGGAAACTGATGAGCTGGCTCGAGAATCCCAGCCCGAATTTTCCACCCATATCCCTGGCCAACGCTTCGGATTGAAACAGGCAGGTCAACGCCACAACCGCAAACAGGATTCGTTTCACTTTGTCTCTCCTTGTTCGATAGGAGCGCTTTCGGATGCGTCGTTCTTCAAGGGTGCCTTTTCTGGCGCATCGTCCGTAACATGCTCTTTTTGTTCGGTTTTCGGATTCTCAACCCGAGATTCCGCCCCGCCCGGCAGCGTCGTTTCGGCTTGCGCGGCGGCGCGGGTTTTCTCTTCCTCCATCTTTTCGACGAGTGCGAGAAACACCTCGTCCGTCCACAGCGGGCGGAAGTCGTCGTCCGAAAGCAGTGCTTCGCTGTCGGTGTACCCTTGCGCCACGGCGTTGCGCAACGCCTCCAGAGCGCGGGGACGGTCGCCGGTATGACAGCGCGCGGCGGCGAGGTTGATCCAGCCTCGAACCAGCTCCGGCGATAGCAACGTCACCAGGGTAAAGCGGTCCTGGGCCTCGTAAAACCGGCCCATTCCCATGTAGGCTACGCCGAGGTTGAAATGCGTCGTCAGGTTGGCGCGGTCGATCTTCTCGGCCTGCTCCAGCGCGGCGGCGGCTTCCTTGAAACGCCCCTGGGCGGAAAGCACCGCCCCGAGACTTCCGTGGGCCGTGGCATCCTGCCCGTTGCTCTTCAGATAGACCTTGTAATGTTCTTCGGCGGTGGCGTACTCCCGATCCTCGAAGGCGGCTTCGGCCAGTCGCAGTCGGGCGGCGGGGTGGTCGGGAGCGATACGCTGGAGTGCTTTCCAGGTTTCCAACTCCTTCTCCTCGTTGCCGGTTTTGTCGTAGCAGCGTGCCAGATCCACGTAAGTATCCGGAAAGTCAGGCTTCAACGCGCGCGCCTCTTCGAACAGCGGACAGGCCGACCCGTAATCCGACAGCATCCAGGAGCATTGCGCCTTGCGATAGACCGTGAAAAACGTGCGGCCTTCCACGCTTTCAAGCTGGACGTATTCCTGGCGCGCGAGGCCGTATTCGCCTTTCTGAAACAGACGGTCCCCGCGTTGTCGGTGCATCTGGGTCAGAGAACAGCCCATCAGCGCGATGAACGACAGCCCCACCACGCATTTCACCAAGCCTCGACGCATCGAAAAACCTCCCTTTGCTACTTTCACGACTCGTGCAATTTCCGAAAACCCATGAAATATCTTATCATTGCGCCGTTTTAGGATCAAGCATAAAATATATTTAATGGAGCTTTGGTGCGTCGCAAGATCTTGAGATTTTCCCGAAGAGGGAGTACACTGTGAAAGCCGTGTCGTGCGGCGCTTTGCTGACCGGGGATGTTCCCCACCGACCCAGGATGTTGCCGTGAAATACTGCCCGATCTGCCGATCCGAATTCCACAATGTCGCCACCCGTTGCGCCAACTGCGATGTGGATCTCGTCGCGAGTCTGGAACAGGCGCGCCCCGTGATGAACGAAGACGAGATTTCCGCGTGGCTGTCCCAGCGCGAGACCGTCGCCTTGTCGGCCTCCGGGTACGACAACCTGAAATCCGTCAAGGAATCCCTGATCGCCGCCCACATTCCCTGTCTGATCGCCCGCGACGTCCCCGACTCCTGCGCCACGGGCGGTTGCTGCGGACGACAGGACGGATTTCTGCTGATTCTGGCCGAACAGGATCTTCAAGAAGCCCAGGAACTGTTCGAAAAGCACCGGGAACGCATGATTCGTACCGTCGATGCTCCAAATGCCCAAAAAGCAGCCGATTCTATTGTAGATTTGGGAGGCGGGGGAACGGTCGAGTGCCCCGCCTGTGGCACTTCGTTCGACGCCGGTTTGGAAGAATGCCCGGAGTGCGGGCTGTACGTCGGCGTCCCGGACGAATTGTTCGACGACGATGAGAGCGAGGAAGAGCCGGACTGAGGCACTGCGGTCCGGCAGGGAATTTTTCGCGACGGGAAATGCAGTAAGATGAACACTTCCACCGATTCCAGGCAATCCAGCCGCGTTATCCTAAAGTCGAAATCGGCGTCGGGTCGCAGAACAACTTTTTTACGGGATATTCCCTCAACATTTCCGAGGGCGGCGTCTTCGTCGCCACCCACCTCCCCGAAGAAATGGGAAACCGCCTGCCCCTGTGCTTCACGCTGCCCGGCTCCACGCAGGAAATCCAAACCACGGCGGAAGTCACCTGGATTCGGGAATTCAACCCCATGCATCCCGAAACGAAACCGGGGATGGGCCTGCGTTTTCTCGATCTCGGTCCGACCGATCAGGAACGTGTCAATCGCTACATCCGTTCCGTGCAGGAGCCTCTTTTTCATCCACAGGACGACGACGAGCTTCCCTGACATTTCTCCAACCCGGAAAATTCATGAAGAATCTACTGCGACTTGAAAACCCTTGATCTTTCACTCGTTTCCCGATTTTCATCCTCGACAGACTGTTCAGGTTGCCTCCGGGTGAAAATCGCTCCAACTTCATGAAATATCATCGGTTTTCGGCGTCTCGCTACGATCCTCATGAATTTTCCGGGTTAAATCCGCGTGCTCCCGAGATGGCCATCGGAACTCCAGTATCGGAACGTTTTCCCCATCGCAGGGCGATTCAATTCTACTTCTTTCCACGGTTTCCAAGGAAGGATGGGGGCCAAGGTCTTTCGCCGTCAGGCGAATGGCCTTGAAAACACGAAAAATCCGGGCCATCGATCCGTTCCGGATCGAAGACCCGGGCACCCTTTCCACGATTCGCCGAGTTGGATTCGTGCCGAATCAAGAATTGAATCACCCCTGTTCCCCATCGGCAAAATCTTGACAAGTCCCGGTTCCGGGGGCATAGTTTCCGGGTTCCGGCTTTGCGGGCGTAACTCAGTTGGTAGAGTGGCAGCTTCCCAAGCTGCAAGTCGCGGGTTCGAGTCCCGTTGCCCGCTCCATGCGAAAACGCAAAAATCCCTTGGGAAAACCCAAGGGATTTTGTGTAGTTACGGAAAAAGGTGTTCGAAACTACCCTATGCATTCCAAGCTCTCGTTGTTTTGGTGCCGCAATGGTGCCGTAACCGTGCATTCGACATGTCTGTCTGTGCGTCTTCAGCCGAAATTGGACACTTAGGGGTCGTTTTGAATGTGAGAGCGGTTGAGCCCGGCTTGTAAATTTAGTACTTGTTTCCATCGTTGTTTTGGGTTTATCGCTTTCTTGGAACAACGGATAGGGGATAAAGGGACGACGGAGCATGAAGCTCCGCCTGTCCGCCGTTCACCCACCGTGGCGCTCGGGTCGCTCCCCAGCGTTGCCCTATCCTCCAGGCAGGTTCAATCAGCATAACTTGTTTCTCCTTTACCGACAAGCAGATCCGCTTTTTCCGTCCGAGACAACACCCCGAAATACTTCCAGTAGGGATGATCGTCGGCCATTTTCCGAATCGGTTCGACCGGCAGCTTCAGGTCGATACCGGACTGGTTCTTGGCTTTGCGGCGGGTTATGGACCGCTCTTTCAGCTCTGCCCTGGCCTTCAGGATGGTCTCCCGGCGTCCGAAGTACACGTCTGCCGGGGTCACGTTCCCCAGGGCTTCGTGGACACGTTCGTGATTGTAGTAATCGACGAAGACTTCCATGAAACGCACGAACTCGTCCGGTGTCGTGAACACCAACAGACTGCCGTCGATCTTCAGCGTCAGGTGATATCGCTCGATCTTGCCGTTGGTCTGGGGATGATACGGCGCGGCATAGATGTGCCGGATGCCCCAGAAATCAAGGTAGTCGTTGAGCGCCGCTCCCACGTAGCCGGAGCCGTTGTCGGACAGGAAACGCGGCTTCTTGTCGTTTTCTTCGATTCCGGCGAAAGCCAGGGCCGCCTCCACCACGTCCGAGATCGACTCCCCCGTCATGTCTTGCGACAAGTGCCAGGCGAGGATGAAACGGGACACGTCGTCCAGCACCGAGATCAGGAAATAGAAACCCCAGCCGACGATCTTGATGTACGTGATGTCGCTCTGCCATTGCTCGTTCACCCGTTTGGGCTTCGTATGATATTCTTTGGCAGCCTTCTTTTCGACGATGTGGGGTTTGATCAGACCCGCCGCCTTCAGGATTCGGTACACGCTGGATTCGCTGATGTAGAACCGACCGCTGTCCGTGATCCGAACCGCCAACTCCCGGCTGCTCAACGGAGGAAACGCTCGTGCCTGCTCCAGTACGTGTTCCCGCTCCGAATCCAACAGGCGGTTCCATCCCGGCGACCCACGTCCTTTATGCTCCAGGCCGGTCTTCCCCTCCCGGCGAACCCGCTTTCTCCAAGTGTAGTACGTCGAGCGGGATACCCCCAAGGATTCCAAGTGCTTCTTCTTGTTGGGACTCCTCTCCACCTCGGTCAAAATCGCAAGCTTCTGCTCCATCATGAGATGCTCCTTTCCTTGCCTCTCGTAGAGTTTCAGCTCACAATTTTTTTTAAACCATGGTTCTCGATCGCCAGTTCTGCAACCAGCTCTTTGAGCCGAGCATTCTCACGTTTGAGGCCGTCCACCTCATCCCTGCTGGCATCCCGGCGAGTATCCCCCGACAGTCGGGCCTTGCCCGCCTCCATGAAGTCCTTCAGCCACTTGTAATAGACGTTGGAATGAAGGCCTTCCCGACGGCACAGATCCACCACGGACAACTCGCCTCGCAGACCTTCCATCACGATGCGGATTTTTTCCTCGGCGGTGTACCGGCGACGGGTTTTGCGTCGGACCTTACGGATGAAATCCTCGCCCGATCCATCCTCACGGGTACCGGCTTTCGGTTGTTTCGAAGCTTGGCGTTTTTTCGGATTCTCACTCATGACTCGCTCCTTCCTCCGGTCATTCTGCCGGATCTTGGGAGCCGGAATCAACTCCATCTACACATTAACTCCGTGTCCAAGTTTCCCAGACGATAAGCACAACGGCCAATTTTTCCTCCCTTTTAACCGCCTGGATTCCTCGATAGAAAAATTCGATTTCCGCGCTGGATGGATTGTCAGCGAACACGTAACCAAAGTTAATTCCTTAATTGGAGTTTACAACCCCTTCACCAGATCCTTTCCTTGTAATATCAGCAATTTAGGCTTAGCTTCAAAGTGTCTTCCATGCGGTGTTATTTGCATTTTCGGCACCTTGAAAATTCGAAGTGACACTGCGATTTTTTTTAAAAGGCAACCTCTAAAAATCAGCTAAAATTCTTTCGAATGAAGAGACCGCTCGGATATACTGAGAATCGACAGTCACTCACGCTATCGAGAGGTATTGACCATGTCACAGCCCGGACTTTTCGACTTGCAGTTCCGTCTGATGAAGATCGACGCCAACGGCGATCCGCTGGTCCAGTTGAACGCGCTGGTGCCCTGGGAGTCGTTTCGTGAGAGCCTGGAGTCGGTTCACGACAAGCAGCGCAAGTCCAATGCCGGGCGCAAAGCGTTCGACGTGATTTTGATGTTCAAACTGCTCGTTCTGCAATCGCTTTACAATCTCTCCGACGATCAGACCGAGCAGCAGACGCTCGACCGCCTGTCGTTCATGCGCTTTCTGGGGTTGGAACTCGGCGACCGGGTTCCCGATGCGAAGACGATCTGGCTCTTTCGCGAACGACTCAAGGAGGCTGGCTTGGTGGAAGAGATTTTCGAGCGTTTCAATGGCTTTCTGGAAACGCACGGATTTTCTGCGAAGAAAGGGCAGATCGTGGATGCCTGCATTGTCAGTGTACCCAAGCAGCGCAACGGTCGCGAGGAAAACCTGCGAATCAAGCAGGGCGAGCGCATCGAGGACTGGAGCGAGGCGAAGCGTCGGCAAAAAGATGTGGATGCCCGCTGGACGAAGAAGCGCGGGAGTACGTATTTCGGATACAAGAACCACATTTCGGTGGACGTGAAGCACAAGTTCGTGCGGCGCTGGGCGGTGACGGACGCGGCCGTGCACGACAGTGGTGTGTTCGAAGAGTTGCTGGACGACGGCAATTCGAGTCGCGAGGTGTGGGCGGATTCGGCGTATCGTTCGGGCGAGACGCTGCAGCGTCTGGACGAATTGGGCTATCGCGAACACCTGCAACGCAAGGGATACAGGAATCATCCGCTGACGGCATGGGAAAAGAGCGGCAACCGGACACGTTCGAGGGTGCGCAGCCGTGTGGAGCATGTTTTCGGGGTGCAAGCGAGGCGGGCCCGTGACGGTTTGGTGCAAACCGTCGGCCTGGTGCGTGCGCAGGTGAAGATCGGTTTACGAAACCTTGCCTACAATTTGGATCGCTATGCCAAACTGGCCTGCACGATAGGGTAAGTCGCTCCGGGGAACGCAGAATGGGTGAACCGTTGACGCGCCTTGGATCAATTCACGCGACCTGCAATTGAAAAAGGAATGTAAACGGAAGCTGTAAAACACGTAAAAGCGACCCCAATACACTTCCAGCACATAAAATGGACGAATAGGATAAATCAGAACGTCGAAAACCGATTGTTAGAGGCTGCCTTAAAATTTTGGCGATAGTCTACTGCAACCGAAATTCGGTATATCCTGCTTGACCAAATCGTTGTGCTTCTGTACGATCCTTTTTGAATCAAAAATCCTAGCAAGTTCCGTATTTACATGGGGTGACGAAGGATGCGACCGTTCCGTTTTCAGGTTTCGATTTTTCTGTGGGGACTCCTTGTTTTCAGCTATAGCGTGGGTTTTGCGGCCAATACTGAAGGCATCGTCGTCTGGCGACTGGAGAAAAAGCAGGGGGGATCGGACGAAGAGATCGATTCTATCTCCGGCTTTATCGCCTCGGAAGTGGAGCGATTATCCGGTCGAAAGGTTACTTCCGAATCGGATATTCAAGCCCTCCTTCAAGGAGAGCAGAAAAAGCAGCAATGTGGTGTGGAATCCTCTTCCTGCTTGGCCGAAATCGGGGCGGCGTTGGGTGTTCCGGAGGTCGTCGCCGGGGATTTGGGGCGCGTGGGAAGGTTCTGGTTTCTCAACCTGAAACGGATCAACGTCCGTAAAGCCGAAGTTATCCGGCGCGCCAGCCGAAAAGTGGAAGGTGATATCAACGAATTGATCGGTGTCCTTCCCGATGCCGTGGCCGAGTTGTTTGGTAAAAAAACTTCCTCTCCGTCGTCTTCTTTGAAAACTGAAATGAACGGTTTTTCCCAAGAAAACACGCCTACAGCTACCACGGCGTATCCGATGAATCCGTACAAAAAATATGGATATGTCTCGTTTTTTACGGGTTTGGGGCTTTGTGCTTTTGGTGGCATCGCCGCATGGCAGGCTTCCGAAAAAGGAAAAGACTACGAAGCTGGGGATACCAGTGCCAAGAGCGCAAGCCTTGGATGGGAAGGTGCGATGACGGGGGCTTTCGTCGCTGGCGGAGCGGCTATGGTGACGGGAATCGTGCTGTGGGCACTTTCTCCCGGTGACGAAGTTTGGGCGAAACGACAAAACCTGTCCATGGCTCCGGCGACGGACGGCAAACGGTTCGGAATGATGTTGCACCTGACCTGGTAGAAATTGAAATGGCAAGAAGCATGAAAATTTGTTTAGAAATATCCAGTATTTCCAATTCAACCGGCAGCAGACGCATGGTTTCATCTTTCTTGAATTTTGTGCTGTTTGGAGTGGTTTTTCTTTCTGGTTGCGGCATGTTTTTCGAAGACCTCGGCGGGGAGGGACAAGCCTGTTTTAGCAATAGCACCTGTCGTGAAGGATACGACTGCGAAGAAGGAATTTGCGTACCCTCGGAGGGGGGAGACGAGGATCTTGAACTAGAAACGGATGAGGAACCCGACGCGGATGGCGACATGGACAAAGAACTTTTCGATGACGATCCCGATTTTGAAGAAGACCTCCAGGATTCCTTCGATGAAGATCCTGACGAGGAAACCGATATTCCCGCCGATTCCGATGAAGATTTCGAGGATCAGATTGACGATGAAGGAGACGAAGATCCCGAACCGGAAATCGAGCCGGAAGTGGAAATCGAACTCGAAGAAGAAACCGAGATAGAAGAAAATTCCGAAGCGGACGTGGAAACCGAAACATCGGTGGAAGCCGGAATGTGCTGTTGTATCGATACGTTTTCGCCCTCGTCCTGGAATCGGGTCTCAAGCGAAAATTACTCGCTGACGGGTGGATTGGTATCCAGTCCAGCCGCGACGGTGATACAGAGCGAAAGCTACGAACTCGTGGGCGGAATGTCGCTTTCGCCTGCTCAGGAATAGGCTATTGGAGGAATGAATCCATGAAACGATGCATGTTGGCGTTGGGAATCGTGCTGTTGCTGCTCTCTTCGGCGTGGGGGTCTGGAAACGACACGTTGCACTATGCCGGAACATTGAAAGATTCCGAGGGCTTGCCGATCAACGACGGACGCAACCTGACCTTTCGTCTGTTCGACCACGAAACGGACGGCACGAGCGACGCCGCCTTGTGGTCGGAAACTCTGGGAGTACAGGTGGAAAACGGCTTTTTCAATGTGCCGCTGGGAGCCGTGACGGCGTTTACGGAAGGATTGTTCGACCATGCGGATTTATGGCTCGAAATCGAAGTCTGTGAGGATGGTGGACGAGAAACCTGCGAAATTCTTTCCCCACGACAACCTTTGCGTTCGGTTCCTTGGGCGCAAAAGGCTGCTTCGGTCGAAGGATTGGTCAAAGCCAGTTCAGTCATGGTCGGAGAGACGGAAGTAATTGATAATACAGGTAAATGGGTTGGAGACGCCGCCGGATTTGCGGGAGAAAATGGCGCGGACGGGATTCATTGCTGGGACTTGAACGGCAATGGAGCTTGCGACACCGCAAGCGAGGATTTCAACGATTCCGGCACCTGTACCACCGAGGATTGCCAAGGGCTGGATGGAGAAGACGGAACGGATGGTTTCAGTTGCTGGGATTTGAACCAAAACTATCTTTGCGATGGCGCGGAAGACACCGACGGCCAAAACGGTTGCACGGTGCTTGATTGCCAGAACGTTTCCGGGGGTGGAGTGGCTTCGGATCTGGCGTGTTCGGGTTGCGTGGATAGCTCTGATGTGGCATTCAACTACGCAGGCAGTGATTCCAAAGGTGGTGCGGCAACCAGCGCGTTAACGGCTTCGAGTGCTTCTGACTTGGCTTGCTCTGGTTGTGTCGGGGAAAGCGAAGTGAGTTTCAATATTTGCCTCTCTGATGAAACCGGCAAAGCCAGCGGAGCTCTTTCGGCGGATGCGGCCACTGTGGCGTATGGTCTTGAATGTACGGATTGCGTGGACAACACCGATGTGGCATTCAACTATGCGGGCAGCGATTCCCAAGGCGGTGTGGCCACCAGCGCGCTAACCGCTTCCAGCGCCTCGGATTTAGCTTGTTCCGGCTGTGTTGAGGAAAGCGAAGTGAGTTTCAATATCTGTCTCGCGGATGAAGCTGGCAAAGCCAGTGGCGCACTTTCAGCGGATGCGTCTACCGTGGCGTATGACCTTGAGTGTTCCGGCTGTGTGGACGAAACCGAACTGGCTGTTGCCTTTTTGAAAAAGCCGGGGAATCTCGTCACCGTGGCTCAATCGGGGGGGGATTTCAGCGACATCCAAGCCGCCATCGATTCCATTACGGATGCCAGCGAAACCAATCCCTACGTCGTCTACGTCGCTCCGGGGTATTACGACCTTGGTGCGGGTTATATCGATATGAAGTCCCACGTCCATTTGAAAGGTGCGGGAAGAGATGCAACGTTCATTACCAGTTCGGCTTCGGGCGGGTGGGACAACAATCACCCAACCTTGCTAATTGAGGTTTCCCACACAAGTATAAGTGGCCTGACCATCGAAAATACTGCCACCGGAGTCATTTGTACCACGGTCCAAATTATTGGTGATACCCTTGAGAATATTCGGCTATTCGACAGCAAGATCCTGGCTTCTTCCGTTTATGAAGGAAGTGTAGAGTTGATTACGGCACTGGACGCTAGAAGTGAGTACGAGTTGGACAATCTGATTGTGGTGGCGGAAAACGGCCTTGGCCTGTACATCGCTTCCAATTCGAACGGAACGATAAAAAATTGCCATATCGAAAGCCAGGCAGACGATAAGGACGCCATATATGGGGAAGGCTCCTGGGGCAGATGGACCCTGACAGGCCGAAACCTGAACGTGGTCGGGCGTTCTTATATTCGCCTTGGAGATGCCGACCTTGCCGATAGCCGCTTTTTCCAGCGTGGTTCAAATCGGAATCCCAGCACCTTCTACGCACTAGGCGCGAACGTCACCGGTCGAAACCTGAAGATCATTCGAGAGCGCGGTGATGCCACTAACGTGATCAATGCTCTACGCTCCTATGAATCAACGGTAACGCTTTCCAATAGTAACTTGTCGGTGAGTGGCGAAGGCGGAGAAAACCGTACGGTGTATTCCTGGGTTGATTCATCAGTGAAACTTTATAATTCCCGGCTTGAAACATCAGGGGATGGGTCGCTATACACCGCTAAAACCGAATCGAATGGCACCATCTTTTTACGCCATAGCCACCTGTCCGGGGGTGATACGTCGGGCAACGTTACAACCTCGTTGTGTACGGTCGAAGGCCAGAGTGAACCCTCCACCACCGACCTACTGACCCGATTGGAAAACCTGGAAAACCAGTACTGTCCGCCGGGATACGACAAAATAGACGATGCCGACGTACTCGCCACCGGCTACTACTGCCGTAAGGAAGTCAGCACCGGAGTCTACGACGAGATGGTCAAGGTGGGGGATTTCTGGGTGGATCGATATGAATCGACCATTTACGAAAACGCTGACTGCACCGGAACTAAATATGGAACAACAGTTAACGACGCCCATGTGGCAGGTTTTTACCGAAACGGCATGGACGATCCCTCTGGCGATTCGCCGGGTTTACCCTACAAGCGGCTTTACGCGTGCTCGATGGAGGGCGTGGAACCCTCACGTTGGATTACCTGGTTTCAAGCGGCGGAAGCCTGCGCGGCTTCCGGCAAGCATTTGATTACGGATTGGCAATGGCAAGTTGCCGCTAGTGGCACACCCGATCCCCATGATGCGGACCCGGAAGATGATTCTGAACTCTGTAACATCTGGGAAAACAGCAAGCCTTCGGGTTCGACTTGGGGAACGACAAACGAGACGATCCTTACGGGTTCGGCTTCTCAGTGTATCAGTCGCTACGGTGCCTACGACATGGTGGGCAACCTGTGGGAGTGGACAGCGAACTGGCAGGGTGGACCGGAGGATGCCTCGAATAGTCTGACACAAGGAGGGGACGAGTACCATGGTGACGGCACGTGGAATGTAAAAATAGCAGAATACCAAGGTACTAATGCAAGCAGCAATGTCTTCCCTGCTGTATCTTCGAAAGGTGGAGGCTGGAGTGGCGGTTCAAGATCGGGGGTATTCGTGATTAGCCTAAATAGTTCACCATCGTCCTGGAATGATAATAGCGGTTTCCGATGTGCCGTGAAGTGAAAGAAGAACCCCTACTTTTTCGCTGACGTAAAGCGCTGTATTTGCGTAGCCCAGACCTCAAACTGGACATCGAGCAACGCCCGATCCAAATCTTCCGTCTCTTCTTCCGTAAGCGGTCGCAGGGTGAGGATTTCCGTCGGCGGGAGGTTCTCCCGCCAGTGGACGACCATGTACCAGCGTTCGTCGATCTGGACGTAGGGTAAGATCATCGGTATTTCCTATTGTATTCATCTAGATAGTGTCGTCACGAGAAGTCGAATATTCTAGACATGATCATTGTCTTTTTGATATATTTCTTTTGAATAGAATATATCAAAGGGAACTGCTATGGAAGCCGCCTATCATCGTCATGACATTTCCGATCATGCATGGGAACTCTTGGAACCTCATTTACCGGGACGCAAAGGTTCTTGGGGTGGTGTTGCCGAAGACAATCGACGCTTCATCAATGCTGTTTTCTGGATTCTTCGCACCGGTGCTCCGTGGCGTGATCTGCCGCCGGATTATGGCGACTGGAACAACACCAACCGTCGCTTTTGCCGGTGGCGCGATAAAGGAATCTGGGAGGGATTGCTCGAAATCCTCATCGACGATCCCGATTACGAATGGTTGATGATCGACGCCAGCCACGTCAAAGTTCACCCGCACGCGGCAGGAGCGAAAGGCGGCAACCAGGCGATGGGCCGCACAAAAGGGGGCTCAACACTAAAATACACCTGGCCGTGGATGCGCATGGTAATCCGGTCCGAGCGATTGTTACGGAGGGTCCACGAGCAGATTGCAAGGAGGCTTGCGCACTGATCGAAGGGATCGATGCCGAGTATCTGCTGGCCGATCGTGGCTACGATACGGACAAGATTATCGAAGAAGCCGAAAATGCGGAGATGGAGGTGGTCATCCCGCCGAAGAAGAATCGGAAGGTCCAACGACCCTACGACAAAGAGCTTTACCGTGCGCGGCATCTGGTCGAAAATGCCTTTTTGAAGCTGAAACGCTGGAGGGGAATTGCTACGAGATACGCAAAAAATGCCGCATCTTTCCTCGCCGCCGTTCATATTCGATGCCTCTTTCTTTGGCTGGATATCTCGTGACGACACTATCTAGGAATGTAGCCAGCGTGCCTTTGCGTTTGCGCTTGATTCTATCGATGCCAACGACCTTCCAGCCCTCCTCGGACATCGATATCAGCGCAGGAAGGCCGATCTGAGCGAAAACATCTCCGTGTTCGTCCGTAAAGATTTCAAACCAAATAATTTCGAGACTTGGATCTTCAAATCCAACGTTGAATTTCCGTTCCACCGTGATTTCATGATCTCCGGCGTCGGCAATATAATCCAATTCACTACTGTTCGGTTATTGATTTTTAAAAACCAGAAAAGTATAGAAAATACAGTTAGATAAGGGCGATAACAAGGCGAATCGATTTGAAATTTATCCCGACTTCCGCACGTACAGAAAAATGACACTCTAACCTACTGAAATCACTTGTTTGGATTTCAAATTTGGGTGTCCCGGTGGTAAAATGAGGCATGTTTGTTCGTCGGAAGCGCAATCAAAGCGGCACCATCAGCGTCCAGGTCATCGACAAGACGAGGGGGTATCGGATGGGTTCCACCAGCGATCCCGAAGAGATTGAACGCCTCGTGGCGCTTGGACACGCCTTCATTGCGCGTCAATCCGGTCAGTACCAATTGTTTCCGAAAGACGAGACGCGCAACGCAGCGGTACTCGACTTCGTTCATCGCGTACGAAACAGCCAGATTCGAACCGTGGGGCCCGAACGGATCTTTGGGGCATTGTTCGATCGCCTCGGCTTTGATGCCGTCCCGGAGCAACTGTTTCGCGACATTGTGATCGCACGCCTGGCCTATCCGACCAGCAAACTCAAGACCGTCGATTACCTGTACCGCTACCAGGGCAAGCGAATCTCGGTGGATCGCATCTATCGCTTTCTGGACAAGCTGGCCGACCGATACAAGGAACAGGTCGAGCAAATCGCTTACGACTACTCCCGATCCGTTCTCGAAACCATTTCCGTCGTTTTCTACGACATGACCACACTCTACTTTGAGGCCGAAGACGAAGACGACCTGCGCAGAGTCGGGTTTTCCAAGGATGGCAAGTTTCAGCATCCGCAGATCATGCTCGGCTTGTTGATCGGCGAGAAAGGCTTTCCCATCGGCTACGATATTTTCGAAGGCAATACGTTCGAGGGCCACACTCTGCTGCCGGTTCTCGATGCCATCGGGGCCAGGTATCGTCTGGGCAAACCGGTCGTCGTGGCGGATGCGACGATGTTATCGGCAAAGAACCTCAAATGCCTCGATGAGGCAAACTATCCTTTCATCGTGGGGGCGCGATTACGCAACGAATCGGAGGCCATACAGGCGGAGATTTTGAAAAAGAGCGCGGGACTGATAAACGGAGCAAGCCTCGTGATCGACAAGGGCAACGGTCATCGGTTGATCGTATCTTACTCCGACAAGCGGGCGGCCAAGGATGCCTACAATCGCGAGAAAGGACTCAAAAAGCTCAGAGGCAAAATCGGATCGGGCAGGTTGACGAAACAACAGATCAATCAACGTGGTTACAACAAATTTCTCCGCCTTGTGGGTGATGTGAAGATCGACATCGACGAGACGAAAGTGGAGCAGGCCTCCCGTTGGGACGGCCTGAAGGGCTATCTGACCAGCACGGCTCACTCGGCATCCAAGGTCATCGACAATTATCGGCAATTGTGGCGTGTCGAAAAGGCGTTTCGGATTTCCAAAACGGACTTGCGCATCCGACCGATCTATCATTACCGTCCACGACGCATCCAGGCTCATGTCTGTGTGGCCTTTGTCGCGTACACGCTTTACAAAGAACTGGAACGCCTGCTGGAAGCAAGTGAATCGCAAATCAGCGTACAACGAGCCGTGGAACTGACCCATACGATGTATGAGATGATCGTAGAATTACCCGATGATCCCAGCCCTCGACACATCCTGCTCGGTATGGATCCGCAACAACAGGAACTTCATAACCTACTTCACTGATTCAGGGTGTCCCAGTGCGGAAGTCAGGAAAGTATAGAAAATACAGTTAGATAAGGGCGATAACAAGGCGAATCGATTTGAAATTACTGGTACCCTGCGGCAACTCTAATCTCTGCGGAGTTGCCGATGAATTCTGGACGAATCATTTTTTCGCAAGTCATGGACTTTCTTCCGATGCGGGAGTTTCGTCAATGCGTGGCTCGCTATCGAGGACATTACAAGGTACGGTCTTTCACCTGCATGGATCAATTCCTGTGCATGGCGTTTGCCCAACTCGCGTATCGAGAAAGCGTTCGCGACATCGAATGCTGTCTGCGTGCCATGCAGCCCAAGCTGTACCACATGGGCATTCGCGGCAAAGTCTCCCGAAGTACGCTGGCCGACGCCAACGAGCGTCGAGACTGGCGCATCTGGATGGATTTCGCCCAGGTCTTGATTCGTCAGGCAAGGGATCTGTATGCCGGAGACTCCTTCGATGTGGAATTGCAAGAAACAGCCTACGCTTTCGATTCCACCACCATCGATCTTTGTCTGTCGCTGTTTCCATGGGCGAATTTTCGCAAAAAGAAAGGCGGTGTGAAAGCTCACACGCTGTTGGATCTGCGGGGCGACATTCTCTGCTGGGTACATGTCACTCCCGCCAATGTTCACGACGTGAACGCGCTGGATCTGTTGCCGGTAGAAGCGGGTTCGTTCTACATCATGGATCGTGGATACCTGGATTTCGAGCGACTGTTCACGATGAACCGGCAGGGGGCGTTTTTCATCACACGAACGAAGCACAATACCAGGTACTGTCGCCTGTATTCGCAAAAAGTGGACAAAGCCACGGGTTTGCGATGCGATCAGACCGTGGTGCTGACGGGCTTTTACGCGAAAAAGGATTATCCGGACAAACTTCGAGTGGTGAAATTCGTCGATCGGGAAACGAACGGGCGCTATGTTTTTTTGACGAACAATTTTGTCTTGGCCGCTCTGGATATAGCCAAGCTCTACAAACTCCGCTGGCGGGTGGAGTTGTTTTTCAAGTGGATCAAACAACATTTGCGAATCAAGGCATTCTTCGGAACCAGCGAGAATGCCGTCAAAACGCAAATCTGGATCGTGATTTCGGTGTATGTGCTGGTGGCAATACTGAAGAAACGACTTGGCCTCGACGATCTGAGCCTCTACACAATTCTACAGATTTTGAGCGTGTCTTTGTTCGAGAGGAAGCCTATTTTACAGGCTCTAATGCCACCGGACTACACAAGTCACAAAAAAGGTGTCGGCAACCAGTTGGAATTATTCAACTATTAACCGGACAGTAGTGACACTCAATGTAATTTTAGGATGACTTCTAAAAGTTTGGTTATTCTCCGCTTGAGGCACCGTATGGCGGTGGGGCACACCAGCAACGATTTGGATATTCATCATACGAGAAGCCAATGTCGTAGGTCTGCTCACCGTTCGGCCCGGTGAAGTCGGAACAATCGCAGTTTCCTTCGGAATCCTTCGTGGATTGTCCTGCACAAAACGACATGCGACAGTAGCTGTCTTGGCAGATTGAGCCGGGCCCGACAATTTCCACGCAGTCCTCATCGGCTGTCGAACTGCTTTCGTCGCATTCGAATGCTGTTGTTTCGGAGTAGCTGAAACACACGGAGTTTTCTTCACAATACAGTCCCTGAAAATACATCGTGCTATCACTACCATCGTATTCACAAACTTCGCCGGGACTCTGGTCTCCGTTGCACTGCGCATAACTGCTTGTGGCGGGGATACAAACGCAGGTCGATCCACTTGAAATAAGCATTGGGCACATCCCGGTAGGACATTCGCCCTGGAAATCGCATTCGGAAACGCATAAGGATAGTCCGCAGTAGCCACCATACGTCCAGTCGCAATATCCGTTTTCCCCATATCCCATTTCTACACAATCCTGATTGGTGTCGCATTGGGACTCGCTACTGCTTGAATCCGCTGAAACTCCGATGCAGGCATCGCCGCTTTCGCAGGAACGTCCGGGCCATAACGTGCCGAAATTGCACACTCTTCCAGGTGAACTGGTGCCATAGGGGGCGCAAGTTTCACCCAAATCGGTAGGGCATACTTTGCCGCTCATCACTTTGCAGTAGCCTCCAATGCATTCGAAACCTCCGGCGCAATCGCTATCCTCCGTGCAAGAAAGCGCGCAGTATCCGTAATCGCTGCCAATCCAAGTGCATTCGTCGGAACCGTCGCAAGGGTCGGACTCGTGGCAGCATTGGCAGGAGATTTCCCGGCAAATGGGGGACGGATAGTGATAAACGTCACAATACTCGAATGCACTGCAATTCGTTTCGCATTCGCTTGCCTCGTTCGATTGGCTAAAGAACGTATACCTCTCGAACATCTCGTTCAGGCGATCCATATTGGTATTATTGTTCTCGAACAGTTCTCTGTAACTCACTGGATTTCCATCGGAATTCAGTTTGGCTGCAGTGATTTTCCGCATTCCGCTTATACGACTTACATCTAAAATGAAAAGACCGTTTAAAGAATAGCTTCCCGCCGTGTCAGCGGGAACGTAAAAGTGCCAGTATCGGCGCTGCCAGGATGAGGTGTATTCGTCCGATTCGCTTTCGATCGTCATCCTAAAGAACGTCGCGTTCGTATCGGGTGCATTTTCAATCGCGATCATGGATTCCGACACTTCAACCGCCATGGAGACATCGAATGTGCCGAAATCGTCGAACGTCAGGCTTTCCGGCATCGCTTCGTCGGCTTCGATTTTCTTCACAACAACACTGCCGAACGGGTAGGTGAATATCGGCGCAAGGTACATTTGCGGCGAAACCGAGAACAAAATGTTGAATGCAGCATCATCGTTCTGATTGTTCAGGATATTTTGCATGGTTTCCTGGTTTTGTGCTCCCAGAATCACGTATAGAGGCAAGCCTTCCAGACCGGAATGCCGTGGCGCATATCGAATGTCAAAACTACCGGTAAAGCATTCCCCTTCGTTGTAGCCGAAGCCGAACCCCAATGGAATCAATCCTTCGCCCGGCTTCATTGCCGCCACCATGCCATACACGCCTTCGCCACAATTTCCGCTGCCGATCCAGGGAATCTGTTCGGAAATCGTGATCTCCACCGACTGTTCGAAACTTCTGCGAAACACCAGATCATCCGCCACGGGCAGATTGTCGAGATAGGTCGGTTCCGTGTCGTCCCAGGTTTTTGTGACGGTATGCAGACTCAAGGGGGATAGCAAGCCGTGCCAGCCATCCTCTGCAAAAGAATGAGAAATACTCGCCATTTTGAGAAAGTCGATGTCGTCGAGATCATTGAAGTAAGGAGCAATTTCCCCGATATATTCATTCAGGCCATACGAATATCCGAAAGCCCAAGCGGTACTTGCGGCATTCTCCGGGGCGAGAATCTGAAATCCTTCTTTCATTGTGGAGCCACTGAGTTCCAACTCCACTCCCGACGGTATCGGGATATACTCGTTTAGAATACTTCCCACCTGGATAAGCGTCGTGACGGGATCGCTGGAAAACGAAGGATCGCGAAGATTCGACAGGTCGCCACGAAGTGGAAACGCGGCTTGGGCGCTCCATATTTCGTTGGAAGTGGAGGGCATCAGGGATTTGTCGAATTCCGCGCGAATTCCACCGGTTCGGCCAAGTTCTTCGTTGGATTGAAGTTCGAAATAGAAATCGTTTCCTTTCAGCCCGAAAACGGACATGTAGTCGTAATCTTCGTGAAAGATGTGGTAATCGCAACCATCCGAGCACTCGGAAGCCACGTTAAGGATCTGGTAGTAATAGGGATTCCCCTCGGAACCTTCATTCGGACCGATCAGATAGTCATTGTTCAAGAAAATATATGCATTTTCAATGGGTTGCTTCGTGCGAGCATCCACCAGGACGACACGGATATTGTCTTCAGAGGGTTCAGCGAGACAGGTGAACGTCACTCTTTCCGAGACGAGGTTCAACGGCTGCAACTTTGCGTAGACTTCCGCCTCCCCAGCCGCATCGCAATACAGTCTTCCTGAATACCTGCCGATGTTGATGATGGAAGGCTGTGTGGAAGTCCAGGTGAGCGTTTGATCGTCGGGAATCGGCACGGAATCTCCTCGGGAGTTTTCCGCATGAACACTTAGCTGGACACTCGCCTCCAGCGACAGGTATCCCCCGGAATGGTCGATGACGATGCGGTCGATTTCGTACCATTGATTTTCGAGGCAGTCGGGGTAGTTGGCAAATCCCGAGGCGCATTCGTCGCAGACTGTCCCGGCATAGTTTTCGTAGCAATCACATACCCCGGTGCGAGGAACACACTGGCCGTGACCGTTGCAACCTCCGTGCTCCAGGCAGAGATTCTCGTAGCATTCCTCGTAGGGATCGCCCAGATAAGTATCGGGACAATAGCATATGCTGTCGTAACAATACGCCTCATCGCCACAGGTCATCTCGTCGCAGGGATCGATGCAACCATCCACGCCGTAATCGGCATAGCCGGGAATGCAGTAGCACTCCCCGTTCGTACAGTAGGAATTCGCCCCACAAGTCACAGATTCGCAGAGATTCTGGCAACTTACGTCCGGGTCTCCATCGTAGCCATCCAAGCATCGGCACGCTCCCGAATCGGTACAGTAGGCGTTTTGCCCACAGGAAACGCCCGAGCATTCATCGGAAACCACGCAACCATCGTTGGGATCTCCGGTATATCCCGGCAGACATTCGCAGAAATAAAAATCACAATAGCTGTTCTCTCCGCATTGCAGCGTGTCGCAATGCGTTTTGCATTCGACCAAAGGATCTCCCGAAGCATTGGGAATACATTCGCACTTTCCAAAGACGCATTCCGCATTGATTCCGCAGGTTTCCAACCCGCAGGAAGCACTTTTTACGCAACCCATCCTGGGATCGCCCACGAATCCCCCGTTACACCGACATGTCCCATTGGAACAATGGGCGTTGGAACCACAATTCACCCCCCGACAAGCATCGGAAGGCAACACGCACACTTCCGTAGGGTCACCTTCGTAGCCCTCGTCACACACACAATCTCCTTCCGTGCAATGGGCATTCGCTCCACATTGAACGCCTGCACAAGAATCGATCGGAGTGCAACCGGTTTCGGGATCGCCTTCGTAACCGTCGTCGCAGATGCACGCCCCGTTGCTGCAGTGGGCGTAGTCGCCGCATTGAACCGTAGCGCAGGATTGGACTGGCGTGCAGGACGTCAACGGGTCGCCTTCGTAGCCGTCGTCGCAGACGCAGAATCCTTCCGTGCAATGGGCGTTTTCTCCACATTGAATCGCTTCACAGAGATCCGAAAGGGTGCAGCCTGTGACGGGATCGCCCTCGAACCCGTAATCACACATGCAAAGTCCCTGATTGCAATGGGCGTGAGGACCGCAAAGGACGTTTCCACAAGGATCGATGATCGTACAGCCCGTCTCGGCATTGCCCTGGTAGCCGTCGTTGCATACGCAAGCCCCTTCCGAGCAGCGGGCATTTTCTCCGCATTGAACCGATTCACAGGAATTGGAGGAGTCGCCTTCCACTTCCCCTACGTTGTCGAAACAACCTCCGAAAAGGATCAGTGAACCTATAAGCGCAATAAATACCTTCCCCTGGCAAATATTTCCCATCCAAGACATGGCGCTCTCCGTTTCGGTGCTGTGTGATTTCTCCAACATATTCAACGAGTATAGCGCAATTGCGACTAATGACAAGTCCGAATTGGAGAATCGTTTATGCCGAAATAGCGACTATTGGATAGTGCCGACATGAGAAGTCGAATATCCTGAGCATAATGTCCACATCACGCTTTTATTTTCGAAGTAGTGATTTTTGCATCATGACGCAGCATCGATGACAATTCGGGCAAGCAGTCAAGCACTGACATGGTAGTCTAAAAAGTTTATTTCAAGCCCCAGGATTTTACTGCCGAGTGAATAGGGAAGCGGAAGATGGCAAGGGAAAATGGGAAAAGTTGGTAGGGCCGGGGGGACTTGAACCCCCACATCCTTGCGGATAGCGGATTTTAAGTCCGCTGTGTCTACCATTCCACCACGGCCCCGCAGACATGCGGCCAAGTGTAACCACAAGGTTTCCTTTCTGGCAAGGAAAGTTTAGCCCGCATTATTCATGAGGATCGTAGCGAGACGACGAAAACCGAAGATATTTCAAGAAGTTGGAGCGATTTTCACCCGCAGGCATACTGAACAGTCTGTCGAGGATGAAAATCGGGAAACAAGTGAAAGATCGAGAATTTTCAAGTCGTAGTAGGTTTTCGTGAATTTTCCGGGTTAAAGATGTAAATTGATTCCAACTTTCGGATGGTTACCGCGGGCGAGTGATCCGGACTATGGATTATATGAGGAGTTGATGCTCGTCTGTGATTCATCCCCTGGGAACAATCTTGTCCAAGTCAAGAGTTTAAAATGAATGGAAAATTGTCCTTTCATGGGTTGTGTAGATATCGAATTGTACTTCCCAATGTGCTCTAACAATTCAATTTCGCAGGCTTTTTTTATCGACTTTTCCCACTGCTGTTAAAGGAATTTCGTCAATGAATTCTATTGCTTTGGGAACTTTGTATGGAGCCATATTTTCTTTGCAATAATCCAGAACTTCCGCTTTCAGTTTCGTTCTGTCTTTATCCTTATACGAATCAGTGGTCTGAATCACGCATTTAACGATCTCGCTTCCTGGCCTTTCAGGATTCGGCAAACCGACAATCGCACAGAGTTCAACAAACGGCAGTTCATAGAGCTTTTCCTCTACTTCCCTCGAAAACACCTTGAATCCATTGACAATCAGCATATCCTTCGCACGATCGACAATATGAACAAAACCCTTTTCATCGATAAGACCAATATCTCCGGTAAACAGCCAGCGTTTTCCATCGATTTCTCGAATGGCATGATCCGTTTCTTCTGGACTGTTGTGATATCCGATCATTACCTGCGGTCCGTTGCAAATCAACTCCCCTTCCTCTCCAAGAGGAACCTCTTTTGTACCGGTATCGATATCCACTATTTTTATATAAGTACTTGGCAACGGTAGACCAACCGAACCGATTTTCTTTTTCGTCTCGTGTGGACTGAAAGTAATAAAAGGGCTGGTCTCCGTCATGCCGTATGCTTCCATCAACATCCCTTTGCCTACAACGGCTTCCAGTTGATGGATTCCCTCTATAGAGAACGGTGCTGCTCCTGAACCACAAAATTTCAGATTGCTGAAATCAAGTTTCCTGAACTTCGGATTGTCAACCAGCATCTGGTAAAGCGATGGGACATTCCCCAGTCCGGTCGGCTTGTATTTCCTGATTTCACCACAGATATGATTGGTGTTTCTCGGATCGGGAATCAGAATCTGCGTTCCGCCAAATGCCAACGCAAGCATTCCAAGACTCATCCCGGCCTGATGAAAGAATGGAAAACCGAAGCAGAATACTTCTTTCCCCCGTTCAAGCTTGAGCCAATTCTGAACCTGGCAATTGTTGGCAACGATGTTCCTGTGAGACAGCTGTGCCCCTTTCGGCAATCCGGTGGTTCCACCTGTGTACTGGATAAGACAAAGCTCCTGCGGATCTACTCTTACCGGTTTGTAGTCCGGACGGGTGGAATCAAGCACGAACTTAAAATCCGCTATCGTTCTTCCTGCCACCGGAACGACCTTGCCGATAGGAATTTTTTTAAAAAGTTTGGCGAAAAAGCCTTTCAGTTTAGGCATGTAGGCCGTGATTCCAGTGGGAAGAATGACGGATAGGTCTGGCACATCGTCCATGTATTTGAAGAACTTATGCTCGTAAATCGCATCCAGGGTTACCAATGCTTTTACATCGGAATCTTTGAGTTGATGCGCCATTTCCTGGCCGGAAAGAAGAGGCGAAACTCCCGTAACCGTGCACCCGATCTTTATCGTCCCGGCGATGGCAATCGGAAACTGCGGTAAATTCGGAAGATTGATCCCAACCACATCTCCTCTTTTCAGTCCTGCCTGTTGAAGATAAGCGGCGAACCGTGAAGAAAGATCATCCAACTGCCCGAATGTCAGTGTATTTCCCATGAAGTGAAGGGCGGGTCGATTGGGCTGGTCTCTCAACCCTGCCAGTAAAAGATCAAGGTAGGTTTCATCTGGAATGGTTATATCGGCTGGAACGCCTTTGTCGTAAGACTTCAGCCAGGGCCTGTCACTGTACGACATGCGGAATCCTCCTTCGTGTTGGATGCCTTCCCCACCGCGATTCGCGGGAAGATGTTCTTCTCAACAGCAAAGAATTCCAGCCAAGGCCCGACCGTGATCGTGAAACGTTCTATTATAGCCCCATAAACTTGGCCGCAATCCCTTTCATGATTTCATTCGTACCCGCAAAGATCGACAGAACACGGATATCTCTCCACGCTCTTGCAATCGGGTACTCTTCGCAGTATCCATACCCTCCATGCAGTTGCAGACAGCGATCAGCCGTGCGTTTCGCCATCTCGGTCGTCCAGTATTTCGCCATGGCAACCTCGACAACCACCTTGTTGCCTTCCATATGCTCGGCGATAAGTTTGTCGAGGAAAGTTCGTCCAAGCTTGACTTCCGTAGCAATTTCAACAAGTTCAAACTGAGTGTTCTGGAATTTCGAAATCGGCTTCCCGAAAGCCTTGCGCTCCTTGCAGTACTCGATGGTCATTTCAAGCATACGCTCTGCACCAGCCACTGCCGCGATGGATGCCATCAGTCGCTCCTGCTGAAGCTTATCCATCAGCATCATGAATCCCCCCCCTTTGAAACCAAGCAGGTTTTCTTTCGGTATACGGCAGTCATTGAAAAAGATTTCAGCCGTATCCTGTGAGCGCCAGCCGATTTTATCGATCTTTTTGCCTTTCTCGAACCCGGGAGTTCCGTCTTCCACAAGATAAAGGCTGATTGCCTCGTAGGGATTCTCAACCTTCGGATCTCTAGCCGCCACGATGATAAGATCGCAATTGATGCCATTACTGATGAACGTTTTCTGTCCATCCAGAACGATCTTGTCATCATCTTCAATCGCTTTTGTCTTGATGTTGGCCAAATCGCTTCCGGTATTGGGTTCCGTCATCGCAATGGCCGTAATCATCTCCCCGGATATGCATTTGGGCAGGTACTTTTTCTTTTGTTCTTCGGAACCGTAAGCTGTGATATATGGCACGATCACATCGCTATGAAGTGGGGCAGCCAGTCCGGTATGATTTGTATACGATAGCTCTTCCGTCATGATTACCGAGTAAAGAAAATCGGCACCCAAACCTCCGTACTCTTCAGGAACATCCATGCAGAGAAATCCCTGCTCCCCCATCTTCCGCCAGATTTCTTTCGGCGTGATCCCGTTTTTCTCCCACTCTTCGACATGCGGTGTCACTTCCCGTTCGAAGAATCGTTTCAGGTTGTCGCGGAAAATTTGATGTTCGTCCGAAAATTTGAGTATTTCCATGATTTACCTATCTGAATTTAGTCTGACACCAATAGCCTTCATTTTCTTTCACAAGCATTGCTGTTGTTTCGTTGCAGATGCTCTCATCCATGATGCAGTGAAAGACTGCCGTTTGCCCATTTGAAACGAAACCATTTAAATACTGTTTACATCTCTGCGTCGCACCCAAAGCATGGCATTCAAGCTTGTTTTCTCAGACCTGACTCAAAGCACAGTTCGACAGGATAAGCATTTAACTTCAACACTTTAACCGTGTAGTATTCTCTCTCTTTTCAGATCTTTGGGCACGATTTCCTAAAAAATCGAGTGCTTCCCTGATCTCGTGTCGTTATTTGTTTCGGATGAATCACTATATTTTGAATTCTACTCCTGACATTGTGAATGTCAACCTTGGTGGAGATGATGTCGCTTTTTTCGTGAGCCTCAACAAGAGTTGCAGGAATTTCCGATTCATCATTGCAATCATTTGAATTGACAGTAATTTTTCGATGAAAATGAAGAGGACAGGCGACCGAGATAGAGGCAAATTTAGACCATGGACGTGAAAATGAGTGAAAATTGAGGCCAATGTCTTTATTTGACCTGACGTGATGAGTTGTTGCCTCTGTGGTCGTTTCGGCCATGTTGTCCAGCCCGACAATCGGCAATATCGATCAAAACCCGCATTCTAATACACTTTTTATAGCACACATTAAGCCGAAACGGCGAAAAAGGTGGTCCTTTGAAAAAGCACAGTGGACTCAAAGGAATGAACTCTCCCCGGATCGCTTGACATGAACAAGGCCTTAAAAAGTAGCCTTTTGTTCTATAATATCATGTAGTTATTTTAACGAGCCCCGAAACTCGAGGATATATTTTCTGCCGATCACGAGGCATATCACGCCGAGGGTTGATTTGACCGTCAAGTTGAATAGGATGATAGCGTTTGAAAAGGCATCTATCGTTGCAATCGATTCAATGGTGTGTGCGCCTTTCCCGACCACGAAGGTGACCAGCAGCGCTCTGGCTGCAAGTTGACCGCTGCCCAGTCCGGATATCGTGATAGGCAGCGTTGTGATGAAGATCACAGCGGGGTAGACGGAGAAGAATCCCGCTATACTGACCTGAATTCCGAAAAGCCCAATGACATAATAGTCCACCACGACCATCATGAGCGTGGGCGGCAAGCGCAGCAGAACAAACTTCAGATAATCCACAGGTTTCAGACTGCGAAAGATGGAAAAAAAACTACGCCTTGTGATGAAATGAAGAAAGCGCAGGTGATGTTCGATCGGCCAGAAAAAGGCATGAAGAATGAAAAGAAGGCACAAGGAAACCGAAAGGTAGAAAACACTACTGCTGTAGGCTACTTGGGTAGATGCATGGCCAAGTTCCTGGTTCGAGAGAATGCCAATCGCCGTAATGAAAGACAGGTTGAAGACATCGATACCATTCAGTACGAGCAGCGCCCCCAGGCCTTTGGGAAGTGGCTGGGTCTTTTTTTCTCGGATAAAATAGGATAGCAACAGGGTGCTGATATTGTAATTGAAAAAACGAAGGATCAAGGAAAAGCCCTTTAACAGGACGATTTCCGAATAGTTGAAGACGATGGATATGCGCCGAAGAATGAGTTGGATCTGCCAGCACTCGTATAAAAAACCGACGATGACGGAAAACGAAATGAGCAGGGCAAATTGAAGGAGGCTTACTTCGGAAAGGGTGTCCAAAATGAAGTCGATGTCGGTCGTTGCGATGACATAGCCCATCAGAACGGCGGTAAAAAGGCATATCATCAACGATTGCGTTGCGTTCTGTTTGAAAAGTTGGATTAAAAATTTCATATGTGGTCGTGGCCGTTCTTATTTCTCAAGTTCCGGGGTTCGCCGAAACAACATAACCATTTGATATGATTAAGCAATAGATTCCTTGGGGTGTTTTAGGTTGGTGTTGGCGACAAACCTACCAACCCATTTCCCCTGAGGAGCCATGCACAAGCATACTCGAACCGTTTGCGAACTGCTAGCCCGGAAAATTCATGAAGAATCTACTGCGACTTGAAAACTCTTGATCTTTCACTCGTTTCCCGATTTTCATCCTCGACAGACTGTTCAGTATGCCTCCGGGTGAAAATCGCTCCAACTTCATGAAGTATCGTCGGTTTTCGGCGTCTCGCTACGATCCTCATGAATTTTCCGGGCTAGCCCCATTGAGCGCTGATCCTTGCATTGTCTTGATTATTGCCGAAATGGCAGGTATTTTCAAACAAGTCACTCGAATATGGGGGTGATTCAAATGTGGGGAAAATCGCTGTTCTTTCAGAAAAACATGGATTTAGAGTAGAGATTGGATGATTTTCACCCGACAATTTTTAAAAAAGACCTTTTGAGTCGGATGAAATCACCCGACCGCGATTTTTCCTACAAAAAGATTCACACCCCTCGAATATCAAGGAATTCCCATGCTGTTGTTGGGCGAATACTAGATGAAAATCATTCCACCTCTACTCATTCTCGTTATCAGCGCCAGCTTGTTTCTGTTTTCCGGTCCAGCGGAATCAGCCTCTGATGAACTGCCAGACGGCGGACTCGTGGATGTCTTTCGCGTGGGACAACGTGTTGAGAATAACTGGATCGTTTCCGGTGTAGTCACGCATCCTGAGTTTATGCGATTGAACTTCACCCGAGGGGATGAAAAAACGACGATAGAAATCGTTCGGAACACCTCCGGAGCTGGTGAGTGGACGAGCGAACACTACCGGGTGCAACCGGCACCCGATGCGAACCCCTCGGAATTGTTATTGAAAAGCGTTCTTGGGAGTATTGAATCCTACGAGTCGACACATGCGCCGACTCCATTTGTCAACGAACCGGAAAAGATCGATCCTGCCTCGGAATGGCTTGGTTTCAGTTGGGTGTCGCCTGAGTTGCGAATGTGGCTATGGGTAGGTTTCGTTTTATTTTTATCTGCATCGATTGTGCAGGTAATTGCTTTCTTTATTAGGAGAAACCGGAAATTTAGAACGGTCTGGAATCGAATCAGTGTCGTCCTTACCCTTGGCGTCGGCTTGGCGTTTGCCTTATTGAATTCCGTGGTTTCCGCTCTGAAACCTACTGATTTTTCAGGGGAATTATCGAGAAAGCTCACCGTGAGCGATATAGTCAAGGCCCTAGCCATTGTGGGGGCGGCGGCGTTCATTTTTTGGCTATGGGATGCCAGGGTGACGCAGGGGTTGGACATCATACGAGATTTGCTGCTGGCGCGTGATTGCCTGGACGGACCGCGCTGCCATTCCATCGGTGCACAGAGCAGTTTCCTGTTTCTAGTCCAGGGAGCGGTATGGACCTACTGTTTGGTCGCATTCCTCTGGTTGGGATTCTCCATCGATCAGTTGTTCGGATTGATTCTCGCGCTGCACGCGCTGTCCTTCGGTGCGTTGTACCTGTTCGTCAACCGTGTGCTAGGCAAAGGTTTTGGCTTCGTCGCCGTGTTGATTTACTTGTTGCTTACGGTGGTCGCTGTGAGCTATCCGTGGCTTTTCAACGACAGCATTCTGGCATTGCCGATGGTGGTTTTGTTTGTGCTGTTTGCCCAAATACTGGTGTCCGCCAGGTTGTGGCAGGTGTTGATGGCGTCGATTCTTCTTGCGATTTGCATCGATACCCACCTGGTGTTCATCCTTCTCATTCCTGCGTTGATCGTGATTACGGCATCCAGCGGACAGGCCAGCATTCGAAATTCCGTTATTGCGCTGGTTGTGATGTTTATCACCATGGGCGTGGTGTCATTTGAATCCCATTATGCAAACGTGGTAGGGCTGCTTGAAAGGGAATTGCTCGTCCCAATTGTCCTTGGTTTGTTTGCTTTGATTGTCGTTGGTACACGGTTGAAAGTTCACAATGAATCCCTTGTCCCTCGGGATCGAGTCATTTTCTGGATGGTTCTGATTGCAGTGATGTTTGCCACTGTAATCACCACGATGGGAATCGTGTTCGAAAAATCGATGGAACCTCATTATCATCTCCCGGGAATGGTCGCGTATGCGTTTGTGGGGTCATTGATCACCTTCAGGTTGATCTCGTATGCCTTAACACGTGTAAAGATAATAAAACGCAAGGTATTTTGGACTAAAACGGTGGCGACGATAGTCTGGTTGGCTGTGATAGCCTTGGCCTATCATATGGGTTTATTCCTTGAGCAATTGGATGAATCCGACAAGATGACCATGGACGAGCAGAAAACAGTGGCGGAATATCTTTATGCAAAGGGGTATTCCTATGACGATCTGGCCGCAAACCTGAGGGGCTTATATCACTATGAAATGATTAGTGGATTTGGTGTATATGAACCAATGGAATTGCGTAACAAGAGATCTCTTGATAAGTCCCTGTACATCTTGAAACTGCAACGCGGAGACTTTCCCCACCAGGGAATCAGGTTGCCGGAACGCTACGAGGTCGTTCCTTTGGAGGACGATTCAATCGCCCTGATTTTAACCATGCGTTCCTCGCTTGTCTTGAGCGATATGGAACTTTGCTATCGTTTCGTAGGCAGTTCAAGGCCTGGAGCTTGTAGAAACGTGACCTACCGCCCAGAGGGAAAGAAAAATCCCCAGAGCGCACCGCTATACGCATATCGCGCATATCCCGAACTTATTGAGCTTCCGGACGCTCTCTATCCTTTTTACCACTACAATGGTGTTGAGAATGTGGCGGTCACTTTTTCGATTCCAATGTTTGTCCAGGAAGACGACCCGGATAAATACCTGTTTGGCTTCACAGATTGGTGGATCATTGGATTGGAAGGAATTGACTTTGAAGGCGAGTTTCCGGCACGGGAAGTGTTGATCAAAGGAGGCCGGAACCGTCGGGGTCGAATCATTCTACAACGGATATTGGGTCCGCAACAACTGCATATGCTTCGTCCAACGATACCAAGTCTGATGGAAGTTCCTGCCGAAGATACGGAGGTGGTTGATATCGTCCGATATTCTTGCGAAGGTAACGGGGACGAAATGCTCGGTTCGGATGTCGAGTAGCCCGAGAAGACTTCCAATCCGGTACGGATCGAAATCACGGCGCTTCGCTTGCTCCAAATGACCATCCAACCTACTGATTTTACAAGTTTTTCTCCGATTGACGACTCGGGAGAGATGTTTGATGAAGAGGAAGCCCGTGCTCGATCGCTGCTGTAGCCCGGAAAATTCATGAAAATCGTAGCGAGACGCCGAAAATCGAAGATATTTCATGAAGTTGGAGCGATTTTCACCCGCAGGCATACTGAACAGTCTGTCGAGGATGAAAATCGTGAAACAAGTGAAAGATCGAGAGTTTTCAAGTCGTAGTAGGTTTTCGTGAATTTTCCGGGGTAGCTGCCCGGATTGTGCGTTTCATGGCCAGTAACACTCGGTAGAGGCAACAGACTTTTGAGCAATCTCCTTGACGTAAAAGAGAAATATCGCGACAATGCAGGCCTGAAACATACCAATATTCTCTTGCTCATGTTCACTTGGTATGTGGTCCCGATTGAAGCGCTTACGATATTTTCGTGTGTAACTACAGTAAGTTGAAGGTAAAAACAGAGAAGTATGAAACCTGCCCGTTTTCTTCGCTTTGGCGCGCGTCTTGCCACCCATCATTTCACGGGTGTCGATCTCATTTTGACTCGCCAGTGCAACTTGTCCTGTCGCTATTGCGGTGTCGTCGGGAAAACCGCCAAGCCTCCGATGCCAACCGCCAATTGGATCAAAATCATCAACTATTTCAGGCGGCATAACTTTCTACACTTCATTTTTACCGGCGGCGAAGCGTTGCTCTATCCGGGATTGCCCGAACTGGTGGCCGAAACGAGCAAGCATAGCTTGACCTGCCTCATGACAAACGGAGTGGCTCTTAGCGCCGATGCTTTGAATGCCATGCCCGATCTGGATTTTCTGACCCTTTCCCTCGACCCGATAGTCGATCCTGACGACAGCCACAAGCACGCCTTCGACAAGCTTCCGCTGTTACGGGAACAGGCAAGAAAGACTGGCTTGTCTCCATCGATTATGTCCACCGTAACCAGGCGTAACATCCATGCAATTCCCGATATCGTCAGGATGCTCAAGCCCTATCGGTTCCCTTTTCTGATTTCCTTGTATCATTCGGGAAATTCAAGTTTCGACTTTCGAACCCAACACGATGATCTGGATTTCACCACGGAAGCCGACATCGCCCAACTGGAAAAGCTCGCAGACACTCTGGTCGAGATGAGAAAAGAAGGCTACCCGGTGGCTGAAACGGACTGGTTTTTGCATTCCATGGCCCCCTTCAAACGTGGGGAAAAACTCACGAAATGCCGCGCCGGTCGGGACTGGTTCGAGGTTGATGTGGATGGCAGCATCAAAACCTGTCACGACGGTTTGCCTAGTGAAATCAATGCATTGGATGAACCAAAATTCAGCGACATGAAAAAGCGACTCCAAGAATATTTGCCGGAAAACTGCAATTGCCTATACGACTTCTACTACAACGCCCAACACCTTCGAGAACGCCCGGTGTCGTATCTTTACCATGTGTGGCGCACAAGAAACCTTCTGCGCAGGTAGCCACAAATGACCCTATCCCGCGCCCGTAAGTTGCGCTTGCTTAAATTTGCACCTGGCCTGATCTTGGGGCGCTCCGGCACCACCGGACTGATGCTGACACGCCGTTGCAACATGTCATGCCCCTATTGCGCCGTCGCAACCTCTCGCGCATCAAATTCCCATCTGGAAGAGGAACTTCCCGTTGAGCGCTGGAAAGAAATCATCGATCAGCTATACACGATACCGATTCGACATGCGGTATTGACCGGCGGGGAGCCAACGTTATATGCGGATATTTGCGAACTGGCCCGTTATGCGCATCCACGCATGTTGGTCAGTATGGTGAGCAACGCCAAATTTCTGATTCAGCGAGACCCGATGGTTCCCAAGTTATTGCCAACCCTCGATATGATCAGCCTATCCGGCGATATTTTTTTGGCGGATGACACAAGCCTCGACCATGTGTCGATGGATATCGTATCAAAAACACTGGATGAATTCGGCTTAAACAAGGAAGCGATCCTGACAATCACCAATGCCGCCATCGATACGCTACCGGATATCGTGGAACAATTTGGCAAGTACGGCTGGGCCGTTCGCTTCTCGTTGGTGCATCCCGAATGCGGAGACAATCCATTTCGTGGGAATGGACAAAACCTGGCCGCAGGCCCGGAAGACTTCGCGCGATTGAAAAACATGGCTACGCGGTTGGAATCTCTGCGTAAAAATGGAGTGTTGTTGTTGGATACCAGAGAGTTCCTCGTCGGGATTGCGAAATTTGTGACAGGCGAACTCACCAACCCCTGCCCCGCCGGGCTCCGTACCATGGAAATTACGCCGGATGGCACCGTTCAAGCCTGCCAGGACAGCCCTACCACCGGCTTGACGGTCACCGAGATCATGAATGCACGCTCGCCCAAAACCCTCGTCAGGAAGAAGATCCCGACGAATTGTCGTTGCCATTACACCCATTATTATCGACACAAAAGTTTTCTCCAGCGACTGACCACCGCGATTGCGCGCCTTCCTGAAATTTTGCGTTGAATGATCCGTGCTAAGTCCTTGATATCAGGGGTGTTAATGAGATTTGCATGGGTCGGGTGGCGACCGTCACTCGGGAACGTTTCCCGGACGTAGAACGACCAGGCTATCTCCGGTGAGGAGGGTCTCGACCGGCCTTGAGGGCCGTTCGGTCCGACCGGTCGTAAAAAGCCGCCAGTCTTCGACCGACATGACGACGAACGTGCAGGCATTGAAGGGCGGGGTGGTCGCGTCCAGAATGTCGGCAGGATTTTTCCCATACGGCATCGTCGCCCGTTTCTCCAGCATGAAACACCCGCCGACGTTCAGGGGAGACAGACCCGCCACACAAATCGTTTCGTTGTCCGGCTGGCTTCTCAGGAATTCCATCACTTGAAGTTCTTCATCCTCGTCGTCGATGTCTTTGAGGTTTTGAAGGGCGAAAACGATGGAAAGAGTGAAAAAGAGCGTGAACGTCGCCGTGAGCAGGTGCGGCACGGCACGGAGTCTGCGCTGCAACGACAGGCGAGCCGCAGCCTCGGCGAGCCTCGTCGCCACCCCTACGAACAGAAGGGGTAGGGCGGGCGTGATGAAGCGGAATTCCTTGTGCGGGATCGCCGAATGAATGAGGATAAAGGCAATTGGCAGCAGCATGAACGGGTCACGCAGGCTTTTTCGGAGAGTGAAAACGAACGTAAGCAGTCCGATGGCCGCCAGCACGTTCAGTGCGCCGACATTGCCGGAACTGAAATAATAATGCCAGGGTTCGATACCACTCAGGATTTGCAGGTGTGCCCTGTTTTCCCAGTGCGCCCGGATGTTCTCGATCGTGCTGTGGGCGAAGGAGCCGTAGGTCATCCAGTCCAGAGTGTAGCCCAGGTACAGAACCGCGCCGAACGCCGACAGGAGCACGACGGGGTAAGCCAGGGTGGAACGTTTCCATCCGAGGGTGAGCGGGTAGAGAATCAACACGGCGGGCACAAAAAACAGGATCTGCAGGCGCATCAGGACGAGTACGCCGAGCAGCGCCGCGCCGAACGCCAGAGATCGGATTGTTTTGCCTTGCTTTGGGTAAAACATCGGCAGTATGGCGAAGGGCAGGAGCGCCAGTGTCCAGGCCTCGCTCATCACGCTGGCACTCAACCGCAGCAGATAGGGATTCAGGCCGACGGCGGCCACGGCTGCGAGCGTCATCCAGTAGCCGCGCTGCGGACCGATTCGGCGGTATAGAACGAACAATCCGGCGATGGTGGCGACCGATACCATCAGCCCCAGTACGAGCCGGACGGTGATGTGGTCGGTGATACCGACGGTGTACAACCCGCGCATGACCAGCGACAGGAAACCCGGCAACAACCAGTTGCGGGTTCCGTTGATATATTCCCATGCGAGATAGCCGTGACCCGTTGCAAGATAATGAGCGGGTTCCAGGTACTGGCCGAGTTCATCGGCGTAAAACAGGCGCTCGTTGAAAACGTGGTCGCAGCAGGCCAGGATATGCAGCACGACAATGCAGAGAAACGTCGTCGTCACCATCAGTCGCGGAGGTTTGTCCGTAAATCTGTCAAAAGGATCGGGAATGGGATTTTCTGGGAGTCGTCCGTATCGAAGTGCCCAGAAGACCATGAGCGCCAGAAGGATCGGTGTCAGACAGAACGGCGTCAGAAGAACGCTCGCAAAGGAAAGAAGGGCCCCCCACTCGAAGGGGGGAGAAGGAGACACGCGGGTGGGAGTGTTCGTGAAAAACGCTTCCAGTTCGTCCAGGTCGCCCGATTTGTCCATGTTTTTCAGACGTTTACGCACCTGCGCGATCAATTCCTGCGGTGGCTCCGAACCGGGTGCGGGTTGTACGGTGAAATCGTCCACATCCGTGAACATTCCTTTCGGATCGTAGGTGATCTCGACGCCTGCGGTCGATGAACGCTCCGCGAAAAACAGCCGGATGTATTCGTGGAACTCGTGGTATTCCGTTCGATCCAGCCGCCAGAGGGAGTAATCGCCGCTTTCGAACGTTTGCGCGCGGGACGGGTGGTTGGAATCGTCCGCAAAGCCGTACATCGTGAATACAGAGAACACCGCGAACCCGAATACAGTTGCCGCTAACGTCTTGAATGTCCACCTGCCATGCATGTGTACGATCTCATTTGTATCGAATTTACCTAAGAACATAGTCCAGACACTCACCATAAATCTATAAGCCAACAATATCAGCGACTTGACGGTTTGTCCAAATTGCACGTCATTACTGTGTCATGATGCTGAAAACCACTATTTTCGAAAATAATGCGGCTCTCAAAACCATCCGATCTCTCTTTCTATCTCATGAAGATCTGGCATTGGAGAATCTGGCTCTTTGTCAGCAAGTCGCCGTACTGAAAAGAGAAAATCCAAAGCCAAAGATTTTGTATTATTAAACTGGCACTTAAAACCTAAGGCTTTTCGTCGCTCACCCTGAGTGATTTCGTGAAGCGAAATTGGTTCGAAGGGTCCCTCGATACGGCGACTTACGTCGCCTACTCGGGATGAGCGTAGATGATTTTGCTCGGTAGACATCTGGCATGTTTTAGGTGCCGGGTTAATACTAAGCATCCCGCGTGTCGGTGGCTTGCACCATCGGCATAATTGGCGGCAAGCTGCATAAACAAGGGGGTTGTTGGAAATTTGGACTGGTTCCATCAGGGAATGATGGCTTGATTTATCTTTCTTTGTAGCAATTACAGGATTCTGGCCATTTCACCTTGGAATTTCACTTGCCCGGATTTTCCAAACATCCTGTTTTTCAAAGAGTTGGAATCCATGAATTGGAGTTTTCAGATCGAAAAATACTCCGAAAATGACCTGCTTTCTGTTTTGAGACGAGTCACAGTTGACAAAAAAGCATAGTAGATGTAATCATGAAGGAAATAACAACAGCTAGATACTCACAAAAGAAACGCTGGTAATTCATTCGTTAACGGGAGGGTGTTATGGCTAGTTTCGATCTGCAAACGGAAATCCTTGAACAGCTTCCGACGATAGTCATGGCGATCGACAACGAATATAATATCACTTTTTTAAATGCCGCCGGTCGTAAACTGTTGGGAATGCCATGGGAAAGTATCCAAGGTAAAAAATGTTACAGCCTTTTGAACTCCAAGCATTGCAATACCCCGGATTGCCGGATGCGTCTGGCGATTGACAATGATGAACATCAGACTGCACGCAATGAGATTTCGATCGACGGCAAAGTTACTCCGATCCAATATACCACGGCCTCTCTCAAAGACCATGAGGGCAATATTGTCGGTGGGATGGAGTATGTGATCGATATCACGGAGCGTGTTCGACGTGAAAAGATCATGCGCGAGCAAAGCCAGACCATCCGTGAAATATCGACACCGGCGATCAAATTGTGGGACGGTATCGTTGTCTTGCCCGTGGTGGGTGTGGTTGATTCGGCACGGGCTCAGCAGATGATGGAAGCGATGTTGACCAAAGTGACTGAAACGTCCGCGAAAATCATCATTCTGGATATCCAGGGCGTGGCGGCTCTCGATACCGCGGTTGCCAACCACCTGATCAAAATCGCCAAAGCGACACGCCTTATGGGGTGCCAGTGTGTCATTTCCGGCGTTTCATCGGCGGTTGCCCAGACTCTCGTGAATTTGGGAATCAGTTTGGGAGATGTCGAAACCAAATCCACATTGAAAGATGCTCTGGAATTCGGCTTTGAACAGCTTAAGTACATTATCAAAGTCAAAAAGTAACAAAACGACCTCGATATTTGGTGCATGATCTTTAAATCCTGCCAGCATCGCGAGGAGTTGATGGTATGGAAGCCTCCGTTGGAATGAGCATCATCCGGAATTGCCTGATCGCCAACATTCAGGTTGAGCTTTACGACAGCACGGTACTTTCCATTCAAAAGCAAATCCTGGATAAAATACAGACGTCTGAAATTAAAAAGGGAGTCATCGACCTTTCAACGGTTTCCGTGATGGATTCCTACGCTTTTCAAATGATCGCCGACACCGTGCGAATGGCTTCGTATCAGGGCGCAACGATCATTCTTGCAGGTCTTCAGCCAGGCGTTGTATCGGCGATTGTGGATTTGGATTTCGATGTAACCGATATTCAGACCGTAAGAACCATCGAAGACGCCATGGAGCAGTTGGCCGTTTTCGCCACAGACGATCGGGAAGAAAGCGACGAATTGGAAGAGGAGGAAGAGGAGGAAGAGACCGAAGAAGTGTCTGATGAGGACTCGATCGCGGAGCAGGAAATTCCTGACGATGATGCATAGAGAATCTCCCATGAATGACACTTTAGTTATCGTTGAAATTTTAAGTTCGGCGGATGTAGCCCGAGCCGTCAATTCCGCAAGGAAGCTAGCCTTGGGATGGGGATTCTCGGAATCCGATCAGTTTATGATCGGTACGGCTGTTTCCGAGTTGGCGACCAATATTTCCCGGTACGCAACCGAAGGAACGATTGTTCTAAGGATCATTAACGACATCGAAAGGAAGGGATTCGAAATTACCGCCCAGGACCAAGGTCCGGGAATTGAAGATCTCGAGCTTGCAATGCAGGAAAACTACAGCAGCATGAATAGCTTAGGGCTCGGATTTTCCAGCGTGAAGCGAATCATGGATGACTTTTCCATTGAATCGACGGTCGGAAAAGGAACCTTGATAACGACGAGAAAGTGGAGATAACCGACCCATGGGGAGAGTGGACGTTTTCCTTGTGAAACAGGCTTTGCTCGTCGATGAGATGGAGTGCGGAGACACCGGATTCATCAAGGAGTACGAGGGCAATTGCTTTGTGGCTCTTGTCGATGTTCTGGGACACGGTGCCGAAGCTCATGACGTGGCCGTGATTGCTGAAGACTTCCTTGGTCGAACGTATCATGAAAACCTGGTTGATATCATGAACGGGCTTGATGAAACCTTGCGGTCGACCAGAGGAGCAGTGGCTCTGCTTTGCCGATTGGACCTGGATGCCAGAATACTAAACTATACCGGTATCGGCAATATTGCGGGAAGAATTTTTGGGTCGACCTCGACTCGTCTTCTTTCAAGAGACGGCGTGATCGGATACCACATGCCTCGTCCTAAAGAACAGACCATAGCGTTGTCTCGTGGCGATAGGCTTGTATTGTCCTCGGATGGTATTCAAGAGCACTATGATTTGAACGCTTATCCCGAGTTGCTATTGACGGATGCCGAAACCATGGCAACCTCGATTCTCAGGCTATTCGGGAAAAAAACCGATGATGCTTCCTGTATGGTGTTGAGGTACATGAAATGATTGAACTCGCAACACTAAGACAATTCGACATGGATTCCGTGGTTGAATCGAGGAAGAAAATTCACCATTTGGCCGAAGACTTTGACTATTCGCCTGTGGAAGCGGCAAGAATTGCGATCGTTGCTTCGGAAATCAGCCGGTTTGTCAATCGTCGAGGCTCCGAATCCCAAATTGATGTTCGTCTCGCGGCCAATACCGACTCCGGGCTATGGGGACTGAAGCTCGTTTTCCATTGCGGACCGGTGCGACCGCAAATTCCCGGCATGGAACTTTTTTTCGATGATCTGACTTTTGAAGATACACACGATGGAAATATCACGGTTACCGCATTCAAATACTTGCGAAATCCGAGGAATCCGCCTTCACCGGAACGCGTGACCGTCGAGCGGGAAAAGCTTAGTTGCATGTCCGTCGCCGAACTGATGGATCATTTAAGAAGCAAAAACGAGGAGTTGTCGAAAAGAGGCAAGGAACTTCAAACGTCCCAAAAGACGGCAGAAGAGGCGACAAAAGCGAAAAGTGAGTTTTTGGCAAATATGAGCCATGAAATCAGAACACCGATGAATGCCATCATCGGATTGTCTCATTTGGCATTGAAAACCGACCTGGACAAGAAACAACGGGATTACATTCGAAAAGTCTATAATTCGAGTACTTCTCTCCTGGGCATTATCAATGATATCCTGGACTTTTCCAAAATCGAAGCCGGTAAGCTTGATATGGAGGATATCGACTTCGATTTGTCTGAAACACTGGAACATGTCGCCAACATGATCACGGTCAAAGCCCAGGAAAAGGAAAGATTGGAGATCCTGTTCCAACTCGATCAGAAAGTCCCGAGGTTTTTGATCGGTGATTCGTTACGACTGAGCCAGATTCTCATGAACCTCGGCAACAATGCCGTGAAGTTCACGGAAACCGGTGAAATTGTTCTAACTACCAAGTTGATCAAAAAGGACGATGAGAAAGTAAGAATTAGGTTCTCGGTCAGGGATTCCGGCATTGGGATGACGCAGGAACAGTGCGGCAAATTGTTTCGTCAGTTCAGTCAGGCGGATACTTCTACGACTCGAAAGTACGGTGGCACCGGATTGGGATTGACGATCAGCAAGAGACTGGTCGAAATGATGCACGGTGAGATCTGGGTCGAAAGCGAGCCGGGTCTGGGCAGTGAGTTCATCTTCCATGCGGAATTCGGGCTGGGAGAAGAAATCGAGAGGGAGGAGTTGATCATTGCCGAGGCATTGCAAAGGCTCCCTGTTCTGATCGTGGATGACAGCCGGACATCTCGAACGATTTTACGCGAAATTATGGAGTCGTTCTCTTTTGAAGTTCAAGAAGCGGTCTCAGGGCACGACGGTCTCGAAAAAATCCAGCAATTTCAAAAAGATCGCCCCTATGAACTCGTTCTGATGGACTGGCAGATGGTGCCGATGGACGGCATTGAGGCCGGAAAAAGAATTCGCGCGTTGAAAACGTTGCCGAAGCAGCCGAAAATCATATTGATTACGTCTTACGCCAGGGAGGAAGCCGAGGAAGCCATGGAAGAAGCCGGATTTGATGGCTTGCTGATCAAGCCGGTTTCTCACTCCACGCTTTTCGACGGGATAATGAAAGCCTTCGGAAGAGATGGCGGTAAAAAATTGGCAAAGGCTGAAAAGACCGACATCAACGAGTTGGCGAAGCCGATTCGAGGGGCCGATATTTTGCTTGTGGAAGACAATGAAATCAACCAGCAGGTCGCCCAGGAGATTTTGGAGGGTGCCGGGCTTGTGGTTTCGATCGCAGAGAATGGACAGGAAGCTGTCGAAATGGTGGCTCAGCATACTTACCATGCCGTGCTGATGGATGTTCAGATGCCGGTGATGGATGGGTATACGGCGACACGGAAAATTCGAGAAAATCCAGAATATCGAGATTTGCCTATCATCGCCATGTCTGCCAGTACGATGACACGCGATATTGACCAGGCGTTGGGTTGTGGGATGAATGGGCACGTCGGCAAACCCATCGACATCAAGGATCTGTTTTCTACATTGGTAAAATGGATCGAACCGATCGAGCGCGACGTTCTTCCGGACAAAGACGAACCTCAGAAGCATGAGAACGATGACGAGGAACCGGAGGTGGAAGTACCGGAACTGCCCTATATCGATACAAATCTAGGGCTTAGCAGGGTCGCAGGAAATAAAACGCTTTATCTGAGTTTGTTGGAAAAGTTTCAAGAGAATTTTGTGGATACCGCAAAGGAAATTACCGAAGCTTCCAAGTCAGGGGAGCTTGATCTGGCTCAACGTTTGGCGCATACGGTGAAAGGTGTTGCCGGGAGTATCGGTGCACAAACCTTGGCAGATTCCAGCGCGGTGTTAGAGCGGGCATTTATTGAACGGACAGCCCAGGATTACGAACCATGGATCGCGCCGTTTTCCCGCTGCTTGGATGATGTTTTGACTACTTTGAATGAGGCTCAAGCTCGTTGCGCCGCAAAACATCTGTCCGACTCTGAGAAATCCTCTGGAACCATGGAACAGCTTGCGCGTCTTTTATCGGATCTAAGGCAAAATCTCACTTTGAATCGTCCAAAGCCGATCAAAGAGGCGATGTGTGAAATCATGAAATACTCGTGGCCTGAAGATATCGCCGTACCCATTGACGATTTACGGAAAGCCGTATCGAAATACAAATTCAAGGCTGCCTTGAAGCTTATTGAAGAAATTGGGAAATAGTTTTTCCAGCGGCGATGGTTTTGACGATTCCCGTTACCGTTGCCCGACTAATAATGGAACAATTCCTATAGGTTGCCAATACTCCGGCAGGTTATTGCAGGGCGATTCAATTCTACTTCTTTCCACGATTTCCAAGGAAGGATGGGGGCCAAGGTCTTTCGCCGTCAGGCGAATGGCCTTGAAAACACGAAGAATCCGGGCCATCGATCCGTTCCGGATCGAAGACCCGGGCACCCTTTAACGATTCGTCGAGTTGGATTCGTGCCGAATCAAGAATTGATACGATTTCGCCTTCAACGATCTAGCCCGCATTATTCATGAGGATCGTAGCGAGACACCGAAAACCGAAGATATTTCATGAAGTTGGACCGATTTTCACCCGCAGGCATACTTTACAGTCTGTCGAGGATGAAAATCGGGAAACAAGTGAAAGATCGAGGATTTTCAAGTCGCAGTAGATTCTTCATGAATTATGCGGGCTAGATCTCGTCCCAGTACATGCCGTCCTCGGAGGCGATTTCGATGAAGATCTGGGGCTCGGAAGGATTGACTTCCACCGTGTGGATGTTCTGCCCGTTGCCGTTGGTGTCCCCTATGGAGCCGGTTTCGTAAACGGGGATCGTTCCATGCAGCGTATCGCGCACGAAAAGGTGCCCGTGGCCGACGAAGATCGCAAGGATTTTGTCGGCGACGCTCTCGGTCACTTCGTAGAAGGCGTCGCCTTCCTCGACGTAAAAAGTCGGGCTCAATGCGAAGAGATTCTCCTCGGTGTTGTCGGTGGCGGGCGGGTGATGCATGAACAGGATTGCGGGTTCGTCCTGGCTCAATTCCTCTTCGAGCCAGGCGATCTGTTCGTCGTCGAACGAACCGGTGCAGAAAGATTCCACCGAACATGCCGTGCAAAGGTTCGTGCGGGCCGAACCGCGATTGGAGTTGAGGAACAGCAGGCGCACGCCTTTATGGACCACGGAATAATACGGATCGATGCCCAGCACGCTTTTCCATACCGCCTCGATGGCCTCGATATTGTCGGTATTGACGCCTTCGTCGATGGTGTCGTCGAAGTCCTTCTGATAGTCGTGGTTGCCCAGCACGGGATAATAAGGCATCACGAGGTTTTCCATCTTCTGCCGGAAGGTGTCCGCCGGGTTTTCGGTGCCGGAACCGTAGTCGTTGAGGTCTTCCGAGAACAGGCAGCCCACGAGGTCGCCCGTCACCGCGACGAAATCGCTGTCGTACAGCTCGGCGTTGATCGTATCGACGGCGCTGTCGAGGTTGGCGAGGTTCTTTTCGGGCTCGTAGGAGCCGTCGTCTTTGTTGCCGGGGAGGCGTACGTGAGTGTCTGAAAATACTGCGAAACGAAACGTTTCGCCTTCGTTGCTCGTGGCTTCTTCGTTTTCTTCATCGCCCGAGAGTTCCTCGTCCCCACCGGGAACATACTCTCCCTCCGAGTCCGATCCGCCGCAGCCGACAAGAGACCAGAACAGTACGGCAAACACCAAAGCCATCGAAAATTTCCGTCGCATGATTTATCTCCCAAATTATAACATACTGATATTATTCATAATCCTAGTTCTTGAGGAGCCCTTTCAACATGCATGGATATAGTGAGAAATGATGGTGGAAGCAAGCGTCGCCTGAGTTTCTAACCGAAATCTTACAAATGAAAATGCTCCTTTCCACTTCTTCCGTCCCGCTTCAAGACCCCTCCCGCAAACGTGCAAAGTTGCAAAAATTCACGCAGATTCGGAACGACGAGCTTTGCAAGAGAAATTCGAGCGTTGCGAGACTTTTCGGTCGAAAAAGCCCGTTTTTGTCCAGTTGCTGTACACTTTTCACGAGGTACCCTCGACTCGTTGCGAGAAAACCGGGAGGAACTTTGCACGTTTCGTCGCGAGTTTGCACGAGTTTTGCGGCATGAATCGAGCATGACGTGAGTTTGCACGAAAATGCACGACTTTGCAGTGTATTCAATAGATTTCATCGGGACCAACCCATGCGGGCGATTGTACCCTGAAGCTTTGTAACATATTGAAAACATGAGACTATGATGGTTCAGGTCTTCAGACCTGAACCATGTGTTTCATGTCGGTTTTCCAACCCGACGGCATGAATCTGTGGAGCAAGTCGGGAGACTTGCTCCAACGAACGAAGAAGGGCATTTCGTCCACCGAGATCCCAGGCGGAATGGTTTCGGGCTTGCGTCTCAACCTGTACGTCGGCGTATGGTTTGGACGCAAAAAAACACCCTCAACCTGTACGTCAGCGTACAGGTTGAAAAACGAGTTCCTGTGTATTTACGAGAAGTTATAAAAATAACCTCCACCCCCCATACGTGCACGTACAGGTTGGGGCGACACTTCATATACTTAGGTCAAAATTGCGGAAAATCGGGGGGATTTTGTTCCGTTTCGTCGTGTTTCGTCCGAAGTTTGCGCGAACCGGAGCAAAATGAGGCAAATATGCATGAAATTGCGCGAGTTTTGCGAGTTTCCAAGGATGGGATTTTTTGGTGGAAAAATCGGAGGTCGGGTGATTTTCACCCGACAATTTTCGAAAAAGATCCTTTGTGTCGGGTGAAATCACCCACGATTTTTCCTACGGGTTGCCCGTCTTCGGGTGAAGACTGAACGTCCATTATTCCGTTTTTACTTCCTTTTCATTGAAAAACAAGCTCAACCCATGGTTGACGGATTGGATCGTTCTCAGCCATTGTTCGAGATCCTGCAAATCCGTTTCCGTGAGAAAACGATCGGAATCGATCGTGCCTTCCACGGTCGTACCTGTCGCGTTCTCAACGTTTTCGCCCGTCTCCTCCCGGTTCAGCCTGCCGTTCCGGTAGAATTTCCGAAAGACATTTCCGTCTTGATAAACCGAAACCGTAAGCTCGGTACAAAGCGAATTAACAAGCGACATGCCGATCGTATGCAGTTGGATCGGTGAAGCCGCGTTCCGGTCGAACGGATAGTCCAGGTGAGAGTAGATAAAACGAAAATAGGGCAAGCCGTCGATCGTTCGTTTCAGTGCATGTCCTCTTCCGTCGTCGCTGACCCGAAAAGAGTTGCCGCTTGCTTTGACTTTGATCGTGGTCGCGTTTCCGGATTGGTGCTCGGCAAGGGTGTACAAGACCAGGGCGCGGATGATGGAGGTTGTTGGGGTGATGAGAGACCTCTTTTCGATTTTTCGAACGGTGAGATTTCAGGGCTCGGGAAATGTCTTGTTTTCTTGTTTGCGGATGATTTGGCTCAACGTATCGAGAAACGCATCTGTTTCCGCTTTTTCCGCATCATTCAAACGACTTGAAGCATCCAACGCGAAACAATGATCGTTGATTTTGTAGTACCATTTGGCATTCGGTCCACAATAGAAGAAATTCATTTTCAGCGTTTTACCCGAAGAAAGCTCCAACGTGCATGTCTTGTCGGAGGTGATCGCGGCTTTCCAGTCGGCGACAGGGAATGCCTTGTCCATCGCTTCAAAAGCGGAGATCACTTTTTTTGCCTTTTTTACACGATACACCGGACTGTGCTCGGGATATATCAGCTCCCCTCGTAACGGTTTTGGCTTGTTCGGGTCGAGCATATCCAGGATGGGGAAAGCAAGAATTTCGGCGATCGTTCGATTGCCACGAGCGGACCAATGATGGTCGAATCTCAACCGCTCCGCGCCTTGCCATTTTTCGTCCAGATACGCGGCATACCAGGAAACTTTCGGATGGTGGGTAATCCATTCCCCGAACTCGTACGGAGACGCATCAAACACCACGAGGAGTTTCTCGGCAGGTATCACGGAAATCAAACGGTCCAACCGTTTGTAAATGGCATCCGCTTTCCGTTCGTCGTACTTTTCTTCCAGAATCAGTTTCCGAAATACTTGAAACAAGGATTCCAGGTTGATCGCTTGAAGAAGACGAACCATCCCGTTCGTGTGAATCAGATCCAGGCGAACCGAAATGTCGTAATCCTCGAAATCTCCCTGATTTACCAACAGAACGAACAAATCCGCGTCGATCCGATGCTTCGTAAGTTCCATCAGATTGGGATAGGTTTTCAACGAAAGACCTGGTACGGCGGAATTGTAAACCTGCAATTTGGAGTAGGTTTTCTTTAACAGGTGCTCCAGTTGCACGGAAGCGGTTTCATCCTGATCGACTCCCACGCCGAAGGTGAAAGAATCCCCGACCAGAGCCACTACCGGATTCGCGTGGTTTTCTTCAGGCAGGGAATTATTTCGATACCCGTTGGAATCCGTTCGGCAGTTCCAGCAATTGGGAGAACACCAAGTGATTTCCTTGTTTTCGACGATCGTCCAGACACGTTCGTCAGTGTGGTAGGTGTAAAGAATTTTAGCAATGCTCGGAATGCAACCATACGCAATCAGGACAATGCCTAAAAATGCACTCGCAACTTTCAGGCGATGATATCTTACTTTTAAATGCCGGTGTTTCAGCGCACGGTACAGAAAGAAAAGCACGATACAGACAACGGTATACGGAATCAGGAAAACGAGAAAAAAGGCGATCCATCCGGTATGTGAGAAAACCAACCCGATAAACTCACCCGTTCCCCAGATAAGCAAAAAAACGGCTAGCGCTTCGAGGATGGGAATGAAAATCTGCATGGACTGTTTTCGGGCCTTGGAACGGGCCAAAGACTCTTCCTCCAACGTCGTCATCCTAAACCTTTTTCACCTTTTCTTTTGGCGACATGGCCATGGGAACCTTTGAAAGGGTGGAACATTCTTTTACTAATTCATGTTTTTCCATCGATGGCGGGTTGATCCTACGACAGAAAGCAAGATCTCGTCCAAAATCAACAAAGCACGAATTCGAGCAAAATACCATTGTATTCATGACGAGAGGAAGGGAAAAGGTGCATCACAGGATGCAGCGGGCGGAAATTAAAAAAGTGCGAAACCCTAAGATACACCATGTTTAGGCGTTATGATTTGGCTTTATCGATGGGAACCCCTGGAAATAAGGGGTGGCACGGGCGAAGCGACGTGAAACGTTCGCTTGCCCGTGTACGAACGAAATCCATGGGCAACCTACGGTTGGCCCATGCCACCCACCGCCCGGAAGGGAAAAGGCGTGAAATAAAAGCTTCTTGTTCGTTCCTGAAAACTCCCGCGTCTTTGCGAGGTGCAATCTCGGGGTGAGATGAAATAAACCCCCATTATTTCAATAAGTTACTGGAATAGCGAAGACGTTTGGATCTTTGTTGATTTCCGCCCGCCTTACTTGACCCGGCATAGTCCAGCGCATACACTGCCTCTCGTACAACCCCGGAGGCCACGATGCACGACAAGCCGGAAATTTTTCTCGTCGATGTGAGCGGATTCATCTTTCGCGCCTATTACGCGATTCGTTCCAACCTGACCAATTCCAAGGGACAGCCCACCAACGCCGTGTTCGGCGTGGCGCAAATGCTGACCAAGCTGATCGAGGACGTCTCCCCCCGATACCTGGGGCTCGTCTTCGACGTCTCCCGGCGCTCGTTCCGCACCGAACTGTTTCCCGATTACAAGGGGCATCGGCCCGACCCGCCGGAGGATCTGGTGCCGCAGTTCGCGCTTATTCAGAAGCTGGCCGAGGCGATGGGCCTGAAAATTCTCGAAAAGGAAAACTACGAAGCCGACGACTTGCTGGGAACGCTGGCCCGGCGCTTCAGCGAGGCGGGGCATCCGGTGCGTATCGTCACCAGCGACAAAGACCTGATGCAGCTCGTCAACGAGCGCGTCACCCTGCTGGACACCTGGAAAAACAAGAGCATCGGCATCGAGGACGTCAAGGAACGCTTCGGGGTGGAACCGGAAAAGGTAATCGAGGTGCTGGGGTTGGCGGGCGACAGTTCCGACAACGTGCCCGGTGTGCCCGGCGTCGGCGAAAAGACCGCCATCCAGTTGATTCAGGAGTTCGGTTCCATCGAAAGCGTATTGTCGCGCATCGACGAGGTGAAAGGGAAAAAACGCAAAGAAAACCTGCAAACTTACGCCGAGCAGGCCCGGTTGTCGAAAACGCTTGTAACCATCGATACCGAGGTGGATTTTCCCTTGGAGCCCGAAGACATCGCCTGGAACGGCCCGGCCACGGAGACGCTCGCCGAGTTTTACAAGGAGATGGAATTCACGCGGCTGGCCGCCAGCCTGGAAACCACCGAGGCGGCCATGGTGCTGGATCGTGACGCCTATGTGCTCGTGGACGATCGGGCTGCCTTCGACGCCCTGTTGAAGCGGCTGGGCGAGGTGACGGTCTGCGCCTTCGACACCGAGACGCGCTCGAAAGTGCCCTTCGATGCAGGGCTTTTGGTGGGGGTGTCGTTTAGCCCGGCGGATGGGGAATCGTACTATCTGCCGGTGGATCACGAAGGCGCGAAACACCTGGAAAAACAAGAGGTTCTGGACGCTTTGCGTCCGTTTTTCGAAGATCCCGCAAGAACCTGGATCGCCCAGAACGCCAAGTTCGATATGGAGGTGCTGCGGACCGAGGGCGTCGAGATTCGCGGTCGCATCGACGACTCGATGCTGCTCAGCTACGTGCTCGATCCTTCCCGGCGCGCTCACGGGCTGGACGCTCTGGCGCTGAGTGTGCTGGGACACACGATGATTTCCTTCGAGGAGGTCTGCGGAAAAGGCAGAAAACAGATCACGTTCGATAAAGTCGATACAACCACCGCGACCCGCTACGCCGCCGAGGATTCCGACGCCACCTGGCGGATTTTTCACAAGCTGCGCGAAAGAGTGGAAAAGGAAAACCTTTACGAGTTGTACGAAACGATAGAACGTCCCCTGGTTCCGGTGCTGGCACGTATGGAAGGCTGGGGCGTGCGGGTGGATCGCGACAAGCTGGAGGAGCTTTCGCGCGATTTCGAAGGACATCTGGAGCGTTTTCAGGAGAAAATCTGGGCCGAGGCGGGCGAGGAGTTCCTCATCAACTCGCCGCAGCAGTTGCAGCGGATTCTTTTCGACAAGCTCGGCATGAAACCGTTGCGCAAAACCTCCACCGGCTATTCCACCGACCAGTCCGTGCTGGAAAAACTGGCGCTGTATCACGACTTGCCGCAATTGATCCTCGATTACCGGACGGTGGCCAAGCTGAAATCCACCTACACCGAAGCGCTGGTGCGGCTGATCCATCCCGATACGGGCCGCATTCACACGAGCTACAACCAGACCGTCGCCATGACCGGGCGGCTGAGTTCTTCCGAGCCCAACCTGCAAAACATTCCCGTGCGCACCGAGCAGGGACGGATGATCCGGGCGGCCTTCGTGCCCGATCCCGGACACAAGCTGCTTTGTGCGGATTATTCCCAGGTCGAGTTGCGGATCATGGCCCATCTGGCTCAAGATCCCCTGTTGCTGGAGTCGTTCCAGAACGGCGAGGACGTGCATTCGCGCACGGCGGCGGAGATTTTCGGCGGCTTGGGCGGGATCACGCCGGAATTGCGCCGACGGGCCAAGGCGATCAATTTCGGCCTGATGTACGGTAAAACGCCGCATGGATTATCCGAGGAGTTGGGCATCAGCCGCGCCGAGGCGAAGCGCTTCATCGACGACTATTTCCTGCGTTATCACGGTGTGAAAGCCTGGATGGAACGGCAGCAGGAGCAAGGCCGGGAAGAGGGTGCGGTATACACGCTGTTCGGCAGGCGCGTGCCGCTGCCGGAGATCCACGCCAAGAACGCCCAGCGGCGAGGATATGCCGAGCGGGTGGCGATCAACGCCCCGATCCAGGGCACGAGCGCCGACATCATCAAGCGGGCCATGGCGGCCATCGACCGCCGTCTGCACGACGATTTTTCGGACGTGCGGATGATTATGCAGGTGCACGACGAATTGGTGTTCGAAGTGCCGGAGTCCCGACTCGACGCGACCACGGAAATGGTTCGCGAGTTGATGGAAGGGGCGGCGGCTCTCGACGTACCGTTGACCGTGGATCTTGGCGTGGGCGACAACTGGGACGAAGCGCACTAACCCGCATTAGTCATGAAGAATCTACTGCGACTTGAAAATCCTCGATCTTTCACTCGTTTCCCGATTTTCATCCTCGACAGACTGTAAAGTATGCCTGCGGGTGAAAATCGGTCCAACTTCATGAAATATCTTCGGTTTTCTGCGTCTCGCTACGATCCTCATGAATAATGCGGGCTAACCTGAAAATTGTTTGGTGATATTGGCACGTTGGTGGTATGACTCCGTGGAATGCCATCATTCAAGTTCCATTTTATTTACGTAGTCATCCGAGTGTAAAAAGCTATGAATACTTACGAGTTGCCATCGTTTTTACGGAAAATCCTGCGCTATCGTCGGCGTTCCCGTGCCGACTTCATGCTTTCCAAAGTCAACACCCGACCCGGCATGAACATCATCGACGTCGGTTGCGGCATCGATGGCCGCTCGTTCGACGATTACGTGCCCCGCGATTGGCGAATTACCGGCGTGGACATCCACACCGAGGACGAAATCCACCACAATCATCCCAACTTTCGTTTCTTTCACTGCGATGCGCGGAACCTGGAGCAGTTCGAGGACGGCCACTTCGACCTCGCGGTGTCCATCGGGATGCTGGAGCACATCGCCGACGACGACACCTATCGGGCCATCGCTTCGGAAATTCAGCGCGTGGCCAGGCAGTATTGCGTCGTCGTTCCTTATAAATACTGCTGGATCGAACCCCATTACGGCGTGCCGTTTTTTCCCCTTTGGCCCCGTTCGTGGCAGCTTGGCCTGATAAAGGCCCTCAATCTCAGCGGACAACGGGAACTCATCAAGCAGCGGCCCTCGTTTTTCGATAAAAACTACCGCTGGCGCTCGAACCGGGAATACCTCGCAACCTTTTCCGGTGCCGAGATTCACCTGCTGCCGACGCTGGAGTGCATCGCCATCATCAAAAAAGCCCCGCTTCCCTGATCCCCGGTTTCCGGTCGTTTTCCCGTTTGTCGTGTCTTTGCCGAAAGGATGCGTCTTTTCGGTTTGATTGCACGAAATCAATGCTTATTTTATAATTCATCGGGTGCATTGAAAACCGCGCGAACCCTGGGAGGCCACGATGACCGACAACGTAACCTGCGAATTTCCCGACTCGAACCCGCTGGACGACGAGGTGCGCACGCTCTTGGAAAGTGCGAAAACCATTGCCGTGGTGGGACTTTCCGGCAAGCCGGATCGCGACAGCTACAAGGTGGCCGACTATTTGCTGCAACACGGCTACACGGTGATTCCGGTCAATCCGGGACTGGACGAAGTGCTGGGACAGAAAAGTTACCCGGACCTGCGCTCGATTCCCCAACCGGTGGATATCGTGGACATTTTCCGAAAGGTCGAGTTCATTCCCGGATTGGTGGACGAAGCCATCGACACCGGGGCGAACGCCGTCTGGATGCAATTGGGACTGGCTTCGAACGCCGCCGCCCAGAAAGCCCGCGATGCCGGGTTGAAGGTGGTGCAGTCGAAATGCATCAAGGTCGAGCATAAAAAACTGATGGCCTGAATCCATGGCCGACACGGATTCCAGAAGCGGTGCGACGTATTCCAGCCCCGCCATTCTCGACTATCTCGACCATTTGCACGCACCGCATACTCCCGCCATGCTGGAGGCGCTCGAAACCATCGAGGTCCATGACCTTCCGCCGATTCAGATTTCCCCCACCGAGGGAAAAATTCTCGCCGTGTTGGCCCGCTTGGTGAATGCGGGGAAAGTCGTGGAAATCGGTACGCTTTCGGGCTATTCGGCGCTTTGGCTGTTGGAAGGGATGAAAGAAAACGGAACGCTGTGGACGGTGGAATACAACGCTCGGCACGCCGACATCGCCCGCAACGTGTTCCGAAAAGCCGGGTGTAGCGATCGAGTCACATTGCTGGAGGGTTCCGCACTGGATCGTCTGACCGACCTCGAAGCCCACGCACCGTTCGACCTCGTGTTCATCGACGGCGACAAGGAGCGATACGATGTCTACGTGCGCTGGGCTTTGAACCACGTGCGTCCCGGCGGACTGGTGATCGCCGATAATGCCTATCTTTTCGGCTATTTGCAAGGCAGGGAGCCGGACGAGAAGTGGAACCTCGAAGCCATCGAAGCCATGCGCCGCGCCCATGAGACGCTTGCGAGAGAAAGCGAATCGGTCTGCTTGCCGACCCCCGACGGCCTCGTTCTCGGAATGAAGCGGTAGGGGCAATTTCCGACTTTGAATGGATGCCGCTACGGCGGGTATGAGTATCCTTGGGGACGATGGTTTTTTTTGTCTTCGGCTTCCTGCAATCCGGCAAATGGCGGATACGATTCTCCCGCACCTCGTCGCACCTGACCCGCCGGACGTACCCGAATGGCCGAAACGCCTTCTACCGGGCAGTTGCGCTCGCATTGACCGCATCCGTTGCAGCGGGTCTCATTGACGACGGGACATCGGTCTCCTCGCTCGTTTTCTTCCCAGTCGATTGCGCCGAAGGGGCAGTGCTCGTCGCAAACCAGACACACTCGCCCCCGCTCATAGACCACACAACGACTCGGATCGAGCACGGCGTTTCCCATTCGGGCGGAGATTTTTTCGGGCAGGCTCAGCGAACGAATGGCGTCGGTGGGGCAGATCTGGCCGCATCCGTTGCAGTTCCGGTTGCAGGCTCCCAGGCGCGGCACCGCAATCGGCGTCATAAAACCCGCCGCACCGGCTTCGAGCAACGCCGGTTGAAGGCATCCGGTCGGACAGGCTTTGATGCACTGACCGCAGCGCACGCAAGTGGCCAGAAAATCGTCCTCGGGGATCGCTCCAGGAGGGCGCAAGGTGGCGTCATTCGTCAATCTTCTCGCAGGGTTGAGCGCCAGCCAGCCGGCGGTCAGGGAACCGCCGCCAATCCACCCCAAAGCCTGCCGTCGGGAAAGGTCCGTGCTTGGAGCAAGTCCCTTTGGGGAGAGAGAAGGGGAAAAGGACGTGACCTTTTTATGGCAATCCGACACGCAGCGTCCGCATTGGATGCATTCGCCGCTGTCGTAGCGGAAAACATCTTTCGGATCGATCGCGCCGGTTTCGCAGGTTCGAAAGCATTTGCCGTCTTTGTCGCAGCCGTTCTCTACCCGGCGTCGGAACAAAGCGTTGCGGGAGAAAAGGGCCAGAAGAGCTCCCAGCGGGCAAAGGTGGCGGCACCAGAAACGCCGTTGATATCGTCCCAATCCCAGCAGAAAAGCGAAAAAAAGCAGCGAAAACAATCCCAGAAATCCGAACGTCGAGAGGTCGAACTGCGTTCTTGCAAGATGCATCCAGCCCAGCCACTCGAACACCGGACGCAGCGCCTCCAGGCCGAGGTTCACTATGGCGGAGAACAACGGCCAGACACCCAACGCGAGGATACGGGTCATCCAGCTTATCGGATCGAACAGGTAGGCCAGCGCTTCTCCGAACACCGCCGCCGCAAGGATCATCGCCAGCAATCCGTACTTCACATAGCGAAGGCGGCGGGCCGAATTGGGCCATACCCTTCGGCGATTGCGCCCATACAACAAGTCGTCGCCCACTTCCAGGCAGGTGCCCATCGGGCACATCCAGCCGCAGAAAAATCTTCCCAGCAGCAGCGACAACCCCAACACCACGGCCCCATATCCCAGCGCGGGAATCCAGGTTCGGGAAGCCAAGGCGGCCTGGATGGACAGCAGGGGGTCGATCCTCAAAAAGGCGTCGTGAACCTCGACCGGCGAAGGAGGCCAGCGGGTCAGCGCGATCAGCGCAATGAACAAGGCCAACAGGAAGATTTGAACGCCACGCCGCAGACTCATATGATTTGCTTTTGAACGGTGAGTTTTTCCAGGTCGATGGTTCCGACGCCTCGCTTGGCGGCATCGACCAGATAGTTGATATCCGTAGGTTTATAGCCTTTTCCGCCAAACGGCGCGAGGGTCAGGCCATAGGCATCCAGCGCAACCGGGTCCGTTCCGGCGACCACCGTATTCAGGGCTTGAATCTCTCCCGGTCCTCCCGGACCGCCTGTAACGAGGGCGCGGGTGGCATCGAGCAGCGTAAGTTTCGGGCGCACGAACGTGGCGATATCGGCAATCGCCGTATTCAGGTCGTGCGAGAAGTGCCAGGTCTTGCGATTTTCAACGATCCCCATCCAGTTTTTCATGCCGAAAGAGACTTTGGCGGAACCATGGGATTTGGCCACCGGCATGTTGATGATGCAGTCCGATTCGAGAATATCTCTTGCGATGGGCACCTGGTAAAGTGTTTTCGCATTCGGAATGGTAACTTCTGAATAATACTTGGCGCTTTGAATCGTATAGACAAACGTGTCATCCAGCCCCGCCATGATTTTCTTGATGCCGCAGACATCCAGTACGATATCGGCTTTGTTGCATGGATAATCGTAGATCAGCACACGCTTGGCTCCGGCGTTCAGCGCCAGTTCCGCCATGGCGCGCACGACGCGGGGATCGGTCGTGGTGGCGGCTTCCGGAGCGTTTCCGAATCCCATGTTCGGTTTCAGCGTCACGATGTCGCCCTTGCCGACGAAACGTCCCATTCCACCCAGCGCCTCGACGGCTGCCCGGACGTTCTGGGCCGGATCTCTTCCGGTAACCACGGATAGATCCGGTCGGATAGCCTGAACTGCAGAGGGGATCGCGGCTTTGCCTCCGGTCTGGGCCGCATTCGACCCGTTCGCTTTCAGCAAAAAGGGGCATCCGACAAGCAGTCCGCCGGTCGCCATGCCGACAATCGCTTCACGACGTGTGAGTTTCATGGTTTTCCCTCCACGGATCGGTGGTTGGCAATCGCCATCAGCGACGGAGCGACAGCTATTCAACCATATAGTTTATAGATATTATGGAGGGAAAAAAGGACAAATCGCAGGTTTTGGGTTGGGAATTGGCAAAGTGAGATGGGCTAATGATTTCGAGGTGCACTCCTGAAGCCATCTATCTTGCGAAGACACTCTTGAGAATCACACTTTCCTTTCCATTTCTGGCCGTTTTTTGGTATCTTGTGCCAAATTTTGAGTATTTAGGCGTCTTTTTCCAGCCAGCCAACGCGTATAATCACAGACGTGGATGCCGTCTTGCAGTGTCGTGCATTGCATCCCGTGACCGATGGCGATTGGAGATGTTTGAAAACCGGACTTCTTCGATTCTTGGCAAACGAGAAAGGAAGGAAATGGATCGATGGCGTATCCATGTGTTCTGAAAAATCTCATGCCCTCACGGCGTTCATTGTGGCTCGGATTGGGCTTGCTCTTGATGGTGCCGTTTTTCGAAGCTTCGGCAACGCAGAATAACGCCTCGTGCGAAAAGAAATGGACGGGGGAATTGCGTGTTTATGTGGCTTTTCCGAAACAAAGATCCGCTACATTGCCCAGGGCTGCCACTCGTCTGCCGTCTCCCGGATCGCTGCGAGTCGAGATCGAAACCTTTTCCCGGCAACAGGCGGAAAAACTCGCCCGCCAATGGGAACGCGAAAAGGTGGAGGTGGAAATCGTGGCGGGTCGGATGATCCAGGCGGTCGTAAGTATGGATGATCTTTGCAGAATCTCGGAAAGCGCATGGGTGCGGAAAGTCGGGTTCGTGACATTCCCGCAAAAAGATCATGTGACGAGCGAGGGCCTGGAGATGATGGGAGTGCCATTTGCCCAACATGAAGGCGTTTTCGGAGCGGGCGTGCATGTTCTGGTAATCGATGAGGAATTCCAGGGTTATCGGGATCTGTTGGGAACGGAACTGCCTGCCGACACCGCCACGTATTCCACAAACAGCGGTGGATTCGAGGCGACGCGCGACACCCACGGGATCTCCTGCGCGGAAATCGTGCACGACATCGCCCCGGAGGCGAAAATCACGCTTGGTCATGCGGACACCACGACGGAGTACCTCGCCATGTTCGAATGGGCGACGCAAAACCCCGATATCGATGTCGTCAGCATGTCGATCGGGTGGGTCGATATCTACCCCCTCGACGGCACGAGCGAAATTTCGCAATCCTTTCAAGCCTTGGCGGATGCGGGAAAAATCGTCGTCAAGTCGGCTGGAAACCGGGCGGACGAATTGATCGCGCTGCCGCTATCCGACACCAATGCAAACGGAATCGCCGACTTGTGGGAAGAAGACGGACGGCTTCCGCTATGGGTCGGAGAAGACCGGGAGTTGGATATCACCTTGCGTTGGAGCGATGCGTTCGGTGCCTCCGATCTGGATCTGGATTTGTGCATTTACGATGAAAACCTGGAGTTGGAATTTTGTGGAGGAGACATCCAAGACGGGGATGACGATCCCGTGGAGCGCATTTGGATGGAAAACGTCGAATACGGCAGACATTGGGCGGAAGTCCGTTGCGATCCGAACCGAGGCTGCCCGCTAGACGTGGAAATCCGCTTGAGTTCACCCGACTGGACCGAGTGGCTTCTTGCGGACCAGGGCGTGTTTTTCAGCAGGGAACGATCGATCAGCGTTCCGGCGGATGCCAAGAATATCATCGCCGTCGGTGCGGTCGGATACTACAAATACTATCGAAGCGTGACCCGGTACAGTTCGGAGGGACCGACCGACGACGACCGCACGAAACCGGACATTTTCGGCCCATCCCACGTAAGCACGAGCGTGACGATGTACCCGGAAGATTCGGACGGATTCAGCGGGACGAGTGCGGCGACGCCGCATGTCGCCGGAATGGCGGCCCTGTTGCTTTCGGACGATCCCACGCTTGACCGGGATGAGATATTGCAGCGCCTGAAAGAGAACGCAGACCGGGATATCGATGGAAACCTGCTTGGTTCCGGCCTGGCGTACTATGACTCTTCGAGCATCGATTGCGAGAAGGAATGCCGGGGGCGTTGCGGGTCCATTTACGGTTGCGAATGCTTTTCCTGTCCTTCGGGAAGCACCTGCGACGAGCGCGGGCGCTGCATTGCCAAAGGTGCGGAAGGCGATCCCTGCAAACTCGACGATTTCGTCAACGAACAAGCCGGTGATTGCCGCGATGGCCTGGTTTGCCTGGGGAAATACACGCCGCAGGGTCCGTGCGACTATCGATCCGATTGCACGGCTACCAGTTGGTGGCGAAACTTCGATTGTGTCGAGAAACAATGCTACCGGTCTTATTGTTTCATCGACTGTGCGGACATCTCCTGCCCTTCGGGCTACGAACGCGAGGAAACAAGCGGGGGAACCTGTTACTGCTCTCCCGATACATGGGCCTGCGTCCCCGACTGTGAAAACCGTGTCTGCGGCGACGACGGCTGCGGGGGCTCCTGCGGTCCGGCTTGTGCTGAGAACAAATATTGTACTCGTATGGGGCAGTGCTCCTGTCTGGAAGCCTGCGGACTTCGGCATTGCGGTCCCAACCCGTTTTGTTCCGACGAAAGCTGCGGGACGTGTGCGGAACATTATGAATGCGTCGATGGGACTTGCGAATGCCAGCCCAATTGCGGCTCGCTCGAATGCGGGATGGACCCGATCTGCGGAACCCTGTCTTGCGGCACGTGCGGAGACCACGAAGACTGCAGAAACGGCGCTTGTGTCTGTCAACCGGAATGCGGCTCGACCGAATGCGGCATGGACCCGATCTGCGGTACGCAGTCCTGCGGTTCCTGCGGGGAAAACGAAACCTGCGCCTCAGGTATCTGCACCTGTCAGCCCGATTGCAGCGCGTTGAATTGCGGTCCGGACCCGGTGTGCGGCACCTCTTGCGGCACATGCGAAGGGGATTCCGAGTGCCGGGAAGGGGCGTGCGTTTCGGCGAAAAAAGGAGGGGGAGGCTGCCGGTTCGGCGGAACGGCAAACCTATGGCCCTATCTCCTTTTCCTGTTTGGTTTCCGGGGATTGCGACGTCGGCGGACTTGCTCTCTCGGGAAATAACCCCCACGGATCGAAAGGAAAATCATGGCGGCTGAGGCGCTGGTTCTGCTATCTTCGAAGGCATGAAACCCGACCTCGACCACCCGCGTGCAGAAATCTTCGACGGTTTGGCAATCCGCCTGACTCGTCGTTGCGTCTGCGCCTGCGCTCATTGCCGCCTCGCCTCCCTGAAAGATCTGCCCGAACCGGATCGCGAAAGCATCGTGCGGGCCATTTCGTATGCGCGCAAATCGGGGATGACACGGGTGGTTTTCACCGGGGGCGAACCGCTGGCCTCCCCCCTGCTGCCCGCCATGGTCGCCCTGGCTTCGAAGTTGGGATTGTCGGTGGAGTTGCGGACCACGGGCCTCGGTCTGGATACGCCTGGTGTTCTCGAAAAGCTGGTGCGCCTCGGGTTGAACCGCCTCCGGGTGGATCTTCACGCTCCCGACGCGCGAACCCATGAAAAAGTTTGCGGGGTCGATTCGTTCGCCACCGCCTGGAACGCCCTCGAACGCGCCGCCGCCCTGGATCTCCCCCGCGAAGCGCACGCCGTGGCGGTGCGCGCCAACCTGGACGCACTGCCTCGCTTGCCGGAAGCGCTGGCTCCCCTCGCGCCCCTCGTGCTGTCCGTGGCGGCGGTCGATCCCTCCGTCCTGGACGAAGCCCAGGCCGCTGTCGTGGTTCCGGGATTGTCGGAAACGTCGCAAGCCTTCGAAAATACCTACAAATCCTGGAAATCCCTTCACAAATCCAAGCGCTGCGAGTTGCGTTTTTCCGGTCTTCCGCTCTGTCTCCTGCCCGACGACTCCGACACCTGGAGCGATGCGAGAAAAGACGGCTGGAACGAGCGATACGAACCGCCTCTGGAGGGTTTTTCCCGCACACGATATCTGGGCAGAATAAAGACCACGGTTTGTGGGGAATGTCGGAAAAGTGGAGAATGTTTAGGGGTTTACGAGGTCTTCGCTTCGTCGATGGAAGCCCTGCGCCCCCGACTCGAACCCGTGGCCAACGCCATGGCCTTCGCCCCGGTGGACACACTGGCCAAGTTCGACATCACCGACTGTCCCATTCGTCGAGGGACGCGATCCGTTTTCGACCCCGAACGCTCCCTGCTGGTGGAGACCGAAGGCATCGTGCGGCTGTTTCGCACCGACTCCGGGGATTTTTCGGGGGACGCCATTCGCGCTACACGTTTGCAGACGCGGCAGGTGTATCTCGATGTGGCCGAAAAGCTGTATCACGACGATTTCTCCAACGATCTTCGTAAGTTGGAATTGTCTTCCAATTGCGAGGACTGCCCGAAACTGCCGGAGTGCTCAGGATTCTGGACCCCGGTGGAGACCGACGTGTTCGCCACCGCCGAGGCCGAACTCACCGAACCGCTGTCCGAAGTTGAAGGCGAGGTGCTCGACGTCGGGGCCGGATCGCTGCGTTACGGCAAGATATTCGGTCCACGTCTCGACGCCGGAACGATGTGCTACACGGCGCTGGAGCCCGCCCCATCGGAAGATCTCCAGTGTTTCGTCGAGGCGCATCCTGCGTCATCGCTTCGGGTGGAGGAAATCGAGGGAGCCACGCTGGAAGAATCCGCCTATGACTGGATTCTTGTACTCCGAAGTTACAATCATTTCAAGTACATAGCCAAAGCCTTCGCCTCGCTGGAAAGGTCGCTGAAGCCCGGAGGAAAGCTTCTTGTCGTGGACAATGTTGCCTGGGGTGTGGTGCTTGACGAGCGGAAATGGTCGGCCATTCGGCGCAAAACGGGTCCAAAACGTTTCGAGCATTACCGAAATCACGATTCCGAGCAGGCATTGAAAATGATCCTCTCGATAAATCGCGCTTCGTTACGTCTACTCCAACATCACCCCGTTTCGAAACACGGGGCGAATCAGTGGTGGTTGTTGTTCGAAAAGCTTGCGTAACGAGCGATTTTCACCGATGCTGAAATACTTGAAGAAGGACATTTCGAACGGGAAACCTCTCTGAGCATGAGAAAGCCGCTATTTTTCACGCTGATCGGACTGTGCTGGCTTGTATGGCCAGTGGCTGTCCTCGCGCAACCTTCGGAAACGCAGGTCGAAGGCGAAGTGTCCGCGGACGTCCCTCCGGCGGGTCACGACCAGGGGATGCCCGCCGCCACGGATGAAGACGTCAAAATTACGCTGACCGTCGATCCGCCGGACGCCACCGTCTTTCTCGAAGGCGCACGATTCGAAGGCAGCCGATCCGAGCGGGTGTTTTTTCTCAAGCCGGGCTGGTATCGCTTCCGGGTCACGAAACCGGGCTATCCCGACCGGGAATTCATGGTCGATCTGAAGCGGAAACAACCGAGAACCATCGAAGTACGCCTCACTCAGCGAACCGAAATCCTCGTGCAAATCGATAATCCTGACGCCGTGGCCGTACTGGACGACGAAACGACTCTTCCAACTGGGCTGGCGCTCGCGGTGGAGCCCGGCAAGCACGACCTGAAGATCTATGTGCGCGATTTCATGGCGCTTCGCGAGGAAATCGAGATCGAAAAGGGAGTGCGGCTGGTTCGCAAATACTCGCTTCGGCTGCTCGCTCCGATCGAGTTGATCGCCTATCCGCCGGATACGAGCATCGTGGTCGATGGCCGGGAAGTGGGTAGGGGAATATGGAGCGGAGAGGTCACGGACAACCGGCACCACGTGCGTTTCGAGCACGACGACCTGCCGCCGAAGGTCTTCTCCATCAACCCGGAGCGGGGACACAAGCTGACCGTCACGCAATCGCTGACACGCAACAAGCCGGAAGACATGAGCATCTGGTTTTCGATGCTGCTGCTCGCGCTTCCCGACCCCAAATATCAGCATTTCGAATTTCCTTCGCGCAATTACGATCTCATCACCATCGGCCACCTGCTGGCCATCGGGGGGCGCAATTGGGGCAAAGGACGATGGGGCGGCGTATGGGAAGCCGGTATCGTCGGACTTAGCAAAGAGGCCAAGGCCGACGAAATCTGGTACAACTGGCTGCACCTGGGAGCCGGGCCGCTTTTCCGGCTGGAACCGGGAGGCATGTTCGGCATTCAGCAAATGAACCAGTTCGACCTGATGGGGGACGAATCGGGGACTCAGGACACGCAAGGTACCGGAAGTACAGAGGTTTCCACGAATCAAAGCCGTAGCGCGCTGTCGTGGATTTTCACCCATCGTATTTCGGGAGAGTTCCGTTTTCGCAATCTGCGCCTCTGGCCCGCCTACCAGTTTCAGTGGGGGCGGATCGCCTCTATCGACCGTGGGGGAAAGCGCACCGATCCGCTGGCAGTGCACGGATTCGGAGGGGGAATCGACTACTGGTTGCCGGGATTGACGGTGGGGGCCGAAGCCTTCGGCTCCCCGATACAGACGAAAATGGGAAACCGGCATATGGGTTTCGTGCACGTTCAGGTGTTTCTTCGTGCAACATCGCGCATCTATCTTGAGGATTCCCAGGGTTACCGACGCGACCTGAAGCGAGACCGGGGAATGGACGCCGAAGAGGAGGAAGGATCGGATTTCCGCTTTCCGGACCCGGTTCACGCCAACTTCGACGAAGAGGAACAATAAATTGACTCGGAAATGATATTGTGTTAGCGTCCGAGCGCTGAATAAAGGCATTGAGCGAGAAGGCTAACTAAGCGAACTTATTGCGATTAATCACGTTTTGGCGATTGGGTTGCCGATGGGCCGTTTACGGACCTTTCAGCCGTCGTCGGCAGCAAGATTCTCTGCTGGAGGACTCATGAAACACTTTCACCAAGCCACAATGTTCACCAGGCTCGTTTGTGGCGTGCTGGTGCTTACCGTGACGATGATGTACACCCCGCTGGTCGGTGTGGCCGAGACGAAGGCCGCCGAAAAGGGCGTACGTCTACATATGATGACCTACGACACCTACAAGGGGGAAACGCCCGACGAAGTGCGGGTCATGGTCGAGGATGAAGTCAACAGCCGATTGATGAAAGAGAAGCGAATTCAATGGGTTAGCAAAGGTGAGGTCAAGAAGGCGCTCAAACCCGCCGGTGGAACCCCCACCGAGGGCATCAAGGGTCAGCCGGATTGGCTGGACAAGGCGATGTCCAGGTTGGAGCAGGCCAGGGAAGCCTACGACAACGACGAGTACTCTGAGGCGATGGATTTTGCCGGAAAGGCGATTCGCGGTTTTCAACGCTGCGCGGACCTGATTCGTTCCTGGGACGTCATCGAAGAGGCGTACATCATCCAGGCGGCTTCTGCCGTGAAAGTGGAAGAAAACGAAGAAAGCGCCGTAAAAGAGCTGCTGACTTACAACCGCCGAGCCAAAAGCGCGATGTACGGTGGAAGCGCCTTCCAGGACATGATCAAAGAACGTGCCAAGGCCTTGAAAAAAGGTCGGAAACGCCTGACCGTGACCGCCGATCCGCAGGACGCGACGATCGTTATCAACGGACGCGAGGACGACAGCCGGAAGCTCGTCAAAGGCACGCATTGGGTGCAGGTCACCAAGGAAGGCTATGCGCCGTTCGCCCAACTCGTGGAGCTTACGAAAAACACCACGGTCAACGTCGTGCTTGGGAAAAAAGGCGCTTCGGACAAAGACCTGTGGGAAAGCTACACCAAGCTTCAGGCCAAGGCCAAAAACCTTGAATTCGATGAGGATTTCATCCATTCGGCCACGGAAATCGGAGAAGCGATTCCGGCGGATTACATCGGTTTCGCCGTGTTTGAAAGCTCGAAAAAGAAAAGCCGCGTAACACCTTACGTGTTGCAGGTGTCGGACGGTCAACTCGTTCGTTTGGACGAACAGACCCTGCGCCACAATTTCGTGGACGCCGACAAAAGCAACGCCCGGCTCGCCGAAGACATCCGTGATGCTGTCGTGGAGGAATTCCCGGTGGAACGCGCCCTGATTATCGGCGCCCCTCCCGTCGAAACCTTTGCGGATGAAGGCGGATACGAGGATGTCGGTCGGGCCGAAGCCTACGAAGTGGTGGATCTCTCCTCTGGGGCGGTCACCTTCGACCGGGCGGACCAGGACAAAAGCGAGGAACTCGGTGGCGTTCAATGCGAAGACCCCAACGACCCCCGCTGCAAAGAAAACGTGATTGTAAAACAGACGCCCATCCACGAAGAATGGTGGTTCTGGACGGTGATCGGCGTGGTGCTGATCGGTGGCGTGGTCGGTGCATCGGTGGCCCTGCAACCGGAGGACAACAACAAGGCGTCTTCCATTTCACTCCCGGCCAAACAGTAATTCCAGCGACTGCAATTCTAACCAAATTCCCCACGGAGCGTGGAACATGGTTCGATCCTACGATACAAAAAAGCATGTAATCTCAGGTGTTTTCGTCTTTTTGCTCGCCTTCTCGACGGTCCTGGCCGGTTGCGAAGGCAAGGCGGATAAGTCTCTCAACATCAAAGCCTACACCGCGACCAACCAGACGGGCGCGAAATCCCCCACCGCCTCGGTGACGGGAGTTCGTTTCGGGGTTTTCGAGGAAACCTCTCCCATGCAGTACTTCCGAGAATACCTGGAGGAAAAACGCTGGAACGGCGGTTCGGTGAACCTCGACCAACTCCCCACCAGCAAAACCGCCGAATGGGTACTGGTCGTCGAAGGTACCGATGTCGATGACAAAACCGTTTCCCGTGGGATCTCCGCGCCGATCCGCTACGACGGCGACAGCCGCAAAGAAGTAACGGTATTTTTCACCAAGGTGGACAGTTTCGGGGAAATCCCGCTGGATACCAGCGCCGGACAGGGGCGTCCCGCGAAGATGTCCGCCGGGCGCTACGGCCATACTTCGACACTGCTGCCCGACGGCAAAGTGCTGATTTTGGGTGGGTTCCATCAAACTCTTCCCATCGAAGATTCCTTTTATCCTTCCAACGCCGACCTGTACGATCCAGCCACGAACCAGTTCGAAACCGTGACCGTCAAAGGATGGTCCGGCGGTCGTGCCTTCCATACCCTTACCGTGATCGAAAGCATGAGCAACCGTATCGCGGCCAACGGCACCCTCGCGTTGACGTTTGTCGTCGTCGGTGGCGAGATGGACGGCGCATTCTCCAACGAAGTCTACCGAGGAACCTACGTTTCCGGACAGACCACGCTCATGCTGGAACCAATCGGCACCCTGACCCAGGGTGTGGCTCACCATGCAGCGACGGCGATTCCGGGTACCAGCGCAGTGGTGGTGGCAGGCGGAAAAAACCATGACCTTGTCGCTCTGACCCAGGCAGCGGTGATCGAAGCCGCCGAAAATGCACCGACTCCCGTCCAGGAATTGGGTGGCGGACTCAACAACGCCCGGTACGACCACACCTTGACGGCCCTGCCGTATCTCGATGGAGAAGACGTGAAATGGAACGTCGTCGCGGTGGGCGGCACCACGCAGGAAGCCAATGCCGAAAAGCCCATCGTCGAGGTTTTCAGTCCCGATGCGGGATCGTTCAGTTGCTTTAACTACGAAACGGACCAGGCCGAATGCGTGGCCGATCCCTGTCTGCGCACCTGCCGTCCCAGCACGGAGCTGGCCTACGTAACCCGGTGGGAGCATTTCGCGATTCCGCTTTACAAACGTAGCGTTTTGGGTGTGATCGATGAATCCTCCGACGAAATCGAGGCGGCCCGGATCGCCGTAATCGGCGGCGAGACGACCGACAGGGAGTCGGGGAGCATCGTCGATGCTACGGATCTGGCCTTCATCAACGCCTATGGCGAGGTCACTTGCTCCAACTCGAACAATCTCGTGCTTCCGTACAAAGGAGCGGCTTGGGATTTTATCGGGGGTAGTTACGACACGATTCTGATCGCAGGTGCGACTGCTGCGCCGGTCAACGAGCCGGACAGCGCCGCCGTACCGAAGGCTGGCCAGATCATCAAGTTTGTCTATTCCTACGATGAAGGCAACGAGGAATGCCGCGGTCTGTGGGAATTCGCCAGCTTCCAGGCGGACTCTTCCGACACCGACGGCACCGAAACGCCGTACCGGACCACCTCCGATATGTTCCAGCAGCGTGAGCACCTGACCGTGACCACCCTGTTGAATGGTATGGTGCTGATCGTCGGCGGTCTCGACGTAGACAAGAGCAAGTCGGGCGGCGAAATCTACAACCCGCCGTCCAAAAACGCTTTCGAGGATACGTTCGAGTTCTATACCACCTTCTAACCCGTTCCCGGCGGAACTAGCCGGAAGGGGAAAAACCCAGGCGTGGAACGTTTTTATCCACGCCGACGACGATGGGACTGCACTGTGGTGGATGCCGTGGCCAAGCGCCCTTCGCGGCGTGAACGAATCGTGTTCATTTCCAAGATCGTCTGGGTGGTTCTTCTTGCCTCGCTCACGGCGTGGATCATTATCAGCGTCGGCGTAAGCGTCGGCATTTCCCAATACCATAGTTATACCCGTCTGGAGCGTCTGCCTTCCACCGATGAGGAAATCCGTCACCTCGACGGTTCCCAGGCTTCCCAAGCCCGCCGCTCGCTGAACTTTTTCTACAGGGATTTACGAGCCCAGTCCCGGCGCACATTTCGCCGCATGAGCCACGATCCCGAAGCGGCGTTGCATTTGTGGAAGGAGTGGCACGAGGAGTGGACCGCCGACCTGGAAACCTTCGGTCGGTCGTACTCGTTCACCGACGAGCATGTCACTGCCAACGAGCATGAAAAGAAACTGGCTCGGATTTATGAGGAACTCGTGCGCGTAGAGACCGAATTCCACAAGCATTTTCTTGCACTTGGCCAGGCTTCCCAGGAAGGCGAAGAACGTCTGCATTCGTGGCTTGAAGAGTCCAGATAGTTGAAATTACACGGAAAAACCGACGTTATTCGCGCCTGCACCGGAGGAATCGAACGATGACCCGTTTCGGATTGCAGCCGCTGGCTTCGGGAAGTTCCGGAAACCTTACGCTGGTAGCGCTTGGCGAAACCTACGTCCTTGTGGACATCGGCCTGAGCTGCAAACAAACGAAGGGACTGCTTGCCGAGGCTTCGGTGCCGCCGGAGCGCATCGAAGCGATTCTGATTACCCACGAGCACAGCGACCACGTGCGTGGATTGGCGGTTTTTTCCAAGCATTTCAAGCCTTTGCTTTACATGACCGAAGGCTCTGCCCGGTCGTTGTTTTCCTCGGAGCGCCCCGAAACCCTTCGGACCTTCCGCGCCGGAGACAGCTTTTGCATCTCAGGTGTGGAAATCGACAGCCTGAAGACCTCCCACGATGGCGCGGAGCCTTGCGGCTACCGCTTTCGAATGGGCGAGCGGGCGGTGTCCGTTGTCACGGACACGGGAAAAGCCACCGCCGACGTCAAAAAAGCGGTGGCGACCTCGGATGTGCTGCTGCTGGAATCGAACCACGATCCCGCCATGCTGCAAAACGGGCCGTATCCCTATTTTCTCAAGAAACGTATCGCCTCCACCAAGGGCCACCTGAGCAACGCCGATGCAGCGGACCTCGTGGGCACCAAAGCGAACCGACGTCTGCGGCACCTCATCCTTGCCCATCTTTCCAAGGAAAACAACGTCCCCGAACTCGCGGTGGAGACCATGGCCCGGACGGTCGCAGCCTCCGAGTTGTTCTGCCAAGTCCACTGCGCACGACCCAAAGGGGCGATGGGCTGGTTTCTCGACGACTCCGCGCCCCCTGAAATTCGAAGCGAAGCCGCACAAATGGACTGGACCCGCACGGCGGGGAAATCGCCAAAAAGGAAAACGAACTCCTAACCCGCATAATTCATGAAGAATCTGCTACGACTTGAAAATCCTCGATCTTTCACTTGTTTCCCGATTTTCATCCTCGACAGACTGTTCATACGATTTCGCCTTCAACGATCTAACTTCCGTCATTATCCGCGAAGGCGGATAATCCAGTCTTGGTGCTTGAATTCCTGGATCCTCCGCCTTCGCGGAGGATGACAAGTCCAAGACTTGAAATTAGATGTTTGATACCGAAATCGTATCAGTATGCCTGCGGGTGAAAATCGCTCCAACTTCTTGAAATACCTTCGATTTTCTGCATCTCGCTACGATCCTCATGAATTTTCCGGGTTAATTGGCTTGGCGATTTTTTTCGAGGGTGCCATGGGCCAACCGCAGGTTGCCCATGGACATCGTTCGTACACGGGCAAGCGGATGTTTCACATCGCTTAGCCCGTACCAACCCTCGGTTCCAGGAGGGATAAAAAAACTGCGATAAACGCTTACGATTCAAGCGTTTCGAACTCTTCCCAACCATGGCGTTTCACGTATTCGTTCCACACCCCCTCACAACGTATTCCGCGCTCGACGCAGGCTTGACATGGAGGACCGAACACCTTCCCTCGAAAAGGTTCCTCCACCTCCAACACGCCGTTTTCACCGGGTTTGCGGATCGTCGTCCGCAATCCCAGCAACGGACGCAGATCCGGAGCCAGGCAGGCGGGCAGGCTGTCGATGCGGATTTCCGGGAAGGGATCAGTGCCTGTTAATTGTATGAAATCTTTTAACTTTTCAGCAACTTTCCGCATGGGTGGGACGAGTGCCTCGAAGCGTGCCAGCGCCGCACCTGCCGGTTCGATCACGTTGAGCGACCAGCGATCCACCCCCCAGCGCCCAAGAAGGTCATACATGGCGTGCAACTGCCCGAGATTGTCGGTATTGACGCAGGTCTGCACGATGACCGTCAGGTCCGCCCCTTCCTTGCGAAGACGCTTGGCATGGGCGCAGGATTGCTGCAAATCCTCGAAACTTCCCGCCCTTCGCGTCAGCGCGTCGTGGGTGGCGGCGTCGGCTCCGTGAATCGACAACCGCAGCTCGTTCAACCCGGTGTCGATCGCGGTTTGTAAAAACGAAAATTCGGTGAATCGACAGCCGTTGGAGACCACGGAAATCCGTTTCGCGCCATGGAGACGGGCCTGCCGGAGATGGTCGAAAAACGCCGGGTTCAGCGTCGGTTCCCCTCCGGCGAACGTTACCCACAAGGGGCCTTGAGAGCGGGACAACGCCGCCGCCACCATTTCCGGCGTGTGCACTTCGCGGCGGGGGATTTTCCCCCCTTCCACGCAGAACAGGCAGTCGTTGATACAATGAGATCCCAATGAAAAATCAAGGACTTGCCGACGTCCGGCCTCCTCGAAATCCTCGGCGGGGCGGTCGCGCCCCCGTCCGGGGTCCATGGGTGGCTTCAACACCGGAAGGATGCCTTCCCAGCCGAAGCGATCCACGGTGCTTTCTGGCACGCCGCTGCATCGCGAGGACCAGATGCAGGAGGCGCACGGTGGCCCTTGAACGTAACCCGTTTCCGGGCGGTAGGCGTACCCTTCCCGGATGGCGTCGTAGCGATCGAAAAAGCGTTCCTTGCCGGGCAACAGGCACAGCGGCGGACCATTCCGGTCGGCCAGACGTAGAGAAAACCCTGTCTTTTCAGAAAGTTCCACGGCTTCGGCCAGCGCTGGCGCGGCTTCGGGCAACGAAAGCGCCAAGGCTTCGGCGGGGTGTCCCGCGTCCGGGGCGAAAAGTTCCACCACAAGTGGAACGGAGGTGTCGAACTCTTCGGACAACAAACGAATCAGCGCGGGAAGCTCGTGGCGATTGATTTGGCACAACGAGGCCCGAATCGTCACCGGAATCTCGTGGTCAAGCAAGGTGTGAATGCCTTGCAGGGTCAGTTTCCAGGCCCCTGGCGTTTGGTTGAGCCGGTCGCTTTCTCTCTCGTCCGCCATGTGCAGGGACACCACGGCGCGTCCAAGACCCACGGTCGCCAGTGCGCGAGTGTAGGCCGCGTCGGAGAAGCGCATCCCGTTCGTCACCACGACCGACGGATGCCCGGTCTCTCGGCACGCGCGCAGCCAGTGCGGCAGACGCGGGTGCAGCGTGGGTTCCCCGCCGACGAAGGCGAGTTCGTCCTCCGCTGCGGCGCGTTCGATTTCGAGACGCACCTGCCACTCGTCCAGCACCTCACCGGGGTGAGCGTCCAACGGGCCGTTTTGATTGCTACGATCTTCGATTTTAAGGACGACCATGGTCGGCTTCCGTGTGTTTTTTTCGCGATTTTTCGTATTCTTTGCGGATTTTTCGCATTTCTTCCGTTTCCCCGCCTTCCCGCCAGGCGGTCGTGAACGGCGCGTACTCCCGGTCCTCCACATGCCGCAAACAGCGCAGATTGCCATCCGGCAGCACGGTGACATTCCACACCACGCGGCTCGAAAGCGAGAGATTTCCGCAACTTCCCAGCGACGCATAGCGTCCGCCATGGCTGCGCATCAGTCGTATCGGCTCCCGAAACACCATGGATTTCCAGTCTTTTCGCATGGAAAACACGCTTTCGGCTCCGGGAACCATTCGCCGTTCGGCCTCGAAATGGCCTCCGGCGGCCAACACCACCCCATGCAGTGTGTGGGATGAATGGTTGGCCAGCCGAACGACCTGGGGTTCATGCTTTTCCGCCACCAAGTAGGCATCGAGGAGGAGCAGCGACGTCAGGACGATCCACGGCAACACGCGTCTCACGCCGAGAGCCAGCCCGAGCGTCAGGGAAAGTGTAAGCAGAAACCCATAGGAAAACACAAGGCTAATTGGCCAGTTCGACATTGCGAAATCCTCGGCGAGGATCTCGGCCAGAAACAGGGCTACCGGAGTACATGCCACGGCCATTCCTGCGGCAAGAGCCACGGCGAGCGGAACGTTTCGGCGGGTGGGCGGGTTCGTCTTCATCGTGCTGATATTGTACGACGCTTTTCCTTCGTTTCACAACCCTTCCCCACCAGGAAACGATTTCACGCCCCAGAGAGTGGTCCATCGAGCGGTTTCGTCGAAATCAACCGCCGAAGCGGCTTTCCACAACCTGCCGGAATTCTTCGTGAATCAGCCCGTTCGAAGCCAGAATGCGGCCCGAGTGGATCGGGTCGTCCACACCGGAAAATCCACTCACCCGACCGCCCGCCTCTTCGACGAGCAACGTCCCGGCGGCGACGTCCCAGGGGGACAGGCCGATTTCCCAGAAGCCTGCGAAAGCCCCTCGGGCAACGTAGGCCAGATCCACTCCGGCGGAACCGAAGCGCCGCAATCCCCGTACACGGTAAAGCAACTCGGAGATGATCGGCAGATTGTCGGGTTTCTGACCGGCGCGAACGCAGGCGAAACCTGTGCCGAGCACCGATTCGGCCAGCGTTGCCGCCCGATTGACGTGAATTCTCTTCTCGTTTAGCCAGGCGCCTCCACCGCGTTCGGCCCAATAGGTTTCGTTCAAAACCGGCAAGTGGATCACTCCATGGGTCGGTTTCGTGCCTTCCATTCGCGCCAGCAGAAACGAAAATTCAGGAAGTCCGCTGGCAAAATTGACCGTACCGTCGATGGGATCGAGCAGAAACCACGCCTCGCCGCCCGCGATTTTTCCGTGCTCCTCACCCAAAAAGCCATGATCGGGAAACGCTTTGCGCAGGGTTTCTCCGGCCATGTCCTCAATGCGACCGTCAACCTCGGTGAGCAGATCCTTGATTCGGTCCCCTTTGAGTGCGATGTCGCTTTCGTCGATATGCTTGTAATGCTCCAGCATCAAAAGACCCGCGCGCCGGGCCAGATCGATCATTGACTTTTTATACATTCTTCCTTGTCCTCATCGTTGCAGAATGCGGGAAAGTGCTCCCGCCGCTCCCCGTTTTTCGAAAAAAGATCGAATTTCACGCAATTTAACGCAAACATTCCCTTTGTCAATCGCGTGTTTTGCATTATAGTATTATGTGTAAATCAGACCGAACGAAAATCGATAGAGCATACTAAAAAGGGAATTGTTACCATTAAACGGGTAACCGATTGACGCCGCGCATAGAATGGATTACCATGTGGTGTCTTTTTGCATGAAAATCGTGGAATCATTTCCAGGCTTTTGAGGGGTAATGATGCGTTTGAAACTGGGGCTGTTAATCGTTATCGTTTTCGTTTTGTTTCTCGTGCTGGCCAACATTGCCGTCGTGGCCCCCTTGAGGAACGAAGCCTACGATGCTTTGACCGAAAAACTGACCAACGGGTATGAAAACTACCGAAAGTCCAGACAAAGCAGTCAGCTTGAGCGCCAGGAGCACGTCGTCAAGTACGCAGGCGAAAAGCGGCTGATCGAGCTTATCGACACGTTGATCGAAGACGAGGAACAGGCGAAAAACCAGCACTTCGATCTATTCGAGTCCCTCGAGTTCCTCACGCAGGCCCGGTACAAGGGCGATTTGGTGATCGTGACCGACAAAGACGGCAACGAGTTGGCACGCACCAATACCGGAAAATGGTATAATTCGAACAATTACGCCGGGATACCGGTCGTTTCCGCCGCCTTGAAGCAAAACAAGTCGGGTGAGGACATCTGGCTGTTCAACAAAGACCAGGTGGTCAAAGAAGGCCAGGGGCAAGGCGGAAAGGGACTCGATGTCAACGGCACGAAAACCATGCTCGTGACCGTCGCACCGATCGTTTCGTTCGAAAAAACGGTGGGCGCCATTCTGTGGTGCAACGAAATGGGTGAGTCCTTCGCCAAGGTGGAAAGCGTGTTGACCCCTGGAGAATTCGGTGTTTTTTCTCCCCAACGCGCACTGGGAACCACGCTGAATTCCTCGGCGGAAGCCGAACTCGACGATTGGATCAAATCCAATCAAGGCCGTATCGCCAAAGTGCTTACCTCCCATGAACCATTGAGCCTGCCAGTCGCCTTGGGTGACGAAAGCTGGCTCGTCCTGTTCGCACCGCTTAAAGGCTTCGGTGACAAGGTGGTGGCGGGCTTCATCATGCTGGAATCCCTGGATAAAATGAACGCACCCTTCAACCAGGCGCTGGTGAAGATGGTGCTTATCACCTTAATTCTGCTTCTGCTAGTCACCGGATTGGTATTGCGCGACTTCAACCGTCTCATCAACAGCATCGACTTCATTCTGGAAGGCGCGCACCTCGTCATTATGGGGAACAAGGATTATCAGTTCAAATCCACCGATCCGTACCTCAACAGCCTTGGCCAGACTTTCAACCTGATGAACGCCATCCTGCAAGGCAAGTACATTCCCGAAGACGAAGACGACGTGGTCCAGCAGATGAAAATGGCGGTCAAGGGGGGCGCTCCAGGAGGTCTGGTCGCGCCTGTCGCCGCACCGAAAATCGTCCCGGACGTGCTGGTGGAGAACCTGTCCGAAACCAGCGAAGAGGCGAAAGAAGCCGTGCCGGAAACGGACCAGCAGGGCTACTATGATCGCCTTTATGCGGATTTCGTCGAGGCGAAGAAGCAATTAAATGAAGATACAAGTCGCGTTACTTTGGAACAATTTATCCAAAAACTGAAACGGGCGGAACAGAAATTGATCGAAAGGCACGGATGCAAGGCTGTCGTGTTTTCGATTACGGTAGAAGATGGCCAGGTCAGCTTCAAGCCGTCCCCGGTTTGGAAGTAAAATAACCGACTTTTGGGACATCGATATTCGTGACTCACGTTGACAAGCGACACGTTAGGTGGTAAAGCTTCATCCTTCCTGTTCACCGAAAACGCGGTATCGCGTGAAAAAGTGACGGGAAAGACGAAGGGTCGAACTCCGGCTCGCTTTGAAAACATGGGGCTGCCACGGATTATCGCGATCCAAATCTGGGAGAGGTTTGAGCGACAAACAGACAACCGGCCAGGGAGTATCACGATGGAGATCACCGAGGTAAGAATCTTTCCCGTAAATGAAGATAAGTTGAAAGCCTATGCGACCATTACTTTCGACAATTGTTTCATCGTTCGGGATCTGAAAATAATCAGTGGCAACACCGGCCTTTTCATTGCAATGCCGAGCAAAAAGCGGCGGGACGGCACATTCAAGGATGTCGCCCATCCGCTGAACAGTTCGATGCGTGAAATGGTGGAGAGCGCGGTGCTTGCCGAGTACCGGAATACGACCGGTTTTTAGTCCGTCCCGACCAGCTTCCCGGCTCCCGTTTCCCACCATTTCAATCGTTTTTCAATGTTTGCGGTGAGTTGAAAGGTTTGCTTTTCGGCCAGACTGCCGAATTCGGTTTTTATAAAAAAGGCATCGATCGATGTATCGGGATATGAACAATGTACGCATCTTCCACGGCAACGCACACCGCGATCTTGTCGAGGAGGTCTGCGCGCGTCTGAATCTGCCGATCGGTCGTGCCGAAGTGGGCCGTTTCCCCGACGGGGAAACCATGGTTCGTTTCAACGAAAACATCCGCAATCGCGACGTTTTCATCATTCAACCGACCTGTCCTCCCGTCAACGACAACCTGATGGAACTGCTGTTGATGGTGGATGCCGCCAAGCGGGCCAGCGCGTCCAGCATCACGGCGGTGATTCCCTATTTCGGCTACGCCCGGCAGGATCGCAAGTTCGGTGTACGTACTCCCATTTCGGCCAAATTGGTGGCCGATCTCATCGCCACCGCCGGGGCGGAGCGTATCTTGAGCGTCGATCTGCACGCCGAACAGATTCAGGGATTTTTCAATCTTCCCGTGGACAATCTTTTCGGCTTGAAAGTCTTGCAGGATTACCTCCGCCACAATCTATTCGAACCGGGGCGCGTAGGGATCACCCGTGACGAACTGATGCTGGTTACGCCCGATGTCGGAGGCGCGAGACTCGTGCGCCGGATGGCGGGAGCTCTGGGTTGCGAAATCGCCATTTGCGACCGCCTGGACCAGAAAGACCAGAGGTCCGAACTGAAAGTGGTCGGCGATGTCACCGACCAGTTCTGCGTGATCGTGGACGACATCATCAACACGGGCAGCACGGTTTGCGACGCTGCGCTTGCACTGGCGGAGCAAGGTGCGCGCCACGTGTGGGCCTGTTGCTCCCACGCTACGCTCAACGACGAAACCTTGCGGCGAATCGACGATGCGCCGATTGAAAAACTTATTGTATTGGATACCGTACCGATCCACGAGAACGTGCGATCGAACTCGAAATTTGTCATTGTTTCCGTTGCCTGGTTACTCGCAGAAGCGATTGAGAGACTGGTTTCGAACCAGTCCATCAGCGCGCTGTTCCGATAAAAGCGGGGAAACTCAAGCAAACGAACGTTTTTGGCCACATACAGGACCATAGGAGTTGACATCATGGACGCCATCCCATTCGAAGTTGAAACACGAGAAACTAGCGGAAAAGGTGCCGCCCGGCAGACCCGGCGTGAAGGGCGTATTCCCGGAATCATCTACGGAAAAAACTACGCCCCGCGACAGGTTCAACTGAACCCCAAAGACCTGCAAAAACAACTCGACAACCCGAAGCACATCAACACGGTTTTCTCGCTTTCGTTCGCCGACGGGGGAGATAACGTGTTCGCAATGATTAAAGAATTGCAGCGCAATCCCGTGACGAAGAAGTTCTTGCACGTCGATTTCGCGGTGGTTTCCCCCGACGAAGCGGTCGCCATCGACGTTCCGATCGAATTGCAGGGAAATTCCGTAGGCGTCAAGGCGGGCGGCAAGCTGGAAGTTCTGCGCCGAACGCTGAGTATTCGCTGCCTTCCGGTGGCGATTCCGGCCTCGATTCCGATCGATATCACCGCCATGAAGATCGGCAGCCAGCTTCGCATCAAAGATCTTAAAATGGACGAAACCCTTCAGGCGGTCTACTCCGACAATTTCGCCATCGTCCGCGTCAAGGCCGGTCGCGATGAAGCCGAGGATGAAGAGGAAGAAGGCGGAGAGGAAGCGACTTCCGCCGAATCGACGGAGACCGCCGAATCCTAATCCATGGATTTTTCGAATGGTTTTCGCGCTTTTCATGCCGAAAAGACCGTTCGATACGGTTCAATTCTCCCGACCCGATGGTGAAAATCCACCGGGTCGTTTTTTTTTCGATTTTTTTTTATGCGTCGCGTTGTCAAATGGGATAAAGTCATTCCGCGTTTGAAACGCATTCGTTAGGGTGATTGACGGATTTCATGGGTGATAAGAGTGCGAGATCGCCTGTTTTTCAGGAGCAGCCGTGCAGTTGATCGTGGGCCTGGGAAATCCGGGCGTTCAGTACCTGAGAACCAGGCATAACATAGGTTTCATGATCGTGGATGAATTTGCTTCGCGCCATGGATGGAGCATCCATCGAGGCCGGTTCAAAGGAATGATGGCGAAAGTGGAATGGGCAGGCGAGTCCTGCCTGTTGCTGAAGCCGGAAACCTACATGAATCTGAGCGGAGAAGCCGTGGGGGAAGCGGCGAGGTATTACAAGATTCCTCCGAAAAACATTACGGTCGTTCACGATGACGTAGATCTCGAATTCGGTCGCTTGCAGGTCAAGCGAGGTGGTTCGGTGGCCGGTCACAAGGGATTGCGCAGCATTGCCCAACACCTGCCTGAAACTTCCTTCGTTCGGCTGCGAGCGGGTGTGGGACGTCCCCGCTTTGGCGAGGAAATCCCGCACTACGTGCTCAATGGGTTTTACCCGGACGAGCAAGAAACTTTAGAGGGCTACATCGAGCGTGGTGCGAAAGCGCTCGAATTGATTTTGAAAAAAGGACCGGCCCTTGCGGCCAACACCGTCAACCGGAAAGCCAAGCCCAAAAAGCCTGCGGACGGCGCGGAGAAAAGCCTGGACGAGAAGGACGATGGGCAGGAAAAAGAAAGGATTTCAAACGATTAACCGCCCCATTCGGGGCTCTCGATGACAGGACAGATTATAGTAGGATGTCCGTTTCACAAACCAAGGGAGGTAAAGTATGGATTGTATTAGTGTTGTAGCACTCGTTTCCGCGATTGTCGCTGCAGCCGCCCTCATTTTCGCCTTTATCAAGGCCACGTGGGTGGGTCAGCAGGACGCCGGAACCGAACGGATGAAGGAAATCGCCGGTCATATTCACGAAGGCGCAATGGCGTTCTTGAGCCGTGAATACAAAGTGCTCGGCTATTTCGTGGTGATCGTGGCCGTTCTGTTGTGGTTCAGCAACATTTTCCTCGAAGACTCCAGCGGCTGGATCTTCCTGTCCTTCGTCGCGGGCGCGTTCTGCTCCGGTCTGGCGGGATATTTCGGGATGCGCGTGGCCACCAAGGCCAACGTTCGCACCTCGCACGCCGCCCGCACCGGGCTGAACGAAGGCCTCAACGTGGCTTTCGCCGGTGGTTCCGTCATGGGAATGAGCGTCGTAGGCCTGGCCCTGCTGGGCATCTCGCTGCTGTTCCTGCTCTGGAAGGCCGTGTTTTTCACCAATGGTGCTACCGGTGATGTGGCGACCAACGACATGATGATGGTGCTCAACGTGCTCTCCGGCTTCTCGCTGGGTGCAAGCTCCATCGCGCTGTTCGCCCGTGTCGGCGGCGGCATCTACACCAAGGCCGCCGACGTCGGCGCCGACCTCGTGGGCAAGGTCGAAGCGGGCATCCCCGAAGACGACCCCCGCAACCCGGCGACCATCGCCGACAACGTGGGCGACAACGTGGGCGACGTGGCCGGAATGGGCGCGGACCTGTTCGAGTCCTACGTGGGCGCGATCATCGCTTCGATGATCCTCGGCGTGGGCTGGTACAGCGCATTTGTGGACAAGGGATACACCGGACTCGAAGCCGTGTACCTGCCGCTCGTACTGGCGGGCGTCGGCATCGTGGCTTCGATCGTCGGTACCTTCTTCGTGCGCACCACCGAAGGTGGAAACCCCCAGAAGGCTCTGAACACCGGTACCTTCCTCGCGGCGGGCCTGATGATCGTCGGCAGCCTCGTGGCGATCACCTGGATCATGCCCTGGGACTGGAGCATCGGAAAAGGTGCGAACATCGAAACCTATGGTTCCTTCGGCCTGTTCATCGCCGTCGTGGGCGGCCTGATTGCCGGTATGGGAATCGGCCTCATCACCGAAATGTACACCGCTCCGGATCGTAGTTCCGTACAGGGCATCGCTCAGGCGTCCCTCACCGGTCCCGCGACCAACATCATCGCCGGTCTCGCCGTCGGCATGAAGTCCACCGCCTGGCCGATCATCCTGATCGCCGGCGCCATTGTCATCGCCTATGCCGCTGCCGGACTGTACGGCATCGCACTGGCCGGTCTCGGTATGCTCTCCACCACGGGTATTCAGCTCGCCGTGGATGCCTACGGACCCATCGCCGACAACGCGGGTGGCATTTCCGAAATGGCCGAACTCGGCTCCGAAGTCCGTGCCCGTACCGACAAGCTCGATGCCGTAGGCAACACCACCGCCGCCATCGGCAAAGGCTTCGCCATCGGTTCTGCAGCCCTCACCGCGCTGGCGCTCTTCTCCGCCTACATCACCAAGATGGGTGGAAAAGTCACCATCGACGCGACGGATCCCTACACCATGGCCGGTCTGTTCCTCGGCGCGATGATGCCGTTCCTGTTCTCCTCCATGGCCATGAGCGCCGTGGGTGAAGCCGCCCAGGCGATGATCGAGGAAGTGCGCCGCCAGTTCCGCGACATCCCCGGCCTGATGGAAGGCACCGCCAAGGCCGAATACGCCAAGTGCGTTGAAATTTCCACCAGCGCTTCGATTCAGAAGATGGTTCTTCCCGGCACCCTGGCCGTCGTCGTGCCGGTCGTCGCCGGTATCATCAGCCCCTCGGCCCTCGGCGGAATCCTCGTCGGCGTCACCATTTCCGGTGTCTGCATGGCGATCTTCCAGTCCAACGCGGGCGGTGCCTGGGACAACGCGAAGAAGTACATCGAGGAAGGCAACTTCGGAGGCAAGGGTTCCGAAGCCCACAAAGCCGCCGTCACCGGCGACACCGTTGGCGATCCCTTCAAAGACACCTCCGGACCTTCGCTGAACATCCTCATCAAGCTGATGAGCGTCGTGGCGATGGTAATCGCGCCTCTGCTTTACGCGATTCACTTCTAAGCTACGTCTCGACTCAGACTCCAAAGCCCGGCCACAAGGCCGGGCTTTTTCGTTTGTTCCGGAAAAAGCTCATTCAGGAATGGATATTATTTGATGATTGCGATGGAAAAGCCTAGAAAAAAAGGGTGTGGCACGGGCGAAGCGACGTGTAACGTTCGCTTGCCCGTGTACCCAACCATACACATGGGCAACCTGCGGTTCGCCCATGCCACCCATGACGAAATGATCGTTTCCGTAGAATAAAAAACGGGCCAATTGAAATTGGCCCGTGACGGTTTTGCGTGAAATGGCGCGAGATTGCGTCAGATATCGAGATTTTTCACATTCAGCGCATTGTTTTCGATGAACACCCGGCGCGGCTCGACCTGATCGCCCATCAACACGTTGAAGGTTTTGTCCGATTCCATGGCGTCCTCGACCCTCACTTTCAGCAGGGTGCGGCTTTCGGGGTCCATGGTGGTTTCCCAAAGCTGTTCCGGGTTCATTTCACCGAGACCTTTGTACCGCTGGATGGAGTTGCCTTTTTCCCCGGCCTTGATGACGATCGGCACCAGATCCTGCAATTTGCGAATGCTGAACGTCGAACCGTTCTGGCGCACTTCGTACGGCCCTTCGCCGAGCTGGAGGAAATCCTGGGCCAGCTTGCGCAACGATTCGAACGTCGGACGCATACAAGTATTGTAATCCAGGTAGGTTTCTTTGAAGACACCGTTGACTTTGGTGTTGATGACGATTTTGTATGCGCCGTGCTCCTCATCCGGCTGAACGTCGGAGATGTCGATCGGCAGAATTTCCGGGTAGTATTCCTTCACGAATTGTTCGATCTTGCCCGCTTCGGTCTTCAGAGCTGCCGCATCGCGAATCGTGTAGCGGTTGATGGTGGTGGCCATCAACGCGGCTTCGACGACGCGTTCGTCTTTGTGCCTGGAAAAGGTTTCCAGTTTTTCCTTGTACTGAATCAGTTTCTTGCAGAGATCGCGCAGATAGGAACCCGCAAGGGGTTGTTTTCCTTCGACATTCGGAACAAGACGCATGTTGTCCGTGCCGTTTTCGATCAGGTAATCCTGCAACAAGATTTCGTTTTTCAGGTACAGCTCTTTTTTGCCTCTTTTGACTTTGTATAGCGGCGGCTGGGCAATGAAGAGGTGCCCCGCTTCCACGACGGGCGTAAACTGCCGATAATACAGCGTTAACAGCAGCGTTCGGATGTGGCTGCCGTCCACGTCGGCGTCCGTCATGATGATGATTTTGTGGTAGCGCAGCTTTTCGAGGTTGAAATCCTGCCCGATGCCGGTGCCCATCGCCGTAATCAAGGTGGCGATTTCCTGATTTTCCAGCATTTTATCCGGGCGGGCTTTTTGCACGTTGAGAATTTTGCCGCGCAACGGCAGAATCGCTTGGAAACGCCGGTCTCTGCCTTGCTTGGCCGAGCCGCCTGCCGAATCGCCTTCGACGAGGTACAGCTCGGCGTGAGTGGGATCTTTTTCCTGGCAATCCGCGAGTTTTCCCGGCAGGTTGGCCGAATCGAGCGCTCCTTTGCGGCGGGTCAGTTCTCGTGCTTTTCGTGCGGCGTCCCTGGCGCGGGCGGCTTCGACCACCTTTCTGATGACCGTTTTCGCCACCGTGGGGTTTTCCTCGAAATACTGCCCCAGAAACTCATTGGTCAGTTGCTCGACGATGCCTTTGACCTCGTTCGACACCAGCTTGCTTTTCGCCTGGGAGTCGAATTTCGGATCGGGCACCTTGCAGGATACGACCCCCACCAGTCCCTCGCGGGCGTCGTCGCCGGAAAGGGAAACCTTCATGTTTTTCACGAGGTTGTTGTTGGTCGCGTAGGTGTTGACCGTCCGTGTCAACGAGGAGCGAAACCCCTGCATGTGCGTTCCGCCATCCACGTTGCGGATGTTGTTGGTGTAGCAGTACACGCGTTCTTTATACGTATCGTTCCACTGGAGGGCGATTTCCACTTCCACCTGATCGCGGCTGGCGATGAAATGCACCGGCTTGGGATGCAGGGTGTTGGTTCCCTCGTTCAAGAAGGCGACGAAAGAAGAAACGCCGCCTTTGTACTTGAATTCGTTGACGCGGCCCGACGCCTCGTCCTCGACCTTGATCTTCACCCCACTGTTGAGGAAGGACAGTTCCCGCATCCGCTGGCTGGTGGTGCTGTAGGAAAACGTAACGTCCTGGAAAATCTGTGGGTCGGGCACGAAGGTCACCTTCGTACCGGTCCGGTTGGTTTTGCCGATTTTTTCGAGCGACGTAACGGGTATCCCGCGCTCATACTCCTGGACGTGCACGAAGCCGTCGCGCTTGACTTCCAACCGCAAGTGGGTGGACAGCGCGTTGACGACGCTCACGCCGACACCATGCAAACCACCGGAAACTTTATAAGTGTTGTCGTCGAATTTGCCACCGGCGTGCAAGACGGTCATGACCACTTCCGCCGCGCTTTTGCCTTCGGCGTGCATATCTACGGGAATACCGCGACCGTTGTCTTTGACCGTTACCGAACCGTCCGCGTGCAAAATCACGGAAATCTTGTCGCAAAAGCCGGCCATCGCTTCGTCGATGGAGTTGTCCACGACTTCGTAGATCATCCGGTGCAGACCCGAACCGTCGTCGGTATTTCCGATGTACATCCCAGGGCGTTTCCGAACCGCTTCCAGGCCCTTGAGTACCTTGATATCGTTGGATGTATAGCCCTTTTGGGTTCCGTTTTTGGGCTTTATGTTTTCCTGCTCGTTCGCCATGTTGTTTCCTCCAATTAAAGTATTTTCAGAATACAAAATCGGAGGCCGAATGTAAAGAAAAAAAAGGGTTCTTTTGGCAATCTAAGTTATTGTAATTATTGGGATATTTGTAAAATATTTCTGCCTCTCGAAAAGAGGTGATTTTTTCGATAATGCATCGCGATATAGAGGCGAATTTTCTTGAGAAACAAGGTGGATTATTTCCCGAATTCGGAGACTTGCACCACTGGAATCTCCACTTCGCGCCGATGGCAAAAAGCAACCATTTCAACATCATTTCGGAAATCCGCAACCGTCTCCGTGTCCGAAAAACTTTCTATTTTGCTTCCTTTTTTCCGAGTTCCACCTCGGGAAAAGCGCTGCGAAATTGTTCGTCGCGCCATTTCGTTGTACACTCAAACAAGACAAGGGGCGACTCTGGCCACTCCCATTGGAAAACTTTATCCTGAATCGGAAAAGCCAAAGGGTGGGATTGTGTGGCAGTAGGGGAAGGCGGTCGCAGGACGACCACAGTTTCATGCCATGAAGCGAGGTGCTTATGGCCAACGTGCTGATCGTGGACGACGAAACCGGCCTGAGAAAAACCATGCAGCAGTTCCTGTTGCGTGACGGCCACGAGGTTCAAGTCGCGGAACAGGCTGAAATTGCATTGGAAATGCTTGCGGGCGGGGAGTTCGAAATCGTCATTTCCGACATCATTCTTCCACGAATGAACGGAATCGAACTGCTTCACTGCATACAGGCCGATTATCCGCATATTCTTGTAATTCTTATCACGGGAGAACCTTCCGTCACCACGGCCTCGGAAGCCGTCCGAGCCAGAGCCTTCGATTATCTGGCCAAACCGATCCCCAAAAACATGATCTGCCAGGCGGTGAGCCGGGCGGAAAACGAGTTGAACCGTCGGAAAAAAGCACAAACCGAGCTTTCGCCCGATGCAAAGCCGTCTCCGGTCCCGAAAGGGGAGTTATCGGCGTCGTGGGTGGGACGTTTTCTCCAGGTTTCACCCATTCCTTCGTTTCTTTATCGTAGCGGGCGGGTCGTCGAGGCCAACAGCAGAATGAAAAAGTGGATCGGGCGTTTCGGTTCCGCCACCTTTTCGATGTTTTCGTTTTGGCCGGAAGAAGAACGCAAGCGCATCGAACTGGCTTTCGAAGAAGTGGAGCAGCAAGGTGCCGCGTCGCGTTCGTTGGATACAGTTCTTCGTTTTCCAAACACTTCCGTTCAATCCGTGCAAATGGTGCTGCTTCGAGTGGAAATTGCAGGTCGGACGAATGTGCTGGGACAGTTCCATCCTTCCGGGGACAAGCTTTTATCTATGGAGGAAAGCGTTTCCGGTCTGGGGAAACCCCTCGAAAAATTTTCCAAGGGAGAGAAAGTCAAGCGTCTCGAAGTCGCCCTCAACGAAAGCGGCCTGGGATTCTGGGAAATGGATCTTCCATCTGCAACCGTGCGTTACAGTTCTCAGTGGACGGAAATGATCGGGTATTCGGTTGATGAAATCCCAACCACGCAAAAAGCCTGGGAAAAAATGATCCACCCGGACGACCGAGCCAGGGTGCTGGATCTGATTTCCAACTACCTCGACGGAACCGTGCCGAAATACGAAACCGAGTTTCGTTTGAAAACGAAGCGAGGACAGTGGAAGTGGATTCTCGCCAAAGCACACATCGTAGAACGCGATGCCGACGGAACGCCGATATGGGTGGTGGGGACGCATCAGGACATCGATTCTCAAAAAAGGTTGGTTCGCGTCGCGCGGGAAAGCGAGTACCGTTTCGAAGCGCTGTTCGAGAATTCCGTGCAAGGAACCTGCCTGTTCGACACTTCCGGGCAACTGATTCATGTCAATCAGAAACTCACCGAAATTACAGGGTTTTCCAAGTACGACCTTACTCAGATGACCGAGCGCCAACTGGTCCATCCCGACGACTACGACGAAGGCGCACGACTTTTCAGCGACCTGATCGAAGGTCGCCGCAACGAATATCTCCAGGAAAAACGTTACCTTAAAAGCAATGGCGACGCGGTTTGGGTGGAGTTGTTCGCCACCTCCATTCGAAACGAAGAGAATCAGGTCACCGCTGCCATCGGAATCGTGCTGGATATCACCGATCGCAAACGCGCCATCGCCACCCTGGAAAAAAAGGAAATGCGTCTTCGTATGGCTTCACGGGGCGGTGAAGTGGGATTCTGGGATTGGAACCTGGACACCGACGAGGTTTTTATCAGCGAGGAATACGCCCACATGTTGGGGTACGAAGACGACGAGTTGCCCTCCGATCCGCGTTCGCTTCTCAACCTGATTCACCTCGACGATAAGCCGAGATTCATTCGCACGATGTATCGCCACTTTGAAGGAGAAACCGACTCGTTCTCCATCGAATCTCGCATGAAAAGCAAAAAGGGGGAACCGCGCTGGCTGGTTTTCCGGGGGCGCGTGGTCGAACGAAACGACCTGGGGCGTCCGATGCGCTTCGCCGGTTCGATCGTGGATATTACCGAGAAAAAGGCGTTGCAGGACGCTCTGCACGACAGCGAACAGAAATTGTCCACTCTTGTCGGGCACTTGCCGGACTACATCGCCATCATCGATTCCAAGCATACGATTCGTTTCATCAACCGGCTTCCGAAACTGATCGAGACATTTCCCAATGGCGGAGTTGCATTGACGGATGTGTTACATCCCCGTTTTCACTTTACATTTGTTTCGGCATTGAAGAAATGCTTCGAAGGAAGGGCGGTTTCTCCATTCGAGATCGAAGGGAAAGACGGAGAAATTCTGCTTACGCGTCTGGAGCCGCTGGAGATTGAAAATCGCATCGCCGAAGTGATGGTGATCGCCACCCCGATTTCCAAACTGAAACGCAGGGCACGCACCTTCGAAGAAACCCGGACGAAGTATCAGGCGCTTTTCGAATACGCCAACGACGCCATTTTGATTCACGATTTCGAAGGGAAACTACTGGACGCGAACGAGCGGGCCAGTCAACTTTTAGGATATTCCAAACAAGCCCTCCAGAAAATGCACTGGAACCAGATTTCGGTGCAAAAACGATCCCAGGCCTTCGGTTCGGTGCTCGAAACGGGTTCGGGTGTGCATGAATCCACTCTACTGACCTCCAACGGTACCCCGATCGCATTCGAAATCAACAGTCGCCTGATTCACAACGACGGGCATCAGGTGGTCATCAGCATCGCCCGCGACCTCTCCGAGAGCGTGCAGGCGAAACAGGATCGCCGCAACCTGATTTCGATTATCGAAAACAGCAATGAATTCGTGGGTGTAGCCGACTTGGACGGACGGGTGACCTACGTCAATGAGGCGGGCAGGAACATGGTGGGGTTGGAAAGCGACGAGGCCGTTCGGGCGACCCGCATTTTCGACTTCGTGCCCGATGAGTTGCGCAAAGTCATTTCGGACGTCACGATACCGATAATTTTAAGCAACCGAATGTACGAAAACCAATCCGTTTTGCGGCATTTCAAGACGGGCAAATTGATCGACGTGGTGATTACCACTTTCCCGCTTAAATCCGAGATGGACGTAAACCCCGCCGGTATCGCCACCATCATCCGGGATATCAGCGACTTCAAGCGAAACGAACAGCGGCTCAAGGAAAGCGAAGAGCGTTTTCGGATCGTCGCCGACGCCACCTCCGAGGCGGTATTTTTGCACCGCGACGGGATCGTCATCGACGCCAACCGGGAGGCGTCGTCGATGTTCGATGCGCCACGTGACCGGATCGTCGGAAAGAAGCTGCTGGAAGTGCTGGGCAGAGAGGAATGCAGCGAATTCGAATCGGAAACGATTTTGGGAAGCGTTCCGCACCGCGTGCATTTGAAACGCCGAAACGGGGAAACGTTCCTTGTGGAAATTCAGTCCAAAACGCTTGCCGATGTCGAACCCCCGATGGAAATCTCCATCCTGCGCGATCTCACCGTACAGGAAAACGAACGGCGGCACCGCTACCGTATGCAGTCCATGGCCGCCCAGATCGGCCAGGACGACGCCATCAGCCAACTCGCGGCGTCGGTGGCGAGAGAATTCAGCAATTTGCTGATCGATATCAAAGGCAGCCTTTCGTTGGCTCGTATGGACCGGCGCATCGACGATTCCCTGAAAGGAATTTTCTCGGAGATCGACCAGCCGTTGCGCCAGGCCAGCGACCTTGTATCCCGCCTGCTGACCTTCAGCCGTCGCCAGTTCGTCCGACCGGTTTCGATCGATCCGAACGTGGTTCTCGAACGGATGCAGGAAGCATTCGAGGGATTGTCGGAAAAAGATGTGGATGTGGAGCTGGATCTGGTCCGGCCTCTGGCCAGAATTCTCGTGGATGAGAAACAGCTCGAAACAGCGTTCCTCAATCTTACGGAAAACGCGGTCGAAGCCATGCCCGAAGGTGGACTTTTGCGCATCGGCACCGGCGGTGTGACCCTCGACGAGGAGTTTTGCGACGCCCACCCGGACGTTCGCGTGGGAAACTACGTGCAGGTGACTTTTGCCGATACGGGTGTGGGGATGGACTCGCAGACGAAGCACCGGGCGTTCGATCCGTTCTTCACCACCAAGACCGATTCCGCCAACATCGGCTTCGGGCTTTCTTCGGTGTACGGAATCGTGCGGCAGTGCCAGGGGGCCATCGAACTCCAGTCCCAACCCGGCAAAGGCACGAAAGTGTCACTGTATTTTCCGGTCGGTTCCGATACCGAGAAAACTTCCGTCGAACGAAACAACGTGAAGGCTTCCCTGGACGGAAACGAAACGATTCTCTTCGTCGAGGAGGAGCAGGCCGTTCGGAACGTCGTCAGCAAGTTGTTCGAAAAACACGGATATCGTGTCCTGACAGCCGACTCCGCCCAGGCCGCGATATCCTCTGCGCTGGAGCACGAAGGGGAGATTCACGCCCTCGTTACGGCGGTGGTGCTGGACGACGTGGACGGTTTTACGGTGGCGAGGCAAATCAGAGGCAAGTATCCGGAAATCAAGGAACTTTTCACATCGGGGTATCCGAAATCCTTCCTGGCGTTCCATTATCCTTTGCCGGAACGGGAATTCGAACTGCTTCCCAAGCCGTTTTCCCCCATGGACGTGTTGCGGCGCTTACGCTATCTGCTGGGTGAGAAAAAAAGAACCTGACGCCGTACCCGTAGAAAAACCACGAGAAGAAGCAGCAACATTCCGGCATGGCCTGCGGGAACGCTCGCACAGCCGCTTCCATCGCCGTTTTCAAGCAGCGATGGATCCACGCAACCTTCCGAATCCACACAGGTTTTTCCGACGAGACTGCAATCGGTTCCTTCGAGCCACTGCGACCCGTCGGCGCTGCATCGCTCGACGACATCCCCCGCGCAGCGAAGTTCCTCCGCCACGCAGACGCCGTTTCCGGTGCTTTCTCCCTCTTCTTCTATGCCAAACTCTTCCCTTTCGGCTGCGACTTCGCCGGATTCCTCCGATTCTTCGTCAAGCTCCGGCCAGTCCGCATCGCCATCGACGACCGGCGGCGTTCCCATGCAGGCGCCGTCGATGCATAGCTGGTAGGATTCGCAGACTTCCAGCTCGACCCATTCCTGATTGTGGCAGAATTCCGAGCGTTTGCTCCCCCGGCATCGTTGCAATCCGCTTTGACACGGCGGTTCGTCGCAACCCACTTCCACAGTACCGGGACAACCCGCCGTGCCGTTTCCGCAGCCGTCCAGGGTGGTGTCGAACGACCCCCTGCCGTCGGTGGCCCAGCTATAAAACTCCTCCCAACGGCGACGGTATCGATCCACTTTTTCGATCTGTGCGGCTGTGGGTTCTTTGCCCGTCTGATGCAGGATGATGAACGCCCCCTTCCAGTGGCAGGGCTCCAACTCCGGGTCGCGAGGGCCCATGGAGCGGATCACATCGTCGATGGTGACGTCCACGCGCGTGCCTTCGTGGACGATCGGGTTGTCGGCGGCACGCAAGATCGGCAGCGAGGAGCTTCCGGTTAGGTCGTCATCGCCGTTGGTCACGAGGAAAAACGGTGCAACCTCCTGAGCCTTGCGTAATCCCATAAGGTATTGATCCAACTGGGAATATTTCGGTTTTTCGTACCAGAAATGGAAAGTGCCGTCTTCCTGATCCTCGATGAACATGCCGTACATCAGGGAGCGGGAATCCATGTAATACGACCAGTGCTGGTTGAAATCGTTGATATTTCCGCCACTGCAGGTGTCCTCGTTCCCGATGTCGGAGCCGCTTCCGTTGGGTTCGTAACCTCGGATGTTGCAGGCGACGTCCTGACCTTCCTTCTGGTAGGTGACCGCCGCGAGCCACTGGTGGCCGAATTCGTGGCCCATCAGTTCGATGCCTGTCAGCGGGTAGAGACACAGGGGCCAGTCGATGCAGGCGCGGGCCTCGGTGTCTTCGGGCAGTACGTCGATGGTGCCCATTTTCACGGCCTGGCGCAGGCGGTCGTCGCGGCTGCAAAAATAGTCCGCCGCCTGGGAGGGGTAGCCCCGACCGATGCCCTTGGAGGGCGAGTTCACCGGCCAGCCCTGTTGCACGTTGGCGATGCCCAACTGCTCGACATCGAAGATGAAAACGGCGTCGAAGCGGTCGGGGTGGGTCATGTAGAAGGCGCAGGCGGCCATGCTCAGGTAGACGTTGGGAGCGGCGGCGCTTTGCAGGATGGAGCCGTCGATGTCCTCGACGAGGGCGATGTCTCCTACGTCGCGGTTCGTGGCCCAGGCCGGGAGTACGCACGCACCCATGGCAAGCAAGCTCAGGCTAAGCGCAAAGATCGAGAGACGAGAATTCATGGCCAGTTCCTTTTTTCGAAAGTCGCAAACGTTCGGATTCTACCATATTTCGAAAAAAGAAAGAAAGACCCCCTGCAGAGGGATGTCCTGTCTGGACGGATTCGTGGTATGACATTCATGGGCGCGTACAAGTTTCCGGCCCCCTGCAGAGGGATGTCCTGTCTGGACGCGCGCCGAAATGTTCGGATATGCTATCGAGTTAGTTTCCGGCCCCCTGCAGAGGGATGTCCTGTCTGGACAGCTAGGAGTGTTTATCGCCAGGAGCTCCCAGAAAGTTTCCGGCCCCCTGCAGAGGGATGTCCTGTCTGGACGCGCGCCGAAATGTTCGGATATGCTATCGAGTTAGTTTCCGGCCCCCTGCAGAGGGATGTCCTGTCTGGACGTCTGGTGAGATTACTCAAGAGGAGTATTAGTTTCCGGCCCTCTGCAGAGGGATGTCCTGTCTGGACAGCTAGGAGTGTTTATCGCCAGGAGCTCCCAGAAAGTTTCCGGCCCCCTGCAGAGGGATGTCCTGTCTGGACGAGTGAGCAGGGCCGCGAGTACCGCAACTTCGTTTCCGGCCCCCTGCAGAGGGATGTCCTGTCTGGACTCTAGCCTCTATAATATCTTGTTTTCAAAGAGCTTTTCAAGCCATTTTTTGCAACCACCCTGTCAGGTTTGCCTAAAATGCCGGTTTTCGCCGGAGGTTGCAAATGAGATTCGGAAAAAGGCGGTTTCATCGGCGGTTGCTTTCGTTTTTTCCGCCTGGACAGCAGCCCCCCCACGAACGCAACGCTTTCCACCCTCCATCGACGATTTTTTGTACTTTTTGCAGCAAGCACTTTCCGCCCATCAAAGAGGCGAAAATCACCAACGCACCGATCAGCCCCAACCCAATACCGCAGGCCACGGATCCCGCCGTCATCAAAATCACCAGCGTCAGCAGCACCATCGTCAGGTTGAGGTAGGTCAGTGTCCCCAATCGCTGCCCCAGGGTGGACAGGCTGAACTCGTGCAGCGCTTCGACTTCCTGCCCCACTTCTTCGAACAATCGTCGGTTGCCCATGTTGCGATTCCACAGGTCGAAGATCTCGATGCCCTGCTCCTGCCCGGTGATCTCGCAAAACCAGTAGCCGTTATGGAACCGCAGGAAATCACAGCGCAAATTCTTCAGCTTCTCGTTGGCTCCGGGCTCTTCGAGGCTGTCGGTGTCCCGCGCCTTGTGCGCCAGTTTCCCGGCCCGCTCCGAAAAATTCAACAGCGCCGCACGCAGGCACAACAATCGGTTGGCCATCTGAAAGTACATCGAGTCGAAATGCCGGGCGAGGAAGTCTGGAGGATCGCCGTGAGTCAGATACACGCCGCTGTAGCGGGTGAATCCGAAATATGTACCCAAATTCCGGTGCCGCAAGTACAGCGCACGTGCCAACAGACGGTCACGCAACGGCGGATTCGCCACGTACTCGGTGGTGGAAGGGTCCACGAACATGGTCTGATACAGCCTGGTGCGGAACTCGTCCGACTCCGGCCCGAGATCGCCGAACACGTTGGCCTCGAAATCGGTTTCGCGCACGTCGCATTGTTTGAGTCCGGTGTCGCGGTTGTCGCAATAAAGCGTGTCTTCCGGGTCGGCGATCAGGAACGAGCAGACGAAGTTGCGCTCGTCGAGGATCGGCGCAAACGAGGTTCCGGCAGAGGAATACGGCTGTTTTCCCTTGGAATCTCGGTAGCTTCCAAGTTGAAGATCCTCGTAAAAGCGGTCGAGCCAGAACCCGAAATGTTTCCCCCGGTAGAACTCCTTCTTGTCGGAAAGAAAGCCATCGAAATCGTTGCCGAAATCCTCCGAGGCTTCCGCGACGGGCTCGCCCTGGTTGTCCAACAGACGAATCGCCAGTGGAAGTTCCCTACAAAACGAAGCTTTCTGCATTCCCGCCCAACCGTTTTCCGGGCAGTGAGAGGCGTTTTCGGAAAACTTGCCGAGTTCCCCGTAATCCAAAAACGAAGGCGCACTGCGGCGCAGCACGTTGTTGAGGTCGAGGGCATCGTCCAGGGAGAATTCTTCCGAGTTGAGGTTGAGGTCTTCGTCTTTTCGCAGGTCCAACGAGACGCCGAAGGACAGAATCCCCACGTCGAGATCGTAGGCGTAAAGCATCACCCAGTCGAGGTGAACCTTTCGAGTGTACGTGTTTCCGTCCTTGTCCACGAGATCGACTTGAATCAGGTGGTTTTGGATCTTCTCAGGTCGCACCTCGTAGACGAGCAACGCCTTCTGTTTCTCGTCGCGATCCATGAACAGCACCGAGCGTGCATGGGGATGAAAATACTGGTATTCTCCATAGGTTACGGGGCTGGACCCGGTGATGCGATCCTGCGAGAAATCGAACCATCCGTCAGATTTCGGATCGTGTTTTTGCAGATGCTCGCGAAACGTGCCGAGTTCGAAGTGGAAGGGATAGAAAAACTGCGCCTTGTAGAGCTTCAGCATGGGGATGTCCTTTACGTGGGAGCAATCTACTCAGAGTCGAAATTACCCTCCGACCAAGCTTCCAAATTTTTATAGTACTGTTTCAAAGTGTCATCTTTATCTGTTTTCTTCCATTTTTTCTTTAGCTGTGTTTTTTTCTTGTCTAAAAATGTGAGCGCTGCCCATTTTTTCTTGTCTTTGTCCTCTAAAGATTCGATTTCTAAATAGTAATCTATCAAATGCTCATGCTCGTCCATTTGTTCCCACGTTTCATCGATACGTTTCTGTTTTTGTTCTTTTTCTTCTCGTTTCCGTTCTGCTGCTTCTGCTTCTAATCTGGCTTCTTCTTCTTTTGCCTTTTTCTCGGCAAGCCATTCGGGATCAATCAACGTTGCCAGCTTTTCACGGTCGCAACACAGTTCGTGACGGTCGACGAAGCTGGTTGCCTTTTTTTTGTCCGCTTCTTCCATCCTCCCGTAACCACTACTGGTTTTCGCTCCGATGCCTTCCTGCGCCAACGCATCCACGAGCAGATCCATCGCCAGATCTCGCCAGCCCTCCGTCCCCTGAATCACCAGCAAAAAGCAGGATTTCGGACGCACGTCCACATAAGCCACCGGGTTGGGGTTGTCGTAATCGGCGGGAGGTTCGCCCTTGTCGCCGTAGTAATCCGTGTGGTGAACCGTCATCACGTCCTTTAAAAACGGCAGGTTGCCTGCCGTTCCGGGAATGAACCACGCATCGTGGAACACCAGCCCGCCTGCGAGATCCACGTTGCCGAAGAGGTTGTCGTAAATCGTGTGGCCGTCGTTGTCGAGCACGCCATCGTCCTTGGCCGCCTGCTTGGCTTCTTTCGAAGGCCAGTTTTCGGGACTGGGTAGAAAGCGCCGTCGGGCCAGATCGTTTGCGGCATCGGCGCAGGTCTTTATCGGCGGTGCGGCCTGGTCGTCCCAACCACCCAAAAAGCGTTTGGTATAATGGGAAACCAGCCCTTTGAGCGCGCTTCCGGGAAGCAGCGGCGTTCCGTAGGTTTTATGCAGGCGTAGCGAAGTTTCCAGGCTGCTGTCTGCTCCCAAACCCACCGCCACGCGGGAGCTTGCCTCCACGCAGACGGCTTTGACGTCGCCCAAGCTTCCCAATTCTTCCACCCAGCGATTGAACGCATCCGTGTAGATCTCGGGAAGACGTGCCCCGGAAATGTTTTCGATGGCTTCTTTTTTCGCTTTGCTTTCGTCGTCCAGAGCTTTTACCCAGCGATCCAGCCATAGACCGGAATGGGTATGTTGTGCGCGAAAATTTTTTGTCTGCAAATGGCGTCGTACGGCTTCGATTTCAGGCATGATTTTCCTCACTCGTTCGAGGCGGCGCTGTCGGCGTCCAGCAGCGATTCGGCGAAGCGTTTGTACCAGACGGCGGCGTCCAGTACCCGGCGGGTCATACTCATGTAGGCCACGCCGTTTTCACAGTGCAGCAACCATTCGTGAAGCGATCCGCCCGCGTCGCCACCGGGTTGTACGCACTCTTGCAAATCGCGCAAAAATGCCATGAAACCGGCTTTTTTCTTCGCTTTCACCTCGTAAAACGCCACGGTCTGCATCAGTCCGTCGGACAACACCAAGGGAGCCAGTTTCATGCAGGCGTTGCCGTAGTCGTCTTTTTGTCCGTCCTCCACAAGTCGGACTTGCCTGTAAATTTCTTCCGCCATTTTCTGAGATCGCGTGCGCAAGGCCATGGTGTCCCCCTATCCTTTGAGAAAACGAACCTGGCCGCGCCCGACCGTGGCCTTGCCGCCCATTTGCATCATGGTGTTTTCCACGCCGTCGAAGACGAACTTCAGCACGTTTTCCGCCTCGTCGAAGCCTTCGATTTTGGTTTTCCGGCGGTTGTACGGAGCCGCCTGGGCGAAGGCCGTCCCCCAAAGGATGCTTTCCGCCGGGAGCGCTTCCTCGTACCACAGCGCGCCTCTTTCCACGGTCTTCGATTCGTCGCTGATGCGGATGCGCGCGTTGACCTCCAACGCGGTTTCGTAAAGGAAGGAAAAGGCGTCGTCGTGCAGAATCACGAACCGTTTCGAGAAATGCTCCCGCCACGGATCGGCTTCCTTCGGAAAAAGCCGTTTCGCGAGTTCTTCGGCCCACTTTCCAGCTTCTTCACTTTCCCTACAGGACAAATCCAGGTCTTCGAGATACAGTTTGTCGCCATAGGTCACATCCGAACCGTTCGCCGCCAAGGCGTTTCCTTCGTCGTCCAACGACGGTGGCGTCAGATTCAGATCCGCGTCCCGGCGATACCGGTCGAGCGCCAGCGGCGAGGTGACCCAGGCGAACACGCCGTGGAGCGACCGCACCGGCAGGCAGAGCAGGCGGGCATCGCCGAAACTCACGGCGCCGGCGTATTCCGAGGCGTTGTCGGTATCCGGTCCGTAGGCCGCCAGAACCTTGTTTCGGTCTCCGTTCTGTGTTTTTTCCCACTGGGCCGCGCGCAGCACGCCCTTGACACTGCTCCCCGGAACGATGGGCAGCCGGGTGGCTTTTTCGCGGGCGATGGGCAGATCGATCACCCCCGATCCCTGCCCGGTTCCCGCGTGCAAAGGCGACAGCGCGTGAATGAAAAATACTCGGTTCGCCATGGTCTTCCTCCTGGTATGTTTTTTCAGGCCCAGCAACCCCAAAGGGCGAGGCCGAATCCGTCGTTTTTGTCCTGGTCGTCGTCGCTGACGGGAGCCAACCAGAGGTTTTCCGCAAGATTCCACGCCGTATGGTCGGAAAGAATCTCGAAAAAGTACGCGCTTCCCGCCGGAACCATGCGCCGGAGCGCTTTGTGCCCGTTGCCGTTTTCCGTTTTGGCTTTGTGAAGATCCCAGCCCGAAAGCGGTTTCCAGCGCGGCACGCACGCACCCGCCAACTTCAATTTCACATCGCCGAATTCGCCGGTCATCGCCTTTTTGTCGATCCACTCGGGTAGCCATCCATGGGCGAAAAGGGCGGGTGTCGCCAGTTGAAGTTTCACCTTTTTGCAGGTTTCGAGGCGAGTTTTCAGGTTTATGCACATGTCGTTCGGCCAGGCCGATGCGTCGATGGAAAATTCCGCCACGCGCGCCTCGCCACCGATGCGACCGTGGGATGTATCCAAAGACGGTGCACCTTCGACGCGCACGAGGAACGATCCCGTCTCTCCCCGCTTGTCCGTCAGCGAAAGTCCCTCGGTCGAGAAAAGCAGGTGATCTTCGGCAGTTAGCGCGTCGTCAATCTTCACGTGGGTGCGCCGGTCGATCTCGGGAGAAAAGCCGGTTTCCTCCATTTCCTTCGCCAGATCTGCGGGATTCGAGATGTTTCCCGCAAGCCACGTTTCCATCAGAGGTTGCGGCCAGAATTTCGGGATGGGGCCGGGCTTGCCTTCGAGACTGTGCAACCCCACCGGCAGGAGTTTATCCGGGCCGTTCGTTTCGCCATCCACCGAAAGCGGTCGAAGCGCCAAGAGCCGCTTGACGTCAATGCTGTCACTAGGCATCGCGAGATAGGCATCGGCGGGCGCGGGAAAATAGACCTGCCCGTTTCGATGCAAAAGCGGCCCGTGGATTTTCCAGCCTTTCACCGTTTCTACGTCATTGGAATCGAAGCGCATTCCCGCTTGCCGACCCAAAAGCGTGCGAAGACTTCCGGCGGTGGCCGAAGGATGGGGAAAAGGCAGGGTGCGGGCGTCGCTTCCTCCCGAACCGAAGGGCCGGGCGTCGCGAAACAAGAGGGGATCGTTGGGGCGTATCAATACGATTTCACTCATGATAATTCTCCCTCCGCTTCACGGATCGAACGGTCGAGGAGTCGCGCGACGATCAGTTCTCTCGCCGCCCGTCTAAGAACGTTTACGCAGGTGATGCGCTCGGCGAGACGATCTTTCAGTTCGTCGGCATCATTTTTGTGGGTTTTGGGCGATTCGTCGCTTTCTTTGACTTTTTTGCGTTTCAGAATCCGTTTGACTTCGGCCCGCACCAGTTTTCCATCGACCCAGTTCAGTGTTTCTCCGGTCAGCGGGTCGCTGAATTCGCGGGCAAGGTTGTCCAGTTCGTAGGCCAGTCGGTCGGGAAGTTTTCCGGTGCGGTAGGCCGCGATCCAGTCTTTCAGGACCGCATCCGGGCTGTCGCCGCCGTCTTTCGGCCAGGGAATCCGCACTTCCACCGGTGCGCCCGACCGCTTCGACATATGAATCGCCAGTGCGTTTCCATATCCTTCTCGCTTGGCAGTCTCCTTGTCGGGCACATCGTTGGGAATATCTTCGTCCCGTGGGCGCTTGGCGTGGGATTCGGCCTCGTGCGCCAGTCGAATCATGTCGCCCGCCATGGGGGTGAGCATGTGTACGATGGCGATGCCGACGGAAAGGGTAGCCTCGCGCTTGTCAGGGAGTTCGAGTTTGGAAAATTGATCGATGAATTCCGCCCGAATTTCGGCGGCGCAGTCCAGCGCTTTGTCCAATGGCAGAAAGGCCAGCACGTCGTCGCCCCCGGCATAGACCAGACTGCCGGAGTGTTTCTGGATGACGCCTTCCGGCCCTTTCATGCGTTGCGCGAAATTCGTCAGTGTTTTCGAGAGCTTCCGGTGCTCCTCCAACGTCTTGCAGCGCCTGGTATGTTGCGTCATGCGGTCGCCGTCGCAGGCAAGGACGGCGAGGTAGGGGCAAGGGTCTTTCACCTTCCGATTGTCCAAAATCTTCTTGATATCACTGCATAATTCGGCTTGTTTCGTTTCACCGTTTGTTGCGAACTCTTTGGCCAGCGCATCGAGGCGTGGCCGGAACAGCGCCTGCCCGTCATAGGGAAATGCTTCATACGGCGGGTGGGTGGTCGTCGAACTGATCCCTTGGCCGTCCCGTCCCAACTTTTTCGCCACTTCTTCGAGGACCTTTTGTCGCTTGTCGTTTTGCGCCGCACCGCGAATGAAGGGATCGACCGCCACCCGCGAAACCGAGGGAAAATGCGTGTTGTTTCCGCCAGTTAAGCGCTTTACGAGGCCGGGGAGGTCGAGTTCCTCGCCGGGATTGATGTGCGTGGTGAAGGCGTTGCGGTTTTTAAACCACTTTTTCTGGCTTTCGTTTCTATCGTTCGGTTTCAAAGGAATCGCTTCCAGCACCGATTCGCGCCGCCCGTCGAGAGAGCTTTTGGCCACGTGGAAGCCGCCGGGGGTTGGTGGGAAATTCGTCAAGGATTCTCGGGCGTTGAGCAAGTTTTCCACGGATTCGCGCACGGTGACGTAATCGCTTTTTTCTTCGTCGAACGGCAGCCACGCCGCGAAAAATTCTACAAGGGCGGGATCGTCCGCCTGGGCGTCCCAGATGTCTTCTTTGATGCCCAACTCGTTTTTTCGCCCGGCGATGCCTTCGATATGATTTTTCCACACGCCACGGGCCGCTTTTTCCGCTTTATCGAGCGCTTCTTTCACATCTCCATCGAGCGACACAAGCACCCGGTCGCTGATGGGAGCGTCGGCGTCATCCACGGAACAGGGAAGGATCAGTTCGGCCTGAAAATCTTTTTGCAGCTTCCGCGCCGCCTCTCGCGCCATTTCCTCCACCAGTCGCGAAGAAAAATGCACGTCCCGCGTCCGGCGAGACGCCTTGATGAAATCCTCCACCGGCCCGACCGAGAACATCAGAAGGTGTTTCGTCACAACGTCACCTCCTTTCCGTTCGTACAAATATTGAACACGTTGTTTTGGGGAAGCTTTTCGAAAAACGCCTCACTTACGCATAGTTTCCCTGCAACCGGATTGGATGTTACGATTTCTGAAGGATCATGAACGGTAGTAAATTCTGAAGAAGATTTTGGAAGGACGTTTTGCTTTTTCGTGAGTACAACTTCGCCATCCGGATATGGACTGTTCATCCAGAGCGCATATGGCACGCACTCGCCGTTTTGGCATCGAATAACTCCAAGAACCAATGGGCTCGCCCAACGATCACAAGGTTTAGCCTCATTCCTCTTTTTCCAAGTGAGTTGTACGTCAGATGGCTCTTCGGGGGAAAAAAAGGTCTTTTTGAACTTGCCAGGGATAGGTTCTCCCCTTCTGTTTTTCTTGGGAATTTTTTCACCCCTGCTATCTAATTCGAAACAACGGGACATTTGTTGAAAATGGAAGTTGATTGGCAATCCGAATTGTGCCCTTGGATAATAGGGGGTGTTATTAAAATTCGGCGTATGGGGATAGGGACTAGTGGGAATTTGATTTGTGATGTGACGAATTTTATCGGGTTCCGGCCAAAAGCTCCTTCCAACATTTGGCCTGTTGTCTTGCTCCTTGCACAATTTGCGTGGTGGAGTGGTACGTTGTTGTCGAAAAGCTACGTATTTGGCTAAGATTGCATCCCATGCCTTCATTTCGTCCCGTTGCGAAGGAAGTAAACCAATGGATGCATCATTCAGTACGGGAAACTCCCATTTTTCATTTTTGACAGAGCCGGTTTTCCAATTTTTGAACCAGCTTTCGATACTTTTGAAATCAGGAGGATTCCATACCCACTCGTTTTCTTTCGTTGCTTCCCAAGATACTTTGGGTTTTTCCAGAAACTCCATATCTCCCATTCCCCGACGTGTTCTTGCGCCATAGCCGCCAAAAGTAACCCACGTCCGCAACGTGTTGGCAACTTGGTCTTTTAGGTTTTGAGGAAATGTCAAATTAAGCTTAAATTCCACATTGAAGCGAAGGTTTCGTTCAGGTACATCAGTTTGTTTCCGTGCCGGAAATGCTGCGTATTCTTGACTGAAAGTTAAGTGCGATCCTGAGAAAGGAATGCTTTCACCGGAAGCTACATCTCCCACCCTCACCGTTATAAGCGAAACGCGACTCTTTTTCTTGTCGTCGTCTTCGGAATCGACCCATTGTGTCCCACCCCATATTTCAGTTTCTTTTTGGTACATCTCATGGATAGTTTCGAACGTTGGTCCATAGAGTGCTCTCCACCAGAAACGCAGATGCCCGCGAATGGAAGCTGCGCGAATAATGTCTTCCGGATCGCTTTGGGCCGCCTCCGCCCCTCCGCCGAAAATCGGCGTAATGACTTTGACTTTGCATTCCAGCGTTTCGGTGGTTTTCTTCGGTTCCAGGGTCTCTTTCAAAGACTTCTGTTCGTCCGAAAATACCGACAATCGTCGTACAGGTGACATGGCCCGACTCCTCAATGGAACAAAAAGGATGTACTTTTGCACGAATCGTGAAAAGGCGCATCGCGTTTCTTTCGTTTGCGACACTTCGGATGAATTGTTCTCTGTTGGTACGCAGGGTAACCGTATCCTCATCGTGCGAATGTGTCAACAAGGATGGTATTTTTTCAAGGCGTCAGCGCACGTCCCAGTCCCAGGGAAACCCCTCCGGCAGGATCGCGGAGCCTTTCGGCGTATTCGTGGATTCGGAGTGCAGACAATAAAAAAACCCCGCGAAATCGCGGGGTTGGAAAATCTCGCGACGGGAGTGCGCCGCGTGGATTTTTTCGGATCGCTTACAGCACCACGTCCAGGGCCGAGGTGTCTTCGCACAGCATGGCCTGGGAGAGCGAGCGGTTTTCCGGAAGCAGGTTCATCATGAAGAATTTCGCGGTCTTGACTTTGGCGTCGTAGAAAGCGGCCTCGGAGCTGTCCTCGACCACGGCCTTCTTCGCGGCGTCGTCCTCGGCGCCTTTGTCCTTGAAGATGGCCTGCAGTTTCTCGTCGGCGACGATGGCCTGCTCGGCGAGCAGCCAACCCATGACGAGGTTGCCCATGAAGCGCAGGAAGGAGGTCGCCTGGAGCAGCACGTACAGGGTTTCGCCCTGCATGTTTTTGCCCATGAAGGTCATTGCGACGGCCTGGAGGTCGTTGAGGGACTGTTCCAGCTCTCCGATAAAGCCCTTGGTCGCTTCGCATTCCTTGGCTTTGGCGATGAAGCCGGTGACTTCGCCAACGAACTGCATGAAGACCGCGCCGCCCTTCATGCCCATTTTGCGGCCTACGAGGTCCATGGCCTGAATGCCATTGGTGCCTTCGTAGATCGAGCAGATCTTGCAGTCGCGCATGTACTGCTCGACCGGGTATTCGGCGATGTATCCGTAACCGCCCATCGACTGCACCGCCAGCCGGGTGACTTCGAAGGCCATGTCGGAACCGTAGGCTTTGCAGATAGGCGTCAGCAACTCGACGAAGGCCTGAGCCTTTTTCGCCTCATCGCCTTCGCCCTTCAGCGCGACATCGCCCCATTTGGCGGTTTTGTACATCAGGGCGCGCAGGCCGTGCACGTAGGCGCGCTGGGTCAGCAGCATACGGCGGACGTCGGGATGCTGAATGATCGGCACGCGGGGAGCGTTGGGATCTTTGAAGTTGGCCATGTCCACGCCCTGGATGCGCTCGCGGCAGTAGTCCAGAGATTCGTTGTAGGCAGCGGCGGCGATGGACAGGCTTTGCAGCCCCACGCCCAGCCGGGCTTCGTTCATGATGTGGAACATGATCTTGATGCCGTCGCCTTCGTTGCCGACGATCCAGCCTTCGCAGTTGTCGTTTTCGCCGAAAGCGAGGGTGCAGGTGGCGGAACCCTTGATGCCCATCTTGTGCTCGATGCCGACGCAGGTCACGTCGTTGAAATCGCCCAGGCTGCCGTCGTCGTTGATGCGGTATTTCGGCACGAGGAACAGCGACAGTCCCTTGATTCCGGCGGGGGCGTCGGGGGTGCGGGCGAGCACGGCGTGGATGTTGTTCTCGGTAAGGGGATGATCGCCGGAGGAGATGAAGATCTTCTGGCCGACGATTTTATACATGTTGTCGCGCACTTTCACGGCAGTGGCTTTGTTGTCGCCCACCGCGGAGCCGGCTCCGGCCTCGGTCAGACACATCGTGCCGCCCCATTTGCCCATCAGCATGTTTTCGGCGAAGACGGCCTTCTGCTCGTCGCTGCCTTCGTCGAGGATCATCGCCACGTTGGCGTGGGTCAGGCCGGGGTACATGCTGAACGACATGTTGGCGCTGCTGAAGGATTCGCTGGCGGCCATGCCGATGAGCTGCGGCGCGCCGGTGCCGCCGAATTCGGGGTCGGCGGTCAGGCCGATCCAGCCGCCTTCGGTGTATTCGTCCCAGGCTTCCTTGAAGCCTTCGGGAATGTGGACGGTGCCGTCGGCGTCGAGCTTGCATCCTTCGCGGTCGCCGGAGACGTTGATCGGGGCGAGGACTTCCTTGGCGATTTTGAACGCGCTGTCCAGCAGGATATCGAACGTTTCCTTATCCAACTCCGAATACGCCGGAAGATCCAGCAGCTCTTCGGCATTGAGATACTCGTAAAGGTTGAACATAATGTCGCGGTCTTCGATACGGAACATGGGGTTCTCCTTCGGCAAATGGAGTGAATAATGGAATCAGTCCGTGTCCGGCTCGCGCGTGGACTCGGATCGAAACAAGCTCGAAGGCGATCATAAATCAATCGCCAATCTTTTACCAACAGTTTTTGAATGAGCCTTCATTCAGTGGCTTGATCCAAAGACTCATGCTTTTATTTGGATCGACGTCGTTTTTTTCGCTCCAGAAGAGGCTTACTGCCGGGGGCGGTCGAAGTCAAGAGAAAATGACGCACTACAGCAAAAGTCGCAACATCCCGAAAATGCACGGACAACGACGCTTTTCGACGTCTTCGGCAAAACGCGGGAGGATGCGATTCGAGCCGTCGGACGCCTGGGACGAAGGCGGGCTCGGCGGGCGTTTGCATGAAAAAAATAAAACGCGCATCCGGCTCCGTCTAACGTACTGGATTTTCGTCACGGGCGCCCCTGCCGACGAGAAGGAGGCAGCTTCCCGAAAACAGGCGGAATTTCAAGGGAAAACGGGCTCGGAAAAACCGCGATCGAGTGCACGAGGTTCTCCGTGAAAATCGTCACCGAAAAGAGTTTGCGTCGCGCGCGGGAAGCGGATATGGTATGAAGTCCGATTTTTCGACGTTCCGGATGCCCTCGGGCTGTCGCGGAATTCTTGTAACTTGTAGAAATCGGCGTGAAAATCTTGCATTTTCTCGCAGTAAATATTAGGAATAACCGACAAAAACAGGATCGCGTGTTTACGCTCCGCCAGTTGCGGCACGAAGGAGGAAACAACCCATGCCGAACCTAAAATCTTTTTCATTCGGCCTGTCCACACTCATAGTGGTCGGCTTTCTTCTCGCGATGGTCGCGGGAGGATGCAACGATCATACGTTTGTACCTCAGTCGGACATCAAGATTTCTCCCAACCCCATCAAAATCGAGAATCAGGGCGGCCTGGTGATCGATCTGGCGGAAGAAACGGCGACGGAAGAAGACGAGGAAGAAGCGGCATCCCAGTCGCAGCGTCTGTTGTACGAAACCGACCTGATGCTGATCGACAACCGCTCGATCACCGCCGACCTTTCCATCTTCGAGCTGACGTTCTACGACGAGGAAAACAATCCCCTCACTTCCGAACCTTTGCTGGATGCCAATGGCGTTCCGACGAACGTCCGCGTCGCCAAGTTCGGGGAGATTCGCGAAGATCAGCGCTGCGACAACAACTCGGATTGCGCCTCTCGTGACCTCGTTTTCGGAAAACTGGCGCCCTACTACGTGTGCATTTCCAACCAGTGCCAGACCGACATCAGCTTCAATTTCCGCGTCGAATTCGACCTGGGAAAACTCGTCGTCGTGGATCAGAGCGTTATGAAGCAGAACAATCTCGACAAGGCGGCCATCTGGCAGGACTCCGACGGCAGCCGCAACATCTGCTACCGGGAAAGCGCCGACACGGTTCCGCAGACGTTGCCCCCGCTTTACGGCCTCAACGCTTGCGACCGCCTCGCCCTGGAGCGCAAGCTTCGGAATATCGATGACGACGACCTGATTACCGGCTACGATCTCGTTTCCAAGCGCAAAGCCAACCTGCGTCTGATGATGCTGAGCCAGGAGAGCGACACCGACAACGCCTCCGGCCAGATCACCAACCTCGTGTTCAGCGACGCGCAGTGCTCCGAAAGCGGCGTGGAAGCCATCCAAGTCACGGACATTGCACTCGTCGATCCGTTGCAAAGCACCGCAGCCGCCAAACGGCTTTCCCTGGGTACCGATGGTGCCCGTTTCGCCCGCGCCGCCTGTGGCGGAAACGACGAAAACGCCACGGAAGTGGAATACGAAAACCCGAAAGACGGTTTGGACTTCTGCCTGCTCGACAACGGCGAGATCAACGAAGACATGCTTTCGGTGGATATCGACGCCCTGAGCATGGACCAGTTGCCGATCAAGGTCGTATACGCGATTTCGAAGGATGTGGAACGCAGCGCGGTTCTTTCCCAGAAAACCTTCAAGCTGAAAGTCTCCAGCAGCGCGACCATCGGCGGCGGCTACGAAAAGAGCATCGACGTGGATATCGCCCAGAACCTCGGCGGTCCGCCGGAACCGATCATCACGGTGGAGCAACTGTACCAGAACCCCGAGCCTCTGACCGATTTCAAAATGAGCGGACTGGCTTCCTGCAGTCCTTTCGGCGACGCCCGTAAGCCTTTCACCTATCAATGGTCTTGGGCGCCCGGTGGCCGTCCCGCCTTCGCACAGGACGCGATTCTGGTCTGCGACCTCCCCAACAACCCGTACAACGTGGACAACGACATCACCCGCAGCGGCGACGAGTACACCGATTGCGGCGAAACGAAAATTTTCTTCCCCATCGTCGGTACGTACACCTTCCGGCTCAAGGTGCTCGACAGCGCCAACCAGCCCTCCGGTCCCACCGCCGAATGTCCGGACTGCCCCGAGTACGACACGAAAGCGGTTCCCGTAAAGCCCTCCAAAAAGCTCTACGTGGAATTGGTCTGGGACAAGGGCGGCGACGGCATCCGCGGCGTGGATATGGACCTGTTCCTCGTCCGCAAGCGTGAAGACGGCTCGTTCTCCGTGCCGATGGCCTACAACGACATGCTTTCCGCCGGAACCTGGAACACCAAAAGCTGCAACGACGACATGGACTGCACCGGCGGTTTTCACTGCGATATGAACATCAATTTCTGCGACAAAGCCTGCACCAGCGACCAGCAATGTTTCGACTACGCTTTCGGATACTACTGCAACATGGAACACATCAGCGGGACGCCGCAATGCGCGTTGCGCTACGAATTCGAGCCGACGGAAGAGAATCCCAACCCGACCGCGACGATCTACTGCGGGATTTGCTCCAACGACAATACGAAGCACTGCGGCAACGCCTCGGACTGTTGCGAGGACGACTCCTGCACCTGCACGCCCAGCAACGACCTGTGCGCCACCAAGGGCGGATACTGCAGCCCCTGGGTAAGCTCCGCCAGCGCCATCGCCGAGCCGATTTACATTTGCACGGAACATCCGGAAGAAATGATCAACGATACCTGCTCCTTCCAGAACACCAATCCGGAATGGGGAGACAGCGCGATCGAAGACGACAATCCTTCCCTGGATATCGACGATGTGGACGGCTACGGCCCGGAAACCATTACGCTGAAAACGCCGGTTTCCGGTACCTATCGCGTGATCGCCCGGATGTTCTCCGACCCCTTGGGAGACGTTTCCGAAGATTCGCCGGTCAAGGGCTTCATCAAGATCCTGATCAATGGCGAGAAAGTGCAGTATACGGACCCCATTAGCGGGGAAGTCACCGACGAACCGATGGTGGCGGAATTCACCGAAACCCGTACCTATTGGAAGGTGGCCGATATCGTCTGGGACGCCGATGCGCCGGTGGACGATTCCACGAGCGACGCCAAAGGCAACGGCGAAGTCACCCCGCTCGATTACACTCCGATCACCTCCGACACCCCCGCCGCCGATCTTGGAGCGCAGCCCTACGCCAATCCTTTCCGGGCGATTTCCGGACCTTTCGATCCGAAGGACTGCACGGATCCACGCTCCATCTGGTGCGACGAAGCCAGCACGCAGATCAACTCCACCGGCGAGACCTGCGACCAGGTGTACGCCTCTCCGAACCCGCCATGGTGTAATTGATACCGGGCGTTTCGGATCTCTCTTTTCCGTTCGCGGGCCGTTCTTTTCAGGACGGCCCGTTTTTTATGCGCGCGAAGTGGCAGAAAACCTTCGGAAAGGGAATCTTGGTTGGAGTTGAGAAGGTCGGGTGATTTCACCCGACACAAAGGATCTTTTTCTACGATTTTCCCGACGATTTTTCCTCCAAAAAATCCCATCCTTGGAAACTCGCAAAACTCGCGCAATTTCACGCACACTTGCCTCATTTTGCTCCGGTTCGTGCAAATTTCGAACGAAACGCGACGAAACGGAACAAAATCCCCTCGATTTTCCGCAATTTTGACCCAAATATGCGAAGCATCGCCCCAACCTGTACGTGCACGTATGGGGGGTAGAGGTCAATTTTATAACTATTTGTAAATACAAAGGAACTCGTTTTTCAACCTGTACGCCGGCGTACAGGTTGGGGGTGATTTTTTGCTTCCAAACCATACGCCAACGTACAGGTTGAGAGAGAAGCCCGACACCATTCCGCCTGGGATCTCGGTGGATGAAGTGCCCTTCTTCGTTCGTTGGAGCAAGTCTCCCGACTTGCGCCACAGATTCATGCCGTCGGGTTGGAAAACCGACATGAAACACATGGTTCAGGTCGGGAGACCTGAACCATCATAGTCTCATGTTTTCAATAGGTTACAAAGCTTCAGGGTACAATCGCCCGCATGGGTTGGTCCCGATGAAATCTATTGAATATACTACAAAGTCGTGCATTTTCGTGCAAACTCACGTCATGCTCGATTCATGCCGCAAAACTCGTGCAAACTCGCGACGAAACGTGCAAAGTTCCTCCCGGTTTTCTCGCAACGAGTCGAGGGTACCTCGTGAAAAGTGTACAGCAACTGGACAAAAACGGGCTTTTTCGACCGAAAAGTCTCGCAACGTGCTATTTTCTCTCGCAAAGCTCGTGTTTGCGAATCTGCACGTTTTTTCACCAATTTGCACGTTTGCGAGTACCATGTCGAGCGCCATCCGAAAGTGCGGCGAGTGGTGAATTTTTCATGGTTTCCGGGGTCCAAAAGAAAATTCGTCCATGGGGGATTGAAAAGTTTGTTCATTTGTCTTATTTTAATAAAAGATGATTGTCATGTAGAAAACGGTGGAAAAGGCGCCCTGAGGATGCCTTCGAAGCATAAAAAGCTATTGATAACGACGGGTTACAGGCGTTGTGAAAAGATATCCTTTGGGATGACGCCGGGAGGCAGGGATCGCGGAGACCCTGTGAACGATTGAAGTTTTTACGAGCACTTCACGGAGGGGGCCGATCGAAACGTTTTCGAATCGGAAAAAACGAAAGGACAAACCATGAAAAAATATGCTGCATTGCTTCTTGTATTGGGGCTCATCGCCATTCCCTCGGTGGGATCGTCGGCATACACCTACTACAGTTTCACCGACAATGAAGACGGCACCATCACCGACAACCGCACCGATCTGATGTGGCAGAAAGGCTTTTCGGAGCTGGCCTGGAACTGGGAATACGCCCACACCTATTGCGAGGAACTCGAGCTGGCCGGCTACAACGACTGGTCCTTGCCGGACATCGACCAGCTCAACAGCATGATGGGCGTCAGCTTCCGGTACACGGGAGCCAACCCGAAGTACTTCGATTATCCCGATGATGTGGGCTGGTTCTGGTCTTCCACGACCGACGAAGAGGTTGCCGCGCTGGCCTATGCGGTTTATATCACCAACGGGTACGAAGACTCCAACGTCAAGATTTTTCTCAGCCGGGTACGTTGCGTCCGCTAGAGTCGCAGGTGTTGGAGTTGCGTAACTTCTCGTAACACCTCAACAAATCGGGCAAAACACCCCTACACGCCGGACGCCGCAAGTTGCGGTTCCGGCTTTTTTTGCCCTTGCATTTACGACGCGTTTCTTCTAAACAAAAGAGGAGTAGTTGCTGTAGATGGTGAAGCTGCAGCAATGGAAAACCGGTTACCGCAAACATGGAGGAAGAACCAATGGCGACACCCGAAAACCTGTTGATTATCGTGAACACCGCAACCGAAAATCCGTACAACCAATACGCGTCGTACGTGGTGGCCTTTCTGGCCAAGCAGCTCGGCAACGTGAAAAACGTGACGGTCTATTACGGACCCAACGGTGTGAAAATGACGAAAAAAGGCACGCTGGCGGGGATTCCCATCGACGATGCCGTCAAGAATCTGATCGCCCAACAGCTCGATGGCCTGTCCGCTTCCGACCTGCCGGACAACCTGGAGCAGTTCGCCCGCTTCGTCAAGGGCAACCTCGGCGTGAACATCGCATCCTGCGCCACGTTCAATGTCATCGACGGTCTGTCCTCGTCGCTGGACGACACCGAGAACCTCGAAGACTTCATCATGCCGATTCAGCTTCCCCAGGCCGCCGAAGCGCTGATGGCCGCCGATAAAATTCTGTATTTCTAGGCCGGAATATTCATGAGGATCGTCACGAGACGCCGAAAACCGAAGATACTTCATGAAGTTGGAGCGCTTTTTTAACGGAAGCATACTTGACGGTATCAACCCGGCGATAATAAATCAGGGCTATTCCATGTCACCCCCGCGAAGGCGGGGTCCAGATGCTTGAAAATACTCTGGATTCCCGCCTTCGCGGGAATGACGATCTGATTGGGACGCTATGTTATTATTGCCGGGTTAACCGGACAGCAGTGAATTCGGAATTACAGTGATATTTACTTGTCAAGCTCTTCCTTGACTGCCTGCCCCAGGATTTCCAGGGTATAGGGCTTTTTGATGTAGCGGCCCGCACCCAGTTTCTGGGCGGCCTCCACATCCTCGCTTTGTGTATAACCGCTGGCGATCACGGCACGCTGGCCCGGTCGGATCTCGATCACCCGCCGGTAGGTCTCAAAGCCGTTGATGCCCGGATCCATGATCATGTCCAGAAGCAACAGATCGACCGGTGTCTCCCTGATATAATCCACGGCTGTTTCCCCGCTGGATACGGCGAAGGCCTTGTAGCCCAGTTTGCGCAGATAGGCGCAGGCGATTTTCCGCTGATCCGGCTGATCGTCCACCACAAGGATCTTCTGACCCGACCCCATGCATTGCTCGATGGAAACGGTTTCCCGCTCCGTTGAGAGACGTTCGCGACATACCGGGAAATAAAGCTTAAAGGAGGTGCCATCATCCCCAGGAACCACGTCGATATAGCCCTCGTGCTCCTGCATGGCGTTCCATACGATAGTCAGGCCGAGTCCTGTGCCGCTTCTACCCATGACCTTACGGGTGTAAAAAGGCTCGAAAATGCGTTCCAGGTCTTCTTCGCTTATGCCGCCGCCGTTGTCCTGTATCTTGAGTCGGACGTATTCCCCGACCTTGATATCCTCATAACCTCTGATGGATCTATCCAGATACACGCTGTTGGTTTCGATCGTGATGCGGCCTTCCAGGTTGTTGCGCACCGCCTCCGCCGCGTTGTTTAAAAGATTCATCAGAATCTTTCGTAGATGGACCTGGGAGGCAAGAACGTTCATCAGGCCGGATGTTAGCCGGGTCGTGAATTTGATCTCCGGGTAATCCATCACCAGTTGCTGATGTTCCGGCGAACGCATATGCTGGCGGACGATCTCGTTTAGGTTCAGTACTTTTTTCGGGCTGGCCACACCGCGAGCAACGGTGAGCAGGTCGGCCACCACGGCTGAGGCCCGGCGACCGGCGTCGTCGATTGTCTCCAGCATGTCGCGGTGATCGTCAGAGAGGTCCTCTTCCATGAGCATAAGCTGGGGGTATCCGACTAGGCCGGAAAGAATGTTGTTCAGATCATGTGCCACACCGCCGGCCAGGAGCCCTAAAGCTTCCATCTTACGCGCTTTGGCCAGCTTCCGTTCGCTCTCGGCCAGTTTGAGGTTCAGTTCGGCGAGCCTGGCTTTGGCGTCCAGGCGCTCTTCCATTTCAGCCAGGCGAGAGGCGGATTCGAGTTGGAGCATGGCCTGCGAGGCCAATACGGAAAAGCGGCGCGCCAGGCGCGTGTGGTTGCGCGAGAAATGAGCCGGCTCTTTGTGGGTGCAGATAAACAGAGCCCGTCGCCCGGAGGTGGTCAGGGGAAAGATCAAGGCCGACCGAGTATCCTGGCGGATGTCTTCGGGCAAGATACGCCATTCCGGCACCTCGCTTGTATCGAATATGGAGGCGGGCGAGCCGCCAAGTGCTCGCTTAAAAAGCTTGTGTGACTCCCAGCAGGCCTGCATAAAGCGCGGTTCCGATCCGGCCAGAGGCACCAGGGAGCCGTCTTCCCTGGCCAAAAGCACTAGGGCGACGTCAAAACCCAGAGGCTCCTTCATGACGTCGAACAATTTAGGAAACAACTCCTCCAGATCCGTGGTGGTCACCAGGATACGCAGGCCCTCCAAAAGAGCCTCGGCCATCTCTTTCTGTTGCGCCTCCTTGATTCTGGCCTCTTCCAGATTGAGGAGGGCTTCTCTCAGTTCTTCTGATGTACCCATGGCGCTAGACGTTGATCGGGCCGAACACGAGGGCGGCTACCATCAGGTTGGCGTGCCGGTTCTCTCCGCCGATAAAGCAGCCCTGTTCGCCCAGAGTGAAGGTGGTCAGAAAGGGCACTCCTTTCAAGGCAGAATTCAATTCCGCAACCGGTTCCTCCAGGCGGTCCTGGATGGTCAGCATACAGCCGGTGCAGAAAAGAATGAGCGCACCCTGCACCTCTTCCGCCCCAAAGTCGGCTGCTTCAATGGCTACGGAGGCCACACGACCGGCCCGAGAGGCCAGACTGTCTTCGTTGCCGGTCATGAGAACGATTTCCTGCCCCTCGGAGACGTTGGTGAACAGAAGCAGGCTCTCGTCGTCCGTCACTTCGACCGGATAAGACAGTCGGAAATAAGGCACCTCGTTCACCCTACCCACTTCCGTGCCTAAAGGCGAAAAGCTGGCCGCCGGCACTAGACTGCCGCCGTTCGGAAGCGAATCAACAATCATGCCGCCAGTCCATTCGTTGTATACCTGCGCTGCCGGACGGTTGTCGATCTCGTGGATGATACGCCCCGTCGCACGCGTTACGCGCCCCCGATGCTCGGTGTAGTCGTAGCTTCCGTGAAAGGCATAGCCGATCTCGCAAAGAGGAAACAGAACGGCAATGGATACCGCATCGGCTGACAACTCCTGATTGCCGAACTGCAGCCACTGGCCACTCATGTCGTTGTCCGCGCTCGTGCCGCCGATAATGGGTACACCTAGACCCACCACTTCTTCTAGGGCGTGGATCACGTCTTCCTCGCAGCCCGGATAGCTGGAAATCAGGATCACGGTGGGTGCTTCGCCTGGCCTGTCGGCTGCTGCTAGTGCCTGTTTCAAGGCGACCTGCGCCGCCCGACCGGGATCTCCCTTGGCTTCACAGAAACCCACGCCGTAGTCTCCATCCGGATCGCTCAAGGCCATCAGGCCGAGCCCCCGGCCATCCTCGATATGCACGCCGTCCGAGGTGAGCACGCCGAAGCAGGTAGTTCCGCCGTGGACGGGAACGCCGGGCAGACGTTCGCCTAATCGAGCCAGGACGCGGGCGTTGTCGTACTTTGGCGATGCATGCAGCAAAATGATTCCCGGATCTGCGCCATCCAGCCCCTTTTGGAGCCTGGCAACGGCCTCGTCTATTGCCTGCTCCCCATTGCTGTTTACTGACCAACCTGTTGCCGTTTTCATGGTGCCTCCTGACTGTTGATCATGATTCGGTTTTCAGTTGCCTGATGCATCCCTATTCAAGTGTTGTTTCCTTCTTGCCTCAGATGTATCTCTATGTATGAATCCTATAGAAGATTCCCCGATTGTCAACCTTGGAGAGATGTCTTATAAAGGAGAAGCCAGTCAAAAACCGCTGCTCGAATGCCGGGAACGAAGTTGCTTTGCGTCACCGAAACTGGAATCCATGTCATCTGATGCTATTCTCCCGTTGTGAAACTCCAAACCTTGCTTGTTGACTGATTTTCGTTCTCGTCTGAGGCTAAGACTTTCCAATAGTAAGTCGTTCCACTGGTCAAATCATCGATTTGCACGCCGGTTTCTCCCGTGGGAATTTCCTGGTTGTTATCCTGATCTCCGTATGGAACTTCCGCTCCCTGATTGCCACTTCCACCGGAACACGACAAGGGTATTGTTGCCAGCATCATGAGGAGAGCGATTGTCAACCCATAGCGTTTTCGTCGAAAAACAGCCATAAGGAAAAACACGCACCCCAAGGTAACTGCCGGGACGGTTCTTCGTGCTCTTGAATCGATCCAAGCCAGCGCATGGTTTTCGTCAACTTGATTGTTCAGCCATGCCATGGCTTTCGGCTCGCAGCCTTCGAAGTTTTTATTCTCGCATCACACCTGTCCAAAACAGAGTTTAGCGAAGAGATGAGAAGCGCCCGCCTTTGAGTTGTGGCAGAATCGGATTGATGGATTCGGTTCGTTCACAAACCACAAAGGGGGCAAGACCATGGTACGTGTCGCCAGTCTTTTCAGTCAACTGCTTTCTCTGTTTCCCCGCCTTGAATTCGAACAGTTGGTACACAAACATCAGGCTCAGAAAGGAGCCAAGGGTTTCGATTGCTGGACCCAGTTCGTCTCCATGCTCTTCTGCCAACTGGCCCAGGCCAAAAGTCTGCGCGAAATCTCCGGCGGACTGCAATGCTGCCTCGGCAAACTCAGCCACCTGGGCGTCAAGGCCGCACCCAAGCGCTCCACCTTGTCTTACGCCAATGCCCATCGACCCTGGGAAATGTACCGCGACCTCTTCTACAAGATGGCCGATCGCTGCCGCGCCCATGCCCCACGAAAACGATTTCGCTTCAAGAACCACCTGCTCTCGCTCGATTCCACCCTCATCAAGCTCTGCCTCTCGCTTTTTCCCTGGGCCACCTATCGGCAGACCAAGGGTGCAGTCAAGCTCCATCTCCTGCTCGATCACGACGGCTATTTCCCGGTCTTCGCCGTCGTCACCTCCGCCAGAACCCACGACGTGAAAATCGCCCAGACCATGCGCTTTCCAAAAGGTTCCATCCTGGCTATGGACCGAGGCTACGTGGATTACGCTCTCTTTCGGCGCTTGACCGATGAGGGCGTCTTCTTCGTCACCCGCCAGAAGGGAAACGCCGTCTACGACGTGATCGAGACCCGCAGGCCGCCGAAAAACACCAACGTACTCAAAGACCAGACCATCCGACTGGTGGGAGCCGTGGCGAAGAAGAAGCATCCGCCCATTTTACGCCGGATCGTCGTCTGGGACGACATGAACGAACGCGAGATCGCACTTCTGACCAACCATCTCGACTTCGGAGCGTCCACGATTTCCGCCATCTACAAAGATCGTTGGCAGATCGAGCTTTTTTTCAAAGCCATCAAGCAAAACCTGAAAATCAAAACCTTCGTCGGAACCAGTGAAAACGCGCTCCTGATTCAGATTTGGACAGCATTGATCGCTATGCTGCTGATCAAATACCTGCAATTTCGATCAAGCTTCGGCTGGTCGCTCTCCAATCTCGTGGCGCTGCTTCGCTGGAACCTTTTCACCTATCGGGATCTGCACGAATGGATCGAGCATCCTTTCGATACCCCACCAAGACCGCCGGGAGAACAACAACTCACCTTGCCTCTGCCACTTCTTGGACAGCATCAACGCATGAAAAGGGAGACCTGATCTTGAAAAAGGCAAAACCCGTCCAAAATCCCCAATGATTTCAATAGGAAAATACTGGAGGAAAGTTTATTTTGGACAGCAATGATGGATAGCTATAGGTATTTCCATAGCGGGTCATGGTCCACGAGGATTTTTGCGGACTCCAGAGAATTCCATCGTTTACATTCACGCGAAGGGTCCGACTTTCCTTGGTGACGTTTTCATAGGTCGAAGCTGCTTTGATGGCATAGGTTCCGTTTCCGGTTACGGCATGGGTTACTTTGAAACCGTCATGAGCGGCATCGGCTTGCGTGTTCAAGGTCGTCCACTCGGTGTCCCCTTCCTTTTTCACCATGACGTTCACATCGATACCGCCCTGGGCCACGCCTTCGATTTCCAGACCATCGCGGGGATAGCAGATATCCCCTTGCAACGGGATTTTAAGAATCGATGAAATCACGACAGGTGTTTCCCAGTCGCCATGGGTGGCTTCCTGGTCGATGGAAGTTCTCAAATTGTCATGATGCTGAACTTGATATCGCACTTTGCTTTGAATTTGCTTCAATGCGGTATGCATCTCGGAAAACGTGCCGGTTTCTGTCATACGTCCTTTGGCGGATACCCAATATCGGTCCAACCGCAATGGATGTAGCTGTATCGTAGGCACGACTGATGGAGTCTAAATGCAAGTCATTATGAGTACTCAGGCTCAATAAAACATTCTCGGCGTAGCCAATCCCCGTATTGCCGTAAGAAAGGGTCAATTCCACGGTTTTATATTCCGAATCCGGCGCTAGAACCAGTGGGTTCATTGTTAGGGTCACGTGAAGTTTCGGACACTTAACGAGTTGAATGTAATGATCGGTTCTGTTCAAGTATTCATGAGAACTGGAGGTGATCGTCACGTTGCTCTTGAGTTGCCCGCATTCGTCGGTAAAAAACATGCAAAGCCTATAGATTTCACGAAATGAAATCGTGACGCTTTCCTGAACATTCAGGCTTCCTTGCCAGGTGAGTTTTCCTGTAAGATTTACACTGTCAGGTGGTTGGTACGAAACAATTCCGGATGACACCGAAGCGCTCCCATCCACATAATTGTTGAGAACAAGGATCTCCGTCAGGAACGTTACGGTTTCGACTCCGGTATTGCGAATGACGACGGTCTGTGTTCCCTCTTCACCGAAATTGATCCCACCGGGCGGCGATGTCGGAATTACCTTGTTGAAACTGACCGCTGAGATTAAGCGACGTATTGTTGTTCGGGTTGGAATCGGCGTAACCTTCTCCCAGCTGTACGCTGGCTTGAACGTTGTAAGTGCCTCCCACCGAAGCGTTTTCATTGAAAACGACTTTATAGACCGTTCTCAATTGTTCGTCGATGGATTGATAATTCAAACCTTTCGTGCATTGGGTCACGCTGTCCTGATTGCTACATGTCGCCGGTGTTTCTTCACGTCGGGAAGTCACTTCGGAGACCTCCGCCACTCCGTCGGACGGATCGATGCTCAACGTCAATGTGGCTGTGGGAATCGAAGGACCATGGTTTGTGACGACGACTTCAAAGGTTCCGAAGCCGCCGGGCACAAGTGGGATTTCAGGATCGAGTTGCGTTAGCTGCACTTCGAGATCCACGGATTCCTCACTGGGTTCGCCGATGGCGTAAATCGTGTTGGTATACCAGTTGTATCCATCGTCATAGGCGTAGAACATCCCATTGTCACCCAGAACGATTCCGTATCCATGCCCCCCATCGATTGTTTGTTGGAACATGGATTCCCCGTTGGAGGCGTTTACGCATCGGATGGTATCTCCGGCACCTTTGTACAAACGTCCTGCGGCGTCGACAATGAAATCACCCTGAAAATACTCGTCGGAGACATTCCAGATTTCCGTTCCGGCGCTGTTGATCCGAGTGAGGTGACTGCTTCCGTCGTAATAATTGAGAAACACATCGCCATCGCCGTTGGTGGCGATATTTTCGTATTCTTCAGGGTAGGACGCCTGAAACGTTCCGTCTTGATCCATGATTCGGGTTTCGTCGTAGTCCCAAAGCCATATTTCGTCCGTAGTATCGTAAGAAGAAACGGCCATTCTTGCATAGGATTAAGCGCGTTCCACTAACAGCCGGTGCGCAAAACGAATAGAATGGCGTTCATCGCGTGGCGCGGCGGAACCGGCGGGTTATGGCAACCCAAGGGATGAGGTTTTCGCGCAGGCAAGAGCGGCTCCATCTTTTCCCACAATTCGTCCGGGATTCTCCATCCATCATCTTGGGTTGCCAATCCCATATTTATCTCCTGTAAATATACTATATTCACAGGACTATAGCACAATTCACCCTACTGGGATAGACTCTAAGTCGTCCCCAGTTTTATGAAAGTCTAACTTGACCAAGGATATCATGAGTCCGCTCGTCCCGAGTGCCGCCCGTAAGGGCGGTGTATCGAGGGATCTATACGAAAAACGCTATGGTTCGATACGATTTGCTTCGCAAATCACTCACCATGAGCGTTTTACCTCTTGCCTGAAAAACTGGGGATGAGTCAGGTTCCGATGTCGAGAGTTCCCGTCCCAGACGTTGCTTTTCATTGCGTTTTGCAAGGACATGTGCTTAAAAAGCGCTCTGCACTCGCTTCCAGGCGGAATCCGCCGTGAAACCGGGTGGTTAGTAGTTCCCTGGAAAGGTCTTCGCGCCGTGGAAACCGTCCTGCCCAACGAACCCGAAGAGGAATTGCCAAAAAGCGTCGTTACCGAGCGCTCCGGCACCTTCAAAGAAGTCATCATGATGGCCCTTCCATTGATGATTTCCTTCCTCTCCTTCTCCCTGATGTCCATGTTCGATGCCTGGATTCTGGGACGTGTGGGGACGCCGGAGCAGGGAGGCGTTCTCCTGGCGGGAATGCTTTTGTGGGGTACGGCCAGCCTGTTCACCGGGACGTTCAATGCCATCATCACGCTTGTGGCGCAGGATTACGGCGCGGGGCGTTACGCCAACATCCGTCGCCACGCCTGTACCGGATTTTCCATGGTGCCGCCTTTCGCCGCGCTGGTCGTCGCGACGATGCCGTTGTTTCCGCCTGCACTGGAACTGTTCGGCACCGACGCCTCCGTGCGTCCCCACGTGGTGACTTACGTCGATATCGTGCTGTGGGGCACGCCGCTCTTTTTCACGAACTTCGTCATCGTCAGTTTTCTGCGCGGCCTGGGCAACATGCGCACGCCGATGATTATCACGGTGATCGCCAACCTTATCAACGTCGGCCTGGATATCGTCCTGGTGTTCGGGTACCTGGGATTTCCGGCGATGGGCGTCAGCGGGGCTGCGCTGGCCAGCGTGATCGCCCGTTTTACCGAAACCTGCATGTATCTCGGAGTCTATTTCCATGCGTCCTACCACGTAAAATACCGGACCCGAAGCTGGCTCAAGCCGACTCTGGACGACTACCGGCGCTTTTTAAAACTCGGTCTCCCCATTGGCTTGACCTGGATTTTCGACATGGTGTCCTGGACCTTTTTCAGCATCTATGCCTCTCGCTTGCGTCCGGCGGATCTTTCGGCCCACATGATTATTTTCCAGATCATTCACATCTGCTTCCTGCCTGCCGTGGCGGTATCGGTGTCGGGCACCACGCTGGTGGGCCAGTACCTGGGTGCGAAACGGCCCGATCTCGCCAAGGCTAGTGCGTTGAAATCACTATGGTTTGCCCTGGCCTACATGAGTCTCGCCGGGTTGGTTATGGCCATCGCGCGCGTTCCGCTGGTCACCTTTTTCAACCCCGACCCGGAGGTCGTCGCCGTAGGCACCACGCTGGTGCTGATTGCCGCCGTGTTCCAGCCCTTCGACGCCATCGGCATCGTGCTTAGCGGCGTGCTGCGAGGAGCGGGCGACACCCGCTTTCCGATGATCGTTTTTGCGACCTGCGGGGCTGTGGTATTTATCCCCGGAGTGCTGCTGATGGGCGAATGGATGGGCGAAGGCATCGTCGGCGCCTGGAAGGCGGCAGTGGTGTACATTTTCGTTGTTGCAGTAGCTCACGTGGTTCGCTACGCCCAGGGAAAATGGACCGAAATCGAACTGGAAACGTATTGATTCCGGTTTGGATGAATACCCCCCCGATAAATTCACGGCATGTGGAAATGTTCACTCAACCCGATCGTCCAACGCATTGAATTTCTAGTGTTTATCGACTTTCATCCCATCGACGTTCCTTTGGAAAAAGGGGTGCGAGGCTTCGGGGTTATTCTCGCTTGAAGTCGTGCGATTTGCCCCGGAAAACGTTTCCTCATCGGGCGGAAATTAAATTAGTGCGAAACATTGTAAAAGCTTATTCCAAGGAGAAAAAACGTAGGGGCGAGTGTAGTGAACAAAGTGAACGGAGCTCCCCAAAAACCGAAAAACTCTGTCAAAACGGGGGGCTACAGTCGCTATGCTCCTTTCACCCGCCCCTACATTCATCCTCCATTTTTTGAGGTTTCAAACGAAAAAACAGATTTTGCACTATTTTAATGTCCGCCCTTCCTCATCCCAAGGACTTGACAGGAACCTTCGAAACGTTTAGTACAAGCCTTCACGGTTCGGGTCTTGCAAGTACAGTATTATTCCGAACCGTTGGTTTGCTGAATGGGAAAGGGCATGGAAACGCGCAAAACGAACAAAAACTGCGCTGCCTTTCACATCTTCGGCAAATAGTGTATAGTCTGTGCAGAGTGAAATGTAAAAAGGTGAAACGATGGCCATCGAAAAAGTCAGCGCCCCCATCCTTTTCGACGTCCGATGTTCCAAACGGAACCTCGAAAAGGGTCTTCTCGATTCCGAAAATTATCAGAAATACCTCGATTCCCTGCCGGATTGCGCCGACAAGGCCAGCCTGATTCAGGTAGATCAGGCTGCGGAAATCGCCGAGAAAGAAGCCCGGCGCAAGGAACTCGGCATCGTCACCAAGCCCGAAACCAGGGCTGAAATCCCCGTTGAGGCCCCCCGGGAAGACGCCGCCTACTTCGAGGAGGAAGAGTGACCTTTTCCCTTCGATGGTCCTCCAGGTCGATCGCCTTTGTTTTCTTTCTGCTTGGCGGACTGATCGTCGCGGCAGGATGCACTTCCTCGTTCGGCAAATCCTCTCCCACCCCCCGAAACGTCACGTTACTTGTCGAAGACGAAGACGGTTCGGTCCACGAGCGAAAAGTCCGGGCAGGTTCTCCTTCGGCCTATAGCCAGTACCTGCACGCGAAGCAACTCGAACATCTCCGGCGCTATGCCGAGGCGGCGCAAGCCTATGAAAAAGCGCTGCAATTCGAGAAAAAATCCGCCGTCATCCGCGTGGATTACAGCCAGGTGCTTTTGTGGCTCGACCGGGTGGACGAAGCCCTCGAACAAGCCGCCGCCGCCACGCGGTTGGAACCGAACTGGGCCGAGGGGTATTACCGGTTGGGTTGCATTCAGTTTTCCATCGATCGTTTCGAGCAGGCGATTGCTTCGTTCGACAAGTCCATCGTCTGCGATCCGGATTTCGTAGAAGCCTACCGGCGTAAGGGCGAAGTGCTCTATGTGACCGGAAATATAGAGAAACTCGCCGACATGTACCGCGAGTGGACCCGCCGCCGCCCGGACGATCGCATGGCCTGGCGCTACCTCGTGCGGCTGTATCGTTTCGAACGCGACCTTCCCAGGTTGGAAGAAGCTCTGCTGAAGCTGCTCGAATTCGACCCGGACGACACCGACGCCTTGCACGAACTCGTGGTCTGGTACGAGCGCACGCGCCGGTACGAAGATGCGGCTCGGCAGTTGGAACGCATCGACTACCGCCACCCCGACAATCCGGGTATCCTCGTGAAAATCGCAGCGAATTACGCCAAAGCCGGGAAGGTGGAGGAAGCGCAAAGTCTGTTCGACCGGGCACGCAATCTCGACGGCTTTTCGGGCCGCCTGCACTTGCAGATTTCGCTGGCGTGGTTCGAGGCGAAACAGTACGAGCGGGCCGAAAAAAGCCTGATGGAACACTACCGCATGGGAGATCGGGCGCTTGCCGCTTTCATGCTGGGGACGCTCTACCAACAGCGGGAACTCTTCGACGAGGCGTTGAAATGGTTCGAGGAAGTCGCAACCATCGAACCCGACACCGAACGGGGCCTGGAAGCGCTGTTGGCCATGGCGACGATTCACCACAATCAGGGACGCGACGACCTCGCCCTGCGCAAGCTTCGCACGGCGGAGCGCCGTTTTCGCGATGCACCCCGTTACTGGCTCGGCGCGAGCGAGTGGCACCGGGAGACGGGGAATCCGACGCAGGCCATCATCGAGTTGGAACGCGGCATGGCGAGCGTAGAAGACCCGACGGTGCTGGAATACTCCAAAGCGGCGCTTCTGGAGCGCGTCGGACAGGTGGAGCGTTCGCTGGAGATGATGGAGGACATCCTCGCCCGCCAGCCCGACCACGCCAACGCGCTCAACTTCATCGGCTACGTGCTGGCCAACTCCGGAAAGGAACTCGACAAGGCCGAGCGCTACATCCGCAAAGCGTTTCGACTGGCGCCCGACGAGGGATACATCATCGACAGCCTGGGCTGGGTGCTGTACCGCAAGGGAAAGTCGGACAAGGCGATGAAGTGGCTTTCACTGGCTCTTCTGCTGTATCCCGACGAACCGGAAATCCTCTACCACAACGCCGTGGTGCTCCAAGAGCTTGGCCGGATGGACGAGGTGCGCGACCTGCTGAACCAGTTGTCCGGCATGACCCTGGAACCGCCCGAACTGGTCCAAGGTCTTGAAAAGAATTTCCCCGGCGGATGGCCCCGTCCAGCGGCTCCCGAAGCCGGGGTGAAGTAGCGCCATGTCCGAGTATCGACTCATCTTTTCGTCTTTTTTCGTGGTTTTGCTCGTTTCGTGCGCGTTTTACTGCGGAGGCTGTCGCTCGGCGTCGTCTCCCGCTCCGGAACTTCAGCCGACTGCCCGGCCCGACGTCGCCGACCTGCTCGACTCCTTGCGTCGGCGTGACCAGGAGATCCGCAACATCAACGTGGTGTTCGACCTCGAATACCTGGAGGATGGCCGCGAGCAGCGGGCGCAATTGATTGCCATCGCCCAGAAACCCGACAAGCTGTACCTGGAAATCACGGGACCGCTGGGGATGCTGGGAATGTTCAGTTGCGACGGCAACGAAATCCGCCTGTACAACCACGAAACGCGGCAGATGGAAATCGGCACGGCGGACAAGGCCGTGCTGTCCTCGTTGATTCCGCTGGAAATGGACCCGGCGCAGCTCGTGTCGGTGCTGACCGTCGCGCCAACGCCGATTCCCCACGACGCCCACAAACTTTCCTACGACGCCGACGCCGGGTTGTGGCTGTTGACCTTTGCAAACCGCGCCGCCCAAAAAATCCAGCGCCTGCGTTTCGATCCGAACACGATGGACCTGCATTCGGTGTCCTACCTGGAGGGCGGAACCCTGGTCGCCCGCGCCACCTACCTGCGCTGGAGCGATTCGAAACACGGTCGCCTGCCGGAACTGTGGAAAATCGATATCCCCCCGCGAAAGGTCACGCTCAACCTCAACCGCAACGGCGAGGCGATTGTCAACCGCGACTACCCGCCCCGGACCTTCCTGCTGTCGCCCTGAAGTTCTATGTTATTGGTTTTATTGGGTTTGTTTTTAGGAATTAGCTGTAGTTTTCTTTCATCATATTCCAATAACTCAATGGAGCAAGCTCGCATTCTAAGAAGGTCGGGTGATAAAATCACCCGACCTCCCACGTCATCCTCGCAACCCCCCGATATCACAATTAAATCCCCGATCACCGGTGCTTGAGGCCCAGCCTTTCGCGGCATTGGTCCACGGTGGCGACCTCGCGGCCCTGATCGCGGATCATCCGGGCCGCCTTGGCCACGAGATCCCCGTTGGACGACGCCATTTCGCCCCGACTCAGGTAGAAATTGTCCTCCAGACCCACGCGCACGTTGCCACCCAGGCCGATGGACGCCGCCACCAGCCGCCATTGATCCTGGCTGATGCCGATGACCTCCCAGTCCGATTTCGGCGGCAGCATTCCCGCCATGTGGTGCAGGTTTTTCACCGTCGGCGGCATCCCGCCCATCACGCCCAGAATCAGGCTGTACTGGTAGGGAGGCTCCAGCAGTCCCATGTCGATCAAGGGATAGGAATTGCCGATGTGGCCCACGTCGAAGCACTCCATTTCCGGCTTGACGCCCGCCTCTTTCATGCCTTTCACGATGTCCACGATTTCGGAAAACGGGTTCTGAAACACGAACTCGAACACGAAATTCTTGTACTTCGGATGGTACTTGGCGTAGTTCATCGACCCCATGTTCAGCGCGCCGATGGCCGGGCGGACGGTCGTTACCGGGTCGAGCTTTTTCTTGGTCGGAATACCCACCGCGCCGGTGGAAAAATTGATGATGATCGGGCAGGCGTCGGTCACGGCGTCGTAGATGTTGCGGTAGTCTTCGACCTCGTAGCTGGGAGCGCCTTCCGGCGTGCGCGCGTGCAGGTGCACCACCGCCGCGCCCGCCTCGTAGGCGCGCTTCGCTTCGGCGGCGTATTCCTCCGGCGTGTAGGGAATCGCCGGGCATTGGTCGCGGTTGGCGACCACCCCCGACAGCGCGCAGGTAATCATGCAGGGACGCTCGTAATCGAAATTGTCTCGAACCCAGAACGAACTCACGGCAGACCTCCTGATCGTAAGAGAAAACGGATCGGTATATTGTGAAACGACTCACGATAGCATGATTGAATGCGCTTGACAAAATCTTCCACAAAGCACTCTGACGCGGCTTCGGGGAAACATGCAAACTTGCAAAAAAACGTGCAGATTCGGAACCACGAGCTTTGCGAGAGAAAATAGCACGTTGCGTGGCTTTTGGATCGAAAAATGCCGTTTTTGTCCAGTTGCTGTACACTTTTCACGAGGTACCCTCGACTCGTTGCGAGAAAACCGATGGGGATTTTGCACGTTTCGTCGCGAGGTTGCACAAGTTTTACGGCATGAATCGAGCATGACGTGAGTTTGCGTAAAAGTGCACGACTTTGCAGTGTATTCAATAGAATTTATAGGGATAGGAAAGCTCCTACGGCGCGAGTTCCGGACCGAAAACGACGCCCACGATGCGCCAGTCATACTGGCTGTCCTGGCGCAGATGCACGAGCAGACTTTCGCTGGTGGAGGGCAGACCGGTCAGGGCCAGCACGTCGCGTCGTCCCAGCTTTTCGCCACGGGGCCGGAGCCATTCCGGTGGAGGCAAGCGCTTGGAATTCTTCGTGAAATCCACCGGGGCGAAGGTTTGTGTACGGGCAGTTTCCGGCGCGACGTCGTCCGGTTTTTCCCCCGATGAGGCAAGCTTTACCATCAGCATCATGCAGGCTTCGTCCCCGGACAATCCCTCGCCCGTGTCTTCGACGCCGAACCATAAAATCGTCTGCTCGGTGAAGTGACGGCAGGCGCGGGCCTCGTCCCCTTCCGCTGCGGCGTGCACGATGGATTGCACCGCCCAGCGGGCCTCGGCCAGGCGGTTGTCTTCGGACCAGGGATGTTGCGGAAGCGCACGGGTGGCGCACCCGGAAACGATCATGAGAACAAGCAGCGCCAGGGTCATTCTCGCGATGTGCATCAGGCTACCCCGTAGAAGCGGAACGCCGTATAGGCCGAGACTTCCGGGTCCGGGTCGCGAAGTAGAAAATCACAAGTATTTTCGGCCATATCGGACTCGATGTCGAAAGCGCAGGCCACGGCGATCTGCCGCACGATGGGCGACGAATGCTCCAGCGCGAACGAAAGAATTTCCGGCTTCAGCCACTGGCGGCTGGCCATGGCGCGCACGGCGCAGGCGATGATCCAGGGGTCGGAGTCGTTCAGTTCCCGTTCGAGCAATTCGCGACCTTTGGGATGGTCCAGCGTGAAGAACTGGTTGCCTCGGCGGACGATTTCCTCCTGGTCGGTCGCTTCGAGGATCGGCAGCATGTAATGCCGCGTTTCGGTATCGCAGATGTTGTCGATGATCTCCACGGCGTTGGCTCGGCGGGAGGAATCCGAGCTTTGCAGGTTGTACTGCACCATTTCGATCTGCTGTCGGGGATAGATCAGCGCCATCAGCCGGAACGCTCGTTTCAATGAGGCATCGCAGCGGTCTTGGTAGATGCCTTCCAGCAATTCGTCCTGGAATTCATCACTCGCGATCCGCTTGTATACGAGATTCTGGTAATAATTCTGCAGGTCTGCGTGAAGGGCGGCGCTGACGGTGCCGAAGTCGATGTCGATCTCGTCCCGGTGGCTGATCTGCAAGACCGCCCGCACCACGGCAGCTCGCAGGCGATCGTCACCGGTGGCAAGTTGAGGGATCAGGAAATCGTAGGCTTTCTGTCCGCCGATCATCGCCATCACCCACGGCAAGGCCCGGCGGATTGTGGCTGGGGTCTGGGGCCAGCGCAACGCTTCCGCAAACTCGGGAAGCACCTCCTTGCCAAAATTCGAAAGCGCCTGGGTCGCCGCCGTTCGGGTGCGGCCATCGCCCAACAGGTAAATCAGGTTGGGGAGCAGTTCGCGGATCTTCATCGCTCCTACTGCCTTAGCGGCGGCGGCGCGCACCTCCGGCGACGGATCGGCGATCAAGGCGAAAAGCGAGGGATAAAAACTGTGTACCTCGGTATATCCAAGCACCAGCGCCGCCTGAACGCGCACGCTTTCTTCCGGCGATTGCAGCATGTCCTTAAGACGGGAGGTGGCCTCCAGCACACCTTCAAGACCTCCGTGCCGGATCATCCCCGCAATCGCCGCCGCCTGGACGCGCACGTCCTCGTGGTCGAGCAGGCGCAGAATCTGCGGCACCGCCCGTTCTCGTTCCAATGCGCAGTAGGTTTCCGTAGCCTGAGCTATAACCTCGGTATCGGCATCGGTCAGGCTTTGTCGCACGGCGACGGCGAAGCGGCGGTTTCCGCTATCGGAAAGTTGGCGCAGGGCTTCCTTGCGTACTGCCGGGTTGGGATGCAGGCGCAACGGTTGAAGCATCTCGAAGCGTTCGGGCCATTCGGTTTGTGGCAGGACTTCCAAGGCGTGCAGGACACGTTCCGGATCCTTGGATTGAAACGCCCGTTCGATCACCGTGCGAAGTTTCTGGGGTCGGGAATCGTCCGGGACGAGATCGTCGCCTATGGTGCGCTGATCCGTCGCCACGAGCAGCCCTTCGACATACGATCGTTTGATGGTGGTGATGTAGTAAAACCAGAGCAACAACAGCAGAATGATCGGAATCGAGAGGAAGGAAATCCGTTCGGGCTGCGTCACGGCGAGGAAGTGATCGGCGGCCAGAAACAGCAGTCCGGCTACTCCCTGACTGATCGGTCGGGCGATGCCGTCGGCCTTGGCCTGAGCCTGTCGCATGATTTTCAGCGGCAGCGGCTTGTAGACCAGCCGAAACGTCGTTTCGTAGACGGTGTAGCGGGTGAAAGCTTCGGCGCCTTTCATCAGGGTAGCACCGACCATGCGGATGCGGGGAATGGACAGCACCGCCCCGGTCGCGAGTGCCGTGGAAAGGCTGAACATGGCCCCGAACATCAGCAGTCCCGGAAGCACGAACAGCGCCCCGACGCCATATTTCTCCATTAATTTCGGGGTGATGAGAAATTGGATGATGCAGGCCGCGAAACCGCCCCATCCGTACAGGGCCAGTTGGAAATCGGCCATGTCCCGTCCCGAATAGTGGTGCTGCAAGGTGATTTTGAACTGATAATCCACGAACGTGACCACGAGCATCCCAATCACCGTGACGATGAGGATTTCACGCTGCAACAGGGCGAAAATTCGCTGCTTGGGACTTTGCGTGCGAACCCGTTCCTCCCGCTCGATGGCCTTGGCGGTCCGAGATGCCTGCAACTGTCCGGTAGCTTTATACTTTTTACCCAGGTACACCACGATAATCAGGCAGACCAACAGGGAAAACATGCAGACGTAAAGCAGGTTGTTGACGCCCACGCGCTCCAGCATTTCGCGAATGGGGAACGAATACAGATTGGCGAGCACCGCCCCGCCGCCGATCAATCCGAACAGGCGTTTGGCTTCCCGTGCGTTGAAAATCTCGTTGGCGAAGGTCCAGAGCTGGATAATCAGCAGGATTCCCATGATTTCAATGAAGACGTACAACCCCGGAATGGATAGCCAATTCATCGACTGTACGTCGAGAAGCTGCCGAAAACCGATGAGAATCAGGGAGAAGGCGATCAGCGAAAGATAGATTACGCGCCGAAGCTTGGCGGTTTTAAGCAATCGAGTGTAAAGGAACGTGACACTGCTCACGGCAAGCGCTACTGCGATGTACATATATGGAAGATTCGCCCCTTCGGAGTGGGTGAGGAACAGCGTGTCTTTGGTAATCCGCCCGATGATGAACGCAGCCAGCGCGTTGAAGGCGTACAACGCCATCAGGAAGGTTTTTTCATATTCCTGGCGACGGATGTTGAACAGCGACAGAAGCAGTTTTTCCAATGCGAGTCCCCGGATGAAATGGATGCTGGACCTTATTCGGTTCCAGCGAAAGTGTACCTCCGAAGGCCGTCGAAATCAATGCTCGTGCGTTTTTCTAGGTACTAATATAAAAAACGTTGAAAAACAATAAGTTATAGCAGATTTTAATGAATTATGGCGAATGTTTGCATAAGTCAGACCGATTTCGGGCGGACATTAAAATAGTGCAAAATCTGTTTTTTCGTTTGAAACCTTAAAAAAGGGAGGGTGAATATAGGGGCGGGTGAAAGGAGCATAGCGACTGTAGCCCCCCGTTTTGACAGAGTTTTTCGGTTTTTGGGGAGTTCCGTTCACTTTGTTCACTACACTCGCCCCTACGTTTTTTCTCCTTGGAATAAGCTTTTACAATGTTTCGCACTCATTTCATTTCCGCCCACCGATTTCTTGTACGACACCTTTGCATTGTTGCGCGAAAACCTATGATAAAACAATAGGTTATAAACTATAAATAGTCCCGTCGGTTTTTCTTGAAGTCAAGGATCGAATTTATTGAGGAGATCATCGATCATGCTCTGGCGCGCGTCGTGATTTTCGCTGGAGAGCAATTCCACACTTTGCGAAACGGATGCCGAAGATTCTCCTTCGGCGCTTCGGTCACCCAGGCGAATCAGCACTTCGAGGATATGGTTTTCGACCTGATCCATCAACTCGGCGATTTTCTGAAGGGTCTGACTGGTCAGATCCTGAAACGACAGATGCGTCATCAGATCGACAAGCGCCATGCCGCGTTCGTCGAAGGAGTCGGCAATGGAGTTGACGTGTGCTCGGACGGTTTCCGGCGAGTCGTTTTCGAGGGCTTTTTTGAGAGAAGCCACCTCAGGCAGCAGCTTTTCGTCTTCGTCCAGCAGACGTTCGACAATGCCTAGAATCTGATGGGTGGCTCTCTCGGTGGCTTTCGTCACGTCGCACAGTCCATGAGAGACGGTGGGCAACTCGTCGGCCACGTTGTGGAGTCCCGGCTTGAGGTGGGCCATTTTTTTACGGGTTTCGTCGATGTATTTCGCGATACTGGCCAGTTCCCCCCGGACCCTGGTTTCCAAGTCGAAATCCACATCCCCCCTGGATAACGCCTTGGCTCCTTTAATGATTTGTTTCAGGGCGAATTGCTCGTCGTGGAGTCGCGTGTCCGCTACGACGCCCATAACATCCTCCAAAAGTGAAAAACACGAATAACGTGGGGATTATTCAGGGAAAATCGCCGTAAGCTTCTCCTGCATGATTTTCGCGGTGAACGGCTTCAGGATGAAGTTGCTGCATCCCGATTTGATGGCTTCGATGACCCGGCTTTTTTCGCCTTCCGCCGTGACCAGCAAAAACGGGAGATTTTTCAACGTCTCGTCGGCTCGTACGTCTTTGAGAAGCTCGATCCCGGTTTTGACCGGCATGTTCCAGTCGGAAACCACGAGATCGTAGTCCCCTTTCTGCAACATCTGCCAGGCTTCCTCTCCGTTTTCCGCCTCATCGATGTTGCTGTATCCGAGTTGTTTGAGAATGTTGCGGACGATGCGCCGCATGGTGGAAAAATCATCCACGGCGAGGATTTTCATGTTTTTGTCCGGCATAGCTGTTCTCCCCTGAAAAAACCATTTTCATCTACAGGCCATGCGTGCGATCCGACGGCCATGACGGCACGGCAGTCCGAATCGCACTGCCCCGCGTAAGCGAAACCGACGTTCGCTCGCATAGCTATCAATCGGATTGTCGGGAACAAACTGGAGAAAAAAACGGGGTTTCCCGTACAGGAAACCCCGTTTCGAATTCAGACTTCCGAAGCCGCTCAGTGCAGCAGCGGGAAGAGGAAGGTGATGAGGATGAAGACCGGAATCAGGATCAGCATCGAGTACGCCATGTACCCGAAGAAACTCGGCATTTTCACGCCGGACTCGTCCACGATGGCCTTGACCATGAAGTTGGGGCCGTTGCCGATGTAGGTGTTCGCACCCATGAACACCGCACCCAGCGAGATCGCCACGAGCACCATGGTTTCGATGCCGCCGGAAGCGATCGGCACGCATTGGGCCGCCTGGGCGGCGCAGTCGGCGTTGGCCTGGGCCAGCGTGAAGAACGTGAGGTAGGTCGGGGCGTTGTCGAGGAAGGAGCTGAGGGCGCCCGTCATCCAGTAGTACTGCCAGGGCTGGTTGATGCCCAGCGCCGCGCCGTTGGCCCGAAGAAGCGCCAACGCGGGAATCATGCAGATGAAAATCCCGATGAACAGCACCGCTACCTCGATGATCGCATGGAAGGTGAATTTGTTTTTCTGACGCGGGGTTTCGACCTGCGGTTCCCGTTTTTGGGCCCGGTGGTCCTTGAAATAGGAAATCACAGCGAGCAGAATCATCGTAGGCTCGCGGAACCATTGGAGATTGTCTTTGAGCAGGATCACGCTGGCCACCACGCCGCCGAGCAGCAGGAAGTTGCTCATTCCACGCACCCGAAGAGGAATCTGCATCACTTTGTCGCGGAGTTTGTCGACCTCGGTTTCCTTGTTGAACGCGATGGTGTCCCAAATATAGAAAATCACAAGCAAAATCCCGATGGCGATAGCCCACTCGGCCACCAGGCCGAAGGTCCAGAAGAAGGGAACGCCGCGCAAAAAGCCCAGGAAGAGGGGTGGATCGCCGATGGGCAGCAGGGAGCCGCCGATGTTGGCGACGATGAAAATGAAGAACACGAAGATGTGCACCACCCGGTGACGCTCGGAGTTGGTCATCAGCAGGGGGCGAATCAGCAGCATCGCTGCGCCGGTGGTGCCGATGAACGACGCCAGCAGGCCGCCGATGGCGAGAAACGCCGTGTTCGTGGCCGGGGTGGCGCGCAGGTCGCCTTCGAGGAAGATTCCGCCGGAAATCGTGAACAAACTCGCCAGCAGAATGATGAACGAGTAGTACTCGTGCATCGAGTGCACCAAAGAGGTGGTCGCGCCGTGCTCCAGGTGGACGATCAACAGGTAAGCCAGGATCGGAATGCCGCAAACCGCCGATACGATGCCCTTGTTTTTATTCGACTCCCACCAGTGCTCAGCCACCAGAGGCAGAATCGCGATGCACAGCAGGATCGCGACAAAGGGGATGACCGACCACATCGGCAAAAAGTTCCCCAATTCCGGACCTCCGTGCCCGTGCTCCGAAGCCAGCGCCAGTCCGGGCAACAGGCCGACGAGCAACGCGACGGCAACCTGAACGATGCGTAGATAACGACTCATTCTCCCACTCTTTCTGTCTTAAATTGTAGGCCAAACCGGGATCGCCTCTCGACGCCATCCGAACGCAGAGGATGGGACGAACTGCAATGATCCGAAATCATAGCCATTTTCATCGATTCGGCAAGAGATTTTATATTTGTACCGTGAGGAGGGGGAAATTCGCTTCGGGAGGATTTCGAATGGGGCGGGAGAGGGCTTAGTCTGCGATATCGGGATGTTGGACATGCCAAAGGATAGAGCAGGTCTCCTGACCTGCTCTAAAGATTTGTGCTATCATGGGGTAAAAGAAGAAACATACGGTTCAGGCCGGGAGGCCTGAACTGGAAACCGCAAGCATGAAAGCCCACCTACCTCCTCGAAACCATGCAAACATCTGAACTCCGACGTGCGAAAATCGCACGTCGGAGTATCCGGAAAAACAAACGTTTCCATCTTTTGACATTCTTGCATGAATTGTCACCCCGGAGGGGCGCCAGTTGGCACAAGCCTTGCTGAACAACACCGGTTTCTCGTCCCCGATGGCCTACGGCAGTTCGCAACGTCCCGTATTCATGTTGCAAAGGTAGTTCGGGAAGCTGGATTGCGATTGAAGGCAGTAGGAACTGTTCGGATCACAGTTGTAAATATATTCGACACACTCGCTTTCGAACAGGAAACTGTCGCGGTTGAGACAGGTGGTGGTCGGGCAGCCCGGTCCGGTGGAAGAGCATTCCCCCGCCGACGCGCAATCCTCGGCGCAATTGCACTTGTTTTCGTACAGGCCGCACACGCCGTCGCCGCAGTCCGTGCACAGGAAGGTTCCGGCAGGCCCGTCGTCGCAGCCGCCCATGTTGGAAGGGTGACGGTTCGAAATCCGCGTCAGGCCATTGCAACAGGCATCCGTGCGGGCGTCGTCCCCGAGGCGACCTTCGGCGATGCAGCCGGTTTCCATCGGCGCGCAACACCACAGCCACTGGCTTTCGCATCCGTGGCTCGACTCGCTCGGGTAGAACCCGGAATCACAGGGATAGGACAAGATTCGATCCCATTCACCCGTGGTACAGGAGCCGCCCAGTTCGGCACAGGTGGGTTCGGATTCCTCCTCCTCCAGTTCCGGCATTTCGGGTTCCAGTTCGGGAAACTCCTCCGCTTCCTCTTCCCGTTCCGTTTCGATCTCGGCGGGATCGTTGTCCTCCTCCGTGGGCGCATTTTCTTCCTCGCCGTCCGTATCGAGAAGATCCTCATCGGTGGGAGAGTCGGCCTCGGGGTCGAAGCGATCCACGTCGGAGTCTGCCGAGAGGTCGGAGTCCGTATCGGCGTCGGATGAGGCATCGTCATCGGCGTTCGTGGAGGGTTGGTCGCCGACTTGAAACCCACCAGTTACCTCGGCATCTTCACAAGAGAAAAGAACCGGGAAAAACATCAGCAAACAAACAATAATGAACGGATGGAGTCTGTGCAAAGCCATGGACCGCCTGCCTTTTTATCGGTATCGAAAAGGGTTCGTTTTTTCTCGCAGATTCGTAGTCAGACAAGTCGGTGCTTGCCTGATCTCGTGCTGTCTCTTGTTCCTGGCAAATCTCTATGTTATGGATCGTACACGGTTTTTCCCGATTGTCAAGCATGGATGGGGGGCTGATGAAGCGCAAGCCCGTGAAAGATCCGTAGCCGTAGCAACTCTCCCGACCTGTTCTAGTTTTTTGTGTTATCATAGGATACGAAGAACAAACATACGGTTCATTTCTAGAGGTTTGAGCCGACATAAGAATTGAATTCCTTTTTTCCCGAGTGTCCATGTCCCCTGGAAAGTTGCCCTATGCCGAGTATTTACATCGATGCCGATGGTTGTTCCGTGAAAAACGAGGTCTACAAGGTGGCCCATCGTTATGGCATCCGGGTGTTTGTGGTCGCGAACCGGTATTCGTCCACGCCAAAATCCCCGTGGATCGAACCGGTGGTGGTGGGGTCGCAATTCGATGCGGCGGACGATTGGATCGTCGAGCATATCGAACCGCTCGATCTCGTGATTACCTCGGATATTCCCTTGGCCGACCGTTGCATCAAAGGCGGCGCAAGAGTTTTGGGAGCCAAAGGCCGCGAATTTACCGAAAACTCCATCGGCAGCGCATTGGCAGCGCGACAGTTGAACGAACACCTCCGGGACATGGGCGTCATCAGCGGCGGACCAAAACCGATGCAGCCCAAAGACAAGTCCCGTTTTTTGTCGAAACTGGACGAAATGGTCAATGCCGTCCTGCGGGAAAGCGGTCAACAGCGATAATTATCTGATTCATCCCCAATTTTCCACCCTCGACCGTCCAACATCCGAATTGGTCTGGCCGGATTCCGAACGTTTCCGTTTTGGCGCAAATCGTAATCCTTTGTCACATCGAGGTTGTGAACTTTGGCACAAGCCTTGCTGAACGTCTCCGGCAAGGAGGTGCTTCATGCTGTCCTGCGTACAATCCGGCGCGGTCCTGGGGATCGATGCCTACAAGGTTCGGGTCGAGGTGGATCTTTCGCTTGGATTGCCCGGCGTGCAGATCGTCGGCCTTCCCGATGGCGCCGTTCGCGAATCGAAAGAGCGCGTCCGCTCGGCGCTGCGCAACACCGGCTTCGCCATTCCACCGAGGCGCATCACCATCAACCTCGCTCCCGCCGACATTCGTAAAGAAGGTGCGGCCTTCGACCTGCCCATCGCATTGGGCATCCTCGCGTCGTCGGGCAACCTGGATTTCCCTCGGCTGGACCGCTACATGGTATCGGGAGAGTTGGCGCTGGACGGGACGATCCGGCCCGTGCGCGGCGCACTGTCCATCGCCGTCGCCTGCCGGGACGCCGGAATGGACGGCATTCTGCTGCCCGAAGAGAACGTCGAAGAGGCCGCCGTCGTCGAAGGCATCGAGGTGATTCCCATCCGGACGGTGGACCAGGCCGTGGGATTTCTGCTGGGACAGAACCCGATTCCGCCGCGAGAACCGATCCGCGAGGCGGCGGTTCCCCCACCCGGTGGCTGGCCCTGCCTGTCGGACGTCAAAGGGCAGGAGCACGTCAAGCGCGCCTTGGAGGTCGCCGCCGCCGGAGGGCACAACCTGATTCTCGTCGGTCCGCCCGGCTCCGGCAAGACCCTTCAAGGAGGCCAGGGGACTTTGGACGATGCTGCCAGAATGAAAATCAAATGTGGAAACTGTCGGCTTTTTTTAGGGAGATCACTCGAGAGGCACAACCTCTTCGAAGTCAAAATTCCCATCCACCCACTCATCCTCTGTGTCGGTTTCGACCTCGTAGTCCAGGACCTCATCCATATCCCCGTCTGGTAGGATGCCGTGCAAGGATCGGGCGAGACGGAATCCATCGCTAGAGGATCGGGAATCAGGGAAATAGCCGTTTCGATGAGCTGAGCGGCAGAACAAAGCGTCGTAGCTCCATGAACCGCCGCGTAACACTCGTATTTCACCAGTATTCGGACCCGTAGGATCGATATCTGGATTTGATACCGTTCCTGTAGAATACGACCAATTCCAATCCCAAATCCATTCCCACACATTCCCACTCATGTCGTTGATATCCCATGTATTGGCGGCCTTGCCTCCTACAGGTTTTGTTATGAAATCGCCTCTGTTTCCACCGTACCATCCGATCTGATCCAAATTTGGATCCAATGGATTAGCTCCTGTATATGTTATTTCTCCATTGTAGAAGGCGGTCGTTGTTCCTCCGCGAATGGCGTACTCCCACTCCGCTTCTGTGGGAAGCCTGTAACCATTGCAGCCTTGCGGTACAGTAACCTCGTTCAAAGTTACAGTTGCATAGTTGATCCCACGCTGATTCGTATTCATGCAGTCAAGGTAGTTCGACCCAACTGTTGTTCCATCCACGCATTCGACATTAGAAAGTACGTAGCATTGCAACAATCCTGCATTTTGAGACAATTCATTTGCGTAAGCTAGCGCGTCAAACCACGATATATACTCAACCGGACAGTTGTTTCCGCATTCAGATCCACTTCCGTTTGGGCCGAAATAAGATGGATTCCATCCCATCAATGTCTCGAAGTTTTCCTGTGTAGTCTCATAGCGACTCATCTCAAAGTTGTAAGTTAAAAGAACGTAGTGTAAAATTTCGTCGGAATATCGCCCCAATTCTTCGGTACAATCTCCAGGATAACCATCCGGGCCGGGACAGCCTTCGGGCGAGCCCATCCAGAACGAACCTGCCGCGATCGGCACAAAGTCGGGAACGATGATGGTGTTCGTATCCGCATCCTCATCCAACTCAACCTCTTCCTCATTATCTCCGTCTTCTTCGAGGTCGACAGCCCAATCCCCCCACTCCTCCTCGGTGTCGGAATCGATCTCGTAGTCCAGATCCTCATCCAAATCACCGTCCGGGGCCGTGCCATGCAAGGATCGGGCGAGACGGAAGCCAACACCATAGTGGTGACTCATAGGTTTATAGACATAGCGTCTCGCCGACCGACACTCATAAGCATGGTGTCCCCAATAACCGCCTCGCACGATGCGTTGGTACGAGCCTGATGTCGGTCCCACAGGGTCAATTGCTACATCGTTTTGGTATTCAGTCTGATACCAATCCCAATTCCACTCATATACATTACCGCTCATGTCGTACAAACCCAAGGAGTTGGGATCTTTGGAAGCAACCGGTTGTGTACCACAAGTCGTTGAATCCGGATACCAACCGTTGCAGTTCCATCCCCCGGTATACTCGACTCCGGAATTACCGCCGTACCACCCAATTTCATTCAAATTCGGATCCAAAGGATCTTTAAGTGCCTGCGCAATCCCGCCGTTGTAAAACGCTGTCGTCGTTCCCGCACGAATCGCATATTCCCATTCCGCTTCTGTCGGCAATCTAAATCCCTCGCACTCCTGCGGTTTAATAGCACTGTTTAAAGCCACTGTCGCACAGTCATATCCAAAACAATAATTACTAATGTCATTTTCACAGCTGGAGCCGATTACCTCTGTGCAATCTGACAGTACATAGCACTCGCTCAGCCCGGCATTCCGGCTCAGAGCGTTGGCATATTGCAATGCTTCAAACCAATTAACCATCTCCACCGGGCAGTCATCACCGCAGGAAGAAAAATAGCTTGGATCTTCGCCCCAGCCTTCAGTCTGGGCAACAGCACGCCACTGGCCCTGTGTCACTTCCGTGGTCATCATCTCGAAATCGTAGGTCAGCGTCACCTCGTGAAGTACCTCGTTATAGTACCGCTCCAATTCAGAGGTGCAATCCCCCGGATAGTCATCCGGACATTCACCTTCTGGACTCCCCATCCAAAACGAGCCCGCCGTAATGGGGACAAAACCGGGCGTGGTGTTAAACTGGCAACCCGAGCGATCCCATTCGTCACAGGTGTTGTTGCACGTCGCTGTTCCTCCTGTATGTTGCCCTCCCAGGCTTGTGCAGTCCACCGTATCACCCTGTTCACAAACCTCGCCGTCGTCAATTCGGCCATTGCCGCAGGCATCCCCGTAACATTCCCCGGTTTCGTCATCACAGCCATGTTCACAGACGGTTTCGGTGTATATGCGACAACCATGGTCATCCACTGTACAGGCCTCCGAAGTATCTCCGTTGCAGGCAGTACCTTCCGTTTCACATTCATGAACGCATTCCGTACAACTGGTTCCATCGGCACACCAACCGTTGTCCGGACAAACGGAGTAGTCTCCCCACATCCGACAGCCGAGCTCATCCGTTTCACAGGAGCGGATTTCGCTGTTCAGGCATTCTGTTTCGCCTTCCTCGCATTCATGATCACACACACCGCACGTTTCGGCATCCTGACACCAACCATCCGGACAGACCTGCCAATCGTCCCAGAGGTAACAGCCATCATCGTGGTCGTAACACTCACGATACGAGCCCTGATTGCATTCTGTCTCTCCATCAGAACAGGTCCCGCAGAGGTAACATTCGCCCTGTTGACAACCCCAACCGGAAATACAGTCCGAATCCTGTTCGCAGGGATCTCGGGGGAAGGAATGAATAAGGTAACAATCGTCGCTGATATCCCTGGACAAATACGCCACCGATGCATTGAGGACGATCACTCCAAGGGCTGGTACTGCTAGAACGTCGTCCAGTCTGCCCAGGATCTCATCGGCATCAACACCGGCTAACAGAAAGTAGTATTGGGCCATGTGTTCACCAATTTCCGCACCCGCATAAGCTCCCATGAACGTAATGACTTTGGACAAAAAGTTCTCGACTTTGGTTCTGGAGAAGGGCGGTTCCATCAATTGGTCGAGAGCCTGATAAACATCCACTGCCAGATCGGGATGTGCAGAGGCAAAATATCCAAGTTCGGCTACCAACCCCTGCCAGCTGGCAAAATCACCGGGGAACAAGACCCCGAGGATCTTGAAGGCATACGTAAAAGCCAGACTGGCTCTGGCCTCCGCATCAATCCGGAAATCGAAGTAAACGTCTATGGGGACTTGATTGAGTGGTAGGACTACGGTTGCCTCGGTATCCGTCGAACTGAAAGACTGAAGATCCCCGGTGTAGATTGCACTGAAGAAGTCCTGAGCCCTCTGCATGGCATCCCCGATTGAGACATCCGGCACGGGCATGGGGGCACTGGGAAGGCTCCACCAGACAGCCCCATTTTCCCAGAACGTCATTTCCTCACCCGAGTCGAGAATGGGGTGAATGGATCGGAAGAAAGGCCGTAAATTCCGGAAACGGTATTTCCCATATCCGGTCATCCCGTCCGGCGTAGATGTGAATTCGAGCGGTGTGATGTTCAGATCATAAACCGTACATTCTTCGTCTGCCACCTCCGGCGGAACACTCCGGTTGCGGGCCGCCTGAAGCAAACCAAGGGAGGCGAGGTAGTTGTCAATGTCGTCCAATATGGATTCAAAATCCTGGGATTCGGCTACGATATGACCGTTTGTGAGGATGTGAGCCGCAAGATTATCAACAACGTACTGAGGGATATTTTCGTAGAACACCCCATAGAGTTCTAGTTCATCCGCTTGTGTACCATACGGGACAGGAAGACGAGAGAGGGCCATGTAGGCCAAAGTGCTGCGGTTACCTACTGGCACTTGGGATGCGTCACGGGTTCCGCTTGAACCTACTAAGCCGACTGCCACCAACTGACCATCGTTTACCAGGGCCAGCACATGGTTGTTATCATCCTGAACATCAACCGTCCCGCCCGGGTTGCCAGTCTCGGGATCGATCACCGTGCCGGAACAGGAAGCCGTTTCATCGAAGCAGGTAAGTTCGGTGCTTTTGGCATCCTCCGGATCCGCAAAAATGTCAGTCTCGACTTCAGCGTCACCGACGTTAACGGTTTCTGCCGGTGATTCTTCTTCGGTTTCGCTCTCGTTCTCAAAGGTGTCGGTATCATCGTCAGACGAATCCCCTTCTGTCAGGTCGACCTCAAGGTCATCTGTGTCAATGACATCAACGTCAACGAAATCACTATCCGCAACATCCCAATCGCCATCTGTATTCGGATCGTTGATACAGGCCCCATCCTGACACACACAGGGCGGTTCGGTACATTCACACTCATCCTCACAATAGGAACAGGGCTGGCCGTTCTGGCTTGTATCGGCCACGATATTACACACCCAGCAGGTGGGCCAGGATTCCAGGACACAATCCCATTGCTGGCAGTCTGGAGGAGACGGTCCTTCCCACATTTCTGGACATTGTTCAGTATCGGATTCATGGTCAAAGTCAGAATCAGCTTCCAAGTCCCCATCCGGTGAAACAGCGTCTGTTCGGACACAACGGACGGCATTGTTGCCACTGATATAGTCGTCGCCCACTCCACCCACAGGGAAATACACCAGCCATCGGCCACCATCCATGCCATCTATCACCGTGGATGACCAATACCAGAAACACTCACCTCCAAAGCCATGAGGCCAGTAACAGCCATCTGTTGGGCCATCATTTTCAGTGCAACCGTCACAGGCTGCATCCCGGCAGGCCATGGACACACAGTCGTCCTCATGGACATTGCAGCTTCCGTCCGTTTCGGTTGCCGGGCAACCCCTAATCAGGGTCCGCAACTCTCCGATACTCGGTAGCCTCCAATCGATGTAGCCGTCCAAGTCCAAGTCGTTGCAGTAGTCCACAGCATCGTCCCAACTCATCTGACTATCGGAGGGTGGGTTCTGCCAGAGTAAATCACCCAGCAGAATGGTGGAGCCGCTCTCCGAGTCGTTTAGGTCTATGTTGTCCTCATCGGGTTCGATGTCCAGATCAAGGTCACTATCCACTGAATCACCGTCGGATAGTTCTTTATCGGGTTCGATATCCAGGTCGGGGTCACCATCAAGCTCCGTATCCCCATCGGTCAGGTCGGTGTCTCCATCTGCCGGGTTTTCGTCATCGGTATCACCGTCTGTTTCTTCCTCATCCCCATCTGAAACCACGTCACCATCAAGCTCAGCATCACCGTCAACAATCGTATCTCCATCTGAAGAGTCGTTTTCCGATTCATCACCGTCTGCAACGATCTGGTCACCGTCGGTCGTATCATCACCGTTGTCTGGGTCGGATTCACAACCGGCAAGTAAAAGCAGGGCAATCAACCCTGTGATAGCAATGAATACGGTTCGTTTCATCTAACGTCTCCAGCCGAACAGGATCCATAATTGTAAGTATTTCCACAGGTACTGAAATTACCACACGGAGCCGTGTTACTCAAAATGAAATCAGCTGGATGGGCTGGGCTTGGCTCATGACAGACACCATTCCCCAACATTTCTCACCGAGCTGAAGGGGAGGTTCTGCAAGTTTGTCAATATTTGTCAACGGAGGACTGAAAAGGGGTTACGTCGGATGACGTAACCCCTTGTAATTACTGGAGCCAACGCGCGGATTCGAACCGCGGACCTGCTGATTACGAAACGACTGCCCCTTGTTTTCGGAAGCCGAAATCAAACCCCGAAAATTTGGGATTTCGTAGTGAATTCAAGGCAATATCACCGTCAAGCCGAGTCTTCGGAATTCCTCTTATTCCCCCCAAAATCACCCCCTTTCCACCAGTTTCCCTGCAACTTTGTCAATATTTGTCAACGGAATTGGTTATGTGAAGGAACTGGAGAATGATACCGAGTCGGTCTGGTCGGTGCCGGTGGGGATGGTGTAAGGATTCATTACCTTGAATCGTGGCATCACTCGGTAGTCCGATCTTTCGGTTGCCTCCCTATTGAACTCCTCTGGTAGGAGGTGCCGATGATGAACAGAACCGATCAAGATTCCAGTTACCGTGCCTTTTACGAATCCAACCCCAGCAGAGCGGCTCGGTTGAGAGATGCTCTAGCCAAAAGACTGAATTTAGCAGGAGACGTGGCTTTGAGCCGGAAGATTCTTCTGCATTTAGCTGGCCAACTCGACATCCCCATTGCTATCGTAGACAGTGACGATCCGGTCAAGAATATCCGAAAAATCGGGGATGGCCTCGTAGGGGCGTTTTCACAGGCTGGAAGGATGAAGCCGGAACTGAGGATTGAACTGGTAAAGGTCATCCACAGCATCGTCACCAACCTGCTGGCTGACATCCACGAATGGAACACAGAATTCATCCGGGATGACATGAGGCGGTTGCGGCGGATGGTGGACCGGTCCACCTCGTAGCTTTTGACAGATAGCTACGGCTCTCCCCTCACACACCGGACATTGTAGGGGTCGGTCTTAGCCCGAAAATACACATCTCCACCACCCAAGCCAACATTCCAAGCACTGGTGACATCTTCGACATCAGTAGAGGAAGACCAGAATCCTGCAGAAGGCATGTTTGGGAAATCCGAACATGGACTTACGAGTTCGTAGTTCACTAGGCTAAGAAGCTCTTTTTTGTTCGGCAATCTCCAGTCAGAATCTCCTGCATAATTGAGTGATTCACAGTAGGCCATGGCTTCCGACCAAGTCTTGTCGGTGGTATTGGTTTTCTGCCAGATAAGCCCTGTCACCATACTGGTGACTACTTGTTCACTTTCACCGGAAACGGCGAACTGCTCAAAAGTTCCATTGACTGAACCGGCATATCCCTCACGGACACACCTTACCCTTGCCCCCTGTGTGTCACGGAAGTAGCTTGCAATGCCATTGCTGAACTTAACATAACGAACACCATCAGCCGATGTTTGGTGATGGGTTGAGGTCCAGAAGAAATCTGATGGTGTTCCCCGAAAGGCATCCGTATCGATTGAAGGATTATAAGTGCCATCGTCCACGATGCTCATGAGTTCTATAACGGACGGCAATCTCCAGTCGGAATGTCCCCCATAGTCGAGATCTTCACAGTAAGTCAAAGCATTGGCCCACTTTCTGGGTGAGGCATACATCCGTTGCCACATCAGCCCTGTCAGGGAGTCCGTAACGACTTCATCCGTAGCCACGGGGATCATCATCGAACAGTCACCGGCATTCCCTTCGGCGGCATAGCAGGTGTAGGTTCGGGCAGCATCGGGATACTGGGCATCCTGACCACAGTAATCCACCTCCCCACTGGTTTCCGACCCGGCCTCACCCGGACAGGTCATCAGGGCTTCGTTGTCGTAGCAGGATTCCTGATTGGTCGGAGGAACTCCGAAACACTGAGATGTTGCACAAAAAGCCGTGTTGGGGAGAAAGCAGTACGGATACTCACCCAGAGCATCCGGGTCACACTGGTGGCAGAACGTCCCCGTGAAACCGGTGTCACAGGTGCAAGAGCCGTCGGACTGGCTACAGGAGCCATTGGCATTGCAAGGGTCGGGGTCACAGGGGTCGTCCCGACAGTCTGGGAAATCAATATAGCCGTACCTACAGTCCGAACAGTCATCGTTCATATATGGATTGTCACACGTACAGAAGCCGTCGGACTGGTTGCAGGTGCCATGGTCATTGCAGGAGTATGGAAACCCGGCACAAATACCGGCACCGTTGCATTTATCAGCATAGGTACAGGGCTCATTGTCGTCACAGTCGGTTGTGGAAGGGAGGAAGTATCCTTCGGAATCACAGCAGACGGAATTGGGGTTGCAATCTTGTCGGGGGGCATTTGAGTCACGGACGCATGTGGCAGCCCCTTTAATTTCTTCTCCTCCAAGGGTGTAAAGAGGAATACTCCGAGGAACACCAAGGTTGAAATTCATGTTCCAATGTTTTCCTTCTTCGTGAGAAGGGGTGGATGACCAATACCCACGTCTGTTGTCCACAAGGTCGGGATCTCCATACCCAACCGTATGGTCAGTATGGTCGTACAGTTTCCCACAAGGATTGTACCTCAAGCAAGTATCCATGTCCGAAACCAACCCCTGCAAGCAACTGTCCACGAATCCACATTCCAGAATTTCAGGACACGACAGGTCGGGATCGAGTATGGAACGGAGTTCGTTGACGGTCGGAAGTCTCCAGTCGTAATATCCGTCATGTTCCAGATTTTCACAGTATTCGATTGCTTCATCCAAAGTCAGGTAAAGATGAAAAACCTCTTCGGGATTTTCATGATCCAACACCTCTCCCGGCAGCCACATCAAGTTACTGTAATCATTGTCATCACAGACCGGATGAAGGCCATCTTCATCTTCCCCGTCCTCCTCCGATTCTTCATCTTCGGAGGTGTCTTCTTCAATGATTTCCGATTCTTCCTCGGTAACATCCAAGTCCTCGTCAGGATGCAAATCATCATCATCCACATCTGCAGGAATCTGTTCGATGTCACCATCGACCGATATGTCCCTTTCATAGTCACCAGCCGCCGGATTATAGCTGACGATGGATGACCCCTCACAGCCGGTTCCCAAGAGAATGACCATAAATGCCAACAGGATTATTTTGAATTTCATCGGAAGGCTCCTCTGGTAATCGGTTCATCCGACCCGTTAATGGTCAATTTCCTCGGATCTGCCGGTAAGCTACTCATAGTGTGCATTGCTCATAATGCTACTCTTAGGCTGTAGACTGTCAAGTATTCTCTGTGGAATATCCTGTTTTATGAAAAAGCAGGATCAAATTTGTTTACAGTTCGGTCGAAAAGTTCGTAAACTCCGAGAGGAACAGGGTTACAGCCAAGAGGGGTTTGCCTCCGAAGTCGGCATCCACAGAACTTACATCGGTGGAATCGAACGTGGTGAACGAAACCCGACAATCACGACCGTTTACAAAATAGCTCAAGCCCTCGGAGTCGATATCAAGGAACTGTTCTAATCAATCTCATCGGGCAGCACAGCCCCATGTTCGATGGAATCGTCATCCCTGAAAAGCCTCGCCCAGCACTCTATTATGGCCTCCCCCAAACATGGCGTCAGCCACTCTACCTCATCATTGTTCAACTGCCTCAAGGAAATCCTGTAAGGCAGTTCAGTACGATCGGGTCGCCAATTGACATCCACGTACCACCGGCCATCGACTTGTATGAACGGATTCATCATTCCACCTCACAGTATTCTATGACCGTAGCCAATAAGTTGTGGTAGCTGCCAAGCACGGTTTTCTTGATGAACTGTTCGAATTCTTCATGCTGACCGGCATCAAGCATGGCTGCTTTCACCTTGGTAATAAGGGCGAAGGCATTTCCTTCGTTGCCGATCAGATAAACAATCGGCTTTAGTCTTGGTTCATCAATCATTGTTGCAATCATTTGGCTCTCTTCAATTTCTACCGTAAAACCGCGAAAACGTTTTCCTGGTTTGAACGGACTGCAAGACCGAACCCTGATGGTCTTCAAGACCAGTCTTGAAGACTTTATCCCCGATTTTTCGGGATTTGGTTGTCATCGGGAACCATTCGGTTCTACGTCCGGCAACATCCCGGTCAGGTCAAGACCGGAATCAGCCAAGTTCTTCCAACCCTCCATGATCGCAACCGCGGTTTCGAAATCTCCGCCCGGCAGTCTGGTTGTGCCGATCTCCCGACCATCCTCGATGACCCGGACTCTTACAATGTGCTCTGTATCGGAGCCGGGGATTTTATCTCCCGTAACTACGGCAAGTTTGAATTCCTTCATGGATCATCCCCTTTCAGTGGGACTGTTTGGACACGATCACTCCCTCGTGTTCCAGGCCCGGATCACCGAGGATGACGGCAAATGTCCGGCGGCTGAGCGAGACCTGAGCGGTGTTGAAATCTTCGGGAGTGATTGCTTTGGAGTTATAGTCAAGGACGATCAGCCCCATTCCCGTCAGGTCGAGCAGCAGCCGACGAACCCGAAGCCGGTCCGAGATGGTTTTCACGTCCATCATTGCCATCAGATCCCCGACGTTGATGGAGCCGAAATAGCTGATGCCGATCTCTCCGATGGTGTCGGCTCCCAGACCGAGGGCATTGGCCGTCAGGGTCAGCAGCACCAGCCGTGCATCGAAATCGAGCCCCCCGTTCAGCAGGTCGAGGGAGAAACCGGACTTGTTCTCTTGGATCTGTCTGGTGGCTTCCAGGCGGGAATCGATTTCGGATCGAATCTTGGTTTCATCTTTTCGGTACTGGCTGGCCCGACGTTCCAGTTCCTTGGATCTCACGTCCTGTTTCTCCCCGACGGTCTTGTCACCAAGGGCCGGTTTCGAGAGATCTTTCAGCATCCATTCGGAATTCAACCGGGATGCCCTGATGGGCAGGTACCGGCACAACTCGTCCTCGACGTACTCCAGGCAGTCTGCATAGGGTTTCTCGTTCATGATCGTTCTCCTGTTCTGTTGGTTTTCCCAGCCGTGCCTCCCGATCTATTCGAGAATCTGCACTGCCGGTACCCCAACAACCCGGCAGTCAGGAAAACTAAGCCGGAAAATTGAACGGATTATAATTTAGGGGAGACAAATTGGGTTTGGTTACTTGGGATTTGATCGGATTATCGGGCGATTTAACTGGACCCCTTCAGCAGCTTGGTGGTATAAATTGGCCACATCAGCACCTTGGACAGGACATCATACCCCGTTGATCTTAATAGCCTTTCAGCCTTCGGATGGGAAAAGCATATGCCACGAGGTCGTAAACCGGAAACCGACGCACCCGTAGCTAAGAAAAACGGCGGGGCCAACCTGGGCTTTGAGCAGAAGCTCTGGCAGGCTGCCGACAAGATGCGCAACAACATGGACGCGGCCGAGTACAAGCATGTGGTGCTTGGCCTCATTTTCCTGAAATACATCTCGGATGCCTTCGAGGAGTTGTATCAAGATCTGAAAGCCCGTAAGGACACCGATTACACCGATCCCGAAGACCGCGATGAATACAAGGCCGAGAACGTCTTCTGGGTGCCGAAGGAAGCCCGCTGGGCGCATCTGCAAAACAACGCCAAGCAGCCCCTGATCGGCAAGATCATTGATGACGCCATGGTGGCTATCGAACGCGATAACCCGACCTTGAAAGGCGTTCTGCCCAAGAACTACGCCCGTCCCGCCCTCGACAAACAACGGCTGGGTGAACTGATCGACCTGATCGGCACCATCGGTCTTGGGGATGCGGAAAACCGCAGCAAGGACATTCTGGGCCGGGTGTACGAATACTTCCTGACCATGTTCGCTTCTGCCGAGGGTAAAAACGGCGGCCAATTCTACACTCCCCGATGCGTGGTTCGAGTGCTCGTTTCAATGCTGGCTCCCTATAAAGGCCGTATCTATGACCCCTGTTGCGGTTCGGGCGGGATGTTCGTCCAGTCTGAAAAGTTCATCGAGGAGCACGGCGGGCGCGTGGGAGACATTGCCATTTACGGGCAGGAATCCAACCCGACCACTTGGCGTCTTGCCAAGATGAACCTCGCCATTCGAGGCATCGACGGCAACCTCGGCGGGGAACATGCTGATAGTTTCCATAAGGACTTGCACAAGGATTTGAAGGCTGATTTCATTCTGGCGAACCCGCCGTTCAATTCCAAGGATTGGGGTGGGGATCAATTACGGGATGATGTCCGCTGGGTTTACGGCATCCCGCCAAAAAACAACGCCAACTTCGCCTGGGTGCAGCATTTCATCCATCATCTTTCCCCGAAGGGCATGGCAGGCTACGTGCTGGCCAACGGCTCCATGAGTTCCAATACCAGCGGCGAGGGCGAGATCCGACAGAAGATGGTGGAGTCCGACCTTGTGGACTGCATGGTGGCGATGCCGGGGCAGTTGTTCTATTCCACGCAGATTCCCGTCTGCCTATGGTTTGTTTCCAAGAACAAGCAGAATGGCCGCTTCCGTGACCGCCGGAAACAGGTGCTGTTTATCGACGCCCGCAAGATGGGCAGCATGATTGACCGGGTGCATCGGGAATTGACCGATGAGGACATTGCCCGGATCGCCGGAACCTACCATGCGTGGCGCGGGGACAAGGGCGCGGGCAAGTACGAAGACATCCCCGGCTTCTGCAAGAGCGCCACGGTGGAGGAAATCCAGTCCCACGGCTTTGTATTGACTCCTGGCAGGTATGTGGGAGCTGAGGCCATTGAGGATGACGGCGAACCCTTCCCCGAAAAGATGGCTCGGCTGACAAACGAACTTGATGAACAGTTCAAGGAATCGGCCCAGCTGGAAAAGGAGATTCGGAAAAACTTGAAGGGGTTGGGGTATGGCGGCTGAGTGGCTAAAAGTAAGGATTGAAGATGTCGCTGATGTCAAAGGAGGGAAACGCCTACCCAAGGGAACGTCTTTCAGTGTCACGAAGACAAATTACCCATATATCCGGCTTGTGGATGTAAATGACCGAAAAATAACTGATAATGATATCCAATATTTGAGGAAAGATACTCATGAGGCAATATCTAGGTACATAGTAAATGGTAAAGATGTCTGCTTAGCAATTGTCGGTCACACTATTGGTGTTGTCTTCTATGTTGATGAAAAATGGGATGGAGCAAACCTGACAGAAAATGCTGCCCGAATAACTAATTACGATGGACTTGATTCAAAATACCTTTTCTATTTTCTAACATCACCCGAGGGATACAATGAAATAATGGCTCGTGCTGTAGGTTCTGCTCAAAAGAAACTACCACTGTACAACATTAAAAGCATCGAAATCCCTCTCCCCCCACTTCCCGAACAAAAAGCCATCGCCCACATCCTCGGCACACTGGACGACAAGATCGAGCTGAACCGTCGGATGAACCGAACCCTGGAGGCCATGGCGCGGGCGGTGTTCAAGTCATGGTTCGTGGATTTTGACCCTGTACGGGACAAGATGGAAGGCCGAGAACCCGAAGGCATGGATGCCCAAACCGCCGCATTCTTCCCCGACCGGCTCGTGGACTCGGAACTCGGCGAGGTGCCGGAGGGGTGGGAATGGGGGACGGTTGGGGATATTGCCCGGAACATCCGTAACGGCATAGCCCCTTCGGATGTTGACCCGGAAACCACCTACATCGGCCTTGAACATATGCCCCGTGGTTCAATATGTTTGGATACATGGGAAACGGCAGAGAAAGTTACCAGCACGAAAAGCCAGTTTCAAAAGGGAGATGTCCTGTTTGGGAAGCTGAGGCCATACTTCAAAAAGGTTGGCGTTTCCTTTAACGATGGGGTCTGTTCATCGGATATCCTCGTCATTAAACCACGTAAAAAGCAATGGGAAAGTTTCCTATTGATACAGCTTTCGCGGCAGGAATTCATTGATTACACCGAATCCGTATCAACCGGAACGAGAATGCCGAGGGTGAACTGGAAGGCCATTGCAGAATATCCCATTCCGATACCATCAAGAGAAATCCTCGAACATTTCAATGGACTTGTTAAGCCGAGCATAGCAAAGATGGAAATAAACACCTTTGAGTCCCGAACCCTCGCCGCCTTGCGGAATGTGCTGCTGCCCAAGCTGCAGAGCGGGGAGATTGAAATGGGAGGTGCACCGCATGCCTGATTTCGACTCCCGATGTGCGATTTTTATCGACTATGACAATCTTCTTCCCTTACAGAAGACCGCTGGCATTCTTGATGTGGTGACAAAGGTTCTCGTTCAGATGCCCTTCAACTCTTCTTCTGCACGCATAGGATGCAATGTCAGGGTCTACGGAGGATGGTATGAAAGGAACGTGATGACGCAGCGGGCACAGGATGTAGCTGTTGAACTTCAAAGGGATTTTCCTAAAGTTATCAGACTTCCGATGCAGCAATCGCAGGACAGACACCGTATGGTAGCCATTGGCGCGGAACTTGCGAGATCGTTACTGCAAGAACCAAGTCATTGTCTATTCAATACTTATAGACGGAAAGGGAAGCCGTATAATGTTCGAGTTGAAGAACCAAGCAATGTCGGCTGTACTGACCCAGACTGTGTTCTACCCTTGATGAAAAAGTTACTCAGAACGGGCCGATGCCCCAAATCTGGTTGTGGAGTGGTTGTGGGCGACCTAGTTTACCGGCATGAACAGAAGATCGTTGACACCATGTTGTCATGTGATTTGATCTATGCGGCTGGTGGCCGGGTAGACGACATTGGATTGGTAAGTGGAGACGATGATTTTCTTCCACCGTTACGAACAGTACTACTATTGGGCAAGACCGTCATTCGGTTTCACACCAAACCCAACTATCAAAGGACGTCGTTTCCCCAGGGCGGGGCACCGTTAACTGAAAAGGAACTATAGCCATGCAAAGCAGCGACTTCAAATCAGTTGTCATGACATTCGCAGATCCAGGCACCGATTTACTCTTTGACAAATCACAGCTGATGATTTCTGTCAATGGAGACCTCATCGAAGCCAACATTTCGACAAAATCCGGTGACGTTTACGTTGATGAAGGTAGTGGTGATGTGCCTGCCAGCAAATGGATTTTGACTCGTCTTGCACGCCTACCCCTCCTTGCAACCAGACTAAAAGAGAGCGTTCCTCCAACCGAATACTTTGTTTCTCCTGCAGCGTCCCTATTACCTACCCTTGAGAAGGGGCCACAGGAAAAATCCATCAAAACAGATAATGCCTTGCAAACTACGATAGAAGCCATTGACGACCACAGTCCCCTCGAAGCAATGGTTCTATATATCACGAGTGATGCAGGTGAAGGGAAAACATCGCTTATCAATGAGCTTGCCCGCACTCAAGCCAAGCGTTTCACCGACAATGAATCCGATTGGCTACTCGTTCCCATTCCTCTTGGAGGAAGACACTTTCTGCGGTTCGACGATATTACGGTTGGCGCACTCCAGAATCGTTATAGATTTCCTTTTCTGTACTACAACTCTTTTCTGGCTCTTGTTAGAATGGGTGTTATCGTACCTGCTTTTGATGGTTTTGAAGAAATGTTCGTCGAAGGCAGTTCAGGCGAGGCACTTTCAGCAATGGGCATTCTCGTTGAAGGCCTGGAATCACAAGGATCTATAATTGTTGCAGCGCGGAAAGCCTACTTTGATTTCGAGAATCTGAGAACACAGGAGAAGCTTTTCGATACCATTAGAACTTTGTCGGTAGGGTTCGGGAAGATTGAATTAGACCGATGGTCTAAAATGCATTTTGTTGAATACTGCCGAAATCGAAACATTGAAAACGTCGAGCAAATTTACAAATGTGTATCGGATAGATTGACCGCCACCCACCCACTTTTAACACGAGCCGTACTCGTGAAGCGTCTGGTTGATATCGCGAGTTCAAGCAATTCGTTGGAGTCGCTTCTGAATCAGCTGCGCATTTCGGGAGAAGACTTCTTTTCTTTATTTGTAAGGAGTCTTATCGAGCGAGAGGCCAATGAAAAGTGGATTGACCGTTCAGGCAAGAAGGAAGTTGGCACGCCGTTGCTCACGGTTGATGAACACTGTGAGCTGCTGTCACAAATTGCGGTATCAATGTGGGAATCACGAGTTGGCTACATTAAACGTGATGGCCTCGAATTCGTGTCGGATTTTTTTTCCGAAACCACTAAGAAGAATACTTTTCAAGCTCAGCAGATTCGAGAACGTATTAGAGGCCATGCAATGCTTGTGTCATCGACAAATGTATCACAGGCTCTCGAATTTGATCATGACGAATTTCGGTTATTTTTCTTAGGCGAAGGAATTGCAAAAGAGATTTCACCACTGAATGAACATGCCAAGGCAGAAGTATTGGGAATCTTCAGACGAGGAGTGCTACCTCGTCAGGCACAACACGCGTTTATCCGTTCAGTAACTCGCAACTCGCAGATCGACCTGACCAAGGTCGTCAAACTTTTATTGGATATCAGCAGTATGGAATCTCAGACATCATATGTACATGAAAATTGCAGTGACATCATTATCCGGCTGCTGAGTGGGCTGACTGCAAAAAACATTGAGGTAAATGATCTTGCTTTCGGATTGGATGCCTTACGTGACAGGAAGTTAAATGGTATTCAATTCAAGAAATGCTATTTTTCTCCCAGTAGCATGGAACAAACTCAGTTGGATAATTGCCATTTCACCCACAGTCAATTCACTCAATTAAGGTTCTTTGATTCGACAAAAATTGAGAACACGACTTTTGAGAATTGTACTGTCGATGCTCTATCTCTTGTCGATAAAGACCGAGAGATTTGGGATCCGGAAGAAGTGAAAAGCTATCTTCAGCAGGTTGGAATAACATTAAAGGAGGCCGATGTATTCATCCCTACAAAGGCTCCTATTGAGACCTCGATAGATGACAAAGTACGATGTATCGAAAAACTTGTACGTTTTTTCATGCGAAGCACCCATATTACCGAGAATGTGATGTTGATGAAACTGGGTATTCGGGGACAACCATTTATCGATAATACATTGCCGATTCTGCTAAGAGAAGGCATACTTGAAGAAACCCTTTACGCAGGTGCTGGAGATCAGAGAAGGTTCCGTCTAGGAAAGCCATTGGAAAACGTCAACGGTGCTTTAACAGCTTGTCGAGGCTCGTTCGACTCATTTCTGGAGCAATTCTGATGGACATGTGGAAGTGGAAATTGGTCAGGTAAATGTGCCTCCTCGCTATTTACTGTGGGTAAGCAGTTTCATCTGCGGCAGGTCGAAGTCTAGCTTTCCAGCGACGAGGAAGATCATGGTTCGAAGCTTCCTAAACGACCTGAACCCTCTGGCCTTGCGCTTGGCCGCCTGAATTATACCGTTGATGCCTTCCACCAGCCCTTGTGTCAAACCTGACTGAAACCACCGCAATACCCCATCCCAGTGGGTCTTGATCGTTTTGGCTACCTTGATCATCGGCGGCAGTTGGCTGTGCGTGGCCCAGAAATACCAGTACTGCAACTGCTTCTCACCGTCATCTGGATGGCCTGCGTAGTCGGCATATACCGACTGAAGCGTCTCTTTGAGCCGATAGCCCCTGGCCGTTTTCAGCGTGCTGTCTTTCAACTCATCGAACTTCTCTCGCTCTTTGTCCGTAAGGTTTTGCTCGTTTTTCAACCAGACCCATCTCGTCTTTTCCAACTCAGTCCTGTCTTGGCGCTCCTCACGCCGCACCTCGTCCACGGCCTTGTTGACAAGCTTCATCACGTGGAAGCGGTCGAAGGTCATCGCCGCATCGGGAAACTGTTTCCCAACCCCCTTGATGAACGCCGCTGACATGTCCATGCTGAACTCTTTCACCTGTTCGGGTTTACCGCCGTGAGCGTGAAGCTCAGCCTCGAAGCCCGCCACCGTCCGGTGGTCTTTGCCGGGCTCCACGTGCAGAACCTTCGCCTCGTCCATGTCCACGAACACCGTCACGTAGTCGTGCCCACGGGAACGGCTGGTTTCATCCACGCCCACCGCTTCGACCTCGGACCAGTCCTGCTTCGCCAGACTCGAGTCCACATAGTATTCCAGCACCCGCCAGATCCGCGTGTCGTGCTCACCAAGTATTTCGCCGATCCCCTTGGGCGTCATGCCCTTTCTGGCCATAAGCAGTACCAGCGCCTCAAAAAGCAGCGTGAACCCCGCACCAGGACGCGCCCAAGGTACCTCCACCGTTTTTACTCCGTGTTCAGGGCATTTGATCCGGGGTAGGCGTGCGTGAAGATACGCCTCGTGCTGAAAAAAGTTCAGATGTCGCCAACTCCTCTCGTTCGTATCGTGAACCCCGCAAGCCACCTCGCATTGCGGGCACGCAAACCGGCTCCCGGCGGGAAAATCCAGGTACAGATCCAACCGGTGGCGCTCGGCGTCAAAGTCAATATCCACCACCTCCCAGGGAGGGGTCAATCCAAGAGCCATCGTGAAAAGTCCGCGCTCGTCCATCTCTTGCTCCTTCAGTGTGCAAAGGTTACACTGGCAGAACTTCGGCGGAGGATAAGGCAACGCGGGGACGCGACCCGAGCGCCGTCGAAGGTCCGAACCTGGAAAGGAGGGGGAAACCTCTCCTTTTCTCTTTATCCCTTATTACAACAACCAGGTTTGGACTTCAAAGCGATAAATCCCAGGGGTGCGGGGACGGGTCCCCGGATCGGCGAAGCCGATGCATAAGCTGCCGTTACCCACACTAAACAGCGAAGAGCCGTAAATGTTGTGTTGAAGGAGATTATAACTCAAGTTTCGGGGTTCGCCGAAACAACTTAACCATTTGATATAATAGAATAAAAGGCTCCTTTAGGAGGTCCAAGTTAGTGTTGGTGACAAGCCTGCCAACCCATTCCCCCAGAGGAGCCATGAACAAGCATATCAGAACCGTTTGCAAACTGCCAACCCCTTTGAACGCCACGATCAGCCAGCCGGAATTTCTGGTGGACAACGAGATGCTGGGAGGGCTGATCGACGTGGGCGTCTTCACGCTGGCCGTGCGTACCGGAATGGCCAAACGTTCCGGACATCCGGTGAAAGAGACGCTTTTTGCGCTGCTGTTGTGGCCGCTTTTGGGTCTGCGCTCGATTCACACGTTCTGCGGCATGGGAACAAAGCAGATGTTCCCCGGCGGAAAGGACGCGCTGTACGATTTTTTGAATCGGGAGAACGTCAACTGGCGTGCCTGTCAGTCCAGTGCGGCGCTTCGGGCGGCACGCCTGCACGGCCTGCTTGGCTCCAAAAGCGCTCTTGTCGCCGACGACACGGTGAAAACGCGCCGGGGAAAAAAGATGGAGGGGGTCAGCGGACACTTCGACCACCTGCAAAGGCGCACGGTGCGCGGCGAGCAGGTGCTGCAACTGGGACTGGCCGGGGAGAAAGGGTTTCTGCCGGTGGATGCGCAGATCTACATCAGCTCCAGCCGTCCGCAGGGCTTGTTGCGGCCCTTCCGGGATGGACGCAGCCACGCGGCCCGTCGTTTCCGGGAGGCCGCGCAAACGAAGATCGAGATGCTGTGCGCCATGCTGCGCCGGGCAGTGAAACAGGGGTTTTCGGTCACGTATTTTCTGGCCGATTCCTGGTTCATGGCCAAGGAGGTGGTTCGCACGGCTCTGGATTGCGGGTTGACCCCGGTGCTGCGCTTGAAAAAGGGGAACCTCAAATTCCGGATCGACGGACAGGGACCGGGCTCGGAGGAACTCACAGTCGGGGAAATCTACGCCCGGATCGACAAGAGAAGCCTGCGCAAATTGCCGGGCCTGGGGCGCAAGGCGGCTCACGTCCTGGCCGTGCTCGACCTGGCCCGCGAAGGCGAAGCGCCCCGGCTGCATATCGTGCAACTGCTTTTCGTGCGCGGCTTGGAGCCGGAGAAGGGAAAGAAGTCCTGGGCTTGTTTCCTCTGCAGCGACATCGGATTGGCTCCGGAAGACGTACTCGAAGCCTACGCTCTGCGTTGGGGGATCGAGGTCTACTTCAAGGAAGTGAAGCAACATCTGGGATTGCTCAAAGAGCAGACCGCAAGCTTCGCCTCGCACATCGCCTCGATCCATCTCACCGCCCTGCGCTATATCCTGTTGTTGCACTCGGCCCTCAAGGGTGGAGGGGTGAGCTTCGGGGAGGCCCGCGATCACGTGACGGGTCAGATGAGAACCCTGACCTTTGCCTCCCTGCTGTGGGCGCTGTTCAAGGCCCTGATCCACGGTGCGTTGGATACTCTGCGAGAAGAACTGGGCGAGAAGACCCTTGCCCGCGTCGCAGAAGTGATCGACTCCGCCGTGGAAGCGTTTTTGGAAAAGGCTCTTCAACTTACCTCGCAAGACCTGGAGGAGGACGAAATCGCAATTCCGGCATGATCAACGAACCCCGAAACTTGAGTTATAAGTGTCAAGTTATCTCAACGAAGCACAGATTGAAATGGCGACTATGGAGTGCTTCCGCAAGTTGGGATTCGAGTACATTCATGGTCCCGACATCGCCCCGGAAATGCCGGATGCCGAGCGGGAGGATTATCATCAGGTAGTTTTAAAAGGCCGCTTGCAAGACGCCGTGGCGCGACTGAACCCGAACCTCCCCGCTTATGCCCATGAAGAGGCCGTGCGAAAGGTTCTGTTGACCGAATCCCCATCGTTGACGGCCAATAACCATGCCTTCCACCGGATGCTGACCGAGGGTGTCTTCGTGGAAGTCACTCATGATGACGGGCGCACCAGCCATGAGCCTGTTCAACTGATTGATTTCGACAACCCTGAGAACAACGACTGGCTGGCCGTCAACCAATTCACCGTTATAGAAGGCCAGTACAACCGTCGCCCTGACATCGTGATCTTCGTTAACGGTTTGCCTCTAGGTGTCATTGAGCTGAAGAACCCGGCAGACGAGAATGCCGATCTTGATTCAGCCTACAACCAGTTCCAGACCTACAAGATGCAGATCCCGACTCTGTTCACCTATAATGAGGTGCTGGTGATCTCGGACGGACTGGAAGCCCGTATCGGCTCCCTGACTGCCCCACGCGAGCGATTCGTGCCGTGGCGCACCATTGACGGCATCGAGGAAGCCCCGGACAGCATGCCGGAGTTGCAGGTGCTGATTCATGGCGTGTTCGAGAAATCCATCTTTCTCGATTTCATCCGACATTACGTGGTCTTTGAGGAAACCAAAGAAGAGATAAAGAAAAAGATCGCCGCCTACCATCAGTTTCACGCGGTGCGGGTGGCTATCGATGAAACCGTCACGGCCAGCCGCACAAGCGGAGACCGGCGCATCGGGGTTGTCTGGCATACGCAGGGTAGCGGGAAATCCCTGACGATGGCGTTCTATTCCGGCAAAGTGGTGTTGCACCCGGACATGGAAAACCCCACCATTGTGGTTATCACGGATAGGAACGATCTGGACGATCAGCTTTTCGATACCTTCGCCTCCTGCCATGAACTCCTCCGGCAGAAGCCCGTCCAGATTGACTCCCGAAATGGTCTGAGGGAACGGCTCAAGGTCGCCAGCGGGGGCGTGTATTTCACCACCATTCAAAAATTCCTACCCGAAATCAAGGGGGATACCTTCCCCATGCTGTCCGACCGCAGGAACATCATCGTCATTGCGGACGAAGCGCACCGAAGCCAGTACGATTTCATCGACGGCTACGCCCGCCACATGCGGGACGCCATGCCGAACGCCTCGTTCATCGGCTTTACCGGCACCCCGATTGAGATGCAGGACAAGAACACCAAGGCTGTGTTCGGAGAATACATCAGCATTTACGACATCCAACAGGCCGTCATTGATGGGGCAACGGTTCCCATCTATTACGAATCCCGCCTGGCTAAACTGGCCTTGGATGAAGCCTACAAGCCCCGGATCGATCCCGATTTCGAGGAAATCACCGAGGGCGAGGAAGTCGACAAGCAGGAAAAGCTCAAAACCAAATGGGCGGCGCTGGAAGCCGTGGTGGGCAGTCAGGAACGGCTGGACATCATCGCCGCCGACTTCGTGGAACATTTCGAGAACCGCCTCGGTGCCATGGACGGCAAGGCCATGATTGTCACCATGAGCCGCCGCATCGCCGTGGAGCTTTACAAGGCCATCGTCAAGCTGCGCCCCGACTGGCACGACGAGGACGATACCAAAGACCAGATCAAGGTGGTCATGACCGGCTCGGCCTCCGATCCGGTGGATTGGCAGCAACACATCCGCAACAAACCGGCCAGAGAGAAAATCGCCCAACGGTACAAAGACCCGAACGACCCGTTCAAGATCGTGATCGTCCGCGATATGTGGCTGACCGGCTTTGACGCACCCTGCATGCACACCATGTATCTTGACAAGCCCATGCGGGGGCATGGACTCATGCAGGCCATCGCAAGAGTCAACCGGGTGTTCAAGGATAAGCCGGGCGGCCTTGTAGTGGATTACCTCGGACTGGCCGATAACCTCAAACAGGCACTGGCGAACTACACAGAGAGCGGCGGGAAAGGCTCTACGGCCAATCTTCAGGCCGAAGCCGTGGCCATCATGAAAGAGAAACTCGATATCTGCCGGGCGCTTTTTCATGGATTCGACTATTCCGGTTACCTGACCGGGGATGCGGGCGAGCGGCTGAGGATCATCAAAGCTGCCCTGAACTTCATTCTCGGTGTGGATGACGGCCAGAAACGTCTAGTTCAGCACGTGACCGAGTTGTCCAAAGCATTTGCTCTTGCCGTTCCCCACGAGGACGCCATAGCGGTACGGGATGAGATCGGTTTCCTGCAGGCCGTCAAGGCTGCATTGGTCAAACGATCCCCCAAAGATCCACGAATGACCGCCGAGCAGATGGAACTGGCCATCCGGCAGATTGTCTCTCAGGCGGTATCTTCCAATGAGGTAGTGGACATCTTTGCCGCCGCTGGCTTGGATAAACCCGATCTGTCCATCCTGTCGGATGAATTTCTGGCTGAAGTACGGGGAATGGAACACAAGAACCTTGCCCTCGAAGCCTTGAAACGCCTCCTGAACGACGAGATCAAGACACGCCGGAAAACCAGCCTGGTACAAGCCCGGAACTTCTCCGAGCTATTGGAGGCATCCCTAAAGAGGTACACCAACAGGGCAATCACCACGGTTCAGGTCATCGAAGCCCTGATTGAGCTAGCTAAAAAGATGAGGGAAGCAGACAAACGGGGTGAGGATCTGGGCCTCGGCACCGAGGAACTGGCCTTCTACGATGCATTGGAGACCAACGATTCTGCTGTGCAGGTGCTGGGGGATGAGGTGCTGAAGCAGATCGCCCTCGACCTGAAGGTGACAATTCAACGGAATGCCAGCATTGACTGGACGGTGAGAGAGAACGTCCGAGCCAAGCTCAGGGTGATGGTCAAACGGATTCTGAAGAAACACGGTTACCCACCCGACAGACAGGAAAAGGCCACACAGACCGTTCTCGAACAGGCCGAGCATCTGGCGGAACAATGGGCGGCGGGAGCATGATTTTCAGATGACAGACTTTTCATAAAAATGGTCAGTAAGATTCGTCGGTTTGGAAATGCAGCAAGACCTTGAATAATAGCCTTTTACGCATTGCGGAGGAATAATGACAAGCAAAACAGACAAAATACTGAAAATCCATCCTTTCGCATTGATGTTCCCCCAGATGACAGATGAAGAAATCTCTGCATTAGCGAAAGACATCAGGAAAAATGGCCTGGTACATCCCATTCTCATGTTCGAAGGGAAAATTCTTGACGGCCGCAATCGCTATCTGGCCTGTCAGAAAGCAGGGATCAAGCCGAAAACAGAGAACTTTACAGGCACGAGAACGGAAGCCTTTGAAAGAGTCATCAGTCTTAACTTCACGCGACGCCATTTGACAACCCCACAAAAAGCAGTTTTGGCCTTACAGATTCTCGAAGAAGAACAAAAACTGGCCAAGAAAAGGATGCAGGCAGGCAAGAACCCTCCACAAAATTTTGTGGAGGGTCAGGCTGATAATGCAAGGTTAGGAGAAGCCAATGAAATAGCTGGCGAGAAAGCAGGAATTTCCAAGGAGACAGTAAGGCAAGCGAATAAGATCAAGGAAAAGGCTCCAGATGTACTTGACGCAATGAAAAGCGGACAGATCAAGTCAATGCCGGAAGCGCAGAAATTATCAAAATTGCCCCAAAAGCAACGAGATGAAATTTTACGACTTATGAAGGCTCATGGGCTGAGAGTCCAAGAAGCGCTGAATATAAAAGAATCGTCAGCAAGCAAACAGCGGAAGAAATCCCGAAAAGGTACCCAAAGCAAATCAGAGAAAAGCAAAGCTGCTGATGCCAAAGATGTATTCACATTATTTGATTATTTCAGAATCGCTTTGTCTAAATCGACGATGCCATCAGGAGAACGTAGGGAACTTCGGCAGAAAGTGCTGAAATTCCTCAGGGAGGAATTGCCCGATCCCCAGAAAAAGACAAAGAAAAAGCAAGAAGAAGATGAGCCATCATTCCTCGATACACTCTACTAAACGATCCTTGCCAAGTTGGGAGTCCAGCACGAGGCGAGGTTCCGTTCTGACTGATGTAGGCATTCCATCAATGATTGTATCCATGTAAAATCCCTGTGGTGAAGCTGGAGGTTTCGTGCCGTTGGCTCTATCTTCAGCATCGCTATAAAGATTGTGTGTTAAAATGTATGAAAAACTTCCTTTCACCCAGAGCTTTTCTTTCTTCACAAAATCTACCATCCTTTTCGCGTCTGCCATTGAAGCCTCTGCCCAGGCATCCATGATCGGTGTGAAATGGTGTTCAGTAAACCTCTCGCCCGCTTCGATTGCTATTAAATTCCACCCAGCAGCCTTGATGGCCTCCTCTTTTTTTCTGCGGTTTCGATTGTATTTCGAAGCCTGACTTTGCATACGGGGTTGGCCAAAGGCCTCGATTAGAAGGAAAGGAGCGACCAGAAAATCAACTGTGGCTTCAGGATGCAAATTTCGAATGCCCAGAGAACTGTATTTTAGGTTCGACCAATGTGGAACTCGCCAATCAACAAGATAACTGTGGATGACGACTTCAGCCGCGGAACGAACCACACAGCCATCCGGCATCTTATGATGGTGATAGGTTTTCTGGTAAAAAGGCTTTTCACGTCCCTTTTCATCTCGTTCCAAATGAAATTGGAACTCTTTCTTTGGGGGGTTGTAAGGACTTTTATTTGTGATGGTTTCGGATTCCTCATCCGGGATTTCGATATCAGTCCAATCAAGGTTGTAGGTATTCGGGCCCGTTGCAAATGAGGGAATGATCGTGAGCAGACCGATATCAGAGAGTTCTATTATTGCTCTTTTAACAGTTGGTACTGAGAGACCGGCAAGTCTGGCAATGGTCGCTTGAGAGGGATGGCAAGCATCTGGGAATCGGCGATGAAAATCCCAGATCACAGCAAGAGCAGCACGCGCCGCAGGCGAGATTGCTCTCCAGATACCTGAGCTTATCAACTCGGGCAGAGGGAAAGTTGCCGGTGATGGATGGATGGAAACCGTGGGCATTGCGTCCTCCTAAATTGAAATTCATGAAAAAATATGATCCCCTAATAAAGAACTATATTAAGGGATCATATTTTCCGGGCGTTTTGGTTTATTCCCCTTCGACAAGCAATCTAAAACTTTCACTTATCTCGTCTGGTATCTCTTCGACACGTAAGGCGAGATAACCAGCATCCTCATTTTCGTTATCTTGGGTCGTGGCAAGCATGTCCTTCATTGCAGCGATTCCTACTGACCACCTGCTCGCCTTCAGATGAGTGTACCCATAGATATCGCGGTTGTTTATCCCACCCACGCGGATATCCACCAGAGCCCATCTCTCTGACCCGTGTTTGATCGTGTATTCGGTGTATTCGACGGGATTGTCACCATCATCGTCGCTGCTGAGGACACTCACGTTTATTGTGCTACCTAGCCTGTCTCGGCGGTTAACGCCGTAGTCAGCGAAATTGGCATCAGCCAATATAATCGCCTGCCTGATTTTTGTGGCCGATTCCACTTCGACGTGCGCTGCCACCAAAGGCAGTTTTCGTAGCTCTTCAAGCAGGTCTGTTTTAGCTGTGATTTCAAGCTTGGGGGTGATTTTTGTTTTCATCTTGTCTCCTCCTTTCGAGGGGTATGGGATTATCGAACAGCCAGGGCGTCTGGCAGGTCCGACATACGGATCCGGTAGGTACTGCCGATCTGAATGGCTGGCAGTTTTCCTGAAAGAATCTGTTTGCGGATGGACTGTTCATGACACCGGAGCCGATCCGCCACTTCCGAGACGGTTAGCCATTCATCGTCACGATCATGCTGTTGTTTTCTACTGTTTTCTGTATCCATTTCATCCTCCTTTTCGATGTCCGAAGTGGACTGTGATACACTCTACCCATCATCGTCGAATTGTGTTCGAGCAAATTCGGATAAGCTGTCCATCACTGTGGGGAGGTCTATTTAGTGATTACCGACCACGTACTGAACCGGTATTGAAACTGAGGCTGTAATAGGGAGGAAAACCCATAGAAGGGAGATTTCGGGACGATCTGTAGACATAGAGGTGGTTCCAAATCGATGAATGTCGCCTCTGAAAAGGTCGAAACCGTGTGAAAAAAGGCGGAGATTTGCACCATTACGTGGGCGACACTCAAGAAAACGGTAGGATGGTTGGTGGTCAGGAGATGGTCTCCAAAATGATGAGAAGTAGATGAACAGATGGATTTTCAGGAAAGCGCTTTCGCGAGAATCGGATAGCCTCCAGATCAGATAGGGTCTCCACGAGGAACCAGATGACGGATGATCCATGGCATAGTCTCAGAAACCGAAGCTGTCCCGACAGTGTAGGAGATGGAAATCGAAGGATGAAACGGGTACGGAAAACAAATGTATTCCGACACCGGTTTCCGACCATTTTTTCGAACATGTTTTCAGGTGGATCTATCAGGTGGGTTTTCCGACCCCGGCTTCCGGGGCCATTCTCCAGCTTCGATCAACCGTTCACGAAGGGTGGTTTTCGGGATGCCGAGAATTTTAGCGGCGGACTTTAATCCGTGTCCTCGGTCAAGAAGGGCAAGTGCTCCTCGTAGATCAATTTCCCTTCGAGGTCTTCCCAAGACGATTCCTTTGTCTTTTGCTCGTTGAAGGCCTGCCATACAGCGTTCCCGTATCATGGCATGTTCATAGGCACTGAATGCTCCGATGAGAGAAATCATCAGTTTTCCACTGGCAGATTCGGTTGTAATCCCAGCGTCTCGGACACTGACGAAACCCACACCCAAGCTCGTCAGTTCGTCGAGGATAGCCAGCAGATGTTGGAGTGATCTGCCCAGCCTGTCCAATTTCCACACCACCAGAAGGTCAAACTTACCTCTGCGGGCGTCGGTCATCATCCGTTCCAATGCAGGTCTATCAGCAGTCGTTCCTGAAAAGCCTTCGTCTATATAAATGTCATGGACATCCCACCCACGTTGCTCGGCGACTTGCTTGAGCTCATCTTCTTGGAGACCGATGTCCTGATGCCCGGTCGAGCATCGAACATACAAAGCGGCTCTGATAGGTTTTGCTGGTTTTGGGGTCATCAGTCTTTCATCTCCGAGTTGGTTTCCTACACCAACAACCCGAAGCCGAGACAAACTAAGCCATAAAAACTTTAGGCAGGGAAACTTTCTGTAGGAGCACCTGCTGTTCCGAGAAGCCGGTTTTCCGGGAAGACCTGTCGATTGGCGACGTTAATTTTTTATCCGGTACCTTTCGGCCCCCAAAGCCATATTGAAAACGTAAGCAAAATCAAAGACTTAACATTGAAAAGGCATTGAATCCCCCTTTTAGGAGCCACCATACAGAAAGAGTAATTGACGATTTTCCGGCTTAGTTTCCTGAAGTTCTGGGTTGTTGAGATGCCCCTGAGAACATTTTTTCGTGTTTTGGGGTAATAGGACTGTCAGGTAATGGTGCCTGACATGAAGATCGAAACGGAACTGTAAACCGAGCCTGTCCTGAAATGCCAATCGTCGGAATCGATGATTGGAAGCATCCCTACTCGGGTGCGAGCCTGATACGACCACACGTCATAACGTGGCCAATCAGGTGACCTGCTCTACGGTGAATGACCAGTTCCCCAACCGTCCGTGTATTGGATGCACGGGCATGGGGAGACCATCATGCCAAAGAGCAGGAAGACAGACAAGAGAGAATACACGGTGAATTGGAATCTCAAACAACCAGAACCAGATATGTCGAATACAGGAAAAGCGAATCCACAGGTGGAAATTCATGAGGATGTATTGAACATCATCCTCGATTGCATCCTTGAGAACCCCGAACCATCTGAAGATGATGATTCTTGGTACAGCTGATGAAGACTAAACACAGTCAGAAAACCGAAAAGGAATCGGCATCAGGCATCACAGCCTTGTACAGTCGCGTCACTCGTGAAGAATCGGTAAAAAAAGGACTATCCCTGCCAAATCAGCGCCGCCGTTTCGACGAACTGGCCAAACAAAACAAGTGGGAAACTACTCGTATTTACGAAGAACCTTCTGGCACGTCTGGAGAACTTCCCCCTGAGAAGCGTCCTGCATTATCTAAACTTCTAAAAGATGCGAAGTCAGGAATAATTGATGCCTCCTCGCTATTTACTGTGGGTAAGCAGTTTCATCTGCGGCAGGTCGAAGTCTAGCTTTCCAGCGACGAGGAAGATCATGGTTCGAAGCTTCCTAAACGACCTGAACCCTCTGGCCTTGCGCTTGGCCGCCTGAATTATACCGTTGATGCCTTCCACCAGCCCTTGTGTCAAACCTGACTGAAACCACCGCAATACCCCATCCCAGTGGGTCTTGATCGTTTTGGCTACCTTGATCATCGGCGGCAGTTGGCTGTGCGTGGCCCAGAAATACCAGTACTGCAACTGCTTCTCACCGTCATCTGGATGGCCTGCGTAGTCGGCATATACCGACTGAAGCGTCTCTTTGAGCCGATAGCCCCTGGCCGTTTTCAGCGTGCTGTCTTTCAACTCATCGAACTTCTCTCGCTCTTTGTCCGTAAGGTTTTGCTCGTTTTTCAACCAGACCCATCTCGTCTTTTCCAACTCAGTCCTGTCTTGGCGCTCCTCACGCCGCACCTCGTCCACGGCCTTGTTGACAAGCTTCATCACGTGGAAGCGGTCGAAGGTCATCGCCGCATCGGGAAACTGTTTCCCAACCCCCTTGATGAACGCCGCTGACATGTCCATGCTGAACTCTTTCACCTGTTCGGGTTTACCGCCGTGAGCGTGAAGCTCAGCCTCGAAGCCCGCCACCGTCCGGTGGTCTTTGCCGGGCTCCACGTGCAGAACCTTCGCCTCGTCCATGTCCACGAACACCGTCACGTAGTCGTGCCCACGGGAACGGCTGGTTTCATCCACGCCCACCGCTTCGACCTCGGACCAGTCCTGCTTCGCCAGACTCGAGTCCACATAGTATTCCAGCACCCGCCAGATCCGCGTGTCGTGCTCACCAAGTATTTCGCCGATCCCCTTGGGCGTCATGCCCTTTCTGGCCATAAGCAGTACCAGCGCCTCAAAAAGCAGCGTGAACCCCGCACCAGGACGCGCCCAAGGTACCTCCACCGTTTTTACTCCGTGTTCAGGGCATTTGATCCGGGGTAGGCGTGCGTGAAGATACGCCTCGTGCTGAAAAAAGTTCAGATGTCGCCAACTCCTCTCGTTCGTATCGTGAACCCCGCAAGCCACCTCGCATTGCGGGCACGCAAACCGGCTCCCGGCGGGAAAATCCAGGTACAGATCCAACCGGTGGCGCTCGGCGTCAAAGTCAATATCCACCACCTCCCAGGGAGGGGTCAATCCAAGAGCCATCGTGAAAAGTCCGCGCTCGTCCATCTCTTGCTCCTTCAGTGTGCAAAGGTTACACTGGCAGAACTTCGGCGGAGGATAAGGCAACGCGGGGACGCGACCCGAGCGCCGTCGAAGGTCCGAACCTGGAAAGGAGGGGGAAACCTCTCCTTTTCTCTTTATCCCTTATTACAACAACCAGGTTTGGACTTCAAAGCGATAAATCCCAGGGGTGCGGGGACGGGTCCCCGGATCGGCGAAGCCGATGCATAAGCTGCCGTTACCCACACTAAACAGCGAAGAGCCTAATTGATCGTGTCGTGATACGGCATCTCGACCGACTTGGTCGTGGAGATGTTCTTGTTCCAGTCTTGCAATCCCTTCAAACTGCTGATGTTGAGGTTGTTACATTTGACGGTACGGTCGAGGTGAAATCGGCAGCCGGAAGATTTATGACTCGTATCCAGGCTGCTGCAGGTGCTTTTGAAGTCGAACGAGGTGGTGAAAGGGTTCGGGAAGCGAAACGTGGACGTGCCCACGATGGAATTTATACTGGCCCCGCCCCATATGGTTATATGTCGCAATCACGCCGGTGTAGAGAGCTGATTGCTAACGGAATCGATCCAGAAAATGCTCGTATTCAAGCCCAGAAAGAATATCCGGTCAGTCCTGGTTTATTAATTGACGATGCGGAAGCCAAGATCGTTCGTCTGGTCTTCGACATGTACGTAAACAAACGGATGGGATCAAGGGTGATTGCCAATGAGTTGAATGCTCGTGGTATACTTCGGCGCGGAAAACGATGGGTTCCACAGCATGTAGGAAAACTTCTGCGAGATCCCAAAGTGGCCGGTTTCATCACCTATGACGAGGAGGCTTACGAAAATGGTCGAAAACCAAGCTCAGAGATCCATAAACACACCAGATATCCAGCAAAACATGAAGCGATTATAAGCCGGGATCTTTATGAGCGAACTGAAATTCTGCTCACCGAAGGCCGGTTTCGGGTCATTTCAAATGTGAAAAACGCACGGATTTACCCTTTGGGGCCTGTCATTCTGGACATCCATGGGCATCGAATGAAAGGTCATGCATCGGGTGGCCAGTATTTTTACTATGGTTGCGTTCTCCGTCGCCGGATTGGACCTGATCCAGGTTTTGGCGGGTGTGATTTTCCTCCGATTCACGCTGAGAGAACAGAAGAGGCCGTTCGTGAAATTCTTGCGAAACTTCTATCGTCTCCAACAATGGTTATGCGGGCTTGGGAGTCGGCCAAACAGAAAATGGCAGAAGAGGCACCGGAACGAAAACGGGCATTGTCCGAGTTGGATGTTGAAATTGCTGGACTTGAACGAGAGCGAGAGTCCGTTTTTTCGGGATTACGCGATGTGGATCTTGATCCTAACCAATACAAGACCATTGCCGATAGGGCAAAGGAACTCAACGAACGAATCCGGGAACTTCAAAAACGACGTGATGAGGTCGAGCAAAAAGTGGTTCCGGTACAAGTGCGGCGTTTGAGCCAAGAACAGGTTGAGAAACATTTGGCAGGCTTGAAGGAAATGCTTGCAAGTGAACCGGCCCGGTTCCGAGACCTTATTATAATGTTAAAGAAACACCACGATTTTCGAATAGTTGCTTTGGATGAACGAAAATTACGAGTAAGTTTGACTATGAAGCCTGCAACAATCAGGGGCGACACCGGAGCGGCTGCGCGTTTGACGGCAGACGTAGAACCAAAGATTGACTTGGATAGAGATGGGGAAACTGGGCCTCGGATGCTTACGAATGATGAATGGGCTGCCCGTGAGAACGAGAAGGGACATTATTGCCAATGTGGGTGCGGGCAGAAGATTACGGTTCTACCGAGGCATCGTGCCAAAACAGTAGGAATCCCTAAATTTCTAAAAGGGTCTGGACATTGGAAATGTGACATGACCGGTTTTGTCGAGAAACTCAATAAAGATGGATATTTAACTGTGGCTCAAGCTGCCAATAAGATAGGCGTTTCAGAAAACACAATGCGTCGAGCAGAGCATCGTGGATGGATAGAGCCGGAATACCGAGAATGGGGGAAGCGGTATCCAATGCGAGTCTATAAGAAGAAGGATTTACCGCATCTGAAACAGTCTCTGGTTGATGCCGGTTTTCGATTCAAGAATGATCTGGACCTGATGACGACACCTGAAATAGCCAAGGCAACCGGAGTGTCAGAAAGTCGTTTGCTATGGCTGGAAAACAAGGGAATTATTCCGGCACCACCAAGAGATACGAACGGAAATAGGATATGGAAAAAGTCGGAATTAAAAAAATTGAAGGAGATGATCCCACCGAAGCTTGGTAGCAAGTAATTTGAAAGTTAACCAACGGGTTGCCAGTAAAAGCCTGCCTTGGGGAGCCAATTTAAAATTCCGCTAACTCAAGCGGATTCCTGGTTTACGCAAGCCCCGTGGATGATCCTCCACGGGGTTTTGCTTTTTGCCTGTCTTTTCACGCGGTTCCGACCACCCACCCATCCCCGCAGTCTCTCTGGTTTGTTCCGCCGGGCGGTTCACCGGTCCGAACGCTTCAAGGGTTCGTCGGGGTTGCCGGAATGTGCGCCGCAAACTCTCTGCCTCTCTCTTGAACGCCCCGGCTTGGTTGACGGTCAAAGAGTGGACGGGCGGCGCGGCGGACGGTTTCATGGAAGCGACCCGGTGGTGAACGCGAGGGTGAGTCCGGCTGGTTCACAGGTAAACCCGGGGCGGACAACCGTGATGTGGACCTTTTAAAAATATTGCCGGTGCAACCCTCGTCTTCTTGAGAAGATGACCAAACCGGAGGGTTTCACCCATTCAAATCTCAAAGTGAAACTATGAAGCAAGCCTCCCTTCGGCGCTATACTGGGAATCACAACACCCCCAGTGGCCGTAGGGCCGTGCAATCTTTCAACTTGACTATTCTCTAGAAACGTTGCGGTAACTCTATCAGCAGGTCGCTGTGGCTAACTAAAATATATACTATTGTTTTTCCATCTGGCCATCTGCCTCAATAGGGAGAAGATTGTATACTAGTATGATTATTTAGTATGTATTCTAGTTATATGTCGATATACAACTTGAAATCATACGGATGAGGCCTATTCTTAACTGCATAATATTCTCTGGTTATTTTATAGTCGATCCAGGCATGTATTAACTCCGAGTTGAATACATCTCCTTCGAGCAGATAGCCATGGTCCTTTTCAAGTTCATGACATGCTTCCAGTAAAGAAGTGGGGATAGATCTAATATTTTTTAGCTTGTCAACTGCTATATCTGGTGTCTCCATATTAAAAAGTCCCCACCCCAGTTCGATAGGATCAATTTTGTTTTTAATACCATCTAATCCAGCCATCAATTGAGCGGCTAAAGATAGGTATATATTACCCGAACAATCTGGGACGCGATTTTGAATGCCCTTTAAACTTATTTTATTCTTATCGTCTATTAATACTGCAGCTTGATAGCTAGTTTTACTGAAATATAGCTTTGTAGGGACAGGGAATCCTGGTACAAGTCTTGTATAACTGTTGTTACTAGGATTTGTTATCGCAGCCAAACTTGGACCATGAATAAGTAGTCCTCCTATATAATATAATGCGGTTTTGGATAATCCTTCATATCCGTCACGGTCATAAAATATGCTATTCCCATCTTTTGATACTAGACATTGATTCACGAACAATCCACTACCAGCTTCATTGAATAACGGTTTCGGCATAAATGAAGCAAATTTACCATAGTTCCATGCCATCCATTTTATAATATACTTAGATATTATGAGTTTGTCTGCGGCCGACATTATCGGCATAGGCATAGTTATCATTTCAACATGACCTGGCCCACCACCAGAATGATGGTGAGCGAATATCTCCATACCTATTCTATCAAGCTGTTTTGTTAACTCAGATCGGATTCTGCTTAATGAGTCTTGAGGTGGAGAAGCATACCCGCCTCCTTGTCTTTGTACTTTATATCCTAAATTCATACCTTCCATCTGACTGTTCCAATCAGCTTCCCCTGAGTCAATCATGTAATACCCAGTATTTACGTCCTCTTTTACATTAATAGAGTCAAAAATATAATATTGTATATTATATTTCCAGATACTTTTCAAGGCTATTCCTGTACTCTCAAGGTATTTTTCTGCTCTATTTGCAATATTTCTGGTGTCGCAAGAAATAGGCTCTTTGGTGGCACTATCACATATATTGCATAATATACTTATTGTTTTTGCCTCATTATCTCCAGGCGGATCAATTATTGAGGTACAAATATCTGGTATTAAGGATACTTTGGCTTTGTTCAATTGATAAATTCCAATTGCACTTCCTGTATCTAATTCAACGCCATCAAGAAATATTGATTCTGATAGCCGCGGAGAGGGTATTGTCGTATGATATATTTTTCCAAGCAAATCAATGAATTTAAGATCAATTTGTTCAGGTTTTTCCTTTTCACACAATTCAATTAGATCTTGATAATTTTTAATCATGTTTAGCCTACCTTCTAATTAGTTTTGTCTCGGGTGATTTTACGAGCGTTTCTTTTATAATTTTCGTTGCAATCGTTGTTTCTGAAAATTCGATAGCCCTTAATCCTTCCATGTTGGATAAAACAGATAAGTCGCTAATTGACAATCCGACTATACTGAGCCATTCTAAATGTTTCATTCCTCTCAATGGCCCGATATCACATACTTTTGTATGACTTAAATCAAGCTTTCGAACTTTATTTAAAGCCGCCAATGGAGAAACCGAGCTGATGGATGTGTTTGCCAAATATAGCTTTCTAAGGCTAGTTATGCCTGACAAAGCGTGAATGTTGTTGACTTGGGTATTTGATAAATCTAATGAATTGAGGCTATTGAATATTACCAAGAAATCTATATTATCTATGAACAAATTGCTAAGGTCAAGCTCGAATATTTCAGCCAGCTCGCTTGTTTTTATAGCGTCAAAAGGTTTACGTAGCAACCGGGCAAGAATTTGGCCTACTTCTCTTGGCATGTTTTCAATAGTGCCACTCCTATATGAGTGAGTGGTTTCCAAGCTTAATGCAATCTCTGGTGAAAATTCAATTTTCATTAGGGATAAAAGATCTGGATCTTTTATCAATAACTCAAGCTTGCTTGGTTCTACTATAGCCATATATTTTTTAATAAATGCAGTATAGTGGCTAGGGATAATCGATACGTCTACAGTAATGTCTTCGTTAGCCGAGACGCGGTTATTACTTGGCGTATGCATCATCATTAATTTAGTAAAATACTCTTTATTATACAGCAATATATCAGGATAATTTCTTACAATCGACGACCATTCATAAAAAAATTCTTGGCCGATTTTTTGACTTACCCAATCAGGCGAGAAAATGCCTTCAAGATATGTAGATATAACTTTTTTTATAAGAAACACCTGAATGGCCTGTGCAAAACGAACTGTCTGACCATTCTCATTGGAAGGCATTACACTACATCCAGCAATAAAAGCACTATTAATCATTCTCTTCGATTCCCTAGGATTATGTGATGACAGGCGTTGAAGGATAGTGTGTATTATTTCTTTTTGTAAAGCAGAAAGGTTATTTAGCCAATATCCATCTGATAGCGAATTTAGATGTAATATTTGATGGTTAAAAAAAGAAATCATCTGATTTTCACTTGGTGCGATGTTTATCTCAACTTGCAGCATTTTATCAAGATATTTTTTTGCTTTTATTTCCTCAACGCCATACTTTCTATAATGATTTCCAATTATACTGTCAAAAACATTCCTGTCCATGCCTATGACAAATATAATATTATCGTGATTGAGATATAATTTGATTGCTTCAAGGACTTCAAGTGAAATTTCAGGTAAACATCTATCTAGGTCATCAACAAAAATAACCAATCTTGTGTTATTACCTAGAGAGTGTTGTATCCATTCGGTTAAGGCCGATTCGAACTCATTTAAAAAAGCCTTTTCTGGTTCCATTGACGAATAAAAACTTAAAAACGCTTCATCAATTGGAGCAGGATTAAGTTCAATATTAATTTTCTCGGCCTGGCTTTCAAAAACTAATTTAAGAGAAGATAAGGCAGCTAAAAAACTTTTACCTAAAAAAAGACCGAACGATTTGGCAGCATAACGTAATCTCTTCAATCGCAATTCATTGGTTTGCTTGCTGTTTTTAATACTGTTAAGAATAACTTCAGCGATTAATCCTCTCCATACATCTTCTCTGGTGTGATATTTCCATGGAACAAACAAGATAGGCACAGCATCTATCTCAACATCTGTTTTAGCGGAATTCTTTAAAAGATTATTGAAAAGCCAAATCATTGCTGATGATTTTCCTGTTCCCCAATCGCCAAAAATGCCTATAGAAATTGGGGTACGAGTCCTAGGGTTTCGAATTGTATCTAGGATGGGACCAAGTTTCAGTCCGAGAGAAAAGCAATCTTCATCATTATTTCTAATCACGTTGTCTGATAGTATAGTGAATCGTGGATTCGCCATGAATAATCCTTTATTTAATAGATTCCCCCGGCCAAGCCTGAGGTCCTTGCTGCTAAGGTTACGCTGGAACCGATCCAACCGCTACTCTATCGGAGCGACGGGGAATGGCTAATCCATCCCCGGGCAAGCACTGAGTATTCTACCTTCGACCGCATAAAGCAATTAGCTTTCATTTTTCCCATCTTGGGAATAAGGATGCTGATCAAAATTGTCCTTAAATACTATTCTCCGCACACTTTCCCCTTCCGTCCGGTATGTAAACAGGTGAGGCCGCCGAGGGGCGGCGAGACGAACCCTGCGCCGGGCACCGGACTGACCGCCAAGCGGAGGCCGTGGTGGGCGCGCTTCAACAGGAGCGCACATGACCATGACCCGCTTCGACGATCCCACAAAAATGACCGAAGGCGAACGTTTGAAAGAACTTGCCTCTATTCTGGCCGCTGGGTTCTATCGACTGAAGAAAATATCTAATGGCCTTGACTCATTGTATCCCAACAAGAATGATTTGCAAGTTTTTCCACATCTTCCTTCGCATGTAGCGCCATCGTCGGAAAGATCGTTTAACCTCTCGAAACAACTTGATTATTCCGGGGAACCAAGCCTCCATTGCCCCGGCGGGTTAACGCCCGACCGAGAGTGAAAGGAGGATGCCGATGACCAAGACTCTCAAGGAGCATTACAAGGGTGAGTTCTACCAGTGCGAGCACGAAGCGACCGTGGACGCCGACGTGTTCCGGCGGGTGCAGGAGCAGCTTCGCCGCAATGGCCGCAACGGCGGCAACGGCGGTAGCGAGGTACGCAACAAGTATGGGGCGCTGCTCAAGGGGCTGCTCTACTGCGTCACCATGGCAGACACATAGGGAGCTATTCGGCCCTATGCATGGTATCCGGGAAGACCATGCTGGCGCGAAGGATTTCGGGCATTTTGCCGCCCCCGAGTTTCGAAGAAGCCTTGCAGACCACCAAGGTGTATTCGGTGGCGGGATTGTTGAAAAACGGTCGGGGCATCATGACCGAACGCCCCTTTCGTGCTCCGCATCATACGATTTCCGACGTAGGCCTGATCGGCGGCGGATCGTTTCCCAAGCCGGGGGAGATCAGCCTCGCCCACAACGGGGTGCTGTTTCTGGACGAATTGCCGGAATTCAAGAAAAACGTGCTCGAAGTCATGCGCCAACCCATCGAAGACCGGCAGGTGACCATCACCCGCTCGATGGTGTCGGTGACCTATCCGTCGCATATCATGCTCGTGGCGGCGATGAACCCCTGCGTGAGATCAATTACGCACAGGCAAGTACAAGAAACACCAGAGATTACAAGTGCTTAGAATCACTAAATACATTCCGTTGTTGCTACGAGTAGTGATGTCAGCAGGGTTAAACAATAGCCAGTTTTGGCCCAGAATAGGTCAATACCAGGCCTTTCTCTGGCAGTGTTCACATTTCTACATTTATTTCCTGCCAAGAGAGTATACGATGAATGATATCAAGGAATTAGGTGGAAAAAGGACCCGACATTTACGATGTCTGCGCCAAACTTGGATCACTCCGATAAAGGGTCCGTGTTGCAGTCAGAACGACGGAGGTGGAGACGGACGTGGATAGGATTGCTTTCAATCGCGGAGGGTCAATGAGTCTCGTGATTCGGTTCCCTGGTGGTAGCTCTCACTTCGGCACCTGCGGCCCCGCGCTTGGAATTCATGATGACAGCCCCATTTTCCTGAAGCCTTTTCACAGAGCGCCTCACGGTATCGACATGCGTATCAAGTTTCTTCGCGATTTCTGGAACGGTGCATTTCCCTTCGTTATTCACCAGCGCCAGCACTTTGGAATCCAATGGCCGATTGCCTATTGGACGACCTGTCCGGGGGTTCGCCGTGATGTTGATTCGACTTCTGCTGGCGGCTTCTTTCGGTCGGTACTGGAGAGGAAGGTCTGCGGTTTCGAGGATGTTGCTTTCGGGTTTTCGCGCTCGATGTCGTCCCACAACGGATCGGATGACACCCTTCAACTCACGGACGTTACCGGGCCACGATTGACTTTGCAAAAAGCTTTGCAGGTCAGCACCAACTCGGAATGTGGTCAGACCCCAATCTCCGGATCCTTCATTCGCGAACTGTTGTGCCAGAAGAGTGATATCGCCAGGTCTTTCTTGCAGCGAAGGGATTCGGACGATGTCAATTGCGAGGCGATAGTAAAGGTCTTTTCGGAAAGTTCCTTCATTAACCATTTCCTGAAGATCACGGTTGGTAGCTGCTACGATTCTTGCATCGACGTCGATGGCCTCTGTGCCGCCGACGCGGATGATCTGACCTTCTTCGAGAACACGGAGGAGCTTGGTTTGCATGCCGAGCGACAGCTCGCCGACTTCATCAAGGAAAAGAGTACCTCCGTTTACGGACTCAAAGAAGCCTTCTTTCCGCTTCCCAGCTCCGGAGAATGCGCCTTTTTCATGTCCGAACAATTCCGACTCAGCGATCGATTCACTGATGGTGGAGCAGTTGATTGCAAGAAATGGTTTCGATTTTCTACTGCTGTGAAAATGAAGAGCGGAGGCGATGCCTTCTTTTCCGGCCCCCGTGTCACCGAGTACCAGGACCGGAACATCCGAAGGCGCAAGAATGCTTTTCACTTCGTCGAAGATCGAAGCAAGCGCCGGATCGCATGTCACCAGCTCATGATTCTCGTTGTATTCCAATGTGTGCTTCACGTTTGGTCCATAATCGAGTATTGTTCTCTGTATCCACGTGAAGGGTACGGCGAACGGAAAGCGGCGGAAAGTGCTTTCAGGTGCTATCTGAAACGACAGTATCTGACATCAGGGAGATGTAAGGTTACGGCATGTAGCGTGCCGATGAATATGGCTGAATAAAGGATGGAAACTCAAAGCCAGGGGAGGATATCGATGTACACTGTCCGAATCGAAGATAAAGATTACCAATGCCAGGATCTGGCAACTCTTCAATCGTGGGTCAATGAAAAGAGAATCCCACCCGACGCCAACGTCTATGATCATGATGCGGAGGCGTGGAAAACCGCAGCCGACTTTCTCCAACCCGCACCAGCCATTGCAGAGGACATGAGCGAGCCGCCTGCAGGACCCGGACCGGTCGCGACCCAGAAGAAAGAACCGACGAAGTATATCGTCGCCGGTGCTGCGGTCGTATTCATCCTGCTTGCAGCATGGATGGGCTACGTCTACTGGAAATCCACCCCGACCTATGCATTCAGCCAGATGAAAACGGCAATCGATACCCATGATCGCGATCTGTTTTACGAATATGTCGATGTCGATACGCTGGTCAAACGCAGTGTCGATGTGCTCCTGCAGGAATATACGGAAAAGCAGCAGGCCGGAAGCGCTGAGGGTAACGAGTGGGAACAGTTGGGCAAGAACCTCGCTACCGGCTTGGTTGAGATGTTCAAGCCGAAGCTCGTCGAGATGGTGAAAGACCAGATCGACAAGCTCATTGAAACATTCAATCCTGACGCAGATGAGGCCGACAGCGGTGCCAAGCAAGTTGGCCCCAAGAATATGGACATGAATCTGCGAAATGTCGAACTCGCAGACATCCAGGAGGTGATTCGGCAAGACAAAATCACCGTCGCCGTAGTTCCGGGAAAAAACCTGAAATACGATGTTCCCTTCCAGATCCGCTTCAAGTTCAGGGAGGTCGATGCGGGCCATCTGAAACTGATCGAGATTGAAAATCTCAATGACATCCTCGCAACGGTCAACGAGGCTGAGCGAAAGTGGAAGCTGGCGCAAAACAAACCCATCCGAGATCGGTTATCGTCCTTGTTGAAATTGACCACTCTTAGTAAGAGGCATGATTCCGATCGATGGGGCATCAATAAGAAGGTAACCCTTACATTGGGCGTTGAAAATGTCTCCGATACAAACGTCGAGAAATTCATCGCCAAAATCAATCTTTATGGCGTGGAGGATTCGGTGCGGGTTCTGTCCCTGCCCGTAAGAGTCGAGAACGCGCCTGTCCCCGCCGGATCCGTTCGCGAGATGTACTTCGAATACGATATCAACCAGTTCATTGAAGACCAGAAACTGCTTTGGGATCTGGACTTTTCCAAATTGACTGGAGACCTGACTGTCGTTGAAGCACTATTAGACAATGGCGAAGCACTGGTCATCCCGTACCCCGACGTCGAGGAAATCTAAAATGGTACCCAAACCCAAACTTCCGAAAGGCTTCTCGGCTTTCGTTTTCCTTTTTGCTCTAGCTGCAAGTCTTTGGAGCACCGGTGATCTGCAAGCATCGCAGCCACTTTTTTGCACGGTGACCCGGGTCGTCGATGGCGACACGTTGATTGTGGCTTGTGGCGAACGTCAATCCGAGAAAATCCGTCTCATTGGCGTGGACACACCAGAGACGAAGCACCCCACCAAGCCGGTCCAGTATTTTGGGAGGGAGGCTTCTGCATTTACGAAGAAGATGTGCCAGGGGAAAGAAGCGAAACTCGAGTTTGATCAGGCATACGCGGCGAAGAAGCACCGTGGGGTGTATGGCCGCCTGCTGGCCTACGTCTACATCAAAAAGCCGGATGGAACCTGGTTCGATCTGAATGCCGAACTCATCAAGCAGGGATACGCCCATGCCTACACCCGGTTTCCCTTCAGCCGAATGGAAGAGTTCCGGCGGCTCGAAAGGGAAGCAAGGGAGGCTGGTCGGGGATTGTGGGGTGAGGCTGGCAATTCGAACGACCAGATGGCTCCAACGACTCCTGCTGCTACCAAGGGGCAGAGATATGAAAAGAATGGTCAGTGCCTGATCAAGGGCAATATCAATTCACGCGGCAAGAAGATTTACCACCTGCCCGGTATGCGCTACTACAAGCAGACCAAGATCAACGAGGCCAAGGGGGAGAAATGGTTCTGCACGGAAGAGGAAGCGCAGGCAGCCGGATGGCGGAAATCGAATCAGTAGGCAAGCTCTATGAATTCAAACTCGTTTTCTGTGTGTCGGCGATGTGGCCATTTTTTCGAGGTTGAGAATCCCGCTCCCGGCGATAAGGTTGACTTGCTGCGCTGTAACCGATGCGGCCGGACCAGATACATCCCTTTCGAGGAAACCACCGCCCTTCTGGAACAGGTTGCCGCAGAGCGGCGCTCACGAGAGAATTTTCCGCTTGAGTTCATGGGGAACGAGATGCTCCTTGATTCCAATGGTGAGCCCCGGTGGCTGTGGGGTTTTTACAGGAAACTGGAGGAGTACGCGGGTGAATGCACCTGCGGGGGGAGCTTCCGTCGCCATGCCCCGCCAAGGTGCCCGCAATGCGGTTCTCAGGATATCGACACCTGCGATGCGGAGGCAGAGTTACATTGAGTAAATGCCTGTTATGACTTATAGTATTTGTGCTGTAAGGTGCTGTAACCTGATACCAGTTGGCAAATGCACAGCGAAACGGAATGATGGTTTGCACGAGACGTTGCTCTTTGGATCGACACAATGTCAACCATCAAACCTGGAGATAGTATAATGGCAGCGAAACATCATATCATCCGCCGATTGACCGTGACGGGAGGTTTCCTTGACGGTCTTGATATCGAATTCACCGATGGCCTGGTCTGCATTATCGGCGGTCGGGGTAGTGGAAAGACCACGGTTCTCGAGTTGATTCGATTCGCCCTTGATCACCTTCCGGACATGAATACCGGAGACAAGAAGGCGGCCAAGCGCATCAAGGATTTAATCGACGCCAATCTGGACCATGGAACCGTGGAACTGGAGTTTGAAACCCAAGAAGGCCAGATCTACCGGATCCAGCGCACAGCCGGAGAATCCCCTCTGCTGTATGATGACGAGGGCAATCCTGCGGATCCTTCGATCCTTAAATCCAGAATCGAAATCGACGCCGCCATTTTCAGCCAGAACGAGGTAGAAGAGATTGCCTTACAGCCGTCCTACCTTCGCGATGTCATCGACCGCTTCTGCAGCCGCGAATTATCTAATGTCCGGCATGAAATCAGGCAAACGGTCGAGGCATTGAAATCCAATGCCTCGGATATCGTGCAGCTGACTCTGGAGGAGCAGAAAGGACGGGAAGAAATTCGGGATCTCCCGGCGATGGAAGGCAAGCTATCGAAGATCAAGCAGGAGTTGGCTAAGATCAAGCTCGATACGGATTTGCAGGCTGCCTCGGCGCAGAAAGAACTTCGCGTCCGAGAATCAAGCGCCATTTCACGTATCAATCCCGTTCTTCAGGAAGCCCAACGGGTGATGGCCCCTGTGCAGCGTGAGATTATCGGCGAATTCCAACAGATCTTTACCGACGAACTGCTGGACGGTCCGAACGGAGAGACATTCCGGAAGTTGCGGGAAGTGTTGCGTTCGGAGGTCAAGAAGTTCAGGGATTCCGTGAATGCCGCCAGCGATGCCTTGAAGAGCATGGAGGAGGCGGCAGGCGAAGCGATGCAGGAATTGAAGACCACTCACCAGCCTCAGGAAAAGGTCTTCCAGGATCTGGCGAAACAACACAAGGCTCACCAGCAGATGCTGCAGGAGATGCACACGCTGAACAAACAGGTGGAGCAGCAGAAGACCAGGAGGACCGAACTCGATACCCTGAAAAAACGGCTCGACGAGCTTCGTCAACGTCGGCAAGGCCTGTTGGAAGCATTTTCCGATCTGACCGAACGGCGCTATCAGATTCGGGCTGAGGTCGCAGATGGATTGAACGAGCAACTCAATGGCCGGATCCGAGTCCGAATCGAACAGAATGCGGAACACTCGACCTACTACAAGTTTCTCGAACAGAATCGAAATTCCTCACTCGCCCGTTATAAACGGGAACTGGACCGAATCGCCCAGCGCATAGCGCCCGTTGAGTTGGCTCGGATGGCGAGGGAAATGGATTCAGATTCCTTGGCGGTTGAAGCGGATCTGAATGAGGAGTATGCCGCCGCAACCTTGAAGATGCTCAAAGCGGATCCACGGACAGTGTTTAATCTTGAGATTATCGAGCAGGACGATGAACCGTGCATCGAATTACAGATCGGGCAGGCATGGCGGCCCTCTAACAAGCTTTCGACCGGTCAGATGTGCTCGGTGGTTCTTCCTCTGCTTCTGCTTGAAGATGCAGCTCCCCTGCTGATCGACCAGCCCGAAGACAATCTCGATAACAGCTTCATCTACGAATTGATTATCAGCCAGATCCGGAAGACAGCAAAGCGCAGGCAGATGATCTTCATCACGCACAATCCGAACATCCCGGTGCTTGGCCTGGCCGACCAGGTGATCCAGATGAAATACGACGATGAGAGCCAGGATCGAAACCCCGCTCGTGGTTCGGTCGAAAATATGAAGGACAACATCATTGAGACCATGGAGGGCGGAGAGCAGGCCTTTAAAGAACGCCTGGAGAAATACGGATGGTGAACAAAATCGAAAAACTGCGAACAGCAATTGCGTCCGATGACTGGCGCGAATGGAAGCAGGCTATTCCGATACTTGGGGATCTTCTGCGGAATCCCGGCGACATCTCTATCTCCGAAGCGTCCGAGGTAGTCGAACGGTTCTGTCATCCAAAGACGAAATGGGAAGTTAAATTGGAGATGGCCCGATCGGTGGTAAGGCTACCCACCACATGGGCCGCCATGGTGATCGGCCATCTTCGCAAGGACGCCAACCAGTATGTGAGACAGGCGGCCAAGCGTTCCCAACGGCTTCTGGACCAGAAATCGATTTCAGAGGAGAGCGAGTATCCGCCTCCGAAGGAAGCCGAAGAACTCGTTGCAACTCTGATCAAGCTTGGTGGTAATGAGGCGGCCAAGGTCGTTGGAGAAATGCAGTCCAACGCGCACAGCCTCGCAATGAAGGAGTTCGCGCACGAACTCAGCCACCTGATCCAGCGCCTTTCGACTCCGGTCAACATCATCAGCCGAAGGCTTGGCCCGGAGGAACGGGATCGTATTGCCGAACCGATGCGCGACCTTCGGTCGGGGCTGAAGGCCATGCGGGAGTTTACGAAGGAATTGCGGTGGCTCGGAGATGGGATGGAACTGTCGTTTTCACGCATGAGCGCGGATGAGGCGATCCGACTTGCCAAGGAGTCAGTAAAGACCGTTCGTGGCGTCAAAATCAGAGCGCCGAGAGTTTCCGACCTTCAGTTCGACGCCGCCGAAGAACGACTGGTACGAGCGTTGACAAACATCTTGAAAAATGCGGTCGAGGCATCCCCCGACAGTGGAACAGTCGTCATCGATGCCACCCGCAGTTCAGATGAGCAAGAGATCGTGTTCCGGATCAGTGATCAGGGACCTGGGATCGACTCAGGGGATCACGACGATATATTCAGGATGGGACGCACCAATAAGAGAAACGATGGACACTCCGGGTTGGGTCTGTACGTAGCCAGGCGGGTAATTGTCGCCGAACACGGTGGACTGATTCATTTCGAACCAGGTCCAGATGGAACGGGAACAGTCTTTATCATTCGCATTCCTGTTGACGCACCTAAAAACAAACCGAATCAGCTATGAGGCGAAGTATGAGTAAAAAGGCTCCAGAATCCATTAAGGGGCATGCCCGCAAAGCGTTGGCGCTTATTGTTGATGACCTTCCTGCAGCTCGTCAGGAAATGGCCTTGCATGTCGAATCATTTGGTCACGAATGGGTGGAGGCCAGTTGCGTAAAGGAAGCGCGCGAGCTTCTTGAAAAGCGGACTCCGGATTACATTCTTCTCGATCTTCAGCTTCCGATGAGTAAAAACACAGTGGATAAGATTGAGTTCGGGAAGCGATTCTTCTTTGAGGTAATCAAAGAACAGCCGTTTCTGCCGATCATCGTCGTTACGGGCCACGGAAAAACATTCCGACATGCACGGGATGTCTATCAGGGCCATCCCAATGGGCTCGCCACTTTCGTGACGAAGCCATTTGCAGACGATGACATTGAAAACCCTGATCTAACGTCCAGTATTGAGCAGGTATTGGAAAAGGCAAAGAAGCTGCGGTCTACGACTACTCCTCTGCAGAACGAGAGTCGAGACGCTCCGTCGACTGATATCGCCGTCATCGATGCAAGGATCGTTGAAAGAGTCAGTCACCAGCAGGTCAAATGTCTCGTAAACGGCACACCGCAACTCTTTTCGCCGGATCAACAGAAAATTCTTTCCGCATTTGCTCGGGAACAGGCGAAATGTTCAGCCAATCCTGACCGACACATGATCCAAGTGGAATGGGATGCATTCGGTGTTGATATCAGCCCGGACAATCGACATACCGCAATAAACCGCCTAAAACGTCAACGGCTCATGAAGTACCTGCCAACGGGGCATCCGGATGTCCTGGTAAGTGGGTTTGGTGAAAAAAAAGAGAATGGATGGTATGCTCTTGGCTGCTATTGCGTCGATTCAAATATGGAATAGGACGAGTCATTTCAATCATTTTCTTGACTCGACCGAGTGAATTCCTTTAAACTCCGTCTATCGTGGTTAGAATGCTAAGCTTTGAAAACGTTTTCGCATTTCCTTTTCCTTCTAGATGATATCAACACAATATAGATCAACACAGCGTGAAGGAGACGCTTAACTGCTGGGGGGACGTTTTTCTCTGTCCGAGGATCGAAGAAGTCAGTAGTGTGGTCTTGTAGACCTCTATCTTGATTGAGATAAGGAGGAATCAACTGCAATGGAAAGTTTAACATACATACTCAGTGGTGTTGGCTTAGTATTCCTCTCCGCAATGGTGATATTTTATGGCATTCAACCTGTTAAGCATCACGTTTTTCGACGTACTCCACCTGGGATTATTGGCCTAACTTATGCGATTCTTACTGCTTACAGCATCGTATTGGGAGTCATCCTTATAACGTCTAAAGAATTTCTTAAAACAATGCAGGATTCTGCATCAAGTATGTTCCTCGAGGGAAAAGCTGAAATTGAGGTGGTAATAATGGTCATCTCAGTTTCGCTCTCTCTTTATTTTATCCTTGGCAGTCTATTGCGATCTTACTTTAATTTGCATCGCATTGAGGAACCCCAAGATCCACAGGATGGATTTACGGAGTTTATTTCGAATTTAAGTGGTTATCAACGTACAGTTGAATTTGTCCTGAGAGCATTCGTGTTTTTCGCAATCGTGTGGATCGAATTTCAAGTTGTAGCCCTAAAGCTCACAATAGACACAAGCCAAACTGCTTTTCAAAGAGCTGGTGAATTCCTGTCTGCATTCAACCATTTGTGGAATATTTCTGCAGGCTTGTACTTTGTTTTATTGCTTTGGGATCTATTTTTACTGCTTTGCACGGATAATGCCACTCGCTCGGTAAAAAAGGTATTGCTATTCCATGCGTTCCCAGTTCATGGGTTTGGGTTTTCAGTAGCCGTTTGCATTAGTTTATCGTCACTGTTTTCAAGTGTTTCAAACATGTTGCTGCACTTCGCAATAATTCTGTCTTTGTTTGGCATTGTATTCTTACTATTTTCCATTCTTTTTGATTATATGTCTTCTAAAGATAAGCGGGAAGCGGCAGCATGAATTGTCAACTATCTAAATCGAGGAAAATGCTCTGAATTCGTTACCAAGATTCAAGCAGAACCTTCTGCTATAAAGGAGGCAAAGATGCATAGACAGAAACAACATGTTCTTGGCATAATTGTTTTAGTGCTTTCAATATTATCTGTGATACAGATAGGATGTGAACGCAAGAAAGCGCCAGTAGAGAATAAGATACTAGTTGGCGTTTTGCAACATGGTTCTTCCATTCCGCTTATTGTCGCGAAGCAAGAAAATATGTTTGAAAAACGTGGTCTTGATGTGTCCTTCAAAACCTTGACACCAGCACAGCATATTCCGTCATTATTGCGAGGAGATGTGCAGATATTATCTGCATCTAGCTTCCCGGTAATATTTTCTACAGACCAGCAGACCCAAGGAGAAATTATAAGTTACATGACTGGCGGAGAAGCTAGTGATGGTGACGTACTGTATGGAATTGTCGTTCCCAAAAATAGCACGGCTATGACATTACAGGATCTCGTTGGAAAAACTATTGGAAGTGCATCAAAATTCACAATCGTAAATTTGCGGAACGTTTTAGGCGCGAAGTTTAATGATCGTACAGGAACAACTACGATTCGTGAAGTGAAAGATAAAGGAACACTTCTAGAAGCGCTTCGCAAGGGGACATTTGATGCAGTAGTTCTTGACCAGCCAGCTCTTTCAAGTACAGAGGTAATAAGCTCCTTTAAAATAATCGAACAAAATTTCAGGGCTAAATATCTTGGAAGCCCATACTGGAGTGGTTCTGGAGTTGCTAGCCGAAAGTGGGTTGCATCACATAAATCTGAGTTTGAATTGTTTCTGTCTGCTGTAGATGAAGCTCTGGAATTTTGCAAGCAAAACCCGGATAAAGCCAAACAAATCTTTATTTCATATTTCAATATAAAAGACTTACAACCAGATAGGATTGGGATGTATGTCTACCCAAATGCCAAATATGCACCCAATGACACGTTTGTAAGCAATCTGGCGAACATCTTGGAAAGCAATGGCATGCTTTCTCCTCAATACAACCATTCAGGTCTGTTTTATCAGTGAGACAGGCAATGTTGATAGGAGGAGTGAGTGCTTAATGTTGATAACCTTGAAGTGAGAATTGGTGGGCGTGTACTTAAAGATTCTGTTTCATTTCATTTGAAAGAAGGAGAAGCTATCCGAGTTGCAGGAGCAAATGGGGCCGGAAAGTCTACCTTACTGAAGACCCTGCTTGCTGGAAGCGTCAAGCCAGTGAAAGGAGTTAGTTTTAATATCCATGCAACGCTTGGTAAAACAATAGCATATTTTCCACAAGCCTGGGGAGATACAATATTTCCTTGGCTGAACACTTGGGACAATATTCTCATCGGTACCCTGAAATCTGACAATCACTATGAATTATATGCCAAAGAAAAGCTCGGAAATCTTGCTTTTCAATTCTTTCCTGGAGATTTAGCAATAGAAAGCGACACCAAATGCGACCCAATATGGGACTTGATAATCGAGAAGTTCAAAAAACATGACATAACAAAGCTAAGTGGAGGTCAGCAGCAAAAAATTGTCTTGTTAAGGACTCTTGCTTGTAACCCTAAACTGATGATTCTTGATGAGCCTTACCGCGATTTGGATTATCAAAGCACCAACGCGCTTAATGACTACCTGCAAGATATGCTGGATGATGGTTGCTCGTTGTTGTATGTGAGTCACCAAGACATTGGAATTACGCCAAGCGAAATAGTTAATATGGATTGACAGCATAATGAAATCAAGAAACCATACAACCATGTTTAAAGTAATAATATCTGTTCTCTGCTGGGTGTTGATTTGGGCACTGTTTAGCCATTCCACGATTGTAAGCCAATCGCTTCTCCCGCCGCCAGAGAAGGTTCTTCTTAGAATGGTTGAGATAGGATTTATACATAGTCATATTGTGACAGGCATGTTCGAAACGTTTTCATGGGTTGTCTTTTCATGGATCATTGGACTTTTAGTTTCATTGTTCATAGGCGCATTGTCAATAAAATGCCGTTGGGTAAACTATTTTCTCAGCATTTTATTTATCGGAGGGAGAGCTTTACCGTCAGTCATTGCAGTGCCACTATTTGCTGCGATAATGGGGATTGAAAGAGCTTCGGCTGCTGCTTGCTCCATATTTCTTGTTATGTGCTACTCGGAATCTTCCTTTCGAGAGTCACTTAATGCGATATCTAAGTCGAGGAAAGCGATAAAAAGTGCCCTGGCACTAAGTTTGAAGCACGAATTCATTTTTATTGTACTTCCAGGTGCAGCACGAACTTGGAGAGCTATTGCAGTCCAATCATTTGGAATTGCTTTAGTGGTGATGGTAGCTGGGGAGATGATACTATCGTTTTCAAATTCTGTAGGGGATGATGTAGCCCAAATGATGTGGTTACTTAAAATGGTCGACTTATACGCAATAGTTGGTTGGCTTGTCATTTGGGCTATCGTAATTAACTGTATTACGAGCGCCTTGCCTTCAGTGATGGAATGGCCTGGACAAAGGATTCTGGCACAACTAGGCAAAAACAAGCATTCTACGATGGAGGCTAATGTACATGTCAAATAGCAATTTGTTTGGAGACCAAATATCTCCCGTAGTATTTCGAGAGACGAGAGTATTGCCAGCTAATATTTCTGCGAGGCTAATTGGAGGGGTGTTAGACGAAATATCTCTATACAAGTCTATTCGAACCGTTTTAGATGTGGGTTGTGGATGTGGACGAATGTTAGAAGGTTTTAGTCGAAACAGCGCTTCTCCTAAAATTACCGGTATAGATATTAGTTCTACAATGCTTTCTGCTATTCCAAAGCAACTACAAAAAAGCAATAATGTTGACCTAATGTCAGGCGATTGCAGAAAGAGGAACATATTTCCTTCAAGCAGTTTCGATATTGTTATTGTACACTGGATACTAAATACGACTGTTGGGTGGGAGAGTATTATTGAGAATGCCATCTTTTGGGCAGGTCCATCTGGAATATTGCTTTGGTTTGAAGAAGACAGCAGTTTATACGACGCTGTGGATGGTAATGCACTTCGTACTCCGGGCCATACATGGACACCGTTTGGTATTGAGATGTGGCGTCGTTGGTATATGTCTCTTAGAGAGAATGGAAGATCGGAATTCTTGTCTGAGCGCTATGGATTGCCGATGAAAAGCCAACAACGAGAACAGATATTGGAATCTGCTGGGTACAGAATTATTAAACTTACTAGCGCAAAGCAAACGTGGAGTAAAAGTATTGATACAGCATGGATAGTTGATAAAATACTAAAAAAGAGATCTTTTAGTAATTTTTGGAAAGTATCAGATGAAAGGTACAATAATGCCGTTGAGGATGTGATATCATTTGTCAGTCGATATGCAAATACGCCAATATTAGCGGACCGGCTGTTATTTCAAAGCACTCCTGTGATAGCGATTCCCTGCGCTACAAGTGTATCTGAAATCGAAATAAAAGGAAATAGTCTAATATATCGTGACACCAATGCGGATGCCTGTTTGCAGCCGATAATGGTATAGAAAGCATCTGTCATTGATATAACTGATTCGAAAAGATATCACTTTAATCTCTTCCAGTGGTGCTCAAAGGTTTTCCTTTTCATCCCCACAAGGTCAGCAGCTTTGGATTTGTTGCCCCCCGATGTCTTCATAGCCATTTGAAGCCAGGCACGTTCCCTGTCATCCAACCACTGCTGCAATCCACCATCAATTTCGTTGAAATCACCAATCTCAGGTGTGCTCGGCAGAGTTGGAGTTGCAGAAGAAACGCCTTCGCTCAAACATTGCGACGCTACCGATACGATATCCTTTTCGGGTTTTCCTGCATGTGTACCAGCTAAAACGTGGTACGCCATCCGCTGTAGGTCTCTGATGTTTCCAGGTAGCTGAGCTTCTGAGATCAACTTCAGCAATCCGGGGTGCTCCTGAAAACCATTCCATTCCTCTCGATCGATGTCCAAATCATTCCCTGCCCGGGCAAGAACCGATTTCCAGATCGTGGGTATGTCTTCTTTGCACTGACGTAAAGGGGGCACGGTAAGGATGAACATGGCAATCCGGTCATAAAAATCAGGATCCAGACATTCTGTTTTCAATACGTCTAGCGGTCGGTTTGTTGCCGAAATGAATCTAAAAGTAGATTGCTTTACTGCCGAGTCACCTAATCGAGAGAAACCTTTTCCTTCAATGGCTGACATCAGAAGTCGCTGAGTATCCTGGTCGATATCGGCTATTTCATCGAAGAACAACGAATCACCATCAGCCTGCTCCAGAAGTCCTTTTCGATCTTCTTTCGCGTCTGTGAAGGCTCCCTTGACATGGCCAAATAATTCTGAGCGGGCAAGTTGCGTATTGGCTCGAAATTGACCGCAAACAACAATTGGCCAGTTCCTGCTATCCAGTTTCTGGAAAGGGCTCATGGTGCGCAGGTAATGCGCGAGGGTTGTTTTTCCTGTTCCTCTTTCACCAACTAAAAGGACTGGAACTCGCAATTCCGCCCACTCATTCAATTTTTCCAGTGCCTCCTTCAGTTTAGGGCTCTTGACCTTTGCCGGGTCGATAAGCACTCCATCGTCATCAACAGTAGCACTTGACGGTTTGGATGATCGGAAGCGCTTCAGCCATGTTTCCAGATTCAAGTCTATTTTCTTCACCGAAGGCTGCCCAGCCTTTTTCGCACGCTCGTCCGATGTTTGAATAAGCGTTAACTTCCCCTCAATAAGTCCTGTTGAGCCAAGAAGTAACCAGACTGCGTGCATGGATGGTGTGCCGGGTGATAGATGGATGACAATATGCTCTGTCGGGTTTTGGTCCCGAATCTGAACCAGTGCGTTTTCAGCGAATTTTCGAATGGCAGCATGATCGGTGGGTGAAGACTGAGTATCCCAAGGCAGGTCAACAATCTCTGGGCAGATGGGCTCCAGTTCTGTCTTCAGAGCTTTTTTTGTTTTATCTAAAGCATCGCGTTCTCGTCGCCCGTCTTCTCCTCCTGCTTTTCGCCAGCACAGAAATAGTTTCTTTACCTTCCCGCGAAATGGTGATTGCGGATCTTCGATAGCTGTCAGTAATGGTGCTGCTTGGTGGTTGACACTTATCCAACTTACCATGACTACGTCTTCTTTGACTTTCTTCATCATGGCAACACCACTTTTCCGTTAAGCTCTTTGGCAAGCTGTTTGGCCTTCCCCAGCTTTGTTTCATCATCAAGCAACACGAAAACTCTTTTCTTGTTGTCCTGATAGACCTTTGGATCATACGAAATATGCTTGGTAGCTTTTTTCTTTTTCCCTTGCTTGTCGTTGTCTTCAACTTCAATTTGCTTTTTCAGTTCCTTCGTTTTTGCAGGAAGCCTTCGGGGCAAGACTTGCCATTCATATTTTATTTTGTGAGGGAATGTCTTCAGGTTCGGTTCCGTGAACGTTGGATTGGGAGCCTGATTCAGGTCAAGGGCGTCTTCTGCAAAAACGTCATTGAGCAAAACTGTTTCTTCCTTAACGACTTCTCTGATACCGTCGCGAAGACTAGAATTGGCTAACAGGATTTGACCAACATGCTCTTTCCGTTGCATTGCAGGTTCGTATTGCCATGGGAATTCTGCAATCCAGCTATCCAGTATATCTTTCAGATTCAGGCTGTCTTGATCCGAAAGAAGAACACCGACTTCAAAACCGTAATCCAAGCCGCTCGATTCAAGATTGGCTGTCATTACCATTGCACCGGCATCTGTATAAATGGCCTTTGCATGGAGTTTGTCATGAGCCAGAACACGGATCTCCGCCTCCTTTAGCGCGGTAACGGTGCCCATGATCGCTGGCCTTGGCCTGGTCAATACGGTGACGGGTATACCCTCTTCGGCCTTCTTTATTAGTGCCTGAACGACTGGATGATCCGAGGATAGACCGTAGGTGGATATCAGAATTTCCTGCCTTGCGTTTTCGATCAGGTTCAAAACCACTGAACGAATACTCGTATCGCGCTGAGTGGTTACTACAATGTCGCTTTTCGAGGGGGCGGGAGGGATCTTCGGCGGCGGTGTAACTTCTGAAAGTCGATTTTTCTCAACGAGTTCTTGTTCAGATTCCGTCCAGAATATTTTTGCAAACCAATCCGCGAGACTTCTGGCACTTTTCGGCGAAAGTCGTACAGCCAGTTCAACGGATTTTTTAAGAGCGAGATTGAAGTTTGCCGTGGATATCCACCCATGGGGATTCGATTGAGGATCAGTGATAATGAATTTGGCATGAAAATGCTCAGCCGATCTAAGTAACACTTTACCGACAAGTCGATTCAGCAATTCTTTATGCTCAGCCACCATCCTGGCATCAAACTCGTCGTCTTCCTTCACTAGTGAGGCTACCCGATTTTTTGATGCGGTCAGGGCGTAGACGCGAACACCTCTATCGTGTGCTTGTAACATAGCCTCGGAGATGTCCTCATCCGACAATAAAAAAGATGAAAGTAGTACCACCTCATTCGCAGCATCAATGGTTTCAATAAATCGCTGATGAAGCTCTCCGTTGGGTCCTACCCTTTGGATGTTTCCATGAACTGCGCCCGAGTCTGGACTGGTGGCGTTTCTTCGAAGCCAACATGGAGGCAGCAACTCGTGTATTTCCTCAATTTTATTTTTCTTTATGGGTTTGGTCATTAGTCCCTCCAAAGTCCGAGATCATATGGGGCCAGCAGGAATCGGGAAACAGAGGACTTGGAATTCTCCATGGCGATCTCTAACAATTCCTGCGATTTTTTCGGATTGGGCTGGTGATAGGGGAAGCGCTTCATCACTTCCTTCCGGGTCTGCTCCAGGCTTTCCGGTGTCTGGTAGGATTTGATGGCCTGCATCTGCAACCATTGACACCATTTGGTCGCCTCATCATCATTCATGGGAACAAGATCAACCTGATGCAGAATCGTTTCATCAAATCGGCCCAGATTGAAATCCTTGCCTTCCTCGGCAGGTTGCCAGAATGCAACTCGTGATTCTGTGTAGCTTGTGAGCGAAATTGAAGAGACTGAAATGTCCTTTTTCATCGTCAGTTTCTCAGATTCTCCAAGCGTTCGATCAAAAGGCGTCGGTAGAATCAAAACCCTTTCTTCGTCGAAGTATCTTTGAATGAGGCTCTCCTCTTGACCCGATCCATGAGCGGCCAGTTTAATCCACAGATCTTCGTAGGAGAGTTCTTCAAGATTTAAAGGAAGTTGGAGTTTGTGATCTACCTCAAGCAAGCCTTTCTGGCTTACATGTCTGTTGAGCTTGCCTCTCAACATTACCGAAGGCTCTCCGTCCTTGGGCCACTCAAGCAAAAGATAGATTTCTTTCGTTTCCGCCTTGAAGCCGGATTTCGCCAATTCCAATATCTGAAACAGATTCCCATTGACGATGGATGTAAAAAATTCTGTTTGAGATAGCGCCCGACTGATTTGTGGGGGAATGCGAGTGTCGGTGTCGCGATTTCCGTTTCCGTTGTAGAGCTTATTTCGTTCTTCATAAGCCTTGACACCTTCAAAACGCTCAATGTGAACGACAGGTGAGTCGAGCAACGGGTCTTCAGCGAAGTAAATTCGCCACAAACCTTCCTCCGGAACCAGAATCATATCTTCTTCGAGCGCCTTTCGCCCTGCATCGCTAAGCGTCGCGGAGCCTTTGTTTCCATCCCGTTCAAGCAGACCTAATTGAATGCAGCGCTCTATGACCCGCCATCCGATCTGACTCGGCAGGTTGCCTAGTAGTTCGCGAACCACATCTTCTCCATTGATGGGTCGTCCCAGATCCGCAGCAAGACGGACTACAGCGAGAAATTCCGGGCGCTCCTGCCCACGTGCTATCGTCCCTTCCACCTCAAACGTTTGGATATCTACTTTTCGTCTAAGTTTGATCATCTTTATTACCCCCACGAAATATCACTGGCGTAATGCTTGGAATTGGCGAGTTCCTTTAGCAGTTGCGATTTATTTTGTTCCTTGAAATACGTCTGATGACCGATGAGCACGATTTGATATCGGGCACGCGTAAGCGCTACATTCAGACGGTTCGGACTGTTTAAAAATCCTGTTGTTCCACTCTTAACAAAGGACAGGAACACCACATCCGCCTCATGCCCCTGGAATCGATCCACGGTGCAAAGCGTGATATGAACAGTAGCTTTGCCTTTGGGCAGATGGAAGTTGCGACTGTTCCCATATTGTCCAGTAATCTCCTGTAACCGTTCACGAAGCTCTGATTCTTGGCCTCGATAGAACGTCAGGATGGCAACCTCCCATTTCTGTCTGTCTTTTCGGGGATTGTCCTTCGCCCACTTAACAAAAGCCAGAAGCTCCTTGAGAACAATATCAGCCTCAGAAGTGTTGATGTTTCCTCTGCGCTTGCCTCCCCCTTTCGGATTTACATCGATCCACAAAGCTCTTTTCGCATATCTGCTATAGCTCCATTCCCAGGCCGACAAAACTGCCTTAGAATCTCTCAACAAAGAGCTCGATTCCATAATCTTGTGAAGTTCAGCCTCTCTGTCGGAAAGAGGCTCTACTTTCGTATAGAATTGATCCCGTGAAAAAGCAGAAATGTGAGGATGCATGCGATGTTGAAAGCTCAGCGACACAAGTCGCTTTCTTAGATGTTGGGCAGGAAGGCCATCCGTTAAGGCCACAGCATCACGCTGTTTCTCAAGGCGCTCGAAGCCAGTCTGAAGCAGTTCCAGTATGGACGGTAAAGCTACTCGGCGAACGGTTCTGATCTCACGCAATAGAGCATCTTGGGGACTCTCTCCATTTCTAAGTCGTCGTTTGTCGCTGCGATCATTTTCTTCAAGAGCCTTCGGTATCAATGCCTGGATCTGGTCCTCATAGTTTTTTCGCTCATCCTTGTTTTGCCGCAGTTCGTAAGACCTGATCAAGCGCCAGGCCATTTCGCTACCCCAAATGGGTTCATCCTCTTCGAAGATCCTCCGCTTGCGACGCTTCCCTTCGGATGTCCGGTATGCCTGTCTTGCCGCTTCCCAGCCTGGAAGAGCGGGAAGTTCACCACCTACGGCTTGCAAATCGATGGGCAGGCGGTGTTCGAAAGAATTGATGACTCCTGCATTTCCGATAACGAGGTCGGCGTATAGCAACTCTGGGATACAACCATCAATACCGTTAAGAGAAATTTCAGAACAGGAGTTCAGGTCGATAAAATGAGCATTACGTGCAGAAGCTTCGGCGACAGCAATCTCGTGATTATTTTCATCCGTTGCCAGCAATGTGCGCAAGAAGGGATGTCTTTGAGGGCCAGGTGCGGCGAGAAATGCATGAACGGCAGCGCTTGCTTGTTTGTCTGAAATCAGTCCTCTTAGATTGTCAGCCAGTTCCGACTCCTCTACGTAAGGTGACAACTGTTTTATATCGCCTACAACAACCCATCGCTTCGCGTGCAAAGCCGGTACTAGAAACTCTGTAAAAGTCGTTTTACTGGCTTCATCAAGAATCATGATGTCAAATGGTTCAGAAGACTGACCGTTTCGTGAGGCTTTGATAGCAGGATGCTGCAAAATCCCGATTGTAGTACCGCACACTACATTGGCAGATTCCAGAATGAGTCGCTCGATTGATGCGGCCCCTTCCTTGCCTTTCAGTGTCCTTCTAAGGTGATTTCTCGCTTCATTCCCGGCTGGATCGATATCACCAGGATCATCCAGAAAATCAAGCAATTCGCTACGCCAGGTATGGAGCAGGTTTTTGTAGATCCATGGGATAATTCCATCCGAGGTCACGCGGCCTTCGTCGCCAATACGGACGGGTAGAAAAAGGCTTTCGTCAGAATGATCATCCTGATGCTCAAGTAGGCGCTCCAATACATTATCCACCGCAACGTGAGTCGAAGCAACCAGAAGAATACGCTTGCCCTGGAGAACCAGTTGAGCGATTAATTCGCAGATCGCGGTGGTTTTTCCGGACCCGGGAGGACCCTCTAGTAAAGCGAAGTCGGGAGTTGCCATCGCGATCGCGACAAATCGACGTTGTTCGTCCGTCCCCTCGCGAACAGGCGAGTCATTCTTTGTCTTTAAAAACATCCAATCGCCATCTGCAATCTCGTGGACATCAACATCGCTCCAGATCGGAGAGGTCGAGGTCAGGCGAACCAGTGGTGCAAGTCGGCTGGATGGCTTGTTCTCAAGATCCCACACAGCATGAAGTTGGCGATCAAGCGTGTATGTATTGGGCCGGAGCCAGATTAGATCTCCATCTGGCAGTTCGTCAAGCAGTATGGCTCGACCTTCACGATCAAAATCGACTTTTCGGATAAAGAAATCTTTCCGACAACTCTCGTCGTCGTAAACTTCCGTGCAATTCAAGAAGGCATCGAAGGTGTCGTCGGGTTCTTCCTGCCGCCAAGGTGGCGGCTCCAGCACGATCCATTGACCAGAAGGTTTTACTGGTTTTTTTCTATTGCGCCGTTTCCTGGCGTTTTTAGCGCGCTCAAGTTTTTGTTGATAGCGTTGTTCAAGCCTTTCCTCAAAGATTTTTTCTTCCTCTTTTTCGGGCTTCCGCCATCCAAGAACCAGTTTTCGTTCCTTCTCAGCTTCGATCGCAGTCTTTAAAAAGTCCTGATAAGGGCGAAGTTGGGCTCCGACCTGTTTGATGGCCTGTTGCCATTGTCCAACCCCTTCAAGCCCCATGTAGTATTGCTTAGACATCCAGTTTATCCTCCAAGCACAGCGCCATACACACTGGCGATAGCTATGCCTTTCCCGGTATATTGTGATTGTCCGGTTTTCTCCAGCGTGGAATAATTATCAGTAATGCTGTGTGGCAAGACTTTACCATAATTGGCAACATAATGCCAGTTTAAGTCAGCGCTCATGTCGTCACTTTCCCTTTACAACCCCGCATTTTCTTCATGCATTGGGTATTATCAATTTCAGCCGCATTTCACACTGTCTATGCAGCTTTCCAATATTTTGGAATACGTGGCGAGTGCTGAACCGTAACCAGAGAGCCGTCTTGCGCAAGAATGCAAGCCTGATTCTTGAGGTCGCTTAGATCAACACCCAGCTGTTTTGCGGACCTTATCGCCTTTTTTCCGGCATGGTAAGCGATACATCCTTTCCCTGCATAGAATCTTTTTCCAAAGCAAATCAATTTTTTGATATTGCTTTGGGAGATCCCTCTCTGCTGACTACGTTTTTCTGAGTGCAAAGTGAGTTTCAGTTCCATTTTTAGCCTCCTTGCATTTCTGAGTCTTGTGTAGAAACAAGCCAGTCAACGCTTGCCAAAACAGAATTGCAATGGGTATGCCATTATCTGGAGGGCTGTAACTGGTTGTAATTACTTATATCTGTCGGCGGGTGGGAGTTGATTGAGTGGCAATAAAACGCCAAACTAGGCTAAATATAGCCAGATCTAATCGGCATTCATGTTTCTAAATATTCTTGAGATAGCCATATTAGAGTTGCATTTCATTCAGCTTGCTGGCAATGCGTTGATAATCTTCTTCGGTGAATGCCGCCGGATTCTTTGGCCTTGTTTCACGCCAGGTGTAGGCATCCATGGTGAACCCTAAAAGCTTTGCAAACTCTCGCTGAGTGTATCCTAGATGTTCTCGGAGTTGCTTCAGTCGCTCCCAAGGCAGGCTGGACTCGTCGGGAGCGGGGATACCCATCAAATCGCCATAGGCAACCCCGAAGTAGTCGGCGAGCCTTCGTCCGATTGTCGCTTTCGGGGGTACGTCTCTTCTCTCCCAATTTGCGATGGATGTCGGGTTCACGTCGATAGCTTTCGCCAGTTCCTTCTTCGTCAAGCCGATGCGCTCTCGCAGATGAGTGATGCGCTCGGCGACCGTCCCGAACTGACTCATCGGCTTCATCTTCTTTGGCTCCGGCGTGACTTCGAGTTTGTAGATCGGAGCTTCCCGGTCTATTTCCGCCAGTTCTGCCGCATTTTTAAACACCTCGGTCATCACTGGTTGGTAGACCGAGATATCCAAGTGACCATCAGGATGGAGGACGATGTGGTCGACGATATTCTGCAGGATGTATTTCTGCTCCTTGATGGAAAGCGCGTTGAATGACTCTCGGAATACGTCAAATTTCTCCCCCACTACGACCGGGTCGAATGCTCCTGATTCGATGGCCGCAAGCTTCGTCTTTATCTCGTCTAACTGTACAGAGATGATGGATCGCTCCGAACGAAGCGCCCGGGCGCGCCGTGCAAAATCGTTCTTTTCCATCATGCCTTCTTCATAAGCATCCGCGATCCGAGTGAGCTTTGAGTCGATCTCCGCCAACCTGCCTGCAAACGCTTCTTTATCGTTTTTCAGCTTGGCGGTCTCCTCGGTGGACGAGTTGAGCAGGGCCTTCGCATGATTGACGATCGGTGCGGGATCGTGAACGATTTTGGCTAATGTGTCGAGAACCAGATTCTCGACAGGTCCGGCTTGCGTCATTCGGTGATCGCATACGTCTTTTCCTTTTTGGAGATGGTTGTAGCAGATGTAGTAGAAATAAATTTTTCCGATGCGCTTTCCGTTTTTCATTTTTACGATACGTCGACCATGCATGTGGCCACCGCAAACAGAACATCTTAGCAGGCCTCCGAGAAGGTATTGCGATTCCCTTGCGTGAGGATGGATGCCATCTCCGCTTTCAAGCAACTCGTTGGCCTTATACCAAGTCTCGTCATCAATGATTGCAGACACCGCTCCTTCCACAATGATCCATTCCTTCTTCGGTCGTGGACGCGACGTGGTTCCAACCATTTTGCGTTTGTTCCAGCAAGCCGCGCCTCGATAAAGCGGATTCGAAATCATCCGCTTGATCGTAGCACCTGTGAAGGACTTGGCGTATCTGGGCTTTGCCTCCATCGCGTTCATGCGCACGGCGACGGCGCGCAAGCTATGGAACCGAAGATAGTCCTGATACATCTGCCGGACGAACGGTGCCTCTTTCTCGTTGACCACCAGGTTTTCGTCCGAAACCTTGAATCCGAAGGGAATAACGCCGCCGTTCCATTTGCCTTTTTTCGCATGCTCGACCATGTTTTCGCGCGTTCGTTCCGCGATCATATCCCTCTCGAACTGAGCAAAGGAGCCGAGGATGTTCAGGGTCAAGCGACCCATTGGGGTCGATGTGTCGAACTGCTGGCTTATTGAAATGAACGCCACATTGAGTTGCTCAAGATCCTGTATGAGATAGAGCAAATCGGATAAGTTACGCGAGATGCGGTCGATTTTCGCGACAACCACTACGTTGAATTTCTCTTCTCGTGCATCGGTCAGCATTTTCTGGAATGCGGGTCTGTTCTCGGTATAGGCTCCCGACAGTCCGGCATCCGTGTAAATCTCGTGGACGTTGATATCATGAAAGGCGCAGTAATCCCGCAACTGCTTTTCCTGGGTGCCGAGTGACTCCGCATCGACCTGCATCTCCGTTGAGACACGGGTATAGAGCGCGGCCTTCTGCTTGATGGCCTCGTCGCTTTGTATCTGTTGTCGTCGTTTTGATCGTCTGCTCATTCCTATAATCTTTCTGCGCGCAAGTGTTATTGGGGTCCGTTTCAGTGGTTGCTGCAATACCTTCCACACGGACATCATCAAGTCTTTCGTCAAACAAAAGAGCAACGGACGTGCCAACTCTTAAACGGCCCGATTTAAGATGTGAGCGGCTGGACTGAGGCGTGAAAAGAGGAAAAACAGGCGTTTCATTCAGCGATACTTGTGATGGACGGCAGTCCGAAAGACCCCGCCAAATCGCCGCATTCAGAATTTATGCAGGATTGTTCTTCTGTAAAATCAGTGGCTTGAGTTGCAATACAGCATTTATTCGAGAATTTCTGCTGGATTACGTTTTAGTAGCGATATCGATATATTGCGTCAACGCCACCTCTCAATCCAGCAAAAACAGGCCTTGCTAATTTCTGCTGGATTACCCGCCAAAAACAGATAATCCATAGCAATAACAGGCACATAACATCCTGGCACATCCATTGCTCTAGTCACTCGCCCATACATCGCACGCTCGATGTCAGCAAGTTTCAGGAAAGGGCGAATCGTGACAGGGAAAGCCTCCATCCACATCCAGGTCTTTCAAACCGAACTCGATCAGCAGACTGCCGTGAGTCAGAGCAAGGATGTTCTCGATCTGTTGGCGCAAGGACTGCTGCGCCGTATTTCCGGTTTGCCCCATCCAAACGCACATGAAGACACCCCCCGTCAATCCAAAGCAAAAGGAAAGGATGCGTCATGAGTCAAGCCGGACTGAATGACCCCATGTGGTGTGAAACCTACCGACAACAGGAAAGCGACCGCCTGCAGCGACAGCAATTATCCCCTGAAAAATTCCTATTGGCTGAGGACGCCTTCCGTATCGCCGAGCACGCCATCGACGAACGTTTTGGCAAAAATAAGCCGAAAAAAGCCGTGCGCATGAAACACATCCTGCGGCTTTACGTGCTCGAGGAACGCTCGCTGGAAGAAATCGGCAACGAATTCGACCTTTCCCGCGAACGTGCGCGCCAGATCCTCTGCCAGGCCCGCCACATCGTGCGACGCACCATGCAACATATGGACGGTCTGGAGGTTTCGGCATGATACGAAAGACGAACAGAGGTTGCACCGCAACCAATACAATAGAATGTCTTTTAGAAACGTTTACACCCACACGCGAAACCGTCTCCTGCTCGGAGATCTCCTCCTGGCTCTCCTGCCGTAAAAAACACGAGTTCCGCTACGTCCAGCGCCTTGCGCCGATGGAAGACAGCGAGCCTTTGAACCTGGGTCGGGCTGTCCACGCCGCTCTGGAAAGCTGGTATTTGCGACGCGATAAACAATCCGCCCTCGATGCCGTGCGAGAGTCGTTGGATTGTTGTGCCTCCGGAGATGAACTGCTTCCCAAAGCGCTCGGCATGATCTCAGGCTACATCGAGTACTGGAAAGACCGCGAGACTTTCCAGGCTCTGCATGTGGAGCTTCCTTTTCGCGTTCCGCTGCGCACCCCGTCCGGTCGCGCCTCCCGCATTTACGATCTGGTGGGTCGGGTGGATGGCATCGTGCAAAAACCCGACGGATCGATCTGGATTCTGGAGCACAAGACTCTGGGTCGAAAGGACAAGCACTATTTCGACAAGCTGGATGTGGACATTCAGGTGCGGGCGTATTGCTGGGCGGTGCAACGTTTCACCGGCCTGGATGTCAAAGGGGTCATCTATAATGTATTGCGCTCGAAACTTCCCGCACAACCTGAAGTCCTGAAAAGCGGTAAACTTTCCAAGCGAGCCAATATCGACACGACTTTCGAGATTTTTCAGCAAGCCATCAAGGACAACGGCTGCGATCCCGGCGACTATGTCGAGATTCTCGATCGTCTGAAAGCCGAAGGCAACACCTTCTTTATGCGCCGGGAGGTGGAGTTCACCTCCGGGGAGCTGGATTCCTTCTCCCTCGACCTCTACCGCATCACCCGCGACATGCGACGCAGCAGCCGGGAAGAAAGCTATCGCAATCCCACCGCCTGCGGACAGTTCGGTCCTTGCTCTTTTCGAGATTTATGCATCGGCACGCTCCCCCAGGATGAAGTGTTCGAACATTATCGTGAACTTTCGACGAAACATCCCGAGCTTTCCGATGTGGATCTCGACGCGCTCAAACCCCTGAAAGGCCAGCCCTTAGACCACGAAAAACCCGAAATCTCCGATGATTTTTTGAATTCCCTGCTCGACGACGAGCCACCCCTTCTTTCCTGACAAGGAGAACATCATGCCGAAAAAGACCCAAACCGAAGACACCGCCCTGTCCACCACGACCGACACCGCCATCGCGCTTCCCGATGACCTTCTGGGAGAATTGGCGGAACTCGGCGCTCTGGATGCGTTGGACAAGGAAGACCGCCCTCTGCCGTTTTGGATTTTCAATGCCAAAATCAGGCTTGAAGACGGATCCTGGGTACCCAAGGACACGTTTTTCAATACCGTGTCCGAGCTGTGCAAAGACGAAATCGATTGCGTACTGTTGCATCTGCGCAAAACCCGTCGCTACGCCGAGTACATCGAAGGGGTCGGCACTCAGGTCTACTGCCGTTCCGACGATCTTCTTGAAGGCATCACCGAAGACGGTGAAATCCGCTCCTGCGACAGCTGTCCCAACAAAAACTGGGGTGCCGGTCGTGGCCGTGATGCGGCTCCCAAATGCGGCATTGTGTACAACCTGATCGGCATCGATTTGGAGGATCAATCCCCCTTCATCGTGCGAGCCAAATCCACCTCCTTGAAACCGGTACAAAAATACATCGCCCGTCATTTTGCGAGAAAACTACGTCGCCCCGGTGGAGTCCTCGGAGATTATCCGCTGTTCGTCTACCAGACCCGACTGTCGCTACGTATGCCCACCGACAACTACTCCGTCCTTTCGCTCGAAAAAATGGGGACTTGCACCCAGGACCAGGTGCGGGAATTCACCGAACTCTACAAATATTTCAAGGATTCGGCTCGGGTGCGCACAGACATCGAACCGGAGGATGCCGGGGATGAATCCCACGAGACCCACGACGCCGAGTTTCTGTCGGACTGAGAAAGGAACCATCATGAGAACCTTCATTTGTCCCGATATCAAAGTTAAACCTTGTCCCTGCTGCGGGAAAGAATCCTTGCTGTGGACCAGCTCCGCCGACGTGGAAAGTTCCGACGGAGAATTCCCCGTACTGTTTTGGGTTCAGTGCTCCAACGAAGAGTGTGGCGTTCGCACCCTCGATTCCGCCTCCTATCAAGACGCCATAGAAACCTGGGATCGACGACCCGATCGCCCAAAACCTGCGCCCGACAACTCGGCCTCCGCCCGAATGATGCAAGTGTCTTACGAAGCGTTTCAGTTGTTCAATCGCAAAAACGCCGATTACGGAAATTCGTTTTCCCGTTGCGGCATCGGCGGCGTGATGGTGCGCCTGATGGACAAGATCTCCCGGGCCATCGTGGTCAGCCGCCAGTCGATCCAGGTCCAATCGGAAACGTTGCGTGACACGCTGCTGGATCTTTCCAACTACGCCCTGATGGGCGTGATCCTCTTGGATACAGGAAAAACGCCGTCTCACGGCTCGTGTTCCCCCTCCCGTCACACCATGGAGAAAAACTGATGCAGACGGCGAGTGAACATCTGGAAGGTGCGATCACCATCCACAAGCAGACGCCCAAGCTGTGGTCCATCTGCAGCATCGGCGGTCGCAAGGCGGTGGGCGTACTCTCCCCCGGCATCCGCGAAGGCGATTATGTGCGTGCGCAGGGGAAAATGGAGCACCACCCCAACTTCGGCGAGCAGTTTCGCTTTCGTACCTGTGAAGCCATCCTGCCCTCCGGACTTTCCGGGGTGCAGCGTTATCTCGACCGCCATTTCAAGCATGTAGGACCCAAAATCGCCGCTGACATCCTCACTACCTACGGGGAGACGTTTTTCGAGGTTCTGGAGTCCGATCCTGACAACGTGGCCGAAAGCATCCGGGGGATTACCAGTGATCGAGCCCGAAAAATGCGGGACACCTGGTTGACCATCAAAAGGGACCACGAGGCCGATCTGTTTTTCTCCCTCTGCAACCTTACGCCGTCCATGATGCGGAGAGTGTATGCCGCTTTTATCAAAGATTTCGATACGTATGAAAAACTCAGCGACATTCCGGTGGAGGATCGTTTACGGGTCGTGGAAAAAATCCGGAAAAATCCCTACAGCTTGATCGAAAAAGTGGAAGGGATCGCTTTTGCCCGGTCCGACGCCATCGCCCGCAGCCTCTCCTTCGATTTCAACTCCCCTTTTCGCATCCGGGCCGGGATTTTCCACACGTTGATCGACGCCTCCCAATCCGGTGGTCACTGCCATCTGCCGGTACGGCAGCTGTGCAAAAAGGCCGCAGCCACATTGGGGGTCTCTTCCGAGCAGGCTTCGGAGCAACTCCAGACCTTAATCGATGAAAACAAGCTGATTCGTGAGAACGAGTGTGTGTTCCTGCCACGTCTGTACGAGATGGAATTGCGTGTTGCCAAGGGATTGAAAGCCATCGCTGCGGCCCCTCGGTTTCGTGTGATGGCTCAGCTTACCGACGCCGACTGGAACTGGTTGGTGGAAAAGCAACGTCAGGCCATCGAGCACGCGATGAACCACAACATGCTGGTCATCACCGGTGGACCGGGAACCGGCAAAACCAGCCTGCTGCAAAAACTTCTCTTAGCGTTAGGTGACGCCACGGTCGAACTCGCAGCACCCTCGGGAAAAGCCGCCAAACGCATGTCCGAGCAGACCGGGCGACCGGCGAGAACCATTCACCGCTTGTTGGAATACCACCCGGAGATCGGCTTTCGCGTTCATGCGGAAAACCCCATCGATGCCGAGGTGGTGGTGATCGATGAGACCTCCATGGTTGATCTGTCCTTAATGGATGCCCTCGTCGATGCGGTGGATCCAAAAACAACCCAGCTGATTTTCGTCGGCGATGTGGATCAGCTTCCCAGCGTAGGTGCCGGTGCCGTTTTGAACGACATCATCGACTCCGGCATCTGTCCCGTGGTGCGATTGACGGAAATCCTGCGTCAAGATGAAGCCTCCTCCATCGTGACCAACGCCCATCGGGTCAACCAGGGACAGCCGTTACTCACCGACAACAAAAAGGATTTTTTCACCGCCTACGTGGAGGATCAGCAAGGCATCGTGGCGTTGATCAAGAAGATCCTGACCGTCATGCCGGAGAGACTCGGCCTCGACCCTCGCCAGGATTTTCAGATCCTCTGTCCGGCCCGAAAAGCCCTTGTCGGTGTGGAAAATCTTAACCAAGTCGCATCCCAACTGCTCAATCCCCATGGTCGCCCCATTCCCGGTTCCCGCATCAAAGTGGGCGACCGGGTGATTCAACGACGCAACAATTACCACCGCCGCCTATTTTCCGAAGCCATCTGGAAGACCCATCGCGAGCGCGTGATTCGTGAATCCGTAGGCGGCGACTCCATCGACGACCTGATGGACGCGTTTCATGGCAAAGAATCCCCTGCCCAACAGGGTGCGTTCAATGGCGACAGGGGAAAAATCATCGAGTTCGTGCGCCATCCGGACCTGGTGATCGTCCGCTTCGATGGAGATCGTGGATCCGACGGAACCGTTTCGGCCTACACGCCACTGGCCGTCGATGACGAGCTTCTTCTGTCCTGGGCCAGCACCATTCACCGCAGCCAGGGATCGGAGTATCCCGCCGTCATGATCCCCCTGCACGCGGCCCACTACGTGATGCTGCAACGCAACCTGTTCTACACCGCCATCACCCGGGCCAGTCGCGCCGTTTTCCTCGTCGGTTCGAAAAAAGCGGTCTCGCTCGCCATCCGCAACACCGACCAGGCCAGGCGTTTTACCCGTTTGTCCGCCCGGCTCCGAGAGACTGAAACATGAGCCGTCGACCCGCCAATAAAAAGGGGCAGCCCCCGATTAACCGGAAAAAATACTTGGCGTTGGCCCAGGATTTTCTCAAGGTTTTTTATCGAGGGCGCAGCGATGTCTTCGCCACCTGGTACCCACGAAAAGACGGCGGTTCGGGCTACGCCTTCAGTTGTCAGAACAAGTTCGACCTCAAGCGTTGCCCCTATTCGAGAAACTACCATGGACCGGAACGTGGATGTCGGGACTGCTCGAACCGCCAATACAAGGCCATCGGCGTCGAAGATGTGTTCAAACATTTCGAAGGAAAAACACCACTGGGGGTCTATCCCCTGGTTCCCGAAGTGGCAGTCAGTGGCGAAGATGGAAAGCAGACTCTGCTACACAACGCGACCTGGTTCGTCGCGTTCGACTTCGACGACCACGATGACGAGGGCCAGAAAGATCCCCACAAGGATGCCGGTCGCGATGTAGTGCAACTTCATGAAACCATGGAAACGCTTGAAATTCCACATCTTGTGGAAAGCTCCAAGTCGGCCAAGGGGTTTCATGTCTGGGTGTTTTTCCATCATCCGATCCCCGCTTTTAAAGTTCGACGGGTGTTTCAAGCCGTGTTGGAGGAAGCACAACTCGTAGGTGAAGAGCATCAGCATCATTCCTCCTACGATCGGATGTTTCCCCATCAGGATTCTTTGTCCGGTCCCGACGATCTCGGCAATCTGATCCTCGTTCCCCTCTCGGGACGGTTCACCAAACGTGGCGGTTCGAAATTCGTTGATCCCGAAAACGATCTCAAAGCCTACGATAAGAAAAAACAGGTGAAGCTGGTCCACCAATTGGCGGCACAGATGGAAAATGGCGGCGACCTGATCTGCCCCGAATCCAAACTTGATGAACTGGCGGAAGACTGGAAAATCGATCTGTCTAGGAAACCAAGTCGATCGTCATCCAAGTCGCAAGCAGGACTGCCACCCGGCGTCGATCCTTCCACCTTGCCTATCGAGAACTACGGCATAAACCCGGATGGAGGACTGCTCCAGGGAGTCGGCCAGGTCGTCGAAAACTGCAAATTCCTCCGCTGGTGTGGAGAACACCCAACGAGCGTCACCGAACCGTTATGGAAAGACATGATCAGCAACTTCTGCCGTTTCGAAGGTGGAAACACGCTGATTCATGACTACTCCTCCAAAGATCCCGCTCGCTACGACGCTGCCGACACCGACAAAAAGATCGAGCACCTGAAAGAATCATCCGGACCCATCACCTGCCAGCAGATCATCGCCGACGGTTCCACCGTCTGTCCCAAGGGCGGTTGCGGTAAACATATCATCGCACCGGTCTCCTTCGCCAGACGGGAATTGACCGCTCCCAAGAAAGCGGACGATCTTTTGGCTGCCATTCCCAAGGACGGGGATCTGGCCGATAAAACCAAAGCACTGTTTCAGTTTTACGACCACCTGGCCACCATGTTGGAAGGCGAACGCCGGATCTATTACGAGGAACTTCGCACACGTCACGGCATTCCCATCGGTGATTCCAAGAAAAGCGTGCAGACCCTCGTTCGGCGAAAAAGCAAACCCCATCAAACACCGGCCATTCGCGACGTGTTCCACGGAGAGATTTTCGAGGACGCCTATGAGCGCCTCTACTATTTAGACAGCGACCATCTCAACGAAAACGGCGAAGTGGAACGGAGGGTCATCTCCTCTTTCATCGTCAAACCCAAGCAACGCATCCGTCTCGCCCACAGCGGGGAGTTCGAACAGAGCGATGAAATCATCCTCGCCGATCTCCATACCCGCAAAGGACGGATTTTTCCCGACCAGCGTTTCAGCCGCTCCGCCTTTACCACCAAGCAGAGTTTTATTCGAGCACTGCCATCCTACGACTGCCAATGGTCGGGCAGCGACAACAACATCCAGGGACTCTTGCGCCTGATCAGCGAAGTGGACCTTCCCGAAATGCGCGGAACCACCGTGCTGGGATATCTCCATGATGGCAAAAAAGATCTCTGGGCCGTGGCCGATGGTGTGTTGAGCGACCAAGGAAAGGTCGAAGATTCCGACATTGTCTTCGTGGATGACCACAATCCCCTGCCTCGAAAGGTTCAATACAATTATATACCGGATGGTGATACCAAAGAACTCACCCGCCAGGTCTATGAGCTGCTTCCCAAGGTCAACGAGCTCCCCGTCCTGCTGCCGACCATCGGCTGGTTTTTCGCTACAGTGATGAAAGCACGGTTTCGCAGGCAACGCATCATCGACCGTTTCCCCATCTTGTTTTTGTGGGGCACTCAGGGGTCAACTAAAACATCTTTACTATCCAACATCTTCTGGCCCTTGTTCGGTATCGACGGCGCGGAACCGTTTTCCGCCACCCAGACGGATTTTTCCTTCTTGCGCCTGCTGTCCGCCACCAACGGGATCCCTGTCTTTGTCGATGAATTCAAGCCTCACGATATGCCGAAGTTTCGGCTGGATTCGGTTCTACGACTGATGCGACGGATCTACTCCGGTGAGGAAGAAACGCGTGGAAATGCCAATAAATCAATCACCAGCTACCATCTCCAAGCGCCACTCGTCATGGCCGGTGAAACTCGTCCCAACGTCCCGGCGATCCTTGAACGTATTCTCTCGGTCAATCCCAATAAAAATACCATCAAGGACCATCCTGAATGCACGGTCGCGTACAACAAACTACGTTCCCTGAAACTCAACGGATTTACTCCTTCTTACATCGCCTGGAGCCTGTCGGTGGATCCCATGCAGGTTTGGAGTAATGCGGAAAAACGAGCAACGAGTGCAGTGAACGCTGTCAAGGGTACGCGAGATGTCCCTGTGAGACTCGTGGAGAACCTTTCCATCATGATGGCGGGGTTGGAGTTGTATGAAGCCTACGGGGAGCATATCGGGATTTCCAAGGATGAACTTGGGTTTGGTGAAGAAGATGTCCACCAGGCCGTGGCCCACATGCTGGACGACCTTTTGGAAGGTGAATCCGGAGTCAAAAGCGGTCTGGATCAATTCATTGAAATGCTCTCCGTCCTGGCTCGCACCGGTCAGATCAAGGAAGGCATTCATTACGCCTACCGGGATACGGCTCCCGACAAGATTTACATCCACTTTCGTTCCTGCCATTCCGCCTTTCTCGAACACGTTCGACGCACCGGCTACGACGGCGAAGTCCTCGATCACAACGCCATCCGCAGGCAAATGCGGGAGTCTTTCCAGCGCGGTGGGTACGTGACGGACATTCTGAAGGTTGTCAAAGTTCGCGGCAAAACGTCCAAAATGGTCGAGCTGAACATGGACGCGCTCTGCGATTCACTCGATTTCGACGCATTTCCCATGCGTGATCCCGATTACCAGGGTGGGTGTCCCTTCAATCCCGACGACTACGAACGCGAATACGACTCGGAATTTTTGCATCAGGAGAATGACGATGAACCACCGTTCTAAATTTCCAGAAGCCGTTCAGAGCCCAAATCCGGTGGAAAGTTACCAAAAAATGGTAACCGGTAACCAAAATGACCTGGGAATTGGTAACCGATATTTTCCAAGGAATACCAAAGACTTGCCCCTTCAGCCCACCCCCCGGTTACCAAAGTTACCTTTTTATTTAGGTAGGAAATATATTTATATTTTATTTTTATATATATACACGCGTATACGCGAGGCGTTTTTTTCTTTCTCACGAGCTCTCAACACCCAAAAACAAAAAGGTAACCAGGTAACCGGGGCTTTTTTAGAAGCTAACCTGTTGTTTTCAAAGGTTTTTCTCGGTTACCTAAAAATCTTGGTAAAGGTAACCAAAAAGGTAACCGGCCCCAAGGGGGATCTGGAGGTGGCTCATGTCTGAGTTTGACCACCTCTGGAAGATCACCATGGTCGAAATCGCCAAACACGCCCCAACACCCCAGGCGATGGAATGGATCTCCCGACCCGATTCGGGGTTCGAAGATGCCCTGGCCGATGTTCTGGAAAAACTACATGCCTTTCGTGCCAAGGGAGATGTGGCGGCATATAAAAAAGCCCTTCGGGTCTACTACAAACTCCATCTTGAATCTTTCAAGCACTACAGCGAGGAACATGCCCTCCCACAACCAAGTGATTCCTCTCGACTTCGAGAACTGACCCCAGAGGAGATCGAACGATTCCGTAGCGAAGGAAACGATTGGGAGATTTGCACACCCGCCGGGACGTTTTTCATGGTGGCGGAAAAGACCGGGTGGTCCGACCGGGTGGAATTTACCCCGGAAACGATGAACGACATCATCCGCATCCTGATCGCCTTTCCCGGCAGCACTGTTTCCAACATCTGCAAACTGGAACCTTGGGAACGAAATGCCATGTCAAAAGCTGTGGGGAGGTCCGTTCCCAGACCCAACCAACCTCAAAGCCAGATTCACAACCCGGTTTCCACGCCAATGCCCACCAGGGAGTTTCAGGAAACCTTCAACTTCACAGGTACGACCGGAAAGGACACACCATCATGAGCGGACGAAGATCGAGAAGCAAAGGACACAACTGGGAGCGGGAAGTGGCCCGTCGTTTTCGTGAAATCTGTCCCGGCGACGATATCCGCCGTGGACTTCAATATCGCGACGGTGCCGATTGTCCCGATGTCACCTCGGCTCTGTTCTGGATCGAGGCCAAACGAGGAAAACGCACCAACATCAAAGCGGCGCTGAAACAGGCCGAAGAAGCCCAACCGAAAGGGAAATGGATTCTGGCCGTCACGAAGGACGACCGGGAACCTGCAGTGGCCAGTATGCGCCTGGATGAGTTTCTGGAACTTCTGGAAGAGTTTTGGGAACTGAGGATGCAGTGATGAAACCGAGAGATCGACGTTACGTCAACGCCAGGTTCGTCTTGCCCAGGGATTTGTACATTCAAGTCCTGGAATATCTGGAAGGCAAGCTGGCCTGGTTTCCCATCGAGGATCCTGTGGATCGGGATTCCCGAAACAATTACGTCAGGTTGCTTCGGGATGAAGGTCTCAGCAATAAGCAAATCGCCAAAAAACTGTGTCTCAGTGTGCGACACGTCAGACGGATTTTGAACGAGTCCGCGACGAGCCTGCCTGCGGGGGACGATAAGGGCGAAAAACAGTGAAAACCTCACAAAAGGTAGGAAGAAAATGGCAGTGAAACGACGGAAACAGCAATGCACGGCCAAAGCCAAATCCACAGGCGAGCGATGTCGGCGATGGGCCGTGAATGGAAGCAATGTGTGTCGCCTGCATGGCGCGGGTGGTGATCGTTCAAAAGCCGGTCGCCCCAAGGGACATCCTAAAACCGGTGGAGGACCACCCCCTGAAGGCAATCTAAACGCGAAAAAGCACGGAGCCTATTCGGCGCGCCTCCAGCCAGAGGAACAGCCGCGCTACGAATCCATCCGATCTCGCTACGAAGGAGGTTTCGAGAACCTCTCCGAGATCGACAAGGATTGTATTCACCGCCTGGCGATGTTCGAGGTGAAGCTGGAGACGGCTCTGGAAAGCGGAGCGGCGGGGGACGCACTGGAACCGTTGCAGCGAATGATCCACCGGGAACTGAAAGCGCTCCAGGCCACACGCGAGGCCAAGGATACGTCCATCGCCACCGGCAATTCCCCTGCCGAGGTGGTTGCCGCTTTATTCATGAAAGCACAACGGTTGGGAATCGAAAGTGACACGGTTCAGGCGCTGCCGGATCCTGACGTGATCGACGTGGATGTGGTGGAAGTGAAAAGCGAATCTGAAAAGGACGGTGGGAAATGAGGTCAGGGAATCTCAACAACCTCAATGCCATCGAGACCCGAAAAGTGCTTCACGTTGATGGTGGCGATACGAGCGATTCCGTGTTCGCGCATTGTGCCGTAAAGGATGAGGTCATAAATACGAGCGGACGAGATATCCAATTTGACGGCGGCGTCAAGTGCGAAATCGATAGCCGGTTCTCCCGGCGAAACGACCAGGACGGAAGGATTTACCTTCACGCGCTCTGCGAGAGGACGAAACGTCTTGGCTTTGAGCGGACCAGACGTATAGCTGTGAGATGTAAGTGTCCTGAACGCCTCTCCAATTACTTGCGGAGAAATGGCGAATCGCAGGTCTTCGTTTCTCCACCGCCGAACCATGGCCATCACCCGCTCGTGGTGTGGATGAGCCACATCAAGAAAGCAGACGAGGATGTTCGAATCTACGAAAAGGATTTCACCAATTCTCGTCATACAACTGCTCCTTGGTCGGGAAGGGAACGAGAACTTTTCCGGTGTTTATGCTTCCGGCTAGCGCCATCAAATCATCCCATCCGCGACGAATTTCCTCTTCACCAGGCTGAGCTTTTCTCTCACGATCCAACTGGGCGAAAAACCGTTGCCGTTCATGTTTGGGGAGCTTGCGAACTATCTCCAATGCTTGTTCGGCGGTCATCATCGGGCTGTCTCCTTTCGCTTTTCAATCGTCACCATACAGCAATTCGCTATCGGGATTGGGAATCAGGCACTCACCAAGGTCGAAGCGTCCGGCCAAGGCACGAATGCGTTCTCCACGTTTGGGAAGTGGGTTGGGTTTCTTGGAGCGGATCAATTCGTCGGCTCGGAGTTTCACTCGTTCCAGTTCCTTCTCCGGCAAATTTTCCATGGCTTTCATCAACTCTTCGGTGGTTATCATGGGTCCACCTCCTTTGCAGTTTCAAGATACCACGACCCGTAAACACAATCAATATCGAAACGAATCCAGTCACTTGGCTTCGTTTCGTGAAAAGCGCGAAAAAAACGTCGTTCAAGACGCCATCTCGATTTCTGCAAGTCCGCGAAAACTGGCGATTCAGGGTTGGCGAACATCGCGTCCAAGACGACTTCTACGCAATTTATGGTAGCATCCGAAAGCGTTGGAATGGCAAAGGAATTGGCTCTTGCAGACGATGGCTTCCTTCTCCTGATGTCAAAACGCGGACATGCAAATGCATAATGCGGACATTGGGAAGAACCCGTCTTTGCAAGAGGCTGATTTCCCATCTAAAATCGGTCTCGTCCGATGTCAGGAAAACCATCCCGACGCCTCCAGCCCGTCGCCCGCTTGAGGAAAGCACGAGCGCCGGCCGCGTCAAGGGCAAGCTCGCTTCGCTCGTGGCTGCGCCACCCTTGACCCGACCGTCTTACTCGTGCTGGAAAAATCATGCGGGCGACGGGCGGGGATGCCTCCGGCGGGGGCTCCGATCAAGGATGAGGCGTCGGGCGGTTTCCGTGATGAAGGGCGCAGGCCCTCATTACGGAGGCGAACATGGACAAGGTTTCGAGGACGCCCATTCGGGATCAGGCGGTTCGGGATTTCATCCACACCCGGCATTCGGCGCGCACCAAGGCCAGCTACGAGGCGATCCTGATCGAATGCTGGAAATTCATCGGCGACAAGGAATTGCCCCGAATCACGTTCAGCGACCTGGCGGCATTCAAGGACAGCCTGACTCGTCTGCATTCCAACACGGTCCACATGTACACCGTCGTGCTGCGCTGCTTTTTCAATTTCTGCGTGGAGTTGGACCTCATCGCCAAAAGCCCGGCGGCGAAGCTGAAGAGCCCCAAGGTCCAGCGACGACCCCCGGTTTTCCTGACCGAGGACGAGGCGACGCGGCTGCTCATCTCAACGAACCGCAACACGCTTTACGGCATGAGGGACTATGCCATCCTGGCTTTGCTGCTGGGCACGGGCATCCGGCTGAACGAAATCCTTCCAGTGCGCTTGGCCGATTTCTTCGTGGACGACCACCAGGACATCTTCCTCAACATCCTGCGCGGCAAGGGAGACAAGCCGAGACGGGTGAAAGTCCCGGCGGAGGTTTTCGCCGCCGTGCAGGAATTCGCTACGGCCATTTGCAAGTACAAGCCGCTGGAGCCGCGAGGCCTGCCGATTTGTCTGCGGCTACACGGATATCTGAACTGGGTGGAGGGCGACATCCCTATTGTACGCCTGAGCCAGCGGCATGTGCAGGAACTCATTCGCACGGCTGCGGATCGCGCTGGAATCCAGAAACAGGTGTCGCCGCATGTGCTGCGGCATACCTGCTTCACACTGGAGATGATCAGTGGGGCGAGCATTCTGGAAATCCAGGAACAGGCGGGCCACGGCTACCTGGGCACCACGCAGAAATACCTGCATCTCGTAGACAGCATGAAGCACAACGCCGTGAACCGCAATCCGTTGTTTCTGCGCGCCGACCCGCGCACGGAGAAGGAGGTGATCAAGCACGGCGTGGTGGAACGATTGCGCCGTCTAGGCGTGAGCGCCAAGGCCATCGAGGTGATCCGCGAGGAACTGCACCTCGGCAACCTGCGGCGGCCGGAGAAGGTCGATCCCGAACGCTGGATGCCATTGAACGAGGCTGTGGCGATGCTGAGCCACCTCGGTCGTTCGGCGCGAACCCTGATGAAGGCGATCACGGACGGCGACGTGAAAACGCTGGAGCGTGGTTTCGGGATGTGGGTGTGGCGCGCCCAGGTGCTGGAACTGCTGGAAGAGTTTATCCAGATGCGCGAGGCGGCCAGGCTGTTCGAGGTGAACGAGAAAACGATCCGCCGCTGGATCACGAGTGGGGCGCTGGCGCAAGGACAAGAGGCGCGCCGCTGGGGCGGCAAGTGGATCGTGCGTCACACGGCGGTGGCCCGCTTGCTCGGCAAAGCGCGGACAAATCCCGTGCAAAATGCGGACATCAAGTCAAAACGCGGACAGAAAAGAGGGAGAAAACCCAGTCGAAAAGCGAAGCCTCGGTAAAACGCGGACATCAGCCACCGTTCATCAGACCCGCACGGCGCGTACATCATTTTTACCTGAACAATAAAAGCCTGCGATTACAGCAAGTTGACCCCAAGGTTCACTTGAATTTCGCCAACTTGCTCTTGGACGATAAAAATCAACAAGCATTACAGGAGGTTATCTTATGTTCTACGAAGTAAAATGTCCACATTGTTCCGGTTTGGCCGAGTGGCGGGGATGTGCATCCTGCGGCGATGATATGGGGATCCTGGTGTGCCGCAAATGTGGATTCACCATGCCGGGGATCTCGTTGGGCTCGCTCGATACCGGGACCGATTCCGGAGAGCCAAAAGCAAATGAAAATCAAGATGTTGAGGGAGATTCGTGCAAATGTTCCTAAATCCCATACGCCTCATTATGGGGACCCATTTGTACGAACTTGATCGTGGCATCAGGTCGTTCAGAGCAGTCGGAACAAAGCACAAAGACATCGTCGCCTTTCTTCCGACAGGCTTCGCAATAGAGATATATGAGAATGAAATTCCTTTTGACGGGACACGAATAAAACCCGCGAAAATTTCCTTTGAGAGGCTCACCCATCTGGATGGGATGCTCAATGATCCGCCTCACTTTGGCTTCGACCTGTTTTTTGATCGAGGCGTGCTTTTTCAGTGCTTTGACAAAGGCTTTTTCGAAAAGCACTTCCATCAGTCGCCAAAGACCTCATCCATGGTGCTCCAGTCGGTGGAACCATCGCGGAGCCGCTTCTGGGTATCCTCCATCGCCTGGCGAAAAGCAGGGTTGGAAAGAATCATTTCTGTCGGGTCTCCCAGGGATCGCCGCTTCAAAGAAAGAATATACTGGGTAAAGATATCCGCCACGGTGGTGCGGTTTTCATCCGCGAACAGTTTGATAAACTCAATCAGGTCGGGATCGAGACTGATGTTGATTCTGGCTTTCGACATTTCGAACAACCTCCTTTTAATGTTCCTATTGTGCGCCTTGCAGGAACATAAGTCAAGAAGTCAACCTGGATCGTCTTCACAGACTCTCGATGGCGTCCTCCAGGAACTCGACGTCCGGATGGACGTAGATCCGGGTCGCCTCGATCGTTCGATGTCCCATGGCCCGGCCTACCAGGACGAGATCTTTCGTTTTGCGGTACAGCCGATTACCAAACGTATGGCGCAGCGAATGAACGGTGAGTCCTGGCCTGTTGATCCCGGCCCAGGTCAGCCAGAGTTTGAATCGGGTCTGCACTTGCCGCGTGGAAATCCTGGTGTTTCGGTTCGAAAGAAAGAGTGCCGTGGAATGGGTGTCCATGTCGGCGCGGATTCTCAGGTATTTACGCAGCCATCGTCGGAGATCGGAGTTCAGAAAGCGCGTTTCCGTCCGTCCTCCCTTGGCATGGATGGTGAGATGCTTGGTCTCCAGATCCACATCGGCGATGTCCAGGCCGACCAGCTCGGACAATCGGATCCCTGTGCCGAGCATAAGTGCTGCCATCACTCGATCTCGCTGAGCCGTCGATCCCTTCCGAGAGGCCAATTCCCGGAGAAATCGTTTGCGTTCCGGCTCGGTGAAGGCCGAGGGCGACTTTCGGGAGGCTCGTCGGATTTCCAATACCCGTGCCGGATCGCGTTCGACAACACCAGTCTGTTCCAGCCATCGCCCAAACGATTTCAATGCTGCCTTGGTTCGGTTGATGGTGACTTCGGCTTTTCGTTCCCCGGAGATCTTGAGACGAACTTCATCCGAAGCGACGAAGCGAGCCATCCTGTCCGGCGTCAGGGTATCCACCGGAATGTCTCCGATGAAGACTTGAAGCATGTCGAGATCCCGATGGTAACCCTCGATGGTCCTTGGACTTTTTCCGTTCGCTCTCAAATGAAACGCAAAAGCTTCGATAGCTTGGGAAAGACGCATGGGTCACTTCCCCCGTTCGATGATTTCGAAGAGATCTACTCCAGGAACCAGAGACAGGGATCGATTCACTCCAATCCAGTCGACCTCGATTTGAGCCAAGGGGCCTTCGGTGACTTTGACTACGACACCTACCGTGCCGGATGGGATCGGATCGGGATCGTCCGGCATGGCAATCAAGCGAATGGTATCGCCTTTTTGTACGTGCATGGCATTCTCCTCTTGGATGAAGAAACGGCCTCGGGAAACCCTACCGAGACCGTTTCGAGCGGGGATCGATTAGGCTTCCGTTCCAGTTTCAACTTGTTGGTTGGGTTCCTCGGCGGTCGGGGATTCCGTGTTGTCCTGCTTATTCATCGCTTGGAATCGCTTCTCTTTCGGTTCAATAAATCTCCGTTCCTCTTTGGGGAGCGCGATGGTTTTGCTGTACCCCTGCTCGTTCCACCAGACCAGGGCAGCGCGGACGATGCGGCGGATCTGCAGGATGCTGGCCTGGGCTCGGGGCTTCAACCCATCTTTCCCCGGCTGCATGGTCGCCGCTTCGCTCTTGAAGAAGCGATCCACATGGACCGGCAGAATATTGCCAACCTCCTTGGCTTCGCCCATCTCGGAGACGAGCAGATCGAGCGTGCGCTTGACCGTCCCGATGGTGCTGGGCTTTTTGCCGATGGCTTTCAGATGCTCCAGGTACTCGGCGCAGGCTTGTTTCAGGGTTACGGTTGTCATGGTTTCTTTCTCCTTTTCGGGGTGGGTGATGATGGCCGGGATGGGTTACGGTCCAGCCGGTCCGTTACGGTATCCTTCACTCTCAACCAAGTAGCGCATCTGCTCCGGGTTGAGTTGTACGCTCGGGTGGGTAGCGGTCATGAATTCAATGGCAGCGACCACCGGCAGCACGGCCTCGCCCGATACCCAGACCGCGATGGGCGCTCTCCAGTCCTTTGGATCGCAGACCAGGTTGAAAACCTGTTTCAACTCGTCGATGTCGTAGCCTTTGTAGCGGGTGAAGTCGTCGTTCATTCCGGTGAGATCCGCCTGGATGGTGATGCCGTCGATCGTGGCTTCGAGGATGCGTGCTTGGTCGTTCATGGTCGTGCTCATGGTTCGTTCCTTTCAGCAGTCGTGATTGGGGATGGTGACGTAGCGACCCATGTCCGTGTCCCAGGTCCAGGTGGTTCCCCGTTTGTCGGTGTAGCGATCGCCGGGAATCTCGTTCAAGGTTTGTTGATGCAGGCTGCGCAGCGTTCCCATGGCCATCGCGCGGGTGGCCTGGCGGTCGGCGAGGCCGTCGTATTCAATCTCGTCGACGATGCGGTTGCGGTCCGTGGCTTCTTCCCAGCAGTGGATCTGGTAGCTGTAATTCGTATCCCAGAGGGCATGTTGGATGGTCTTTCCGGTGGCGTCTTTCGCGTTCAGCGTTTTGATCAGGCGGGCCATGGTTTTTCTCCCTTAGTCGTCGATGTCTTCGTTTTTCAAAAAAGCTTCGATCTGATGCAATTCGTGGCTGATATGCCCCAGGTCACCCGCGAAGCCATAGTTCCGTTCGTCGCGTTTGAATTCCCGCTGGTGGCGATCCAGTTCCTTGCGGATCGTCTCCATCCGCTGCCTGATTTCTTTCATCCGGGTTTCGTAGGTTTGTTTAGCGCTCATCGTGCTCTCCTTGGTTCGGGGTTGGCGGTTTCTCTCGCGTTGTCCATGTCATGTTGCGAAAGGTGTTCCAGTTTTCATGGTTTTCGAAAAGAAATGCAGAGCGCCAACCCTTCGGATTCTTTAGGCTTTTCTGGTTTCGGAATCCGTGTGGAAATCTTGATTTCTCTCTTTACCGAACCATGTGACGCACAGGGTCTACACCATGGACGCAAAAGGTCTACGAACCTGCAACCCCCCGAAATCTCGTGGGAATTTCGCTTCAAAGAAGGGTCAAAGATTGACACCGGACGGCGTAAAAGTTCGTCGCTATGGGTCGACTTTTGGGGAAAGCCATATTTGCAACTTCAAACTGGCGATCTGAAACATCGCCTGTTGCTCATGGGAAAGTTACGATGACGAATACAACGAACAACAAACAAGTCCTGACGGATGAAGAGCGAGCCATACTTGCCATTCTCACCAGCCCGGCCAAATGGGGGGAAGCGTTTCTGAAAAACCGCGACGGATCACCACGTCGGTATCGCTCCTACCAAATCGAAGATCTCGAATGCACGAGCAAGCGGATCGTCCATCTGGATGGCCGTGCCGTGGGAAAAACTGTCGATCTGTCCACGATGCTGCTGTGGTTCCTGTTTACCCATCCGGGAAAAGCCGTGCTGGTCGGTGCTCCGTATCAAGGGCATCTCGACGCCATCATCGAAGAAGTGGAATTTCAGTTGGATCGCGTCAAAGAGTTGAAAGCCAGCATTGCCAGAAAAGCGGGAAACAAACCAAAAATCAAGCGGTATCCCTACTTCGAGGTGTTCTTCACCAACGGCAGTTCCGTGTATTTTCGACCCGCCGGGGATATCGGTGCAGCCTTTCGATCGCTTCATGTGGATCTTCTGCTGGTGGACGAAGCAGCCTGGGTGCCGGACAAAGCCTGGGATGCACTCCGGCAATGCCTGAATGCAGGCGGAATCTTTCGTGTGTACTCGACACCCAACGGTCTCAGGAACACTGCCTATTACCGCATCACTCAGAGCAAATCCTGGAAAGTCTTTCGCTGGCCGAGTTGGATGGCACCCGACTGGTCGGACAAACGGGAACGAGAGTTATTGGATTTCTACGGCGGGAAAGATACCCCCGGTTGGCAGCATGAAGTCGCTGGCGAGCATGGGAAACCAGCCTATGGAGCTTTTGTCACCGAACAGGTGATTCGGGCCTTGAAAAATCTTCCGGAGTACCGAAAACGCATCCTCACCGGCGAGCACCTGGAAGGCTGCGAGGACGAAAAAGCCATCCGAATGCGCCTGGAGCAGGTGTTGGACCTGACCGGCGGCAACGGCACCTACTGGCTGGGCGGCGATCTTGGCTACACCTCGGACCCCACGGAACTGTTGCTGTTCGAGGAGGATGTAGAGATCCAAACGTTGACGCTCGTGCTGCGGATCCATGCCGAGCATGTGGCGTATCCGGTCATCACCGAAATCATCGCGCTGATCGACCGGTTGTATGCGCCGGTGGGAATCGGCGTGGATCGTGGCGGCAACGGCATGAGTGTGGTGCAGGAATTGCTTGGCCTGGACAAATACCGGGACCTGCATTTGGCAGGACGGCTCGTCGGCTACGACTTCGGAGGGACCATTGCGGTGGGGGAAGACAATGCGGGCAAACCCATCAAGAAGCGCGTGAAAGAGCAGATGACAGCGTTGATCAACGAGAGCCTGAACGCCCGCAAGCTGAAACTGCCGAAATCCGACCATGAGATCGAAGATCAACTCTGTACCCAGACCTACATTCTCACGAGCAACGGCGTGGTCTATTCGAAAGGCAATGACCATTGCGTGGATGCCATCCGCTGTGCCCTGCTGCGACGCGCCCAGGAGCGTTACGAAAGCTACGACCCGGTGGAGATTGTTGTCAACCTCCGACCCGTACCTTTGAATCGAATCATTTACTGAGGGGATTCCAGATGGGAAAGCTCTCGAAAAACAGTGGCCAGCCCTTCTTTATCCAGACAGTGCTCCGCAATCTGGATCATTGCTTGAACCAAACGGGTGCTTGGCGAAATCGAATAGCCGTTGAAATAAAGGAAAACAAGCGCGGCATGAAGTCCGGTTCGTTTGTTGCCATCGAGAAACGGCTGATTCTGGGCGATGTGGAAGGCGTAGGCCGCCGCCATATGGAAGATATCCGAGTGAAGATAGTCCGTTCCGAATGTAGCCTGCGGTTGAGCCACGGCGGACTGAAGCAAATCGTCGCTCCGAATGCCATGGGTTCCGCCATACCGGTCGATCAGATCCTCATGAAGCTGAAGAACGTCTTCCACGCTCAGGAAATCGATAACGGTCATTTCGCCAGTTCTCGAAAGGTATCGTCATGGGTGTCCATGATTTTTTTCGATACCGCCTTGATCCGGCGCTTCCGATTCCCTTTCAGCGGCTGGATGATCAGAGCCTTGCCATCGGTCTTCATCTCCAATTGGGTCTCGTCATCAATGCCCAGCAGTTCGAGTATCGGTTTTTCGATGATGAGGCCGAGGCTGTTTCCGATTTTCGTCAAATGCTTGACCATGTTTCCATCTCCACAGGACGTATGTCCATTGTTATAACGATAGTATGACCATGTTCCAGGAATAAGTCAAGGAATGACCGATCACCAGAAACCTTTACTGAGGGAGAAAATCATGTCGAAACGAAAGAAACGAACTCAAAAAAAGCAACGTGAACCCAAGAAAAACACCCATTCGACCGGCCAGACGATGCAAATGCCTCCAGCGTCTGCCGCCGCATTGTCCCCTGGATTCTTTAACGACGTCACGGCAACGAAAGCCGTTCCCACGTCCTGGGAAGACCGTGCTCGCAAAGCGGTCGAATACTATCAGGAGGAACCGCTGGTTTCCAACGCCATCAATGCCTGGCGAACTTTTGCATTGGGAGACGAGATCCGCCTGAACTGCGAAAATGAAACGGTTCGGGATGAGGCGAAGGATGCGTTCATCACCCTGGGACTCAACGATTTCGTCAAGGATATGGTTCTGCAACTACTTTTGAAAGGCGATGCCATGGCCTACCTTGTCCGCTCGAAATCCGGAGACGACATCGAGCGGGTGATCTGCCTGAATCCCATCTCCGTCACGCTGAACTACGAGAACGACGCCCTGGTGGAAGTCATCCAACGTCCGATACATCCGGACGGTTCTTACGGGGAGGAAGTCAGCTTGGACCTGGATTTCTTTTTCCATGCCAAGTGGAATGCTCCGGAGTTCGAGATGCGAGGCCAATCCATGGTGCTTCCGGCGTTCGAGTCGATCGAGCTGCTGCGTGATTATCGTACCGCCGAGCGGGCCATTGCCAAGCGTTGGGCCACTCCTTTGCGCTTTATCCAGGTGGGCGGTGCCTATGGAAGTCGTATCATCACTCCCGACAAAGGCATGTTGGATGCTGTGCGTGACGAGCTGAACCAAATGGATCTGAAATCCGGGCTGGTGGTGCCATTCTACGTCAAAGCGGAAACGTATGGAGCCGAAGGCATCACGCTGAATACCGAGGCCAAGGTCCACGAGGTGAAAGAAGACATTTTGACGGCATTGGGATTGGCGAGAAGCGTCGTTACCGGCCAGGGACCCAACTTCGCCACGGCCAGCGTCTCCATGCAGAAAATGATTGTGCAATTGAAAGAGATCAAACAAGCGGCCCGGGACATCCTCGATTGGGTCTTCGATGAGTGGTTGGAGCTCAAGGGCTACGAAAACGAGACCTTGCATTACCAGTTTTCGGATTTGGATCTGTCGTCGGAGGTGGATCAGAAAAAGCTGCTGATCGAGTTGTACGACCGGGGTTTGATCTCGAAAAATTCGTTGCAGGAGAAGATGAATCTAAATCCGGAAGTGGAAGCCAAGGAACGCGATCGTGAAGAGATCGTGGTGGACAGCAATTGGAGTGTGGAGGATATCTCGCGTCTGGTGGCGTTGGACGTTCTGACCGTCGATGAGGCGAGAAAACGTTTGGGATTGGATCAACCTGCCGAAAAGGCACGTGAAAAGGCGGCATTGGCGGATGCGGAGCGGATCTATGCAAAACATCGCGGAGAGGACCATGTCTGACACCGAACAGGCGAAACAAATCCGGAAAGCGGTGGAAAAAGCTGTGAAACGGCGGGACCGCTATGCCGACGATCGTGTGAAAGATGTGCTGCAATCCTTGGATGCGGCAGCGGATGATGTGTCAAAACAGATCCGACGTTTTGAGAAAAAGGCGGCCTTGAAAGATTGGCAGGAGTTGCGGCTGTCCATCCTGAAAGAGACGGAAAACGAGATCGACGCCATCACGAAAGAACTCCAGGCAAGTTGGAAAGTCGGCATTCGCGCCAACGTGGAAGGCTCGATGAAGCTTGGGATCGAGGATGGAATCGACCAGCTAAAAACACTGGAACATCCTGATTTTGCAGGGATTTCTCGCAAAGCCAAGCGGGCGGTCATCACGAAGACCTTCACCACCCTCGATCGGGCGGCGATCGATTTTCTGGCGAATTATCAGGTAAATCTTCTCGGCGATGTAACCACGGAACTAGCCGCCGGGATCAAACGAACCATCACGCAGGGGGTGCTGACGGGCAAGAGCATTCCGGAGGTTGCGCGGGAGATCGGTAAGGTCGTGACGGATAAGAACGCTTTCAAAAACGCGGGAAAGACGGTGTTTCGCTCGGCGCAGCATCGGGCCACGTTGATTACCCGTACCGAAACCCTTCGCGCGCACAACGAAGGCCGGAAGGTGTTTTACCGGGAGGTGGGTGTCAGCAAGGTCAAGTGGCTGACCGCACAGGATGAACGAACCTGTCCGGAGTGTGCACCGCTGGACGGCAAGATTTTCAAGATCGATGACGCTCCCGGTCCCCCTTGTCATCCAGGGTGCCGGTGCGCTCTCGTATCCGTGATCGGTTAGGAGAATCCGATGAGACAAAACGACATCGAGAAATTGGCCCATTACTTGACCTCTTTAGTGGAGCAGAAGTTTTTCGGCAGTGTGGTCGTCACCTTTCAAAACGGAAAGGTCGACACGATAAAAACGGAGAAGATTCAGCGGCTTGACGGCCTTGAAAGTACGAAAGACAAGCGATTGGTTTGCGCTTCGAAAGGAAATCATTGATCAAACGTTGCCCTCTTTTCAGGGGGCGGACATTTTTTTTGACAAATGTCCTATTGAGAAAATCCGCCAGGATGTCTATTTTTAAAGCATGAACGCTTGAAAAAGCGGTTCCCCTTTTCGAATGAGCTGGAGCCCCCAGCGGTTCGAAAAGTCAGACATAGCACGCCAGGGCTAGTTGGAAGCACCAGCGGCCCCGGACAGACAACGCGATTCGAGACATTCTCGATTCGCATCTGTTCGGGGCCGTTTTTTTTTGGAGCAACGATGTTTTTTACTGACGCCGAAAAGATTCGATTCATTTTGCTCGCCGAAGCGGGACTGCATTGGCTGTTGGACAACGACGAAAATCTCTCTGCTGAAGCCAAAACCGCCGAGCGTCCGAAATACATCACGAACTACATCGGCTCGAAACAGAAGCTGATCGACTGGATTTGGGCCAACACCCCGGACAACGCCCACACGGCTGTGGATGCGTTTTCCGGCTCTTCGGTGGTGGGCTACATGTACAAATCCAAGGGCCTGGCAGTGCATTCCTGTGATCGGCTGCGTTACTGCCACCACATCGCTCGGGCGATTGTCGAAAACGATTCGGTCACGCTTTCCGAGGAGGAGATCGAAGGATTGTTGAGCGATTCCGGCCATATCCGCGATTTCGTCCGTAAGCATTTCGGCGGGGTGTATTTCGAGCCTGGCGTTCACAAGCTGATCGACATCGTTCGATCGAACACCGACAGGCTCAAAGGCTACAAAAAAGACATCGCACTGTTCGCATTGGGAAAAACCTGCATTACGGCCAAGGGCGGTTTCGGCCATTTCGGCACCACGAAAAAACAGGACAATCGGGCGGATTCCCCGGCGCAGTTCAAAGAGCGTTTCGCCAAAAACTGTCAACGTATCAACGCGCTGATCTTCGAAGGTGAGAAATCCTGCAAAGCGCACCATGGCGATACGCGCAAGCTACTGGGCAAAGTCAATGCCGATGTGGCGTATTTCGATCCGCCCTATGCCACGCAGTTTTCGCAGACCAATTACGAGCGGGCGTACCACTTCGTCGAAGGGTTGATGACCTGGTGGGAAGGCAAGGACATCCGTAAAGATTCCACAACCCGCGCTTATGACATCCCAACCGAAGTCACCAAAGCCAACGCCAAAAGTTTCTTCGAAGAGTTTTTGGGGGCCGCCAAGCATATTCCGCATTGGATTATCAGCTACCGGGACCAGGCCTATCCAAGCGAAGCGGAAATCAAGACCATCGTGGGTGCCAACGGCAAATCCAGCCGGATGAAGAGCAAAACCCACCAGTACCAGATCTCCGCGCAGCGCAGTGAACACTCCCAGGCCAGGGAGCATTTGTTTGTCTGCGCACCCGGTGGTGCCAAGGCGAATGTCGAACACACCGGATTGGAAGTCGACGGGAACCCTACGAACGAATCTTTCGCAACCGAGGCTCAAGAGGCCCATGCGGAGCACGCCGACGTGCAAGACGCCCGGACGACCGGCAACCATCCCATCCATACACGGATTCCTTCCATGGGTGGGATGGAGTTTCTTTCGGCAAAAGCCGAGCAATCGGGCGATAAGCGTTTCAAATTCATCCTGACGCATGTGGGAACCAACCGCAACGGCGATCATTTCACCGCTGAGGAGTTGCAACGGGCTGCCGAAACGGCGATCGGCAAGAAAATCGACCTCTCTCATTCCCAAGAATTTCGCGACATCGTGGGTGGCATCGTCGAAGCAAACTACATCGACGACGGGGAAAACTCTCGGATCGAATGTGTCGGCGAACTGTTCACTGCCGAGAGCGAACCTGCCCGGCTGGCCTACAAGCTGATGAAGCGCGGCATCGTGACCCACGTTTCGATGGAGTGCGATTACCAGGAGGGTGAGTGCTCGATCTGCGGAAAAACCATCGCCAGCAAAGCGGAGTACTGCAGCCATCTCAAAAACTTCAAGGGCCGCAAGCTCAAGGGAAAACCCTGTTTCGAGATTCTACGTGGTGTGACGTTTACCGGCATGGGTCTTTTGGATCGCGATGGGGCCGATGAGCGTGCGGAGATTCGACAGGTTGCCAGCCAAACTTCCATTGAAGGAGAAACGGAAATGTCCGACGAAAAGACGAAAGAAACGAAAGCGGCGGAAACTCCGCCCGAACCCGACGGAATGAGTGAGGCCGAAAAGGAAAAACTCATCAAAAAGCAGCAGAGCGAGATCGAGAAGCTGATGAAAGAACTCGACGCGGTGAAAAAGCAGCTCGACGACTCCCAGGCAACGCACCGGGCGGTGGTTCGTAAGGCCAAGGCTGAGAAACTGCTGTCGTTGTGGGAGGATGCGGGCCGTGAGTTCGGTGATGAATCCGCTCGTGCCAACGAACTCGATCGGCTGATGAAACTCTCCGACGAGGCGTTTTCGGCCACCGAAGAGACGGTTTCGGCTATCGCCGCCACGCGCAAACCGAAGAAAACCGATGAGGACGACGAGGAACCCGAAGAGATTCCCGAGGACGACCTCGATTCCAAAAAGACGAAAAAGAAACCCCGCAAGAAGGGAAATCTGTCCAGCGATGCTCGGGAGCGCCACACGCATGCGCCGGATTCGGCGGGTGCCACGCTGGCCGACAAGCTGACGCAGGGGTTTATGGCTGCGTACAAGGACCGTGCCGGAATTCCGGCTGAGTAAAGGAGGAACGAGATGTCGTATGTGCAACCACTGGCTCCGGGCTTTCGTTACGGCCTGGGAGAGATGCAGGGCGCGGGAGAACCGGGTCAGTTCGTCAACGTGGCGGGCGATAACGTCTTTGCCGTATCCGATGACGCGGCGGCCAAACCCTTCGGTCTGCTCGAACGAAAAGTCAAGGACGGCGAGATGCCGGGGATTTTCTGTCTGGGCGGGATTTACGAAACGGATGTCTTCGTGGGCGATCCGAGTCCGGGGGACAACCTGGCCGTGGATGCCTCGACCGGCACGCTGAAAGTGGCGGCTGAGGGCAACGTCGTTGTGGCCGAGGCCATCTCCGTGGGCGCGGGAGTTCTGCGCTTCAAGCTCTTGGTGTAAAGGAGGCAACGATGGAAGACCTGAGCCACGTCCATTCCGAAGAATACATGGAAACGATGGCGAAGCTGATGAACGAGGCTGCCGACAGCCCTGAGGGGTTGAAAGCGCTGGCTGCCGCCATCGCGCCGCCGATCGATATGGAAATCAAGACGCGTGAGATTACCTCGCTGTTACTCACGAAACACAAACTTCCCGCCGGAGAAGAGGCCAAGTACCAGAAAAAGCCGAAGCTGAACGCCTACTGGATCAGCAAGGACGGCGATGCGGTGGAAAGCGGCATCCAGGAAGAGGAAGTCGTCTTCCCCATCCATCGCATCCACTCGATGCCGATGGTGGACATCGGCGTGCTGAAACACGGCAATGTCGGCACGATGCTGGACATTCAGAAGTCAGCGGGGGTCGAGATCCGCAAGGCCATCGACAAGCGCACGATTACGGTGCTTTCAGCGGCGGTGCCCAGTGAACGCACGGTGACGGTCACCGGTGGCAAACTGACGGACGAAGCCATCAATCAGGCCATCAGCTTCATCGAAGACATGGAGTTGCGGGTGAAATACATCCTGCTGCGTGGCGCTCGTGCCAACGATATGCGTGGCTGGGAGTTGGATCCGCAGACCCGTCGTGAATTGCAGCTGAAGGGGATTTTCAAGACTTATAACGGTGCGGACATCATCTCGACGGCGTCGATGGCGTTGAACGAAGTGATGCTGGTTCCCGACGAGGAAATCGGGAAATTCGCGATCCGGCAAGCGCTTTCCACCGACACGATCAACGAACCCAAGCGGTTCAAGGTGGGTTGGCTGGCCTGGATGGAAGCGGCACACGGCGTCACCCGTCCGGATCTGTTGGCCAAGGTCGTGATCGAAGCCTAAGGAGCTATCATGCCGATCACCGTTCAAAATACTCTCAGCACCGTCCTCGATGTCCCGGGCGCGGGGCTGATCTTCGATCCCGGTGAGACGAAAACCGTAGATTCAATTTCTCCTGCGCTTTCGGCAGCGATTCAATCCGGGAAGCTGGACGTCGTTGAACAGAATGCTGCGCACGTGATTGTCGTATCGGAAGACGACGAATCGGAGTTTGAATTGCCCATTCCGTGGCCTGGTCCAGATCAAATGCAGGTATCGCTGAACGGTCTGGTGCTGGCTTTCGGCGAGGACTACACAGTCGAAGTGGCGGATAACCAACTCGTCTGGCTGGATGAGGAAATCGCGCTGAAAACCGGTGATCGGATCATCCTGATTGGAGGCGCGCCATGACCCGATTGGACGGCCACTTCCTCAAACCCGGATCGATCCCTGCCGATCGTCTGGATCCGAGCATTCCGCTCGGCGGCGGTGCGCTGCCGGATGGCACGGTCACTCCGGCGAAATTGGCGGAAAATCTGCTGCGCAAGTTTGTGGTGGTCCGCTGGGGTACAGCGCAGGATGGCGATCCCGGTGAAAAAACCGTTTCTCTGCACTTTCGCGACTACCTCGACAATCCGATTCCCGCCGCCCATGTGCTGCGACTGACCTGTGACGATCGCGCCACGCTGGCTGTGGGCGAGCATGGCCAGGCGCTTTCCGGTGCGGAGTCTGCCGACCTGATTGCACAAACCGATGCCACGGGACGGCTTGACCTTGTGGTCCGCTGTTCCGAAACCGCCACCATTACATTGGCCGCCGGAGCCACGCAGGGAAGTCCTCTGCTGGATGCGACGGCCTTGTTGGATGTGAATTTTGCCTAACCCAAGACAAGGAGAATGACCATGCCTATCGAAGACGCTGTTTCCCCCGTACAGAAAGTGACCATGGATGAGATGGCCCAGGAGTTCGCTGATCGCTTCGCCATTTTGACCTTCGGGACTCCCGGAGCGGAAACGGACGACACGATTGCCGTCCAGATCCAACTCAAGAATGCGCTGATGGAGGATCTTGCCGCCAAAGAGCGCATCCGCCTGACCTGTACCGCCGGAGCCGAGTTGAGCCTCGTCGATGGTGGTAACGGAGTCGTGCTTTCGGGCGACGGAACCGAAGACATGATTCTCGAAACCGATGAAACCACCGGAACCTTCGACCTGGAAGTGGACTATTCCGGGACCGGTACCGTCACGGTGGTCGGTGGTGCCACGCAGGGTTCGGGATTTGTCCATTGCGGCGAATCGCTGGATCTGACTTTCGCGTAATTCCTGACGGGAGCGGGGTTGTCCGAATCGGATCGTCCCGCTCCCCCTGACCTGTTCGGAGAAACGCCATGCTGACCGTATCGAACCGGCTCGCCACCAACCTGATCATCCCTGAAGGTCTGGCCGAAAAAGGTTCGTTGACCCTGCCGCCGAATGGCGAAGCCAAGGTGGAAACGCTGACGGCGAGTCTGAAAGACGCGGAAAAACGCGGCCTGCTCGCCATCGCCTATCCCACGGCACGCAAAAACGACCAATCGAAGGCAAGCCCGAAATCCGCTGGAAATACGGGGACTTCGCCGTTGTCCAAGGAGAAAAACTGATGTTGGACGTGCTTGCGGCAGACATTCTGGCAGATTTTACCGATGAGACGGGCGAAACGCTTGTCAGCGAAGAGTACGTGCGTCGGGCGCTGGAACGAACCGTATCGGGGCTTGGATTCGATCTCGACGTGAACTATAGGTTCGAAAACGACAGTCTTTCCCCGGATATGCCGGATACGCACCGTGAGCTCTGGTGTCTACGAGCGAAAATTCTCATCTGCCGTCTGCTTCGGGCGCAAGCCTCCACCCGGCTGGATTTCTCCTCCGGGGACAAGCGGGTCAACCGCAGCCAGGAAGCCAAACACTGGGGCGATTTGGAAAAATCCCTGTTGTCTGACTACACGAGGCGCATCCAACGCATCAATCCGGCTGCCGACGAAAACCTCATTCACCTGAACATCCGTCCACGGATCTACACCCAGAACCGGCGGAATTTCTAAACGGAGAATCAACCATGGAAAGCAAGATCAAACTCGATCCTTTCACCTACGGCAAATGGGACGTCGTCACCACCTTGGTGCAACTCGCCACCGTCGTGGCCGGTATTGTTCTCGCGTTGGACGGCAATACCGCCGGTCTGTTGGCGCTCGGAGCCCTGGCGGGCGGCGGTAAAGGCACGCTGGTCGGCGATTTTCTCAAAAAGGTCGCTGAAGAGATGAGCAAGCCGAATCCGAAAAAACGTAGCGGTTTCATTCGTTTGCCTCTGCTCGTCATCCTCATCACCGTTGGTTTGGCAATGGTTGGTTGCGGCATCGACAAACAATTCGTCATCGATTCGCGAAAAGCCATCCTCACTCAAGCTGGAGATTACCTGATGGGCTGCCAACAGGCGACCATCGCTCCGGCATTTTCCGTCGATTGGAACGACAACGTGAGCTACGGCGGCGGGGTATTCGCGGGTTGCGAAGTCGAAGGCCGCATTCTGCGTTTTCATTGCGACGCGCTCCAGGATGACGAAACCGGCAAAACCCGCATGAGTTGCGAGCCGTTGTCGATCTGGCATCGTGAGGAAAGCCCATGAAGGATCGACAGCGCCGACAGATGAACGATGATGTGGCCTGGCTGATTCGTCAGTCCGGTGTTTCGGCCCGCGTGTTTCGCCCGGAACGGGAAGATTCTTTCTTCGGCTCCCATGAAATCCGCGAGGCTGAAATCGCCGACATCCCCATCGACATCAAGGCGTTGTCGCCCAAGGATCTGGCCGAGATCGGAGCCGATGCTGCCGCCAGTGTCCTGCCCGATTCGGGAGTGTTGGAGTCCGACATCCTCGAAATTGATGGCTTGCGCTACCGGGTCACCGAGGTCAAACCACAAAACAGTTTTGGCGCGTGTACGCATCTCGATCTGCATCTGGAGTTGGAAAAACGGGAGGTAGATCATGCGTAGAAAAAGCCATCTCGCCATGATCGAGATCGATTTTCGACAGATCGAACGATTGCAGAACGCATTGAAAGAAATGCCGGATCTGATCGCGGAAGAGCTAGGACGTGCCGTTCGTGACCTGGTGCTGATCGTCGAAGCCAAGGCCAAAGAGCTGTGTCCGGTGGATACGGGAAAGCTGAGAGCCTCGATTACACCGGTGATTCAGAGTTGGGCGAAGGCCTTTGTCGGCACGAACACGCACTATGCCCCTTATGTCGAATACGGCACGAAGCACGCAGCAGCCCAACCTTTTCTGGAACCCGCCTTTCTGGAAGGAAAGAAGCAGGCCAGCAAAGTGTTCGGCAAGGCCATCCGACGGGCCATTGCCCGCTATGAACGGAGGGCACGATGAGCGGATCGTTGCCACGCGCCGTCGGGCATTGGGCCGCCATGCAGGTGGACTCTTTGCATGTTTTTGCGAATAGCCTGGCCAATCGCAACCACCGATACCCGGAACTCGTCGTCACCCCACTGACTCACGATACCCAGCCGATGGGCTGTGGAAAGACGGACTATGTCGTGCGCGATGCGGGAAACGGGGTTGTGCAAAAAACCGGAAAGATGGGGGTGAATGCCGTCAGCTATCGTTTGACGGTCACCTCCCCTTCCGATCGGCAGAACAACGGCCAGGAAATCGTGGAAAACATCATCGAAAACCTGGAAAAAGCAGCTCTGAAGACTTGGCTTTCGACAGATCCGATCCGTTTGACAGACCCGGACACCGATCCTCCCACGGAATTTCCGCTGGACAGCCTAAAACCCATCGGTCGCCAAAGTATTCCGCCCGACATCACGGGCGAACCGTTTCTGTATCGTGCCGCTCTGACCTTGACCGCCCGACGCATCGTTCCCATTGAACGGGAGGTCGAGCACGTTATGGAGCGTATTTATGTCAACGAGGGCAATCCATGAGCGAAAACAAGAAAAAAAGCGATACGCCGAAAACCGATTCGAAAGAAAAAGCGAAGGATAAAACCAAATCCGGGAATCTATCCGCTGCCGAGACGAAAAAGCAGGATACGAAGACGAATCCCGTCTCCGTACATTCGGTTCCGAAGTCCAACACCCCTCGAAAAAAGCGTGGCGGTCTACTCGGAAAACGCACGAAACGCCTGAATTTTCCTATTGAAACCCTGGCTCGGCGTACCGGGACCGATGCCGTCACGCTGGGTGCCCTGCGCGTAGCCTACGGCTGGACGAAGCAAACCCGGCTGTCACAGGCGGAATTTTTGCGCCTGGTGGACGCCTGGCTCAAACGACCGGTGAAGGAGGCATAGATGACGACCCCACGCATCATTCCCGACGCCTATACCGAGTACGAAGACGGTCATTTGGGCGTGATTCCCGCTTCCTTGGCCAATGTAGAAGCCAAAATCGGTCCTGCCGAGAGCGGTCAACCGAACAAGATGGTTACGCTCGCCGGTCCGGATGCGAAAAAACAGGCGAAAACCATCTTTCAGGGTGGTCCGCTGCTCCAGGCCATCGAGGCCGCCTTCGATGCAGGCAGCACGCGCATTCATGCCTGCCGCATCGGCTCGGCCATTCGGGCGCAACGTACCGTGAAAAATATCCTGGGCGTCGATACACTTCGCATTCAATCCGAGTACGGCTCCCAAGGCAACAACCATTGGCTCAACATTAGCCACGAGTTGAACGACGTGCCGACCGGATACCTGGTCCTGATCGAAGGGTCACTGCCGGAAACGCCGCATCGGGTGATTTTTTACAACTCCAGCTTGACCCAAACCCTGGAAATTCAGCTGCCCGCCGAAATCAATCAGGTCGTAGATATCGCCGCCAATCCCATTTTCGAGCAGATGACGACGATCGAACACGGGTTTGCGGTACTGGGACTCACCGATACTGCAATCGCCAAAATCTGGTTTTTCAATCCGAGCGGCACGGTGATTCCCGGAGATATTATCGATCTGACCGCCATTTTGGATCCGGAGGAGCAGGTTCGCGGGTTGGACAGTTTTGATGGCGACGACATCATTCTCTGTACCGACCAGCGCCTGATCGAAATCGATCTGGAGGAAACCTATCCGCCGACGCCCGGTAGCTATTGGACCTTGTCCTACAGCGCGTTGGGCCTGGTGGATCCCGATATCGTCTCCACCGCCAGTTTGGAGAACCTGGCGGACCATGCCCAGGGGTTGGATCCCGATGACTACACGTTGATGCTGGATCGAACAGCGAAAATCGTCTACGCCATTGCGGACGATGACGAGCCCCCGGTCCTTTCCGGCCAGGTCAGCCTCGCCTCGTTGATTCCCACCGGCACGCCGGAAAAGCTGTCCTATCACTTCTTTAGCGGCAACCTGATGCTGCTGGTGCGTGAAGACGATGAAAGCTGCCGTCTCGTGGAGATCGCGGTGGATTGGGAAGCCGATCCCTCGCCAACCGCGACCTTGATTGATGAAACGTCGGTTCCCAACGGATCCAGCGGGTTGCACAACATCATCGAAGATATGCTGGGAACGAGTTTCGCCACATTGCAGGATCGCAACGTTTCTCCGGCCACCGAGCGCGTGTACGAGGGCCAGGGAAATTTACTATCGATGACCTCGAATCTGGCGGATGCCATTAACGATGGCGATGTCTACGTGGCGGAACTGCTGACCAGTCCGGCCTTCATTCTGATGCCCAGCGAAAACGACGAAGAAGAAGTCGATTCGGCCTGGTTCGATGCGTTTACCAACGGTTCCGGAGACGGCGAACCCACGAATGCCGACTATCTGGCAGGCTTGGAAGCTACGAAAGCCAAGACCGATACCTCCTGGATTCATGCGGTGGGAGCAACCACCGATTCCCTGTGGACCGCCGTTCTGCTGCATTGCGACGAAATGGCGGAAGATCATCATGCCGAGCGCTTTGCGATTCTGGAAACGCCGGAGTTTGAAAGTGATTTCGAGGAAGGCAGCGCAGAGTACCTAGCCGATCTGCAGGAGTACGTGGATGCAATCGTCACGCGCATGGCCATGGTGGGCGATCGCAATGCCTGTGTTTTCGCAGGTGGCGCGGAGTTTCTGGATTCCGACGGTGAGGAACATGATTTTTCTATTGTGTCCGCCTGTGGTGGAACGATGGCCGGACTCGAAGTGCAGAAATCGCTGATCAATAAACCGGTGAAAGGCGTGCTGCGGCTCGTTCCGGAGTTTCCACCGGGTCATATCCAGACCTTGATCCAGAATCGCGTCAATTGCCTGCGTTTCAAACCGGGTCGTGGATTCATCATCGCGCATTCGCTGACGGCGGCGGCGGAAGGCTCGGATTACTCGCGGGTCAACGATCTGCGTGCAGTCTACTACGGCTCCAAAGCGGCACGAGACGCCGCGCAACCCTATGTCGGTGAAGAAAACGACCGCGCGGGTGAAGGGTTACGAAAACTCGAATCCGCCATGGCCCGACCGCTCGAACAAATGCGCGATGCAGGCCAGATCGATGATTTCGAGTTGAGTGCAGTCAGCACCGAGCAGGATCGACTGTTGGGTGACGTCTACGTGTCGCTGGGTATTCAGCCGCGTCGGGCCATGGAGATGATCTACACAACCGTGTACCTGAAATAGCACAGAACCTGTGAGGAGATAAACCATGTCGCAAGAAGGGTTTATTCAAGGCAGCCAGGGCGAGGAAATCAGTCTTCTCGTCGACGGCATCAAAGTTATGGCGTTGCAGAATCTCTCGTGGAAAGCGAGTCAGTCCAAATCCGTGATTCGCGGTGCGGGATACCGCAAACCCCACGCCATGGGTCGCGGTCCAAAAGACTATGAACTCGACTTCGAAGTCAAGGAACTCAACAAGGCCATCATCGAGGAGGCGGTCAACAGCCCGCGCTCGCGCGAGGTCCAGATCAAGAAATTCGTGGTTGGTGGACAGGAGTTCACCGACCTGCTGGATCTTCGCAACTGCACGATCCTGATTGTCTATCCACCCAAGAACAACGCCACCCGAATCATCCGCTTTCTGGGCTTCGAATTCACCGATGTCGAAGGCGGCTTCTCCGTGGACGATGAGGCGGTGGGACGCAAGCTCTCCGGCCTCGCCATGGACGCGGAAGGACTGGTCTGAGGAGAAACACCATGTGCAGTCAGCAACCGGACGGAACCATTCAGACCTGCGCCAGCCATGACGAGTTGGTCAAGCTCACCGAGCGCCTGGCGCAGTCGGTGGAGCAGCTCTCCACCCGCGTCATCGAGTTGGAAAAGACCATCAAGCTGCTTCGCAACGCGGCTTTTCTGTTGATCGGCGTCATGCTCGGCACGGGCGCGCTGCAGATCAAGGAAGTGCTGCTGCTTCTGGGAGGCGGCTGATGGGCGATCTGAGCCGGAATTTCAGTGAGTGGGAGTTTCGCTGCCACTGCGGCTGCGGCGAGGTGCTGGTCGATCCGCGACTGGTGGAGACACTGCAGGTACTCCGGGATCGGATCGGAAAGCCCGTGACGGTGATCTCCGGCTACCGTTGCTTCTTCCACAACCGCGATGTGGGCGGCGTCCCCGACAGCCAGCATCTGCTTGGCCGAGCCGCCGACGTGGTGGTGAAAGGCGTGGATCCGGAAACGGTTGCCCGCATCGCCGAAACCATTCCCGCATTTTCTAACGGCGGCATTGGCCGCTACGACGACTTTACCCACCTGGACGTGCGGGAAGACGGCCCGGCCCGGTGGGACGAACGAGAGGAGAAGGCACATGTCTGAGCATACCGAACACAACGTGCGCGAGATCGCCGACGGCCTGCGCGCCGACAATCCCAAACTGAAGCTCTTCCAGATCGTGATTCCCGGCCGCGAGGACGAGATCTTCCTGGCCCGCAAAGCCAGCTGGTCCGAGTACAAATCGCTGATCGGTGCGGTGAAAGACGAGGCCGAAGCCAACGAGATCCTCGTGCAGAAATTTCTCATGCATCCCAAGCCCGACTTCGAGGCCATACAGACCGAATGGGAACCTGGCCTGGTGGTCACGCTCGCCCAGCAGATCCAAAAAGGTCTCGGTTTCGTCCAGGGAGCGTCCCTAAAAAACGTATAGATGCCGAGCGGATGTCCTGCCGCTCGGATGGATACCGGCAGATGCGAACCCTCATCTGCCACAGTTTTGGAGCCTACGACTTTGAAAAAGTCGATGACCTCTCTGCGGACGAGTTCGCCGAATTGGCTGGGGCGGCCTTGTGGCTGCGGGATGAAGAGGCGAAAGCGGTAAAAACCATCAAAAAGAAAGGACGGCAGCGCTAGATGTCGGGAGGACTGAGCCATACCATCGGCGTGCTGGTCAAAGGTCACAATGCCCTGACCGCATCGCTGACGAAAGCGGAGCACTCGCTCACGTCCTTCCGCAAAACTGCCGAATCTACGGCCTTGTCCGTGAATTCTTCGCTCATTCCCGGTGATATCGATATGAGTGCCGTGGATCAGGCCACGTCGCATCTGACCGGTCTCGGTACGAAAGCCATGGTGGCGGGCGGCATCATCGCAGGCGGCTTGGGCTTGGCTGTGCATACGGCCACCGGATTCAACGCCGCCATGGCGGAAGTCTCCACGCTTGTCGATACCGCGACCACCGACATGGGCGCGTTGACATCCCAGGTTCGATCGCTTTCCAAAGAATACGGCCAGATGCCGGTGGACACGGCGGGTGCGCTCTACACTACCATTTCGGCAGGGTACGGTGATGCGACGGACGCCACGATCATGCTTGAAGGAGCCATGAAGCTGGCGCGTGGCGGCATCACGGATACCGGGACCGCCATCGATGGCCTGACCTCCATCATGAATTCCTACGGCATGGCGGCAAGTCAGGTATCCGGGGTTTCCGACAAAATGTTTGTGGCTATGAAAGCGGGGAAAACAACCATCGGGGAATTGTCGTCGTCGCTCGGGAAAGTCACGCCCTTGGCCTCGTCGGCAGGGATTTCGTTGGATGAAGTGCTTTCTGCCACTTCGGCACTTACCCTTGGTGGATTGAACACGGCAGAGTCGGTGACGTCCTTACGAGGAATGCTGGCTGCCGTCATCAAACCCACAGCAGATGCCACGGCAACAGCCAAAAATCTCGGAATCGAGTTTTCCACCGCCGCCATGAAATCCATGGGATTGCAGAACTGGCTGGCTCATGTGGCTGAAAAAACCGGTGGATCCCAGGAAGTGCTTTCTTCGCTTTTCGGGCGAGTGGAAGCTCTTTCCGGCGTGCTGGCACTGACGGGTAATCAGGCAGGCAACTTTGCATCCATCCTTGAGCAGATGGGCAACTCGGCGGGAGCCACGGACGAAGCCTTTAAAAAAGTGGATGCGTCCGCTGCCGCCGCCTTCGATCGAGCGAAAGCCAATGCTGCCGTTCTTGTAGAAACCGTCGGCAATGCTCTTTTACCCGTTGTTTCAGGTCTGGCGGATTCATTTGCCTGGCTATCCGGAAATCTTTCGACGTTCGCCGAGGCGCATCCATTTCTTACGAAAACGGTCGTCGTCCTGACAGCGGTGACCGCTGGTGTGCTGTTGATCGGCGGTGCAGCACTCATCATGGGCGCTCAAGTCATGACGGCGATGACCATGGTCAACGTTTCCACGGGTGGAGTGCTGCTGGCCGTGGGAGCGTTGATTACAGGTATGACGGCTCTGGTTCTATGGTGGACGTCCGGTACCGACGAAATGGCCGAAAGTACCGGGATTCTTTCGGATACATGGGGGATGCTCAAAGATGCCTTCTATGCAGTAGCGGTGCCTATGGCCTACGGAGTCGGCTATCTCGCAGGTACGATCACCAACGCCTGGTCCACGGTTTCCAGCTACACGTCGGAAGTCTGGCCTTTGATTGCTACGATCATCGGTGGAGCCTGGGCAGGAATTACTCAATTGCTTTTCCCGCAGATCGCAATTCTAAAAGGTCTATTTACCTTCGCCTGGGAAAGCATCAAGGTCATGACCGGAGCGGCGTGGGCTTCTATAAGCCTTACGATTACCACCGTCTGGACCTCGATCTATCATTCCATTGCGCTCGTCTGGAACTTGATTTCCGGCGTGTTCAAAGCTGGATTGCAACTCTTGACCGGAAACTGGTCGGGTGCCTGGCAGACGATTCAGGCGACTTTCTATAATGTATTGGGCCACATCAAGGGAATTTTCGGAGCCTGGCTGGACTGGCTGGTAGGGTTGAAAGACATTTTCCTGAATGCGGGCAGTGGCTTGATCGATGCTTTCTGGGCAGGAATTCAGGTGGCCTGGAGCACGTTGAAGGAAGGGTTTACCAGCCTATTGGGAGATTTACGGAGTCTGTTGCCGTTTTCCGATGCGGAGGAAGGTCCGCTGTCCCAACTGACCCAATCGGGGAAATCGCTGCTGCCGACGTTTGCAAAAGGGATTGAACAAGGATCCGATGGACCGATCGATGCGATTTCCACGTCGCTCTCGCGAATTCGATTGCAACCTCCACGTATTGCCCCAATGGACGTGGGATCGGTTTCGGTGTCTGGAATGAGTTCGTCCCCAGCCCCCGACCCCCAGACCCGCGCCGAAGGCGCATCCGTCGTGTTCCAGCGTGGAGCCTTCCAGATCACGGTATCCGGTGCGGATTCGATGGACGATCTCGAAGAACGGCTGACCGAGATCTTCGGTCGGTTGGCCTTGCGATTGGGGGTGGGTCATGCCTGAAATCCGAAATGCAACGTTTCAGGTGGTAACACTGGGAGCTGTGAAATCGGATGGCACGCCGGACATCGCCGATGTACGTTTCCGTTTTCCAGTCCCCCATCGTCAGATGGCCATCCGCCAGTCGGTAAAGGTCGATGAAGCCGATATCCCCGGACGTTCAGGAAAAATTAAACAAGCCGTGGGTTATGAAGACACGGAAATCTCGATTTCGCTGCAGCTGGTAGACGAGGAAAACCGTTCCGGTCAGGTGACCCGATCCGCGATGGAGCAGTACCAGACCTTGCAATCAGCGTTCCGTGACCGTTCGGATCCGGTAGGAGATGGCGAGAATACGAGTTCGGCCTCTTATGCCGTGCCGACTGTTTTCTCGATTCAATCACCATTGACGGACGCTTGCGGTATCAAAACGGTGTTGTTCAAGGGGTTGGATGTCACCGATCAACCCGGAACCACGGATTTGGAGGTAAACATTTCCTTTGTCGAGTTCGAACCGGTGGCGCGACAAGTTGAACGGCGTGGTCGTGAAGCCGTGCAAAAGCAACAGGCAACCGCCGAGGCAGAGGTAGCCACGAAAAGCGATACCCAGGCGAATGCTGATCATGTTGAGGCCGTGGGCGAAGAAGATCCGTTGGCCGCCGCCTTTCGGGCAGGAAAATCCGATGCGATGGGGGGTGGACCATGAGTTGGTATGCTCCCGAAATCTCCGTGACGATTGGTGAGCGGACGCGTATCGGCACGGTGCGCCAGATGGAGATCGCGGCGGCGTGCTCGGAACCGGTGGCCACGGCGACCCTGGATCTCTCTAACCTGCGTTTCGAATGGGAGGATGGAGCGAACGACGGCGATCCGTTGATTATCCAATGGGGATGGCGTGGACAGGAGCTTTCGCCGCTTTTCGATGGCACGGTCCTGCGTAGTCATTTGCGGGAGAACCTGAAGGTTTGGGGACTTTGCCGAGGCCGAACTCTGGCAGACACGCGCATAACCCGAACCTACCAGGACGAGGAAGCCAGAGCGATCATTCAACATCTAGTGTTGGGCTGTAATTTTACCACTCTAGATATAGCGTTTTGTGAGGCTATTTTAGATAAGCTCCCCCTGCATGACAGCACGATTACTGAAGCGATTCAGTACCTCAACCGTCGACTCGATCTCGATTACGATTTCTGGTGCGACCCCACCGGTGGGTTTCATTGGGGACCACGGAACATCGAGCTGGAATCCGTCGCAACATTCACCCACGGCGAAGATATCATCGAGTTCAAATCATTATCCGGCAACCGCTTTCTGCTGACCGTGATGGGAGCGCCGCTCTGGCATTCGCAGATCATCTCGGTATTGGATCGGGATGGCAGTGAAGCTCGCTATTTTATCGAGCAAGTACGCCATACGGTTGGGATCCATCATGAAGGTGCGCGCAGTCGCCTTTGGCTTACGGAGGTGGACCGATGAATAGCCGTGGCGATCTGGCCAGTGAACTTCGCACGTTGATCGAAGGTCTTCATCCGGATCTGCGCAAGCATTTTCGACCATCGTTGCTGGGCAAAGTCGTGGCGGTTCACGATGATGACGAGGAACCCGAGAGCTATTACCGAGTAGACGTGGTGGTCGGGCCGGAACCCGGCGGTCAAACCGATGAAGAATCGGACGAGCCGGGTTTATCGCTGCCGAACGTCCCGGTCGCTTCGCTCTTCGCCCAGGATGGCTACGGCATTTTCGCATTGCCCGAAGTAGGTGCGGAAGTCACGGTATCCTTTCACGATGGCGACATCACCCGGCCTTACGTGGAATCCCCGATTTTCTACGGAAACAAGGCTCCCGCCGGGTTCAGCTCCGGTACGATTGCGATTCGCGGCAAACAGGGTCAGAAGATCGAATTGAAACCAGACGTCAACGAAATTGTTCTTTCCTGTGCATCCTTAAAGCTGATTACAACGGACAAACGTCAGGAACATACGGTCGGCGATGAAATCAAGAAAATACAGGGAAAACGGCAATCGCAGGTCGATGGCGCGGAGAATATATCCTGTGATTCCTGGAAGTTACAGGTCAACCGCGATGCCTTCATCCAGTGTGGCACGTTGACGGAACATACAAAAGGCAATCTTTCTCAGAACATCGGAGGATCTTTCCAGCAAAAAGTACTCGGATCCGTCTCGCAGCAGATTGCGGGTGGGCAATCCGTCGCTACCACGTTCAACAAACGCGAAGTGGTGGGCGGCGGTTATGAAATTCTCGTCGCAGCCACACCCGGTATTGCACCTGCAGCCCCCCTGGCGGCCTACCAGGTCCTGGTCAATTCGCCTGGATTTTTAGCACTCGACGCCATGGGTGGCCAGATCAACATTGGTGCCAACATCCCCACGCCGCCTACCATGATCAATGTCGGCTCCGCTGCCTCCGGCCCGGTGCAACTGGGTGGAATCACAGCGGCGGGACAACCTGCCGCCTGCGGCATTCCACTCCAGACCATTTTAACGACGATTCTGACCGTATTGAAAACCGTACCGCTCGGCATCGGAAATCTCGGTACGCCCATCGCGCCGAATCCGGCAGTGGCAACCGCTCTCGCGGCGGCGGACGCAGCCTTGGCACAACTCTTGAGTACGAAAGTTTTTATTTCACAGGTGTAACGATGACTCTCACGAACAGACAAGATACGACGAAGCAAGTGATGATCGACGGCGACGCGGAGAAACTGACATGACGGCGCAATGGCGAAAACCCAAGAATATCGGTCTGGTGAAACGTCTGCGTGACGTAACAGAGCGATTGAACGAAATCCTGCCGCAAATCATCGAAGCCCAGGTAAAAGCGTTCGAAGGCATGGCGAAAACGGCGATGGCGGTGAATCAGCAACCAAAGGAGAATTTGGATGCCTGAGTGGCGACCCTTCCATCTGGCGATGATTCCTGGTGTGCCGCCTACGCTCGATGCGGTAAACGAAGCCACCGGGACAGTATCCGGGGTCCTCGATACCCTGTCAGGCTTGCTCGATACGCTCGCCGAACTCGCCTCTTTCATGGCGGATTCCATGCATGCCACCATGCACGCGTTGATTGCAATCCTTCAGGAACTTATTAACCAGTTATATAACCCATTGCAGACCGGCCTCTACTTCTACCTGGACAAGGGACCGTTGTTTACCAGTGGAGATCCCGATGGCCTGCAGGGTTTTCTTTCCCGTTGGAAAAATAGTTTCGAGGATTTCGGCGATATCCACCGTCCGCAGTTTGCCGAACATGCAGAAATTTCAGCCATGTTTTTCGTGGTCGGTGCCAACGATCTCCCGGATTTCTATCGTTTGTTGCGTTTGCTTGGCATGCTTTTCGGCATTCCGGCGCTCGATTGGGAGGAAGACGAATACGGGTTTGATATTCCCACCCGCATCGAAAACGGCATGAGTACACCGCCGGATTGGGAATCCCTGCGCTTGGGCAAAGTCTGTCCGCCTTTCGCCAGACTGGCCGAGATTCTAACGCAAACCGTAGGCATGCTGAGCGTCACCGACGACTACGCAAACATACTGGACTCGCTGGCTGAAATCATTTCCGAAAAGGCAGCATTGCTGGCTGCGATCGCCGATGAAATTCAATCCATCGTGGATGCCATTACAGCGTTGATCGAATCGTCGGGATTGTACGTATTGCAGATCGATGGCAACGGGATCGACGATTTGAAGGCAAAAGCGGAAACCGCCACGGATGGTCCACCCTGGAATCTCGAATCCTGGGTGGCGGGAACTTGTTTACTTGGAGCTACGGCGGATTTCGGACCCGTGGTGGAACTGTTGGGGGGATAGCATGGCACGTTACGAAAATCTCGGCATCGATTTGCTATTGGATGACGACGGCGATCTTCAAATCAGCGCGACCGGCGATCTGGCCATCACGCCCGATGGGCGGACCACACTTTTACAGGATGTCCGGCATCTGCTGGATACGCTACCAGGCGATCTTTTTGGGCATCCGGACTACGGCGCGGGGGTACCGAGACTGTTCGGGGAGGAAGATCGTCCTGATTTCGAGCAACTGGTGACTCGCGCCATTGAGGATGCGTTGACCTACGATTTGTCCGTCGGTCCGCGCATTGAACCGGATTCCATACAGGTGACAGCGAAGCCTAGCGGACGGGAAGCCAGTTTCAACGTGTCCTTTGTACCGATCGAGGAAGGTTTTACGAATCGACTCGTTTTCGTCTGGAATGCGAACAAAACTTCGGGAGATTTCTAATGGCCCCGCAGATTAAAACCTATACAGAACTCGTTTCCTCCATGCTGACTGCCATCGGCGAGCGCACAGGATTGACAAATTTCAATATCGGTTCCGTGATTCGTACCATCACTGAAGTCATAGCCGAAGTCCTTGGCGAACTCTACGCCTTCGGTGCCGAAATGCTGAAACAAGGCTTTCTCGATACGGCGACCGGGGTCTGGTTGGATCGAAAAGCTCAAGAATACGGATTGGAACGTAAACCGGCTATTAAAACGGAAGGACATGTTCTTTACGCACGCCCACAAGCGAAAAATACGAATATCCCGATTCCGACCGGCTCTATTGTTACGACACCCAAGGATCAGTCCGGCAAAGAATATCGTTTCTTCACGACAGAAGATGCAATCCTCGAAAGTGGTCAGATTTCCGTCCAGGTACCGGTCATTGCGGAAAGCGCGGGTTCCAGTTTCAACGTCGGACCTGCTTCCATCACCAAAATGAAAACGTACATCAATGGGATTTCCTCGGTAACCAACGATACGGATTGGATTGCGATTGTCGGTGTAGACGAGGAATCCGATGCGGAACTCAGACAACGATGTTTTCTCGCCTGGGAAGAATTGTCCCAAGGCGGCACAGCGGCAGCGTATATATCTTGGGCCTTATCGGTCCCCGGCGTCAAATCCGCTTTTGTGGACGATACATTGCCGCGTGGCGAAGGCACCGTCGATTTGTACATTATGGGAGAAACTGGATCTCCCGATGCTGCGTTGATCGATGCAGTGCAACTTGTCGTCAATGCGAATCGCCCCATCACTGCGGATGCTTTGGTACGTGCTCCCGTCATGGTCTCGGTACCCATTTCCTTCAGCATTACACCACGTTCCGGTTTCGATACGACAACTCTCGATCAGGAAATCCGCCGCCGATTGTCCGTTTTCTTTGGCGATATCGAAGATCCAACGTTGGAAATTCCGCCATTGGGTGTGGGTAAAGACATCATTGTTTCGCAACTGATCGGTCTCGTGATGGCGATCCCCGGTGTGTACTCCGTCGATATCGAGCAACCGACCGGCGACGTGGCCATCGCTCCGAATGAGTTTCCCGAATTGGGTTCCGTAATGATTACCATGGAGGTGGCCAGCGATGAGTAGACCTGTCGATACCATTGCGAAATTGGGTGATTATCTCTGGTGGTTGTTGCCAACTTTCCTCAAAAAGAAGGATCGAAACGAATCTTTAGTGGCTCGTTTTACAGACATCTGGGGAGAGCAGTTGGACGACGCTCGAGATACTCTCCTTTCCATCATCCCAGAATTACTGGTCGCCACTGCCTCGGGGGACTACCTGGACCTGCTAGCACGCCAACGCCAAGTCTTTCGAGGAGAAAACGAAGATGACGAATCCCTACGAACCCGCGTGCTGGCAGCCTATACCATCAAGCAGAAAGGCGGCACGATACCGGGACTGATCGAAGGGGTATCGCAACTCGGATACACTGTTGAAGTGCTGGAATCCTACAAAGGAACTGAAACCTGGTCGCGATTTCTCGTCAAAATTCTCGCGTGGGACGGCATCGTCACCCCGCAAAAAGCCTTTTACCAAACGTTACGAACACTCAAACCCGCTCATACCTTGCCATTGATCGATTCGGAGCTGACCCCTCGGCAATGGAACGAGGAACCCCATCGAAATCAGGGTACCTGGAACGATTGGAATCCATCGTAAAAAACTGAAAAAAGAAAGAAAAAATCAATGACTCAAATCCGCGATATCGACTACCGTGCTCCCTTGGATCCCAGGGGAGAGAACCGTAAATGGATCGGCATTGTGCCTGCTGGAGTGTATACCGGATTTCGCGTGCATTCCGATGGAACCATCGATCCCGGAGTGCTCTTGACAGAAGAAGGCATCCGCATTGAGGAAACGGATGTGATATCCGTCGAAGTCCCTCCAGGGCATTCAACTTTGAATCGTTACGATCTGATCGTCTGCCGCCACGAATACCTGGAAACCTATCCCAACCTTGAAGCCCATTACGAAGTCATTGAGGGAACTCCCTCGGACGATCTCAATCCCCCGATTCCGAATCTTCCCGAGCATGCCGTTTTGCTGGCCTATGGACGGATGCAGCCCGGTGAAACTACCTGGTCCCACGTGTACAACGCCAGTGCACCGGTCATCATGCGAAATCTGACACTGGAGACCGATGGTTACCACGTGATTCACGGCGATCAATCGGCAATTCTGGCACGTCATTTCAAAGAAACCGATGAATTTCATGTGTTTATGGTGGCAAGTGGAACTGTGGATGATGGGTATCTGGTAGACATGACCGCGCCATCGCTGACATTGACCCCAAATGGTATTTTGCAACTTAGTTCTCATTTGAATGATACAATTTCAGCGCATGCCGCTTCGAGTATTTCCGTTGAAGATTCCGAAGAGCGGTTTACGGCAGAAAATGTAGAAGCCGCGTTAGCGGAATTGGCTGGTGCAAGTAGAAGTACCGAAAATATCAAAGGAAATGCCGATACGATCGCTCAGGAAATCATCGATCGCAGTCAGGCAATCTCGACCCTTCAGAATCAGTTGAATGCCCATGAAACCGAGTCGTCTGCTGCTCATGCCGCCTCAGCAATTTCAACACAAGCCATCTCTGGTACTCCGTTTTCGCTGTCGGCCAGCGAAGTTCAGGCAGCCTTGGCCGCGCTTGTAAGCAATCTCAACGATCGAGCCATGAAATCAGGAGATACTTTTTCCGGAGAAGTCACATTCCAAAATGCTGTCACCTTGGATGCCGATGATGCAGACGATGTAGCCTTCGACGATTACGTGTCATTTTACCGGATGGTGCCTCCCTGTGCCGCAACTTACCTCCAGGGAACATGGTCGGACGACGATTGGGAGATGGGCAACAATGGCGGTGGTTTTATGCGCACGAATGCCAGTTTCAATCGATTGGTCCTGCCCATCCCCACGATTCCGGGTGCACAGATTACCTCTGTGGCTGCAGCCATGCAAAACACGGATTCATATGCACACAAAGTCGACATTCGACTGTATCGTACTGAAATGACAGCAGATATGACCGAAGTGCAAGATGAAATCGGCGTTGGCTACGGCAATGACAAAACCGTCGATCAGTCGGGTGTTTTTACTCTCGCTGCCGATCAAGTTCATCAAATGGTGACGGCATTAGCAACAGACGATCCGGACAATGATTCGGCTCCCCAAAACATGACCGTTGACGACGTCTGGCGAGTCATCGTGTATTCGCAAGGTGAAAGTGGGCTCAGTGAGCAATGGGGGGACGGCCATTTGATCTTCAAGGGATTGCGCGTGACGTATCGAAGGAAGAAATTGCTGGTTTGAATGGGGGGGGTGAGCATTTAGGTTTGTGTGTGGAATACAAGCGGCTGAGGGTGATCGTGTAAGGCTTTAATTAGAATGGGGGGTCGCGTTGACAATTTTGCCACCGCTGGTGATCAATTCCAAGATCTGTTCGCTATTCAAGACAGGACCGAGGTAGTACGTTCCAACGGTCAATCGTGCAATTTGGTTCCAGTTCTCCTGGACGATTTCTTTTGTGATCTCCACCGCTCGTTGAAATAGGATGGATTGCTTTTCATCGAAAGAGACATCCTTCAGATACGCTTTCGCATCGTCGATATCGGACTTCCATGCGGATCGCTTGAATGTTTTTCGAAACATCACGCCTTCCGTCGCCATTCCGGCAAGACAGACAATCGCTAGGGAGAAGTTGGTTCCATCGGGAGTTTTTTGCAGTCTCGCCTGGGGAATTTCGAAACTCACGCTCTTGAATCCACGTTCGATGGCAATGCTTTCCCGAACATTCATTTCCCGGACAGGAAAACCCAAATGCCAGGCCGCAACACAATGACCCGCTTCGTGCAGGGTTTCGCGAAGCATTTCCTTGTCGTGTTGCGCCAACTGTCGCAACACCTCTGGATAATCCCAACCCAACATCCAGAAGTCGTCCTCTAAATCTATGAATTTAGTGGATAGATTGAGCGTATTCATGACTTGCAAATCTCGCATTCAATTCTCATCATCATGCAGAAACTATCAGATCTAAGGAGGTTTTGAAAGGGAAAGAGCAATTTCGATGGGATGAGCCATTTGAGGAACCACTGGGGCAGGTTGGTCATGGTCATGGGTAAAACATGGGCGAACGCCACGGAAGAACTCACGAAAACATCTTGATATCAGGTATTTACATGGATACTGGAGGTAGCATCCTTAAGCCTTTTCACGATTTTAAGCGCAAATGCAAAATTCGTTCTTAGCCTGTTGTACAAACAATTCTTTTATGCTACCTTTCTTCTATTATGTATACAGAAATGCAACAAGTTTAACTTTTCGCAAGCAGGATTTTTCCGATGAAAAACACCGTATTCTTACTAATTTACATACTATCTGTAATCGTTTTAGGTGGTTGCGAATCCGATTCAGGGGCTACTTCAAATACAAGCGATGAAGATCACGAAACTTCTCCTTCTGTCAATGGTGACGACGATTTAGAACAATTGGGCGAACTGGATAGCAACGATATTGATTCCGTAAATTGCCCCGAATTAACAATTAGTACCGATAAAGTAGATTTTGGGTTCGTAGTACTCGGGAATAGTGCTTGCAAAGACATTACTGTTTCTAACCAAGGAAGCACTACACATTCTATTACCAACATCAATATATCCTCAGGTGATATATCAGAATTTGCCTTATTGGATGGACCATGTGGTGAGGGACAAGAAATTGTTGGATCAATGTCCGACATGAAGCAACTACCGGAAAAACAGTCTTTTACTTTTGGTGTTCGATATGTACCTGCTGATCCAGGAAAAGACAAAGTAAAACTGGCCATTACAACCAATGAATCTTGCGAAAACTATCATGAAATTATTTTAGAAAGCCGTTGCAAAGGCGATTGCAACTTGATCGCTGAACCTGCCATTGCAGATTTTGGAACGTTGGCATCCGACTTTGAACCAGAGCCAATAAAAGTTTCAATCAAAAATGATTGTCCTGATTCTGATGACAATATTACTTTTGAAATTGCTGCTCGCGAGCAAGATGGAAATTCAAGATTCTCCTTCTACGAATGTACCGATTCCGCTGGTGAGTCGATTGATTTTGTAGGAACCTATCTGGCGGCAGGAAAGTATATTAATTGTAACATAGGTTTTACTGGTTCCCTTCATTCAGGCGACTACAGTGCCACGTATACCATTCGAACCAAAGGAGACGAATGCATCGGAGCAAGCTCAATAGTAGTATCGGCTCATGCTGTGGTTGAGGCACCTGAAATCGCATTTATGCCAGCGAATCAAGTACTTGGTTTTTGCTACTCTGCAGTGGGAACTGCTCCTCCATTGACCAAATCAATTAAATTGAAAAACATTGGATCGGTTCCCGTGACTCTTCTGTCATCATCCATTGACCCACCCGAATCCCCATTCTACTTTCCTTCTGGCGCACCCGCAGAAACGATTCTCGAACCCAATCAAGAGTTGACGATGGCGGTGGTTTTTGAACCCCAGTATGAATCCGCTTTTGCCGATAACGTATTGTTCCAGATGGATTTCAGGACCGCCCCATTCGCTGTGACTTTGCTTGGAAAAAGCGTAGAAACTTGCCCCGATGGTTTTCGGGAAGAAGGTTGCGATTGTATTCCAGAGCTTTGCTACCCGGAAGGACGGTTGATTTGCGACACTAGCGATCCAGAATCCAGAGCGAGATTGTCATGTAATGGAACTACCGGTGTCTACAATGTGCCTGCTGATTCATGTCCACTAGGACAGGTTTGTGTAGACGGTCCAGAACCCTTTGGTTCGGCGGTTTGCAGGAGTTGCGACTTCGAAGGTCAGATAGAATGTTTTGGTAATCAACCTAGAATCTGCCGGAATTTTGAGTTCGTGGATTTACCCGCCTGTAACGACGCCATTACCTGCACTCAGGATATCTGCGATCCGACTAGTACCTCGGGATGTTCCTATCTTCCCAGAAACGAGCTGTGCAACGACACCAACGACTGTACCATCGATACTTGTGACCCCGATTCCACTACGATTGATAGGTGTATTCACGAACAAAGAGAAAACGGTTCCTCTTGCAATGATGACTTATTCTGCACAGTAGATACAACATGCAATGACGGAAGATGTCTCGGCATCACTAGAGACTGCAACACTGATCCAGAATACAGTGGATGTTACTCCAGAGTGTGCAACGAAGTGTATCGTCAATGCAACGAAACAGACATTGCTCTACCCGATGGTACCCCATGTGACGATGGCGAACCGAATACGGAGGAAACCCTTTGTCAGTCGGGTATTTGTCAGGAATGGATCGAGTGCGAACCCAACGATGGTATCTGTTGCATTAATGGTCAGATTTCAAATATCGGTCAAGCCTGCACCGGTGATGGAAATGATTGTACCGTTGATAACTGCAATGATATTGGCGTATGCACGCATGTGGCTGGCAACGAAGGCGAAGTCTGCGAGGACGACGGCAACGCCTGCAATGGGGTGAGTACGTGCGTCAGTGGTTCCTGCGACCAGACAACAGAGCCTGTGACCTGCACGGCTTTGGACGAATGCCATGTGGCTGGAACCTGCAATACGGAGACGGGTATTTGCGACAACCCGGTCGGCAACGAAGGCGAAGTCTGCGAGGACGATAACGACGCCTGCAATGGTATCTCGACTTGCGTGAGCGGAAGTTGTACTCAGACGACGGAATCCGTAACCTGCATGGCTCTCGATGAATGCCACGTGGCGGGAGAATGCAACCCGGCGGATGGAACATGCTCGAATCCTGTAGGCAACGAAGGCGAAGTCTGCGAGGACGATAACGACGCCTGCAATGGTATCTCGACTTGCGTGAGCGGAAGTTGTACTCAGACGACGGAATCCGTAACCTGCACGGCTTTGGACGAATGCCATGTGGCGGGAGAATGCAACCCGGCGGATGGAACATGCTCGAATCCTGTAGGCAACGAAGGCGAAGTCTGCGAGGACGACGGCAACGCCTGCAATGGGGTGAGTACGTGCGTCAGTGGTTCCTGCGACCAGACAACAGAGCCTGTGACCTGCACGGCTTTGGACGAATGCCATGTGGCTGGAACCTGCAATACGGAGACGGGTATTTGCGACAACCCGGTCGGTAACGAAGGCGAAGTCTGCGAGGACGACGGCAACGCCTGCAATGGGGTGAGTACGTGCGTCAGTGGTTCCTGCGACCAGACAACAGAGCCTGTGACCTGCACGGCTTTGGACGAATGCCATGTGGCTGGAACCTGCAATACGGAGACGGGTATTTGCGACAACCCGGTCGGTAACGAAGGCGAAGTCTGCGAGGACGACGGCAATGCCTGCAATGGTATCTCGACTTGCGTGAGCGGAAGTTGTACTCAGACGACGGAATCCGTAACCTGCACAGCTTTGGACGAATGCCATGTGGCGGGAGAATGCAACCCGGCGGATGGAACATGCTCGAATCCTGTAGGCAACGAAGGCGAAGTCTGCGAGGACGACGGCAATGCCTGCAATGGGGTGAGTACGTGCGTCAGTGGTTCCTGCGACCAGACGACAGAGCCTGTGACCTGCACGGCTTTGGACGAATGCCATGTGGCGGGAGAATGCAACCCGGCGGATGGAACATGCTCGAATCCTGTAGGCAACGAAGGCGAAGTCTGCGAGGACGATAACGACGCCTGCAATGGTATCTCGACTTGCGTGAGCGGAAGTTGTACTCAGACGACGGAATCCGTAACCTGCACGGCTTTGGACGAATGCCATGTGGCGGGAGAATGCAACCCGGCGGATGGAACATGCTCGAATCCTGTAGGCAACGAAGGCGAAGTCTGCGAGGACGATAACGACGCCTGCAATGGTATCTCGACTTGCGTGAGCGGAAGTTGTACTCAGACGACGGAATCCGTAACCTGCACGGCTTTGGACGAATGCCATGTGGCGGGAGAATGCAACCCGGCGGATGGAACATGCTCGAATCCTGTAGGTAACGAAGGCGAAGTCTGCGAGGACGACGGCAATGCCTGCAATGGGGTGAGTACGTGCGTCAGTGGTTCCTGCGACCAGACGACAGAGCCTGTGACCTGCACGGCTTTGGACGAATGCCATGTGGCTGGAACCTGCAATACGGAGACGGGTATTTGCGACAACCCTGTAGGCAACGAAGGCGAAGTCTGCGAGGACGATAACGACGCCTGCAATGGTATCTCGACTTGCGTGAGCGGAAGTTGTACTCAGACGACGGAATCCGTAACCTGCACGGCTTTGGACGAATGCCATGTGGCGGGAGAATGCAACCCGGCGGATGGAACATGCTCGAATCCTGTAGGCAACGAAGGCGAAGTCTGCGAGGACGACGGCAATGCCTGCAATGGGGTGAGTACGTGCGTCAGTGGTTCCTGCGACCAGACGACAGAGCCTGTGACCTGCACGGCTTTGGACGAATGCCATGTGGCGGGAGAATGCAACCCGGCGGATGGAACATGCTCGAATCCTGTAGGCAACGAAGGCGAAGTCTGCGAGGACGATAACGACGCCTGCAATGGTATCTCGACTTGCGTGAGCGGAAGTTGTACTCAGACGACGGAATCCGTAACCTGCACGGCTTTGGACGAATGCCATGTGGCGGGAGAATGCAACCCGGCGGATGGAACATGCTCGAATCCTGTAGGCAACGAAGGCGAAGTCTGCGAGGACGATAACGACGCCTGCAATGGTATCTCGACTTGCGTGAGCGGAAGTTGTACTCAGACGACGGAATCCGTAACCTGCACGGCTTTGGACGAATGCCATGTGGCGGGAGAATGCAACCCGGCGGATGGAACATGCTCGAATCCTGTAGGCAACGAAGGCGAAGTCTGCGAGGACGACGGCAACGCCTGCAATGGGGTGAGTACGTGCGTCAGTGGTTCCTGCGACCAGACAACAGAGCCTGTGACCTGCACGGCTTTGGACGAATGCCATGTGGCGGGAGAATGCAACCCGGCGGATGGAACATGCTCGAATCCTGTAGGCAACGAAGGCGAAGTCTGCGAGGACGACGGCAACGCCTGCAATGGGGTGAGTACGTGCGTCAGTGGTTCCTGCGACCAGACAACAGAGCCTGTGACCTGCACGGCTTTGGACGAATGCCATGTGGCTGGAACCTGCAATACGGAGACGGGTATTTGCGACAACCCGGTCGGTAACGAAGGCGAAGTCTGCGAGGACGACGGCAATGCCTGCAATGGGGTGAGTACGTGCGTCAGTGGTTCCTGCGACCAGACGACAGAGCCTGTGACCTGCACGGCTTTGGACGAATGCCATGTGGCTGGAACCTGCAATACGGAGACGGGTATTTGCGACAACCCTGTAGGCAACGAAGGCGAAGTCTGCGAGGACGATAACGACGCCTGCAATGGTATCTCGACTTGCGTGAGCGGAAGTTGTACTCAGACGACGGAATCCGTAACCTGCACGGCTTTGGACGAATGCCATGTGGCGGGAGAATGCAACCCGGCGGATGGAACATGCTCGAATCCTGTAGGCAACGAAGGCGAAGTCTGCGAGGACGACGGCAACGCCTGCAATGGGGTGAGTACGTGCGTCAGTGGTTCCTGCGACCAGACAACAGAGCCTGTGACCTGCACGGCTTTGGACGAATGCCATGTGGCGGGAGAATGCAACCCGGCGGATGGAACATGCTCGAATCCTGTAGGCAACGAAGGCGAAGTCTGCGAGGACGACGGCAACGCCTGCAATGGGGTGAGTACGTGCGTCAGTGGTTCCTGCGACCAGACAACAGAGCCTGTGACCTGCACGGCTTTGGACGAATGCCATGTGGCTGGAACCTGCAATACGGAGACGGGTATTTGCGACAACCCGGTCGGTAACGAAGGCGAAGTCTGCGAGGACGACGGCAATGCCTGCAATGGGGTGAGTACGTGCGTCAGTGGTTCCTGCGACCAGACGACAGAGCCTGTGACCTGCACGGCTTTGGACGAATGCCATGTGGCTGGAACCTGCAATACGGAGACGGGTATTTGCGACAACCCTGTAGGCAACGAAGGCGAAGTCTGCGAGGACGATAACGACGCCTGCAATGGTATCTCGACTTGCGTGAGCGGAAGCTGTACCCAGACGACGGAATCCGTAACCTGCACGGCTCTCGATGAATGCCATGTGGCGGGAGAATGCAACCCGGCGGATGGAACATGCTCGAATCCTGTAGGCAACGAAGGCGAAGTCTGCGAGGACGATAACGACGCCTGCAATGGTATCTCGACTTGCGTGAGCGGAAGCTGTACCCAGACGACGGAATCAGTTACCTGCACAGCTTTGGATCAATGCCACGTTGTTGGAACTTGTAATCCAACCAATGGTGAATGTAGTAATCCTAATGAAGAAAACGGTACTGAATGCGATGATCAGAATTCCAATACCGGGCCTGATCAATGTCAAGACGGTGTGTGTCTGGGAGAAGGTTGTGTCTGTTACACAATCGACACATGTTGTGATGGATGCCAGGCACGGCTGCAAAGTAGTGCATGTGATGACGATGATCCTTGTACTTACAACACTATCTGTGATATTTACGGTGCCTGTGTAGGAAATACTGTTGTTTGCAGCGATGACGAATGTTTGAAACGCGAATGCAATAACACTGCATTATGCAGTGAAACACCTATCAACGAAGGCGAAGTCTGCGAAGACAACGGTGACGCTTGCGATGGTATCAACACCTGCGTGAGCGGGAACTGCAACCAGACGACGGAGTCCGTAACCTGCACGGCTCTCGATGAATGCCATGTGGCGGGAGAATGCAACCCGGCGGATGGAACATGCTCGAATCCTGTAGGCCACGAAGGCGAAGTCTGCGAGGACGATAACGACGCCTGCAATGGTATCTCGACTTGCGTGAGCGGAAGTTGTACTCAGACGACGGAATCCGTAACCTGCACGGCTCTCGATGAATGCCATGTGGCGGGAGAATGCAACCCGGCGGATGGAACATGCTCGAATCCTGTAGGCAACGAAGGCGAAGTCTGCGAGGACGACGGCAACGCCTGCAATGGGGTGAGTACGTGCGTCAGTGGTTCCTGCGACCAGACAACAGAGCCTGTGACCTGCACGGCTTTGGACGAATGCCATGTGGCTGGAACCTGCAATACGGAGACGGGTATTTGCGACAACCCGGTCGGCAACGAAGGCGAAGTCTGCGAGGACGATAACGACGCCTGCAATGGTATCTCGACTTGCGTGAGCGGAAGTTGTACTCAGACGACGGAATCCGTAACCTGCATGGCTCTCGATGAATGCCACGTGGCGGGAGAATGCAACCCGGCGGATGGAACATGCTCGAATCCTGTAGGCAACGAAGGCGAAGTCTGCGAGGACGATAACGACGCCTGCAATGGTATCTCGACTTGCGTGAGCGGAAGTTGTACTCAGACGACGGAATCCGTAACCTGCACGGCTCTCGATGAATGCCACGTGGCGGGAGAATGCAACCCGGCGGATGGAACATGCTCGAATCCTGTAGGCAACGAAGGCGAAGTCTGCGAGGACGACGGCAACGCCTGCAATGGGGTGAGTACGTGCGTCAGTGGTTCCTGCGACCAGACAACAGAGCCTGTGACCTGCACGGCTTTGGACGAATGCCATGTGGCTGGAACCTGCAATACGGAGACGGGTATTTGCGACAACCCTGTAGGCAACGAAGGCGAAGTCTGCGAGGACGATAACGACGCCTGCAATGGTATCTCGACTTGCGTGAGCGGAAGCTGTACCCAGACGACGGAATCCGTAACCTGCACGGCTCTCGATGAATGCCATGTGGCGGGAGAATGCAACCCGGCGGATGGAACATGCTCGAATCCTGTAGGCAACGAAGGCGAAGTCTGCGAGGACGATAACGACGCCTGCAATGGTATCTCGACTTGCGTGAGCGGAAGCTGTACCCAGACGACGGAATCAGTTACCTGCACAGCTTTGGATCAATGCCACGTTGTTGGAACTTGTAATCCAACCAATGGTGAATGTAGTAATCCTAATGAAGAAAACGGTACTGAATGCGATGATCAGAATTCCAATACCGGGCCTGATCAATGTCAAGACGGTGTGTGTCTGGGAGAAGGTTGTGTCTGTTACACAATCGACACATGTTGTGATGGATGCCAGGCACGGCTGCAAAGTAGTGCATGTGATGACGATGATCCTTGTACTTACAACACTATCTGTGATATTTACGGTGCCTGTGTAGGAAATACTGTTGTTTGCAGCGATGACGAATGTTTGAAACGCGAATGCAATAACACTGCATTATGCAGTGAAACACCTATCAACGAAGGCGAAGTCTGCGAAGACAACGGTGACGCTTGCGATGGTATCAACACCTGCGTGAGCGGGAACTGCAACCAGACGACGGAGTCCGTAACCTGCACGGCTCTCGATGAATGCCATGTGGCGGGAGAATGCAACCCGGCGGATGGAACATGCTCGAATCCTGTAGGCCACGAAGGCGAAGTCTGCGAGGACGATAACGACGCCTGCAATGGTATCTCGACTTGCGTGAGCGGAAGTTGTACTCAGACGACGGAATCCGTAACCTGCACGGCTCTCGATGAATGCCATGTGGCGGGAGAATGCAACCCGGCGGATGGAACATGCTCGAATCCTGTAGGCAACGAAGGCGAAGTCTGCGAGGACGACGGCAACGCCTGCAATGGGGTGAGTACGTGCGTCAGTGGTTCCTGCGACCAGACAACAGAGCCTGTGACCTGCACGGCTTTGGACGAATGCCATGTGGCTGGAACCTGCAATACGGAGACGGGTATTTGCGACAACCCGGTCGGCCACGAAGGCGAAGTCTGCGAGGACGATAACGACGCCTGCAATGGTATCTCGACTTGCGTGAGCGGAAGTTGTACTCAGACGACGGAATCCGTAACCTGCATGGCTCTCGATGAATGCCACGTGGCGGGAGAATGCAACCCGGCGGATGGAACATGCTCGAATCCTGTAGGCAACGAAGGCGAAGTCTGCGAGGACGATAACGACGCCTGCAATGGTATCTCGACTTGCGTGAGCGGAAGTTGTACTCAGACGACGGAATCCGTAACCTGCACGGCTCTCGATGAATGCCACGTGGCGGGAGAATGCAACCCGGCGGATGGAACATGCTCGAATCCTGTAGGCAACGAAGGCGAAGTCTGCGAGGACGACGGCAACGCCTGCAATGGGGTGAGTACGTGCGTCAGTGGTTCCTGCGACCAGACAACAGAGCCTGTGACCTGCACGGCTTTGGACGAATGCCATGTGGCTGGAACCTGCAATACGGAGACGGGTATTTGCGACAACCCGGTCGGTAACGAAGGCGAAGTCTGCGAGGACGACGGCAATGCCTGCAATGGGGTGAGTACGTGCGTCAGTGGTTCCTGCGACCAGACGACAGAGCCTGTGACCTGCACGGCTTTGGACGAATGCCATGTGGCGGGAACCTGCAATACGGAGACGGGTATTTGCGACAACCCGGTCGGCAACGAAGGCGAAGTCTGCGAGGACGATAACGACGCCTGCAATGGTATCTCGACTTGCGTGAGCGGAAGTTGTACTCAGACGACGGAATCCGTAACCTGCATGGCTCTCGATGAATGCCACGTGGCGGGAGAATGCAACCCGGCGGATGGAACATGCTCGAATCCTGTAGGCAACGAAGGCGAAGTCTGCGAGGACGATAACGACGCCTGCAATGGTATCTCGACTTGCGTGAGCGGAAGTTGTACTCAGACGACGGAATCCGTAACCTGCACGGCTCTCGATGAATGCCACGTGGCGGGAGAATGCAACCCGGCGGATGGAACATGCTCGAATCCTGTAGGCAACGAAGGCGAAGTCTGCGAGGACGATAACGACGCCTGCAATGGTATCTCGACTTGCGTGAGCGGAAGCTGTACCCAGACGACGGAATCAGTTACCTGCACAGCTTTGGATCAATGCCACGTTGTTGGAACTTGTAATCCAACCAATGGTGAATGTAGTAATCCTAATGAAGAAAACGGTACTGAATGCGATGATCAGAATTCCAATACCGGGCCTGATCAATGTCAAGACGGTGTGTGTCTGGGAGAAGGTTGTGTCTGTTACACAATCGACACATGTTGTGATGGATGCCAGGCACGGCTGCAAAGTAGTGCATGTGATGACGATGATCCTTGTACTTACAACACTATCTGTGATATTTACGGTGCCTGTGTAGGAAATACTGTTGTTTGCAGCGATGACGAATGTTTGAAACGCGAATGCAATAACACTGCATTATGCAGTGAAACACCTATCAACGAAGGCGAAGTCTGCGAAGACAACGGTGACGCTTGCGATGGTATCAACACCTGCGTGAGCGGGAACTGCAACCAGACGACGGAATCCGTAACCTGCATGGCTCTCGATGAATGCCACGTGGCGGGAGAATGCAACCCGGCGGATGGAACATGCTCGAATCCTGTAGGCAACGAAGGCGAAGTCTGCGAGGACGATAACGACGCCTGCAATGGTATCTCGACTTGCGTGAGCGGAAGTTGTACTCAGACGACGGAATCCGTAACCTGCACGGCTCTCGATGAATGCCACGTGGCGGGAGAATGCAACCCGGCGGATGGAACATGCTCGAATCCTGTAGGCAACGAAGGCGAAGTCTGCGAGGACGACGGCAACGCCTGCAATGGGGTGAGTACGTGCGTCAGTGGTTCCTGCGACCAGACAACAGAGCCTGTGACCTGCACGGCTTTGGACGAATGCCATGTGGCTGGAACCTGCAATACGGAGACGGGTATTTGCGACAACCCGGTCGGCAACGAAGGCGAAGTCTGCGAGGACGATAACGACGCCTGCAATGGTATCTCGACTTGCGTGAGCGGAAGTTGTACTCAGACGACGGAATCCGTAACCTGCATGGCTCTCGATGAATGCCACGTGGCGGGAGAATGCAACCCGGCGGATGGAACATGCTCGAATCCTGTAGGCAACGAAGGCGAAGTCTGCGAGGACGACGGCAATGCCTGCAATGGGGTGAGTACGTGCGTCAGTGGTTCCTGCGACCAGACGACAGAGCCTGTGACCTGCACGGCTTTGGACGAATGCCATGTGGCGGGAGAATGCAACCCGGCGGATGGAACATGCTCGAATCCTGTAGGCAACGAAGGCGAAGTCTGCGAGGACGATAACGACGCCTGCAATGGTATCTCGACTTGCGTGAGCGGAAGTTGTACTCAGACGACGGAATCCGTAACCTGCACGGCTCTCGATGAATGCCACGTGGCGGGAGAATGCAACCCGGCGGATGGAACATGCTCGAATCCTGTAGGCAACGAAGGCGAAGTCTGCGAGGACGACGGCAACGCCTGCAATGGGGTGAGTACGTGCGTCAGTGGTTCCTGCGACCAGACAACAGAGCCTGTGACCTGCACGGCTTTGGACGAATGCCATGTGGCTGGAACCTGCAATACGGAGACGGGTATTTGCGACAACCCGGTCGGTAACGAAGGCGAAGTCTGCGAGGACGACGGCAATGCCTGCAATGGGGTGAGTACGTGCGTCAGTGGTTCCTGCGACCAGACGACAGAGCCTGTGACCTGCACGGCTTTGGACGAATGCCATGTGGCTGGAACCTGCAATACGGAGACGGGTATTTGCGACAACCCTGTAGGCAACGAAGGCGAAGTCTGCGAGGACGATAACGACGCCTGCAATGGTATCTCGACTTGCGTGAGCGGAAGCTGTACCCAGACGACGGAATCCGTAACCTGCACGGCTCTCGATGAATGCCATGTGGCGGGAGAATGCAACCCGGCGGATGGAACATGCTCGAATCCTGTAGGCAACGAAGGCGAAGTCTGCGAGGACGATAACGACGCCTGCAATGGTATCTCGACTTGCGTGAGCGGAAGCTGTACCCAGACGACGGAATCAGTTACCTGCACAGCTTTGGATCAATGCCACGTTGTTGGAACTTGTAATCCAACCAATGGTGAATGTAGTAATCCTAATGAAGAAAACGGTACTGAATGCGATGATCAGAATTCCAATACCGGGCCTGATCAATGTCAAGACGGTGTGTGTCTGGGAGAAGGTTGTGTCTGTTACACAATCGACACATGTTGTGATGGATGCCAGGCACGGCTGCAAAGTAGTGCATGTGATGACGATGATCCTTGTACTTACAACACTATCTGTGATATTTACGGTGCCTGTGTAGGAAATACTGTTGTTTGCAGCGATGACGAATGTTTGAAACGCGAATGCAATAACACTGCATTATGCAGTGAAACACCTATCAACGAAGGCGAAGTCTGCGAAGACAACGGTGACGCTTGCGATGGTATCAACACCTGCGTGAGCGGGAACTGCAACCAGACGACGGAGTCCGTAACCTGCACGGCTCTCGATGAATGCCATGTGGCGGGAGAATGCAACCCGGCGGATGGAACATGCTCGAATCCTGTAGGCCACGAAGGCGAAGTCTGCGAGGACGATAACGACGCCTGCAATGGTATCTCGACTTGCGTGAGCGGAAGTTGTACTCAGACGACGGAATCCGTAACCTGCACGGCTCTCGATGAATGCCATGTGGCGGGAGAATGCAACCCGGCGGATGGAACATGCTCGAATCCTGTAGGCAACGAAGGCGAAGTCTGCGAGGACGACGGCAACGCCTGCAATGGGGTGAGTACGTGCGTCAGTGGTTCCTGCGACCAGACAACAGAGCCTGTGACCTGCACGGCTTTGGACGAATGCCATGTGGCTGGAACCTGCAATACGGAGACGGGTATTTGCGACAACCCGGTCGGCAACGAAGGCGAAGTCTGCGAGGACGATAACGACGCCTGCAATGGTATCTCGACTTGCGTGAGCGGAAGTTGTACTCAGACGACGGAATCCGTAACCTGCATGGCTCTCGATGAATGCCACGTGGCGGGAGAATGCAACCCGGCGGATGGAACATGCTCGAATCCTGTAGGCAACGAAGGCGAAGTCTGCGAGGACGACGGCAATGCCTGCAATGGGGTGAGTACGTGCGTCAGTGGTTCCTGCGACCAGACGACAGAGCCTGTGACCTGCACGGCTTTGGACGAATGCCATGTGGCGGGAGAATGCAACCCGGCGGATGGAACATGCTCGAATCCTGTAGGCAACGAAGGCGAAGTCTGCGAGGACGATAACGACGCCTGCAATGGTATCTCGACTTGCGTGAGCGGAAGTTGTACTCAGACGACGGAATCCGTAACCTGCACAGCTTTGGACGAATGCCATGTGGCGGGAGAATGCAACCCGGCGGATGGAACATGCTCGAATCCTGTAGGCAACGAAGGCGAAGTCTGCGAGGACGACGGCAATGCCTGCAATGGGGTGAGTACGTGCGTCAGTGGTTCCTGCGACCAGACAACAGAGCCTGTGACCTGCACGGCTTTGGACGAATGCCATGTGGCTGGAACCTGCAATACGGAGACGGGTATTTGCGACAACCCGGTCGGTAACGAAGGCGAAGTCTGCGAGGACGACGGCAATGCCTGCAATGGGGTGAGTACGTGCGTCAGTGGTTCCTGCGACCAGACGACAGAGCCTGTGACCTGCACGGCTTTGGACGAATGCCATGTGGCTGGAACCTGCAATACGGAGACGGGTATTTGCGACAACCCGGTCGGCAACGAAGGCGAAGTCTGCGAGGACGATAACGACGCCTGCAATGGTATCTCGACTTGCGTGAGCGGAAGTTGTACTCAGACGACGGAATCCGTAACCTGCACGGCTCTCGATGAATGCCACGTGGCGGGAGAATGCAACCCGGCGGATGGAACATGCTCGAATCCTGTAGGCAACGAAGGCGAAGTCTGCGAGGACGACGGCAACGCCTGCAATGGGGTGAGTACGTGCGTCAGTGGTTCCTGCGACCAGACAACAGAGCCTGTGACCTGCACGGCTTTGGACGAATGCCATGTGGCTGGAACCTGCAATACGGAGACGGGTATTTGCGACAACCCGGTCGGCAACGAAGGCGAAGTCTGCGAGGACGATAACGACGCCTGCAATGGTATCTCGACTTGCGTGAGCGGAAGTTGTACTCAGACGACGGAATCCGTAACCTGCATGGCTCTCGATGAATGCCACGTGGCGGGAGAATGCAACCCGGCGGATGGAACATGCTCGAATCCTGTAGGCAACGAAGGCGAAGTCTGCGAGGACGACGGCAATGCCTGCAATGGGGTGAGTACGTGCATCAGCGGTTCCTGCAATCAGACGACGGAATCCGTAACCTGCACGGCTCTCGATGAATGCCATGTGGCGGGTGAATGCAACCCGGCGGATGGAACATGCTCGAATCCGACCCAAACAAATGGAACATCTTGCGGCGAGGATAACCAATGCTACCAAGGCGTTTGCGTAGACTGCGTTGACGAGTATGGCTGCGCCGACTTAGAAGATGACGGTTTGGAATGTTCGGAACCATCCTGCAACACGGAAACCCATGTTTGCGAACATTGGCTGGCTGCTCATGATGAGGAACTTTGTGGCGATACAACATCTTCTATTTGTGATGATCAGGATACCTGCGACGAGCAGGGTATTTGCCGACCCAACCACAAGTCAACCGACACGCCCTGTCGTTCTTCGAATGGCCTTTGTGACATAGTTGAATTATGTGCCGAGGATGGAACCTGTCCGGAAGACAGCTTCGAGAACGATGATTTTGTGTGCCGCAATTCGGAAGGCCAATGCGACCTGGAAGAACTCTGCACAGGTGCCTCACCGACCTGTCCCGATGATGCAAAGTCAACAACCGTCTGCCGGAATACAACCAATGAGTGCGATTTGGCGGAATACTGCGATGGTGAGAGCAACGATTGCCCTGCGGATGAAGTGAAAGCCGACGGTACAGCTTGCGCTGTGAGTGACCAATGCGTGGCAGGCTTTTGCGAGGATTGTTATGATGGTATTGGTTGCGAAGACCTTACTTGGGGTCTGCGGGATGACGACTGTTCTGAGCGGATCTGTGGTGAGGGGAATATATGCGAATTCAACGACGGAACTGATGGGACTGTTTGTGGTACAGATGATCAATGCGTGTCAGGTGCCTGCCGTGATTGCTACACGGTCGAAGGAGGTTGTGGCGATCTGACTTGGGATTACCGTGACGATGAATGCGCAACTGCGGTTTGCGAATCCAATCTATGTAGTTTTACTTATGAAGATACTGGCGTTTCCTGCGATATGCTGACAACCGGAGATCAGGATCAGTGCGATGGTCAAGGGGTTTGCGTGGATTGCGTGGATTTGAATGGATGTAACGATCTTGCCGATGATGACAACGATTGCACGGACCTGGTATGTATTTCAAATGTTTGTAACCATGAAAATGACGACACAAATACATGCTCGTTGAATACAATCTGCACTTCGGATGTTTGTGAAGCAGGAGCGTGTGTTGCTGAATCTGTAACAGTAGGTTGTTTCATCGATGGTATTTGTATTGACGAAAATGATTTAAAGGCTTCTACAGGGGATGAATCCTGTCTGATTTGTGATTCTGCGAATCCAAACGTATGGACAGTTATGGAGGGAGGTGAAGGATGTAATGATGGCAATGAGGACACTTCTGGAGATAGTTGCTCGGCTGATGGTGTTTGTCAGGGATCTATTTGTCCTCACTCAGAAGTAGTAGAAAACTGCACGGACGGTTGGTGTGCCATACCTGCTGGTTGTTTTTGGATGGGTAGTCCCGATGGAACATGTCCGGACGGGTACTCTGGAGAATGTTCAGAAGAACTAGGCCGATACACTGACGAGATATTGCATAAAGTTACTTTGACTCATGATTATTCAATCATGCAAAACGAAGTGACTCAGCTTGAATTTGAAACGCTAATGGGTACTAACCCGAGCAGATTCCCTTATTGTGGAGAGAATTGCCCCGTGGAGCGTGTCAATTGGTACGATGCTCTCGCTTATGCAAATGCTCTTTCTCGGCATAAAGGATTCCCTGAATGTTATGTGCTATCAAATTGTACAGGAACTCCAGGCAGTGGATGTGACGGCGAATTGACAGCTTGTCGAGACAATTACGTGTGCGATGTTACTCTGAATGGTTTCGAAAGTATATATGAATGCCCCGGTTACAGATTACCATCGGAAGCGGAATGGGAATATGCTGCAAGAGCGGGAACAAATACAGGATTTTATAACGGCAGTATCACAGAGGCCAATGGAGGATGCGGATCTCAACCTGCCGACCCTAATCTTATTGAAATCGGATGGTATACCAATAACAGTATAAATGCAGGATACGGTGGGTGTGTAACAACATGCAGTGATAGCGGTAGTTGCGCTGGTACAAGAGAAATCGGGTCCAAGATATCGAACAATTGGGGTTTGTACGATACAAGCGGAAACGTACTTGAATGGGTATGGGATTGGTATGGGACATTGTCTGAAAATGGACAAGTAGACCCGGAAGGACCAGAAACAGGTACGAACAAAATAGTTCGTGGTGGCGGGTGGTATTCATCTTCAGACGCCTGCCGCAATGCAGCAAGAGGATACTCAAATGATCCACCTTCATGGAAAGCACATTGGACCGGCTTCCGCCTCGTTAAATCCTGTATTTGCGGTCAGAATCAACAATGCGGTGACGATGGTTGTGGTGGAACGTGTGGCAGTGGATGTCAGGAAGATTGGCAATGCGTCTCGTCCATGTGTACGCCAATGCTTTGCGTTGCCCCCTTCCCCCCGACTCCCGAACAATACTCACTCTCCGGCGATGTCGTACACGATACATTTACGGGACTCACTTGGCAACAGTCGTATGTAGAAGGTAAGACATGGGAGGAAGCTGGACAGTATTGCTCGAACCTAGATCTAGAAGGATTGACCGACTGGCGTCTGCCCGAACCACAAGAGTTGTTCACCCTGTTCAAAGAAGGAATCTGTGCGCCGGCAATAGAAACGACGGTATTCGACAGTTCATCCGAACAGTTCTGGACAGCTAGAGAATACGTAGCAGACACACAGGATGCATGGGAAGTTTGGTTCAATGGATGCAACTATGACACTTCAATCCCAGCAATAATAGCCCATCGTGAGAAAATCAACACACTTGCTGTCCGATGTGTGCATGGTTCGAACTACTATGACGAGTGGTCAACAAGTGAAAGGTTCGTCGAAAGCGAGGATGTAAGTTATCAACCGATGGTTTACGATCGCATGACCAACCTGCAATGGAAACGAGATCATGGAACAGATACCTACCCGAATGCTTCAAACAATTGTTTGAATTTGAATTACGGTGGATATGTTGACTGGCGTCTCCCGAACACGAAAGAATTGTTAAGTTTGATTGACTATTTTCAGGTTTCTCCTGCGACTCATTATCCGGTTTCAGGGACGAATTGGACTCTTTCTTCTGTAACCGTGCCGTCTGGTCCGTATTCAGGATGGCCTTATCACATCAGCACGGGTAATGGTTCGTTTAGTCATCAGGCGAGTGGCGTTATAGAGTATTACTATTGCGTCAGAGGGGAAACCTGTGAGTGCATCCCAGATTGCTATAATAAGATCTGCGGTGGCGATGGGTGTGGAGGTTCCTGTGGCACCTGCTCTAATGGAGAAACTTGCAATTCAAGTGGCCAATGTATAGCTCCTTGCATTCATCCTGAAGTTGTCGAGAACTGTAACGAAGGCTGGTGTACGATACCTTCTGGTTGTTTCTGGATGGGAAGTCCCGATGAAACATGTCCCGATGGATATCCGGGAGAGTGTGAAACCGAGTTGGGTAGAATTGACCATGAGACTTTGCATGAGGTTCATCTTACGCAAGGTTTTTCTATGATGGATAATGAGGTGACGCAATCTGAATGGCGAACTGTTGCACAAATTAAAGGATGGTCAAGTGAGCCTGGTTATTATGGTCTCAATGGCGAAGGCACATATTGTGGTGATGACTGTCCGGTGGAGATGGTAAATTGGTATGAAGCACTCCAATATGCCAATGCCTTGTCGGAAAAGTATGGTTTAGCGTCCTGCTATGTTCTTGAAAATTGTACAGGAACGATCGGAGAAGGTTGCGAAGAAGCAGATGATTCTTGCAACGAGTCGATATATAGCTGCGCTTCCGTTTCCTTGAACAATATTTCAAAGCCACAGGATTGTGAAGGATACCGATTGCCAACGGAATCAGAATGGGAATATGCCGCAAGATCTGGAAGTAATACTGCTTTTTATAATGGAGATATTACTGTCACTGACTGCACTCTCGACAACAATCTGAATGAAATTGCCTGGTACTGCGGAAATGCTGATAGCTTGCCACATCCTATTAAAGAAAAGATCAGCAATAGCTGGGGGCTTTTCGATATGAGCGGCAACGTATATAACTGGGTATGGGACACCTATGGAACTTATCCAGAAACCGCTATTGATCCAACCGGAGGAGATGGAGACACCCCTAAAATCACTCGGGGTGGTAGCTTTGACGAAGAAGCCTGGATTAGTCGTTGTGCTCATCGAGGTCCTCTTTCGCCCGATACACATCGTGGAGATACAGGCTTTCGTCTTGTTAAATCATGTAAATGCGGAGAAAACCAGAAATGTGGTGATGATGGATGCGGGAATAGCTGTGGAGTGTGTGAAAGTGGCTTTACTTGCAACTTATATAATCAATGTGCAGTTGGAGGTTTAAATTGGCTTTACAGTCAACCCGCTGACGTTGAATTCACGAAATCGGAAATAACCGTGGATCAGTATCAAGCTTGCGTGTTGGCTGGATCCTGCAGTGCAGACGCCATCGATGAATACACGGATAGGTGCAACTCACAGTACGCCGATCGAGGAGATCACCCGATCAACTGTATTCCAGGAACGGCGATGAAGTCTTTTTGTGAATGGGCAGGAGGGCGACTCCCCACTGAAGAGGAATGGTATGCAGAAGCCTCTAATAATGGTGCTTGGGATTATGCCTGGGGGGATGATTCTCCGACGTGCAATTTGTGCATATTTGCCGAAGATTACAATATTTTAAGTTCCCAGGGATGCTGGACATCGCATACTTGGCCCGTATGTAGCAAAGAACAGGGGAATAGCATAAGCGGCCTTTGCGACATGATCGCCAATATTAATGAGCGAGCTCTTGCAACTAGTGATGGAACAGCTACTGCAAGGAGGGGGAGCGCTTTCCACGAGCGCAACCACTCCCTCCTCATGGCTAACTATGTTACGTACATGCCTTCAGAAGATCAAGTAAGCGACGTTGATGGTTTTCGGTGTGTACGTGAAGACGTTGTCGTTGATGGGGATCTCGACTTGACTGATATTGATACTTCTGACGGCGATTTTGAAGATGGACCTACTGAAATGGATGAATTCGTTGAATCTTTTGAGGATGAATCAAGTGAAGAGGATTCAATGAGTAATGAAGGCCTCGAAGATGAGATCGAAGATATAGATGCAGAAATATCAGATGACGATTTCAACCCATCTGTCGAATGTCTGATTGATAGTCGCTACTATCTTGAAGGAGATCTAAACCCAAACAATCCTTGCGGAGTATGTGATCCTGAATTAGATTCTTACGAATGGTCTCCCAACGGCTGGTGCTGGTTTGATGTGGAGACGGGGCTGATTTGGCAGAATCCTCCAGGATCAGGGAATAATTGGAATGATGCGAACAGTTATTGTGAAGCACTGACCCTTGGAAATATTGAATCATGGTCTCTGCCGACAATAGATGAATTAAGGACGATCATACAGGGGTGTCCAACAACAGAAACTGGTGGAATCTGTACGGTTTCATCTGACTGTCTGGTTGGGAGTTGTTACGACGGAGATTGTTATGGATGCACCGTATCAGAAGGTCCTGACGTAGATGATGGTGGCGTTTATAGATATCTCGGACTATCGGGAGCAGCAAACAATACATGGTCCTCATCAACGCGTTCAGATTCCACACTAAATGCCTGGACTGTAAATTTCGAAAATGCGAGCACTCCTGATCGAGGAAAAAGCGAAAGCTGGACCACTCGTTGTGTTACAGAATGTACTCCTTCATGCGAGGATAAGGAATGCGGGCCGGATGGTTGCGGGGGATGGTGTGAACCGAATGATTGCGGAGAAGGTGAATGCAATTGGGAGACGGGGTTGTGTGAGATGCTTGTTTACAATGGTTGCTCAACAACTGATTGTGGCGAAGGATCTTGCACCGAAATCTCTGGCGTGGGTATTTGCGAGTGCCCGCAGGGTAAGAATTTTAATGGAGAGACTTGTATAATATTACCAGTGGAATCTTCTGATGTTCCGAATCTTGATCCTACTTCAGCGGAACCTGGTCATTTTGTAACAGTTTCATTGCCTTCTATTCAAGCGGGCGAGGCTATTTTGATTTGGCTTGGAGATGCTGCTTTATCGCCAGTAGCCGTATTCGAAGGTTCCGCAAAGTTTCTTGTACCACCCCTTGACCCAATTACGATGAGCATTCGAGTTCAACGGATTGAGGCAGGTACTCTTTCTGATTCAGCATCTTTTTCAATTACTACTTCGACAGAGACGGCACCAACACCAGAGCAGATCGCAGATGTATTTGAATCGCGAATGATTGAGCTCAATACAACTGTAGATGATGCAATCTCTGATTTGAATTCAGATTATGGTTTGATGACTGAGGAGGAAGAAGAGTTTTTACTGTTGCATCTTTCTAAGAGCCATGAACTAATATTAAGTGCCTTGGACGAGCTAAGAACTCTTCAGGATGATGCGCAATATGAGCCTGTTTGGAAATCCCTAAAACATTCTGGTGTATTGGACATCATGGCGAACCTGCAATTTATAGGTGAGCGACCAGGTTCCGGTATGCGATCTGCTCAAGGATATTCCTCTGGGGAATATTGGTTTACAGGAACAATGCGACGTATTGATACAGCCAATATGCTGCTTACAAATATATGTTCCGCTTTGTCTGTAATTGAATTTGGTTCCTACGTTGTGAGCGTCATCACGTTAAATCCGTTCGGGATTATTGCAGGCAGGAAGCTTCATAAAGTCATTGCTGCTCTTGAAAGAATAAAGATGGTCATGGATGTATTGCCGTCTGATATCAAATCCATTGAGATGACCAGAGATAGGCAATTCATCAGTACTCTATCTGTTGTAGAAGGAGATCAAATTGAGGTTGATTTCCGAGGCGATTTTGAGTCAGAAAAATCATGGGAAGAAGCAGGTCTTGATCTCGGTAGCAGTGGATTTTCTCGTGCATTAAAGAATAAATATTTCATGAACGCTGGCCAAAGTATCACTAATAATGCAATAAAACTAGCTACATGGGAAATTATAGATTGGCTAACAAGTCAAGGGGCAGATCTTGTCGCGAATATGTGCGAGGGTGTTCCTCGGTGTAAACAGAACACCTACTGGGTAGAAAGTGATAGGCCTCTGTACATCAATCCATACGATGGGCCCGTAAGGAATCGAATCTCCGCCGATCTTCTAATACCGATATCAATCTTGAATGGGCTATTGGAAGCTTCCGACTGGATGGTTGGGCAACCACCAGGAAGAACTGCTGTCGATTTACAATTTGGTGTTTATGTTGGTTATGATAAGCAAGAAGAGGAGTTTATTGGATTGCTGCCAAATACGGAAACGCTTTCGTTGAACGTGTACAGATTCAGAAACAAGACATGGCATGGTCTAGTTGATTATTCTTGGGTTGAGCATTGGGATCGAAAAGGCCTAAGTGTCACTTGTTCTCCTGAATGCATATGTCCATCGGGTGTCTGCTGTGACAATTGCGAATATAAACCCTCTTCCGAAATTTGCCAGATAAATGCACAGTACGAATATGGATGTCCCTGGGGCACAGCCTGCGGCGATGATGTGGGTATCCATTATCGTGATCGCTATTGCTCCGGCACCAGCGAAGCGTGCGATGGTAGTTATAGCCCCTGGAAATCTTGGCTAACAGAAGACAACTGTTCGTCAACGGAATTCTGCACTCCTGGTGATCCGACTTGCAATGGTGGTTGTGTAACGTGTGAATGTTCTGGCGGAGACTGTTGCTCGGATGGATGCAATTTTGACTCATCCAGCAGAGTTTGCAATTACTCCTACGATGAAGAGTATCAGTGTGCCGGTTCTTCGTGTGGTGACGATGGACAGAGAAGATACAAGTATCGCTATTGCTCCGGCGGATCCTCCTCTTGCTCCGGTTCTACAGTATGGCAGGGGTGGCAGACGATTAAATATTGCGATAGTGACGAACTGTGTTCAGCCGGTTCAAGCAGCGTCAGTTGCAACTATAGTTCCACTTGCGTTACTCCGGAAGAAGTTTGCAATGGCGTGGACGACGATGGTGATGGAACTATCGATGAATTGGAGTCCTGTTGGGTTCCGGTTTACCGTTTCTGGAAGACTTCAATGTCCATGTCTGCTAGAGCAAGATGCTGGGGAAATTCTACAACAACACCTTCTGGATGTGTTGGTCATACATTGGAATTTGATGGTCCTGTATTTTTCCTGTATAAAAATTATCATCCAAATACTATTGGTCTTATTCATTTCTACAAGAACGACGATCACTTGCTGATTCGATCAAACAGTGGAGAAATCAATTCTCTTTTAGATATCGGATACACCCAAGGGGATACATTAGGATATATTTGGTATGATAAGGTCAATTCTCCAGAAGGCAACTATTACCGGCCAATTGATGCAAGTTCACCTTATATTAGGGACTTGCGAAGGTACAATAAACAGCCTGAACAACTCCATTTGTTTGCCAACAATCCGGAAGAGACTGCACCAGGGTGGATTTATGAAGGAATAAAAGGTTTTGTCTGGGGATCACGATGGTAACTCAAGTTCCTGGTAAATTGCAGCAAATTGTCAATGTCCAGCAACGATGGGACACTCGTAAAAATCTCGCGCTGGAAGACTTTGCCGCGGCCTTGTTGCCATCGCCTTTCCTCATCAAGGAGACCAACAGAACCCATGTCGATGAACACGGGAGACTCGTCCGTGTTCATCGACATGGGTCCTGTCGGTCGCCTTGGCGTAAGCGGTAAGAGACCGGCGTTCTGGATCTGATCTTTGACAATCTATAAACTCGGTGCTTTGTGACATTTCAGGAGGCGGTCATGAAGCAGCAGGTGAGACGCAGCAAGTTGCAGTGGGAAAAGATCATTCGTCAACAGGCGAAAAGCGGTCTGAGCGCGAAGCGATTCTGCGACAGAGAATCGATCCGGGTTTCGAATTTCTACCGCTGGCGACGCCGCCTATCGGACGGACCTTCTCCCTCGGAGAACACGGACGAATCTCCCGTGTTCATCGACATGGGTCCTGTCGGTCGCCTTGGCAAGGAAGGCGATGGCAACAAGGCCGAGGCAAAGTTTTCCAGCGCGAGGTTTTTCGAAGTCGTGCTGGATCTCGGCGACGGCGTGACACTGACCCTGAGACGCAGCTGATGTTTTTTCCCGAAGGTGGAATCCGAGTCTATCTGTACGGCGCGCCTTGCGACATGCGGAAATCGTTCAACGGTTTGACGGGTCTGGTCAAGCACGCCATGGGCGAGGATCCGCTTTCCGGCCATTTGTTTGTCTTCGTCAATCGGCGGGGAAATTACGGGGATGTCCCACCAGTTGTTAAATCTTCCGACGATCTCCGTTTGTTGATGGTCTTAATGTTAAGCGCCTGATCCTTCGACTGTCAACTCCTTTCTCAGCAATGTTTCTTGCCAATGATTCCGTTTTCGAGCTACGCTCACCCCGTCCGCCGGGAGGGTACGGCTCTGCTGGGAAGCAACCTGAGCGCCCGAGCGGATGATTACACCGGCGGGCGAGGCTTTTGCTTTGTCCGTTTTTCTTTTTTCTCCCGCCGGGCAATCGATAAAGCGAAAAATCCCAGGGGTTTGGGGACAGCGTCCCCATATCGGCGAAGCCGATACTCTCAGACGCCACAGGATGGCTGGGAATCCACATGCGCTGGACTTGCCGCAACTCTCCCCGGTTTGGGCGCTTCCTTTTTCTTCTCCTTTTTCAGTGCCTCAGCCAAAGCCAACAAATCCCGGTAGCCGCCGATCCGGCGAAAGCCTTTTTCGATCTCCGTAAGCGCCATTGAAAGCCAGCGCTGCGGCTGGTCGGTCTCGGGACGCCAGCGCGTCACCCGCCCGATCCTGCCGCGAATGTTGCGGATCGAATTCTCGATCAGATTCGTGGACAGCAAGCTCACATGCAGCGTGTTGGGAACCTCCAGCAGATGCAGGGCGATCAAATCCTCGCCAGCCTCGTCAATACTTGCAAGCGCCTGGGCGTTGCGCGTGGATACAAAAATCCGTAGGTTCTCCAATGCTTGGCAACGTGCACGTAAAATGGAGCCAGCCACTGACCTAAAAAAGCTTGCAAAATAGCGCCACCGTTTGAAGCTTTTCCTAAAGTTGTAGATGATTGATTTGATGGATCATTTTCAACGATTGGGGGAGGCGGGAAGGATGCTGACGGTGGCGGATTACGAACGAATTCGGAAAAAGGTAAAAGTGGAGGGGTTGAGCCAGCGGGAGACAGCCCGGGAGTTGGGTCATTCCCGCCATACGGTGAAAAAAGCGCTCGATCTGGTGGAACCACCGGGGTATCGACGCACGAAGCCTGTGGTCTGTCCGGTGATCGAACCTGTGAAAGGGTTGATCGACACCTGGTTGGAGGAGGACAAGGAGCGGCATCGCAAGCAGCGTCACACGGCGAAGCGGATTTTCGAGCGTTTGTGCGAGGACTATGGGTTTAAAGGCTCCTACAGTGCGGTGCAACGCTACGTGGCGCACAAGAAGGAAACGAGCGGAGCGACGTTCTATCCTCTGGCCTTCGATCCTGGGGAAGAAGCCCAGGTGGACTGGGGGGAGGCCCGGGTGATATGGGGTGGCGAGGAACGCAAGGTCTACCTGTTTTGTATGCGTTTGTGCTTCAGCACAGTCTGTTTCGTGTGGGCGTACCTTCGTGCGAACCTGGAGTCGTTTCTGGACGGTCATGTGCGTGCCTTCACCTTTTTCGGCGGGGTTCCCCGGCGTGTGGCCTACGACAATCTCAAGAGCGCGGTGATCCACGTAGGCCGGGGGCGGGAGCGAACGCTGAGCAAGCGGTTCGTGGCGCTGCGTTCGCACTACCTGTTCGAGACACGTTTCTGCAATGTGGCAAGCGGCTGGGAGAAGGGTCACGTAGAGAACCTTGTCAAACTCTCCCAGCGAACCTTTCTGACACCTCCTCCTTCATTCGCGGGCGATGCGGACAACCTTTCCGATGTGAATCTCCACCTGGCGTTGGAGCGTCGAAAGGATCTGGAGCGGGTCGTGCAGGGGAAGAATCGAACACGAGGTGAGTTGTTCGAGGAGGAGAAGGCACGATTTTTGCCCCTTTCGGACGCTGTATTCGAAGCCTGCAAACCTCATGATAACCGTGTGAGCAAACAGCTTCTTGTGCGTGTGGAGACCAACGCCTATTCGGTTCCCTGTCGTTGGGCACACCATCGGGTCGTGGCCAAGGCTTTCGTAGACCGGATCGAAATCTATCATGAAAACGAGAAGATCGCGACCCATTCTCGCCGGTACGACAAATATGGCTACGTACTCGATCCCTACCACTATATCCCGATGCTGGAGCGCAAACCGGGCGGACTGTTCAACGCTCGTCCCTTCAAAGGCGAACCCTGGGGTAAGGATTTCACGCGGATGCGCCAAGAGTTGGAGTTTCGTTACGGCTATGACGGAACGAAGAAGTTCATCAAGGTGTTGTTGCTGTTTACCAAGTTTGAGGCAGCCGCCGTGAAAGAAGCGGTCCGTCTTTGCGTGAAGCGCCGGGCCTTCAACGACGAAGCGGTTCGCACGGTGCTGACAAACGAACCGGTGCATCGTCCCTCGCGCCTGGATCTTTCCCATCGTCCGGACCTTCAGGCGGTGACGGGCACAGAGCGTCCCATCGGCGTGTACGATGCGCTGTTGAGAGAGGAGGTGGGACCATGAAAGGCGAACTGTTGTTGAAAAGTCATCTCAAGACGTTGCGCCTTCCGGCCTTTGCGCGGGAGTACCCGGCCATGGCTCGCCATTGCGGGGAGGAAAACAAGCCGTATTCGGATTTTCTGCTGGGTCTTTGCGAGATCGAGGTTCAACAACGTGAACAGCGCTCCGTGGCCAGGAGACTGAAGGAAGCCGGCTTTCCCGCACCCAAGGATCTGTCGAACTTCGATTTCGCCAGTGCTCCCGGGGTCAACAAGCGCAAGATCCTCACCCTGTCCCAGGGAGAGTACATCGACAAGCGGGAGAATATCGTGCTCATCGGCCCTCCGGGCGTGGGCAAAACCCATCTGGCCATTGCTTTGGGTCAAGAGGCTTGTCGTCGCTCAAAACGGGTGAAGTTTTTCACGGCAGCTGGGTTGACGACGGCCTATGCGGAGGCCCGGGAGGAGCGCCACGTCCAGAGGCTGGAGAACCATATCGACAAGCGCCACCTGGTGGTGGTCGATGAACTGGGCTACGTGCCGCTGGGCCAGGGAGCCGCCGAGAACCTGTTCCACTTCTTCAGCTTGTGTTACGAGCGCACCAGCCTGATCGTCACCACAAACTTGCCGTTTAGCGAATGGCCGCAGATCTTCGGCGATGAACGACTGGCCGGGGCTTTGTTGGATCGTTTGACCCACCGGGTGCACATCGTGGAGATGAAAGGCGACAGCTTCCGGCTCAAGGCCAGTCTCAAGCGAAGGGAAAAGGGGGAATAAGAATGGGTTTTTCGCTTTATGGGATGCCGGATGGGCCTGAAAGAGAGGAGCCGGACGACAACGCCCGGCCCATCCGTGTATCCACCCGCCGTGGCGCTCGAGTTGCTCCCCAGCAGAGCTCTATCCTCCAGGCAGGTAAGGAAAACAATAGCATGGAAAGAAAGGAAGGTGAAGATGAGATAGACGAAAGAGCTTAAGCGCTCCTATGGAACCGGTTGACAGCGCCTCAATCAGGCGCTATTTCTTGAACCTAGGTGGCGCTCTTTTGCTCGCTTATACTGGCGCTCATTTACGTGCTTATTTCCACTATTCTAGTATTTCTCCCATACCTCAATTGAGCCTGATAATTCCCAAGCAACCAAAAATCACATGTCATTCCAATGAAGTAGCCCACACACAAAGACCATTCCACCTACCCGCACCACTTCCGCAGACCTCACTGCTACTCCGAAAGAGGGTCGAATGGCAACGTGCAAGTAAAACAGAGCCACTGATCCGATAAAAAAGCGTGTATAACAGCGCCACTGCATCGGCCTTGCCGATAGAATGATATGGTCTTTCAAAGGTTGTTCTATCGAGGAGGCGAAAGGATGTTGACAGTGGCGGATTACGATAAAATACGACGTCTGGTTTTTAATGAAGGCGAAAGTCAGCGGGAAGTTGCCCGCAGACTCGGTCATTCGCGGCATACGATCTCAAAGGCAATTCAGCATGCCTAAGAGTCGAGAACGCGCCTGTCCCCGCCGGATCCGTTCGGGAGATGTACTTCGAGTACGATATCAACCAGTTCATTGAAGACCAGAAACTGCTTTGGGATCTGGACTTTTCCAAATTGACTGGAGATCTGACTGTCGTTGAAGCACTATTGGACAATGGCGAAGCACTGGTTATCCCGTACCCTGATGTTGAAGAAATCTAATGGTTTGGCTGTAAATAGCCCAGTAGAAGGAGAAGAGAAATGAAGTTGTTGCTGAAGAGCTTTCTGATTATAGCGATCCTGTCAAGTAGCGCATTGGCGCAAAGTCCTGAAGAGCAATGCAGGAGTATTGCTCAGCGCGAGTACAGTGACGATGCAAGGATGCAAGAATTCGTCTATCAGAAGCAGTTGTCTGCGTATCGATATATGGAGTCCGTTCCGGACGATGATGTAAAAAAAATTGCGCAGCGGGAGTATCCTGATGATTTCGCGATGCAGAAATTCACTTATGACAAACAGGCTGCAGCAAAGAGATATATGGCAGCTGTGAGCGATGCCGAAGTGAAACAAATTGCTTTACGAGAATATCCCTATGACTATGCAATGCAAAAATTCACGTATGACAAGCAGTTGGCTGCAAAGAACTACATGGCCACAGTAGGAGATCCGGAAGTGAAACAGATAGCACTTCGGGAATATCCTCATGACTATGCGATGCAGAAATTCACATATGATAAGCAGTACTCGGCTAAACAATATATGTCTTCGATGCCCAATGACTCTGCCAAACGAAACGCCGTTCGCCAATATCCCAACGATTATGCCATGCAGAAATATATCTATGACAGATCAAGGAACGGCAGATAGTGGAGGGCACAAGAAGGGATTACACGATGCTGATAACGTCCAAAACCAAGTTGGTTGCTGTATTATTCTGCTTGCTCCTTGCGCCTCTTCTGCTTCACGCCAAAGAACCAATAAAGCTCTTCGTTGTTCAAAGAGTCATTAATGGCGATACTATTGTATTGAAGCATGGGACATCATGGCGACAAACATCCGGTCGGAGACTCCATTCACCTAGCCAGCCGCCATGCCGTAGCTGTTCATGATGGAGGTCAGGCCGTCGATAGCGGTCCCGGTATCGGTGATGCCGCCACGGGCCAGCTTCATAGCCGTGCTGTTCGTCAATGCCTTCTGGAGAAAAGCGTCCGGTGGTCCGTACATGTGGTCTACTGATGCCACGTCCGACCGATCTGGAGTCGGATTCAATATTGACCTGTTCAAATCAACACTCCAAACAGTACAATTGTCCTGCCCGTGAACTAGCCGGGCTGCAGGAGGCAGCTAAATCGACACGCTGACACATCATTACAAATGACCGATTCAATTGCGTATTTCCACCTACGTTTTCTTTCTTCACCCATTGACCGCCATTGCCAGATTAGGACAGCTTTCGCAACTCAGCTCCCGATTCGCCTCCAAACGGACTTGACGAGCACTCGCTCGAGCCGCGGCCAGTTCCTCCGGTACTCCCTCACCCCGACCGAAGTACATTTCGTCAGGGGTCTGACCATCGAACGCCGAATGCGGCAGATTACGGTTGTATTCTTCTACGTAGTACCTCACCAAACGTTCCAGCGCCGATACGCTGTCCAGTTGGTTCAGAAATAACCACTGGTGCTTCATCACACGCCAAAAACCTTCGATCATCGAGTTCGAAAAAAGCACGGCGGTCTGCGCAAGGATCAGCGCAAGCAAACCCTCTTCCACAAGCTTCATCACCGCACTGTGGAAGTTCTCTATTCCACCATCCACCATCACCGCCTGTGGGTCCACTTGGTCCCCAACCTCACTGCGAGACTCATAGGCTTTGACCAGCAACTCCGCACTCGACGCGGGTTCCAGCTTCTCACTGACTCGGTAGGCCAGGATGCGCCGAGAATAGTTGTCGATGATCGCCTGGATATAGGCCTTCGAGCCGTTGACAAGTCGAACCACCGTCACATCGACATGCCAAATGCCGTCCGGCTTGTTCGTGCGAATACCCTCGGTAGGCTTGGATGGATGGACTCGGGTTCGCGGACATCTCCAGTCTCGTTCACGTGCATAGCGCAACCACGTCGAAGGAGACGCAAACACCTTGCCCAGACGTTGTGCAAGCATCCCAAGACGACTGGTCGGCACATGACGATAGTCGTCGGAAACAGCCATCTCGTGCATCCGGCGAACCTCTTCCGGCGTCAACTGGGTGGGGTGGATCGCGGGACATGACGCGCGATCATCAAGCGAACACCCCGCCGCTTTCCCACGACACCAGATGTGATACCGTGAAGGGCTGATGCCGACGATGGACAGAACCGCCTTAATGGGTATAGCCCGGCAGCCTCTTTCAATGGCTGAGAGCAGTTTCTTTTTATCCGCACCCTCGGGCAACCTCTGCTGGTCCAAACGGTTCTTGGAAATCCGGCAGAGGGTCTGGAGCAATATCATCACAGCCGTTACGATCCGTAAACGTCGTTCCAGCTTCAAAATCCGCTGACGGACCAAAGGATCATCGGTCATGTCGAAAATCTCATGGCTCACGACTTCCAGTTCAGGTCCATGCAACCAGCCACTGATCGTCGATCTGGGAACCTCGAGATCTTTAGCCAAGCTCACATCGCCAGTTTTTCGGACGTATTCGCGAAGCCGATGGTCGTAAACGCGCTTTTTCTGGGGAGTTGGTTTCATTGTCGTATCATACTACAGAGCCGTCGGATTCAAAGAAATATCATTGCTCAGCCATTTTGACCGACGCACGGGCATGTACGGACCACCGGACGCTTTTCTCCAGAAGGCATTGACCAACAGCACTGATTTTTGTTTCGGCAAAGCCCTTCACTTCGATGTGTTCCGGCACGGCCTTGGCATCCTTCGGCACAAAGGGAACAACCTTGTCCCGGTAGACCTGGCCGGGCGTGGCACTGCCCGGAAATTCAAGCGGTCGCCAAACGATCGAATCTCAACCGCCGCACTTTTCGACCGCCGTTTACAAACTGACCACAAGAATTGCCAATCGTAACCGCAATCCTGATCTAGCCACTAGCCAGCCAAAATACCAGGACTGGACTGGCTAATCAGCCATTCATGACGTAGCCGAAAAGGGAAAGAAGCAAAATCGCTAGTTGCTGTTTTGCTCGCTTATACTGGCGGTTGTTTGCGTGGTTATTTCCATTCAGATCCGTCGAATGCAAAGAAATATCATTGCTCAACCATTTTGACCGACGGACGGGCATGTCCGGACCGACGCACGGGCATGTACGGACCACCGGACGTTTTGTCCAGAAGGCATTGACGAACATCACGGCAAGAAATTTGCCCGACCTGCTCGGCTTCTATGGTGAACAGAATTTTGATATACCAACAATCAGAAATCCAATAAAAATAAGTATTGGATAAGCAATATTTATTAATTTGCGGAGTGTTAATTTTTCGTAGTTTTCTTCTTCAATAATATCAAATGGTTCTGACTCTTTTTCAATTTCAAACTCTGATTCGGATTCGGACATCAGCTCATTATCGATACCAAACCACTCATGAGCAATATTTGTTTCATTCCAATTATGCCATTCTTGCAGCTCGTAATATAGAAGTAAGGAACTTATTAGGACGAAAGGAATAGCAACAAGCGTTCCAATAATTGGGAGAAATGAAGCACCTATAACAATAAAGGTATTACCTAAAATAAAGATGGCGACTTCCCACCAATAGCCTGAAACTAGTCGCCATGAATATTTTAAAGACTTTATTCCTATACCCCCATCAATGCATATAATTAGCGACATCGATAAATACACCGCTATTATTATTCCTGGAACGATAAATAATAAAAATCCAAGGGAAGTTAATATTAAATAAACAACAGTAGTAAACAGAAGCATTGGTGTAATTGGAAGTGTAGTCCAAATTATTTCGGTGGTAGATTCTTTAATTGACGTACAGATGTTGCTATATATTTTTACTAAAATAGCTATTCCCCAGAAAATATATACTAAATATAAAAATTTAAACCCTATAGATACTATGGATAATGCTGAATTTAGTATACTTCCTTTATCGATAATATTTGAATGGGAAATTAACAATATTGAAAAGCTTATACCTTTAAATAAAAATATACCTATAATATAAATGATTAGTGAGAAATAAACCATTTTCGTATTTCGTTTTGTCTCAAATATTACTTGAAATGCTTCTTTCCATATTGGCAATAGTTTTGATGATAAATTTGTAAATACTGTTCCTAAATACTCAAAAAAAGGCATATCGTCGTTTGCGACATCCTGTTCGTTATATGCACCATCTTTCGGTGAGTTTATTTGGTCTGTTTTTATTAATGCTAATAATGATTCATATAGTGAAACATTCTCCTTAGAAGCATTAATACTGGCATTACCTAATGGTTCCCAGTCTTTCGTAGCTTCGTTCCATACGAAACTATTAGAAGTAATTATTTTTTTGGACAATAAATCTGCCAATTCAAGTTCTGAAAAGGGCCCTTCTTTGAAATCTCCAATTATTACATGCCACTTTTTATTCACTTTTAATCCCTTTTTTAATGCTTGAGAGTAACGAATTCTCTCCTACCCTGATGCGGTCTTTTTGTCAATCTTGATCCAGAGTTTCGACGCCTCGATCCCGTCCTTCCCGAAAATTCGGTACAGACTGAAATCACTGGCTTTTCGGTGCTGCCCTATCCAAGTGTTGTCAGCATATCCGACTCGCCCTTTCGGGTCAACTTTTCCTGCTGAATCAGCGGTGCTGCCCTAGTCAAGTGTTGTTACCGTAGTTCATGGTAATCAGAGGGTCAAGCTTTCCCAGCTTGCCGAGACCAAAAGCAGCTGGCTTACGCCTTATCAAGCATGCCTCCAGTATGGACAATTGTAAAAATGCTTGTAAGAATAATAACTTAAGGTGGCTTAAAAGAAAGTAGCAATACTTCGTTAAGGCAACATCGTTTTTACCGTTTGACATCCGATTCCCGCCGGGTCTATCGTGTTGTAAGGAATGACAACTACGCCCCAGGAGACGGTCATGAACCGGTCCACCCTCATTGTTTTCCTCACATCGCTCTTTTTTCTCGTAGCGCTGGATTCCTGCGATCCGGTCGAAATTGTCACGACCGACACCGGAGGCAACATGGGCGATGAAGACACCTCCGGAGAAGGCGATTTCAGCAACAGCGAACAGCCCGTGAAAGATTGCCCGAAAGGCGGACAGTGCTTCACATTCGAACTTGCGCAAAAAGACTATCCGGAAGGCACCTGGTTATGCACCCATGTACCTATCCGGGAAGGCCAGACCTGCACTAAAATGAGTGGAGACCCCGGCACCTGCCAAGAAGGGCTGTGCCAGGCTGACCCCCAACCTGCCAGCAACTGCAGGTCTGCCAAAGATTGCCTTTCCCTCCTATGGCTGGTCCAATGCCGGGGAAATTGGACTTGCGTAGAAGGCACCTGCACGGAATCTTGCGCCCCCGATAACTGCGGCGACGGGTTCTGCGATACGGCTGCGGGCGAATCGGCGGTTTCCTGTTGGCCGGATTGCAGCAAAACTCAACCCTGCGCGAACGACGATGACTGCCCGCCGAATTTCGTATGTAAAGACGAAGTATGCATGATGATCGAGGACAAGTGCGAGGAAAGATTGAAGCCCGATTGCGTCAATGACAATCCCTGCCAAACGGCCGAACTCATGAACGCCCCCTACCCACAATGCTGGACCTGCGAAGAAAAAAACGTCCGTGATAAAAAGCCCTGCGACATCAGCCCCAACGTCCCTGGCGAATGCCTGGTGGGCGAGTGCAAGGAAATCCTGCCACCCCTGGAATGCAACGTTCCCCGGGACTGTATCGACGAGCCGTGGCACATCAGCAGTTGTCTGGGACACTGGGGTTGTGAAGAAGGCGGCTGCGTATCCGTCTGCGGTGACGGATGCGGAGATGGCGAATGCAGCGTGAACCATGGTGAATCCCTCTACACCTGCTACCCAGATTGCGAGGATAGTCAGCCCTGCGCAGGCGATTGGAATTGTCCGAACGGCTGGTCATGCGTAAATGGCATTTGCTCGGAAGGATTCTCCTGCACCAACATCACGGACTGCATCGACCTGGAGTGGTACATCCACTGTCTCGGGCATTGGTCCTGCACGGATGGAACCTGCCTGGAAATCTGCGATTTTCGTTATTGCGGTAACAGTGAATGCAACGTGGAAATGGGAGAATCCCCCCAAAGCTGCCCCCAAGACTGCGACAACCGTGAGAATTGCCAAAATGTTCCACACCCCGACTGCGCTTCCCCGCCGCAGTGCATGATCGTGGACATCATCGAAGTCCCATCCCCCGAATGCTGGAGCTGCCGAATCAGCCCTGTACCGGGTCAGCCACCCTGCACCATGAACGATGGCTCGGAAGGGGAATGCCGCCGAGGAGAGTGCACCCCCCTACCCCTCGACAACGCCTGCACCTACACCAGCGACTGCCACTACTATCCCTGGAATACCGAATGTATCGGCCACTGGGAATGTCTCAACGGTTCCTGTGTCTCCGTCTGTGAGCAGGATACCTGCGGCGATAGCCAGTGCCGCTGGGATCTCGGTGAATCCGAGGAAAACTGTTTTGTTGACTGTGACATGGAGTTGGAAGGCGAGCGCTTCTGCTCTTACAACGGCGAATGCCAGGGCAGCGCCGTGGACTGCGGCTGTTACAGCACGCCACCCCAGGGAGATAATTCCTGCATTCCTTCTCGCCCCATCGCCTGCAATTGTCTGGTCCGGCGCTGCGGCTGTCCAGACGGCTCCTGCTTTGACCCGCAAGCCGTGTGGCTGAAGATTCATCTCGTTACGGAAGCCGGGAAGGTTGTTGCTGGAGCGGACGCCATCTTGTTGGCTTCCACCAGCAGCAGTGGCGCAGAGCGAGAGATTTATCGAACGGTCGCGGATGATCAGGGCAATGCCGAACTCTACCTGACTACGGGCTACTTTTCCATTAGCGCCTCCAAGCCTATCACCATGATCGAAACCTTGCACGGCCAGGAGTCTGTCCATATCACTTCTGACCGGGATCACGACCTCATGATCGTCATGACTCCAGTGTATTAGCGATATCGTTCCGCTCATGATCTCAAGGGGCGGTTTGGTGTCGCTTTCGCTATCAATTCAACTGCCTGTTGCAGTTCGAGGCATTGGATTTTTCCATGTATGCGTGGTACGGTTGAGCGCGATGGGATAGCCGACTGAGGATTTGCTGAAAGGAAACTGACTGTGGCTTATGAATTGCCGAAGGACCCCAAAAAGATCCGGGCTCGGATCAAGAGATATGAGCGGCTATTGCGAAAAGAGTACAACGACTCCGGGCGGTATAGCGACGGCTTCGGCAAGCGGTTTCTTCTTGCCCCTTTATACCTTCTCATGGACGACCTTCAGGGTGCGATTACCTCTTTGTACTGGTATCAGAACCAATTCCCGAATGATGCAGGCGAAGCCGGTCACAGCCTGTGCTGGACCTTAGCCTTGTATCACAATGGCGAAACGGAAGCGGCCCGTAAAAAGCTGAAACAGACCATGCTAATGAATCTGTTCATCCTCCCCCACTTGCTTGGGCTAGAAATTGAGGGAACCAGCCTTGAGATCGTGAAGCAGCGGGAGGATACAACCTTCAAAGGCTTGCTCTTTAGTGGGGACGAGTCCTTTTATATCGATGAAATTCCGAGTGAGTATTTCTCGCTGTGGGGTGATCGGGAAAAAGAGTGGGCTTTGTCACTGTACCAGAGCACCGAGTTTCGAAACGCTGAGACCCGGCTGATTGAAATGCAGCAAGAACAGGAGTCCAGCGGGAACTGAAGCGCTCAAGGAGGTGTGAGGATGGTGAAATATGAAAACCGTATGCTGCGTGGGATGAGGTGGGAATTGGAAACATGGCGATGGTTTGGTAAGTGAGGTACTTCCAAAGAAAACGGGGAGAAACGGATAGGCCGGGCCTAAAGTCAACGCGCCAGTCCTCGACCCTACCAGCCTATTTATATGTAAGTCATTGTTCTTACGTAGGAATAGCCAATACTAATTGTTTGACCGGACGGGAAACATTACAACCAGATTGTGACGATACTACTTTTTGTCCAGCTTGATGTTTTTAAACAGGTTTCCCATCGTTCCCATCTTCGATTCATTTTCGAGCTTCTGTTGGAACTTGGCAACTTCCACGCGCTCGTTGCGAATCAATACCGTTTTCCTGGATAATCCTAGCCGTCCCTGGTCATCGATTCGGATAATCTCTACCTCGATGGTGTCGCCTTCCTTGAGATCCCTGGGGATGGGGTCACCGTCGCGGACCGCGATTTCACTGTTGTGAAGCAGACCACGGGCTTTGGGACCACATTCGGGAAGTTCGATGAACATGCCGTAAGGCATAATGGAGGCTATGATGCCGTTTGTTACAAGTCCGATACGCGCGGTCAATTGCTTCGGGCTATCGTCTTCGCTTCCTTCCGCCCGCTTTTCTTCGTCCGCCTTGCGCTGAGCGGCATCGACATCGGCCCAGGGATCGTCCGGAACATTCATCGGCTCTTCTATGGCTGGCTCTTCTGCAGGCGTGGCACGGCGGCGGAGAATGACATTGTCCTTGCGGACGTCATCGGAGGGGACCTCCTTTTTTACTTTCTCGGTGGCTGCTTTGGCCAGAAGATCGCGAATGGAGAGGCTGATTCTCCGTCTTTCCAAATCGATTCCCTTGACGAGAACCTCAATCGAGTCCCCCTCGGCAAGTTTGTCGCTCGGATGGTTGATACGCTCCAGGGCGATTTCGGAAATGTGCAGGAGTCCTTCCATGTTTTTGGTGATTTCTACAAAGGCTCCAAAATCTTCAATACGCTTGACTGTGCCAACGACAATGTCTCCCACTGAGAAGGGCAGATCTTCATCCCAGGGGTCGGTGATCAGGGCTTTGATGGACAAACCGATGCGTTCTTTCCCGTTCTTGTCCTCTTCTATTTTCAGCACCTGAACGTCTATTTCCTGACCAATGGAAAGAACATCGGCAGGGTCGCTGACATGCTCGTGAGCGATTTCGGAGACGTGGACAAATCCGTCCAGGCCGCCGAACTCAATGAATGCACCATAGGACATCAGTTTGCGAATAACGCCTTTGTACTTTTCTCCTTCGCCTAAAGTTTCCCGTGTCACCTCGGCGACGCGTTCTTTTTCCTCCTCAAGCAGAGCTTTGCGGGACAACACAACGCGGCGGTCGTCGAGATCGAATTCCACGACTTTGAAGGTCAGCGTCTGGTCCACGAATACGTCTGGGTCTTCACAATAAGAATCATCGATCTGGGATATGGGGCAAAAGGCGCGCACGCCCATGATTTCCAGGTCAAAGCCACCCTTGTTTTTGTCCTTCACCAGGGCCTCGATGGGCATGCCGGAGTGGTAAGCTTCTTCCAGCGTGTTCATTCCGGCGGAAGGGGAGAGCGTGCGGATTTTCGTGCCGAATTGCATACCCGACTTGCCGTACTGCAACATCAGCAGCTTGACCCTGTCACCGACTTTCACGGTCAACTCATCGTCATCGTCGTAGAATTCCGCGAGTTCCGCCCAGCCTTCGGCCTTGGACCCGAAGTCGATGAACACCGCATCCTTGCCGATCATGACGACAGTGCCTTCTACAGAATCGCCAGGAAACAGTGAGACGTTCCCGGTACCGCTTTCAGAATTCTCTAAAAGCTGAGCGAAATCTTCTTCGTGGTCGTTGTTGCTGGACATGAAAAAACCTTTATTGCATTAGCTAAACGTTCAGGGGTAGATAACGGTTGTTGTCGCGTATGTCAATGAAGCATGATAAACTTTTTCAAAAAGAGGTCATTTTATTTGGAGAGAGATCGATGGAAAAATGAGGCTCTTCGCTGTTTAGTGTGGGTAACCGTGATTTGGTTCCCTTGAGTATGTTTTCGTAGGTTCTTTTATTTGTGCTATGGGTTTTTCGCGTTGGGGCTGAAACGACACTGTGAAAAAGCGAAGTCATGGAAATCAGTAAAGATATCATAGCCTTCTATCGTCCAAGCCCCGGTACGGCGCTCGGGTTGCTCCCCAGCAGAGCCCTATCCTCCGACCGGGAGAAGAGAACACCGCATGGGCATGAAACACGTAAATCATGTGTCTCTGGGATGTTTTTTTAGGGGGTAATATTTTGGAATCATTGCGTAAAATATCTCGTGAATTCCTGCCCACACCAAATAGCGAGGAGGCTTTTTTTCCAGTTCATGTGGGGAAATCTAATTACCAAAACGAGCAATTACACACATTTAAGGATGATCAATGCAGGAACCGTATATCCTAAGCACCGAAAAAGTGCTAAAGAACCATGAAACATCCCCACAGCAGGGCCTGACGACGTCCGATGCGACGCGACTGCTGAGTGAATACGGCCCCAACGAACTGATCGAAAAGGGAAAGAAAAAGGCCTGGCAGATTCTATTGGCCCAAGTGAAGGAAGTCATGATTCTGATTCTGCTGGCCGCCGCGCTTATTTCGGCAGCGCTGCAGGAATATATCGATGCCATCGTGATTTTCGTCATTGTGATGTTCAATACGATTCTTGGTTTTTGGCAGGAATTCAAGGCCGAAAACGCTATGGCGGCCCTCAAGAAAATGACGGTGCCCAATGTGCGGGTGCGGCGTGACGGTGCGGAGCGTCAAATATCGGCCAAGGAATTGGTGCCGGGAGACATCCTGCTCATCGAGGCCGGGAACATTGTGTCGGCGGATGCCCGACTAATCGAAGTCGCGAATCTTAAAGTCCAGGAAGCAGCACTGACCGGCGAATCAGAATCGGTGGACAAAGATATCGACGCGCTGCTGGACGGCGATCTTGCCTTGGCCGACCGTAAAAACATGATTTATAGGGGAACAGTGGTGACCTACGGACGGGGCGAGGCCGTGGTCACTGGCACCGGCATGCAGACCGAATTGGGTAAAATAGCCACCATGCTTCAGGACGTTGAGGATGAGCAAACCCCGCTGCAACGGCGGTTGGCGAAGCTCGGCAGATCGTTGGCCATGGCCGCCGGGGTGTTGATAATCATCGTTGCTGGCATGTCCTATCTTCAGGGCGCAGGCTTGAAGGAAATGTTCATGACGGCCATCAGCATGGCAGTGGCGGCCATCCCTGAAGGCCTGCCTGCTGTCGTTACCATCGCCCTGGCGCTGGGCGCACAGAAGATGTTGAAGAAAAATGCGTTGATCCGGCGACTTCCTGCCGTGGAAACCCTGGGCGGCGTGACTGTGATTTGCTCCGACAAAACCGGCACCCTGACGCAGAATAAAATGACGGTCTCGGATATGGTACTGCCAGATCGCCGCTATTCCCTTGCTGAAGCGGTGGCCGGGCACAGCGCTGATGCCGATCTCAACCTGCTGTTGCTCTGCGGAACGCTGTGCAACGATGCAGTCATCGATAAAAACACGCAAAACGGCATTCTCGGCGATCCCACTGAAGGCGCGCTTGTACTTGCGGCCCAACAGGCGGGACTGGTGCAAAGCGATCTGCAAGCCATGCTACCGCGTGTCCGCGAACTGCCCTTTGACTCCGAGCGTAAACGCATGTCCACCGTTCACGCCCTGCCGTCGTCTTCCCAGTCGACGGCTTTGCACCCTGTTCTCGCCGCCGCCGGACACCAGGGGCATGCCGATCACCTCGTGTTGACCAAGGGAGCGACCGATGGATTGAACGAGGTGTGCAGCCGGATTCTGATAAACGGCGTTGTTCAACACCTGGGCGAAGAAAGAAAAGAGGAAATTTTAGCCGAAAACACCGCGATGGCGAAAAACGGCATTCGGATGCTTGGTTTGGCCTATCGGTTGTTGAATGTCGACGAGTTGGACCAACCGACGCGCTACGAGAAGGATCTGGTCTTTCTGGGTATGACCTGCCTGCTTGATCCGGTGCGTCCCGAAGCGGTTGAGTCCGTTCGGCTGTGCAAGCAGGCCGGGATTCGCCCGATTATGATCACCGGCGATCATCCCTTGACGGCTGTCGCCATCGCCAAGGAATTGGGGCTGACCACCTCTGATACGGTTCTGACCGGGCAGGATATCGACAAGATGACCGTCGATGCACTCAGCGCACGAATCAAGGATGTTTCCGTTTTTGCGCGCGTTTCTCCCAAGCATAAAATGGTCATCATCGATGCGCTGCAAGCCCAACATGAGATCGTCTCGATGACGGGCGACGGCGTCAACGATGCCCCGGCGTTGAAATTAGCCGACATTGGTGTGGCCATGGGGATTACGGGGACCGACGTCAGCAAAGAATCCTCCGATATGGTCCTGCTGGATGATAATTTCGCCACCATCGTCGCCGCTGTCAAAGAAGGTCGCCGCATTTACGATAATATCCGCAAATTCGTCAGATACATCCTCACAGGCAATACTGGTGAAATCCTTGTCATGCTCGCTGGCCCGCTAATAGGTATGCCGCTGCCACTGCTGCCGATTCAAATTTTATGGATTAATCTGGTGACCGATGGCTTGCCAGCCGTTGCTTTGGGTTTTGAAGAAGCCGAGCGCGATGTGATGAACCGACCGCCGTACAATCCGCGAGAAGGCATTTTCGCACGTGGGCTGGGCTGGCAGATTCTCGTCATGGGTCTGATCATCGGCTTGATCTCAGTGGGGACCGGGTACTGGTTCTGGGACGGCGGAGCAGGTTCCAACGCCTGGCAGACCATGGTGTTCACCATGCTGACGTTCTGCCAGATGGCCTATGCCCTGTGTGTGCGTAAGCAAACGCAATCGCTGTTTACGCAATCCTGGCTCAGCAACCCGATGTTGTTGCTGTCCATTGGTATCACACTGATCCTGCAACTGATCCTTATTTATATCCCATTTTTTAACACTGTGTTTCGCACCACGCCGCTGCAGCCAGCGGAACTGGGTATCTGCGTCGTTGGAGCTTTATTCATTATACTGATCACGGAATCGATAAAACTGTTCCTGCGCAGCAAGCAGCATTAAGTATCATCGACAGCCCCGTGTTAACGGGTACATGGGAAATTTGAGGTGGTTTGCATGTTGAGGACACCATACAAGCCTGAAAAGCACAACATGATGAGGTTATTCCTAAAAGTATGGGTGGTTTGCATTCTCATGGGTTTTGCCGGTTGCACCTCTGATTCCAAATCTGAAGATGAGCCGTCGGACGGTGACTTGGATCATTTGCCTGGGTCGGTTCCCTGGAGAAACACGGATGCGCCCTTGGAAACCGTCGACGACACCGATGTCGACCGGCAGGAGTCCGATACGAGCGGTGAGTCCGAGCCGGAACCTGATGACGAGGATTTTACGGAGGAGACAGATGATCAAGGCGAAGAAGATCATCCAGTGCAATCCTGCAATTTTGGCTATGATTTTCAATACGACCGAAAGGTTGCAACGATCACACCACCGGAGGATTATCCCTTCGTACGCTCGGATTCGCCCGGAGCCGTCGTCTATCCCGAACCCGCTCCGGAAGGTTACTGGACCCGCAAAGCCAGATCGGGGGAACGGACGGATCTGGTGATGCCGAGCTCAACCGACGACATGCCGAGATTCGAACGCGGGTTTGAGTGGGAAAGCCGTACTCGCTGCTATGAATTGACCGATGGCGCACGGTATTTGGAAGAAGAAGAGGCTTTCGACCTTTACGCGGATATTCTCCTCTCGATGTTTCAGTGGCCCATCGACATTCAGGCCGAACAACGCACGGTTCTGGGCCTGCGTGGAGCCTATCCCGGAACCTTTGTCTGGCACGGGAACCGACCCAACCGCTTCAACGATACGCTAGTGTTGTTGTGGATGGACGACGTAGGTGTCAAGCACGTGCGTGAATTCGCCGGGCACACCGATACCGGCCCGGTGAATTTCGGGGCGGATAGTTCCTCGTCGCTATATCCCAACCGTCGTTACCAATACATCAACGGTTGGCATCGTGGCTACAACGCCTTGCAGATTCATGAATGGAACTACATGGTGCGCAACGACACCAACCACAACGGCCACTGGGACAGTGACCGGAACGACTGGCTGCCGCCGGATGGCGACGATTATTACCGAATCGGTTCGGCTCACAACATCCATCTAGCAGCGGTTGATGCCCCGCTTTTTTCCACACCGGTCGATTATACCTCGGCGGGGTGCCAGGTAATTCCGGGACTCGCCAACTGGACCGAATTCATCATCAACGCCTGGACCGCAGAAGACGATTCGGTGGACTACTTTCTCGTGGATGTGCGCGATATTCCACCGGAAGTCTGGAATCCCTGCAACGAGCCGGACGGTAGCCACGCCTGCCCCTATCGTATCGACTCGCTACCTGTTACGCTATATGGAGATACTTCTCTTTCGTCTCAAAATCAGTTCGGCAGTTACAATTGTGCGATGTCGATAAACGAAAGCGGCCCGGAAGTTGTGTACGTGTTGCCAATGGAAGCCAGCGGGATGTTAGTGGCCGAAATCTTCGTAGAAGACGAGGAGTTGTGCGACCCAGATATCCATTTGCTTGAAGGGGACGATCCCAATGCCTGTCGAGCGCGAGGACATCAATCATTCGAGGTGGAAGTCTGGCCCGGACGATATTTTATCGTCGTGGACACTTGGGTCGATGACTCTGGCCAAGCTTACCCCGGCCCATATCGATTGGAACTCGATCTTTTGGAAACGGGTGACATGAAGTAGGATACGCAGTGTTGACGAAACCCTTTCTGACCTCTCCTACCCATTTTCTTAGCCCGGAAAATTCATGAAAATCTACTGCAAAAACACGTCCGCCGCAGGCACGCCGCCGGTCGGCGCTTCTTCTTCATCGATAGCATGGATAAGGCGCAGGTCTTCCGGGAGAGCATTGGCTTCGGCAATGCGCGCATAAACCGGCACGGTCGGGCGGGCCACACGCGCTTTGGTCGGATCTTCAGGATCGACCGAGTACAACCCCAGCCGGATTCCCGCGCCGTGGTTCCATTCGATGTTGTCCATGAACGACCAGTACACGTAGCCGCGAAGGTCCACACCGTGCTCAATGGCTTTCAGGCACCATTGCAGGTTTTTAACTACAAGACTGATTTCAGTGTCCACATCGTTTTTCCAAAGGGCCTGACCGTTGTTTTCCGTAATGATTATAGGTAGATCGTAGCGTTGTCGAAGGAAAAGGAGCAACTCGTACAGTCCACGCGGCTGGACTCGGCTTAGATCCAAACTCACCGGATTCAATGTCAATAACGGACTTAAGGAAGGTAGAAGGCTGGAGGACGAACCGCCGATGGCCATGGACATTTTGTAATTCAGCCCGATAAAATCCATTTTTCCTTGCCAGTCTTCCCGCAGGATCGAGGTGCCGTCCAACTCGGGATCTTCACGACCAAGTGCCGCCCCGTCGAGAAACAGCAGGTTCCACAGGTAGAACACGTTCGACACCGCCTGCCGGTCCAGTTCGTTTTCAGGATCGATCGGCAATACCGGCGCCATGGCGTGTACCAAGCCGACCCGCACGGCGGTTCCGTCATCATCGGCATCGACGGCATCGCCTTCCCGAACGGCATCCACCATCCGGGCGTGGGCGTCGAGCATCGCCGTCAGGGCGGTTTTCGCCGCTTCGGCATCGAGCATCAATGCCGGGGGATTGCTTCGAGCTTCGGTCGGTTGCAGATACCCGGATAGCAACACGGCGAACGGCTCGTTCAACGTGGTCCACCAATCGACATCCTCGCCGAATTCACGTGCGCAGAATCCGGCATATTTGGCGATTTCCGCAATCGTTTTCTCGGGATCGAGCCAGCCTTTTTCAGTGCATGTGTCGATATCGAGTGTACATCCCACCGCATCGTGAATCCAGAGAGGCAGCGTATAGTGGTGCAACGTGACCAGCGGTTCCAATCCACGCAAGCGCATGGCACCGAACATGGCATGGTAAGTCGCCAACGCATCGGGATCGGCCAGCGCTTTCAATTCCTCATAGGTTTCGGCGTTTTCGGTGGATTGCGGAAATAGGCGACTCCATTCGATGCTCATCCGAAAGAGGTTGTTTTTCAATTCGTTTGCCGCAAGATCGTAATCGTTTTCATACAGTTCCCAGTGTCCCGGTCCGACATCCGCCGGATCGTCACCGCTCAGATACGTGTTGGCGTTCGTCAGCATGGAATCGTTCGTCATGTACACGTACCAGTCGGATTGATCGTCCACGCAAAGCTCATCGGAAAGCGTCGGGCAACCCATATCCACCTGAAAACCGGCAGTCGCCGCCCCGAAATAGAAACCGTCCGGGAATCGAAAAGGATCCCCACCTGCTTCCGAATCGCCTCCGACATCCTCGAGATCGCCGTCTTGAGTCTCATTCGTTTCATCATTTGTTTCGCAAGCCGTCAGCGCCAAAGACCATACAACTATTGAAAAAAATGGAATCATGATCGTTCGCATGGGTTTTCCTTCCCCGTTATACTTTGAAAAAGTACGGCGGTCCTCCCGATAAATCCATCGGGCAAAAGAATAGTTGTCTTTCCCTACAGACAGAAATCTTTCTCGTTTCGCTTGTTTTTCCAGATATACAAAACCAGCGAATGGAATTCAACTTCGAACCCAATTGAAAGATCCGGTGGCTGTCGGAACTGAGTTTGATTTGAAGTTCGAACCCATCTTTCCGAAAATTCGTTACACACTGAAATTACTTGTATTTTCATGATTTCTCGAAGAAGCTCTTCGTTATGAAAATCTTACTTGATATTGCGATTCTTATTGGTTTGAACCTGTTTCTTTTCGGCTACGTCCAGAGAAAATGGTGTTTTAATCGTGGCTCAACACAACCAGATTATCATCTTGAAGCGATCAATAAAGAGTCCGAAATTCTCAAGGAGCATGATTGCTGTCTCTGAACGGTTTTGTAAAAATCTGGCCTGACATCCTAAAATCCACATCAAATGTCATTTCTTCAAGAAAACACAAGCTCGTTCATTGCGAAAATTGGCGATTTTCGCCAAAATCGATATTTTTTCTCACAGCAGACATCGAAAAGGCTTAAAAAGTGCCAATACGAGCGGAGTAAAAATGAAAGTAGATCTGTAAGTATTTGTAATCTCGGATAATTTTCAATCGTTATTTGCCGCCAACCCATTCCTATCAAGTAATAGGCGACCACTTGCTCGGGTGCCCAGCGGTTGCCAATACCGCCATGAACGAAAAAGCGTCGATAGGGCGGTCTGGAGCGGGTTGGAGATTTGCAACTGATTGAAATGTAACGACTATTGTCATTTCCTGACGGAATTCTCAACACTGCTGCGATAGCATTTCGTTTACTTTTCGCAGGGCGGTCGGTTTGTAGCCGCTAGCGCTATCAGTTCTGTTGCCTATCACCACCATCAATACAGCAAAACCAGATCGTTGAATTCTCTCACTCATGCCAGAATAGTTTTTTCTTCCGGTCAATTCACGTTTGATGTTCGTCAACCAACGAACTGTTTCCGATAAAAATCCCAGAGTAATTGCCTCAGTTAATTGAAAATACAGGAATAAATACCCAAACCATCGCCAGCCTCCCTAATGCTGGGTAAAGGAGCTGATATTTGATCGTTACGGTAAAATAGACAAACTTATGCAAAGAGAATAAAAAGACTTGACATCTACAGCGCGAGTTGGTACACCTCAATCATGAGGATGAGCCAGGAGAAAAAAGCAATGTCAAACACGAAGGATCTTAAAGAAAGCCACGGCGACATCGTTATTACGGACCACGCCCAAAAGCGCATGAACCAGCGAGGAATCAACCTGGAACTGGTCAAGCAGATCCTGAACTTTGGAAAGCACTACCACGCTGGCAAAGGATGCATCGCCATATTCCTCGGCAAACGCCAGAGGTCATTTGTGCCGAAGCAGCTTAAGTCCCTCATGAAGCACACCAAGAACCTTGCGCTGATCCTTTCGGGAGACGGCGTTCTGGTTACGGTGGAACACATGGATAAAATCCCGAGGCATTGGTTACCAGCATAAGCGTGGAGGTCAAAAGAAAATGAAAGGCGTTATCATGACAGCAATAAGAGAATATTGGCGCTTTCTGAGATCCCGTATCTCGCTGTATCGGGGAGAATAGGATGTCCAGAATACTGTACATGACTCAACCACTCAATAGGGTGAAGACCCAAACCATTGGCCGCAACTAATAAGGAGAACGTCATGAAAGCAATCGATGTCGCACAGCTAAGAGAGAAAGCAGGCCTAAGCCAGGCCGATATCGCGGAACGTCTCGGCATTCCCCAATCTCAAGTTAGCCGCTACGAGTTGCACCCGGAAGAAATCCCTCAACTCCAATTCTTAAAGTGGATCCATGCTCTCGGCTACAACCTGAATGATGTGTCGGGATTCTCGCTGACTGAAGAATCGGTCGACATGAATGTCGGAAAACCGCTTGAGCGGGTCACCCGGAACCTGGATCTGCTGGAACAATACATCGGCACCGCCCCTGCGTCTCGAAAGGAACTCGAATCCGAAGGGTTCACAGTAGAAAATTTGACAGCCATGGTTCAGCAACTGAAGCGCAAACCCGTGGTCGCGTTTTCCGGTGCCTTTGATTCGGCGAAGTCGCGTCTGGCGAATGCGCTCTTGGGTGGCGACTATCTGCCCACGGACTACCAGCCAACAACCAAACTGGTCATTCACGTTCGCCATATCTCCGATCGTCCCGACTGGATCAAGGAAACGGTATGGATTATGGGCGACGATAAAGACGGAAATCCTTTCGAACTCGATGACCTGAATGATCAGGATGCCTGTGAGGCGAAGAAGATCGTGGCAGGCAGTCTCGACACGCTCAAGTCCTATGGAAGCCATGTTGGGGTTAATGGAAAAGATGAACGCGCCATGGCCGCCCTCCTTTTTATTGACTCTCCAATTCTGGAAGCATGCGGCTTCATCGATCTTCCCGGTTACGATGATACGGAAGCGGACAGCAAGAAGGCGGAATCCATCGCAAACCAGTACGACATTCTCTTCTACAACTCGAATGCCAAAGGCTTTCTCAAAGGTGAGGACCACCACCGGTTGAAGTACCTTCTCAAGATGCTGCCTCCCGTCGAAAACGCCTCCGACGATATCCCGCCTCTGGCCAACCTGTTCATCGTCGCGAGTCATGCCGATCCATCGATTTTGGACGATCAGCTCAACAGCATTAGGAACATAGGGGCTGAAAGGCTGCATACGAACCTTTCCGAGACTCTCAGTTCCATTGAAAGCGTTCGCAATGGCACCAAGATCGATGTTGAAGTTCTCAAGTCCAGGATTTTCCCTTTCTGGTACGAAAACAAGCCGAGATGGGCAGCGTTGGCGAGCACCCTTAAACGGCATCTGTCTGAGGAAATGGTGCTTTCGATAGAAACCCAACTGGACAAGCAGATCCAACAGTACAAGAAAAACGCGAAGGCGGCTTACAGCGCGCAGATTCAGGCCTACGAAGATATGATTAATGATCTCGCCCAACTGGAGACCCAGTATGAAGAGATGGTGGCGCAGGAGCCTGAACGAAAAAAGGCCGTGAAGAATGCCAAGATGAAAGTACTTGACGCGATCAGGCAGAAGAAGTCCAGCAATCTGACGGCCCTTAACGCCAGCTTCAATGAGGTTGTGGAGAAGGACTCAATCGAAAGCATTCTCCGTAGCAGTTACAGAGATAAGAAAGAGGCTCAAATGTACGCGATCACGCGAATTAATGACCTCCTGCAGGGGCGCGTCGAGCAGTCCACGAAAAAACTGTCCAAAGAATTCAGCGCGGTCATTGAGAGCTATATCGAGACTTTCGAGTCCCACGCAACAGGCTTGGCAGCATTTACCGGTGAAAAGAAGAAGCAAAATCCAGATCAGATTTACATCCCCTTTGACAGTCGAGGCGCATTCATTGGTGGCCTGGCCGGGCTTGGTACTGTTGGAGCTCTGACGTTCTGGGCGGCTTCCCTCGGAAATCTGGGTGGCTACATTATCGCCGCCAAGACAGCAAGCGTTCTTTCCGCGCTCGGTATTGGCCTGGCGGGCGGAAGCGCCACCATCGTCTCGCTGATGGCCGCTTTGGGTGGCCCTGTCACCATCGCAATCGGAATAGGGTTGGTTATTGCCGCCATCGGATATGCCCTGTTCGGGGAGTCCTGGCAAAGCAGATTGGCTAAACGGATCGTCAAACTCTTCGCCGAAAAGAAAGTCAAAGACCAGTACGAGAGCTCCATTTCGCAGTACTGGGCTAACACCCAGAAAGCCTTCGAGAAGGGAGCGCAAGCCTTGGAAGCCGAGTACCAGAAGAAAATGGAGGAATTGAAAAGCATTATCAAGAGCAAACAAAGCAAGGAGGAACTGCAAGAAAGAATCAAGGGGTTCGAAGAGGCCAGGGATTTTTTCGCCGGTATTCCCTGGAAGCCTATCGTGAGCTGATTGAGGACATCAACATTAAAACGGAGCCTAAAAGACCATGAATACACCAACCAACATTCAAGTCTACGGAAGCGAGTTCGAGGAAACCACGTTTTGGGACAAGGTCAAGAAAGTCGCCCGGAAGGTCGGCTATGAGGGGCTGGAGAAAGCGCTGTGGCTTTACTACGCCCTTCAAAAACCCGACCTGCCCGCATGGGCGAAGGCGACCATTGTGGGGGCGCTAGGGTATTTCGTTTTCCCCATGGACGCGATCCCGGATATTCTCCCTGGCATCGGCTACACTGACGACATCGCCGTCATGGCGGCCGCCATTGCGGCCGTCGCAACACACATCGATGACGAGGTGAAGCATAAGGCCCAGGAGAAACTGGAGACCTGGTTCGGGTGAACGGAAGCAACTGAGAGCATTGGGCCAGCCTGTTGAGTGCTTGCGAGAACTCTTCAGGCTGGTCCTCTGCGCCGTTCGTCGGATATAATGCCTGTAAAATCTCCCGTCAGACAATAAACGGGGATACGGAGGTCCTGATGGCATTCTTCAACTCTGGTACAGAAAAGCTGTTTTGTAGGAAATGCGGCTGGAGCTTGGTTTATAGATGGGAACAAGATGAACTTAAGCCTTGGACATTTGTGCTTGGTCGACCCCGTATTGATTCTTGCCCAAGATGTGGAAGTCAGGATCTCGGGACAGGAGAGCCCACACTTTTCGAAAAGCTGAATACTGTTGAAAAGGCACGATCCATGTTCTACAAAATTAAGTCGATTGACATTCCATACATAATAGACGCTTGAGCAAAGGAAAGACATTATGTCGCGCACCCAACTGCCTGCTGGCGAGCCTGTAATTCGTAAAGCAAAATCTGAATACAAATGCGAGGCGGAGCCTTGTTTACTCCAAAGACCGATTGGCGCTGGCGAGCCATATGTCGCTGTTCATGATTACGCACCTCAGACAAATAGTAAGGGGAAAGCCCTTACGCATCTTAGGGCAAATCATTTCACCGTGAAGTACCATGCATACTGTTTCTCAAATTCGAGATCTGTGGATCAACTCACTGCTGTGTGTCGATATGAATTGGAGGATCTCGATGGATTTTCTCGATATAAAGAGGAGTTAGCCAGGCTACTAAAGGCAAAATAGAAGACAAGGCCGCTGCATCGACATTAACGAGCAAAAGGAGACATCGGTATGGACAACTCAAAATCAAAGGTATTGACAAAGTCCGGAAAAAGAATGACGACCATTGAAAGCGTCAAGGCTGCACCTTTGCCGCAGGAAAAAACCTGGATATCCGTTTTTAAGGCTTTCAATCCGTTCGGTCCCATGGCTGAATCTTACGCAAAGACACTCGCCTATAAGATTGAATGCAAACGACTTGAAGTCGAACTGACTCGAGTTCAGGAGCAGGCGGGTGTGATCAAAACAACCATTGATAAGACATACGCTTTAAAGATGGAGGAACTGAACCAGCGGAGATTGGCACTCGAAAAATTTTACGATACCGTTCAGCAGCAACTTGAGCATCTTCATATTGAGCGAATGACAGTGCTGAAAATGGCCGAAAGAGCTGCAGACCGAGTGCTCGAACAGGGTATTCCTATGGAAGAGCGCCAACTCTTCAAGGATATGGCATCAGAATTGACATCTCAGATACCTCTATTCGGAGAAACAGCGAATAAATCCCTGAAACAAATCGTGCAAGCCCTGCCGCCTGTCGCGATACCAACGGCACTGCTGCCGGAAGAATAGGGGGCGGGTATGTGGTGGCTTCTACCAATTGCTGGTGCTGGGCTTGCCGTTGCAGCAATACTGAATGCTGTATCAGATTCAGAGCGTGAGGCTCGTCAAAACTGGGAGGATCTGCGGGACGAAGTTGAGCGCACAGTAGAAGAACATCGCCTCAACATTGAAGAGCATCTTGCCGAGATTGAGGAGAGCTATGAGTTTCATGTGCTGGTTGACCTCCATTACTCTTCTTTCCGGGTTGCAGACCAGGCATATTCACTTCTTCGGGACGCAAAAACGAGCCTGAATGCCATCAAACGTATGCTGGACAAATCTCGGAAGCGGAAGAAGGAACTCAAGTCGGAACTCGACCGCCTTGGCAAGGGGAACGGTGAGCGAAAGGAAGTATTGGCGGAGATTCGAGTCATCAACGATTTCCGGCAGGATCTGTTCAACGACTTGGATGAGGTGAGAGATCAGAAACAGGATCTCGCCGACGAAGTCCAACTATTTAATGAACGAACCCGAGAGCTAAAATATGCCATCCGAGATCGTTGCGGTTGGCGGGGAGAAGAATGGTACGAACGACTTGAAGAGCGAATTCGGAGGAAGAGGCAATGGGACTAATGCGTCGGACTCAGTCGTTGTGGATTTGAAGCTAATTATGTAATGTCCCGGAGAGAATGTATGAACAAGTTATTAGCAAACCCGATTTCCCTGACGGCTTGTTTAGATATTGCAGGAGCTTGGCTAGAATTGGGAGGACGATCGGAGATTGATATTGCAGCCTTAGAACCTCTTTTATGGAAAGATGGCAGTCAAGATGTCTCGCACCTCATCCTCGCATTGAAAGACAAGTATGGCACTCCACCCAAGGTCAACCTTACGACCAATGGCCTTCTGCTTGGCAAATTCTCGAAACAACTTAAATCAGCTGGAGTTGATAAAGTCCGGGTAAGTTGGCCTTCATGTAACCCGGACATCTATCGTCAGATAGTCGGAAAGGACTGCTACTCTAGATTCTTTGCAAGCATTGAACAAGCCATTTCAGACGGCCTGCCGGTCCAATTCAATCGGGTTATGCTAAAAGGATTTCTAGATGATCTACCGCAACAGCTGAAGTACATATCAGAGTGGGATTCTCAACTGAAGCTCTATGACTTGTATTGGACACCCGCCATTAGTTCCAGATTTCCAGAATTCTATATTGAATTGGATGAGGTGATTAATCGGCATGTCTTGCCCAATACTGTAAAAACTGACAAAATCTCAAACGACCATACACGATCACGTCGTATATTCCACTTGAAAAACGGCGGCAAAGTCGAAATCAAGCTCAGTAACGATCAGACAGACCCCAACACACCCTGTTTGACGTGTCAGGAAAAGCACCACTGTATTGAATCGTTTGGAGATTACTTGCGGGTGGATCCGGATTTGTCAGCCTTTCCATGTTATCTGCGAAGGGATCTCAAGCAAAGATTTCATTGCTCTGATCGGGCTTTGTTGTCGGAACAGTTACGGGAATATTTAACACGAATATTCTCGCAAACTTGGGAATCCCAGATCCGCGAAATGAAGCTACGGTTGGTAGTGGTTCCCTACTGTAATTACCGTTGCAGCTTACCGGGAACAGGAATTCATTATTGCTTGAAGGCTAATGGCAACTACAGGTTCAGTGTTTAAAGAATCTTACATATTGTCGGAGGAGATCAATGACCAAGGTTGAAATGATCGAGACGATTATTGGCTACCTGAAAACACTGAGTGATCGTGCGGAGTCAGGACGAAAAGATGCTCAGAATGAGGCCAATCAACATGTGGGTGCCATGCAGTCACGGTATGACACCTTTAAGGAAGAGGCCCAATACCTTGCTAGCGCCCAAGGACTGAGGAAAAGCCAGTTAGATGAGCAGTTGCGGGCATTGAAGGAAGTCAGAGCAATGCTGGTCAGTAACTCTAAACCCTCGGCGATCGCGAAAATCGGAAGCATCGTAACCTTGGAAGATGAGGACGGGGTAATCTCTCGTTACTTCCTGGCTCCGGGGGGCGGCGGGCTTAAACTTGACAGTCCTGCTGGCGAATGCATTGTCGGGACTCCAAGTTCTCCGCTTGGCCGAGCAGTCATGAATAAATCTGTTGGGGATGAAGTAAAGTATAAAACCGGCAAAGGTGTGATGGTCATGGAACTGATTGACATATTATGAGGACGATTGATCATGACTAAACTCGAAGGGCTTCAGCTGTTTTACAACTATTCTTACAATGTTTTACCCTTCTGGCTAATTTCAAGTCGGAGCGACATCCCTTATCTTCCCCGAGACAGCCTGGTGAATATCCGAAGTCAAAAAAGTGGGGACAGGGCTGTTTCTTATGTGAATCTGAAATTCAGTGCTGAGAAAGTTTCTGAGCTTCTTGATAAGCATGGGTCGTTCATTCTCCAATGCAGTTATCCGCGATCCCTAAATGAAACAACTAATGTATTGCGTATTGTTGACGGCGAAATCACGCACCTGGAAACCGTTGTTGCTTCCCAAAATGTTCCAGTTGTCGAAACTCGAGATATCGCAGATGGCCGATCTGCCTATACGATAACCCTGCCCAGATGGAGGGCGGAGAGATGTGTGCATCTTATCCCACATATGGGAGATCTGCATGATCTGGCCATTTTGCTCCCGATAGGAACCTACCTGATTGAATTCAACACTACGAACAGGTCTGTCGGTCCCCTCAAAAAGCGAATAGTTTACTGGGAGGTGCTAAAGGAGGGGTGAAACGATTCTTTTACCCATCATTGACTGCCGTCCCATAGTTCCCTTCACATCCCAAACTCCACATGAAATGTCATTTCTTCGAGCCAACGCAAGCGCGTTCATTGTCGAAATTGGCGATGTTCGCCAAAATTTATGGCGAAACTCGCGACGGACATCGAAAAGGCTTCGATTTTTCGGATTTGAGTCGAGTCAGAATGAGAGCGCATCTGTAACCCGCTGTAACCACTATTGTTATTTGCCAACCATCTGTCGCCAACCCATTGCTATCGAGTAATATGCGGCCACTTGCTCGGGTGCCCAGCGGTTGCCAATACCGCCATGAACGGAAAAGCGTCGATAGGGGAGGTTGGATCGAGTTGGATGTCTGCAACTAACTGATAATGAAGAACTAAATGGATTCTCCGGCGTATCTTTCAACGCTTCCGTGATAGCATTTCGTTTACTTTTTACAGGGCGGTCGGTTTGTAGCCGCTAGCGCCATCAGTTTAATTGCCTGTTCATCTCCACCGATGCAACGAAACCTCAATTATTTTCTCTGTCTTTTTGGCGATATGCTTTCACCGAATCGCATACGGCGTTCAACGCATTTGCCCATGCTTTCGGATCTTTCACGCTATTTCTGTAGAAATCAACGCAGCCTTCGTTGTCTATGCCGTTCTCACCAATGCAACGGATCACTGCCTGCTTGACTTCTTCAGCGGCAGGTGCCTCTTTTCCGATGCTGATCCATTCGGCATTCCACTTGATCCGAATCCTGAGGTTAGTCGTTTTAGATCCGCTTGATGTTAACCAAAACCCAAATATATCACCTTTATTCTTGATCGGATGTCCAATCTGAATGACTCGCTTCATGGCTTCTTGGATGACAGGGTATTCTTCCAGTTCCTGCGCCATCTTTTCGATATTGGCGTCGAAATAGCGAGCTTGAGGATGAAGATTTGTTTGTTGTGAACCTTCTCCTAACTGTTCAACATGCTCTTGAAGCCGGTCATACCAAGCCTCTGCAATGTGATTCCCCCGCAATCGGCAAAATTCATCAAACTCTTTTCTGGCATCTTCTGAAAGAGCATCATCCGGGTCTGGTTCCTCCTGGCTTTCCCAGCATTTTATTTTCTCACGGACGATATTGAACTGCCTAACAACATCATTGGGAAGCAGATGCGCCTCCAGCTCCTTTTCTTTCATGTCATCTAGATATTCCATGCTGTCTCCCAATTCTTCATTGACGTCGGTTGAAAGAAATGTCAGGTTGGCGAGGCGATGGATATCGTGGGTACCCGGACGTCGGTAATCAAGTCCGTACAATCTTCGGAGTCTTGCATAGGGAATAATGTGCTGGCGCTGTGGCGCATTGTCAGGTTTGTTTTGTTTCTTCAACTTCTCAGGATCTGCCGCTCCTCGTTCCTTAAGCAGCCAATAAAATAGTGAGACGAGCGTATTAGTCGTTGATCTCGATTCTGAAATACTGCCCTCAAGTTCACTGATATCAGGCAGTTTTGAAAGATTCAGGACGGCTAGGGCTTCTTCAAGCGTATCATCCGGATGAACTACCTTTGACAAATCTCCCGGGCAGTCCTTTATAAACGGTGAAAGGCAGATAACGGACTGGATGAGCCGACGATCCGCCTTCGGAAACAGGATAAGAAGTTGTAAGGGCATTCGAAGTACATCGATCGATGGAATGAATCGGAAATCGTCGCACCCAAGAGCACGGACAGCCTCTGCCGTTTTTACAAGAGCACCGGTGACATTTTCCTCGAAAGCTTCGAAGGTTCCTTTTTGCTTCTGATACAACTCGATTAGCTCTTCTCTATCAAGAAATGAGAAATCGCCGAATCGGCCTTCAAGATGGTATCCTACAGCTTGCGCGAACGTCTTGATAAACAGCGAGAAACCGAACTGTCGCTCACGCTGGTGCTGGAGAACGGTATTGCGTACTTCAGACTGTTTTTCTTTGCTTGGCACCCCCTCCTGATGCACCTTGTTGTAGACTTTGGCAATCCACTTATTTGCATCTGGGAATATTGTGACCAGCCTAGCAAACGCATGCTCCTCAACTCGCACCTGTACTCCACTGCTGTTGATGCGGTTGAAGAGTTGAACCATTTCACGCAGATCATAGCGTCCTTTGGGTGACTCCTGCTCTTTGACAATGATCTGAAACTTGCGCGATTTTATTGATCTCACACCTTCAACGATCTGTAAAAACTCCTTCGGGACATCCTGCTCCGAATAAGACCAGAGACTATCAGGATAAGGATGGCGTAGCATATCCTTAAGCGGAATGAGCTTCGACATTTTCTTTTCGTAGATCTTCAATGCAAAACTGCTTGGCTCTTTGCCATCGCGGGGTGTTGGCTCTTTCGGGAGTTTTACAAACATAGGTTGTTTGCTAAGAACCGAATCTTTGTCTGTCAGATGTTCTGCAAGACGGTCGTATCCATATGGATTAAGTCCCCAATGGAGAAATTCTGAGTTGGTCTCCCTGGAACCTTGATTGTTGAAATATCCGAAGAACAGGCGATGCATTGCCGTGATCCTTTGCTGGCCATCAAGAACGAGGTATTCGGGAATTGAATTGGCAACTCCACCTTCCCATGCTTTAAGACCAAACTGACCGAATTCCTCCGTTAAGCCTATTGGCTTCCATAGCAGAATAGCTCCGCAAGGTGTGTCAAGTGTGAGTGATTCAAGCAATCGAGCATAGTCACTCTCTTTCCACACAGATCCACGCTGGAAATGGGGTAAGCCAAGTTTATATGCTAGGGTCACAATGGTTTCGACATCTGAGAATGGATTATTGTCTGGAGGTGGAAACGACATGGACTAGTTTCCTTTCGATCAGGCTAGAGCTTTCATCTCGAAACAATCGCTTTGATATCCCATTGTCACCTGCCCTGTGGGACCGTGCAGGTTTCGGGCAATGACGAGTGTTGCTAGATTCTTATTATCTGGTGTTAAGGAGTAAACATATTCTCGGTGAACCATCAGTACGAGCGATGCTGCTATTCCAAGGTCGCCATTCCAAGGTAATTCCGCAAGGGTCGGCATTTGGTTGGTGTTATTGCTAACTTCATCAGACAATGGCGCGGTAAGAATCACAGGCAAGCCGAGATGACTTGCCAAGTTTCGGAACCAATCTGGGCCAAAGAAGAGAGCCGACTCCCATTTTCCAATACTTTCTAGTCCGTCGATGATAAGCAAATCAAGTGGATGTTCAATTTTAACCTGATCGAGTCGCTCTTGCAGGGTGTCCGGTTTCAAAATTGGTTGATCTTCAATCACAATGTTAGAGCCACTAAGTTTCTTTGCAGCCTCTTCGATTTTAATCATTTCGTCACTTGTGAATGCCTGGTGCAAAACAGGATTGGCCGGAACGCCTGACATTCGATGAAGAAAGCGTACAGTCAGCTGTTCGGCACTGAGACTAAACGACACAATGCCGACAACTTTTCGGTCCTGCAATCCGTTGAACAGGGCAATTTCGGATGCGAGGATCGTTTTCCCCATACCAGGGCGTCCTGCGATTACGGTCAATTCACCTGGAACCAATCCACTGACAAACTGATCTAAGCATGGTATCAAGTTACATGTTGAATCAGGTTCTCGTGACTTAACTCGATCAAGTACGAAAGGTAGAATTTGGGCAAGGGCTTTGGACATCGGAATTCCCCTTTCAATATGGCAGAATAAATTGTTCACTCAACACAAAAACTTCCCCTTCGACTCGATTGTTTTTTTTACTGAGTGAAGCGCAGAACAGCTTAGCCTTAGCGGTCGGGGGTGTCAACCGGAGCTTGGATCAAAGTGACTCATACCATAGCTGTGCAATTCGATTCGACATCCGAAAATCTACATGAAATGACATTTCTTCGAGCCAACGCAAGCGCGTTCATTGTCGAATTTCGCGATGTTCGCCGAAATTGATGGCGAAAGTCGCAGCGGACATCGAAAAGGCTCAAAATCTGCAATTAGAAACGGGATCAGAATGAGAGTGCGCCTGTAACCCACTGTAACCACTATGAATATTCGTCTGCCATCTGCCGCCAACCCATTGCTATCGAGTAATATGAGGCCATTTGCTCGGATGTCCCTGCGGGTATCTCGGCGATCCGAACCACGAATGCACCTGTTCCACGCACGAAATCCAGCGATATCGTTCAAGAATTTCCGGCCCGCTGATGGACCGCATCGATCTGCACGTGGAAGTCCCCGCCGTGCGGTACCGGGATCTCAGCGACGAACGCCGGGGCGAGACGTCGCAGACGATCCGGGAGAGGGTCGTGGCCGCCCGGCAATGCCAGATCGACCGACTGGAAGCCGACGGCGTGTTCTGCAACGCCCAGATGACGCCGCCGTTGCTCCGTCGGGACTGTCGCGTGGATACGGAAGGGGGGCGGTTGCTCGAAATGGTGGTGGATCGCCTGGGAATGAGCGCCCGCGCTTATGACCGAATCCTGAAAGTCGCCCGAACCATCGCCGATCTCGACGGCCACGAGTCGATCGAGACCGTGCACCTGTCGGAAGCGATCCAGTACCGCAGCCTGGATCGACCGCTGGCCTGAGATCAACACGTCGTTTCACTCGGGGAAACCCTATGCGATCTTTCGATAAAGCCTTGATTTCAAAGCAGAAAACCTCTGCACGAACGATTTTTCATCACCTTGCCGACGAAGTGCGCCTCGCCTTGCAAGACGCGATGCGGGAACTTCACCATAGTTTGCGCGCCCTGGAAGGCATCCCGGAGAGCCCGGAAAAAACCATGGCACAGTGCAGCCAGATTCCCTCGGGATTTCCCGGATTGTTCGGAACGCTTGGCCTTGTGGGCTTGCCGCGAGGCGACCTGCTGGAACTCGCCGGTCCCGACGGCAGCGGCAGGCGGGCGCTTGCCTTGTCCCTGGCGCTGCATTGCCAGCAGCGGGGAGGCGTCGTGGCCTGGATCGACCCCGAAAACGCCGTGCCGAGTCGCTGGCTTTCGCTGGCGGGATTGCACGCCCGGCGGACGCTGGTTCTGCGCGCGCGCCGTCCCGAACTTCTGGCCGGATCGTTGGAAAAACTCCTGCGCCGGGCTGTGGTGGACGTGGTGTTGTTCGGCCCGGATCTGCTGGCGGACTCCGAGTATGCCCCGGCGCTTTCGTCGCTGGCGGTTTCTGCGGCGAAAAACGCCCCGATCACTCCGTTGCTGAACCAGGCGAGGCTGGCTGGAACGGCGCTGGTTTCGCTGTATACGCGGCCACTTATCTCCCAGCGAGGCGGGCGGGGCGGACGTTTTCGCATCGGCCTGCATCCGCATCCTTCCGTGGAGACGCTTCTCGTCGCCCGTGCCGAGCGCGGCCTCCGGGGATGCGGGAAAAGCATCCAACTGGCCGTGCGGGATCGTCTCGTGGTGGAGGCGGATGTGTGCTAGGAAGAGGGAAAGCTTTGTGATTGCTGGTGGTTACGGCGAGTATGGCGGGTGGATTCTTGCCCGACAAAGGGGCTGTTTTCGTAGTTTATCGGGCGAGAATCACCCAACAAACTCACCTATCTGAAAAATGGGATGAAGTTTGAAAAGTTGAAATGGAAACTAGTGACTGAACTTATTTACCAAATCCACTAAGTTTGAAGATGAATTCTAAAACCGATTTGAAAGGATTGATGATAACAGCAACAAAAGTCTTTGTGTAATGTTGAATGCATTTCCAACGTGCAAGCCATAATCTATTTTCCTGGACAGCTTCAAAATACTCCTCTTCAAAGTCGGCAATACAGGGTAAGAGAATTTTATCCATAGTTTTCTTCGAAAAGAAGGGGATAAGAAACCATAGTGGACGTGTCGGAGCACGGAGAATTACTTTTTTATTGTGAAAATCTTTTATCTTTTTAGATTCTGAACTTTCAGTTTCTTTTCCTGAGTCGGAATTGACATCTATCGTGAATATATGGGCTACATCAGGAAAACTATAAGATATTTCTGCCATCCTCTTATGATAAGCCTTTAGTGCTTCACTCGTTTTCATAGGTGTGTTAGTTTCATCAAGGATGTAACTAACCACATGGGATGAATTTTTATTGTACCACCCATAAACAAAGGGAGGAGCCTTTTCCGATTTTTGAGTTTTATATTTCAGATCTTTCATGCAAGAACCTTTATCGGAGTAGCATGGAAAGCAATCCACTTTTCTAAAGCTGCTTCGCCAGGTGCGTCAATTCTATACTGACGACGCGGGACTGTACCGTGGGGGGGGATTTCCTTTTCTTTTCTAGATTTGATATACCCTTTTGCTTCCATTCTGCTCAAGGTTACATAAATGGTTCCACGTTTAAGACGTCCTTCGGAATCCTTAATCATTTGAAGCCCATAATGTTCAGCACCATCTGAAAGGGCACTCAACACATATGCCTCTATATTCGATATCAGAGGAATTTGGTCTTCGTTTGTGTTTTTCTTAAATGGTGTCATGCAAAACCTCTATCTCATTAGTCTTTCATTTGTAAGCCTATCATGCCTTCAATATTCGTGTCAAGTCCGTAATGAATTGGTTTGTAAAAAAACCACCCGACCTTGTATTAGCCCGACATTGCTACTTTATCGAAATACCGGTTTCACTAACATCCGAGAGAAACGACTTTTCGCTGTTTTCGATTCCAAGTTCTCTACAAATCCAGATGTTTTTTCCGGCAGCAGGTTTTGACTTGCCGGGCGACGTCCAGGACGCCTTCGAGAATCCGTGCCCCGTCGTTCGGGGTTTCTTCGATCGCGGTAAGCAGTTGTTCCATGCTCTCCAAGGCCGGTTTCATCTCGGGATCGTGGTGTTTGACGTCGCCGAGCAGGTTCAGCAGCAGGCGACCCGCACGCGCCTGTGCCGGATCGACACCTTCCCCTGCCGCCTGGGCGGCGACCGTGGAAATCCAGACCCCTGCGAAAGCGAGGGCGTTCTCGGTCGCCGGGCTTTCGGCGAGCCATTGGGCGAAGCGGTGGCAAGCCAGGGAAAACGCCTCCGGCTTGCTGCGACCGCGTTCGTAATGATGCAGGGCGGCTTCCATCGCGGCGGCAAGATCTTCCGGCAGCCAGGCGGGGTTCTTTCGGGCAAGGCGCTTGATCGCCAGACTGTTGGATACGCGGCGCTCGCGGTCCAGTTCGTGAAGCATGGGGGCCATGGCGAACATCAGACCCAGCGAAAACGCTTCCCATTCCTCCAAGTTGTGAGAAAGATTGCCGTTTTCCAGCCAGAACGTCGTGCTTTCTTTGTAAAGTTCTTGCAAGTGTTCGCGGTTTTCTTCGGTAAACGTAACCGGAACGAAAGAAGAACGTTCCTGCAATGTGCCCCACGTTTCCGTTTGTCCGAAGCACAATACCGGGATCGTCACGTCTGCGGGCTTTTCTGTTTTGGGTAAGGGCGAAACAGGCGAGGTGGAAACGGCGGGTGGATCGGTGGTCGGGGTTTCGAGCGCGCCGGAGTCGGCAGAGGTTTCGGGAGGTGTCTCCAAACTCTCCTGCGCGAAAACCGGGCCGTTTGCGACACAGGCGAAAATCAGCATCGCCGCGAGGATTCCGAGGCGCACGTGCAAAACCCCGGATCTGCGGGAGAGAGGCATTCTTTTTATGAGGCGTTCCGAATCGTGCATCATTCGCGTTCCTTTCAAGGCGTCGGGGTTTCCTGGGCGACTGGAGCAATAATGCGGGGAGGCAGCGACCAGTCTACCCGGTCCAGCGAAATGGCGAAGCAAAACGGGGCCTTGGCGCTGTCCGAGTTCGAGATCGACAGCCGGTCGTCGGCCTCGACCGCCAAAGAAAACGCCAGTTTCTTTTCCCCCTTGGCGATTTGCTCGAAACGGGTTTCATCGCCGTTCGTGGCGCGAAGCGTATACAGGGAATCGTCTTCTTTGGGAGAAACGGTGGCGACGACGTCCACCGCTTCGGTCAGCCCGAAGACCATCTCGGCTTTCTCGCCAGCAGCGAGGCAGATTTCGTCACGGTGCAAGTAGTTGGATGTCCTCAGGTTTTGAAGTTCTTCCGGGAAAGATCGGGTCATTTCCAAAGGTACGGGCGAATAGGAGGCTACCTTATCGGGAGCCACCCAGGCAGGTGTCAGCCACCCCTTTCCCGTGGGTGAGATCCCGCCGCGAACCAGCCCGGCGAACGTGCCGTTGGCGTAAGTGAAAGCCACGCTTTTCAGGTTTTGGGCTTCTTTCGTCATGGCGATTCGTAACGATTCCAGTTCCTCGGACGATTCCAGCCCGAGGATTTCGCCACCCTCGTGAAGTTCCATCCTTCCCGCCGGATTCGCCGAAACGAAAAACAGTGAGGTCTGGCGCAATGCGAAGGGATCGATAGGTTTTATTAAGGTGCGAGGGCCGTCTCGGCGGCAGTCGTCGCCGTAGAGCACCGCGAGGTCGTTGGCGGGATCGAGCCAGAGAATTTTCGAATACGAGCAGCTTCGACCGTCGTCGTCCATCCCTACGATGCTTCGGGCACGTATCGCCGTGGTGGCGTGGGTCAGCAGCAAGTTGTCCTTGATCGCCACACCGATTCCGGTCCAAGATGCCGCCTTGACGCCTTCCCCCTCGAAGCGGAAACCTTCGACGCGCAGCACCTGCACCCAGTCGTGCCACTCGTGGGAGGAAGAGCGGGGGTCAAGCGTTTTCGGGGCGCAAGAAACCAGAAAAAGCATAATCAATACGGTGACATAGAAAACTCGAAACGGGCGGGAAATCTCCATACTGTTTTCTCCCATGTATAAAAGCGCGTTTCGTTTTGTCCGGCCTTTTTTATCCTGTATGCAAGGCGTCGGACACTGGAACGAACCGGGTAAAGCCAAGTATGGAGTCATTGTACTCGTCCGCCGAAAACATGCAAGCAACCGGCGGTAGTCGGGCGTCGGACGTGCATGAAAATGTGTGGAATTTCAAAGAACGATGCGAAAGAGTTGTAGCGGCGATGCGTAAGCCCGCCGTGGTTTCGGTCCTTTTCCGGCGGGCTTACGCATCGCCGCTACAGTGAATTGGAGAGTTTCAACGTTTTCTATCGATTCTCATTTTCCCAATAAAAAATTCACGTCCTCGGGCATCGGATGGCCCCGGAGTCATTTGCCTTTTGGCCAGGTCGGTGCTATACTCCGCGACGTTTGAAATCAAATTTCCACGCTGGAAAAGCGAAAGTCTGTAGTCGATTTGAATCCCATAGAGACACGCCCATGCAATGCGCCATCTTAGCCGGGGGATACGGGACCAGAATGAGACCGTATACCGTACGAATGCCGAAAAACTGCATTCCGGTAAGAGGCGAGCCTTTTGTTCACTACCAGCTTTCCTGGCTGAAAACCCACGGCATCGACGATGTAGTGCTGCTGATCGGCTACCTGGGCGAGCAGATCCGTGAGGCGGTCGGGGATGGCTCGCGCTGGGGGCTGCACGTCTCTTACGTCGATGAAGGAGAAGATCTCAAAGGCACGGCTGGAGCGCTGGCCAACGCCGCCGGTCTGGGTGCCTTGGACGAGCGTTTCGTGGTGCTGTACGGCGATTCCTTTCTTCCCGTCGATTTCCGGCCCTTTATCGCCGCGTTCGAGTCCTGCGACCGCCCGGCGATGATGTCCGTCTACCGCAACGAACACAAATTCGACGCGGGGAACGTCCGGTACAAAGACGGCGTGGTGCAGCTCTATCAGAAAAACGCCCCCGACGACGAACGTAAAACCATGCAGTTCATCGACTACGGGGCGACGATTTTCAGCCGGGATTCGATTGAAACCCGCGTGGATACCAGTCGCCCCGTCGATTTGGCGGAGGTCTGTCATCAACTGAGTCTGGACGGGTTGCTTGCCGGATACGAAGTGAAAACACGCTTTTACGAAATCGGCTCTCCCCAGGGGCTGGCGGATTTCGAAGCGTGGCTGAGCGAACATGGAGAGATTCGTTGAACTCGGACACGACGCTTATCGTTCTCGACCGCGACGGCGTGCTCAACCGCATCGTCATCGACGCCGATCACGGCACCATCGACAGCCCGTTGAACCCCTCGCAAATCGAGTTGCTGCCCGGCGTCGCCGGAGCGCTTGCACGGCTGACCGAGGCGGGGTTTTCGCTTGCCTTGGCCACCAACCAGCCTTCGGCGGCCAAAGGAAAGACCACCAAAGAGAACCTTGTGGCCGCCCACGAACGCCTGTTGGAACTGGCCCAGGCCGAGGGTGGGAGGATCGGTTCCTCGCACATCTGTTTCCATCGCTCCGAGGATGGCTGTTCCTGCCGCAAGCCCGCCACTGGGCTTTTGGAGGAAGCGTTCCGACAACATCCGGGCTGCCGGGTTTCCGAGTCGTGGATGGTCGGCGACGGCATCACGGACGTGCTCGCAGGGGCGCGTATGGGTATGAAAACCGCATTTTTAGGGCCACGGAAATGCGATGCGTGCAAAATCTATCACAATGCGGGCGTCACGCCGGACCTGTGGGCGGACGATCTGGTGCAATTCGTGGAAATCATTCTTGAAATGAACGAGGAGGAAGCGAAATGAGCGTGCCGACCCTTTCCGAGTTAAACGTCAAACTCTTCGCCGACGGGGCGACGATCGAGCAGGCGAAGGAGCTTTCGAAAAAGGATTATATCCAAGGGTTTACGACGAATCCGACTCTGGCCAGAAGCATCGGCGTGCAGAACTACGCCGAGTTCGGCCAGGCCATAGTCGAAGCCGTGGGCGGCAAGCACATTTCGTTCGAAGTTCTCGCCGAAGAACCTGACGAAATCAAGCGTCAGGCGCGCCTGATCGCTTCGTGGGCGGAAAACGCCTACGTCAAGGTGCCGGTGGTCGATTCGAAGGGCAACGACATGAGCGCACTCGTCGGCGAACTTTCGGCCCAAGGCGTGAAGATCAACATCACGGCGGTTTTCAGCGTCGAGCAGGTCGAACGCATCTGCAAAGCCATCGACGGCAAAGCCCCAGCGGTGGTTTCGGTGTTTGCGGGGCGCATCGCCGATTCGGGACGCGACCCGGTGCCGTACATGCAACGCTCGCTGGAGATCTGTCGGGCGGCCTCGCAAAAAGTCGAGTTGCTATGGGCCAGCCCACGGGAATTGTTCAACATTATTCAGGCCCACGAAACGGGGGTGGACATCATCACCGCGACGCCGGGTGTGTTGAAAAAGCTTGCGAATCTGGGCAAGGATCTGGAGCAGTTCAGCCGCGAAACGGTCGAAATGTTCGTGAACGACGCAAAACAGGCGGGGTTTACGTTATGACTTTTATCGAACGGTTTTTGAAGGAAAGTATTGAAATTATTCAACAATTGGACGTACAGGCCATCGAGGCCCTGGCCGACGGACTCGCCGCCTTGCGTGAAGGCGGGGGACGTCTGTTCGTGCTGGGCGTCGGCGGTTCGGCGGGCCATGCCAGCCACGCCGTCAACGATTTCCGCAAGCTCTGCGGCATCGAATCCTACGCGCCGAGCGACAACGTGTCCGAACTGACCGCCCGCACCAACGACGACGGCTGGAATTCCTGCTTCGTCGAGTGGCTCAAGGGTTCGCGACTGAACGAAAAAGACGCGCTGCTCGTGTTCAGCGTCGGCGGTGGAGACAAAGAACGCAACATTTCAGCCAACATCGTGTTGTCCATCGAACTCGCCAAACAACGAGGGGCGAAGGTGTTCGGCATCGTCGGGCGTGAAGGCGGCACCACGAAAGCGGAAGCGGACGCCTGCGTGGTCGTGCCGCCCCTGTATCCCGAGCACGTCACCCCACACACCGAGGGGTTGGCCGCCGTGATCTGGCATCTGCTGGTGACGCATCCCAAGGTGAAACTCTCGATGGGAAAATGGGAGAGTGAAATAGCGAAGTAATTCCCAACGGTTCGAAACGAAAAGTTCGAACGAAGTATGGAGCGGAAGCGATTGGCATGAAAAAGCAACGGTACATCATCGTCGGAGGGGCGGGCTTTATCGGAAGCCATTTCACCGATACCCTGCTGGATGGAAATCTGGCCGAAAACCTGAGGATTTACGACAACTTCTCGTCGGGAAAGGCATGGCATTACGCGCACCACGCCGACGATCCCCGCCTGGAGGTCATCGAGGCGGACGTGCACGAACTCGACCGCCTGACCCAGGCGATGCAGGGCTGCGATACGGTGATTCACCTCGCCTCGAACCCGGACATCGCCGCTGCGGTGGCAGACCCCGACATCGACTTTCGCGAAGGCACCGAGCTGACGCGCAATGTCGTGGAAGCGGTACGGAAAAGTGGTGTAAAAACGGTGCTTTATGCCTCCGGATCGGGCATTTACGGCGAGTTGGGCGAGTTGGAAGCCGCCGAGAGTTACGGCCCGCTGTACCCGATTTCGACCTACGGAGCCAGCAAGCTCGCCGGGGAAACCTTAATCAGTTCCTATGCATACATGTACGATTTCAAAGGGCGAGCTTTCCGCTTCGGCAACGTGGTGGGGAGGCGGCAGACCCACGGAGTCGGTTTCGACTTCACGCGGAGGCTGCTCGACGATCCGAGTCAGTTGCGGATTCTGGGCGATGGCAAGCAGAGCAAGTCGTACATCCACGTGTCCGACATCATCCGGGCGGTGCTGGGCGTGCACGAAAACGACGCGCCGGAATACTTCGAAGCCTACAACGTCGCCACGGGCGATTACATCACCGTCAACGAAATCGCCCGAATCGCCTGCGAAGTCTGCGGAATCACTCCGGAAACGGTGCATTTCGAACACACCGGTGGGGATCGGGGCTGGAAAGGCGACGTGCCCATCGTGCGTCTGAACACCGACAAAATCCGCGCCACCGGATGGCGTTGCGAAAAGACGAGCGCCCAAGCGCTTGCCGCCTCGATGAGCGCCATGGTGAAAGACCTTCGCGGCGGGAAAAGCTAGGCAGAAAGGAGAGAGGCTATGATTATCGCGCGCAGTCCGCTTCGAATCAGCCTGGGCGGCGGAGGGACGGACCTCCCTTCCTATTATCGTGACCACGGCGGCTTTCTGATCGCCGGGACCATCGATAAAAACGTGTACGTTACGGTGCATCGTGCCTTCAACGAGGGCTTGCTGCTGCGCTATTCGAATATCGAAAAAGTCAGTGATCTCGATGACATCAAGCATCCGATCTTCCGCGAGGCGTTGCGGATGCTCCATATCGACATCGACCACCTCGAAATCTCCACCTTCGCCGACCTCCACGCTGGCAGCGGTTTGGGCAGTTCGGGAAGTTTCGGTACGGCGCTTTTGAAGGCGCTGCACCGCCTGGAACGCCGCTCGGTATCCCAGGCCGACCTCGCCGAGGAAGCCTGTAGGATCGAAATCGATATCCTTCACGAGCCGGTCGGTAAGCAAGACCAGTACGCCGCCGCCTTCGGCGGAATCAACTGTTACACCTTCGCCAAAGACGGAAGCGTGACGGTCGAGCCGCTGACGATCGACGAATCCACGCTTTTGGTGATGAAAACCAACCTGCTGCTGTTCAGCACCGGGATTTCCCGCAGCGCCTCCAAAATCCTCAAAACCCAGGACGATCAGACCCAAAGCGGCGACAACGCAATGATCGAGAACCTGCATTTCGTCAAGGAAATCGGCCTGAAAAGTCGGCAGCACCTCGAAGAAGGCGACATCGCCGGTTTCGGAAAGTTGCTCGACGAGCACTGGCAACACAAGAAACGGCGTTCGAAACTGATGACCAACGCCGACATCGACCACTGGTACGACGTGGCGCAAAACGCCGGGGCGCTGGGCGGCAAACTTATCGGCGCGGGCGGCGGCGGCTTTTTGATGTTCTACGCCGAAGACCCGCAGCGCCTGCGTTGCGCCTTGCGCGAAGAAGGACTCGTCGAAATGCCTTTCTCTTTCGCGTTCGAAGGAACAAAACTTCTGGATGGAGGCGTGTTGTGATTGGTCTCGACGATCCCGGTCACCCCTACCTCGAAGAGGTCAACGAGGGTGTCACGCGCGTATTCGAGCGCAAAACGAAAAAAGGCCGCCTGCTCGATGTCGGTTGCGGAGCCGGAGCGCTGGGCGAGGCGTTGGGTCAAATGGGGTGGGAAGTCTGGGGCATCGAACAGCACCCCGACGCCGTGCAACGTGCCGAAAAGCGGCTGGCGAAGGTCGTCCCCGCAGATTTGCAAGATATCGAAAACATTGGTGAAACTCTCGGTGGGCAGAGCTTCGATGCCCTCGTTTTTTCGGATGTGCTCGAACATCTCGCCGACCCCGTGGGGGTGTTGCGGCGCTATTTGTCGTTTCTCGAAGACGATGGCGAAGTGGTCGTCAGCGTGCCCAACGCCGTGGTCTGGACGAACCGTTTTTCCATTTTATTCGGGCGCTTGCAATATGCCGAAACCGGCGTGATGGACAAAACCCACCTGAGGTTCTTCACCTTCAAAAGCGCGCGGCAGGTGATGGAAGAAGCCGGGTTGACGGTCGTGGAGCAGGCGCATACCCCGCACATCGTGCGGGCCTTCCTTCCGATCATCAAGTGGTTGTTTTCATTGAAAAAAGGCGACGATACGAAAGCTTCCGACGCCCGTGCCATCACCGACTCCTCCACCTTCAAAGCTTACATGAAATACGTGTACCCGTTCGAACATGCCTTCAGCCGATTGTGGCCGTCCATGTTCGCTTTTCGCATCCTCGTCGTCGCCGCAAAACGCCAGGGAGAACGTTAGACATGACGAACCAGGAAACTACGCCGAAACTGACCGTTTCGATGATTACGATGAACGAAGCCGCCGCCGTCGGCAAAGTGATCGACGACATCCGTCGAGTGGTTCCCGACGCCGAAATCCTCATCGTCGATTCAAGCAAGGACGAAACCCCTGAAATCGCAGAGGAAAAAGGCGCTAGGGTGATTCGCCAGTTTCCGCCGAAGGGCTATGGCCCGGCGATGGAGGCCGCTTTGCGAAACGCCGGGGGCGACGTCGTGATAACACTTGATTGCGACGACACCTACCCCACCGAGGCGATTCCCGAACTCCTGCGCCTGGTCGAAGAGGAAGGCTACGACATCGTGGACGGCTCCCGCCTGAAAACCAAGCCCGACGCCATGCCCTGGATCAACTACCTCGCAAACGCCGGGTTCGCCCTCATGGCGAGCGCGTTTTTCTTCAAGTGGATCACCGACTTACACTCCGGGATGCGCGCCTATCGAAAAAGCCTGATCGATGGCATGACCTTCGACGCCAATGGAGCGGCCTTGCCGGTCGAGTTGCTTCTTCGTCCCTTGAAAGAGGGAAAAAAGCTCAAGGTGGTGTTCATCGACTACCACGAGCGCGTGGGTCAAAGCACGATGCAACCGCTGGATAGCGCATGGTGGACCTTGAAACGTATCATGAACGTGCGCTTCGGTTAGGAGAGATGTGATGAGTATTGGGATTCTGGGCGGCGGACTGTCGGGTATCGCCCTGCAACGGGCGCTCGAACGTGACAGCGAAGTGCTCGAAAAGCAGGACCGTCCCGGTGGATTGTGCCGCACGTTCTGGAAAAACGGCTTCGGTTACGACATTGGGGGGCACATCCTCTACACAAAGTTGGAGGCTGTGCAGAACCTGATCGGCGAAGCGCTGGGGGACAACATCAACCGTTGCCGGAGAGCCAATAAAATTCTCCACAACGGGCGGTACGTAAAATATCCGTTCGAAAACGACCTCGCCACGCTCGATCTCCAAACGCGCTACGAGTGCCTTATCGGCTACCTGAAGGCCGACTACCCCAAGCCTTCGAACCTGGAGGAATGGGCCTACTACACCTTCGGGAAAGGCATCGCCGAGCACTATTTACTGCCCTACAATCGTAAAATCTGGAACATCGAACCTGCCGAAATGGCGCTCGAATGGGTGGAACGCATCCCGAGGCCGCCGATGGAAGACGTGGTGAAGTCGGCGTTGGGTATCGAAACGGAAGGTTACACGCACCAGCTTTATTTCAAGTACCCGCTTCGAGGCGGTATCGAAGCCTTTTTCCAGGCTCTCGTGAAAGATGAGGCGAAGATCCGCACCGGCTTCGATATCCGCACGATTCGAAAAACGAACGGCGGCTGGCGCGTCTCTGATGGCGAAAACACGAGGGATTACGAGGAGATAGTCATCACCTATCCCGTAACGCGGGCCATCGAAGCGCTGGAAAACGTCCCCGATCCGGTGCGCAACGCCGCCAAAGGACTGCGCTCGAACGCCGTGCGCGTGGTGATGGTCGCGGTCAACAACGAATCCCTGCTCGACAAGTCTGCCGTGTACATCCCCGATCCCGACGTGCTGGCCCACAGGGTTTGTTTCATGGGCTTTTTCTCCCCGAACGTGGTGCAGCCGGGCACGTCTTCGCTGATCGCGGAGATCACCACGAATCCGGGCGACGGCATCCACGAGACGAGCGACGCCGCGTTGATGGAAAGAGTGGTGGACGACCTCCACCGCATCGGTATTCTCGACCGGGCGGACGTGATCGAAACCGATGCGATGTCGGTGACTTACGGTTATCCGGTGTACGATCTCGCCTACGCCGAAAATCGCAAGATCGTGCATGAGTACTTCGATTCGTTGGGGATTCCACTTTTAGGGCGCTTTGCCCAGTGGGACTACATCAACATGGACGAAGTCATCCGCCGCGCCCTGGAACTGGCGAAATACATGAACGTTAAAAACGGTCAAAGCGTATTGCAGCCATGAAAGAACTTCTCGAAAAGGCCAAAGATATTGTCTGGCTCAAACAGGCGTTTTTGTATGGCATCGTGGGTGTGATTGCCACGGTGGTGGATTGGGGGATGTTCTTTCTCGCCAACTCCGTGTTTTCGGTGCACTACCAGGTCAGTGTCGTGGCGGCGATCATCGCGGGCGGAACCGTCAACTACCTGTTGAACAAAAGCATTACATTCCGGAACAAATCCGAACGGGTCGGGTTGCAACTCGGGGTCTACATCGCCGTGTTCCTGACCTCGGTCGCGATGACGAGCGGTTGGATGTATCTTTTCGTGGAGATCGTCGAGCTAAAACCCATCGTGGGTCGGATCGTCACCACCTTCGTGATGTACGGCATCAATTTCGTCATGTGCAAGTTTCTAGTATACAACGAGAAGCTGATCCGTTAGCGTTACGAAAACGTGAATAATATCAAGGAACAACGGTATTTTCAGCGGTATCAATCCACCAACGCACCGAAAACCACTCCGCATATCGTGGACATCAGCACCACCAGTGTCACGTAAGCGACCGTCTTTTTCGTACCCAGCACACCCCGGATGACCAGCATGTTGGGCAAACTCAGCGCCGGACCGGCCAACAGCAGCGCCAGCGCCGGACCCTTGCCCATACCCGCGCCGATCAGACCGTCCAGGATCGGCACTTCGGTCAGTGTGGCGAAGTACATGAACGCTCCGACGATCGACGCGAAGAAGTTGGCCCAAAGCCCGTTGCCACCGACCAGCGACGCCACCCATTCGGAAGGAATCACCCCCTCGTGTCCCGGTCGTCCCAGCAGGAATCCGGCCAGCAGCACCCCGGCGAACAAAAGCGGCAGGACCATCGCGGCGTACTCCCAGGAAGACGCCACCCACTCGCGCCGTTCCTCGCGGGAGAACCACAGCCACACCGCGCCCGCCAGGAAAAGGGAAAACGTCCCTGTTATCCACCACTTGGCGTCGTATAGCGCCCGCCAGACTCCGTCCTCACCTGGTTGCGGGGCGCTCCAGTTGGCGGCCACCAGGATGCCGATCATCAACGCGAAATACAGTACGTCCTGCAGCAGTCTTCGCCGGGGCTGCTCCTCGGGCATGGACGGCAACTCTTTGCCGTCGGATTCCTCCTTGCGGAACAGAAACGCCATTGCAAGACCGATCACCACCGCGAACACCACCGCTCCGATCGCACGAGCAAGACCCATTTCGAAGCCAAGCACGCGGGCGGTCAGGATGATCGCCAGCACGTTGATCGCCGGACCGGAGTACAGAAAGGCCGTCGCCGGGCCGAGTCCTGCGCCACGGGCATAGATGCCTGCGAACAGCGGTAGCACCGTGCACGAACAGACCGCCAGAATCGTGCCGCTGCCTGCCGCGACGCCATAGGCCAGCAGGCGGTTGGCTCCCGCGCCCAGGTATTTAAGGACGGCGTTTTGCGAGACGAAATTGGCGATGGCTCCGGCGATGAAAAAGGCCGGAATCAGGCATAAAATGACGTGTTCCTTGGCATACCACTGCGTAAGCGCCAGCGCTTCGAAAAGGGCTCCGGTGAAGCGTTCGGAGTCGAGCGGTAAAGCCCATAAAATAAGAAATACCGCAATAAAAACAATTAGTTTGATCCGGTCAGACATGCCACTCTCCAGAGCGTTCAGACGTGCAGCAATAACTCGATTCGGTCAATCAGGTCATCACGTAGGGCGCGAAAGGCTTCGAGGCGTTTTCGGGGATTCTCGATCTTCGCCGGGTCGGGCAATCCCCAATGGAGACGCCGGATCGGACGGGGAAAGACGGGACAGACCTCCTTTTTGCATAGGGTAACCACCATATCGATGGCGTCGGCGTCGATGTCCTCGACGGATTTCGAGCGAAGCCCTTGGGTGGAAATCCCTTTTTCTTCAAGCACTTGGAGTACTTCCGGGCGCACGCTGGTGGGCTGCGAACCCGCCGAAAACACCTCTACGCCTTGGGGGGCGAGATGCCGAGCGATGGCTTCGGCCAACTGGCTGCGGGCCGAGTTCTGCACGCACATGAACAGCAACCTGCGGGGAAGAACCTTGTTGTGGAAATCGTCTTTCATGACGAAAAGTTAGGGTCGCCGGGTCGGTTTGTCAAATGGCGTAGCGTTTGGGTGTCAGAAAATAGTGAACGAAGGACACGCTCCATATTTATATCAAAACATAAAAAGACTTGATTTATTCAAAGGATGGCATTTATTGTGATAATATGGATATCAACAAAAGGGGAATTTAGGTTTTAATTTAATAATTTAGGAGTTGAAATGTTTAACATTGGCCAGCCTAATTATACGAAACTTCGATCAATTTTAAAAGAACGAACAAATCCTACGGTTCTTTGGTTTGGATCTGGTCTAAGTGTTGCTGCAAATCTTCCCACATGGAGTGGTTTAAAAGATAGAATTATTGAGACTTTCAAAATTAAATTCCAAGGAAAAAAACAATATGTTGAGAATGTACAAGAAGAAAATGAACTTAGATCTATAGAAGAATCAGATGATCTTTGGGTTTCATTCGAACGACTACACAGACTTGGTAAAACAACTTACGTTAATTCAATAAAAGATGCTTTATCAAGAGCTGATACCTGTCCAATTCCTGAGAACTACCTTTCGCTGCTTTCTTTGAGGTTTTCTGGTCTAATCACGACCAATATTGATTCTTTAGCTAAACGAGCCTATGCAGAAAAATTTCGTGGACGAGAATTACTCGTAGATTTTACTCCAGAAAAATGTGGAAGAATGACACATTTGCTACAATCCCAGCGACCGTTTTTATTAAATGCTCACGGAATATTGGATGACAGTAAGACATGGGTGTTTCGGAAGTCAGAACTCAATCGCTTGTTTGAACAAGAGGGATATACCAGTTTTATTAGAAACATACTAAGCACTAGAACAGTTGTTTTTGTGGGAATGAGTGCAGATGATGTGCCTCCTCGCTATTTACTGTGGGTAAGCAGTTTCATCTGCGGCAGGTCGAAGTCTAGCTTTCCAGCGACGAGGAAGATCATGGTTCGAAGCTTCCTAAACGACCTGAACCCTCTGGCCTTGCGCTTGGCCGCCTGAATTATACCGTTGATGCCTTCCACCAGCCCTTGTGTCAAACCTGACTGAAACCACCGCAATACCCCATCCCAGTGGGTCTTGATCGTTTTGGCTACCTTGATCATCGGCGGCAGTTGGCTGTGCGTGGCCCAGAAATACCAGTACTGCAACTGCTTCTCACCGTCATCTGGATGGCCTGCGTAGTCGGCATATACCGACTGAAGCGTCTCTTTGAGCCGATAGCCCCTGGCCGTTTTCAGCGTGCTGTCTTTCAACTCATCGAACTTCTCTCGCTCTTTGTCCGTAAGGTTTTGCTCGTTTTTCAACCAGACCCATCTCGTCTTTTCCAACTCAGTCCTGTCTTGGCGCTCCTCACGCCGCACCTCGTCCACGGCCTTGTTGACAAGCTTCATCACGTGGAAGCGGTCGAAGGTCATCGCCGCATCGGGAAACTGTTTCCCAACCCCCTTGATGAACGCCGCTGACATGTCCATGCTGAACTCTTTCACCTGTTCGGGTTTACCGCCGTGAGCGTGAAGCTCAGCCTCGAAGCCCGCCACCGTCCGGTGGTCTTTGCCGGGCTCCACGTGCAGAACCTTCGCCTCGTCCATGTCCACGAACACCGTCACGTAGTCGTGCCCACGGGAACGGCTGGTTTCATCCACGCCCACCGCTTCGACCTCGGACCAGTCCTGCTTCGCCAGACTCGAGTCCACATAGTATTCCAGCACCCGCCAGATCCGCGTGTCGTGCTCACCAAGTATTTCGCCGATCCCCTTGGGCGTCATGCCCTTTCTGGCCATAAGCAGTACCAGCGCCTCAAAAAGCAGCGTGAACCCCGCACCAGGACGCGCCCAAGGTACCTCCACCGTTTTTACTCCGTGTTCAGGGCATTTGATCCGGGGTAGGCGTGCGTGAAGATACGCCTCGTGCTGAAAAAAGTTCAGATGTCGCCAACTCCTCTCGTTCGTATCGTGAACCCCGCAAGCCACCTCGCATTGCGGGCACGCAAACCGGCTCCCGGCGGGAAAATCCAGGTACAGATCCAACCGGTGGCGCTCGGCGTCAAAGTCAATATCCACCACCTCCCAGGGAGGGGTCAATCCAAGAGCCATCGTGAAAAGTCCGCGCTCGTCCATCTCTTGCTCCTTCAGTGTGCAAAGGTTACACTGGCAGAACTTCGGCGGAGGATAAGGCAACGCGGGGACGCGACCCGAGCGCCGTCGAAGGTCCGAACCTGGAAAGGAGGGGGAAACCTCTCCTTTTCTCTTTATCCCTTATTACAACAACCAGGTTTGGACTTCAAAGCGATAAATCCCAGGGGTGCGGGGACGGGTCCCCGGATCGGCGAAGCCGATGCATAAGCTGCCGTTACCCACACTAAACAGCGAAGAGCCAAAGATATAAATCAATATCTTCCAAAGGAAAGCGAAGAAAACACACCAGTATTTAGCAATAAAGGAATAGACGCATCAGATAGCTTTTTACCAAGCCCATCAAAATTAACCCAAAAAGCAATTTCACGCGAGGAAAAAAGAAAGCTATTGAATCAAAGAGCAAAATATATTTTACGTCAAGAAAATCCTAAAAAATATGAAGAATACGAAACATTTAGAAAAGAATATGACGATGTGATATATGATTGTTGGTACGTAAGTGTTGATCCTGCTAGAAATGTACTTCTTGGTTATAAGCTTGTAAAGGAAATAGCGGAAGGGGCTTTTGGACATGTATATGAGGCACTTGATAAAAACGACAAGAAGGTAGTTGTAAAGCTCTTAAAAGGAGATGTTCGTAGTAAGCCGGAGATGTTACAAAGTTTTCGTCGGGGGGTCGCAGCAATGAAGATCTTGTCCGATGAGAATATTAAAGGCATGGTATCATATACTGATTGTTCTGAAATACCAGCTTTTGTTGTTATGGATTATATCGAGGGACCGAATCTCAAAGAAGCTTTCCAGCGTAATTACCTTGAAGACTGGCATGATGTTCTTAGATTCGGAGTCGAATTAACAACTATTATTAGAAAAGCACATCAATTGCCACAAAGAGTATTGCACAGAGATCTCCGTCCCCCCAATATTATGCTAAAAAATTATGAAACCGATCCAGAGAATGCAAAAGTTGTAGTATTGGACTTTGATCTTTCGTGGTATCGTGATGCAATTGAGGTTTCGGTTGCGCATCAACCTGCACTGTATGGATATTTATCACCAGAACAATTGGAAAGGACACCTGGAGTCTCTACAAAAAATGCTGCCGTAGATTCTTTCGGTTTAGGTATGACCCTATACTATATGCGTACGGGTCGAGATCCTGTTTTCATGCAACAAAAACATGTCGATTGGGAGAGCAAGGTATTTGAAATTGCTGACGATCATCCTTATCAAGGCTGGGTCTCATTGCCAATAAGATATGCCAATTTAATTATACAATCGACTAAGCATAAACAGTCAGAACGTTGCGACGTTGCAGAAATAAAAGGAGAACTTGAGCAATTGTTATCTATTATCGAAAATCCGAATGGAAATATTGCGATTGATTTGCTTTGTCAAGAAATTGCGACAAGGTGTGCTTCATCTTTGGGAATAAAAAAGAATATTTGGGATTATGATACCGAGAAAGCAATAATACAAATGGCTAGTGGTGTGAAAATTTCAATTGGACCTAATTGGACATCGCAATCAATAAAAGGGTTATTTGAATGGAGTAATACGGGGCCAGATAAATATAAAAATGTTTCTAGATACTTGCCAGATAAAACAAACCGTGCTTTGTCGATATTGAAATTAGCGAAGGCAAAAGTAAAAGGAAATCCATCATACAATGTCGATTCGATGAGTTTTTTAATCGAGTTTAATTGTGTAAACAAGAACGAAGACATAGAAGAAGTTTCTAGTGCGTTTGTAAATGCAATGAGAGAATTTAGATTTGATTAGTTATAGTTCATATCCAACGTTTTACAATTTGCATCTTGCTGCATTAAACCCACCATTTTGCGCTTGACGCGAAACGGCCATGGCCTTACTTTTGTACGACCAAGCCATATCGGCCCGAAAATGGGGAAATATTCCGGGAGTGCCGGGGTCCGGCGTTCCATGAAAGGTCATACAACGATGGGAAACGAATCTCAGGACAAACGCATCGCCCAAGCCAACAAGCCGTTCGAAGACGCCAACCGGCTGCATCCGTACTATCGCGGAAAACTCGAAGTGCAGCCCAAATGCCGCATCCGCGATTTCAACGATTTCGCCATCTGGTATTCTCCCGGTGTGGCTGCTCCCTGCCGTGCAATCGAGGCCGACCCCGAAAAAGTCTACGAAATGACCAGCAAATGGAACTATGTCGGCGTGGTTTCCGACGGTACCCGCGTGCTGGGCCTGGGAGACATCGGCCCGCTCGCCGGATTACCCGTAATGGAAGGAAAGGCCATTCTTTTCAAATACTTGGGTGCAGTAGACGCCTTCCCGATCATGCTCGACACCAAAGACCCCGATAAGTTCATCGAAACGGTCAAATTATTGCAACCCACCTTCGGGGGCTTCAACCTCGAAGACATCGCGCAACCCAAATGTTTCCGTATTCTCGATACGTTACGCGCCGAGTGCGACATTCCCGTCTGGCACGACGACCAGCAGGGCACCGCCGCCATCCTGCTTTCGGGGTTGTACAATGCAGCCAAGGTCGCCGGGCGGACCTTCAAGGATCTCACCATCGCGATGGTCGGTGCGGGTGCGGCCAACGTGCGTTTTGCCGCGTTGCTGGAAAGCGCCGGAATCAACATGGAAAACATGATCGTCTGCGATTCTCGTGGGACGCTGCACGTGGACCGCGAAGACCGCGATCGCCTGCAACGAGAGTATCCCGAAAAATGGTGGCTGTGCGAACGCACCAACCCGAAGCGCATCCAAGGCGGGATCCCCGAGGCGATGAAAGACCGTGATTTCATGGTGTCGTTGTCCACTCCCGGACCGGGAATCATCCAGCCGGAGTGGATCGAAACCATGAATCCCGATCCCATCGTTTTCGCCTGCGCCAATCCCACGCCGGAAATCTGGCCCTGGGAAGCCAAGGAAGCCGGGGCGAAGGTCGTCGCCACCGGGCGCAGCGACTTCCCCAACCAGGTCAACAACTCCATGGGATTCCCCGCGATTTTCCGTGGGACGCTGGATGTCCGCGCCAAGACCATCACCGACAACATGTGTATCGCCGCCGCCAAGGAACTGGCGCGTTTCGCGGAGGAAAAAGGCATTCACGAAGAATACATCGTACCGACCATGGACGAGTGGGAAGTCTACCCGCGTGAAGCCGCCGCCGTGGGAATGCAGGCCGTTGCCGACGGCGTGGCGGGTGTTACCGACACGAGTTTCGAACAACTTCGGGACAAGGCCAGCGCCATGATTCGGGAATCCCGCGAGAAATTCCAGACCATTCAACGGGAGTTCATCACCGATCCCGACGCGGAGTAGCTGTTACGGAGCTTTCGTGAAGCGGATGCGGACGGAGTATCCCCCGGCGAAGGTTTTCATTTCGAAACGACCCCGACCGCATTGGGCTTCCCGTTCCAGGAAACGGACGGCTTCGGGGCGATAATGCACGTGGAAGCGATGCAGCCACCAGCGCAGTCCGGCGCGAAGCGGTCCCGGAAGGCCGGAAAGATCCCAGAAATCCACGACATACAGCGTTCCGCCGGGTTTCAGTGACGCCAGCGCGGCGCGCAATGCCGCGTTCCAGTCCGGGATCATGCTCAGGGAAAACGAGAAAAACACGGTGTCGAACGGTTCCCGCAGGTCGAAAAGCGCGGGGGAGGTGTCCTCGGCCAGGGCGTGCGTCAGGCGTATGCGGGATAATCCCGCCCGTGTCAGTTTTCGACTTCCCGTATCGAGCATGGCCTTGCTGGCGTCGAGGCCATACAACTCGAAGTCGGAGCGTTTCCGGCCCAGGTGAATCAGGTTGCGTGCTGTTCCGCAGCCGATTTCCAGTACGCGCGGGCCGGAGTCTCTCAGCATTTCCCTCAGGAGAAAATCCCGCCCGTGGAGATAATACTTGCGTGTTGCATCGTAAAACACGGTCTGATTCCGATAGATACGGTCCATCAGCCGGGCGTGATCGTTCTGTAATTCCATAGAGTTACGTGGTTTCCTAGGGAGCGGTCTCACCCTCGGCGCCAGGTTGTGAACCGGGCTGGGCTTCGGGAGGGGCGGCCAGCGGAACGCGAGTCGGTCGTTCCGTATTCAATTCGAAAGGATTCGTATCGGGGGGGAGACCGAAAAGGAACGGTCGTTGCATGTCCAGGTTTTCCATCATTTCGTTGAGCTTCGCCTTGGAAACGAGGATGGATTGCGGAGGCAGTACCGGGTTGGTGGCCTTGATGTCGAACGGCGTATCTCTGGCGAACATCGAGTCGATGCGCCAGATGCCGTCGTCTACGTAAAATGTTAAAAATACTGGGGAACTCCAGTACTCTTTCGAACCGTCGGAGTGCACGCCGATGAACTTGAGAAGTATCGACGCCACGGCCTTGTCTCCCGCCGCCAACGTGTTCTGGTCCCAGAACCAGAGTTCGAAGGACTTGAAATCCTCCCGGAACAGTTTCTGCAACCCGGCAACCTGGGGTTTCCCCATCCAGGAGCGTCCCAACTCCGGCATGTAGATCATGGCTTCGTCGGTGAACAGGTTGAGGTATTCCTCCCGGCTTCCATCGAGCAGCGTAAAGCGGAAGATTTCGAGGAATTTCTGAATCTCCTGATCCCGTTCGGGAGTCGCTTTGAAGGTCCGGGGCTTGTCGCAGGCGATCGGACCTCCCAGGATCATCGCCAAGGAGAGCATGAGGCCCAATCCGAATTTCATGAAAGTTTTCATCGTTCGCACCACCTGGATCGGGGAGTTTTTTCGTCGTTCGCTTGAACCGCCATCATAGCGTGATCCCGTCCGATAGTAAAGCTCCTTGGAAAGACACTCCAGGTGGGGTACTTCACAAAATGTAGCAAATAGCTATTATTACTGACGTTTTCATTCGTGGTTGTAGCGGCGAGGCGTAAGCCCGCCGAAAAGGGGATTGGATGGAATAAAAGCGACTTTCAAAAGGCAAAAACGGCGAGCTTACGCCTCGCCGCTACAACCACGAATGATTTTTCAAAAGAAGCGACATTTTGTGATGCGGGGATGTGTGAATGAAAGCGTTGATTGCTCTTTCAATCGTGGATCGAAAAAACGTTCCCAGTGAAATTCGGAATTACTTATCCCATGAATGGATGTATGCGACTTCATCAACCATGACCTGATAAAAATCGTGGGGAATGCACATTTTTCCCGCATCCGCGTAATATTCATCGATCTCGTACTGATAAAAGCCGAAATCCTCTTTTCCTGCGCACACTTGGTCGCCATCGGGCGCGCAGTCCTCCACGGAGTTGCATTCCCGAAAACACATTCCGATTCCGGGAACGCCCATGATCGGTTCAAGGCTCCAACAATAGCCTCCTTCGGATTGTGGGCAGAGTTCACCGCCGGGGGAACACAGGTCGGTCGTGCAGTATCCGCCAGGGATTTCGAACTCGGCGTCGCCTTCAATCAGGAATTTGGTGCGTGCGGTTTCTGGAGTCAGGCAAACGGATTGGTTGCAGTCCTCTTCTTTTTCACAAGGGGCCCCGATGTTTCCGTCCTGAAGGGGAATCACGGTTTCTTCTTCAGATTCACGTTCTTCTTCCGGGTTTTCTTCGGTGGATTCCTCACACTCGTCACCATCTCCGGGGAGTATCGTACCATCTTGGTCGTCATCTCCTGGAGGAGGTTCGTTGTCGGAGTCTCCATCGGAAGCAACTTCCTCTTCGTCGCCTGAGGTGGATTCGATTTCGTCTCCGGCGGGGATGGGGTAGCCATCGAAGTCGCTTTCGATTTCGGGGTCTCCATCGTGGGAGTTGATGTCTCCGGAGGGACTTTCGTCGTTTCCACAAGCGACGCAAAAGAAGATGACGGCAAGCAGCATCACGATAACACGAATGGAACGTTTCATGGTTTCCTCTTTCATCGGGTCCGACTATATCTCAATGGTACGATAATATCCCTATCGTATTAAAAATCAAGACACTGAACTGGGGAGAGGCAAACTGCAAAGCAGGTAATTTTCATCCAAAGTCGCTCCGAAACGGACCAATACTTTAGTAGTGAGCGCTTCTTTTTGCGTTTTCATTTCCCGGCGGGTTCATTCCAACCGCCGATGGCCGATTGAATATCCAATCGGCTCGTGTAGACCACCGCAGGTCCGCTTCGTTTACAACCGGATGGAGAGAGCAACATGACCAAGAAAGAAGAAATCGCCGAGAAAATCGACGTTCTGAAAAGCGAAAAGCAGCGCATGATCAAGGAACTGGAAAACCCCTTTCTCAACATCCACTTACGCAAACAATACAAACGCGACCTCATCAAGACGCAGCGCTCGATCGAAGCGTTGCAGATGAAGCTGTTCGTCATGGACGTCAACGTCGATGAGCTTGCCAGCCAATCCTGAGAAAGGCCTTTCTACCTTTCGACCAGTGATTCTCTACACGCGGTTGCTGAAACGGTATTGCACCGTTTCGGCCAGGCGTTCGAAGTCCTCGTCGTCCAACGTTTTCACGAGAGATTCCAGCGTGAAATCGTGCCCGCAGCAGGAGCAGCGAAATCCCACCGAAAGACAGGTGAACCGAGTGATCAGTTCGCCTTCGGGGCAGGTAGGACAGTGGACGCCGGTGTCGTGTGCCACCGGCCTTCGGGGTACGAATTGTGTTTGGAAAGTAGCCATCTCTTCGCTCGTTTCGTTCTCGGTACCACCAGCGGATTCGCATTGCCGGAGACATGTTTTACTCCAGCAACACCATAGCTACACTAGATCGGCCCGAATTCCCAGCAGGAAAAGCATTTTTCTGCAAAAAAAACGCGGAAACATTCGTTTTTCAGGCTGTTTTCAGTCGAAAAACTTGACACTCTATTCTCTTTATACGATTCTGAGTATATATCATTTCCCGTCAAAAAAAACGAGATCTTTTTCATTGTTTTATCGACGGCGGCAAAAATTTAAGGTAAAGCCCTTGCGAGGCTCTGTATTAAACCCAACACCGAATCGCCAAGTGAGGATTTCGAATGGGTGACCCACGCGAGCAGGTCTTTGAAAGCGACAAAGCCGTCATCCGCGTCCGCCGGGGCTGGTGCAAAAACTGCGAAGTTTGCATCGAATTCTGCCCCACCGACGCCCTTTTCATGGAAAACGGAAGGTTGGAGGTCAAGGCCGACGCCTGCATTCTCTGCGGCAAGTGCGAGCAGCGCTGTCCCGATTTCGCCATCTTGGTGGAACGCAAGCCCTCCGCAGACGATGCATCCCAGAAAAAGTCGAAGTCCGAACCGAAAGGAGAAGGACGATGACACGGGAATTCAAGCTGATGCAGGGCAATGTCGCTCTTGTCGAGGGGGCTTTGTACGCCGGGTGCCGCTTCTACGCCGGATATCCGATCACGCCTTCCACCGAGATCACCGAGGAATGCGCCACCCGTTTGCCGCGGGTCGGGGGCCGGTTTATCCAGATGGAGGACGAAATCGCCTCCATCGCGGCCATCATCGGAGCCAGTCTGGCGGGCGTCAAGGCCATGACCGCCACCTCGGGACCGGGATTTTCCCTGATGCAGGAGCAGATCGGCTACGCCTGCATGGCGGAAATTCCCATCGTGATCGTCAACATCATGCGTGGCGGTCCCTCCACCGGGTTGCCCACCAGTCCCGCACAGGGAGATATTCTCCAGTCCCGTTGGGGTACCCACGGAGACCATCCCATCGTGGTACTGGCTCCCGCCAACGTGGAGGAGATGTTCACCGAAACGATTCGCGCTTTCAACATTGCGGAAATGGTACGGAATCCGGTCATCATCCTCGCCGACGAGGTGATCGGTCACATGCGCGAGCGCATCGCCATCCCGGATGAAGGCCAGATCCCGACCACAAATCGCATCCTCGCGCCGTCCAACCACGAAGAAACTTTGCGCGAGGACATGTTCGACCCGTACGTCCCTCCGATGAAAAGACTGGGGGACGGACACCGTTTCCATACCACCGGCCTGACCCACGACAGCAAGGGCTTCCCGACGCAGAATCCCAAGGTGGCCGACGAGCTGATTCGCCGCCTGCACCAGAAACTTGAGGAATATCGGGATGGTATCGAGGAAGTGGACGAAAGCGACATCCACGACGCCGAAGCTATCGTAATCTGCCTTGGTAGCGTTACGCGCTCGGCTGAGGCAGCCATTCACCAGTTGCAGGAAGAAGGCTTCCGGGTGGGGCTGTTTCGCCCCGTCACGCTGTTTCCGTTTCCCCGAAAACGCCTGCGCCGCCTGCTGAAAACCGGTGTCAAGGCCGTGGTGGCCGAAATGAGCCTGGGCCAGTTGATGCGCCTCGTGGAATCCGCCTCGGAGGACCGCAGGCAACTCTATCCGCTTTGTAAAGTGGATGGGGATGTGATCGCCCCGGAAGAAATTGTCCACGCCGTCAAGCGAGCACTGAACGATGACTCAAACAGCTAGTACGAAAACCGTGTCGAAACGCAAAGTTCCCCATATCGGATTCGACTACGACCAGTATCTGCGTGTCGAGCACATGCCTCATCTGTGGTGTCCGGGCTGCGGACACGGCATGGTGATGAAATCATTGATTCGCGCCATTCACCAGACCGGCTGGAACCGGGACGACATCGTCATCATTTCCGGCATCGGCTGCGCCGCGCGGATTCCCACGTATCTCGATTTCGACACCGTGCACACCACCCACGGGAGGGCTCTGCCGTTCGCCACCGGCGTGCGCCTGGCCAATCCCGACCTGCACGTCATCATCGCCACGGGCGACGGCGACTCGCTGGCCATCGGAGGCAACCACTTCATTCACGCCTGCCGCCGCAACATCGACATGACGCTGGTGCTGTTCAACAACGGCATTTACGGCATGACGGGCGGGCAGTATTCGCCGTCCACGCCTCGACACGACCGTTCGGCGACAAGTCCCTACGGCAATGTGGAGCCGCATTTCGACATTTCCGGCCTTGCCACCTCATCGGGGGCGGGATTCGTGGCGCGGGGCGATACGTACCACCTCTCCCAGCTTGACAAGATGCTTTACCGGGGATTGATGCATCCCGGCTTCAGCGTCGTGGAAGTGATGGAGGGCTGTTTCACCACCCACGGGCGGCGAAATCGCAACCGGTACAAGTCCAACCTCGATATGCTGATGGAACAGAAAAACATGGCCATCGAGTTGAAGGACGACCAGACCGCCCACTCGATCAAAGACCTGCCGGAAGATATCGACGGCCCCAACGGCCCGAAATATCTCCATGGCGTGATTTACGAGAAGCAGGATCGGGACAATTACCTGAGCCTGTACGATGAGGTGACACGCAAGGCGAAAAAGGGCGACTCGCTGGGTCGGGTTCCCGACAAAGGCAACTTCAAGCACATCGAGTTGCGTTTCGCGGGATCGGGCGGACAGGGGTTGATTCTTTCGGGCATCATCCTGGCGGATGCCGCCGTGGAACAGGGCTGGAACGTCGCCCAGAGCCAGTCTTACGGCCCGGAGGCGCGGGGCGGGTCGAGCAAGTGCGACCTCGTGCTTTCCCACAAGAAAATCGAGTTTCCCAAGGCTACGCGGTTAGACGTGCTGGTGGCGTTGACCCAGGAAGCCTGCGACAAGTACGGCAAGATGGTCCGCGACGGCGGTATCCTGCTGGTAGATGCTTCCGTGGATGGTTCCGAGCACCATCAGGCGCGTTTGTATCGTTTGCCGATCATCTCGACGGCGAAAAAGATCGGCTCGCCGATGTCGGCCAACGTGGTGGCTTTGGGTTGCCTGCATACGATTCTCCGCCCGTTTCCCAAGCAGGCGATGGAAAACGCCGTGTCCAAAAACGTGCCCGAACCCACGATTGAGAAAAACCTCGAAGCATTCAAGGCCGGGCGTCACCTTGTGAAAACCGCCACGCGCAAGAAAAGCCGCAAAAATGGCAACGGAAGCGCAAAGAACGAAAAAAACGGCAAAAAGAAGCACTGATTTCGATTCATATGTCCCAGAACACGGAAAAAGAGCACGAGGACGAAGTTTTCACGTCGTTGAAGTGGGGTGAAGACCCGTTGCGGGGAAGGGTGTTTCGGGACTGTCTTTTTGAAAGCTGCGACGTTTCGGGTGTGGATCTCGCCCGAACTCGCTGGATCGACTGCACCTTTCGACGCTGCAACCTGTCCAATGCAAAACTCACCGGAGCAACCCTGAGATCGGTGAGGTTCGAAAGCTGCAAGCTGCTCGGCATCGATTGGAGCGCGTGTGAAACGCTGCTGTTGGAACTGGCTTTTCGGGAATGCGACCTTTCCTACGCCCTGTTTTCGGAGATGCCCCTCGAAAACCTCGTCCTGATCGATTCGGTGTTGCGGGAAGCGGAGTTTGTCCGGTGCAACCTGGCCGGAGCGGATTTCGGCGGCTCGGATTTCACGGGGACGCGCTTTGTTGGCTGTGACCTGCGAGGCGCGGATTGTCGTGCGACCGAAGGCGTGGCGCTCGATCCCAGGGACAACCGGGTCGAGGGAGCGCGCTTCGACGCCGCCGGAGTTCGGGGCCTGCTGGAGGCGTTCGGGATTGTCGTGGAGTGAAGGGGGAGACTGCATTTTATACCATGCGCAAGATCATGGTGATGCCAATACGCGCATTTTAACAACTCTCACTGAAACTTTTTTCCTGGCCGTTTCCCATAACCTTCAACGCACCCTCCTGATAACCCCTGGAACTAAAAGGATTTTCAACGGAAAATCCTTCCTCAAACTTGCCGAAATGCGAAAACGTGGCATAATCGGGACGGAAACGATCCAAGTTTATATTCCTATTTTCGGAAAGTGAGACCGATGCGGATTCTCTTTCAACTTCTGGATTACCGTTTCGAGGCGGGGATGGTCGCCTGGGCGATGCACCGGCTTACGGGCATTGCGCTGTTCCTCTACCTCATTCCCCACGTGATCGTCACCGGGAGGATGATCGCCGCCGCCCACCTCGACGACAAGGCCGAGGCCGCCGCCGCCTTCGAGCGCATTTACGCGCTGGTGTCGGGCGATTTCGTGGTGGTGCTGGAAATCCTGCTGGCGGGTTGCATTCTCTTTCACGCCATCAACGGCCTGCGGGTGCTGCTCGTGGATTTCACGAGTCTCGTCCGGCGGGATCGGTTGCTCACCGGGCTGGCCTTCGGCCTGTGGATCATTTCGTTTGCCGCCGTCGCCGTGATGATGGCTTTGACGCATTGGGGGTAACGCCATGAGAAAGATCCTCACCACCAGCGATTATCAGCAACGCTCCAGCGGCTCCCTTCGCTGGTTCGCCCAACGGGTTACGGGCTTCATTCTGGCCTTTGTCCTGTTGTTCCACCTGTTTCTCATGCACGTGAAGCTGGGCGACGGTCCCAAACCGGTGAGCGTCGAAGCCCTGCTGGAGCGTTTCTCCACGCCGGGTATGCAGGTGTTTTACCTGGTGTTTTTGTTCACGGCGGTCTGGCACGGTGCCAACGGAATGACCAACATCCTCGACGATTACCTGCACAATCCACTGTTTCGCTGGTTCAAAATCGCGCTGGTCTGGCTGTTTGCCCTGGGAATCGCCGTGGCGGGAACGCTCTCCGTTGTTGGAAATTGAAACGAACCCGGAGCGATGCGCCGGAAAAACGTGGTTACGCGTCGTTCGTCGAATCGAAAAGGTGCCTTTATGATGATCCATCGCCATGACGTGGTTGTTGTCGGTTCCGGGATGGCCGGGCTCAGGGCGGCGCTCGAAGCCTCCGAAAGCCTGGATGTGGCCGTCCTTTCGAAACTTTACGTGCCCCGTTCTCACTCCGGCGCGGCGCAGGGCGGCATTGCTGCCGCCTTGGGCAATCTGGAAGAGGACAACCCGGAATGGCACATGTTCGACACCGTGAAAGGCTCGGACTACCTGGGCGATCAGGACGCCATCGAGGTGCTCACCCACGACGCACCGGAAATCATCATTGAGTTGGAGCACTTCGGCGTGCCGTTCAATCGCCTGCCCAACGGCCACATCGCCCAGCGGCCTTTCGGCGGACATACCCGCAATTTCGGGGAAGCGCCGGTAAAGCGCGCCTGTTACGCCGCTGATCGCACCGGCCATGCCGTGTTGCACACGTTGTACGAGCGTTGCATCGCGAAAAAGGTCCGTTTTTTCGAGGAGTTCCACGCCCTCGAACTTCTTTACGACCCCCAGCGCAACGCGGTGTGCGGTGTGGTCGCCTACGAGTTGCAGACCGGCGAAAAGCACGTATTCCATACCAAAGCGGTGGTCATGGCCACCGGCGGATATGGCCGGGCTTGGTCTACCACGTCCAACGCCCACGCCTATACCGGCGACGGCATCGGCATGGTTTATGACCAGGGACTGCCGCTGGAAGACCTGGAATTCATGCAGTTTCACCCCACCGGATTGCATCCCATCGGCATTCTGATCTCGGAAGCCGCCCGTGGCGAGGGCGGTATTCTGCGCAATTCCCACGGTGAACGCTTTATGGAGCGCTATGCCCCGAAAATCAAGGATCTCGCCCCCCGCGACATGGTGAGCCGCGCCATCATGCTCGAAATTCTCGCGGGACGGGGCGTCGAAGGGCAGAACTATCTCCACCTCGACTTGAGCCACCTCGATCCGCGTGTGCTGGACCAAAAGCTTCCTGAAATCACGGGGTTTGCCCGCGCATTTTTGGGAATCGAACCCAAGGTGGACCCGATCCCCGTGGCGCCGACGGCCCACTACGCAATGGGCGGCATTCCCACCAACATCCACGGCCAGGTGATCCGCAACGCCCAAAACGAGGGCATCGACGGCTTTTACGCGGCGGGTGAGGCGGCCTGCGTCTCGGTGCACGGCGGCAACCGGTTGGGGACCAACTCCCTGCTTGATACGGTGGTGTTCGGGCGGCGCGCCGGACGGCATATGCGGCAGGTGGTCCCGGAACTCGAACGTCCGCCTCTGCCCAAAGACGCCGGAGAGCGGATGCTCGACAAGATCGCCCGCGCCAACAACGCCCCCGGCGAAACCACCGTGCAGGAGGTCCGCGAGCGGATGCGCCGCACGATGATGGAAAACGTGGGGGTGTTCCGCACCGAAGAAAACATGACGCAGGCGCTGAAGGATCTCGACGAACTCAAGGCGATGTACCGCACGATCAAGGTGCGCGACGACGGCAAGATCATGAACACCGACCTGCTCGACGTGCTGGAGTTGGGCTTTTTGCTCGATATGGCGCAGGCCACGGCGGTCAGCGCACTAGCACGGACGGAAAGCCGGGGAGGGCACGCCAGGGACGACTATCCCAATCGGGACGACGCCAACTGGTTGGTGCACACGCTGGCGTTCAAGGACGGCGAAAACGTGCGGCTGGACCATGATAAAAAAGTCACGCTGACCCGTTTCGAGCCCAAAGAAAGAGTCTACTGAACCTCGCTGTTTCGCGGATCGTTTCGCGTATCAAGGAGTTGGCATCATGCAGGTGGAGTTTCGGATTCAACGGTTCAACCCGGAAAAGGACGACGGACCGCATTGGCAGACGTTTTCGGTGGATGTGGCGAAGACCGACGCCATCCTGACCGTTCTCAATAAAATCAAGGACGAGCAGGACGGTACGTTGACTTTCCGCAAATCCTGCGCTCACGGCATGTGCGGCTCCTGCGCGATCGAGATCAACGGTCGCAATCAACTGGCCTGCATGACGCTGGTCCAGGATTGCAAGAAGCCGATCAAACTGGCTCCCATGAAGGGGGCGCGCATCATCAAAGACCTGACCATCGACCAGGACCCGTTCTTCGACCGCTACCGGGCGATTATTCCGTACCTCGTCAACGACGAACCTGCACCCAGTGGCGAGCGGCTGCAATCTCCCGAAGACCACGCACTGATCGAGGAATCGACAAAGTGCATTCTCTGCGGAGCCTGCACGCACTCCTGCCCTTCGTTCTGGGCCGACAACGACTATCTCGGTCCGGCAGCGCTATTGAAAGCCTACCGTTTCGTATTCGACAGCCGCGACACCGGCGCGGCGGCGCGCCTGAAAGCACTGGACAACGCCAAGGGACTGTTCAAGTGCTACACCATTTTCAACTGCGTGCGAGCCTGTCCCAAGGAAATTCACATCACCTCGCACATCGCCGCCCTGAAACGGAAACTGCTGGCGACGAAGTTGTAAAAAAGTGGGAAAAATTGGGGGATTGGAAATCAATTCCCAGGCTTGCAGGTCAAGGAGTGCAATCGTTTGTTGAATCACCGGTAGCACTCTTCAACCTCTTGATTTTCCATGAAATTTCGCGTAGGTCGGGTAATTGTCTTACCCGACACATTCATGGCGCTCGGAAATGTCGGGTAAAACAATTACCCGACCTACTTGTGTAACAGCTTGAAATTTCAGTATTTTTCGACTTGTGGTCAATACGTGGACACAGGGGAGGCGCTTGAACACTTCGGGGCCATTTCACATCCTCTCGAAGACCGATTTCCCCAGGGTCGCACCGCTCGACCGGGGATGATTTCGCCATTCCAGCCTCCGAAAAGCCTACGGCAAAAACCTTGCGCAACAGGGGAGTTTTGTCTACTTTTGAGGCATGAGAAAACCGGTTCGTCGAATCCTTCTTCCTACTTTCGGAAAGAGAACACCATGAAGCTGTTTACGCCCATTTCCATCGGAAAACTGGAACTTCCCAACCGCATCGTCATGCCCGCCATGCACCTGAATTTCACCATGGACGGCATGATGAACGACAAGTTCATCGAGTTCTACCGCCTGCGAGTCAAAGGCGGCTGCGGGTTGATCCAGATCGGCGGATGTCCCACCGACAGCCGGGCCGGGGCGGAATTCATGGTGGGCATCAACGACGACAAATACCTGCCGGGCATGAAGCGTTTCACCGACATGGTGCACGAAGAAGGCGGTTTCACTGGTTGCCAGCTTTACCATGCCGGGCGTTACACTTACAGCTTTCTGCTGGGGGGCGAACCGGCATTGAGCGCTTCCGAGACGATCAGCGGCTTGACCCGCGAAAAGAGCCGGGCCATGACCTTCGACGACATCGCCACCAGCATTCGGGAGTTCGCTTCCTGTGCGGTGCGGGTCAAGGAGGCGGGCTTCGATGCAGTGGAGATCATCGCCTCCGCCGGGTACCTGGTCAACCAGTTCTTCAGTCCGCTGACCAACCTCCGGGACGACGAGTACGGCGGATCGTTCGAAAACCGCGCCCGTTTCGGCGTGGAGGTCGTGCGGGCGACGCGCGAGGCCGTGGGAGAGGATTTCCCCATCACGGTGCGGCTTTCCGGCAACGACTTTGTGCCGGAATCCAATACCAACAAGGAAAACGCCCGCTTCGCCAAGTTGTTGGAGGAAGCCGGGGCGCAGATGTTCAACGTCACCGGGGGCTGGCACGAATCGCGCGTGCCGCAGATCACCAACGCCCTGCCGCGCGGCGGATATTCCTACCTGGGACGCAATGTCAAACGGCTGGTCGGCGTCCCGGTGGCGGCGGCCAATCGCATCAACACTCCCGAACTGGCCGAGCGTCTGTTGCAGGAGGGATGGTGCGACATGGTGAGCCTCGGTCGCGCCCTGATTACCGATCCCGAATGGCCGAACAAGGCCCGCGAGGGGAGGGACAAGGACATCGTGCAGTGCATCTCCTGCAACCAGGAATGCCTGGACAACATCTTCCAGATGCGTCAACTGGGCTGCCTGATGAACCCGGCGGTGGGACACGAAGACGAGCCGGAAGCTCCCCTGACGACTCCGAAAAACGTGCTGATCGCCGGGGGCGGACCGGCGGGCCTGATGGCGGCGACCGTCGCCGCGAAGCGTGGCCACAACGTCACGCTGTACGAGAAGGAAGCGCGCCTGGGCGGGCAGATTTTCGCCGCCTCGAACGCTCCGAACAAAGATGAATTCTTCCGCATGATTCCGGTGTTCCGGCGTCAGGCCGAGTTGCAGGGCGTCGTCATCGAGACTGGGGCGGAAGTCACGAAAGAGTTGCTCGACGCGAAAAAGCCCGACGTGCTGGTCGTGGCCACCGGTTCGAAACCCATCGTGCCGCCGATCGAAGGCGCGGACCGTCCCAACGTCGTGTTTCCCCTGGACGTGCTCGAAAGCAAGGTGGAAACCGGGGATCGTGTGGTGGTGATCGGCGGCGGAGCCACGGGTGTGGACGTTGCCTTGTTCCTGGCCGAAGTGGGCACCATCGGTGCGGATGTCGCGGCGTTTCTCCTCAAGCACGATGCGGAAAAACCTGAGGTCATTCGGGAACTTCTGTGGAAAGGCAACAAGAAAATCACCATCGTGGAAATGGCTCGCAAGATCGGTCGGGGCATCGGCAAGTCCACCAAGTGGATCGCCATGAAGGAGATTCAGGAAATGGGCATCGAGTGTTTCGCCTCTGCCAAAGTGGTGAAGATCGACGACGACGGCGTGCACGTAGAAGTTGGTGAGGAGACGCAGGTGCTTCCTGCCGATACGGTGGTGATGGCCGCCGGGGTGGCCTCGTACGATCCGCTTGCGGAACTAGCCGAGAGTTTTGAGGGCGAGGTGCTGCGTGTAGGCGACGCCGGGGAGACGGGCAACGCGGCCCACGCCATCCGGGATGCGTACAAAAAATTGAAAACGTTGTAAATACAAAAGCTTACAGGTTTTCTGGAAACGAAACGCTTCACGAAAAAGAGGACAACATGACCACAGATTACAAGGTGTTCAGGACCGAGAAGAAAAACGGCGTGTTCTGGATCGTGATGAGCAATCCTAAAAAACGCAACGCCATGGGCAAGGATTTCTGGCGGGAGTTGCCGCTGGTTTTCGAGGAAGCCGACAAGGACCAGGGCACCCGCGCCGTGGTGCTGGCCGCCGATGGCGACGTTTTCAGCGCCGGAATGGACCTGATGGGCATGGCGATGGAAGTACCGGAGTTGATGTCCGGCGAGGCCGGAGGGCGCGTCAAACAGAAGTTTTTGGAAACCATCCATCGTTTCCAGGAGTTCACGTCCGCGCCGGAAACCTGCCGCAAACCTGTAATCGCTGCCATTCACGGCTATTGTGTCGGGGGGGGGCTGGACCTGATCGCCGCCTGTGACATTCGCCTTGCCGCCGAAGACGCGAAGTTCAACCTCAAGGAAGCGGCTGTGGCCATGGTCGCCGACCTGGGAAGTCTGCAGCGGATCGCGAAAATCATCGGGGAAGGACTCGTGCGCGAAATGGCGTTTACGGCAGCGGATATTGGGGTCGAACGCGCGGTTCGGATGCATCTCATCAATGAAACCTACGACACCCGCGAAGCGTTGTGGGAGGCTGCGCAGCAGATGGGCGAGCGCATCGCCGGAAATTCCCCCGCAGCCATCGAAATCACCAAGGAAGTGCTCAACTGGGGACGAGGCCGAACCGTGGAAGAAGGGCTGGAATACGTCGCAGTGAGACAAATCGGCCTGCTTCCCAACCCGGACCTCTTCGAGGCCGTCGCCGCCTTCGGGGAACGTCGTCCGCCGAAGTTTCAGGACTGAGGGTGGGTTGTAGAAACCGAATCATTTACATGGGTTATATGGCAGTTGTTGTTTGATTTTAGCGATAGAAAAGCCCTGGAAATAGAGGGTGGCACGGGCCAAGCGACGTGAAACGTCCGCTTGCCCGTGTACGAATTATGCACATGGGCAACCTGCGGTTTGCCCATGCCACCCATGATGAAATGATCGCTAAAACCAAATAAGAACCGCTATAGATCGGGTCACTTCTTACCCGATATTCCTTGAGTAGAAAAAAGCCCGCCGAGTGAATCCACCCGGCGGGCTTTTTGATTTTACCAACGATTCAGGGTCAGTACACGCCCAGATCCTTGACGACCCACCCCACCTGGTCGGTGGCGACGATGGCCGAATCGTCCTCCGTCACGCCGCCGTCCATATAGTGCAGCGAGAAGCGCCGCAACTGTTTGCCGTCGGCAATGTACAATTTGCGGTTGTACTCGTCCACCCAGAACGCGCGGATATCGGTGTTGTATAGCACCACGATATTGTCACCACCCGCGAGATCGTAGGCAATCAGCGTTTCCGAACTGACGTAAAACATCCAATGATCCCGGTAGAGTTGCACGCCTTTGTCCGCATTGACTTTGTAGTGGGCGCCCGATACCGTCGCAAATGGGTAGTCGTTTTTGAGTTCTCCGAGACCCGCATGGATTTCAAGAATGCCGTTTTCTTCGGGAACCCACTGGCCCTGATCGTCATTGCCTCCATAACAGGTGGCATACAGGCTGAAGGTCGAAGGGTTGTACGTGAAGCTTCGGCAGTCCTTTTTCTCTTCCCGTTTTACGATGGCGCTTTCGGACAGCGCTCCGATTTCCTCGCCGTCAGCTTTGACCGGAATGATCAGGCCGTTGCCGATGGTCGTGCCGTCGGTGCCTAGGTTTTGGGAGAGCACCCAGACTTTGTGGGTCACTCTCAGCATTTGCAAAGGTTTCGCCACGAAGTTCTCGTCGGCAGCGTCACTTAGCGGATACGTGGTGTACACCTGTCCGGTTCGGTCGAAGACCTGGATTTCCGCCGATTCGTGCGTCACCGCCCAGTTCAGGCCGTCATCCATCGGCAAGGTGTCCACGAGATAGTCCCCTGCGCCGAGGCTGATCGACACCTGCGCCGCGTGGTCTCCTGCAGGATTGTACCAGTGAATCGCGTTCGAATCCCGGTCGATGACGGTGGCCTGTCCCAGGTCGCTGGCGTTCATCGTAGTGACGAGGTTGGAGGAAAGCCCGTCGCCCGTCTGAGCCACGTCCTTTTTCATGTTGGCGTTGTCCCAGTCGGAGATGTCGTACAGGCTGACGTTGGCCTGCTGGCCGTCCTCGGTTCCCGTAATCAGGGTCAGGCCCGTCACTGTCTGTTCACGTACGCAGGCGGGAATGTCGTTCTCGTCGCACACCATGTCGGAATTGGCGCATTTCTTTAACAATTCCCACTGGTTGTCCACGCAGGTTTGCAGATGGCTGCCGTCGCAGCGTCGCCAGCCGTCGTAGCAATCGAACTGGTCGTAATGGCCGATCTGCTTGACGCGCCAGGGTTGGGAAACGGTGCCCATGTCACTGAAAACAATCGGGTTTCCAAACGCGGTAGCCGCCGACATGAGGTAGTTGAGATAGTAGCGCTGGATGGAATTGCCCTGGGCGACGTAGAGTTTGGAGTCCACTTCATCCACCCAGAAGGCGTCGATGGGGCTTTCTCCCGCTCCCGCCTCGACCAAAGTCACCTGGCTTTCGTCCGTAAGATCGTAGGCGTACACGCCTTCCGTGTTGGCGACGATCACCCACACGCCGCGATAGGAAAACACGCCCATATCCGCGTTGATGATTCCCCCGCCAGTGAACGAGGCGGCGTCGATGGTGCGGGTAATCTGGTAAGTATCGGGGTCGATTTCGAGTACGCCGTTTTCCGCCTCCACCGTGGCTCCATCGGAAACCGAGCCTTGGCAGGCAGCGTAAACCACGTGCTGCCCGGCGTTGTAATTTACTTTCCGGCAGTTCTTTTTGTCCTCGGTCTGCACGCGAGCCAGGTTTGTGCCGTCCTCGCGTTTGTGGACGTTGACGGTTCCCTTTCCGGCGACGGTGGCGTCCTGGTTCACGTTGGCCATCGGAATCCACATCGTGTCGCCCACCGGAAGAATCTGGGTGGGAAATCCGTTGTACGGCTGTCCCGATTCACCAAGACCGATGACGTGATAGATGTCGCCGTCCGGTTCGAAGCTGATGAGGTCGGCGAAGCTGCTTCGCACGGCCCAGGACAGGCCGTCGAGATCGAGAAGAACGTCCGTGATTCTGTAGGCTGACGAGGCGTGATAAATTTCGACTTCCTTTTCGGGAGTCATAGTGGAGCCCGCTTTGGCGAGCGCCGGATTGTACAGTTTCAAAGTTTCCTGTTCGCGGTCGAAAATCACGGCGTAGCCGATGCCGCTGAGGTTGGTGCTGGTGACGATATCGTCGGAAAGGCCATCGACGCCGCCCGGCGGAACGAGGCCGCTGTGATCCTGGTCCCGGTATACGTTGCCTGTGCCCAACTCCAGCAGGCTCAATCCTCTGTAGGCTCCCGTGAAGTCCTGGGTTACCAATGCCAGTCCCTTGGGCACGACCGAAGGCACGCAGGCGTGAACGATGTTGTCGTTGCAGACGAGTTCCTCGCCGCAGGTGATGTGCGACTCCCACTGGTTGGAGTGGCAGATTTCTATGTTGTTGTTTTTACACTTCAAACCATCTTCCGGGCAGGTGCAGGCGGCGACGTCGTCGCTGCCCATGGCGCAGGTGCGTTCGTCGGCGAGACAGTTCGTTTCGGTCTCCCACGTCTCGCTGGTGCATTTTTCGAGAATGTTCCCCGTGCAGCGCAGTTCGCCGTCCTCGCAAAGTTTCACGACGGGGATGTATCCCACGAAACCGTAAGAAAAATGCGTGACTTCCAAGGTGGCGACGCCGTCTTGCAACGTGGGCGTTTTTTCTTCGTAGGTGGTGGTTTCGCCAAGCAGCGTCCACATCAGCTTGATGTCTCCCTCACTCATGTCTTCCGGCAGGGTAGAGGCGTCGTAGGGGATCGAGACGCTGACCGGTTTTTCGAATTCCAATCCTTCGGGGCCGAACTGATACACCGAGCTGAGTTTCGCATACCGGGAAGGAGGCTGAATGGTGGTTTCCTGGACGGAAAACGTCCGCACCTCGGTCAGGGCGCCAGCGGGAATGTCCAGCACGGTCCCGTCTTCCAATTCTATGATCCCACCCTCGGGACCGATCTGGTTGGGGCCGAGTTCATCGACTTCCTTTTCCGGGATGACTTCCGAGTCGCCTTCCGTGACAACTTCTTTGCTCCCACTGTCGGAGCATCCGAGGAAAAGAACGAGCGGCAACAAAAGCAAGAGGATCGCACGGCGAGTTTCCATGGTTTTTCTCCCTGAATTCGACAGGTTCGGCCACCTTCGAAAAACGGCGGCACCGGTACGTTTCCGAATTTGTACGGATGTACCACGGAACCGGAAGAAAGTCCATGGCTACGGAATTTTTCGTATCGGGATTATGGGTCCAGCACGTAGCAGTGAAATCCGCCGTATACGGCTGCCCGATCCTTGCGGTGCAGGTCTTCGGACAATTCTTTCTTGTAGCGGAAACGCCGTTTCAATTCCGGCGGCAACGCGGTTTCCACCGGGGATTGCGACGCCCCCGTGCGGAAGACGATCCGGCTGCCGGGTTCTCCTACACGGGCGATTTCCTCCCACTGGGCGGCGATTTGCGGCGGTTTCATCCAGTCCATCGAATCCGAAAGCGCGAAGCGGTTGTACGTGTGTGGCTGTTGCTGTTGTAAGTGATCGATATACAAGGTTTTTTGGGTGTCCACACGGTCGACGAAGGCTTTGAGCGTGTCGTAGTTTTCCGGTCGCAGATAGGCGGGCACGGCCTTGCGGTTCTCGGCGTCGTAGCCTCCGAGCAGCGCTTGCCAGGTGAAGTAGTTGTCTTCCAACGGGAAACCGGCCACAAGTCGCCGGGAACGCTCTAAAAACACCTCCGTTACGGAGCCGCCGATTTCCTTTTCGATGATCTCGCGCTGGCAGGGCGGAATCCCCATGCCGATGGTCCAAAGTGGCGTATTCGCTACGAATTTCACGATTTTCTTGTCGAAAAACGGGGCGACTTTTTCGCGCCACCAGGCTTCCTGTTCTTCGAGTGTGCGGGCTTCGCGCAGGCTTTCGAGCGGTCCGACGGTGACTTCTCCCATGAAATTCAACAGCCCGATCAGGCGTCCGAGCAGCGTTTTCCGATAGAAGCCTTCTTTGAAATAACGGATGCGGTTGTTGCGGGTCAGCCGCCTCACGAGGCTGCCGTCCCAATAGCTGCGGGTGGCATCGTCGAGGTGGCGGCGGACGTGGCGGCGGTACAGATCGAGATTTTTCGAGCCCTTGGCGACACCGAAAAACGACCAGAAGTCCTCGTAATTCGGCAGGTATTTCGCACAGGCCAGCTTGAGGCGCGCGAGGTGGATGTGGTGGGGGTTGAGGTCCACGGCGGTGATCCACGCCGGACGGCGGACGAGGTAGTTCATCACGTTGCAACCCGCCGAGCAGATGGTCAGGATGCGGGAGTCACCGTCCAGCCGGAGCGCCCGGATGTCGATGCGTGGGTCTTCCCACATCTGGTTGTAGACGAAGCTTCGGAAAGCCCTCACGAACAGGCGTTCGCTGATGCCCGTGAGCGTGTACGGCGGATGCTCGATCAGGCTGTTTTCCACACGTTCGATGGTTTTGTGTTCCATGCCTCGTTCCCCGTGTTCCATTTTCTTCAGGTTTGCACGTTCCCCGGTCGAATAGTATGAAGTCGGGCCGTATTGGAATCAACTTTTTTGCATCGCTCCCGACAATGCGTGTATAACGTTTTCGTTTCGTGCAAGGAATGTAAAAAATTCATAAAGGACGATCCATGGCGGACGTTTCCAGGCAAGCTGGGCGGGGAGCCCTGTACATCACGGCGGCCAAGGGCTATTTCCTCGGCATGGGTGCGCTGCTGGTGCTCGTGCTGCCGCGAATTTTAGGGCCCGAAGGGGTCGGTTTGTACGGAAAATTCTCCATCGTCATGGGAACGCTGGCCGTGCTTAATATGGTAATGATTACCGGTGCCTTGCAGGCGGCCTCCCGCTTCGCCAGCCAGATGCCCGACCACCCCTGGCGCGTGGCGCGTCCTATGCTGAAAGTGCAGTCTTTACTTGGGGTTACGATCTGTGCAGCGTTGGTGCTCGCCGCCCCGGAACTTGCCTATCACCTTGGAGATCCTAGCCTTGTTCCTTATTTGCGCCTGGGTTCGGCGGTGACTTTGGGCTACAGTTTTTACGCGCTTTTCGTCGGTATCGTCAATGGTCAGAAACGCTTTCACGTCCAGGCCGGGTTGGATGCCGGATTCGCCACGGTAAAAGTCGCATCTATCCTCGGGCTTGTCGCTTTAGGCTATGGGGTGATGGGCGCGGTGGCGGGTTTTGTCGCGACGGTGGCGCTGTTTCTCGCACTGAGTGTCTGGGCCGTGTTTCGTTCTCCTGTCGCTCGAAACGCCTCCGCCGAGGAGGTTCCTTCGCCGGGCGTTCGAGATATCCTGCGTTTCGTGTTTCCTGTGCTGGGGTACGCGCTCGTGCTCAACCTGATCCTGCAAGCGGACCTGTTTCTCGTCAAAAGCCTGCTCGGAGAGGGAGGAGATTACGCCTTCGCCGGGTTGTACGCCGCCGCCGTGAACCTGTCCCGGCTCCCCTACCAAGCCACCATGGCGATTACTCTCGTGATGTTTCCTTTCGTTTCGGCGGCGGTTTTTTCCAAGGATCGCGAGGGGTTACGGCGCACCGTGTCCGGTGCGTTACGTTATGCGCTCGTCGGCTCGGCGCTGTTCGCCGCGCCGTTCATGGCGGCCCCGGATTCGGCGATACGGCTGGTTTTTCCGCCCGAATACGCCGCCGCCGCGCAGGTATTGCGTTTTCTGGCGCTGGGGTATGTGGCGTTTACCCTGCTGGGTGTGGGCATGGCCATGCTCAACGCCGCCGGAACACCCTGGCAGGCCCTGGCGGTTGCCGGGATCACCCTTGCGGCCAGCGTCGGTCTGAACGTGCTGCTGATTCCTAGAATGGAACTTCCGGGGGCGGGTGTCGCCACGGCGTCGGCTTTTCTACTGGGGTGTGTCGTCGTGTTGATCGTGATATCTAGCCGTTTTCACGGGCTTTTTCCCATACGGACCCTTTTGCGGGTGGCGGTCGGGCTGACGGCTTCGGCGCTTATTGCAATGTGGCTTCCGAACGAAACGATGTTCCAGGCGGTGTTCCGGCTGGCGGTTGCCGGGATGGCTTTTCCGGTGGTGCTGGTCGTCACGGGGGAAATCGACGCCGAGGACCGCCGACGGCTGCGAAAAATCATGCCATTTTGACAACGGAGTTCATAGGCGATTCGGAAAACGTCCAATTTGGCAAAACATCGTGCCTTTTTGCGTCTTTTTCTTGTAATTCCAATTATTACTGATTATTTTTAACCGTTACAAACAAATGACCGGTTGGTTTTCGTCTATTCTTTACGTAAATTTAACATGGCAACGGTCATGTAGAAGCTTTGGAGGTTTGGAAAGATGAACGGAATGCAACGGTTTCGAGCCGTAGGTTTTTTGGCGATCCTTTTCGCGGCGTTGTTTTCCTTGCAGTGCAGCAGCGGTGGTGGCAACTCGCCCATCGATGGCGGCGACACCGACCAGGAGGCGGTAGCCGATCAGGAAGAGGGCACGCCCGAATGCCTGGTTCCCAACGACTGCGGCTCGAAAGACAACTGCGTGGATGGCAAATGCGTCACGGCCAGCAAATGTGTCAATTACAAGACGTGTAAAGACACGCAAATCTGCTGGAAGCAGCCGCTTTTCGGTCCCGAACAGTATGACGAGCCATGGAACACCGGGTACTGCCGTGAATTCTGTTCCGTGGACGAGGACTGCCCGGCGGATTACCAGTGCCTCAACGGCATGTGTTACGAATACACGCCGTATACGCGCGGGGAACCGGTCCATCAGGACGGCGACCAGAAAACCTCCTTGCGGGCGTCGTTCGTGGAAGGCGATCTCGCCTACCCGATGACCGTTACCACGGCGGGATTCGGATTGCGCAAAGGGCCTTTGGCCCCCTACGCTCATGGAATGGGAGCTTCCACCGGTGTACGAGACCGGCTGAACATCAAAGTGCTTACCCTCGACAACGGTGCCGAGCGCGTGGTGTTCGTGCGGATTCCCAACTGCTTCCCCACCGATTTCTTCGTTTCGACGGTCAAAGCCAAGGTCGTGGAGATGGGTGGGCCCGACCTCTTCGACAACATGGTCGTCACCGCCACCCACAGCCACTCGGCACCGGGAAGCTATTGGAACATGTTGCCGGGTATGGGGTTTGGTGCTCTGGGTTTCGGCGAATTCTCCTGGGAACTTTTCGACATCATGACGACCAGCATTGCAGAAACCGTATATGCAGGTCAGCAGGAAGATGAATTCTTCGACGCCGCCTTCGGCTATGCCGTGATCGAGGATTTCGATCCCGAAGACGAAATCAACCATGATCGCCGTCCCGAAAACCCGCCGTTTAAAGATCCCCGGATGTTCGTGTTCCGTGTGGATGACGTAAGCAAGACTCCCGCTGAGCCCAGGGTTGCGCTGTTCAACTATGCCACTCACGGCACCGTGGACGGTGGAAGCGACACCTATGTCACTTGCGATTCCGGATGTGCGGGCGAATTCATGATGGAGCGCCTGTTCGCCGAGGAATTCGGCGACCGTGTAGAAACGGTGTTTCTCCAGGGACTCGCCGGGGATATCGCGCCGTCGGGTGGCTTGGGCACGGGCAATGCGCCGCGTAACCAGTTGCTCGGAACGCGGGTGTACGAAAAGGTGATGAGTGTTTTCGACGACATCGAAACGAAGTCCGACATCGATCTGGAAATCATCAACAAGCGGGTGCCGATCAACCGTGAGTACGTCGGTTATGCGGACAACGAGTTTTATTCCGACGGCGAAAGCGATGGAGAGTTGACCGATTTCCCCGGACCGTTCCGTTTCGGTGCCTTTCAGTGCGGCGGCGAGCCGGATGAAGGCGTCCTGCAAGCATACATGTATGACACGGATCTCGTCGAAGAGGCGGTTTCGAATCGTTCCACGGATTCCGACGTCACCCGCGAGCTGTTGACAATTTCCGCCGCTGCGAGTGAATCGACCCATAAAATCAAAGTCGCCGGAGTGCGCGGCGCGATGAACAACTATAAAATTCAGGCGTACATCGTTGAGGAAACCGGCAAAACGGCCCGTTGCATCGATCCCCGTTGCGGCGGTCCCTGCGGTAGCTGCACCGACGACGGCGTACGCAAAGACGGCGAGGAAGATCCCTTCTCCGTAATCGACTGTGAAAACGATGTTTTGGACAACGGTGAGCCGGATAAGGCCTATGCGCTGACGTTGGGCGAGGAGATGATCTCCGCATCGATCTGTCCCAACCAGGAGGACTGGTACACGGTGACGGCTCCCGCCAACCACAAGGTCCGTATCGAAGTGCACTGGAGCAATCGCGAGGAGCGATACAATCCCGAAACGCGCATGTACGACGGCAACTTGCAGCCCGTGCTGAACGTGGAGGCGATGAACGGCGGACCGATGCCGCAATTCGGCAAAACCGTCCTGACTTCGGTACGTTTAGGCGATCTGATGGTTGCCGGACTTCCCGGCGAGGCGGCCTCGTTCATCGGTGTGGAGACCTATAAAGCGATCAAAGAGGCGGTCAAGTCATACGGAACCTTCAACGAAGTATTGATCCTGGGCTATACCAACGATCACCACTTCTACATCGTAACGGAACTGGACTGGTTCCAGGGCGATTACGAACCTTCGATGTCGATCTGGGGATTCAAGTTCGGTACCTTCCTGCTGGAGCACCTGAAGACCATGGCGCTGATGTTCGCCAGCGGTGACTATTCGGGGATCGACGAGTTCCCCAACACCAAGCCGCTCAAGTGGGACGGTCTGCCCGACGACACCCGTACACCGCTGAAAACCGCCAAACCCACGCAGGATTCGCTTTTGTATTCCCAGCCTTCCACGCTTTCGCTTACTCAGCAGTTCAAGGTGAAGTGGATCGGCGGCGATCCCGGCGCGGAAATGACTCCGAAAGCCGTACTTGAAAAGAAGGTTGATGACGAATGGAAGCCGGTCAGCTACCCCACAGGCGAGGTCTACGACGAGAACAATCCCGCCCATCGCCTGTACACCGATCGTTCCTACGAAATGCAGCTCGATTACTCGAACGAATCTTTCTTCCTTCCCGGCGTTTCCGACGCGGATGCGAATAACTACTGGACCTACACCTGGGAGGAACGGGCCGACTTCCCCGTGGGAACCTATCGGCTGCATATTTACGGTCACTACTACGACGGTTCCGCCGATACCTACGAGCGCGACAAGGTACTGGAGTACGATATCACCAGCGATCCGATCGAAGTCGTGCCGCCTGCGCTTACCGTGCAGAACCCGGAATTCACGTATGATATCTGCGACCCCTCGAAGCGTCACTTCAGCGCGCAGATCCGCTTCCAGATGCCTGCCGCCGACGGCGACCCGGAAGACTTCAGCGACAGCGGCGACATGTTGACCAACCGCTTCACCAAGGCGAAAACCCACGCCATCGTGCTGCATTCCACCACGCACGAGCCCTGGTTGCCGTCCGTAGCCGAGGACGACACGACGGTCAGCGTCACCGTGACCCGCGACGGCGAAGACACACCGCTGTACACCCGCACCGATGTGCCCCTCACCATCGGTACGGGAACCGCCTACTACACCAACAGCCGCCGTTCCGCCACGGATGAGGACACTGGAGTGATCGTCGTCCTGGAAGACAGCACGGAAATGGTCGAGGCCTACGCCACGGCGGGTGGGAAAGCCATTGCTTCCTTCGAGTTCAACGAATCCGACGCCGATGCGCCGCTGCCGGAACTCTCGCCGGGAACCTACCACGTCACCGTGGAAGCCCACGATGGCAAAGGGAGGGAAGTCAGCCGGAATTTCAAGGTGATTCTTCCCGAACCGACACCGGAAGAACTCGCCGCCTGCCAGTAATCGGCAAAAATTACGCTCTTTCTTCAAAGGCGGCTTGATGCCGCCTTTTTATTTGCGTAGGATACGGAAATCGTGAAAAAACGGTTTCATTTCCATTCGAGGAACCAGCCGATGCATACTGAAAAATCACCCTTTTTCGCCTTTTTCGTGGCTGTGTTGCTTTCGCTTTCACCGGGCTGCGGGTCGGACGATAGCAACACCGAAACCCTTGGGGACGAAGACCGGGAGGAAAGCGCATCCGAACTCGAAGATCCCACAGGGTTGTTTCCCCGCTTGAAAGCCGAAAACGGCCAGATTCTCGACGAGTACGGTCGGGTGGTCTGGTTGCGGGGAGCCAACGCGGGTAGCCGCGCGAAAATGCCGCCCTTTCTGCCCTGGGAAGGCAGCGAGCCGGGAGACGAAGCCTTCGAGACGGACGCCGACCGCTTCTACGCCTTTCCCGAAGACTGGAGCATGAACGTCATTCGGCTGACCGTGTTCTGGGAAGCCGTCGAGCCGCAACGCGGAAGCTACGACGAGGAGTATCTCGCCACGATCGTTACGCAGATCGAAGCGGCGGCGGCGCACGGTCTCTATGTGTTCGTCGATTTCCACCAGGATCTGTACAGTCGCATTCTCGGCGGCAGCGGGGCTCCGGCCTGGGCGTTGCCCGATCCGAGCGTGGAGGAAATCCCCCAGGATAGCGCCAACTGGTTCTTGCGCTACTTCAGCGATGAAACCATCGGGGAGGCGTTCGAGCATTTCTGGACCAACCAGAACGGCGTGCAGGATGCCTACGAGGCCATGGTGCAGGTCGTGGTGGATCGCGTGGCGGGTCAACCCAACTTGATGGGTATCGACCTGTTGAACGAGCCCGCGCCCGGCACGAACCGTATCGACGACTTCCAGGGCTGGTTCGCCGAGGAACTCGTACCGTTTTACACGCGGTTGGGAAAGGCGATTCAGGACGACCATCCCGAACTGATCGTGCTCGTCGAATCTTCCAGCGCCGAGGCGGGCGGCGTGGACGCCGGGGTGATGCCGATGCCCGACCTGGACAACCTCATTTTCGCGCCCCATTACTACAATTCCATTCAGTTCGTGATGGGCGTCTACGATGGAGACATCGAAAACATCGAAGAAGGGCTGGGCAAATGGGCCAAGATCGGCGAAGAACTCCAAGTGCCGATTCTGATTAGCGAATACGGATTTCGTACCACCGTGGAAGATCGTCCCAAAGGCAATCCCGGCGCGTATTTCGACGATCACTACCACGTGATGGACAGCCTCAAGCTGCATGGAACGGTCTGGGATCACGAAGTCACCGATACCTACTGGAACCAGGAGGATTGCGCCTTCGTTAACGGTGATTGGACCGAGTACGAGGAAAGCACGAACGCCGTCGCCCGCCCCTATCCGATGTTCACCTCCGGCGATCCGATATCCTTCGAATATGACCCCAAAACCCATGTGATTTCATACCGTTACGCGATAGTGGGCACGCAGGGAGCCCCGACCGTGTTGCGGCTTCCCGCGCGGCATTATGCAACTACGCCCACGGTGGAACTCGCCGTGGGAGACTGGCGTTTCGAGGATATTTCCCACCGTTTGTTGATTTTCGACGCTTCGGGAGAAAACGAAAGCGTTTCCGGGACGGTCCAGGTCGTATCCGTGCATCCCTGAAAGGAACTCAAAGATGAAAGATATGTACAAATTCCGGGTGGTTATGGCGTTGTTCGCCCTGTTGTTCCTCGTGGGTTGCGGGAATGATGACTCCAACTCGTCGTCCAATAACGGCGACGAAGATCAACTGGAAGTCGAAATGGAAGCGGAAGAGGAGATTCCCCCGTACACGCAACTTCCCGTTGCCTTGTGCGGGATGCCTTCCTACACGCTGCTCGATCCCGCCGAATTGGGACAAGTGGTGGATTGGGAGGAAGTGTCGGTATGGGACCAGACGGCGGAGAGCATCAACAACCTGCTGGCTTCATTCGACATGGACGTTTTAGGGGCCATGCCCTATGGTAGCAAACTGTATCGTTTCCGGTACACCACGCAGGACCGTGGCAAGAAAGTGGAAGCCACGGCGCTGTTGGGAATCCCGGTTCCGGACGACGGAGAGACGTTGGACGAAGCCCTTCCCACCATCATCAACACCCACGGAACCACGGGCTTTTTCGATCCCTGCGCCCCCAGCCATCCCAACAACGAGCTGGAATATCCCGCGTTGACGGCTCTTTTCGCGGCGTTGGGGCACGTGGTCGTGGCGCCGGATTACATCGGTATGAACGGCTTCGGCGACTCTGCCGAGGTTCGGCACGGCTATCTCGTGGGTGAACAGACGGCCATCGGCAGCCTGGACGCCGTGCGAGCGGGTTGGAGGCTCCTTGAAACGCAGTTTTCCGGCATGGCGTCCGTGGACGGTCGCGTGATTCCCTGGGGCGGTTCGCAGGGCGGCCACGCCGCGCTGTTCGTCGAACATATCGCGCCCTATTACGCCCCGGAATTCGAGGTTCCAGCCGTGCTGGCGCTGATTCCCCCCACCAGCCTGGTTTCCTTGCTGGAAAGCTCCGTCACGGGTATCCTGCCCGGTACGGGGCTGGTCGGCATAAGCCTTGTGACCATGCACCTGTGGTACGGCGAGCAGGTAGCATTGTCCGAAGTGATGACGAACGAAGACCCCTACTACTTCGCCGACAACGCCCCGACGCTGATTTTCCCGAAAGAGGAATGCGAACTGGACATCGACGTCGATCTGGAAAACGCCAGCGTGGACCTGCTGTTTTCGGAAAATCTCCTGGAAAAAGCGGGCAACGGCCAGCTTTCGGAAATGGAGCCATGGGCTTGTTTTTACGAGGAAAACAGCCTCACCGATACCTCGGTTCCACGCTTGCGCACGACGCCGACGCTCATCGTGACGGGAGAGACGGACGACCTCGTAACCACGTCGGTGGTTCGCGACGACGTAGTGAAACTCTGCAACGACGGCTATCGGATTCAGTATCTCGAATGCGCCGGAGCGGGGCATGTCGAGGCGGCGCTGTGGTCGCTTCCCGAACAGGTCGCCTGGCTCAAGGAACGCCTGGCCGGAACGGAGCCCGAAGAGACGGACGTGTGCAAAGTAAATGCGCCCGTGCAGTGCAGCGCCACACCCGACGAGGAACGCTGACGTAAACGGAAAAACGGCGGGGAAGTGCCCGAAAACAGGCGACGGGTGCCATGGGCAAACCACAGGTTGCCCATGGGCATCGTTCTGTGCCACCCCTTGCCTACACGTTTTCCTTACAGTCGATTGAGCACCCGGGCGAAACGCTCGGCGCTGTCTTCCACCTGTTCCTCGGTGATAACCAGCGGCGGTGAGAGCCGGATGGTGTGGTCGTGCGCCGCGTTGCAGGAAATGCCTTCCTTCAGGATCGCGTGAATCACCGGCGTGGCGGGCACGTCGAGATCGATTCCGCCGAACAATCCCCTCATGCGAATGTCCGTGACGTGGGGATTGTCCACGCGCTTTTTCAGGGCTTCCAGCACGAACGCGCCCATCTTTTCGCTGGCGGCATCGAGGCGGTCGCGCTCCATGCGCTCGATCACCGCAATGCCCACGGCGTAGGATACCGGGTTACCGGCGAAGGTCGAGCCATGGCTGCCGGGATCGAATAATTCGCCGACTTCCCGCTTCATCAGGGTGCCGCTGGAAATCTGGATGCCGCCGCCCAAGGCTTTGCCGATGGACATCACGTCCGGCTTGACGTCCGAGTGAAAATGTCCGAACGCCTTGCCTGTGCGGCAGAAGCCGGTCTGCACTTCGTCCAAAAACAGCAGTACTTTCTCACGGTTACACAACTCTCTCAGGCGCGGGATGTAGTCGGCGTCGGGGAAGATCATCCCGCCCTCGCCCTGGAACGGCTCGACCAGCACGGCGCAGGTATTGGGCGTAATCGCCGCCGCGACGGCCTCCGCGTCGTTGTACGGAACCTGGACGATGCCCGGCAGATGGGGGCCGAAGCCGTCCTTGTAGCTTTCGTGATCGGACGCGGAGATGGCGAAGAAATCCCGGCCATGGAAATTGCCTCGCGCCACGACGATTTCGGCCTTGTCGGTTTCGATGCCTTTGACGCGGTAGCCCCAACGTCGGCAGGCTTTCACGCCGCCGATGACGGCTTCCACGCCGGTGTTGCCGGGCATGAACATGTCCATGCCGGAATAGGCGCAGATTTTCTCAAGAAACGGGGCGGCCATATCGTTGCGCACGTAGCGCGCCGGGCACCAGAGTTTCTTTTCCTGCTCCCACTTGATTTCCAGCATGTCCGGCGGACAGTGACCGAAGGGCTGGGCCGAGTAGGCCGATACCCAGTCGAAGTATCGTTTGCCCTCGGTATCGAATAAAAACACGCCTTCGCCCCGGCTCATCACGATGCCCGGATGAGGTCCGTAGTTGTTGACTCCGAAGCGATCCTCTTTTTCAATCAACTGTTTCGTCAACGATTCCATGGTGCAAACTCCTTAAAAAACGCCTCGAAACGGCAAAAAAACTCCCAAGGACGATAGACAAATTGCGGGGAGATGACAAGGAAAAGAGATGGAAAAAAGCGGGGAAGCAGGACGCGGGAATGCATCTTATAACATCTTGGAATCACAGCGCTTATGATACGTTATCGGAGAAAGGAAAAAGCGATTGAGCGTCTGTTGGACCCATGGATGAAATCGGCTGAGTTGTGTCTCTTTTTATGGGTGGATCACAAAAATTTGTCACTTTGTAAAAAAAACGCTCATGGCGAGTGATTTGCGGAGCAAATCGTATCGAGCCATTTCATTTACTCCTCGATACACCGCCTTATGGGCGGCACTCGGAGTGAGCGGTATGCAAGCTGGATAAAATGACAATATTTTTGTGACGTACCTCTTTTGGCTCGCGGAAAATGTCGATTACGACTGTGGAATCTCCGTCTCGGTGGGTTGGCTGTCGTCGAGGGTTCGGGCCAGCACGTCGGCGGTGATGGAGAACAGGGTTTTTATCATCGAAGAGATGATGGCCGACTCGGAATGCCAGACGACGGTCCAGACCAGCGGCGTTTTCCCGTTGCGTTCGACTTCGAATTCCGCGTGCAGTTTCGGCAGCTTTTCGCTGGCTCCCGGTGCTTTCGGGTGGGTCCACTCCCAGACAGGCGGTGTGCCGTTTCCGTCTTTTTCCGTCAGGGTCATGGTTAAAAGCTCGGTTTTCAGACCGAATTCCTCGATGGCTTCGAAGCGTTGGGCGCGATCTTTCGCGCCAAATAGCTTGCCGTACAGTTCGACGATCTTCACGCGGATCTGTTCTTCCTTGGACGAGGCGAAGGCCGTGCCCACGTCCGCTTTTTTGAACAGGTTGATGCCCGCGACGCGCACGATCAGCACGAGCAGAATGAACACCGAAATCAGCGCCAGGCCGGTTTCCCAGTCCCGGCCCAGGGCGGTCAATACGCCTCCCACGGCCAGTAGAAAACTGAAGGAATACAGAATCATCACCGTGCGGCGGTCGGAAAATCCTCGGTCGAGCAGTCGGTGGTGAATGTGACCCCGGTCGGGAGCGCTCAACGGCAGTCCCTGCCGCGCCCGGCGGAGGATGGCGAGGAAGGTGTCCATGATCGGCAGGCCGATGGCCAGCATGGGCGCGAGCACCGCCACGGCGACGCTGGTTTTCTGGTAGCCCATGATCGAAATCACCGAGAGGATGAAACCTAGGAAATAACTGCCCGAATCTCCCATGAAAATCGAGGCCGGGTTGAAGTTGTACACCAGGAATCCCAGCACCGATCCGGCGATGGCCGCCGCGAACAGCACTACGAGCGGCGAGTTGTTGATGAGCGACACCACCAGCACCGCCAGCGAGGCGATGAACACCACGCCGCCGCAAAGGCCGTCCATGCCGTCGATCAGGTTGATGGCGTTCATGAAACTGATAATCCAGATCACGGTCACGAAATAGGAGAAATCCCCCATGTCCAACATGCCGATGAACGGCAGGTTGACGTTCTCGATGCGGATACCGATGGCGAACACCATCGAGGCGATGAGAACCTGCACGATCAGTTTGATTCTTGCACGGACGAAGCCGATGTCGTCCCACAGGCCCAGTCCGACGCTCGCAATGCCGCCCAGGAAAATCGCCAGCGCCTGCGCAGCGTTCTGCTTCCACAGGTCGCTGATGGTGTTGTCCCACAGAAAAAGCGCGTAGGTGGGAAAGAACACCGCTAGGGCGATGGCCGGACCTCCCAAGCGGGGGATGGAGCCGCTATGGATCTTTCTGCCGAAAGAGGCGTCTACGATACGGAATTTCTTCGCCAATTCCCGGGCGACCCATGTCAGAATCAACGAAGCGATCAACGCCAACAGAAACGTGACTAAGTAGGTTTTCATGCTCTTTGGTCTCCGGCGGGATACTTGAAACTTCCGGGAGGAGAATCACAGGTTTCCCACTTTCGTTCTCGCCCCGCCGTCCTGAGTCTTTTTCGAAATCGACGCACGCCCTCAACTTAACCTGTTTTATGGAACTTGCAACCGATTTCAGGTCTTTTTTGTACTTTTCTAGGTACGATTCGTTTCCCGTTGCAATGCTCGAACAGGCACCCGCCTTCATTTGTACGACGTATCCTGCTCTTTTCCAGTGTACTCCGGCGGTTCGATCCGTCAAGGGTTGGATCGAATGGGAAATGGGGAGATTTCTCCCCGATTGGTGAAGAATCCTGCCCGATAACGCAAACTTGATGAAAACCGAATCGAAACCGAACAAACGGGGACTACATCGGGTAGCGAGGAAAAGAATGGGAGGACAAAGGCGGACGGTTAGCCGCATTTGCGGGATTGTAAGGAAAAACGGTTTCTTTCAAAATAGCCATTGGAAAAAGTCCTTGAAGGAGGTCCACGTGCGTATTCGAAAGCTTTGGATGTTTCTTATCCTATCGATATCATTGACGATATGGAGCGGTTGTGGTTCCGAAGGAGATTCCGGAAATCTTTCCGGCGACGGCGAAAGCGAAAGCACGGAACAGAACGAAAACGCCGGAGGAGATACGGACAACGAGGAACAGAACGAAGACGAAGGTTTCCCGGCTTGCGACCCGGAGGCGAGCGCCCAGACGCTCAGCATCGTGCACGTCAACGATCTGCATTCCGCCTATACGCCCGGCGAGCTTTCCGACGACGACCCCTTCGCCCGGATTGTCGGCTATTATCGTCAGGTGAAAGCCGAAAATCCCTACACGCTGTTTACCAACGGTGGGGACGACCACGAAAAGGGATCGGTGGCCGAACCGCTTTCGGGAGGATATAGCACCATCGAAATCACGAAGGCGATGCCCTTCGACGTACGGGTCATCGGCAACCACGATTTTGCCTGGGGCGAAGAGGAACTGGTGGATTTCGCCAACGATTCCAGCGCCTTGGTGGTCGCCAGCAACACCACCTACACCGGTTCGTTGGATTGGAAAGCCCTGGAGTACGCCGAAATGGAAGTCGGTTGCATCAAGGTCGGATACTTCGGCATGGTGGGTCAGCCTTGGAACGAGAACAACCGGCAGTACAGCGGACCGTACATGGACCATTTCGAGACCGATTTCAGCTACGTCGAGCGCGCTACGGAAATCGTCGAGGCGCACCGTGACGACGTGGACCTGATGGTGATGGTCAGTCACCTGGGCGACGAATGGGACCGCATCATCAGTATCGCCGTGCCCGGAATCGATCTGGTGTTGGGTGGGCATTCCCACAGCCAGTTGACGGACACCGCCACCGACAGCGACACGTTGATCGTCCGCACGCAAGCCAGCGGCGTGCGGATCAGTCGCCTGGATCTCACCGTGGATCTTTCCACCCGTGAAATCACGGATCACGAGTTGACCATCACGATGAACCTCCCCGGCGTGGTCGAACCCGATGGCGAGACGGCGAAGATCGTCGCGGATGTCATGGCGCGTTACGCCCCGGACGCCAACAAGGATATCGCCTGGGCCGAAAACAGCGTCAGCGAATCGGGAATGGCCAGGATCGCCGCCGAGGCCGCCATCGCCCATTGGGATTGCGATGCCGCATTGATGAAGATCGACACGGCCTGGATCAACGGTTGGGGCGCCGGAGCGCTCACCCAGCAGGAAATCTACAATGCCTACAAAATCGAGAAACAACCTGCGGGAACGCCGTCGTGGAATGCGATGTACAAGCTGAATATCACTGGAGAAAACCTGCTCACCCTCATGGGAAGCTACGACTCCGGGAAGTGGGTGCTGGTCGTGCCGGAAGGCGACATCGATTACGACCGCGTGTACACGCTGGGCATTCAGAAAGGTCCGGCCCACCACCCGGACGAACACTTGCCCGCCGGGATCGAAACCTCCCGTCCCGAAGTCTGGGAAGGTCGCGAAATGTATGACCTTTTGGAAACCTACGGCAGGGCGCGCGCGGCGAACTGCCGGTACATCGACTCGGATTCCACGTTGTCGGATTGCAGCCCCGCGCGGTGACGAAAAAATGGATTCCCGAGTTCCCGCCCATCGATTTTTCCCCGTTGCGGGAGACGTTCCGATCCTCCATCGGAACGTCTCCCGCAAACGTGCATTTTTGCAAAAAAACGTGCAGATTCGTCACCACGAGCTTTGCAAGAAAAAATAGCACGTTGCGAGACTTTTCGGTCGAAAAACGCCGTTTTTGTCCAGTTGCTGTACACTTTTTTCTCGGTACCCCTCGACTCGTTGCGAGAAAAACGATGGTGACTTTGCACGGTTTGGCGTGAATTTGCACGAGTTTTGCGGCATGAATCGAGCATGACGTGAGTTTGCACGAAAATGCACGACTTTGCAGTGTATTCAATAGATTTTGAATGAGGAAACGGCAGGGTGGAACTCCTGTTGCTTTTGGGTGCTAATGGGAGTAGTGTGTTTATGGTACGGTGGTTGGAGCAAGTCTCCCGACTTGCTCCACGGGTTCATGCCGTCGGGTTGGAAACCCGACGAGAAGCGAAGCGTTCAGGTCGGAGACCTGAACCCTCGAAAAGATATCTGCAGAGGATAAAAATGCCAAGTTTTTCAGAAAGAATGGGACTTGTCGAGCCCAACGAAATTTTTCAGATTGACTCAATGGATCAAGCTTTGAAAAATGGGTTATGGAATGCATTAATCCATTATCTAGACCAAATCCCCAGTGAAAAGAAACTGGAAATTTGGACCGAGTTTTTAAAAGAAACTGCTGATACTTTTCAGGACGATATACCTTTCATGGAAACAAACAGTGATTGGTACTCCACATTACGAAGGTGGTTTTTGGAAGAAGCACATTGGAATGAAGTATATGATTTTATTGAGTTTATTTTTGAGTTTAATAGCATCAGCGGAAGTGATGGTGAAAATGCAACATCAGAAATAAATCGTATCTGTAAAAGAGAAAATTCAGCGTATAGATTGATTGACGGACAATTTGCGTCAGTTACTGATGCTACTGAAGTAAATGAATTAGTAGAAGTTGTATCAGCCACTTCGACAGAAGCTTTTACACCAGTGCGAGAACACTTGAAATGCGCCATGCAGATGCTTTCGGATCGGGAGAATCCTGATTACCGGAACAGCATCAAGGAATCTATAAGTGCCGTGGAATCAATAACCAATATTTTATCTGGTAAAAAGCATAACGGGATGAAATCGGCTTTGGATAAGCTGGAAAAACAAGGTGTCATTAACTTACACCCGGCACTAAAATCAGCCTTCGAAAAAATGTACGGATATACGAGTGATGAAAACGGCATACGACATGCACTGATGGGTGAATCAAATGTCCGATATGAAGATGCAAAGTATATGCTTGTTGTTTGTTCATCCTTCGTAAATTATTTAATCGCCAAAACCGCACCTTAGCAAAAATGTCGGACAGAAAATCTGTCCGACCTATAGAGATGCCCAACTGTAAAACAAACGTTTCCAGCACCTAAAAAAAGGCCCTTTCCCGCTTTCTCTTGCCACTTGCGCCGGGGATGTGAATAATCCTATTCAGGATGCCGGACCGACGAAAACATGCCGAGAGGTCAGGAGGGATCTTCGTGCGCCGGACGACGAAACAACGCCAGCGGGGAATCGTGCCGCGGATGGAATGGCTGGCCGAGCACAGCTACCAGGTGCTGTTCGCGCTGAGCCTCGTGGCGCTGATCGCGCTGGCGATCTGGTGGATTCTCTTTTTACGGCGCTCCATCGACGAAAACGCCCGCTGCCGTGCCGAACGCATGGAGTTGGGTGCGCTGGCCGTGGCCGTAAATCTGGGACATGGGGAGACCCAACCGCCGCTTGGTCCGGTCGAGGGGCATCCCGCGTTGCGTCTCGTGCCCGTAAAAGATCACGAAAACGCCCTGCCGCTTGCGCCGCACTGGCCTAAGCGGGGGATCATCGTCGAGCCGTCGTGGCACGAACGCCAGAGAGAGCGCTACGAACGGCAGTATTTCATGGTGTCGGGCGAAGGCGGCCTGCTGATGACGCTGATCGCCATTCTCGTGTTCATGCTGTACCGGCTCGTGGTGGTCAAACGGCGGTCGTTCCGCGAAATCGATCTCTTCGTGGCCACGACGACCCACGAGTTGAAAACGCCGATCACGGGCATCAAGGCCCTGTTGCAATCGATGAAGCTGGGCCGCATCGACCAGGACAATCTCGACACCCTGGTTTCCATGGGACTCAAGGAGACGGTGCGCCTGGAACACATGGTGGAAAACCTGTTGACGCGCAACCGGTTGCGGCGCATGGACGCCGCGTTGGCGGTCGAGAATTTTCCGCTGCGCGAGGGCATCGAGCGGGTGATTTCCCATCGGGAACGGGAAGGCGAAGACCTGCGTCCACGGGTGATTCCAGGCGAGGAGGTATGGGTGCTGGCCGATTCCGACGCCCTGCGCACGATCCTGGAAAACCTGCTGGACAACGCCAGGAAATACGGCGGGGAGCCGGAAATCGAACTGCGCGTGCAGCGGAATGCCGAGGAAGCGTGCGTGGAGGTGGTGGACAAAGGGGTGGGCATCGCGCCGGAGGATCTGAAAAGGATCTTCAAACCGTTCTACCGTTCGGTGCGCGACGGGCAGATATTGCGCCACGGCAGCGGCTTGGGGCTGTCGATTTCCAGGGAACTCGCCCGCCGGATGGGAGGCGATCTGACCGCCCACAGCGATGGCGAAGGGCGGGGAAGTTGTTTCTGCCTGACCTTGCCGCTGGGACGGGAGAACTGAGCGTTCTTCTCTCCCCCTTCGTATGAAAAAACGATATCCCGCCTGAAATTCCTTCCCTTGGGGATATGCGGAAATAGTCTATATAATCAATGGGTTATATGGAATCTTCATCACGGATTTGTGGCGATATTCCACGAGGCGGGCTTTCCCCTGACTCCCTAAGAAAAGGCTTGCCCTGACATTTGTCGGTGCTATAGTCTATAAGAAAAACCTTCTATTTCTATTTTCGTTAACCATTTTCAAGGTCAAGACCATGTATTATCGAATCTTCATCTCGATGATGTTCCTGGTTTTCGCGCAGGTTTCGTTTTCCTGCTCGAAGAAATCTTCGGATGCCGAGAAAATCGCCAATGCACTGGCGAACCGGTTGACGGAAGCCCTCGATTTCACCGGAGGTTCGCTGGTCGATGCCGAAAAGCCGAAAGAGAGCGACTCGGCGGCGGCTCCCCAGATCGAAAAAGTGATCGCTCCGGCGAAAATCCATCCCGGCGTGGCGTTCACGGTGCGCTTGAACACGAGCTACGACAAACCGGAGGAGTTGGACAAAGCCATCGTGCACGTGATCGGTTCGTCGAAGCACCTCGTCGTCAATGCCCCGCTGGCACCGCTCGAAGGCGGCTGGAAAATGACGCTCAATGGCGTGTTGAACGAAGACCTGGAGCTTTTGGGAGGCACGTTCAAGCTCGAATATGCGTTGCAGAACCGCGACGGGCTGACGGGCTTGTACAAACAGCGGGAGTTGCTCGTTCCCGAAGAGGAAGAGGAGCCGGAATGCGACTCGGGAGCCTGCTGCAACGGCGGGTTTTGGGTCGAAGCGGGCGACATCTGCCTGGAAGAGGACGACTACGAGTGCACGGAAGATCTCTGCACCGCCGAGCACGCTTGCGAGGCCACGCTGTCGGACGGTTATTGCATGATCGCGGACAAATGCTACGAGGCGGACACGCCCGAGCCGGACAACGACTGCCGAAGCTGCCAGCCTAGCGAGTCCACGAGCGAGTGGAGTTCCCTGGAAAATGGCATACCGTGCACCAGCGGTTTGGACGTGGGCACGGGAGAATGCCGGGACGGAGTGTGCGAGTTTGCCGAAAGCTTCGTCTCCAAGCAACTGCACCAATACATCAGTCCCGACGAAGCGGAGGAAGTCGCCGGAGAGCCACCCGCCGGAACGACCGATGAGGTTGCCGCGCCGCAGATTTTGTCCATCTCCGCCCCGGATACGCTCCACCTGGGAGCGGATTACAAATTCCTGATTTTCTACAAATACACCGGGGAATCGCCGATCAAGAGCGTGTTGATGTATGTGGAAGGCGCCGAGAATCATTACGAAATGCCGGCGCATATCAACGAGGCTACGACGCCGCCTTACGTCGCCGTCACGGGTTCGTTGGGCCGCGTGGAAGGCATCCCGGACAAATCCTACCGGTTCGAATTCGCCCTGACGACCGAAGGCGGCACGGTAGGCGAGCACTTGCAGGTGACGGTTCCCATCGTGGAGGAAAGCAAGGAATGTCAATCGGGCGAAACGTGCTGCAACGGCGGAAGCTGGATGGCGAAAGGGAGTTTCTGCTCGGACGGTAATCTTTGCACGTTCGATGACGTGTGCGACGAAGCGCATGAGTGCGGCGGTACGGAAATCACGTGCGAGAACGACGCCGAAACCTGTGGAATTCAGCGGGCTTGCAACGGGACGGACGCCTGCACGGAGAGCTATCCGGGGTCGGAGACGTCTTGCGATGATGAAAACGACTGCACCTATAGCGACGTCTGCGACGGCTCCGGCGTCTGCGGCGGTACGGAAATCACATGCGAGAACGACGCCGAAACCTGTGGCATTCAGCGGAGTTGCAACGGGACGGACGCCTGCACGGAGAGCTATCCGGGCTCGGAGACGTCTTGCGACGACGCAAACGACTGCACCTATAGCGATGTTTGCGATGGCTCCGGCGTCTGCGTCGGCACGGAAATCACGTGCGAGAACGACGCCGAAACCTGTGGCATTCAGCGGAGTTGCAACGGGACGGACGCCTGCACGGAGAGCTATCCGGGCTCGGAAACCTCTTGCGACGACGCAAACGATTGCACGTATAGCGACGTCTGCGACGGCTCCGGCATCTGCGGCGGTACGGAGATCGTGTGCGAGAACGACGCCGAAACCTGTGGCATTCAGCGGAGTTGCAACGGGACGGATGCTTGCACGGAGAGCTATCCCGGTTCGGAGACGTCTTGCGACGACGCAAACGACTGCACCTATAGCGATGTTTGCGATGGCTCCGGCGTCTGCGTCGGCACGGAAATCACGTGCGAGAACGACGCCGAAACCTGTGGCATTCAGCGGAGTTGCAACGGGACGGACGCCTGCACGGAGAGCTATCCCGGCTCGGAGACGTCTTGCGATGATGAAAACGATTGCACGTATAGCGACGTTTGCGACGGCTCCGGCATCTGCGGCGGTACGGAGATCGTGTGCGAGAACGACGCCGAAACCTGTGGCATTCAGCGGGCTTGCAACGGGACGGACGCCTGCACGGAGAGTTATCCCGGTTCGGAGACGTCCTGCGATGATGAAAACGACTGCACCTATAGCGATGTTTGCGATGGCTCCGGCGTCTGTGGCGGTACGGAGATCGTGTGCGAGAACGATGCTGAAACCTGTGGAATTCAGCGGGCTTGCAACGGGACGGACGCCTGCACGGAGAGCTATCCCGGCTCGGAGACGTCCTGCGATGATGAAAACGACTGCACCTATAGCGACGTCTGCGACGGTTCCGGCGTCTGCGGCGGGACGGAGATCGTGTGCGAGAACGATGCTGAAACCTGTGGAATTCAGCGGGCTTGCAACGGGACGGACGCCTGCACGGAGAGCTACCCGGGCTCGGAGACGTCTTGCGATGATGAAAACGACTGCACCTATAGCGACGTCTGCGACGGTTCCGGCGTCTGCGGCGGTACGGAGATCACGTGCGAGAACGATGCTGAAACCTGTGGAATTCAGCGGGCTTGCAACGGGACGGACGCCTGCACGGAGAGCTATCCCGGCTCGGAGACGTCCTGCAGTGACGATTTGAATTGCACCCTCGAAGATGTCTGCGATGGGGAGGGAAACTGCGAAGGTACGCCGGTGGAATGCGGCGATCATGCCTCGTGCACGGAATCGGAGGGAAGTTGTCAATGCGAAAGCGACTACTTCCCGGTGCCGGAAAGCACTCCGCCCGCCTGCGCCAGCCCCTGCGATCCCACTCCCTGTACCGGCGCTCATATGACTTGCCATTCGATCAGCCTGGGAACCTACGAATGCGGTTGCGAAGAACCCTATGTGTACAACGAAGCGGAATTTCTCTGCGCCGAACCCGAACCCGCCCAGAACAACACGAGGGAAGAGGCATCCCCGGTGCAAAGTCTTCCGGCGAACATCAAGGCATCGATAGACAGTTCCGCCGACGAGGACTGGTTCCGGCTGGATTACAATTCGCGGGCGAAAAGCCTTGAACAACTGCTTAAAATCACTACGATTTCCTGGGGAGACGGGCTGACGGACACCCAGATCGAAATCTATGCTTCCGACGCCGAAACCCTGTTGCTGGCCCGCAACGACGACGGCGGCGAGGACGGTTTCTCGGTGCTGTTCTATCCTGCGAATGTGGGAACCTACTACATCCGAATCACGGGCATCCCGGTGGACGCCGGGGCTTCCTACCTGCTTCGCATCGAGACCGTCGAAGGCTGTTACGCGGATGAAAACTGCCAGGACGGCATCGCCTGCAACGGCTGGGAACTGTGTGTGAATCATCAGTGCGAAGCGGGAACGGCGTTCGATTGCGGCGCGGGAAGTTGCGTCGAACCTTACGGCGAGTGTGTCTGCAACGAATGCGCATGGATGGAAAACGGCGTATGCGCCACCGGTGAGTGCTGTTACGACTCCGATTGCGACGACGGGTTGGAATGTACCGAGGATTCCTGCGACGAAGGCGTATGCCTCAACCAGCCGGACAACGGCGCCTGCTCCGACGGATTGTATTGCAACGGCGTGGAAATCTGTGACATTTCAACGGGTTGTCAGCCTGGGCAGCCGCCGACGCATCCATATTCCACGGTATCAGGCTGCGCAAAACTCGAATGCGACGAGGAACAGGACAAAGTGATTCTGGTGGGCGACGACGACTCCTGCCAGGACGGGTTGTATTGCAATGGTGTGGAGTATTGCAAGATTTCAAAAAATTACAGCATGGATGGACTCGTCAACGGGTCGGGCTATTGTACCGGTGGTGTCGAGCCGGACGTGTCCGATGGCGTGGAATGTACCTGGGACGATTGCAACGAAGGCGAGGATCTCACAGACAATCTGGGTGAAGCCACGCACAGTCCCGAAGATTCCTATTGCGACGATGGCAACCCATGTACCGTGGATATCTGCGGGCTGGATGGGTGTTCGTTCGATTGCAAAGAAAACGGCGATATGTGCGACAACAATATCGACGGAACCTGCCAGGATTGCGCCTGCGCCACGGGATGTCAGCAAGACGAAAACTGCAACGACGGCGACGACTGCACCACCGATACCTGCAACACCGAAACCGGTAAATGTGCATACGAGTTGATGGATTGCGACGACGGCAATCCGTGTACAATCAATTATTGCGAGAATGGGTATTGTTACGAAGACGATGTGATCGAAGGCGTGGCCTGCGACGACGAAGACCCCTGCACCGTCAACGATAAATGTAGCGGATACGGGAGTTGCTACGGGACGTACATGGATTGCAGTGAGGACTATAGCCGCTACTCGTGCCGTTCCGGGTACTGCGAAGGAGGCGAATGCCTGTACGAATCCGTCAACGAGGGAGAGTACTGTACCTCGGAAGACACCAACTATCAGGTCGGTATCTGCCAGGAAGGCAACTGCGTTTCCATAGAGGAAGCGGAGCCGTATGAGTTGCAGGATTGCACGTCGAACATCGTGTTCATGGACCCGATGCTGGAAGAACTCGTGCGGCAACAGGCCAACGTCTACGGTCGTGATCTGCTGTCGAGCGACGTGCAGGGCATCACCTCCATCATGACGCAAGGATTTCCTTATGGGACGATCAAGCATCTGGGGGGGATCGAATGCCTGACGAACCTGGAGACGCTTGATATTCCATTTTTGCGTATGGAAAACCTATATTCCCTCATATTGTATTCCGAGTTCAATTCGGAGGAACTGGAATTCAATGATCCTGGTCACTATATCAAGGATTTGAAACCGCTCCAGACCCTTACGAAACTCAAGCACTTGGGCTTGTCGATGCAGATGTGGGTGCATGATCTGACACCGCTGGCTTCTATGGAAAACCTGGAGTACCTGAATCTGGACGATACCGCCGTTACGGATGTTTTCCCGCTTTCCGGAATGACGAAGCTGAAAACATTGTCCATGAGCCACTATTATCGGCGTCTAATGTTCTCCGAGGCTATAGATATTCCATGGGGGTACGTCGCGGATATCAGTCCGTTCGTCACTCTGACGCAACTCGAAAACCTGCAAATGCCCTTCAATTTGATACGGGATGCAGCGGCGTTGTCCAACCTGCCGAACCTTCAAAACATCAATCTTATTAGCAATAATATCGAAGATCTTACGCCCTTCGTAGACAACGAAAATATAGGCTCCGGCGTCGTGCTGAACCTGGTTTCCAACTTTTTCAATTGTACGGAGCAGCGCACGGCGATTCGCGAACTGTATGCCCGTGGAGTGAAGTTGACCACGAGTTGCGACGTTTACGAACACGAGGACGTCTACGATCTGGCTTGCGGAGAAGTTGTCGATTTCCACGATCCCATGGTGTCCGGCCAAAACATATGGACAACCTACGGCTGCGATCTCGAAGAGTACATGGGGCCGGAAATGGTCTATCGCTACGTTGCCGAGGACAACGGCACGGCTTCGTTCACGTATGGGACGGAGTACCCTGAAGAATACAGGGCAATCCTGCTGAAAGACTGCGATCCGTATCGTTGCGTGAATCTGATCGAGAATGGGACGAGGATGGATTTGCCCGTGCAGTACGGCGATGTTTACTGCCTGGTGGTCGAAGGCCCCGGATATGGTTTGGTGGATGGCGACGAGGACGGTGGAGGCGGAGTCGTGGTAGGAGCCTCCGGTCCCGGTGCCGACGGAGATGTGGAGTCGGAAGGAGAGTCTGAAGACGAAGAAACCGAGCTTGCGGAGTGGGAAGAAGAATCGGAAAGCGTAGAAACCGGGGACGTCGAGAGTGAAGAAAGGGAAGAAGAAGCCACGGAGGAAGAAGAGGAGGAAGCGCCTTACGTGGCTCCGTATACCGTGACGCTGGAATGCGAAAGCACCGGTGCCATTGGGGATGTTTGTGTAAATCCGATCCTGATCGAGCCGGTCGAAGGCGAAACGTTGCGTATCGAAGGCGACACTCGCGGGTTCGAGGACAAATACTCGAACTGCTCCTTCCTTCCCGGCGCGCCCGACGTCTTTTACCGTTTCGACCTGGACAAACCCCAGGCGCTGAGTCTAAATTTACCGGAGCACGAAGGACATTTCAGCATCGTCTTGCTTAAACTGGGGGACGACGAGTCCACGGCCTGCGCCGAAGCTACGAGCACCTCGGATCCCGATGATTCCTCCTACGGTGGATGTTTGCCTTATCCTGCACCATTGCGCTCTGGCGAAGTCGACTTCTTGCATTATTACGTTTCAATGATGGAAATCGAGTCTAGCTATAAGCAATTCGATCTCGAAGCCGGATCCTACGTGATCGTGGTGGATGGTTTGGGCGGGGAAATGGACTTCACCGATTCGGCGGCCATCGAACGGTGGATGGAAACTTCGGAAATGGGGTATTTCTACTTCGGCGCTATGGCGGAGTTGTTCTATCTGGGCTGGAACATGGTTGGCGGCGTCTTTGCCGATCTCACCGCCAGCCAGGGAAGCTATGCTCTTGAAATCACATTGGAAAACGCCTGTGCCCATCGCGATTGCAACGACGGCAACCCCTGCACCGAAGATACCTGCGAACCGGAAACGGGAGCATGTGGTTACGAAGCGCTGGAGGATGGAACACCGTATCGTGAGGATTACATCTGCTGGACCTATTATTGTCTCGACGGAGAAATGACCCGCGGTTCGGTGGAGGACGGCATCGACTGCGAAGGCGACGGAAATCCCTGTACGGTGGGTGTTTGTCTTTCTGGCGAGTGCGAAGAAGTCGCCGTCACCGAAAGCCTGGATTGCGACGACGGCATGATCTGCTCGACGGACGATGTCTGTGTGAATGGAGTTTGTACGGGGCAAGTCCCGTCGGCATGTGACGACGGACTGTTTTGCACGGACGACAAGTGCCTGGATTCCAACGCCTTTATCCGGGTGGAGACCGAATTCGAGGATATCCGCGAGACCGGCGTGGAAATGAATTTCGGATCTTATGTGGATGAATATGATGAAGAACAGGAACTGGAGGTAGGCGGACCCGTGGAACTGGGCTTCGATTTCCCGTTCTACGACGGTGAAATCAAGCACGAAGTCTGGATCAGTACTCAAGGAGTGTTGTTTTTCTCGCTGTTGTACGGACCTGAGAACGAGTACTGGGACGATTGTCTGGATGATTCCGATCAAGAGTATCCGGACCTCATTGCACCATTCTGGTCTTCCTCCTACAGAAAAGGCGAAAGCCAACTGCATTACACGATCGTGGGAGAAGGCGACGACCGTCGGTTGATCGTCCAATGGACGAACCTGTTTCATACCTACAGTGGGAGCGAATCGATTACGGTGCAGGCGGTGCTTTATGCCAATGGTCGGGTGGAATTCCGTTACAAAGATGTCGATCCGTACAGTAACGTATTCTATGGAGCGATAGGCATGGTGTCTACGAATGACACCGACCAGTACATCCAATATGCCTGCAACGAAACGTATATGGTCGAAGAAGGCATGGCGCTGCGTTACGATGGCTCTTCCCCGTACCATTGCTTCAATGATCCCGCCGAAAACGGCGGATGCCTCATCGATGGCGTCTGCTACGCGGAGGAAGATCCCTGCGACGACGGCGATCCCTGCACGACGGCGGATTCCTGCCAGGCGGGAAGCTGTGTAGGAGAAACCTACAGTTGCGACGACGAGAACGAATGTACCGAGGATATCTGCGACGGCATGGGCGGGTGCTCCAACGAAGAACTGGCCGACGAAACTCCTTGTACCGACGATGCCAACACCTGCACCATCGACCAGTGCATCGATGGCGTGTGCACCCACGATCCGATAGCCGACGACACCCCTTGCGCGTACTACTACAATCCTTGCATGGTGGGTCTGTGCTCTCAGGGGTATTGCGACACCGATTACGCCCCAGACGGCACGCCCTGCGACGACGACGGAAACCCCTGCACAGTGGATGCCTGCAATTATGGGGATTGCGAACACGATCCGGCTCCGGATGGCACCTTGTGTCCTTCGGACCTCAACCCCTGCACCGACGACATCTGCCTGGAGGGTGTGTGCTCGCACGAAGAAATGGATTGCGACGACGGCAATCCCTGCACCGAGGATGTCTGCGGTGGAAAGGGCGATTGCCAGCACAGCGATTTGCCCAACGGAGAATACTGTACGTTCCTCGCGAGCGTCGATGGCGACGAGGAAGAAGAGGCGGAAGCGACCCTTGTGGATGGACAATGCTGGTGGGGCGTCTGCCAGGAAAACTACGTGGCGCAAGATTGCGTGGATGACGTGAGATTCGCCGATGCCAACCTCGAAGCCGTGGTGCGGGAAGTGCTGGAGCAGCCGGAAGGGCCGCTGATGGCCGCCGACCTCGCGGAGATTTCCGTGCTGACCGCTGAAAACCGGAACATCCGTTATCTCGGTGGCTTGGAATGTCTGACCGGGTTGCAGGAGTTGAACCTCTACCTCAACCAGATCGAAGACCTGACGCCCATTGCGGGACTGACGAATCTCGGCCTGCTGGACGTTTCGATGAACAGTCTCATAAGCCTTGCTCCCATCGCCGGGCTGGTCAACCTGGACCATTTGTACGTCTCGCACAACGAAATCGATTCGTTGGAAGCTCTTGACGCCCTGGTGTCTCTCGAATGGCTGTCGGCCAACAGCAACCTGATTGAAAATATTGGGGTTTTAGGAGGCATGACGGATCTGAAGGGGTTGACGCTCTGGGGCAACCGCGTGGCTGATGTCTCCCCGTTGGCGGAGGTTTCCGGGCTGGAGTATCTCGATATTAGCTACAACCCCGTAACCGATGTTTCCGTGCTGGCCTCGATGACGCAACTGCATTCGCTGTACCTGCGTGGAAATGCGATCACAGACGCTTCGGACCTTGCGGCGCTCGATGGACTCATTCGGCTGGATCTTGGCTACAGCCCCATTTCCAACCTCTCGTTTTTACAGGGATTTACCCAAATCGATTTCCTCAACCTGGGGCACACGCAGGTGGAGGATCTGACGCCGCTTTCGGGGTTGGATACCCTCACGATGCTGTATTTGTCTCATGCGAACGTGACCGGTATTTCCTCGCTGAGCGGCCTTGTAGGACTGACCCACCTGGATCTCTCCTATAACGGAATTTCCGACGTCGGACCGCTGGAAAATCTCGACGCGCTGGCGTTTCTAAATCTTGGTGGCAACAAGCTTGGAGACATCACCGCCCTGGGGCAGTTGCCTGCGTTGGAATCGTTGAATCTGCGAAACAACGCGATCTACGACATCGACCCGCTGGCGGATAATTTCGGCCTGGGATCGGGCGACATGCTCAACCTGTCGGTGAATCCCTTCGATTGCAAACAGCAGGGGTACTCCCTGCATCGGTTGTCGAGGAGGGGCGTGATTCTGGATGTCTCCTGCTGGTACGAGGATTGCCAGGTGGACTTCGAAATCGCCTGCGGAGAGACCTTGACGGCGGACACCGTGACGGACGGACGTTCCACGCTCGATTACTACCGTTGCGTGGATCAACCTTTCGGAGGCAACGAAGTGATCTATTCTTTCACGGCACCTGCTCTTTGTGCAAACTGCCCCATCACGATATCCTTGGAAGCCGATTCGGGCGATTTCGGGCTGTTCCTTCTCGATAGCTGCAACCCGCTTTCCTGTCTCGCCTCCAGTTCCGGGCAGTTGAACTTCCTCGGCGAATCGAATCGGACCTATTTCGTTGTTGTGGATACCCCGAGAGGCTTGGAGGGTTCGTTCAGCTTGTCGGTGGAATGCGATACCCGTGAATGCCGAAGCGACCAGGACTGTATCGACGCCGGAATCGGCGACCTTTGCGTGGAGAAAATCGATCTGTGGAGCGATATACGGATGGGATTCGCTGAGTACATGATGATGATGGCGTATTCGGGACTCGACGTGGACTGGTTCACGCGGGACGTGCCGTTTTGTGCCTGGTCCTGCCCCGTGGATGTTTGCGATCCGGGAACCAATCAGCGCCCCTGTGTCGATTACAATTGGAACGTGGATGAGGAAGGCGAGTCCATACCGGCCTACTGCCTGGATGAGGAAGGCGATCCCTGCAACACCTCGGCGGATGTACTCGCTTGCGAATCTCAGGAAGGATACCAATGCGTCGAGAATTTCGTGAGTGCCGAAGATGTCTGCGTGGAAACCTGTTCCACGGAACACCAAATGGTAGGGTATGAGGAATATCTTGATTTCGAAGGAGACACGTGGGAATTGCCCATAATTTGCCTGCCGGTTCGAGACCCCGAAACCAACGAAGTCATCGGGGGTAGCTGGGTGCCGCCGGGCATGAAGCCATCTTTCGTAGACGACAACGTGGACGGCGACCTGGACGACGAAGCGTTCGAGGAAAGCGAGACCGAGGAAGCGGAAGACTGGGAGGACGTCGAAATGGAAGCCGTGGAGGATGAGGAAGAAGTGGCGGTGGATGGAGACGCCGAAGACGACAGCGAACTGGCCACAACATGCCGGAACAGCTCGGAATGTCCCGAGAATTTCGTGTGCGAGGCGGGAGTCTGCATCGGCTGGTGCAGCGAAACCGGCTGCGATCACCTGACGGGAAGCATTTGCAATCCCAACAACGGGCGCTGCGAAATGTGTCCCGAAACCTGCGGTCGAAACCGCTGCTGCAACCTGGGCTTCCTCGATGAGGGGGCGTTCTGGTACTGCGGCACCTGTTGCGACCCGGTGTGCGGTGAAAACCAGGTGTGCAGCGAGGGCCAATGCATCGACGTGCAATGCCCGGTCTGCAATCCCGATGAATACTGCGGGGCAGCCACCGGCTACCGTTGCATTACCATCCGCCAGGGAGGGGACTACGAGTCCCAGGAGAACGGCTCCAGTTGCCTGCCCGCCAACAGTCGATGCATCGAAGGCGTGGACGAATGCTGCAGCGGCTCCTGCCTGATGGGAACCTGCCTGTAAAGTTCGATAAAGGTTGCTTTTTCACACGAAGCGCCGCCCGTTCAGGCGGCGCTTCGTGATTTTTCTGCAAAGTACATGCCTTGCGAGCAAGCACAGATGCTTTTTTGCGTATTTTGGTGAAAATTGCTTGGCGCTTTGGCGGATCTCCATACAATGATCGCATTCGCAATCACATGCAGCCTTGGGACGGATTGCTCATGAAAACGCTGTTCAAAATCCTCATGGTGGTGTTTTATCTCGTGCTGGCCGAGGTGGCGGTGCGATTGTTCTGGGTGCAGCCGCCCGAAAATTACATCGTGGAAGGCAACCACCCTACGTTGCACCATATTCCCAAAGGCTGGGCGCTCGATGCGCTGGCGAATCACGATTTTCGCAACCGTCCGTACAAAGTCGAAAAAGCGCCGGGCATCCGTCGTATCGTCTTTATGGGCGATTCGTTCACCTACGGATTCACTCCTGCCAACCAGACGATCCCCTTTCATTTCAACAAGCAGTTGATGCAGCGCTACGGCGAAGTGAACGCGGAAGTGCTCAACTTCGGATTTATCAGCTATTCCCCTGTGATTCATCAGGCGCTGTGGACCCAGTATGTCGAAAAGCTCAAGCCCGACCTCGTGATCCTGCTGCTCGACACCTTCGATTTCCAGGACGACGTGGCGTATTCTCGCACCGCCGTAAAAGACGAAAACGGCTTCACGCTTTCCGTCTCCGGGGGAGATTGGATTCGCGACGACTTGGACAAAATCCGCCTCGTGCGGTTCGCGCGGTTTTTCGTGCAATACCTGAAAAACGGGCTTTCTCCGCTAAGCAAACCGGAAACCTACGCCGGGCGGGTGCGCTTCATCAACGAGGAAAACCCCCATCCCAACATTTTAAACCAGGGACTGGAGAACATCCGACTGCTGGCCGAAGCGGTGAAAGCCAGCGGCTCGCAGTTCGTGCTGTTTCACTATCCACCTCCGCTGCTTTTGCAAGACCTGAGCGATTTCGAGGACTTCGCCAACGGCTGGACGGCAGGAACCGACTTCAAGGCTAAAAACTACAGCATTCCAAAGCATTTGGAGGCGTTTGCGAACAAAAACGACATCGCGTTTTTCGAGTTCGAACCCGAAGTGCGGAAGATGGAAGCCAGCCTGAACGGACGAAGTTCCACGCTGATTTACAACAATTCCGATGGGCACTTCACGCCCTGGGCCAACAGCGTGTTTGCCGGGTTCATTTTGGATCACACTCTGCCGGTGCTGGAAAAAATGGGTGTGATTCCTGATAAGCCGGAGAAAAACGCCGAAACGGCGAAAGAACAGACTTCTGAAGCGCAAGCTGCACCTGAAACGGAAAAGCCTTCATCTCCTTGAAATAACACAGGAAAATTATTCTTCGTACTCGGCGATGACGTCGCGTAAAAGCGCCGGATTGTCGGTCATGATGCCGTCCACGCCAAGATCCAGCAAGGCGCGCATTTCGTCGGCGTCGTTGATCGTCCACACCTGCACCCGGATGCCGAAACGGTGGGCTCGGTCCAGGGAGTCCGCGTCGATATCGGGAACCTGGAAGAAGGGACAAGGTGCGACGTACTCGGCCTCATTGGTCTCGTTGAGCGTCGAAAATACCACCATCTCGCCAGTGGGTGCGCCAGTGACGATATCCGGCCTTTTTTCGCGGACTTCCTGCACGGTCATATCGGCGAAGGCCACGAGAATCACGCGGTCGGCCATGTCGGTTTCATCTAAGATGCCGATCACGTCGTCTACGATCGAGGGGTCGGCCTGCTTGATTTCCACGGTGAACACTTGATCCGGGAAGGCTTCGAGCACCTCTTTGAAGGTGGGAACCACCACGCCCTGTCCCCGGTAGGGGAAGGTTTTGCCGCCGTCGGTCGTGAAGTGGTAACCCGCGTCGAAGGTTCGCAGCTTCTCGAAGGTCATTTCTCGAATGGTTCCGCTGCCGTCGGTGATGCGGTCCACGGTGGAATCGTGGTGCAGTACGACTACGCCGTCGCTCGTGGCGTGGAGGTCCATTTCCAGCATGTCGGCGCCTGCCGCCAGCGCGCTTTCATAGGCGGGAAGGGTTTCTTCCGGGGCCAGTTTGCCGCCGCCCCGGTGCGCGATGTTGAGGTATCGGCGGGCGAACAGCGGGTGATCTTCTGGAAAACCGAAGTCTGCCGCCCCGGATTCGCTTTCGATCTCTCCGTTTTCCGAAACGTCTGCGTCCGGTGCGTCGCTTTCTTCGTCTCCTTCAAAGGGAGTGTCTCCCCCCTGGGGCTCGTTGTCGTCGCCGGAACAGGCGAATCCGCCAAGCAAAAACGCCGTAAAAAGCACCCACAGGCAGGTTTTCCGCAGGACATGAGACATGGCCGCCATTTTTCCGTCTTTCTTTCGATCTTTCCGGGAAGCAGGTTTTTTCCCGGACCACGGAATGGGCAGGCGAAAAGAGGTTCCGGTGCGTGCATCCGTGGTGGGTTTCGAACGAGAATCTAACGGAAATCTAACATGGAAAACGGAAGAATTTCCAAGGTTTTTGTGGCGGCATGAAGGTTTTCACGGGAAGGCCGACGATGACGAAGCCGGAACATGCTTTCCGAACGTAAAAAAGCGTGATGTTTCGCTTAGTTCAGAAGATTTAGCAGGTCCAGGATATCTCCGAAAGTGCGATGGGCGAACTGGCCGTAGCCCAGTTCGGTCAATCCCCAGGCGATGGCCAGGGAAAACAGGAAATACATCAGGGAGACGCCCAGACCGGTGAAAAATCCGGTGTGGAGAATCAGCATGAAGCCCACGCCCGACAATACGAAGGCCACAATACTTCCGTACATCGGTGCAATCAGCAATCCTACATAGTAGAGGAAACTGGCGGCGATCAGCGCCACAAGACACCAGGCGAAGCTTCGTCGTCTGGCTTCCGCCAGTCCGGCGGCCAGCCGCACGGGCAGCAGTAAAATAACGAAACTGATGGCGAAGACCACGAGCGCTTCGAGTTCCGGCATGATTTTTCCTTTATTTGGAACGATTGTACGATGCTGCGTGCGATGGCACGCTCCGTTTTCCCGTCCGGTAGAGTATAGCCCAACTCGTTTCGTGGAGCAAATCGGTTGTTGGATAAGGCAGGGTGATTCAATTCTTGATTCGGCACGAGTCCAACTCGGTGAATCGAGGAAAGGGTGCCCGGGTCTTCGATCCGGAACGGATCGATGGCCCGGATTCTTCGTGTTTTCAAGGCCATTCGCCTGACGGCGAAAGACCTTGGCACCCATCCTTCCTTGGAAATCGTGGAAAAAAGTAGAATTGAATCGCCCTGGGTGGATAATGTTTTCTGGAAATCAGCGATTCGTTTCTTCGCCTGGAACGATGGGAGGGGGGGCATCCGCCACGCAAACCGCGAACGTGACTACGAAAATTGCAAACAGTCCATAGGCCCAGGGCATGTAACCCGGCATTCCCAGCAGATCGGCGTGATGGTAGTGCCAGGTTCCTTGGGTGATGGGCCAGGATTCCACCAGCGGACCGATTACGCCTCCTGCGACGAACAGGACTGCGGTTTCGGCGCTTCGCAGAAACAGCACGACCCCGACTGTGAGCCAGGCCGCCACCATGAAACCGGAAAGGGTTTCGTGGCCCAGCGAGACGAAAAGCGCGGTCTGCATCAGGATGGCGCTTGCCAGCAGGTAAGGTGCCAACACGCCTGTGGGTGTGCGGAAGGGGCGACCCGTGAGGGTTTCCGCGATGGCGACGAGTGCAAGCGGGAAGCACGCCCAGCCGGGAAGCAGCCAGAGGGGAACGCCCGGTAGACCGCCGGTAATGGGATATGTCCACAACCCTCCGAATACACAGGCGATTTCCACCAGCGGGCCGAGAATCATTCCCACAAGAGCAAGCCGCCATGCCCGTTTTTTATCCGTATAAAGCAGGGACAGCAAAAAAGGAAACGGCAGGGCGATCAGGGTCATGATGTAGGGTGTTGTCCAGAATACGCCGGTGGCAAAGCCGAAACCGATTGCCAGCAATCCGATACTTAGCAGCGTGGCGGCTTTCGTGCGTCGTGGCATCATGACCGGGTCTGTCCTCGTAAGGTGTTGAAACGTTTGTCCATTGTAGCGCCCCCATCCGTTTCGGGCAAGCGCAGGGTCGGTTTCTTTAGGACGATTCAATCCTAAATTCGGCACGAACCTGACTCGTTAGATTAAGGAAAGGGTGCCCGGGTCTTCGATCCGAAACGGATCGATGGCCCGGATTGCTTGTGTTTTCACGGCCATTCGTCTGACGGCGAAAGACCTTGGCACCCACTAACCCGGAAAATTCATGAAGAATCTACTGCGACTTGAAAACCCTTGATCTTTCACTCGTTTCCCGATTTTCATCCTCGACAGACTGTTCAGTATGCCTCCGGGTGAAAATCGCTCCAACTTCATGAAATATCATCGGTTTTCGGCGTCTCGCTACGATCCTCACGAATTTTCCGGGCTAAAGTACTTGAGAGTTGGGGAATCCTTCAAGAATTGAATTGCCTTGCCGGTTTCTTGTGTGGAAAGCTCGTGCAAAGCGAGCAACGACAAAAGGGATCGATCCAGGAACTTGCATTGAAGGCCAAACTGTCATAGGATACGGTCGTCTCGGGGGTGAATGTATGCAACTGATTGGAATTGTTACTAAAATTTTGGAGTGAGATTCATGGTTCGTCGAGCGCTGATCGCCATTTTCGTTCTGGTATTGATTCCGTCCTGGGCTTTTGCCCAGAGCAAAAGCGTGGTGGTGGTGGACGAAGTCCACATGCCGACCCAAAAAATGATCGAATCCGCCCGCACCGAGCTGGCCGGATTGCTTGAAGCGGAAGGGCGCTATACGGCGTTGCAACATAAAGACGTCGGCGGCATCGAAAACTACGTGAAAATGAACGTCACCCACGTGTTGAAAGTCACCTATCACAAGCAAGGTGAATTCGAACTCGTGTGGGAGAAAGTCGGCCTCGAACCGCAGGTGTACACCTCCAAGCTGAGTAGAGGTCTGGGAATCAAGCGCATCGGTTTCGAGGTCGAAAAAGCCCTGGCGGGTTTTAACGCCTACACGAGGCCGAAGCGGACGTGGATCATGAAAATCCAAAGCCGGGCCGAGGGCGAAACCTCCGACGGCGGCCTGGCCGAAGGGGCGGTGGAAGAGCACATTTCCGAGGGATGGCGACGCATTCCCGTCGATGAATACAACTGGCCGATTGGAAAAAAGCACTGGAAACAACTGGTTAAGGGCAATCACAAAGCCTTGAAGAATCTCCAGACTGCATCGAAGGCCGACGTCCTGATTCTGGGGCAGGTGACCATTCCGAAACTGAAAAACATCGGTGGCGCCCAGGGCAATCTCTACCGGGGAACGGCCAAAGTGGATGTCCGAGCCTATCACATGGAATCCGGGGAATTGCTGGGGCATACCTTCGTCGATCTCAAAGGGCAGGGGCAGTACAGCGAGTTGGTCTTTACCCTGATGGCCAACGCAGGGGATTTTATTGGCAAGGAAATGGCTGCCAGCCTTGGATTGCCGGAGAAACCGGCTGGGGACAAGGCGGAAGAAGGCGACGTCCCGGACGATGGGCGAAATCCCAAAGAAGATTACTGATTCCGAGGAGTTACGCGGGTTTCCCTCCGGTGAAACCCTGCTGGAATTGTATGGAATCCTGCTCGATCGTTTCGGCGAGGCGCATTGGTGGCCCGCCGAAACGCCGCTGGAGGTCTGCGTTGGTGCGATCCTGACGCAGAACACCGCCTGGAGCAACGTCCGCCGGGCCATCGACCGTCTCCGGGGCGAACATCTGCTCGACATCGAATCCCTGCACAGCGTATCCGTCGAAACACTGGCCGAGTACATCCGCCCCGCCGGGTATTTCAACCTCAAAGCCCGGCGATTGAAAGCGCTGGTGGAGTTTCTTTGGCAACGCAGCGAGGGAGATTTTTCCCGCTTTATCCCTTTTTCCACCGAATCGTTGCGTCGTGACCTGCTGGACGTCCACGGCGTCGGTCCCGAAACCGCCGATTCCATTCTGCTTTATGCCATGGAGCGTCCGGTATTCGTCATCGACGCCTACACCAAACGCATCGCCCATCGTTTCGGTTGGTGTGAAGAAGGTATCGAGTACCACCGGCTGCAACGGGCTTTCGTCTCCCACCTGCCCAAGAACGTGCCGCTATTCAACGATTTTCACGCGCAATTCGTGCGTTTGGGGGCCGATTGGTGCAAGCCGAAGCCGCGCTGCGGGGAATGTCCCCTGCCGGATGAACGCTGCACCTTCGGACGAGTGATGCGTACCCCGTGATGAGCGATAACTTGTTGAAACAAAAGGAAAATACTTTTCTTTATGGGTTGCGAAAAGAGAATGGCCCATGGTGAATCTTTCGACGAAGGAATAGTTGCGTCTCTTTTTTTCATGCTCTAAGATAGGAACATTCGAAATCGAAGCTTCCCGGAAGAAAGCCGGGACACCCGCAGAAAAAGGCACGAACTCACTCCCATGGAGGAAGCGATGGAATCGTTGCGCGATCGGTTGAAAATCGATGCCGGACGTCTGGACGAAGTGAATGCATTTATTTTGGATCCCAACAACCCGATGATTGGCCGTTTGCTGGACATCGTGGAGCGTTTCGGCGGTCCCGAAGCGATCAACGCCAAAGCCGCCGAGGCGCGGAAGCTGGAAAACCTGTTGGAAAGACTGAAGGAAACCGGCTCTTCCTATTACGACGACCTTCAGTGGCTGATGCGTCAACGTGACGAAGGGGCTTTCGTGCGTTTGGAAGACTGGCGCAAGGACGTGCTTGGCGAGGAAAAAGCGGGCGAGGCGGTCAACGAGGACAACGCCGTCACGTTGGAAATCAGCGCCTTGCAGTTTTTCCCGTGGTTGATGTCTCAGGCGCGCCGGGCGATCGAGCGACGAGAACTGATGCCGGGTCGTTACATCCGCGTGCGGAACATGGCCGAACAGAGCCGGGACCACGGCGACATCCTGGCCGTGGCGGCGGCGATGCAGATCGTCGGGGCGAGTTACGTGGAAACCCTCGATACCAAGGGCACCGATGGCTCGAACGTCCACCTGGGTGGTCCGGAAACGATCACGGGCTATTTTGGAGGCGTAGGACAACCCAACGATCATCCGTACAAGTGGATTGAGGAATATCTGCGCTACTACACCGAGTACGGCATCCGGCAAGTGCTCAACGTGAATCAGGGAACGATTCTCGCGGGTTACATGTTACACAAGCTGGGTATCGACAACGAATTCAAGATTTCGGTGTACATGGGCAACGACAACCCGTTTTCCGTGCTCTGGACCCTGATGACGGCGCGGCTGTTGTCACGCGAGGATGGCACCACGTCGCTGATCGGCTTCAATTTCAGCAACTCGGTGAATGCCGACACCATCCGCGAGGCCGGACGCATCCGCAAGGCTCTGGGACTGGAACGGGTGGTGCGTTTCGAGCATCACATCACCGAAACCTACAAATCGATCGTCGTGCAACCCTACCTTCGACGTGACGAGTTGGTGGAGGTCGCCGCCGAAGTGCCCAACATCAGCGCCAAGCACGAGGGAGCCGATCCCGATATCGACGTGACGCGCGAGCATCCCAGCGATATCCTTGACTATTTCATTTCCAAGGAGGATATCGAAAAGCAGGGGATCTACGAGGCCATGGAAAACAACTACCTCGACAAGCATGAGGCACTCAATCGCACCGCTCGCGCGCTTGCCGAGGCCGGAATCGGATTTGTGTGTGCAAAGAATTTACACAAGTAATACCAAGTATATATAATTTGTACAAGAGAGAGTCGCCACTCGGATAGGTAAAGGGCGTAAGGGTTTGTCTGAAAGGGGCGGAAATTAAATGAGTGCGAAACATTGTAAAAACTTATTCCTAGGAGAAAAAACGTAGGGGCGAGTGTAGTGAACAAAGTGAACGGAGCTCCCAAAAAACCGAAAAACTCTGTCAAAACGGGGGGCTACAGTCACTATGCTCCTTTCACCCGCCCCTACATTCATCCTCCCTTTTTTGAGGTTTCAAACGAAAAAACAGATTTTGCACTATTTTAATGTCCGCCCGTCTGAAAGGTGTTTTCTAAGGCGTTCGCGAAAAATCGGGGGGAAGCGCGTCTAATTACTGTTGTGCTGTAAATCCGTAATAGGATGTCCGCACCGGAAACGGTTCGGTGTGCGGCGAAGCGGGGATGTATGCAACTTTAACTTGACCCTTTCCATGGTGGGAAGCTACATTTGGAACGTTTCGTTCATAACGACATAACGTGTCGAAAAAAACAACTTGCGTTTTCACCCATTTTCTTCGGGAGTGTGAGTGATGAGGAATCCTTTTAAGCATTCGGCGAAAAGTCTGGTTTGGATTGCAGCCCTGTTCCTGGTTTTCGCGGGGGGGTGTTCCGATGAAGGTGTTGGCAGTCCGGGCGGGGGCTTGCTCGACGATGTGGTCGGCGACATGGAGGGCATGAGCCCGATTCCGCAACCCGGATTTCCCATCAACGAAAAACTCCGTGGTTTAGGAACCTTACGCCTGACCAACACCGCCATCCAGTTCCTGGAGAACCATGGCACGGACATCATCATGGGGGCGCTGGGCGACAGCCTCGTCATCGACGATCTGGAGTATGATGTTCCAGTGCTTGGCACGTTGAAGCTTAACCAGCCTCTTACGATCAATCTGAACTCGATTCACATCGATCTGACCCCTTCGGACATTCTCATGGTGACGATCACCGCCGATCCTCTGTTCGTGGATGCCGCAATCGGAGAATGCCTGTATACGGTGCGAACCAACAACGATCTCTCCATTCCGGTGCAAGTGCAGTTGAAAATCGATCAGTATTCCTATCGCATGTACCCGGAGGTGACAGTCCTGGATATCCCCCTCAACGATGTCGATATCGAATACGCGGGATGTACAGGCAACTGGCTGGAATGCGCGGGATGTTGGGTGGAAGGCGGCCTGGTCGGGCTTGCTGGCAATCTGCTGCCTGCCATCAGTGGCATTATCCAGACCCCCGTCAAAAATCTCATCGACGAGCAGTTGGAGCAAATGCTTTGCGGTCGCTGCGAAGCGGATACGGACTGCCGCACATTGCACGGATATACCTGTAAAGACAACAACATCTGCCGCCTTGGCGACGGCACCTGCGACTGGATGCTGATCGGCCTGGAGCAGGCGTTCGACCTTGGACCGATGCTGGAAGGCTTCATGCCCGGCCTCGCCGCCGAGTTGTGGTTCAGCCTCGCCGCCGGATACCGGGTGGATATCCCGCAGGACGAATCCTACATGGACCTGAATCTCTTCGGAGGCACCACGTTGCCCTGCAGGCTCTGTCCCGGCGGATCGGACGACGAATGCGGCACCGACTATCGTTGCTTCAATTACGTCTGCCGCTCCAGTCCCACCGACCTGTGCGAACTGGACCCGGCCAAGAGCGATCCCTGCGTCGATCCCATGTTTTTCGGCGGCAATCCGGATCTTCCGCGTACCGACATCGGACGTACCGTGCCGGGTACGGGCGAAGCCTACATGGTGGGCATAGCGCTACGTGAGGAGCTTTTGGACCAGCTTGGCTATACTTTGTACGATTCATCGCTGCTTTGCATGACATTGGACAGCACGATGCCGAGCGTGGGCGAATATCTCAGCCTGATCTGGACTTTCTACGGTGGTGTAGGACAGCTCGTGCCCGACCTGCCCGATGGCAGCCCGCCTGCGGCGATCCAGCTTCAGCCCTCTCCGCCCATCGATGACTCGAACCCGATCGAGTTCACTCTTGGCCTGAACGAGTGGCATTACGAAGATGCAGAAGGCACCAACTACGGGCACCAATGCCCTGAAAGCGACGACGAGGACTTCGCTTGTACCGCCAAGGTGGACGAACCGTTGATCCGGCTGGATATCAACGGCCTTCAGTTGCACATGTACGCCATGGTGGACGAGCGCTGGTATCGGGCGTTCACTCTGAAAATGGATATCGGCCTGCCGATCGCCATCGACCTGACCGACGGCATGTTGCTGCCGGTGATCGATATCGGCGCGTTGGAAATCAACAACATCACGGCTCCGTATTCGGCGCTGGATTTGAATCTCGAAAGAACGGCGGAGAACCTCGGCGGATTGCTCGGAGCGGTAATGCCGATGGTCAGCGGCCTGGTTCCCGCCATGGAACCCATGGAAATTCCGATGCGTTTCGATTTCGATCAGGACGGAACCACCGATATCGCTCTGATTATCAATGCGTTGAAGGGAATCGATCCCAAGAACGATCTGGAAACCGAGTTTGCAGCCCTTGGTATTTATGCTTCAATGGAGGTTCCGTCGAACGCCCGGACCATCGAGCAGACCACGGTGGTGGATACCGAGATCGTCGAAATCGTCCGTCGAACGAATCCTGGCCCGGACGAACTGCGTGAGGGCAAATGGCCGTCTCTGGTTCTTCGGGTGGACGGCACCGACCTCGATTTCGACAACGACAATCTGGAATTCCAGTACCGGATCGGCAACTCGGCGTGGTCGTTGTGGGTGCCCAGCCGCCTCCTGTACATCGAAAATCCGCTGCTGGCCGCCCAGGGTGAACACACGATTTACGTGCGTGCGCGCGACCGCCGCGACGGTCGAAGCTGGGATCGCCTGCCCGCCGAAATTACCGTGCGGACGGACTGGACGGCTCCGCAGGTTCGTATCGTGCAGGACGACGGCGTGGTGCGTTTCGACGTATCCGACAATACGAGCGCTTCTTCTTCCATCGTCACGCGCTGGCGTCTTGAGGGAGAAGAAAGTTGGCGGGAAACGGACCATGTGAACCTCGATCAACTGACCCTTCCGGCGACTCTGGAAGTCAGCGCCACCGACGAAAGCGGCAATGAGACACTCGAAACGAAGGTGGTGAAAGAAAAACTTCCGCGAGAGATTCTGCAAACCGGACAGCAGACCCAGGATATTCTTTCCCCTGCAGATGCCAAGAAACTGCTTGAAGGCGGCATCGGTTGTTCGGGAACGAATGCCAAGGCTGCCTGGTGGTTGATTGTCCTGTTGCTTCCGCTTTTCTGGTTGCGGAAAAATCCTCGTGATTTCAAAGTGATGGCGATTCTTCCGCTGCTGCTTTTCTCCCTCGCGGCCTGCGATAGCGGCAGCGCGGGTACACCGTGCAAGGACAACTCCGATTGTTCGGTGGGTCAGATTTGCCAGGGCGGAGTCTGTGTCACGGGCTCTATCGAGTGCATGAGCGACGACGACTGCAACCGCTGCGACATGTGTCAGGCAGGGCAATGCGTCCCCAGGGCGGATGAGTGTGCCTGCTCGGAAGACGAGCCCGAATGCTGGGACGGCTATGTCTGTGATACCGAACAGGGAATCTGCGTGGTGGACGAAGGCGGCAACGATTGCACGGACGGCGAATGTCCCTGCACGGACGGCGAATGTCCCCCTTGCTACTACTGCTCGCAGGCGTCGGATACCTGCAAGCTCCAGCTTTGCGATCCAGAGTGCCCGAATCCTGAAGAATTGGGCATCCTTACCTGTCCGGAGCAAAAAGAGTTCAACGGCGAACCCGACACCTGCGCCGAATGCGTGGTTCGTGAAGGTCGCCCCAACGAATGCAAACCGCCGCAATGCGAAACGGACGAAGACTGCTCCTGCCGCGTCTGTCCCGAAGGCGACCCGCCCGCCGTATGTTCCTCCACGAAAGAGTGTGTCTGCCGCAAACCTTGCGGCGGTGTCTGCCCCGGTTCGGAGGAAGGCGTAGGCGGCTGCTGCCTGCCGTCCAACACCTGTTACCTTTGCGCGGGATGGTGCGAAGGCGTGGAATGCCCACCTTGGCAGGAAGCCGGGGGCTGTGATCCGACCGACACCGACGAGTGCAACGAACCGCCGTACAATCTGCCTCGCTGGACGCTTTGCGACAACTTCGATACCGAGACCTGCACCTACTCCGGTCCCGGCTCACCCGACCATTCGACCTGCGCCTGTCAGGACAAACCCCCGTTGGACGTGGGTAAAGTCGGACGTTTCCACTCGGTGGCGTCCTACCAGACCGAAGTCAACGGAAACCCGGTCAATCGCCTGTTTTTCGCTTCATACAACAGCACTTACGGGGATCTCGTCGTGGCGGACGTGATGCGCAATCAGGCCATGTTCGGTGAAATCGACGACGAAGACTGGGTGTTCCTCGATGGCATTCCCGATGAAACGCCTACGGCACAACCGACCGGCCCCCGTGGCGGTGTGCGTCAGGAAGGCGATGACGTGGGACGTTACACCTCTGTGGCGGTGACCTCGGAAGGCCACCCGCGCATCGTGTATCAGGATGTGGAAAACGGCGATCTGGTTATCATGTGGCACGATGGCCCCGAAGCGGTTGTCGAACCGGATGGCGATGTGGACGAGGAAGCCGAGGACGAAATCGCGGAGGATGCGGAAGGCGAAGAGGATGGAACCTCCGCCCGCAACGCCCGCGACGACGAGGAGATGCAGATCGTCTGGAAGCGGATGGTGCTCGATAGCGCCGGAGATACCGGATATTACAACAAAATCTACCTCGACGAGCAGGACCGACCCATCGTGCTCTACACCACGGCCACCACCTCGGACGGCAAGTACAGCCAGTTGAAAATCGCCATGGCCACCACGGCGAATCTGACGCTGAATTCGGTGAAAGACGACTGGATCATCGGCGTTCTCGACGAAGTACGCATCGCCGGAGAACCCTGTATCGGAGTCGAGGGCGGATGCGAGGGAGAAGGAGAGACCTGCGTTTGGGATTACGCCCTCGACGACGATCGCTGCGTCACCAGAAGTGAAATCACCGATACCTGCACCCCCGAATGCGAGGAAGGTGTGGCGGAATGCGTCGGAGGATTTTGCCTGCCCATACGCACCGCCACTGGTTCTTCCGGGTTGGTGCGAGGCACGGGAATTCGACCGCAGATGACGATTTTCCCGGACGTACAGCCGATGACTTACGGCAAGGTCTGGATCACCTATTACCACAATGACAGCTTCACCGCCGGGCAATGGAAAGAGCACGGCAACCTGATGCGTATCCGTCTGAATCAGATGATTACTCCCGAGATGCTGGCAGAAGCCATCGATGAGGGCGCGCGTTCCGTCGGCTGGACACCGCAAGTCATTCTGGGTACTCCCGAAGCCTGGGCGGATGGCGATATCGGACGCTTCTACAGCATGGACGTGGCCAACACGGGTGCTTTCGTCGTGTCGTTCTACAACGCAGATCTCAATCGCGTGGGCATCTGGTTCGATATGAATCTGGGCAACGGATTGGAAGCCTATTACATGGACGATGGCTTCCGCAGGGACGAGAACGACGACTTCTACCGGGCGAAGGTCGGCGCGGACACCCAGGTGCGTCTGGTGGCTGGCGAAATCATGCTTGCCTACCAGAACCAGACCGACGGGCAGTTGCTGTTGAAGTCCTTCGGCGGCATTGGCCTGGACGGCTACAATCCGAATCTTTACGACTGCAACGTGCAGGACAACCCCTGTACGGTGCCGCTGCGGTTCTACCCCGAAGTCGTGCTTGGCGGGACGCCCGTGCACGACGACCACGGGCATAATCACGGCTTTTTCATCAACTTCACCAAGGTGGACGACGGCGCGTCGAGCATCCTTTCCTCCTATTACGTGCACCTGAACGATCAGACGATCGAGGAGGAAGGCGACGTGATCGAGGACCACGAGTTCAAAGTGAAACTCTTCATTCCCTAAGCGATATTCTCCTGTACCGAAGGGGTGGCCGTTGCGGCCACCCCTTTTTTGTATCTGCACATCGGATGAATGGGGCGAAAGTGCGTGTTTTTTCGTGATCGGATGTCTTTTGAGGCGAGTCGTTGTGAAATGTATGAAAATCGAGTACAACGAATCAGGTTCAAACGATGGGAAGGGGAACGGTCGTGACGTCGTCCTCGCGTATGTTTCGGGTGCTTCGTATTCTTTCGCTTCAGAACACCCTGCTTGGCGCTACCATGGTGATTCCACTGGGAATTTCTCTGGTCGAAGGCAGTCGTGACATCTTCGCGTTCGCGGTTGCGCTTCCGGTGACGCTCCTAATCAATGGGGGATTGTTTTTCTTCAGTCGCAAGGCCGAAGGCGATCTTTCACACCGTGACGGTTTCCTGGTGGTTTCCTTGAGTTGGATTACGGCCTGCCTGTTCGGTTCGATTCCTTTTGCCCTGCAACCGGAATTCGGCGGAATCGCAAGCGCCGTGTTCGAGTCCGTGTCGGGATTCACCACCACGGGGTCCACCATCCTTACCGACATCGACATTCTGCCCGCCGCCACCTTGTGGTGGAGGAGCATCATCCAGTGGTATGGCGGCATGGGGATTATCGTGCTGGCTTTGGCAATCCTGCCTGTGTTGGGAGTGGGCGGTATGCAGCTTTTCAAGGCCGAAGTTCCCGGCCCCACCGCCGACAAACTGCTACCACGTATCAAGGATACGGCCCTGGCCTTGTGGGCGATCTATCTTGGCATGACGCTGGCCGAGGCGTTTTTGCTTTTCGTGGCGGGTTTTTCGGCGTTCGACGCGATTTGTCATGCATTTACCACCATGGCGACGGGGGGCTTCGGCACGCACGACGATTCGATGATGACCGTCGGCAATGCCTGGACGGACGTGATTTTCATCGTGTTCATGGGATTTGCCGGCATGAATTTCGCCTTGCATTTCGCATGGTTGCGACGTGGGCGCGTCAAAGCCCTGTGGGAAGATCACGAGTTCAGGGTGTATTTCGGGGTGATTCTCGTCATGGTGGCGCTGTTCACCGGGGCACTGATGCTGGGGGGCGTCGTCGATTCGTTCTGGATGAGCCTGCGACAGTCGGCGTTCCAGGTGTTGTCTCTCGTTACCACCACGGGGTACAACTCCGCCGATTTCGAAGCCTGGGGGGTGGAGGTTCCGGCGCTGGCCTATTTCTGTTTCCTGCTGCTGTTTACCGGCGGTATGGCCGGTTCGACGAGTGGCGGAGTGAAGATCGTGCGGCTGTGGCTGATCGTTAAGTTGGCGTATCGCAACCTGTTTCTGCTGATTCACCCCCGTGCGGTGATGCCGGTCAAGGTGTCGAATCGGACGGTTTCGGAGGAAGTGGTTTCTTCGGTTACGGCGTTCCTGGTGTTGTACCTGTTGGTGTTTCTCCTCACGATGGCGGCGCTTTCGTTCATGAATTACGATTTTCTCACCGCCGCGACGGCGGCGGCCACCGCACTTGGCAACGTCGGTCCGGGATTGGGAGCCGTAGGACCGACCGACAACTTCGCCCACCTTCCCGTGATCGGAAAATGGCTGCTGATTGTTTGTATGTTGCTGGGAAGACTGGAGATTTATACGCTCTTGATTCTGCTCGTGCCGGAGTTCTGGCGGCACTGATCCCGGATTCGGATTACGGTTCCGAAGGGACGATTTCGTCCTCATCCTCGCGGTCTTCGTCGCCGTCTGTAGGAATGTCTTCCGGTTCCGGCAGGCGAGGCTCGGTGCCGTACAGGAAATACTCCTCCACGGCGTCTTCATCCAACGCGCTTCGCCATTCTCCCGTAATCGGGTCCATCGTGATGACCACTACGTCGGAAGGCGTCGAAAACGGCTCGGTGCCTTCGAGATTCACCCATGATTCAAGAAATCCCCTGCAGGCCTCGAACGCTGTTTCGCTTCGGTTCCTGCGTGTGTTGAAGCCTTCGACACGAACCGCACAGACGCGCTTCGGCGTGTAGAGCAGGTACGTGGCGAAGGAGTGTTCCGGGTTGTCTTCCAGGCGTCCTGAAGCGGGTGTGGAAATCGGGCTTTGCCGGATGCCATCGACGGGACTTCCCTGCAACAGCCGGGTGAGAATATAAACGGGATCGGGGTCCAACACGCGGGTCGGGTCGGGTTCGAAGTCGTACAGGATTTCTCCGCTCGACAGACTGACCCGGCTCACCGGAGTAGCCGGGCGGGAAAATCCGCCCGAAGCGAAGCCGGCATACAGCCCGGCGATGTCTTCCAGGGAACAGGGTGTTTTCCCTGCCGCCCATCCAGGATGTTGAGTAAAATCGGTAGGATAGCCGAATTTTCCTGCCATGCTTTCGAGGTTTTTCCGTCCCAGACGTTCTCCCAGCCAGACGATGGGGGCGACGAGATCCCGGGAAAGCGAGCGCCGCAGGGATACCCGGTCGCGAAAGCGTAGGTCGGGGTTGATTGGTCGCCAACCATCGAGTTGAAAGGGTTCGTCTCGAAGCTGGGTGATCGGCGTATATTCCCGTGAGGCCAGTGCGGCGAGTGCCACGAGCGGTACGAAGGTGTTTCCCGGCTCCATCGGCGACAGGCTGAGGTCGGGGGGATGGCTGCGGGGATAGTAGCCGTCCACGACGGCTTCGATGCCGCCGGTGGAGGCATCGAGCACCAGCATCGCTCCGTCGAGATTGGGGAGAAACTCGTAAGCCATCGGAATCCGTTCACTTTCGGATTCCGGCAAGGGGCCGTTCAGGCGAACCGCCAGCGTCTGTCCACGCACCAGAGGATCGGGAACGAGGATGTCCTCTCGCTCTAAGATGCCTTCGCGTTCGCCCAACGATACCGTAACCCGATCGTCTTCAACGTTCGATACATAGGCATAATATCCTATATTTGGGCGCATAGGTTCCGGGGGAAGATCCCAGGGAGCGGCGTTGCCGATGCGACCGGATTCGGCATGAACGGGCACGGCGAACACTTTTCGCGACAAAAACGGTTGCATCCGTGCACGATATACCGTTTGCCGCCACCGCTCGGCCTGCCGGGGAAACTGTACGATACCTGTCAGGCGGGGGCGCAGCTGACCGGATTCGGAAGCGCGGAGAGCTTTTTGAAGGTTTTCGATGCCAAGTTCCTGACTTTGCACGGAAAGGTGGGTTTTCACGCGCAAACCGGAATGGTACACCGTTTCCTCTCCGAAACGGTCCAGCACCCAGCGGGTGACACGCTGAACGAGGCGGGGAGCGATCAGGCGATAGGACGAATCCGGCTGGAAACTCAATGGCATACGGCTGTATTTCTCGAATTCCTTTTCGTCGATCAGACCCTCATCCAGCATCCGTTTCAATACGAAACGCTGGCGTTTCTTGGCTTTGTCCGGGTTTCGGTTGAGGGCGTAATTTTCGGGGCTTTGGGGTAGTCCGGCCAGGTAGGCGATTTCGCCCGTGTCGAGGTCGTTCAACTCGGAATCGAAATAATACCGGGATGCTTCGTAGATACCGTAACAGCCGTTTCCGAAATAGATATGATTGAGATAGATCCAGAGGATCTCATCTTTGCTCAGCTTGTGTTCCAACCTCCAGGCGAGGATCAACTCCCGGATTTTCCGCCGGGCGGTGCGCGCCGGGCTGAGGTAGAGATTCTTGATGACCTGCTGGGTGATGGTCGAAGCTCCCTGCCGGATTTCCAGGGCCAGCAGGTTGCGGGCCATCGCGCGCAAAATGCCGGTGAAACTGATGCCCTGATGCTCGAAAAAATGGCGATCCTCGACGGCGACGAAGGCCAGCCGCAGGGTTTCGGGAATGGTTTCCAGGGGTACGACGCTGCGTTTTTCCTCGTACAGTTCGCCGATGACGGTCAGGCCGTCCGAGGCCACGATGCGTGTAACTTGTGCCGGGCGGTATTCTTCGGCGCTACGGACCGAGGGAAGATCCCATGTGTAGTAGGCGAACGGCGCCAGCACGGCCACAATCGCGAGCGTCACAATGGCCAGCAAAGCGGTTTTCAAACGTGAGCGAAAAAGCGAAGACACGAGAAATGATCCTTTTTTCTGCAAACCTCTATTTTTCTAACAGTTTTTCTTTCAAATTGCGCAAAAATTTGCAATGTTCTTTCAATCGACCAAGCATGGACGTTGATCTCGTTTTCTCGATCAAGGAGTATTGCATGAACTGGCAACCGGGAAGGGCGAAGTTGTACGTGCGGCTGAATCTATTCCTCATGGTTATCCTGTTGGGTTTGTCTATGCCATCAGCCCATGCGGGACCATTGAAAAACTTCGGCTACGATACCACGGCCATCGGGTCGGGCAACAGCGAATTCGCATACGGCAGCAGTTACGGCGTGTTGGCCAGCAATCCGGCGCTGATGTCGCGATTCAAGCCCCACAGCGGCCTCGAGTTCATCTTTTACAAGAACAATTTGTCGATCAGCTTGATGAACAAGCCCGCCAACGCCGACGTACCGATCACGTATTACGATACGCAGGTGGACGATGCGACGTCCAGCATGGATCGCGCCCTGCCGACCGTCGAGCTTCGCAACAAGCGTCGGGATACCGAGGTCGATGATTTTCAGGTCATGCTCGGCGGTGGTGTGACGTATTCGTTCGGCATCGACGGTTTCCGTCTCGGCGGAATGTTCGTCGCTCCTCTGCCCGACCAGGCGCACATCACCACGTACTGGCCCCACGAGCAGGAGCAGTATTTTTCCAATCAGGTGCACTTCACCCGCTTCGGCGAGTGGTCGCCGATGATTACCGGGATGCTGGGTGCGTCCTATGCCATTCCGCAATTCAATTACCTTTCATTTGGAGCATCCGTTGAGGTATCGATCCGTTCCACGGCGGTGATGGGCATCTACATGCCGGCCTTGCAGGCCGACGATTACTCGAAGTCGAACATGGACATGAAAATGGCGGCGTCGGTACGTCCCACCGTGGGAATCCAGGCCGAACCGCTGGACTGGATGTCGGTCGGTCTGACCTGGAAACTGTGGAATTATCTTAAAGTAGATGGCGAAGGCCAGATGCTATTGTGGAGTTATCCGGCCACGCCTTTGGAAGTCGGCGATGGAAAATGGGTGCCCAAACGGGTGTCGCAGCCCAATCACGATTATTCGTTGATGTACGAGCCGATGGAAGCCAGCCTCGCACTGGGATTCCGTTTCGCCGAACAGTGGCAGGTGCAGGCGGTCGCTACCTGGAACCACTGGTCCGCGTATCGCACCCAGCACGACGAGACCCCCGAAGAAGCCGCCCAGTATCGCGATATCGAAGATGAAGGCGAAGTGCTTAACATTCCCTCCATCAACGGCGACGACTACAAGTTTTCCGACACGTTCGACGTAAATGTGGGCGTATCCTGGCAATACCTCGATTGGGCGCAGGCCCGGCTAGGATTCATTTACCAGCCGACGCCGGTTCCCGAACAGGACGGACGCACGAATTTCGCCGACTCCGACACTTGGTGCATCGCCGCCGGGCATCGTTTCGACTTCGGCATCGCCGAGTCGCAGTTTCACGTCGAGTTGGGCTTGCAGTTCTGGCAGATGGTCAAACGCACGGTTCATAAAGATCCTGCCAAAATCATCGATGAAGCGCCCGATGAAGCCATCCATATTTTCGAGGCGGCTTCGCTTCCGGCGCTTGAGGGATTGCAGACCAACAATCCGGGATTTCCAGGATATTCCTTGGAGGGATGGACGATGGTCGGTGCGTTTTCGGCCAGTTACGAATTTTAATCGAGAATCACGGGAGGAAGACCGATGCTATATAAAAAGTGGATCGTGACAATCGTTCTGACCGTGGCGGCGTGGGCCGCTCTCGGTTGCGAAATCGATGAAGGCTCGAAAGTGGATGTGACGCAATTGGGATATCTCAGTTGCTCGGCCAATGCCGATTGTATGCCGAAAGGGTATTGCAATTCGTCGAACTATTGTGCGTCCCAGTGCCGGGACGACAAGGACTGCTGGCAGTTCTCGCCCATCGTCGAATGCTGTCCGAATCAGAAAAAAGGCGACGAAGTCTGCTGCGAACATGCGCTATATTACGAGGAATGTTTGGAAAATCCGCGCAACGTGGAATGCCGGGACCAGATGACCTGCGTCAACTATCAATGCCTCGATGCCAACGGTCTGGACAAGGATGGTAATCCGCCCGCCTATACCGACGAAGGAACTGCGGTTGTGGATGCAAGTTGCCGGTATAAAAGCCCGGAAGAATGCCTGGAATTTGGCTGGCGCGAGTTTTGTGGAAACCGGGACTGCCTGGACTACGGTTGGAAGTATTTTTGTGACGAGGAAACCGAAAAGTGCGATGTGGCGCAGAGCATCGATTTCGGGGAAGCCGATGAGGCGACCACGGACGATTTCGTCGGCGTGTGGGGCGGAATTCTGACCACGGCGGCCCGCACCAAAGGCATTCCGCTACGTACCTTCCAAGATACCGTCTCCTTCCACGTAACGCTGACGCGCGCGAGCCTTCAGGACGGAAAAGTCGTTTTCGATTCTCACATGTGCTACATGGAAATGCGCAATTTCGACGAGGAAAAGGTGTACGAGGTAGGTGAGGATGTAGGGCAGCTTATCATTCCGCCTTCCTATTACAATAATGTCAAAGTGCTCAAGCACGTGATCGAGCAACCGCCTGCTTTCGAGGTTGGAAAAACATTTAAAACCACGGATTCGCTCGAAGTCCGTGGGGCGAGACTCGAAGATTACGAAAACGACGAATTGCCTGACCGAACCGAATACAACGAAACCTGTGAACCCTGGGAAGATAAAAAAGACGATCCCACCTGCCGTACCAACGACCCGGACGAAGACGGCAAACCCGGGTATACCAACATCGGCATCGGAGCGCTCGACAACCAGGAAACCTATCACAACCAGAGGTGGTCCTGCTCGCTTGAAGGTGAAATCATCGACAACGACCACATCAGCGGCTTGCTGCCGAACGAAAATCTCCAGTATCAGCTCAGCGGATCGGTTCCAAGCATGGTGTACGATATCGAGGTCAAGATGCATCCCGATACAAACCGAAGTTATTTCAGGTTGTTGCGCATGGACCCGGATGCCACCTGCGAGGATGTGATGGCCGAACACGAAGCCGAAGGTGGCTGGCTGTCCTATACACCGTTCCTCGAAGACATCGAGAATCCGTAAGTCTTTGTTTCGAGCAAAGAATTCTCAGACACCCCCGGAATTCCGGGGGTGTTTTTTTATGCAAAAAGCGGCAGGAACAGGCGGAATTTACAGAGAGATACTGTAAGGAAGGATTGACACTCGTGACATTCTTGCCGCCGATGGACGGATTTTATTCCAAGTTCTTTGGTCGGGTTTTCATCCCACTGCTTTTTTCGCACGACTTTGTAAAACGTGCTACTTTAGCTGGGAACGATGATTGCGTGGTACCAATCCGGGCGATGAAAACCGCCGCAACTTGGTGAAAGCGCTTTCTTTTCCTTGCTGAAAGGGGGGTGCCAAATAGTATTTTCCGAGGAAAAACACACGGATCGATATTGAATACGCTGTGATATCGACGGGTTATCGTAATATAATTTTGGCCGGAAATTTGCTTCCTTTCATTTTTGCCTTTCTCTCGTTGCATACGGGAGCGAGTTCGGCTACAAGCAAGTGTTTTCGTGGAATTCCAACGATGGCGGTTTTATGCCCCTAAAACGAAACACAAGATCGACCACTCCGGGGGATGACTCCAAGTGGATCGGGTGGTTTTTTGTGCTGCTGCTGGCGTTCGTTCTGGCTGCCTGTTCCGATGAGGCCGCTTCGGGGGACTCATTCGCGGACAATGACGACGAAACTGCGGCTGGGGATGTGATGGGTAGCTGCGCCGCCGACTGGAGCTGTCCGGAAGGCTATCTCTGTGACACCCAGCAGTGGCTTTGTCGAGCACCGGAGTGCTCGTCGGATGAAGACTGCCACGAAAGCTACGGTTCGCATCGCTATTGCGAAGACAGCCTCTGCCTGATGTCCGCCTGCGCCGAGCACGATGATTGCTCGGAGGTGTCCTACTGTACGGCAGGACGCTGCCACGAATATCCCTCCTGTGAAGCCATTACCGATATCCGCATCGCTCCCGTACTTCCATACATTCGTTCGGGACAGGCGCTGAAACTTGCGGCGGCGGTATACGATTCGGCAGGGACGGTCATTCCCAATCAGAATCTCAAGTGGACGTCCCTCAATTCCGGCCTCGTAGGAGTCGATTCCGAAACGGGAACGGCGATCGGCGGCACTCAGGAAGGGACAACTACTATATATGTAGAAGTGCTGTTCGATGACCCCGACTGCGCCGGGAAATCCCTTCGAGACACGCTGACTCTGACGAATTATCCCCCGGTGGAAAATGGGGCAAGGGTGATCGTCGTGGATGCCGTGACGGGAGAGCCGGTGGATCAGGCCGTCGTGACGTTCGGATCGCAGCGGCAGGTGACCTCCGATCAGGTGGGGGCGGGAGTGACCCGCTTCGACGATGTGGAATTTCCCGCCGATCTGCATGTCTATCACCTGGAATACGATGCCGTTTCGGCGATCGGCATTTCCGCCAACGATCTGCTGATTCCCCTGAAACCGGCTGCGGAAGCCAACCGCACGGCGGGGGTGGTGGCGGAACTGGATCTAAGCCTGTTTCACCCGGATCTCAAAGCCGGTAGCGGTTTCGCTCTGGCCGGCCCCGTATTCAGCCAGTCGCTGCTCGACATCGGTCCGGGAAAACTATTCGGCGAATCCATGCGAAAAACCGGTTTTCCGGTCGAAGCCCTTAATCAGACGGTCGAATCGGTTCCGGGCAACTTCGCCCTTGCCGAGATTCCGGCCAGCGAATCGCTTTCCGTTTACGTTACCGATGACTGTCAAAGCTCCGTGGTCTGGGGGTGGGGTGGCTATCTTCCGTTGGAAGATTTAAGCATCTGGGCGGAAGCGGCGCTGGGAAACGGCTGGTCGGCGTCCTCGGCGGCCTTCGTGTCCGCTTTGCTGGCACCGGAACAGACGATGCACGGAAGCATTGCCGGGGTGACGCTGGAAAGCCTACCTCGTGTGCCGGACGACGGTCAGCAGAGCGATACCGAACAGATGGCGGCGGATCTCAATGCCAACGGAAGCGAAACCGACCTTGTACCTTATTATACCGCGTTTGAACCCCTGGACGACCTGATTCGCCTGCGGCAGCGGATGAACCGCATGGCGAGTGTGGAGGTTGCGCCCCTGCCGTGGTTCGCTTCGGACGAAATGGACGGCGCGATGGTGATTGCCGGGGCGTATTTGAACTCCGAGTCGTTCATGCCTCTCGGCATGTCTCTGGGGCTGGGAGAGTCCATCGAGTACCAGAGCGACGATACCGAGAAGGCGCAGGAGATTCCCCAACCGATGGAACTCGCCCAGCCGCTGGAAGTGCCTTTCGCCTCCAAATACGGAGGATTGCGGGGGGAATACGTGCTGATGACCATCGCCGCTCCTCTTTCGCGCCTGTTCGATCAGCCGGAGACGCTAGGGGCGTTTTCCGTAGTGATTTCAAGGCATTCCCGCGAACCGGAGACGGTCGAGGCGCAGGAGTTTCTCCGCTTGGTCCCCATGACGCTGTATCGCGAGGAAGAACGTAGCGTGTCGCTGTTCGCGGTGGAAGGTGCCGACCTTTACCGGGTGGTATTCGAAGGGAATGGCGGGCGCAAGTGGGAGGTCTGGCTGGGGCCGGGAACCCAGGAGGCGGAGGAGTTGCGTTTCGAACTTCCGGCGTTGGAAGTGGATGACCCCTTCGGTCCGGAGTTCCGCGTAATGGCCATCGATCTGGATCAGGCAAGTTACGAAGAACTGGTGGTGTTCAACGACCGACCCCTGCATCGGGCCGGACGATATGTTTCACGGTACTCGCACTTTACCGTCACGATTGACAAATAAATGCAAAAACGAAACCCTGTCGGGAAAGGAGGAAGAGGGAGGGGACGTAAAAGAACGATTGGCGTTTTTCCATTCAGGGCTTGACAACTCAAGCATTTTAAGGTAGTTAGCAGTCACATTGGAAGAAAAGCGATCAATCGCTCGTTGCGAGGAAAACAGGATACCTGGAAAACGCTGTAAACCATTGAAAACAGCGGATTTGAGCTGAACGTTTGGATTGGTAACCATTGCAAGGAGGAAAAGGGAAATGACGAAAACCAAGAGTTTTATGTTTCTGCTCGTGCTGCTGATCGGGCTGCTGGCTTTTGCCGGATGCTCCGACGACAGCGATGAAACCCCCAACAACAACGGCGACAGCGATCAGCCTGCGGGGGACACTGAAGACGAAGGAAGCGGTGAAGAAGAAGGTTCCACGGTGGATCCTACCTGCACCGACGACAGCGACTGCATTTTGGAAGGCCAAAGCTGCCATGACGTACTGGGCGTGTGCGTGGATCAGGAATGCCCCGAAGGAACCGACACTGAATGTGAAGCGTTGTATCCGTTCGGCGATGCCGACAAGAACATCGCGAGCTACATGTACTCCTGCGCAGCAGACTCCATCTGCTATCCGCTGGCCTGCGACAACGACGACACCTGCGCCACCGCCGGTATCATCTGTGTGGAAGGTACCTGCACCAAGGCCGCCAGCGCGGATGAAATCGCCAGGCTGGAAATCAACCAGGGCAACGGTATGCTGACCCAGGACGGCACCCTGCGCCTGACGGCCACCGCCTATCACCAGAGCGGTGCCATCCTCCAGTTCCAGGCCGCCACTTTGGGCTCCCTCTACACATGGGCGATTTCCGAAGGCGACGCCGCTTCGGTCGCGAACGACACCGACGTAGCCGGTGCCGCGATTCTGACCGGTACGGGTACGGGCCAGGTCAAAGTCAAAGTTTCCGCCGGCAGCGCCAGCGCGGAAGTTTCCTACCAGGTGTTCGGCGCCGTGGCGGCTGGTGATGTCCGCGTGGTGCTGTACGACGACAAAACCGGTGCCTTGATCGGCGATGCGACCGTGTACGTCAACGACACGGCCATGGACGGCGATGCCGGCAACACGGATGTCTACACCAAGACCGTGGATTGCTCCGCTGGTTGCGACTTCCACGTGTTCCACGCGGATTACAACTACGTCTCCGCGTTCTCCGTGAAGAGCGACAACGTGCTGATTCCGTTGACCGCCAACGAAGTCATCGACAAAGTCGAGGGTATTCGCGGCCAGGCCGACATGAGCAAAATGCCTCCGGCGATCCTGAAGAACGACATCGGCGTGGCGATCACCGCTTTCGCGCTGCCGGGTAACCTGATCGACCTCCAGGTCATGTCCCTGCTGGGCGAAATGATCCCGACCGAAGTCAAGCTGGGTTCGGTGCTCAACGAGACCCTGCCGCTGCCTTCCGGACTGGAACTGTCTCTTTCCGGCAACTGGATGAAAGAAAACTTCTACGCGATGCAGGCTCCCTCCGATGGTACGGCCACGGCATGGACCCTCGGCGGCAAGCTGCCGATGAACGAACTGATTGGCAAAGTCGCCCCCTTGATCGGCGACCTGGACAACCTGCCCATCGGCGAGATTCTCGCCATCGCCCTGCCGTACCTGCAAGACGATATGTGGCACGGCCTGAAGCCGGGTCTGGATCTCGCGACCGTCGAAAAGACCTACACCGGTGAAGGCGATGACAAAACCCCGACCTACCTCGACCAGCTCGAGAGTCGCACCGACGTGAAACTGGCCAGCCCGATGAATCGCGTGATCAACGCCACTTACAGCGATCTGCCCAATGCGGATGCGGTCATTACTCTGGTTGGTGCCATGCAGACCGGCGTCGGCTTCGTACCCTTGGGACTCGGTGCCCAGATGGATACGGACAAGAACGGCAAGATCGACACCGCCGAAGCGCTGCCGGTCAAATATGCGCCCCAGCACTCCGGTCTTTCCGGCTTCCCGTACTACGTGATTTCGGCTGCCGCGAATGTGGACGCCCTGATCTCCGGCGGAGCCTTGGGCCTTTCCGGTGCGGTGGATCGCTTCGCTTCCCTGCCGGAAGACGGCGTGACCATGGCTGATACGAAGTTCGCGGACTTCGTAACCTGCACGAACTTCGATGCCACCGACGGCGTGGCCTTCACCTCCGATTCCAGCCCGGATTCGACCTTCATCCGCGCTTCCTTCTCGGCGGATTACGAAGATGCCGGCGTGCGCAAGTACTGGTTCGTGTATGCGCCTCCGGGAGCCGCCAACGAGACGGTCGCCGTGAAAGTTCCCGCCGGTATCGCCGATGTCGAGTACACCCGCGTGGACACTCCGCTGATCTCCGCCGTGGTGCTGGAAGACGCCGATGGCAACACCGTGTCCTACGACGATCTGTTCTCGTTCAACACGACGAACATCGACGGCATGAACGACATGGTGACCGCGTTTGCGTTCTCCGAACTGCCGAAGAAAGACTGCGACGATACGTTCCAAGCCGTGTGTGATGCGGACGGCAAAGTCCTGACGACCTGCGAATGCGGTGTCAAGACCGAGACCGACTGCGACGCCGATGGCATGATCTGCCAGGGTGGAGCGTGCGTGACCCCGTAACACGGGCGAAAACGACCATCGCGGAACCTTCTTGCGAGGTTCCGAAAGCATCAAACGGGCATCCGAGGTTTCTCGGATGCCCGTTTTTTTGTATCTTTTCGCGAAATTGGCCGAAATTCGGGATTCGTGTTACAAAGATTAGGATTTTATCGCCGTTTTTTTTAAGATTTTAGCGATAGTTTGCGTAGGTCGGGTAATTGCTTTACCCGACATTGCCAAGGTGTCGGGCGGGTGGCATGGGCCAACCTCAGGTTGCCCATGGGCATCGTTCGTACACGGGCAAGCAGACATTTTACGTCGCTTGGCTCGTACCACCTTTTGTTTCAATGGCTTTCTATCGCTAAAATCCAATAATAACCGCTTGAAACAGATACGGACGGCAACCCAACGCTCGCGGCGAATGAAGCGGTTCGCGTGTAGCGTTTACATTCTTCGACGAGTGCCCATTTTGGACCCAGCGCATCGAAAACATCACCCCGCCGAGTCTGAAAACCCTGGAAGTTCCAGACGTTGGCTGGCGGCTATCATCCTTGGACCGTCTTTGCTGGCCTTGTTTCTCTATCTGAACACCCTCCAAAACGGGTTCGTCTACGACGATTTCCGCATCGTCGTCCACAATGCCTGTCTCACGTCCGACCTGCCGATATCCACAGGCTTGACGCGGGACGTCTGGTGCCTTGAGGGTGCCCAGGCCACCGGAAGCTGGCGACCGTTGACGTTTCTGTGGTTGCGGGGACTCTTTGCCCAGGCGGGATTTGTGGCCTGGCCCTACCATCTGGCCAACGTGCTGTGGTTTGCCCTCGCGGCGGGTTTGGCCGGGATTTTCGTGTGGCGTTTGAGCGGTTCGCCGGGTGTGGCCTTGCTGGCCGGTCTTTTCTATGCCGCGCATCCGGGGCATTCCGAGGCGGTGGCCTCCATCGCCGGAAGCGCCGATGTCCTGAGCGCCGGACTGCTGTTTGGCGGTTTCGTGATATATTCCGGGGTGTTACGCAATCCTGGTGCGTGGCGGGCGCGGATTGGCGGCATAGCGCTGCTGTTTCTCGCGTTGATGGCCAAGGAAAGTGCGATCACGGGTTTCGCCGTGCTGTTTCTGCTTGAACTCGCCTGGATTTTATCGCCGGACCGGGAAGAGGGGCCGTTTTCCACGGCCAAGGCCGCGTTTCTGAATGGGCGGATCGTCGGGCCGTGGCTCGGTTCCGTGGTGTTGATCGTGGGGTACATCGCGATTCGCCACGCGCTGTTCGAGGGGCTTTCGCCGGAGATTCACGCCCAGGACAATCCCCTCGCCGGGCAGCCTCTCGAAATCTATTATCCCAGTGCTTTCGCGGCGTTGGGCGAATACATCCGGCTGATGTTCTGGCCGCTGCGTCTGTCGGTAGACTACGGCTACAACCAGGTACCGCTGGCGCATGGCTTTGTGTCGTGGCGAGTGCTTGGACCGGCGGCGGCGGTGATTTTCAGTACCGTTTTTGCGTGTTTTGCATTCAAAAAGCACAAAGTGTTGTCTTTTGGCATCTTTTTAACCTGGAGCAGTCTGGCCCTCGCCTCGAATCTCTTCGTCACCATTCCGACGCTGGTTGCCGAACGGCTGCTGATCGTGCCGAATCTCGGTGTGGCCATGGTGGCGGCGAGCTTGCTCGAACCGCTGACGAGGCGCGAGCGTCCGGTGCGGATGGCGGCGGCGGTGGCGATCGTCGCCGTGATTGTGGCGATGGGATTGCGGGTGGCGACGCGCAACACGGAATGGCACAGCAATGTATCGCTCTTCCATGCGGCGGCGCGGGATACGCCGGACTCCCGGAAAGTGCAGTTGAATTACGCCTGGTTCCTGCGGCTGGAAGGCGCTTATTTCAAGGCGCTCGATCATTATCGCAAGGCCGACGCCATCGATCCGAGTTTGCGCGACGCTTTTTGGGAACGCGAGATGGGGATCTGTCTTCATGGGTTGGGCGATTATGCGAACGCAGCGGCGCATTACAGGCGCGCCTTGAACGATCGACCGCAAGACGCCGCGATTTTGAAACTCCTCGAAGACGCCCGCCGTGGCGTGGTTCCGCCTGACCTGCATGACACGCCAAACTAGGCAGTGTTGTCACATGTTATATAACTAAACAGTAACTCCATGTTTTTATTGATATTTTAGAAATCCAAAGTGTGCCATGGTCTCACGAACCTTCAGGTCCGGGAGGCAGTGCAATCCATGGAAAGCACAGCCTTCCTCGCTTCGCGAGTAAGTCTATGGCCCACTCGTTCCGACGATTTTTCATGGTTTTGATGAGTGATGCGCTCTTTAACCCGGAAAATTCCTGAGGATCGTAGCGAGACGCCGAAAACCGATGATATTTCATGAAGTTGGAGCGATTTTCACCCGGAGGCAACCTGAACAGTCTGTCGAGGATGAAAATCGGGAAACGAGTGAAAGATCAAGAGTTTTCAAGTTGCAGTAGATTCTTCATGAATTTTACGGGTTAAATCACCCGTGACGACACTGCCTAAATTTCCCAACATTTTCATTCACACCCGTCTCATCCGAGAAACTGTGTAAGAATTCCTATAAAACAACCGTTTAAGACAGGACTATTCCCATGTGAATTATATTGAAAATACTGCAAAGTCGTGCACTTTTACGCAAACTCACGTCATGCTCGATCCATGCGGCAAAACTCGTACAAACTCACGACGAAACGTGCAAAGTCCTCCCCGGTTTTCTCGCAACGAGTCGAGGGGTACCGAGAAAAAAGTGTACAGCAACTGGACAAAAACGGCGTTTTTCGACCGAAAAGTCTCGCAACGCGCGAATTTCTCTCGCAACGCGAGTGGTTCCGAATCTGCACGTTTTTTCACCAATTTGCACGAAATGGACTTTTCCCGCACGAAACATTTTCTTCCCATAAATCCTCTGGCATGATAAGGGGAATTGCGTCATGGTTTGCACAGAACGCATCCACAATCATTTTTTTCGGCAGCAGGAACGAAACGACGATGCCACAGGAAAACGTTAGAAATTTCAGCATCATCGCCCACATCGACCACGGTAAATCCACGCTGGCCGATCGCCTGCTGGAGATCACCGGAACGGTGCAGGGCCGCGACATGCGCGAGCAGTTTCTCGACAAGATGGACCTGGAGCGCGAACGGGGCATCACCATCAAATCCCAGGCCGTGCGTCTGCTGTACAAAGCCCAAAACGGCAAAGAATACATCCTGAATTTGATCGACACCCCCGGCCACGTCGATTTTTCGTATGAGGTTTCTCGGTCTCTCAAGGCTTGCGATGGTGCCCTGCTCGTGGTGGATTCCACCCAGGGCGTCGAGGCTCAGACGCTCGCCAATGCCTATCTCGCGGTGGATGCCGGATTGGAAATCATCCCTATTATCAACAAGATAGACCTTCCCTCCGCCGACGTGGAGCGCGTCAAGGCGGAGATCGAAGACGTCGTGGGCGTCGACGCCTCCGACGCGGTGCCGATCAGCGCCAAGACCGGCCAGAACGTGGAGCAGGTGCTTGAACAGATCGTGCAACTTGTTCCACCGCCCGAAGGCGATCCCGAAAAACCGCTTAGGGCGTTGATTTTCGATTCCTGGTACGATTCCTATCTCGGAGTGGTGGCGTTGATCCGCCTGTTCGACGGCACCGTAAAACGCGGCGACCGCATCCGCATGATGGGCACCGGGGCGCGTTTCGAAACGGTGCGGGTCGGGGTGTTCTCCCCTGAAATGAAAGAGGCCGAGAAGCTCGTCTCCGGGGACGTGGGATTCATCACGGCGGCGATCAAACAGATCGGCGACTGCCGGGTCGGCGATACGATCACGCTCGACGAAACGCCCTGCGCCGCGCCGATGTCGGGCTTCAAGGAAGTCAAGCCGATGGTCTTTGCCGGGCTGTACCCGGTCGAGGCGGCGCAATATCAGCCACTCAAGGACGCGCTCGAAAAGCTGAAACTCAACGATTATTCGCTCACGTACGAGCCGGAAAGCTCCCAGGCGCTGGGCTTCGGCTACCGCGCCGGATTCCTGGGGCTGCTGCACATGGAGATCATCCAGGAGCGCCTGGAGCGGGAATACAACCTCGACCTGATCGTCACCTCGCCCACCGTCATCTACCGCGTCAACCCGGTCAAGGGCGAACCGTTTTTCATCGACAACCCCGCCGCATTGCCGGACCCGCAGGCGATTTCCTCCATCGAGGAACCGCTGATCGACGCCAACATTCACGCACCGGCGGAATACGTCGGGGCGATTCTGAAACTATGCGAATCCAGACGGGGCATTCAACAGGAGATGGGCTACGCCGGGGAGAACCGGGTGCTGATACGCTATACGTTGCCGCTTTCCGAAGTGATTCTCGACTTTTACGACCGCCTGAAAACGGTGTCGCGGGGGTACGCCAGCCTGGATTACGATTTCCGGGAGTACAGCGCGGACGATCTCGTGAAAATCGACATTCTCGTCAACGGAGATCCGGTGGATGCGCTGTCGATCATCACCCACCGCAACTCCTCCCGCGAACGGGGGCTTTTGCTGTGTCAGAAACTCAAGCAGATCATTCCCCGCCAGCAATTCGAAGTGGCGATCCAGGCCGCGTTGGGGACGAAAGTCATTGCTCGGACAACGGTCAAAGCCTACCGCAAAAACGTCACGGCCAAATGTTACGGCGGCGACATTTCGCGAAAGCGCAAACTGCTTGAAAAGCAGAAAGCGGGCAAAAAACGCATGAAACAGGTGGGGAACATCGAAATTCCCCAGGACGCATTCCTGGCGGTGTTGAAAATCAACGACGATTGAACGGGTGAAGAGCCTTCGGTTAGCCGTTTCTGCCTGACTCAATCCCCAGTTTTTCATCCAAGAGGTAAAACGCACATGGTGAGTGATTTGCAAAGCAAATCGTATCGAACCATGGCGTTTTTTCGTAGGTATCCCTCGATACACCGCCCTTCCGGGCGGCACTCGGGCTGAGCGGACACATCATATCCTTAGAAGGGTGCCCGGGTCTTCGATCCGGAACGGATCAATGGCCCGGATTGCTTGTGTTTTCACCACGAGTGGCATGGGCCAACCGCAGGTTGCCCATGGGCATGGTTGGGTACACGGGCAAGCGGACGTTTCACGTCGCTTCGCCCGTGCCACTCTTTGTTTTCAGGGGGTTCTATCGCTAAAACCAGACAATAACCGCTATATACGAAATCATCGACCATCTGTAGCGGCGAGGCGTATCCCTTCGTTTTTCGGCGGGCTTACGCCTCGCCGCTACAACGCTGTTTTTTCAGGAAAACATGGATTTTAAGGTCGGGTGATTTCACCCGACCTTTTCTATTTTTCTGCCTTTAAACGAATCATTCGGCCCGGCGACCGCGTTTGACGAGTTTTCCGGTATCGACGCCTTCGGCCCGGCGTTCGAAAATGCTGCGCAGGCCCGGTTGAATCTCCAAACGCATCGCCCCGGAAGGACAGGCCGCGTGGCAGGCGGTGCAGCGAATGCAGTCCTTGCCGACGACAATGCGCCCTCCGCGCAGTTCGAGGCAATCGACCGGGCAGATTTCAAAACATTTCCGATGGTTTGCGCACAAGCTCGGATCGTGGCGCACGCGGATCGAATGCTGCCGCACCCAGTAGTTGGCGCGCGTGATGGCAGCCGTCCGCTCGCTCCAGGCGCGCGCCGGTTTCTCGAACGCGCAAAACACCTCTTCAGGCTTTTTCCCGGTCCAACGCAGGGCTTGCGGATCGTCCAGCCCCCGCGCCTCCGCACGGCGCATCAAGGGAAGATCCCGCCGTCCGAATCCGACGCAACGCGCGGCGGCACGATCCACGGCGAACAGATCCTTCCCGGCGATCACCAGCCCGGCGCGGTGCACGTGTTCCCCTACACCGGGACCGCGCCCGGCCAGCCCCTCGATTCCGTCGTATATGGCCCCCGCAAAGTGCACACCGGAGGCCGCAAGCGTCTCGTACAGGTCGAGCAATCCGTCTGCGAAATCCTCCACTTTCGGCAACTGGACATGCAGCGCGCACTTCGTCGCGCCGGGAAGCATACCGATCAGCCCCTTCACGGCTCCGGTCAACCCCACCAAGGTGTGGGTTTTCAATTTCGGCACCTGGAGCACGGCCTCGGCGTCGAGAATCTCGCGGGAAATCCAGTACTTTCGGTCGGGAGAATGCAGGGAATCGAGTCGCACAAACGGCCCACGGTCGAAATCGACGATTTCCCCGCCGTGCGCACGCACTTCGGAGGCCATCCCGGACGACTCGAACGCTTCGGACGTAAATCCCAGGATGCCGGAACTGTCGCCCACGCGCACGTTCGCACCAACTCGTCCCAACACACGCACGAGCGCGCCCACGAACCTCGGATGGGTGGTCAGAGCCGCTTCGGGAGGACTGCCCTTCATCAGGTTGATTTTCAGCAGCACGCGCCGCCCTTCGAGGCCGGGCAACATCCCCGCCTCGTCCAGCGCCGCAAGCACCGCCTCGTCGCAGGCGGCGTAGTCACGGCATTCCCGGATGGATACGTCATGCGGCAACCGGGACACCTCCTTCGGTACGCCGTTTTCTCCGGTCGTACACGCTCCATCCCACGAGACCGGCAAAGGCCAGCAGTCCCAAAAGCGCCAGCCACACCCCCAGCAAAAAGGAAACGGGACGGTACTCCATCGTCAGCCGATGCGTTCCGGCGCTCACGCGCACCGCTCGAAACGAGCTGTAGGCCCTCAATATCGGGCATTCCTCGCCGTCGAGTCGTGCCTCCCAGCCATTCATGTAGGTATCCACCAGCACGACCCAGCCGGGCTCCTCGGACGTGACGTCCATTTCCACCAGGTCGGGTTCGTAGCGGACGATCTCCACCTCGCCCCGGCTTCGGAGACCCGGCGGGCAGGGCGCGGGATCGGGAAGTCCCGGCGTATCCGCCTCGAACAGGGCGCACTCGTAGGGACGGAAATCCGACGAGGCCATGTGCTCGCGCAAGGCTCCGGCGCTTTCGAAACGACGGTCTCCGGCCACGAAAAACGCGCGCGGTCCCGCCTCGGAGTTTTCGTAAAACAGCGTCCGTTCCTTTCGGCTGTAACAGCCGCGCAATTCCTCGTAGACGAAGTTCCAGCCGGGAGCCTCCAGCGGCCTACCGGTAAACGCGGTGCGAATGCCCAGAAAATCGACGACGGGCAACGCCATCGTGCGTTCCTCCTGGAACTCCATCAGGCGCAGGTCCGAAATGCTTCGTTTGAACGTCCCCGGCTCGATGGTGTCGTACAGATCGACGTAGGTCTTGACCATCAACGAATCGTAGCCCTGGGCGTCGTGCCGTCCGATGAGCGTGGCCATGGACGGCGGAAGGGCCGCCGTACCGAAGCGCACCACCCGCTCCAAGGGCTCGCGCTTGGGAAGCTTGTCGAAGCAGGAAAGTTCGCCCATGACGTTGACTTCGTTTTCCGCTTTATAGCTGCGCATCGGCCAGTGCGGGAGCAAGGTCAGCGTGAACGCAATGACCACAAGCCCTATCGACGATCCCAAAAGCCGTTGAAGACGCTGCAGGCCGAGAGCGATCAGCGCCGGATAACACACGCCCATCGGCATGAAAAACCAGTTCTGATCGATCTTGAAATACTTGAAAAACGGAAGGGTGTTGTACAGGAAATAGTACAGCGGTCCTCCCTGGGAAAACTCGAAGGCCAGCACTCCCAATACGGCCAGCATAATCGGCAGGACCTTTTTCTGGAGCGCGCCGAACACGCCCAGCACGAATAGCGGAGGCCAGAGGCAGTAGTCGCTTTCCATGCACAACAGGATGTGGCTCCAGCTTTCCCGCTTGCCGAAGTGCCGGGTTTCCAAGATCTGCTCGAAGGTGAAATTCCGCACCGAGCTTTGTAACGTATCCATCATGGTGAGAATCTGCGGCGCGCCGAGGCACAACCCGATGAGAATCGCGGAACTTGCCGCGACCGCGACCCATATGGCGCTTCGTGGACCTTCGACCACGAACTTTCGCACCATCTCCACAAAAATCAGCACCGAGGAGACGACCAGCACGTTGAAGGTGACCTGGATGTCGCCGGTGTACATGTTCGCCCCGAGGGACAACCCGAGCAATGCGACGCGCAACGGAGTAGGACGCTTGAAAAGATAGATCAGCAGGGTGAGGTTGAGCAGTCCCAGCGCCTGGGGCTGACGGTTGGTGATCTGGGTCAGGATTTCGTGCTGCAGAGATTCCCAACTGAAAAACAGCGCACCCAAAAGCGAAGGAAGAAAAGACAGCCTCCAGTTCCGCAACAAAACATAGAACAGCAACGGAGACAACAGCGCCATAAGCACCACGCCGTGAATCAGCGCCAGCATGGTGGAATCCTGCCACAAAAACAGCAGCGTGATCGGCGAAACGGCCATGGCCTGCGCGTTGCCGAAAAACGGCATCCCCCCGGCGGTCATCGGACTCCACAGGGGCAAATCGCCCTCCTTGAGACGCTCCCTCGTGAATTCCTGCCAGGCAAGATACTGGGTGGCGAAGTCGTCGTAAGCTCCCGCCACGAACACGTCCGGCGAGAGGAAAATCAGCTTGTCCTGGGTCACGAGCGGCCACACGTAGATCAGCACGAAAATCGTCAGCACGGCAATCGCGATCACGTGCCCCCACGGCGAGCGGTCGAGGAAAAATTCGTTCTCTTTGTGGGTTTTGGAAGACTGTGTGGCCATGGGTCGTCGAGTACCTCGCATCCGCTACAATTCACGCCGCAGCATGAAATCCGACCAAAACCGCAGAAAATCCACATACTTCGACGCACCGAACCGCTCCAACTGCCGCTGGGCGTCGCGAATTCGTTCCTCGGCGAGGCGTCGCGCGTACTCGATTCCTCCCAACTCTCGTAAAAGCTCCACGACCCGCGAGACGTCTTCGGGCGTGGCGTCATCGTTGCCGAGGGTGTTCAGCAACAATGCTCGCTGCGCCGGATTCGCCTCGCTCCACGCACGGCGCACGATCAGGGTTTTCTTGCCCTCGCGAATGTCGCTTCCCACGGGTTTTCCGAGCCTCTTCTCGTCGGCGGTCAGGCCGAGGATGTCGTCCTGCAACTGGAAAGCCACACCGCACTGCGTGGCGAACAACTCGAGCGCCGCAAGGTCGGGATCGCCGAAATCGGCCTCGTTCTTCCCGATAGCCGCGCCTGCGGAAGCGGAAAACCCCAGCAAAATCCCGGTCTTGAGGGTCATCATCTCCAGAATCAGCGTTTCGGGAATCTCTCCGATGGCCTCGTTGCGCATCGCCGCGAAACGGACGTCCAACGCCTGTCCGCGAATCAGTCCGCCCAAAACGTGCGTTTGCAGGCGGTCGATCAGCGCCACGACGACCTCGGGCGCAACCGTCTTTTCCACAAGCAGCCCGGCGAAGCAGGACACCGACCAGCCGTGTTGCAGATCGCCCGCCAGAAGCGCCATATTGCGCCCGTAGGCTTCGGCGGCCTCATCGGGAATCGCCGGATCTTCCAGGGCTTTTTCGCACACCAGCCGGTGCACCGTCGGCTCTCCGCGCCGGGTGTCGTCGTTGTCCATGATGTCGTCGTGGACGAGCGTCCAGGTGTGAAACAACTCGATTCCGGCGGCGGCGGGCAGAGCCGTTTCGGGATTGCCTCCCACCGCACCGCAGGCCATGCGAAGCACGGCGGGACGCAGCCGCTTGCCCTTGCGAAAGGGATACGCCTCGATCGAGGCCCGCAACTCCTCGGGCTCCTCCCGGCAAAACGCGGGATGCGCCTTGAAATAGGCACGGAGCTTTCGATCCGTTTCGGCCAGAATGTCGAAAAAATCCTCGGAGTTCATCGCATGTTTCCCGTTTCGGCCTTTTCGTCGTCCGGTTCCCTTCGAACCTCCGACCGAATGGCAGACTCAACCACGAATTCGCGCATTCGGCGTGGACGTGCTTCCCATTATGGGTCTCACACGGCAAACCCGCAATAGAAAACACCATGGAGGCAGGACCGTTTTTGCCGTCTTTTCATGTTTTTGCGTAACCTTTGACAAATTGGACAGTTCTTCATTCCTCAGGAATCGCGAACAAGTCTTAGATCGTGTCCTCACGGGTTGTTTCCGTAGTGCATCACTCATTAAAGCCATGAAAAATCGTCGGAACGAGTGTGCCAAAGTCAACTCGCAGAGCGAGGAAGGCTGTGCTTTCCATGGATTGCACAGCCTCACGGGCCTTTCGGTCCGTGAGAATTTGGTACACTTTGGATTTGTAAAATATCAATAAAAACATAAGCTTACCGTTTGATTGTATGACATGTGACGACACTACCAAAAAACGAGACGGAAGAGTTGTAGCGGCGAGGCGGAAGCCCGCCGGAAAATAACCGAAATCACGGCGGGCTTACGCCTCGCCGCTACAGTGGATTGGAGGGTTCCAATGTTTTCTATCTATTCTCATTTCCCCGAGAAAAACTCACGTCCACGGCAGGCTTTCGAAAAGTGTCGGGTGAAAATCACCCAACCTACTTTTTAAATCCATGTTTTCCCGAAAAAAACAGCGATTTTACCCATTTTTAATACACGTCCACGGCAGATGGCCCACTCCGATTTCAGTTGCTTCCTCACGGTTTTGCAGTAGAATAACAAGACATACCATAGTGGGATTCGAACGTTCGCCGACAAACAGGTCTCATCGAGGGAGGGCGACCGATGGCTGAGATTACGGTAGTGCTTGGCTCGAAAAAGCTGAAAACGGTTCGGCTCGTCAAGGATCACATGATTTTCGTAGGACGCAACCCCGAGTCCGACATCCACCTGGACAATCCGCTTGTGTCCCGAAAACACGCGATGATCTACCAGCGCAACGCGATCTGGTTCATCAAGGATCTCTCCGGAAAGAACGGCCTGTTCATCAACGGAGAACCGGTGCCGAAATCGCCGCTGCACAACGGCTACGTGATCGGCATCGGCAAATACATGCTGACCTTCAGCCAGACCCGCGACGAGTTGGAGCGTGACCGGGCGATCCAGCAGAAAAAGCCGGGCGGACAGTTCAAGGCATCGTTCGAAGGTGCGCTGTCGGAAGCTGTACAAGCCTCGCGCCAGAAAGATCCCAGCAGCTCCCAGCCGGTGGAGATCGACGAAACGATGACGATGGGCAAGACCCAGCTCAATGCCTTGCGCGCGGAGATGACCAAGCGCCTCAAGCCGCATTTTCAGGCGCTCACCGAAATGGACCGCCGCACCTATTCCATCGACAAGCAGGTTACCCGCATGGGGCGCGCCGCCGACGCCGATATCCGACTCAAAGGCGGCTTCATGGTGGGCAAGGAGCACGCCACGTTGACCCGCAAAAGCGACGAATTCATTCTCGTGCAAACCGGGGGCATGAGCGGGCTCAAGGTCAACGGCGAGAAACTGCCGAAGGGAACGCAATACTCCCTGGAAGACGACGACACGATCGAAATCGGCCCGAACCGGATGAAATTCGTTGCCGGACTGAAGAAGCATTAACCCGGAGCGCGTGCACATGACCGAACGATACGGCCACTACAAGGTAATCAGGAAAATCGGCGAAGGCGCGATGGGCAAGGTCTTCGAAGGTCTGGACGAGGAACTCAACATGCGGGTGGCCCTGAAGGTGCTTTCGCCCGCCATCATGGCCGACAAGGAAAACCTCACCCGCTTCGAACGGGAGGCGCGCGCCGCCGCCAACCTGAAACATCCCAATATCGCTCACGTTTTTTTCGTCGGACACACCAATGAAGGCGTCCCGTTTTACGCGATGGAGTACATCGACGGCATCGCCATGTCCGACATCATCGCGAAAAAAATGCGAGTCACGGGCCTGCAGAAAATCACCTTGATGCAACAGACCCTGGCCGCACTGAAGTTTTCGGCGGATAAGGGCGTGATGCACCGCGACGTGAAGCCGGGCAACGTGATGATCGAGTCCGAAGGCGGGGCGAAGCTCGTGGACTTCGGCATCGCCAAACTGACTCAGACCGATGAAAACCTCACCGCCACCGGCATGGCGCTGGGTACGCCGAAGTACATCAGCCCCGAACAGGCCAGCGGAAAAGCCATCGATTTCCACGCCGATATGTATTCGCTGGGCGTGACGTTTTTCGAACTCGTCACCGGCATCGCCCCGTATAAATCGGAAACGGCCATCGGCCTGATTATGATGCACATCAAAGAGCCGATTCCGGACATCACCTCCCTCAATCCCCAGTATCCCCGCTCGCTCGGTCGCATTATCGAGCGGATGATGGCGAAATCTCCGAAAGAGCGCTACCCCTCCTATAGCGACATCATCGCCGAGTTGGATGCTGTGGTGGTCAACGAAACCGATTTCGTGGAATCGGAGTGGACCTTCTGCGACGATTGCGGTTTCACTACGCGTCTGAAAGACGACGAACATTGCTCCCGTTGCGGTGCGAGCATCGAGCCGCCCAGCCGTGAAGAAGTCTTCATGCAGGTGAAATTGCTGGGGTTTTCGCAACTCGAAGGCAAGGCCAAAGTCATCGAGTACATGAAACAGACTACCGGTCGTTCCGCCAACGCCATACGCATGATTCTGCGCAACCTGCCGCTGACGCTGGCTCCGAAAATCGAGTTCGAAAAAGCCAAGGAGCTGCAACGGCGTTTTTACGAAATGGGCGCGGAAATCGAGTTGCAAAAAGTCGCCACCCGAAAAGTCAAAATGGGTGTGGGACGCCCTCGCCTGAAACTCGAAGCCACCGGACGTTACGGTCTCATGACATCGCCGACCACAAGCAAGGGTCCGATATCACTCAAGAAAAAACGCCCGGTGCTGCTATGGGGAGGCATCGCTGCGATCCTCGTTGGACTGGCTGCGGTCGGCCTCACGATGTTTTCCGGTTTTCCCGGTTTTTCTTCCTCTTCAGACTCTGTTTCCTCGTCCGCACCCGTCGCGAAAAAATCCGCTCCGGTTGCCGAGGCTCAAAGGGCGAGAAAAGCGGCTCCTGCCGCCGATTTGGGCGCGGCACTCAACTACACCACCTCGGCGGGCCGTTGCCATTTCGAGGCCACCGGCCTCGAAGACGACAGCCTGCTGATCGATTTGGGGAAACTCTGCGAGCAGGATCTGTACAAAATTCTCACCGATCTCAACCTTTCGGACATCGACCGGATGTCGTTTTTCGTGGACGGCACGAAGGATTTCTCCACGATGGTCACGAGTTTCGGCATGGACGTACCCGAATCGGCGGGCGTGATTCCGCTATACGCCCAGTGGATGCGCATGGACAAGAAAGAGACGCAGGCGACCCTCGCGGCGTTGATCGTCCGTCGCATCGTCCGGCAACTCGGCGAGGAGACCGCGCCGCGCTGGCTGGAAACCGGGTTGAGCCTGGCGATGATGAATCGCCTCGTGCCCAACCTGTACAAACCGCGAGAACTGCTCATGGAAGCGGAAGGATACCGGGAATTCGGCGAATGGGATCAGACGCTCAAACGGGGCGACGCGCGCGCCCATGCGCAGGCGGCTTCCTTTGTCTCCTACCTTGCGGACAACTACGAATTCTCGGCGACGCTGAACCTCGTTCGCAGCATCGGTCAAGGCGAAGACGAGGAGACTGCTTTCAAACGCATCTTTCTCCAGGAACGCGCCGACCTGCTTTCAAGCTGGTATCATCAACTTTGACGAGAGGTCCGCTTTTTCCCGTCATGGATCGTTTTTTCACCTATTAACCCATCGAGGAATTTTATGACCACGTTATTCGATCCCGCCGAACTGCATGAAATCGCTAAACTCGCCGCCGGAAAACCCCAGGATGAGATGTTCGAAACCGTGATAAGCGAGTTGGAAACGCGCTACCCAGGCCGGATCACCCGCGAAAACGATTGGGTGCTCAACAACGCCTGCGGTGCGATGGGCACGCTCAAACTGCTGTACGCATCGCTGACGGAATACGTCATCATTTTCGGCACGCCGATCGGCACGGAGGGCCATTCGGGACGCTATCCGGCGGATGTCTACGACTGGATGCTGGACGGCGAGATGTGGACCTATTACGAAGGCGAAACGCAACGGACCGTCTCGCTTCCCGGCGATCAGGCGCTTCTTAAGCGTGGCCGCGCCAAAGGCTACCGCGTGCACGATCACGCCTGGATGCTGGAATACAGCCGGGGAATCATTCCGTTGATGCTGCCGATGGGAACGTTCGACAATCTCTTCAGCAATCTGGATTTTCGTAGTATGTTCCGTTTGTTCTGGGACTACGGCAAGCTGTGCATCCGTGAACTGTTTCGGGGGAAAATCTAGGTGGTTGAACGTGAAATCAAGTTGTAACGCAATGAAATTATGGACAATCCTCGTACTTCTGGGTTTTCTCGCGGTGGGAGGAACCGCTTGCAAGGAAACCGACAATCCACCCGCGGGAGACGAAGAGATCGGCTCGTCCGCCGACTCCGACGAACAGGCCGAATCGAGCCTGGACGGAGGAGACGTGGAACCGGACGAAGCCGCCGAGGACGAAGCCGGTTCCGGGGGCACCGAGTGGAAGAACGTCGGCCAGGTATGGACCCTTTCGCCGGAAGAACTTCACAACATGTTGAAAACCAAGGACTTTCTGCTGCTCAACGTCTACCACGGCGACGAGGGGAACATCCCCGGCACCGACGCCCACCTGCCACACACGGACATGGATGCGGTGATGACGTACATCGGCGACGACAAGAACCGCAAAACCGTGCTGTATTGCTTCCGGGGATTGATGTCGGTGAATGCCTGCGACACTCTGGTCAACGCCGGATACACCCACGTGGCCTGTCTGGACGGCGGCCTGGAAGCTTGGGAAGGAGCCGGGTACGACGTCGAGGACTGAAACCATACGCCCCCGAAAATCCCCTTTCGCGAAAGAACGAATCGGCATGAATGAGATTCAAGCGATGCTCGACCGGGCGGTGTCCCGGCGCGTGTTTCCCGGCGCGGTGCTTCGGATTCGCCACGGCGCCTCGCAATGGACGCTCACGGCGGGACGCACCGGCTATCTTCCCGATAACAGGGAGGTTTCGCCGGATACCTGCTACGATCTGGCCTCCCTTACCAAGCCGCTCGTCACCGCCTCCGTCGCCGCCGTGCTTTTTCAGCGCGGCATACTCGATCCCTTCGCCCCGGTGGCGTCGGTCGTCCCGGAGTGGAAAGATTCCGGCGGCGAGCCGGTATGCATTCACCATTTGTTGCAGCACACGTCGGGACTTCCCGCCTGGAAACCCCTTTATGAAACCCTGCAACCGAACGGCGACATTCCCGCGCCGGTTTATAAGGAGGAAGAGTGGCGAAACGTCCGTGATTCCAAGCTGTTGCCTTTGCTCAACAGCCTGGAGCGCCTCGCGAAACCCGGTGAAAAGGCGATTTACAGCGACATGGGGTTCCTGCTGTTGCAGATCGTGCTCGAACGCCTGGGCGATGCCCGTTTGAATGCGTTGTTCGACACCCACGTGAAAGGTCATTTCAACGACTTGAAGCTGGATTACGATTCTTCCCGGCTGCTTTCTTCCCCGGCCCCGACGGAATTCTGTCCCTATCGCCGCCGGTTGCTCCGGGGCGAGGTCCACGACGCCAACGCCTGGGCGCTGGGCGGCGTCGCCTCCCACGCGGGGCTGTTCGGGTCCGCCGGGCACGTGATGGCGCTGCTGGACGAATGGGCGGCGGCAACTCGCAGCGAAAGCGGGATGCTCGACCGGGAGACCGCCTGCCGATTTCTCATGCCCGACGACTGTCCCCAGGGCACTTCGTTCGTTTGGGGCTGGGATCGTCCGACCTTCAAAACTTCGGCGGCGGGAATGCATATCTCCCCGCATTCCTTCGGTTTTTTAGGATTTACCGGCACGAGCGCCTGGCACGACCCGGACCGCGACCTTTCCGTCGTGTTGCTGACCAACCGCGTGCATCCCTCATCCCAGGCGCTGGGCATCCGCCGTTTTCGGCCCGCACTCCATACGAAAATCTGGGAGATGCTCGATGCCGTGGAGCCCGGTCCATGGGGAGTGCTGCCGCCGAAAAAAGCCATTCGCAAAGTTCATTTCATCGGGATCGCCGGGACCGGCATGGGTTCTCTGGCGGGACTGGCCAAGGAAGCCGGGTTCGAGGTCGGCGGCTCGGACGAAAACGTCTACCCGCCGATGTCGGATGTGCTCGCCGAACAGGGCATTGAGGTGAAAACCCCGTTTCGTGCCGACAACATCGACGGCGAAAGCGATCTGGTGGTGGTGGGCAACGTATGCACCCGCAACCACGTGGAAGCGCTGGAGGTTCGGCGCAAACGCCTGGCTTATGACAGCTTCGCCGGGGCGCTGTCCCGGCTGTTTCTCGCCGAGCGCCGCCCGCTGGTGGTTGCCGGAACCCACGGAAAAACCACCACCAGCTCGATTCTGCACTGGCTGCTGCACGAAACGGGGGCCGATCCCGGTTACCTGATCGGCGGTCGGGTGCTGCCTTTCAACCGGGGATTCCGCTGGGGGAAAGGCGAGTATTTCGTGGTGGAAGGCGACGAGTACGACAGCGCCTATTTCGATAAAGCCCCGAAATTCCTGCACTATCGACCGCAGCACGCCATCGTGACGTCCTGCGAATTCGACCACGCCGACATCTACGACGACGCCGACGAAATCGAGGCGCGTTTCCGGCAGTTCATGGCGCTCGTGCCTTCCGGAGGGACCATCGCCGCCTGTTGGGACTGGCCCCGAGTGCGCCGCGCCGCCGCCGGAGTTCAAGCCCGCGTGGTCTCCTACGGCCTGCATCCGAACGCCGAATGGCGGCCCGAAGCCCTGGCCTTCGATGAATACGGCACCCGGTTCCGAATTTTCCAAAAAGGGAAGACCCGCCTGGAAGGCCGGTGGCCGCTGGCGGGGATGCACAACTTGCTCAACCTGTGTGGCGCGCTGATCCTGCTCGACGCCGTGGGAACGGATTTTTCGGTGCTCGGTTCTGCGCTGGAACGTTTCGAGGGCGTGGATCGACGACAACAGGTGCTCGGCGTCGCACGCGGCGTTCGGGTGATCGACGACTTCGCCCACCACCCCACCGCCATCGAAGTCACGCTGGATGCCTTGAAACGCCGCTATCCCGAAGGAAGGCTGGCGGCGGTGTTCGATCCGCGCACCAACACGACGAGCCGCAACGTGCTGCAACACGAACTGGAACGCTGCTGGAAAAACGCCGACGCGGTATTCGTGGGACCGCCTTCGCGCCCGGACCGCATCGCGCCGGAGCACAGGCTCGACGTACCGAAAGTCGTGGCGAACATACGCGGCGAAGGAAAACCGGCGTTTGCGGGGGAATCTCCCGACGAACTTCTCCCGCAGGTATTGGAATTCGTGCAGCCGGGCGATACGGTGGCCGTGCTTTCCAACGGCGGCTTCGGCGGGTTTCATCGGAAATTGATCGAAGCGTTGGAGAACATGGAAAATTCCCCGTAACTTTGACAGGTTGGGTGATTTTCACCCGACAATTTTCGAAAAAGACTCTGAGTTGGAGCAGGTCTCCTGACCTGCTCCATAAGTTCATGCAAAAGCATGTGGTTCAGGTCGGGAGACCTGAACCAACAAAAGACTACTATGGCACATGATAGACATAACGGTTTAAATTTACAGTTGATTTCGACCCAAATGAGCCTTGGGGAGCGATCCAAAACCTGCGCGACATGAAATTCCGTCCGTACCTGTAAAAAAATTCGAAAAAAGTTGCAATGTCACGAAGGGTCATTTATATTTGTGCGCCCTTCGGCGGGAAACCCACCGGAGGAGAATCGGTTTTCGTTGCCGGTTCTCGGATATACGATATTTTTCGCGGTCGGATGCCGCATCAGGTTTGGAGCAAGACCATGGCCAACTCGAAAACGAACAAAAGCGTGATTGAAGAATTCGAACAACGCCAGATGCGCATCGACCTGCCGGAATTCAAAGTCGGCGACCGTCTGAAGGTTCATATCAAGATCAGTGAAGGCGGCAAAGAACGCATCCAGGTCTTCATCGGCGACGTGATCCGCAAGAAACGCGGCGACGTTCGCAGCACCTTCACCGTGCGCAAGGTCTCCCATGGCATCGGCGTAGAGCGGACCTTCCCCCTGCATTCGCCGTTGATCGAGAAGATCGAGATCGCGCAGCGCGGTCGTGTCCGCCGCAATCGCCTGTTCTACCTCCGTTCGCGTCGCGGCAAAGCCGCCCGTATCCGTGAGGCCGGTCAGGATTAGCCCCAGGCGTCCGAACCCGTGAAATCCCCTGAACAACTGGCGTTTTTCGAGACGAACGATCTCGAACGCGCGTTGGTGGGGTCCGGCTATACCACCCTGATCGGGACGGACGAAGCCGGGCGGGGGCCGCTGGCCGGTCCGGTGGTGGCGGGTGCGGCGATTCTGCCAGGAAAACATTCTCTCGAAAACCTGACGGATTCCAAGCTGTTAAGCGAAAAACAGCGGCACGTGCTCGCGCGTGAGATCACCGCTTCGGCACTTGCTTGGGGGGTGGCCTTCGTGCATCCCGCTGAAATCGATTCCATCAACATCCTGCAAGCCAGTCTGCAGGCGATGTCCGAAGCGGTGCGCCGAGCCGAAAAAACCTTGCAGGCCGATCTGATCCTCATCGATGGCAACAAGACCCTGCCGCTGGCGCGCGATCAGAGGGCCATCGTCAAAGGCGACCGCCTCTGTCCTTCCATTTCCGCTGCATCGATCCTCGCAAAGGTCGCGCGGGACGCCTACATGGTCTGGCTCGACGGCGTATACCCCGGCTACGGATTCCGTCGCCACAAAGGTTATCCGACGAAGGCCCACCGGCAGGCCATCGAACGTCTCGGACCGACCCCGATCCACCGGAAAACGTTTCGTGGGGTCCGGGAATTCCTAGGCTGAATTTTTCCGCAAAATTCAAATAGATGTGTGGCATGGGCGAACTGCAGGTTGCCCATGTGCATGATTGGGTGCACGGGCAAGCTCCGTTTCACTGTCGCTTCGCCCGTGCCACACTTTGTTCCCAGGGGTTTCTATCGCTAAAATCAAATTTCAACGGCGATATCCGACCTGTTGAGTTTCTCCGAGCAATCGAAAAAAGACCTCGAACCGATTGAAAACACTTCAGTTTCTCTCTCATGCGTAACTCCATTCTCGACGGGGCGGAAATTAAATGAGTGCGAAACATTGTAAAAGCTTATTCCAAGGAGAAAAAACGTAGGGGCGAGTGTAGTGAACAAAGTGAACGGAGCTCCCCAAAAACCGAAAAACTCTGTCAGAACGGGGGGCTACAGTCGCTATGCTCCTTTCACCCGCCCCTACATTCACCCTCCCTTTTTTGAGGTTTCAAACCAAAAAACAGATTTTGCACCATTTTAATTTCCGCCCTCTCTGACCCGGTGAAACGTTCGTGGGAATAAAACGCGAAACTCGTTGGTTGGGAGGAAACAGACAACCGGAAGCAGGAGTGGAATTATGAAACGAATCTTTACCTCGCGCCTTTTCCCCGTTTTCGTGTTTGCGGCCTTCATCGTGGTTCTTACCATGGCCATACAAACCGGAGAGGCCGTGGATCGTATCTGGAAAGAACGTTCCGACCGCAAGGCCTATATCGATCCCGCATACAACGAACAGTTCGTGCGCCTGGCACGGGAGAGTATCCCGGCGGTGGTGTCCGTTTCGACGACGAAAAACATCGTCTTCGGACCGCGAAGGCAGTTTCGACGCACTCCAAACGGCAACAACATGCCGTTCGACGACTTTTTCGACTTCTTCTTCGGCCCCGAACAACGACGCCAGTTCCAAAGTCGGGGGCTGGGATCGGGATTCATCATCAACCCGGAAGGCTACATCTTCACGAACAATCACGTGGTGGAAGAGGCCGACGAAATCCTCATCACCCTCGAAAGCGGCGAGGAATACCCGGCGAAGGTCGTCGGCACCGATCCCAGGACGGACATGGCCCTGATTAAAATCGAGGCCGGAAACGATCTTCCCTACCTGCCTCTCGGCGACTCCGACGCGCTGCAAATCGGCGAAACGGTGGTGGCCATCGGCAATCCTCTGGGGCTTTCGCATACCGTGACGCGCGGCATCGTCAGCCAGAAGGGGCGCAAGGACATCAATCCTTCCGGCAAGCATATCCATTCCAACTTCATTCAGACCGACGCCTCGATCAATCCGGGCAACTCCGGCGGCCCGTTGCTCAACATTTATGGTGAAGTGATCGGCATCAATACGGCGGTGGCCCAGGCCCAGGGCATCGGCTTCGCCATTCCGATCAACATGGCCAAGACCTTGTTACCCCAACTCGTCAAGGGGAAGGTCAGCCGGTCGTGGATGGGCATCCAGGTGCAGCAGGTCACGAGCGACCTGGCCGGATCGCTGGGTCTGGACAAGGCACGAGGCGCGCTTGTCGCCGCCGTGGTGCCCGACGGTCCTGCCGCCAAAGCGGGGATCGAACCGGAGGACGTGATCTTGGAGTTCGACGGCAAAGCGATTGCGAACTGGCAGGATCTCGTCTGGTTCGCCTCGACGGCGGGCGACGGAAAGAAAGTCGAGTTGAAAATCTGGCGCGACCGGCGCGAAATCGAAAAAACTTTGCGCCTCGAAGGCTATCCCGAAGATGAAACCGCCGTGGCGTCGGGAGATTCCGGGACGAAAGATTCCAAAACGACGATTGAAGCGGCGGGCATCACGGTGGCAAAACCGAGCAAAGCCCAGTTGAAGCAGGCAGGCATCGAAGACGGCGAGGGTGTCGTGATCGTCGAACTCGATCCCAGCCAGTCGGGCGGACGTTCGGGCCTGCGCGAAGGCGACATCATTCGCAAGATCAACAGGAAAAAGATCGGTGATATCAAGGACTTCAAGAAGGCCATGAAGCGCATCGACAAGGGCGGCTTCGTGCGGCTGCTCATCAACCGCCAGCAGGCAGCCCTCTTCATTGCTTTCCAACGCTAGCCTTCATCCGCGCGGGAGGGTCGTTCCCCCCGCGTGTTCCTCCAGCACGGCAGGTCGAAACCGGACCTGCCGTTTTTTGTTCGGTAATTTCAGGGATATAGGGTAGTTTTAATAAGTTTCGTCCGCAATTATCGAACTTTAAAAAAATGAACTCGCCATTCTCCGTAGCTCGCGTAGGTCGGGCAAATTTCTTGCCCGACAATGCCAAGGCGTCGGAGGGTGGCACGGGCAAAGCGACGTGAAACGTCCGCTTGCCCGTGTACGAACTATGCTCATGGGCAACCTGCGGTTGGCCCATGCCACCCATGATGAAATGATCGCTAAAACCAAGTAAGAACTGCTATATAACGATAATTTGCGTAGGTTGGATAGACTTGTTAACCGACGACGAAATCGGTGTCGAACCCGTTTTCCCCCCCTGAAACGTTACAGGCCGAATCACAAAAAGGCCCAAACCTTCAGGATATGGGAACCAGTCCTTCGAATCCGAATTTCCGAACGTACAAAGGATGAGGACCGCGACAAACCGAAAAAAGAGAGCAGGTCTTGTAGGTACAGAGATTTTCCGATTTCCTCTGACGATAACCGTCTTTCACTTCAGGGAAATCGGACAAAAGTTTGCCCCACACGCACAGGGGAAGATACCCGGTCCTGTCGGTCAATAACGCAACATTCGAAGGAAGTTTATTCAAAATTCGGCTTTTCAATCTCGTGAAATCGGGAACGTGTTCGAGAAACAGACGAGTCTTCTCTTGAGTCAGAGGCGGAGGCGAATTGTCATAATAATGGCGAAGATATTTCAACGTTCTCTTGATTGAACGAAGCATGTCCATAAACGGCTGGAATTCATCCACATTCGAATCCAACGCCAAAAACGTAATTTCTTCTCGTATTCCAAAGCGTTTCATGTTTTCGAGAGCCGCGAGAAGTTTTTCGAAAGATCCCGGCACCTGGGTCAGGTCGTCGTGAACGTTGGCCCGAGCCGCCAAAAACGTAACCCTTGTTTGAGTCAAGCCCGCCTTCGCAAACTCTTGGCAAACCGTCTCATCTGCGAAAACGAGGCCGTTCGTTTCCATCTTCACCTCGCGTGTTTTTAATTCGCGAGCGCGGGAAATCACGTCGAGGATACCGGGGAAAACCGAGGGTTCATGATTGCTTAGCAACAGATTGGGTTCTCCCCGCAACAATTCCAGATAATGATGATGTGTCAGCGGCTCTCCGGCGATATCGACGTTCCGGCCATGTCCATGGCAAAAACGACAGTTCTGATTGCATTGACCGAAGAAATGAATCACGGTTTCGCTTCCATGGCAATCCATGGCATTTTGTGCGAAAAGCTCCAGAGAACGATAGGAAACGGTTTCGTCTGCAACGGAATTACTGGCTTCGAAAAGACGAGCCAGGTCTTTATCCGGCAGCGTTTCCAGACGTCGAACCACTTTATTTACGATCAAAGGATACAGTTTTCCCAAACGTTGGTTTGGAGAATCGATTGCAACCGTCAGGTGTTTGGTTTCCAGGTACCCTTTTGTTTTCCCTGCGGGAAAAATCTTGATTGTGATGTCCTGTCGAACCGCCTCCAGTCGAAAAAGGAAATGCACATACCCGGCTTCGATACGGAGCTCGGCAAGTTTCAGCCCCTTTGTGCCGAAATCCTCATTTGGAAATAAACCTTTAAGCAACCGTTGTCCGAAAGACAAATGGTCGTCCATGATCCGATCTTCTTTCCTCTGATAAGATCGGGTGCTTCCCTAATCTTGTGTTGCTTTTTGTTCCTGATGAATCTCTATGTTGTGAATCGTACAGGGTATTTCCCGATTGTCAAGCGTGGAAAGATGCCTGATGAAGCGTAAGCCCGTGAAAGATCGCGGCTGCAAATGCCCGCTTCATGGACAGTTGTCCAAGAAGGCTCCGACGCCCGTTTCCACGAAACGCCGCTCGTGGACGTCGTAATACCGAAAGATCTCGATATCTTGCGCGAGCTTGACCCGAACGTCGTTCTCCAGTTCGTTTCCGGCGCCGAGCCACGCGGCGGCAGCCATCGCCCGACGAAAGGGAAAAGGCGAACTCATCGAATGCCGTAGCGGAATTTCGAATGTGTTCATCCATTCCGGCGCCATGGTGGACCAACGCCACGCGGCATGATGCACGCCGTCCTCGAAAGGCTCGAAATCCAGCAGGGACAGCAGGTTTTGGCCGAAATCTTTAAGCAAAACAGGCACTTCCGCCAATACTTCGCCCACGGCGTCCGGTGCGTTCCAGACGATGCCGCCGGATTCGTCGTTCATGCTCCAAAAAAGGCGGCGCAACAATTCCCGCACGGGCTCCACGTCGTCACGTGCGAAACGGGAGGCGACGAATCCCAGCGTGTGGACGACTTTCCAGCGGAATACTTCGTCGGGCTGAAACAACAAACCGATCAGTATCGACCACGGACGCCGCTCTTTCGCCCAGTTCCAGACGGCTTCCATCTCATCGGCTTCGATCCAGCTTTTGAGTCGTTTTTTATCGCCAGAAGTCGGCATGGGTCGCCTGCTAGAACTTCACCTCTTGCACGGTCCAATCCGGGCCGGGAACGAAGGTGAAAAAGCCTTCCTCAAAGGTCTGTTCCCCTTTCGGCTCGCCGAAAATGAAATGGTTGGTGTTACCCATCACGTCGAGCAGCAGGGTTTCCTCGATGCGTCCCGAAGCGGGATCGACGAAAAGGAACATGAATTCGAAGGGTTTGTCTTTGGTCAACGGCGTGAGTTCCAGCGCGACGCGCGTTCCCCGCTCCAACCCCAGGATTTTTTTCGTGGCGATGGACCGCACCGTGTAGTCGCGGGTCAGGTCGCTTCCGCCCCAGAGGAAGGAAATCGAGCTTTCCAGGGCGCTGGTGCTGAAATTCCGGTGCACCTGCACGGTTTTCTTGTCGGGAATGGCGAGCCAGATGCTTTTGCCGTCGGTGATGAAATGCTGTTTCGGCTTGTCGCGATATTCCCAGCGCACGTTGAGCGGACGTTTGAAAAAAATCACGCCGGAGTTTTCGAGGGTCCGACCGGTGATTTTCGAGGTGTAGGTCTGTTTGAATTCCAGCGTGAAATCCTTTTTTTCCCGGTAGTAGTCCCGCACCTTCCCGCTCGTCTCCACGGCCACGGCATCGATGGGGATTTTCTTCGTGATTTCAGCGGGTTTCTCCGCTTTCTTCGTTTCGGCCCACGACGTCGCGATGCCGCCAACCATCAGGTAAAGCAGGATGAAAAAAGGCGTTTTCTTCACAGTGTATCTCCCGGATTTCACAAGGCTTTCTCCGATGGCATGAACCTGTGGAGCAAGCTGGAGACTTGCTCCAATTCAAAGCTCGGAAATGTCGGGTAAACAATTACCCGACCTACGTTATTGGTTTCAGTTCAAGGCATTGTCGGGCAAGAAATTTGCCCGACGTACATTTCCCATTACACCATCCAATATCCAATATATTACCCGATGGAAATCATGCGGTCCAGTGACGCCCTCGCGAGATCCATCATGCCGGGATCGAGTTCGATTTCGTACCGGCGATGCATCAACGAGGCGAGCGTGTCCTCCAGCGTGATCGTCTTCATGTGCGGGCAGGCGATCGAGCACATCCGCACCAGTTCCTTGCCGGGATTCTCGGCGACGATGTTGTCTCCCATGCTGCACTCGGTCAGCAACAGGTATTTCTCGGCGTCGGTGTTCTGCACGCGAGCGATCATCTGCTTGGTGCTGCCGGAGAAATCCGAGGCCCGCACCACTTCGCGGGAACATTCGGGATGCGCCAGCACCTGCAAACCGGGATGGGTTTCGCGAGCACGGGACACGTCGTCCACCGTGAACTGTTCGTGCACCTCGCAACGCCCTTTCCAACCGATCATCGCTTGCGGCGCGTCCGGTTCCTCGTCTCCGGGGAAGAAAATCGGCACGCCCAATTCATCGGCCACGTTGGAACCCAGGTATTCGTCCGGCAGGAAAATCACGCGGGAGTGGCCTTCGTCGAAGAGGTGTTTCACCACCTTATCGGCGTTGGAAGAGGTGCAGCAGATGTCGGTTTCGGCCTTCACCTCGGCGTAGGTGTTCACGTACGACACCACCGGCACGCCGGGAAACTGCTTCTTGAGCCCGCGCACGTCGTCGCCCGATACGGCGGCGGCCAGCGAGCAGCCAGCCTCCTTGGCCGGAAGGAGCACTTGCTTGCCGGGATTGAGGATTTTGGCGGTTTCCGCCATGAACTTCACCCCGCAGAACACGATGATGTCCGCATCGGTGCGCGCCGAAATCCGCGCCAGTTCCAGCGAGTCGCCCACGTAGTCGGGTACCGTATTGAACAGCACCGCCTCCATGTAATTGTGCCCTAAAATCACGGCGTTGAGTTCTTTTTTAAGGCGGTTGATCTGGAACACCAGCTCGGCCTTGTCTTCCAGCGCAGCCGGAGGCATCATGTGGCCGAGTTTCCGTTTCATGCGGGCGAGGGTTTGTTCGCGGTCGGCGGCCTCGTGGATGGGTTGTGAGTCGGTCATGTCGATTCTCCCCAAAACGTACAAATCCTAGACGAAATGTTCTCTTTTCTCATCTGTACCCCGTCGATTCTCCGGGGTCAAGGGAGGCACGCATACGCCAAGGTGTCGAAAAACGAGATTCGGACCTTTTACCAGTCCCGCTTCAGCGTGTAGTACGTCAGGCGGTAGCGGTCTTTGCCATCATGCGGCCCTTTGGTGATTTCCAGGCGTTCCTCGTCCCTGAAAAAGCCCACGCGGATTTCCATGCGTCCGCTTGCCAGGTGGCGGGGAATGCGACCGGTCCAGATATCCTCAATGATTTCACCGGGTTTCCAGCGATCTGTCGGATAGTTTGCCTTGGCCGGGGTGTGATCGCCGATCATCCGCCCGCCGCCTCTCGACGCATCGCCGTGAATGAAGATCGTCCAGTCCTTGTCCACCGGCTTTTTCGCTTTCCAGTACAACTTGATCGTGATTTCATCCCCGACGGTGGCTTCGTCTTCGGGCAAAATCTTATAGGCCAGCAGCTCGATGTTGTCGCCGAATTCCACCGTAGTGCGTTCGACGTCGAGAGGCAGTTCCTTGACCGTATAGCTGCCTTCGTCCCGTTTGGTTTTCGGTGGCGCCTCGGTCGATACGAGGTAGGTGAACGGGTGGCGTGAGTCCACGATGTACAAGTCGCGCCCATGTTTTTTCTTGATGCGCTCCCGAATGCGGCTGAAGTTGCCCCGGTCGATCATGCAGAACAGTGTGCCTTCCTGCTTGAAAAAGTCTTCGGGCGTAGTGCGCTGGTGTCGCTTTTCCTTCCACAGCTTCTCGCCTTTTTCCTTGCGCGAGTCGAGGTAGGTATAGCGGTTGTTGAAATAATAGGTTGGTGAAAGCCGTTTCCAGCTATGGTATTCGCAGATCGGCTCCTTGTAGACGGGCTCGTTCCAGACATTTTTCGCCTTGGGATCGTCGGGAGGAAGCGGCGTGGCTTTTTCCTGATAGGCGTGCCAGAGCATACGCTGGCTCATCGTGTCGCCGATGCCCGGAATCACTTTGTAGTTGAAATAACTCATGAAAACGATGTTGATAAGCAAGAACACTCCCAGCGCTTCCATGCGCCAGCGACGCCAGAAAAACGGCAGGCCCAGCGCCACACCCATGGGGTAGATGATCGCGATCATGTTCATCTGGGGATTGGCGCTGCGAGGCAGGGCGCGGTCGTAGTAGTAGATGAACAGGTGAATCAGGTGCTTGTAACTGGTGATGATGTCCTTGCCGACGAAGGCGAAAATCAGTACCGCAAGCAGCACTTCGAAACGAAGATAGGGCGTTTGCTCCCGTTTCAGTCCTTTTGCCAGGTAATGGCCGACGATTACCGCCACAAACGGCAGCGTCGGAAACACGTAGTGCTTGAACTTTGTGGAAAGCAGTGTAAAGAAAATGTACGGAAATACGAAGCAGCACAGGATGAAAAGGTGCTTGCGATAGCGACCGAGGAGGTCGCGCAGGTCGCCTTTGACGAAGCGCCAGAAGGCGAAGGGAATGAAAGCGCACCAGGGGAAGGTGCCGTAGAAAATCTGCGCGATGTACATCTCGAAGGTATTGTTCGGCTTTTTGATGACGCCGATGGCCCGCTGAAAGTGGTGGTAATAGAAGAACGATTTGGGGTAGGCCATGCCGAAATGAAAGGTCATGTACAGGAACCAGGGCAGTGATAACACGAGAAAAATCAGCACGCCATGGCCGAAGCGCATCCGCTTGAGCACGGACCAGTCCTGTGTAATCATGATGTAACCCAACACGGCCATGCCGGGAATCACGCCGCACAGCAGGCCCTTGGTCAGCATCGCCAGGGCGGAAAGCACCCAGAATCCGTAAATCCAGCGTGCTTTGTCCGGTTCACGGAACAACCCCACCGCAAGCGACAGGATCGCCGCCGTCTGGAATACGACGTACACCCCGTCGTGGATCGCCTGCCTTCCTATGAAATAGAATTGCGGGCAGGTCATCAGCACCAGCGAGGCGGCAAGCGCCGTCCTCCAGTCGAAAAGTCGGATCAACAGGAAACAAAACGCGAACAATCCCAGCGCCGCCATGAGCGTCACGGGGAAACGAACCGCAAACTCCGTTTTTCCAAAGACTTCGATGGACGCCCGCATCATCCAGAACAGCATGATCGGTTTCGAGAACCAATGGTCGTCGTTGCGATGTTGCGGGATAAGCCAGGTGTTGTGTTCGGCCATTTCCACCGCCACCTGGGCGTAATGCGGCTCCCATGGGTCGTACAGGGCATGGTTTCCCAACAGCGGCAGATACGAAAGAAGCGTCAGCGCCAACATCGCGAAGGAAAGCCAGAATTCCCTGCGAGAGAAAAACGGCAGCTTGAGGTCTTCGGCGGTGCTACGGGTAAAAAAATCGGCAAACATAATGAAACACCATTTCTCCATCGTGCAAACGAATAGTCTCGATACCCGGCATCCTACCAGAGGTGGGAAAAAGGGCAAATATTTCCGCGCGGAAGCGACGCTTTCGGGGGTTCCGTTTTACGAGAAACGACGATGAAAGAAAATCCGGCGAACAAAAGGAGATCCCTTCTTTCGTGAGAAAGAAGGGATAGGAGGAGGAGAGAGAAACAAAAGGTGTGGAAATGAAAAAAAACAACCGAATCGTATCTGAACGGGTTTCCCCGGTTGTCCGGTCGAGGTGTCCGGCTCGTTGGGTACCGTCTTTCCTCGCCCGTTGTTCATACTTCAAGCAAAAAAAATGCCATAAATCATATACAATACAAATAGCAATAGTTTTTTAATATTATCAAATAGTTACAAGAATTTTCCCGTTTTGGATGGTATTTTGAAGTTGGCACGAATGTTTGGTGTCCGACATGCCATTCTGAGAACGATATGATTATAAGTAGTTGAATTTATAGATTATACTGGGAATTATGCCAAAATGGCCTATGTCGGAATTCCGCGTTCGGAAAACGGACACTATCGATTTTTCGATATAGTGTAGACGCAAAAAAAATCCCCCACGCGAAGGTGGGGGATAGACAAAACGCACGAAAATTTTTCGTGAGGGCGCGCTTACGGATTGAGCACGGGCATCAGGGCTTTGGCGAGTTCTTGAAGCGATTCGGGAACTTTCACCGGCACCTGGCCGACCAGCTCTTCGACGTCCTTTTCGGAGCGCCCGATTTGCTGAGAAAGGTAGAAGGGGTCGATTTCTTCCAGATCCTCGGCCACGCCGCAGCCGGTGATCTGCCCGACCAGTTCGCCGTTGCGGATGATGGGGATGGCGATGCGCAACATGCCTGCATCGCAGGTATCCAGCACGGACTGCATGGTTTTCTTGACCTGTTGGGTCATGGCGGTGTTGGTCTGGCTGCAAATATAGGTCAAAGCCTGAGAGTTTTCACGGATGTTCGTGCACAGAGGATTGCGCGTTCCGGCGGAAAGCACGATTTTTCCTCCGGGATCGGTCAACGACATGGCGAGGCCCGATTTCTCGAACGCGTCGGTCAACAGTTTCATCCAGTCATCACGGTCGCGAATCTCGAACAGATCCATTGGCAGTCTCCATAGGTTGCAAATTGAAACGGTTCCGTTTTAATCGGTTCTTATTTAATTTTAGCGATAGAAAATCCTGGAAACAAAGGGTGTCACGGGCAAAGCGACGTGAAACGTCCGCTTGCCCGTGTACGAACTATTTCCATGGGCAACCTACGGTTGGCCCATGGCACCCGCTACGAAAATGGTCGCTAAAACCAATGTAAAACCGCTATCGAATAGAACGAAAAACGCAAAAAGCGCCTCCCCCGAAAACGGGAGAGGCGAGATGCGAAAATGGGAAGGCCGAACGCCGGGCTATTCTTCGTCGTCCGCGTCGTCCAGGACGATGGCGTTGGCCAGCAGTTTCCACAGGTGGATCGGTTTCCAGGGCCGTTCGTAGTCTTTGGCCAGGTCACCGATGCCGTCGTAACAGTTGACGCAGGGCGTGCAGACCAACTCGGCGCCGGTGCGGTCGATCTGCTCGACCTTGACGTTGCCGTAGTACATGCGCGCCTTGGCGAAACCGGAAATCAACGCGCCGCCGCCGCCGGAACAGCAGATGTTGTACTCGCGGTTGGGCCACATTTCGACCCAGTTTTCGCAGCAGTGGTCCATTACGTAACGGGCGTCCTCCATGATGTCCGGGTAGCCGTTGGATACCGATTTCCGCGCGGCGTTGCAGGGATCGTGCAGGGTGACGATTTCCTTGTTTTTCGTCTTGTCCAGTTTGAACCGGCCTTCGGCGATCCAGCGGGCATACAGATTGACCACGTGAATCACCTCGAATTTCGGCTTGATGCCGAACTTGCGATAGCCGTCCACCGTGGCGAAATAGCCGTGGCCGCATTCGGTGTAGGCCATCACTTCGCAGCCCAGCTCCTCGACGCGCTCCACCTGCTTGCGCAGGTTGTTTTCCCAGGACGCGAGATCGCCGGAGAACATGCAGTAATTGGTGCCTTCCCACCAGATGGACGGCATCGTCCAGTTGGCTTTGGCGAAATGGAACACCTTGTAAATATCCTGCAATTCGTCCGGATGGTACTGGGGCAGCTTGGAGTTGATCGTGGCGAAGTACTTCGCACCCTGCTTGTCGATCGGCACTTCCAGGTCTTCCACCTCTTCCTGGGCTTCTTCCAGCATCCAGTCCACGGTGTCGAGCCACTCCTCGGTTTCGATCTGCATGTTGTTGCCCTTGTCCCGGTGCAACTCGCAGGTGAGCTGGGCCTTGCCCGGTTTTTTGTCCATCGGACGCAGAGAGCGGGCGCGGGTAATCAGGCTGCCCATCTTGACGCCCATCGGGCAGGCGAGGCTGCAACGGTCGCAGCCGGTGCACTGGAAGATCCAGTCATTATCGATGACGGCCTGTTCCTCGCCCAGGATCACCAGCCGGATCGCCTTGCGGGGGTCCATGTCGGTATAGCCGCTCAACGGGCAGACGCTGGTGCATTTGCCGCAGGACATACAGTAGTCCAGGTCGGCGGTCCACTGGGCCTCGTGGATCAGGAGGTCGCGCAGGGGCGTTTCGGAAATTTTATCGGCGCGTATAACGTTGGAGTTATCCATGGGAACCTCCTATCAAGCCTGGTCCGACGGTTGGGTCGGCTCTTCGTTTTCGGGGTGAATGACGCGATCCAGGATGTGGACCAGCCGGTACGGTTCGTTGTTGGCGATGGGGTGATATTGAATGATTTCCGGATTGACGCCCGTCGCTTCGAGCAGTCCTCGAATCCGTTTCACCCGCTTTTCGGCCAGTAGATTGCCATGCAACGAGCGGCAGACTTCGGGATGGCAGCCCATCACCAGCACTCGTTCGGCTCCCTGCTCCAGGGCTTTCATCATCACGGTTTCATCCACGCGCCCGGCGCAGGGCACTTCGATGAACGTGGCTTCGATCGGCACGGTCAGGCCCTTTTTGCCGGCCATGTTGAGCGACGGTACCGCCGACTGCTGGCAGGCGAACACCACGGTGGGTTTATGTTCGTGGATTTCCGCCGTTGCTTCGACGAGCACGTCCTCGATCTGCTCGGTGGAAAGGCTACCGTGTGTGATGGCCTGGCCGGGACAGACCGCCGCACAGATGCCGCATTCCCAGCAGGCGCTGGACAGGATGGTCACCGATTCCTTGTTGAGATAGGTTTCGATGGCTCCGTGGGGGCACAGACGCAGGCAGGTCAGGCAGCTCACGCACTTACCGACGTCCACCTTGGTGATTTCCACCGGGGCGGGGATGGCCTTGTCGGGCAGTTCCCGGAGCACGGTGGCCGCGACGGCGTCCGATTCGTAGCGCGCTTCGAAGGGGTCGCAGTCGTTGTGGCAACCACCCGCGAAAAGGATGCCCCTACGTGCGGAAGCGACCGGCATATGTCGGATATTGCCGGGTTGCAGGAAGCCTTCGGCATCCAGCGGCTGGCGCAGCAGGCCAGTCAGCGCCGGGTTGTCGAGGTTCGGCTTGACGGTGGCGGGCTGGATCAGTCGGTCGATGGTAAACGCAAGCCCCCGGTCGGGGATGATGGAATCGACCATCGAAACGTCCAGTTTGCCGTCTTTTTCCTCGAAAGAGGGGATCACTTCGTCGTAGCGCAGGAACTGCACTCCCGCCGCGCGGGCGTCGTCGTAGAATTTCTGGCCGTTTTTGCCGTACACCGGCATGTTTCGTAACAGAATGGAACATTTTCCGCCGTTGTCCACGTGCTTGCGGGCGCTGGCCACGGCGGCTTCGGCGGCGCATCGGCGTTCCGGTCCGTTGCGGTCGAGCAGGATGGCCACGGTGTCGGTTTTGGCGTCGGCTCCGTTGACTTCCTCCATGAAGCCGCGCAGGCTCCCACGCAGCGGAAGACCGTGGTCGGGGTCTACGTTGATGTGTGCGTCCACGGCAACGACCACCGCGCCTGCATCGAAGACCCGGCGTTTGCCGTCGATTTCGGCGACGAGGTGGAAATCGCCCACCTGGCCATCTATGCGGCTCAGCGTACCTACGCCCACCGCTTCGATGCTCGGATTGTCCGCCACCGATTTGGCCAGTTCGTCCGTCAACGGGAAGAAACAGCCGCTAGGCGATGGGGTTTGCAACAACGTGACTTTCAAATCCGCCGCCGCAAGGCTCAAGGCCGTCTGGAACGCACCGTGGTTGCCGCCGAGCACCACCACCTTGCGGTTGACCAGGCGGTTGGACAGCGCGATGGGACGGGCGCGGCGGGCGCGGGCGACCGCCACACGGATGATGCGCTCGGCCCGATCCATGGCTTCTTCGGCGTTCGAGCTGATCCACGCGCCGCGCTCCAACAGGTTGGCGCGGATGATGGGGATCGTGACGGAGGCGTCGCCGTCGGTGGACAGCGGACGCTCGACGAAATCCTGGTCCGTCAATCCGCAGATCACGGCGGCGGAGAGGCTTTCCTTGTCGCACAGGGCGCTGATTTCGGCACGACCGCCGTTGTCCAGCGACTTTTCGATTTTCGCGACGTAGAGATCCTCGGTATTTTTCACCCGGTCAAAAAGATCGGACAGGGACAGTTCTTTGGACAGCGCGCCTTGGGCGTCGCCGATGAACACTCCGACTCGTTGGGTTTCCATGCTACACCTCCGCCTGTTGGGACGCTCCGGTCGCCTCGGAAAGCGCTCCGTAGCCCAGATCCAATGCGATACGCTTGACTGCCGCCATGGCCTGAAGCCGCGACACCTGGATGTCGGCGGGGCCGGTGCAGGCTCCGGCGAGGTAGACGCCGGGGGCGACAGGTTGGCCGTCGCCGTTGGTTTCGCCGGGAGTGAAGAACCCGTACTCGTTGGTTTCGATGCCGAACATCTCGACCAGTCGGGCGTTGCGCACGTCAGGCATCATGCCGACGGCCAGTACGACGCGGTTGTATTCCTCGACCATGCCCAGCCCGGTTTTCGGATCGGTGCCGACGAGCTTGACGTGGTTGACTTCCGAGCCGGGGCGAACCTCGGCGGGAACGCCTTGCAGGAAACGCACGTTTTTGAGCGTCTTCTGGTAGAAGCTGCGGAACTCCTTCCCCATGATCTGCAAGTCGATGTAATAGATGGTGATATCCAGGTTCGGCTTGAGGTGTTTCAGGCGATTGACGAGCCGGATGCTGGTTTTGCAGCAGAACTGGGAGCAGTATTCCCGTCCCAGTTTGCGATCGCGGGAACCGACGCATTGGACAAACGCGATGCGGTTGAGGCTATCGTCTTCGGGAAGGAATTTTTCGAGCGCGTCCTCGTGCAGGCATTCGTCGAGATCCTTGGTGGTCACGACTTCCGGCAGGTGGCCGTAGCTCAACAGGCGGTGCTCTTTGGGGTCGAACGGCTCGAAGCCGGTGGCGAGCACCACCGCCTGGGTTTTGACCACGACATCCTCGGTCAACGGCCACTGAACGTGTCCGGAACGTTCCTTGACGCCGCCTCTCGAGGGTTGAAGTTGCAGGGTCGTCACGTCGTCCTTGCGCTCGACGCCGACGAGTTCGGCGTGGGTGAGCACCTGGATGTTCGCGTTGTCCGAGACGCGGGCGATGGTATCTTCGATCAGGCAGGCCGAGCACTTCGCGCAGGCGTCCGTCGCCATGCAGGCCCATTGGGCGGCCTGGCCTCCGAGCTTGTCTTCTCGCTCGACGATCAACACGCTCAATCCCATTTCGGCGAGCGACGCGGCTGTTTCCATCCCGGCAATTCCACCGCCGATCACCACCACATTCGGTTTCAATTCAGCCATACTGGGCTCCTTTTTTGCGGAAACTGTCGTCTCCGGCGGTACGGGGTTCACGATTCTTCAGCGATTAAATGGCTTTCTCGATCTGAGTAAGCAGTTTCTTTTCGTCGATCGGCTTGTCGATGACCGGCACCCGCGAGCTGATGGCCCAGTTCGCGCCCGGCATACCGCTGACCACGATGACGGGGATGTCTTTGAGATCCTTGTTGCGGTACATCCGGCGATACAGCCCTACACCCGTTTCGTTGGGCATCTGGATGTCGAGCAGGATCAGGTCGGGTTTGAATTCCAGCGCTTTTTCGAAGCCCAGATTTCCGTCCGCCGCCGTGTCGATGACATATCCGTGATCGGTAAGCAGGTCGCTGATGAATTCCATCACGTCCGGTTCGTCTTCGACGATCAAGATTTTCTTTTCCGCGTTTTCCATTGCGATCTCCTGTTCCTGGCTTCCGGCAATCGCCGGGCCGTGCGGTTGAGCGCCGACCCTCAAGAAAGGGCTTGGGGCGCGTTTTGTTCCCAAAGCTGGGTCAATCGGTTTATCGGAAGCAGGATGCGGAAGGTCGTTCCGCGTCCCGGCTCGGATTCCACATCGATGGTTCCGCCGTGCTCCTGGATGATTTTCTGCGTCACTGACAGTCCCAATCCGCTGCCGTTGACGCCCTTGGTCGTAAAAAACATGTCGAACAGCTTCTTGCGGACTTCCCCGGACATCCCGGCCCCGTTGTCGGTACATTCGAAAACGAGCGCATCCTCATCCAGGCGGGTGGCGAGGGTGATTTTCGGCTCCGGCTTTTTATCCTCGCCTACGGCGTGGAAGGCGTTGGAGACGAGGTTGTCCAGGCAGGCGTGCATTCCCTCGGCGTCCAGATAGGTTTCGAAGTCTCCGACCTGGGAATCCAGAACGAATTCAATACCTTGCTCGGCAGCGGCATCCTGGAAAAGCTGGTGGACCTCGGCGGCGATGGTGTGCGGAGAGGTCTTTTCCAGGTTCGGAACGCGGCTGCGGGACAAATCGAGCAGCCCACGCACCAGTTCGGCCACGCGGTTGAAATTGCGGTCGAGCATCACGAGACCTTTTTCGATCAACTCCTGCGAGTCTTTTCGCCGGCCCGAATTCAGCTTGTACATGCCGCCCTGAATGCCCACGAGAATGTTCTTGATCGCGTGGGCGATGACCGCGACGGTCTGGCCGACGGCGGCCAGCCGCTCGCGCTCCAGTTTTTCCTGCTCTAAACGCTTGATTTCCCTAAGATCCTGGAACGACGCCGCACCGCCGACCACCACGCCGTGCTCGTTGCGAAGCACCGAACCGGACACGCGCACGGGAATCGGCTCGCCGTCCGCACCGGGCAACGTGGTTTCGGGAATGACGATCGACGAGCCGCCCTCGACGAGCGCCTGGCGGAATTCTTCCGGGAAAAAGGGGCGGAAGTTGTCGGTGCCGAGGATCTCTTTGGCGGGAACCCCGAACAGTTTTTCCGCCGCCGGATTGAAAACCTTGACCCGGCCTTCTTCGTCCACCGCGATCAGCGCATCGAGCAGGTTTTCGGTGATGTTGTGGCGGAACTCGTTTTCCCGCAGCAATTCCCGGCTCAGATCGTGGGCTTCCGTAACGTCGATAGACATCTCGATGACATGCTCGAAGCGCTCTCCTCCGTCTTTGAGCGGCAGCGACGAGACGACGTAATGCGTGGGCTTGCCCTGTTTGGTGATTCCGGTGTGCTTCGAGGAATGCTTCTGGCCGTCCTCGAAGGTTTTCAGCACGGGACAGTAAGGGCAGGGTTTTTCGCGATTTTTGTAGGCTTTGTAGCAGAATTGGCCTTCGACCTCGCCGAATGTATCGGTAAGCTGGCGGTTGGAGCGGACAATTTTAAGGTTCTTGTCGATGACCGAAATGCTGCATGGCACACGCTCGAAGAGGTCGTCGTATTTTTCCTGCAACTCTTTGAGCTGCGTGGTGTCGTAAGACATTTCGATGATGTGCGTAATCTGTCCGTTCTCGTCGAACAATGGCGCGACCTGCACCGCGAAGCTGGTCGGGTTGCCGTCGGTGTCGAAACCGGTTTCCTGGCTCAGCCGCACTTTGCCGTCGACGAAGGTCTCCTTGGCCTTGCAGGTTTCGCAAGGCGTGGAACGGCGCTTGTAGACCTCGTAACAGGGTTTTCCCTCGGCCTCACCGAATTTGGAGCAGAACGGCCCGTTCGAAACCACGACGTTCAATTCGCGATCGATCACTGCAACGTGAATAGGTGCGTTTTCGAAAAGCTGTTCGCCAAGAACCTGACGAAAATTCATAGGAAAAGACCCCAAGCTGATCCTGTGCATTAGCCTAACTTCCACTTTCGTTCCACGTTCACGTTCGCGTTACAGATCCAACGAAATCACCACGAGCACCAGAACACATTCCCGATAGTACGCAAACGACGGGCCAATCTCGGAAAATGGACCCTGAAAAGTGGGAAAATGAGGATCAGGTTTTCTAAGTTGCTGAAATTACAACAACCATGACGCAATGCGTATATGGTTATAGGCAACTGCGGGAGTGCATCACTTTATGATATTTGCCGGGTTTCCCTGTTGCACGGGCCCCTGATTTGACGCGGGGATGTTTCACTGTAGCGCTATAGTGTTGCATCATGCTACATGTTGTGCTATATATAAAGACTATAGCCTGGAGGGACATTTTTCTTTCGGGATGGCGCGGTGCGTCTAATTGGGACGATGACGTTTCTGACTTGGAAAACGGTTTTCGGCCCTTTTTCAAAGCGCCGCGCGCCGCTTGGTATTCACCGCAAAGGTGGGTTGCAATGAGGAACGTAATGATTCATGGAAAACGGCTCGACTCAGGGTACTTCCCCTTGATTCTCGACAGCGTGAGCCAGGGCATTTTCACCGTCAACGCGCGTGGGAACATCACGACGTTCAACCGGGCGGCGTGCGAAATCACCGGGTACAGCGAGGAAGAAGTGCTAGGCCGTCCCTGCCGGGACATTTTCAAAAGCGATCTGTGCGACACCGTATGCCCGATGCGCGAATCCATCGACACCCGCGAGGAGGTACGCAACCGGGAGGTGATGATCCGCACCAAAAGCGGCCATGAAACGCCGATTTCGGTGACCGCCACGCCCATGGTGACCAGGACCGGCAAATTGATGGGCGGTGTCGAAGTGTTCAGGGACCTGTCTCAGCTTCACAGCCTGCGCAGGAAACTCGACGACAAGTACAGCTTCGCCGACATCGTTTCGAAAAATGTGGAAATGCAAAGGATTTTCAAGCTGTTGCCATTGGTTGCCGAAAGCAACAGCACGATCCTGATTACCGGCGAGAGCGGGACGGGCAAGGAACTCATCGCCAAGGCGATCCACAACAGCGGTCCCCGTGGGAATGGCCCTTTCGTGGCGATCAACTGTGCGGCGATGCCCGAAACGCTGCTGGAGTCCGAACTGTTCGGCTACAAAAAGGGAGCGTTCACCGATGCCCGCCAGGACAAGCCCGGACGCATCGCCCAGGCCGAGGGAGGCACCCTGTTTCTCGACGAAGTGGCCGACCTCGCCAAACCCTTGCAGGTGAAGATTCTGCGCTTTCTCCAGGAACACGTGTACGAACCGCTGGGTTCGAACCGTTCATTGAAGGCCAATGTCCGCATCATCACCGCCACCAACGGCGACCTGCAAACCATGGTGCGGGAAGGAGATTTCCGCGAGGATCTCTATTTTCGGCTGAACGTCATGGAAATCCACCTGCCTCCCCTGCGGCGGCGTTCCGAAGATATTCCCCTCCTGGTGCAGCATTTTATCCGCCGGTATACGTCCACGTCCAGCCGCGAAATCTGCGGCATCACCGATGAGGCCCTGGCGCTGCTGATGCGCTACCCCTTTCCCGGAAACATCCGCGAGCTGGAAAACCTCATCGAACGGGCCTTTATTCTTTGCACCGGTACGACCATTTCCCGCGAGAACCTGCCCGACTACATCCGCCGGAGTCAGGAGGATCACCCCTCCGCGAGCGGACCGGCCTTGGACAAACTGGCCCACGCCGAGCGGGACGCCATTTCCGAAGCCCTGGAAAAGCACGGCGGCAATCGGACACGCGCCGCCGCCGAGTTGGGCATCCACCGGGTGACGCTCGTGCGGAAGTTGAAAAAATATGGAATTTCATAGCGTTACGAATGAATATCGTTGGGCAAACTCGCGGTCGGGCAAATTTCTTGCCCGACACTACCTAGGATGCATCACAAAATGGTGCGAAGAAATCGGACCCGCTGTGTCCAAGCGCCTCTCACTGAGGGAGAGGGAAATTATGCATAATATCAATGAGTTACCGAGTCCCATCATCAAATACTCATTGCTACATTTTGCGATACCCCCCCGTGGAAATTAAATCTCACAGTTCCGTGGACCCCTCGCAATCTTCGGGGTATACTGGCGGGCATCGTAAAACCACGGAGGGAACGAGGTATGCCCCCGCGATTCGATCTCGAAAAACTGGCGAAACTGGCGCGGATCGACCTGGACGACGCCGAGAAAAAGGAACTGACGGAAGAACTCGAACACATTCTGGAGTTCATGTCGTCGCTCGACAAGGTAAACACCGAAGGCGTAGCCCCGCTGTTTCATCCGAATAACGAGCACACCCCCCTGCGGAACGACACCGTGCGGGAGGGGCTCGACGGTGAAACGGTTCGGGAACTGGCCCCCGATTGCGAAGGGCCGTGGATTCGCGTGCCGAAAGTGATGGAGTGAGTCGCCGATGGATCTTTGCGAAACACCGCTCGTCCAATTGAGACAGATGCTCGATACCGGAAACGTCACCGCCAAGGAGGTCGTTTACTCGTTTTACGAGCGCATTCAAAGGGTTCAGGAACCGCTTCGCCCTTACGTGCACCTGATGCCGATCCGGGATATGATGATCCAGGCCGACGACGCCGACGACTGGCTGCGGACCGGACGGGCAGGCGTGCTCACCGGCATTCCCATCGCGGTGAAAAGTTCCATTTCCGTAAAAGATATGCCCACGGACTGCGCTTCGGCGATGCTCGAAGGCTATCGCCCACCCTACGATGCGGAAGTCGTGCACAATCTGCGCGAATGCGGTGCCATCGTGCTGGGCCTGACCGATATGGACGAGTTCGCCATGGGCAACACCTGCCTCACTTCGGTGCATGGCGGCTCGAAAAACCCGTGGGCTCCCGAACGGATACCGGGAGGCTCGTCCGGGGGGTCCGCCGTGGCCGTCTCTTCCGGTTGTGCCGCCGCCGCGTTGGGGACCGACACGGGCGGAAGCATCCGACAGCCCGCCGCGTTCTGCAACCTCGTGGGACTGCTGCCGACCTACGGCACGGCCTCCCGTTTCGGCCACGTGGCCTACGGGTCGAGCCTGGAGCAGATTTCTCCGATGACCCGCACCGTCGAGGACGCCGCCTTTCTACTGGACGCCATGATGGGCGAATCCACCGGGGATTCGACCTGTCGCCTTCATGAAGGAGACGATTTTTCCCTCATGGCCGAAGGCGAAATGGAGCCGTTTCGTGTGGGATGGTGCCCGGCATGGGACGCGGAAAACCTCGACAAAGACGTCTGCCAGGCGCTGGAAAAAGCCCGAACCGTGTTCGAGAATCTCGGGGCGGAAATCGTCGAAATCGACCTGCCGCATCTTCAACACGCCGTGGCGGCGTACTACCTCGTTGCGATGGCGGAAGCCTCGTCCAACCTCGCGCGCTTCGATGGGATGCGTTTCGGTAAAAGCGAACGCAAGAAAAGCCTGCAGGAAAGCTACCGGGCGACACGGCAAGGGTTTGGAGAAGAAACCCGGCGTCGGATTCTGATGGGCACCTTCGCTTTGACCGAGGGAGCCTACAAGGATTATTACCGCAAGGCCGCCCAGGTGCGGGCGCTGATCCGGCAGGATTTCATGACGGCCTTCGAATCCTGCGAGGTGATTCTCGCACCGGTTTCGCCATCGTTGCCGATGCTGCGGGATGAAGCGGAAAACGTCGATCCGCTAACGTCGTATCTTGCCGATATGTATACGGTTCCGGCGAATCTAGCCGGAATCTGCGCGATGAGCCTGCCCTGCGGAAGAACGAAAATCGGCTTGCCGATCGGTATGCAGTTGATGGCGGCTCCGTTTCGGGAAGACCTTCTTCTAAAAAGCGGGATGGCCTACCAGGGCTATACGCTCTGGCATGTCCGCACCGCGCCTATCGACAAGTCGGGCCTTTCCGGTCCCATTCCGCTGATTCCCTGAACGTGCGTTTTTTCGGAAGCTTTTCGCGCCGAGAGATTTCCCCCGTCCTGTGTTCTATGGTAACACGGGGAAAGGGGACGTGAATTGAAATCGTGCGGAAATTTTTAGTGCGGATTTAGGATGGACCCGAAGGGTCCAAGCGCCTCTACCACTGGGAGAGGCCGGTGCTTTAGCATCGAGTGAGGGGAAGTTTGTGTCCCTCACCCTAACCCTCTCCCAAAGGGAGAGGGGATATAAGTCTTTTGATTTCAATATGTTGCAATTGCCTCCGAAATATTTCGCACTATTTTAATTTCCGCTCATTGAAATCCAGGAAACGCTCGGTTATAGCGGTTTCTATTTGAATTTATTAAACTGGCGAAAACTTAAGGCTTTTCGTCGCTCACCCTGAGTGATTTCGTGAAGCGAAATCGTATCGAAGGGATGAGCGTAGATGATTTTGCTCAGAGTGTAGATAGCAGGTCGGGTAATTGTTTTACCCGACATTGCAAAGGTGTCGGGTAAAAGGACATCCGTTGGTTCAGGTCTCCCGACCTGAACCATTCGTTTCGCGTCGGGTTTCCAACCCGACGGCATGAACCTGTGGAGCAAGTCGGGAGACTTGCTCCAACGCAGATATTTGTAATTACGGTACTTTTTCCGCAATAAAGGGTCGTTTTCCTAAAGAAAACACGTCCGGGAAAAGGAGATCATCGATGGCTTCCAAATGCGACATTCTCATCGTGGACGACGACCGGGCGAACCTGGATACCTTGGAAAGACTGTTCGCCAAGGACGGCTACGGCGTGATCCGTGCCCAGCGCGGCAACGAGGGACTGGACATCGCCCGCTCGCAGGACGTTCCCATCGTGCTCACCGACCTGATGATGCCGGGAGAAATGGACGGACTGGACCTGCTCAAAGGCGTGCGCGCCATCGGCCTGGATTGCGACGTGATCCTGATGACGGCCTACGGCACCGTGGAAGTCGCGGTAGAGGCGATGAAGGAAGGGGCCTACGATTTCATCACCAAGCCGTTCAAGCGGGTGCAGGTGCTCAAAACCGTCGAGCGCGCCTGGGAAAAACGAAAACTGTTGAACGAAAACAAGCGCTTGCGCGACCAGTTGCAGCGCAACTCGCCGCTTTCCGACATCATCGGCTCGGCGGCGGCGATGAAACGCCCGCTGGAGATTCTGCGGCAGGCGGCACCTTCGAAAGCCACGCTGCTGATTTCCGGCGAGAGCGGTACCGGCAAGGAGTTGTTCGCCAGAGCGGCGCACCGGCTTTCCGAGCGCGAAGGCGGACCTTTCGTGGCGGTCAATTGCGCCGCGCTGCCGGAATCCATCCTCGAATCCGAACTGTTCGGCTACGAAAAGGGAGCGTTCACCGGGGCGGCGTCGCGGCGCGCGGGACGCTTCGAAACCGCCGACGGCGGGACGCTGTTTTTGGACGAAATCTCGGATATGTCCTTGACATTGCAGGCGAAATTGCTGCGCGTGATCCAGGAGGGAGAGTTCGAGCGCCTGGGCAGTAGCCGTACCCTAAAGGTGGACGTGCGCATCGTGGCGGCGACCAACCGGAACCTTCGGCGGCTTGTGGAGGAGAAGAAATTCCGCGAGGATCTTTTCTACCGGCTGAACGTCATCAACGTGCGGCTTCCCCCGTTGCGCGAGCGCATGGCCGACATTCCCCTGCTGGCCCAGTATTTCCTCACGCATTACGCGGCGAAAAACCAGAGGAATCTCGAAGGGTTCCAGCGCACGGCGATGGAAAATCTGTTGGCCCATCCATGGCCGGGAAACGTGCGCGAGCTGGAAAAAACCGTCGAGCGGGCGGTGATTTTGTGCCGGGGCGAGTGGATCGACTCGGGCGACCTTTTCGAGGACACCGAAGTCCACGACTCGACGCGCCAACCCTACGTCGTGCCTTTTGGCTCCACGCTTTCGGAAATCGAAAAACAGATTATTTTCGAGACGTTAAGCCGTTTCGGAGGCGATAAAAAGGTTGCGGCGCAAGTCCTGGGCATCGCCGCTCGGACGATCTACCGCAAGCTGGAGCAGGTGCACGAAAGCTCGGAAAAGGGCAAAGCTTGAATCCTTCGCAGATCGGGCTGAAAATTGGCCCGACCTGAGCAACCCGTACGTGCACGTATGGGGGTGGAGGGTCTATTTTATAACTATTTGTAAATACACAGGTTATTGTTTTCCAACCTGTACGCCGACGTACAGGTTGGGGATGATTTTTAGCTGCCAAACCATACGCCAACGTACAGGTTGAGAGGGAAGGCCGAAACCATTTTGCCTGTGATCTCGGTGGATGAAATGCCTTCTTCGTTCGTTGGTTCAAGTCTCCTGGCTTGCTCTACAGATTCATGCCGTCGGGTTGGAAAACCGACGAGAAACGAACGGTTCAGGTCGGGAGACCTGAACCATCGAAGTCTCATATTTTCAATAAGTTACAAAGCTTTTAGGAACAATCGCCTGCATGGGTTGATTCTGACAAAATCTATTGAATACACTGCAAAGTCGTGCATTTTCGTGCAAACTCACGTCATGCTCGATTCATGCCGCAAAACTCGTGCAAACTCACGCCAAACCGTGCAAAGTTCCCCCCGGTTTTCTCGCAACGAGTCGAGGGTACCTCGTGAAAAGTGTACAGCAACTGGACAAAAACGGCGTTTTTCGATCCAAAAGCCACGCAACGTGCTATTTTCTCTCGCAAAGCTCGTGTTTGCGAATCTGCGTGAATTTTTACAACTTTGCACGTTTGAGAATGGCCGGGGCTCGGGCGGTCATTTGCCGGTCCAGCGGGGCGGTCGTTTTTCGAGAAAGGCCCGGATGCCCTCCTTGGAGTCGTCGGTTTGCATCAAGGCGATCAACTCGTTTTTCAGCACCTGAAGCGCTTCGGAAAACGGCAGGTCGCAGGTTTTCGCGTAGGCTTGTTTTCCCAGCGCCACGATTTTCGGGCTGAATCGCGTGAAGCGTCGCGCCATGTTTTCAGCTTCGTCGTCCACGTCGTCGGCGGGAACGCAGCGGTTGAGCCACCCCGCCTCCAGGGCTTCCGGGGCGGACAGCGGCTCGCCGGAGAAGATCAGCTCCATGCCTCTTTTGCGGCCCATGTGCCTGAAAATCAAGGCCATAATCATCATCGGGAACATGCCGACCTTGATTTCCGGGGTGGTGAAGCTTGCCTCTTCGGAGGCCACGGCGAGATCGCAGGCCAGCACCAGCCCGATGCCGCCGCCCATCGCCGGGCCTTTGACCTTCGCGACGAGGGGTAAGGCGATCGTCTGCATTTTCTCGATCAGCGCGGCGTAGGCTTCGATGCCCGCAAGCATCTCGCGCGGATCGGCGCTGCCGGATAGTTCCGCACCGGAGCAGAAAATCGGCCCGGCGGCGGTGAGAATCGCCGCAGAGATCGCGGGGTCGTCCGCGGCGGAGTCCATGGCGTCGGAAAGCTGCCGGATCGTCTCGTTGGACAGCGCGTTGCGCCGCTGCGGGCGGTTCAGGGTAATCGTCGCCACGCCTTCGTTCGTGTCGAACAGCACATCCTGGGTCATGGGGCTTTCTCCTTTTATTTCAAGGGGTTGGGTTGTTTTTCCCAAATGTTGGAGCAGGTCTCCCGACCTGCTCCACAGAGTCATGCCGTCGGGTCAGGAGACCCGACGAGAAACATCAGGTTCAGGTCAGGAGACCTGAACCAACACAAGGGTTGTGTGGCATGGGCGAACCGAAGGTTGCCCATGGGAAGGATAAAACACGGGCAAGCTTCGCTTGGCCCGTGCCACCCAAAATCCAGGCCACCCGCCGGATCGTCTCGTTGGACAGCGCGTTGCGCCGCTGCGGGCGGTTCAGGGTAATCGTCGCCACGCCTTCGTTCGTGTCGAACAGCACATCCTGGGTCATGGGGCTTTCTCCTTTTATTTCAAGGGGTTGGGTTGTTTTTTCAAAATTAGTAGGTCGGGTGATTTCACCCGACATTTTTATCCAAATGTTGGAGCAGGTCTGCTAGCTAGCTTTACAATCGGTTGTGTGGCATGGGCGAACCGAAGGTTGCCCATGGGAAGGATAAAACACGGGCAAGCTTTGCTTGGCCCGTGCCACCCAAAATCCAGGCCACCCGCCCGATGAGAAACATCAGGTTCAGGTCAGGAGACCTGAACCAACACAAAGAGTCAATTATGGTTTCGTCGAACGCACACACCGAAACCCGTAAACGTGGAACCATAGATCGAGATCGGGACTGACTCTGCTGGACGAGTAAAACGAGGAAGGTGAACTGTTGTCCAACGCCCCTCCACGTAACGTATGAGTAGATGAGCCACTCTTATATAGAGAGGATGTCCACTCCCATACATTTCCACCCATGTCACACAGTCCACTGACACTATTTCCTCTCGGTTTACTGCACACCGGCCATGTGCTATTCTTGCCACAGCCATCCGTTCCATTGTCCATGATTGCATAATCACAGGTTGCTTTTTGATCTCCCCAGGGATATTCCCTGCTTTTATGGTTGCTCGCCTCGGAAAACCATTCCTCTTCCGTGGGCAAACGTCCTCCTGCCCATTCGCAGAAATCTTTCGCACCATACCAATCCACACAGTTCATCGGGTGGTCGTCCCTGTCCGAATAGCCCCAATTGCAATTTTTGTTTTCACTTTTCGTTCTCCGATTCTTCTCTTTGCAGGCACCTGCTTCCACGCAGGCTTTGAACTGGTCCAACGTAGCTTCCGTTTTCATGAAGTGCAGTTTAGCTGGTCGGCTGTAGACCCATTCGATGTTGCCAGAAACAAGGTTCTCGTCGTCGATCAACGACATCAACTCGTGCTTGCCCTTTGCAATCTGCTCCAGTTCATCCTTTACATCCCGATACGCCCGGTTGAACTCATTCTCGTAGGCCTGTTTCTGTTGTTTGGATACGAAATCTTCCGGATACGAAAGAATTTTGGCCAGCTTCTCCTTATCCTCTTTGTACTGTGCAAACGCTTTTTTCAAAGCCACAGCCTTATTAACTCGCGCTTCTTGCCATGACTGCCATTCCTTGATCCGTCGCTCGGCCTTGTCCCGCGCAAAGGTTTTCTTCGAGTAGCTTGCAACCTTTTGCCATGCCACAATCTTCTCGTCCACTGTCTTTTTGTCGCTCTTGTCCACGTTCGTCGCCGCTACAAGCAGGTCCATGTAATCCGTATCGAAATCGGCCATCGAACCCTTTGGAATCTCCAGCCTCGACATCCCCCGAAGCTTGCCCGACTCGCCACGCAATCCCTGGAGATCGTCCAGTCCTTCGCCGAACCCGGCGCGCTCGAACACCTGCGGCGGGCGCGGTTTCTTGATGCGGATCACCGCCGCCAGCAACTCCCGCACCGCCTCATCCGCCGCCCGCGTCAGCGACTCCCGATCCTCCTGGAAACCCTTGCCCGTGTATGGCTTCTGGTTCGACGCCAGGACACAGCCGTCCTTTTCGATCTCCAAGGTCAGGGTACGATTCCCTCGCTCGTCCCCCTGCACTTGGATGCGTAAATTGCTGTTGGCCGGGAAACTCGCCGCGCAGTGATCCGATTTCGTGTAGGCTGGAGCATTGCGGTATTTCACGACATCGAACTTCGACTGTTTTCGGATCTGCGACGAAATATGTTTCTTCAGCCACGCCGGGTTGGACCCCACGGCGTACTTGTCACCAATGGTGTCGATCTCGTCCACATAAAGGCTAAGCTGAGTCTTTTTGAAAAAGCGCTCGATGGCGTCCTCCACCGGTTCCACATGCGCCCGTTCGGCCAGCAGATCGCCTTGCCAGGAATACAAAAACGCTTGCGGAAGATTCGCCACGTCCCATTCGGCCTGGATCGTGCCGTCCACGTCACAGACGTTGCGATCCGGCGACCAGCCCGGATTGCTGCACTGGCCGTCGTCGCCCACCGAAACCACGATGAAGCGCAAGCCCTTGGGACCGTATTTGTCGTGCAATTTCTTCCACTTGGGTACGGCTTCCTGGCAGGGCTCGCACCAGGTCGCGTAAAATTCCACAACTAGCAGTTTCACTCCGGGACGGGACAACTCGGCCTGGAGGTCGAGGCCATCCCCGGACGGATGCACCTCCCCCGCCGCAAAGAGCAGGAGCAACCAGACACAAAAAGCACCGATACTGCGGATTTTTCCCGTCGCCATGGTTCGATATACCTCCCCAAACCATTTTCCGTAGAGGAACCGTGCGTACATCTGCCAAAAAGAATGCGAATACTATACACGGGGAAGAGAGGTTCGTGAATAGAAAATCGTTCCTGTTGGGGCTGAGGGACTGAAATTAAGATAGTGCGAAACATTTCGGAGGCAATTGTAACATATTGAAATCAAAAGACTTATATCCCCTCTCCCTTTGGGAGAGGGTTAGGGTGAGGGAACACGAAACTTCCCCTCACCCGGTGCTAAAGCACCGGCCTCTCCCAGTGGGAGAGGCGCTTGGACCCTTCGGGTCCATCTTCGCCCGGGGATGACGGGTGCATCACACAATGGTGCGAAGCACCGGGTGAGTGAATTTGCACAAGGTTTCCATCATTCTAACGCTCTCCCAAAGGGAAAGGAGACAAAAGTCTTATATTTCAATAGGTTGCAAACGTCCGAGTAGAATTTACACAACTTGATTTCCGCCGGTTAGGAACGGTTTTCAGCCGTTGCCCCCAAGCTTGCGGATGATCTCGGCCCGGTCCGGGTATTTCTCGGCGAGGCGGTCGGGATTTCCGTGCTCGTAGTCGTCGAATTCGAAACCCGGCGCCACCGTGGTGCCCATCAGGGCGAAACCCTCGGTATCTTCCAGAAAAGCGCCCTGCCAGACGCCCTTCGGTACAACAAGTTGGGGACGTTCTCCGCGATCGAAGTTCGTACCAAGTCGCGCCACGCGGGAACTTCCATCCTCGAAAAGCAGTAAAAAAGTCACGGAACTGCCCATGTAAAAATGAAAAATCTCGTCGGATTTCAGCCGATGCAGGCGCGAAACTTCCCCGGCGGCCAGCATGTAGTAGATGGCGGTCGAGTGTCGCCGCTCCCCGCCGTAGCGATCCGGCAACGCTTCGATCGGAATGGCTTCCTCGGAGCGATACGATTCGTAAAACAGGCCGCCTTCCTGTCCCAACGGCACAAGATCGAGCGTTTTAATAAGGTTTTGCACGAAGGATCGTGAATTTTCGTTTTCTTTCATGGTTCTTTTGCATCCTTGGAAGGAAAACTCATCGCAAGCACCGAGCCTCCGCCTTCCCTGGCCCGGTAGGTCAGACGACCGCTGTGCTCCTGAACGATCTGCCGGGTCATCGCCAGCCCCAACCCGGTTCCGGTTTCCTTGGTCGAGAAAAACGGCTCCCAGATTTTATCCCGCAGTTCTTCCGGAATGGCCTGGCCGCGATCCGCCACCGAGATGACGATATCTTCTCCCTCTTTTTCCGCCGATACCCGCAACTCTCCCCCATCCGGCATCGCTTCCATGGCGTTGCGCATCAGGTTTTGCAGGGCTTGAATCACCTGGTTTTCGTCCGCCCAACTCGTCAATTCCGTATCGGGAAGCATAGGAATGCACTCGACGCCCCGGCGCTTGCACTCGGGTGAGAGCAGGCGCACGGTTTCCTCGACGACGGTCACGAGGTTCACTGCCGCCGGTTTGCGGCTGGGAGTGCGGGCAAAACGCAGGTAATCTTCCGTAATCTGGTGCAGGCGGTCCACTTCCCGCGTAATGATTCGCAGCATCGGCAGCACTTCGTCGCGCCGGGAGAAATCGTTCAGTTCGTCTTCGAGCATCTCGACGTTCAACCCCAGCGCCGAGAGCGGATTGCGGATTTCGTGAGTGATGCGCGCCGCGATGCGTCCCACGGCGGCCAAGCGCTCGGATTGCAACAGCTTTTCGGCGGTCGCCAGGCGCAGGGTGACGTCCTCGACGATCAGCAGCAGTCCCTTGGATTCTCCCGATTCGTCCAGAAACGGCACGGCGGCGAGATCCACCCGGCGCTCTCCCGCCAATTCCACGGCTTCCAGGTTCATGGGCCGACGTGCGCCGAGCGCCTGTTCGATGTCGAGTTTCGAGCCGAGCGTTTCGTCCCCTTGCAGGGGCAATTCACCGACGAAATGCCCCACGAAAGGTTCGAGATCCCGTTCCCACAGGCGGGTACAAGCACTGTTGAACGTCTGCAAGCGTCCCCGCTCGTCCGTCACCAAAACGCCTAACCAGAGGTTTTTCAAGATGTTACGGTAGTGAATGGTCAACGTGCGCAGATCGTCGAGCGTGCGGGAAAGTTCCTCTTGCTTCTGCTGGAGGCTTTGTTCGCGCTGTTGCAGGGTGCTGCGCATGGTGTCGAATTCCTGGGCCAGTACGCCCAATTCGTCGGTGGATCGTACTTCGATCGGCTGGCTGTAATCTCCCATGCCGATGCGCCGCGCCGCCGTGGTCAACCCGCGAATCGGCTTGAGCGTCAACAGCGAGAGCAAAGTCAGGGCAAACCCAAGCACCAGCGCCGTCAACGTGAGGATCGCGGCGGCCCACATCGCCCTGTCTCCCTGTTCTTCGACGCGCGAGACGTTGCGGGTGATCTCCCGGTCCAGGAAATCATCGACAAGCTGGATTTCACGGGCGAAATTGCGTTCTGCAAGACGCACCGCCTGTTCCTGGTCCTCCGACGGCATCCAGCCTTCTTCGTTGCCGATACGTCCCAGCACGTCCTGGGCGATTTTCTCCAGATCCCTTTCCCGCGCTTCCACCGACTTCAGGCGACTGCGCAGACGCCGCACGAATTTCAACCGTTCCGGATCGCGGGTGACGAGTTCCATTCGCGAGCAATGCGAAAAGGCCTGACCGATCTGACGTTGCAGAACTTGTGGAAAATACTTGAGAACGAGGCGAACCAGCACGCCGCGCACGTAGGGCTCACGCGCCTCGAAAACTTTCTGGATGTCGATCGACTGGTTTTTCTGCGCCGTATCCAGACGGGCGATGACGCGGGTCAGGGGCACGAAGCCCTCGTTGATGTCGTAAAGGGACTGGCCGATGTGACGCAATTCCTTGACCGCGTAAAACGACACTCCGGCGAACATCAAGATCACGAGGGCGAACAGCGCGAAAATTTTGGTAACGATGGATAATTTCACGAAATTTCCCGAAAAACTCTTTTCCTGGGAACGATTTAACTATTCCTTCACAACTGCGAGAAAGAAATGATCTTTCTTGTTCAATATCTCGTAATTACTCGCCTATTTCCTTCTTTTCCCGCTTTTCCTGTTCCTCCATCTCCCCGACACGATCGGTCTGTTCGGCGAGCAACTCCCGCACGTTTTCGGCGATGACATCCAGGGATTCGGGAAGCTCTCCGATGCGAGTCTGCGGTCCCATGACTTCGTGAGTCCGTACCCCGTTCACATGGCCGTCTTTGAGGTAAATTTCGTAAAAAGTTTTGAGTTTTGGGAGGAACTTCCGGCCTTCCTCGACGATGAAAAACTCGTCTCGGAAGCAATCGGCCTGCAACACCCGTTTTTCTCCCCGATAAAACGACCCCATACGATGCAAATGCCCGGTGACGAACATCTCGTAAGGTTTCGCATCCACGGTGCGCGACAGCCAGTTTTCGTCGATCCCCACATCCGGGCTGCTGGCGGTCATCTGCCGCACGATGTCCTTGACCATCGTCCAGTTGAGCTTGACGAGCGGGTCTTTCATCGTGATGAATTTCTGCCAGAAATCCTTGCCCCAATATTGCCACGCCATCGAGAGGAACAGTTCGCGCAACTCCGGAATCTTCTGCATCAGGCGGCTGCGGGGCACCAGACGATCGATGAAAGGAAAGCGCGCGTGCAAGGGAATCGCCACATCCAGCAGGGTGATCGCCGCCCAACTCTGGTTCAAAAGCTGCTGCCCTTTGTACTCGATGAACGGCTTGGACGGATCGATGTAGAACATCGAATCCGCCTGGCTGCCGTGCTCGAAATACACCGAATCCAACGCCAATTCGAAGCCCGGAAAATGCACGCGCTCGCTTCCTCCGCACAAGGCTCGAACGAAGCCCTGCACCTTTGGAAACAGCAGTTCGGCGTCGTGGTTGCCCACCACGAAGTGCACGGTGCGATCCCGCGTTCCAGAAGGCGACTGACCGCCTCGAAAAATTTCGGATGCGCCGCCGCGATGAACGACATTTTGGAGGTGGCGATGTCTTTCGTGACGTGCCGGGGATATTCGCCCAGATACGGGGTTTTCAAGAGGTCGAAGGTGTCGCCGTTGAAAACGAGATCTACGGAAAGATCGCTGTACGCGGGATCTTGGTAGGCCTCCAACAGGTCCGCGAGAAAGGCGGAGTGGGGAAAATCGTCCGTCGGGCCACCCGCGCCCATTTCCACATCGCTGAAAACAACGATCACCCGGTCGGCGTCGGGAAAAGCTTTCGAGGGGAAAATCCCGTTCATGGCTTCACTTTCCTCCATCTTTGCGCCGCCGCCAGGCCATTCCAAGCCAGATAGCTGCAATCAAGCAGCAACCCCAGGCTGGAAGATCGCCGACGAGGCCGTACGCGGTGTTGTTGTGCAATCGCTTGATGGTGGAACGCACGATGGTGCGCGTGTAGGGTCGCGTTTCGGTGAGAATATCCCCCGTGGGAGAGAAAAAGGCGCTGACGCCGGTATTGGCTCCACGCACAAGGTATTTTCCCGACTCCACAGCCCGAAAAGCGTACATCGCCAAATGCTGGTGCAGCATCGAACTTGCACCGAACCAGGCATCGTTGGTCAAATTGATGAGAAAATCCGCCCCGTTCCCGGCGTAAGCACGGGTAACTTCAGGAAAAACTCCCTCGAAGCAGATCAACACGCCTGCACGAATACCATCCCAATCGAGCGTCGAGCCCGGCGCGCCTTCGTCGAAACTGCCCGTATTGGGGATGATTTGCTTGATGCCCAAAAGCGTTTTGAAAAATTTCGGGACATACTCGCTGAAGGGCACAAGGTGGCTTTTTTTGAACAGCCCTTGCACGTCGTAATTGCGGTCAAGGAGCATAGCCGAGTTGTAATACTTGGTGTCGTCGCCCCATTCCAGGCGTTCCGCTTTGGATCTCAACCGTTCGTACACAGGCACACCGACGATCATCCTCCAGGGCAGTTCCTGACGGTCGGGCCAGTCGAGGTAGATACTCATGTTGGGCGTATTGTAGGGAATCGACCACGGATAAGCCGCCTCGGGCCAGATCACGAGATCGACCTCCTCCGGCACCTGGTCGGACAACCGGATGTAGATTTCCCGAATGGCGTCGGCATGTTGCGCGGAAAGATTCTTGATGCCCTGCTCGATATTGCCCTGCACCACAGCGATATCCAGCACGGAGGCATCGGCCTCGCGGTCTCCCTGGGTGGCCAGCCGCCAGCCGCCGTAACTCAGCGTCAGCACTAAGAAAATAACGGTCGGAAGTAGGGGAACTTTCACGGGACGAAGCCCTTCGACGCGCCGCGTGCGCCAGAGTTCGTACATCACGGCGTTGACGAGGGCGATGAGGAAGGTCAGGCCGTAAACGCCCCAAACGCTGGCGCTTTGAAGAATCGGTGGGTTGTTGTACTGGCTGTAGGCGATGTTGTGCCAGGAAAACCCGGTAAATACGTAATTTCGCAGGATTTCCATGGCCGTGAGACAAACCGGAAGCGTGAGCGACACACGCAGCCGAAGACGCTCGGAGATCCAGGCCGAAAGATGAAACGCCGCCGCCCAATACAAAGAAACGTACAGCACGAGCACCAGGCAGACCGCCATCGACAGCACGAGCGGAAGCATCCCGTAAATGTTCAGAGAGATATTGATCCAATAAATGCCGTAGTAGAAATAGCTGGCGGCCATGACCATGGCCACGGCGAAGCGCTTGATTCCCTTGAGTTTTTCGCTGGCGTAAAGAAAGGGAATCATCCCGATGAACGCCAGCACCCATTGCCAGCTGCCATGCAGCAGGTAGCCTTCATCCACGGAAATCAGAGGCAGGGCGGTAGGGTGAGACAGCGACAGCAACAAGCCGCTCAGGTGCGCCAGCACGACCGCGCCCCAGAAGGATTGCAGCATTTACGCGTCCTCCCCTTGCGAAACCTTTTGAATGATCCGGCGTTCGCGGTCGCGCATCTTCCGGCGCTCTGCGGCATCGTCGTGCCGATAGCCTTTCAGGTGCAGCAGACCGTGAACGAGCAGCCGCAAGATTTCCTCATTCAACGTTGCCTCGGCTTCGTCGGCCTGCCTTTGAGCCGTCTCCACGCTGATGATGACGTCGCCCAGGTGGCCGGGATCGCCAGTGATGGAATCGCGGTCTCCGGGAAAGGACAGCACGTCGGTGGGCTGATTTTTCTGCCGGAAATCACGGTTCAATTCACGGATCTTGCGATCGGAGACGAAAACGAGCGTTACCCGGTCGTCTTCCTCACATCCCAAGGCGTTTAAGATCCGCGTCATCTTCGAGATCCACTTCTGTGGATTCAACGGTGTCTTTCTTTGTCGGTTGAGCACCAGCACTTCCATTCGTTCGATCCTCCGAACCGTTTTCGGCATTTTTAACACGTTTGATCGTCGTGGTCTCGCGGTTTTCCGGCGCGCTTTCCTTTTTCATGTCCGGGTAACTGGGCCGGTGATGGTGCATTCCGCTAAGAGTATGCGTGAATGACCGGGCGATGTTGTGCAGATCCCGCAGGGTCAGGTCGCATTCGTCGAACTGACCGTCGCTGAACAGCTTGTTAATGATTTTCTGTATCAGACCTTTGATCCGTTCGGGCGAGGCGTCCTGCAAGCTTCGGCTGGCAGCCTCGCAGGAATCGGCTAGCATAATCAGCGCCGCTTCGCGCGTCTGGGGCTTGGGTCCGGGATAGCGGAACTCGTGCTCGTGCAAAGGCTGGGCCTTGGGGTCGTTTTCCGCCTGTTTCTGAGCTTTTACGTAGAAAAACTGCATCAGCGTGGTGCCGTGGTGTTGGGCGATGAGATCGGTGATGACCCGACCGAGCTTGTGCTCTTTCGACAGTTCGAGTCCGTACCGGACGTGCCCCTGGAGGATTTTGGCGCTCATGTTGGGGCTGGTCTTGTCGTGGGGATTGTTTCGTCCTCCCGACAGATTTTCCCCGAAATATTGCGGGGTTTTGATCTTTCCGACGTCGTGGTAAAACGCCCCGACACGCGCGAGCAACGGATTGGCTCGAATCGACTCGGCGGCGGCTTCGACCATCGAACCGACGATGATGCAGTGGTGATAAGTGCCCGGAGCCTGAACGATCAATTGCTTGAGCAACGGATGGTTCAGGTTGGCGAGTTCGAGCAGTCCGAGGTCGGTGGTGTAGTCAAACAGCGATTCGATGACGGTGATAATCAGCAGGATCAGCGGTCCCATGGCAAGGCCACCGATCACCACCGCGATCAGGACGCTGCTCATCTGGCGCAGGTTCATTTCTCCCTGAATCAACTGGGACAACACCACGATACAAACGCCCAACAGTATGACGTAAAACCCCGAAAGGAATACGATTTTCCGGTTCTTCATCTTGGAGAAAGCATGGCTTCCGATGAGACCGCCGAACATGCAATAAAAACCATATTGAATCGGATCGTTGGTCATCTGGCTGAATATCAAGGTCCAAACCACGGTGTAAAGAATGGCGGTTTCGCTGTTGAGGATGATACGTACCACCGCCGGAGCCACCGCCACCGGCACAAGGTAATAATAAAATCCTTCCGGCAGCGAGGCGGAATGCTCGACGATGCCACCAAGGTAAGCCACAAGGCGTGTAAGCAGGGTGAAGGACACCAGCAGGCTGCCCATCATCACGATGGAACGAGTGCTGGAGCTGAATTTCGAGATGCTTTTGCGACCGAAACGATACAAAATCACGAAACCCAGCAACAAAAGGGACGCTTTTCCCAAAAACACCATTCCCAGGGTCCAAAATGAAAGCTCTCGTTGCATCGTCTTGAAAATCAGCAAATGGCGCGTTGTCAGAGCCTCTCCGTTGCGGACGATCACCTCCCCCTTTTTCAGGGGAATCACCACCGGCTTGACTTCCTCCCGTGCACGTTTGCGGTAGGTTTCGGTAAGTTGGCCGTCATAGATGAAATTGGGCTGGATCAGTTGCAGCGCCACCGAAACCAGAAATTCCCGCTCCTTTTTCGTCCATCCTTCCGGAGAGGCGACGAAAGACCAGAAGTTCCGATTCACCTGGTTGATTTCAAGAAACGATCGGTCGAGCCGTTGCAGATATTCCACCGGACCGGCGTGCGTATCGAGACTATGCACGAATACGCGATCGTCCTTGCCGGTTTCGATGAGATTGAGGTTGGTTACAAGCCTGTACCCCATCAGTTTGCCGACAACCCGCTTCAGTTCTTCCTGGAAACGCCGGGGAACACCCTGACGAACGATCTGCACGAACTCGCGATCCGGCAACACGACACCCAGCGTTCGACCGAACGAGAGGTTGAACGAGGGAAAATCCTTGTCCAGCGCAGATTTAAGTTCGCCATTGCGAAACACAACGGCCATATATTCTTCCAGGGATTGCGCCATCGTTTCTCGGGAAGGTACGAGGGGTTCGTCCGGATTTGGCTCAATAGGCTTCTCTTTGGGATTGGAAGGCTTTTTTTCCAGTTCGACCTGATGTTCCACGATCCAGTTGACCAGATCTTCGCGAAGCTTGTTAAAGGATCGATCGACTTTCTGCACCGTTTCCGAGGCGAGTTCGGAACGATAGACATACACGGGACGAACTGCGCTGGCCGATTCCTCGCGCTTGAGTTGAGTGGTTTCGGGGTCTTCGACCTGCATGTCCGCCGGAGCGCGAACGTCGTAGGGGGCGATCAACCCCACTTTGGCATCCTCGATCACCACGCTGGAGTCGAAACGCGGCAGCAGGGCTGCGCCGAGCAACATGGCGAACGCAACGGCGAGAATGGATTTCGCAGGCGTCGTTTCCAAATCCTGCCAACTGCCGAAAATCCGGGCCATCAGCCGCTTTTTTCCGCCGGGTTCTTCTTTCGATGCGGCTCCGGAACGTCCGGAGAAAACCACGGTGTCGTCGCGTTCCTGTTCCGTCGTTTCCTTAGACATCGGATTCCTCCCGCGTTTCTTTTTGTGTTGTGTCGGGACGCTTTTCCGTCTCTGCGCGTTCGTAAGCCCTGACGATTCGCCGAACCAGAGGGTGACGCACCACGTCCTCCTCTCCGAACCGGCATAGGCCGATGCCCTCCACGCCCTTTAGAACCTGCATCGCCTGCACCAGTCCGGACATCTGTCCCGAAGGCAGATCGACCTGGGTCACATCGCCGTTGACGACCGCTTTCGACCCGAAGCCCATGCGCGTGAGAAACATTTTCATCTGTTCCGTCGTGGTGTTCTGGGCCTCATCCAAAATAATGAAACTATCGTTCAGGCTGCGTCCCCGCATAAAGGCCAAAGGTGCCACCTCGACCACGCCGCCGGACATCCACCGATGCACCGTTTCCATCGGCACGAGATCGTGGAGAGCGTCGTAAAGCGGACGAAGGTAGGGATTCACCTTTTCGGCGATATCGCCGGGCAAAAACCCCAGCTTTTCGCCTGCCTCCACGGCGGGACGGGTAAGCACGATGCGTTTGACCTGTTTCTTGTAAAGAAAATGTATGGCCATCGCCATCGCAAGGTAGGTTTTTCCCGTTCCGGCAGGTCCGATGCCCAGCACCATGTCGTTTTCACGCATGGCGTGCACATATCGCTGCTGGTTGGGAGATTTCGGTGCGACGTGTCGTTTTCCACTGGGCAGAGGAATCGAATCCAGAAATATGCTTTGCAAGGAAGCCTTCCGGTCGCGCATAAGTATCGCCACACCCCGCCGGACTTCTTCCTCGCCCAACTCGAAACCCTTGCGTGCCAGTTGGGAAAACTGATCCAGAATCGTCACCGCTAGCGCCACGGCGGACGCATCCCCGGAAATGGAAAGTTCCTCACCGCGCAAATCGATGGTTGCGCCCGTTTTTTCGGAAATCCGCTTGAGGTTGCGATTGGCGCTGCCCACGATCTCGGCCAGCACCGACGGCGGATCGATCACGACCGTATGGCGCACGATGTTTTCGGTTTCGACCACGTACCCTCCCGAAGGAAACAGACATATCAAGCCTTCCGGCTTCGGAAACGCCTCGTTCCCCCCTGATGGTTTTTCAAGCTCCCAAGGGAAGTTGCTTCCCATATCTCGAAAAATACCACAGCGTCACTCTGCGGGCAAGCTAGAAGCCTTGCCAACAGGGTGATTCAATTCTTGATTCGGCACGAATCCAACTCGGCGAATCGTGGAAAGGGTGCCCGGGTCTTCGATCCGGAACGGATCGATGGCCCGGATTCTTCGTGTTTTCAAGGCCATTCGCCTGACGGCGAAAGACCTTGGCACCCATCCTTCCTTGGAAACCGTGGAAAGAAGTAGAATTGAAGCGCCCTGCCTTGCCAATCGTTCTTCCCCGATTCCCCTTCACATCGAACGCAAAAAACGCTACTCTTTGGTTCAAGAGGTGCAAAGTCCCATTCTGGAACACGGGACAACGTACCTCTTGGCATGTTTTTATCTTTCTTTTCAAAGATATTCGGAATTCCGTATTCGAGTTTTTCAGGAGAAACACGATGAAACCCTATTTCGAAACCATGCAGCCCTTCGGCAAGGAATTGAAACCCGGACGCATCAAGCGCACAACTGATAGCGCCAACCAACTCCAGGAGATGGAGCAGGCCATCGCCGAAGCCCGGCAGGCCGTGGAAAACGCCGGTTTTCCCACCGAAAAAATCAATGCACGAGGCTGGATGACCGTCTGGCAACGCCTGGAATACCTGATCGATCCCGGCACCTGGCATCCGCTTCATATGCTGTACAACCCGATGGACAACGAAGAGGGCACGACAAACGTCATCGACGGCCTGGCCCGCATCGAGGGACGCTGGACCGTAGTGATCGGTTTCGACAACAAAGTCATGGCCGGAGCCTGGCTGCCGGGACAGTCGGAAAACATTCTGCGCGTCACCGACCTTGCCCGGCGTCTGCGGGTTCCGCTGGTCTGGCTCGTCAATTGCAGCGGAGCCAAGTTACCGGAACAAGAGAAGTTTTACGCCAACCGGCGCGGCTCCGGTACGCCGTTTTTCCGTCACGCCGAACTCAATCAGGCCGGGATTCCGATTCTGGCGGGTATCTACGGCACCAACCCTGCCGGGGGAGGCTATCAGGGCATCAGCCCCACCGTGTTGATCGCCCACAAGGACGCCAACATCGCCGTGGGCGGCGTGGGCATCGTGTCGGGCATGGCTCCCAAGGGGCATTTCGACCTGGAAACCGTCGAGGAAATCATCCAAAAAGCGATGGAATTCAAGGTTCGTCCCCCCGGACGCACGGAAATCCATTACGACGAAACCGGTTTCTTCCGCTTCGTGTACGACAAGGAAGAAGAAGTGCTCGACGGCATCAAGGATTATGTAAAGAAACTCCCGGCTTACGACCCTGATTTCTTCCGCGTCGCAGCCCCGAAAGCCCCCCGTTTTCCCGTCGAGGATCTTTACCACCTGCTGCCTTTCAACCAGAAGGAAGTCTACGCCTTCGAGGAAATCCTCGCCCGGCTCGTCGATGGCAGCGAGCACATGGAGTTCCGCCCCGACTACGGCCCCGAAGTTTACACCGGCCTCGTGAAGATCGACGGCCAGTTGATCGGCTGTATCGGCAACCGGCAGGGCTATTTGGGCAAAAACTACCCGGAATACGCGGATTATCCCGGCATCGGCGGCAAACTCTACCGACAGGGGTTGATTAAAATGAACGAGTTCGTCACCTTCTGCGGTCGCGACCGGGTGCCGATCGTCTGGTTCCAGGACACCAGCGGCATCGACGTGGGCGACGACGCCGAGCGCGCCGAATTGTTGGGGCTGGGGCAGTCGTTGATTTACTCGATCCAGCAAACGGATCTGCCGATGATGCTCGTCGTGCTGCGCAAAGGCAGTGCGGCAGCTCATTACGTCATGGGCGGTCCCAACGCCAACCGCCACAACGCCTTCACTCTTGGCACCTCGGCTACGGAAATCTACGTCATGCACGGGGAAACGGCGGCGGTCGCGACGTATTCCCGCAGGCTCGTCAAGGAAAAGAAGGCGGGACATCCGCTGGAACCGGTCGTCGAGAAAATGAACGAGTTGGCGAAGCAGTACCACGACAACTCCCGTCCGCAATTCTGCGCCCGATATGGTCTCGTGGACGAACTGGTGTACCTGAAGGATCTCCGGGGCTATCTCGAAGCCTTCGCGGGGGCGGCTTACCAGAATCCGGCGTCGATTTGTCCGCATCACCAGATGCTGTTGCCTCGAAGCATAAAAGGCTAAAGAAAACAACCGCTTAAAACACCGATGCGGGAGAGGATCGACGATCGACGATGGACATGGATCTCGCCACCACGGCGTTTCTCGTATTTTTCACCTTTCTCGCGGGGTTCGTGGATTCCATCGCGGGCGGTGGGGGATTGATCGCCCTTCCTGCCTACCTTGCCGCCGGGTTGCCCCCACATTCCGCGCTGGCCACGAATAAATTTTCCGGGTTTATGGGCACATTGACGGCGACCCTTCGCTATTGGAAAGCCGAACGCCTGAATTTTCGCATCGGTCTCGTGGCCGTGGCGGGTGCGCTGATGGGGTCCGCCGGGGGATCTCGCCTGGCGCTCACTCTTAGCGAAACGGCGATTCACTCGGTGGTTCTTATCCTTACACCGCTGGTACTCGTATTTTTCCTGTTTCAAAAACGCCTTGGGATTCGAAAAGAGAAATCCCCGTCTGTGCAGGGTATCTGGCTGAAATCATTCGTGATTGGCGGAGTCGTGGGAGCCTATGACGGCTTCTACGGCCCCGGCACCGGCGCATTTTTGGCGCTCGCATTTTACTGGATACTCGGCTTGGATCTCGTGTCCTCCTCTGCCAATGCACGGCTGACGAACGTTGCCTCCAACGCCGGGGCGCTGCTGATATTCCTGCTTCATGGAAAAGTGCTGCTGCCGCTCGGACTGTTCACGGCGGCGGGGGGTATTGCAGGAGGGGCGCTGGGGTCGAGCTTAGCGCTGAAAAAAGGTGAGAAAATCATCCGTCCGTTGATGGTCGTCGTCTTGTTGCTGCTGCTGGGAACCGTCGTGGTCCAGCAGTGGGGATGATGGCAAATGGATGCCTTCCGCTGCTTGGTTCGCTCCTAAAAATGTCCAAAATTCAAGTAGTTAGAGTGGTTTTTATTTTGATATTAGCGATGGAAAACCCTGGAAACAAAGGGTGGCACGGTTCAAGCGACGTGAAACGTTCGCTTGCCCGTGTACCCAACCATGCACATGGGCAACCTGCGGTTGGCCCATGCCACACACCGCCGCAAACTATTGAAAAAGTCTAAAATTCAGGCAGTTACACCATTACGGCAGGTTCTCCACATCCGTGGATTCACAACCTTCCGGGGCCAGAAACGGGTGGCAGCGGCTCGGCGCACCGTCGGGGATGTCGAACGAGTACTCGAAAAGATCGATCTGCACGGGGTAGTCGGTGCTTATCATCTGGGCGGCGGAAGCGAGCGCCGCTTCGATGCGGGACCGGTCACCTGCGGCGGGCTCCGATCCGGCCACGTCGGTACGGGTTCTCACGAGAAACCCTGCATCGGTGAATTCACGAATCTTTTCGGCATCTTGTGTAGGATCGTCACAATTGATGAACGCGCCGATGGGCGAATCCAGTTTCTTGTCCGAGCGCGGAAACATCGTGCGTCCCTCGGCGTTCGGATGGTCTTCGAGGTAGGCATCCCGATACTCGTCGGAATCGAAATAAATGAACAGGGCCTTGTCGCGGCCCTCGCCCATCGTCGGCCAACCGTTGTTTTCGATTCCTTCGCGCAAGGTGGAAAATTCGCCTCGCACGTCGTCGGGCCGGATCAGGCGTTCCGGTGGCCAGACCGACTCGATCAGGGCATCCAGATCGTCGGAGTGTTCCACCATTTGCAGGGGTGCATTGTCATCCTTGGGTTCAATGAATACGAACAACACGTGGTGGCCGGGATGGATATCGGACCAGTTTTTCAGCAACGTCAGACAATCGAAGAGAGTTTCGCAGTTGGACCCGGTGTCTCCATATTCGGTATGGTAAACCAGAAATCCTTCGTCCGGGTCGTAATGGACATCGATTTCGAACTGTCGCACGCCCTGCTCGTCGGCCTGAACGTCCAACGGGTCGAGATTTCCGCCGAATACCGGTTGCGGCTCGCCTTCGAAGACATGATAGCTGTTGTGTGTGCCTTTCACCTGGATCTGGTTGATTCGCAACACGTCGTCCAGCGCGTATTCCGGGCGGGGAGCAGTCTCGGCTTCCTCTTGTTCAGCCTGAATCTCCTGGTCACCATCGCCTGTAAGATCTCCCGAATCGGACGAGTCGTCGCTCCCGCAGCCTACGAGAAAACCGACCGCCAGCACCCATGCCGCCATCCACAGGGAAAAAGGTCGCACGACGTCATCCTTTCGCGAAAAAGCATTTCCTCAAAGAAAACGGGACCGTACAGTTATGCACGATCCCGTTGGATTTGTTAAGCTTTTGTTAGACGCTCGAAATCAGTCTTTTTTCGACCACTCCTTGTAAATCGGGTCGTTTTCCTGCAATTCGCGCCGCAGCACTTTGCCAACCAGGGTTTTGGGCAACTCGTCGATGAATTCGAGGTACGAAGGCACCTTGTAATGGGTCATCGACTGCTTGCACCATTTCGCCAGTTCCTCGATGGTGATCTTTCCCTTGTAATTGTCCTTGAGCACGATCCAGGCTTTGATTCTCTCGCCGGTTTCCTTGTCCGGCAATCCTGCGACAGCCACTTCCCGAATGGATTCGTGCATCCCCACCAACTCCTCGACTTCCTTCGGGAAAACGGAATATCCCTTGTACTTGATGAGCTGCTTTTTGCGGTCGCGGATGCTGATTCGACCTTGGGGGTCCATAAAACCGATATCACCGGTCAGCAACCAGCGCTTGCCGTCCATTTCCACAATGGTTTCGGCGGTTTCTTCCGGCTTGTTGAGGTAGCCCACCATGATCTGCGGACCGGCGGCGGCGATTTCACCCAAATGCTTCTCCTCGTCCGGTTCCTCACCTACCGGGCAGGGCTCTTTCATCTTGGTCGGGTCGCTGATGTCCACGATACGCCACTCGGTTCCGGGGAAAGGCAGTCCGATGGTGCCGATTTCGCGGTTGCCCCAGAACGGTCCGGCGGAGATTACCGGGGAGGATTCCGTCAGGCCGTAGCCTTCGACCAGCCGTGCACTCGTTTTGCGCTCGAATTCTTCCTGCACCGGTCGATGCAACGGACCGGCACCCGAAACGCAAAGGGCCATCTTGCGATTGATTCCCATCGTTTCGATGCCCGGCAACTCAGACATTTTCTGGAAAAGAATTTCCGCACCGCAGTACATGGTGCCTTCGTCCTTGCCAAATTCCATAATCTTTTCAACCAGTTCGTCCGTCGCGGGAGGACGCGGGAACAGCAGCATGTATGCTCCGACCGCCACCGAGCTGTTCATCACCGCCGTCATGGCGAAACTGTGGAACAGAGGCAACACACCGACATTGCAGCAGCCCGCCACGACTTTGTATATCCACGCCTTGGTCTGAACCGCGTTGCAGACAAGGTTTTCGTGGCTCAGCACCGCTGCCTTGGGAACGCCGGTAGTTCCACCCGTCATGATGTAAGTGGCCGTATCGGTGACATCGAGATCCACTTTGGGAAGATTGGGCGTGGTTTTCATCAGATCGGTCAGGGAAACTGTCCCGGCGGGAAGTTCCGCCCGGGGAATTTTACCCAGTGCAGTACCCAGTTTTTTCTTCCACCAGGGAAGCTTCATCATGTCGGTGATATTCGTCCCGATCAGAGTTTTGATACTCGTTTGTTCGAGAATTGGAGCGAGTGCCCCCTCGTATAATACGTCTAGTACGACGATAGCCTTGGTTCCCACCGTTTTCAATTGGTGCAAGACTTCCTGGGGTTTGTAGGTCGGGTTGATTCCCGAAGCGATACAGCCCAGGCGCATACAGGCGTAATAGCAGACCACGTACTGGAAGCTGTTGGGAAGCAACAGACTCACGACATCGCCTTTTTTCAGGCCGAGCTTGTGAAATCCGGTGGCGACGCGATCGACGAGGTCGTCCAGTTCGCGGTAGGTCATCCAGGTATCCTGGAACCAGATCGCCATGTTGTCCGGGTAGTTCTTTGCAGTCTCCCGCAGAAGTTCTCCGAGGCAAATCTTCGGAAATTCAATGTTTTTCGGCACTTCTTCAGGCCAACCTGCCTCTTTGCTGAACCAGGGGCGTGACTCGTCAACATAATACGGATTGGTGCTCGACATACGGGTTCTCCTTTTATCCAGTACGGACTCGCAATACTTCCATCTCGTTTTTTTGGTTCGATGCTTTTCGACTCACTTTTTTATTCCACTCGTCTTCATACTGTCAAGTAAAGGTGAAAAAGTTGTGAAAAAACCCTCTTTATCGCGTCATTCAAGGCCGAAATCTCATTGTTCGATATAAGCATTGCTTGACAGAAACCCGTCCTAACCTATAGATTATATAACTCAGACTTTTTACGTTTTCATCATTACTGAATACATCGTTGATCCGGCCTTTACCGCCTTGCCACCTTTTGAAGGAGGATTCTCTCATGAACCCTTGGAAGAAACTCAGCCCATGCCTATTGCTGTTTGTATTTCTGACACTGAATGCCTTTGGCTGCGGAAGTGGCGACGGCGACGCAACCTCCACTCCCGGAGACCAGGAAACCACCGAGCAACAGCCCGGTGACGAAGACACCGTGGACGACGTAGACGTGACGGACGACGTGGACGTCACCGATGACGTGGATGTCACCGACGATGTGGAAGTAGCGGATGAAATCGAAGAGGCCGACGAGATCGAAGACGCGGATGAAATCGAAGAAGCCGACGAGATCGAAGAAGCTGACGAGATCGAAGTAGCGGATGAAATTGAAGAGGCCGACGAAATCGAAGTAGCGGATGAGATCGAAGACGCGGATGAAATCGAAGAAGCCGACGAAATCGAAGTAGCGGATGAAATCGAAGGCGCGGATGAGATCGAAGAGGCCGATGAAATCGAAGCCGAGGAAGAAGAAATCGACGAAGATCTTCCCCCCAACTGCGAATCCACCAACCCCTGCATGACCGGAAGCTGGAACGGTTCGGAGTGCGAATACACTCCGGTAGCCGACGATACGGCCTGCACCACCGACGACATTTCCTGCACCAACGACGTCTGCCGCTCCGGCACTTGCGAGCATCTGGCGGACAATACCCTGTGTAATGATAACGTCGAGTGTACCGTGGATGTTTGCGATACCGTGAACGACTGCACCAACGAGCCGGATCATACGCAATGTACCTCGGACAACCTCTGCAACGGTGTCGGTTCCTGCGATGTCGTACAAGGCTGCCTGTACAACGATATTCCCGACTGCGACGACGGGATCGAGTGCACGACCGATGGCTGCAACGGCGATGCCACGAGCTACGAATGTACGCACGAACCGGACGATACGGCCTGCAACGACTATATCGCTTGCACCGCCGACGCCTGCATCCTCGGTGAAGGCTGCACGTTCGTGGCGGACGACGCCCTGTGCGACGATGGATTCACCTGCACTTTCGACGTTTGCGACGACTTCCTTGGCGAATGCAAAAACTACCCGGACCACGCCGCGTGCGACGACGACAACATCTGCACCATCGAAGACCTCTGCTCCCCGGCCAACGCCGAGGAAGGCAACCTCACCGGCTGCGTTTATACCGACATTTCGGCAGACGATCTCGACGATGACGAAGTGTGCACCGAAGACACCTGCGATCCGGTGCTTGGAGCCGTGCACACTCCGCTTCCGGGAACGGATTGTTCGGACGACGACGAATGTACCGAAAACGACGTCTGCGGCGCGGATGGATTGTGCAAGCCCGGCCAGTGGACCTGCGTGGACTGCCCGGAAGGCGACCCCTGCTCCGACGGCGATCCCTGTACCATCAACGACACCTGCAACGATCAGAACGAATGCGTAGGCGGAGAAACCGACACCTGCGACGACGGGATCATCTGCACGAACGATTCCTGCGACCCCGTGAACGGCTGCGTGCACGAACCGGACGACTCTTTCTGCAACAACGACGACGACATCTGCAACGGGCGGGAGGAATGCCATCCCAACCACGTCTTGGCCGGTCTGGACGGCTGCGTCGAATTCGCTCCTATCGATTGCGACGACGACGACCCCTGCACCTTCGAAATTTGCAATCCGGATACCGGCAATTGCAGCAATCCCAGCGGCCCCATGGATGGTCTGGACTGCGAGGATGGCGACGAATGCACCATCGATACCTTCTGCGATCAGGGAGTCTGCACCGGAGGTTCGATGGTTTGTACGATGGAAGATGTGGTATTCGAACTGGCGGGCAAGGAATACCTGGCCAGCGGCTACGACAACCGCCTGACCTGGTCTCAAGCGGCGGCGTTCTGCCGTGCATGGGGAGGCGACCTGATGACCGTCAACTCCCAGGCCGAAATGAATCTGTTCTACACCGACATGTATGTGGACGCCCAGAAAACCTGGTGGACCGGCCTGAACGATCTCGACGACGAAGGAGATTATGAGTGGCTCGACCCGGAGGGAGGAGAATGGGTTGACGCGAACCTCTCGTGGTCCGACATGGAAGATATGCTCGATGCGCGAAATTCCGAGTTGAACAACTGCGGCACCATCGGCATGGAACCCGACCTTGTGGATGAAGGCGACCTGTGGGAAATGGGGTTGCACTTCTGCGCCGATGAAAAGCGTTTCCTGTGCGAACGCATCAAGCCTGCCGAACTCAAGCAATTCGGCGAGGCGTGCATCCTCGATGAAGACTGCGAATCCGGTGAATGCCAAAGTGCGCTGGGGGAACGCTTCTGCACCGAATTGTGCCAGGGCACCTGCGAAGAAGGCTTGTGCCACGCAACCGGCATCACGCTATCCACCGTGGATACGGAAATCTGGCTGTATAACGCCGACGGCACCCAGTTGGCCAACGACGACGACGGCGGCACAGACACCTATTCCCTGATCCAGCAAGCGCTTTCCACGCCAGGCACCTATTACGTCAAGGTTGCCCATTATTTCGACTACGGAACCGGCAACTACACCATCGAAATCCGGGAAGACGCCGATACAACCACCCTGACGCCCATCGTCGAAACCGAACCCAACAATTCGATGGATGAAGCCAACAGCGGAGCGCTGCCTTCGGCGTTTATGGGAATGGTCGATCCGGTTGGCGACCACGACTACTACGTTTTCACCATCGACACTCCGAAGAGCGTCAATATCGCCACAATGGCCACTCCGCAAAGCATTTGTCTGCCCAACCGCCTGCTTGCCATCGAACTGGGCGGAGACTGCGTGGATGACATACAGTGCGGCGACGACGATGCATTCTGCAACGCGGACGGACGCTGCACGCTGGATTGTTCGGCGGACCCGAACAGTTGCCCGAGCGGTTTCACCTGCTACGACTACGAAGACCCACGCGGCTCCGAGTGCATCGATCCGGCGCTCGTAGGCAACACGGTGCTGGGTGAACCCTGCCGAAACAACGCCGATTGCATAAGCGGCATGTGCTTCCAGGACAACTACAACGACAATGCCTACTGCTCGGAAACCTGTGAGACGGTGGGAGAAGCCTGCACGGGCGCGGACAACATGGCCTGTTTCGATTACGGCTTGGAGGACGGCCCGAACTGCATCAAAGGCTTCGGTGAAACACCGTCCTTCTGGACCTGCCGTTTCCATGACGACTGCATTTCCGCAGAATGTTTGTTGGGAACCTGTGCCGAAACTTGCATTGAGGACACGGACTGCCCCGGCAATCCGGTCTTCGTGCCGATTCCGGGCGATATCTGCTACCCCTGCACCTCCAGCGCGAATTGCAACGACGGCAACCGGTGCGTCAGCGATCCTGCCGGAAGCGGGGCGTTCTGCGGGCGCGGCTGCATTCCCAGCGATCCCGACAGCTGCCCGGAAGGAACCGTTTGTGCATTGATTTCGGGTAGTTCCATTCCCGACGGCCAGGAACATCAATGTCTGCCGGTAAGTCTGTCCTGCACGGTTCCGACGGCCTGTCTCTCCTCCGGGTATTGCGAACGACCGGAGTTCGGCTTGGGCGATCCATGCAGCGAGGACGGCGAATGCCTCAGCGGGATCTGCCAGGATGGTTTCTGCTCTGAAAGCTGTACCGAAGACGGAGATTGCGGCTGCGACATGATGGCCTGCACCGACGGTCGTTGCGCAGTATTGCTTCCGGACGGTATCGCGGCGGAAGCGCTCGGCCTTGAAGGTTGGGAGAATCCGCAGCCGGTTTCGCTGGATACGGAAAGAAGCGCCACGATCTTCGGATCTCTGGCGCCGACGGACAGTTTCGACAAAGACTTTTATGTCGTAACCGTCTCTGCGGACGATTTCCTCAACGTTTCGACGGAGCCTTTCTGTGGTTCCGACGTCGACACCTATCTGGTTCTTCGCGACGCCAACACCGGTGAAGTCATCGGCACCTGGGCGGACGACGATTCCGGCGAAAGCAACTTCTCGTCCATCAGCGGTTACAGCCCCGACGAAGAAATGGACGTCATCATCGAAGTGGGACAATCTCCGGCTCTGTTCGACGCGGAGGTCGGACCGTACCTCCTCAACGTAGTGCTCTGGACCCCGCTTCCCGGTGAATTCTGCGGCAACGCCATACCGATCGAGGGCAGTGGGGAATACACCGGAACCACGGTCGGCATGGTACACGATTACGGCCCCACGAATGACGCTTGTACGGGGTATGTAAAAGCGGACGGTAGCGATGTAGCCTACGCCATCACTCTCGGTGAAAACGAGTATTTCTACGCGGAAGTGAGCCCGGACGACGGCTCCGACGCCGTGTTGTACGCCGTGACCGATTGCAACGACATCGACGGCACCTGCGCGGCGGGCAGCGATTCGGGCAACCCCGAAAACGTGCTGGTCAGCGAGCCGGGAGATTATTTCCTGATCGTCGATGGCTACAGCGCGACTGTCGCTTATTCGTATACGCTCAACGTGCAGTTCCATTCCTTGACGCCAATGCCCAACGACGACTGCTCCACCGCAACGGAAATCGTCGTGGAGGAATTCGGCGTGCCCGTGCGCTACGAAGGCCAGACGATCAACACCGCCGACGATTACACCGCTCTCACGGGTGAATGCAGCCTTTCGACTCCGGGTCACGATGTCGTGTACGTGATCCAACTCGCTGAAAATCAACGGATGATCGCTGCACTCGATCCGGATGCTACAAGTTTCGACTCCGTGCTGTGGTTCGCGACGAATTGCGACGACCTCGCCGCCTCCTGCCTGGTGTCCCAGGATCTCTCCGGCAACGGAGAAGAAGAACTGACGTACATCGCAGAGGATGCGACGACGTTGTATATCGTGGTGGATTCCGGAGCCACGGAAGACCTCGGCAGCTACGCTTTGAACGTGACGGTGGAAGAATTCACGATCAACGACAACGACACCTGCGAGGATGCGGCCATCAGCGAAACCGCCATGCTGAGTCTCAACGATTTCGGTACGTTCAACTTCACCGGAACGACGTCGATTTTCGAAAACGACTATAATCCGACCACCGGTGATTGTTCCGACACGGATTCGGCGGGCAAAGACGTGGCCTACATGGTGGAACTGGCCGAGGGTGCTTACGTACGGGCGACGCTGCTTGAAGACGGCACCAACTTCGACACCTCGCTGTACTTGATTTCCGGCGAAGGAAACTGCGCGGATGAACTCATCGCCGATGCATGTGTGATGGGTCGCGACACATACGGCGACGGTGGAGAGGAGATTCTTTACCGCAATTTGGAAGCTTCCGGATCGCAAATCCTTTACTTCATCGTGGACGGAGCGGCTGCCGACGATCAGGGCGAATTCGCCATTCAGTTCGAAATCGACTTCATCGACGCGCCCGCCAACGACCTGTGCAACGGAGAACCGGAAGCGCTGACGCCTGTGGACGGCTACGTGTACTACGAAGGAACGTTCGATTTCGCCAGCGCAGATCACGCGCCTACCGGTGCAGTGAACGGCTGCCTCGACGGCGATCCGGCAGAAGGCCCCGACCTGGCCTACCAGCTTGAATTGGAACCGGGCTACGCCGCGAACGCACGCATCATGATTGGCGACGAGGCCACCTACTCCTTCACCCCGGTACTGTATGGCTACCTCGACGATCAGGATTGCGAGACCGACGCCGACGACTGCCTGGCGCAGATCACTTCGGACGTGCTCGTCCTCGAAAACGATACGATGAACTACCAGACCATCACACTGATTGCGGATACCGAGGATGCGATGGACTGGGGTCCGTTCGTCATCGAGATATTGATCGTTTCCATGTCCGCCCCGGAGAACGACACCTGCGATGCTCCGACCTTCATTTCTGGACCGGGTGTCTACAACGGTACGACTCAGTACGCGACCAACTACTTCACGACACCTGATTCGGACACCTGTACGGGTCAGGATATCGACGGTCCGGATGCTGTCTATATGATGCTGGTTCCGACGGGCTATTACATCGACGCTACGCTGGAAGGTATCACCGCCACCGGCAGGTGGAACACTTCGATGTACCTGCTGACCGACTGCACCGACGTTTCGTCGTGTCTCATGGGAGCGGACCTGAATACGAGTACTCCCGAACGACTGACGTACTACAACAACGAAGCAGAACAATACCTGTGGCTCGTCGTAGACGGACGCTACGAAGACAATGGCGGCATTTACAGCCTGAACGTCGCCTTCGACGAGTATTCGGGACCGGAGAACACGAGCTGCAACGCTCCGATCGAACTGATTCCCGACGCCGAACCGATCCCCGGCGATCTGTCCAATGCATTGAATCTCTACGATACGAATTCGGGAACCTGCTCGATAGGCGGTTTGGGCCCCGACCTCGTGTATTCGCTCACGCTCGGCGCGTACCAGGAAGGCACGTTCACGCTTTCGAACCTGCTCCCCGCAGACTTCGAAGCCTCCATGTACGCCACCGATATCTGCTCCGACGTGCGGGGATGTCTGGCAAGCAGTACCATTTATTCCTACAGCGACTCGGGAAGCGTTTCGGTCGTCAATCAGACACCAGAAGAGAAAACCTTCCACGTCATCGTGAGCGGATACAACACGGATGACACGGGAACCTTCGAGATCGCCGCGACGGTCGAGCAGCTCGATCCGCCACCCGTCAACAACACCTGCGAAGGAGCGATTTCGCTGACGGAGAACGTCACGCTGGACGAAGAGAACCGCCTGGAAGGCCAATCCAACGTCTCGGCGTTCAACAGCTACAAGGCCGGTGGCTCCTGTAGTTCGGGTGGCTCCAGCGGCCTGGATCTCGTCTACCGGATGGATGTCGAACCGCTTCATCGCGTACGGCTCCACCTGGATAATATCACCAGCGGCTTCGACATGTTCAACTACTATTCCGACGAATGCCCGGACATTGAAAACTCCTGCATCAATTACAGTTACACCGAAACGCAGGAATGGACTTTCCAGGCGCTTCTGGAGCCGAAGACCTACTATTTCGTCGTGGACGGTAGTTCTACGGGAGACGAGGGTTCGTTCGACGTCGTGTGGACCTACGAAGAACACGAGCCACCTTTCCTTAACGAATCCTGCGAATCTCCAATGGTACTGCCCGATCCCGATACCGGAAACAACCGGGTGGAGGGTAGTCTCGCGGAAGCCATGGCCGATCACAGCGCCTACGATTGGGGCTGTACCACCAGCACCTATGCCGGAGGCCGTGGCAATGAACTGGTGTTCATGACCACCCTGCAACCCAACGAAGGAGCCGCCATCGAAGCGGGTACATCGGGAGACGGCATCTTCTACGTGATCGTCGGCGACGACTGTGAGCCGGAAGGCTCCAACGAGTGCATCCATCTCCAGGATTCCCCGAACGACAATTCACTGCTCTACATCAATGAAACGGGAGAAACTACGAACGTGTTCATGTTTGTAGACAGTTACTCGACCACCACCCATGCGGGCGACTTCTATATCGAGGTCAACGTCAGCAGTTACACGGCCTTGGAGAACGCGACCTGCGACAATCCCATCATGCTCACCGGGGACGGTACGCCGGTGGAAGGTGTGCTGGGACAGGCAAGCAACGATTACGCCTCCGAGGACTTCGGCTGCTCGAACGATGCGGGCGAGGGCAACGACGTGGTGTTCCAACTCACGGTAGGTGCTTACGAAGGCGCGCTCGTTCACATGGACAGCCTGGGTGGAGACGAAACCGCCCTGTACATCGTCACCGGCGACCAATGCGCCCCCCATGAAAACACCCAATGCCTGTATAGCGTGGAAGGGCAATACGATTACGATTTCGCCTATGCCAACCCCACCGATCAGCCCGTTGACCTGTTCCTGATCGTGGACAGCGAAACCGATTTCGTGGGTTCCATCAAACTCACAGCGGAATTGAGCGCAATCGAAACCGTGGAAGGTGACACCTGCGACACGGCCATCGATCTCGACATGCTGACGCCGCCGGTTTCGAGCGATTATTCGTGGGCCGCTGCAGACTATACCTGCAACGGATACTTCCCCGGAAACGATGTGGTCTTCAAAAAGTATATCGATGCCCACTCGCAGTTGAACCTCGACTTCACAGCAGAAGGCCCGATGGCCGTGCACTGGAGCGCGGAATGCGGCGTTTCGGAAAGCTGCCTGGGCTCGTCCACCGTCTCTTCGGCAGGAAACGCCTCGCTTATCATTCCTTACGACGAGGAAGTTGGCGCGGATATCTACCTCCACTTCGATTCCGTCTCCTCCGGTTTCGGAAGCGCGATCGAGATCACCGACTGGTCGGTCACCGAATATACCGAACCGCTGTGCGATCCCGGCATCGTCGAGGGATACCTGAGCTTCAACGGCGACACCGCCACGACAAGCGGCAACTCCTCTTCGAGCAGCAATCACATTCAAATGGACGACGTGGAAGGGTGTGAGGACTACTATTACACCAATGCAGGCAATGACCATATTTGGGGCGTGGCCCTGAACGCCGGAACCACGTATAGAATCACGTTGACTCCGAGTTCGTGGGATGCAGCGGTATGGGTCACCCGGGGTTGCGAGACCTGCATCGGTGCAGAAGACTCTTCCATTTCCGGCGCGGAAGTTCTTGACGTCACGCCTACCGAAACGGGAACCTATTTCATCGTAGTAGACTATTACAGTTCTTCCGGTGGCGGTGGCGGTGCCTACTCTCTAGAGGTGGAGGTACTTTAAGCTCCCCCCTTATTCTCTCTATTATAAATGCCCGACCGAATGGTCGGGCATTTTTTTGCGATAAATCTTCTCGATTCACAACGACTTCATCATGAAAAGTCGCGCCTCGACTTTTCATGCAACGCTAGGCAGTGTCGTCACGTGATATATAACCAAGCAGTAAGCTTATGTTTTTATTGATATTTTACAAATCCAAAGTGTGCCATAGTCTCACGGACCTTCAGGTCCGTGAGGCTGTGCAATCCATGGAGAGCACAGCCTTCCTCGCTCCGCGAGTAAGACTATGGCACACTCGTTCCGACGATTTTTCATAGTTTTAATGAGTGATGTGCTGCTTAAATAACCCGTGACGACACTATCTAGAGAATGATTGGAAAATGCCGTTTTTCAGGCGTGAAGCCATTTTGGAGGAATGAGTTTCTACGCGATGAGATGTTGCAGGCTTTCGATGCTTCCCGACACGTTTTCTGCCACCTCGTCCAGCAATTCTGGAGTGAGACCAAGCCTTTCGACACTGGCGGGTGCGATGCTGCGCATCACCATTTCCCCATCGTCTCCCCTTTCCAAGGCATGGGAAAGCCGATCCGCCACGTGGACGAGATCGATGCGATGGGCATCGCAAGATTCCGGCGTCCAATGGGTCAGGTGGTGCCAACGCGCCGCGTGAGCGATGGAATCGGGCAAATTCCAGTGGGAAGCGACCAAAGAACCGATCCCGCTGTGATTGGTTCCTAAAACCCGGTCCTCGATCTCCAGGATATCGTTCTCGCCGTCGAATACCAGAATGTCTTCCTCGGTGGGATTGTCTTCAAAGTACTGGGAAATAGCCAGCTTTCCCATATCATGAAGCAAACCCGCCGTAAAAAGCATTTCGACAGGAGGCATTTTCAATACCTTGATAAGGTATTCGGCGATAACCGCCGTAGACGAGCAATGATGCCAGAAACTTAAGCTACTCAGCCCGTATCCCGCCAAATGGCTGGGAATCGCTTTCGAAAAAGACAGGCTTAGCGCCAGTTCGAACACGCGCTGGCTTCCAAGAAGAGTGATGGCCTGCCGAACGTCTCCAACGTGCCTTTGGCAACCGAAATATGATGAATTGGCCAGACGAAGCAGGTTGGCAGTCATTGCCGGGTCTTTTTTAATGACGCGTTCGTAATCCTTGGCGTTGCTTGTATCTTTACGCGTAAGGTCACATAGCTGGGTAATCGTTGTCGGCAGGGTTTTAAAGTTGAGAATCGTGGCGATGATTTTTATTTTAACATTCATGAAGCGCTTCATTCCATCTTAGAATCGAATGCTCGTTACGGAGAAAAGCAGGTTTTTCGCTTCGGTTCGCATGACGTCGGACACGCGAAAGCGTTTGATAAACGCTCTCACGCTCTTTGGCAAGAAGTGGTGCCTGCTGGAATTCCGTACATTCGGTTACGGTCTTCCTTGGTCGGAGCATTCATGAAAACCATAGCGAGACGCAGAAAACCGGAGGTATTTCACGCAGTTGGAGCGATTTTCACCCGCAGGCATACCGAATAGTCTGCCGAGAATGAAAATCGTGAAACGAGTGAAAGAACGAGAGTTTTCAAGCCGCAGCAGGTTTTCACGAATGTTCCAGCCTGAATATACTTATCGGACAGTTTTCTGAGAGTTGATATGACGAATGTACAATTTTTTAAAACCTGGAGATATTTCCCAGCGTCTTCAAGCCTCCTGAGCGACGGGTATTGGCTTTTCCCAACCCTTTCGTTTCACTGCTTTACCAATGATGCTACGAAACGATGCCGGTCGGTCCATACTGTCTACATCAAGCGACGACCTCAAACGGGTCGAGGATTTCCTCAAACGGGTCCGCTTTTCTCAGGTGGAGTCGGGTAATCCAGCGGCTGAGCATCCGAACCATGCGCATATCATTGGCCTGAGTCTTGTGGGCAAAGCTGATTTCCGCCATTTTTTCGACGCAGGTTTTTCCGCCGATGCAAGGCTGCGTGGCATTCCATACTTCGGTCACAGGTTCAGGATCGGCAGAACCGGCAAGTACGGATGGGAACAGGCGATTCAGCCCATAGTACACCGAATCCACCCGGTGAGTTTCCAACCCTTGGAGGTTTTCGCGTTCGTCGGCGGCAAGACGCACGCCTGCGGTGGCGAAACGCGAGGTGATCTGATGCTCCGGATGCCCGGTAAAGCCATTGAAGGGATCGAACGTCAAAAGGAGATCGGGTTTGAAACGGCGAATGGCCTGAGCGCAGATTCGATCCGGCGATCCTTGATCGGCCCAAATGCGAGCGATTTCATGACGTTTCGGAAACGATTCCACCGGAAGCGGGGCGTTGAAAAAGGCGTGGTGCTCCAATTCCGCGTGGTAAAGCGCCGCCGCTCGTTTCATTTCTCCTGCGCGGATGGTTTTGACATCGGGTTTGCAGCCTTCGGGAAGACAGCACTCGCCCCCATCGCCATGCGTAAAGATCAGAAAATACAGGGGATTTCCCAAAGCCAGGCTGGCCTTGGCCATGATTGCACCGACCAGCGCTTCGTCGTCGGGATGAGCTGCAACCCACATCACGCGGGCGCCGTCCGTCAACATGCGGTCGATGTTCGAGCTTTGCGGCAAAACTTCGGGACGTGTGGCGCAACCGACCGAAAAAGAGCCGAGTGCCATTGTGCTCGTCGCTGTGATTCCATGCTTTAAAAAGGTTCGTCGATCAATTTCGGACATCGTGCAATACTTTCTTGGTTCGAAACGTTTAATCGACTATAATTTGATGTCATGACTGAACAACGTTCATCTCCATGCCTAATACTATAAGCTTTCTTGCTTCGTCATGCAAACAAAACGGGGCTGAAAGAATTTCGAAAAGGGGTATACCGACATGACATATTCACACAAATGGGCGAATTCTTTCGTCCGCTTCGATTTCCGCCAAATGCTTGTAGGAACGATGCTTTTGCTTTTGCTGCTGGGCTGTGGTCCACGGCAGTTTTACAAAGGCGATGTTCCTTTCAAAAAAGGCCAGTACGACGATGCCATCGCCGAGTACCGCATCGAAATGATTCAGACCAAAAACGAGGAAGAACGGGCGATTTTGCGCAGCCGCCTGGACGAAGCCCTCTCCGCCGGAGCCGACTGGTACTACGACGACGGATTCCAAAAGGCCGAAGCCGGGAACGTCAAAGGGTCGCTGGCCTCGTTCAAGAAGGCGTTGGAGTACAACCCGGAGCACTTCGCGGCACAGATCATGTTTGAGGAACAAACCAAGATTTTCGAAAAAAGCGGGTTGCTTCGGGAGCAGATCAAGGAACGGTTGCAAACCCTCCAAAAGGAGGACAAACCCAGCGAGAATGAAAAAGACTGGAGAGCTCTGCTCGTCGAGATCGACAGCTACCTGGAGAGTTACTCCCCCGATCCGGAGATTGAATCGCTTCGGGAGATCAGCGTTCGGGTGATTTTCGAACAGGATTTCAAGCAAGGGCGGCTCGCGTTACAGAACCGGGAGTTCGAGACAGCCATCGAAAAGCTCGAAACCGCCTTGTCTTTGCGCCCCGGTGACGAGGTGGCCACTCGTCTGCTTGCAGAAGCCAAAGAACAATGGGCCATCGCTCAGAAAGAAGAACGACCGCCCTATCGTAAACCTGAGATCGTGGAAGAAGTGCTTCGAAAAGCCAAGGCGCATTACAAAAAGAAGGAATATCGCGAGGCGCTCGTGCTGGTCGAGCAGGTAGCTTCGGATCTGGAAAACAAAAAACTGCAAAAGAAAGTGCAAAAAGCCCAACACAGCTATCGGGCAAAATACGTGCGCTGGCTGGATCGAAAAGCGCGTGAAAACCTGAAGGTACGCCCGGCGGTTGCCGCCGTGTATTATCGGCTGGCTCAATCGGTCATCACCGGGGGCAATCCCGATGCGTCTAAAGGGAAAAAGTATGCAAAAAAGGCCGAAAAGGCCTTGAAAAATGCCAAAAAAGGTTCGATGTACTCCGTCGCGATGGTGCCTCTCGCCGCAACGGAAGGACTCGACGACAAAGAGGCGAAAAAACTTACGGCCCAGATGCTTCGTTCTTTGGGTAAAACTCTGAAAGGCAAGGCGTTCCGTTCTCAGACAATCCGACTGAAAAAGCCGAAAAAGGGCAAGACCGCAGCAGGAACGCTGGACATCGTTCTGCAATCCTACGCCACCACAATCGATGGCAAAAAGGGAACGTATTCCCTAGAAGCCAAAGTCACGCTCGCCGATCGCACTACGGATTTTGCCGTTGGTCCGGAAGTCGTGAAAATCTCAGGAGAAACCAAGGTTTCGGCAAAGCATAAACAAGCCAAAATCCACAAAGCGCTATCCAAAGATTTCGCAAAAGCTTTCGAAACGACGTTTAAGGAAAAGATCGATTTATCCAAACGATACATCAAGCTGCTGAGTGTCGCCGAGGGAGAGGAATTGCTCGAAGCCTCCGTGTGCGTAATCCAACTTCAGGACCGTCATCAGGATGCCGAGGCCGTGGAACGAGCCAAGACCGTAATCATGAACTGGGTTGGATTGAACTGGGACACGTTGCAGTACGATCCTACGCAACTCCCTAAGGCGGATGGCAAGAAAATCAAGCCGTTCCAGCCGGTCGAATCTCTGCCCTTCCCGGCCACCCAACCGTAAAACGTCAAACATTTCAATTTGTTGCAAAAGAAAACCCCGGAGCTTGCGCTCCGGGGTTTTTCGCTTCTTGGATCGTAGGATCTAGAGGCTTTGATCGATCAGTTCGGCGATGTCGAGGATTTCGAGATCTTCCTTGCCGACGCTCATGTTGGAGGCGTCCAGCATGATCGTGCAGTACGGGCAGGCCGTGGCCACGACGTTGGCGCTCTTCGCTACTGCGTCGTTGATACGCAGATCACCGAAACGCTCGCCGGGGTTCGTCTCCATCCAGATGCGTCCGCCACCGCCCTGGCAGCAGATGCTGTCCTTGCCGAAGCGGTCCATTTCCTCGCGTTCCAGCGAAGGAATGGCGTCCAGCACGTTACGCGGCGTGGTGTAGATCTCGTTGTGGCGTCCCAGGTAACAAGGATCGTGGAAGATGACCTTTTTGTTGAGGTCGTTGGCCGGCTTGATTTTGCCTTCCTCTATCAGTTTTTCGATCATCTGGGTGTAGTGCATCACCTCGAATTCACCGTCCAACTCCGGATACTCGTACCGGAAGGTGTACAGGCAGTGGGGCGAGGTAGTGATGATCTTCTTGACGCCTTTGGACTTGAACAACTCGATGTTGTGGCCCGCGAGTTCCTGGAAGGTTTCCTCGCCGCCGAGCTTGCGCACGGACTCGCCACAGCATTTCTCTTCGTTGCCGATGATGCCGAAGCTTACGCCGCCCTTTTTCAGGATACTGGCGATGGCGCGGGCGATCTTCTTGCTCCGAGCGTCGTAGCAGGAAGTACAGCATACGAAAAGCAGGTACTCGGTTTCCTCTGTAAATTCGGGAACATCCAGATCCTTGGCCCAGTCGGTGCGGGTCTTGGGATCACCCTGCCAGGGGTTGCCGTTGCTCGACAGGCTGCCGATAACCGGCTTGTAAGCGTTGGGCACGGAGCCTTCGCCCACGAGCATCGACCGCAGAGCGCGGATGTTCTCGATGGGGTTGACTTCACGCGGGCAACGGATCTTGCAGATACCGCAGGTCGTACAGGCATACAGGATATTGTCGGATTCGTATCCCTCTACGCCGAGTTGACCCATGTGCTGCAATTTGCGGGTGTTGAACTCCTCCGAAATCTCGCCTTCGACGAGACGCCAGGGGCAGGAGGTCACGCACAGGCCGCACTGCATACACTGATACAGCGTACTGCCGCCGGATTCAACGACGGCGTCTCCCAATTCCGGGATCGGCATTTTCGGTTCGTCAGGCATTATGCGCTCCTTTTATTGAACACGCGGAAACCGGGAAGAATTATAGTGTTTTGCCCGGCTTCCGCCATGTTTTGAATCAGTGGGGATTACTCTTTGTAAGGGTTCGGCCCCAACTCTTCGAGTTTCTCGGCAAAATCTTCCCACATCGCGGGAATCTTATCGTAATCGTTGATGCCGATCTGCTCGAAGCGGATGCGCTCGGATTCCAGCATCAGGCGGTCAAGAGTTTCCTGCACTTTCGTCATACGAACGTTGGCAAGTTCGCTGCCCTTGACGAAGTGGCACTGGTAGTCGTCACCGAACTTGCAACCCATCAGCATGATGCCGTCGATGCCCTTGGCGAGCGCGTCGGCGATCCACACCAGGTTCATCGAGCCAAGGCAACGTAGCGGAATCACACGGAAATACGGGTTGAGTTTCAACCCGTTGTGGGCCGCCATGTCCAGCGCGGCGATGGCATCGTTCTCGCAGGCGAGCACGAGCACGCGCGGGCGCTCCTCGAACTCGTCGGGTACTTCCATGGCCTTAATCATGTTGCCGATCATCGGCACGGAGTAGTTCTCGAAAGTGATGACACGTTCGGGACAGGCGCCCATACAGGTACCGCAACGGCGGCAGCGGGTCGGGTTGGGCAGCGGTGTGCCTTTCTCGTCCTCGTCCAGCGCGCCGAAGGGACATTCCTCGGTGCAGCGCTTGCAGCTCGTGCAACGCTTGAAGTTGATGTCGGGCAGCGAGAAGTCGCCCACGCGGGGGTGGGTCGCCTTGCCTTCGCGCACCAGTTCACTCACCTGCACGGCCTTCGCAGCCGCGCCCGCGCCGTCGTCGATCGCCTGAGCGATGTCCATCGGCATACGCACCGCGCCCGCCGCATAGATGCCGGTACGCTGGGTTTCGTAGGGGAAGCAGATGAAGTGCGAGTTCGGGAAACCGTAGTCGCGCTGCGGCAGTTCCGGACCCTGGCGATACTCCAGGTGTAGCAGTTCGGCGTCCAGCGTGGTAGGAACCAGGCCGGTGGCCAGCACCACGAGATCGGCTTCGATGAACAGATCCTCACCCAAAAGGGCGTCGGTGGCCATCACGTTGAGCTTGCCCTCGTCGCCTTCGTCCACGTCCTGGACTTCGCCCTTGACGAACAGCGTACCCAGCTTCTGAACCTTCTTGTAGACTTCCTCGTAGTGGCCCGGAGCGCGAATATCCTTGTAAATCACGTAGGTTGCGATTTCAGGATTCATCTCCTTGAGGTAGGTTACGTGCTTGAGCGACGCGCCGCAGCATACGTTCGAGCAGTACGGCAGGTGGTCGTCGTCCCGGCTTCCGGCGCATTGCACGAACACCACGGATTCGAGGTCGCCACTGATTTTGCCTTCTTTGGCCATCTGCTCGAACTCGATATTGGTGATGACGTTCGGCTTGCCGTAGCCCAGATGGCTCAGCTTGGTGGCGTCGTAGGGCTTCCAACCGGCGGCGAGTACAAAGCTGTCGGCCTTGACCTCGATCTTGTCGCTACCCTTGTTGATCGTGACATCGAATTTGCCAGGCGCACCCACGATACGACCGATTTCGGCGCTGAGATGCACCGTGATCTTGTCGTTGGCTTCGATCTTGGCGATCATGCCGTCGAGATCGATCTTTTCGTAGGCGGCGATGTCGTAATCGCGGGGGAAGACTTTGAACAGCTTGTTGGCGAATCCGCCGAGCTTGTCTTCCTTCTCGACCAGCACCACTTCCTTGCCCGCCTCGGCGGCGCTTAGCGCTGCGCTGATACCGGTGGGACCACCACCAATGACCACGATACGATCCGTCATTTCGTTGGTCTGGGGCTTGGGAAGCTTGGCGGATTTGGCCTTGGCGATCGACATGCGGATCACGTCGTTGGCCAACTCCTGGGTCGCCACTTCGTCGTCGTCGTCCTCGTCGTCTTTATCGTGGGTCCAGGCCACGCCTTCGCGCAGGTTGGAGCGCTCGACGAACACGTTCGGGAACTGGAACAGGGCAGTCTTGTCGCGCCCAGAACACGCACCGATCACCACGGCGTCGAGGCCGTCGGAATCGATCTTGCCTTGGATCAGTTCCAATCCGGCTTTGGAGCAGAGCGTCTCGTGGGTTTCGACCAGGGAGACTCCCAATTCCTCGGCGGCTTCGACGACGTCATCCATCTCGAATTTTTCGCCGATTCCGCAGCCACTGCAAAGAAAACATCCAATTTTTTCAGCCATTTTGGAACCTCCCTAACCGCGAACCGATTTGATTGCGGCACCGGTCGCATCCTGCACCGATGTGGCCACATCGACGGGTCGTTTGACACAACCCGCAGGATAAATCGCCGCCGTTTCCGGATCAGCCACCAGAAAACCGAATTCGTCGTAGGTTAATCCCTCGAAAGGAATCTTGTGGACAGCCGTTTCCGGCACCATGCCGGTGGCCAGAACCACCATATCGACGGGAACTTCGATGATTTTGTTCTGTTCCATGTCCTCGGACACCACGATCAGATCGCCGGAGTTGGCGTCGTACTTGATCGTTCCGGGCTTGCCTTTGACGAGGTGGGTCTTTTCGTCGTCCTGCACCCGGCGATAGAAATGCTCGTACCGGTGGGCGCGGATGTCGATGTAGAAGATCCACGCTTCGCCGTCCTCGTAGGCGTCCCGCACGTAGGTGGACTGCTTGAGCGACGCCATGCAGCAGATGCCCGAGCAGTAGGGCAGATGGCGCTCGTCGCGGCTTCCGGCGCATTGCACGAAGGCGACGCGCTTGGCTTCGCGACCGTCGGAGGGGCGCAGCAGTTTGCCCTTGGTGGGGCCGTTGACCGCCGCCAGCCGCTCGAATTCGACGTTCGTCACCACGTCGGCGTAGCGGTCGTAGTTGAGATAGTCGATTTTCGACGCATCGTAGGGAACCCAGCCGGTGGCCCAGATGACCGACCCGACTTTCAGGGTCATTTCCTTGGCTTCCTGGGACAGATCCACGCCTTCGAGACCTTCGACCTGCTTGCGCAGCTCGTCGTTCTCCAGCACGGCGGCATCCACAACCGGAAGGTACGGAAAAGCCAGTTCGTGGGGAACCTGCACCGGCTTTTTCTTGTCCATCCCATAGTTGTACTCGTTGGGCAGGGACGCTTCGAGATCCTCGAAGGGGGCGATGGGATTGGTCAGGTCTTCCTTGATGTAGCGGGGCTTGACCTCCACCGTCACCGTGTAATCTCCGGATTCTCCCTCGATTTTCTTGACTTCGGACAGCGTAAAGACGCTGATCTTGGGATTTTCCTTGATGCGACGGTAGTTGATTTCAAGACCGCAGTACGGAGGGCACAGTTTTGGGAAGTACTTGTTCATCCCGGCCACCCTGCCGCCCAATGTCGGGCTTTTTTCGACAAGGTAAACCTCGTGCCCGAGTTCCGCCGCCTCGACAGCCGCAGTGGTTCCGGCAATTCCGCCGCCAACCACCAGGACGCTGGTGTGATGCGAACTCATGACAGCTCAACCTCCTTCAGAATAGGACAACCGATCGATGTGTCCCGATCGCGTCGCGACCGCGACAGATATCCATTGATCCGCGCCGCGCAACCCTTGCGCAACGCTCGAAACTCCAATTATTTCACGGTCTTAATCGGTCCTGCTTTTTCTTTGAGCAGCTTCTCCTGCTGTTCCTTGAGCACTTCCGGTTTGACCTTGAGCGTATCCTCGCCGAACATCACGAAACGCAGCCATTCGAAGGCGAATTTCATCAGTTCGATATCGTCTTCCTTGAACCGCTCTACCTGTTCGGCATCGAGATTCTCGAATTTGTCTACAAACGAACTGTTGAAGACAAAGCGCCGGAACATGTCCGGGTTGTAACAAGCCATGAAATACATCTGCAACTGCTGGGGATAGAACTTGCGTCCCATGTTGAACCCCTTGTGCAGGCTGAATTCGCGGAAAGGCTCGTTGTGGATGTCGAATTCCTCGATGCCCTGGCTCTTGATGTACTCCGCGATGGTGAATTCGTCCGGCTCCTGCAATCCCATGCAGCTTTCGTCCTGAAGCAGGAAGAAAAACTCCTCCCCTTCGGGGTGGGCGTCGGTCTTGCCGGAAGCCATGCCCAACGGATACATGCGGCAGGCCCAGGGACGATCTTCATAGACCGTGCAGCCGTTTTCACCGAGAAACGGGCAGCGCTTGTTGTTTGCCTCGTCCATTTTGATGACGATCATCGGCACGCGCTTGCCCTCTTCGTCGGGTTGCGTGACGAGGGTGTACTTGGAAAGAAAATCATCCGAAGGAATATCCAAGGCTTTTTTGAGTCGAATCACGTCGTAAGGGGTCAAAAAGATATTGACATCGCCACAGCATTCGCCGAAGCAGCTTACGCCGGGATGGCAGGAAAACTTGAATTTGTCGTCTTTATTCAGGCGCGGATAATCCGCCAGAATCGCGTCCTTCATGTTCTCGATGCGGCGCATCGTTTCTTTGTCGGTCATGCTCCCGATTCCTTTGCACGTAGATGAAGATTCACGGATCGAACGGTATTTCGTCGTTTTTAGGGATCACTCGATGATTTTGTTTTTCATCGCATCGATCGACCAGACCGGGAACGGTCCTTCCGAGCCGGTTTGGGGATCGACGCGGTATCGATAGGACGCCGAAACCTTGTTGTGCTCGCGCATCCATTCCCAACCATTGACGAAAAAGGGGCATTCATCATTAAAACAAACATACAGAAATTGAGCTTCCCAATGGGTTTCCTCGGGAATCTCCATTCGTTTGGTGATCTGATTGCAATGGGGACATACAGGATTTTTTTCGATCATCGCCGTTACCTCGTTGAAAATACAGCTGAAGCTTCCGATCCTCCCCTAAACGGAACCCGTGGCCAAAACGAAAAAGAGAAGAGAAGATAATAGAACTCCGGGCGCGGTGAGCGCCCGGAGCCAAAGAGTCTCCCTCCCGGAAAACCGGGAGGAATGCTTGAGAATGATTACTCGACGATCTGCTTGATCTCGCGTTTGATCATTTCCCATTCGCCGGTGGCGGGATCGTACTTGCAGTTAGCGAAGTACTTCCACTCGTTCTCGTTCATTTCCGGGAAGTCGGCGCGGTAGTAATAGCCCGGCCAACGGGTCTCTTCACGGAACTGGAGAGTACGCATGTGGGATTCTGCCTGCCAGGTGCGCTGGATGTTTTCCCAGGCACGCATCAGCTCGTTGAGATCACGGGCCGCCAACTTCTCAGCATCCTCTTTGAGGAAGTTGAGGTTGTTCATGCCGATCTCGAGGAGATGCTTGTTGGTGGTGAACTGCATCGAAACGCCGCCGGCATACTCGTCCATCAGTTTCTGCAGGCGAGTCATGTAATCCTTCGGCAGGATGTAGTTCGGGTTGACGGCAGGATCGGTCGTGAAGTTTTTGTTCGCTTCGAACGTGTCGAGCGGCTTCAGGATCGTGGCCTTCAGTTCTTCGATTTTGGCATCGTCGACCGTCGGTTCGGCGTTGTTGTCGAGGATGTAATCGATGGCGCCCTTGGCGGCGATGCGGCCTTCGGCGTGCGTTCCGGAGGAGAACTTGTGGGAGCTGGCTCCGGAAGCGTCACCGGCGGCGAACAGGCCGTTGACGGTCGTCATGTTCGGGTAACCCCAGAAGTACTCGGGGCAGGTCTCGGTCAGATCCTTGGGACCGGAAACCCAGGCACCGGAAGCGCCGGAGTGGGAACCGATGAAGTACGGCTCGCACGGGGCGATTTCGGAGGGTTTTTCTTCCGGCTGAACGTTCGTGGCGGCCCACAGCAGCGCCTGCGAAACGGTCATGTCGAGGAAGTCTTCCCAGGCTTCTTCTTCGAGGGTCTTCATTTTCTTTTTGAAGGCCTTCTCGGCTTTCTTCGGATCGTCGCTGAATTCGGCTTTCACGCCTTCGGCGATGTTGTTGATCGCTTCGGCGGTCTGCATGTAGATCGGGCCCTTTCCGGAGAAGAGGTCGATCATTCCGAGGTGGTTACGCAGGCAGGCCGGAATCGGCTTGACGAGTCCGTAAGGGGCATACTTCTGCAGTTCATCGGCATGGGTCTGCATGTAGGCTTCACCGAACGCGTTGGTCGCACGGGATTTGAACAGCAGGAACCATGCACCGACCGGGCCATAACCGTCTTTGAAGCGGACGGGAATGAAGCGGACTTCCTGGCAGGTCATTTCGGCACCGGCACGCAGCGTGAAGTACGCGGAGGAACCGGAGTTGAACGGCGGATACCAGGAACGACCGGCGCCTTCACCCACGGAACGCGGACGGAAGACGTGCACAGCACCACCCATGGCGCACAGCACGGCCTTGGCCTTGAAGACATAGAATTTCTCTTCGCGGGTGCTGAATCCGACAGCGCCGACGCACTTGCCGTTCTCGACGAGGGGCTCGACGATGAACACGCGCTCGAAGTACTCTCCGCCGGCTTCGGCGAGGGCATTCTTCGCGGCTTCGGCGACGATCACTTTGTAGGATTCGCCGTTGATCATCAGCTGCCAGCGGCCTTCATGCACGTAATTGCCGTTTTCGTCCGTCCAAATGGGGAGGCCCCATTTTTCGAACAGATGCACGGTGGCATCGACGTGGCGGGCGATGTTGTACACGAGGTCTTCACGGGTGATGCCCATGAGGTCCTGGCGGACGTACTTGACATAGTCTTCGGCGGTGTTGTCGCCTTTGGCGATGCCGACGTACTGGTTCAGGGCGGAGAGGCCCATGGCAACGGCGCCGGAACGATCCATCGCGGCTTTGTCGACCAGGGTGACCTTCAGGCCATGCTTCTTGGCCCAGTAGGACGCTTCCACGGCGGCGCCGCAGCATCCCATACCACCACCAAGAAGAAGCAGATCAGTATTAACGGTTACAGTTTCAAAGTTCGCCATTGAAGAACCTCCTTACTTCTTCACCGTGGGGATTTCATCACCACCGAAGGCCGCCGGCTCGTAGGCCAGGGTCTTGTCCTTGATGTCTTCGGTCCCCGTTGCGAAACCGCCACTGGGTTGGGCTTCGCCTTCCGGAGTGGTGCGGATCGGGAACTTGAAGCGTTTCACCTGACCATTGCGGAACTTGATCGTCCACATGATGTTGTCGGATCCACGCATCGGCACGACGGACGCTCCGAGGGGCACGAAGTCCGCATAGCCACGAACGTCAATCGCCTGTTGGGGGCAAATCTTGACGCAACTGTAGCACTCCCAGCACATGTCGGGGGCGCGGTTGTACGCTTTCATTTGCTCCTTGTCCAGGACCATCAAGTCGTTGGGGCAAATGTACATGCACGCAGTCTTGTCCTGACCTTTGCACCCATCACACTTCTCGGTGATCACAAAGCTTGGCATGAGACCTCCTCACTTTGGGTAGAGTAGACCGAGCCACCCTGGCCGGCCTTTCCATGGTTAAACACACACGAAAACACACTTAGGGACACATTTTGGCTCTCGCCAAAGGGTTCGGGTTTTTTCTTTAAAATCATTCGGACGTTTCACCGATCATTCGGACCGTTTGCGCGGTCGCTAAAAAGAATGAATCACCATTCATTTGCCGTATGGATAGGCGAATCAGGAAGATTTGTCAAGTAAAAACCGTAACTTAGGCGTTCCATACTTTGTGTGCGATTCTTTTTCGCGTGTCCCCGTTTTTCCCGAAAAACAGAAGGCGGGTGTTTTCCAAACGTTGGCGAAGCGATTCCTTTTTAAAAGCCACTCAATGGATAGTTTTAAAAGTCCAGTAATTCTGAATCCATGTCCATCCAATTCTACTGAAGACCTTCTTTTAACAATAATATACATACATGATATTCTTAGTTCCGGTTATGCCTTGAGATTTATATAAAGCAGTTATTTATTCATAACCATTTTCTCAAAAACGAAATTGAACAAGTGCGCACCCACTCGACCCTGAAACCCCTCGGTTTCGATTGGAATCGACCGTCTCATCAAACGCTTTCCTTGCGGAACTCGATCTGGGAAACGGGATATTCCGAGGGTTCCGTTTACTCCATTGACGTTTGCAGGGGTTTGCATGGAATGCATCATAAAATGGTGCGAAGAAATTGGACCCGCAGGGTCCAAGCGCCTCTCCCGCGGGGAGAGGCCGGTGCGAAGCACCGGGTGAGGGACTTTGCCCGATGTGAAAAACCCTCACCCTAACCCTCTCCCTCAGGGAGAGGGAAATTTGAATTGTATCAAGAAGTTACAGAATCCCATGGTTGGATACATGTTGATAAATTTTATAATGCCCTCGTTTGCATGTTTTGAACCAAACTTTCGATTGCCAACCGGGAGAATCCATCGTAAAGTGAAGATGTTGACAAGCTGACTCATCATCAAAACGGGAACAAGCCATGAAAACGTTTTACTCGAAAGCGGGTATTTGCGCGATTTTCCTACTCTTTTCCCTTGTGGGTTGTAGCGATTCCGCCAGCACACTGCAAGTGGGCGACCAACCGGGCCCGTCCGGCGACACCGACGATCTCGCGGAAATCGATGACCACGAAGAAGATTCCGACGGTACCGAGGAAGACCTCACGGAAGAGCAGGAAGTACCGCCCGCCGACCTCGACGAGTTCGAGGAAAATCCTGAAGTGGAATCCGAACCGGAAATCGAGGAAGACGTCCCTGCGGAGATCGAACCGGAATGGGAAGAAGAAGCCGAAATCGAGGAAATCGTCTGTGAGACATCGGCGCCGTTCGACTACACCTGCCACCCGAACGTTCCCGAAACCTGCCCCGGCGGCATGTGCCTACTGGGAACCTGCATCGGTCCGATCCTCGATCCCGACCGCTGGGACGACTGCGGCGACGACATCTGCGACCCTTGCGAGTATTCCTGCCGAGCCGACTGCGGACCGGACTTCGTCATGAGCGGGGAAAAAGCCTATGACCTGGACGACACCACGATCACCGTCTGGGTGCACGGCTTCTCGAACAATAGTTCCAGTGATTTCGAGGACATGGTGTATGGCTACGACCGCAGTTGCAGCGGAGTCTTCGATGCGTTCCGGCGCTACGGAATCGACCGCCCCTGCGGGGACAACGATCCCACCGCATCCAACCAGTACGCAAAGCTGGAATATTACGGAGCCATTCCCGCCGACTGGCTCACCGAGGAGCAGATCGCCGAAATCGATCTCTATCCTTATACGGATGGCACCAAGCGCCTGCAACGCTACGGTCTGATTCTCGCGTACTACCTCCGGCACAAGCTCGACGTGACCGAAGCCACGCATTTCAATCTCGCCTGCCACTCGATGGGCTGCATGATTATCCGCTATGTCATCGAAAACAATCTCGAAAACCTAGCCGCCGAAAATCGCTTCGTACGGTGGTTCTCCAGCGCGGGCGTGCTTGCCGGAGCCCGGCTGGCGCGATTGTACGACAACGAAACCGTGCGTGAAACCGCCTCGCTCATCGGACTGGACCAGGGCGACTTCGTCATCATGAATCCCGATTTCTATAATGATTACGTAACCACCTGGGATCACGAGCTTTACGACCTCAACAATCCGCTGTTCGGCGGCATGATTATCCACAATGGCTGCGCCACCGATCCACACATCGCTGAAGCAGGCACAATCCGGCTGCTCGACATCAACAACCCCGGTAACGAACCCAACGACGGCATCATGTTCACCCTGGACGAGTTTTTCCACACCCGTGGGCCGGCGGCATCCTTTGTGCCTCCCCGCTCCGTGCCCCTGGTTCCGACCCATACCTATACATATGTGGATCATATGACCTACCCCGACACCGAGGCCGCCGAGGTACTGGCCACGGCAGTCCTGTTTCATGGGAGAAAAGTGTTCATCGACGTCAAAGAGGTCACGCTTTACAACGATCTCGAAAGCCACGGCCTGTTCGACGGCAACGACGGCCAGCCACCTGCCGAGGTCGCAGTGGAAAGCCAGGTGCGGTATAACCCTTACATTTTAGACACTTACGGTCAGAATGTACTCGTGCATGATGATCGCGTGGCCAACCGCTCGACGGAAATCTTCGTCGTCGAAGGAACCCACATGCCCATGGACCCGAATTACACCGTGTTCGCAGGGCCGATCTTCGACCAGATGACCGAGCTGCATCTCAAGGCCGATTTCCTCGAAATGGACAGCTACGCCCGCTTCGGCATCTCCGAAATGGGATTTTCTCTGGACCCGCACGACAAACTGATCGGCTTCGACGATCAGGTGCCGCTATACGATCACGATATCGTGATCGAAAACGACAATGCCAAGATCGTTATGGAAGTGAACGTGGTGGATCTATATTAAAGGTCTATCCCTGCCTTTCTCCTTTCGGGTACATCACGAAATGTTGCAAATGGGCTCAATCATGTTGAAGCTTTCATTGGTTTGGTTGTAGCGGCGAGGCGTAAGCCCGCCGAAAAGGGGATTGGAGGGTATAAAAAATCACCCGACCTTCGATTTTTCCTACTAAAATTCACCTTCCCCTCTTTCCTGGGTGTGATTTAAAATAGTGCAACGAAGAAATGGACCCAAAGGGTCCAAGCGCCTCTCCCTGTGGGAGAGGTCGGTGCTTCAGCACCGGGTGAGGGGAAGTTTTCGTGACCCCTCACCCTAACCCTCTCCCAAAGGGAGAGGGGATAAAAGTCTCATATTTCTTAATAGTTACAAGCATCCGACTTGAATTTTGCACTATTTTAAATTCCGCCCCTCCTTCCTGCCGGAACATGAAAAAGTTGACCGCAGGAAACCCTTTTGGGTAAGCTTGAACGAAAACAACGTCGGGACAATCGAGGTGAGGCATGGTGGTCGAACGGGCAAAGCAAGGCAAGTCGGCATTGGGGATTCTTCTCGCGCTGGCGCTGGTTTTTCCTTTCCCGCTGTGGGCCGGGCAGGCTTCGAACCCGCCGCCGCCCTCGACGGACGACGCACCCATCCTGCAAACCGGTAAAGATTCCAATGCTTTACGACTCGCACAGGTTCGCAAGCATCGTTCCACCAGGGTCCAGAGCATCGGAGGGATGGAACAGCTTGAGAAAAAAGCGCCTCCCAAGGCAAAGGCAAAACCCGCTCGAAGCGCTCCCAAAGAAAGCAACCTGGAAAAACAGGTGATTCTGCTCGACGTCCGCATCCCGTCAAAATACTACAAGCTCCGAAAAAGCCTCTACGAAGCCGTGCTGATCCAACTGGAGGAAGCCGAGGCGCTCGGGACGGTCGCCCCTCGCAGCGCGGCGGGAAGAGGCGCGAAAATACAACAGATTTTGAGAACTTGCGGAGGCATCCAAAAAACCGCCTGCCTGATGAGTTACGCCCGCAAAAGCCGTTCCGCCTATGCCGTGGTGGGTGATTTGATCGAAAGCGGCGGGAAAGGCGTGCTGGGCCTGTGGCTGTTCGACGTCCACACGGGAAAAGTGCTGGCCGAAACCCGCCGCCCCCTGCACGACCTCGGCAAAGCCGACACCATCGCGGAAGAGGCGACCTGCGAACTCACCGTCCAATATGGCTGTGATTACGAAGGGCCTGCCACGGTGGCAGCCCCGCTTCAGGCTGCCGGAGACGATGCGGGGGCTTCCCCCCCAGCAGAGGAAACTCCCGCCATCAAATCCAGTGAGACCCCCCAGACGCAGAGTTCCTACAAACCCTGGGCATGGACCACAGCGGGGATTTCCGCCGCCGCCCTCGCCGGAGGTGCGGTGATGCTCGGACTGACCTTCACAAGCTACAACGATTACCTGGACGCCAAAACGCCCGCTCAGGCCCGTTCGAAGAAAAGCGACGTGGATACCTACAGCATCGTGTCCTATTCTCTGTTCGGACTTTCCGCCGCCGCGTTGGGGGCAAGCATCGCTCTTTTCGTGTTGGACGACCCCGGCGAATCCGCCGGAACGGCTTCGAACGTTTCCGTCGTTCCGGCGCTGGCTCCCCAGGGGGGAGGCATCGTCGTTCAGGGACAGTTTTAGGTGCGTATGAAAGATCATCCTCAAGGAGGGTTCGGCGTGAACCGATCAACCTTTTTCTCAATTATTCTCGTATGTTGTCTCGTTTTCACCGCCGTGGGATGCTTCCAGCTTCCCGAAGTCCCCAGCGACAGTGGGAATACCGGTTCGGGCATCGGAGCGGACCTGCGCATTTCGGGAATTCGGCTCGGTTCCTCCTACGTCGTTGTCAAAGGCGATTTCGAAGCCAGAGACGGCGAAACCCTGGCTTTCAAACGCATCATTCCGCTGGAATCCAACCAGGGATTCGCTTCCGCCGTCTGGAGCAACCTCACTCCCGGAACCATAGACCTGGTCATCGAAACCTACGTGGGTCTCAATCTCTGCCAGTCTCTCAACCAGCCCTTCAACGAAATCGGTGGGACCGGCCTGACGCAATTCAACATCATCCTGCCCGAAGCCACCAACGATTGCGGTCTCGTCGAAGGCGACGAAGACATGGATCTCGAAGAGATGGAAGAGGTTGAGACCGACGAAGCCGAGGTGGAGGCGGAACAGGAAGAAGAGATCCAGCGCACGAAGAAAACCGTCGAAGCGGCCTATTCGGCCACCGCGCCGCAGGTGGATGGAACGCTCGGATTCGGCGAATACGACGCGGCCCAGGCCGTCGAATGGTCCAACCCGACCATGGGCCAGACTTCGAAACTATGGGTGCTTTACGACGACTCCCACGTCTATTTCGGCCTGCTGCTTTCTTCTTTCGGCTACTCCGACCTGCAGGAAAACAGCGTGACCCTCCTGATCGACTACCAGGGAATGGGCCTGAGCGCGTTCTCCTTCAAAATCATTCAGCCCGCAACGGGAAACAGCCCGGAAACCCATTGCATCATCGTTCCCGACGGACTGGAAGAATGTTTCCGCCTGGAGCAGGGCTGGCAAAGCTCCGAAGCCGTCGCGGCTACGGGAGAATGGAACGATTCCTGGCTGGCCGAGTTGTCGATTCCTTTCGCGCGGCTGGGCATCGTCAAAGGCGTTTCCAAAAAGCTGGCGTTAAGCGTCGTACAGATCGATCGGGACAACCGCATGGCCTGGTCGGACGACACGGTGAACGAAAGCGTCCCGACGGGATGGGACTGGCTGGAAAGCGAAAACGCCTGGAATCCGGTGACAAATCCCGTCGATGGCGACGAGGATGAAATCGAGCTGGACGAGGAGGAAATCGCCGAGCAGGAAGTGGACGAGGAACTCGATTCGCCGGACGAAGAACCCGAGGCGGACGAAATCGAAGCCGACTCCGATCCAGACCCGGAGTTGGAACCCGAAACGGACGCAGAGGAAGAAGCGGAAGCCGAAGAAGACGTGGTAATTTCCTGCGTCCGAAACAGCGTGGAATGCGACCCCCAGGGCCAGTACTTCATCGCACGAAAATGCAATGCCGCCGGAAATGGATACGACTGGGAAGATCTTTGCGACTATAACCACGCCTACATCGCCGGACACAATCCCCAATGCGGGACGGCCATTTGCGTTCCCGGAAGCGGTGCTTCGGCAGGATGCTATTACCAGTTCAACAACAGTTTTCCCCCGCCCTCGTGCACCGTCGGGGATTTCTGTTATGATACCGGTGTCTGTGTCCAGCGAGACGGCTGGGAAGTCTGCGAGGCGCCGGAGCGTTCCTGCGACGACGGCAACGAATGCACCGAGGACACTTGCAATTCGGGAGCCTCGGACTGGGCCTCGGCTTGCGAAAGCACCGCCTACAGACAGGGACAGGCATGTGAACCCGAAAACGAATGCGTCGTCGAGTCGTATTGCGACAACGGGGCGTGCAGCGGAACCTTCCTTCCCAACTGCTGTCCTGGGCATCCGGACATGGTGCAGGTAAACGACCAGTTCTGTTTCGACATGTACGAGAACGTGCTCAGCGATTCGCCGGACTGCTCGACCGGAACGCTTTACGGTCAGACTTATCCCGGCGATACGCCCGATTTCCATGCCTTCTTCCCCCCCGACGGGGCGAACGTCACCACGGAACTGTACGCCTGCTCGATTCAGGGCGTGAAGCCGAGCGCCTGGCTGACCCAGGCCCAGGCCGCCCGCGCCTGCACCAACCAGGGCAAGCGGCTTTGTTCGCTCAACGAATGGTCCAATGGCTGCGGCAACAGCCATATCTATCCATACGGGGACACCTACACGCCGCTACGCTGCGCGGACCGCAGCCACATGCTGATGGGTTCCGGTACGCGGGCCACCGGGCTTCCGGTGGAAGACAACGGAACCTACTATTACTGTTCATGGGATCCCACCGGGACGGACGACATCCAGCCTTACGACGCCAGCGGCAACGTCAGCGAATGGATCGAAACCGACACCCAGGAAGACAAACACTGCGGCGGATCGTATATTTACATCGACGGAGGCGGTCAGCAGAATTTGAGCTGCCAGTCCTGCAAGACGGCGGAAACGACCGGGTACTTCACCGATACGGTCGGTTTCCGCTGCTGCATAAGCGTGCAGTAAAATCATCCGAAACACCAGTGTTTTCAAGATGTTTCAACGTTTCATCTTGTTCGGGAGATCCGAGCGGAAAGAACGGTTCGGACCTTACCCCATCGGCACGCCGAACCTAAAAGAAGGAGCACGAAAACCACGATGCGAGCGGTGATTCAACGTGTCACGGAAGCGCGGGTAAGGATCGACGGCGAGACCGTCGGAGAGATCAGCCGGGGCCTCCTCGTGCTGGTGTCCGCAGGCAAAGGCGACGACGAAAACGACGCCCAATGGCTGGCGCATAAAATCGTCCACCAGCGGATTTTTCCCGACGCGGACGACAAAATGAACCTCTCGGTCGAGGATATCGGCGGCTCACTGCTGCTCGTGAGCCAGTTCACCTTGCACGGCGATTGTCGCAAAGGACATCGGCCCTCCTTCGGCGCGGCGATGCACCCCGACGAAGCCGAGACATTTTTTGAGGATTTCGTAGAAAAAACAAGAGGTTACGGACTGCCTGTCGAAACGGGACGTTTCGGTGCGAACATGCAGGTCGAACTGGTCAACGACGGTCCCGTCACCACCCTGCTGGATTCGAAAAAGGCGTTTTGAAAAACCGATAAACTCACCGGTATCCTGTTTCAAAACGATTCTCCTCAAACGTGCAAATTGATGAAAAAACGTGCAGATTCGCAAACACGAGCTTTGTGAGAAAAAATAGCACGTTGCGAGACTTTTCGGTCGAAAAACGCCGTTTTTGTCCAGTTGCTGTACACTTTTTTCTCGGTACCCTCGACTCGTTACGAGAAAACCGATGGTGACTTTGCACACTTTGGCGTGAATTTGCACGAGTTTTGCGGCATGAATCGAGCATGACGTGAGTTTGCACGAAAATGCACGACTTTGCAGTGTATTCAATAGATTTCATTGGGACCAACCCGTGCGGGCGATTGTACCCTGAAGCTTTGTAACCTATTGAAAATATGAGACTATGATGGTTCAGGTCTCCCGACCTGAACCACCTTTTCTCGTCGGGTTTCCAACCCGACGGCATGAATCTGTGGAGCAAGTCGGGAGATTTGCTCCAACGAAGCATTTCATCCACCGAGATCACAGGCGGCATGGTTTCGGGCTTTCCTCTCAACCTGTACGTTGGCGTATGGTTTGGCCGCCGAAAATCATGCTCAACCTGTACGCCGGCGTACAGGTTGAAAAACGAGTTCCTGTGTATCTACGAATAGTTATAAAAAATGGCCCTTACCTCCATACGTGCACGTACAGGTTGGGGCGACGCTTCATGTCTGTCGGTAAAAAAGGGGGGATTTTGTCCCGTTTCGTCGCGTTTCGTCCGAAGTTTACACGAATCGGAGCGAAATGACGCAAGTCTGCGTGAAATTGCACAAGTTTTGCGAGTTCCCAAGGATGGGTTTTTGGGGTGGGAAATAGCATTTAAAACTTAAGGCTTTTCGCCGCTCGCCCTGAGTGATTTCGTGAAGCGAAATCGTATCGAAGGATCCCTCGATACGGCGACTCACGTCGCCTACTCGGGATGAGCGTAGATGATTTTGTCCGTTGGTTCAGGTCTCCCGACCTGAACCATGTGTTTCACGTCAGGTTTCCAACCCGACGGCATGAACCTGAGGAGCAGGCCGGAGACCTGAACCAACGGAAAGAGGATGAATGTAGGGGCGGGTGAAAGGAGCATAGCGACTGTAGCCCCCCGTTCTGACAGAGTTTTTCGGTTTTTGGGGAGCTCCGTTCACTTTGTTCACTACACTCGCCCCTACATTTTTTCTCCTTGGAATAAGCTTTTACAATGTTTCGCACGAATTAAATTTCTGCCCGACCAAGCAAAGCGCTTGACAAATCCCGCCGAAAACCCCAACTTAAACATCTCGTCAACCTTTCGTTGCAAAGGAGTAGGTATGAATCGCGAGGATCTGGAAAAAGTCATCGAAACGAAAATCCGCCCCGGACTGCGCATGGATGGTGGAAACATCGAACTCGTCAACGTCGAGGACGACAAAATATACGTTCGGCTCGTCGGCGCCTGCCATGGCTGTCCCGCCGCCGCCATGACCCTGAAAATGGGCGTCGAGCGGATCTTGAAAGGGGAGTTTCCCGAACTCAAGGAAGTGATCCCCATGTAATGTAAAACACAATGATATTCAACGCTTGGGCGGCTTTCGGGCCGCCCTTCGCGTCTATACCTCCCTTCCCGGATACCCCATGCCTTCCTTTCGCCGCGACCTCCTGGCCTGGTACGACCGAAACCGGCGCGACCTGCCGTGGCGACGCAGCGACGACCCCTACGCCATCTGGATCAGTGAAATCATGCTTCAGCAAACCCGCGTGGACACGGTGAAGCCCTACTTCGCCCGTTTTCTCGCGCGTTTTCCCACCCTGGAATCTCTGGCCGGAGCCGACGAAGCCCGCGTGTTGAAAACCTGGGAGGGTCTGGGCTACTACCGTCGGGCGCGATTTTTGTACAAGGCGGCACGGGAAATGATTGAAAGCGGAGGGGAATTCCCCAGTTCTTTCAAAGGCTTGCGAAAACTTCCGGGCGTCGGGGACTACACGGCGGCGGCAGTGGCGAGCATCGCTTTTGGCGAAGCCGTCCCCGCACTCGACGGCAACGCCCTGCGCGTGTTCTCCCGACTCTTCGCCATCGAAAGCGATGTGGGAAAAACCACGACGCGCCGGGAGATTATTGAAGCGGTGCGCTCGCGGATCGCAGCGGATCGTCCCGGCGATTTCAACCAGGCCGTGATGGAACTGGGCGCACGGATCTGCCTGCCGAAATCACCGAACTGCGCCCGTTGTCCCGTGGCCACCCATTGCCTGGCGCTCAAACGGGGAAAAGTCGGGAAACTGCCCGTAAAAGCGAAGCGAAAGCCCGTGCCTCACGTACCCATCGCCGTGGGAATCGTCTGGAAAAACGGTAAGATACTGGTGGCACGTCGTCCTGCCGACGCCATGCTGGGCGGTTTGTGGGAGTTTCCGGGAGGCAAGGTGAGGGAAGGTGAGTCTCCCCCGGATGCCGCGAGGCGCGAAATTCTGGAGGAAACCGGCCTTGCCGTGGAGGTTGGCGAACATCTGATCCGCGTGCGTCACGCCTATTCCCACTTCAAGATCACGCTCGACGCCTTCGAATGTCGCTGGCGCTCCGGTCGGGCTAAAGCTCTGGCCTCGGATGACGTACGCTGGATGGAGCCGGAAAGGCTGGATGCCTTGGCCTTTCCGGCGGCGAACCGGAAGATTGTTGAGATAATTCTTTTGAAATATCAAGAGGATACGAAGAAATGAGGAAGGTCGTCGGGTAAAACAATTACCCGACCTACGATTTTGCGGACGACGAATCGTCGATAAAATTCTTGAGAAATATCAAAGCATTGCAAAGAAATCTCGTCGTGACTGAAAAGGTCTGGCGTCCCACCGCGAGAGCCCGTATCATTCCACGCGACACGACGATAGGAGGAGGGAATCCATGTCCGAAACACGTTTGCGCTGGGGCATTTTAGGAACGGCGCGCATTGCGCGGCGATTGATCGAAGGCGTTCGCAAAGGACACGAAGGCGTCATCGCCGCCGTTGCGAGCAGGGACGCCGAACGGGCGCGGGAGTGGGCGAAAGGGTATGATATTCCAAAGGTTTTCGGCTCCTACGAAGCCTTGCTGCACTCCGGCGAAGTGGACCTGATCTACAATCCTTTGCCCAACAGCCTCCACGCCGAGTGGACGCTTGCCGCGCTCGACGCCGGATTGCCGGTGCTGTGTGAAAAGCCGTTCACCGCCACGCTCGCCGAAGCCGAAGCGGTGGCCGCCGCCTCGCGCAAGTCGGGCATCCCGGTCATGGAAGCGTTCATGTATCGCTATCACCCGGTGTATCGCAAAATGGAAGAGATTCTCGCCTCGGGATGGCTTGGAGACATTCGCTCCCTCTACGCGAAATTCACCTACAATCTTGGGAATCGCTACATCGTCCAGGCCGATCCCGCCCTGGCGGGGGGTGTGCTGATGGATCTCGGCTGCTACTGCCTCGACTTCGGTCGCCTGGTGATGGGCACTCTGCCGGTGGAGGTTTTCGGCAGCGAACGCCGGGACGACATCGACCGCAGTTTCTGGGCGACGATGCGATACGAGAACGGCGTGAGGATGCAGTTCGAAGCCGGGTTCGAAAGCCAACACGAGCAGCGGGTGGCGATCGGCGGGAGCCTGGGAAACCTCATCATCGAGCGTCCCTGGCATCCGGGAAACTCCAGGGATTCCGTCCTGTTGCAGCTTGATGGAGAGGAGCGGCGCATCGAGGTCGAAGGCGACGACGGCTACCGCATGGAGGCAGACGACCTCGCCCACGCATGGCGCACGGGAAAATCTCCCCGCTGGAACGCCGACGACGCCGTGGAGACCATGCGCGTCATCGAAGCCCTGTATCGTTCGGCGAAGCTGAACCGGCCCGTGGAAGTCTGATACGGGACTCATCATATCCGTGGTCAAGTTGGACTTCCATAAAACTTGGAATGGGTCAGTTCTGATACGGGCCGATCAAAGATTCAGGCATTCAATAACACCTTGAATTCATTCAGGAAACGCTCGTTGTCCTCGCGCAGTCCGATGTTGACACGTATGGCTCCCGGATAGCCGTAGCCTCCCATCGGACGGGTGATGACACCCTTTTTCTGGAGTTCGATGAACAGCGTTTGCGCATCCAGTTCGGTATCGACCAGCAGGAAATTGCCCTGGCTGGGCGGCACGGTGATGGGCAGACCTTCCAGCCCTTTGCGCATGAATTCCAGTTCCTTGATGGCAAATTGCTTGGATCGCTCGATGAATTCCACATCGTCGATCCCCGCGATGGCGGCGGACTGGGCCAGCAGGTTCATGTTGAAAGGAAAACGGCAGGTCATAAGGCCGTGGATGATGTCCGCCGGGCCGATACCATAGCCCGCGCGAATTCCCGCCAGTCCGTAAGCCTTCGAAAACGTTCGCATAATGACGATGCGACGGCCTTCGTCGAAGTAGCGATAGGGATCGGGCATGTTCGGTTCGGTGAGGAATTCCTCGTAGGCGGAATCGTAGACCACCAGCACGTCTTCCGGAATCTTCGCCATGAAGGCGTCGAACTCGTCGGCATCGAACCAGGTGCCGGTCGGATTGGTGGGATTGGCCAGGAATACGATCTTCGTGCGTTCGTCGACGAGCGCCGCCATGGCGTCGAGGTCGTAGCGGTAGCCGCCGTCGATCATCGGGGCCTGTCGGAGTTCGGCTCCGGCTTTGATCGTCGCCAGGTAGTAAATGGCAAAAGTGTGCTCGCTGGTGACCACGTTGTCGCCCGCTTCGAGGAAGGCGGTTCCGGAAAGCTCGATCACCTCCACCGAGCCGGAGGCGGGAAACACCTGTTCGATGCTGCAATGGTGGCGTTCGGCGACTTTCTGACGGAAATAGTAGCTGTTGTCGTCGGGATAGAGCCAAAGATCGTCCACGTGGTCCAGCACGGCCTGCCGGGCTTTGGGGGATACGCCCAGCGGATTTTCGTTGGACGCCAGCTTGGCGATGCGGCCTTCGAGGCCGTATTCGCGGCGGACTTCTTCGATGGGTTTTCCGGCCACGTAGTTCTTAAAGCTTCTCAACGGCGGACGCAACAGGGTCTTGGCCATTCCATTCCTCCATATCCGTAAAACATCACGCAGCTACGCGAATTCGTGAACTCGAGTTAAGCAGATGATTCACGCCCGGTCAAGGCATCCTTCACTGATCGTTGGGACGGAACAATTCGGGACGGAAAAACGTGGCGTTGACGGCCTGAGGCCGACCCGTGTTGTTTTCCACGAGATCGAACTCCAGGATATCCTGCTTGGTCTTGATCCGCGCGAAGGCTTCGTTGCCGATGCTGTTGCCGTCCACGCTGAAATCGTTGATGTGCAGGAACACGTCCTCGCGGCGCTCTTCGGGTTTCAGGCCGGTTTGAATGGTGAGAAATCCGTAGCCTTTTTCCTCGTTGACGTGGTGCATGAAACCGCGCACGCGGGCTTCGTCGCTGGTGGGTAGCAGTCCGGGAAGCAGATAACCCGAAAAGAAGTTGTCCACCTCGGCGCGAAGATTCTGGCTTGTATTGGAAAACGAGAGCAAATCCACGCGCTTGCCACGGTTCTGCAAGGCGCGCACGAGGCGCAGGAAATCGCCGTCGCCGCTGCCAAGCAGGACGTAATCCAGGTTTTCGGCCTGTAAAAGGGCATCCACGGCGAGGTCGAGATCGGCGTTGGCCTTGGTTACGGTCTGGCCTTCGGCGTCGGTGTAGCGTTGCACGGGTTTGAGGGTCAGATGAAAACTCTCTCGGCGCACGGAATCACGGTATTCCGTTTTCTTTTTGCGGTACAGCGGATCGGTGACTTCCCGGTCCTTGTCGTAGGCCATATAGGCGTTGGCCCGTAAAATCGTGGCGTTCTGGGCTTCGACGAGTTGACGCACCACGCCGTAGCGCATCCCCCAGCCGCCGCAGCGGACCAGGTTTTCGGTATCGATAAAAATTCCGGCTTTAATCATGTTAAAAACCTCCACGCTTCATTTTGAATAGACATTTCTGCAAGACTTCCAGACTCCCAATGCTCACGAGCGTACCAGAATTCGCCTTCCGAAACCAGCGAATTCACGGACCCTCCCAACGAAGGGTGCATCACAGGATATTGTCATTTCACTAAAATTGCATACCGCTCACTCCGAGTGCCGCCCTTAAGGGCGGTGTATCGAGGAGTAAATGGTATGGCTCGATACGATTTGCTTCGCAAATCACTCGCCATGAGCGGTTTTTTTGCGAAGTGACGATTTTTTGTGATGCACCTCCCGACGGACGGGCGAATATCCCCCCTGAATACAAGGATTTTCATCCGAAAAAAGTCTTCCATCCATTTTCCGTATATGGGAGATCACGCCCGGTCAGTTTTCGACGAGGGATTCCATCGGCGAGAGATCCAACATGGCTCGCATTTCAGGTTCGAGTTCCCGAAACGCTCTTTCGACGTTCGGATCTCGGTTGGGATTGTACAGGTACACTCCCATCCAACGGTTGCGCAGAATCGTCGGTCCTTCGTAATCGGGCGAGACGAAAAGCGTGGAGATCTGTTCCTCTCCGCGCCGCCACTCCACAAGAATGCGGTAATTCGTTTCCTTGGAAATGCGCGAGAATCGGAAACCGTTCGAAAAGCCTTTGCGCCCCGAAAGCAGCGGTCCGAATGTTTTTAAAAGGCTCCCGAAAAGGCGAAGTCGCTGTTTTTCCAACTCCAAATCCCGATCCAGAGTCCGCTTGAAATCACGAATGGTACCGAGCGAATCTTCCGGCGTGGGTTTCTCCCACGATTCGAGGGCGGCTTGTTGCGTCGGAGAAGCCCCTCCGATGCGCCCGATGGCCTCGATGCCGTCGAGAATCTGCTGCTCGCTCAAATGCCGGGTGCGGTAGTTCAATCTCGGAGCATGGCGAGCGTGTTCCTCGATGAAATGCTCCATCGTTTTCATGTGGGTTTCGATGCCGAAGCGCTCCGGATCGAGAAACACCGGGGAGTACGGGTCCAGGAACATCGGCAACGCCCGGCAATGGGCACCCTTTTCCCGGCAAAGGTGCACAAGATCGAGCGTTCGAGATAAATCTTCCTGGGTTTCGAAGGGCAGGCCGAACGTAAAAAACAGGCTCGTTGAAATGCCGTGAGAATGGGCGCGGTCCAGTGTGTCGAGCAATTCCCGGTTCGTGTAATAAAAGCCTTTGTTGCGCCTTCGCACCTTTTCCGAGCCGCATTCCGGCGAAAGGATCAACAACGAATCTGCGGTGAAGGCTTCGGCAAAGCTTTTCATGAAACGGTCGTTGGGTAACGCCCAAGCCTCGAAAACCATGCGGAATTTCAGGTTTTTTGCGCGCACCTTCTCGAATAGTTCCGCATAGTAATCGCCATACGGCTCCGGGTCGTAGCAGAGGCGCAGGGAACGCACGCCGTAATTGTAAAGAGTCTCGAAATCCCGTAGTACTTTTTCGTGGTCGAACAGAAAGTGTTTCGGGCGCTCGAACAGCCGTTTCTGTGCGGGTCGGCCTCCGCCGCAATGGGAGCACGACACCGGGCAGCCCCGTCCCGTTGTGTAGTAAAAACAATTGGTTAGATCGTATATATCCTCGTCGAAAAACAGATATTTTTCGAAATAGTCTCGTGCGTCTTCCAAAAGATCCACTCGGACGTGACTGCTTTGCGAGGCATTCTCGGTCGAGCCGCAGTACCCGATCGGGTTGCAGGTCACTTCCCCTTCGCGACGCCAGCACAGGTTCGGAACGGATTCCAAAGGCACGCCGCCCCGGCACACGCTTTCGGCGAATGTCGCAAACGGCTGCTCTCCGTCTCCACGCACGACGGCATCCACGAAAGGAAAACGTTCGAGCAATTCCCGGTGGAAGGCGCTCGCCGTGTATCCCCCGAAAACGATGGAACTTTCCGGTAGGGCGTCTTTCGCGCGGCGGGCGACGTCGAGCACGTCGGCGATCTGGTAATGCCAGTGAAGGGAAAAACCGATTACTTTGGGGGAATGGGTTTTAAGGTAGCCTTCCAACGTGAAACGGGAATCATGCAGGGTTTTCAATCCGTAATGCACGATGCGGGTGGAAAAGCCTTCTCGGTCCAACGTATCTGCAATGGAAAACAGACCCGAGGGAAGGATGTAAATGGCCTGTAGCTCTTCTGGATGGATCTTCGGAACGTGTAAAAGCAAAATATCCACGTTCCCCCCTTTTTGTTAAAATTACATATGATAGTGATTAATTGTTTCACAAATGCTTCCTTTTTGTCAAGCAGACCCAGTGTGTTAGCCTCCTGAAATGGGGTGCATCACAAGATATAGCGACTTTCGTAAAATCCTCTTTTTTCGTAGCGGCGAGGCGTAAGCCCGTCGTTTTTGCCTTTTGAAACTTGCTTTTATGCCCCCAATCTCCCTTTTCGGCGGGCTTACGCCTCGCCGCTACAACCAAACGAATGAAAGCTTCAATATCATTGGGCATATTCGCTACATCTTGTGATGCACCTCCTGAAATGGGCGGAAATTAAAATAGTGCAAAATATTTCGGAAGCAATTGCAACATATTGAAATCATAAGACTTATTTCCCCTCTCCCTTGAGGGAGAGGGTCAGGGTGAGGGCGTCAAAAACTTTCCCTCACCCGGTGCTGAAGCACCAGCCTCTCCCAGTGGGAGAGGCACTTGGACCCTTCAGGTCCATCCTGAATCCGCACTAAAAAAATGTCCGCCCCACAACACCTGCATCCCCGTATTGCCTTTTTCGTTTGCTTGTTGGTATGATACACTTCGTATATTGATTTAAGGGGACGAGGCTACCCGGCCTTTGAGGCAGGATGAGTTCGTTCTTTTACCCTTGTGGCGCGGAATATCCGACCGCCGGTTGTGAACCGGGAGGAATACATGAACGATGTTGTATTGGTTGCCGCACGACGTTCGGCCATCGGACAGCCGAAAACGGGTTGCTGGAGTAACTGCCGCCCGGACGACTTGCTCACCGGAATCCTGATTGGAACTCTGGAAAGCCTTCCGGGGCTGAATACCAAGGATATCGGGCGGTTTTTCGTCGGTTGCGCATTGCAGGAAGGCGAACAGGGAATGAACCTCGCCCGAACCTGCACCATCGCAGCCGGTCTGCCCAAGCAGGTATTTTCGGCGACGATCAACAGCCTGGACTGCTCTTCGATGTCCGCGCTCGAATACGCCTACCTTGCCATTGCGGCGGGCGGCGAGCGCATCGCCCTGGCCGGTGGCGTGGAGTCCATGAGCCGCATTCCCATCGGAGGATGGAACCCGAGCCCCTCCCCGCGCCTGATGGATGTCTATCCCGAAGCCTATATCCCGGCGGGGATTGCCGCTGAAAACCTGGCAAGACGCTTCGGAATCACGCGGGAAGAACAGGACGCCTACGCCCGTTTCAGCTATCTCAAAGCGGATCATGCCAGAGAGGAAGGCTTTTTCGACGCCGAAATCCTGCCGTTTTCCCGAATCTGCGACACGAGCAACCGAGACCCGATAGGCCGGGACGATATCATCGACCACGCCTCGCCGGACGACCTGGAAGATTTTCAGCCCGCGTTCCTCGCGGGCGGCACCGTCACACGCGGCAACAGCGCCCCGTACTGCGATGGCGCGGCAGTGCTCATCCTGACCGAGGAAACCTACGCCCGCGAGCACGACCTCCCCATCGTAGCGAAAGTCAAAGGTTTCGCCACCGCCGGAGCCCCCGCCGAATATATGGGGTTGAGCGCCAGCGAGTCGCTGGCCGAAGTGCTTGTGCGCCACGGAGTCGAAATCTCCGAGGCGGGACCGATCGAGTTGCACGAAACCAGCGCCGCCCAGGTGCTGGCCTGTCTGATGGAACTCGGCCTCGATCCCGACGATCGCCGACTGAATGCCTGCGGCGGCGGTATCGCCCTTGGAAACGGGTTGGGCAGCACCGGGGCGCGGCTCGTCGTCACATTGGCCCACAGGCTGGCACGGGAGGATGCGGGACGGTACGGGGTGGCTGCGCTTCCCGCCATTGGCGGTATGGGATCGGCAGTACTGCTGGAAAAACCATGATTTGCGGGAAAGGGCCGATGCCATGACAACCGTCCTGGAAAATGCGACCGTCTACCTTGAACGCGAATTCGCCCGCCTGCTGAATCTCGGGGGCCACGTCGCCGGGTTGTGCTTCAATGCCACTTCGGACGACCAAAGCGTTCCCGTGGGTCTGGAAGAGCTGTCGTTTTTGAACGAAGCCATCGATACATGCAAGGAAAAGCGCGTCAACGGGCTGGTTCTTTTAGCAGAAAACGGAGTATTTCCCGACACTTCGCCCGAGTTGACGCAAGAGCTGGCATGTTCCGGATCCCGCGAAAAAATCGAACAATTCGTGCAAAACGTGCAACAAACGATGCTTGCATTCAAATACGCAGCGTTTCCCGTGGTCGTCGCCGTGGAGAAAGAGGCCGTGGGGCTTGGCTGCACGCTGGCGTTGAACTGCGATAAAATCTGCACAAGAACCGATACCAACCTGGGCTATGCCGATCTGAAACGCGGCACGATCCCGATCGGTGGGGGAGCCATCCAGTTGATGATGAAGTTCGCCGCCACGGCGACCGTTGGTGGTCCCTTCGCCTACGCGCGACAGGTCTTCGAAACGCTGTTCGACATCGGCGTCGCCCGAAACGCCAAAGAGGCCTCCGACGCAGGATACCTGACCCGCTCGGATGCGGTGGCCGGTCCCGGCGACGATCTCCTGGATCTCGCCACTACGGCAACGCTGCAGATTTTCCACAACGGCTATCATCCGCCGCCAAGCCACCGGCTCGACCTTCCCGGTGCGGGAGGAAGCCTGGCCATGGCGCTGGAACTCGACGCCCGCGCCCAACGGGGAGAGCTTGCCGCCGACCGTCTGGAACTCGGCAAGCGGCTGGCTCAGTTTCTCTGCGGTGAGAAAAGGCGCATCCCGGATGGACAAACCGAAGACGAGCTGCTGGCCCTGGAATGCAGGATTTTCTGCGAATTCCTGCTTGGAAAAGAAACGGGCGGACAAGAACCGGTAGCGACCGACAAACCCTCCTGAGAACATACGATGAGCACCCACTTTCTCGCCGCCGGTTTCGATGTCACCACTCCCCATGAATTGAAAAAACTGGCCCATCAAGCCATTTCAAAAGGGAAATTATACCAGGGTACGCGCAAGACGCTGGGCGGTGCGGCGTTCGAATGGGACGCCGGACGCGGCTTGCATGTCTGGGTTGTCGCCGGTTCCGAACCCGGAGGTTTCGAGGACGAACCGACCATAGTTTCCTGCCAGGCCGGGTACGTCAGCGAACATACGATGACCGTTCCCGCCTACCGCCTCGAAAAGCATCCCGAAAACCCCGGCGAAGTCGTCGCCGTGCTGCGCACCGAAAAGGGCGTGTTCCGCTGCTCGCTGCTCAACCTGTGGGCGCACCGCGACCTTCCTACCGCCGGAGTAGACCTGGAACTCGCCGTGGCGGGATTCGTATTGGAAACCGACGATATAGACGATGAGCCGGTGATCCGCCTCAAAGAGGATGCCGAAGGGCAGGTGAGCTCCAACGAATCGTTTCTCGTATCCCTGGATCGGGACTGTCACCACAAGGTGGCGGGGCGCGTCCTGGAAATCGCGCCTTTTGCCAACTTCCACACGGGCGGTCTTCTGGAACGCTGGCGGCTGGGGATCGCGGGAATGCAACTCGACCTCGTGGCCCCTGCGGAGATGCGCCCCGCACGAATGACCGAGGGATACCGTCTCGAAGCCTTGTGCTGGCTGCACGGTTTCATCACGGGAAATCCGTCGAAACGATAAAACGACATAGAATCATTCCTCCACTGGAAAACGGCGCGTGGGTAGTGTATAAAGAGTAGAAGAAAATCGCCCATTCGAATCTCTAAAAAGGAAAACCGCCATGGACGAGTACCCTCCTTCCAATGCTTCCCAGGAACCGAGCGCCTCGATTCCCAACCCGCCGCCTTTCCAGGTGCAGCGCCCGGATTTGTCCGTCGGAGTCTGTTTCGCCGGCGGGTGGGACTTTTTCAAATCGCGAACCGGCCTGGTGTATGGGGTGATCCTTGCCGAACTCGTGTTTGTCGGAGCGATGATACTTCTCGGGAACGTGGCCGGTCCCGATGCAAAAGCGGAGCCCTTCGCGCATATGGGATGGCAGCAGATCATCAACTACCTTTTCGTTCCCTTGCATGTGGGACCGACGGTTCTGCTGGTTCGGGCGATGCGGGGCGAGGTTCCCGACGGCATGTACATCTTTTCGGGACTGAAACGCTTTTTCGGACTGATCCTCGTATCCATCCTCATGCAAATCGTCGTCGTGTTGGGACTGATGCTGCTGATCGTTCCCGGCATCATCCTGGGACTGGGCCTGCAGTTCTCCTCCCTGATGATGGTGGATTACGGCATGGGCGTACGGGAGTCGCTGGAAAAATCGTGGGAAATGATGTCAGGTTACAAGTGGCCGTTTTTCCTGCTGATTCTGGCACTGGCCCTTTTGAACATTTTAGGAATGCTGGCCCTGGGTATCGGCCTGCTCGTTACGGCGCCACTTACGATGGCCATTACCATGTATTTTTACACGGCGCTTGCCTCCTCCCACTTCGGCATACCGCAAAACCGTCCCGGAGAACGGATGTAATAGCCCGACACCTAGCCCGGAAAATTCATGAAAACCCGCTACGACTTGAAAACTCTCGATCTTTCACTCGTTCCGACGATTTTTCATGGTTTTGATGAGTGATGCACTCCTTAACCCGCATTATTCATGAAGAATCTACTGCGACTTGAAAATCCTCGATCTTTCACTCGTTTCCCGATTTTCATCCTCGACAGACTGTAAAGTATGCCTGCGGGTGAAAAGCGGTCCAACTTCATGAAATATCTTCGGTTTTCTGCGTCTCGCTACGATCCTCATGAATAATGCGGGTTAAATCACCCGTGACGACCCGATTCAAAACTCATCCCATGGTACAAAAAAGCGGGAATTTTTCATATAATCCAGTACAATCCGCATCCGTTCGGGTACAATACGATGGTTTTGTACACGATTGGATCCCTCCAGCTTGACATTGCCAAAATCCCGAAGTACATGACTCAAGTTTGGCTGAAAAGCCACTCGCGAACTGGGTATTTGACTTTGAACGAATTGTAGGTTTTTTAAAAAAAAAGGAGCAATCATGAAAAGGTATCTTTACACGCCGGGTCCGGTGATGATTCCCGAATCCACCTTGCTCGAAATGGCCCAACCGATCATCCACCACCGCACGCCGCAGTTTTCGGCCATTTTCGCCGACACGCTGAAGAAACTCAAATGGCTGTTCCAGACCGAATCCGACGTGCTGGTCATGGCCTCCACCGGCACCGGCGGCATGGAAGCCTCCGTCACCAACTTTTTATCCCCCGGTGACAAGGCCATCTATATCAACGCCGGAAAATTCGGCGAACGCTGGGACAAAATCTTCCGCGCCTACGGCATCGAAGGCATCGAGCTGAAGGCCGAATGGGGCCAGCCCATCGACGTGGCCGAGGTCCGTAAGGCGCTCGACGCGAATCCGGACGTCAAAGGCGTATATGTGCAGGCCAGCGAAACCTCGACCGGCGTCGCCCACCCCATCGAGGAAATCGCCAAATTGACCGCCGAACGAGAGCAGACGATCCTCGTCGTGGACGCCATCACCGCGTTGGGCGCGTTCGACATGCCGATGGACAAGTGGGGCATCGACGTGATGATTTCCGGCTCTCAAAAAGCCCTGATGCTGCCTCCGGGATTGAGCGTCGTGGGCGTCTCGCAAAAAGCTTGGAAACTCAACGAAACCGCGAAATGTCCGCATTTTTATTTCGATCTCGCCACGGAACGCAAAAAGCACTACAAAAACGACACCACCAACTTCACCAGCGCTGTGACGCTCATCATCGGGCTGAATCACAACCTGTCGCTGATGCAGGAAGAAGGGCTGGAAAACCTCTTCGCCCGCACGCTGAAAATGGCCGCCGCCACCCGCGCCGGACTGGAAGCCATCGGCGTCAAGCTGTTCGCCCCGGATTCTCCCGCGCCCTCCGTGACGAGCGCCTGGGTACCCGAAGGCATCGACGGCAAGGCCTTCGTCAAGTCCATGCGGGACGATCTCGGCGTGGCCGTCGCCGGAGGACAGGAGCCGTACAAAGGTAAAATCTTCCGCGTCTCCCACATGGGATATCTTTGCGAGTGGGACGTGTACAACGCGCTGACCGCCATCGAAAAGGGACTGTCCAACTTCGGCTACGATGTCGTGATGGGTACGGCAGCCGGAGCGGCGGCGAAAGTCTTCAACGGCTAAAAGGAGGGACGTCATGCCGAAAGTACTTATCAGCGACAAAATGTCCCCTCTGGCCGAAAGCATTCTGCGAAAAAAGGGTCTGGACGTCGAGGTGAAAACCGGGTTGAAGCCGGACGAACTCGCTGCCATCGTCGGAGACTACGAAGGACTGGTCGTGCGTAGCGCCACGAAAGTGACGAGCGAGATTCTCGACCATGCCTCCAAATTGAAGTTCATCGCCCGCGCGGGAACCGGTACGGACAATATCGACAAAAAACGGGCTGGAGAGCTGGGAATTCTCGTCAGCAACACGCCGGGACAGAACACCACCACCACCGCCGAACACGCCATCGCCTTGATGATGGCGCTCATGCGTAACATTCCCCAGGGCACCGCCACGCTGAAAAACGGCGAATGGGCCAAAAGCCGCCTGTTGGGCCGGGAAATCTGCGGCAAGACGCTGGGTGTGCTGGGTCTCGGAAGGGTAGGGCGAATCGTCGCCGACCGCGCACTGGGGCTACGGATGAAAGTCATCGGCTACGATCCCGTGCTTTCCGCCGCCGAAATCTACGGAAACGGTGTGGAACCGGCGGACTGGGATACGCTGCTGTCCCAGGCGGATATCCTGACGATTCACGTTCCGCTGGGTGAAAAGACACGCGGGTTGATCGACAAGGCCGCCTTCCATAAAATGAAACAGGGCGCCTTCCTGATCCACGCCGCGCGCGGTGGGATCGTGGACGAAGACGCCTTGCTCGAAGCGCTCAACGACGGGACGATCGCCGGGGCGGCCCTGGACGTCTTCGTTACCGAACCGCCTGAAGCGGAACATCCGCTAGTGAACCATCCCAACGTGATCTGTACGCCGCATCTCGGGGCAAGTACGAAGGAAGCCCAGGACAATTGCGCCGTGGCCGCCGCCGAACAGGTAGCCGCCTACCTGCTGGAAGCCCGCGCGATGAACATCGTCAATAAGGATCTGCTTAAATAACCACTAACCGCCCGTAACAACCTCGCGTTTTCCTGTTGGGAGAGGGCAGAGGGAGGGCAAAGGAAGGCACGCTTTGGCAAACGTCGTCGTGGTAGGCTCCCAATGGGGAGACGAGGGAAAAGGAAAAGTCGTCGATATTCTGAGCACGTTCGCCGACGCGACCGTCCGCTTCCAGGGAGGCAACAACGCAGGACACACCCTGGTTGTAGATGGCAAGAAAACCATCCTTCACCTCGTTCCTTCCGGGGTGCTGCACAAGGGCAAAACCTGCGTGATCGGCTCCGGCCTGGTGATCGATCCGGAGGTGTTGTGGTCGGAAATCCAGTTGCTGCGCCAACACGGGTATCTGAGAAACAGCGACCGTCTGCGGCTGAGCTACGACGCCAGCGTGATTATGCCGTACCATCGCAAGCTCGACGCCTTGCGCGAAAAAGGCTTGAAGATCGGCACCACGGGCCGGGGCATCGGTCCGTGTTACGAAGATCGCGCCGCCCGCCGGGGGTTGCGTATACGGGATCTGCTCGATGCCGACGTGCTGGAGCAGAAAATCCGTTTCGCCCTGGAATACCACAACTTCGTCATCGAGAAATACTACGGCGAAACCCCGATGGATGCCGACGAGATCGTGCCCAAGGCGCTCGAATCGGGCAATCTGCTGCGTCCCTACATGGACGACACGGCCCTGCACGTCGATAACCTGATTCACCAGGGACGCCAGATCCTCTTCGAAGGCGCGCAAGGGACGATGCTCGACATCGACCACGGCACCTATCCTTTCGTCACCTCGTCAAACACTTTGGCCGGAGCGGCCTGCTGCGGGCTGGGCATCGGTCCGGGGAAGATCAACGACGTGGTGGGCGTCACCAAGGCGTACACTACGCGCGTTGGTGAAGGCCCATTCCCCACCGAGTTGAACGACGCCACGGGCGAAATGCTCCAGGAAACGGGCAAGGAATTCGGTGCAACCACGGGCCGCCCCCGTCGTTGCGGCTGGCTCGATGCCGTGGTGCTGCGCCGCGCGGTGCGGCTCAACGGCTTTACCGGGTTGGCCGTTACCAAGCTCGACGTGCTTTCCAATCTGGAAAAGATCAAAATCTGCGTGGGGTATCGCAAAGGCAACGAGCTTTTCGAGGAATTTCCCAGCTTCCCGGAAGTACTGACGGATTGCGAGCCGGTCTACGAGGAACACGACGGCTGGATGGAAGACATCAGCGAGATCCGCACCTGGGAGGATCTGCCCGCCAAAGTCAAGACCTATCTCCGGCGCATCGAGGAACTCGCCGACACGCCTATCGTATTGATTTCACTGGGACCGCAACGGGGGAGCACGATCATTCTGAGCAACCCCTTCCGACCGGAAAACTGATTCCGAAGCCTCCCCGCAAGGGGAGGCTTTTTCTTTCCCATGACCTGCGAATCCTCCTCTTTCCAGCCGCCCTCGCGGGACGAAGTGATCGCCAAAGCCGACGAGTTGGGATTTTCTCGGGTAGGTTTCGCCCCGGCGGAACTTCCGGCGCTGTATCGGCAGGCTTTCGAACGCTGGCTGGCGCGTGGGATGCACGCGGACATGCACTGGATCGCCACCGAGCGCCACCGGGCACGCGAGGCGCACGACCTGCTTCCCGATGCAAAAAGCGTGCTGGTTCTGGCGCTGGAGTACGCGCAAAATACGCCAAAATCGGAACAAAACGGAACTTTCGGTCTTATTTCGAGCTACGCCAGGGGCCGGGACTACCATAAGGCGTTCCGTACCCGGCAGAAAAAGCTGCTGGCGTGGCTGTCGTCCTATGGAGGGACGCATATAGCGACGGTAGACAGCCGCCCCCTTTTCGAGCGTGCCTACGCCCGTGAAGCCGGGCTGGGATTCATCGGTAAAAACACCTGCCTGATCCACCCGGAGCGCGGCTCGTTTTTGTTCCTGGGAACGGTCGTCAGCAGTTTCGCCTGGCCGCCGGACGCGCCGTTGGAACTCGACTGCCGGGACTGCCGTCGTTGCCTCGACGCCTGCCCGACCGGAGCGCTACAAGACGCCTACGTGCTCGACGCACGACGCTGCATCAATTATCTGACCATCGAGTACAAAGGGGAGATTTCCCCCGAACTTGCGCGGAAAATGGGGACGCGCCTGTTCGGTTGCGATACCTGCCAGCAGGTCTGCCCACACAACCGGGATGTGGTCCCCACTCTCGTCTCCGATTTCGCCCGAAACCGGTTGCCTGCGTGGATTTCTCTCGACGACATCGACGCCCTGACCGACGACGACGCCTTCCGTCAGCGTTTTGCGGGAACCGCACTGATGCGCATCGATCTGGATCGCCTGCGTCGAAACGCCCGCATCGTTCGGGAAAACGCCAAAAAAACGACCATTTAACAAACACAAAAAAGGTTCGGGCCTTGCGGTCCGAACCTTTGGATTTTACTGAGAATTTCGAGACTCCTGGAAAGGAATCGGATCTTGTGAGGCTTCTCAGCCGATAATCAGGATGACGTGGCTAAAGGGTTCGATCACCACTACATGTCCATCCTGGTGAATGGCGATTTTCGTTTCGTTCAGGGTTGTGATGCCGGTGTCCTGGCAGAAAATCTTGGTGCCATCGTTGCCGTTTACGGCGCAGACGAACTTTCCGCAGACGTAGTAGATGACGTCGTTGGCATCCACCGCCATCGACGAAATCCGGTTGCAGTCTTCTTCCGTTTTGTACTCCCACAACTCTTCGCCATCGCTACTGAAGGCGGTGACAAACTGGCTGTGACCGACGTACAGGTCGCCGTTGTGCCCTAGCGCGAGACGGTTGTCCACCGCGCGTCCCAGTTCGTCGAATACAATCGATTCCCGCGCGTGGACTCCGCTGGGACCGAACGTCTCGATCACGCCCATCACCGTCGGAGTGCCCCCGACATTGATGCTTTTTCGTGTCGTATACCGGAGTAGCCCGATATCGTCGACCAGCATGTCTCCCACTTTGTCGTCCACTTCCTTCTTCCATTTCAACCCGCCGCCGGAATAAGCCCCGATGTAGTATGCATCGGACAACGTTTCGTTTTGGACGACGTAGGTCACGCCACGCTCGTCCATCGCCGGCCAGACTTCGTCCGCCACATACGGATCGTAACCCGAGGCAAGGATGGTCGGAGAAGCCGGAGTCGACGGAGCCCGGGTGGGAACCGGGGTGGTCAGCAGAGTGTCGAGTCCCGATGTTTCACTGGAATAGGAATGCCAGTACAAACTGGGTCCGTTGAGAACCATGAACCTGTAGTAATCGCTGGCTTCGGCAATGACGGTTCGGTCGGTCTCTCTGGTGGGCGGATCGGTAAGGGAAGAAACCACGCGGAAAAGATAGTTGGTGGAACCGAAATAGATGTGCTCTTTGTCCGTCACGACGGGATTGCTGATGTAATCGCCGTGGGCCCAAGTCACGTTCATGTCTATTTTCCACACGGTTTCGCCACTCGTATCGTAGGCGTAAAGTTGATACAGTTCTTCGGAGGGAAGAAGCTTCATGGATACGTAGATCAAGCCGTATTTGCCGATAATCGGAGAAGCGTAGTCCGCGATGTAGGCAGTCCCCGCTTCGTACACCGACACCACCGGCAGCCCGGTTTCCGGACCGTCGTAGTCGCTGCGGGCGGTTTGTCGCGCGTCGTGGTCGTGCATGGACCATGGAATCGGATCGACCGTGTTGACGGATTCCTCTTCACCCTCGGCGCCATCGGAATCGTCTTCGGTATCTTCATCGCCTCCGGAGACGACGGCTCCCGTCCAGGTGCAAAGGGACGCTTGCACGCATTTTCCGTTGTATTCGTCGTCACTTTCGCAACAGATCAGGTCGGAAAAATTGCAGGTTCCGTCCGCGTTGCAGTCGTTGCCTTCGGTGCCGCTGCCCGTGGCGTCGTTGATGGCTTCGGCTTTGACACAACGCCCCTCGTAGCATTGAAGACCTACCTGGCATACGCCCTGATCGGTACACTTGTAGCCGTACCCGCCGACTTCATCCACCGTGCAGCCGGAAAGTGCAATCGCTGCAAACCATCCGATCCAGGCCACAAATTTTAGCAGGCTACGCTGTTTCATGCCGTCAAGCTCCCTATCCCGTGCCGGACAAAAGCGTTTAGGGAGTCCGTGGGGACTCCGATTTCAATTCCTCCAGAGATTTGCCGCATTATTTTATCATCTGAACGAAAATAGTCCAGAGGTTTTCCCGAAAGCTCCGAAAGGGCGGTTGCACTCTTCCATATTTTAAGTACAATAATACTTGTGGGATTTTATTCGTTTAGTGACGCAGCGGTATCGGCGTGGGGGATTTTTCCGCGCAAATAACAAGTTAAGTATTGATTGAAAGCGGAAGATGGACGGTCGCGAAATCATTCAAATGTCCTGGAAACGGGTTTCTCACCTGCATGAAACGGACTTGCGTCTCGACCGTTTCTTGAGGCATCTCAAGCGCTTCGTCGATCTTGAAGTCGCCTATACCATCGAGGCTTTATACATCGGAGCGCTGCACAAGGAGCGCGCCTGCCTCGTGCTTCTCGAAGCATTCTCTCACAACGATTCGCTCAAAAGCCACTTTTCCAACGACCGACTTCGCAACATCACCCTGATGGCCGACCAAAACGGCCTGATTTTCGCCGCCGAACTGCTGGGGCCTTCCTCGCAACCGCGCGTTCCGAAAAAGGAAATCACCGGCTATCAGGACATCAAAGACATTGCATTGGGGGAAAAGAAAGCGCTGGCCCGCTCCTGTACGCCGGACATGCTGGAAAAGCTGCTGGCCGAGCCCGAACCCTCGATCATCCACAATCTGCTGAGACACCCCAAAATCCTCGAACGCGACGTGCTGACGATCGTTTCCCGACGCCCGAATCTGCCGGAAATCATCGAAACCGTGTGGTTCAATCGAAAGTGGAGCCTACGCTATCCGGTGCGGCTGGCCATCGCTAGCAATCCCTATTCCCCGGCCCGCATGGCGCGTGTGGCCATCGCTTCCCTGTCGGTTCGCGACGTCCGCCGCCTGAAAAACATGCGGCTGTACCCCGGAATCTTTCTCGATATACTCATCAAAGCGATGAAAGGACTGGAGGAGGAAGCCGTCATGATCGCCGTGGAAGCCATCGACCGAGGCCAGATCCCCTTTCCGGAAGTCTTGCCGGAACACAAGCAGTGACAGTTTAGATGTCGTATGTGAAATTGATCTCCGCCTCGGCCAGGTAGGGAAGAGTGAGATCCTTATCCGACAGAAGGGCGGCGCGAAGGGGCCAGTCGATGCCGATTTCCGGGTCGTCCCAGCGAATCCCCCGGTCATATTCCGGGGAGTACACGGTCGTGGTTTTGTACAACACCTGGGCCGAGGGACCGAGCACCTGGAACCCATGAGCGAAGCCTGCGGGAATCCAAAACATCTCGCGATTCTCAGCAGTTAGGAGATACGCTTCCCATTTTCCGAAGGTCGGCGAACCCTGGCGGATATCCACCGCCACATCGAAAACTTCGCCCTCGATAACCCGGATCAATTTGCCCTGGGCCGCCGGATGGATCTGATAGTGCAAACCGCGCAGCACGCCACGTGTCGAAAGGGAATGGTTGTCCTGGACGAACTCCGCATCGAGACCCGCTGCGTGGAATTCGCGCCTGTTGTAGGATTCAAGGAAAAAACCGCGTCGGTCCTCGAAAGTTTTCGGCACAATCCGAACCAGGCCCGGCAATTGTCCTGGATGAAACGCAAACGGCACCGCTACCTCCCTTTTCCGCTTCCCGAGTCGCACAAACGGCCTTCCACATCGTGACGGTACGTCATTCCACATGCGTCACAACGCCATAACTCCTCGTTTTGCAAGAGATTTTCGCCGCATCGGCAAACCCAGCCCTTGATCCTCGCCGGATTGCCGAACGCCAAAGCATGGGCGGGCACGTCGTGAGTGACCACGCTTCCGGCGCCGATCATGGCATATTCTCCGATGGTCACCCCGCAGACGACGACCGCCCCTGCACCCAACGTCGCATCATGGCGAACGTAAGTCCGTTGGTATTGCTCTTTTTTCGAAATTCCGGCCCGAGGTCGGCGCACGTTGGTGAAGGTCACGCAGGGACCGCAAAACACCTCGTCTTCCAGTTCCACGCCGTCGAAAACGTTGACTCCATTCTGGACGCGCACTCCTCGCCCCAGACAAGCGCCGCCTCCGATGTAGACGTTCTGGCCGAGCATACAATCAGGACCGATTTTCGCGCCTGACATGACATGCGTGAAATGCCAGATTTTCGTCCCGTCGCCAACCTCTGCGGAGGCATCGACGACGGCGGTTTCATGGATCGACACGTTTTTCATGAAAAGAGAATACCATAAATTATTTCGGGGTATTACAAAAAACGGGCGGTCCGTAGACCGCCCGTGGAGAACCAGCATTGCCAGCGTGTTAGACGAGGCGTTTGAAGTGTCCCCTGGAAACGGCACGAACGGCGCAACCCAGTTCCAGATATTTGTGAATCTGCTCGTCGGTGAGAATGCCGAAGCAATCGACGACGGCAAGCGGACCGCCGCAGATTTCCAGCATTTCTTCCGGCTCCAGATCGAAATACGGACTGTGGCGAACCGCGAAAACCACGGCATCCGCCGCTTCTAGCGATTGGTTGAGATCCTTCAACACGGGAAGGTTCTTCACGACGTCCTGGTTTTCGAAGAAGCGCGCCAGCGAGTGGGGGTCGTGATCCTGTTCGGCGAATTCCGGCCACGCTTCCACGTAGGGATCGTGCACGCGAACTTCGGCTTTCCACTCGGCCAGACGACGAACCACCAGTTCGCTCGCGGAATAGCGGGTGTCGCCCACGTCTTCACGGTAGGCACAACCCAACACGGCGACTCGAGATCCTTCCACCTGATCGCCCAACTCGGCCAGGGCTTCTTCGACGAGATCGGCCACGTGGTAGCCGCGCGTGTCGTTGATGTCGATCGCCTTGGGGGTCAGCTTGAAGATGTTTTCCCGCGCGCCGAAGAAATTGCGATGTGCCCACATGCCGAAACCGCCGTCTTTGGGCAGGCAGTAGCCACCGACGCCCGGTCCCGAAAAGAGGATGTTTTTATGGGTCGGACGCTTGCGAATGGCGTCGAGCACCTTGTTGATATCGACGCCGACCTGCTCGGCGAATTCACCCCATTCCGCACTGAACGCGATGCAAACCGCACGGAAGGAGTTTTCCATCACTTTGGCGGTTTCGGACTCCAGCGGGTTGCCCAAAACGCTCAAGGGGCATTTTTCGGTGTTGAGCACGTCTTCCAGGAAGCTTACGCACCGCTCGCGGCTTTCTTTGTTGATGCCGGCACAGACCCGCCAGAAATCTCGAATGGAGGACACGTAGTTGCGTCCGGGCATCACTCGCTCGTAAGAGTGGGCCACTACCGGGGCAGTATGAATGCCGCGCCGCTTGAACACGCGCCGGATGATCGGCTCGACCACTTTTTCGGTGGTTCCCGGCGGCACGGTGGTTTCGATAAGCACCAGCGCTTTGGGGTCGATGTACTCGCCGATGGTCTTGATGGCGTTGCGGAACGCGCCCATTTCGACGTAGGAATCTTCGACTTTGCCCAGTTTGGACTTTTTCAGGTCGCACTGCACGTCCACGACCACGGCGTCGGCCAGCCTGAGCACTTCCTCGTTGTACGTCGAGGTGAACGAGTGCTTTTGGTTCGTCATGCGGTCGAGAATTTCACCGACTTCGGGATCTTCGGTGGAAAGCGGATTTTCTCCGTTGTTGAGAACGGGAATTTTCCAATAGGAACGGGGGGAAGGGCGTTGCAGTCCGAAAACGAATTTCTTTTTGCCGTTGGCGGGTTCGGCGTCCGCGATGACCGCCGCCATCACGATCCCGACGAACCCCATACCCATCACGACCACGATTTCCTTACCGTTTTCCCGCTCGCGAGTCGCGATTTCTTGAAGTCGTTCCCACTCTTTCTTGTAATCTTCAGGACCGGGCAAAGGGAATTCCCGGCCATCCGGGCTGATGGAGCATTGCATGTTCAAAGATCTCTCCTTGTTTCAATAGACCTAGTGGATTTTACCAATTGAATGCGATTCTTCGATATTAAATGTCGGGGGAGTCTAGCGTATCTTCTCGAATGATCCAAGGAAAATTCACTTCTCGCGAGTAAGAAATTCGTTTGTTCCTACTCGTGCCCCTTTCCCATTTTCTTGTCATCCGCGACAGTTGAGACGAGCGGATTATTCGCCGCCGATTTTTCTGAAATCGGCGATGTAATTCAACATGTTTGCGAGAAACTGCAACAAAGCCAGCCGGTTGTTGCGTTTCGCCTCGTCTTTGTCCATCACCAGCACATCGTCGAAAAAGCGGTCCACAGGTTTTTTCAACGTGGCCAACGCTTCCAAAACCTCCAGGTATTTTCCGGCAGTTACGAGTTCGCCGATCTTCGCTTCCGCATCCTTCGCGGCCTCGTACAGCAGCGTTTCGGCTTCCTGGTCGAACAAGCCCGGATCGATGTCCACGCCGGGATCTTCCTTGAGTATATTCATCACCCGCTTGAAAGCCTGGGCGAGGTCCTCGAAGCCTTCGCGGCCCCGGAACGCGGTGAGGGCTTCGATGCGTTTGCGAACGTTGACCGGCGACACGAACCGTGCCGAGCATACGCCGTCCACGATGTCCTGCGGGTGTTCCGCCGATACGAGGTGGTTGCGAAAACGCATTTCGAAAAACGCCCGCACGTCGGTCTCGACCTCTTCCGCCGAACGGGTGAGTTTTTCACCGATCTGTTCCACGGAAACGTGAATGAATTCGGTTAGATCGATCTTCCATTCCCGCTCCAGCAACACGCGCAGGACACCCAGCGCAGCCCGGCGCAAGGCGTAGGGGTCCGCCGTGCCGGAGGGAATCAGTCCCACTCCGAAGCAGCCGCAGATCGTATCCATTTTATCGGCCATCGCCACGAGCGCGCCTGCCGAGGTTTCGGGCAAGGCATCTTGAGCGAAGCGGGGCCGGTAGTGTTCCTCGATGGCCTGGCAGACTCCCTCGGATTCTCCGTCTTTGGCGGCGTAAATACGTCCCATGATCCCCTGCAGGTCCGGGAATTCCCCGACGACCAGCGTATTGAGGTCCGCTTTGCAAAGATCGTTGGCGCGAAGCGCATCGTCTTTCGCGTCCGGGTCGCAAAGCGGGGTCAGGTATTCCACAAGTCCGCGCATCCGGGCGATTTTGTCGCCGATGGAGCCCAGTTTCTCCTGAAACGTCACTTTGCCAAGTCCTTCGGCGAAGTCGTCCAGCTTTCGTTTGCAATCGGTTTCGTAAAAATACCGGGCGTCGGCAAGACGAGCCCGCAGTACTCGCTGATTTCCCGCGACGGAAACGTCGGACTTTTCCACCTCGGTATTGTTGAACATCACGAAGCACGGCAGAAGCTGCCCATCGTCGCGCACGATGGGTACGTACCGCTGGTGGCCGATCATCGAATCGATGAGGATTTCTTTGGGAACCTCGGTGAAGGCTTCGTCGAAACGTCCCAGATGGCCGAACGGATATTCCACGAGGTTGGCGATTTCGCGCAGCAGGGAATCCTCGGCCACCGGTTTTCCTCCCGCCTGTGTGGCGAGTTCCTCAGTGATTTCGCGTACCTGGCGCAAACGTTCCTCGGGATCGGGCAGCACCGACAGAATGGGAAGTTTCTCCAGAAACTCTTTCGCGGGACCGACCTCGAAAGGCTCCGGGCTCATGAAACGGTGTCCCCGGCTTTGGTTGCCCGATTGGATGCCCGCGAACTCGAAAGGTACCACGGAACCATCGAACACGGCGACGATCCAATGCATCGGACGCACGAAGCTCTCGGCGCGGTCGGACCAGCGCATGGACTTGCGAAACGGAATCCGTCGGATCATCTGCGGAAGAATCTCGGCGAGGATCTCCGCCGTGGACCTTCCTTGGACCGTTTTGACCACCGCTACACATTCGCCTTTGGGGGTTTCCACCTTGAGGAGCGATTCCACCGGCACGCCCTGTCCCCTGGCGAAACCAAGAGCCGCTTTTGTCGGTATCCCCTCGGAATCGTAGGCGAATTGCACCTTCGGACCGGTGGCCGTTTCCTCGCGGTCGGCCTGGGAAGGCGCAAGGCCGTCGAGCGCGAAACCGAGCCTGCGGGGGCTGCCGAAGGTCGTGACTTCGCCGCAGTCCAGGTGGGCGTCATGAAGCTGTTTGCGGATGTCGCTTGCCATGAAGTCCAGGGCCGGACCGATCATCCCGGCGGGAATCTCCTCACTGCCGATTTCGAAAAGCAATTCGGGCACGTCGCACCTCTTTCCTTGCCGTGTTCAGGCTTTTTGACGTTTTTTGGCGCGTTTTTTCTCCAGGCGCTCCACGATCCGATTCCAGTGTTCGAGCACCTCGGTATCGGCGTTTTCTCTCATCAACGGGTACCCGAGCCGGTGGCGCAGCAGAGCCCAGGTTTCGGCGCAGCCCCGCGAAAGGTTGCGCACGCGGGCGATGTAATGTTGGCGCTCGGTCACGCTGATTGCCCCGGCTGCGTCGAGCAGGTTGAAGGCATGGGAGCATTTCAGCGCGAAATCGTTGGCGGGAAGCACGAGATCCCGTTCCAGCAGGCGTTCGCACTCTTTTTCGTAGCGGTCGAACAGGTCGAATTGCAGGGCCGTGTTCTGCTCGTCGAAGTTGAAGCGGCTCCACTCCACCTCGTCCCGGTGATGCACCTCGCCGTAGGTCACGCCCGGCGAATAGGCCAGATCGTACACATTATCCACGTCTTGCAGGTACATCGCGATGCGTTCCAGCCCGTAGGTTAACTCGGCGCTGACCGGGCGCAGATCCATTCCGCCGACCTGTTGGAAATAGGTGAACTGCGAAATCTCCATGCCGTCGATCCAGACTTCCCAGCCCAGTCCCCAGGCGCCCAGGGTGGGGGATTCCCAGTCGTCCTCGACGAAACGTACATCGTGCTGTAGGGGATCGAGTCCCAGCGCCCGCATGGAGTCCAGGTATAGTTCCTGCACCTCCAACGGGGACGGCTTGAGCAACACCTGAAACTGGTAGAAACGGCGCATCCGGTTGGGGTTTTCGCCGTAACGTCCGTCGGTGGGACGCCGGGAAGGTTCGACGTAGGCGGCGCTCCAGGGTTCGGGACCGATGGAACGCAGGAAGGTGTGGGGGTTGAAGGTTCCGGCCCCGGTTTCCACGTCGTGGGGCTGGACGATCAGGCATCCCCGCTCGCTCCAGAATTTCTGCAACGACAAAATCACATCCTGGAAATTCACGGCTGTTCCTTTCTTGGACGGAAGCGAATCTCCGTCGAAAATCAAAACGCGAGAGGATTGCATATAACTTGTTTGGGAACATGGGTCAAGTCCGGCCTACGTACCAAAAGGGCTTAATTTAAAATAGTGCGAAATCTGTTTTTTCGTTTGAAACCTCAAAAAAGGGCGGATGAATGTAGGGGCGGGTGAAAGGAGCATAGCGACTGTAGCCCCCCGTTCTGACAGAGTTTTTCGGTTTTTGGGGAGCTCCGTTCACTTTGTTCACTACACTCGCCCCTACGTTTTTTCTCCTTGGAATAGGCTTTTACAATGTTTTTTCGCACTCATATAATTTCCGCCCGTACCAAAACCTATCGGTCGGACAAAAAATGAGGAAAAAAACACGATTCCGGATTCGTGGTGACTCAGCCCCATCCTAGGTTGCTATATTCAATGGAAAACACCTGTTTAATCAGGCAAATATCCGATGTTTTTCGAGCAAAGGTCGATGTTTTTCGAGCGACGAAGTGGGTAAAACGGGCAAAAACGGCGAAAAGTCTTCGTTAGTTCTGTCTAACGCAGAGCAAAAGTCGTCCAAACTTGGCAAAAAACATCAAAAAAACGTCCCGAAATCATGCCAGTTTCGTGGAAATTTTTTTGGTTGGTTCCAAGTCTCCTGGCTTGAACCACAAGGTTTTCTTATCGGGTCTCCCGACCCGATGCAGCATGATCGTGTGGAGCAGGCCGGAGACCTGCACCAACCAAAGAGAAGAAGGCGAAATGGCATAAGTCGTTGTTTCGAAATGGGAAAATGACATGATGTTCAAGTACGCGGAGGCTTGGGGCCACGAAAAAGGAGCGAGATGGAATTCCCGCCCCCAACGCGAGACGACCTCTATCCGAAAGAAGCTCCTTGACGTGTTGAATGGACGTAACCCACCGGAATTTCTTGTGAAGTCCGATTACTCTCCAGAGCGGCTTTTTTCGTCCAGCGCGCGTTCCTGGGCGGAGTTGAGGATCAGACTGAGGAGGTCCGAATAGGACATTCCCTCCATTCCCGCCATGATGTTCATCTTGCCGTCCCAGCACCAACCCGGATTAGGATTGACCTCCATCACCTTGATCGTACCCTCCGCATCCTTGCGGAAATCGATGCGGGCGTAGTCGCGGCATCCGAGACGCTCGAAAAGCGCCGCCGAATAGTCCATGAGCTGCCTTCGTTCTTCCTCGTCGATTTCCGCTTCCTTGTATTGAATCTGGGTCCAGTAGGGCGAATCGGCGAGCCATTTGGACTCGTACCCCAGGATTTTCGGCAGATCGGCTTGCAGGTCGGAGTAATCCACCTCCAGGATGGGCAGAAAGTGGAATCCCAGTCCGGGATTGCCGATCAGTCCCACGCTGTATTCCTCGCCGGAGAGGAACTCCTGGATCAGGATCGGACGGCCCGGAAGTTCGGACCGCAGTCGTTCGCGGTAGGCAATCAAGGCTTCCGGCGATTCGACGACGGCGTCTTTCGTGATGCCGATACTGCTGTCACCGAGGTTGGGCTTGACCAACGCCGGGAAATAGGACGGCAAGTAGGCGGACTGGTCGTCCGGCGAGAGGTAGGTTTCCGCCGGAACGGGAATGTCCATCGAAAAGGCGATGGAGCGCACGAAAGATTTGTTGTAGCAGGTCGCCAGACAGGCGGGGGCGGCTCCCGAATACGGAATTTGGAGTAATTCCAGCAGGGCTGGAACGTGCAGTTCCATCGTGGCCTCGTTCAAATATCCTTCGTCGCAGAGATTGAGCACGAATTTCGGCGGGTTGGAGCGCAACTCGCTGAGCAGGTTGGAGTGGTTCGTCACGTATTTGAACTTGTGTTCCGGCAGGTCCGCCAGCGCCTCTTTGAGTCGGTCGATGGTCTCCATGTCCTCCTGGTTGAACTGGCCGTTCCGCTTGATCGGGTCCGGCAGGGTGGGATCGCCCAAGATCACAGTAACGCCTTCGAAGTGCACTTTCTGCCTGATTTTCCTGGGCACGCAGCGGGGCGCTCGGGCCGTGATAAAGATCCGGTTGGCCATCATTCCCAGATCCTGGTTGCGGTCGCTGTCGGCCTGCAGAGCGCCGTGAAACTCGGTGGAGGTAAAGCCGAGTTTCCGAAGTAGAGTCGAAATCTTTTCCTCCGAGTACAGGCGTTCTGCATAGAACTGGTCGGCGATCACGCCCATTTCGGCATGAACCACGACTTCCCGGGAAACGAGCCGGATTCCGTCGCGGTCCAGCGAACGCTCCCGGCAGACGAAGTGGTTTTCGTCGATCCATTCCCAGGAGCGCCGTTCGAAATTTTCCCTCATCCAGTCGCCGTTCACCAGATCCAGGGCCAGGATGCCGTCGGGGACCAGAACTTTCTTGATCGCCTCCAGCACCTGGTAATCGTCTTCCTCGCGGTCGAAATAGCCGAAGGAGTTGCCCATCAGGATCACGGCGTCGAAGGAATCCTCGGGAAAACGCAGCTTGCGCGCGTCGCGTTCGTGGAAGGAGACGGACAAGCCGGACTGCTGCGCCCGCTTGCGGGCCAGCCGCACGAGGTACCGGGACCGGTCCACCCCGGTTAGGTTTTTGTATCCCCGGTTCGCCAGCTCGATGCTGTGGCGTCCCTGCCCGCAGCACAAATCGAGGATGCGCGATCCCGGCCTAAGCCCGGTGGACGACAGCAGGAGATCGATCTCTCGCGTGGTGTTCAGTTGGTTTTCCACGACGTCGCCGTCGGTTTTGATGTACAGCGAAGAAAAAAGCGTTTTCCACCATTCGGCTGGAAGGTGGCGTTCCAGATCCGCGACCGGACCCAGCGTCCGCCGAAGATTGGCGGGTTGAATAGAAGGAGGCTTCGCCATGGTAATTTCCCCTCGCGAGTAGATGGTTTGTGACTCCGCACGAAATCGGACACCTGAAATCGATACATAAGGAAGTCGATTTCGATAGTCAATGGGTATTTTGCGGTCAAATCGTCCCGAGGATCATTTTTTTGCGTCGGGAGTGGATAGTCGGGGAGAAAATACGGAAAATGTCGGGTGAAATCACCCGACCTACAGGGCTATCGGTAGCGCTTCGCGCTCTTCATTATAATTTGCGCCAAGGGCGCAAGGGCTCAAGGGCCTAGGGCAACGACCTGACGAGGCGGAAGCCCAGGAGGTCGTGGCGGTCGCCGGGCGAGACGTAGGGGCGAATCGCTGAACGGCAGTTCAGGGCGTTGTCGAACCAGCCACCACCGCGAAACACGCGGTCCGAGCCTGTACTCGGGCCCGTAGGATCCGTCACACTCCCAGAAGGATAATCCGCTTTCCAGTCCCATACCCACTCCCACACATTGCCACTCATATCGTACAAGCCCCAAGCATTCGGTTGCTTCTTCCCTACAGGATGCGTCTTGTTACCTGAGTTCCCATCATACCATGCTATTGCATCCACATCCCCGAAATACGCTCCCGTAGTCCCCGCTCGCGCCACATACTCCCATTCCGCCTCCGTAGGCAAACGATACCCGCGACAGCTCAACCCCTTGAAACTCACAGACGTGCCCGAAATCGTGTAGCACGCCTCCAATCCTTCCTTCTGGCTCTGCGCATTCGCAAAAGCCACCGCCTCATACCAATTCACATTCTCTACCGGACAATCATCACCGCACGACGAAAAACTACTCGGATTGCTCCCCATCAACGCTTTCCATTCCCCCTGGGTCACCTCAAACTTCCCCATCAAAAAGTCTCGGCTGATCGTCACACGATGCTGCTTTTCGTCACTGTGCCGGTTCCTCTCATTCGAAGGCGAACCCATATCGAAACTCCCCGCGCGGATCCTCACCATGTCCCCGGAAGCACCACCCTGCAACACCGCCTCCACCTTGCGCTCTTTCCCTTCCTCCACCGTCGCATCGCCTTCATAACTGCCATCATCGCTATGAACCGCTACCTTGTACGAGCCCACCAGCATTTTCTTTTTAAAAGGCGTTTTTCCACTCTGCTTCACGCCGTCAAGACTCACCTCCGCCCGCACCGGACTTTTTTGGCCGTCTTTTTCGGAAAACGCGAGGATTTTCAGCAACCCGTATCGACCCGTCAATGACGCCTCCAACGGCGTGGTTTCTCCGCGTTGGATCCGTACTTTTTTCTTGAAATCGTTGTGGGAGGACAACTTTATAGTGACATCGTGCAACCCCACCGACAACGGACGCACCGTCCCCGGCGTCGTCGTCCCGCTGTCCCTTCCATCCACCCAGATCGCCGCCCCCGCCGGGCTGCTCGTCACCTGCAACGAACCGAAATTCTCCTCCAGGCGCTCTTTCACCGTCACCGTGCGACCATCACCCAGTTGCACTTTCGACGTGCTCGAAAGGTACATGCTCTTTTTCAACGTGACTTCGTACTCCCCCGTTTTCTTTTTCGGAAAGGTGTACGGCGTTTGATACCCGGAAGGCTCACCGTTGAGCAGAATATCCGCCCCCGAAGGCGTGCTTTCCACCTGTAAAATCCCGTAATTCGGGCCGAGTTTCATGGTCAGTTGCGCACCTTCGGTCGTCATCTGGATGCGCTTGCGGGACGGAATCCACAACGCGCCCTTTTTCGCCAGCACTACGTATTCCCCCTTCATCAACTCGGCTTGGTACGGCGTAACCCCTTTTTCCTCGCCGTTGACGTACACCGTCGCACCTTCCGGTTCGCTCTCCACGAACAAAAAGCCGGTTTCATCCACCACCGGGTTGTTGATCGTGCTCCCGTCGTCGTCGAAGCGATTCGTAAACGTTTTCACCTTCACGCCGTCGCTGACGTCTTCGGGATTCTTGTACGTGATAATCTGTGCCAACAGACGATCCACCGTCGTTTGGGCCGCCTTTTTCAGCGAGGCTTTATCTTCCCGAAATCCTTCGCCTTTATACGATTCCTGCGCGCTGGCCTTGACGCAGCCGTCCTTTTCCAGCTTGAGCGACAGGTAGCGCTCGCCGGAGGGATCGCCCGTCAGCCGAATCCGCAGCACGCTGTTGGCCGGGAACGACGCCGAGCAAGTTTCGCTGTCACGGTTCGCGATGCGCCCGCCCGAAGCCGTCACCACGTCGAACTTGCTGCGGCTTCTCAGGCGATCCACCACCTTGTCCCGCACCCACACCGGATTGGAACCGATGGCGTACTTGTCGCCGATGACGTCCACCTCGTCCACGTCGATTTTGTACGTCGTGTCCTTGAAATAGCTTTCAATCGCTTCCTCGACCGGCTCCACCCGGTGCGAACGCATAGCGATGTTGCCTTCCCAGGAAAACAGCAAGGATGTCGGCAGGTTGGCGACCTCGAACTTTTGCTGCAACACGCCGTCGGCGTCGCAAAGACTTTCGTCCGGCGACCAGTCGGCCTTCGAGCAGACGCCTTCATCCGCCGAAACCACGATGAAGCGCAGACCGGACTTTTTGTACTTTTTATGCAGCTTTTTCCACTCCGGGACTGCCTTCATACACGGCTTGCACCACGTAGCGTAGAACTCCACTACCAGCAATTTCACCCCAGGACGTGACAACTCGGCTTGGATGTCCAGTGTATCCCCCGCCAAGGCCGATTTTCCCATAAGGGCACACAACATCGTGACCAGAAAGAAGATTCGTCGCATATCCGCTCCCGTTATGTCGATTGGCCTAGTTTCAAATGGGTACGTTTTGACAGACTATAGCACAATTCGACATGGACGCAATCTCGCGCGGCTCGGGACGATGTTTTGTAAGGGGAAACGATGAGTTGGAGTATCGCGGCTTGCGGCTTATTCCACGTCGAAATTCAGGGATACGCCGATCAAGCGGTCTTTGCGTTCCACAAGTCCTTGATTGTAGGCGAAGTTCACGGAAAACACCTCGTCCTTGTAGGCCACTCCGGCGGAGACGTACTGGTTGCCCACCGTCTGATCGTTTTCATAGCCGAAGCGCAAAGGGACGATCTGGTTGATAATATACTCGGCTCCGAGGCGGATATCGATCTTCGCGCCCTCCTGATACGTGTAGTAATTCCTCGGATGGGGTTTCTCCTGGTAGGCGTCCAGCACCACCACGGTATCGACATCGATATACAACTCGTCGGCAATCACGTAGGCCAGTCCTCCACCCACTTTCAGCGGCCACATGTCGTAGGCGGTATGAATCAGGTTTTTGGCCACGAGGCCGAAGTTGAGGCCGAATTCGGTCCGTATCAGAATCCCCAGGTCGATGTTGGCGGAGTTCACGTCGTGCCGCATCGGTCGCTTGGCCCAGGCATATTTCACGCTCGCCCCGAGCATGAATTCCTTGGTAATCGCTCCGGCCAGACCCAGGCGCGCCACGTGGCGGTAGATGTCGCCGTCCTTGAACGGACCGAGCATACTGCGCAAGGGATTCTTGGGGTAGTCTTCGGGGTCGATGTAGTCGTTGAGGTAGTCCTGATACGTGCCGTTCAGGTTGCGCTGGTGGTACAGATCCCAGGAATTCTGGCTCGATGTGGCGTAATTCGAATTCTGCACCCAGTCCTCCACCCAGCCGACGGGCTGCGTCAACTGGGAAGGGGCGGTAAGGTCGCTCATAAAGTTGTAATCGGGATTGTAATTGTGGAAGTTGCTGATATTCCACAACTGTTGCGAATCGTAGCCGTTGAAGGTGTAGCCCAGGTACATGGCTACGGGAGTGGTTACCGCATCGATGACCGACACCCCGGCGGAGTAGGCGTCGCCCAGCGGGTCGAATTCGCCGGTCAGGCCGATGCTGTAGATGGGGCGTTGCGCCATGCCGGCTGGATTCGACCACCCGGCGGCGTTTCCCTCGGCGATGGCGATGAATGCCCGCCCCATGCCTAGCATCCGGGCGCCGTGGATCTCCTCGTGGGCGGCGCTCCAGCGCTGTTTGAGCGTCGTCTCGGCCATGGCCGGGGAAGCGGCGAACAGCGTGGAAAACGCGAAAACATGAACGAAAACAAGAATATACAACCGGAAAGGCATGGCGGTTTCCTGCAATGACGTCCCCCGCCGGTCTACGCAACGGACAGTCCCGGCATCTGTCCGAGCGCCAACGGAGGAACCCAACACGAGGCATCGAAGCAGAACGGGTCGGGCGACGAGCCGGGAAAATAGGGCAGCCGCCTGTTTCGACAGTGATAAAAGTATATTCAATTTAAAGAAACAACGCAACCAAAACCCGAACAAAGCGCACAAGCGGAGCAAGAACGCGTCCTTTCGATTGCGTCCGCGCCGTTTCGTGCTATATTCTCTCAAAACGTGCCAACTTGGAACCAAGCCAATCGACATAGCGGGAGCGGACATGCGACGAATCTTCTTTCTGGTCACGATGTTGTGTGCCCTTATGGGAAAAACGGCCCTGGCGGAAAATGAACTCGACATTCAGGCCGAGTTGTCCCGACCTGGTGTGAAATTGCTGGTGGTGGAGTTCTACGCGACCTGGTGCAAGCCGTGTATGAAAGCGGTACCAGAGTGGAAAAAGCTGCATAAAAAGTACAAAAAGTCCGGCCTACGCTTCATCGTGGTTTCGGCGGATGAAGGGGTGTGTTCCAAGCCGCCGGAGTGGTCGCCGGACGAAAGCCTCTGCGATGCCGACGGCGTGTTGCAGCGCAAGTTCGAGGTCGCCAACCTGCCGACATCGTTGCTGTTTTCCTGGGAAGGCAACATCGCTATGCGTTCGCACCGGGTGGAGCCGGTCGAGGACGCGATCGAAAGCTATTTCAAAGACACCACCTACAAGATCAAGGTGGACGAACCCGAGGTGTTCGGCGACAAGTACGCCATCGGCTCGAATCCGAGTTGGGTGCGTGACGATGTGGTCGCCCGTCTCCAGCAGCGCAGCAAGTTCGATGTGGTGACGGCTTCGGGCGGGCGCATCGCCCGTGGAAAAAGCGAGGTCTGCTCGGCAAGTTTCCCGGCCAACAGTGTATTGCGGGTTAAACTCACCGGCGATTCCACGGGGGAGCGTTACCTGTCGCTACGCCTGGAAAAGGACGATTGCGTCAAGGCCAGCGCCCAGGAAGCGTATAAAGGCAAGGGATTTCGGGAGGATAAAGCCTCGCTCCGGGCTGCCGTAAATACGGCGGTGGACAAGATCCTGGCGCAGATCATCACGGTTCGAGCGCCGGAGGATGTGGACGACGGCGTGCGGGTACAGACCTTCCGCAACAAGTTCGACGACGACGGCAGCACGATCAAAAACCCCATCGTAGACGAAAAAGGCTATTTGTCCGTGGAGAGTGAGCCGGAAGGCGCGACGGTGTTCGTCAATGGCGAGGAAATGGGCATGACGCCGTTCGTGAAGGAGTTGATGGTGGGGGATTACGTGGTGCTGGTGAAATCGGGCGCGTTGTGGATTCCCGCAAGAAAGCGCGTGACATTGAACCAGGATGGGGCGCGGCTTTCGATGAAGCTGGGACCGAATTACGGCATTTTGAAGGTGACGAGCACGCCGTCGGGCGCGGAAGTGTGGTTGGATGGCGAACCGACGGGCCAGACGACGCCGTACACGTTTCCAATGAAAAAAGCGGGGGATTACTCGCTGGTGCTGAAGAAAAAAATGTACCTGTCGCACACGGTGGCGGTGCAGCTCGGCAACGGCAAAACGGTGGAGATCGACGAGCGGTTGGAGGCGAATTTCGGCTCGATACGGGTGAGCAGTACGCCATCGGGAGCCAGTATCATTGTCGATGGGCAAGACAGCGGCGACACCACCCCGGCGACGATCAGTCCGGTTCGAATCGGGGGGCGAGAAGTGACCGTGCGCAAGGCGTCGTACAATGATTTCAAAAAACGTGTGAATGTCGAGCGCGGCCAGACCGTAGAAATCACCGCGACTCTCACGGGCCAGATGGGCTTGTTGAAGGTGGAGGCATTCATTGAGGAGGACGGGCGGCGCAAACCGGCCTTGGGTGCGAAGGTGTCGTTGAATGGCGAGGAAATGGGAAAAACACCGTTTAAGAAGCGGGTGTTGGTGGGATCTTACAAGGTAGCGGTTCATAGCGATGACGGCAGTTATGAAGGCGATGCGACGGTGGAGGAAGGGAAAGAGCGGAAGGTGGAGGCGGTATTGCTCACGGGTCAGATGGGTTGGTTGATGGTGGAGGCGTTCGTCGAAAAGAACGGGCGACGCAAACCGGTTTTGGGGGCGAAATTATCGTTGAATGGCGAGGAAGTTGGTCGGACACCATTCCAAAAGCGTGTATTGGTGGGAAGGTACAAAGTGGCTGTCCATAGCGAAAGTGGCAGCTATGAAGGCGGTGTGACAGTGAAAAAAGAGGAAGGCCACAAGATTCAGGTATTACTTAAATCCGGGGGAAAGGTAGATGTCCATGGCATCGAGTGGGTCTACAGCAAGCCAACAAAACTACATTTTATGAAAACAGAAGCCACGTTGGGGCAGTTCAAAGCTTGTGTGAGAGCGGGAGCTTGCAAGGAAAAGAACCGAAAAACGAAAAACGATAACGAATACTGCAATTGGGGATATTCGGATCGGGACGAACACCCGATGAACTGCGTGAGCTGGCATGGGGCGAATGATTTCTGCGAATGGGCGGGAGGACGTTTACCCACAGAAGATGAATGGTACACCGAGGCGAGCAACAATAACAGCCGGGAGTATCCCTGGGGAAATCAAAAATTATCTTGTGATTATGCCATATGGGGAGATGGAAAGGTGAGTGGCTGTGGCAAGGACCGCACATGGCCGGTATGCAGTAAACCAAAAGGGAATAGCGTGAGTGGACTGTGCGACATGAGCGGCAATGTATGGGAGTGGACATCCACATCAGGGTGGTTTGCTCGTGTGGTACGTGGGGGGTCATGGGATTACAACAAACTCGGTCACCTGCGTGCATCTGGCCGGGAGAGGAACGATCCCGATAAAAAGTTCGTCAGCAATGGGTTTCGGTGTGTGCGTTTGACACCACCATAACCCTCTCCGTTGGTTCAGGTCTCCCGACCTGAACCATTCATTTTTTCGGATTTTTCCGCCACCACGGAATGAACCTGTGGAGCAAGTCGGGGGACTTGCTCCAACGAAAGGGATTTTGTTGTCGGATAGCAAAGCTATCCGACCTACTTGAATTCCAGAATTTCCGAGTAATTACCGAAAATTATCCAAGCTTCTACCCACCCCTCATACGGGAAGCTTTTCCTTTTCGTCCAGAATCTCCCGGATGGTTTTGACGAAGCGCTCGATGTCGTAGGGCTTGCTCAGCACCTGGACATCGGTCATTTCCTCGTGTTCCCTGTCCTGCACCGCGTTTCCGGTGCCGAACAGAAAACGCTGGTTGGGATCGATCTCGCGGATTTTCCGCGCCAGCTCGACGCCCGTCATCACGGGCATGGTCATGTCGGAAATCACGAGATCGAAATTCCCTTGATTTTCCTGATAGATACGCAGAGCTTCCTCGCCGTTTTCCGCCAGGATCACTTTGTAGCCGAGTCGGGAAAGCAGTTTCTGGGCGAAGTGCAGGATGGAGCGTTCGTCGTCCACGAACAGCACGCTTTCGTGCCCCGCGGAAAGGGTGGTTTTGCGCGTGACGGTTTCCACTTCCGGGTCTTCGATGGTCGGAAACAGGATGCGTACCTGTGTGCCTTCGTCTTTTTCCGAGTCGATCTGGATACTTCCGCCCAGGCTTTCCACAATGCCGTGCACGGCGGCCAGTCCCAGTCCGGTGCCCTTGCCTATGGCTTTGGTGGTGAAAAACGGGTCGAAAATGCGGTCTTTGATGGCGGGGTCGATGCCGCAACCGGTATCCGAAACCACAAGCTCGATGAAACGGCCTTCGGGGCCGTTTTCGTCGGCTTCTTTCGTGAACCGAGCCAGATGAAGACTCAAGATTCCGCCTGCCGGTTCCATGGCGTGTGCGGCGTTGGTGCTCAGATTCATCACGATCTGGTGGATTTCGGTGGGATCTCCCAGGATTTTCGCTCCAAGGGCCCGTAAATCCTGATGAATTTCGATCGTGGATGGCAACGTGGCGCGCAGCAGTTTGACGGTTTCCTTGATGAGAGAAGTGATTTCGATGGAGCGGCGTTCCTTTTTGCTGCGGCGGCTGAACGCCAGAATCTGCTGGACGAGATCCTTGGCCCGTTCGGCGGCTTGCAGCACGAGGTCCAAATCGTTGTAGATCTGGCTGTCCTCCGAAATATCCTCCATCATTACGATTTGAATGTTGCCCAGGATCACGCTAAGCAAGTTGTTGAAATCGTGGGCGATTCCACCGGCCAACGTCCCCAGCGCCTCCATTTTCTGCGCCTGTCGGAACTGTTCTTCAAGTTGAATCTGCTTGGTGATGTCGCGCTTGATCGATACGTAGCCGGTCACAACACCCGAGGCGTTCCGAATGGGAGAAATGACCGATTCCTCCGTAATCAGTCTGCCGTCCTTGCAGCGGTTGATGAAGCGCCCGCGCCAGATGTCGCCGGCGAGAATGGTGGTCCAGAGATCGGCATAAAATTCCGGAGGATTCTTGCCCCCTTGCAGGAAACGCGGGTTTTGCCCGATCGCCTCTTCTTTGGTGTACCCGGTGATGCGCTCGAAGGCCGGATTGACGAACTGGATGGTGGCGTTGAGATCGGTGATAATAATCTCTTCGTCGGCGTTTTCGATGGCGGCGACCAGTTGCGAGAGGTTTTCCTCTGCTTCCTTACGCTCGGTGATTTCGTAATACGTGACCTGTATGGCTTTGCTGCCGTTGAAAATGATTCTCGTCGCGAAGGATTCGATCCAGCGGATTCCCCCGTCTTTGTTTACGATGCGGTATTCGACACGGGAGGCTTCCTCCTTGCCTTCTATCAGGGCCATGTGCTTGCGAATCACCTGCCCCCGGTCTTCCCGATGGATTCTGCGTGCGAACTCCTCCACCGGCAGTCCTATGGCTTCTTCCACGCTCCAGCCGATGAAACTTGCCAAGGTGCGATTGACGTATACGACTTTGTTATCCTGGAAAATGGAGAGCCCCTGAAGCGATTCTTCCGCCAGCGAACGGTAGGCTTCTTCGAGGTGTTTGCGCTCGGAGATGTTTCTCATGATGGAATGAACGCCTGTCGGAACGCCGTTTTCGACAATGAGATTGCCGACGATTTCCACCCAGAACGGCTTGCCTTCGGCGGGTTTATATAGCACTTCGAGGGGATGCGATGTTCCTTCTTCAAGCAGGCGTTGTATTTGTGCAACGGCCTTTTCTTTATGACTATCCAGGTAAATGTATTCGAAGGCGTTTTGGCCTATCACATCCTCGACCTTGTAGCCTCCGAATCGCTCGACGGCAGGACTGCAATAAAGCATTTCTCCTTCTAAAGAGACTTGGAACACTACGTCGTGCGCGCCTTCGACCAGCAGGCGATATTTCTGCTCGGATTCGCTCAGGTTGCGTTTGAGTTCGATTTGCCGCAGGGATTCGATGGTGTGCGAAACGATGATCCTCCCCAGCTCCACATCTTCCTGGGCAAACGGTGGATTTTCCTTGTCGTGCAGCACGACGACGGCCCAGAGCTTGCCGTTGCCATCCTCACAAGGAAACGCGATGGTGGAGCCGTTGCGGTACCCCTGCCAGCCTGAAGGCTCCAAAGACGATTCTTTGGAGATGTCGTTTACAAGCAGCGGCTTGCAGCTATCCATAATGGTGGCCAGCACCGATGAACCTTTTAGGGGCAGCGGCAATTCCGGCTCCTGGTGACCTTCGTCGAGGGCGTGAAGCAGTCGCAGGCGGTCGTTTTCCACGAAATAGAAACAGCCGCCGTGCGCCTTTGTGCTTTGGGAAAAAAGCGCAAGCGCTTTTTCGGCCAGTTGTTTTTCGCTTTCACAGAAAATGAATAGCCGAGTGTCCTGGGCGATGGTGACGAGGCGTTCCTGATAAGAGCGCAACTGATACGTTCTTTCCTTCACCTTCTTTTCCAGTTCCGCCTGGAAATTGCGATGCTGATCTTCGAGTCTTTTGATTTTGGCGGCAGTATTGATGGTTTTGCAGAACGTGTGTCTGGACACCGGCTTGGTCAGGTAGTCGAAGGCTCCGCTACGCACCGCATCGGTGGCGCCTTCCAAAGTGGGTTCTCCAGTAATCAGAATGATTTTCAAATTCGGATGCGAGTGCCGGACGTTTTTCATCAATTCAATGCCACTGATTCCGGGCATAATGATGTCACTGACGAGAATGTCGATACCATGGTTTTCCAGGACTTCGAAGGCTTGCGTCGCATCGGAGGCGACATGGGACAAATGGCCTTCTTTTTCTGCGAATCGGGCAAGTGTGGCTCGAAAGCCTTGCTCGTCGTCCACAATCAAGATGTTTGCCATGGTGCACTCCCTACCTATTCGTAAATATCGGTTTCTAGCTGCCAGCCATTGTTGATGGGTAGATCCATATAAAACGTTACGCCTTCACCGGGGACGTTTTCGAACCAGAGATTTCCGCCATGGTCTTTGATGATTCCATGGCTGACACTCAATCCCAGTCCCGTTCCTTTACCGGGGTCTTTCGACGTGAAAAACGGGTCGAAAACGCGCCCGGCGATCGATTTCGGGATGCCGCCTCCCCAATCTCGAATGCTGGTTCTCAACCACGGCTTACCCTCTTTTTCGATTTGAGAAATTTGTATCGAAATCCGTTTGTTTTCGTGATGGCCAGGGTAACGTTCGTTCAATGCGTCTTTGGCATTGGTAATGAGGTTCATCAATACCTGCATGATTTGCTGGCTTCTGCATTTGATTCGCGGAATGTCCGGTGGAACTTCCAATTCTATTAAGATATTGAATTTTGAAAGAATTTTGTTTGTAAGATTCAGCGTTGCATGGAGGACGTCACGCAGATTCGCCGGAGAATGGGATTCCATGTCCTGGCGTGAGAACGACAGCAGGTTCTTTACGATTTCAGCGATACGGCGGCTTTCCGAAACGATCATGGCGGCGTCCTGAGCCGTCGAAGAGTCGGACTCGGAGTCATCAAGAATCAACTGGGCATAATTCATGATGATGCCGATCGGGTTGTTGATTTCATGGGCGACACCTCCTGCGAGAGTACCGATCGCCTCCAGTTTCTGCTGGTGACGCAGCATTGCTTCCCTCGTGCGCTGATCGGTAATATCCCGTAAAACCAACACCATGCCGATGACCTGATTTTCGGCGTTCCGGATACGGGAACCGCTGATGAGCACGACTCGGTTTTCACCGGTATGATTCCGGGCGAGACCTTCCTTTTCGTAGACGGATTGGTGGGTTTCCTTGATGAGTTCGGCCAACGGACTGGAAAGCGGTTCGCCCGACGGTTCCCGCAGGTCCAGTACTTCATTCAAACACAAGCCTTGGGACTTGTGATCGGTCCCGAGGCTCCACGTGTCGATATGGGAAAAGGCACGGCCCGAAAACGCCTGGGCCGCTTCGTTCATAAAAATGATTTCCCCGTCGGAATTGGTGGTAAGGACGGGATCGGCTACGCTGGAAAGTGTTGTAAACAGCCAGCGTCGGTTGTTTTGCAGGTTTTGGAAGATCAATGTTGCATTCAACGCGTCTTCGAAACGTCGAGCGATTTCCTTGAACAGGTTTCGGTCGTTTCTCGACCATCGCCGAGGGTGGGAGCATTGATGCATACCGAGAAGCCATGGACGATCGACCGTAGGAAACATGGGCGTGAAAAGAATGGATTTTACGGAGAATTGTTCCCTGAGTTTACTAGGGGGCTGATCGGCTTCAATCGTGGAAACGCTTTGGGGAGTCTTGCGCAATAAAGACCGGGAGAACTGTCTCCGTGTTTCCGTGTCCATCGGCAATGGGGTTTGGTTGAGGTTTTCCACCCTGTATTTTTTGTTGGCGGATTGCATGGGAACGAAATAGTAATCGGCGTTCGGGTCGAGTGGGTAGGACACGAAAGCTCGGTCGGAGTTAAAAATCTCCCGAAGGCTGTCGAGGGCGCTTCTCAGGAGATCGTCGAGTTTGGTTTTATGCCGAATGGCGGTGTCGAAGCGATCGAGGTGTTCGAGAAACGCCACGTGCTCCCGGTGTTCCCGTTCGCTTTTCTGTCGAAGCAGCCCGTTGACGAATACCTGTCCTGCCATTCTCAACAGGGAAATTTCCTCCTCGGACCAGTTTCTTTCGTCCAGATGCGATGCAAGTCCCAGCACGGCCACGTTTTTTTCCTGAGTCACGACGGCGATTTCCACCAATGAGTGGACATTGGAGGACAACAGGAGTTTCACATCCTCATCGGGTTCCAGGCTGTCTACGGAAGGGACGCACAGTCTGTTTTCTTCCAATACGCGCTGCAGCCACCAGGGGATTGTATTTGCCTCCAGATCCATAGAAAAATTCTTGTCGATGGATGTTGCAGTCGATTGCCAGAGGTGGGTCATTCTGACGGTCTTCCCGGAAGAGTCGAACCGGAGCAGATACCCGGCGTCAATATCCAAAAATGTACAAATTCTATACAGGGAATTCTCGATGTTTTCATCGATGGCTTCGGCAGGCAAATCGATAAAGCGGGTGGAAATTTCCGAGATCAGTTTTTCCTGGGCGATCCGCTGCTGTAAGGCTTTTTCGGCCTGCTTGCGTTTCGTGATGGTGCGGGCCTGCTGGATGTTCTGGTAAGCGATCGAAGAAAGCTGATTGGCTACGGTGAACAAAAAGAGCGAAATTTTCTCGAATTTCCACAGCGGCATCTGAGGGACTTCCTGGAATGCCTTGAGAACGTCCTCTTCGTCCGCGCCGATGGCACGGGCGTAACGGCGCATGTTCTCTTCGTTTTGAGTATCATCACGGACTTGTCCGATCAACCAGTTGGCGATGTGCTTGCCGCCGACCGAAATGCTGGCTCCGGCATCCCAGAGTCCGCTGCTCATGCAGGGTTGAACGATGGGACCGGTTTCATTGAAACGTCCCAATGCCGCGTCGGATTTGTAGCAGTTGGCGCGGCCTTTCTCGGTTTTGCGAATGATATCGTTGCAAAGACGGCAGAAGTTGCTGGGTTTGGTAATAGGTGTGCCATCGGTGTGGGTGATGATGGAAGCTACTCCCGTGGCATTGGAGAATTCATCTTGTATCTGTTGGAAATCATGGAGGTTAAACAGATCCTCGAAGGAGATTTCGGAGTTGTCATCGAGGGGTTTGGTTAGGGCAACGAGACGTTTTTCGAGGGCGTTTTCGGCGCGTTTGCGCTCGGTGATATCGGCACCCAAACCAATGATTTCAGTTAGTTGTCCCTGGTTGTCGAATCGTTTAAAAGAGTTCCAGGAAATGATTCTCTGCTCCCCCGACTTTGTGGTCAGCGTCATTTCAAGGTTTTTGATCTCGCCTTTTTCGAAAGATTCGAAGAGGTTCCGAACTCGTTGATATTGTTCGCCGGGGTAGAACGTTTTCCACCAATCGCGTCCGAGAATTTCTTCCGATTTGTAACCGCCAATAGCTTCCCCTGCGGGATTTATAAAGCGCGTGGTGCCATCGGGAGCGATGGAACAGATGAACGTGGAGGTGTTTTTCACGATGCTGCTGGAAAAGTCCCGTTCCTGCAAAAGATCGTCTTGAATGCGGTATTCTTCCGATACGTCGCGAAAAACCAGTACGACGCCTGTGGTGTTCCCGGCGGTGTCAAGGATCGGAGCGGCTGAATCGGCGATCCTGTATTCTTTGCCGTCTTTCGAAATCAAGAGGGCATCACGGTCCACATCGGCGATTTTCCCTTCAGAGAGCACCTCCCGCACCGGATTTTCACAGGGAGAACGGTCCTGTACATGCACGATGCGCAGTACTTCATCCAACGGTTGTCCGATGGCCTGTTCGGCGGACCATCCGGTATATCGGCTGGCCATGGGGTTGATGCGCACGACATGTCCCTCGGTGTCGGTGGAAATCACGGCATCGCCAATGGAATCGAGAGTGATGCGGAGGTTCGTTTCCCGCTCTTCGAGGCATTTCTGGGTATTCTGCTGTTCTTCAAGCAGTTGTTTCAGGTGTTCTTCGTTGTGCTTCTGCCGGAGTCCGGCCAAGCCCTCTTCGGCGATCAGTACGGCCAAAGAACTGAGGAAATCCAGACATCTACGGAGTTGTTCCTCCGTGACGACGGGGACGGCATCCAGGGCTTTGAGGTACGCTTCCGGGTCGAAATCGAAGCGAAGGGCTTGTTGGCGAAAGCGTTCGCGATCGGGTTTTTCGAATAAAATCTGTCCGGTGAACAGGCTGGCGACGTGCGTGTCCTGAACGAGAATCGGGGTCGCGGCATCGATCAATCCATTCTCGCAGGTGCGGACGCTCCACTTATGCGATTCCTTGAGTCGGGAAGTCAGAAACAAGTTGGAATTTTTACAGGATTGAGAAGCCTCGGGATGCACCCGATGAAACTTGGTACAAATGTCTCGCCAGCCGCTGGAAATCAGCAGTTCCTGTTTAGGAAAAGAGACGAGACCGGTAGTGAATCCCGTGGCGAGTGAAAACTTTTGCAACACCGCATCGAGTTTCTCGATATCGACGAGATCCCTGAAAGTGTACCGTCCGTCTACAAGGAAGGTTTCATCATTGTCTATGGACGTTTTCAATTCTTACAATTCCTGCCTGACAGGGCCGATAGCTCGACGAGAACATGTTCGAAAGACGGCATGATTCCTATCTATCAGCTACGCACTTTATTCTGCATACGTTTTGCCCAATCTCACAAACCTTTCCCAGAGCATTTTCACTGCGTTGGCGCATCCAATTCACACAATAAAATCAAACGATTGCGATTTTCCTTCATGCCCCTTTCTATACAACAATCGGCATCCCCCACATGAAAATGAGCAAAATGAAAGCTTATTGGCAGGATGTGAAGAACAAATCATCGTTTTCAGGAATGATTCTGTCGTTTGGTTGTCGTAATACGGATCGCTTGAGAGGTAGAACTGTATCAAACCTGATTCTGCCCACTTTGGTAATAGTATACCACATTTCAGGTTGTTGCGAAAGGTTGTGAAGTTGGTTCGTTGGCGTGAAATTGAAAAATAAAGTACGGAAGATCCTCGTTTTTTCATGCAAAGGATTTAAAAAGCGTGACTTTTTATTGGTCGGATGGGGAACCGGTTATTTTTCCACGCATTTTTCCTGTTCTGTATTCCAGTACCATCCGGAGAAGCAGAGGCATTCGAGGTGTTGTTCGGCCACGTTCCAATCGTATACGCCGTGAGGATCGCAGTACTTGGCGAAGCAGACCTGCCACTCTCCCAGGGTCATGCATTCCTGGTTTTCCAAGCAGTCTTCGTCTTGGGTGCAACGTGTACCGCAAAAGGATCGTCCGTCGCCCAAGGTGGCGCAACGCTCGTGGGCTGCACATTGGCAAAGGCTTGTGCAACCCACCGAGCATACCCCCATGCCGAGGCGGTTCCCCTGACTGTCCGTAAGGGCCACGCAGCTTTGGTCTTCCATGCAGCTTTCCACCGGGCAGACCGGGGTTCGGTTCAGGCGGCAAAGGCCACGCCAGCAATAATATCCTTCTCCGCATTGCTCGGAAAGCTCGCATTCCTCGACGTCGGGTTTGTGGCAGGACGTTTCGTCCGCTTCAAGACTCTTCCAGTGGGCTTTACAGGCGTCGAGCATCGTTTCGTGGTCCTCGCCGGTGCAGACATCGAGCCTTTCCAGTTGTTCGACACGAAGTTGTTTGCAGGTGAAATCGGTGTAATGGCTGCACTCACATTCTTGCAGGTTCAAGGCATGGCAGTAATCGTATGCCTCCAATGGAAGATCTTCCGGACGTTCGCCGGAACTTTCTTCCATGTCCTCATCCGCGTCGCCGGGCGAACCTTCCTTGTCGGACGAGTTGTCGCATCCTGGTCCCATCAGAATGAGAATCAGGAAAAAAGTAGCGATTACAAGTGGTTGGAGTATTCGTCCAGCTCTCATGATTTACCTGCACGCGTGATTTAAAAAGCGAGTTATTGGCTTGAAACTTCTTATTAGACCTCTCATTGTACGTTATTTGTAGGCTCAGGCAACCGGGCGGACATTAAAATAGTGCAAAATCTGTTTTTTCGTTTGAAACCTCAAAAAAGGGAGGATGAATGTAGGGGCGGGTGAAAGGAGCATAGCGACTGTAACCCCCCCGTTTTGACAGAGTTTTTCTGGTTTTGGGGAGCTCCGTTCACTTTGTTCACTACACTTGCCCCTACATTTTTTCTCCTTGGAATAAGCTTTTACAATGTTTCGCACTAATTTAATTTCCGCCCCAGGCAACCTCGAGAATGAAATTTCCGTTGCAAAAATGGTTCAGGGTCCGTAGATTCTGGTCTGCTTTCGGATTTGAAAGGGAAAAGGCAGGAACATGAAAGAACATCGAGAAGCCATTGCCCACGTTGTCGGTCGTTTGCTGGACGTCTCCGGGCTGGATATTCCCTCCCTGATAAAAAACGAAGAAGGCGGCGAGCGTGGAGATCTGGCGCTGCCGTGTTTCGTTTTCGCCAAGAAATTACGACGCAATCCGAAGGAAGTGGCCGAGGAACTGGCCGAAGCCTTCGCCGGGGAGGCTCGTTTTTCCAAAGTCGAAGCCAAGGGGCCGTTTCTGAATTTCACCTTCGATGCCGCTTGGTTGTCTGAAAGCGTTCTCCCGAATGCAGTGGAGCGTGGAAAAGACTGGGGACGGGCGGAGTCGAGTGCCGGGAAAACCGTCACCGTCGATTTTTCGTCTCCCAACATCGCGAAACCATTGGCGTTTCACCATTTGCGCTCCACCTCCATCGGAAACGCGCTGGCCAATTTGTACGAAGCGCTGGGCTGGCGTGTCGTGCGTATCAACCATCTGGGGGACTGGGGGACACAGTTCGGCAAGCTTGCCGTGGCCTTTTTGAAGTGGGGCGACGAAACCACGCTGGAACGGGATAAAATCAAGCACCTGCTCGAATTGTACGTGCGCTATACCCGAGAATCCGAGGCGGACCCATCTTTGGACGACGAAGCCCGTTCGCTGTTTCTGAGAATGGAGCAGGGCGACGAGGAGGCGTTGGCGCTCTGGCGGCGTTTTAGAGAAGAAAGTCTCAATGAATTCAACCGGTTGTACTCTCGGCTGGGCATTCGTTTCGACACTTGGGACGGCGAGAGCTATTACAACGACAGGCTGGATGACGTCGTGGAGGAGGTGGAAAAGAAGGTCGGGACCGAGGTCAGCGAGGGGGCGACGATCGTCCGACTCGACGACCTGGATATCCAGCCGGTTTTGTTGAAGAAATCCGACGGAGCGACGTTGTATGCCACGCGGGATCTTGCGGCGGCAATCGACCGTTTCGAGCGATTTTCCTACGATCTTTCGCTGTACGTCATCGGGGCGCAGCAGTCGTTGCATTGCCAACAGTTTTTCGCGGTGTTGCAGAAAATGGGGTTCGACTGGGCGGACCGGTTGGTGCATGTGCCGTTCGGGTGGCTCAAAGGAATGAGCACGCGCAAGGGACAGGTCGTGTTTCTGGACGACGTGTTGGACGAGGTGGTGGACCTCAGCCGAAAGGCAATTTCCGAGAAAAATCCAGGACTTCCCATGGCTGATGAAGTGGCTGAGCAGGTAGGCGTCGGTGCGGTAATCTTTGGTGATCTGGTCAACTGGCGCATGAACGACGTGACTTTCGACTGGGGGCGGATTCTCAATTTCCAGGGAGAAACGGGGGTGTACGTCCAATACACCCATGCTCGTTGCCGCTCGGTGCTGCGAAAAGCGGGACACCCGGACCTGAAGGGTTTCGACCCAGCCTTGTTGACGCTGCCCGAGGAGAAAAGCCTCGTCAAACTGATCGGCGCGTTTCCCGAGACCATCGAGGAAGCGGCTGTTCAGTACGATCCGAGCAAACTGGCCCGGATGTTGATCGATACCGCCAAAGCCTTTGGCCGATTGTGGAACATGAAGGAAAAGGGTTACGTGTTTTTAGAGGAAGACACCACTTTGCGACTCGCTCGGTTGGCATTGGTGACAGCCACTGCCAATACTCTCGCCAACGGACTATCCGTGTTGGGCGTTCCTGCCCCGAAGGAAATGTAGCCTGCTTGTGGTCTTTAAACGGGCGACCAATTACTATATATAATTATTTGTAATTAACGGTTTGCATCTGGGAATGTTTACATGTTTGAGATGGTTCCCGATTGTAGTTTCGTTGCGGGCATGGGAGAGGGTCGGGCCTTTTCGGGATAAGAGTCGCCAAACAATATTTTGGGAACACTACAGTATTCCCATGCATTCCTCTGAAAGTTAGGGACATTTAATCCAATTGGAAACACAGGCGAATCGCGTGCGCGCGGGTGAGTAGTTAGGTAAACTTAATAATTCCAGTACTTTCGAACTCTCGGCGAAAGAAAATTGTTTGGCCGTTTGCTTGACAAAAAGACATGAAATGGGTAAATAAATCGCCCATGAATGAGAGTTCATTCATATTCTGAGTCGGTGTGTGAGCTTGAATTTTATCGTGCTTCGTTCCTATACACGAGGCATTGAACCAGATTCCGGGCCAAAAAACCCAAAGGAACGCAAGCGAGCCCAGCGCACGATCTATGTTGCCTGGTGGCTTTGATGAGTGATTTCAGGCCGTTCAGGTGTTTTTTCGTATTGAGACACGGTGTTTCCTAACTTTTTACGCAGAAAGGAAATAACATGGCAGACACCCAGTATCCCTTGATCGAGGAACTCGAAAAGGGACCATGGCCAAGCTTTATTACCGACATCAAGCGCGCCGGTGAAAAAAGCCCGATGGCCAAGGCGCTGCTCAAGCAGCTTGAACGGTCCTACGAAGACAAAGTCGGTCACTGGAAACACGGCGGTATTGTCGGCGTTACCGGATATGGCGGAGGCGTCATTGGCCGCTACACCGACATTCCGGAAGAAGTTCCAGAAATCGCCCACTTCCACACCATGCGCGTCAATCATCCTTCCGGATGGTTTTATTCGTCCGAAGCGCTGCGCTCCATCTGCGACCTGTGGGATAAATGGGGCAGCGGACTGACCAACATGCACGGTTCCACCGGCGACATTATCCTTCTGGGTACCGTCACCGAAAACCTGCAGCCCTGCTTCGACGAACTCTCCGCCTTGGGCTGGGACCTCGGCGGTTCCGGTTCTGCGCTGCGTACGCCGAGTTGCTGCTGCGGCGAAGCTCGTTGCGAATGGTCCTGCATCGACACCATGGCGCTGTGCCACGACCTGACCCATACCTATCAGGACGAACTGCACCGCCCGATGTGGCCGTACAAGAGCAAGATTAAAATCTCCGGTTGTGCGAACGACTGCGTGGCCGCCATCGCCCGCGCCGACTGCTCCGTGATCGGCACCTGGCGTGACGAAATCCGCATCGACGACGCCGAAGTCGCCGCCTACGACGAGGCCGGTCTGGACATCATGGAAGAAGTCGTGATGCTCTGCCCCGCTCGTTGCGTCCGCTACGACAAGGAAAACAAGAAGCTCACCATCGAAAACGAAGACTGCACCCGCTGTATGCACTGCATTTCGATGATGCCCAAAGCCCTGCGCCCCGGCCTCGACAAAGGCGCGACGATCCTCGTCGGCGCGAAGGCCCCGATCGTGCACGGCGCTCTGCTTTCCCACGTGCTGGTTCCTTTCATGAAAATGGAGCCCCCCTACGACGAATTCAAAGAACTCGTCGAGAACATCTGGGACTGGTGGGACGAGAACGGCAAAAACCGCGAGCGCTTGGGCGAACTTATCAATCGCCTGGGTATGCCGGCCTTCATCAAAGCGATCGAGGTGGAGCCCATCCCGCAGATGGTCAATCACCCCCGTGAAAACCCGTACTTCTTCTGGGATCAGGAAGAGGTCAAATCGGCGGAAGACTGAGATTCGAAGTCATTCGGATCTAGAGAAAGCGTACTTATAACCGCGAAAAGGAGTAATACAAATGTCCCCTACTGATATTGGACCTCCAGATTTTCGGAATTTCCTTCCCCCGATCATCAAAGAGAACTACGGGAAATGGAAGTACCATGAAATCCTGAAGCCGGGCGTCATGGTGCACGTATCCGAAACCGGTGCGAAGCTGTGGACGGTCCGCCAGGGTTCCGGTCGTCTGCTTTCGACCTTGGCCATCCGCGACATCTGCGCGCGTGCCGACAAGTACTGCGACGGCTACCTGCGTTTCACGAGTCGCCACAACGTGGAATATCTCCTCAGTGACGAGAGCAAAGTGCAGCCTCTGCTGGACGAATTGAAGGCCGAAGGGCTGCCCGTGGGTGGCATGGGTCCCTCGATCACCAGCATCGTCCATACTCAGGGTTGGGTTCACTGCCACACCCCGGCGACCGACGCTTCCGGCGTAGTCAAAGCCGTCATGGACGAACTGTACGAGTACTTCGTCGAGATGAAGCTGCCCGCCCGCGTGCGTATCGCGCTGGCTTGCTGCCTCAACATGTGCGGTGCCGTGCACTGTTCCGACATCGCCATTCTGGGCGTTCACCGCGTTCCGCCGGTGGTCAACGAGGACGAAACTCGCAAAGCCTGCGAAATTCCGACCCTCGTCGCGGCCTGCCCGACTTACGCGATCAAGCCCAGCCCCAAGACCAAGACCGTCACCATCAACGGCGACCGCTGCATGTACTGCGGCAACTGCTACACGATGTGCCCCGGCGTGAAAATTCTCAACGCCAAGTACGACGGTATCTCCATCTGGGTTGGTGGCAAAGTCTCCAACGCCCGCAGTGGCCCCGCGTTCTCGAAGCTGGCCATTCCCTTCATTCCCAACAATCCGCCGCGCTGGCCCGAAGTCGTCAACGCCATCAAGAAGATCGTTGAAGTGTACGCCGCCGGCGCGCGCAAGCACGAGCGTATGGGTGAATGGATCGACCGCATCGGCTGGGAGAAATTCTTCAAGCTGACCGGCTTCGAATTCACCGACAAGCACATCGACGATTATACCTACGCCCCCACGACGCATCGTTCCACGACGCAGTTCAAGTTCTGATCGGCGTGGCCGCAAAAGGTATAAGCTGAGAAGCTTCTCCCCCACGGTTCGTTACGGCGGACCGTGGGGGTTGTTTTGTTGACGACCAAACGAAACCGGTAAAAAGTCCAAGTGATGACGTTGAATAGTCCGAGGGTGGTGGTTGCCGGGCTGAGTGGCGATAGCGGAAAGACGCTTGTGGCCCTCGGTTTGACGGCGGCGTTGCACGACGGTGGAACCGACGTGCGCCCCTTTAAAAAAGGCCCCGACTATATCGATGCGGCTTGGTTGACGTTTGCTGCCCGGACCGATTGTTACAACCTCGACACTTTTCTTTTCGGAAATGAACGCTGCCTTTCTTCTTTTGGCGGCAACAGCCTTGGCGGTGGATTTTCAGTCGTCGAAGGCAATCGCGGTCTGCACGACGGCATGAACTCCGAGGGGACGCATTCCACGGCGGCGCTGGCGAATCTTTTGAAAGCTCCTGTGCTGCTGGTGGTCGATGCCACTAAATCCACCAGAACTCTGGCCGCCCTGGTATTGGGCTGTCAGACCCTCGATCCCAACCTGCGTTTCGCCGGTGTGGTGCTTAACAGGGTGGGTGGAAAACGGCATCGGGCCGTGGCTACCGAAGCTATTGAAACCATTTGCAAAATTCCCGTGCTGGGAGCCATTCCCAAACTGCACGATTCTCGTTTCGTGCCTGGGCGGCATTTGGGTCTCGTTCCCGTGCACGAATCCGGCGATGCCCGCGAGGTTCGTCATTTTGCTGCGGAAACCGTTGCAAAATATCTCGATATCCACCGTGTTATGGAGCGTGCCGGGGAATTGAGCGAACCTTTGGATTTCGACCCGTTGAGGCCGGATGCTCCCATGCAGGCCGATGGCTTGAAAATCGGTGTGGTACGGGATGGAGCCTTCAATTTTTATTATCCCGACAACCTTCGTGCCCTGCGAGAGTCTGGTGCGGAACTTGTTGAAATCGATACGCTTTCCGACGAACGACTTCCTGAACCGTTACATGCTCTTTACATTGGTGGCGGTTTTCCGGAAACCCATGCGGCGATGTTGTCGGGGAACGCTTCGCTACGTTTCGAGATCCGTGAAGCCGCCCGCGACGGGTTGCCGATCTACGCCGAGTGCGGCGGTCTGATGTACCTCTGTCGCTCGGTGGAATGGTGTGGCGAAACCCACAAGATGTGCGGTGTGTTTCCCTATGAAATCCGGGTGGATGACAAGCCGAAAGGCCATGGATACAGCGAGTTGGAAGTGACGGACGAAAACCCGTTTTTCAACCCTAAGGAAACGTTACGTGGTCACGAGTTTCACTATTCCGCCATCGACGTTTTAAGTACGCCCATAGGGCGCACGGCATTTCAAGTCCATCGCGGATCGGGAGTGGGAGAGCACCGAGACGGTTTGATGACCGGCAACGTGCTTGCCTCTTACACCCATATGCACGCCTTGGCGACTCCCGGTTGGGCAACTGGCCTTGTAAAAGCGGCGCAGGCGCGACGGAGAGGCGAACGGTCGATTTGGGCCGGAATGCCGACTTGTGGACCTTCCGGCTGTCCTGCATATACGGCGACACCCGAAACGACTTCGAATCAAGGATAAGGATTATGGCAGACGACGCAAAAAAAACACAACAGGAAGCCGTACCTCCGGAACAGTTCAATTCTGCGGCGATCGACCGATATTTGCAATATCTGAAGTTTTTCCCGGATTCGGTTGAGACGCATTTCAATCTCGCCATTGCCTATGCGGAAACTCATATGTTCGAGCAGGCGGAGTTGGAATTCAAGAAAACCATCGCGTTGAAGCCGGAATTTGCCGAGGCATACATCAACTTGGGCGGATTGTATTTTGCAATGGGAGATTGGGAAGCCTGTCTCCATTACAACGCCGAAGCCTACCGCCTGGGCGACAAAAATTTCGTGGCGCTTGCGAACGTCGGACTTGCACATCTGATGATGGGCGAGATTCAAAAAAGTATTGACACGTGTAAAAAAGTCGTGGAAAACGTTCCTGAATTCGCTCAGGCTCATTATTGCCTGGCGGTCGGCTATTTGGAAATTGAAGAGAAGGAAAAGGCCAAAACGCATTACCTGCGATCGTTGGAACTCGGATTCGAACCGGACCCGTCTTTCCAAGAACGCATGGCTCCTTTGCTTGAAGATAAATAATCGACGATTTTGGTTGCCGGTTCCCGATTGACCGGCGCATGTTTGGGTTCATTTAACAGGAGGAAATCTCATGCCAATGTTCGAAGATGGTGGCGTAAGCGTTGAAGTGGATGAGGATGGTTTCATTGTCAATCCCGAAGACTGGTCTCCCGAAGTGGCCATCGCTCTGGCGAAAACCGAGGGTATCGATGAATTGGGTGACGATCACTGGAAGATCATGAACTACCTTCGCGAGTACTTCAAAGAGTACGGAACGGCCCCGATGATCCGTAAAATGAGCAAGCAGTCCGGCTTCAAGCTCAAAGAGATCTACGCGCTGTTCCCCAGTGGACCGGCCAAGGGCGCCTGCAAGCTCGCCGGCCTTCCCAAGCCGACCGGCTGCGTCTGATCCGAATCGGTTGGAGGTTCGTTCCCCGCCTCGTGCGGGGAACGTTTTTTCGTTTAGGATGTGCGGTTTAGTACTGGTTTCGACGCCGAGGAGCATCGACCATGGCCTTGGTCCAATTTCTTTCCGATAATAAAAATACCATTGGAAAACAATGGTTTGAGAAGATAGCCAGGTGCTATCCGGAAGAAACGGCGAGGTTCCTTCTCAACGTGAAGAATTCTTTCGCCAACCCGGTAGGGCAATCGACCTACCGCGCCGTGGGAGACCTGCTCGACGCCCTGATCGAAGATGCCGACGTCGAGGAATTCGAAAGGATTCTCGACGATGTGGTTCGCATTCGCGCCGTTCAGCAACTCAAACCTTCCCAAGCGACGGTTTTCGTATATTTGCTGAAGACCACGATTCGCGAACAACTCTTCAAGACGAAACCCGACCGAAACGTCCTTCTGGACCTCCTTGAGTTCGAATCCAAAATCGATACTTTGGCCCTGATGTGTTTCGATGTGTACTGCGGATGCCGCGATGAAGTGGCCCGCCTCAAACAGGGTCAGGCGATAGAAGAGAGCCAGCGAATGCTGGAACGGGCGGAAGCGCTTTCCGCCAAACGTCGCAAACATTTTGGAAAAAGTCCTGAAACCACTAGCTCAAGCAACCTGAATCGAGGTGAAGGCAAATGAGCACCTTCCTATCCTTGGGTACGGCCTTGGTGGCCATCATCGTACTGACGTTGATCGGCTACCTCGGGGCCGGAGTCGCGGGTTTGCATACGCTGTTCGGGGTGGTGATTCCCTATGCGGCCATCGTGCTGTTTCTGGCGGGGTTTGTCTGGCGCATCGTTCGCTGGATGAAAACTCCGGTGCCGTTCAATATTCCCACCACCTGCGGTCAACAGCAATCCCTGGATTGGATCAAACCCAACAAAATCGAAAACCCTCAAAGCAAATTCGATGTCGTGATTCGGATGGCGATGGAGATTCTGTTCTTCCGTTCTCTGTTTCGCAATACGAGTGCCGATCTTAAAGAAGGACCGAAGCTGGTCTACGGTTCGAGTAAATACCTTTGGGCGGCTGGTCTGGCGTTTCACTATACTTTCTTGGTGATTTTCCTGCGCCACCTGCGCTTTTTCCTGGAGCCGTCGCCTGTGTTCGTGCATTGGATGGAGGTTCTCGACGGATTTTTCCAGGTCGGCGTGCCGATCGTCTTCATCTCCGACGTCATTATCGTGGGCGCCGTGACCTACCTGTTCCTTCGCCGGGTCGTTGCTCCGCAAATCCGGTACATTTCCCTGCCTGCCGATTACTTTCCTTTATTGCTGATTCTGGGAATCGCCCTCAGCGGCGTTCTTATGCGATACTTCATGAAAGTGGATTTGGTTGCGGTCAAGGAACTGACTCTGGGCCTCGTCACCTTCTCCCCCGTCGTGCCTGATTCCATCGGCTCGATCTTTTACATCCACGTTCTGTTCGTCAGCGTGTTGTTCGCGTATTTCCCGTTCAGCAAGCTGATGCACCTTGGCGGCGTTTTCCTCTCTCCCACGAGGAACATGCAGGCCAACAGCCGGGCTTTCAGGCACATCAACCCCTGGAATCCCGAAGTCGAGGTGCACACTTACAAGGAATGGGAAGAGGAGTTTGGGGACAAGCTCAAACAGGTTGGCATTCCATTGGATAGCGAGGAGTAGCGATGTCTGCAAAACTACCCAAACCAGAGGAACTGGCTCGGTACGATTTTGCTCCACCCGCAGACGGCTGGATGAACAAGCCCACTCAGATTCGTGAGGGCATGTATCTGAATCCTTCCGCACCGGAGAAAATGGAGTACCTGGGAATGCCGAACCCCCGTCGGTGGTCGCCACAGGACGAGGATTGGAAACTCCCTGACAACTGGCAAGAAATCATTTACGAAGGAATACGCGAGCGACTGGACAAATACCGGTCCTTCCGTCTCTTCATGGACATTTGCGTGCGTTGCGGCGCCTGCGCCGACAAGTGCCACTTTTTCCTGGGTTCGGGCGATCCGAAAAATATGCCGGTGCTGCGCGCCGAGCTGCTTCGGGCCGTCTACCGCAAGAATTTCACTCTTGCGGGCAAGATCATGGGAAAAATGGTCGGCGGACGCGAATTGACCATGGACGTCATCAAGGAGTGGTTCTACTACTTCTTCCAATGCACCGAGTGTCGCCGCTGTTCGGTCTTCTGTCCCTACGGCATCGATACGGCGGAAATCACCATCATCGGTCGCGAATTGCTCAACCTGCTCGGCATCAACGTGCACTGGATTCTCAATTCGGTGGCGGACTGTCAGCGGACGGGCAACCACCTGGGATTGCAGCCCCACGCCCTGATGGACGACATGGAGTACGTCCTCGAAGAAATCGAGGATATCTGCGGGCGCAAGATCGACCCGCCGTTCAACCGCAAGGGTGCGGAAATACTCTTCATTATCCCGTCCGGTGACTTCCACGCCGATCCCGGTATCTACACCCTGATGGGTTACCTGCTGCTGTTCGATTATCTCGATCTGGATTATACGTTCAGCACCTATGCTTCCGAGGGCGGCAACTTCGGTCTGTTCACCTCACATGAGATGATGAAGCGCCTCAACTTCAAAATGTACCACGAGGCGAAGCGTCTGGGCAGCAAGTGGATTCTGGGTGGCGAATGCGGCCACATGTGGCGTGTCGTACAACAGTACATGGACACCCACAACGGCCCGGCAGACTTCCTGGAGACTCCGGTTTCGCCGATTACCGGCACGCGCTTCGAGCACGCCAAGTCCACCAGCATGATTCACATCTGCGAATTCACGGCGGACCTTATCAAACACGGCAAGCTCAAGCTCGATCCGAGGCGCAACGACAACTACCGCGTGACCTTCCACGACTCCTGCAATCCGGCACGCGCAATGGGGATGCTGGAGGAGCCTCGTTATATCCTGAATCATGTGTGCAACCAGTTCACCGATATGCCGGAAAATACGATTCGCGAGCAGACCTTCTGCTGCGGTTCCGGCGCGGGACTGGGCGCGACCGAGGATATGGAACTGCGGATGCGCGGTGGTTTCCCCAGGGCCAACGCGGTCAAACACGTGGCGGAGAACAACGGCGTCAACACGCTGTCTTGTATCTGCGCCATCGACCGCGCGGTCTTCCCCGACCTGATGAAGTACTGGGTGCCGGGAACCAAGGTGTGTGGCGTGCACGAACTCGTCGGCAACGCGCTGGTCTTCGACGACGGATTCGAGCGCGAAATGGATCTGAGAGGCGAGGAACTGCCGGAAACAGACGACGAACCCGAAACGGGAGAGCCGGCGAAGGAGGATGCCTAAATGTATGACGGTGGAAAAATCATCACCGGGCTGGTGATCTTCCTGATTCTCATCACCTTCCCGATTTGGTACAATCTGGCAAACAGTCCCGAGCAGAACACGATCGAGCTCGAAAAACCCGCCTTCGGCGAACACTGCATGAAGGACAAAGAGTGGATGCGCGCCAACCACATGGACCTGCTCAACACGTGGCGGGATGAAGTGGTGCGTGAAGGCAAGCGTACGTATCACAACGAGTTGGACGGACAGAAGTACAACAAGAGCCTCTCGAACACCTGTCTGCATTGTCACCGTAGCAAGGAGAAATTCTGCGACGAGTGCCACAACTTCATGGGTGTGACGCCGTACTGCTGGGATTGCCACATCGAAAACCCTAGGGGGATATGACATGGGCGGCAGTAGAAGAGATTTTCTGAAGACAGCCGGAGCCTCCCTTGCCCTGTTGGGTGGACTTTCGGCGGAAAGCCTCGCCGCGCCGTTGAGCGAAGGCGAATTGTTCAGACCCGGGGAACCCTTGAAAGAGGGCAACGTGCGCTGGGCCATGGTCGTGGATCTGAAGAAATGTGCTGGCAAAGACCTGTCGAAGTTGTTCGAGGCCTGCCACAAGATTCACAACGTCCCGGACATGGAGCGCGAAAAGGACAAGATCAAGTGGATCTGGTCCGAGCCTTTCGGCCATGCTTTTCCCAACCAGGAGCACGAGTACGTAGCTCGGCCCTACCAGGAGAAAACCGTGCCTGTGATGTGCAACCATTGCGAGCGTCCCCCTTGCGTGCGTGTCTGCCCGACGCAGGCGACCTTCAAGCGCGAGGACGGCATCGTGATGATGGACATGCACCGTTGCATCGGTTGCCGGTACTGCATCGTGGCCTGCCCTTACGGATCTCGAAGCTTCAACTGGCGCAATCCGCGTCCGTACATCAAAGAGATCAATCCCGAATTCCCGACCCGGACCAAAGGTGTCGTCGAAAAGTGCAATTTTTGTGCGGAACGTATCGCTAGGGGGAAAGAACCCGCCTGCGTCGAAGCCTGCACGGATGGTGCGCTAGTCTTCGATGATATCAACGATCCGAATTCCAAGGTCAGGCAGCTGTTGGAGACACGGTACTCCATCCGGCGGAAGCCTGTTTTGGGCACCATGCCCCACGTCTTTTACCTAGTTTGAGGTTGCCATGCTTGAGAAAGCATTAAGCGGAAGCAAAGGATACTGGATCTGGATGTTTTGCCTGATGACTTTGATGGGCATGGGTGGGGTGATCTACCTCTACCAGTTCACGGAAGGTCTGGGCGTGACCGGCATGAGCCGGGACATCCCGTGGGGATTCTACATCGGCCAGTTGACCTTCATGGTCGGCGTCGCGGCGAGCGCCGTGATGGTCGTATTGCCCTATTATCTCCACAATTACAAGGACTTCGGGAAAATCACGGTGCTGGGCGAGTTCGTCGCCATCGCGTCGGTCATCATCTGCCTGATGTTCGTCATCGTCGATGTCGGCCAGCCGATCCGCGCCCTGAACCTGTTCCTGCACCCGACGCCCAATTCCCTGCTGTTCTGGGATGCGTTCGTGCTCAATGGGTATCTGTTCCTGAACATTCTCATCACCCGCGTGACGTTCGACGCCGAGAAGAAGCAGATCGCCCCGCCGAAGTGGATCAAACCGATCATCATTCTGTCGATTCCCTGGGCGGTCAGCATTCACACGGTGACGGCGTTCCTGTATGCCGGACTCGAAGGCCGCGCCTTCTGGCTCACCGCCATTCTGGCCCCGCGCTTTCTGGCTTCGGCCTTCGCCGCCGGTCCTGCGTTGCTGGTTCTGCTCTGCCTGCTGCTGCGCAAAATCACCCGCTTCGACGCCGGAGAGAAGCCGATCAAGAAACTCGCGGTTATCGCCACGTATGCGCTGGCAGTGAACCTGTTCTTCGTCGCGCTGGAACTCTTCACCGGTCTGTACAGCGACATGCCCGAGCACATGCACCATTTCGAGTACATGTTCATCGGCCTGCACGACCAACTGGGCAACCACAACATGCTGGCCCCGTTCATGTGGGTCTCGATGCTGCTGTGCTTCGCGGCGCTGATTCTGTTGCTGGTGCCGAAATGGCGCAACAATTTCAAGATCTTGCCGGTGGCTTGCGTGATGCTGTTCATCGGTCTGTGGATCGACAAAGGCGTGGGTCTCGTGATTACGGGCTTCGTGCCCAACCCCACCGGTCACATCGTCGAGTACATGCCCACCTGGGTGGAAATTGGACTTGTGGTGTCGATTTACGCCACTGGCCTGTTCATCTTGACCGGCTTGTACAAGATCGTGCTTTCGGTGCGCGGTCAAGTGGACGCCTGATCCAAATCGCGAAAAGTTGCACAAGTTTGCGCCGGAGTGTCACACTCCGGCGTTTTTCGTTTGTTCTGTCGCCACGCAGTGGTTATGGTGAAAAGCGTGTGTGTTTTGCAAGGAGTGGTTCTATGGCGCTGCCGTTGGAAGGAATTAAAATACTCGATCTGACACGACTTTTGCCCGGTCCCTTTGCGACTTGGATTCTTCAATCTTGGGGTGCGGACGTGGTGAAGGTGGAAGACCCCGGCGCGGGCGATTACATGCGTACCGCGCCCTTTGCCGGAACCGTGCCCGGCGCGCATTTCGCGACGCTCAACCGGGGCAAACGCTCCATCGTGCTGGACCTGCGTTCCGAACAAGGCCGCGAGGCGTTTTTCGAAGTCGCGCGGCAAAGGCCCGTAATCGTTGAAAGTTTCCGGCCTGGTGTGCTCGACCGTCTGGGCATCGGGTACGAAGCGCTCAAAGAAAAAATCCCGGAGGTGATCGTCTGCTCCATCAGCGGATACGGCCAGACGGGCGCATATCGCGACCGTGCGGGGCACGACCTGAACTACGTCGCCTTGAGCGGTTTTCTGGGGTTGAACGCTCCTCCGAACGGTGCGCCGACCATGCCCGGCACGCAGCTTGCGGACGTGGCCGGGGGATCGCTACCCGCAGTGGGAGCGTTGCTAGCGGCTTTGCTGCGCCAGAAAACCACGGGAGAGGGTGCGAAAATCGATATCGGCATGGCGGATTGGGCCACGATGCTGCTGCCTTTCAGTCACACCGACCGCGCCACGGGACAGACGCCGCGTGGCGGTTCCACCATGCTAACCGGTTCGCTGGTCTGCTACAATATCTACGAAACGAAGGATGGCCGCCATATGGCGTTGAGCGCGCTGGAGCCGAAATTCTACCAGGCGTTCTGTCGGGCCGTCGAGCGTCCCGACCTGTTGGAGCACCACCTCGATCCCGCCGTGGAAGGTGGACCGGGATCTGAAAAAATGCAAGTGTTATTCAAGAGTTACACCTTCGAGGAGTGGAAGAGGATGCTGGCCGAGGCCGATTGCTGCGCCGAGCCGATCCTGCACCTCGAAGAGATTCCCGATACGCCGTTGGCAAAAGATCGTGGCTGGTTCGGCCCCACGCGGCTCGACGGCTGCGAGGAGCCGGTTTCCCTGCCTTGTCTGCCGGACGTATTCGGCGAGGGGAACGCGCCGGGAGGAGCGGTTCCGGGGCAGGGCGAGCATACCCGCGAGGTGTTGGAGGAGGCGGGATGTTCCGAGGAACGGATTCGGGCTATTTTATCCCGTATCGAGAAAGGCTGAGTCATGGAGGCATCCGGCCATCGCCACCCGGCGATCGAGAAATTGAACCTGCGGCAGATTCGCGCACGTATGCTGGTCACCGCTGCACAGATGCGCGAGTTGGACCGGATCAGCATCGAGGAGAAGGGATTGCCCGGCCTGATGTTGATGGAACTGGCGGGTCGGGCCGTGGCGGAAGAGGTGTTGGAACTGGAGCCCGACGGACCCGTGGCCGTGTTCTGTGGATTGGGCAACAATGGCGGTGACGGTTACGTCGTGGCGCGCGTACTCGACGGCGAAGGCGTGCCCGTGCGGGTGTATTCGCTGGGCGACACGAAGCGCCTAAAGGGGGATGCGAAGGTCAATTTCGAGCGTTTGGCTGCGCTGGGCGTGGATGTCGAGAAGATCGACGAAGAGAACTGGCCGTGCATTCGCGAAAGCCTGGCTGCGTGCGCGGTGGCGGTGGATGCCATGTTGGGGACGGGCTTGCAACGTTCCGTGGGTGGCTTGTATGCCGAGGCGATTGACGCGCTTAACGCGCTAGACCTTTACCGGGTGGCAGTGGACATGCCAAGCGGCATTCATGCGGATACAGGCGAGGTGCTTGGGACGGCGTTTCAGGCGGATATCACCGTCACATTTGGGTTGGCCAAACTGGGATTGGCGATGCATCCGGGATTGGACTACGCCGGGCAGGTGGTGGTCGCTGACATTTCACTGGATGCAACCTCGCTACGGCAGGCACCGGTCGATACGTTTCTGCTGACGGAAGAGGAGGTTCGCAGCCTCGCGCCGCCTCGTCCGTCGTACTCGCACAAGGGAACTTACGGCCATTTGCTGGTGCTTGGCGGATCGCCGGGGAAATCCGGAGCGGCGGCGCTGGCCTGTCTGGGTGCGCACCGGGCCGGAACGGGACTCGTCACCTGCGCCTGCGATGCGGCGACCGCCACCGTGGTCACCGCCAGTCGCGCCGAGACGATGACCACTGTTTTCTCCGGTGAAGAGATCGGTCAAGACGAGTTGTCCCAAGCTCTGGAGGCTCGCACGGCAGTGTTGTGCGGGCCGGGCTGGGGACAGTCGCCGAAACGCGAAGAAGCATTGCTCGACCTGCTTTCCCTGGCCGAAGCGCCCCTGGTCTTGGATGCCGACGCCTTGAACCTGCTGGCGGGTCTTGGGCCGCATTGTTTGGGAAAACGGCACGAATCCGGGGCGATGACCGTACTCACGCCGCATCCTGGTGAAGCGGCGCGGCTGTTGAAGACGACGCCGGATCGCATTCAGGCCAACCGTTTGGAGTCGGCGCGTAACCTGGCGCAGGGCTACGGCTGCCACGTGGTGCTCAAGGGTGCGCGGTCCATCGTCGCCGGTCCGGAAGGATGCTGCTGGATCAACCCCACGGGAAATCCCGCCCTCGCCGCCGGGGGAAGTGGAGACGTGCTGGCCGGGATCATCGGCGGATTGCTGGCGCGCAGGCTCGATCCATTACGGTCGCTGCTTGCCGGAGTGTACGTCCACGGCTACGCCGCCGACCGCATCGCCGAACATCGTGGAACTACTGGCGTTTTGGCTGGGGAAGTGGCCGACGAGGTGGCGAAAGTCCTTGGGAAGTGGACGCCGGGCAGCGAGTGGGCCGATGACTGAGATCCGTATCGTCACCACCGATCCAGAGCAGACCCGGCGTTTTGCCGAAACGCTGGCGCAATTGCTGAAACCGGGCGACGTGTTGGGGCTCGTCGGTTGTCTGGGCTGCGGCAAAACCACCTTCGTACAGGGGGTGGCCCGTGGTTTGGGGTTTCCTGAAGAAAGCTATGTGAATTCACCCACTTACGCGCTATGCAATCGGCATGAAACACGCCCGCCGCTGGTGCATTACGATCTTTATCGATTGGAAGAGTTGGAAGAACTCGAAGAGTTGGGGTTGGAGGACGGCTTCGGAGGCGGCGACGTGATCGCCGTCGAGTGGTTCGACCGCTGGCCGGAGTTGCATCCGCTGTCCTGGTTGGAGGTGCGTTTTACCTCCAAGGCGGATCGCCACGAAATGCACCTGTTGCCTCATGGAAAAGAGTGGGAAAAGCGGCTTGAGAACGTCCCAATGAAGGTCGAGTGATTCTTTGTTCAGACCGTTGTGATAGTAAACCTCTACGAAAAGCACTCTTGTCTTACCGTTTTAATCGAATCTCCTTGAAATCCTTCGATAAATCGAGTTCAACCTGCCGTGCGGAAGCAGAGGAACCGCCGGGCAGAAACACGTGGATTTTCCGCTGCAACGGCTCGAAAACCAAGCGCGGAGCATCGCTGGAGTCCGGCACGGCACCTGCCAGCAGTGTGTCGAGCGTCTTGGCGTCGAGGTGGTCCGGAGCGCCGCGAAAGCGAGTATCCAGGGTGCGATAGGCGGTGTCCGCTGCGGGAGAGGGGGAGGTTTCCGCCACGAAAGCGTTGCTGGCCAGTAGCAGGTGTCCTTGGGGTTGCCGGGTGCTTTTCAGGCGTGGCGTGATTTCCACGGCGATGGCGCGGTCGGCGGAATCGGCGATCAGGATCGTAACCGTTCCGGCGGCGGCGATGGATTCGATGATCTGAAGCGCCGAGTCGATGACCGAAGCCCGTTCCAGCACGTCGCGCACCACGAGTGTCATCGGTCTTCCGGCGTCGTCGGTTTCGATGGGGCCGTCAAGCAGGACCGCCACCAGCCCGGAGTCGTTCATCCCGGCGACCACTCCCGTTCGTTCCGGACGTCCCAGCGAGACGAAAGCGTGTCTCTGGTCGGGACGAATCAATGTGGCGAAAGGCAAGTGGTTTCCAGAGGTTGAGGCGATATCCGTGAGGTGCACGGCAACCAGCGAAGACGGTCCTTGCGCGCGGGATGCCGCGCAAAAAACCGCTGCCCCGCGTGGATGGTCAAAGAGTTCCAGGGCCAGCAATTTCGTGACGGGCAGGTTCGCCCGACTCGCCATTTCCGCCATTTCCGAAAGGATATCCGTGGGAACGAGGGCCAGCCATGGGCGGAAATTTTCCTCGATTCCGTCGGGAAGGAGGGAAAAGGTTTGAGTGATCGATGCTTCGAGAAGTGGGCCGAACAGCGCCTGCCGTGCCCGTCCGAGGGCTTCCCGGCTGCCGTAGAGATGCGCCAGGGGCAGTGCCCGACCATTCAGGCGTTCGCCGCCTAAAACTTCGGTCGGAACGGTGGGTTGTGCGGCATCGTCATGGGGTGCGGCATCGTTTGGTGGGGTACGGAAGACGATCCAGGCGACCAGACCCAACACTGCAATCAGAAAAGGCAGCAGCACGACCGGAATCTGGCGAAGTTCGGAGGTCTTTTCCGTGGTGTGCCCGTTCATGCCTCCTTAGATCCTTTCGGTTTGTTTTTCTCTGCGTCGGGTTGGCGCACGGGTTTGTCCCGTCCGTGCACCATGCCGGAGGAGATGACGTACTTGATGCCGTCGTCCACCGGCATGTTGAGGGGGATGGTTTTCGAGCGGCGACACTGGATGAAAAAGCCGGTGGTGATGTTGGGGGCGGTGGGTACGAAGACCGACACCATGTCTTCCTCGATGTGGGTTTTTTCCTGTACTTCGTCGATGGACGGGGCGGTGATGAAGCCTACCGAGTAGTATTCGTCGTGGGGAAACTGGACCAGCACCACCGATTCGAAGCTGCGCGAACCCGTATCGAAAATCGCCTGAATGATCTGTTTGAACGTGGAATAAATCGAGCGCACGAAGGGAATGTGCTGCACGAAACGCTCGCTCAGGTCAATCAGTTTCTGGCCGAAAAAGTTTCTCGCCACCAGTCCGACGAGGTAGGTGATGAGCACGAAGGTAATCAGTCCCCGTCCCGGAAAACGGAAAAAGGGATGGGTTTTCGCCGGAGCGACGAAGGAAATCATCTCGTCGAGAATTCCGTCTACCATCGTCACGCCGTAGCGCAGCACGAAGACCGTCAACACGAGGGGAATCACCACCAGCACTCCGGCGGTAAAATTCTTGCGCACGATCTGCCAATCCGGTTTTCCTATCGCCATAGACCTTACTCCAAATCCCGATCTCGAAGCTTGAAACGTACTGCGTATTCCCTAAAGCGAGGAAACGCTTCTCTTTTTGTTGGTCTACCTTAGACGAAGGCAAGGTGCAAGTCGAATCTCATGGAATGAGAGGATGGGGGGTGTGAATTAAGATGTGAGAGAAATCGCTGTTTTTTCAGGAAAATTTGAATTCAAAGTGTTGCATGAAAATCATCCCACCCACGATTTATTCTATAAAAGAATACCGTCCGGTATTGCATCGAGCCATTCCTTGCAGACCGCTTCCCGTTCGTTCGTGCATCCAACGAGAAAGGACGACTCGCTGCGGATCGCGTGCAAGTTCCTGATTTGGGACGTGTTTTTCCTCGATCGTAGAAAGGGAAGGTCGCCATGCGTGCTCGGATGGTTCGATGTTTCGGAGTTTTCGTGTTGTGGCTCGTGGGAGTCTGTCTAGGGTTCGTTCCCATGCCGGTTCATTCCTCCGAGCCGGAGGCCGTGCCTGTGGAAACGCGCGTGAAGAAGGCCACGGTGTTTCCCTCGATGGCGCGGATCGAGCGTGCCGGGTCGGTTGCATTGTCGAGCAAAGGGCCGGTGCGGGTGGATCTCGTCGGGCTTTCCCAGCACGCGAACCAGGAGACATTCCAGTTCGGTGGCAGTGGAACCGCGCGCGTGCGCGTGCTCGGTACGGCGTTGGAGCGGGTTTTCGCCACCGGGGAAATCGACGAAGAAGTCCGGAAGTTAAGCGAGAAACTGGAGGAACTCCAGCGTGAGGATCGCGCCCTCATCGACGAAATCGACGCCGCGCGCGCCGAGCGAAAATTCGTCGAGTCGCTGGTGTCCACCTATGCAAAAGACAGCTCCTCCAACCTCGCCCTGAAGAGGATGAACGTCGGCGACTGGGCGAAGGCCGGAGAGTTCGTTCGGGGCGGAATCTCCAGGCTGGCCGCGAAGATACGGGATTTCGACAAGAAACGCGCCGAGCTGAAAAAGGAGATCGAAACCCTGCAAACCCAGCTCAACCAGCTTCGTTCGAAAAAGGGACGCTGGACCACCGTGGCCCACGTCGATCTCGACGTGCTCAAGCCGGGGCGCTTCGAGCTTACTGCTGTCTATCTACTGCCCCAGGCCCGCTGGAGCATGGTCTACGACGCCCGCGTTTTTCCTGACAAAGGCGACGTGGAAGTCGGCGTATACGCCACCGTGGCGCAGAACACCGGCACCGATTGGGAGGACGTGGAACTCGTGCTATCCACCGCCCGGCCCGCCGTCGGTGGCACGATTCCCGAACTTTATCCCCGCTACGTCAACGTTCAGCCGCCCATGCGAGACAGGCGCAAGTCGGCGGCTCGCTCCGCTCCTGCGATGGCTGAATCTGCATCCATGGATGGCCTTGCCGTGGCGGGGGGCGCTTTCGATGAAGACGCCGCCGAAGAGGAGATCTACCGGGCTAACATGGCGCAGGCGACCGTCGATACTGTGGGGCTGGCGACCTTTACCGCGCCGAGCAAAAGCCGTATTCCCAGCGACAACCAGATACACAAGATTTTCCTGCTTTCCAAGGTCTGGCAGGCGGCGACGCATTACGAGGCTGCACCCGAACTCAGCCCTCACGCCTATCTGGCTGCGAAAACTGAAAACCGCTTTGATTTCCCCATGTTGGCGGGTTTGATGAACCTTTTCATCGAGGACGACTACGTGGGGCGGGCGAACCTGCAAACCACTCAGGCCGGGGAGGAACTTGTGCTGCCGTTCGGTGTGGATGAACGGGTTCGCGTGGAGCGTCGTCTGCTGAACCGGAAGCGCTCGGAAAGCGGCGTGTTCGATAAATCGACCCGCATTCATTACCGCTACCAGATCAAAGTCACCAACACGTATTCTTCCAAGGCGGTGTCGGTGAAACTGCACGAGCGGTTGCCGGTGTCCCAGAACGAGAAAATCAAGGTCGAATTGGGCGAAAAGACCACAAAAGGGTATGAAAAAGACCGTGAAAAACCCGGTGTGCTGACCTGGGAGATGGACTTGCCCAAGGGAAAAAGTCGTGAAATCACGATGGATTACGCCATCGAGTATCCCAAGGATTGGGCGATTTACGGTGCTCCGTAGGGGGGAAGCTGAAAGGCTTTGGGGAACTGGAATTTTCGGGGTCGGGTGATTTTTCACCCGACCTTTTATTTCAAATGTTCGAGAAGATTGTTAATTTACAATAAAAGCTTTTGACGTGCTAAACGTACCAATTCTTGATGGGCTAACCAAACATCATTTGCCAGGATTTTAAGTTTTTCTACCTTTTTCTCATATTCTTCTGGTGTTCGATTCTTGAATTCGTCCGAAAAACCTAGCATTATCTTGCTTTTCTCAAGCGGATTTAGATCTGCAGGGTTCCAAACCTTTAAATGTCTATAAGGACTGTTAAAATAGTCAATAAATATAGATATTTTCGCATAAAGATCCTTTCTTTTTTTTTCAAGCTTGCGATCTAAAAATTCATGATTTGCATCGCGCCAATCAAGCTTAAAAGTTTCTAAAGGTTTCATACGGTTTTCTTCGAAGCCTACTTCAAAATGATAGTTTGCAAAGAAATTTACAGCTTCTCCACGTTCGGACGGCAATAAATCATGGAGTTCTTCAAAGAGTTTTTTATCAATTGTCTTTTTTCTGTATCTTTCCTTTAAATATTTTTCCAACAGCTCGTTGCAAAAACCACCAAAAAGTTTTGATAATAGGTTTTCAATGAAACTCATTGTTATTACCTCTGCAAAACCTATCTATAGTTCGTACATTTGGTTGATATCACAAGGAATTTTCCTTAGATAGGTTGTTAATAATGGCCCCCTACCTCCGTCCGCAACCTTCTCCACCCATGTAGGGCAGGGTATCTGCCGAGAGCGGGCCGAAGCAGTCCTCGTTGAGGAAGTAGAAATCGCCCGTCTCCTGGTTCACTTCCACGAACAGATAGGCGTCGGGATCGTAGCGGCAGGAGGCGACCACCCAGTTGGGTGCGCCGAAATCCTCGCCGAGATCCATCCACGTGTGGGTGTGGCCGGAAAACACGAATTCGATCGTATCTCCGTAGGTTTTGATCAGGTCGAGGAGGTCTTGGTCGCCGAATTCGTCTTTCGCGATGAGCGGCAGCATGTAGTGGAGAAACAGGAAGGAAGGCTTGCCCTCTTTGAGGAGATTTTCCAGCCATTCGAGCTGATCCGCACCCAACGAACCGTAGTAGGTGTCATATTTTTCGCTGTCGGGGTTCCAGGTGTCGCCCAGGAAATTGTTGATGTGGATGAAGCGGAAACCCTTGTGATCCACGTAATAATAGGGATCGACGCCGAATTTTTCCTTGTACAGCTTGTGTGTGAAATCGCGGGACACGTTACGGATGTCGTAGTCGTGGTTGCCGAATCCGATGTACACCGGCACGTCGAAGCCGTCGATGAGTTCCGCCGCGATGTCGAAGCGCGTGCGAGTATTCATCAGGAAATCCCAGTCGCCGGAAGGATAATTGTGGGCCACGTCGCCGCAGATGAGAATCATGTCCAGTGTTTCGGGAAACGAGTTGATGTGCTCCCGGACTTCGCGCAGGTAAGTTTCGGTATTGTAGATGGAGTCTTCCGAGCCGGTGTAGTACTCGTCGATGATGTGCGTATCGGCCAGTACCACGAATCGGAAGGTCGAGGAATCTTCCTCCTCGGTTTCCTCCGCGCTTCGGTCTTCGTCGCCGTCGAGGCCGCCGGTCTGCTTGGTGCCGTCTTCCGAACTACATGCGGTGGGCAGAAGAAGTGCCAGCAGTGCGAGGATGAAGAAGAAAAGAGAGCTTCTCGAAACGTAGCCTCGAACCGGGCGGTTTCCTCTTAAGCGTGGAAGATTCAATGGTTTCTCCGTGATCTGGAAGGATGCTTTTCTTTGATAAACCGATTTTTACGGGTAAATCGTCAATTGTAAAGTGTTTTCCGTGCGCATGACGACGCGTGCGGTTTTTATCCGCGAATATGTAACCGGCTGAATATAAACGATTTTTCGTCTGTATGCTACGGTCGTGAGTCAAATTTACAGGATTCTCATGTCGAGAACCGTTTTTCGCGCGAAAACGGGGCATGGTTTTTTTCAAACTTTCGCGAGTTGTGTTAAGGTATGCTCGTTTTAATCGATTTCTGAGGCGAACGTACCCCGGTGCAAAGTTCCAAGCCCGGTGGCGGTGATGTGCGCCGATACGAAAGCGAGGAATCGATATTCATGAAAAGGCAGGGAGTCGCCATGTGGGCCATGAAAGTGCGAACCGTGGGATTGGTGCTGTTGTTGACGGTCATGCTGCGGCTGACGGGTTGCGGAGGCGAGGATGATTCCACCTCATCGGGAGATGAGCCGATGTCCGAGGCGGATGCCGACGAAGAGGAAGAAGCCATCGACCGGCTTTCGATAGGCGGTTCTGCCGACGATCTGAGCGGTTCGTGGGCGGTGCAATATGCGGCGGCGTTCGAAACCTGGCTGCCGATTCCTTTCGCCCAGAAGGCCACGTTCGTCATCGTGTGGTTGGGACGAATGGAGCTGGAAGAAACGGAAGCGGGCATTGAAGTAACCCAGGACTCCCCATGCGATCTTCAGGTGTTTGTGGTCGAAGACGTGGATTTCGGCATTATCTTCACTACCGTATCTATCGATTTGATTCCTGCACGTGATTACAGTGTGGCGCGGAGCGACGATTCCCTGGAATTCCCTGAATTAATCGATATTTACGGAGCAGACATCGAGAAATTCGACAATCCGTATACCGATGATCTGCCCGTAGAGGACGACGATGCCCGCGTCGTGGATTTCGAGTCGGACGACCATCCCGGATTCACCGCGAGAGTCACAGGATTGGTGCCTGGAGAAGTGTATGCGGCTTTGCGATGGATTCGTGAGTTCGATGCGTCGGTAGTGGATGGTGACATGATCGAAGGGTCCGTGGCGGCGCGAGGCACGCTGGGAACGATCAATGCCGATCCATGGACGCTGGACCAGGAATTGACGCTCGACGTTCTGGATTACAAGGACGTTAACCGGCTGCGAATGGTGCGCATTCCGTCTGAAATGGATTGCACGGAGATTCTGGACAACCCGGATTATGTGTTCGGGGATTTCGATCCGGCCTCCAAAGCACCCCCGATTTCTCGCTGAAATTCCGATGGAAATCAAGGGGTTGGCCGAGATGTCGCCCGATGTGAGCGAGTAGGCGAGTGTAGTTTCACGACGGAGAGGGGGAAGAGAGAGAATCGCGGCGAACGGTCGATTTCACGATGTCCTTACCGTGGATTACCTTGACCTTCGCTTGTTTTTTCGTCATAATTATATTTAGAGCAATCTTTATTGTGTGTCTGTGTAACTGAAAAAACGGCGGCGCGCGTTAAACGTGCGACCGATGACTGAAAGGGTGCCAGATGGGTAGTCGCCTCGGCCAGCTCTTGATTCGTGAAAACATGATAACCCAGGCGCAGTTGAAGAAGGCGCAGGATCTCGCCGCCAACGAGGGCGGTCGCCTCGGATACAACCTGACGAAACTTGGGTATCTCGACGAACAGCAGCTTACGGATTTCATCTCCAAGCAATACGGCGTTCCTTCGATCAACCTCGACGATTTCGAAATCTCCCCTGAAATCATAAAGTTGATTCCCCGCGACGTGGCCGAAAAACATACGGTAATCGCGGTCAACCAGGCCGGGTCGTCCCTGGTCGTGGCCATGCCGGACCCCTCCAACATCTTCGCCATCGACGACATCAAGTTCCTCACGAGCTTCAATGTCGAAGTGGTCGTCGCCTCGGAAAATTCGATCAAGGAAGCCATCGAGCACTATTACAGCATCGAGGAAGAAGAGGAGATCGAAGAGTACGACGAGTTGATGGACGGCTTCGACGAAGACGAGATCGAGACCGTCGATTTCGAGGAAGAGGAGGAGTTGGGCAACATCGTCGACCTGGAGAATCAGGCCGATCAAGCCCCGGTCGTCAAGCTCGTCAACCTGATGCTGATCGACGCGATCAAGAAGCACGCCTCGGATATTCACGTGGAAGTGTACGAAAAATACTTCCGGGTGCGGTACCGAATCGACGGTGTGTTGTACGAAGTGATGAAACCGCCGTTGAAGCTGCGTTTCGCCATCATTTCGCGTCTGAAGATCATGTCCGAACTCGACATCGCCGAACGGCGGTTGCCCCAGGACGGCAGGATGAAGCTGAAGCTGGGTAAGGGGCGCGAAATGGACTTCCGCGTCAGCACGCTGCCCACGATTTTCGGCGAAAAGGTCGTGCTTCGGTTGCTCGACAAGGAAAACCTCCAACTCGACATGACCAAGCTCGGTTTCGACGAGGAGCCGCTGAGTGAGTTCCAAAGTGCCATTCACCGTCCGTGGGGAATGATCCTCGTCACGGGGCCGACCGGTTCGGGAAAAACCACCACGCTGTACTCGGCGATGACGGAAATCAACACCCCGGAAGTGAACATCTCCACTGCCGAAGACCCGGTGGAATTCCAGCTTCGGGGCATTAACCAGGTGCACATGCACGACGACATCGGCCTGAACTTCGCCTCGTCTCTGCGTAGTTTTCTCCGGCAGGATCCGGACATCATCATGGTCGGTGAGATCCGCGACTTTGAAACGGCGGAAATCGCGATCAAGGCGGCGCTCACCGGGCACGTCGTGTTGTCAACCCTGCACACCAACGACGCACCCTCGACCATTTCCCGTCTGTTGAACATGGGTGTCGAGCCGTTCCTCGTGGTGGCTTCGGTCGTCTGCGTCGTGGCCCAGCGTCTTTCCCGCCGGATCTGTAGCGAATGCAAAGAGAGCGTCGAGGTTCCCGTGCAGTCGCTGATCGATGCCGGTATGGACCCGGAACTGGCGGAAGGGACGGACTGCAAGATCGGTAAAGGTTGCAAATATTGCGCGAATACGGGGTTCAAGGGACGTGTGGCGTTGTACGAAGTCATGCCGTTCAAAGAAGAGCTTAAAGACTTCGTGCTCAACGGCGCATCCGCCGTAGAACTCAAACGTGAGGCGATCCGCTTGGGGATGCAGACGTTGCGGCAATCGGGTCTGCGCAAGCTGGTCGATGGCGTGACCAGCATCGAAGAAGTGCTGCGCAACACGTCTCCCGATTAATACCTAATCGGGCGGCGTTCGTGTCGAAATCATTGTTTCGCACGGACTTTCTTTGGGAACCAGGGGTGTTTTATGCTCAATCTGCATACATTGCTCAAAACCATGATCGAACGGGGGTCGAGCGATCTGCATATTACGACGGGTGCACCGCCGCAGTTGCGGGTCGATGGCCGCCTGATGCCGGTCAAAGTGGCCCCGTTGACTCCCGCAGACACCAAGCAGCTTTGCTATTCGATCCTCACCGAGGCGCAGAAGGCCAAATTCGAAAAAGATCAGGAACTCGACCTTTCGTTCGGCGTGAAGGGGCTGGCTCGCTTTCGTGCCAACATCTTCGTCCAACGTGGAGCCATCGCCGGAGCATTTCGAACAATTCCCTTTAAAATCATGCCTTTCCGGGACTTGGGCGTTCCCAAGGCGGTACAGGAGCTCGCCTACAAACCGCGAGGGTTGGTGCTGGTTACGGGGCCGACCGGTTCGGGAAAAACCACCACGTTGGCTTCGATTATCGATCTTATCAACTCCGAGCGCAGCGCGCACATCATCACCATCGAAGACCCGATCGAGTACCTGCATCCCCATAAAAGCGGGATTATCAATCAACGCGAGGTCGGAGCGGACACGCGCTCGTTCGCCAATGCGCTCCGGTATATTCTTCGACAGGACCCGGATGTGGTTCTCGTGGGTGAAATCCGCGACCTGGAAACGGTGGAAACCACGTTGACCATCGCCGAGACGGGCCACCTTGTGTTCGCCACGTTGCACACGAACACGACGGTGCAGACTATTCATCGTATCATCGATATGTTCCCGCCGCACCAGCAGAATCAGGTGCGTGCGCAGGTTTCTTTCGTCCTTACCGGCATCGTGACTCAGTGCCTGGTGCCGAAAGCCAAGGGATCGGGCCGTGCTCTGGCGATGGAGATTCTTATTCCCAATTCGGCGATTCGTTCCCTGATTCGTGAGGACAAGGTTCACCAGATCTACGGCACCATGCAGTCTGGCCAGGGCTCTCACGGTATGCAGACGATGAACCAGTCCCTGTTCAATCTCGCCCAGTCGGGGACCATTACGGTGGAGGAAGCCTTGAAGTTTTCTCCGGAAGCGGCGGAGCTTGCCACCACGTTCCAGGCGGCGAAGGACAAGCCCAAAAAGCGTTTTGCCGGTATTCCGATATAAAGCGGAGGATCGTTTATGCCAAGTTTTAAATGGGAGGCCAAAGGTCGGGACGGTTCCATCCAGAAAGGAACCATGACCGCCGCCAACGAACAGGCCGTAACCTCGCGCCTGAAGCAACAAGGCGTCGTTAATCCGACCATTACCAAGCAGGCCGGGATCGAGCTTAAAATCCCCGGATTCGAGCCGAAAATCCAGAAAAAAAGCCTGATTATCTTCACAAGGCAGTTCGCTACGATGATCGATGCCGGACTTCCGCTCGTGCAGGGGTTGGAAATTCTGGCGGCTCAGAACGACGACGCGGTCATGCAGAAGGTGTTGTTCGACGTGAAAAACGACGTCGAATCCGGTTCGACATTCGCCGCCGCCTTGGAAAAACATAAGTCGGTGTTCGACGACCTCTACATCTCCCTGATTTCCGCAGGCGAACTCGGCGGTATTCTCGATACGATTCTGGAACGTCTGGCGCAATATATCGAAAAAGCGGACCAATTGAAGCAAAAGGTGAAGTCCGCCATGACCTACCCGATGATCGTCGCCGCCGTGTCGATCGCCGTCGTGATCGGTATGATGGTCTACGTTATCCCGACTTTTGCCAGAATTTTCCGGGATTTAGGTAGCGAATTGCCCCCCATCACCGTTTTCGTCATGGATACTTCGGACTTCTTCGTGGACAACATTTTCATCATTATCTTACTGATTGGCGCGGTTGTAGTATCCGTGAAAACATTGTTCAGGGTTCAGGCTACACGCTGGTGGATCGATGTTGTCAGCTTGAAGATACCCGTAATTGGAGATACCATTCGTAAAATTGCCGTGGCCCGTTTCTGCCGTACCATGGGTACGATGATTAGTTCCGGTATTCCAATTCTCCAGGCGATGGAGACGGTGGAAAAAGCGGCGGGCAACATGGTCATCGAAAAGGCGATTCAAAACGTCCGGGACCGCGTGATGGAAGGTAAGAATATGGCCGAGCCTTTAATGGCCACGGGCATTTTTCCGCCGATGGTCGTCCAGATGATCGCGGTCGGCGAAACCACAGGTTCACTCGACAGCATGTTGGGGAAAATCGCGGACTTTTACGACGAGGAGGTAGACGTGGCGGTGGATGGTCTTACGTCATTCCTTGAGCCTCTCGTCATGGTCTTTCTCGGTGGCATCATCGCCGTCATCATGCTGGCCATGTACATGCCGATCTTTACAATGTCCTCCCATACTTAGACAGTGGGTGTATGATGAGAAAAATTGTCAGTAAAATCAATGCGTTTACGTTGATCGAGCTTATGGTTGCAGTTGCGATTATCGCGGTACTCGCAGCAGTGGCTTATCCGTCGTACACGTCGCGTGTCTGTCATGGTCGCCAGGAAAACGCGATGGGGCTTCTGATGTCCGCCCGTATGGCCGTTGAAAAATACAGGGCGCGTTGGGGGTCATATCAGCTTCCGGACAATATCAAAAACCAGATGAATCTGCTGGGTATCGATTTGGATAACTCCAACTATCTGAACGTGACCGACCAGAAGTCCCGTTATCGCCTGACGGTAGTGAGAGCCACCAACAACGACTACGTGATGAAAGCCGAGGCGAATCTGGATAGCGACCAGCCCAAAGACATGTGGATTATCAAGCGGCTGGGCGATCCATGTCGACGCACCGACGACTGCGGCAACGCGAATCCCGTCGATGACAGTTGCAACTCCGATTAGCGCGGAATTTCTTCTGGAAGCGTAAATAACAATCTAAAAAGAATACGAGAAATCTGCAAGTGGCTCGCCGGACATGATTCGGCTAGCCACCCAAGAGGGGGGAATTTTGCCTGGCTACGCTTTGGAGTGGCAGGTGCTTTGCATCACAAAATGGTTCGAAGGATTCAGCATTTTCATTCCCCATTGCAAATCGTCCGATGCTCGGGGAAATGTCGGGCCGAGACCTTCGTCGTGGGCTTGGAGATTATTTGCAGGGTTGTGCAAACTGTTCATGACCCAAGGAAGATTTAGGCAAGAGAAAAACACCCTTCTTTTACTGCCTTTTGTTTTGTCTATTTTGTCAAGTTTGCTAAGTGATTGAAACGAAAGAGTTTATTCTGCTTTTATTATCTTTGCCAAGATGTTTCCAAGAGGCGAAATACTCTCTTCTTTTTCTTGGGTGATGGTACATAAATTGCAATAATATATTGATCGGTCAGAAGGTTGTTTTGAATGCTTACGATGGAGCTTTCATGAACCCGAGAAAAAACAACGGATTCACCCTAATCGAACTGATGACGACACTGGCCATCATTGCGGTGCTCGCGACCGTTTTGGTGCCGACGATCGACTACAGCCGGACGTTCAAAAAGGGGATGGAAACCCGCGATCAGGTTTTTGGTCTGTTGGGTGAGGGGCGCCAAGATGCGATCACCTCCGGTCGGGCCACGATGCTGATCGTGAAAGATAACAAGATCCAAGTCTGCCGAGACGAAAACAACAACTTTTTTGCATCGACCGGTGAAGGGATCTCCGTCTGTGAGTCGGGGGAGGATGTGATTGTCGGAGAATTGAGCATGGATTCGAAGATCCTCATCAAGCTCGAAAATGCCGCTTCCGACGTGGTGGCGTTCGACCAGAAGGGGCTATTGAAGAGCCTCGCCGGTGATCCTACCGGAGCTCAGTTGACGTTTTGTGAGAAAGATCCCGACAGTCCCGAAGATTGCCTTGAAAATGCCTTTTTATGGCGGGTGAAGATTTCGGTACTGGGTGTCGTCAGGCCGAAGGAGAACTGAGATGGTTCGAGAGAGGCGCAACGGATTCACGATGATCGAAGTTTTGGTGGCGGTGGTTATTCTTGCCATGGCGATGTCCGCGATGGCCAGCCTCCAGGTGACTGCGATTCGTGGTAACAGTGCAGGGAACAGCCGGGGCGTGGCAGTGCAGATCATCAATGCCAAGCTCAACGAGTTGCGGTCCTACCCGTATTACTACGACCTTTCAACCAATACTTATTGGCCCGATCCCGGCAAATCCTTCGCGACGATCATCGATGCGGGCGAATACACGGAAGCCTACACGACGGAAGGCGTGCCACGCAGCGAACTGATTCAGCGCAGCGGGTACGATCCGAGCGATGAAAATTACAAATACACGCTCACGTGGTCCATCGTGGATACCGGTGACAGTCAGTCGGAAATGGATGCGGGCAAGGCGGTCACCATCGAGATTTCATGGAAGGACGAAAGCGGAACGGAACGCATCAGTTACGACACGAGCTTCGATCTGCCAAGGTTGGTTCGATGAAGATGGGAGTCGGTATGAGGAAACGGTGCACATTTGGAGGGGTGAAGGGATTTACGCTCGTAGAGTTGCTGATTTCTATCGGCCTCTCCTCGATCGTAATGGCGGCGGCGTTCTCACTGTTCATCAGCACGAATAAAGTCTTTCACTCTTCCAGCCAGAAAACCATGTTGCAGCAAACGGCGAGGGCAGCTCTCGACCTGATGGGGGGGGAGCTCGTGCAAGTCGGTTTGGGGCAGGTGCGGTCTACGGATATGGATGTGACGAAACTGTATGAACAGTCGTTCATCGATCCGGAAAGCAACAACGACAGGGGAGAAACCGGGTACTTCGACGAGGTTCAGTTCATCGTGTCGCAGGGCGGTATGGTGATTCTTGCGGCCAACGATGGAGAAACCCTGGACAACCTCACCAACACCGTGAAAAACCTCAACGTGTTTCCAGATCCCCTGGATTCCAACGACTGGACCGATCTGTTCCGCACCGGACAGGAGGTATGGCTGTTGGATCGCGATCGTCATTACCTCGCTGCAGGTATTTACAACGGCGCTGGAAGCAGTGGGGACGACAAGTACATCACCGTGACGTTCAACTCTTCAGGGTTCGACGATGACCTTCCTACCGAAACGGTGGAATTCGTTCCGGGCATGGTGCTGGTAGAACGACCGACCCTGCTGACCTACACCGTTCACGATGGCAGGCTGGTTCGTTGTGCCGAAAAGGTAAAGCACTCCGATACTTGGGTGATCAGCGGATGTCCCAACAATGGACCTTCCGGTGAAACTTCCTCAATGAACCCGGTCAGTTACCTCACGATTCTCGATAGTATCGAGGCGTTTCAGGTAAGTTATTACGTGCCTCCGCTCAACGAGATTGGGTCGGGTAAATACGAGTGGGCTCCGTTTCCGACTTCGACTGAATACCGACGCAGAATCCTTGCGGTTCGTCTTGAGTTCATCGTCAAGTCGGTCAGTTCGGATCCACTTCTTAGCGAGGCATCCGCCTTGGTTAAAAAGAATTTCTTTTTGGGCAACGTGACGGTGACGCCCTCCTATACCGAGGGAGGGAATAGGATCGTATACGAACGTTCGCAGGTCGCCACGATCGTTCGTTTGCCGAACATGATTATCGGGCAGGATTGGTGGTAGGAGAAAGCCAAATGCTGCATCACATAGGAAACAAAGGAAGCGCGTTGATCGTCACGATGGTGCTTGTCATCATCATGTCCGGTCTAGGCGTAATCTCCGTCAACCAGGCCGTGCGGGAGGTTCGTATCTCTTCGAGTTACGATTCCTCCGCGAAAATGCTGGCATATGCCGAAGCAGCGGTTACGGAGGCGCGCAAGAAGATTTTTGAGTCTCCGACGCCGGAACTGGTCGGTTTCGATTGCCAGGGTGCTACGGACGAGGAAAAAGAGTTGAGTACCAACTACTGGCCGACCGAATACGATTATAAGCAGCGTGGCGTTGGGGCAAAGTATTGCATTACCTTGTTGGGGTCCGGACAGTCCGAGTCCCAAGGAGCCGCCAGTTCCGAAACCGGCGTTGTCTACCGTTCTCAGGATTACTTTTACAAAATCGATGCTTACGTCGAGCGGATCAGTGACAACAACGTGCCGATCGTTGTCAAACACGTGCAGTCGATCGAGAGGTTTTCGCGATTGTCCAATTAGTCGATCGGGAAAGATAGGATCATGAGCAAAAGTACCGTCAGAATCGCCCTTTGCCTGTTTCCACTACTGTGGTGGACGTCGCCGGTTTTCGGCGACGCCAAGCTGGATTATCTTGGACCTGGTGATTACAAGATTTCCTGCGGACTGGATCAGGGCATTTGCGAGGGAGCTTACGAAATTTCACCCGCTTCCACCGATCCGGACATGTGCAAAGATACCGGAGAGGTCGGGGTTTCCAGAAGAGAGACCGACGACAAGGAAATCAACTTCCGGGGAACCATTCAGGCCAATGCGGACGATGGACGGGCCGAGTGGGACGTGGCCGCCGCCAAGTATACCGACGTCGATACTCCGTATTGTATGCGTCGCAGCCAAGTCTATAACATTACTGACCGGAGCCAGGATCCGATTCCCGGCATGACCAACTACTGGATTTCACTTAAAATCGGGACGCAGGAATACACGGACACCACCGGAGCCAAATCCGTCAATATCTGCGCGTTGCGCGATTTGACGCCCGATTCGCAAAACTGTCAGTGGTCCACTCAGTTTGCGGGACCGGCTGCCACGGTGGCCAACCCCAACCCCGAAACGGACCAGGATCTGGAAATCGATTTCCCGATGGTGGCGCACCAGCGGATGCGTGTTAAAAGCGGACCTTCCGGGCAAAACCTTACTACGGAATTTTGGATTATTGTAGACGATGGCTCCGATCCCGTGAATGACGTTCCTGCGGAGCAGATCAAAGACGCGATTCACGTCAGGCAGATCGTATATACCCGCCCGGGTAAGCCATATTTCGATGTCACTTGGGAGTTGTGGTGCCAGGGCAAGGGAGGCGCCCAATACCGAAATGCATCGTTTTGGGTTGCCGCCGATACATTTACGGCGGGCAACGATTCGGGCTACGGGTACCTGTGCGATATCACCAAGCTTGTGGGTGCGACAGGCGGGACGGCGTTTTTCCAGGGGATGATTGCACTCAACGGCGACCAAGACGAAGTGAGGATGGAAGAAAACTGGTGGGCTTCGGTGTTCGATCACATCCGCGATCAAGCGTTGCCGGATTTCGACCGCTTTCGCCCGATTACTTATTCCAATCGCGGCACCTATTCCGAGGCGTTGACCACGAGTATGGACAATGCGATGGCGGTGGAGTGGAACAATCTCACGATTACCACCACGCCGATCTATCTCGCGGCCCGCTGGACGTTCGACGATCCTATTCAGAATTCCTCGTTCGGTACAAACCGTTCGTTGTTCACGGTGACCAGTGACCACGGCACCTTCATTTACGACGATGGCTCCGCAGATGGCGTGGAAACCAAAGCGGAACCCATGTTTTTCGACGCCTACCAAGAGCCGGATGACTGGCGGGGGCTCGTGCGTGCTTACAGGCTTCCGTTGGGTTGCCTGAACGACGGTGACTGCCTCGTCAACGGTCGTAAAACCGAGACCTGTCAGGATCTTCCGGGATGTACTTCCTCGCCGAGCGATGAGGTGGGATGCGACAAGCTCTGCTACGTGCAGTCCTGCGACGGGTCCGAGCGGGAAATCCGTGCTTGTGGAACGAACGGATCTTGTGTGTTTGGCCTTTGCCTGGAAGATGCCGAACGCTGGATGACGGGCAAGGGGGACTCATTATCAACGGCTACGTTGGCCGGACGGAAGATTTACACCGCCGAAGTTGAAATTTCCGATCCCGACGATCTCAGCAGTGTCACCTCAGTGACCTGGAAAGAGGTAAGCGACGTCGATTTCGAGAACGATCTCGGTGTGGATCCGAACATTATGGATTGGTTGTATGGGACCGAAAACAGTTCCGAACGGGTAGAGGACGCCAACGTGGATGATCCCAACATGACGTTGACGTTCAACCCCAACCAGGATCCGGACGATTACGATCTCGGCCAAAATCTGCGTGATCGTTACGAGGATGTTCCCAGTATCGTGGGGTCGGGAAAGGCGAATTGGGTGTTGGGTGATATTACCCATGCTGAGCCGAAATTCGTGGGTGCGACACCTCAAAACGCCTGGATCGATCCCAGTACGGCGAGTTCCAGCTATTCCACGTATACCAACTCTCCGGCCTATCTGATTCGGCAGCCCGCGCTGTTCGTGGCGGCCAACGATGGTATGCTCCACTGTTTCGACGCGACCACCGGTATCGAGATGTGGGCGTTCATTCCATGGGAAATCCTGAAGAATGTCGAAGAGATCGCCTCTCCGAAGTTCAAGCGCATCCGCACTCCGACGATGAACCTGACACCGTTTGTTGTCGATGCATACGGCACGGCTCCCGGAACGATGACGGCTTCCTGGCACACGATTCTCGTCGTGGGTACTCGTTCGCCACTCGCGCAAGAGGGTGAGTCGGGATACTACGCTTTGCGAATCGATCCCACTGGAAACATGCAGTTCAATCCCAGCCTGATGTGGCGCTACGCGCCAAGCGATGGGAGTCTCGGGGTAACCTATTCCGAACCGACCTGCGCGAGGGTTGATACGGGCGGAGGAGATGGAAGCTGGTTGCTGTTCTTCGGTTCAGGCTATGCTCATACCTCTTCGAAGCAGATGACGAAAACGGCCTATCTTTTCGGTATAGATCTTTTCGAACTCGATTCGGGGGGTATCATCACTCCGAAGGAGCATATCAAGTTCGAGATCAAGGCCAGCAATGTTTCCGGAATCTCCGGGGTTTCTGAAAGTGGAACGTCGGGGGTTGTCCCGGGGAACAGGCTGGGCGATCCTATTGGATACGATAGTGACAAAAATGGCTTTGTGGATATCATCTATGCCGGGGATCTTGCGGGGCACCTGATGCGATTCCCACTGACTTCCGTTGCAGGGGTCGCGACGGTGACCAATGCCAGCGTCCTTTTCAAGACCTTCGGTTGCGAAGGTGGCAGTGCGGCGTGCACTGCAAGTACAAAAACCATGAATGATTTCAAACATTTCGTATTCAATGAACGTGGTAGCGGTGCCAACCAGGCCGCAGACGATCAGAAGTATTACACGTACCGTTATCCCCGGCCTATTGTCACCAAACCTACCGTATATCTGTCCAGTTGTGCGAAAGAAGAAGAATGGCCGATTCATAAAGATACCAACTGTGGTTATCCGATCGTTCTATTCGGTACAGGAAAATTCGATACGTTCTACGACAGCTTTGACGATTACCGCTGGATGGACAAGGACGGCGTGTTGGGTACGACACCCAACTATCAGGCCATTTACGGCATTCTGGACAAAGGTGGAGCCGAAGTCAATTACAATGAAATGTTCGGCTATACGGTCGTGCATGAAAAGGTCAATGAGAACGACAAGCCGGGATTTACAAGAATTGCCCGTAAAGTATCCATGGTTTCAGGTACTTACGCGAGTGGTGGACAGGGCTGGGTGGTCTGGCTCGACGACTGGGGGATCGGTGGCAGCGGTGGCTATACCGGTTCGTCGGATGCCACGATCGACGGCAAAGTGGTTACCGTGGCTGAGCGAGTGATCACCCGTGGAGTGGTTGCCCGTCAGCACAATCCGGCTGACACTTCGGAATATGAGGATATCCTCTTCATATCGACATGGACCCCCAACATGGAGGGCACCTGCGACCTTCGCGACTATCGACAGATTACCCCCGGAGACCGAACGGCTGGGTACGATCAAAACCAGGATGACGGCGGTGGTTTCGTGATGGGTGTACGCGCGGTCGATGGTGGCAATCCCTCTTTCGCCGTGCAGGACGTTACGGGGGATAACAAAGCTTACGGCGACACGCACACCGACGGAGGTTGGGCAGGCCAGAGACTGACCGGCTCGGTGCTTTCGCGAGTCATCGTTGCGAACAATGCCCTGTACGTCAAAGCGGGCGGAGATCGGCCTCCGGTACGGATTTCTATCGTGGGAATGCCGTCTTTCGGGGGCGCGGAAACGCTGTTTTACAGAATTAAATACCGATAAGGGTTTGGAATCATGAGAAATTCCATCAAGACTATACTTTGGATGTTTTTGCTGCTGCTCGTTGTCGCCGGGCTTTCCCCGGTATATGGGGCAAGCAAAAAGAAGCTGACGAGTTCGGCTGATGTCACGCAGTTCGAAGGAATCGTGACGGAAGTGATCCAATTGGATGGCGAGTGGTACATGCTGGTTGACGATAAAGTTTCCAGTATCAAGGTGCCTGCCAGCGTGACACTGTCCAACGAGGATGGATCGAAAGCCTACTTTAGCTTTAAAGACATCGAGACCATGCTTAAAGGAAAGGGCGTACTTGTCAAGGTCGTCCGAGATCCGAAAAACTATGAATACATCGCTGCCGAGATTGTTGTGCTCGGCGCGACGCGACAATACGAGTTGAAGAAAAGGTACGAAAGCGGTCCAAAAACGTACCGAATGCACAAAGACGGGATTCCGTTGAAGAAATAGTTGGGACTTTAAAAGTTCCATTGGACCGAGTTTTCTTATCGAAGGTGCGGAGACGATTTGAAGGCGAAAAAGAAAAATGGGCGAGTCGGTAGCGCGGCTGGGAAAATGCTGCTTGCTGCGATTTGCGCCCTGATTTCGACCGGTTGTCTCGATCAAGGCGGCATAGGGGCGGAAGATGGTAGCGCCTGTCCGGTGTATGCCAGCCTGGTGGAAGGCGAGTGCGTCTGCGACGAAGGCTATGAATCTTTCAACGATGGATGCCGCTTGGTGGGAGACCGCAGCGGCATGACGACCGAGCAGAGCCTGACCAAAGATCTTCGCTGTGGTTGTCCTCCGGTGACGGGCGATTTCTGTGCTGAGAAAAACGCGGACGTACCCGTCATGCGGATGAAGCTTTTCAATGTGAAACGGGATGAGTGTTACAAGGAAGTCATCCTGCGAATCGAGCCGATCGATCGGGCTTATCGTAAGACGATTCCCTGCCGCGATGGGGTATTGGTCATCGACATGGTGGGTTGCCTCGTGGGGGCGGAAATCGGCTCCACCTCGCTGTGGGTACGTTGCGAAGGTTCCGAGCCTTACGCTTTGACAACATCGGCCTGCGATGACATCCCCGAAGACTGGCAGGAAGAGGAGCAGCCTTGCAAATTTGCGCATCCAGGTGCGGAGCCGACCTGCGAGGGAAGGGCTTACTGTGAAAAAACGACGTTGCTTTGCGTGCAAGACTGCCATAACGAATTGAGCTGTGATGAAGGGTTGATCTGTTCCCGCGAAGGTAAGTGTGTAGAGCCGCCCAAACCCGATTGTACCCCGGAGAACGAACGGGACGTTTGTGGAGACGGTTACTATTGCAACGCTTGGGGAGTGTGTGACAAAGAGTGTGGAGAAGGCGACGATTGCGGAACCGGAATGTTCTGCAACGACTCCGGGCGCTGCGAAGCGGTCGAGGAACCCGGTCTTCATCGGATCGATCCTTTGCCGTACAAGCCATGCATGTCCGATGCGGAATGCGACATGGGCTGGTACTGCAATTACGCAGGGCAATGTCATTATGAATGCGATGAAAAGGTTGCCTGTTTAGAGGGATTCATCTGCTCTGATCGTGGGCGCTGTCTCAAAGATCCGAAAGTTCCCGATCCGTTGGAGCAGTTCCCTCCAGAAAAATATTGCGTAGAAGACAGCCAGTGTCCCGAGGACAAATACTGCGACATGTACGAAATCGAGGACGTGATCGGCATCTGCCGTCCGCGTTGCGAAGAGGATATAAATTGCGGTCCGGGGAAATTCTGCGATCCGAAGAGGCGCTGTCAGCCTTGTCCGCCCGAGGGCTGTCCAGGTCAAGTGGCCGAAGAGCCTTTCGCGATGTTCGGCGAAGCCTGCGAGCGTGACGAACAGTGCACCAGCGGGACGTTCTGCAAAGATGGCGTCTGTGCGATGGAGTGCCATCCCGGTTCGAATCTTTGTGCGGTGGGAAAAACCTGCGACAAGGAACGCGGGCGCTGCATCGACGATCCGGAAGTTGCCGTGCCTGTGGCCGACAAACCCCTGCCCACGGTGCCTTGGACTGACCTGATGCATCATGGGTGCTTGAGTCAAAAAGACTGTCCTTCCAACAGTCTTTGCCGAGATGGCGTGTGTACCTTCGAGTGTCTTTCCGACGAAGACTGCGGTCTGCCCGGAACCGCCCATTGTTCCTGCATGGGTCAGTGCATTGACGGACCTCGTACGACGGAAGGCTGCCCTTACGTCGTCTCGTTGACCTGCAACCGGAGCGATGAATGTCCCGAGGGAACAGCCTGTTCCAGCGGGCAATGTCGCTATGTCTGCCTGAGTCGTCTCGGCGAAGATGGCCGCGTTACGAGTTGGGGTTGCGATTCATCGATGACCTGCGACATGCAGGCGAGGCGTTGTGTACCTGGTAAGAAAGAAAAACCCGTGCGCACGAGGTTGCCTTGGCCGCGTTGTGGTTCCGACGAAGAGTGCCCGGCCCCGACGCGTTGTCTCTACCACCTGGGGTTGTGTTCGGCGGATTGCCTGAGCGACGCGCATTGCGATTCCGGTCAGGTTTGCGGGCCCAGGGGTGTATGCCGGGCGGCTGGGACGAAATTCGAGCCTCAACGTTACCCGGCTTGCAAGACCGACGCCCAGTGTCAGGCTGGATCGTATTGTGCGGCGGGTATTTGCCGGATGGACTGCGTTTCCGGCGTTCCGGCGCTGGCTTGCCCGGAAGAGCAGACTTGCGGAACGGACGGCCAATGCCGTGGCGAGAAGAGGGCGCAATGATGGAGTTTTCAATGAACGAACATTGGAGAAAAGCGACGAGCTTTTTACAAAATATAACAGAATATTCGGAATTTTCAGGTTCCTTTAGACCGTGGAGGCAGTCATGAATGCCGGTGTATCCAAGCCTCGTGCATCCTTTGAAAAAAAACCTCGCTGGACGCTGTTGCAGGTGCTGACCATCCTATTCGTGGTGGGTGGCGCTTCCGCCGCCTACGCGACATGGTCTGAGTGGTCCGCCAATCTCAGCAATATCGGAACGAGTACCTATCGTTCCAGTGCCTGCTCGGCTCCCGCGTACAAGCGTTATGGTCTATACTATTACAAGCGATATTATTCCACTGGGAGTACGTCGGGTACCGGCAATGCGGCATATCACACCTTTGCTGCGTTGCAAACCGACTCCCACGGCAACCTGGCCCTAACCAAGCGTGTCTTCACGAATGTCTGGACCACCTCCGTACCTTACATCCGCAACGCGACCGTGGGCATGCCGTACATGTACAATACGGCGTTTACGGGTTATTACAACCATGCTAGTACCTATCACTACAACGCCCGGTACCAGCAGGAGAACATAGCCCCCAGGCTTCAAACCAGCAGCTCGGATAACCGCGTCCACGCGCACATCTACGTCGATATCTATTACGCGAATAACCAGTATTACAACGCGGGATATACTACTTCCGGGGATGGTCTTGGTGGCAATTCGTTCCCGTGGGGGCCTACTTCAGGAAATTCCGCTCAAGCCAAGCCCTCCTATTCGTACCGGTGGTTTCACTATTCTCAGCGCAACCGCGTTCGTTGGGACTGGGACCCTCCCGCCATTCACTTTACCGACAGAGGGGTGAGCTGGAGAGGTGCGTACCAGTGCGGGCTGAATACTTCCGGTACTGGCAACAGTTCACTGCCTAATGGTCCTGCTGGCCGTCAATACAACAGCCAGTGTGTGGCGGAGTCCAATTTCACCACGACGTACCATAACAATACCTTCACGAATCGCAGAAATTCGCCGGATACGTGTTGGACTTCGTATGGCTACCCGTATGCCCAACCAGACGGCGCTTACTCAACGTATACGCAATGCAAGGGCGTGCCGACCAGCAACGGGTGGGTGTCGTCGCCATTTACTCTTCGTACCTACGCCGCCGACGAAAACCTGTGCGGTTTCCTGACCAAATATGCGACCGCCAGTTCCAACGTCGCATATCATGCAAGCTGGCGGCTTGGGGACAACTGGGCCGATTACGTCGCCGATGTGCGAGGCTGGGGTGGACTTGCCGTATACAACCAGACTTATCCCGGTCGGTACGGCTGGAATACGAGCAAAGTGCGTTCTTCCATCCCGTTTAACACAAGCACTCAATATATGGTGGTACACGATGACGTAAACAGCAGCTTCGACAGCACCTATTTAAGCCACGTCGGATCGGGCGGAACCGCCTACTGGTACGTGACGGCCTGGGACGCCTTCAACCGCTACCGGCAGACCACCTCGCGCTGGCAGATCGACTTCCTGTCGCCCTACAATATTTCGTTTACCACCAATTTGGGAAGCACCTACGGTATGGCGATCAACAAGTGGTCCAGCTCGTCTTTCAAACCGCAATACTCCTGTAGCTTCGGACGTTCGGGCAACAGGTTCTCGTATTATCCCGGTGCTTACAACAATAGCTCATCGGCCTGTTCGACGTACGATCCCGCCGGTTCTTCCTACAGCACCTGGAATTACATGAGCGATTCGTATGGTGGACAAAAAGGTTTCTGTGCCTTTCCCCAATCCAAAAACCTGAAAAAATCCAGTGCTTTCCAGTGGTACTACTACGACAGAGTCGACGGCAACCATCTGAAGGTTTCGGTGGCGAGTACTTCCATACCTAACAACACCTGGACCAAGGGCGGCACTGCTACTTTGAACCTTTCCGACGGCGACTCCGGGTCGCAGTGTATTCGCCTCTTTTGGTCGGGCATCGGCTCCTCGACGAGCGGGTTGAGCTGCAACTTCGATTCCGTCAACTGCCATGGCAAAGACTACGCCACCAACCCGACGAACGTTGCCTCCGAATCGTGGACTTCCAGCAACGGTTCCGCCGACGGCTACCGCCTGTTGTGCTATTCGGTCAGTGACAAGTCCAATATGCACAGTGCGGCTCGTTACAAAGACAGTTCGTATACTTTCCAGGTGGATACGGTAGCGCCCTATATTTACACCGGATACACGTCAAGCGGTTGGGGCTTTTTCGGCAATGGCAGCTATTACAAGAGAGATTATACGCCGCGAGTTGCAGCCAGAGATGCCCGGTACATCTGGGCCATTCGCTCCAGTTGGTCAGGCTATCCCACTTCCAAACCGGGCAGCCGGGATTCCGTCAGTTCCAACACGGTGTATACGGGGCAGAACGGGTCGAACAATCCGGGAACCATCAACGCCGGCGACGCGGTGCCCGACTCCAACGGTACGCGCAGATTGTACGTACGGGCCTGGGACCAGGCGGGAAACTATCGGAACGCCTACCACGACTACCGATACGACGACAAAGGGCCGAATGCTCCCGGAAGCTTGCGATCAAATCTTAGCTACAACTCCACGGTGTGGAGCAGCAACCGTTCGCCAACCTTTTACTGGAGCAAACCTTCCGACGTAATGAATTCGGGAGTTGCCGATTACAGCTATTGTTTCACGAAAAAAACCAGTACCAGTCAGACATATTGCTCGCCCAGCAATTCGGGTGCGAGTGATCTGACTTCCTCGTCCACCAGCATAAAGAAAACCGCATCGAGTGACGGCACGTGGTTTTTCTCGATCAAGGCTCGCGACAATGCGGTTACGCAAACGAGCACCTGCGATACGAACCAGGACAGCAGCAACTGCAAGCGGTATAGCGGAGATGCCTATTGCAACTGGGGTTCCTTGTCCAAGGTGTACGTGAATCTCGACATCACCGACCCGAACGAACCGACGAGTCTCACGGCTGGGGGTACCAGTTACGGAACTGCTACGCAAATCGTGTCTGAAGTCGTTTATCCCGATTTCAAACCGATCATTCAATGGAACACCGCAACCGATCCCGGTTCCACCTCGAGTCCGCCGACGGGCGCCGGCGTGGCCAAGTACAAGCTTGAATACAAAAAATTCAGTTCATTGAGCGGTACTTGCGGAACGACGGGATATTCCGCTGCCGGGGACGTGACAAGCGGCAATCCCTATGTCAGTACGTCCTGCAATTCTTCGATTTGCAAGTGGTATACGAAAGATGTATATCCCAGCGGTATCGCCAATAGCAAACTGTGTATGCGCGTGAAGGCCGTGGATGGTGCAGGCAACGAATCCGACTTCGTGTACTTCACGTTGCTGTTCGACGATACGGCCCCCGTGGCCTCTGTTAAAATTGATGGCAACCAGAGCTATGCCCGGAACAACAGCCGCAACGTGCTGTTGACGTTGGAAGCTTCGGATATTTGGAGTTCCGGGATGCAGGTCTGCTTGTCCAACACGACGAGCTGTTCCGCCTGGTATAGCTTCGCTCCGACCGATGGCAACAAGATGTACGGTGTCTGGCGACTCGCGGGCACTGGAGGAAGGACGGTTAATGCCTGGTTCAAAGACGGCGGTGGCAACCAGACAGGGCGCTTGTACGACTCGATCACAGTCGACGAAAACCCGCCATCGACTTCGGTGACGGTCAAATCCACCTCGGGCAATACGTCGAGAACGAGTTCTTCCAATGTAAAACTGGCTTTCAACGCTTCGGACAATATCAACTCCAAGCCATACATTTCCATCTACGCCGTCAATGATAACAGTAGTTATTACCTTGGATTAAGTAACTTCGCCTTCGAATCGAGCGGAACATGGACGTATCGTTCAGGGCAGGCGAGCCGGTCGACCAGCCTGACCGATCAGCCGTTCAACCAAATCGCGATGTTCACCGGGTACGGCGGCTATATGAGTGGCTACGGAGCGAACAACAATTCGTATCGGATCAAGCAGACGTGCAACTCGCTGAAGATCAACAACACACCGTTTACAGTAGAGTTCGACTATTACTGCAAGGGAGCGAGCACCGGCACGGGATGGAAGTTTTCCGCGGACGGAGGCACCGTCATCTCCGGCACCAAGTACTACGCCAAAGGCGGTTCGACCTCGGCCAACGGCAATAATTTCACCTGCGCCGACCGCGAACGCGGTTTCTTCAGGGGATATTACACTTCCAAAACCAATGGCACTATTGCCGGGACGTTCAGTTTCGACAGTTACAATACTTCCGGTTCTCAGTACCTGTATATCGACAATGTGAACGTATATCATACCAACAGCAGCTCTGACAGTAGTTTGCTGTCTTGGGTGGCTTCCGATCAGGAGCCGTCTTTCAAGATTTCCGGTACCTCCACTAATGTAGAGCGCACGGCCACGGTGAGGGTCTGGGCAAGAGACAACCAGGGCAACGTATCCAACAGTTCCTATACAGATTCCATCGTTCTCGATACCTGTTACCCGATCAGTTCGCCATACACTTCGAGCAACACCCAACCATGCCTCAACCAGAGCGGCGGCACGTTCCTGGCAAAGGAAACCGCTACCTCGCGGCAGCTTCTTGCCGGATACCGTACCAAAGAGACGGCGCTGACGGTCTATCCCATCGCGTATGACAACTGGTACCCGATCAACGTATACCTGGCCAGCGACGCCGATGGCGTGGCCGATATGACGAAGACCTACAATACCAATTTGATCTCGCCCGACAACGACGGCGATCCCAACACGGTGGAACAGCCAATTGCCTTTTCGTTGAACAATCTTTCATCAGGTCAACGTCAGGCAAGCCGAAACATCTGCACATGGTTTGCGGATGGCGGCGGAAACAAGAAAGCATTTAGTGCCTCCAACAACTGTATTACGGTTACGCTCGACAACGTACCACCGCTCACGCCGGTGACGAGTTGCTCGACTGTGAGTGATTGCGCCTACGGGTCAAGTTGTAGCGGCGGTGTTTGCTCTGCACCGTTCACGGCTCGGTTTGTCGAGGAAATTTCCACTGGTGTATATTCTCCGCTTAGTCGTACCAAATCGCAGACCCCGTTGATTCAGGTTCATGCCTACGACGAATGGCAGAGCCTCTATGTGAAGCTACAGAACACGTCTACACTCGTGGACAGCGGGTGGCGTGCCTATCCGAAAAGTGCCTTCCCGATAGGTCATGATTATTATCATGTCATTGAGAACCACACGCTGGCGTCCCCACCCAATACACAAAAATATGTGTATGTTTGGTTTAAAGACGGTGGTGGCAACATCACCGATACCAATACGGGAACGACTGAAAAAGATCCGTACACAATCTCGATTTTCTGGGACCAGCTCGGTCCGGTGGGTGATCTCGAAGTGCTCGAACAAAACGGCAGCGTCGAGGGACGTGTCACGAAGCAGGTCGTGGTTTCACCATTCAGCATGACGAAAGTTACGGGTACATGGATACCGGATAGCGGGAGCTACAAGTGGTATTCCAACTCTCCCTATGTCAAAATGCGCTTGACGGCGACGGACGACTGGTCCCCGGTACAGTTCCGTTTGAAGGAGGGCACCGAGGATCAGACCGGATGGTACGACCTAAAATACATGGTCAAGACCTTTTCTCTTAAGCTTCCGCTGCAATCCAACAAGAGTTATTGCGTCAAAATCAACGGCTCCGACCGTTGCGTCAATAGCGGTTCCAGCCCGACCAAAGACAGCATCTGCAATGCGCTGGCCTCCAACATCTCCGGTCTTTCCGGCATCTCGGCCACCAACAAAGGCAACGGCGTTGTGGCAGTCGTTCATAATGATGACTTTGCGACATTCAGCGCTGAAATCACCAGTACCTACCAGGATCGGATTGAGTGGGGCAACCTCGTCGTCGAAACCCTTTCTTCCGGTACTGCCGATCTTTACTACAGGATGAAGCCCAGTGGTACGAATACCTGGGTCGATGGTGAAAAGAACATCAACGTTCAGTACCGTGACGGCGGTGAAAACTACGGTAGCGATATCGCTACCGACGCCCCGGTCATTCTCGACCGGAACGCTCCCGCGCTTGCCTCCGGTGGCATCAGCATCGAAGGCGGAGCGGAGTGGGTCAACGAAGACGATCTCGAGATCGATGGAGAGGTAGCGGTTTCGATTCCCGGCACCAACGATACACAGGGATGGGTTTTCTGGGACCAGGTGGCAGACCCTGCGGATACTTGTCATTACAAGATGCGCCTGTGTTCTTCTACCGGTGAGTACGATACGACTACAGGTTGCGGCTCCTGGCAGGTGGCACCGGCGTGGGCATCGACCACACGGGTAACTCTGGCAGGTGGCGACGGCGAGCGTTGGGTACACTTGTGGTTGAAGGATGGCGGTGGTAACGAGGCGATGGTGTCTTCCGATTCCATTCGCGTGGACACGACGCCGCCCAACTGTGCGTTGGATATTCTGGATGGTTCGGCAGCCAGCAACTACACCACGAGAAGCTTGGTGACACTAAGCCTTGTTGCTGACGACGCTACCGAATACATGATTTTCAATGATACTACAGATCCCACGGCGGGTGATATTTCCAGCAATAGCTGGACCTCTTGGCCGATGACCGGAGGAGCGAATCCGCAGCCGATGGCTCTGAGTCCGTCTTGGTGGCTCAATGCCGGACCGAATTACCACACGGCGACGTTGATCTGTCGAGACCAGGCGGACAACCGAGGCCCCGCGTCCACCGATGGCATCTACGTCGATCTCTTCGGACCGATACGCCAGACTTTGAAGCCGCCGATTGTCGATCCGGTATTGATCGAAAACGTGACCAACAATCTTACGCCGACGCTTTCGTGGTCCGCGACGACTGACGCCCTCAGCGGTCTACACGCCGCCCAGCCCTACCAGATCGAATGGGCACGAGACCGCCAGTTCTATTTCGGACACACTGGCACCAAAGACGTCATCCTTACGTCTACCAATTTCGAGGCAGCGACACCCACAACCAAGAATCTCGGTTCTATTTGCAATAACAGTTCAAGGCGAATTCAGGAGATTTCCGGCGGCCAGTACATCAACGACGTCGGAACGGAGCGTAACGATTTCTACTACTGGGTTTCCGACTGTGTTGGCAGCACGGACAAGATCGTGCGTGCAAAATCAGACGGTTCGTTCGAGTTCGTCGGTACCAATCAGCCGGGCGACGAGGGAGACGACAATTTCATTCAGTTCTCCGTACTCAAAGAGGACAATATTTGGGTGCTGACCCAAACCGGTGTCTGGCATTATGACGGCGGTTCGTGGACCAACCACGCGACGACGACCGGAGTATTTACGGTTTCTCACGATGAGCTGTCACGGCAGGTCGATACAAGCAAATTCGCTACGTTCAACGGGATGGACGTTTTCTCGGCCAACAGCATTTGGGTTGGTGGTTCGTACATGTCCCTGTGGCGCTACGATGGTTCGTACTGGTACCGAGTCAAATCCGAATACTGGAACAGTAGCTCCAACATGATCTATCGCCCTGCGGTGATCGATGAAAAAACTGCGTATTACACGTACAAACGCGGAATGTATCACGTTGGGAAAATTGTCTTCAACAGTGTGACCGCTGCCGGTGCCGTAAATCCGACGTACACTGTGAATGTGACGGATGGCGTCGAGTTGACGAATCTTTCCTGGAAACCTCATGCGATTTTCGCCAATTCTCCCGACGACGTGATGGTTGCCGGTGCCAACGGCTATAGCCGACGTTGGGACGGTTCTTCATGGACCACACCCACGCAGATTTCTGACGTTGGGGGGCCGTATTACATGGGTGGTACCTATGACGGCTCTTACGTGGCGGTTAACAACGCGAAAACGGTGGCCTGGCGTTTCGATCCGCAAAGCGGCGAATGGAGCGCGATGAGCGGTGCTGTCGGAAGCCGTCCATATGGTCTTATGGACAGCAGCATCAAGAGCGAAGGGGATTCCGAACTCAAGACGCTCATTACTCTGTACCCCTCTACATTGCCGACCTCGGAAGAGGCTTGGTATGTGCGGACGAGGGCAAAAGATGCCAATCATCTGCATAGCGCCTGGTCCCCGGTGCGGGAAGTGGTCGTTGATATCTTCCCGCCGACCTACAGCGAATTCTCGTTCGATATCGAGAATGTCGGCAATCCGGAATGGGTGTCTGGCCCCACGATCGAGTTGAACATTCTCGGCGCTACGGACAACCATTGGCCCGACGAATTGGAAATGAAAGTATCCAACAACACCTCGGGAGAAGGCTACGACTGGATGCCCTATCAGAGCAGCCTGACCTGGGAGTTGGACAGGGATTATAAAGACTTTGTGCCGAACTGTACCTTTGACTGGGAATGCAGTGATGATGGTTTGGGCGGTCGTTGCCTGCCGAACCGTAAATGCACCGTAGAAGACGGTGTGAAAACGGTGTACCTCTGGATAAAAGACAACGTGCGGGAATGTCGTCAGAAGTCCGGTGAACTTTGCACTCAGCGTGATCCGCTTGATCCGAGTCATCCACAATATCGGGACAACGGAAACCGAAACGCCGTGCCGTATGAGCTGATGGTCAAGCTCGATACGAAAGCGCCGACATTCACTACACAACCATGGGCGGTTACCCCGACCAAAGACCGTACTCCTACGTGGTACTGGGAGGCTAGCGACGGCGCGGGCATCGGTATTCGCGCCACGAATTCCTGGCAGTTCTTCTGGACGACCAACATCGTGGACGGCTTGGACGAAGGAGACTGGACATGGAGTAGCGGAATTTATGCCAACACCCCGACCGTGCCTCCGTTCGAGCTGCCGTTGGCCAACCAGCTCAATACCGAAGGATTCTACAAAGCATACGTGGTGGTCTGGGACGAACTCAACAACTCCACTACCAGTGAATACAGTACCCTGGAACTCGACTACACCACGCCTTCTACGTCGGTGACGATCAACGCCGGTGCGTCGCAAACCACCCACACGAAGAGCCAGTTCGTGACATTGAAGTTCAAGTGGGACGACTCGAACAAAGCGTGTTTCCGTACGGTATCCACGATTGCCGAATGCGGCTCCGTTGACCCGATGACCGATCCGAACTGCAACTTCATCATGAAGAATTCGGGATCGGCTCCCTGGGCTCCGAACCCGGATGATCCGTTCACCGTCAAGATGGTTCCCGATGCCGAAATCGGTCTGGATGGCGAGAGGGTTGTTTGCGCCGTTTTCGAAGACGCCGCCACCAACCAGAGTCGTAGCTACGACACGATTATTTACGATACGCACGCGCCCGACCCGGATGCTTCCTCAATGGTTATCCGCCACACACAGGTTCAGGAAGACGAGCCGGTTTGGACCAACATTCGCGACGTGTATCTGCATATCGATGCAACCGACGCCATGGGATGGAATCCTGTGGAAGTCAATTGCTCAAACACCTCGAATATCGGTGATGGCTTGGGGTGGGGGGTTCTCGATCCTACGAAGGAATGGGAATTGGCTGGCACGGAAGGAACGAATGTCGCAGTCAATTGCTGGTTGCGAGATGGTGGCGCCAACAGTGCTTACTTGCCGTTACATGCGGCGAGCGTCGTTAGCGATACCATCGGACTCGATATGACGGACCCGCCGATTCCTGGAACCCCGGTTTCTGGTGAAAACCACCTGACCCCAGATCAGCAACCTACATGGAGCTGGACGCAGCAAGCCGACAATCTTTCCGGAGTGGATCATTACGAGGTCTGCTGGTGGCAATCGGATCAGTACGACCAGAAAATCGAAACTACGTATAGCTGTCGTACAACCGCCGACGATACGACGAGCTTCACGATTCCTATCGTGTTCGAAGTCAACAGCCACTTGAAGTTGAATTTCTACACGCGGGCTTTCGATACCGCAGGGAACGCTTCGGAGTATTCCGAGTCCGGCTATGTCTACATTTACAAACTGGTTCCACTGGAGATGCCGATTGCTTATGCCGAGCCTCGCTCGTCTCTCAACAGCGATGGTGGTGCTTTGCGAGTGAAAATTGCTCCGGGTGAAAACGAAACCATCATGAGCTATGCCCTCGCGGTAAGTAGCACGGCGAATGCATTTCCGGAACTGTGGGATCCGCCTGCAACCTATCCGGCAGGGTTCATTGGCTATATCCAAAGTGACCACACGATCGGACTCAATCCAGATCTTAAGATTCTCGACGAGTGGAATCGTTTCCGTGATTTCGACACCGGAGAGGTTTACGGCGACGGTTTCTGGGTAAACCTGTTGGAGGACTTGACTCCCTATTATATCCGCGTAACCGTCACGGATAACCACGACGTGATTCACTCCAACGATCTGTTGCAGACTCCAGTAGCCGTTACACTCGACCGTTCGTGGAACGACGAAATTTCGACTGATTTCACAGCGACGCAAAACGCCAACGGCACCGCAACTTCGTTTGCTTGGGACCAGCACAACGGGGCGTATGTTCTCAAGGGACAATCCAACATGTTGGCTTCTCCCTTCTATGGTGGGGATGCAACGTTCGCCCAAGCCATTCATACAGGCTTTGCCCGTGACTATTTCTATTCAATCGCCACGACAGGTGGCAGCATTAAAGTGCACGCTGCCGACTTCAATTTCGTCACGACAATTAGCGGTGGAGATCTTGTTGGTGGGGATAAGGTGGATGACGGCATCGCCTACGATCCTCAGCGCAACGTGTTCTACACCTCAAGTTCTCTTGACACACCCAAAATTCACCGCTGGCTTGTAAGTAACAATGGCCAGGACTGGAGCCACAACAAGCAAATGTCTCTGGAAGGTTCTGGAGAGATCCACGCCTGTTCAGGTGGTATCGCGACCGATGCGGAATATCTCTTCTGCCTCGCTAACGATGGGAAGATCTACCGGTATTACATCAACCTTTCGAACAACCTCGAATACAGGGGCTTCATAGACCTCGGTACGGCGTCGGCTTCGAAAGGAATCGAGTGGATCAACGGCGTGCTGTACTGTGGTGGAACGGGTGATTCTTCAACGCGCCTGACGGCTATCAACATCAGCAACTGGCCTGGTGGACAGATGAGTGGATGGACAGGGTACGAAACCGTTGCACAGGTGACGACACCGGATGCCGGTTCGATTCGCACCTTGGTTTCCGACAGTTGCAATATGAACGTGCTGACGAGTACGGGAACGGCTGCATATCACTATCCATTATTTACGGATTCTTTCCTGGAAGCTCACGCTTTCAACGAGGTTGACGGAAGCAGTTCCCGACCCTATCAGCTTGGCGGCCATCACGATATGTTCGATGGAACCGGCAGCGTGAATACAACCACATGGAATGTTCCGTTTGGTGTGTGGAACCGTTCTAACGGTATAATGCTGCAAAGCGCAACCGCTTCGCATGATTACCAACTTATTTCCCGCACACAGATTGGTTCCAGCGTCGGTGAGAACTACTTTGTCGAAGTCGACGTGTTGGGTTCGACGGGGGTCTCAAGGATGGGGATCGTGTTCCTTCAGAACGGGAACAACGATTACATGCGTTTCCAGATTTCTCCGCAGACATCATCAGAAAACCTGCCGATGGCCGGTATTTACGTGATGAGCGACATCTTCTCCAACGGCTGGAAGGCAGGTACGGACGAATATCATTACCTTCCCGATACCTGGCATAAACTTCGTCTCGTGGTTCATCGCAATAAAGCGATGGGGTATGTGGATGGAGTGCTCGTGGCCCAAGCCGAATTGCTCGAACGTATTTATGAAACAGGTTCTGTCGGCGTGTTTGCCAACAGTGGACCTGCGCGTTTCGACAACTTCCGTTTCGGCGCATTGTATCCCGACAACGAGGCCGAGGACGGTTCTGCGAAAGACCGGGCAATTCCGGATTCGCCGACTCTGGTCAGTGGTCCGCCAACCAGCCCGCCTCCTCCGGTCGCTGAGGACTGGGTGAACCAGGACACGCTCACTCTGGAATGGAATCGTCCGAATTCCAACTTTACGACGTACTATTTTGCGAAGACGGCGTTTGATGCGTCGCACAACATCGAAAATGCAATTGTCAACGGGACGTTCGAATATCCCGTGCAGGGAGAATGGACCCAGACAACCAGCTGTTCGAGTGGGGCGTGTGGTTATCGTGAAGAAAGCTCGTCGTCCAATGACTTGCCGGGTACTTTCTGGCATGGAGAAATGGCTTCGGACGCTACGACGGTTAACGAAGTTCTTGGCCAGGATCTTCCTTTGCTCGATGGTACGGGGATCACGGTCAAGGCCGAGTTCGACTACTATTGCCAGAGCACCAGCAACAAGCCGTGGGAATTCAAACTGTACAACAGTTCCGGCAGCCAGCTTGCCAACTTACACGCTGCGACGTTGCACCTCGCCGATGCTTCGAGTATCGACGCCAACGTTGGAGGGCGGGTGTTCATCAATTGCACGGTCGGACAAAAAGGTCGGCTCGTAGCTTTCTATGATGCATTCGGTGGAACACAGACGCACCGGATAAAGCTTGGCGTAACGCAGAATCTTGACGCCGGGCAGGAGATCCTCGTTGATAATTTGAGCATCGTTCCGGCAGCGAGAACAGATGTTGAAGCTCCGATTACCGAATACCATTTCTCGTTCGATACCACTGCTGATACATCGACGCGCGATGCCTCTGGTACCGTGATTTCAAACACAAGCGCTACTGTCAGCCACACGAAATCCGTTCCCAGCAATTCCCTCGATGGTACCGGGCAGCCTCTTGGGTTGTACGCTCACATCTTCGCGAAAGATATGGCAGGGAACTGGAGCGCTCCGATGCATTACGGTCCGTTCTGGATCGACAACGAGCCACCCGAAGTGTTTGGTATTACCTGCACCAACCATACTCACGAGGTTTGGGATGCGGACGTTACGACCCGCTGCTCATGGGATCCAGTGGGTGGCCCGAGCCCGGTGACCTACAAGTATTGTATCGACGAATCCGGTTGTACGTGGGGTGATATCGACGGTATTGGTGGCGACGGTCGTCCGTACAAAGATCTGACGTTCGATCATGAAGGCACTTGGGATCTCGTCGTTCGCGCCAGCGATACTGGCGGTGACCGCGATAGCCGATTCACTTTCAAGATCGACTTCTCCAAGCCGACTCCGCCGACGGTTACGTGCACTGGCTTCACCAACAACACATGGGGTAAGTACCAGAGTGGTGTAACCGGTGTGGAATGCAGTTGGGACAACACGACTGGTCCTTCTCCTGGGAGCCACTACTGGTGTTACGACGCCTCTAACAATTGCGAGCCTATCCTGCAAGGTTCCGGTGGCTTGGGTGGCGGACTTATTACTGGTCTGAATGGAGCGGATCCCGAAATCGATCTTGGTACGCTGGTTTCGGATGTGTACTATATTCGTGTAAAGAACCAGGACGCAGGAGGCATCAACGACAATCCTTCCACGTTCATCCTTAAGATCGATACACTTCCGCCAAACCCGCCGGGTACGCCGGAACTCGATCAGACAGCGACCGATCTGCCGATTATCACGACCACCAAGCCGATGCAAACCACCGATACCACGCCGACATTTACTTGGAGCAATCCGGGTGATCGTCCCACCGGTCTCGATAAAGTGGAAAACTCCGGTATGCGTGACGTGGACAACAAGCGTTACAAGGTATTCTGGTCCAGCTACGGATATAACAACAGTCCTATTGGTGCGGGTGATTTGCAGTTCACCTCTACAAATTCCTTCACGATTCCAGAGGCTTACGCGCTCTCCAGTGGTGTCTGGTATGTATGGGTACAGGCGTTTGACAACCTCAACAATCCGTCAACGTATTCTCCCTACGACGCTACATTGGCCAAGGGAGCGATACGGGTGCACAAGCTTGGTACTCCTCCGGCTCCTGATGTCGTGCCGTTGGATACCTCTCCTCTGTTGAGCGAAGCGGGTGAGGTACGGCTTGTTATCAACACCGGCGATAACACCGATGCAGCCCAATACTGCGTTGCGTGGGATACGGGTAGTGGGTACAAGTACCTCAATTACGTGACGTTGGAGATGACTTCCGACGAGCCGATTTGGAAGACCTACGAGCAGTGGGGAGGAGCGGATGGTGTCATTATCAGCAACCTTCCCGACCGCACGACCTTCGATTTGGTAACCAAGAGTCGTTGGGGTGATTACGGTTCCGGGCAGATCAAGGAGTCCGATTTCTCCGACATCACCCAAGTTACCACCAAGTCTCGTTCCCGACCGACGGCCTCGGATGCCTTCAACCTTTATTCCGAAGAATATCTTTCCATGTCGTTCGATCCCGGTTCGGTGCATACCGAAGCGGAGGATTTTGCGGTACAATTCGGAACGACGACGAAGATTTCCACCAGTGCTTCCGGTGGTCTGTACACCGAGTTCTCCGCAGGTAGCTACATCGAAACCACGTTCTTCGTCGAAGAGACGGCGGCGTATTTCTTCTACGCAAACGGTCAGTCCACTACTGGTATCGATCAGGCGCTCGGTTATTCGCTTGACGGTGGATCGACCGGTGTCTTCTATCTCACCAATGCGTGGACCTGGACGGCGGGTCAGTATATCGGCGTTCTCGATGGTGGACAGGAGCACACGCTCCGCGTCTCGGCGAGCGACCTGCCTAAACTGGATTCCGTCCTGCTGGCCAAGCGTGGCGATCTCAAACTTTATCAAGACCCCTGGGATGACAATCTCTACTCCGACCATACCGACAGTTTCGCCACGTATTATAGTTGCGATACCAACGGTGATGACGTAGAGGACGAGTTCTGCCCCAGTGGCGGATGGACCGACAATTTCCAAAATGGCACGATTACCGCCGACTTTGTCCCTGATGAGGACAACGCCGACCATTACGAACTTGGCACGCGAGTCAGTGGCGGAGATCCCAATGCTGGTTGGGAAGTCAAAGCGACCGATGGTTATCTCGTCGGCGGTGGTGAGGGCGAAACGATTTTGCTCTCCAAGGATTTCGATGGCGATGCCGGGGACTCGATGAACGCCTACCTCGTGGAAGCGGACGTGCAGATCATGACCTCTTCCGATGTATCGGCAGGACTCGTGTTTAATTATAATGGATACAACCAGCATTACAGCTTTGGGATCAACCCCTACCACAGCAAGGCCTATCTCTTCAATGGTGCGTCGATGGACAACGGCGACGAAGTGGCCGGTTACGAATTCGACAGTGGTATGTTGGACATCGGTGTTTGGTATCACCTCAAAGTTCAGGTGCGTGGACGCCACGTCACGGGTTACGTCAACGACGTGAAGGTTGTGGATCACATCTTCTACGGCTCGACCGATCCGGAAGACGGTCAGTCGGGATTGTTCTCCGATGGAACTACCGTTGCGACATCGAGCCGATTCGACAATTTCGTCGTAACGCCGCTTTACGGTCGCAGCCTTGTGGATGAGCCAATGGCTTGGGACAAAGTGCCTCCTCAGAAGCTGACAGATGGGGATATCGCTATCGATCCTGCGCCAAGTTCTCTCAAGACGCGGCTAGATACATTCAGCTTCACGGTACAGGAGCCGGATTCCCGCTATTCCGAATACACGGCGTTCGCTGCAACCTACGACATCGAGGGCAACAGCGAAAACCTGGTTCCCAATCCTGCTTTTGAGGTTTGGGATGCTACCAACGAGGCGGTTGGTTGGACGCGTAGCGGATCGTCCTTTACTCTGGAAGATTTCAGTGAGTGCTATCAGGGACGCCGCTGTCTGCGCTGGCAAGTGACGAACAATGTGAGTGGTCTGTGGAAGACGGTGACGTCTTCACCCATCGACATCGATCCATCTGAAGGACTCCAGTTCTACCTTTCCGGTGTTTATCGCTCCAACAGTGCTCAGATGTTCCTCAAGGTGTATGCATCTACCAACGCGGGAGGCGGGCCATATACGGAAATTTCGGGTGATCTCATGGGCGATGCCGTAAGCTGGGATCATCTGGAGCGCGTATTCACCGCGCCCGACGGAACGCAAAGTCTTCAGGTGCAATACGCCACGAACGTAGTCAACGGCGTGTTCTACACAGACACGGTTCAACTTCTGCGCGCCAAGACACGCCAGGTGGAAGCTCCGATCGAAGGTCTCGACCTCGAATTCAAGTACTATGGTCTTACGCCTCCGGGCGACGTCTCCGGCTACAGCAATCCCACGCCGAGCGTCGATATGGCCTTCACGTCAAATGAAGCTTCCTTTGACCGTCAAGCCACCCAGAGCGGCTGGTATTACTTGTTCTTGAGGACGAAAGACACGGCACACGTCGACAACTGGAGTGATTCCCACGTGGTTGGACCATTCAACGTGGATATCAAGGAACCGGTGGTGTCGTTCTACATCAACAACATCGGAGACACGCACAGTCCCTTCCGAGATGTGGACCTGCACATTACTTGCGATGATTCGGACGCGACCTGGATGGCGATTTCCAACACCCGACCGGATACCATCACTGATCGTGCGCAGATGGACGCTTGGATTGCGGCCAATGCTCCTTGGCAGGCGTATGATCCCGATCCGGAAGACTGGTTACTCGAAGACATGGATGGCTCTCAGACCGTCTACGTCTGGGTCAAAGACAATGCACCTGGCGGAGGAGATGTGCCCGATGGCAACTACAATCTCACTCCGGCCCAGGCGGTCATCATTCTCGACCGCGAGCCGCCCGACTCCTCTTTCCTCGTTTCGGATATGAATACGGGCAGCACACTGTTTACCAACGGCCAGGTCGTCGATCTCGCTTTGGATTGGGAAGATAGCTGGAAGCCGGTTTCTTACCGTATCGCCAACAGTTCCGCCTTCCTGGCAGGTTCTTCCTATGTGGCTCTCGATGATGCGTTGGAACATCTTGATACGACCCATACGCTGGCCGACACCGTGGACGGTGACAAAACCGTGTACGTACAGTTCCGCGACGGGTATGAAGATCCTCCAGGTTTCCCAGGTCACGAAACGACCGTGATGACGCAGACGATTACCTTCGACGGCACTGCCCCCGAAATCACGGAGCCGGATCACCCCGCAGTAACGATTCTCGATCCGGACAACAACGTGGTATCGCCCAACGGGAACACCACCTCGTTGACCGTCACCCTTAAAATCGAAGTTCCTGCAAGCGAGGAATGGTACCCGATTGAAGTCGCTTACTCCGATGCCAAATTCGATGATTTCGATAGCGTGCCCGGTTCCAACCGACGGACCTTCGAACTGGCTGACGTGGTGAATGAAGGCGGCATATATTACATTTACTACACCGGTGCCGTATTGATCGAGAATACGCTTTCGACAGCCGAAAAAGAACGCGTGTTCGTAAGGGTACGCGATGGTGGCAAAAACACTACGGATAAAGACAATCTCAATTACGAGGCGGAAACTCAATACGACGTATACCCGCCGGTCAACCTAGCGCTCGTCATCAAGGCCATCGACGACGAGTCTGGTGACCCCGAACCCAATCGGGTGAACAATGGATTGGTCAGGCTGTTCCCGCAGGCCGTGGACGAAAACCCGTGGCCCTTCGTGCAGGTGCAGTTCTCGAACAATGACGGACTGGGCTACGGCATTTACGATGAGGCGACCGAAACCTTCAAGCCGGGCGAATGGATGAATCTCACCAGCCCCGTGGCTTGGGCGTTGTCGCCATTGGCGGTGGATGAGCGGGAAGGCGTGCGTACTGTGAGTATGTTGGCCCGCGATGGTGGTGAGAATACGACTCTGACGCCGGTATCCGATGATATCACGCTGGATGATGTGCCACCCGAAGTGCCGATGTTCGTGCTGGGTGACGCAGACGGTGAAATCGATCGTACAAAAGACACGATCTTTTACATCCACATGAATCCTGTCCCCTCGGACGAGTGGCCGGGTGATGTGAAGTTCCAGGTGAAGCTGGACAGTCAACCCGGCTTGTTCGATCCTGAATGGGATCTGCCTACCGGCACTTGGCTGACATGGCAGACCGTGGCGGAAAAATTGCAATTCCCGATCGAGATGACGGAATCGCAAACGATCATCGAATACACGGTGTATGCCAACATCAAAGATCAGGGCGACAACCGGGTGATTGTTTCCGATAGCATCGTGTACGACAATTCCGCGCCGCGTTGCCCATTCACTATCGGTTTGCCGACAGCCGTGACCGAAGGTGACAAAGACAAATGGGCGGTGAGTGATCCCGGCATATCCCTGTATGTAACATTGAACAACTTCGAGGAAAAACCAGCGGACGAGCCGTACGAGTACCTCGTCACGGACGTACAGATTCCCGATGGTCCTCTCCCCGATGACGCACGTTGGACCACACCCGTGTGGGACGATCCGACGGTTTGGACCGACCCGAGCTTCCCGGTCATCGACAATCCGACTTTCGAAGTCAGTCACACCCTGCCGACCCCGCCGGAAGCGCTGTCTTACAAGACCGTTTACCTGTGGTGCAAGGACCATCTCGACAATATGTACGAGATGGAGCGAAGTGTATGGCTGGACAATCAGGCTCCGGCGCAGCCGGATAAGCCGACACCGGTCAAAGCGTATGTCAATTACGATACGCCGAATTGGAACTGGGTGGCTCCCGCCGACGATTCCGACGGTTTGGAGATTCTGCTCGATCCGGAAACCGGGGACAAAGGAACCCTCGGCCTGCGACCAGACGCCACATATCATTTCCAATATCGCCCGGTATCGGGAACCTGGGATGAGGACGCGGTGGACATCTTCCTGAGTCCGACCGAGTTCTTCCACGGTGGCGTGTATGATATCGCCAATCCGCCCAATCCGCTCAATCCTCTGCCGCAAGGCTATTACGCTACTCGGGTTAGTGCGTACGACTACGCGGACAACAAGTCTCTCTGGTCGGTGGATAGCAATACTCTCACAGTAGACTTGACTTATCCTGTGATCGATGAAAGTCGCTTCGAGAGCGCGGTGACGTATTCTAATGGAAGCGAAATCTTCGTCAAGGATACGTCGGTCAAGTCCTACCAGGACGCCCACGATGACTTCCCGGCGGATGCCTTGGGACGCCCGACCAAGATGATTCATATGTTGTATGACTTTGGCTTGCCGACCGATCCGCTTCCGGATTCTGTGGATTGGGTGAATTACGTACAGGGCGAGGTCGCTACGGATAATATCGATCTTAGCAGTTTGGGCGAGGGCCCGCACCGCATGTACCTGTGGGTGATGGACCAGGCCGAGAATATCACCGGTCCCGATGAATACGTGTTCACGATCGACCGTTCGGTACCCCATGTGGTCGATGCGATCCATGCGCCGTTCGAACCGGTGGTTGTGGATAAAACGTCCGGCGATCCGATGCTGATGACAACCGATGCCAGCATCGACTACCTGACGAACGATCCATTGCCGAAGGTTGTTTGGGGTTCGGTGGAAGATCCGTTGCCTGCACCTTCCGGTATGCGGGATAGTGGTCCTTACGAATTGCGTTGGGGATTGCTAGGAACGGATCTTTCCGACACTTCCGTCGCCAATGTCGAAGTGGTGGGTGAAGTGGTGGATCCCGTTGGCGGAACACCGTACTTCGTTTTCGACAGCGACATGGCAGCTACGGATGAAGAGCAAGTTTACGTGATGCAAGTATGGGCCTTCGACAACCTTGGCCAATACATCACATCTCCGGTGGCGACATTCAAAGTGGACCGTAAGATCCCCGTTGCCGATTTCTGGATCGATCGCGATGACACCTATCCGCCAAGTGATCCTTGGGTGAACGGAAAGATGTACACCAATGATACGGTGGCTCTTTTGACGCTGGAATCCGATCAACCCTGGCTCTATTCCGTAGGCCGGTCGTCTGGAAATCCGGTGCTCGTGGATCAATTGCAGTCGGAGAGCCCCAAGGTGATTAACTGGGAGCTTTTCGCTACGCCTCCCATCAAGAACGCTATGGTGGATGTGGTGATGACCTTCACCGACGAGGCTACGAATACGACGCCGGAAATCACCAAGCAGATCATGTACGACAAGAATCGTCCCGTACCTCCGACGAACGTTCGTATCAAGGATGCGACTTTGGAGGAAGGACGGATGGTTCGTGCGACGGATCATCCCACCATCCAGTGGGACGCTTCACAGGACAACAACGTTCCGGTGCAACCGGTGGAATCGGGTATTCCTCTGGCAGGCGTCGATCCGGTCGAAATCTTTGCTTATAAAGTGTTCGCTTCGCGAACTGGCGGAGAACCATGGACCGAGGTGGCATCCACGCAAGATACCGAATTTACCTACGTGGAGTCGATCCAAAAGGGAACGTGGTTCTTCAAGGTCGTGTCCTACGACCGTGCTCGGAACTTCTCGGGAGATTCAGCGACGTACGAAATCGATATTCTCATCGTCGATCCTCCGATGGTGCTCTTCAATCAACCGACGTACGACAAAGGTGTCAACAGCGATGGAGACTCCGGTCTGCGCGTGACGATTCACACCAACGGAAATGTCGATGCGGCTCGTTACTGCATCTACGATCCCGATACCGGCAAGCATTTAGGTCTTGACGGAACGTTCACCCTCGGTGAATGCGAGATGGATGCAGCGGGGAATATCGTCAGCGGTGTGTGGGCCAAGTTCGATCATGCCACCGAGCCCGACTGGAACGGTCTGTTCGGTGTGGAGGTGCCACTACCTGCCGGTGAGGTTCAAAGGTTGCGTGCCCGCGCAAACTTCCAGGACTTCACTTCCCAGTACGGCCTTGCCGCCGGATACACGGTGCAGGACCGCACGCGAACCGATGCCGTCGATTCGGAGGTTGTCGAGACCGGAGACGCAGGAACCCAAGCCTTCAGTTGGGGGCTCGACTGGAATACCTACGAGGCGGGAGCTCGGTTGAAAGACCAGAGCGGATCCCTGTACACACTCAACTCGACGCTTGCGGACACCGGTTTCTGTTTCTACCCCTATGCTGACGGGACAAACCTCTTTAATGGGTTGAATACGGTGACGGCGGATGCTCTGGTCAAGACCTGCGTAGGTAGTGCATCGGCGCGTACGATCATCGCCGCTGACGCTCCGGTTGAAACGGTCAACTGGGCTTCCAAAACCAATTTGACTCCGGCGTCGTTCCAGGGTAGCCGCTTCGGTGTCTACTTCAATCAGTCCGACACGATGGGAGAAGATTGGAAACTCATCATTATGAGTTTGGAAGACCAGACCGAAGTCGCCATTTACGAAAACGCGACGAAGGAGATCGAATTCACCGGTCTCGAATCGCTCATGCGTCATTATCACAAGGAAGTCAGTGGCGACTTTGCAGATGGTTCGGCGTTGATCGTCGAAAGCCAAAAGCCCGTTCTTGTTTCCTTCATGAGCGAAGATCCCAATCCCGAGCAGGTGTTTGCGCTTGCTCCTGCTTATACGAAGCTCGTAGGTTCGACATTGCGCGAGGGTGGGCTTGTCTGCTTCGAGGACGGCACGGATTACACCGTTGCCTTCCAGCTTGCCGACGGTTCCGAGGAAATCATTACCGGTTCGTGTGATCGGGGTGATTCTTATGAGTTCGCCCGTACCGTGAGTCCGCTGATTCCGGCAGGTGTGGCGATTTCCGCCACGAAGCCGGTCGCTGCCCATGGATCGACGTCGAAGAACCACCGTGACGGTGAAGCGCTCAAACCTGATTATATGGCTCGGACCCGCTTCGTGATTCCGCCGGAGACGGCAACGCTGTACTTGGCTTCGGCAGATGTCAACGCCAAATGCTCGGTATTCGATGCCGCCAACGCTCTTGTCAATACCGTGTCGCTTGCCAAGGGTGCTTCTGAGGCAATGGCATTTGCCTCCGTGGCAGTGCGTAGCCAGGAGCAAACCGCCGGTGGACGACTGGATTGCACAAGTCCGGTTATGGTCAACCTTGAAGACGTTTCCGGCAAGGGGTATTACACGCTGTATGGCGGCGCGGATTCCCTTTACGCGGTTGCGGGAGCGAGTCGCAATCACGGGGCTGCCGTTGCCATGGCTAACGGCTGGAGCGACGACTTCAGCGCCGATGACGTGAATGGTGAGGAAGTGCGAGATTACGCCTTCAACGCCGACGATGGCAATTGGGACATGGCAAGTGGCAAGCTTGTGTACGAAGGCGATGGAACCAGCGTGATTCTTGCTCCGAACGAAATAGAGTCTCCGTTGCGTGCGGAAGCTTCCATTTATCGTGGAGCGGTAGGAATTCAGGCCGGTGTGGTTGCCATGCACAATGGTGCGTATGACACCACTGCCGAATACTACATGCTCAGCTTGGGCAGCGACAACCGGGCCTATCTCACGCAAAGCACGACCGATACCACCCAAGCTTTGGCTTCCGGTCCTTGCATCGGTGATACCGGTGAGGCGACGGCTCCCGACAGCGCGACGTTGCTGGCCCTCGTCGTGGATGGAAATCGCTTCCGCGCCTATTGCAATGGACGTCCCAGCTTCGACATTTACCACCCCGGCACCTCGGCTCTTCTCATAAGCGGCAAGACGGGTGTGATGTTTGTCAAAGTTGGCGCTACGGAAGAAAGCTCCGTGGAATGGTTGGCTGGATATCCGCTGACGCGGGGAGGCGCCCCGCTGGCTTCCGGCGATCCGGACGATTCCCTGTTCTCGCTCGTGGCCTTCAATCTTGGCGATGTGCTCGGACCCAATTTGCCGGCTACCTTCACTTCGCCCAGCGAACATGTTGAGGATGTCTGGCACAACGTGTCCACGCTCGAGCTTGATTGGTCCGATTCCACCGATGTGTCAACCAATTGGAGTGCTGCGGTTCTGGCATTTGACGCTGCTGGAAACGATAACGACGGTATCGTAAACGGCAACTTCGAAACCGCCGAAAGCGATGCTTCCGATGCTCGCGGTTGGCTGGAAGATACCGATTGTTCCGATGGCGTGTGCTATCAGCGTGCGTCGGCACCCGATGGAAGCAGCCTTAACGGCTTCGTCTGGAAAGCGGTTTCTAAGGGCGGCAATGGTAATGCCGACGTGGTGCTGGAACAGAATGTGGATCGCATGGCTTCCGCCGCAAGCCAGAAATTCCTGCTTCGTTTCGATTACCTGTGCGAAACCGACGGACAATACCGTGCGGTGTTCAGGGGATCTCAGGAGTTGACGGCAGACGGTTGGATTCCGGTTGGCAGCGAGTACGTCAAGAAGTCGATGAACGACTTTGCCTGCGATGCCGGGGAATTCGGTCGCTTCGCAGCCGTGGTGACTACCTCGGCGACACCGGATACCTATAGCCTGATCGTCGAGGATCAATCCGCTTCTGCCGATGACCAGACGATCTATCTGGACAACGTGTCCGTCCACCGCGTGCAGGATTACTCGAAGCTTTCGGGAGTACAAAAATACCTCGTGGCTTGTAACGAAGAGGCCGTGTACGGCGAGACGCTCGACGATTCCAGCGACAGCGTGATCGAGTCGACGCATTCCTGCACACTGACCGATGGCGATAGCCATTACTTCCACGTGCGCCCGGTAGACAACCAGGGCAACATCAGTTCCCAGGTAATCGGTGCAGGCGATGTGGTGCTGGATGGTTGGGTGACCAAGGGTCCGTACAAGATCGATACGGTCAAGCCTGACAAGCCACTGAATTTCAAGACCGATCCTGACCCGGTAACCGCGCTTGAACTGCTCAACGACTCCACTCCGCTTTGGACGTGGGATCACGCAGCGGATGATCGTTCCGGACGCAAGGAATACCGCGTGATCTGGACCAACGATGTGAACGACTGGCCGGATGAGGATGATATCGAATTGTGTCAGATCGAAGACGACTTCGGTTGCTTCATTGTGGACAAAGATTCGAATTCCTGGGAAAGCACGGTCGAATTGGCCAACGGAGAGTGGTGGGCCAAGGTGCGCGTGTACGACGAAGCAGGTAACTGGACCGACTCTTCCGAACCTGAAAACGTTGGTGACGATCCGGTATACTTGCATCGCACCATCGATGTGGAAGCCTGTCCGGTTCCGACGGTCACCTTTGTCGGCGGCACGCCGTCCCCGGTTATCAGAACCCGTTCGGATGGCTATGTGTTCACTTCCGATAAAGAGATTACAATCCAGATCGATTCGGCCTGTCTGGACAAAGACCGCATCTGGGTCACCGACACGACTGGAACTACAGGACGGTTCACCTGTCCCGCCGGATGCGACACCAACTGCGCCGGAGCCGAATGCAACACCGGTTCCTGTCTCGTGGGCTGTGATCCGACCTTCGATCCTTCGAGCGATTTGCAGTCTCCTTGGGAGGATTGGGAGACCTTCGAGTTTGTCGAAGGTTCGGCGATGCACGCCGTGACGCTCGATCCGGGTTCGGACGAAGTTCCGAACGTGGATGGTACGCGTACCGTCTGCGTCGGTTTGATTGACGATGCGCTCAACGAAAGCACTGTGATCTGCAAACTGATTACGCTCGATACTCAGGTGCCGACGCATACTGCCGAAATCAGTGTCACCAACGAGTCGACGGGCCGCGTCGCCAGCGATACTCCTACGATTACCTGGACGCCGCCGTCCAGCGATGCCACTTCCGGGTTACGCGAGTACAATTCCGGAAACAGCGTGGAGAATGCCTACGAGTTGTTGTGGTGGAAGGATGGCGACGATCCCGATACTCAGGGGCTACATGCCTACTCGGCCACCGAAAGTCTCGTGATTCCGGCGGAGATCGAGGACGGTCCCTGGAACTTCAAGGTGCGTGTGTTCGACCTTGTGGATAACGTGTCCAATTGGAGCCCGACGGTGCAGGTGATCGTCGATACCACGCCGCCGTTCGGTCCCGATGCCGATCCGTCAGCCGTGGTCAACATTCTGGCCCAGTGGATAGATGGTGCTAAATGGACGAGTTCCACCACGGCCAAAGTGGACGTGGAAATCACGGGTAAAGACGATTGGCATCCGATCTACTTTGCTATCGGCAACGACACCAGCCTGGTTACCAACCGAGAATTGACAGCGCTTGGAGCCGTCAACGCCGACGGATCGTATACCTTCACGGAAGCGCTGCATCAGCTTATCGCCAACCCGGATGGACCGAAGACGGTGTATGTCCGATTGCGAGACGGTGGCGGAAACGAGACCGGCACCCTCGAATTCCCGGACTTCAGCGATCTCGTAAATCTCGACCGTCAACCGCCGAATTGTGCGGCCATGGCGATTCGTTACAACGATTCGGGATTCGGCATGGAAGGTTACTGGGATCCAGTAGACGATCCAAGCCCCGGTGTTGGTGTCGATGCCCTGCGTGTGGAAGCAAGGGTGCACGATGGAACTCTGGCTACGGAATGGATCATGCTCGAGGATGGTCTGCCTGCCGGAACGTACAAGTACTACTTCCACGACTTGTTCGCCCAGGATTACTATGGTCCGGGTTCCGATTACCAGCACGATCTGGCGTACCCGAACTTCTACCGTATGCGTTACGCCGCACGGGATAAGTTGGGGAACCAGTGTGCCTATCAGTCCTCTAATTACGTGCCGGGTCCGACCGAAACGCTTCCCGAACCGGATTATGCACCGATTCCCGATACGGTCGAGCCGGATGCGCCTGCCAACATGGCGGCGTCCGCCGAGATCCGCCCGGTTAACTCGGAGGAGGGACGCATTCAGGTCAGTTGGGATGACGTACCTGGTGCCGTAACCTACAATGTATACGCCTCGCAAAATCCAGCCGATCTGGAGAACCTGTTCATTTCCGGCCAGACCCAGGGTACGGGAACTACGACGGGCCGTCTCGTTGATGGCGATCCCATGACTTGGTGGTCTACGGGCGATCTGAACGAAGAGGCCATGGCGCGGATCTATTTCAGTGCAAGCAAGACCATCAGCAAGCTGCGTATCTATTACTACGATGCGGACGATCGGATCTTCAAGCGACAACGTGTGGAGTATTCCAACGGCACGTTATCCGTACCTATCTATTCTGGGGAGAATACCCTGCTTAGAGACTGGAAGTCGGATCGCGGTATGGTTTCCTTCGCCTTTGCTCCCATCGATTTGAAGAGCCTCCTGCTGTTCTTCGATGTGGAGGGTGTAGACAGCGATGGCGTGGATGGTATTAGCACCACAAATCGTAAAGCGGTCGTTCGCGAGATCGAGGCGTATGGTAGCTTATTGCAGGCTGACCATCCGGACTCCACCTTTATCCACGACGTCAACGACAACGAAGTCTGGTATTACCGCGTGGATGCCGTAGACGCCGCTGGAAACGTGTCGGAACACTCTCTGGAAGCTTCCGCACGTACGCCGGACACTACACCACCTCCTGCTCCAGTGCTGACGAGCGTTTCGCATTCGAGCCAGGATACTTGGTACAAGAACCCGAACGTTGTGCTCCAGTGGACTTGCAGCGACACGGACTTCGGTGGTGATCCTACCGGCGGTATCGACCGCTTCAGATGGCGCCTTTCCGATAGCGAAACTGTAACGCTCGACGATAGCGACGATTACGACGAGCCGCCATCTCCACCTTCCGATCATGACGCCGAATGGGTTGGTACCAGCTATACGTTGAATCTTGCCAACGTGGCCGATGGCGAATACTGGTTCCATGTCCAAGCCCGCAACCAGGACGGTTTGTGGAGTGCTACGAGCAAGCGGCGTATCCGTCTCGATGCGACGAAGCCGTTGATTTCCTGGCTCGTCTCGGATCCGGTCTTCAATGACTGGCTGCCGGTAGATGAAGTGGAATTCTCCTGGCTGTCCGAAGATACGGCGCCTATTACCGGATATACTTGGGTGCTCAACAAGCAGCCGATTTACACTCCCGTGTCTTCCGGCGAGCAGTTGATTACTTCGAAGACCTACTCCGGCATGACGAGTGGGGACTGGTACTTCCACGTGCGTGCCGTCAACGCGGCTGGCTCGTGGACCGATCCGGGCGATGTGGCGCACCTGCGTGCAATGATCGACCTCGGTCCGACCGCGGTCAATGTCACCTCCTCGACCCATCCCAACCCGGACACCTGGTACGGGGAAGGCGATGTGCAATTCACGATCGGTGCGCAGAGTCTCAGCGGCTTGAAGGGTTGGCGATGGGAGATTCGCGATACGAACGATGTTCCTGCCTTCGATCCCGTAACGGGTCCGGCCTACGCCAACTACGAAGCCGGCGATCTGGCCGTAAACAGCACGGTGACGATCGATGTCAACGACATCGCTTCCGGAACCTATTACATCCACGCGGCGGCGCAGTCGAAGACCGACCGCTGGACCGCTCTTGCTACTCCGTTCCGTCTGCGGATCGACCGTGGCGCCGAGATCAAGACCGTCACTTCGTCCACCCACCAGGACGGCGTGTGGACAATCGACCGCAACCTGGTTATCAATTGGACCAGCTTCTCGCATTCGGGTGTGAAGGGGCATAGCTGGATTCTTACGCAGAACCCGGCGGAATTGCCCGACAATACGCCTGATGATCTCGGAAGCCTGAAATACCAGGCCAGTTATCCCGACCTGCCCAATGGCGTCTATTACTTCCGTATCAAGGCGCTAAGCAACACCGACAAGTGGAGCGTCGGACCTTCGGACGAACAGACGGGTACGTGGCCCGATCCTGTCGATCCGACGAGTTATCCCAGCGTGTACAAAGCGGTATACGTGGTGCAGGTGGATTACGAACCGGATTGCCCGACCGTGCTGGCCTACTCGCCGCACGACGATCCCGATGAATGGCGCATGGAACGTGATATCACTTTCCATTGGCAGATCACCGGCGACACCTATTCCGGCATTTCGGGTTGGCATTGGGACTTCAACACCACGCCTCCTCCGGCATCGCCGGGCTTGAGCCTGCCCAACGAGATTCTCTGCAAGACTTCTTCCTCGGTGGGAGCGCCGGTTGATGGGTCTGTGCCGATCTGCGATGGCGATCCGTTGCATCCGACTCTGGATGTCACTGTAGAGGATCCGGTGCAGAACAAGGGCTTCTACTGGCTGCACGTCAAAGCCTTCAATATGGTGATCGACGATTCGACGGCCTACTACCGCTCCGGTCCGACCTGTTCTTACCAGGTCAAGATCAACGTGGAGCCCAGTGTGATGGATATCGTCGATACCAAATCCGTGGTGCGGATCTACGATCCGACTTCGATCGACGAGCCGGAAGAACAGACCGTTACCGTGAAAGTCAGCGACCTTAACGGAGCTGGGAACGTCAACACGGTAGTGCTTCAGGTTTCCGAAGATCCGGATACTGCCGACGGTTGGGGCGACGACACGTCTCGTTATCGCGGTGCGCTGCAATGGCGGCGCTTCCCCGGCACGGATCCGGTAGCCGAACCACAGGGCTTTTCCTACATCGGTGGTGAGGACGACGCCTCCGTGGGCAATGACCGTATCACTCTGCTGTCCAACTACATCGAGCTGAGCACCTTGGACGACGTAGTGGAAAGCGGCAATGTGCTGTCGGTTACGTTCCGGTGGACGCTTGGTACCCGTGACGACACCGGCAGTTACGCCCTTTACAGCGATCCTGCCAACGGTCTCGACCTGACGCAGAACGGAATTGCGGTCAAGGCTGAGGACGTGCTGGTCGATACGGGTTGGGAACTTGAAACCGATCCGGAAAGCTGGTACGCCAACCTGCGACCGGAAACCACGACCAATCTGTCACCGGCGGAAGGTGTCTGGCTGATTACTTCCACCCCGGACCTCGTGGCCGAGGATGTGGACGATCCCAACCTGGACGATGATGCGAAGTATATCTTCCGCATTTGGAACGACGAGCCGGACGGTCTGCGCTTCGACCGCACGACCTTCCCGTACACCAGTTCCGATCCTTACGTGCAGCTCGTGCCGAGTGAAACCCCGCTGTTCGATGCCTGGACCGCCGGGTTCTACCTGCCCGACTGTTATGAAGATTATCCTTACCGCTGGGACGTCACTACCGTGGACAAGCATGGCTGGGAGAACGGACCGTCGGATTACACCGAGGTGCTGGTTGATGCCACGGAACCGGAAATCGAGACCCTCGTTTCCACGTCGCATCCCAGCCAGAACTCCTGGTATTCTCAGTCGGGGAATACGGAGTACTACTGGAACTTCAGCACAAGTTCGGGTATCAAGGGATACAGCTACACGATCACGAAGCAGGAAGAAAACGGCGATAATCCTTATTGGGAACTGGAGCGTCGTCCCCTGCCGATCCGTCCTTCGGATGCTCGCAGTGTTTCCGGGCTGACCGTAGTCAACGCAGGTGTCGAGACGATCTCTTACGAGGGAAGCCCGATCAATCGCGGATGGGTGACGGTAGCAAAAGCTCAACTCACTGCGGACGAAGGCGACTTCTACCGTGGCAAGCTGGAGAACTTCACTGGCGTCGAACCGGCCCAACCCACGGTTTCGGAAACCGGTATCGAATCTTCCGAGGCTGATGGCACCGCCAACGCATCGGGTCTGTACTGGAAGATTCCGATCAAATCGCTTTGGGCTGTGGCTCCGACGGCTGGCAAAACCTTCACGTTGCGTGAAAGCTACAACTGGACCACCAACCAGACTTATGCCACTCCTCTTGACGACGGAATCTGGTGGCTTTGCGTAATAGGTAAGAGCAATGCGGGCCTGTGGACGACCTTCGACGAAACCCGCCACTGCTGGGTGACGAAGATCGACCGCACGGCACCGGATCTGCCGCCGCTCACGTCTACCAGCCATCCTGACGATACCAAGTGGTACTCCTCTCGTATCGTGCACTTCAAGTGGACGGGTCTGTACGACGTGTCCGGCATCATCGATTACTCGTGGAAGTTCGACGACAGCGACCCGATCAATCCCTACACTCTTCCCGACACGATCGGTGAAGGTATCGACACCGTGTTGACGCGCACCGTGCCGTTCTATCCGGTGGGCAACGTTCGACCGGACAATGGCGAGGGACAGGTGGAAGGCACCTTCTACTTCCACGTGCGGGCCGAGAACGGCGCTCAGAAGTGGGGCGACGCGGCCCACCTGAAGCTCAACATCGATACCTCCGAACCGTTCTGGGAGGATGATCCGAGCGGATATTACCTGACCAGCAGCACGCATCCCGATTCGGATGCCTGGGTTGCCAATTCCAAGCCGGTATTCCAGTGGAACATCGACGACCCGTCGCCGGGTTCCGGGATCGCAGGCTACTACTACGAGTTGCATGACGAAGAGGGCGTCGGCCAGCAGTTCCCGCTGCAAACCCCCGACGAACGCTACGTCAAAACTTCCAACCTGTTCGTCCAGTGCCTGACCGATGACTGTGTTGGTTCTTCCGGCAGTGGTCTGACGGACGGCGAGCATTGGTTGTGGCTCACGGCCAAAAACAATGCAAACCTCTGGAGCGCGACGAGGAAGTACAAGATTCTGGTGGATAACACCAAGCCCGAACCGCCGACGCTTTGGGGTGAGGTCACTCCTTACGGAGGAGGCAACGAGATCGTGGACGACGAGGCTATCTGGTACAATACCTCAGAGGTCAAGGTAAGCTGGAAGATCTCCTGCGAGGCCGGAAGCCGCCACGAGGCGTGCGATACCGCACCGATCAAGCAGTACAAGTGGGCCTTCAACCAGAATCCGGATTTCGCCTTCACCACGTTCGCCCCAGGTGTGACCCTGGTCAACGTGCCCGATGGCACGATGGAGAACACCATCACCGTCACGCTCAACGACACGACAAACTTCACCACCGACGGCGAATGGTACTTCCACATTACAGCGGTCAATACGACGATGGGCCACTGGAGTGATCCGATCAAGCTGACGGTGCGTATCGACAACACCGCGCCGGAAGCCCCGATCATCACTTCCAGCACGCACCCGCCCAACGGGCTGCTGACAAAGAACAGCTTCCCGCAGTTCAACGTGGCAGGTACGGATACTTCCGGCATCGATGCTTACGTTTGGGTGCTGCATCGCGATTCCGCAGAGGTGCCGCCGATCGATCCTCCGGAAGAGAGCGATCCGCCAGACCTCACGCAGCCGTCCATTCAGTACAGCCCGGACAAGCAGTACTCCTGTGATGATGTCCTGGCTCTGGGGAACAACTACTACCGGACCGACGTCCCGGCTCCATACGATTCTTGCGATGATGATGGAACGTACGAATCGGACGAGGATTTCGACGATCCGAACGCCAAGTGGGGTCTCCAGGACGGCTACTACTACTTCACCGCGAGGGTTCGTAACCGGGCTGGCATCTGGAGCGAGGATTACGGCGAGTACAAGATTCGGGTCTATCTGGCCTTCAGCGAATACCCGAAAGTCTGGTCGTACTCCCACCCGAACGAGTTGGCCTGGTACGCGAACAATGGTTCGGATCATCAGAACAACGTCCGAATCCACTTCGGCGCGAACCCGGATATGGACTGCTACAATTACAAGTGGGAGAAGTGGGATCACGAGATTACCGAGGTCGAGTGGACGGCGAAGCAGGCGGAAATGATGGGCGAAATGAACAACGCGGTTTGTCCATCGCTGCCGGCACATAGCCCTGGCTGGCTCAAGTGGGACGGTGTAACGGCCAATGAGCTGACCAGTACCTATATTCCGGCCAACGATACGAGCCTCGATCCCGAATTGAGGCCGGTAACGGGCGTCGGTTTGGACAGTGGGTACTACTACTTCTTCGTCATGGGCCGCACGCGAATCGGTACGGATGCTCAGTGGCATAACCCGGTGAAGTACGGCATCAAGATCGACGTGGATTCTCCAGTGGTTTCGCTGATGTCCGATACTCACCCCTCTCAGGGCGACCGCTGGACCATCGAGCGTCTCGAAACGCGCAACCCCGGTTACATCATCCATATCGACGAGAATCAGGGCGGCGTGTCGCGTATTCAGCACGTGATCTACCAACTCAGCGAGTACGCGCCTACCGACGACGAACTGACAGGTCTCAATGTGCCTCCGTATCCGGGTGAATCCTTCGGACCGGATGTTGGTGATACAACGACGACCTTCGGCGGCAACGACGATCATCCGGAGTACGATCCGTACATCGGCGACCACTACAAGCAGTACGTCAACCTCCTCAACGGGGTGTGGTACTTCTACGCTCGTGCCTGCAACAACACGTTGCAAAGGGCGTACAGCGGTTCGACCGATCCGGACCCGTACGGCGAGGATCCTTACCAGTCCGACCTGTACTGGGCGCAGAGCAATGCCGACGACCTGGTTCGTTGCGGTGCGGCTGAAGCCCCTAACAGCCTCGTTTCCCAACCGTACAACCCGTACAAGATCAACATCGACATTTCTCCGAAGTGGGCGGTGTACGTGCCGGGTAACGAGATCCCCAGCGATCCGCTGGCACCGGTACCGGATGTCTGGATGGCCGGTTTGCCGGACGCTGAGGGTGACTACAGCTATCTCACTGGAGTGCGGTTCAACGACGAACAGGCGCACCGTTATCGGATTCACCCGTTCTACATGGGCAAGAAAGAGGTTTCCAACGCCGAGTACCGCTGGTGTCGCAAAGCCTACAACGACTTCATCTCCAATGCGGGAAGCCCAGTGTACAACTGCGATCCCACGGCGGATGACCCGGATGAGACGTGCGAATTGATCGATCCGCAGATGTTCTGCGATTCCACGGGCCGATGCGCAGTCGGTTGCGAATTCGACCCGGTGGCTTTGAGCAGCAATGCACGCGATACTTATTACACGATCGGTTCCTATGATTCCGGTAAAACCGACGATCAGCAACCTTGGGAAGTCGCTCCATACGCGCAGTATCCTGTAGTCAACGTATCGTGGAGCATGGGCGATCAGTACTGCAAGTGGAATCACGGCTATCTACCCACCGAGCACATGTGGGAGACTGCAGCCCGGCATCATGTGGATTACGATGAGCCGAATTATCCGACGATGTTCCCGTGGGAAGACCCGAATATTGCCTTGGATGAAACCGACTCCGGCTTGTTGTCGCTGGTCACGCATGATTCGACCATGACCATCACCAAGTGCCAGCACGCTCACTTCGACAATGCCGAAGGCGACACCATTCCGGTGGGACCGATTGTGATGAGCACCGAAGAGAAAGAACTGGCGTTGGGTGAGTGTGCGGAATTCACCGTGGATTACTGGAATAACGGCGCGGTCAAGTGGACTCGGGAATCCTGCGAAACGAACGACGACTGTACCGCCGAGCATCCGCTGTGCGGGGACTACGACGGCGACGGTGAGAAGCATTGTCACAAGACCTGTACGACGGTGCGACCGACCTGTACGGAAGATCCCGAAGACAATACCTGGGAGTGCAACCTGCTTCCGGGTGGCGGTGGAGCCAAGATCTGCTGGCGTGACAACCAGATCTTCAACCTCACCGGCAACGTGGCGGAATGGGTGCAGGACTGGTACGGCCCCTATCCGCTCACGCCGGATGACACCACGATCGCTACCGAGGATGCTTCTTCGAGCTGGCTGGTTCTCGATCTCATCGATCAGTCGCGTTGCGCTTATCGATGCGGATCCGATCCTGACTGCATCCAGGATTGCCGGATGAAGGTGGTTCGTGGCGGTTCCTATCAGGACGATTCTCGCTACACGCGCAGCCCGTTCCGTGGATCGCTCGATCCAGACTTCGGCTACGACACGATCGGCTTCCGTTGTGCGGCTCCGGCACCCAAGGAGTAGCCGTTCCACGAATGTTCAACCTCCAGCACGGCGGCCTTCGGGCCGCCGTTTTTTATCCCGGCGGGTCATTTCTACGTCTTGGATGACTTGAAGTGGAAGTTTGCGTAAAAATACGCGTTTTTTCATGAAAAAGTGTGGATAGGAACCATTTATTGCCGGACGGGTGAAAAGAGTGCTTTTCTTTTTCCGTGGCTTTGGTAAACTGCTACAAACAACGTGCGCGGTATTCATCATTGCAGGCAGGAACTTCTTGGGGATTCCCGGAAGGGCGTCCATGTGCGACGGGAGTTTGGAAATTCGCCCTACGGAAACGAGCATGAAGGGACAAAAATACATCGGATGGGCTCTGGTTGTCGGTTTGTACTGCGGGTTCGTAGCGACTTTTGCATTCGCAGAGGAGTCTGTTTTCAACGAAAGCGATGCTCTAGCTCGCTTGGCCGCATTGTTTTCGGGTTTCGAGAAGGTGCCGAAACCGGTTGAGATTGAGCGTGTCCTAGGAGACCGTTCCGATCTTCTTGCATTGCTGGCACGCGACGACCAACGCAAGCCGGTGGTTCGATTGCGCGCCATCGAGGCGATGGCGTTGTTTCCTCACGATATCTCGCGAGAGTATCTTGTGGACATACTTCAATCTTCTAAATCGTCGGCGGGATTGCGCCGTGCAGCTGTTAGAGTTCTGGTTCGCATCGCGCCGGAACGGGCCGTACCCGTACTTGAAGCGGTACTGAAAGATTCGAATGTCTACCTTCGAGAAAGAGCGTTGCACGGTCTTTCCGAGATTGGCACTTCAAAGGCTCGAAGTCTCTTGTCGGCGCAACTGCAAAATGAAACGAATCCGCATTTACAGGCCGTGATCCGAGCTGCGCTGAAAGCGCCGCCGAAAGACGAAGTGAAAAAAGATCGGATCGGGCCGCTTGAAAAGTCCGTCGATTCCGAGCGTTTTTCCATCGATCAGGAGCAGAAGGAATGAATGGCAAGGTGTTTCAGACAGGTGTATGGCTCGTGCTTACGATGAGCTTTTTCTTGGTTTCGACGGCGTGGGCCGACGGCGCAGTAGAGCAGGAGCAAAGTCCTCGATGGACACCGGCGCTGTTCCCGCCAATGGCAAAGGGTAGTGTCGCTGAGGAACTGGCCTTGGGAATAGTTTCACGTGCGAACGCCGAATTGTACGCCACGCACCGGTACAATCACCTGCATACCAAGCAGGTGCTCAGTATGGCGCGTCAGCATGGCTACGACGCCCAGGCTTTCGCCGATCTGGATGTTGCTCGGAAGGCTGCGAAACTACTGAACGTGCAACGTGCCATTTCCGGCAAACTAACCCCGAAAAAGGATGGGGGCTGGGTATATGATTTTGCCGTGTTCAGTACCGAAGACGATCGCAAAACCTATAAAAAAATCGAGTTGCCCGCCGGGACGGCGGCGGCAGTCAAAGAAGGAGGGAGTGCTCTGGCCGAAGCGCTGGCTGCACTCGATGGTGTGAAGCTCGACGAGCGAAAAATCTATTTGCATCCCGAAACGGACTCCGATGAGGCGATGAAAGCCTACCTTTCCTGTTACGCCACGTTGATCCGACAGCCGATGGGCATTCGCAACCCGGCGGTGATCGAAGACAAGGAGTTGAACGAGGCTATCGCCAAATGCGAAATCGCGACGCAAAAGGACAAGCATTTCTATGCGGCTTGGGCTGCAAAAAGCCTGGCGTATTCCCTCAAGGGAGAAGACCGCAAGGCAAGCGTGGCTCTCGTTCCTGCCCGCGACGCGCGAGGCTACCTGCCTTTCTATTATCTTGCCCGTTACTGGCTGATTACGCGCTATCGTACCGGTTTTGCGGGCGCGCAGGTGATGCGGGTGGCGGTGCGCAAGCATCCGGGCGCGTTGATCTATCAAACCTACTTGGGTGAGCATCTCAACGTGACGAAGCAGTACAAAGAGGCACTTTCCGTCTGGGAAGACTATCTCCGGCAGTTCCCCGGCAATGCCTTTGCCATGGCGAACAAAGGCTACGCCTTGGCTCGTCTGGGAAAAATGAGCGAATCCATCGAGATTTCCGAGAAAGCGGTCGAGGCGGACCCGCTAAACGACAATATCAAGCTCGAACTCGCCAGCCGCTACGTCGATGCCGCCCGACTGGACGACGCCCAGAAACTGCTGGAACCGTTGGCGAAAAAGAAACAGGCTCGTGGCGAATTGTTACTGCGCCTTGGATATGTCTATTTGCTGAAAAAGCAGAATAAAAAGGCTGAAACACTGCTGAAACGAGCACTCAAGGTTGCTACTGGCCCCGGTGAATGGCGAACCCGAGGACGCACGAAGTACGATCTCGCCATCCTGGAAGTGCGAAAGAAGCAATTGAAAAAGGCCGAAAAATACCTGCTGGAAGCCGACAAAGAAGGCTTCAAGATGGCCACCTCGCTGAAGTTCGATCCCGACCTGCTCAAACTCTCGCAACGAAAAACGGTCAAACATCTGTTTATCGAAGCGGGCATTGGCGAGGCTTCCGAGAATCAGCCGAAGCAGGCGACGCCTTTCCCGGTGGGACCGGGCGGCGAACTTCGTCCCAACGGCCCTCGTCCCCAGGAACCGGAAGAGTTGAAAAAGCTCGACGAGGAGTAATCGAGACGGTCGGTCAGTCCAAACCCAACTTGTAAATGCGGTTGCTGTTCTCCCCCGTAATGGAGATGACTTCTTCCAGGGGGCAGTCTTTCAACTGTGCGATTTTCGCGGCCACGTAGCGGATCATCCAGGGTTCGTTGCGTTTTCCCCTGTGCGGAATCGGTGCGAGAAAGGGGCAATCCGTTTCCAAAAGGATATGTTCCAACTCGATTTCCGTAGCCACCTGCTGCAATTCTTTGGCGTTTTTAAACGTCACGACACCGCCGATACCCAAGGCGAAGCCTTCGTCGATCACCTGCCGGGCGAAACGGACATCTCCCGAAAAACAATGAACGATTCCGCCGACTTCGTGCGCGCGTTCCTCCTTCATGATTTTCAGGCATTCGTCGTGGGCTTCCCGGTCGTGAATCACGAGAGGCAAGCGAAGTTCCCGCGCCAGCCCGATAAATTGCCGGAAAGCGCGGCGTTGATCGTCGGGATGGGAGAAATTGTAATGGAAATCCAGGCCGGTTTCGCCAATGGCGACGACTTTCGAGTGGGTCTTGGCCCAATCTGCGCATTGTTTCAAGGTTTCTTGGGTGCAAAGGGAGGCATCGTGGGGGTGAATCGCCACCGTGGCATAGAGAAAATCGTGCTCCTCGGCCAGTTGGAGCGCGTCGAGGTTGGAACGGACCTTCTCCCCTGAGCCGATCACGACGATGGCCTTCAGGTTTTCCTCACGGCAGCGACGCAGGACGTCGGGAAGATCCTTGTCGAATTTCATGTACAAGTGGGCGTGGCTATCGATCAACATCCTGTGAAATTCCTTCCCATGTGAAAAGGTCGAATCGATTTCGGACATTGTAGAAAAGGCATTGTCCGACCACAAGGAAAAGCGACAGGTTGTAAAAAGATGTTCTAACCCGGAAAATTCATGAAAACCTACTACGACTTGAAAACTCTCGTTCTTTCACTCGTTTCACGATTTTCATGAATTTTCCGGGTTAAAAGGTAACGAAATATCCTGTTTGCGGTGTTGATAAGTACAGGATGACGTTTTGGAGTAGATATGGTAGACTTTCCACCTGCTCCTGAAACACTCGGATTCAACCGTAGGGAGGAGATTATGCGAAAAATCGTGCAAATTTCATCTTTATTGCTTCTCGCCGCGTTGACGGTCGGCTGTTTTGGAGGGGACGAAGAGATGTCCGAACAGACCGGCCAGGCCGGAGACGACGCATACCGCGAAGCGATTCCCACCAGCGAAACACTCAAACTTGAAGTGCCGGAAACGGAGTCGGATAGCTCCAGGAAAATGCTCGTCCGAGCCGTCGTAACCGAGGTGGGCGAAACGTCGAAATACTATCTCGAAACCGTGCAGACGACCAGAGCCATTAATTTCAGCGTGACGTTGCTGCTTTCCTGGTTGGATATCCTCGTGCAATATCCGCCGACCCAGCGTCTGGACAACGGTCGGATCTGGGGTCCATGGCAACCGGACGACGCGCTCTCTCAGGTCGAGCACCGTTTCGTGGTGACTCAGAACGACGATGCGGGAACCTTCGAATATTCCATGGAATCGCGCGAACTCGACAACGAGGACGGCGATTGGACCGCCATCTGGTATGGAACGGTCGAGCCGGATGAGAACCGGGCGCATCACGGCATCGGGACGCTGACGCTCGATTTCGACAAAGCCGCCGAGTTGGACTCCACAGTGGTGGAACGCGGGCAACTGGTACTCGATTACGACACCGTTACGGACGGGCGGCGCATCGACGTGGATTTCATCGATTTTTCTGGTGAGGACAACGATGAGATCGGCAACGGAACCTATCGCTATCACAGCCACGACGATGGTACGGGCCGCTATTCCTTCGCCATCGTGGCGGATATTCACGCCGACGATCCCGACAAGGATCTGCCCGAAAAAGAGGATCTGCTCATTGTTTCCACTTGGCAGGCCGACGGTCGCGGTCGGGCAGACGTCTCCGTTACCGGCGGTGACCTGGAGGCCGACAGCTACAAGGTCGTGGAATGCTGGGATACTTCGTTCCAAACCTCCTACTCCGGTGAAATCGCTACGCTGGGAGAGGATGAATACATCGACGAGGCCGGCGACGAGGAGGAATGCCCCGTGGTTGTGCCTGAATCTTAAGAGATTTCAGCGAATTATTGAGCAATGCAGGCGGAAAGGCTACGGTCTTCCGCCTTTTTCGTGCTGGGAGCTTTTATGTCAGTTTTTATTGGTTTTTAGCGACATTTCGTGTCGTCGGGCCGTGTCGTCGGGCTAATTTCCTGCCCGACATTCCCGTTTTCGTGGAGCCTATCCGACCTGCTCCGGCTTTTTCCTAAAAAACACATTCGTTCAGTACCGTAGGACGAGCTTCCCTTTGACGCCCTCGAATTTCGGAATCCGGCGACAGACTCCCCCGTAACAGCGATACCCGGACTTGACCTGTCCTCCGAATACCGACAGTTCCACCCAGTCCGCGAAACGGGCCTTGATTTCGCCCGCGAAAAAGTGGTCCTGCGTGTCGTCGCCGGAAGCGGCGGGGAGATCGACGGCCTGAAAGGTGTAAAGAAAGGAAAAGCTGTAGCGTCCCGCGTAGGTGTACGAAAGGGTGCTTTCCACTTCGTCCGTCAGGCGTACAGGGGCGCTTTGTTCGTCCTTGCGCCGGTAGGTCGCTTCGACCTCCAAGCCGTGGTCGGCGGCTAGCGGCGCTTTGAGCGCCAGCTTGGCGTGGATCATCTCCTGGTATTCGACGCCGTTTTCGACGTGGTATTCGTCGCGAAAACCACCCTCGGCCACAAGTTCCACCGCTCCGAAAAACTGGGTCAGTCCCCCGTAAGCGTGGTGGATGCGAAAGCCTTTTTCGGCGCTTTCGCCGAAACCGCCCTGGGAAGGCTCCAGCTTCTCGGAGCGATTCACGGCGAAATAGTAATTGACGTAGGGTTGCATCCCGATGGCATCGAAAAAATAATCCGCCCGCAGGCGAAATCCCTGGACCGTCCCCTCGTTGAGATGCAGTTCCACGTCTTCTTTTTCCAGGTTTGGCGGGTCGTGATACCAGATGTCGTCGGTGAAGATCGTGCCGTCGGGTGCGTCGCGCCCTTCAAGCGCAATGGGACTTTTCGTGCGTCGGAACTGGAAGGTGTCGTACTGCTTGTATTCCCCCAAAAACGTGAAATTTTCGTAGTACAGGTCCAGCGAGGCATAGACCGCGTAGCCGTCGGCCTGGGTCGGGCGGATATGCCGGGCGTCTTCGAGGTCGATCTTCCGCCCGGAGCGCGTCATGGCGTCGCCTTCGACATAGAGTGAAAGAAGCTGAGCGATATCCGTCACTTCCAACGATGCGCCCCAGATCAAGGTTTTGTCCTCGGTCACAAGTCGCCGCTCGGACCGCGAGAGCGTCGCGCCGTGTTGGCAGGCCACCGTGTGCATTTCCAACGTGGCCATATCGGCGAAACGCTGGGCGATTTCGAAACCGCCGATCAGGTCGTTGGGATCGGAATGGACTTTTTCGGTGTACAGGTCGGTGTTGAGGGTATTGGTCAGTCCCGCAAAACCCGTCGCGCGGGTGTTGTCGCTCTGGTAGGCGATGCGCCCGCCGCGCAGGCTGTTGTCGTAAAAATCCTCCGCCCGGCGGGTGATGGACAACGCGATGCCCCGTCCGACGGTCTGCGTGAAATCTCCCAGCGTGACGGATACTTTTTCGTCCCGATACGTGCCGTGGATTTTTTCCAGGCGAACTTCGTTTTTGGAATAGGCAAAGGTTTTCGAAGGGACGCTGCTTCCCGCAGGGGAGATGGCGCGCACCTCCAGCGGATCGGGATAATACAGGGCGTCCAGGCGCATTCCGGCTTCCCAGCGTTCCCAGCCGATGCGCATCCGCAACGTTTCCTGCAATTTCAGAAAGTCATCTTCCTCGATGTTCGGTTGGTTCTCGTTTTCCTTGTAATTCGCGTGCCACTGGGCTTCGGTCGTGGAATCGATCGAAAACTGCAACGGATGTCCGCCCGCATCTTCCACAAGCACTCCCGCCCAAGCGGTCGAAGACAACGCAAAGCAGGCGAGTATCCAGAAAACATGCAGGAATTTCGGCATCTCATTCCCCCAGCAGCAGCTCGATCATCGGCTCCAGCTTGCGTTCGTCACCGGGAAGATATCCCTGTTTTTTCATGCGGATACGTCCTTTTTTATCGATAAGCACCGTATAGGGAATTTCCAGCGCCGGGTTGATTTTCGACAGATGCGCGTTTTCCGGGTCGAGCAGCATCGGGAAATGAACTTTCAGTGAGCGCGCCAGCGTGCGGACCCGGCTTTTGTTGCGGCTTTCGTCGGTGTTGATGCCGACGACCGTAAAACCTTTCGACTCGTACTTACGAAACAGTGTCTGCAAGGCGCGCAGTTCCGCTTTGCAGGGTTCGCACCAACTCGCCCAGAAAGCCATTAGAATCACTTGGTTTTCCAGCTTCGTCGAGGAAAACGACCCGCCTTTGATGCTCGACAAGCGAAACGGTGGAGCAGGGGGGCCGTCGGGAGGCAACAGGCTTCTCTTTTCGCTTTTTGCCTCTACGGCGGGCGCGCTAGCCGCTTCATCCAAAGCAGAGGCTCCTTTTTCGCCAGCGATTGGCGCTACGGTCTCGTCCGCCCATGCGCAAACATGCATCGAAACGGCAAAAAGCACGACAAAAAGCCACGTCTTGCGTACCATGTTCATTCCTCGTCTTCCTATCCGAACGGATGGCGTACCGCTCGGAAAAATCGTACTCGTTCCCGTCATTCCGAAGCCAGCGCCGCCTGAATCGCCGTCTCGATGGTCTTGTCGATGCCGCCTTCGAGCACGAACGTGATTTTCATGCGGCGATCGAGCACGAGATTGAGCGGCATCGGGTACGAAGGCCAGCCCGGATGATAAGGACCAAGGATGTTGTCTGCATCGACCAGCACCGGAAATTCGATGTCGTAACGTTTTTTCCAGCTTTGACAGAATTCAGCCGTAGCCGGGCCGAGGCTGTCGTTTTCATTGAGAAGCTGGAGGATCACAAGCCCCTGATCCTTGTAAGTTTCGTACCACTCGTTGAGCGTCGGGGCCTCCGAGCGGCAGATCGTGCACCACCCGGCGGAATGGTTGACGAACACCGCCTTGGCGCTGCCGAAAACATCCTTGAGAGAGTGAGACACACCCTCGCAATCGTTCAACGTGAAATCCGCCATCGTATCGCCGATATCGGTCCCGTAGGGACCGGCGGGGTATTCTTCCTCCACGAGTTCGCCGTCGTCCTCGGAATTTTCCGTGTTTTCCGCCTCATCGGTGGGGTCTGCATCCTCGTCGGCGGAGCTGTCGCCCGCAGGAAGAAGCACGTCGTAGTTGTCCGTTCCGGCACAGGAGGTCAGGAAAATCGCGAAAAACAATAAAAACACGGCGAAAGCAAATCGCCGTGGGGACCGGGGTTCTGTCGTCATCGGTTCCACTCCGGGGTTGCTCGACTTCTTCCTGTTGTACCACAAACCGGCAGGCATACGAACCCCGGAAGGCAGTTTTTCGCAAACGTGGAGGTTTTGTCACGTTTCGTCACATGTTTGTATGCTGTGTTCGGTGTGTGCGTGCCGCTTTCTGTAAAAAACTACTTATCCAGGCAATTCCCGCTTTCGTTGGAGGGATTGGAGGCGTACCTTTCATCCACGTAAATATCTACGATGGAAACCGAATCGGGGAAGGACATACAACGGGCGCTGCCGATGGTCCGCCCGCCGTAATGGGCCGTGAAGATAATTTCTTTGCCGGTTTCTTCGGCGGGAAGATTGCAAGCTAGGTAGGCACCGTTATAGTCATTCACCCCGGCTTGTACCTCCAATATTGTGGGAAGATGATCGTCGCTGAAGTATCGTATGCCATCTGTTTCCGGAATGGTGACAACATGAGCGCAACCCACTGGATGCCCAATATCATCTTCACTCATCCAGTATACTCTACCCATGGCCAAACTTTTTCTCTCTTCCTGCGTGATCCCGCCCATCGGTGGAGCCGCGACGAAAAGCAGTTCATCCACGGACCAAATAAAGATGTACTGCGCATCGGCAGGGATGTCGAACTGGTAGGTATCCACCGTTTTGTTTTCGATTTCCTTGTTGCCTTCGACGAGAAAACCGTACAAACCACAGGGGATATCGTTGAATTCAAACGAACCATCCACCACCGAGATTTTAGAACCGTACTGTGTCAGTTTCGCCCCGGTTTCGTTGTCGAGAAGGTGGACCGTCATCCCTCGTAGAAATTCCGGCTGGGCGAAATCACGCACCAGACCAATGAAATCGCAAAGTTGAGGCTCCGCTTCATCCGCGATTTCCTCGGGGTCGCCTGTATCGTTGTCTACATCCCATTCTGTGTCGTTCTCCACGTTTTCTTCGATTTCCGGGTTTTCTGCGATATCCGCATCGAAATCGCCGTTTGCAGATTCTTCGTCTCCCGGATTGGTCCAGTCCGAGATTTCGGAGTCGGTGTTCTCCTCGAAAGCATCGGGATCGCCATTGGAATCCTCAATCGTCACATCCGATTCGCCACAGCCGAATAGAAACACGAAGATGAGAAAAAGGACGGGAATTGCGGTTTTCATGGGGACTCCTTTGCGCGAGATACCAAATTAAGAAACTAAGCCCATAAACGTTAATCTGGATAGCTTTTCAAGGATTCTAAATGACCGAAGTTCATAGTCTGTCCACCGTTCATTCCAAGGATAGTCACAGACGAGGGAAACAGCATGACATCATAGCTATTGACGACCGAGATCTCCCCGTTGACTTTGGCGAGAGTCACGAAGCGGACCTTCGTACCTTCCGGCAAACCGGGCGGTGCGTCAATGAACGCGAAAGTTCCGTCGCTGTTGGTATTTATCAAGGTATTCATGGGAACGAGGTTGGACACGTTGGCGTTGAAATAAGACGTCTTCGTTACCTTTACGCTTATTGCCACAGTGGCGTTTTTCACGAGCCTGCCCCCGCAGTCTTGCACCGTGCCCATGGCAATGGACCGATCACCACGCACGCCCTGGGTTATTCCTGCCGTCGCAGGAATCAATTTCCAGGATGAGTCGGCAAAGGCACTAATCTCGATATCGTAGGATTCATCGACCGACACGTCAGCTTTGGGAATGTAGATGTTGAACTGAAAAGTGTCGTGGAAGTCCACATTGCCTTCATCGTAGGATTTGAATACCAGCCAGCGGTTGACCGGTACACCCTCGATGGTTACGGGACACTCTCCCCGGTCGTTTGTCGCCCCGGTGACAGGGACGGGGGCGATGAGAGATTCGTCGGTAGGGTAGCTGGTTTTAATTTCGCCGTTTTCGTCATTTTGGTTGTGGATTTCAATAAAAAGTGCCGTACAAGGAGCAGACACATTGAAAACCTTCACACGGGCGGCAAGATCGACGGTCGCCGTTTCGTTGAAATCGTCCACGAGTCCGGCGCTGGAACAACTGAAATCGGGTTCCACGGGTTCATCGTCTTGCAGAACTTGGTCGTAGCTGCCCTTCTTTTTGCGGTCGTCGTAGTCGTAGTAGGAATTTTCCCTGTACAGTTCGGCATCCTGACTCGGTTCCTTGACGCAAATTCCCTTCACATCGGTTCCTTGGCGCTTCCAGCAAAACCCATAAGAGCAGTTTTCGTCGTTGGTACAAGTGTTTAGCAAGGTTTCGTCTGCAACGCCCGATTCTTCGTTTTCCGCGTTCTCATCATCGGCGTTTTCGATTATTTTCTCCTCGTCGCTCTCCAAGATATTTTCCTCGACTCTCTCCGAATCCTCGTCCCCTGGATTGGTCCATATTGGGAATTCTATGTCCTCTGCCTTCTCGAAAGCATCGGAGTCGCCATCCGGCCCTAAAATCGTCACATCCGATTCGCCACAGCCGAATAGAAACACGAAGATGAGAAAAAGGACGGGAATCGCGGTTTTCATGGGGACTCCTTTGCGTGAGCGGCATTACGTTGCCGATAATCGAGACATCGCTTGAGACCAGGTATCGGTAGAAAAACCTCGCCTTCGTTTCCCAAGATTCCCGAACGGATGCTCCATGGTGGTCCATAATTGCGCACATTCTCGATTGGAGGCGTTCGTATCGTACTACACGATGCAGTGGCTTTCAAGTTTGGTGCTCTTTTGACATCCATGAATGAAAACGCAAAGATGCAAATGGGTGGAATTTACCCGAAAAGACGTTCCATCACCGGACTAGGGTCGGTCCGGTGGTGGAAAAGCGATTTTTAAGAGCTCGTATGGAAGCAGATCAGTTCTCGCGCAGGCCCTGCACGAATTCTTCCAGCAATTTCACGTCGTAAGTTGAACCGATGTACAACGGCACGCGCTGGTGCAGGGCTTCGGGTTTGATGTCGAGGATGGGAATTTTACCGTCCGAGGCGTAGCCGCCCGCCTGCTCGACGATGAAGGCCAGCGGAATGGCTTCGTACAACAGGCGGAGTTTCCCGTTGGGGGCTTTCTGCGTCGGAGGATACATGAAGACCCCGCCGTAAAGCAGGTTGCGGTGGATGTCGGCGACCATCGACCCGATGTAACGTGCCGATAACGGCAGCTTTTCCGCCTTGTTGGGAGTTTTCACGTAGCGGATATAATTTTTCAGCCCTTCCGGGAAAGCGTCGGAATGACCCTCGTTGACGCTGTAGATTTTGGCGCGCTCCGGGGTGCGGATATCCGGGTGACTCAGCAGGAAGTCCCCGATGGCGGGATGCAGGGTGAAGCCATGGACACCATGACCGGTGGAGTAGACGAAAATCGAGGACGACCCGTAGATCACGTACCCCGCCGCCACGAGATTCCGACCCGGTTGCAACAGTTCTTCTTCGGCAGGTTGTCCCAAACGTCGGCGATGAATGGCGAATATCGTGCCGATGGAGACGTTGGCATCGATATTGGAGGAGCCGTCCAGAGGATCGAAACTGATGACGTAGCGCCCATAGGTGTTTTCACTGGGTACGAGAATCGCCTTTTCCTCTTCTTCCGAACTCATCGCGGCGATCAGTCCGCTGCGGGAGAGGACGTTTTTCATCAACTCGTTGGCCCAGACGTCGAGCTTTTGCTGCTCCTCGCCCTGGACGTTGTTGCGATTGGCTTTTCCAAGAATATCGGCCAACCCCGCCTTGTTGGTGTCTTTGTTGATGACTTTGCAGCAAAACGCGATATCCATCAGTATTTTCGACAACTCACCCGTTGCCTGAGGGTTGTACATGCGTTGGGATTCGACGATATGGCGCTCTATAGTCATCCATGGTTGTGGCATTGTCAGTCTCCTTCAAAAAAAAACACGGGCTATCCACCCGTGCACATGCCTAGAAAGCCCCCCGATTTCAAGTACTTTATAACTGTCTTCATTTTTCTCTTTTCCGCTGACGAAATTGTAAAGAAGTCTTCCAAGTATTGTCAACAGTTTGCCGCGGTTTTTTTTTGGCTGAAATCGGAGTGGATGGTATCGTGGGCCATCTTTTGGGGAACCCGGAGGAACGTTGGCCGAGAACGAGACAACCCGGACGGGCCGATTGCTTGCCTTTCTCACGGCGGCTGTGCTGCTGGTGTTGGCGGTGTGGTCCGTGTCGTTTTACCTCAATCTGTGGGTTTCCGATGTTGGTCCCGACGACTGGAGCCGTGCCGCTTCACGTATCGAGAAGGATTTTCGGCCCGGCGATATCGTCGTGATTTCGCCCAGTTGGCTCACTTTTGGCGAGAGCGAGTTCGTGCGCCGCAATCTGCCTTACCGCCAGGCCGACCATCCGGAAATCGAGGAATTCCCCCGTGCCGAACGCCTGTGGATCGTCGCGGCCTACGGGCGTTGCGACTTTGCCGCGATGGAAGAGAGAACCGGTTCGCCGCTGGTGATGGAAAAAGTCGGAGCCTTCACCGTGGCGTTATTCGGAACGAAGGGATTCGCCAAAGGCCGGTACATTCTGGAAGACCACGTGCCCGAAGCCGAGGTGTACGTAACATATCCCAACAAAAAGCATTTCTGCCCCTGGAAACCCGAAAAAAACATGCACCTGTGCGACGAAAACCAGGACTGGCACAGCGTGTATACGCGCTTGCATCCCCGGCGCGGAATGCTGCGGAAATCCATCTGGGCGCATCCCGTGCAAGATGGTGACAAAACCATCGTGTATCACGATGTCAAGCTGGGCTCGCGTCTCGTGATCGGCTACGGCATGACCGAATGGGCCGCCGCACTGGACGGCGGCGGAAGCGTCACCCTCAGTTTCGGTACCGAAACCGAAACCCTGGAAAGTTACACCATGGAAAGCGAACCGGGCTGGCATCGGGTGAGCCTCGATACATCCAAATTTGCCAATGAAATCCATGACCTGCACGTCGTACTGACCACCGACAACCAGGGGCGACGGCACATCTTTTTCGAAGCGTTTGTGACCGATGAATGAAGCGAGCGAAAACCGGACTTTCTGGAGCCGCACCGGGCTGGGACTCGTGCTGGCGCTGGCCTACGTGGCGACCATCGGCCTGACCTGGGACGGCATCGGCTACGCCAAGGACGAAGGCTACTATTTCAGCGCCGCCCGGTCTAATTTCGGCTGGTATCCCTCGCTTTTGAAAAACCTGTTCGAAGGCCAGCCGGGGCGCTCGTTCACTCGGCAGGACATCGACCGCCATTGGAAAAACAACGCCGAGCATCCGCCGTTGCTCAAGGTGCTGATGGGGCTGTCCAATCACCTGACCCACGAGTGGATCCCCCTTCTGAATTACGGAAGCAGCCACCGGGCGTATTCTCTGCTGTTCTCGTTTTTGTTGATCCTGTTTCTGTACCGTTTCGCCGCCGAGCGCTGGGGGCCTCCGGTGGCGGTGGGCGCGGTGGCGCTTTACGCTGTGCTGCCCCATACGTTTTTTCACGCGCACCTCAATGCCTTCGACACTCCTGCCGTGGCGTTGTGGCTTTTGTGTCTGATTTGTTTTCGCCGGGCAATGATTTCCCGGCGCTGGGCCTGGGGCATGGGACTGCTGTGGGGCACGGCCATCGCCTCGCGCAACCTCATGTATTTCCTGCCGTTTCTCTTTCTGATTCTCTACATGGCTTCGCCCTATCGCCACCGTTTTTTCGCCTTTTTCCCGGCGATTCCGCAGCTTATGAAACAAACGCCCGTCTGGAAATTCGTCCTTGTGGGAGCCTGTTTCGTGCTGCCGTTTCCCTTGTGGCTTTTCGGCGTGGGGTGGCTCAATCTGGGGATCGTGATTTCCCTGTGTGTGCTCTGCGGCTGGCTGAGCTACGCCCTCTTGCGGAAAGGCTCGACCGTCCCCCTGCACTGGGCTACGGCGCTGAGCACGTTGCTATTTGCTCCGCTGTTGCAGGTGCTCTTCTGGCCGTGGATCTGGTACGACACCTGGGGCCGTTTGGGCGGATACTTCAAGCGCCACCTGAATCCCCCGGCCTGGGAAACCTATTACCTGGGCCACATGCACTACAATCCGCCGCCGTTTCCCTGGCATTATCCCTTCGTGATGTCCTCCTACACGATACCGGTGACGATCCTGTTTCTGTTCCTGATCGGACTGGGCGTGTTGATTTGGCGGGTGAAAAAAGCCGAATCCACGGGTATCGAATTCGAAGCTAACTCTTTGAAAAAAACAGGAATTTTCTCGCTCCGATGGGAATCCGGCCATGTGCTGAACACCGAGGATGAATCCCGGACGCCGGTGATTACGCCGCGCTGGGACACCTTGCTGGTGGTGTTGGGTGCAGTGACGCCGCTACTGATTATCGCCAACCCGAAAACGCCGATATACGGCGGCACCAAGCATTTCATGGCCTCCATGCCGTTTCTGGCGATCGGCGGGGCGTTGGTGCTCAAGCAGACGGCGGCGTGGATCGTTTCAACAATACACGCTCCAAAACTTGCTGGAGCCGCATTTTCGCTGCTATTGGCTGCGGCGTTGTTGCCCGGCGTGCTGGGAATCTTTAACACGCATCCGCAAAGTCTCAGTTATTACAACGAGTTGATGGGTGGAACGAACGCCGCCGAGGAAGTCGGGATGCAGCGGACCTTCTGGGCCGTTTCGACTCGTGGCGTGCTGGATAAACTCAACGAAGTCGCACCGCAACGGGCGAAAGTCTATTACAACAACACACCCTGGGACTCCCTCAACGCCTACCGCCAGGACGGCCTGTTGCGCAAGGATCTTCGCCGCACCGACAACAAGGACGACGCGGACTTCTTCGTGCTGAACAACTGGCGAGTGCATTACGACTGGATCTACGAAATGCGAGACACGCTGGGCGTGCCTTACGCCATCGACGCGGTGACGGTCAACGGCCTGCCGTTGTGCGAACTCTACGCCAACGTGAAGAAACATCCCGACCTCGCGCCGGGGACGCCCACTGTGGAAATCTGGCCCTCACAAAATGTGAAAAAATAGCCCATTTCCCCACAAAACATGCCGTTTCATCAAAACGCCATCACAAATTGACGGGATGAACGCTACTCCTGCAATTCCTGGGGGATTGTGTCGTCCTCGACGGGCGGGAAAAAGCGGAAAAAGGTCCAGATATCGGCGGTGTTCTGCATCGTGAGTTCCTGCAGCCAGCGATAGGCGTGAAAGCGTTTCGCGTTGCCGTCATCCGGGATGACGCCGAAATACACGATGGGAAGCGTCATTTGCACCGGAATCACGAGGATTTCCTTGAGTTTCGGCTCGGCCACGGTGGCCGAACGGTACAGCACAGCCATGTCGGCGCGTTTTTCCTTCACTTCAAGGATCGCTTCCCGGCTGGATGCCACGTGCCTCAGTTTTTCCTCGGTGCTTTTCCACAGCCCCATGGCTTTCAGGGCGTACTCGGCGTGGACACCCGCAGGGGTGGCGACGGGATCGAGGGTCACGAGACGGCCTTTTTCGACCCCTTTGATGTCTCGCACCGGGTTGGAGGCCGGGTTGTACTCGTCCAGGCGCTGGCAGACGGAGAGCTGCGTCTGGGCGACGGGAAGAATCACCGCCCCTTTGAACGGCCCCTCTTTGCGGATCATACGCACGGCGTCGGAACCTTCGAGAATGAAGAGGTCGCAGTGCTCTTTTCCCTGCAATATCCGGCGCTTCCAGTTCGCCGTGGTGTCGGAAATCACGGCCACTTCGCCCGGTGCGTGCTGCTTTTTGCCGACGATCTCGGTGACGGCATCCTCGACGACTTCATCCACGCAGAAACGAAACGCCGGTTTCGGGGCAGCGGCCCAGACGGGCGCCACGAATCCCCACGCCACAAGCCCAATCCACGAAAACACGAGCCAAACCGAGACCTTGGCGAGCAATCCCGCCACTTCTTTGCGCCAGTGCTCGTCCTGAATGCCTTCCAGGAAACAGCGACCGATCCGGCGGATATACGGCTTGGCGCTCCTTTTTTCGAAAATCATGGACGCGAGGCTGTGGTGGGCGAGTTGGTCGGTGACTTCGCAGTCCGGGTGTTTTTCCCAGAGGCGTTGCAGGATCTGCCTCACCCATTCCCACTGCTTCACCCGGCCATATTGGTTGGCCGCCAGCAACAGGAGATAAGGTTCGCCGGTGTAGCGTTCGGAGTCGGAGAAAAACGCGGGGAAGCGGTCGAAAAACAGCTTCCATTCTCCGAGGTTGGCGATGGCGATCAGTTCGCTTTCCAAGCGCCCCAGGGTCTCGGCGTCCTTTTTGGGGCTTTTTCTCTGAATCGCCAGCGAGCCGATGGTCTGGAGAACGCTCGACAAACTGGCGCTGGCCGAGGAGCTGTCCGGCTCGTCGTCGTCATCGGGGGCGAGCTGGTTTTCTGTGTACAAGTTCGGATCTTGCACCGTCAGCAACTCGCTGGTTCGGGAATTGCCCATGGACATCAGTTCCATGGTGACCTGTTTGAGCTTCATTTCGGGGCTGTAATCGCTTCCCAGCGACAGTTCCACCGACGACAGCGCCTGACGATGCTCCCGGCTTGCCTGCTCGAAAAGCTGCGGCTGACGCTTGACGATGGCCTCCGAGGATACGTGAACCGGGATCAGTTCCTGCCGGCGGAAATAGCGGAAAAGGTCGCCCTTGAGGGAGAACAGCGCCAGGACGAGTCCCGCCATCGCGCCGCCACATTGTCCCGCCCAGTCCAGCGGCGAGGCAAGCATCGGCATCCCTTCGGGCCAGGACGCCCGCAGCCATTCCGCCAGGGTCGGCCACGCTGCCTGAAACACGGCCCAGGCGACCAGCAGAAACAGAGGTCCGACGACGAAAACCCCTCGGCGGAGCTTGAAAAATCCCAGCATCATGTAGGACATTTCGACGCCCATGCGCGGGGCGATGAAAAAGGAAATGACCAACAAGCCCGCGACTGCACCGGTCGGGCCAGTCAACGCCACCGGAGAGGGACTGTGAAAGGCGACCGTCGCCACCGCCGCCGCCGCGCCGCAGAGCACGAAAGCCGCCAAAAAGCCGAAGATCGTCCAGCGCCCCTCGACGATCACCCCGGAGATGAACAGCATCCCGCCGGAAACGACGAGTTGCAGCGTGTCGGAGGGTAAAAAGAGGTGGCTCAGCCAGGAAATCGGGCGAGGTTTGGGTGCGATGAACAGATAAGGCAGCAGGCGTTGCAGGGATTCATGATGTTGGAGATACGCAGCCAGCAGCAATCCTAAAAAACAGCCGAAAACCGCCAATGTGGTTCCAATGGGTGGTCGTCCGGTGGATTGGGTGAACCCGGTAGGTACGGCGACCATCATGGCGAGGTCTGTTTCTTGGAAATGGTTTCGATGGCCTGTTCCGCAGCTTCAGCTACGATGGGATCGCCCATGCTTTGAAGTTCCTTCAGCGCGGGCAGTACGTCGGCCTCGCCGATTTTTCCGAGCAATTCCACGGCGCCCACGGCGGCTTCAGGCGACAAATTGTCGAATTCAAGCACCGAACGGGGAGTTTCGGTAAAGTCCGGATCGATGATGCTGCGCACGATCGGTGCAAAGCCGGAAATCGTATCCGGAATGATTTCGTAGGCTTGCGCGACGGCCTGCATGACGAGAAGCTGGGTTTCTCCCGGTTCGATGCGATCGCCCTTGAGCACGTCCATGTAATAGTCCAGTCCCGCTTTTTCCAAAGACTGCGCCAGAATCAAGCCCTCGATAGCCGTCCGGCGCATGTCGGGGTCCGAGTCGTCGAGGGCGTCGAGCAGCATCGTTTCGCTTTTGCCGGGGTCCAATCGGGCCATGGAAGAAAGGGCTTCCATTCGCAGGACCGGATCGTCGTGCGTGAGAAATCCGTGCACGGCGTCCCAGTGTTCCACATGGCCCAAAGCGCCGATCAGGTGGACCAGGTGGCTTACGACGTTGTTTTCCAGGTAGGACGCCTTTTCCAGTCGTCGCAGCAGTTCGGGAAGCGCCGCATCTCCGATTTCCGCAAGCGCCTGCACGACGATCTGCCGGGTGTCTTCGTCCTCTTCGGCGATGAGGGCGTCGAAAAGGACTCTGGCCCCTTCCTCCCCCGCATACACGAGAACCACCGCGCCGCGAATGAGCAGAGAGGTATTGTGTTGTTCGAAAACCTTTCCGAGAAACGTCACGATGTCCCGGTTGAGTGCGGCGGAAAGATGTTTTTCCAGGACCATCGCCTGATCGGCTTCCACCTCGTCTATCACGGAAAGGAGGTGATCGAGTACGAAGATGACGATGGAGAGATCCTGCAAGGCCACGAGCTTGGGAATCGAGGCCAGAAGGCGGGAAAAGCCATCGACGAATTCCGCCGGAGCAAGACCGGGTTTGCAGCATCGAATGACGCCTTCGGGATTATTCCGGAGGTTTTCGACCCAGGCGTCGTCCACCTCGGTTTCGAAGGTCGGAAGCAACTCCTCCTCGTGGGAAAACTCGAAATCGGTGGTCGATTCGTCACTCGCCGAAAAATCCGTCTGTCCATCTCCGTCAGGGGGCGCGATGAACTCTTCGTCGTCTCCTACGTCAAGGGGGACGAACGTCAACTCGTCGGGAGCGATGGAAATCTCGTCCAGTTCCATATGAGAGGAATGCTGCAAGGAACTCAACGCCAGACTGGAGGTGGAGTCCAGGTAGACGTCGATCATCCGCCGATCCGTTTCGGGAAGCCCGGGAAAGCGGAACAGGGAAAGCTGGGCTCCCTGGTCCATGGTTTTCGTCGATTCGATCAGTCCTTCGATGAGGATTTCCACGCTGTTGGGCAACTCGATGACAATTTCCCGCACGTCGCCGACCACCGCCTGGTTGGAGGTGTGCACGACACACAGGCCGTTGCTCCAGTATCGCCGGTAGTGATCGGTGACCTCATCGGCGCTCTCGACGATGACGCGCAACGGTACGTCGGTGTACCAGTTGGATTTGTTTTTACATGGTCCTGCGAAACGCATGATCGTCCGCCATCCTTTTTCGCTGCCTGTTCCCCGTCACTGCCCCGGTTGCAGGGCAGCTTCGTGCGTCGCTCCGACGTTCCCAGAGCGAATCGTCCCATTTAACCACAAAGCACGTAAGACGTTCAATAAAATGCGGCAATCGGAACGTTTTTGCTCCGAAACGCGGGCCGCCTCACCACGGCATTTCACTTCAAAACTCTCGTTTTGTTATCCCCAACAGGAACGATTTTCTATTCACGAACCTCTTTTCCCCGTGTATAGTATTCGCATTCATTTTGACAGACGCACGAACAGATCCACAACGAAATACGCTTCGGGGAAGGCCTGTTGAATCATGGTTGAGAGAAAAATCAATGTTATCGGTAAGTTCTGTGTTTTTTTATTTCTGCTCTTTTCGGTGGGGGAGGTGCATTCGTCGGAAAACACCCTCGATATCCAGGCCGAGTTGTCTCACCCTGGGGTGAAGCTTGTGGTGGTCGAGTTCTACGCTTCATGGTGCAAGCCCTGTATGGAGGCTGTGCCGGAGTGGAAAAAGCTGCATCGCAAGTATAAAAAATCCGGGTTGCGTTTCATCGTGGTTTCGGCGGATGAAGGCGTCTGCTCGAAGCCGCCGGAATGGTCGCCGGACAAAAGCCTGTGCGATGCCGACGGCGTGTTGCAGCGAAAGTTCGAAGTCGCCAACCTGCCGACATCCTTGCTGTTTTCCTGGGAAGGCAACATCGCCATGCGTTCGCACCGGGTGGAGCCGGTCGAGGAGGCGATTCGCAGCTACTTGCGCGATACCACGTACAAGATCAAGGTCGATGACCCCGAGGTATTTGGCGACAAGTACGCCATCGGCTCGAATCCGAGCTGGGTGCGCGACGATGTGGTCGCCCGGCTCCAGCAGCGCAGCAAGTTCGACGTGGTGACGGCTTCGGGCGGGCATATTGCTCGTGGCAAGAGCGAGGTCTGTTCGGCAAGTTTTCCGGCCAATAGCGTCTTGCGGGTCAAACTCACCGGCGATTCCACGGGGGAGCGTTACCTGTCGCTACGCCTGGAAAAGGACGATTGCGTCAAGGCCAGCGCCCAGGAAGCGTATAAAGGCGAAGGATTTCGGGAGGATAAAGCCTCGCTCAGGGTCGCTGTCAACACGGCGGTGGATAAAATCCTGGCGCAGATCATCACGGTCCGAGCGCCGGAAGACGTGGACGACGGCGTGCGGGTACAGACCTTCCGCAACAAGTTCGACGACGACGGCAGCACCATCAAAAACCCGATTGTGGACGAAAAAGGCTATTTGTCCGTGGAGAGCGAGCCCAAAGGTGCGACGGTTTTCGTCAACGGCAAGGAGATGGGCAAGACTCCCTTCGTCAAAGAGTTGATGGTGGGAGAGTACGTCGTCATGCTCAAATCGGGGGAACTGTGGATTCCTGCCAGCAAACGTGTGCAACTCAAACAGGAAGGGGCACAGTTCAAAATGAAACTCGGCCCCAATTATGGCGTGCTCAAGGTGACGAGTATCCCGAGTGGGGCGGAAATCTGGATACAGGGCGAGCCGACGGGCTTCAATACGCCTCATACCTTCCCTATGAAAAAAGCAGGCGATTACGAATTGGCGCTGAAAAAGGACAAGTACCTGTCCCGCACGGTGCCGGTAAGCCTGGGCAACGGCAAGACGTTTGCGGTCGACGAACGCCTGGAGGCGAATTTTGGAGCCATCAACGTGACGAGCAAGCCCGCAGGCGCAAGCATCCTCATCGATGGTGTGGACAGCGGCAAAACGACGCCCGCCATCGTGGATCAGATCGCCATTGGCAGCCGGAAAGTCACGCTGAAACTGGCTTCGCACAACGATTACAAGAAGTTGGTCAACGTGGAGGTCGGCCAGATTGCGGCAATAGATGCCGTCTTGACAGGCCAGATGGGTCTTATCAAGGTGGAAGCCTTTATAAAACAGGACGGCCAGAAGCAGCCGGTGATGGGTGCGGAAGTGTTCCTGAATGGCGAAAAGGTCGGCAAAACGCCGTTCAAGAAGAAAATACTGGCGGGGGAGTATGCCCTTGAAGTGAAGAATGAGGAAGGCAGATACGAAGGTAAAACAACCGTATCAGAAGGCAAGGATGTCAAAATCATGGCGGTCATGGATACCGGCCCACCCAAAATCTGGTATGACGAATCGATGCAGCTTACCTGGCAGGTTATCCCACCTGAGACAACCTATAAAGGTCCCGAGGCAAATTCATACTGCAAAGAACTCGATCTTTTCGGCAATACGGATTGGCGATTGCCTTCTCGGGAAGAACTCTCTGCGTTGGTCCGGAAAAGACCGTTCAATGGGTGCTACTGGCCTGATCCGCTAGTCGGAACTTGTGGAGTGTATTGGACCTCCAGCGAAGATCCGGGCGCCATGCTTTACGTTGGATTCTACGGGGTGAATTACGCGAAAGGGAAACAGGGAAAACTCGTCACAGGATCATATCCGTCAAAAGCGAGTTGGGGTTCCAGTGGAGGATCAAACTTTTATACCCGATGTGTTCGGGAAGGAAAGACAGAGAAGATCGAGAAGAAAGAGCCAGTAGTAAAAAAATCTGTGGGCGAAGGTTCGTGGAAAGATCCGAAAACAGGGCTTATCTGGCAAATGGAACCCTATCGCGAGAAAACGAACGAGGACTGAGTTTCTCCTGGAGGCATGGAAGGAGTTGTCGTAATGACAGGTCGAAATCGAAAAGCTCGTAACTTTATGAAAATATTGGTATTAATGGCGGTCGGTCTATCGATGACCCACTGCTTTTTCGCGAATAAATACAGGCTGAACTGGCAGGAGGCTGTAGATTATTGCGAAAATCTGAATCTCGATGGTCAAACGGGATGGCGCTTGCCTACGGTAAATGAGATGAAAACTTTGGCGGAATATGAACGAGCCTCCGACAAATGCGGCGTACCCGATGACTTCAAAGGGTTATGCGGTGTTAAATATTGGACCGCCACGGAATCTTTATCGGATCGATCATATCGAGATACGGTGGAATTCAGCAAATATGAAATAAAGGGGAGAAAAATCTGGGTGCAAAGCGACGAAACCTTCAAAACCCACTTTGTGATCTGTGTGAAAAAATAGCAACGAGTATTCGACGATGGGATACGGTAACTATTTGATATGATGTGCAAATTCCTTCTCCCTGAGGGAGAGGGTTCAGTGTGAGGGTTTTCCATATGGGGCAAAATCCCTCACCTGATGCTTCGCACCGCAGAGTATTGACAAACCTCCTGAATTTGATTTCCAGTCCCAGTTTAGCATAAATGTCATTCCCGCGCAGGCGGGAATCCAGAGCAATATCAAGCACCTGGACCCCCGCCTTCGCGGGGGTGACAAATGTTTCTACAAAAATAGATACTTTGTCAGCAGGCTGTGGTGCTTCGCACCGATCTCTCCCAGCGGGAGAGGCAATCGGACCCTATGGATCCATTCCACATTCGCACTTTTATCATTTCCGCCGTTCCTAACCCGCATTATTCATGAGGATCGTAGCGAGACGCCGAAAACCGAAGATATTTCATGAAGTTGGACCGATTTTCACCCGCAGGCATACTTTACAGTCTGTCGAGGATGAAAATCGGGAAACAAGTGAAAGATCGAGGATTTTCAAGTCGCAGTAGATTCTTCATGAATTATGCGGGCTAACGGGGCGAGCGTCGGGAATCTTGCTTTTCGGGACGGAAACGATTACGGTACGGGCATCGAAGGATTGATTTGCAACAAGATGAACGAGGGTGCACGTGTCATTGTTCGACCACCGGATGCTGCTGTTCACCGGAAAAGGCGGAGTCGGCAAGTCCACGGTGTCGGCGGCTGTTGGTCTGCTGGCCCGGCAGCGAGGCAAGCGGGTATTGCTCGTCGAGGTCAACACCGAATCGGCCATGCGCAAGTTGTTCGGGGTCTCCTACATCGGCTTCGAGCCGCTCGAACTGATCGACGGCATCTGGGCTATCAACATCGATCCTTTCGAGGCGCTCGAAGAATATATTCTCGAACAGACCAAGATCAAACTCGTGGCGCGAATGATCGCCAATAACTCGGTTTTACAGTACTTTTTCCGTACCGCCCCAGCCGTCAACGAAGTGGCGACGATCCATAAAATCTGGAAGCTCGAACGCGAACGGGACGACATCGGCAACCGTCGCTACGATCTTTTGATCGTCGATCTTCCGGCGACGGGCCACGCACTGGCGATGCTGCGGATTCCGGCGATGATCGCCGGACTGACCCGTATCGGTCCACTGTACAAACTGGCGCGCCGCTATCAGGATCTGATCGTCGATCCCGTGCGTTCCTGTATCAATCTCGTGACGCTGCCGGAGGAAATGCCAGTCAACGAGACGATCGAGTTGGGCCGTAAGCTGGCCGAAGAGGTGGGCGTCAAGCTGGGGGTCGTGTTCGCCAACCAGATCGAGCCGGAAGTCATCGGTCCTCACGATCTCGCCGCCCTGCAAGCCTTGCGCGACGCACTGCCCGACGACGCGCCGGAGTCTCTGCGCGATCTGCTAGCCGCCGGGGAAAATCATGCCGAAAAACAGCGGCGCACGCGGGGATATCTCGAACGACTGAGAACTGAATTGACCGAGCGTATCGTGGAACTTCCTCGGCTTTTGCTGGCGCATCTGGACCGTGTCCAGCTCGGCACGCTTGCCGATCACCTCGACCCCCAGTTGTAGGACGTGAAACCCATGCAAAGCGCTTCGATATCCGAACGAATCGTGGACCGGCGGCTGATCGTCTGTGTGGGTTCTGGCGGCGTGGGAAAAACCACTACGGCGGCGGCTCTGGGGCTCCAAGCCGCCACTCAAGGACGCAAGGTGCTTGTGCTGACCATCGACCCCGCCCGGCGGTTGGCCAACAGCCTCGGACTCGACGGCCTGAGCAACGAGGAAAAGCGCGTTCCCCAGGAATTGTTGGAAAAACAGGGTGTGAAAACCGAAGGCGAGTTGTACGCGGCGATGCTCGATACCAAGCAGAGCTTCGACGATCTCATTCGCCGTATTACGCCAAGCGAGCGTAGTGCACGGAAAATACTAGACAATTTCGTGTATACCGAGTTGTCCAACGCCTTGGCCGGGTCGCAGGAATACGTGGCGATGGAGCGCCTGTACGACATCATGCAGCGCAAAGAGTACGACCTCGTGGTGCTCGACACGCCACCCACCAAAAACGCGCTCGATTTTCTGCACGCTCCCAACCGGATGGCTTCTTTTCTGGACGAGAACATCCTGAAATGGTTCTTGTTGCCCCAACTCGGCAAAAGTTGGGGCATCGGCGGAGTTGGCTCGGTGCTGTTCCGGCGAGGTTCGGATCTTGTCGTCAAGTTGCTTGGACTGCTCGTAGGGGAAGCCTTCGTGCGCGATCTGGTGGATTTCTTCTTGGAATTCAAGGACTTATTCGCCGGGTTCCGCAGTCGGGCCGAAGGCGTCTACGCACTGCTGCGCGACGAGCGCACCGCCTTCGTGCTGGTCACGTCGCCCGAATTCAACACCCTTGATGAGGCCGCCTACTTTCACCGCAAACTTCTGGAATTCGACATGCACCCGGAAGCGGTGATCGTTAACCGTGCCTACCTGCCTCACTCCAGTGATTCCGAGGAAATAGACGACGAAACCCTGCGGCCTCTCTTGAAAAATCACGAAGAGTTGGCCGACAAACTGCCCGCCCTTTTCGAGCGGCTTGACGAATTGCGGCAACGGGAAAACGCACTCAATGCCGTTTATCGGCGCAATGTTGCCCGGTTCCGTAAAAACACCGGTCTCGATAGCCTTTCCATGGTGCCCGTGCTACCCAAAGACGTTCACGACGCAGGCGGGCTGATGGCCATCAACCGGCATCTTTTCAATAAAGATTGATACGATTTCGGCATCAATCATCTAATTTCAAATCATGGATTTGTCATCCTCCGCGAAGGCGGAAGATCCAGGAATGCAAGCACCAAGACTGGATTATCCACCTTCGCTGATAATGACAGAAATTGGATCGTTGAAGACGAAATGGTATTAAATCCTTGTTTTCCCACGAAAAAGCCCCCTCGGAAGAGGGGGCGAAACGAACGAAATCAGGCTCGTATGAGGATTACCGGGTGATCCAGTCCTCGAAGCTCATTTCAGCCAGTTTCTTGTAGTAGCTGTAGCGATTGCTGACGAAGCGTTGCGCCTCCTTGAACAGTGCTTCTCCCCGCGCGGGACGTTCGTCAAGCAGGCGCTTGAAGCGGCGTTCGCTGTTGAGGAACTCGATAACTTCTTTTTTCGGCTCTTTCGAGTCGAGTTGCAGCGGGTTCTTGCCTTCGGCCATGCGGCGCGGATCGTAGCGGTACAGCAGCCAGTATCCGGTATCGACTGCCAGCTTGCTCAATTCTGGTCCCTTGGCCATCGGCACGCCGTGCTCGATGCAGGTGGACAGGGCGATAATCAGCGAAGTTCCGGGATATTCCACGGCCTCGCGCATACCTTTCAAGGTCTGTTGCATACTCGCGCCGAAAGCTACCGAAGTGACGTACACGTCGCGGTAGTTCATCGCCATCATGCCGAGGTCTTTCTTGTGGTTTTCCTTGCCCATTGCGGCGAATTTCGCCACGCCGCCGATGAAGGTGGATTTCGAACGCTGCCCGCCGGTGTTGGAATAGACTTCGGTGTCCAGCACCAGGATGTTGACGTTCTTGCCCGACGCGATGACGTGATCCAGTCCGCCGTATCCGATGTCGTAGGCCCAGCCGTCGCCGCCGACGATCAGCACCTTGACATCCGTAAGGTAGGTGACGAGTTTTGCCAACTCCTCGCCCGCGCTATCGGTGGCTCCGGCCAGCAGCTTCGCGACGCGGTCCGCCGCCTGCTTGCTGGTTTTGTAGGCCTCGTCGTCTTTTTCCTGCACCGACAGCGGCGCGATGGCTTCGAGCGCTTTGCGCAACTCGCTACCAGTAGAGGAATCGTCAAGCAGTTGCCGCCGCAGGTTCCAGGCCGTTTCCTGGAGGTATTCGACGCCCAGACGAATGCCCAGGCCGAATTCGGCGTTGTCTTCGAACAGCGAGGAGGCCCAGGCCGGTCCGCGTCCCTTGGGATTGCGGGTGAACGGCACCGTCGGAGCGGTTCCGCCGTAGATCGAGGAACAGCCGGTGGCGTTGGCCTGGATCATGCGGTCGCCCACAAGCTGCGTCGCCAGTTTCACGTAAGGCGTTTCGCCGCATCCGCCACAGGCCCCGGAGAACTCGAACAGCGGGTTCACGAGTTGCACGCCCTTGACCAGCGCCTTGTTGGCGAACTGGGCCGGGGTTTCGGGAAGACGCTCGAATTCTTTAAGGGTTTCGCGATGTTCCGCGATGATCTCACCCTTGGGAACCATGGTCAGGGATTTCGCGCCGGTCTCTTTGTTGCGTCCCAGGCAGACTTCGGCGCATACGCCGCAGCCGGTGCAGTCGTCGGGGTAGATTTGCACGCGCCAGCGGTCGTCCTCGGCGGCACCTTTGCCCTTGAGCGGGATGGTTTCGTAAGTGTCCATCTGAATTTCGCCCGCATTCGAGACTTTCAGCCGAATTGCCGCATGGGAGCAGGCAAACGCGCAATATCCGCACTGAATGCACAGGTCGGTATCCCATTTGGGAACGTAGGTGGCGATGCTGCGTTTTTCGTATTTCGTCGTGCCGGTGGGGAACACGCCGTCGGCGGGCACCTTGGAAACCGGGATGCGGTCTCCCTGAAGCTTCATGATCGGCACGATGATGTCGTTGATCGTTCCGGCGATGGCATCGTCACCTTCGAGCGGATGGACTTCGGGAATCACGGCACTCGATTCGACCACGCCGGTGGGAACCGGGATTTCCACGAAGGAATCAAGACCGCGACGGAAGGCCGCAAGGTTGATGTCCACCACCTTCTGCCCCTTTTTGGAGAAGGTCTTGACGATGCGCTCTTCCACGGCGGGAACGTACACGCTTTCGGGAAGGATATCGGCGATCTTGAAAAACGCGGCCTGCATCGTGGTGTTGATGCGTCCGGGAAGTCCCAGTTCGCGCACGACCTTGTGGGCGTCGATGGCGTACAGTTTCGCCTTCTTCTCGATCATCGTCCGCTGATCGCTTTCCGGGAAGATGGAGAAGACTTTTTCGGGTTCCACATCGGTGTTCAACAACACGGTTCCGCCTTCCACCAGACCTTCCAGAAGATCGTATTTCCCAAGGAATTCATGGTTGTGGATGGCGATGAAGTTCGGGTTGTTGATTTCGTAGTTGGAAAGGATCGGATCGTCCGAGAAGCGCAGGTGGCTGACGGTTGTTCCGCCCGCTTTTTTCGAGTCGTAGACGAAGTGGGCCTGGACGTGCTTGTCGGAGTTGTCGCCGATGACCTTGATGGAGTTTTTGTTTGCGCCGACCGTGCCGTCGGAGCCCAAACCCCAGAATTTCAGGCGACTTACGCTGCTTTTCTCGGTGTCGATCTCTTCCTTGATTGGCAGCGAACAGTTGGAAAGGTCGTCCTCGATACCCACGGTGAACCCGTGAATCCAGTTGGAGGGATCGGTGGATTCCATGTGATCGAACACGGATTTGATCTGCGTCGGAGTGAAGTCTTTCGAGGACAAACCGTAACGTCCGCCGATCACGTGCGGCATCCGGTCGATTTTCCCCTGTCGTAGCGATTCGCCGAATGCGCCCACGGTGTCGAGGTACAGGGGTTCGCCCACGCTTCCCGGCTCTTTGGTGCGGTCGAGCACGGCGAGCTGTTTGACGGTCTTCGGCATGGCGTCGATGAACATACTAGTCTCGAAAGGCCGGAACATGCGTACTTTGAGCACACCGAGCTTCGTGTTACGGGTTTCGTTAAGAAATTCAACGGTTTCCTGCGCCACGTTGGAGCCGCTCGCCATGATGACCAGCACGGTTTCCGCTTCGGGATGTCCGTAATATTCGTAGGGGCGGTAGTTGCGGCCAGTGAGTTTCCCGAACGTCTCGTATGCTTGTACGAGGTGCCCGGCGATGGAGGCGTGCACCGGGTTGCGGGCTTCCGCACCCTGGAACCAGATGTCGGGATTCATCGCCGTGCCCTTCAAGGTTGGGCGATCGGGATTGAGCGCGCGGGCGCGGAACCGGGCGAGGGCGTCCATGTCCACCATGGCGCGCATCGTGTCGTAGGAAAGGGTTTCGACCTTGGAAATCTCGTGGGAACTGCGGAATCCGTCGAAGAAATGCAAAAACGGCATGGACGAGTTGATCGCCGCCGCCATGCCGATGGCGGCCTGGTCCATGACTTCCTGCTGGTCGCTGGAGGCGATCATCGAAAATCCGGTCTGGCGGCAGGCCATGACGTCGGAGTGGTCGCCGAAAATCGACAGCGCGTGCGAGGAAATCGTCCTGGCCGTGACGTTGAACAGTGTCGGTGTCATTTCCCCTGCGATTTTGTACATGCTGGGGATCATGAGGAGCAGGCCCTGGCTCGCGGTAAAGGTGGTGGTCAGCGTTCCAGCGGACATTGCGCCGTGAATCGCCGCGACCGCGCCACCTTCGCTCTGCATTTCATATACGGTCGGAATGCGACCGAAGATATTTTCGCGTTTTTTCGCCGAAAACTCGTCGGCGGCCTCCGCCATCGGCGACGAAGGAGTGATGGGATAAATTGCGATGACCTCGCTCATGGCGTGAGCGCTGGTTGCGGCGGCGGTGTTGCCGTCCATCGATTCCACTCTGGCCTCAACTTTCGGAAATTTCATAGGAACACCTCGAATTGGGAAATATCCAAACAAAACCTATCATTGCCGACACGATACCGGCATCCCCCCCGCGAATAAAAACTGGATTGCCAGGCCCGAAATGGGCGTTGAACACTACTCAATGGCCAACCGGTTTTAAATCGGACTCTTCGTTCTCCATTGCAACGAACGAAACCGAACTTCAAGGCACATAGTACAGCCCAATCCCGAACGCAATAGAATTTACCAGTTTCATCGGTAAAAAACACGAAAAATCAACGTCAGAGGGGATTTTCCTCATTCTTTTTAAGAGGTTCCATACAGACGAGGGTCTCGGACGCCTTCATGAAATATTCGAAAATGAGAAAAAAGCGGAGATGAAAATCCGGCCTGAGGCGAGATCCTCCATGCCGATATCGGAGCAAGCCAAAGAACAAGTATCAGAATACTTTACATTCAACGAGTCATATGTGAAGTAATTGCCACTAATTGTCACTTTCTCGGTTTTTTTTCTGTCAATAACAGACAAAATTTGTCACTCGGGCGGGGAAATGATCTTCAATTAACTGTTTAATAAGTGTTAGATGCGAGGTAACATTCCGAAACAACAAAGATTTTTCGATTCAAGAAAAAAATGGCACGGAGGTTGCTTCTACACTTGGACATCGTTGGAGCCAGAACGACAATCAAAAGTTCTGGAGGAGATTTTTTTCTGTGTAAGGAGGAGATGATGAAAAAAGGTTTCACCCTGATCGAACTGATGATCGTTGTCGCAATTATCGGCGTTCTGGCGGCTGTTGCGCTTCCGGCCTACAGCGATTACGTCATGAAGAGCCGCGAAGCGGAAGCGATCAACGTGCTCGGCGATATTCGTACCGCCCAGCTGTCCTACTATGACCACCCGTTCCTTGGCAACCAGCACTTTGCCACCAGCCTTGCCGCCCTGGACTACAACCTCGATGGCGACACCGACTCCGCCGCCGACGTCTTCATCGGCAAAGGCCCCGCGTTCTACACTTACAGCGTCCAAAGCAGCGGCTCCTCGAACCGCGCGGTTTCGCCGTCCAGCAACAACGCCGTCAAGCACTGCACGCTGGAACTGACCAACCGCAACGGTGGCATGGACATGACGTCCTGCGAGTAATCAAGATTCTCACGAATCTTCGAACCCCGCCTTCGGCGGGGTTCTTTTTTTGCAAACGCTCGGATTTATGGATCGTTTGCTTTTTTTTTTCGTAGCACCGATAGCTTCTGCAAATCCCCCCGATCCTTCCGACTGTTACATACAATAATCGTTTCTTCCTTGCCGGGCGATGCTTTCCTATAGAACACCAGCCTCATTCACCACGTTTCACTTTCCACAATGCCGCCAATCCTTCCCTGAATTGTAGATTGCGTTTCCGTAAAGATTTTCCCCTTTCAAATCATGATCTCCCCGATTGACCGCCCGAGACGATTGCGTTACACTGCGCGATGTAATGACGCGGTGCATCGACCTACAAATTGGGAGAGACGGTATGCAATTCGATCTGATTGTGGAACAGGCGGATATCTACGATGGAACGGGACGGCGAGCCTATCGCGCAGATGTGGGTGTGAAGGGGGAGAAAATCACCGAAATCGGTCGCTTATCCGATGCGGAGGCGGACCGGCGCATCAACGCACGTGGGTTGGCGTTGTCTCCCGGTTTCATCGACGTACATTCCCACGCCGATTTCACCATCGTGCGCGAGGACCACTCCAAACGGCTGGAACCCCTCGTGCGGCAGGGCATTACGACGTTCGTCGGCGGAAACTGCGGCGTCTCCTTCGCGCCTATCGGCGAGGAAAACCGCGATTTCGCGATGGCGTTCTTCGACATGTTCATCGGCGAAGATCCCGAACCGATCATCCACTGGTCCGGCTTCGGTGAAATGCTCGATGCCGTGGAAAAACAGGGAAGTCTGCTTAACTTCGCCGTGCTCGCGCCGCATGGCATTCTCCGCATGAACGCCATGGGCAGCAGCCGGGAGTTGGCGAGCCGGAGAGACCTGAAACATATGAAAAAGCAGCTTTCCCAGTGCCTGGAAGAAGGCGCGGTCGGCATGAGCACCGGCTTGCAGTATTTTCCCGGCAGCCAGTCGGACACGCGGGAACTGATCGAACTGGGGCACACCATCAACCGTTACGGCGGGGTGTTTACTTCGCACCTGCGTAGCTACAACTCCGATACGCTGGGCAAGGCGGTGGATGAAGTGTTCACCGTTTGTCGTGAGGCGGAAGTTCCCGTGCAGATGTCCCACATGTTCTGGGTGCCCAATTTCCCGTGGCCACTCAACCGCGTTATGGACGGTATCGTCGCCCTGGGTTCGGACTTTTACAACCGTCTCCCGGTGGATGTCCCACTCGATACCGGTCTGCGACCGATTCTGGATCTCACCGCCAAGCGCATCGGTGAGGGGTATCCGATCGGAATGGACGCCATGCCGACCAGCGCCGGTTTCACGCACCTGATCGCGTTTTTCCCACCCTGGGTGCTCGACGGCAAACGAGAAGAGATCACCGAGCGCATCCGCGACCCGCAAACCCGCAAGAAAATCCTGCACGATATCGAAACCGGCGACTCGAAATGGCCGCACCGGGAAGGCAACTCCTGGTCGATGAATTTCTTCAAGGTGATGGGTTGGAGCAGCGTGTTCGTGATGAGCGTCATTTCCGAGAAAAATCAGTCGCTTATCGGAAAGAACTTTGTGGAAATCGGCAAGGAACAGGGCAAACACCCCTTCGACGCCGTGTGCGACCTTCTACTGGAGGAAGATGGCCGCGTGCTGATTTTCGAAACCGCCACCCGCCCCGGAGATCCCTTCATCGAATTGAGCCTGAAGGGTACGCTGATCGATCCCAACGTGTCCATCGTCACCGACACGATTCTGATCGGCTACGGACGTCCCTCTCATATTTACTACGATTGCTTCCCGAAATTCCTGCGTAATTACGGGTTAAGCGGCAAAGGCATCCCGCTGCGGGAAGCAATCCGCAAATGCACCTCGCTGCCCGCCAAACAATTGCAGATCAAGAACCGTGGGAAAATCGAAAAGGGATATTTCGCCGATCTCGTCCTGTTCGATCCCAAAACCATCCGTTCGAATTCCACCGCCGAAGCCCCCGATCGCGACCCGGACGGCATCGAGCTGGTGGCGATCAATGGCAAGGTCGTGCTCGACGAAAACGGCTTCCACGACGAGAAGCTGCACGGGCAGGTGATTCGCCGTTGATTTCGGGGTGTTGGACTACTTCTTGTCGAGCCTGGACAAGTCGATGCGTGCCCAGACGGGCAGGTGATCCGACAGCGAGCCGTATTCCTCCTTGTCGCCGATGCCTGCCTCCGTCACCACATCCTGGCTCGCCACGATGTAATCGAGGATCAACGCCACGTCGTCGCTGGTCGTCGCGCGCTCCTCGTAAGAAATCGCGGCGTGGGCGTCGAAAAAGCCTCGGTCCAGGAAGGCTTTCAAGGTTTGATCCTGGTTCGAACCCAACTCGTAATCCAGAAGCACCATCCCGGCGTTAAAATCCCCGCCGATGATACTTAAAGCACCGTTTTCCAAGGCGTTTTCCGCCGTTTCCACCGCCTGCGGCCCCCGGTTTTGCTCCCCGGCGTCGGACTCGAAATGCACCGCCACGAGATGCACGATGCGCTCGCCGATCAAGGCGTCCGCCACCACGGCGACACGTCCGCCGAGGCGGGGTTCGTCGGTGGATTCGGACCAGTTGCGCTGTGTGGCGTGCCGGATCTGTCGCACGTTGCCCAGGGGGTAGCGCGAGACGATGCCGTTGCCGTGTTCGCAGTCGGCGCGCTCGATGCCCGTACCGGGTGAGTCGGGCAGTTCGACGAATTCCACGGCGTAGACGTAATACATGCCCAGCGCCTCGGCCAGATCGCGGATCACGTAGCGATTCGAACTGCGGTTGCAGTTGCGGTCGGCTTCGCTTATCAGAAACACATCCGGGGTCGGAATAGAGCCGCCCTGCGTGAGTTTCTCAATCATTTCAGTCATATGGCGTCCGCGCTCGACGTTGTAAGCGACGACCACGAGTTCGTCCTTCGCCTCAGCCGGAGTGGTCGCGAAGCTTTCACCCTCCATCTTGCATTCGATAAACACCGGATTTTCCACCGCTTCGGGGTTTTCGGCGTCCGGGCAGCAGAACTCGTTTTCGTAGTCGGGTGCGTTCTCCAGCCACTCGTATTCCTCGAATACCACGGGCTCCACGAGTTCGGCTTCGACGTCCATTTCCATTTCCATTTCGGTTTCGGTTTCAATATCGGCGTCCGCGCCGGTGCTTTCGTTGGCGGTGCTGTCCGAGCATCCCGCGACAAGACCCGAAAACATCGTACAAATTGAAAAAAGAAACGCAAAACCGACAAAAAACCTCGAAACCGGTGATGTCCGATTTCGATAATCGCCCCAACCAGTGTTGCTTCGATGCACTTGTTCCACTGCAATCTCCGTGTATTCGAGAAAAGTGTTGCTTTGAATCCCACGAAACCGATAAGATGAAACAAACTATACTTTCATCTTCAGTTTAAGACAACTCCGAGGCAGGAAGCCATGCCTGAAAACGTGTTGCGGGAGTTGCGTGGCCTGATTCGTTCCCACACGAATCGGCATATCGACGAGTGGAAGGCGGCGGGAAAACCGGTCGTCGGTTTTTTCTGCCAGTATATTCCGCCGGAACTTGTCCTGGCGGCGGGGGCGCTTCCTCTGCGGCTGCGTGGCGCGGGGTCGGAGGACTCCTCCACCGGGGACGCCTACATGAGCAGCCACGTTTGTACCTACGTACGCCACGTGATGAGCCTTGTTTTGGAAGACGAGTATCGGTTCCTGGACGGCTTCATCGGCTCCAACACCTGCGACCACGTGCGGCGTACTTACGACCTCTTTCAGAAAAAAACCACGGTGCCGTTTCAGTGGTTCGTTTCGGTGCCGCGCACGGCCAGAAAAAGCCTTTTCTCCTATTATTACAACGAGTTGCAAAAGCTGAAAGTCGCCCTGGAGGACCACTTCCAGCTCGAAATCTCTCCCGACCGTCTCCGCGAAGCCATCGCCCGCATGAGAAATGTTCGCGACCGGCTTCGACGTATCGACGCATTGCGCCTGCCCGATCGACCCAAACTGAATGGTACCGAAGCCGCCGTCGTGCATCTTGCCGCCCATGCGCTGCCACCGGAAATTTTTGTCGATCTCGCCGACAGATTGTTGGAAAGTCTGGAGGCACGAGAGCCGCTGGAGATTCCCAGGGCGCGTTTGATGCTGATCGGTGCGGAACTGGACGAGCCGGATTTCGTCGCCGCCATCGAAAGCCAAGGGGCGCGCGTGGTGGCCGATAATCTTTGTTTCGGGTCTCGCTCCGTGTTGCCAGCCATCGTGGAAGACGGGGATAACCTATTGAAAACATTGGCAGAAACGTATTTCTTCCGCCTTTCCTGTGCGCGGATGATCGGCAATTTCCCCGACCGCTGGGAGGAACTCAAGCGCGCCGCACACCACGCACGGGCGGATGGCGTCGTGTTCCAGCGGCTGTTGTTTTGCGATCCCTGGGGAGCCGACCTGCACAACCTGCAATTGCGCAACCGTAAGGAAAACGCCTTCCCCGTGCTGGCGCTCAGCCGGGAATACGGCGTTGTCCCCACCGGGCAGGTCAAGACCCGCGTGCAGGCCTTCGTCGAGAAAATCGAAATCACCCGCGCAAAAGGCGCGGCGGGAGTTTCTCCATGAATTCGAATGCGTTCGCCAACATCCCCGAATGGAAAGAAGTTTTCGACACCCTGCCGACGATTCGAAAATTTTTCGCGGGAGACCCGCACATGCTGGGGCTCAACAGCCTGCTCGAAAACCTGTCGATCTACTTCGACCGTTTTATGGATCACGTCGAGCGCCGCGATCCCTTCGTGTGGTACAATCTGGGATTCAGTTCCGAATTGGTCTATGCCATGGGAGATGCCTGCCCGCTGCCGGTGGAGTTGCTGGGGGCTGTGCACTCTCTGGTGGGCAACCATCGCATGAGCCTGGATTTCATCGACACCGCCCAAGCGTCGGGAGTTCCGGCGGACTGCTGCTCGGCGGACAAACTCGCCGCCGGGGCGATGCACAAGGGTGTTTATCCTGCCCCGGCGCTGGCCGTCGGCGTCAATACGCCCTGCGATGCCCAGGTCATGAATGCCCAGATCCTGGCCGAACTGTCGGGAGCCCCGTTTTTTTCCATCGACGTGCCCTACCACGACGACGAGGAAGCCATCGACCACGTGGCCGCGCAACTCAAGGAACTTGTGGAATTCATGGAAGAAGTGCTGGGTCGCAGCATGGATCTCGACCGCTTGCGGGAAGTCTGCGAGCACTCCAACCGCATGACCGAAACCCTGTGGGAATGGCTCGACTGGCGCAAGCTCGTGCCGCTGACGCAATCGAGCAAGGTGGTGGCGCTGACGCTCGTGTTGCAGATCCTTTTCACCGGGACCGCCGAAGGTGTGGAGATCGCCCAAAGTCTGCTACGCGAAGCGAGGGAGCGCTCCGAGCGCAACGAGCGCTTTTTCGAGGAGCGCGTGCGCGCGGTCTGGTACCAGGACGCCGTGTGGACGGACATGCAGATTTATGACTGGTTCGAGCGCGAACTCGGCCTGACCGTGCCGGTGGACGTCTTCGGCTATTACGCGCAGGAAGGGCTGATCGATACCCGCAACGAGACCACCATGTTCAAGGGGCTGGCCAACAAGCTTGTACGTTGCCAGCCGATGTCGCGGCAGTTCCGGGGGAACATCGACATGTACATTCGGGATTTCATGAACATGATGGAGGGCTGGAACGCCGACTGCTGCATCTTCGCAGGCCACGTGACCTGCAAGCACGCCTGGGGAGGCATTGGCCTGTTCAAGGAAGCCCTGCGCAAGGCGGATATTCCCCTGCTGATTTTCGAGTTCGACATGTTCGATCCGCGCACCACACCATGGGAAGACATTTATTTCCATGTGGAACGCTTCGTGGAAGAGATCGTCGCGCCCCGCAAGTCGCGAGGCATGTAGCACGATTTGTAGATCCGAGGAGGAAAATATGCCCGTTACCGCCGGTGTGGATATCGGTTCCACGGCGTCGAAAGTAGTGATTCTCAAGGATAATCAAGTGCTTGGACAGGTCATCGGTCCCAGTTCCACCAATCCGAAACGCACCGCCGATACGATCTTTGCCCAGGCCATGGCCGAGGCGGGAGTCACGCGCGGAGATGTGGCCTGCATCGTGGGAACCGGCTATGGCCGAACTCAGGTGGAATTCGCAGACAAGAACGTCTCGGAAATCACCTGTCACGGACGGGGAGCGCACCTGCTGCTACCCGACGTCCGCACCGTCATCGACATCGGCGGGCAGGACACCAAGGCCATCGCCATCGATGGTGACGGCAACCTGCTGGATTTCGTAATGAACGACAAATGCGCTGCCGGAACCGGGCGATTTCTGGAAGCCATGTCGCGTTCGATGGAAATTCCCGTGGAGGAAATGGAACGCTTTTACTTCGAACAGGGCGAACCTTGCACGATTACCAGCATGTGCAGCGTATTCGCCGAAAGCGAGGTCATCAACCTCATCAACGAAGGCGTGGAGTTGCCGCGCATCGTCAAGGGATTGCTGCTCTCCCTGGCTGGGCGCGTCGCCTCGTTGGGAAAGCGGCTGGGCATCGTCGAAAAGGTGGCGATGACCGGAGGCGTGGCGAAAAACGCCGGGGTGGTGCAGGCCATCGAACGGCGGCTGTCGATTCAGATGACAGCTTTTCCGGATACCGATCCGCAACTTGTCGGTGCGCTGGGCGCAGCGGCGGTGGCGGCGGATTTCGCAGGATAACCGCCTGAAAACAAGGAGTTTTCGCTTGGAACATCGATCCGCCACTTACGAGGCCAAGGACGGCCCGATGCTTGCGGAAATGCAGAGCCAGATTCATTGGTTACGAAACTTTCTCGACGAAAACGCCGGGAAAGTCGCCACCGTCGATCCCTGTCTGGGACCGGAGGCATTGCGCGAACGTTTCGGCTTTCGAAACCGGGGGGAGGGACGTCCCGAACTGATCCTGGGAAACCATCTCGCCGCCGAACTGGGCCATCCTCGTGCAGTATCGCACTCGATCCTGCTGACCACCTACCGTGACAACCTTGTGCGTTCGTGTGCGGTGCATTGTCTCGGCCCCGATATCGATCGGCTTCCCGAAGAGGAAACATACCATAACTTCGTACAGATCGTGCTTTTACAACTCGATCTCCGACGCGTCGTGGAGCCCTACGCCCTGGAGCAGGCGCTTTTGCTCGTTCATCGTCTTCCCGGCGTGATGGTTCGCAGCGTACCGGGCCGCGTGTGGTTGCGCTTTGGTCGAGATGCCGTGGAACGAGGCATGAATCTTTCCGTGTTCGGCTCGGCACTGCACGCCGCTTTGGTCGAAGATTTCCCCGCTGTCGTGGCCTGCGAAAGCGTTTTCATCACGTCGGGACACGCCGAGATGGAAGCGCTTCGGGTGCTGGCTGCCGAGGCGGAAATTCTCCGGGGCAGGCATCGAAAACTCTCGTTGGGTGAAGACGGCGAGGCCGAATGCCGGGAGTTGAACTGCGACACTTGCGAGGAAAAACCGGTGTGCGACAACCTGAGAGAGATTCGGATCAAACGCAGGAGAACCCGATCATGAACCCAACCCCACCGACGCTCGACGAGGCGCTGTCGAGTTTTTTCGAATCGCTTCCCCGCGCCGAATCCGTCCTGCGGGTTGTGACTTCCGATACCGACTGCCCAGCGCTGTTTCGCTTTACGGGGGAGAAAAACTGGAATCTCCTGCTCGACTTCGGCCAGCGTCCGATGCAGGTTCGAACAGGCGTTCGCGACGACGATGGCCGGGTGACGATCAAGATCGACACGCAGACCATGCACCGGATTTTTTCGGGTGATGTCGCCCCCGGCCTTTGTTTCGGACGCCGGGAAATGTTATTGAAAGGAAGTCCCAGCGATTTCGCGCGGTTGATTCCGCTGTTCGATTTCGCACCCGTGCTGTATCGCGACCACCTGGCCGCCATCGGTTTCGACGGCAGGCCACAGCCTAAAAATCAGGAGACGGCCCCCATGCCGAACGCTATTCAAAAACACGATCCCCGATCCGAATTTGAAAAATTCTTCCAGGCCATTTTGCACGCTTTGGCCTACTGGCTGGGTTTCGCATTGGGCTGGATTCGGCATCACGTTTTTAAAAACCTTCGTCTTTTCGATGTGTTGGCCAGCCTTTCCCAAGGTTTGGAAGACGCCGCCCCCAAGGAAAAGAAGAAGGATTCCTCCGGCTGGAACAATCCAAGGTGACGCAACCCCGCCCCATTCTGGCGGTCTGCGGCAAGGGCGGCGTGGGAAAAACCGCGTTCTGCGCACTGTTGTCGCGTGCGTTTCTGCGTCGCGGACACGAGCCGCTTTGCCTGATCGACGCCGACCCGGCGGGCGGGCTTTTGTGGGCCATCGGCGAGACGGTCCACGCCACGCTGGCCGACGTTCGCGCGCGGCTGATCGAACTGGCTCGCTTGGAAAACGGCGCGGGTGACGCCATCGAACGCGAGTTGGATTATCGTTTGCTGGAAGCTTTGGAAGAACGGGACGGCTACGCCGTCCTGGCCATTGGACGCACGCGGGAAAAGGGCTGTTACTGCCCGGCGCACGCCTTATTACGGGAAGCCATCGATGCGCTGGCCTCGTCGTTCCGTCTGGTGCTGATCGACGCCGAGGCGGGGGTGGAACAGGTCAACCGGCAGGTGACGCGGCGGGTGTCGGCCTATATCGCACTGGTGGACGGCTCCGGTCGCAGCCTGCACACGCTGGATACCCTTGCCGAGATGGTGGAAGGCGTCCCGTTGTATGTCGTTGAAAATCGTGTGGAATGTGCAAAAAGTCTCGTTTATTCCAAGGGTTACAAGGTGCTTGGTTGTGTGCCGCCGGATGAGAATCTCACCCGTTTCGACCGTCAAAACCGCCCGTTGTGGGAGTTGCCCGAAACCTCTCCCGCCGTGCGCGCCGTGGACGGCATCGCCGCCAAGTTGTTGGAATTTCTGGCGAAGGAGGAAACATGTGCCCCATGAAACGTAAGGCGGACGCCGTGGTCGTCGGGTCTGGGCCGGGTGGGGCGACGGTCGCCAGAGAACTCGCTCGCGCCGGGAAAAAAGTGCTGCTTGTCGAAAAGGGGCGGCGGCACGAAATGCTGGGCAACCACCTGACCGGTCTGATGATCGCCGACAAAATGGGCCTGAGTTTCACCGAGGAAGGGTTGAACGTCGTGCGGGCGATTACGGCGGGTGGTTCGACGATCATGTATTGCGGAGCCGCCACCGAGCCGCCGGAATGGTTGAAGCGGGACTATGGCATCGATCTTTCTCCCTACGTCAATGAAATCATTGAGGAATTACACCTGGAGCCACTTCCCGACGAGTTGCTGGGCACCTCGTCGCACCGACTCATGGAAGCCGCCGACGCACGGGGCTACCGCTTCGAAAAACTCCGTAAGTTCATCGATCCTGCCAAGTGTAAAAAACGGTGCGGCGGCACTTGTATGCTGGGGTGTCCCTACGGTGCCAAGTGGAGTTCCCGCGCCTTCATCGACGACATGAAAGCGGCGGGCGGCGAATTCCTCAGCCGGACGGACGTACAGCACGTGAATATCCAAGATGGCCATGCTACCGGAATTCTGGCCTCCACACCGTATGGACTGCTGGAAATCGAGGCGGATTGCGTGGTGTTGTCTGCTGGGGGACTGGGTACACCCTGCATCCTGCAAAAATCCGGCATACACGAAGCCGGGCGGGGGATGTTCCTCGATCCGCTGGTGTTCGTCACCGGGGTTTCACGTTTCGAGGGCACACCGCTGGGGCCGCCGATGTCCGTGGGTACCTACGAGCTGATGGAGGAAGGCATCCTGCTTTCCGACCTGATCGACCCCTGGGGCATGTGGCTGCTGATGGTGCTTTTGCATAACCCATTGAAGTTGCATCAGTTTTTCAGTTACCGGCGGCAGATGAGCCTGATGGTGAAAATCGGCGACACCCGCAACGGTTCGATTTCCCTCGATGGACGCATCACCAAGCCCATGGGAGAACTGGAGCGCTTTCGGCTCAATCGTGGGGCGGCGATCAGCCGGGAAATCCTCATCGAAGCCGGGTGCCACCCGGACAGCATCATCGTCGGTCCCGTGCGTGGGGCGCATCCCGGAGCGACCGCTCCCATCGGCGATATCGTGGACACCGACCTGCAAACGCGCATAAAAAACCTTTATGTTTCCGATGCTTCCGTGCTTCCCAAAGCGTTGGATCGTCCCCTGGTGCTGACGCTGATTTCGCTGGGCAGACGTCTTGCCGATCACCTGCTGGAACGCAAACGAAAAGATTTGGAAAATGTTTGATCTTCGTGCAAAGTCGGCAAAAAAAGGTCAAAGTCCACAAAGGATTGAAAAACCGACCATGAAAGAGATCTTCCCGAGTTGACAAGGGCAGGTCGGTTTCATTAATCTAACATCAACATATTGCATCCATTGGAGTTTCGTCATGAATCAGCGGACTGCATTTTTCGTTCTGCTGTGCCTTGTTGGCTTGATCGCTTTTACTTTCGGGGGGTGTTTCGAGACCGACACCACGGAATTCATCAATGGAAACGGCGATAACGACTCGGATGGCAGTGACGAGACGCCCACTTCCTATTACGGATGCCAAAGCAATCTCGATTGCAGCCGTGGCCAGACCTGTTTCAACGGCGAGTGCCGAACCGCCTGTACCAGCGCCGCCAACTGCGATTACGGCGAAATCTGCCGGAACACTATTTGTTCTCCGGCAGGGACGTCTGTGGTCAGTTGCGCGACGACCGGCCAGTGCTTGAATGGTCGAACCTGTGTCAATGGTTGGTGCCGAATGTACTGCGATTACGATCGGGAGTGCGCCACCGGTGAAGTCTGTAGAGCCAGGCTTTGTTCCGCATCCGTCGATTGTCTGGTGGATACTCAGTGCCCACGAGGTCAGGAATGCTACCGGAACGTCTGCTTCCAGTCCTGTGACACGGCGAATCCGTGCACGACGCTTGGGTACGATTGTAACGGTCAGATCTGTGTCTCGGATTCGAGCACGGACGGCGACGTGGATGAGGACGATGGCCTCGAAATCGACCAGGACAGTGCGGAGGCGGACGATCCTCCCTCCTGTGAAGAACTTTGCGATGGGCGCTGCGGAGACTATCAAGACTGCGACTGCGGAGGGTGTCAGGATGGCGAGGTCTGCAACAGCAATCGTTGCCTTCCGGATACGGTTTGCACCTCCAACGCCCAGTGTGGAGATTTGGAGTGCGGCACGTGGTCCGAGTGCCGGAATTTCGCGACGCAGTGTGCCACCACGGGGCGGAAATATCGGGACTGCGTGGAGCCCTACTGCGACGACGGCGGCTGCTTTGCGGATGAATACGAGCAATACGAGGCGTGTGCGCGAGACACGGATGGATTTTCCTGCGACGCCGGTTCGGGGTACGGGTCGGGTGCCTGTTATGAGGGCGAATGCATCGCCATCACGCCGGACGAGGATGAAGTGGACGAGCCCCTCTGTCCCTTCCCTACCATTGAGGGACCATATTCTGCGGATACGGGGAGCACGGTGACGTTGGAGTTGCAGATTTCCGGGGGAGACGAAGACTCAATCGATCAAATCCGCTGGAATTTTGTCCAAACGCCAGTGGAGGTCAACAGTATCCACCTGACGGATTCAAGCGGCGAGAGCATCGAAAACACCTGGACGGGTGTAACTTCCGTAAATTTTGTATCGTTGGTTCCGGGAACCTACATTGTGATGGCGGAAATCAAGTGGGCCGACGCCGGTTGTTCGGACAGCACAAGGCAGCACGTCGTCGGATTGGATACCGACATTCCATTGCAACTCAAGATTCTTTGGACGAATGCCGGAAACGATTTCGATGTCCATCTCGTGAGGGACGGCGGAACGTTCTCGCGAGGCAATGCCAACAATCTCACGGATTGTCACTGGACGAACTGTACTCCGGCCAAAACTCCGTTGGACTGGGGAGAAAGCGGAACAGGTGGAAATCCCTTGCTGGTGGTTGATGATATTCAAGGAAGCGGTCCCGAAATCATCGAGGTTCAAGCCCCTCTGGAGGACGGTACATACTTGTTTGCAGTGGAATGGTATTCCGGCACTGCGGCTGATATGGTTCAGGGGTGGGTTTATTCCTACGGACAGCGACTGTTTTTCGGTACGGGCGATCAGTTCACGGCAGCGCAATATCATTGGAACGCGGCGAATATTATTGTGACGAACGGTGTGCCGAGCGTTTCTGATCTGGACACCTACGAAGCGTCCCAGTCTTCGCAATAGCAGTCTAACTTGCTGAAATGAATCGATTTTTAGGCGCTCAAACGAATGTCTTAGAGCGCCTTGTTCTCTCTGTTACCTCTCGCTGCTCGACGGTAGCCCGGAGGTTTCCACAAGCGCCATCAACACCGCCCCGACACCGTAGGAAATGTCGTCTTTTTGCGTTAAATCGGCGTAATATTCATAGGTGCCGACGCTAGTCGGCCCGGAAATTCCCGTGATGACCGGACGGTTCTGGGAGTCTCGCTCGATGCGGGAGAGCACGCCTTCCATCGCTTTTTCGATCACCGGCAGGATGGCGTCGTCCCGGAAGCCGTAGCGATACGCCTTGGCCATACCGATGGAAAACAGCGCCGCCACGCTGGTTTCGAGGTAGTTTTCAGGTTCTTCTTCGCCTCCCGCCGGGCGGTTCATGATGGTGTGCCACAGCCCGGTTTCTTCGTCCTGGTACTCCAGGAACGCCGCCACCTGCTTGTCCAGGGCTTCTCGGATGGAGGGCACCGTCTCCCCGCGATCGTATCGCACTCGCAGGTGGTCGTATCCCGCCGCCGTGACCCAGGCGTTGCCACGTCCCCAGTACACGTTGTCGGTTTGTTCGTAAATGGTATAGATTGCGTGTTTGTAGAAGCCCGATTCTTCCTGCAAGAGGTCGGTAAACACGTTGAACTGGTAGACATATTCGTCCAGCGCCCCGTCGTCGTCGGCGTACTCGCCCCAGCCCGTCAGCACGTTGCCGAACATGAACAGCGAATCCACCCATAGCGTAACGCCCAGGGCGTCCCAGGTTCCCAGGTGATTCAGGCCGCCTTCCTCGGTACGCAACGCACGCCGGTACAGGTAGTCGAAGGCGTCGTCCAACACCGCCCGGTATTTTTCCTCGCCGGTTTCCCGTAGCAGAAACAGGGCCAGGGAGGAGGGCGCGCACTTGTCGCTCGATTCCATCATGTAGCCGATTTGCATGTGGTGATCGATGTATTTCCGGATGTAGTCAAGGTATTCCGCCTTCTGCGTGACGCGGTAGACGGCGGCCACGCCGAGCATCATCACCGCCTCACCCCAGTCCCACTCGACGTCTTCGGCGGCGTGCAGCGCGATCTGCTTGTCCACGATCTCTTGCGCCAACTGGATGTTTTCGGAATCCGGTGCTCTTTTTTCGCGGTGGCAGGCGTCGTCCGGCGGCTGGTTTTCCTCGCAGTAATCGAAGGGATTGCGGGACTCCGAAATCGTTTCGATCACGGGAAGATATTGGGCGAGCACGTCCCAGTCTCCCTCACGCTCTTCGGAAAGGTCGTCTTCTTGCACGAATTCGGCTTCGGAATCGAGGTCGCCGCCTTCGGCGGGGGAATTGTCCGAGCTTCCGCACGCCACGAAACACCACGTGAGAAGCAGAAAAATTCCTCCGATCCACCCTTTGAATGCTGCTTTTCGCACCACAATACTCCTGTACGGCTGATGATCCTGTTCCCGGATTCGAGTAAAGCATAACTTTTTTTTAAAATCCATGCATTTCCGTCCCGTTCGGGATCTCCAAATGCATCACAAAATGGTGCAAATAGTTCCAAGATTGTTGAAATTTTCATTTACTTGGTTGTAGCGGCGAGGCGTAAGCCCGCCGAAAAGAGGGATTGGAGGGCATAAAAGCAACTTTCAAAAGACGGCGGGCTTATGCCTCGCCGCTACGAAAAAGAAGATTTTACAAAAGTTGCTGCATTTTGTGATGTACCCGTATCATCTTTCGCCCGGCTTGACACCTGAAACCCCGCTGAAGTACCCTGTAGGACAGCCTCGTACTCTTTTCAAGGAGATCGTCATGCGTTACGCATCGTTTCTCTGGCTGATTTGCCTCCCGGTGTTTCTGTTGTCCTGCGACCCGCTGAATTCCGGGTTGGGAGCGAATACCGTGGGAAGACTCTGCGACGCCCAAAATGGCTGTTCCTTCGGGGAATACTGCCTGATGTATGGAGAAAGCTGTTCCGAAAGCGGTTCCTGCACCGCGATGGCCTCCTGCGTGCCGTCGTATTGCTCCTCCACGAGCGATTGCGGCAACCCGACATCGATCAAATGCTGCTCGGGAACCTGCATGGACAAAGACGCCACCTGCAACGCCGCCTGTTCCACAAGCGACGACTGCTCCGGCGGCATCTGCCTGGCCGGAAGCTGTATCGATATTCCGGGACTGACCGACAAGCAATGCGAAACCTCCGAAGACTGCTCGGATGGTGGAATATGCTACAACAACCGCTGCGTCGAGGATGTCGGCGTGGACGGTGGTCAGTGCGATTCCAGCGAGGATTGCGGCGAAGACGGGCAGTGCGTGTTCGGTTTCTGCGTGTCGTCGGAGGACGCCGAGAACGCCGATATTTCGGAGCGTGAGTGCGAAAGCGCCGAAGATTGTGTGGGAAATCAGGCCTGCCTGTTTGGCTACTGCATCGGCACCGACATGGAATGCGAAACCGAGGACGACTGTATGCCGGGACAGGAATGTATCGATGGGGTTTGCAACGGCGATGTGGAGTTGCATTGCCTGTACACCGTCGATTGTCCTACCGGATATGCTTGTATCGATGGGATTTGCGGGTCGGCGTTTGCCGGAGCCTGTACTCCGGAATTGTTCGGGGCCGACTGTCCCGCCGGATTCTATTGCAGGGAGCGGATCTGCGTGCATTGGGACTACCGCAGTTGCGAGGATGATTCGGGTTGTATCGGTGGTATGCGCTGCATCGCCGGGTTGTGTATGCCGGAGGGCGACATGCAGAGTTGCGAGAGCCATGAGGATTGCGGCGAGGGTCGAAGCTGTATTGCGAATACCTGCATCGATACCGGGGACATCGAAGTCCCCGACACCTGCGAATCGGAATGGGATTGCGATATCGGCCAGTATTGTATCGCCGGGATGTGTCTGGGGACGTCTTTTATGACGGGAGGCCCCTGCATGTCGAGCGCCGACTGCAACGGTGGGATTTGCCTGGGCGGAACCTGTTTCCTCGACGGACCGGCGGACCGCTGTACCCTCGACATGGACTGCGAGGTCGGGGAAGAATGCATCTTTGGATATTGCGTAGGTACAGGGGACTAGATGGGAAAAGCGCCGAATCCCGATTCTTTCAACGAAATCAAGGAATTACCTGTTGTTGTCGGATTCCTCGTTCGTGGAAACGAGGTGCTTTTGCTGCGTCGTAGCGACAACATGCCGTCTTTTCCCCACCGTTGGGGCGGGGTGCACGGTTTTCTGGATATCGATGACCCCCTGGAGCAGACATTTCAGGAAATCGAGGAGGAGACGGGGATTGTTAGGGAAAAACTGACGCTTTTAGGCAAACTCGAACCACGTTGCTACGCCGACAACAGTCGGGACGATCGTTGCTGGAAAGTGTTCACATTTCTATTTGAAGTCTCGCTCAAAGCCGAGATTCGACTCGACTGGGAGAACGACGATTACCTGTGGATTTCTCCCTTGCATCTTTCGCGCTACACGACCATGCCCCACCTCGGGGAATTGTTCGAAGCGGTGGTACGTGAGTCGCGGTACAGTTTCGATCTTCCATGAGAAAAAGCCGTTGCGGATTTTACGAAAATCGTTATGTTTTATAAAAAGCGAACCCCAGTGATTCAAAGGAGTTGTTCATGGTCAAGAAAATCGATCACATTGCCGTCGCCGTAAAAGATCTCGACGAGGCCGCGAAATTCTATACCGAGGTTCTTGGGTTGGAAATGGGTGGTGTCGAGGAAGTCGCCTCCCAGAAAGTCAAGGTGGCTTTCTTCAATATCGGAGACACCCGCATCGAACTGGTGCAGCCGTTGGACGATAGCTCCGGCATCGCCAAAGCCATCGCCAAACGCGGTCCCGGATTGCACCACATTGCCCTCGAAGTCGAGGATGTCAACGGCGATCTCGAACGGCTGAGCAATCAGGACGTGCCTCTGGTGGACAAAACCGGCAGACCGGGCGCGCACGATACCACCGTGGGCTTTTTACATCCCAAGGCGGCCAGCGGGGTGCTGGTCGAATTGGTCGAACACCCGAAAAAATAAGCAATAATTTCCTTTATTAAGGAATTTTCGCAAAATTCCGATTTCTTGTTCCGCTTCTCGTGGGAGAGCGGAGTGTTCCTTCCTGGAGGCAATCCATGCAAGTCCGTGCGTTCGTTTTCGTGGTTCTGTTGATGATGTTTGCGATGGCTTCCTGCTCGAAAAAGAAGGAAGCTGCGCCGTCCGAGCCTTCTCCTGCCGCAAAAGCCCTGGATAAGAAGGCCGTTTCCATCGCCAAAAAAGGCGAAATGCTTGGAAAGAAGGTCGGCGCCCACAACAGCGTGACACTCTCCAGGTCTTTCGGTGGCGTCCCCGAGAGGGTGGCCAATGCTCCGATGGGCACTCCGAAATTGTTTGTGCGCCAAGCGAAGACCCTGAACGAAGTACCCGTCACCGCGCCGGTGGAATACCTGAAAACACAGCAGGATCGGTTGCTTACGTGTTGTTCCGAACACCTGAAAGCAGACCGGCGGACGATCAACTTCCTGACGCGCATCGAATTGAGCGACCAGGGCAAACCGGTGACGGTTCGGACGCAGACGTTCCGCTCGACTTCCGAAACGTTCAAGCGATGCATCGAAGGAGAACTGTCGGGTATCTCGTTTCCTCCCAAAGAAAGTGTCGATGAAAAAGAGTTTCCCCGCGTTTTTCGCGTCGCGATGGTCTGCCAGGACTCCTCGGTCAGTCAAGGAATCGGAACGTCTACGCCTTCCGGGATCGAAGCCCGCAAAGACCCGAAAAAAGCCCCCGCAAGAAAACTGTTGAAGATGCAGCCCCGCAAAGGCAAATTCAAAACCGACGACAAAACCGAAGAAAAAACCATCGAATAGCTTTTCGGTTCGCGTAGGTTGGGCAAATTTCTTGCCCGACACTGCCAAGGTGTTGGGCTAAAAATTAGCCCGACCTACTTGTATAACCTATAGAAATTACAACACTTCTCAACTTGTGACCAGTAGGAAGCCCAGCTAACCCGTATAATTCATGAAGAATCTACTGCGACTTGAAAATCCTCGATCTTTCACTTGTTTCCCGATTTTCATCCTCGACAGACTGTAAAGTATGCCTGCGGGTGAAAATCGGTCCAACTTCATGAAATATCTTCGGTTTTCGGCGTCTCGCTACGATCCTCATGAATAATGCGGGCTAAAATGCAACCCCTTCAGGGGGACTTCAGCGCTTTTCGAACAGCAATAAAGAGCCCGTAGCCACCAGGAGCACGGCGACGACTCCCAGCGCCGGGAACACCGCTTCGATGCTCCAGTGTGTCTGAATCCAGGATACCAGTTTCACCGCCAATGAGCCTACGCCGAAGGTCAGTACGAATTTGGTGCCGTAGGCGCTGAAGCGCAGGTGTGGGGGCGTGAAACGGGATATCAATGTGTTTTCAATAGGTTGCGAGCCAAGCATAAAGAAGAAATAGAAGAACACGACGACGATCAGCGCGAAATCGGAAAGGAAGTAGATCGCCGCCGCCGCCGGAATGATCGCCGCATTGAACATCACGTACATGCGTCGGGTATTGGCGCGCTGGGCCAGATGGCCGCCTGCGTACTGGCCCAACATCCCGACGAGGAATATCAGGCTGGTGACGGTCGTGGCGACCACGTTCGGGGTCAAAGTTCCCGGCCAATGGACGGTCAGCCAGGAAATCACGGAGTCGCTTTTGAGCGCCAGAAAGGCCGGGACAATTACCGATGCCCCGCGATAAGCCACACCCGCCAGCATCATGGCGATCAGCAGAATGACGAAGGGACGCAGATTGGCGCGGGTGGGGGAGTCGTTCGCGGTTTGGTTCAGTGTGGATGGAACCGGTTCGGGGAGACGGAAAAATAATAACAATCCCGCAAGGTTAAGCCCTCCGACGATGAAATACGTCGCCGAGATGCCAAGCGCCTGCTGAAGCCATCCCGCCAAAAGCGGAGCCACGGCGAGTCCGAAATTGCCGCTCATGCCGTTGTATCCCATCGCTACGCTGGAGGCCCGGATACGTTGTGAAAGGATGCCCAGGCCGATCGGATGGTAAATGCCTGAAAAGAATCCGATGGCGGCCAGCGCCATCACGAAATCGCCGCCGTCGGAAACGTGCATCGCGGCAAACATCGCCGAAAGTCCCGCGCCCAGAAACATGATTCTGAGCAGTGCGACGGGCTTCCAGCGGTCGCCCAGCACGCCCCAACCCAGGGCGGTGAGTCCGAACAGCAGGTACATCCAGAACGACAGTTCCAGTACCTCGGAAATGGGGCGGTCCAATTGGCGAGACAGGGGGAGCACCAGTGCCGGAAAGACGAACATATTGAAATGAGCGAGGAAATGTCCGTAGCAGGTGAGGATCAGCGTCTTCGTTTCGGAACGATTGAAGGTCGCCATGGCCGGAGTCGCTTTCTTTTGAACGAGCGTGATGGATCAGTTCACAGATTGCCGCCGAACTGGCGACCGAGCCAGATTCCCGCGAAAGTCGCAATGAGCCCAAGCATGACGTTGGCGGTGATGTTGAGGGCGGCAGTGGTCCAGTCGCCGCTTTCGACGTAACGCATGGTTTCGTAGCCGAAGGTGGAAAAGGTGGTGAAGGCTCCGAGAAAGCCGATGGTCAGCGCCATGCGGAATTCCAGGGACATCAGGTTGTCGAGCAGGCTGGAGGTCATAATCAGGCCCAAAAACAGGCAGCCCAGCACGTTCACGGCCAGAGTTCCGTAAGGAAAGGATTCACCCCACAGCGTGCGGGTCCAGGAACTTACCGCGAAACGGCTTAACGCACCCATAGCGCCCGCGACGGCGACCAGCAGCATTTCGATCATCATATTCTCTCGACGTTCATCAATCCTTCGAACACACCAAGGTGCAAAGGGTGTAGCGCGTGAAGGTACCTGTTGTCAAGGACAGTTGTCCCGACGCTCTTTGTATATGGATCGTCCTATTTGCCTAACCCTGAAAATTCATGAAAACCTACTGCGACTTGAAAACTCTCGTTCTTTCACTTGTTTCACGATTTTCATCCTCGACAGACTGTTGAGTATGCCTGTGGGTGAAAATCGTTCCAACTTTGTGAAATACCTTCGGTTTTCTGCGTCTCGCTACGATTTTCATGAGTTTTCTGGGTTAAAACGAAAGAGGTTTGTGTCGTCCTGCGGGTATTTTGGAACTATTTCTTGTTTTCGATCCAAAGATTTTGGGGAAATGAAGGGCAGGCTCGTTCGAGATCGGATTTTTCTTTGGGGGAAAGACGGTCGAGGCACAGGCAGCCATTGGGACAGATCTGGCAGGTTTCCTCGTCGGGGCAATCGTGCTTCAGTGTGGCGGTTCTCGGGCCGTGCGAAGTGACTATTTCGGCTTCAACCTGTGTTTTTTGCACGGTAATCCGTCGTACCTTGCCACCGAAGTCGAGCAGCCAGTCTGCATTGAAAAATGCCTGGATCGGCGTTTCCCGACCTGCCGGGATAATCCAATTTTCCGCAGGATTTACGGGGAGATTGGGCAGACAGGGGCCTTGCCAGAGCTTTTTCAGTTCTTGACGGGTGGCTTCGGGGTGCTCGGGAGGCGATTCGCGAAGTTCGAGGAGTTTCTTTACGAACGGGGCGAGCAACTCGGCGAGAAAACGGTTGCCTTTCGGAGTGGGATGGCCGTCCCCGACGTAGAAATTCGTGGGATCGTTCTGCCAGTCGGGAAAGCAGCGAACGAATACATACGGGGAAGATTCCAACGGTTCCAAGCGATGCGGACTTGGACCGTGGGTGTAGATCAACACGTCGATTCGGTGCGTTTCCGCCCAGTTTCTCAGTGTTTCCAATGCCTTCAAATAGGGGTCAAGCAGCTCTGGAAGGTCGTACTCCCGACCGTCCCACCGGGCGACTTGTTGTTTCCGCAAATTGACGGCGGCCTCGAATTCCAGGCTGTCGTCGCGGGATCGTGTGAAAAGGGGGTCGGTGGGCCAGAGATCGTTTCCCGGCAGGTGGGAAATCAGCACGATGTCGGGTCGTAAAAGGTCGTTAAGTGTTTGAATCGCCTCGACTTCCTGCATCAGGTTCCACCCCGGTTGACCGACGCTGTAGACGCGGACGCTCGGTTGACGATTCTTCAGTTTGGATTCCAAGCGGCGTGCCAACAGTTCTTCCTGCTGCACCCCGGCTCCGAAGATGAAGGAGTCGCCTACCAGCATGATCCGTCTTTTTCCGTCGTCCGGTCCCGGCCATTCCTCATCGCGGAAGCCCCTCGTATTGGTTTTGACCCGATAGTCGGGCAACTTTCCATCCGAGGAAAAAGTCATGTCGATATTGGGTTTTATCGCAAGATCGAACGTCGGGTCTATTTCCTTGAAGACTCCTATGGAAAGGATGGTAGTGAGCCGCGGAGAAAGGATAAGCATCGTAAAAACGAGAATCCCCACCGCTTCGACCAGGGTTTTCAGGGGTCGTGTTTTTCCGCCGTTCATCCGCAGGATGAAGAAGGTCAGAATAAACGCCAAAAGCAAAGCTATGGGAATAATTAGGGATTTCGACGTCGCCAGGCACATCGTAAACGATCCCCAATAGAAACAGCTACCGGACCCGATGGACGTAATGCACCACGCGATTCTCGTCAAAGAACCGAGAACGATTCCGAACATACCGCCACGAAGAAATCTGAGAAACAGCGAAAGTTTCGTGTCCGTCCGGGAAGGCTCCATGAATGCTTTCGTTACGGAGTTTTGAAGCCGAACAGTTCCTTGACCCCTTGCCAACGACCCGTCATGCCTCGACCGTACAATGCTTTGAGACCGGCCAGCATTTTCCTGTACAGGCTTTCCGAGTAGGGATGCCAGAACGGACTGCTTTCCGGTTGAGGCAGGATATCATCGTTGATGTGAAATGGGAAGCACATGTCGCGCAAACCATCGTCGGAGTGAACGCGCCCCGTGCCGGAAAGCTTGCAGCCCTGCCACGGAGTTTCCGGGCAACCATGGGTGAGAAGCACCTCGTTGACCATCACCGTTCCGGCCTGAAGCCTGCGGGCGATACGCTGACCCCGGTAGCGGTCCGAGGTATAGACGTAGGCGTTGAGTCCGTAGATAGAATCGTTTGCCTTTTCGATGGCTTCTTCGTCGCTCGAAACCTTCATGATCGGCACGACGGGACCGAAGGTTTCTTCCGTGACGACCTCCATATCCTCGGTGACGTCCACGAGGATGGTGGGCTCGAAGAAATTTCCCGGACCGTCGATGCGTTTTCCGCCCACCAGCACTTTCGCGCCCTTGCTCACGGCGTCTTCGACCTGTCTTTCCACGAGGTCGAGCTGGTGTTCGTCCACCATGGCCCCGATGTCGCGTTCCCCGTCGCCGGGATTTCCGAGGCGCAGGGCTTCGGCCTTGGCCACGACTTTCTGTACCAGCCTGTCGTATACGTTTTCGTGGGCGTACACCCGTTCCACCGAGGCGCAGACCTGTCCGGCGTTGGCCAATCCGCCCCAAACCACCGCTCCGGCGGCGCTTTCGAGGTTGGCGTCCGCGCAGACGATCAACGGATCTTTGCCTCCCAACTCCATGCTGGAAGGAATCAGCAGCCGTCCGCAGCGCTCGGCGACTTGTCTTCCCACGGCGGTGGAGCCGGTGAAGTTGACATAATCCACACCCATTTCGATCATTTCCGAGGCGATGGAACCCTGGGTCGGAACGATCTGGTAGACGTCCTGGGGCAGTCCCGCTTCGTCGAAAAGTTCGCGGGCCTTCAGCGCGATTAATGGAGTGAGACTCGCCGGTTTGTGCACCACCACGTTTCCGGCCAGCAGACCCATGACGATCTCGCCGGTGGGAATGGTGAACGGGAAGTTCCAGGGAGAAATCACCAGCATCACTCCGCGCGGACGGTAGTTGATGAGGCTTCGGCGGTGCTTCATCAGGTGCATCGGAATGCGGCGATCCGCCAGGATGCTCTTGGCGTGGTTGCAGAAATAACTGGTTAAATCCACCACCGGCAACACCTCGGTGACCATCGCTTCCTGCAGCGGCTTGCCGTTTTCGAGCATAATCAGTTCGCAGACTTCTTCGGCCCGTTCGGTGAGTACATGCTGGAAATTTCTCAGGATTCTGATTCGCTCGTCCAGGCTTCGCGCTCCCCATGCGCATTGGGCCTCCCGTGCTCGCTCGACAGCTTCCCGCGCTTCCTCGATCGTGAAGGTGGAAACTTCGCCCAAAGCTTCGCCCGTGGCCGGATTGTAACTGACCAATGGTCCTGCGCTTCCCTGATACGTCTGCTTGACTTCCAACATCGACGACTCCTGCTCGGTTTGTGGCCGGATGGCCGTTGCATTTTGCCGTCCCCCGACAAGCCGATCTTGTGACGAGTTCATAAAGTAAAGCGGATTTTTCGAAAAAAAAGCCGAAAAGCACAAAAGGGCAAAAAAAACGCCCCAAAGTGGGGCGTGCGAATTCGGAATGCGAGAATGTCAGAAGCTGACACCTACTTCGCCTTGAACGCCGAAGGTGGCCATATCGTCTCCGATTGGAACGATGGCGCTCAGACCGCCTTCAAACATCGTATAGCGGAAGCGGTAACCGCCGCCGACCTCCAGCCGCTCGGTGGGGGTGATTTCGCGGTTGAGCCAGGTTTCCATCTGGTTGCCGGTCTGCTTTTTCGCGTCGTGGAACCACTGGGTGTACTCGGCGTGCAGGCCGATGTAATGGGTCATTTTCGCGCCGTCGTGGAAGCGTAGTGCAGGCCATGCACGGGCGTACAGGCCCGGGATGTACTGGTCGTCGCCCTTCTTTTTCGCGGTCTGGATCAGCAGTTTCGGGGCGGCGTCGATCTCGAAGGTGAACCAGTCCCCCGCATCGACGAACCACAGCAGGTGCAGGGAAAGGTCCATCAGGTCGGGTTTCATCCGGTCGTCGCGGATGGTCTGACCTTCCAGGGCTCGCTGATAGGGAATGTGAATGTCAATCGGCAACGCCAGCGTGAACCAGGTCCAATCGTTTTCCGCCACCCGGTACTTGGGAGTGAAACGGATGGAAATTTTGTTCATGGCGTAGTCGTCGTAGTGGGTCTCGGTTCCGTCGCTGGCAAGGGTGTTGTCGCGGGGATCGTCGGCGCGTTGCCACGAGGTCGCGATTTCCAGTGCTAAAAGTTTTTCACCCGGAGAGGCGAGTTGGAACGCGAAAAAGAAGCTGTTGGTGTCGGTGGTCAGATAATTGACTTGCGGTACGACAACCGTTGGATCGTCGGCCTTGGGAGTGAAGTAATCGGTCCTGACGTCATCTCCGCGCTGGACCATGAAGCCGAAACGGGCGTGGTTGTCCATGCGGGAGTTGGTTTTCTGTCCGAAAATCGGACTGTAACGTCGGTTGAACCACTTTTCCTGCTGGGTCGTGTCAGCGGTGGGCATCGACTCGGCGACCGCCGGCGTTTCCGACGCGGGCGGAGCGTCCGATTCCGCGGAATCTTCCTCGAGTTGTCTTTGCATCTCTTTCATGAACGCTTCGTGGTCCATTTCCTCGGCGAACGCGGGAAAGGTGAACCAAGTCAGCAGCAACAGGGCGAATCCGGTATTCCTCAGCCATTTCATATGGGCTTCTCCACATCGTTTTGACGGAGTTCGAAGACTGCTTCCTAAGTATCCAAAGGACGAGGCCGATGTCAAGAATTTTGTTATTTTTCAAGTAGTTAAAGCATACGGTGCCCCGTTGAAAAACCTTGACTTGCCCAATTTTACCATGGTATGAAACGGAAGCTGGCCCCAATCCAGGACAGGCATATTATCCCTGCTTCCGCTTTCATTTTCGGAGGGTTTCCTATGAAATTTTCAGCAGTTTGGCTGGTTGCAGCCCTGCTTTTCCTCGGTGCTTTCCCCGCTATGGCCCAAGACGGCTCTTCTTCCGGTGACGGCTTTGAGCCTCCCTCGGAAACGGGAGATGGATTCGACCCTCCAAGCTATCCTCCCGAAGGCCAGGAAGGGGAGATGCCGCCGGACGCCTTCGCGGTGGAGCCGACCGAGGAACTCACGTTGGACGACCTGGAAAAGCTGGAGTCTCTCGAAAACGCCGAAGCCATCGAAAAAGAGCAGTTGAATTTCTTCGAACTCAACGGCTATTTCCGGGTGCGGGCGGACATGTTCCACAATCTCGATCTGGGAATCTACAATGAATTAAGACCTTTGCGCGATCTCGGCACCGCAGACGAGGATTCGAATCTCCGCGCTCAGGACGATACTCTGGGCAGCGCCAACATGCGTCTACGCTTGATGCCGACATTGAATGTTTCTGAAGACATTCAGATTCACATGCAGCTCGACATTTTCGACAACCTCGTCTTGGGCAGCACGCCGGACACGATCAACTGGACCCAGACCGGACCCACGGCCACGGGTATCCAGGCGTTTTCCGCCAATGCCGAGCCGATGCAGCAAGGCGTCAACAGCACGAAAAACTCCATTGAATTCAAGCGGGTATGGGCGCAGGTGCGTACCCCATTCGGCATCATTCGCTTCGGGCGGATGCCTTCTCACTGGGGTCTCGGAATGTACGTCAACGACGGCAACGCCCTCGATGCCGATTACGGCGACACCATCGACCGCATTCTTTTCGGCACGAAATTGATGGAACACACCTTGTTCGTGTCGATGGACTTCCCCAACGAAGGCGTCACCAACGAGGATAACTTCGAATTCGGCGGCCAGCCCAAGGACGCCACCCAGATGGACGACGTGAACCAATGGGTTTTCGGTTTCGCCCGAAAAGACAACGACGTGCAGGTCAAGGAACTGCTGGAAAACGGTGAAGTGAGCGTGAACTACGGATTGTACAACGTGTTCCGCTGGCAGTCCTATTCCATTGAAAACTGGGACATTTCCAACGAAAGCCACCTTCCCGCCGCCGGAAACTGGACCAGCCGGGATGCGTTGCGCAACAGCATGATTCGCCGGGATATGAACATTTACGTGGGCGACGTCTGGTTCCGCCTGCTGTACGAACACTTCCACATGGAATTGGAAGCCGCGTGGATCACCGGTTCGATGGACAACGCCACCGTCAGCCCGACGGACGTCGATAACGAGGGCATTTCCATCGACCAGTATGGTTTCGTGGTACAGTTCGATTACAAATTCCTCAATGAATCGCTGTTTCTGGGCTTCGAATACGGCCTAGCCTCCGGTGATCCCTACCCCGGCGACGACTACACCGAAGGCTTCGGTGTCTATCCCAGCCAGGACAGCCAGTTCGGTTCCTATTACCGCACGAAAAACGGGCCGGAAATCAACGACCGCGCCGTCACAAACTTCCGTTTCGACCGGGATTACCACGTGGACCTGATCCTCTTCCGGGAAATCATCGGTTGCGTGACGGACGCGATGTATTTCAAGTGGATGTTCCAGTATCTGTTTACCCCGGACATCGGCTTTAAATTCGACCTGATCTATTCGCGTGCGATGGAGGCTGATTCCACGCCGAGCTACGACCACCAGAAGCTCGAAAACAAGGATGATTCCCTGCCGCTCAAGCGCAAAACCGATCCGAATCTCGGGGTCGAGTTGGACCTGGACGTGTTTTACACTTCGGTGGACGGTTTCGGCATCGGCCTGCAATACGGCGTGCTGTTCCCGCTGGGCGGTTTCGGGTACTGGGACCCCAACCATTACAGCACCACCCACAGCCAGATCATCCCCACCTGGTTCGAAGCGCCGGACGTGGCGCAGACGGTGCAATTGAGGATGTTCGTGGAATTCTAGACGACTCTTTCACGTTGCTGAATCTGGCCGGATCTCTTGTTGAGGTCCGGCCTTTTTTGTGCACATTCGTGGAAAGTTGTTCCATGTGGGAAGATTTCACGACAAACGAAAACAAAGCGTTTTGTGAGGACGAATCACCACGGCAAGCTGGATTCGCAAGAAAAACGTTCACCGGAAATGTGTGTTTCCAACGAACGCGAAATTTGGATTCGAGCGGTGTAAAATTATTATTATTCGAGGGATTCCAGTCCTACGCAGAGAGAAAAATCTCCGATATCCGGAAGATGGAATACGATGTGTGTGAGTTCCACGGATTCGGGAACCGAAAGGGGGGAGGTGACACCTGAGATGGTAAAGGGAATGGAAAGGTCGAGGTGATATTCTTTCAGAAAACCTTTGGCGTTGCCGCCGATGATATTAATTACTTCTCCAACCGCGTCGCAAAGTTCTTCGTCCGAATCGATGGAGCCTTCCACGAGCGTGTTCTCGGCGATCTCTTTGGCGACGTCCCGGCTCATGCAAAGGATGCTATGAACTTTCATGCTTTCGCCGACCAACGCCAGCGAAGTGACGATGTGAAAAGAGCCGAGGGGAGGAAATTCACGTTGCGGTTCTTCGTGTTCGGGCACGACCTGCATCAGTGTCTCGAAACAGGTTTTCGTAGCCTTGATGAAGGGTTGGATGATGTCTTTCATGGGCTGAGGTGCTCCTTGTTTCGAGTTTATCGTGTTCTTCAGGCTCCCATGCCCAGGCATTCGGCGATTTTGCTGGCCAATTCTTCGGTGGTGAAAGGCTTGGTGATGTAATTCTGCGCACCGGCCTTGATGGCACGGACGATGCTCTGGCGTTCGGTATCGGAGGTAACCATCATGACGGGGATGTGTTTCAACTTGTTGTTCTGCTTGATCTTGGTAAGCAACGTAAAGCCGTCCATTACGGGCATGTTGATATCGAGCGTGATAAGCTCGATTCCGTCCGGGTTGACTTCCAAAAATTCCAAAGCCTGTTGCCCGTTGGTGGCCTGGATCGTCTCGTAACCCAAAACGGCTGCCGCTTGCGAAATCAGTTTTCGCATCATCAAAGAGTCATCCACGGCGAGCATTTTCATTGGTTTCCCCTGTTACTGCAAACGATAATACACAGCGGAATCATGTATGTGTGTCTGAAAGGTTTCATTGTAACCTCTCATGGTTTCTGCGGAACCCAGAAAGAGATACCCTGGAGGTATCAGGCTTTGAGATAGTTTGTCGAAAAGGTTTCGCTTGAATGAATCCGAGAAATAAATGGCGACATTTCGGCATAGAATAACATCGAAACGGCCTAGTCTTGCAAATTCTTTTTGCAGATTGAACTGTTCAAACGTCACCATTTTTCGCAATTCATTGGAAATCACCCATACCGGACCTTGTTTCGTAAAATACCGATTTTCATATCCTTCTCGCAATCCACGGTTCATCGAGATGCGGTTGTAGCGTCCCGATTTGGCGATGAACAGGGCCGAAGGGGAGATGTCGGTGGCGTAGATCTGAAATTGGGCCGGCTGAATACCCTTGAAGGCGTTTCTTCGAATTGCCTGGTCGATCAGCATGGCGATGGAATACGGCTCTTGTCCCGTGGAACAAGCCGCCGACCAGATCCGGATCTTGTATTTTTGTCCAGAGGCCAGTTGCTTAATCATGTCCGGAAGAATCACCTCTTCTAAGACCTTGAACGGCGAATCGTCCCGAAACCACAGAGTTTCGTTGGTAGTCATCGCATCGATGATTTTTTCCGTAAGTTTCGGATCGTTTTTGGTGACGATCAGCCGGTAAAACGAGCCGAAGTCCTCGCAGCCGTTTTCCAGCATCAGCGTGGTCAGGCGGTTTTCGATGAGGTAGGATTTTTCCTCTCCTAGGGAGATGCCGCACTGTTCCTCAATGTAATCCCGGAAAGGCTTGAACTCTTCTTTTTTCAAGGATACGCTCATGGAACGTCTCCCGGATGCCGGACGAGCTGGGTAATACGATCGGCAAGTTTGCCGAGCGGCAGGCTTTCATCGGATAGTCCGGCTTGATCGATGGCCAGGGGCATACCGTAAACAACGCAGGTTTCTTCGTTTTGGGTAAGACAGTAGCATCCTTTCTTTTTCAGCGCCTGTACTCCGTGCAGGCCGTCCGAGCCCATGCCGGTCATGATCGTGGCCAGAACGTTGCCTCCATAATGGACCGCCATGGAGCGGAACAGTACGTCTACGGAAGGCCGGCAGCTGTTTTCCGGCGGATTTTCGTTCAATCCGATGAGAAATTCCCGATGGCCGTTCTCGTGATTCTTTCGAATCGTCATATGCTTGCCGCCCGGAGCGAGGTACACGGTGTTGGGAAGGATCGGGCTGTCTTCATCGGCCTCGACAACCTTGACTTTCGATTTGTAATCCAGGCTTTTCGCCAGCGAAGCGGTGAAAAGAGGCGGCATATGTTGCACGATCAGCACCGGAACCCCCAGATTTTCCGGGAATTTCGGAATCAGTTCTACGAGCGCGTTGGGCCCGCCAGTGGAAATGCCGATGCCGATGACGTCGAGTTTTTGGGGCAGAGGCGCAAATGTCAGGCGCTGCCTTGAAGCGGTCGGCGCAATTGTGGCAGGCTTGGGAATGGGTGTCGGTGGCTTGCTTTTCGTGATTCGGCGCGCGGTCTCCAGGGTGATTTTTCCGGATTCACGCACCGATTGCACTTTATTCAGAATGATCTTGCCGGATTCCCGGATTTTTCGCAGGTTCCGACGGATATTGAATTGCTTGATCAGTCCGCCGAGCTGGCGAATCAGTTCATCCCGGTTTTGCTCCGGCGTCGCCAGACCCGGCTTGGTGATGAAGTCCAGGGCTCCATGTTCGAGCGCCTGCATCGTGATATCAGCCGCATCATGGTTGATGCCGCTGACCATCACCACGCCGATGTCCGGATAGCGCCGCTGGATGCGCTCCATGGTTTCCAGGCCGTTCATGACGGGCATTTCGACATCCAGCAGGACGAACTCCACGGGAATTTGCTCGATTTTAGTCAGGGCAAGCTTCCCGTGGGCGGCAATTCCGACGACTTCGCATTCGCGAAACGATTCCACCACTTCCCGAAGGATACGCCGATATACTACCGAATCGTCAACGATGAGAATTTTTAACGGATCGTAAGCCAACGTCGTCTCCCTGGGATGGAGTGGAAAATAAATAACACCAGGGGGTTACACCGTGAAATCGTCGAGAGAGCGATGAAGCTGCGAGGAGATTTCCATCAGGATGCTCGACGCTTCCTTGGTTTCTCCCGCGCCTTTTTCGCTTTCCTGGGCTGCGTTGTTGACGCTTTCGACGCTTTGGGCGACTTCGCTCATGCCTTTCGCCGCTTCCGCCGAGCTGTGGGAAATCTCGGAAGCCCCGCGTGCCAACTCGGCGACGTTTTTCGCGATTTCGTTGACGCCCATGGCGGCTTCCTGCACGTTGCGTGACACCTCGTTGGCGCCTTTGGCCGCGTGTTGCACGTTTTTCGCCACTTCATTGGCTCCGGTGGCGGTGCTGCCCAGGCTGTGAGAAATCTCGTTGGTGGTGGAGGTCTGTTCCTCCACAGCGGCGGCGATGACACCTGAAATCGAGTTGATTTCCGAGATGACCTGGACGATGTTGTTGATCGCCTCGATGGCGTTGTCCGTGCTTTCCTGGATTTCCTCCACCTGGTCGCGGATGTCCTCGGTGGCGGAGGCCGTTTGTTTGGCCAATTCCTTGACCTCGTTGGCGACGACGGCGAAGCCTTTGCCCGCTTCGCCGGCGGAGGCCGCTTCGATCGTGGCGTTGAGCGCCAGCAGGTTGGTCTGCGAGGCGATGCCCTTAATCATTTCCACGACTTTCCCGATGGATTTCGCGGACTTGCCGAGCTTGTCCATGATACCCGAAGCCATCGTGGCGGCGCTTGTGGCGTCGTTGGCGATGGATGCCGCCTCACTGGAGTTTTTCGCGACTTCATTCAACGAGGCCGACATTTCCTCGATGGCCGTGGCGACCGAGTTGACGGAGCTGGTCATTTCTTCGGTCGAACTGGCGATCTCGGCCATGTTGGAACTGATTTCCTCCACGGCGGCTCCGACCGTATCCAGGTTGGCCGAGACTTCTTCGGACGAAGACGCGATGGTGTTGGATTGGGCGCTGATTTCCTCGATACCCACAGCGATCATTTTAATGCTGTTCGACGCCTGTTCCGTGGCGGCGGCGGCGGTGTTGGCCAGGCCGGTGACTTCTTCCGCTCCGGAAGCCATGACGTTTGCCGTGTTTTGCAATTCCTCGGAGGCGGCGGCAAGGCTGGTGGCTTGATTCTTATTCTCAGAGACCGTTTCGTTGAGTTTTTTGGACATCTGGTTGAACTTTTCGCTGATTAGGTAAAACACCTTGGCAGCACTGAGTTCCGCATTGTCCTTCGCTTCGGTCGCGTCGTATCGGACGGTCAAATCGCCATCGGCCATCTTTTCGAGGATACCCAGCAGTTTTTCTGTTTCGCTGGAACGATAGACAGCCAGTTTGGCATCGAAGTCCAAGATATTATTGACTTTTTCTACGATGCTGCGAAATTCTCCTTCATGTTTCTCCACATCGGCGCGTTTGGAGTAGTCGTTGGTTACGACAGCCTCGGCAAGCTCACCGACATCCTGTGTCACCTGGATCAGGTTGCCCCGGATGGTGTCGATGATGTCGTTGAGGATGACCTGTTTTCCAGGCAGCCTTTCCATGGTTTGTTCGAAATTCCCGGCTGCGTATTCTTTGAGCAAGTCGATGATTTTCAAAATCACGTTGATGTGGATTTTCATGCTGGTGTTGAAGCCCTCGGCCATGGTTCCGTAGACTCCCGGAAACAGATCGGCTTCGATGAACTTTTCGATGTCTCCGGCAAGCTGACCTTCGGTGGTGGCTTCCATTTCGCCTAAAATGGCTCCCAGCATCTCGACGACCATCGCCATGTGTCCGTTGAGGTCGGTCAGTCCCGCCTGAACGGTTTGGAGGGCCGGGTTGTCGATTTCCTGCACGTCGATGTCGATATCCAGGTTGCCTTCGGCGAGATTGCTGAGATTCTTCGTGACTCTTTCCAGTTCCGTTTCCAGAAACTGGATCGCCTTTTGCGACTCGGCGTCGTCTTCGGCGCTTCGTGCAGGGGCTTCCTGAGTCGTCAGACTGTCGAGCATTTTGTTGAACGAATTCACAAGCTTCTTGTTTTTCGCGACGTAGCCTGACGTATCGGCCCGAGCGGTGAGATCCCCGCCGTTGACCTGTTCGATTACTGCGAGAACGTCGTCCACGATGCTTTTTTTCGGCAGATTTACTTTGCCGTTGCCGGGATGGGTTTCTTCGTGCATTTGATGTTGATCCGTCATCGTTTCACTCCTTGTTCGATCGCTATTGCAATCATTTCAATCAAAATCGGTCAGTATGAAAAAAATGGAGTCAGTGTTCCGTTTTCAGTAGTTCCTTTACGTTCAATGCCAGGAGAAGCTGGTGGTCGAGCATCACGACACCGGACAGGTAACGACCGTCGATATCGTGAATGTTCGCGGGCGGTGGTTGAATGCGTCCAGCATCGACTTCAATCACGTCTCCGATGGAATCGACGAGCAGTCCCACCGTTTCCCACCCACTGAAGAGATCTTCCCGGTTTTCTCTGGCACGGATCGGGGCCAACTCCTCTTCGGATTTCAGAATGATATTGTGAGCTTCTTCCGTAATCTGGCAGGAACCCAGTCCGAGTCGAAAGCAGAGATCGAAAATCGTCACGATCTGGCCGCGCAGGTTGATCAGTCCGCGAATGTAATCCGGTGCTTTCTGCACGTACGTGATGTCCATTTGCTGATTGATTTCGCGTACGAGCAGAACTTCGATACCGAAAAGCTGTTCGTTGACCTTGAAAGTCGTATAGAGCGTCATAACGCCTCCCTGTCGCAAGCGTCCGCTTCACAGGCGATTCCTGCCGAGTAGAGGATTTCCTGGGGATTCAGGAACGAGGTAAGCTTCTCGTGGATGATCGCCGAACCTATCATCCCCGGCCCTTGAACCAGTGGCGGCTGCAATTCGACGTCCACGTCCAGCGCATCGATGATATTGGTGACGATAATGCCGGCCTGGGCCTGCTTTTTCGTGTCATCCCCGGCGCATTTCGGAATCAGCAGGAAAACGTCCTCGCCGTCTTCCGGCATGGGATCGACCGAGATGTGCTCGTCCAGTCGTACCACCGGCAAGCCCTTTCCCAGGTAATGAATGAAAGAGCGCTGGCCCATGGTGCGAATGTCCGATTTGGCCACCCGTTCCAGTCGAAGGATTTTCTCCTGTTCCACGGCGAAGATTTCTTCGGGATTGTTGGTGAACATGATGACCGACCGGGTGCGACTTTCCTGGAGCTTGGCTTCGGCTTCGAATTTTTCCTTGCTCAGTTTGTTTTCTTCCTGGAATTCGGTGAAGCTCAGTTTGGCTTTTGTCGCGATTCCGGCGGCGTCGAGAATCATAATCACGCTGCCGTCCCCCAGAATCGTTGTTCCGGCGAACATTTTTATATCTTTTAAATATGTGGATAGAGGCTTGACGACGATTTCTTCACCGTCGAATAGACGATCCACGATAATGCCGAAAAGGTTTTGCCCGTTTTTCAGCACAAGAATATTGCAGTCGCTGTGCCAGCTTTCGCGACGGTCGTTTTCGTTGCGACGATTGGAGGCTTTCCCCGGTCGAACATATCCCCCTTGGTCGCGCCGATCCGCAATGCGCTCGCGCCGGTCCAGCTTTCTTTCTCCCGTTTCGGGATCGGTGAACGTGCGTTCGATGCTCAGAACGTCGGCCAGCCGAACCAGCGGAAGCAGCCTACCTCGAAGACGCAACACGGGTGCGCCCCGGATGGTATCCATGCGATCGGCAAACTCGTGGGCGCGCACCCAGACCAGTTCCTTGATGCTGACCTGCGGGACGGCGAAACGGGATTCACCTACGCCGATAATCAGCGAAGGGATAATGGCCAGTGTAAGAGGCAGGCGCAGCAGAATCGTGGTTCCCCTGCCGTATTCGGATTCCAATTCGATGTGACCGCCCAGTTTTTCGATATTGGTTTTCACCACGTCCATTCCCACGCCGCGTCCCGAAATGTCGGAAACCTCTTTGGCCGTGGAAAATCCCGGGGCGAAAATCAGGTTGAGCAGTTCCCGCTCGCTGATTTTTTCGAGTTGCTGGGTGTCGTAAAGACCTTTTTCGATGGCTTTTTGGATCACCTTGTTTCGGTCGATACCGCCGCCATCGTCGGAAATCGAGATGTTGACCTGTCCGCCTTCGTGATAGGCCACGAGCCGGACGTGCCCGGTTTTCGGTTTGTGCCTGGCCAGCCGTTCTTCCGGCAACTCGATGGCGTGATCCACGCAGTTGCGGATGATGTGCGTGAGAGGATCGGACAGCATTTCCACGATGGATTTGTCCAGTTCGACCTCGGCACCCTCGATCTCCAACCGGATATCTTTACCCAGTTTGCGGGAAAGGTCACGCACCAAGCGGGGGAACTTTCCGAACAGCACGCCGACGGCCTGCATCCGGGTTTGCATGATGCCTTCCTGCAATTCGCTGGTCACGCGGTCGATATTCTGTAAAATACCCAAAAGTCCGGGGACATCATCCACAACCGTTTCCAGCGCGCGCATCAACTGGTTGCGTCCCAGCACCAATTCCCCAGCCATATTCATCAGTTGCGTAAGCAGATCGACCCGTACGCGCAGGGTTTCCACGACGTCGTGTTTCGAAACTCCGACGTTTTTGCGCGTATTGGGTTTTTCCGTATTTTTTTTCGTGATTTCGGTAGTTTCGGCGCTGATCTCTTCGGTGTCCCGAACCTTCCAGACGCGCATACTTTCTTTGGGGATCGATGCAATTTCCACGTTCGGTGTAGAGATACCCGTGGGGAACATATCCATGTCCAACACCGAGGCTGCGCAGAATTCCATTGTACCGTCGGGCGCTTTTCGAACGCCCAGCACTTTTCCCAGGGACTTCAATTCCTCGGAAAGCGGGTCAACCTGTTCCTGGTTTTTCGTGGTGATGAAATAGAAGAACATGCCGTGGCGCAGAGCGTCGTCGAGCGTCGGATGGTCGATGACAAACGCGTCGATTTTATCGATCCAGTTGGATGCCTTTGGTTCGTCCGTTTCTGCAACATCCATGTTTTCCTGAGTCGATTCAGCCAGTTGTGCAGGTTCCTGAGGTGATTTTTGAGGTTTTGGTTTTGGAGCCGGAACTGTCTCCTGAGCGGTCGTACTGACAGGCTTTCCTTCGGCGATTTCATTCAATTGCCGGATTTCTTCGGCGCATTCGATGTCGTCGGACGCCTGTACGTCGTCCAGCATCGCACGCAGGACATCGACCGAGCGCAGAAGCACGTCCATGATTTCCTGAGTGATTTCCAGCTTTTCGTTCCGTACCAGCATCAGGACGTTTTCCATGGCATGGCTGAGCTGTTTCAACGATTCGAGCGACAGGAACGAAGACCCGCCTTTGATGCTGTGAATGGCCCTGAAAACCCGGTTGATGATCTCCTTGGGGACGTTGTTGTGCTGCTCCTCAAGGGTCAGCAGATCCGGTTCGATGGCGTTGAGATGGTCGCGGCACTCCGCCACGAAATCGCTCATCAGGCTTTCATCGGCGTATTGGCTCATGGTGTTCCCTCTCGAGTCCGGAGCATGGGACGGCTTTCGACGCGATTCGCTCGAGCCTACGGTTTCTCACTTTTAATAACGGGAATTTGACGGGGAACTGAACTGTCCCCGCCAAATTTCCCGACCGGTTCGGATTAAACGGGCGTGATGACGAATTCGCCGTAATCGTCGCCGCATTCGATACCCTTGACCTGTTCGCATTGGAACGTTCCGTTGCCGTCCGGGTAGGGTTTTCCGTAGGCCAGGTCCATGAACGCCGAGCAGACGCCCTGAATCATGTACGCCGAAGGAATCTTGGAGGCTCCCAACTCCACGATGTCGGACTCGTAGTAGTCGTAAGCCCTGACGACCATTTTCTTTTCGGGAACCAACTCCACGATTTCGGCCTTGGCCCAGCCCCAGGCGGTGAAGACGGCGAATGCACCATGCAGCACGTCTTCGGGGCTTCCATCGACCATCGGTTCCACGACGGCCTTCCATTCTTCGCTGGTGATGATGCCGTAGCCGGTGTTGTAACCGCAGGAATTCGCGGCGTTGTACAGCAGGTACTGGGCGGCTTCGAGCATGTCGGCGGAAACGGATTTCGTGATGAGTTCCCCGAAGTTGTTCCAGAACGAAGCCGGAAGCTGGTTCACGAGAACGTTGAAAGCGGGGATCAAGCCGTCGTCGTCGGACTGCACTTGGAGTTTGGAGAGAGAGTCGATGATTTTCTTACGATCGATTGCCATGGGTCGCTCCTTTCCTTACGCGCGGACGATGGCGAATTTCGAGGTTTCGGCACCGGAGACGATGCTCTGTACTTCGTTGACCTTGTAGCTTCCCATGGGAAGATCGTACATGGCCGCCATGGCCGCCATCAGGTAGCCCTGTCCGACGAAGTTCACGGGTTTGTCCCGAGTGCCCCATTTTTTGATCCAGCCTTCATCCACGTGGCTGTGCGCCATTTCTGCGGAGGCGGAAACTTCTCCCACGTTTTCGAAATGCAGCAGGCCCATCCCGCAGATTTTCCAGTACTCCTCCACCAGCGCGACGCGTTCCATGAGTTTGGTCACGCCGTGTTTTTCAAAATAGCTTTTCAACACTTCGTAAAAGCTCAGCTCGGCGGCTTTGCAAAGCAGGCCCTTGCCATCCACCATTTCCGCGTCATCCGCCAACTGGCTGTACAGCGTAATGAAGTGGTGGCAATGCAATACCGTCACGGTCCCGTTGTTGTAATGCCGGGTGGTTTTCGGATCGAAATGGTGATCGATCTCCCATTCTACTTTCCGTACTTTGGCCATAAGGAACCTCCTTTACAGTTTCGGCGCATCGGCGCCAAGGATTTCTTTTGCGATTTCATAGGCTTTGGCGAGCACGTCCGGCGAATCTTCCGCTTCTCCCGCCTTGTTGGAAGGCACATTGGTTTTCATTGCCATCCGCATTTTCGCTTTGAGGCCTCCTTTTGCCTCAACCAACTCGTAGTACTTCTTCAGCTTGTCTCCCATGAAGTTCTCCTTTCTCGATCAGTTGTACGATGTCCTCAAGAACCGAGGATGATGCAGACCGGCTCAAGGTGGCTCGCATAGTGCGGTTGCCGAGCACCCCTTGGACGATGCAGACATGGTGGTAGGAAAATTTGAAATAGGGTCTTGGAAAGTCTTTGAAATACTCAAGTTCTCCGTTTTTCTCGAAGCGTGCGATCAAGGCTTCGTCGATGGGTTCATCACAGGTGATTTCTCTCATCAGGTCTTTGTCGAAACAATCTTCCACGGGAAGGATTTCAAGGACGCGAGTCATGGTTTCACCAGCCTTTCCAGGGCATCGGCCAGTTTCAAGATGTCGTCTTCCGTATTGAAAGCGCTCACGCTGGCCCGGATATTGCCCTGCGGTTCGGTGCCGATGGTTTTGTGAATCAGCGGGGCGCAATGCAGACCATGACGGGTTTCGATGCCGAAAGATTCACCGAGAATGAAGCCGAGCTCCTCCGTAGACCAGCCTTCGGCCCGGAACGACACCACGCCGGCCCGCCCGTCGGAATCGGCCAGAGGAGAAAGATGAATTCGAGGATTTCTCGTCAGTTTTTCCCTAAGAGAACGAACCAAAGAATCGCGATGCATTCCAAGGCTTTCGATACCCCGTTCCAGAACGAATTCGGCACCTGCCGCCAATCCGGCAATACCCGGAAGGTTGGGGGTTCCTGCTTCATATCGGATCGGCAGCGATGCGGGTTGCAGCAGGCTTTCACTTTGAATGCCGGTGCCGCCGGTCAGTATAGGTTCCAGGCTGTTGTCCGGCAGGATCAACCCACCGGTGCCCATGGGGCCGAATAGTCCTTTATGCCCCGCGAAAGCAACGTACACCTGCCCGGGCAGCTCGTTGTATTTCAATTCGACGCAGCCTGCGGACTGGGAGGCGTCGATCAAGAAAGGAACCCCGTATTCTGCGGTGATTTCGGCCATCTCTTCAACCGGCTGAATGCATCCTGTGACGTTTGAAGCCTGGGTGCAAACCACCAGCCGGGTTTCCTTGTCGAGATACCGGAGTAAAGAACTTGAGGCAATGCGACCGTCTTGATCTGGATCGAGGTAGATGGTTTGCGTTCCGAAGCGTTTGCGTCCGTGTTCGAGCGGACGAATCACGGAGTTGTGTTCGAGGCGGGTGCTCAGGCAGTTGCCTTTCGGATGCTCGTGCAGGCATCCCGCAATCACGAGGTTCAAGGCGACGGTTGCCGATGGTGTTAGTATGACTTGATTGGGTGCAGGGACGTGGAACAGTTTTGCAAGGCGTTCTCGGCAGGGGAGGGTCGGATCTTGGTTCTGTCGTGAGCGTCCTGGCTCGCTGGGAGGTTCTTGAAGGCTTCGTTGTACGGCTTCAAGAACCCGTTTTGGCTTGGGATAGCTCGTGGCAGCATTGTTCAAGTAATTGAAGTGGCTTCGATCCATCCTAGATCTTTCCCCTGTCCTTTTTGTAAGCCAACCGTTGATGTCTGGCGGAGCGAGAAAAACAAGAGTCGCGGTTTTCGAACGGTGCCCAATCCTAATGGCGCGTGGCTGAAAGTCCCATCTCGCTCCCAATGCTGGATCGTGCAAGATGATCGAGCGAGATGGAATGGCGTTCAGCCGTTAATAATTGAGAAATACATCCCTTGAGTCACGGTGCGATATCTCATGTTGTAGTAGTCAAGGGACTATTCCTGCTTCCTGAGTATTTGAATCGGACACCTGAAAATCGACTTAAGAAAAAAAGAGAGAAAATTTAATGATTTCAACGATGTATGAATATGTTGACAGTTGTTGACACAAAAGTGATCCGTTTGGGATATTGTATGAAGAAACATACAAATACGCATACGGTTAAATATGACTGTCTGGTCTATACGATATTGGATTGCGGTGAAGGGTAAGGCTTTCGATTGGGCCATTCATGACCTAATAGAGAGAAAAACAGAGGGTTTTAAGGGTGAAAGGGAGGGAGAAGAAAGTCATTTCGCAACGCAGAGCAGAATCGTACACAAATAAAAGTCATACAATTTCCATCTTATTACATTTTTATTCGTTGATTTTATGGAAAATCGTTAGAAGCATGTGAAGAACACAAATCCGTGTCGATCGGAGCTCTTTGGAATGTGCTAATCGAAGCGTTTTACACGTCGATGGCAGTACGGGGCTTTTCCTGTCTTAAAGTAATAGTCCTGGTGATAATTTTCCGCTTTCCAGAATGTCCCAGCCGGTTCGAGTTTCGTGGCGACGTCCAGCCCTTTCCCTTGGAGGGAGGCGATCAGCTTTTCAGCGATCCGGCGTTGTTCGTCGGAGTTGTAAAAGACGGCGGAACGGTATTGTTCGCCGATGTCCGGTCCCTGGCGGTTGATCTGGGTAGGGTCGTGGATTTCGAAAAACAGGCGCGCCAACGTCTCGTAGCTGGTTTTTTCGGGATCGAAAACCACCCGAACGGCTTCCACGTGGCCCGTCGTTCCTGAACAGACCTGCTCGTAACTGGGAGATTCCACCGTTCCGCCCATGTACCCGGACTCTGCACGCTCCACACCAGGCAGATTTTCGAAGTGGTATTCCACACCCCAGAAACAGCCCCCGGCGAAAAACGCCTCTTCCAGATGAGCTGGGGCTTTTTCCGGTTGAAAATCGAGGGAGATGGAATTCACGCAATGTCGTGTGTTTTTGGGCGTGAATCCTTCACCCCGAAATACATGCCCCAGATGTCCTCCACAATAATTGCAAAGGATTTCGGTACGTTGGCCGTCTGCGTCGGGTTCTTCCCGAACGGCTCCCGGCAAAGCGTCGTCGAAACTTGGCCATCCGCAATGGGAGTCGAATTTATCTTCCGAGCGAAACAGTTCGGCACCGCAACGCTTGCAGCGGTAGACGCCTTTTTCGTGATGATTCGTGTACAGTCCCGTAAACGGACGTTCGGTGCCTTTATGAACGATCACCGCTTCTTCTTCCGAAGTGAGTTTGTTCCAGGTCATATTCTTTTTTTCCTTTTGTTGAAGGTCTCGCTCGTCGGCGAAAACCGCAAAAGTGAAAATGGCCATCAAGACTATCGCAAAAAAGGTCCATTGTCTTCTATATCCATACATCGTATTCAACCCGCTTAGAAATTAAATTGTATACAATAACAATAAATAATAGTTTTATTTTAAGATCGTTTTTCATTACAACAAGAGGGGAGGGAAAAGGATTGCAAATCTTTCCCAGTGTGCGTAGGGCCTGAAAAAGGAAGCTTCACCCGGAGCGAATTTCTGTGTCTTCTCAGCTTGTTATGTGGTTTAACCCGCATAATTCATGAAGAATCTACTGCGACTTGAAAATCCTCGATCTTTCACTGGTTTCCCGATTTTCATCCTCGACAGACTGTAAAGTATGCCTGCGGGTGAAAATCGGTCCAACTTCATGAAATATCTTCGGTTTTCTGCGTCTCGCTACGATCCTCATGAATAATGCGGGTTAATGAGTTCAAACAGTCCTTCCGATCGACGATGTTCCCACCTATGAGATCGGTGGTCCGACCCAACTAGAAATTGACACTATGTTTCACAAGGTGTATAGAAGAGAAAAAACCTACGGAGAAGCCATGGAAAATTCACGACAAATCATGAAAACGATGAGGAACGAGCGTGGCTACTCGATGATGCAATGGCTGATATTCATCATCATTGGGGTCACGTTGTATGCTTCCTACATGGTCATTCCGGTTTTCGTGACCGATTACCAGCTCAAGCGGGGGCTGACGCAGATGGCGATGGACATGGCCAACGATTTGGACACGCAAAACGTATACAAGCGTATGTCCAAGAAAATCTACGTGAAACTCGGTATCGATCTGACGCAGGAACAGTTGAAACTCAACCATGACGGCAAAAAGCTGACCGTGGATATCGAATACGAGGTTACTGTGGACTTTCTCCTTTATGGACCGCATACATTTCGGTTCAAACATCATGCGGAGGCTTTTGCGAGACGGTTGATGGATTGACGTCTCTTCGAGAGCCGTTTTTCTTGTTTCAACTTCCCTTTTCCCAATCTATCGAATCTGTGCACGGTACAACATGAGTTTTCTTTTTCCGGCTCCCATGAAAGGTCGCAGATGCTGCGACCATGCTTGGATGCTCGTCTGTTTCTCTTTGATTTTCACGGCTTGTGGTGGCGGATACACTCCTTCGCCGAGACTCGTGGAAAAAAGCATGAAAATTTCGAAGGCCTGCCAGCTCGATTTCCGTGCCGAGTCGGGAAAATGCCTGGCTTTGGAAGGGGACCGATTGGTGGATGAGGAATGTCAACTGCTCGCCGAGGATTGTTCCGAGCGCTTCTTCATGACCAAAAAATCCGGTCGAAGCCGTTTCGTGCTCGTCAACCTGCTGCGGCCCTGTTATTCGCAGTGGTTGGTGGATAAATACACCGACGAGGAATCCGACTGGTATGAACATGGAGACTACCGGGTCGTGGAATTCAACCTCGGTGCTCCGGTGGATAGCCCGAAATACTACGAGGAATCGGTGGTGCAACTCCTGTTGCAATCTCACTGGGACTTCCTGGAAAGTCCCTCGGGCGAGATGTGCTATTACCGCATAGAAACCAGTGTCAAGAACATGATCGGCGGCTCGTATTCGCTCAAACTCTGGGACGAAGACCGCGAATTGATGCTGGAAACGACATTCAACGACTAGCTTTTTCTTCCACGCAAACTTTAACGAAGCCTCAATCGAACTCCCGGATCGCTTTGTCGTGATCGAGCGTCAAGTGCTTGTTTCCAATAGCGATTTCGTAGTGTCCGCTATCGAATTCGGACGTTACGAAGGGGTTGTCGAAGCGATCGAAACCGGATTGAGGAATCTCGGCACCTTCGACTTTTAACGGACTTTCCCACCCGAACGTCATGGTTCCCTGCGAAGGCGAAACGTAGGTCACGTCGAAGCCGTCGCCCAAGCCGTCTTCATCGGTGTCGGATCTTGGTGTCACTTGCACCGAAGTACCTGAAATCGCTTGCTTAAATGCTTCGAACGAGCCGAAGTTGTCCACGTTTCCGATCTCGACGATCCAGACGTTCTCCGCGCTTCCCCCGGCCACGAGGTCGAAGGGCAAGCCCTGGTTGTCGAACACTTCCGGCTGGCCTTCACGCCAGGAGGTCGTCAGGTAGGAATACAGAGCCACGTAACCGTTATCTTTCTTGCCGAAGGTCCAGTTTCCGTCCTGTTCGACCGTATCGAAATGGGCTTTTGGGAAGTAGGCGTGCGTTTCGTCACGGTAATCGAACACGGACTGTCCCAAGGGTTTGGGCTGGTACTGCGGAGCGTAGATGTGAATGCCCACCGTGACGTGCTGGGCGCTACGGGGACGTGAGGCGCTGCCGGTCCAGTAGCCGGGGCCGGGTTCGTCCTTGCTCTGCCAGTTCCAATCGTCGGGAATGGCCTCGCCGTCTTTCAGCGGCAAATAGGCGGGATGGGTGGTGAATACCACGGCGGCTTCGGAAAGCGTGGCCTGCCAGTGGTGCGCTTGGTTGGCCGCCAGTCCCGGTCGGTAGTCCAGCGCCGAGGAGAGCATCACGTGTGCGTCGCGGTAGGTGATGGTGTTGACCTCCGTCAGCAGTCCGCCGCCCAGTACGGGATACAGCGTGACGTAAAACGGATGCACGAGTTTCATCGGTGGATCGTCCGACGCGCCAAGTCCTACTAAATCACGTACCATGGCGAAATCCTTGAAAGGACCGTCCCACAGCCCGTAGCGGTCGGCCACCTCCAGCGTCATTGGCAGAAGGGGCCAGGCGGTGAAAGCGCTCATGGACCACCAGAGTGGAATCGTGCTTTCATCCGTGTAGGATATCCCCAGCGGATGATCCGGGACCGGGTCGTCCCAGTTTTCGGGCGGCAATTCGTCGAGTGGCGGATTCATCCGCTCGCGGTCCTCCATCGGTTCGTCCCACCGGGCGATGTCTCGAATCGCCTGTGGTAACGCGTACTTGCTTCCCCGTGCGAGCAACGCCGCCGCCGTTGAGGAGGTGCTTTGGAATTCCAGGGGCGTATCGTCGAAAAGAAACTTCGCCGTATCGAAAACATCCTGCTTGACGGCGGCGGGTTTGTCCTTGATGTAAGAGCGTCCGTGGGTTGCGCCCATGTTGCCCCGGTGCAGGTGCAGCGCGACGTCGAGCAGGAACAAATCGAGTACCTGGGCCGAACGAAATGCGATTTCCTCATCTTCGGACCACTCGATCAGCGAAAGCAGCGGGATCATGTCCCAGTTGTAGTATACGTCGGAATGCCACTCGGTGAATCCCCAGCGCATCCGTTCTTTGAGCCAGGTGAGAATCTCCGACCGGGCGCGGTCGCGGTGCTCGGTACCCGTCATTCCGCTGACGCCGAAAGTGCGTTCGGGATATTTCTGGCCCATCAGAAATTCACTGGCGCGAAAGATCAGCACGTGGTTTTCCGACCAGTACCACATGTTGTCGATCACCGCTTCGCCTTCCCATTCCCGTTCGGGGGTCGGATCGGTGAACCAGTACTTGAAATCCAGCAGGTTTTCTTCGAGTTTGGTCCAGGCGGCTTCGCTCATCACGGGATGTCCCCGATGGGCGTAGAGCAGGTTGACGAAACGCATCACATTGAAATCACTAGTATCTTTTAGTCTATAGAGTTTTTCGTAGTCGGAATCGTACACCTCGTCGGCCAGTGCACCGTCCGGCACCTCGTAGCCTTCCCAACGTTGCGCGCATTCCAGTCGGGTCAGCAACGCGCCGATGCTGGAGGGCACCGGCCCATCGTCGCAGGAAAAACGCAGGAACGCCTCTGCCCGTTCCTTTTGCCAGTCCTCGACCGGCACCAGGGAATAGTCCATCTCCTCTTCCCCTTCCATTTCCGTATCACTATCGCCCGGCGGGTTTGATGAACTTTCATCAGAGCAGGCGAAACCCCAGAGTGTCAGACTCGAAATCAGGCACAGGATAAGCAAATCTTTCATTTCCACCTCGCGAGAAGCGAATGAAGAATGGATAAGCGCAAAGCCCTTCATGCGAAAGGCAAACCGGCGAAACGCCTGTCATGCAATGCGTCCGTAAGCGAGGCCATCGTAGCGCAATCTTTCAGGTTTCACAACCTGTGCATGTTTGACGTCGATTCGAAGAGGATGGTTTAGACGTTCCCGTCCTGATTTGCTTGACCTGGAATCCTAGTGCACTGTATAAGAGTCCCATTCGATCCGTATTTGTGCTATACTAATTTTTTTTGGAATGGAAATCCATTTGTGGATGGAGGAAAACATGCAGAAACGAGCTTTGATCACGATTTTTTTATGCCTGTTCGGACTGGTTTTACTAAGTACCGGTTGCGGATCGGATGACGAACCTCTGAATATCGCCGACAGCGATTCCGTCAGTGGTGGAGATAGCGACGAAGGGACGGAAGACGCCACGGAGAATGAAGAATCCGGCGTGGTGGACGAAACCCTGCTCAATACCTGTGCCGAGGATGGGGATTGCACCAAGGGCTTCTGCTGGAAACGCAATACCGACGATGCGGAAGGTATCTGCGCTGTGGAACCGAAGCAGGAAGCTACCCTGTACTGGGAGAATTCCTACTACGATTACGACGACCGTAAAAAGAAGGGCAGCTACGACCAGGTTCTGGAAAACGATGAACCCGTGGACCCCGATTTCACCTGTTCCAGTGCCGGACTCGTGGACGATTTCAACGAAACGGCGACCGTCGATCTCGCTGCCCGCGTGAAAGTCTTCGGTGTGGCCGCTCCCTGCACGGCGTTGATCGTCGAGATTCACAATCAAAACGACGAAAGCGGTGAAATCAAAACCAGTTACCCCACCGCCGAATCTTTGATTACCCCCGCCGTGGTTACCGAGGAAGTGGACGACCAAGGACAGTGCCACATGACGATCCCGGGAGTGCCGCTCAATCGCTGGTTGGTGTTCAAATCCTACGATGAAGGCAACGTCGATTTCCACGACACCTATCAGTTCAACATCTACATTTCCTCAGACGACGTGGTCGATGGCGAACCCTACGACATCGAAGTGAACGCCATTTCCGATGCCTCCTGGAAGCTGGTTCCGGCGACGGCGGGTGTTACCCAGGGCGTGCGCAGCGACCGTTCCGTGGCCTCCGGCACGATACGCGACTGCGGTGACCGTCTCGTGAAAAACGCCACGGTGGCGATGAGCGTCAAGGCGACGAAGACGTCGTATTTCAACGCCAACGTGTCCAACCTTGTGCCGATGAACACCCTGACCAACACCAATAGTGATGCAACCTTCGCATTCATCGATGTAGCCCCCGGCGTACCGGAAGGCACGAAGGTCAGCTTCGTGGCGCTCGCCAAAGTGAAAGGTGAAATCATCGCGGTCAACAGCTACGACTTCATGCTGTTTGCCAATGCCGTGACCATCGTGGCGATGGACGGTGGCCAGACCATGCATTACGGCCATTTTGAACCGCCCACAAGCGACTGAAAAGCGAGCTTTCCGACCGGTTTTCCCGGTTGCGGACGACATCCCAAGCAGGCGAGTGTTTCTCGCCTGCTTTTTTTTGCCCAAATTTCAGGAGCTTACGTTTCTTTGTTTGACACGGTTGGTCCGCCGGTGTAGCTTCGCGTGCATTCAAGACTTTGCGACGGAAAGAGGTTCGATCATGCACAAAGGCATATTCGTGCTGTTTTTAGGAATGTTTTGCATTTTGGGCGGTTGCCTGGAGACCGACGATGGCGAGGAAGTGTCGTCTGGCTGCACGGTGGATGAGGTTCGTTGCAACGGGGACAAGGTTGAAGTCTGCAACGCGAGCGGCCTGTGGACGACGACCCTAAACTGCGCCAATGGCGGAATGGTCTGCCAGAATGCCCAATGCGTCGAGGGTTCCGGCGTTTCGTCGGCGTGTACGTATCGCAGTACCGAAGAATGCGAAGCGCTCGGCTATATTGCGACGTGTGCGGACCGCGAATGCATCGGAGAAAATGGTTGGAGCTACGTTTGCAAGGAAGATGGAGTTTGCGAGGATCAAGGCTCGGTGGATTACGGCGACGCGGAAGCGAATGCAAGCGACTATTACGGCGTATGGGGCGGAATCTTCGTCACGGCGTCGCGCACCAGGGGTATTCCGTTGCGACCCTACCAGGACAGCGTGACGGTCCATCATCTGCTCATGCGCGTGAGCCGGGATGGGGACGACGTCGTGATGCAGTCGAAAATGTGCTACATGCAGATGCACAATATGGACGAGGAAAAGGTGTACGAGGTCGGGGAGGATGTCGGACAACTGGTGATTCCTCCTGCGTATTACGACAATGTTGCGACCCTGGAGCACCGGATCGAGCAAGCCGGTGCTTTCGGAACGGGGGCGACGTTCGAAACCGACTGGTTCTGGGAAGTGCGTGGCGCGGAACTCGAAGACCACGTGGAATCCGACCTGCCCGACCGCGACGATTACGAAACGTATTGCAAGCCCTGGGATGAGAAAAAGGACAACGCCGATTGCCTGATTACCGACCAGGACGGCGACGGAAAGCCGGGAATGACGGTGATCGGTATTGGGGCTTTGGATAACCAGGAAGCCTATCATGACCAGCGCTGGGGATGTGCGTTCAAAGGAACGGTTCTGGATAACGACCACATCGAGGGACTGGCCGAGCACGACAACCTCCAGTTCCAACTGGACGGCAGCAGCGCCTCGATGGTCTACGATATCATGTCCATCATGCATCCCGACGAGGAGCGCACCTACCTGCGGATGCTGCGGATGTCGGAGAACGCCACTTGCGAGGACGTGAACATAGAAGCCGATAGCGACGGAAGCTGGCTGGAATTCACTGCGTTCATGGACGAAGTGAATCCGTAGGAGGGGAAAACTTTAAAATACTATAATTCGATCCAATTGATCGGGGAAACGGGGGCTTTTTAAAAGCCCCCGTTTCCTTTTTTTCCTTTTCATTTTTCACCAACCTGCCAATTTCTTTGTATCTTTCCGCACTTCCTGGTACAAAAAGCGTTCGGTGGGGATGTGGGCTTCGATTTCTGACACTGGAGTCCGAAGCATCCCCTTTTTTTGTATTTTCGAAAGAGAGCGACTGTTGCTGACGAAACTGGCCGAATGGCTGATCCGATTTCGTATTCCCGTGATCCTGCTGTACCTTGCAGTAAGCGCCGTACTGCTTTTTTACTCCCTTCAAATCGGATTCAAGTTCAGTTTCAAGCAGTTTTTCCCGCCGGATCATCCCGACGTCATCAAGTACTTCGAGGCCGTCGAGGATTTCGGCACCGACGACAATTCCCTGCTCGTGGCGTTCGAGGGCGAAGATATTTTCACCGCGCCGCAGATGACTCGCCTAAAAGCGTTTCACGAAGCTGCCGGAGAGGTGTCCGGCGTAATCGAAGTGGACAGCTTAATCAATGCCGCCCGTCCAAGGTGGGAAAACGATACGCTCTACATCGATGAATTGTTCGAAGAAATTCCCGAAAACGCCAAGGATTTCGAGGACAAAAAGCACTACCTGATGCAAAGCGAGCTTTACAACGGCTCGTACATTTCTCAGGACGGTCGGGCGGTGCTGTTCATCATCAAAATCGATCCGGAACTGAACACTTCCGACGGTCGGGCTCCAATCTTGCAAGACGTCAAAAGCCTTGTGGCACAGTTGCGGAAAGAAACCGGCCTTAAAATCACCATCGGCGGGGTTCCGTTTTCCCGCAGTTCCTATGCTGATATCATGACGCTCGACACGACGGTGATGACCTCGATGGCGGCCTTGGTGACGATGCTGATTCTGCTGATTACGTTTCGCCACTGGGCTGGGGTCGTACTGTCGATGATGCTCGTGTTGCTGGCCATGCTGGCTTCGGTCGGAACGATGGCGATGGCGGACGTGAAAATCAGCCTGATGAGCACCCTGACACCTGTGGTGGTCATGATTACCGGCGTCGCCAATTCGGTCCATTACCACACCCGGTTTTACGAGGAACTGATACGGGGGCGCAGTCGCCGGGACGCCATCCTCCTGGCGACCGAGCACCTGGGCGTGGCCTGTTTCATTACCAGTTTCACCACGGCGGTAGGGTTCAGCGTCCTGATTACCACCGATATCGGTATTTTACGCGAATTCGGCCTGTTTACCGCCATCGGTGTGATGAGTTCCTATTTCATCACCATCACGCTGTTTCCGGCGGTGCTCTCGATGTTGCCCCGTCCTTCCGAAAAGCGGCTCCAGCGCTATTTTGCGGGAGGCTCTCAGGCATTTTTGAATTTCGTCGAGACGATGACGACGCGCCACCGGGCGGTGTCGCTGTTCGTCTGCTTCGTGCTGGTGGCGGTCGGGACCGCATTCGCCACTCAGGTGGAACGCAAGCAGCGCCTGCTCGAAGACCTTGACGAGAATCATCCGATTATCCAGACACAAACCTATCTCGAAAAGAAGATGGGCGGTGTGATGCCCTTCGATGTGTTGATTGAAACCGGCGAAAAAGACGGTATCAAGGAACCGGAGGTGATGCGTTTCGCCGAAAAGACCAAGGCGTATCTCGAAACGTTTCCGAAGATTCACAAGGTGTATGCGGGCAGCGACCTGATAAAAGAACTGTCGCAGACGATGAACGGCTCCGATCCGGCATTTTATAAAATTCCCGAAACCCGCAGTGCGATTGCGCAGTACATGTTGCTATACGCCATGGGCGGAAAAGACCCGATGGAGGGGCTTGTATCGCCGCTTTCCGACAAAACGCGGGTATCGGCCAGGATCGAGGATGTGTATTCCCCAGAAGCCAACGCCATCTATGACCAAATCAAGGAGTGGATCGAGAAAAACCGGCCCGAAAATCTAAAAGTGACCCTGACTGGAATGAACCCCGTCGCCCACATGATAAACAATCTCGTGGTGGACGAGATTTTCTACACGTTTTTGCTGGCTTTTGCTGTGATTACGGTGCTTTTGGTGATTCAGTTCCGCTCGCTGTGGGTTGGGTTGGTGTCCCTGTTGCCTAACATTCTGCCGCTGACGATCATCCTCGGCATGATCGGCGCGCTGGGGATCAATCTCAAACCCAGCTCGGCGATTACGTTTTCCATCGCTTTCGGCATCGCCGTGGACGACACCGTGCATTTCATTACCCGTTACCTGTCCGAGCACTTGCAGGGGCACAGGGGGAAGGAAGCCATCCATCGGGCCATCCAAGGGACCGGCAAGGCGATGATTTACACCTCCGTCGTGCTGATCTGCGGGTTCGCCGTGCCGATCTTCACCTCCGATGTGGAAGGCAACGTGGCGTTCGGACTGCTTAGCGTCGGGGCGATTTTCACGGCGCTGGTGGCCGATCTGTTCCTGCTGCCCGTCGTGCTGCCGTGGATTATGCGCACCTACAAAACCAGGGAGCCCGCCCCGTGAGCCGTTTCCCGCTGTACATTCTTTCCGGAGGAGCGAGTCGGCGTTTCGGCGGCGACAAGGCGCGGGCCATGCTGCACGAAGGCACGATGATCGAGGCGGCGGTTCGGCAGTTCGGCTCGTGGGTGTCCCGCGTGACGGTGGTGGCGGAAAAAGCCGGGAAATACGAAGATTTAGGGCTCGAAACGATCGCCGATCTCGAAACGGGGAACGGTCCGTTGGGAGGTCTGAACGCGGCGCTGTCTCATTTTGCCGAGCATCGGAATGAGGACGAAAGCTGGCTGCTCGTAAGTGCTTGCGATCTGCTCGGCCTGCGCCCGGAGTGGTTCGAAACCCTAGTGGCGGCGAGGACTTCGGCGTCCCAGGCCGTAGCGTTCAAAGGTGAGCGCTGGGAGCCGTTTCCGGTCCTCGTGCATGTTTCGGCGTCGGATGCCGTTCAAACGCTTCTGGCGCGAGGGGAGCGCTCGACCTGGCGTTTTTTCGAAATGTTGGAAAGTGTTCCCGTTTCGTTGCCGGAAGGGTGGGGGAAGACGCACAACCTCAATACGCGTGAAGAGTTGGAAAAGCTACGAAATTCTTAGAGAATTTCGAGATACTTGCCGCTTGTCAGAGGGAATTCGCGCTTCCTGCCGCACGAAATGGATTCATACCATCCCGTTTTTAACGACACAACTTCTGTCATTATCCGCGAAGGCGGATAATCCAGTTTTATAGCTTGATTTCCTGGATCTTCCGTCTTCGCGGAAGATGACAAATCCATGATTTGAAGTTGGATGGTTGTTGCCGATATCGTATCAGTCGTCGGAATCCAAAAACTCCTCCACAAGACGAAAAATCGTTTCTTTTTCTTCGGGATAGCGAACGGGGTGGCTGTCTTCGTGGTGCATCCAGCGAAGTTGTTTGCGGGCGTAACGCCGGGTAGCGACTTCGATTTTTTCCTGCAGGAGAGATTCGGGGAAATCTCCCGCCAGACAGCGGACCACCTGCCGATAGCCGATGGAGCGCATCGGCAAGCTGTCGTCCCCGTAACGCGCCAGCAGGCGCAGGGCTTCCTCGATGAGGCCCGCGTCCAGCATCATCCGGGTGCGCAGGTGAATGCGCCGGTCCAGCTCGTTGAGATCCGCTTCCAGGTGCAGACGCAACGCGCGGTAAGGGCGTTCGGCGAAGCGGTGGCGCGCCTGGTGCTCCTGGATAGGAATCCCTGTTTTTTCAAGCACTTCGAGTGCCCGTACTACCCGGACGGGATTTTGCAGGTCGATGTGATCTGCGGCGCTCGGATCTTTTTCCAACAACCGTTTCGCCAGCGCTTCAGCACCCTCGCTTTGTAAAATGGAGTCGTAGGAGGCGCGCAACTCGTCGTCACGCGAAGGCAGCTCGACGAGCCCCCCCAGCAAGGCGCGCACGTACAAGGCCGTGCCTCCGGCGATGACCGGCAGCCGCGAGCGTTCCGCGATATCGGCGATGGCTTCTCGGGCGAGGTTGACGAAACACCCGGCGTCTGGGCGGTCGGCGGGGTCGAAGATGTCCACCAGGTGGAAAACCGCCCGTTCACGTTCTTCCGGCGTGGGTTTGGCGGTTCCGGCGTCGAATTCCCGTATCCATTGGAGCGAATCCGCATTGACGATTTCCCCGTCAAAACGTTCCGCGATTTCCACCGCCAGTCCGGTTTTGCCCGAAGCGGTCGGTCCCTGGATCACGACGACGTTGGGTCGTGTGTCGGGGGAACTGAGGTTCGCGGTGGCGGTTCGGTCCGTTTCGTTCACGCCAGAATCTCCGCCACGCGGCCTGCAACGGTCGCGGCGATGGCGTCGGCTTCGCGGCGTGCGTCGGCGAGTTCCCGGCGCATGGATTCGACCAACGGGGCATCGTCGAGGTCTTTCAGGTTGATTTCCACGTTGTAGGCGGCGCCTTCCATTCCACTACGTAGCATCAGTGTGGCGACGCCGATGTCGGAAATCGCGTTGGTGTTACCCTTGAAAGCCAGTTTTTTGAGCAATTTCAGGCCGTTAAGGGACAAACGCAGGGTTTCCAGCGGGATTTCGGCGGCGTGGCGGGTGGCTTCGTGAATGGCCTGCGCCCGCGCCGCTTTTTCTTCGTCGTTGCCTTTGGGAAGTTTCCAGGCCGCCACGACTTCGTTGTATGCCTCGGTGTCGCGGTCCACGAGCGCCATCAGTTCGTTTCTCAGAGTATCGGCTCGTTCGGCGAAGGCCCGGACGTCTTCCTGCACGTCGGCGTATTTTTTCCGTCCCAGCGTCAGGCGGCAACCCATGGCGGCCAGTCCCGCGCCCAGCGAAGAGGCGAGTGCGGCGACCGATCCGCCGCCTGGGGCGGGAGAATCCGATGCGAGTTCTTTGGCGAAGTCGATCAGTGAAAGCTGTTGCAGCGAATCCATGCTATTTTCCTTGGGCGAGTTTGAGTTCCACGACCTTTTCCAACGGGTCGAAGGGATTGAAATCGTTGAGGCCTAGTTTTTCCACCGCGAGATCGATGCGCGCGCGGTCGTCTTGCAGGGAGATGCCGTCTTTTTCTTCGTAAAAACGACCGGTTCGAACCAGGGCTTCGGCAGGTACGAGGCCGATAGCTTCGCTGCCCGTGACTTCGACGCCCCGCGCGTGGGCTTCTTCTTTGACCGCTTCGAACGCCACGTAGACGTTGGTGATGTCGTAATCCACGAGGTTCATCGAAACCTGCGTGAATCCCTGCTGTTCCAGGGCGACTCCAAGGGCTTTTACCGCTTTCAGTTTGCCGGGAACGCGTGTTCTGTTCCCGTCGGCGTCTTCTTGGATATGCCCGGATTCCCGCAGTTGGAAGGCGATTTCGTTTGCGATATCAAGATCTTGGGTGGCGAGATTGACGTTGTAGGCAATGAGAAATTTTCGCGCCCCGGTGGCGGTCACACCGAAGCGGGGATCGAAATCCACGGGGCCGAAGTCGGGTTTCCAGAGAGGATCATGCACCTTTTGAGCCATGCCCTCGTATTGTCCCTTGCGGACGGCGGCGAGGTTGCGCCGCTCCGGTCGGGATGCCGCTTCGCCGTAAAGATACAGAGTCATTCCCAGTTCGCTCGCCGCTCGTTCGGCGTACTGTTTCGCGCAGGCGATGCAGACGTTCATCGTGGCGTCTTTGACCGGCACGAACGGCACGACGTCCACCGCACCCATGCGCGGATGCCCTCCCCTGTGTTTGCGCATGTCGATGTTTTCGAGCGCCGTTTTCGAAGCCGCCAACGCCGCTTCGACCACGGCCTGCGGCTCGCCCGCGAACGTGCAGACCGATCGGTGATAGTCGGCGTCCGGTTCCAGGTTGAGCAGGCGCGCGCCCGCGACGTTTTCCACGGCTTCGGAGAGTTTCCGTAGAAAGTCGGCGGAACGGCCTTCGCTGAAATTGGGCACGCATTCGATAATCGACATGGCCTTCTCCTTTCGTTCGGATCTAGCCTCGCACAGCTTCGGCGTTTGTCAAGCGTCAACTCCTTTGTTATAATCAATGGACGAAAAGCAAACCGGGGAAGCGAAGATGCCACATCGCCTGAAACTTCTTGAAATTGTTTTTGTTTTCTTGTTCTTAGCGCTTGTTTCTAACGTGGGTTGTTCCAAAGACGAACCCGCCGAGGTTCCCAACGAGCCGTCGAAGGTGGAGAAAAAAAGCGAAACCCGGTTCAACGTGATTCCGCTGCCCGCCGAAGTGCCGGAAGGGCTTTCGTTGATTCAACCCCGGCGGATTTCATCCACCAGCGCAGAGCCCGGACATCTGCCCGTTTCCCTGATCGACAACAATCCCCGGAGTTTCTGGGTGGCGCGAAAGGACGACACTGCGCCGGTGGTTTCGTTCGAATACGAAACCCGCAAGGCCAAACCGCCGATTCTTGCCTCCGGGGCTATGGTACGGACTTCCTGTGGACCTTCCAGCGATTACCAGGCGGCCCGTTCGATTCGCATCGTGAAAAAAGCCGTGGTGCCCGTCGAAGGGAAGGAGATAAACGGCGAAAGTCCGAAAAAAGTAGTGTGGGAAACGACTTTGAAAGCGACGCCTTCGGAAGAAGCCCGGTTTTTCACGTTCGGTACGGCGTTGAGTATCGAACAAGAGCCCGGAAAAACCATTGAAATCACGGCGGAAATTCGTGGAGACGCTATGGGCAAAGATGCTCGGCCTGTTTGCCTCGCCGATCTCTTGCTGTTTTCGGGGAAGGCGGTTGCTCCATGAGCCGAAGGTTGGCGTTTTGGAGCATCTTGTTGATTTTATTGGCAATATCAGGAAATGCCTTTGCCGAAGGAAAGGGTAGCGCCGTGCAGGCCAAGAACACGCGGACGACTTCTTCCCTGCTGGTGCTCAGCGCCAATCTTCACGTGGCCGCCGGGTTCGATCCGGTGCCTTCCACCGGCCTTTCTCGTGAGACCGTCACGCACAATCTCGACCTTTTGGCCGAGCTTTTCAAGTCCCGGCGGGCGGATGTCATCGCCTTGCAGGAAGTCGATTTTTCGGGACAACGCACGGGCGAAGTCCACCAGGCGAAATACCTGGCCGAAAAGCTGGGAATGCACTATGCCGAGGCCGTGGCGCTCGACACCACCGGCTATCGGGGACCGATTCATCCCGTGCTTAAAAACCTGCGGTACGGGGTGGCGCTGCTTTCGCGGCGTCCACTTCACGACATCCGCCGGGTGACGTTATCGGACTATCCCGACACCGACGCCAAAGGCGTGCCGAACGAGCACCGGGTGGCGCTTGTCGCCCGTCTGGGAGAACGCCCGGACGGTCCGTTGATCTGCTCGCTGCATCTCGACGCTTTCAGCGCCGAAAGCCGTTCGAAACAGATGGGTAAGCTAGTGCAGACCTTGTTGCCGTTTTCCGTGGGACAGCCGGTGATCGTCGCCGGGGATTTCAACGAGCCGCTTCCCCTGCTGTGGAAAGTTGACGAAAATTCCAGTGAAAACAACGAGTTGGGGTATCCGGTTCTTCCGGTGAACGAAAAAGCGCTGGCGATGGCGGAAGACTACCAATGGTTCATTGGAGCACAAGGAATCGATCCCAGCAAAACCGCGCTGATGTGGAATCGCTGGCCCCAAAAAGGGGATTTCTTCCTGCAAGGACGAATGCCGACCTTTCCGGCGGACGATCCCGTGGCGGGACTGGATCACGTGCTCGTGCTGGGAGAAGCTCGCATTTCGCGTCTTCAACCCGTGGATTCCCGGCGCTTGTCCGACCATCGTTTCGTGGAGGCCGTCATCGACCTTTCTTCCCCGCGCTACGCCTCCGGCGGGACGAATTTTCCCGCCGCCGATTGACCTTCGTTCCGTTCGTTTTTCGTGAAAAACGGCCCGAACTGGAAAAACTCTCGGATGGCCTTATAATTGAAGAGATAACGACCGTGTTCCCCCGGTGGCGGAGGATTTCTCCGAAGCGCCGCATGTGAAACGCAACTGGAGGAAATCTCACGTGAAACTCGCTGTAAGCTCACCGACATCGGAAACGCTGCCCGAGCGTATCCGCATCCTTCGCGACAACGTACAGCAGGTCATCTACGGAAAGGCCGAAATCATCGACTTAGCCTTGACCACGCTGCTTGCGCGAGGGCACCTGTTGCTCGAAGACGTTCCCGGCGTCGGTAAGACCACGCTAGCTCTGGCATTGGCCAAGAGCATCGACGGGCGTTTTCGTCGCATTCAGTTCACCAACGATACCCTGCCCGCCGACATTCTGGGCGTCAGCGTGTTTTCCCGCAAAAAAGAGGAATTCACCTTCGTGCCCGGCCCGATTTTCTCTTCGGTGGTGCTGGCCGACGAAATCAACCGTGCCTCGCCCAAAACCCAATCCGCCTTGCTGGAAGCCATGACCGACCGGCGGATTTCCTACGAAAACGACGTGCACAAGCTGCCGGAGCCGTTTTTCGTCGTGGCGACCCAGAATCCCCTGGAACATCACGGCACCTTCCCGCTTCCCGAAAACCAGCTCGATCGCTTTTTGGTGCGCACGCAAATGGGATACCCGGAGCACGACGACGAGCGGGCCATTCTGGCCAAGCACGTCGAAACCCGTCTTGTGGACGAGTTGGAACCGGTGATGACCGTACAAGACATCCTGGACGCGCAAAAAGCCGTCGAAAATGTGGCGGTGGAGGAAACATTGCTGGATTACATCGTGACGATCTCCCATGCCACCCGCGAACATCCTCGTTTGGAACTGGGCGTTTCTCCCCGTGGAAGTCTGGCCCTCAAACGCGCCGCACAGGCGCTGGCCTACCTCGAAGGGCGGACCTTCGTGCTGCCGGACGACGTAAAGAGGCTCGCCGCTCCCGTGTTGGTGCATCGGCTGGTGCCGAAAAGCGTCGCTGGAGGAACGGGAGCGCGGCGCGAGTCCAAAGCCGTGCTGGCGGAGATCCTGGAAACCGTCCCCGTACCGGTGTGATTCATCATGCCTCGTCCCCTTCTAAGCCCGGCGCTCGAAAGCGCAATGGAACAAGACAACTGGCCGGTGTTTCGTTATCGCCGTGAAATCCTTCAGGAATCCGGATTTCGTGGCTGGCTGAGAGTGTTGTTCGATCCTCCACGCAAGCTGTATCCCACCAAGGTGGGGTGGATTTTTTTCGGCTTTATGTCGGGTATCGTGGTTTTTGCCATCACCACCAACAACAACCTGCTTTTTATGCTGTTTTCGTCCATGCTGGCGCTGATGATCGTCTCCGGTTTGCTCAGCGAAGCCAGCCTTCGTGACGTGGCGGTAAAACGTACTTGGCCGAAAGAGATTTTCGCCGGACAGCCGTTCTTGCTCGACTACGAATTCAGCAATCGTTCCAAGAGGTTATCGGCTCTTGCCTTCGGCGTGCAGGATACGTTTCTCTTCGAGAATCTGCGTCCGCCTTTCGTGGTGCGGCTCGACCGGGGAGAGACGTTTTCCGTCTCCGCCCGTGCCGCCATCGCCCATCGGGGGGACGTTCGCCTGCCTCGCTTCGCCCTTGTTACCGAATACCCCTTTTTATTGTTTCGAAAGGTGCGCGATCTCTATCTAAGCGACTTCGTGCTGGTATTTCCAAAACCAAACGACGTGCCGCTGACCATGGATCGTCTGCAAACTGCCGGAGGCGTTCAAAAAGAGACGCTTCCCGGCGATGGAGACACGCTGTCGTTCGTGCGGGACTATCGTCCGGGAGAACCTTCCCGGCGCATCGACTGGCGCAAGTCGGCCAAAACTCCCAACTTAATGGCCAAGGAGTTCGAGCGCGAACAAACCCGGAGGGTACTGGTTATATTCGATCCCGAAGGCCAGACCCGACACGAGGCCGGGTTGTCTACGGCGACCGGGATTTTACTCAAACTGGAGGAATGGGGCATCGAATACGGCCTGTGTCTTGATGCCGGACCGGTGGAATTTGGCCGTGGAAGGCGTCATTTACGCACGTGCTTGGGGAGTCTCGCCCGCTACGGAGATCCCCAATCCGTCCGGCTTCCCGAAGGCGAGTATGTGTCGATCCGAACGCGCGCCGACGGCTCGTTTGCAATTGGGAGGTAAACGTGCAATCGGCTGACACCATCCAATCCGTTGCGCCGGGCTTGCTCGTTCCCCGCCTGGAAAAGCACTTTCGCATCACCTTCCTGGCCATCGTCAGCCTGGGATACCTGATGCTCTACATTTCCCAGCTTTACCCCCTTTGGACTCTTCCCATCGCAGTCGGTACGATCGGCTACTCCGTGAAGCACTTCCAGCGGGAAGAATCCCTTCTTTTTGACCAGAAAACCTGGACGATCCTTACCCTGTTGCTCGTGGTAGGGGCGGTTGTAGGAGTACTGGGAAAATGGCTGGATATCGCCTTGACCATCGGAGCGGTGTTTTTCATCCTGCCGCTTATCAAATTGATGATGGTCAAAAGGGACCGCGACTATTTCCAGCTATACGCCCTGGCTTTCGCGCAGATCCTGTTTTCCACGATTTTAACGCTGAAGTTGTCGTTCGGCGTGGTGTTCGTGCTGTACCTCTGGTTGATGATGTGGGGGTTGATTCTCTTCACGTTTCGCAAATCGGTGGCGCTGTACGGACATCAGCCTGGATTCTCGGAGCGCGTCGAAAAGGCCGTGTTTCGGAAAAATTACATTGTGTTCATCGTCGGGCTGGGACTGCTGGCGGTGTTGCTGACCATCGTCATTTTCTGGGTGATTCCGCGACCGCATCGGACGTATATGCAGTTGGGTTTCGGCATCGACAACCAACGCACCACCGGGTTTGCCGAAAACATCTCTTTGGGACAGATGGGCGACATTCAGCAGAACAACGCCCCGGCGATGCGCGTGCGTGTCAGCGGAAAACTTCCACCGCCGCCATACTACTGGAAAGGCGTGGTATTCGAGCAGTTCGACGGCAAGACCTGGCGTGAAGCCAAGCTGATCCGGACCCGGATCGATGGCCGAAAGTACTTTCAACTGGCCCGTGAAATGCCTTCCGTCGACGAGATATTCAAACAGGAATTCCTGCTCGACAAGGCCGACAGCCGTTATGTATTCCACGACCTCACACCGGTGGCCATCGAGGGGCATCTCGGCCACATCTACGTCAGTGCGTCGGGGGTATACGTCACCGCGCGCAAACGCTGGAACGAGCATCAATACATCGTGTATTCCGCTCCGCTGGAATATGGACTGGAAACCGAGAAATCCATCGGTTTGAGCGGAGAACTCCCGGAAGGCTTGGACCCGCGCATCGGGGAGTTGGCACGTTCGCTGACGAAAGACATCGAACTGCCTTTGCAGAAAGCGATCGCACTGAGCGAACACCTGAGTCATAACTACGAGTACCGTATGGGTGGCGGCGGGGTCGTTTCCGGCGGAAGTCCGCTGGCGGATTTTCTGTTCGTGACGAAGGCCGGGCATTGCGAATACTTCGCCTCGGCGATGGCCGTCATGCTACGAACCTTGGAAATTCCCAGCCGGGTGGTCGGCGGTTACAACCAGGGCGAATACAACCAGATCGAGGACTACTACCTCGTGCGACAGTCCGACGCTCACGCCTGGGTGGAAGCCCGGATTTTCGATCCCAATATGGGAGCTTTTCGCTGGGTGCGTTTCGATCCCACACCTTCCGGCGGCTCGTCGGGAGAAGATACGCTGGGTGGCTTTATCAGCCAGTATATCGACGCCTTGCGTTACCGGTGGCAACGGTACATCATCGAATATTCCGTGCGGGACCAGATGGCCGTGGCGATGAGTGCGGCGATGGCCTGGGAAAGGTACCAGCGTCAGGGCAAAGTGCCGGAAGGTGTCAAAGACGCCGCCACATGGACCGGGATGCTGGTCGCCGCCATAGTGGGAATTCTGCTGTTGATTCGGGTGGTTGCCTTTTTACGGGTGCGAAAAAGGCGCGGTGTTCGCGAAATCGAACGCGACCGGCTGCGCTCGATCTGGAACCGTTTGACACGACGGTTTGCGAAACTTGGGCTGGAGTGGCCCGCCTCCGAACCTCCCCGAAGCTATCTCGAACGAGCGGCCCGGCGCTTTCCCGGCGAAGCCCGCCTGATCGAAGGATTTTCGAAACATTTCAACAAAATACGGTACGAGCCTCGTCCCACCGGAGGTGGCAGCGAACTGGAGGCTCTGGAGGACCGTTTGAACGCCCTGCTGACCCGTTTGCCGAAGCGTGAAGGATCGCGCTGACCCGAGTGCAAAATGTCGGGAAAACGGTTTGAAATTGCCTTTGTCGGGCCGATTCGCTATCCTCGGAACTAGTGCTGCGCGATGCGGCGAACGAGTGGATGAACGGCGAGGAAGTAATGAGAATTCCTTTGTTTTTACTGTTGTTCGTGTTGGGTGTGATGGTTTTCGCGGCCTGTGAGGATAACGGCGGGGCCGGACCGGCGACGTTATCCTGCATCGACAACGACGACTGCCCGGCGGATCGGGTGTGCGTCGAAAGTGTCTGCAAACCCTACTGCGACTCTCAGACTCCCTGCGTCGTAGGGATCTGCAATACGAACCTGCACGCCTGTGTCGATTACCTGCCGACGCCCGACGAGGACGATTCTTCACCCGAAGAAAGCGACGTTTCGGAAGAGGATGAAGAGGAAATCGAACTTCCGTGCGAAGAAGGCAGTCAGCGTTGCCCGGATAGTGAAGACGGCAGCGCCACCTATTACGAAGTCTGCCGGAACGAGCGCTGGATTCTGGACGATTTCTGTGCACCGCAGCATGTGTGCGTAGAAACCTCCGAAGGTGTGGAGTGCCGGGAGGTGGTTCCCGATGAAGACCTGGACCCCGGCGACCCGGACCAGCCGGGTGAGATCGTGGATGCGGAGTTTGTCTGCGAAGAGGAGGCACGGATCTGCGATCCGATCAACCCCGATCTCGTGTTACGCTGTTACAACAACACCTGGATCGACGACATCATCTGCAATCCCGACATCGGTTTTTATTGCGAGGACGGCGAATGTATCCGCTCCGCCGACTATGACCCCGATATTGTCGAGCGCGAGATTCAATGCGACGAAAACTCGCTGCGCTGCCGTCAGGATAAATCCGCCGTATTGATTCTCTGTACCGGGGGCTGGGAAGTATACGAATCCTGCTCCGATGGTTCTTTGTGCGTCGATAACCGTTGTGTCACCATCGATGGGGAAGTCGAAGAAGTGGAGCCTTGCGACTGCACGGAAGGACCTTGCTGCGAGGACGGCTGCCACTTCAAGAGTACGGACGTGGTGTGCGACAGTTTCGTCACGTATTATTGCCCGGAATCCGGGGTGTGCGGCGGGGATGTCTACGAGCGCAGGTCATTGCGGTATTGCCGTGGAAACGACGGCGAATGTTCCGGGCGCATCGAAATGGGAGACCTCGAAGTTTCCACCGACTGTGCGCCGAACCAGGTTTGCGAAATCGACGCCACGACTCGTGAAGGCTCCTGCCTGCCGAAAAGCGAATGCGCCTGCGAGTGCAAACCCGGTGACGGTCCCTGCTGTGGGGGCTGCTATTTCAAGAGTGCGGGAACCGTGTGCGAGTACGAGGCCGGGTACGAAGTCGCCTGTCACGACGCTTCGCCGGAGGTTCCGTACCTTTGCGGCGGGCATCAAGTGGAGCGCTATGGCTACCGGGTCTGCAACGGTTCCAACGCCTCGTGCAACGGGGATATCGTCTGGCCGGATACCTGGGATACGGTTGGGGTGTGTCCCGCGAACGAGCACTGCATCGCCGAACCCGATTTCGCCTGTGAGGCCGAAGTGGACGGCATCCCCGGATGTTCCTGTCGTTGCGAGACCGGCGACGGTCCCTGCTGCGATGGGTGCTCCTATCTTCCCGCCGGAACGCCTTGTCCCGGTGTTCCTGCCGATCAGGAGGAGTACGGTTGCCCCGATGGAGGACTGTGCGGCGGGGATCGGAAAAAACGCATGGGCGTGCCGACCTGTACGGGGTACGGTTCCACTTGTGAAGGGGAAACGGCCTGGGGAGATTGGGAAGCGGTCGAATCCTGTTCCAACGAACAGATTTGCACGCCGGACGCCTGCCTCGCCGACGATTTATGCGCCTGCAACTGCAACGATTCGGAAGGGCCTTGCTGCGTGAATTGTCACTGGCTCGACGCCGGAAACGTTTGCGACGAAAATTATTCCCTTCGGACTTACTGTCCCTGGGGCACCGCCAACGGTTCCGACGTGGGGTTGGAGCGCAAAATTCGTTATTGCAACGGAACGTCCAGCCTTTGTGCGGGGCGCATCGAGGAACTCGATCCGATCGTGTACGAGAATTGCGAGGAAACCGGCCCCGGTGTGGAACATTGCTCGGACGGCGAATGCATCAACGTCTATCCCTGTTCCAACCACGACGACTGCGACTCCGACGAATACTGCCGTCAAGGCGATTGCCGCACGCATCGCCATCCCTGCAATGACGATGGAGATTGTCCCGGCGACATGTTCTGCAACACCCTATATGGAGAATGCCTGCCGCTGGTGGAGACCTGCGAGGTCGAGTCCGACTGCCACGGTCACCCCGACGGTGCGAAGTGCGACACCGACATGCATTTCTGTTACGGTGACCAGTGCAACCCGGAGCGAAACAACTGCCGTCCCGGTCTGACCTGTGCCTACCGGGAGCAGATTACCCTTTCGGGGACGATTCGCGGTTATTATTGCGGGGCTTGCACGAGCCACACGCAATGCAGTCCCGGTCAGAGTTGCCGTTCCTTCTGGTTTGCCGACGATTTCTGCATGGGTGAGTAGCCGCCTTGTTTTGTGGGTTCTTTTAATAACCCGGTACCTAAAACATGACCGATGTCTACCGAGCAAAATCACCTACGCTCATCCCGAGTAGGCGACGTAAGTCGCCGTATCGAGGGACCCATCGATACGATTTCGCTTCGCGAAATCACTCAGGGTGAGCGATGAGAAACATTAGGCTTTAATAAGTGCGAATCAGGGCCTTTCGTGTGTCTTGAGATGGGAAAAATCATCCTCAACGCTCCAAATATGCACTAATATAATAAGGTATGTGTCGTTCGGCGGTCCGCGAATGGCGACCGTCGGACGAAAACGGGAGAAAATGGGCTTGATTTCGAGCTTTTTCACCCGATTGTATAAGAAAGGTTGCGGTTTTTACGACCGTGTGAAAAAGTGTTAAGACTCTTGCCGCCGGAGTCACACCTATGATATACTCTATATAATTCTGGCGAAGCAGGCGTAGTTGAAGGAAAGGATTTTCTGGGAAACGAACCGGCATCGACCGTCCGGCGGCGAAAGGAAACGGAACGTCCCATGGTTGAAAAATCTCGTGGACTCGGTGGCTGGCTGGACCGTATCTGGCACAATGTAGACGAGATGATCGCGGAGCCTTCGCTGGCCCTTTCGCAAAAAATTCAGGGCATATACAACAAGGTATCTCCTTCACCCGCTCCTTTCCTCTATCCCCGCAAAGAAAGTCACGACTACCTTTTCCGCAAAATCGAAAAGCGTAACATCACGGTGGTGACGGAAGACGACGTGACGTTGACCATCACCAACAAGCGTCCCCGTCACGCCAGCGCCAATCTTTACCCGATCATGTGTCTTCCGGGGTTGGCCGAAACGCGCTTCGTGCTGGATCAGGCGCTTGGGCGCAGCTTTGTCGATTACCTCGCCCTCAACGGCTTCGACGTCTACATGTGCGAATTGCGAGGGCATGGGAAATCGCGCCATTTAAAGGAACGTTACGACTGGAACGTACAGACCTTCCTCGATTACGACGTCCCCGCGATGATCGAAACGGTGCGTAGGGAATCGGGCAAGGACAAGTTGATCTGGATCGGGCATTCGATGGGCGGCATGTTGCTGCTGGGGTATCTCGTCAGTGCCGGATTGAACAAAAACAAGGATCTGTACGACGCCGACTTCATTCGTGGCGGCATCACCATCGGGTCGCCGGTCAATTTCAACCAGATCAGCCTCGTGCTGGCTTCGATGCTGTTCAAAATCACCGCAGTTCCGCGTGCTCCGCTGATTCCGACGGATTTCCTTTCCAATATGCTTTCGATGTTTCCCGCGATTCTGGATTCTCCGCTGACCTATCATTTCTGGAATTATAAAAACATCGAAACGGAGAACAAGATTCTCTACCTCAAAGACGGCCTGGACAACATCGCCACGGGTGTGATGCGGGATTTCGTCGAGTACGTGCTTAGCGCCGATTTTCATTCCTCGGACGGAAAAATCAACTACCGTGAAAACCTGTTTCTGATCGACCGCCCGATGCTGATCGTCTCCGGTTCCATCGACCGAATGGCGAGCAACGAGACAGCGCAGACCATTTACGACGGCATTTCCAGCCAGGACAAGGAATTGCGGGTGTTCGGCCAGCGCGGCTACCTGATTCGCGACGGCCAGCGGATCAAGGTCAAGGACAAGATGGATTACGGTCATGTGGATCTGACCCTGGGTGCGCGCTCGAAGGAGGAAGTCTGGCCCTACATGCTCAACTGGATTCGCAAGAGGGCCAAAATCGAGGTTCCGTTGGCCGAGTCGCAGTCAAGCGAAGATGGGGTTGCGAACATCACGTCCATTCGCCGGTCCTGATCCGTTTTTCCCGGTCGGAAAGACGGGGCTTTTCGCGCAACACGGGTATATGCCGCATCTCCTTGTGAACTCCCCCGAAAAGATGGTATAAACGCTCTGGCAGCGTCGTTTTTTTCGACGAGACCGTTTTTCGACGCACGGACGCCGGGAGGACGATGGAAGACAAGGATATCAGCTACCTAAAACTCGTGACTGCACTGGCGGCGGGGATCGATCACCGCCCTCCGGACCCTCCTGGCCACTGCTGGCGGGTCGCGGTTTTGGCATATCGCACGGCGGGTTTTTTAGGGTCTAAATCGCTCAAAGAGGTGTTTCTTGCCGGAATGCTCGCCGATTGTGCCACCGGCCACCTTCCGATGCATGTCCTGGACATGATGCAGTCCAAACCGGCGCTGTTCGATCAGCGGGCCGATCTCGACCTGTTCATGCATCCGATTCTGGCTTTCGAAGCGCTCTACGACCTTCCCCGGCTGCGAAAGGCCGCCAGGCTGGTGATTCAGCATCATGAAACCCCCTCTGGGCAGGGCTATCCAGAAGGACTGGGCACCGAAGATCTGCCCCTCGAAACGGACTGTCTGAGGGCAGCCGACCAGTTCGATGTGCTCATGCACGATGGCAATTACGAGTCTTCCCCGCAGGCGATGGAAGGGTTGTATCCATTCGTAGGCGAAGAGATCGACCCGGAAGCCTACGAAGCGATGGGGGAGGCGCTTCGGCGCGATCATCTGTTCAGTCGTCTGATGCTGGCGGACGAACTGGAGGCCGAAGTCCAGGAAATCGTCAAGGAACTCGGCAACATGGAGAAGCCGGCAGGAGACAAGGAAATCACTCTTTTGCTGGAAGCCTTCGGCGACTTGATCGACAATCGCAACCCTCTCTACGCGAGTGGTCGCTCAAGAAAGTCCGCCGAGTTGGCGGTGCGTATCGCTACGCGGATGCAACTGAAACCCGATGCGGTGCGAGAGATTCGCTATGCGGCTCTTTTGCAAAACCTCGGAGAAGTCTCGTGCCGGAAGTGCCTGCTGGCCAAGCCCACGAAATTGACCGGTGAGGAGCGCAAAGCCGTCTTGATGCATCCGAAGCTTTCGGCCTGGTTTTTGAACAAGGTTCCAGGGTTGGAAAACGTCGCCCGCACCGTACTTCATCATCACGAAAACTACGACGGTTCGGGATATCCGGATCGGCTGCAAGGGGGAAACATCCCCATCAGCAGCCGTATTTTGCGTGTGGCGGACGGTTTCGTGGCGATTACCTCCGACAGTCCGTATCAAAGTCGCCAAAGCGTAAAACACGCTCTTCGCGAACTGCGCCGCAACCAACGAAAGGCCTTCGATCCGGCGGTGGTGCAGGCGCTGGTTCAGGTCATGGAAAACGGGTCGAAGTAGACGAATGAAAAGAACGATTGGAAGGCAAAACATATGAAAGGCAAGCCCCGCATTCTGATCGTGGACGACATGCCGACCAACATCAAGTTGTTGGAAGCTCACCTGGCGAAAGAACCCTACGAACTGCTTACCGCCGTGGACGGCGAGGACGCGCTGAAAAAGGTGAAGGCACACGCCCCGGATCTTTTACTGCTCGATATCATGATGCCGAAAATGGACGGCTTCGAGGTCTGTTCGAGGATCAAAGGCGATGCTTCTACAAGCCGCATTCAGGTGGTGATGGTTACGGCTCTGGACAGCCCGGAGGACAAGGTACGAGGGATCGAAGCCGGGGCGGATGATTTTCTGACCAAGCCGGTCAACCGTGCCGAATTGCTGGCCCGAACACGTTCTCTTGTGCACTCCAAAAAAAACGCCGATCGCGTGGCCGATTTGCAGCAGGCGCTGACATCATTATTCGAGTTGTCCACACTATCGAACCGCTACGCCGACCGCACGAAGCTGCTGGACGAATTCTCCAAGCGTTCCGTGCAACTCGCGAATGCCGAAGCGGCGGCGATCTACCTGTTTTTCGGTGGACAGCCCATGATGGTGGGACAATACGGCATGAACCGCCTCGATTACGATTACGACGAAGTGGCCAAGGGTATTCTCGAAAGTATCGTGCAGACCTTCAACCGCACCGATCAGCTTCTGCTGGGGGAGAAGGACGAGAAAATCGTGGGTCTGCCGTTGATTTCTTACGACGGTACGATGATCGGTGCCATGCTGGCCTTCGGCGTGGGAGACGAAAAAGACCATCCCCTGGACATTTTAAAGCTCGTGGCCCAGCGGCTGAGTTCCGAGTTGGTGCTGCTCGACTGGAATTCCGAGTTGGAGATGCGCATCAACGAGCGTACCCGCAAGCAGCAGGAGACGATGAGCGTTCTCCAGGCCGCCTACGACGAACTGTTCCAGGCCCAGGAAGAAACCCTGTTGCGGCTGGCGCGTGCGGCGGAATTCCGAGATGAGGATACCGGCGCGCACCTGCGGCGGATTTCCAATTTCAGCTACCTGATTGCCGAGGAACTGGGTCTGCCGAGCCATTTCTGCGAGCGGCTGCGGCTGGCTTCGATGATGCACGACATCGGGAAAATCGGCGTGCCCGACGCGGTGCTGCTCAAACCGGGCAGGCTCACGCAGAGCGAATGGATCATCATGAAACAGCACACGGTGTTGGGCGGGCGGATTCTCGCCGGATCGCACTCTCCGCTGATTCAGATGTCCGAACGGGTGGCGATGGGGCACCACGAGCGTTTCAACGGCACGGGGTATCCCAACCAGTTGCAGGGCGACCAGATTCCTTTGGAGGCTCGCGTGGTGATGCTGGCCGACGTGTTCGACGCCCTGACGACCAAGCGCGTCTACAAACCCGCCTTCAGCGTGGAACGGGCGCGCAAGTTGATCGAGCAGGATGTGGGTTCGCACTTCGATCCCGATGTGGCCAACTCGTTCTTCAGTTGCTGGGACAAAGTGCTGGAAATCCGCAACCAGTATGCGGACGACGCCTACGAACTCGACCCGATCGAAGTGGAACAACCCACCGAGCCGTGAGTCACGTGTTCATCCATGCGTGTGACGCGGTAGACGAATTCCTGAATCGTTCCCATTGATTGACAGCGTTGACCTTCCGGTCGATAATCTCCGAGATATCAGAATCCGCGAGGTAACCCATGAAGCGTTTCCCCGATCACCTTTCGGTCGATTCCGGCGCTTGTCGAGCGTCCGATGGCCGGGTGCGTGCGGGGAGGCGTGCGGCCTTGCGTTTCGCAGCGTGGTGGCTCGCGGCGTGGGTGCTCTGCTTGGTGCCGTTTTCGACCGTTTCTTCGGAGGAAGGCACGTATTATTACAGCGGCGGGAAAAAAATTCCGCTGGTTTCGCGAAATGACGTATTCGTGCTGGAAAGCGAGGTTCCCCGGCAGGTCTTGAAGCGGCATGGAATGGAGTCGGCGAAGCTCGAAAAAGTATTGGAAATCGGGAATCTTTATTACGTCAGACCGGTCACGGATACGAGTCGTGGCGGGCTTGCGAAACTCCTGAAAGAGTTGGCCGGGGATTCCCATGTCACTTTCGTTCACGAAGCCTATCGACTGAGTTCGACGTCGGATCTCGTGCGAGGCTTGACCGGCGAGGTGGCGGCGGCGTTTTCTCCCAAGATTTCCGAGGAATCGATCCGCCGACGGGTGAAAAAAGCCGGTCTGCAATATGTCCGACCCCTGAATTGGCTCAAAGGTGGGGTGCGCCTGAAAGTGTCGGGAGCGTCGAATTCTCCGGTAAGTGCGGCAAGGGAACTTGTGGAGAAGCATGGCGCGCTGTGGGCGCATCCGGATTTCATCAAGCCGATACGGCAAAGGCTCACGGTGGATGACCCGTTGTTTTCCGAACAATGGCATCTCGAAAATACGGGGCAGCACGGCGCGACGCCGGGCGAGGATCTGAACGTTTCCGAAGCCTGGGACACCACGCTTGGAAGCGAGGATACAATCGTGGCGATCATCGACGACGGCGTGCAGGCGGATCACCTCGACTTGCAGGGCGCGGTGCTGACCACCGGATATGACTTCGTGGACGACGACGACGATCCCTCCCCGGAAACGGGCGATGGTCACGGAACCTGCGCGTCGGGAATCGTCGCCGCACGGACCGACAACGGAATCGGCGTGGCGGGGATCTGCCCGGCCTGCAAGATTCTGCCGGTTCGCCTGTTGGGGGAAAACCAGACAGAAATCACCGAGGCGCAGTCGCTGGCTTGGGCCGTCGCCAAGGGGGCCTGGGTGGCCAACAATTCGTGGGGACCGCCGGACAACCACGGCGAAGCGCCGCTACCCGATGTGGTGAAAAGCGCGCTGGATTACGGCGTGCATCAGGGGCGTGGCGGGCTGGGCGTCGTCTGGACCTGGGCGTCGGGTAACGGCGACGAACAGATTTCTCTGGATGGCTACGCCTCGTACAACTACGTGCTTGCCGTGGGGGCGGTAAACGACGTGGGAATCCGCTGTTATTACAGCGACTGGGGGCCGGAGTTGGATTTCGTTAGCCCGTCGAGGGGCAATCGCTACCGTGACGGCGCGATGACCACGGGCATCGTCACCATCGACCGTACCGGGGCGCAGGGCTATGTTTCGGGTGATTACCACAGTTCGTTCGGCGGTACGTCGGCGGCTTCTCCCGGCGTGGCGGGTGTGGCGGCGCTGGTGTTGTCGGTGCGGCCCGATTTGGGATGGAAACAGGTGGCCGAGATTCTCCGACGGACGGCGGTCCGGGTGGATGAAGCCGGTGGAGGATGGACGCCGGAAGGCTTCAGCCAATATTACGGATGGGGACGGGTGGATGCCGCCGCTGCCGTGGCTGCTGCGTTGGCCTACGATGAATGCACCGCCCAGGCGGAAATCTGCAACGGAGAAGACGACGACTGCGACGACGAGATCGACGAAAGCGAGGTATGCATCCAGGAACTCGCGTTCTGCGATGCCTGTCGAATGTCCAGCCAGTGCGCCTCCGGGAATTGCCACCAGGAGTCACCAGGCGAAACGGGATTTTGCCTGTCCTCTTGCGAGGGAGAGGAAATCTGCCCGGAGCAGGCTTCCTGCGATACGGATGGCTTCTGTCATCCGCCGGAGGAGGATTGCGACCTCTGGCGCTGTCGGAATCTTCCCGAAATTTGCGGCAACGGAGAGAACGACAACTGCGACGAGGAGACGGATGAGGAACCTTGCTGCACGCCGAGCACGCCGCCGGAAGAAGTCTGTGACGGAAAAGACAACGACTGCGACGGTGTGACCGATGTTTTCGAGACGCTGCCTTCTGTGGCGTCTGAGGTTTGCCCGTCTGAGGGCGTGTGCATCGATGCTATGCCGGTTTGCATGGGGGAATCGGGCTGGGTGTGCCAGTGGCCGGAAAACTATGAAAATCCTGAAGTTTCCTGCGACGGTCTGGACAACGACTGCGACGGTGAGGCGGACAACGGGCTGGCCAACGAAGAGATGGATTGCAAAGGGCTGGGCGTCTGCCGCGACTCCGAACCCGAATGCCTGGGTGCCTCCGGGTGGGTTTGCAGCCGTTCGGATATCTACGAGGAAACCGAAAGAACATGCGACGGAAAAGACAACGATTGTGATGGCTTGATCGATGAAGGCGTGCAGCTTCCGCCCGATGTGGAATGTCCCCGCGTGGGAGTGTGCGAAAACGGGTTTCCTTTCTGTGCCGGAAGTTTCGGTTGGCTCTGTTCGGACGTGGACGAGTACGAGGAGCAGGAGACGATCTGCGATGGCCTGGACAACGACTGCGACGGCTTCGTGGACGAAGACCTGGAAGCTCCCGACGCGGCGTGGATGTGCGGCGGAGAGGGCGTCTGCCTGGAAGCGGAGGTCGTTTGCCTGGGCACCGGAGGATGGAGTTGTCGGATGCCCGAGACGCACCAGTCGCAGGAAAGTCTTTGCGACGGAAAAGACAACGATTGCGACGGGTTGACCGACGAAGGCTGTCCGGCGAATGGAGACGATGACGAGGACGACGGCACGGAGGTGGAAGCCGATATCGGGGAGATGTCTCCGGGGGACGCCGAGGCGGATTTGGAGGGGAGCCATCCGCTTGGAGGATCGGGTTGTGGAGATTGCCGCCTGTCCGGATTTTCGGGTGGGAACTTCCTTTTTTTCTGGCTCGCGAGTATACTGATGGGATTGGGTATCCGACGTTGGAGTTGGCAGGAGCGCTCCGGTTTCACCATCCGTTTCCGGCGTCGATGCGGCTAATTCACCTGAAACAGGATATTGGAGTTGGTTCGGAGCTACAATGAACCCACACGAACGTGAAAACAGGTTTTCGATGACTCCCCGCGAGATTTTCGAGCGGCTCGATCGTTTCGTCATCGGGCAGGAGCGCGCCAAGCGCGTGGTGGCTTTGGGAGCCTACAATCACTTCAAGCGCATTGCTGTGAGTCAGGGCGAGGCGAGCCTTTTGAAAAAATCGAATGTCCTGCTCATCGGTCCCACCGGTTGCGGAAAAACCCACCTTGCGCGCAATCTCGCCGAGTCGCTCAATCTGCCGTTCGTCGTGGTGGACGCCACCGAATACACGGAGGCGGGATACTACGGCAAAGACGTGGAAGTGATGATCGCCGAGTTGCTTTACGCCTGCAACCAGAACATTCAGGAATGCGAACGGGGCATCATTTTCATCGATGAAATCGACAAAATCGCCCGCCGTAGCGGGGGAATGCGAACGGGTGCGGGTGCGCGAGACATCGGTGGCGAGGGCGTTCAGCAGGGATTGCTGAAACTGCTCGAAGGCCGCCGCGTCTTCGTGCCGCTCAATGTCACCCAGCACTGGAACAAGCACGATTTCGTCGAGGTGGACACCTCGAACATTCTGTTTATCTGCGCGGGAACATTTACCGACGTGCAGGTCTACGAAAATGCGCCCATCGGATTCGAGAATCGCGAGAACGCGGCGAAAACCAAGCGTGGCGTCGGTCACAAGCAGCTTCTCGAATACGGCATGATCGCAGAACTGCTGGGACGTCTGCCGGTGGTCGTACAACTCGACGAACTGTCTCGTGAAGACCTCGTGCGCATTCTGGTCGAGCCACCGGACAGCCTCGTCAGGGAATATAGCCAGCTATTGGCCTGCGACGACGTGCGGGCGGATTTTCGCCTCGACGGCCTTGAAGCGATGGCCGAATACGCCATCAAGCGGGATGTGGGTGCGCGTGGCTTGCGGACGATCATGGAGGAAACCATGCACGAGGTGATGTTCGACGCCCCGGAAATCTCGGGGCGGCGGATCGTGGTGGACCGGGCCTTCGTTGAGGGAAAAGTGTCTGGACTCGATAGCAAGAACCTCGACCCGTAATACGGACCATGAAGGAAGCCGAAGCATGAATATCGGATTGAATACGAACGTCAAGCATCTGGGGCGGATATTCCACATCCAGACGGAAGACTCCGGCAAAAACTACGGCCACGTGATTTCGCACCTGTTCGACGACGGAACGATTCTGGCCACCGAAAAGACCGAGTACGGCGAGTTGCTGGAAAGCGACATGAGTGACGAACAGGTGGACGAGGAAGTAAAAAAAATCATGCGGCGTTCGCACCGTCTGATGATTCAGAAGTTGATTACCGGCGGCTATGACGGGCTTGACGGAATCGACGGGAAAAAGAAAAAACGCAAAAAACGCGTCAAGCGCAAGGTCAAGCGTCCCGTGGCACCGACGCCGGTCGAGCGGGCTGCACCCTCCAAACCCAAAGAGCTGCCTTCCACCGAGGAAACCCTGCCGCTGGAGGAGGCTTCCCAGCCGCTGCACGAAAACGCCGATGCACCGGGAGCCGAACCGGAAGAATCCGGCGCTGCTGCCGAGGAAAGTACGGTCGTCGAACTGGTGTTGGGTGAGGAAGACGTGGAATTCATCGAAGAGGAAGATGAAACGGCGTTGTCCGGAGAAGTGGAACTCGTCGCTCCCGTGCCTTCCGTGCCCGATCCGTTCCAGGTGTTCGACCTGTTCCAAGCGTTTATACCTCCCGAGAAAAAACGCGCGCCGGACGTCGCAAAAACCATCGGAAAGCTGCTGGCGGGCGATCTGGGCGCGGAATGACGCAATGAGTTTCGATGGGCGATTTGAAAAGCGGCTTCAGGATCTTCGCGAAAAACACCTGTTGCGCGAAACGTTTCCCTTGGATTCCGGCCAGGGATCAAGCATCGAAACGCCTCATGGCAGGTTGATAAATTTCTCCAGCAACGACTATCTCGGTTTCTCCTCGAACGAGACGCTGAAAAGCGCGGCGCGCGACGCCGTGGAGCGCTGGGGAACGGGCGCAGGTTCGGCGCGACTTGTGGCGGGGGATCTTCCGCCCCATCGTGCGCTGGAAGAGGAAGTCGCGCGGCGTTTCAGCAAGGAACGGGCGCTGCTTTTCAATTCCGGCTACCAGGCGAACGTGGGGATTCTTTCTTCCTTGGCGGAACGCGACGACGTGATTTTTTCCGACGCCCTGTGCCACGCCAGCATCGTGGACGGCTGCCGGCTTTCGCCTGCGAAAAAGGTCGTCGTACCCCACGCCAACGCCGATGCGCTGTTGTATTGGATGTCCATCACGCCGTGCCGGGGGCAACGCTTTTTCGTGACCGACGGCCTGTTCAGCGTGGATGGCGACCGAGCCCCGTTGAAGAAACAGATCGAGGTTGCGGGGCAGTTCGAGGCGATGGTGATCGTCGATGACGCCCATGGCATCGGAGCGGTGGGAAACACGGGGCTGGGAACCGTGGAAGAAGGCGACCTGCTTGACGGGATCGATTTGCTTGTGGGGACATTTTCCAAAGCGCTGGGTGGTTTCGGAGCCTATGCGACGTCGAGCCGCGCCGCCTGTGCATTGCTGCGCAACCGTGCGCGGAGTTTCATTTTCTCCACCTCGCTTCCGCCGTCCGTGGCGGCGACGGGACTTGCAGCCATACGGCTTTTGGATACCGAAGAGGGGACGCTTGCCCGCGAGAAATTGCACGGTCTCAACCGGCGCGTGCGTGAGGTGTTGAAAGGGCAGGGCTGGGAACTGGGTCGCTGTCGCGACCAGATTTTTCCCCTCGTGATCGGCAGCGAGCACGCCGCCCTGGAGGTCGAGAGCCGCTTGCGTCAGGCGGGTTTTTACGTGCGTGCCCTGCGTCCTCCTACGGTGCCGCCCGGTTCCTGTCGTCTGCGGCTTTCGCTACGGGCCGACCTCGAACCGGAGCAGGTGGAATCCCTGTTGAAACAAACCGCCATGTTTGTCGAGCTGCGCGACGTCGAACGCGGTTGAGCCGCACACCTTCTTCTTTTCCTGCGTTTCTCTCAATATTCATAGGTGTTGGAGTGCGGTGCGTTGAAAATGGCACGAATCTGCACGATTTTGCAGGTTTCGTCGGATAATGACGCGATATTTCATCATTTGTGAGTAGCGTACACGGTGATTTTCTGCCACGATCTACCCATCCAAACGTGCGCCCGAAAAGCAATGGACGGCTCCCATGACGAAAGGAGATGCCGTATTTCAGGCGCGTGTTCGTAGCGAATTTTCAATAAAAGGCAGGTTTTCTTATGCATCCACGATTTGCGTTGATTGCGCACCCGCTCGTCTCAATGCCGGAAGAGGAAGACCTTTCTTCCCAACTGCTTCGCTGCCGACGAAAAATCATCGAGCAGGATCTGACGCTCGGTGACGCCTGGGCGCGGTATGGGGGAAAGGCGGGTGTTTCGAAATGGCAGTTTTATAAGATCGCCGCCCGGTTCGAGTGGCGCAAGAAAGCGTGGCTGTATGCGAAGCTGGCGGAACGGCCCGACGATGAAAGGGCGCAGGACGGTACACAAAGTCGTGAAGCCTTGCAGCGGGAACTTTCCTCGCGGGTTCTGGCCCTTGTGGACAGACTGCTCAAGCGCATGGAAGAGGACGTTGCGGGTGACGGTGAAAAAAAGCTGGATGAAAAGACGTTGAAAAACCTGTGGGCTATCGCCGACTCGGCCATGACGCGCCAAGCCGCGCGGGAGACTAACCACGCAGACGGGCGAGGAAATCACGATGAAATCGAATTCCTCCTTATCCGAGGAGCAGATCCGGAAAAGGTCGTTCGACCTTCTGCCGAAACAGATCGCCTTCATGGAGATTCCTCACGGCGCTGATACCGACATCTGCCTGTACCAGGGTGGCGTTGGTTCCGGGAAAACCACGGCGGGCGTGCTATTGGGATTGATGCTGGCCTATACGTTTCCGAAAAGTCGGGGACTTGTCGGGGCGAGGGATTACACGCTACTGCGCGACACGACGCGGGTCAAGTGGGAGGAACTGGTGCCGGGGCGGCTGATCGAGAGTTGGTCGAAAGACCCCGACAACCTCCGGCTGGTCAACGGGTCCGAAATCCGTTTCCGGCATTTGTCCGATCCGGGGCGGTTGCTGTCGAGCGAATTCAACTGGGCGCACGTCGAGGAAGCCTCGCAGATCACGCACAAGCTGTTCATGATTCTGCTTTCGCGGCTGCGCTACGACATCCCGGGCGAGGCCGGAGCGCCCAAACCCGTGAATCGGCTTTTCCTTACCGGAAACCCGGAAGAAGATCCCGGCTGGCTGTACGAAGTGTTTCAAGACCCGGAAGCGCCGGAAAACGTGCGTTTCATCCAGGCGTCCACGCGGGAAAACCGTTTCCTGCTCGAACGCCAGCCGGAATTCGTGCGAATGCTGGAAAACCAGTTCGACGAGCAGAGCCGTGAAGTGTACATCGAGGGAAAAACCGGCCATGCGCAAGGGCAGCGAGTTTACGCCGGGTTTGACCGGCAAAAGCATCTCGATCGCGAACTGTCGTATCGGGATGATTTACCACTGCATCTGTCCTTTGATTTCAACGTGGACTTCATGTACTGCCTCGTGGCGCAGCAGTGGCCGCAAGGTGTGACGGCATTGCTGGACGAAGTGGTGCTGCGGGGAGGCTGCGACACCAACGACCTATGCCGCGCCGTTTTGGGGAATCCCACCGTGGCGCATCATCACGGGCCTGTCGAGGTGCACGGCGATGCCTCGGGCTATAGCCGCAGCCACCGGGGACTCGAAAGCGATTACGGCACGATCCGTCGGTGGCTGTCTGGGTATTCGCAGTTGACGATCCACCCGGTCAGCGGTCGCGCCAATCCGCCGGTGAAGGAGCGCACCGCCGCCGTGCGGCTGTCCTTGCAGGAGATCGGACGCGCCCCGGTCATGCGCGTGCATCCACGCTGCAAGGCTCTGATTAAATCACTTGAACTGACGCGATGGCTACAGGGTACGTGGCGCAAACAGAAAGTGGCCGATCCGGCGGATCGCCGTTTCGAAATCGATCATCCCGGCGACGCGCTGGACTATTTCATCGCCGACCGAGAGTCGGCAAGTCGCCGCCGGGTCACCATTCACGGAGGTTTTTGATGTTCTGGAACAAAAGCACGACCGGAGTCGTTTCACGCGCCCTGGTCGAAACCAAGTGGGCGTCCCGTCGCGACTGGAGCGCTGCCGCAGAGGAATTGATCGACCGCTACCTGGACACGGGGGCAAGTATCGCGGATCTGCGGCGCAGGCTTCAGGCGCTGTACCCGAACAACGCGGCGCTGATGAGCGAAAACCTGCTTCGGCTCAACGTCGTCAAGCGTATCGTCGATACCAAGGCGATGATCTACAAGAAAAAGCCGATACGTCGTTTCACCGTGCAGGGAGAACCTTTCGAGGCATCGGCGCTGGCCGAACGTTATCTCGATGGGGCGAACCTCAACGAGACGATGAAGTGGGCGAACCGCTGGTGCGAGCTGCTCAACTGCGTGGTGTTGTGGGCGCAGGCCGATCCGCAAACCGCGCGAGCGCGGGTGCGTTGTGTTTTCGCCCATGACCTGCTCGTCGAACCGGACCCGGAGAACCCGCAGGAACTCGAAGCCGCGCGATGGATTGCCGTGCCGCTGGGGGGCGCGCCGGACGCCATCGCCACGGCGTCGAACGTGCAGCCCAGGTATCTCAAGTACGAGGCGGATCGAAGCGCCGGATGGACGATTCGGGCGACGCTTTGCGACGAAAGCCTGGAGCCGCTGCCGAAGCGCGAGCAGCCGGAGTGGACGCAGGTTTACAACAAGGCCGGATTCGCGTCTTATCCCTTCGTGGTGGTGTCCAAGGTGGCGCTGCCGGGAAGCGAAATGTTCCCGGACGTGCCTCACGAGTATCTGCACGCTTCGCGTTGGGTCGATCATGAGTTGACGCGGGGGGCGCTCAACACGCGGCAGGCCGATTTTCCGGCCTACGTCTTCAACGGCACGCTTTCCGAACTGGGGCAACTCAACCCGGCGACGGGAGCGGGCGCGATTTTCTGCCTGGGAGACGACGGCAAGCGGCTGGAACCTATTCCGGTAGAGACGCGCGAGAAGGAGCGCAACGAAAACCTTCAGTTCTTCCTGAAGATTTTCGCGCAGAACCACGGGCTTTCCAATTCCACGTTCAGCCTGGAGCCGCGCGTGCAATCGGGTGTGGCGAAGTTCCACGACAAGCAATGCGAAGTGGAATACCGCCAGGACATGATCCCCATCTGGCAGCGGGCGGATGCCAAGATCGCGAGGCGGCTGTTCGAACTGACCTCTACCTTCGATGCCTTCATCACCGACTACGCCTCGTTGCGGGACGTCGAGACTTCGACCGTCTTCCCTGAGGCGGAAATTCCGTTGTCTCGGCACGAGGTGTTGGAGAACCGACGGATGGAAGTCGAACTCGGCACGGCGGATCGTTACGATTTCTACGCCGAGGATCATGGACAGGACCGCGAAACGGCCTTTCGGGAAGTTCAGATGCGAAAAAGAGAGCGTGAAATGGAACAATCGTGAATCTTTTGTGCCGTTTCGTTCCCTTTCGGAGCGATTCTTGACGATTGTTGCGTTGTGCTCACGGTGATTTCGTGGTGAAATCGAGATCAAGCACACCTGCGCCCTAAAGGCATCCGGTACGAACGAGCCTCCACGACGGGGCGGCGAAACCAATCGCCGCCCCGTTTTTTTTGACCCATCCGAACATTCAGGAGGGATCATGCAAGAACGAACGATGGAAATCGCCGACTTCGGCTCCATGCGGGACAAGATCCCGGACAACGAGTCCCAAAAAGAAGCAGAAACGCTCATACCCGCAAAAGACGGGGACGCGGCGTTTGCCGAGTCTTGGAGTCTGCTTCTCGAAACGATGGCGAAAAGGAATCTCGCACCGGCGTCCGTCGAAGCCATGAAAGAGCGCTTCCGGCGGTGGGTCGGCGAAAACTCCGGCGACGATGCATCATCCGTCGAAGAATTTCTCGAAAACATCGAAAAAGGGCGCGAGTCCGGGAAGCTGTTGAAGCGTTTCCGTGACCGTGCGCAAGGCGAGTGGCCCCGTTTCCCCACGGAAGCGAGGCATCCGGCGGATCGGGAGGCGCAATCGCTCGATCCGCAAAGCATCCAGCGGCGGGCGGCTTATGCCTACGCCGCGAATCAAACCACCAAGCCATGGAGGTAAACAATGGCACTGACTCTTCTCGAAGCCTCGAAACTGATCGACGATCACGTCAAACGGAACGTCGTGGTGACGTTCCCCTACAATTCGCCCATTCTCGAAGCCCTGCCGTTCATCGACGTGCCGGGCGGGAGCTTCGTGTACAACCGTGAAGACACGCTACCCGGTATTGCATTCCGGGGAATCAACGAGGATTACGAAGAATCCACCGGCGTGCTTCAGCAGCTTGTCGAAACGACCAAGATCTTCGGCGGAAAATCCAAAGTGGACAAAGTGCTTGCCGAGTCCCGCGGGGCGGGTGCCGACGGCCTGGGTATCGGTTCGGTGCGCGCCGTGCACGACCGTCTCAAGGCGAAGGCGGCGGCGCTGTTCTTCACGAAGATGTTCTTCGACGGCGACTCCAGCGAGGATACCCGCCAGTTCGACGGCCTCAACAAGCGTCTCACCGGATCGCAGCTTATGTATGCGGGCGGTTCTTCAGAGGCCGACGGCGCTAACCTTACCACCGACATGCTCGACGATCTGTGCGACGCCATCAGCGGCGGTCCCGATATGCTGCTGATGAGCAAGGCCATGCGGCGCGAGGTTTCCAAACTGCTGCGCAACGACAGCCGCATCAGCTACGGTCCCGACGCCTTCGGTCGCGAGTGCAGCCATTACGGTGGCGTGCCCATCCGCGTGATCGAGGAGGACCACGAGGGCAACACGATTCTCGGATTCGACGAAACCCAGGGTGAGGACGAAGACACCGGCTCGATCTACGCCGTGCGCTTCGGCGCCGAGGAATACCTCTGCGGCGTCCAGAACAAGATGATGGACGTGATCGATATGGGTCTGCAGTCGGACATGAAGTACCTCACCGTCATCGAGTGGGCGGCCAGCATCATCATTCTGCATTCCAAATCCGCCGCGCGCCTGAAAGGCGTCACGAAGGCGGTGGGTTGAGCAGTCATCCCTCCAAAGGGAGTTCGTGAATCCGTGCAGGAATCGTGAACTCCTCCTTCCCAATTTCCTTTCACCAAGGGGGAGGCCGTGCCTCCCCTCCTTTCCTGAAACGGAAAGGAAAACAGGAATCGGTTCGGTTCCGCGCGGACCCGCGCCCACGTCCAGTGGAATGATCGGGCCCCGGTTCGTGCGGGCCGTTTTCATAAAGGAGACAATCGATGAGCTATTCGCAAAAAGTGGTTCTGCTCGACGACACCGAGACGACCGGCGCGGGCGAAGCGTTTCAGATCAACCGGCGAAGGCACGGGCGTTACATCGTGACCGTCGGTATTTCGGACACCGCGACGGTCGAGTTGCAGGCCCGTCAGAAAAACGAGGACTGGCTGACGCTGGATACCTGCGAAGACGACGACACGGTGATCCTCGTCGAGGATTTCGGCTGGTACGAAGTGCGTGGAAACGTGATGGCCAACACCGGAAGCGTCCGTATGGTGCTGTCGTTCAATAGCTAGGAGGTAGACGATGAGTACATCCAACATTCGTTGGGTGCCACCGAGGCACCACGACGACCGCTACTACACAAAGCCGCAGGCCGATGCATTGCTCGACGAAAAGGCGACGAAAGTGGACGGCGCGCAAAACGGCAATATCGCCGCGCTGGACGCAGAGGGAGATCTCGCGGACAGTTGTATGAGCCTCGACGACGAGGCAGGCTACGGCGACGTGCAAAAGCTGTGGAGCGCCTCGAAGACCACCGAGGAAGTCGAGTCCTGCAAAGACCTGGTGGCTCACCAGGCCGACCTGCCGGGTTCTTTGCTCGTGTTTGAAAGCTCACCGTCGGCCAACGCCAGTTTGCGTGTGCTGCCTGCCTTGCGCATTTCCGAGGATGGAACCTTGCAGGGGCGACGTTATCCGCAGTCTTCTCGGCCATTGCTGAAATCCGAAGGAACGGTGGAATTGGATCTCGTGACCGGAAACCTCGATGGAACGGCTCCCGGCACGATTGACGATGTGGAAGGACAGGCGTGGCTCGCCCCGGATGCTTCCCCGGATCGCTTCGGTTTTCCCCTTGCGACGGGAATCAAGCGCCTTGCCGTGATCGAGCATCACAGCGAGACGGGTGTGTTTCGACCGGTTTACGGCAGTATGCAGCCGGGTGAGTCCTATATGTACGACCACGCTGTGGCCGGCGGAACGTATCTTTCGAACGGTTCCAATAACTGCCAGTACAAAAGGCGCAAGACGTCCAAAAAACTGTGCAACCATCGGACTTCCCCCAAAGCACCCGGAGATATCTATGCCGATTACGTAACCGGGATCAACCTTCGTATCAAAAAAGAAACCGAGGGATTGGATTCGTTGTACATGAAGTTCTATGTCGTCGGAGCAGATGGCAGTGGCCTTCCCGATATGTCGGACGTACGCGGGCATACGACGAATTATACATACGCCGCTTCCTATGGCACGAACAACGTGGAAATCACCGATTCCATTTTCTTTACGGAAACGTCTGCCATCGCTGCCGACGAAGAGTTTTACATCGTCGTGGAGTTCAGCTACGCAGGGTACAGCAGTTACAATACGGTGGACCAGCGTGGAGCAGTGTACAGCGGGACGGACAACCTGCATACGGAAGAATCCACGGACCACTTGTACAACTGCTATTACAACGGCAGCGAGTGGTCGAGTTGGTCGACGGGTTCCAGCACCGATTCGTGGGATATCGAGTTTCACAACACGACCAGCGAGACCGCGGTCTTTCCCGAACCGGCGGACGGCTGGGAAGTCGCGGCCTATCTCGGATCGAGTTACGACAACCGCGAACTGGACGGCGACGCCATCGCTTCGCAGAAATTCGTGGAGCGCCCTCTGAACGAGCTGCTTGCGAACATCAGCGACGGCACGGCGTTTTCGGATGAGCTCGGTTCCGACGAAATCCCCTTCGCTGTGGTGGATCTCGGCGTGTCGCAAAAAGCCGACAAGGAGCACACACACGAGGCGGCGGATATCGACGATTTGGCTTTCACGATCAGCGCGCACGAAGACGTGGCTGCCAACAGCGCCATCAGACACACGAGCGGAACGGATGCGAAACTGGACGAAGGCGGGGATGACGAAGTGTCCGCTACGGAACTGCGAGCCCATCTGGACGACGACGGCATCCATCGGGACATCGACGATGCCGCAACGGGCGAGACGGATTTGTGGTCGGCCCAGAAAATCACCGCACAGTTGTCCGAAAAGCATGACCTGCGGCCCTCGTGGTTGGAAAAATCGGTTTCCGACGATCAGAGTGTGTTGACCGTGGCGGAATGCGATGGCGCGTGTCTGCGCGTGGATACTGCTTCCGGAAACGTGACTCTGTATCTGCCGAGCGTGGGTGCGGATGAAGACGCGATGGAAATGCTGGTGATTTCCAAAGGTGCGAATTCCCTGACCATGAGCCAACGGCAGCATACCGGGTTGTCCGTGGCCGGAGTCGGAACGGACTGGCTTACGTTCGTTCAAAGCGCGATCACGGCTTCGCAGGGAGATTTCGCCGAGGGAAGCGTGACGGCTTTTTCCGACGATACCGACCCCTCCCCGGCAAGCATTTCCACTTCGGGTCTGCAAGCCTCGGATGTAAACGGCGATACTTCGGCCACAACCAAAGACCATTGGAAAGTGACCGTATCCGCTTCGTGGACGCACGCCCCGGATGTGGGAGCCACGTTCTCGATTCTGGAAGCAGACACCATCGGCGGATCGGCGACGAAAGTCCTCGCACAGAACGAGGCGGTGATACTCAAGTATCACGATGCTTCGAAAACTTGGGAGATTCTCTCCTCGTAGAGAAGAAAGGGAAACGACATGACACGGAGTTATCTTCTCTTTCCGAGAGAGATTCCCACCAATGAATCCGCTGCGCCGTTTTGGATCGTGCCCACCGATGCGTGGGGAGGAGTGGAACAAAACCCGCAGGCCTCATTGACCGTGGCGAATCCGGACGGCGGGATTCTTGTGGATAGCCTGACGATGCAGTGGGATGCGGACGAACGCGTTTGCTATTGCAGCCTGGATACGACATCTCCGCAAGCGTGGGTCGTCGGCGACGGCTACCGGGCTACGGTCGATTTCGCGAGTCTGCCTACGGTGACGCGCGGTTTCCGAGTGAGCCGGAAGACATGGACGCCCAACGTTTCGGGAGACGATCTCGCCGACATGGACCCGTCGTTCGATGCCCACGACCCCGACGGATGGACGCGAAAAAAAGTACTGTCCACTTCCGAAATCGAGCTGCGTCTGCGTCTTGAACAGGATGGTATCTGGCCGGGTTCCGTGTACGACCAGGTGTGGTTGGATCGCCTGCTGCTGAGTCTCGCACAGTCGCGGATGTATTTTTCCATGAGTCATGGCAACGATGACTTGCTCGATAAGTTCGTTGCCGCACACGATCGTTACGAACAGGAACTCGAACGCTTCCTCGCGAACGTTCGTGTGGATGACGAAGACGGAGCGGGAATCGGCGAACACGAAACCACCTTATCGACCGCGAGGCTGACGCCATGAGTTACGCCACGATACTGCAAACCCTGGCGAACGCGCTGGAAGCTGTAGAAACCGCTTCGGTCTCCACTCGGCCTCCGTATGATGCCAAATTCGTGCAAGTCGAAAACTTGCCCGATACGGAACATCCTGCCTCGGCGAGCGCGTTTCGTCGTTTTTCGATTCACGGTGGAAAAACAAATGTGGCTTCGCGGTTGTCCACCGGGCGCGAATACGATGCCGAATGCCTGTTGACTGTGCTGTATCCGTCCAGTCGTCCGCAGTCGGTTTCCGAAACGTTCATGGAAGACGATAGGGACGTGATCCGCGAAGTTTTCGAAGATCCATCCCACTGGGCCGCAGGCGTGCGTCTGATTGCCTATCGGGGGTCCGACGCGGCGAAGCGGGATGCGGACGTGACGAAAATCGTCCATCGTTTCTCTGTGGTCTGGGTGGAAGAGTAAACGAAAAAGGCAGGAGAAATCATGAGTTATCCATACAAACGCACGCGCGTGATCTGTCGCCTTGAAGAAAGCTTCGACACGTTGCCGGACGATCTCGACGGCTGGACGGAAATCCGCCCCGACGATGATGCCGAAATCAAGGTCGAAACGAGTCTTCTCGAACGCAAGCAGATGCGAGCGGATCTTTCGCAGACCCGCTCCCTGCGAGGTGCTTTGCGCAACGAAATCAAAATGAAGCTGGCCGCGCGCTCTGCCGGAACGGTTGTCGGGACGGGCGAAGACGCCTGCTATCCCGGTGAACTCTCCCATTTACTGAGAGCTACGCTGGGGGACGGTCGCATCGGGCAGGGCGCAATCCTCCAGGAGGGTACGACATCCACAACCGGTGTGTTGTCGAGCGATCCCGCCGCTACGTGCGGTGTGGGAGATCTAGCGATGGTCGGTCCCGATGCAAACGGGGCATACGTACCGTGCGCGATCTGTCGTATCGATTCGGTAGAGAACGAAGTGCATTGGGACTGGGGTGGGCGCTACGCGCTGTCTTCCGCATCGGTGGGCGACACCCTTGCCACTTCCGTGTCGTTCATGCCCTCGGCGATAAATGGACGTACGTTGAGCCTTCAGCAGCGGTCCATGCCGATGCAGGGCGTATATTTCAATCGCTATCTCAACGGGATTGTCGGCAACGTGAAAATCGATGACGCGGTGGCGAACGAAAGGGTGTTGCTGGAATTCGACCTGCACGGAGTGTCGCACGACGTGAGCGAAGACGGGGAACTGTTTGTCGATGAGGCTCACCTTGTTCCTGCAAGTGTCCATGGGGTGATCGGCGGTGGTCCTTACGCCGTAAGTCCGCCCGATTTGCTGGCGCTTTCCGGTGGGTTGCGGATCGATGGTACGGCTTACGCCTATTACAAGTTTGGTTTCGATCCAGGTATCGAGTACCCGGAAAAGCACGACGTATCCGCTCTCCAGGGGCTTGCGCCGTGGGATATCCGCAGTTACTCACCCAAGATCGCACTCGGTGTTTACTTCGCCGAAAGCCATCACGGGGCATATCGCGACGGAAGTATTGTCTCTGTGCTGTGGAACGTAGGAAACGCGGCGAACGGCATCGCCTTTCACGCGCCCGCGTGCGAAGTTCGCGTCGCCGATGAGGAAGAAGTGAACGGTCGCCTAGCGCAGAGTCTCGAACTGACGCCGCTCGATCCCAACGAATACTACGACGCCTCCGTCGTGGATGCAGGATGTCCGGACTGGACGTTGAGCTTCTTCGGAAAGGACGCCTGAAATGAGCGTTTGCGCGGCAATACGTAAAAACGGGGAAACGTGGATCGCCTCCGATGCCCAGGCAGAATCCGGAAACGACAGGCTGTGGGTCGGTGCGAAATGGGAAAGACTGCCGTTCGGCGCAGTGATGATCGCCGGACACGCGCTGTATTACGGCTTGATGAACGAATTCTCGCGGTCGGCAAAGCACATCGGGAGCATCCGCTCGTTGAAAGAAGCGAGGCGCTTTTTCTGGGAGTTCGCGCGTTCCGATGTGGTCGAAGCCGTAAGCGGTGGCGAGGCGGGCGACATTTTGGATTTCCAGGCTTTGCTGGTTACACCGAAGGAGACGTACCGCTGTCACGGGGATCTTACGGTCACGAAAAGCCGCTTCAGCTTCGATGCCATCGGTTCGGGGGCGGAAGTCGCCATCGGCGTAATGGATTCCCTAGCGGAGACGCCGCTGGACGCCAAAACCATACTCGAGCGCGCCGTCAAAGCCGCGATACGCCATACGGCGTATTGCGGCGGGCGTGTATTCGAAACGAAAATTTCATGAATTCCGGAAGCGAACGGAGCACGCTATGGCTTTGAAAAAAACGGCAGGATCGATCGATGGCTTTCGACTGGTCTCGATTCGAGACAATGCCATCGACCGAGAGAATAGCGACGTGGATGCCTACGTCGAAAACATGGAATACGATCTGGCACATTTGTCTTTTCTCCCCGGCGAGACGCCGACCTTTTTCGTCTGTCGTTCTTTGACGGCGGGGGAGATGCGGCGCATTCAGGATGCACCGATCCAGCGCGGAGACGGCACGGCCATCGGCTTCGGTTCGATGGTATGGCTGGCGTTCCGGCATGGTGTGGAATCGATGGAAAACTTCGAAGGTTGGAGCGAAAAATTCCGTATCAAGGGGCATCCACCGCTCGTTTCGGAGCGTTGGATCGACGAGAACCTGTATTTCGAGACGGTGCAGGAAATCGGACTTGCCATTCTTAATCGTTCCAAGCTGGGAGAGGACGACTTAAAAAACTGCTGATCGCCTACCGTCTCGACGATGTGGACAAGCCGGAATTCCTTTTCGGCTGTTCGAACTGTCCGTTCGGTAGGCGATGCGAAACGAACGAAAGCGGCTGGAAGGCATCGTGGCCAAGAGGTATCGCACGGGAATCCGTTGTTCCTTCCCGCTGTCCGCGCAGACATGTGCAGGAAACGGCCTTGCCTCTCGGTGACCCATTCGGCTGGTATCACCGTTACAAGAGGGGAATTCTGCCGCAAAAAGGTGGTTGGCTAGACCAGGCCGCCATCTATGTAGAAGCCATGGAGTTTCTATCCATGCTGGTAGCGGATACCCAGACACGGCAACGGTTTTCACTGCACGACGAAATGGAGAAAGCAAAGGAAATGAATCATGGCGTTACATCGAAACTCGGTCGGTAAGCAAAGCACCACGGGACAACAGGATTCCGCCGATCAAAACGGTCGTCTTCAACAGGCGTGGCAGAAACTCGCGAGTGGTGCACAGTCCATCGTGGACAGCTACCAGCAGGCGGCGCAAGTCCTGGGTGTTTCAACGACCGGTTTGAATGGAAACCGTAACGATATAGGAGAGCAGGCCAGAATCGATTCGGCGCGACAACTCGCACAAAAGGAAATCGAAATCACGCGCAAAAAAGTTGTGGAACAGGAGAAGCTGGAGCGCCAGCTCACCCAAGCTGTGCTTGCCTACAACGAAAAAATTGCCCGCTCGTTTGCTTCGACGGTGGCGCAGAGTCTCACGCAAAGCTACGTGCTTTTGATGCAATATCTCGGTTCGTTGTTTACGAGTGCGCCGATCTCGATGAAAGAGTTCCTTGCGGATTTCTTGAAAATCGTCGGTACGGCGATGGTTGCGCTCGGCACGGCGTTGTTATTCGCGAGCAAGGCGTGGTTGTCGTTTTTCAGTGGGAACTGGTTCGGTGCCATTGCCGCATCGGGTGCGTTGATTGCGGCGGGTGGTGTGATGATCGCCTTATCCAGCGCTCTGTCGCGAAGCGGTTCTGGAAGCAGAGGAAGTGGATCGTCCATTTCCAATCCGGTGTACACCGCGCCTTCCTACGGCGTAGACACCTACCGCTCGTCTGCGTCGTCCATGTCTCAAAGTTCCGGTTCGGAAAGCGGGAGCGTCGTGCATCTGACGCTGAATTATGCGCCAACGGTGGGACGTCGTTCGGATGGTCCGGTCCTTGCGCGTGCCGTGCTCGACTCCTTGGAGCGCTACGGTTCCACGGTGGCGTCCACACCTGCGAAAGTCATAGGGGTATGACATGACACTGAAATCCTTGCATCTGCATCCTGTTTTGCATGTGGCGGACGGTTTTGATTCCAGCAGGGTCCAATTCGGATTGGGAGGAGAAGAATACACGAGTATACTGCAGTCCCAGACGCCTCCGTCGATGTTCGTGCTGATGTCGAACTTGTGCAGCCTCATGACCGCAAGCGCATCTTTGGGATCTCCCGGTTTTACATGGAACTTGGAAGACGATGGACGATTTTCGATAACGGGACCGGAATTGTGGGAGCCGCTTTTTGCCAATAGCGATACTTTGATCGGTTCGCGAAACATGCTTTGGGAATGGATCGGGTTCAGTGCCGGGCGCGAATGGAGCCCTGCCACGAAACAAATTGCCTCGCACAAACCCAGGGCGATGTTTTCGCACGAGCTTTGCAACGTGAGCCCGGAGTGTTTGGAAGCGAGTGTGGAAACGTCCCTTGCCGCGAGCGGAGAAAAGCTTGCGGCGGGTTATGGGTCAAGGTGCTTTGTCCGATTGAGCATGGAATGGATTCCGGCTTCGGAATACGAACGCTTCCGGCTATGGCTGACCATGGCTTCGTCGAATGATAGCGCCATCGAAGGGTACATGCCGATCCGTTTCTTCGAAGGTTTGGAGGAAAAAGGACGCTATACCCTGAAGTCCGGTTCTTACTCCCCTAACGTGATCTGGAACGATAGCGGTACATACTTTTCACTGACGCTGGAATTGCAGGTGATGCCATGAACGTGATTGCATTGTATGCCCCTGTCGTTGTGGATGAAGGATGTGGAGCGTGGGAATTGTCCGTAGACGATGGTGCGAGCTACCAGACCGCGACGGTGGAGGCCGGAACATATCGCACGCTGGCCGATCTGCTTGCCGTAATGCAGGAGCATTCCGAAGAAATCGACTCCTCGTTTCGATGGAACATCGTTCGATCTTCGGACGATGAAGGAATTCGTACGCGACTGTCGTTTCAGGGCACGTCGCCCACTGCCTGTCTTCTTCGCTTTCCAGAAGACAGCCAGATAGGGACGTTGCTGGGATTCTCACGCGATGCTACGGATACGCCCGATAGCTATTCCTTTTCGAACGCAGCTTCACTGGAATCCGACATTTCCCCGAAAAGCCTTTTGGTGACGGGTGGCGTTTCGTACCACGACAATGGAGATCCACAGGCGCACGTGCGTCACAGCACGATGATCGAGGGCACGATTCATGCGACTCGTACGGGGATATCCAAAAGACGATGTATTGCGTTTGACGCGCTTACCGACACGCAGTGGGACAACTTGATTCATATGTATGCTTCGCTGGTATCTGGCGTGAATGTCGCGAATTCACAAGGCGGGGTGCTGTCGCTGGATCTCGAGTGGCGGGAGCGAGAGTGCTACTACACGGGAGATTCCAGGGAATGGATACGGCTGTTGCCGGAAACATACGGATTGAAGCACATGGCGACGTGGGCTTCTCCACAGCCGCGATACGCTGGTATCGATTTGTCCTTTACGGAGGTGGACTGACATGACTTGCACATTCCGATCCAGAGCCTTGTCCCTGGGATGGAAACTGAGAGTCGAATTCGACGCGGCGCTGCCGAAAAGCGATGCGACCGAGTTGTTGGAAACATCTCGGTGGAATCTCGAATCTTTCGATTCCGTTGCCGGTTGGAGCGCTTGCGAGGAAGAAACCCTGCTTGCGGCAATTCCCGTTTCGGAAGCGAATTACCACGGTGAATTCGTTGCGATCGATCTGCGCGTTTCTCATCTCGTTCATGACGTGACCTACAGGGTTTCGTGCGACTCCGAGCAGGTGGAGTCTTCACACAATCTGGCGGTATGTCGTCACGTCGATCCACATCAGATCGATATCGAACTGGAAGGATTTGGATCTATTCCCTGGCGCTACATCGATCTAGAGCGCTCGTCCGAATCGTTTTCACAGCGAATCAACTTCAAAGAAGGCAAAACCGACATCGACGGCATTTCTCTGTACCTCGTCGATTTGGACGAGCGTTGGACCGCGGCGTTCGATCTTTTCGGGTTGGAACGCACTTCGACGGCGATTGAGAACGCAGTGGATGATACGGATACGGATATCGAACTATCCGACGCGACGGGTTTCGCGGAAGGCCAGAAAATCTACATCGAAAGCGAATGCGTATTGCTGGGAGAGCAGACTGGAAACCAGTTTTCCTCCTGCACACGAGGTGTATGTTTCACAAAACCGGATGCTCATTCCGAAGGTGTGACGGTATTTTCCGTCAATCCTTTTTGGGTGGGACGCATCATACAGATTCGCGAAGGTGGCAACCTCGTATGGAGCGGTGTTCTCGTTCGGGTAGAACCGGAAGGCGCAACGAGTGTTGCATTGGAAGCTCGGTCCTTACTCGCGATGCTGGATACTCGCGTGAATCGCAACCGGGGAACGGCGATGCTGGCGGATTTGGTGTGGGTGGACCGTCGCTACGAAAACGGCACATGGCAGGTATGCGATCGGGTATATGCCAGCCTAACCTTCGAAATTTCCGACGGACAGACAATGGAATTCACGTATCTCCCGGTGACGATTCCCACCGGTTTTTACGACATTCGCGAGCAGTCACTCGGAACGGATCGAAGCCTCGTGACGGCGCTTGCGAAAAGTCTGGACGAGAATCTGACGATTTGCACGGTGACGGGGAGAGTCGAAAATGGATGTGCGTGTTTGTCGTTTCGCGCGGATCGCCCGTTTTTCCAAAGCGTTCACGTTGTGTTGGATTCCAGCAATCGTGCCGATCCCTATCTTGAAGAACGGGAAGATACATCGATTTACTACAGTAGTCTCCTTGAGAGATTGGGATTCGAGTCGAAAGTGGAATTCGACGTCGAAGACGTGACGGAATTGGAAGCGGGCGAAGAAATGGCATTGCGATGCGGGCTTGGGAAGATGGATCGCGTGGCTTTGCTGGCTCCCTACGCAGAAGATCCAGAGAGCGGGGCGGCAAGTTTTTCACAAGGACCGGGGTACGCGCTGATTGGTGGGGAAGAACTCGTCGGCTATAGCCACACAGGATCGCAGCAGGAAGTGTTCGCTTCCACTACGCTTGTGAGGGCGTTGTCGGACGCTGAAGATACGACGGTAGTTTTGCAAGATGGAATTTCGTTTCATACTGGAAACCTTGTCCGTATCGAAGGCGAGTATGTCATTCTCAGTGATTCGCGCCTGGAAATGGGAGGGATGGCGATTTTCCAGAATTGCACCCGTGGAGCGCTTTCCTCCCAGGCATCTTCACATGCGGAAGGTTCTGTAGTCGATAAGATTCACCTCGATGCCTTGTTTGGGCTTGAAAGAGGGTGCAATGGGGTGTCATCCTATCATGCCGTGGGAGCGAGTATCCAGGAAACCTGGCGAGGAGGTATGAATCCTCGAGAGGATTTGCAGAATCTATTGGATGAATTCGACCTTCCCGCATCCGTTTCGGAGTTTTCTTGCCGGATAGGAGTTCCGCGGCTGTTGTCTCCGATGGCTGCATACGACCGCTGGGCCGACGAGGAAGAAACCTATTTGGAATTGGCCTGTGATATCTGCCGGGCGTTTTTCGTGTGGTTTGCCACTGATGCGGAGGGCAAGCTTTGTCTGAGTACTATCCAACCGTTGTTACGCCATGAATCCCCTGATTTTACGTTCAATGCTTCCTCGGTGATTTCTCCACCGATCGTTTCTTATATGGAAGGAGAATCCATTGGAACGGTGTCGATGGAGTGGGGAAAGAAGGGCGGTGAAAAAAGCAGTATCAAATTGTGTGACTACAGTCAGCGCAACCACCGTCTGACGCGGGCGATAAGAGAAAGTCTCGAATACTCCCTGGAGTGCCTGAGTTCGTCCGAGGCGCTAATGCACGTGTACAGGCTGGCAAGGAAGATGCTGTTCGTCTATTCCCACCCAAAAACCGAAGTCGAACTGGAAACCACCTGGAACATCGCCTCACGACTGGCGTTATTCGACCGGGTACGGCTTGAATTTCCACAATTGGCCATCGGGCGCGGAGAACGTGGAATCAATGCTTCCACAACCCACTGGATCGTTTCGGAAATCGAGAAAAACCTCTCCAGTCGGACGGCGCGTATCTGCCTTTTGGAAGGAATTACCGGAGTAGGATGGAACTTTTCCTGCGTGGTGGATTACTACGATCCCGCATTGCGAGAAATCGTTGTTTCTTCTTCAAGGCATCTTGAAAGCCTTGACCAGATCGAAGAATTCGTGCGTGCGGGAGACAAGCTGATGCTTGTGAAAGCGGAATCGTTGGAAGGCGGAGCGTTCGTTCGTACCCGGAACTTGACCGTTTTATGGGTGGAGGCTGACGAAAACTCGGCGCGCCTGAGATTTACGGCTGAAAATTTCATGGAGACGTCTCCCGGTGAATGGTGGATGCAGGATGAGGCTGGCAATCCCGTGGCACCTGTCTCCGAAGACGTCTTAACGCCATCACTCTACGACGAGAACGACCAAAGCTCGAAGCTGAAACAACTCGTATTCTGTGCAGACGAGTACGCGAAGCTCGGTTCAGAAGATGATTCGGCGTTTTGTTACACGATTTAAGGCGAGGTGATCCATGATTTCCAATCTTTCACAGCTGCCGTTTTCGGCGCTTTTCGATGAAGAGTTTTCGAGCGATGCTCCCTTGTGCTCTTGGAGTGCGGCCCGAAGTGCATCGAGAATGCACGGTTTGTACGAGCATGTCACGGGAACGCCGCTTCCCGGAAATCCGGAATGTACCGTTTCCGGTCACGACCACGGACGCTCTGGCGAGAATTCCGTGCCTCTAGCGCGTATTCAGCCGCTTGGTTTGCCTTTCGTGGATTTCCAGACCGTTTCGCAAATCGGAGAAGGGGATTGGGCTAGCGATCTGGTGGGGTGGACCGTGTGTGCGGATGGAACTCCGGGGACTCTAGAAACGGAAAGCACGAAACTCGCAACGAAACATCCGGCCATATACTGGAACCGAAATCTCGCCAATCTGAGCTATTTCTTGGACGTACAGGTCAAAGTAGATGACGGGCGCGAGGCTTTTGCGGCACTTCGACTGTACAACGGGGTTACACTTGTTGCCACTGATGTTCGGGCGATGGATAGCGCGTATATCTCGTGGGATCTTGTCGAATTCAATTTCGATCCTATCGATATAGCCGCCATTTCCTATTTGTCCGGTGACCGGGTATCGCTGACTTTTTCTGCTGCGCCCATGGCGGGTGTCTTTTCAGTGGGACAGTGGGTCACCCTGGAAGGCAGCGCCATCGAAGCCAACAATGGTACGTGGCAGGTGGAGGACGTACTTGAGAGTGGCTTGAATACCACTCGTTTGGATCTCTATATGCCGGGATCTTCTTCCGCCAACGATGAGGTTTCGTCTGCCGCGGAATTATTCAGGATACCGAACCATTCCATATCCGACGGATGGTTGAATCTTCGGCTGATGGGATGGGTCACCGACGCCAGCGACAGCATACAGTTTCGCGATGCGTCCGCCGAGCATCACGTCGGCAGCGACGAAACCTTCAATTCCACGGGCTGGGGAGAATTGTAATGGGAATATCCGACACCAGTTATAAATCCATCACTCCGGCAGCCTGGACGGAAGGCAAGCCGATTCAGGGACCGCATACCTCGGATGACGGCCTGATGCAAATGGCACAGAACGTCAACGTTCTGCATAAATTGGCCTGCGGGAGCAATGTTCCCGGAGGAAGCGGAACGAATTTGGGGCACGACCACGGCGAGAATGCAGGCGCGACCGTGCCGTGGCCGGTCGTTCAGTTTCTCGGATATTCCGCATATCCGTTCTATTGTTCTACGCTGAGAACGCAAAGCGATTATGGGGATGCGGACGTATCGGTCGGAGAAATGGCGTTCTATCGACGCTTTCAACCGGACTTCGTCGATGCGATTCATTCAGGGCTCACGTATTGGACGGGTGAGGCGTCGTCGTCCAGCATGGGACGGTTCTTCGTAGCACTCAAGACCGAATACCAGGGAACCTGGATGAATCAGGACCTGCGGGCGGAAGTCGCCGGTACGTTGCCTTTGACGTATCGTTGGGTCACGTTGAACGATCCTGCCGGAAACGCCGGGCGTTACCTCGTTCGTAGTTGGCGCTATCCAGCGCCGGTCAATGCGACGGATTCTTCCACGGCAGCGAAACTGATTACGGGGCTTGGGCAGCCGATTTTATCGGACAAAGACGCTTATTTGCATCGATGGAGTCAGGCTTTAACGCTGGAAACACTTCCGGTCGTCCTGCCATCCAATGCCCGTTTGCTCGACGTGTACATTCCCGCACAGGCGGTGTTCGACCTGGCGGATTCCCGCGAGGGAGAAGCCGGAACCAATGAATTGGAAACGTGTGAAATTCCTCTGAACGCACATTGGGCGTATAAAATCTGGTTGCACGATATCGTCTCGGATTCGGATGGCCCAGCGTGTGAATTGCCGTGGGGATCTTCGATTACGCAAAATCCCCGATACCAGCGCCTTCAATTCAAAGTCAGGGGATTTCCCAAGGGGGTGCGCAGGTTTTCCATCCGATTTCAGTTCAACCATTCCTATTGGCCCTACGTCGATCGTCCGATTCACTGCCACAACGTGGCGATCTGGTGTCAGGGATTGAACGCCGGTACTTCGTTGCCGGTATTTGCCACGGTGGAGGTATAACCATGCCTGTTTGTTTCGTCGCACAACCCGATGCAACATTTCTCACCGGTGCTCCGGTTTCCGCTGAGCTGGCCATTACCTGGAGAGACAACCTCGACTGGCTCTACGCGAAAATCATGGACGAAGCGCCACCTGGCAATGAAAACAACTTGTCGAGTGTCGTGGTCGGGCACGATCACAGCGGCTCGGATGGAAAATCCGAAATGGGTGCAGCCGTGCATGTAATTCAAAATCTTCGACGCGGCTGGATCGGTGAAACGTCTCCGACGTCCTCCGAGCCCGTGGAGCTTTCGGGTAATCCGACCGGAGTCTATGCGATTCCTTTAAAGGAAGCACGTTTGGCCTGGGGGCACGAGCCTCCGGACGGCCACGTCTGGAATTTCGGTCACAATCGTGTGACCTGTGTATTTCTTCGAGGAGCGCTGACCCGTTTCCTGCGTACCCGCGTCACGGCCCGTCATGTATCGGGTAGCCAACACGCGATGTTGCGGTTGGGAGTCTGTCACGAGAAAGACGATCCCCTGATGTTTACCCAGGAATTGGAACTGGACTCCACACAGTATGCCGATTTCGAATTTTGCTGCGATCTCTTCCAAATTCCGAGTGTGGGGCGACGATCCCTGGTGGATGGTTCGATCCGTCGCCTGCATTGGGGGCTGGAAGCGTCGATTCCGCAAGGCACCGTGATTCAACTGAGCGATTCCGTTGCCGGTCAAGGGTACGCGGCGCTTGCTTTGACGAGTTTCTGACCGAACGTATGCGCAAATTGGAAAAAAGGGAAAATTATGAGCGATATGCGAAAGAATCTTTGGGCGCAGATCATTGCGGTGTTGCTGTCGTTGAGCACGCTCGGAGGTGCGGCCTACGGGGCGTATTCCTCTACGATCAGCCGTGCCAACGGCTATACGGACCGAGAAGTCTGCCATGTAAAAGAACTGCTGGTGACGCGACTGGAGCGAATCGAGCGGAAGCAGGATTCGATTCTCGAACGGCTTTACGAATCGAAGGAGGCGCAAACACCTCCTTGAGGTTGGCTGCAATGGGAAATTCGTGAAAGCGGCTTCGTTTTTCTACTGTAGGTCGCGGCCCGCTGAGGTGCGTCAGTACATCATACTGGCGCGCAACTCCCAGGTAGTCATTCTGATTCGCTGCACGAGGGTGGCGGCCAGATTGTACATCAGGAGGTAGCCGATGTACGGATCGACGCCAGCGGCTTTTTCCAGTCCCTCGCGAGTCAGCACGAAAACCAGAGCGTGCTCGATCACTTGGGCCGTGGCCGAACGTTCCCCGCCATCAATGAAAGAAAACTCGCCGAATACATCTCCTGGACGAACCGTGTGGATCGGTGCGTTTTCCTCGTCGGATTCCTCGTTCACGCTCACGAGGATTTCGATGCGGCCTTCCAGGACGAAAAACATCTCCTGTCCTGTGGACTGCTCGGAAAAAACGACGTCTCCTTCCGAGAAATCGACGGTGTGTCCGGATTGTTCCAGGATCGCCAACTGTTCGTCGGTCAAACCTTGAAAAAGGTTGATGCGTTTCAGGTAAGGAAGAAACGACATGAATATTCTCCTGTGATTCCTCGTAAATCGGATGCGTCGAAATCTTTCGAAGAAAGTCCGGGCGCCCCTGTTATTATACGACAATGCTTCTATGAAGATGACAAAAGCAGACGTTCTTGTCAATATGTCCTGAAAATCTTTACGGTTCGGCTTCTTCTTCCTGCTTAAATTCGGCTTCGATCGGCGCGACGTCCTCTTCGTGCGTTTTTGCCCATTGGTTGAACGTGGCCAGCGCCTTGAGCGCTTTTCTAGGTTGAAGGTCGCGGTCGTAGGCGCGTCCGAGATAGAAATCCACTGTTCCGAAGCGTTTTGCGAAAGCAGGGTTTGCCGATAGGGGTTCGAGCCGCTCAATGGCCTGTTTGAACCGGTTGAAACGCAGATCCAGGGCACCTCGAAGCCAGGTCAATCGGGGATCGTCAAATTCCTCGTCCAGCTCAGTGGCAAGGGAATCGGCTTCTTCCCACTGTTTGCTCACCAACGACAGAACCAGTGTCGTGGCCACGTTGTTTTCACCGTGTTCTTCGATCAACCAGCCTTCGGGTACCGGCGGCCAATGCTCCGGTTCGATGTAGATCCATTCGGCGACTTCCATGACCTCGGAAGCTGTCTGATCGGGTGCGTGCTTAAGCGCGGACTGGGCAACTTCATACGCAGTTCCCGCCCTGCCGCGAAGCAGGAGTTGCAATGCTACGGCGGAAAGATTTTGGGCTCGGTCTTCCGGTTTTTCTCCCAGACCGGTAAGCGTCGAAAGGATCGAAAGCTTGTCGGTTTCGAAGTGGAAAGCGATCACGCGCCGAAGAAACTGGCTGTGGTGCATGGCGTCCAGCGGACCCGCGAACTCGATGAGGCCGTTGTCGTCCGTGTTGATCGGTCCTTCACCGATAAACGTTTCAAGGTCTTCGTCCGGGATCTGTACCATGGCGGCCACGCCTTCAGACGAGGAGATTCCGGCCCGTTTCACTTCGTCGAGCGTCCGCCCGGCGATTTTCCGTTTCATGCTCTGAATATCGAAGAAAATCTCGTTTTCGGAACCTAGCAGCACGAGATCCACGCCGCGTTCGTAGGTGGCCAGCACCTGCACGTGGGGGAACACGGAACGGAAAGTTCTCAGCACACACGCAAGGTTTTCCGGTGAAATTTCATAAAGTTGCACCCACTGGGCATAAATGCCGCGAGGCGCAAGCTTGCCGCGCATCATGCGGTAGAAATCCTGGGTAAACAATCCGCCCGATCCCGCGACCCATGGGTTGGAAGGTTCGGACACGATCACATCGAAATCCCCCGGCCAGTACCCCAGCACCGTGCGGGCATCGCCCTGAACGAGTGTCGTTCGGGGATCAGTGAGAGGTCGGTGGTTGAGGTCATCGAAAAACGTCGCGGCCTCCACGATCCTCGGTTCCAATTCCACCACCAGAAGCTTTTCAATGTTGCTTTGCAGCATCGCTCCCGCCGTGATTCCCGATCCGTAGCCAATCAGCGCGGCAGCCAGGTTTTTTTCTTTGGGATGCGCAAGAATCGGGAAAAGACCGGCCAGAATCTGGGTCGGCATGTCGAAACGGTTGGAGGCTTCCGGCCTGCCGTTGGCTTTCATCGTCAGGATGTCTTCCCGCCGCTCCAGGGTGACGGTCGCGCTCGGACCGTCCCGGTGATAGAGAATATGAGCTTCGGGCAGGCTTTCGGGCTGCCAAGCCAATTGTTCCGCCACTGCCACGCGAAAGTATCCCGCCGCAAGTTTCGAGGGTTCCCAGGAAGGCAGCGACGTCAGGGCGATCAGCGCGATGACACCCCATGGAAGGGTGCGCAAAGCACGAGCGGGCACGAGAAAACTTCCCTGAACGAGAGAAAACAGAAAAGCCAGTCCCAGCGCGAACACCGCTCCGACGATCATCGTATGGGCCAGTCCGACCTTGGGCACCAGAACGAACGCCGCCAGAAAACTTCCCAGAATCGATCCCGCCGTGTTGAGAAAGATTCCTACACCGCTCGATTTTCCCAATTCGTCGAGTCTCCCCGAAAACAGCTTGAGCGCCAGGGGAAACGAAATGCCCAGACTCGTGCAGGGCAACAGCAGTACCAAAGCGATTACCGCTGCATGAACGGGGTACAGCCAACCGGAGGTCATCCAGCCTTTTCCGGTCGCTATGAGCAGCAGGCCTGGGAGGTCGTCCGCCAGCCAGACGGCCAGAAGCGTTCCGAAAAAGAACAATCCCATACAAAATGACAACAAACGGTACGGCTCGACGCGATCTTTGAGCAGCGCAGAATACAGCAAACTTCCTAAAGCGATTCCCAGTAGGAAGATCACGACCACTAATGTGAACGAATACACGCTGGAACCCAGCACCATCCCCATTACGCGTGTCATCGAAACCTGAAGGCTCATGCCGATGATACCCTGTAAAAACAGGAACAGTCCGAGTAGTCGATACGGGCGCAGGGGGCGTTTTCCTGGAGGCGGAGATTCTTCCTGTGGCGTGGATTTCCCTTCCCTGAATAAAAAACTCGCCAACGTCATGCCGAAAGCCACCGCGAAACAGACCGTGGAGGCCAGGCGTGTGGTGGCGGAAATACCGAGGTTGGGAAGGAAGACGAACCCGGCGAGAAGTGCTCCAGTCATGCCGCCCAGCGTATTGATGCCGTACAGCAGGCCCGTTTGCCTGCCGATGGAGCCGAAACTGCGCGTTGTGGCGGAAAGCAGCAGCGGCAGTGTCGCACCCATGCAGGCGGTCGGGAGCGCCAACGCCGCAAACACGGCAAGGAAACGCATGGAAGCGTATATCGAAGCGTGGTACAGCAGGCCGCCGCTCCACCGGTGTTGAAACTCGCCCAGGCTCGAAAGCACGAAAGGCATCGTCAGTGCGGACAGGCCAATGATGGCTTCCAGGCCCGCGTAGACCAGTAGTTTTTTCGGCAAGCGGTCGGACAGACGGCTGGAAAGCAGCGCTCCCAGTCCCAGACCTCCCAGAAAAGAACCCGTCACGGTTCCCACTGCCAGGGTCGTGGCTCCGAAAATCAGTTGAAGCTGACGCAGCCAGACCACTTCGAGCACGAGGCCGGTCAATCCCGACAAAAAGAAAAACAGGGCGACAAGCAGGGTCATCGAAAGACTCCGATTCGTTGAGGGTCGCGAAAACCCTGTTATTTCATCTTCTTGCGAGATCTTCAACTTCTTTTTCGATCGCTGCGCAGGCTTTTCGGCTTTTTCGTCCGTTTTCTCTCAAACCTTGGAGAGGCTTACGCTTTTCGGCAATATATGAAGGGGTTCAATACGACCGACCTCATCGTTTTCTTTGAGAGAATCTTTCCAGGCAAGGCAGGATGAATCCCGTCATTCCCGTTCGTTCCGGGATTCCAGAATGCGTCGGACGTGGCGGCGTATAATTTTATCGTCGTGATTTTGCTGGGATTTCACGATGTCCAGACCCCTCGTTCCACATGCCGAGGCGAGCGCGGTGAGCGCGTGAAGCATGAGGTCGCCGTCTCCCAAGCGGCGTTCCAGAACGTCGATTCCATTCTCATCCAGGGTTTGATTGCCTAGCCAGTCCACGAGGCATTGCCTCGCCGCGCCGTGCCGGTCGTCGTCAACGAGTTGTAGAATTTCCGGTGTGTCCCTCGAATCGGCGAGATGTCCGATGACTTTGCCCATCACCCATTTGAGATCCTTACGGCTCTGGTTGTGGGTTTTAAGGGCTTCGAACTGCTCCAGCAGGACGTGCAGGGCTTCTCTTCCGGCTTCGGGAAAATCCAACGAGCGGACGATGCCTTCCCGGTTGCGGTCGCTACGCGCCACAGGCAGCCACCGCAACAATATGGGGAATGCGGCGGCGTTCGATTTTTTAGGATTGGTCAGTTCGTAGATACTGTAAACTTTGATGCCGATTTCGGCCAATTCCTCGCAGATCTTCCGTTCTTCTTCTTGTCCGCGATTCATCGCCTTCTCTCTTTCTCCACGTTTCGCAGTAGAAGTCCACAATCGACCGGATTTCTCAGGATTCATCCTGTTCGGCTCTAAATTCCGAAAGTTCCTTGTCCAGCGCCGAATACTCCTCGTACATGCCTTCTATGCGCCGGTCGATGACCTCTTTTTCGTCCACCAGGCGTTCCAATTCCGTGAAATCCGTCGCCATTTTCGGATCGGCCATGCGTGCCAGCAAGACCTGCTGGGCCTGTTCCAGGTTGGCGATATCCTCTTCCAGTTTCTCCAATTTGCGTTCCCGGTTTCGGATGTCCCGCTGGCGCTGCTTTTCGATTTCGCGCAGGCGGATGCGCTCTTCTTTCGTGCGCTGTTTTGCCTTCTGTTTCCGGGCTTCTTCCTTCGCTTCCCGGATATCCACTTTGGTTTCCCGTCCCTCGATGTATTCCAGAAACTCGGGATACCTGCCTGGGTAATCGTGAAAGGTGCCGTGGTCGAGGAAAAAGACACGCTCGGCGAGATTGTCCAGGAAATAGCGATCGTGGCTGACGAACAGCACCGTTCCCGGAAAGGTTTTCAGCGCGTCCAGCAGCACGTCCTTGGCGTCGATGTCGAGGTGGTTGGTCGGCTCGTCGAGCACGAGGAGGTTCGAAGGCTTCAGTAGCATCCGGCACAAGGCCAGCCGGTTGCGTTCGCCACCAGAAAGCACCGACACCGGCTTTTCCACGTCGTCGCCGGAAAAAAGAAACGCTCCCAGCATGTCCCGCAAACGGGGAACCATGGCATAGGGCGCTTCTCTTTCCAGGGTTTGGTAGACGGTCGCCTTGGGGTCCAGACTGCGTTCGACATCCTGGGCGAAGTAATCGAGCGTCACGTTGTGACCCAGGCGAAGTTCACCCCGTTGGGGCGTTTTTCGGTGGGAGATCAGCCGAAGCAGGGTAGTTTTTCCTGCTCCGTTGACGCCCGCCACGGCGACTTTTTCGCCGCGCCGCACGAGGAAATCCATTCCTTCGAACACCACTTTTTCATCGTAGGCCGCCGCGAGTTCCTCGGCGATGAGCACGTCTTTGCCGCTCGGTTCCGGCTCTGGAAAGCGGAAACGGATCTTTTTTCGAAACGTCGGCAACTCGATACGCTTGATTTTTTCGAGTTGCTTGACCCGGCTCTGCACGAGCGAGGCTTTGTCCGCTTTGTAGCGAAAACGATTGATGAACGCCTCGATGCGGGCGATTTCTTCCTGTTGCCTTACATACTGTACACGCAGGATTTCCAGGCGCTTTTCGCGTTCTTCCAGATAGCCGCTGTAGTTGGTGAAGTAGTCGTCCAACTGTCCGTTGTGGATTTCGGTGATTTTCGTGACCACCTGGTCGATGAAATAGCGGTCGTGGCTGACCAGCAGCACGGCGCCATCGTAATCCCGTAGGAACTGCATCAGCCAGGTACGGGCCTCGATGTCGAGATAATTGGTCGGTTCGTCGAGCAGCAGCAGCGTGGGATGAGTTAGCAGGATTTTCGCCAGCGCCACACGCATCTGCCAGCCGCCGGAAAACGCTTCGCAGTTTTGATGCAATTCCTCCCGCTTGAATCCCAGACCGGTCAGCACCCGCTCGATATCGCCGCCGATGCCGTGGCCGCCGCGTTCCATGAATTCGTGCTGGACCTCTGCGAGTTCCATTGCGGCCCGGGTGTGGGCTTCGGTGGCTTCCGGCTCGCGGGCGAGCGCTTTTTCCAACTCTTTCTGACGTTGCTCTAAACGGACGATCTCCCCGAAGGCGGTTTTCACCTCTTCAAGGACGCTGCGCCCATGGTGAACGACGCCGTCCTGAGGCAGGTAGCCGAAGGTCGTGCCCCGACCGAAAGTGACCTGACCCTCTTCCGGCTCCATCAGGCCGGCGATGATTTTCATCAGGGTGGATTTTCCCGAACCGTTCAGGCCGACCAGCGCCACACGGTCGCGGTCGCCGACGGTCCAGCTTATTCCGCGAAAGAGATCCCGTTCTCCGAAGTTGTGTCGTAATCCGACAACCTGGATCATCACTCCCGTCCGATTCCACGCCCTGCGGTTTTTCTAGCACGTGCAAAACCGCTACGGGCGTCCACGTTTCTGGAAACCATGAAAAAAACGGCCTGAAGGAATCCTTCAGGCCGTCACCTGGTAGCGGAGGAGGGACTTGAACCCCCGACACTACGGATATGAGCCGTATGCTCTAACCGACTGAGCTACTCCGCCAAACCGACGGTTCCAGGCCGTGAATACTAAGAATTCCGGCCATGGGTGTCAAGGAAAATTGCAGGGAATCTCCCGTTCGGAAAGATCGTGGCGGGCAACTCTTCGGGAATTCGCGAAAAAGCATGTCATGCAGAGAGGTTAACCGGTTTTCAAGTACAACTTATTGAACCGTGTCTTTCCCCGTTTCCTTTCCCGCGTCGAAAATCAACCCCTCCGCATCGTGATAGACCACCTTCCAGCCGGGATGTTCCACAAGCCTTGTCCAGCTTTCCGGGGGCATGTTGCGTTTGGCTCGGTTGTAGCGATAGATCAAGTAGCGTCCCCCCAAAGATTCCCTTAGTGTTTTCGAGGGGTTCTGCGCCCGGCCCGTGACTAGCTCGTGGTAGGCGGCGAAGCGCTTGGGATCGTGGTACAGAAACAGGTTCGGGTCCAGTCCGGTGGCGTAGAAATTGTGGCGGTTGTTGTAGAATAGAAACGGAAAATCGCTCCAGTCCGCGTTGACGGCAAGGGTATCGGCCTCGCCGTGGCCTTCCAGCCAATGCGCCGCGAGAAGCAGGCGGCTGTTGTCGAAGCCCTCGGCCTTGCGGTCCGGCAGCCACGAGGCGAGAGCGCCCACCCGGACTGCGCAGAACACCGCGAGCGACAGCGCGAGAAGTCCGTGGATCAGTTGTTTTTGAGGGCGGTTTTCAGCAATCTGTGGGAACAGGTCGCGGATCACCAGTGCGCAGGAAAATACCACCAGGAAGGGATAATATTCCAGGAAACGCCAGCTATGGCAGGTGGCGGGGAACATCGCGACGGCGACCATCCCCATCGCCAGAGTTTCGGTATGTAGTGTTTTTCGATCACGGACGAACGCCAACGCTCCGAGAGCGAGAATCACGTGAAATACGGCCAGGTGGCGGAAAAGTTCCAGTGGATTCGTGGATTTCCACTCGCCGCCCACGGCGAGATCCACGGGGTTGGTGACCTTGAACAGCGCATGGGTCAGCAGAAATTCAAGGCTTTGCGGTGCGAACGGATTGAGGATGAATCCCGCGAACACCGCCACCGCACAGACAATCAGGGGTCGGGAGTCGAAACGCCCGGTTCGTATCCATAAAGCCAGCGCGAACGCCGCGCCGACAAGCACGTTCATCAGGGAAAGCTGATAAGCCCATGAAAAGAAAAACGACAGCGCAGCCGCTGTTTTGTAGCGTTTCGAGGACAAGGCGAGGACCGTCAGCGTCACGAAAATCAGGGTGACGGACTGGGCGCGGGGCAGCAGCAGCCGGGCGGCGAAGACTTCGGAAGCCACCAAGGCGGCGAGCATCCACAGCGCGGCGAAACGCACCTTGAAGGCCAGCAAGGCTCCTCCCAGGCAGGCGAGCGCGGACACTCCCATCACCAGCGCTCCAAGATTCGCGCCGAACATCAACTCGTCTCCGGGCGAGAGCCAGGCGAAGGGGATCATCAAAATGTGGAACAAAAAATGATGATCCGTGAAAGCTTGTGCAAAATCGGTGTGATACAGCCAAGGGAAGCGGTGGGAAAACCAGCCGCTGCCGTACATGTCCGCCAACCGAATGTGGTACAGGCCGTCCACGCCGAAAAGCTTCATCGCCGAAAACTGCACGTAGCCCAGCCATGCGGTGATGGCTCCCAGCATCGCCAGTACGCCGATGCGCTCGAATCGATAAGGGTTTTCGGCAGGATGCGTCATGTCAGCGAACCCGCTTTTTTCCTAGAATTTTCAGGAGCTTCGATGGCGAAAGGGGCGTTCGCCGGAGGCCGGGAAGCATCTTTAAGGCATCCCATTTCGATTTCAGGATCACTTTTGCCTTTCCTTGCGCCGCATACTTGGCGAACTGGTGCAGGTTGTAGGCCAGGTGCAGCGCGCCCAGCGGTGTGCCCCAGAGAATCAACGGCACGTTTTTTACGGCGGCAAGCTCCATGTTACGTTGAATCAGATACAGCACGCGATCCGGCATTTTCTTCTGGTTCGGCGAGCGACGATGGTAGACGATGGCCGAGGGCAGATACAGCGTCCGATATCCCTCCCCATAGGCTCGCAAGCAAAAGTCCACGTCTTCATTGTTGAAATAAAAGGTTTCGTCGAATAGCCCGATACGCTCGAACACTTCCCGCCGCAGCAGCATCGCGCCGCCCGTCGCGCCGAACACCTCGAAAGGCTGTTCCTCCGGGTCGAGGGGTTCGCCGATGCCGATCATCGTGGCCCGTAACGAGGGATGAAAGCGCATTCCCTTGCAATCGACGAAGCGCTGGTCGTCGAAACGGACCATCTGACAGGAAAAAATGTCGAATTCGGGATAGCGTTTCGTCGCTTCGTCCAGTTCCGCAAGCAAGTCGGGATGAAACTCGGTATCTGTATTGACTATGAACAGCCACTCTCCTTTTGCATTGCGAGCAGCAAGGTTGTTCGTTTTTGCGAAACCCTGGTGGCGGTCGAGTTCGAACAAGCGCACGAAGGGATATTCCTCCCGGATCATCGCGCCGGTGCCGTCCTCGGAGCCGTCATCCACGAGAAGTACTTCGTAGTCCGTAAATGCCTGTTTTTTAATGGATTCCAGGCAGTCGCGGGCGAATTCCTTTTCGTTCCAGGCGGCAAGCAGTATCGAAAAGCGCATGGGTGGAAATCCTCAGCAGCCAAGAGTTCGAGCGCAAAAGCGACGCCGGAGCATCGCGCCGAGCGGGAAGGCTCCCAACGTACCGAAGATTCCTGGTTTTTCCGGGCTCATTTTCTTCCTCTTTTGCATCCTCACACGCCGGGAAATCAGAACATCCGCTCCGTCCAGGTTTTCGGGGTCTTCTCGTTGACGATCTCGATGTCCAGGTGATACTTGAAAGGTCGCGTGCCTCTTTCCCGGATGTAATCGATCATTTCCTGCAACCCTTTGCGCAGGGTGTACTTGGTGGAATAGCCGAGCAGCCGACGCGCCTTGTCGGACGAGCAATTGGCCAGGAACACTTCCTGGGGTCGGTCGGGCATGTACTTGGGCTCCAACTTGAAATACAGCAAATCCGCAATGGTTTCGGCCAGTTCGTTGATGGTGACGAATTCCTCGTCCGGGCCGATGTTGATGGTTTCGCCGACCACGTTGTCGTTCCAGGCCAAGGCGTCCAGGCAGTCCACCACGTCGCCGATGAAGCTGAAGCAGCGTTTCTGGGTGCCGTCTCCGTAGATGATCGGTTGGCGACCCTGCAGCATGAGGTTAATCATGATTGCGGCAACGTTGCGGTAGGGATCGTCGTATTTCTGATGCGGGCCGATGATGTTGTGCGGCACGGCGTTGACCCATTGTACACCGTGGACTTCACAGAGGTTTTTCAGCAAGTTTTCCACTGCCACTTTGCCGATGCCGTAAGGATCTTGGGGTTTCGGCGTCAAGCCCTCGTGAAAAGGCACCTCGTTTTCTCCGTAGCGCGCCATGCTGGAGCAGTTGACGATTCGTTTGACCTTGTTGACCACTCCCGCCGTGATGACGCCCGACGAAGCGCCGACGATGTTCTGTGTCACCACGAAGGGGCTGAACACCGACAATCCTTCATAGGCGGTGGCCGCCGTGTGGAAGATGATGTCCACGCCTCGCGTGATTTTTATCATCGAATTCAAGTAGTTACAGTCGTACTGATAGAATTCGACCTCGGCGGGCACGTTGTCGAGGTAACCGCCGATGAGGTTGTCGCATCCCACTACGTGGTGGCCCTGATCGAGGAAGTGTTTCGCCAGATGGCTTCCCATGAACCCGGCGACACCCGAAATGAAGATTTTTTTACGTTCGTTCATGATTCCTTCTCGTCCTGCGTGGCGCGGCGCGGAGGCATCGAACCACCGGTTTCTGTCGTTTGGCGGAAATGGGCGAAACGACGAAAAATACAATAAGTTGCAAAAGTTTAGCCCTTTCGCCGTCCCAGCGTCAAGAATTGGGACGAAAGCCATCCCAACCGAATGAATTTTTCCGTACGAAAACCCTTGTCAATCTTCACATGGATCGCTATCATTTTACTAATACGGCATGGGATAGAGCCGTTAAAAGTGGGAGAAAGGTGACAACTTGGCCTGGGGGGAAACGGGCGGGATTTTCTGTTCTTGCGGAGATATTCCGGCTTGCGCGCGTTGTATAGTGACCGTTTTTATCCTTTTTTTGCGCCGATTTTCGGAAAGGCGCGAAAAATGGAAATTATGAGGTAAACGTTTTGAATTTGCGAGACGGCGAAAGGAAAGATATAATAGTATATTGAAAATCTTGTGACACTATGATTTGTATTGGGTTTGAGTCACGAAGTTTTGGCGGTTTTCGCCACACCACGGGGAATGCAGTTTTAAGGATCAGGTAGGTTGGATGTGATTGGACCTGTTGCCATGCCCGGCCCCGGAAAGGTGAGAATGGATAAGCGTCACTCCTTGCATGTCGATGGCATGTGGCCGGATACTTCTCAGAGCCGGACCAAAGAGGAGCATCGTAGGTACCTGACGCAGTGCACCGAGTTGTTGACCGCCAAATTCCTTTCTTTTTATCCCAACCAGAGCATCGAACCCATCCACAAAGCCATCGAGTTCGCCGACCGCCACCACCTGGGACAGTTGCGCCAGTCGGGTGCGCCGTACATCTTCCATCCGTTGCAGGTCGCTTACGAATGCGCCAAAGCGGGGCTGGACCGGAACTGCCTCGTGGCGGCGCTGTTGCACGACACCATCGAGGATACCGAAGCCACCCAGCAAACGCTTACCGACATGTTCGGCGGGTACCTCGCAAAAATCGTTCATTCCCTGACCAAAATCCGAAAAATCTCCAACAGCGATTTCCACCGGCAGGAAAGCCTGCTCAAGACCTACGAGCGGATTCTCTCCTATTCCAGCAAGGATATCCGACCGCTCATCATCAAGATTTTCGACCGATTGTGCAATATGCGGGAAATGGCGCATATGTCTTCCAGTCATCAGACACGCAAGTCTATGGAAACACTGGAGATTTACTCGCCGATCAGCCGCCGCCTGGGAATGCGCCGGGTTTCCGAGGAAATCACGAATCTTTGTTGCAAATACCTGTTTCCGAATGAATACAGGCACATTGAAGCCACCATTCAGCAACGCCAACGCTTTTTGGGGTCCAAAGTCGAAACGACGATCCAGTTCATTCTCGACCACTTGGAGAAGGTGATCGAGCAGCCCACCGTCGAAATCGTCTGGCCGACCGTGCAGAAATATTACCGCAACGGACGGCTGGCCACCGTCACCGATCCTCTGCCAAGTCTGACCGTGCTCATCGAAGATGTAATCGATCTGTACACGGCGCTGGGAATGTTGCACAACGTATATATGCCGGTGCCGGGGTCGCTCGTCGATCACATTTCCAACCCCATGGCCAACGGATTTAGGGCTTTGCAGACCCAGATCGTGCTGGAGGGCGAAATCTACGAAGTGTCGTTGATGACGCCGGAAATGTGGGACGTCAACGAGTTGGGTATCGTCCACAACTGGAAGCACAACCAGAATCGGCTTTCGCGGTTTTACACCCGCTACATGAAGGAACTCGAAGACCTCACCCGCGAGGGACACTTGCGCATGGAGGAAATCGTTTCCCACTGCAAGGAAGACGAAATCGCCGTTTTCAGTCCGCAGAAAGATCCCTATCTTCTGCCGACCGGAAGCACGATCCTGGATTTCGCCTATCACATCCACAGCAGTATCGGCGATCACGCGGTGGGAGGGATGATCGGCGGCACGCGCTATCCCATCGAGCACGAAGTGAAACGCGGCGACGTGATTCAGGTCATTACCGATTCCAACAGCCAGCCGAAAAGCCAGTGGCTCGACATCGTGCAGTCTCCCAAAGCCACGCGCCTGATTCGAGCCTCGCTGACACGGTTGCGCAAAAGTCGCGCCCGGCAGCTGGGACGAAAGATGTTTTCGTCCGAAATCGCCAAATTCGGGCTCGACCCGCAGGTTATCATCGACAGTCCCGCTTTTCGATCCATGCTTGAACACGAACGTATGAGCGAGGAGGAGCTTTTCGGGAAAATCGGTTTTCGGGAGGTTTCCCTGCATCAACTGATCGGGGATTACAATCTTGCACCCAGGGAAAAACTCACCCGCCAGCGCCTGCTCGACATGCAGAGCATCCGGGAGAAAATCTATTCCAACCTGAAATCCAGCCCACGGGAAAATTTCCGCATCCACGATTCGGAAGATATTTTCATCACTTACGCGGGATGTTGCAATCCGATTCCGGGTGATGCGGTGGTGGGCGTGATCCGGCCCGACAAAGGCGTGTTGCTGCACCGTTCGAACTGCCCGGAGCTGGCGGGCGTGCCGAATCACGAAAAGCTTAGTGTTTCCTGGGACATAAGCCAGAGAATTCACGGGGCGACGCTCAACATTCACGTCACCAATACCCAAGGCATCCTGGCGCAGATTCTTTCCGTAGTGGGGGAAGCAGGGCTGAACATCTCCAAGCTCAACGCCAACGCCGAGAAGAACGAAGGCTTTTTAAGCTTCATGATCGACGTGTCTTTTCTTTCCAAACTTTTACGAATCGTCAATAAAATCCGCAAGTTGGACGGCGTGGTGTCGGTTACGGCGACGCCGATGTAACCGCGTTCAATGCCGTCGGTATTTCCGGGAATGCAGGGGTGGCAGTTGTCCTTTTTCGGCGGTTTTCTGCAAGTACCGCGTAAATTCCAGCAATCCGTCCCCTGTTTTTGCCGAAAGATAGAAGCCTTCCTCTTCGGCTAGCAGCAACGGCCAGTCCTCCGATTCCAGCAGATCCACCTTGTTGTATAGAAGCAGTTTTGGAATGGCGTCCAGGCCCAATCCGGAAAGAATCTCCGACACCGAACGGATCTGGCTTTTGCGGTCGGGGGAGGAGGCATCCACCACATGCAGCAGGAAATCCGCGTCGTTCAGTTCTTCGAGGGTGGCGCGAAAGGCGGCTTTCAGTTCCGGCGGCAGGTCGCGGATGAAGCCCACCGTATCGGTAAGCACGATTTCACGTTCACGGGGAAAGCGTAGGCGGCGGCTGGCGGGATCGAGGGTGGCGAAGTACTTGTCCTCGACGATCACCGAGGATGCCGTCAGGCGGTTGAGCAGGGTGGATTTTCCAACGTTGGTATAGCCCACGAGGGCGGCGGTAGGCACGTCTCGGCGTTCGCGGCGCGCGCGTTTGCGTTCCCGCCTCTGGGCCAGCAGGTCGATTTCCTTTTCCAGCCGCGCGATGCGTTCCCGGACGCGGCGGCGGTCGATTTCTAGTTTTTGTTCGCCGGGTCCACGTCCGCCGATGCCGCCCATCAGCCGGCTTAGCGCCTGCCCGTTGTGTCCCAGGCGGGGAAGGCGATACTTGAGTTGCGCCAGTTCCACTTGCAGTTTTCCGTCGCGGGTCTGGGCGTGGCGGGCGAAGACGTCGAGAATCAACTGACTGCGGTCGATGACCCGCACGTCGCTGAATTCGCCGATGCTGCGAATCTGCGCCGGGCTGAGCGTGGTTTCGAAAATCAGCAGATCCGCCTGGTTCTGCATGGCGGAAAGCACGATCTCCTCCAGTTTTCCCCGACCGATGACGGTTTTCGGATCGGGTTTCGGCCTTTTCTGCCAGAAGGTATCGACCACATGCACCTCGGCGGCGCGGGCGAGTTCCTTCATTTCCGCCATGCGGTGCTCGACTTCTTGCGAGGACAGCGACCCCGCACCGATCAACACCGCGCGTTCGTGTTCGATCTGGCCTTGCTTCGTTTTGGGTAAGGTGCGGCGGAATTCCTCTTCCAAAGCCTCGATCAGGGCGATGAAATCCACGTCGAGGGACTGAAAGCGTTTCGGGGAGAAGACGTGGAAAATCTCTCCTTGCGGATTTTTCGGAATCAGGTGTGCGAGGTGCATCAGGGCGGGCAAACCGCTGGAATCCATCGTCAGGGCTGCGATGCAGTCCAGGCGCAGCAGGGCGAGGTCGGTGAGGTCGTCCTGGGTCAATTCCTCATTGGCCAGGTGCGTGTGAACGAGGCGCAATCCGCGAAAACGTCCGCCACCGGCGCGTTGACGACCAAGGTCGGGAATGTCCAGTTTGGAGGCCGACCCGACGATCACCTGCGTGACCCGTCCCCGGCGGTCGAGCAACAGGCCGATCTGTCGTGAAATGTCGGTGGAGAGTTCGCACAGCGCACGGGCGAGGTCGGGGCCGATGATTTCCGAAGGATTGCAGCGCCGCCGATTCAGCCGTTCGATGCGTTTGATTTGACTGGGTTTGAGCCCGCTGAGATGATCGTGCATACGTCCGCCATTCCTGCCGTAAGGCAACACCGAATATCCGAAAGATACACCAAGCGGGAAGCAAGTCAAGCGACTTGCTACGGTCGGAAATTTTCAGAATATCCCCTTTGAAGAATCGGGGTTTTCTCGTGACATTCCGCGCGGGTTTCGGCTAGGATGAACGCCCGTGGATGAAGTTTCACCACCTCAGGAGGAGTTATGCCCGCTTCGGAAAAAAGCGTTTTCATTGCCGATATCGTACCCGGGAACCGCGTCGAGGGACTGTTTCTCTGCAAGAAGAAAAACGAGTTCGTCGGTAAAACCGGCCAATCCTACCTTTCCATGACCTTGGGCGACCGCAGCGGCGACGCCGACGCCAAGGTTTGGGACAACGTGGACAACCTGACCCGACGGTTCGCCGAAGGCGATTTCCTGTGGATTCAAGCCCAGGCGATTACGTTCAACAACCAGCTTCAGCTTCGTATCGCGACTTTGCGCAAGGTCGATGAAAACGAGGTCGATCCCATGCTTTTTCTCGCCGATGGCGGCAAAGACACCGGCGAGATGCTCGAACGCCTGAAAGCTATTCATGCCGGACTCGACGACCCGGACATCGTGAGCCTGTTGCAGATGACCCTCGAAGACGAGGAAATCGCACGCAAATTCAAGCTCGCGCCCGCCGCCAAAGCGATTCATCATTCGTATCTGGGCGGTTTGCTGGAGCACACGCTTTCGCTGGCGGAACTGGCGCAGAAAGTCTGCGACCACTACCCGCAAGTGGACCGCTCGATGTTGCAGGCGGGCATTTTGTTCCATGATATCGGGAAGATCGACGAGTTGGAGTACACGCGCTCGTTCGGTTACAGCGACGAAGGCCGCCTGATCGGGCACATGACGCTGGGGATCGAGCGTCTAAACCGCATCCTCGACAGATTTCCCGAAGACAAGCCTTTTCCACGCCTGAAAAAAATGGTGCTGACCCACATCATTCTGGCCCATCACGGACAGTTGGAGTTCGGTTCTCCCAAGCGCCCGAAAACCGTCGAAGCCATGGTGCTTGCCGCCCTCGACGACATGGACGCGCGGATCTTTTCGTTCCAGTCCATTCTGGATGCCGAAACCCGGCAAGGTCGGTGGTCCACTTACAAGCGCTTGTACGATCGCTACCTGTTTCGCTGGAAAGGCGAGGAAAATCAAGACGATTCCGCATTCTCGCAAACGCCGCCTCCTAATGAGGAACCTGGGGAGGAACGGGACAAGGAACGCGAACCGAAGTCGAAGCCCCAGCCGTTTCAGAACGCGATTCGCGGCCTGGACAAGATGCAGGACACATTCAAGAAAAAGTAGGGTGGATTCGAGAGTTTCATAACCGCTTATTCGCCAAATGAGCGGTTTCCTTTTGTTTTCCCTGATTTAGCCCGCATTATTCATGAGGATCGTAGCGAGACGCCGAAAACCGAAGATATTTCATGAAGTTGGACCGATTTTCACCCGCAGGCATACTTTACAGTCTGTCGAGGATGAAAATCGGGAAACAAGTGAAAGATCGAGGATTTTCAAGTCGCAGTAGATTCTTCATGAATTATGCGGGTTAGGGGGTAGGCGCACGGGCAGTAGGCCGTCGGTATGTACGCCTTTGGGAGACACCTTGCAGGACAGCGCCAGCAGTCGCACTCCCGTGCGGTGGGCGTCGCGCATCAGGCGCCCGTATTCGGGGTCGATGTCGTCCGCCGGGACGAATTCCGAGGCATCCCCGCGCTGCACGACGTAGACCATTGCCGCCTCATCACCTTCACGAACCTTTTCCATCAGTTCCCGCAGATGTTTCTGGCCGCGCGTGGTTACGGCGTCGGGAAAGGCGGCCACACCGTTGCGGACCATCGTGACGTTTTTCACCTCCACCCAGCAGCGTCGCTCCTTCGATTCCAAAAGCAGGTCGATGCGGCTGTGCGCGCCGCTTTTTTTCTCCCGGCGAACGGTGTCGTAGCCTTCCAGACCGGGGAGCTCTCCTTGCTTGATCGCCTGCTCCACCAAGCGGTTGGGCAGGGAAGTGTCGATGCCGATCCACACGCCGCCGATACGAATCGCCAGCCAGGAATAACGGGTTTTGCGTTTCGGATCGGCGCTTTCGTGCAGCAGCACGGGTGCGCCTCGTAGCAGGCAGGTTTTCATCGTGCCGGTGTTGGGGCAATGGGCCACCGCCTCGCGACCGTCCGGCAGGCGCACGTCGGCCAGAAAACGCTTGTACCGCGCTAAAAACACGGCTTCGACGAGCGGCTGTCCGAATTCGATCAGGGCCATCTTGCCTCCATGCCCCGCGAAGCCGTCAGTAATCTTCTTCCAATGTGATTTTCTGGGTGTCTCCGAGGATGGTGTCCCGCAACATTTCCGGGTCGAAGTCGATCGAAGTGGTCGTAAACGTACCCGATCCGACGGCAACGAGGCGGTTGTCCGCCGTGCGCACCTCGGCTTCGGCGGTGCTCAACCGGTTGCCCAGGCGGATGATTTTTCCTCGCGACCATATGGTTTCGGCTTTTACCGGTTCCAGCATTCGAACCTGCATTTCGACAGTGGCGATCCAGCCATCTTGCTGGGCGGCGATGGTGAACCAGGCCGCATTGTCGATCAGTGTGGCGATGGCTCCGCCGTGAATGTTGCCGATGCCGTTGTCCATGTTTCCGGCGTAAGGCATCTCGAAAATGGCGCGGTATTTTTCGTCGAAACGGATCGTCATCCCCAGGTGGGAGGCGATCGATGCGGAACGGAACAGAAGCGCCAGGTTTTGACAGCGTGCACGGATAGCGTTTTCGTTCACTTCACTCCCCTTTGATCCACTCCTCGGCGATCTGCACGGCGTTGAGCGCCGCGCCTTTGCGCAGGTTGTCGGACACAATCCAGAGATTCAAGGCTTTTTCATGACTCAGGTCTTCGCGAATGCGGCCCACGTAAACCGGATCGGTCCCGGCGGCATCGGCGGGCATGGGATAGCTCAGCGTCGCGGGGTCGTCGATCACTTTCACGCCGGGCGCATTTTCAAGCAATTCCCGTACTTTTGCGGCGCTGATTTTCTCGCGCGTTTCGACGTTTACCGCCTCCGAGTGCCCGGTCAACACGGGAACGCGCACACAGGTGGCGCTGACGCGCATCTCCGGTTCGCCGAATATCTTGCGCGTCTCCCACACCATTTTCATTTCTTCCTTGGTGTAGCCGTTTTCCTGGAAGACATCGATGTGCGGAAGCACGTTGAACGCAATGGGATGGGGGAATTTTTTGGGCGAAAAGCTTTTTCCCTCGATCGTCGCCTGGCATTGCAACCGGGCTTCCTCCATCGCGCTCGCGCCCGCGCCCGAAACTGCCTGGTAGGTGGAAATCACCAGTCGTTCGATACCTGCCTCTTGCCGGATCGGTTCCAGCGCCACCAACATCTGGATTGTCGAGCAGTTGGGGTTGGCGATGATGCCGTGATGCTTGAAGATATCGGCCCGGTTGACCTCCGGCACGACGAGCGGGATGTCCTCGTCGCGGCGGAACTGGCTGGTGTTGTCGATCACCACCGCCCCGGCTTCTGCGGCGATGGGAGCGAAGCGCTTCGAGACCGAGGCTCCCGCTGAAAACAGAGCGATATCGATGCCTTCGAAGGCCTCCGGAGTAGTTTCCCGAACATCCAGGATCGATCCGGCGAACAGCAGCTTTTTTCCAGCCGAATGGGACGAAGCTAGAGCCCGCAACTCGGCGATGGGAAAGCGCCGGGTTTCCAGAATGTCGAGCATCGTGCGGCCCACCGCCCCGGTCGCTCCAACCACCGCGACGTTGTAGTGGGTGACGGCCATGGTTTTCCTCCGTTCGGTTCCAGGTTCGTAGTTTTTTCTGCGGTTCCTAACCTACACCATTTCGCTTTCGGTCTCAACTTTGCGGGATCAAAGAAAATGATTCTTTCTCGAAACGGGAACGGCAGGCAATAGCAGGCAAAACCTTTCCCAAATGCAAAAGAAAATTCGAAAAAAACTCGATTTTGCGATATTCTTTTTGTATGAAGATGGATGCAAATGATTCCTAACTAAAAACTGGAACATTTTGGGTGACAAAACCGACACGTGCAGGAAAGGAGTCTACGATGGATCTCAAAGGAACCCAGACTGAAAAGAACTTGTTGATCGCCTTTGCCGGAGAATCTCAGGCGCGCAGCCGTTATACCTATTTCGCCAAGCAGGCCAAAAAGGAAGGTTTCAAGCAGATCGAAGCGGTATTCGCGTTGACCGCCGAGCAGGAACTCGTGCACGCCAAACGCTTTTTCCGCTTTTTGCAGGGTGGCGACCTTGAAATCACGGCAGCGTTCCCCGCAGGGAAAATCGGCACCACCGCCGAAAATCTCTTGGCGGCGGCGGAAGGCGAACACCACGAGCACAGCTCGATGTACCCGGAAATGGCCCGTGTGGCCCGCGAAGAGGGGTTCGAAGCCGTTGCGACGGTTTTCGACAACGTAAGCATCGCGGAGAAATACCACGAAGAACGGTACCGTAACCTTTTGAAAAACGTCGAAGCGGGAACCGTATTCAAGAAGGAAAAACCGGTGCGATGGATCTGCCGTAATTGCGGGTATGCCCACGAAGGCACCGAAGCTCCCGACAACTGCCCGGCCTGCAACCATCCGCAAGCCTATTTCGAAGTCGCTCCCGACAACTACTGAATCCATTCCCGATGGAAGATGGCGGATTTGTCATCTTCCATCGGTTCGTTTTCATTCAGCTTTCCAGGCTCCACTTTCCGAGCGTTTTCCATGGCGTCGGCAGGCTTTCTTTTGCTTCCGTTACAATGTTTCCGCCGGAATTTTTCACGGGTAGCAGTCGATTCGCCGCGTAAGCGGCTGTAAACAGGTCGTTTTTTTCGTCCGGCTGCCAATCGCCGAAATGACGCTCGATGAAGTCGGTGGTAGTGTCGCCGTTTCGGAAGGCGTCCGAGTCGAGCACCGCCAGCAGGAATTCCACCGGGGTTTGCAGTCCTAGAAACGCCGTTTGCCGCAAGGCACGAATCATTTTCGCAATCGCGGCGGGGCGATCTTCGGCGTGGACGATCAGCTTGCTTAGGATCGGGTCGTAGTGAACCGGCACCTCGTAACCCGTGCATACTCCGGAATCGTGACGGATGCCCGGACCGGAGGGTTCGTGTATGGCGAGGATTTTCCCCGGCGAGGGCGCGAAGTTCTGCGCGGGGTTTTCGGCGTAGATCCGGCATTCGATCGCGTGGCCTCGGATCTGCAAATCCTCCTGTGAAAACGGGAGGTTGTGCCCGGCGGCGATTTCGATCTGTCGGCGCACGAGGTCCAGGCCGGAGATCATCTCGGTGACGGGATGCTCGACCTGAATGCGGGCGTTGACTTCGAGAAAGTAAAACGACTCGTCGGCATCCACCAGAAATTCCACCGTTCCCGCGTTGGTGTATCCGGCGGCCTTGGCGGCGGCTTTGGCGGCTTCGCCCATCTTCCGGCGCGTGCCTTCGCCGATGAACGGCGAGGGGGCTTCCTCAATGATTTTCTGATGGCGGCGCTGGATCGAGCATTCTCGTTCGAACAGGTGCACGACGTGCCCGCTTTCGTCGGCGAGGATCTGGATTTCCACGTGCCGGGGACGTTCGAGGTATTTTTCCAGGTAGATGGAATCGTCGCCGAAGGCCGTTCCGGCTTCGCTGGAGGCGTCGCGGCAGGCATCGGCGAGCAGGGCCGGGTCGCGCACCACGCGCATCCCTTTGCCGCCCCCTCCGGCACTGGCTTTGACCAGCACCGGATAGCCGATTTCCTTTGCGGCGGCCTGAAGTTTTTCGGTGTCGCTTTCCGGCTCGGTCAGTCCTGGAATGATCGGCACGCCCGAAGCGCTCATTTTCTGCCGGGCGCGTGTTTTGTTCCCCAACAACGCCATCGCTTCGGAGCTGGGACCGATGAAAACGAGCCCGGTGTCCTTCACCGCCTGGGCAAAAGCCGGGCTTTCGGACAAAAACCCGTATCCGGGGTGGATCGCCTGTGCCCCGGTTTCCTTTGCCGCAGCGAGGATTTTCTCGACATTCAGGTAACTTGCGGCGGGTTCGGCGGCTCCCAGGCAGACGCTTTCGTCCGCTTCGAATACGTGCGGGGCTTTGGCGTCGGGGTCCGAATACACGGCGACCGACGCGATACCCATTTCCCGCAGGGTCCGAATCACGCGAACGGCGATTTCCCCACGGTTGGCGACAAGAACTTTCTCGAACATTTTCGCCCCCTTACATGCGGAAGGTGCCGTGCCCCTGCTTGCGCTCGTCGAGCGGAGCGTTGAGCGATACGGAAATGGCCAGTCCCAGCACATCGCGGGTTTTGGCCGGGTCCAGGATGCCGTCGTCCCAGAGGTTCGACGTGGAATAGTAGGCGTTGCCCTCTTTGCGGGCGGTTTCGAGAATGGGTTGTTTGATCGCTTCGACGAATTCCTTCGGCAGCGGCGGACTTCCCTCGCGGGCGAGTTGGTCGTTTTTCACCGAAACCAGCACGTCGGCGGCCTGTTCTCCACCCATTACGCCGATTTCTGCGTTGGGCCACATCCAGAGAAAGCGGGGGCCGTAGGCCCGTCCGCACATACCATAGTTGCCCGCGCCGAAACTTGCGCCGACGATCACCGTGAATTTCGGCACCGTTGCGGTGGATACCGCGTTGACCATCTTGTGGCCATCCTTGGTGATGCCGCCGCGTTCGTATTCCCGACCGATGATGTAGCCGTTGATGTTCTGGAGAAACACCAGCGGGATGCCCTGGCGGTCGCACAGGGAAATGAACTGCGTGGCTTTGAGGGAGCTGTCCGAGAACAGAATGCCGTTGTTGCCCAGAATGCCCACCATGTAACCATGAATGAAGGCGAAACCACATACCAGCGTCGGGCCGTACAGCGCCTTGAATTCCTGGAATTCCGAGCCGTCCACCATGCGGGCGATCACCTCGCGGATGTCGTAGGGTGTCGAGAGTTTTTCAGGTACGATGCCGTAGATTTCCTTCGGGTCGTAGGCCGGATCTTGCACGGGGCGGCGCAGGATTTCGGATTTTGGGTGCGGAGGAAGCAACTCGGCGAGGTCGCGCACGATTTCGATGGCGTGGGCGTCGTCCTCGGCGAAGTAGTCCGAGACGCCGGACTCGCTGCAATGGACCATCGCGCCGCCCAACTCCTCGGCGGTGACTTCCTCTCCCGTGGCGGCCTTGACCAGCGGCGGACCGCCCAGGAAAATCGCACCGGTGTTCTTGACGTGCACCACGTGGTCGCTCATGGTGGGCACGTAAGCGCCGCCCGCCGTGCACAATCCCATCACCGCGCAGATTTGCGGGATGTTCATTTTCGAGATGTTCGCCTGATTGTAAAACACCCGACCGCCGTCGTCGATGTCGGGAAAGATTTCGGACTGCATCGGCAGAAAGGCTCCGCCGGAGTCCACGAGGTGGATCATCGGCAGGCGGTTTTCCATCACGATGGTCTGGCAGCGAAGGGTTTTCTTGACGCCCATGGGGTAGATCGTGCCGCCTTTAATCATCGGATCGTTGGCGTGGATCAGCACTTCCCGACCGTTCACGAGTCCGATTCCTGCGCGTGTACCTGCGCCGTGCACTCTGCCGCCGTACATGTCCTTTGCGGCCAGCGGCGCGACTTCGAGCCAGGGAGAATTCGGGTCCAGCAGCAGATCCAGGCGCTCCTGCACCGTCAGTTTGCCGAGTTCGGCATTGCGGGCACGGGCTTTGTCGCTGCGATCCTCTCGGGCCTGTTTGAGGCTGGCTTTCAATTCCTCGACAAGCGAGGTCATGCGCTCGCGGTTTTTCACAAATGTTTCGCTTTGGGTATCGATCTGCGTTTCGATGCGTTCCATGGTCGTTTCCCGGCTGGTGTTTTCGTACAAAGATCCGAAAAATCGGTACAATTTCTAATAAACCTCTCCCAAGGGGAGAGGTCGGCGCGTTAGCGCCGGGTGAGGGGTAAGATTTGTCTGACCCTCACCCTAACCCTCTCCCGGAGGGAGAGGGAATTTTCTTTGTTATCAGTAGGTTACCTATCCGATGATTCAGGTCTCCCGACCTAAACCATTCGTTTCTCATCGGGTTTCCAACCCGACGGCATGAACCTGTGGAGCAAGTCGGGAGACTTGCTCCAACGAGCACAAGACATTGCCAAGGTGTCGGACCAAAAATCAGCCCGACCTACGATCTACCTTCGAATCATCAGCCCCCGTAACGTTCCAGCAGGAAATCGGCGACGGCCATGCGTGCGCGCTCGGACGTGGTTCCCGCCAAAGAAATGAACTTGGCGTCGCGGTAGCAACGGGCCGTGTCCGAATCGGCGAGGTAGCCTTTTCCGGCTGTGACCTGCAAGGCGTCCGAGGCGACGCGCTCCCCGGCTTCGGCCAGATAGATTTTCAGTGCGCGCAGCACCGTGGCCGCTTCGTGGTCGCCGTTTTCCAGAAACCACGTGGCGCGTCGCAGGGTCTGGCGTCCGCCCTGGATCTGCGTCGCGATTTCAGCCAGCTTGAAGCTGATCTCCTGGAATTTAATCAGCTTTTTCCCTTCACGCTTGGTAGTCAGGGCGTGTTGCTTGGCGGCGGTGAAAGCCCGGTCCATCGTCGCCAGGGCGGCGATGCAGAGCACGAGATCCTCCGTTTCCTTCAGTTTTTCCAGTGGCTTGGCGTTGTCGAACGGCCCGGCGAGATGGTCTTCGGCGATTTCGACGTTTTCGAACGTCACCGCCGCCGCTGCCATCTGTTCGTAGCCGAGCGTCGCCAGCCGCTCACCCACCGTCACGCCGGACGTCTTCGCATCGACAAGCGCGAAGGCGGGTTTGTCTTCGACGAGCACGGAAACCAGCAGCTTGTCGCAGATCGGCGCGTTGGTGACGTAGGGTTTTGTGCCGTTGAGTTTCCAGCCCTCCGACGTTTTTTCGGCGATGACGGCTCCCGGCGCATCGTCCTTTGTCTCGGCGGCGTCGGAGACCGCCACGGCGGCGAGGAGTTCTCCCTGCTCCGCACGCTCGGCGGCATCGGAAAATACCTCGTGATTTCCATAGGTTCGGCAGAATCCGCGAAACAGCCGCGCCGTGACTTCCAGGCTGACGAAAACGTCGGCGCCGAGTCCGGCCACCACTTCCGCTCCGGCCAGCCAGTCGCAAAGTTCTTCGCGCGTGTTCATGTTTCCCGCAAGGCGCGTGTAACCCATTTCTACGAGGGCTTCGAGCAGGTTGCGATCATAGCCCTCCAGGGCGGCGAGATCGGCCTGCGGGGGGATGTCCGGGCGGTTTTTGACGAAATTTTCGAGCGTGGTGCGCAGGGCTTGCTGGGATTCGTTCCATTCGAAGTTCATGGCGTTCTCCTTAGCCTGGATCATTCATGAGGATCGTTACGAGATGCCGAAAACCGAAGATATTTCAAGAAGTTGGAGCGATTTTCACCCGCAGGCATACCGAACGGTCTGTCGAGGATGAAAATCGTGAAACGAGTGAAAGATCGAGAGTTTTCAAGTCGTAGTAGATTCTTCATGAATTTTCCAGGTTAGATCAGCTTGGCGATGATGGTTTTCTGGATTTCCGACGTTCCGCCGCCGATGGCGGCCAGCCGCCCGTCCCTGAACACCCGTTCCACGTCGTACTCGTGGCAGAAACCGTAGCCTCCGTGCAGGGTTACGGCGTCGTTGGTCGGTCCCAGGGACCAGTCGCCCGCGAACAGTTTTGCGATGGCGGCGTCGAGGTGGTTGACCGGCTTGCCCTGGTCTTTGCACCAGGCCATGCGATAGACGAGGGTTCGAGCAATCTCCAGGAAAATCTTGATGTTGGCGATTTTCCGCTTCACGCCCTGGAAAGAGGCGATGGGCCGCCCGAACTGCTTGCGGTCGGTGGCGTAGCGGCAGGATTTCTCGATCAGGTACTGCATGGAGCCGATCATCGGGGCGAGTAGGGTGGAGCGGTCCCACTCGACGGTCTGCAAGGCCATGAGAAAACCCATGCCCTCGAAACCTAACAGGTTTTCAGCCGGGACAGCGCAGTCCTCGAAGACCAGCTCGGAGGTTGGCGAAGCGCGCACGCCGAGCTTGTGCAGGTCGCGGCTGGCATAAAATCCGGGTGTACCCTTTTCGACGATGAAGGCCGAAATGCCCGTGTGGCCGCCTTCGGGCGAGGTTTTCGCGTAGATTACCGCCACATCGGCATACGATCCGTTGGTGATGAAGATTTTCGAGCCGTTGAGCACCCAGCGGTCGCCGTCTTTCACGGCGCGTGTCTTGACCGACGCCGCGTCGCTGCCTGCGCCCGGTTCGGTCAGGCCCATGCAGCCGACCCATTCGCCGCTCGCCAGTTTCGGGACGTATTTGCGCTTTTGGGCATCGTTGCCGTGGGTGAAAATCGTATCCGCGCAGAGGAAGGTATGTGCGCCGTAGGAGAGCGTCAGGCCGCCGTCCACCCCGGCTTCACCCAGGGCTTCTCCGGCAAGCACAGAGGTCATCACATCGGCTCCCGCCCCGCCGAATTCTTCCGGGAAATGCAGGCCCAACAGGCCGAATTCTCCGAGTTTTCGGAAGGATTCGAGGTCGAATTGTCCCTTGAGGTCGAATTCCTGGACCCTGGGAACGATTTCCTTTTTGGCGAATTTCAGCACCTCTTCCTTGAACAGTTTTTGTTCGTCGGTGATGTGAAAATCCATGGAGCCTCCTCGGTTCGTTCCAGTTCGAGAACGGAACCTGCGCGGTTGAAGATCGATGAAATCCGGGATGGAATGCTTTTGGATAACGGAAATGTATCCAAGCATTATTCGTGGAAAAAGTAAAGAAAGGGACAGCCGCAGGGGATGTCCTGGGCGGAAATTAAAATAGCGCGAAACATTTCGGAGGCAATTGTAACATATAGAAATCAAAAGACTTATATCCCCTCTCCCAGTGGGAGAGGGTTAGGGTGAGGGAACACGAAACTTCCCCTCACCCGGTGCTAAAGCACCGGCCTCTCCCAGTGGGAGAGGCGCTTGGACCCTTCGGGTCCATCTTAAATCCGCACTAAAAAATTTCCGCCCGGAGGTCCGCATTGAAAGCGGAGGGATTCGAAATTCACCTGCTTTTTCGGAAATGTGGATGAAATCCCACCGAATTTGACACGTTTACGGGACGCCCGATACAATCGTTGCTTCGCAAGGAAGCCCCAACCGACTGGGTTTGCGTCCCGGATGCCGGATTTTATCTCGAAACAGGATCGCACGATGCACGAACCCACGATGCCTATCACCGATGGCCGCGAAACCTGGACGACGTTTGCTCTGTTGCTCCTCGTCGGGGCTGTCGCCGCGCTGTCGTGGCATCTGCGTTTCGTCGTGGACGATGCCCTGATAAGCGCTCGCTACGCCTGGAACCTGGTACATGGCCATGGGCTGGTATACAACATCGGCGAACGTGTGGAAGGCTATACGAATTTTCTCTGGGTGCTTTTAAGTGCAGTGCCTATCGCTTTGGGCTTCGATGCCATCACCTCCATGCAACTTATGGGAATTGCTTGCCTTTGCGCGACGCTCGTCACGAACTACGCCGCCGCGCGATGGATTTTCAACTCCAAGATTCTGCCGTTCGTGGCGGTCGTCGCTCTTGGCACGAACTTGACGTTTTTGAAATTCGGCACGAGCGGGTTGGAAACCCAGTTCCAGACCTTTCTTTTCATGCTGACGATGTACTTCCTCGTTCGCCAGGGCCGAGAACGCTCGATTTCCTACCGGTATCCGCTGGCGTTGTCCGGGATACTTACCCTCGCGTTGTTGACCCGGATGGATTCTGGGTTGCTTGCCGTCGTCGCCGGGACGACGCTGTTTTTTCGCTATTGGCGGTACGGAATTTCGCTCGTTTCCGCTCGGATGCTCCGCCTTGTCGGGGTTTTCCTCGTGCCGGTCGTGGTCGTTGTGGGATCGTGGCTGGTTTGGAAGTATGCGTATTATGGGGATATTTTCCCGAACACGGTGCATACGAAGATCACCGACACATTTCGAGGGTTGTTTTACGCTACGAGCTTTTATGCGACTTATTGGTTGATTCCGTTTCCTCTTCTGTTTCTGATGGAACTTTTTCGTAAAAAGGGTTGTATCGAGGGGCTGATGCTCCCCTTTTTCGTCATGTGCTGTCTGTGGACGGCGTATATCGTCATCGTTGGCGGGGGATGGATGGGCTACCGCTTTTTCACGCCCATTCTTCCGCTTCTGATGTTGTTGAGCCTCTGGGTTGCCTTTAAGACAGGTCTGAGCCGGATCAAATCGCTAATGCTGGCTGCCGTGATTTTCGCAGGCGCATTGTTTCACCCGTTATATGGAGACGCATTTTTCAATCAAATCGGCAACTTCAGCATTAACCGTTTGGCGAAAGGTCCTTTTATGTGGCGAGATGCCGGGATGGCACTTGGAAGTGCGTTGGAATACGACCCCGACGTCACCGTCGCCTGCACTCCTGCGGGCATGATCGCGTATTATTCCCGTCTGACGGTGATCGACATGCACGGCTTGTGCGATCCGTGGGTGGCCAAACACGGTCGTCCGTTTCTTCCCGATACGCCTGGACACACGAAAATCGCCGACCTTGCCTACTTGCAAAAACGAAAAACTCACCTCGTGATCGGATTTCCCTGGATCGAGAAACCGGGTGAGACGCCACGCACCAAATTTTCCCGTATCAATTTCCGAGTCACGAATCTCAACTATTGGGAAATCGACCCACCTCACGCGACTGCCGTAAAAATTCCCCTGAAAGAAGGAAAAAAGCTGGTGGCGTTGTACCTCGAACCCCATCCGAGAATCGACGAGTTGATTAAAAAGGGAATATGGGAAGAGTTCCCACTCCAGAGCCATTACCTTGATGGTACTTTTTAGTACAGGTTTTACCGTGACCGATAGATCGGGATGCTGTCTGCCAATGTTATCTTACTGTAATCGTTATGAAAACAGGATTTTCATCTGTCCTGTGGGGTCGATCAGACGCTTGTCGATCCAGCGGGTGAGGATGCGTTTCGTGCGTTGTACGGCTTCGGGTAGCGGAATTTTTCTGGCGAGCTGGGCGCAGAGAATCGCGGAGTAATGACAGCCGGAACCGTGGATGTCCCCCACCGGTCGCAGGCGGCTTTTATACCAGCGGATTTCATCACGGCGCACCAAGCAATCCATCACCCAGCCGTTTTCCATCCAGCCGGTGACGACCACCGCAGCCCCTTGATTTTCCAAGATTTTCCGCCCGGCGCGTTCCACGTCGCTTCGAGAGAGGATGTCCATTCCGGCCAACCAGGAAGCCTCCTCCACGTTGGGAGTTAAAACCGTCGCCAGTGGAAGAAGGCCATGCTTGATTTCCTCGATGGCGTCGTTTTCGACAATCTTACGCCCGCGTGTCGGCACCATCACCGGATCGACCACCAACGGCAGCGGATGTTTTTTAAAATAACGGATAATCACCTTGGCCAACTCGCGGTTGGGAATTTGTCCCGTTTTCGCTGCTGCAATGGGAAAGTCCTCGAAAAGACAGGATAATTCCTGCTTCAATGCCTCTTTTTCGACCGGGTGCACGCCTTTCACACCGCGCGTATTCTGAGGGGTCAGCGCCGTGAAAGCGGAGAGTCCGAAGGTTCCCAGATGACGAAACACGCGCAAATCGGCTGTGGCTCCCGCACCGCCCGACGGGTCGAGCCCGGCGACGGTCAGGCAAAACGGCGGGGTTGCGGCTTTGGGTTTATTCGGCGACATGGCGGTCTTCTCGGTTTCGGCGAGAGCGCAGGTATGCAAAACACAGACAAAACGCGACGAATCCCCACGAAACGTTTCCGGCGCTTCGGCAGCCGCCCGATTCGCTCTCGGCCTCGCAACGATAGACGAGGCCGTCGTTCGTGGTGCAGCGTTCCCCGGTGTCGCAGGTCTCGACGACCTCCCAGTCGCCTTCATCCACCGTGCCGTCGCATTTGCCCGAACTTCCCGAACACAGACGTTTCTGGGTTTTCTGCTCGACGCTTCGGTCGTTTTCGCCGCAACGCATCGAGTGGACGAAATCCTCGTTACAGACGGTTCCGGCTTCGAGGAAGTTGCAACCATCGCAGCAGGCTCCATCGGAGCAGGCGCATTGAAGGTGGAAAGGACAGCCGTCGGTGGGAATCTCGCAAGTGGCTTCTTCTCCCTCCAACGAACAGATTTCGGTGGAGGCGCAGGTTTTTTCGACGGCCCATGCCAGTGGCACTTCCCTGCCGTCGCATTCGGGTGAGCGCCCGGAGCAGAAGGTGCCCGTCGTGCGGCTTTCGATCGCGCTGCCGCAGATTTCTCCGCTGCACCGGTATTCCTTTTCCTCGGTTTCATGACACAGGTGGTCGGCTTCGTAATACTGGCAGCCGTCGCAGCAGTCGCCGTCGGTGCACTGGCAGCATTGGCCGTCCACGCAGCCTTTTTCGCAGAAAAAGCAGCGGGCGAAACTTTCGCCGTCGGTGTTGCAGAATTCGTCGTCGTTGCAGGTGTCGATCCCTCTCCACGGCGTCCACTGGTTCTCGCCGTCACAGGTTGCCGAGGTTCCCGAGCACATCTGCTGGGATTGTCGCTTCTGCGGTTCGGCTCCGCAAACCTCTCCGCTGCACCGGAATTCTTCCTCGCCGCTGTCATTGCAGACCACGCTATCGGGTCGGAAATGGCAGCCGTTGCAACAAACGCCCGAACTGCACTGGCAGCAGACGCCCGATTGGCAGCCCTCTTGGCAGGTCTGGCAGGTGACGTAGGTTTCTTCGTCGGTGTTGCAGAGCTGATCCTCGGTGCAGGCGGCGGTGATCGCCCAGTCGGTCCAACTGGGTTCGGCCTCGCAGGTTGCGTCGTTTCCCGTGCAGAATCGCGCCTTTTTGCGCGATTGTCCCTGCGCCCCGCATTCGGTGGAGTCGCAGCGGTATTCCCAATCGAGATCGTCTTCGCAGGCCACGTCCGCCTCCAGGAAGAAGTTCCCGTCACAGCATGGCCCCGAATCGCATTCGCGGCATCGGCCATCCACGCAACCCTGCTCGCAGACCTCGCAACGGGCGTAGGTTTCACCATCGCTCGTGCAGGTGGCGTTCGCCGTGCAGGAATCCTGCGTTTCCCAGGCTCTCCAGCCGACTTCGCCGTTGCATTGGGCGCTTTGTCCCGAACAATACTGATACTGCTCGCGCAATTGCGGATTTCCCCCGCAGGCCGGACCGTCGCAGCGATACTCGAAGCCGCTGTTTTCATTGCAGATTACGGAAGCGTTGACGAAGTGGCAGCCGTCGCAGCAGGGACCGTCCGAGCACTCGCAGCACGCTCCGCCCATGCAGCCGTAAGGACAGTCCACGCATTCGGCGTAGCTTGTGCCGTCCGTCTGGCAGATCTCGTCCGCGGTGCAGTTGTCGAGCGTCTCCCAGTTGCGCCATTCCTCCCGACCGGTGCAGTTTGCGGTGTTGCCGCTGCAATACTGGACCTTTTTGTGAACTGTCGCCACGGCCCCGCAGTTGGATCCGCATTGGTATTCGGCCTCCACCTGCTCGTTGCACACGGTGGTGGAACTGCGGTAGGTGCAGGCTTCGCAGCATTCGCCGGAGAAGCACTGGCAGGAGGTTTCGGGCAGAATGTAGACCACCGCCTGTTGAGAATACGTGTAGTTGCTGTCGGAGTCGGGCGTCAGGTCGTCCAAGGAGAAATATCCGTCGTAATGGCCTCCCCAGCCCCAGTTCATGTGGAAGTAATCGCGGTACTCGTAGCCGTCGCAGTTGAAACTATGGCCCGAAGTGCTGCGACCGGAGTAAATCATCGGTCGGTTGTTGTTCAACTCGTTTTTCAGCAGGTCTTTCCAATTCGAGTCGGAAAAGGAGGATTTGGAATATTCCCGTATGCTGTCGGAATACTTGAAGTACTGGACGAGAGAATACATGGCGTCCCAGGTGCTGGCCCCGGAGCCGTCCGGGCCGTAATCCATATCCACCGAAATTCCGCAGTGATAGATCAGGGTGGCGACGGGCAGATTGCTGAACGAAATGGAGTTCGGCATGGAGGACCATTGGTAGGTGGTGCCGCCGAAATTGGCGGTCAATTCGCCGTACTGGGGATTTTCCTGGGGCGTGTACCCGTAAGCTCCGACGCCCTGGGATGGGTAATTGTAGTATTTCATGACTTGCGCCATCGCGGTGGCGGTGCAACCGGCAAAAGCGTGTCCCATCGCGTTGTATAGCGCGCGTGAATCCACGGGACACAGTTCGTTGTACGGCCAGTCCTGGTTCCATGTCGTGGATAACAATGGCTCCACGGCAGTGGTGTCCCGCCGCCTGGGGAGGTTGTTTTCTTCCTCTTCGAACGTCGCCCACAACTTCTTGATTTCAGGTTTAATTTCCCGTTTCGACGCCCATACGACAAGCTCGGAGTAATCCGCCAGCCAGCCCGAAAGCGCCGGGTGTGCGGAGGGGTCGGGTGTGTCCGAATTGCGGGAATATCCAAGCACCGGACGGGTGTGGTCGTCGTCGGGGACGATCACGAAGCCGCCGCCTTCGAAGGTTAGCACGTACAGATGTCCGACGCGCGTTTGAGCTTCGATTTTCACGGCGGGAGTGATCTGCCCGGCGGGGGAGTCGAAAGCGAGGTGTTCGAACCACGTCTGGCCGATTTCCCGCGCACGTTCGGCGGAGACTTCCTCGGCCTGTAAAAGCGGAGGCATCGACAGGAAAAACAGGCAGAAAACAAAGAAAAATCGTATGCGGACGTTCATTGGAGAACCACCTTAAAAATCCAAAAAACAACGCGCAAAGCATACACGTCCCGGGGGAAAATCCCAAATGATTCCGAGCATTGCATGATAGAAATTTTGGGTCTGAATGGGAGAAATTTCGGCTAGTTTCCGGCTTCCTCAAGCATCTCCAATGCTTCCTCGACCGTGTCGCGTACATCCTCGTCGGGATCGTCGAGGCAGTCCTTGAGCTTCTCCCGCACATCCGGAATACCCAGCAATCCCAGTCCATATGCGGCATCGCCGCGCACCTGAGCGTTGGCGTGCTTGAGCAGGCGGCAGAGTGGTTCGGCAAGGTTCCGGGCCTTTTCGACATCCTTGGCGGCGGCGTCTTCCACGATGCGAATCACCGCCACGTGCAGCGAAAGCTCCGGCGACTCCAGAAGGCCGGGCAGGGCTTTGGCGGCGTCGGCGTTGGACAACACCTGCTCCACGACATCTTCGAGCGCTCCGGCGAGAATCTGCGACTTCAGCACCGTAGGCCATGGATTGTCCACCGGTTTGAGCAGCCCCAGAATCTGATCCAGCGTGGCGTCTCCCACCCAGCGCACCTTGCCGTCGATGACAATCGTTGGTGTCGAGCGTATACCCAACTCTCGTGCTTTTTCCGGCGCAGCCGTGGCGTCGATGATCCAGCTTTGAACGTTATCCAGGCTCAATGCAATCTGGTTGCAGCGCTCGACGACCTTCGGGCAGTGCACGCAGCCCGGCATCACGTAGATGTCCATACGGATGGACTCGGTGGTGACTCGGGCGATCTGGTCCGGTTTCAGTGCCAGCACTTCACCCGCTACAGCTCGTTCCAGGGTACGAAGAAACGGCGGCCACTCTCCTTCGGTAGGAAGAGCCGAATAGCATACTCCGCGTGCCTTTTCCGCGACGATCTCGATCCAGGAAAGATGCTTCGCGACCGCCTTTTCGCGACTTGAAATCACTGGAACGCGGGTGCAAAGCTCCGTGGCAAGTTGGCTTAAACTGTCGTTGAGATCCTGGTTTTCGCCATTGAATTCCAGGATCAGGCAAAGTTCGCGAGTTTCTTGGCCCAAGCGATCCCGAAGTTCCTGAAGTTGCGATTCGTGGAACATGTTCGACCTATTCGATTCGGAAGAAAATGAAACATTTTGTAACAAGTTTACCCGATTTGTTCCGGTTCTGTCACGCTTGAAACGAAAAAAGTTCGCAATGACTTGCACTTGCCTCTCTTCGTGCTACATTGCCGCTCTCGTCTCTTTCGGGGGCACGGATGTGAATACGAGAATAGGATGGAGAAACGATCATGAAACGATGGATGGGATTATTGGCTGTAGTCATGATGTTTTTCGCCGGTTGCGGCGACGACAACGACAATGGAACGATTTCTCAGGGAGACGAAGACCTCCAGGCTGAAATCGAGATCGAAAGCGAAACCGAGGCCGAGGTAGAAGCCGTCGATCCCTGGGCGGACCTGGAAGGGGTTGGCTCGAAAATAGTGGATATCCTTGGTGTTTCCACGCATATGAAGCAAAGCGCGGGTGAAAACGCCCACCGGGATTTCGAGTTCGAACGCTACGCGGAGTTGGGAGGCATCCGTATCCGGGAAGACTACCACTGGCATCATATCGAGCCGGAAGACGACCAGTGGAACTTCGACACTGTGTCCACACAGGTGGACATGGCGCGGGAGAACGGGGTGTCGATTATGGCCATGCTGGCCTACTCGGTCGACTGGGCGATCGAAAACGACGAGACGAGCACCATCGATCCCGCCGAATACGGCGAGTTCGCGGGGAAGGTTGCCGAGCAATTCTGCGACGATATCGAAGAATATGAAATCTGGAACGAACCCAACCTCTACCGCTTCTGGAAGCCGGTGCCGGACCCGGATCATTACGGAAAAATGCTCAAGGCCGCATACACCGAAATCAAGGCCGTCTGCCCGAAGGCAAAGGTGGTGTTCGGCGGATGTAGTTCATGGGACGAAACCTGGCCGCTGGAGCGCTGGGCCTTTTTGCGCGAAACGTTCGTTTCCCACCCGGATATTTGCGACTATTTCGACATTTACGGGATGCATCCGTACACGCTCAACCAAAAACCTTCGCCGGAACAGGATTACTGGCTGACCGACGAGATCCATTACGAGGGCCAGTCCTGGATGACCCAGTGCGCGCGCGACCAACTTACGACTATCGGTTGCCCGGACAAGCCGTTGTCGTTTACCGAAATGGGTTGGCCCAGCTACGAAATCACCGAGGAGGACCAGGGCCGCTATCTGGCGCGAAGCGTCCTGATCGCTGCTGCCGACGAGGTGGACTCCTTTGTCTGGTACACGTTTTGGGACGGCGAGCCGCGCACCACCGGATGGCGTCCGCACGAGGAATATTTCGGGCTTTTCGGCTATCGTGGAGAAGATGGCACCGAGCGGCGTGAAAAACCGTCCTACACTGCGATGAAGGGATTGTCGGTGATGCTGGGAGATTCCCGCTTCGCTCGGGATCTCTCGCCCCTGTTCGGGCTGCCCAACGACGTCTACCTATATGCTTTCCTGGACGACGACGGCCTGTTGACGCTAACTGCCTGGGATGGTCGGGACATGCCGGATCATTTCCTGGACGGAACCGACGATGAAGGCGGAGCGGATACCTCCTACGACCTGGAACTGGAGTTGCCAGAAAGTGCTTCCACCGTGACGATATATGACATCGATGGCGTGGAAACCGGCAGTGAAAGCGCCGATCAACCCCTGCAAATCACGCTGACGACATCCGTGCAGTATTTGCGAGTGGAATAAAGCCAGGGGCACTAGAATTGGGCGTATACGAAGGGCTGGAATTCCTTCGGAAAAAAGACGATCACGAGCCAGATCAGCACGAACAGAGCCGTAGGCGTAAGGCGTGAAGACACCGGTAAGGTGACGATTTTCATCTTCAGCACGTAGGCGATGTGGAACAGCGCCGTTGCCAGGAGAACGAACAGCACGAAGGGTTGTACCCAACTGATGCCCGCAGTGTTGAACGCGAAAAGGTTTACCAAAACGGAAAACGCCTGCTGTGTATTCTCGGCTCGGAAAAACACCCAGCACAACGTTACGGCCAGAAATGTCCATCCCCACGACGCGATAGAGTACATGTGCGGAAAGCGTTCGAGAGCCAGACGGCGGACCGGTTGTTCCTTCCAGTGGTGATTGGACACCAGCAATAAACCATGGAGAAAACCCCACAGTACAAAAGTCCAGGCCGCGCCGTGCCACAGGCCGCATAAAGTCATCGCCACCAGCAGATTGACGTATTTCCGCGCTTTTCCGTGTCGGTTTCCTCCCAGGGGAATGTACAGGTAATCTCGTATCCACTGGGACAACGTAATGTGCCAGCGCCGCCAGAAGTCGCTGAAATTCTTCGAAATATACGGAAAATCGAAGTTCTTTTCGATACGCAATCCCATCATTCGGCCCAAACCGATCGCCATGCTGGAATACCCTGCAAAATCGAAATAGATCTGCAGGTCGTATGCCAGCACCGCCAGCCAGGTGGTGAGGGTGTCGAACACTTCGTGGTGGTCGTAAAAATAGTTGATGTAAGAAGCGATTCGATCTGCCAGGAACACTTTCAGGAAAAGGCCGACCACAAACAATCGAAAGCCTTTGTACCCGTTGTCAAAGGTGAGATCGAGTTTCTCCAGTTGCGGTAAAAATTTTCCGGATCGCGAAATCGGTCCCGATACGATGATCGGAAAGAATGTTCCGTAGACCAGGAAATCGAGCGGAGAGCAAGGCTCGACGGGTCCGTTTCGGCGCTCCCGGTAGACATCCACCAGATGACTGATGAAACGAAAAGCATAAAAGGAAACGCCGATGGGTGCGAGGATTTTCAACACTCCCGAAGATGCTTCGGTTTCTCCGAACAGGTGGCCCAGGTTTTCGATGAAGAAATTGAAGTATTTGAAATAAAACAGGATTCCGGCATTGAAGATGACGCCCGCGACCAGCATCCATTTCCGGGCCAGCGGTTTTTCGAACCTGCGGATTCCTTCTGCCACGAAATACGTACCCAAAACGATTGCCCAGAGGAGCCCCAGAAAACGCAGATCGAAAAAGGCATAGAAATAGCTGTTTCCCGCCAAAAGCCAGACCTTGCGAAACGTTGTATGGCGGATCGCGAACAGTGGCAACAAGAGCACGAGAAGAAAAGCGTAGAATTCAATCTGGGTGAACGCCATTTATAAAATGCCTTTGGTCAGGGCGTGCTCGACGATCTCCTCGGCGACGAGGACCTGTCCGAAACGGTTGAAATGCCCTTCGCCCGGTTTGGAATTCGGAAAACCCCGTGGGAAAAGCCCTGTGTTTTCATAGAATTGTATGAATCGCTCGGATACATCGAGCACCGGTATACCGTGTTTTTCAGCCACTTCGGAAAATGCCGCCACTTCGTCGGCTTGAGGATCGGTTTTCGCAATGGTGCCGCCGTCGATGAACGGAACCGTCGGGCAGATCACGAAAATCAAAGGAAGCCGAGTTTGCTTTTTGAGTTCCTCGAAAAGGAACCTCCACGCTTTTTTCTCTGCACCCAGGGAGGAATTTTCCGCCTCTTCCCCGTTCGAAATCGCGGGGGGATTTTTCTTAAGTGCTGGAATAAAGTGAAGATTTCTCACGGATTGCATCGCCTCGAGGGCGGGTTCCCAAATGAAATACAGTCCAAAATCGTTGAGCTTTTTCTTGATGCCCTGGAATTTGGGAGGCTGATCCACGTAAGTGAGTCGAAGAGGATCGGAGAGAAACACACCCCGGATGGTGTCGCTCGGCTGATCGGGCAGGGTGTCGCGGACATCGGTGACGATGATGTAATGAGCTTTGACGTTCGGAACCAGTTTTTCGTATTTCGGCATGTCGAAATAGTAGTCCGCCACGCTGTCGCCGCTCATACCGACCGCAAAAGCCATCGCCCGTTTTTCAAAGCCACGTGCCGCCAGCTTTTTCGTGATCTGTTGGGGAATCTTCTCCGGGTCATCCACCTGGTGGGCTTCCACGAAGGAATCTCCCCAGACCACCAGTTTTTCCTGAGGAAATTCGGTGATATCGCCGATGGCGTTGACGCCGTATCGCCCTTTGAAAGTGGTGGCGATTCCCTCGCTACGGTGCTTGTAGAACAGTCCGGGGTCGTGGATGTATTTGCCTAGAGTTTCGTCGTATTTCACATACACGAGCGAATTGCAAAAGAAATATCCCACAATCCAGATGAAAAGCAGTGAGAGCAAAAACGACGTGGCCACACGCATACTTCCATGCAGGAAAGCCATTCCTGATCGGGATGTCGTCGTTTGTGCATCATTCGCCATGGAAATCCCGCTGCAACCCCTGAATTCCGTGAGAAAAAGTGACAAAAGAATAAGAATTCATCAAGGAAAGTCAAGACTTTCGCTTTCCGTCACGACGGGAAAGATTCTTGCCTATACCAGAATTTTCAAGCGAGGAAACAACTCCTTGACCATGGTACGGATGGAATCAAAACGGATCTTTTTTGTTCGATCCGCAGCATTTTTTATACTTTTTTCCCGATCCGCAGGGACAGGGTTCGTTCCGACCGATTTTCGGTGTCGGACGGTAGTACGTTTCGCTAGGTTCATTCGGAGCGATGCGGTTTAATCTCGACGCTTCGTACTTTTTTCTTCTCTCACGATTCTTTTTCTCCTGGAGTTCGCATTTGTCGAAAAACTCCCGGCTGAAGTAGTACATCAAATCGAAATCCCCCCTTTCCGTTTTCCAGGGGGTGTACCTGGTGTGGAATTCCTCCACGTACTCCTTGTCGATTACAAACGGGTCTACTTGTCCGGTGTCAAAAGCCCGATCTACGTCTTTTTGCAACTCCGGGTCGTCGATGTAAATCGCGGAATCCACGATGGAGGTGATTCGTTCCTCGTCTTGGCTCGATGCGAGTGACTGACGAAAATACTGCACGATGCGTTCGCGGACTTCGGGGTGAGAAAAACCGACGTTGACGAGTCCTTCCATCGCGACACCCTGTAAAATTGTATCGCGGTCCTCTTCGTCGGCGTACTCCATGATGGCGTCGATGGCCTCCGGTCCGAGCCTGCCCAGCACATTGTCGCCGTCTTCGGTGAGCATGTCGTCCCAATCCAGGTCCAGCCGAAAGTAATCCAGGATATAAGGAGCGGCCTTCGGCGAGCCGATCAATCCCAGCAGCATGAAGGTGTGGTTGCGCATCCAGTGCATTTCGTTCGTGGCGTCGTCGTCGCGGTTGTGTTCGTCCAGAAGGGCTTCGCCCAGGCCGTCCACGATGCTTTCCCCGCGCGCGATGATTTCTTCTGGCAGGCCGTCGGGGACTTTCGTGCCGCTGGCGCAAAGTTCGTTCAGAAGTTCCTGGTTCGATCGATCGGAAAAACGGTTTACGATCATGGAGTTACCGCCTTGTCAAAGTAGCTGGAGATATCGCCATACAAGGTATCTTTACCTCACGGATTTTCATGGTTTTTTTAACGATATCCCATTGATGCGAAATCTTCGAGAAAAATTCGTGATTTCCATCCATGATGTGATCGGGAAATGGAGATAAATATTGCCCCGAATCTGGCACATTACGAGTCTTCCATCAACTCCGAAAGCGCCCGGTAGGCGCGCTCGCAGCTTTTTCCGTCCGCGCCCAGCATGTGCCGGTTCAGGAATTCGTCGGCTGTGGCCCGACAACAGTCTGGGGCGTCCAATGCCTGCCCAACTTGTTCCATAAGCTGATTGAAATCGCGTGCGAGTAGTCCGCCGTTGTCTTCCGGGTCGAGTTTCCAGATGTAGCGTACCGAGTCGATTTTCTTGCCCACCACTCCCAGCGGCGTGTAACGCCGCCACATGAAGGATTCGTCCGCGCTTTTGACCGGGTAGACGTGGATCGTCGGCTTTCGCGTGGCGTAAAACAGGTTGGCGATGGAGGAAAAGTTGGTGATGAGGACGTCCGCCGCCTGTAAATCCAGGGTGTTGTCCGGGTTCTGATCTTTGTATTTGATGAGCAGCCGGGGATATTTTCGGCGGAAGAATTCCACCAGCTTCCGGTAGGATTTCGGAAAACGGAAGGAGTCGTGCAGCCGGAGAATGGCGTTCGCGCCACGCGCGTGAATTTCGGCCAGGAGACGGTCGAAGAGGATTTCCTCGTCTCCCCAGTGTGAAAACACGCCGCCGTAATGCCAGGTCGGTGCGATCAGCACCGTTTTACGCTCTTTCAGGTCGAAGGGATAAAAGGGCTGAAGGCGTTCTTTTTCGACCGGTTGAAGCAGGTCGTCGTGGTTGCACGAACCGATGATGCGGCAATTGTCCGGGTGAAAGCCGCTCGTCTTCGTGCGGTGTTCGAAGTCCCAGGGACCGAAACACTGCCAGCGGAAGTTCGGATTGGGACGCATCGTGGCCCCCCAGGCCCTTTTGAGCGTCATGTGCAGGTATTTGAATTCCTCCACGTCGTTGGGGCCTTTCCAGCCGAAGCCGTGCCAGAGCACAAATCCCTTGGGAGAGGTGGCGCGAAAGGGGACGCGGTTGTCCATGATGGTGATATGCGGCCTGAAAAACGGAACTCCCACGACGTCGTGGAGTCTACGTCGCCGGATGATGGGAGAGCGCAGCGGATAAAGCTTTGAAATTCCTTCTTTTTCGAACAGTGCCGGGTCGTTCATGACGATTTTCAGCGTCACGTCGTCGCGTGCGTCCAGGTATTTCGCGAGACTCCACAAATCCGCTCCGAAGGTGGTGGCCCAGATCAAAATTCGCATACGTTCACCATCCTTTCACAAAAAATGCGCAAAATCCTCCACGAAACCCAAGGTGCTTAATCTTTGCTTTTTGAGGTTTTCTTCATCAACAGCCGCAGGTTGTGTCGCTCAAAGAACCAGACCAAGGCGAGGCCGGTGGCCAGCATCGTCACCATGCAGCAGGCGGTGATACCCGCCGACGCCTCGGACTCGGCAAGAACGAAACGCCCGGCTGCCCAGCGCATTGCAAATCCAACCGCCGCCACGGGCAGCAGCACGGCCAACCCACTGTAAAGACGAAGGAAAAAGCGCATCGTCGACATCTCCAGCAGCCGTGCTCCATAGCGATACAGCACGATCAGCGCCAGCGGATAAGCCAGCACCCAGGCCCAGACCACGCCCATCAGACTCACCTGAGCTCCGGCCACGAGCGCCAGAGGAATGAAAATCGAGCAGACGAGCGAATAATAGAAGCTGAGCTTGGCCTGTCCCAGGGCGTTGAGAAGCTGCGGAACCAGCGGGCTGACGGTTCGGGCCAGTCCCAAGAAGCCGAAGACCCGGATCAACGGCACGGCGTCAAGCCATTTTTCATAGCCGATCGCCACCAGCAGCCAGTCGATGTAAAGGACGATCAACCCCAGCACTAGCCCAATGAGAATCAGGCTTGCGCGCGAAATGTTGAACAGGTAGGTGCGCAGGGCGGGGATGTTGTCCTGAAGCGCGGAAAAGGCCGGATACGCCACCTGGTTGATGATCGAAGCCAGCGTGCGCACAGGGTCCGCCACCACTCGGTATGCCAGCGTGTAAACACCCGCCGCCTCCAGTCCGAAGACCTTGCCGACAATCAGGTAATCGGCCTGAATGTAGAAATTGTAAAGCAGGCGCGATCCCGTGGCGTAGAGTCCGAAGGAGATCATGTCCCGGATTTCCTTGAGATCGACGTGGAAGCGGGGGATATAGGGACGAAACAGCATACAGAATAGGAATTGCAGCACCCGGTTGGCGATTTCGGCAAGGATGAAAGCCCAAGCCCCGTAATCGCCGATCGCCAGGCCGATCATCACCAGCGAACTGAGCAGCAGCGGCACGGAATCGATGATGGCGATGCGCCGGAACTTCAACTCCTTGACCATCAGGTTTCGTGGAACGAGGTACAGGGCGTACAGCACGATGCCCAGCCCGTAAACGCGCAGCAGCGGGGCGAGGGTGGGTTCGTCGTAATACCAGGCCAACAGCGGAGCGCCTGCAAAAAGCAGGCCGTACATCAGGCCGGAAAACGCCAGCGACACCCAGAAAAGAGAGTCGGTCTGGCTTCGCGAGAGGTCTTTTTTCTGCACCAACGCTGCGCCGAGACCTAGTTCGGTTACCGAGTTGATAATGGCGAATATGGCGAATACGATGCTCGCCGCGCCGAAATCTTCCGAGGAAAGGAATTTCAGCGCCACGAAGATTGCGACGACGCTAAGTCCCTTGCTTACGGCGGTGCCGAGGCCGGAGTATAAAAAGGATCGTGCCACTCGCCGGGCGAATGTGTTGTCGGGGACCATCGGGAAGGGTTTCTCCGTTCCGGTTTAGGAAAAGAGCCAATCTATCGTGTCGGCGGGATCTTCACCCAGCACCAAGGTGCGGTATGCCATTTCCGCCGAGAAAAAACTCATCAGTGTCCAGGCCTCGTATGCACCCAGATTCAGCAGTTTCCAGGAACGCCGCATTACTTTGCCGTCGATGTGACCGTCTGCGATGCACTTGGATTCGTACACCGCCCTTTCGTTCACCGTGTGAAGGTGCGGAATTCTGCGTAGCCATTCGTGTTCGGTACCCGGTGCGGGATCGATGCGCCAGCCGGAAAGCAGGGAGATCAACTGCTGGCGGGCGTAAGAGCGTTTCTTTTTGGGAGATTTGCGGAAACTTTCGTACTTTGTGAAAGGAATACCCGAACTGTCGGGAATTTTCGCAAGTTTTGGGAAAAAGGTGTTCATCGCTTCAAGACGCGCCCGCTTTTCGCCGCCGATGGCGCGGTCGGCGTGGAGCAGAAACAAAAACGCCTGCCGGTGCGCGCCCGGAGAAAAATACAAGGCTTCGTCGGCCATCATCGTGCAGGGCGGTCCGGTGTAATGCAGCCCCCGGCTGTGGATATCCAGCAGCATGTACCGGAACCACGACGGACCCTCGTAGCGGTCCACTTCGTCGGAAAGCCGATCCAGCGCCTCTTTTTCCAGGGCTTGCCAGTCCCTGAAAAGTTTGCGCATTTTTCCCGGTCGAGTGTACAGCAACCCCCATATCGGCGAAACCGGGTTCGAGTGTGCGCCGATATCGCTTTTGGGGTAGATGCCCAGTACGCGGTCCATCAGGAAGCCGTCGAAACCGATCACTCCGTTGGGTGGGGTACGCTCCATCATGTGTAGCAAATAGCACTGGTGGACGTTCACCAGCCCGGCGCTGCATTCGAGCCAGCGTTTCATCAACGTGCGGTGGTCCACTTCTTCCAGGGGAACCGCCAGCAACGGCAGATCCAGCGCCTGGCAGACGGACCAGCAGGAGCGATACTCGCCCTGGTCGATGCGCACGTGGCGGATCAGTTCCGGACGCCTGCCTTTATCGATCAGCTTGCCCAGGATGTGACGCGAATCCATTCCGCCGGTGAGCGAAAGATGCAGAGAGCGGTCGCGAAGCGAGGGATGATCCAGCACGCCGTCGATGACGTCGGAGGTGATTTCCCATATGCGTAGGGCCATGGCGTCGAGATCCCAGCCGGAATCTCCGGTATAGGTCCAGTCTAGCGCGGGCGTGGTTTCGGAGATGCCGTCTTCCCCGATAATGTAAATCGTCGCCGGGCGGGCGCGCAGCACGGGACGGATGAAAGTCTGCGGGCTTGCCGGGTAAAGCAGGCGGAAGGACTCGTACAGCGCTCGCCGGTGAAAGGACATCGGCAGGCCGATCTGCCGGAAAAACAACGGTGTGACCGAGGCTGCGAAGGTGCGGTCTTCCCGGTAAAGATACAGCGGGAGACTCCCGGCGGCGTCGGCCATCACGAACGCCTTGCGGCGTTTCTTGTCGATGAGCACGAGGTTGAACAGACCCTCCAGGTCTTTTAGTGCGTCGATTCCTCGTTTTTCGTAAAGGTCCAGCACCGCCTGTGCGTGGTCGGTTTTCCCTTCGGGGTAGGGGATCAGCAGGCCGTAGACGAACGCCGCCGCGTCGTCATTTTCTGCGTGTTGGTAAAGCGCTCCCGCGCCTCCGGCCATGAAAGGACCGTACGAACGCAGCCCGCCGTAGCGTTCCACTGTGGCGCTTTTGCGTTTTCCGGCGAAGAAATACAGGCCGGGCGTGGAAATATGAGCCTCAGCCATGGAGTCGCTCCCGAATGAAATCCAGCACGGCGGTGGCGCGACGTTCCCAGGTGAGTCCGGCGGCGTCCTGCTCGATCCGTGCCGAAAGGCGGTCCAGGCGTGCACGGTCGCCGAGCAGGGCGCGCAGGGCTTCGATGGACTCCCGAGACCGATCCGGCTCGACAAGGCAGGCGTTTTCGCCGTCGCGGAGCAATTCTTGCAGGTCCGGCGTGGACGGTCCGAGGATTGTCCGACCCGTCGCCATGTACAAAAACGTTTTGATCGGCAACACCGTGTTGCCCACTTTGTCGAGTGGTCCGGCGGTCGGCGGAATCAAGAGTACGTCCGAGGCATACAGGTACGGCACGGTTTTGCTGAAACGCTGCCAGCCGACGATCCGCACGTTGGGCATGGATTCGGCGCGGCGCTCGATGGGTCCGCGTTTGCGGGAGCCAACGAGTACGAAGGTTATCTCCGGCAGCGCCTCGGCCATGTCGAGCAGCAGTCCGATGCCTTTTTGCTCCGAAATATGCCCGGCGTAGGCCGCGATGGAACCTTCTACCGGCAGACTGAGTTCCTGCCGCGCCTCGGTTTTGCTGCGTTTCGGCGCGATTTTTCGCGGATCGTAGCCATTGTGTGCGACAAGCAGCTTTTTGCCCGGTACTCCGGCGGCGAGGTAGCTTTCACGCGCGAGGTTCGAATGCAGCACAGCTCCCAGAAAGTGCGGAGAGGTCGCTAAAGCGCGGAACATCGCCCCCATCCAGCGTTTTTGCCGGGGCCATGGGCGGTAGGTTTCGTAAATCACCGGACGGCCTGCGGCCAGTGCTGCGAAAAGCACGGGAATGTTTCGCGTATAAAGCAGATCCGCACGTCGGACCGTTTCCGTGCGGCAAGCCGCCACGGCGTGGGCCGCCTTTTCGATGCCCCGCTGCGAAGGATACAGGCTGCGCCGCGTTTCGATGCGAAAGGTCGGTTCTACCTCGTAATACGCGCAGATGTCTTCCCGTGTCGCCGGAGTGCGAAAATACCGTGCGGGTGCCAACAGGGTCACGTCCGCGCCTGCGCCTCCCAACGCCGACACCATGTTGAGAATCTGCTCGGTGTCCGTGGCGTTTTGCGGAAGAATCTGATCGGTGATGTAGGCGATATTCATACGTTCCGGCTTTCGTCGGGGCTTCGAACTTTTTTGGTAACTTCCCGATAAACAAGGGAAAAACAGGTTTCGTTGCCCTTGCGGATCGTGTTTCGATTCGGCCTATCCGTTCGCCGTGTCGGACCAATCCGGACGGCGGTGTGTTATGTTTTTAAAGCGAGAGGTTTATTACGCCTCTCCCTTCAGTCGTTGTTCGGCGTGGCGCAACATGTCCGGTGTATCGACGTCCTGCCAGAAGCTGTCGCCGATGTCGAGCACGGTCATTTTTCCGCTACGGGTCAACGCCTGCACGCCATCCGAAAGGGAGACGTCTCCCTTGGCTTCGAACACTTCGGAGAGCGCTTCGAGCAATCCTCCGGTGCAAACGAACACCCCGGTGTCGATGCAGTTGAAATCGTTCAGGTTTTTCCCGATCGCCATGATTCGACCATCTTCCTCGCGTACCTTGGTGGCGTCGTCCATGTCGAAAATGCCACCGATGTTGTAATCGACCAGCAACGTGGCCCCGTTTTCGGGGGGACTGTGTGGTCCGGCGGTTTTCATCAGGGCGTCGTCCAGCACGTGGTCCGCCATGGTGAGCAGGAAGGTTTCGCCGTTCACATATGGTTTCGCGGCGAGCGCGGAAAGTCCGTTGGCCAGGTCGTACCGGTCGTTGAGGGCGTAGACGATCTCCATCGACCCCTCGTATGCGTCCTCAATGGCGGCCCGGATGCGCTCGGCCTGGAAGCCGAGTACGATCACCGTTTTACGGCAACCCGCGACTTCCAGGCTTGCCAGCGTGCGCAGAATCACCGGTTTTCCCAGCACCGGAATCAGCGGCTTGGGTAGGGCGTTTTCCTTGTCTCCGCCCAGCCGGGAACCGAATCCGGCGGCCAGGATCACTCCGGTTGTGGGAGCGGGCGCGCGCTCGTCCATGGGCTACTCCGTAAAGCTTTCGTCCAGGTGATGCACCAGTTCCTCGCCGAGCATTTTGCGCAGCGTGTTTTTCAGGCGAATGTGCTGGATGAACAGGTCGTTTTCCTGCACGTGGCCCGGAGCGACGTGCGGGCTCTTGAAGAAGAACGACATCCACTCCTGAATGCCTCTTTCTCCGTAGCGGTGGGCGAAGTCGAGGAACAGCGCGATATCCAGCACGACCGGAGCTGCGAGGATGGAGTCCCGGCAGAGGAAGTCGATCTTGATCTGCATCGGATAGCCCAGCCAGCCGAAGATGTCGATGTTGTCCCAGCCCTCCTTGGCGTCGCCGCGCGGAGGATAGTAATTGATGCGCACCTTGTGGTAGAGGTCGCCGTACAGTTCCGGATAGAGGTCTTTTTGCAGGATGTCGAGCACGCCGGACTTGGTGACTTCCTTGGCCTTGAAGCTGTCGGGGTCGTCCAGGACTTCGCCGTCGCGGTTGCCCAGGATGTTGGTCGAGAACCATCCCTTGATGCCGATCATTCGGGCTTTCATACCGGGGGCGATGATCGTTTTCATCAATGTTTGCCCGGTTTTGAAGTCTTTGCCTGCGATGGGGAGGTTCTTTTCCAGGGCCAGGGCTTCCATGGCGGGAGAATCCGCCGAGAGATTCGGTGCGCCGTTGGCGTAAGGGATGCCTTCCATCAGGGCGGCATAGGCGTACAGTTGCGAAGGCGCGATGGCCGGGTCGTTTTCTTTAAGACCTTTTTCGAAGGTCGCAATGTTCTCGTGGCAGGCGTCCGGCCTGAGATAGATTTCCGTGGAGCCGCACCAGACCATCACCGCGCGATCCGCGCCCGTTTCCTTGATTTTGTCGCGAATGTCCTGCCGCAATGCTTGTGCCAGGTCGTACTTGTTTTGAATCTGCTTGACGTTGGGGCCGTCGAGGTTTTTGACGTAATCCCGCGAAAATGCGGCGGGCATCGGCTCGATGGTTTTAAGGAAATCCGCAATGGGATCAAGGGTTTCGGGTCGCAGTACCTTGGCGTTGGCGGCGGATTCGTACACGTTGTCGCCCTTGACGTCCCAGCCCGCGAACACGAGATCGTCCAGCGGCGCGATGTCCACCACGTCGCGGATGAAGGGGTTGCGGTCTTCCGAGCGCTTGCCCAGGCGGATGGTCTGCATCTGAGATACCGACCCGATCGGCTTGCCGAGTCCCCGACGGACGGATTCCACGCCCGCGATGAAGGTGGTGGCGACGGCTCCCATACCGGGAGTGAGAATCAACAGTTTTCCTTTGTGTTTTTTCAGTTCCATGTTTTCGGTCCTTTGGCTTTGAAATAGTTTTTTCCAGGCAAAAGTACAAATGCATATTCAATACGAAAAACTTTCAACCGCTGTCGTTTTTCATTGCGCCTCCAGGTCGGGTCCATTTCCGAAACACCGTACATTAGTCGCAAAATTCCCTTCCGCCTTGGAAAAAAACGAGAAAAAGGCCGAAAAATCGCTCGCGACCCGGTTTCGGAAAACGTTTCCGCGTCACCCATTCGCCATGTTGGAAAAATGGGTTCGTTGACCGTACTTCCACGAACGGCAAGCCCGCGTTCGGCTTAGACGTCCGTTTCGGGCGATCTCCCGCCTTTTTGCAGACGATTCGTAGTACGGGGAGTCGTGGTGCAGTTCATCGCCACGTTTATCCGCATACGCATCTTCTTCGCAAGGCTCGGCCAGTCGCCTGGAATAGACTTTTAGCAAACAATAAGCCTTTCTCCAACATATAATTATGCCAGAATTCGAGGCGGTTCCACGCCGGTCTGGGGCGATTCAATATAATTGTCGATTTGTAAAAGATCCACAGCTGTTTGCGGTTTTGTGTCCTTGTAAGGGGAATAGCGAAATGTATGCCAAGGCAACGGAAGGAGGAAAACGGAGCAATTTAGCCCGTTTCAATAGGAACTGCCATATATTACAGAAATAACTGTAAAATGCGACAGTATTCTGTGATATATGGCGGAATTTTGGCGGGAATCGTAGTGTAATCCTTGCTGTGAATAAGCAGGAAAACTCGGGACTTTAAAATAGCGTTTCGTTTTAGCCGATACGGGATTTCAGGTCCGAGACGGTGTCTTCATAACGTGAGATTTCGAGGTCCAGCCGACTCAGTTCACTGGCACTGATGTGTGCGCCGCTGAGTTTTCCCATGAAGTCTCTTTCCTGACGGGCGTCTTCGAGTTTTTTCTCGGTACGTTCCAGTTCGGCTTTCAATTCGTCTTGGTTCAGATTTTCGAAGGATGGCATGGTTTCCTCTCTTTGTCGGAAGTGTAAAAATGTATTGGTTACAAAGTAAAAGGCATTTTTGTCTTGTCAAGTGCTTAGGATCGATTCGACCGTGAGATTGACAGTGGGAAAAGCCCGGTGCTATCCTGGCAACCGACCGCTTTTTTTGCCGAATCGCCGGTTTTTTATCCGAAGCCGGGGGGATTATCCATGAAACGAGGACATCATGCTTGATTTGAAATACGTCGTGCAAAATCTCGATCTCGTACGCGAAAAACTCGCGACTCGCCACGCCGAGGATACCGTGGAGCCGCTCATTCCTCTTGCGGAAAAGCGCCGGGAACTGATCGGTAGCGTCGAATCCCTGAGGGCAGAACTCAATGCGGCCAACAAGGAAATGGCCGCCTTGGCAAAAGCCAAGGATCAGGAGGGGTTGCAGGCGAAACGCGGCGAACTCAAAGAGCTTTCCGAGCGCATCAAAGCCATCGATCCCGAATTGAAGGCCGTGGAAGGCGAAATCGAGGCCGTGTTGTTGTCGGTGCCCAACCTGCCCCTCGACGAAACCTCCGTGGGCGAGTCGGAAAACGACAACCCGGTGCTTCGCACGGTAGGTGAGCCGACCCGCTTCGATTTCGATGCCAAATGGCACGACGAACTCGGCGCGAAGTTGGGGATTCTTGACACCGAACGCGGCGCGAAAATCGCCGGGGCGCGGTTTACGGTGCTGATGGGAGCGGGCGCGCGACTGGAACGGGCGCTTTACAACTTCTTCCTGGATATCCACACTGCAAAGCACGGCTATACCGAGGTGCTGGCACCGTTTCTCGTCAATAGTAAGACGATGACCGGCACGGGACAGCTTCCGAAGTTTGAGGAAGACCTGTTCAAAGTTGCGGGAGACTGGGATCTATACCTTATTCCCACGGCGGAAGTTCCGCTCACCAACCTGCATTCGGACGAAATCCTGGATGAGGACGACCTCCCGCTGCGTATGTGCGGGCTGACGGCCTGTTTCCGTTCCGAAGCGGGCTCGTATGGAAAAGACGTGCGGGGCTACATCCGTCAGCATCAGTTCAACAAAGTGGAACTGGTACACCTATGTACGCCGGAAACCTCGCGGGACGAACACCTGAAACTGCTGGAACATGCCGAAACCATTCTGCAATTGCTGGAATTGCCCTATCGGATTGTGGAGCTGTGCACTGGAGATCTGGGATTTGGCGCGGCACGTTGCTACGATCTCGAAGTCTGGCTGCCGATGCAGGAGAAATACCGGGAAATCAGCTCCTGTTCCAATTGCGGCGATTTCCAGGCGCGACGCATGAACCTGCGCTACCGCCCCAAAGGGAAAAAAGCGAAACCCCGATTTTGTCACACGCTCAACGGTTCGGGGCTGGCGGTCGGGCGAACCGTCGTCGCCATCCTCGAAAACTACCAGCAACCGGACGGATCGGTGATGATTCCGGAGGTTTTGCGGCCATACATGGGCGGGATCGAGCGAATCGGGTAGGATGATTTGTTTCTTCGCTTGGTGCCGATTTCGGCATCTTCGCGTTGCTTCGTAGACTATGGTATATTATGCTGAGGCTTATAAAAAGCATCTGACGTTCAGCCCCGAGCCCGCACTTGAAGCGGGAAGGAAAGGAGCAGTGGCGTGTCGGACGATAAACAGCGGATACGCACGACCCTCGACGAGGCGTTTCTCTTCGAAACGGTTGGCCCGGACGCAAAAGAATCCCTGGTGGATATGGCGACGTTGAGGCATTTCGAGCCGGGAGACGTTCTCGTGCGGCAGGGCGACGACGGCGACTGCTTTTATTACATTCATGAAGGGATGGTTCAGGTCAAGGCGACCAAAGACGGGCAGACCGCCGTGCTGGCCAACCTCGGACCGGGTGCCGTGGTGGGGGAAATCGCCCTGTTGACCGGCGAACCTCGTACGGCGGACGTGACGGCGATGGAACCGACCGAAGCGATTCATTTCCCGGAGGAGGCGTTGACCGAAACACTGGATGATTACCCGAAAGTCAAGGAACTTCTGGCCCGTGTGCTGGTCTACCGGGCCAAAAGCACCATCGTGAAGTTTGCCAGAAAGAGGCAAAGCGAAGCGTCTGGAGGAAACCCTGCATGAACACGGCGCGTTGGAGTACAATCGCATGGGGTCTGGTATTGTGGATGCTGATCTGCTTGGCGGGATGCACGGAAGAATCCCTGAGCGAATGCGGATTGGGCCAGGAAATGGTCAACGGTGTCTGCCAGGCGATGAGCGTCTGCCCGGATGGATATGTGCTTGATTCCACAGGAAATTGCGTCAAAAAAAGTGTAGGTCCGAACCCGGACGAAGATCTCCCCACCGATAGCGACCGTTCGGATACACCCACCGAAACCCCGGATAGCGACGAGGACGAGATTCCGGTCGTCACGGGGCAGGGCACCTGTGCCGATCCTTACATCATGACCGGCGAAACGTTCGAGTTTCCAGAGCTTGCGAGTACTTTTCCCGGAGGTTATCTGAGCAACATCAATGGGGAACGTTGCATTTCCGGCACCGCCGGGGGAGTGAAAGCGTACGGAAGCGAGGCCATTGTCCGGGTATCGTTGACCGTCGGGGAGACGATCGATACGGAAATGTACATGGCCAACGAGGACGTCCTGATCTACGTCCTGCGAAACAGTTGCTACGATACCAGTGAATGTCTGGCCTACGAGGACAGCGGCCATGACGATTTCGTCGAATTTCTCACCTTTACGGCTCCCGAAACGACCGATTATTACGTGGTGTTCGATACCCACGAGACGGTGAGCGGCGAGTTTACAGGAAGAATCGAACGGGTGCAGGACGCCGACGGAGACGGGGACGACGAAACCGCGGCGGCGTTAATCACCAAGCTGGAGATTTCCATTTCCGATCTTCTGGACGCCAAAGGGACCAACTGCGGCTTTGCGGACCACCCGATACGGGAACTTGCACTGAGTTTCCGCGATTACCCCAATTCCGACAGCTTCTTTTTCATGACGGACGCCGGGTATCTCTCCGCCACGTGGAACGGCGCGTTTCTGGAGAACTGGACGGCGACGGCCAGCGGTCTGAATGCCGAACAAAGCTGCGCCGATCCGTTGAACATCGTGCGCGACCGCGATTACAACAGCGGACTTGAATTCAAGCTTTACGAACAGGCGGACGGCATCTCCGGTTTGCGGCGCATTACGGGCATCAGCAATTGCGGAGACGTCAACAGTTTCACGCTGCCAGACCTCGGTATTACGGAGACAAGCTGCCTGTTCAGCATCAATCTCGGTGTGCCGAAATACTACGTTTGTGATCGGGAATCGATTTACATCTACGAATTCACCTGCACGACACCCGATCCCGAAAAGCCGGAGGAAAAGACCATCGCCCAGGGTCGATCCTTCTCTGTAGGCAACATGATCCGCAATTACACCGGCCAGGAATTGCCGGATGACACCGAGCTGATTTCGGCGACCACGGACGGCAGCGGTCGCGGAGACGGCATCAGCTACACGGGCAAGATCTGGGTGCTTATCGATTATCCTTCGCTGGACCAGATGTATCGGATCTCCACCGTCAATACCGTGCCGGAAATTCTGTACTCCGCAACGGTGGACCGCGACCTCGTCGGGTTGCAATATCACCGAGAGATCGAAGAACAGCGCTTTTACGGAGTCACCGACGATTCTGTGGATCCGAAACTGGTGATTTTCACGAAGAATTCCTCTATTATCAAATAGTTGTCCCTGAAAAAAATCCTCCAAAGTTCGGTCGGATAATTGCTTTATCCGACATTGCCGGGTCCGAAAAATTTATAAGAACCTGCTGCGATTTGAAAGCTCTCGATCTTTCACTCGTTTCACGATTTTCATCCTCGACAGACTGTGGAGTCTGCCTGCAGGTGAAAATGGCTCCAACTTCTTGAAATACCTTCGGTTTTTTGCGTCTCGCTACGACTTTAATAAATAATTCGTGCTAGACAAACCTCCGGGCTTTGTTTTAGACTCGATCCGCTCTCGTGGAGACGGTCTCCCCGAGAAGGCCGGTTTGGAGGCAACAGGCATGGCGGACAACGCACGAATCATTTGTATTCTATCGATTTTCTTGGGATTTCTCACGTTTTGCTCGACGGCCCAGGCACAGGATTCCGGGGGCATCATCCCGCAAAGGGACATGAAACCGACCATCCAGCATCTCGGACCTTCCAAGGTGATTCCCGTAGCGACGCGGGACATGTTTTATTTCGACGAAAACGGAAAAAAACAGGAACTGAAGCAGGATTTTCAATTCGTCGGATGCCAGTTCAAAGAGGCCTACGCCGATAAAAAAAGCCGCCACACCTACTATAAAAACAAAGTGCGGCTGGTGATTTCGGAACTCAAGGAAGAAGAACTGCTGGAGCGGGGCATTTACGGGGTTCGTCTGATGGCCGGTGCGGACGAGCAAAAATGGAACGTGATGGCGGAATACATGAAGAAAGACAAGGAGTTGGATTTCGCTTATCGCGTGTTCTATCGCGTTTCGAAAAAGAAGGTGAAAAATCTTCTTTTTCTCACGAATCGCATCGAAGTGGCATTTTCCGCAAAGCCCGACGACGCCCTTTTGACGAAACTTCGCGCCGATTATCCCGTGGAAATCGTTGGCGAAATCAAGGATTCCCGCGTGATGTTGAGAATGACCGACAAACGGGAGGATAGTGTCAACCTCGCCAACGTGATGCAGAGGGCCGCATACATCCGCTACGCAGTGCCGGAATTCATCGAGGTTGTTGGCCGTCCGGTGTCCAAAGAAGACGTGGACCGCCTGCCGGCCATGCCGCAAGATCCGTCCACGATGCCGGATCCGACCAAGCCTCCCAAGCGTCTGAAAAATCCGCCAAGACCCCGAAAAAACCAAATGGGACAGCCGCAATGATACGCCCGTTTGTGCTTTTTGGGTTCTGCTTGGTGCTGATGTGTATCTCGCCACTGTGGGCGGCGGATTCCGAGCATGTTTTATTGCAGGTGAGGATCGGGCCGGAGTCGCTCGAAATGCTTGACGCCTGGTTGAAAAAAGGACCGGTGCGACAGAAGCAAACCGCGAAGTCCGAAACCTCGTCCTATCGCCTGACCTTGCGTGGCGATGGCGACAAGGTTTTGTGGTCGCTCGGCCTGAACAATCCCTTTCGTCTTCGCGTACCTCTGCCTCATGAACTCGATGAATCAAGTGTAGCGTCAGTGCAACAGGATTCGACGGTCTTGCTGATCCGTCTTCCGGTCTCCGCCCTTCCAGGCAGACTTGTCTTCGAGCGTGCCGAAACGAAACAAGGAGAAAAAGACGTGGAGTACGTCGAGGCGGCAAGCCTGGATCTTGGCGCATCCCCGTGGAAGAAAGCGGGACCGTAACGTGAAAAAAGCTCCGATTTTCGCGATGTTGCTGCTGTTTGTCGCCTTTCACGACGCGCGCGCCGACTCCTACGATTTCGAAACGCTTTGGGAAAGCGGCGATCCTTCGAACACGTTGGACGTCGTGATTTTGGGTGATGGCTACCGTGCCGAAGAGCGGGAAGCCTTTGTCGACCACGTAGACAGTTTTTTCAGTGGGATATTTTCTCAAACGCCGTACCGGGAATACCGAGGTTTTTTCAACGTCTACCGGCTATTCGTGGCTTCGAACGAATCGGGAGCCGATTACGGCGACACCACCGGCGGGGAGGTGGACACCGCTTTCGATTGCACCTTCTACACGTACGGCATTCAACGCCTGCTGACCTGCGATGCGGCGAAAGCGCAGAGCATCGCGGCCCAGCCTGCCCCAGACGTGGATTTCGTTTTCATCCTCGTCAACGATTCGATGTACGGAGGGTCGGGCGGTGCGGCGGCGCAGACGGCTTCGGTGCATCCTATGGCCACCGAGATCGTCGCCCACGAACTCGCCCACGAACTCGGCGGACTGAGCGACGAGTATTCCGACGCCGTAACACCCGGAGCCTATCCGGCCCACGATCACGACCCGAACGTTACTTTCGAAACGGAACGGAGCGAGATTCCCTGGACGCTATGGATCGAGGACGACACCCCTTTGCCCACCCCGGTGGACGGCAGTTTCTCCTTGTATCGCCACGTGGTGGGATTGTTCGAGGGCGCTCGGTACAGCGAAACGCCGGGCATGTACGACCAGCCGATTTACCGACCGAAATTCACCTGTAAGATGAGGGAGTTGCAGAAACCTTTCTGCCCGGTCTGCGCCGAGGCGATGATCGGCGGCATCCACGAACACACCTTTTTAAGCGATCTCGGCCCGGAGACGATCTCGACGACGATGGGGCTGGGCGATGCATGGGACTGGTCTGTGCCCCATAAAGTTCCCGACCCGGATGAAATCGCCATTTCATGGCGCGTAAACGGGGAAGAAGTTGGCAACGCGGAACTGATTTCATTCAATTCCACGGATTACGGTGTGGGGCGGCACGTGCTGGAGGTCGAACTGTACGACCGCACGACATTGATGCGTAACCCGCAGTTTTCCGACCTGTCCCGTCAGATCGTACGTTGGGAAATCACCGTGGAGGATCGCCCGTCCACCGATGGGGACGAAGACCTGGACGATGATGCAGACTCGGAACATGCCGATATTACTGAGAATTCCGACGACGAGCAGGACGAGGAAGACACCGGAGAGAGCGAGGAATTCAACGAAATCATACATGGTGAATACGAAGACGACTTCGCCACGGAGGGAGAAACGCCCGGGGCGACGTCTTCGGGCGGCTGTCAGAGTATGCAGGCATCGCCCGGGGCGACGTCTTCGGGCGGCTGTCAGAGTATGCAGGCATCGGAAGCGTGGATTTTTGGCGTGCTTTGGCTTGGGATCTTGGCGTTCAGACGAGTGCGACAAAAAACCGCGTGCCTGACGGAAAAGGTTGCCCGCTCCACGGCGAAAAGGTATGGTGACTTTTCTTAGAATCCATTCGGTGGAGGACGCCGACGACCGTCCTTTTTGCCGTAACGTATCTGCAACGAACCTGGGACCGACGCGCAATGACTGAACCCCGCCACAACCGTGCAAGCCGTTACCGTCTGGCCTGTTTGCAATGCGGATGGGAAACGGATCGCGACCGCCACGACATCCATTGCCCGAAATGCGGCAAAGCGTCGTTTTTACAGACCCGGTACGAGAAACGATGCCTCGAACTTGCCGGAAATCCAGGTACTTTTGCCGCCTACAAAGACTGGTTGCCTTTCGATGCCACGAAAGCCCCGGAGATGACCATCTGTTGCGTTCGGGCCGACGACCTCGGTCGAGAGTTGGGACTCAAAGAGTTGTGGCTGCTGCTTAGCGGCTATTTTCCCAGGCACGAGGCCTGTTTGACCGGTGGCACGTTCAAAATGCTCGAAGCCACCGGCGTAATGCTGCGGGTCTGCGAATGCAGTTCCAAGACCCTGGTTATCAGTTCGGCGGGAAACGCTGGAGTGGCCGCGCTGGAAATGGGCGCGCGGGCTTGTATGGACGCGGTGGTCGTCGTGCCGGAATCCGCCCGAAAACAGATGATGACCACACCCTGCCCGGATGGGCGTGGCCCGATGCTGATTTTGCTGAAGGAATCGGCATATCCCGATGCCATCGCTATGGTAGGGCGTTTGCAGGAGTGCTTCGAGGATCGTCTCGTGCGCGAGGGCGGAGCCTGGAACATCGCCCGGCGTGACTCCATGGGAGTTCCCGTGTTGCGGGCGGCGCAAGCGATGGGCGGCATTCCCGACCATTACTTTCAGGCGGTGGGAAGCGGCACCGGCGGTGTCGCCGCCTTCGAAGCGGCGCAACGGTTGCGGGACGGCGGATGGTCGGGTGGACCCATGCGGCTGCACCTCGTGCAGAACCAGCCTTTCACCCCCATGGTGGATGCCTGGGACAGTGGAAGTCGCGAAGTACGGAAGATGGAGCGAAGCGAGATTCTCGACCGCTTGAGCCGTACCTTTTCCAACGTGCTGGCCAATGCCGATCCGCCTTATGGAGTCGCCGGAGGCGTGTACGATGTGGTGACCCGAAGCGGCGGCGAGTTGCTGGCGGTATCCAACGACGAGGCTCGAAAAGGCTGCGCGATGCTGGCGCAGGTACCGGGTGTCGATCCCTGCCCGGAGGCGGGTGTCGCCATGGCGGGGTTGTTCGAGGCGCTGAAGCGTGGAACGGTGGCCGAAAATGACCGCATCGTCGTACACCTGACCGGCGGCGGCTGGGACGCCTCCGTGCGGGATCTCGACAAAGAGCCGTATCCGGTGTCGCTTTCGATTTATCCCGAAGAATTCGAGCTTGCTGCTCGCCACGTTGAACGCTACCTCGACCGTTGCCGGAGAGAACGCGAGGCGTCTTCGCAGGCTGGATGAACATCCGAAAAACCGCAACGGAGTCCTCGCTTTTCGGGGCGGACATTAAAATAGTGCAAAATCTGTTTTTTCGTTTGAAACCTCAAAAAAGGGAGGATGAATGTAGGGGCGGGTGAAAGGAGCATAGCGACTGTAGCCCCCCGTTCTGACAGAGTTTTTCGGTTTTTGGGGAGCTCCGTTCACTTTGTTCACTACACTCGCCCCTACGTTTTTCTCCTTGGAATAAGCTTTTACAATGTTTCGCACTCATGTAATTTCCGCCCGCTTTCCTGCGCTTCCCCCTTGAATGTTTCAAAATCCTTCTGGTAGAGTAAAAATCGATAAATTGGAGCGATTGCCAGGTGATACCGGAACCGGATTTCACGGCAACGCGAGATGCAAAACCGAGCATTTCGAGCGACGAAAGAGGTGTGCCGTGAGGAAGCGCGTCGTCAGAAAATGGGCCAATCCGACCTTGGTTCCGTGGGATCTGCACCATTTCGCCGTGAAAAACGAAGGTCTCACCCTGGAATTGGCGCTGGGCTGGTGCATCGGCGTGCGGGCGGAAGAGCATTTCGACGGCCTTGAGCAGGTCCGTATCGCCTGTGCCCGTCGCACGGATACGGCGGATGCCCTGGATATGCTGCTGCGCGACTATGAGCCGATGGCTGCCGTTCGGATCGAGGACGGTGAGCGTCCCTGGGATGTCCTGTTTCACCACGCCTTGACCGGCGAGACGTTGGCATTTTCGATGTCGCGCAATCCTTTTTCATTTCATGCGGTGGGTGGGGGTGAGTCGGGCCGTTACGTGGGCGATCCCTCGATGGTGGTTCACGCGGAAAACGCAGGATTTACGCTGATTCAAGCGGTGAACGTGCTGGTCTCGGAGCCGCTGGAGCATTTTTGCCGCATTGAAACCCATGTGTGTTTGCCGGTGCGTCCCGGTTCGGTGAAAGAACCCTGTGTTCGTTGCGGGGCACGTGAGGCACAATGCCCCATGGTATCGCTCGACGGCCAAACGGTCTGCCTGGATTGCGCCGGGATGCCGGAGCCGTGGTTTCGCTGGGAATAGGGGACGATCCGAGGCAAGAAAAAACCCGCAGCCGGAAAAGTACCGAATGCGGGTGAAGATTTGAAAACCGGAGAGCGATCAGATCGCGGCGGCCCGGCTTTTTTTCACTTTCTTTTTGGGTTTGATCGAAGCCGGAGGCTGCACGCCCTGTTTCCGGCGGCGTTCGATGGTTTTGGCTTCGTCCAGCAGGGAACCCATGCTGCGTTTGGCGAGGGATTTTAGGTACACCTCGTCCACTTTGTCGCCCAAAGGCCGGTGCCAGCGGTACACGATGTCGATAATCGCGTCTTTGCCGCCCATTTTTTCCGTCTGCTCGACTTGATCCAGCAGATTCATCAGTTTGGCGCAAGACACCTTGCTCAGGCGGGCCTTGAAGTCGTCTTTGGACTCTTCTTCCCGTTTTTCAAGCTTCGTCACGCAAAGGTTGACCAGTTCTTCTTTGGAACCGTAAGTTTTCTTGGCGATCTCCAGCGGCGTGGGCTTGCGAGGATAGGAAACCTTGGGAGCCCGTTCTTTTTTTCTGCCGGTATCGGAGGTTCTTCGGCTGATTCTTGGCATTTCACGTCTCCTCTGGACCAGATCTAAACATGTATCCGTCTCCGGCGTTTCGCCGAAAGAGCATTGATTTATAGGGAACAAGATCGAAAAGTGCAAGGTTTTTTGCGAATTTTCAGCAAAAAAGACTGACTCATCTCCAGTTTTTCATCCAAGAATAAAAACGCTCATGGAGAGTGATTTGCGAAGCAAATTGTATCGAACCATAGTGTTTTTCGTAGGGATTCCTCGATACACCGCCCTTACGAGCGGCACTCGGAACGAGCGAAGTCATCCTATTCTTGTCCAAGACAGACTTTCATAAAACTGGGGATGGGTCGGCAAAAAAGAGGGGATTTTTCCCGGTACCGATTTCGCATGGACCCGTAGACGCAGGAAACCTTTTCCGGCGGGAGAGGGAGTGTACGTCGTTGGGATTCCACTCGTTCTCCAAGCCATGCAAATCCTACCATCAAGTGTTTGCAATTGCCATCATGGATTGGTATTATCCGGGTATTCCCAAGCCGAAATCCCATGCCAGGCAGGTGCATCATGACGGAAAAAGAACCTCCCGAGAATCTCCCGACTGATCGGGTGGACATCGACAAAGTGCTGGAAATCACCCTTCAGATGCTTGATGAAGGGTTGGAAAAGGCGTCGTTGGACCGGCGAGGCGAATGGGGCGATCTGTTGCAAAGCGCGTTGGAACTCGGTGGAGCCGCTGCCGATGTTGCGACCTTCGGAGTTGCAGGAAATCTGATCGACAGCACCCGTCGGTTGGCCGGGATTTTGAAGCGTGATTTGAAGATCGGCGACAACCAGATCATGCACGAACTCATCGTTCAGATTCTGCGCGAGCTTCACCGGCGGGATCAAGTTACCGAAGCCTGGAAAAAGGAGATCGAGAAACGGCTTGAACCATACGACGAATCCGCCTGGGAGGCCGGAGCGCCGGAAAGGGTGCCGGATTACATCGAACGTACCGGAATTCTTGAAGAACTTCGGAAAAACCTTGTGGAAAAAGGCACCGCCGGAATTACGGGAGTGCGGTTGACCGGCATGGGCGGGGTGGGAAAAACCTATCTGGCGCTGAAATACGCCGAAGACTATGAAGGCGACTACGACCACGTGATTCACGTACGGGCGGATATCGAAGGCGACACGCTCCGAAACGCCATCCTGATTCTCAAGCGCTGCGGGGTCGGCATTCCGGAGCGACCGATGCAGATGGACGAAGAGTCCGCCTATCGCGCCACGATCTACAGCCTTCTCCGGCAGGCGTTTTCCACGGGTTCAAGCCTTCTTCTACTGGATAACGTCGATGAGGAGAGCCAACTCGACCGGATTCTTCCCGATTCGGCCAGCACGTGGCATACGGTCATCACCACCAGGGACGACGCCCTCCTGATCGCATTGCCGGGCGCTCCGCCCCTTTTGCGTGTGGATGTGTTCAGCGATGAAGAACTGAAGCGCTTTTTGTCCGACCGGTTGCGTGACCGGAATCCGAGCGAAGAAGACCTGACACTGTTGCACACTCTGGCGGTCGAAAAACTCGGTAGCTTGCCGCTGGCGGTGGAAATCGCCGTCGCCAACATCCGGCTTTTCGCGCAGGACATGGAATGCACCGAGGCCATCCGTAAGTTGTCGTCTTCACTGGAAAAAAACCTGAAATCCGTGATGCATGTGCCGGGGAAAAAGCCCGTCGAAGACGTGCAGGACGCCGACGCTCGCAACCGCCGCATCCTCGCCGCCGTGCTGGGAATCAGTTTGCGAGCCTTCGAGGATGAAAAAGAGGCTTGGGATCTGCTTCGGGCCGTGCTTTGCTTCCATCCCGCTTCCGGGGGGCGGTGGGAGATGGTGTTGGATGTGGCGGGAGGCGAAAAAGATGACATGGCCGACGTGCTCGAACGTCTGCGCCTTCAACATGTCGTGCAGGTCCATATGCAGCGCAACACGCGCCGCGCCAGCTTGCACCCTCTCATGCGTGAAACCATACGGGAAAAAGACAGGGAATACGATTCTACCCCTTACACGCATCGATTCTGTAGGGTTATGGCAGCTTGGATGCATGGGATCGATCTGCAAATGACTTCCGAAAGTATCGAAACAGCCCATTTTATGGCATTGGACGAAGTAGACAACCTGCAACAGGCAATGGGTCATGCCATCGATGGAAACTGGCCCTCCATTCAAACCGATGACAAGCAAAGCTTGCTGGGGCGATTTGGTGCTGGCCTTGCACAATGGGCTAGTTTTTTCGATTGGTCCTTCTCGGAGCGACGTGCTCTGCTGCAAAAATCCCTTGAAGATGCTGAAAAACTAAAGGATTTCTTCGCGCAGGCGAACTGCCTTAAGTCTATGGGCGATCTTTTCGTGCGGACGGATGATTTGAAAAGCGCTCGTGAACCGTACGAGTCAGCATTGTCTCTTTTTCGGAAAATTGGTGACTGCTTGGGGGAGGCAAACTGCCTTAAGTCGATGGGAGATCTTTTCGTGCGGACGGGGAATTTGGAAGGAGCCAGTATCATATACAAATCTGCTTTGGCACTTAATTGCGAGATTGAAAATCGCCTAGGCGAGGCCGATTGCCTTAAGTCGATGGGAAATATTTGTGTACACCGGGATGATTTGGAAGGAGCCAGAAAAGCGTACGAGTCCGCGTTGGCGCTGTTTCGTAAGACCGGGGACCGCTTGGGGGAGGCGAACAGCTTGAACAAGCTTGCTCTTATAGAAGCTGAGACATCGAAAGCGCTCGAGTTATTAAAGAAAACTCTTAAGATTTTTCGGGATATAGAAAATCGAATGGGCGAGCAGGCCGCGTTAGTGTATTTGGCGTTTCGTTTTAAACAGGAGCAATTTTTCCTTGAGAGTTTGCAAGCGACGAAACCTGCCCTCGAAATTGGGCGGCAGATTAAAGATACATTTGGAATGTCAACCACTTTACAATTGCAAGCGAATGTTTTACGGGCATTGAAAGAGGACGTAGCCGCCAACGCTGCCGCCATTTTACAGGCACAAGCGGTGGTGGATTCCCAGGATTCTGGGTACCAACAATTTGCATCTATTTTAGAGGATTTGAAGAGAAACATGGGAGAAAGCGGCCTGGAAGAGCTTTTAGCTAGTTGCGAAAAAATACGTGCCGAAACCGTGGCCCGTTTGACAGAAGGGATGGAGCCGTTTTGACCTTGTGCCGTTTTTTGTGCAAATGTGACGAAATTTCCCGCAAAGTGAGGTTTTGGGCCCCTTCGACTCCCATTTCAACCCCACGAAAAACAGAGCTTACTTCGCCGGAAAAAAGGTTGAAACTTTTCATTGGAAGGCGCAGTAATGAGGTGCTATAGTACGGATTGTTCTACAACTCCGTCACATTCGAGCGATTTTTATTCATCTCATCCCAAAGCACACAGGAGTGGATTATGGCATTGAACCGCGAAGCGATCGGCAAACCGATCGGACCCTTCGAGAAGAACTACAACTGGAAAGACGTCGCCCTGTACGGCATCGGTGTGGGCGCCGGGTTCAAGGATCTGGCCTACGTCTACGAAAACGGCATGAAAGTGTTGCCGAGTTACTCCATTGGCTCGGTGTTCGAATTCCTCATGGAGTCGGCCATCGCCTCCGATGCGAACCTGATGGGCATCCTGCACGGCGAGCAGGACATCATTTTCCACAACCCGATCCCGGTGGAAGGCACGTTGACGACGCTGGGGAAAATCACGAACTACTACGACCGGGGCGAAGGCAAAGGCGCGCTCGTGGTGGCCGAGGCGGAAACCCGGCATTCCAACGGAAATCCGCTTTTCACCAATATTTTCACGCTGTTCAGCCGTTTCGACGGCGGATTCGGCGGCGATGCGCCCCCCAAGGACGACACCACTTTCCCCGACCGCGACCCGGACATCACCGTGGACGATCTGCCCAGCCCCGACCAGCCGCTGATCTACCGCCTTTCCGGGGACATCTTCGGCCTGCACGTCGATCCCGAATTCGCCCAGGCGATGGGATTCGAAAAGCCGATCATGCACGGCCTCTGCACTCACGGCTATGCCTGCCGGAACCTCACCAACGAGGTGCTGGGCGGCGAACCGGAGCGCATGACCCGTTTCCGCACCCGTTTTTCCAAACCTCTCTATCCCGGCGTGCCGATTCAGACTCAGGTCTGGAACATCGAGCCGGGCAAGGCGCTGTTCCGGGTCGTGAACCTGGAAAGCGGTCAAATCGTAATCGACAAAGGAATCTGCGAATACAAGGAGTCTTGAACCGATGAGCGAAGCCCACACGACCGAAGCCGCCCTCCGTTTCGATGATCGAGTCGCCATAGTCACCGGCGCGGGCCGGGGACTGGGACGCACCTATGCGCTGGAGTTGGCGAAACGCGGCGCGAAAGTCGTGGTCAACGACCTCGGTGGCTCGAAAAGCGGCGGCGACGACGGCTCGGCCAGTCCGGCGGACGAAGTGGTGGCCATCATCAAGGAAATGGGCGGCGACGCCGTGGCCTCCTACGACTCGGTGTCCACCGCCGAGGGAGGAGAAGCCATCGTGCAGGCCGCGCTGGACGCCTTCGGTCGTGTGGACGTGCTCGTCAACAACGCGGGAATCCTGCGGGACAAAAGCTTTCTGAAAATGGAACCGGAGCATTGGCAGGCGGTGCTGGATGTCCACCTGAGCGGCGCGTATTACGTGACGCGCCCGGCTTTTTCCAAAATGAAAGAACAGGGGTACGGGCGGATCGTGATGACCACTTCCGCCGCCGGACTCTACGGCAATTTCGGTCAGGCCAATTACGCTGCGGCGAAAATGGGCCTGGTGGGGCTGATGAACGTCCTTGCCATCGAAGGCGGACGCTACGACATCAAAGTCAATACCGTGGCTCCGGTGGCGGCGAGTCGCCTGACCGAAGGACTCTTTCCGCCGGATATCGTGGAAAAAATGGCTCCGGAGTACGTCGCGCCCCTCGTGATATTCCTTTGTTCCTCGCGCTGCCCGGAATCCGGCGGCATTTACAACGCCGGAATGGGTGCATTCAACCGCGCGGCTGTCGTCACCGGAAGTTGGAAGAGTCTCGGCACGAAAGACGCCCCCCCCACCCCCGAAGCGATCCGCGACCTCTTCCAGCCGCTTCGCGCCCTCGATTCTCGCGACGAATACCCCGACGCCATGGCGGCGGTCTCCGGTGCGATGGGCGCAGTTCCTCTCGAAAAAAGCACCAAGAAAAAAGAGAAAAGCGGCGGCGATGGTCCGGCTTTGACGCCCGAAACCGTCGCCGGTCTGTTCGAGAAAATGACGGAGATATTCCAGCCCGGTCCCGCCAAAGGGCTGAGCGTGGTGTTTCAGTATTCCATCACCGGCGAGTGCGGCGGCGAATGGATCGTGGCCGTGGAAGACGGAACCCTGCGGATTGAAAAGGGAAAAGCCGACAACCCGACCACCACGCTGATCATGGCCGACGAAGTGTTCGCGGCGATCACCACGCGGCAGATGTCCGCCATGGCGGCGTACAGCCAGAAAAAACTGGTCATCAAGGGCGACCTGATGAAATCGCAGCTCATCGAGAAGCTGTTCAAGTTTTAGCGTTTTTAATGTCTTGAAAAACCGGACCCGAGTGACTCGGACGTGATTCGGCCCCGAAAAGTGGTTTGTTGCGGCAATGCTGTGCGGATGGCTTTGTAGGGTCGGATCGTTGGGTGCGTTTACGGACACGAACGCTTTAAGGGAGGCTTCAAGATGACGGGAATCATGGCATTCGGCGCGTACATTCCCCGCCTGCGCCTGGATCGGTCGAGCATTTACCAGGCCATGGGGTGGTTCGCCCCGGCGACCATTGCGGTGGCGCAGGGGGAACGCTCCATGTGCGGACTCGACGAGGACGCCCTGACGATGGCGGTGGAAGCCTGCCGAGACTGCCTTCGCGGACAGGAGCGGTCCGACATCGCCAAGGTGCTGTTGGCCTCCACAACTTTGCCGTTCGCCGACCGTCAGCAGGCGGCCATCGTCTCCACGGCGCTCAATCTGCCCGACGAGGTGTTGACGCTCGACGCCTCGTCCAGCCAGAAAGCCGCGACAAGCGCGCTGATTTCCGCGCTGGAAACGCTGGAGTCGGAAAGGGGAGGGGGACGAGTGCTGCTGGCCGCTTCGGACAGCCGCCGGACGAAATCCTCGTATTTTCACGAAATGTGGTTCGGAGACGGGGCGGCCTCTTTGCTGCTCGGAAATGACCGCGTGATCGCCGAATTCGAAGGCTCGTTCAGCGTCAGCCACGATTTCATCGACCACTTCCGAGGCGCGGATCGTCCTTTCGATTACACCTGGGAGGAACGTTGGGCCAGGGACGAGGGATACTCGAAAATCGTTCCTCAGGCCGTAACGGGACTTCTGGAGAAGCTGAACCTCAACCCCGGCGACATTACCCGGTTCGCCTTTCCCTGCATTTTCAAGGCGGAGCATCGCAAGATCTCGAAAAAGCTCGGGTTTTCGCCCGAACAGGTGGCGGACAACATGCACGAGGTTTGCGGGGAAACCGGCGTGGCGCATCCGATTCTGTTGCTTGCACGTGAGTTGGAAAACGCCCGTCCCGGTGATCGCATCCTCATGGCGGGATTCGGACAGGGCTGCGATGCGTTGTGCTTCCGGGTGACGGAAGAAATCCTGCATCTCGCTCCACGGATGGGTGTGGAAGGAAATCTGGCGCGCAAGAAAACGCTGGACAACTACCTGAAATTCCTCAAATTCCGGGATTTGATGCAGACCGAGATGGGCATTCGCGCCGAAGCGCCCGCGCAAACGGCTTTGACCTCGTTATGGCGCAACCGGAAGATGCTGCTGGGGCTCGTGGGTGGAAAATGCCGCAAATGCGGCACCGCGCAATTTCCCAAGACGCGGGTCTGCGTGAATCCCTCCTGTACGGCCACGGACAGCCAGGACGACTACGAGTTCGCCGAACGCACGGCGGCGGTAAAGACCTTCACCGGCGACATGCTGGCCGTCTCCATCGATCCTCCGGCGATTTACGGTATGATTCAGTTCGACGGCGGGGGACGTTTCATGGCCGACATGGCCGATTGCGAACTGGGTGACGTGCACGTCGGCCAGAAGCTGCGCATGTCTTTCCGTCGCCATCACCGCGACCCCGAGCGGGGATTTTCCGGCTATTTCTGGAAAGCCGTACCGTTGGACGACGACGAACTGGAACGGCTGCATCCACCCGAACCCATGGATTTTGCAGGAAAAGTGGCTATCGTCACCGGCGCGGGTCGGGGATTGGGACGCGCCTACGCACTGGAATTGGCGAAACGCGGCGCGAAAATCGTGGTCAACGACTTGGGCGGAGCGACGGACGGCAGCGGGGAGGGATCTTCCACGCCTGCCGAAGAGGTGGTGGCGGCTATTCGCAAACTTGGCGGAGAAGCCATCGCCAACGGGGATTCGGTATCCACCGTCGAGGGAGGGGAAGCCATCGTGCAGGCTGCGTTGGACGCCTTCGGTCGGGTGGACGTACTCGTGAACAATGCGGGAATACTTCGGGATAAGAGCTTTTTGAAAATGGAGCCGGAGTACTGGCAGACGGTGCTCGATGTTCACCTGAACGGCGCGTATTACGTGACCCGTCCGGCCTTTGCCAAAATGAAGGAGCAGGGCTATGGGCGGATCGTGATGACCACTTCCGCCGCCGGACTTTACGGCAACTTCGGTCAGGCCAACTACGCCGCCGCGAAAATGGGGCTCATCGGGTTGATGAACGTCCTCGCCATCGAGGGGGCGCGATACGACATCAAGATCAACACCGTGGCTCCGGTGGCGGCCAGCCGCTTGACCGAAGGACTTTTCCCGCCGGACATCCTGGAAAAACTCGATCCGGCCTTCGTGGCGTCGCTGGTGGTGTTTCTCTGCTCGGAGGATTGCGAGGTCAACGGCGAAATCTTCAACGCCGGAATGGGGGCGTTCAACCGGGCCGCCATCGTCACCGGAAATTGGAAAACGGCGGGAGCGTCCGGAAACGCACCGACGCCGGAAGACATCGCCGATCACTGGGAGGCGTTGCGCTCGCTCGAAGGCGGAGAAGAACTGGCCGACGCCACGGCGGCGGTCATGGCGGCGTTGTCGCTTGCGCCGTCGGGAGGCGGATCGGAAGAAGGCTGATGTAGATGGATATAGCATTATAACCATTGGAAAAATCACAGGAAAATAGTTTTCCACCCGGAAGGAATACGAACGATGGCCAGCGGAATCAAAGATAAAGTCGTGATCCTCGGCATGGGATGCACCCGTTTCGGCGAACGCTGGGACATGGGGGCCGAAGACCTGATGGTCGAAGCGTTTCAGGAATGCCTGGAGGACGCCGGAATCGGAAAAGAGGAAATCCAGGCCGCCTGGTTCGGCACCTGTTTCGACGAAATCAGCGTCGGCAAAAGCGCGTTGCCGTTATCTACGACCTTGCGCCTGCCGAAAGTCCCGGTCACGCGCGTGGAAAACTACTGCGCCACCGGCACGGAAGCGTTTCGGGGAGCGGTTTACGCCGTGGCGGCGGGCGCCTGCGACATCGCCCTTGCCATGGGTATGGAAAAGCTGAAGGATACGGGCTACGGCGGCTTGCCCAATTCGGGTTCCAACTCCGGGACGCTGGTGTTTCAGTGGTGGCCCAATTTGACCGCGCCGGGCGCTTTCGCGCAACTGGCGAGCGCGTATTGCGCGAAGTACGGTTTCGAAGACGCGGAACTCAAGCGCGCCATGGGGCATGTATCGTCCAAAAGCCACGACAACGGCCTGCTCAATCCCAAAGCGCACCTGCGCAAAAAAGTGTCCGTGGAACAGGTGATGGCCGCTCCGATCATCGCCCATCCGCTGGGCTTGTTCGACTGCTGCGGCGTGAGCGACGGCGCGGCCTGCGCCATCGTCTGCACGCCGGAGATGGCGAAAAGTCTTGGAAAAAAGGATCTCGTGGGCATCAAAGCGCTTCAAATCGCGCTGAGCAGTGGTGAGGAAATGGGCTACGACGACTGGGATGGCGACCACTTCGTCACGACCTCGGAATGCTCCAAACGGGCCTACGCCGAGGCGGGGATCGAAAATCCGCGTGAAGAACTGAGCATGATGGAGGTGCACGACTGCTTTTCCATCACCGAACTGGTGACGATGGAAGACCTGCACGTTTCCGAGCGGGGGGAGGCGGTCAAGGACATTCTGGACGGCTTTTACGACCTTCGAAGCGGCGGCGTGCCCTGCCAGGTGGACGGCGGCCTGAAATGCTTCGGCCATCCCATCGGAGCCTCGGGGCTGCGGATGATCTACGAAATGTACCTGCAATTGCAGGGGCGCGCCGGAGAACGTCAGTTGGACGATCCCAGGTTGGGATTGACCCACAACCTCGGCGGCTTCCCATTCATGAACGTCTGCGCCATTTCCATCGTGGGGCGCTACGGCGTGTGAGTCGGATTTATCAATAAAATCAGATAGATGTAGGTCGGATAACTTGTTTTACTCGACAACGAAATCGGGCCTGTTGAGGTAAGAATTTCCCCGGTGGGAAACCTTGTCAATGGGTGGCACGGGCTAAGCGGAATGCAATGGAGCTTGCCCGTGTTCGATAGCCTGGCACATGGGCAAGCTGTCGCTTGGCCCATGCCACCCGCCGCTGGTTTATGGAGTGGACCAAGGCCGGGGTGTTCGAGGCGTTTTGGCGACAGGGCCTTTTGGAGTACGACAAGCTCAAGGGTGTCGACTGGGTTTGGTGTTCGATGGACGGCGCGATGACCAAAGCTCCGTTGGGCGGGGAAAAAAACGGGCCGAAACCCTACCGACCGCGGAAAAAGCGGCGTCAAGCGTAGCCTGGAGGGGATTCCGCTGTCCGTGGCGGTGGACGGGGCGAACCGGCATGACATGAAACTGGTGAAGGCGACTTTGGAAGGCATCGAGATCAAACGTCCCAAGCCGACGAAACGCAAGCCGCAAGGCTTGTGCCTGGACAAAGGGTACGACTACGATGAGGTGAGAGACTTGGTGGAGGAATTCAAGTTCACGGCGCACGTTCGTTCGCGGGGCGAGGAGGCAAAGGCGATCAAGCAGGAAGCCGGTTTCAAGGCTCGTCGCTGGGTGGTGGAACGCACGCATAGTTGGATGAACCGTTTCCGGAGAATACTAATCCGCTGGGAGAAACGCGCCGATTGCTATCTAGCCATGCTACATTTCGCCCTCGGAATTATTACTTGGCGCGCTTCCGGCCTACTGGGATAGACTCTAAAGCACCCCAATTTGCATCTTCTACAAGTCTGAATTTTTTTCTATCATTGGAACATGGATCTCCGATGTCACTTTCACCTTTTGGTCCTGACCATGGGATCGTTGGCGGGCGGTCGAAAATACCTGCTTCAACAAGACGATGCACGGCCAAGTTTATTCGTCCCGTTGCCGTAATTTTTAATGTATCTCCATGTTTCACCCTTACACCTGTTTTCATCCAGACTTGGCTTGGGGAGTAAAGAAAATAATAAGTTTGTTCTTTCCCGCTACTTATTTCCAGCCCAGCTCCATTACTCATTGTTCATCAACCTGCATGGGTTGTTACAAACGGATGGAGAAGGTGTTTATCGGTTAAGTGACAATGGCAAAGCATTTTTAGAAGACGATGACACCCTCGTTCGTGAATTGGACGAACAGGAAGGTATTTTCCACCTGCTTACTCTGCTTTCATCCAAACCAAGCGCCAAGCGTGGCGACTTGTTGGACGAATGGGGCGATTATCTTAACAAATACAGCACTTATGGCAAACCAAGCACCACTGAAAGCACGTTGCGCTATCGTCTAACAAACTTACTTACTTGCACGCGGGCTTGTGGTGCGGGAAGGCAACAGCTACAGCATTACCGATGCAGGTAGCGAATATGTGAGTGCAGCCAGACCGCAGGGTGAAAACCCCAAGCAGGACATCACCCGCATGGTGCAGGCGTTCAATACTGAGCAACGCACCCAACTGAAAGAAACCCTGCACGATATGCCGCCCGCCAAGTTTGAAGAGCTTGTCGGGGCACTGTTTGACGCCATGGATTATCAAGATGTCGAAGTCACCAAAGTAAGCGGCGACAAGGGCATTGACGTGGTGGGCAGCGTGCAATTCGGCATCACCACCGTAACCGAAGTGGTGCAGGTCAAACGCCAACGCAACAACGTGGCCCGCCCGATCCTCGACCAATTGCGAGGCTGTTTACCCTACCACAACGCCATTCGCGCCACGCTGATAACGTTGAGCGATTTTACCAAGGGCTGCCAAGAGGCGGCGCTTTTCCCCAATGCGGCCCCGATCACGCTGATAAACGGCGACGAGTTGGTGCGCATGCTGATCAAATACGGCCTTGGGGTCAAGAAAACCCAGTTAGAGCTTGAAGAGGTGGACGACACCTTCTTCAGCACAATGCGGGAGGGGGAAGAAGGGCTGTAGACTAGCCTGTACGAGTTAGTTCCCATCTCGAAACATGCTTTTTCTGTTTCGGTATCGGACCTGCCGATGGTGCCTGACTCATTCAGTTGAGCCAATGCGTCTTTCGTTTTTGTCTGATTCGTGCTGTTTGCCGGTTTGATCGATTTCCGGACGCACCTTTGCCTTCTTCCCGGCTTTCACGAGGGGAGTCGGGCAAGGGATCACGTCGTCAGGCAATCAAGTGTCTGGCAATCAGCAGGAGATTGGCGGCCACCACCGAGGCCCAGGCGTACGCTTTGAAGGATGGCAAGCCGCTCCAGGTGCAGCGGTCAAGGCCGAAGCTGCGCTTGAGGAAAGAGATCATACCTTCGATCCCGGCGCGGAAACGTCGCAGATTTTTGTAAACCCAGCTACTCTTCACCATCTCGCCGATCTTCAGCCCGCGCTTCTTGTGGAAGGCGACATCCTTGACCCCCTGCGCCTTGATCGCCGACAGGTTGTCTTTCGAGGCGAAGCCACCGTCGAAGGCGACCCGACGCGGCGCTCGTCCGTATATCTCTGTCTGCCGTGCGATCATGTTTTGAGCCAGAGTGGAGTCCGACGGGTTGCCCTCTTCGACAACCAGATCGGTAATCAGTCCGGACGCACCACCGGTGAGAACGATCTTGTGTCCGAAGTAGGTTTCACGCCGGTCTTTCACGATCACGTCGGTGTGGGGTTCGAAGATAGAAACCAGTTTTTCTGAAGACGGCACGCTCTCGCCCTTGATGACACGGCGCTCGGCCTGATCGATAACGCGACGCACCAGCGGGATGGTATGACTCAGTTCTCCTTCAAGGCCGATGGCGGCGATGGGATCGTTCGTCGGTGACTCCCGCAAGGTCTCGGCCACACGTTCTGCCTCACAGACCACCTTGCGTGTAACCTTCAAGAGATCCCGGTACAGCCTGGTTCGAACCTTTTGGTTCTTCGCGTTCAGGATTCCCAAGGCCCGCTTCTTCGCCCGGCGCGTGTGATCGGTCACGGTCACGTCGATCAGTTCCCTGACCGCCTGGGTCAGACGACACAACACACGGACGCCGTCATATAACAAGGACGAGTCGGTGGGATGATGAATGTCGGTTTCCACGACGGTGCAGTCCACTCGGACTTTGCGGCCTTTCTCGATTTTCTTCTTGGTCGCCACCACGAGCAGAACGAGATTGACTTCTTCCAAGGTTTCGGGGCGCACCCGCTTGATGTCGCGCTGAAGCGCGCTGCGCGAGGGAATAACGTCGGCAAACCCGAAACCGCAAAAGGCGCGGTACGACCGAGAGTCTTCAAGGTGAAAGGCGAGTTGCTCATAGCTGAAGCCGTTCATCTGCTTGATCAGGAGAGCTTTGATCACCTGCTCGGCGCTCATACGGCCCTTGCGGCCTGTCTCGGGATGCCTGATCCCACGGACCAGATCGGCATGGACTCCATCGAAGATCTCCGGACGACCGGCAAGAAGCAAGGCCATCTGATGTAGCTCCTTGCCATGATCGTGATGAATTGGGTTCTCGACAAGTGACGGTTGTTGGTGTATGCTTTCTCGCATCGGGACTTCTTTCTTTCGTATTATCAATGAGTTACGCAACCATATGATAACTCGACAAGATGAGGAAGTCCCGATATTCTTTCAGTAGATTACACTATTTTTCCTTTGATATTCAGACGTTATGAGTTTCGAGATGGGAACGAACTAGCCATGCTACATTTCGCCCTCGGAATTATTACTTGGCGCGCTTCCGGCCTACTGGGATAGACTCTTAAGCTGCTCGATTATATGCTGGAGAAAAGTAGGCTTTATTTATGGATAAGTCCTAAATACACTGCAAAGACGTGCAATTTCACGCAAACATGCGTTGTCTTGATTCGATGTTGCAAAACTCGTGCAGACTCACGCCAAACCGTGTAAAGTCCTCCCCGGTTTTCTTGCAACGAGTCGAGGTACCCTCGCAAAAAGTGTCAAGCAAACTTGACAAAAACGGCCTTTTTCGACCGAAAAGTCAAGCAAAGCTCGAATTTCTCTCGCAAAGCTCGTGTTCCGAATCTGCACGTTTTTTTGCCAATTTGCACGTTTCGCAGGGGTAGTGTTTTCGGAGGGAGCAAAAGGCGATGACGGCGAGTTTTCACGATACAACAAACGTATGCTGTTTTTCGAAAATACGATTCACCCCCACTTTCACTGGACAGTGTTTTTCAGACATGCTAATTTAATGCCAATGGGTCTTGTTTCACGGGTCTTTTGCCATTTTGTGGGAAACCGGGAGAAAACGGTGTCATGTCCATCGGGTTGAAGCTTGAACAGAGCCTAAAACTGACCCAGCAACTGGTGATGACGCCCCAGTTGCAACTCGCCATCAAATTGCTGCAACTCAATACGATTGAGCTGCAACAGGTGGTACAGAAGGAACTCGTCGAGAATCCGACCCTCGAAGAATCCTCCTTCGAAGAAGTCCCGAATCTTCCCGAAAACGACGGAGAAAATGCCGAACGGGTTTCCGGCAACGACAATGAGGAAACCCGCGTCGCCAAAGACCTTTTAAAGGTCGAGGAACCCTCGCGCGATGCGGAAGAAACGCTGCGGGAAGACTTCGCCCAGAACACAGACCTCGAACGTACCAAAGATCCGGATACCGATTGGGACAAGTACTTCGACTACATGGCCGGTCCGTCGGATATCACTCCGCGCGACACCGGTGGTGAGGATCGACCGGGCTTCGAATCCATGCTGGCCCAGGAAAGCTCCCTGCACGATTACCTGATGTGGCAGCTGCGTTTTTCCCGCTTTTCCGAAGAGGAAGTGGCCATCGGCGAGCAGATCATCGGCAATATCGACGACGATGGATACCTGGGTTACAAAGACTCCAAAGGCCGTTTCAACCCCATCACTCTCGAAGACATCGCCCGGCAGAACGATTTCGTCCTGCAAGACGTCGAGGTCGTGCACAAGCGTATCCTGATGTTCGATCCCTACGGATCCGGCGCGCGCGATCTTCAAGAATGTCTGCTGGCCCAGGCACGCTTTCTCGATCCGCCCAACCCGCTTGTGGCGCGCATTTTACGCGAGCACTGGAAGCTCGTCGAGCGCCGCCGGGTAGACAAAATCGCCAGGGCCTGCAAGGTTCCGCAAGACCAGGTGGCCGAGGCGATGCGTTTGATTTCCACCATGGACCCCAAGCCGGGACATCGGTATTCCGATTCACCGACGCAGTTCGTCGTCCCGGATATCTACGTGTACAAGGTCGGGGACGATTACCATATCCTGCTGAACGAGGACGGTTTGCCGAAGCTGCGTATCAGCAACGCGTATCAGAAATCCTTGAAAGGCCATGACAAAAATACCGAAACCAAGGATTACATCAAAAACAAAATCCGTTCGGCATCCTGGCTGATTCGCTCGATTCACCAACGCCAGCGCACCATTTACAAGGTCACGGAGGCGATCGTCCAACGCCAGCGCGGCTTTTTCGACGTGGGCGTCGAAAACCTCAAGCCGATGATCCTGCGCGATATTGCGGAAGACATCGGGATGCACGAGTGCACCGTCAGCCGCGTAACTACCGGAAAATACGTACATACACCGCAAGGCATTTTCGAATTGAAATATTTCTTTAACAGCGGAATAACCAACAGCGACGGCGAGGGCATCGCCTCGGAAACGATCAAGAACCGCATCAAGGATCTGGTCGATCGGGAAAATCCTAAAAAGCCGTTGTCCGATCAGAAAATCGTCAATATCTTAAAGGACGAAGGAATCAGCGTCGCCAGACGTACCGTAGCCAAGTATCGAGAAATGCTTGGGATTCTTTCTTCTTCCGGACGAAAAAAGAGCTTCTGACCCCGCTGCCGAACGTGACAAGCACTCAGGAATGAAAACGGTCGTAGGCTGCGACCGAGGAGCATCGACGGAATGAGGATCGAAGAGGTACTTTCAGCACAAGCGATTTTTACCGATCTCGTGGCCACCGAGAAAATTCCGGCCATTCGAGAACTGGCCGATTTGCTGACCCAGTGTTTTCCCGATCTGGAACGCGACGAAATCGTAAAACACATCCTCGAACGCGAAAGATTGGGAAGTACCGGCATCGAAAACGGCGTGGCCGTCCCGCATTGCAAAATCGAGGGACTCGACTGGCTTCGCTGCTGTTTCGCACGCAGCATGAAAGGCGTGGAATTTCAAGCGATTGACGACGGGTTGTCGCATATCTTTTTTCTTATCGTCGCTCCCGGACATGCGACGACGGATCATCTCAAGGCGCTGGCCACGATCTCGAAAATATGCCGCCATGCCTCTTTTCGGGAACAGGTGATGCAGGCCGAGGACGCCGAAGCCATCTGGAAACTGATGGTGGAGACCAATCGAAGGGAGACGCCATGAGCGGCGAAAAAGGGCTGAAAACCATCACCATCGTTACGGGGTTGTCCGGTTCTGGGAAAACGACGGTCATCAAGGCATACAAGGACCGCGAAGCCTTTTGTATCGACAACATGCCGATCGTCATGATTCCCAGCATGATTCGAATGTTCGACGAACTGTACGATGACGTGTCCGGTTTCGAGCCTCCGCAAAAAGTGGTGTTGGGCGTGGACTGTCGGGACGTCCACATCGAGACGCATTACGAACCGATCAAAAAAGACCTGGAACGGCAAGGCATTCGCCTTGAAATCATTTTCATCGAGGCGAACGACAACGTGTTGATCCGCCGTTTTTCCGAAACGCGCCGCCCCCATCCATTGGCCGCCAAAGGCGATATTCTTTCCGCGTTGAAAGAGGAACGCCGCATGATGGAGCCGCTCCGGGACGACGCCACGGCGGTGATCGACTCCACCCACTCCAACGTGCACGAACTCCGGGCGCGGATTTTCGATCTGACCGACTCGTGGGCGGAGGAACGGGTGGCGCCTCAGGTCACGGTACTGTCCTTCGGTTTCAAGTATGGGTTGCCCCTTCACGCAGATCTCGTGTTCGACGTCCGTTTTCTGCCAAACCCGTATTTCGTGACCGAACTTCGTAAAAAAACCGGGGAAAACCAAGAGGTTGCAGACTACGTGCTGTCCAGCGAGCTTGCCTTGAAGTTTGTCGATCTCGTGACGGAACTGTTGAAATTCAGCCTGCCGCAATATCGGCGGGAAGGCAAAGCCTACCTTACCGTGGCCATCGGTTGTACGGGAGGCAGGCATCGTTCGGTGGCGCTGGCCATCGAGCTCGAAAAGAGACTGAACGGGTTCGAGGAGTCGTATCCGGTACTGCTTCGACATCGGGATATCGAGCGTTGAGCGGGAACATGGAAAAAAACGTGCGAACCATGGTCGGCGTGGTCTTGCTGACCCACTTGAATCTCGGAGAAACGCTGCTGGAAACGGCTCAGCGCCTGTGCGGCGTGCAGTCGGGGGTTCGCGTGCTTTCCCAGCGACCGGATACGGATTTCGCCACCCTGCACAAGAACGCCTTGCAGGCCGTCAAAGAGGTGGATGCAGGCCGGGGCGTGCTGTTTCTCGTGGATATCTACGGGGGAACGCCTTCGAACGTGGCCCGGTCGATGCTCGACCAGAGCCGCAATGCCATGGTGACCGGCATCAACCTGTCGATGCTCATCAAGATTTTCGAATCCAACCGTGCCCGGCTCAGTGCCGGAGAACTGGCGGCAGTCGCAGCCGAAGCGGGATGCTCGGCCATCGAGCGTATCAACGGCGTGAATCTTGCCGCTCCGGCAAGTCGCGATGAAAACAAAGGAAAAGGCGAAGGAGAACGAGAAAAGGACAAAGTACTGGAACGGCAGGTGGAGGTGGTCAACACTCTCGGTCTGCACGCCTCGGCCTCTGCCAAACTGGTGCAGGCCGCCAGTCGTTACGAAGGAAGCCTCACTCTGGAGCGGGACGGCATGGAAGTCAGCGGGAAATCCATTACCAGCGTGATGATGCTCGCGGCTTCGAAAGGCACGAAACTGCTTATCAGGGCTTCCGGTGCCCAGGCGGACCAATTGATGGATGAGGTGTGTGAGCTTTTCGAGGACGGTTTCGGGGAGGATTGATTGAAACAGGAGCGTGGCAAGATTCTGGAAGGCATCGCCGCTTCTCCCGGGATCGGCATGGGAGACGCTTTTTGTCTCCAGCGCAGACGGCACGGCATCCGGCGGTACCATATCGAGGAAAGCGATGTGGAGGCAGAACTTTTGCGTTTCGATGGAGGCGTGGTTCGCGCCATTGAAAATCTCAACTCGATCATGAAAGAGATTGACTCCGAAAGTTCTCGGAATCATTACGATATTCTACAGGCCCACACATTCATGCTCGAAGACCCGGTGTTGATCGATGGGACGAAAAAGAAAATCAGTGAAAGACGGCTGAATGCGGAATGGGCTCTGGAAAACACCGTGCGCGATCTCGAAACCATGTTTTTCAACCGGGCCGACGAGACCTTGCAGGAGCGTGTCGCCGACCTGCACCAATCGACGCACCACGTGTTCGACCAGCTATTGGGAGTCCAATCCAGACTCATGTCGGACATCCCCGAAAACGCGGTCGTGATCGCCGAAAACCTTTCTCCATCGGAAACGACGACGTTTTACAGGACGAGGGTGGCGGCCATCGTCCTGGAAAAAGGCGGGCGCGCCAGCCATGTGGCGATCATTGCGCAATCCCTTGGAATTCCTACTGTTTTGGGGGTTCCCGAAGCGTTGGAGATCATCCGCGACGGCGGACGGGTGATTGTCGATGGAGGCCGGGGGCGGGTGGTCGTCGATCCTAGCGACGCACAGCGCGAACGCTACGAAGATCGCCGCAAACGCCGGGATTCCCTGGCGATGGAACTGCTCGACCGGAAAACGGCCCCCGCGCAGACGAAAGACGGAACCCACATTCTGCTCGGAGCCAACCTCGCGGCGTTGGGCAAGCTGGCGAACCTTGATGCCTTCGGTGCGGACGTGGTGACGCTGTTCCGGACGGAATTCATGTTCATCGACCGCGCGCAGCCGCCTGACGAAGAGGAGCATTATTCCTGTTATCGGAAGCTCGTGGAAGGGGCCGGGGGGCGTCCCGTGACCATTCGTACCCAGGATCTCGGCGGCGACAAATGCCCGCAGTACTGGCCTTTTGCGGACGAGCGCAACCCGCTGTTGGGGACGCGCGGCGTTCGCACGGTCCAGAGGCATCCCGAATGGATGGAGCAGCAGGTTTGTGCCATTTTACGGGCTTCCGCTCTGGGTCCGGTGCGCCTGTTGCTCCCGATGATTACCGGCGTTGGCGAGTTGCGGGAATTGCGGGAGTTGATCGCACGGGCGAAAGAATCGCTGCGAAAAAGAGGGGTCGCCTACGATCCCGACACACCGATAGGCATCATGGTGGAAACCGCCTCGGCGGGGATCGTCGCGGATCGGCTTGCCGCCGAATGCGATTTTTTCTCCATCGGCACCAACGATCTCGTGCAATATACACTGGCCGTGGATCGCGATTCTCAGGAATTGGCCTATCTGTACAGTCCGTTGCATCCGGCGGTGTTGCGCCTCGTCGATTCCATCTGCAAGGCCGCGAAATCACAAAACATTCCCGTGGCGCTGTGCGGAGAAATCGGCAGCGATCCTCTTTACACGCTGCTGTTGATCGGGGCGGGAATCGACGAAATCGGCATGGGGGCGTCGAACATTCCGTTCATTCGCGGCCTGATCCGGGAATCTCACCGAAGCGAGGCCGAAAAGCTGTTCGCCGATGCGCTCGATGCCCATACCGTGGAAGACGTCCGCGAGCTTGTCATTCCGTGGATGCGTTCCCGCTTTCCACGATATTTCAGCGATTAGAGGCTTCGCCACGCCTGAACGTCGAAGGCGATATTCGGATATCGGGCGAATCTTCCGCACGATCGGTTCGGGTATGTCACAAAATTTTGTCGAACAGTGACCGTGATATTGTTTGTAACTTATGAATATCTAAAGGAAAAGTCCCCTCTCCCTTTGGGAGAGGGTTAGGGTGAGGGTGCAAAAAATCCCCTCACCCGGTGCTGACGCACCGGCCTCTCCCAGAGGGAGAGGCAATCGAATCCTTCAGGTCCATTCCTGGGTTGCACTTTTTAATTTCCGCTCGACCGGTTTACGTGATTGGAATTTCATTTGATTCCGGTTTTAATTTATTGTAAAATTTTCAATGTGACGAATAGAAACAAGTGGCCGGCTCATATCCAACGCATGGTGCACGACTATGCGGATCGGGTTTCGGTTTGGGATGTTTCAATGCGAATTGGATTTGCCCTTTATCATTCAGGAAGACTGGGGGACTCGTTATGGCGGGAGGCATCAAGGGACGTTTTCAGGAAGCCCCGAACGGCATGTATCCGGCGAAATTCGGCGCGAAAATCTGTAAAACAGCCGGTTTCGTGGAGCATTTGTCGGAAGATAGCTGCCTGCTAGTCACAGACCTGCCTCTGGCGGTAGGGGCTGAATTGAAGGTTCAGGTCAATATCGAGGCCGACAACCTGGTCGAAGCGAAAACGGAAATCACGGATCGCTTCATTCCAGAAAGGTCCATCGGCACGGATGTTCCCTATCGTTGTCATCTGAAATTCGTTCGAGTATCCGACCTCAACAAAAAAGACTTGCGCGATCACCTGGAAAAAATCCGCTCGGGAGAAATCGCGCCGCCGATAGAAACCACAGAGGTGCCCCAAGAGGACGCCGCCACCCGGAAAAGCCGTTTGCGCGCGGCTGCATCGGGCTCAACCCCGGTGTTGAAGCTCGATCCGAAATTCAAGCACGTACCCATCGTCAAAGAGGTGGACCCCCGCCGGAAGCATTTCCGCCTGACGATGAAAACGGGTATCGACGTCACATTCAACAACCGCACCTACCACGGTTTCACGCTGAACATCTCCGCCGGGGGCATTCGTTTCCGAGGCCGCGACATGATTCCCGTGGCCTCCCGTTGCGATGTGCGCATTCCCCTCAAAGGCAAGATTTTCAGCAACTTGGTCGGCGAAGTAAAGTGGCTGCGTCACGTTCCCGACATGAAAACCAACGCCGTGTATTACGAAACCGGCATGAAGATCGTCGAACGGGGACAGGAATTCCTGAAACTCCTGCACTATCTCATCAACCGGGAACGCCAGGAGGACGAAATCAAGCTGGGGGCCAAAGATTTCCTGTTCGAGTTCAAGCGCTCCGAAGAGATGCGTAGCGAATTCGAGAACAACCTCAAGATGGGCGGCATGTTCCTGCCTATCTCGCCCGTGCCGGATCTCAAACGCGGGGATTCGATCAACCTGGGCATTATCCTGCCGGAGGATTTGGAAGAAATCTGGGTGCAGGCCAAGGTGGTGCATATCGTCACCGACGACATGGCCCGGCTATCGGAAGCCCAGGCCGGTATGGCTTTGGCCATCGACGAACTTTCGGAAAAAGTCATCAAAACGATGGATCAGTATTTGACGTCCGGCAACCTGTAGACCCAAAAAGTGGCGTAAATTCAATCGGATAGGGCGTTTTTCATCCTGTGGAGCTTCGTTTTCCCAATCCGGCGCTGGAACAAGCGCTCCATCGCGTCCTGGAATCGGTCCGCCGTGCGGGCGGGCGTCCGCTTTTGGTGGGCGGCTGCGTCCGCGATAGGCTGTTGGGGCGGATTCCCCATGATTTCGACGTGGAAGTCTTCGGAATATCCGCCGAAAAACTTCACGACAGCCTTTCCGAACAGTTTGCGCTCGACGTCGTGGGACGCTCGTTCGGGGTAATGAAACTGCACGGGCAGCCGATTGATTTGTCTCTGCCGCGCCGGGAGTCCAAAACCGGGAAAGGGCATAAAGGATTCGACATCGAGGCCGACCCCTCGATGAGTTACGAACAGGCGGCGAGAAGACGTGATTTCACCATCAATTCCATGGCTTACGACGTCGAGCGCCGCAAGTTGCTCGACCCCTTCGGTGGGGAAAAAGACCTGGAAAACCGCCGCTTGCGGCACGTTTCGGAGCGCTTTTCCGAAGATCCCTTGCGTGTGCTGCGCGGGATGCAGTTCTGCGCCCGTTTCGAACTCAAGGCCGACGAAGGCACGTTGGCGTTGTGCCGAACCCTTTCTCCGGAACATCTCCCCGGAGAACGCCTGTTCGAGGAATGGAAAAAACTGCTGCTATTGGGCGTAAAACCCTCGATGGGGATGGATTTCCTCAAGAAAAGCGGGTGGTTGCGCTTTTTTCCCGAAATTGCGGCGCTGGATGGCTGCCCGCAAGATGCCGAATGGCACCCGGAAGGCGACGTCTTCCGGCACACCGGGTTTTGCCAGGACGCCTTTGCCAAAGAACGCAGCGGCGACGATGCCGAAGACCTGATCGTCGGGTTCGCCGTGCTCTGCCACGATTTCGGCAAACCTGCGACGACCGTCTTCGAGCGTGAGCACGTTCGTTCTCCGGGTCACGAAGCGGCGGGACTCGAACCTACACGGAATTTCATGCAGCGGCTTCGCGCCGGAAAACGGCTCGTCGAGGCTGTGGAGCCGCTCGTGCAGCATCACCTTCGTCCCACGGAATTTTACAAGGCGAAGGTTTCCGACGCCGCGATTCGCAGGCTGGCGCGGCGGGTCGGGCGCATCGATCGCTTGGTGCGCGTGGCCCGTGCCGACTCTTTCGGACGTCCACCGATTCCCGCCGACGATTTCCCGGAGGGAAGTTGGCTTTTGGAACGTGCGCGGGAACTGGACGTGCGCGACCACGCCCCTCAGCCGCTCGTCATGGGGCGGCATTTGATCGAAATGGGGTTGAAACCGGGGCCGTCGTTCAAGGCTCTACTCGAAGGGTGTTACGAGGCGCAACTGAACGGTGCGTTTGCGACCCTTGAAGACGGCCTGGAGTGGATGAAAAAACGTCTCGAAAAGGAACGAAAGGGAAAAAGTTCCACAGGTTCCCTCCAAAACGCACCGATCTCGGACGACGGAGAAGACGATATGGACTCGAAAAAAGAAACGCTCCGACGGGAAATCGAAGCGCTTCAAAAAGATTTACAGGATGCCGAAAAGCGACTTCCGGCCCACAGCGTTCGTCCTCATCAACTCGTGGAAATCGAGGAGTTGGAGGATAAAATCGCCGAAAAACGCCGGGAATTGGAAGTGTTGTAGTCCAGATCAGGATTGCACGGGCATGGAGCGCGTGGCCACCACCGCAATGCCGGTTCCGGCGACGTTTTCGAGCACCACCTGCCCCACGCTCACGGGGGCTTGAAGTTCCAGGTCATGCAATTCCCGAGCGATTTCCATAACTTTTCCCTTGGGCGCGGCTTCGGCGGTTTTTACCGGAACTCTGGGCCAACGCCCGTTCGGGCACCACACCGTGGTGGTCACCATGCGCCGGGGATCGGTGAATTCCTGGCGTGCGTACTTGTCGCCTCGGCGGCACTCGTTGCCCTTCACCTCGACGATTTCCTTGCCTTCGACGGTCAGTTCCAGCGGACAGCCCATCGGGCAGCCGATACAGGTCAGTTCGTGGGTGGTTTTCATCAGACGGCCTCCGCAGAACGGATGTGAATCGTCAACTGCTCTTCAAAGTAGCGTTCGAGTACGTCCGGTTTGAGTTTCAGCTTAATCATTTCCGAAGGAACGACCAGCTTCAGTTTCTTTTCCACCAAGTTGCCGACGGTCAACACGGCGTTTTTGATCGGCTTGCGGCAGCGCATGTACACAGTCTGTTCGCGGTCCGGCGAGAGGGTGCGCGGCACGCAGTAGGAGACGTTTTCGCCGGGTTGGAGCAGGATATTGTCCTGTGGGCGTCGCCGTCCCAGGGCCACTTCTCCCGCAAAACCGCCCGCGCGGATGGATTCCTCGGTCACGAAGTCCACGAGGTCGTGCACGTGCAGCACGTTGCCGCAGGCGAACACGCCGGGCAGCGAAGTTTCCAGCGTACTGGAAACGACCGGCCCGCCGGTGGCGACGTCCATGCGCAGTCGCAGGCGCTGGGAGAGCTCGTTTTCGGGAATCAGTCCGATGGCGACGAGCAGGGTATCCACCTCGATATCCCAGGCGCGTTGCATGTCGGGTTGCCAGTGATCGTTCACGGGAGCCAGCGTGAGTTTTTCCACGCGATTTTTGCCGTGAATGTGCGCAACGGTCGTCGAAAGGTGCATCGGAATATCGAAATCGTCGAGACATTGCACGACGTTGCGGGCCAGACCGTTGGTGTAGGGCATGATTTCGTACACGCCTTCCACGTGGCAGCCTTCGAGGATCAGCCGCCGCGCCATGATAAGGCCGATGTCGCCCGAACCCAGAATGGCGATGCGCTTGCCCGGCAAAAGCCCGTGCTGGTTGACCATTTTCTGCGCCAGTCCGGCGGTGAACACGCCCGAAGGACGCGAGCCGGGAATGCGGATCGCGCCGCGCGTGCGTTCCCGGCAGCCCATGGCCAGCACGACCGCTCCGGCGTGGGTTTCAATCAGACCGTAGGCGTCGGAGAGGATCTGCACGCCGAGCGTGGGATCGATGTCGAGCACGTAGGAACCCGTAAGGATTTCAATACCTTGGTCCATCGCCATGCCGATGAAACGCTCGGCGTATTCGGGGCCGGTAAGTTCTTCTTTGAACTGGTGCAGGCCGAATCCGGTGTGAATGCACTGGTTCAGGATGCCTCCGGCCTCCCGTTCGCGATCGACGATGAGGATTTTTTCCGCTCCGGTTTCCCGTGCGCCGAGGGCCGCGCCCAATCCGGCGGGACCACCGCCGACGACCAGAACGTCATAGTTTTCGGCAAGTTGTGGTTTCATCGCTCGCCTCCTTGCTCGTCGTCTATACGGGGATAGAACAGCTCGGACCCTTTGCCTCTTTTAGTGATTTCCTCGAAGGGAACTCCCAACTGTTCCGAGAGGATTTCCATCACCCTTGCGGTGCAGAATCCGCCCTGGCAACGACCCATGCCCGCGCGCACGCGGAATTTCACGCCATCGAGGGTTCGAGCGCCGTGCTTGATGGCGTCGATCACCTCGCCTTCGGTGACGACCTCGCAGCGGCAGACGATGCGCCCGTGCCGGGGGTCTTTGCGGGCCAATTCTCGGCGTTCTTCGGCGTTGAGCAGGGCGAAACGCACGGGACCGTCGATTTCGGCTTGCCAGTCGTCCCGCTCGATCAGTTCAAGACCTTCGTCCTTCAGGATATCCCGCACGTACTCGGCAATGGCGGGCGCGGCGGTCAGTCCGGGAGACTGGATGCCCGCCACGTTGATGAAGCCCTTGACCGAAGTCGGGCCGATGATGAAATCGTTGGTGCTCGACACCGCGCGAAGTCCGGCGAACTCGGTGATGGTGTCTCGCTCGGAAATGGCGGAGCAGTATTTGCGGACCGACTCGAAGACCTTTTTGGAACCTTCCAGAGAGGTATCCACGTTCTCACGGTCGTCCATATCTTCGGCGGTGGGGCCGACCATCAGGGTGCCGTCGAAGGTCGGAATAATGAGAATACCCTTGCTTTTGGGTTGGGGCGTGGGAAAGATCAACCTCTTCACAATGCCCTTCAATCGCTTGTCCAGCAGGTATTCCTCGCCTTTTCTCGGATGAATCGAAAAGTCGTGCAATCCCAAGAGGTTGGCGATTTTATCGGCGAAAACCCCGGCGGCGTTGATGACGAAACGGGCCGAAAGCGTTTTGCTCGGGCCTTTTACCGTCAATACGCCATCCTTGGTTTCGATGGCGGTGACGGGATTTTCCATCACCATTTCCACGCCGTTGTTCATCGCGGATTCCGCCAGTCCGAAACTGAGTTCGTAGGGGTTGATGACCCCGGCGGACGGCGTATGCAGCGCGGCGATGAGATCGGGGCTGAGGTTGGGTTCTTCGCGGCGCAGGCGCTTGCGGTCCCACATTTCGATGCCGGGAACGCCCTTTTTCTCGCCCTGCTCCCGCAAGTGCTCCAGCACGGGCAGGTCTTCCTCGGTGAGGGCGACGGTCAATTCCCCGATGCGCTCGAAACCGAACTTCAGATCCTTATGAAGTTGTTCGTACAGTTCGTTGCCGCGCACCACCAGACTGCCCTTGACGGTATCGGGCGGGGAATGGTGCCCGGCATGAATGATGCCGCTGTTGGTTTTCGTGGTGCCGAAACCGACTTCGCATTCCTTCTCTACGAGCGCGCAACTGAGTTTGTAGCGTGAAAGCTCCCGCGCGATGCAGCAGCCGACCACGCCGCCTCCAATAATGACTACATCATACAACATCGGCGAACCTCCGTATTTGTTCTGCCGGTGGCATCATAATCAAAATGTTGAATAGCGCAAGGGTCGAGTGAAAGGAAATGTCCGAATCTTTCAGGTATTTTGCCGGAAAGAAAATTTCCGTGGAAAATTCGCGTTTTCGGTGTACAACCGGGACGACTTTCTACAAGCATCCTTGCGAAGGCGATGAAATCATGAACGAAATCGACATCTTGGCCCCGTTTCTTTCGGAATCCCGCAAACGGAAGATTGCGGAGGTGCTCGACCGTCGTACCCGCTCGCTGACCGTCGTGGTCTGTCGCCTCAACAAACCCCACAATTACATGGCGATTTTCCGCAGTTGCGAAGCCATGGGCCTTCAAGACGTGCACGTGGTGCTGGGGGAGGGCAGCCCTGGACGCATCAACCGCGACATCACCCAGGGAGCCGACAAGTGGCTGAGCGTCACCTACTGGTCCGACGTCGCCACCTGCCTGGAAGCGTTGCGCGCCCGTGGTTACGTCATTCTTGCCGGGGGATTGTCCGACGGGGCGAAGCCCTTGGAATCCCACGGGTTTCACCGTCCCGTAGCCCTAGTGATGGGCAATGAGCTTCTGGGGCTCGACGAACGGGAGATGGCGCTTTGCGACGGTTTGTTCACCCTGCCGATGAAAGGATTCACGCAAAGCTACAACGTTTCGGTCGCTACGGCTCTGGCATTGCAGAAAGCCGAGGGACTGCTCGAAAAAAACGAAGTCCTCACAGGGTTGACCGATGCCGAAAAACTTACCCTCACACGCCGCTGGTACAAACTTTCCGTCAAGCACGCCGACGCGATTCTAAAGCAATCGATATCTTCGAATTGAATATTCTTAGTATATTTAGAAGATAGCGGCAATTCGCATAAAAGTAATAAAAAAATAGAAAAGTCAGAACGTGACTTTTTTGTTGACACAGCACTTATATTTCGCATAACTATGAGGAATATCATAGAGTTTCAAAGGCAAGGAGGTGGACGATGGCCGAGATCGATCCTAAAAATCTCGAGAACACCGCCAAAATGAAAGCCATGCAATTGGCACACGATTTGGATTACCACAGCCTTCCGGCGGATGAAAAACGCAAGAAAACTATCAAGCCGGTCAATCGAGTAGATGTCAAACTACGACTGATTGCGGACTTTATCGATGTGGGTATCTTTGTGGCGTTGGCGATCAATTGGAACTGGATCGGGCCGATTGTCGGGGCGGTATATCTCCTGTTCCGCGATGCGATTCAGGGCCGCAGCCTTGGCAAAATACTGGTGGGATTGCGGGTGGTTAAAATGGACAACTGGTTGCCGGCGGGCATTACGGAATCCATCTCGCGCAACCTGATTCTGGCGATTACCGGATTGTTCGCCATTTTAGGCGGCATGGGATTCGGTGCATTCGGTATTGTGTTGGCCATCATCACCGTATTTGTCATGATGCAGATCCACAAAGATCCCGACGGACGCCACATCGGAGATCAGCTCGCCGGAACGAAACTGCTGGAGACACGCACGGCGGCAGCTCTGAAATCCTGAGTGATTTAGGCTAGTTCTTCCTCGCTGTAAGCGTCAGGAATCCTCCGTAGCGCCGGAGAAAAGTCTTGGCTGCCGCGAATTCTCCCAAGCGGATCAGCGGTCCCGCCAGCGCAAGGTCGTGCGTCGCGGCCAGCGGCGTAAACACGCGCACCCCTTCGAAGCCTATAACCGTAACATTATCGGGAAGATACGAACGTATGCTTCGAACGGTGTCATAGCGGGTGAACACCTGCCCCTCGTCCGTAGAACGACCGATGGAGTTTTTCCGCAAGCCTTTGGCCAACCTGCGCAAGGAATTTCGATTGTAAAACTCCAGCACGATACTGCCACCAGGACGGGTGACACGCACGGCTTCGTGTACAGCCTCGATGATTTCCCGCACGTGGGCCAGCACTTTGAAGGAATAGACGAGATCGAAGCTCGATTCCTCGAACGGCAGGGCTTCGGCGGAGGCTTCGAGCACGTTCAGCCCTTTTTCACGCGCGGCAAGCAGCATTCCCGGCGAGAGATCGACGCCCGTCGCCTCTTCGCAGCGGTTCGCGAGGCGTTCCAGCAATCGCCCCGTACCGCAACCGATTTCCAGCACCCGCCCGGTGGGAAGAAACGGATCGAGCAACGACAGCGCGGCATCGTCCAGGAAGCGATGATAGCCTCCCTGGCGGCTATGGTCGTAAGATTTCGAAAACTCGTCGTAATAGGTTTTGTTGTCGATCACGGAGTGCTTCCCTTCGCTTGGACGTTTTTTCGTTCCCATGTTTCACCAGATGCGCCAGAAATCCAAAAAAATTCAGGTATTTATCGCTTTTCAATTTTGTGCCGAGAGTGGGAAACGCTTTGTGCCGAGATTGGGAAACGCGATTTTCATGAATGAATGCCTCCGAGACGTCGTATCGCCTCGTGCCGGACGCGCATCCCGGCCAGTCGCACGAACAGCCAGCCCAGAGTGAAAGGTAGCGTTTTCAGGTTCATGTGGCTGAAACGCCGATGGTACACCGGCTGCACCATGCATTCCGCCACACGCGCTCCCTGAAGCGAAAGCAGCAGCAACAGGCTGTTCGGTACGCCATACCCTTCGTACATCCGGTCGAGGTCCAGGCGTTCGAGCGTTTCCCGGCGGATCGTCGTGTATCCGCACTGAGTGTCCGAAATATGCATGTACCCGGTAATTCCACGGGTCAAAACGCCTAGAATGCGCCCGGCCTGGTAGCGCTCCCAGGGCATGTTTTTTCTCACGTCCGGGTGGGCGAAGCGGTTTCCCTTCACATAGTCCGCCCGGTTCTCGATCAGCGGGTCCAGCAGGTCCGGCAGATCGTCGGGCGCCATCTGGCCATCCCCGGCCATCACGGCCACGCAATCGTAATCCCGCTCCAAAGCGCTGCGATAGCCGGTGCGGATCGCCGCCCCAACACCGCCTCTGAAGTTGTGGCGAATCACGTGAAGGTTTTTTCGGGAGCAGTTTTGGAGTACTTGCGCCGTGCCGTCGTCGCTGGCATCATCGACCACCAGTACGCCATCGACGAAATCCGGCATGGTTTCGAGTACTTGCGCAATACTGTCTTCCTCGTTGTAGACGGGAACCACCACCCCGATAGATTGCCCTCGATACATCGTTTCCCCGCCCGAAGGCTATTTGATGGTGAACGGGTAGTTGATGGTAATCGATCCGCCGGAGGCGGGGAATTCCATGCCGCCCAGGACGTCCACGATGCATTGGGAAAGTGGCGAGTCGCGGTAGTCGCTGGTCAGGACTTTGGACGTCACCACACTTCCTCGGCGATTGATGCGGAATCGTACCACCAAGTCGCCTTTGGGCGAACCTTTGCCATGTTTTTTAATGCAGCGACCGATCGTGCCACGGTTTTTTCGGAGTACTTTGCTCACCTGATCGCGGGAAAGTGGAGGAATTCGATCGACTTCGTGCAGATCCAATTCGCCCGTGGTGGGAAGTTTTTCCTCGGATTCGAAATCGAATTCCGTAACATTGGCGTTTGCTAAAGAATTCTCTTTCTTTTTGCTACGTTTTTTTGAGGCTTTTTTCTTCTTTTTTGCTTTTTTCTTGGTGGCTTTTTTCTCTTCGTCGGCTTTTTTCTCTTCCGCCGGAGGTTCCTCTTCCTTGGTTTCCTGCATGTCGATTTTCGTGTCATCGATCATCACGAGGCGCTCGAATTCCGACTGCATTTCGCGATAGCGATCCACTTCCTCCACCTGGAACCACTCGCCGATCAACGGCAGGCGCTGAAACCAGGGAGGTGTTGGAATGACTCCGTAAAATGCCAGAGCCGCCGCTCCCGTCACCAGGAAAAACAGCCAGGCGAACATCAGCATCGGCATCAGATTGCGGCGGCGGGTTTCTTCGGGCCGCCATTCCTGTTCGTATACCTCTTCCCTGGAAATCTTGAAACCGGTCTTGACGCCGGACGTTTCCGTCAGAGTGTGGGTTCGCTCGGTTCCCACTTCCTTTTCCACGAGATCCTTCAACGTCGGGGCGATGGTGTCGGATGATTGCTGCGTTTCGTCCCCGGCTTCTTCGTCTTCCAAAAGGGAAGCAAACGATTTTTCGCTTTCTTCTTCCTCGTCCTGATCGCGGATCAACTCTGCGAAAGACGTGTGCACGTCCGCAGCGAGTTTCGTTTTCCCGGCTTTTTCCTTCAGGGCCTCCATACGTTCGGCGATGTCGTCTTTGGGGGCTTCGGGTTCCGGGGCTTGTTGAACTACCGAAGGGTGTAACTGTTCCCAGACACTGGAAAATTCGGGGACCGTTTCAATTTTGACCCAGTTCTCCATCCCGGAACGCCACACGAAAATCTCGCCCTGGGGGCGGGCTCCCAGCACCTTTTCCCCAATTGCCGAAGGCGTGATGGGGCCGAAACGCTGATTCTCGAAAGCCACATACCAAATCGGTTTTTCTTCTTTCGGGGCGGCCTCTTTCTGTTCGTCGATGACTTCCTGGACTTTGGCTGCGCTCCACACCTGCGTGCCGCCTTGTACCGGCTGACTTGCTTCTTGTTGTACCTGGGCTTTTTCGGTCTTGGCCTCGTCCATGACTTCCTGAACTTTGGCCGCGCTCCACACCTGCGTGCCGCCCTGTACCGGCTGACTTGCTTCCTGCTGTACCTGGGCTTTTTCGGTCTTGGCCTCGTCCATGACTTCCTGGACTTTGGCTGCGCTCCATACCTGTGTACCGCCCTGTACCGGCTGGTCCTTCTCTTTTTGCGACGCGGGTTGCGACGCCGAAGGAGTTTCCGCCTGGGAAGGTTGCTTGGCATCGAGGGCGATGGACGCGCTTGACGAAGCCCCCCGTACGACGATCACGTTGCCGCACCGCTTACATTTAAACTTAAAGGATCGGCCTTTTACTTTTTGGTCCGGAATGTTGTATCCCGCGTTACAGTTGTCGCAATGAATTTTCATTTCGGTATCCGGCTTACTCCAAACGAGAGAAAGATTCGGCTGTTTCGCATGTTATCGACACGTTTAAGGTATTTTTCACCCCCGACGTCGATTCACGAACGCGCCAGAAAAATGGATCAATACTTATTATACTCTGTGCGAATCGAAATCTCCAGAAATTTAGCGATCTTGCCGGAATGCATATCGTGTCTCTTCGTGTATTGCAGGCAAGATCTTCAAAGAGTTTTCTTTATCGGGAACGGATGATTTTTAGAAAATCGCTCCCGTTGTTCGCCAACGAACTGCTTGTTTCTTTCACATCCAAGAGAAAAAATCAAAAGTTTCCGCGTTTTTCGCTCCGTGAGACAAAATTCGGATGGCGTGCGGGAAAAGGACTCGGTTTCACCCGTATCTTCCGGAATTTCAAGGGGTTCCGGTGGCTTTGGAGACAAGCCCCGCTGCGGCGTTGTCGAGCACGGCCTTCAAACGCTCGTCGAACTCGTTTTTCGGAAAACGACGGAAGATTTCCCCGGTGACGCGGGCGGCTTCATTGTAACGATGCTGATCCAGCAGGCATTCGGCGAGCCAGACTCGTGCCTTGACACTCGATGGCCGGGGATTGCTTTCGATGAAAATGCGAAGATTGGGTTCGAGTGTCGCCCACTGGTGAGCCTCGAAACGGGGTTGCATGACATGGTAATAATGCTCTGCGTGCTTGGCCTCGGCCTCGTCGTCGCGCGGATCTTCCTCGCTTGGTCCGTCCGGCGGAAAGATCAATGCTGCAACCCCTTGTTTTTGCAGAGCTTTCGTGAAATCCCGAAACGCCTTCAATCCCTTGTCGAGTTGGCGCATATCCTTGAGGAAACGATCTTCGCCGATGAAGGATTGCGGCTCGGTGAAATCGCCCGTGGCGGACAGTCGCACTTCCTGGCCCTTTGAAACCGTAAGAGACTTTTCTTCGCCGGGTCGTGTCAGTTCAGCCTTTCCTTCATGCACTTCGACACGAAGGCTTTCGGCTCCGAACGACAGCCGCACGGTGGAGGCGTCGCGCAGGAGGAGTGTCATTTGAGGAGTCTTTACTTCGATTTCTCCTGGAATTCCGGGAAGTTCCCCGGCATCCAGCCACCAATCGCCTCCTTCGGCCTGAAGCACGAGGCGGCGCAACGGCTGTCCCCGAATCTTGAAAACCACCTCTTCCAATGTAAGCGTGCCGAAATTTTCGGCCCGAAGCACGGAACCATCGATCAGGGTCAGTTCGACGAAGCGTTTTCCTCCGCGACCGTGGAGGATGTCTCCGGCGACCAGACGGCCTCCGATTTCAGGTTTCTGATGTTCGTTGATGACGACTTGCCCTCGAACCATACCTAAGTTGGCCATTTGTAAGGAGGTTTTCGGACTTGTTTTCGAAGATTCCTCTTTCGAGGCCGAAGAAAGCGCCGGATGGTAGTCGAGACGCAGTTCGTTGGGATCGACGTCCAGCTTGTCGCAGGAAAACGTTCCCATCATCATCCAAAGAACGAAGACGCCGCCGATTCCTGTTGTTTTCCACTCCCGCATGACCGTCCTTCCGGTCGAATCAGTAATGAGCCATCAACTGAAACAGGAAAAAGTCGTCTTCCGCTTCGGAATTGATCTGATACTGGGCACGCACGGTGAAGATTTTCGGATAGGCCCAGAATCCGAAAGCCGGGGTAAAGCGCCAGTAAAACTTGTCCGCACCCATGTACATACCGTCAAAACGCATGGCTCCGTACAGTCGGTCGACATCGATGCGGGCCTCGAAGTTTCCACCGGTGTTGTACAGCCGGTCGCCGCGCGCGTTGGCAACTTCTTGGTAAAGGAACTGGGTCAGGAAATCCATCCTCCAGACGCCCGCTATGAAGTACGCGATGCCGTCCTGCACGCGGTCGTCGTCGGTGAAATTGACGAAATCGCACTTGTAGGCAAGGCCGAATTCCATGCGGTCCATCGGCGTGACGCCGAAACGCGCGCCCGCCGACCAGCGGTCCAGACGTCCGCGAGCCATCCAGGAGTCCCAGACGAACCAGTCGTGTCCTCCGTACAGCCGTAACGCCACATCCCAGTATTCCTGGTCGCTCAGTTCCGAAACCAGGTCGGAAGACGGAACGAACATCAGGGTGGGGTCGTCGTACCGGGCGAACGCGCCGAACGGCACATTCTGCAAGCCGACTTGCATGGCCAGATAGCTTTTCGTGTAGCGCGAGTCGTGGTGATCCCGGTTGCGTCCATATAACGGAGCGAAACCGAATTCGTAATTGGAAGATTTGCTTGATACGCTGGCCGTATTTCGCTCAATCAACGAGATGTCGAACGAAGCCACGCCGAAACCGGCTTCGTGGGAATCTCGCACCCCATCGTAAGAGTATTGCGGTTCGAGCACGAAACGCATTTTGCCGTCGAGCACTTCTTTGGCGATGTAGATCGATGCTTTCGGGATGCTCAATCCCGATGCGTTGGACTCGTCTTCGGCCAACGTGACGTCCATCGCTACGGTCAAATGCCAGTCGAATAGCGATTCCTTGGCCGATTTCTCGGTTTCATGCTTGACGACTTCCATTTTCGCGGCCAGCGCTTTGGCTCGTGCCGAAGCGATTTTTTGGCTTTTTTTCAGATCTTTGATTTCTTTTTGCAGGTTTTTCAGTTGTTTTTCGAGAGCATCGTTGGCGGTGTTCTGTCGATAGTATCCGCTTTCGCTTTCGTACGCTTCCTCCTCACCTTCGTCATCATCATCTTCCTCGTCATCAGCATCTTCCTCGTCGGTGGATGCGGGTGAGGAAGTGTCTTCCTCGTCTTCCTCATCGTTGTCATCTTCTACGGAAGAAGCGGGCGGAGGTGCGTCGTCCTCGTCTTTCTCTTCGGGAGCGGCTTTCTCCGGAGCAGGCGACGGAGTTTCGCGATCTGTTTCGTCCGGTACGGATTCTTGGTCCTCATTGCCGCCCTCTTCGATGGATTTCAGCAAAGCATCGAGGTTTTCGAGGGAAATGTCCTCCTGCGCCAACGCAGGGCACAAGCAGAAGAAAAATACCGCGAACGCGACACATACAGCTCTATATCGCTGAGAAGGCCCATGCATGAGGAGTCTCCGCTTGTCTCCGGAAGGACACCGAAATTAAGGAATTGGGATCGTGAAAGCGGGCTTCCGGGTTCCCGCTGCAAACTCTATAGAAATACATGCCACGCCGAATGGGGTCAAGGTTTTGCCTTAATCCTGTGCATCCCGGATTTATCCGGGCGGACATTAAAATAGTGCAAAATCTGTTTTTTCGTTTGAAACTTCAAAAAAGGTAGGATGAATGTAGGGGCGCGGGAGAAAGGAGCATAGCGACTGTAGACCCCCCGTTCTGACAGAGTTTTTCGGTTTTTGGGAGCTCCGTTCACTTTGTTCACTACACTCGCCCCTACGTTTTTCTCCTAGCCCGGAAAATTCATGAAAATCGTAGCGAGACGCAGAAAACCGAAGATATTTCAAGAAGTTGGAGCGATTTTCATCCGCAGGCATACGAAACAGTCTGTCGAGGATGAAAATCGTGAAACGAGTGAAAGATCGAGAGTTTTCAAGTCGCAGTAGGTTTTCGTGAATTTTTCGGGCTAGGAATAAGCTTTTACAATGTTTCGCACTCATTTAATTTCCGCCCGATTTATCCGTTCTGGGAAGAATTTCGCATTCGAGGAGAAAAAGACAGTCCCGATCCGGGAATTCAGTATGCAACGCACGATTTTCATTGTGGTTTGGGAATGTCGGTCCCTGTTCGAGACGGATTGCGGAGTTCCGATGGATTACTCTCGGTTTTCCAACTCGTTCAACAACACGTCCACGATGCGCGGCGCGGCGTGTCCGTCCCAAAGCTCGGGGATGTTGGCCTTTTTTCCCTCGCCACGGAGCACCTTTTCGGCATGATGCAGGATCGCGACCTTCTGGTTGCCCACCAGAGAATTCGTACCCTGACGCACTGTGACTCGACTGGAGGTTTCTCCCGCGAGTGTCAGGCAGGGAACGCCCCAGATGGTCGCTTCTTCCTGGACGCCTCCCGAATCGGTAAGGACCATTTTGGACTGACTCAACAACGCCTGGAACGAAAAATAGCCCAGCGGTTCCGTGGGAGTCATGCCCTCGATGCTTTCGAGTTCCTCCCACAATCCGAACCGGTGCAACATGTTTCTCGTGCGGGGATGCACCGGGTAGATTAGAGGAATGCGACCGGCCAGTTCGCGGAAAGTGTCCAGCAATTCGACGAGGACTTCTTCCCGGTCCACATTGTGAGGCAGGTGCATGGTAATCAGGCCGTATCCGCCGGGTTTGAACTCCATTTCTTCGAGTACGGGACAGGTGCGAATCGCGGATTCGTATCCTTTGAGCACGTCGATCAGCAGGTTTCCGACGAAATGGATGTTTTCTTCGCTGATTTGTTCGGAAAGCAGCACTTTTCGGGCGTCTTCCGAGTGCACGAAGTGCATGGACGACAACGTGTCGATCAGCCGCCGGTTGATAATCTGCGCCGAGTGGAGGGATTCGCTGCAAAGTCCCGCGTCGATGTGCGCTACGGGAATTTCCAGCTTCGCGGCGGTTAGCGCTCCGGCGAGGCTGGAATTGTCGGCACCCAGAACGACCACGAGGTCGGGACGCTCGTTGCGGAATTCCTCATCCAGAGCCAGCATGATTTCGGCGGTCTGCACCGCGTGGGAGCCGGAACCTACGCCCAGGTTGGTGTCCGGGTTGCGGATTTCCAGCTCTTCGAAAAAGATACTGCTCATCCGGTCGTCATAATGCTGACCGGTATTGACGATCTTGGGCGCGTGGCCACGGCGTTCGAGTTCCTTTACCAGCGGCGCGAACTTGATGAAGTTCGGTCGAACACTGACAATACACCAGATAGACATGGCGAGTCCTTCCCAGCCTTTTCGCAAAGGCTGGCTTCGATTGTAATGGAAAGCCACGCTTTCGCCAAAAAAAAAGTCCGAGGATTGCACGAGGGAAATCTTTTAGAAAATCGCCCCAAACGGAACCGTTTCGGTTTTGGAATGATCGAACCCGGCAACCGGGGAAATTTTCCTCGGAATTGGGATACATGCAAAATGTATGCGGAAAGACTCCCCTTTCTTTTTCGTTGTATAGCGATTTCCCTATTGACAGTTTTCGCACGAACCATTATTGTACTGGCAGCGTACGGTGACCATATTCAAAAACCTGTATTTGTTGTGTCAAAATGAACCATTTAGAACGTTTTGGCGTCCTTATTATCGATAGGGAGCGCCTAATCGGTCGGTTGCTTGGCAAAATCATCGCGAAAATCTACCCTACGGCCAGCATTACCACCCTCAATGATGTCGAACTTGCCATGGAAGAGCTGAATAGCAGGACATACAATCTTGTGATCAGCGACCTGTTCGTTCCTCAACCGGAGGAAGGCTATCAACTGGCCAAATTCGTGAAGGAACATCATCCCAAGGTCCGTTTTCATCTTGTCAGTGGCTGCAACGACGAACGCTACACGCAAAAACTCGACGAAATCGGCGTAACGTTGCAAAACAAGTTGTCCTATATCGAGAAACTCGGTCAAACGGTCCTCTGAAGCGGTGATGCTCGTGCCGCCGTGAGCGGCTGACTTCGATCCGGGAAACGCCTCTAGCAGTCTGTCGGTCTGAAGATTGCTAACCCAATCCTAACAGAAACAACTCCTGTCGATTCGGGACGATCCGTGGTATTGTAGCCCCAAATACATACTTTATCGAGAGGAAGGAAACCCGCCATGAAACGTTGGATCGGCGTTACAGTATGCATCGCATTGGTTTGTAGCTCCATCTTTCTTGGATGCTCCGATTCCTCGGACGATTCCAATCTCTCCGGCGGTGACGGCGACGCCGAGTCCCAGGGTGACGAGGAAGGTTCAGGCGAGCAGACCTTCGTCTACGACAACCCGGTACAAAAAACCTCTCCTTGGCCGATGTTCCGCCGGGACAGCAAAAACCGGGGGCGCAGCCCGGTCCTGCCGACGCCCAGCGACAAAGAACCGTGGAAATTCAGCACCGGCAAGGGGATGTTCCATGCTCCGGTGATCGGCGGGGATGGTACGATTTACATGGGTAGCGCCGATACCAATTTTTACGCCATCAGTTCCGAAGGCAAGAAGCTTTGGAGCTTCCCCACCGGGGAGATTCTCGACTCGACAGCGGTCATCGGCGAGGACGGCACCCTCTACGTGCCCGCTGGGGACGGCAACCTCTACGCCCTGACGCCGGACGGGGAGGAAAAATGGCGGGTGCAGGCCGGAGGCGGGCAGTTCATTACCTGGTGGGAAGGCCACATCACGATGGATCGAAACGGCGTGCTTTTCGCCGGAAACGACGATTACCACCTCTACGCCATTTCCACCGAAGGGGAGATTTTATGGGGGCACAAGACCGGGGATCAGGTGTGGTCCTGCGCCTCGTTCGGGGATCACAACGAGATTTTTTTCGGCTCCAACGATGCTTACATGCGCGTGATCCAAAACGACGGCAGCTTGGACGACGACGCCCGGCTGTACAACCAGTACCTCACCATTGGCCCGGTGACGTCCTCCCCGGCGGTCAACGACGACGGCACGTTGGTGGTATTCGGTTCGTTCGACGGCTATGTGTACGGAGCCGACCCGGCGGACGTATCGCTATTCCCGAAATGGAGCTTCCCAGCCCGCGATCACATTTACGGCTCGGCGGCCATTGCAGAGGATGGCACCATTTACATCGGTTCCGCCGATGGCAGCCTGTACGCGCTCAACCAGGACGGCACGAAGAAATGGGCCTTCGACACGCTGGACTCGATTCGCTCCTGTCCGGCCATCGATGGGGAAGGGAACGTGTATTTTGGCGTCGGGGATGGTAGACTTTACGCCTTGAATGCTTCCGGCGAACGGCTGTGGTCGTTCGATACCAGTGAGAACGACCGCAACGACCTCAACGGTTCGCCGGTGATCGGATTCGAGGGGATCTACATCGGCGGAGAGCATGGCGACCTGAACTTCGTGCCTTTCGGCTACTGTGCAAGCCATACCGACGACACCCGGTGCAATCTCGAATCCTCCGAGGACATCCCGGCGGACGGTGCGCTGTTGTATTTCTACACCATCGGCGGAAGCTCGGTGGAAACGATGGACACCCTCGTGGGAACCGATTACACGCTGACCTATCGCCTCGTGGTTCGGGAGGCGGGCGACACCCTGGCCGCTCGACTCGATCCGGACAGCCTTGTCGTCGATCCCGAACCGGATTTCGCTTTCCGCACCGAGATTTCGGCCAACGGGCAGTTCGTCAACGTGATTCCCACCGAAGACCTGACCGCCGGAACCGATTATTCCATCACACTGAGCGGCGACTATCTCACCGGGGGCGAGCGTACCGGCAATCGTTTCAGCGGCGGCACGGTGTCGGGCAACTACTCGAAAACCTTTTATTTTTCCACGGCAGCGGCTTCGACGGCAACGTTTCCGGCCACGATAGGCGACAACCTGACGGACGTACTGTTGATGCGTCGCATGGCCGTACCCCAGCCGCCGATGATGACCACTTTCAACCAGATCGGCTTCGATAGCTACAACTTCATGCTTGGCTTGGTCGCCAAAGACGAAACGAACCATACGCTGACTCTGTTGGGGATCGAAGGTACACCCGGTCTCGAACCTGAAATCCTCAAAGGAACCAAGAGCATTTTCGTGCTCAACGGCAGTTACGAGGGCGAGTACCTTTCCCTCTCCAGCAATGGATTCAGTGTGGAAATCACCGACGTAAGTATCGTGATGGATCAGTTCCGTATGGCCGGAAAACTGGATGCTGACCTTGCCGCCGACGAGATGAACATCTACGCGGAAGTGACCTGTTCCAACATCGAGAGCTTCGGATCCCAACTGGACATGGTGGGTTTATGCAACCCCGATTCTGGAAAAATGATTGTCAACGGCACCACCATGGTGAAAAAACATGTTGGCGACGAAGGCAGGCGTCCGCAGGGATTGACCGTGCAAAATGTAGCATTCGTGTCCAATGCCGGAAGTCACGGAGCGTTCGAAGCCACCTTCGCGGAGAATACGTTCCCCAGCGAAGATCACCTCGCCGTGTTGCTGGTCGGACCGAAAGATGGCAACGAATTCCTGGGGTTGCAATACGGCATGAACCGGGAACAGAGCGCCAACGACGACGGTTCCCTGCATCAGGTGCGGTTGGTTCTTCCCAAAGTGTTGGCCGCCGGGGAGTATCGAGCGCTCGTGGTGGTAGATCTCTACCCGGTACATGAAACCACGGTGCAGATCGCCCGCTGACGGAGGGTTTTCCGGTCAGTTGCATGAAAGAGAGTTTCCGGGTAATTATTGGGAATTCATCGTAAAATTTCAATCGAACAGGAAGCGTCATGCAGTTCAACATCTTTAAATTATTGCTCTTTTCGTTGATTTTCGCTCTCGTTGCACTTGTTCCGGCCTGCGGATCGGACGATGGCGACGCTTCCCCGAATCATGGCGATGAGGATGTTGAGAATAGCGAAGACGACGCAATTCCTCCATGGAAGCTGGACATTTTCGACGCCGTGGAAGAAATCCGGTTGGAGGAAGAGTGCAAGACCGAACCCTGCCTGGGCGAAGCGATCCAGGTGGTTCCTTCCGATGCGTTGCCTGGAGACATGGTCCTTCAGGACGCCAACAACAACCTCGATGTAGCGGAGCACAACAACCGGATATATCTCGCGTTTCGCACCGCGCCCAGCCACTTCGCAAGTCCGTTGGCGCGGCTTTACGTGGTCAGCACCGCCGACCGAGAAACCTGGCGGCTGGAAACCACCTACACCATGGGCACCGATCTGCGTGAGCCTCGCCTGCTTTCCTGGAAAGGCGAATTGTTCCTTTATTTCGCGGTGTTGGGAGAATACGTATGGGAGTTCACCCCCAAAGGCATGATGGTGATGAAAATGGACGCCGAAGGAAGCTGGAGCGAGCCCGACTGGTTTTACGAGGAAGGTTTCATTCCCTGGCGGGCGCGGGTGATCGACGGTGTGCCGTACATGCTGACCTATGTGGGAGGGGAGAACATTTACGACATGGACGGCGAAGGTGTCCACGTGCACTGGCTGACGACCGAAAACGGTGTGGACTGGGAACCGGTGATCGAGGGCCAGCCGGTCGTGCTTTCCGGCGGAGTGAGCGAAACCGACTTCACGTTTCTTGACGATGGCACGCTGATCGCCGTGAGCCGCAACGAGGCAGGCGATGAGCAATCCGGCTGGGGGATGAAAATCTGCCGGGCCGAAGCCGACAGCCTGGGCGACTGGAACTGCGTGGACGATCCGAAGAAATACGATTCTCCGCTGGTGTTCGGCCAAGACAACCGGGTGTTCCTGATCGGGCGGCGCAATCTGACGGAAACCGGCTATTACGATCTCGGCGTGGAAGATCCCAGCTATCGGGAGATGAGTTTCGAAGATCAGTCCATGGAATACGAACTGGCCTACTGGCAGACGCCGAAACGCTGCTCGCTGTGGGAAGTGGACAGCGATACTCTTGAGGTGAATTTCATTTTGGACTTTCCCTCGGCGGGAGACACCTGTTTCGCCTCGGCGGTCGAAGCGGCCCACGGTCAATACGAAATCTACAATTACAGTTCACCGTTCGAAGATGCGGATCTCGCCTGGGTCGAAGGGCAGACCGGCAAGACACTGATCCACCGCATGGTGCTCTCCGTCCCGACGGGAGAGGACTAGTGGAAAAGACTGGTAGACTCTTATGTTTATAACGGGAAAAATGAGCCCGTGCCTGCACGTTTGAGCAGTCGGCTGCACTGCAATTCCTCGTATGGACGGTCGTGGTGATGGTAGCTGGCGAGCAGCCGTTCCAGCAGATCGCCCGCAACGTCCTCGTTCCAGGATTCCAGGAAAAAGGCGTTTTCCAACTCGGTCAGGGCCATGGCGCGATTTCCCTGGCGCAACAGGATTTCACTCAGTTCGAGGCGCACCTGATAGTCGTCGGGATCGTGGTTGTGCAGATAGTCCACACGCGGATGCAGCAGAATGGCGTCGTCGGCTTTCATGTCGGCTTCGTAGAGAAACTCGAAGGCTTCCCGCTCGCTGGATTCGGGAACTTGGAGATCGCCGCACTGAAGCCAATAATGGAATCCGTTGCAGAACAACGGACAGGTCAGGTGGTTGAAATAGGCGTCATGAGCCTGGCGGATGCGTCCGCGCATGGCCTGCAATCGAGCCTCCCACAGGTAGGATGCACCGAATTGCGGTAGGGAAGACTGCGCCCGTTTCAGTCGCTGAATCGAGGCGCCGATGCCGTCGCGTGCAAAACCGTGGATCGCGCTGTAAGTGAGAGAAAAGGCGTTGTCCACGTCCACTCGCAGCAGTTGATCGTGCCAGCTCATCGGACCTTGTGGCGGGCCTTCGATCTCGCCGAACTCTTCCATATGCGAGCACTGCTGCACGAGTTTGAGGACTTTGACGGTTTCTTCCCAGTCCCGCTCGCCGAAGGCGTCCAGAAGCCCTTTGCCGATCCACCAGATCAGAAAGCCTTGAAAGTGGCTGGAAATCGGCAGGAAATGGTTGGTTTCGTTCATCCAGATGCCGCAGGGCACTGCGCCGTAAGCGTCCATCCAGGGACGGTAGAAACAGTACATGTCGCCTTCGCCGTCCTCGGCGAAAGGAATCAGGCCGGGGACCATCATCAGATAGCGACGAGATTCCTCGATAATTTCATCCAACGGAAAAAAGCGAAGAAATTCGAGAAATTCCCGGGGTAGGTTCTCGTGGATGTCGGCCAGCGGTTCGGGTACCGAGAATCCGAAACGGTCTCGAAAGCCGTCCAGCGTTTGCCGGTCGATCCGGTTTGTCCAAAGGAAAAGTTGACCCATCGTCCCTTACGTCCGGCCACGACAGCTCGCGCCGCCGTCATGTCCCTCGAATCGATTAGTGAGCGGAAATCGGAATCTGCACCTCACTCTCACAAATCCACCGGGTGTTGTCAAACCTTTATTGGTTCTTTTCAGTATAAGTTCTTGGATTTCAAGCAGTTACGGAATCAAAGAATATTTCCTCAAGCTTCCTGGCTGGCCATGACAGGCATCTCGCCGCCGTCCGACGATTTTTAAGGATAAAAAAAGCCCTGTTTTCGCGGAGAAAACAGGGCTGGATGTTGAAAGGAGTGTGTGAGTCAGCACGTCTTCGAAAGCATCCGACGCGACAGCTTCAGTGCTTCTACGGCATTTTCCACGCTGGTCAGCACGCGGCGGCTTTTTTGGGCCGCCAGACAGAATTCCTCGATCTCCAGGCCGTAGAGGTCGCGTTCCTTGAATTCCACCTCGCTGCAGCTTCCGTCCGGTTTGACGATCTTGCCGTGGGGGGCCATCGAATCGACGAACAGGTTGTTGACGCACAAGTAGCCTTTTTCACACCAGATATTCAAGTTGTTGGCTTGTTTCGGCGCGTCCCAGGAGCAGAACAGGCTGACGTCGAAATCCTTGTAATGGAGGCAACCGCAGACCGAGTGCCGTACTCCGCCCTCGGACATCCGTGCCGTGGAGGAGGCGTCTTCGGGCTGGCCGAACAGGGCCTGGGCGGTATCGATCAGGTGGATGCCCACATCGTCCATGACGCCCCCGGGATTCCGCGAAGGGTTGAGCTTCCAGAGTGCGTTTCTGGCGTTTCGGTCCAGCTTGTACACCCATACCATGTTGACGTATTTCACTTTTCCCAGCAGACGTCCTTCGCCGACCATGCTTTGAATCCAGGGAATCGCCGGGTGCATTCGCAAATGGTGGGCCACCGCCACGAGCGCATCCGACTTCTGCGTCATTTCCAGGATGCGTTCCGCCTCGGTGATTGAAATGCACAGCGGTTTTTCGACCAGCACGTGCAGACCACGCATCAGCGCCAGTTCTATCTGTTGCATGTGCAGAAACGGTGGTGTGGCGATGTATACGCCGTCGATGCCGGGGTGTGTCAGCAGGTCGTCCACTCCGGAATAAGAGGCGTCGATTTCGAACAGTTCGGCGATTTCGTCGTTGGCGTCGATGTTGCGGCTCTGAATCGCCACGGGTCGGCACACTTCGGAACCGTCCAGGGCCGGAAGTATCCGTTTGCGCGCCGTTCCTGTCGCCCCGATGATCCCCAACCGAAAGATTTTTTCCATACTTTCCGCCTTTATACGATCGAAAAGAAGGCAAGCGGCTGTTTTTACAGCGTGGAGCCACCATCGATGGAGAGCACGACGCCCGTGGTCATTGCGCTGGCCGGAGAAAGCAGGAAGGTCACCGCCCGGGCGATATCCTCCGGCTCGGCCAGTTTGTCGAGCGCCTGTTTGGATAGTACTTCTTTGAGCACGCTTTCGTTTTCCCAGAGCACGCGGGAGAAGTCGGTTTTGACGAGTCCCGGCGCCACGGCATTGACGCGCACGCCGCGCGGTCCCAACTCTCGCGCCAGCACTTTGGTCATCATGTTCACACCGGCCTTGGCGACGCTGTACATCCCCATGAAATGGGCCGGTCGCAAACCGGCTTCGGAGGAAATATTCACCACGGCGGCGACGTCGGATTTTTCGAGCATCGATAGATGGGCCTGCACCATGCCCTGATAGCCGATCAGGTTCGTGTCGAGAATTTTGCGAAACAGGGCGGTCGGGAAGTCGACGCTGAAACCGAAGGCCGGGTTGGTCGCGGCATTGTTCACGAGGAAGTCCAATCCTCCCATGCGTTCCTCGACGTCCTTCGCCACGGCGGCGATGGCGTCGTCTTTGCCGCAATGGGCTGCGTGGAATAGAGCCTTTACACCGAATTCCTGGGCGATCTGCGTCGCGATTTCCTGCAATACAGGTTCTTTGCGGGATACGAGCATCACATCGCAGCCCTGCGAGGCCAATTCTCGTGCAATGGCCAGCCCGATTCCTTTAGAGGCTCCCGTTACCAGAGCTTTGCGTCCCTGCATTTTGAGATCGCCCAACGTTTCCATGCAGCATCCTCCTTCATTCATTTTCAGAATCGCGAATTCCGCGTGTATTTTTCAGCAATTATCACCCGGCGGATGAAAAAAACCGGCAAAGTCGCCTCCGACGCACAATAATCCCTCATGGTGTTTCCCATGGGTCTTTACTTGTCGATTCCCCGCGCCGAATTGAAAAATACACGTGTGTTACCAGCCGTAACCGATGACCGGTGTCACCATCACGTACATCTCGCTGGAATGTTGACTTTTCTGGTCGGATACGCCGTACCCTGCCGAGGCTTCGATGCCAAGGGTCATGCCGAAATCGAACCAGTGCTTGTAACCGATGTCGATCATCGGAACGGTGAGATCGTACTGTGTCGGCATGTTTCGCGTCGTGTTTATTCCCATGATTTCGCGGATGTTATAGTCCTGCATCTCTTCGGTCACCGTGGGCATACCCACGAAAGGTCCGGGATCGTAGCAAAAATGCAGGATCGACAGGGCGGGTCCGAAATAAAAACCGCCGGGCGCGGTACCGAAGGGATAAATGTGGAATCCCACACCGAAATCGAAAGCGTATTCAATTTCGTGGTTGGTGGGTAGATAGGCACCGCCTCTCACGAACATGCCCAGGTATTTGCCGCTGGCTTCCAGCATGATGCCGAAATCCGAGGCCAGGTTGGTCCCCAGCAATCCCACGGCGGCGCGGGGATGGATGTGGCCGTAAACGCCCGGCGCGATTTCATTTTTCGGGGTTTCGGCGGCGACCGTGGGAGTGTCTTTTACGGAAGGAGCCGGAGCGGGCTTGGGCGCGTCGGTTTCAACCTGGGAGGCTTCGACCGGAGCGGCTGCGGGGGCCGGTTCGGGAGACTCCTCCGCGAGAGCGTCCGTTGCCTGGCGTTTTTCGATTTCCTCAAGCATTTTTTCCACGGAGTCCGAATCGGTCCCGGAGGTGTCCTGAGCCGCCGCTACGGTGCCGGTGAAGACGAAACACAAACCGATCAACAGGCATATCCAACGCCGCTTCATCATGCTGACTCCCTGGTCCGACAAAACGAAAATTGACAACAATTCAAAATGGTTCTTCCCATCCATACACGGTTTTTCCGGGGAAAGTCTAGAAAAATATCGGTGCTTCGAAGACGCGACAGACGCTTTTCACAAATGAAAATCGAACCTCGCAGAGCTTCTTGCCCCGTTTCACCGGAAACTTCTTTTCATTCTACTTCCTCAGTCCTGAAGGTCAAGTGCCGATAACAAATGGACAGGGTGATTCCATTCTTGACTCGGCACGAATCGAATTCGGTGAACCGAGGAATGGGTGCCCGGGTCTTCGATCCGGAACGGATCGATGGCCCGGATTCCTTGTGTTTTCACGGCCATTCGCCTAACCCGCATAATTCATAAAGAATCTACTGCGACTTGAAAATCCTCGATCTTTCACTCGTTTCCCGATTTTCATCCTCGACAGACTGTAAAGTATGCCTGCGGGTGAAAATCGCTCCAACTTCATGAAATATCATCGGTTTTCGGCGTCTCGCTACGATCCTCATGAATAATGCGGGTTAACCCGAATAATTCGCTAACCCTGGAACAAAAAGCGGGTGTTTTCTGTTTTATCAAGTGAGATCAAGCACTTGTAATGACAAAACAGAGGAAACACCCATGACACAGTGTAGCGGAAAACTAGAGCTTGGCGCAATCGGAAAACGCAAAATATCGGTCGATTTCAACGGCGGTGCCATCGCTTCGGACGGCGGAATTCTGCTGTTGCGGGAGGTGGAACGCCGGGTCGGCCTGATCCATCGTCTGTCCGGTTGTCTTGAAGATCGCCGCGATCCGAACCGCATTCGCCACACGGTGGAAGATCTCCTGCGCCAGCGGGTGTTCCAGATCTGTTGCGGCTACGAAGACGCCAACGATGCCGACAAGCTCCGCTCGGACCCGGCGCTGAAAACCGCCTGCGACCGCGAACTCGATCCCGACGACAATCTGGGGAGCCAGCCCACGCTGACCCGTCTGGAAAACGCGGCGGACAACGACACGATCCAGCGCTTGTTGCAATCGCTGGTGGATCACTGGTTGGAGCATCGCCGACGCCCCGCCGACAACCGGATCGTCCTCGACGTGGATTCCACCGACGAAGAGACCCACGGCCAGCAGGAGTTCGCCGAGTTTCACGGCTATTATCGGCATTACGGTTATCAGCCGGTGCTGATTCACGATGGCAAAACAGGCGATCTGATCACACCCTTTCTGCGTCCCGGGCGGGTTTCGGCCAAGCTGGGCGCGGACGGGCTGTTGATTTACCTCGCCGACCGCGTTCGTGAAAAATGGCCCGGCGTGCAGGTGATCGTGCGCGGCGACTCCGGCTATTGCGGCGAGGATTTCTACCTCGAACTCGAAAGGCACGGCATCGACTACGTGCTTGGTATCGCGAAGAACGCCAACCTCAACAAACTCGCGGAGACGGCGATGAAGGCGGCGCGGCTGTTCTCGGCCATGACCGAGAGCAAAACGACGATCTATGCCGAAGGCCGGTACCAGGCCGGATCCTGGACGACGTCCCGACGGGTGATCGCCAAGGCCGAACGACTGAAAGACAAGGACAATCAACGATTTGTGGTGACGACGATCGACGAGCCGCCGGCGTGGATCTACCGGGAGTTCTACGTCAAGCGCGGCGAGGCGAGCGAAAACCGGATCAAGGAACTCAAGGTGGATTGCTCCGGCGATCGCTTGAGTTGTCACCGTTTCATCACCAATTTTTTCCGGTTGATTCTTCATACGGCGGCCTACACCCTGATGCACGAGTTGCGCAAAGCGTGCAAAAACACCAAGTTCGGCAGGGTGAGAATCGAAACGTTGAGGCTGAGGTTGCTCAAGATCGGGGTTCGAATCCGACAGACGACGCGCAGAATCTGGTTCCATCTGTCCGAATCGACCCCGGATAAAGAACTCTGGTCGGAGATCATGAGAAAACTTGTGGCGGCGTAACGAACCCCCCGGTCGGCCCGATCCGGGCGAAAAGGAGGCGCGATGACAACCGATAGAGACGAGGGGGACGAAAACTAGGGATAGGTGTGTCCGATCAGGGAAAAACGTTCCCAAGGCAACCACTCCTCACGCCGGATGAAACTTCCGGAAGAACATCATGAATTATGCGGGTTAGGTTTTAAGTGCCAGTTTGATAGCATGTCGGACAAAGAATTTGTCCGACATACTGAAGGTTCGTGAGGCTGAGGTATCCGGTGTTTCGGTGTTCGACGAAGCAAGCAAAGGAGATGACATGGATAGCAAAATCGCTGAAGCTTTGAAATTGAATCTGTCGCCAGTGGCTGTCATTTTGACCGATACCAAGCCTGAGAAAGCGGCACAGTTCAAAGAAGGTAGTTTTATCGGTTGCACCGGAGCCATGTTGCGCATCGCCGCCAAAGGTCGGACGGTCGTTTTCGATCGAAAAACAAGCGGCTGTCCGGGTGGAGGAACAGGGCTTGGGTTTGGCAACTGCTATACTGGCTTCCCGATCGATAAATTGCTCTCGACCGGAGGGAAAGAGGAACTTCCGAACGGCCATACTTTCGACATGGGCGAAGGCGAGCGATTCTTTGGAAGCCCCGAATTGACCGCTCGCTGGGTGGAGGCTCTTCCATACCGAGATGTGCCGACCGAGTACATTGTTTTCAAACCCCTCGATCAGGTATCGGAGAAAGAGGAGGTTTCGCTGGTCCTGATGTTCGTCAATCCGGACCAGCTTTCCGCACTGGTCACGCTGGCTGGATTTCACCGCGGATCGATCCACGCCACGGTTTCACCATGGGGAGCCGCATGTCAGTCGATCCTTTTCGCCCATGCGGAAGCCGAGAGTGAAAATCCTCGCGGAGTCATAGGATTCTTCGACATTTCACAGCGCGGCAAAGTTGCAAAGGAGCTTCTGACCTACACCATGTCTTACCGTCTGTTTCTCGAAATGGAGGCAAGCGTCAACGACAGCTTCTTGAATACGACTGTTTGGGAGAAACTCCGCGACCGGTGGTAGATTTGTAGGTCGAACGGGTGGTACGGGCTAAGCAACGCTTGCCCGTGTCTGAATCCTTGCACATGGGCAACCTGCGGTTGACCCATGCCACCCGATTTTCACGCAAAACTTAGGGTTTGTTCTGGCCACCCGCCGCCGGAGCCGATGCGCAAGCTTCGTTCGGTGCTCAAGGCGCGGGCGCTGAACGTGAAGATCCAGACGCAGGCGATCAACGCCGCCAAGGCGCTGCTGAGGGAGTACGGCCTCGATGGCGCCTCGGGAAGCATGAACACCCAAGCGGCCTGGAAAAAGCGGCTCGACGCCAAGATGCCCGAGATGGTGAGACAGCTGTTGGAAACGCATTTCGCCAGCTTCCTTTTGGCCTCGAACCAGATCGAAGGGTTGACGACGATGGCCGAGGATCTTGGCCGTGAAAACCACGCGTTCGATGGGGTGCAGACGATTCCGGGAGTGGGCCCGATCACGCAGCTGGCGCTTGCGGCGCATCTGTTCGACATCGGTCGTTTCCGTTCGGGAAAGCAGGTGACGGCCTACGTGGGTCTGTGCCCGTCGAGCTACGATTCGGGGGATCGCGAGCGCAAGGGACGCATCACGCGGGAGGGGCCGGGGTTGTTGCGGGCGTTGCTTGTGGAGTGCGCGCAGCACGCCCGGAAGCGAAAGAACCCGCTGAACCCGTATTATCGCCGCTGGGTGGTGAAGCACGGTGCCAACAAGGCGAAGGTGGCGGTGGCGGCGAAACTGTGCCGGATCGTGCATGCTCTTTTGAAACGTTCCGAGGGCTTTTCGCCCGAGGCTTTGGGGGTGGTGCCGGACGGTTATGGGGGTTGGGAGTTTGCAGGCCGTGCGTCTGGTGGCGACGGGTGCGATTCCAGTCCTCCCCGTCCGTCGGCTTGTGCCCAGTAGCACGAGCACCGGGCGCGTCAAGGCCAGGCTCGCTTCGCTCGTGCTTTGCAGCCTTGACCCGCCCGCCTTGCTCGTGCGTGAGAGGGTTGTAGGCGACGGACGGGGAGGCCTTCGGCGAAGGCTCCGGCCAAGGAGGTATCGACAAGCCACGAGATCAAGAGGTAGACGCAATGCGACAGACGAAGATAGACGCTAAGTGACAGACGAGGATAGACGCTAAGTGACAGAAGCAACGTGAAGAGATTTCGATGTTCCATACGTTCTTTCGAATCACCGTTTCGTCCGACCCCGCGGGTGCCAGTGCTCCGACGAGAGCTTGACCGTGAATGGGGCGGACGATTCTTGCACGGAATCATGGCGCGTGAAATACGACGCCGAATAGATGGATGAACGAAGGACGGCTTGACATCGATGAAAAAAAATGGGGGAATCTGCTTGACAAACAGGTCTCTCTTATAGATGGCACCCTTCCAAACAAACGTCCTTCCATGGAAATCATGGAAAGAAGTAGAATGGAATCGCCCTAGGCAAATGGAAAACGACGGATGTCTCCGGAATATGGATGAAGGCTTCATTTTTTGCGGGGCCGGAACATTCCGGCTCGTCTCACGCTGCCTTCTCCGAAACGCTCCTCGATGCGGTCCAACGCGTGGGCCAGTTGTTCTTTGCGAGGGTCGGGACGATCTTGGGGAAAAAGTTGGAGTTGCTCGGCTTCGTGCTCCACAAAATCGGCCAGTCCGAGTCCGATCAGGCGCACGGCGTAATTCCGAAATCCACTGGCCTCGTACAATTCCCATGCCGCGTGGAAGAGGTCGTCGTCCAGGTCGGTGGGACGTTCCAGGCGCTTGCGCCGGGTGTAGGTTTCGAAGCCTTTCAGGCGGATTTTCAGCGTGGCGGTTCGGCCTTTAAGTCCTTTGCGACGCAGTCTTTTTCCCACCTGCCGGGATAGATCCAGCAACGTCCTTCGGAGGACGTCCGCGTCGGTGACGTCTTGTTGAAAGGTGACTTCCTTGCTGACGGATTTCCGGCCCGCTCCCCGCTCGACCCTGGCCGATGAACACCCCCACACTTGCCGATATATCGCGTGCCCGAAGTGGTCTCCCAGATTGCGCACGAGGAAATCTTCGTCATACTTGCGAACGTCGGCCACCGTTCTCAGTCCCAGGGCGTATAGGGAATCTTTTCCTTTCACACCGACACCCCGCAGCTTGCCGACGTCCAACGGCGCGAGAAAATCGAGGAGCTTTTCTGCCGGAACGATGACGAGCCCGTCGGGTTTTTCCAGGTCGCTGGCGATTTTCGCAGCCATGCGATTGGGGGCGATGCCGACGGAAGCCGTGAGATTCATTTCGTTTTTTACCGTTTGTTTCACTTTCAGACCAATGCTTCTGGCCTCCCCCCAAAGCGCGGTGCAGCCGGTAAGATCCACGAAGGCTTCGTCCACCGAAACCGGTTCGACGACGGGCGAAAAGCTCTCCAGAATGTCCATCACCTTGCGGGACGCCTCGGCGTAGCGTGCCATGTCCGGCGGGAGATAGACGCCTTGGGGGCAGCGGCGATAGGCTTCATTGATCGGCATCGCCGAATGCACGCCGAAGCGCCGTGCTTCGTAGGAGCAGGTCGAGACGACGCCCCGCGATCCGGGAGCCGCGCCGACGATTACCGGTTTGCCCCGGAGTTCGGGCCGGTCCCGCTGTTCCACGGAGGCGAAAAAGGCGTCCATGTCCATGTGCATGATAAGGCGGGATAAGGGGGCTTGCTCCAGCATGTTTGTATCGAAACCCGTGGCGTGTCAGCAGCGCAAAGCCCGACCGATCACTTCGTCCACGCCGACCTTGGGCGAACCGTCGGGGTTGAGCGGGCAATGTGCCTCGAAACGTTCCGAATCGAAGCGAAAATGCGTACTTTCACGCGCCTCTCGCCGTAAAAGCTTGTATTCCCGGCTGTCGAAATGGGCCTTCAAGCGCTCGTTGAGGGGGAGGATCTGTTCCTCGTGAAACCATTCGAATTCCGTGCCCACGCCTTCTTCGATCACGCAGTTCAACAGGCGTCCCCAGGATAAGTGGGAGAGCGGATAGGCCTCGAGGTCGCGCATGAGGGCTTGGAGTTTGCCCTCCGTTACCGGGTTTAAATAATGGAATTTATAGGCGTATAGCACGGAATTATGCAGGTATTCCGGGGTGTTGGCTAGTCCTCCATAGCTGTTGCGCTCGCCCATGGCGATGAAAATCTGAAGAATGTCCTTGCCGATTTTCAGACCGGGGTGGCGTTGCCCAGGAAAGGCGGGACGTTGGGTGTCGAAAGGCGCGAACGGATTTTGCAGGCAAAGCCACTGAATGAAGATCATTGGCAGCACGACGCCGTGCAGGTTCTTTGCACAATCGGCGTGGGTGGAGAATGCGCCGTCATGGATGAAGGCTTCGGCCAGCAGGTTGTCGCGCCGACTGGCTCCGTTGTAGATGCGCACTTCCCATACCCGGCGTTCTCGGGCGATGACCATCGTCCGAAGGTTGGTAAACCCCGCTTCGTGCAATTTCCCAGCGATTCCGTAATGTTCCAGTCGCTCGTACACTTCGGCTTCGCCGTAACGTCCCAGAAGTTTCGCCGGAGCGCCCAACTCTCCCACCTGCCAGGAATAATCCTCGTTGGAAGGTAACAGGGTTTCGACGTCGATGTCCAGCAATTCCAGGTGCAGCAGGTTGTTCAATGCCTGTTCCAGCCATTTCGGACGTCTTCGGGCCATGGATTTCCTTTCTCATACGAACAAACCGCTTTCCGCGTGGAGGCGGTTTGGAGATTTCAACTATATCGGAAACTGGGGAGGGAGTCTACACGGGGGCGTTTCGTTCGTGCTATACCCCGAAAAAAGCCAGCACGTAACGAATGCCGGTGAAGAGGATCACGCCGCCCAGCATCCACTTGATGAGCCGCGCCGGGACGTATTTCTGGAAGCGAGCGCCCAGGTACATGCCCGCCAGTCCGCCCACGCCGAACAGCCCGCCCAGCCACCAGTCCGGGGCGATGGACATTTCCGGGTAGAACAGGGCCAATCCCTGGTAAAACGCCACTCCGGCCACGGAAGTCACGAAGGTGCCCATCAGCGCCGCACCCGCCACGGTGTAGACCGGCAGATGAAAGAACGAGACGAAAAACGGTGCGACGATCGCTCCGCCGCCGATGCCATACACGCCGCCCACCACGCCGACCACGAGGCTCAACGCGAAAATGCCCCAAAACGGAGCTTCGTAGCGTTCGCCGTCGAATTCGTAAACGATGCGCCCCACGTCGAAACGGAGGATTTTCACGGTAGCCGGGGGAGTCTCCGCGCCACCCGAACCGGCTTTTCGGAAATTCTGCTGGAAACGGACTTCGGCTTTCGAGTTGCTGCCGGTTTTGGCCTCGCGCAACAGATCCCGCACCAGGCGAAGGCCGATGTAACCCAACACGAAGGCGGCGAACAGCTTGAAAGGGCGGACATCCGGTAGGTATGCCACCCTCACCCAGGCTCCGAGGAACACGCCGGGCAGCGTGCCCAGGACGACGGTCCAGGTAAGCGGCCAGACCATCCGCCCTTCGCGAGCGTAGCGATAGACACCGCTGGGAATCGCGACGACGTTGTAAAGCTGATTCGTGGCGCTCACGGAAGGGGCGGTGTAGCCCAGCACCGACATCTGGAAAGGCAGCAGCAGAAAAGCCCCCGAAACTCCGCCCATCGAGGTGAAAAACGACAGTACGAAGGCCACCAGCGGGGGAACCCAGAAAGCCACTTCGATTCCGGCGGTTTCGAACAACATCGGCGTCTCCGGGATAGGCTCTTAGTCAAAAAATCGAATGATTACGCCGTGTTCCGTCGGTGTTATTTTTCCTCTTCCGACGGATAAAGGGGATCGACGAAATCATGCGGATCGTAGCTGAACAGGTTCTGCGTATCGTTCAACAGCTTTTCGCAGTCGAAGTCATCGGGAAGACGCACGATTTCAAAATGGTTGACCTCCGGGTCTTCCACCTTGACGAGATCGAGGTCCATCATCAAGCCTTCCGGGTCCGCGTCGAGCACTTCCATTTCGGCTTTCGAGTCGTTGAAGCCTTCGAGAAGGTTTCCGTGGACGAGAGTCCCGTCCAGTTTCCGCATCAGACGAAGCACGACGTAGACTTCGGCGGATACGCCGAACGTATTGATCCGCGCCGTGACGCCGACGTGGTCGTCGTCGTCCATGTCGTATACCAGCGGATCGTCTTTTTCGGTGGGAAGAGGATCGTTGAACGGGTCGTTCATGTCTTCTTCCCGAAGTCCGAACATGCTCAGCGAGGGGGGAACTGCGAAATCCGCCCCTTCGGCATTTTCGCTCAGCGTTCCTGTATGGCTTTTTACCGGTACCGAATCGATGGTATACTGGGGAAAGAAAATCTTGAAATCCTCTGCGAATTCCACAACTTCCATGTTCAGTGCGCAGATTTTCTCGTTGAATCGGAACTCGGTGCCGTCGTGCTCGACATCGGAAATCGCGTGACCGGTAAGCAACATGGTGGCTTCGCGCTTGATGATCGGCAGCAGCGTGGTGTAGGTCAATGCAAAGTTCCAGCCCCAACGTCCGTTCAGGTCGTCAACCGTTCCTTCGGGCCAGATATCCCTATCGGAAAAATCCTCGTCGTCGTCTTCGTCGCCGGAAAGGTCGCCGTTGTGCTCGGTTCCCTCGTCGTTTTCCAGGCAACCTCCGATCGCAAAGCCAAGCAGCAGCAACAGCACTATCGGTACGACTCGCAAGTATTCAGACTTCATCGGCTTTCTTTCATCCTATTCACACGTTTCAGGTCTTACCCCGATTCCGTGAAAAAAGAAAGGATCGATCCCGTCCGAATGTCGAAAAGGAGGCGTTTCGGCACATTTTGAACTGGCGAAATCTCCGGGTTTCCAGTACAACTGGTTTTCCGTAAACCGTTTGGTGTGCAATCGGCTTTGGTTCGGGAGGATTCGGAAAGTGAAACGTTCGACAATATGGCATCCCTTTATCCTGGTGTTTTTCACGCTGGCCCTGGGTTGGATCTCTACGGCCTGCAACGAGGATTACGATATCGGCCTCATCAACATCCCTCCGGCGGGCGATGAAGACGCCGTGGAATCCGAATCCGACAGCCGGGCGCTGGTGGCTTACAAGCAAAAAGCGGTGTATACCCTCGTGGGTTCGCCTACTGTGGAAAAGCCGAACGTATTCAATCGGTTGCCTTATCCCTACGACTATTTCACCAAGGCCGACCCGACGACGAAGACCGGCCTGCGCCTCGATATGATGAGCATGAAGGATATGCCGGTGGAATTCAGAGGTGAGGTGCTCAACACCAACCTCGTGGATTACGGCCTGTACATGTTCGACGGCTACCAGGAATCGACCAACCACCTGGACGGCTTCAGCGGCTACGGCGGAATTTCCCTGGAACTTTCCCGTTCCACGGACGCCAGTTTGCTTCCCCAGACGCCGGAAGCTTCAATCGCGGATGACAGTCTCGTCTGGGTTATCGACATCGACGAAAACAGCCCCGATGCGGGGAAAAAATACATGATGTTCGCCGAACTGAAGGAAGCGATGGAGTTCGACGAAAACTACGATCCCACCGTATATCTTTATACCTACCTGAATCTGCGTCCGGTGAATCCGTTGCCGGAACGGCGCAAGTATGCGGTTTTGTTGCGAAAAGGTTTGACCAACACCGACGGCGAGGAGTTGGGACCGTCGGAGGACTTTCAGATCGTCGCCGATTTGGCGGACGCACCGGAGGATCGGAGCAACCTCGATCTTCTCCTGGCCGAACGTGAACGGATGGCTTCTGTTTTCACTCGCATCGAGGATTTGACCGAAGTCACGAGAGATCAATGGCTTGTGGCGTTTGATTTCACCACGCAGACCACGACCCACAATGTTTTCTACGCCGAGGAAGGCTATAGGGCCGACACCATCGAAGCGGCGGAACCGAATTTCGATCCCAACGACGACGGTCAGCCGGACCTGTATGCCTACCAGGATTACAACGACCAGTCCTGGCCGAATTTCAGCAGTGCGCTCAAAGATCCGTCGGTGGGGAAAATTCTGCGTATGACCTTGGAATTGCCGTGGTTTTTGCAGCCCAACGATTCGGAAGATCCCATCATCCAGAATTCCATCGTTACCGACGAAAACGGCGATCCCACGCGCATGGGCAGTATCGAAGTGCCGGTGGTTGTAGTTTTTCCCGCCGACACGAGCAAGCAGCCGTATCCCGTCGTTATCAACCAGCATGGATTGAGCAGCGCCAAGGAAGGGCAGTCGAGCCTGACCGACGAATGGACGAAGGAAGGCTGGGCGGTGGTCTATATGGACTTTATCTACCATGGGGAACGCTCGCCGTCCTCGACAAGTCTGCCGATGGAATTCATCAACGTGGCGTTTCCCCTGCAGGCGGCGGGAAGTTTTCAGCAGTCCCAGATCGACCTTCATCGGCTGATCGACGTCCTGCACGAGTGGGACTACGACATCTGGCCCGAGGGAGGAGACGGCAAGGTGGACCTGGACCCGGAGCGGATTCTCTACTTCGGCATGAGCCTGGGGTCCATCGTCGGTGCGCCGGTGGTGGCGGGAAGTCCGTGGGTGGACTGCAGCGTGCTGGACGTCGGCGGCGCGGGGTTGATCGACTACGTGTCGTCCTATCTGGCAGACTACGGCCTGACCGACATCTGGCCGGAATACCGTCTAGTCCAGTTTTCCAACGTGGCTCAGAACCTGCTTTATCCCGGCGACGGCATCGGGTATCTCCAGTATTTCCAGAATCCCCGTTCGGAAGAATTCAATACGAAAACCGTCCTGGCCATCGAGTCGATCAACGACGAGACCGTACCCAACAACGTTACGGAAAACATGATCCGCACCGGCGGGTTCCAGTTGATGAAACCGGTGGTTCGCAACGTGTCGCTGGTGGAGGAAATCGATGCTCCGGCCTACGGATTGGTTGCCACGCAGTTCGAGCCGGAAAGCGACTGGCACAATTTCTTTACACGAGATACCGACGTGGCCCGCACCGCGCGTGCCCAAATGCTGCACTTCTTCAAAACCTGTCTGGAGAGCGACGACGGACAGGGGGAAGTCATCTGGCCGGATATTTCTGAGAGCAAATAATACGACGGCTTCCCGGAAAACGACCGAAAAAGGCGCAATCAGCGGGGTTTCAATTCGACGATCCACGCCCCGCTGCCGCCTTCGGAACCGCGCGCCCGATGGAACGAACGCACGATCCGGCGTGGGTTTTCGTTGAGATATTGGTGCGTTTTATCGCGCAATATGCCGCCCTGGCGCGATTTGTTGCCTTTTCCCGTCACCACCAGCACCCATCTCAGACCTTTCAGGTGACGTGACCACAGCCACTCGTCGAGAAAACGCATGGCGCTTTCCACCGTGTTGCCGTGCAGATCCAGGCGGTCTTCGATGGCGCCGTCATCCGTTTCTTGTTCCGTCGGTTCGTCGTGCCGGGCGTGCCGGGTGAGGTCGTTTTCATCAAGCTTTTCAATGGCTTCGGCGAACATCCGCTCCTCTTCCCGACGCACGGCGCGTGCCAGACGCTCGCCGGGTTCCAGCGGGTCCACGGCTTCGGCGAACAGGGACGGGTTGTCGTCGGCGTGCATCACGTCGATGAATGCCCGGTCGTGTTCCTCGTCCGTGACGCCCGCCATCATCGCGTGTTTGCGCATCCGTTCCTCGTTTTCCACGATGGAGCGGTCCCGGTTCTTCTTGCGCGAGCGACCCTGGCTGGTTTCCTCCAGCGGAGTGGTGCCGCGCATCCACCAGGAAAACAGTTTTTCGTCCTCGATTTCCGGTTTCTCGGAATGCTTCGGAAGATCCTTCCTCCGTAGCGGTTCGATTTTCTTGACTTTTTTCTGGGGGTGTGGCGGTGGAGCCGGAGCGTCGTCGCCCTTGGAAACCGATTGAAACCGGGTTTTCAGGTCGGCGAACGCCTGTTGGTTCAGTCGTTCAGGAGTGGTGGGTTCCTCGGTCGTCGGATGGTGTTTCTTTTTTTTCTTCGCCATGGGGCAATATCGCGGCAGCAGGAACAGGTAAAAACTAGGGAAGGTCGTTGAATTTCACGTGGTTGGCGAATTCGTCGAACGACACCATTCCCTCGACGGAAAACATGCGGATGTGGTCGAAAATCCGCCGCAACTGCATCCAGTTCGGGGCGACCAGACGTTCTCCCCGCGTATTGTTCAGGTCGAACACGCCGAGATCCTTGTAATACAAGGCCAGCTCTTTCATGGTTTCCTGCGGCTTGAGTTCCCGGACGCGGGATTGCTGGCTGCGATCGGTGGTCCATTTCAATAGGTACAGGGCTTTCAACGCGCCGCGAATACGGTACTTTTGTTTGCCGAACAGCCGGGCGACGTCCACGTAATAGCGTTGCTGCGAATGCATGAGTTGGGATTTTGGAATCGCTTCGAGCTTCTCGATCTCCGCCGGCGACAACATTTTCGTCAGGTTGGGGTTTCCCAATAACATCGCGGCATTCACGGCAGGCAATGTGGGATAACCCAGCACGTTCACCTGGTCTCCCTCGGCTTTAATCATCAATCGGTCGAAGGTGCAAAAGCCGTATCCCCGCTCCAGAAAACGCATGATCGCCGAACTGAGGCCGGGGCCTTCGAGTCCGGCGAAGGCCACCACTCCATCGTTTTCGAATCCCGAACTGAAGGCGGCGGCGTTCCAGAGCAAATACCCCTTTTGCACGAGATAATGCCGTGAATACACCACGTTGATGAAGTTGTTGACCTGGTGCAGGTTGTCGGTCAGAGATCCGTAGATCAAATGGTTGTGGCCGTCGAAAAACATCTCGACGCCGGTTCTTTTCTTGCGGACCAGGCGGCCTTCGTAGATGTCGGCGAATTCTTCCTTGATTTTCTGACCCCGCTCGACCCTCGAAAAGTCGCGCATCATGTGGTGGGATTGCAACTCGGGGGCATGGATGGCGTACACCGTGCTGTTGGCCGGAGTCTGGGTTTCATCCGCCACGAAAGCCGCGTGATAGGCACGGACGAGGTTGTACAGATCCTGACTGTTGGTAAGAAATTTCAGTCCGAAACGATTGAAATTCAAACGAAGTCCGAAAAGGTCGTGTTCGTTGAAATCGACCGGTGCGTTTTTCAACAGGCGGGAAAGCAGTTCCAAACTCATGGTGTCTCCTGGATCACGAGATGTCGCGATCGAGCCGCTATCCGTCGTGCCGTATTACGAATCCTTTTGGTGTGTCTACGGTGTCCATCGGTTCGACGTCCACAGCATCCACACGCGCAAAAGCCGGTCCCTGGTGGCACGACGCAATGAAATCGTTCAGTTTTTCTCCGCAGGCCACGGCTTCCACGCGACCGTCGGAAAGGTTGCGTACCCATCCCGAAATTCCCAAACGCTGGGCTTCGCGTCGGGTAAATGCCCGAAACGCCACTCCCTGCACGCGCCCGCGAATCCAGAGATGCGCAGTGCGTGGCTTGTTGGAGGATTCCGGCATGGCACGCCTAATGTTGAATCATGTTTCGGATCAATTTACAAGCAGCTTCCGTCATAACTGCACGCTTCGCAGCATTTTCCGCCCGAACCGGGGAAAAGCTCGCAGCAGGTCAGACCTTCTTCGCAAGGAGTACCCGACGGGTCCGCCAGTGCGCCGCAGGTTTTTCCCTGTCCCACCGGTGGAATGTCGAGGCACGTACCCTCGTCACAATATTGCAGCTCTGGGCAACTGCCTAAGGGATTGTCCGGATGGCAGGTGTAGCACCAGTCGCTGCACTGGTAGTCCGTCCAGCGCGTGCAACACTGGTTCGCACCGCATTCCGGGCAGTCGGGTTCTTCGCAGTCACCGGTATCGGGATTGCAGATCCACAGGTCGATTTCGCACACGAAACCCAACTCGCGGCAGTCGCGTGTCACGCAGCGTCCCGATTCACAGTAATATGGGGCTTCACAGGGCGGAAAACACTCGCGGGGGACGCAATCCTGATCGGTGCAGATCTCATCCTCCGCGCAGGCGGGGAAGCACACTTCCTCGCAGCGGTTGTCCACACAGAACTGATTCGTTCCCGTACATCCCGTGACATCGCAGCCGAACACGCACTCGTTCGCTTCGCAGACCTTGTTTGACGCGCAATGGCTGTCCACGCCGCATTCCACGCACTCGCCCATGTAACAGAAAGGCTTGAACGCATCCGAGCATGGATTCTCCACGGGATCGCAGGGAGGTTCCCGGCACAGGCCATAACTGATCGAATCCTGAAGCAGGCAGACGTCGCCGCCGGTACAAGGATCGGTTTCGGCGTCCGGGTTGCATACGGGCTGGCAGGTGACGCTCAACGGATCGCAGACGAGGTTGAGTTCGCACGTGCCGTTTCCGCAGGACTCCCCGACGCCCAATCCCCCGGATGGAGAAACACATAGATGTTTGAGGTGGTCTTCCACAACGCCGTCTGGGTTGAAACCGCAGATCGTGCCTTCAACGGGGCATTGCTCGTCGCCCAGGTAGATGTCGCAGATCCGGGTGCAGACCGTCTCCCGGCAGATGTCCGCGTCAAGGCATTGGTCCGAATCGGCGCAGGTGGCTCCGGTGGGGGTCTTGTATTTGCACTGGCGGTCGGTGGGATCGCAAAGCATACCCTGCTGGTCGGTACAATCGAGGTCGTCGTAACAGCCCTCGTGGACGCAGACGTCGTTGCGTCCGCAGCGGCGACCTTCGCCGCATTCGCCGTCCGAAGTGCAGGATGCGCCCGTGACGCAAAGCTGATATTCGTTGCAAATCAGTTGGTCGGCGCAGTCGAGATCCCCGGTGCACTCCGGCACGGGAACGATGCAATGGCCGTTCTGGCACAATTCTTCCGTAGTTTCGCAGGGGTTGTCCCCGTCGCGGTCCGTGCAGGGGGCAATGCACTGGGTGTCCTCGCAGACGTAGCTGCTACGGCATACCTCGTCTCTGTAACAGACGATCGGTACGCAGATGCGCCGCCCGGAGTCTACCGTGCATTCTTTGTCGGGGGAGCAATCGGTGTCGCTATTGCATTGCTTGATGACGCAACTTCCATCCACGCATTCCTCTTCATCGGAACAGGCGGGTTCGCATACCTGATCTTCGCATTTGTAGGTTTCGCGGTTGCAGATGCGGTTGTCAGTGCAGTCGTCATTGTTGAGACATTCCACGGTGATACAGTCGCCACTCTGGTTCAGTACCGTGCCGTTGGGGCAGCTCTCCCCATCGCTTTCCGTTTCTTCGTCGCCGTCGGGATTTTCTGTTGAAACGGGCATACATAACGGGAAATCGTAGCCCACCTCCCGGCATTCGTAGTTGGTTAGGCAGTTTCCCTGGTCGTCGCAGGGGAGCATCTGCAGCACGCAACGCTGGCTCGTGGCGTCGCATTGTTCGAAAGGTGTAAAGCAGTCCGTGTGCACCGAGCAGTTTCCGGAGGAACCACTTATGCCGGAGTCGTCATCCGAACCGCAGGCCGGAATGGCTCCCATGGCGAATGCTACGGCCATCAAAAATATGTACAACGTGAATCGCTTCATAGCAGCCCTCGCAACGAACAAATGGGCTCAACCACACACTTCCGCATCTCAACGATACAGACCCAAGCTATATGAGTACCATCGGTCCCGTGTGCTGTCAATCATGGGTTCGGTTTCAATACAATGTTGTGCAATTTGTTGCAAAATTGACCTGAAATGCATGTTTCTGCAGGGGAAGGTTGCTTCACTTCAAGTTCGGGGCTGTGGCAATCGTTCGTTCGTGTATTCTTTCTCTTCCCCTTTCCAGGCGAACGTGCTATTCCCGAAACACAAAGCATATGGGTGGCCGTTTTCCTGTGGGCGCAACCCGCCGATGGCTTCACGTCGAGATCGTGGTTGAAAGGCGGGCGGTATGTGGATGATGGCCGTGAATCGCTATCCAAAGGAAAGGGAAAATCATGAGCGAAATCAAGAAGGTCGGAATCCTCGGAGCGGGAATGATGGGTGCGGAGATCGCCCTTTGCTGTGCCCGGTCGGGCATGTCGGTGGTGATGAAGGAAATCAGCCTCGAACTGGCCGAAAAAGGCAAGGGCCGCTGCGAGAAAATCCTCGCCAAAGCCGTCGCCAAGGGAAAAATGGAAGAAGCCCAGAAGGCCGAAATCCTTGAGAAAATCACGCCCACCGAAACCTACGACGGTTTCGAGGATGCCCAGATCGTCGTCGAGGCGATTTTGGAAAACCTCGATCTCAAGCACAAAGTCTACAAAGAACTGGATGCCATCTGCCCCGAAGACTGCATCTTCGCCTCCAACACCTCGTCCATTTCCATCACCAAGCTGGCCAAAGCCGCACGTTCCGACCGCTTCGTCGGCCTGCACTTTTTTAGCCCGGCTTCGATCATGAAGCTGGTGGAAGTCATTCCCGGCCTGCTTACCTCGGACGACACCGTGGAGCGTTCGAAGGCGTTTTGCGAAGCCATCGACAAGGTACCGATCAAGGTGCGCAACGTCGAGGGCTTCGTGGTCAACCGCATCCTCTGCGTGATGATGAACGAAGCCTACCGCCTGGTGGATGAAGGCGTGGCCAGCATCGAGGAAATCGACACGGCCTGCAAGCTCGGCCTGGGCCATCCAGTCGGACCGTTGCGCCTGTGCGACAACATCAGCCTGGACCTCTTGACCAACGTCCACGGCATTTTGACCGAGGCGTATGGCGAACGCTTCAAGCTGCCCAACGCCTACCGCGAGCGTGTGGATGCAGGGCACTTCGGACGTAAAGTCGGAAAAGGCTGGTACGATTACGAAAAATAAAGCGAATTCAAATAATTAGACGCCAAAGGGGCGGCTTGAAAGCCGCCCCTTTGGCGTCTAAGCTTGTTACGAATTCAGACTTCCTCTCCCGAAGCATCGTATGGCAAAATATTTTCCCCATCGTTGAGCGCCACCATGTTGCGACCGTTTTCCTTGGCGAAATACAGCACTTTGTCGGCGTCGCTGATGATTTCCTCGGGCGTGGAAACACGCACGACAGGCCAGGTGGAAATACCAAGACTCAAGTTGACGGAAAGCTGCTGCTGTCCCCATGGAACATCCGTGGTTTCCACGATGCGCCGGATTCGTTCGATGATCCGGGCCGCATCCTTGGTGCCCGTTCCCGGAAGAACGATGAGAAATTCCTCGCCTCCATAGCGGCACACCACGTCGCCTGCGCGGCATTGGTCGTCCATCGTGCGCGCCACCGAGCGCAGCACGGCGTCCCCGGCGTCGTGGCCGTATGTGTCGTTGAACTTTTTGAAATGGTCGATGTCGGACATAATCACGCTGATCGGGATGCCGTGGCGCATACAGCGGGAAAACTCTTCACGCAACCTGCGCATACCGAAACGCCGGTTGAGGATCTGCGTCAATTCGTCTATGGCCGCGATTTCCTTGATTTTTTCATGCAGCACGGCATTTTGCAGGTACGGGGCGGACTGGATACGAACGATATCGAGCAGCGTATTCCAGTTGTCGTCGAGAGGGTGGCTGGAATGCGAAACAAAGGCCAGTCCCGCCAGTCGTTTTTCCACCAGCATCGGAATGACGCTGACCGTGTTGGGTTGAAACGATCCCAAAGGAGTGGACAGGTGGAACCAACGGAAATCCTCTTCTCCCAGTTTTAACGTCATTACCTCGTCCGTTTTCTGTACGCGCTTGACGGGACCGAAGCTGCGATCCAATTCACGAGGCAACTCGTCTGTACGATCGATGCCGATACAGGTGAGATACTCGATGTTTCCGCTTTTCACTCCGTAAAGCGCTCCGGCTTCGGAGTGCAGGACGTCCATCAGGGAAGTCAGAATGGTTTCGGAGACTTGATCCAACTCCACGCTGGAAGACAGCCGCGAAAGCAACGATTGAGTGAAGGTCTCGGTTCGTATCCGGTTGCCGATGGTTCCGGTCATCTCGTTGAAACCGAGCGCCATTTCACCGATGGCGTCGTTGCTGTTGACTTCGATATGCTGAAAGCCGGAATGCTCGCCGATTTTCTCGGAGAGGGAAATCCCTTCGATGATGGCGTCCATTCCCCGTAAAACGCGGTGAATCTCACGCGTGACGATGAGGTGGAAGGCGATGTAATTGAGCAGCCCGATCAACAGGCCCGCGAAGATGCACATGGCGAAAAACAGGACGGAAAGGGCGTTTTGAGCATTCAACGCCACATTGACGTATGGTGGAAATACGGTTCCGACCAGTGTGCCTAGTGACAACATGATGACCAGCAGCAGACGAAACACACTCCGTTTCGGCAACTCTTTCTTCATTGACTTCAGACGATTGATTTGCATGTTCCACCCCCGTCCGGTGTTTCGAAATATGCAGTGCTTTTTTTGAAAAAATCATTATACACATTTATGTGCAACTGTGAATTTTCCAGTGCTTTTTTTTAAAGTACCCCGAGGCAACGAGGTAGCCGGGCGGAAATTACATTAGTGCGAAACATTGTAAAAGCTTATTCCTGGGAGAAAAAACGTAGGGGCGAGTGTAGTGAACAAAGTGAACGGAGCTCCCCAAAAACCGAAAAACTCTGTCAAAACGGGGGGGCTACAGTCGCTATGCTCCTTTCACCCACCCCTACATTCCCCCTCCCTTTTTAAGGTTTCGAGCGAAAAAACAGATTTTGCACTATTTTATTTTGCGCCCGAGGCAACGTATTCCGTCATTTTTTAGGTTTCTTGGAACTTATCGAAAAAAAAGAAGTTTTATCCCTTCTCTTTATGAAAAAGTTGTGAGAGAAAAGCGTCGGAAACGACTTGTGTTTTTTCACTACCGGGATAAATACCCGGTTGTTTCATTCGTGACGGCGATTCATAGGACCGCCGGGAGAAAGTGAGACGGCAATTTGCTTGACAGAAACCGGTTGGGCATGGAAACCTTGGACGAAACGGATCGTCGAAACAAAGGAGAATTGATGAAAGCCTTGATCCCAATCCTAACGCTATTGATGGCGTTGGTTTCATTCGTGGCTTGCGACTCCAAAGGAGACGAAGCCCGCGAGCGCGTCACCACGAAAAAAGACATTACCGAAACCGTCGCGGAACGAAAAGTGAAGCTTCAGAATATCGACATGAATAAAATCCCGTCGGATTACGACGAGGTACAGAAGGTCATCCTCATGCCTGCGGAGGAAATCGCCGAGCGCATGGGAAGTGGACGGATGAAGGCGAAGCTGTCGTTCACCATTACACGGGATGGCGAGGATGTGACTTTGGACGAGGAACAGGAGTACGACCAGGCGAAAAACGGGGATTTTCGCGTGGCCATGATTAACGACAAGGCGAAGACCTACGAAATGTACTGGGTGGACGGCAAGCAGATCGACCGTAGTTCGTCACCGAAATACCGTATGTCCACCTCGACGGGCAAGCACCTGTTCTGGCGCGAGAAAATGACCAACTCGCTTTCGCGTTTCTACAAGTATTTTCGGGGACATCTGACCTTTTCGGATGGTGGCCTGACAGAATATGAAGGCCGCAAGGTCCGGCGTGTGGTGCTGGGTCTGAATCCTGCGGGAAAGACCCCCGAACAGGATATCGAAGTTACGTTCAATTACCCCAGCCAGTACAGATTGAGTTCCGTCACCAGCGAACGACTGCTCAACCGGCAGCGCAAGAAAATCAATGATTTCCTCTCCGCAGGGGGGGAATTGCTAGTCGACGCGGAAACCGCCGTGATTCTTAAATACGATTTCAAGGGAAGTTACCGGGTGCCGGTCAATAAAAAGCTGCTGGAAAACTCGGAAAAAGAATCGGATTCCCAATTTGTGGAGTTCGCCTATCACGGTTTGATGAGCATGACCGACGTTGGCGGAAACGTGACTATCGAGGCTCCACCCTACGAGCCGCCGATGAAGCGGAACAAGCCCGATCCCAAGGCAATGGATCACTTGCCGGAAGGATCGAAAACACATCTTCCTCCCCCCGGTACCGATAAAAAGGCCGAACCCCTTCCGAAAGAACAACGGACGGGAACGCGCTGAAAGAGACGGCATGACAAAAATCTGGGACAGCATCCATCCGGACAGCGTTCGACTTCTTGAAGCGGGGGTACGCGCCGCTTTCGAAAAACAGGCCGAGCGGCTGATAATTTACAATCTTGCGGGAGAGGGCGCGTTTTCCGATTACGTCGTCGTCTGCCAGGGACGTTCCGACCGGCAGGTAAAGGCGATCGAAGAAGCCATTCTCGAAGTGGCGGGAAAACTGGGCGAGAAACCCATCGGTATTGAGGGCGGACGCCTTCGGCATTGGGTGCTCATCGACTTCGCTACGGTGGTGTTCAACATCTTTTACGAACCGGTACGCGATTACTACGACCTGGACGGCCTGTGGTCCGATGCGCCGACCATCGACAGCGAATCCTTGATTCGTGAAGGATCCCAAGTGCTTGGAAAGCCGTTGCCCACCTTTTTGAAACCTGATCCCGATCCGAATGACCCCGATGGCGGTGAAACCGGCGACCCATGAAAATCCGGGTGCTGCTGGTCGGAAAAACGAGAAACGCCGCCCTTCAAAAAGAAATCGATGTCTACCTGAAACGTATCATGCGTAGCGTGCGGATCGAGGAATGCGTGGTGCGGGACGAATCCAAGGGACCGCCGGAGCAGGTGCGAACCGAAGAGGGGAAACGTCTGCTTGCCCGCCTGGACGACCGCGAAACCGTGGTGTTGCTCGACGAAACGGGAAAGTTGTTCGATACGCGCGGCTTTGCCGACAAGTTGCAGTCCATGATGATGAGTGGGAAAGATCTGGCCTTCGTCATCGGTGGAGCCTGGGGCGTTTCCGACGCCATACGCGAACGCGCCGACGTGATCTGGTCGCTTTCGCCTCTGACCTTCCCCCACCAGCTCGTACGACTGATTTTCGCCGAGCAGCTTTATCGGGCCTTCAGCGTGATTCGGGGCGAACCCTACCATCACTGACACAAATAGGGCGCTTTTCGTAAAAAACCGAAAGCGGCTTGTCGCTGGGGTATTCTTGCTGGTACGCTTGGGTTTCTTCGAAGATGACAGGGCTTTATGGACTAAAAAAAGCCCGTTTCCTTTGGTGGAAACGGGCTTTTTACTTGAAATGTCGGGAGGTTACTTGACTTCCTTCCATTCGGCGTCGATCACGTCGTCGTCCTTCGGGCTGGAGGCTCCCGGATCGACACCCGGCATCGGACCGGCGGCGCTGGGATCGAATCCCGCCGCACTCGGATCGAATCCGGCTGCACCGGGTTGGGCACCGGCCTCGGAGGCGGCCTTCTCGTAGGCGGCCTTGCTGATGGCGTGGGCCGCCTGTTCGAGCTGCTCCTTGAGGCTCTTGATTTCATCGATCGCCGCTTCGTTTTTCACCGCTTCGTGGATCTTGTCGACGATCTCCTTGCAGCGGGTTTTGTCTTCCTCGGCCACGGCGTCGCCCAGTTCCTTGATCTGGGATTCCACGGCGTAGGCAAGTTGCTCGGTGCTGTTGCGGGTGTCCACTTCCTCGCGTCGCCGCTTGTCTTCTTCGGCGTTGGACTCGGCGTCTTTAATCATCTGTTCGACCGTGGATTCGTCGAGGTTCGAGGACTGCGTGATGGTGATCTTTTGTTCCTTGTTGGTTGCCTTGTCCTTGGCCGACACGTTGAGGATGCCGTTGGCGTCGATGTCGAAGGAAACCTCGATCTGCGGCACGCCGCGCGGGGCGGGCATGATGCCTTCGAGGTTGAACTGCCCCAGGCTGCGATTGTAGGCGGCCATCTCGCGCTCGCCCTGCAGGACGTTGATCGTCACCGCCGACTGGTTGTCGGAAGCCGTGGAAAACACTTCGGTTTTCGTCACGGGAATGGTGGTGTTGCGGGTGATGAGCTTGGTCATGACGCCGCCTAGGGTTTCCACTCCCAGCGACAGCGGGGTCACGTCGAGCAGCAGCACGTCGGTGACGTCGCCGCCGATGATACCCGCCTGCACGGATGCGCCCATGGCCACGACTTCGTCGGGGTTGACCGTCTGGTTGGGGTCGCGCCCGGTGATTTCCTTGACGAGATTCTGTACCGCCGGAATGCGGGTGGAGCCGCCGACGAGCAGCACTTCGTTGATTTCGCCCGCCTTGAGTCCGGCGTCTTGCAGGGCTCGGTTGATCGGTCCCCGGCAGCGTTCCACGAGATCGCGGGTAAGTTCCTCGAACTTGGCGCGGGTGAGCTTGGTTTCAAGGTGTTTCGGGCCATTGGCGTCGGCGGTGATGAACGGCAGAGAGATCGTCGCCTGTGGAGTTTCGGAAAGCTCGCATTTCGCTTTTTCGGCAGCCTCGGTCAGGCGCTGGAGGGCCTGCTTATCGCTACGCAGGTCGATTCCCTGTTCTTTCTTGAATTCCTCGGCGATGTAGTCGGCTAGGCGCTTGTCGAAGTCGTCGCCACCCAGGTGGGTGTCGCCACTGGTGGAAAGCACCTCAACCACGTTGTCGCCGATGTCGAGCACGGAGACGTCGAAGGTTCCGCCGCCGAGGTCGAAGACCAGCACTTTTTCGTCTTTGCGCTGGTTCAGGCCGTAGGCCAGAGCCGCCGCCGTGGGTTCGTTGATGATGCGCAGCACGTTGAGTCCGGCGATGGTTCCGGCGTCCTTGGTGGCGGTGCGCTGGGAGTCGTTGAAGTAGGCCGGGACGGTGATGACCACGTCCTTGATCGTCTCTCCGGCGTATTTTTCGGCGTCCTTGACCAATTTTCGCAACACCTGCGCCGAAATTTCCTCCGGCGCGATGGTCTTGCCGCCGAGATCGAAACGGATGGCGTCGCTGTCGCCCTTGACGACGTTGTAGGACACCTGCTTGGATTCCTCGTCCACTTCACCCCATTTCCGACCGATGAAGCGTTTGGCGCTGTAAATCGTCGTATCGGGATTCAACACCGCCTGGCGCTTCGCGAGCTGCCCGACCAGCCTTTCGCCGTCTTTCGGATAGGCCACCACGGATGGGGTGGTGCGTCCGCCTTCGGCGTTGGCGATCACGGTGGGTTTATCTCCTTCGAGGATCGAGATTACCGAGTTCGTCGTTCCGAGATCGATTCCGATTGCTTTGCTCATGATTGCCTCCCTTGGAACTCCTTGTGCTTTTCTTTCTTTTATGTAACCCTATGAAATTACTAGTCAAAATAGTTTCTTACGTTTCGCTTTCTCAAAGATAAGTCGAAGCTTTTGGAAGTCAAGGGATCAAATAGAGTCAACATGTGCCACAAAACGTGGATTCCAAGTTTTCAGGAAGGAAAGGGATAGCGTTTCGGAAGGTGGAGGAAATCTCGGATTGTCCGGATTATTATGGGTCTATTCTTGAAGTCAGCACTTCCGATATTGGTTCAATTCGCTGGAAAATTGCTTGCGGATCGGGTATTCTGGATGTATCGAAAGGTGCTTCTGGAGCGTGGCTCCCCAGACACAAACCGCGAACCCGCACAGGCGACGAGCGAACCCCGTCGATCGAGGAACGAATCATGAAAAAAATGCGACGCGAACTGCGACAGACCCCCACGGTATTGACCAAGCTGTACGACTCCGAGTTTTCGCGTATCGAGAAATACGCGGCGTTTTTAGCTAGCAAGGAAATCCGGCAGGTGACCTTCGTGGCGCGCGGTTCCTCGGACAACGCCTGCCTCTACGGCAAATACATCGTAGAATCCCTGCTGAACATCCCGGCGCATCTGGCGGCGCCGTCCATTCTGACTGTCTATAAAAGTCATCTTGCATTGCCGCATACTCTGGTGATCGCCGTAAGCCAGTCGGGCGAGGGCACCGACATCAACGAGTACACCGCCGACGCCGTGGCGAGCGGTGCGCCGACGCTGGCCATTACCAACAACACGCGTTCGCCGCTGGCTCAGACGGCGGACTTCGTGCTTCCCCTGCACGCAGGACGGGAAGAATCCGTAGCCGCTACCAAAACCTACGTTTCGGAGTGCTACGCGCTCTTGGCGCTCGTGGCCTGCTGGGCGAAACACAAGGTCGCGCTGGACCAGATCCGCAAACTTCCCGAAGTCACGGATCGGATCATCGAAATCGAGGAAGACGTCAAGGCCAAAGTCAGTCGTTACCGTTACATGGATCGCGCTGTGGCGCTGGGCCGAGGCTACCACTTCGCCACCGCCAAAGAATTCAGTTTGAAGCTGATGGAAACCTGCTATCTGCCGGTGCAAGCGTTTTCGATGGCCGATTTCATGCACGGTCCCATCGCGATGATCAACGAGGGCTTCCCGACCTTCCTGTTCGTTGCCAGAGGGAAGATGGAACGGCCAATGCTGAATATTTTGAAGGACTTGCATGAGAAGAAGTCGGAAACCGTCGTGTTTTCCAACACCAACGAAACGACGCGTTACGCCACGACCCATTTCATCCTACCACGCGCGGTGGCGGAAATCGCCACGCCGATTCCCTACATCATCCCGGCTCAGTTCTTCGCCATGTACCTCGCCGAGTTGAAAGGCATCAACCCCGACAAGCCGAAGTATCTCTCGAAAGTGACGAAAACCCGGTAAGGGGGGAGAAAACCTACCAATATTCGTAGCTTTTCAGTTTGGTTGGACATGGTGCTGAATCGAGGGGAGTTGGCATCATTCGATCGATTTTCCGCAATCCCGGTTCGCCAGAATAGGTTCAGTTTGTAAAACATCGACAATCCGGGCGAATCAGATGTTTTCGCCGGGATTATGCCTCCCCGCTACAACCAAACGAATGAAAGCTTTGATATCATCGGGCCTATTTGATACATTTTGTGATGCACCTCACCGCTCCCCCACTTGAAAAAAACGTGGGTTTGGGCGACATTCATGCTATAGAAAACGGGAATTCGGACTTTCCTCGAACCTCCTGGAGGCGACGTGAAAACCATCATCGAACCTTTTCGCATTAAAATGGTGGAGCCGCTGCAATTCACCACGGCGGAACAGCGGCAGAATATCCTGGCCGAGGCCCATCACAACGTGTTCCTGATCCGCGCCCGAGACATCCTCATCGACCTGCTGACCGACTCCGGTACGTCGGCGATGAGCGCCCAGCAATGGGCGGCGATGATGATCGGCGACGAATCCTACGCCGGGTCCGACAGTTTTTACCGCTTCAAGGACACCGTGGACGATATCTTCGGCTTCAAACACGTGATTCCCACCCACCAGGGACGGGCCGCCGAACGCATCCTGTTCTCGGTGATGGGCGGCAAGGGGAAGACCATCCCCAACAACACCCACTTCGACACCACCCGCGCCAACATCGAGTATTCCGGCTCGGATGCGGTGGATCTGGTGATCGAGGAAGGTCGCCAGCCCCAGAGTCAGCACCCCTTCAAAGGCAATATCGACACCGCGAAGCTGGTCGCGCTGATCGAGGAACGCGGGGCCGAAAACATCCCCTGCGGCATGATTACCGTGACGAACAACTCCGGCGGCGGACAGCCAGTGAGCATGGCCAACATCCGGGAAGTCTCGGAAATTCTTCATCAAAACGGCATTCCGTTCATTATCGATGCCTGCCGATTCGCGGAGAACGCCTATTTCATCAAACTTCGGGAAGATGGCTACGCCGACACGCCGGTGAAGAAGATCGTGCAGGAGATGTTCTCCTACGCCGACGGGGTTACGATGTCGGCCAAAAAAGACGGCATCGTGAACATCGGCGGCTTTCTGCTGCTCAACGACGACGCCACGGCAGAGCAATGCCGCAACCTGCTGATTCTCACCGAGGGCTTTCCCACCTACGGTGGACTGGCGGGCCGTGATCTGGACGCGATGGCTACTGGACTTCAGGAAGTGCTGGATGAAAATTACCTGCAATATCGCCTGGCTTGCACGGCGTATTTCGGCAAAGCGCTGCGGGAAATGGGCGTGCGTATCGTGGAACCGCCTGGAGGCCATGCGATCTACATCGACGCCCGCGCCTTTCTGTCGCACCTGCCTCTAGATCAGTTCCCGGCCTGGGCGCTGGCCAACGCACTGTACGTGGCGGGGGGGATCCGGGGTGTGGAGATCGGTTCGGTGATGTTCGGTCGCAAAGACGAGGAAGGCCGCGAGCTTCCCGCGCCGATGGATCTCGTGCGGCTCTGCCTGCCGCGACGGGTTTACACCCAAAGCCACGTGGACTATCTCGTCGAGGTCATCGAAGAAGTCTACCGCAACCGGGAGACGGTGCGAGGCGTGCGCATCGTCAAGGAACCGCCGTTTTTGCGGCATTTCACCTCCTGGTTCGAACCGGCGGAATTGTAGCCGCCAACCCCGACCGAACCTCGGTCGGGCTCGGGGAGTGTCATGAATCTGAAAAGCGATATCTCCAGTTTTTCCAAAGGGTTATCGATTCCGATGGAGGCGTTCGGAATCCTCCGAGGCAATCTTTCTCTCGCGCTGTATGCCCTGTTGCCGTTGCTGGTAAATCTCATCGTTTTCGGGGCTGGGCTATACGGGATGATCGTCTACCGGGTCGAATTGGTCGAGTTGATCTGGGCTTTTCCGGCGGACGGTATCGAGTACGCATGGTTCTGGCAGGGGCTTTGGTACGTGCTCGGAGTGGGGATTTTCCTGTTGATTTTCCTCGTGGTTTTCTTTCTTTTCACACCCATCGGCTGTCTGGTCGCCGCGCCGTTCAACGACGCTTTGGCCGAATCCACCGAACTTTTGCTCGACTCTTCGCGGCCCCAGGCGCCTTTCAGCGTTACACGAATGTTGGGCGAGTTGGCGATGTCGCTGAAGTCCGAACTTCAGAAGTTGCTGTTCTGGCTGATGATTTTCATTCCCGCGTTGCTGCTCAACCTGCTGCCGGGCATCGGCTCGGTTTTGTATTTCGCTCTCGTCGGCACGGCGGGCGTTTTTCTGATGGCCTACCAGTTCGCGGACTATCCCCTGGCTCGCAAACGCTTGACTTTCAAGCAGAAACAGGCGTATCTGAATCTCGATTTCGCCCAGGCCATGGGCTTCGGGGCGGGTTGCTCGCTGTTGCTGCTGATTCCCTTTCTCAACCTCGCATTGATTCCCATCTGTGTGGTCGGCGGTGCAATGCTGTTCGACCGCCTGCGTCGTCTGCCAGGCTCGGAAGCGATTCTCGACGCTCGAATCGGAAACAACGGGGTGGTTCAAAACGAATCCGAGGAGTGATTCTCGGAAAAAAAGCGAACATTTCCACAGTATTGCAATATTCAGCACGCTTTTTGGCGTAACGGGGAAGTGCGGGCTTTGGATAGGGAATCGGCAATAAAAAAGGCCGGGAAAACCCGGCCTGGAAGAGCAGCTACTCTGCCACTTGGGGGGGACGGTGGGACTCTAAAGCAGCTACCCTCTGACAACGATTGTGCCGTGGGGAGGCGGCTTTGTCAAGAGATAAAGCGGAAAAATCCGTTTCGTGAAAATCAAAAACTCTTGAAACGAAACTCTCACACTCGTTTCACCGGAAACGGAAATCGCGTTTCCGGCAGATTATTTGACCACGAAATTCACCAGCCGTCCCGGCACGTAAATCTCCTTTTTCAAGTTACCTTTCTCCAGGTACGATTGGACCTTTTCGTCCTGCTTGACGATCTCCAGCACCTCTTTCTCTTCAGCTCCTGCGGGAACCTTGACCTCGGTGCGGCGCTTGCCGTTGATCTGCACGGCGATGGGAATCAGGCTTTCGGTAAGCCATTGTTCGTCGAAGTCCGGCCAGGCGACGTAGGCGACGGTTTCGGAATGGCCGAGCAGCCGCCAGAGTTCCTCACCGATGTGGGGTGCGAACGGCGAGAGCAGCTTGACGAAATCCTCCATCGCGGCCTTGGACAGCGTGTCCATCTTGTAGGCATCGTTGGTGAATTCCATCATTTTGGCGATGGCGGTATTGAAACGCAACTCCTCGATCTCCTCGGTCACCTTGGCGATGGTCCGATGGAGGAGACGGTTCATGTCATCGGTGGGGGCTTCATCCACGATGGCCGGGTTGAGGCCGTTGTCTTTGACGAACAGCCGCCAGACCCGACCGAGGAAGCGGTAGACGCCTTCGATGCCTTCCTCGGTCCACACCACGTCACGGTCCAGCGGTCCCATGAACATTTCGTACATCCGCATGGCGTCCGCGCCGTAGCGCTCGATCACGTCGTCCGGGTTGACCACGTTGTAGCGGGACTTGCTCATTTTCTCCATCTTGACGTCCAGCGGCTCGCCCGTTTCCTTGAGCACGTGGCCGTTGCCGTCGGGATTTCGCTGGGCTTCGTGCGGGTAGTGGTACTTGCCGCGCGCATCGCGGTAAGAGTAGGCCAGCACCATGCCCTGGTTGACCAGCTTCTGAAACGGCTCCTTCGTGTGCGCCCATCCCGCATCGAAAAGCACCTTGTGCCAGAACCGGGCGTACAGCAGGTGCAGCACCGCGTGTTCCGCGCCGCCCAGGTAGAGGTCCACCGGCATCCAGTACTTTTCCTTTTCCTTGTCGTAGGGAGCCAGATCGTTGAAAGGATCGAGATATCGTAAGTAATACCAGCAACTTCCCGCCCATTGGGGCATGGTGTTGGTTTCCCTTTTGGCGGGTTGACCGGTTTCGGGATCGGTAGTGCTCACCCAATCTTCGGCGCGGGCCAGCGGTGGACGGCCATCGTCGGTGGGGCGGTATTCATCCAGTTCGGGTAGTAGCACCGGGAGATCCTCGGCCCGCAGCGCCTTGACTGTGCCGTCTTCCAACTCGACCACCGGGAAGGGTTCACCCCAGTAGCGTTGACGGGAAAAGAGCCAATCTCGCAGGCGATAGTTGACCGTCGCCTTGCCGACGCCTTTTTCCTCGAGTATGGCGATGATTTTCTTTTTCGCCTCGGGCGTGCTCAGGCCGGTCAAGGGACCGGAGTTGATACTCGTGCCGTCGCCGGTGAAGCCCAGGGATTCTTCGCTTTCGGGCGCTTCGACCACCAACGTGACCGGCAGGTCGAATTTTTGGGCGAATTCAAGGTCGCGGGTGTCGTGGGCGGGCACGGCCATGATCGCTCCGGTACCGTAGCCCATCAGCACGTAGTCGGCGACCCAGATCGGGATGCGCTCGCCGTTGACGGGATTGACGGCGTAAGCTCCCGTGAATACGCCGGTTTTTTCGCGTTCCTCGTCCATCCGGTCTTTGTCGCTTTTCTGCGCGGCTTCCGCCACGTATGCCGCCACGGCGTCGCGTTGATCGTCGGACACGATGTTTTCGACGAAGGGATGCTCGGGGGAAAAAACGCAGTAGGTTGCGCCGAACAGCGTGTCGGGGCGCGTGGTGAATACGGTAAAGCTTTTGTCGGTGCCATCGATGGCGAACACCACGTCCGCGCCGGTGGATTTGCCGATCCAGTTGCGTTGCATCTCCTTCACGCCGTCGGTCCAGTCCAGCGTGTCGAGGTCTTCGAGCAGGCGTTCGGCGTAGGCGGTGATTTTCAGCATCCACTGCTTCATCTTGCGTTTTTCCACCGGGTCGCCGGTTTCCACGTAGCAGCCGTCCTTGACCTCTTCGTTGGCCAGCACCGTGCCTTGTCTCGGGCACCAGTTGACGTCCACCTCGGCTTGATAGGCCAGACCGGCTTCGTAGAGTTTCAGGAAAATCCACTGGGTCCAGCGGTAGTATTCGGCGCTGGAGGTGTCGATCTCGCGGTCCCAGTCGTAAGAAAATCCCAATTGCTTAATCTGATTGCGGAAGTGGTCGGTATTCTTTTTCGTGGTGATTGCCGGATGCTGGCCGGTGCGCATGGCGTGGCGTTCGGCGGGTAGGCCGAAGGCGTCCCAGCCCATCGGATGCAACACATTGAAACCCTTCATGCGCTTGTAGCGGGATACGATATCGGTGGCGGTGTAGCCTTCCGGGTGCCCGACGTGCAGGCCGTCGCCGGAAGGATAGGGGAACATGTCCAGCACGTAATATTTAGGCTTGGAAGGATCTTCCACGCTCTTGAACACCTTGTTTTCACTCCAGAATTCCTGCCATTTCGCTTCGATTTCGCTTGGGCGGTAGCGTTCGTCCATGCCTGTTCCCCTCGGTTTGGATGCGTTCGTCGCGGATGCGCGTTTCCGGCGGAGGTTTTGACCGCTTCGGAGTGGCTGCGAGACGATGCGGTTTTTTCACGGGGCGGGAAGGTCTTCCCTATCCCCAAACATCTAGCGATTAATAGCCGGAAACCGGGCAAAGATCAACCGTTGGGACGTCTTTCTCCCCTTGATGCGGAGCTTTAACCCGGAAAATTCATGAAAATCGTAGCGAGACACAGAAAATCGAAGATATTTCATGAAGTTGGAGCGATTTTCACCCGCAGGCATACTGAACGGTCTGTCGAGGATGAAAATCGTGAAACGAATGAAAGACCAAGAGTTTTCAAGTCGTAGTAGGTTTTCGTGAATTTTCCGGGTCAGAGAAAAAAACGTCTTAGCTCTTGAATCTGTGGCCACTCGTGGGTAGAGTGGGGCCGTTCCGGTATGTTGCAATGCGTCAAAAATGGCGCGAATCCGGAACGTCGTCTCCGTGGTTGGTTTCGAATCGTGACGAAAGCGGTGAATTCTCCCATGCCCCGTTCCCGAAAATGGCTGCCCGACGCGATCCGCAAGATGCTGCATCTGGAATTGACGCAGATCGACGTGGCGGACATTCTGCCCCAGCGGGAAGACTATTACGTCGAGAAACATGCCCGAAAAGAGACCCTTTTGCTGGGGAAATTCGGTGTGAAAGACGTCTACGAGCAACTGTTGTTTCACGGCGTGGTCAACCGGCTGAAGGAATCGGGATTCGAGGATCTGCAGCTCGATCTTGTGGAGCGTTCGGAACGGGTGTGGGAAGTACGCCTGTACGACGGCCTGAAGGTCGAGGACCGCCTGATCGGCGAAGCCTTCATTCATGACGGATTGTTCGAAGTCAAGGGATCGGTGCTGCCTTCGTTCGAAGGCCGCCGCTATCCGTTGATTTTCGTGCAATGGCTGTGCTTGCAGAATCCGGCGGCGACGTTCACGCCGGATCGTCCAGCCTTTCCCGGACAACGCTATCCCGGCCTGAAGATGGCCGGAACGGTGATCGGCGTCTTCGCCTTCATGGCCCAGCAGAACCGATACGCAGGGTTAGCCAACACCCCGGAATATCTCCACAATGCGATGATTTACTCGTCGCGCTGCAAGTATTTCAGCCCCGACGCCGAAGCCCGCCTGCAAGCCCTGATGCGCGATCTAAAAGGGATTTCTCCCGTGACGCTTTCCTGGGCGCAACTGATGGGCTGCCTGCACGAATCCGACACCGGCACGGAGTTTCGCTGGTTCAAAGAGGAACAGATCCTGCCGTTCTCGGAAGAGTTGAAAGGCTATTTCGAAAGCGAAGAATACCGGAACCGTTTTTGGGAAGTGTACAACGCGGTGCAGTATCGTTTCGACGAAGCCCGTTTCGAGCGCCACAATCCCTTGAACGCGGACGGTTCCCCGAAAGTCGGCGTGGAAGAACGCCTGAACGAGTACATCCGGCGGATGGAAGGGGAGTGACCTGCAAAAAAAGTGATTTGAAAAAATGTTCTCGAAAGTGTATATTGTGATCCGTTGTTTGGTTGAAATTGATTGGATTCAACAACCAAATTGACAATATAAGCCCGCATTGACCTTTTAGGATGAAATGTTGTGAAGATATTGCTTGTTGTTCCCCTTAGCTTCATGTATACTTTTTAAATTCAACAGTATACGAAGGAGTTAAGAATATGGATATTGGAACGGCGGTGTTGACAGCCGCTTGTAACGGCAATATTGCATTTTTACAGGATGTTGCAAAGCAATCACCCAAAGCGTTTAATATCGTTGATGAAGATGGAATTACTCCAACATTCTTAGCTGCGGTTACTGGCAATGCAGATTGTCTTGAACTTCTATTGCAACATGTGCCTGCAACCGCTGCGTACCCTAACAATCGTGGCATTACTCCGGCTTTTGGGGCTGCTCAGGAGGGAAAGGTTGTCTGTGTGGAGTTGATTGGCAAGTATGCGCCCAAATCGTTCTTCGTGACGAATTCCAATGGTGTGACACCCGCATCAATAGCTGCAGAACGTGGTCATCACAAGTGCCTTAAAATCATTGCTTTATACGCTCCCGAATCATTGAGCGTTGCGGATAAAGGGAATATTACTCCGGCCTATGTTGCCGCTCAAGCTGGCGAAATAGAGTGTTTAGAAATCATCGGGGAAGTAGCTCCTGAAACATTTTCTATAAAAATCAATGAAGAACCATATGGTTCGGCAGCATATGAAGTTGCATTACGTGGACCAACAGCTAGCCTGAAGCTTATTGTGGAAAAAAATCCGAAAGCAATCATGACCACTTTTCACTACGGAACAACACTTGCCCATGCCGCGGTTGCAGGTGGCCAAGTAGAAAATATCGATTTGCTTTGTAAAATCGAACCACGTTTGTTCAAGATGCGTATGGAATCCGGCCACACTCCTCTTGGTATCGCGGTGGAAAATAAAATGCTTGAATGTATTCGTGTTATTCGTTCTCACGGAATAACGGAATAAAAGGAGATTTCATTGGGGTGGATAGTATTTCTGATTATTACTGTCATTGTTGTTGTAGGGATTGTTCTTTATTTAGGGCGTCCGCAATATGACCCTGAAATGAAGAAAATAAGTGATGAATTTGACCGCAAAGTCAAGAAAATGAGAGAAGAAGGGCATGATCCTTTTGAGTAATAAGGAGAAAAAAGACATTTTTTGAAATCACCCGCCCAAGTATCTTTATTTTTTCTCGGTTTTAGCGAAGACCGTTTCGAGCGCCACAATCCCTTGAACGCGGACGGCTCCCCCAAGGTCGGCGTGGAAGAACGCCTGAACGAGTACATCCGGCGGATGGAAGGGGAGTGACCGGGACGAAACGTCGTTGCGTCTCCATGCATTTCCAGTTAAGATCCCGAAAATGCTTTTTTATTTCTGCCAAGGAGAAATATCGATGTTCGATCATTTACTGAGCGACGAAGCCAGAAAACTTCGCGACGAAACACGCGCGTTCGTGAAAAGCATTCCCCGCGACACCATTCTTGCCATGGACCGCGACGAGATCCGCTTTCCCAAAGAATTTCTCCAGGAGGCGGGAAGGCTCAAACTGATGGGTGCAAGGTATCCCGTGCAATGGGGTGGGCGTGGACTCGATTGGGTGGCCACGGCGGCGACGGTCGAGGAAATCGGCACGTTGGGCTACATTTTCGCCTGTGTCTTCGGCGTGGGAGCCGAACTGGTCTGCGACGCGATCATCCAGCACGGTACCGACGCCCAGAAGGAAAAATACGTCAAACCGTTGCTCAGAGGCGATATTTTCGCCGCCGAATGCCTGACCGAACCGCGCGGTGGCTCCGACTTTTTCGGCACTACCACGACCGCCGAAAAGAAGGACGGCTACTACCTGCTCAATGGACAGAAACGGTTCATCGTGGGCGCGGAGGGTGCGGATTACTTCCTCGTTTACGCCAAGACGAATCCGAGCGCCAAACCCCACGAATCGCTGACCTGTTTCATCGTCGATCGTTCTCCCGGTGTCGAGGTGGAATACCTTTACGGTCTGATGGGTTGCCGGGGCGGTGGTGCGGGACGGCTGGTGTTCAAAGACGTGAAAGTGCCGGAAGAAAACATCGTCGGGAAGCTGGACGGTGCCTACGCCGTGTTCAACACGATGATGATCCCCGAGCGCTTGGGAACGGCGGCGATGACGGTAGGGGCGGCGCGACCGGCGCTGGAAATCGCTACCCGTTATTCCACGCGGCGCAAGGCCTTTGGCCAGGTGATCGCTCAGTTCCAGGGAGTGAGCTTCCAGGTGGCCGAAGGAGCCACGCTGCTCGATGCCGCCCGCTCGCTCGTCTACACCACCTGCAGGGCCGTGGATGCAGGCGTGACGTCGAATCGCATACGCCGTATGGTGTCGGAGACCAAAAAATTCGTTACTGAGTCCTGCCAGCAGGTCGTGCACCACGCGATGCAGGTGATGGGTGGCATCGGGTATACCAACGTCTATCCGGTCGAGCGCATCGCCCGCGACTTACGGTTGTCGAGTATCTGGACCGGCACCAACGAAGTCATGGCGATGATTATCGCCAGCGAATGGTACAAGGAACAGGCGAAACTCCCCGAAAGTATGCGGCGACGTGACATGGAAAACGACGCCGAGGAAGCATTTGCCGACGGGGAGAAGATTTTCGAGGCTGCGGACCAGAAATAAAAGCCTTGAAATGCCGAATGATACCCGGTGGTTACAATCCTCGCGACCACTCCGGGCGCAGGAGGTTTTCGTCCCCTTTTTCGATCACGCTATCCATCAGGGCCAGCAGGGCGTCTTTCTCTTCAGGAAGATCGGCCCGGATCGGCAGGTAGTTGGATGCGTGGTTGGAAGAAAACCGGCAGCGGGTGAAGTTCGATTCGGCCAGCAAAAGCCGCAACTCTTTTAAAAAGCCGAATTTGGAGGGCAACTCGAAGCGCCCGGCGGCGTGTTCCTCGTATAGGGGAGTTCCGGGAACGAGCGTCAAGGTCAGTGCGCCAACGTAGCGCGGGTCCATTTTCGTGAGTACTTCCGCCGTCTTACGGGCGTGGCGCTCGGAGCCTTCTACCCCGGCCAGTCCTAAAAGAACGATCACCGAATGCTCGATACCCGCCTCCCGGAGTTTTTCCGCCATGTCGATGGAGTCCTGGGCGGTGGAGCCTTTTTGAATCCGTTGCCGCAACTCGTCGTCGCCGGTTTCCAGTCCGTGGTAGACGATTTTCAGCCCCGCATCGGCCAACTCCTTGATTTCGCTGGGTGATTTGTGGCGAATGCTGATCGGGTCGCCGTAAACGCCTATGCGTTCGACGTGCGGGCCGTGCTCTTTGATGTAGTTGAGCACCTGGAGCAACCTGCGGGTGCTGAGCACCAGGGCGTCGCCGTCGCAGAGAAAAATCCGTTTCGCGCTCGGAATGGCGAGGGCTTCGTCCAGGTCGCGTTTTACCGTCTCCCAAGGCTTGATACGGAAGGATTTGTCTTTATACATCGCGCAGAAAGTGCAGTCGTTGTGCGAGCAGCCGACGGTGATTTGCACGAGCAGCGAATAAGCTTCGGAAGGTGGCCGGAAGATGTTTCCCTCATAATCCATGGTATTCCTCGAAGAGTCTCGGCGGACTGTTTAAGTTCGCCAGATTCGTGAATCAACTGTTATTTTAATGGGTTACTCGCAGGCTCCGTTTACGCAGGTTTGAGGCGAAACACAGGTTTCGACGTCGGTCCAGCCGTATCCGGTACCATTGCAGACCTGTGCCGTATTGCCCAGGCAGCGTGTCTCGAAGATCGGGATGCACACAGCGTCCTGATCGCAGATTGCACTGGTGTACTCCCCGTTGACCTGGTTTTTCGGCACGCAGGTTTCATTGTCTTCGCAGAAAAGATATTCCACCCATTCCAGGCCGTTGCATTTTTCGGCGTTGTTGTTGTCGTTGCAGCGGACGCGGTTTTTGGTGCAGTTGGTGATGGCCACACAGAATCCGCTGTCGCACTCCTGTCCCACGTCGCAATCGTAGTAGGTCCAGCCGTCGCCCGTGACCCAGCATTTCCGATAGCGGTCCGAGCCGAAGCACTCCCGCGTGTTGGGCGAGCAACTGATGACTTCGATGCATTCGGCCACGCCCGATATCGTGTTCACGCTGCATTCCTCGTTGTCCGCGCAATCGCGGGAATAGACGTATCCGACGTTGGGAGTGCAGATCTCGATGGCGTTGTCCACACAGCGCTGTGAGGGCGGATTGCAACCGATCCACTCCGATCCCTCCTCGCCGTCGTCATCCCCACCAAGGCAGATTCCCGCCTCTTCGTCGCAGCCCGCCGGACAGTCCTCATGAAAGATCCAGCGCTCGTCGTCGCCGTCCTCGATGCAGATTTCCACACCCATGCCGTCTTTCGTGCAGCGAGTGTCGTCCGGTTCGCAGTCGCGCTCTTCGGGTTCGACGATCGGGTCTTCTCCTTCGAGCGTGCAGATGCCGAGCGCCGAGCAATATTCCCCGGTCAGGCAATCCCCTTCGCGGGAACACTGAATCGAGGTACAGCCGCCGTTTTTACAGCGGTGATTGGCCTCGCAGTCCTCGCTTGTTTCACAGGAAGGTACGCAGCGCTGGGAAACGTTTCCCGCATACGCCATGCAGATTTCACCTGAAAAGCAGTTGGAACTGGACTCGCAAGTATTGGCGGTGCAGATACCGCCGATGCAGCGCATACCGGTGATACAGTCGTTACTGGAGGTACAGCCGGTTTCGGAAGACGAACCCCCGTCGTCGCTTCCGCAACTCCAGGTCATCCCAAAACCCACAACCAAGGCCAACAGCAAAAATGCCGTTGTAAATCCATCGCTTTTTCGAAGCATGATGCGCCCCCGTTCCCGACCTTTTCCTCCGGCGGATAACACCCCGGAATTACAAAGGCCGAATTCTTCATGAAAATACCCCATTTCGGCAAAATGCCACCGTCGAGGTTTCACGAATATTGTAGTCGTCCGTCGAAAAGGGGTCAAGGAAAGCGGAATCGGAAGATCGGGAGTGAATCAAAACATCGGGAAATTGCTACTCCTTTACGAAATCAGCAGGTTCAGGTTCACAACCTGTACGTGCACGTATAGGTGGGTGAAAAAGGCAGATTCAACGTCCGATTTGGAGCGATTTTCCGAGTTTCCTGGGAGAAATGTTTCGTGGTTTGCGTATTCGTTGCGTATAATGTGCCCCATTGACGCTATTTGCATACATTGGAATAGAGGTTTTTCATGAGATCGCTGTTCACACATCTCGTCGCCGTTTTCCTCATTTTGGGGTCGTTCGCCGTGCTGGTTTACGCCGCCGCTCCCGACGTCATGAAGCTCGATGCGCGGCAGGGAATCGTCACGTTCACCCACGGCAAGCACTCTCAAATGCCGGGAATCACGTGCAAAACCTGCCACCACGAAATGAAAGGCGATACGGTCGAGAAAAAATGCAGCGACTGTCACAAACGAACCATTCAAAACGACGTGCCCACGATCAAGGACGCCGCCCACAAGCAGTGTCGGGGTTGTCACAAAACGATGAAAAAAGGCCCGACCAACAAGTGCAAAGAATGCCACGTAAAGGTAAAAAAGTAGAAAAATCGGTGGGTTGGAGGCGATGAAGCTTTTTTTTATGCACATTCCGAGCGGACAGAGACTTTCGGCGCTTTGGCTGGCGCTTGTCCTGATGCTTCCTTGTGTGGCCTGGGCCGAAACGCCTGAAAGTGACGTCTCGGACACCAGCCCGCAAGAGGTTGCCGCTCCCGACGCTACAGACGAACCCATCGCTGAAAAGGAAAGCGCCGCCGGATTCGCCGAACGTTGGACGTTCTTCTCACGTGCCGAAGAAGGCCTGAAATATCGAACACTTAACGATACCGGTGTCCACGATCTGGACTTCGACCTGTACGCGGATTTCTCGATGAGCGATCCCACCGACCGCTTCGGCCTGGACGCCTCGCTGGGTTTTTGGGCGGATCTCGACGGTACGGAAGATCTCCGCGAGCCCGAACCGGAATGGGCTTCCGTGCGGGATGCGGACAACCCGACCCAGGTAGAAGTCTACCGGCTTTCGGGGGAATATCGCGGCGAGGGCGCGTTGCGGCTGGTGCGTCTTGGACGGCAGACCAGCGAGTTCGGACGACCGGTTACGCTCGATGGTGGAGCGGTTCATCTGCGCCCGCATCGAATGCTCGGCCTGTACGTTTTAGGTGGCCGCACGGTGCATTTTTTCGAAAACGGACAGGGTTTGTTCGAAGATTGGCTGGCCTCCGCCGGGGCGCAACTGTTTCCGTTGGAATCGCTTAAGCTGGAGTTGGATTACCGTTTTTATCACGAAGACACCGACAGCGAGGATGCACTCGACCAGCACGCCTATCGTTTGAGCGCCTGGTTTCGTCATGATACATGGTTGAATCTAAAGGGCTTTTTCGAAGGGCTGGACGAAAAACCCGCCCTGGCCGGACTTGCGGCCAAGCTGGAGTCGATTCGCCATGGATTGGGATTTGACCTGGAAGCGGAAGTGCAACCGGTGGCGCTCAAGGGCGTGGCCGAGGCGCATGATCCCTATTTTTCCATCCTGGGCGAAAGTCTTCCGCAAGCGCGCTATCAAGGGAAAATCTGGAAGAATTTCGAGACCTTGGCCGGTCACTACGGCCTGTTTCTCGGTGTGGAAGGGCGTCAGCTTCTGCCGGGAGAGAGCGAGACCGATTTCAACCGCAACTCCGGGCGTGGATACTTCATGGCCACGGGCGACGATGTTGGGACGAAGGGGCCGTTTTTCTCGCTGGTGGTGGAGCGTTGGGCCACTCAGGCCGGGGATGGTCCCGGTTTCTGGACGGCGGGTGGCTCATTGGGCTGGGATGCGAATGTGCTGCGTGCCGAAGTCGGCAGTTTTTACCAGCACGTCAAGTACGATTACGAGCAGAGCGTCACCGAGAGTATGCATGTGCGTAGCGTGTTTGCCGACCTGAAAGGCTCGATTCTCCCATGGTTGGATGCCGCGCTTCGTTACGAACTCGACGTCGGCGACCGCAGCGAGCACACGTTGCGGTTCCGTTTGATTCAGACCTATTGAGGCAGGTATGCACGCGAAACGAACACGGATGATTCCGCTGCTTGTTGCAACCCTGATGGGATGGTTGGGGCTGCTTGCGGTCGTTTTCGCCTCGGACCCGGCGGCGTTTTCACACAAGGTGCACGTCACGGATCAGCAACTGGAGTGCACCGACTGCCACGATGTCGAATCCCCAACCGGTCCGGCGCTGCCACTTGAAGGCTGCACGAACTGCCATGACGAATCCATCGGTTCGTATACGAAGAAAGTGCCTGAAAAAACTACGGAATTCGTGTTCGATCACCCGCGCCACCACGCCGCCGGGACGCCCTGCCTGTCCTGCCATACGGCGGAATTCAAAACCGAGGCGGACCTTCCCGGCACTCCGGCACGAAACTACGAGGCTTGCGCCGATTGCCATCGCACGAAACTTTCCCCGCCGAAAAATCTATCTTGCGTGGCGTGCCATGAAAAAGATCTGAAAAAAGAGCGTCCCGCCGATCATAACGGAGCCTGGAGTTCGCGCCATGGCGACGAGGCAACGTGGAGAAATTCCGAAACCCATGGAAAAGACTGCACTTTTTGCCACGGACGCAACGGGTGCAAAAGCTGCCATCGCAGTCAGATGCCTCGCAGCCACACGGCGGTGTGGCGAAAGGTCGCTCACGGTGCTGCCGCCGGATGGGATCGCTCCTCCTGCCGCACCTGCCACGAAACCGGGACGTGCATACGCTGTCATCGCAATTCGAAACCCCGCAGCCACGTGCCGAGTTGGCAGGTCACCCACAAACTTCAAGCCACGTTGGATCGTCAACGGTGCAATATCTGCCACACCCAGTCCTATTGCGCCCGATGCCACCACGATAAAAATCCGTAAGAACGATCACGCAAACTCGTGCAAACTTGCGTCGTTTCGACACATTCGACGCACATCTGCGTGAAATGTCACATTTGCGCGATGATTGGTACGACCACCGGTTTGCGTTCCAAGTGGCGATGGAAGAAGCGCCGCAGTTCGAGTCGCACCGCCTCGCGAAGCTCCGGAATGCGCTGGCGGGTTTCCTTTTTCATGTCGGAAAACAAGTGATCGATCAAGCCGATGGCGCGGTCGTACATCTCCTCTGCCATTTCGTCGGCCATGATGCCTGCGGCGAAAATTCGGGGCCGAGTCAGCAGTTCGCCCGTTTCCTGGCTGACGATCAGCACCGCCACGAGCATCCCGGTGATGCCCAGCTTACGGCGCTCCCGAAGCACGGGTTCGTCCACGCCTCCCAATAGGCCGCCATCGACGAAAAGCCGCCCCTGGGACACCGGCTCGGTAAGCTGCATGTGCCCGCCGCAAAATTGCACCCGGTCGCCATCGGAAAGCACGAACACGTTTTCGGATTTCACACCCAGTTTGGTTGCGAGACGTCCGTGCTTGATCATGTAGCGGGCTTCGCCGTGAATCGGGATGAAATACCGCGGGCGCACCAGTTCGAGCATTTCGGCCAGTTCGCCACGGTAGGCATGGCCGGACGTGTGGATCGGGTCGTTCTTGGAGGTGAAGACCTCTGCGCCTTGCAGGTACAGGTTGTCCACCACCGCGCCGATGTTGCGCTCGTAGCCCGGAATGATTCGGGCCGAAATAATCACCTGGTCGCCTTCCTCCACCCGGATGTATTTATGCTCGCCCAACGCCACCCGCGAGAGCACCGAACGCGGTTCTCCCTGGCTGCCGGTCATCAGCACCATTACCTTATCGGGGGGCAGGGTCATTACGTCGCGTTCGGGAATCAGCATGGATTGCGGGATGTTGATAAGTCCCTGTTCGCGGGCGATTTCCACCACGTTAATCATGCTGCGTCCCGCGATGTGCAGGAAGCGACCGTAATCCTTCGCGAGGTCTGCCAGCGTCTGGATACGTGGAACCGACGAGGCGAACGTGGCGACGAAAACCCGCTTTTCGGCAGAGGCGATTACACGTTCCAGTTTATCGGCCACCTCGCGTTCACCTTTGGTGAAGCCGGGCTCCTCGATGTTCGTGCTGTCCGACAGAAGACAGAGCACGCCTTTGTCCCCCAGCCTTTTAAAGGAATCCCGGTCAAAACGGTTGCGGGGGTTGTCGGCGTGGTCGATTTTGAAATCGCTGGTGTGCAGGACCGTGCCTTCTTTCGTGCGCACGGCCACCGAAATCGAGTCGGCGATGGAGTGGGACACTCGGATGAAATCGAAGCGGAAGTGCTTGAATTTCAACGCTTTTCCGGGAACGATCTCGATGAAATCCACGTCGTTGTGAAGGTCGAATTCCATCAGCTTGGAGCGCACCAACCCCAATGTGAAACGAGTTCCGTATACCGGTACGGGGAATTTTGGCAGTAAAAACGGCAAGCCGCCGATGTGGTCCTCGTGCCCGTGGGTGAGGATCACCCCTTTAAACTTGTCCCGGTGCTCTTCAAGAAACGACATGTCCGGCACGATAAGATCGATACCAAGGTATTGTTGGGGAGGAAACAGCGCGCCGCAATCGACCAGAAACAACTCGTCCCGCTTCATATAGACCATGTTGTTCATGCCGATTTCCCCCAGCCCTCCCAGGGGTGCGATCTGGAGCGCATCCGGGTCGAGGGGATGGCGGGGAAGCTTGGACGGTAAAGTGGGATTGCCGTTGGCCATGGGTCATCTCCGGCTGGGAAGCATGGGACGCATGACAGGTTTGTTTTTCTGCGGCTTGGTCTTTTCGTATTGCTCGTAAGCCTTGGCTGCTTCCCGTCGTTGTCCCTGTTTTTCGAGAGTCTGGCCGAGCTTCTGCCAGCAAAGATAGGCGTCGGTACGCAAACTGCAGGAAGCGGTCATGCGCTGGATGGCTTTTTTATTCTGGCCGAGTTCCGTGTAGATGTCGGCCAGCCGCGCCAGCACGAAAGCATCGTCCGGTTTGGAGCGCGAAAGGATTTCGAGTTGTTCCGCCGCCTCGCGTGATTCACCCAGGCGCAGGAGACAGTCGGCCAGGTTTTCCCGTGCGGGCAGCGCGTTCGGCTGGAGTGTCAACAGGTGCAGCAGGTGTGTTTTTTCGGCCCGGTGGTCTCCCCGATCGCGGGCCAGCGCGGCCTTGAGGTAGAGCAGCCGGGGGTTGTCGATATCAAAATTTACCGCTTGTTTCCACAGGTTACGCAAGGCTTCCACGTCGCCGTCCACAATGGGATGCAACTCCGCAAGCTCGAGGATCGGCAACAGCCAGTCCGGCTCCAAGCTGTGGGCTTTCTGCTGGTATTCCAAAGCCAGATTCAGGCGGTTTTCCTTGCGTGCTTCGCGCCCGGAACGGAAAAAATCGATGGCCTGAGAGGAGCGCATCTCGGCGAATTTCTTGTGCAGGCGGCGAAGTTCGAGATGGTCGTCACGGTCGGCGGGGCGGGTCATCCAGGCGGGTTTCAAGTTGCAACCTGCCGAAAATACTACAAATATTATGATCATCCAGAAATGGACAAATATCCTTGGAAAGCTAAGATTTCGAAAGGCTGAAAATTTCCCAAAAGCGAGTGGCGACAACCGACGATCCCGGTTGGTTTCGAAGGCCTCAAAAGAGGTTTTGCCTTTCACATGTCGAACGGTCACGATTATGCCGAAGTTTCAGGGTTTTTCAAGTCGCTTTTCTCTTTTCGAAACGTACCATCAAATGCAGCAAGCTCCAAGTTATTGATTGCATGGAAACTCAGAAAAGGTATGATGCTAAACATCCTGACCGGGTTTTGGCGGAGGTGCACATGAAAAATCTGAATGTGTTGTTCGACGAGAAGAAAATCGCCGAGCGGGTGGCCGAATTGGGACGCCGAATCACAGAGGATTACCGGGACTGCCGACGGGAAATCATGATTGTGGGCGTGCTCAAGGGATCGTTCGTTTTCCTGGCCGATCTTTGTCGCGCCATCGATCTGCCTCTGAAGGTGGGATTTATGGCGCTGTCGAGCTATGGAGACGAAACGAAGTCGAGCGGTGCCGTGCGGTTGGAGAGCGATTTGGGATTTCCAATCAAAGACAAGCATGTGATCGTGGTCGAGGATATCGTGGACACCGGTCTGACGCTTCAGTACCTTCTGAACAACCTTCAGGCGCGTCACCCGGCAAGTTTGCGTCTGTGCTCCTTGCTGGAGAAACCGGACTGCAAAAAAGTGGAAGTTCTCATCGATTATCTCGGCTTTCAGGTGCCGGACGATTACGTTGTAGGGTATGGATTGGACGCTGCGCAACTGTACCGCAACCTGCCTTACATCGCGATTCTGGACCCAAATGCCTAGACACAAGAGTGACTTTGGATGACACAGCGTAAAGCGCTAGATAACTTTCATTTACCTCTGCTTTTCGTCTCGCTGACGATTTGCGCCCTTGGGTTGGTCAACCTGTATTCGGCTTCCTCCGGCGGAGCTGCACCGTACTTTTTCTCCCAATTGGCGTGGATGGGTCTGGCGCTGCTGGCGGGCGCATTCGCGGTGATGATTGACTACCGCATTCACGAGCGGCTGGCCTATGTTTACTTTGCCGTGGTGATTTTCCTGCTGTTGGCCGTCTTTTTGTTTCCCTCTGCAGGGGGGGCCAAACGTTGGATTCCATTGATCTTTTTTAAGCTACAACCCTCGGAATTGGCCAAACTGGCCATCGTCGCCGCGCTGGCGCGCTGGTTTCACGACGATGCCCGCGCCCGACCGTACACGCTCAAGCAGTTGAGGATTCCGATGGTGCTTTTGGGAAGCTTTGCGCTACCGGTGCTGTTGGAACCGGACCTTGGCACCTCGCTGCTGATTCTTGCCATCGGCGGGACGACCGTGTTGTTCGTGCGGGTGCGTTGGAAGTCGCTGGCGCTGGTGCTACTCGCCATGATGTTGGTGAGTTTCCCAGCCTGGAAATTCGTGCTCAAGGACTACCAAAAACAGAGAATTCTCAATCTGTTGGAGCCGGAGACGGACATCAAAGGTATCGGCTATCACCGACGGCAATCGATTATCGCCATCGGTTCGGGCGAGACCTTCGGAAAAGGATTCCAGGAAGGCACGCAGACGCAGTTGAAGTTTCTGCCCGAAAAACATACGGATTTCATTTTTTCCGTGTGGGCCGAGGAGCACGGTTTCGTGGGGTCGATGGGACTTTTGCTCTTGTATTTCGCACTTTTCGTGTTCGGTATACGGATTTCTTCCGAGGCTCGGGAGCGTTTTGGCGCATTGCTGGCATTAGGGTGCACGTCGATACTGTTCTGGCAGATGCTCATCAACATCGGTATGGTGCTGGGTCTGCTGCCCGTAGTAGGCATGACCCTGCCGTTCATGAGCTACGGCGGCACTTCACTGGTGGTCTGTGCGATCTGCGTGGGCCTGCTGTTGAATGTTTCGATGCGCCGCTACATGTTCTGATCCCCACCGAACCGGATTACGGTTTCGGTGGACATGCCACGCTGGGAAGCTGGGCCTGGGACCGTTTCGAATCCAGAAAAACGCTTTTCGTCCATGGATGCCGCCACTCGACGAGGTTCCAGAACTGCTCGTTGGGGTGGATTTTTTGCGATTCGGCTTTGCAGCATTTCGTCGTTTCATAGACGGGCAGCACGGAAGGCCTTTTGTCGTCGGTTTTTTCGCTGCCGGGGCATTGGCTTAAAGCGTATTCTTCGTAAGATTTATAACCTTCCGTTTTCGCTATACTGTTCATGCACGCAAGATCGCAGCGCCGAGTGGAGGCGGTGAGTTCCACCTCGTCGCCGGAGACGAGCAGGTCGGCGTCGAGGTCGCGCCACTGGCTTTCGGCTTTGTCGTATTCGTAAGGATTCCAATGGGTTTCGGGTGCGAGTGCACGCAACAACCCTTCCAGCCAGATCCTGTTGGAGGCGCGCCGGAAGGCGAGGAAGCGCTCCCAGAGTTCCGGGTGGTCACCTTCTGCGTGGCGCTGTCGTTCGACCGTCAGAGCGCGCAGCGATTCCAGGTGTTGTTCCGGGCTTTGTTTCGAAGCGAGTGCGTCCATCAGCGTAAACGGCAGCACAACCTCGTGTTTGGAGAAAAACATCCACGCCGTGCGCAGGGCGTCGCGCTCGTTTGTAAGGTATTGCGCGGCGACCGCAAGACCACCGAAGGTACTGATTTTTTTGCGAAAATCGAGTATAAGTCCTGGGTTTTCAAGGGCCAGCAACGCACTGTGAAAGTCGTCGGGCGTCGTCTGCTCGATATGAGCAACGAGTGGTTCGAACGGCTTTTTCCCGAACAGGTCGAACACGTCCAGCGGTTGTTTATGCTTGATGAATTCGTCACAGGCCAGCATGGACAGTTTTAGTTCTTCTGGATTATTCGATATCGGTGCGACCAACATCCCGCTGGCATCCTCGCAGCAATCGCAGACTTCGATTTGCAGGCAGAGTTCCAGCGCTTTTACCCGGTCGGAAACGTTGGCCAGGCTGGCTTTGACGTCTTCGCAGAGTTTCGGCAGGATGTTGTCGCTCGATTCAAGGTTCAGACTTTCCAACAGGCGCATATGCTGTCGAGCGGGGATCGACGTGTCGGAAAAAAGCGACTCGATATCTTTTGCCGGGCGCAGACGCAATTCGGCCTGGGCAGCCTTGTGAGTGAGGATCGAACAGTCTTCGTTGTAGATCAACGTGGCCAGATCCTTCGTAGATAATCCGCCCATTTTTTGAAATAGGGCCCGTTCGTCCACGTTCTGGGAAGGGTGACAGATATCCCCGACGCCGGACGGTGCCTGTGAACAACCAAGAACCAATAAAAAGGCGAGCCCGGTCCATGCCCAGGCTCGCTCGAAATGTTTCCACGCGTGCATCGTTCCTCCGGAGTTCAGATGCCTTCATTGAGCAGCGCGTCCATCCGCTGCATTTGTGTGCCGATGTCGCGACCGTACTCCAACGCACCCTCGGTGCGCACGAAGCCGTCCCGCACCGCTTCGATCAGAGCCACTTGCTGGGTGAGCACTTTCATGGCGCTGGGAATGTTGGGAAAAATCATGTGCACGAATGGTCGGCGTTTTTTGTAAGTGCCTCGTCCTGCCTTGGTTTTTCCCGCTTTCATGCGCAGGAAAGCCGCCGGACCGCCGTTTTCGACCGTCCATTGGTAGACACGCTCCGGGCTTTTCTTGACGAATTTCACGAATTCTTCGTCGCCGCCCTTGTTCATCTGGCTCAAGGCGTGGGTAATCATGTAAAGCAGTAACTTTACTTTAAGTTCTTGCTCCTGGGGATCGCTTGGGATGGCCGTGGGAAGCAGGATTTTCAGCTTCAGCAGGAAGGGAACCACGCGCAATAGGAGCGGGATTCCGGCCAGACCCTTGATCGAGGGCAGCGCCACGCCACCGGCAAAGAAGGTGTTGAGGTCGGCGGCGGTCTTGAACGTCAATGAAATCGTGGGGTTGGCGTGCATCCCCTTCACCACGTCGAGTTCACCGTCTTTCAGTTCGACATAGGCGGCGTATGAGCTGTCCTTGGCCGCGAATTGCACGATTCCGTTGGCTTTGTACAGCAATTTCCGGTAGTTGGGACGATCCGCCGCCACTACTTTAATCAGTGGCAACGCGGAGCGCAGAAACAGGCGTGCTCGTAACTGTTCGCGTTCACTCATGATATCAATCCTCGTCTTCCCAGTCCTCGTCTTCCTCGAACTCGGCTTTCATGACTTCCTGGATTACGTCCAGGATGCCATCGGCATCCATTCCGTAGCGGTGGAGCAGGTCTTCCGGATAACCGACGATGGAGTACTCGTCCTTGAAACCGATGCGTCGGAACGCGCAAGCTTTGCCGCTTTCAGCGATGACTTCGGAAACGGCGGAACCCAAACCACCGATAATATTATGGTCTTCCACCGTGATGATGCGGCGCGTGTCGAGGAGCGCGTTGAGAATGGCCTCGCGGTCGATCGGCTTGACCGTATGCATGTCGAGCACACGCACGGAAATCCCCTGATCTTTGGCACGGTTGGCGGCTTCCACGGCGTGGAGCACCGGGACTCCGGTGGCGATGATGGTCAGGTCGTTGCCTTCGACCAGTTCGATGGCCTTGCCGATTTCGTAGTCGAACTCGAGGCTTTTGTGCACGGGTGGTTCGAATCCGCGTCCGATCCGGATGTAGCAGGGGCCGTCGTGTTCCATTACGGCTCGCACAGCGTGGGCGGTTTCGAAGCTGTCCGCCGGGGCGATGACCACCATATTGGCGAACGAGCGCATCACGGCGAGATCCTCGGTGCAGTGGTGGGTAGTGCCCGCCTGTCCGAATGAGGTGCCGGAGTGCGTCGCGATGATTTTTACGTTGCGATTCTGGTAACATAGATCGGTCCGCACGAATTCCGCCGCTCGTAGCGAGGCGAAGACGGCGAAAGTGGAGACCACCGGAATCAGGCCGGTGGCGGCAATACCCGACGCCACACCGATCATGTTCGCTTCCGCGATACCCAGATTGATGAAACGTTCGGGGTATTTCTTCTCGAACATCCCGATTTTCGTCGATTTTGCGAGGTCGGTGCTCATTGCGATGATTTTCTCGTTTTCACCGCCCAACTGGGTGAGAACCTCGCCGTAAATTTCTGCCTGGCTCATCGAATCGGCGTCGGCCACCGTCCAGGTCAATCCCGTCGCTTTTGCCATGGTTCATACTCCTTTATCTCAAACCGTCGCGGTTTTGTTTATCCTTTTCGAACTTCTTCCAGGGCTTTGTCACGGGTTTGATCGTCCAACCCACCGTAATGCCAGCCGATTTCACCTTCCATGAAGCTTACGCCTTTGCCCTTGACCGTCTCCGCGATAACGACCACCGGCTTTTCGGTCTCGGCTTTGGCCGCTTCGATGGCTTCGGCGATTTTGTCGAAATCATGGCCATCGATGGTGATGACCCGCCAGCCGAAGGACGTCCATTTGTCGGCGAACGGTTCGAGTTTCATCACATCCTCGGTGTTGCCGTCGAGCGAGAGCCAGTTGCGATCGACGAAAACGGTGAGGTTCGTCAACTTATAATGAGCTCCCGCCATGGCGGCTTCCCAGATCGATCCTTCGTGGCATTCGCCGTCGCCAAGTACGCAATAGGTATGCCATTTTTCGCCCTTAAAACGGGCGCCCATCGCCATGCCCACCGCGATGGAAAGGCCATGGCCCAGCGAACCGGTGGAGGCATCCACGCCCGGAACCTTGTTTTTGTCCAGGTGCATACCGAACGGTGAGCCGGTTTTGTTGAATTCGTTGAGTAGTTCCGGGTCGAAGTAGCCTTTGTCGCCCAAAAGCGTCGCGTGTCCCACGCCTCCGTGACCCTTGCTGAGCACGAAGCGGTCGCGGTCGACCATTTCGGGGTTTTTGGGGTCGATATTCATATATTTATAATATAAGGCAACGAGGATTTCCATCTGGCTGAGCGCGCCTCCGAGGTGCGATCCGCCGCAGTTATAGGTCACTTGAATCAGCTTTTCGCGCAGTTCTTTGGCTTTTTCCTGCAACATCGCTTTTTCTTTGGCGTCAAGCATCCGAACAGCTCCTTTCGGTTTCAAACCTAAGTTGACCAGTGTACTTATATAAAAACTTTCTTTTTCCGCTCTCTTTGGTAGAAGGATCGCTATCTTTTATACTAACAAAAAATAAATTGGCCAAGAGGATAATTTCGGGAGGTGGGATTTTTCCATATCGTTGCCATTCGTGGTGAAGTTTTTAATGGCTTGACCGGCTCCAGTTAGAAAACGGCTTTTTTTATTCTTCGGTGCGATGAAAAAGTTGCTCCGTTTCGCTGCTATGCGTCAACGTATTGAATGGAATATCGCAAAATTTTTATGAAGAAACTTCCAATGGAGGATAAGTTCCTGATAAGTCGAGCGAATTCGTGAAAATTAATTTAAAAAAGCGGTGCGAAACAAATGGTTCCGAAACTGTTGACTATCCCCCTCGGATGGTGTATTGACCGTGAGAATGTACGCTAACGCAGTGTAAACAAGTTAATAACATGGTTAAACGTGAAATCGTTTTCATTAGGCGTTGATTGGGACGTTTGATTTTCCAAAAATTTGATTGAAGCAAACCTCGGCGAAGAGTTTTGCCTTTGAGTGAGGTTTGTTTTGGTCTTTGTCAGTCAGTAAACTGAAACTCGATACCGAAATGTTTTTGGATATTGGAGATATTGGAATGGCCTGTAACCAGGCAAAGCGAAAACCGGGGGATCTAATGATCGGTCGCAATTCGAAAAAAAGAAGTGAATCTAAATGGTTAACTCGCATCGTAACGAGTTTGTTGACGCTCGTGCTGACTTTGGGCTTGTTTCCGGGGTTGGCAATGGCGGATGGCGGACCTGATTCCGCCTGGTACCGCTGGCAGGAAGTAAGTTGGGAAGCTCCGCCGAGGATTTCCGGGACGAACCGTCTGAATCTGGGTTCCGACCAGATCACCGCACCGATTCCAATGGGTTTCACCTTCCGTTATTACGGAGTGGATTACACCGAAACCTATGTATCTTCGAATGGTTTCATCACCTTCCTTGCCGGTCAGAACTCGGTAATTAGCGTGGACGAGGATATGCCCAGTACGGCAAGTCCGAACGCTGCCATCGCCGGATATTCCGCCGACCTGAACCTGCCCGACGGTGGCAATATCTGGTACGACACGCTCGGCACCGCTCCGTTCCGGAAGTTCGTTGTCGAATTCGAGAACGTTGAGCATAATGCTTGGTTGTTTGCGCGGAATGTCGATTTCCAGATCATCCTCGAAGAAACCACCAACGACATCTACATCGCGGAATTCGACTCTCAAAACCGTATTTTCTACAATTCGATCGTTGGTTTCGAAAACCAGGACGGTACCAGCGGTTTGACGATTTTCCGTGGCAGCAACACCATCAGCGATACGCTTTACCGCATTACTCAGGATCTCGACCGCGACGGTATCTGGGACTATGCGGACAATTGCACCGACGTTTACAACCCGGATCAGGGGGATCTCGACTTCGACAATATCGGTGATGCCTGCGATTCCGACATGGACAACGACAACGTCAACAACAGTTCCGACAACTGTCAGCGCGTGGCCAACCCGGATCAAGCCGATAATGATAACGATGGATTGGGCAACGCCTGCGACAATTGCCCGGATGAAGGGAATGCTGGCCAAGAAGACACCGATAGCGACGGGCTGGGTAACGCCTGCGACGACGATGACGACAACGACACCGTCTTGGACATCGTGGACAACTGTCCGCTGATTGTAAACACCGACCAGGCCGACAACGATGACGACAGTTTGGGCAACGCCTGCGACAACTGCCCTGAAACTTCCAACCTGGACCAAGCCGATAACGATACGGATGGTGTCGGCAACGTTTGTGACAACTGCCCCGACAATAGCAACCCCGGCCAGGAAAATATGGATGGTGACTCCCTGGGCGATGCTTGCGACCCCGACAGTGACAACGACGGCATCGACGATGTAGATGACAACTGCCCATACGTTTCCAATGGCGACCAGGCCGACTACGATACGGACAATGTCGGCGATATCTGCGACAACTGCCCCAACGATTCGAACAACGATCAGGCCGATTACGATACCGACGGATTCGGCGACGTCTGCGACCCCGACAAGGACGGCGACGGTGTGGCCAACGAAGAGGACAACTGTCCCTCGACGCCGAACGAAGATCAGATCGACGTGGACCTTGATGGCGCCGGTGACGCTTGTGACGACGACAGCGACAACGACGGCGTTCCCGACGGTCAGGATAACTGTCCGTTGATCGCCAACACCGACCAGAACGACAACAATGGCGACGGCTTCGGTGACGCCTGCGACGCCGACGACGACAGCGATGGCATTGAGGACGAAGAGGACAACTGTCAGTTTGTGGTTAACCAGGATCAGGCCGATACCGACGAGGACGGCTTGGGCAACGCCTGTGACAATTGCATCAATATCCAGAATCTCGATCAGACGGATTCCGATTCCGACGGTTTCGGCAACGCCTGTGACAACTGCGTCAACACGGCGAACTCCGATCAGACCGATTCCGACTTGGATGGCAACGGTGATGCCTGCGACCCGGACGCGGATGATGATGGCCTGCCCAACGGCAGTGACAATTGTCCCACTGTTCCCAATGCTTTTGATCAGTCCGATACTGATAACGATGGTGTAGGCGACGCCTGCGATAACTGCCCCGTGGCGGGCAATCCCTCGCAGGCTGACGCAGACAAGGATGGTATTGGCAATACCTGCGACGATGATGACGACAACGACGGGCTTGCGGACGTTGTGGACAATTGCCCGACGGTGCAGAACGTCGATCAGGCCGACTTCGATCTGGACGGCAAAGGCGACGCCTGCGACACGGACGATGATGACGACACGATTCTGGACGACTACGACAACTGCCCCTATGTCTATAATAACTCTCAGTACGACAACGATGGAGACGGTCTCGGTGATGTTTGCGACAACTGCCCGTCGATGGTCAACGTAGATCAGGCCGACTATGAGGGTGATGGTCAAGGCGATGTCTGCGACCTCGATGACGATAACGACGGTGTGACGGACGCCACCGATAACTGCCCCTATACACCGAACCCCGATCAGGCGGATTCCGATCACGATTACAAGGGCGATGCTTGCGAGGACGATGACGACGAGGACGGTATCGGCGACGCTGAAGACAACTGCCCCTACCATCAGAACCCGGAACAGACGGATTCCGATGAAGACGGCATGGGAGACGTCTGTGACGATGACGACGATAACGACAACGTGATCGACATTCTCGACAACTGTCCCAAGATTGCGAACACCGACCAGACGGATACGGAAAACGATGGTTTGGGTGACGCCTGCGACGCGGACGACGACAACGATTTCATCTTCGACGATTCCGACAACTGTCCGTTGGTCGCAAATGGAGATCAGAAAGATTACAACTCCAATGGCTTGGGTGACGCCTGCGACGACGACGACGACTCGGACGGTGTGCTCGACTGGGTGGACAACTGCACGCTGATGGCCAACGCGGATCAGATCGACACGGATTCCGACACGATGGGTGATGCCTGCGACCCCGATGACGACAACGACTTCGTGCCTGACGAAGAGGACAACTGCCCGTTCGATGCCAATACCAGCCAGGCCGACCTGGATAACGATGGTGAAGGTGACGCCTGTGACGACGACAGTGACAACGACGGCGTGCTGGATGCGGGTGACAACTGCCCGTCCATAAGTAATGCCGATCAGGCGAATACCGACAACGACAGCGAAGGCGATGCCTGCGATACGGACGACGACAACGACTTCATTCCGGATTACGCAGACAACTGCCCCGTGATATACAATACCAATCAGCTTGATACGGATGATGACGGCGATGGCAACGCTTGTGACACGGACGACGACAACGACGGCATACTGGATGCAGGCGACAACTGTCCGTTAAATAAAAACTTCGATCAACTCGATACGGATGAGGATGGCGACGGTAACGCTTGTGACGACGATGACGACAACGACTTCATCCCGGACGTTTCTGACAACTGTCGGCTCACCGTCAATACGGATCAGGTGGACACCAATCAGGACGGTGAAGGCAATGCCTGCGATACGGACGACGATGGAGATGGCATCCCGGATACATTCGACAACTGCCAACTCGTAGTCAATACCGACCAGACGAACACCGATTCGGACGACGATGGTGACGCCTGTGACGTGGACGACGACGATGACATGATCCTGGATGGCGGTGACAACTGCCCGCTAACCTGGAACAACGATCAGGCCAACAACGATGGGGACGGGTTGGGCGACGCCTGTGACCCGGACGATGACAACGATGGAATTCCCGACGGTTTCGACAACTGTCCCTTTGTCAACAACAACGATCAGGCCGACTCGGACGAGGATGGCGAAGGCGACGCCTGCGATTTCGATATCGACAACGACGGCGTGCTTGACGTGGATGACAACTGTCCGAACGTAGCCAATGCAGACCAGCTTAACGCGGATTCGGATGAATTGGGCGACGCCTGCGACACGGACGACGATAACGACGGTATCCTGGATGACGCCGATAACTGCCCGCGAACCTGGAACTTCGATCAGGTCGATTCCGATGAGGACGGTACCGGCGACGCCTGCGAGAACGATGACGATGAGGACGGTGTGCTGGATGAAGAAGACAATTGCCCGCATACGGTCAACGACGATCAGTTGGATACGGACGAGGACGGCGAAGGCGACGCTTGTGACGACGACGATGACAACGACGGCGTGCTGGACGTATTCGACAATTGCCCGTTGGTTGAAAACGCCGACCAGAAAGATACCGACAGAGACGGGCAGGGCAACCTTTGCGAGGACGATGACGACGAGGACGGCATTCCCGACAGTGGCGATAACTGCCCCGAGCACGCGAACACGTCCCAGACCGACACGGACGAAGACGGCGAAGGCGATGCCTGCGACGCGGACGATGATGGCGACTTCATTCCGGATTCGGCTGACAACTGCCCGCTTATACAGAACGCCGGACAGGACGATACGGACGACGATGGAGAAGGTGACGCCTGCGACACAGACGACGACAACGACTTTGTGATGGACAGCGCCGACAACTGCCCGCTCGTGGCCAATACGGGCCAGATGAATTCCGATGACGATGAGGACGGCGACGCCTGCGACGTGGACGACGACAACGACGGTATTCTTGATGGCTTCGACAACTGCCCTCGTACCGCGAACTTCACACAGCTTGATACGGATGAGGACGGGATTGGCGACGCTTGTGAGGACGACGACGACGAGGATGGTGTGCCGGATATTTCCGACAACTGCCCCAGCGTGGAAAACCCAGACCAGAGCGACAATGATGACGATAATGTGGGTGATGCCTGCGACGCGGATGATGACAACGATGGTGTGCTGGATACTGCCGACAACTGTCCGTTCGACAAAAACGCGGGTCAGGAAGATTTCGATGACGACGACGAGGGCGACGCTTGCGACAATGATGACGATAACGATGGAGTGGACGACGAGATCGACAACTGTCCGTTCATCGAAAACGCGGGCCAACTCGACACTGATGGTGACGGGGAAGGCAACATTTGCGACGACGATGACGACGGTGATACGGTAGTCGATGGTGAGGACAACTGCCCGCTCGACGCCAACGCCGATCAGGTGGATATGGACAATGACGGCCAGGGTAACGTCTGCGATTCCGATATGGATGGTGACGGGTACGACCAGGCCGATGACAATTGTCCGTACGTTTCCAATGCCGAGCAGCTCAACGCGGACGGCGATGGCATGGGTGACGCCTGCGACGAAGATGACGACAACGACGGTATTTTGGACAATTTCGACAACTGCACGCGTACGGCGAACTTCGACCAAGCCGATACGGACCATGACGGTATCGGCGATGCCTGCGAAGATGACGCCGATCAGGATGGCGTACTCGACGGTGAAGACAATTGCGTGTACGTCGTGAACGATGACCAGACCGACACGGATGAGGATGGTGAGGGCGACGCGTGCGATGACGATGATGACAACGATGGTGTGTTCGACACCTCTGACAACTGTCCGCTTGTCGAGAACGCGGGCCAGGAAAACAATGATTTCGACGGATTCGGCGACGTTTGTGACGATGACGACGACAATGACGGTGCGGAGGATGTCTTCGACAACTGTCCGTTCACTTCGAATGCGGACCAGCTCGATACCGATGAGGACGATTGGGGTGATGCCTGCGACAACGACGACGATGCGGATGGCATCGACGATGGTGCTGACAACTGTCCGCTGATCGCCAACGACGATCAGACCGACACGAACACCGATGGCGAGGGTGATGCCTGCGATCCCGACGACGATGGCGACGGCGTGGACGATGGTGTTGACAATTGCCCAATGACCGTCAATGCCGATCAGGCGGACAAAGATCTAGACAACGAAGGTGATGCCTGCGATCCCGACGACGATGGCGATGGCGTGGATGACGGCGAGGACAACTGTCCGCTGGCCGCCAATGACGATCAACTCGATACCGATACCGATGGCGAAGGTGACGCCTGCGACGCGGATGATGACAACGACTTCATCCCGGATAATGTGGATAATTGTCAATTGATCGCCAATGCTGCGCAGAACGACAACGATGAGGATGGTGAAGGCGACGTCTGCGACGATGACGACGACAACGACGGTGTTGTGGACGACGAGGACAATTGCCAGTTCGTGGCCAACGATACGCAAACCGATGCGGACGAAGATGGCCAAGGTGACGCCTGTGACGTGGACGACGACAACGACTACATCCCGGATGATGTAGACAACTGTCCGACGATGCCCAATGTAGAGCAGAAGGATACGGATGAAGATGGCGAGGGCGATGTCTGCGACGTTGATGACGATGCGGACGGAGTGCTTGACCTCGTGGACAATTGCCCGCTCGTGGCCAACACCGAGCAATACAATGCCGACGAAGACGAGTTCGGTGACGCCTGCGACGACGACGATGACAACGACACGATTCCCGATACATCGGACAATTGCCCGCGTACACCGAACGAGGATCAACTTGATACCGACGAAGACGGTTATGGCGATGCCTGCGATGACGATGTGGACGAAGATGGCGTGCCGGATGCCGAGGATAACTGTGTGTATACACTCAATCCGAACCAGGAAGACCTCGACGAAGACGGCGAAGGCGATGCCTGCGACGATGACGACGATGGCGACACTGTTCCCGATGTATCGGACAACTGCCCCAGTCTCGCCAACACCGACCAGACCGATACCGACGGTGATGGTGTAGGTGATGCCTGCGAGGAAGACGACGACAGCGATGGTGTGCCCGACTATGAGGACAACTGTCCGTCGTTGGCCAATGGTGACCAGCTCGATACGGATGACGATGGCGAAGGCGATGCCTGCGACAACGACGACGACGGTGATACGGTCACGGACGAGGAAGACAATTGTCCATTGGACGACAATGAGGACCAACTCGATACGGACGAGGACGGCGAAGGCGATGCCTGCGACATGGACGACGACAACGATGGTACGCTCGATGACACCGACAACTGCCCGTTGACTCAAAACGTTGGACAGACGGATACGAATCAGGACGGCGAGGGCGATGCCTGTGACGACGATGACGATGGCGACCTGTTGCCGGACGTGCTCGACAATTGCCCGCTCGTATCGAATGTGGAACAGGATGATAATGACGAGGACGGCGAAGGTGATGCTTGCGACGTGGACGACGACAACGACGGCGTGCTCGATGACGTAGACAACTGTCCGTTCACGGAAAACACGGCTCAGTTGAACGCGGATTCCGACGCAAACGGCGATGCCTGCGACGACGACGATGACAACGACAACGTGCTGGATGAATACGACAATTGTCCGCGTACGGCCAACGAGGACCAGATCGACACCGATACCGACGGCATCGGCGACGCCTGCGAAAACGACAATGACGAGGATGGCGTGCTCGATAACGAGGACAACTGTCCCGTGGTCGTCAATCCGCAGCAGACCGATACGGACCACGATGGTGAAGGGGATGCCTGCGACAATGACGACGATGGAGACGGCGTGCTCGATGGCTACGACAACTGTCCGTTGATTCCAAATACGAATCAGCTCAATCACGATGACGACGAGTTCGGCGATGCCTGTGACGATGACAGCGACGGTGACGGCGTGGCGAACGAGTTCGACAATTGCCCGATGACGAGCAATGGCGACCAGATCGACACGGATACGGACGATCAAGGCGATGCCTGCGACACCGACGATGACAACGACGGAGTGAAGGACACCAACGACAATTGTTCGCTGATCGCCAACACGGGACAGGCTGACAACGACGAGGACGGTGTGGGCGATGTTTGCGACACTGACGACGACAACGACGGAATCGTCGATACGTACGACAACTGCCCCATGACGAGCAATGCCGACCAAACCGACACCGATACGGACGGTGAAGGCGACATCTGCGATACGGACGACGATGCAGACGGCATTCTCGATGGCTACGACAACTGTCCGCTGACGCCGAACTTCGAGCAGGTCGATACCGATAGCGACGGTGTGGGTGACGCTTGCGAAGACGATGCGGACGAAGACGGCGTGCCGGATGTCAATGACAACTGTCCGTTCGTCTCCAATGCTGATCAGTATGACAATGAAAGCGATGGCGAAGGCGATGCCTGCGATACGGATGACGACAACGACGGTGTGCTCGACTTGTTCGACAACTGCCCGTTGACCGTCAACAGCGATCAGGTCGATAGCGATCATGATGGCCAGGGCGATGCCTGCGAGAACGATGACGATGAGGATGGCGTGCCGGATAGCGAGGATAATTGCCCGCAGATTCTCAATCCCACACAGGCCGACAACGACGAGGATGGCGAAGGCGACGCCTGCGACGATGATGACGACAACGACGAAGTGCAGGACGTGCTCGACAATTGCCCGTTTGTCGCCAACGCGAACCAGCTCAACCTCGATCACGATGGTCAGGGTGACGCCTGCGACACGGATGACGACAACGACGGAAACCCGGATCTTGCCGACAACTGCCCCTACGATGCAAATCCTGGACAGTTCGATGCGGACCATGATGGCTTGGGTGACGCCTGTGACTCCGACGATGACAACGATGGCGTGGATGATGTGGATGATAACTGTCCAAGAACGCAGAATGCCGATCAGGCAGACACGGACGAGGATGGTATCGGTGATGCCTGCGAGGACGATGCGGACGAGGACGGTGTGGTGGACGACGAGGACAACTGTCCCGAGAACATCAACCCGGAACAGACCGATACCGACGAGGACGGCGAAGGCGATGCCTGTGACAACGACGACGATGGCGACGGTGTGTTCGACTCCTATGACAATTGCCCGCTGACGGAGAACGTCGATCAGGTGGATACGGATGACGACGGCATCGGCGACGCCTGCGAGGATGACAACGATGGTGACGGCGTGCTCGATACCGTCGACAACTGCCCGGTCGTAGCGAATCGAGATCAGGCCAACACGGACGAGGACGAACTCGGCAACGCCTGCGACGACGACGACGACAACGATGGCGTACTCGATGGTGCGGACAACTGCCCGTTGACCTCGAACGAGGATCAGGCCGATTACGATGAAAACGGTGTAGGCGATGCCTGCGAGGACGATGACGACAAGGACGGCGTGGTCGACGACGAAGACAATTGCCCGTGGCTGTTCAATCCCGGCCAGGCCGACAACGACGAGGATGGCGAAGGCGATATCTGCGACGACGACGACGACGACGACAACGTACTTGACGGCGCGGATAACTGTCCATGGAATGCGAACGAGGATCAGTCCGACAACGACGAAGACGGCGCGGGTGATGCCTGTGACGACGATGACGACGACGATTACGTGCCGGATGAAACCGACAATTGTCCCTTCGTCGAGAACATCGATCAATTCGATAACGATGAGGACGGCGAAGGCGACGCCTGCGACGTGGACGACGACGACGACGGTGTGGACGACGAAAATGACAACTGTCCGTTCGTCGAGAACGAAGAGCAGGAGAACAATGATGAGGACGATCTCGGCGATGCCTGCGACGACGACGACGACAACGATGGCGTAGAGGACGAGGCCGATAACTGTCCGTTCCTCGAAAATGTCGACCAGCTCGATACGGACGACAACGGTGAAGGTGACGCTTGCGACGACGACGACGACGGCGATGGCGTTCTGGACGAGACCGACAACTGCATCCGTATTCCCAACGACGATCAGGATGATACCGACGACGACGGCATCGGCGACGCCTGCGAAGACGATCTGGATCAGGACGGTGTTGTGGACGCCGAGGATAATTGCCCGGAAACCATCAACCCGGACCAGTTGGATACCGATGAGGATGAAGAAGGCGATGCCTGCGACGCGGACGATGATAACGATGGCGTGGACGACGTGGACGATAACTGTCCCAAGATCGAGAACGCCGAGCAGGAAAACAACGACCTCGATGGTTTCGGTGATGTCTGCGATTTGGATGATGACAACGATGGCCTGAATGATCTTTTCGACAACTGCCCGTTCGTATCCAACGCGAATCAAGCGGACAACGAGGGTGACGGGATTGGCGATGTCTGCGACGACGACGACGACAATGACGGGTTGGCGGACGATGCAGACAATTGTCCCTTCACTCCCAATGCCGAGCAGGAAAACAACGATGAAGATGCTCTGGGTGATGTCTGCGATCCGGATGACGACGATGACTATCTTCCCGACAACAAAGACAATTGCCCGTGGACGGCTAACAGCGATCAATCCGACCGGGATCAGGACGGTGCGGGCGATGTCTGCGACGACGACGACGACAACGATGGCGTGACGGATGACATTGATAACTGTGTGTTTGTCGCCAACGACGATCAGCTCGATACGGATGAGGATGGTATCGGCGATGCTTGCGAAGACGACGCAGATCAGGATGGCGTGCCGGATATCAACGACAACTGCCCGATGACACCCAACACGAATCAAGCGGACAACGAAGGTGACGGCGAGGGTGATGTTTGCGATGCAGACGACGACAACGATGGTGTCAACGACGATGTGGACAATTGCCCGTTGACCTTCAATGACGGCCAGTTGGATACGGATCTGGATGGCATCGGCGACGCCTGTGAAGATGATGCGGACCAGGACGGCGTGGCGGATGTCGAGGACAACTGCCCGCTCGTAGCCAATGCCGATCAGTCTGATCGCGATGAGGACAACCTAGGCGACGCCTGCGACGACGACGATGACAACGACGGAATCACGGATGATATCGACAACTGTCCGCTGACGTCTAACCAGGATCAGCTCGATACGGATCGTGACGGGATCGGCGATGCCTGCGAGAATGACATGGACGAGGATGGTGTGGCGGACGCCGAAGACAACTGCCCGCTCGTGGCCAATGCCGACCAGACGGATACGGACTCGGATGGCAAAGGCGATGCCTGTGATCCGGACGACGACGGCGACTATGTGCCGGATGACATGGACAATTGTCCGCTTACGGCGAATACCGGTCAGGAAGATAACGACGTGGACGGTACTGGCGATGCCTGCGATCTCGATGACGACGCGGATGGTTTCCTGGATCACGTAGACAATTGCCCGTTTACGGCCAACACGGATCAGATCGATGTGGATGAGGACGGCAACGGTGATGCATGCGATTCGGACGATGATAACGATGGTGTTAACGACGACGTGGACAATTGCCCGAAGACGGCCAACACCGATCAGATCGATACGAACGAGGACGGCGTGGGTGATGCCTGTCAGGACGACAACGACGGTGATGGCGTAGCCGAAGCCGAAGATAACTGCCCGCTGGTCTACAACCCCGATCAAGTCAATACGGACAATGACGAGCAAGGCGATGTCTGCGATCTCGACGACGACAACGACTCCGTACCCGACATGTTCGACAATTGCCGCCTAGTGGAGAATCTGGACCAAGCCGATACGGATTCGGATGGCTTTGGTGATGCCTGCGACGACGACGACGACAACGACGGCGTGGCGGATGAGTTCGATAACTGTGTGCTTGTGGCCAATGCAGATCAGCTCGATGCCGACGAAAACGGTGCGGGCGACGCCTGCGACAACGATGATGACGGCGATGGCGTGGACGATATTTCGGACAATTGCCCGCTCACTGCTAACGAAGATCAGGCAGATAACGATCTCGATGGTTTAGGTGATGCGTGCGACGCGGACGACGACGGCGACGGCGTGGACGACATCATGGACAACTGTCCGTTGATTGCCAACGCGGACCTGATCGATACCAATCAGGATGGTGAAGGCGATGCCTGCGACGATGACGACGACGGCGATTACATTCTCGATGCCGACGACAATTGCCCGCTCGTGGCCAACGCCCAGCAGACCAACAGTGACAGTGACGAGCAGGGTGACGCCTGCGATACGGACGATGACAACGACGGTCTGGCCGATGTGGAGGACAACTGTCCCACCGTCATCAACCCGAATCAGAACGACAACGAAAATGATGGTCTGGGCGATCTCTGCGATGATGACGACGACAATGACGGTGTGCTGGATGAAAACGACAACTGCCCGATTGTTGCCAACACAAACCAACTCAACGCGGACAGCGACAGTGTAGGCGACGCCTGCGACTACGACGATGACAATGACGGAGTATTGGACGAGGTCGATAATTGCCCGCGCACGCCTAACACGGACCAGGCCGATGAGAACGAAGACGGTCGGGGCGATGCCTGTGAAGGCGACGATGACGAGGATGGTGTGGCAGACGAATTGGACAATTGCCCGCTGGTGATCAATACCGACCAACTCGACACCGACGAGGATGGCGAAGGCGACGCCTGCGATGATGACGACGATGCCGATGGCATCTACGATGCTCTTGACAACTGTCCGTTGCTCGTCAACACGAACCAGGCCAACTTCGATGGCGACGCTTTCGGCGACATCTGCGACGACGACGATGACAACGATGGCGTGCTGGACGAAGAGGACAACTGCCCGATGGCAGCCAACGGGGATCAATCGGACCTCGACGAAAACGGTCAGGGCGATGCCTGCGATCTGGATGACGACGGCGACGGATACCTGGATGTTGTGGACAACTGCCCGGCTCTGGCCAATGACGACCAGCTCGATACGGATGAGGACGGCCTCGGCGATGTCTGTGACGACGACGACGACGGCGACTGGATTCCGGACGATGTCGATAACTGTGTGCTCGTGGCCAATACCAACCAGTTCGATACGGACGAGGATGGCGAAGGCGATGTCTGCGATGCCGACAAGGACGGCGACGGCGTGGACAACGACGAGGACAACTGTCCGCTGACCTCGAACGAAGATCAGACCGATACCGACGAGGATGGACGTGGCGATGCCTGCGAGGACGATCTCGATGAAGACGGTGTGCTGGATGTCGAGGACAACTGCGTGGCCGTGTTCAATCCTGAGCAGCTTGATAACGATGAGGACGGCGAGGGCGATGACTGCGACACCGACGACGACAACGACGAAGTGTCGGATGAAGAGGACAATTGCCCGTTCGTGGCCAATGACGATCAGGCGGATACGGATGGGGACGGTGACGGCGATGCCTGCGACGACGACGACGATGCGGATGAGGTGCCGGACGCCGAAGACAACTGCGTGCTCGTGGCCAATGCAGACCAGATCGATTCGGACAACGACGGCGAGGGCGATGCCTGCGACAAAGACCCGGACGGCGATGGCGTAGTGACGATCAACGACAATTGCCCGATGGTTTACAACCCCAATCAGACCGACACGGATGGGGATCTCCAAGGCAATGCCTGTGATGCCGACGATGATAACGATGGTATCGATGACGAATTCGACAACTGTGCTCTGACGGCCAATGCCGAGCAGTACAATGCGGACGAGGATGCCTGGGGCGATGCCTGTGACAACGACGACGATGATGATGGCGTACTGGACGCCTTCGACAATTGCCGACGCACTCCGAACACCGATCAGGTCGATACGGATCATGACGGCATCGGTGATGCCTGCGAAGACGATGCAGATGAGGATGGAGTTCCTGACGTGGATGACAATTGTCTGGCGACGATCAACCCCGGTCAGGAAGATAACGATCTGGACGGTGAAGGTGACGTTTGCGACGACGACGACGACAACGACGGTGTATTCGACCGCTACGACAATTGCCCGTTCGATGAGAACACCGGCCAGGAAGATCTGGACTTTGATGACGAAGGCGATGTCTGCGACGCGGATGACGATGGCGACGGTATGGAAGACGTCGAGGACAACTGCGTGCTGGCGGCCAACTTCGATCAGCTCGATACAGATCTGGATGGCGAAGGCGATGCCTGCGATATCGATGACGATGGTGACGGCGTGTACGACACCAACGACAACTGCCCGCTTGCCAGCAACACCGATCAAGTCAACTCGGACGACGACGACTTCGGCGATCTTTGCGACGCCTGCCCGTTCGATGCATTCAACGACCAGGACGAGGATGGCGTATGCGGCGACGAGGACACCTGTCCGAAGGTGTTTAACGAAAACCAGAACGACGAGGACGAGGACGGCGTGGGTGATGCTTGCGACAACTGCCCGCAGTTGCCCAACACCAACCAGTACAACGTGTGTATCATCGCGGGTCTGTGTTACGCACCCGAAACCGTCAACCCGGCGAATCCCTGCGAGGAATGCACGCCGGTTCTTTCTCGCGATGCCTGGAGTGCGGACGATGCCAACGCATGTGACGACGGCAACGCCTGTACAACCGGTGATAAATGCAGCGCCGGGCAGTGCCAGGCAGGAACGGGAACGCTCAACTGCGACAACGGAAACGAGTGCATGGCCAATAGCTGTGATCCGCAAACCGGCTGTGTCAACGATCCGGTCATGAACTGGACGCCGTGCGATGAGGGCGCCTACACTGCCCATGCCTGTCTCGAAGGCGAATGCGTAGCCTTGGAAGAAGGGGATTACTGTGAAGGCCCGATGGCGATTTCTCTGGACAATGCCGTCAACGACAGCTTGGACGGACGCCATGCCAACCATGCGCTTTCCTATCCTTGCGCTTCTTCCAACCTGTACGCTCCCGATGCCTTCTTCAGCATCGAGTTGAACGCCGGGCAACCCTACACGATCACTTTGACCGACAGTTCCCGTACGTTGGGCGTTGCGTTACTGGCGGATTGCGGGGATGCTGACGAGTGCCTTGAGCCGGTCGCGCAGCACGGTGAAGCCGGAGACGACGTAGTGATCGATGGCGTGACTGTGGAAGAGAACGGAACCTACATCATCCAGGTGGTTTTGCTTGGTGACGAGGCGGGCGACTTCAGCTTGCTGGTGACGGAGAGTGAACAGTGTATGCCGGGTTCGCTGGATTGCGAATGTTACAGCGACGATACCTGCGATGACGATCTGGAATGCCGCGACGGTATCTGCAAAGTGCCGGATGTGGACGGCGACCAGGACGAGGAAGAGTGTGTTGTGGGTTCGGAAGGTTGTGAATGCTACAACGACGACACTTGCGATGAAGGTCTTGTCTGCCTGAGCGATCTGTGCGTGGAAGATCCGGGAACCGGACCTGAAAAGAATCAGGCGCCGAGCGCACCGGAACTTCTCTATCCTGGACCGGACCAGAGCAACATTCCCACTCAGCTCAGCTTCATGTGGAAGCGCTCCACCGATCCCGAAGGGGACGATCTGAGCTACGAATTGTACTACTGCGAGAACGAGTCCTTCGAGGGTTGTGACGCTGTGGTCGTTGCAGACGACGAAGGACAGGAAGAAGAGGGTGGCGGAGAATCGTCGAAGCTGATTCAGGGAATGCTGGCTCTGCCGTTCGCCCTTGGGCTGCTGTTTGTGATGGTTCGCACCGGTCGCAAACCGATGGCGGCGATGATGCTGAGCTGCATGATCGTGCTCGGTGGGCTGACGGCCTGCGAAGAACTCGACGAGGAAGGCGGGGAAGGACTCCTGCCGGAAGACGTGGTGATCTACACCGTGCCCGAACCACTTGCCGCAGAGACGACCTACTACTGGAAGGTCGTTACGATCGATGCGGAAGGAAACGAGACCGAAAGCGAGATCCGCAACTTCGAAACAATGTAAGCAGATCTCTCAATTTTCCGGGGCCGGTGCGAATGCGCCGGCCCCTTTTTTATGGAGCACTTGAAGACCAATCGAACTTAACCCGGAAAATTCATTAACCCGAATAATTCGCTAACCCTGGAACAAAAAGCGGGTGTTTTCTGTTTTATCAAGTGAGATCAAGCACTTGTAATGACAAAACAGAGGAAACACCCATGACACAGTGTAGCGGAAAACTAGAGCTTGGCGCAATCGGAAAACGCAAAATATCGGTCGATTTCAACGGCGGTGCCATCGCTTCGGACGGCGGAATTCTGCTGTTGCGGGAGGTGGAACGCCGGGTCGGCCTGATCCATCGTCTGTCCGGTTGTCTTGAAGATCGCCGCGATCCGAACCGCATTCGCCACACGGTGGAAGATCTCCTGCGCCAGCGGGTGTTCCAGATCTGTTGCGGCTACGAAGACGCCAACGATGCCGACAAGCTCCGCTCGGACCCGGCGCTGAAAACCGCCTGCGACCGCGAACTCGATCCCGACGACAATCTGGGGAGCCAGCCCACGCTGACCCGTCTGGAAAACGCGGCGGACAACGACACGATCCAGCGCTTGTTGCAATCGCTGGTGGATCACTGGTTGGAGCATCGCCGACGCCCCGCCGACAACCGGATCGTCCTCGACGTGGATTCCACCGACGAAGAGACCCACGGCCAGCAGGAGTTCGCCGAGTTTCACGGCTATTATCGGCATTACGGTTATCAGCCGGTGCTGATTCACGATGGCAAAACAGGCGATCTGATCACACCCTTTCTGCGTCCCGGGCGGGTTTCGGCCAAGCTGGGCGCGGACGGGCTGTTGATTTACCTCGCCGACCGCGTTCGTGAAAAATGGCCCGGCGTGCAGGTGATCGTGCGCGGCGACTCCGGCTATTGCGGCGAGGATTTCTACCTCGAACTCGAAAGGCACGGCATCGACTACGTGCTTGGTATCGCGAAGAACGCCAACCTCAACAAACTCGCGGAGACGGCGATGAAGGCGGCGCGGCTGTTCTCGGCCATGACCGAGAGCAAAACGACGATCTATGCCGAAGGCCGGTACCAGGCCGGATCCTGGACGACGTCCCGACGGGTGATCGCCAAGGCCGAACGACTGAAAGACAAGGACAATCAACGATTTGTGGTGACGACGATCGACGAGCCGCCGGCGTGGATCTACCGGGAGTTCTACGTCAAGCGCGGCGAGGCGAGCGAAAACCGGATCAAGGAACTCAAGGTGGATTGCTCCGGCGATCGCTTGAGTTGTCACCGTTTCATCACCAATTTTTTCCGGTTGATTCTTCATACGGCGGCCTACACCCTGATGCACGAGTTGCGCAAAGCGTGCAAAAACACCAAGTTCGGCAGGGTGAGAATCGAAACGTTGAGGCTGAGGTTGCTCAAGATCGGGGTTCGAATCCGACAGACGACGCGCAGAATCTGGTTCCATCTGTCCGAATCGACCCCGGATAAAGAACTCTGGTCGGAGATCATGAGAAAACTTGTGGCGGCGTAACGAACCCCCCGGTCGGCCCGATCCGGGCGAAAAGGAGGCGCGATGACAACCGATAGAGACGAGGGGGACGAAAACTAGGGATAGGTGTGTCCGATCAGGGAAAAACGTTCCCAAGGCAACCACTCCTCACGCCGGATGAAACTTCCGGAAGAACATCATGAATTATGCGGGTTAGGTTTTAAGTGCCAGTTTGATAGCATGTCGGACAAAGAATTTGTCCGACATACTGAAGGTTCGTGAGGCTGAGGTATCCGGTGTTTCGGTGTTCGACGAAGCAAGCAAAGGAGATGACATGGATAGCAAAATCGCTGAAGCTTTGAAATTGAATCTGTCGCCAGTGGCTGTCATTTTGACCGATACCAAGCCTGAGAAAGCGGCACAGTTCAAAGAAGGTAGTTTTATCGGTTGCACCGGAGCCATGTTGCGCATCGCCGCCAAAGGTCGGACGGTCGTTTTCGATCGAAAAACAAGCGGCTGTCCGGGTGGAGGAACAGGGCTTGGGTTTGGCAACTGCTATACTGGCTTCCCGATCGATAAATTGCTCTCGACCGGAGGGAAAGAGGAACTTCCGAACGGCCATACTTTCGACATGGGCGAAGGCGAGCGATTCTTTGGAAGCCCCGAATTGACCGCTCGCTGGGTGGAGGCTCTTCCATACCGAGATGTGCCGACCGAGTACATTGTTTTCAAACCCCTCGATCAGGTATCGGAGAAAGAGGAGGTTTCGCTGGTCCTGATGTTCGTCAATCCGGACCAGCTTTCCGCACTGGTCACGCTGGCTGGATTTCACCGCGGATCGATCCACGCCACGGTTTCACCATGGGGAGCCGCATGTCAGTCGATCCTTTTCGCCCATGCGGAAGCCGAGAGTGAAAATCCTCGCGGAGTCATAGGATTCTTCGACATTTCACAGCGCGGCAAAGTTGCAAAGGAGCTTCTGACCTACACCATGTCTTACCGTCTGTTTCTCGAAATGGAGGCAAGCGTCAACGACAGCTTCTTGAATACGACTGTTTGGGAGAAACTCCGCGACCGGTGGTAGATTTGTAGGTCGAACGGGTGGTACGGGCTAAGCAACGCTTGCCCGTGTCTGAATCCTTGCACATGGGCAACCTGCGGTTGACCCATGCCACCCGATTTTCACGCAAAACTTAGGGTTTGTTCTGGCCACCCGCCGCCGAAAATCACCCCCAACCTGTACGTCAGCGTACAGGTTGAAAAACGAGTTCCTGCGTATTTACAAGAAGTTATAAAAATGACCCCTCACCCCCATACGTGCACGTACAGGTTGGGCCGACGCTTCGCATATTTTGGTGAAAATTGCGGAAAACCGGGGGGATTTTGTAGCGTTTCGTCGTGTTTCGTCCCAAGTTTGCACGAATCGGAGCGAAATGAGGCAAGTGTGCGTGAAATTGCGCGACTTTTGCGAGTTCCCAAGGATGGGATTTTTTGGTGGAAAAATCGGAGGTCGGGTGATTTTCACCCGACAATTTTGGTGGCATGAACGAAATGTTATAATCGTGCTGAAAACGGCCATGGACACTTTTTTGATATTGTGTCGGACAAAGAATTTGTCCGACCTACTTGACTCGGACTCCCTATTTATCCAAATCTCGCTTATTGGTTATATCAGCTAAAACACTATAGAAAATCTTATAACTATCGATATCATCTTTGAAATCTAAATGAATATTTTCTTTATTGTTACAAACAAGATTAATTGCAATAGGTTGATTATTCTCATCAAATATAGGCTCAACTTTTGAAAGTTCCAAATGGTTGCAAGTTTGAACTGAAACAATTTCATCGTTAGTAGTAAATTCAATGATATTGTTTTCTGTGAAAAGAACTCCATTCTCGGTGAAGGAAAAGAAATCTGGAGTAAAATATAAAAGAACACTGTCGCTCTGAGAAAGAATTTGCTTTTGAATAAGTGAATCAGCTACTTCCTGTGACAAATCATCGGGTCCAATAGTTCTACTTCCCGGGATAACATTAAAAGCAATTAGCGATATAAAACCAATAAGAAGCAAAGTAACAAATAAAAAAGCTATCAGAAGTGGCTTGATAAAATTAAATACCCGCTTTGGGTAACTAATGGAACGATAGGATTCGTCATGGATCATTCGAAGTTTATGATATTGCCAAGTTCCATCGATAGCATTTCCTAGAAATATTAGGATAATTATCATTGGAATAAATCCCATCGATGAGGTTTCTAAGGCAATATTGATTCTGGTAAGCACATAATATAAGAATAACACAATAGAAGCCAGGCAAGAATTACGATAGAGTCCATAGCCAATTATTAAGACCAATGCCACATCTAAAAAATTCCATGGATCGTTACATATAGCAAATTTTCCCTGTGCATCTACTAATAGCGCAATGGATGTTGCAACGATAGTTGATGCGACAATTAACGCTGTTACAATCATACCAATTTTAATGGACTTCTTTGCTTTCTCCAGCTTCGCCAATTCTTCAGGTTCAGTTACGCTGCTTTCCCACTCCAGAGTTCGACTAAAATTCATAATTTTATTCCTCTCGACACAGATTCGTAGATTCGTAGGTCTGATAAATTTTATCCGACAATTTCAAGCACGTTCCGATGTCGGATAATTCTTATCCGACCTAGCGCTACCGCTATTCAAAGTCAGTCCAGATACTGCCATTCCTTTTTTTCGAAATTCCAAAACCAGCGCCCGAAAGGCGGATCGGAAACGAAGGAGAAAGTCGGTTCCGGATGTTGTTCGGGAAAGTACATGTAGGTGTAGTGATGATCTGATGCAATCGTGAAGAGACAGAAAAGGCAATACTTAGGAAATGGTATGGAATCCAAGTATTTAGGACAAAGCTCACTCAGGTTGGCAGGATATTTTTGTTGTTGAGCATGGTAGGCCTCCAGAGCCTCCGCGACGGCCAAAGCCCTTTCTTTGGCAAGCTCGGTGTTCAACTTGCATCCATACACCGATAGAGGAGCCATGCATACCATGATTAGAATTAGTACAAAATACAGTTTTGCAAAATGGAATTTCTTTTTAAAGAGAGCGACAAGGATTACTCCGAAAAAATACAAAGATGAAAGCAGAAATACGACAACACCGAACAACGGTAACCCAATCACAAAAATATCGGCGAAAACTCCTCCAACAATCAGCAAAATACGCCTTTTAAGTCTGACAGGGGTTTCGAAATATTTGGCCATATTCACTTCCTGGAGAAGTTGCTTCTTTGGTTTTCTCACGATGGAGCTAGCGAATGATGATTTTCAGATTCACATGACATTTCGCTGAATTGTGAAAGAATTTTAACTCTAAAGGCTCTGCAGATCAAGACCCTTGGATGGAGCAGGATTGCATCCCCGTCGATCGATGTGCAGCTTCTTCCTCCCAGTCCCCGGATTCGTAGGCAATCCCAAGCACGTCCCGATGTCGGATAGCAAAGCTATCCGACCTACAAAAATCTTCTTTCCCCCCCAAAAATCCTCAGTCCCCGTTTCATTTCAATCTCACCGGGTTTTTAAAGCGAGAAAAGACCTCCTTGACAAGGTTCTTTGTCGTCTACACAATGAATCTCCATGCTTTTCGTGATTTGGTCATCCTCAATAGACTTTTGGATGCAGTAGGGTTCGCAGAACCGGGAGAAAATATAACCCATGGGAATCGCTACGGATATCATACTCCTGATCGTCGCCGCCTTCGCCTGCGGGGTGTTGCTCCAGAAGTTGGGACAGCCGCTGATCCTGGGCTACATCGCCGCTGGATTTCTGCTGGGACCGCATTCGGGGGGATTGACGGTTTCGAACACGCAGGACATCGAACTGCTCTCCGAGATCGGCGTGGCCCTGCTGCTGTTCGCCCTGGGGTTGGAGTTTTCCCTTAAAGACTTGAAACCCGTCAAGAAAATCGCACTCATCGGCGCGCCGATCCAGATGGTGCTAACCATTTTATTGGGCTGGAGCATCGGCTCGGCGATGGGTCTGAGCTGGACCCATTCCATGTGGCTGGGCGGACTGATCTCCCTGTCGAGCACGATGGTGATTCTTAAAACCCTGATGAACCAGGGCTGGCTCGGCACGCTGTCCAGCAAGGTGATGGTCGGCATTCTCATCGTACAGGATCTCGCCGTGGTGCCGTTGATGATTATCCTGCCGAGCATGAGCGATCCCGGCGCGGGATTGGCCGCCCTGGGTGTCGCGGCGCTGAAGGCGGCGGGGTTCCTTTTATGCATGATTCTGCTCGGCACGCGGCTGCTTCCACTTCTCATGGCTTACATCGCCCGACTCGGTTCCAGGGAGTTGTTTTTGCTGGCGATTACCGCCATCGGCCTGGGTGTGGGCTACGTGACGCACCTCGTGGGGCTGTCGTTCGCGTTCGGGGCCTTCGTGGCGGGGATGGTGCTGAGCGAATCCGATTTCGGCCACCAGGCTTTGGGCGACATCATCCCCCTGCGCGACCTTTTCGGCCTGCTGTTTTTCGCTTCCGTGGGAATGCTGCTCGATCCGATCTTTCTCGTGAATCACTACAAACAGGTGTTGTTGCTGTTTCTGGTGGTTGGAGTGGGCAAAGGCGTGATTTTCGCCGTGCTGGCCCGGCTTTTTCGCTACGGAAACGTGATCCCGCTCGCCGTGGGGCTGGGCATGTTCCAGATCGGCGAATTCTCGTTCGTGCTGGCCAAGGTGGGGCTGTCTACCGGGTCCATCGACCGGGAACTGTACTCCCTCGTGCTGACCACGGCGATTCTCACCATGGCGCTGACACCGCTGATTTCGGGCCAGACGGCGCGCCTGTACAAGCTGAAAAAGCGCTGGTTCGACCACGAAGCGCTGGACACCCACAACATTCCCCGGACGGGACTGCATGGCCATGCCGTGATTGCGGGCGGCGGAAAAAACGGCCTGCAAGTGGCGCAAGCGCTTCGAAACGTCGGCGCGTCGTCGGTCGTGGTGGAGATCGACCATCGGAAGCTGGAAGCGTACCGAAACGAGGGTTTTCCGGTGGTGTATGGCGACGCCATGCATGACGTGGTGCTCGATGCTGCTGGAATCTCCGACGCGCGCCTGCTGGTGGTCACCACGCCGGACATGGTGGCGGCGCGGGAGATCGTCGTTCACGCCCGGCGGGCGAACGGGTCCATCGAGGTGCTGGCCAAGGCGAGCGATCCCGGATTCCTGCCTGTTTTCGAGGAGATCGGTGTTTCCGGGGTGGTGCTGCCGGAGTTCGAATCGGGATTGGAAATGGTGCGTCAGGCGCTGTTGCAATACCGGGTTCCGGTCTCGGAAGTTCAACAGCAGGTCGAGTCGATGCGCTGCGAGATGTTCTCTCCGTTTCTTCGTTCCCTCGAAGGGTACAACACGCTGCGGCAGTTGAGCGGCGCCGAGCGGCAATTCGAGTTGCACTGGGTCTTTCTCCAGGAAGACAGCAGGCTGGCGGGATGTTCGTTGCGGGATGCCGACGTGCGCAACCGTTCGGGGGCTTCGGTGGTGGCCGTGCTTCGCGGGGGGGAGCCGATCACGAACCCGGAGGCGTCGTTTCGTTTCGAAGCGGGCGACCACGTGGCGATCATCGGGACGGAACAAGCCCATCGGGGCTTCCTGGAGCTGGCCGCTGTCGGGGAGTCTTCGGACGGATCGTGAGGATTGCTGGGTCGGGTGATTTTCTCCCGACACTTTTCGAACCCCGTCCCTTTTGTCGGGTGAAAATCATCTACGCTCATCCCGAGTAGGCGACGTGAGTCGCCGTATCGAGGGATCCTTCGATACAATTTCGCTTCGCGAAATCACTCCCTCCGTTGGTTCAGGTCTCCGACCTGAACCATTCGTTTCACGTCTGGTCTTCAACCCGAGGGCATGAACATGTGGAATCTACCCTCCGTTGGTTCAGGTCTCCGATCTGAACCATTCGTTTCACGTCTGGTCTTCAACCCGAGGGCATGAACGTGTGGAGCAGGTCGGAGACCTGCTCCAACGAAAGGATGTTTGCGGAAATACCGGTTTTCCCCACATTTTCATTCACGTCCTTCTCTTTCATACCCCCGGATTTCCATTCGTTTCGGTTTTCGTTGCAGGCCGGGCGTTCGCCGTGGTACTTTCGGGCGCTTTGGTTGCGCCGGGTGTGCGCGACGTTTTCCGTATGGATCGCATGGCATGGCATCGGGTTCTTCACATTCCGTTTTTCGGTTGGCGGCTGTCGGTTGCGGCAAGGTATTCCGTCACCATCTCTCTGCGGCTGCCGAATGCTCCTCGTTGCGGCTTGTGGCCGTGTGCGACCGCCGCGAGGATCGCGCCGCCGCCGTGGCGCAAACGGAGGGCGTGCAGGCCTATGGCCGGATCGAATCCCTTCTAAAGCACCAGCAACCGGACATTCTCGCCGTACTGACGCCTTCGGGTGACCACGTGGAAACGGCCCTGAAAGCGGTGGGCAAGGTCCGGGCCCTGGTGATCGAAAAGCCCATGGCGCTCCACACACACGACGCCGACCGCCTGATCCACGCCTGCCGGGAAGCGGGCACCCGGCTGTTCGTCGTCAAGCCGTTGCGTTTCAGTCCACCCGTTCAGGCCCTTCGCTGCGCCTTGGAGCAGGGGCGCTTCGGACGCCTGGTGTCCGGCTCGGTCCGGGCGTATTTCAAGCGCGGCGCGGATTACTACCGGCGCGACGCCTGGCGGGGCACGCTGGAGATGGACGGCGGCGTGATGGCCAACCAGGCGATTCACTACATCGACCTGTTGCAATGGATGCTGGGGCCCGTGGCGGCGGTGCAGGCTTACGAGGCCCGGAGATTGGCCGACACCGAAGCGCCCGATACCGGCTCGGCGGTGCTGCGTTTCGCGGACGGTGCGCTCGGTACAGTCGAGGCGACCACCGCAACCCGACCTTTCGCCATGGGAGGCGCGTTGACGCTGTTGGGGGAAAACGGGTCGGTGGAAATCGAAGGCTTCGCCGCCGAGAGACTCAAAACCTGGAATTTCACGCGGACCCAGCCCGAAGATGACGGCCTGTTCGACCGTCTGCGGCGCGACGCCGAAACCTCGCCCGGCGGGCACGCCGCGTTTTACCGGCACGTGGTCGAATGCCTGGAAACGGGTTGCGAAACCATGCTGTCCGGCGAGGAGGGCCGCAAGTCGGTGGCCCTGATCGAAGCCATGGCCCGTTCTTCGGCTACGGGGCGGGAAGTCCGCCTGGATGAAGCCGCCGAAACGTTGAAACGCACGATCCGACGGGAACCCGCCGGATGAAAGACCCTACGATGAAACCTGCCATCATTCCTTTGGTCGATCTCAAGGCCCAGTACGAGACAATCCGAAACGACATCGAACGCGCCATGTCGCATACGATGGCGCAATGTGCCTTCGTGCTGGGACCGGACGTGGAGCGCTTCGAGCGGGATTTCGCCGCGTTTTGCGGTGCGAAATACGTCGTCGGTTGCGCCAGCGGTTCCGACGCGCTGCTGCTGGCGCTCAAAGGGCTCGGCATTGGCGAAGGGGACGATGTGATCGTGCCGGCTTTCACCTTCACCGCGACGGCGGAAGCCGTGCTTCGGGCGGGCGCGCGACCGGTGTTCGCCGATGTGAACGAGCGGGATCTGATTCTCGACGTGCGAAACGTAGAAAGAGCCTGGACCGGGCGCACGCGGGCGGTGATCGCCGTGCATCTCTTCGGGCGCATGGCCGATCTCGACGCCCTGAAAAGCTTCACACGCGACCGCGTCGCCTTGTTTATCGAGGATGCCGCCCAGGCCCACGGCGCGACGTGGCGGGAAAAACGGGCCGGTTCGGTGGGAAAAGCCGGGTGTTTCAGCTTCTATCCCGGAAAAAATCTCGGAGCCTACGGCGACGCCGGAGCCGTGACGACAAACGACGCCGAGTTGGCCAAGTGGTTGAAAAAAGCGAGGAATCACGGACGTTCGACGAAGCACGGTCACGAATTTCCCGGTTGGAACAGCCGCCTGGACGGCCTTCAGGCGGCTGTGCTCAATGCCAAGCTGCCATATCTGGAAGGGTGGAACGCCCGACGCAGGGAACTGGCTGCGTATTACGAAAGAAAACTGGCCGATTTGCCGGGTGTCCGTTCCCTGAACACCGCCGCAGAAACGATTCCGGCGCCGCATCACTGGGTGGTGCGTTTGCCGGAACGCGACCGTGTGGCGCGGGAACTCGTCGAGCATGGCGTGATGGCGGCGGTGCATTATCCGCGTCCGTTGCACCGCTTGCCCGCCTTTTCCGGTATTCCCGGTGCGGAAGCGTCTCTACCGGTCTGCGAACGCGCTGCACGGGAAGTGCTTTCCCTGCCGCTTTATCCGGAATTGGGAGAAGAAGGCGTCGATCACGTGGTGAAGACCCTTGCGAAGGTGCTTTGACGCGAAAACCCGTTTCTTTTCGGTGAGTTGCGCGGTGGGGATGGCATGGGCAAACCGCAGGTTTCCCATGGACATCGTTCGTACACGGGCAAGCTCCGTTTCACTCCGCTTCACCCGTGATGCCACCCTTTGTTTTTACTAGGGTTTTCTGTCGCTAAATACTCTTGTCCAATCCAACGATCAAACTTCTGGCATTGTCGGGTTAAAATTTGGCCGACCTACTTGTTGCTTTAATTGCGAAAACCCATTTGATTGCGGGGGGGGTACGCGGAAAACCTACCAGCCGCCTCCCGCGCCTCCACCGCCGAATCCGCCCCCTCCGCCGCCACCGAAGGAACCGAATCCTCCACCGCCGCCGCCGCCCCAGCCGCCACGGCCCATGGTGCTGCCCAGGATCATCCCCGTGGCGAGACCCGAACCGCGCCAGCGGCGCATCCCCATCATCCGGCGGGCGCGGAAAATCCAGGATATCGGTCCTAAAATGAACGCCAGAAGCACCATCACCCAGTTGTAGCCTCCCCGGCGTTTGGTTCGGGTGGAAAGTTTCGGCATACCCTGGATTTCGACCTTGTAATGCGTCGCGAGTCGGTTCAGGATGTTGAGCGACGCCACGGCGATGCCCCGCGAATACTCGTTCTGGCGGAAGAACGGCACGATCGCCTCACGTCCCAACTGCCCGAGGTAGCCGTCCGGCAGCACCCCTTCCAAGCCGTAGCCCGTTTCGAAACGGTATTTGCGTTCCTTTTTCGCCACGAGAAACAGCAGGCCGTTGTCCTTGCCTTTGCGGCCCAGCTTCCAGCGTTCGGCCAGTTCCAGAGCGAAGGTTTCCTTGGGAAGCCCGCCCATGTCGTTTACGGTGACCACGAGGAATTGCACGCCGGTTTTCTGTTCCATTTCCTGGAGGTAGCCGTTGAGAGTCTGTTCGTCGGCGGGTTGGATCATCTCGGCGCGGTCGGTGACGTAGCGCGCCGGTTTTTTGGGAAACGAGGCGACGGTTTCCGCCTGCACGCCCCCAGCCGACAGCCAGAATGCGAAACAGAAAAGGGAAAATACAAGTGAAATCGGCGGGTTGAGCCGCCTATGCGGGACATCAAAGCGCATCGACCGTCTCCACCAGTTTGTTGAGGGCGTTTTCCCACTTCACGAACAGATCCCGGACCTCGCTCTTTTCCGGTTTGCGACCGGCTTTATGGTCTTCCCAGACCTTGACGAAGGCTCCGGCGTCGATGTCCAGCGCCGTGCGGAGTTCCTCGGCGCAACGGGTGTTGCCGAAGTCGGTCTTTTTGCCGTTAAGATGCAGCACGGCGCGAATGGCGGTAAAGAAATCGGGCACTTTTTCGACCATCCATTGCGACAGCCAGCCCGCATCCCCGGCGGAAAACAGGTAACCCTGCCGCATACGCAACCGCAGTCCGCGCAATTCCCGTTCGGTTTCGAGCCTCAGATGTTCGCGCCCAATGGAAACCTCGGCAAGCAGATCTTTGCCGGCAAGCAGAACATAGTGGCTTTTCAGCGCCAGAAGCTCGATGGGGAAGACGTCCTGCGCGCCTCCGAGGTAGTCTGGAGTCAGCAGCATCGGGGCGCGAATGCCCGAGCGTCCGAACGTTTTACCCAGCCCGGCCAGGTGGTCGAGCAGGTCGATGGAAATACTTTCGTAGACGAGCAACAGGTGGATTTCAGGGTTCTTTTCGCTGAATTCGTCCCGCGCTGACGGTCCGACGAGATACGCGGCGCATGGACTTTCGCCGGAGAACGCGGCAATTTCCTGCAAAAACGGTCGCAGCCTGGAGGCCACGGCATCGGGTACGGAGTCGAAAGAAAAATCGGTCACGGCGGCGCTCGCTTTCTCCGCGTTTTCGCGGATCGGTGAAAAACAAACGGTCGATACTATACAAAAGTATTCACAAAATAACCAATACGTGCCACAACGGGACGCAGGGGGTGTGAATTAAAATATGGGGAAATGAGAAAAGATAGGAGTAGGTCGGATAACTTGTTATCCGACAACGAAATCGGGCATGTCGGGTAAAAAATTTACCCGACCTACGTTTTAATCCACATTTTTAGTTGGAAATACCGATTTTCCCCACATTTTAGTTCACACCCCTGCGCAGGTGACGAATCCCTCGGATTCGCATCTCAGTCGGGCTTGGAGTATAATCCGGCATATTTTACGCCTTTGCCTGCCGGACATCCGGGGCGTCGGTCCCCGCGAAGATCCGGGAGATTCGGGAAACGTCGAACATGGCCGCAGTCGAAAAAAAAGAACAGCAGATCCAGCGCTTGACCACCCTGATACTCTTTCGGATCATCACCGTGACCACCCTCCTTGCCACGTCGGCCATTTTGAGCCTGCGTTCCACGAACTGGTGGACTCCCACACAGCAGATCATGCTGAGCAGCATCGGCCTGATGTACCTGATTTCCATCCTGTACTTGCTGGCGGTCAAATACAACGAAAACTACCTGTTGCAGTCGATTGCGCAGATTTTCGGGGATCTCCTGTTCTGGTCCTGCATGGTCTACATCACCGGCGGCCTGTCGAGCCCGTTTACCTTTCTGTTCAACCTGACGATCATCCTTTCTTCGCTCGTCTTTTTACGGCGGGGCATCATCGGGACGACCATCATGTCTTGTTTGATGCTGTTGGGTTTGACCTGGATGGAAAGCAACAAGATCTTCTTCGAAACCCTGCAATTGCAAAGCACGACCGAAAGCCTCGTGCAGATCGATGTAATCTACCGCTATTTCCTCAACGTCTGCATGTTCAGCTTGATCGCCGTGCTTTCGTACTACATCGCCGGACAGATCCGTACCAGCGAGGATTCCCTCGTGCGCCAGCAACTCAATCTCGACGAGCAAAAACGCCTCAACCGGTCGATTATCCAAGGGATGCGCTCCGGGTTGCTGATGGCGGATCTCGACGGGAAAATTCACTTCATCAATCGGGCCTTGCGCAAAATGATCGGCAAAGAGGACGAGGATCTTCCCCGTGAGTTGGTCGCCCTTTTTCCGGTGTTGCGCGAATGCTTCCGGCTCGAACAGTGGGGACGGCCTTGGGCGAGGAAATTCGAAGGGGAAGTGAGAGTCGGCAACGACCGTCGCTGGCTGTTTTTCCACTTCGCCGACCTGTTGGACGCCGAAGGCGAAAAAGACGGCATCCTGCTGATCGTCGAGGACCGCACGGAGACGCAACGCCTTAAAGAGCGGATATTTCAGAACGAGAAACTGGCCGCCCTGGGCAAACTGGCGGCGGGGATCGCGCACGAAATCCGCAATCCGCTGGCCAGCATTTCAGGCTCGTTGCAGATGCTGCGCATGGAGTACGAATCCAACGACGACAACGCAAGGCTGATGGAAATTTCCCTGCACGAAACGGAACGGCTCAACCGCCTCATCAATGACTTTCTCAGCTTCGCACGACCGATGGACCCCAGCTTCGAAGTGGTCGATCTCAAAGACGTTTTCGACGAAATCAAGTCGCTTGTCGATAACCGGGAGGAAGACCGGAACATCGAAGTGGTCTGGAGCACTCCCCCGGACGTGTCTACCCGTATCGAAGCCGACATGGGACAGATCAAGCAGATGATGTGGAACGTGATTTCCAACGCGCTTCAGGCGCTCAAGCAACGAAACGGTTCCGATGGAAACAAGCCCAGGGTGGATGTTATGGCGATGGTGGACCCAGAATACGACATCATCGGCGGGCGGTTGCTGGTGGCGATTCGGGACAACGGCTGCGGCATGAGCGCGGACGTGGTGGAAAAGCTGTACGATCCGTTTTTCACCACGCGGGCCGAGGGCTCGGGGCTGGGGATGTCGATCGTGTTTCAGATCATCGAAGCGCATCGCGGAACGATCGAAATCGATTCCGACCCCGGTCGGGGTACCACGATGCTGATCCGTCTTCCCCGGAGTCAGAGCGATAGCAACATGACCAATTCCTCCACGCAGCAAATCAAGGTGGTTTCATGAAAAAAGCTCGGATCCTCATCGTGGACGACGAACAGAGCATGAGGGATTTTCTGCGGATTTTCTTTTCCAAGCAGGGTTACGAAGCCGTGGTCGCCGAAAACGGCCTGGACGCCCTGAACCGGATCAAGCAGGAGCATTTCGACCTCGTGATGAGCGACATCCGTATGCCGGAAATGGACGGGATGCGCCTGTTGCACGAGGTCCGTAACTTCTCGGATTCCTTACAGATTATCATCATGACGGCCTACGGTTCCACTGCCGATGCGATCAAGGCGATGAAGCACGGAGCCTACGACTACATCACAAAACCGTTTCAGCTCGAAGAAGTGCGTGTCACCGTCGAAAAGGCCCTTGAAAAAACGGAATTACTCAAGGAAAACCGCCACTTAAAAGAAAAACTCGACGACCGCTTCCAGGTCAACCGTATCGTCGGAAGTTCCAAGGCGATGCGGGACGTGTTTTCGATGATTCGCAAGGTTGCGGAAACCAAGACGAACATCCTGATTTCCGGGGAAAGCGGCACGGGAAAGGAACTGGTGGCCCGCGCCATTCACGGAAATTCGTCCCGGAAGGAAAAGGCGTTCGTTTCGGTCAACTGCGGGGCGATACCGGGCGAGTTGATGGAAAGCGAACTGTTCGGACACAAGCAGGGATCGTTCACCGGAGCGATCAAGGATAAAGACGGCCTGTTCGTCGCCGCCGATGGGGGGACGATATTTCTGGATGAAATCGGGGAGTTGCCGCTGCAACTGCAGGTCAAGCTGCTGCGGGCCTTGCAGGAGCGCAAAATCATGCCGGTGGGGGATACGAAGGAAATCACCATCGATACCCGCGTGCTGGCGGCCACCAACCGGGATCTCAAGGAACAGGTCGCGAAAGGCTTGTTTCGCGAGGATCTGTACTACCGCTTGAATGTCATCCAGATTCATTTGCCCCCACTGACCGAGCGCCGCGACGACATCCCGCTACTGGTGCGGCATTTCGTGGAAAAATATAGCAAGGAAATGGATTTAGAGCCGTTGCGGGTGTCCGAAGCGGCGATGATGATCCTCGCCGGCCACGATTATCCCGGAAACGTGCGGGAATTGGCGAATATCGTCGAGCGCGCGGTCACGCTGGAAACCACCGAAAGCATCCGGCCCGAATCGCTGCCGCCGTCGCTTTTGGAGCGTTTCGGCCAGGAAAGCCAAGAGGAGGAAGTCCGTCCCGCGGCCCGGCAGGCGATTATTCCCGAAATGGGAGTGACGCTGGATTCGGTGTTGGAAGGCATCGAGCGGGACTACATCGTCGAAGCCCTCGAAAATGCCAAAGGCGTCAAGAAAACGGCGGCGGATCTGCTGGGCATCAGCTTTCGTTCGCTGCGCTACCGCCTCAAGAAACTGAATCTCGACTCTCCGGGCGGGATGTCGGAAAACGGAAAAGAGTAATAAGGAGTACCCGTGAATCTTTTCGCCATCATGTCGGTGTTCGCGTTTTTATTCGGGGCGGTGGTCGGCAGCTTTCTGAACGTGGTCATTTACAGGCTTCCGCTGGGCCGTTCCATCGTCCGGCCTCGCTCGGCCTGTCCCGGATGCGGCACACCGATCGCCTGGTACGACAACGTACCCATTCTCAGTTGGGTGATTCTGGGTGCGAAATGCAGGCACTGCAAGAGCCCGATTTCAATCCAATATCCGCTGATCGAACTGCTTTGCGGTACGCTGGCCCTGGCCTGTTTCATGCGGTACGGGGCAAGCATCGACGCTTTGGCCTATTTCCTGTTCTGCGCCGGACTGGTTGCGGCGACGTTCATCGATCTTCCCTACCAGATCATTCCCGACGAAATCTCCATCGGCGGCACGATATTGGGGCTGGCGGTGAGTCCTTTTACGAAAGAAATCGGCGTCGGCGATGCTTTTTTAGGCGCGGGCATCGGCTTTTTCCTGATCGCGGGGATCATTCTGGCCTACTACCTGATTCGCAAGACCGAAGGCATGGGGATGGGCGATGCGAAGCTGCTGGCGATGATCGGGGCGTTTCTGGGCTGGCAGTCGCTGCTGTTTATACTCGTGGCGTCCTCGCTTCAGGGGCTTGTGGCCTCGTTGATATCCTTCAAGCTCGGATGGATGAAAAAAGCGCCGCCACTGCCCGATCCCGCCGATGTGGACGCCGAGGGGCCGATCGAAGCCGAGGACGAAGAGGAGGTGGCCTTGGGACAGGCGGCGGTGCCCTTTGGTCCGTTTCTGGCTCTGGCGGCGTTGGAATGGCTGTTTTTCAGAGGGGATATCGCCAGCGCCTACCTGGGATTGTTGACGGGTGGAGGACCACTGTGAGACAATTCGGGATGACCCCGGCATAGCCCGTTCGAACCGCCGAAAAGGAAAACGTCCGCTGAAACGCTTTTTTACCAGCATTCAACGCGGGTTGGGTCTCAATACCCTGCGTTTTCAACTCACCATCAGTATCATGCTGGTGATGCTGGCCGCCGTGTTGGTGATGGGGCTCGTGCTGTTGCATCTGGCGCGCAACGTGTTCGTGGAGGAAAAAAGCGCCCAGACCTACGCCGTGGGTTGCGCGGTCCAGGAGGGGCTGCGCGAAATCACCGAGAAAAACCTGCATTCCTCTGCAAAGCGCATGGGGCGGGAGTTGTTTCAGCCTCATACTTTCGAATCCATCACCTTTTTGGATCTCAACGACAACGTGCTCTGGTCGAACCTGGAAATGTCCCAGTGGGTGATTTTCGTCCATACCCTGACTCACTACCGCAACCGCAATCTTCGCCGGGTGCAGCAGGAATTCGTCGAGCATCCGCTGACGGGTGAAAACCTGCTTGTCACGCACGTGCCGTGGATGTCCGACCGGCAGATCGTCGGGTGGGTGCAATTGACGTTTCCGCTGTTTACCGAACGCCAGCAACTGCTGTTTTCCGGGCGTCTCGTGCTGGCCTACGCCATCGGGTTTTCCTTGCTGCTGGCGTTTTTCGGAACCGCCGTATTCAACCGTATGGTGGTGTTTCCACTGGAAAAACTTACGCAGGCCACCCGCGAGTTGGCGATGGGCAACAGCGTGGAGCCGCTGGAATTGGAAGGCTACAACGAGTTGGGCAGGCTGGCCGAGTCGTTCAACATCATGGCCGAGCAACTCACCCAACGCGAACTGGAGTTGGACCGCCGTATCGAGGCCCAGATCAAGGTCAACGAAACCCTCGAACTGACCCGGCAGGGACTGATTCGCTCCGAAAAACTGGCCTCGGTGGGCAGTCTCGCGGCGGGTGTGGCCCATGAAGTGGGCAACCCTTTGCAGGCCATTTTAGGCTACGTGGCCATTCTGAAAGACGGAGGCGTGGACGAAGAGTTGGAGCGCGACATCCTCCAGCGGATCGAAAACGATATCAGCCGCATCCACGAAATCATCAGCGGACTGCTTTCGTATTCTCGCAGTGGGACCGGCAAGCCATCGAGCGTGGATCTCAACGAGGTGGTGCTCGAAACCATTGAAATGATTCAGTTGCAGAAGCAATTCAAGGATGTGGAGTTCGACTACCAGTCCATTCTTCGTCCGGCGATGGTGCGGATCGTCCCTGGCCAATTGCAGCAGGTGCTGGTCAACCTCTTTCTCAATGCCACCCAAGCCTTGGATGGCGAAGGACAGATTCAGATTTTCGTCGAAGGCGTCGATTACGATCCGCAACTGACTTTCCGCCAGCGTGGCGAACGCTTCAAAGCGGGGCAGCAACTCGTGAGTCTGGCAGTGATGGATAACGGTTCCGGCATTCCGGAAGAGATCCAGGGGCGGTTGTTCGATCCGTTTTTCACCACGAAGGAAGTCGGTCAGGGCACGGGGTTAGGGTTGAGCGTGTGCGATTCCATCGTGGATTTTTTCGGGGGAAGCATCGACGTGCAAAGCCGTCCCGGAGAGGGGACGACATTTATTATCCTGTTGCCGCTGGATTCTGAACTGGATATCGAACTGGACGAACTTTCCGTGAATTTCGATAGTGCGCAATCCGAAGGCCGAGAGACGTAGTTTTTGCTGTGTTCAAGATTTTTCAGGTTTTACAAAATCTAAAAATTTCTAAAGAATACAGGTGTTTATCCGGAGGTGAGCATGTCGAGCGACAAGCCGCTGGCCATCGTGGCGTTGGGAGGAAACACGATCCTGCGTCAGGGCGACCGAGGGACGGTATACGAGCAGTTTGCCCGCACCCGCCAGACTGTGGTGCAGGTCGGCAAGCTGATTCGGCGGGGTTGGCGCATCGTCATCACCCACGGCAACGGTCCGCAGGTCGGCGACCGATTGCAGCAGGTCGAATCGGCCATGCCGCGCGTTCCCGAAACGCCGCTGGGGATCATCGTCGCCGAAACCCAGGGCGCGATGGGGTACATGGTTGGCCAGACGTTGCAAAACTGGTTGCATTTACAAAATCTTCCCATTCAGGTGGCCACCGTGTTGACCCAGGTGATCGTGGACAAAGACGATCCCAACATGCTGGAGCCCACGAAGTTTATCGGCGACGGCTACGACGAATTGACGGCGAAGCGCCTGATGAAATCCTTCGGCTGGCCGATGCGCGAGCATAAATCGCGGGGGTGGCGGCGGGTGGTGCCTTCGCCCGTGCCGCTGGAAATCGTTGAGTTGCCGACCCTGCGCGCGTTGCTCGAACGAGATACGGTGGTGGTCTGTTGCGGAGGCGGCGGGATGCCGGTCTACCGGGAGGAAGATGGCCGTTTCGAAGGGGTGGACGGCGTGGTGGACAAGGATCTTGCCTCGTCCCGACTGGCGACGGGGTTGGAAGCGGATATTTTCATGATGCTGACCGAGGTGGACCGAGTAGCGCTGAATTTTGCCACGCCCGACGCGAAACCCATTGACCGCATGACGGTCTCGGAAGCCCGTAACTATCTGGAAGAAGGGCAATTTCCTCCGGGAAGCATGGGGCCGAAGATTCAAGGTGCCATCGATTTTCTCGAAACCGTGCCGAATGCAGGAGGGCGGCGGGTGATCGTCACCAACCCGGAAATTGCGCCGGAAGCCATCGAGGGACGAGAGGGTACCTGGATTGTGCCGGACCGTCCCGAGGTGCCGTACTGGCGATAAGGGAATTATAATCGGGCTGACTCATCCCCAATTTTTCATCCAAGTGAAAAAACGCTCATGGCGAGTGATTTGCGAAGCAAATTGTATCGAACCATAGCGTTTTTTCGTACGAATCCCTCGATACACCGCCCTTCGGGCGGCACTCGGGACGAGCGGACTTATGATCTTTTGTCTAGCTAAATTTAAGATGGGTTAGATACTTAGGCGCTTTTCCAACCTTTTTTCGGGGGCTTGACGTAGCCGTTGAGCTTGAACCAGTTCACGGTGTCGGTCAGTGTTTCGTCCAGGGGACGGGAACTGTATTGCAACTCACGGCGCGCCTTGGAATCGTCCACGTGCTGCGCAGCCTGCATGGCGTCCAAACGGCTGCGCAAGATCCGAGCGTCGGAGTTTTTACGCAGTTTCGCGAGGAACTCGTTGAAATCCGCGAACTTTTTGGCAATGCCGAAGGAAACCTGAGTTCGTGGAGGCTTGGCGGCGAGGCGCGTGGATAAACGCTCGATCACGTGTTGCCAGGTGGTGTTTTCACCGCCGAGAATGTACCGCTCGCCGGTTTTTCCCTTTTCCAGCGCCAGACGCACACCCCTCGCCACGTCGCGCGCATCCACGAGATTTGCTGGACCCTTGAGGCCGATCATCAGCTTGCGTCCGCCGATCACCTGCAGCAGGGTTCCGGTGTTGGGGTGCACGTCGCCGGGGCCGAAGGTTGCGGTGGGAATCACGGCAAGGACGTCCATCCCTTTGTGGCGCAATTCGATGATTTCCTCTTCCATCGCTTTTTTGGCCGCGATGAACCCGGATTTCTCGTCGTCCGGAGGGTAGGGGGTCGTCTCGTTGGCGGGAGAAGCGTCCAAAGGTTCCCCGATTGTCGTGAAGCAGGAAACGTAGAGAATCCTTTTGATTTTAGAGACTTGCGCCGCCTGGATCATGTTGCGGGTTTCGCGCATGGCCTGTTGCACGTCGGATTTGGGGTCGTTGAAAAGAGGCTGGTAGCCCGCGCAGTGCACCACCGCATCGAAGCCTTTCATCGCCGCCAGCAGGGAAGGGTGCTCGTCCAGATCGCCCGGCATGAATTCGATGGGAATGTCCCGCAATCCCGCGAGGTTGCTTCCCTGACGGTCGAAGGCCCGGACCTCGAAGCCCCGTCCATGCAGTTCTCGAACCACGTGGCTGCCGATTAGTCCAGCCGCTCCGAGGACCAGTATTTTTGCCATGGTCAGACCTTCTTCGATTGTTTCATTTCGGCTTCCAGGCGCGAAATGAATTGCTTGGCGGTTTCATCCTGTTTGTGCAAAACCGTTTTATACCGAATCGAAATATTCAGGGTTCCGTCCAAAAATTTATGAATTTCGATTTTTTCCTTCAGCTTGGAAGCCACCTTTTCTGCATCGTCAACGGAACAATCGGCCAACATACTAAGAAAGTGGTCCGATTCGAGCCTTCCGATGCGATCGGTCATGCGCATGTTGTCGGCCAGCAAACGGGCGGTTTCCTGCAGTACGCGATCTCCTTCCGCGTGCCCGTGTTCGGCGTTGATGGCGCTGAAGCCTACGATGTCGAATATCACCGCACTCAATGGCTCCTTGGTGCGGGATTCCCGGCGGATTTCCTGTTCGGCCAGCAAAAAGAGGTGCGAACGGTTCGAGACGCCGGTCAACTCATCGCTGATGCTCAGTTCCTGGATGCGCCGGTGCGCTTTTTCCAGGGAATCGATGTACTTGGCTTCCCTGAAAATTTCCACCGCGCCGAGCAGCGTTTCGTTTTCGAAAATGGGATCGATGGTCGCGTTTACCGGTAGAGCGTATCCGGCCTTGTGCAGGGTGTGGAGCTGAAAATTCTGGGAGCGGCCATTGTCGAGCACCAGCCGCAGGGGATTGAGCAGCCCCGAAAGCGATTCTCCGGTTCCGTCCACGTGATCGATGAATTCTCCCAACTGGGAGCCCAGGACTTCCTCCTGCGTGAAACCTGTTAGTCCCGTGGCGGCGCGGTTCCAGTAAAGAATGCGCTGATCCGTATCCACGACGAAAACGCCGTCGGAAAATGTTTCCAGCAGCGTGGTGGCAAAGGTGGGATCTTTCAGTTTTTCACTCAGCGCCGATCCGGCCATGGTAAACCTCATTACCCTGTGCTAGCGAACCCGAAAGTGGGACTTTTCCAAGAATTTCGAATGCGTGCACCTGTATGGAACGTGAACCCAATGTCATTCTTTTGTACATAAAAAAACGAAGGTTATCAACAATATTTTCATACGATTCCCACTCTTGGGTGTGAATGAAAATGGGGGGAAATTCAAAGAGCGGGATGAAAGAGTTTTGGGTGTAGTGGCGAGGCGTAAACCCGCCATGATTTCGGTTCTTTTTTGGCGGGCTTACGCCTCGTCGCTACAGGTGGATGGAGGGGGCCAAGTTTCTCTATTGATGTCTCATACCATTTCGCGATCATGTATCGAAAACATCTCGGTTCTTATTTGGTTTTAGCGATCATTTCATCATGTGTGGCATGGGCGAACCGCAGGTTGCCCATGGGCATGGTTGGGTACATGGGCAAGCGGACGTTTCACGTCGCTTCGCCTATGCCACCCTTTGCTTCCAGGGTTTGCTATTACTAAAATCAAATAGCAACTGCCTAATGACGTTCGATCGTTGAAGGCGAAATGGTCTCATTTCCCCGAAAATTCACGTTCCATACTCCCGATTCCAGGAACTCGCATATGGGAGGAATCGGACGGGAAGTATCTCTCCTTGCAAGAAAACCACTGGCGCGCGTTGCGAAAAGGTTCCAAAAAGTATCCATAAACGTGAAAAATTATTCACTTTAATATCAGTCCGATGGAGTTTTCATCGGCTTCCCGATATGGTATGGGAAGAATGTCGGACGGAGGGTTTCGCCTCCGTCGAAAATTACGGGAACGAGGTGCCCATGAGCCACATCGACCGTCATCCGATTCTCTCCCCCCCCACCGGAAAAACCGTGCAGTTCACCTTCGATGGCCGGACGCTTGAAGGCATCGAGGGCGAAGCCGTCAGTTCGGCGCTCGTGGCCAACGGCGTCACCGTATTCGGGCATCATCCCAAAGACGGTGCGCCGCAGGGACTTTTCTGCGCCAACGGGCAGTGTTCGCGCTGTACGGTGGTCATCGATGGCCGGGCGGTAAAATCCTGCATTACGCCGCTCGAAGAAGGAATGCAAGTCGAGCCCCTGCGAGGCAGGCCACCCGCGCCGCGCGAATCCGTGCTAAGCGATGAAGTGGAGAAACTCGCCGTGCGTGCGTTGATCGTCGGCGCGGGACCGGCAGGACTCAAAGCGGCGCTGGAACTCGGAAAACGCGGCGTGGAAACGCTGATCGTGGACGACAAAGACCGTCCCGGCGGGAAACTGGTGTTGCAAACCCACAACTTTTTCGGCTCCATCGACGACTGCCACGCCGGGACGCGCGGGGTGGACATCGCCACGCGACTCGCCGACGAACTCAAGGCGTTTCCCTCGGTGCGGCTTTGGCTGGAATCCCAGGCTGTCGGCGTGTTTTCCGACGGTAAAATCGGCGTCTTGCGTGAAGGGAAGCGGTATGCGCTCGTCGAGTGCGAAAGCCTGCTTGTGGCCGCCGGGGCGCGGGAACGGGCGCTGGCCTTTCCGGGCTGCGACTTGCCCGGCGTCTACGGAGCCGGGGCGTTTCAAACGCTGGTCAATCGCGACATGGTGCCCAGTTCGCGAAGGATATTCATCGTCGGCGGCGGCAACGTGGGGCTGATCGCCGCCTACCACGCACTTCAGGCAGGGATCGAAGTGGCGGGCGTGTGCGAGGCGCTGCCGAGCGTCACCGGCTATAAAGTGCACGCCGATAAAATCCGCCGCCTGGGCGTACCGGTGTTCGAGGGAACCACCATCGTTTCCGCCAACGGCAGGGATCGCGTCGAGTCCGTCACCGTGGCGCGTGCGGATGAGTCGCTGCGGCCCGTGGAGGGAACGTGGCGGACGTTCGCCTGCGACACGTTGCTGGTTGCGGTGGGACTGGAACCGGTGAACGAGTTCGCACGGCAGGCCGAATCCTTCGGCTTCAAAGTCCATGCGGCGGGGGACGCCGACCGCATCGCCGAGGCCAGCGCCGCGATGTTCGGGGGAAAAATCGCGGGTCTGAACATGCTCAAGGAACTGGGCTACGATGTGGAAATTCCCCCGGATCTGGCGCGCACGGCAGAGATTCTGCGCTCGAAACCAGGGGAAATCGTTGCACGCCCGGAACCGCCGCTGGAAAAAGAGGTTTTCCCGGTGCTGCATTGTTCCCAGCCGATTCCCTGCAATCCCTGCACGTCGGTTTGCGAACGCAACGGCTTGAAATTAGAGGAGGTTTTCGGAAATATCCTGGACCTTCCCACCTTCGATTCTTCGGTGGACTGCACCGCCTGTGGCAAGTGCGCGGCGATCTGCCCCGGTCTGGCGATCACCCTTGTGGACCGGCGCAAGCCCCGTCCCGGATTCGCCAAGGTGGTGGTTCCCTACGAAATGAACCTCGACGCGCAGCCGGGGGACGAGTTCGATGCAACCGACGTGTATGGCAACCTGCTGGGTCGCTTTCCTTTGCTCAAAGTTCGACGCGCGAAATTCCAGGATCGGCGCAGCCTGCTGGTGCTGGAAGTTCCCCGCGAGGTCGCCCACAAAATCGCCGGAGTGCGCGTCCAAGACCCCGAGATCATCCTGCATGAAATCACGCCGCCGATCCTGCCGGAAACGACGCCGGACGACGTGATTGTCTGCCAGTGCGAGCGCGTTACGGCGGGGGAGATCCGGCAGAAAATTCGCGAGGGCGTCCGCGACCTCAACGCGCTGAAATCCATTCGCGTGGGAATGGGGGCCTGTGGCGGCAAAACCTGCGGATCGCTGGTGCTGCGGCTGTTCCGGGAAGAAGGCGTCGATCCCCACGATGTGAAGCCGGGCACGATACGTCCGCTGGCCTTCGAGGTTCCCCTGGAGGCGTTTGCGGGAAAAACGAAAGAATAACGAGGAGATGGCATGGCGAAGACCGACTATGATGCGATCGTGATCGGTGCAGGTTCCATCGGAACGCCGACGGCTTTGTTTCTCTCCCGCGCCGGGTTGCGCGTAAAAGTGATCGAGGCGGCGGCTTCAGCCGGACAAGGACAGAACAAAACCGCCATCGGCGGCATCCGCGCCACGCACTCCGATCCGGGAAAAATCTGGTTGTGCACCGATTCGCTGGAAGTGTTCCGGCACTGGGAAGAGAACGAGGGCGGGGACATCGGGTGGATTCAGGGCGGGTACGTGTTTCCCGCCTATACTCCCGAACACGCCGAACTGCTGCAAAATCTCGTCGCGCAGCAACGAAAGGCCGGGCTGGAAATCGACTGGATTTCCCCGAAACGTTTGGAAGAAATCGTGCCGGGTATCATCGCCGAAGGGCTGGAAGGTTCCACCCATTCGCCGGGCGACGGTTCCGCCAGTCCGTTGCTGTGCGCCTCCGAATTCGAGCGCGTGGCGAAAAAGCACGGAGCCGAGTTCGCCTATCGGCAGCGGGTCACAGGCATTCGCGTGGAGACGGACGGAACGAAAGTCGTGGAGACGGCACAGGGCGAAATCCGAGCGGAGTGGATCGTCAACGCAGCGGGTACGGGCGCGGATCGCATCGGTGAGATGCTGGGAACGTCTATTCCACTGTGCCCCGACAACCATGAGGCGGGCATCACGGAGCCGGTCGAACGGTTTTTCGAGCCGATGGTGGTGGATATCCGCAGCGCACCGGGTTCGAAAAACTACTATTTCTACCAAAATACCGAAGGGCAGATCGTGTTCTGCATCACGCCCGATCCACCGCTGTATGGGGTGGATATCCGTGCCACGAGCGAATTTCTGCCGATGGTGGCGTCCCGGATGGTGGGTTTGCTGCCGCGACTGGGAGCGATCCGCGTTCGGCGCACCTGGAGGGGGCAGTACCCCAACACGCCGGACGGCATCCCCATCATCGCCCGCGATCCCTCGACCGAGGGCGTGATTCACGCGGTGGGAATGTGCGGTCAGGGTTTCATGCTCGGACCGGGCGTGGCCCGTCTCGTGACGCGCATGATCCTGGGTGAAAAGGCCGAACACGACGAGGAAATCCTGCGGTTGTGGTCCATCGACCGCGATTTCGGTGCGGCGGACGAGGCTCTACGTTAACCCGCATAATTCATGAAGAATCTACTGCGACTTGAAAATCCTCGATCTTTCACTTGTTTCCCGATTTTCATCCTCGACAGACTGTAAAGTATGCCTGCGGGTGAAAATCGGTCCAACTTCATGAAATATCTTCGGTTTTCTGCGTCTCGCTACGATCCTTATGAATAATGCGGGTTAAGGTGAAAGTGTTGTTTTTATGAGCGAAACAGGTCGAAAAATAACGAAATTGCATGTTTTGACATGGAATTTCACTTGCTTTCACTTTAAAAGTTGGGCATAGTGCTGCAAGTTTCCGGTGTGGAATGATGACGATGCCGTTACGAACCGAATTGAAAAACGAGAGTTTTGGCTTGTTATTTTTCCCACCCTGCCGGGAAGGCTCCCGGTGCTTGTTTCTTGTTTGAAAGGATAGAGGGTATGCAGAAGAAGCTGTATGTAGGGAACTTGGCTTGGTCCACGGACAATGCTGGCTTGGAAAACGCTTTCGGGGCTTTTGGTGAAGTCGAGGAAGCCAAAGTGATTACGGACCGCGACACGGGCCGTAGCCGTGGATTCGGATTCGTCACGTTCGTGAACGAAGATGACGCCCACAAGGCGCTTGAACTCGATGGCAGTGATCTGGACGGACGTCCGATCCGCGTTAACGAAGCCATCGACAAGCCGCGACGCGACACCCGCCGCTGGTAACACGGAAGTGCGACCGTCGAGGTTGCGGCTTTCGCAAGAAAGCAAAAGAAAAGGATGGGTTTTCACCCATCCTTTTTTTATGCCTGGGAAATGCAACGGAAAATCATTGAAATTCCAATCAGTCCGAGAGTTGTTTTTCGAGCGTTTCCATGGAATCGCGCAGGGTTTTGTCGTCCATCATCTGTTTTTCGATTTTGCGGATCGAAGACATGACGGTGGTGTGGTCCTTCCCGCCGAACAGCTTGCCGATGCCTGAGAGCACAAGATCGGTATGCTTTTTCATCAAGTACATGGCGATCTGACGGGGTAACACCACGGCGCGAGCGCGGCTGCGCGACTTGAGTTGCGCCGGATTGATTTCGTAATAGCGGCTGACGATGGTGAGGATGCGTTCGGGGGTGACGCCCGCCGCGTGTACGTTGGTGAAATTCTTCAGGATATCCCGTGCCATGGGCAGAGTGATCGAGCAGTGATTGAACGAACTCTGCGCTCGTAACCGCAACAGGCAGCCTTCGAGTTCCCGCACGTTGTTGCGGACGTTTTTGGCCAGAAAATCCACCACTTCGTCGGGAAGGTCGATTTCGCTGGATTCGGCCTTTCGTTTCAAAATGGCGGCCCTCGTTTCCATGTCCGGCTGTTTGATGTCGGCGGTCAACCCGGAAACCAGACGGCTGCGAATGCGTGCGTCGAGGTTTTTCAATTCCTGGGGAAACTGGTCGGTGGTGACGACGACCTGCTTTCCGGCCTGATGCAAGGCGTTGAATGTGTGGAAGAATTCCTCCTGGGTCGAGGTTTTTCCCGCGATGAACTGCACGTCGTCCACCAGCAATACGTCGCAGCGCTCCCGGTAGCGGCGGCGGAAATCCTCCATCTTGCTTCCGGCGATGGAGGCGATGAGCTGGTTCATGAAGTTTTCGCTGCTGAGATAGATGACCTTCAGTCCGGGATAGTTCTTTTTCAGTTCGTGGCCGATGGCGTGCAGCAGGTGGGTTTTTCCAAGGCCCGTGCCGCCGTAAAGCGTCAGTGGATTGTAGGCGTCACCCGGTCCCATCGCCACGGCCTTGCAGGCGGCGTGGGCGAATTCGTTGGTTTTGCCGACCACGAAATCGTCGAAGGTGAATTTGGGGTTGAAAAGCGCAACTTCACGGGGAGCGGCTTCCTGCAGGTGCAGAGTTTTTCCCGGCACCAGCGGCGTCCGCGGGGCGTTCTGTTTCGCGGGACGGGATTCCAGCTTGACGCGCATGGGTTTTCCGGCCTGCCGGGAAAGCTCCTGTTCGAGCACGTCGAGATAGTTTTTGCCCAACCAGTCTTTCATAAACCGGTTGGGGGCTTCCAGGGTCATGGAAAACTGATCCCTGGATTTGACTTTCAAAGGTTTGAACCAGACTTCGAAATGTTGTGCGTTCGTTTTGGCCTGAAGGTTCTTTAATACTTTTTCCCAGTCTTTATACATGCCAATGCCTCAAATTCGAGCGGCCTCTCCAGTCGCCGCTTGACCCTATTCGCTGCCGCAGCCCCCGATGTAGATTCGCCCAGGTGGCGTTAGTGACTTCCAGTGCCTGAGAAAGTAGCAAGCACACGAATGCGAAACAAGCCTTTTTTTTCGAAAACTCCGATGTCCTTGTGTCGCAAGGGGAAAATAGGTTTTTTAATATTTTTGACAACCCATTTTCCCTTTCGAAAAGGACGAATTCCATCGTGCAAGAAAAGTTCCATTGAATATATATTTTAAGTATACCCCAATAACGGGTTCGAAATTTCACGGGATCATCGAAAAACGATGGACTTCAAGCATTTGCAGGAATTGGCTGTGGGGCTTAGGTGGGGTAAATAGCATATTCCTATGGGTGCAACAGAAATCGCCAGAAATGGCGCTCTTTTTGCCGTTTTTTCGAGGGGGCTCTAACGTCTTGTTAACACCTAGGAAACAGGATTCCATTGTTTCGTCGGCGGCCATAAAAAAAACTCTTGAAATGAGTCCGGATTATAAAGTTTGCACGAATGGTGAAGTGAGGCGCAAACGGCCTCGGAAAGCGTCCAACTCGCAAGCCACTCCGACCGGCAATGGATGGTTGAAAGGCTCGTGCCCGAAAGGAAAGCCGCTTACCACAGGAATACCGGAACTTTGTGTGACTTCCAAAGCCAGGTGCGCCACCTGTCGTTCGAAGTCGTGACGCATCGTGTTTTCCATGTCACCGGGCGGTGTGAACTGTCCCAGCACAAGTCCCGCCACGCGGGAAAAGACCCCCGCCAGCGCCAGTTGTCGCAGCATACGGTCGATACGGTACAATGCCTCGCCCACGTCCTCCAACGCGAGGATCACGCCGTCAAGGTCGGGCACGAAGTCGGTACCCATCAATGTAGAGAGAAGACAGAGGTTAGTGGGTAGCAAAGAGCCTTCCGCCCGGCCTTCTCGTAGCATTTCCAACGGGTCGTTGTGCAGTTTGCTTGCCGTTTCTGAGCCGGAAACAAGTGCCAACCAGCGCTTGACAAGAGCTTCGTCCAGATTCGCCAGTCCCGTAAGGTTTGGGCCATGTAGGGTAGAAGGTCCGCCGAAGCGCCGCCAGGCGAGGTGCAGGCCGCTGATGTCGGAAAAGCCGATCAGCAGTTTTTCGCTTCTGCGCACCCGTTCCGGGTCGAGGCGGTCGAGGAGCCGGTGTACGCCGTAGCCCCCGCGCACGGCGAGAAGGGCTTTCAGGCTTGGGTCGTCCAGTTGTCGGTGCAATTCATGGATGCGGCGGTCGTCGCTTCCGGCGAGGTAACCTTCGCGGGCGAAGATGTCGTCCTCGTACACGGCTTCAAAACCCCAGGACGTCAGTGTAGCCAGTCCGCGTTCGAAGGATTCCCGCTCGAAGGGACCGGATGGGGCGATCAGCCCGATGCGTGCGCCGGGTTGCAGAGCCAAAGGACGGTTCAAGAAAGCCTCCGAAAAAAAGCACTCCAGGAAATCGATCGACTTCCTAGAGTGCGGATAAGCGATTTACTCGTCAAGCACCCATTCGGCCAGCATGGCGACGCCAACGCCGGTGGCGTATTTACTCAGGTGCCCGAAAGGAGTCGCGGTGTAGGCCGGACCGGCGATGTCGAGATGCGCCCAGGGCAGGTCGTCGTCCACAAAGCGCTTGAGAAACAGGCCCGCCGTTAATGCGCCACCCCAGCGACCTCCGACATTTTTGATGTCTGCGAAGTCGGATTTGATGAGCTTTTCGTATTTCGGATTGAGCGGCAGCGGCCAGAAATCTTCTCCCGCCTTTTCGGCCAACTCGCCGATTTTGCCTGAGAATTCCTCGTTGTTGGACATCAGGCCCACGGTGCTTTCGCCAAGCGCGACGACGCAGGCGCCGGTCAGTGTGGCGAGGTCGATCATCTGGGCCGGTTTGTACTGGGTCTGTGCAAAATCGAGGGCATCGGCCAGAGTCAGGCGTCCCTCGGCGTCGGTATTGAGCACTTCCACGCTGATCCCGCGCCGGGAGGTGAAGACGTCTCCGGGACGGTAGCTCTTGCCACCGATGGCGTTTTCGCAGGCGGCGATCACGCCGACCACACGCCGGTTGGGTCGCGCATGGACCAGGAAATGGAACAGTCCCAGCACCGCCGCCGAGCCCGCCATGTCGCATTTCATCGTGTCCATGCTGGTGGAGGGTTTCAGAGACAGTCCGCCGGTGTCGTACATCAGGCCCTTACCGACCACGACGAGCGGTTTTTGCCGGGTGGTGCCCTTGGGTTTCCATTCCAGGGTGATAAGTTTCGGCGGATTGGCTGCGGTGCGGGCCACCGCGAGGTAGAGATCCATCTTCAGTTTCTTGATTTCCGCCTCGGAACGAACTTGAACCTTCAGATCTTTCTCGTCTTTCGCGACGAGACTTTTTGCGGCCTGGGCCAGATGCGAAGGATTCATGTCCTCGGTAGGGGTATTGACCAGGGTGCGGCTGAAATTGATCGCTTCACCCAGGGCCAGTCCTTTTTCCAGCGCTTCTTTGCCGTTTCCTTTGAAGTTTTCCTTCGGAGCAACAATGGAAAGCTTCGAAAATCCCGTTTTGTTGTCTTTTTTCTTGTATTTATCGAAGCTGTAACTTCCCGTCAGCAGGCCGGTGGCCAGCAGTTGCAACGTTTTTTTCGGGTCGTCACCTGCGAAAGTGTAAGCCATCGCTGCGGTTTTCATGCCTTTGGTATGCAGCTTGGAGACGGCGTTGGAGGCGAAGGTCCAGAGGCTGTCGGCGCTTTGCTCGTCGGCTTTGCCCACGCCTGCCACCACGAGTTTTCCGGCGGCCAGCTTGCCCCAGGTATCGAATGCGGCGCGACTGTCCGCCTTGGCCTTGAAATCACGGCTTTTCAGCGCGGGAAGCAACAGGCCGTCCAGCGCCTTGTCCGCTTCCAGCAAAAGGGGGCTTTCCTCCCAGGTTTCCTCGTACACCGGCAGCACCAGGACGTCCGCCTTGACGTCCATCGGATTTCCCTTTTTAAACGTAACCTGCATCATTCCTCCTTGCATTGGGATCGGGCCGCCGAAACCCTTCGACCGCCACCTACATCACGAAAAATGCTTGAGAATCGGTTCTTTCGGAAAGGTATTGTAGCTGTTTTCTTCCCATGCGTGCAGGATAATTCGCGTTTTTTGGTACGAATGGCGTTTTTTTCGCACAAAGAAGGGGGAGGACAGGGCGATGTCATTCCAGATTTGGCACGAACCTGACTCGTAAAATAAAAAAGGGTGCCCGGGTCTTCGATCCGGAACGGATCGATGGCCCGGATTTTTCGTGTTTTCACGGCCATTCGCCTAACGGCGAAAGACCGATGGCACCCGCGCACAAAGAAGGGGGAGAAGCCGCAGCTTGACTTTCCCCAGGTCGCGAAATAGAGTGAGGAAAAAGCGCCATTTCAACATGATTGTGTTCTCGAAAACCTCGCGCGGCTCGGTCCGTGTCCACTCGTCGGCCTATGACCGATCGATTCGTAGCGAGCAGAAAGCTCGACGTTTGAACGCGAACCCGTATTCATAACCCACTCGTATTTTCGGAGGCTCCCGTGAGTGAAACATCGTCTGCCCCTGCGTCCAAAACCCCGCTTTGGTCCCCATCCGACGAGCGCGTCTCCCGCAGCGCCATGCGGACCTTTCTCGATACCGTCAATCGCGCGTACGGTCTCGAACTGAACACCTACGATGATCTTTACACCTGGTCCATCTCCCATATCCCGGATTTCTGGCGAACGATCTTCTGCGAGGCGGAAATCCGCCGCTCGGCGCCGTTCGAATCGGTGGTGGAGAATCTCGACACGATGCCGGGTACGAAGTGGTTTCCCGGTGCACGCCTCAATTTCGCCGAAAACCTGCTGCGATTCCGTGACGATCGGGAAGCGCTCGTGGCCTGGCGCGAGGACAAAAGCGTGCAGCGCATCACCTACCGCGAACTGTACGACGAGGTGTCCCGCCTGACCAAAGCCTTGAAAAAACTGGGAGTTTCCAAAGGCGACCGCGTGGCCGGATACCTGCCCAACGGCGTTCATGCCGTAGTGGCCATGCTGGCTTCCACGAGCTTGGGGGCGATTTGGTCTTCCGGGTCGCCGGACTTCGGCGTGCAGGGTGCGACCGACCGCTTCGGTCAGATCGAACCCAAGGTGTTGTTCTGCGCCGACGGCTACCTGTACAACGGGAAGACGTTCGACCGGCTCGGCCACGCCGAGGAAATCTCCAAGAATATCGGGAGCATCAAGCACATCATCGTGGTTCCCTTCGTCGAGAAACGGGCCGATCTCTCCCGTCTTCCCGAAGCGGTGCATTACGACGATCTGATCGCCGACGAAGCGCCGGGAGACATCGATTTCGTGCAGACGCCCGCCGATCATCCCGTATACATCCTGTATTCCTCCGGTACGACGGGCGTTCCGAAATGCATCGTGCACGGAGCCATCGGCGTATTGTTGCAGCATTACAAGGAATTGCACCTGCATACGGACGTCAACCGCGACACGTCGATTTTCTATTTCACGACCTGCGGATGGATGATGTGGAACTGGCTCGTTTCCTCGCTGATGCTGGGCGCGCGCACGGTGTTGTTCGACGGTTCGCCGTTTTATCCCGGCCCGGAAATCCTGTGGGAAATGGCCGAAAAGGAAAAACTGACGGTTTTCGGCACGAGCGCCAAGTACCTTTCGGCACTGGAGGATTCCGGTCTGAAACCCTGCGAGAAATTCGACCTTGAACCGTTGAAGGTGATTTGTTCCACCGGGTCGCCGCTGGCGCGCAAAAGTTTCCATTACGTGTATCGCGACATTAAAAAGGACGTGCAACTCAGTTCCATCGCCGGAGGCACGGATATCATTTCCTGCTTCATGCTGGGCAACCCGATGCTGCCGGTCTACGAAGAGGAGTTGCAGTGCCGGGGATTGGGCATGAAAGTGGAAGCCTTCGACGACGAAGGGAAAGGCGTGATCGGTCGCGAAGGCGAACTGGTCTGCACCGCGCCCGCGCCGTCGATGCCGGTGTTTTTCTGGAACGATCCCGACATGAAAAAGTACAAAGCGGCGTACTTCGATGTGTATCCCGGTGTGTGGCGTCACGGGGATTTCGTGGTGATCGGCGAAAACGGCGGTGTGGTGATGCACGGTCGTTCCGACGCCACGTTGAATCCCGGCGGGGTGCGCATCGGCACGGCGGAAATTTATAACCAGCTCGAACCGATGTCCGAAATCCAGGACAGCCTTGTGATCGGCCAGAAATGGGAGGACGACGAGCGCGTCGTGCTGTTCGTTGTGCTGGCGCCCGGTGTGGAGTTTTCCGCCGAGTTGGAAAAGACGATCCGCACCCGCATTCGCTCCAACGCCTCGCCCCGGCACGTCCCGGCGAAAATCATTCCTGTGGAGGCGATTCCTTACACCCGCAACGGGAAAAAAGTGGAGGTCGCGGTGCGCAAACTGATCCATGGTCGCCCCGTGAAAAATCGCGAGGCGCTCGCCAATCCCGAATCGCTGGATCTGTACGTGGACATGGAGGCGCTGAAGTCCTGATCGACGAGGAAGTTTGCCAGGCTGGACAGTGGCCTGGGGATCTTTGAATAGAGCGGTTCTTATTTGATTTTAGCGATAGAAAACCCTGGAATTACAGGGGGTGGCACGGGCGAAGCGACGTGAAACGTCCGCTTGCCCGTGGTCCCAACCATGCACATGGGCAACCTACGGTTCGCCCATGCCACACATGACGAGAGGATCGCTAAAAGCAAGTAAGAACTCCTATAACCTATCGAAATTCCAGAAAAATGCCCGATCCACCGCAAAGGAGGATCGGGTATTTTGAGTCGGGAATGTCTCTATTCGTACTCTTTGATGAGTTCTTGCAGCTTTTCTTCTTCTCCCTTGAGCATGTGATAACAGTGCTCGTCTTTCGGAAATTCGCCGGATTTCACTTCTTCGACGTAGGCGGCCAGCGCATCGGTGGTGACTTTGGCCACGTTGGCGTATTTTTTCACGAATTTGGGTGTAAACGCCTGGAACTGGCCGATCAGGTCCGAAATGATGAGCAACTGGCCGTCGCAGTGCATCCCCGCGCCGATCGAAAGGACGGGAATCGACAGTTTTTTCGTAATGAATTCACCGACTTCCGGGGGCACGGCTTCGAGCAGCAGCATGTGCGCGCCCGCATCTTCGATGGCCAGGGCGTCGTCGATCAGCAGTTTCGCGGACTCCACCGTCCGTCCCTGCGCCTTGTGGCCGCCCAGTTGTCCCGAACTCTGGGGCGTGAGTCCGATGTGCCCGATCACCACGATTCCCGCGTCCAGAATGGCGCGAATCCTTCCGATGACCCGCTGGCCGCCTTCCAGCTTGATCGCGTCGCAACCCGCTTCTTTGAGAAAACGTCCAGCGTTGACCACCGCCACTTCGTCCGTTGTCTGGTAGCTCATGAACGGCATGTCGCCGACCACGAAGGTGTTGGGGGCAGCCCTTCTTACGGCCTCGCAATGGACGATGCACTGATCCATCGTCACCGGAATGGTGCCCGGATATCCGTACACGCACATTCCCAGCGAATCGCCGACGAGGATCATATCCATGCCCGCCGCTTCGGCGAACTGGGCGGAGGGAAAGTCGTAGGACGTGACCCAGGCGATTTTCTCGCCGTTTTGTTTCATCTGCATGAACTCGTGAATCATTTTCTTTTTCGCCATCGTTCGCCTCCTTGCAAAACCTGTTTCGTGCGTCGCACGCGGAAGAAAAAAAGACACTTCTGCCGAAATCGGTACGAAAACGTTGGACTGGCTCGGTGGATTCGGCTTCGGAAGCAAGTATGGATGGATCGCCGGAAAATGTAAACCTCCCTTTTTCTATCCCGTCGCGTTTTTGTGCGAATTGATTGGTTTTTGTGCACTTCGGTGCGCGATTTGGTGTATGGTGGTGAGGTCTAAATCCTACAGTGTTCAGGCTAAACAAGGAGCCCCGTCCATGGACGATCCGAAAAAAAAACAAGCGATGCAACTGGAAATCACGGCGGATGACGAAACCGCCCAGGGCGTGTACGCCAACTTTGTGGTGGGTAATTTCACCGAAACCGAAATGGTGCTCGACTTCCTCTTCATCCATCCTCAGACCCAGAAAGGAAAAATGCGCTCGCGGGTGATTCTTTCCCCCATTCACGCCAAACGCATGGCCAACATGCTCACCCGGCAAATCAAAGCCTTTGAAGAGCGCTTCGGCGCGATTCCGGAACGCCGTCCGGTGCGGATGCCCCCGCCCAACGGATCGGACGATACCTTGAACTGACGTATTTCCGCGTCCCGTTTCCCGATCCGAAAACGTCATTGGTTCTTGCGCCTTACAAGGCCAATATGTTACGGTTATTCCACCTGTTTTTCGTCATCTGAGAGGCGCTCCATGCAAAAAATCTTCGTGCTCGACACCAATGTGCTGATCCACGACCCGAACTCGATTTTCCATTTCCAGGACAACCACGTAATCATTCCCATCAAGTGCATCGAGGAAATCGATAAATTCAAAAAAGATCTTACGGAACGTGGCCGCAACGCGCGTGCCGTGTCCCGTCATCTCGATGACTTGCGGAAAAAAGGTGAGTTATCCCAAGGGGTTACGCTGGACGGCGGCGGTTCCTTGAAAATCGAGTTGGGCCTGGACGTGCTCGACCAATACCCTCTGCGGGCCAACGGTACGAGCCCGAACAACGACGACATGATTCTTGCCGTCGCTTTCAAAGAGCAGAACAAGCAACCGAACATGCGCGTCGTGTTCCTCAGCCGCGATACCAATCTTCGTATCAAGGCCGGTGCGTTGGGACTGAAGGCGGAAAACTACGAAACCGACCGGGTGGACATCGACGAGTTGTACACCGGTCTGGGCGAAACCGAACTTCCCAAGCAGGACATTGACGTATTGTATAAAAACAAAAGCCTTGCCTGGGACGATAGTAAAATTCCGTTGATCGCCAACCAGTTCGTGCTTTTGCGCTGCGATAGCAACCCACAGCAAAGCGCCATCACCCGTTACAACGCCGAAGCGAACGAGGTGCGGCTGGCCGGGTTCAGCGGCAACATCTGGGGCATTCTTCCGCGCAATCTCGAACAAAGGGTGGCGCTGGATCTCCTGCTGGACGACGACCTTGCCTTGGTGACGCTGGTGGGCAAGGCGGGCACGGGAAAAACCCTCTTGGCGCTGGCCGCCGGATTGCAGAAAGTGGCCGACGAGTCCCGCTACAAGCGGATGCTGGTGTCGCGTCCCAACCTGCCGATGGGCAAGGATCTGGGGTTTCTTCCCGGCGAGTTGAGCGAAAAACTCAGGCCGTGGATGCAGCCGATTTTCGACAACCTGGAATTCCTCGTGGGCGGGCCGGACAACGAGGACGACTACCGCTCCAGGGGCAGCTACGAAGACCTGATCGATCAGAACCTGTTGCAGGTCGAGGCGCTGACCTACATTCGCGGGCGTTCCATTCCCCGGCAGTTTTTCGTCGTGGACGAGGCGCAGAATCTCACTCCCCACGAAATCAAGACCATTATCAGCCGCGCCGGGGAGCGTACCAAGATCGTTTTGACGGGCGATCCCTATCAGATCGATAATCCGTACCTCGATGCGTCGTCTAACGGGTTGACCTACGTCGTCGAGCGTTTCAAGGGCAACACCATGTTCGGGCACATCACCATGATAAAAGGGGAGCGCTCAGCCCTTGCTCAGGCGGCGGCAGACTTGTTGTGAGGCACCATGGCTCCGTATAAAAGCGTGCTGGTCGGGATCGATTTTTCCGAGTATTGCCGGGAGGCGGTACGCCACGCCATCGGCTTGGTGGACCCGGACGGCGGCCAACTCGTGCTGGTGCACGTGGTGGATATGCCGCAGCCGCCCGCCAACCGTCTCGGAGCCTACAGTGTCTCACCGACGAAGGGATTTTACCGCGAACAGCAAGACCACCTGAAACGCCACCTGGACGAACTCGACGACTTCGCCAAGGAATACCGCGAAGGGGATCTCCAGGTCATCACCGAGGTGGCCCAGGGCAATGCCGCCAAGGAACTGCTGCATCGCGCCTACAAAAATCAGGCCGACCTGATCGTCATCGGCACCCACGGACTGAGCCGCATCGAAAAATTCCTTATCGGTTCGGTGGCCGAAAAAGTGGTGCGTGGGGCGAACTGCCCGGTTCTGGTCGTCAAGCTGGCGGTGCAGGGCAAGAAGAAGAAGTGAAACCAGCTCCGATTCATATTTTCCACCCTTCGAGCGTTCGTGGCGCGCGGTGTGTGTCCGTCCGTTCGTCTTTGGTTAGAAAATTCCTTTTTTCGTGTATTTTCGCGCTGTTGTGGAGTTTTTCGGCCATGACATCGGCCTCGGAGATCGAAATCAGCTCGAACACCGTGTTCCAACTTCAACAATATCGGGACGTGGAACAGCTTGAAATCAACAAAACTCGCTTCACCCAGTATCTGACCTTCAACCTGTTCGAAACCGGCGAAAAGCCGGTGCACAGCTTTCACACCCGTTTCCGCTTCGATTCGGATCTCGGCTACGACGCCTCGCCGGATGCCCCCGTGGACAACCTCGACTACCAGAGCCTCGAAGTGCTCTACGCCTATTACGAGGCGAGAAGGTTGTGGGATTTCATAGACTTCCGCTTGGGTCGTCAGGTAACGCAGGACAGCTTCGGCTTTTATCCGCTCGACGGCATGTGGCTGCGGCTCTCCCGGCAATGGTATGTGGGTGTGGAGTTTTATGCGGGCATCGAGGTGAAAAAGGAGTTTTCCGGGCGGGTTCAGCACCTGTATTTTCCCAATTCCGACCGCTACCAGTCGGACGGCGTAGACGAGGACCACCGCATTTCCCGGACCTTCGGCGCGAGCGTGTTTCTCGACGGCTTCGAGAACTACGACCTTTCGCTTTCGTACCGTCTCGCCGAATCGGGAGCCACGGATGAGGAAAAGCTCGGCGGGTTGGCGCGGGCGGAATTTTTCGACATCTGGGAGTTGTACGGCCACGCCCACTACGATCTGTATCTTGAATCGTTTTCAAGCTGGCAGGCGGGAACCCGCCTCGATCTGGGGTGGGGCACGGCCTTTTTCGAGCATGATTTCTCTCGACCGGACTGGGACGGCGACTCGATCTTCAACTTTTTCCGCGCCTACAATCGAAATGCCATCGCCCTGGGGATCACCGCCCGGCCCGACAACTTTACCGTTTTGCAGGTCGATGCCTCCCGGCAGCTTCAGGCCGATAGCCGTTCCTACTTCGACCAGTGGGGCGAGCAGGGCAGGGCCAGCACCTTTTTCGGTTTCGATTTCCGGCGCGAAATGACCCCGGACTGGGATCTTCGCGGTGCCTACGACATGACCGTCGGTTGGGGTGGCGACGAGCACCGGATGAGCCTCGGATCGGGCTTGTTCGTGCTTCGTCGAATGATCCAGATCGAAAGCGATTTTTTCGGTACATTCTACGACCAGTTGCTTTACAGCGACATCCTGGAAGAACACGAAAACAAGGGATTTGCCTGGGGTTTGTCGGTGCTGGTAGATTTCCAACTGCACGAGGACATCCGTCTGTGGCTGCGTAGCGAAGTGTCCTCCAGTCCCTTTATCGAACGCAGCTACGCCTTTTTCACGGGCCTGGACGCCACGCCCTGGTTCACTCCGACGAGGCAACGCTGATGACGATCCTACGCATCTCCATCTCGTTGATATTCCTATGCTTTACGGTGGTTGTCGTGGCGTATGCCGCAACGGATCGGCCTGTTCTGGGGCGGGAAGTCGTCTACCCGGCGGGGTTTTCGAACCTCGTGTTCTCCCACGCTTCCCACAAGACGCTCGACTGCAACACCTGCCACGAAATTGCGGGACAAAGCACCCAAAGCGGGGACAGGCTACTGCCCTCGGAAGAAAAATGCGCCGCCTGTCACGCGAAAGAAGTTCGCACGAGTCCCACAGACATGGGGAACGAACGCTGTGGTTTCTGCCACAACGACTGGGATGCGAGCGGAAAAAACCTGCCCGGTCGCGTGCGGGAGGTGCGGGCCAACCTCGTATTCAACCACAAGGTTCACGTGGAACGCATGATCGACTGCCGATCCTGCCACCAGGGACTCGACGACGACGCTCGGCCCGACCATCTGCCGTCGGAAGCGCTTTGTCTGGCCTGTCACCAGTCCAACAGCCCCGGTTTCCGTTGCGCGACCTGTCACCCGGCGCTGCCTTCTGGAATGCTGCAAACGACGTTCCACGAGCGCCGCCTGATGCCCACGCGAGGTTCCCTGAACCACCTCGACCAGTGGACCCGTCGCCACGTCCGGGAAAGCCGAACGGACCGCAGAAGCTGCGATGCCTGTCATACGCCTTCCAGTTGCGATCGCTGCCACGACGGCGTGTTGAAACCCTTGGCGATTCATCCGCCCAACTATGTCATGTTGCACCCCATCGAGGCGCGAAAAAATCAACCCAACTGCCAGTCCTGTCACCGGTATTCCTCGTTCTGCCAGCAATGCCACCAGCGCATGGGGGTGTCGTCCGAGTTGGAAACCCGACCCGGACGGGTGCAGTATCATCCCACCGGCTGGGATGCGTGCACGCGCACGGCCAATCACCATTCGTTCCAGGCCAAACGCAACTTGTCGGCCTGTGTGTCCTGTCACTCGGAAAAAAGCTGCCTGCGCTGCCACAAAGCGGGTTCGGCCTGTGGAGGTTCTTTCAATATTCACGGACACATGAGCGCCGAGCAATTGAGCCGGATGCAAAAGAAAAACCCGCGAACCTGCAAGAAATGCCATGAAAACCTTTAAGTTTTTCAAAAAATACGGCCTCGTGGCCCTGGTTTTTCTCGTCGGATTGCTGCTTGCGGCCTGCACGAACCCCAACATCGACCAGGATATTTATCCAAGCGTCACCCGTCCGTCTCTGGAATTGCTTTCGAGCTGTCCCGATCCGGAAGATGAAGACATCTCCACGAGCGCGGTGATTCGGCTGGCGTTTTCGAAAGAGCTGGACCCGTCCACCGTCAACCTGTCGTCTTTCATCCTGGGGTCCGGCCCGGAGTTCGTGCTCGGCAACGTGTATTATGAAAACGGCGTGGTCACCTACATTCCCAACGAACCGCTCCATCCCAACAACTTGTATCGGTTGTACATCACCTCCGACCTGAGAGATATCGACGGCTTCGCCTACACCAATCGGACGGCGGTGTTTTCCTTTTTCACCGGCAGCGGTGAAGAGGGGATTACCTGCCGGTATTTTTCGCCCGAACCGGAAGCGTAGTTCTTACCGGCTTGGTGCGCTTCACTGCCTATCCACACGAAAAAAACATGAGTAAAAACAACGAAAAACATACGAAATCTTCTGAAAAAAACAAGCCTATCCGACCCTCGGAGCTTTCCGGCAGTCTGACCTTTGCCAACCTTTCCCTGAAAGACGAGCAACTCGCCGCCATGACTCATGAGGAGCGTTTCTCGCTATTGGAGAGCCTGAACTACCGCCAGAAATACCAGCTTCTCCAGGTAGCCCCGGATGCCGTGGATTTGCTGCGGAAAATGACGCCGGAAGACCTGTATTTCACGATCGAAGCCGCAGGACGCACCGACGCCATGGACCTCGTATTGCAAGCCACACCGGAGCAGACCCTGCGCCTGTTCGACGTGGATTGCTGGGAAAAGGACCGTTTTCTCGTCCGGAAGCAACTCGACTGGTTCGGGCTGATGATTCAGGCCGACATGGAGAAAGCCGCCGAAAAACTTCGCGAAATGGATCTCGCCTACGTCGTGGCGTTTCTTTCCGGGCATATCGAGGTCCGCCGCTACGAGTGGTCCGACGATCAGACCACGATTCCCGCCGACCTGTTCACTTTGGACGACCAATACCAGTTCCGTTTCCTCGACCCGGAAAACACCGATCTCGACCGGCTGACCGTCTTCCTGCTCCAACTTTACATCCAGAATTTTGAATTATACAAGGATGCGATGGAGTGGTTGATCTGGGAGTCGCCCACGGTGCTCGAAGAACACGCCTACCGCGAGCACTGCCGCCGTCTGGCCGACGCCGGATACCCGGATTACCTCGAATCCCTGGCGCTTTTCTCTCCCTTCCATGCGGAGACGTTCAAAGCCGGACTGGATCGGCGACGCATCGACAAATCCGCGTTTCCCCGTGCTGAAACGAATCTGCCTACGTATTTCCGTGTCATGGACGAACCCGGCCACTTTTTCACCGACCTTCTGGAGGAATTGGACGACGAAGCGACGAAAGAGCGCATCCGCGCCGAACTGGTACTGCTCGCCAATCGTGCGGCAGTAGCCCGCAAAGCGCTGGGCGACCTGGACGAGCTGAGTTCCGTGCTGACCCTCGTGCGCGACCACCTCGCCACGGGCTTGCAGTTTCTCTCGGATTCCGACGCCTCGAAAGCCCTGGAGTTGCTGCAAAGCGTTCCGCTGGCGGACATCTTCCGTTGCGGACATGCCCTCGCCACGCGCCTGCAACAACAGGCTCGCCGTTTTCTGGAACGCCATGCCCCGAACCGCGATCCTCGATCCCTGGCGCTGCTTCCACGCCCCGCGCGGGAACTGCTGGTTGGCTTGAGTGGTCGCACGCCCCTGCTGCCCGCCGATTTCGTTGAAAACCGTAGTGAACTTCACGAGTTGAGTGGTATCGAGGAGTACCGCAAGGCGGCTTCTTCCATCGCGAGGCTGGAATTCGTCTTCGGGATGTTGTTCGAGCGGCTGAAGCTGGATAAGGCCGCCATCGCCCGGCGCACGCTGGGTTTCGTAGGCGAGGAGGATTCCCCGCTGTTGCTCGTGAAAATCACGCTGACGGCGTTCGCCCGCCATCTGCTGGGTCTGGACGAGGGCGTGATTCCGCTAACTGCGGAGGATTTCAAGGCTTTTCTCGAACGAACCCTTATTGCGACACCCTCCGGCGGGTTCCGACCCTCCGAGGATTTCACAAGCGAGCTTCGTGCGTGGATGCAAAACGCTCTCGGGGACGCCGACGAGAAATCCCTGGATGGCGCCGAAGGGTGGGCCGGTCTCTGTACCGACGCTTTCGCCGATTTGGCTGCCGAATTGGCCTCCCTCGAACGCGGGGATGCCATCGGCCTCAGCCGGGTGTTGTTTTTGGAATGACGAAAGTTTCCCCAGGCTCACGGCATAACGAGAAAAGCCCTGTTATTTTACAGGTTTTTCCGAACAAACCACCTGGTTCCGACCGTTTTGCTTGGCCATGTACAGGCGACGGTCCGCCGTGCGGATCAAGGCGTGGAGGCGGTTGCGGATGCCGCTTTCCAACATGCCGTGAGCCACACCGACGCTGATGGTGACGGGAGTGTCGGTCTTGCTTCCCGTCTCTATTTTCTCGCGGATTTCCTCGGCGATTTTTTCCAGTGCGGCGGGCTCGACCGGGGATAGAAACACCAAAAATTCTTCGCCACCATAACGACCCACGACATCGGACGAGCGAATCCGCTGCTTGATGATGTTCGCCGTCCAGCAGATGATTTCGTCGCCCTTCTGGTGTCCGTGGGTGTCGTTGATCTCCTTGAAGCGGTCGATATCGATCATCAGGATGCCGATCGCCGTGGAGTTGCGTTGGGCGATGTGGGCGAGCATTTCAATGGTATTGAACAGGCCGCGTCGATTGTAAATCCCCGTCAACAGGTCGGTTTTGCTTTGGATGGCCAACTGCCGGTTTTGTTGCCAGAGTTGGCGGATCGCACCGCCGAGCAGTTTGAGTTCGGGTTTGTCGTCGTCGAAGGATTTGAACGCTTCCACGTAGCGATTCAAACGCAATTCGTAGTTGCTTTCCCTGTTTTCGATGCCTGCCACCGTACTGAAATACTGGCAGATGGTTTCGAAGGCGGGATGCAGCAGGTGCAGTTCGAGGTTGAGCGCCAGCAGAAAGGCTTCGTGGCTGTCCTCGACACGCTGGCTTTCTCTCTCGATCGTGAGAATTTCGTCCCGGATGGCGGTCAGGTCGTTCTTGGTTTCCATGGGGTTCGCAAACAAGGGGGGAAGCGGTCCGGAGCCCACAAGGCTGACGACTTGTTCCCAAAGCTCGCGGCTCTCCCGTTCGCGTTCGACCATTTCATCCCAGAATTTCGCGTGTTCCGGGTGTTTCGTGTTGCGTTTGAGGTTCTCGTACACTTCGGTCGCAAGTTGATGTGCGACGAGGCACAGCCAGATGATGTCGCCCAAAGGACTTTCGGACATGATGAATCCTTTCCGCATGACTCTTTCCGAAATCGTCGCGTCCGACACGCGATTTCGGAAGTACCTGTTTCCTCTTCCCTTTGGCCGCCTTCGCGGTCGTAAACTCCGAACGGGACACGGTTGGCAAGCGGTCGGAAGGAGGACGCCGCAAGTCAAGCACAGGGAGTTCGTCCGCCCTCAAAGTCGCCATCACGGGAAAATATCGTGAGGTAGTATACCAGAAAATTCCATCGGGAAATGTGAATTTTTCGGGGAAATGAGAATAAATAGAAAACATTGGACCCTTCCAGTCGATTGTAACGGCGAGGCGTGAGCCCGCCGTGATTTCTCTCCTTTACCGGCGGGCTTACGCCTCGCCGCTACCACTTTTTCGCGTTGTTCTTTGAATTTCCCGCATTTTCATTCACTCCCGATTCCGTTGGGTGCCTCACAGGATATTGTGATTTCACTCAGATTGGATACCGCGCACTCCGAGTGCCGCCCTAAGGGCGGTGTATCGAGGAGTAAATGGTATGGCTCGATACGATTTGCTTCGCAAATCACTCGCCATGAGCGCTTTTTTGCAAAGTGACAATTTTTTGTGATGCACCCGATTTCGTTTCAATTCCGTGCTTTGAGTTGACAGAATTTCCCCCTTGCCTAAGATAAATCCATCTCGATCGAGCACCGGGCAGGGACAGAAGGAAGGAACGCGCGCATGTGTGGAATTTTAGGGGCCGTCAATCTCCCGTTCAGTCAAGAAATACTCGATATCATCACGCATCGGGGGCCCGACGATTCCGGGATGCACGAAACCGTCGTCGCCGGAAAAACGGTGACGTTGGGCCAGCGAAGGCTGTCGATCGTGGACCTTTCCCCGGCGGGGCACCAGCCGATGCTGACCCCCGACGGTCGCCACATGATCGTGTTCAACGGCGAGGTATACAACCACGAGGACTTCAAACCGAAGGTCACGCAATATGCCTTTCGCGGGCATTCGGATACGGAAACGGTACTGTATCGGCTGGCCCAGGACGGCATCGAAACCGCACGGGAGTTCAACGGCATTTTCGCCTTCGGTTTCGTCGATATCGAGAAGGCCAAGCTCTACCTCGTGCGCGATCCCTTCGGCATCAAACCCCTGTATTACTGGTGTAAAAACGGGAAGTTGGTGTTTTCTTCGGAAATCAAACCCATCCAAAAACTCGTCAACGAAAGCCTGGACCTCGACAGCCTCGCCGAAACGCTGCGTATGCGCTTCACGCCATCACCGGATACTCTGTTGACCGGCATCCGCAAGGTGCTTCCGGGTCACGTGGTGGAAGTCAACCTCGCCTCGAACGACCTCAACCACCGCGAGTATCCCTACATCGAACCCATCCCGGAGGAACGTTCGATCTCCTTTAACGAGGCGTTGGAGGGCTACGGCGAACTGTTCGAAAAAGCCGTGCGGCGTCAGTTGATGTCGGACGTGGAGTTGGGTGTGCTGCTTAGCGGCGGGGTGGATTCGGCGTTGGTCGCGGCGTTCGGTCAGAAACACTCCGAGACGAAACTCAAAGCTTTTACGGTAGGTTACACGGATCGTAGCCGCGTGGACGAAATCGCCCCCGCCCGCGAAACCGCCGACGTGATCGGCATGGAGCACCTGACCACGCGCATCGGTTTCGACGACTTCTTGAGCACCATCCGCAAGTGCACCACCATCGTGGAAGAGCCGCTGGCCACGGCGTCGCTGATCCCGATGTACTACCTTTCGGAGTTGGTGTCCAAGCACGTCAAAGTGGTGCTTTCCGGCCAGGGGGCGGACGAATCCCTGGGCGGCTACACCCGATACAAAGGCGAGATCGTCGGCCCTCTGCTGCCTTCCCGACTGGCCCGACTCGCCACGGCAGGTGCGAAACGCGCCGGGCTGCGAAACGAACAGATTTTGCGCGGCCTGCAAGCCGCTTCCGATCCCGACGAAGTGGGGCGTTTTCTGAAGACTTATGAGGTTTTCGAGGACGCGGAGATCGTCAAGCTTGTGGGGCAAGCAGACCACCGGGCGCGGCGTCGCGTGGAAGCTTTGTACGATTTGCTTGGGGTGGCGAAACGGCGTAAAAGCGTGGAACGGATGATGTCGCTGGACCTGCGTCTCAATCTGTCCGACGATCTGTTGCTCTATACCGACAAGATCACCATGAATTTCTCCATCGAGTGCCGCGTTCCGATGCTCGACCTGGATTTGGTGCGCTTCATCGAATCGCTTCCGGCGCGGCATCGCGTCAACCTACGGGGCGGGAAAATCGTGCATAAAGCGTTTGCCGAAAAAGCGCTTCCCGCTCGCATCGTGAACCGGAAAAAGCTGGGATTTCAAACCCCTACAGAGGTTTGGTTCGGAAACATGGGTGTGTTGAAAGAGATTCTGCTCGATCCCGGCTCGGCCTTCGCCAACCACTTCGATCTCCATCAGGTCGAACGCACCCTGGACGAATACGCGCGAGGCTACGCCAGGCAACGGCACATTTTCCTGCTTCTCGGGATGCACACCTGGATGAACGAATTTCTGTAGGTTCGGAGGCGGCTCCCGGAAATTCGGCATCTAATAGACCGTGCAAAATCTATTGAAGATACTGCAAAATCGTGCAATTTCACGCAAACGCACGTCATGCTCGATTCATGCCGCAAAACTCGTGCAAACTCACGACGAAACGTGCAAAGTCCCCATCGTTTTTCTCGCAACGAGTCGAGGGGTACCGAGAAAAAAGTGTAAAGCAACTGGACAAAAACAGGGTTTTTCGGGTGAAAAATCAAGATCCATTTGGTTTTCTCTCGCAAAGCTCGTGGTTGCGAATCTGCACGTTTTTTTACCAATTTGCACGAAATGGAATAACAACGTGAAACCTCTTGTTTTCTCGGAGGGAACCGGTGACTTTCCGGATGGGGTAAATTGCCACTTTAAAAGACCGCTCATGGCGAGTGATTTGCGAAGCAAATCGTATCGAGCCATACCATTTACTCCTCGATACACCGCCCTCACGGGCGGCACTCGGAGTGGGCGGGTTGCAATCTGAGTGAAATGACAGCACCCCTTTCCATGTCCATTCGGGAGATCGCGATTGCTTTTCATCAACTCCTAACATACAATCATGAGAATTTCATGTAATACCGTGAGCCATTGAAGTCTGATTTCCGCGAGGTTTCCGGATGAATTACAAAATCCTTGCCGTGGACGACGAAGAAGACATTCTCGAACTTCTTCGCTACAACCTGACCAAAGAAGGCTGCGAGATCGACTGCGTGCTGTCCGGCGAACAGGCCATCAGCCGCACCTTCGAATTTTTGCCCGACCTGATCCTGCTCGACCTGATGCTTCCCGGCCTGGATGGTCTGGAAGTCTGCCGCATTCTGCGACGCAACGAGAAAACGCGGGAGATTCCGATCATCATGCTCACCGCCAAAGGCGAGGACGGCGACATCGTAAAGGGCCTGACCCTGGGTGCGGACGACTACGTGGTCAAGCCTTTCAGCCCCAAGGTGCTGGTGGCGCGCATTCAAGCTATGATGCGACGGAAAAACCGTGGCGGGTACAGCGAAGATGCGCTGATCTCCGTTGATGGCCTGACCATCGATCCGTCCCGTTTCGAAGTCGCCCTCAAGGGTACGCCGACCAAACTTACCGCTTCCGAGTTCAACATTCTTCACTTTCTCGCCCGCAATCCGGGACGCGTGTACACACGCCAGCAGATCATCAACGCCGTCAAAGGCACCGATTATCCCGTGACGGATCGCTCCGTGGATGTCCAGGTTGTTGGACTAAGAAAAAAACTGGGAGATTACGGGGAGTTGATCGAAACCGTACGCGGTGTGGGTTATCGCTTCAAGGAGAGTTGAGTTGCGCATTCGCCTGCTTTGGCAGCTTTTTCCCACCTTTCTACTGGTTTCCATTCTTTCCATTTTCGCGATTGAACTGATTACCTGGAAGGCGCTGAAGGATTTTTACTACGAGTCTCTCGCCAACGATCTGGAAGCGCGCGCCCATCTGGTCGATCATCTCGATCTCTTCAGCCGCGTCGGTCCGCACGAGGCCGATACCCTGTGCAAAACGCTCAGCAAAAGCATCGATACCCGCATTACGCTCGTGCGTCCCAACGGCGTGGTGATCGCGGACTCCGACAAAAACCCGGCCTCCATGAACAACCACGGCAAGCGTCCCGAAATCCGCCAGGCGCTGGCCGGCATGGTTGGGATTTCCACCCGTTACAGTCAGACGCTCGACCGCGAAATGCTGTATGTGGCGCTGGCGTCGTTCAAAGGTGGAAATTTGCAGGGCGTCGTACGTGTTTCGATGCCCACGGCGGAAATCTGGCATACCCTGAGCCGGATCAACTGGCAGTTGATCCGGGGCGGCTTCGTCGTGGCGATTATCGCCGCACTGCTGAGCCTGTACGTTTCGCACCGCATCAGCAAACCGATTCAGTGGATGAAACAGGGCGTGCAGCACTTCGCCTCCGGCAATCTCGGTTACCGTATTCCTTCGTTCAGGACGATCGAATTCAACGCCCTGTCCCAGAAAATGAACGAAATGGCCAGCCAGCTCGACGACCGCATCCGGACCATCACCAAGCAGCGCAACGAGTTGGAGGCCGTGCTTTCCAGCATGGTGGAAGTCGTTTTCGCCGTGGATCTGGAAGGCCGCATCATCATGTACAACCATGCGGCGGAGACGCTGTTCGGCATCGACCGCGAGACGGCGCAAAGCCTTCGCATCGAAGAAATCACTTCCAATACCGATTTGCAGGATTTCATCAAGGACACCCTCCAGGATGAGGGTGTTCACGAAGGCGAGTTGAGCATCGTGCGCGACGATTCCCGCTACCTGCAACTTACGGGAACTGCGATTCACGATTCGGTGGGCAAAAAGACGGGTGCCCTGGTGGTGCTCAACGACATTACCAAAATCAAGCGGCTCGAAAGGGTGCGGCGGGATTTCGTCGCCAACGTTAGCCACGAATTGAAAACGCCGATCACCTCGATCAAGGGTTTCGTGGAGACGCTCAAGGACGGTGCTCTCGACGACGAGGAAAACGCCCGGCGTTTCCTCAATATCATCGAGCGGCAGACCAACGGGCTGTCGGCGATCATCGAGGATCTGTTGACTCTTTCGCGTATCGAAAGCGATTCCGAAAAAGAGAGCCTGCGCACGTCGCGCTCCCCGATGGCAGACATCATCGAAGAGGCGGTGTTGATCTGCAATCGCAAGGCGAAGTTGAAAAACATCCGTATTCTCGCCGAGGTGCCCAAAGATGTGTCCGCCAACGTCAATGGGGCGTTGATCGCCCAGGCGGTCATCAACCTGCTGGACAATGCGATCAAGTACAGCGGAGAAAACAGCGACGTGCAGGTCCGTGTCGAGAAAACCGAGTCGATGGTGGCCATCCGGGTGGAGGACTCCGGCCCCGGCATCGGAAAAGAGCATCTACCCCGGCTGTTCGAGCGTTTCTACCGCGTGGACAAGGCGCGCAGCCGCTCGATGGGAGGTACGGGACTGGGGCTGGCCATCGTCAAGCACATCGCCCAGGCCCACAACGGCAAAATCGCAATCGAAAGCGAACTCGGACGGGGAAGCGTGTTTTCCATCGAGTTGCCCGTGCAGGAGGAAGAGGTGGAGGAAGGCTGAAAAGGATTTTCTTTCTTTTTTTGTTCCTCCGGGCGTGAATTAAATGTAGGAAGAACCGGTATTTCTCCAACTAAAAACATGGATTCAAAGCGTAGGTCGGGTAAATTCTTTACCCGACATGCCCGATTTCGTTGTCGGATAACAAGTTATCCGACCTACTCCTACTACTTTGGAGACCTGAACCCTCGGAAGGATGTTGGTAACCAGTTGGAATTATTCAATTATTGATAGGGAGGAAGTTCCTCCCTACTCGTCGTCGTCTCCCGAATCCTGAAGGTTTCTCGACAGTTCCCGCAGGCGAGCGTCGGCTCGGAAGTGGATCGTATCCTTTTGCCATTTTCCGCTTTTCAGGCGTTTTCCCGCCCTGTGGCGCATGACGATTTCCAGCCCCTGGTCGATGGTCGAAATGGGGTAGATGTGGAAACGTCCCTTTTCCACCGCTTCGACGATTTCCGGGTCGAGCATCAGGTTGATCCGGTTCTTTTCGGGAATGATGACTCCCTGGTCGCCGGTGAGTCCCTTGGTCTTGCAAATGCGGTAGACGCCTTCGATTTTCTCGTTGACGCCGCCGATCGGCTGGACTTCTCCCCGCTGATTGACCGAGCCGGTGACGGCGATGCCCTGGTCGATGGGCAGGTCCGCCAGCGAGGAAATCAACGCGAACAGTTCGGCGCAGGAGGCGGAGTCGCCGTCGATGCTGCCGTACATCTGCTCGAACACCAGCGACGCCGAAAGCGACAGGGGCTTGTCGCGTGCGTAAAGGCTGCCGATGATGCCGATGAGAATCAGAGACGCCTTGTTGTGGATCAGGCCGGTCAGGCGCGCCTCGCGGTCGATGTTGACCACCCCGCCGCTTCCCGTGTAGGTCTGGGCAGTGATGCGGCTCGGAATGCCGAAGGCGTGGTCTCCCATGTCGTAGAGCGCGATGCCGTTGATCTGGCCTACCACGAACCCTTTGGTGTCGAGCAGTACGGCGCCTTCGCGCAGGTATTCGTACATCTCGTCTTCGACCTTGCAGGCCCGGTTGCGCCGCATTTCCAGCGCCCGGTGCACGTGTCGGGCGAGTACCAGTTCGGCCTTTTCTTCATTGGCCCAGTAGTTGGATTCGGAAACGATGTTGATGATGTTGATGAAGCGGGTCGTCAGCTTGTTCTGGTGTTCGCAAACGCGCGAAGCCAACTCGACGACGCGCGCCAAGGCGTCCCGGTGGAAGGGCAGAAGGCCGTCCTCCCGGCACAACCGGGTGATGAATCCCACCATTTTCATGATGTTGGACCGGGTGCGGGGCATACATTCGTTGAACTCCGCCTTGACCTTGAACAGGCGCTGGAAGTCGTCGTCCATGTGTAGCAGGAAATAGTAAGCTTCGGCGTTGCCGATGAGAATCACCTTGGTGCTTAGCGAAATCGGTTGGGGCTTGGGCGAGACGGTCGAGCGGGCGCGGTGCTCGATGTCGAGTTCCTGGATGGTGATTTCCTTGTTGCGCAGCGCTTTTTTCAAGGACTCCCAGGCATAGAAGCTTTTCATCAGGTCGTTGGCCTGAATCACCAGATAGCCCCCGTTGGCGAGGTGCAATGCGCCGGGGCGGATCAGGGTGAAATCCGTACTTAGCATACCGTACTGTTCGGTGTATTCGATGCAGCCGATCAGGTTGTGGTACGTCGGCGTGTTTTCAAAGATGATCGGCGCGCCCTTGTGCCCCTTGTTGTTGACGAACACGTTGACTTTCAGCTCTTTGAATTCTGGTTTGAACAGCATCGGGACGGGCATCCCTTCGGGGCTCTGTTCTTCTTCCGTCGCCCGTTGGTAAGCCTGAAAAGCTTCGGGAACATGGCGGCATACCTGGTCGAACCACTCGGCGATTCCGTCGATCTGCTCGTATTTGTCTTTCAGGTCGTCGAGAATTTCCTTGGCCACTTCGCGGATTTGATGGTCTTCGAGTTTCGAGACCTTTTCCAGACGCTGTTTTTCCAGTTTCCGCTGGAAACGGAGGAAGTCGCCGATTTCATCCTGGAGCGAGCGCACCTCTTCTTCGTAGCTGGCGTGTTCTTCCGGGGAAAGCGCTTCGAATTCCTCCTGCACCAGAGGTTTGCCGTTTTTCATGACCTGGATAATCAGTTCGCCCTGAACCAGATCCAGCAGGAGTTGCCTTGCTTTGCCCGCTTTTTGCAGCTTTTTGAAGGCTTTTTCCTCTTTTTGGCGAAACGTTTCCTCGATTTCGTTTCCTTGTTGCAGGAAGCTGTCGCCCTCCTGCATCCTGGGAATGATGCGCTTGAGGTCTTCCACAAAACCGGCCATATCCTTCTTGAAAGCCTCGCCCTTGCCGGGAGGCAGGGCCATGGCCTTGGGAGAGCCGGGGTCGTCGAAATTGTGGACGTACACCCAGTCGGAAGGTGTCGGTTCCGCTTTGGCGCGCTTGAGGATCAGGTTGCGCAAAATGGAGGTCTTGCCGGAACCCGAATCGCCCAGCAGGAAAATATTGAACCCCTTGGATTTGTTGGAAAGTCCGAACTCGATGGCGGTGACGGCGCGGTCGTGGCCGTACACGCCTTTCAGTTCTTGGGCCTCGTCGGTTGTATCGAAGGGGAACATACTGGAATCACAGATGTTTCTCAGTTGCTTCGCGGCGAGTTTCTTGGGGGTGTTCGGTTTCTTCATCGATACTCCTCATACATCTGGCGATGGATTTGCCGGCCAACCTATTTCTTTTTCTTTTGGCGTCTTTTTGCCCTCTGTTCGGCGATTTCACGTTTTTGGCGGGCGATCGTGCTGACCGCATGGGGGACTGCCTTGGACTTGGAGAGGGTCTTGACTTCCTTTTCGCGTAGCGTGCCCATGACCTGAGTGGCGATTTGAATCGGTGTTTTCGGATTTTGCACCAACGCCCAGCGAATCTGGTAGTTGCGCATGGCGGAAGCATCCTTGGCGATGGCCCAGATGACTTCCGGCTGCACGGTTTTCGACTCGGCGGCCCGTTCGATTTCCGTTCGGGTGATACGCGGAGATTTCAGCACCGCGACGGCGACGAGTTGAAGCCGGTCTTCGATAAGGATTTTCCGCGCCTCCATGTTGCCACGAACCGCGAGGCGAAGTTTTTGGGGAACCGACATTTCACGAATCAGTTCGCGCATGTCCTTTTTCTGCTTGATCTTGTCGTCGATGATTTCGGCGTCGGCGTCGAGATCCAGAATCGAATCGAAATCGTCGGTCATGAAGCCCGGAAATTCCCAGTCCAGCGTGCCATCCTCGGTGTGGGTTTCCGGCACGGCCTCTTTGAGCCTGGCGGCGGGGGAATCGGGATCGATATCGGCTTCCCAGTCCGGGTTGTCACGGTTTTCGAACCGCTGGATGAGCCGCTCTTCTTCCTCGTCGTTAATCAGGCGTTGCCGCCTCGCGAATTCCAAAACCCGGTTCAACAAACCGATGGTGGTGTTGGGGTTGTATGGAAACAGGAAAATGAGCTGGGGCGAATTCTGCATTCGCACCTGGTTGCGGGAGATGATATCCAGAATCGTTTCCGAGCAGATCGTGACGAGAGCTTCCAGCGTGTGGTCCCCAACCGCCGAGTTGAACACGATCGTTTCGATGATCCGATCCGGATCGGTCTCGCTGAACCAGTTTCGGGCGATCCAGTCGAGAATCTGCGGCGGCAGTTTTTGCTCGGCGATGGGCCGCATGATGCTGGCAGGCATTTCGGTAAGGCTTCTGGTGGCAGCCTTACGCACGGCCTCGCTTTCGTCGTTCATCAGGCAGTAGAGCGTATAGCCCATTTCGTAACTGCTCATCGGCACTAGGTTTCGGGCCAGCAGCAGTCGGCGGGGCTCTTCGGCATCCAGTTTCTTTTTCACCTTCATCGGGATGTCGATATCGGGAATCGGCACGTATTTGGGTTTCCAGACCGCCACGCCGTCTTCCCCGATCGACGGGAGGTATTCCTTGTCGCTCATGCCGCCGATGCTCTTGGTTTTAGGAGCTTTTTCCTCTTCCTCCGCCTCGGTTTCTTCCTCGCTATCCCCCGATGTTTCCTCGGAGTCGACGTCCCCTTCCTCTTCCGAAGAGGTCATCTCTTCCTCAGGTTCCTCATCAGCCTCTTCGGAAGTAGAATCTTCACTTGTCTCGGAATCTTCTTCCGTCGCTTCTGGAGCGATATCCATACCCTCCACCGGTCCCAACGCGATCACTGCCGGTGTTTCTACCACGTTTGCACCGATTTCCGGGACAGAAGGGGCGGTAGTCGGAGTGGCTTCCTCAGTGGGGGCTTCGGATTCATCGGTAGGGATATTTTCAGGGTCGTCCAGTCCGAGTTCCGCCGCCAGGGAGGCCAGATCGATGCCTTCCTCTTCGTCCTCCTTCTCGTCCTCTTTCGATTCCGCTACGGGTTGGCTTGGCTCGTTCAACAGATCCACGACGTCGGAGTCATTCTCGTCTTCTTCCTGCGCTTCTTCTTCCGATTCCGCTACGGGTTGACTCGGCTCGTTCATCAGGTCCACAACATCGGAATCGTCTTCGTCCTCTTCTTCCTGCGATTCCCGTTCTTTTTCGTTCTCACCTTCGAGGTAGTCGATTTCATCGTCCAGCATCATGGAAAGCTGGTCCAGATCCACCGAGCCGACGTCTTCCTCCTCGGATTCGTCATCTTCGCCGTTTTCCGGGGCTTTTTCTTCGGTTTCTTCGCGCGGAGTGTCGAAAGGCTGGGTGTCTCCGGCAGCGAGCATTTCGGACAATTCGTCGAGATCCGCGCCGGATTCTTCCTCGTCAGTTCCATCAAATTCCGAAGAATCTTCAACGCTTGGCGGTTCTTCCAGCCCGGCGACTTTCATCGCCAGTTGCATGGCCTCTTTGTTGGAAACCTCATGGCCTGAATTTTCCTTATGCTCCAATTCGGCAAGCATCCAATCGACGTCCAGCGGTGCCTGCTCCGGTTCCGGGTCGAAATCGTCCAACGTATCTTCCGGCGGAGCCCATTCTTCCTCGGTCAGGCTTGCCAGTTCGGGTACGGGCTTGATGTGGGGGGAAATCTCCGCCATAGTGATTTCACTCGAAGGCATGGAGTATTCTTCTCCCAACATTTCGGATGTTGGGGTGCGTTTTTTGGCTTTTCGTGCCTTTTTGTCCTCGGCCTTGTCCTCGTCGTAGGACAATTCCTCGCCTTCCTCCAGCCACTCGCCATCGTATTCGGCGTTCTTGTGGGCATCCCCCTGAGGATCTATCGGTGCGGCGCGTTTCGAGGATTCGGGGTCACTATTTTTTGGTTTGCGTGTTCCGTTGGTTTCGCTCATGAATGATCCTCAATCCCTGTAACGTCAGATCCGCCTGCACCTCCTCGATCCTTTCGGAATGGCTGGCGATCATCGGTGCAAGTCCGCCCGTGGCGATGACTCTCGGCTCGAAGTCGAGCTCGGAGCAAAGCCTGTTCACGAGACCGTCCACGAGCGCGACGTAGCCGAAAACAATACCCGAAGCCATGGATTCGACGGTGGTTTTTCCCAGTGCGCAGCGGGGGGCCTTGATGTCCGGGCGAGGCAGCTTGGAAGCTTTGAAATACAAAGCTTCGGTCGAGACGACAATGCCCGGCGCGATGGCGCCGCCCAGGTATTCGCCTTTCGGAGTGATGACGTCGAATGTGGTGGCAGTGCCGAAATCGACGACGATCAGCCCGCAACGATAGAGGCTGAACGCGCCCACTCCGTTGGCGACGCGATCCGATCCGACCTCGCGCGGGTTGTCGTAGAGAATCGGCATACCCGTCTTTATGCCTGGCTCGACGAATACCGCTTCCCGGTTGAAATACCGCTTGCAAACGTTCTCGATCATGGAGTTGAGCGGTGGTACGACGGAGGCGATAATGATGGAGCTAACCGCAGAAGGATCAACGTTTTCGGAATTGAAAAGCTGCTGGAACTGGACGCCGTATTCATCCGCTGTTTTGTTCGTTTTCGTCTGAACGCGCCATTGGTGTGTCAGTTGGTTCGACTCGAACAATCCAAGACAGATGTTTGTATTTCCTATGTCGATGACGAACAGCATCGCCGAACTCCTTGTTCCTATGAATAGTATTGGCGATACCATGCCTACGGATTCGACGCAACCTAAAACGACGTAGCGAAAGCATGGGGGGGCATCCCCCAAAATTGCCACTTTGCAAAAAAACGCTCATGGCGAGTGATTTGCGAAGCAAATCGTATCGAGCCATACCATTTACTCCTCGATACACCGCCCTTACGGGCGGCACTCGGAGTGAGCGGTATGCAATCTGAGTGAAATGACAATATCCTGTGAGGCTTCCAAAGCATGGGAATTCGACCCCGTACCGGATGGTACGATCATTCGTTGGTGACCACCACGCGGGTGAACGCCGGTTTGCTCACCGCTCCGCTGTCGTCGACACAGCGCGCCGCGACGTTGAAATCTCCAGCCGGGGGAGTCTCGATGGTCAATCGGTTAAGCTGGATACCTTCATGGTCGGCGTCGAAATCAATTCCATCGAAGTTGACGTCCCACTGATATGCGGAAATGGTGTCCCGCTTTCCGGGATCCTTGCAGATGGCTTTAAGGAGAATCTTCTTTTCCGGTTGTACATGGATTTCATTCGCGGGAACAAGAGTGATGGTAGGAGGTGCGTTGGCCACCACAAAGCGGCGTTTGGCGATTTCGCTCTCCGCTTTTTGCGGATCTTTCACTTGTACCGCGAAGGTGAAATTGCCGTCATTGGCGAACTCCCATTCGAGCGTCTGATCTTTTTTCAGTACCCGATCCGGTTCGAAACGACGTCCGTTGTAGTCCACGTCCCAAAGGAAGGTCAATTCCTCATCACCGAAAGAAGGATCGAAGGCGTTTACACGCAAGACGACGGGCTGACCCTCTACGAAAGGCCCCTGGTTGGGGATTTCCACGGTGGGAGCGACGTTTTCAACCCGGATTCTAACCACTACGGGGCGACCGATACCGCCGTCTTCGTCGTAGGCGCGCATTCCCACGGTAAACGAACCGTCGCGTGTGGGGTAGTATTCGAGCGCTGCCGCCGCCGGAATGAAGAGGTCCGAGTGGAATGTGCGACCGGTATAGTCGAAATCGTATTCGATCCAGTAACGATCGAGCGACGAAGCCGGATCGAAAACCCGGTGAAACATGGTGACGACTTCCCCTTCTTTTACTTCGTACGAGGTCTTTTGCAGGGAAATTTCCGGGGCTACGTTCTCGATGGTGACAAGAAATAGGATCGGCAGACTGATGGAATGTTCGTCGTCGCGTATGCGGGCGGCGATGGTATAGTTTCCGTTGTCGTACCAGGTGTGTGTAAGGCGGTTTTCGAAGCGTTTTTCCTCATTTACGACGAAGCCTTCCTCTGCGTCGTAGTCCAGATCCCACTGCATGAACGTGTCGCCCTGGGTGTTTTTGACGTTTTTCGTGACGAATTCGAAATCCAGGGGTTTGCCTTCGACACCCGATTTCGGACCTTTGATGGTGCCTTCGAAATCGATGTTGATATGTTCGGTCACCTCCGATTCGATCTCCCCCAGAAATTCCAGGAAACGCTTGTAGCTGTGAACGAGCAAAAGCTGGTTGCGATACTTGGCGGCTTCCATCAGGTGGGCGAAGATTTTGGCGAGTTGTTCGCGGTGGTCGCTCCAGGTCAAGGCTTTGGATACGAGTTGCTTATACGGCAGTTCCGCCTTCGTGGCGCTATCGTCGAGTTGAATGAAGCTCAGTAGGTCGTTGAGGCTGTCGGTCGCCGTGCGTATCTGATTGAAATCATTGTCGGCAAGAGCCTCTTGCAGTGCTTGGACGATGGAAATCAGGGTGATGCGGTCGATGCCCTCGTTGAGAAGAATCTCGGCACGATCCAGCACGGTGAGATCCTTGGGTTTGACGTCGTGCGGAATTAACGTGTACCCCGTCTGCCTGGAAATTTTCAGGCTCAGTGTTTTGAGAGTCTGGTATTCTTCCGTATCGTCGAAGGTCGTTTCAGGAACCTTTGCCATGGTGGCCACGGCAACACACCAAGCCACCAGACCGGGTAGCAGAACGTTGGCTATGCTTTCATGTTTCCGCACTCCCATCGAAGAAAGCACCATCAAAAGCGGTAGCGTTCCCACGCAACCGACGAGAAACGCGATGAATCCGCTGTTGCTGATGTGGAATTTCATGACCACCAGAAGCAGCAACGTTCCCGGTAGCACCACCGCGAAGCGAACGAGTCCAAGTACCTTGAATAACAGGAACAACGGCACTTTATCCGATCTCATGCGCATCAATAGCCACAACACGAAGGTCATGACCATCAACCCCACCGCGCCATCGACCGCAATCATTAAAAATTCGGGAAATGCGGGCAGCAGCGATCGGATCAAGGGACGCAACACGGGAACGGTCAACGTCGCGGGCGCCAGTCCCCAACCGAAGGCGATGCCGTCGTCCAGAGAGCCCACGAATCCCTGCAAAAGCAACCCGATAAAGGTGATGAAGCGAAGAAAATCAAGGAAAAACAAGCGCTTCTGATAAAGTAACTCCAGAACGGATTTCCAATAGACGTCGGGAGAAACCAAAAGCGTGTGTACGAGTTCGATGGCCACACCACCGGAGGTTTTTCCCTGGACCGTAGGAAAATCCGGATCGACGGGGATTTTCCGCAAGCGGATTTTCTGCGCTGCCAATCGAAGTCTGGGCGACTTGGAGTGTTCGTCGAAAACCTCTTGCTTTTTCGAGGTTTTACCGCCTTTTTTCTCATCTTCGAGGGAACGTGAAGAGTAAGCGTTCACGCTTTCCGGGATGTCGTCGAACAAACTGAAAATATCCACTTTTCCCGACTGGGACTGGTTGTTGGGGTCGGACGATCCTCCCTGGACGCCTCCTTTGCCGATGACGGGAGCGACTTCCAGTGCCTGTGAGATGCCGGACTCGCCGGGTGACGAAACCGTCAATTCACTAATGAATTCTCCGCTTTTCTCTGCATGAGAAAGAAAGTTTGCATCGTCTTTTACTACGGAACCGGATGGTTCCTCGCTGTTCTCGTCCAGAGTATCGTCGTCCTCGGCCAAGGCGGTGACGTCGATTCCGGCGGATTCGGACGGTGAGGCCGAAGTGCTCTGTCGTCTCAGCATCGGGTCCGTTCGCGAACCCTTTGGAGGCGATGCGGCGGGTGAGGCAGCCGGTTTCATAGATTGGGTGGGGGAGGACGCATTGAAATCGAAAGCGGGAATATCCTTGGTGCCCAGCATTCCGGTTTCGATTTTCTGCAACATGCCGCGTGCATGTTCCAACCCCACGTCGCCCTCTCCGATAGGAGCGGTCTGGACGATGGTATAGCCGAACTCGCCGAAACGACCGTCGAGGTATTCCACATCGTTTTGGCTGCAACGCATCCGGTGGAACGATCCGTCGGGACTCCGGACGACCAATACGGTGTCGGCCTGGGGCGAGGAAGCGGCCTCTCCGGGAACGGGGGAATCTTCGGGGATTTCGGTGCAGGAAAGGAGGCTGAACCCTCTGGATTCCATGCTCAACTCGATCTGGTCCTGATCGCGCGCACGAACCTGATTCCGGTGAGTCACCCCCCGGCTGTCAATGTATCGGATGAGGAATCGCGCCATGAGAAGTCGTTTTTCCCCTTCATCAAGGGATAGTACGAATGAACGATAGTAGACAAAGGATAAACGATTTGCTTCTCTCTTGCAAAGGAGTCGCACTAAAAAAATACGTAAAAACATTATAAAATTCAACAAAATTCAGCAAAACTATGTATAATATAGAGAATGAAAAACTCGCCCCTGCACAAATAGTTTACGTTGATAGAGGCGAAGGTTACCACACGGAGCGACCGGACGGGGATGGAGTGTCGCGATGCGTAGCGGACACAAAACATGCAAATAAAACTGGACGCAAGTCCTGTGAATTTATACATTTACAAACTCTTGGCATGGAAACCGAGGATGTATTAAGGTGATACCATGACGATACAATGCCCGAACTGCGGTGTGGAATTCGAACCAGAGAGCGAAGCAGGAACTTCGTTGGTTTGCCCGCTGTGTTCTCACGAATTTCAAACCGAAGATACAACAACTGCGGCGACTCCGCCGATTTCGTCACCCGCTCCCGCCACATCGGAATCCGGGATGATCGGTGTCGTTCCCACGATGATCTCCGGGGAACCTCCAAGCAGAGGAAGCAGTGTTTTTAAAGAACCGCCTGCGGCGAAAAGCATTCAACCGATCCAACCTGCCCTGACCGAAAGCCAGGAACTGCTCCTGGATCTCAGCGTTCGTTCCGCGCGTAAAGATGCGTCGCAGGAAATCTCCATCCGACGTTTGAAGCGCGATTCGCATACGACAGCCGATATCGAAGCTTTCAGACCTACGGTTTCCCCGGGCGAGCCTCCCGCAAGACGAGCCATGCCGGAACCGCGTGTAATGACTACCCGCGAGTTCGGTCAAATGACCGAACCTCCGGTTGCCAAGCCAGAGGAAAGCCAGCCGGTAAAGACTCTGTTTATGGATAGCATTTCTGCCCCTGTTCCCGAACTTGAACCGGAATTGGAGTTGGAACCGGAATTGGAACCCGAACTGGAGTTGGAACCCGAGCTGGAACTTATTCCAGAGCCGGAACCCGCGAACCAATCTGCAGGGACGCCCTCGATTCCTGCCGGTATACCTTCCGGGCCACCGCCAACCCCTGTGGTGCCCCAGGCTCCCCCCGTGGATATTCATAACGCCTCGACGATGGCGATCGAAAGGGTTTCAGTCGAACCTCCTGACGACGTGCCGCCCGTGGAAGAACCCGAACCGGTTCCTCCGTTGCCTTCCGAGTCGGCGATGCTGATGGCCAAGGCCATTAGTGGGATGGACGACACTCAGGAGACGCAAATCGTGTCCGAGGCTGCGTCGTCTTCGGCTTCGTCCTCGGTGTCCACCGACCGGCCCGCCATCTCCGCCACGCAAGCGGAGACGCTGACTGCCGAACCCGCCGCCGACACTTCCCCTTCTCAAAGCGATTTGAACATCGAAATTGTTTCGGAAACCGGTGAAGTGTTCCAGACTCGGGCCACAGAACTGAAGAAATCCACTTCCCGTACTGGCCAGATGGAAACGAGCTTTTTCAATAAAAAAGAGGCCGTGAGCAGAAACCAGTACCGGATGGACTTTTCGGATACGGATTTTTCCGATCTCGACGATCATGACGCTCACCGCGAGGAAGTCCGTAAATTCGCCATTTATTCCTCGATCATTGCCGCTATCATCGTGGTAGTCGCCGGGGGATTGGCATACATGTTTTACTTGAAATCCGAAGAAAACGGCCACCAGGAAACGACTGCGCTCTACGAGGAAGAACCTGCCCAGGAGACCGTTTCCGGCTTCGAACAGGTCGCCAACGGTTCGCTGGATGCCGTGTATGAAGAAGCTCACGCGGAAGAAGCTTTGCCGGAAGAGGCGGTCGTAGAGGAAGAAAGCGCGGCGGTTGTCGCCCACGAGGAACCGAAGGAGGAAACTCCCAAACCCCGTGAAAAGAAAGAGGATTCCGCGAAGAAGGTGGACAAGTCCACCAAAGAGAAACCGGCTGAGTTGTCGGACACCGAGAAGAAGTCCAAAGCCAACGAGCACCTGATTGCTGGAAACAACGCCCTGCAAAAAGGCCGTTTCGACGATGCTTTGAAGGAATACCAGAGCGTATTGAAGTACATCCCCCGCTCCTCTGGGGCGTATATGGGTATCGGTTCGGTCTATGCGTCCACCGGCAAAGATGAAAAAGCCAGATCGGCGTACCAGAAGGCGCTGGATTTCGATCCCAACGGCCCCCAGGCTTCTCAATTGAGGCAGATCCTCGGTCAGGAATAACCCTTTCGATGCCTGTTTTTCCCGCCATCCGTAGAAACTTTGTGGAGGGAATCCGGGCTGTTGAAAACGTGCTGTTTCCTCCTCGTTGTTGGCTCTGCGATTCTTGGGAAACTCAGCCGCCGTGGCCTATCTGCTCTTCCTGCATGAGCCAGATGGAGGAAATCCTCCGCCCTCGTTGTTCCATCTGCTCGCTTCCTCTTCCTCATGCGGATGCCGATTGCCCCGACTGTTGCCACTGGCCGGAACCCCAAATCGTGATCCACGCCCCGTATCGTTTCGAGGGGGCCATTCGCAGGCTCATCCATCGGGCGAAATTCCAGGGAGCTACGGAACTTGTGCCTGTCGCTACGCGGCTGATGCTTCCTTTCGCGCTCAAATGGTACGGTACGGACGAACGATGGCTTCTCGTGCCGGTGCCGTCCTACGGTCGTGCGTTGTGGGAAAGAGGCTACAGCGTTCCCGCTCTGCTGGCCCGTTTCCTGGCTCGCGACATGCGACGTTCCGTGTTGCTTACTACTCTCGTGAAAACCGCCGACACGCCTCCCCAGCGTGAATTGAAAGCTTCCCGTAGGCGTGAAAACCCGGCTGGAACGTTTGCCGTTTCAAGACGCCGGGATATCGAAGGACGCCGTATTCTGCTCATCGACGACGTTGCCACCTCCTGCGCCACCATCCACCACTGTGCCGCAGCGCTTCTGGAAAACGGAGCCGAACGGGTCGAAGCGTTGGTGCTCGCACGTTCGATTCGATAACGAATTGTGGTGAAATGGCACGATTTCACATTGTTTTTCGCTTGTTTTTCCTTTTGCGGCGCTTACCTTTTTCTTGGAACCGGGAACGAATCCCGGTCTGATTCCGACCTGCAACCGAAAACCGAGGGAGAAACACCATGCCGGATTTCACGCTGTCGCCGCACCCCGACTTCGAAGGGGTTCGTTCGCCGCTCGTTCTCGTTATTCTCGATGGCGTCGGCCTGTACCGGGGCGTTGCCGAAGGTTACGAAGGCAATGCTTTCGACAAAGCTCACACCCCCGTGCTGGATTCCCTGCTGAAAAGCCGCCTGTCCACGAAGCTGAAAGCACACGGCACGGCGGTGGGAATGCCCTCGGACGGCGACATGGGCAACAGCGAAATCGGACATAATGCGCTGGGAGCGGGGCGGATCTTCGACCAGGGCGCGAAACTCGTGCAGAAAGCCATCGAATCGGGCTCACTGTTCGAGGGAAACACCTGGAAAGAGCAGATCGACCGGGTGAAGACGCGAAACAGCGCCTTGCACTTCATTGGCCTGCTTTCGGACGGCAACGTTCACAGCCACATCGACCACCTGCTTGCGATGATTTCACAGGCGGATCGCGAAGGCGTGGAAACGCTGTATATACACCCACTTATGGATGGTCGGGACGTGGACGAAACCAGCGCCCACCTTTACCTCGGTCAGTTGGAAAACCACCTGGAAACGTTCCGCGCGAAGGGCAGGGCGTATCACGTGGCGTCGGGTGGAGGACGCATGGGCGTGACGATGGACCGTTACGAGGCCGACTGGAGCATCGTGGAACGCGGTTGGAACACCCATGTCAAGGGCGAGGGACGCCGCTTCGCTTCGGCCATGGAAGCCCTCCAAACCCTGAGAAACGAGAATCCCGGCATCATCGATCAGGATCTTCCTCCGTTTGTGGTCGAAAGCCCCGATGGTGGACCCATCGGACCCATCGTGGATGGCGACGCGGTGATTTTCTTCAACTTTCGGGGAGATCGCGCCATCGAGATTTCCCGCGCTTTTACCGAAGAAGAGTTCGACGCCTTCCCGCGTGGGCCGCTGCCCGACGTTGCATACGCCGGAATGATGGAATACGACGGCGATCGGCACATTCCGCCGCGTTTCTTGCAGGAACCGCCGCAGATCGACCGGACAATCTCCGAATACCTCGTGCACAACGGAAAGCGCCAGTTCGCCATCAGCGAAACCCAGAAATTCGGGCACGTAACCTATTTCTGGAACGGCAACAACTCCGAGAAATTCGATGCGAAACTGGAAGACTGGATGGAAATCGAGTCCGACCGCATCCGCTTCGACAAGAAGCCGGAGATGAAAGCCATTGAAATCACTCGTGAAGTCATCACCTCTTTGTCCAGAGGTTACGATTTCATCCGGGTGAATTTCGCCAACGGCGACATGGTGGGGCACACCGGCTCGCTCGATGCCGCCGTTATCGCCATGGAAACCGTGGACCGCTGCCTGGGCGAGTTGCTCGATGCCGTGAAAGTCGCCGGAGGTACGGCGATTGTTACGGCGGATCACGGCAACTGCGACATGATGTGGGAAGTCAACAAGAAGACGGGCGAGGTCAAAACCGATGCAGAAGGCCGTCCCGCCTCGAAGACCTCCCACACGCTCAATCCTGTGCCCTGGGTGCTGGTAACGCCTGACGATGGACGCATCCATCTGCGGGAAGATCTCGATATTCCCGGACTTTCCAACGTGGCGGCCACGCTGCTCAACCTGTTGGGTTTCGAAGCGCCGAAGGATTACAGGCCTGGGCTGCTGGCTTTCGACCGCAAGTCGGAATAAAGCGAGAATTTTAACTGTTCTTTCGAAACGGAGCCACGAAGACGTGGCTCTTTTCGTGTGAGCGATGTGAATTCGCAAGTTGCCTTTTCGACGGCGATTTCATACAATATCAAGATATAGGGACTATGAAAACGATCCTGTCCGCCAAAGGAGGAAACGATGACCAAGAAAGTTTTGATTGTAGACGACGATGTGAACAACCGGGATTTCCTGAGCACGGTATTGAAGAAAAACGGCTACGAATCCGCGTTGGCCAAAGATGGAGTCGAGGGCTTCGAGATGCTCCAGGCCGATCCGCCAGACGTGGTGGTGCTCGACGTAATGATGCCGCGCAAAACCGGCTTCGTGTTCTTCAAGCAGATGAAAAAGGAAGAATCCCTCAAGGACATCCCCGTCATCATGCTGACCGCCATCGCCGGAATCATGAACGAGGACAAGGACAAAGATAGCAACTGGACCATCGGTGAAATCAAGGACGCCTTCCAGGAAAAAATGGCGAATATGGTCGAATCGTTCCGCTCGGAAGGCGAAATGAAACCCGAACTGTTCCTGGACAAGCCGATTCAGCCGGACAAATTCATCGAGGCGATCAAGCAGGTTATCGGCTGAGCGTCGCATGACGCAGCCCCGGCGATCGGACGAGAGATTATCGGATGCAAGAAAAACCGAAAATCAAATCCGTCGTCATCGGCGGCGGCAAAGCGGCCCGCGCGATTCTGGAGTTGGTTTCCTCGAAGAAACTGACGGTGTTCGACCTGGAAATTCTCTGCGTGGTCGATCCCAATCCCAACGCGCCGGGTTCGCTTTTCGCCGACGAACACTGGTGGCCGACGCTCGACACCATCGAGGAAGCGCTGCAACTGCCGGACCTGGAAATGGTTATCGAGTTGACCGGCGACGACAAGGTGCTGGCCGACCTTTACAAGTGGGCGCCGGAAGGCGTCCGCGTGATGGACCACCTTACCGCCCGGCTGTTCTGGAACGTGTACGAATACGACCGGGCCTACGTTCGCGAATCGAAGGCCAGGGCCGCCCTCAACGAGCAACTCGAACGGGAGCGGCAGCAATTACAGAACATTCTCGATAGCCTGCCGGACGTCGTAATGGTCGTCAACATGGACCATAAGATCGAGTGGGCCAACAAGCGTTTTGCGCGGGTGACGGGCACCGACGCGTTGCAGGCCCGTGGTCGTAAGTGCTGGGAAACATTCTGCAAACACCCGAAACCCGACGATACACCGCAAAACCCCTGTGCCTGCCGCCGGGTGATGACCACCGGCAGGCCGGTGGTATTGCACACCTCGCGTTATGTCGATGAATTCGATACCAAGCACTACCAGATCACCGCAAATCCCATTTTCGACGAAAATGGAAAAATGGTGCAAGTTGTGGAAACCTCTCGCGATATCACCCATCTGATTAAGCTTCAGCGAGAGACCGAGCGCTCGGAGAAACTGTTCCGGCAGTTCATCGACACGGCCCAGGAATTCATCTGGATCAAAGATCTGGACGGCGCATACACGGTCGTCAACCAGGCGGCGGCGATGTTTTTCGGCAAATCGCCGAAGGAGATTCTCGGCCACTACGACGAGGATTTTTTACCGCAGGAAGCGGTGGAGGTATTCAAGGCCGGATACAAACAAATCCTGGAAAGCAAAAGCCATCTTTGTTTTTCAGAAACCATTCCGCTTTACGGCATTGAACACATGCTGCTTACCTGCCGTTTTCCTCTGCTCGACAGCAACGAAGAAGTCACCGGCATCTGCACCATCGCACGGGATGTGACCGAGGAAAAACGCCTTGAAAAGGAACTGCTTCGTTCCGAACGTCTCGCCGCCGTGGGAAAGGCGGTCGGCGGTCTGGCCCACGATATCAAGAACATTCTCAACGGGTTCCAGGGGGGCGAATACGTTCTGGATTACGGCATCGAAATCGGCGACATGGACGAAGTCCGCAAAGGGATGCGCATCGTCAGCCGCAACATCGAGCGCGTTTCGATGATGGTGCAGAACATGCTTGCCTACTCGAAAGATCGCAAACCGACCCTGCACCGGGTCACTCCCCACAAACTGATCGAGGAAATCTGCGAGTCCATGACGCCGACCCTCACCGAGGCGGGCATCGTGCTGGAATGCAGTGCCGTGGAAGGCGAAAACATCCTGCTCGACACCACATTGATTCATCGCGTGCTGCTCAACCTCGTTTCCAATGCGGTGGACGCCTGCAACGAAAAAATCTACGCGGAGGACGAACGGCCTACGGTACGCATCGAGGCGGACTGGCTGGACTCCGATACTTATACTATCGATGTGACCGACAACGGAGTCGGGATGACAGAAAAGGTCAAAAAGCACCTTTTTCAGCAATTTTTCTCCACCAAAGGGGCACGCGGTACCGGTTTCGGCCTGTCGGTCAGCCAGAAACTGGTTGGCGAAATGGGAGGTGAACTGGAGGTGGATTCCACCTACGGAACAGGCACCACCATGCGTGTGAAACTTCCCTCGAAAACCTGAACAAAAACGTACTTAAGGACACCCGCACATGATTACGATCAAGCGAATCGCCAACGAGGATGTTCCCTACGACCTCCTGTTTCTTGCCGATGAAAACGACGAACAAATCAGCAAATACAAAGATGTAGCCGTTTTTTGGGGCGCAAAGGTGGATGGTGAAATCGTCGGCATCCTCGGTTTGACGGAAATCCACGAGCAGGCTTCCGAAATCGTGAATATCGCCGTGGCCGAAAAGTTTGAGAACCGAAGAATCGCTACGAAACTGATCCAGGAAGCCATTGCCTATTCGAAAGAAAAACCCTACCGGGAAATCGTCATCAAAACCGGCAACTGTGGGATCAAACAGCTTTATCTGTACCAGCGTTGCGGGTTTCGATTCGATGCGATCAACAAAAACTACATCGCGGAACATTATCCGATGCCGATATTCGAGAACGATATCCAATGCTTGGATCAGATCGTTCTTAAAAAGACTCTGGTTTCCGATCCCGCTTCCAGCTCCGAAAACGGGGCCGACTGAAAAATTCGATATTGCGGGATGTCTCAGAAGACATTCGGAAAAGCGAGATGAAAGTCTAAAGAAGATGTCCGTTTCGCCTCTCGTCGAGGGTGCATCACAAAATGTAGCGACTTTCGTAAAATCCTCTTTTTTCGTAGCGGCGAGGCGTAAGCCCGCCGTCTTTGCCTTTTGAAAGTTGCTTTTATGCCCCCCAATCTCCCTTTTCGGCGGGCTTACGCCTCGCCGCTACAACCAAACGAATGAACGCTTCAATATCATTGGGCATATTCGCTACATCTTGTGATGCACCCTCTCACCGAAGCCATGGTTGCATAGAATCCGAAAAGGGAGTATATCAAGCCCCGTATGCCGAGAGTTCTCTCCGTGTCGCGCACCTTCAAGTGTTCGGTTTTCATGGGGATTCAGGCTCGGCAGCAATACTCCGAGCCACGTGTTTCGTCCTAATCGACGGTGGCTGTTTTTTTGTGGGATCAGAGGTACATCATGTATGCAGCTTCAGCGTCTTTCCGTTTCCTCCTTCTTTTTGTCTGCGCGCTTTTCCTGATTCACTGCGACGATAACAGCAGCATCCTGGGCGGTTCCGGGAATATTACCGGTGATATAGATGTGACGGTTCCGTCCGGAGATGACGATACCGTTGCCGGTGGCGATGCGGAAGATGGCGAAGAAGGTCTTGAAGGTGGCGAGGATGGCGAAAGTACCGAACTGAGCGAAAACACGGAAGTTATCGAGGACGCCGAGTCGGATATCGAACACAACGATGCGACGGAATTCCCCGAAGTCGATTGTGTCCTAGACGAGGATTGCTCCTTTGGATACGCCTGTGAACATGGACGTTGCGTGTATGCCAGCGAATGCGAGACGAACGACGACTGCGCCACCCACGAAACCTGCGAGGAAGGCGAGCAGTGGATGCTTTGCACGCCACCCGAAAACGAATGCGAATCGAGCGACGATTGCGCCTTCGGGCTCACCTGCATCCCCGGACCGGGTGGCGCGATGGTCTGCGAGGCCATCGACGAATGCCACACGAACGACGACTGCTCCGAAAATACGGAATGCGTCCAGACGGCGGAAGGATACCGTTGCGTAGAAGTCCAGGAATGCGAACAGGACGAGGATTGCCCTGAGGGGATGATCTGCCAACCTTCGCCGGGAGGCGTGATGAAATGCACCGTACCCGAGGCCTGCGGCTCTAACGACGACTGCACGTCGGGCGAGGAATGCCTGCTCACCGACGACGGATACCGCTGCGTGCCTTTGGGCGACGAATGCCAGGACAACAGCGATTGCCCTTACGGACAGTTGTGCATTTCCGGCGCGGGCGGATTCATGGTTTGCGAGTCTATCGATGAGTGCCAGAGCGAGTTGGATTGCGCCGACGGTCAACTGTGCGTGCTGACCCGCGAGGGAAAACGCTGCAGCGATCGCGACCACGAATGCGAAACCGACGAAGACTGCCCCGAAGGAACGTTCTGCCTCGAAGGCGATGATCTTTTGCGGGTTTGCACCGCTGACAATGAATGCGAAACCGACGAGGATTGTCCCGACGGAGAAACCTGCGTGACGACTTCCGATGGCAAACGCTGCCGGGACGACAACGAAGACGCCTGCGCGGTGCACGAAGACTGCGAGTTCGGCTATTCCTGCGATACGTCCTCCACGCCCAGCTACTGCGTTTATGCAAGCGAATGCGAGACCGACGCGGACTGTGGGGCGTTGTATCTGTGCGAAACCGTTGAAAACTGGAAGGAATGCCAGTTCAATACATCTTTGGAAACCTGCGGTTCCGATGCGGATTGTGCCGCCGACGAGTATTGCGAAATCGTCGCGATGGGCATCGGGCGCTGCAAGTCGCTCAACGAGTGCGAAAGCAACGACGAGTGCCCCGACGGCTATATTTGCGAAAACAACGGCACGTACAACGAATGTGTCGAAGAGACGCCCTGCCAGGTGGACGCGGACTGCGACTATGGCTACAGCTGCTTGGTGCAGGAGCCTCGCAATACCTGCGAATACGCCAACGAATGCGCCACCAACGACGACTGCCAGATTTGGGAGGTCTGTTCCGAGGGCGAGCAGTGGAACGAATGCACCATCAACACCTCGCCGGAGTTCTGCTCGGATACCAATCCCTGTCCCGAGGGCTACACGTGCAACGTAATTTTGGCCGGATACGGCACCTGTGAATCCCTCAACGAATGCTCGGTGGACGAAGACTGTCCCGACGGGAAAGTCTGCCGCGAACACGAAAGTGGCCTGTACAAAGTCTGTGAAATCGCCCATCCCGAAAGCTGTTTCCTCGACTTCCAGTGCTCCGACGGCTGGAAGTGCGTAGATGGCATCTGTCAGCCGCTGGGCAACGGGATATGCCCGGAAGTCGAGGGAGAATGGGACATCGTGTTGTCCACCTGCCTGGGACTCAGCAGTGGATCGACGATGACGTTCCTGGCTGACGAGGATTGCGCCGGGTCGATCGAAAGCGCGAACCTGCCCATTGCCACCGGCAGTTTCAGCCAGACCGGCGACAACACCTACGACGTCACCATGATGCTGATTTACTCCTGCACGGCCACTGTGACTCTCAATCGCTTGATGAGTATCGACTGCGGCTCCTGCACGATCACTGCAAGTATGCTGTAAAAGGCTGTCTGTAGTGGGAAGACACTTTCCAATACGTATGTAAATTCGCGATGAATCGTAACATGTTGCGAAATTTTACGCATCTCTGCCACAGCCTCTAATGTTCCGGCTGAATCCTCGAAAAGTCCTCTCGCACGACGAATCACGATTCGTGGATGTAAAGCCGTGCTTGAGACTGTCGCTAACAAGTGATATGTCCGGGTTGTTTAACAAATGATTTGTCCGCTTTTGCGGATTTCGGCGATATTTGTGCTGGAGGTTACCAGCATGGAAAGACAGTATCCGGAATCCGCCGTGAGGCGGGCGATGAAAGTACAGGAAGTGATATTGAAGGCGATCGGTGGCGAGATCAAATGGATTCAGGCGGCGGATATTCTTGGTGTATCAGCGCGCACGATCCGTCGCATGCACGCCGAGTATCGCGAGCATGGTGTTTCGGGTCTGATGGATAAGCGCTCTAGCAGGCCATCACCCCGGCGTATTCCCTACGAGGAGGTGGAGCGGGTTTTGAAGCTATACCGTGAGAGCTATTTCGACTTCAATGTCCAGCATTTCCACGATCATCTGGTTCGGGATTACGATTTCGCCTACAGCTACAACTGGCTGCGCATGACCTTGCAGCAAGCAGGTCTGGTGAAAAAGAAAAAGGGGCGTGGCAAACATCGCAAGCGGCGTGAGCGGCGTCCGCTTTTCGGCCAGATGCTGCATCTGGATGGCAGCAATCATGAGTGGTTGTCGCTTTGTCCCGGCGAGCGCCAGGTGCTGCTTTTGGTTGTGGACGATGCGACGGGCAAGAATCTGGCCGGCGATCTGGTGGACGCCGAAGCGACGAAAACCTGCCTGGGAATCATGCGTCACGTGGTCGAAGAATATGGGATCGCCGCTCAGTTGTACACGGATCGCCACAGCGTTTACTGGCATACGGCAAAAGCCGGAGGCAAGGTGGACAAAGACAATCCGACGCAATTCGGACGGGCGATGAATGAACTGGGGATCGAGATGATCCCGGGTTATTCGCCGCAGGCCCGGGGTCGTGGCGAACGCTGGAACGAGACCTGGCAGGACCGTCTGGTCAGCGAGATGCGGCTGAAAGGAATCGACCACATCGACGAGGCCAACCGCTATATCCAGAACGTGTTTATCCCCGACATGAACCGGCGTTTTTCGGTGGAACCGACGAACCCGCAGAGCGCCTTCGTGAGCGCACGCGGCGCGGATCTGGACCGCATTTTCGCCATCCGCTACGAGGATCGTAAAGTGGGGATGGACAACACGGTGCACGCCAATTCGCTGGTTTTCCAGATCGAGAAATCGCGCTATCGGGTCAGCTTTACCAGATGCCTGGTGGACGTGTACGAGCACCTGAACGGCAACTACAGCATTGTCTGGAAAGGGCGTGTCATTGGAAGATACGATCCGGCAGGAAAAATATTGGGTTTAACGCATTCTGGGAATCCGGATGGGCAACTGAAGAAGAAAGGCAGGACGAAACGCCCTGCCCATCCATCATCCACCCGTCGTGGCGCTCCGGTTGCTCCCCAGCAGAGCCCTATCCTCCAGACGGGCAAAGAAAGTGTATCGCAAGATGTTTGAAATACCAACCGGACATTTCATTTGTTTTTAATACCGGACAACTCCAAATGTTGTTGACAAAGCCGTGCTTGAGACTTGATCCCGCGTCGGTTTGGTTGTAGGATCGATATCATCGGATCGACAGGACGCTTGTTTTCGTCCAAAGAAGCAATTGTTAGCCGTAACCACCCGGTTTTACAGGGGAGAGGACGCATGGGGGATACTACGAGAAACCTTGCCAGCCGCTATGAGGTGCTCCGAGACGTTTCCGAGGCCGCCAGCGGGGATCATCGCCTGGAGGAAGTGCTGGCGATTATCGCCAGGGCCGCCTGCTCGTTGACGGGTGCGGATCGCACGACCGTATTCTGGGTGGACGAAGCCAGCCAGGAGTTGGTTAGTCGGGTGGCCGTCGGCTTAAAGCCGTTCGAGTTGCGTGTTCCTATCGACCTCGTGACCATTTCCGGATATGTTGCCGTAAAGAAAAAAGAGGTAGTGGTTCCGGATGCTTACGGCGAGTTGTCGATCATCGATCCTGATTTGAATTTCGATCCCAGCTACGACGAGCGCAGCGGCTACACCACCACAGACGTGGCCGCCGTGCCGATCCACTACCGGGGCGAAGTCATCGGCGTGATGCAGTCGATCAATTCCGGCCAGCCGCTGGGCTTGGGCGAGCAGGCAATGGAAGACCTTCGCACGCTGGCCAAACGGGCCTCTTATGTGCTCTACGCCGCGCGACTGGAACACGAACTGAATCGTGTGGAGGAAAGCGGCAGCTACGAAGCCGGGTACATCAACAGCCTTGTCACCGATCTGAAAGGGCCACTAAAATCGTTGCGGGCGGCGGCGAGCCGATTGCGGCGACTGTCCGAAGATCCCAGCCCGGAGGTTCGAGGCACGCTGGACGATATCGAGCAGAAATCCCAGGGAATGGCCGAGATGGTCGAAGATCTGCTGCACATGAACATGGTGCGCGAAGGCAAGGCCAAGGGAGAAGTGCGAGGCGAGGATATCGGCGAGGCCATCGAAATCCAGATCGTCAAGCACGAGGACAGTGCACGGCGTCGGGGTGTGACCATCGACTCGGACATTCGTCCTCCGCTTCCACTGGTTCGTTTCGACTGCGAGTTGCTGCCCATCGTGTTTTCCCAGCTTTTGACCAATGCCATCAAATACAACCGTTCCAGCGGAAAGGTCAACGTACGGGTTTTCGAGGAAAATCAAGGGGTTCGCGTGGAAATCAGCGACAGTGGTATCGGCATTCCGGAGATGGACAAATCCCGGCTGTTCACCGATTTCTTCCGTGCGGGCAACGCCATCGAAAGCCGAGTGATGGGCACCGGCGTGGGACTTTCCATTGTGAAAAGGCTGGTGGAACGTTTCAAAGGAAAAATCGGAGTGCATACCGAAGAAAACGTCGGTTCCACCTTCTGGGTCTGGCTGCCTTCCGAGGAAAACGTACGTCAGAACCCGATGCAGGAACTGGCCTCGCTCCAGATTCCCTCCGGCGGCGACGTGATCTGATTCCGACCGGGTGGATGTTCAAGAGGGATTGGTAATAATATCGAATACTTCCGGCTCAACGAGACGCCGGTAATCCTCCGAGCGCATGGCCACGGAAAAGCGCCGATCTCCGGCGTTGAATACGATTTTCTCCCGTTCGAAGAGACTGGGATCTGCAAACGTGGGCAATCCGAAGAGGTTGCCGAAAGGCGGAATGCCGCCGGGAAGCACGCCGCCGGTATATTGGGCGATCTCTTCCGAGGAAGCGAAGCGTATGTCCTTGGCATGAAAGTGTTTTTTCACTTTCGCCTTGTCGAACTTGCAATGGGCGGGGAACACGAGCATGACAAAAGAGTTCGTCTTGTCGCGCGCTTTGAGCCGCACGACGAGCGCTTTGGCTCCTTGATCCAGCCCGTAGCCTTCGCGGGTGGCGGCGGCTTGTTCGCTGGTGCGGACCGCTTCGTGCTCGAACGTCTCGAACCAGCATCCGTTTCGGGCAAGAAGGTTCGTGATTTGCGTGGTAACGGGATGGTATGGTTCGGGCATTGCACGGCTCCTGAATGGCGAATCGAGGGCAATGGTACCCAACGGGTGGAGGCATTTCTACCTTGATGGTTGTCATATAAAGAAGCCGGATCTGTCAACTTCCGTTTACATTTTTTTCGGTACGGGTTAAAATTCCATAAGAATATCGGAGAAATACATATTTTTGGAACTGGCAGACATTTTGCTTGTTTATCCCTATCGTGTGAATATGCACGAGGCCGAACGTCGAATGAAACCGACCGTACGAAGATGCGGGGGAGGATCGTGATGAAAACCCAGATGTGGATGATTGGCGTATGTTGCGTTTTGCTGCTGGCTTTGGCGGGTTGCTTCGAGGATTCGAGCGACCTGACGCTTCAGGGCGACAACGATGTTGCCGAGCAACAGGGCGACGACGCCGAACAAAACCCGGAAGCGGAAAACAACGATGTGTCCTGCACCCACCTGTGCGACTGCCCGCAAGGCTGGTTCTGCAATGAAAACGGAACGTGCGAAAATTCTCCTACGACTGTCGGAACGCCGTTTTGCTGCGAAAATGACGGTTGCACGGACGGCGCGCCATGCATCTATAGGGACGATACGCCTGCACGTTGCGGGGACAATCTCGAACCATGCACCCACCTGTGTGACTGCGATCAGGGATGGTATTGCAACGAAGACGGGTATTGCGAAGACGGTTCCGACCTGATCGGTCTCAATTTCTGCTGCGACAATGAAGGTTGCCCGGAAGGTGCACCATGCGTGGACCGTGAAGGGCATACGGATGTCTGTGAAGACCAACCCGAAACCTGTACTCACCTGTGCGATTGCGAACAGGGCTGGTTCTGCAACGAGGATGGAGTCTGCGAGGATGGCACCGAGTTGGAGGGAACGCCGTTCTGTTGCGATAACGAGGGCTGTCCCGACGGCGCGCCCTGCGTTTCACGCAACGGCGATTACGGCACTTGCGAAGAGACGCAACCGATTCCTTGTACTCACTTGTGCGATTGTCAGCAGGGCTGGTTCTGCAACGACGATGGATTCTGCGAGGATGGAACCGAACTGGTGGGAACGCCGTTCTGTTGTGACAACGACGGCTGCCCGGATAGCGCTCCATGTGTCTATCGCAACGGCGACTACGGCACCTGCGAAGACACTCCATCCTGCGAGTGCGACGACTTCCCCGGCTTGTACTGCCCGGATGCGGAAAATGTCTGCGAGTCGGTGGGGAAAATCGAAGTGATCGAGACAGGCGACTGCGAATACGACGTGGTGCTCCACCTGCTCAACGGACAAAGCTACACGATTGAAAAAACGGGCTGCGGAGACGCCAACCTCGATCTGAATTCCATTGGCTGCGGAGGAAGTTACGACGGCGAAGCCAATACCTTCGGTGTGGCCTGCAACTGGTGCGGAGTCACGACCTTTTCCCAGGCCAATTGCGATGCCAGTGAATGCACCACTGACGCGGACTGTCCCGGTTGCTCAATGTGTCAGTCCATCAATGGGGTGGGTACCTGCATCGGCATTGGTGACTACGGTTGCATGACCGACGAAGATTGCCTGGACGATTTCATTTGCGTGCCATTTAAAGAAGACATGCCCACCTGCGGTGGCGATTGCGTGATGCAGTCGGAGTACGACCTGCACGAGTGGGGCGTCAACATCAGTCACGGCGAGGGTTCGTCCGAGATGTCCGCCGGTCCCGAACTTTATTGGGGTGCGATTCCGGCCAAACCCGTGGTTTACATTTATGCGGACGCGCCGATGACGCTCGACGTGGGGGTGCGTTTCGCCACCGGAACCACGACCGAAACCTGGCCGGAACGTCCCAACGGACAGTCGGTGGCCTGGGAGAATATTCAGGTGTCCAACGGCGCTTGTTCGACCACGCCCACTCCAACGCCTGACACCACTCAAATGGAGCCGGAAGATCGGGAAATTTACCAGTTGCCGCAATGGGTTGTGGAGGATGCAAGCTGCCTGACATACGGGGACACCGTGTCTAAATTGCTGTTTTACACGGGCCGTTTCGCCAGCTACACACCTCCATTAGAAGCCACGGTGGCGCGTGTCGAAAACGATGCCGGTAACGGCCTGTTCGTGAACGTGCAAAACAACTTTTTCACGAGCATCGGCCCGGTCATTTTCCTGTACCGGGATGTGAAAAGCGAATGCATCGATCCTTCGGGTTGCGACATCGTGGGCGCGGACCTTGCGTGGGTTGTGATTCCGGGGATTCAATCGGGAGGACAGTTCTATAATTACGTACCGCTGCATCATTTCGACGAAGACGATTTCGCCATCCCGGAGGAATGGGAGGCGCTGGCCACGACGCTGAAAAACCAGTTGTCCATTCAGGGTTTGACGGCGGCGGAAATCGAAGTGTTTATGGATACTTGGAACGACACCTTCTTCGGCGTGTTCGCCCAGAGCGCATATTACTGGCTGCCGGAATACTCCAACGGCGCATTCCTGATTTACCTCTGGCCCGTGCTTCACGAGACCTCGATGTTGGCACTCGATCTCGATCCCGCGCCGCGCAGCATCAAGCGCGCTCTCGTGGAATACCAGAAAGTTTCTTCCCCGTTAACCATCGCCGGAGTGCTCAAAGGGACGGTCACACTCGTGGAATACGAGTTCGATCCGAACGATCCCCTATACACCGGACCGGCGGTCGGAGCCATCGTCGCGGCCTGGCAAGACGGTGAACTGGTAGCCGAAACCACTGCCGGTGATGAAGGTGCATACGAATTGGCGCTTCCAGCCGGAACGTACACTATTACGGCGGACCGCAACTCCTGGGAAGTGGGAGAACGCCAGGCGGATATCGTGATTCAGGCCGGGGAGATCACCTCGCTGGATCTCACGATCACCTCGGAAGCGATGGTGGACAAACCCAACCTCTACCTCTATCCTACCGAAACTACTACGGTTACGGTAAAGCTCGACCTCAACTACGGCTGCGAAGTGACGCAATCCATTCCGGCGTACGGCGACGGCTGGACGGTGGATGTCGATCCGAGCGGCCTGATCGACGGCCAATACCGCTACCTCTTCTACGAGGCCGAAATTCCTCATCGTTTTCCGAAAATCGAAGGCTGGTCCGTGGCAGCGGAGTCGCTGGAAGGTTTCTTCGACGTCATTTCGTTGGCCTACGGCCTGACTCAGGAAGAAGCCGACGACTTCGTTGACTACTGGACGGTGCACCTTCCCGATGCCGAGTATTATGCAATTTATCCGCTGACTTCGGCAGAGTCCATTGATCCGCTGGTGGGGCTGAATATCTCCCCCGCGCCCGAAACGCTTTTCCGGCTATGGTTCGTGATTTCCGCAGGAAGCGCGCCTTTCAGCCTGCCGCAACCGGAGATTCTTCCCGTAGTTCGTGAAGGCTTCACCGCCGTGGAATGGGGCGTGATCGTCGATTGATCCGCTTCAAGATGTATACTTCAAATGGTTTCATGCAAAGCCGAGCGACAAGTTTCGCTCGGCTTTGTTTTGTCTGGAACTCGGAGTTTCCGACTATCATACGATCTCGTTATCAGTCGTTTTATTTCGAACGGTAGACTTATTAATCTTCGCCGAAGAGAAAAGTGTAACTCCTAGAATTTACAAAGCATTTCTGTAAATGTAGTATTGACAACGCTTGTGTTGTCACCATGATTTTAATTGCCGAATGGATAAATCGGTAAGCCTGTTTATCTTGAAGCTGAATCGACTTCAACGATTGACCAAAAGTGCAGGATAGGTTAGCCTGATTGTACTTCAACAGGAAATCATCCATAATGGGGGTGATCCGCCCATGATCGAACACTTCAGGCGTACCCTGCTTGTCTTTCAGATTTCCATATGGGTCGGTGTTTTTCTTTATTTTTTACCGTTTTCTTCCTGGAGCCAGGTTGCCGATACGGTTCAGCCGACACCGGAAGATGAGGCAACCGTTCAATCCGACAAGCCTGAATCCGACACGCCATCGGAGACGACAACTCCCGTTGCTCAATCCGAAACCATAGTAAAATCGCCGGAGTCCGCCGATCCGAAAGAACCGGCAGACTCCACGCCGTCCGCAGCTCCGCCGGTTTCTTCTCCCGAACCGGAAGAAGCAGCGAAAACTGCAACGACGCCAAAGCAGGAAAATCAAGCAGGTATACCTGCCGTTACCCCGGTTCAAGAAAAAAACGTTGCATCTTCAGGTACTTCCGCACAAAAGACACCAGCGAACCAACCCGCTGTATCCGTTTCGCAACAAGAGAAGCAAAAACCCGTCGATTGGGTCGTCACTTTGCGGAAAAGCGCCTTGTACGAAAAGCCATCCTACAGTGCTTCGAAGGTGCCTCTGGCGAAGGATCTCCCGCTGATTCTGCATGAAAAGGATCGTTTCGGCTGGTATCGCGTTGAAACCGCCGAAAAACGGCAAGGTTGGTTGCCTGGGTTCCATTCGCGTCTCGGGGAAGGACCTCCTCCGGCGGTTCTGGTGCCGCCGCCCGAACCTCCGCCGCAGCCGCCTGCGCCGCCTCCGGAACCCCCGCCCGAAATTCAGCCTCTTTCTCCCGAACAGATTGCCGCACGTCTGAAAACAGTGCAGCTTGAAACAAGCGCATTGAGGGATTTCGTTCGCTTGCAACCTTCCGGCACGTTCAAGGTGTCGGCGCTTTTCTCGATTGATTTGCAGGATTTAGAGGCGATATCGCATCGGATCATGGAGCTAAGCACTCGCATCGCCGAGAAAAAGCGGGTGGTGCGTTTTCTGACCGAACAAGCCAAAGTTGCGCAAAGTGAGGAAAAAAGCCGTCAGGAGGAGGTGCTGCCTGCCGGTGATACGACTCCAGCGAAGGATGCGCCATCTGCCGAGCCGTCGGCTCCTCCCACGCCGCCTGTTCCGTCGCGACTGGATCTGGAAAAAGCCGAATTGGCATTGCTGGACCTGAGACAGGCTTTTCTTTCGCACAAACCTGAAGAAATCAAGATACTTCTGGAGGCCGAACAGGAGGCTGAGCGGCTGGCTCGACTCAAGGCCAAGGAGGAAGCCGACCGCAAACGGGCCGAGGAAGAGGCGCGCCTCGCCGAGGAAGCCCGTAGGCTGGCGCTTGAACGCGCCGAAGCTGCCACCAGCGCTGCCGAACGTACGCTGGCGCTCGAACGCGCCAAATTGGAGGGAACCAAAGGCGAACTTGCCGAGTTTCGCAAGCGTCTGGCCATCGCCCGCCAGGAAATGATCGCCTTGGACGAAAAACGCTCCCAATCCTTGACGGAAACCACCGCTCTGGTGGGGGCGGCCCGCTTGTACTCCTCGGAATCGGACAGCTTGTACGATAGCATCGTGGGGCGGTTGACGCTCGCTCGCGTCCGCATTGCGGACGAACTCGACGCACCGGGCCAATTGCCCAAAGCGCCTCGTTTTCAAGGCAACCCTTCGGAATTGCAGGTTTTCACTCCGGAACAGGTGCAGGAAAAGGCGGATCTCATCGCCGGTGCGTTGAAACTGGAATCGGAAGCCGACGATTCGGACCAGGAAATGCGTGAAATCGCCTGGGAGCGTGTCCGTTCAACGGTGGATTTCGAGTTGGCGCTCAACCAGCAGCGACTGATCCTTCTGGAACGTATCTCTCCTGCCAAGCGTGGAGAATTGCTTGGGTTTGGCCCCGAAGGAGTTGCCCAGTTCGGTCGCGAACTGGTGCATTTCAGCCTGGTTTTGCGTTGGATGGAATACGCGGGCGAGCGATTGGCCTACGAGAAACTGCAACAGCTTAAAGATCCCTACCAGTTTCTATCCATTGCCTTGCCGATTTTCGGCTTGATGCTGTTCATCCTGATCTATTTCACGTTGCGTAAAGTGCTGAAACGCTATTTCGAACGGGATCGCAGTCGGAGCATCGGCATCCGCTACCTTGGTCTGGCGGATGGAATCAAGCGAACGCTTTCCGGCATTGCCCGCGCACTCTATCGGGAACTCCTGTTTCTTGGTTTTGTGTTTTCGCTGCCGCTTTTCGCCAACGTTTCAGCGGAACAGTCCGCCATCACGTTGATTTATCGGCTGATGCTGATCTACGGTTTTTACCGGCTGATCCAGGCGGCGACCTTCAACCTGCTGCTCGACCTGATCCGCAGCAATACCGGACCCCTCGATACCCCACGCCGTGAAAAGCTGATGCGTACCGTCATTATCGCCACGCGATTCATTTTCTGGATGATGGCCTTGTTGATGATCGCCGCCTATGTTTTGGGAAAAGGGTATCTGTATCATCTGGCGGTGCGCGTGACCATCATCGGGGTGTTCGTCATCACGGCTGGAATGATTTTCTGGTGGCGCAAGAAGATTTCCGCCGACGTCATCGCCCTGCGGCCCAACTCCGGCATCGCCCGCGAATTGGAACGTTCATCAGGTCGCTGGTATTCGCTCTTGCTCGTATATGTCGGATTTTTCTACCTTATCGGTGTCGGGTTCATCGGTTCGCTACGCCGACTGATGCAGGGATTCGATCTGTCGCAGAAGGTTTTGGCGTATATTTTCCGGAAAAAGCTGGAACAACAAAAAGAAAAGATCCGCGAATTTGTAGCGGTCCAACTGCCTCCCGAAATCGAGGACTACTTTGGAGAACATGCTGAGATCCCCGAATCGCTATTGTTGAACCATTTCCCCAAAATGGAAGCCTTTCTCACCCAATTCGAGAAATGGAAAAAAGGAGGCTGCACGGGGTCTTTCCTCGTTCTCGGCAAGGCCGGACATGGCAAAACCACCTGGCTTCGTGAGGGCGTGAAGCGGGCCGGCGATTTTCCCTCGCTTTTTATCACGTTGAAGGAGAGGCTGGTTACGCCGGAAAAAGTGCTGGAAGGTTTTTCGCACGTACTTCTTCCAGGCGAGCAAATTCCCGAAAACATTGAGGAACTAGCCCGGAGAATCTGCGCGGGGGAACGCCGTCTGATCGTACTGGACAACATGCAGTATCTATTCATGCGGGGCGTGGACACGATTCGGGGCTGGTGGGCCTTCAATCGCTTGATGGAAGCCACCTCGGGGCACGTTTTTTGGCTCGGAGCCTTCGCCCAGAACGCCTACCAGTTTCTTGCCTGGGTGCGCAACGACAACGACGCTTTCAGGGACAGCGTAATCTTGCGAGGATGGGACGAAAAACTTGTGAGCGAACTGCTGGCGAAGCGCATGGAGGCAGCAGGCTGGCGCGCTCGGTACGATAACCTGATTCCTGGTAGACACATGGTGTATACCGAATCCCAAGTGGCTGAAATTTCGGCGGATTTCAATCGGCTGGTCTGGGATTTCACATTGGGAGCCCCAGAGGCCGTGATCCACTATTGGAAAAAGTCGCTGGTTCCGGCAACCAATAATACGATGGATATCCAGCTTTTTTCCCAACCCGACATGTCTGTCCTGGAAGGACGCGACGAAACCGACAAATTCGTGCTGGCCTGTGTGTTCTGGCATCAGCACATCGGTGTCGAAGAGGCTGCCGAATCGTTGCGATTTCCTCTCTATGCCTGTCGCGACTCTCTCGAAAAGCTTCGAGAGTCGGGCGTGTTGGAGTTCCGCGATCATGACTACGGCGTGACCGTCGAATGGTCGCCATTGGTCTATCGGTATTTGCGTCGGAAAAATCTGATCCGCAGCTGAGAAAGGAGCCATCGTATGCCACCCGATACGGCTGGAGGAAACCTCAATATTATTGAACTCATACGCTTCGGTGGAGTGCTGACCGGCGTCATTATCCTGTTTCTGACCTGGCTGACCGGACGCATTGTCGGCTCGGCGTTGTCCGGGTTGGCCGATCGTTTCGCCGACAAGCGCCTGGTCATCAATCAGGTGGCCACGCTGGTGCGCTTCGCGATCTATATCATTGGTATCGTTTTGGCCATCACGTCCTCGCTGACCCTTTCGAAAGAAGTGATTTTGGCCCTCACCGGAACCGCCGCCGTCACCATCGGTTTCGCGTTAAAAGACCTTGCTGCATCGGTACTTGCAGGCATCATCATCATCGTGGACCGGCCTTTCCAGGTAGGCGACCGCGTGACTTTCGCAGGGAGCTATGGGGAAATCAAAGCCATCGGGTTGCGCTCGGTTCGTATGACGACGCTCGACGACAACGTCATCACGATTCCCAACAACAAGTTTCTCACCGATGTGGTCAGTTCGGGCAACTGGGGAGCGCTGGACATGCTGGTTCAGATGGATTTCTACATCGGGCAGGATCAGGATGTGGAAATGGCCAAGCGTCTAGTGGGCAATTGTCTTACCGGCTCGCGCTACGTTTACCAGGAGAAGCCCTGGAAAGTGCTGGTTAGCCAGGTATTTCAGGAAAATCTCATTGCCATTAGGTTGCGAGCCAAAGCCTACGTGCTCGATGTCGTGTATGAAAAAGCCTTCGAGTCGGATGTCACCGAGCGGGTGCTTGCCGCTTTCCGCAAGCACGGAATTCTTCCCCCGGCGCTTTTTCGGCGCGAAACGACGGACACCTCCACTTTTCTGGAGATTCATTAAGCGTTCATGTTTTGATTTTTTCATCGTTTTTCCTTTTTTTGACCGGTTGGACCTCTGGAGTCACAGCAGGCCCGTTTTCCACGAATATATAAATGCTTATTTAGAAATGCATGACCATGCTTTGTCGAAGCCTTCTCCTTGTGATCGTTGGGAAAATGCGTTAACGTCTTTTCATTTCGGAACGTTCGAATCGTACCGACGATCCGAGTCAAGGGGCATTAAAGGGACGGAGTTGTGAATATGGAACTGAAACCCACCCCGGAAAAACTGTTCGATCCCCAGGGCAATCCCATCGAAGGCGTCTGGCGTGGCTTGGGACCCGCCACTACCATCGATGACTTCCGCGCATGGCGGAACGGTGCTTTGAAGCCACTGTTTACCGAAAAACGCTGGCAGTTCGTCGGCGTATTTTCTCCCGAATTTCTCATGGGGCTGGCGGTGGTCGATGCGGGGTACATCGGCATGGCCTGGATGTACCTGTACAACCGGAAAACCGGGGCCTTGGACGAGTGGGAGGTCAAGTCGCCGCTGGGTTCGCACGTACTTGCCGAGCGCGATCCACAACGCGGTTGTTGGAGCCTTCACAAGAAAAACCAACACCTCGAAATCCGTGCCGACAGCGCCAAACTTTCCCGAAGCGTCGAAATCGACCTGAACTGCAAGGGAAAGCGTATCGAGGGGCGTTTCGAAATCGTGGATGGCGGGCAGAACGCGCTGGCCTATCTCGGTGGTATCGCTGCGGATCGCTTCAACTTGACGTACAAAACCGCCGGGTTGGTCACCGAAGGCCATCTGGCGGTGGATGGCCGGACGATCGACTTCCCCCGCGACACCACGCGCGGTCTCGTGGATTGGACTTGGGGCTGTCCCGCTCGGGAAACGTACTGGAACTGGTCTTCCTGTGCAGCCGTCATGCCCGATGGCCGCACCGTCGGCTGGAATCTCGCGACCGGCATCAACGAAGGGAAAAACGTGGAAAACGCCTTCTGGATCGACGGTGAGTTGGAAGCGTTAGGCCGTGTGCGCTTCGATTACGACCCCAAAAACCTTCTTTCTCCCTGGGAAGTTACGGACGAAAACGGGCGGGTGTCCCTCCGTTTTCAGCCGGAAGGGATGCGCTCGGAGAACCTCAACATGCTCGTTATCAAGAGTCGGTTTTTCCAGCCTTTCGGAACCTATCAAGGCACGTTGACGAGAGAAAACGGCGAAGTCGTTCATATCGACGGATTGCCGGGCGTTGCCGAAGAACATTTTGCATTGTGGTGAGATCATGAAACGTGTATTTGAACGACTTTTCGCACTTTGTTGCATCTTTTTCCTTTTTGTAGCGTTTGCTGCCTGTTCCGACGATTCCGACGCACCCGCCGATCCGTCTGGGGATACAGATGCCGACGAGGAATCCGCCGGGGAAACGGAGACGGAAGCCGCTTACGTCTGGGACGGTAGGTTGGTGGATCTCGTCAACCCGTTCATCGGCACGGCAGGGATAGGCTTTTCGGTGGGCAGCGCGCTGCCGGGCCATTCGGCACCCTTCGGGATGCTTAAAGTCAGTCCCGACACGGAAAAAGAGTATGGTGCAGAGCAGTGGAGCCACTGCGGCGGCTACGATTACACCGATATCTACGTGAAAGGATTTACGCACACGCACCTTCACGGGATCGGCGTTCCGGAGTATGGCAACATTCTGCTGCAACCCATCGACGGCATGACCGCAGAGAAAACCGACCCCAACGTCTACCGGCAAGCTTTCGATCATGAGGACGAGGAAGCCCACGCGGGCTATTACCGGGTCAAATTGCAGGATACCGGAATCGACGTCGAGTTGACGGGTTCCGTGCATTCCGCCTACCACCGCTACACGTTTCCCTCGGGTGTGGATTCCACGGTGCTGCTGGATCTCTCGGCGGCGTTGATCGACGGCGAGGTGACGGATTCGGAACTGACCGTCGATGCCACGGCGAAAGAAGCCTACGGCTGGGTGCACAACCTGGGCGATTTCGTCGGTCGTTTCGATGGAGTAGACATTTTCTTTGTGATCCGTTTCGACACGGATTTCGGTACGTGGGGAACCTGGAAAAACGGCGTGCTGGCCGAAAGTCAGGCCAGCACGCAAGGTACGAACACCGGGGCGTATTTTCAGTTTCCCGGCGCATCGGTGGTGCACGCGACGGTGGGTATCAGCTTTGTCTCGGTCGAAAACGCCCGGTTGAATCTCGATGAAGAACTCAAAGGCAAGACCTTCGACGAAGCCCTGCAAGCCTCGGAGGAAGCCTGGGAGGAGTTGTTAGGCAAGGTTCAGCTTCGAGGCGGGACGCACGACGATCAGGCCATTTATTACACCGCCATGTACCACGCCTATCAGATGCCTTCGCATTTCACCGACGTCAACGGTCAGTATCGGGGCTTCGACAAGGAAGTCCACGAGGCCGACGGCTTCACGTATTACACCGATTTTTCCATGTGGGACACCTACCGCACCCTGCATCCGTGGTTGCACACGATGATGCCCGAAAGAGCCTCCGACATGATGAAATCCTTGCTCACGATGGCCGACCAGGGAGGAAAACTACCCAAATGGCCGCTGGCGATCGGCTATACGGGCTGCATGGTCGGCACCAGCGCCGACGTGGTGCTGGCCGATGCCCACATGCGTGGTGTCACCGGATTCGATACCGGCAAAGCTCTGACCTACATGCTTCACGATGCTTACGGTAATGCTGCAATCGATTACCATGGACGGGGCGGCGACGACTACGACGAAAACGGCTACCGGGCGGAGGATCTTCACGGAGACTGCGTGGCCCAGACGCTGGAATATTGCTGGGACGATTTCGCCATCGGCCAGATGGCCCAGTCGCTCGGCGACACCGACACCTACCAGAAAATGGAGGATCGCCGCCGCTATTACAAGAATATCTGGCAGGACGACGTGCAGTTTTTCGTGGGGCGCGACGCGGACGGGACTTTTGACCCGAATTTCGATCCCTTGGAAGGCGAGGATTATTACGTAGAGGGCAACGCCTGGCAGTACCTCTGGCTGGTGCCCCACGACGTGGCGGGGTTGATCGAACTATTCGGTTCCACCGAAGCGATGGTGAACAAGCTCGACACGTTTTTCGTATTGCACGAAGAGGAAACCGCCCTGCGCACGCCGGACAACCCGCTGACCATGCTGCCTCCCGATTACTACTGGCACGGCAACGAACCGGACATTCACGCCGCGTACATGTTCCTCGATGCCGGACGTCCCGACCTCACGCAGAAATGGGCGCGCTGGATCATGGCCAACGAATACCGCAACGAAGCCATGGGACTGGCGGGCAACGACGACTGCGGCACGCTTTCGGCCTGGTACACCTTCAGCAGCATCGGATTGTTCCCGCTGGCCGGGTCGAATCTGCTCTGGATCGGCTCGCCGCTGTTCGACGAGGCGACGGTCGAACTTCCCGGCGGAACGCTGACGGTTACGGCGAAAAACGCTTCTCCGACGCATGTTTACGTCGAAAGCGTGAAGTTCGACGGTGAGGAGTTGACGACCCACACCCTCACCCAGGATCGAATCGCGAATGGCGGCACGCTCGAATTCACGATGAGTGACGAGCCGGGCGCGTGGTTGATGGAAGGCGGCGAATAGAAAACGGGAGTAGACCGCAGTTTCGTTTACATAGTAATTTTTTTAAAGATTTCAATGGCTTTGGGTTGAATCATAGTTTTACTCGCCAAGCGAGAAAGGCTGTTTTTTCAATTGTTGCGCCGCTTACTTGTGTACGAACGATGTTCATGGGTAACCTGTGATTTGCCCATGGCGCCCTGCGGAAGAGTGAACAATGAGTATTTTCAATAGCAGTGAAGTGATTACTCTTTGTATATTCGCAGGAGTATCTTTATTTTATTTGGGAATAATTCAGATTCGAAGGGCTCGATGGAAATCAATGGCCAATAGCCTAGGTGCAAAATATATCGATCACGGCATCTTTGGAATAGGTGGAATTACAGGTGTAACGAATGGCCGAAAATTTGGAATTGGGACCAACCTTCATCGCTCCTACGTTGCTATGTCTTTGGATTACAATGGTATTCCATTAATAATGACGGGTGACTTTTTCAAGCATTTTCCAATTGGCGACATATATTCACCATTGCCAAAAGTCGTCAAAGAGTTTTTTTCTTTTATGTAACTTTAAAAGGGGCCACAGTTCCTCTTCCAGAAAAGTATAAAGAAAAGGTCGAAAGTGTTTTTGTTTCTTTAAGCGAGACATTTCTTTCGTTGAAGCCAAAAATTAAGCGGGTTAGTTTACAACTTTCTCCTGACGTTGCTACCTTTGGATTTAGTGGTCTTGTTTATGACCCTGCCAAAATATCAATCATCTTTGACACTTTGAAAAAAACTGTCCAGCTTGTGGAGAATTATCCCATCGTGGAGATAGAGGAATAGATTTTGAGAGAACTGCCACATGTATAACATGGAAACCGGAATGGGTGGGCCAAATTGCAGAACATGGGCAACCTGTGGTTTGCCCATGGCACCCCACGCTGTTGGGATATAAGAAATAGATAGTAAAAACAATGGGTTACCTCGACGCTGTTTCTTCCGCGAGGTCGTGCGTGATGATCGTCCCCTCGGTGCCGACGAGATACATCAGTTTGTCCGGGATTCCGGAGATGGCATAAAGACGGATTTCGGAATCGTTGCTCATGGTCCGATATTCGCGCCATTCTCCGCTATAGTCGCTCCACACCGTTCCGGAACGCGACAGGAGCCACAGCCCCTGGTTCTGTTCTCCCCACAGATCGTCGACGGGTTTCATATTTTCGGTGAGTTGCACCGCTTTTTCCCAGACGAGTTGGGAGGTGAACTTCCACACGCTGCGGTTGGTCAACACAAACAAATCACCCTCGCGGCTGGGGTGGAACTTCATCGGAACATCCGAGAACGGAAACGAATAGGCCGCCCATTGCCGTCCGTTCCAGCGCAGTCCTCCCCCTGCGTGAATCGCCAGGGCAAAGTCTTCTTCCATGCATACCACGTCGATCAGGTCGTTTCCGGTCGGGGATGCCACGGAACTCCAGACGCTTCCGTTCCAATGGCTGATGGCGCCCCTTTTGCCCACGGCCCAGGCATAATCTTTCCCGCAACCGTGGATCGCCGATGCCTTGACCGGAAGGTCCGGCCAGCCGTCGAGGCCGTGCACCGTGGCGATGTTTCCGTCCCAGTGGTACATTTTCCCTTCGCCGCACCCGGCCCAGACATCCCGGCCTGAAACCGCCCATAAGGACTGCACGTCCCAGTCGGATACGAGGATGTACACATGGCCGTGCCGGATCTGCGCGAACATCCCACCGGCCAGGAATACATCGTATTCGTTGACGGCGGTCACCTCCGAAAACGTAGTTTGTACTAGTCCTCCGCGCCCGCCCCAGTTTTCGCCGTTGTATTCGAAGATCCTCCCGTTGGAGGTTCCCACGAAAACGGTTTCACCCAGCCCGTGAATCGCCGTCATGTCGGGAATCGTTTCGTCTACCGGGTCGTATACCCTCCAGAATTTCCAACCGTCTTCCACGAAGTGCGCGACTCGTCCCGTACTTCCCGAAAACCACAGGCTTTCATCATCTGCAGTATAGAAATCGTACCACATGGCGTCGTCGGGCAGATCCGAAAAGACGACACAACCTTCGTACTCTCCTTCCCGAAACCAAGTGATGCCGTCCTGGAGGTGGCCGTCTTGTGCGTCTTTCGCGAAGGCAAGAATGCGCCCCTCATTGTCGAGACGAAGCCGTTCGGTCGTTTGCGAGCAGGCAATGTCGGGGATGAAGTCTTTGAGCAGAGTTCCCTGCTCGTTCAGCGCCAGGATTTCGTAGTCCCGCGCGAAAAGAGAGTAGGGGTGCAGGGTTTGCGAGGTTTCGATCCGCTGGGGTTCTTCCCCCCAGTCGAGCAAATACGGTTGCCAGTTTCCGTCCGTTTCCTTTCCTGTGAAAAGCCCCAGATGGACTTCGGTGTGGTCCCAGGCGAATGATCCCAAACCCAGGGAGACATCCACGACGTCCCAGCCCTGTTGGGTGTACAGGCCGATACGCCCGCCGTGGGTGGCAGTCAGGATCTTTAGACCGGTGTCGTCGTGCCGCACGTCGAAGATTTCGGCCTCCAATCCGTCGGGAAGTTCGAAGAGGCTCCAGCGGTTTGCGTCGTAGCGGATCAGGCTGGAATTGGAGCCCAGTTCCGCAAACCACATCGTGTCTCCGTCCCGTTGAATAGCATCGATCCTGCCTAGCCTGCGGGGGGCGACAATCATTTCCTGGAAATGGCAAAAATCATCTGACGTACAGATCCGTTTGACTTTCGAGTCGTACTGGGACCAGAATTCGCTCCATTCCCTTTCTCCGGGGCTTTCTTCCTCTTCTTCCGCCAGTTCCTCGAAGATGTCCCGGTCTTCATCGAACGAGTCATCTCCTTCGGGAAAGAGATCTTCCTCTTCGTCAAAATCCCCTATTTCATTCGCGTCTTGCTCGATTTCCGTTGCATCCGGATCGGTGTCTGAAATCGTCTCTGTGACTTCGCGATCCCCTGTCTCTGTTGTCTGTCCGGTTTCCTCGCAAGCGACAATGGCTCCGCCACAAAACAGCAGGCAAACCCACAAAAGGGAGTTCGTCCATTGCCTTCGATTGAAAAACGGGAAACGCATAGGCTTGGATCACGATTTGAACTGGATAGTCATCATACTGCAACTATTGAATAATACCTCGTTTCCGTCTGAAAAGGTATCTATTTTACTATCGTGGGAAACGACAGGGACACCGGGCATGAATCGGAGGGTCGGCAAGGCCCCGAATCGCCGAATTTTCAAAGGTGTGGATAACGGTCGGGCATCCATTTTCAGCCAGAGGAGCACATGAATATGGAATGTCTTCCAAACTTAAAATAAATGGAACAATTGCTTGAAATTTCTGGATGGGTGTGGAATGCTTTTAGGGAGCGGGTTCGGCTTTCGAAGCCTTGAAACAGGGAGTTTTCCTCATCTTTCAGGCGGGTATAACGAGGTCGCTATTCGCGAAAAATCAGGCGCATTCAGGTCGCGTGGCGACCCGGTGGGGGGATGGCCAGACGGATTTCTCTGTATGGACATATGCGAGAAAAATGAATGATTCGTTCATTTCATTCTTGCAAATGATTGGCTCGAATGTTACATTTCTAGAAGATGGAGTTGAATCTTTTGGATTCAACTGAGGGAAAGGGAAGCCTGATGAGTCATAAATACGCGATCAAGCGTAAGGGCAAAACGCTTGGTATCAAGGACGACGAACAACTCACAGGTTTGGTGAAACGGGGGAAAATCAAGCCTGAGGATCGTGTTTACGTACTCGACTCGAAACAATGGGTCAACGCGGAAGACATTCCCGCCGCCCAAGGATATTTCCAAGACATACAGGACGTTTCCACTTCCACTATCAGCCTGCCGGTGATGAATCTTTCCATTGAATCCAGTAGTTACGATTCCATGCAGGCCCCTCCCGAAAGCGATTCCGATACGGAGATCGGAAATCCGGCAGAGTCCCAGGCCACCCAAAGCGGGATTCATCGTCTTGAAGGAACCGAAGAGCGTAATTTCCGGCGCACCATGATCGTTACGGCGGTCAAAGATCAAAAAGCCGTCAAAAAGGTGCAAACCTCGAATCAACGCTATTACAAATTCGGCGCTGCTCTGCTGGTGTTCATCGTGCTAACCCTGACAGGCATCTTCATCCTGCGCGAGCACGCCAACCAACTCACCAGCGAACAGTTTTCCCAGGTTCAGACCGTGGACATCGAAAACGAACAGGATATCGTCATCAAGGACAACTGACGCTTTTCCTGCATTCCCGTGCATTTCCAAGCTCCCGTTTTCGGGGGCTTTTTTTGTTTGGAGATTAAAGAAAACGCCGGGTTCTCCATGGAACCCGGCGAGAAGAGATCAGTAGCAGACGTCCAGTTGGATCATCACCAGTCCCACGTCTGCACAGGCGACGAAGCCGGTGTTTCCGAAGCGGGTGAAGTCGCGGGCATCCACGCCACCCAAAGCCACCGTGTCGAGCAATTCCGGGTTGCCGGGCGTTTCGCTGAGATCGAAGACGTACAGATTGTCTCCACCCACACCGTACAGACGTCCACCCGAATGATGGAAGCGCCGGATTCTTGTGCTGGAAAACTCCTTTACGGGCGTATCGTCAAGCACGTTTCCCGCGCCGCCGTATTCGAACACCTGCATACCTCCGGTGTATGAAGTCGTGTATACGTAGGCATAGTCGGGGGAAGTCCATACTTCGTCGCAGTGTGCGCCCGTTTCATCGACTTTGACGGGTTGGGTCGGATCGGAAATATCGTAGGCCTGCAACATGCTTCCGCTTCGCTGGCAGACGAAAAGGTATTGGCCGTTCGATGCGACCGATTCCACGCGCCCACCGGCCTCCATTACCGATCGTTTTACAGGTAAAGCATCGAAATCGCCGGAAAATTCGTAGATTTCAAAGCCGGAATTCGCGATAGCCAGGTATAGGAATGGGGGATCGAAATACATCCGGTGGGCGTTGTCGTCGGTGTCGATGTATCCCTTTTCCTGGAAAACCAGGGGATGGGCTTCGAGCCAATGCAATCCGCCGGAAGTTGCCACGAAAATGGTATTGCCGAAGGCTTGGATGTCGTAGATGTCGTGGTCCATGTTGTTCACTCCGATGGAGACCGGATGGCTGGGCCAGGACATGTTGACTCCCCACAACCAATCGTTCACGCCGCCCATGTATACGCGGTCGCTTCCCACTGCCGAAATGGCATTCGAAAACCCTGGGTAGAGGAACATGCCTTTGAGAGTGGGAAGCGTAGGGTCGGAGATGTTGTAAATCTTGACCCCTGCTTCGAGGTCGGCGATGTAGAGATAATGATCGTCCATCCGCATGTCCCAGGGAGAATCGTTCATAATCAAGTTGCGGATTTCATTGGGGGAATTCGGGTCGGAGATGTTCACGATCTTGACCGAGCCCGCATCGAAGGTCTCCCGGCAGGCCACGAAGGCATACTGGCCGCGAAGTCGCACGGTGTTGCTGTTGCAATCCAGGTCCAGGTGGCTTTTTTCCACCGGTTGGGATGGGTCGGAAACGTCGAGGATGAACAGCCCTTCTCGTCCGAAGGTCACGTAGGCGAGATCGTCGCGCACCTCAAGGCCGTTGGCCCAGATGTAATCCAGTTCGTTATCGGGATCGGGCAAGGTGAATGCGCCCAACTGCTGGGGCTGGTCGGGTTGGGAGATGTCGAGTATCAGTAGTCCGATGTTGCCTGCCGCCGCGTACAGGGTGTCGTCATCGATCACGAGGTCCGAAACGGTGCAGCTTGGGGAGCCGTCTTCCGGCAGGAACTGGGCGAGGTGGGAGGCGGCGTCGATCTGGGTGACGTCCCAGATGTCGATGCATTCGCTCGCACCTGCCGCGAAATAGGCGATATTGTTCTGGAAACGTACGTCATTGTAGGGAATGGTTCCGCTGCCTTCCACCACGTTGCGGATGCGGGTCACCTGAACCGGCGTGGTCGGGTCGGAGATGTCGAAAACATAGGCTCCCCCGTAACTTGCCATGATGAAAGCGTACTGATCCCATACCTCGATGCCGAAGGTCGAGACGTCGTTGGGCATCGGATCAAGTACAAAGGATCCGATCGCGTAAGGAAACGTGGGATTCTCCTGGTTTAGAACAAATCCGCCGGTGCCGTGCCAGGAACTGGCCAGCAGCAGGTTGTCGTAAAGGGTGATGGCCGTGGGAGAACCCCCGACGGAGGCCAAGTGGGTTACGTCCACTGCTGCCGGGTTGCAACCTGCACAGATGCCGTTGTGGCAGGTATCGTCCTGGGTTTCGGAGTTGCCATCGTCGCAGGGCCCCCCCTCGTTGATGGGCCAGCAGCCGTCACAGCAATCGTTTTGCTCGAAACACTGGCAGGGCTGAGTTTCCTCCCATTCCAAGCCTTCCCAGTTGCCGTCGATTTCGGGAATTTCCAACTCCTCCAGTTCCTCCAGTTCGGCGGGTTCTTCTTCGTCCGGGTCGGCGTCCGGTTCGATTTCCTCCATCTCGTCCGGGTCGCCGTCGATGGGGGAGTCTTTGTCTTCCGGGATTACCGATTCTTCCTCATCCGCCACCGGTTGTTCCGTTTCGGTCTGGCGATCGTTGTCACCGTCGTCGGGTGTACCGGCGCTGCCGTCATCACAAGCGATGAAACTCATTGAAAGTACTAAGATAAATAGAATCGACATCCAATGCGAAACCTTCATGCGACACCTTCTTTCCGGTACAAATCCATGATCTTCTCGGCGTGGAGTTTTCTTGTTGGTCGAATCTAAAACGACAACGTGTCTTCGTAAGTGGGATTATCTTAGCAGTTTTCAGGCGTTTTTCAACGGGCATTTGCCTGTTGAACGAGATGATGGGACGTAAACGCGGCTATTTTACGGAATTTTCGTTCCCGTTGTCGAGGATTCCAAGCAGGAGAAACGCTGTGAGACCGCCATCCGCGTTTTTTAGAAATCTCCCGCCCACGAGGTTGAATGATTGTTGGTTCAACAGATAGACGGTGCGAAGTTCGCTTTGTTCCTTCAATGGTATCAGGGCGAAGGTTTTCAGAAGGTGGCTGCCGTCGTTTTCGATGGCGCGCACGGTCAGGGTTTCCAGGCGAGTGGCATCCAGGCGGTTTTCACGAATGGCTTTCTTTACCAGGGATTCGGCCTTGCGGTTCAATACCGGGTCTACGACGAGGAGCGGCAGTCCCTCGGCTTCGCGGTTCTGTCGTACCTGTAACCAGAGATTGGGATGAATCTCCCCCAGATCTTCCACCGGGAACGACTTCGATACGACAGGGATGTCGGCGAAAAGCTGCACCGCGATCCATCCTGAGCCGCCGGAGCCGGAAGCACGTACGACGGCGACGCCTACGGCGTTGAAATCGTTACGCAAAAGGTTGTTTCGATGGGCAGGGGATTCGTACAGCCGTTCGGCCATACGTGAAAGGCTTACGTTGGAGGCGACGTTTTCCCCTGCTGCGCGAGCTTGAACGCCTGCTTTTTTCATGCGATCCGACATGCCCCGGCCCTGGGGGTCGAGGTGGCCGAAAAAGCCCTCTTCGACCATTCTACGGGCATAAGATAGGGCCGCTTTCTGTAAAAGCGGGGAGGGCTTCAACTCCGGCAGCGTGAACGAGCTCCGCAGGCTCTGAGTCCATTGTAAAAGCGCTTGGGTCGCGGAGGAGTCATCGGGGGTCGGTGGTTCTTTTAGAGCGGGAATGGGTTTGCGGGCCGTTTTCGGTCCGACCCTTACCGGCATCAGAGCTACGACGGTGGGGCCTCGTTCGGTGTCTACCAGGATTTCCAAGGTCCATTCGCCCAGGGAGTCGAAGGGCAGGGTTTCGGCGAAGCCTCCGGCGGTCAGTCTCGGATGAAACACGCGGCTGCGGTGCCGGGGATCGGTCAGGTGCAGGCGCAATCCTTTCAGGCCGAAGGGAACCCTTCCTTCGATGCGCACCTTGCCGGGACGTTCGAGCACGCTTGGCAGGGATTTCACACGCACGGGACGCCAGACCACGAACACCACGGCGCAATGTTTTCCCTGCCATCGGGCCGTGCCTGCGCCGAAGTGGCTCCAGGGCTTTTCTCCCACGATTCCAGAGGCCCATTCTCCCAGTTTTTCCACGAGGGTTTCGGGCGTGTCTCCGAGGATGAACGAGCTTTTCAACTGGTAATCCGAAGCGCCGAAAGCCCGAATCCAGGCGTGAAGGTCGGCGTGGCTTTCGTGGTCGAGTTGCTTCGGGGAGGCTTCGAGCAGAGATTCAGCCTTGCGCCGGGCGGCCAGCACGAGGCGGGAATCGATTTCCGGAAGGGATTGGTTTTTCAGGCCGAATTCGTGACGCACGCGATCCTTGAGGCGGCGTTCCAGAGGGCTGAGGACGTTTTCGTTTCGGGCCAGGGTTTGGCCGGATGCGGCGGGCCAAAAGCTGAAAAGCAGCGCACAAAGAAGAAAAAACGACAAAAGATGTTTCGGCGCGTGGCCCGGTTTGCAAGAAAGCATGGGGGTGGATCAGGTTTTTTCGGCTTCGGAAGGCTTGCCGGTGTCGTTTTTGTCGTTCTCGGGAAGCTTTTCTTCAGGTTTGGGTGCTTTTCCCGTCTCATCTTTCAGGGCGGGTGGTTCTGGGACTTCATCCGGTACGGCGTTTTCTTCTTCCTTGACAACCGTCGGATTCAGTTTTTCCTTCAGCCACATTTCCCAGAACTCCAAGGGACGCAGACCGACCACGGCTTCATCGTCGATGATAAACGTCGGCGTACCTTGCATTCCCATGTTGATGGCCGATTGAATGTCCTTTTGAATGAGAAACATCGTGGCGGGATCGGCGACGCAGGTTTTTAATTTGTCGAGGTCCAGACCCACCTGCTTTGCGTATTCGAGTTGGTGTTTCTCCTCGTGCAGAGTGCGGTTTTGGAACAAAAGCGTTTCGTAGGGCAGGTATTTGCCCTGGAACGAAGCACATCGGGCGTACAATGCCGCCCGGCAGGCGTTGGGGTGGAACGGGCTGCGAATGGCGGGGTTGCAACTATCGTCCAGCGGGTAATCGTGATGCTGGAGGCGGATGTGCTCCGGGTGGCGAGCGATAAACTCAAGCATCACGGCATGGGCGCGTCCACAGAACGGGCATTCATAGTCGGTATATTCTTTGATAAGAATCGGAGCGTCGGGATGTCCGATCACCTGCCCGCTGTAGGGAATGTCGTGCGTTTTGGCGGTTTCGGGCGTTTCGGCCACGGGTTTGGGCTTGGGATTGATGCACGCGGGCGTCCAGGCGAATTGCCCCAGCCCGATCACCATGAGAAAAACGAAGGAAAAACGGTAGCCTTTGGAACGTTTGAAATTCATGAGCAGTTCTTCCACGCCCGAACGATATAACGCACCGAGCGATTTCCGTTTGGCAATGCCGAGCACCAGCGCCACCAACAGAAAAACAACATACACGCTGCAACATACGAGACAGAAGGATTTGATTTCATACATCGAAATCATCGCCAAAATCAGCGAAGGAATCAACCCCAAAGTACAAAGAACGAACAAAAGTGAAGGCCATTGCCGCAAATACTTCAGCCCGAAGAGATGCAAAATCGTGAAAAAGAGGGTCAATGCGAAGAATTCCACGCCAAGCATGGATAATGGAACGCCGAGTATTGTGGAATACTTGCTGTTGGCGACCTTGATGCAGTTGAATCCTTCGTTGATGGCGCAAAAGCTATCCACCGGCTGTCCGGAGGGGTCGTGCACCTCCACATGCAGGACTTGAAGGTAGATGCTCGCGGCCAACCCGCCGACCAACAGCGCCAGAATCACAAGATTCAGAACCCACGAGCCTCCTCCAGGGGTCGTTTTGTTCATCGTCGCCTCATCGTTTTGTCCACCTGAAATCAACCATCCGGTGTTCCGAGTTTCGAAAAATGAAATCGCGGGACAGTTTATTGTCGCAGCCGGGATTTGTAAACATCATTTTCAAAGTGATTATTCCCATAAAAATACCATAGTCCTACTTTTACTTCCTGTTTGTGGCCTATGACGGAAAAAATACCGCAGGGAAGCAAGAAGATACGTGTCCTTGGATTTGAGTTCGAATCTTCCTTTTCGGAGGAACGTATTGTTCGGTTTCCGGTGTTAATAAATTGAAAAAAGAAAGTGAAATGGCACGAAAGCGAGAAAATATTCGGCATCTCGAATCCGTCGTGTTATGTACGGGTGCCCGGTTGTTTCCGCCTGCCGGTCGAGAAGTCTGACGGAGGCTTCGAAAAGTCGGCAGTGCGGCGGTTCTATTTTTGGTGGTTGCATGAAGAAGGCTCTGGAACACTGGCGCGGTTTCGTGCTTCGATACGTGGAATTCGCACGACGGCATCCTTATCAGATGCTGGCGATATTCCTGGCCTTTTCGGTCGTGGGGATATGGCTGGCGGCGACGGGAATCACCGTGGAAACGGATCTCGCCGCACTTCTGCCGGAAAACACGCCTTCGGTCAAGGCGCTCGAAATGAGCGAAACCCGAATCGGTTCGATCGACTTCTTCACCATCGCTCTCGAGAGCAAAGCCGGCGATACGGAAGCTATCGTGACGATGCAAGACCGTCTCAAGGCGCGGATTGAGGCCGAATGGAAAGACGCCCAGTGGGTGCAAGTGGAACGGGACACCACCTTTTTCAAAGAACATGCCCTCTATTACCTGAAAACCAAGGATCTTGAAGACCTGTTGGATCGTCTGGATTACGAATTCACGACGACCGTCGCCGAAAAAGTGCCGGGACTGGTGAATTTCCTCGACGATGGCGACGGCACCGAGGGGCTGGACCATTGGTATAAGGAAGAAATCGTCAAAGGTTTGGGCTTTCCTCCACGGGTCGAGCGGGCATTCAACGAGTTCTTCAAAGAAAAAGACAAAAGCGCCCCCGTCGATACTCCCGAAACGAAAAAGCTGCCTTCGAAGTACGCCGACCGACTCATCAGCGAGGAGGGGAATATCGGCGTGGTGCTGGTGCAACTCGACAAGCCCTCGATGGACATCGATTTCACCCGTGAAGCGATGGCGCGAGGGGAAGCACTCATCGCCGACCTGTATCCCGAATCTCTCGATCCTACAATGAAGGTGGAAGTAGTAGGCGCGTATCGGAAATTCAAGGAAGTGGACGCGATCTCGCGGGATGGCAAACTGGCGACGATCATCAGCGTGGTACTCGTGCTGTTGCTGATTCTGCTGTTTTTTCGGTCGTTTCGAATGATTGCAGTGGTGTTCTTCCCCCTGATCGTCGCCGCCAGCGTGACGATGGGCGTCGTCGCTCTGACTTTCGGTCGTCTCACGGTGCTTACGGTATTCATTCTGGCGCTTCTGGTGGGGATGGGCATCGATTACGGCATTCACCTGTACGGCAGGATACTTCACGACGTTCGCCGGGGCATGGACCTTCCCGCAGCGTGCCGAAACAGTCTTTTCTCCACGGGCCAGGCTTTGCTGATGGCGGCGTTGACGACCATCGCGTCGCTGATGACGCTGATGTTCGGCCATTTTCAAGGATTCAGGGAGTTTGGCATTGCGGCCTCGTATGGGCTTGTGTTCTGCGTGCTGTCGTCGATCCTGGTGATTCCGCCGATGCTGTTCATGCTGCAACGATGGAAGCCGATTCGCATCCTGCCTCATGCGAAGAACGCGGAAATGGACGCAACGGTGGAGGAACGTCCGTCGGCGATGCGTTCCTGGCTACGGCGCTTGTTCGTTTTCGGGGGAGTGATGACCCTGGGATTCGGTGGATTCGCACCGCAGGTGATTTTCGAGTACGACATTCGCAACCTCACCGCCAACGAAACCCACACACAGATCGACTATCACCTGGCGCTCGGCAAAGACGCCAGCACGACGCCGGGCGTGATGCTGGGTTCCAGCCGGGAACAGATGAAAAAGGTGCACGATTGTCTCCTCAAACGCCTTGTCGAGGAACATGACCCGACGCTGACGAGCTTCCTTACCTACTATACCTTCGTGCCTGCGAAAGAGGATCAACAGGAACGTAAGGAAATCATTGACGAAATCGGCGATATCGTCCACACGCGCGCCATGCAGAAACTCACGGGCGAAAAAAAGCGTCTGGTCGAGGAACTGACGACGATGGTAGACGCCCAGCCTTTCGACCATACCGACCTTCCGGCCTGGGCACGGCGGATTGTCACCGAAGCCGATGGAAGTGTGGGGAAAATCGGGCACTTGTATGCGTTGATCGACAACTGGAACGTCTACTCCGGGCAGGAGTTTTTCGAGCGTTACGCGGATTTTCACCTCGATGGCGAATGGATTCCGGTAGCCAACAGCCGTTTCATTCTTTCGGACGTAGTTACGATGGTCAAAAAGGACGGCTTGCGCCTGCTCGTGTTGGTAAGCCTGGCACTGGTGATGATCCTTTTCATGTTTACCCGAAAGATATCGGGCACTTTCGTGCTTTTCGGGGTACTGGCCGTGTCATCTGTTTGGACGGCAGGGGTCATGGGGCTTGCTAATATACGGTTAAGTTTGTATAACATTATCGTAATTCCGGTGATTCTTGGTGTGGGCATCGACGGTGCCATTCATCTCTATCACCGGTATCTGGACCCACGTTCGAAAGGACTGACCGAAACACTCCGCACTACCGGTGTGACCGTCACGGCAAGCAGTTGGACCACGATGGCCGGTTTTATGGGCCTGCTCTTCGTGGAACACAAGGGACTGCGAACCATCGGCACGCTGGGGACAATTGGAGTGGCGTTGAGTTGGTTCGGCGTAATGATCCTGTTGCCGTTTCTGCTGGATCGATATATTCGGCCACGGAAAAGCGCAAAAGTGGAGGAAGATCGAACGAAAGCTGCATGACCCCAACCCCTCGGCGATTCCGCCGAGATCGACCGGAGACCCTGCCCTTGACGCTCAAATCCTACCTTTCACATCTTACACCGATGGACTATGTGACCGGAGGCTACAGCCTGTTTTCCGCATTGCTGATCGCCATCCGCCACGAAACAATCGGTCCGCAGGCCTGGACCTACTTCGGTCTGCATTCGGTGGTCGTGTTTATCGCTTTGGTGCTTTCACCCGCTCAGGACAGTTCCCGACATCCGTTGTTCCAAAACCCGGTGATGCGATTTTTACGCAACATGTACCCGGCCTTCTTGCTGGGGATTTACTACAACTGGACCGAACCCGTGAGTCGGATGTTCTTCAGCCAATCTTTGGATGCTTACGTAGAGGCCTTGGATGTGGCCTTGTTCGGTTTCAGTCCCGGCGTGGAACTCGTCAAACGATGGGGAAACAATAGCTATTGGCTGACTGAATATATGAATTTTGCCTACCTCTCTTTTTACTACATTACGCTCTACTTGCCGCTCTACTTGTATTTCAAAGGAAAAACCAAGGAATTCTACCACGTGGCGTTCATCATGACCGTCACGATGTTTTTCTTCTGCTTCCTCCCACAGTCGATTTTCCCTGTGGAAGGACCGATTTACCGTTATCCGGAAATCGGTGGACACCTCGAAGCCGGACCGATTTCCGCCTTTGCCGCATCATTTCTCAGTGATGCCGACGTGCCGGGTTCGGCCATGCCTTCGGGGCACATCGCCGGAACCGTGGGTATTTTCTTCCTGGCCTGGACCTATTTTCGCAAGGCGTTCTGGGTTTCCGCCCCCGTCGTTGTAAGTCTTTGTATTTCCACGGTGTACGGGCATTTTCACTATGCGGTCGACGGCATCGTGGGCATTCTCGTCGCGGTAATCGGAGTGTTCGTCGTCGGTCCGGCGCTGTATGCCTACATGTTTCCCCACCTGCTGCCGGATCACCTGCGCCACGAAGAGTTCGAAGAACGAGAAAGCGTCTACCAGAAACGGTAAAGACCAACGTGGTGAGGGGGAAGTGAAGTTTTTCACTTCGAATCACCGAACCTCGTCCTGAATTCGTCTATCCGCTGACCCATTCCCAGTTCTATGAAAGTCTAACTTGACCAAAGATATGATGAGTCCGCTCGTCCCGAGTGCCGCCCGGAAGGGCGGTGTATCGAGGGATCCCTACGTAAAAACGCTATGGTTCGATACAATTTGCTTCGCAAATCACTCTCCATGAGCGTTTTTATTCTTGCATGAAAAACTGGGGATGGGTCAGGTCTATCCGTGGCTTTTTTATAAAAAAGCCACACCATTTTCGCATATCATGATATGCTCATGTCTTTCTCGGACAATTCTTTTTGCATGAAAAAAAAGAGGGCAGGCATGGCGAAAAAGCAAGCGTATGTGGCTCACGAGGAGGCCTACCGTTCGATCCGGGAACGAGGTTTGAAAGGTTGGGACGATGCCGCCGGAAAGCCTGAAGTAGATCCCGCATATCGCGCGTTTCTCGAAAAGGCGCTGGAGGATTTTCAGGGCTCCAAACCCGGCGTCGCGGTGGAATTCGGCTGTGGTTCTGGGCCTTTGCTGCGTTGGCTTCATGGGCAGGGATGGAGCGGCGCGGGGATCGACATCAGCCGGACCGCCGTCGCCATGGCCCGGGAACAGTCGAAGGGCATGAAACTGGCCTTTCATGAGGGCGATGTGACGAAGGCCAAATCCCTGAAAGCGGGGAAAGCCGACCTTGTATTGGATGGCCATTGTCTGCACTGCCTGATCGAAGATGACGACCGCGATGCCTTTTTCCGTAATGCTTTCAGACTGTTACGTCCCGGTGGGTTGTTGGTGGTAAACGCCATGGCGGGACCGTTGAACCGAGCCGTCGCCCGAGAAGGCAAGCACGTGGTACGCGGCAACGTGGTATTCGCCGTGCTTCCCGGTGCAAAGGACGTCCTCCATGCCCGGAACATCGGCGGCGAGTGGTATCAACCGGTGCGGCGCTTGGAACACTGGGAGTCGATTCTGAAACGGTTGCGAAAACAAGGGTTTAACCCACTGCGTTTCGTCGTTACTACGCTGGAAGCCGGGGAGTTTTTCTGTGATCTATTGGCCGTTGCCAGGAAAGGCGGATAAGTTTTCAGAAACGGATCGTAGCCCGAATCGCTGCCTGCTTCGGCGTGACGACGCCATCCACCGCAATCGTACGGTCCGGTTTCCAGATGAGCAGTCCCACGCCTGTGAGTATCGCCGCACTTCCCAAACCCATCAGCGTGCCGCCCACGATGCGGGTGGTCAGTCCCATGCGTTCCTCTTTGCGGGCATCTTCGGCGGCTTCGTCGGCGGACAACTCCGTGTTCCCCGCACGTAAATCATCCGCTCGGTCGTAGGAGTCCTGTGCTTCCAGTTCGAGAAACACCCCGAATCCCACCGCCATCACGCCGGAAAGCAGCGTGAATACGCCCGGACGCCAGTCCGGTTTCGTCTCGGTATGTTGTCCTGGTCGCAGACTCAAACCGGGCTCCATCTCCTCTTCGACGAGGAGATCTTCACCGGGCTTCAACTGCACGGTTTTCGTCACGCTGGCATAGCCTTTGCGCACCAACGTCACTTCGTAGGTGCCGGGATCGAGTTTCGCGAGGTAGATTTTCTCGGCCACAAGGCGACCGTCCAACCAGATTTCCACGCCCTCGCCGTCGTCGCAATTGGTGCAACGCACGTGGAGCGATGCCGTATCGGGCGCGAAAGGATGTGAAAACCGGGTCAGTTCGCGGGGTTTGACGTCAATCTGCTTCTCTACCGGTTCGAAGGGCGCCAGTTCGAGACGCAGGGCGTGTGCGCCGCTGTTGACGTCTTCAAGCACTACGGGGGTGACGCCCTTCTCTACTCCGTCGAGCCATGCCGAAGCCCCGGCGGGAAAGGAATCGATCATCAGCCGTCCGTATTCCGTAGTGAAATCAAAGAATTCCTCCGCGATTTCGCCCTCTTCGAACGCCCGTTCCCGTTTCGCGACTCCGTGGTCGTTCGTGCGGCAGGCGATGTCGATTTTCGTTCCATGCAGACCGGCCACTCCCAGCGGCGTGCTTCCTCGGAGCTTTCCCCCCACGAACACGTCCGCTCCTGGCGGATTGCTCGTGATGCGAATGACGCCTTCGCCTTTCCGCAGGCTGGAGCGTTTGCCGATGAGATCCGGGAGCATCTGTTCCAGCGCTTGGGGCACATCGGCGAAGTCGGGCACATCTTCGACGAAGTAGCGTTCCTGCTCTTCTCCGAAACGTCCCAGTTTCATTTCGATACGCCAGGCTCCGTTTTCCTGGTGGCTGACGGCCACTTGCACGGTATGTGTGACATTAAAGCGGCGGGCGACTTCATCGAGGCATTCGGCGGTAAGGATGCAATCCAGCGTCCCGTTTTCACGTTCGTGTTCCACCTGTCGTCGAAGATCTTTCGTGGTGTACGAACGAAGCAGCGGATAGCCGAAAATCGTTTTTTTTACCTTTGCATCCACGCTGGCGGCAGAGTCACCCTCCAGGTTTCCCGCCAGGTTTTTTATCCAGATCCGCAACGATTCCGAGGACTTGAGCTCCTCCTCCGACAGGGTGGGCAGTCCTTCACCGGGTTTCGCTTTTCCTTTGTAGGAAGGGGCGAATGGGGCCGGGTTTTCCGCCCAGGCCGGGACGAGAAGCGCAAGCCACAGCGTCATCCCCAGCACTACCCGGAAAAACCACCTATCAGGCCGCAACGCTTTCTCCCTTTGCCCCGGAAACCTCAATCGGCTCTTTGTAGAACAGGCGGATCGCCCACGGAGTGACGATGAGCGAGGCCAGCAGACAGCAGCCAATACCCAGCACCGCAAGCTCCCCGATGGTGTTGAGACCCTTGTGAGGAATGAACATCAGCCCGGCGAAGCCCGCCATGTCGGTCAGCGAGGACGCCGCCACCGTCACGCCGGTGGACATCATCGCCTCGGCCATGCCTTTTTGTCCGAGATTCAATTCCCGGTACCGGTGGAAGATGTGGATTGCGCCGTCGATACCTGCGCCCAAGACCACCGGGATGACAATCAGGTTGTACATGCCGATTTTCACGTCCAGGATGCCCATCATTGCCAGCGACCACAGCGAGCCCAAGGCGATGGTCGAGAAGCACAGCAGCGCCCAACGGAAGTTCCGCAGGTCGAACAGAAGGATCAAAAACACCACCAGCGCCACCCAGGTGGCCAGTCGTTTGCCGTCGATCTCCACGAGGCGGATCACGTCGGCAAGGATGAATCCCGACGCCGCCACGGGGATTTTCGCGTTTTCAAGTTCCTTGGGAACCTCGACGTTTTTCATGCCGCGTACCGGCAGAAAACCGAAAGTATCCTGGTAATACCGCACCTGAATCGCGTCCCAGGGTTGCAGGTCAGCGTAGACATAGCCCAGCGTGCCCACCTTGCCCCGTTGCACCTTGCCGTTCTTGTCTTCCCGGTCCCGCTCACGGATGGATTCCACCGCCCAGGCCGGAATCTGATCGATGGCAAAAGGCTCGACGTCGGTCATCGTCTTCAATTCGTCAATGATTTCGCGGCTTTTCCCTTTCACCTTATTCAGTGCCTCACGGTTCAGGATTTCGTCGATCTCCTCGATCAACTCCATCCGTTCTTCCTGGCGGTCCTCGTCCGGCACGAAGGTGGACACGGACACGAAACTCTTGATGGTCACGTTGCGCCGTGCGCGCTCCATCGGGTCGGCGAGTTCTTCTAGATGCTTCGTTTTCCAGGAGGGATCGGCGAATTTCTTGCGGGCTTTTTCGTCTTTCAGCCAGTCGAACAGACTCTCCGGCCAACCCTCATCAATGCGTTTTTGCCGTAATTTCGGGTCATTGGCAGCGGCGAGCATTGTTTCGGTCCAGCCGGGACGTTCGATCTCGGTCCTCAATTCGGGATCGCCGAAAGCACGGATCACCGGGCGGCTCAGTCCTTCTGCCTCCAGCGCGCGTACTTTTTCCCGTTCCATCGTCACCACGTCTTCGAGGTGGCGGTGTACGGCGCGCATTTCCTTTTCGTTTTGTCCCAGAATCACGCCGGGCGTCGTGGTGCGCGAATCGCCCTCCACCTTGCCGTAATGGATGGTTTGTCCGCTCTTCCCCCCGCGTAAGTTCCTGAAATCGTACTCGAATCCCACGGAACCCAGCCCGAAAAACTTGGCTCCGCTCATCAGCACGATCACCACCGCCGCCAAGGCATAGAAATGGCGCATACGGATGCCGAAGAACAAGCGGTCACGAATCGTCTCGCTTTTCATAGGTGCGATTCGGGTGGAGAGCACCTTCTCTCCGAGGAAGACCAGAGGCGGCAACATTCCAAGAAACACCACCGTGGCCAACGTGACGCCGATCGAAGCGACGATGCCGAACTCGAAAAAGCCTTTGAAATCGGCAATCAACAATAGCATCATTGCAGCAACGGTGGTCAGTGTGGCACTGAACATCGCCCGACCGGTCTGGACTTCGGCGACGGTCATCGCCTCCAGCCAGCCTTTGCCGCGACGGACTTCCAGCAGTGTACGGCTATATAAATGAATGCCGTAATCGATGCCCATGCCGTAGATCATCGCGACGAGGAAAATCGTCAGCATCGTCAGGCGACCGTATACGATCTGTGTGGCGGCCATCGCCCAGACGCAGGTGACGGTCAGCGGCACCATGACCAGGATCACCGAACGCAAATTGCGGAAAAAGACGATCATCATCAGCAAAATCGCCACCACGGAAATGATCGTGGCCTGCGTGGCATCCTTGACGAGCTGGTCGGCTTCCTTGAACGAGCGATAGGGACCGACGACCTCTGCCTTCAGGTCGGCATGAAATTTACCGGTTTCGTCCTTGCACAGTCCTCCCGCCGGAGGACACACCAGACCCGCCGCCCGAATCGCTTCCTCGCCACGAAGCAGTACTTCCTTGGCGTAGTCGAGGTTGGTGGAGGGTTTGTCGAGATACACCTGCAACATGCCGATCTGCCCGTCCGGGCTGAGCATGTAGGACGTGAGATCCTTGGGAACGGTGGATTTCTTCTGGTTGCCGAAGCGGTTGTCGTCCTCATCGATGCCGAAAAACGAGGCAAGTTCGCGCCCGACCTGTTGAGGCAAGCCGAGTCGCCGCACAAGGTCCGGGTCGTACCAGCTCTCAAGGCTGTCTTCCTCACCCCAATCCAGCGGGCAAGTATTGGAAACCTTGCAGATTTCGATTTCGAGCAGGTCGCGCAGGTCTTCCAGGTCGTACATCGGAATGTAAAGCAGCGCGTGTTTTTTGAAAAACGAGGTCTCCCGTTGGATTTGCACCTTCTGGGGACGTCCTTCCACCTCCGGCCACGAATCGACGATTTTCGTTCTGAGCGCCTGCATGAAGGTCACGTTGGCGCGTGCGTCGGGCGACTCCACGGCGATGGTATAGAGGTCACTCGATCCGACCCGCTTGCGGCTTTCCTTCATCGCTTTGACCGAATCGGTGTCCTGGGGGAGCAAGTTCTCGAAATCCTTGACGATTTTCAGGTTCGAAATCGGTATGAAGCAGAGGATCGTGATCAGCAGGAACCCCACGGTCAGCAAAATGGGGCGTCGGTGACTGAGATCCACATATCCGGCCAGTAAGCGGTTGAATCCCGATTGTTTTTCCATACCGAACCTTCTCTCCTCAGATCCAATGATTCAAGTGAAGATGAATTCGCCCGCAAGGGTACTCCAAGCCGTGGAAAAAGAAAACTTTTTGGTTCGCTCTCTTCCGAACGACCATTATGTTTTCCCGTTTTTCCCGCAAAACACTCGCCCGTTTACAACCTTCGGAAAAGGCGCTATACTTCGGATGGAATTCCCGACCATGCCGCAACGGTCGTTTTGTCTCTCGCGCCAGATTGCATATTCATCGGGGGAGGGCTCAAAGTTCACGGCCTTCGATGATTTAGCGAGACCAGGCCAGTCGGAACGAACCGGGAAGTTCCTTTTTCGTGTTTTTTTAGGGTTTGCATCGATTTTTCGGAAAAAGCCATGGGAAATCACCCGAACGAGCAGGATCGATTGTTCGGCGAGGCCGCCGTCAAGCTCGGATTGATCCGACAGATTCAACTCGATAAATTTTTCAATCTGGGTCCGTTCGAATTCTCTCTCAAAGATCTGCTGATTCAGCAGAAAGTCATCACCGAGCAAGACGCAATAGAAGTTGAGAGAATTCTTGCGAAAAACGCGCTGAAAACCAACGAGGAATTCGACACCATCGACGGTTTCGGAGTGCCTGAACTCGAAGAAAGCGACACCCTGGACCCCTCCACCCCGGCGCAGACGCCACCGAAGGTGGAGATCATCGAAGATTCCGAAACCGGAAACACCCTCTGGGTTTCGGATGATAAAGATCCTGTGAAACTCGCAGGAACAGAACCGGAAAGCTTATTGGAGCAAGGGGAAGAAGATGTCGGTGCGACGCTGTTTGTTTCCACCGAAAAAAACGTCGAACCTCCGTCTCCGGCAGATGAGGCCAACGACGGCGCGACGAAAGGTTTCGATTCGGTCGGTGACGAAGAAGCGACGCTGTTTGTCGCGACGCACTCTAATTCGGATGCAGCGCCAGTTACGAGTGAGCCGCCTTCGCTTCCTTCCAAGCCACCAGTTCCTCCAATGCCCCCCCAGCCTTCCGAAGATTCCAGCCACGAATCCCAGCGCGCCGGGTTGCGTATCGCCACGGAACATCCGGGACGTTACAAAATTATCAAAGAGTTGGGACGTGGTGGCATCGGTCGGGTGATGGTCGCCGAGGACGACCATTTGGGACGCCCCGTGGCAATCAAGCAACTCCTCAAGCAGGGAGTCACCCGGCTTGATGATCCCAACCTGACCTCCGATCCGACGTTGATGCGTTTTCTGCTCGAAGCCAAGGTGACGAGCCAGTTGGAGCACCCCGGTATCGTACCGGTGCACGAAGTGGGTATGCGCCAGGACGGCTCTTTTTATTACACGATGAAGGTGGTCAAAGGGAAAACCCTCAAGCAACTATCGACAGGCAAGGATCTTGCCGGACGCCTGAAGCTGCTGCCTCACCTCATCGACCTTTCGCAGACCATCGCTTACGCTCACAGCCGGGGAGTGATTCACCGCGATATCAAACCCCAGAATCTGATGATCGGTGAGTTCGGCGAAACGGTATTGCTCGACTGGGGACTCGTGAAGGTGGAAGGTGAAAAAGACCTTCGCGAGAGCGAGTTGCACGAAGAGTTGCAACAGCTGAAAAACACTTCATCTTTAGAGACGGCCCAAGGTCGCCCGATGGGAACGCCCGCCTATATGTCTCCCGAACAGGCGGAAGGGCGCATTTCGGAGATCGACGCCCGGTCGGACGTCTGGTCGCTGGGAGCGATGCTGTACGAACTGCTCACCGGACGGCCACCCCACATCGGAAAAAACGCATGGGAAGTCGTCAACAAGGTCATCAACGTCCCAATCGCCCCGGTCGAAACCCTCGAACCCAACGCCCCGCCGGAGCTTTCCGCAATCTGTATGCGTTGCCTGGAGCACGAGCCAGAGAACCGCTACGCCTCGGCCATGGACCTTGCCGGAGATCTGGACAACTTCCATACAGGTGGGCTGGTTTCGGCATTTACGTATAGTATTCCGCAACTTATACGGCGTTGGATCGAAAAGCACAAAGCGATCGTAGCCACGGCTTCGGCGGGTTTGCTCGCATTGTTGATTCTCGCCGTGTATTCCTACGTGACCATCAGTCTCAAAAACGTGGAATTGAAGTTCCAGCGTGATGAAGCCGTCGCAGCCCGACAGGAGGCGCGGCAGAATCTGGAGCAGCTTTACCTGCAACGTGCGGCAGCGGCTGAAGAAGAACGCAAATGGGACCAGGCCAGCGTGTATTACAGCAGCGTGCTCTCCGAAACCCGCGACCAGGCGGCGCTCAATGGCCTGTATCGTTCGCTCAGCGCTCCAGGATCTCCTCAACTCACGTTCACGGCACCGATGCGCAAGCGGTTTTACTCGCTCATTGCGGCTCCCGGAGGCGAGACGATGTGGGCGGGAGAGTCGAACGGCATCCTGCAAAGCTGGCGTCTTTCGGACGGTCATCCCAATTTGCCACACGGCGTATTCATCAAGCAGATTTCCGCCATGGCCATCTCGAAAAGCGGCAAAAGGCTGGCCGTCGCCGGGCAGGATACCGAAGACCGGCTCATCAAAATCCTGTCGTTGCCGGACTACCGCGTCTTAGCGATTTTGCGTGGCCACGGACAACTCGTAAGCGCCATGGCCTTTCTCGATGATGACCGGATGCTGGCCTCCGTCAGTTGGGACGGCAGCTTGCGCTATTGGGATCTTTCCCTGGGAAAACAAGTACTTCAGTGCGATATCGACCAGGGCTTTCTATGGTCTCTCGATGTCACCGAGGACGAAAGCGTCGTCGTCGTGGGAGGCAGTCGGGGAGCTTTTACCCTTCTTCCTGCACTCGAATGCCGTCAATACGTTTCGGTTCAGCACGTTCCCATCGAGGAGGACGAGTCGAGCTTCCTATATGGATTGAAGTTCTGCGGCGATGACCGCTACGTAATCGCTGCCGATTCCCACGGGTTTATCAAGCGTTGGACGCTGGATTCTACGATCAAGGAACTGGATTTGGGCCGCTTTTTCGGCGAAGCCTACAATCTCGCGTGCAGTTCCGGACGGTGGATCGTCATCGGGGAAGGCGGGCATGTGCTCAGCGGCTCGGTCGAGCCGGACGAGGAGGAGACTACCAGGCACTGGCAGGATGGCGTGCACGATCTCTGGGCCGCCACCTGGTTGCCCGGCGGCGAACAAATCGCCATTGCCGGTGGTGACGGTGTCCTGCGTATCCGTGACCGTCGGGGACGGTTGCTTCGCCGCACTCCTCAGGGCCATTTCCGGGATCTGAAGCAGCTTTCTTTCGACCGCACCGGCGAACGTCTTGCCAGTGTGGATAAAGAGGGAGAAACCCGTATATGGGATCTCTCCGAGAAAAAAATGGAGAGTGTCAAACCCGGCAACGTCGCTACTTCGCTGGCTCCGGCACCGGACGGATGGTGGTCGCATGGATTCGTTTCCCCGCTGCGTTACCAGCAAGCCAAGGAAGACAAAATCGTGTTGTGGCAGTCCGGGGGGATCGAGGTCGGCCTAGTAGACAAAGAGCTTTTTTTCCGACGAAGAACCCCGGATGTGGTCGGCAGCAAGGACAGTATTCATTCTCCGCGCGCCCCGGAGTGGGCCTTGCTCGCTCCGATTCCTGGTGTCAGCGACATGTTTTCGGACGATTTTCAACAGAAACTCGCCTATTTGACTGAAAGCGGAGATGTTTTCGTGCTGGGAAGCGATGGCCAACGCTGGGAATTGCCGCAGGCCATGGCTTACAGGGCGGCGTTCACGCCCAACGGCACGGTCCTGGCCGTCGCGGACATGGAGGAAAAACTGCACATGTGGCGGCTTGAAAAGGGCGGTAAACTCGAAGAGTTGTACGATCCTTGCCCCATTCCCGCCGTAAAGCGCATCGTTCCGTTTACCGATACTTCCATCGTGGGTCTGTTGCTCAACGACGGTTCTTTCGTGATTCTTGAAATTCCCAGCAAAACGACGCTGGCGACACTCATCCGTCCGGGGTATCCCTACCTCACCGCCAAGGCTCACCCATTCAAAACCATGGCTGCGCTCGGCGGACAGTCTGGACGGCTGGAAGTATTTGATTTCGCTAGTGCTTTTTCGCGCACGTCGGTTTCTTACGAAAACGACATCGAAATGATTCTTCCTTCGGCGAACGGAACGCGATACTACGCCTCGTTCTTTCCCAGCCAGGTGGTTCAGTCCGATATCCACGGGCGCATTCTGTGGAGCCAGAACCCCACGATGGGGAAAATCATCATGGCTCTCAGTCCCGACGAGAGCCTGTTGGCCGTCTCCAGCGACATGATGCACGAACTGGTGCTGCTCGATACTTCGAATGGAGACGAAAAACAACGTCTTATGGATGCCGACGCCTCGATTCAGGCGTTGTTGTTTCACCCCACGACGTCGAGATTGGCTACGTTGGATGGCGAAAACACCGCTTCCATCTGGCAGGTTCAACCCAAGCTTACTCGTAAAAGGAGCCTAGAAATTCCCGAAGGACAACTGCTTTCCATCGCCGCGCTGAAAGGGCCGGAAGAACGCTGGATCACGGGGTGCGAAAATGGGGCGATCCTTATCTGGAGTGGAAAAACAGGTGAAATTCTGAAGACTTTGCCCGGCCACCTGGCTTCGGTGACGAGTCTTGCCGTCTCTCCCGATGGTCGCGTGCTGGCCTCCGGTGGGGCGGATTTCACGATCCGTCTGTGGAACCTTGAAACCGGCGATGTGCTGGCAAGAATGCAGGGACATGCCAAAACGGTGACCTCGCTCGACTTCTCCAGGGATGGCAAGTACCTGATTTCCTTGGCGGAAAAAGACAAAACGATTTTGTGGGACATGGGACGCAAGCATAGCCTGATCGGCTTCGAGAAACTCGGCAGCCAGCGGGTGTGTTTTATGAAAAACGCCAACCGTTTTATCAGTACGAAGGGAAAACGTGCCTATTCGTGGCCTTTGCTGCCGTGGACTTGGCAGACGCAAGGCCCTGAAATCCAAAAGAAAATCTTCAACGGCACGTCTTTGAGGCTCGATGGACTTGACGTGAAGCCCGCTTCTGCGGTAAACCCTTTGACAACGTTCTTCTAGCCCGTGTCATCCGCGATATTTCAAGAAACTTCGTTTCTGCGTTCTTTCTTTCGTTTTCCTTGCCGCTTCTACGGTCGCACGAATCGATCCCCGTCGGCCACTGACCCTCCCAACTTCTGCCTTTGTCAGGTGCAACCTATGAAAACCACACGATTGATCGGATTGTTCTTGAGCCTGTTGCTTTTTCCCTCTCTGGCTTTTGCCGAAGGCTGGGAGGATAAAATCGAGTTTTCAGGCAGCTTGTCCAGCGACATTCGTTTCATCATCGAAAACAACCGGGGAGAGATTGACGGGGAGGGTTACGAATTCGAACTGAATCGCAACGAATTGAAACTGCGTCTCGAAATGTTTCCGGTGGAGAATGTCCGGGGCGTGGCGGAAACACTGCTGCGTTTCGATGGCTACAACAACGCCAACAATCTTCAAGGGTTGACGAAGCGTTCCGAGATCGATCCCTACGAAGTGCAGTTGAACGAAGCCTACCTGCACCTTCGTCACGAGTACGCCGAGGTGCGCGTGGGCCGTTTCGCGGTCAACTGGGGCACAGCCGACCAGTTCAACCCGACCGATGTCATTTCCCCGCGCGATTTTTCCGACTCGCTGGAATACAGTGTGAAAGTTCCCAACCAGATGATCGAAGCCAAGGTATTTCCGACGGATTTCTTCAACTTCACCGTGATCTGGGTGCCGGTGTTCAAGCCGTCTCAGCTTCCGCCGAGCGCGGTGCTGGGCTTCGCGCCGGTGCGCGATCCGAAGACGGGCGAAATGCTCAGTTTCCCGGCTCCGCCCCTGAAAGATTACAGCAGAATCTTGGAATTGCAGAATATAGCAATGGATAACAATATCACGCTGGATGAAACCGCCGTCAACACGATCTATCCCAAATCGAAAATCGCCAACAGCCAGGCGGCAGCCAAGGCGCAATTCCAGTTCGACGACATCGACTTCTCGTTTTCCTACTATTACGGGCGCTTTTCTTTTCCGCAGGCGTTGACGGCCTACGCCTACATGAACGACAACGGGGGCGTGAATTACGATGTGGAAGTCATGTACCCGCGTATGCATATGGCGGGGTTCGACATGTCTTATCCGCTGACATGGCTGTTCGATATCGGATTCCGTGCCGAAGCGGCGCTGTATTTTCCCGAAGAAGTCACGTTTGGAGTGTTGGTGGACCCGACCCTCTACGACGTCGAAATCACGAGCCACAACATCAGCGGCGATCCCATTTTCAAGGCGACAGTGGGACTGGATTACACCTTCACCGCCTGGTTTTACATGAACGCGATGTATGTGCGTGGATTCATTGACGAATTCGACGACCTTTCCGGCCTGCACAACTACGTGGTGTCCAACATCGACTTCAAGTTTTTCGAGGACGAGTTGCAGATCAAACTCGCGGGCGTGCTCAACGTGGACGATCTGAGCGCCACGCTGTTTCCGCAAATGACCTGGGTGGTGGTGCCTTCAGTGGAAATGATTGCCGGAACGCTCATTTTCCTGGGCGACACCATGCCGGACGAACCGTTGGATTACGCCGCGAAAAGCAAGTTCGGACAGAAGCCGGTGGGGCGTTCCATTGCGTTTTTAAAGGCGAAATTGACGTTTTAGGAAAGACGAAAAAAGCGGTGAGTTTTTCGGTTCAGTTTTCTTGACAAGCGTGAAGGAAGCGAGTAAAAGGACGTTCCGCGTGAGGGAGTTGATCGGTTTTCGGGCCATCGACATGAGCGTGGAGACCGGGCCGGTAGCTCAGTTGGTAGAGCAGCGGACTTTTAATCCGGAGGTCGAGGGTTCGAGTCCCTCCCGGCTCACCATTTTGAAAATTGAAGAGAGATGGGGTCCCATCGTCTAAGGGTTAGGACACCGGGTTTTCGACCCGGCAATCGGGGTTCGAATCCCCGTGGGATCGCCAGTTTCGGCAAACGCCGCTCGTCAAACGAGCGGCGTTTTTTAGTTTTTGTGTGAGAGATTTTATGTCGGAGGCGCATGAGGTTCTCTGTGTCCTCAGAGATATTTGGAACTTGGCAGGAAACGAGTGGCTCCTCCGAAGCCCCTCCGAAAAAAACGCATGAAAAAAAATCGTGTCGAGTGATAACGCAGGGTGTTAAGTTTGGGATGCCGTACAAATGGAGAAATTCCAACGTTTTCAGGGTGATTCGTAGTATCGTCCGGAAAATCGGGGGCTCAGACTTCTTAGTCATTGGGTCGATAGCCTAACCCGATTTTAAAAAAGGACGCTTTTTTTCCAAACCACACTTGACACACTGCGCAATCTATGTTTAGAAACGCCTGACTTTATCCGGGACCGCCGGATACCGAGAGTCAGGTCAGCATGTTTTCAACATGGGCTCTCGGGACGCGAGAGGCGGGGCCGGATAAATACTTTACATAAAGACGCACCCAAGAGGGGACGGGTGGCTCTAACCTTTTGGCACTCCGAATATGGCAATATTGCGTTGTATTCGGAACGAATTCGAACGTACCTGTGCTCAGTTTTGTCTTACGATGATGTGGAGGAATGGGAAATGGCGACAGAGCGGAATCGAGGGTGGATCGTAACGTTAGCCGGAACCGGCATCAACCTGGCCCTGGGTGTTTTGTACACCTGGAGCGTCATCAGCGCGGCTATTCCGAAGGAATGGGGATGGACCGCCGCTCAGAAATCGGACCCCTACGCAGTGGCCTGCTTCGTATTCGCTCTGGCGATGATCCTCGCCGGACGGCTTCAGGACCGCATCGGTCCCCGCTGGGTGGCGATGATCGGCGGCGTGCTGGTCGGTATCGGATTGTTGCTGGCCGGTTTGATGGGCTCCAGCTATGTGGGCTTCGTCATTGGCTTCGGCGTGCTGGGCGGCATCGGAATCGGCTTCGGCTATGCCACGGCGACGCCTGCAGCCGTCAAGTGGTTTCCCCCGGCCAAAACCGGTCTGATTGCCGGAATCGTTGTGGCAGGCTTCGGCCTCGCCAGCGTCTACATTGCGCCTCTTGCCGCTTTTCTTACGAAAACCTACGGCGTGTCCAATTCCATGATTATTTTCGGCATCGCGTTCATGATCGTGGTCTGCGGACTGGCGATGCTTCTGAACAACCCGCCCGCCGGTTACGTACCGCCGCAGGCTGCGCCGAAGACCGAGAACAAAGCCGCCGCTCCTGCGCCCGCCGCAGCGGTGGACGTCAACTGGCGTGACATGCTCAAGACGCCTCAGTTTTACATTCTCTGGCTGATGTACGCCTGCGGTGCGGCTGCTGGTCTGATGGTCATCAAGAGCGCGGCTCCCCTGGGGAAAGCCTCCATGGGCGAATACGCTTTCGTCGTCGTGGCCGTGCTGGCCATTGGCAACGCCGGAGGCCGGGTGCTGGCCGGAATCATTTCCGACAAAATCGGTCGCCAGATGACGATGCTGGGCTTCTTCATTCTCCAGGCCGTCACCGTGGTCAGCCTGATCTTCGTCCAGCAGAACGCCGTGGCGTTGCTCCTGCTGGTCCTGCTTGCCGGAGCCAACTACGGTTCCAACCTGACGCTCTTCCCCTCGGCCACGAAGGATTACTTCGGCCTGAAGGGATTCGGCCTCAACTACGGCATCATGTTCACCGCTTGGGGCGTGGGTGGTCTGATCCTGCCGCGTATCGCGGGAATGATTAAAGACGCCACCGGCAAAGAAGAGTTGGCCTTCTACATCGCGGGTGGCCTGATGCTGCTCGCCGCCGTGCTGACCTTCGTTAGCTCTTCCATGGCGAAAAACGCCAAGGAAAAAGCGGAGAAAGAAGCCGAAGTCGCCACCGAGGCCGCTTGATCCGAATCGAACTTCTCTCCGGCGGCAAGATTCCCGGTTTGAAGGAATCGTCGCCGGAGTTGACCTGAATTTCAACGGATTCGAGAAGGGTGCGAGAAAGCGCCCGAAACGCAAGACACCCTGCCGCAAGGGAAATCGCGGATTCGAACCATAGCGAAAGTTTTTTTCAATCCACAGGAGGAAAGTATGTCCGAGGAGAAACAACAGATTACTTCGATGATGGACGAGAACCGCAAGTTCGAAACTCCCGAATGGGCCGACAAAGCCTGGGTCAAGAACTTCGAACAGTACAAAGAAATGTACGACCGCTCGATCGAGGATCCCGCCGGGTTCTGGGGCGATATCGCCGACACGTTCTGGTGGGACAAAAAATGGGACAACATCCGTAACTTCGACTTCACCGGCGACATTTCGATCAAATGGTTCGAAGGCGCCAAAACCAACATCTGTTACAACGCCGTGGACCGCCACGCCGAAGCCGATCCCGAGCGCGTGGCCATTTACTGGGAAGGTAACGAGCCCGGTGAAGAACGCAAAATCACTTACGGCGAACTGAAAGACGAAGTGAGCAAGCTGGCCAACACCATGCGTAACCTGGGCGTCAAAAAAGGCGACCGCGTGAGCGTCTACATGCCGATGATTCCCGAACTGGCCTTCACCCTGCTCGCCTGCGCCCGCATCGGCGCCATCCACTCTGTGGTGTTCGGCGGATTCTCCCCCGAAGCCCTCAAGGATCGCATCGTGGACTCCACCTGCACCTTCCTGCTGACTACCGACGGCACATTCCGCGGCGCCAAACCCGTACCGCTCAAAGGCAATGCCGACCGCGCCATGGAACTGGCCGAAGAAGAAGGCGTTACCGTGAAGAACTGCATCGTCGTCCAGCGCGTCGGCGAAGGCAAAGGCCTTGACATTTCGATGAAGGAAGGCCGCGACCTGTGGTACCACGAAGCCGTGGCGGATGCCTCCACCGATTGCCCCGTGGAAATTATGGACGCTGAAGATCCTCTCTTCATCCTCTACACCTCCGGTTCCACCGGAAAGCCCAAGGGCGTGCAGCACAACGTCGGCGGCTACATGATCTACACCGCCACCACCTTCAAGTATATCTTCGACTATCAGAAAGACGACGTGTTCTGGTGCACGGCGGACATCGGATGGGTCACCGGCCACAGCTACATCGTGTACGGCCCGTTGCTCAACGCCGCCACTCAGGTCATGTTCGAGGGCGTGCCCACTTACCCCGACGCCGGACGCTTCTGGGACGTGGTTGACAAATACAAAGTTTCCCAGTTCTACACTGCCCCCACCGCCATCCGCGCGCTGATCTCCAAGGGCGATTCCTGGGTGGAAAGCCATGACCTCTCCAGCCTGCGCCTTCTGGGTACGGTCGGCGAGCCGATCAACCCAGAAGCCTGGATGTGGTACTACAACAAGATCGGTGGCGGTCGTTGCCCGATCGTCGATACCTGGTGGCAGACCGAGACCGGCGGTATCCTGATTTCGCCGATCCCTGGTGCGATTCCAATCAAGCCCGGTAGTGCGACCGTGCCGTTCTTCGGCGTGCGCCCCAAAGTCATCCGCGACGACGGAAGCGAATGCGGCGTGAACGAGGGCGGATACCTCGTACTGACCGAGCCCTGGCCGTCCATGATGCGTACCGTGTACGGACAGCATGAGCGCTTCAAGGAAGTGTATTTCTCCATGTTCGAGGGACTGTACTTCACCGGTGACGGTGCCCGCGTGGACGAAGAAGGTTACTACTGGCTGATGGGCCGCGTGGATGACGTCATCAACGTGTCCGGTCACCGCATCGGCACCGCCGAGGTCGAGAGTGCGCTCGTGTCCCACGAAGACGTGGCCGAGGCCGCCGTGGTCGGTATGCCGCACGACATCAAAGGCCAGGGCATCTATGCCTTCGTGACCGTGAAACAGGGTGTCGAGAAGACCGACGATCTGCTCAAGGAACTGGTCAAGCACGTTCGCGCCGAAATCGGCCCGATCGCCACGCCGGACAAGCTTCAGTTTGCCGACGCGCTGCCCAAGACCCGCTCCGGCAAGATCATGCGCCGCATCCTGCGCAAAATCGCCGAAGGCACCCCGGACCAGGTGGGCGACACCAGCACGCTGGCCGATCCGTCCGTAGTCGAGGATCTGATTCAGGGCGCGAAGTAATCATCTAAGCGAAACACCAGACTACCTTCCCTGGTTTCATTCGCCGAAGCGGGGACCGCATATGCGGTCCCCGCTTTTTTGTGTAAAACACCCAAAAGTATCCACAAGGATGCGATTTGACCGGCTCGAAAGGTTGGAGTAGAATTGTATTAACCTGAATAATTCACAATGTCGGGAATAACGAAAGGGCGTTTTCTGTTTTATCGAGTGAGATCAAGCACTTGTAGTGATAAAACAGAGGAAACGCCCATGACGCAGTGTAGCGGAAAACTTGAGCTTGGCGCAATCGGAAAACGCACAATATCGGTCGATTTCAATGGTGGAGCCATCGCTTCCGACGGAGGAATCCTGCTGTTGCGGGAGGTGGAACGCCGGGTTGGCCTGATCCATCGCCTGTCCGGTTGTCTTGAAGATCGCCGTGACCCGAACCGCATTCGCCACACGGTGGAGGATCTCCTGCGCCAGCGGGTGTTCCAGATCTGCTGCGGCTACGAAGACGCCAACGACGCCGACAGGCTCCGCTCGGATCCTGCCTTGAAAACCGCTTGTGACCGCGAACTCGATCCCGACGATGACCTGGGAAGCCAGCCCACGCTGACTCGCCTGGAAAACGCGGCGGACAACGACACGATCCAGCGTCTGTTGCAATCCCTGGTGGATCACTGGCTGGAGCATCGCCAACGACCCGCCGATGGCAGGATCATCCTCGACGTGGATTCCACCGACGACGAGACCCACGGGCAACAGGAGTTTGCCGAATTCCACGGCTATTATCGGCATTACTGCTATCAGCCGGTGCTGATTCACGATGGCGAAACCGGCGATCTGATCCTGCCTTTTCTGCGTCCCGGGCGGGTTTCGGCCAGGCTGGGCGCGGACGGGCTGTTGATCTACCTGGCCGACCGCGTTCGTGAGAAATGGCCCGGCGTGCAGGTGATCGTGCGCGGCGACTCCGGTTATTGCGGCGAGGATTTCTACCTCGAACTCGAAACGCATGGCATCGACTACGTGCTTGGCATCGCGAAAAACGCCAACCTCAACAAGCTTGCGGAGACGGCGATGAAGGCGGCGCGGCTGTTTTCGGCCATGACCGGCCGCAAGACGACGATCTACGCCGAAGGCCGGTACCGGGCCGGATCGTGGACGACCTCCCGGCGGGTGATTGCCAAGGCCGAACGCCTGAAAGACAAGGACAATCAACGGTTTGTGGTGACGACGCTCGACGAGCCGCCGGCGTGGATCTACCGGGAGTTCTACGTCAAGCGCGGCGAGGCGAGCGAAAACCGGATCAAGGATCTCAAGCTGGATTGCTCCGGAGACCGCTTGAGCTGCCATCGTTTCATCACCAACTTCTTCCGGCTGATTCTGCATATGGCAGCCTACGCCCTGATGCACGAGTTACGCAAAGCGTGCAAAAGCACCAAGTTCGGCACGGCGAGAATCGAAACGCTGAGATTGAGGCTGCTCAAGATCGGCGTTCGAATCCGACAGACGACGCGCAGAATCTGGTTCCATCTGTCCGAATCCACCCCGGAGAAAGAACTCTGGACGGAGATCATGAGAAAACTTGTGGCGGCGTAACGAAAACCCCGGTCGGCCCGATCCGGGCGAAAAGGAGGCGCGATGACAACCGATAGATCCAAGGGGGACGAAACCAGAGGATAGGTTTGTCCGATCCTCGAAAATCGTTTCAAATTCGATCGGACATCTCTCGCCCAAAAGTCCTCGACGAAACGTCATGAATTTTCCAGGTTAATGCATTTAACTGTTGGTAACAATTGAGGTTTTCGATGAAATCCACAGAGAAAAACCATTTGCCGTTACAAGCGACCGTTTTTTTAGGGGCTTTGGTGCTTGCTGGTTGCGGCTTGGGCGATGATACCGAGGATACACCCTGCGACGATGTTTTATCCTGTAAGTGCTATTATCGATGCGTTTCGACGAGTTCCTGGGCGGCGAAAGGCCGGACCACCGGGATGACGGAATGCAGTTGCATTCAATTCGGCACCGGTCAATGTGCGGGAACGGGAACGGGACTTAAATTGCAGGAATCCTTATGTGATCCGGCAGTCTCTTCGGCACCGGATTGGTATGTAGCCTGTGAAGAAGGACAGTTCGAGTGTGCACGGGATGAGTGCATCTTCGACGATTATGTCTGCAACGGAATCCTCGATTGCAGCAACGGGGAAGACGAAAAAGGCTGTGAAAACAGCGACTACCGAGAGTGTGCCGAGGATGAATGGGCCTGCGCCGACGGGTGGTGCATCGACAAGCGCTCCGTTTGCGATGAGTATTACGAAGATTGCCTGGGTGGCGAGGACGAGGATTCGACGTTTTGCGAAACGTGGGATTGGGTCGATTGGGACGCCATCGACCCCGAAGACAATTACGACGGAAGATGCAGGGACAACAACGACTGTCCTTCGCTGAATTGCTGGTATTGTTCCGCACGAACCGGCACCTGCTCGGAACAACTCTGCTATCCTTCTCCCGAACAGCTCGAAGGAATGGTGATAGACGAAGACATGGAGTGTTTCGACGAGTACTACTACTACCCGGAGAATGACTGTACTGCGCAATTGGACGATCCCTGCGCTATTTGCGATATCAGTGAAAGTCCCTTCGAGTGCAAGATCCCGCGTTGCACGGACAATTCGGATTGCCAGTGCCGCGTCTGCGAGGATGGTTCTAGCGCTATTTGTATGAGCAATGGCGAATGCAAGTGTTATTTGAAGTGATAGAAAAAGACGTGGTGTATCGGGCTATTTGTTTGCTTGCAGATCCTCCAAAAAAGAAAAACGCCGGACGGGAATCCCGTCCGGCGTTTCGATTGAAGCGGAAAGTCTGAAAAAGGCTAGCCTACGTGGCTTTTACGGAAGGCTTCCATAAAGTTGCACAGGCGCTCGACGCCTTCGAGGGACATGGCGTTGTAGAGCGAGGCCCGGCAGTGTCCGAAGAGGAAATGCCCGGCGAGCCCGTACAATCCCTTTTTCTCTGCTTCGGCGACGAATTCGTTTTCCAACTCTTCCGTGGCCAATTCCCAGCAGATGTTCATTCGGGAGCGGTCTTCTTTGGCGATCCGGCAGGTGTAGAAATCGTCGAGCCGGTCGAGGGTTTCATACAGCATGTTTGCACGCAGATCGGCGTTTTTGTCCATCTGCACTACGCCGCCCTGGTCGCGGGTCCATTCGAGGAACAGCTTCATCATGTAGGTACAGAATGTCGGGGGCGTGTTGTACATGCTGTTGTGTTCGTCGTGAATGTCATACCTCAAGTATTTCGGCAGGTTGCGGTTGTTCTCGGCAAGCAGATCCTTGCGGATGATGACCACCGCCATGCCCGCGGGACCGAGGTTTTTCGTCAGTCCGGCGAAGGTCAGGCCGATGCGGGACCAGTCCACCGGGCGCGAAAGAATGTTGGAGCTCATGTCCGCGATGAGGGGCACGTTGCCCGATTCCGGCAGGCTGTGGTGCTCGGTGCCGTAAATCGTGTTGTTGGCGACGTAGTAGAAGTACCGGGCGTCGGGAGATACCTTGTAATCCTTGGGAATTTCCAGAAATCCCTTGTCTTCGCCGGAGGCGATGACCCGCGCATCGCCGATCAGTTTGGCGTCGTTGATGGCTTTTTCGGCCCAGTGGCCGGTGTAGATGTACTCGGCGAACTGGCCTTCGCCCAGCAGATTCATCGGGATCATCGCGAATTGCAGGGTGCCTCCGCCGCCCAGCAGAAGCACGCGATGGGTTTCTTCGGGAATTTGGAAGACTTCGTGCATCAGGCGGATGGCTTCGTTGTGGATTTTTTCCTCGTATCGGGTGGTGCGGTGGCTGGTTTCCCACAGCGACATCCCGGTGTCGCAGTAGTCCAGAAATTCGCGCTGAGCCTGCTCCAATGTAGGCAGGGGCAGGGTACAGGGACCGGGAAAGAAGTTGATGACGCGCTCGGCCATGGTGTTCTCCTGTATGTTTCGCGTTGGAACGCTTTTTTTACGGTTTGGCGGAAAATCTTCCAAACCGGTTCGGTTTTGCCGAAAACGGAGGAAGTTATTCCGGTACAAGCGAAAGATGAAAGGGGGAGGAGACCCCTCCCCCGGAGTTGAAGTCAGGTTCGCGGCGGTAGAAACCGCCGTGGTCAGGAGTTACTTTTTCGCCTTCAGGTGGGCGTATTTCGGCAGATAGCGTTCCGGCATGTTCAGCGCGTCCCGGCGGAATGGCTCGGCCAGCACCTTTTCGCCACCCTCGATCACGGCGTTGATGACGCAGGGCTTGCCGGACTCGATGCATTCGCGAACGACGTCCTGCACCTCGTTGTAATCGCTCACCGTGTAGCCCAAAGCGCCCATGTCCTTGGCGAGCTGCGCGTAATCGGGGTTGGTGGGCAGGTTCGAGCCGACGAAGCGGTTGTCGTAGTAATCGATCTGGTTCTTCTTCTCCGCGCCCCACTCGTGGTTGTTGGCGACCACGGCGATGACTGGAATGTTCTCGCGCACGGCGGTCATGACTTCGGAAAGGCCGCTGATGCCGTAGGCTCCGTCGCCCTGGAAGGCGAAGACGGGGGCGTCGGGCTTGCCGATCTTCGCGCCCATCGCCGCGCCGTAAGCGAATCCGCAGTTGCCCCAGGACAGCGCCGAGATGTGCTGGCGGATGCCGTTGAATTTCAGGTAGGAGTTAGCCATCGAGGAGTTGTTGCCGATGTCCGTGGCCACGATCGAGCCTTCCGGCATGGCGAGGGACAGCTCGCGCAGGAAGCGGCGCGGATGCATCAGTTTGTTGGTCGAAGTGGACCATTCTTCCAGTTCGTCGAACCAGATTTTCTTTTCTTTTTCCACGTCGGCCATGCGATCTTGATTCGGCGCGAGGTTGGGGCTGATCGCTTTGACGGCGCCAAGCAGTTCGGTGGCGAATTCCTTGGCGTCGGCCCAGGCGGCGACATCGACTTTCTTCGACAGTCCCAGCACCTTCGCATTGGCATCCACCTGGATGATTTTGGCGTTTTCCGGCCAGTAGGTCATATCGTACTGCGGCAGGGTGCCGAACGGTCCGAGGCGGCAGCCCAGTGCCAGCACGACGTCCGCCTTGGCGATGGTGCGCATCGCGGCCTTGGAACCGCAGTAGCCGATCGGTCCGCAGGCCAGCGGGTGTTTCGCCGGGAAGGAGTCGTTGTGCAGGTAGCTGTTGCAAACCGGCGCGCTGAGGTACTCGGCCAGCGCTTTGGTTTCTTCGAGGGCGTCGCCCTGGGAAACACCGCCACCCGCGAGGATGACCGGGTATTTCGCTTCGGACAACATTTTGGCTGCGGCTTCGATGTCTTTGCGGGAACCGCCACCTCGGGAGATGTTCAACGAGGCGTACAGTTCGTCTTCGCAGACGCCGTAGAAATAGTCACGCGGGATGTTCAGTTGGGTGGGGCCGTTTTCCAGCTTGGCGCGGTAAAACGCCTGGCGGGTCAACTCGGCCATGCGCTCGGGGCGGTTGACGCGCACCTGATAGACGGTCTGCTTGGCGAACATGTCCATCTGGTCCAGTTCCTGGAATCCGCCGGTGCCGATACCCATCGAACCCGTTTCGGGGGTGATGGTCACGACGGGGGAGTGCGCCCAGTACGCGGCGACGATGGCCGAAACGAAGTTGGCGGCGCCGGGGCCGTTCTGGGCGATGCAGGCCTGGGGCTTGCCGGTGACGCGGGCGAGGCCGTCGGCGGCGTGGGCGGCGGCTTGTTCGTGGGCCACCGGGATGAAGCGGATACCGGCGGCGGGGAAGAGGTCGAGGGCGTCCATGAAGGCCGAGCCGACGATGCCGAATACGTCGGTGACGCCTTCTGCGACCATGGTTTCCACGAGAGCTTCACTGGGGGTCATTTTCACTTTGGCCATTGTACGTACCTTTCATTTTTTATCGATACGCATCATATTGAAATGTTTAATGAATTTTGCGTATCGGTGTTACAGGGAGTCGGAACCCATGCGAATATGCGAGAAATCGGGCCGTAACCGGATTACGCGCACGCGCAAAAGCCCCCAGGATCTCTTTCGTTGAGCCAGACGAACCACCGGCTTTCACTATCGGGATTGAAGAATCCGAGGTGTTTTTGCAGGCGGAACTGTCCCTTTCGGGGGAACGAGGATAGACGGTGGCGGCGGAAGAGTTTCCGCAAAGGTTTCAAGGAAATCAACCACTTACGGACGAGTTCCCTGTTGGTCGGGCGGGGAAGGCTTCTCCGATGGCGGTGGGGTTGCATAAGCAAACACCCAAGCACCAGACGGTGGAAGGGAAGATCCGCGTTCCAGTTGGAGAAGATCACCGACACCAGCACACCTCGCCGAAAACCGCGACCGAAGGAACAACCTTCACGCCTCATGAATCGGGGATTTTGCCTGTGCTGTCAAGCAAAATCGGGGTTTTCCAGGTGGTTTTGACGCCAGACCAGGCGAGCGATGAGGAATTCCTCGTCGGTGGGGATGACGCGAATGTCGATGGCCGAGTTTTCAGCCGAAAGTATCTTGTCTCCGGCGAGATTGCGAGCGGGATCGAATGCGAAGCCCATGCCCTGCAATGGAGCGAGGATTTTCTCCCGTATTTCCGGGGAGTTCTCACCGATACCGCCGGTGAAAACGAGGGCGTCGAGTCCTCCCAGCACCGCCATGTATGCGCCGATATACTTGCGTATCCGGTAGCAGAAAAGCTCGATGGCGAGTTTCGACGCCTCGTCGTCGCGGGCCAGCAACTCGCGCATGTCGGCGGTGCCGCCCAGCCCTTTCAGACCGGATTCCCGCCAGAACAGGCGTTCGCAGTCGTCGAGGGAGGTTCCGTTGCGCAGCAGGTGGAAAATGACCGCCGGGTCGATATCGCCGCCGCGTGTCGCCATGACGAGTCCTTCGAGTGGGGTGGTGCCCATGCTGGTATCGATGCAACGCCCGGCGCAGATCGCCGCCGCGCTGGCTCCGCTGCCCAAATGCAGAGTAATTACGAGGGCTTCGGCATTTCCGGAAAGCTCGGCGTAGCGCTCGGAAACATACTGGTGGGAATGTCCGTGGAAGCCATAACGCCGCAGGCCATGGAGGCGAGCGAGATCCTGGGGCAAGGCGTAGGTGAAGGCTTCGGGGGGCATCCCCTGGTGAAAGGAGGTGTCGAACGCCGCATATTGGGGGGCGTTGAGGTCGGACGCTGCCGCGATGCCTTCCAGCGCCGGAGGGTTGTGCAGGGGGGCGAGTGTCGAAAGGCGTTCGAGGTTGCGTATGACCTCTGCGTCGATTTTCACGGGTTTCGAATACAGTTCCCCGCCGTGCACGACGCGGTGGGCGACGAGATCGGGCGTGGCGGGCAGTTCTTCGACCAGGGTGCGGATGGCGTCGCCGTATCCCCGATCGACTTCCTTCAGGCCGCTATCGACCGGCGTCAGCGTGTCGTTTTCGAGGGAAAACAGCTTGAATTTGACGGTCGAACTGCCGCAGTTGAGAACCAGAACGTGCATGAATCCACCTTTTCGAGATGTCCGAACGAACGAGGCTCGAAAAAGCTATAGCACCGAATCCGTTGGAACCCAAGAAAGATACGTTGTCTTCAAGGTTCGATACGATCTTGTCTTATTTAAGTAATTGAAATTAGAGACTATTTTTCACTTTCCGATTCGTCTTCCTCAGCGCGGGAAGGGCAATCTTCCTGCACGGAACAGACCTCGGTTTCGGGACAGCACACCCGTCCATAAGGGCAGTCGGCATCGTCGCGGCAGGTGTTGGCGGATTCCGCGACGCAGCGCCCGGTCGTTTCGTCGCAACGGCTTCGCACGGCGGCGGGTTCGGCGCACGAAGAGCATTGCGGCTCCATGCTGAAGCATCCCTCGCGGGCCAGGCGGTGCAGGCGGTCGAGCCTCTGCCCCTCGGAGAACACGTCGAAGCGCGTGTTGATGGCGATCAGACCGCAGGCGTCCCAAGGGGTGAAATCGTAGTCGCAGCCGTCTCCCACGCGCAGGAAGGCCTTGCAGGATTCGCCCGACGTGCAGGATGTAACGGTTTTGTAGGCGGACTTCAAGTCTTCCGCATGTTCGCAGGTGTCTGCGCAGGAACACGCAAGAATCACCAAAACCATCAAAAAAGCGGCGTTTTTATGCATCTTGGCGGCTCCGCGTTCAGGAACGTTTCAGAATCTGCTGGTACACCTGCTTGGCCAACTCCCCGATGGTGATTTCCCCGCCTTTGCCGTCGAAACCGGCGACGGTCCGGGAGTTGTCGAACAGGGGCTTGATGTAACGGTCGGCGAGTTCTTTGTTGGAGCAGACCGCCAGACCGATCAGTGCGAGGGCGGTTTGCGGAGCCTGCTTGGCATCGAGCATTTTGGCCAGCGGTTCGGCGCTTTCGAAGGTCAGATCCTTCAATTGCATACGGACTTCCTTGAAATCTCCCGCACCGAGTTTCACGTTGTAATTCAATCCGGCGATTGCCCGAGCCGCCCCGTCGGAGCCTCCCCGGCGAGCGAGCACGCCGAACGCTCCCCACTTGACGCGCTCGTCCTTGAGCAGAGGAAACACCTTAAGCGCCTGCTCCGGCATGGACGCCTGTCCGATGATGTCCAACGCCCAGGCGCGCAGTTCGATGTCGTATTGGCTGTCCAGCGCGATTTTCAGGGCCGTGGGTACGCTATCCTGGTCTGCATCGCGCGAAAGCGCTTCGAGAATCAGGTAGCGTGTTTGCACCGAACGGCTGTTGTCGAGCAGGTAGGGCAGGACGAGTTCGTACACCCGCTCATCGCGGAAATAATGCAGCGTCTGGATCAACGGGCGTTCGGGATTCGGATATTGCTCGTTCCACCAGGTGATGATGGTGTCGCAGACCTTTTTCTTTGTGGTCTGGTCGTTAAATTTTTGTAATATTTTCAAGGACTTCATCGCCATGTCAGGCGTTTTTAGGTTGTCGATCAACATCGGTACGGAGGCGTCTCCGATCCGGGTTAGAACGTTGAAAGCCGAGTATTTGCCCATTCCGTATTTTCGAGTGAACCCTTTTCGATACCAGTCCACCAACGCAGGCCCCACCTTGCTTTTCACGTTGTCTTCCCCGAATTTTATCAGCATGTGCAGGCTGTCCTTGGCGTGGCCTTGAACTTCGCTGTCGGGATGCTTGAGCAACTCCAGAATCGGTGTTGCCGAAGCCTCGGCCAGTTTTAGCCGTTCGTCTTTGGGGAGGTCGCGGTAGACCAATCCGATATGGTTAAGATCTCCCAGCCGTGCCAGCGTGACCGTACCGTGCACACGGACGGCAAACGGACTCTTGGAATTTGTAATGATATCAGCTATTTTCGCTTCTCCGCCCTGCTGCTCGGCCAGTGCGTCGATTTTCTCGACCGTCGGCGTGCAGGCCCACAGCGTCGCCAGAAGAAATCCGAACGCGATCAGTCGTTTTTCCAACATCGGCGAACCTCCCGATTCCAGGGTTTCCAAAGGGTACGAGATGGTTATAGAAGGCCTAAACATCCCTGTCAAGGGAGCAAAAATTTCGGGAAACATTCTGTCGATTTCACTGCCGAACCTCGGGAAGGCTCCGGGCGGAACGTAAAAAAAGTGCGAAACCCTAAGATACACCATGTTTAGCCGTTATGATTTGGCTTTATCGATGGGAACCCCTTAAAATATAGGGTGGCACGGGCGAAGCGACGTGAAACGTCCGCTTGCCCGTGTACGAACGAAATCCATGGGCAACCTGCGGTTGGCCCATGGCACCCTCCGTTATAACTTATTGACATTACAGACATATGTTCTCTCTTGTTCTGCACTGAGGACATCGGCCCCTGCGGGTCGATTCCAAATCCGCACTATTTTAATTTCCGCCCGAAGGTTTCGGGAGTCTTCGAAAACACTTGCAAATCCGCGAAAAAGAGGAAAAAATAACCGGTCAAGAGCCTTTCTTGGATAGGTTCTGAATATGACGACGGCATGACTTCCCGTCTTTCGGCGACTCTCTCGAATCCGGGAGGAGACGCCGAAAAGCGGATCGCTTCTACCGAAAATAATGTGAGAAGCCGAAGGCTCTCGGCAATGTTCGACGGAGAGAAAGCCATGAAACGACAGGCATTCGGAACAGGTGCGATTCTCGCGCTGGCGGCGTTGCTCGCGTTCGCCTGCGCGGACGAGGGTAGCACGCAGGCTGGTCCCTGTCTCACCAACGACGATTGTCCCGATTTCTATTTCTGCAACCCGGTCATCGGCAAATGCATCTTTTCGGGCCGTGAATGCGAAGAAAGCGGCGAATGCCCCGATGGCTACATGTGCAGTTCCGGTGCCTGTGTGCCCGACGGTGGTGACGATCCCGTCTACGTCATGCCCGACGAAGACCCGGAGGAGAGCGCTCCCCCTGCCGACCTGGACGAATCCCAGAACGATGGACCCGCCGAGAACGAACGTGAAGATCGAGCGGACAGCGAAGAAGTCCAGGAGAGAGAAAAAGAGATGGAAATCGAAGAGTTGGACGATCCGTGGGAATGCACCCGACATGCGGATTGCCCGAATTTCCCCGATGCCTACTGTGACCGCGACCAACACATTTGCATCGATTACATTCCTGATGGCGATACCGAAGAAGAAGAGGACGAACCCTATCCGGGCGACCCCGACCCGGAAGAAATCGAGCTTGACGTTGCGGAACTCGAACCTGAAGCCGACCCCGATCTTTCTGAAATCGTTGAGGAAAGTCCTGAATTGGACGAGGAAGAGGAAGTTTCTTCGGGCTGTCCGCTGCTGCCGGCGGGCAAGTGCGTGGGGAACATCAATTTCTGGTGCGAGGGCGACGAAACGATGCAGGAAAACTGCGACGATTCCGAGCGCATCTGTGGCATGGCCGACGACGGTCGCTACCGTTGCCTGGGCCAACGCGGGGACGACTGCGACGACGTGGAGAATTTCTGCATACCAGGTCTCGATTGCGAAGACGGACTTTGCGGCGGCACCGAACGAGATTGCCAGAGTCTGACAAGTGTGGGAACTCAAACGATTTCCGGCAGTACGATCGGCGAGTTGGCTGTGGTGGATCAGTCCTCCTGCCTAGCCACCGCGACGCCCGGAACGGAAAAAGTCTACCGCATCGATTTGGAAAGCCATCAGGGCGTGTTCGCCCGCCTGGAACCTTCCGCCGGGGCCAGTGCCTCGCTGTATCTGCTTGAGGATTGCAACGACGGGACGACCTGTCCGGCGGCGGTGGAAATCGTCGAGGGCGATACTCCGGAACTACGATATTCTCCTGGAGTTTCAGGTACTTATTATCTCGTCGCGGACTCGACGGGCGTCGAGGGTTATACCTTCGATCTTACGGTGGATATTGGACACCGCAAATGCATCTCGGCGGAACTGCTCGCCCACCAGGATGTGCGTTTCAGCGATCGCACCAGCGGAGAGGATTTCAATCCGGGAAGCAGCGGATGCGACGAAGGCACCGGTGGTCGTACGCCGGGAGACGATGCGGTTTATCGTTTCAAAGTCGGGCCCAATCAAATTGTGGACGTGACTTTGGAGGCCACCGGCTTTGCCGATGTGGTGCTGATGCTTCGTGAGGACTGCCAGAACGACACCCATTGCGTGGGGCGGGATGTCTTTGTGGGCAGCGACTCCACAGACCGCGAGTACGAAACGATTCGTATTGAATCGACTTCAGATGTCGATCAGTACTATTATGCAGTGCTGGATACTAGTAATTCTTTTGATTTCGGATACTACTTCGAGTTGGATTACGATCCTTCCAGTGGATGCGATCAGGCGCAAACCGCCGACGTCACCCGCCAGAACCCCTGGACCTACGAAGGGCTTGCCGCCTATGCCGCGCTGCTGCTTTTGTGGGTGCTCGGACGGCTGGTGCTTCGGCGATTCCGAAAGCAAAACGGGTAGGCATCGCCGAATACCTCAAGAATTCCGATATCTTGGCGCAAATCACGGCGTGAAAAGTGGTTTGCCGAAGTGGGTGGAGAGAGTGGCACGGGCCAAGCGACGTGAAACGTCTGCTTGCCCGTGTACGAACGATGCCCATGGGCAACCTGCGGTTTGCCCATGGCACCCCGCTATGAAAATGATCGTTAACACCAAGTAATAACTGCAATAAAAGCGGTTCGCTCGAATGGACAATTCCTATTCGGTCAAAGGAATCAGCTTGTAATCACGGCTTCCCAGGCCGATGCTCTCGCCGTAGGACACCACGGTACGCCAGTCGATGCGCGGATAAATCGCCCGCAGCGGGTCTTCCTCTTTCCCCTCGACGATCTTGCTTCCGTTCCATACGATCTTGCCGTTGACGAGATCCAGCCCAGCCTGGTCCAGCGCGATGGGATCGTCTCCCACCAGCACGCCGATGTCCGGGCGGAAACAGGGTTCGCTGTGGGCCATGCAATCGCAATGCGGCGTGATATCCACGAGCGCGTTGACGAGCAGCAGGCGACCCTTTTTCTGGGCCACTACCGCAGCGGCGTATTCGGCCATTTTCTCTTGTAAAATCGAGGTGTTTTCGTCCCATGGGATCTGCACTGCCTGTTCGGGACATACCACGGTGCACTCGCCGCAGGCCATGCACAGTTCCGTGTCGATGGAGGCAACGTCTTCCACTTCGATGGCTCCGGTGGGACACCATTGGGCGCACTCGCCGCAGGCGATGCAGAGATCCTCGTTGACCGTGGGTTTCGAATGGCAGTGCATCCGACGTTTTCCCTGGGGTGTGGAACAGCCCATCGAGAGGTTTTTCAGCGTTGCGCCGAATCCGGCGGCGAGATGCGCGGTGAAATGGCTGAGCACGATCAGGCTGTCGGCGTCGTGGATGGCGTCCGGCAGCGGCACCGTTTCGAAGTGCTTGCCTCTCGGAACCTCCGCCTCCTGGTAGGCGTGGCCGTGCAGGCCGTCCGCGATGACCACCGGCGCGCCCAACGTGCCGTAATCGAAGCCGTTGCGCTGGGCTGTCGCAAGGTGGTCGATGGCGTTATGCCTTTTTACGCGATACAGGGTGTTGGTATCGGTGACGAAGGGTTTCGCCCCGCAGGCTTTGGCGAGTTCCACGCAGGTCCGCGCATAAGGCGGGCGAAGGTAGCTGACGAGGCCGTCCTCGCCGAAGTGCGTCTTGATGGCGCAGATACCGCCGGAGGGGATTTTTGCCTCGGCGCCCGCTTTCAGGCAGGCGGTTTTGATGCGGTCGAGCAGGCCGTTTTGGTTCTGATGCAGGTAAAACGGGACGAAATAGACGGTGGATGCCATGGGGTTCTCTTTCTCGCCGAAAGGTGCATTTTTCTACCACACGATCCGTATTTTACGAGAAATAGAAGGTTTTGTCGTTTTTTTACTTGGTTTAATCGTACTTGGCGGGGGACTCTTCCGCCGTCAACGGTTGCTTTTTGGTGGATGGCGCGCAGATCACGTGTCCTTCCTGGTAATAATTCCAGCAACCTTCCGTCAAAACGAAATTATGCATACTTGGATTGCCGCACTCGAGAAATTGGCAATAGCCGAAACTGGAAAAAAAACGATCCCAGCGGATTTTTTTCCCGACCTGTGATTCTTCGTACTGTATGTCGAGTTCCGGGTAAGTAAATTCACAGGTTTTGTCTTTGCAAAAACAGGACTCGCATTCGATGGGAACGCAGGTTTCTTTCCAACAATATAGGTCTTCCATACAAGCTTCGTCGTAAGCGCAATAATCGTAACAGCCTGCGGTGTTGGGCAGCACGCCGCAGGAGGACAAAAAACCTGCCGCCCAGATCATCCCGACAAGAAAAACCCCACTGAATACAAGAAGTTTCCTCGTTCGGAATCCGGCGAGATTTCGTTTCATACTTCCCACTCCTCAGCGATGAAGACGCAATTCCACGCGTGACGCTCTTTCCTGCCCAGATGGCGCAGAATTTTAGACTACTTATTGTACAATTATCGTGGTTTTCGGGCAAGCTTCGCCGGTTTCATTACGGCGAACAGATCACGCACCCCTCCTGGGAATAGTGGTGGCATTCGTCTTTGAGGGTGAAATTGTACCGGGTAGCATCGCCGCAGGCGATGAATTCGCATTCGCCGTGCTTGGTGACCGTGATGTCCATGGACGAGTCCTCCGAGGTCGGCGTATCATCCTTTTGCGTAATGACTTCGTCCGGTTTTGTGAACTCGCAGGTGTCGTCTTTGTAAAAGCAGTGCTCGCAGTCGAAGGGCACGCAGGTGCCTTTCCAGCAATAAAGATTATCCTTACAGGCCGAATCGTTGGCGCAGTAGTCGAAGCAGCCCGCGCTGTCGGGAAGCATTCCGCAGGAGGGCAAAAAGCCCGCCGCCCAGACCGTCCCGGCAAGGAAAAACCCTGTAAAAACAAGATATTTTCTCGATAAAAACCCGGCGCGAGATCCTTCTTTCATGCTTCGTGCTCCCCTATCGCGGAGCCGCAAGCCCTCGGTTACTTGATCCGCTTGCTGATCCGCATGGCACAGAACTTCGGTCCGCACATGGTACAATAATCGCCGTTCTCAGGGCAATTTTCCGGGAGATTTTCCATACGCATTTTTCTCGCCCGGTCCGGGTCCAGCGAGATTTCGAACTGCTTTTCCCAGTCGAAAAGCTGCCGGGCGTGGCTCATGGCGTCGTCCCGATCCCGTGCGCCCGGATGCCCCTTGGCGATGTCTGCCGCATGGGCGGCGATTTTGTAGGCCACGATACCGTTTCGGACGTCTTCAAGGTCCGGGAGTCCGAGGTGCTCCATGGGCGTCACGTAGCAAAGGTAGCAGGCCCCGTGGAAGGCCGCCGCCGTCGCGCCGATGGTGGAGGTGATGTGGTCGTATCCGGGGGCGATGTCGGTGACGATCGGCCCCAGCACGTAAAACGGCGCTTCGCTGCACACTTCCTGCTGCCGCTTCATCTGGCTTTCGATCTGGTCGAACGGCACGTGGCCCGGACCTTCGACGATCACCTGCACGCCAGCCTCCCAGGCCCTGCGCGTCAATTCCCCAAGCACGTCTAGTTCGGCGAACTGGGCTTCGTCTCCCGCGTCGGCCAGGCAGCCGGGACGCAGGCCGTCTCCCAGGCTCAGGGTGACGTCGTACTCTCTCGCGATTTTCAACAGGTCGTCGTAGCGCTCGTACAGGGGATTTTCCCGACGATGGAAGCTCATCCACTCGGCGGTGAGCGAACCGCCCCGCGAGACGATGCCCGTCAGGCGTTTCTTGGCCAGCGGTACGTGCTTTCTCAGCAGTCCGGCGTGCACGGTCATGAAATCGACGCCCTGTTTCGCCTGATTCTCGATCACGTCGAGCAGCAATTCCGCCGTCAGATCCTCTGTTTTCGGCACGCGGGCGATGGCTTCGTAGATCGGCACCGTTCCGACGGGCAACGGGCTTTCGGCGAGAATCGCCGCCCGGATCTCGTTGAGGTCGCCGCCGGTGGAGAGGTCCATTACCGTATCCGCGCCGTATCGAACGCAGGCCACGAGTTTTTTCAACTCGTTTTCGATGTCCGAATCCAGCGCGGAATTGCCGATGTTGGCATTGATTTTCACCGTACAGCATCGCCCGATGCCGATGGGATCGAGGCTGGTGTGCCGGGGATTGGCGGGGATCGCCAGTTTTCCTTCGGCGGTTTCACGTCGGATGGTTTCGACCTCGATGTGCTCTTTCTCGGCGATGCGCTTCATCGCGTCGCTGATTTCTCCGGCCTGGGCGATTTCCCGTTGCGTTCGGTTGTGACTCATCGTTTCCTCTTTGGCGATTCTTGCATCCCGGCGAAAAATTTGCCGGTCGGGGGTTGATTCATAAGGGACGATTCGGCGTGCGCCGCCGATCTCACCCGGCCAACCTTGCACCCATTTGCACGACTTGTAAAGCGATAAGGATGGAAAACGGCACGGTTTTTGGCGAAAAAAGCGTCTTTTTCGCTATTCTACGCGGTAAATCTTGAGGTTGTCGAACTCGCAGCGGGTGGCCCAGTTGCTGAAAGAGAAATGGGCGTAGGTCGGCGGAGCCAACGGTTGTTTGTCTTCGTAGGTCAGGTACAGTTTGCCATCGACGAACCATTGGATTTTTCCGCCCTTTTTCACCACTTTCATCTTGTACCAGTGGTCTTTTTTATGCTTGGTGGCGCGATCCTCCACCCGGTTGGGTTCGTGTTCGTCAATGCGGGTGATGGTCGAAATCTTCCCTTTCCAGCCGCCCAGAATGTACGAGTACGCCCCCGTGTCATGCAAATCGCCGCCCTGGGGATTGCCGTGCGTGCGGAATTTGATGTCGATCTTGTCGTCGTGGGAGAGCATGTCCAGCGTGACGGCCACGTCCGCCGGGTGGGCTTTCATCAGCACCAGATCCTTGTTTTTTGCCCGGCGGCTGACCAGCTTCCCCTCGACGATTTTCCAGTCTCCACCCTCGTTTTTCCATTCCGGCCCCAGTGTGCCGTCGTTGAAATCGTAGCTGTACAGCAGGGTAAGTTTCGGTTCCTTGTCGCAGCCCGCCGCACCCAGCAGAACCGTGAAAAAACATGCCAAAAACACCACACTCGCGCACTTTCGCGCCGTTTCAATCATGCCGGACCTCATTCGAAAAAATGCCGCAGGCTGCCCCACATCATCCCGATGAGAAACAGCAGGCTCATCAGAACGACGACGACGCCTCGCAGCTTTTTGCGCCAGATGAATTTCTTCGCGTATTTTTCATCGCCGGAAGCCACGGGACACGCTCCTTTCGGGGGAATGATTCTCTGGACTTCACGCTAAACCATCGCCGTATTTTTTTCAAACGAAAAAGGGGCTGGGGGTTGGGCAATTCGATTCTTGATTCGGCACGAATCGAATTCGGTGAATCCAGGAAAAGGGGTGTCCGGGTCTTCGATCCGAAACGGATCGATGGCCCGGATTTCCTGTGTTTTCAAGGCCATTCGCCTGACGGCGAAAGACCTTGGCACCCTTCCAAAAAAACATCCTTTCATGGAAATCGGGGAAAGAAGTAGAATGGAATCACCCTGGGGGATGGGGTTTTTCTTGCCGTAGCGCGTCATAAGAAATATCATACGAAGCCTATATGCGCTCGAACGGGCGGACGGCACTGACGACGACGCCATCCAACGAGCTGGCAAGGAGGAAAACCATGCGAGACGGGATGATTACCGGACACGACGGAACCCGCTTGTACTACCGTGAATTCGGCGAGGGACAGCCGGTAGTGCTGTGTGATGGCATCGGCTGCGACGGCTACGTCTGGAAGCACCTGATCGCGTACCTGAAAGATCGCTACCGCTTCGTGCACCTGCACTATCGGGGACACGGAAAAAGCCAGATGCCGGTCGATATGGAACACGTCGGCATCGAGCATCTTTGCCACGATATCGAATGTTTATACAAGGAACTGGATCTTCCGCCCGCCGTGCTGATGGGTCACTCCATGGGCGTGCAGGTGATTCTGGAATTTGCCCACCTGTATCCCGATCGCGTCGCCGGGTTGATCCCGGTGTGCGGTTCCTACGGCGAACCGCTCAACACCTTCAACGGCAGTTCTTTGGGCGGCAAGTTGATCCCTTACATCAAAAACTTCGTCTCCCGGCACAGAAGCCTGGTCACGATGTTCATGCAGACCCTCGTCCCTTCCGAGATCGGCTGGAAGGTGGCGATCAACACCGAGGTCAACGGCGAGTTGGTCGACAAGGACGATTTCATGCCCTACCTCTGGCACCTGGGCTACGTCGATCCGGAACTGTTCACCACGATGCTCTACCATGCGCAGCAGCACAGCGCCAAGGCCCACATGTCCGAGTTCAAGGTGCCGGCGTTGATCGTCGCCGGACAATACGACGGTTTCACCCCCAAGTGGTTGAGCGAGGAGATGCACCAATCCATCAAGGGTTCCGAGTACATCATGTTCCCCAGTTGCGGACATACTGCGCCGATCGAACTGGTGGACCTGTTCAATCTGCGTATTGAGAAGTTTTTAACGACGTATTTCCCGCTGCAAAAGGCCGAAATCGAGGCGAAGCCCGCGAAGAAAAAAGCGCCCGCCAAAAAGAAAGCGGCGAGCAAAACAGCCAAAACGACGAAAAAAACCGCCGCTTCGAAAACGACCGTGAAAAAAGCTGCAAAACCCGCCGAGAAGGACGAAACGATCGAGGAAAAGAAACCCAAGAAAAAGGCCGCCCCGAAAAAGAGAGCCGCAGCCAAAAAGACCGAAGCCGCGCCGAAGAAAACCGTTGCAAAAAAGAAGAAGGCGGCCCCGAAAGCCGCGAAAAAAGCGGCGGAAGCCAAGAAAACGAATGACGCCCCCAAAGTCGAACCCGAGGTGAAACCCAAGGAAACGCCGGGCAAAGACGCCATATTGGGCCGCGATCCTCTGGCTTCGTTCGAAAACGACGAAAAATAGTGCAAAGAGACGTTTAACAAGTCGATACGATTCAAGCGAAGATGTTGAATTTCCTCGGCAATTTCCTGCAAAGGAAGTGGTTGACCGGACGGATTTCTTTTTTCCTGCCTCTGGTGTGTTTTCCCTCTTTTCACCCGGAAAAATGAAAAATGGAGCGTATCCGGCCTATTGAAAAGAATGAATACGGCCTTAGAATTTTTCCGAATGACGTGGGTTCGCCCCTTTTAAAGATGGGGCTTGGCGCACAGGAAAGCCCGTCCGGCGCGGATTCACGCAACGAGGACAAACAGGTCGAACGGGAGATGGCGCCATGAGGATTCCCATCGAGGTGGAAACCGAAACGAAAAGGAACGAAGACATCATGGTGGAAGACGAACGAAAACCCTCCGAGACGCAAGCGGTCGAGCCGCCCGAAATTCCGTTGGACACACGGGACGAATCGGGTGAAACAAGCTTCGGAGATGCTTCCGGCGACGAGGCGAAGCTCCGCGTGGTGGAAATCGAGGACGATTCGGAGGAATCCGCATCGGAGCCCGTGGATCTTGCCGCCGAAAGGGACGAGTGGAAAGACCGTGCCCTGCGCGCCATGGCGGAAATGGAAAACACGCGAAGGCGCGCGGAAAAACGCATCGAACAGGCGGAATGGCGCATCAAAGAGCGTTTCCTCTCCGACCTGATGGATCTGGCCGACGACCTGGAACGGGCCTTGAAAACCGGGGGCGGCGAGGAGGACATCACCAAGGGGCTGGATATGATCTATCGCCGCAGCCAGGACATTCTCGGGCGCTACGGAATCCGGCGCATCGAGGACACCGAAACCTTCGATCCCGCCATGCACGAGGCAACGGCGGCTGTGCCGATGGCTCAAATGGAAGAGGGACGGATTCTCGCCGTGGAACGCACCGGATACCGGATGGGTGAATGCGTCCTGCGTCCGGCGCGCGTGGTGGTGGTGAAAAACGAATGATGCGTGCGGGTGAATGAGATCTCGCATCGTCTGACGTTCGGGAGGCGCTGATATGGAATTCATCGATTATTACAAAACGCTGGGAGTCACGCGAAACGCGACGGACGATGAAATCAAGCGAGCCTTTCGTAAAAAAGCCCGCGAGTTTCATCCCGATGTCAACAAATCCCCGGATGCCGAACCGGAATTCAAACGCATCAACGAAGCCTACGAAGTCCTGAAAGACAAGGAAAAACGCCGCCAGTACGACACCTTGGGCAAGGAGTGGAAAAGCGGCGGATTTCGACCGCCGCCGGGTTGGAAAAAGGTGCATCCGGGCGGAACGGTGCACGGCTTCAGTGACTTCTTCGACATGTTCTTCGGCCAGGGCGCATCCGGGTTTTCGGGTGGCGTTGGGGCGTCCGGGGGCGGCAATCCCTTCGGCGGCGCTTCGCCGTTTTCGGGGGGCGTCCACTTCGGCGGTTCGCCTTTCGGCGACATGGGCGGGGCGTCGCCTTTCGGCGGCGGGTATCATCAAAAGGGCCAGGACGTGGAAGCCGAATTCGCCATCACCCTGGAAGACGCCTTCCACGGCGCGGAGAAAACCGTCACGCTGAGCGATGGTACCGAGCGCAAATCCTACACGATCCAGATTCCCAAGGGCGTGAAAAACGGGCAGAAAATCCGCATGGCGGGGCAGGGCAGACCCGGCGCGGCGGGGATGCCTTCCGGGGATTTGTTCATCAAAATCGCTCTCGCGCCACACGCGCGATTTACGCTCGATGGCTCCAATCTCACCACTCGCCAGGACATTCCTCCCCACCTCGCCGCCTTGGGCGGGCCAGTGGAAGTGACGGGCATCGACGGCGCGGTGACGGTCCAGGTGCCGCCGGGAACGGTATCCGGCAGCAAACTGCGTCTCAAGCAGAAGGGAATGCCCATGGGCGGGGACAAACGGGGAGATCTTTTCGTGGAGTTGCGCATCGTTCCGCCGAAGTCTCTTTCGGACGAAGCCCGCGAACTGTACGAAAAGCTGCGCGATCTGGAGGCGTGATCGGCGTGCGTATCGCAAACTATTTCGAGGGCGTTTTTCGCCCCTTTTTTTCGTCTGAAAGCCTCATTTCGTATTTTCCGGACTGGTAATAAAAAAGAAAATGGAGTATAAAATTTCTCCATTCGTTTGAGACAAGGAGAATGTCTATGAAACTGGTACACAAAGGGTCCGTGAAAGATATCTACGAAGGCAACAATTCCGACGAGCTACTGTTCGTTTTTTCCGATCGCATTTCGGTGTACGATTGCCCGATCCCCTCGGAAGTCCCCCACAAAGGCGAAGTCGTCGGGCGTTGCGCGGCGCATTGGTTCGAGGTTTGCAAAGACCTGGGCATCGATACCCACTATCTCGGCATGGAAGACAAGGCCATGCGCGTGAAAAAGGTGGCCATCGAAGCCGACCCCGCCAAACTGAAGGGCTCGACCAAGACCCTGGTTCCCCTCGAATGCATCGTGCGTCATTACATCGCCGGTTCGTTCGCGGACCGCATCAAAAAGGGTAAAGTTTCGGCGGAATACGCCTCGATGAAGTCCGGCGACCGTATGCCCGCACCGTACTTCGAAGTTTCCACCAAGCTCGAACCGGTGGATCGTCTGATCGACTTCGAGGAAGCCACCCGCCTCGCCGCGCTGAACGAAGGCGAAATCGAAACCCTGCGCGATATGTGCCTGAAAATCGACGAAGTGATGAACGCGCAAGCGCTGAAAAACGGCCTGATTCACGTGGACGGCAAGAAGGAATTCGGTCGCAATGAGCACGGCGGGCTGATGGTCGTGGACGTCTTCGGCACCCCCGACGAAGACCGCTTCTGGGACGCCGCACGCTTCGAGGAAACCGGCGAGATGGTGGATATGTCCAAGGAATTCGTGCGCAATCATTACGTGGAGATCGGCTTCAAAGATGCCGTGTACGAAGCCAGGGCCAAGGGAATCGAGGAGCCGAAAATTCCGCCGATGCCCGAAAGCCTGATCCGCGATGCCTCCGAAATCTACATCGACCTCTACGAGCGCCTCACCGGCAAAACGTTCTGATTTCACGCCCGCTTCCGCTTCCCCGTCCCAGCGGCGGGGAGGCGTTTTTCTCAAAAATAATAGGTGGTTAGAACGCCGAATGCTTCGTGAGAATATCCGCCAGTGCTGCGGGACGTTCCACGTGCAGCATGTGGCCGCAGCCCTCGATTTCGTGAAAATCGCAACCCAGGGATTCGGCGAGTCGCCGATTTTTCTTGGAAGGCGTCATGCGGTCGCCGCTGCCCACGCAGACCATCGGCGGTGTGGAAAGCTGGAGCGAGTTCAGGCGTTCCACGGTGCGGAAACTATCGCAGCCCCGCAAATCCCGGATGCCGGTTTGCGCGCCGCAACGGGCCATGGAATCCATCACCGGTCGGATGACCTCCGGCGGCGTTTCCTTTGCGAAGTTGAAGGCTTGCATCATTTCCAGCGCTTGGGAAAAATCCCGCTCCAATTGCTCGAAAATCACCGGCGTGACGCCCAACGTCGCTCCTGTGGCCAGCAGCACCAGGGATTCCACCTTCTGAGGTTGTTGCAGGGCGAGAAGCTGTGCGATGGCTCCACCCATCGAGTGGCCGACCGCCACGCAGGGAAACAGGTCGTGGTCTTCCAGAAATTGCGCGACGAAGGCGGCGGTGGCGTCGAGGTCGTCGAAGGCTTCCCCTTGTGAGAATCCGTGTCCGGGGAGGTCCAGCAACACCATTTTGCGCGTGAAGCCGCGTTCGAGCAAAGCCCGGCACAGCGGGAACCAGATTGTCGCGTCGCATAGCGCACCGTGTACGAAAACCCATGGCGGCGCGGCGGATTTTCCTTCGTTGAGAACGGTGTACGAAACGGCGTTGGGGGTCGGGTGCTGCTCCATGAGTTCCTCCTCGTGCAACGATGGTTTGCCGAAGCGGACGGGATTCTAGCACGAAATTTCGGAGAGTGAAAACGGGTTGAGAAGGGCGATTCCATTCCAGGTTTGGCACGAACCTGACTCCGTGGATGAAGGAATGGGTGGCCGGGTCTTCGATCCGGAACGGATCGATGGCCCGGATTTCCCGTGTTTTCACGGCCATTCGCCTGGCGGCGAAAGACCGTGAAACCCTTCCAACCCAAAGATCCTTCCATGGAAATCATGAAAAGAAGTAGAACTGAATGATCCAAAATGTGGGAAACCATCCCCGCAAAATCGCGTGAATATACTGCAAACTCGTACAATTTCACGAAAACTCACGTCATGCTCGATTCATGCCGCAAAACTCGCGACAAACCGTGACGAAACGTGCAAAGTCCTCCCCGATTTTCTCGCAACGAGTCGAGGGTAAGCGAGAAAAAAGTGTAAAGCAACTGGATAAAAATGGCTATTTTCGGTCGAAAAGTCTCGCAACGCGACAATTTTTCTCGCAACGCTCGTGGTTCCGAATCTGCACGTTTTTTTGCCAATTTGCACGTTTGCGAGAAGAGGCTCGATCGACAGCCGAACCGGGGTGATGGTGGAGGCAAGAGGTTTGGGAAATCGTTGGCTTGAAAAGTACCTTTACATGCTTATTGAGGTGGTGCCACTTTTTTGTACCCTTCGAAACGCCTGCGGATTTCGCTGACGTAGCGCACCGGCTCGGAACCCCGACAATAGCCGTAACGGGCGTGGCGAGCGTAACGGGGATTGCTTAATAAAAGCATGGCGTTTTCCACGTGGCCGAACCAGCGATTCGCATCGAGTCCCAATGCATGGGCCAGTCGTCGGGCGTCGAACACGTGACCTTGTCCGGCGTTGTAGGCGGCCAGCAGGAACCAGGTTCGTTCCTCCACCGGAAGATCGTCGGGGAAGTAGCGTTTGAGGTAGTACAGATAGGCGATGCCGGCGTGAATGCCTTCCATCGGCTGCACGAGGTTGTCGTGCCCCAAAAACTTTGCGGTGCGGGGCATTACCTGCATCAGGCCCAGGGCTCCGGCGAAGGAGCGCGCCTGGGGATTGAACTGGCTTTCCTGGTACATCTGCGCCACGATCAGTCGCCAGTCGAAGCCGTACTGCTCGGCGAAACCTTTGACGATGGCGTCGTAAGGCGAGAGCTCGCCCTTGTTTTTCGCGCGAAACTCCGTGTGCTTGAGGATTTTGCGCTTGTTCGAGAAATACCGTTTGTGCGTCAGGTTGTAAAACACTCCTTTGTATTCTCGGCGGATGAAGCGGTTGACGGCCTCAAGCAGCTCCTTGTCGTCCTGGCGCACGGCCCATCCGTGAGGGACGGGATCGCCCAGCGCGAGGGCTGCCGTTACGTCGTCGCGCCAGGTCAGTTCGATGTCCAGGATATGGCTGTCCGAAAGGGTGAGGTCGTATTCGCCCGTCGCGACCTTGGCGATGATCTCCTCGGTTTCCATCGTTTCGGGCGCTTCGACCAGCTTGACCGCAATCCCTTGATGTTGCAGTTTTTCCACGGTTTTCCAGTATGAACTGGAACGGCGTACGACGATGGTCCGGCCCGCCAGATCCGTTTCCGCTTTCGGCAGCGTGCCTTTTTCCTCTTCCGCGATTCGAGCGACGACGATTTCCGACACGTAGTTGTAAGGTCTAGAAAAGACGACGTTTTCCCGTTTTGCCCGTTCGTCGGTAGCGGTCAGTGAGGCGGCGATGATGTCGCCTTTGCCCTTTCGCAGCCAGGGAATCAGGTCGCTGCGATTGGGCGGCACGACCAGTTCGACGCGCAACTTGTGGCGCTCGGCGAAGTGGCGGATGAGGTCGTATTCGAAGCCCAGCAACTCTCCGCGCCAGATGAAATACGTAGCGGCGCTGTTGCGTGTAAGTACCCTCAACAACTTGCGTTTCTTGATCTCTTCCCAGTCCACGCGCACCATTTCCTGCAAGCCTAAAGACGGGTTGGCTTTGCCGAGAAACGTATTCAACTCGAACTTCAATTCCTCGCTGTTTTTACGAAAGGCCCAGGCGATTTTTCGCTCTTGCGGCAAATTGAAGGCGACGCGGAGCGAATCGTTGTAGGACTGAAACACGTTGACCAGGTTGTCGTCGGCGACGGTTAGGTCGTATTCGCCGGAAGCCACGCTCCCAAGAATCTGGAGCGTGTCCAGAGTTTCGTCCACGGCTTTCAGTTGCAGGTATGGGTGTTCTTTTTTCAACTCGGTGATGGTTTCCCAATACGACGAGCTTTTACGCACCGCGATGGTTCGTCCCCGTAAATCGGTCAGAGTCTGGATGTACTTTTCGTTGGCGCGGACCACCACCTGTTCGGTCACCGCCCACAGCGGCACGGAGAAGTCTACGGATTTCTTGCGATTTTCGGTCATCGACAGCCCGGCGACGATGATGTCGCCCTTGCCCTGCAACAGGTAGGGAAGCATGTCGCTCCGGTGGTCGAGGTACAGTTCCACGGGAGTCAGACCGCGTTCCTTGACGAAACGCAGGACAAGTTCCCGTTCGTGGTTCTGGGGCAGGCCCATGCGGGGCAGGTAGTCGAATTCCTGGGCTTTCGGCAGAATCAGCCGAACCGCGCCGCGACGGTGCATGGCGTCGAGATCGCCGGTTTCGATGTACCCCCAGCGGGGTGCGTTGGATTCGTAGCCCTCGTCGGTTTTTTTCCACAGACCTTTCGAAGAGGCGGGGGCGTCGTCTTTGTCCCAAAAGCAACCGGGAGTTCCCAGCATTCCCAGCAATGCGAACCAAAGCAGCATACGGCGAAACATGACATCCCTCCCGGCGAACATTCACCGTTTCGCCTGCGAAGGGCGATCCTCGATCCCTCGAAAACGGGACCGGTGGCGGGCAAATGAACTACATGAGCAAACACCTGAGAATCAGTATAGCTTACCTTGGGACAATCTTGCAAATCGTCAGGCGATGCGGGATTTCCGGAGGGAGAAGCTCATTCAAAACGCTTGGCGAGATTGTTCAGCACCATGTCCCAGGCTTTGTCGAAATATCGATACCCTTCGACCCATTCTCCACCGGTTTTCCATCCGCTTTGCACGAACTCCACCATGGTTTCGCCGTTTGCAATGGGTGTGAAAGACAAATCCACGCGGGTATGCTCGTTTCTGATTTCCGGCAGCGTCGGAGGAAAATTCCAACTGAAGGCGAGCTTTCCGGGCTCTTCCATCGCCAGAATCTTGCATCCCTCGCTTCCCTTCGAGCCTTCGGGCGCGTCGGAAAGGAAAAGCATCTCAAAGGCTCCGCCGACCTTCGGTTCCAGGCGAACCTCGGGGGCGAAAAACGAGAGCAAGCCCTCTTTCGTCGTCCAACATTTCCATACTTCCGCAACCGGGGCGGCAACCTTGACCTGCTTTTTCAGTTCCATGTGTGGATTCCTTTCCCATGGTCCATTCATTCCCACTATACAATGAAACAATTTCAGGTGTGGAGCAAGCCCCAGGATAGGGCGGAAATTAAATTAGTGCGAAACATTATAAAAGCTTATTCCAAGGAGAAAAAACGTAGGGGCGAGTGTAGTGAACAAAGTGAACGGAGCTCCCCAAAAACCGAAAAACTCTGTCAGAACGGGGGGCTACAGTCGCTATGCTCCTTTCACCCGCCCCTACATTCATTCTCCCTTTTTTGAGGTTTCAAACGAAAAAACAGATTTTGCACTATTTTCATTTCCTTCCGTTCATGCCGGGTGCATCACAAAATGTAGCGAATAGGCCCAATGATATTGAAGCATTCATTCATTTGGTTGTAGCGGCGAGGCGTAAGCCCGCCGAAAAGGGAGATTGGGGGCTTAAAAGCAACTTTCAAAAGGCAAAAACGGCGGGCTTACGCCTCGCCGCTACGAAAAAAGAGGATTTTACGAAAGTCGCTATATTTTGTGATGCACCCGTTCATGACCCGAGGACGGAATCGGGCTTGCATTTTTCCTCCGATGCGTTATACTAACTATAAATTTCCGCAGAATGGATTCGGGTACGTGTATGGCGAAAAGCAAAGGGAAAAAAAACAAGGCGTTGGCTCGAAAAGCCAAACTCGTCTTGAAAATCGGCCTCGTGCTGGTGGCGCTCTGGGGACTGGGCGCGGTGCACATCGAGGACGACACCGTGCTCGGACATCTGGACGATCTCCTGAATACGCATACCTTTCAACCCGCCTACGACAAAGTGACGGGGCTTTTCGGGGTGGCCCGTTCGGAGTTTTCTGCGAAAACCCGTGACCTGGGGAATCGCCTGGAAGACACGCGCGACAACGTTTCGAAAAAGGTGGAATCCTTTCGAGAAAGGAAGCAGAACGCTCGGAAACAAATGTCGGGAACCCGCAAGTTTCCGCAAGGTACAAGCCTACTGCGCAACACTCATGGCTCCGCCGAACCTGCCGATTCCACATCGGAATCTCCTCAAACGGAAAAAAATACGGATTCTTCTGTTGCCAATTCCCCTGCAAGCGGTATAGAGTTCTCCAAGACACCCCAAGCGCCGCTCGGCGACACTTCATCCGATGACAACGCCATGTTGGAGGCGATCATCGACCAACATGCGGAATAACCGCAGTCCTTCCGATCCTTCCCAGCTTCACAGGTCCGTCATGATAAAGTTTCTCGAACGTTGCAGCGAGATGTGGTCAGGCATTGCAGCCCTGTGCCGTCGTTTTCCTTACTTTTTTCTGGCCCTTACCGTGATTCTCACATTCTACGCCCTGTGGGGCACCGGGCGTATCGTCTTCGAAGACGACCCCACCGCCTACATTCCCGAAAGCGATCCGGATGTGGCGCATTGGCTGAATTTCACCAGGGATTCCGGTTCGTTGCGGACCTTGATCGTCGGCCTGGAAGATACCGGGGACCGTCCGTTCGACGAAGACACGTTGCACCGGCTCAGTTCGATCACCAAGAAAATCGAGGATTTGAAGAAACAGGGCGTTCGTTCCGCACGCAGCCTCACCAACGTCAGCACGATCCGGGAGGGAGAGGACGGCATCCTCCACGCGGATTTGATGCTTAGCCAGTTCCCGCGCACCGAGCGGGAAACCGAACGTCTCAAAAAACGCATTCTGTCGGACAGCCAGGTGCCCGGCAGTTTCGTCAGTCGCGATTTCAAAGCCTACAATATTATCGTTCGAATCGACGAGCAGGCCAACCTGGCCCAGGTGGCCCAGATCGTCATGAAGATCACCGAGGCCGAGCGCGGACCGCTGAAAGCCTATTATTTCGGCGGTCCTTTCGTGCAGTTGCAGATCGTCAAGCGCGTACTCGACGCCCTGCCGTGGCTGGTTCCCATTTTTGCGCTCGTGCTGGTGGCGGGGGCGTTCTGGTCCGCCCGCCGTAAATGGCAATTGGCGTTGATGGCCATTGCCGTGGCGATTCCTTTGTTGTGGTGTTTCGGACTTCACGGCTTGCTGGACATGAAAATGGACAGCACCAGCGGCGCGGCGGCGATTCCCCTCGTTCTTTTCGGTGCGATCACCTTCGCCAGCGCTTCGCGCAAGAAATTCAAGCAGGAGGATTCCGTCTCCAACCGGCCCGTGTTTCCCGCAGCGGATATGGGCAAACTGATGATTTGCGCGGGCATGTTCCTGCTGCTCTCTTTTCTGCCTCTGGGGCATTTGAATTCCTTCGCCTTTTCCGGAGCTTTGGGACTTTTTTGTCTGATGCTGTTCGTTCCCATCGGTTTTCTACCGCTTCTGACAGTACTCAGCCGCAATGCCGAGCGAAGCCCCTACGTCGTGGCAAACGTGCGCGCCATACGGATTTCCCCGAAGAAAAGCCTCGTGCTGGCGTTGGCGATCGTGCTGGCTTTTTCGGTGTTTTTGCCATCGTTGCGTATTTACACGGACATGGAAGACCTGTTTTCTGCCAACTCCCCCACACGGCAGGCCAATCGCTTTTTCGACCGCTATTTCGGGGGATCCGTCTATCTGCAAATCGATTTCAAGGCCGACATGCGCGCTCCGGCGAACGTAAAACGCGTGGAAGAGGTCGAGGAACAACTGATGGCGCTGGATGACATCACCGACGTGCGTTGCATCGCCCAGATTCTGCGTTACCTGAGTCTTGCGATGAACCGTCGCGACCAGATCCCCCCGGAGCGGGAACAGTTGAAAAACCTGTGGTTTTTCCTGGAAGGCAACGAGGATATTTTGCCGCTGGTGAGCCCGGAAAGGGATCGGGCCTTTTTGGTCGCACGCATTCGTCCGCAACGCTTCGCGGACTATCAGGAGGAACGAGCGTATTTCGATGCCCTCATACACCAGGCCGAAGAGGTCGTGCGTCCCTTGCATTTCGAAAACGCGCGGGGACGTCTCGTGCACCGGCTGAAAAACGTTGCGTCGATCTACAAACTGGACCTCGACGCCGTGGTTATCGAAAGCGCTGTCTCGAAAGCCGACCAACCGTTTTCGAACGCGACGAAAACCGCCGCCGTCAAGAACGTCCACGAATACCTGCAAAGCGACCTTTCTCCCCTCGATTTCAACGAGGCCGAGAGCCTGCAACTGGCGCAGCGTCTTTTGGATGGAGCTACGGACGGAGAGTTGAAAGAGATTCTGCGAAATCTCGATGAGGACAACGATTTTTCGGACGACAGCCTGGATTCCATCGTCGCCATGTTGCATTCGCTCGAACGCAGGCAGCAGGAGGAAAGCCACGTTGCGGTTGTATCGGCTATGCTCCCCATCCCGGAATCCTTGCCCAATGCTTCGGTGATCCGCTCCCGTATCGAGGGGCTTTTCTACGATTTTCTCCAACAAAAACGGACAAATTCGAGTCTGCCCGCGCAGCTTGAAGTCAAGGTTTCGGGCTTCCCCGTGGTCAAGCCGGGGATCGAGCACGAACAGATGGTCTACCTGTTTTTAGGGCTTGCTGCCTGCTTGTTAATCCTTGTTGGCTCTCTTCTTCCGTTGATTCTGTCCGGGAGCAGGAAATGGCTGATGCCCCTGTTGCTGGCCGTGATGATTCCCGCCGCCACGCTCGCTTTCGTGGTGCTCACGGGTCTGCAGATCGACTCCACGACCATCGCGATTTTCCTGGCTTTGCCGCCGCTTGGGGTGATCGTCAGCCAGGTCCGCACGAAAAACGCACCGGACGTCGCGGCGGCGTTCCAGTCCACGCGCAAGGTGATGCTTACCCTGGCGGTGGCGTTCCTGACCTTCCAGATCGTGCCGGTATTGCCGATTCACCGCCTGGGCTGGACCCTGACCTTCGCCCTCGCCACCTCTGCCGCCTTCTCCTGGATCGCGCAGCGGATCGAAATCCGCAACGGGGAAAAACCCGATGAGGAAACCTCTGAAACGGTCTAGATTTTCGTGAGATAGAAACGACAACATCCCGAAATTACAGTAATTTAGCTGTAGCGGCGAGGCGTAAGCCCGCCGTTCATCCCTTCGTCTTTCGGCGGGCTCACGCCTCGCCGCTACAGTTACACCGCATAGTCTTTTCAATTCTCACCGATACAGCAGACGGTTAAACCGTAGACATGCTCGATTTCATTATTTTTTGGGTCTTAAGAGTCAGTATTCGTTGTTGGATGATGAGCTAGGTTGAAATGGATTGTGCACCACTTTGGGAACGGGAAAAATGGTCGTTGAGGCGCTGAGCGAGCACCGGCAGGCGGATCGGCTTTTGGATGTAATCCAATGCGCCGTCTCGTAAAAGATCTTTTACATCTCCGGGATCGGCCATACCCGAAAAGATGATGACCTGCGGATTGGCGAGCAACTCTTTGATTTTATAAAAGGTTTTCGCTCCGGTCAATCCTGGCATGAGCATGTCGAGCAGGATCAGATCAAAGTCCTCCGGGCGTTCTTTCAGGATTTCCAGCGCTTCGAGTCCCGATTCGGCGGTTTCGACCTCGTACCCGAAACGTCCAAGTCCCACGGACAACATGCGGCGGATGATTTCTTCGTCGTCGACGGCCAGAATTCGCCATGGATTGTCCATGCGGATGGCGTCGGACGAACTGATTTCGTAGGTTTTTTCCTGTTTGGGGAACAGCAACACCAACCGTTGTGCGGACTGGCCTTTTTTCTCGATCAGCACCTTGCATTGATGGGCTTGTACGATGTTGGCGGCTACTTGAAGGCTCACCCCGGAAACCTCGAAATCCTTCTTTTTGCCTTCCACGAGACGTTCGAACTGCTCGAACAGGGTGAATTCGCCAAGGTCACCTTCGACACGGATATGCACTCCGATATACGCGCCCGGATCGATGTTTTTCCTGCGCACCCATTCGTTGGTGGGTTCCAGGTGATAGTCCTTGCAATCGAGCGTCAGGCGGGCATGTTCCAGCGAATCCCGCACCGCTTTCGAAAAGGAAACCAGCAACTGCTGAATTTGCTGGGGAATGCCGACGATACGACCGCTTTCGTGGGAATGATAATCGGTAACTTCGAAGCCGCCCGAGCGGGGAATACCGGCTTTAATCAGTTTTGTGGCGTTTTTGACGACCGTACCCAAGTTCATGGGTTTGGGACTTTGCTCTCGACGTTCGGTGAGTGCGACGAGTTGCTTGGTCAGATCCGAAGCTTTGGCGCTGGTTTTGCTGATCGTCTCGGCGTACCGTGCGGCGGGCGTGTCTTTGGCGAGCATCTTGATGAGATCCGCATAGCCCATGATGCCGGCGAGCAAGTTGTTGAAATCGTGGGCGATACCTCCCGCAAGGCTACCGACGGCTTCCATTTTCTGGGCGTTGACGAGGCTCTTTTGTGCCTTGACTTCCTCGGTGACGTCCCGCCAGATTTCAACGATCCAAGATTCTTCTTTTCGACCTTTGGTTTGCACCGAAGAAAAGGTGATCTGGAAGATGGTCGAACCCAATTCCGCACCGGTAATGAAGGGCTTGCTGCTTTGGTTGTTTTGTAGAACCAGTTCCACGAGTTCGCGCTCGGAAACGTTTTGTGCCGCATTTCCTTTGCCTAGGAGTTGATAGCGGATGCCGCCCACTGCCGGTTTCATATCCAAAATCCGGGACAACATGGCATTTTTGTAGACCGCTTCTCCATAACGATTGCGCACGCGAAGGCCTAGGGGCAGACGGTCGAACAAATCGGCGCCGATTTCCGCAACGGAGGACAGCCTGGGTCGCTCGGTCGGTGCGACTGGTGCGACTTCCTGACGTTCGTGGCTGTAATACGGAATGAGATAGGGAAGGGAAGGCAAAAGCTGCTTTCGAGGCAGACACGGCCAGTGGTGTAGAAATTTTCGTTCAAGGTAGCAGGGGGTGTCGTCTCGATCGATAAAAACAAGGCGTGCGTTTTTGGGAAGAGAGACTTTCCAGTTGGCGAATTCAATGGCCGATTCACAATGGGCCATTTCCAAGGAAACAAATACAAAATCCACGGAATCGGTTTCCACGGTAGAAGTATCGGTCACCCATCGATGCATACCCTCCGGCCAGAGGGCGTTCACCCTTTCCAACCAGAATCGGGCGAACTCGTCTTGGTTGTCGATCAGCAATAGGTTGGTCACGACGATCTCTTTTCTACCTGAAACCTCATTTCATTCGTGTCGTGGTTATAAACTGTTTAAACGGACGCCTTCGTCCCCCTAAGTCGGCCATTCTCCTATAAGACGTATCACATAGGAATCAATAGTTATCGCTACTCTTATTCTTACGTTCTATCGTTTTTACATACCCTGTCAATGTAAAACATCTTTTTTATAGTAATATTTAACCGTTTGAAAATAAAGCAAAAAAACAGTGACTGTCAACACTTTTATCTATCGGGATATAGCCTTTTATGATTAAAGTGCCGGTTTTATTTTGTAAATCCGCCGCCCCTCGTCAGAAAACATGCGTGGACTCTCGTCCTTTTGTTTTCATTACAAAGCGGCGATCATTCTTTTCTCGAAGAGTTGAATTTTGCCCTATCCGGAAGTTGTGGACCTCACTGGTTGCGATACGCTTTGTATTGCTCTCTCTCGGCTTGTGGGAGACGGTTGGTCCTGCGATCGAGCCCCCGCAGGATTTCGTTGCCGAGATCGATCACCGCGAGTCGTGCCCAGTCGTCGATGTTTCCCGGATCCGACTTTTTCACCCGGCCCACTTCTCCAGCGTTGTAATGCTTGGCGACCAGTTCCAGAAAATCGACGTCTCCGGTACGGGTAATGGTTCCGGTGACGATCAATTCTCCCCCGTAATCGTTGAAAAACTGCGTGGCGTGGCGAGGGGAATACGTATCGGTTCCGGTGTCGATCACTTTCGAATACCGCCACAATGCGTTGATCTGTTCTCTCATGGCCACTTTGAGCTTGGCGGCGTCTGCAACGCGTTGACCACCACTTTTGTCCTCGATCTGATAAATATGCGAAAGCATCGCGAAGGAGTGGCTCGGCGAGTACGTCGCCTCAAGCTTCATCGGTCCGACAACGGTGGTTTTCAGTCCCACGCCATAGGATTTGTTGATCGCTCGCGAGAGCCCGGCGACAGTCGTTCCCGAAAACACGAGGCTTACCTGGCCTTTTTCCGGGTCGAGATTTCGAACCCGCGCCTCCGAAACGACGTCGATCAGTGGAAAATGAAGCAGCATGTGGTCGAAATGGTCTTTTGACGGCAGACCGGAGATGAACACCTGAGCCACGTTTTCTTTCGACATCGTGGCGTGGGTTTTGATGGAAATCAGCATCGTCATCGGATTGACGATTTTCTTCAATGCTTCCTGGGTGGCTAGGCTGGCGGTTCCAGCCTTGGCATAGGACGACTGGGTCAGGGAACCGTACTCGCGTTTCTCGTCCACGCGGAACATCTTGAGTTGGACTTTCACCTGATATCCCACGGTTTTCGCTTTTTTCCGCCGTTGTTTGTCCTTGACTTTGGCCGTGGAATCCACTGTGGCGACGAACACGATATCCGCATCGGTTGGGCCGATGGCTTCGCAGAAGCTGTCCTTCATCATGGCTTCGATATCGCATTGCTTGGCGATCGCTTTGGCCTTGGTTCCTTTGATCGCGCGAAACCCGATCTTGTGCAGGTCCGCCTGCATGGCGTGTTGAAGCATATCCAGATCGGTGACTTCCCCGTCGATGCGTTCTTCGACGATCCAAAGCAGCGAAAGCTGATCCGCAAGGATTTTCGGCTGCGGCTTTTGGGGAGCCGTAGTGGCCGAAATCAGGAAAGGAATGCAGAAAACTACGAACAGGACGGGAAGCAGACGGCAATGCATCGACGAACCTCCTCGGATCGTGGTGGCCGAGGCCGAAAAGTGGCAACTCAGGGCATAATCGCGCCCAGCCTAGCACATTCCCCTCGAACGGGGCAAGAAGGTTTCAAGGAGGAAAATGTCAAATGGACGAAAACACCTGACTCATCCCCAGTTTTTCAACCAAGAGGGTAAACGCTCATGGAGAGTGATTTGCGAAGCAAATTGTATCGAACCATAGCATTTTTGTACGGATTCCTCGATACACCGCCCTTGCGGGCGGCACTCGGAACGAGCGGACTCATCATATCATTGGTCAGGTTAGATTTTCATAAGGCTGGGGACGGGTAAGCGAAAACACGAATCATCTGGATGACGAATTGGGCTTGAATCCCATTTCCAGCCGTTTTCCAAGGTACACGACATGGAAAAGCTCTTCGCTCATGATATTGTTCACCATTTTTCGCGTTGTTTCATCGGTGGCCGATTCGCGTATGGCGGCGTAAAACGAAATGCTGCGATTTTCCATATCGATGGCGGCTTCGATGAGTTCTCGAATCGAACGCTCTCCCGTAAAAAATCGTTCCACTCCACGTAGGTCGAAAAAATTCCCCTTGACCGAATAATGAATGAATTCCTCGATCTCGTTCGAAACGTTTAACTCGGAAACATCCTCGCCTTCGATCAACGCTTCTTTCTTTTTTCGATAGCTGTTGGCGTGTCCTTCTTCTTCTCTTGCCAGTCTGGCGAACATGCCGGACAACTCTGGATCGGTTTCCGCCTCAGCCGCCTTTCGGTAAAACTGCGCCCCTTGTTCTTCGATTTGAATCGCGATATCCAACACATCCACGAGATTGATTTTCGATTTCATGCCCCAACTCCATTTCGAATGCATTTATTGGTATGTTTCTATTTAAAGTATCCTTTTTCATGGCGCTTTGTGAAGCAAATTCGGTTTCTGTGGGAAATCCTATAGAGAAAGAGTTTTTTCCGTCGCCGATCGGTGGAATTGCACTTCTAGGGCATTTTGGGAAGTCTTCTTTCGCCTGCGCTCAAAGCGAGAAAATAATTGACTTTTCAGAGGTGCCATGGTTGTATTCGTTGCTTTTTTGAATCAAGGACGGCTTGGGTTCGTCCAGGAGTTGGAACGAGGTAACGACGTGAAACGCACCTATCAACCGCACAATATCAAGCGCGTTCGCACACATGGCTTCCGCAAGCGTATGTCCACCAAAAACGGACGGCTGGTTCTTAATCGCCGCCGTGCCAAGGGCCGCAAGCGACTTACGGTAGACGTGGGAAGCAAGTAACGGAAGACGATGAAAGCCTTTGGTTTTCCTCCGGAATCGCGTATCCGGCAGCGGCGAGAATACCTCGTCGTACAGCGACATGGGCGCAAATTCGTAGGAAAGCACTATATTTTCCGGTATTTGCCTTCCAAAACGGGTGCGGCGAGATTCGGCATGACCGTCAGCCGCAAAATGGGCAAGGCGCACGTCCGGAACCGCATCAAACGTATTCTCCGAGAGGCTTTCCGGCTGCACTGGCCGCGTGATACCCATTTTCTGGACGTGGTGGCCATTCCCCGCAGGGACTTGGCATTGCCCGCGCAGTTGGATCATGCGGTGGCCGATCTGCTGGAATTCGCAACGTATCAGAATCGCTGGTGGTTGAAAGGGGACGGGAGAGCGAAAGCTTGTTGAAATGGATCGAACAGCTGCGCGTCTGGCTGGGATGGATCGTCATCGGTCCGGTGCGCCTGTATCAGCGATTCATTTCACCGCTTTTTCCGCCGTCCTGTCGCTTCGAGCCCACATGCTCGGAGTTCACCATCCAGGCGGTTCGGCGCTACGGGTTGATTCTCGGTGGGATCAAGGCCGTTTTTCGGATCGCTCGCTGCCATCCGTTGATGCCGGGAGGCTACGAACCGGTGGATCAGGCATGGCCGAGGGTCCGACCGGGCTGGCCGTTTTCGAAACGAGACAAGTCTTGAACGAAGGATGAATATGCAATCCGATCAGCGGCTTATCATTGCGATGGTTCTGGCGATGGTGGTGTTGTACATCTATTACGGCTACATCATGCCGCACCCCGACCCGCAACAGACCCCTCCCACAACGACGGAACAAACTGCATCGGCGCCAACGCTCCATGACGAACCCGGCGACACCGAACCCGGAAACGGTCGTCATCCGATGCTTCCCCAAAAAGCCGAAAAGCAAGCCGAAACCGCGAAAACGGAAGCGCCTGCCGAAGGTGAAGTTGCTGAAAATACACAAGAACCCGGTACGGCTGAGGTCATGATCGCTCCAGAGAAAGCCGTTCCTGAAAAAGCTCATCACGAACCTGTGGAAGTGCCCGAAAGCATTGATAAAATAGAGACAGAGGATTTCATCGCCGAATTTACCAATCACGGGGCGAGTATCCACTCTTTTCGTCTGAAATCCCCGAAATTTCAGCAAGTCGATGCCGAGGGCCGCACGTCGATGCTGGATCTCGTTTCCCTGACCCAGAGGGAGTTCTTGCCCGGCTTTTTGTCTTTTCACGAGGCGAATTTCCGTTTTCCTGCAGATGCCGATTTCGAAGTCGTCGAGGCGGGAGACAAGTCTATAATATATCGCTACGTGACCCCGGAAGGTCTGCGGATCGAGAAGACGTTTACGCATACCGAAGGTTTCATGTTCGATCTCACCGTGACCGTTTCCAACGAAAGCGGTGGTGTGGCGGCGGTGTCGCCCCGGTTGTCGCTTGCCGGATACGAAGATGAGGCGACGCTGAAAAGCATGGGCATGTTCGGCGGTCCCGCGTTCAACATGCAGATCCCGAAATCCCTTGTGGACGACGAAGTGTGGGATGAAACCGACAAAAAAGCCCGCGCCGAAAAGGGTGGGCTGGTCAAGGGAAAAGTCGGCTGGTTCGCGATCGATCGACGCTTCTTCATGATGGCGATCGTTCCGCCGGAGGTGGAGCGTTCGCAGGTGAATGTTTCGAGCCGTTTGGAAAGCTACCAGAACGCCAGTGGCGACGAAAAAACCCGAGAATGGATGAAGCTGTTTCACACCCTGCCCGAACGCGAATTGCAGGCGGGACAATCGGCGAAGTTCGCATATCACGCCTATTTCGGACCGAAATACTACACCGAGTTGACGGATGTCGGCTATGAACTGGACCGCGCCGTGGACTTCGGCTGGTTCAAGGTGCTGGCGATTCCCATGCTCTGGGTGCTGAAATTCTCGCAACAGGTGGTTATCAACTGGGGTATCGCGATCATCCTTCTGACCATCCTCGTGAAAATCCTCATCCATCCGCTGACGAAGAAATCCTTCGAGTCGATGCAGCGGATGAAGGATCTCAAGCCGAAAATCGACGAGTTGAACGAGAAATTCAAGGACGACCCGCAGAAAAAGAACCAGGAGATGATGGCCTTATACAAAAAAGAGGGCGTCAATCCCCTGGGCGGCTGTCTGCCGTTGCTGTTGCAGATGCCGATGTTCATCGCGTTGTACCAGATGCTGGCGAATTCGGTCGAACTGTACAATTCTCCGTTCATTCCGGGCTGGATCAACTCCCTGACCGACAAAGATCCCTACTACATCATGCCTGTGGCGCTGGCCGTATTGATGTTCCTGCAACAGAAGCTGAGCCCTCAGGCGATGGATTCGCAGCAGCAGAAAATGATGATGTGGATGATGCCCGTCATGATGCTGTTTTTCATGGCCTGGTTGCCATCCGGACTCGTCTTGTATATCCTGGCCAATACCGTCATGGCGGTGGGCCAGCAATGGTGGATCGCCAAGCAGTCCGAAAAGAAAGCCGCCCTCGCGGCGGGAAATGCCAAGGGGTAAGTTATGGATAACGCCTGGGATTGCATCGAACTCGTGCAGGGGGATATCGTCGAGCAGGACACTGACGCCATCGTCAACGCCGCCAACCGCACTTTGTTGGGCGGAGGTGGAGTGGACGGTGCCATTCATCGGGCCGCCGGTCCGAAATTGTACGACGAATGCCTGACGCTGGGAGGCTGCAACACCGGCGACGCCAAAATCACCCAGGGGTACAAGCTTCCCGCGAAGTACGTGATTCATACGGTGGGACCGATTTACAAGGAAATCGACGAGGACGAGCGCCTGCTCGCCAGCGCCTATCGCCGCAGTCTCGAAGTGGCGGTCCAGCACGGTTGCCGCACGGTGGCGTTTCCTTCGATCTCCACCGGTGCTTACGGGTATCCGCTGGAACAGGCGTCGATCATTGCCTTGCAGACCATTCAATCGTTTCTGAAAAAAAACCGGGACGTGCTGAAACTTGTGCGGATCGTCCTTTTCGGCAAGGAAGCCCTCGAAATCTTTCAGAAAAATCTCGACGAGCTTTCCGGTCGGGTTCCCGAAGAAAACTACATGCAACCGAAGAACGAGGCGGAAAACGACTGAGGTGTCAGGTGTGCCCGCTTGCTGGGGTGCGCGAACTGGAGCCGTTTGATCCCCGCCGCGTTCGTTTTTTTGCAACTGGTCGAAATCGTTCGATATTTTCATGTCATCGCGTGGAATCGAATCCTCTGAGAAATGCGCAGGCTTGACAGCGCGTTGCAGATGGTTAGCATTCCTGCGATGGTTCTACCGGGAGAATCCGTGACCATGCAAGATACTTTGCACAGGTTGTTGTGGACGGCGGCGGCAGTTTGGACGCCGACGCAGCAGCGGCGGATTTTCGAACGATGTCAAGAACTTCCGGAAGATCTCGACGGCTGGTTGGAACTGGGCCGGGAATGCGAACTGTCCGAGTCGCGCCTGCTTGCGTTTCGAAAGAAGCGGGATTTTCTGGAACGTGACGAGAACGTGACAAAGGCCCGAAAAAAGGGCGTAAACGTGCTCGCCACACGGCATTTTCTGCGGGAGCGCGAGTTGCTCGGTTGGGAGGATCTTCCGCCGGTGCTGTTCTACCGCGGCGATTCCCGCAGATTGGGGAAACCTGGTGTGGCCATTGTCGGAGCCCGAAAGGCGACCTCCTACGGCAGGGAGATCGCCCGCCGGATCGCGACCGAGGCCGTTGGCTGTGGACGGCTGGTGGTGTCGGGTGCGGCCTACGGCATTGATGCCGCCGCCCATCAGGCGGCGCTGGATGCGGGTGGTTGCACGGTGGCGGTAATGGGATGCGGCTTGCTGCACGATTACCCGAAGGAACACGCCGGGTTGCTCGACCGCATCGCCGAAAGCGGCCTTGTGGTCAGCCAGTTTCCGCCGGAAACGGCTCCTCTGGGGCGCAATTTCGTGATTCGGAACCGGCTGATCGCGGCCCTGAGCCGGGACGTGGTGATCGTCGAAGGCACGAGCCGCTCGGGTGCTCGTCATACCGCCGATTTCGCCACGAAGTTGAAAAGGCGTCTTTGGGCGGTTCCGGGAGAGATCGGCAAGGCGAATTCCGAGTTGCCGCTGGAATTGCTTGTACGTGGGGCGCGGCTCGTATCGTCGCCGGGAGCGCCCTTTGAAGAGGTTCTGGCTGGAGAACAAACGACGCTGCGTTTTGAAACGGACGACGCTCCCGTGGTCTCTGAAACCAGGGAGCCTCCCGAGGACGCAACCGCACGTGGCGTACTTGAAGCGCTGACGGATGGTTCTTTAACGGTGGATGAAATCGGCGACCGTCTGACGTTATCTCCCGCCGCCGTGAGCGTGGCGATTACCTTCCTGGAGTTGGAAGGATGGATCGAAAAGGGCGGTGACGGCTGCTATCGGGCGCATCGACTGCCGATGAAAGCGACGAAGGTTTGAAATGGAAACGACAACAACCCTTTTTATGGGAAAACAGGTAAACGGCTGAAACCATGAGTCATTCTCTGATTATCGTCGAATCCCCGGCCAAGGCCCGCACGATCGGGAAGTACTTGGGCAAAGACTTCAAAATCGAAGCCTCGGTGGGCCACGTCAAGGATCTTCCCAAGAAAACGCTCGGCGTGGACATCGAAAACGATTTCGATACGAAATACGAAGTCATTCGTGGCAAAGGCAAATTGCTCAAAAAAATCCGCGACATGGCGGGCAAGGCCGACGCCGTGTACCTCGCACCCGACCCCGACCGCGAGGGAGAAGCCATCGCCTGGCACATTGCCGATGAAATCCGTAAGAAAAACGAGAACATCCACCGGGTGATGTTCCACGAGATCACCCGCAAGGCCGTGCAAGCCGCCCTGGAAAAGCCCGAAAAGCTGGACCGAAGCAAGTACGATTCACAGCAGGCGCGGCGTATTCTCGACCGTCTGGTCGGTTACCAGATTTCGCCGATTCTCTGGCGCAAGGTCAAGCGGGGACTTTCCGCCGGGCGCGTGCAATCCGTCGCTGTGGAACTGGTGGTGGAGCGCGAGAAGAAGATCCGGGCCTTTGATCCGGTGGAATACTGGGTGCTGGGTGCGAACCTTAAAGGTTCGAAAGAACCGGGCTTTTTCGCCAAGCTGTCGCGCACCGACGGCAAGAAAAGCGAAGTTTCCAACGGCGACGATGCCGCCGCCATCGTCGAAGAGTTGCAGAGCAACCCGTTTCTGCTGGCGAAAATCGAGAAAAAGGAGCGCAAGCGCCATCCGCTGCCGCCGTTCATCACCGCGCGCCTGCAACAGGAAGCCGCCCGCTACTACCGGTTTACGGCCAAGCGAACCATGCAGATCGCCCAACGCCTTTATGAAGGTATCGATCTTGGACCGCTGGGCACGTTGGGTCTGATTACCTACATGCGTACCGATTCGACGCGCGTCTCTCCCGACGCCATCGGCGAGGTCCGCACGCTGATTTCTCGGGATTTCGGGCCGAAATACCTTCCCGCAAAGCCGAACAGCTACCGCAACAAGAAAAACAGCCAGGACGCCCACGAGGCGATTCGTCCCACGGATCTGAATCTGGCCCCGGAAAAAGTGGCGCCTTACCTGGAAAAAGATCAACTCAAGCTCTACACGCTGATCTGGAAACGCTTCATTGCCTCGCAAATGACCTCGGCGATTTTCGACGCCACAGGCTTCGATGTCGAGTGCGGACGCCACATGCTGCGCGCCACAGGTCAAGTGATGCGCTTCGATGGTTTCATGGCGATTTATCGCGAGGCGAAAGAGGAAGATCCGAAAAACGGCAACGGCGACGACGACCAGAACATCCTGCCCGATCTCGTCGAAGGAGAGGTGCTGAAACTGGAGGATCTTTCCAGCGAACAGAAATTCACCCAGCCGCCGCCGCGATTCACGGAAGCTACGCTGGTGAGGGAAATGGAAGAAAAAGGCATCGGGCGGCCTTCCACCTATGCCTCGATTCTTTCCACGATTCAGGACAAGGAATACACGAAGAAAATCGCCGGGCGCTTCCATCCCACGGAACTGGGCGAACTTGTTACGGAACTGCTGCTCGACTCCTTCCCCCGCATCATGGACGTGGAATTTACCGCGCAGATGGAGGAAAACCTCGACGAGGTGGAGGAAGGTAGACGCAACTACCTGGATTTGTTGAGGGATTTCTATCTTCCGTTCAAGGATGACCTGGGCCGCGCCGAAGCCGAGATGCGCGACGTCAAACGCCACGGCGAACCCACCAACCTGAACTGCCCCGAGTGCGGTCGGGAACTGGTCATCAAGTGGGGCAAAAACGGCAGCTTCATCGGATGCAGTGGCTACAACCAGACGCCTCGGTGCGAATTCACCAGTGAATACAAACGCGATCCGAGCGGCAAGGTGCAACTGAAAGAGCCCGAAATGACCGAGGTGCTCTGCAAGAAGTGCGGCAGCCCGATGATTATCAAAAACAGCCGTTACGGTCGTTTCATGGCGTGCAGCGCGTACCCGAAATGCAACCATACCGAGCCCATCGACACCGGCGTGCCCTGCCCTGAAGAAGGTTGCAAGGGGTCGCTCGTCGAAAAACTCAGTCGAAAGGGCAGGGTGTTTTACGGCTGCAACCAGTTCCCCTCGTGCCGCTACGCCACCTGGAACAAGCCTGTGGATATCGCCTGCCCCTCCTGCGGATTTCCCCATATGGAGGAAAAACCCGCCTCCGACGGCAGGCCGCGCGTCAGTTGCCCGAAGTGCAAATACAAGCTCAATCAAGAGGAAATCGACGGTATTTCCGGTGAGGAAACCGACGCGATTTCCACCGACTGACTCGGAGGAGTATGGACACCCAAAGCCTGCTGATGGCGATTCCCTATCTCGTGGCGCTGATTCTCTCGCTGACGGTGCATGAGTTCGCCCACGCCTGGTCGGCCTACCAACTCGACGACGACACCGCCGCCCGCCAGGGCCGGATGACGCTCGATCCGACGGCGCACATCGACCCCATCGGCACGATTTTGTTCCCGCTTATCGCCATGTTTTCGGGGATTCCGCTGATCGGCTGGGCCAAGCCGGTGCCGGTCAATCCGCTCAACTTTACCCGGCGGATCACGATGCGCACCGGCATGTCGATCACCGCCGCCGCCGGACCGGCGGCCAATCTCGTACTGGCGCTTATCGCCTCGTTGGTGCATTTTCTGTTGATGGCCGTGGGTTTTTACTCGGAAGCCGTCTACCAGTTTGTCTTAACGCTGATGATGATGAATATCGCGCTGGCTTTCTTCAATCTGATCCCCGTTCCGCCGCTGGACGGCTCGAAAATCTTCGCGGGGATTTTGCCGCGCTCCTTCGACCAGGCGATTGCCTCCATCGAACGCTATGGCATGATTATCCTCTACGTTCTGCTATTCACGGGAGGGCTGGGGTTGATCTTCAAGTTCGCGGTTTACCCCATCGCGGACCTGCTGTGGTCCTGGCCGGAGTGGATATTGTAGCGCGTTTTTTGTCGTTTCGACGCAAATTGACCTCTTTTTGCACGATTCAATCCCATCGTTTGCACGAAGCCTAGTTGACAATTCCCATGGATTTTCGTCCCATGCTATGGCAACATCGGGTTCGAGCCACGAAACGGAACTTGAACGCCGTCCCCGTATCACCGTGAAACCGGGGTGGCGCTCGGAATGGACGTACGTATGGAACGCATCGACATCAAAACCGGCTTCGACTGCAACAACAAGTGTCTTTTCTGCGTGCAGGGAGACAAACGCTACGAGTACGGTTCGAAAAGCACCGAAGAGGTCAAGGAACAGCTTGAAGAAAACCGCCAACACGCCGATGCGTTGGTGTTCACCGGCGGGGAAGTGACCATTCGCAAGGATTTCTTCGAACTCGTCCGCTTTGCAAAAGAGTTGGACTATCGCGTAATCCAGATTCAAACCAACGGTCGGGCCTTCGCCAACATGGAGTTCGTCGAACGCACCATGGAGGCCGGAGCCACCGAGTTCAGCCCGGCGATTCACGGCCATACCCCGGAGTTGCACGACTACCTCGTCCACGCGCCGGGAGCGTTCAGGCAGACGGTCAAAGGCGTGCAGAACCTCAAGAAAATGGGGGGGATCATCATACTCAACAGCGTGATAACCCGCCCGAATTTCAGGCACTTGCCGCAGATGGCGCGACTTTTCGTGGCGCTCAGGATCGACCAGTTCCAGTTCGCGTTCATCCACGCCGTGGGATCGGGTGAAAAGAATTTCAAGCAGATGACGCCGCGAAAATCTCTCGCGGAACCCTATGTGAAACAGGGACTGGCCATCGGCATCAAAGGCGGCTGCCGGGTGATGACCGAAGCGATTCCCTACTGTTTCATGAAGGGTTTCGAAGCCTACGTGGCCGAGCGTATCATCCCACGCACCCGCATTGTGGATGCCGATTGGGTGGTGGAGGACTACACCGAGTTCCGCGAGACCGAAGGCAAGCTCAAGGGACCGCCTTGCGCCGAATGTACGTGGAACAAAGTCTGCGAAGGCCCCTGGCGCGAGTATCCCGAAGCCTTCGGCTGGGACGAGTTCGAGCCGCGAAAGGACCCGCCGCCGAATGTCTGACTCCAAGGCCCATACACCCTCTCAGGCGACCACCCGCCAGGAAAAGGATTCGGTGAAACACAGCGCGGTCCAGGAACACCGCAACTGGGTCAGCATCACCGGAGCCTGCAACAACGGCTGTGTGTTCTGTCTCGACGGCGACCGGGGCGACCGCTTTCACAAGGACGAAAAGACCGTCCGGGAAGCCATCGAACGGGGATTCCAACCCGGCGCTCGGCTGATTCTTTCCGGCGGAGAGGCGTCGATCCACCCGAAATTCGTCGATTTCGTCCGTTTCGGCAAAGAGTTGAACTACAACTGGATTCAGACCGTCAGCAACGGTCGCATGTGGAGCCACCGTCCTTTCGCCGATGCCGCCGTGGAAGCGGGGCTGAACGAGGTGACGTTTTCCATGCACGGCCACACCCCGGAGTTGCACGACATGCTTACGGGCGTCAAGGGCAGTTTCGCTCAGGCCGTGACGGGAATGCGCAATCTCATCGGGCGTATCGTGGTCAACGTGGATGTGGTCATCAACGGTCTGAACTACCGCCACCTGGACGAAATTCTGCGTTTTTACCAGCGTTTGGGCGTGCATGAATTCGACCTGTTGCAGATCGTGCCCTTCGGTCGGGCCTGGAAACCCGAATGGCGCGAAAAACTGTTTTACGACCTCGACGAAGCCCGCGACACCCTGAACCGGGCTTTTCGAAACGCGCTGAAGCCGGGGAATTTCATCTGGACCAACCGGTTTCCTGTTCCCTACCTCGAAGGTGTGGAGGAGTTGATCCAAGATCCGCACAAGCTGCACGACGAATTGCGCGGCAGGCGCGACGAATTTGAAAAGCTGATTACGTCCGAAAAAGAGTTGGAATGCCGGGACGAACGCTGCCGTTTCTGCTTCGTGCAAGGCTACTGCGACCGCCTGCGCGACCTGCTGGCCATGTTGCGGGGAGAGAAGAGGGCAGGGGGGCTCCGGGCGAATCTTTCCACCAAGGAAGGACGCCGGGCCTTTTCCAAGTGCGGTGCAACCCTGCTGAAAACCGCCGATCCATTGCAGCTTGAACTCGTCGTGGACCGTGCAGAACGACTTTCTGAGTTCTTTTCCTCGCCGGTTGCTCTTCCCGTTACGGTGCAGTGCCGCGAAGAACGAGAAATCGGAAAAGTTCTCGATTATCAAGAACTTTTCTCGTCCTTGGCGCTGGCCGTTCACGAGCCGTCATCCATTGATGAAGCGCTTGTATTGGATGTTCCGTTGGTCTTCCGTGTGAGCCGTAATACGGCGGCGCCCTTGTGGAACTCCCGGCAGGAAATCCACCGTCACGGACGCTGCACCTTGGATTTTCCCGACTTCCTCACGCTGGAAGAGGAAAAAGGCGAGGGCGTCGATCCGTCGCGTTATCTCAAAGGGTGGCGCGATCTCGACGTGCGCGTCACCGGAGCGCCCCCCTGTCTGCATCCGAACGCCGAAAGTGCACGCCCGGAAAGCCTGGATCCCCAATGGCTGGACGACGAAGGCCGCCCGGACCTTCACGCCTTTGCCGACGCCTACATCCGAAACCACTACCTCGCTCGTTCCTCGCGTTGCGACGCCTGCCGTTTTTCAAGGAAATGTCGCGGACTCGGAATCAATAAAATTCGAGAATATGGTTTTCGGATTTTGCATCCGGTCAATGAGTAAAAACTCTATAAAATACAATATGTTAAGTTGGTAAATAGCCCAAGAAAATATCCCTGTTTTTGAGGGGTTTGAAAACTTTCAGGTGCTCATTAAATGAGAAATCTCACCCGAATGAAGCTAAAATTCAGATAAAAGTATGCTAGACTACCGTCTAACGATTTGTTGGCCCATATGGACGAAGCGTGCCGCTGTCCGGGCTGGGATTGTTTTTTTTCTGTTCTTTTTCCGCTTCGCTTGGTATGAGGAGAAACCTTGCGGAATTTTTGACATATCCGTTTTAGGGTGTCGTCAATTTTGACAACGGGACGGGTTTCATTATAATAACTTGCTCCTGGGTATTGCCCGAGAACGTTGGAAAAAGTTCTGCATCGTTCACATTCGGTATCGTTTTGAATACGAGAGGTTGACATGCGATTCGCCACATTCGGAAAAATTGCCCTATTTGCCCTTTTGCTGTTGGTGTCCTTCGGCATGATTCAATGCGACGAGGGAAGCAGCGTCGGCGGAGTTCAGTGCCTCACTTCCATGGATTGCGATCTCAATTTTAGTTGCCAGTTGGGTCGTTGCGTAAGCAATTCGGAGGCCACTCTTTGCAATTCGGACGGCGATTGCGCAGACGGCTATATCTGTGTGGAAATCAGCGCCGATCAGAAAAAGTGCATCGCCGAAATCGAAACCTGCTCGTCCGACCTCGAATGTGGCGTGGGTTACTCCTGTGTGGATGGTTTTTGCAATCCCGATGAGAGCGCCACGACCTGCACCAGCAACGAGGACTGCCCCTCTGGATATTCCTGCGCCGAAATGACCGGTGGCGGATACAAATGTATTCCTGGAAGCGGTGGCGGTGACCAACCGGTCGTTACCGAATGCGGCGATGCCTGCAACTCAGACGGCACCTGCGATGGTTCCAATTGCTTCTGCTGCGACAGCGTGTGCATCACCAAGTTCCCGGTCTGTTCCTCGGACGACGACTGCTACACCGGTCAGGTCTGCCTGACCAGCGAACTGGTCTGCACCCTCGAGCCCTCAAGCTGCGAGAAGAACGGTGGTTCCACCACCACGGACGGCGATGACGAACAGGAAGAAGCCGCCCCCACCTGCACGGGCCTGATCGATACCGAAGTTTGCGGCGAAAACGAAGTCTGCTGCAACAGCCAATGCAAAAGTTACGTACATTCCTGCACCGCGAAGGAAGACTGCTACAAGGGTCAGACCTGCACCGGCGGCGTGTGCACCGGCACCCCGGAAAGTTGCGAAATGAACGACCCCGCCCAGCAGGGGTGCACCCAGGATTCGGACTGCCCCGACACCCAGCATTGCGGTGGTGTGGAAGGCGGAGGCATCGGCTGCGTAAACGATTGCTCCAGCGACGGCGACTGTGAGGAAGGCGCAAGCTGCAACCCCAATAACGGGCGTTGCGAGTTCTGCCAGACCGAATGCCCGGCCTCCCAGTGCTGCAACTACAACCTCGATTTCTGGTACTGTGGCCAGTGCTGTGTCCCGGCCTGCCCGTTGGGTCAAGCCTGCCACGGTGGCAACTGTGTCGATCTCGCCTGCCCGGATAGCTGCGACACCTGCGAAATCTGCGGTCCCGAAACCGGCTACGTCTGCGAACGCGATCCCAACGGTTGTGGTGAACCGGAAGCCGATGGCGACACCGATGTCGAATCCCGTCGCAACGTCCAGTGCCTGGATTCCAACGCACCCTGCACCGCCGGTGTGGACGAGTGCTGCTCCGGCACCTGCCTGATGGGAACCTGCCTGTAATCACAGAGACGAATCAGGAAAACCCCGCATATTGCGGGGTTTTTTTTTGACAATCGCACGGGGGGCCGATACCCTCGTTTCACGTTGCGAGACGCCCCTCTTTCGAGAAAGCACGTCCCATGGAACCACGTCCCAAGAAACTGCGATTATCACACGAAACGGTACGCTTGCTGCGTCTTCGGTCGGGCGATCTCCAGATCACGTTGCCTGCCGCACTGAGCGCCGAACTGTCCCCTTTCGATCTGATCCCGGTGTTGTTGGAAATTGCGCATCGCATCGACCATCGTCAGCCGGTGACTTTGCGGATACAAGCCAACGAGGAACAGCCTTTTCACGCTCGCAACCTCGCTCTTTTGCAGGGATGCCTGGAGGCGGTGCCCCCGCTGATGCACTACACCTGGTACGATCTTCTTCCTCCCGGATTTCTCGACTCAGGCAGCAGAAAACTGGTCCATCTGTGGGGTAATGACGAGTTGATCGACGCCATTTTTGAAACCGGGAATACCTCTCTTCAATCCGGCAACTACGTGTACGATTTCCACCGCCGCGACGTGATTGTATCGCTGGCCGATCATAAGCGCGTGGTCGTGGACCTGCTGTTTCACAGCGATCGTGCCGTCGTGCCCGTGGAGATCTCGCAACACGGTACGGGGGAGGAAATCGCGCTGTATTTAATGATGGATCTCGGTGTGTTGTCCCAACTTGCCAGGGGAAATTTAAGTCTTTGCGGACTGGACGAGCAGATCGCTCTCACACCCAAGCGCGCCGATCGCCTGCTCCCGGGGAAACTGACTTTCGGGTCGAAATTTAACGTGAGACTGGCGACGATCAGCGCAACTACCGATCCCGACTGGGGTTTTGCCCGGCTGTTTTCTCTGGTTGGCAGAGCCCATTTGGGCGAACCGCACCACAACCACGAAATCGTGTTGCATTTCAAGTAATTCGGAAATCGGCAGGACGGTGCGAAAGACTTTCGTCAATGCGTGCCGTAAAACACGACCCAGAAAAAAAACACGATCAACCCAACGAGAGTCACCCCGCCTAAGAAAAACAAAACATCTCCCAACTGTTCGGTCATTTTCTTACGGGCGGGTTGTTTTTCGGGCAGTGCATTCAGTTCGAATTTCTTGGAAAAAAACTCATCTTCCATTTGTTTGGAGGTGTCTTTTTTAGGGGGAGGATCGGAAGGAAAAGCATTTTTCAGGTCGTCCTCGTCCTCTTCTTCAACGGGAGGTTCAGGCTTCATTGCATGTCGAATGCCCTCGATCGATTGGGATTTTCGCGCAGTTTGAATTTTTCCCGCCGGTTCCTGTTTTCTCGCGCTGCGGATTTCACCAGTTGTTTCAGGGAGTTCGGGCTTTAGGAACTCAACAAAGGGTTCCGGCTTCCTGGCAATTTGAACGTCTACCTTCGGTTGCACCTTACTTGCGCTGGGAGCTACTTCGACTGGTTGGAGTTTTCGCGCGGTTTGAACTTCCCCTGGTGGTTCCTGTTTCCTCGCACTGTGGATTTCCCCAGTAGTTTTAGATGGTTCGGGCTTTGGAATTTTTACAGAGGGTTCCGGCTTCCTGGCAATTTGAACGTCTACCTTCGGTTGCACCTTACTTGCACTGGGAGCTACTTCGACCGGTTGGGGTTTTCGCGCGGTTTGAACTTCCCCTGCCGGTTCTTGTTTTCTCGCGCTGCGGATTTCTCCAGTCGTTTCAGGGATTTCAAGCTTTGGAATCTCAACAGAGGGTTCCGGCTTTCTGGTGGTTTGGACATCTCCTGCCGGTAGTAGCTTACTTGCATTGGGAGTTACTGCTACCGGTTGGGGTTTTCGTGCGGTTTGAACTTCCCCTGCCGGTTCTTGTTTTCTCGCGCTGCGGATTTCTCCAGTCGTTTCAGGGATTTCAAGCTTTGGAATCTCAACAGAGGGTTCCGGCTTTCTGGCGGTTTGAACGTCTCGCACTGGTTGTAAATTGCTAGCGCTGGGAGCAACTGCTACCGGTTGGGGTTTTCGCGCGGTTTGAATTTCCCCTGCCGGTTCTTGTTTTCTCGCGCTGCGGATTTCCAAAGAGGTGCTTTGGGAGTCGCTTGCAAGAGGATAAGTGAACGATCCTTCGGAGGAACTGATCGGCTGGGTGTCCTGATCGTGGATGCCTTCGCTGATTTCGTACTCGCGTGGATCTCGGCGCTGCAGCACGGGTTCTTCCCTTGTGGAGGCGGCGAGCGCTTCTTTATAGTGAGGGGTGATCTCCTCTTCGGTCGATTCATGCTTGCCGGAAAAAAGCGAATCCATATCAAGGGTTAGCGCGTGTTCCCTCTTCTCGTCGCTTTCCAGTTTTTCGGCCTCGAACTGTTCCTGCATCCAGGTCGCCAGTTCTTCCTTGCCGAAACCGCCGAGATTTTGCATGAGGTATTCGTCCAGAGCGTCGCTGAACATCGCCGCCGATGCGTAACGCTGGTTGACGTTTCGTTTCAGCGCCCTCATGGCGATCATATCCAGTTCCGGGGGCACATCCGAGTTGAACGTGGAAGGAATCATCACGTTGGCTTTTTTGATGCGCTGCAACGTGTCGTATTCGCTGTCACCGACGAACAAACGGCGATGAGCCAGCATTTCCCAAAGCACGATCCCCAGGGCGAAGACATCGGAACGCCCGTCGATATCCATTCCCTGGACCTGTTCGGGCGACATGTAGCCGAATTTTCCCTTTAATATTCCTGCTTTGGTGCGATTGATCTTTTTGGTGGCCTTGGCGATGCCGAAGTCGATCAGTTTGACGTCCCCTTCGAACGAAACGAGGATATTGGGTGGCGAAATGTCCCGATGCACGATCTTGAGCATCCGCCCCTGGTCGTCGCGATACCGGTGGGCGTAATCGAGTCCCCGCCCGATCTTCGAGGCGATAAACGCGCTGACACCGAATGGAATCGGCGTGCCGGAAGAGCGGACGAAATCGAAAATCAGCCGCAGGTCTTTGCCGTCCACCGGCTCCAGCGCCATGAAGATCGTCTCGTCGATTTTACCGAGATCGTAGATGCGGATGATGTTTTCGTGTTCTAGATTGCCTGCGATGTCCGCTTCATCGATGAACATCTGCTCGAAGCCGGGCTGCTGCGAAATGTAAGGAAGAATGCGTTTGATGACGCACAGGCGGTTCGTCCTGTCCGGACGCTGGGAAACGGCCCGAAAGATTTCAGCCATGCCCCCGGTGCTCATTTTCTCCAGAAGAAGATACGAGCCATATCGTTTCGGTTCGAACACGATGAATTCCTGCTTCGAGAATCGTCCACCCCCCACACCAACACTTATTGATGCAACAACCGTTTGTCCGAGTGGAATATTCTCTCATGAATACAAACGCCTGTCACAATTCCCCCGTGCATCGGCTTCTTCCGTTTGAACCACTCGAAGTGGCAAGACTTCTCCGCCTATTCCACTTGCATAAGACCACATCGATGGGGGGATGGGTCTAATTGTTCAAACTGAAGAGTTTCGCAACATGTTACGTTTTCAGTGTAACGAATCTCGACGACTTTTTCAACGAATGTTTCTAGAAATCGCAGGCAATCGGCATCTATGAAGAAAAATGCACAGATGGCTGAAAAGAAGGGGAGACGAAAGCGTCTCCCCTATCGGTGCATCATTTACGGCAGTTCCACCGAGACTCCGTAGTGATCCGAAAGTCTCGAAGCCACGGTTTCGCCATTGGCGTCGAAGCTGATTTCTCCGTCGAGGATTCGTTTCGGAACGGTTTGCAGGTCTTGCGAGAAGTTTTTGAACATCACGTGGTCGATGATTTCGCTGTCGCCGTCTTTGTCGTCCGTGCCGACCAGGGGATTGTCCACGCAAAACGTGCATTGCGCCGCCGCTTGTTCCGCGTACGGTGAAACAAAACCGCCGTCGTCGGCGAACTTGTTGAAATTCTCTTCCAGCGCGGCGGGAATGTCTCCGCTGGCCTTGCCGCAGTTCATATCGCCCATCAGTACCGCCGGAGTTTCCGTCCCGCTTTTCTGCTCGACGAAGGCCAGCATCTGGTCGATCTGGTTCGCCTGTTCGTCGGCCCAGGATTCGAACTCTCCTCCGTAGGTGACGGAGGTCAGGTTGGCCGTGAGATGGGTGCAATACACGTCGATCTGGGGATGTTCCTGCGTGGCGATGCTGGCGCGCAACACGACCCTGCGATTGAGATACGACGGAAGGACCAGCATTTCGGTGTTCGTCAGCGCGGTTTTGGAGAGCAGCAGCAGGCCGTTGTTGCCGTCGTAGGCCAGGGTGCCGCCGCCCGATCCGGCGCAGGTGGCGAAGATTTCATCAATGGTTTTGGTGATGTTCGCGGCCAGGCAGGTGGAGCAGTCTTCGGAGAGTGCTTTGTATTCAGCGTTGCACTTCGACAATACGCAGGCGATGACCTGATCCTGATCGACGTCGGAGCAGTTCGCATCGACGCAATCCATCAACGTCTGGCTTTCCTCGCTCCCGCAGGCGGGGTCTTCCCCACCGGAGACGTCTTCCGGAGTCAGCACGTAATAAGCATTCGGATACGTGCCTTTCGCATCGGCCACCACCTTGTTGACGTGTTCCTCCAGCCAGACTTCCTGCATACACACGACGTCGTCGGACAGTCCGGCGACACCCTCGCCGGTCAGTGACGATCGCTCCTCCGCGTAGTCCACGAAGCTCACGGCGAGTCCGGCGTTATACGTGGCGAAAGACATGGGGACATGCACGGCTTCGGTGTCGTCGTCGCCGCCGCAAGCCGTCAAGCCGAAGAAGGTCAATGCGAAAATGAAAACGGTAATCGAGGAAATTTTCATAAGTCGATCCTTGTAGATGAAAATAAACATGATCGTTTTTTTAACATGAATCTAACGTTTTTACAATGAAACGTTCACCTTGGAAAAGGGTGCATCACAGGATATTGTCATTTCACTCAGATTGGATACCGCTCACTCCGAGTGCCGCCCGTGAGGGCGGTGTATCGAGGAGTAATATGATATGGCTCGATACGATTTGCTTCGCAAATCACTCGCCATGAGCGTTTTTTTTGCGAAGTGGCAATTTTTATGATGTGCCCCCAATCGGGCGGAAATTAAATGAGTGCGAAACATTGTAAAAGCTTATTCCAAGGAGAAAAGACGTAGGGGCGAGTGTAGTGAACAAAGTGAACGGAGCTTCCCCAAAACCGAAAAACTCTGTCAAAACGGGGGGCTACAGTCGCTATGCTCCTTTCACCCGCCCCTACATTCACCCTCCCTTTTTTGAGGTTTCAAACGAAAAAACAGATTTTGCACTTTTTAAATCTTCTCACCCATGCCAGCGCCAGTAGGAGCAGCAAAGCCATTCCTCCATCCATGCCCGACAGTCGGCAGCCGTTGGATTCCGATCCTTCCAGGCCACTGCCGGAATCGTTGCCGTCGTCGTTTTCCGAAAAGGCCGGGTGGTCGGAATCGGGGTTGGGTTCCCATTCCTCGGTTTCGGGATTGTATTCCGCGTTGGTGATTTCCGGCCTGGGCAGCACCGCACCGCCCTCGACTTCCTCCGGCGTCCAGTCCTGTGCCTCCCAGACACCCAGTACTTCGCCCATCGTCAGCACTTCGGCTTCCGCCTCGACGAGGTATTCCATGTCTGCCCGGAAAGAATCCGGAGTGACGAAAGTTTCCAGCGTTGCGGGATCGCCCAAGCGATGGTATACGAGAATCAGCCAGGCGTCCTCGGCGGCGGCTTTCTGGACGTAGTACTTGATATCGTCCAAGGTCGTGGTATTGAGGACGGAGATACACTTGAGGTGATAGACGTCGTAAGGCTTGTAATTCAAGCCGGATACGATGGTGCGCATGTACTGATAATTTTCCTTCACCTTGACCATCACCTCATCGTTGTACGCGCCTCCCGGCGGAGTCAACCCAGGCACGTTGAACCCCAGTTCTTCCAAGATTTTTTTGGACTCGACGAGGTGTTTTTCCGCATCTTCCAGGCTGACTTCCGCGAGGTTGACGTGGTGCAGGCAGTGGGAACCGAACTCATGGCCTTCGGCTGCCATTTCGTATATTTGCTTAGAGGTCATGTAGTCGGCCTGGTAGCCGGGCTTGTCGATGAATTCGGCGTGAAGGAAGTGGGTTCCGGCAAAGCCCAGTTCGTTCATCACGGGAATCGCATGGATGAAGCCCGACACCCAGCCGTCGTCGAAAACGATGCTCACCAGCGCCTTTTTTCCCTCGACGTTTGGGTTGGTGTACTCCGTGACCGAAAAGTCGTCCGTTTCCAGCCAGCCTTTCGAGGCCAGCACGTGGAGCACCCGAATCTGGACCGTGCCTTCGGGAAGGACGATCTCCGCCGTCAATTTTGTCCATTCTGCGGTGGATGGCGCACTGGCCACGGAAATCCAGCGGGTCTCGTCGGTGTCCAGAATGGCCTGAATCATCAGGCTGGTGGTGGTGTTGGAACGGTAGTAATTGGACAACGTATAGCGCGTCTGGCCCTCCACGATGTCGAAAGCTTCGGTCCACCACTTGCAGTCTCCCGCGCCTTCTGCGGTATCGACCGTATTTTCCACGCGCAGGCTTCTATTTCCGCTATGTCCCGTTTCCAGGTAGGTAAAAGTGGCGTCCACGTCGCCCCAAAAATTGCGAACCCAATGCTGGGGTACGTTCGAGTTGTCGGGATCGACGGTTTCCACCGAAGGATTGGGCAGAAGATTTTCCGGTTCTTCATCCTCGGCCCAGGCCGGAGAAATCAATCCAAAAACCACCAAAAACAGTAAAAGTTTAACAAGTTTGTTCATCGATATTCTCCATAGGCTTCCTGGATCGAATAGAATACCGGCTTTTTCCGCTCTTCGGATTCGATCTCGTTCCAGTCGTCCCAGGTGTAAAAGGGGATGCTCGCGGCATCCAAGTTGCTTGTCAACGAAGAGGGTCGGGGGAGGATATCGACGATTTCCACGTCTTCTCCATCCCTTACAGCGGACACCACCACCACGGAAATTCCCGACGTCGCTTTAGACTCGAAGCCGTCGGTTTCGGTGTCGTCGAACAGAACCTGATGGCTGGAGGGGTCCGAAACCCACATGATATGCCAGGGAATACGGATTTCAATGACGCCATCGAGGCCGGGTTGCAGATGCGCCATCGAGTTCTTCGAGGCGTCGCCGCGCGTCAGCACTCCGGGATAATACCATTTTTTCTCGGGAACGAAGTCGTAGCCGTTCGTGATGTACTGCGCGTCGTTGTTGACGATATATTTCGCCAGCACGAAATCTCCCGTATCGCTGGACACCGGCACGCCCGGCACGCTCCCTTCCCTTGCGAAGCCGTTGAGTTTCGGTGAAGGATCGTAGATGGAGTCTATCAGCAGTTCGTACGTATTTTGAGCCGCATCGAGGCGGATCATCGCCTCCATGCCGTGTGCCGCATCCACGCCGAGATCGATGTCCGGGAAACGAGTGTTGCCGGTCGCTCCGTCCGCCGTGCTGATGCCCACGTACCAGACGGTGTTTTCCAGGTCGGGGAAATGGTCGGAAGCGGTCTCGATCATGAGATATAAAAACGCGGGGTCCGAGGCCATGTAGACCGCTTCGATCGTCCGTCCGTCGTCCTTGCCGTCGGCGTGGGGAGCGAGGGCTTCCCCTTCCTGGGAACCGACCTTGCTGCCGATGTCTTCCCAGTCCGAACGGTCGCCGTCCACGGCGATGCTCTGCCCTGGAATCGGGTAATACGACACCAGCCCGAAACTTTCCTCCGGGTTGATGACATCGTACCAGAAGCGTCCGCGCTCGTTGGGAAGCATCGTCGGGTTGGTCATCCAGGAGCGCTTGAACCATTCGTCGATCAACTCGAAAACCACCGCCCCGCCGCAGCCGGACTCCACGATGGAATCGAACAGGTCCACTACGTATTCCGCCTGCTCCAGTTCGCTGTACCCGCCGTGGTTGTATGCATATTCTCCCACGTGGGCGTATCCCATGCTGGAAGGCAGGCCGTATTCGGTGACGAACACCGGAATGCCCTGCAAATGGGATTTCAGATCCAGCAAGTATCCGAGATAACTATTGGTTTTCCCTTTGCTGTCGCGAACTTGAATGTAGTCCGGATCGTAGATGATGAACTCCGGGTTGAAAGGATAGATGTGAAACGAGGCGTAAACCCCGGAAGTGAACGACTCGGACAGCGTAAAATCCTCGAAATTGACATCGACCGTATCCTGGTCGAAATTGGGTGTTTCGGTGGGATGATGGATCGGATCGAGGGCGGGCCAGTTGCTCCAGGCAACGGGTCGTTGCTGGCCGTACATCGCGATTTCGTACGCGACCACGTGGTCCAGATTCCGCGCCACCCAGGCTTCGATAGGCAGGCCGTCGTCTTTGCTGATGTAATAACCTTCATAGCGGGTATAGGGAGCCCACACCTCGTTGCTTTCCTCGACCTGGTATCCCGCCATTTCGTGTCCCGGTAACCAGGCCATCAGGTAATCGCTGACGTCCGTGGTGTAGGTTCCGTAGGATTTTCCGAAGCGGTGCTCGATGTCGGCCATGCCATGCAGAGCATCGATGACGCGTTCGATCTCCCCGTCGATCTGGTCGGTGGCGTCGCTCATGTAATCGCCTTCTTCCAGTTCGTCGAGCCAGATCCCCTGCACGAGGTACAGCGGATGTTCCGGGTGGGTGGCGTTGTATTCGGCGAAGGCTTCGTAAAAAACCGGGAAATGCAGGGTATAGGTCCGTATCATGTTGCAGTTGAGTTCGGCGACCATCTCCAGCCAGCGGTCGAAGGTTTCGCGGGAGAGGTCCATTTCGCTGGGAAAACGGCCCGGCGTGCCGGTCGCCACGTTGACGCCCACCGGAAAGAAGGGCTCCCAACCGTTGCCGGTGTTGATCTCGAAATAGTCGCTGATGGCGCGGAAATGCGCTACGCCGTCTCCTCCGGTCTGATCCGACGTTTCGCCATCGGATTCCACATCCTCTGAAATCTCGCCGTCCCCGGGCGTGACACTGCCCGGACAGTCGGGGCCGAAACAGTAGCTTTCCCCACTATCGCTACAGGCCGAGAGCCAGAACGCCATCATAAGAACAGCGGAAAGCGAAACCAACCTCTTGAAAACATAGGAAAAATCTTCAAATCCATTCATGCTTTTTGTCTTTCGGCATTTTTTCGCTTTTTCCACTGCAAATTTCTTTCGTTCCCAAACATTCATTAGAGTGTCTAACATAATGTGTCCCCGCCCATGAGATGCAAGAAGCAATCCATAGTACCACGACTGAAAAACGCCGTCCATGATCGATTTTGTTTATGCGGAGAGCGCGATTTAAGAATTGCAGTAAATATATCAAGCCGTTCGAATTTTCAGCGCTAATGGAGATGCAGAAAATCCTTCAACGCAGCATCTATGGTATGCATAGAGTCGTCTGGAATGGTTGCGTATGACGAAGAATTCGTCGGATATCAATACAGCGAAGCTGATCGATCAACGCGAAGGAATCCGCTTTCAATCCACCTTGCCCCGCGAAAAGGGGAACCGACCACGGTCCTTCCACCTTCGTGCGGGTTACGAGAACGACGGCAACAAGCGGAAAACGGGACTGGTGAATGACCTTTGGATCGCTCACGACAACTGCGGGTCGAACTCCGGCTTGCTCGTGGCCGATGATCGGGTCCAACCGAACGCGAACGAGGGTTCCTCGAAGGAAAGATTTCATGAGTTATCTGGCCAACGAAACGGTTTGCCTTCTGCTGGATCGAGCAAATCAGAATCACCGTCATCTGTTTGGGCGGACCAGTCTCTCAAATCCGCCAGTTCGTCCGCAAGCCATTCGCCATCCATATCCATCAGGCGTTCGAGGAGACGTTTTCGCTCGCTATGAGGCAGCTTGTTGAGCAAAGGCCAGATATCTTCTACGGTTAGATGGTTCATTGGCATACCTCCATCTGTTTCCAGGATAACCAACACCGTTCGTTACGTCAATCGATTCCAGAGAAACCCGAAATTTGCTGATAATCGTGAAAAATCAACACTATATGGTGAAATATTCCGCTTGTTTGAATATTTTGGGAAGGCAAGATCTCGAATCGCATTTCACTCGTGATGTAGACACTATCTCGCATGGCTGTGCTTGACCTTTTGACGAGGGCACCTTATTTTATGCTCGGAAATTGGGATTCGAAACCGGAAGAATGAGGAAAAACAACCATGAATATGCTCAAGACCATGTTGCTGATGTTCATCCTGACTTCCATCCTGCTCGTGGCCGGGCAGATGCTTGGCGGACCTACGGGCGTGGTTATCGCCCTGGTTTTCGCCATCGGCATGAATTTTTTCAGCTATTGGTTCTCGGATAAAATCGTGCTGCGCATGTACCGAGGCCAGGAAGTCTCCCGCAACGAAGCGCCGGAACTGCATGAAATTGTGGAGAAACTCGCGCGCCGGGCAGAAATTCCCATGCCGAAAGTCTACATCCTCCCCAGCAATTCTCCCAACGCCTTCGCTACGGGACGCAATCCGAATCACGCCGCCGTGGCCGTGACCCAGGGCTTGATGCGCACCCTCAACCGCGACGAGTTGGAAGGTGTGCTGGCCCACGAGTTGGGGCACGTGCTGCACCGGGATATCCTCATCGGCACCATCGCGGGCACCATGGCCGGAGCGATCAGCATGTTGGCCAGCATGGCCCAGTGGGCGATGATCTTTGGTGGAGGTGACGACGAGGACAATCCTTTCGGCTTTATCGGACTTCTCGTGGGTATGATTGTGTTACCGATCGCCGCCATGCTGGTGCAGATGGCCGTCAGTCGCAGCCGCGAATTCGCCGCCGACGAGCGCGCCGGGGAGTTGACCGGAAAGCCGAAAGCACTGGCGGACGCCTTGCGAAAAATCACCGCCACGGCCCAGGCTATTCCCATGCAGGAAGCAGGACAGGCGACGGCGCACATGTTCATTGCCAACCCGCTTTCCGGCCAGAACATGGCCCAGCTTTTCTCCACCCATCCCGACCCGGAGGAACGCATTCGCCGTTTGATGGAACAGCAGGAGAAGGTAGGATACGGCGCGTACTGATCGGTACGGAAATTTCTAGAAAAATCAATACGATACGCAAACGAAAACGGGCTGAGAATCAGCCCGTTTTTTGTGAAAATGGTAAGCTTTACAGGATCAAGAGACAGCTTTGTCCACTCCTCCACTGATGGCTTTGGCACCTTTGACCATGTTGTTGAAAAACACGGAGCGAAGCGGCTCTATGGCCATGGTGGCTTTGTACAGCGACGTGTTTTCCAGCGCCGAGACGATGCGGCCCAATGCACGATGGCTAAGCTTCGTGGGGTCGTCGAAAATCAACGGCGCCAGGCGTCCGCGTTCGATGGCCATGGCGATGGTTTTGTCGAACACGGTTTCAGGGGTGAACACGCGGCTGGCGCGCGATTTCATGGAAATTGAACCTTTTTTACAGTAGTTGTAGCAAACACCACAGCCCAGGCAGAGTTCTTCGTCCCGCACCGCCCAGCGTTTTTTCTTGCCGTTTTCACCGATTTTCTCACGGATTTCAATGGCTTCGACCGGGCAGGCTTTGGCGCACTTCCCACATCCGATGCAGGAATCCAGATCGATTTCCATGATGTAATTGGATGAAACGATGGCGTTTTTAAGGTTGAAGGTGCGAATGCCCTGCATCATCCCGCAACAGCAACCACAGCAATTGCAGATATAAGTCGGATTGCGCTGCACGTTGTCGCCGGTCTGCGCCAGCCCGGCTTCCTTGCACTGTTGGAGGATGTCCATCGCCTCTTTCGTGTCGATTTCCTCGGCGATGCCCGATTTTATCAGCGCGGCGGCTCCGTAGTTGAGTGAAAGGCAGGTGCGCTGCGGACGCTCGCAGGCGTCTCCCAAATGGCTGTGATGGTGGCGGCAGGCGCACAGACCCACGGAGAGGAGATTGGCCGATTCGATGAGCTTCGAGGCGCGTTCCCAGTCGAGGATTTCGGAGTAATCCGTCAGGGCTTCCTCGCGCACCAGAGAGCGCCCGATCTGGGTTTGTCCCTGGAAAACCGAGTGGGCCAGATCGCCTTCGTTTTTCATATATTGTTCGAAAAGCTCGGCCAGCTCTTTCATCGGGGCGTCTTCACGATGACGCATGAACGTGAATTCGAAAAAGCCGATGATAATCGGTGCGAGCATGACGAAACGACGGTTTTTGTAGTCGAGGTCGATGACCAGGCCCTTTTCCGCCATGCGGGTAACCACTTCGTCCAGACGCTCTATTTCGATACCTGTTTTGCGGCTGATGTGCCCCAGTGATTTCGGAGACAGGGGAAGATTCACGGCGTAGGAGGCTTCTTCTTCGTTGAACAGCAGTTTGAGGATTTTCATCAACGTGGGGGAAGCGGGCGCGCCCGTCACGGTAAGGTCCAGATATTGTTGTAGTTGTTCGTACTTTTTGTCGGGATTGACGGCGTGGCCCACGTTGTCCTCCTACGAAAATGGATGAAAAGATTCGGCAGTATACAGCAAACTTCGGTTCCATGAAATGATATCGCTTTTTTCATTTCCAGTTTCATGGAATCCCAAGAGTAAAAAATGAAATTATTTCAAAAAAAGCGGCTTGACAATTTCGATACTGTAACAACTTTACTAACAAGTAATTCATTCTTGTTTGGTATTGCTACATGGAAATGTATCCTAACACGCTCGAAGATCGGATGAAATGCTTCGAAGAGATTTGCCGGAGGCACGGTATAAAACTGACGCCCCAGCGGATGGAAGTGTTTCGCGAAGTGGCACGCTCCGGGAATCATCCGGACGTGGAGAGTGTGTATCGTGGTGTACGCGAGCGGATGCCGACGATTTCGCTCGATACCGTCTACCGAACGCTCTGGAAATTGGAGGAACTCGGCCTCGTCGTCGTGCTCGGTTCCACCCGTGAGCGAACCCGTTTCGATGCCAACCTGGAACCCCATCATCATTTCGTATGTGTCGAATGCGGAAAAACGCGCGATTTTTACAGCAAAGACCTGCTTCATCCGAAATTGCCCGAATCGTTGAAAACCATAGGTACGCCTTTGAGCACTCATGTGGAAGTGCGCGGAGTATGCCACGAATGCCGGATGAAAAATGATAAAAACGTTCGTTCTGAAAATAATTGCAACGATCCTGATCTCTAGCGGCTCTGTACGTCTACCCCGTACGGGGTATGACAAAAAAACCATTCATCCCATTTTAGGAGGAAGCCATGTGTGAAGAAACCCAAACCCAGGCCCGTGTGCCCCTTATCGGTGAAGATGCTCCCAGCTTCAAGGCTCTGACGACCCAGGGCGAAATCAATTTCCCGGAAGATTACAAAGGAAAATGGGTGATTCTTTTCAGCCACCCCGCCGATTTCACGCCCGTGTGCACCACCGAATTCATGAGCCAGTATGCAGGAAGATTTCAAGAATCTGAACGCCGAATTGATCGGTTTATCCATCGATAGCCATTACAGTCACATCGCCTGGCTGAGGACGATCAAGGAAAAGATCGAATACAAAGGCATGAAAGACGTCGAAGTCACCTTCCCGGTCATCGCCGACCTGAAAATGGACGTGGCAAAAGCGTTCGGCATGGTGCAGACCGGCGTAAGCGATACCCAGGCCGTCAGAGCGGTGTTTTTCATCGATCCCAAAGGCAAGATTCGCGCGTTGATCTACTATCCGCTTTCCAACGGTCGCAACTTCGACGAAATCAAGCGCCTGTTGATCGCCATGCAGACCAGCGACAAGTACGGCATCGCCACACCCGCTGACTGGCGTCCCGGCGATGACGTGATCGTACCGCCTCCCGGCTCTTGTGGAGTGGCGAAGGATCGCATGGAGAACCCGGACGACGATACCTACTGTCTCGACTGGTTCATGTGCTTCAAGAAGCTGAACGTCGAATAATTCCGATATCTTGCGCTTCTCGAACCGCCCTGGAAACAGGGCGGTTTTTTCGTGAGTGAGTCGTTATAAAAAACGCCCGGTCCGAAAATTGGACCGGGCGTTTGGTTGGCGGGTGGAACCACTTGAAACGGTTCCACCCGGAAGTATGGTTAATCGAAGAGCGGGAAATCTCTCGGCGCAAAGGCGTCGAAGACCGGGGCCATGTCGAAGAAGTGATCGGAGGGCACCGGGGTGGGCGTGTCGCCAATGATTTCCAGAGAGATGTGGCCGGACTCGCCCAATGGGAACATGCTTTCGATACGCACCGGACCGTATTCGCCCATTTCTACGCAATGGGCATAGGTCGAGCGTGACGAGAACGGGGTTTCATGGAGCGTGTCGGTGAGAAGATCGTGCTTGTATTCGATTGTCCCCCGCGCATCGGTTCCCCAAGGCTGCGTTCCCAATTCGACTAAAGTTGCGTCCAGGGCCTGTAAGATGATGTCTTCGATGGTTTGTGGCGCGCTGGTGTCCGCGTTGGCGAACCAGTTGGGATACAGGATGGCAATGCCTTCTCCGCTTTCATCGAGAAGGTGAAGCAGCACGTTGAACAAGCGCATCTTGCTTTCGCCGTGGTCGGGGCCCAATTCATCGTCGAAGGTCAGGGAAAGCACTTTGTCGATCCATTTCTGGGTCAGAATCCAGGCGTCGGCGCGGTCGGTTCCACTGGCCCAATTGGCGGCTCCGCCATCGACGAAATGGCCGTCCCAGGATTCGATCAGCGTAAGTGCAGCCGCCCGCTCGGTCGTGGTTGCGGCGTTGACGACATCGGCGAACTTCGTTGCGACCCAAGGCCAGGGATTGCCTCCCTTGCCGAAGGAATCCGTCGTGGCAATGTCCAGGGCAAGGTCGCGGATTTCCTCGAAGGTGAGGTCGTCGTGCGTCGAAAGGTATTCGTCGATCACGTGGGCTCGGTGGAACGGACCGAAGAAGTAATCGAGGTTGTTGAAAGAACTGGGGTAATTGGCCTCGGCCTTGTTGTTCCATCCACCGTAGTAGCCTTGCGTCGTGTTGCGGTCGGTGGCTCGTTCACGCAGCACAGCGGCGTCCCATTCGAGGGGATTGTCCGCCGGTTGCGGAAAGCGCCATTCGCCGTCGGGTCGTTGCGGATCGCGACCGGACATCCAATAGGCGATGTTGCCGTCGTTGTCGGCGTAGCAGAAGTGCTGGCTGACCCCCATTTTTTCCACCGCCGCGCCGAATTCGTCCATATTCTGGGCGCGAGCGAGTGCGAGCCACGCCGAAACCGCCTGGAACTCGTACGCTCCCCAATGGGCGTATTTCCAGGCGACGAGCGGACCCTGGGTGTTGGCGTCGTAGTTGTTCGGATCGTAGGGAATCGGGTTGATCAGCGGACCGTGCGTCGTGCGGTACACTGGCAGGGTGACGTCTTCCTGTCCCGCCACTTTGATGGTGGCCAGGTGGTGCAGAGTCACGTTGGTGGGTGTTTCGATATAGAAATCGGTGGTGTGTGCGTGACCTACCTGCATGGACCAGGCATGGTGCGGGGTTCGACCGATGACGATCCCCGGAATACCTGCGATGGACATGCCGGAGACTTCGATTCCGGCGGCGCGGATCGAACCTTCCAGCGTGATGCTGGGTACCGTGAAGCCCATTTGAGGGCCGGAGTAGATGATCGGGTTGCCCGATTCGGTCTTGTCGCCGGAGACGGTCCATGCGTAGCTGCCCATTTTAACGTAAGCGTTGATTTTCTTCAGGTTTTCCACGGCGTTGTTCCTGCGCTGCTTGATGGCGCGGGCGGCGATGCTCATGTCGGGAAGGTTGACGCGCAACGGGCCGTAGTTGGCCACGGTGCCGTCTTCGGCGTGAATGTAGGTCAGCGCCTGCGGATCGTTGATCCAGCGTAGATCCTGGAACATTGCGGGACCGGCGGTGTCTCCGTGCATGATGTAAAGTTTCTGGTACAACGTGGCGTTGTCGAGCTGACCCTGTTTCAAGGCTTCGGGATCGAAGTTACGCTGCAGTGTGGACATCCAGCGCAGCACGTCGTATTTGGTCCAGTCTTCCGGCCCGAATTGAATGCTAAGCGCCTGGCCGATGGCGGTGAATTCGAACGGCAACAGCGTAGTATCGTTGCGGATTTCCGCGATGCGGCGGTTGAATCCGGCGATGTAGGCCAGGATCAGTGCTTTTTCCTCATTTCCCATCGCGTCGAAGATCGTATCCAGTTCTTCGTCGGTATAGCCGATGGAGCGGATAAAGACGTCGGTTTCAAGTTGGCTTGGGCCGAAGATTTCGGCAAGTCGTCCACTTGCGGTACGACGATAGGTTTCGGCCTGCCAGAGGCGGTCCGTGGCGACGGCATACCCCATGGCTTCGAATACGTTTTCCACCGTTTCGTCCACGGAACCTTCGATGAACCATACGCCTTTGTCGTCGCGCTCGGTGGTCAGCGGGATCATTGCGCATCCGGTACCGTCCACCCAGTTCTCATATCCATCGTCGCACACGCAATCGCCGGTGGTATCGTCGCAGGTGGCGTGGTCGTAACAATCCACGTTTTCGCAGAGATCGGGGATTTCGGAGCATCCGGTACCATCTACCCAGTTTTCGTACCCATCGTCGCACACACAGTCGCCGGTGGTGCTATCGCAGGTGGCGTGGTCATAGCAATCCACGTTTTCGCAGAGATCGGGAATTTCGGAGCATCCTGCGCCGTCGACCCAGTTTTCGTACCCATCGTCGCAGACACAATCGCCGGTGGAGTCATCGCAGGTGGCATTCGTGTAGCAGTCCACGTCGGTGCAGAGATCGGGGATTTCGGAGCATCCTGTGCCGTCCACCCAATCTTCATACCCTGCGTTGCACACGCAGTTGCCGGTGGTGTCGTCGCAGGTGGCATTCGCATAACAGTCCACATCCGCGCAGAGATCGGTGACTTCGGAGCACCCTGTGCCGTCTACCCAGTCTTCGTAGCCGGTGTCGCACACGCAGTTGCCGGTGGTGCTGTCACAGGTGGCGTTTGCGTAACAATCCACATCCGCGCAGAGATCGGCGATTGCGGAACATCCGGTACCGTCCACCCAGTTTTCGTACCCGGTGTTGCATACGCAGCCACCGGTGCCATTGTCGCAGGTGGCGTTTTCGTAGCAATCCACGTTGTTGCAAAGGTTCGTAGCTCCGCCATTGTCGTCATCGCTGCCACAGGCGATCCACATGGGCAGAAGCAATACGATTAAAAGACCCAATACCGCGTTTTTAACCAACATCGGTTCCTCTCCCTTGAAAGTGATTAAAATGCCTGAATAGATTGATGAGGATAACTATGAATGAAGCGTTGGAAAAAGACAATAGGAAAACGCAAGGTTACAGCGTCATGATCGCCGCTTTTTACACGTAAATCACGATGATGCCTCGTCAAATCCACGAAAAATGGTTGGTTGTTAGGAATAGATTAGTGCGATTTTGGCCGACTGTTTGGGAACTCCCTCGTATGACGTTCTCGAAAAACGAGGTTGGAACGTCATACGAGGGAAGCCGACAAAGCGCCTTGCTTTTCGGTATGAAAATCTACGGTTCGACGACCTCGACCGTGCCGATCATCAAACGGTTGTCGTTGTCTTTGATCGGATGCGGGTCGATTTTGTAGCGCGTATTGCCTTTGAACATACCCACGAAAATATCGATTTTTCCCGTGTCGATGTTCGCCGGAACGTCGATGCTGAACGCATCCTTGATGCAGTCGCCGACCTTCCATTTCGTCGTGGGATAGAGGTTATCCGCCGGATGGTGGTCGCCCCGAAGCCGGAACAGCGTGTCGCGCTCGGCATGAATGAACACTTCCATGTCTCGCTGAATGGCTTTTTTTGCCCTGAAGTACAGGGTGATATCCAAGGTTGCTCCCGCATCGATTTTCGGCGAGGGGTCGAGATTGTATCCGTATAGTTCGATGTTTTTCTCGATGATGGCGGGCGGCTCCAGCACGTGTTCGGGTACCCAGCATTCCTCGTTGGGCTCTCGGATGTATTTTTTCAGCTTGGCTTGGCGCTCCTCCTGGGAGACATGCCCGCAGACGCCTTTTTCGTTGCAGTTCGATACCAGCCAGAATTCGGGACGGTAGGCCTCGCCCTCCACCCGGTCGTCGGAAAGCTGGTACAGTTTCTCACCATCCGAAACCTCCTGCCAGAGCGCGGAGAGTTTCTTGAAGTGCTTCTGCTTCTCTTCGATGATGATAAATACCCGTTTTCCCTTGTACTTTTCGTAAAAACGGCGCACCGATCCGACGTTGTCGTAGATCCGATAGCGGCGGTAGTCGTACTTTTTCCACAGCTCGTCGAAGGGCATATAATACTTGATGCTGCGGGACTTCCAGGTCTGCGTGAACTCTCCGATGGGTTCTTCGGGACTCTTGCGCAATTCCAGGTATTTCGCCACAAGTTGATCGGCGGAGAACATTTGTGTCAGCGTGGGAATCATGCGCCCGTTGATGTAGAAGGCGTAGGCCATCATCAGTATCACGAGCGCCGCCATCATATGCTTGGTGAAGCGCCGCATGACGAGCGCCGTCATCATCACCGCACCCCATAGCCAGTATATGATGCTGAAGAAGATTTCCGGGTTGGCCACGTTGGGATGCCAGTCCTGAAGGCGTTCCGTGGTGATGAAATAGAAGATGATACGGTAGTTCTTTTTGTCCAGCAGGTCCGGCGCGGCGACGATGAGAATCAGCAGCGCGATCCAGATCGAAATCCGGTTGATCGCCTTTTGTTTGTCCTCTTCCAGTAGGTGATTCAGGTAGTATCCCACCAGCACCGCCGCGAAAGGAATCACGGGGAAAATGTAGTGGGGGAACTTGGTCTTGATCGCGGAAAAGAAGGTGAAACACAGCACGAAACCGATGACCCAGACGATTTCGAAGCTCCGATCCGCATTTTTGCGATTCCAGGGAATCGCCTTGACCAGCGCCTGGGGTAAAAACGTAACCCACGGTAGAAATCCGATGGTGAAGTACAGCACGAACATCTGGAAGGTGTCGTCCGGCTTGTCGAGCTTGCCCAGTGAGCGTTCCACGTGGTGATCGTAGAAGAATTTTATGAGATAGGCATCGCCGAAGCGGAAAGTCATGTAGGCGTACCAGGGAACCGCGATGACGGAAAAGATCAGCAATCCCTTGCCGATGTGCATACGCTTGAGCAGTGCCCAGTCGGTGGTCAGCAGGCAGTAGAAAAACAGCACGCCGCCGGTAAGCAGAATCGGCAGCAGTCCCTTGGCCAGCGCTGAAAGACCCAGCAGAATGTAAAAGTAGTAATAATACTTGGCTTTTCCTTCCTTTTCCCCCACGAAAAGATACAGCAGCGCCACCCACATGAAGATCAGAAATGGGGCGTCCACCATGAAGGCGCGGGAGATGAGGAAGTACGTCGGCGTAGTGAGCAGTACGAGGGAACTGATGAGCGCCATGCGCTGGCCGTAGAGCCTGCGTAGCAACAGAAACGTCATGAGGAAGCCGTAAATGCCGACGAAGGCGACGGGCAGACGCAGAGTCCATTCGTTCGTGCCGAACAGCTTGGACAGCGGGTAGGCCAGCCAGAAGATCATGATCGGTTTCGACCAGAATTCTCCTCGTTTCGCACCTTCGTCCGCGCCGACCATACTTTTCGGGGTGATCGAATCGCCCTCCCCGACGGTCATTTCCCGGACCACTTGCCCGTAGTTCGGCTCCCACTGCATCTGAAGTGGAAACGTTCCGACGTTCCAGACCAGCATCACGGCGGCTACGAGGAAAAGCACCCAGACGATACGGCTTTCCGACTGACTCATTCGTCGCTCCCTGCACTGACAAGTCAAAAATAAGGCTCTAAACTAATATGAGTTGAAAGAAAATGTCAAACTCGGCGGACGTTGGTGAAAAACTGCGGATTCTCATAAAAGCCTGAAACATCTATAAGACGTAATACCGCTCAGGAATTTTCTTTTTTCTCCTTTTTCAGGCGTTCCCGCCATTTCCAGAGATGATTCATCGCCTCAAGCGGCGTGAGAGTGTCGAGGTCCAGCGCCTCGATTTCCTCCTCCACCGGCGACGGTTCTTTTACCTCGACGATGCGCGGCCCGAAGAAGCTCAATTGTCCCGTGGCCGCCTGCTTGGTTGCGCCCGCCGTGGCTTCCTGCACGCGGTTCTTGCCGAATTCTCCCCGTTCGAGTTCCTTGAGCACTTCTTTCGCGCGGCCCACCACGCTTTGGGGCAGTCCCGCCAGTTTTCCCACTTGAATACCGTAGCTTCGGTTCGTCGCGCCCGCCACCAATTTGCGTAAAAATATGATTTCACCCCGGTATTCCTTCACCGCGATGTTGTAGTTCTGCACGCGGGCCTTGGTGATGGCCAACTCCGTCAGTTCGTGATAGTGGGTGGCGAACAGCGTCTTCGCGCCGATCTGGTCGTGTATGTATTCGGCCACCGCCCAGGCGATGGACAGTCCGTCGAAAGTGCTGGTGCCGCGCCCGATTTCGTCGAGCACCACGAGCGAGCGCGGGGTGGCGCGTTCGAGAATCGCCGCTGTTTCCGTCATTTCCACCATGAAGGTGGACAGCCCCCGCGCGAGGTTGTCGCTGGCCCCCACGCGCGTGAAAACCCGGTCCACCACGCCGATTTTCGCCCGCGAGGCGGGCACGAAACTGCCCATTTGCGCCAGGATGACGATCAGCGCCGCCTGTCGCATGACGGTGGATTTACCGGCCATGTTGGGTCCGGTGAGCAACAAAACCTGGTGGTCGCGGTTGTCCAGCCTCAGATCGTTGGGAATGAAACGTTCGTCCCGGTTCACTTTTTCGATCACGGGATGGCGGCCTTCCTCGATGAGGATTTCGTCATCCTCATCCACTTCGGGTCGCACGTAGCGTTCTCTCACTGCCAACTCGCCCAGCGCCGAAAGTGCGTCGAGACGACCGACGATTTCCGCCGTGCCCATCAGGCGACCGAAGCGCTCCGCCACTTCCCGGCGCATCTGCTCGAAAAGTTCTTCTTCCAGCTTGATCCGCTTTTCCTGTGCGCCCAGCACTTTGTCCTCGAATTCCTTGAGTTCGGGGGTGATGAAGCGCTCCACGTTGGTCAGGGTCTGGCGGCGCGTCCACTCGGCGGGGGCGCGTTCGGCCTGGGATTTCGCCAACTCGATGAAATATCCGAATACGCGGTTGTATTTGATGCGAAGGTTCGTCAGGCCGGAACGTTTCTTTTCCTCGGCTTCCAAGGCTGCGATGGCCTGTTTCGCGTCTGTTTGCAGGGATACGAGTTCGTCCAGTTCGGCGTGAAATCCCTTTTTGAACATGCCGCCTTCTCGGGTAGTGGCGGGAGGATCGTCCACGATGGCTTCGGCTAAAAGCGTCTGGAGGTCGTCGAGCGCATCAAGCCCGGCGGCATCTTGAAAAAGCAGTGTACTTTCATGGGCTTGCGCGAAAAGACGAAGCTCGGCGACCGCTTCGAGCGACGACGCCAAGGCGACGAGATCCCGCGCGGTGGATTGGTTGAGGCTGATGCGCCCGGCGATGCGTTGCAGGTCGCCGATGCGGCGCAGGATGTCGCGCAGGTCGCCGCGCATCACGCCCGACTCGACGTACTCGGCCACGCGGGCGAGGCGAGCTTGAATCGCCTTCGGTTGTACGAGCGGATAGTTTAGCCAGCGCCGAAGTGTGCGTGCTCCCAGCGCGGTGCGGCTGAGATCCAGCACGCCGAACAGCGAACCTCGTTTGGTCTGGCCGATAAGGGTACGTTCGAGTTCGAGGTTGAGCTTGGTGGATTCGTCCAACTGAAGATAATCACTAAGGAAATACGGCTTGAGGCTCAACACGTGGGAGGCGTCCTGCATCTGGGTGCGTTGCACGTAGCCCAATAGTGCGCCCGCCGCACGGGCTCCCTGCTGCAGTTTGTCGATACCCAGGGCGGCCAGCGATTCCACGTGAAAATGCTCTACGAGCCGGGTTTCGGCCTCGGTGGGATCGAAGGCATCTGCGGATTCCCAGTTGGGATAGCAGGAACGCGCCCAGGCGGACCATGGTCGCTCGATGCCGCTTTTCTTCAAAGATTCCGGCAAGATGGCTTCGGTCGGCTGCAAGCGGACGAGTTCGGTTTGCAATTCCTCCACGCCCGATACCTGGGTCAGGCGGAATTCCCCGGTGGACAGGTCCAGCACCGCCAGCCCGACGCCTTCGCCGAGGCGGGCCGGATCGAGCCAGATGGCGGCGAGGTAGTTGTTGGCCTCCGCGTCGAGACTTTCCACGTCGAGGGTGGTTCCAGGAGTGACGATGCGAACGATGCCGCGCCGCACCATGCCTTTGGCGGCTTTCGGATCTTCCAGTTGCTCGCAAACGGCGACCTTGTGCCCCTTTTCCAATAGTCTATTGATATAGTTCACCGCTGCGTGGTGTGGGACTCCGGCCATCGGAACCGGATTGTCGGAAGATTTGTCTCGGCTGGTCAGCACGAGATCCAACTCGGCGGCGGCGGTGGCGGCGTCGTCGAAAAACAGTTCGTAAAAATCCCCGCAACGGTAGAACAGCAGGGCATCGGGATGCTGCTGTTTCAACTCCAGGTAATGGCGCATCATCGGGGTTTTGGAACTCACGGCGGTCCTCCGCTGCGGGCCGTTTCTACTGCGAAATCACGATGAGCCTACTCAACCACATCGCGGGATTTCGCGCAACATGTTGGATGGAAGAACCGAAAAATCAAAGGCTGGAGAAGGCTTACCTCCGCAACGATAATACCGGACGAACCCGCCGGATCAGCACCAGAATTGCGATAAATACCAGAACGACCACCATGGATGTGTGCCCGGCACTTCGGCAATCGCTTCCGCCGCCGAAAGCTTGATTAGGATCTTGCGTTTGACCTGGAACGGAGGGTGTTTCGTCGTCTCCATCGGGGGAGGGTTCGTCAGGAGTGATGCAGTGTCCGTCCTTGCACCCGACCTCGCCGCAGTCGCCGCGAAACTTCCACTGGCCTTCTTCCGTGCAGTATTCGATGGAGTCACCCACGCAGCGGGTTTCATCGGGTTCGCAGACGGGCTCGGCGGGGGCTTCCTCTTCGTCGCCGTCGCTTTCCGTTTCCGGCAGGAGAGGACAATCCCAGTCGCAGGCGCCGTCGTAGCAGGAATAATATCCGCCGGAGCATTCCTGCCCGAAGGGCGGGGCCATCGCGGCGCAGTCGGCGTCGGTGACGCATTCCGGCTCGATCACGCAGTACAGGTCGCAGGAGCCCGATGGTAGGCAGCGCCACGTGCTTCCTTCCTCGCAATCTTGCGGAATCGTTCGGGATTGGCAGTCCTCGTCCAGTTCGCATTCCAACGCACCGGGGCATTCCCATATGCATTCTCCCAAACGGCAGGCCCATTCTCCTATTACGCCGTCCGTGCAGGAACCCGACGGGCGCGAGAAGCAATCGGCGGCTTCGCGGCAGTCCAGCGCGGCGCGCAATATGGTGTGATCGATGACTTCGCCCAGGAGGTTTTTGACTTCGATTTCGAGGGTCGGGCCATTCACGTGGAACAGCGCGTAATGATAGGTTTTTTCACGATATTCCCATTCGTGGGGATACAGTAGCGTGTTGTTTGCATCGCAGTCGTACAGGCTTGCTCCACCCCCGCCGGAGACCATGTAAGCCAGCCCGTTGTTGCCGAAACCGCGTTCGTAATAATGATCGTGGCCGCTGAGGATCATGTCCACGCCGTATTCCTGGAATTCCGACAGCATCTGGCGAATTTGTGCGTAGCCGGAACGTCCCTCTTTCGAGCTGTAAGGTCCGCTGTGGACGGCGACGAAAACGAAGTCGATGTCTGGGTTGTTGCGGGCCTGGGAGAGGTCGTTGCGCATCCATTCCAGTTGCGCGGAATCCAAACAATCGCTGAGAAACACGGTTTCGGGACAGAGGTACTGAGCCCGGACGTTGACGAATTCGTCCAGCACCACCACGTGCACGTTGGCGTAAGTCACCGAATAGTATAGTCCTTCTCCCCCTTCGGGACCGCCGGTGACGAAAAAACGGCTGAAATGGTTTGCGTGGCCGTCTTCTTCGTCGTGGTTGCCCACGGTCGGCAGAAATGGATGATGGGCCATGAGGTTGCGTTCGATCTCGAAGAAATTCGTCCACAGGTCGATTTCGTCCCCGCTTGCCACGAGATCGCCGGTGTTGAGGTAGAAATCGAAATCTTCTTCCCCGATCAACTCGCAGGCCAGGGCGTGCGCCTCGTGCCCGGAACGTGTGTCTCCGAACAACACGAAGGTGAAGTGCTCACCTGCCATGGGAGCGGTGCGAAACCAGTGCGGTCCGGCTTTGATCTGTCCGCCGATTTCCACAGCGTAGTGGTAGGTGGAAGAGGTTTCCAGGCCGTCGAGACGCACCACGTGGCGGCTGGCCTGGGGCGATGAAACACTATCGTCAAGCTGGTCGGGCATGGAGCCGTAACGCACGATTGCCTCGGTTGCGCCGTCCAGTTCGAAAACCACCGTCACGCCGTTTGGTCCAGGTTGCTGAAGGTACGGCCCGTAACGCAACTCGGTCGCGAACGCTGTCGCGGGCGCAAGCGCCAGGACGAGCAGCCATCCCACGATGTGAAACGAAAAGATCTTCATGGCGAACCTCTTTCGGACATCACCGCACGAGAATCTTTAATGAATCTTAACATATTTGTAACATGTTTCTAACGTGCCCAAAAGTGAAACCTTGCGATGAATTGCCTTTTTTCGTGCAAATTCGCGATGAGATGGATGTCCTTGTAATTTTTCGTGCCCTGGGGCATGATTGCCCCCGGACCCGATGCAAACGAAAATTCCGGGAGAACATCATGGCTACATACGAAATCAAGCCTCTGGTCGTCGGACTGAACGAGACGGACCAGGGCATCATGACCTATCAGCGGTATTACGGGGAGCGCATTCACCTCCCGATTTACGTCTTCGCCCTCGTTAATGGACCCAAGAAAATTCTCATCGACACGGGTCTGGAAGACTTCGTGGTGCCCGAAGGCGTGGAGGAAAAATACGGGTTTCGCGTGCTGCATTTCGAGGAGGCGCTGGCCTCCATCGGCTGGAAGCCGGAGGACGTGGAGATTATCGTTCACACCCACCTGCACAACGACCACTGCGAGAACGATTATCTCTGCACCAACGCCAAGGTATACGCGCAGAAAGCCGAACTGAAAGCGCTCAAAAACCCGCCGCCCATCGATCACCGCTATTACGACGACGTACTGGACGAGGTGGAAGTGGTCGTAGTGGAGGGCGATGTTGAAATCGTGGAGGGTGTTTCGGTACTGTTCACGCCGGGGCATTCCGTGGGCGGACAGTCGGTAGTGGTGGAAACCCCCAAAGGCAAGGTGCTGATTACCGGCTTTTGCAGCAACGAAAAGAATTTTCCCGAGAACGGCCCGGCAATCGTGCCCGGCGTGCATCTGGACGCCCTCGAAGCCTACCGCAGCCTGGAAAAAGTCAGGAATTTCGGGGCCGACCTGCTGATCCCGCTGCACGCCTTATGGGTGGGCGCGCAACCGACGATTCCCTGATCTTTTCGCACGAAAGAAGCTCCCGATGTCCCGAAAGCTTTCCGAGCGATTCGAATCCATCGCCGTGCCCGGCCTGAGTGTGGGTCATGCCCAGGATCTGGACGCACTGACCGGCGTAACGGTCATGGCCTTCGACCGTCCCGCTCCGGCGGCGGCACATCTGTGCGGCAAGGCCACCAGCACCCGCCAGGCGGATGCCCTGCGTGTGGACCACTTCGTTCCGGAGGTGGACGCATTCGTGTTCACCGGGGGCAGCGCCTTCGGTTTGGACGCCACCGGCGGCGTATTGCGCTATCTCGAAAGGGAAGGGCGCGGCCTTCCGACTCGCTACGGAAACGTGCCGATCTGTCCCACAGCCGCCTTGTACGATCTTGGGCTATCCGGTTCGTCCAAAAGACCGGACGCCGAAATGGGGGAGGCGGCCTGCCGCGATCTTTCGTCCGAGCGTATGCGTGTCGGCTCGGTCGGGGCGGGATGCGGCGCGACGGTAGGAAAATTGTACGGACGGGAACGGGCGATGAAAGGCGGCCTGGGAACGGTGTCGGTGAAAGGCGGGGGCTTCGCCGTGCAGGCGATCGTTGCCTGCAACGGCTTCGGCGACGTGCTCGACGCCGAAACGGGTCGCAAGCTGGCCGGAGTGCGCACCGCACCGGACAGCCTCGAACTGGCCGATACGGTACAGACCATGCAACAAGGCGAAATTCCTGGAGGTTTCACGAAAAAGGACGCTCAGCATACCGTGCTGTGCGCCGTGTTCACCACCGTGAAACTGACCAAGACGCAATGCCTGGAAGTAGGTGTATTTGCCGAGGAGGGCTTGAAGCGCTCGTTGAATCCGGCGGGCGCGCCGTTCGATGGCGACGTGATTTTCGTGGCGAGCCTTGGAAAAGATGCGGTGGAAGTCGAAGAAGTAGGCCATCGGGCCGCCGAGGCGCTGGCCCAAGCCATACGTTTGTCGGTGATTGCTGCCGACGGCTTTGGCGTCGTTCCGGCATGGCGCGATCTGGAACGCGCGAAACCCGGTTCCTGAATTTTTCTATGGAAAACAGTACGTTATGCGTTTCTAGGAAGTGTCTGCCTAGCCGAGCGGAACGCAGGCCAGGACGTATATCATTCCTCGTCGGCCCAGCGGACCTTTTCCATCCTCGTCCGACCAGTTTTCTCGGATTTCCACCTTCTCTTGCACGTAGGCTTCGGTTTGCGGCGAAACCGTGTGGCTGCGTTGAACGGTGACGACCGTCCGACCGTTGTCGATAAGGCGCTCGTTCACCGTCATTTCCAGCGATTGCGACAGATTGAGGATGGCGTCCCGGCGGGCCTGTTCGTCTTGATCGTTGGGATCGAGTGTCGGCCCGGCCATGCCCAACGTGCAGATTTCGTTTCCTGCGGTCGGGAAGTCGAACAGCCAGAGAGGAACGTTTTTGGACGCAGTGTTTTGTACCGAGCTTTCGGCGGGACAGGCGACGGCGTGGACGATTTCGCAGCGTGAATCGTTCGTACTGCTCCAAACCGAGACGATTTTCGCCTCGCGAACCAGTCCCCGCAACGTCTGCTCCGTGCGTAACTGTATGTAACCACTGGATGTTTCACGGTATTCGCTGACGGTGTGCACGCCCAGCCGGGCTTCCGCAAGCGCGAAAAGCGCGTTTTCACGCGCCTTGCGGTAGGCGTCGCCGGGGTTGAGCGTCGGCCCGGAATCACCCATCACGCATTCGGGAGGCAAGGAGGAGACGTCGTTGGGGTGGATCTCCCCTTGCGACTTTGTTGCGGCACAACCCCATAAAAAAGAGGCGGCGGCCCAAAGCGCCGCCGCCTGGAAAAACGACCCGAAATGGCTCATTTCGTGCTACTTCTGGTTGAGTTTGTCGATTTCCTTGTCCAGTTGATCGAACGCCTTGGCGGCGTTTTCCTCGACGAACTTGCGCACTCCGGCATCGAGCGTCTGCATTTCGGAAAGGGCTTTTTTGAAGGTTTCCATGTCCATCACGACGAGCGCGTAAAACGTGCCGCTCTTTTTGGAAATCCAGCTATCCACCATCTGCGTGCCGACGACAGTCTGGTCGGTAATGGTTTTGCTCACCGCGGTGACGGACTGCTCGTCCGAGGCGGCTTTTCCGAAATTTTCTCCGCCGGTTACGGTGGCCTGGTAGTCCTGCACCAGAGACTGTACGCGGGTGCTCAGGGTGTCGGCGATTTCTGCACGTCCGCGCGTGATGGCGGTTTTGCGAGCCAGCGCGATATTGGCCGTGCCGCCCATCGAACCCACGCCACAGATTTTCTCTTTGGGATTGTCGCCCCAGTAGGCAGCGCAGCCCTTGACGACCCAATCCGGCGCACCGTCGAATTCGCCGATGATTGCATCTTTGGTCGGTTTTGGTTCGGGCGTGGACTTGCATCCTGCGACGAGAGCCAGGGAAACGAACGTCAACAGGGCGGCCAGCATCCAGAAACTACGTGTCTTCATCTACTCCTCCTTTTTCCTCCGTGGTGCGAAGCGAACTCCGCGTGGCATTCACACTTCATGAAAAGCTTTTTTGGATGTTCCCGTGGAGACACGCCCGGAAATCCAACCGGTGCATCGGCGGTTTTCGAGTCCCATACCCGATAAGTTGTCCCTCACGTGAAGATCCTTGCTAAAAATATCCGAAATCGTGACCTACAATATCACATTTCGGTTACATACTGAAATATTCGTACATTTTATCGTTGAACGACTGGACGATTTTCCGGCTGAGACGCGAGAGCGTCTTCTCCTTGGCGTCCGTTTCGTTGAGGGCTCCGTCCCGGTGTTCGTGCTCGATCAGGCCGAAGGACGACCCGTTGGTTAGATCTTTCAACTCCAACGTTGCGCGATATTTTGCGAAAACGAACTCGGTGTTGTTGTCCGGATTGGTTTCCATGGCCTCCACCTTGCCCGAAATCAGCACGTCGCAGCCCTCCTGGTCGGGTTGTACGGAGATTTTCCCTTTGTTGAGGCTCTGGGCGATGGCGTTGCGCACACGGTTGTTGGAATCACCCTCGACGGCGATCGCCACTTTGAGCGCACCCAACGTTTCGTTGAGAGCTTTGTCCAGTTGTTCCGGGCGCACGGTGGCCATGATGCCGCTTCCAACCGGGCTTACCACGAGAAGCTGATTGTTGAGAATGGCACGTTTTTTCACGAGTTCCACGGCTTGCACCAGAGGTCGGATGCGGCTGACGATGGCCTCCGCCTTTTGGGAACGGTTGAACAACTCGTTGATTTGAAAGTCTAAATCAGCGATCTGCTCTCCCAGGCGACGGGCGGTCGCCATGCGGGGAAGAACCGCCAGCGCATATACCGTTCGAGCCTTGGTGTCCGTCCAGGTCTCGGCGATTTCGATGCCCTGCACGGTTTCCTCGACGAAACTGCTGGTCAGATCGGTAATCGTGGTTTTCAAGATCCAATTGGCTGACTTATCGCCTTCCATTCCTGTGTAATTCTGAAGGATTTTCGTGGCTTGACTGATTTTCAGGTTGAACTGCTTGGCGATTTCGGCGCGGGCGTTTTCCTTTGCACCTTCTTCATCGCCACCCGAGCCCACGCCGATGAGGTATTCGCCCTTCGGGTGGTTGTCGGAATAGCCCTGCTTGACCCATTGCGGGTATTTCGGCGTACTTTTGCATCCAAAGGCGAGAGGGAGCAGGATCAGAAAAACAGCCAGGGATTTCAATGCGTTCATTGCGAATCTCCTTCAAGGATAGAGTCGTGAAACGGCTCAATCCATACGTTGCCCCGAAAGGGGAATTCCTTGCAAAATCGCGATGGGCGAATCGCCGTCTTCGCCGGGTTCCGTCCAGTATTTCGGCACAGCCGCGGGATCGGCATTGGGGGCGGCTTCTCGTGCACGTGTCACCAGAAAATGCACTTGTCCGGCCTTGAAATTCGCCTCGAAGGTCTGTTCGTCGATGGGGCGGTTGACTCCGGTGCCGAAATGCACGGAAACCCGCCTATTTCCGGGCTCGACAGGAATGATGGTCATCCGGATGTGGTCCGGGAGCGTCATCCAGCTTCGCGTGTCGGCCTGCTCGGCGATGTCGTAGACGTTCAGAGCGATATTTCCGATAATCGCCAGCGCTTTTACGGTGTCGTTTTTCGATTTCATCGCCGCGACCTTGGTCGCTTTTTTGGCGGCGTAACGAAGCAGCGTCTTGGCGATCGCCCGACCCTTGACCTGAGCGTTTTTATCGTCCAGCATCTTGATCGCCAGTGTCGAGAGGTCGTGCACTTTTCCCAATGGAAACGGCTTGTTATCCACCGTGACCGATGCCGTGTGGGCCATAAAATGCCCCCGCACGAATTTCGGGTACGTGACCACGATGGTGTCTAACTGCGGATCGGGAACGATCCATTTTTCCGTTTTTTTATGGGCGACTTCCCCCAGATTGGCGATCACGACCAGCCGAGCCTTGCCTTCCCAGAAGGCGGGGTCGCTTTCGAGGTAGCGACCGAATTCGGGCTCGTATTTTTCCACAGCTTCGGTATAGCCCAGTTGTCGGGCCACGCGCAGAAGAGAGGCGGTCAGAACCGGCGGCGGTTCGATATCGGTAATATTTTTCAGGGCTTCGTAGCCTTCCAGCGCGTCTTCGTAGGAGCGGAAGGCATCGTTTTCCTCGCCCAGCGACTCTTGCACCAGTCCGGCAAGAAATTGTGCGAACGGGTCTTGTTTGTACGACGTTTTCACTTCGTTACGCTCCAAAAGGTCTGCGTAGACCTGGAGCTTGTGGTTGATCTGGCGTGCCTCCACCCCGGCGGCTTCGAGATCGCCCAGGTGCATGTAGTTGAATGCACAGATCAAATGAACCATCACCCTCTCGAATTCCTCGCCTTTGAAGGCTTTGTTGGCGTCGTTCCAAGCGATGGCGGCGAGTTCGTCGGAGATGTCCTTGGTGAACAGTTTGTCGAGAGTACGCTTGGCGGCTTCGAGTACTTGGTTGCTCTCCTCGTAGCGTCCGAGGTGATGCAGCAGGATGCCCCGGTCCATTTGAAACATCAGACGGTCTTTGCTTGAGGCGTCCTTTTTCAGCGTGTCGAGCTTTTTCAGCGCTTTTTCGTAGCGACCGAATCGGGTGTTGTCCACCATGCCTTTGCGGATTTCGGCATGGCTGGCGCATCCGCCGAGAATCCATAGCAGAACCAGCATCATGAGGGCGGAAGAACGCCTTGAAATCATTCGTGAAACCTTCTCTTAGCCAAAGAGGGAAAGACCGCCGCGTGGATTACCACTTCGTAGAGTCTTTGGCGATGACTTTCTTGATTTTATGCTGGCCGATCCAGACGATTTCGTTGGTGGTCACGTCGTGAAGTTTCACGTTGACCTGGTACCAGATGGCTTTGTGGTTGTCGATTTCGTCCACAATGGTGTTGATGGTGCCCTGCATGATGAAGTTCGCGCCGATTTCCTGACCGACTCCGGCGCGGGTTTCCTCGGCGGTGTGCCCCTGGTGCTGGTCCATGCGTTCCTCGCGCACGTCTTCTCGTTCGCTACGCGCGGAGACGAAGCGGACTTTTCCGGCGTTGATGAGAGCGCGGGAGATGTCTTCGGTGAACGTGGCGACATTGATATGTTCATGGCTTTTATTTATGATCTTGCCGACGATCACCACCGGTTTCTGTCCGGCGTTGGCCTGGTTCCAGTTGTCGAGCCAGGGCTGGGCCAGGCAGTCGGTGACGATGGTCTTGGCCACCTGTTGGCTGTCGGTGTCGTTCCAGCGGCCCGAGAGGTCGGTTTGGGATTGGGCGCTGACCCGCGTGACGCGTTTTTCGCCGCAGCCGAAGGCGAGCGATGCGAGGACGATGCAAAGGACGATGGAGGCGATTCGACGGTTTTTGCGATTCATGGCGTTTTTCTTCTCCTCGATAAATACGGATGCAATGGTTTTCTTTCGAAAACGAACTACCGAAAAAAGGTTTCAATTGTACGAGCTTGTGGCGAGTCACTCCTTAAGAACATTGTAAAAATCGGCTTCGATGTCAAGTTGTTCTCCCTGTTCCCTGCAGAGATAAACGGGAAACTATTGCGGTTCGTGGTGAATTCAGGGTGATTCAATTCTTGATTCGGCACGAATCCAACTCGGCGAATCGTGGAAAGGGTGCCCGGGTCTTCGATCCGGAACGGATCGATGGCCCGGATTCTTCGTGTTTTCAAGGCCATTCGCCTGACGGCGAAAGACCTTGGCACCCATCCTTCCTTGGAAACCGTGGAAAGAAGTAGAATTGAAGCGCCCTGTGGTGAATTGCCTTGCGTTGCGGGAGCGTGGGAAGTAGCATAAAATCGAACCCAAAGGGACATGGCCCGACCGTCGGGACAGCGACTCGAAAGGTGGAGGCGAGATCGTTTCGGCGCGTGTGGGACCGTAGACGGCGCGCGCGGGTTACCAGGAACGAAAGCGCCTGCGTTGAATGCCATCGATGAAGCGGTGAGTGACACATGGTGGAAGAACCTAAAAAAGACGGCGACCGCGAGGAAAACCCGTCGTCCGAAGAAAACGAGGCTCCCGAGAAGCCCAAAGCGTCGCAGCGGGTCAAAAAGGAGGGAAACCTTCCGATGATTTACGCGCTGAGTTCCGGCAAGGGGGGCGTCGGGAAATCCATGCTCGCCGCCAACCTCGGCGTGTATCTCTCCCGTATCGGCAACCGGGTCTTGCTGGCGGATGCCGTGCGCTGGGGGCAGAACCTGCACACTTTTCTCGACCTGCACAAGCCGCAATACGGCTTTCAGGCCTTCATCGACGGCGAAGTCGGCAATTTCAAGGATCTTCTTGTCAATACGCCGATGCGCAACCTGCAAATCATGAGCGGCATCAGCGATACGCGCAATCTTCGAACCCCGATGGAACAGCCGCTGCTGTACCAATACTTGAAAAAAACCTCCGGTATCGACCTTGTGCTGGTCGATTTGGGCAGTCAGCATTCCTATACCCTGTTCGAGCACTTCATTCAGTCCGACAACGCAGTGCTTGTGGTGGTTCCCGAACCGACTGCGGTTGAAAACACCTACGAATTCCTGAAAAGCCTGTTTTTCCGCTATTTTAAGAATGTCGAGGCGAAATTGCAGGCTCAGGAACTGGTCGAAAAAGTGATGTTCGAAAAGGTCAAACTGGGCATTCGGACTCCCAACGATATGTTGGAAGCGCTGGGTATGTTTGATCGCAAGCTTGGCGATGCATTTGCGGCGGAAATCGGACGTTTTCAGTTGAAGCTGATTCTGAACATGATGCAGCACGATTCCGAGACCGATATCGGGCCGGGCATGGTCGATGTCTGCCGCAAATATTTCGGGTTCGATATCGAATTTTTAGGCGCGGTTTCCTATGACGGTGCGGTGCCCTCTTCGATCCGGGTACGCAAGCCGCTCCACCTGAACAGTCCCGATTGCTCCGCCGTGAAGGAAATCGAGGAAATTGCCCATTTGTTGGTTCACAATCGGCTTCACGATGCCTGGGAAGACGTGCCTGCGGAGAATGCGGAACCATGAGCGATCCGACGCACAAGAATTTTTACGAGCGGCTGGAAGTCCATCCTCATGCGGATGAAGAAGAGATCCGCGAGGCGTATCACCGCATTCGACGTGTGTACGGCGGAGACAGCATGGCCGCCTATGGCTTGTACAGTCCCGACGAGCTGCGCGAGTACCTCGATCAGGTGGAGGAAGCCTTCCGCACTCTGGCCGATCCGGAACGACGCCAGGAATACAACCGCACGCTTTTTTCCACTGCCGAGCACGAGACGGTGGTGAAGGTCAGCGCCCGCAGAACTCCAAGTCCGACCACGGATGTATATGAGTCTGAAGAGCGGGAAGAGAAGCGTGAACCCAAGTTTATCCCGGTGGAAACCGATACCGTCGTGGAAGTTCCCGAACCGGCGTCCAAGGAAATCAAGCCTGCGCCGAATCCCAATGCCCTCCCGCCACGTCCCCCTGCCCCGGACGTGGAGGAGGACGTGGTGTTTTCCGGGGCGGAAATCCGCCGTTTCCGAGAACTTGCCGGAGTGGAGCTACGGGACGTCTCCGAGTACACGAAGATTTCCCCCGGGATGCTGCGGATGATCGAGGATGAAGATTTTACCCATCTGCCTGCCTTGGTGTACGTGCGTGGTTTCGTGACGGAATACGCCAAATACCTGCGTCTGGACCCCAACTGGGTCGCGCGCGATTTTCTCGCACGGTACCGGGAACACCAGGACGAAAAAGGCTGATATTCTCCCAAGTGGTCGATTTCATTGAAATTTTCAAGAAAAGTTATCCGCGTGCGGCTTTGTGTTCTCGTTTTTCCCTTTCCAATACCTCGCGGTAAGGTTCGGGGAGAAAGCCGTAGGCTGTGGATAGCAGCTTGACCACGATGCGTGCTGTTGCGCCCCAGACCGTTGCTTCGGGAAAACGGAAAAAGTGCACCGGCACGTTGCGGCCCATAAAAGGCGTCAGTTGCAGGTGGTAGATCGCCGGGTCGAAAAATCCTTCCAAAGGCAGGGGAATCACGCGCTCGATTTCATCGGGGTTGACGGTCAACGTATGCGGGTACGGCACAATGCCCACATAGGGAGTAATGACGTGGTTGGAAATCACCGGGACTTCATCGAGTTTGCCAATGATATCAACGTCTTGAGGATGGATTCCGATTTCTTCTTCCGTTTCCCTTAAGGCGCATTCGAGACTTGTTTCGCCCTCTTCCCGCTTGCCGCCGGGAAATGAAATCTGTCCCTTGTGGTCGTGGACCTTCGAACTTCGGAGGGTGAACAGCAAATGAACGTCGCCCTCTGCCTCGTACAGCGGCGCCAGCACGGCGGAAGCGGTCAGGCGTTCGCGAAGCGGGGCTTCCAGAGGCCGTCCTTCGTATTCCTTCAAGGCGTTGCGGATGCGTTTCAGGTGGTCCGTCATGATTTCTCCCAGAATTCCAGAAATTCTTCCACCACTCGGCGCACGTCGTCGTTTTCGAACGCCGAGCCCGACAGCGCCACTCTTCGCACGCCGCTGGCCCGTAGTCTACCGAACATGAAAGGAGTGATTCCGCCGGAGGCGAAAACCGGGCAGGGGATTTCCGCAACCCCGCGTCCGGCTTCCTGCGTGCCGAGCGCCGGATGCCTGGGTCGGCCTCGTGAAGGATCGAATACCGGCCCCAAAGTCACGAAATCCGCTCCCATATGTGCCGCCGAATAGCCGTCGCGCACCGTGTGGGCCGTGTAGCCTATGAGAAAACCTTTCGGCGCCTGTTTACGAATCGCGGGCAGACGGGGGAGATCCTCCGAGCCAAGATGCACGCCATGGGCTCCCATGGCGGCGGCTTCCTCTGCATGGCCAAACAGCAGGAGTTTCGCCTCTGCCGACTCGAACCACCCCACCATTTCTGAGGCGATATGAAGGAGTTCGTCCTGGCTGAGACTGTCGTCCCGGCACTGCACCATCCTTGCCCCTCCATCGAGCGCGGCGGCGACCGACGATTCCAGGCTCAGGCGTTCGTGGCGTCTGGAATGCGTGACGAGATAGACGTTGGGGAAGTGTAGTGCCATCGGTTCGGAATCGGCTCCTTCGAGTACGTTTCAATGTTCTTCGCTAAAGGATATACAACGCCATGCCTTCAAAGGCAATATCCCCAGTGCGATTCAATCTTTAAAGGATTTACTCCATCCAAGTACTTTCGCGGGTGCCAAGGTCTTTCGCCATCAGGCGAATGGCCTTGAAAACACAAGAAATCCGGGCCATCGATCCGCTCCGGATCGAAGACCCGGGCACCTATTCCTAGACTCACCGAGCTAGATTCGTGCCGAATTAAGAATTGAATCACCCTGCAATATCCCACATTTTTGTGCCATTTTCACAAAAGTGACGAAAACCTGCTCATTTGTCTTTTCTATGCTCTTGTCGCATAATTATTATTGCAGTATAGTTATAAGAAGGTGGCATTTGAATGAAGACGGGTGGTGACGTGATGCGAACAATGCTTTTGCGTATCGTGCTCGGATCGTTGCTGGTGACGTTGGGTGCGTGGGTTTCCGGTTGTGGGGAGGATTCCGCTTCGGCTTCATCTATCAATGGTTCCCAGGAGGAGTGCTCCGATACCGAACCCTGCACAAATGGCAGTTTCTGCGTGCATGGAAGGTGCATCGCACTGTTGTGTTCTGAAACCAACCCCTGCCCGCAAGGTTATAACTGCTTCAACGGGGCTTGCATCAGCACTTACGCTTCGGTTCCGGGAGATACGGACGTTCAATCCGATACAGTGGACGTGGAATTTGTCGATGGGTCGGAAGGCTTCGAGGGAGAAGGGGAGGGAGACGCCTCGTCTTCCTGCGAGCCGGGAGAAACGATTTGCCACGACGAAACGACCATCGCCGTGTGCCTTTCCGATGGCAGCGGCTGGGAAACCTCCAACTGCCCATCGGACGAAATCTGCCTTGTCGATGTCTGTATCCCGCAACAGTGCACGCCCGACGCCTACGGCGACTGCCAGGACCGCTTCACCTACACCCAGTGCAACATGCTGGGTACGGGCTGGGAAAGCGGCGAGTGCGAAGACGGCTTCGAGTGCATCGCGGAACAGGGTTGCCAGGCGATTGCGTGCGAGCCGGACAGTCCCGTGGAATGCCTGGATACGCTCACGCTGATCGCTTGTGACGAACTCGGCACCGGTTACGTCCAGAAAACCTGCGAGGGGGATGCGGTCTGTTACCAAAACGACTGCCGTCCGGTGGTCTGCGAACCGGGAGCTTACGACTGCTCCGACGAAATCCTCAAATTCTGCAATTATCTCGGTACGGGGTTCGATGAAGTGATGGATTGCGGCAGTCTGGATCTGGTCTGCACCCAACGCGGCTGTTTTCCTCGGATCTGCGAAACCGACGAAACCGGGTGCAGCCCGTCCGATGACCGCACGGTTACGTATTGCGCCGAAAACGGCACCGAGTGGGTGGAACTGTTCGAATGCGAGGAAGGAACGAGTTGCCGGGGCGGAGAATGCCTGGACGCCTGCGGCATTGCCGCCTATGATCGCAGCTACGTAGGTTGCGAGTATTGGCCGGTGGATCTCTACAATGCCAGTCGGGAAGGCAACGATGATTCCGAATTCGGAGTGGCGGTGTACAATCCCCACGACACCCGGTCCGCAAATATCGAAATCCGTCGCCCGTCGGGATCGAGCAGCATCGTCATGGCGACGGGAAGCGTCGGACCGGGGGGGTTGTCCACGTTCCTTTTGGGGAACACGCTCCGGTTGGGAGCCGCCTCGAAAAGTCTGAGCGCCTACCGATTGAACAGCGACATTCCCGTTTCCGTGGTCCAGATGAACCCCTCGGACAACGGACAGGAAATTCACTCCAACGACGCCACGCTGTTGCTGCCTTCCGGCAATCTCGGCAAGGAATATTTCAACCTAACCCTACCGCATTTGCGTTCCCAAAAGTTTTCCATTCCAATAAGTATAGGCCAGCGTCCTAGTGGGTTTGTCGTGGTCGGCACCTACGACGGTATCACCAACGTCACGGTAACGGTCCCGGTTCCCACCCGATCCGGTACGAATTTGTCTGCGATGAGCGCCGGACAGACCCGTACTTTTCAACTTCAGCAGTACGAGGTGCTCAACCTAGCCACGGTGAACAAGACGGACGATCAATGCACGAGCGATATCTTCGCCACTACCGGATGCTACGATTACGACCTGAGCGGAGCCTTCGTGACCTCCGACCGGGAAATCGCGGCCTTTGGCACTCATGCTTGTGTGTTCGTTCCCGAGGATCAGTGGGCCTGCGACCACATCGAGCACCAACTCCTACCTTTGACCACCTGGGGCAAAGAGTACTTCGCCATCCGACCCTATCCCCGGAACGCGACGTATCCTGAAGCCGCCTTTTACCGTATTATCGCCTCGGAGGACGGCACCCACGTGACGACCGGCGTTACGGGGCATCAATCGTTCACGCTCAACGCCGGGGGGATTCGAGAGTTCATGAGCCGCGAAACCCACTTCCGCGTGTCGGCGGACAAACCGATCCAGGTGGGGCAGTTCCTGGTCAGCCAGGACGCCACCGGAATAGACGACAACAACGCAGAGGCGGGTGACCCGGCCTTCATGTTGCTGGCTCCCGACGAGCAGTTCCGCAAGGATTATACTTTCCTCGTTCCTCCCTATTATGCCCTGGATTACATTACACTTATCGCACCTGTTGGCGCGCAGGTGCTCCTGGATGACGTCGCCATCGAAGCGGACGAGTGGGAGACGGCGTCGTCGGATTTCAACTACCACCAGCGGCTGATGACCGACGGCGTGCACCGCATCGAATCGGACATGCAGGTGGGACTGTACGTGTACGGATATTCCCGTTACGTGTCCTACGCCTACGTAGCGGGGTTGAGCCTCCAGGAAATCAATCCCAAGGAGTAGGGGAAACTGCTGAAAATTATAGCAGTTTCCTTGCTCTATAATTTAAAATTCTCCCCCAGCAGACTCTTGCTTTTTGCAGAAGAGTCCGTAAAATGAATCAATATTGTTCACATTTGATTTTTACCAACCCAAAAAGGGGGAGCTATGAAACCCATTCGTTCGTGGTTGATATTTACGCTTTGCCTGACGCTTGCGTTCGTGGCGTCGGCCTGCGCCGGTTCGGAAGACTCCGGTGGCGAGGCGCTTGCCAAGATCACCGTCGGTTTCAAGTCGCCGGCCACCAAAATCAATCCCAGGGCGCTCGCCGGCTTCGACCAGATTTCCTACGTGACCATCGAGGTGCAACCGGCTGATGTGTTCCGCACCTTGGCCGATTCGGAAAACGAGACGTTTTCCACTGTCGTGGCGGTGCCTTACGGCAGCCAGACCTTCACCGCGATTGCTTATGACTACGACGAGGAAGTCATCGGTCAGGGCGAGACGACGGTAACCATCGAAGACGGTGGTCCCACCGACATTACCATCTACATTCTCGACACCACCGGCCCGCCGGACGTTCCGCATTCCGGTCCCTTGATTCAGGCCATCATCGCTTCGACCACCGCCACGAACGTGGGAGAGCCGATCGATCTGGAGGTGCAGTGGGTCGCACCCGATCCTTCCGGACCGATCACCTTCGCCTGGTCGGACGACTGCGACGCCGATACGTTCAGCACCCCCACAGCGGCAACGACCCAATGGACCGGTGTGGATGCCGGAACCTGCAACGTCTCGGTGCTTGTTTCGGACGGCACGCTTTCGGACCAGGAAAGCATTGAAATTACACTGTTCGCGACCGGCACCGAGTACGAAAACGTCGGTGTGGACGCCGGTTTCGTGCCGAATCCCTACATCTACTACCTGTCCTTCTATGGTGGTGAGGAGCCGCTCGACGTGTTCTCCCACGGCCTTTACCGGGTCGATGAAGGCGAGAACAAAGCCAGTTCTATGCTTCCCGATCCGCTGGTCCATAGCAACATTCCGATCAGCATTTACGGCGATCTCGTAGGCGAAGGGCTTTCGAGCGGTGAGTTGACGTTTTCGGACAACTGCGGCGGCGTGACGCGGAACGTGGTTTTGAACGACAGCGATTTCACGCTAGAATGGTACATTCCGGCAGCGGATAACACGATGTGTACGCTGAGTATCGGCTTCGAATATATGGGGATGAGCGATACCTTCGACGTCTACGCCTATTTCAAGGAAGGCTATACGGGAAGCTGGCCGCCTCCGAGCGACTGATTCTTCACGTGGTCGGAGATCCACGAGGTTCCGACCGTTTGCAATGTTGTCTGTCATTCAAAGAGCAGGACGCGGTTCCTGCTCTTTTTTCTATTATTTCGAGGGGTTACGTTTTACTTGGGCGGGGGCTGTTTTTTGTTCCTTGGGTTTTCTCGGCTTGAGTTGGGTGATTTCGCTCAGGTCGTCGAGGCCATCCAGGATGGTGCCGTCGAGTATCGCCTGGGTCAGATTGGCGTAACGCAGGTCGGCGTTTTCGAGGTTGCAGTCGGTGAGGTCGGCGTTTTCGAAGTTGGCGCAGATGAGATTGCAGCCGCTGAGGTCTGCCCCTTTGAGATTGGAGGATGAAAAATCGGCTCCACGCAGGTTTTTTCCCGAAAGATCGATCCCCGGAAGGTTGGATTTGTACAGGCTGATTCCCTGATCGACCATCTTCAGGATTTTTTCGGCAAGGCTTGGCATCCGCAAACTCCTACACCCGTTTTCGAACGAAAAAACTCATCTTGATCTTGTTCACTTACCCGGAAAAGTCAAGATTTTGCCGGATTGCGCACGGATCGGAAGGGGTGCATCACAAAATGTTGCGAATCGATGCAAGTTTGCACACGTGCATCGTGTGTAGTGCTTTTTCAGTCCTCCAGCAGGCGTTCTACAAGTAGATTGGCGGCTACCGCGAGGGCGTCGCCTGGTAGGTGGGCGGGCGTCGAGCGATTGAACAATAACCGCACGTCGGCGGGGAATTCGTCGTCTTCCAGCCACAGGCGGCATTCGATGGGACATTTCGCGAAGATACGGAACCTCGCTCCGGCGTCGCCACCCTCGACGGGCTCGCCACCGAGGCGTTGCGCCGCGCGTTCGAAGGCTTCGGCGTCACGGGCGAATTTCCGGGCGATGGCGTCGGTGTCGAGCCGTAAATTGCCTTGAAACAGATCCACACCCGGATAGAGTTCGCGTGGGGTCGTCCAGTCGTCCTCAAGTGGTTGTTGGATGGCACAACTTAGCGAAACCAAAAGCAAAAACGGAATATGCCGGTCCCAGTTTGTCGAGGGTTCTCCGCTCGTTTTCGATGCCGTGCGCGAGGGTGGATCAAGCCGCCAGCGTTCGTGTAAAACCTGGACCTGCCAGCAGCCTTCATCGTCGAGGTGCGCGCCGCTGGCCATTGCGATTTGCTCCGATGGGAGGCTCGCGAGTTTGTCCCAGAAAAGCCCGGCGGTGGAAGGCCAGACCGCTTCCGTTGAGTCGTCGGGGGAGGCGCGGAAGTGCGCGCAGGGGTAGCACAGAGAGATCGAATTCGGTTCGGACATGGTGCGCTCTATTGGGGAAGATGAGAAGAAAGCCATTGATATTCGGGGGTTAGCTTCCCTCTGAATGCGATCAACGCGGGCTCGAACTCGGCGGGCATCGTGCCGGGAAAACAACCGGACTCCAGCAGGTGCGGAAGCAGTGGAGTCAGGGCGTCGCCGAAAGTCTGGCTGGCGTCGCGCGATAGTTCGCAGGGCAGATTGTCCACGGACATCACGGCGATGCCGGGAGCGGAAAGATCGCGACCCGCTACGCCGAGATCCGGGTGATACATGAACACGGGGTCGTCGATGTTCGTGGCTTGGACCGTGCAGGCCATCGAGCCGTCGATGTCGCAGGATACGTCTCCCACGATGGCGAGTCGGTTTCGTTCGTCTGCAAGTAGGGAGGAAAACTGTTCTTTCGTCAGGAGGCGGGGGTATTTTTCCTCCCAGTAGATGCCGTTGACCACGGCGGTCAGCTTCGCGCCATAGGTTTCGAAAAAGACGCTTCGATAGTATTCGGGATGATCGTAATAATCCTGCCGGGAAAACGTTCTCGCTGCATCTTTGGTGGCGAAAAGTTCTTCCTCTTCCAACACCACCAGATACACACAGTTTTTTCGGGCACTTGCCGGCTCATTCACGAGGCGGTTCAGGGTCTCTGTGTCGATGCGTTCGTGGGGCAATTCCTCGCAGATTTCCTGCGCGCCCTTCGAAACGGCTCCGTTGCCGGTGAAACCGACGATCACCGGGGCCAGATTTTTCGGGAATCCATGGCGGGCGACGTCCCGACCCACGTCCCGCATCGCGATTTTGAGTTCATTCAGGTCTTTGAAAGTGTGGGGTTGTTTCAGCGTGGCAAACGGGGTTTCGATACCCTGGCTCTGCCAGCGTTTTCCAAGTCCTCTTATGGTTTCCACAGCACCGACAATTCCTGCGTAACGCCCGAAAAAGACGAGCCTTTTTCCATCTCGATCGACGATTTTCTCGTAGTCCAGCAGCGTTCCCCCAAGGTCGAGCAGGCGTTTGAGCATCGGCATGTTGTACGGTTGCGCCTTGATCGTATGCGAAAAAAACAGGTATGCGCCGCCTTGGGCAAAATACACCGGCGGGATTTCCTTGACGCCCAGCACGAGGTCGCATGAAAACACGTCCTCGACGAGTTCCGCCCCGGCGTCGCGGTATTCTTCGTCGGGAAACGCACGCAAATCGCTGGGTTGTACCCGGACGGTGACGCCTTTCTTTACGAGTTCATGCACGTGATCGGGCGTTAGCGGTACCCGTTTTTCCCAGATGTTTTTATCTTCCCGACGCACGCCGAGGGTCTTGGTCATGGCAATACTCCATGGATGAAAATGCAAAAAAAACTAGTGATATCGGACGGTTGAAAACCTATGGATCGAAACGGTATCCTACGTTTCGCACGGTAATGAAATGCCGGGGCCGGGAAGGGTCGATCTCGAACAGCCGCCGCAGATGGAGCACGAAGTTGTCCACCGTGCGTTCGGTGGGATTGACGTCCATTCCCCAGACTTCCTCCAGGATATCGGCGCGGCTCAACGCTTTTCCGGCGTTGCGGGCGAAAAGCGCCACGAGAGCCGCTTCCTTTTCCGAAAGCACGATGTCTCCCTCCGAGGTGGAGGCTTCGCGCGTTTCCAGGTTGACCCGGTTCGGTCCGATGTCGAGCAGTGCAGAGGACGGCGGCTGGCGCTCGCCCTGGCTGCGGCGGATCAGCGCACGGGCGCGGGCGATCAGTTCGCGTACGTCGAAGGGCTTGATGAGGTAGTCGTCCGCTCCGGCCTCCAGGCTTTCGACTTTGGAGGAAACGTCGTCCCTGGCCGTCAGCATGAGAATCGGTGCGCCGGTGCCTTGTTTTCGAAGTCCGCGTGCCAGATCGATTCCGTTGGAATCGGGAAGCATGATGTCGAGCAGAATCAGGTCGAACAATTCGTGGCGTGCTGCACGCACAGCCGGGTTGCCTTCCCGATACCAGATCACCTCGAACCCCTCTTGAGTAAGGTTCAATTTAATCATGGTGCCGATCAGTTCTTCGTCTTCGACCAGCAGGATTTTGACTGTCGTTTCCATCCTTCGAATCTCTCGCTCGATCACCGGACTCCTTCACGCATCGTTCCGGTTCGAAGATTGTCCCAAAACGTGAAAAAAAGCAAAATAGTGGCCAAGAAAATTTCGCGTTCGTGTGGGAAAAGGGAGCGAATTCTCTCCAGGGAAATGAGAATAGGTGGAAAACATTGAAAACTGTAGCGGCGAGGCGTAAGCCCGCCGTGATTTCGGCCCTTTTCCGGCGGGCTTACGCCTCGCCGCTACAACTCTTTCGTCTCGTTCTTCGAATTTCCCCGCATTTCATTCACATCCTGGGAAAAGGGAGTTTCGTTTCCCGCTTGATAATGCTCTCGTGCCGGAAATTTTGTTCGCCGCCGGGAATAATCGATGCTATGTCTTTGTTGAGCCAGCAGAGTCATACATAACGGGGAGAGAACCGATGTATAACCAAATTCAGCTTCTCAACGAAAAAATCGAACAGGAATCGGGTTTTCTGTCCGATCTGGACCGCGAACTGCGCAAAGTCATCATCGGACAGCAGGAAATGGTGGACAAACTGCTCGTCGCGATTCTCGCCGGAGGGCACGTACTGCTCGAAGGCGTTCCGGGACTGGCCAAGACGCTGACCGTCAACTCGCTGGCGAAAGCCATCGACGCCGGGTTCCAGCGCATCCAGTTCACGCCCGACCTGCTTCCTGCCGACCTCGTGGGCACGATGATCTACAACCAGAAGGAAGGCTCCTTCTTCCCGAAAAAAGGGCCGGTGTTCACGAACATCATCCTCGCGGACGAAATCAACCGCGCCCCGGCGAAGGTCCAGTCGGCGCTTCTGGAGGCAATGCAGGAGAAGCAGGTCACCATCGGCGACACCAGCTATCCGCTGCCCTCGCCGTTTTTCGTCCTGGCCACCCAGAATCCCATCGAGCAGGAGGGCACCTACCCGCTGCCCGAAGCCCAGGTGGACCGCTTTATGCTCAAGATCAAGGTGGGATATCCCAGCCGCGAGGACGAGCAGCAGATCATGGAAATGAACACCGCCCTGCAACAGGAAGAGATCCAACCGGTGGTTTCGACCGAGAAAATCCTCGCCGCCCGACAGGTAGTGCGGGAAATCTACGTGGACGACAAAGTGAAGGACTACATCCTGGATGTCGTGTTCGCCACCCGCGATCCCAAGCGCATCGCCACCACCCGCCCGGCTCCCCAGCCGAGCCGCTCCAGGATTTCGCCGATCTACGGGGCCGAGGATACCGAGGAGAAACGTGATTGGGCCGACGACATGACGGGGCTGATCGAGTTCGGCGCGTCGCCGCGTGCAACGATCAACCTCAATCTCGCCGCCCGCGCCCACGCCTTTTTACGCCGCCGGGGCTACGTCACGCCGGAAGATGTCAAGGCCGTGGGGCCCGACGTGCTTCGGCACCGGGTGATTCTCAGTTTCGAGGCCGAGGCCGAGAACCTGGACGCCGACCAGATCGTCCAGGCCATTTTCGAACGCGTGGAAGTTCCCTGAGCCAGGAGTTTTTCCGATGTGGGAACTCGATGCCTACGATATCGGCTCCGAGCCGAAACTCTCGCGCAAGGAATTGATCCGCCGCATTCGCCGGATCGAAATCGCCACGGGGCGCGTGGTCGAGGAAACGCTTGCGGGCCAGTACCATTCCGCGTTCAAAGGGCGTGGCATGGAATTCGACCGCGTGCGGCCCTACGAGGCGGGCGACGACATCCGCGACATCGACTGGAACGTCACCGCCAGGGCGGGGGAAACCTACGTTAAGCAGTACCAGGAAGAACGCGAGTTGACCGTGCTGCTGGCGGTGGATGTATCGCGCTCGATGCAGTTCGGCACCCATCCGCGTTCCAAACGGCAACTGGCCGCCGAACTGGCCGCGCTTATGGCGTTTTCGGCAATCTGGAATAATGACAAAGTAGGGCTCGTGCTGTTCACGGACCGCGTGGAAAAGCTGATTGTCCCCAAAAAGGGACGCAAGCACGCGCTACGTGTCGTTTCGGACGTGCTCAAGCACGAACCCGTCTTCCCCGGTTCGGACCTCGAACGAGCGCTGAAATTCATCGCCGGACTGCGTATTCGGCGCTCGGTGGTGTTTCTGGTGTCCGATTTCGCGGGCCAGGTGCCCGAAAAGGCTCTGAGTCTCGTGCAGAGACGACACGACCTCGTGCCGGTGGTGGTGCGGGACCGCGCCGAAACCCGTGTCGAAAACTGGGGTCTGACGCCGTTACGCGATCTGGAAACCGGCCAGGTGGTTTGGGCGGACACGTCGAGTCGGGAGGTGCGCGAAGCCCTGGAAAAGGCCCGAAACGACTACGAAACCCGGCTGGAACAGGCGTTTAAAAAGGTCAAAGCCTTTCCCGTACAAGTCGCCTGCGACGAGGAATACACCTCGAAATTGGCCGCCTTTTTCCGCCGCCGGGCCTTGAGGAGGTGACCGTGTTTGTCAAACGCCTCCACATCCTTGTGTTGTTGAGTTGGTTTCTTTTGGCTGTCGGAGCCTGCCCCGCGTTTTCGCAAGAAGTCGCGAAGCCCGACGATGCTGCAAAAAGCGTGCAAAAACCTTCCGTTTTGGCAACGAATGTCACGATTTCCCAAAAAACGCGCCCGCAGGAATGCCGCATCGGCGACGAAGTACACCTCGTCGTAACGTTTCGTTCTGACTCGGAATTCGAGGCGCGCCTGAAAGATTCTCCGAAGTTCGGCGAATTCGAACTGAAGGACAAAAGCGAATGGTCCGGCGTGGAAGAAGGCAAGCCCACCGTTCGATTCGAGTTCACGCTTATCAGCTTCACCACCGGGCCGCTGGAACTGCCCTCCGTGTCGTTTACAATCCTGCAAAACGATCAGAAAACGGAGATGAAAAGCGACCCCGTGCGGGTGACGGTCACTTCCATGCTGGAAGAAGCGGCGATGAAGGTGGCGCGTGAGGAGATGAAGCGCCGGGCCGAGGACGAAAAAACACGTCCCAAGCCCCCCGCACCGACCGGAAAACCTCTGACCCTGCCGCCGGGTGCCGGGTCGCAGGCGGCTCCCGTGGACCCCAACGCCCCGTTGCCGCCGGGCACGCAGGTTGTGCCTCCGGGTATGGACCCCAACGCCGTGCGACCGTCTCCCCAGGCCGGGCAGGAACCCGAGCCGATGCAGATCAAACTCGATCCGAAACACTCCAAGGGGCCGGAATCCTTGAGGATCGAGGACTGGACCCTCGTGGGTGTCTTGGCGGGACTGGTGGTTGCGGCGCTTATCGGGCTGATGGTATTTCTGTTTGTGCGCCACGCCAAGCGAAAGCGGGCCATGGCCCCCGAAAAGCCGGAGGTGATCGTCAAGCGCCCGGCGCACGAAATCGCCCTGGAGCGTTTGGCGGAACTTGCGGCCCGCAACCTCGTCCCGCAACGGAAATTCGATGAATTCCACACCGAAATCTCGCAGATCGTGCGCGAGTACCTGGACAATCGCTATGGGATCGACGCCCTGGAAAAAACCACCGACGAAATCCGCACGATGTTGGCCGGGATGTACCTGAAAAACCTCGATGATCGCCTGATCGGAGATTTCTTTTTGGCCTGCGACCTGGTGAAATTCGCCAAATACGAGCCCCGCGAGGAACAGGCCGAGGAACTGATGAAACACGCCCACCTGGTGGTGGAACGCACGAAGGAGGTGCAAGGTGGAATTTAGCGCGCCGTACCTCCTGCTTTTGTTGCCGTTGGCGCTCTTGCCCTTGATTTTTGATCTCGTGTTCGAGTGCCGCCGGACGGCCACGCTGGCCTATCCGTGGTTGGGATTCGCCGGGAAAATTCCCAAAACCGTGCGGGTGCGCCTGCGGCATCTGCCGAAGATTTTGCGTACATTGGCGCTGTTGCTGCTGGTCGTGGCGCTGGCCGGACCGCGTGTAAGGGCCGAAGATCAGCCGATTTTCAAGGAAGGCATCGACATTGTAGTGGTGCTCGATATGTCGCCCTCGATGCTGGCGCTAGACTTCAAACCCTCGGACCGCTTCAACGTGGCGCGTGAAACCGTTACACGTTTCGCCGATGGCCGCGAGAACGACCGGATGGGGCTGGTGGTCTTCGCCGGGGAAGCGTTCAGCCAGTGTCCGTTGACGCTGGACCGTTCGATTTTCAAGAACGTGCTGGGGCAGGTCAGCGTGGATGCCGTGATGCAGGGGTTGATCGAGGACGGCACCGCCATCGGTGACGCGCTTTCCACCGGATTGCTGCGCCTGCGACATTCGGAGGCGAAAAGCAAGGTGATGATTCTGCTCACCGACGGCGACGACAACCGCAGCACCACCTCCCCGGTGGATGCCGCGAAGCTGGCGCGGGAAATGGGCGTGAAAATCTACTCCGTGCAGGTGGGGCGCGGTGGCGTGGTGGATTACCCCGCGCGTGACATGTTCGGACGCTCCACCATTGTCCAGCGCAATTTCCCTGTAAATCCCAAGTTGTTGAAAGAACTGGCGAATCTCTCGGCGGGCGAGTATTTCGTGGCCACCGATTCCTACTCTCTCAAGGAAATTTTCAATCGTATCAACGAGTTGGAGACCAGTGAACTGCCGGATCAGCAGTTCGTGCTGTACGATGAAATCTACGCGGCTTTTGCGCTCCCCGCGCTGCTACTGATTCTTCTAGAGGTGGCGCTCGGCGGGTTGTGGCTGAGGAGGTTTCCATGAGATTCGGCCAGGAGGAAATGCTGCTTTGGCTGTTGTGCCTGCCGCTGGTCGGGTTCGTGCTTTGGCTGGGACGCCGGGCCTACGTGCACCGTTCCCGCAGGCTGGCCGACGATTCCACAGCCGGACGCCTGCTGCTGTCTTTTTCGGACCGCAAATCCCTGCTTTCGTCGTTTTTCGTGCTGGCTGCGCTCGTATTTCTGGTGTTTGCACTGACCCGTCCGCAGGTCGGAGGAAATTCCACACTGGTCAAGAAAGAGGGCATCGACCTGCTGTTCGTGCTCGACGTGTCGAAGTCGATGCTGGCGCGGGACATCCGCCCCGACCGCCTGCGCCGCGCCAAACTGGAACTGGAGTCGCTGATCGACGAATTGAAGGGCGACCGGGTGGGGTTGATCGCGTTCGCGGGCACGAGCTTCATTCAATGCCCGATGACCACCGACTACTCCGCCGCCAAGCTGTTTTTGAAATCCGTGTCACCCGAGGACATTCCCGTGCAGGGGACCGCCGTTGGGCAGGCGTTGGAGCAGGCGTACACGTTGCTGACGTCGAGTGAGGACCGGGCCAAAAGCCGTCTCGTGGTGCTATTGACCGATGGTGAGGACCACGGCGAGAAGGTGAAAGAAGCGGTGGCCAAACTGGCCAAGGAGAAAATCCAGGTCGTGGCGGTGGGCATCGGATCGGCGTCGGGCGAACCGATTCCCGAAATCGACGAGAGCGGCGCGAACGTGGGCTACAAAAAAGGCAAGGATGGCCGCACGGTGATGAGCCGTCTCAACGAACAGTTGCTGGTTTCCATCGCCCGTTCCACGGGGGGGCGCTACCTGAGTCTTCAGGCGGGCGGGTCACTGATCGAACTCAAGGAAATGATTTCTCGTATGCAGCGCACGGAATTCGAAGCGTCGTTGTACACCCAATATGATGAACTTTATCGCTGGGGGCTGGTCCCGGCATTGTTGCTGCTGTGGCTGGGGGCGTTGCTTGATCGTCGCCGGGGAAGCCGCGTGCTGGGGCTGGGGCGTCCCACCTGGAAAGGCGGTGCGCGATGAAGCTGTCTCGCGGCATCGGTTTTTGGGTGATTTTATGCCTGTGTTTGCCGGTCTGGTTCGGTTTCGATCTCGTGGAGTCCGACGATCCCACCGTGGCTGAGGCCAACAAGAAATTTCGCCAGCAGAAATACGAAGATGCCCTGGAATTGTACAACAAGGCTGCTGAGGAGCACGGTCCGGGGCCGATCCTGCACTTCAACCGAGGGGCGACTTTGGAACGATTGGGCAAGCACAAAGAAGCCATGGAGGAATACCTCAAGGGGCTTTCCGGGGCGGATGACGAGCTAAAGGCCCGAAATTATTACAACATGGGCAACACGTTGATGGCTCAGCAGAAGGTGCGAGAAGCCATCGACAGCTACAAGCGTTCCTTGCGGCTGAAACCCGGCGACGAAGACGCGGTGTTCAACCTGGAGTTGGCGCAATACCTGTTGAAAAAGGCGGAAGAGGAAGCCAAAAAACGCCAGGAGCAACAAAAACAGGAAGGCCAGGAGAACAAGGAGGGCCAACAAGAGGGACAAGGAGACCAGCAACAGCAACAGGAGCAGCAAGAAGGCGAACAAGACCCACAGGGAGAGAAAGAAAACGGGGAACAGGGGCAGCAAAACGAGGATCAAAACGGCGAGGAAGGCCAGAAGGAGTCCGAGAAACAGCAGGCGCAGCCCGAACAGGGAGGCGAGCAGGAGCAACCTCAGCCGCAGGCCGCTCAGGAGGCGGAAAAACAGGGCGAACAGGGTGAGGACGAGCAGCAGGCCCAAGGAGAGGAGCAGGAAGCGCAAGTCCTGCATCCCGAAGAGAAAAGCGAGTTGGAACAAAAACTCGATTCGATGCAGGAAAACGAAAAGGCGTTCCAGCTTTTCCGCTTGCAGGCTCCGGGAAGCGGTCCGGGAGATCCCACGAAGGATTATTGATCCTAAAATCCTTCGAATTTTCCCTCACCCGGCGCTATCGCGCCGACCTCTCCCAGAGGGAGAGGTGAAAGGGAAATGTTTTCGATGTCAAAACGACATATTCAGCAGGCTAGGAGTTTGAGGAAAAGACAAACTCCAGCAGAACAGATTTTATGGGAAAAGATACGAAATAGACGGATTAATGATAAAAAATTCAGGAGGCAAGTTCCTGTTGGTCCTTATGTTGTGGATTTTCTGTGTTGCGAATTGAAACTTGTAATAGAAGTCGATGGTGATGTTCATGCAGGGAAAGAAGAGTATGATTTGAGCAGGGAAAAATACCTTGAGGAAAAAGGATACCATATTATTCGTTTTACCAACGGTGAGATTTTTTACGAATTGGAAAATGTACTTCATAGGTTGTTTGATGTTACATTGAATTCCCCTCTCCCTGAGGGAGAGGGTTAGGGTGAGGGTTAAAGACTTCGAAACCGGGGCGAGATGAAAAAGCCTTTTGAACATCATGATTTACGCAACATACTCGCAGGGGTGATCGTGCTCCTCGCGTGGTTGGCCTGTTCGCCGGTCCATGCGGACAACCGCGTGTCGCTGGAGTGCAGCCACCGTCAGATGACGATGGACGACATCCTGCGTTGCGAAATCACGGTGACGATCGAGGATGACTCGCGAGTGGGCGAAGTGCAACTGCCCGAATTCAGAGGCTTTCAAGTGCTCAACCGCCAAACCAGTTCTTCCGAGCAGATTTCGGTGGTCAATTTCAAAATGGCGCGCACGAGCGTCAATACCACGGTCGTGAGTCTCCAGCCGACGCGCACCGGACGTATCACCATCCCTTCGGTCTGGTTCATGGATGGCAACCGGCGGGTGATCTCGAAACCGTTCAACGTGACCGTGGCCAAGACCATCCAGCCGCAGGCGCTTGAAGAGGGAGGCACGAATGCCCTCGAAGCACCTTTGTCGCCTTCGGAACAACAGACGCCCCAGCTTTTCATTCGCCTTATACCCGAAAAGAACGAGGTGTACCTCGGCGAGCAGTTCAACGTATCCCTGTACGTATATTTACAGGTGGACGTGGATCACGCCATCCCGGAGTACCCGAAATTCCAGGGTTTCGAGTCCCACCCGATCGAGGTTCCCAAGATCGAGATGCGCCGGAAGCTGTTTATCAATGGCAGGCGCTACGACGTGCAGGTGCTCGACCGCCGCGTACTGATTCCACGCAAGACGGGGGAACTCACCATCGAGCCGTATCGCTTCCGTTTTCAGGCCGGAGACGGCTTTTTCCGCCAGCGGCAGGAAACCGTCCGGCGCTCGCCTCCGGTGAAAATTACGGTCAAACCCCTGCCGGAAGAGGGCAAACCCGCCGATTTCCTACGCGGAGCGGTCGGATCGTTCAAGCTGCAATCCCAGGTGGATCGACGCAGCACCGAGGTCAACCAGCCGGTGGAATACCGCCTGAAGATGACCGGCACCGCCGATATGGACGCCATTTCTCTTCCGCAACCGGCGGTTCCCGATGGCGTGAAGACCTATCCGCCGTCTCAGTCGGGCGATACACAGCAACAGGGCAGCGGTATCGTGGGGCAGAAAACCTTGGAGCTGCTGTTTGTCCCGGAAAGAGCCGGTGCGTTCACCATTCCTGCGGTGTCGTTTTCGTATTTCGACCCGGAAACGGGAACCTACCGCCAGGCCAAAGCGCCGTCCTACCGCATCCAGGTCCGTCCCGCCAGCGCCGGTGCGCAGAAAGCCGGAGGTTGGCAAGCGCCGGAGAAACAGATTCTCGAAATGGACGCCGATGCCCTGCGTCCCCTGCATTTTTCGGGGGAGATGAGCAGCCGGAAGGCGTCGTTCGCGCGCTCATGGATTTTCCAGGCACTGGTGTTTTTACCGCTGGTTCTGACCTTGTTGATGGGACTGGTGGATCTCCTGCGGCGTCTGCTGCCGCTGCTTCGTGGCAGCGAGGCGGCGCGAAAGGCGAAGGAAATCGCGGACTTGACCCGTAAAGCGGAGGCGCTGGCGAAAAAGAACGACGTCGAATTCTATCCGCTAGTCGTGCGATTGCTCGACATGTGGGCCGAGCAGTTCGCCGGGGAGACGTTGAAGGGCCTGACTCGTTCCGCCGCCGAGGGGCGCATGGTTGAAAAAGGCATGAACGAAGAAGCGGCGAACCGTTGGCGAAAGCTGGGTTCTACCTGTGATTCCGCACGTTTTGCGGGAAGCGGCGACGGAGGAAGGATGCTCGACTTGTGGAACGAGGCGCTGTCCTGGCGCAAGGAAGTGAAGCGATGAAAGCGTTCTGGATGTTTCTGGCGTTGTGGTGCATGGGAGTCGGCTTGGTGTGGGCCGACGATCCCCAGGTGCGTTTCGACGAGGCGAACCGCCTTTCCACCGCCGGAAAAAACGCGGAAGCTATTGATATTTATGAGAAATTGATCTCGGAAGGCTGGGAAGGGGCGAACCTTTATTACAATCTCGGAACCACGTTGCTGAAATCCGGCGATCTGGGACGGGGCGTGTGGCGTCTGGAACAGGCATTGCAGATGAACCCCGACTGCGACGACTGCCGGGTCAATCTCGAACAGGCGGCCAAGCAGCAGAAAGACAAGGTGATCGTCGAGGCGAAGACCCAGGATGGCGGGTTGTCGCTGGATGGTCTGATGCATTCGATGAGCTTGGATGGCTTCGCGATGGTGTTTTTGCCGTTCTGGCTGCTGTTTTTCGCCTCGATATGGAGTTGGCGCTGGTTTAAAAGCGAGCGTGCACGATTTCTTTCGGGGTTGATGGGGTTGTTGTTTTTCCTGGGAGCGTTGCTCGGCGGCGGCCTTTTTCTAGCAAAAACCTATGCTTACGAAGACCAGCGCTACGCCGTGGTATTGGACCAGGAGGCTGAAGTCCGCACCGGTCCGAACCTCAATTTCGAAAGCAGTCTCAAGGTGCATACGGGGCTGAAAGTCCGTTTGGGCGAAAAAGTCGAGGACTGGCGGCAGATCTGGCTGGAGAATGGCCTCAACGGCTACCTTATGGAAAGCCAACTCGGCATTATCGCTCCCGACGAGGGGTGACTCGCGCCCCGTATCGTTCGAACCCACGCCGAATCGTGCCATGTCGTGCACGTTCACGCCAAATCACGAAAAGTTCTCCCATACTTCCAATATTTCTCAATTGAAGTCGAAAAACGGCACGTAGTACGCCAGAAACAGTCCGAGACGAAATGCACCTTTATTGGCTTCAAGGAGATTGGGCGGAAGATACCGGGCATCCAGTCCAAAACAGAAGAGATCGTCCGGGCTAGGGCCAAAGGTCATGGCAATTTGTACCCCCGGCGATAGGACTGCGTACGGGGGAGGGTATTCCTTGAGGGTGTTCTCTGTGTCATAAGCCAGATACTGTGTAAGATCTGCGATTGCGATCTGGAAATGTGCACCTATGGTTTCATTTCTAGGATTGGCGCCCCATTTCCTTTTTGGTAGATTATCTATGCCCACTCCGACTGGCATCGAAAGTTGGGGTGGAGCCCATCTTCCAACTTTGTCCTTTTTCCCGTCGAACTGGAAATAGCTACCGAACCCCACAGGAGCGCCCAAGGATACGATGGTCTCGCCCCAGCGGTCGTTGCGGGAGGCGAATTCTTCCATGAAATTCTGGAGTTGCGCCTTTCGGGCTTCGCGGAGCGCTTTTTTATCTTCCTCGCTCGTGATCTTCTGGGCGTCGGCGTAGGTCATGGCATACGAGGAAAGGGCCACCGCCGCCTTGGCGGCACGGGAAAGCGCTCGGAAAGAGCCGTTTTCCTTGTCTTTAAAGACGACGCCGACGAGCGGAATGGCGGCGGCCACCACGCGCTTGCGGTCCTGATCTGCCGAACCGTGAGCGATTTCACGCAGTTGTGCCAGAATGAACAGAATTTCTCTCTTATCATTACCCATGTCTTTTTCAAGCCGGATTTTTTCCAGGATGTCGAACCCCAGATCGAGAGCATCGTGGGCCATGGAAACTGGTGTGGCGTCGCGCGGCGGATCGAGCAGGCGCAACCCGCGCGCGACGAACTGGGGAAGATTCGGCCATTTTTCTTTGAGGGTTTTTATTTTGTCTTCAAATTTATCAGGAACGGTGAAATGGTGCTCCGGATTCCAGATCATATCGCTGATGCGTCGCGTATCGCAGTCGTTTCGCGCGTGGCAGGAGGCCATCACCGCGAAGGCGAGCTTCGCGCCGTTTACAGCCCATTTGGAATCGGTGGTAGATTGATAATCATTGATCGCCCGACTGATTTCGATCATCAGGAGTTGCGCTTCCTGGCTGTCCAGTTTTCCGTCATCGCTTAACGTCGTGGCGACGAACGCGAGGATCGGTCGAAGCAGGGTGAAGATTTTTTTGATCTCCTCCTTATCATTTTTCTCGATTTTCGTTTTGGCGACGGCGGTTCCCAATTGGATCAGGTCTTTTTGCAAGGCGAGTTGCAGTGTCTTCCTCGCAGCGGTGAGGTCGTCGAGAGTCAGGTTTTGTACGGCGGCGCAGGAGCTGGGGAGCAGGGAAATAGGTGAAAAAGCGCCCTGGCCGGAGCTGTCCTCGAATTCCCTTCGAAAGTATTCAGGTAATTCGTCAAAGAATATTTTTCTTGGAAGTGTGGCTTTTTCGCAAACGAGGTCCGTCAAACGTTCGAGAGCGATGTGTCGGGTTCGGGATTTGGCGCGTTCGAGGGCGAGTTCGGCCATGATCGAGGCCGTATCCGCCAGTGCGGCGGGCAACGCGGTGGAAAGGCTGCGTCCGGCGACCGTGTTGCCGCTCTGGCTCGATAGCGATCCGGCGGCGTCTTTGAGGCTTGGAAGGTCGCCGAGGGTGATGGTGGCGATGGGACTTTTCGTTTCCGTGCAATCGATCTTAGGGAGATTGCTGGCTTTTCCAGAAGAATCAACCTTACTTTCTAAGTACTTACATGTCGTGCGGGTGAAAAGGATTTTCGTTTCCAGCGAGTTCAATTTTTTTATTTCAGTGTTGTCTGCTCTCCAGGCAAGGTTGACCCACGGAATGTTTTCGCTCGTACGGCTTGAAGCCGGGTACAACGGTTCGCTGTACGCGGAAACGGACCAGTTGTTACAAGTAGGTCCGGTACAGTCGGTCAGCACAGTGGATTTCACCAACGGATCGCCGTTGCCGGGGTTGAATTCGACTTCCACATATTGTCCTTTCGTGGAAGTGAAGCCGAAAACGACACGGGAAAACGGTCGTTCCGACAGGCTAATCGTCACGAGCCCTTTTTGAGTATTTGTAGCCGCCGCTGTCGTGCACGACAAGACCACGGCCACGAACATCGAAAGCACCAGCGTCAGTTTCAGGTGTTTCATGGGTTTTCTCCAAGAATATCGGGGGGTTCGGTCGAAACGATCTGTTCTGAAATCCAATCGGCGATGGCGTCCAGGCGCACGTAGACGCCTCCGTCTCCGCAGCGACGGCGGGCATTGGCTATCGGTCGAGAGGTGATCGCCACGAGCCGCCAGGTCTCGCTTTTCCAGTCGATTTCCATCACCGGGCCTCCGCTGTCGCCGTCGCAGGTATCGAGCCGGGTGGAGGCGATTACCATCTCCGATTCCGGCGTGCAGCCGAAGTCCGAACTCTTGTATGCGGAACAGCCCCAGCCGGTGACCGCGAGGTCGCCGATACGCTTGATGCCTTGGCCCTTCGTGCCCAGCGTGTTGGTGGCTCCGAAGCCCAGCAGGCGCAAGTCGCCCACGGGGGGATCGTTCATGCCGCGCAGCCGGTAGGGTCGATATGTCACGGGCAGAGGGGCGTCCACCCGCAGAAGTTTGGCGTCGATGCGAAGGTCCAACGGGGCGCGTTCGTCGAGGATGCGCGTTTCGAAAACGGGCTTGGATGCATCCCGAGCCACGACGACGCTTTCTCCACAGATGCAGTGGCGCGCCGTGAGCACCAGATGCGGAGACAGCACCACGCCGGTGCAAAGCACTTCACCTCCGCGCAGAATCGCCACCACGTCGGCGAAAGTGTCTTCCTCGAAATGCGGAACGCCGCTTATGGGTTCCGGCTCCGGCTCCGGCTCCGGTTCCGGCGCGGGGTCGGTATTGGTTTGAGGAGTAACTATTTTACTGGAATCATGAGTGTTTTTGTCTTCTGGCCGAGCTTTTTTTCTGTTTTTTTCTTTTTTCTTTTTTCTTTTCTTCTTTTTCTTCTTCGGTTTTTTCTTCTTCGGCGTGTTATTAATTTTCGGCTTGTTTGATGGTTCAGTATCTCCTATCACTCGCTTTGGAATGGTTGATGTGAAGTCCTTTTTAGCTTTGGCAACCATGATATGCGGGTTTGATGCGATTTCAGTCTCGCTTGCCACGTTATCACTGAAATCACTACTAAAATTAGATTTTCCTACACGTTGCGAGGGAGCGGTTGCACTAGGCTTTGACGATATCTGAGGCTCTTTAGCAAGCCGATCAGGTAAAAATGAATCGTAGGAGCCAGTGTTGAAACCGTCGTAGGCGTTCCTGTTTACTTCGACTTCCATCCCTTTCTTCGGGTGCGTCGGAATCTTTTTCTCGACGTCTTCCGTCGGGAATTCCGAATCCGGCAGGTCGGAGGGAGGCGTTTCGGCATATGCAAAAGAGAGGAGGAAAATCATCGTAACGAGTACGAAAACGAACCGGCCTCCGTGACGAATATCGACCCGGAACGACGGAAAAAACGCTTTTCTCCGCTCGTGATTGCGTGCTGCGCGATTTGGATTCATGGGCTCAGATAAATCCCGAGATTGTTCTTATTTGGCTTGATCGTAGTATGTAAGAATGCGGAAACCCGCGTCAAGATAATTCATTCGGTGCTGCCCTAATCGGGTGTTGTTTCTTGTCTCAGATGAATCTCTATGCTATGAATCATACACGGTATTTCCCGATAATCAAGCATGGAAAGATGTCTGATGAAGCGTAAGCCCGTGAACGACCGTTGCTGTATGAACCCGGATTGCCCCCTTCATGGTCAGTTCGGTCAAGGCAACATCATTCGACACTCGTTTTACAAAACCCGGCAAGGTCGACGTCGTCGTTACCTTTGCAAGGTCTGCAAGAAGACCTTTGGCTCCACGGCGGGCACGCCCTATTATCGCCTGCAAAAGTCGCGCTCCACCTTCGACGAAGTGGCCACGATGGCCGTGGAGGGCGTTGGCATCTCGGCGACGGCGCGAATCAAAGGTCTGGCACCGGACACGGTGGCGAACTGGAGAGAGAAGGCGGCCAAGCATGCCGACCGGTTCAATGACAAGATGCTCAAGGGTTTTGATCTGATTGAGCTTCAGGCCGACGAGATGCGGACTTTTGTGGACACGAAGCTGAAGCCGATCTGGGTTCTGACGCTGCTGGAAGTCTGGTCGCGGCTGTGGGTGCCCGCCATCGTTGGACGGCGAAGCTATCGGAATGTCAAGGATGTCTTCGGTACGGCGATTCAGCGTGGCGAATTCAAGGGGCGTTTTCTGATCACGACCGACGGGCTCGAGCCTTACGCCTGGACTGTAGCGTCCATGCTTTCTCTGGTTTGCGTGTACGCGCAGGTGATCAAGACGCGGCGTAAAGACCGGGCAATCAAGGTGGAGCGGAGACTGATCTCCGGAACGAAGGAACAAATTGAAGAGGCGTTGCTCAATTCCGAGGACTCCTGGACTATCAACACATCCTTCATCGAGCGGCAGAATCTGACGATCCGTCGTGGCAACTCCTATCTGCAGCGCAAGACGGCCTCGCACGCCCGCGAGACGGGTCATCTGGATGGCAGCCTGGCCTTGCAGATGTGCCATTACAACTTCATCCGTCCGCATATGGCCCTGAAGTTTGGAAAAGTAACCCGGACTCCCGCCATGCAGGCTGGAATCGTTTCGAAGAAGCTCAGCTTCCGGGATGTTTTTACCAGCCGAGAGGTTCTCTTTTTGTGCCTGCTCATCTGGCTGCTGATTCAGCAGGAAAAGTTGACCCGATGTTCCGGATCGGTCATACTTGACAACACTTGAATAGGGCAGCACCGATCGAATGGCAAAAACGTTACACTTATAATTTCTGTATTCACATCACTGCTGTCCAAAACAACGGTGTCTGCGAATTCCCCCTTTTAAAATCATTGAACAATTTCGTCTAAACCCGCTTTTTTCGGGTTCAGGTTGTGTTTTGGACGGGTTTCGGCTGTCCGAAAAGCCGTAGAGGCAGGTCGAGTTGTTCCGGTAGGGGCACGACCGGTTCCACGTTCCACGGATCGTGAAGCCAGGCGATCAGATTGCGGTAGGTAAAGAGATTCATCCGCAGCATGGACGCCAGGACCGAAAGGGACCATCCTGCCTTGGAGAGATGGTACAGCCATTTGATAACCAGCAACGCGATCAAGGCTGTCCAAATCTGTATCTCCAAGGCGTTTTCGCTGGTTCCGACGAACGTTTTGACTTTGAGGTTCTGTTTCAAGGCTTTGAAAAAGAGTTCGATTTCCCACCGATCCTTGTAAATGGCCGAAATCGTGGTGGAACCGAAGTCGAGGTGATTGGTCAACAGCACGATGTCCCGGTCGCGTTCACGATCCCGAACCACGATCCGCCGCAAAAGGTGCGGGCATTTTTTCTTCGTGAGCGTTCCGGTGAAGCGGACGATCTCGTCCGAGAGAATGTTGCGGTGCTTCGGCAGGGGCCGTGTCTCGACGACCTCGTACGCGGCGTTCTTCTTTTGCCGCGTGACGAAGAAAATGCCCTTTTCGCTCCAGCGTGCGAAGAGATCGAAGTCGATATAGGCCATGTCCATGGCGACGATGGAGCCGGGATTGAGTTCGAGCGTCTGGGCGATGCGGACGTCGTGGAGTCTGGCCGGGGTGATCTGCACGAAGACGGGCATGTACGTGTCGTGGTCGAGCAGCGTGTGGACCTTGACGCCGCCTTTGGCGCGTCGATAGGACGCCCAGTCGAAAAGCTTGAGGCACAGGGAAATGGTGGTGGCATCCAGCGACAACAGCTTGTTTTTGAAGCGGAATTTGGCTTTTCGATGTCCCAGTCCGCCGTGGGCCTGGAAGCGTTCGTAGCTTTTGTAGAACAGGTCGCGGAAGAGCTCGGCGGGTCGATGGGCATTGGCATAGGACAGGGTGGAACGCGGTGGTGCCTTGGTCAATCCCAGGTGCCGGAGTTTGCCCAGACAGCATTTGAGGCCGTTGGAAATCTCGCGCAGGCTGTCTGCATGGGCCATTTGACAAAACAGCATGGCCACGAACTGCGACCAGCAACTGAAGCCTTTGGATCGGAATTCGGCGTTATGGTTGGAAACCAGAAGCTGAAAATCGTTGCGGGGAAAATGAGAAAGCAGTTGACTGAAAAGGCTGGCTACACGTACCATCGTCGAGTCCTTTCCGCGGGGAGGGTAAATCGTTTTTGTTCAATCCGATTCTACACGATCCACGGAAAGGACAATTTTCAACTCATCACAAATTCTTGTTTTGGACAAGAATGTATTCACACCAAAAGTTCAGTATTTCCCAGAAGTTGGAGTTTAGAGAAGCCCGAATTCCCCATGCAAAGGAAAATTCGGGCTTCCAGAAGCTATTCCAGGTCGAAGGTCAGCAGGTTCCATTCTCCGGTCTTTAAATCCATCACGATTTCCTGGGAAGCCGGATCGCCGTCCTGGGGTTCCGTTCCATCTCCCGAGTCGAGATCCTGATAGGCCATCAGGGTGTGTTGTCCCGTGGAAATCGGTCCCATGCTCATCATGCCCGTTTGAGTCAGCACGGTGTGGATGGGGAAGACGACATCCGCGTCCCAGGTATTCATGAAGGAAGGCGTGCCCCCGCCCATGGATGACCCCGTGTACCCAACCACTACGACTTTGCTGGAATCACAGCCGGAATCGCAGTTTATCACGACATGCACCCATACATCCGACTCTCCCGGATCGGCGTGCGTGGCGAGATCCGTTCCGCCTCCAGGCAGGTGATAGGCCCGAAATCCGAAAACCCCGCTTCTGGCGCTGAGCACTTCAAGCTTGGCATAGCTGCCATCGGCCCGCTTGAGAAGGTAGATGTTTTCGGTCATCACGAATCCTGCCGAACCGCTTCCTCCGTTGCGGAAACTGTCGCCGATCACGTAATCAGTATCGTTATCCGCAACGAAATCGGTGGGTTGCGATACGGTATCGATGTTGTGGAACGTCGTGGCATTGCCGAAGTTGACGCCGGTGACGTTCTCGCCCAACCGGATTCCCGGACCGCCGCCGATGGCGAAAAGCTCGAAATCCCAGGTTTCTTCCGCGTCTACCGCGCCCATCGTGTTGAAGCTCACCTTGGCTCCCATACTCGTTTCGAACGCTACGCCGAGTTCTTTTCGAAACAGGTAAGCCGTCTCGTCGTCGCCCGTTTCCTCTTCGAGTTCCGCTTCATCTTCGGCGTCCATGTCGCCATCAATCTCGCCGCCCGACGTGGCGACATTCCGGCTGCCGTTCGGTTGCCGGTAGGCCAGCACGTGTACCTCACCCGCCTTGGCCTGCATCACCTCGATTTTCGCATAGGTGAATCCGCCGTTTCCGTCGCCGATTTTCAGGGCGTAGACGTTCTCCGACATGATGAAGCCGGTCGAGCCTTCCCCACCGGAACGATATCCCGTCCCGATGACCATGTTCTCCACACCTTCGCCGTCCGAGGCGTAGCCGGTTTCCGGCACCTCGTCGATGGAGTAGAAGTCAATGGTATTGCCAAGGTTTACCGCCTGCACATGGCTGCCCAACTCGAAGCTAGGTCCCGAGAGGTGCGACACATACACCTCGTAATCCGTCGCATCGATATCTCCGATGACGCTCATCGTCGAAAAGTAGATCTTCGTCGCCGCAGGCGAATGCATGTGGATTTTCAGCAGATAGGGAGTTCCCTCCTCGTGTTGGTACTCGATGCAGTCGGCTTCGTCATCCGGGTCCACCGCCCAGCCTCGTTCACAGTAGCAAATGCCGTTTTCGAGAACGCCGTGGCCGGAGCAATCGCCGGGATCGGGTTCATTCTCGTCGGCGGTCTCCTTTTCCTCCGCTTGCTCCTCTAGCTCGGCGGATTCGTCCTGCTCGGCAGGTTCATCCTGCTCCACGATTTCTTCGGCTTCGGCAGGGACATCCTGATCGCCGGGCGTGTTTTCTTCGATATCCGCATCTTGATCGCCAACAGGGTTGTTGTTATCGGAACCGGAATCGTCTCCGCATCCCAAGGCGATGATCGCCACCGCAACAACCAGCAAAAACAACAGCACATTCAACTTTCCCATGTTCCTTCTCCTTTTTATCGTGTTTTCTCTAACCGTTTGTCGGATAGGCTTTAACGCTATCCTGCTGTAATTCCAGGAGATTTCAGACGAAGACTTCAGCCGGGGCTATCGCCCCTGTTCCGAGCGCCTGCCTTTTCCCCTTCTTCCTTTTTCCCCCGACTGTCGGGCTCGTTTACCTTCCATCACGCGATACAGTTCCGCCGGAGAGCGTCCGTAGCGCTCGGCGATGGTCTGCAACGATTCGTCGGCCTCGAAGTGCTCGAAACCGGCTTTTTTCAGTTTGCCGGTCATGCTTTCCAGTGAAATGCTTTCCTCGTCGGCGATCTGCCGAAGAGTCCGGAATTCGAAATGCGGAACGGGGGGCGGTTCGGCGACCCAACTGCTTTTAGCCGATTCGCTCCACGCCATCACCATGGAGAACGGAGGAATTTCCAGTGCCGAACCCGTCAGAAACCCGAACGCCGCAAGAAACGCGAGCGCCAAAGACATCGTTCGCTTTTTCAGAAAGGAAATCAGCACGTTCCAATTGAAATAAAGATGGAAAAAACCGGACAAAAGCATCACGAATCCACCAATGACATGCACGGCTTCCCACTGATCTTTTCCCAATCCCCAGATCCTGAAGTCGTTCCAGTAGCAGATTCGTCCATGAGGCAGGACGAAAAGCACAAGACTGCTCACAACCATCAAAAAAAGTGAAAACGTGAGCAAAAACGTGACGAAAGAGCGCTGGGACATCTTCGGGGACTTGTTGATGAAAAGATTTTTCATTGCGGTTCCTTTTCCGAATGATGGGAAGAGAAAACAAACGGGTTGGATACGGTCGATTCAGGTCCGTTTTCGTCAAGCCTTTCGTTTCCCATCGCAATTTTCCTAGTAATGCACGGTCAGACCGATCTTTGCGTTGCGTCCCATGCCGTCGATCGCGGATAGATGATCGCGGTAGCCGGTGTCGGCCAGGTTATGGATGCGTAAAAAGGTATCGACGCTCATTCCAGGTCCGAAGGGCATGAACTTGAATCCAAGCAAGGCGTCAGCCAGGAAATACCGTCCGGTTACCCGTTCGTTTTCGGAAGATACGGAAGAAGAAGGGGCGACGCGCTCTTGCTGTCCGTTGTACCGTCCGACGATTTCCGCGTAAAAACGCTTTAAAACCGGTCGGTTGGAACCGTAAAGCCGCAACCCAGCCTGACCTCGAAACGGCGGAATCTGCGCCAGCGGATCGCCGTTTTTTCGGTCTTCTCCACGCACATACGAAGCATTCGTCCAGAATTTAAGCCCCAGACTTTTGACAATATGCCGGAAATCAAAGGTCAACCGACCCTCCCCGCCGATAAGCCACGCCTCACCGATGTTGGTGTATTCGTACTGGCAGTTTTCTTTGTCGGAGTCCCTTAAGGTGATAAAATCCGTAATGAAAATGTTGAACGCATAGAATTCGTAGGTCAAAAAACGCCAAAATCCTTTCAATCCTGCATCAACGTTCCAACTCGTTTCGGGACGCACCGACGGATTGCCGCACAAGTCCCCCTTGCACGAGGAGATTTCGACGAATTTTTCCTTCATCGTGGGAGAACGAAAGGCCCGGCCACCGTTCAACGTGAGGCTCATCGACTCCATCGGATGGAACAGCACGCCCACATTGCCGCTCATGGCCTGGTCGAAGTCTGTTTGCGTTCCTTTCTCCTCGACGGGATAGTCGTTGTCGATACCGTCCCAACGCAATCCGGCGTTGAGCATCCACCTTTCGCCGAGTCGCTGCACGTCTTCCACGAACACGCCGCCTCCGAATTGCGCGGCTCCGTCGAAGGGAGAGGTTTTCTCCTCCGGCGTTTCGATGCCGGGAACCACGGCTTGGGTGGTTTCCTCCAGATCCAGAGTTTTGTAGCGATAGTCCGCACCCACGGTGAAATCGTTGCTTGGAATAAGTCGAAACGTCGAATACAGCGAACTTCCAAAAGTCATGAAATCGCCGTATTTGTTCTTTTTCGTCACCAGTCGGCTGTAATCCGTGGAGTAGAAATCCATCTTCTGGTGGCGGTCGGTCCAATCGAAATACCCCGAAAGATGCAATTTCCTCCACCGTTCGCCGAGATCCACCGCCTCGTAACTCAGCATTCCCGTATAGTGCCGATCTTCGGGAAAATGCACCCGGCGGTTTTTCTCCAGGTCCGCTTCGCTTACGGCTTTTCCGATATCACCGCCGAGGTAGATGTCCCCCAGCAATCGCAATGTGTGTTTCGGGTGGGGCCTGTACGCCATATCGAGCGTGAAAATCCGGTCCTGATAGTGACTGTTCTCGATCTTTTCGCCGTTTCCCGAAGTGTAGTCATTCGCTTCTCGCAACGTCGTCGAGAACTTGAAGCCGAAGTGCTCGTCCGCCCAACCCACCGCCGCGTAACTGCCGATTTCCGCATTGTTGCTGCCTACGACCAACCCCCCGTCGGCTTCCAAGCCTTCTTGTGAAAGCGGATGTTCCGTAATGATGTTGACCACGCCGCCCAGCGCGTCCGATCCATACAGCACCGAACCCGGTCCTCGCACCACCTCGATACGCTCGATGCCGTTCATTCCCACGAAATATCCGGTGACGCCCATCGTTTTTTCCGTGTCAATGCGACGACCGTCGAGCAGCATAATGACCCGCCTTCCGCCCAGTCCGCGTAAATTCGGATTGGTAAAATACACGCCCGATGGGCTGTTGAGCGACACACCGGGAACGCCGTCGAGCGCCTCGCCGACGTTGACCGGCATGGTCCGTTCGAAATCGGCGCGGCGAATGCTATCTACGGGAACGGTGGTGTTCATTTTGGTGGTGGTCGAGCGCGTGGCCGTAACGACCACATCCTGCATTTCATGCACGAAGCCTTCTTTGGACGCTTCCTTTTCTTCCTCCTCAACCTCAAGCGTCGCCCCGTCCATTTCGATCACGGGATCTGCCGTTTCTGTTTTTTGCTCCGATTCGGCGGAAGGTGAATTGCCTTCGCCATCCACCATTTCCTGCGCGGAAACTACGCGGGAAAGCCCGACGAAAAGCGTAAAAAACAGATAAAATGTACAATTCCGGCCTAACCGCATCATGCCCATGGTCCCGTTGGCGCTCATTCCTCGAATGCGCATTGCAGATCGTTCGAGCCGTTCGCCTGATGAAACGCGTCGATCGTGACCAGACCGTCTTTGGCGCTCGTCACCGAAATTTTGGCGAAGGTTCCATTGGCCAGTTTCAGCACGTAGATATTCCCGGTGGGAATGAATCCCTCCGTGCCGCTGCCGCCCTCCTGCCATCCGGTGCCGATCACCGGCCCGTCGCCGTCTTCCGAGTACTCGCCCGCAGGAGCCTCGTCGTACTCTTCGAACGCCGTGCCATCCCCCACGTTCAGGGCCGCAACTCCATCGCCGAGATACCCGGTGGGGCCTTGTCCATGCACTTTGGCGAACACGAAATCGTATGTGGAGGTGTCTTCAAGGTAGGCCGTCATTTCGGAAAGCACGACGAACACCTGCCCGGAAGCGGATTCGTGCATGTCGAAGGAGATTTCCGTGCACGCGGCAACGGGATCGTTTTCCGCTTCCTCGCCGTACTCTTCGTAATGCTCTTCTTCGACGGATTCCGAGTTTCCTGCATCCATGGCCTCGGTCGCGTCCAACTCCTCTTCCGTAGCATCCTGATCGCCAGGAGTATTCCCACCATTCCCATTCTCGTCATCGTTCGTGTTACCGCAGCACGTCAGAAAAATCGAAAACGAGCATATCAGTGCAAAATGAATCAAAATGTGTCGTTTCATGGTCACTCTCCGTGTTCGAGCATGGATTCAAGGCGCATTCGTCACAACTCGTCCTATGCTCGCAAGGGCGGAACGCCTCGCAACGTCGGTGCATGAGAAATGAAATCAGGAGGTAACGGAGGTTTTCGTTTTCTCGCTACGTTCGTGAATGGGCCCTCAAGCCTCCGGATTTGCCTGGCCCATTTCCTCCGAACACCGACGTTGTTCGAAACAACGCATTACACGCTCGGCGAAACTCCAGACTATTCCTTTGTCCATATGTGAATTGAACGGGACTCTTTCTTCGTATGGTCCGATACCCATCATTCCGGAATAGCGGCCCAACTCGTCCATGTGTTTTGGCGTCAATTTGTTGGGGTTCAATTCTCCGGGCAATCCCTGGGCGAGCATCACCTTGCCGTTCATCGTCTCGATCAACGGCATTAGCGACTGCACCGGCCCCAGACGCCGCCCATCCATGAAAAGATCGTTCGTATCGAGCGCCACGGCATAGAGCACAAGCGCCTTGGTGGAAAGAACCTCTTTATGCTCCTCTACCCACGTCCGAACGGGTTTCAGCGGTCTGTCCGCATAAATGGGGGAACCGACGATAACGAGTCCATAGGGCGAAACATCCGTAACCTCCTGTATCGGGCGAACTTCTCCACCGATACGCTCGGCGATCCACCGAGCGATTTCTTCGGTCGATCCGTAAAAGCTGTGGAAGGTGATAAGCGTCTTTGCGGTCATGGGAATTCCTTTCGAAATTTTTCGCAAGGCAACGGATCGCAGCGAAACTCACTTGAGATTGCGAGGGGTTTGCACCGCGTCATGATGGCAAGTCTTTCCTGCGCGATTGAAATCGTCAGGGGGGAAGTTTGAAAAATCGGGATCATCATCATTTCATCTTCACCAAATCAAAATATGGCTACCTTTCAAAGGATGTTTTGCCTAACCTATCGAGACATGTCTTGTATGATGGCCAAAAAAAATTCACTCAGACACCAGAATGCTTGCGGCTTCCCGCATGGAAAGGACGATTTCATCCGTTCCGATCTTGAGCCATACAGGTTCGCCTTCCGCATCGATACGAGTTACCGTAATCTCCCGACCGGAAATCATTCCCCTGTCGATGAGTGAATGTCGCATGGCCGATTCGGCAATCACCTGCAACACCGTCGCGGTTTCACCTACAGAAAGATTCGAAAGATAACGGGCACTTGGAAGTTTTCTCTCTTTTCGTTCCCGTTCCTGTGGCGTACAGGAACACATGTGATGGTCCTTGTCGGGATGGACCACGCTGCAACTGAGGTACCGTTTGAGAAACAGTGTCTCGGTAGCGTCGCACCGTTGAATGTATTCGAAAAATCTCACGAGTCGGTCGATGGTTTCGTCCGAAAACATATGTTCGGCGGAACAGGCGTCATGAGCTGCATTCTTCTCGGAAACTCCTAGAATTTCCACAAGAAAGCGCATTATCAGGTCGTGGCGGTTTTTGATTTTGCGGGCGACTTCGATCCCTGCAGGCGTCAGATCGACGTAGGCACGAGCGACGTAATCCACGAGGCCCATTTTCATAAGGCGTTTCATAGCCGGAGTGACCGACGTGACGTTGACTTGGCGCCGCTCGGCCACTTCGGATATCTGCGCGACCTTCTTGAACTGAAGAATCTCCCATAAGGTTTCGAGATAATCTTCCAACGCGGGAGTCAGTTTTTCGATATCCTTCGCCGGTTCCGTCATGTCACCTCTTTGAATGATGCCCTCACTCAACGAGACACATCTATATCTTCAAGACTTAATTGTCAAGTGATTTCTTTGCAGGACTTCCCCCAATTTTTTAATGGCCGAAGAGGGATAGTTGTGGATTGGGATCGATTCTTTCGTTTCTGGTGTAGAGAGTACCTTTTGCGGCCTTGTGGAGAATGTCCCGGATGCCGTCGGCTAGGACGTAGAATCGGAAGTCCGGGATGCCGAACAATCGCTTGGCCGCATCGAGAGCATGCAAAGCCAGGATTTTCAAGCGAGCCTCTCCGGTTCGTTGTCGTCGCTGCTGGTCGTTGTAGGTTTCTTTCTGCTCATGGATCGCTTTTATGTAAGGCGCGAGGAAAGTAGGATGGTCGAAATTTTCGGCGAAGAATGGAAAGCTTACTCAACTAGAACCAGACGTTGGTTGTAAAAGAGGGCAAACGAAGACGCCTAAAGGGCTTGTGAACAAGATTTTCATTGACAACTCCAATAAACCTTACTAAATATTCAGTAAGGTTAGTTCGAGAGACGCTTGCCAGAACAAACATGGCGTCGGAATGAGGAGTCTGCCCAATGAAAACAATACCCGAAGTAAGCAGCGATTGGTCCAGTTTGAATAAGCTTGTCAATGGAGGCATCCTCCAAAAAATATTCTTTACCGCCTTGCGGCTGCGAGTATTCGATCATCTCGATCATGCCACGGCGGAAGAGGTGGCCGCCCGCCTGGAATGCCATCCGCGCAATACCGGGCTGATTCTCGACACCCTGGCCGGAATGGATTTGATCGGTAAAAAGGAAGGCCGCTACTTTCACACGAAACAAAGCGCCGAATACCTGGTCAGTGACGCTCCAGGCTATTTGGGGGCTTACCTGCTGCATGTCGGTTCCTTTCATGAGCAGTTTCCTGTGAGCATGGAAGACCTCGTTCGTCAGGGCCCGCCAGCTACCATGCCGAATATGGCTAACGAATCCATGTGGGCTGAATCGGCCCGTCTTTCCGCCGCTTATCAGTACAGCGGCGAAGCGCAATACATAGCTCAACTTGTAAGCCGACTTGCGGAGTTTCCGGCCATGTCCCGAATGCTCGATCTCGGCGGCGGCGCGGGATTTTTCTGCATGGCCATTGTCGCCGCCCATCCTTCCATGCATGGCGTGGTGTTCGAGCAACCCGCCGTGGCCGAGGTTACGAAACAATTTATCCGCGACGATGGGCTTGATGGCCGCATCAACGTTCTTTCCGGAGACTACACCAGTGACGATCTGCAAGGGCCTTACGATCTGATCTTCGCAAGCTCGACGCTGAATTTCCATAAGCACAATTTCGACAAGCTGTTTCGCAAACTGCATGACGCTCTTTTGCCCGGCGGCGTTTTCATGACGCATCAGGATGGCCTCAGGGCCGAGCGCACACAGCCGGTCGGCATCCTCTCGGAGTTTCTGGTTCCTCAAATGATGGGGGCGGATTTCGGTATTGACCAAGGCGAGATCGCCGATGCCATGCTGGGGGCCGGGTTCCAGTCGGTGCGTAGTTTTACCAAGCTGTCCAGCGCGGGTGAGATGGACGTAAACATCGGTAGGAAGGCACGCCGGTGAGGAAGAACAAGAACATGAAACCGACAGGAACCCGTGACGCCGAAGCGACGCAGTCCGCCATTCTTGCTGCGGCGGAAGAGTTGTTCGCTGAGAAGGGTTTTGCCGGTACCTCCATTGCCAACATCTCCGAAAAGAGCGGCGCGTCCGGTCCCCTAATCATGTTCCATTTTAAGGACAAGCGGGGGCTTTACCAGGCCGTGAAAGAATCGATTGTCAAGCGTTACTCGCAGTGCCTGCCGGAGCCTATCGAGCGCGCCGAGACGCTTCCGGAGATTCTTAACAACATTCTTGAAGCCATGTTCACCTACTACAGAAACAATCCGACGATGAGCCGCATGGCCAACTGGGGACGATTGGAGGGCGATAAGGAGCCTTGGCCGGGGGAAGAAGAGTGGCATCATCGCTACACGGATCAGATCGAGAAAGCCCAGGCCATAGGCGAGATTCGCCCTGATATTTCTCCATATCGTGCGCTCATCTTCATCACCGGGGCAATACACGTCTGGTGGGAATACAACGAGCATATTCTTGTGGACCTCGGGCAAAACGCAACGCCGGATGCCGGGGAAGAGATGTATCGCCAGGAACTTGAGGCGATATTGTTGAGAGGCTTGTCGCCTGATGCGTCTTCTGGCCATTCTGGAGCGAAGAGCCAAAACAAGTCCGGAAAATCGAAGATAAAGAGGAAGTGATATGAATACTATTCCCGATGTGAAACTAGAGTATGGAAGCATTGAAGAGATGCTTTTCGGCTCTGTCAAAAGCCGCGTGCTTCTGGCGGCCATCGAACTTCGTGTCTTTGACGTTCTCAGAACGGCGAAATCGGCAGAGGAAACAACCGCTGTGCTAGGTACCCACCCCGAAAACACCCGGCATCTGCTTCGGGCCATGACGGCTTGCGGATTACTGGAACATGTGAACGGTGTTTTTAAAAACAGCTACGAAGCGATGGCGTTTCTGGATACGGAAAGCCCCACGTACATCGGCACGTGGCTGACACAGGCCGCGAAGGCGTTCGAGCCTATCCTAGACGGTTTTTGTGATTTGGTTCAGCACGGCCCTCCTCAGACGATTCCAGAAGCCCACATGAACTCAGAGATCATGTGTGAATCTTACACTCATGCCCATGCACAAACCGAGTTGGCGGGTATTGCGCAAAAAACGGCGTCCCTCGTGAGGGCACTCCCCGAGTACCGGGGATTTAAACGCATGCTGGACTTGGGCGGCGGTCCCGGGCTCAACAGCGTGGCGATAGTCCAGGAGCATCCCCATCTGGAAAGTGTGGTCTTTGATCGGAAGCGCGTGGTGGACATCGCCCGGGAGTACATTGAGCGCTTCGGCGTGGTTGATCGAATCGAAACACGCGCCGGAGACTACAGCAGTGATGCGCTCGGAACGGGGTATGACTTCATCCTGGCTTCGGACACCCTCTACTATCCGTCGGAGGAACTCGACGACATCGCATCGAAGCTCTTTAGCGCCCTGAATCCCGGCGGTGTGCTGATGGGCATTCACGGCGTGCTCGTGGAAGAGAAGACTTTGCCGGAACACATGGTTTTAGGAATGTTGCCCGATGCCTTGATGGATCAAGGGGAACTGCCGGACTCCGGATTCCTGGCTCCGTCTTTGCTACGGGCCGGATTCGCAATCGTCCACACCCGAGAGGTTCGTATGATCTCCTGCCCGATGGAAGTGGATATCGCCCGGAAAGCAAATGGAGCGAGCCTATCCTCTATTGTAGGCGAGAAATAAAGACCTCAATTTGTCATGACTGTTGTTGCATTGGCGGCGACGTGCTCGCAAACGTGACGAAAAGCCCCGTGCATGTAGCCGCAAACTGATGGAGAAGAGATAATGGACTTAATTTCGTTGGATCTGATCTGGAAGGCGGCTTTCGTGCTCATCTGGGTGGCGATGGGGGTGATCCGATGGCCCTATGGCAAGGCGCACAAGGAAGCGCAAAAGAAAGCGAGCATGCGTCCAAGCTTGGAGGGTGCTCTGGTTGGGCTCAACGCCTTGGGTATGATGGTTGCGCCCATGTTGGTGGTCTTCAGCCCCTGGCTCGACAGTTTCGAGATGGGCCTGCCTCACTGGGCGCGCGGACTCGCAACAGCGATCTTCGCTGCCGACGCGGCATTTTTCTACTGGGTCCACAAGACGCTCGGCAGGAACTGGTCGCCGGTGTTGGACATCAAGAACGATCACCGTCTAATCCAGGAAGGGCCGTATCGGTACATACGGCACCCCATGTATACACAGGTCTGGATATGGGTGCTGGCGCAAGGGCTCGTTCTCGACAACTGGCTCCTTGGGATATTCGGTCTGCTCTGTTGGGCTCTCCTTTACTTCTCCCGGGTGCCACGCGAAGAGCGGCTGATGGCGAATGAGTTCGGACGAGACTACATGGCGTATTGTTCGCGCACCGGGCGTCTGCTGCCGAAAGTCCTTTCTCGCAACTGCGACTGACAAGGAGAACAAGTCATGGATCAAAGGTGCGAAGAGTGCTGGAAGAGGTACGGTAGTCTCCACCGCCTGTTTTGTATAGCCCGAGCGCTATAATTTCTTTGAATTCCAGACGAAAAGGGGTTACAGGAGTCCCTGTGACGCTAGTGGATATTTTTTTCTAGGGGGATTTTATCAAGCGTGAAACCGTGATGCGCATTGGACGTGGTTGCAAAATGCTGCGTCAGAGTGAAGCAGAAATTATGCCTTCCCTGTGCCCGACATCCGGGAGATACTTCGCAACTCCAGCAAAGCCCACCAGAAGATGGCTGTGGAAGTAGTGAAACGGGTACTGGAGGAGGTAGGGTAAGACCCGCTCAGTGAACGTCCTGTCCCGCCTTGACCCTCTCCAGAAGCCAGTTCATGGCTCCGTGACTCAGCCGCCAGGCGTCGAACCCATCATCCACGTACACTTCGGCTTCCGATTCATCACCCGGGCTGTAGTAGCCCGGCCGCTCGCCGGGTAGGGGTTTGATCCGCAGAAGATAGTCGGGGACGTGGGGATTCATGGTCATGGCGTGTTCCAGCGCTTTGCGCGCCTTGGGCGAATCGCCCGACCGGCGGAACTCCAGCAGAGTCGTGGTGTAGGCCGGGAAGGCGACGGCGCGCTCTTCGCCCGGATAACGCTTCAGGATGGAGCGGGCTTCGTCATCGCGCTGGAGGATGATGAGCTTGCTGACCAGAATGAAGCGGACGCCGATGTTATCGCCGGGATTCAGGCGCAGAATCTCCTGGTAGAGCCGGACCGAGTCTTTATAGCGGTCGAGATGCCAATAGCAGTCGGCCAGACCATTGACGGCGCGGATGTACGGGCGGCTTTCCAGAAGTCCCCAGAAGTGGCCCTCGTTCCTTTTGAAGTACGCCTCGCCCAGGGTCTTTCTTCCGACCGCTACGCCTTGTTCATACAGTTCGGCGGCCTTCTTCCAGGAAGCGGTGGAACCGCCCAGGATGTTGTAGGCGTCCGCGCAATCTGGACAGATCTTCAGCGCCTTGCGCGCCATGCGCCGGGCCTTTTTCGTGTCCGTCTCGTCCCATGCGTCCCAGCAAAGATCCTGAGCCTGCTGAAGCGGCGTGGGATTCGACCCCGCCCAGTCCTCCAGGGTGGGGTCGCGCGGCTTGGTTTTGGTTTTCTTAGGCATGGGAGTCCTTAGTTTCAACCACGGGGTAATGGTTCACTATTTGATACCACGTCTAGTGGATCATTCGGATAGAAAAGCGGGGTATAGAGATTTGAGTTTGATACGAGCATCTTCGGTTGTGAAACGCCAGTCGACGCCGATTTGACATTTGTTTCGGTTTCGTTCCCATGCCTTGATTTCTTTGCGCATGTTGTTGATCTCACCGATCCGTCGCGACAAGCACTGCCGTGTCATGGCCGACAATTCGCACTCGGCGATATTCAACCAGCTTCCATGTTTCGGCGTGTGATGGATCTCCAATCTGCGTGTCAGCCGCCGCGCCTCTTCCGGTTCGAACGCTTCGTACAACGAACCGACGCTGTGTGTGTTCAGATTATCCATGACCAGCACGACCTTTTCGGCGTCCGGATAATCCACTTCCAGCAAGGTTTTGACTTCCTGTGCCCAATCCTTCTTCGTCCTGCGCTCGCGTGCTTCCACCCGCCGCCACGATCCCAAAGGCTCCGTAAACAGGAAGATCGCCGCCGTCCCGTTTCGTTCGTATTCGGAATCGAACCGAGCCGGATGACCGGGGGCGACGGGGACCGGAACCCGTGTTTCTCGGATCAACTGCACCGGTTGCTCGTCCATGCACACCAGGGGCATGGATGGATCGTAAGGGCGTTTGTACACATCCAGCACGTCTTCCATGCGTGCTACGAATTCGGCATTCGCTTTCGGAGGAATGCACCACATCCGTTTCAGGTGAGGCTTACATTCATTTTTTTAAGTGTCTCCATCACCGTTTGAGGCGAGATGGAATCCACGACATTTAACTCCACAAGGCGGTCGGCCAACATTTTCAAACTCCAGCGCGAGCGACCCTCGGGTGGCGGCGAGCAGGCCTGAGCGATCAGAACGGCCTCTCCCTCGCCGTCTAGTTTGCGTTTTCTGGAAGGACGCTCCTGCTTCTTTCGATTCAACGCGCCTTCAAGTCCGCGTTCGACGAAGCGTTGCCGAATCTGGGCCACCGTCGAGGCATGGCATCCGTAGGCTTCGGCGGCTTTTTCGTCAATCCAGCCCGGACCGTCAGCATCCACCGCCAGCAATACGTGAGCATGACGGATCTTGTAAGCCGCCGTGCGCCCTTTTTTCACCAGAGCCTCAAGGTACTCCCTTTCCTTATCCGTGAGACGAACGATATAATATTTGGCCATTATCTTCTCCATTCAATATTCTACAGTAAATGGAGATATTGTACTCGAAAATACTCATCGATTCAACACGAATGATGCACTAGCTTCAGAATTGAACCTGGGGGGAAGGTTGAAGTCAAAGCTTGGTTGAATCTACTACGCTCATCTACGCTACCTCGCGATCTTTCGTGGTAGCGCATCGGTAGCGCAAGCAAAAAGAAAGCACCTAGCGAAGCTGCTAAGTGCTTGATTTTACTGGAGCCAACGAGGAGACTTGAACTCCTGACCTGCTGATTACGAAATCTCCCTGGAATCTTGATTATTTCAAAGTTATTTGATCTTCTTTGATTATTCCATCTCGTTACTCTTGTCAAGTTTGTCTCATTTCGATAGACTTGCCCATGTTGTTGCACCCGAATGCACCGAAGAAACGATGAAGATGGATAACAAAAAAAGACCAAATAAAAGCCTTTCCCGTCTGACCGACGATATGTCCGAAGATGAAGTGTGGGAGTCGGATTGCGAAAACTTGGATGATTACGTTCAGTCCGGTCCTAAACGGAAAGATCCGAGGGTTCCACCCAACCCTAAAATATCGATGAAAGACGAACGAGGATCCATCGTCGATGCCGGAAGTGTAATCGTAAGAGAGTTCTTGGCGTACTGTGGATTGAAAAAGTCAATCGATGGAACGAGGTCGAAACTAGAGGAAGGTGAACATCCTTTCGAACCAGTGGTGTCCGATCACGAAATCGACTTCAAAGACAATTTACACACAGGGTATGAGCCATACATACCGAAAAAGGAGTTTATCCGGGATCACTATCTTAGGGCTTCGCTGCGATCACAGATCCGGGAATTGTCTCTTCGTGATCGCAGATCACCCATAGTCGATGGATCGAAGGACATGGACATAGCCGCAGGTGTGGCATCTCGATTGATCCCACTGGTTCTCGACTGTTTCCATCTATATGCCCAAGTAAGAGGGTTGACCGAAGAAGAGGAAAGGAGCTTGATCCTTTCTGATATGGTGGTCCGTTCTGGAGATCCAACCAAGATCGAACTGATCCTATTCGGTAAAATCACAGGCCGATGGGAGGCCCAAAGATACAGATTGTTCCATAACTTCATAGAGAATATAGCTCGTCTCTGGAACTGGCTTATGAAGGATGAATCGGATCCAGGGTTTGAGTATCCTGAAGAAGAAAGAATTCGGAAACTTTACAAGGAAGGCAAATTGACCCTGACTGATTTATTGGATAAACAAGATCCTGTCACTCGTTGGCCTTCGAAAGATGACCCGAACGAATTCGGTGGAAAGTTCAATTATGTTCCTCGATTCACCGATCTGCTTATCGTCTGGGAAACTTGGACACGGAGTTAATGTGTAGATGGAGTTGATTCCGGCTCCCAAGATCCGGCAGAATGACCGGAGGAAGGAGCGAGTCATGAGTGAGAATCCGAAAAAACGCCAAGCTTCGAAACAACCGAAAGCCGGTACCCGTGAGGATGGATCGGGCGAGGATTTCATCCGTAAGGTCCGACGCAAAACCCGTCGCCGGTACACCGCCGAGGAAAAAATCCGCATCGTGATGGAAGGTCTGCGAGGCGAGTTGTCCGTGGTGGATCTGTGCCGCCGGGAAGGCCTTCATTCCAACGTCTATTACAAGTGGCTGAAGGACTTCATGGAGGCGGGCAAGGCCCGACTGTCGGGGGATACTCGCCGGGATGCCAGCAGGGATGAGGTGGACGGCCTCAAACGTGAGAATGCTCGGCTCAAAGAGCTGGTTGCAGAACTGGCGATCGAGAACCATGGTTTAAAAAAAATTGTGAGCTGAAACTCTACGAGAGGCAAGGAAAGGAGCATCTCATGATGGAGCAGAAGCTTGCGATTTTGACCGAGGTGGAGAGGAGTCCCAACAAGAAGAAGTTACTGAAGTCCATGGGAGTGTCCCGCTCGACGTACTACACTTGGAGAAAGCGGGTTCGCCGGGAGGGGAAGACCGGCCTGGAGCATAAAGGACGTGGGTCGCCGGGATGGAACCGCCTGTTGGATTCGGAGCGGGAACACGTACTGGAGCAGGCACGAGCGTTTCCTCCGTTGAGCAGCCGGGAGTTGGCGGTTCGGATCACGGACAGCGGTCGGTTCTACATCAGCGAATCCAGCGTGTACCGAATCCTGAAGGCGGCGGGTCTGATCAAACCCCACATCGTCGAAAAGAAGGCTGCCAAAGAATATCATACGAAGCCCAAACGGGTGAACGAGCAATGGCAGAGCGACATCACGTACATCAAGATCGTCGGCTGGGGTTTCTATTTCCTGATCTCGGTGCTGGACGACGTGTCCCGTTTCATCCTCGCCTGGCACTTGTCGCAAGACATGACGGGGGAGTCGATCTCGGACGTGGTGGAGGCGGCCCTGGCTTTCGCCGGAATCGAAGAAAACGACAAGAAGCCGCGTTTCCTGTCCGACAACGGCTCCGGCTACGTGGGAGCGGCGCTCAACGACTACCTTGATTTCTGGGGCATCCGGCACATCTATGCCGCGCCGTATCATCCCCAGACCAACGGCAAGATCGAGCGATATCACCTGACGCTGAAGATCGACGGCAGTCTGTTGGTGTTCACGACACCGGACGAGTTCGTGCGTTTCATGGAAGTCTTCGTCGATTACTACAATCACGAACGTGTCCACGAAGCCCTGGGGAACGTGACCCCGGCAGACGTGTACTTCGGACGCCGGGAGACCATCCTGAAGGCCAGGGCAGAGCTGAAAGAGCGGTCCATAACCCGCCGCAAAGCCAAGAACCAGTCCGGTATCGACCTGAAGCTGCCGGTCGAACCGATTCGGAAAATGGCCGACGATCATCCCTACTGGAAGTATTTCGGGGTGTTGTCTCGGACGGAAAAAGCGGATCTGCTTGTCGGTAAAGGAGAAACAAGTTATGCTGATTGAACCTGCCTGGAGGATAGGGCAACGCTGGGGAGCGACCCGAGCGCCACGGTGGGTGAACGGCGGACAGGCGGAGCTTCATGCTCCGTCGTCCCTTTATCCCCTGTCCGTTGTTCCAAGAAAGCGATAAACCCAAAACAACGATGGAAACAAGTACTAAATTTACAAGCCGGGCTCAACCGCTCTCACATTCAAAACGACCCCTAAGTGTCCAATTTCGGCTGAAGACGCACAGTTTAAGACACGAGATAATTCTTGTTATTTCAATAGGATAACGAATCCTTTTAATGTACCGACGAACTGTTTTTCGTTGCTTTCTCGTCTTTTTTCTTCGATTTCATTGCCTCTCGCTCCATTGTACAAATATTGGCTCTACAGACGGAATCGGGAACATCCCGTTCTGCCATGTTCGCGCACCATGGGGCAGTTTTGCCCGTGAAAGACCGTACAGGCGATTTTGGGGTGATTTTGTAGGGGGATTTACCCAGAGAGGGTTATTCTCCCGGCAGGTCGGGGATCAGAGGTTCCAATTGGGCGATCAAAGCGGGGATATCCCGCTGGGAGGCTCTCCAGACGGTTGGCAGATCCACGCCCTCGTAAAAATGAATCAGCGTATCCCGCATCCCGGCAATTTTTCTCCAGGGGACTTCAGGATGCTCCTTCCTGAAATCCGTACTCAGCCGCTTGACGGCCTCTCCCATGACCATGATTTGATGGAGTACGGCGTGCATGGTTTTGCCGTCTGTAGCGAACCTTTCGTAATCAAGTCCATCTACATACTTCAGTATGTTGTTGGCGCAATACCAAATATCCATCAAGGTGGCATTATCCCGATACATGGTAGGGCTCCACGGATTCCAGAATAGCCTTCTTTCTGAATGGATTTTTCGAGCTTTCGATGCTCCTGCGGGTGACCAAATCCACCTTCCGCCCGATGATTTCCTTCAACTCATCCTTCATGTCCACCAAATCAAACAGGCTCCAATCCTCATCCTGCGCAAAGGACACCATCACGTCCACATCAGAATCGGGTCCGAAGTGATCCGTCAGGACGGAACCGAACAGAGAGAACTCCATCACCTTCCATTTGACGCACCAATCGGCGATCTTGCCTTTCGGTAGTGGTATTCGGGGGGTAGGCATCGTAGTTCCTCCTATTCGCTAAAATAGAGTATATCACTGGGACGCGCCTACCGCAATGGCTCTTGGGTCAGGACTTTCCATCCGTTTTCGATTCCCACACACCGTAGCGGAAATTTTCGAATATCTGTACTTGTTTACTCCGTTGGAATGCGAGGGAAACCAATGGATAAAAAATTGAACGTGTGACTCGAAAATTTGCAGGAATTGCCGTCCATGAAATTCAACAGCCATCCGAGTACTATTTCCTACACTTCTACATCATGTAGGTTCAGAAAGCCTTTGCTTGGGTGCTTATCGTACTCGATTCAGACCATCCGCCTATTATTTCTTTGGAATTCTTGTCGAATGAGCACCAGACAAAAGAGCGACCTCGGAGATTCTTTCTGAAAAATTTGAAAAAAATTTCAGAAAAGAGAGTGGAGGGATTTACTCACAAAACGACCCAGGCAGGGGGTGGGGGCACCCCACATCTTGGAGTATTGACCTTACTAAAAGGTTTACATGCAAATATAGCAATACTATTCGTATTGTAATGGTATTACGCAAATGACAGAGCGTATAATAATATTTTCAATAATAGTAGCATTATTGACATGTTACAAGAAATCGGAATCAACGATTGCTCGCGAAGTATCCGGCAGGTTGAAAATCATTAGCTGAGAGCGGAAACTCTAGATAGTGTCGTCACGAGATATCCAGCCAAAGAAAGAGGCATCGAATATGAACGGCGGCGAGGAAAGATGCGGCATTTTTTGCGTATCTCGTAGCAATTCCCCTCCAGCGTTTCAGCTTCAAAAAGGCATTTTCGACCAGATGCCGCGCACGGTAAAGCTCTTTGTCGTAGGGTCGTTGGACCTTCCGATTCTTCTTCGGCGGGATGACCACCTCCATCTCCGCATTTTCGGCTTCTTCGATAATCTTGTCCGTATCGTAGCCACGATCGGCCAGCAGATACTCGGCATCGATCCCTTCGATCAGTGCGCAAGCCTCCTTGCAATCTGCTCGTGGACCCTCCGTAACAATCGCTCGGACCGGATTACCATGCGCATCCACGGCCAGGTGTATTTTAGTGTTGAGCCCCCTTTTGTGCGGCCCATCGCCTGGTTGCCGCCTTTCGCTCCTGCCGCGTGCGGGTGAACTTTGACGTGGCTGGCGTCGATCATCAACCATTCGTAATCGGGATCGTCGATGAGGATTTCGAGCAATCCCTCCCAGATTCCTTTATCGCGCCACCGGCAAAAGCGACGGTTGGTGTTGTTCCAGTCGCCATAATCCGGCGGCAGATCACGCCACGGAGCACCGGTGCGAAGAATCCAGAAAACAGCATTGATGAAGCGTCGATTGTCTTCGGCAACACCACCCCAAGAACCTTTGCGTCCCGGTAAATGAGGTTCCAAGAGTTCCCATGCATGATCGGAAATGTCATGACGATGATAGGCGGCTTCCATAGCAGTTCCCTTTGATATATTCTATTCAAAAGAAATATATCAAAAAGACAATGATCATGTCTAGAATATTCGACTTCTCGTGACGACACTATCTAATCGATTGAGCTTTAAACCTTTTTGGCCTTCCTGATATGATCCCGATTGCTAGGCAAGCTTCAAAGCATCTTCGTACAATTCAAAGCAATAAGCTTTCCCCAAGCTGCCTTGAAATCTCTTCTTAGTGTGACGGAGATGTGACGGGAGCAAAAAGAAAGCACCTAGCAAGTCGCTAAGTGCTTGATTTTACTGGAGCCAACGAGGAGACTTGAACTCCTGACCTGCTGATTACGAATCCGCGCTTTCTGGTTTTTACGAGTTCACATAAGTGTTGACAGATGTCGCTCACGTCCAGTAATATCAAGGTCTAAAGCGTTGATGGGTTCAATCGAGCTTACATCTCGCTGTACGACGGGTGTACGTTCATTTATGGTTTTTCGAGCCTCTGTACGACGGGCGTACGTTCATTTTTACGACCTGCTGAATCCGGGGCAAGACTGCTGACGGTTGGGCAAGAAATAGACGAGGACATGCACGTTCATGGCGCAGATCAAACTGACGAAAAAGAACATCGATCGGCTCCCGAAAAGCAAGAAAACGCACGGGACTCGCTACTACGACACCGAGACCCAGTGCTTTGGGCTTGTAACATATCCCACTGGACGAAAGAGCTTCTTCATCGAGTATGGTGATCGTGGTCGGCGCCGACGCATGACGCTGGGTGCCTATGGGCGTCTCACACCTGATCAGGCGCGAGAATTGGCCAAGCAAAAGATGGCCGAGGTGAGTCAAGGCACCGACCCCCTGAATGAGCGCCAGAAACGGCGACACGCGTTGACTTTCGGCGAGTGGGCCGATACCTATCTCGAAAAGGTCAAACAACGAAAAAAGCATCCTCGTGAGGACACGCGCTATCTCGGTCGAGCGAAAGAGCATTGGGGGAAGCGTCCATTGCACTCCATCACGACGGAGGATGTGGAGAAGCTTCGGGACATCATCATCGCGGGCGGAAGCAGAATTGCCGCGAACCGATGGCTTGCCAGCGTAAGGGCTTGCCTTCAAGATGCCTGGCGCCTGAGCAAAGTAGACAGCAACGCGGCCATGAAGGTGAAACCCATTCCAGAGAATGACCCGAGAGCACGTGTGCTCAGCGATAAGGAGTTTGAGCGGTTCATCGATGCGATTCATCTGCTGGCGGAAACCAAGCGATTTGACCGGAGCGTTTACGCCGCATTCCTGCTTCTCGTGGAAACGGGGGCGCGAATGTCCGAGGTTCTGCATGCCAAATGGGAGGATGTCGACCTTGATGAAGGCCTGTGGCGCATTCCAAGACCGAAAAGCGGTCGTCCGCAGGTTCAGCCTTTAAGTCCGAATTCTGTTGCGCTGCTCGACCAGCTACCGCGCAGAAGCATTTACATTATTCCTGGTCGCAAACCCGATCGTCCCCGCTCCGATCTACAAAAGCCCTGGGCTTTCATAAAGGAGAAGGCGAAGCTCGATGGCGTCACCATTCACGACATCCGGCGAACCTTCGGCCTCCAGATTGCAAAGACCAAGGGGCTGCATGTCGCCAGCAAGCTCCTCCGCCATTCGGATATCCGAGTGACGGAAAGACATTATGCCCCACTGGGTATCGAAGAGCTGAGGGATGCGCTGGTAGAAAGGGAGAAGGTGTTGCCTTTAAGAAGAAAAACTGTGCAGGAGAAATCGTAGTGCACACAGACTGGGATAGATTGGACAAGAATTTATTGGCGAATGAATTCTGGAAGCAGCTTTTTGAACTGCGTAAAGAATTCATTGATGAATTTATTGACTTTGGACAAGTAAAATACACAGAACTGGTCGCAGCTTTTTCAAGAACTCTAGACATCAGTCCGCTGACAACTCATTTTGGTGGCCCTATTGAAAAGATGAGTATTCTGGAGTTTTCTCGATCATTTAGGAACATCGTATCTGCATTTCAAGTATCAGAAACACATCGAGATGCATACGTAGAATTCAGGCATCATTTAAAGAACTTACTGGATAGATACAATCTAACCGCTGACTGGTGTACTGAGCACGCTGAGCGCCAGCTTGCATATTGGTTCAACAACGAAACTGCTGCGAAGAAAAAAGAAGCATATTCTCCTGCTCTTGTAGATCTCTGGGAAGCCGATAACATTCGAAAATTACGCGAAGATGTCCAGCTATCATACCATAGCAGCGGTCTATCGCAGTTTCAGTATTGGGAGTTTCGTCGTTGGAAAGCCATATTCAATGAACTATCTCGACAAAAAGAAAGCATTTTTGATAAGGACATCCCGAGTATTTGGAGACTGCGATTTTTGGTTAAAGCAGAGTTCTGGGTTCGTTATCATCTAAATGGCATAGCTGATCCTGTTGTATATGATATCTTCTTCAACTCTATTTCTTGGCCAGGTTTTCCATACCTTGTTTCAAATCCCTTCAAAAATGCCTACCCTGGTGAGCCGGATTCCACAATATCACAGGCGACCTATAATGATAACCCCAAGCTAATTCCGGGAGAACTGCTCTTTCATTTCAGAGATTTTTGGAGGATGAACTTAGGTGAAGAAAAAAGAGATGCAAAGAGGAGAATCTTACAGAGATTTAATAAAGAGCTTGATGGTTATTTAGATCTCATTGAAGATAATGAAAAGCCGGTTTACCCCGAGGAGGATGATTGGCTGTCTCCCGATCAGGATATACCTTCGCTTAGTACCCAGCAGTTGCCACACATAAGACCTTTGCACGTATCTTGGGCAGTGCGTAGAATTGTTAATCCCGTTGAATCAACAACAGAACTATTGGATGTATATGAAAAGAACGGTAAACTTAAAGTACATGATCCGAGTGATATACGGCAATTCTCTGTATTTGTTGCGAAAGCATTAGATTTGACAATTCCTGGATCTAAGCGTGGCCGGCAAAAAAAGCGAAAATAATTCGCGGAAAAATAACGCCTAGAAAATTCCCTATCGAAAAATAGATCTTCCTGAAAGAGTGTGCGTATACGGAGGTATACGCATGCGAAAACCTATTAATACTTCAGCAGCAGCAAATAGAATTGGCGTCGAGCCGCAGACGATGAGAGCTTGGCGTTGTAGGGGTGTAGGCCCTCGATATATTCGAGTCGGCGGCCCCCGCGGAAGGTGCTACTACGATGTTGACGAACTGGAACAATGGCTAGCCGACCGGACGTTTCAGAGCACCAGCGAAGAGGCTGAGAAGAGCAATTCGAACTAAAAAGGAGGAAAGTATGAGAATGGAGAAGGCTTCTAAGACTTCCAAAGAGGTGGTGCGATTAGGCAAAAATTCATACCCCAGGTTTTATCCTGACAGTCGTGACAACGACGTGCTCTCAATGGCTGACCAACATTGGTTAGGCTTGGAGCTCTCGTTTGCAAAGGGTTACATGCTAGGGTGCGCTGAAATTGTGAAGCAGAGTCTATGGATTGATTCTGAGTTCATCGATTTCTTACATGATAGCGAATGGAGTCCATTAAAAGGTTCTATACCTTATATTCAGGCGCTGTTCCGAATGCTGTCAAAAATCCAAGGCCTGGTTGCCTTGACAACATTCGACTTTGAGGAAAAAGTGACCTTAATCGAGACTCTGCCGGACCTACTCCTCACCCTACACCTTTACCAGGTCAAACTATCGTCAGGATCATCGTTCTCAGATCGAGTTGAGTGGGAAGTTATTTACAACTCCCTGGAGAGAACCGCTAACCGGATCAAGGTTCTGGGCAATAAGTTGATGGATGCTACCACCGATTGCGTAGAATATTGATGCGGAGTCTGAAACATAGAATATGAAAGCGAGCACTATGAAGAATGATAAACCAAAGCGTGGCTCCCGCGGATATCGGTATCCCGATGAAATAATCACCGTCGTAGTCGCTCGCGTTACCGGCGGCGAATCTGTTTCGGCGGTTTCCAAAGAGACGGGCATCGGCGATAGCACTATCCAACGTTGGCTACGTGCCCAACGGAAATCCAAGGTCGATCCCGAACCCCCGAACCAGCCCAATCTAGAATCAGCGGGCACCGATATCCAGATCCCCGATTCGCCGATCGCCGAACATCATCAGATTGACGCCCTCGGTGACGCTGGTGTGCACCTCCTGAGTCCGAATAATCCAGCGCAGTGGATGGCGCGGAACCTGCGCATCGAGGCCGAATGCAGTGGGACCAGGACTAATGCACAACTAGTTCTCGACGATGCGATGGTGGCCCGTCACCTGGCCAAGCGTATTGGTCGTCCGGCGGAGGATATGCAACTTGTTCCCGCGAAGACCGGGAGTCAGGCCTGATGCGAACACATCACTCGATAGAAAATCAGAATCGTAGAGAAGCGGCGCGGGGGCGATTGGAGTGCACGCTCATGTCGTTGAGAAACGCCGATACCCTGTTGGATCAGCAGGTGGCATCCAATTCACGCGAGCTCCCGCAACCCATCAGCCAGGATTTCGGTCGACAGCGTCCGGCGCAGATTTTCCACACGCCGGTTGCTGTTCGTCAACCTCTGCCGCAGGAGATATTCCGGTATCATTCAGATCCGAAATATACGGTCACACTGCCTCTGCTGTACTGGCAAGAACACCGCGAATACTATTTCGTCGCTCCCGAGTTTCAAGAACAGTTTTCGGTGGACATGCAGCCCATCCGGCTGCACACCTGCATCAATCGGCGGAATCAGATTATTCTCATACCGCTACGCGTCTCGGACCGCCGTGGACGACAGGATCATTGGTTGGTTGCCATGAACCAAGCGCTGGCAATAGCTTGCGAGCAATGGATCCGCCTGGTGCGACAACCTGGGAAAAATAATTTCCAGGCACGAACGATGGGCTTTAAAGATCCTCCAGAGTGGCCGCAGCAGATGGACATGGAGAAAATCGTTAATCTGGCATTCCTGGAAGATTTCTACATCGACAGCCTGGATCACCCGGCAGTTGAGGCTCTCCTCGGCCGGAGCAAACGATCATGAAACGCCGTTGTCGTCACCGTTTCATATGGATCGTCTGCATGCAGACGGAGACGGTTCCGGGTGAACTTCCTCGGCCGAAAGCGCTGTGGGCTAGGGAATTGCGTTCAGGGAAGACCGTTTTGATCCGGGGACGATGTCTGCGGCGCATGCGGCGTTGTCCGATACAAACCGACCGGAATAGCCTGGTTGTCATGTACGATGCCGTTCCTGTTCTGCACGGGTTTTACAGCCTGGGATGGGAGAACCCGGCCAACCTGGTCGATCTGGAGGTGGAGGCGCGCATGCTGACGAATGGTCTGGTCCACCCCGACGACCTGTCGCTCCCTGGTATGCTCGAACGCGTGGGGCTACCGTCCGCATCTGGAAACCGACTAAGCGAGGCCTACGTGGATGACATGGCACGCTTGTTCGATTACCTCAACCAAACGGATTGGGAACTCAATCGGGCGCTTTATCGGGCATCCTACCTGCCGGTCGCAGCCGAGATCGAACGCATCGGCATTCCCATCGATGTCCCGCTGTACACGCGTCTGCAGGAGCACCTTCCCGCCGCTCTTGGCGAGCTTATCGAGGAGGTAGATAGGGATTACCGTGTTTACCGCAATGGCCGCCTCGATCCCATGCTGTTTCGACGTTACCTAGAGTGCGAGAATCTGCCGATCCCCATGGACACCGACGGTCGCGTCATGACGGATTTCGACACATTGAAATCGCTGTCCAGAAGTTTTCCGCAACTGAAGCCTATCAAGCAGATGCAATGGCTGCTGAACAAGATGCAGCTTCATCGCCTGACCATTGGAGCGGACGGCTGCAACAGGACACTGTTGCGTCCCTATCGCTCCAAAACCGGCCGCAACCAGCCAAGCGCTGCAGAATCCATCATGGGTTGGTCCGGTTTCATGCGTCCATTGATACGCCCGGGAGTTGGCCGCGCCTTGATCACCGTGGATTTCAGCGCTCAGGATACCGGCACGGCAGCAGCTTTGTCTGGAGATCCGAACCTGATGGAAGACTACCTCTCCGGTGATTTGTACACGTCATTCGCCGTCCGCTGCAGCGCCAATATCCACGGTGACGGGCGTTATACGGCTCAGGAGATCCGGCAACGATATAAAATCGCCATGCTGGCCATCATGTACGGCATGTCGGCCAAGAGCTTAGCCCGGCGGCTGGAGATTCCACTGGCATACGCAAGGCGGATCCTGGAGATGCACAAGCGGGTCTATCGGATCTATTGGGACTGGTCCGAGTCCGTCGTCGACTTCGCCGCTTATTATGGCCGACTGACGACCAGGCAAGGTTGGACGGTGAATGTCACGACAGAGATGACGACGGAGGCGATCAGGAATTTTCTGCTCCAGACTCATGGAAGCGAGATGATCCGGTTAGCGTGCACCTTGGCACTTGAACGTGGGTTGATGGTGAATCTGCCCGTTCACGACGCGCTGTTGGTCGAGACGGATATCGATACAGTGGACGAAGCCGCACAGACCTGCATCGATGTCGTGGAAGACGCGTCGGAAATGATCCTTGGCAACTTCCGGCTACGGGTGAATGTCGACAGGATTTGTCGGTATCCGGAGCCCTACAATCCCGGTACAGGTGAGCAATTCTGGCAAAAGATATTGGAGAAAATCGATGATCAAACCCAGTAAAACTGTCGCGTTTCCGCGATGCAACTGTCGCGCTAACGCAACGCAACTGTCGCGCCGACCGGGGGGGCGCTCAGTATTAATAGTGAGTATGTGTATGGTAGGAAGCCGGGAGGCGGCGAGCACAGCGAGCCGGCGCAACCGGCGCATACCATACACAGGGTCGTGCCCAACCCCTCCCCTCACCAGTTCCTCTCTAAGGCGTGCTCGATTTGCGCGGTTCCTGGTTTCCGCGCTTCTTGCGCTCGTGGTTGTTTGTACCCCTTCGGGTGGGCTCTTGTGATGTCCGGTAAGCGGCGCATACGGTTGAAGGATCATGCCACTCGCTCGGTAGACTACCCTTTACCCTTCGACTCTCGTGCTTCTGCTGAGCGGGTTGTCGGTGATGGTTGTAGTACATCTTCATCTGGGTCTTCCGCATCTTCAGGTTTGCCTCGGCCTGATACGTCGGAGGATCTGTATATCAAGGGGCATCTACCTGTGGAGCTGTTCTACGAGGCGATGAAGCTGGGCGGAAGTGCATTCAAGGTTTATTTCATACTTTGGCATGAGGCGGGTCTAAAAAAAGAAAACCCTACCTTGCATTTATCGAACCTGAATAAGTGGCTGATCCGGGCTGGTATCGGAAAAGATGCCAAGAAACGAGCACTGGATACGCTGGAAGATACCTGCCTGATCGAACTGGATCGGAAAAATAACGCATGCCACAGAATCACTATTTTGGACTGGCCCACTGTGCAACGGAAAAGGGAGGAAAGGGAGAAACGAAAAGGCAAACGGACAATGATGAGTAAAGAGTAGCTGGTGTTGTTCGGAGAATTGTAGCGGCACCGGTTGGCGACAGCATGGTTACCACGGACGACCCACGGTGGGTACCGTCCAGAACAGGAAGGAGAACAACAGATGACACTCAAACAAAATATGGCCATGACGGGAGAGATGACTCATGAGCAACGGAAAGAACTCAACAAGTTATTGAAGAACCGGCGTCCGGCGGAATTCTACGGCATCTCACCGGCGATCGTTAGTGCCCAACGGCGCTCTGCCGAGCAGAGCATGGATCCTGTTGGCATATTGATGGCCGACATGATGCAGGCCCATCTGGACGGAATGCGGACCGAGGAGATCGCCGGTCGATTCAACGTGACCGTGGATTCCGTCCGGGAGGTCTTCAACACGGTACTGAACGCCCTCAACCGGACACGAGAGGAACAGGGCAAACCTCCGCTTCGGCGGAAAACACTTCAGGAGGAGATCGCCCATCAGATCAAGATCGCTCGGAAGATGCTGGTCGTTCATCGGAAGGAGCGCAATAAAGGGCGCAGCAGGGACGATCAGCTTCCCCCGGACGGTTATGAGGCATACCTGGAGAGGATGATCGAGGATCTCTGCGAGGCCGGGGACGAGAAGGACCGAGTTAAACAGGCGATGATCCTGGCGAGGTATTACGGTTGAAGTTTTCGTATAGCCCGAGCGCTATAACGAAAACAAATGCGGATCGGATAGTGACCCAGGGGGGTCCCTGTATCGCTGGTGTGAAAATTTTTTGCTGGGATTTTTTCTCTCAGCGAGCGCCGCACGGCCCCTGCTCGTCGAACCAGAAGCCGTGCGGCGCCCGGCCGTTGGCAGGCCAATCATTGATCGGACGACGGTTATGGTCATCAAGGTAGTTGTCGAGCAAGTCCTGCAGCTCCTGTAGACTACGTTCGGCGCCGTCAAGGAAAGTTGGGCGGAACAGCTCCTTTCTGAGATCCTGGAGTACAGCGGTGATCAAGCCGTTCTTCCGATCAGCGGGGACCACCTGGTGTTCGATTCCTTTCATCTGCAATTCCACGCGGAAGAAATGCCGCGGCTGGTCTTTCTTCTTGGCCTGGTAGAACCAGGAACGTCTTGGCGTCTGAATGCAATCCGGCAGCCAACCGCGTTGCTCGTAGAACGGATACATGCGGCGTCTGAGTGCCAGAACGGCCATCTCCGGTGTACGGCCGGGGTGCAAGAACGCCCAGGCAAGACATCCGGCAGTCTCCACCATGACCGTGACGTAAAGACGACCAATATTGAAAAGATCGCCGACGACAGCCGTATCCATCACAACCAACTCGCCGATGTCGGTTGGGATGCGGCCAATCTCGGCAAATCGTGGATTGATTTTGGCGACGTCCTCGACTAACTGCTTCGGTGGATCGATCTTGCCCTCGACGGCCAGTTTCTCGACAGTCCGGACACGATCCTCGCGATATCCAAGGCCATGGCGGTGTAGTAAGTCCTGGATAGAAGGTCCGGATAGGCTCAACGATAAAGTCTCTTTTAGGTGCTTGGAAAGCCGACCGCAGCCCCACAGCGGGTGCAGAAGTGCATGACCGATGACGACCTGTTCCACCGGCCGCGGCTGCGGGCCACGACGGTCCAGAAGGCCAACACGCCCCTGTGCTTCATATCGACGTTTCCACTCGTAATACTGCGTTCTAGAGACGCCGGCATCGGCGCAGGCTGCCTTGACATTGCCAAGCTCTTCGGCGCGCTGAATCACGCGTTCACGGTGCTGAATGATGCCTTGCTGAGGAATATACATACTGATTCTCCGTTCGTTTTCTCTATCATATTGTATCGCAGTTCGGCTCGATCACATCGAATTATTCATGTTCGGATTCATTTTGCAGCACCTTGTTGGCAATACTTTCAAATAGCGGTTTCTGTATCCGGCAATAACCATTGAACTAAGTGGTGTGAGTAGATTCCAAGTTACCGCCTTTAGAATTTGTCGATGGAAGAATATTCTTGATATAATGGCATGAATGGAGGGCGAAATGACTGAGAATGAAGTGATCGAAACGCAGTTTGTTCCGGAAGAATTGCTCTGGTGCAAGGTGATGTTCATCAAGGCTGTTGTCGAACGCCGGGTGCCTATGAAAATCGCCTGCGAAGCTTTCGGCGTCTCGCTGGCCTGCGGCTATCACTGGCGGTCTGAATACCTGACCAAGGGCGCGGCGTCAATCCCGGATAAGAGATATGGACCACGGGAAAAGACGAAAAAGAAAGTTCATGACGAGCCGAAAGCGGAGCCCAAATCGACCTGGCCGGAGATCGACGGCGACGTGGAGGATGCATGCCCGCGCTGAAAAAGCCGAATCCCAAGTGGGGGACGCCGGAAACAATCAACAACTACATTGTCCGATGTCAGGATCCGAACATACGCAAGAAATTGACGGTCATCTGGATGCTGATGGTCGGCTACAGGCAGGAGGAGACGGCGGAATACGTCGGGGTTTCGTGCGGAACCGTGCGCAACTGGCGCCGACGATGGGATGAAGAAGGCGTGGATGGCTTAGCAGCGCGCAACCTTGGACCACCGGAGTGGAGCGAAGCCAGACTGCAGTTCCGGGAAGACGGGTGCGATCTGAAGCGCATCTCCAGGCGTTTCACGGCCATTGTCCCGGCGAACGGGAACTCCGTGCCGCAGACATTGTTCGGCACCCCCACGGGCGCGCAACCACGTATCGTACGGCATTCCAGTGTGCGGCGCACGTTGCTGGGTAAACGGTGCCGGGTGATGCTGAAAAGGCAGCAGTGAATCGGTACAGCGCATGTTGTAAGTGGAATATAGTGAATTTCTGTACCGGTGGAGTTGTGTTTGGATTTGGGAGGGAGTGTTCCCCGTGTAAAAAACGCCAACGACTTCTCCGCTCCCTCCTGGAAATCGAAAAACGTTTTCCAAACACGTGCCAGCGGCCCCACGAACCGAACGATCAACGAACGGAACAACGATGAACGATAATCACGAAGCACACCACAACGACAATTGTGCAGGCAAGATCTATCCGATGGATGATCTTTCCCTAACTGAGCTACTTGATCTGGTGTGGAAGCGGGATGACCGTTGTCCCGATAGGCGCAACCAATGCATCCCGCTCTAATGCATCGGCAATGCATGCATCAACTGTAATGTAGGCTACCGGGACATTTTGCTACGAGGGTGTCGCCGTCGATGACTCGGGTGACGATGCATATCGGGGTGGAGGGTTCTTCAGCGTGGGCATAAGACAGCAGGAAAGTGAAACCCACGATCAATTGAAGGATTCGAGGGATAAACTTAGGGGGCTTCATTCCGACACTCTTTTCTTGCTAATAATGGTGCAGTTACGGTAGCATACAACCCTGGAACCAAACAACGGAAATAACTATCGACCGGGGACACAATATGCCCGAACCATGGTCAGAAAACGAAATTGATGCGGTGGTCGCCGCCTATTTTCAAATGCTCCATATGGAACTGGATGGAAGGGTATATAAGAAGGCGGACATCAACCGGAAACTACGTGATGGTATCTTGTCAAAGCGGTCGAAAGGCTCGGTTGAATTCAAATTCGGGAACATCAGTGCTGTGCTTCGAGAAGCCGGATTACCATGGGTGCAGGGATATAAGCCCTATTCCAACGTCCAACAGGCTTTGAGGGAAAGTGTTATCGAGGCTGCTGAATCATCTGGGTTGCTTTCAGCCGACGATCACTTGCCGACTTCTGATTCTGAATTGCTTGAGAAAAGGGCAAAGCGGATCCAGGCAAGAGGCTTGAAAAGGAAGCCAAAAGGGAACCGACGACCCGAAAAAAACATGACTTCGGGCGCTTCTTATCAACGTGACCCTCAGGTTGTGGCCTGGGTATTAGACCATGCCAATGGCATTTGCGGGCTGTGCGGTCAACCAGCACCATTCGTTGACACTTCCGGCAAGCCTTTCTTAGAGGTTCACCATATCACGTGGCTTTCAAAAGGCGGTGAAGACACAGTGGAAAACTCCGTGGCATTATGTCCGAACTGCCATAGACGGGCGCATCATGGGGAGGATCGGGATAATATTTTGAAGGAACTGACCTGACAGACCGTGGCTGACTGAGAACCCGATCTGAACTACTAGGTGCTTGCCAGCACTTTTTTGAGGACACGGATTTCTAATTGCGACCAAACATATTTAAGCCCAATTTTGGTGGCTGGAGTGGGAATGATACCCATACGAATGAATCGGGCTAGGTCATCCCATTTTACCCTAACTCTTTGCGCAACCGTCCCGTCAAAGTATAGACCCTGAGCTTCATACTTTGCATTTGGATCGGTAATATTGAAGCCGACTAGCTCCTCCCATGTATTCGGCCCTTCAATATGAAACGATGGTATTCCACCAGACCCCGGAATTCGTAGCAGTACTGACTTTACTTTAATTTCGCACCGGAAATTTCAAAGGTTGTGAGCTTGAGACCGCGCCTCCAGGCTTCAAGTTCGTCGATGTTCATTTCATGAGCGGGAAAGCCTTTGATTCATGAGGCGACGCAACGACCTGCCTCGTGGAGAGCATCCCGAAGCATTTCTTTGTCGAATCGCGCCAACTGGCGCAAGACCTCTGAGTTGCTCAATCCCAACATCCGGAAATCGGCTTCGAGGTCTTCCAAAGGAATTTTATGTCGAGTATTGTCCAAGTCTACGCATCCAAGGTTCCAAATCTCCGCCCAACAGAGTACCAGAGGCGGCGGGCTTTGGGAAGGATTGAACAATGCCTGACAGGACATTTTTTACCGCCCATGACATATTCTGTCACAGGTTCATGATAACGGCCTAGATGGTGGAAGTCCTTGGCGGATCATGCTTTTCATGTGTCTTTTCTTGACCCGATCATGCCATGTGTTATAACAGATTCGGGATCAAACACCATGCGGTAATGGAAGGCACCATGACTATAGAGATACGGGACTATCCCGCCTTGTTACGAGAGGTTCGAAGACAGCTTGGCATAAGCCAAGAAGGTTTGGCGCGGGAGTTGGGCGTCAGTTTCAATTCGATCAACCGCTGGGAGAACGGCAAGGTGTTGCCGTCTAAGCTAGCCAGGGTCCAACTTGATGCTTTTATCGAGAAAATGACCCTGGCAAAAAAATTGAAGATTCCGAAAAGCATCTCAGCTTAGCCACGTTTCTGAGGGAATATCAATCTAGAAAGAAGGCAAGGTTTCATGAGTCAAGCAGCCCCTTCCATTCCCCGAGTCGGCATGATGGCCACATTACGCAACCGTCGTGGCGCGGTGATTTCCGTTGAGCCTTTTTCCGACCCGGATGAAGGCGAACTGCATCTAGTCCGAGTGGAATACTCCGACAGCGAAGGAATGCCTGAAGATACCGTCATCTGGGAGCGTGAACAAGGCGCATCACTTCTTGAGCCAACAGCTCTTCCGCGTGTCTCCGAGGAAGGTCCTATGGCCCACGAGGACTTCGAGGCGCTGGTCAGGGCTTCTCGCTGGAGCGCATTGACACCTTTTTTAAAGCCGGAAAACCCGTTGGAAATGGCCGAACTGCCCATCGCCTCGCCATTTCACGGAGCAATACAGACCGATGATTTTCAAGTTGTGCCATTGCTCAAGGCTCTTCGGATGCCGCGCATCTCGCTTCTGTTGGCGGATGATGTCGGTCTTGGAAAGACCATTGAAGCGGGACTGATTCTGGAGGAGCTGATTCTTCGTCGTCGTATCCGACGAGTCTTGGTCATCTGCCCAGCATCGTTGCGCAATCAATGGCAGCAGGAAATGCATGACAAGTTCTCTCTTTCGCTCGATATTGTCGACCGAAGTGAAACCCATGCGCTGCGAAAACGGCTGGGACTGGATGCCAATCCTTGGCGTATTTTCCCCAGAATCGTTTCCTCTTATCACTATCTTCGACAAGCTGATGTCCTCGAACAATTCCTGTCGACCTGTCGAGCGCAGGAAGACGGCAAGCCGATTCAAGCCCAGCTTCCCTGGGATCTGCTGATCGTCGATGAAGCCCACAACCTAATGCCTGCCAATTTTGGCGACGACAGTGATTTGACCCGAATGCTGCGGGCGATAACTCCCTACTTCGAACACAAGCTCTTCCTGACAGCGACTCCGCACAATGGTCATACCCGCTGCTTTTCCGGGCTGCTGGAGCTTCTTGATCCGGTGCGTTTTACCCAGGTAAGCGATTTCACTGAACCCGAAAAAAAGCGGATCGAGGATGTGATGGTTCGCCGCCTCAAGCGGGAGATCAATGATCTCGATGACCGGCTTGAGCGACCGCGACGTTTTGCGACACGCTATCTCAAACCAGCACCGCTGTTTTTCTCCAAAGAAGAGAAAGGTCTTGCGCAGGCGGTTGGAGCATTCCGTGAAGCCGTTAAACGAGCCGTTGCAAAATCCGGAAAATCCGAACGGCTGGCTGGAGCTTTCGCCGTCGAGGTTCTCAGCAAGCGTCTGTTGTCCTGTCCATATTCCTTCGCAGAATCTTGGCTTCGTTATAAAAACGGTTTGGTAGAAGATGAGGCAGCCGATCTTTCGGACGTCACAGCAGCGCGTCGGGCTCATGAGGCCGATTCAGACGATGACAGGGAACGAGAAGAACGCGCCCGTCATGCCTCCCGCATCGTTGGAGCATGGATGAAGCCGTTGGCTGCGGGATTGAAGGCTGAAATCGAGGCAGTTGATCAAGCGTTGAATGCTCTCGGTCTCTCGCCCGAAGACGATATTCTCGGTGATCCCGCCCGCGACTGCCGCTTCGACAGGCTTGTCGAGATGATCAATTCATACTTGAGGACTGACCGTCATTGGACAGATGAAGAACGGCTCATCGTCTTCACGGAATACAAGACAACGCTGGACTACCTAGAGCGAAGGCTACGATTACGTTACCAAGACGACGGGTCACGGATTAGGCTTCTCTACGGAGGTATGGACCAAGCTGAACGCGACGAAATTAAAGCCGCCTTTAATGATCCGGAAAACTCGGTGCGGGTGCTGATTGCCACGGATGCTGCTTCTGAAGGTTTGAACCTCCAGGAGACGGCTCGTCTCTTGCTCCACTTCGACGTTCCTTGGAACCCTTCCCGCCTAGAGCAGCGTAATGGTCGTTTGGACCGGCATGGCCAGGCGCGGGATGTCTTCATCCACCACTTCACCAGCGAGGACGACGCCGACCTGCAATTCCTGGCTAAGGTTGTCGGCAAAGTGGACACTATCAGGGAGGATTTGCTTGGCCTCGTTGGCGAAGTCTTCGATGCCGCTTTTCAGAGACGTTTCATCGATCTGGATGATGCGGAACGGGTTTTCAAGGGGCTGGAAGCAGAAGTCGACCGGATGAAAGGCAAGACGGACTTGCCGATTCGCGCAGGAGAAACCGGCGGACAAGAGGAAACGGAGAAGTTGAAAAAACTCTGTCAAGATGTAGACCTTTCGCCGGAAGCCCTGCGGAGCACATTGGAAACTGCTTTGAGCCTACAAGCAGGAAGACCCAGGCTGGAAGGACCGGATGCCAAGGGAAGGTTGCGGCTATTGTCGCCCATCCCACAGCGTTGGCAAAATCTGATCGACGATACCCTGCGTCTGAAGAGGAAAGACGGCTCCAAGGGGCCTTTGCCTGGGTTGATTTTCGATCCCAAGCTGTTTATCGAAACGAAGAACGGACGACCGGTTTTCCGGCCGCAAAAGGATGCTTCCCTTCTGCACTTGGGCCATCCATTGTTTCGCCAAGCGCTCGTCTCGTTTGCTCAGTTACGTTTTCCTGGTCATGTTGACTCCCTTCGTGCCTCCCGGTGGACTGTCCGTAGGTGTACCCTCCCCAAAGATGTAGAGGCATTGATTTTGCTGACGGTCGAGGAACTTGCTGTCAACGAGCTGCGCGAGCCGTTTCATCATTGGGTGACGACGTTGCGGCTGCCAGTACGAGGAGGAGAACCTAAGGGGGCGCTTCCCTATCTTCCCCCCGCCAAGGATGATCGTGTAATCGACCGGCCCGATGAAGAGGCCATACAGGAAGCTCAACGGCTTTGGGATGCTGTGTCACCCGATCTTAGTGCCTTGCTCAAACACCGAAGCGAGGAACAGACCACTCATGTCCTGGAACTCCTGAAGCTAGCAAAAGCTCAAGCGTTGGAGACCCAGAAGGAAACCTTTGCTAATCGCATCCGAGAAGTAGAGCGGGCGATGGCCGAGACCACACTGGCTCGACTGGAGAAGGAGCGAGCCAAGCTGCTGACTGACCTTCGTCAAGGGTACCTTTTTGATTTCATGGTGCGCGAAACTGAGGAGAAGCTTGCAAACCTGGAAGATGAGTTAAAACGTCGGCGAGCCCACTACGAAGACCTCTTGATATTCCTGAAAGAGGAAAAAGAGAGAGTGCTCACCAAACTCATACCGGATCGTTACGCTATGCGCGGATCGGTGCGCGTGTTTCCCGTCTCCGTGGAAATCCGCCTGCCCAAGGAGGCTGTACGATGATGATCAGCGCGACTGATAAGGCGGAACGTTTCATCTGGTGGACAGCTCTCAAGCACGGCGGACTTCTAATTGCGCCGGGAAAGCTGGCCGAGTATTTCGAGGAAACACCTCTTCCACTTTCGCATTTTCTGACCGAGCGTCTCAGGCGAGACGTCTTCGCTGTCCTGGAAGGGAACGAAGAAAAAATCGGCGTGCTGCTCGATACGATCTTCGAACAGCTGCTGGGCTATTCCAAGTCCGATTGGCTGAAGGGCAGCGCTGTTGATGCAACCTGGACTCGCAAAGCGGTTTCAGGAGAAGCGATAAAGCCGCGACGAGTCTGGAAAGGCGCGTATGGGGAAGTGCTGCCGGTTTTCATTCCAGACTCCGAAAGTCTTGGCCAAGCCCAGCGCCTTGGCGTCGGTCGTGGTCGGCGGACAGTCTCGCGCGTTATGGAATGGCTTCGTCTATCCGGCCACAAGCTTGCTATTCTTACGAATGGGCGTCAGTTGCGTTTGATCCACGCTGGCGTCGATTACGATGCATGGTGTGAATGGGATATCGATCTGTGGTTCCAAGAAGGTGCCCCAGGTCCTCAAGTTGATGCTCTACGAATCCTGCTCGAACACCGAAGCAATGTGAGCCCTGATGGCAAGACAGAGGGTCCATTGCTGGCCGCCATTGCAGCCTCCCGCAAGGGCCAAGCTGAGCTTTCCTCAGTGCTGGGCGAAAGGGTTCGGCTTGCCGTTGAGAAGCTGATCGAAGCATCTTCGGAGGCCATCGAAAAACTGGATGACGGAAACCGTCATGGAGACATTCGTCGCACTATTTACATCGCCGCCACACGGTTGATCATGCGCATGGTGGTCATTCTTTTTGCAGAGGCGCGCGAACTGCTGCCCCGCGACAATCCCATCTACAACTCTTCATACGGTTTACAAGGGCTCCGTGAACAGTTGGAACGTCTAGCAGGCGGACGCGGAACAGAACGCCTGCGCCACACAAGCTTTGCATGGCCCCGTTTGTTGGGATTGTTCAGCTTGATTTACGCGGGCTCACGCCACGAGGCTCTAGTCGTCCAGAGATACGGGGGTGGATTATTTCAGCCCGGGGAAGCCACATCATCTGATCCCATCCTCCGTGCTCTTGCAGTGCTGGAGCACCCAAATAACGCCATTAGCGACGCCATCGTTCATGCCATTCTTGAACTTCTCACGCGAAGCAAGGTAAAAGTTCGCCAGGGAAAGGGAGCAACCTGGGTTGAGGCTCCGGTGGATTTTTCAGATCTCTCCTCGGAATACATCGGCATCTTGTACGAAGGCTTGCTCGACTTCGAATTGCGACGCGCCGATCCCGACGATCCAATGGTCTTCCTCAACATCGGCGACCAGCCTGCACTCCCGTTCAGCCGCCTCGATGAGATGGATGACAAATCTCTCTCACAGTTGCTGGAGAAACTGAAAAAAAGCACGAAAAAAGATATGCCCGTAGAGGATGTCGGGGAAGATGAGAACGAAGAATCCGAAGATAATCTCGATGACGAAGATGCCGGTGACGAGTCCGAGAGTGAAGAATCTGACGACTCTTCGGAATCGTCAGGGGATGAGGATGTTTCGGACGACGCCAGTGTTTGGAGTACACGCATTCATACTTGGGCGCGGCGAGCCGCTATAGCCGCTAAACTTATCAAACCGCCGAAGGGTAAAAAAGGATCTTCAGCATCCGATGCGTTTGAGGCGGAGCTTGCCAGAGTCGCCAAACAGCTGGTCTATAAAACGATCTTTCCCGGAGGCTGGTTCCTGGTCCGATGGGGCGGAACCCGCAAAGGTGCTGGAACCTTCTATACTCGACCTCAACTTGCCGGGCCAACCACCCGACGCACACTGGAGCCCCTGCTGTATGAGCAGCAAGATGACAATCGTAGTGTTCGGAAACCGGAAGAGATTCTGTCACTAAAGGTCTGCGACCCGGCGATGGGGTCTGGCTCCTTCCTGGTATCAGCGTTGCGCGTATTAACAGATGCCCTGTTCGAAAGCCTGCACGTTCATCAGCGGCTTGAACCAGGCGAAGATAGGACAATCTGCCGTTTGGCCGATGGGCTTCCTGCTGACGCACCCCAACATGAGACTCTGACCGTACCGCTTGACCATGAAGATTTCGAGATAAGGCTAAAAGCCAGACTTAAGAGGCATGTCGTCGAGCGCTGCCTGTATGGTGTGGATATCGATCCGCTGGCCGTGGAACTGGCTAGGATGTCCTTATGGATCGAAACGATGGACCGAAACCTTCCGTTTCATTTCCTCGATCACAAGCTCAAGTGCGGCAACTCACTCGTCGGTTGCTGGTTCGACCGATTCCAAGACTACCCGGTCATGGCTTGGGAGCGCGAGGGCGGTGATAAAAACCATGATCGCTTCGTGCACCATTTCCACGAGTATAAAGCCTCCCGAGGTAAGAAAGCGGGTCAGCCTCAGCGCAAGGGCGATAAGTGGACCCAAGCTATCAAGGATTTCAAGGACTCGGTCATCAAACCGGAGATGCGAGCCTGGATCACGGCTCGCTCCGGGAACGTCTTCTCCTTCATGAAGGATGGATACACGACTGAGGATTTGCATCGGGACATTCGAGCGGTCTTCGAAGAATTGCATGCGCTGCCCGTGTATGAAGAGGAACGCCGGGCGCGGCTTTACCGTGACCGCGTTCTTTCGAATCATGAATTGACGCGTCTGAAAACGGCCTTTGACACCTGGTGCGCAATCTGGTTCTGGCCCGGAGATCATTTAGATTTGGCACCAACGCCGAAGAATTTCCTTGATCCTCCGGAAGCAACGAAGGCACTGGTCTTGGAAGTGGCGGCTGCTCAATCTTTCTTCCATTGGGAGATCGAGTTTCCTGATGTTTTCACAGGACAGAAAAGTGGTTTTCATGCCCTGATCGGCAATCCACCCTGGGAGATTCAGAAACCAAATTCCAAGGAGTTCTTTTCGAACATCGACCCGTTGTATCGTGCCTATGGTAAGCAGGAGGCCTTGCGTAAGCAGACGGAGTTTTTCACCAACGATGAAAGCATAGAATTCGGCTGGCTCGATTACTCGGCACGATTGAAGTCCCTTTCCACATGGACCAAACACGCGGCATTTCCGTTCGGGGACGGCGAAGAAGGCGGAGGCTCGTTCAGCTTTATCCGCTCTGCTGGCGAAAACAGCACACTTCATCGCCTGTGGCGAGGCCAAAGAGAGCGAAGGAAAGGTTTTTCCGACCCCGCACATCCGTTCCGTCATCAAGGCTCAGCAGACATCAATACCTACAAAATGTTCTTGGAAGCAGCCCATGCTCTGGCCAGGCGGGATGGTCTGTTTGGGTTCATCGTCCCGTCCGGCGTTTATACTGACAAGGGATCGACCAATCTGCGGGAACTCTTCCTCTCCAAATGCCGATGGGAGTGGCTGTTCGGGTTTGAGAACAGGGAAGGCATTTTCGACATCCACAGATCATTCAAGTTCTGCCCGGTGATCGTTCGGAAGGGTGGGACAACCCAGGCCATCCGGGCGACCTTCATGAGGCGAAGCCTTCTTGATTGGGAGGATGGTGAAAAGCATGTGCTTCTTTACCCGCGAGAACGGGTGGAGCAGTTCAGTCCCAAGTCGAAGGCCATCCTGGAAATCCGGCACAAACGCGATCTGGAGATTCTGGAGAAACTGTACGCGAACGGCGTATTACTAGGTGATAAGGGACCAGACGGATGGGGGATCAAGTATTCTGCTGAATTTCATATGACCAACGACTCGAAGTTGTTCCCGCCTCGCCCCTGGTGGGAAGAGCGTGGGTACACATCAAATGAGTATGGGCATTGGATTAACTCAGAAGGTGACATTGCACTTCCTGTTTATAACGCGAAAATGTTCAATCTTTTTGACTTCTGCAGCCAGGGCTGGGTTCGTGGAAAGGGACGCAGTGCCATTTGGGAGGATATAAGTTACCCTAAAAAGATTATGCCCGAATATTTGATGCGCTTGGAAGATTTTCATAAGTCTGGATACCGAGAACATACCGTCCGCTTGTTATTCAAAGACATCTCAACTGCAATTCACTATCGAACCATGCTGTGCTCTATTGTGCCAAATTTGCCAGCGGTTAACGCTGCGCCAATACTTATGACAGAAGTCAAATCAGATGCTATGGCACTACAGGCAATATTGGGTTCTCTTTGTCTGGATTATATAGCCAGACATCGCATCGGTTACCTGCACTTGAATTATTTTATCATTGAGGAGTTGCCGTTGCCTCAGCGCCCAAATCTGAATTCAAATATACTTCATTTACTTTCAGAATATACACTCCGTCTTTGTGGGGTCCACGAAATCTTCGCACAGGAATGGCTTAATAACAGTTTGCAGACTCAATCTCGTCCTTGGCGTGCCCTTTGGGCTGTTTCACCCCATGAACGTATTCGGCTTAGGTGTATTTTGGATGCGATTGTTGCCACTCTCTACGGTATTGATGAGGATGCACTTACATGGATTCTGTCGGATTGTGATTTACCACATGAAATTCTTCAATCTAATCAGTTTAAAAACCTTGCTAACCCAAAAGGTTTCTGGCGCGTGGACAAGGATAAAGACCCGGAGCTACGCCACACGGTCCTTTCCCTCGTGGCTTTTCATGACCTCAAGGCGAAGGGTCTGGATACCTTCTTGACCCAGAACAATGGCGATGGCTGGATGATCCCTGAAACCCTTCGGCTCGCTGACTATGACCTTGGCCACGATGACCGGGCAAAGGAACATCAGCCAGTCGCTTCGCGTCTTGGGCCTCGTTTCCTCCCTTGGCAGCTTGAGCAATCCGCCGAAGAATCTTGGGAGGAGTGCCGGAAGCATGCCGAGTTAATCTCACATATCGTGCCTCCGCCAGCGGAGACTGGTGAATCTGAAAACGCGCAGTCACGTCAGACCAAGAACGGTCAGATTGATTTGTTTGGGGCTCCGATTGGCCCTGCAAAGACAAAACGAAGGAGCTGATCATGCTCAATCCTATTGCCTATACGGAAAAGATCGTCAGCGACTTTCTGAAATACCAGCTCACAACCTATCCTTTCTCAGATGGGGATCTGTACGAGCAGATGCGCAGCCTGCTCAACCTTGAGGAAACCCGGGCCACGCCCCTGATGAAAGGACCCTATATCAGTCTCAGCCGGTCGTTCCGGAACGGCGCTGCGATCTCTGAGTTGGTCACTGAAGGCGTTCTGCATCCCCACATGACCAACCTGATTCCATACTGCAATGTCTTCGGACACCAGGAAAGCGCCATACGCAAGGTCGTGGCAGGAAAGACCACCCTGGTATCGACAGGTACCGGCTCGGGTAAAACCGAGTGCTTTCTTTATCCGATCATCAGCCATTGCCTGAAGCTGCGTGATGAGAATGCAGGCCCCGGCATTACCGCCGTCATTGTTTACCCCATGAATGCCCTTGCAGAAGACCAGCTTGGCCGTCTGCGCGAGCTTCTGGCAGGCACAGGTGTTTCCTTTGGCATGTACATCGGCAAAACCCCGGAACGAAATGCCGATGTGGCTGGTGTCCGGCTATCACAAGGCGCCTCACGCGAAGACTATGCAAAAAAACTCGTCAGCATGCGAGCTGATAAGGAAGATCGGAACGTCCATCCATTTGAAGAGCGTGTGTCCCGGGAAGAAATGCGTACGTCTGGCATGCAACCTCGCATCTTGCTGACTAATGTCAAGCAGCTTGAGCTGCTGCTCACGCGCCAGCATGATGTGGAGATGTTCAAGGATGCCCGGCTGGATTTCCTAGTGTTTGATGAGGCCCATACCTTTTCAGGAGCCATGGGAGCGGAAACCGCCTGCTTGATCCGGCGTCTTCGATATTTCTGCGGAAAACGGCCCGATGAAACGGTTTGCGTGGCTACATCGGCCACAATCGCCGATCCCAAAGGCGGACCGGACGCCACGCAGGCCAGTCGCAACTTTGCCTCGCGCTTTTTTGGCGTTGGCGGCGAGAGTGTTGAAATAGTGGGTGAAGAGTACCAGCCTGATCAGTGGGTTGAGGATCGGTCAGCCAGTTCGGCCCTGCAGGGAAGCCCCTCCGTGCACCTTCAGAATATTCTGGAAGCCCTCGGCGAGATCGAGCAGGAAGATCCTCCAAGCGAATCCATCAAGCTTCTTCGAAGCGCATTTCAGTCCATGACGGGGGCTAAACTGGACTTTGAAAACTGGGCCGAGCAGCTATACGACTACCTGGCCGCTAACGAGACGGTCTTTCAGATTGCCGACGCCTTGACTGAACCTCAGCACATGGCCACCCTGGCCTCTGAACTCAGCACGCGACTGGATCGTCCAATTCCTGAAGAAGAAATACTGACTTGGCTGGCCCTGGGGGCGGCATCGAGGAAAGATGGTCGACCTCTGGTGAGGCCGGTGGTCCACTGCTTCGTGCGCGGTATCAGCGGAGCCGTGGTAACCTTTCCTGAAGGGGCTGATCGACCCCGCCTGTGGTTGTCGGCCGAAGATGTTTCTGATGACAGCAACAACGGCTTGTTCCGGCTGCCGGTCATGACCTGCACGACCTGTGGTCAGCATTACTATTCACATCATGTGAAAGACTTTCATTTCACGGAAGAGGACAAGCTGCCCGGTGGTGGTGATGCGGTTGGAGATGGCCGTGTATGGGAAGCTTTGGAGCCCGCCCAGGGGGGACGGCGTGTTGTGCTTGTCGACAGGCTGGTCATGGACAGTGAAAGTAATTACGATAGCCTGGAGGATCATAAGCGAACAGCCACGGTCTTTATGTGTCGCTACTGTGGAGCCTTGCATCCCGAGAAACGCGGTCGCTGCGACGTTTGCGGACGTGAAGCAGAGCCAGCAGGTCTGTATGCAGTCAAACAGAAGAGCAAGAATCCGGGATATTTATCGTCATGCCTGGCCTGCGCATCCATTGGCCATCGCTTAACCGGCATCTATAGAGAGCCTGCCAAGCCGGTGCGAGCCTTGACTGTGTCGGATGTACATGTTCTCGGCCAGAACATGATTCAGCATGCCGAACGTAAGCGGTTACTTATATTCGCAGATAACAGGCAGGATGCTGCATTCCAGGCCGGTTGGATGCAAGATCATGCCAGACGTTTCCGTTTACGGTCGCTGATGTATGAAAGAATAGAGCAGGGGCCTGTTTCAATCGGTGATCTGACCATCTGGCTTGATAACTACCTTGACAAAGATGACAGCCTCTCCAAGGCCCTGTTGCCTGAAGTATGGCGGGTGGCCAGGAAGGAACGTGGCGGTGCAAGTCTCGCCCATGTAGAAGAGCGCAAATATTTCCTGCGTATTCAGGTTTTGCGCGAATTGACCACTGGTATGAAACAGCGTATTGGTCTTGAGCCCTGGGGCAGGATACAGGTCGACTACATCGGTCTGGATCCAGATCAGGCCTTCTTCTCGAACTGGTCCGAAGAAATCGGATGTGAGCCTGACTTGTTACGTGATGGTGTCGCAGGCCTGCTGGATCAGGCGCGACGGAATCGAATACTGTTCGATCCGGAAAAGAAGATATTCTCTAAATATTGGCGAGATGGCGATCGAGAAGTGCAGCGCGGTTATATACCTCTTTACCAGGGCAGCCCGAAAGGACTCAAGGTTCAACGTGACAGCGACGATCAGGACAGTTACGTATCGCAGTGGCTGAGTCAGAGAGGGGATACTGCTGCGCGCCAGGCTGCTCTTAGTTGGGGAGTGCCTAGCAACGACCTGGATCGCTTCTTTGATGAACTTTGGACACTCCTCACTGAAACTCTGCACATACTCAGACCGGCTATTTTGATGGGATCCGGGGGAGGCGCCTTACCCCACTGTGCCAATGTTAAACAGATCGATGCAGACAGGATCCTGATCGTACCGCATAAAGGCGGATTTCTTTGTAACACCTGTCGGCGGCTCCATACACGATCCTCACCCAAGGACAAGTGTCTGACCTTCAGATGCAAAGGAGAACTGCGCTTCGTAGAAGAAAGCAGTGACGATTATGACCTCATGGTGCTCGATAAGAAATTCGACATGGTTCGTCCGCGTGAGCACTCAGCACAGATTCCAGCCAGCACGCGGGAATCGATTGAAATCAGGTTCAAGGGCGATGGTCAGCAAATCAATACGCTGGTATGTACACCGACTTTGGAACTTGGTGTCAACATTGGCTCACTCGATGCTGTGCTGATGCGCAACATCCCGCCATTGGCTGCGAACTACTGGCAACGTGCCGGGCGCGCCGGGCGACAATTCCGCATGGCTGTCAATATATCCTATGCCCGTCCGGCCAGTCATGACAGGGCCTACTTCGCTGATCCACGAAAGATGTTGGATGGCCGCATTCTGCCGCCCAGCTTCAATCTGAAAAACGATCTGATGGTGCGCAAACATGTACATGCCACCCTGTTTACGGCCCTGTATCAAATGGCTGCAGACGAAGAGAGCTTTTCTGAAGCTGACCGCAACGAAATCAACGAAACCCTGAAAACCTGTCTGCCTGCGAGAATCAGTTCGTACCTGTTTGATGAAAGAGGCCATGTACGGCACGAGCCCCTGGATGTAAGCTGTCTTACGACCACGGTGAGCAAGCATCATGTCCGGTTGTTTGATGTAGTCAAAGAGGCTTTCGAGACATGTTGGCCGCTATCGGATCATGAGGCCGTACAGGACGAAAATCTGAAATCCTATATCAGTGAAATGGGTAAGCAACTGGCATATGTTGCAGATACGCTTTCCAAGCGTCTCAACTGGGCTATTGACCAGATGAATCGTCTTGAGCAGGTGAGACGGACGAAGGGCACACTCGATTACGAAGAGCAAGCGTTGTATTACCGATGTGATCGCCTTGTCAAAAAACTAAAGGGCATCAAAGGCCGGAGTCGGGGAGAGGCGGAAGGTTTTGACGACACCTACACCTTCGGGGTCCTGGCAGCAGAAGGCTTTTTACCTGGATATGGACTGGATACCGGGACAGTCGTTGGCTATCATCTGGCTCCCCGCTATGCATCCGGGTTGAAAGACTGGGAGCTTCGCCGCGGCCTCGCACTTGCCTTGCGTGAGTATGTGCCCGGTAACATGATCTATGCTAATGGTCATCGCTTCCTGCCACGGTTCTATCATCTTGAACCGGTTGAGCCGACGCATTTCCAACTGGATATACAGAATGAAGCTGTCACTGAGATCGGCCAGGGAAGCTCTGAGGTATCAGCAGGATTGGGCAATCAGACCCTTCACTGTGTTCCCATCTGCGATGTGGATCTTCCTCATCAGTCGCATATCTCGGATGAGGAGGACTATCGTTTCCAGATGGGGGTTGCCGTATTCGGGTATGAACAGCAACGCCATGATGGTGGCAAACAATGGCGATGGGGGCCGAAGAACCTGACCTTGCGAAAGGCCATTCGTTTGCGCCTGGTCAATGTCGGCCCAGCCTCCAAAGTCGGATCCAAGGGAGAACTGGGGTACCCGATCTGTCGGGTCTGTGGCCAGAGCCGGTCGCCCCTGGCCTCCGATGCTGATCTGAAAAAATTTAGAGAAGATCACCAGGAACGCTGCGGATCAAAGCCTGCTGATGTGGGCTTCTACGCCGATGTGACATCAGACGCCATCTGTCTCAAAGACTGTGACAACCGTACCGAGGCTTATTCCATCATGGAGACCTTACGTAAAGCAGCCGCTGAAGTCATTGAAATGGAAGTTCAAGACCTGCAACTGCTTTGTATCGGCCACTCCGGCGAAGAAAGCGTCGACATACTGCTTTACGATCCCATGCCGGGTGGTTCCGGGCTGCTTGAGCAGATTATCGGGCGTTGGGAAGAAGTTGTTGAGCGCAGCCTAGCACTGGTGGAAACCTGCTCCTCCCAGTGCCAGAGTTCCTGCATAGATTGCCTGCAGCATTTTCGAAATTCATTTTATCACCGCTACCTGAATCGGCATGTTGCTATCCAGCGGCTAAAAGAATGGGAAGGTAAACTAACATTGTCTCACGATATACCGCCGCTTCTCCCGGCAGTCGATGACCCTCTGGGTCCGGTAAACTCCAATGAACACAGCCTGAAGGCTATGCTTGATAAGGCAGGGTTTTCTGGCTATGCGATGAACAAGCCTATTGATCTGGGGCGCCCTCTGGGCCGCACCCTTCCTGATTTCTACTTTGATGATCCCAATGATATCAAGGACGGCATCTGCATTTACCTCGATGGCATGAGCAGTAGCCTGCACGGAAATCCTGAGACGGCACGAATGGATCGGCAGATAAGGGAGGAATTGCGCAGCCGTTACTATGAAGTCATTGAAATAACGCGAGGACAGCTTGATGACCGTGATGCCATGCAGCGCCATTTTTTCCGGCTTGGGCGCTTACTTTTAGATCGTGACCAGGCTCAGACAATACGGGATGACATGACCTGGTACGACGCATCAGGGGATGCCGACACCTGGACCTTTAGCAGACTGCTGCAGGAGGATGCACCGACTGAGGCGTTCAGGATCTTTGTTGAAGTAGATGAAACGCCTGATCCAGAGGGCGGGACCTATACATGTGAACCCATGACGGCTTCAATTACTGACATACAGGATGGGAGCCTCGTCCTGGTCAAGCATCCGCAACTCATGCGCGGACAGGACCGTGTGCCTATCGCCATGGGCAAATGGGCAGCCCGAGAAATGAGGGATTCTACTACTGGAGAACAGCGTTACAGGGTTTATCTGAGAGGTATCATACCTCCCGCTCAATTGGACTTGAGCATAGAGGAAAGGGAAACGTTCAGGCCGCTAGGCATAGTCATGCGAGTGGAGAACTGATATGGCCACCCTGATTCCCAATATTGATGTCAAGGATATCGAAAATCCTGGAGAACGTGATGTCGCCAAAGCCCTGGTGGATCAGCTGGCTGCCGATGTGCTTGTCTATCACAGTATTGGATGGCTGCAGAAGCAAGAGCATAAAAATACTGGTGTTGAATATCTGCAACCGGGAGAAATGGATTTTGTCATTGTAGACCCGAAGAAGGGCCTGTTGGTTCTTGAGGTAAAAAGCAGTGAAATAAGATATGACTCCATGGCACATAAATGGAAACAGAAAGATCGAGCTCGGGGAACATGGCATTCCATTGATCCTTTTAATCAGGCGGAAAAAAACAAATACGCGTTGTTGGATCGCTTAAAAAGCCACAAAGAAATAAATGATCCACTCCCATTCACTGTAGGTCATGCTGTCGCATTTCCTGACCACAGGATACAGGGTAAATTGCCACCCAATGTGGATTCTTCCATCATTCTGGGTCCTGATTCCTTGAGGCCGGGCAAGATGAAGGCCTCAATAAATAGGGCCTTTGAGAATTGGTGCCGTGTGCGAAATCCGCGTCCAATGTCGGATCACATACGGTTGGCCATTCAACAAGGGCTAAATTCTGACTTCAAGTTAATACCGGTATTGTGGAGGACGATAAGTCAGCAGGAAGAGCGAATTCATCGACTGACAGAACAGCAGGCAATGATACTCGATGTGCTGCAGAGAGAAGACAGAGTGGCGATTGAGGGTGTGGCCGGCTCCGGAAAAACCCTGCTGGCCATAGCCCAGGCCCAGCGTCTGGCGAGAGAGGGGCTTAAAACTCTACTGCTCTGCTATAATGACCCGCTGTCATCCTGGATCAACCAGAACATTTCGGATCAGTTTGATGAGAATTTAACCGTCTGTACCTTCCATAAACTATGTTCAGCTTTTTGCAGGAAGGCTCGGATTGCCTTTTCACCTGGGCGCAACAATAACGATTTCTGGAAGTACGAAGCGCCTGAGCTTTTGGAACAGGCTTGCCACAGCATTGCAGCTGATCAGGGATATGACGCAATCGTAGTGGATGAAGGGCAGGATTTTGAAGAAGTCTGGTGGATTTCACTTGAGAACATCTATCGCAGAAATACTGATATCAAACGGTTGACAGTATTCTATGACCCCAAGCAGAATCTCTATGTTAACGCACCTCAACATCCGGGCGATTTAAATCATGCGTTTCCCCTGACGAATAACTGCCGGAACACAAAGAAAATAGCCCAGTTTTGTGGTGAGATTTTGGATTTCGAGGTTCAGACCTTTGAAGATGCTGCAGATGGTGAAAATCCCAACGAAGTAAGACTGGAAACCATAGGAGAGGTTATCACGCACACGCGAGATGTTGTCCAGAACTGGTGCCTGCCGGAGCGCGGCAATCTGAAATATAGCCAGGTCGCCATCTTGACACCCTCTAAGGACCATGATGGCTGGCCACCTCGATTTGGAAACGTTCCTTTGGTCAGGGATTTCGATGACTGGTATGCCAATAAAGGCATCTTACTCACCACCTCAAGGCGGTTTAAAGGGCTTGAAGCTGATGCCCTGGTGCTTGCCGCCATTCCTGAGCCAGGGTCAAAACAATTCTATACGAAAGCTGATCATTACGTGGCTAGTTCACGCGCCAAGCATATGCTGGAGGTGATTAAGCTGGGTCGCTAAGGATTATTCAGGAGGATCAGCAGCTTGCTTTAGAAATAGAACAGCGGTTGCAGCTAATCTTTCTCCGTCATTCTCGAAAACCTCCGGAGGTGGATTTTCGCATTCGTCTTCATCAAGGTGCGGTATCAGAGAGAGGGCTTCGCTCAAATCCCATTTTGTGAAGAAATCATACTTTATCAACAAGTCCAGAATTCCCTTTACGGTGCTTTCGGGAGCAATTAGGTTGTCGTATTCCTCAACTAATTTCCCCTCGTCCCGAATCTCCGCAAACCAGCCAATGGCCCGGTCAAATCCTATCGAGGCCTTTATAGTCGATTTCTCAGGATGAATGAAAGAACGCTTCATTGTGCTCTCCTTTCGTAATTGCCAGCATCAAACATTCTCAGACTTAGTGACCAGCATTCCAGAATCTGGCTTTCGGCCAAGCTGAACAAACGATTTCAATTAGTGGTCCACCATATCTTCCCTGCAGGAGCCAGCCAAAGACCTACCCGTCCAACCTCCGCAGGTTTCCAGGTTCCGAGGACACCTCTGTAAAGGGCAAGTTGAGAACCATATTTGTGTGCTAGGTCTGAAAGATCGGATTCCGATTTAACCATAACGGTCTCCTTGTAATCGACGATGCACCAGAGTCCATTTCCGTCCTTGAAGAGCAAGTCAACTCTTCCTTTGGCGCGTAATCTGTCTCCATGGGATTTGACGGCATCTGGTGAAAGAAGAGCATCAATATTCACTTCATGGAAGAGTTCGCCTCTCTTGGCCGCAGCTTTCAACTCATCTCCGAGTGGATCCTGATCGATTTTGTCAAGACAGGAACGCAGCCATTCTACATGTTCTCGCCCCTTGTCTGGAAACGGGCGTCCTGCAAGCATTTCCAGGCGGTCATCCGATGGAACAGGCCCTACAAAGTTCCAGTCCTCCATTACAGCATGAAAAAGGGTTCCCAATAGGCGCGGATCACGATCCGGCAGAATAATAGGATCCGTTTCTGGTTCAATCTCACTGAACTTTAAGCCGGGAAGGTTGCTGGTATGCGCAAGACTTGGCGAAACGGTATAGAAAGCCATTCGATTGGCTCCCCATTCAAGGAGAGCCACGTCGGGATCAAGCTCCTCAAGTTCCGATTCCATCGTTTTGGCCGGTGCCGCAGAAAGCTCTTCGTCTGAAATAATGTTCAGGTGTTTATTCCAACATTGGTCGGGTCGGAATACTGGGTCAACAACTTCTCCCTCATCGGTCGCAGTCGTTTCCAGTTGTAGATCGAGCAAGGCTCCTAGGTAAGCAGCATGGGTGGAGCACGCAGCCATTGGCAGGACTGGTCGGTCCTTTTTATTGCCGTCATGACCAACATTTTTACTGAACTCACCTGACAGGATCAGCCGATCCCTGGCTCTGGTCATCGCAACATAAAGTTGACGTTTGGTTTCTGCGGCTTCTGCAGGAGACTGGAGAATGGATACTATCTGACTGAAAGGATCCGGATCATAAAGGAAGCCCCCCTGCGGAATACTGATGCGTGGGATGCGGGCGGCACTTTCACCGTCAATGTCGGGTATGTGGCCTGATGACCACGTCGATCCCCCAAAACCACCGGTTTTAGAACCCAGTCCGGCAATAGTTACGATGGGCCATTCCAGACCTTTCGATCCATGGAGCGTTGTGATTGTTACAGCATCGTTTTCACCGGAAATCAATCCCTCCGGCGTCGGGTCAGTACCCGAATCAATCCAACTTACTAAATCAACCAAACCGGGACCATCTGCCTCGATTCGGCGAACCATTTCTACGAAGCGCCAGGCATTGGCTACGGCGCGGCGACCAGATGGGGACTTGATCCATACCGCCTCCAGACGGAAGTCCACAATGGCTTGCGCCAAAAGGTCGGCGGTGGGCAGCACCCCTGCTTTCTTGGTTAATTGGTTCATCCGCAGGATGCCGCAGGTTGAAGAGGGGCAGCCGTGGTCGTCTAACGAGACCAGAGAGGCGGCATCGGCGGTGAGCAGCCGGTGGGATTCTTCCTTCTTGGTGGGATCGAGGACTTTCGCATCGAGCAATGCCGCAATCGCTTTGTCGGGATCAATCCGCGCCTTCAGGACTGCTTCCCTTAGGCTGCGTGGATACTCGAAGGGTACGATTTCCGACATCGGCCAGGTCAGCCATCGACCACTGTTCTTATCCCATTTTTCCACGCCTGGCCAGCGGGAGAGGACGTAGAGTCCCAAGTCAGAAATGCCGAAGCACGGACCACGCAGTACACCCGCCGCCGCCAGGTTGTCGTCCCAGTTGGTCCAGAAGCGGATCAGGTTGATCAGGTCACGCACTTCGGGGAGTTGGAACAACCCGCGGCCGCCTGCAAGTTCAGCCGCTACGCCGAAGGATTCGAGCGCGGAGCGGAAGTCTTCGGCCAAATTCCACTTGGGAAGAAGGACCGCAAAATCCTTGGGACATAGCTTTCTCTGCCAGACTTCTGTGCAACTTCGGTCGATCAAGGCGCGAACGTGGGACGCCAGACGCAACGCTTCGGATGAGCCGCTGTCTCCTTCATCTTCGTCCTCATCGCCGGGCTTGCCTTTCACCCGAAGGAGCAGATCGACCGGTGGTCCATCGATGACGTTCACCGTTCGGTTGCATTTCACCTTCTCCGTCCAGGGAACCGGAGCGAAATCGTTGTCGAGTCCGTTCTCTGCGGGAGCGAGCAGCAGAGGGAAGAAGTCGTTGAAGAAGTCGCCCAGTGCGGGTGAAGTACGGAAAGTCGTGGAGAGTTCTTCCCGCTGTTCTGGCTTCACCTTGTCGATCTGGCGTTGAAAAACATCTACGTCGGCCCCTCGGAATCGGTAGATCGACTGCTTCGGATCGCCTACATAGAATGAAATGACATTGCCGCAAGCGGTCTTGAGGCCTTCGATGATCGTGACCTGGTTCCCGTTGGTGTCCTGAAATTCGTCCACGAGGATGTGTGTGAACCGGCCTTTCAAGGTCTTCCTGGCTTCGGGGCTTTGCAGGAGGGTAATGGCCCAAGCTTCCAGATCATTGAAACGCACCAGGGAACGCTCGCGCAATTGCTTGCAGTAGGCGTCCCGCGCTCGCCGCCCGAATCTCACCCAGCGGGTCAGGCGCTCCGCATGACCTGGGGAATCGGTCAAAGAATCGATGATGCTTTTCCCTCGGACCATGCCTGCGCGGGAATATGCCGCTCCGATCTCAGCGATGGCGTCGATCAGGTCTTGGTTCTTCTCCTTGAGCGCCTTTTTTCCGGCTTCTGTTGTGGCAGCCTTGAGCAACACTTTGAGTTCTTCAAGGTCCGGCAGTTCTGGAGCTTTCAAAAAGGCCAGAAATTCTTCAAGTTGATGTCCCTTGGCCTCGATCTTTTGAGGAAGCGCCTTTTCACGATTGGTGCATCGTGAAAGAGCAGTCGGAACAAGGTCGAGTGCGGCCTCTACGACAGGCCGCACTTGGCTGGAGATGAAGGTCCATTGTCGATGAACGAAGCCGGTTCTTTCTTTGCGAATGTAATCTGCGTTTTCCCAGTCTTTGGGAATTTCGTCGGCTTCTCCAATGATCGCCCGCAACTCGCCTTTCAAGTTGTCGAGCGTGACTTCCTCCAGCAATTGAACCAGGTCCCGGCGGTCGTCCGATTCGGAACCGTCGAGCACGGCGTCAATGTAGCGGCTGACGAAGCGCTCCAGGCGCACGGATTCCTCGCCGGGTTCCAGCGGACGGGCGTCGAGCGGAACATTGGACAATTCAGGGAACTCACGCAAAAGGCTGGCGCAAAGGCCATGCAGCGTATCGATGGGGGCGCTGTCGATGCGCTGGATGAGCTGGTCGTAATCCGGTCGCGCCCGCCAGACCTCCCGCATCACTTCGTCGCTCGCGAACGCCGATTCATCCTTGGCCTTCCGCGCCCGGTTCAGTTCCTCGATGACTCTCTGACGCATCTCGGCCGCCGCCGCTCTGGTGAAAGTGACGGCCACGGTCTGATGCGGATCGGCCCACGGTTGACCGGTCTTGGGGTCGTTCACGGCGACAATGGAGAGGTAGCGTCGGACAAGGTTGTAGGTCTTTCCCGTACCGGCTCCGGCGACGACGACCAGGGATTGAGCGGCGTCGAAAAGTTTATTCGTCGTCATTGAGCCACCTCGCTTCCCTGGGGCGTTTCATTGGTTTTCCCGGTCTGCGGCTTGATCGTCTTCCCCTCTCTGACGATGCGCATCACTTCCTGCTCACGCTTGTAGTACCTGGTGGAGTCGGTTCTCGCCTCCAAGGGATATTCACCTCGTTCAATCGACCGGACGATCTCTGCCGCGCGATCCTTGGCCACATCCACAACAGAGAGACCGCCCTCTTTTCCGTCAGTGGATTGCGAGGGGGCCAGCGCACAGGGCTGGTAAACTCCCCCCTTGTCCGTCTTCTTTCGCTTGATGAATTCCAGCCGGATCGCCCCAACCCTCAACGGATGAGCCTCCGTGACAAATGGCTTCTTGTCGTCGGACATCGTGTCCACTGCCAGCGCGTAAAGGGGAAGTTGGAGATGCTCCCCCTCATTGATCTTTTTCAGCAACTTCCGTTCATTATGCGAGCCGCCCGTTTTGTAGTCGCAGATGCAGAGGCGGCCTCGGATCGGGTCGCACTCCAGCCGGTCGACGGAGCCGTAAATGGAAATTTCAACATCGTCGGCCAACTGAAGGCGAATCGGCTCCTCTTTGGTTCCGAGGCTCATCTCAACCGCCACGACCTCACAGCCGGGAGCCTCGACATAGGCTTGGAACAGCTTTTCCAGTCTGGCTTTGATGGCCTTTTTGACGCGAATGATTTCTCCGGTCAATTCCGCTTCGATCTTCGAGATTGGCACCCGGTCCCGCTCGGCCTCCGGCTTAAGCCATTCGTCGACCGCCAAACGTAATCCAGCGTTTCTAGTTCCGAATGCCTTTTGTCTATCCTTTTCGTCTTGCCACTGTGAGACATCCGGCGACGCCTTTAAGCTCAACCACTTGACGAGCTTTTCCAGCAGTTTAAACTCGACAGGCGATTCATCCTCACCTTGCAAGGCGACAAGCTTTTTCGTCGCCGCTTCCCACCAACGCTGAATTGCCTCAAAATCGCCCTGGGCGTACCAGCGTTCAAGTTCTCCGCTCTGCGCCTGACGGAAAGGCTCGAAGAGCATCGGGTCGTCCTTCGGGCTATTGTCCATTCGGTCTTCAAGCGATGTCCACCATTCCGCCAGTTCCTTCTGCCAGCGCGAGCGGTCTCCCTGCCATACGGCTTCCGAAAGAACTTGGTCATTGCCGGACTCGTATTCCTCGGCCAAGGCATTTTGCGTCTGCTCGCGCAGGATCGCTCGGTCCTTGCAAACGTTGACAGCAATGGGCGGCGTCGTCTGAAGGCGCTCCCGCAAAGGGGTCTCCATCGCGGAATGCATCAAAGTGCCTTGTTCCGCTGCGTCCAGGGAGTCCTCGATCTCTTTCTCCTCTTTCAGTTTCAGCACGTAGTTGAGGAAGTAAGCGTAAGGCAGAGCCGCGAACTTCTGGAGGGCAGATACCGAGTAGTAGGGTGGCTTGAAGGTGACTCCCAAGGCTCCGGCATGGCAGTTGGTGGTTTTCTCGAAGTGCAGTCCGGCGACGGCGGAAACCCGATTTTTCAACTCGCCGTCGGGGTGGCGCGTTTGCCATTCAAGCCAGGACACCGGCGCATCGGATAAGGGGGCGGCCAGACACTCCGAGCCAACTCTCGAAATCTTCTCCTCCCCGGTGAGAAAGCGTGAGGCCGTCCAGGCGGAAGGGGCGCAAGCCGCCCCAAGAGCGTCTTTCGTGCGCCAGGTAACCACAAGCTGTTCAGCGTGGGTCAGCGCATCAAGCATCCGGCATTGACCGTCGTAGCGATCTTGGTCTGTCAGGACGCCCAAGGATGCAAGGCACCCATGCGAGAAAAGCGAGGAAGGTGGCACGGAGGCCGGGACGCGGTCCAGTCCGCACAAGATCATCCGTGGGGTGAAGCTGATTCCAGCGGCTTCGTAGGGAGCGATAAAAACCGGAGCGGAACCATCTGTCGGTTGCTCATCCAACCAATAGCCGTCGCTGGCCGCGTTCAGTCGATCCAGGATGAGGGGGAGTACGCTGGCAGGCGGCAAGTCAAACGCCGCTTTCAGTTCATCGGTGATGAGTGCGGCGGCCGCGATCTCCCGGCTACCAAAATCTTTGTGAGCGTTGGCGGATTGATCGATGCGCCAATCTTTCAGCAATCCGTGGATGGACTTGTTTGAACTCCGCCGGGCCAGCAATTCCTGCAGGCAGAGGATCAGTGCTTCACCGGCAAGCGCCTCGGCGGTGCGGGATTTTAGGTCGTAGTCGGTAGGTGTCCTTTTCTGATCTTGTAGGTTCCATCCCTGCTGTTTTCTGGCCAGCACAGCACGAATTCGGACGATCCATTCGGTGAGTGTTCCACTGCGGCGGCGGATTTCTTTCCACAACTTGTAGATCAAGGAAGTCGAAAGGCCGTCGTCGTTTTTCCCGTCGGCTTCCAGCTTTCCTTCCGCCCACTTGAAGGCTCTGAGTGCGGGGCCGAAAAGGATCAGGCCGAGATCGGACTTTTCCACCCTCTCCGCCGTCAAGGCTGAGGCCAGTGCAGCAAACATCTTGGCGACAGCAGTGTCTGTGAGCGGACGGGGTACGAAAGCTCGCATTGGAATGTCGCGGTGAGCAAGACGTTGAACCCAGCGTGGGATTTCATCCGCAGGGACGAGAACCGTCGTGTTACGCACTTCCCCGCGCAGAAGACGAGCGACGGATGCGATTTCCGCCTCGGGTCCGGAGCAAGCAAAAAGTGAAGCACGGAATTGGCCGTGAGGTTCAGCGCCACAGTCGATAACCGTCAACGGTTTGCCGAGCGCCTGGGTCCAGGAGCCAAGCCAGGACGGCGCGTTCAACCACGAGGGCGCGGAGGAGTCCTTGGCCGAACTGGGGATGAAGCCAAAGAGGACAAAGCTTTTGGAGTCTCGAAGCAGGGCGAAGTCATTTGCATGAGGAGCCAATAAACGAGGTGCGTTCCCTGCATACCAGCGCCCGGCGTAGGATTTCTCCAACTCGGTGCGAAAGACCAGGAAAGCTTGTAGGAGGTCTTCATCCCGGCTGGAGATGGTCTTGGTGCTTATGGGACTTTCGCTGCAGGCGCGGTGGATTTCAATAAACTGCCGCAGGACGGCGCTCTGGTAAGTGGAGTTAGCCGCAACCTCGCCAAAAACAGGGATCGTGGAAAGCGCCGCCTGGACCAACGCAAGCAAACCACTCTGAGGAATGGGTTCGCCAAGCAAGGCCGAGGAAGTCTGGAGCAGGAAGGAATCAACGTCGTAGACCTCCGCGCCGATGACCGGGCCGATGTCCAAGAGCGAACGCTGCGTCCAGCGCGCCAGATGAGCGTTGGGAGTCAGGACAATCATCCGTTTAGGGGCAGATTGCTTTGAAATACCATAGAGTTTCTCTATCTTCGATTCCATTTTTCACCTCCAAAGAGGGTTTGTTTTTTATTTTCTCTTGCTATAATGACAGATACTGTCGCGTCATAAAGAGAAAATAGTTTTCTTGGCAAGAATCGGGAGGAGATAATGGCTCGCGAATACGATAAAAAAGTGAAACGGTTAATCCGCCTGTACGACCGCTTCTATTCCGGCCAGCGCGTATATCCACCTGATCTCGCCGAGGAATTCGGAGTCTCTTTGAGGAGCTTACAACGAGATCTTGCCGAGTTGCAAGAACTCTATCTTCCGATCCGGACCGTTGAAATTGAAAACCGGCAGAATTACGTTTTGATGGAAACCGCCCGCAGATTTCCCGTAACATTCAGTCTCGCGGACCTCATTGTTGTCATCCTGTCTCTGAGAATGATGGAGCAATACGAGGGAACCGGTTTGACGGGATATCTTTCTGACCTGGCGACTAAAATAAGCGACCGTCTGAGCCAGGCCGCTTCGGATCGAGCTATTAACCTGAAACGGAAGCTTTTTTCCTTGCAACCATTTCCCAGGAACTTCTCTTCGAAAGAAGATTCGGTAGATGATATCCTCACGGCTCTCGTGCAGGAGAAGAAACTGAAGATCAAATACCAACCGCTTTCCGGCAAAGCGAAGACTCATACCGTTTGCCCATATTGTTTGCTCACATACAAAAGCGGCCTCTATCTTCTCGCCCAGATTGATCCATCACCAACCAGACCGAGGCCAACGGTTTTCGCTCTGGAACGAATCCTTAAATGTTCCCGGTTGGAGGACTCTTTCACGCTTGCGGACGACTGGGATCCTGCAGAATTTCTGCCCGAGTTGGGGGGTCTATTTCCGGGTACCTCCGAAAAGGTCGAAATTGAGTTTGATGCTTCGTTGCGGGTCTATCTGAAAAATATGCGATGGCCTGGTGGATGCCGGTTGACCAAAGCGAGAACCGGAAAACTGTCATTGAAGGGGATCGTCAACATCAATGAAGAGTTTGTCCATTGGATCATAGGTTTTGGGCCTTCCGCCATGGTGATCAGCCCTCCTTCATTGAAAGACAGAATTAAGAAGCATCTCTCGGAAACCCTCAAACAATATTCGTGACACCAGACGACAGAATCTGTCACCCTCCCGCATTACATTGAAGGTGCGGTCTGGCACCTAAGAGAACGAAACATCTCAAATAGGGAGGATGGCCATGACATCTCATTTTTCAGAACTGATCCGGGATGGAATGAAAAAGGTCGATTTGGATCGCAAGGCGTTGATCCAGACCATGGGGTACAGGAACCGGAATAAGGGGTTCAGGCGCATTGATGCGTGGCTGTCCGGGCAGGAATTCCCCAATCGGGAACTCATTGAAAAGCTGTCGACGGTATTGAAGGTCGATTCTAAACAGATCATCGAAGCGATCAAACTCGACATCCATGAGATGAAAATCAAGGCAAAGGAAAAACGGAAGCGAAATCTGAACTATCGTCTCACCATCCGCGCCATTCCCGGATTCTATATTTCCCGCGAGATTTCAGGTTCTCTGACGATTGATGAGGCCATACAGGAGGCGATGAAATACAGTAAAGGAAAATGTCGCTTCACACTCAACACAACGGAAAACAAAACGTACTGGTGCAGCGCCACCGGGAAGATCGAATCAATCTCCGATGGTGGAGAACCGTATATGACAGTTGGAGGCAGGCCATTTCGCTTTAATGTTTGATTCTAGGCCCTTTTCCTTGAAAGGTATCCGCGATGATGATCACGTCATTCCCCAATCGGTTTTTAATCCTCGTCTTGATTGCTTTTATGGTAGGATTTGTCTTGTCCACTGTTTTGTTTCATGCATCACCCGTGTACTCGGCTTCCTATAGCGGGTACCATACCTCAACTTATCGGAGCGGTGGACTGCAATGCGTAATTGTTACGCGCGGAAATGAGGGAGTTGCTATTAGTTGCGCGAAAGCTAAATAGGTGGCAGAATATTTGCGCTGAAATGCGATGATTCCGTCAAAAGGAGAGTGATTACATGTCGGTATTTACATTTCATGACACAAGCGATGCTTCCATCCAAGAACTGATTGGCCGCATTTTTTCTCCGAATCCAGCTCCCAATCCGGATGAATTATCGATTGAACCCTTTGCTGGGCCACCACTTTTAGGGTTGTCGACTACCTGGTCGAAGTGGAAGCTGGTGAAAGAAGGTACTTCCTTCATGCTTCCAAGTTGCCTGGATGAAGGTGATGAGGACGATCAGCCTTATCCATGCAATTCCGGACTTATAGCTCAGCCAGACGGAACGACTTTAACGTATGTCGCCGCCAATTCAGCGAATGAACCGGTCACACATGATAACCTTACTGAGGCAGTTGTTGACGCCGCCCAATGGGAATCTATGGCCAATGTAACCGACTTTGAGAAGTTGGAGACCGATTCTGACAGAAAGTAACAAACTGATACGCCCGCACACCAAAGAAAACCTAGATTGGGAATTGGAAAATCGGCTTGACAAGATAGATAGTCATGATGAAATGTACGGATGTTTACCAACTCATAAGGAAATGGAGGGTGAATTATGGGATCCATGGAACGACTGAAATTATATACTGAGTATGAAGATAAAAAGTCCGATGAAACAACAACTATAGCATTCGGCGACAAGCAGTTTGAGTTGACAGGTGACGTCGCCTTCTCCGTCATTTCTCTTATTCAAATTAATCTTATGTGGCAGGAGATTAAAGAGAAACTGGAGCCCGGCTCAGAATTGGAAGTACTTGTTTCGCTGCTTGCCGGAGCTGGGAACAAAGTGGCTGAGCGTATGTTATCTTCTGCCGATGCTGATTTCGCGGAAGAATTTAAGAGGCTCCAACAGTCGTTAATTCCTACTTGAGCCGCTTGCAAACCATACGCTGAGCAAGGTGGAGGATGTCCAGGCGGCGGGGCGAAGGTCGTCGAAGTCATTCGCGACTTGGATCATTCATCTGCATTACGATTATGGTGGATTTATCGGCAATTGACATTATCTAGTGAAACAGAGTCTCCTCTAATCGAGAGAATCAAGTCCTTTCTCTCAACGATCACTGGCCAATTTTCCTGCTGCGCGGACTCGAATAATCTGCGGTTTGGGTTGAAGCATATTGGTCGCCGCACCAGGCGAAGCATTTCAATATCAGCCTCCGTGTCCCCAATCCCGTAAGAATCGTTCAGATCGAGATCGTGCCTTTCCACGATTTCTTGCAGCACTTCGCTTTTGTGGAAGGAGTTATTCTTTTGAAGCCGACCCGTAAAACATCCCTGCTCGTCAATTTCATATAGCGTACCCTGATGAGCATTGAAACCGAAGTGCCGCGAAAATTCTCCGACCACCGCATGCGGTGAATGGGAAACGTAGACCAGGAAATATCTTTTTCTTTTAAGCCTTTCAACCAGTCCTTTGGTGTAAGCGTAGGTTCTCTGGCCCTGTTCCGACACTACGGCTTGGGCAGCGCTCATGACTTTTTCGAGAGACGCTCCACGGATATTCTCAAGAAAAGCCTGGATCACGAGATTGATGTAGTCGTCGTAGCTACCGACCCGGTTCTGCCAATTCTCGTATTGCACTCGATACCGCTTCTCAGTCTCGGGTGGGAATATTCCCTCCCGCACGAGCACTTTGACGAGCTCAATCAGCAGGCTGAATCGGTAGACCGTCCCATCGATATCAAAAACAGCAAACTTCTGCTTGGGATCCGTCATATCAGTTCGCTCCATTCCATAGGGGTTTTCCTTTTGCCTCCTCGCTATTTACTGTGGGTAAGCAGTTTCATCTGCGGCAGGTCGAAGTCTAGCTTTCCAGCGACGAGGAAGATCATGGTTCGAAGCTTCCTAAACGACCTGAACCCTCTGGCCTTGCGCTTGGCCGCCTGAATTATACCGTTGATGCCTTCCACCAGCCCTTGTGTCAAACCTGACTGAAACCACCGCAATACCCCATCCCAGTGGGTCTTGATCGTTTTGGCTACCTTGATCATCGGCGGCAGTTGGCTGTGCGTGGCCCAGAAATACCAGTACTGCAACTGCTTCTCACCGTCATCTGGATGGCCTGCGTAGTCGGCATATACCGACTGAAGCGTCTCTTTGAGCCGATAGCCCCTGGCCGTTTTCAGCGTGCTGTCTTTCAACTCATCGAACTTCTCTCGCTCTTTGTCCGTAAGGTTTTGCTCGTTTTTCAACCAGACCCATCTCGTCTTTTCCAACTCAGTCCTGTCTTGGCGCTCCTCACGCCGCACCTCGTCCACGGCCTTGTTGACAAGCTTCATCACGTGGAAGCGGTCGAAGGTCATCGCCGCATCGGGAAACTGTTTCCCAACCCCCTTGATGAACGCCGCTGACATGTCCATGCTGAACTCTTTCACCTGTTCGGGTTTACCGCCGTGAGCGTGAAGCTCAGCCTCGAAGCCCGCCACCGTCCGGTGGTCTTTGCCGGGCTCCACGTGCAGAACCTTCGCCTCGTCCATGTCCACGAACACCGTCACGTAGTCGTGCCCACGGGAACGGCTGGTTTCATCCACGCCCACCGCTTCGACCTCGGACCAGTCCTGCTTCGCCAGACTCGAGTCCACATAGTATTCCAGCACCCGCCAGATCCGCGTGTCGTGCTCACCAAGTATTTCGCCGATCCCCTTGGGCGTCATGCCCTTTCTGGCCATAAGCAGTACCAGCGCCTCAAAAAGCAGCGTGAACCCCGCACCAGGACGCGCCCAAGGTACCTCCACCGTTTTTACTCCGTGTTCAGGGCATTTGATCCGGGGTAGGCGTGCGTGAAGATACGCCTCGTGCTGAAAAAAGTTCAGATGTCGCCAACTCCTCTCGTTCGTATCGTGAACCCCGCAAGCCACCTCGCATTGCGGGCACGCAAACCGGCTCCCGGCGGGAAAATCCAGGTACAGATCCAACCGGTGGCGCTCGGCGTCAAAGTCAATATCCACCACCTCCCAGGGAGGGGTCAATCCAAGAGCCATCGTGAAAAGTCCGCGCTCGTCCATCTCTTGCTCCTTCAGTGTGCAAAGGTTACACTGGCAGAACTTCGGCGGAGGATAAGGCAACGCGGGGACGCGACCCGAGCGCCGTCGAAGGTCCGAACCTGGAAAGGAGGGGGAAACCTCTCCTTTTCTCTTTATCCCTTATTACAACAACCAGGTTTGGACTTCAAAGCGATAAATCCCAGGGGTGCGGGGACGGGTCCCCGGATCGGCGAAGCCGATGCATAAGCTGCCGTTACCCACACTAAACAGCGAAGAGCCTTCCTTTTTTATTACAAGACGGTCCAGATCGGCAAGCCGAAACTTGAAACCTCATACCAACCACAATAATCGCTGCTAGTACGAGCGCAACGAACATCCTTTTCTGTCCCTGGTAAAATCAGGGTTGAAACCCGATCATTTTCTCATCGCGTACATCGGGTTTTACCCTGCACTCGTCGGCTAACGCGTTGATCAAGTCGTTCACTGTGGTCAAATTCCCAAGGAGTTCGTGTTTACGACGGACAGCAGCGAAGTCTCCGGGCGCAAGATGAGTTAATCTCTCAACCAACCTGCGATACTGTTTCATATCCTCCTGTTGTTTCATCAGTTCCAACTCTTCAGCATGGGCCAGAAAAAGTCGCCAGCACTGTTCAGAAGTTGGGTAGTCAAAGCGGATTTTCAGCGCGAATCGCCGAAATACCGCCTGGTCGAGATCATCCATCAGGTTGGTGGAACAGACAAAGAGACCGGAAAACGACTCCATTTGAACCAGAAGTTCGTTGACCTGAGTCACCTCCCAGTTGTTGTGCGCCATGCGACGATCGCGGAAAAAACTATCGGCTTCATCAAGCAGGAGGATTGACTGCTCCGCCTCGGCTTCTCGGAACATTTTCGCAATATTGGCCTCGGTTCCTCCAACCCACATCGAAAGCAGGTCCGAAGCCCGGCGAATGAGAATCGGCTTATTGGCCAATTCTCCGATATGGTGAGCGAAGGCCGTCTTTCCCGTACCCGGCGCACCGTATAGCAGCGCATTCCCCTTGAGCTTTTTTGCCAAACCGGCTGCTATACGAGCAATATTTTCGGTCGTATTCAGATAAGACAGATCGTAGGTGCTCTCATGGCATCCGGTCTGCGGAGACGATATACTGAGTCGGCGAGCTCCCAAATTGGACTTCAGTACCTCCTCGGTTAACTGCTCGTTGACTTCAGCATCGTCGACACCAATAGCTTCTAGGATTTTAGCAGCTCGGTCCACATCCGAAGGAGTAATTTTATCAGCCTTTGAGATGCGGTCGATCCACTCAGGTCTTACATCCAGGGAGGAAAACTTGTCCGCCAGAAGTTTTTCACGAATCTTTCGTGGAGGAACTTTGATATCAAAAAGCAGATCAAAACGCCTTAGGTAAGCATCGTCAATCTGACCGATCTGGTTGGCGATCCAAATGGTCGGAACGGGGTTGTTCTCTAAGAGATTTACCATGTAGCCTTTGTTTCCCCCTCTGCTAGGTCTTGGCGGCCCGAAAAAGGATTGGGGTTCAACTGGAAAAATATCTTCGACTTCATCGAAAAGAACGAGCGATTTTTCCTTCTGCTTTAAGAGATTCTGACAAATACGAAAGCTATTCAGGCGTTCTTGCTGAGTTCTTGCAGCCCCTTCGTCATCTTCGACGAGAACTTCGTAAAGCGAAGCCTTCAATGTCTTCCCCATCACTCGCGCCAATTCCGTCTTTCCAACTCCTGGTGCGCCATAAAGGAGGACATTGACACCGGGTTTTGGTGATTGGATCCGTTTTTCGAGATAGCGCTTGAGTATTTCCAATCGTTTACCCAGGTACGAGAAATCTCCAAGGGAAAGCGCGGTGGATTTGCTTTTACGGAAACACTTGGCCAGAAGAGATTCGGAATCGTCATGACTGTTCTGAATCGTGAAAATAAGAGGATCAATGAGCTTGAAGGGATGATCGTTGTAATGCGGATTTGGATTAACCAGCTGCACCAACCCGGAACAACCCAGCGGGGAATCCGAGGAAAGCGCTTTTTTTACGGTTATCAGGGAGTAATTCGTCGCAGCTGCGATAACCTGCAAAATCTGATCCGGGGGAGATTCATTGAGCGGCTCAACAACAGAGCGCATTGCCGGATAGACATTGGAGGCGCTAATGAAGTGAAGGATATCACGTTCAGCGTCCGACAATCCAAAGGTCTTTTTAAGTAAGCTCACATTCCTATACACAACGCCGCTTTGCTTGGGCCGCTTGTCTTCAAGGGCATAAAGTTTTTCTTTGATTTGCTTTCGGACCTCAGCTATCCGTTTTGAATGATGATATTCGTCTAGCCCAAATACTTCCAGAATGTCCTCGTTCAAGTGCTGGATTTTCTGGATTGATCGACGGTAGAAGGTTGAATGGAGCAGGATTCTTGCTGTCCAGATCATGCAGAGTTTGAATCCGTTATCATCCAGGTTGGAAATGCTTTCTTTATAGACCGCTCGACGACTTGCCATTTTTCTTTCCTTTCGGATACTACCAATTTCTTACCTGCCCAGTTTGAACGATAGAACATACAGGCGACAAATACTGTCGCGTCTCCTTCAGTTATTTGTTCTTCCCTCTTTGAATGACAACCTGGTAACTGCCACGTCGCCGCCGCTCCTGAGCTCGATGGGTGGCTTTACATCGCAGTGGCGACAAACCGATGCGAACGCTACGTGATGTTGAGAGGAAGTTTGGACCGGAAGGAAAAGCACATAAAGAGTTTATACCGTGAACCCCCTCCCTTGATATGTGCCGTGGTTAGAATCGTCGACGGTGATACCCTAATTATTCGGTGTCCAGGCCAGAACCATCTCATCTTCGCCCTGCCTTAGCGCTAAAACAAAATCGAGTCTCGATCTGAAAACGACTTACTGGAGTCCCAGTATAACTGGCCAGAAATTTTTGGCCCGGATGTTCTTGCCCTACGCACACGGCAAACAAGCGTAAATCCGCATAGTTCCTGGACATAAGTCAAATAGAGAGCTGGACGATCTACAGATCACCCAGTCCTTCATCTCACCAACGACGGGCACTTTAGCTGCCGTCAGGGCCCGTGCCCATCGTTTTGCGCGCACGTAGGCACACCCATCCAACCATTCAACTCAGCGGCGTGGTTAGCGCGGCGCGCATACCCCTGGCGGGAAAGAGTCCTGCCAGGGGTCGATGATAGACGCAGCTGCCATGCACAAATAACGAACAACCTAACGGAGGAACTCATGTCAACGAACGTGGTCAGCACGGCGAACGCATCCCACCATCAACTTCCCATCACCCAATCCCTCATCACCGAGCTGGCCGGTCTTCAGGCCCTGTCCCATCTGGACAATGAAGATCGACCGCTCCCCAGCCTCTGCTTCAATTCCCGCCGTCAGCTTCCCGACGGCTCCTGGGCGCCAAAAGACGTGTTCGTCAACACACTGACCGGCGAATCCAAGGACGAAGTCAACTGCGTCCTGCTTCACATCAAGAAAAGCCGCCGATGGGCAACCTACTCGGAGACTTCCGGCATGACCGAGCATTGCCGTTCGGATGACGGTGTCGAAGGCATCCGCGCCGATGGCGAGGTCGTGGACTGCGCCACCTGCCCGCATCGTCTATGGGGTCGAGGCAATGGTCAGGCCACCGCTCCCGATTGCGACATTGTGTACGCGATGTTGGCCATCGATCAGGAAGACGAGAACCCATTCATCATCCGGGCGAAAGCTACAAGCCGTCGACCTGTCCAACAATTCCTGGCGCGTCACTTTCTCGGCAAACTGCAACTCCCAGATGGTCAGCGCACCGACCTGCCGCTGTTCACCTGTAAGACGCGACTCTCACTCACCATGCCGACCGGCACGTATGCCGTGTTGGAGCTGACGAAGGAGGATGCCTGCAACGAACAGGAGATTCGGCAGTTCAAGACCATCTTCGAGAATCTGCGCGGCATCGTCCAGCCCAACGGGGACGAGGAAAACGGCGAGTAGCCATTCTGTACGTACATCATTCTGATAACCGCCATCCCGATGGCGTTCCATCCGGGCCACAGCGCCCATCATTGCAATCCCAGGAGGAAATCATGGACCAGAATCAGAACCACGACCAGCAGTCCCAGTCCCGCAACCACGGCATCCGCATCACCGTCGTCTCGATCGGTCGCCAGCGCCAGGTCACCGTCCCGGCGGGCTCGACCTGCGCCGATGCCCTCACCAGCGCCGGCTTCGACGCCCAGGGCTACGCCCTGACCCTGAACGGCGTCCACACCCAGTTACACGAGCGGCCCGACGACGGCGACATCGTCGCGCTGACGCCGAAAGTCGACGGTGGCGCGGAGGCCCACCAGTAGCCGGAAAGGAGGTCGGGACCAGAGCGGCGGAGGGGAAACTCTCCGCCGTTCGCATTTTTACAGGAGGTATCATGGAACATCTCAACGACTCCACCCGCATCCCGGAAATCCTTCGGTCGCTCATGCAGGAGTGGCTGCTCGACTATCCCGCCGACCAGCGCCCCATCATCCAGGTGAAGGAAGACGACCGCTCGGATGCGGGTTACGTTCTCGGTCCCGTGGTGACCATCATCACGTCCCGCGAATACGAGGTCACGGCCCTGGATGGCGACTACCGCTTCTACATGGCCCCGGTCAATGCGGCTGTGACCGGTGAAAAGCGCAAACTGCTGAACGAGGACCGCAAGCGCTGGCTTCCGATGGCGCAAGGCTCCGATCTTCAGGTTCCGTACACGCACGGTGCCTGGACGCAGGACGGTTCCACGCTTTACATCGCTCGTATTGATGATAACAGCATCCGACTCCAGAATGGTCTGGAAGTCACCTTCGGGGCCAAACGCGCCCTGCTGACGAGCATCTTCAAGGATGGCTTCGACTGGGCCTGCCGCCATGCCATGCGGACGCCAAGTCCGGTCGAGACGGCGCGTCGCTTCGGCTGCTTCTACTCCAAATTGAGCCGCCAGAGTCTGGAACGCACCCAGCAGGACATCCGCGACAACGAGGCCAACCTGCTTGAACTGAACCGCCAGTACCATCAGCTCGTGGCCAAGCTGGCGCGCCAGCGGGAAGAAGAGCGTCTGCTGCGTCTGGCCGTCAACGAGAAGTGCGGACGGACGGTGAATGCAGTAAAGCGCATCAGCCAGCAGTTGCAATCCCTCGTGGGCGAGCGCTTCCAGTCCATCTCGATCTCCGACAGCGAGTTGGTGGCCGTCCATACCGACGTGCAGATTGAAGACCCGGACAGTGGAGAAACCTCGGAACTTGGAGATATCCGCTGCCGAATCGAGCTGACCGGTAAAGAACTGATCCGCTTCGAAGCCGCCGGCAACAACGAGTGGCGATCCAACTATTTCCATCCGCACATCTCGACCGAAGGCAGCCCGTGCCTGGGCAACATCGGCGATGATGTCAACAAGCTCATGGCGCAAAGGGAATGGGGCATGCTGCTCCTGCTGCTCGACGAATTCCTGATGTCGTACAACCCGGTCGACCCGTACACGCAATGGTTCGACAGCGAGCGCGACGAGTACGAGGAATGCTACGAGGGCGGCGAGGCGACCTGCACGGACTGCAATGATCGCGACTGCCCGTATTGGGACGAGCGCTACAGCCGATGTTTCGATGGCAGCTCTCCGCGGGACTGCCTGGACTGTGGTGACAGCCGATGCCCCTTCCTGGACGATGTGCGCGATGACTGCCGCAACGACGGCGGACCCTACGAATGCTTACAGTGCCACCGTGAATGGTGCGCCAACCACCCGGAGGATGAAGATGACTGCCGTGAACGAAACGAAGACGAATGCCCGGACTGCGAGCACCGATCCGAGTGCAGCGCCTGGGCAAACGAAGACGAAGAAGACCCGGGCGATGGAACCGACGGAGACGAAGCGGAAGCTGACGATGCGGACGCCGAAGGTGCTGTTGTCGGCTGAGGCGGAACATCAACTGCGCGTGTGGGCACAGGCGGCGAAAGGCGAGTTCAGCTGCTTCGGAGTGACTGAGAAGGACAATGACAGCGGTGCCATCGTCATCGCCAAGTTCTTCCTGCCGGAGCAGGTTTGCACCGACAGCCATACCTCGCCCGACCGCGAGTCGATGGGCGCGCTTATGACGGAGCTTGTAAAAGGCGGGCACGACGTATCCGACCTGCGCTGCTGGGCGCACAGCCACGCGGATATGAACTGCTTCTGGTCATCGGAGGATGCCGACACCATCGAGCAAATGGACAACGGCGATTGGCTGGTCAGCATCGTGACGAACAAGGCCGGTCATTTCCGCGCCCGCCTCGACCTGTACGCGCCGTGGCGCATCACCGTCGATCAGATCAATGTCGGCTTTCTAGCCAGCGTGGAACGTGACGAGGTGCTGGAAAAGGAACTGCGCGACAAGGTCCACGAGCCAACCGCACCCTGGGGACTGGTCTGGCCGGATGAGGAATTGGATCTCGGATACGGCTTGGATCGCCGTTTCACCGAGCATGCGAGCAACATCCAGCACGACGACGATATCCTCACCGAACTGCAGCTGGTCGGCCTGAATACCGATCAGGCAGCGGAGTTGCTGGATGCCATCGAGGACTGGCAGGGCGATCTGGACGAGTTCTGGGTCATCCTGGACAGTGTCCTCGGCGGGGATGGCCATGCCGTGGATCCGTGGTCAGTGCTGCAGGTGTTGGGGGAGTGGGGAATGTTTTCAGGGGCTTCGGCGAGAGCGCTGTAGTTACACGCTATCAAACCCACATGGAAAGGCAGCTGTTGCCGCCTTTCCTTTTTAACTCCATAGTCGACTCAATGTTCACGTACCTTCTCGAAATCTCTTCCCATTTTCCAGATTCTGAACTATCCTTGTGCCACTTGTTTCCCAGGCTAAGAAGAATCAGATCAAGCCGTTTCAAACAATTGGGAGTGGACGATGCTGAACTGCCGTTATACCGTGCTAATCATGTTGGCCGTCGGGTTTGTTTTACTGCTGGCCGCCTGTTCGGGTGATGGTTCCGATAACCAGGCCGATGGAGACCAGAGCCCCGACGGCGATCAGACCATCGTTGATGGCGACCTAGATGAAGTCCCGGTGGATGGGGATCAAGAACTTGATCCCGGGGACGGGGACACGCCTGCCGATGGCGACAATGACGTCATTATTGACGGCGACACCGACCCAGACCCGGACATTGATCCGGTTGATGGTGACCTATTGACGGATGGCGATATCGTCCCAGATGGTGACACCGAAGCGGAAAGCATCACGTCAGATGATGTGGAAGAGGCTACCTCGGCGGTTGATCAGGCCAATACCATTCTTGAAGAAGAGCTGGCCGATGGTACACAGGAAGAGGCCGTGGAAGCCACCGTCGATTATCTGGACGAACAGGAAGGTGTTTCCGACGTTGCCACCGACGGTGAGAACGGCGCGATCTTTTTCACAAAGGACGGCATTCGCTGTGCGATATACCTTGATACAATGCTGACCGAATCTGAAACCCGTAACTCGGGTAAGTCCCGTTCATTCAATGGATGCAATGGTTCTGCAGGCAATGCTGCAGTCTATGCACCTCTGGCGAGTTCCCCCGGCTTTCTCGATTCCCATGAAACCATCGGGCAACACCTGTGCGATGCTGGATTCTCCGTGGAGATGTTCGCCGATGCAGAGGTTACGCCAAACGCCATCGCCCGCTTCGACGAGTTCGATGTCATCTATATCCGTGCGCACGGTGCGCTGGACAACGGGCGGTTCAACTTCATGACCGGTATGACGACGGACATGGAGTTTTTGGGCGAATACCTCCAACTCGGAAAACTTGGAATCGGAACGACAGCAGGAAGCGGCCAGACCTACTACATCGTGTATCCTGAATTCTTTGCAGATGCAAACTTTACGAATGATAGCCTGGCTTATTTCTCGTCTTGCCGAGGCCTGCAAACCACAACATTGGCTTCGGCACTAGTGGCGCGAGGGCTGGGCGTGTACTTCGGCTGGAACAACCTGGTCGAGTCCGACGACGAGGATCTGTATACAAATATCCCGCTCTTCGACCGGCTACTGCAAGGTGCAAGCGTGGGGGCGGCCATGACGGAATTGGATACGAATGCTATGTTTGGCGACACGTACGGCCAGACAGCAAATGGAGAGGTCCACGCGGTACTGAACTATTACCCGCATTCATCTGCGGGTCTGCGTATCACTGCCACGGGTTGCGACAGCGATGAGGAATGTGATCCGTCACTGGCTTGTTTCCTTCACCAGTGCGTCACGCCCTGCAACGGCCACGGATCGGATAACAGCGAAGGCTGCCTGTGCAACCGGGGCTATACGGGAGACGAGTGTGGCTCCTGCGCATATGGTTACGAAGGCTATCCGGATTGCTCGGACTGCGATCTGGTTCCTGCAGAGAACGAATGTATGGGCGACATCTTGCACTACTGCGACGGTCAATACACCCAGACGGTGAACTGCACGGGGCTGGGACAAACCTGCGGCTGGAATGCCCAGGTTGGGGCCTATGCGTGTCTGGAGGAGACGGTAGACGGCGACTTGGACACGGACCAAGACCCAACCGACGGGGACACGGTTGACGAGGATACAAGCGACGGCGATGTCACGGACGGGGATATCATCGACCTTTGTGGCAATGGTCAACCGGACCCCGGCGAGACCTGCGAGTTAGGCGACACGGTGGCCTGCACGAGTCTGGGCGAACAATACATAGATGGGGCGGCTATTTGCAACGCCACATGCGACGGGTGGATGCAATCTAATTGCGAAATAGAATTTCCCGATAATTTTTGTGACTATAACATTTGTTTTCCTGTTCCGCCGACTAATCAGACTATTTGTTACAGCATTTCTTCGGTTATCGACTGTCCCGGGACGGCTGGTTCTGCCACTTGCGGTTCAACTGATTTCTGCGGCCAGGACGCCCAATACTCAGACAACGTGCGAAGCTATACTTGCTACAACACCAATGGTACGGAGCAAAACCCCTGTGATGGAACGGCGGATGTAGACGAGATGGTTGGGGATTCGCTGACTGGCCTGATGTGGCAGCGTACCTGGACCTCGGACAAGGCATGGCAAAGCGCGTTGGATTACTGCTCCGGCCTGACCTATGGTGGTTACTCGGATTGGCGGCTGCCCAACCCCCATGAGTTGCAAAGCATCGTGGATGATGGTCGCTTCAGTCCCAGCATAAATCTCACAGCCTTTCCCGGTACACCTTCAAGTTTTTTTTGGTCGTCGACTACCGATATATGCCAAACCGACGACGCCTGGATCGTGGATTTCGATGGTGGCTGGGTGATTTTTTCCGGTAAGGGCATGTTCAACAATGTCCGTTGTGTGAGAGATGGACAGTGAATTTGGATTTAATGATTAGAACATTTACCCGAGTTTTGCGAGGGTCGGAAAATATGTCTAGATATGAGCATTTGCCCATCTATAAGCAAGCAATTGAACGGGCAGTCTTTACTGAAACCGTAGATAGGGGGTTCTTTTCTATCATAAATATACCCTTGGAGTTAAGCTCTTGGAAAAGAGCATGGCAATCATTATGCATATCGTTAAGGTCAACAATACTCCCATCAATTAGGGGCGTTTGCTGGGCACGGGACTGGGTTGACCTTGTTTATCCACACTTCTTGAAACAGCCCTGGGTTGGCGTTCTGTTGCCCATGATGGTTCGCTCTGCGCAACATTATGAAGACCAGGGAAGAGAAGTTCTGATCGTGCGGGCAACCGACTACCCGCTTTGGACCCTATGGGAGCATTTCCCCAAGCTGTTACTAAAATTTACGAGCAATTCGATCTCGATTTTACACCAGTATGGAAACTATTCTGGCGGCTACATGGCTTCAAATGGAGGAATAATTTAATGAAAACGATACCTATTGTTTTACTGGTCCTGCTTTGCCTGGTTGGAGTGGCAAGCTTAGCCTCGGCCAATTCAAACCGCTTCTCGGTTTCTGAACCGGTTTTGGGTGAATCGATCGTTATCGATTCCGTAACAGGACTTATCTGGCAGAAGGCCTACGAAACAAACAAGACTTGGCAACAGTCATTGGCCTATTGCGAATCCCTCTCCTATGGCGGCCAATCCGATTGGAGACTGCCCAACAAAAAGGAATTAATGAGCTTAGTGAACTACGAACGGTGCAGCCCAGCTTCTGATTTCCCGGACATAACGACGAATTGGTTCTGGTCATCGTCCACTAACGTTTTCTCCACTAACTACGCTTGGCGGGTGGGCTTCAACAATGGCGCCGTGGGTAGCACAATTATGGTCAGCAGTTTCTATGCCCGTTGTGTGAGAGAGGGACCGTGAAGTGGGTGATTTGATGATTGGGTGATTCGATCATTTACCCGAGCGAAGCGAGAGTCGCGCCAAAAATGTCTCGGCGCGACCTGTGAGACGAACGAGTCGATAAATCGGCGGCGGCAAGTAGGCGGTGGAAACCGTTCGAACGTGGTCGCTGGGGCTTTTTCACAAATCCCACCCCGAAAATGTTATAAGAACCATAGTCAGAAAAACCACTCTCAGATATGCTATAAGTATAGAAGAAGACAGCGCATTCTAGCCTGACTTTCCCTTACATCCCAGCCACCTGTCCAACCATCCACCCTGGATGGCCCGGATAGGTGCGCCCATTTTCCCAAACAAGGAGGTAATCCCATGAAACAGAAACTGCTCCCCCAGTCCATCCGCAAGACGATCCCGCCATTGTACGCCCAGGACGGCAAGGGTATGGACGCCATCGCCCACATCAGATTTTTCCACGCGTATGGTGCCGGAACGTGGATTGCCACGGAATTCGATGGTGAAGACACGTTCTTCGGCTGGGCAGAAATCCATCCCGGTTGCGGCGAACTCGGCTATTTCAGCCTCTCTAAACTCGAATCCCTGGAAGCCCGTATCAACGGCCAGCGCATCCCCGGCCTGCAGGCCATCGAGCGCGACATCCATTTCACCCCCACGCCGCTATCCCAGATCGAGGAGATTACGCGCAACCACTGAAAGGATTTGCCATGGACCGCAATGACATGGACCGCACGACCCTCGACAGCCAGTTTCACCGCCAGCTCGATATCATCCATCCCGACAAGCTGGACTTCCCCATCACCATCATCGGCGCCGGGGCTTCCGGCTCCTACACCGCGCTGGCACTCGCCAAAATGGGCTGCACGGACCTCAACATCTTCGACGACGACACGGTCGAACCGCACAACCTGCCCAATCAACTCTTCGGTGCGGAATACCTGGGCCAGCCCAAGGCCGTGGCGTTGGGCGTCGAGGTTTACCGCGTCACCGGCCTCCTGCCCGGCCAGTTCCGTCAGAGGTATGCCGATCAGCCCCTCGGTCGCGACGAACCCAAGCGCCTGGTCATCTCCTGCGTGGACAATATGGACGCTCGCCGGACGATCTGGGAGCAGGCCAAGGCCCAGGGCAGCCGCGCCCGGCCCGTCACCATCATCGATCCGCGCCAGGGCGGCGAGTACATCGTGATCTACACCGCCAAGTCCCACGGCGATCTGATGGGCGCGCAGTCCTACGAGGAAACCCTGCACCCGGCGGAGGAGTCGATGCAGTTGCCCTGCACGGCGCGGGCGGTGATTTACAACTCCATGCTCACCGGCGCGCTGGTGGCCATCCTGGTGAAGAAGCATGCGCTGGGACAGCCGCTCCCGCGCAAGATAGTCGTGGACTGCTCGGCCTTCGGGCTGGCGGTTGAGTAGTCCTGTAACCAACGCCAGCCAGAGAGGAGGAGAATGGAAAACAAAGGCATCGAAGTAGTGGCAGTCGTAGAAGACACGGCTGATCCGTCCAAGACCAACAACATTCCAACCGAGGAGAACGAAGAAGACATGAGCAAGCTCAAGAATGTGGTGACCGAGGCAGCGGCGCAGGGCGCGAAGCTGCTGGTCGCCTGGATCTGGGCGCGGTTCGGCCGTAAAAAGGAGTGAGGCCGGGTTCCCCAGGAGGGGCCCGGCCGGGCTCCTTTTTAGGTGTGCGCCATTTATTTTTCATCATTCCCTAATGCGTTCTTATTGTCGCTATAGGCAAGTCTACCCGGAAGGATATATCTGTATCCCACATAGAGAGGATAAACCAGAAACGCCATCTTGACAAAAGTATCAAATCCAACGGGAATGAGTGCAGCTGCCATCGGCAGCTTGTCAGCCTGACGAGCGGACAATGACCTCTCGAAAACGTCCATATACTCCTGGTAAGCATCAAGCATGTAGTGGGCCGAATAGGCGATAAAGAAAAAGATGGTGAAAGCCTTCCAAAATGGACTCTTTGTAAGATAGTAAATGAAAGCTATTCCAACGAATAGCACGTTCCAGTTCCAGGACAGGCTAAAGTCTTCTGCTATGCCTCCAAGTATCGGAAGCACAAGCAGAAAAACAACGAAGCCAAGGTAGTCAAGCTTTTGATGCTTTCTGAAGCGAATGAAAGCCGTGTAAAAGTATGTGAGGAAGAAAAACTCGATAAACGTCTTCAGGCCACGTATGATGCTGAGATCCCCCAAGGCGTACATGGCCTTCCACTCATCCAAGTTAGCAAAATCTTTAATATACCCAAGAGATAGCCCCTCATAAGCTACGGACTTGAAAAAAGCTGTGATAAAAAAGGCGATCAAAGCGATCGCACCCACTTTCAAGGCCAGCTCTACATCCCACTTGAATGCTTCGTCGACCGGCGGTTCCCACTCTACTTCTCTGCGATCTGAAGAAGCTGGTTGGTTTTCTTCTGCAACGATCTGGGTGAGCACGCTTTGAAGCTCAGACTGGTCAGTGTCTATCGGTATAATCAACCGCTCCCCACACTTAGGACAGGCGGTAGCTTTGTCGGAAATATTGTGACTACAGTTCGGGCATTTTGTTAAGGCCATGACTGCCTCCTTCTTTATCAATTTCCTAAGTATTCGATATCAAACGAACAACATCACATCTCAATCTTGACATATGTCTATTTAGACGACTTTGCACAGCGAAATCCATTACTATGTCCGGGTACTGTTGGTTTAAGTGGATTTCGAGAAGCAGTACGGAGGAAGCTCGGAAATTGGCAGTCCCAAGATCCCCCTCGAAGAACTTTCTGTGATCCATAAATTGGTCCATCAGGATTCCGCGAAGGAGTGTTTCGGTAATAATCCTTGTCGTAATAATCATCAACCCATTCACTGACATTTCCACTCATATCACAAAGATCATATGGACTGTTACCACTCGGTTTCGAGCAAACTGGCCAGGTTGAGGGTCTTCCGCATGCCACTCTTTTAGCACCATCCAAAGGGTCGTCATCCCATATTACAATATCACATGAAGGTTTTTGATTACCCCAAGGATATAGACGACCATCTGATCCACGCGCGGCTTTCTCCCATTCAGCTTCTGTAGGCAGGCGCTTGTTTTTCCATCTGCAATATTCCTCAGCTTGCTCCCATTTCACGCAGTTAATTGGATGGTCGTTGCCCCTTGAGGAACCCCAGTTGCAAAATTTATTATATGCAACATCCTTAGGCATACTGCAGGAGCCATTACAAACGCAGTTTGAATATTCGCCTACAGTTACTTCGTGTCGATCAATGGAGAAAGCGTCGAGGTATATTTTATTCTTTGGCTCTTCTCCCCCGAAAACAAGCTCAAAATCATATTTTGCTGCTTCATCATATTGCCGAGTCAACTGTATATCGTTATCATCCGTACCCATCCAAAATTCTCCAGCCGGAATGAGAATCATGTCATCGACTATTGACTCTTCATTGGGTGGATGGGAGCATTCTTTAGGCAGATCTTTGAATTGTTTGATGATAAAGTTATCAAATATCAAGATCGCTGTGATGCAGAGTAAGGTGCCGACGCATACCAACACAAGTGTTTTCAAACCTAAAATTGGCCTTTTATCAGGGGGATCAATACAGTCAGATGATTCACTAATTTCTGATTTTTCTTTAGGTTTAGATGTCAGCGGAGAATCAAATTCTGGTTCATCCGAAGCTTCCGCTTTAGTCGTTGACAGCTGATCATTTTCACATGGAGCAATTGGTTGATCATAATTGCTTTCTTCCTCCGCCAACGGATACCCACATTCCGGGCAGATCTCCATTTGTTCTGTGACTTCCGTCTGGCATTCGGGGCACTTCATATTGGACATCCCTCCCTATTTATGCTGCACTCTCCACTCCAAAGGCGGGAGCGGGTATTTCTAAGTCCAAAGACCCAATCGTGCCTTGCGAGCCTCCTGCTCCATGGCCTCCAGATCCTTGGCGTCCGGGTAATACTTGCGGAACCAGCAGGCCAAACCAGATCCGCTTTGAACAGTTCATGGTTCAGCAGCTTCCCGTTCGGCCACTTGACCCATGATACCCTACGAGTTGCCTTGTTAGCGTTCCGCCTGATGTCTAATGTAGGAAGTTGGGATTGGTCGAACAAGAGCAGCAGAATACGTGCCCCAGCCTCCACGCTGGCCGCCCGATAAAGTAACGGGGCAACATGCAACGTGGCGTGCCCCATCACATGCGCCCCGCCCATAGAGGCGCACGTGTGGTTAGCACGGCGCATATAGGTACGCGTCGTGCACGCCACTTTGTCTGCTTCAAACGTCTCGAAACCTCTCGATCACGGGTAACCAATCCGTCAGCCTATTGGCAGAGAGATGTCGATCAGAATGAAACGCCACCATCATATCAGTATCCATCGGCCATGCCAAGAAAATCCATGACTGGCTGCATTTTAATCCGGGACACCTTACCCACTTGTAAGCATTCGACAATTTCAGAAGGGCTCAATCGTACATGAAATGCTCAAACCGGTGAGCGCGCGCCGATTTGAACTGGTCAGCCATTGCCTTACGTACACAACCGGGCCAGCCTCAGAACGGCATCTTTCGGATGGCGCTAGCGTTATAACAATTTGAATTCACAGTCGAAAAAGGAGTTACTGGAGTCCCCGTGACGCTGGTGGATATTTTTTTCCTGGGGGAATATTTGTCGAGCGCGTCACTCCGGTAAAGCTTAGTGGCAGAGATGGGCAAGATTCTGCAATCACACAAGAAGGCCAAATAGAATATGGTGGTTGAAGTAGCGCCGAAAAGGGTCGAATAATACCGAAAGAAATAACACTTGGATCAAACAGCTGATATGGGATAATCTGTAATCTATGAAACCAAAGCTCCCACAATACATTCTGCCTTTTCTGTTTGTTTGCCTTGTCGCAATTGTTTGTATCCTTCCGTCAGCAGATGCCCAGGAACCACTATTATGTGCGGTCGACCGGGTGGTCGATGGCGACACACTGAAGGTTACCTGTCCGGGAAACAAAAAGGACACCATCCGCCTGATCGGCGTAGACACGCCTGAAACCAAGCATCCCAGCAAACCAGTTCAATACTTCGGACGGGAAGCTTCCGCTTTCACAAAACGAATGGCCCAGGGAAAGCAAGTCAGGCTCGATTTCGATCAGGCTTTCGCCGCCAAGGGTCATCGTGGCGTCTATGGTCGTCTGCTGGCCTATGTATTCGTCAAGCAGCCTGATGGCCTCTGGTTCGATCTGAATGCCCAGCTCCTGGCGCAGGGCTATGCCCACGCTTATACACGATTCCCGTTCAGCCGGATGGAAGAATTCCGGCGCTTGGAGCGTGAGGCGCGGGAAGCCGGTCGAGGGTTGTGGGGAGAATCTCCAAAGCATCAGCCTGTAGATACAAAACCTTTAGGGAAATGCCTGATCAAAGGCAATATCAGCCGTGGCGGCAAGAAGATCTACCACATGCCCGGTATGCGATACTACGAGCAGACCAAGATCGATGAAAGCAATGGTGAGCGCTGGTTCTGTACGGAAGAAGAAGCCCGCGCCGCGGGGTGGCGAAAATCGAGCCGGTGATGATGAAATGCGAATGAATAGTTGATGACTTCCAAAGACCCAATTCAATGGTATGACCTCCACGCGGAGGAAGTATCCACGCAATACGAAAGTGTGGTTCCGGAACAGGTCCATGCCTGGCTAAAAGATCTTCTGCCGTCGAAATCTGTGGCGATCCTCGATGTAGGAGCAGGCAGTGGGCGTGATGCATCGTGGTTGGCCGGTTTCGGTCATGATGTGGTTGCGGTGGAACCTTCCGAGAAGATGCGGAGCCTTGCTCAACAACACCATGCCGGTTCATCCGTCAAATGGCTTTCAGATTCCTTACCCGACCTCAAGCAAGTGTTCGCCTCCGGACTTTCATTTGACATGATCCTGTTAAGCGCGGTTTGGATGCACATCCTCCCATCGCAACGAACGAGGACGTTTCGGAAGCTGATCACCCTATTGAAACCGGGTGGCGTATTGGCGATCACGCTTCGTAACGGTCCAGCGGAGGAAGAGCGCTGTATCTATCCGGTCTCAATGGACGAGCTAGAACAGCTTGCCCGAAACCACGGCGCCTATATCGAACGCAGGATCGAAGACAAGGATAAACTTGGCCGGGAAGATGTCAGCTGGATCCAGGTAGCGATCCGATTGCCTGATGATGGCACCGGAGCCTTACCGCTCTTACGTCATATCACCCTTAACGATGACAAATCTTCCACATACAAGCTGGCGCTTCTGAGAACCCTTTGCCGGATCGCAGACGGCACAGCCGGTTACGCACATGATGCTGGCGAAGAACATGTCTCGATTCCACTTGGATTGGTCGCCTTGTATTGGATACGGCTATTCAAACCGCTCCTGGGCGCTGGTTTCCCCCAGAGTTCAATCAATCGAGGTTATTCCAAGCTTGGCTTTGTGAAAGATGCCTTCCGTAAACTTGATCATGTCTCACATCTCGATCTCCGTATCGGGATGCAATTCACAGGGGAGCGGGGAGATGCACTCCATCAGACTTTGAAAGATGCGGCGGAAACCATCACACGGATGCCGGCGCACTACATCACGTTCCCAAACGGCGGGCAGGTATTCCCAGTGAATAGAATCGGTCGATTCCCGAAGCCAAGCAGCATCCGCCTGGATGAAGTCTATCTGACGAGCTTCGGGCAGTTCCATGTTCCCAGGAATCTATGGCGCGCCCTCCAGAGATTCGATGTATGGATTGAACCCGCGCTTGTTGCCGAATGGGCACGTTTGATGATGTTCTATGCGGAGCGGCAGGGGAGGACACTCAACAACCTTGAAGTGCTGAATACCATGGTTTGGTCCGAACCAACGCGGGATGTGAAGATCGCCCGTGAACAGGCTATTCGCCTCATGGCAGAGGATAAGCTTTTCTGTGTCTGGAGCGGGAAACGGCTTACCGAAAAGAATATTGATGTCGATCATTGTTTCCCATGGGCAGCCTGGCCTTGCGATGACCTCTGGAATTTGATGCCGACCCACCGCACTGTGAATCAGAAAGAGAAGCGCGCCAAACTGCCAAGTGACCAGATCTTGCGTGGCGCCCAGGACCGGATCATTACCTGGTGGGAGTCTGCGTATCCGAACGTGTCCGGATCAATCCTTCATGATCGGTTTATCACTGAGGCTTCAGCCAGCCTACCTACAATTGTTGAATCCCGCCCCCAAAGTGAGGATATTTTCGCGGCTATGAACCTTCAACGGATGCGATTAAAGCATGACCAGCAGATACCGGAGTGGATTGATTTGCGATAACGTCTAGAACTGAAATCTAACCACAGCCATCAGCAGTTCGAAAATGAACGTACAAGAACGTACAGGCAGATGTACAGGTTACCATCCCAAGATAACCCCTAAAAAATAGTTTGCCCCAAATTCCGTCCTCTGTACGACGGATGCACGACGGAAAGAAAAAAGCACTTACAGTCGAAACCGTAAGTGCTTGAAATCATGGAGCCAACGAGGAGATTCGAACTCCTGACCTGCTGATTACGAATCAGCTGCTCTACCAACTGAGCTACGTTGGCAACTCAAATTCGTTGTGGTTTTTACAATATATTTTGGTCTTTTGCAATGAATATCTTTTCCAAATAGGAATTTGAGTTTTTCAAACGGTCCACACAACAGAGAGCCTAGGGAGCCCTCAAGTAAAAAAACAGAAAAGAGAAAAACTCAGAGCAACAACAAACGATTCCAGCGGATCTACGGGGAGGAACTTTGCAATCCCTCCGAATCGACGAGGGTCGGACGAAAAATCCTCAGCCACTTTTGCCCCAGCAGACCTCTCGGGCCTCGAGCGACGATTTGGATTTCGTTCGAGCCTTCTCGCAATGTCAAATCCGTCACGAAAGGAACTTTTTGCAGGTTTTGTTCCGATTCGGATAGAAAATACACCTTGAAGCCGTTGACAAACACCGAAACATCCGTGATTCCTTCTGCATGGCTGGCCATTCCTTCTAGTCGCAACGTATCGCTGTCGGTGTAATGTACCGGATTGAACAATTCGATTTCGGGTAGCTGCGAAAAACAATCGACCGCTGGTTTGAATGTCTTGGATCGTTTTACAAGTTTATGGGATTCCGGAGTTTTCGTCCATCCAATCTTCCCCATGTCTTTCATCGCCACTTTCAACCATGTGTCCTTCGTTCCCAAAACATGGAGCCATTCATCTTGTTTCAAGAACGTGAGGACGGAGGCCTCATTTTCCGGGGAGGCGAACAATGCGGTGTTTTTTGCCAAAAAGACCGCTTTATTCCCTTTTGTTGACGAAAGGGCCATAGGATTGTGCGGAGTCACTTTGTACTCCCCTACGAAAACGCCCTCATTGTCGTGGTTTACGATATAAAAACGGAGAGTCGCGCTATTTTTTTTGTACTCTTTGCCGATTTTCACGTTGAATTTCAATGACGTCGTTTTTTTCGGCTTTAAAAGCCTGATCTTTTTTGTCGAATTCCCGATGGAAATCTCTTCATCGTTTTCCAACGGGACAAGCACGACCTTGCCGTTTTTCAACGGACGTATCCCTTTGTTTTTAATAAGGATGTGAAACTCCAGGGGTTCGTTTTTCTGTACCAGGCCGTCGCCGTTTCCTTTTTCGTCGGATATCCGCCAGGAACAAGCAAGAGACGTTTTTTTCAAGGAAGCCACATCGATGCGTGTGCGGAGAGGCTCGATCGTTTGTCCTTCATCGTCGAAAAACGTCAAAACGAGGTCGTCCGAACGGGTTTCGGCCAGGCTTCCCAGATTGACGACAGTGGTCCATTCGATACGTTTGCCGGCAGGAACGTTGCCGAAGAAGAACTCGAGTTTGTCGAAATCGGGGTTTTCAGAGGAAGTCACCGCTCTGAGCCTCGAATACGCTCCTGTTCCCGTGTTTTTTACGGAAGCGATCAACTTCACCGAAGAGCCTGCCTGAAAGGGACCGGAGGGCTTCGACCGAAACGTCGTTTCCACCTGCGGGGAACCGCCGCCGGAAGCATTTTCTTCCCAGGTTACGCCTCTCTTTTTAAAGGCTTTGGCGATCTTTTTGGACATTTTCGTGTTTTCGTCTTCCGCCATTTTGATCGCAAGAGAGATCTGTTTTTTTATGCGGTGTTTCCTCGGCATACTTTTCAGGAGTTTCCGGGCGAACTCGACGACGTAACTCTTCGCATTGATTTTTCCCACTTTATCCCGCAACCAGAGGCTATCGCGCCTGTCGTCGTACAGATAAGGAATCGAATCCAGAGGCTCTTCTCTGGCCACGGACGATGCCGAGAGACTTCCATGAAGATTGCGTTCGAAAATGGCGTCTTTGTTTACGAAGTAATGAACCTGGTTTTTGTCGAAACGTACGGGGATCGTTGAAATATGTGGAGTGATTCCGGCTCCTTGGATGGATATTCCACCCGGCGTCAGATATCTGGCGATTGTGACGCGAAGGGCGGATTCGTCTTCCAGTTCCAAGATGCTCTGAATCGATCCCTTGCCGAATGTGGCGTCGCCGACGACGATGGCCCGACCTCGGTTTTTCAACGCTCCCGCCAGAATTTCGGCTGCGGAGGCGCTGTTGCTGTCCACAAGGACGATGATTGGATATCTTTCTTCGGTTCCCACCAGCCTGGCTTCGTACGTTTCAAGGATCTCGTTGTCCGATCCCGCGACGGAAAGAATTTCCCCGCGAGAAAAAAACAGGTCGCATAGCTGCAAGGCGGAGAAGACCAGGCCGCCACCGTTTCCCCTTAGATCGAGGATGAGTCCTCTATCCGGGTAAACCACCTTTCGCAAGGCGGATTTAAACTCCTTGATGGTGCCTGCGCTGAAGGATGTGACGTGAATGTATCCGATTCGATCTTTTAGCTCTTTGTAATAAACACTCTGCACTCTGAAAAGATCGCGCTTTATTTCGAATACAAGCGATCTTCCATGGCCTTTTCTCGATACCGTAAGTTTGACCCTTTCTCCTCGATCTCCTTCCAGCATTTTAATAATTCTATTGATACTGTGGTTTTTTACGGATTCGTTGTTGATTTTGAGAATGCGATCTCCATCTTTCACGCCTGCCAGATGTGCGGGAGAGCCCTTGACGCATTCGACGACGATCAGCTTTCCGTCCTCCAGTTTGAACGTGATCCCCAAGCCGACGAGATCCGAGAGAGTGGAAGCTCCGAACTGCTTGAATTCCTCGGAATCGTAGTAACTGCTGTGAGGATCGAGGCTTTCGATCACACCGGAGATCGCCGCAAGTTCGATGGTCCGCCAATTGGTTTCTTCATCGCTGTAAGCCGCGATATGATCGACGATATTCGCCATGGTGCATTGAAACTGGTAGTTCGATGAAAGCTCTTCCCCAAGGAAAAAGGTTTTCGAGCGTCCTATCTGAAATTGCATCCGTTTGTTTTCCGAATCGAACATGACCAGCAGGTCGGGAACGACTCGCGATATCCGTTTCAATACATTCATGAACATGTCGGAATAGTTCAGACTCACTGGGTCTACATAGTTGTCGTAAACTAGGTTTGTCATTTCCCGAAATGCCGACAGTTGCTCGCGATAGCAGGGGTCTTCCTGCTGCTTGTCTCCGTCGTTGGAAGAGTTGTTCTCGGAAATTCCTTCAGAAGGAAATCCCACGATCGTTGAGAAAAAGAGTAAGATTGCGATTGCCTGAACGAAGGAAACCCGTTTTTCGCGCATCGTGTGTTCCTATCTCGGTGCGAAGTTGCGGCACTTTTATCCGGCGAGGATGTTCGGTTATTTTACGATGGGTTCTTTTAGGTGTTCGCCGCTCCACAAAGCATCTTCAAAACCGCCGAAATTGGCGATTTTCCCGGTGAATCGGTTGTCTTCATAGTTTAACTTGATAACGACTCTCCCGCTGTTGCCCATGGAATCGAAAAAGTTGAATGTCATCATGCTGCTATCGGCGCTGCGGAAATCGAACAACGCCCCGTACATCTGATCGCCAAAAGCCTCGATTTTAAAGCTTCCGTAGATTTTCCCATTGAGGTGAAAGATGTGAATTTCCACGGGTTTCGACGCCTGATCCTTGACTGCGACCTCGCCTTTGTAATCCCCGAGAAAATAGCGGCTCCATTCCGGTTGCATGTTGCGGTACTGGCCGATAAGTTCGTTGTATTTCCTCTCGAGACGTTTCAGAATGCCATACAGGTCGGGGGTTTCGAAGGCGAGCAGGATTAGAAACGCAATCGCCTGATTCTGCTCGCCGATTCTTTCCGCGCGTCCTATGAAATATTTTCGTGCATCTCTGTTGCGTTGCAGGGATTTTACGAGGGCGATTGTCGCGCTGATCGCCAGGTCCTGGTTGTCCAGTCCGGCGGCGTCGATCAACGTGTCCAATTTGTCCAGAGAATCGTTCTCGAAGTTGCCCAGCGCTCTTACGCAGGCATTTTGCTGCTGGTATCGACCATTGTAAATGCAGTTCGACAGTTTCGGTAAAATTCGATTGTAAATTCTGTCGGACGTGGAAGCCGTCGCGAGGGTGTTCGCGGCGGCGATGTGCACGAACATGTTTCGATCTCTCAAAGACTCCGTGATCTCCAGCAACGCGGCGTCATCGATGCTGCCGATTTCTCTCAATGAATACAAGGCATATAGTTTCAACCCGGTATTTTTCGCTTTCAACAAGGAAATCAAGGATCTTGTGGAGGTTTTTCCCGGAATGCCGATTTGGGCCAGTGTCTGCGCCGCAGCGACTCCTATGGGGTAATAATCGTCATGTTTCAGGGATTTATCGAATTTGGAATATACTTCCCAATAATCCTTCTCGTTCGTCAGGAATTTCAACAGCGGTTTGCGAAATGCCGCCGTGCAGGCCGGTTTGAATCGCCGAATCGTTTCGATTGCCGCCAGCACATCTTTTTTCTTTTCAGCGGTCAGTTCTTCGAGAACGACCTGCTGACATTTTCCACAGTCCGTTCCGACGACGCTCAGTGTGGCGGCTGCAGCCAGTCGCAATTCCGCCACTGAATTATCCAGGTACGGATAGATAAACGGCACGGCCTGGGGGCAGGGCTCGCCGGTTCTGGCAATCGTCCGGAAAAACTTCACCGCATCATTTCCCACGACACCCGCTTTCTGCATCGATCGGATAATGATGGGAAGGGCGGCTTTGGAAAGCCTGCCGTAATAGCCGATTCTTTCGACTTGTCGAGCCGCGATGGCAGAATTGTAGGTTTCATTGAGCGCCATCACTTCGCTGACAAACTCTTTTTTGACGTCTTCATCGATATCGAGCAAGGCGAGAGTGCCGAAGAGACGCACGTAGGGTTCCCAGGATTCGGAAGCTTTCAGCAGGGGGGCTCGGGCGGCCCTTCCGGCACCTGACAACTGTTTGTAAATTTTCCACAAAGATTCTTGCGAGGAGGCTTCCAGTGCGGCAATCGTATCCTCGACAATTTTCACCTGCTCTTCATACGGCAACGTCTTGTAATTCGCCGGGAAAACGCGCCTCAATGCAGGTGCTTTTTCTACCGATCCCTCCTGGCTTGGCTCGGAGACCTTCGGGGGCTCTGCAAGGGGGGGAGTAGGGGAGGTTTTGCAAGATGTCAGGAGGGTTGCAAGGAACAAAACCGCAATAAAAACAAACGCTTTTGTTTTCTTTTGTATCGTTGAACCGTGAAGCATAAAATTTCCTCGAAATCGTTTTCGGCGGCTCATGGGCATGAACATCGCTCAGTTTCCGCTTTTAGGGGAATTCTCCGCTGGAAGTTTTTTGGTGCTTACACATCGTACGAAGCGTCTGGTATTTTTCGGACTGGAAAAAATCGCTCCGGATTTGTAATCGACGACCCAGGCCTTCTCTCTCGAATTTTCGACTTCCGTCAGGGTCCAGTAATCGTTATACAGAGTAATGTAATGGTTCCTTCTTAAATGGACTCTCCTTTTGGCTTCACAGCTTTCTTCCAGTTCGGCAGGCCAATAGCAGAAACCATCTCTATTTTCATAACGACGACGACACGAAGTGGCCTGGCATTCGAAATTTGCGCAAGATTTGGACCTGTTGTAGTACCTGTCCCGGGTACAAGACATATCGACTTTGCAATCTCCGCCCGACATGGTTTCACGGCAACCATCGATGAGATCTCTTGCCTGATCGATCGTAGGTACGCCCCAATGATGGTTGTCTTCATCTTTAAGTATAAAGCAGTATTCTACGGCCTGATCCCAGTTCATGCGTTTTTTAAACGTGGGTGTCTGCCAGTATAAGTTCTTGATTTTAACGGCTTTGAACTGGCTCGAGTCGTTGATGACACGCATATCGTCGCGGCTGAGAATTTGAGCCACGCTCTTGTTGAAATTCTCGAACAACTCTTTGTCATAGGTTCTCATCCGAGACAGGAGCATTTTCTCCCGTCCCTCGTCTTCTGCTTTCGCGATGCGTTTGTCGAGTTCGTCGAACTCCACGATTTTTTCTTTGGCGTGCAGCTGACAAGGGCCGTCCGGATATTTCTGGACGTAATAGGACCAGACCAGCTTGTCATTGATGCGTTTGGCCTCCTCGCAAGCGATGGCCTCTTCCGAAGGTTGAGCGAGATAGAGGAAAATCTCGAAAGCACCAATCAGAATTAACACCGAACATAAAATCCATTTCCTCATTTTGTATTCCTATTTTACAGGCATCCGGTCATTGATTTCGGAATTGTCGTTAACTATGAAAGGGTTATGCCCTGTTAAAAGCCCGATATGCAGCGCACATAGGCATATTCGTCTTTATGGAGAGGTTCGATTCTTCCCGTCTTGAAATTCAGTGTCCAGTAATACCCCTCTTTGTCCTCTACTTGCGTACTGGACCAGTAGGCATTGGAATGTATTTTCGTATTTGATCTGCAGCGACCGAGATAATTTTTTTCCCACAGACAGTCAATGTCATCAATTGCATTTTCGTGCGCACAATCGCATTCGGTACAGGCTGTGGACGAGCAGAAGCTGCTGTTGCAGAAATTCGAGATTCTGCATTCACCGTCCAGTTTCGTGGCGTCACACCCCTGAACCATCGATCGTAGATCCCCGATGGAAGGAACCCTCCAGGTATTGCTCCCTTTAATGGTGTGATGATTGCAGAATTTGTCGGCTTCCTCCGAAGTCTTTTTCACCGGAAACGGATATTTTTGCCATAGACGGTTGGAATCCTTGAAGCCTTCCGAATCCTCCGGATGATTTTCCGCAATGTATTCCAGCAGTTCATCGCTTAAGGCCATCAGGTCTTTTTCGTACATAAATTTCAATGACTCCAATTCGGCCTTCACCCGCGCTTCTTCCTTCACTTCTGTTTCCTTGACGCGCCCATCGACGATCTGTTGAAGCCGCTCTATTTCCTTACTCGCCAGATCGCGGCACGGACCTTCAGGATGGTTTATCAGATAGAATTTCCACCCGTTGAGACTGTGTGCGTTCGTAAGCATCTGGCAAATCATCTCGTCTTTATTGGAAGAGATAGAGATGATTGCTCCCATTATCACGACGAAAGGAAACACGATGCCACCGATGGCTAGGGGCAAATACCTTTTCAGCAGATCCAGAATGGAAATCTCGATTTTTCCCGAGCGAATCACTTCATGTCTGCTGGGTAGGTCTTGGTTTATTTTGTTGTCTGATTGCATTTTCTTCGCGCTGTTTTTTAGGAAACAAAAAATTCAGGGGGACACTTCATTGGAGAAGCGACGAATCAGGAAAGAAACCGAAAAACATAGCCGGAATCATGAAAGAACTCCATTTTTCCAGCTTCTGCATTTTGTCGGTTGGTATCAGGCGAAACATTGATGATGTGCCAGATAAGGAGAAATCGTGCGTGGATCGAGTATATGCGAATCCGGCTGATTTTGGTTTGTAAAAAACATCGAAATGTACTTTTTGTTTGTGAAAATCTGGCTGGCCAGCGATTAAAAATAGCCATCACAAATCGCACGATTGTAATCCTCACCTCTTTTTCAAGATACCCGCCTCTGATTCTTCTTTGATGCTCTTACTTTGGTGGAGAAAAAATATACTCTTGTTAAGATAACAAGACCCGTCATATTTGACAAGATTTTTCCAGAGGGAGGAAATCGGGGGGCGGAAATTAAAATAGTTCAAAATATTTCGGATGCAATTGCAACGTATTGAAATTAAAAGACTTATATCCCCTCTCCCTTTGGGAGAGGGTTAGGGTGAGGGAACACGAAACTTCCCCTCACCCGGTGCTGAAGCACCGGCCTCTCCCAGTGGGAGAGGCGCTTGGACCCTGCGGGTCCATCCTAAATCCGCACTAAAAAAATTTCCGCCCGAAATCGGATAGACGCGAATCGAAATGTAGAGGAAAAGCCACTCCCTGCAAAACGTGCAAATTGATGAAAAAACGTGCAGATTCGGAACGACGAGCTTTGTGAGAAAAAATAGCACGTTGCGAGACTTTTCGCCCGAAAAAGCCTGTTTTTGTCCAGTTGCTGTACACTTTTTTCTCGGTTACCCTCGACTCGTTGCGAGAAAACCGGGGGGAACTTTGCACGGTTCTGCGTAAGTTTGCACGAGTTTTGCGGCATGAATCGAGCATGACGTGAGTTTGCACGAAAATGCACGACTTTGCAGTGTATTCAATAGATTTTATCGGGACCAACCCGTGCGGGAGATTGTACCCTGAAGCTTTGTAACCTATTGAAAACATGAGACTATGATGGTTCAGGTCTCCCGACCTGAACCATGTGTTTCATGTCGGTTTTCCAACCCGACGGCATGAATCTGTGGAGCAAGTCGGGAGACTTGCTCCAACGAAGACCATCAAAGGTATTTCGTCCACCGAGATCACAGTCGGAATATTTCGGCCTTCCATCTCAACCTGTACGCCAGCGTACACTTTGGACGCCGAAAATCACCCTCAACCTGTACGCTGGCGTACAGGTTGAAAATCTATAAATACCGTATTTACGCATAGTTATAAAAAATGAGCCTACCCCCCATACGTGTACGTACAGGTTGGGGCGAAACGTCGCGGATATCGGTAGATCCGACCTGAAGACGGGTGGATTCTGTCCCGTTTCGTTGCGTTTCGTCCGAAGTTTGCACAAACCGGAGCAAAATGACGCAAGTGTGCGTGAAATGGGACGACTTTTAAAATATATTCAGTAGATATAATTGAGAGGGTCGGGTAATTGCTTTCTGGAACCGCTATAAAATGTAAATTATCCCCATTTCAAACCCGACATGGCAGCGGGCCGCGTGAAAAATCAGTCCGAACGACGATGATTTCCCCGATAAAAAGAAACAAACCCAAAAAAACGCCAAGGCGGAAATAATTGAGGGGAGTTTTTTGTTTACCGCAATCAACGAACATTGTATACGCAAGACTACGGAAGCTAGGTATGGATAATCAGAGGAGAATCCAATGATTTCAGTGCAAGGACTGACGAAGGAGTACGGCCTCGTCAAAGCCGTGGACAACATTTCCTTCGACATGCGAAAGGGAGAGATCCTGGGCTTTCTCGGTCCCAACGGAGCCGGAAAAACCACCACGATGAAAATTCTCACCGGCTATGTGACTCCCACCTTTGGAAGCGTCAAAATCAAGGACATGCAGGTTTCTGCCCATCCGATGGAAGTCAAGCGTCTGATCGGCTACATGCCGCAGAGCTTTCCATTATATGATGACATGATGGTGATCGATTACCTGCAGTTCATCGCACAGATGCGGGAGATTCCCGCTTCCAAGTTGCGCGGTGCGCTCAGCCAGGCGGTGGAGGTATGCGGGCTGGAGGACGTCCTGGGCCGCTCGATCTTCGAGCTTTCCCACGGCTATCAGCAGCGCGTCGGACTGGCCCAGGCGCTGATCCACGACCCGGAAATCCTCATCCTCGACGAACCCACCTCCGGACTGGACCCGAACCAGATTCGCGGAATCCGCAATCTTATCAAGCGGATCGGCGAGGAAAAGACCGTCATTTTGTCCACGCACATCCTTCCCGAAGTCACCGCCACCTGCAACCGGGTGGTGATTATCAACGAAGGAAAACTGGTGGCCGACGGCACCCCGGACGAACTGACTGCTCGCGAGCAGGGCGCCGCCCGCATTACCCTCACCCTCGACAAACCGTACGAAGACGCTGCCAAGATTCTCGGCTCGGTCGATTTCGTCAAGAATGTCAAGGAGTTGGGTGGTGCACCGGAGGCTCGTTACCTGGTCGAGGCGCAAAAGGGCCAGGACATTCGGGCGAGGGTCTTCCAGTGCGCCGTGGCCAACCAGTGGGTGGTGCTTGAAATGAGCGTCGAGCAGGTCAGCCTCGAAGACATCTTCCAGAAACTGACTCAATCCGATGTGGACCGTTCGGCAGCCTGAGGGGCCGAACGGCTAGAATAAAGGAGAGCGAATCATGAAATACGCCGTCCCGTCGGCCATGCTGCTGGCCAACCTGGTGCTGGCCCTGATGACCGCCACGTTGTGGGATATGGGGACTTCGCTGGGAGCGTTCCTGTTTTTCACCGGATTTCTCGTGCTGGCCGAATCGTCCTTCCTGGTGCTGCTGCTTGAAATCGCCGGACTGGGCAAAACCGATCCCGAACTGGAAGCCAAGGAAGAATGGATCTCCCTTTCTCCCTTCGCCGGTCAGCTTTCGGCGGCTTTCGGAAAAATTACGGTCTGCTCGCTGACGATCGTCGCCCTGCTGCTCGTGTTCCACACCATCGTGCAGGGAATTATGCGAGCCGGTGAAGTGGACACCTCCGGGGTCTTTGGCATGGCGCTTCAGATCGTCGGCCACGTGATCGGACTGATCGGTGGTGTGGTGATGATGCTGCATGGCCACAAACTGGCGAAATGGCGACCGGTATCCACCGCGCTGTTCGTGTTCCGCAAGGAATTCGTCGCCTACTTCCATTCCCCGGTGGCCTACATCGTCATTTCGGCTTTTCTGTTGGTGGTCGGTTTCCTGTTCTTCCAGCAATTCTTCCTGGCCGGACAGGTTTCCCTCAGGCCGATGTTCTCGATGATCGCCATCGCCTTTGTCTTCATCTCCCCGGCCATCACCATGCGCTTGATCGCCGAGGAAAAACGAGCAGGGACCATCGAACTGCTGATGACCCTTCCGGTGGGTCCGGCTCAGATCGTCGTCGGAAAATACCTGGCGGCGCTGGGGTTGATCGTCGTGGCGCTCGCGCTCACGCTGCCCTATGCACTGACCGTTTCGGCGATGGGCAACCTCGATTGGGGGGCCGTCGTCGGCGGTTACATCGGACTGATATTCCTCGGAGCAAGTTACCTTGCACTGGGCACGCTGTGCTCGACCTGGACCAACAGCCAGATCGTCGCCGTGATCCTGGGCTGGGTCACCTGCCTGGCCTTCTGGCTGCTCGCAAGCCCGTATTTCACCATGATCCTTCCGACCCCGATCGCCTCGGCGGCGGAATTCCTCTCGCCGGGTTATCACTTCGAAAACATCATTCGTGGCGTGATCGACTCGCGGAACATCGTGTATTACCTGACCTTTATCTCCGGTACGCTGATGCTCGCGATTCATTTCATGACCACCGAAAAGTGGCGATAAGGGGGTAACGATGTCGAATGCAACCAACAAATCCCGCCTGATGGACAACCAGCAGATCATCACGCTGATTTTTTCACTGGGCTTTCTCGTGATCGGAGCGGTGCTGGGGATCGTCGGCGGATACGAGCCCGTTCACGTGATCGTCACGTCTTTTCTTTTCGGCGTGTTAGGCGCGCTGGTAAGTTTCCTGAAACCTTACCATTTCTTCATTCTGGGCGCGCTGGTGATGCTCAACATGATCTCCACCGAGTTCTTCGCCCGCGCCGACCTGACGGCCAATAAAATGTACTCGCTGTCGGATTCCTCCAAAGACCTGATGCGCTCGCTGGACGACCAGGTGATCGCCAAGGTGTATCTCACCGCCGAGCTTCCGCCGCCCTACAATCAGCACGGCCAGTTCATCAAGGATCTTTTGGAAGAGTATCAGGCGTATTCTTCGGGCAAATTCCGCTTCGAGATCATCGATCCCGGCAGCGACGAGCAGGTCAAGCAGGAATTGACCATGCTGGGCATTCCGCCGGTGCAGATCAACAAGCTGGATCGCGACGAGTTCCAGATGATTCAGGTCTATCTCGGAATCGTGTTCTACTACGGCACGAAAAAGGAAGTGATTCCGGTGGTTCGCGGCTCGCGGCAGCTCGAATATGAAATCACCAGCACGGTTCGTAAGCTGATCGCCGAGAAACTGCGCACGGTGGCGTTCATGACCGGCTTCGGGGCTCCCACGGCGGAACAGACCCAGAACGTGCGCGACAATCTCGCCAGCAATTACAAAATCATCGACGTGGATCTTTCGAAAGACGATCCCTCGATTCCCGACGAGGCCGAGACGCTGATCGTCGCCGCACCCAAGGAAAAACTCAACGAAGACTCGCTGTTCCAGATCGATCAGTTCCTCATGAAGGGGCGCACGGTGGCGTTTTTGCTCGACAACGTGAACGTCAACCTGCAGAGCTTCCAGGGGCAGGATCTCGACCACGGCCTGTACGACATGGTGGCCAAATACGGCGTCACGATGGGGCGGGATCTCGTGCTCGACCTCCAGAACAAGCGCATCACCATGCAGCAGAATCGCGGTCCGATGCAGCTTCAGACCATCGTCGCCTATCCGTACATTCCGGTCGTGACCGATTTCAACCGCGACCTTACGTTGACCAAAGACGCCGACGGTCTGAGCTTCCCCTTCATTTCGTCCCTCGAACTGGCAGCCTCCACCGACGAGCGCCAGGTGGAATGGTTCATGAAGTCCAGCATGTCGAGCTGGCAGGAAAAAGGCTTCTACCAGATCAACCCGATGAATCCGCTGCAACCGGCGGCTGGGGCCAAGGAAGGGCCGTTCATTCTCGGCGCGACGGTCACCGGTATGTTTGACAGCTACTTCAAAGACCGGCCCGACAGTACCGTTTCGGGTGAGGCCCCATGGCAGTCGCCGGACGCCCTTAAGGAGTCCGTCGCCGAGGGACGTATCCTGGTGATCGCGGATGGCTCTTTCCTCCAAAACGACTTCCTCGACCGGTCCAACTTCGTATTCTTCGCCAATGTCGTGGACTGGCTGATGGCGGACGAGGCGCTGATTTCGATCCGCTCCAGGGACGGTGGCATCAGCCCCATCGAGCAGGTCGAAGACGGCACGAAGCAGGCCGTCAAGTGGGGCAACGCACTGGGTGTTCCGCTGGCGTTCATCCTGTTCGGGATCGTGCTCTGGCAGCTTCGGCGCTCGCGTCGCGAAGGTGTGAAAAAGCTTGTGAAATAAACGAGATGCACGGAGGTACCTTCGATGTTGGATAAAAAAACCATCATTTCCATCGCCGCGTTCGTCGTTCTTTTACTGATCGTGTTGCTGGTGCGCAGCGATCCGTACGATACGAAGATCGAGGAGCCGAAAGACGTCTGGCCGACCATCGTCCCGGACGATATCGACAAAATCGAGATCGTGCGCGAAACCGAGTCGATTTCCTTGGAAAAACGCGCGAGCGGCTGGGTGCTGGCCTCCCATGGCGACGCCGTTGCCAACGACAACTTCGTCAAAACCCTGCTGGATCGTTTGGAGAAGCTGGAGATTTCGCATCTCATCAGCGACAATCCCGACAAACACGGCAGCTTCGAAGTGGACGAAAAAGGCGCTCGGCTGAAGCTTTTCAAGGGCGGCACCGAGTTGGCAAGCATCATCGTGGGCAAGAACACCGCCGATTATTCGGGCAGCTTCGTGCGTCTTCCCGACGACAACCTCGTGTATGCCACCAAGGGTGTGATTCGTTCGTCCATCGTGCGCAAACCGGATGACTGGCGGGACAAATCCATTCTCAATCTCAACCAGGACAGCATTGTCAAGGTGTCGATCGACAAACTGGGGAAGGGGGAGAATCTGGTATTCGCCAAGAGCGTCGCGACTCCTCCCGACGGCGACGAGGAAACCGCCGAGGCGGCTCCGCCCGCGCAGGACACGTGGACGATCGACGGCAAGCCGGAGATCGAAATCGACATGAACCGCCTGCGTCCTCTGCTTTCGGGCTTGTCGAGGATGAACTGGGCGGAAATCGTGGATGAACCGGGAGATCCTGCCGAGTATCACATGGACAAGCCCCGGGCGCGTGTGGTCGTCACGATGAAGGACGGCAGCGAATTCAAGCTCACGATTGCCGATGGAAAATCCGATAAAGACTACTGGCTGCTCAAAGAGGGCGAGAAGCCCATCTATCTGGTTCGCAAGTACCAGGGAGAGAAATTCTTCAAGGAAGTCGGATACTTCGACAAAAACGCCGAGGGCGAGAAGTAATTCGGGATATCGCAACGACAACGGGCGGACTCCAAAGGTCCGCCCGTTTTTTTTGTTTCAGATCGACCTTTTATAGCAGTTCTTACTTGGTTTTAGCGATCATTTCATCATGGGTGGCATGGGCCAACAGCAGGTTGCCCATGTGCATCGTTCGTACACGGGCAAGCGGACGTTTCACGTCGCTTGGCCCGTGCCACCCTCTGTTTCCAGGGCTTTTCTATCGCTAAAATCAAATAGCAACTGCTATAAGCGGGTTCGAAATCGTCGAGAAAAGAAAACCCGCCCTCAATCTTCCAGGAAAAAGCTGACGTCTCCCTTGCCTTCGCGCAGCACTTCGGGAATGTCGCCGGAAAGATCGACGATGGAGGACGGTTCGGGAAAAATCAGTCCCGCATCGATGGTGGCCTGAATCGCGTGACCGAACACCCTTTCGATTTCCTCCGGGTCCATCATTTCCTGATCGGTATCGACGGTTTTCACCGTGGAGGTGATGATCGGCTGGCCCAGGGCTTCCACCATGGCGAGTGCGATGGGCGTATCGGGAATGCGCACGCCGATGGTTTTCTGCTTGGTGAGCATGATGCGCGGAACCAGCTTGGTGGCGGAAAGCACGAAGGTGTACGGTCCCGGCAGACAGCGCTTGAGCAGCTTGTGGCTGTAGTTCGTCATGTAGCCGTATTGCGAAACCTGGCTCAAATCGCTGCAAACCAGTGACATCAGTTTGTTTTTCGGCATTTTGCGGATACGCAGCATGGATTCCACCGCTTTGCGCCGGGTGGGATCGCAGCCGAAGGCGTAGCTCGAATCGGTGGGATAAACCACCACTCCCCCGCGTTTAAGAAAAGAGACCGCATTGGCAATTTTTCGCGGTTCGGGATGCTGGTCGTTGATCTCAAGTAGCATGTCGCTGCCCCGTTCGCTTGTACCCTTTTCGCGTTCCGTTTTCGATTCCGTCGCGGGTGTGCCTCACTCGGCGGAGTCGCCCCCCATTTGTTCCAGTTTGCGCTTTTTGGCGGTATCGATGAGGTGATAGAACAATTCCGCCGGTTTTTCGAGTTTGCTGGTCAGTTCCGGGTGGAACTGGCAGCCCATGAAGAACGGATGCTCCGGCAATTCCAGAATCTGCATGATCTGGTGATCCGGTGCGTGGCCGGAAAACACCATGCCCGCTTCGCTCAGACGCTGGACGTAATCGGGATTGACTTCGTAGCGGTGGCGGAAACGCCGTCGGATGCTGGGCTGGTTGTCGTAGATTTCCGCTGCCTTCGTGCCGGGAACCACCACGATGTCATGACCGCCGAGACGCATCGTGCCGCCCTTGTAGTGCACGTTCTGCTGTTCCGGCAGGATGCAGATGACCGGTTCCTCGACGGCGGAGGTTTCGGCCTCCACTTCGATGGTGTGGGCCTTTTCGATGCCGCAGACGTTGCGGGCGTATTCGACCACAGCAAGCTGCATTCCGTAGCAGATACCCAGGAAAGGCACCTGGTTCTCGCGGCAATATTGGATAACCTGGATTTTCCCCTCGATACCCCGCGTACCGAAGCCGCCCGGTACGATGATCGCGTCCACATCGCCGACCGCCTCTTGAAGGTCGAGCTTGCCGCGTTCGATGTCGGTGGTTTCGATCCATTTCACGTCCACGCTGGTGTTCAGGTGGGCTTCGCAATGCTTGATCGCTTCGAGGATCGAGGCGTAGGAGTCCTGCAAATCCACGTACTTGCCGCAGATCGCCAGTTGAATCGGGACGTTGCCTTCCTTGTTGCGAAGGTTGGCGACGAGCCGTTTCCATTCGTCGAGTTGGGGAGGCGAATAAATGCCCAGCAGGTTGTGCAGAATGCCGGTGACGCCTTCCTCCTCGTAGCTGATCGGGATTTCGTAGACGTTTTCCACATCAATGCCGGTGATGACGGCTTCGGGAGCGATGTTGCAGAACAGCCCGATTTTCCTCTTGGTTTTCTGGGTCAGCATCTTTTCGCAGCGCCCGATGATGAGGTCGGGGTACAGGCCGCGCTCGTTGAGCAGCTTGATGGATTGCTGGGTGGGCTTGGTTTTCTGTTCCTTGACGTTGGTTGGGATCGGCACGTAAGTCAGGTGAATCAGCGCCGTACCCTTGGGACCGGTATCCTGTCGCAACTGGCGGATGGATTCGATGTACAGCTCGTTTTCCATGTCGCCCACCGTGCCGCCGATCTCGATGAGCAGGATATCCGCCTGTTCTTCCCTGGCGATACGGTGAAATTCGGACTTGATGGTCTGGGTCACGTGGGGGATCAACTGCACGGTCTGACCCAGAAAATCGCCGCGCCGCTCGCGGTGGTTAATCATCTGGTAGACCTTGCCCATGGTCAGATTCCAGCCGAAACTGCAGCGCACGCCCAGGAAGCGTTCGTAGTGGCCGAAGTCCATATCGACTTCGCCGCCGTCGTCGAGCACGAAGACCTCGCCGTGCTCGATGGGATTCATCGTGCCGGGATCGGTGTTGAGGTAGCCGTCGCACTTGACCGGAACGACCTTGAGTTTGCTGGACAGCAGGCGACCGATCGCCGCCGTGGCGATCCCTTTGCCCAATCCGGAGAGGACACCCCCCGTCACCACGATAAATTTCGCCTCTGCTTTATGCATTGGATGCCTCGTTTTCATCTTCAAGCGTTTGCCGTATCCCGCAATCCAAACCACCACGCGACTCGACTTCGCGACTCCCCCACATTTCTGGACTGCGACCTCAATATATCGAATCGATGAATTTTCGCAACTTCCTGGAACCGATTCTTAGGGAAAACAGCGTAGTTTTTTGCACGATTGCACACGACCCTGCCACACCGCTTTATTCGAGTTGCGTAACGAAGTCGCGAGATTCGTGAGAAAATCATTCGAATTGCATTGGCAACCGGTTGATTTTACGTGTGTTTCATGGGTTGCGAATTCCCGTCGATCTTTTGGAAAACCTGCTTTACATGGGAACTCGCGTGGAGAATTCAAGAGAGCGCTTTTTCATAAAAAAGATGCATCACTCTCCCCGGATGCTTCTTTTCCAAATGGAATACGACACGCATCCGGGGGGGCTCGTGGCGACAATCGCAAACGTGCAAATTGGTGAAAAAACGTGCAGATTCGGAACCACGAGCTTTGTGAGAGAAAATAGCACGTTGTGTGGCTTTTCGGTCGAAAAACGCCGATTTTGTCCAGTTATTTTACACTTTTTTCCCGGTTACCCTCGACTCGTTGCGAGAAAACCGGAGGCGACTTTGCACACTTTGGCGTGAGTTTGCACGAGTTTTGCGGCATGAATCGAGCATGACGTGCGTTTGCGTAAAAATGCACGACTTTGCAGTATCTTCAATAGATTTTATACAAACCCTTTGTTGGAGCAGGTCTCCGGCCTGCTCTACACGTTCATGCCGTCGGGTCAGGAGACTTGAACCAACGTAGATGTTTTTATAAAATCTTCTTTTTTCGTAGTAGCGGCGAGGCGTAAGCCCGCCGTTTTTGCCTTTAAAAAGGCCCTCCAATCCCCTTTTCGGCGGGCTTATGCCTCGCCGCTACAGCCAAACCAATGAAAGCTTCCACATCATTGGTCCAATTTGCTACATTTTGTAATGCACCACGAAGAAGAAACCCGGCTAAAAAAGATTTGAATCGCGGGCCGCGAAAGTGGTACAACCCATGACATTGCATCTCGAACCGGTTCGTTCCAAGGAGTGGGCGTGAAGCCATCTGCGAAGATCATCGCCGTGTCGAATCAGAAGGGCGGCGTCGGTAAGACGACCACGGCTGTCAGCCTGTGCGCGGCCCTGGCGGCTTCCCGTGTGCCGGTGTTGCTGGTCGATTTCGACCCGCAGGCCAACGCGACGTCGGGAGTGGGAGCGGATCCCACAAAGATTCCAAACATTTACCACCTCGTCAACGGCGAGGCGGAACTCGACGACGTGCTGGTCGGCACCGAGTTGCCATCCCTGCACCTCATCGGCGCCAGCCCGGATCTTGCCGGGGCGGAAATCGAAATGGCCGGGTTGGAGGAGCGCAACCACCTGCTGCGCGACGCCCTCGAGCCGGCCCGCGAACGCTACGACTTCATTTTCATCGACTGTCCGCCGTCGCTCTCCTTGCTGACGATCAACGGCCTCGCCGCAGCGGATAGCGTACTGATTCCGGTGCAGTCCGAGTATTACGCGCTTGAAGGCGTGTCCCGGCTGACGCAGACCATCGAATTGGTGCGGGAGAGCGTCAACGGCAATCTCGAAATCGAAGGCTTGTTGCTGACGATGACGAGCCGCACCAATCTTTCCAGCGATGTGGCCATGGAGTTGCGCGGACATTTCGGGTCGCAGGTGTTCGATACGGAAATTCCGCGAAACGTGCGGCTTTCGGAAGCCCCGTCCCACGGCAAGCCGATCATTACCTATGACTTGGCCTCCAAGGGGGCCGAAAGCTATCTTAGGCTGGCCCGCGAGTTTCTTTCGCGAAACGGGAGAGGCATTTGATGAGCGCAAAGAAAGCCCCTGCGAAATCCAAACGAGGGCTGGGCCGGGGCATGTCGGCCCTGCTGCCTTCCGCGACACCTGCCGCCCGGAGCGACAAAAGCCTGATCTCCGTGGGTGTCGAGGAAATTTCCCCCATGCCGGGGCAGCCCCGCCGCCATTTCGATCCCCAGGCCATCGAGGATCTCGCTCGTTCGATCAAGCGCCACGGCATTTTGCAGCCCCTCTTGGTGCGTCGCGCCGGAAAGGGTTACGAACTCGTCGCCGGAGAGCGGCGCTGGCGGGCCGCCCAGCAGGCGGGACTGTCCCACGTGCCGGTCATCGTCAAGGAAGTGGGCGAGGAAGAGGCGTTTCAATGGGCGCTCGTCGAAAACATCCACCGCAAAGACCTCAACGCCATGGAAATCGCGCGGGCGTTCCAGCGTCTCGTCAAGGATCACAAACTCAGCCAGCAGGAGATCGCCGAGCAGGTCGAAAAAGACCGCGCCTCGGTCGCCAATTACCTGCGTCTGTTGAAATTGCCGAAGGATATCCAAGGCTTCGTGGAAGACGGCAAAATTCCCTTCGGCCATGCCCGCGCCCTGGCGTCGCTCGATGGTGAGGAAATCCGGCGCATCGATCTCAAGGCGCTGCTGGACCAGAAGCTTTCGGTGCGCCAGGTCGAACGCCGCGTGCAGGATATCAAAAAACGCCGTGACGAAACCGGAAAGAAAGCCCCGAAATCCGATGCCCAAAGCGCGCAGGTGCGCCACCTGTGTGAAACGGTGGAACGCACGGTCGGCCTGAAGGTGTCGCTAAAAGACAAAAAAGGCCGGGGTACGCTGACCTTTTATTATTCCAACCTGGATGAACTGGACAACATCCTCGAACGGCTGGGTATCAAGCAGTAGCCGAAAGCATTTTTCGGTTGAACTTGTAAAAAACCTAGTGTTTTTGGGTGGTTATCCGGACTGTGACTCTACATTTAGATTCGTAGATTCGTAGTTTTACCCGACACATTCATGGTGCTCGGCAATGTCGGGTAAAACAATTACCCGACCTACAATTTTTCTATAAAAAATCTCACTGCCTAAAAACCGTATGCATGATGGTGAAAAATTTGCTATTCCAATGGGAAATCCCGCATGGGAAGGTTGAATTCGCGAACGAATTGTGTAAGGTAGGAGCGAATCGGGCGTGAGTAAAATCTGAGAAATGACTTGTTCCTCGTTTTACCGATTCCATGCAAATGTGCCATAGTCTTGTTTGTAAAATGAAAAAGGCTGTGATTTCCAATGCTTTCACAGCCTTCCGGACCTTTCGGTTTATGAGGTTAAGGCACTTTGTTCTCCGTTGTGCGCTATTTTTTCTAGAAGAAGTTCATGCCCAAAGGTATCAAACGGTTCTCCTCTGAAGGATCGACGTACGCGACGTGTGGTGAAGGGAATGAAAGCGATGAATCCGCGAATCAAAGCGTCTCTCGTTTCCATCGTGGCCGATATCGTGCTGATAGCGACCAAGGGCACGCTCGCCTTTCTTTCCGGCAGCGCTTCGTTGCTTGCCGACGCCTACCACAGCCTTTCCGATCTTTTCGTGTCTTTCGCGGTATTGTCCGGAGCGGCTTCCCGGACCTGGGTCGAAAAACGGGCGAAGGAGAAAAACAAACCGAAGCAGCCCGGCTCCGAAACCTCCGACGCGCAGGAGTCCGACGCCTCGGACGAGGAAAAGACTCCCCCTGCGGAGGAAGCGCCCGAACCTGTCGCCGAGAACAAACCCGAGCCCGCCGCGCCCGGCTACTGGATCGAGGCGGGCATCGCTTACGTCGTGTCGCTGGTGATCCTCTACCTCCCTTACGAAATCATTTCCACGGTGTCCAAGCAGAAGGTGCACGACCTGAAATATTCCTGGATCGCCATCATCGGCGTGGTCGCCTGCATCGTGATCGCCTACTTCATTTCCAGGTACAAGATGATCGTGGGCCGGGAGTTGGATTCGCCCGCGCTCGTCGCTGACGGCTACCACAGTCGTATGGACATGTTCACGTCCATCGCCGTGCTGGTTTCGCTCGTGGGGCAGATGATAGGCATCCGGCTGGACGCCCTGATGGCGGTGATTATCGCCGTGATGATCGCGATTATCGGCCTGGAACTGTTCATTACCTCTATCATCGGATTCGTTCGCAAGGCCGGATTGAAACGGCTGTCCCTGTTGACCTGGCTGCAAAAACAGGTAGATGCCGGAATCGCCTACGTCACGAAAAAAATCCTGGGGCGAAGCGTGGGGCTTTCGGACCTGCATCTAGAAGAGAAATTCGCTCTAGGAAAAGCGTTCAATCGCCGCCGGGTGGCGTTTTTGCTGCTGCTGGTGGTCGTCGGGTATTTTCTCGGCGGCTTGACGATGATCCGCGTCGGTGAAACCGGCGTCAAGTTGCGTTGCGGGAAGATCGTGGAGGAAAACCTGCCGCCCGGACTGACTTACCGCCTTCCCTGGCCTTTCGAAACGATTCGGCGCGTGCGCTTGCAGGACGTGCGCCGGGTGGAGTTCGGTTTCCGCACGGAAGAGGACATCTCCGGCAGCATTTCGCCCACCCTGTGGGAAGCCACTCACGTGGCCAAGGGCTACAAAAAGCTCAAGGCTGAGTCGGTGGCGCTTACGGGCGATGAAAATATCGTCGATATCAGCCTGGTGATGCACTACCGGCCCAACGATCCCGTCCGTCCGTTTTTCAGAATCCGTTCCATCGACGACGTGCTGCGAGGCCTGCTCGAATCCGCGACGCGCAAGGTGATCGCCGTCGAAAAGGCGGACAAACTCCTGGTCGAGGATCGCAAAGGCGTGCTGGCGGCCATTCGGCAGGACGTGGAAGAGCACGCCGAACGGCTGGAGCTGGGCGTCGAGGTGCTGGACCTCTTCTGCCACGACCTGCACCCGCCCGTGGAGGTGGTCGGCGCGTACCGGGACGTATTTTCCGCGCGGGAGGAGAAAGTCCGGTTGCTGAACAAGGCCGAGACCCACCGCAACGAATCTCTGCCCAAGGCGCGTTCGGACAGCCTTCAGGAACTCTACGCGGCGCAGGCCGAATTGACGGAGAAACGCGAGCAGGCCACGGGGGATTCCGAGAAATTTCGCCTCACCTCGGAAGCCTACCGGCGTCATTCCGATCTTACGGCGTACCGGCTGTTCGTCGAAATGGCGGAGAAAAGCCTTGCGGGCAAGAAGAAAATCATCGCCGATCCGAAGGTGAATCGCGGCGGGTATCGTTTCTGGCTGTTTTCGCCGGACAAAGGCGGGCCTTGGATGAATCGTTCGGAGGCTTCGAAAGGAGAGGCACCGTGAAAAAAGTGCTGGTATTTCTCGGGTTTCTCGTGGTGGCGGGCTATCTCGTCAACAGTTCGCTTGTCGTGCTGGACGAGACGGAAATCGGCATCGTCACCTTCTTCAACAAGCCGACGCGGGTCGTCAAAGAAGCGGGACTGATCGTCAAATGGCCCGATCCGGTGCAGACCGTCATTCGGCTGGATCGTCGCCTTCAAACGCTGGACTCCAACCTGGGGGAATACCTTACCAGGGACAAGAAAAACCTCGTGGCCAGCAGTTTCGTGCTTTGGCGCATCGGCGATCCGCAGCGTTTCATCCAGAGCGTGCGTTCCCGGACGAACGCCGAAAAACGCCTTGCCGACCTGGTAGGGTCGGAACTGGGCGTGTCCATCGGCGAGCATCCGTTGCACGATTTTCTGACCACGGAAGAAAAAGGCAGCCAGATCGCCGACATCTCCGCGCAGGTGCTCAAGCAGACCCGCGACGCGGCGAACCGTGACTTCGGCGTCGAGTTGGTGGACGTCCAGTTGCGGCGCATCGGTTTTCCCAGCCAGAACCTTCGTTCCGTATACGACCGGATGCGCACCGAGCGCGAACGGATCGCCAAAAAGTACCGTGCCGAAGGCGAGGAAGAAGCCTCGAAAATCCGTTCCCAGACCGACAAGGAAGTCCGCGAGTTGTTGGCCACCGCCTACCGCGACGCCCAGATCACCAAGGGCAAGGGAGAGGCCGAAGCGATCCGCATCTATGCCGAGGCGTTTTCCAAAGACCCCGGATTTTACAAGCTGACCCGCACCCTGGAAGCCTACCGGAAGATGATCGACGAGAACACCACGCTGATTCTCTCTTCCGACTCGCCCCTGTTCCAGTACCTGGAAACCCCGCCGGACGGACGCCGATGATGCCGAACGAACCCAACGACACGATGGAAACCGTAGCCCGGCGCACCTTCCGCCACGTGGGGAAAATCGCCTCGGGCGCGTTCGTGCTGATCGCGCTCGTGTATTTCGCCAGCGGAATCTACTCGATCAAGCCCGAACAGACGGGGGTCGTCAAGCGTTTCGGCGTGATCGTCGCCGACGACGTGCCGCCGGGCATTCACTACCACTGGCCGTGGCCGATCGAGGTTGTGGCGCGCCCGAACACCAAGGAAATCAAGAGCATAGAACTCAATTTCGACAAAACCTCGGCCCTGGGTTTCGAGGCCGACGGTGGGGCGTTGCTCACGGGGGACGAAAACCTCGTGCTGTTGACGCTTTTCGTGCAGTACACGGTGGACAGTCCCCGGCAGTACCTGACGATCTCTCCGCAGCCTGCGGGTGTGCTGGAACGGATCATTCAGGCGGCGAGCGTGCGCCGCTTCGCCCGGATTTCCGTGGACGACATCCTCACCACCGGTCGCAACGACATCCAGCGGAACCTGAAAAAGGAAATCCAGGAGGAAACCAACAAACTGGGGCTGGGAGTGCGGATTCTGTCGATTCAGATTCAACGGATCGAGCCGCCGAAAACCGTGGCCCACGCTTTCAAGGATGTGGCGTCGGCGCGCGAAGACATGCACAAGATGTTGCAGCGAGCCAACGGCGAGCGCAACCGCAAACTGCCGGAGGCACGCGCCAAAGCCGAACGGATGTTGCGGGAGGCCGAAGCCCAGGCCCACGAAGCCGAGCAGATGGCCGAAGGCGATGCCGAGAAATTCCTCTCCACCTGGAGGGAATACCGCAAGGCGAAGACCGTCACCGCCTATCGAATCTACCTGGAGACCATCGAATCCATCCTCGCGAACGTCAACAAGCAGCTCATCAACCCCGACGCGGAGAAGAATATCAAGGCGATGTCGCCGAGGTAGAGGGTGAGATTTTCTGGGGATATTCGGGGGGCATGTGTTATAATAAGCGACTCGCTACAATGCGGGATGGTGTTCTATGCCTGAGTGCTTACTGTAGGCTATAAGCTGGTTTCCAACCTAAACCTAAAAGTATTAGGAAAGTATGGAATCTCACTCCATCAATAGAATAACGCTGCAAATACTAAGGACAGTTATAAAGGAGAGTTATAAATGAAAGTTAATCAATTGATACTTGTAATTGAAGGATACATTGATGAGGCAAATACTATTCTTCGTGGCACAAAAAACATAGAAAATGTCATGATAGTGGAAAAAGAAGCACTGAGGGCAATTGAAATACTAGAACGAGCTCAAAAAGTTGCAGGTGAATTGGAATATCTCAACAGAAGCAAATCAGATCAATGCTGGGCTAGTATTTTTGAACAAAAAGCGATGGCGTATCTTATAGCTAAAAAAATTTCAAAATTTGCAGCAGTGGATGAAGATATTAAAAAAAGAAAAAATCAATACGATAATAATTACCTTTTTGCGTACAAGCAAGTAGCCAAATACGATCCACTAAACGAAAATGCTTGGCATAAAATATGTTTGTATTCTATGCGCGATAACCCTCAGGAATCATTGGATGCATTCAAGAGAGTAATCAAAATAAATCCAGAAGGAAAAATTGCAACCAAGTGCGCTAAATTCATATATGTTGTTACTGGTAGTTTGTCTGGAGCGGTGCCTGACAACGAACTGGAACCTTTTTTAATAAAAATTGTATATAAACTCATAGACGAAACTTACTCCGAAGTAGAGCAAGTTTCTAATATTGAGAACAGTTTTATTGCTGAAAGCAATGCTATTGAATGTCTTGATAAATTAACAGCAGCCTCCAAAGCAGCAACGGAATTAGAAACAATTAATCAAGAATATGCCAGTAAAGCCAAGTTTTCAATAAGTTTCGCACGAGCAAAAGTTTATAGTATTGCTGGACTGATGATTAAAAAGTACAAATTTGATAAAGAAATAGCAGAAAGGTATTATAGTTATCAAAAATTAATTGTCTCCTGTTGTAGGGATTGTACAACTATGAAGCCGAATCATTCTGTTTCATGGTATAATTTGGGGATAACTTATCAACTTCTAAATGATACAAAAAACGCGCTGAAAGCTTTTAAAGAGGCGATGATATTGGGCAATAGTGATGCAGCGAGAGAATACCATGAGTTATTGGAAGAGATTAAATAGAGAGATTTAATCTATTGAAGGTAGTAGGTCAGACCAATTCTTTGTCAGACACAATATCAAGAAACATGTACATTGCGGTTTTTAGTACGATTGTAACATTTTGTTAATGCCACTAAAATATCGGAAAGAAAAATCTGTCCGACCTACCGGAGTCCCCCACCCCATCACCCCCCACGCCCCCCTAAAATCACTCGCCCTCCCCGGAATCATTCCAGCGGCAGGGGATGAGGAAGGTAAAGCGTAGCGGAATGCCTTTCCAGCGGGCGGGTTCGAAGGTGCTTTGGCCGATCATGTCCCGGCAGAGGTTGTCCAGGCGCTCGTCCACGCCGCGCATGATCTTCATCCGCGCCACGCTGCCGTCTTCGTCCAGATGCACCCTCACGACGGTTTCCGTGCCCCGGCAATGGAGCGGCACCTTGATTTTTTCCTCCGGCACGCCCGCACGCACGAGCTTGGGTTGTTTGAACTGGGGCGCGTGCAGCCACCAGGCGTTGCGTTGCGGCACCACGATGCGGGCGTCCTCGCCGTTTTCCACCGGCCCGATGGGGTCGAGTTTTCCCAAAGAATTGCGCCGGATTTCGAGGATGTCCGCCACTTTCACGTGGTCGTCCGGGCCGTCGTCGCGCAGCAGGCGATGGTAGGGCAGGGACTGGGGAGGCGGAGCCGCTGCCGAGGAGCCGACGTACTGCACGTCGGCGTCCTGGGTGTTTTTGGATTCGGGCGAGGAGGCGCAGGATAACGCGGCAATAAACGCGACAAACAGGCAAAAAACGCACAAAACCACACGGAAACGGTCGAAACCGAGGGCAGGGCGCTTCTTGGAACGCAGGTGTAGATTATCGGTGCGGCGAAAGGGCATCGCCTTTCACTCGCCTTCGAATTCCACCAGAAAACGGTAAGGATAGCCTTTGTCTTCCAGGTTCTTGCGACCGCCGACCTCGGGGAGATCGATCACGAACAGCATCGCCGCGACCTTTGCCCCCATCTTTTCCACGAGCCGCGCCGTGGCCAACGTCGTGCCGCCGGTGGCCAGGAGATCGTCCACGATCAGCACCCGTTCGCCGGGCAGGACGGCATCCCGGTGGATTTCGAGCTTGGAGGTGCCGTATTCGAGGGCGTATTCCTCCGAAACCGTTTCCGCCGGGAGCTTTCCGGGCTTGCGGGCCATCACGAGGGGTTTTCCCGTTTCCCGCGCCAGCACCGAACCGAAGATGAAGCCCCGTGATTCGATGCCCAGCACGCGGTCGTACTCGAAGTCCCGTGCCTGCTCGACCAGCCGCCGGCAGGCTTCAGCGAAGGCGTCGGCGTCGTTGACGAGGGTGGTGATATCCCGAAACTGAATGCCCGGCTTGGGCCAGTCGGGGATGGTGCGAATCATTTGTTTCAAGTCCATGTCGGTCCCACCGTAGGTTGAGGATGATGGTACGAAGATGTACCCGAAAAACGGGGTAAAATCAAGGTTGCGGGGAGAAGTGACACGGGCGGGGACAGACATTAAAAAAGTGCGAAACCTTGAGAACCACTTTGTTTAGCCGTTATAATTTGGCTTTATCGATGGGAAACCCTGGAAATAAAGGGTGGCACGGGCTAAGCGACGTGAAACGTTCGCTTGCCCGTGTACGAACGAAACCCATGGGCAACCTACGGTTAGCCCATGCCACCCACCGCGTTAACTTATTGAATTTTAAGGATTATTTTCTCTATTGTCCTAAAATAAGGGCATCGAACCTTACGAGTCGATTCCAAATCCGCACTATTTTAATTTCCCCCACGGACGGAAGGGTGAAATACCCACTATTCGGGCAAAAACGACAGCACCGAAATCTTTCTCGACGCTTGAGAGATTTGCGTTCGGGGCGAAAAAGGCCGATAATACCGCTACGGAGGAAACGGGCGGTTCGTCGTTTCGGGCTTGCGAGCGGGAATTCGCCTGGAAGAACCGGCGGTTGCGTCGGTTGAGGGTCGCATACTACGCTTCGGAACGTGCCGGGGCTTCGGGGAGGAAGATGGTCGTTTTCGCGGTGCTGGGATTTGTGGTCGCGGCGTTGTTTTCGTTTTATCTCGTACCGGTGATGCGCCGCGCGGCGATTCGCTGGGGCGTCGTGGACAAACCGGACGGCGTGCTGAAAAACCAGCAGGAGCCGGTGGCTTATCTCGGCGGCGTGGCGATTTACCTGGCGTTTCTGCTTTCCCTGGTGTTGGTATACGATTTCACGCCTCACGTGGTCGGGCTGCTTCTCGGCGCGACGATCATCGTCCTGATCGGGTTGGTGGACGATTTCGGCGTGCTCAAACCCTATCAGAAATTCGCAGGGCAACTTCTGGCCACAGTGGCCTTGTTGAAGTCGGGCATCGTGATCGAACTCGAATTCTTCCCCGTATGGCTCAATTACCTGCTTTCCGCCTTCTGGCTGCTGGCGACGCTGAACGCGCTGAACATCATCGACATCATGGACGGCTTGAGCTGTGGATTCTCCTTTTTCGCACTCGTGGCGTTGGCGGTCGTGGCGTTGATCGACGGGAAGGAATCCATGCTCGTGCTGGCGGCCTGTCTCGCGGGAACGCTGTTGGGATTCCTGTATTACAACTGGCATCCGGCGAAAATCTACCTCGGCGATGCGGGCAGCATGTTTTTGGGGCTGATGCTCGGTACGCTGGCGATGGAAGGCAGCTATTCGAGTCAGGGAAACGTGGTGGGGTACATCGCCCCGATCATGATTCTCGGCGTGCCGATCTTCGATACGTCGTTCGTCATGCTGGTGCGCATTCGCAAGGGAATTTCGCCCTTTCTGGGCTCGCCGGATCATTTCGCACTGCGGCTGAAACGAATCGGCTGGAGCGTTCCGGCCATCGTTGGGTTCAGTTGTTTCGTCACGGCGTTGCTGGGTGGTCTGGCGGTCTGGAACATGTTCCTTGCCCCGTTGCAATCGCTGATTTTCCTGGGTTGCCTGTTTCTGATCTGGCTGGGTTGCGTGATTTTCTTCTGGAATGTGGGCGATCCGTCATGAAAGACACGATCGCCCTGGTCATCACCCATCTTGCTCGGGGCGGGGCGCAGCGCGTGGTGTTGACGCTGGCCGAGCGTCTCGACCGCGACCGCTTCGAGGTCGTGCTTTTCACCGGTCCCGGTGGAGACTGGCAGGAGCGTGCCGTCGCCATCGAAGGTTTGGAGGTCCGGCTCGTGCCGGAGTTGGTTCGGGAAGTCTCCCCGCGCAAAGATCTGGCGGCGTTTTCGAAATTGTTCTTGGAATTCAGGCGGTTACAGCGAAGAAGCGAAGGGCGGTTGTTGGTGCATACCCACGCACCCAAACCCGGCTTACTGGCTAGGCAGGCGGCGCGGATGGCGGGAGTCAAGGTGCTGCACACGCTCCACGGTCTGCCGTTCGACGCACGCCAGCCTCTCTTGAAACGCACGGCGTATCGTTTATTTGAACGGGCGGGCTACCGCTACCGGGAGCCGGTGGTTTCGGTTTGCCGGACGAACGCCGACCTGCTGGCGGATAGTTCGTGGTGCCACCCGGACGTCCTGCGCGTGATCTATCCCTGCACCGAGGTGGAGAAATTCCGGCCTCTGGAGGGGAAACGCAGTGTTCTCCAGCACTTCGGCATCGGGGAAGACGATCCGGTGGTGGGCATGGTGGCGTCGTTGAAACCGCCGAAAGATCCGCTCACGTTCGTGAAAGCTGCCGAACGGTTGCATGGGTCACATCCCGAGGTGCATTTCGTGCTGGCTGGCGGCGGACCGCTGATGCCGGATGTACGCGCCGAGGTGGAAAAGCGGGGGCTGTCGTCGCGTTTTCATCTGCCGGGCTGGATCGCCGGGCCGGAGCGCCTGATCCCCGAACTGGATCTTTTCGTGCTTGCCAGTTCCAACGAAGGGCTGCCGCTGGTGCTGGCTGAGGCGATGGCTTCGGGCGTCGTCGCCGTTTCCAGCCGGGTGGCGGGCGTGCCCGAGGTGATCCGTGACGGAGAAACCGGCTTTCTGTTCGCGCCCGGCGATGACGCGGAACTAGCCGGAATTATGGAAGAAATCCTGTTCGATGCCGAAAGGTGCAAGGCGATTTCCACCCAAGCTTTTTCCATGGTGGATCGGTTCCGCCCGGAAACGATGGTGCGAGAGCACGAACGGCTGTACGAAGAATTGCTGCATTCGTAGCAAATAAAGCGGCGCGAGAGACGCATGATCCCGATACGCGACAACATTCCCACACAAAAATTTCCTTTCGTCAACTATGCGTTGCTGGGGATCAACGTGGCGGTTTTCGTCTGGCAGCTGTTTTATGGCATGGACGAGGCGATTGTTGCGCATGGCCTGATTCCGTATCACGTGACGGGTTTTCTGGGGGGAATGGTTCCCGCAGTAGCCGCCTTATCGCCGTTTTTGACGACGATGTTCCTGCATGGCGGGTTCATGCATCTGGCCTTCAACATGCTGTTTCTCTACATTTTCGGCGACAACGTGGAGGACTACTTCGGTCACGTGGGATACGTGCTGTTTTACGGGTGTTGCGGACTGTTCGCCGCGTTTGCGCACTACGTGTTCAATTACGATTCCACGCTGCCGATGGTCGGGGCCTCCGGGGCCATCGCCGGGGTGATGGGCGCGTATATGCTGCTGTACCCGACGGCGAAAGTGCGGGTGTTGATCTGGGTGCTGTTTTTCGTCACCACCATCGACGTTTCCGCCTTTTTATTCCTGGGACTTTGGTTCCTGATCCAGCTTTATTCCGGTTGGGGCGGCGGAGTTGGCGGAGGCGTGGCCTGGTGGGCGCACATCGGGGGATTCATCGCCGGGGTGGCCTGGGTGCTGATCTCGCGGCGTTTCAAGCCGCCTCCCCGCAAACCGCTGCGCATGGCGGATTATCGGCGAAGAGATTTTCACTAGGTAGTGTTGTCGCATGTTATGCAACTAAACAGTAAGCCTTTGTTTTTATTGGAAATTTATAAATTTAAAGTGTGCAATAGTCTCACGGACCTTCAGGTCCGGGAGGCTGTGCAATCCACGGAAAGCACAGCCTTCCTCGCTCCGCGAGTAAGACTATGGCACACTCGTTCCGGCGATTTTTCTTTTTTTTGATGAGTGATACACTACGTAAATAGCCTATGACGACACTATCTAGCGAGACCCACAAAATAGGTAGGTCGGGTAATTGCTTTACCCGACACATTTATAGCGTTCGGAAATGTCGGGTAAGACAATTACCCGACCTACGCGAAATTTCGTGGAAAATCATGAGGTTGGGAGGGTTCATTAGCGATACGAACGAAAGGGGGAAAGCTTTTCGCGTGTCTTGACCCCTGCCTCTCGAAACTTATGGTTTCTTCCAGGGCGGCGGGGAGGGTGCTGCGTCGTCCGAACTGGCCGAAGAACGAAGGAAAAAGGACGGACGATGCCATCGTGGACATGGTACAAGGAGCGGTTGTCGGTGATGCCGCCCCAGGAGATCCCGTACAGAATTTATCAGCAATTACGGAATGTTACGGGAAGATTTCGCCGCTGGCCCAAAGCGGCGGACATGTCGTTGAAGTCGGTTTGTGCGGCCACGCCGGATTTGGCGCGATTTAAAGAGGAAGCCCGGCCTTTTCCCTGCAATTCCAACGCGCCCGACGTTTTTACGGAACACGACAAACTGTTGGAGGACGCCGAACGCCTGCTGGCGCATCGTTTCAGCTTTCATGCCTTCGAAAACGAAGAGCTTGGCACGCCGCTGAACTGGAATCGAGAGTACAGTCAAGGGGTTGATATTCCATTGGATTTTGCTCCAGCGATCGACTTTCACAATTCCGAGCGGGTAGGGGACGTAAAATACGCCTGGTCGCTGGGCGGAACGATGCGGCATCTTCCACGGCTGGCTCAGGCCTACCGTGCCACAGGAGACGAGCGCTTCGCCTGGGAGGTCGTCGAGCAGTTGACTTCGTGGATCGAGCAATGCCCGTACATGAAAGGCATTCAGTGGGCCAGTCCGACGATTTCGGCAAAACGGCTCATCGCCTGGGTTCCTGCCGTGGAATGGATCAAGCATTCGTCGGCGTTTACCGAAGAATTTCTTACACTTATGTTTCGCAGCGTGCATCAGCACCTGGATTACGTGACGAAGAATCATTCCCGCTACAGTTCGGCCAACAACCATCTGATCGCGGAACTGACCGGCGTCTACCTCGCGGCGTCCTACTGGAAGGAACTTAAGGGTGCGCCTGCTTGGAAAAATCGCGCGAGAAAAATGCTGGTCGAACAATGTTTGCGGCAAAACGCCCCCGATGGCGTGAACCGCGAACAGGCCATGGGATACCAGTACTTCATTTGGGATTTGCTCGTGCTCCCGGCGTTGTCTGCTGAATCCGAAGGCGAGCCGTTTCCCGAGGAATATCTGCAACGTCTTGAAAAGATGGCGGAATTCATGGCCTGGACTGCCGATTGCCGCCAGCACGTGCCGAACATCGGCGACGAAGACTGCGAAATAGCGCTCTGGATCGGTGACAAGGACGTTCCCAACCCCGTGTCGTTGCTCAACACGGCGTCGTTGATGTGGAACAAGCCGGAATACAAATGCTGGGCGGGAGGTCGGCTGGACGAAAAGACGGCTTGGAGACTCCCCGACCGTCTTACTCGACGCTACGAGGAGTTGAGTTGCGGAGAGAGTCTGTCGCCGATTCGCCCGAACCGCCTGTTTCCCGAAGGAGGCTATCTGGTGTGGCGCGAGGGCTCCACACCCGACGACGAGGCGATGCTCGTGTTCGATCACGGGCCGATGGGTTTCGGCGGGACGGCGGCCCACGGGCATTCGGACGCGCTTTCCATCTGCCTCCACCTGGGCGGCGAACCCATTCTGATCGATCCCGGCACCTTCAGCTACCAGGATACGGAACATCGTAAAAGGCTGCGATCCGCCGCCGTGCACAACACGCTGTCGTTCGGTGAGGAAAACCACTCGAAATATATCAATCGCTTCATCTGGGGCCAGAAACACCGTGCCGAGTTGGATTCTCTGCAAGACAACGGTCTGACTGCCTTCGCCCACGCCTTCGTGAAGTGGTGGACGGGCGATCATCACCGGCGCGAGTTGAAATGGCATCCCAAGGCAGGGAAACTGCTCGTTCTCGACAAATGGGAGTCGGAGGTTTGCCCGGACATTCATTTCACCGTTTCTCCCGAATGTTCGGTATCGCTCGATGGGGAAATCTGCCGTATCGAAGGGCAACGGGCCGTGTTGCGGATCGAAAACCGCGAGTGCGACGTGATGCTGGAGCCGATGGAAATCTCTCCCACCTGCTACCGACTGACCGATGGTTTTCGGCTGGTGCTTAAACCGAAAGACAACGTGCGCGCCACGTTGACCACCCTCAAATGGGAGTTTCGTGGTTGACTAGGGTTTGGGTGCAATGAACGCTTCTTGGGGTGTTTTGACGCGTTTTAGCGCATGTTTTCCCGTTTCCAGGCATTCAGGCGTTCGAGAAAGACGGCGTAGGCGTCGCGCTTGAAGTCCACGAGGGTGTTTGCAAGGTCTTCCGGCGGCATCCAGCGCAGGGCGGAGAATTCGTCCGACGTGGCACGGGCGAGGTCGGGGCCGTGGCCTTCACGATAGCGCACCACGAAATATTCCTGTTCCTGTCCCGCCCAGTGCTGGGCGATGGGCTGATGGCGCAGCCAATCCGGAAAACGGTACGAAATACCCCCGAAACGCGCCAGGATTTCCACCTCGGCGCTGCCGGTTTCCTCTTCAAGTTCGCGCAATGCGGCGGTTTGTGCGTCCTCTCCGTCGTCGATGCCTCCTTGCGGAAGCTGCCACGCACCGGGGATTCCCTTGCGTTCTCCGGCGAGCACCTGGCCTTCGGTGTCGAGTACTGCAATCGCGGCGTTGCGCCGCATGGGAAGAGGCGGGATTTCGGCAATGAAACCGTATAGTTCCGGGCGTCGGTCGAAAAACAGGTGGTTGCTGTTGGCCACGCGCTTGTCTCTGGCGCGTGCAGGGTCGCACTCGGCGAAAAGGACGATTTCCTCGTCTTCGTCGGCTTGCGCCAGCACCTCTCCCTGGGGGGATACGATGCGGCTGCGGCCTATAAACCGAAAGCCTCGTTCTTCACCCATGCGGTTGGCAGTCACGGTGTACACGCCGTTTTCCAGCGCCCGTGTGACCATCGCTTCCGGTGCGTGGGGAAGCACGAGATTCGACGGGTGGGCGAGGATGTCGGCCCCCTGCAGCGCCAGGCAACGTGCGGCCTCTGGGAAACGCCAGTCGAAGCAGATCATCAGTCCCACGCGAAAATCGCCGCAATCCACTACGGGCCATGGCTCGGTGCCGCAGTCGAAGACCTGCTTTTCGGTGCCGAACACGTGTACTTTCCGATAGATACGGCGTTGTCCCTCCGGTCCGGCAAGCAGAGCGCTGTTGTATAGCCGGTCGCCGTCGCGTTCGGCGAACCCGGCGACGATCCAACCTTGGAGGGTGTGGGCCATGTCGAGGAAGGCACGGATGCTCGGGCCGTCGGCGTCTTCGGCAAAGTTCAGGGCTTCCTCGCGACTTTCGAAGGCGTAACCCGTGGTGCACAGTTCGGGTAGCACTACGAGATTGCAGGCATCGGGTAGCAGGTCGACGATTCGGTCGAGGTTGCCGGGGACGTCGCCGAAGATGGGACGAAACTGGATGGCGGCGAGACGCATGGGGATTCCTCTTCAGGAAAATCGGGTTCGATTTGCCGTTCTTTTATGAAAGGATGGCTTCGAACTTGTCGAAAATACTGGGAAAACGGATATGGAAGGCATGGGGCCATTCCCCGTCTGGACGAGACGCGATGGATTTAATACTGATCGGAATCGAACTTTTTCTTGGCCTTCGCTTTTTTCGCCTTTTCTTTCGCGCGTTTGTAGAACTTGTGATTTCCGGCGAGTTGGAACATCTGGGCGGCGTTCGAGAAATCCTCTATGAAGTAATACACGAGCCCGGCCCGTTCGAAGTCCTCGGCGGCCTTGTATTGCTCGATGGCGGCGCTCATGTTGTTCATTTCAAAGTAGTACTGACCCAGGATGCGGGCCGCCACCACGTCGTCTCCCATCGCCTCCGCGACGCGGGCCATTCCGATGCGGTTGTCGGTTCGGCGGTGCATGGCCATGGCCTGATCGAATTGCCGGTTGCCCATGTAGATTTCGGCGGCGAGATTGACGCATTCTTCACCTTCATCGGACATTTCGAAGGCTTGAATCGCGTTGATAAAGTCCTTGCCTCGGAAAAAGGATTCCATCGCCTCTTTCCAACGGGCGTGCTTGGCGTGATCGTGGCCCATCATGATGTTGAAATCGTTGATGAATCCGGACTGGAAAAGAATCTGGGCGGCTTCGACGTAATGCCGTCCCTGGGCGAGTTCCCAGGCGTGTTCGAGCGGATTGAGCAGTCGTTTCGCATACTTGTTGACGTAGAGAAAGCCGAAAATGCCGATCAGCATGAACACGAACGGCACGGCGATGTACGCCTGATTGAACTGGTAGACCTCGAGGAATTCCAACTCCACTTCAGCCCGGGTTTCGTACATCATGTGCTCGTAGACGTTGTACATGTAGAGCGTCGGTTTGAGCGTGACCGTTCCGTTGGCGCGGTCGCGTACTTTCTGGGTGGTGATGATGAAAATGCTGTCCGCCAGCGCCGCACGAGCGAGGTTTTCGAACTCCTTTTCCACGAAAGTGTCCTGGCTCAGAATGGCTTTTTCCAATTCCTGGCGTGAGATGGGGATTTCGATGATTTCGTACCGGCTCGAAAGAGCTTGCGCCATTTCCGTAACGATGCGCTCCGGGTCGCGTTCCTGGTAGGCGAACAGGTTGGAAAGCCATCTGTTCGAGGTCGAGGAGTCTTGGTAGTCCCCGCCGATGACCATGGATTTGTGCAGGGGGATGATCCGGTCCGTGCCTTTGCGCCCGATGATCGGCATCGGCATGATGAGGTTCTTGTACACCTGTTCCAGCAGGTGTCCCGCAGAAAGTTCCGGTTCCTTGACGTCGCCCTTGATGAGCATCAGCTTGGCCTGAGCGTCTCGTTCCAGTGCAGTGTCGCGCATGGCCCGACCGAGCAGCACGTACTCTTCCAGAATTCGCGTGTCGGCGGGGTATTGTTTGGAGGCTTTTTCAAGGGAAGCGGCGGCCTTTTTATACTTTTTGTCTTTACGGTACCACTGGGCATCCAGAAGGGGAAATTCCAGATCACTGCCAGGTTGACGACGCATTTTTCGTAACAGATTATGGGCCTGGCGGTATTCTCCCATGCTTGCGGCGAGTTCGGCTTCGATCCATTCTTTATAGCAGCAGCCGGGAATTTCCTTCACCCAACTTTGCGCGGCGGCGAGGTTTTTATTCTGGTTGAGGAAGAACCACGCCACCATCATCGGCCAGGTTTTGGTGTGTTTGGGATTGTCTTGGGTCGCCTTGGCGACTTTGGCGAATTCGTCCCAGTTTTCCAGGTGGAAGTAAATCCTTCCAACCTTTTCCATGATCGTGAACAGCTTTTCTTTGTAGGTGATCGTCGCACTCGAAAGGATTTCCTTGAGTTTGTCCGTTTCCTCCAGCGAAAGCAGGGAGATCGGTACCAGACGGATCATGTCGATGTCGAACCAGTCTACCAGGAGCGGCAGCAGCATTTGTTTCAGGCGTACGAAATGCCCGGCTTGAGCTAGAGCGACGGCGTATTGTTTCGCGGCTTTCAACGTATCGATCCGAGCTTTGGCGAGTGGTGAGACTTTCGGTTTACGCCGTTTTTTCTTTTCTTTCTTCTTTTTCTTCAAATCATCGGCAGTTGGGTTGGCCAGATGCTCCCGGACTTCCTCTTCGATCTTCTGATTTACAAACCATAGCAGCCGGGTACCCTCGATTTCCCAGCCGGAGTTTTTCGACAGCCGCTCGGCCAGTTTTTGGGCCTCGCTCCAGTTTTCCTGTTTAATCCGGAGTTTCAACATTCCGGAGAGCCCCCAAGGGGTGTGCAGGGCTTTCTGGAAGTGTTTTTCCGCCTCCATCGTACGGTTCAGTTTGAGCTTGACTTCTCCCTGCAGCGCCTCGGCCCGGACTTTCTGGTGCCGGAACGCATTGAAACGCCCTTTCATTTCGAGAAAGCGCAGGGCTTCACTGTAATTGCCGGTGATGAAATGAATCCGGGCCGTGTCGAAGTGGTCGCCCGATTCCTTTTTCAATAGCCGCATTACGGGGGACATCTCCTTGATATCACTGTAGAATTCTTCGTTGTTTCTCCAGATCCACTCCAATTCGTCGATCGCGTTTCCGTACTTTTTCCGTTCAACGTTCTTCACGAGTTCGTTAAAGCGCAGCAACGCTTCCGGGAGCAGGCTTTTCGAAGGCGGGCCTTCCATCCAAGGCTGTTTTTGATAGTTGTTGAAGGCCGAAAGCCCTTGGTGAATCGTGGCTTCGAAGCGATTTCGAATGCCTTGGAGGTCTTTCTCTTTATAGGGGACATCTCCGTGGAGGATTGCCACGCCGGTGGCTCCGCTGTACACGCGGACGGTCCAGGTCCAGCCCAGATAGTGTGCGTGGGCTTGGATGAAGATCATGAAATCACAAGAGATTTTGTTTTTGACGTCGAAGATGTCGAACGGCGTGATCGGATTTTTTTTCAGTTCTTTCAGCGTTTTCGCGACTTCATCCGGGGAAACGAATTCGTACTGGCCGGCCAGACCTTCGCGATGGCTCATATCCTGGATGAATAGGGTCTGCCATGCATCGATTTCGTCCTGACTCAAATGGGGGGCATAGAAACCGACGATCGCCAGTTTCAGCTTCCCGTCTTCGTTCGGAAGTGCCTTGATAACGCCTTGAGGAGGAATGAAGGAGGGGCGGTTGTCGTCGATGCGAGCGAAGGAGATTCCCCCGAAAACAAACATCCAGAACATCAAAGTGCAAAAGCCGATTCGTTTGACCCGCATCATCCTTCCCGTTTTCCTGCCCATACGAGATCGAGCACTTTCGTTACATGCCAACCTGCAGTTCTTCTCCCCGCATGGAAATGCTATTCCATCAATTCGAGCAATTCTTGCAGCCGTTCGTTGGCTTTGTCGGCCATCGGGGAATCTTCGCCCACCAGTTCGATCAGTTGTTTGTACTGCTTGACGGCCAGATCAGGATCGATGTTGGAATTGTAATTGGCCTGACTGAAAAGCCTTGTGGAATACCGGCTGAACTTGGCCAGTTCTTCTTTGGCTTCTTTATGGTTGGCGTCGATTTCCAGTGCTTTGTTGAACTGCTCGCGGGCTTCGAGATACTGCTGCTGGCGAACGAGGTCTTTTCCGACCAGCACGTGGGCCTGGGCGAACAAAGCGGGCAGTTCTTTTTTGTATTTGCTTTCGTCTTTGATCCCCAGCCGTTCCCCTTCGCGAACGAGGTCTTCTTCAAGAATTTTCAGGTCTTGCAGGCTGTTGATAAGTCCTTTGCCGTCTTGGTTTTTCACTTTGGTCTGCACTACGGAATACGCCGAGGAGAAGCGGTTCAATTGAAGTTCGAGGTCGCCCGCCTTCATGTCCGCGCGGCAATCGCAACGCTTGGCGCGCGCGTCGCGGATTTTCGAAAGGCTGCTTTCCATGTCTCCGGCGACCCACAGCGAGAAAGCGGCCTTGGTCTTGGCGAGCACTTCGTCCGGGGTGGCCACGTCTCTTCTTGGACGACTGGGACGGCGTTCCTCTTCTCTTTCTTCTTCAACGGCGGCTACGGGGATTTCTTCCTTGACCGTGACAAGTTTTTGGGGTTCCTGCAAAAGCTTCACCGCCCATTCGTTCAGCATCTGTTTCGGGGGTTTCGAGGCGGGTTCGAAGCGGAATTTTTTCTGGCGTTTCCGTTCTCCGGCATCGATGTTGAATACGACGAACTTGGCTTCCCACTTGTTGCCGCGCTCGCGAACCTTGCCCGTGACGAACAGCGAGTATCCTTTCGCAAGGAGGCGACGGCTGATAAGGCAGTCGATGTCGGTGCCGCAGGCCAGCACTCTGCGGAGCTGTTTTTGCTTGAATTTCTTTTTGAAATCCCCGGAATCCTCGACGATGAAATATTCGTTCTTCTTCATTTCCTTGGCAAACTGGCGATTTACGGCGTCCGCTTTGTCGTCCCAGCGATCCACAATGTCTTCATCGACGACCAGGGGAAGCACAAGAACCTTCGGAGGTTTGGCGTGGGCGGCGGATGCGACGAAAAGAAAAACGAGAGCTGCCAGAGTGATTTTCACCGAGTACCGCATTACCATAACTTCTTTACCTCCCATGGATGTTTCATACGGTACGTTCATGCAAGCCGTTTTGAAATCGGCCTAGTTTGAACGTGTTCTGTGTTTCAGGCGACTAATTCTATAATTATCCCTTGCCGAAGCAAGGGAAATCAATGTTTTTATCGTCAACCCACCTTTCAGGTGGGTTCCAATCCCTTTCCCCACTTCGTTATAGCGGTTCAACGCTATGAAATCAAACAACTTTATTGCATTCGATGTGCGAGTGCTTTTCGAAGTCGTTTCTTTTGGTACCCCGTCTTCGTTTCCCTTGCAAAACCATGTTCTCCCATGACATGGCGATCTTCCTGTCTCGAAAGAATGCAACGCACCTTTCGCAAACAGGCCCCCGTTCAGCATACGGTCCAATGCTTCAATAGGCGGCGATAAGGTACACCAGGATTCCTTTGGTTTGCTTTTCGCGGTCCTCGGGACGTTGTACGCCTATCGCCACTTCCCTGGCTTGCGATTCGACGATTTCCTTCGCTGCCGAAGTGGTTTCGATCTGGCTCGGATGGTACAGAGTCAGCACGTGAAACGTCAAGCGACGACCATCGTAGCCGTTGTCCTCGATGGCTGCAAGCACTTCTCCCTGGAATTCTTTCATCATCGTGGGATTTGTCTGAATGTTTTCAGCAGCTTCCTGGGCGATCGTCGCCAGTTCGGTACAGTTCGAAAGTGGAGGAAGACCCTTCCGGTTACGCATCCCGTTGAGAGTTGTGAGGATGTCTTTTCGGATGCTTGCGAAGTCGCGCTCGTCGATGAAAACCGCAAGACCGCAGGATAAAGCGTAATAATTCTGGTCGTTTTTACCGTTTTTCACCGCTACCGAGCAGCCGACGTGTGTCATATGTTCGTTGGCGACGGCTTTCAGGGTCAAAGGGCTGGTTTCCACACGTTTAAGCAATGCCAGCATGGAATAATCGCCATCGACGAAACGCACGGCGTTGAGTGGATCGAGCTTTTTCTGCCGGAGTCGCTGAACGAGCCGCCGCCCTTTCCGATCAGACAGTGCTGAATAATGGTATTCCAGCATTTCACCGGTGTGTTCCTGGGCGAGTTCGGACAACACCGGATGAACGGCCACCGGGGATTTATGGCGATCCCGGCGGATTTCATCAATGATTTCATGGAGTAAAGCGGTGCAGTGTCGGGAGTCCGAGCAAGGCTCGGTGAGCTTCTTGACTTCGTAATTCGTGGGAGGCTTCAGCTTGCTGTAAAGAAGGAACGAGGCGACCACGCGGCTTTGCTCTCCGTCGATTTGAGTGATTTCGAAGCGGTAGATGGCGCGATTGGAAGGAAGCTGGAACTCGGTTTTAAATGCGTCCTTGCGTGCGGGAAGATCCGCCTCGACAAGAGTTTCCCCTAAAAAAGTGACAAACACGTGCAGGGGTTTTTCCTGCGATACGGTTCGGCCTTCCAGATAAAAGCGGCTTTGGGGATCGATTTGCTTGGTCATCGGCTTGAGTTCGAGAGTCTGTCTTGACGCCAAAAGCGTGACGTAAGAAAGCGTACCTTGTGTCTTGCTCTTGGTTTCCACGTGAAAAACACCCAGGCCGAAGCGGGTCAGTGGACCGCGTTCGCGCATGGCATTCACCCACTGACTCAGTTGCTGTTTGAAGTCGGAGAAGTCGTTTCGATCGATTTCGTAGGAATAATGCAGGAATTCCACGCTCGGATCGTAGCTTCCGCACCACTGCAACGCGAAATCCACGAAATCCGGGGGTGGCGTGACCTGGTTGAGCGCTGTAAAGCGGCTCAGTTCCCTAGCGGCCTGGACCAGGATTCCGTTGGTAGTGGGAGGGGCGGAGACGGGTTTCAGCGCCTGGTGCACGAATTCCGCGAGGTAGTGCTCCTCTCCCGTCATCTCGACAGGCTCGGCGGAAGCGCCGACGGATGGAGAGGCCGGGGAGGCCATTTCCCACAGTTTCGGTGGTTCCGGGGGAGGTGGAAGTTCTTCTGCGGGAGGAGGAGGCGCGGGTGCCGGAATCGGTTGGGGTTTGGCGCAGCCGGACAGGCCGATCAGGAGCGTAACGAAAACGAGAGCGAGGCGGAATTTCATGGTGAGCCGCTTTCAATGCGGGAACGGCGATAAAATAAGGCGCGGGCGGCGCGGCTATTTATCGGGGTTCCATAAGGTTTTGTTAAAAACGGTATGTTGCATCCTGGCTCCCCACTATACCAATCCTAGACCTGGAAGGCAATTCGATGAGGAGATCAGGGGTAAAAAGAACGGTACCGAGACGGTTACGCCTTGATTTTTCAAAGGCTGCTTGTTTTGGCGTCTAGAATTTTCAAGTATCCGATTAGCTGGATGAACTGTAAGTGATTGTAATTATTAGTGGAAAAAGATTTCTTAAAATTTGTTAAATTTTCATTGACTTCCCTGCGTCGTTTTAATAGAAACCCCTTCGCCGCTTACGAGTGGCAGCTTTGAAAACCTGAGATCGAATCCCTTCCCGAACGCCGGGTTGCAGTGCGAACCATATAAAAATTATTTTCGTGCTCAGCCGCTGACGGGAACGAGATCTCGGCTTTCAAGGCATGGTTTCCCTGCTTCGACAGTGGTTACCGCCGGACGGAAAAAACGCTTCCTCCGGAAATTGAAAAAAAAGAAAAAAAGAAGTTGACAACGAGGGCGAAAACTGGTTTATTCCGTCGCCCACGCCGAGGAAACGGTGGCTGTCGAGTCGCAAAGCCCACGGCGGAAGAAATTGAAAAAAAGTTGTTGACTTCTCTGGCGAGTTCGAATATAAACTTCGACTTGCCGATTGATCCGATCTTTGAAAACTAAACAGCAGAAAACTTGATGATTGGGTGCCCCAATCATTGAAATTGAGTAAGCTTTAGGCTACAAGTCTAGGCAAACTTTTCCGATTTAATTGGAGAGTTTGATCCTGGCTCAGAACGAACGCTGGCGGCGTGCTTAACACATGCAAGTCGAACGAGAAAGCTTCCTTCGGGAAGTGATTAGAGTGGCGAACGGGTGAGTAACACGTGGGTAACCTGCCTCGAGGTTGGGAATAACACTTCGAAAGGAGTGCTAATACCGAATAATATCATGGTTGCATAAGTAACTATGGTCAAAGCTCCGGCGCCTTGAGATGGGCTCGCGGTCCATTAGGTAGTTGGTCGGGTAATGGCCTACCAAGCCGAAGATGGATAGCTGGTCTGAGAGGATGATCAGCCACACTGGAACTGAGACACGGTCCAGACTCCTACGGGAGGCAGCAGTGGGGAATATTGCGCAATGGGCGAAAGCCTGACGCAGCAACGCCGCGTGGGTGATGAAGGTCTGCGGATCGTAAAGCCCTGTCAGAGGGGAAGAAATGCCCGAAAGGGAGCTGACGGTACCCTCAAAGGAAGCACCGGCTAACTCCGTGCCAGCAGCCGCGGTAATACGGGGGGTGCTAGCGTTGTTCGGAATTACTGGGCGTAAAGCGCGTGTAGGCGGTATAGTAAGTCAGATGTGAAATCCCACAGCTTAACTGTGGACGTGCATTTGAAACTGCTAAACTAGAGTGCGGGAGAGGGAAGGGGAATTCCCGGTGTAGAGGTGAAATTCGTAGATATCGGGAGGAATACCGGTGGCGAAGGCGCCTTCCTGGACCGACACTGACGCTGAGACGCGAAAGCGTGGGGAGCAAACAGGATTAGATACCCTGGTAGTCCACGCCGTAAACGATGAGCACTAGGTGTTGTGGGTATCGACCCCTACAGTGCCGCAGCTAACGCATTAAGTGCTCCGCCTGGGGAGTACGGCCGCAAGGTTAAAACTCAAAGGAATTGACGGGGGCCCGCACAAGCGGTGGAGTATGTGGTTTAATTCGATGCAACGCGAAGAACCTTACCCAGGTTTGACATCCCGGAAATCCCTGTGAAAGCAGGGAGTGCCCCTCGGGGAGTCCGGTGACAGGTGCTGCATGGCTGTCGTCAGCTCGTGTCGTGAGATGTTGGGTTAAGTCCCGCAACGAGCGCAACCCTTGTCCTTAGTTACCATCATTCAGTTGGGGACTCTAAGGAGACTGCCGGTGTTAAACCGGAGGAAGGTGGGGATGACGTCAAGTCCTCATGGCCCTTACGCCTGGGGCTACACACGTACTACAATGGCCGGCACAAAGAGTCGCGAACTCGCGAGAGCAAGCCAATCTCAAAAAACCGGCCTCAGTTCGGATTGGAGTCTGCAACTCGACTCCATGAAGTCGGAATCGCTAGTAATCGCGTATCAGCATGACGCGGTGAATACGTTCCCGGGCCTTGTACACACCGCCCGTCACACCACGGAAGTCGATTGGACCTGAAAACGGTGCGCTAACCTTCGGGAGGTAGCCGTTTACGGTCTGGTTGGTAACTGGGGTGAAGTCGTAACAAGGTAGCCGTAGGGGAACCTGCGGCTGGATCACCTCCTTTCTAAGGAGTTTCCTTTTGGAAACACCTGGTCGATCACTCGATCATCCCGCTCACGCGGAGTCGGCTTTCTGCTGTTTAGTTTTCTGGATCGGGTCTTTTTTTGTGTTCTTTTTCAGATTGGATCGGTTGAGGCGAGGGGCGACCTTCGAAGACTGCTTGCTAGGGTTCACGCTCGTTAGACAATCAGCGGTAAGGGCCTGTAGCTCAGTTTGGTTAGAGCGCGCGCCTGATAAGCGCGAGGTCGGCAGTTCAAGTCTGCCCAGGCCCACCATCTCGCTTAGCTGGCGACAATCCCATGGGGGATTAGCTCAGTTGGTAGAGCGCCTGCTTTGCACGCAGGAGGCCGCCGGTTCGACTCCGACATCCTCCACCATTGGATGTAGCATCCGCAAGGATGATTGACATTTTCCGATCTTTGACAATCGAATAATACTGAAACGAGAATGAGGCATCCATGCATTCGCAAGAATGTATGGCTGGCGAGACAGCGAAGAAAACGTATGTCGAACCTTGATCTGCGACACTTTTTAGTGGTCAAGCTACTAAGGGTGCATGGTGGATGCCTTGGCATCGGGAGGCGATGAAGGACGTGGATGGCTGCGATAAGCTTCGGGGAGCTGCTAAACAAGCTTCGATCCGGAGATTTCCGAATGGGGAAACCCGGCAGAGGTAATACTCTGTCATCGTACACTGAATACATAGGTGTACGAGGCTAACGCGGAGAACTGAAACATCTAAGTATCCGCAGGAAAAGAAATCAATTGAGATTCCCTGAGTAGCGGTGAGCGAACGGGGAATAGCCCAAACCGTAGGTAAGCAATTACTTGCGGGGTTGTGGGACCTGCCATACGGTGGACGTTTGGTTAGTTTAACGGTCTGGAAAGTCCGGCCAGAGAAGGTGAAAGCCCTGTGAACGAAAACTAAGCCAAACCGGCGGGTATCCCGAGTACCGCGGGACACGAGTAACCCTGTGGGAAGCTGGGAGGACCGTCTTCCAAGGCTAAATACTACCCGATGACCGATAGTGCACAAGTACCGTGAGGGAAAGGTGAAAAGTACCCCGGTGAGGGGAGTGAAATAGTACCTGAAACCATGTACCTACAAAGCAGTGGGAGCCCTATGTCCTTCGGGAAATGGGTGACCGCGTGCCTTTTGCATAATGAGACTGCGAGTTATTCTCTGTAGCGAGGTTAAGCCGTTAGGTGGAGCCGTAGCGAAAGCGAGTCTGAATAGGGCGTTTAGTTGCAGGGAGTAGACCCGAAACCGGGTGATCTATCCATGGTCAGGTTGAAGCGCGAGTAAAATCGCGTGGAGGACCGAACCCACTAAGGTTGAAAACTTAGGGGATGAACTGTGGATCGGAGTGAAAGGCTAATCAAACCCGGAAATAGCTGGTTCTCCCCGAAATATATTTAGGTATAGCCTCGTGTATTCAGTAATGGAGGTAGAGCACTGAATGGGCTAGGGGTCTTACCAGATTACCAACCCCAATCAAACTCCGAATGCCATTAACTGTTACCACGGGAGTCAGCCAGGGGGTGATAAGGTCCCTTGGCGAGAGGGAAAGAGCCCAGACCGCCAGCTAAGGTCCCTAAATTCACGCTAAGTGGAAAAGGATGTGGAAACACACCGACAACCAGGAGGTTGGCTTAGAAGCAGCCACCCTTTAAAGAAAGCGTAATAGCTCACTGGTCAAGTGAGTCTGCGCCGAAAATATAACGGGGCTAAGCGTGATACCGAAGCTGCGGGTTCTGAGGAACGGTAGGGGAGCGTTCTGTACTGGCTGAAGGTCGACCGGAAGGACGGCTGGACGGTACAGAAGTGATCATGCAGTCATGAGTAGCGATAAGGAGTGTGAGAAACACTCCCGCCGTAAGCCTAAGGGTTCCTGGGCAAGGTTAATCCGCCCAGGGTTAGTCGGTTCCTAAGCCGAGGCCGAAAGGCGTAGGCGATGGGAAGCAGGTTAATATTCCTGCACCACCATTGTGGTTTTGATCTCAGGGCTGACGGAGAAGGATAGTCCATCCCTCAGATGGATTTGAGGGTTTAAGCCGGTAGGCGGTTTCCGTAGGATCAAACGCGGAAACAACGCCGAGAGGTGATGAGGAGGCTGCTTGCAGCCGTAAACTGGATTATTCCATGCTTCCTAGAAAAGGTCCGGAGGTAGTCACTTTGGTGACCGTACCGCAAACCGACACAGGTAGGCGGGGAGAGTATCCCAAGGCGCTTGTGTGAAAGCTGGTTAAGGAACTCGGCAAATTGACACCGTAACTTCGGGAGAAGGTGTGCCGGCAAACCGTGAAGGACTTTGCGTCCGGAGCGGGAGTCGGTTGCAGAGAAACGGGGGTGGCGACTGTTTACTAAAAACATAGGACTCTGCAAAATCGCAAGATGATGTATAGGGTCTGACGCCTGCCCGGTGCCGGAAGGTTAAGGGGACTAGTTAGGGTAACCGAAGCTATGAACCGAAGCCCCGGTAAACGGCGGCCGTAACTATAACGGTCCTAAGGTAGCGAAATTCCTTGTCGGGTAAGTTCCGACCTGCACGAATGGCGTAACGACTTCCCCACTGTCTCAACCAGCTACACAGCGAAATTGAATTAGCGGTGCAGATGCCGTTTACCCGCGACTAGACGGAAAGACCCCGTGAACCTTTACTACAGCTTGACAGTGACATTCGGGCATATTTGTGTAGGATAGGTGGGAGGCTTTGAAGCTGGAGCGCTAGCTTCGGTGGAGCCATCCTTGAAATACCACCCTGATATGTTTGGATGTCTAACCGTGGCCCGTAATCCGGGTCCGGGACACTGTCTGGTGGGTAGTTTGACTGGGGCGGTCACCTCCTAAAATGTAACGGAGGTGCGCGATGGTTCCCTCAGGCTGATTGGAAACCAGCCGTAGAGTGTAAACGCATAAGGGAGCTTGACTGCGAGACCGACGGGTCAAGCAGGTGGGAAACCAGGTGTTAGTGATCCGGTGGTCCTATACGGGAGGGCCATCGCTCAACGGATAAAAGGTACTCCGGGGATAACAGGCTGATCTCCCCCAAGAGTCCACATCGACGGGGAGGTTTGGCACCTCGATGTCGGCCCATCGCATCCTGGGGCTGGAGCCGGTCCCAAGGGTTTGGCTGTTCGCCAATTAAAGCGGTACGCGAGCTGGGTTTAGAACGTCGTGAGACAGTTCGGTCCCTATCTGTCGTGGGCGTAGGAGATTTGAAGGGAGCTGCCCCTAGTACGAGAGGACCGGGGTGGACGCACCTCTAGTGTGCCTGTTATCGCGCCAGCGGTATTGCAGGGTAGCTACGTGCGGACGGGATAACCGCTGAAGGCATCTAAGCGGGAAGCCCACCCTAAGACTAGATCTCCCTTTCTTCGGAAAATAAGGACCCTGGGAGACTACCAGGTTGATAGGCCAGGTGTGAAAGGGTTGCAAGACCTTGAGCTTACTGGTACTAATTGTCCGAACGGCTTGACCACTTTTTCTGTGTGGCAGATCAAGGTTGGATATACGTTTGTCGTATGCCTCTGAAATTTCAGTATTATTCGAAAGTTTTGCCCGGTGTCTATGGCGGAGGGGCCACACCCGATCCCATCCCGAACTCGAAGGTAAAGTCCTCCAGCGCCGATGGTACTGCGTGGGAAACTGCGTGGGAGAGTAGGTCGACGCCGGGCATTTAAATTCAAAATCCCGATCGTTTCAACGGTCGGGATTTTCTTTTTCCGCTTGTTTAGGTTTTTAGAGAGGGAACTATAGCGGTTCTTATTTGATTTTAGCGATGTCAATAACGCTCATCCCGAGTGGTGCCCGGAGGGCGTTGTATCGAGGGGCGGATGCTCGTGTCTCGATACGATCGATCTTCGATCAATCACTCGAAATGAGCGGAAACCGTATCGCTAAAACCAAATAAGAAACGCTATAGTCTTGTAAAAAACTCACGCTCTTGTGGATTTCACTTGCCTGATACGTCTTGCCTTTCCTCATTTTGACGTGTAAAAGGAAAGAAGGTTAAAGATATATCCAGTTGCAATTTACAAAAGAGAGGGGCGGGACCGTCTAAAAAATAGACGCACGCTTTACGATTCCTGCAAAAACGGGGAGTCACGAGAAAAAAATAATTGTACTTAGGGCTGGGCTCTGGAGATTCATCCGCCCAAGGAAAGGCAAGGGACAAAGATGCCGAGATTGGAATTTTATCAGGATGGGCAACGCTTTATCAAACTGGCGTTAGAAAAAAAAGAAGTGACGTTCGGACGTTCCAGCGAATGCGATGTCACTTTGGTGGGGCCGAGCATTTCACGCATTCACGCTCGTATCGAGCCGGTTGGGGATCGCTGGAGACTGAAAAACCTGGGACGTAACGGAACGAGGGTCAATGCCGAACTGGTCCTGGATGAATGCATGTTGGAGTACGGCGACCGGATTTACATCGATCACTACACCGCGATGATTTCCGACGATGTGGAGTTGGAAGGTTCAAGCGATACCGTGACCTTGACGAAAATCAGCGTGGAAGACGTGGAAAAGAAGCTATAAAGGCAAAAATCGGTAAAAAAACCGAAAAAATCCATTTTATCCCATCAAAATGCTCGACACGTCACGGCGGGGAGTGGCTGGGCCTTCGTTGGCGCGGCCCAAGCGGATCATCATTTGAGGCTGGAGCCAGTTCGGCAGTGCGGACCAAAGGTTGAATTCCTTGGCGATGTTCGGAGCCAAAAGCACTTGATTCATCGGTTGGCTTGCGATCACGCGATGTGCTGCCGCCAGTTGGAAGCGGAAAAATGCTTTTCCAGCCCGAAACGTATGTTCGAAGTCGGGGGGGGAGGACTGCAACAGAAATCCACGGGCGCTCATGGCCTGTGTCCGTGCGCTTTGGGCCATGAAATCGATGAATTTTTCGGTATGGAGATCGTCGGGAGAAGCCATATGCCGGGCGAAATGCAATTTTGTGCCGGTTAGACCATAATGCGCCAAACCAATGCCATCCAATTGTTTTAAAAAGGCATCATCGCTCCAGCGCATCCACCGCATTCTGTCTCGCCATAAATCGGCGTCTTGTGCCAGTTCACGCACGGCTCGTTCGCAAAGATCGGCGAGTTTTTCCCGTTCTCCCACGCTATACCAGAGACGTACCGACAGTCCCTCTCCCTTGAGGGCGGACGTTAAATCATCGAGTTCACCACTCAAAAACGAAGTATCTTCCGCATAAGGGAGACGGTTCGTCCGTCGGCGGGCCATGTCGTAAAATGCGGGATCGTCTTCGGCGCTGCCGTATTTTCCGAACACGAGACGTGCCACCGGACGCGATCCGTCCTGCCAGTTTTCCGTCCCTTTGGGAAACGGAAGAATTGTGGTCTGGCGTCGGCAGGAACTCGCCGCGATGGTCGCGGCTTCGGCAAAACAACCAAGACTTACAAGAGTTTCCCGGCCCAAAGGATCGGCGATGGGCATCATTCGTTCGGGGTTGGCGTGCAGGTCGAAGCCTTCGTCGAACAGGCGGACCATCCACGGCTGACTGTTGCATGAACTGGGAGCCAAAATAGCGTAAGCCAGCGAAAACGTTGCAGGATTGATATCCTGCTGGGGAGAGGGCAGGGTTCGCCAGGCGGCGACGGCTTTTTTCATCTTGTCCCGGTCCATGCCGCAGGCCGTGAGCCAAACTCCCTGACCCGCCAGCACCACACCCATGGGACCAAGGCCCGTGATGCGTAAAAACTGCCTTCGATCCAAGTGTTTCCGATTCATGTCAATATAGCCTTTGAATCTCCGTCCCAGGATAGAAAAACTGGAGAATCTGCCGGTAATTGAAGTTCTGCTCCGCCATGCCCGCAGCGCTCCACTGGCACATGCCGACGCCATGCCCGTTGCCCCGACCGTCGAAGCGGTACTGGTCGCCCTGGCGTTTGAAACTGAAGCGCGTGCTCGGAAGTTTCGTAAATCCCAAGGCTTTTCGAAATTCGTTGCCCGTCATCGTTTTCGATACCGTGCCGTATCGAAGCGTGACTTCCTTTACCCGACCGGATTCGTTCCTGCTCGTGACGATCAGGAAAAAACGTTTGCCGTGCGCTTTGGGAATCTCCAGGCGATGCATAACCGTGTCCACCGAAAAAACGGCGTTCCAGTGGTCTTTTGGGGATTTTTCTCCGTAAGGGCTGGTAATGCTTTTCAGATAGGGAAACGGTTTGCCCCAGACGGATTCCGAGGAGGTCGTCTGCCCGCCGCAGGAGGAGTGATAGAACGCGGCGGCCACTTGCTGATTGTACGTGAGCACTTCGCCTTCGGTTTCTTGGACGGCTTGTCGGGCTTCCGGATCTTCGGCGTTCATGCCGCCGTACATCTGGTCCAGCGCGGTGGGTTCGACATCGCACAGGCCGGTGGTTCTCGTTTGTTTTCGGTAACTTGCATAGCTTCGGGCCGCCACGGCCTGTGCTTTTTTCGCTTCCAACGGCCAGGAGGACAGCACTTCCTGGTTGATGAGGCCGTACAGGTAGCGTTCGAGATGCAATTCATTGGTGAGCCACAACAGGTTCATGTCGGAAGGATCGCGCAGGATCAGCAAGTCTTCCCGGTAGAGTCTGCCATCGACCTGGAGATGCATCATCGCCGATTTGACCCGCACCTGTTTCGCCTGCACGAGGTTGCCGTTGATACGCAGCCAGTCGCCGTCCGCTTTGACGGTGTAATAGCCGCTGCTCTGTCCCCGGAACAGAATCAGGTCGGTTTCCGGATCGTAGAAAATCGGGTCGTTGGCTTTGATACGGATCGAACTGCGGCGCTTTTGCAGGCAGACGCGAACCCGATCGAGGGGTGAAGGTGGCAGTTGCAGCTTGTTGCTGATGAGATCCTCGTCGGTGAACATCTCGAAATCGGGCATCGGGTCGGGACCGAGCAATTCTTCCATTCGGGTTTGTTCTTCCGGGTTGGGGAAGGAGGAAGGCGTTTCGGCCATCGCCAAAGCGAGGGGCAAGCCGAAAAATAACACGGCAAGGAGTCGACAGGTTGCTTTCAGAGCATTCATGGTCGCTCGTCCGATCCCGTTGAAGAAATCACCATGTTATAAATTTAGTATATTCTCGGCTTGGGCACAACGTTTTTCTTGCGGGGACGGCATGAGGGTGAATCACAGGATATAGTCATTTTACTCAAATTGCATACCGCTTACTCCGAGTGCCGCCCATAGGGCTGTGTATCGAGGAGTAAATGGTATGGCTCGATACGATTTGCTTCGCAAATCACTCGCCATGAGCGTTTTTTTACAAAGTGGCAATTTTTTGTGATGCACCCACGGCATGAAGGGTGTGAATGAAAACATGGGAAAAATTGTGTTTTCCAACCAAAAACGTGGTTCCGATGCGTGGGCTGTGTAAATTTATTACCCGACATTTTGCTTTTCTCTGGAGGGTTTCTCTTTTCTATTCACGACCCAGATCAACGCCGGAAGCACCAGAAGATCCCCGAAAAGGCCGAACACGATGGCGCTGCCCGTCAAAATGCCGAATTGTTCCAGCGGCGGGAAATCAGCCAGCGCGAAAATCAGGAAACCGCAGAAAATCGTCATAGTGGCCAGCACCAGTGCGCGCCCGGTGATGGACAACGTATGCCGCAGGGCGTCTTCCAACTCGCTGTTTTTGTCCCGGCGTTTTTCCTGGAAATGATAGAGAAAGTGAATTGTGGCGTCCACGCTGATCCCCAGGACGATGGTCGCCAGCAGAATCGTCCCGATGCCTAGTTTCAGCCCCATGATCCACATCTGGCAAAACATCAGGAAAATCGCGAACAAAGAAGGTGTCATGGCCATCAGGCTCAGGCGGAACGAGCGAAACTGGATCAGGAAAAGAACGAACACGATAACCAGCGTTCCGCCGAAACTTTGCACCAACGTATCGGAAAGGTAGATGTTCACCTTGGCCAGCATGGGCGCGGTGCCGGTGATCGTGGTTTTCACGTCTTTGAACGCTTCGTGCTTTTCGACGAAGGCTTTCCATTCGTCGTCGAAACCGCGCTTGATTTTCATGAACGTTTCGAAATCGACCATCTTGGAGATCACGGACAATCTCAAGTGCCTGAAATCTTTGGTGATGTAGGTTTTCCAGATGTCCTGTTGACTAAGGGCGGCGATGAGTGGAAACAGGCGGAAATTGATGGTTGGAAAGGAATCTTTTCCGTTGGCGATGTGGTTGGCGGTGCGGATGAGGGTGGAAGCGCTCAAGGTGCCCTGGATGTGTTCGTGGGTTTCGAGTTTGCTTTCCAACTCATGCAACGCACGGAGGTTTTCGGGTTTCGAGAAAAAGCCCTCCTCGGCGTCCAGCATGACTTCGAGACTGCTCAACCCCATCAGGTGTTCCTCGACGTAGAGCGAATCCTGCCGGGTGGCGCTCTTTTCACTGAGGTACTTGATCGTGTTCGTCTCCATCTTCATGCCCGAAAACGCCGCGATCCCCAGGCCGACCAGCACCACCGCCACGGGAAGAATCAGCCAGCGATAACGGTACGTAAACGCCGGGACCGCTTCCAGCACCGGGTCCATGGCCGTGAAACCTACGGTGTTTTTGTCCTTGGCGGTCGGAGGGCGCAGGCGGTCGAGGAGGATCGGAAACAAGGTGAAGGCTACGAGGAAACTGATGGCGAGGCCCATCGTTACCTGTACGCCGAGGTCGTGAATCGGCTGGATGCCCGATGTGGAAAAGCTGGCGAAACCCACCATCGTGGTGAATACCGCCATGAAACAGGCTGTCGTCTTGTTGGAAAGCACCCGCACAAGATGCTCGCGCGGCTCGACGCCATCGGGCTGGCGCACGTACCCCGAATAAATGTGCATCAGGGTTTCGAGCGAGATAATCATCACCATCAGAGGCAGGATATTCGACAGCATATTGAGGAACGAATCGGTCAACTCCACCATGGCGACCGAAAATGCTACGACGACGCCGAAGGTGAGCAACACGGCGACCATCCCCCGGACGGAGCGGTAGAGAAAAACGATCAGCAGCGCCGAAAACAGCACGTACAGCGGGAAAAACTGCCCGCCGATCTTCACCGACACGCGGTCGAGTTCATAGCTGACGTAGGGTTGTCCCACTTTGCGGATGGCCTTGAAGGGGGATTCGGCCTTGGCTTCGTAGGGAGCGAGGGAGGTATTGACGAATTCGACCACTTCCACCCGTTCTTTCGGTTCCGTAAAGGAAAGTTGCAGCACGAGGGAAAACAGCCTGCCCGGCGCGATCAGTCCCTGTTTTTGGAAAAATGGCGTACTTTTGGCAAATTTTTGCAATTTTTCACAGTCGCCGGGGTCATGCGGATCGAACAATGGATGCACTTCGCGGTAGATCGAGATCAGCGAGCGGCTGGCCTTGAGGTGCGGCGTCGCTTCCAGTTTGTGTTCGATTTCATCGATGGTGGAGAGAAAGTCCGGCGTAAACTGGCGGTCGGCCTCGAAGGCGATGAGGATGAATTCGTCCGAGCCGAAGCGTTCCTTGAGCAGGTTCCAGTCGCGGATCGCGGGATCGGTTTTTAGCAGCAGGCTGTCGGTGGAGTTGTCCACGCGAATCAGGGAAGCGTAGTACGCCGCCGGACCGAGCAGCACGGCGAACAATATCAGAACCAGCCACCAGGAACGAAGCAGGTTCGAAAAAAAGACCCGAAGCCGGCGTTCCATTACAGCACCCTTTCCCCAACCCAATCTTCTCTCTCTCGCGGCGTAATCCTATAGGATCGGAGAGGGAGACGCAAGCTTCGGGGGCTTCGTTCATTTTTCAAGAGAGTGACTTGAATAATCTTGTTATTTTGTGGCATTTTATGAACTTTCATGTGCCATAGTCTTACGCGCGAAGCGCGGAAGGCTGTGTTTTCAATGGGTTGCACAGCCTCCCGGACCTGAAGGTCCGTGAGACTATGGCACACGCGCTTCGATTTCGGATTTTGCACGAACCTGACTTGGAAGATGAAAGAGGGTGCCCGGGTCTTCGATCCGGAACGGATCGATGGCCCGGTTTCTTCGTGTTTTCAAGGCCATTCGCCTGATGGCGAAAGACCTTGGCACCCTTCCAAACAAACATCCTTCCATGGAAATCAGGGAAAGAAGTAGTATGGAATTCTCCTGGGCTTCTCCCGGAACGCGAACAGGCGTCAGTCTCCCAGGGCGATTACCGCCTCCCCCTCCCGACCGTCGATGCGGATGTCCAGGGGTGATTCCAGCCGCACGTGTTTGAGATAGCGGGTTTGTTCCACCGGGGGGCGTTCCTCCAGCCAGTCCCAGTGGAAAAAGGACTCCGAATCGTAGGGCACGGACAAGCAGCCGATGTTGAGCGAGGTGACGTTCTGGAAAAAGTGCGTTCCCTGGGCCGGATCGACGTTGAAGGCTTCCAAGCCTGCTTCGACGAGCACCTTCACACCGGAAATCTGCGACCAGCGCACTCCGATGCCCATGGACGGATCGGTTGAGCCCCAACGACCGAAACCGACGAGCAGATACGGGCGGCGCGCCTCGACGAGCTTTCTGTTGAATTCTCCGATTTCTCTTGCAATTTCAGTGGTTTTTGCTGTATCGAAAGCGTCCGGTCGGACGTACACGACGTCGGAGATATTCCGAACGATGCCGTTGCCGTGGGTTTGGTTCGAGTAGCACACCGCACGTTTTTTAAGTTCCGGCTCGATGCGGATTTTTTCCCACCGGCTTTTCGAAGCCATGGGACGCAATTGCAGTGGATAAACGATGGGTTTGTTGCCACCGTGCAGATCCACCGCAAATTCGATTTCCACTGGGGTGCGCATGGCGTATTGCGAGTGGGCGAGCAGACGTCCCAGCAATTCACCCAGGCGCAATCGGGGATCGCGTAGCACTTTCATGAAAGTGACGATGCGCGGTCCCTCGTAAAAGAAACTGTCTACCAGCACTTCGCTTTCCGACTGGTACACCGAGGCTACGTGCTGAAGCACTCCGTGACGTTCGGCCCGTTCGAGGGGCAGCCGCACGAGGTCGTCGTCCTGGCTGGGAGTGTTTTCGACGGCCTCTTGGATTGGGTGCATATCGAGGGCATAGAAATCTTTCTGCGTGAAGTAGAGATAGTCCCTAATTTTCGCGAACTGGGGCAGAACCTGTGGATATTTGGGACAGAACCGCACGATGGCTCCCCCCTCGACAACGGTTTTCCCCAGTCCCAAAGCAATCTGGGCTACGCCGTCTTCCGGTTTCATGTACGAGACGGGATAGAAATTGTGGGACTGTGCCACCCCGGAAAACGTGGGATAAAAGTCTCCGCCGTGGTTGCTTCCCGCCAGGGTCTGGACAACCACCGCCATGCGTTCGTCTTTGAGTCGGTAGGCGGTCTGGCGAAAATACGCCTTGGGATCGCTGCCGAAGGTCGAAGCCCACACCAGCTTGATGGCGCGCAGCAGCGCTTCCAGCCGTCGTTCGAGATCCTCTTCGTTGTTGCGCAGCATGTAGGTCGAATACAACCCGGCCAGCGGGAAGTTGCGGGAATCCTCCATCATACTGGATGAACGCACCGCCAGCGGAGCTTGCACGAAACGCAAATAGTGGCGAAGATCTTCGATCAACTCGTTCTGTACCGGCAATTCCAGAAAACGGCGGCGGATGTCCTCCTGCCGGGTATTTTTATCGAGCGCGAAGTCCCAAAGGTCGTGACGGTCGACAAAATCCGTGAATTTGTCGGCGCAGATCACGAGCGTGGGCGGGATTTCGATGCCGATGTCCGGGAAATCACGACGGATTTCGAGACGAGAGAGCAGATAGCGTAAAAAGCCGATGCCTCGCGCTTTGCCGCCCAGAGAACCGCTTCCCAATCGCATGAACTGGAGTTCGAACGGGTTTTTGCCCGGGGAATAGTGCGTGATGACGTCGCTTTGCTTCTCGTACTGCACGGTTTCGATGACGTGCATGATGTGGCGGCGGATGTCTTCGTCGCTACGGAAATCCTCGACACGCGCCGGAGATAGCCGTTCGGCGATGGCGATTTCGGTGCGGGCCATCATCCAGTGGGAGAAATCCTGGTGCCGGGCATGGCGGATCACACTGTCCATGGGGACGGTCTTGAGTGCATCGATCAGTTCTCCGGGCGTGGAAACTCGAAGGATTTCATGACCTTGTGAATCTCGGAACACGAAATCTCCGAATCCCATGCAGTCCATCAGCCAGCGTTCGAGATCTTCCAGCAGATGAATGGAGTTCTTGTCAAGAAAGTGCGTGTCGATGTCGTGAGCCGATGACCGGTTTTTTTCCGGTTCGGCGGATTGAATGCATACCGGCAATTCCGGGATTTTTTCCCGCAATCTACGGGTGAGCTCGAATCCGGCGTTGTCGTCGAAGTCTCCGTTTCTTCGAAAACGCACGTCGGTGACGACCCCAAGCAGGTAGGGACGGTAGGCATGGAAAAACTCCATCGCCTTCTCGAAACTGTCCGCAAGCAGGATTTTCGCCCGCGAGCGCATCCGCAACTGCCTGTGCAGGTGGTTGAGACTGTCGTCCATCAGGCGGTTGGTCAGCCGCATGATGGAGGTGTACATCAGCGGTAGAAACGACGAGTAATGCGACACCGAGTCCTCGACCAGCAGAATCACGCGGACCTTGCCCAACTCGGTGTCGTGGGCGACGTTCAGACGGTCCTCGTAGCTTTTGACGATGGCCAGTAGCAAGGCCGGGTCGTTCTGCCACAAGAACACGCCGGGGGCTTCCGAATCGTTTTGAGGAGGAAGCTGGGCGAGCATGTCCGGGTCCGTGACCAGGAATACCACCGGCAAATCCGCCCGTGCCTCGCGGATCCGCTCGGCCAGTTGGGAGGCCATGTCGCTTTCGTCGTGGAGGATGGTCAGTACGAGGTCCACCCGTTCCCGGTGCACGATGTCCAGCGCCCCATCAATGGTGGAGACTTTTCGAATCCGTGGGACCGAGGAAAGCCCCCGTTCCATGTACTGATCCCAGATGCGTTCCTCCAGGCTGCCGTCCTCTTCCAGGACGTAGGCGTCGTACGCGCTGGAAACCAGCAGAATTTCCCGGATTTTATGCGGCATCAGGGCGCGGAAGGTATCGAAACGGTGCTTGAGGTCGTCCAGTGTGCTCATGCGGCTTGCCTTCTTTCATGGGAGCGTAAACGCTTCACTACTATAGCATTGTGCGTACGGCAAGGCCCGTGCCAAATTTCCGAATTTGCCGAATCAGGGTGTGAATGAAAATGTGGAGAAATTCAAAGAACGAGACGAAAGAGTTGTAGCGGCGAGGCGTAAACCTGCCGGAAAAGACCGAAATCACGGCGAGCTTACGCCTCGCCGCACCGGTGATTGGAGGCTTCCAATACTTTCTCTCCATTTCCATTGCCCCGGAAAAAACTCACAGAGGCATCAAGAACGTTTCGATGAAAACCTTTCTCGTGCGGGGTGTTTTTTACCGGTGGGGAGAAATTCCCCGGTTTATTTCGGATTCGGGGATAAAAAATACTCGGGAAATGCCCCGTGGAAAAATGATTGAAAAAGAAAAAAAGCCTTTTCAATCAAATATTTGTTGCTTTTTACGCATGTTGCGAGTATCGGATGGGCCGCTTTGGCATGGCTCCTGCTTTTACGAAGTCAGCGCGGGATGTGAAACGCCCGCCAGGACAAACCGTAAAGCAAGGAGAGGTTCCATGAAAACTATGCAGGTAGAAAGAAAAGACGGATTCCCGAGCAGCCGGGAGCAGGCAGACGAGGCACTGGGACTTTGCGTGAATTGCGCCAACCTGTCCGATTGCAACGTGTGGCGATCGAGTCGGGGCGCGATCATCGAATGCGAAATGTACGAATGCTGTTTGCTACCCCGACCGGAACTCGTGGGTTCGAAGAAAAAGGCCGTTTCCGAGAATACGGGAACGGAAACGATTCATATTCTCGGTCTTTGCGCGAATTGTGAGCATCGCCGGGATTGCAAGCTGCCGAAACCGTCCTCCGGCGTTTGGCATTGCGAAATGTACGACTGAAAGGTTTTTTCCGGGGGTTCGGTCGAAAGCGACACCTATTTTTTCATTTTTCTAGTAACAGGAGATTGGTATGGCGACATCGTTCAACCCCTTCGAGATGGCTCAGGCCCAATTCGATCACGTGGCGGACATGCTGGGACTCGAACCCGGCGTGCGTGAACTGCTGCGCTGGCCTGCGCGGGAATTTCATTTTACCATTCCCGTGCGCATGGACGACGGTTCCACCCGTGTTTTCCGGGGTTTCCGCGTACAGCACAACGACCTTCGTGGTCCCTGCAAAGGCGGTATCCGCTTCCATCCCCAGGAAACCTCCGACACTGTGCGGGCGCTGGCTTCGTGGATGACCTGGAAATGCGCCGTGGTGGATATCCCGCTGGGAGGCGGCAAAGGCGGTGTGATCTGCGACCCGCGCAAGCTTTCGCCGCGCGAGCAGGAGCAGATCTGCCGTGGCTGGGTACGGCAGGTGTTTCGTAACGTCGGTCCCGTCTGCGACGTTCCCGCCCCGGACGTGATGACCAACGGACAGCACATGCTGTGGATGCTCGACGAATACGAAACCCTCGCGGGCGGGCACTATCCGGGATTCATTACCGGCAAACCTATCGGCATGGGTGGTTCTCTGGGACGCACCGAAGCTACTGGATACGGTGTGATGTATTGCGTGCGCGAAGCCTTGAAACGCATGAAACTGGAACTTAGCGAGATGAGCGCCGCTTTCCAGGGCTTCGGCAACGTGGCCCAGTATGCCGCAAAACTGTTCAAACAATACGGGGGCCGGGTGGTCTGCGTCTCCTGCTGGGACGAAAACGACAACGTGGCCTATACTTATCGTCATGAAGACGGCATCGACCCGGACTTCCTCGTATCGATCACCGACAGCTTCGGAGCCATCGACAAGGAACGTGCACGCGAGGCCGGATACGAAATCCTGCCGGGCGACGAATGGCTGGTGCAGGACGTGGATCTGATGGTGCCTTGCGCGCTGGAAAACCAGCTCAACGCCGAAACCATCGGTCGGATCTCCCCCCGCGTGAAACTGGTGGCCGAAGGCGCGAACGGCCCGACCACCCGCGAGGCGGACGAAGTGCTCAAGCAGCGGAAAATATTCGTGATTCCCGATTTCATGTGCAACGCCGGAGGCGTGACTTGTTCTTACTTCGAGCAGGTGCAGGCCAACATGAATTTCTACTGGGAAAAGGAAGAAGTGCTCGAAAAACTCGATGCCACCCTGACCCGCGCGTTTAACTCCATGGCCGATCTCGCCGAGAAGCGCGATGTCTACATGCGCGACGCGGCGTACATGATCGCCATCGAGCGCGTGGCCAATGCCGCCAGAATGCGCGGTCGGGTCTGAGGATCGATTCGGATTCGTGGATTTTCGGGGCCGCTTCCAAATACGGAGCGGCCCCTTTTTTCTTCGCCCGTGTGGGAAAAGAGAAGCTTTTTCGTTATACTTCCATCGTTACGGAGTCGGGAGTTTCAGACAACGGAACGGCAAATATAACAAGTTATATAAAATGACGAAATTTTGTGAATTCTTGGCAAATCGGGGAATGTTCCACTCATGAAAATGGCGGATTCCACTCTTGCGCCTGGAAAAACCACAGAAGATTTCCGGCGTTTTTCCAACAGTATGCTCGCCTTGGCCGACCGGGGACGCATGACGCTGGAAATCCTCAAGGATGCCTCGTTCTCCTTGCTGGACCTGTTTTCCTGTGACGCCGTGGAAATCGCCACCACGGAAAAAAGCCGGGCTTTTCACTGCGATACGAGAGAACACGGTTCTCCCCGCTTTTTCTGCGAAACCATTCGGAATCCCGAAACCATAAAAGAATTTCTACCGAAAAGCCTGCGCATCGCTCGTGATGTCGAAAGCGTCTCGCGCTTTTTCCTGCAAGAGTCCGGGATGGATGCTCCGCTGACCGCAGTATGCCGCGATTCCGAGGCATCCGCGCGGTTTCGAACGGTGGTGGTCATTTACCTGCCCGTAGGCGACCACATACGCGGCGCGGTGCTATTGGCCTACCGAAACGAAAGAAAAGAAGAACCCTGGCAGGCCGAAACTTTCGAGACACTTGGGCGATCCCTTGGGTTGGCGTTTTCGCACAACCAATCCCAATTCGAATTGCGTGAGCGGGTCAAAGAGTTGACCTGCATGTATGGCATCGCCAAGGAAGCCGTGCGGGGACCGCGAAAAATCGGCGAATCGTTACGAAAAATCGTTTCGCTTCTGCCTCCTGCTTGGCTGTATCCGGAGATCACCGAAGCCTGTATTTTCCTGGACGGACAGCGGTTTTGCACCGATGGATATCTGGACGGCGGCAAAAAGCTTTCGGCGGAAATCGAAGTGGACGGCGTGGTGCGGGGATGTGTCGAGGTGGCGTATCGCGAATCCCGACCGGAACTCGACGACGGCCCGTTTCTGGCCGAGGAACGGCATCTGATCGACTCCGTGGCGCGGGAGGTGGCGTTGATCCTCGAACGGCGGCAGGCACTGAAAGAGCAGGACCGGCTTCAGGAGCAGTTGCGGCACGCCGACCGCCTGGCGACCATTGGACAGCTTTCCGCCGGAGTGGCCCACGAACTGAACGAACCGCTGACCGGCATTTTAGGATTTGCGGAGTTGTTACAAGATCTTCCCGACATGCCGGAGGCTGGAAAACACGATGTGAAACGCATCGAGGCGGCGTCCCTCCACGCGCGGGAGGTGGTGCGCAAACTCTTGTTATTCGCGCGGCAGGTTCCCACACGCCGCCGCCCGGTGGATGTCAACCGGGTGGTCCGCGATGTGCTGTCGTTTTTCGGCGGACGTCTGGCCAAGGACGCCATCCGGGTAAACACCGACCTCGCCGCCGATCTCGCGCCCATCGTGGCGGACGAAGCTCAGGTGCGGCAGGTGATTTTGAATCTCGTGGTGAACGCCGTGCAGGCGATGTCGCCGGGGGGAACCCTCGAAATCCGCACAGCCAACGGCGAGAAAAACGTTCTCGTGGTCGTTCAGGACGACGGCATGGGCATGTCCCCCGACGTAAAAAAGCAAGTATTTCTACCGTTTTTCTCCACGAAGGACGTCAACCTGGGTACGGGGCTGGGACTGTCGGTGGTGCATGGCATCATCCAATCTCACAAAGGTCGGATCGAGGTGGATTCCGAGTTGGGAAAGGGAACCACGTTTACCATCGTTTTGCCGACGGAAGGAACGCCGGATGCCTGACGAACGTTGCGAACCTCACAAGCCGGTGTCCATCCTTGTGGTGGACGACTCCCCCGACGCGCTGGACCTGATCCGTCGTCACCTGGAACCGCTGGGACACCGGGTGTATACGGTATCCGGCGTGCGGGAAGGCGTGGAATTGCTGGAAAACGCCGCCGTGGATCTGGTCATCACCGACCTGAAAATGCCCGAAATCGGAGGCATGGAACTGGTTCGCCACGTGAGGGAAAATTTCAAGGCGACGTGCGTCATGATGGTTACGGGATATCCCACCATCGATAGCGCCGTGGAGTCGGTCAAGTTGGGTGCGGATGAGTACCTCGCCAAGCCGTTCACCAAGAAGGAATTGCTCGACGCAGTGGAAAATGTGCTGAAAATCCGGCGAGAACGCGGTTTCGAAAGCGCCGGAGACGATGCCGTTGCCACGGCCCCGGATGGCATGATCGGTCGTTCGAGCGCCATGGCCAAGGTGTTTTCCGCCATCGAAAAAGCGGCAAAAGTCAAGGCCACCGTGCTGATTACCGGCGAGAGCGGCACCGGCAAGGAACTGGTGGCCCGCGCAATTCATTATCGGAGTCCACGTGCCTCCCACGCCTTTGTGCCGGTCAACTGCGGAGGAATTCCCGAAACTCTTTTGGAAAGCGAACTTTTCGGGCATCTGAAAGGAGCGTTCACCGGGGCGAGTGAGTCCCGCGCCGGATTTTTTCAGACGGCGGACAAAGGCACGATTTTCCTCGATGAAGTCAGCGAAACCGGTGTGGCGATGCAGGTCAAGCTGCTGCGCGTGCTTCAAGAAAAAGAGGTCTGCATGGTCGGGTCGTCCAAAAGCCAGCCCGTGGACGTGCGGATCATCGCCGGAACCAACAAAAATCTTGCAAACCTGATCCAAGTCGGACGATTTCGTGAAGATTTGTACTATCGCCTCAACGTGATCGACATCTGCCTGCCTCCGTTACGCGAGCGTGGAGACGACGCCCTACTGCTCGTGCGCCATTTCAGCGAAAAGTACGCTGAGGAAATGGGGCGCGACGTGCCGGAGTATACAGACCGCTCCCTGGACATGCTGAAAAAATACGCCTGGCCGGGAAACGTGCGGGAGTTGGAAAACCTCGTGCAACGGCTGATGGCGATGGTCGATGGCGACGTCATCGACTCTCCCGACCTTCCCGAAACCATGCGCGGGCAAGGGTTGCTGCAAAACACCTACCTGGATCGCACGCTGGCCGAAGTGGAAGTCGAGTACGTCCGGCGCGTGCTCGAACACGTGCGCGGCAACAAGACGAAGGCGGCGGAAATCCTGGGCATCGACCGCAAGACGCTACGCGAGAAAATCAAAAAAAGGTAGGGCTGACGAGAGGTTGGCCGATTTGAAAGAGCGGTTTTTCTTTCCCTGGGCGGGTGCTTTTTCTGGGGGAAGCGTTTTACCCGAAAAATTCATGAAAACCGTAGCGAGACGCAGAAAACCGAAGGTATTTCACGAAGTTGGAACGATTTTCACCCGCAGGCATACTGAAAAGTCTGTCGAGGATGAAAATTGTGAAACGAGTGAAAGAACGAGAATTTTCAAGTCGCAGCAGGTTTTCATGAATTTTCCGGGTTAAAATTCTCTTGCGGTGGGCTCGCAAACGTGCTGAGGAAAAAGCGTGCAACTTTTCGGAAGACAAACGAAAGGGACGAACGGTTTTCCATGGGAGATGGCACGAACCAATACGATCCGAATGTCTACGGGGCGTCGTTTTTCGCCGAATGGGGCGGAGACAATGCCGAGTATCGCCGTAGCGCGCGTGCCATGGCCGAGGTGATTTTCGAGCAATATCAACCCTCTACGGTACTGGACCTCGGTTGCGGAGCCGCGATGCACGCCGGGCGGCTGGCCGAACTGGGCGTGCAGGTCACCTGCGCGGATGCTTTCGAGTGCCCGGCGGATCGGCGCGCCCCCAACATCGAGCGGGTGATTTCGGTCGATCTGATGGAACCCCTCGAACCGGCGTTTTTGCCACGGGCCGACCTCGTGTTGTGTCTGGACGTCGCCGAGCATCTGCCCGATTCCCATCACGACGTATTGGTTCGAAATTGCACGACTTTTTCCGATACCGTCGTATTCAGCGCCGCCCCTCCCGGACAGGGCGGCATCGGGCATATCAACGAACAGCCTCGTGGCTACTGGATCGACGCTTTTCACAATGTGGGGTATCGATACTGTCGCCGGGAGGCGGGCTGGCTGGACCGTCGCGCGCTGGCGCGTCGCGAGGAACTTACGTTGCGTTGGATGGCTACCCAGGCGGCAGTGTATCGCCGGGGGCTGAAATTTCCCTATCCACCGAGGGTTCCCAAAGCCCTCCCCATTGCGAAAGAAAACGGATGAACGACTATTCGTGGCTGTTCTGGGTTCTGGGCTTGTTCGGTGCGTTGCTGACCTCCCTTTCCTGGGTGCCGCAAGTGTACAAGGGTTGGACCACCCGCCGCCTGGAGGATTTGTCCTGGCTCACGCTCGTGATTCTCGAAATCGGCACGTTTTGCTGGTTTGCCTACGGAATTTTCCGCGTGGATGCCTTGATTATCGGTGCGAATGGGTTTATCGGTGGTTGTATCGCATCGTTGATGCTGATGAAATGGCGGTTCAAATCCTGAGAAACGCAAGAGGCGAGGTAGACCGATGCAGGCGAAAGACATACTCAAGCGGCTGGAAAGCATGGCCGAACCTGAACGTAAAAAAGGCATGGCTCGCGTGGGGATTTCCACCGATAGCGCCTACGGGATTGCGGTGCCGAAACTGCGCGAGATGGCGAAGGAAATCGGCAAAAACCACGATCTCGCCCTGGAATTGTGGAAGACGGGCAACCACGAAGCGCGGATGCTGGCGGGGTTCATCGGCGAGCCCGCACGTGTCACAGAGAAGTTGATGGAACAATGGGTGCAGGATTTCGATTCTTGGGACATCTGTGACCAGGTGGTGAGCAATCTTTTCGACCGCACGCCTTGGGCCTATGCCAAGGCCATGGAATGGAGCGAGCGCGAGGAGGAGTTCGTCAAGCGGGCGGGATTCGCGATGATGGCTTCCCTGGCGGTGCACGACAAGAAAGCGCCGGATGCGGTATTCATGGGACTGTTCAAGTTCATCGCCCAGGCAACGGACGACGACCGCAACTTCGTGAAAAAAGCGGTGAATTGGGCGTTGCGAGGGATCGGCAAGCGCAATCTCGCGTTGAACGAAATGGCGCTGGCCAACGCATACGCCATTGCGGAATTTCCTTTCAAAAGCGCCCAGTGGATCGCCAAAGACGCCATCCGGGAACTCTCCAGCGAAGCGGTGCAGGAGCGGCTACGTAAAAAAGCGGGACTCTAAGACACAGAAAAGGGAATCGGGACTCGCGGGTCATCTCCCAGGAACTTGTCATCTCGTTACATCTTTTATCGCTCCTATGATTTCGCTTTAACCCCTTGATTTTTCAAGAAAATTGCGTAGGTCGGGTGATTGCTTCACCCGACACTTTTCGAAAATCACCCCTTTTGTCGGATGAAATCATCCGATCTACGCGGAAATACCGGTTTTCCCCACATTTTAGTTCCCCCTCCCATGCCCTGGGGAATCTCCTTGACATTTTTCGGCAGGACGGGTAGCAAAAATATAGAAATAGTATTACGCCTCATCGGTCTTGCGCGTTTCCGCCGAAAGGAAGTTCCATGACTCCGGAGATTCTCGCGATTGCCGCCACCGCCGCATTTATCGGTTTCACCCATACGTTGATGGGGCCGGACCACTATCTTCCCTTCGTGATGATCGGACGCGCACGGCATTGGAGTCACCTGAAACTTGCCGTAATTACGGTAATTTGCGGAATCGCGCACGTGCTGTCGTCCGTCGTGCTCGGCTTGATCGGCATTGCGGCGGGCATTGCGTTGGGCAGCCTCGAATCCGTCGAAGGCGTTCGGGGGGAGCTGGCCAGCTATCTGCTGATCGCCTTCGGTCTGGCGTACGGCGTGTGGGGCATTCGCCGGGGGATGCAGTCGAAACCCCACAGCCACACCCATTTTCACACGGACGAAGGCGAGCACGAGCACACCCACGACCACACCCACGCCGATCACAAGCACCTGCACGAGGAAGAGGCGGACTCTTCCAACATCAATGTCAGTGTCTGGGCCATGTTCATCATTTTCCTGCTCGGCCCCTGCGAGCCGCTGATTCCCCTGGTGATGTTCCCCGCCGCCGAGCATTCGTTCATCGGTGTGGTTCTGGTGGCCGGAGTGTTCGGCCTCGTGACCGTTACGACGATGACCATCATCGCGCTGGCGCTGTATTCGGGCGTGAAAATCGTCTCGACCGCTTGGATGGAGCGCTACATCCACGCCATGGCCGGGTTCATCATCGCCCTGTCCGGTTCGGCCATCGCGTTTCTAGGGTTGTAGACGTTTTTCGACCGGGAAGTATTTTTCGTAAAAATCCAAGGTCGTGCAGCTTCTTTGCGGGGGTGCCCGAGGACGTTGCCTGATACTATTAACTTGGCAATAATAGCATAGTGCCCAATCAAATCGTCATTCCCGCGAAGGCGGGAATCCATAGTATTTTCAAGGATCTGGACCCCCGTCTTCGCGGGGGTGACATGAAATGCTCCTGATATATGGTTGCCGGGTTGATAGATTTATTTTCCAAACTCCATCTCGGTGTTCCTATCGACAGATTTCCTGAGAATTTCATGTTGGTAATTCCATGTCGGTACTCTATAATGGATGTGGGAATGGTCCGATATGGAGAAGATGATATGTGCCGAAGATCCGGAATTGTCGTATTCGCTTTTCTAGCATTTATTTCTACCTTCCTTGCCGCCTGCGACGAAGACTCCTCGAAAAGCCTTCCCTGGTGGCAGCCCAACACCACGCTTCCTCCCTGTGCCAATGGCGACAGCAAGGCCTGGACCGACGATTCCGCAGTCCTGAAGCAATGGCAAGACATTTGCTACGGCATCCGAGGGCAAGAGGATGATTTCAAAGAAGGTTATTGTGACAATGGCTGCCAGCTTTGCGGGCCGGTTACGGTACGATTCGAAGACGGCAACGCCGCCGTGTTTTGTGAGCAGGGAATTGCAGGTGCAATGGGGGGAGCTGCTGTAATCAAAATAACGCCAGACTTTGGATTTCCAATGTTTTCAGGGAGTAGTACCATTCAACTCCCCACAGGATGGTACAAAGTAGGTTCGGGAGTATTTGAAAATCTAAAAATACTGACATTCTACGAACTTGACCAGGGAACCGAGTGGAGTTCCTACACATTGGACTCGATTGTGGACCGAAGCCCTTCCTCCACGGTGTGCGAGACGATTACGGATCTGGAAACATGCATCGGCACCCATAACTCTCCCTACCATTGTATGCCGGTCTTCCGTTGGCCGATATACCACGAAGGCGAGACCTGCTCCGTGGAGTTGGACGAAGAGACCATCGAAGACCGCATGGACGACATCGGCTTCCTGGCCTGTAGAACGGTCGCAGAACCGGCCCAGAACCCGCTGAATTCATGGCCGGATTACAACGGGGAAGAAATCCTCGGTGCGGCGCCGACGTACAAAGGCCCGCTTAAAAACACCGCCACGGGCGAATGCGTCGGCTTCGAAGATTTCGAGTTCGCCATTCCCGACGGATGGGCCAAAGCAAACTGCTCGGAGTGCTCGGAGTGATTCGCGAGCTTGCAATTCCATCATGAATGCAAGAAAGGGATGAAATATGGGTAGAAGTCACAAGTTTCTTTTTTGGGTTCCATTCCTACTTGCTCCGATTTTCCTCCTCGCCTGCAACGAAGACTCCTCGGAAAGCCTTCCATGGTGGCAGCCCAACACCACGCTTCCTCCCTGTGTCAATGGCGACAGCAAGGCCTGGACCGATGATTCCGCCGTCCTGAGTCAATGGAAAGACACCTGCTACGAGATCAGAGGAAGAAGAGACGATTTCAAAGAAGGCTATTGTGACAAAGGCTGCCAGCTTTGTGGACCGGTTAGGGTACGACTCGAAGACGGTAGATCCGCCGTGTTTTGTGAGCAGGGAATTGCAGGTTTAACGTCTTCACAGGAAGAAATCAATATTTCGCCGGGTATTGGATTTCCTGAGTTTACAGGGAGTTATTCCACTCAAATCCCTACAGGATGGTACAATACAAGATCTGGATTTCAGAATTTTGTTATTCTGAAACAATACGAACTTGAGCAGGGAACCGAGTGGGGTTCCGACACATTGGACTCGATTGTGGACCGAAGCCCTTCCTCCACGGTGTGCGAGACGATTACGGATCTGGAAACATGCATCGGCACCCATAACTCTCCCTACCATTGTATGCCGGTCTTCCGTTGGCCGATATACCACGAAGGCGAGACCTGCTCTGTGGAGTTGGACGAAGAGACCATCGAAGACCGCATGGACGACATCGGCTTCCTGGCCTGTAGAACGGTCGCAGAACCGGCCCAGAACCCGCTGAATTCATGGCCGGATTACAACGGGGAAGAAATCCTCGGTGCGGCGCCGACGTACAAAGGCCCGCTCAAAAACACCGCTACGGGCGAATGCGTCGGCTTCGAAGATTTCGAGTTCGCTATTCCCGACGGATGGGCCAAAGCAAACTGCTCGGAGTGCTCGGAGTGACTTACATTTCCCTGAGTTCCGCCCGGAAAGGTTCGTCCACGCCTCGGGAATACTCCTCCGCCTGGGCGATGGTCACGTCCGGGGTTTCGTAATACACAATCCTTATCGCCTGCAAAATCCCGTCGCAGTCGTTCTTCGGGTCGGTGCAGGGGATGCCCAACTGTTCGGAAGACAGAGGGATGGCGCTTCCGCAAGATCCGTAGTAGGCGTCGTCGCCGTAGCACGGCGGATATTCGGCGGGGTTTTCGTCTACATAATAGCTTTCGATTTTCAATTCCAGGTTGGTGGAATAGCGCTGGATGATGATGAGGCCGCCCGGCTCGCCTTGAACCCTCTCCCAGGCGGGCATCGGCCCTTCGATGGCGTCGGCTACGCCGTCGATGATGACTCCTTCCGGGAAGTGTTCGGTGCTGTAGGTCATGCCGATGGCTTCGGCGCTGAAGTCGAAGTAGTCGTACATACTGGAGATTTCGTGCACGCGCAGATCGGTGATGATGTCCTCGCGTCCCTCGTAAAACAGGTGGGTGCGTTGGGTGAGCGGACCGCTGTTGGCTCCGACGTAGGAACGGATCGACCGCACCGGTCCCTGTTTGTTGGTGACGAAGGCGCCCTCGCCGTCGCTGAACGTGACCACCGAGCGGGAGCACAGGCCGGGCAAAAACTGGTCCTGATGAAGATCCAGGATATCCACGCCGCTCGATCCCTCCGTTTTGATGGCCATGCCGTCGCCGATCCAGCGGTCCGAGAAATGCCGCTCGTATAGCGCGCTTTTGAACCAGCTATCCTCCGGGTTCGGGCCTTCGTGGAACCCGTAGTCGTCGGGATAGACGCCGTTTTCCAAGGAAAATTCATAAGTTCCCAACGCATCCGGCTCCGTGACGTCCGCGCCCTCTTCGAGGGTGAACAGGTACACCCAACCCTCGAAAGAAGCATTGCCCGGATCGGACACTTTCACCTCGATTCCCGAACCCTTTACGCCTTCCGGCAGGGTTTCGTCGCTGTACTCCATGCCCGTGTCGCGCGTCATGAAGACGAGTTCGTCGTCTTCGTCGATCCCCGTTTCGGGGTCCGTTCCGGCCAGCGTGTTCGTGTCTGAATAGACGAGCAGGGACAGGCCCGCGCGGACTTCCTGTTGGTTGTAGATTTCGCGGTACTCCGTTTCGTGTCGTTCGTCCACCTGGAGCGGGATGCGTTCCCATTCGCCCGTTTCTTCCGACAGACGGTAGGCGGCGAGCGTATCGGGGTCGAAGCCGAGCAGAGGCGTCAGATCCTCACCCGTCACGACGACCGGATCGGCGGGACGTCCCGGTTGTTCCACCGGGGCTTCCTCGGTCTCGGAAAGCTCCGCTTCCTGGTCGAAATCACCGCTCGTTTCAACCTCGGAATCGTCCTCCGAGCAGGCGAATCCGACCACGAGCCACATGCAAAAGATGCCTATTGTCCACGCTTTCATTCGATCCCCTTTGTCTCGAACCGCTTGTTTTGAATTCATGATAAAAAGTACATGCGAAGCCGTGAATTGTCAACGTGGAAGAACTTGTTCGAATCGACCTGAGCGGAAATGATAATAGCGTAAAACTCTACTCGAACATTTGTAAACCATTAAAAGTATAAGGATTTTATCCCCTCTCACTGAGGGAGAGGGTTAGGGTGAGGGTTTTCCATATGGGGTAAAATCCCTCACCCGGTGCTGAAGCACCGGCCTCTCCCAACGGGAGAGGCAATCGGACCCTTCGGGTCCATTCCACATTCGCATTTTTCTATTTCCGTTCGAATCGACCACCGAAGGCGCAAGAGGCTTTCCGCGCTAACGCGCGGAACACGGTGAATTTCTAAAAAAACGAGGGTTGATTCCGTTTTCCAGGCTTCGTCGGAATCTCGTATTTAGCGTGATTCCGATTCAGACATTCCTGTCGTGAGGATTCGGCGGGTTTGCCTTGCGAATTTTCGTCAAAATCCTGAACCCGAAACGATTTCAATAGGTTTTGCGCAATTCCTTCCTTTTCGTTGAAGTATGACACGATTGTCGCGATTTTTCGTGTCATCGCCACCGAATCTGTGCGAAAAAGGCGATTATCAGGTGAAATCAAGCTTTTCGAAACATGGCATAAGGCGTGCATCAAATATGATGCAAATCATCGCCACTGGTTTCACAATCCAAGCAGGAGGAAGGTATGAAAATATCGACGCAGTACTGTATCTGGATGACCGTAGGGATGCTAAGCCTGTTCGCATCGGCATGTTTAGAAACATCAACCGACGAAGTTGGGATGAGTGCAAACGGCATGGATCCCTCATCCATGGCCGGAGATTCCGACACCTCCTGGGGTGGGGATTACGACGGTGAAAGTTGGAGTGGCGAAGTCGAAATGGCTTCGGGCGAAGATGAGATGGCCGCCGAGGAAGAGCAGGAGCCGCAGCTGGTTTGTCCCGAGGTGCAGGATCCTCTTGTATTGTACCTGAGTGCGGACGACTCCAACTCGATGGCGTCGCCGATCGTCGTGCGCCAGAAAATCAAGGAGGGAATTCCGATTTATCCCTCCGACATCAGGGTTTACGAATTCTTGAACCGCTACAATTTCAATTACGGCAACCCGGAGAACAAACCCGCGGCTGTGGGACTGCAAATGCATCGTGCGCCCGAATCCATGGGAGAGCAGAGCGAAGGCACGTACTCGCTGCTGGTATCCGCCCAGGGGCGAGTGATCGAGCCCGGCCAGCGCAGACCGCTGAACATCACCTTCAGCATCGACACCTCCGGCTCGATGGGCGGCCATTCCATCGGCCTGGTCAAAACGGCGCTCAAAGCGTTTGCCACGGTGCTCGAAGAAGGGGATGTCGTCAGCATGGTGGAATGGGACAGCAGCACCAGCGTGCCTTTGAAGAGCCATGTCGTCACCGGGCCGAACGACTCCCGTTTTCTTTCCGCCGTTCGTGGCCTGGAATCCGGTGGCAGCACCGACCTGCACGGCGGATTGGTTCGGGCCTATGAGATCGCTCGGGAGAATTTCAGCGCCGATCGCATCAACCGCGTGGTGCTGATGAGCGACGGTGGGGCGAACACCGGAATCACGGATATCGAGATCATCGCCGGGGCGGCGGAAGACAGCGATGGCGAGGGCATCTACCTGGCCGGAATCGGGGTGGGTCAGACGGGGTATTACTACGAGGCGCTGATGGACGCCCTGACCGACGCCGGAAAAGGCGCTTACGTCTTCTTGGACGACGAGGAGGAGGCCTGGCGGCAGTTCGGCAACGCCACGCAGTTTCTTTCCATCATGGAAGTGGCGGCCCGAAACGTGCAACTCGAACTGACGTTGCCGTGGTATTTCAGCATGAAAAAGTTTTTCGGAGAGGAATATTCGACGAATCCGCTAGAGGTCGAGCCGCAGCACCTCGCGCCGAACGACGCCATGAGCTTCTTCCAACTCATCGAAGCCTGTGATTCGCAACTCGTTGAAAATACGGATAAAGTCAAGGCCGTGGCCCGCTTCCTCGATCCGATCACGCGGCGTTTGCAGGAAGACGAGATGGAACTGTCGATTGCGGCGTTGCAAAGCCAACCGAACGTCCAGTTGAGCAAGGCCGAGGCCGTGACTCTCTATGCCCTGGGGTTGGTGGAGATCGGAAAGCTTCAAAACCAGGGTAATTATGAAGGTGCGCTGGAGAAGTCGAGAGAGCTGGAAACCACGCTTACCGCAGCGGCGGCGAGTCTGGGAGACGAGGAGTTGAATGAAATCGCGGAGTTGGTCGCGGCGCACCGAGGCAACCTGGACGGCAGCCGTCAAAACTACTACAAAATCCTTACTCCGCCAATGGACGACTGGCTGCGCGAACACTACGGGGAGTAAGTCCCCAAAAGGTACGTTATTTCAAGCACCTGCGGGAAACCGCAGGTGCTTTTTTGTGTTGGGAGAGAGTAGGAGTAGGTCGGATAGATTCTTTTTCCGACAATTTTCTGCACATTTCGTGGGTGCCGGATAACAAGTTATCCGGCCTACTTTGGATACTGGATTCTCGCCTTCGTGGGAATGACATTTGTGTTGAATTGGGGCTTGTTTTCTGAATTTCCCCACATTTTCATTCACGCCCCTGCATCAAACCGTCTTCGCCTCGAATCCCTGCCTGATATAGCGCACGCGGCCATCCTGGAACACCATTTGCGGCCTTTTTAGATGCCGTGAGGATTGCAGCGGGTTGTTGCGGAACACGGCGAGGTCCGCCCGTTTGCCGTCTTCGAGGCTGCCCAGCTCCCCTTCCAGGCCCATCAGCCGGGCGTTGTTCCACGTCGCCATTTTCAAGCCCTCGGCGCAGGGTACGCCGATGCTTTCGAGCAGCTCGATCTCCACATGCACTGCGCCGGGAAATACGAAGGGGATGCCACCGTCATTGCCGCAGCCGAAGGGGACTCCGGCGTCATACAAGGCTTTTGCGTTGGCTTTCCCCATCGTGACGGCAGAGGTGAACACGTTCTGGTCGGGCCACGGAATCAAGTGCTTGCGCGTGTAGGATTCCGGGCGCGCCAGCCGGTTATAATAATCGAGGCTGCCGCGCACGAATTCCGGTTCCAGGTATTCGCGCAACAGGTCGGGGAGAATCCGCCTGCGCCAGCGGTCGAATTCCTGCATGTTCTCGTCCGCCCAACGGGCGTCGCCGGGGCTTCTGTGCGCCAGTCCGAAAGGCGCGGTCAACGTGGGAATCACGGCGGCCTGCGCGTCCTGCATCCGGCGTAAGTCTTCGTCGGTAAAGGGGAAATCGCGGATCACGTGCTGCATGTCGCGCACGCCGCCGTCCAATCCGGTGTTGAATCCTCCGTGCTCGGTCTGGTGCAGAGCGACGGGCAATCCCTGGCGTGCGGCTTCCTCGGTGATGGCGCGCATCGTCTCCAGGTCCATGATCTTCAGCGGACGTCCAGGAATGAAAAGTTCCCTCGGCTGCTGGAAAAGTTTGATGCAATGCGTTCCGTGGTCCTTGGCCTCCCGGACGGCTTCGGCCCCTTCTTCGGCGGAATGGACCATTTTCCAGTACTTGGGGTTGTGGATGGGGATCATTTTCGTCCCGTAGCTGCCCTCCACGCACAGTGCGCGGCTGGACAGAATGCGTGGGCCGAGGATCTCCCCGGAGGCGATTTTATCCGTGAGACTATCGAGCCAGTCGCCAAAGGCCAGCATGTCGCGCACGGTGGTCACGCCGTGGCAGATGCACTCCTCGGCGTTGCGTTCGGCCTGTCGTTCGAGCGAAAACAGCATTCCGGGACGCATACTGATGCCGCTGGGGAGCGTCATGTGGGTGTGAAGGTTGATGAGTCCCGGCGACACATACGCCCCGCCGAGATCCAGCGTTCGATCCGCTTTCGGGAGATGCGTGGAGGAACTGCCGATTCCGGCGATGCGCCCTCCACTCAAACGCAACTGGTTGTCGGGAAGCAGCCTCCCATGGCGCACGTCCACCAGCCGGACGTTCGTCAGCAGCAGAGATTCGTCAGGCTGCACGAGGGGTTGCGGCGCTACGAGGCGGCTCGTGTTTTTCGAACAGGAAGCCGTCGCCGTGGAGGCGGCGACAAGAGCGGACAACTGAAAAAACTGCCTGCGGTCCATGGGTACTTTCCGTTATTTCGTGGGTGCGTCCTCGTGGGGAGCGCCGTGAAGTTTGCGCACGATGCGATCGGTCATGAATTCTCGAAGGCCGGGAAACAGCCGCTGGAAAAGGTAGACCATGCGCCCCTTTCGTCCGGGGATGATGACGGCCTCGTCGCGTTCCATGCCGTCCAACATACCACGAACACACTCCTCGGCGGTCATGACCCCGGCGTTGGCGTTGATCGCCTTGGTGACTTCCGGTTTGTAGCGGTTGGTTTCGGCCAGCAGCGGAGTATCCACCTGTACGGGACAGGCTACCGAAACATGAATGCCGTAAGGTTTCATTTCGGCGCGTAAAGCGTAACTGAACCCGACCACTGCGAATTTTGAGGAACTGTAGCCGGTGTAGCCGTACAACCCCACGAGGCCGCTCATCGAGGACACGTTGACGATGTAGCCTTCCCCCTGCGGCTTCATGTGGGGCAGGCAGGCGGCGACCACGTTGCGAATGCCGTACACGTTGACTTTAAACATGTTGTCGAAACGCTCGTAGGTCATTTCCTCGAACACGATCGCCCCGCCCATTCCCGCACTGTTTACAAGGACATACGGCGCTCCGAAGGATTCACAGGCATGGCCCAGCACTTTTTGCACGGCGTCGTGGTCGGTGACGTCGAGTTGCACCGCCTCGACGCGCTGATCTTGGGAAAGACATGCCTCGCGAATTTCTTGCTCCGCCTTCTCGCGGATTTCCTGGGAATCGATGGAAAACGAAAAGACGTTCGCGCCTTTCGAAGCGAACAGTTTGGCGGCAGCCAGTCCGATTCCGCTTGCGCCTCCGCTGATGAAAACGTTTTTACCGTTCAGTTGCATGGCTCTTTCTTTCGCAATTTTTTACGGTTTGTCGTGTTTTTTCGCACGATGTTACGCTTCGAAACGAACTTCCACTTTTTCAACCTTTGCAATGTCGTGCTTGTAAAACAGCGAAGCGACGAAAAACAGCAGGCTCGCCATCAGAGAGAACACCGGCAGGACGGTCAGGGCGATGGAAATTCCGTAGGCATCCGACATGAAGCCCACGAAAATCGGCCCCATCGAACTACCCACGAGGTTCTGCACGATGACGCAGAGGCTGTAGCTGGTCGCCCGAAGTCCCGGATGCACGACGTCCTGGGTCACCGCTGCCGCCGCCGGGACGAAAGCCGCCACCGAGACGCCTCCCGCGAGCAGTAGCACGTACTGGGCGTAGCCTTCAAGGCAGCCGAACGCCGTTATCATCAGAAGGGCGGTAGTCGCCGAGGAAATCATCGAAAAATGCAGCCGGGCGTTGGCGTGGGTTTTCTGCCAGCGGTCGGCCAGATATCCTCCGAGCGGTGCCCCGATAATGGCGAAAAGCATCACTGCGCTGCTTTTCAGGCCTGCCGTGGTTTCGTCCAGGTGTTGAATGCGGTGGAAATACGTCGGCATCCACGAGAGCAGCGCCGTGGTGACGAAGGTGTTGCCGGCGAAGGCGAAATAGGTGGCGATGAGCGATCCCGTGTGGGTGAATTCCCGCACGATGTCTTTTCGGGACATTTCCACCTGTTTGGCGCTTGAGGTGTCGTCGGCCACCGTTTTCACGAGTTCGACGGATTCGTAATCCTTGGTCCAGAAAAACAGCAGGGCCACGATCATCCCTGGAAAAGCCACGAGTCCGAAGGCGTGTTGCCAGCCGAAATGATGCGCCACCCAACCGCCGATGGCGATGCCGATAGCGCTGCCCAGGGGAATCGCAGCCGACCACAGACCGAGGAAAAGTGCGCGTTTCGACTTGGGAAACAGGGCCGAAATCATCGCCGTGCCGCCGGGCGCGTATCCGGCCTCTCCGATGCCGATGGCCGCGCGAGCGATGAACAACTGGTGGAAATTCTTGGTAATGGCGCAGGCCGCCGTCGCAAGGCTCCACAAAAGGGCCATGATGGCGATACATTTCTTGCGGCTCCAGCGGTCGATGAACAGCGACACCGGAAAGGAAAACGCCAGGATCGACCAGTACACGGCGGATACCAGCATACCGCATTCGGCGTCGGTCAGTCCCCAGTCTCGCTTGATGAAGGGGAACAGCGACGCCACGATCATGCGGTCGATGTAATCGAACATGTACAGCAGCGTCAAAAGCGTAAATACGTAGTAGGAATATTTGGAGGCGACGGGACTGTTTTCGCTGGAACTTCCTGTTTTCATTGATCCTTTGGCCTTCCGCTGAAAATAATACGGGAAAAAACGCGCCTCATCATAGCGGGTTTGCCTTTTCCCTGCCACGGGAAAATCGGACTGAAAGCTGATTTTTCGCAGGAATTTTCCGCTTTTCGCGCCGACAACGACCCAAGCACGTCACAGTGCGTCAAAAAGTTCCAACTTTACGGATGCTTTTTGGCTATCGGTACTCGATGTCGTCCTCGTTGACGATCGTGAGGGTGCGCGCGGCGGGATCGAGCCGTACGAGGTGGTACACCGGCTCTTCGCAGTGTTTCAGGTCGTCGGTCATGTAAAACGATACGCCGTTCCACTCCACGTGGGCGAAATAGTGCTTGTGCCCCATAAACACTGCAAGCACCCGATCCTGATATTCGTCGATGAGTGCGATCATCCCTTGGGCGTCGGGGAGGACTTCCTCGTGCGGGTCGATGAAGTGATGCCAGAACATCAGGGTGGGAAGCCCGGTTTCCAGCCGTTTGCGGGTCCAGTCGAGTTGTTCCTGTCCGAAGGAGGGATCGTCGTTGGTGTCGTGGTCCACCGCAAGGTCCGTGGCGTCGAGCATGAGAAATTGAAAGCCTTTGTGCTCGACGGCGTAATAGGGCGAGGGAAGGCTGGGCGTATCTCCGAAAACGTAATCCCACGACGCCGCCGGGCGGGCGCGGGTCTCGAAAGTGTCGAAATAACGATTGTCGTGGTTGCCGATCACATTGTACAGCGGCACGTCGTAGGAGCTTTCGATCAGATCCTGGTAGTTGACGAGCACCGGCAGGGGATCGTCGCAGTTGATATCGGGAAAGCAGAACAGGTCGTCCACGAGGTCGCCGGTGTTGACGATGAAATCCGGGCCGAGCGGGCCGATCTCCTCGGCGGCGTGGACGAAGTTGAGGTTTTGTTCCGAATCGTTCGAAAGCTGCACGTGGCTGTCGGAAATCACTGCGATCAGGAAGGCTTCGGCGGTGGCGTCGTTCTCGCCGGTATCCTCGATTTCGCTTGGAATTTCCAGGACATCGGTGTCCGCGTCCTGCGGCGGGGCGTTGTCTTCCGAGCAGGCGAATCCGGCGAAAAGCAGGAGGAAAAGCGCCCATGGCGCGAAAACGGAGCGGAAACGAAAGGTCATACCCTGCATCCTTGTCCAAAAAACGAAATGTTGCGCAAATGTAACACAAACCGCCCTCGATGAAAACGGGAGATGTGCAGGAATCGGGCGAAGGGGTGCATCACAGGAAATTGTCATTTCTCTCCGATTGCATACCGCTCACTCCGAGTGCCGCCCTTAGGGCGGAAATTAAAATAGTGCAAAATCTGCTTTTTCGTTTGAAACCTCAAAAAAGGGAGGATGAATGTAGGGGCGGGTGAAAGGAGCATAGCGACTGTAGCCCCCCGTTCTGACAGAGTTTTTCGGTTTCTGGGGAGCTCCGTTCACTTTGTTCACTACACTCGCCCCTACGTTTTTTCTCCTTGGAATAAGGTGTATCGAGGAGTAAATGTTATGGCTCGATACGATTTGCTTCGCAAATCACTCGTCATGAGCGGTTTTTGCAAAGTGGCAATTTTTTATGATGCACCTCAGGCGGAGGAATAGGTAGAAATTTGTACGTTTTTGCATAAAAATGATCGAAATAGAGCAATATGGATCAATTTTTATGTGTGAGTGGTGTGTAGAAAAGATTAGTATATGGATGGAGAGACGTAATTTGAAGTACACTGTGAGGAAAAAGATGGCTACGAAAAAGTACAACAGGATGCTCGAAAGGATGCATTGAATTTGATCGTTGGAGCGACGACAGCTTGGAATGGAGGCGAAGCCCCTGGGACTCCGAAACGCATTCTTTTTAGGATTACGGATTGGCTTCTGAGTTCGTTCGGAGATTCCACGAATCATGAAAACTTCACCGCAAAGGAGAACACGCCCCCTGAAAGCTGCTCTTTTCCCCACAAACCTCTTGCCGTCTATCGTCCAAATCACAGGGGAATTGTCGTGCCTTTTCGCGAGATCGAGCACGAAAAGGCGGGTTTTCCCCGGAAATACCCGTTTGCTTCTCGTGGGTTTCGGTCGGGCAAACATTGCACGGCAGGCATCTTTGGGGTACAACCGGGCGAGGGCATGAAAGAGGAGATCGAACGATGAAAGCAATCATTCCGGTTTGGATCGTGCTGTTCGGGCTGGTTTTTCTAGGGTTGGGCTGCGAAGACACCAAGGGCCTGAGTGCGGGAGCCGACGACGACGCCGACAATTCAGGCACCACCGGCGATACGGACTACTACGAGTTGCCCGAAGCGGACACGGAAGACGAATCCGAGTCCGAGACAACGCCCGGCGATACCGACACCGGAACGGACCGCGACCTCGACGACCTCGACGACGCCCCCGCCGAAGTCGAGCCGGAACCGGAAGAGGAAGAACTCTGCGAGTATGACCCGTTGACCGATTGCTTCCCCGACGTTGAGGGCGTGTTGTCAGGCTATTTCTGCTACATGAACAAGCTGTTTTACACCGAGCCGGGCTGTTCTTCCAGCGACGCCTGTCCCGAAGGCTGTAGCTGCGAATACGTCAAACAGTGCGACGAAAACTGCCAGGACGACGGCGACGGCGGGGCCTACTGCCTCGAAGATCCGCCCGTCGATGGAGATGAGGAAGAGGAAGCTGCGGGCGAGGTGGACGACCTTGACGAGAGCGAAGCCGACGCTATCGAGATGGAAGAGGAAATCCCCGAACAAGGTCCGGACTACTGCGGTCCCGAAGGACGCCGCTGTGAACCGGAGGAAAACGAGGTCGCGGAGTGCGTCAACGGAAGCTGCCTGTATTATTGCATGAGCGGTTTTGCGGACCTCGATCCCGAGATTCCCGGCTGCGAGTGTATGAAAACCGCCGAATACGACTGGCCCGACGCGCAAGGCGACGACGCCAACTGCGACGGCATCGACGGAATGCGGCTGGATGCGGTGTTTGTCGATGCGGACGCGGCGGACGGCGGTGATGGTTCCAGGAATGCGCCCTTCGTCACCGTAGCCGAGGGCATCGAGGCGGCGTTGAACAGGGGGCGCGGGCAGGTGCTGATCGCTCGGGGCGACTATCTGGAGGAAATCCTTCTCGAATCGCTCGACCTTTCTCAACCCTTCGGAATTTTTGGAGGTTTCGAGCCTCTGGATAACTGGAACCGCACCGTCATGGCGACCAAGATTCGGCGCGGAAATCCGGCGATCACGGTTCGTAATGTCCAGGGCGAGCTACGGCTCGGTGGACTGAGCGTCGCCGGGACCGGCGGGCGCGAGCGTGGGGAGAACGGGTACACCGTCTGGTTGGAGGACTCCGAGCAGGTCATCATCGACGATTGCTGGATCAACAGCGCGACGGGTGCGACCGGATTCGATGGCAGCGACGGCGGCGACGGCACCGACGGCAACGGTGGTGGCCAGGGAGGCAACCACGATTGCATCGATAAAAACATTATCGACATCTGCACCGGCGGTTGCACGAGCGCCACGCGCGGCGCGGCGGGTTCGGTCGATTGCAACGGCCTCGATCCTCGCGGCGGTCGCGGCGGGACCAGCAGCGGCGACGGTGAAAACGGCTGGGGCGGTCTCGGTGGTCTCGGCGGTGATGGCAAAACGCAGGATCAGCCCGGCAACGCCGAAAACGGACAGAACGGTACCGACGGTTCACAAGGCGATCCCGGTGCGGCGGGCGAAGGCGGCGGCCTTGTGGGCGGCGTCTGGGTCGGCAACACCGGCGGAACGGGCGCTGTGGGTCAGCCCGGCGGCGGTGGCGGCGGCGGTGGTGGCGGTTCCGGCTACGGCTGCGCTTGCGACGGCAGTTGCGGCGGCGGCGGTGGCGGCGGAGGCTCCGGCGGATGTGGCGGATTGGGTGGCTCCGGCGGTGGACCGGGCGGCGGCTCGTTCACCATTTGGGTCATCGACACGCCATTGACGATCGTCGATACGCGCGTCAGCGGCGGCATGGGAGGTCGCGGTGGTGCAGGCGGCACGGGCGGCGACGGCGGCGAGGGTGGAAGCGGCGGAAATCCCGGCTCGACGGCGGGCGGCAGCACTCCCGGTCGTGGCGGCGCGGGAGGCGACGGCGGTCCCGGCGGGAGCGGCGGCGGCGGTGCGGGTGGCATCGCGGTGAATATCTTCGTGCTCTCCGGTCCCGCTCCGACGATCGACGACGCCTCCGAGCTGGCTCCGGGTGTTGGCGGTACGGGCGGCCAGGGCGGCACTCCCGGCGTGCAGGGCGCGGTGGAGACGATCCTCCAGCCATAAAATCGAGCACTTCCGACGAGGCCGTCATGCCTTCTTTCGACATTCATCGCGCCATGGAAATTCTCCGCCGGGTGACGCCCCAGTGGCAGGAACCCATCGTGACCCAGATGGTGAAACGCAAGCGCGATCCCTATAAAGTATTGATTTCCACGATGATTTCGTTGCGCACGAAGGACGACGTCACCCGCGAGGCGTCCGAGCGGCTCTACGAGTTGGCGGACACCCCGCAGGCCATGCTCGATCTTTCCGAGGACGCCATCGCCCAGGCGATCTATCCCGCCGGGTTTTATAAAACGAAAGCGCGGGACATCCTCGCCGCGTCGAGGCGGATCGTCGAGGAATTCGGCGGCGAAACGCCCAAGGATATCGACACGTTGACCACCTTCCGGGGCGTGGGACGCAAGACGGCCAATCTCGTGCTCACGCTGGGCTACGGGCTTCCCGGCATCTGTGTGGACACCCACGTCCATCGTATTTGCAACCGTTGGGGCTACGTGCGCACGAAAACCCCGGACGACACCGAGAAAAGGCTGCGAATGAAGCTGCCGAAAGAATACTGGATTCCCATCAACGACCTGCTCGTCACCTACGGGCAGAACCTTTGCGCGCCCATCTCGCCGTGGTGCTCGAAATGCGAGCTGTCCGAGTTGTGCCGCAGGGTCGGCGTACACAAAAGCCGCTGAGTTTTTTTCACCACCCCTTGACATTCCCCCGATTTCGGTCCATAAACCCCCGTGCGATGGAATGCTTCCATTGCCGCACCGGCGTGAACCGCCGAGAAAGAGTCTGGATGCTTGCGCCCCTTGTTTGCTGGTAACTGATTGATTCTACAACTCGTTTCGCCCATTCGGGCGCGACTGACTGCGGGTTTCGCCGCCGGAAAATATTGGCTTGTCCTTCCGGCGTGTATCCCGAGCAAACAAGGAGCATTCCCATGTCCGACGAACGATTCTGGACGTTTTTTTTCGAACTTTTCGAAACTCTCCCACGACAAGGACCGGGCCTCGACGCCTTCACCGACAAGGCGCTCGGATGCCTGCCACCATTGACCGCCGACCGGCGCATCCTCGATATCGGCTGCGGCACCGGGATGCAGACCCTCGCGTTGGCGCGCCGTTGCGAAGCGGAGATCGTCGCCACGGACCTGCACGCCCCGTTTCTCGACATCTTGAAACGCAACTCCGAACGGGAGGGCCTGGGCGGTCGCATCGAGACGCAGGTGGCCGACATGGCCGACCTGCCTTTTGAGGACCGCTCTTTCGATGTGCTGTGGGCCGAGGGCTCGATTTTCATCATCGGCTTCGCGCGCGGGCTTGCCTCGTGGCGGCGGCTGCTGAAACCGGACGGCCACCTGGTCGTCTCCGAACTGACCTTTTTCGAGGAAGACATCCCCGCCGAGTTGCGAGAAGTATGCTTTCCCGATTCGGATGAAGACGCCGGCCTCGAAGGCCGACGCCGGGCCATCTCCGAGGCGGGCTATACGCTGCTCGACGAATTCCCGCTGCCGCGCGAGGGGTGGTGGGAGGCCTTCTACCTTCCGGTGCTGGAGCGGCTCGATGCTTTCGAGCGTCGCCACGCCGGGCAACCCGAGGCGAAGGCCGTCGTGGAGCGCTTCCGCCACGAAATCGACGTGTTCGAGCGCTACTCCGACCTGTACGGCTATACGTTCTTCATTATGAAGCGCTAATACCGGACTTATCGGCACGCACACGCCGCCCGGAACCGGCGAAGCCGGTTCCGGGCGGCGTTTTTTGTTCTGGCGGATGTTTTACGGGGATTTGGGGGAAAAGTGAGCGGTGGTCGTAGGAGCAAGTCTCCCGGTTTGCTCCGCAGGTTCATGCCAAAAACCCTACGAAAAACGAGGGGTTCAGGTCGGGAGACCTGAACCCCTCGGAAGGGTATCACCCTTATCTACATCTTCCGCTGCAAACGCTGTCTGTCTCGCAAATCGGCTGGATTCCAGTAGTATAATATGACTCTCTACACTTTCTAATTTCGTTTAAGCATTCCCTCATGCAACGAGCGCGTTCTATTGATTTCTGCTCTGCATCGCGTTCGTCTTCTTTCTTCCTTCTTGCTTTTTCCTCGGAAGCTCTGAGCATCTCTCTTAAATAGTCAGTAGCTTTTACTGCAGCCGCATCGTCAGGAAAGTCATTGATAATTTGTTTAAGGACAATCTTCGCTTCGAATTGTTTTCCTTCTAGGTCTAGTTTCCCTGCATAAACATACATGGAATTCGGGGTTTTGTATTTTTTATGACTAAAGGACCATGTGCCAGATTCGTCAATCCGTTCGTCATTGTTATAACGTCCTTTAAAGATAATTCCATCCGGCCAGGTCAAGGTTCCCTGGCCGTGGAATTTGCCGTCCTTGAACTCGCCGACGTATTTCTTACCATTCGGCCAGGTATAGGTTCCCTGGCCGTGGAATTTGTCGTCCTTGTACTCGCCGACGTATTTTCTACCATCTGCTAAAGTCAAGGTTCCCTGACCATTTCTTTTGTCGTCCTTGAACTCGCCGACGTATTTCTGACCATCCGGCCAGGTATAGGTTCCCTGACCGTGGGATTTGTCGTCCTTGAACTCGCCGACGTATTTCTGACCATCCGGCCAGGTATAGGTTCCCTGACCGTGGGATTTGCCGTCCTTGAACTCGCCGACGTATTTCTTACCATTCGGCCAGGTATAGGTTCCCTGGCCGTGGAATTTGTCGTCCTTGTACTCGCCGACGTATTTTCTACCATCTGCTAAAGTCAAGGTTCCCTGACCATTTCTTTTGTCGTCCTTGTACTCGCCGACGTATTTCTGACCATCCGGCCAGGTATAGGTTCCCTGACCGTGGGATTTGTCGTCCTTGAACTCGCCGACGTATTTCTTACCATCCGGCCAGGTATAGGTTCCCTGACCGTGGAATTTGCCGTCCTTGTACTCGCCGACGTATTTCTGACCATCCGGCCAGGTATAGGTTCCCTGACCGTGGGATTTGCCGTCCTTGAACTCGCCGACGTATTTCTTACCATTCGGCCAGGTCAAGGTTCCCTGACCATTTCTTTTGCCGTCCTTGTGCTCGCCGACGTATTTGTGACCACTCGGCCAGGTATGGGTTCCCTGGCCGTGGTATTTGCCGTCCTTGTACTCGCCGACGTATTTCTCACCATCCGGCCAGGTAAAGGTTCCCTGGCCGTGGTATTTACCGTCCTTGAACTCGCCGACGTATTTCTGACCTTTCTCAAAGGCAAGGGTTCCTTTTCCATGAACTTTTCCGTCTTTGCATTCTCCATCCCATGTTACCGGCGGCTGCAACGATGTCCATATTTTGCATCCATTGGTGTCTTCTAAAAAACGATAATCTCCTGCTAATAAAGGAGAGGATATGGCTAACATCAACCCAATAAATACACATACACGATATCTTCTCATGATATTCAACCTCCTTAGCCTTGTAGGTCGGGTCATCTGACCCGACATTGCTTCGCTTTCAATCCATTGTTTCACATAAATTGAACCAATAGTCGAAACGATCAGTGCCAATAAAAAACAATAATTTTATATCCTAGTAGGTCTAGGTTCCTGTGACATGTAAATTTCTCCTCACGAGGGAGCAGGATTCCATCCTGCTCCTGAAAATTTCGGTTCAGGTTGGAAACCTGAACCCTCTCATCCTGCGAGAACTCCTCCCACGACATGGGCATTTTCGAAACGGTTGAATATTCCGAACAAAGCACGGTGACAGTCATGTTGTCAAGACCCACTCCCCATTCCCCCCCGCAATTTGCGTTTCTCCCCGCTCTCCACTACATTCCTTGCACCGCCGGGATTCAAGCGACACCTGCCCGGTTATCCGCAACCCGAAACGCGACATGGGAGCCCATATGCACGCCGAGTACCTCAACGACCTGAACCCTCCCCAACGGGACGCCGTAGAGCACGGCGACGGACCCCTGCTCGTGCTGGCGGGGGCCGGATCGGGCAAAACACGGGTCATCACCTACCGGATCGCCCACCTGATCCGCGCCATGGGCGTCAAGCCCTGGAACATCCTCGCCGTCACCTTCACCAACAAGGCGGCGGGGGAGATGAAACAGCGCGTCAACCGCCTGCTCGACGACGCGGGCGCGATGGTCCACCTGGGCACGTTTCACAGCATCGGGGCGCGCTTTTTGCGTCGCCACATTCCCATGCTGGGCTACGAACCCACGTTCACGATCTACGACTCCAACGACCAGCTCGCTCTGGTCACGGCCATTCTCAAACGCCTGGGCTACGACCGCAACACCATCGCGCCCCGGAAGATGCTCGCGGCGATCAGCGGGATGAAACAGCAGATGGAAGGCCCCGAAACGCTGGCCGACTACCAGGGCTTCGACCCCTTCCGCAAGGCGCTCACGCTGGCCTATCCCGCCTACCAGGATTCGTTGAAGAAGAACAACGCCGTCGATTTCGACGATCTGCTGGTGCTGCCGGTGCGGTTGCTTGAAGAATTTCAAGAACTTAGGGATCAATACAACGAGCGCTGGCGCTACCTGCTGGTGGACGAATACCAGGACACCAACCTCGTCCAGTACAAGTGGCTGAAGCTGCTCACCACGAATCACGACAACATCTGCGTGGTGGGCGACGACGACCAGGCGATCTATCGCTGGCGCGGGGCCGACGTGCGCAACATCCTCCAGTTCGAGCGCGACTTTCCCGGAACGAAGCTCGTCAAGCTGGAGCGCAACTACCGCTCCACCGGGCACATTCTGGAGGCGGCGCACCAGGTCGTCACCAAGGTCAAGGGGCGCAAAAGCAAAAAGCTCTGGACCGAGGACGAAAACGGAGACAAGCCGGTGGTGTTCCAGGCACCCACCGAGCGGCGCGAGGCGATCTGGGTGGTGGAGCGCATCCGCGAATTGATGAAAAACCACGACTACAAGCGCTCCGACTGCGCCGTCTTCTACCGCACCAACTTCCAGTCCCGCGTATTGGAAGAGCAGTTCCGGGCCAACGGCATTCCTTATACCATCGTGGGTGGCGTGCGGTTTTACGAGCGCAAGGAGATCAAGGACGCTTTAGCCTACCTGCGGATTTTGCTCAACCCGGCAGACGACATCAGCGCCTTGCGTATCGTCAACGTCCCGCCGCGCGGTATCGGGAAAATCACCATCGAGAAAATTCAGCAAAACGCCGCCGAACGCAACGTGTCGTTCCTCGATGCGGCACTGGACGAAGCCAAGGAGCCGCAAGTCATCGGGCGTGCTTCGGCGTTGCGCCTGCAGGGGTTCATGGAGTTGTACGGATCGCTGCTGGAGGCGTCGAAGACGCTGCCGTTGGACGAGCTATTGAAAAAAGTGCTGGACGACTGCGGCTACTGGGACATGCTCACCAAAGACGGAAGCGAGGAGGCGCAGGACCGCTCCACCAACCTTGCGGAACTCATCAACGAAGTGGCGGAATTCGTCGTCATGCACGAAGACGAGGCGACGCTCGATGCTTTTCTGGAACGAGTTTCGTTGGTCAGCGACCTCGACGACCTCGACGAAAAAGAGGATCGCGTGCCGCTGATGACGCTGCATTCGGCGAAAGGACTGGAGTTCGACGCGGTGTTTCTGACCGGACTCGAAGAGGAAATCCTCCCTCATTCCAGGGCTTTGGACGAAGAAGGCGGCATGGACGAGGAACGCCGCCTGTGCTACGTCGGCATGACGCGCGCCCGCAAAAAACTGCACTTGACCCTGGCGTCGAGCCGCATGGTGTTCGGCTCCACTCGCAGTTCGGAGCCTTCCACCTTCCTGCAGGACATCGAGCCGGATCTGCTCGACGTGCAGACACCGAAGCCGCCGCGCTCCCGGCTGAAGGGCATGAGTTTCGAGGAGTTCGCGGTCAGTACCGGGGCGTACAAAAAAGCCAAGGAAAACGAGAGGTTGCAGCCTCCTCGCCAGACGTTGACGAGCGCGGAACCGGAGCACGAACCGGTGTTCGATGCCGATTCGGGGGAGATGCTGGGCCAGTATCGTCCGGGCGTGAAAGTGTTTCACCGGAGCTTCGGCGTGGGGAAAATCGTGCAGGTCGAGGGGGCAGGACAGTCGGCGAAATGCACCGTGCTGTTTCCCGGCACGCCGATGAAAAAAATCGTCGCAAAATTCCTCCAGGTGGTCTGAAAATCGCCTGGAACGCGGCTCGGATCGCCATGCAAAAACGTGCAAAAACGCCAAAAAACCGGACTGCCTAAGGTAGAACTTAGGCACGTAGCCCCGTCTAATTACATGTTGCAAAATGGGGTTTTCGTGCGCGCCATCGACGCTTTTTGGGGCGATGGAATGTTGCCTATCTCACTGATTATGCAGGGTTTTCGAGATATCGGAGCCTAAACGGGATTTGCCTTGGGAGCCTTCGGCAGGCGTGAAAACACAGGCCCGACCAAGGTTCTACCTTTGCAAGAACATTTCGCGACAAAACGTGCAAAACCATGCACGTTTGCTCTCACCTTGCTCGGATTTTTCGAGCAAAGGAAGTGCAAATAAACCATACGGGCTATACTAAATATCGTAAGCTTTACGAACATCGGACAGATTCGTTTTCCGACCGACGACGGGCGCTGTTTGTATCGATTTCAAAAAAAACGCCCGAAATCGCATTCGGGCGTCGAAGGAAGGAGAGAGGAAATCGAATCTTACAGGTGCCGGTTGATGAAGGAGACCAGTTGTTCCTTCGGCAGCGCGCCGACCTGCATTTCGGCCAGTTTGCCGTCTTTGAAAATCATCAGGCTGGGAATGGAGCGAATGCGGTAGTTCACGGCGGTCTGCTGGTTTTCGTCGGTGTTGAGCTTGACGAACTTCATCTTGCCGTCGAATTCCTCGGACAGCTCCTCGATCACCGGCCCGATGAAGCGGCAGGGACCGCACCAGGGCGCCCAGAAATCGACGAGGGTCGGGATTTCGGACTTCAACACCTGGGCTTCGAAATCGGCATCCGTCACATGGCTTACGTTGGACATTGCAAAATCCTTTCGTTTCAATCAAGGTCAGAGGTTCCGTCGTCGAACGCTTACATCTTCTGAGACAATCGAACCTTTTCCGGTTTCGAAAAAAGTAAGCGGAATTCGTAAAAATGCAAGTGGAAAAACGAAAAGGCCGTCAAAGATCAAGGAGGGGCGGAAATTAAAATGTGGGGAAATCGTGAATCTCGTACGAAACCGTATTTTGCATAACTGTATGGAATTAAAAGATTATTTCCTTCAATCCGTAGGTCGGGTAATTGTTTTACCCGACATTTCCAAACGCCATGAATGTGTCGGGTAGAGCAATTACCCGACCTTATATTTATAACATCCGATGGACATGGAAAGTCGAAAAAACGTGTAAATTCCTTAAGTTGTATACGTAGGGCAAGCGAATTTTCAGCCCGATACCTTGGCATTGTTGGGTATGACAATCCCCGACCGACACGAAATTTTGTGTAAAATCGCGAGCTTTCAAAAAACCGCGAACGCGAATCGAAAAAAAAACGGCGAAGAAAAGCGACGCAGCGCGTTTCGCAACGTCGAAATTTGTAAGCGCTGAAAATCATTTGTTGACCGGTACCCCCTCGGCTATAGTGAATCAGCAACTTCAGCGGAGTCCGAATGCGATTTTCGTACCGAACCATTCTGCTATGCCTCGCGTTTTTCCTCTTCCTGCCGGAAACGGGGTGGAGTTATCCGCCCGAATTCGTCTGGCGCACGATCGAAACCGAGCACTTCCGTATCCACTACCACGAAGGCGGCGAGCGGTTGGCCGAGCGCGCGGCGCGGATGTCGGAGTCGATTTTCGAGGAAATGGCGCCGCTGATGGACTGGGACCCTGGGTACAAACCGGAATTCACCATCGTGGACCACACCGACTCCCCCAACGGCTGGGCCAACGTCATTCCCTACAGCCAATCGACGTTCTACGCCGTGCCGCCGCCCACCAACCACGATCTCAACGACTACGACGACTGGAAGCGGATTCTGATCGTTCACGAATTCACCCACGTGTTGCAACTGGACGTCCGTCGCGGTTTCCCCGCCTTGGTGCACACCATCGGCGGCAAGACCTTTCACCCCAACCAGATGCTGCCCCGTTTTTATACCGAGGGTATCGCGCAGTACTGCGAATCCCGCTATACGGCGGGCGGTCGCAACCGTTCCTCGACCTACGAAATGTACCTGCGCATGGACGTGCTGGAGGGCGAGGAACGCCGCCTGGACCAGATCACCGGCGACACCGCCCGCTGGCCCGGAGGGACGTTGCCCTATCTTTACGGGGCTAAATTCATGGCCTACCTGGCGGACCGCTACGGCGAAAAGTCTTACGCTGCGCTGAGTTACTTGTTGGGACAGATGCTGGTTCCGTACTCGCTCAACACCTGGCTGCGGCAGATCGGGGACATGGACTGGCCCGACCTCTACGCCCAGTGGATGGCAGGATTGAAGGCGCGTTACCGTATGGAAGCCGAACGCCTGACGGAACTCGGCCTTACCCCGGTGACGAAACTCACCGATACCGGCGATTCCCATTGGGCCGGACCCGTAGATCCTACGGGCCGGAAAATCCTCCTGTTTCACGCCGACGCCCTGCAATCGCCCAACTGGAAAATCTATGACTTCGAAACGGGCGAATCGGAAACCCTGCTGGAGTTGCGCAGCAACGGCGGCATCGACTGGGGGCCGGACGGCACCGAGTTGGTCTATTCCACCGCCGCCTATCCCGACCGCCGCCTGCCGTTCTACGATCTCTTCCTGTACGACATGAAAACCGGCCTTGGCCGACAGATCACCTTCGATCGCCGGGCCAGGGAACCCGCTTTTGCCCGCACGGGTCGCCGCATCGCCTATGTCAGCAACCAGACAGGGTTTTCTCACCTCGAAATCCTCGATCTCGACCGCAACCGGACCCTCGAACCTTTCGAGCGCGAACGCTTCGACCAGGTGTTCGCCCCGGCCTGGTCGCCCGACGGTCGCCTTTTGGCCTTCGGAGGATTCAAGGAGGGCGGTTTCAAGCATATCTACCTGTATGACACCCGGACGAAGGAGTTGCGGCAGGTCAGCGATTCGGGGGCGATCAACTACCATCCGTCTTTTGCTCCCGATGGCCGCACCCTCTTCTATTCCTCCGACCGCACCGGCATTTTCAACGCCTACGCCTACGATCTGGAAAGCGGCGCGACCCGCCAAGTGACGAACGTGCTAGCGGGGGTTTTCGGTCCCAAAGTCTCTCCCGACGGGCGGCGGATGTATTTCACCACGTACTCTTCGATCGGCTACGACCTCGCGTATGTCGAGTTGTCCGACGCCTTCTGGATGCAAGAGCCGGAACCCATGGATATCCGGGTGAAATTCGATCCTTACGAGCCGGAAATTCCCTACGTGGACCGGGAGTATTCTCCCTTTCCGGCGCTGTATCCTCACCACTGGAGGCCGGACTGGGGACAGGACCATGCCGGAGATACGCTGGGTATTTCCACCTACGCTTCCGACCCGGCGGAGCGTCATAGCTGGAGTGCGGCCTTCGATTACGGCGTGAAAAGCCGCCAGCCCACGTTCGGGTTGGGATACGTGGCCCGTGTCTTCTATCCCACGGTGTCGATGCGCTTTTCCCATACCTCCTACACGCTGCATGACGCCGCGAAGAAAGACGGGGCGAAGATCGACCAGGACGAATCCCGCTACTCCGGCTCGCTGAGCTTCTCCTATTCGTTCCGGGGCGTGGACTACCGTTTCGACGACGTGCACGGCTATGCCCACAGCATCTATATGAGCTACAATTTCCGATACTTACGGCTGCTCGACAGCTACACTTTCGAGCCGCTGGAGGATGCGCCGTCGTTCGTCGATACCGGCTACGTGGGAAGCCTCAGCTTCGGGTACAGTTATTCGAACATCGAGGGCCGGACGGGGTTCATCGGTTCGGCCAAGGGGCGTTCGCTGGGGGTTTCCATCGGGCTGAGCCACGACATCTTCGGCTCCGAATACAACGGGGCGAGCATCTACGGCTCGTACAACGAGTACATCCCGAACCCCTGGGTGCCGCGCCACTCGCTGGCCATCCGCGTGGTGGGAGGCATGGGAGCCTATGACTACCGCAACCGGCAGGTGTTTTACATCGGCGGACCGCCGGAGCGCGACGTGGTGGACGACATCCTGCACGACGAGCGCCAGTGGGGCGACTACGTGCGAGGCTACAAGCAGTATTCGTTGAGTGGCGATAAGTATATGATGTTACGGAGCGAATACCGTTTCCCGATCTGGGACATCGAACGGGGCGTGTACACGCTGCCGCTGTTCTTCCGACGCCTCCACGCCGCTCCGTTTTTCGACATGGCCAGCATCTGGACCAAAGACTGGAGCACCGACAGCTTCGTTCCCGGCGTGGGGGGGGAAATCCGCCTGGACATGGTGACTGGGTATTTCGAACCGCTGACCCTGCGAGCGGGCTACATGGCCGGACTGAGCAAACGCTACAAAGATGCCCAAAACAATACTTTCTATCTGGCTCTCGACAATATTTTCTGATTTTAGTGGGGCATTTCAGGGAGAAAGCAGGTCGGGTAATTGCTTTACCCGACACCCATCGATAGCGGTGCGATAGCCCCCCTCCCCCCGGAAACAACGTGTGGCACGGGCTAACCCGTATAATTCATGAAGAATCTACTGCGACTTGAAAATCCTCGATCTTTCACTTGTTTCCCGATTTTCATCCTCGACAGACTGTAAAGTATGCCTGCGGGTGAAAATCGGTCCAACTTCATGAAATATCTTCGGTTTTCGGCGTCTCGCTACGATCCTCATGAATAATGCGGGCTAAGCGGCGTGGAACGTCCGCTTGCCCGTGTACGAACGATGTTCATGGGCAACCTGCGGTTGGCCCATGCCACACATGGCGAGACAATCGCCAAAATCAAATAGCAACTGCTATAATTCGTAAAAACGGAATGATTTCAGCCCTTTTTAAAATCTCCGATGGGCTTGCCGTGGGGGTCGGTGTCGGGGAATCCGACCTCCCGCGCCACCGCGTCCACCATCTCGCCGCTGATGTAGTGCTCCACGCGGTCGGCGGGATCGTGCAGATGGTCGGAGGGCAGGGGAGTGTGTTTGGCGAGGTAGCTTTCCCACAGGCGGTGCTTGCGGATCAATTTTCCCCCGGCCTTTCGCCCGGCGTCCGACAGGCGAAACGTCCCATCGCCGGATTCCAACTCTCCCGCGAAACGCAGGGCCACAAGCGCCGGACGCAACGCCGGATTCCCGGCCATCGCCCGAAACAGTTCCTCACGGGTCATGCCTTCTGAAGGGCGGCGTTCCTCCCAGCGGAACAGCAGGGCGAGGATGTCTTCCCGAAGTACCCGGAATCCCACGCGAAATTGATAGATTTTGCGCGCCAGTAGTCCGTGGCGGGGCGCAAAAAACACTGCCAGCACGAAGTGCAGTCCCACCGCCACGGCCATGGCTCCGGCCACCGGAGTTTCGAACTCGAAGGCCAGTTCACGGCCCAGAAACGCCGAGGAAATACCGATTAAAGGAGCCAGCAAGGCCATAACCTTCAGGCGATCGGTGAGCAGATAGGCCGTGGCCGAGGGGGCGACGAGCATCGCCACCACGAGAATCGAACCCACCGCCTCGAAAGCCACCACGGAAAACGCGGCGACCATCGCCATGAGCAGGTAATGTACGAGCGTCGTGCGAAAGCCCAGCGTGGTGGCCAGGGCCGGATCGAAAGACACCAGCTTCAGTTCTTTCCAGAACAAGAGTACGAAACCGATCACCGCCAGCGTCACAATGGCGAGGTGGAGTGCCATATAGGGAACTTCCACGCCGAAAAGCGGGTGGGTGTCCAGGGCGGCGGACTCCAGAATACCGTAGAGCACGCAGCCCGGATCGAGGTCCACCTGACTTGCTGCGCGGCTGATAAGCACCACCCCCAGCGCGAACATCGAGGTGAACACCACCCCGATGGAGGCGTCCTCGGCCACCCCGGCGTAACGGCGGATCGTCTCGGTCAGCAGGATCGTCAGGAGTCCTGCAAGCAGCGCGCCCGCAAGCATGGGCAGGGCTCCCCGACTTTGCGTGACGAGAAAGGCTATCGCCAGTCCCGGCAGCACGGCGTGGGAGATGGCGTCGCCCATCAGGCTCATTTTGCGCAGCACGAGGTAATTTCCCAGCAATGCCCCGGAAATATTCACCAACGCCCCGGTGAAGACGATCCAGAAGCCGATGGCGTCGAACCCCAGTATCGTATCCATCAGTCGTTCTCCACGGGATGCACCGACGCCGGAATCGTATCCGCGCCGCATCCTTCTCCAAGGTGCCGTTTTTCCAGGGCTTCCAGCATTTCATCGGTGAGCAGGTGTTCCAATTCGTCGGCGTCGCGGTCCACGTGATCGGGTGCGATGGACGCCTGTTCGACGAGGAATATTTCCCACAGGCGATGCCGCCGGACGACTTCCGCCGCCTTTTCCCGGCCCGTGGGTGTCAAATACCACGCTTCGCTTTCCTTCCGGCGAATCTCCCCGGCGAGTCGCGCCCGAAAAAGCAACAGGCGGATCGTCCACGCACTCCAGCTTCGGCAGCCGAGCAGACGATCCACGGACACGCCCTTTTCGGGGGCGGCGGTTTCGCTCTCTTCGATTTCGAAGAACGCGCGAAGCAGATGCTGTCGGGAGATTTCCAGCGTCGCGGCGCTGCGTTTCCAGAGACGGGCAAGCACGCCTTTGCGTGGAGCCAGCATGGCCGACACGAGAAACAGCGCCGATCCCGCCAGCACGATCACCGCCCCGGCGGGAAGGTCGTCGTACCGTGAACTTAGCCAGCTTCCCGTGAAACCGGTCAACAAGCCGATGCCCCCGGACAGCAGCACCGTAACGCGAAGGTTGTCGCTCCAGAAACGCGCGGAAACCGCAGGGAGAATCAGCAATGCGGCCATGAGTACGACGCCCACGGCGGGCAAACCGATCACGGTCGTGACCACGACGAGCCCCATCATGGCGGCATCGAGCGCCAAAGCCGGGAATCCCTGGACCGAGGCGAAGGAGCCGTCGAAGCTAACTAGCTTGAATTCCTTGAAAAACAGCGCTATGAACAGAGTTACGTTGGCCGCCACCAGCGAAATCGAAAGCAAGTCCCGCCCGATCATCCCCGCCGTCTTGCCCAGCAGAAAAGAGTCCAGCCCGGCCTGGCGTCCGGTGGGATCGTCCTGCACGATGCCCGAAAGCATCAGTCCCAGTCCGAACAGGACGCTCAGCACGATGCCGATGGCGGCATCCGCCTTGACGCGCGTGTTTTTCCGCAGCCACGAAATCGACAGGCTGCCGAATAGTCCGAACGCCGCCGCCCCCGCCATCATCGCCGGAAAATTGCGCTCTCCCAGGATAAGGTAGGCCAGCGCCAGCCCTGGAAGAGCCGAATGGGCTACCGCGTCGCCGACGAGAGAACGGCGGCGTAACACCGCGAAAACACCGATGGTTCCGGCGGAAAGTCCCAGAATCGAGGTGCCCATCAGGACGATGAACGTGTTGTACGGCGCACCGATCGCGGCGGCAAGGCGTTCGAGCAGACCTTGGAAGGTATCCACTCCGATGAGGGCGATAACCACCCCTTGAACGGCCAGAATCACGATGGCGACGAGCAACGGCTTCATCTCATTTCCTCGCCTGCCGCATGGCTTCCGCCGCCTGATCGAGCACCGACAGGCGGCCTCCGTAGGTCTTTTGCAGGTTTTCCTCGGTGAACGTGGTCGAAACCGGTCCGTGGGCCACCACCCGCATATTCAACAAGATCAAATGATCGAAATATTCCTTTACCGTCTGCAAAGTGTGGTGCACGACGACCACCGTCTTGCCGCTGTCCCGCAGGGCGTGCAGCATGGTTAAAATGGCCTGTTCCGTGGCGGCGTCCACGCCCGCGAAAGGTTCGTCCATAAAATACAGTTTGGCGTCTTGAGCCAGGGCGCGCGCCAGAAACACCCGCTGCTGCTGCCCGCCGGAAAGCTGGCTGATCTGCCTTTTGGCGAAATCGGCCATCGCGACTTTTTCCAGGCAGTCCATCGCGATTTCACGGTCTTTGCGACCGGGACGCTTGAACCATCCCACGTGTCCGTAACGTCCCATCAGCACGACTTCCTCGACGCTGATCGGAAAATCCCAGTCCACCGATTCCCGCTGCGGCACGTAGCCGACGAGCGCCCGTTGCTCTTTGTAGGGTTTGCCGAAAATTTCCACTTTGCCGCTGGCGCGCGGGACGAGATCGAGCACCGCCTTCATCATCGTGCTTTTTCCCGCTCCGTTTGGTCCCAATACCGCGATGAGATTGTTTTCGGGCACGGTGAGGTCAATGTCCCACAGCACGGGTTTTTGATGGTAGGCGACGGTCATGTCGTGGATTTCGAGAGGGGGGATGGTCTGAGATTCCACGGAAATGCCGCCCTCGGTACTGTTGTCAGAAAGCATCGTTTCCCCTGTTATTTCAATGCGTTGACGATGGTATCGACGTTGTGCCGGACCATGCCGATGTACGTACCTCCGGGCGTGTCCGCCGCGCCCATCGCATCGGAGAACAACTCGCCACCGATGGCCAGTTCATGGCCCTTGGCGCGGCAGCCCTCGACCAGCGCTTCCACGTTTTTCTGCGACACGCTGGACTCGACGAACACCGCTTTGATCTTCTTGTCCACGATGAGTGACACCATACGGTTGATGTCTTTCACGCCGGCTTCGTCCTCGGTGCTGATGCCCTGCACGCCCATGACGTCGATATCGTAGGCGTCGCCGAAGTAGCCGAAGGCGTCGTGGGCGGTAATCAGCACCCGACGCTCTTTGGCAATCGAGGCGATGCGCCGATGGGTCCATTCGTGCAACTGCTTCATTTCCTTCAACAATTTCTCGGCGTTGGTGCGATATTCCGCCTTGTGGGACGGGTCTTTTTCGGCGAGCACGTCGCGGATTTTCTCGGCGGCGAACATCCACAACTCCACGTTGAACCATACGTGGGGATCGTGTCCGCCCGCCACCGGTTCGCGCAATTTTTCGCGGGGGATGTCCCCGGCCACCGCCGTCACGGTTTTCTTGCGGGCCATTTTGTCGAGCACGTCCCCCAGTTTGCCTTCCAGGTGCAAGCCATTATAAAAGATCACGTCGGCCTTACTGAGCGCACGAATGTCTTTTTCACGGGCTTTGTACAGGTGGGGATCGGTGCCCGGTCCCATCAGGGCATCCACCGTGGCGTGCTCCCCGGCGATGCGGCGGGCGAGGTCGGCGATCATCCCCACGGTGGCCACGACACGCAGTTTTTCGGGCTTGGTTTCGGCCACTTTTTTGGGGGCTGGCGTCGGTTTCGCCTCCTCTTGCGAGCTTTTCTCGCATCCTTGCATCATCCAAAACAGCGCGAACGCGACAAGCAGAAGAGTTTTCGCGATTTTCATGGTTTCTCCGATTGCAACGAGCTTTCCAAGGTTCATGTTACGTTCCAGGGGTTTCGTCGGTATTTTCCGTTTTCGTGGATTCTCGAATCATTTCGAGATGTTGCGCCAGTGCTTCAATCAACTCCCCACAGCCGCCTTCTCGAAGATAGCCGCTGTGATCGGGGAGATTTTCGAAGGTTTTTCCTGTGATCTTGGCACATTTGAATTCGAACTCGGAGTGTTTCAGGAAGTGCTCGATCACTTCGTTGGCCCGCGTCTGAAACTCCTTGGAATCCCACAGGTTTTTTCCCTGTTCCTTATCCGGGTCAAGGACTTCGAGGTGATTCAGCGCCAATATCCATAGGGCGGTTCCCAACGCTCCGCAGCCTCCGCCGCTCAATCCGATTCCCCCCGCGTATCCTGCCAGCATCGCGGCGTGCCGGTCGCTCATTCCCATCCTGCGGGCCAGCATAGAGGCGCAACTCACTGGCTCGTCCGGTGCTTCGGGCGGTTCGGTGGCGAGAGATTCTTCAATACTTTCAAAGGCTTCCGAGGCATAGCGCGATGCGAGCTTGAAACAGGTGATGGGTCCGCCTTTGGCCATGTAAAGAAACATCTGCCATTTCGATTTCCACTCCGTGTTCGTGATGTCGGCGCAGTCGATCGTCCCCGTGCGTGCATGGAAGGTTTCGACCAGCTTTTGCGTGGCGGCGAGAGCGGCGGCTTCGGCCCGAGATCCCGGATCGGTGCGACGAGACGCCTCCGCGCCAGCCGCCAGCGTGGCTCCCCAGAGCATCCCGCACTGGTAGCCCCGCTGCATGATGCCGCCTGCGTATATCGATGCCGCATGTTCCTCCGGCAGCGCGGGAACTCCGTAGGTGCGGTCGAGCACGTGCATGAGCGTTTCCGAGCAAGCTCCGACTTTTAAAAAGGTTTTTACCGTGTTCCACGGTGCGACGTGGTGTGTTTTTGGGTCCATTGATTTTCCTTGTCCCTCCTTTGGCTTGATGGATCGCACATTATGCAGTCGAACCGTGTGAATCCGTAACGTAATACATTAAGATGGGTTTGCTTCGTGAAATTTCAAGAAAATGGTTGCCACATTGCGCCCAAAGATGCAAAAGGATGCAGGATTGCTTCGTGGCGAATCGCTCGCCGGGCGGCGCGTCGGAATGGATTCCGAAACGCCTCGTCGAGAAGCTTTCACGGTCCGTGACACCCCGAATTTTCATGGTTTTTCGTTTTTTCCTTGCTATTCGTTCGCGGATCGTTAGATTTATAGCGCTTTTGAAACCGATACTCGTACACGCCGAGTATTGCACATGGAGACGAACGATGAAACAAGGAATTCACCCCCAGTACACCAAAGCCACCATCACCTGTGCCTGCGGCGCTTCCTACGAAACGAAAAGCACCTCGGGCGACTACACGATCGACATCTGTTCCGCCTGCCATCCGTTTTTCACCGGCAAACAGAAACTGGTGGATAGCGAAGGCCGCGTAGACCGCTTCAACAAGCGATTCGGCGGAACCTCGCTCGAAGATCGCTTCCAGGGCAAAAAGAAAAAATGAAGCCACAACACAACGTCGGGGGACAGGCGATCATCGAAGGCATCATGATGCGTTCGCCGCACTCGCTGGCGATTGCCATCCGACGCGCTTCCGGGGAGATCGTCGTTACCGAACGTCCCTGGGAGGCCATCTGGAGCCGTTTGAAATTCCTGCGCCTGCCCTTTATCCGGGGATCGGTCGTGCTGATCGAGGCACTGGTCAACGGCATCCAGGCTCTTTATTTCAGCGCGCACCACGCCATGCTCGACGAAGAAGAGCGCCTGCGCCGTGAAGAGAACGGCGAGGAAGGTGCGGAACCCGAAACCCCGCTCAACCCCGACGAACTCGACGACAAAGACGGCGCGGTGTCCCGTTGGGCCCTGTACGGCACCATCGTGCTTTCGCTGGGACTGGGATTTGCGCTGTTCAAGGGACTGCCGCACCTGTTGACCACGTTTGTGGGTCTGCAAACCGATCAGGTGCTGTTTCATGTGATCGACGGACTCATCAAGATTACGCTGTTCATCGGCTATATTCTGCTTGTGGCGCGATTGCCGGACATGCGTCGGGTCTTCCAATACCACGGAGCCGAGCATAAGTCGATCTACGCCTACGAGAACGGCGAGGATCTCACCGTGGAAAATGCCAGGAAATACACGACCTTACATCCCCGATGCGGGACGAGTTTCATCCTCATCGTGCTGCTGAGTTCGATCTTCATTTTCATGGTCGTGTTCCCGTTTCTGCCGCGTTTTCATCCGCACTGGTTCGTCAACGCGCTGTTGCAGGTGGCCGTTAAACTCCCGCTGATGTTGCCCATCGCCGGGCTGGCCTACGAGTTTCAGCGGTTTTCGTCCCGGCACATGGATCACTGGCTGATTCGGCTGGCCACGAAACCGGGCCTTTGGATGCAACTGATTACCACGAAAGAGCCGGACGATTCGCAGCTTGAAATCGCCCTGGTCGCTTTGCGCAAAGCGCTGTGGCGGGAGTCGGTCGGCGTGGACGAGTTGTACGACAAAGAACGGAAAATCGAAGTTTACCGCAATCTGGCGGAAACAGGCTTTTAAGCACTCCCCTTCAGAAGAAAAGTTCCCGATAACACCATGTTCGAAAAATTGCAGGAAATCGAAGACCGTTTCGAGGAATTGACCCAAAAGCTGGGAGATCCGGACATCGCGACCAATCCCGACGTCTTCCGGGTCATCAACAAGGAACGTAGCGACCTAGAAGAATTGGTGGAAAAATGGAGGGAATACAAGGAGTTGGACCGCAAGGCCAAGGATGCCGCCAATCTGCTCGACGATGACGACGAGGACATGCGCCAGTTGGCCAAGGAAGAACTGTCTGAACTTCAGGACGAGAAATCCGCCTGTGAAAAGAAGCTCAAGCACCTGCTTTTGCCCAAAGATCCCAACGACGGAAAGAACATTCTGCTCGAAATCCGGGCGGGAACCGGTGGCAACGAAGCGGCTCTTTTCGCGGGCGACCTGTTTCGCATGTACGGACGCTTTGCCGAAACCAAGCGCTGGAAGGTGGAAACGCTCAGTTCCAGTCCCAACGAAATCGGCGGTTTCAAGGAAATCGTGGCGACGATTTCGGGCAAAGACGTCTACTCCCACCTCAAATACGAATCCGGCGTGCATCGCGTTCAGCGGGTGCCGGTGACCGAATCCCAGGGACGCATCCACACCTCGGCGGCGACGGTCGCCGTGCTTCCGGAGGCCGAGGACGCCGACATCGAGGTTCGCGACGAAGACCTGCGCATCGATGTCTACCGCTCCTCCGGGGCGGGGGGACAGCACGTCAACACCAGTGATTCCGCCGTGCGCATCACCCATCTACCCACCAATCTCGTCGTGACCTGCCAGGACGAACGGAGCCAGATCAAGAACAAATCCAAGGCGATGAAGATTCTCCGCGCCAAACTCCTAGAGATCGAACAGCAGAAGGTTCAGCAGGAGCAGGCCGACAACCGAAAGGCGCAGGTCGGTTCCGGCGACCGTTCCGAGCGCGTGCGAACCTACAATTTTCCGCAAGGACGTTTGACGGATCATCGAATCGGGCTTACACTCTATAAGTTGGATGAAATCGTCGAAGGAAATCTGGAGGATGTGATTATCGCCCTTCGGACCCACTTCCAGGCGGAAGCGTTGAAAGCGGGTTCGGAAAGCTGACGTTCCCCCGGTTTGCCGCACGTTTGGTTGAACTCTTTTCGAAAGTGCGAAAAAACCATGAATCTTGCGGACATCATGACGCGTCGTGTGGTGACGGTAGAAATGGATGATACACTGGATACCATCCAGAGTATTTTCCATCATGCTCGTTTTCACCATGTAATGGTTCTCGATGAAGAGGGTCATCTGGCCGGAGTTATTTCCGACCGTGACTTGTTGAAGGCGCTCAGTCCGTTTCTCGATACGCTTTCCGAACGAACAAAAGATGCCGATACGCTGAAGAAAAAAGCCCATCAGGTAATGTCGAGAGAACCCGTTACCGCCCGTCCTGACACCAAAATCTGCGATGCGGCGAACAAGCTGGTGCGACGAAGTATTTCCTGCTTACCCGTGATTGACAAACACGACGAAATCGTCGGGATCGTCACCTGGAAGGACATTCTGCGCCGTATCGTTTGCCAGGAACCGGAGTAACCCTCGTTTCAAGGAGCCTGCGCCATGGGAACCTTCGAAAATCTCGCCCAAAAGGTCAAGAGTACGCGCATCGGCTTTGCGCTTGACGAAACCATGAGCGGCAGCCACGTTTTCGAGCCGGGATTCGGCCCGGCAGGCGAACATCCTTTCGAATTCCGCCTGACCTGGGGACCGGACAATGTAATTCAGTGGGCGAATCCTCGTTCGAAAACCTTTTTATCCCAACCTCTCGAAGGAAAAATCACCGCCGGAGGATTGTGCAGGGATTGTCATTGCTACGGAACCCTGACGTTGGACTATTTCCGTTCCCACAAGATCATTTATGATTTCGAATTCAGCGTGGACGGCAAGCCGTATCATTTTATTGGGGAAAAAGTGAACATCAAGCCCTGGAATCTTCCCGTATCCCACACCACCTGTTTCGGCACGGTCACCGAGATGGATCAGGGGAAGCTGGTGTCGCGTTCCGTGACACATTTCCGTTTCCGCACCACCCTGGGCTTTCTCACGAGTCTGCGATTCGTCTGAGTTCCGAAGGCTGGAAATCTAGAAATCTGCTTACAAAATAACTGCCAGTACAAGAAATTTACAGAAATTTCACTCGATGGTGGAGGTCTCCCACCTGAATCATTCGTAGCGGGTGGAAATTGAAAAAGTGCATACCCGAAATGGACCCAAAGGGTCCAAGCGCCTCTCCCGCCGGGAGAGGCCGGTGCTTCAGCACCGGGTGAGGGGAAATTTCGTCTCCCCTCACCCTAACCCTTTCCCCAAGGGAGAGGGGATAAAAGTCTATTGATTTCAGTGTGTTGCCATTGCCTCTGAAATGTTTCGCACTATTTTAGTTTCCGCCCATCCGGTGCTCGTCGGGTTTCCAATCCGACGGTGTGGAACCTGTCTGGAGGCTTGATCCTACGAACGGAAGAGACTTGCTCCAGCGAAGGGCATCCCGGACGAGTACGTTCGTTTCCACCATGCAAAAAAAGAAAGATTTATTTTCAAAGCCAACGGTTTTGGTGTACATTTTCGGGGCGTTTTGTTTCGGGTGTATTCTCTGATTGGTGGAAAAGCTTTGATCCAGGTTGTTGCGGAGTTGGAATATTCCAAATGATTCCGTTTGTCCCTTCCGTTTTTCGGTTGAGGTGTGGATGAATTCGTATCTTTTTCCGCCGGTGCAAGGCCGGTAACACGTCAAGGAGGAAATCACATGCTAGATCCGACCAAACATGCAGACTGGGAAATCGCCGAAGAGGCCGAAAGCCGTATGAAAACCGTCTACGAGTTGGGTGAGCAACTCGGATTGACGAAGGAAGAACTGCTTCCCCACGGTCACTACGTCGCCAAGGTGGATTTTCGGGCCGTGCTTAACCGTCTGAAAGACAAACCGCAAGCCAAATATATCGACGTCACCGCCATCACCCCCACGCCGCTAGGTGAAGGCAAGTCCACGTCTTCGATGGGTTTGGTCCAAGGTCTCGGCAAGCGCAATGTCAACGTCACCGCCGCGATTCGCCAGCCTTCCGGCGGACCGACGATGAACATCAAGGGTTCGGCAGCCGGTGGCGGACTCGCCCAGTGCATTCCGCTGACCCCCTTCTCCCTGGGTCTGACCGGCGACATCAACGCCATCATGAACGCCCACAACCTGGCCATGGTCGCGCTGACGTCCCGTATGCAGCACGAGCGCAACTACAATGACGAGCAACTGGCTCGCCTGTCCAAGATGCGCCGCCTGGACATCGATCCCACCAAAGTCGAAATGGGCTGGATCATCGACTTCTGCGCCCAGTCGCTGCGGAACATCATCATCGGTATCGATGGCGTCAACGGCAAGGCCGACGGTTTCATGATGCGTTCGAAGTTCGGGATCGCCGTCAGCTCCGAAGTTATGGCGATTCTGGCCGTTTCGACGAGCCTTGCCGACATGCGTGAGCGCATGGGCAAGATCGTGGTCGGTTATGACAAGCGCGGCAACGCCGTCACCACCGAGGATCTGGAAGTTGCCGGCGCGATGACCGCCTGGATGGCCGAAGCCCTCAATCCGAACCTGATGCAGACCCTCGAAGGTCAGCCGGTGTTCGTCCATGCCGGACCGTTCGCCAACATCGCCATCGGCCAGAGTTCGATCATCGCCGACCAGGTGGGGCTGAAACTCGGCGACTACCACGTCACCGAATCCGGCTTCGGCGCCGACATCGGCTTCGAGAAATTCTGGAACCTCAAGTGCCGCTTCTCCGGCCTCAAGCCCAACGCGGCGGTCGTCGTCGCCACTATCCGTGCGCTCAAGTGCCACGGCGGAGCCCCGATCCCGGTGCCTGGAAAGCCGATGCCCGAAGAGTACAGCGGAGAGAATGTCGGTTGGGTCGAGAAGGGCTGCGCGAACCTCGTTCATCACATCAACAATGTGAAAAAAGCCGGTATCAACCCCGTGGTCTGCATCAACGCTTTCTACACGGATACCGACAACGAAATCGCCAAGGTCCGTGAAATGGCCGAAGCCGCCGGTGCCCGCGTGGCGCTGTCCCGTCACTGGGAAAAGGGTGGCGAAGGTGCGCTGGAATTCGCCGATGCCGTCATCGACGCCTGCGAAGAAGAAAACAACTTCCACTTCCTGTACGATCTGGATCTGCCGCTGGCGGACCGCATCGAGAAAATCGCCGGGGAAGTCTACGGCGCGGACGGTGTGGAATTCTCCGCCGAAGCCAAGACCAAGCTGGAGAAATACCAGGCCGATCCCGAAGTTGCCAAACTCGGTATGTGCATGGTCAAAACCCACCTGTCCCTCTCCGACAACCCCGCTCTCAAGGGTGTGCCGAAGGGCTGGAAACTGTTTGTCCGCGACGTGCTGACCTACAACGGTGCTGGATTCGTTGTGCCGGTCGCCGGTGCCATCAGCCTGATGCCCGGAACCGGCTCCAACCCGGCTTACCGCCGCGTGGATGTCGATACGGAAACCGGCAAAGTCAAGGGCCTGTTCTAAACGGTCCGCTTTCGAACTCGTCAGGGGCGCAATCGCGCCCCTGATTTTTGAAAATTCGGTGAAATCGGATGCATCGAGCATCCACAGAAAACGAGGTGAGAAGCATGTCAGCGGAAATCATTTCGGGTACCGAAATACGGAAAGTCATCCTGGAAGAGATCACCAAGGAAGTCCAGGAGATGAAGGAAAAGCACGGGATCGTTCCCGGTCTGGTGACCATTCTCGTAGGCGAAAACCCCGCCTCCCAGAGTTACGTCAGCCTGAAGATCAAGACCGCCCACCAGGTGGGATTCCACGAAGTGCAGGACACCCAACCGGTGGACATTTCCGAAGCCGATCTGCTGGCGTTGATCGACAAGTACAATAACGATCCGAAAATACACGGCATTTTGGTGCAATTGCCGCTGCCCAAGCACATCGACGAAAAGAAAGTGCTCAACGCCATCGATCCCGACAAAGATGTGGACGGCTTCCACCCGGTTAACGTGGGTCGGCTGATGATCGGCGGGAACGAAGTGAAATTCGCGCCCTGCACCCCGGCAGGTATCCAGGAAATGATCGTCCGTTCCGGCACGGAAACCTCCGGGGCCGAAACGGTCGTCGTCGGGCGCTCGAACATCGTCGGCAAGCCGATCGCGATCATGATGGCGCAAAAAGGCGTCGGCGCGAACAGCACCGTGACCATCGTGCATACCCGCACAAAGGATTTGGCCTACCACTGCAAGCGCGCCGATATCCTCATCGTCGCCGCAGGCGTGCCGAACCTCGTCAAGCCCGAGTGGATCAAGCCCGGTGCCACGGTCATCGACGTGGGCGTCAATCGCGTGGGCGTCAGCGAGAAAACCGGCAAAGCCATCCTGCGCGGGGACGTCGATTTCGACGCCGCGAAGGAAATCGCCGGGAAAATCACCCCGGTTCCGGGTGGCGTAGGCCCGATGACCATCACCATGCTGATGAAAAACACACTGAAATCGGCCTGGTTCGCGATCAACGGCTAAAATGTGAAACGTCATGTTTCGAACCGGGCTCTAATTCCACGAGCCCGGTTTTTTTTGCCGGAAGGATCCGGTTTGTGCCGATTCGCCTATTGACCTCGACCGATGCGACCCCAATGTATTTATGGACCAACCGTGGAGATTTCGAATGGAACCCAAACGCTACCAAGTTCATTTCCTGCCGGACGACATCAAGGTTGAAGCCGAAGAAGGTGAAAACCTGCTGAAACTTGCCATGGCCAACGACGTGCATATCGACGCCAACTGTGGCGGTGCACGGGTCTGCGGAAAGTGCCGTGTCAAGCTTGAAGGGGAATACGAAAAAATCCCTCCACGGAAAAATCCCGGTGAATTGCCGCCGGATACCTATTTAGCTTGCTGCACCAACGTTATGGGCGACCTGACGGTCACGGTGCCGGAAGCCACCCGCGTCACCGGAACTCTGCCGACGCGCTCCAAGGGGACAGGTCGTTCGAAGCTCACCGGGATCGACATCCAGGCCATCATCGACGAATGCGGCGTCCAACCCGTGCTCGACAAAGTGCGCGTGGTGGTGCCGGAGGCAACGATGGACGTCAACTCCCCGGATCTCGACCGGCTGCTGGCGGCGCTCAGGGCTGCCACGAAGCTGGAAAAGGTCGGTATCGAGTACGCCGTGCTCAAGGAACTTCCCGAAATTCTTCGGGAAAAGGGCGGGGAGGTCACCGCGACGATCCGCACGCCACAGGTCGAAACCAACCTTTTCGGTCCTTGCATTCCCACGGTGATTCGCCTCGAAGCGGGTGACACCTCGGACAAGCTCTATGCTGTGGCCTACGATATTGGCACCACTTCCGTATGGGCCAGCATGATCGATCTGCGTAGCGGAGAAGTGCTGGCCGATGCCGCCGACTACAACGCCCAGTCCCGCTTCGGGGCGGACGTCATCAACCGCATTCTTGCCTGCAAAAAGGCCGGAATCGGCAAAGTGCAGGGCGCGGTTGTCGAGACGATGAACACCCTGCTGGCGCAGATGAGTGAAAAAAGCGGCGTAGACGCCGAGGAAATCGCCTATTTCGTGGCGGCGGGCAATACCACGATGACCCACATCATGCTGGGGATGGAACCGAAGTACATTCAGCTTGCGCCCCATACTCCGGTGGCGCGTTTTGCTCCCCCGATTCCAGCGATCTCCATCGGAATGAAAGCCTCGCCTCACGCCGAACTGTTTACGGTGCCTTCTGTATCGGCTTGGGTCGGCGGCGACATCGTGGCCGGTACGCTGATCTCCGGGTTCTCGAAACAGGAAAAACTCACTCTTTTCATTGACTTGGGCACGAATGGCGAAATCGTGCTAGGCAATCAGGACTTTCTACTCAGCGCGTCGTGCTCGGCGGGTCCGGCTTTCGAAGGCGGCGAGATTCGCCACGGGATGCGAGCCATGGACGGCGCGATCGAGGATTTCCACCTCAACGGCGCGGATGCCGAACCGATGATTCTGACCATCAACCAGCAGCCTGCGAAGGGTATTTGCGGTTCGGGACTTATCAATATCGTGGCGGGACTGTTTTTGGCGGGCGTGTTGCAGCCGAACGGCAAGTATTCCACCGATCTGAAAATTCCGCGCCTGCGCGAGGGCGATGAAGGCTTGGAATACGTGCTGGTCTGGGCGAAAGACGCCGACGGCGAACAGGACATCACCCTGACCGAAGTGGACCTCGACAACCTGATGCGGGCCAAGTCGGCGGTGTATTCCGGCATTCGCGTGTTGCTGTCCGATGCGGGCATGGAGCCGTCCATGCTGGAGCAGGTGATTATCGCGGGCTCCTTCGGACAGAGTCTCGACATCGAGCGGGCGGTGATTATCGGCCTGTTGCCGGATCTCCCGATCGAGCGCTTCACGTTCATCGGCAACGGTTCGTTGATGGGAGCCCGCCTTGCCCTGCAATGTGGCAAAGGCATGGCCGAGGGCGACGATATCGCCTCTCAGATGACGTACATCGATTTGGGAGCCGACAGCCGGTTCATGGATGAATACATGGCGGGGATGTTCCTGCCGCATACCGACGATTTGCTGTTCCCTTCCGTAAAACAACTCATTCAATCTCAAAAGTAAGGAAGAACCATGACGAAAGTGATCGCCGTCGCAGGAAAAGGCGGAACCGGAAAAACCACGGTTTCCGCGCTGGCCATACGCAACCTGATTCAAACCGACCACAAACCCGTGTTGGCCGTCGATGCCGATCCCAACAGCAATCTCGGAGAATCGCTGGGGATTCCGGTGGACAGGACCATCGGCGGGATGCGCGAGGACTTTTTCCAGAAAAAAGGCCAGGTTCCGGCGGGCATGTCGAAAGAACTCTATCTGAACATGCAGCTAAACCAGGTGGTGATCGAATCCAAAGGTTTCGACATGCTGGTCATGGGACGCCAGGAAGGGCCGGGTTGCTACTGTTTCATCAATAATGTTTTACGTAAGTATTCCGAGGAGTTGGCGGAAAATTACAAGACGATGGTTGTGGACAACGAAGCGGGAATGGAGCACCTCAGCCGCCGAACCGCCCACAAAATCGACTATCTTCTTCTCGTGTCCGACCACGCCTTGAGGGGCTTGCGGGCCGTGCGGCGCATCCACGAGTTGATCGAAAGTCTGGATCTGAGGATCGGGCAGAAGGGGTTGGTCGTCAACCGTGCGCCAGAAACCCTTGATCCGGCGTTTCTTGAAGAAGTCGAGAAGCTTGGCCTGACGATCGTCGGCAAAGTTCCGCAGGATGCAAACCTCGAAACTTTCGATTTCGAGCAGCGTTCGCTGATCGACCTTCCGGACGATTCGCCTGCGGTGCTGGCGGTCAACGAGATTCTCAAAGCCGTGTTTTAAAACGCATTTTTCGGATGTTCGCGTTTTTCTCGGATGTCCGATTTTGTTGCAAAAACGCCCAATTCCAGCGATGTATTGGGCGTTTTCTTTTAGATATAGAAATTGCAATGACAAAACTGTGACATACAAGACTCTTTCGTGATATTCACCCCTTGTCTTTCGCCGATGTTCGTTTAGGCTTGCTTGGTCTGCGAAACCGGCCCTACCGGTTGAAAAAAACGCTGTGACGAAACGGAGTATCATGGACCGTACCACGAGATTCTTGCACGCCTGCCGACGGCAAACGGTGGATCGTCCGCCGTTGTGGATCATGCGGCAGGCGGGGCGCTACCTTCCGGAATATCTCGCTTTGAGAGAAAAGCACGACTTCCTCGAAGTCTGTCATACACCGGAGTTGGCGGCGGAAGCCACCTTGCAGCCGTTGCGGCGCTTCGGATTCGATGCGGGAATCATCTTTTCGGACATTCTCATTGTTCCGGAAGCCATGGGAATGACACTGGAATTTCCCCAGGGCGGTCCGTTGCTGAGTCCCGGCCTGAAGTCGTCTCAAGATCTTGACCGGCTTCGTGAAGTCGATGCGGCGCAGTCGCTGTCGTTCATCGGGGAAGCTATTGAAATCGTTCGGGAAAAGGACGGCGAGCAAACGCCGATTCTCGGTTTTGCCGGAGCGCCGTTCACGCTGGCCTGCTACATGTTGGAAAAAAGCGGGTGGGAGCACCATTTCGCGTTGCGTATCGCCGCCGCCCGCGACCCGGAATTCTATCATGGTTTGATGGAACGTCTCACGCAGGTGGTGATCGACCTGCTTTCTCTGCAAATCCGCGCCGGAGCCGCCGCCGTGCAGCTTTTCGACACCTGGGCCGGGCAGTTGCAACCTACCGATTATCGGGAACTCGTGCAGCCGTATCATCGGAAGATTTTCGAGGCGCTCAAGCCGTTGGGTGTGCCGTTGATTCTTTTCGTGAAAGACGGTTCCGGCGTGCTGGAACAGATGGCGGATAGCGGAGCGGACGTGCTGGGCATCGACTGGCGGCAGAACCTCGCGCTGGCCCGCGAACGGGTGGGGGATGCCGTGGCCCTGCAAGGCAATCTCGACCCGGCGCTGCTGTACGGTCCGAAAGAGCGGATTGCGGCGGAAGTGTCGAGAATCCATAAAGAAACGGGCGGCGTCGGCCACATTTTCAACCTGGGGCACGGCATTCGTCCCGATGCACCCCTGGACGCGGTAACCGCGCTGGTCGAAGCCGTTCAGTCCCTGAGCAACGAGGCATAGATGACGTCCGCACCGTTCGTTTCTCCGAAAAGCGTTCCCCAGGCGTTCTGGGAAAAATATTCCACCCGTGCGCCGCGCTACACCAGCTATCCCACCGCTCCCAATTTCACCGAGGATTTCGACCGCGACGAAGCCCGGAAACGCTGGGTCGAAGGCTGGTCCACCGAACAACCGATCTCGTTGTACGTTCACGTGCCGTTCTGCAAAAAACGCTGCCTGTACTGCGGTTGCCACACCTTTATCCGGCAGGATCGCTCGATTTCCACGGCCTACGTGGACGACCTCCTCCGGGAGATGGATCGGATGGAAGAACGTATCGGGCCGGGGCGACCCGTCGAGCAACTCGCCATGGGTGGCGGCACCCCCACTTTTCTGCCGGTTGCCGAAATGCGGCGGATGGTGGAGGAAATCGACGCGCGTTTCGGTTTCGTGGCAGAGGGGGAACGTTCGATCGAGATCGATCCCCGCAGCGTGGACGAAGAGATGCTGGATACGCTGGTGGAACTCGGTTTCAACCGTTTCAGCTTCGGAATTCAGGATTTCGATCCCACGGTGATGGAGTACGTGGGCCGTCCTCAGGATGAAGCGTCCGTCGTCAAGCATCTGGAATTTCTATGGAATCGAGGCGTTGAGGGGATCAACTTCGACCTGATTTTCGGTCTTCCCGGACAGTCGGAGACGACGATGCAACGCACGGCGGAGAGAGTCGCCGAGCTTCGGCCTTCCCGTATCGCGCTTTTCAGTTACGCTCATCTTCCGAGATTGAAGCCCCATCAAAAAACCCTGGAAAAACAAGGACTTCCCGGAGATGCGGAGAAAATCGCGATTTTCGCGGCGGCTTTCGATGCCCTGACCGGGGAGGGATATGTTCCCGTGGGCATGGACCACTTCGCCCGCACGGACGATCCCCTCTATGAAGCGTTGCAAAAGCGTTCGTTGCACCGCAATTTCATGGGATACACCACGATGCGGGGGCGCGATCTCGTGGCGCTGGGCGTTTCGGCAATTTCCTCCGTGCACGGAACCTATACCCAGAATCTCAAGGATCTCGACCCGTACCGGGAAACCCTCGCCGACGATCTGCCCTGGATGCGCGGTTACCTGATGACGGAGGAAGACCGCTTGCGGCGGGAAATCATTCTCGATCTGTTCTGCAATTTTCACCTGGAAATCGGTCGCTACGAGCAGTCTTTCGGAATCGATTTCTGGAAGGAATTTCATCAAGAAAAACAAAAGCTTGAAGCTTTTCGCGCCGATGATTTGATGGATTTCGACGACCGGGAAATCCGCGTTCACGCCATGGGGCGCTTTTTCATTCGCAACATCTGCACGGTTTTCGACCGTTTTTTGAGTGCAAATAGGCAAAACGTTCAGTTTTCCAAGACGGTGTAATCATGTCCGATTTTCGTTCTGTTCGTACCGATTTCATGTTCGTTCTACCGGACGATACGGCTGTGGTGGTCTTTACGATGGGCGCACCGGAAAAAAGCCACCAGATCGAGCCGTTTTTATACGAGTTGCTTTGCGATCCGGCGGTAGTGAACCTGCCGCTGGGATTCCTCTACCAGAAGCAGTTCGCGCGACGAATCGCCCGAAAACGCTCGGCTCTGGTGGAGCCTCGCTACTCCGCCATCGGCGGTTCACCATTGGCCGCCAACACCCGGAAGCAGTGCAGCGCGCTTTCCCGTCTGCTGGGCGCGACGGTGGAGCCGGTCTATCGGTACATCGAGCCGAAGGCGGAGACCGTCCTCGGAAAGCTCAAGGAAAAAGGCATTCGCAACATCGTGGCCGTGTCGCTGTATCCTCAGGAGTCGGGCACGACGGTGGGGACTTCGATGGCGGATTTGGAAAAAGCCGCCGAAACCCACGGGTTGAATGTCGCCTTCGTGCGGGATTACCCGGAACATCCCGGATTTATTGAAGGTTTGGCGATGAAGTGGGCCGAAACGGTGGATGTTCCCGAAGTCGACCTGGAACACGCCACCGTGCTGTTCACCGCCCACGGCATTCCGCAGTCTTACGTGCGCCGGGGGGATGAATATCCCTACCGGGTCGAAGCCACGATGCAGGCGATTCGGGCGCGCCTGCCGGAAATCAAGCAAGGATCGCTGGCCTGGCAGAGTCGCTTCGGACCCACCCAATGGACGCAGCCCTACCTGGACGACGAAATCCGACGTCTGGGCAAGGAGGGCGTGAAGACGCTCGTGCTGTTTCCGATCAGCTTCGTCAGCGAACATCTCGAAACCATTTACGATCTCGATCTCGTGGCCACGGATCTCGCCGTGGAATCGGGAATTGAAACCGTATTGCGGGTTTCCACCGTCGGAGACGACCCGTTTTACATCGAAGCCTTGGCCGCCATGGTGGTGGAGACGGCCAGCAGGGTGTTTTTGCGCAAATGAGCGAATATCGAGCGGAAATCGTCGTCGTAGGGGGAGGCATCTCCGGGCTTACGGCGGCCTGGAAGTTGAAGCGCAGCGGGCATGAAGTGCTGCTTCTCGAACGGGAGGCGAAGGTAGGTGGAAACCTGCGAACGGTCCGTGAAAACGGCTACTTACTGGAACAAGGGCCGCATTCATGGCCCGGTTTCGCCGAAAATGTCTGGCGTCTGGTCGAAGATCTGGGGCTGACGAGCAAAGTGATCTCCGCCTCGCCGGAGTCGAACAAGCGCTACGTGTATCGCAACGGAAAACTTCATCCCCTGCCGATGGGGCCATGGAGTTTCATCACGACTCCGCTGTTGAGCCTGGGTGCAAAATGGCGACTGATGCAGGAGCCGTTCCGCAAATCCGGGGCGCAACATGACGAAAGCGCCGCCGAATTCTTTACCCGTCGTTTCGGTGAGGAAGCGGTGCAGTATCTCGCCGGGCCTTTCATTTCAGGCATTTACGGCGGCGATCCCGAGCAGCTCGGCGCGCGCGCAGCGTTTCCGAAGTTCTGGAATTTCGAAAACGAAGCCGGGAGCATGATCCGGGGGGCGATGCACCACATGAAGGCCAAGAAAAAGGCGCATCCTGACCAGGAGCCTCGGCGTGGATTGTTCAGTTTTTCCGATGGCTTGGGCGTGCTGGCCGCAACGCTGAGATATGTTTGGCTCGAAGACGAGGTGCGTACCAGTGTGGCGGTGGAGTCCATCGAGGCTGGGGAAGACGGCTACGAGATTCTGGCCGGTTCCGACCGCTACCGCTGTCGGGCGCTCGTCGTGGCGACGCCTCCCGACGCGGCGGCTCGTATGCTGGCGGGACTGGACGACCGTTTCGGGGACATCCTGAACGGCATTCCCATGGCCCCGATGCTCGTCGTGCATTTCGGCGGTGAAAATGCGTCGCGAAGTTTTCCCGAAGGGTTTGGCTGCCTGATTCCGAGGCATTACGACATTCGCACCCTGGGGACGGTGTTCGCTTCCAATCTGTACGAGGGTCGCGCCCCGGAAAACCGCTGGCTGGCGACCTCGTTCATCGGCGGCATGTTCGACCGCGAAGCCATGGAACTCGACGACGCACAAGCCGCGAAAATCGCCTTCGAGGATCAGGAGACGTTGTACGGACAAGCGCCGGGCGATTTCGTCCGTATTCTGCGCCATCCGTCGGCGATTCCCCAGCTTCTGCCGGATCACCCGGAGCGTATCGAGACGCTTCTCGCGTTGTCGAGTACCTATAAAGCACTTGTATTTACGGGCAATTACCTGACCGGCGTGGGCGTGGATCACGCCGTGGGCAGCGGGTATCTCGCGGCGACCCAGGTCGAGCATAAGTTGCGGGAATTCGAGCGGTAAGAGGAATCCGATGGATCAGCGACAAATGGAAACCACACTCCCGCTCGCCGTAGTCGGATGCGATTTCCGGGTGGCGTCCAGCGCATGGCGCTCGGCGCTGGTGCTCGATCCCGAGGAGCGCCTGCGCATGGCCCGTTCGTTGATTGGCAGCAAGCAGGCAGACGGCATCGCCTTTCTCGATACCTGCAACCGAAACGAGTGGATCGTCAGTGCCGACCAGCCCAACTGGACGGTGCAGTTGCTCGAAGCCCAGATGATCGGACGCTGGCAGAAAAATCGCTTCAGCAACACTCCGAAACCGTACCGATACGTGGGGTTGGAAGCCGTCGAACATATCCTGCGGGTGGCGGTGGGACTGGAGTCGTTCGTCACGGGGGAAGCTCAGATCGCCGGGCAGCTCAACGCCAGCATCGAGCAGGCGAGGAGAAACGGCACGGGGTCCACCATCCTCAACGGTCTGGGCCGCACGGTCGGGCGGGTCACGCGAGAAGCGTTTCGCGCGGGGATTCAGGGCGGTTTGCGGCGTGGCGTGCATGGTCTGACGCTGGATTACCTGGTGGAGCGTTTCCGGGACGAGCTGAAGACCGTGGCGGTCGTCGGTATGGGGCAAATTGGCCGGAAAACGGCGGCGCTTCTGGAAAGCCACACGCCGTACAAGCTGATTCGCGTCAACCGGACGGTCTGGGCGGATACCCACGCCATCGTGCCTCTTTCCAGAATCGAAGAAGTCGTGGAGGAAGCCGATGCCTTGGTGCTGGCCACCGGAGCGCTCAAACCCTTGTTCAGCATGGAGGAAATCGCGCGCTGGAAAGGGAAGGGGAAGCTCGAACTTCTCGACCTGGGGATTCCGGCACAGATCGGCGGCACCGACGAAAACCGCTGGAATCGCTTGCATTACGACGGGTTGGACCGCCTTTTCACGGCGAAATCGAAAAAGATGGACGAGCCGAGCGAGGAAAAGGCGCTGGAAATCGTTCGCCAGGGGATCGAAGAGTTTTCCGCGTTCTGCGCCGAACGTCCGCTGGCCCCGTTGCTCGAAGACGCACAGTCCCGGCACGAGCGGTACATTCACGACAAAATCCCGGATTTCATCGAGCAGATCCTGCCGGAGTTTGATCTCACGCGCCGAAGACAGGTGGAGCGCGATTTGAGGGGATTCATTCGCGAATACACGAACGAAGTCATCGAGGCCATTCATCGGGAAGCCAACGCGCGCGTCCAGCGGAAGTGAATCGTGCCGTTTCCGGGTTGCCGGGACAATCGTAGCCTGATTCACGGATCGTTTGTTGGAGCAAGTCTCCCGACTTGCTCCACAGGTTCATGCCGTTGGGTTGGAAACCTGACGAAAAACAACTGGTTCAGGTCAGGAGACCTGAACCAACGGATAGACAATCGTAGCCTGATTCACGGATTGTTTTTTCCATGATGTACGTACCGAGGGAGTTTTCATGAATCACGAGTTCGAAGCGATGTACGTTCCCCGCGAGGAAATCTCACGGAGAATGGCCGACTTTCAACGGACCCTGGATAGCTTGGACGTGGCCGTGGCGTGGATCGAGCACGCCAACGACCTTTATTACTACACGGGTTCCATTCAGGATGCGGTGCTGCTGGTTCCTGCCGTGGGCGAGCCGCTGTACTTCGTGCGAAAAAGTCGCGAGCGCGCCGCCAAGGAATCTCCGCTGAAAGCCCTGCCGTTCGAAGGGCGTGGCGCGGTGCTGGCGGAAGTCGGAAAATTCTTGAAGGAAAGCGGGCACTTGGGGCTCTCGCTGGACGTGCTTCCCGCCAAGGATTACCTATACCTGCTGCGCAAACTCGATACGCCGCCGGTCAAGGATATCGCGATGGCGATTCGCTTGCAGCGGGCGGTGAAAAGCGACTGGGAACTGGAGCAGATCCGCGTTGCTGCCGGGCACGCCGAGGAGACTTTTGCCTCGCTCGAACGCATTGCCCAGCCCGGACGTTCCGAGTTGGAGATTTCTGCCGATGTGGAGCGCTTTTTGCGTATCAAGGGCCACGGGGGGACGATCCGACTGCGTAAGCCGGGGCAGGAAATGGCGATCATCACGGTATCGAGTGGAAAGGCCGCCTGCGCCCCGACCAACTTTAACGGTCCCATCGGCGCGATCGGACCGTCTCCGGCCTCTGCAATGGGGGCGGGACACAAGCGTTTCGGGAGGGGCGAAACGTTGATGCTCGACATGGTGAGCAACTGGAACGGCTACAACGCCGACAACGCCCGCACCTTCTACGCAGGCAAGCAGGCCCCGGAATTCGTGTTGCAGGCTCACGATTTCTGCATTCACACGATGATGGCCGTGGCCGAACTCGCGAAACCCGGAGCGATTTGTTCCGAGATTTTTACGGAGGTGGCACAGAAAGCCGCCGAGCGGGGAGAACCGGAAGGATTTTTAGGCTACGGCGAGAACCGGGTGAAGTTTTTCGGTCATGGCGTCGGTATCGAGTTGGACGAACTGCCGGTGATCGCGAACAAGGTGGATATCGAGTTGAAGGAAAACATGGTCATCGCCATCGAACCGAAGGCCTTTTTCCCCACCGTGGGACCGGTGGGAGCCGAAAACACCTTCGTTGTCACCAAGACGGGTTGCGAGAGCCTGTGCAAATTCCCCAATGAAATCTACTGCTTGGAGCATGATTAAACTCTTCTGAAACGTATCGTGCATGGAAAAAATTGCAGATTCAACCTCGTGATTTTCCACGAAATTTCGCGTAGGTCGGGCAAATTTCTTGCCGACAGTGCCAAAGTGTCGGATTATAAATTAGCCCGATCTATATGTGCTGTATCCTATTGATATTAAAGGGAATTGATCCCCTCTCCCTTTGGGAGAGGGTTAGGGTGAGGGTACAAAAAATCCCCTCACCCGGTGCTGATGCACCGACCTCTCCCGGCGGGAGAGGCGCTTGGACCCTTCGGGTCAGAAATGATGACAATTTTTTGTGAAACATTTTCCCCGCGCAAGAAAGAAAAGGATAAGCTTTGCAATTCGGAATCGATTCGGTGTATGATTTTGCAAATCATGCGTATCGTTCCTTCTTTGATGACCATGTTGGAAAGGAAAGACTGATGAAGGGTCTGCTCCGTATCGGTATCGGAATAGCCGTTTTGTTCGCCTTTATGGCTTGTGCCGAACAGAAAGCCGTCCAGAAGCCCGACACGATGAAAGTCAAGGAAGAAGTGCGGGTCGAACACTCGGACCCGGGGAACCTGACGATCCGCGAGTTCGACATGAACCACGACAAGCAACCGGATATGTTCAAGTTTTTCGATCCGCAGACCTTGAACCCGACTACGAAAGAGCCGGTGCTGGTCAAGCGCGAATTGGATCTGAACTCGGACGGCAAGGTGGATGTCTGGACGATGTACGGCGTCAAGGGCGACGTGACCCAGGAATCCTTCGATCTGGACTATGACGGCAAAATCGATATGGTCGATTATTTCTCCAAAGGGGCAATGATCCGCCAGGAAATCGACAACCAGTTCGACGAGAAGCCTGACGTCTTCAAGTTCTATTCCAAGGGGATGCTGATCCGCAAGGAAGCCGACACCAACGGTGACGGCAAAGTCAACTACTGGGAAGAATACCTCGGCGGCAACCAGATCAAGCGCATCGGCATCGACCTGGACGGCGATGGCGTGGTGGACGAATGGAAAAAGCCGGAAATCGAAGCGCCGACGGAAGTTGCGCCCCAGGAAGAAGCGGCTCCGGTCGAGGAAACGCCCAAAGAAGAGCCAAAAGAGCAAAAAGAGACAAAGAAGAGCAAAAAGAAGAAAAAGTAAACCAAACGGCGACTTTTTGGGCCGAAACGCATCGCGCCGGTTGACAAAGGGCGTCGAAATCGATATGTAAGAATCATGAAGACGAACCGACATGCCATTCATCACCATCATGAATCTCCGAAAGGGGAAGCCGGATGAGTGTCTGAATTTACAGAACCTTTTCGAACGCCGGCTTCCATAGCCGGCGTTTTTGTTTGTAATGTGGGAGAAAACACGATGCCTGAAGAACTCGAAACACGCCCCGTGCGCTTGGCACTACCCAAAGGACACATGAAAGCCGGAGTCTTCGACCTGCTTGCCGATGCGGGCATTCGCGTGCGCGAAAGTCGCAGAAATTACCGGCCCGTGCTGTCGCTTTCCGGCTTCGAGACGAAAATCCTCAAGCCGCAGAACATCGTCGAAATGCTGCACGCAGGCTCGCGCGACCTCGGCTTCGCCGGGGCGGACTGGGTGGCCGAAAAAGGGGCCGATCTCGTGGAGTTGCTCGATACCGGCCTGGACCCGGTGCGCATCGTGGCGGCGGCTCCGGAAAGCCTGCTGGTGGATGGCAACCTGCCCGACCGGCGCATCGTCGTCGCCTCCGAGTACGAGCGCATCGCTCGAAAATGGATCGAGGCCCGGGGGATGGACGCCTCTTTTGTCCGATCTTTCGGCGCAACGGAAGTGTTTCCGCCCGAAGACGCCGATTGCATCGTGGACAACACCGCCACCGGGGGCACGTTGGCGCGAAATCGCCTCGTGGTCATCGCCGAGTTGGCGCAGTCCTCCACCCGGATGTACGCCCACCCGAAATCGATGGACATTCCGCACGTCCGCGACACGATCGAGCACGTGGTGCTGTTGCTGCGTTCGGTGCTTGATGCCCGCCAGCGGGTGATGCTCGAACTCAACGTGCCCACCGACAAGCTGGAGAGCATCGTCAACCTTCTGCCCTGTATGCGGGAACCGACGATTTCACCTTTGTTCGGCGAAGCCGGGTACGCCGTCAAGGCCGCCGTTCCGAGGAAGGATCTCCCGCGCCTGATTCTCGAAATCAAGGCTCATGGGGGAACCGATCTCGTCGTCACAGCCCCGGACCAGCTCATTCCCTGAGAAAGGCGACCGCGATGTCCGTATACGATCCTCCGTACCCGAAGGTTTCGCCCTATCTCGAAGGGCTGCACGCCTATTCGGTGCCGAAAGCTCCCGCACCGACCGATCTCATGCTGGACGCCAACGAGGGAGCGCCTCCTCCGGCTTCGTTGCTGGAAAAGCTGACAAACGACGATTTGGAGCGTTTTTCCCGCTATCGGCGGGCCACGCCTCTGGAAGAAGTCCTCGCTGAGGAGTTGCAAACCGATCCCGCCCAGGTGCTCGTCACAGCGGGAGCTGACGAGGGCATCCAGCGCTGTTGTTTGTCCTACCTGCCAGAAAACCGTGAAATGATTGTCGCGACGCCGACTTTCGAGATGTTTCCGACGCTGGCGCGCATTGCCGGAGGGCGGATGGCCTTCGTTCCCTGGTCGGACGGTCCGTATCCGGTAGACACCGTTCTGGAGCGCATCGGTCCCGATACCGGCATCGTGACGGTGATTTCGCCCAACAATCCCACAGGCACGGTCGCGAGCGAGGACGACATCGGGCGGCTGTCGCGGGCCTGTCCCCACGGGTTGATCCTGATGGATCTCGCCTACGGGGAGTTCGCCGAGCGGGATCTCACGCCGCTGGCTCTGAAATATCCCAACGTGGTGGTGCTGCATACCTTTTCCAAGGCGTGGGGAATGGCCGGGCTGCGCATCGGTTTCGCCGTGGGTTCCCGGCCCGTGATCGATGTCCTGCGCACCTGTGGCACGCCGTACCCCGTTTCCAACCTGTCGCTGGAACTGGCGCTCGAATGGCGCAAAACCGGTAGGCCGCACGTCGAGCGCATGGTGGGGCGGATCGTCGAGGAACGCGCCCTCTTGAGCCGGACCTTGAAAGAGCTTGGCGCAGAGGTGCTGGATTCCCAGGCGAATTTCGTGTTCTGCCGCGTGAAAGATCCGCTGTTCGTGCGCGACGCGCTGGCGGGCATGGGCATCGCGGTGCGGCTCGTGCCGGACGAGGCCGAGTTTCGCGGCGGGTTGCGCATCACCTGTCCGGGAAATGCCAAGGATTTCGAGCGCTTGACGCACGCCCTCGAAACGGTGCTTGCGCCGCAGGGGATTTTATTCGATATGGACGGTGTGTTGGCCGACGTGTCGCGCTCCTTCCGGGAGGCGATCCGGCAGACGGCGGAGACGTTCGGCGTGATCGTGAGCGATGCGACGATTTCCGCCGCCAAATCCGAGCCGGGAAGCAACGACGACTGGTCCCTTACCCGGCGGCTGATGCAAAGGGAAGGCGTCGAAGAATCGCTGGAAACGGTGACGGAGACGTTTGAGGATCTCTACCAGGGAAATGGGACGCGTGAAGGACTCAAGGCGCGCGAAAGGCTGATTCCCACACGGGCCGACCTGGAGGAACTGCAGGCTTCGTTGCCGCTGGCCGTGGTCACGGGACGTCCCCGCAAAGACGCCGACTTCTTTCTTGAAACGCATGATATTGCACGACTTTTCCGTGTCGTGATTGCCCGCGAGGATGCTCCGCTGAAGCCCGATCCCGCACCGGTGTTCCTGGCGTTGGAGGCGTTGTCGATCACATGCGCCTGGATGCTGGGCGACACGCCGGACGATATTCTCGCGGCGCGGGCGGCGGGCGTGCTGCCCATCGGCGTAGCGGCTCCGGGCGAAGATTTCGAGCGGCGCGCCGCTCCGTTGTATGCCGCCGGAGCGGCAAGAGTGATTTCCAACCCAACCGACATGAAAGCGTGGCTGCCATGACGAAACGAACGGCGACGATCGAACGCAAGACGAACGAGACCGATGTCCGCTGCACCCTTTGCCTGGATGGCGAAGGCAAGGCCGATGTAAGCACCGGCATCGGATTTCTGGACCATCTACTGTCTTCCTGGGCGAAGCACGCACGTTTTGACCTTACGTTGCGCTGCGATGGGGATCTGCCGGTGGACGACCACCACAGCGCCGAGGATTGCGGCCTTGCCCTAGGCGAAGCCTTTTCGAACGCCCTGGGCGACAAGCGCGGCATCGGGCGTTTCGGGTATGCCTACGCGCCTTTGGACGAAGCCCTGTCGCGGGCGGTGCTCGACGTGTCGGGAAGGCCGTTTGCACGGATCGAGTTGCACCTGCAACGGGAGGCCATCGGCGGGCTGGCCTGCGAGAACGTCGGTCACGTGATGAGTTCCATGGCTTCGAGCGGGCGTTTTACTCTTCATGTGGACGTGCTGCACGGCGAAAACGACCACCATCGCGCCGAATCGGCCTTCAAGGCGTTGGCGCTGGCCTGCCGTCAGGCGGCGGCGCGTGACGGCTCGGACGAAATTCCCAGCACGAAAGGGGTGCTGGTATGAGCGAACGCGAAGTGATGGTGGTTTCGACGGGTACGGCGAATCTCGCCTCGGTGCTGGCGGGATTGCGGCGAGCGGGGGCGAATCCGCGTGTCGGGCGCAAGGCCGAAGACGCCGCCGAGGCGCAAGCCTTGGTGTTGCCGGGTGTGGGAGCCATGGCGGCGGCGATGGACACAATTCATCGACACGACCTGGCCGAAACGCTCAAACAACGGATTTTACAAGGAAAACCCACCCTGGCGGTTTGTCTGGGGTTGCAAATTCTCGGTGAAACCAGCGAGGAAAGTCCCGATGCGCGTGGCCTGGGCGTTTTCGACGCCCACGTCACTCGCTTTTCCGGAAACGTGCGCGTGCCGCAACTGGGTTGGAACCGGGTCGAGCCCGGCGAAGGTTGCCGACTGCTTCAGCCGGGATACGCCTATTTCGCCAATTCCTACAAGTTCGATACCCCGCCCGAAGGCTGGTACGCGGCCATGGGCGACCATGGCGGGTCGTTCGTCGCGGCACTGGAAAAAGGCCCGGTGCTGGCCTGTCAGTTTCACCCGGAACTTTCCGGGGCCTGGGGATTGGAACTGTTGAAACGCTGGCTGAAAACGGCTTTCGAAAGCGAGGTGTGACATGCTGACACGGCGAATCATTCCCTGCCTGGACGTGCGGGACGGGCGGGTGGTCAAAGGCATCCGTTTTCAAGCCCTGCGCGACGCCGGATGCCCGGAGGAACAGGCCCGATTGTACGAGGAACAGGGCGCGGACGAACTGGTGCTGCTCGATGTTTCAGCCACTCCCGAAGGCCGCAAGACGCAATACGAGACCGTGCGCAAGGTTAGGGAAGCGCTTTCGATTCCGCTTACCGTGGGCGGCGGCGTGCGCGAGGCCGACGATGCCGCCCGGCTGCTTGATGCCGGGGCGGACAAGGTTTCCATCAACACGGCGGCGCTGATGCGGCCTGAACTGCTTGCCGAAATGGCCCGGCGCTTCGGCAGCCAGTGCACCGTGCTGGCCATCGACGCCAAGGCCACGGGCGAGGGCGGCTGGCTCAACGTCGTGCGTTCGGGACAGAAAGATACGCGAAAAGACGTGCTCGAATGGGCCGTGGAGGCGGTGGAAACGGGCGCGGGGGAAATCCTGCTCACAAGCTGGGACCGCGATGGCACCCGCAGTGGCTACGATCTCGATCTCGTGTGCGCGGTTTCGGAGAACGTCACCGTGCCTGTGATCGCGTCGGGTGGCGTCGATTCGCCGGAACATCTGTACGAGGGCGTGCAGGCGGGTGCGGATGCCGTGCTGGCGGCTTCGATTTTCCACGACGGGGATTATTCCGTGCGCGACATCAAACACTATCTTCAACAACGAGGCGTAGAGGTTCGTTTATGATTATTCCTTCCATCGACCTGATGAGCGGCCAGTCCGTGCAACTTATCGGCGGGCGCGACAAGGCCCTGGACGCCGGAGACCCCATCCCGATCGCCGAAACATTCCGGCTTGCCGGGGAAATCGCCGTGGTTGATCTGGACGCCGCCCTGGGAAAAGGCGACAACCGCGAGACGATGCGAAAGCTGCTCGACGTGGCTCAATGCCGTGTGGGCGGAGGTATTCGCTCGGTGCGCGACGCTGTGGAGTGGCTGGACGCCGGAGCGCCGAAGATCGTCATGGGCACCGCCGCCACGCCCGACGTGCTCCGGCAGCTTCCCGCCGAACGGGTCGTCGCCGCGCTGGACGCCTACAACGATGAAGTCGTTGTCGAGGGCTGGCGCAAGAAGACGGGGCGGACGATTTTCGAGCGCATGGAGGCATTGAAGGGGCTCGTCGGCGGGTTCCTGGTGACATTTGTCGAAAAGGAAGGCCGCCTGGGCGGTGTGGATCTCGAACGGGTGAAAAAGCTTGTGGACGCCTCCGGCCATGCGCGGCTGACCGTCGCCGGAGGCATCACCACGGCGGAAGAGGTCGCGGCGGTGGATCGGCTGGGCGCGGATGCGCAGGTCGGCATGGCGCTGTACACGCAAAAAATGGACTTCGCCGAGGCTATCGCCGCTCCGATGCAATCCGACCGTCCCGACGGGTTGTGGCCCACCGTCGTCACCGACGAAAGCGGCGTGGCTCTGGGGCTTGTCTATTCCGATCTCGCCAGCCTGAAAGAGGCGGTGAAACGGCGTATGGGCGTGTACCATTCCCGTTCGCGCGGCCTGTGGGTCAAGGGACTGACCAGCGGAGCCACCCAGGAGTTGCTACGCATCGATCTCGATTGCGACCGCGACGCCCTACGCTACGTCGTGTGCCAGCGCGGAGAAGGGTTCTGCCACCTCGATACCCGCAGTTGCTGGGGCGAAACGGGAGGATTGGGCAAACTGGCCCGAACGCTCGCCGCTCGCCGCGATTCCGCCCCGGAAGGCTCGTACACGAAACGCCTGTTCGACGATCCGGTGCTGCTGTCGAAAAAGCTCGTCGAGGAAGCGCGCGAGCTGGCCGAGGCCGAGACGCCGGAAGACGTCGCCTGGGAGACGGCGGACGTGTTGTATTTCGCTTTTGCGGCCATGGCCCGTTCCGGGGTCGCGCTGGAAGACGTGGAAAAGGTGCTGGATCGCCGCTCGCTCAAACTCACCCGAAGGCCGGGAGACGCCAAGGACGAAGAGGAAACCCCATGAAGACCGCACGCTTGCGCCGAATTTCGCCCGATCGTTTGCCCTCGATTCTGCGCGATCCTGTGGACGCCGAAACCTTGACTTCGGCGTCTCGTATCGTCGAGGACGTCCGGGCGCGCGGGGATGAAGCCCTGATCGAGTACGCCCGACGCTTGGACGACCTGAAATCCGGCGCGTCCCTGCTGCTCTCGCGTGCCGAATTGCGCGCCGCCTTCGAAAGCCTCGATCCCAAGGTGCGGGATCTACTCGAACGCATGAAAAAGCGCATCGAAACCTTTGCGTTCTCGCAACGCCAATGCCTTCTGGAAAGCACCGTGTCCTTCGAAGGAGGATGCGCCGGGCATCGGGTCACGCCGGTGGATACGGCGGGCTGCTACGGTCCCGGCGGACGTTTTCCGCTGCCGTCGTCGATCCTGATGACCACCGTCACGGCGCGTACCGCAGGCGTGCGGCGGGTGATCGCCGCCTCTCCGCGCCCCACGGTCGAAACCCTGGCTGCGGCCTACGTCGGAGGAGCGGATATGCTGCTTGCCGCCGGGGGAGCCCAGGCCATCGCCGCGCTGGCGTATGGAACGGACGAAGTGCCCCGCTGCGACGTGCTCGCCGGTCCAGGCAATCGCTGGGTTACGGCGGCGAAGCTTTTGGTCTCCGGGCACGTAGGCATCGACATGCTGGCCGGACCGTCCGAGTTGGTGGTGTTCGCCGACGACGACGCCTGTGCCGAACTGGTCGCCGCCGATCTGCTGGCCCAGGCCGAACACGACCCCGACGCCCTGCCGATCCTGGTCTGTTTGGGTGAAAAATTCGCGCGAAAAGTGGATGAAGAACTGACCCGGCAATTGGCGACTCTCAAAACCCGCGCCACCGCCGAAGCTGCTGTGTCCAATGGCTTCGCCGTGCTCGTCGAGGATTTTTCCACGGGCGTGGAGGTCTGCAACCGTCTTGCTCCGGAGCACCTGGAAGTCATGGTGCAGGAACCGGAACGAGTGGTGGACGATCTCGTGCATTTCGGTGCGATTTTCATCGGTTCGGACAGTGCCGAAGTACTGGGCGATTACGGGGCCGGTCCCAACCACGTCCTTCCCACCGGAGGTACGGCGCGTTTCATCGGCGGGTTGTCGGTGTTCCATTTCCTCAAGGTTCGCACTTGGATGCGCATCGACGATCCCCACGCTTCGGCCAAGCTACTCGACGATGCCGCCGCGCTGGCGGACATCGAGGGACTCGCCGGTCATGCCAGGGCCGCCCGTTTTCGTCGGAAAAAGCTGGGGTAAAGGGATTACGCCGTTCCGTCGCCGGAGATCGGACCGTACCGTTTCGCCAAAAAACGCACCAACTCGGCCATGTCGTCGGGAAGATCGGACTCGAAGCGCAGCGCCTCGCCGGTACGCGGATGCACGAATCCCAGCGTCTTGGCGTGCAGCGCCTGGCGCTTGAGTTTCGCCACCGCTGCGCGCAGGTCGGGTTCGGGCAGGTGTTTCGCGCGTCGGGGATGGGTGTAAATCGCATCGCCGACGATGGGCAGTCCCGCGTCGCTGAAATGCACGCGAATCTGGTGGGTGCGTCCGGTTTCCAGGCGCGCCGCCCCGTAGCCGATCGGACCGAAGCGCGCGAACCAGCGCCAGTGCGTTACTGCGTGCTTTCCTTTGCTTTGCGTGGATGTGAACCGTTTGCGGTCGCCGGGATGGCGTGAGATCGGGCGGTCGAACGTGCCCCGGTCTTCGTTGGGGCTGCCGAAGGTCAGCAGGTGGTATTCGCGCTCGATGCTGTGCACGGCGAACTGCTCGGACAACCCCGCGTGGGCGTCGTCGTTTTTTGCCACCACCAGCAGGCCGGAGGTGTCTTTGTCGATGCGGTGCACGATGCCGGGCCGAAGCACGTCGCCGATGCCCCGCATGTCCGCGCAGTGAAACAGAAGCGCGTTCACGAGGGTGCCGTCCGGGTTGCCCGCCGCCGGGTGTACGACCATGCCCTCCGGTTTGTCGATGACGATCAGGTCGGCGTCTTCGTAGACAACCTCAAGCGGAATGTCCTGGGGAGCGACCTCGGCGCTTGTAGGGGCTGGAGGCGCGTACTCCACCACGTCGCCCGCCCGGAGTAGGTAAGAAGGCTTTTCGAAACGTCCGTTGACCGGACAGCATTGTTTTTGAATGTGGGTCTGAACCCGGTTTCGGCTTGTCCCGGTTTTGCGCGAAACGACTAGATCCAGCCGCTGGCCTTCGTCTTGTTCGGATGCGACGAAGCGGGTGAGAGGGCGGGACAATTCTACCAGATCGGCGTTTTGATGTGGGATTTCGGCTTGATGATGATATCGATCAAGGCCCGTTCGAAGTAGTTGGTATCGGCCCGCAAATCCGGGCTGACCCTGGCTTCGTACAGTTCGCGGCCCTCGGTGATTTCCTCTTCCATCTCCTTGAAAAACGTGTCGTTTTTCAGGCCGAGCACGATCTTGTCCTCGTTGTAAAGTGCCAGGTCGGACGCGATGGCGCGCGCCAGCCTGCGAGCCGCTTCGGGACGATCGATCATCGCCATGTCAGACTACCTCCTCGTGAACCGCCCACGGTCAGGGGGGAGATTCTCGACTGGAAACGTTGGGGCAAACCGTGTGAAAATCATAGCAATCCGGGACGGGAAACGCAAAGAAATTCACGGTTTGGCGCAAAATGCGCGGAACGTCGCAGTAACACGGAACAAACAAAAAAACCCGCGAAGGCTTTCGCCTCGCAGGGAAGGTTTGGGGAAATGAATGGGTGGGAGAATCAGCCCCGGCGCATGTTTTTGCGGCGGCGGCGTTCGGCTTCTTCCCGTTTGCGTTTTTTCTTCACCGACGGCTTCTCGTAAAAGCGTCGTTTCTTCATTTCCTTGAAAACACCCTCCTGGGCCATTTTCTTCTTCAACACGCGAATGGCCTTTTCGAGATCCTCGAAAACCTTGACTTCCAGAGAATGAGGACCGTGATAGCGTTCGTTTTTTTGCATCTCTCTCCCGTTCTGCTATGATGCAGGTGTGTACGTATTGAAAAACCACACCCAAGTAGAAAAATTGAGATCCAAAACCTTGAATCCAACCGTGCAAACCTTGAAAACTTTCTCCCGCGAGCATGTCCGATCATATTTCGACGGGTGCGCCCGAACGGGGTCGGGGGCGTATATTGTCAAAGCGCTCGCTTTTTGTCAAGTTCTATTCCTTGTTGCGTGCAGTTCCTGGGAAGTGGAGTCGGGTGAAAAGCTGGAATACGGCTACCGACTGACCCAAGGGGCCGGAGAGGACGGGCAGTTTTCCTTTCATCCGCGCCAGCGCAAGGCCGTATTCGTCCGGCAGCTCGAAGAATCGAAGGCCTCCAAATCGACGTCCTACCAGCGCGAAATCTGGGAAGTTTTGCTGGACGATCCCGACGAGCCGCGCATGAAGGAAGTCGTGCCTTTGCGCGGGGCGTTTTATCCGTCCTACGCCGGAGATCGCGGCATCGTCGCGCTCAACGAGCGCTCCATGCTCGTGCATCTTAAGACGGGCGAAGACTTCGCCAACCGCATACGTCTGGAGGGATTGGCAGGAACGCCCTCGCGCCCCAAGGCCGATCCCACGGGCAAGTGGGTGGTGTTTTTCGCGTTGACGTTCGACCCGGAACATCCGGCCCGCGACGACTTGCGGAATTATCAACTGTTTCTCGTTCCGATCGAAGGCGGGCGCGTGCGCCAGCTTACGACCTTCGACGAGCCGGGGAAAGTCATTGAACAGGCGTACTGGCGCACCGAGGACACCCTGCACGTAGTTTACAGGCTCGACGACGCACGGGGCCGGACCATGTACCGAGTCGAACGTCTGAACGTGCATACGGGAGATCAGCGGCTCGCCTTGTTTACGGACTTCCACTACAAGGTTTACTTGTCGCCTTCCGAACGGTTTTTCGTGACGGGCGGGGACGAGTTCAACCAGCTGAGCTTTTATAGCCGAAACACGAAAATAGCCAAGAATTTCAAACTTCAAGGGATGCTCAGCGAAGCTTCGATCACTCCGGACGAAAAGTGGGTACTCACCGCGCACCTGTTCCAGTCCGATGGCGCCGTCAGCCTGCATTATCTTCCCGTGCCCGAGGTCATCGACAGGCTTGCCGCAGTGCCGGAATGATTTTCCGGCGGTCCAGGGAAATCCTCAAAGAATGAACGCGAACGGATCGGAAAACGGATGAGGTGGTTTTCCAGGCAAATGCCATGGGTGCGCTCAAAGAAAAAGCCAGTGAAACCGAGAGGTTGTGAAAACTGAGGTTTTTTCTTGAGTTTCAGGCCTCCTTTTTGCTAAGTATGTTCTCGTCCTTTGCGGACGGTTCCCCCACGGGGCGAACGTGATGCGGGGTGGAGCAGTCTGGTAGCTCGTCGGACTCATGATCCGAAGGTCGCAGGTTCGAATCCTGTCCCCGCTACCACAATTTTCAGGGAAAACGGCGGTTGTTACAACCGCCGTTTTCTTTTTTCGACACCTTCCCAAATCTTGCTCAAGCCTCCAACAAGATCCCTCCCGCAAACGTGCAAATTGATGAAAAAACGTGCAGATTCGGAACCACTCGCATTGCGAGAGAAATTCGAGCTTTGCGAGACTTTTTGTCTAAAAAAGGCCGTTTTTGTTCAGTTGCTGTACACATTTTTCTCGGTTACCCTCGACTCGTTGCGAGAAAACCGGAGGTGACTTTGTACGGTTTTGCGTGAGTTTGCACGAGTTTTGCGGCATGAATCGAGCATGACGTGAGTTTGCGTAAAAATGCACGACTTTGCAGTATTTTCAGTAGATTTTGTAGGTCGGGTCATTGTTTTACCCGACATTTCCGAGCACCATGAATGTGTCGGGTGAAATCACCCAACCTTTAATCCACTTTTAGTTCACACTCGTAGCGGCGAGGCGTAAGCCCGCCGAAAAGGGAGATTGGAGGGCATAAATGCAACTTTCAAAAGCAAAGACGGCGGGCTTACGCCTCGCCGCTACGAAAAAGAGGATTTTACAAAAGTTGCTCCATTTTGTGATACCTATCGCGTCGAGGGGTTGAAAAGCTGCTTTTAAGCATAATACTTTGCCGTTTTGTTTGGAAAGGCTCCGTTTTTTGAACTCAATTGCATTGCGTTTTGAAGGGGGCTTGACAGTCGTTCGAAACGACTTATATTTACATCCTATACCCTCATATCTATCTGATAATACAGATAAAAATCATAAAAAAATATTTTCTTGGGCGCTTGACGGAACGGAGAGGCGACTTATCTTTCAAACGTTGAAAGGGAATCCCGGTTGACGAAACGGTCAGCCGATCAAGCCGAAAGGCGGACTTATTCAAAGGAGGTGGATCATGTTGGTACGATGGAACCCGATTTCGGAATTGGAGCGTTTTCGTCGCGATATGGACCGTCTGTTCGATACCCGCAACACGACCGAGGACGGCGAAAGCATCACGAACTGGACCCCGCGCGTCGATATCGTCGAAGCCGAAAAGTCCTACGAAGTGACGGTGGATCTTCCCGGCGTGGAAGCGAAGGACGTGTCGATCGACGTCGAAAACAAAATCCTGACGGTTTCCGGCAGACGCGAGGGCGAGAAGCTGGAGGAGAACAAAGCCTACCGGCGTCGCGAGCGGATCTTCGGACTGTTCAGCCGCACGTTCACGTTGCCCGAACACGTGGATGCCGAAAACATCAAGGCCAGCTACTCGAACGGCGTGCTCAAACTCAGCGTGCCGAAAAAGGAAGAAGTGCTCCCGCGCAAGATTCAGATCGAAGTGAACTGATGCGCAAACACAAGCCGGATTCTTCCGGACAAGGTGCGTGAAACATGCTCGGCGCGATGTGTGCCGGCATGAGAAGGCAGACGGTCGGCGACAAACGCCGACCGTTCGTTTTTTGTTCGGCTTGTTCCATGTACGAAAAAGCCCCGCTGTGGAGCGGGGCTTGAGAAACAAAGAATTCCAAAGGGTTACAGCTTGTTCAATTCTTCCTGCTCGGTGGCGTCGATCTTCCGGCTGAAGCGCTGCAGCAGCGAAAAAAGCACCGGGACGACGAACAGCGTGACGCAGGTTGAAAATACCAACCCGCCGATGACAGCATAGCCCATGGAGTGCTTGAATTCCGCCGCGTTGGCGGTGGAGAGCACCAGCGGCATCATGCCCACCATCGTGCCTCCGGCGGTCATCAGAATGGGCCGCAGACGTACCCGGCTGGATTCCACCAGCGCATCGATGACATCCATGCCGCCGCGAATCAGTTGCAGGGAGTAATCTACGAGTAGAATCGAGTTTTTGGTGACGATACCCATCAGCATGATGATGCCGATGAAGCTCATGATGGAGAAAATCTGGCTGAAGACGAACAGGCTGCCGATCGCGCCGGTCAGCGCGAAGGGAAGGGCGGACATGATCGTAAAGGGGTGGACGTAGGAGTTGAACTGGGAAGCCAGCACGATGTAAATCAGGAAGATCGCCGCCGCCAGAGCGCCCAGCAGATCTCCGAAGGATTTCTCCATGTTCTCGATATCACCCGCCATTTTCAATTCCACGTCCGGCGGGAAGTTCTGTTCGGCGAATTGCGTCAGCTTGGGAGCCTGCGTGCCGATGTCGTGGCCTTTGGCCAGTCCCGAAATGATGCCGATTTTGCGGATACGGTCGAGCCGGTTGATTTGAATCAACTTCGTTCCGTAAGTGATTTCAGCCACATCCGAAAGCTTGACCACCGCGCCCGTCGCCGATTTCAACGGGATGTTACGAATGTTGTCGAGCGTCTGATAGGGATCGTCGATATACACGCGGATCTCGATTTCCTCGCCGCTTTCATCCATGATACCGCTGATTTTCCTGCCGTCGATCAAAGCACGCATCGTGATGCCGGTTTCTGCCGGGTTTACGCCCAGATCCACCATTTTCTGATGGTCGAAATTGACGCGGACGTCTTTTTTATAGCCCTTGTCCGTGCTTGTGATATCGGTGAAGCCACCATCTTGTTTCATGAATTGAACGAGTTGCTCCGCCGCGCGGGAAAGGCTTGAAAAGTCGTTGCCGACTACGTTGACCTGCACGGGAGAGGTCTCCATGCCTTCGGCCTTGGCGAACTTGACTGCCAATTTTCCATTATAACGTTCTGCAATGCCTTGCAACCGCTCACGAACCTGCCGCATGGCCTCGAACTGGTCGGTCGCACGGGTCTCTTTGGGAGTCATCATCACGCGCATCTGTATGATATTCTTTTCTTTTTTCGTGCCGCCGCCCATGGTTGAGAACACGAAGGATTCCCAATCGAATTCGTACAGAGCCTCGGTGACTTCCCGCGCCACCGCCTTGGAGTGATCCAGCGAGCTTTCGTTGGGCAACTCAAGCGAAACGTCGAACTCACCACGGTCGATGTCAGGCATAAAGGCGGTGGGAAGTTTCCCCGCCAGCGACAATCCGCCCGCGAACAGGGAAAAGGCGATCAACAGGGTGATGAAACGATGCCTGAGCGCCCATTTCACCGCTCCGGCATAGCCGTTTTCAAGCGCCATCAGGAAGCGGTCCATGATCCGGTAGAGGAAGAAATCCTTCGATTCTTCTTTGAGGATTTTCGCGGCCAGCAAAGGGGATACGGTGAAACTGACTGTCACCGAAATCAGAATCGCTGCCACGACGGTCAGGCCGAATTCCTTGAAGATGTTGCCCACGATGCCGTGTAATACGACGGTGGGACCGAACACGCAGATCAACGCCATTTCCGCGCTGATGACCGCCAGGCCCACTTCCTGCACGGCATCGATGGCGGCTCGTATTCTGGTTTTTCCTTTTTTCACGTGGCGGAAAATTGCCTCGATCACGACGATGGCGTCGTCGGTGAGGATACCGACGGAAATCGAAAGGGCCATGGTGGTCATCAGGTTCAGCGAGAAACCGGCCATTTTGACGAATAAAAAGGTGCCGATGATCGAAGTCGGTAGCGACACGCCGATGATGATCGCCGCCCGTTTGTTCATCAGGAAGCAGAAAATGATGAACATCGCCAACAGCGCACCCATGAAAATATCGCTGATCGAACTGGATACCGCCGCCTTCGTGAAGGGGGTCTGGTCGCCGGAAATCTCGATTTCGTAGCCTTCCGGCAACTGCTTCTCGATTTTCTTGATGGTTTCCATCACGTCATCGGCCATTTTCACCAGGTTGACGGAACCCTGCTTTTTCACTTTCAACGCCACGGCGGGCGTCAGGTCGAGCATGGAGGCGCTTTCCTCTTCCTCCAGGCCGTCTTCCACGCGGGCGAGATCCTTGACCCGTAGCGTGTCTCCACCAAGGCTCAGCAGAGGAAGCTCGCGCAACTCTTCGACGGTCTCCACTTCTCCGAAGCCGTTGACAGTGACTTCCTCGGTTTCATTATTCAATTTGATGGTGCCCGCCGGAACTTCGATGGACGACGAACCCATTATGTTGAGCACGTCCAGCGCCGAGATCCTCAACTGGCCGATTTTCAACGGGTCCAGCAACGCGCGGATTTCGCGCTCCCGACCGCCGTAAATGTCCACGCTGCCGACGCCGGAGATGGATTGCAGCCGGTTTTTGATCTGCTTGTCCGCAATGCGCGTGACTTTGCTCAGTTTTTCGCCTGAAGGGGCTTTGAGGATCAGCGTCATCACCGCCTGGGCGTTGATGTCGAACTGCTCGATTTTCGAATCTTCCGCGTCTTCCGGAAGGTCGCTTTCGATGATCGACACTTTGTCGCGGACATTCTGCGTGGCGAGGTCGCCGTTGACGTAATCCTCGAAGGTGACGATGGTAAAGCCCACGTTGTCGAGCGCCGTACTATCGATGTGCTTGATATCGCTCAAGGTTCCGATGGAATCCTCGATTTTCTTCACCACGTCTTCTTCGATGGTTTGGGCGTCTGCGCCGGGGTAGATGGTTGTTACGGTTACCACGGGGATGTCCATCGTGGGGATCAGTTCCACGCCCAGCGTACGCATGGAAAGCAGGCCGAAAATCAGCAGGGCCAGCGTTAGCAGTGAGATCATCACCGGGTTTTTCAAGGACAACTTCGACAGGAACATTTCGACTCCTTGGGAAGATCGTAAGTAGGGTGAAAGTCAAGGGAAAACGAGTGAATCAGTTGGCGATGGCCTCGACGGTTTCACCGATTTTAATGTTGGAAGTGTCCTTGATGACGGTTTCGGGAATCTCGCCCGCGATCTCCAGGCCGTCCTCGAAGGCGTGGCCGATGGAAATCGAATGGGCGACGATTTTGCCGTTTTCGACGGAATAGACCTCACCCAGGCGATTTCCTACAGTTTTCACGGCGGTGGCAGGCACGATGATACGGGGTTTGGCCTCGGTTTCGATCGTCGCGACCGCGTACAAACCTGCGGGAATCTTTCCTTTTTTGTTGTCGATATAGGAAATCAGGCTGAACGTTTTCGAGGCGCTGATGCTTTTGCCTTTCGAGGCCACGTTTGCGTTGATGGTTTCGTTCAGCGTGGGAATGTAAAAGTTGACCTGATCGCCCTGATCCACATCGCCATAAAACATTTCGGAGATGGACAACGACGCTTTGAGACGGTCGATTTTCTCGATGGATGCGATGTCGCCGCCGCCCGGCATGGTGCTCATCACGTATTTCCCCAAGGGTGCGATTTTACTGGTGATAACTCCGCCGTAAGGGGCGCGGACTTGGGCTTTGTTCAGCTTGCGCTTGAGCAGGTTCACGCTTTTGGCCGCCGATTCGATCTGTTTTTCCAGGGCCGTTTTCTGCGCCTTGGTGTTGTCGAACTGGGACTGTGGGATGCTGCCGCTTTCCAGCAGGGCTTCGAGTCGCTTGTAATCCTTTTCGACGCTGACGTACTGGGCGTTGAGTCCGGCGAGACCGGCGCGGGCCTGTTCGAGATTGATCTGGTAGTCGATGGGGTCCAGGGTGGCGATGACCTCTCCCGGTTCGACGAGTTGGTTTTCTTCCACGTGCCACTTGATGAGTTGGGCGGTCACTTCGGAGGTGATGGTGCTTTTCTCTTCCGGGGCCAGTGTGACGCCTTCTTTCAGCGTGACGCCCAATTCCTTGGTTTCCGGTTTCACGACCAGGACTTTTTTCACCATATCGACTTTCACCGGAGCGGCGGCTTCCTGACCGATGGACTCGCTGCAGGATGCGAAAAGCATGGATGCGGCGATCAAAAACGCGAGTGAGGCGATGGGACGTACGATCGAAGATTTCATGAGTGTTTTTTCCTTATGGGTCACGGTGATTGGCGTCTGTTTATGTCGAAATTACATCAAATGCTCTGAATCGACAGTTTCGCCGATGGCTTTGAGCCAGGCGGCTTTGGCGATATAGCACTGGAAAATCGCGGAGTTGTGGTTGTTTCGGGCCTGGACGAGCGCTGTTTCGGCGTCCAGCATGTCGGCGGTGGTTCCAAGACCCTTCGCGAGATTCCGGCTTTCGATGTCGTAGGATTCCTCGGCTTCCAAAACGGCGGCCTCGGCCACCTTGAGCACTTCGGAGGCGCTTTGGAAATCGATCAGGGCTTTTTTGATTTCCAGACGGATCATGCGCTCTACGTATTCGTTCATGTGCTTGGCCTGCGAACGGTTGGCGCGGGCCTTGTCGATCCCGTAATATGTTGCGCCCCATTCCCAGAAATTCCAGCTTATCGCCAGACCACCGTAAAAGGTGTTTTCACGGCCCATGGACGAGCCCTCGGTGTGTGTGTAAGCCCCGATCAGGTTGAGGTCGGGCAGCATATCGGCCATGGCTACGTGGGTTCCCCGTTCGGATTGCCGCACCCTTTTACGCACTTCACTGGTTTCGGGGCGTGTGTCGATGGCCGAGTCGAAGACGTCGGCAAGCAGCACTTCGGGGGGAATGGGTGCTTCTCCGGGGACGGAGATCGGCAGCAGTTCGGCGTCGATGTCCAGGCCCATGACCGTGGCGAGATTGGCGCGAGCGAGGCTTTTCATCGAAGTGGCCTGGATCTTTTTCTGGTTGGCGTCGGCCAGCGCCACGCGGATTTTCAACAGGTCGTTTTTCGCCAGCATTCCCTGATCCACGAAAGACTGCACGACGCGCTGCTGCTCTTCGAGGTGCAGCACCGACGAGTAGGTCGTTTCAAGCTGTTTTTCCGCCTGGAGCAGGTGAAAATAGGCGGTGATGACTTCCAGGCGCTTGTCCTGCCGTTTCGCGTCGAGTTTGACCTCGGAGATATCTTTCTCCAACTCGCGGATCTTGTATCCCTGGTGAATCTGGTAGAGCTGATTCAGCGGCATGGCGACGGTCAGTTTCGTTTCGCTGGTAACCTGATCCTGAAGTTTCGACGGGCTGGAAAGCCCCTCTACCAACCCGGCGAACGCCTGTTCGTACGCTGTGGTAGGGGAGGGTAGTTGCGAAAAATCGCCGCTTCCGCCCAGGGAAAAGTAGCTTTCGTCGTCCCAGACGAGGATGGTGGAGGAAAATCCGAAAATCGGCCCGTAATGGCCGCGCATCTGTTTTCTTGCCGCTTCCGCCGCCCGTATTTCGGCCTTGCTTGCCATGATTTCCGGGTTGTTTTTCAGTGTCATGCTCAGGGCGTCTTCCAGGGTGATCTGCATCGGTTCCGCCGGGCACAATCCCGGAAACGCGAGTCCCACGAGAAGAACCAGAGACGTGAACAAGGTTTTCAGCTTCATGAATAGTCCTTTGGGTGCGAAAAAACGTTCGATGGTTTGAGATAGGAGCTTTTTATTAATAAGGATTCTCTGATCTGATAGGTACCCCATTGAGCCTTTCGCTACGCGTTGTCTTTTTTCCCGGTGAGGATGAACGAAACAGCCGATCGGGTTCGAAAAGTTTACATTGTCAGCTTGCTTTGCCAGACAGAGTGATTGACCATTCCCATTTCCCTGAGATGTTCTGCGAGCAACAGGCCGACTTTGGTTTTGGTGGGTAGAACATTGGTACACCAGTAAAGAATGACTGCAACACTTGTTGGTAAAAAGGCGTCGCCGAGGATTTCGATGCGCTCGATGTTTTTGTCTTTCAACAGGGTTTCGAAATGTTCCGGGAGTTCCTCAATCAGTTTTTTAATTTTTTCTTCCGAAGAAAGCAAGTGAATTGATTCGAGCCAGCCCATGGCGGGGTCCTTTCGCCCAATAAACACGCGAAAGGAATAACGCACATAGTATGCCAAGATTTTACGGAGGTGGGTACATGGTTTTTCGGGGAAAACCGGCCTGTGTGAAAGAGATTTTTTATGACTGTATTATTTGACGGGCGCAAACTGAAAAATAATGCAGAAAACTGTAAATTTTGACAGAATGCTTCGTGTTTGCTATAGGAAATTCAACCTATCTGATTGGAAAGGTTTTGGCAATGGTCAATCAGAACGAATTCTTTCGGGAAGTCACGCTTCGCATCGGAAGCAGCCTCAATATGGACGAAGCGCTTGAAAATCTGCTCGAATACCTCAAGGATTTTTTCCCTCTAGAAACCATTTTTCTCGATTACCAGGAACGTGACGGTGGGGTCTACAGCGTCAGTTTCGCAGGCGGGAACAAAAATCGGATTTTCGACAACCAGAAGCCGATGTTCTTTATCGAGTCGCATAGAAAGCAGAAACTCGAAAAGCTTCTGGACCAGTCCGGGTTCAAAATCGGGGACGTGTTTATCATCAACCAATCGGCCCATGATAAGGTTTCCGATAAAATGAGAGCCGTTTTCGAAATGATGCGAGAGGTGATTCCTCAGGGAGAGCCCCTCCCGTCGATTTTGTCTCTTGAATTGGTGATTAAAGACGAAATCGTAGGTCGTTTCGGCATTGTGAACTACGAAAAGAACGCCTTCACGGAAGAACACGCCCGCCTGCTGCAACTGGTGAAGGAACCGATTGCTATTGCGATGAGCAACGCCCGCCGCTACCGGGAGTTGATGCGCCTCAAGGACATTCTCGATGACGACAACCGCGCCATGCGTCAGGAGTTGGAACGCATTTCCGGCAACGAAGTGATCGGGGCGGATTTCGGCCTGCGCCGGGTGATGGAACTCGTACGCCAAGCGGCTCCGCTGAATAATCCGATCCTTCTGCTGGGAGAAACGGGCAGTGGCAAGGAAGTCATTGCCAATGCGATTCATCTTTCATCCCTCAGGCGGGATCGACCGATGGTGCGTGTCCAATGCGGCGCGATTCCGGATTCCCTGTTGGACAGCGAACTTTTCGGCCACGAAAAAGGCGCGTTCACCGGGGCTTTCGCCGCCAAGAGAGGGCGTTTCGAGCGTGCGGACGGAGGGACGATTTTCCTCGACGAAATCGGAGAGTTGACCCAGGATGCTCAGGTCAAGCTGCTGCGAGTGCTCCAGGAACGTGAATTCGAACGTCTGGGCGGGCAGAAAACCCTTACGGTGGACGTGCGCGTCGTGGCTGCGACCCACCGGAATCTGGAGCGGATGGTGCAGGAAGGGCGTTTTCGCGAAGACCTTTGGTACCGACTCAACGTTTTCCCGATCCAACTTCCTCCTCTGCGACAGCGAAAGGAAGACATTCCCTCGCTGATCGCCCACTTCGTCAGCCGAAAAAGCCGGGAAATGGGGTTGCCGAGTATGCCGTTGTTGGCCCCGAAAGCGCTCGACCAACTGCAAGCTTACGATTGGCCCGGCAACGTGCGGGAGTTGCAGAACGTCGTCGAACGCGCGCTTATTACCTGCGGTGGAGGGGCACTGTCGTTTCCCGAACTGGAGGGATACAAGGAACTTTCCAAGCCTGCCGCAACCAAGGAATACGAAGGCGACGAGGTTCCCAAGCTCGACGACGTCATCATCGGGCACATCCGCGACGTGCTTTACCGATGCCAGGGCCGCGTGGAAGGTCGCGGCGGCGCGGCTGAGGTTCTGGGAGTGAATCCCGGCACTTTACGGGCGCGGATGCGAAAATACAGGATTCCTTTCGGGCGCAAGGCGATGGAGGCTGGCGAGCAGAGGGGCTGAACCCGGACCAGGAGGGCACGGGGTGGAGTTTTCTTGTTTAGCCCTGCAATATCAAACCTTTACGTTGTTGCAGCAAAAGTATTCAAAGGTTGGATAATGTCACGCGACCTACCAGAGTATTGACAAACCCTCTGAATTTTTTTCCAGACCCAATTTCCAATGCCGCCTGTGTGGCGGCTAAATTTTATGAATTTCGAATTGTAAGATCCGTTTTTAAGCCCTTTTATTGTTGCATACGGATACGTTTCAGCACCTGATTGCTACAACTTCGGTTTCCTTGAAAATCCTATTCGTATTTATGAATAATATGGGTCATGTTTTCACAGGGTCTGCACAACGCGGCGGGAATCCCGGCATTGCGGCGTGCTCGACCTGCCAGGGCGCGGAAGATGTCGCCGGCGTTGTCTTCGTCGCACTGGATGCACTCGTTGAGGGCGCCATCCTCCTCCTGGTAAGGCTCCGCAAGCAGTTGCATACAGATCGTTCCGCAATGTTCGCTGGTGTTTAAAATATTGTAGGCATTGACCTGCGCGCAGGGGCGTTCGAATCCCAATTCCACAATACAATCCACCACTTGCTCGATATCCCCGCCTAGTCCTTTGAGTCCGCAGTTGCGAAGAGGATCGGTCTGGTCGGGCATTTCGATCAGAAACGCCAGGCTGTTGAGGGAAGAACACTTGGCGCAGGCAGTCGTATGCGTGAGGATACCCCCGGCGTTTTCCATCTCTTCGAGCGTGTCGAAGGTCTGAAGCCGGTAGGTTTTTTCTTCCCTGTTTTCAACCATCACCGCGCAGAATTGATCGTCCCGGCGCGGGTAGGCGTCCGGATTGGCGTAGGGATCTTCCGTGAGTTCCTCCGGCGGGTTGAGCAATTTCCACTCTTTCAGACTCGCCACGAACGCCTCGTCGTATTCCGGTGCGAATTCGCCGTTTGCGCAGGTGCAGACCGGGCCGCAAAGGCCCTCTTCGATACCGGTTTTTTCGTTGGGAGCCCCAAAAAAGCCTTCGCAGCCGGTCAATTCCAGCAGTTGGCTGCCTTCGAAATCGCTTTTTTCCAGTTCACTCGTTTCCTGATCGCCGTTCGAATCGGAAAACTCGCCGTCGGAATCTTCCCCGAAACAGCCTGCCGTACCGAAAACGAAAAACAGGCATACCAATACCGCCATCCATCGTGTCATGTCTTACTCCCACGAGACAAAATCGAGGCCACGAATTTTTCGTGCTTCCATGCTTTCACTTCAGGAATATCACGTCGTCCGCGATAGCTTACCCTGAAAAGCGAATCTGTCAAACGGAGAAGAAAACAGTGGGCGGAATTATTACGGTTCTTTACAAGTTTTTACGATATTTCGCAGAATTACAGTAGCCGCGATTTCGGTGCTTTTCGGCGGGCTTTCGCCTCGCCGCTACTGTGGATTTTTCTATCTAGTATCAGATCGGGTGAAAATCACCCGACCTGCCTTGGAACCAACGAATGTGAATTCACGCCCGGAAAGAAGGAATGGAAATCAGTCCCATTCTTCCTGATACTCCGCGTGGCTCAGCGGGATATCCTCGTAATTCTTCAAATATTGCCGGGATTCCGTCGAGCCCCTCAAGTAGTAGTTGAGGTAGGCGGTGTTGTAGTGATTAATCAGGTCATGGGCCTCGTTGTAGTCCACGTTGTAATCCGGGTTGCAGCCGTCGTTGATCGCGTCGCGGGCGTCGGACCAGTCGAGCTTGTCGGCCAGTTCGTCCAAATTGAGCAGGCAGATGTCCGAAAACGTGAAGTGCCCGCCTTTGAGGATCGTCACCATCACCTTGGGTTTGCCGAATTCCATGTAAGGTTCCAGCATGTTTTCTTCGTACTGGAGCGTGCTGTCCAAGGTGCCGCCCATGATCATCATCGGCTTGGGGTATTCGGAGAGCGTGCAGCCTGACAGAACGCACATGCCGCCCACGGGAGCCTGTGAGATGACGATATCCACCCGATCGTCCAGGTAGCCGACGATTTCCGACGTGACCGCGCCGAAGGAATGTCCCATTGCCGCGATGTTTTCCAGATCCACGGTGCCGTACAGGAAAGAGTCCGGGTCGTCGTTTTCCCTCTCCATCTGGTCGATGAGGAAACGGATGTCGTCGGGTCGGACCGCGACGGCGGCCCCGGTGGCTCCGACGCTCCAGTCGTCGCGGATCAGCTCCCACAGCGTGTTGCCGATGTGGTCTGGCGCAACGACGATGTAGCCGTGGCTGGCGATCTGCGGGGTTTGGAACACCGACTGGAAGCGGATGCCCCCGGAACCGTGGGAAAACAGCACGAGCGGGAAACGGGTTCCCGGCCAGACCGGAACGTCCGGCATGGCGGGGCTGGTGAAATAACCCAGTTCGGTATCTCCGATCATTTCCTTCAACTGATCGTCGAAGGCGCAGGCTTCGGCTTTGGGGTCGTATGCCCTGGCGTTTTCTTCGTCCAGTTCGACCGTCGTCGGATACCAGATTTCCGTGACCAGGCGGCGTGGTCCGCCGCCGGAATCGCGATCGTCGGGGCGGCTTTCGTCGTAATAGACGATCGTCCGCACGCCTACCGGATACGGTCCCCAGGCCATGGGATCAATGGCGTTTCCGGGACCGGCGGGTTCGAAGGCCGGTTGGGGATAGTCGTTGTCGATTTCCGACGCTTCGGCTTCCGCATCCGCGTCGCCTCCGTCAAGGACGGATTCGTCGTCATCGGAACAGGCCGGGAACAGCAGACAAGCCAGCAGCGCGAGAGTCGCGAGGAATAACGGATGGATGGTGGATTTTCGCATCGGCTTTCTCTCTTTTCGTGTTCGACGGTTTCACGTTGGGTTTTCGTTAGCAGATTCGTTCCGAATTGGCCAGAAAACCGGTTGAGAATTCGATTTTGCAGCGTGAAATCGTCTTGTGACTAGAAATCCCCCCGAACGAGCACCCAGTTACGACGACGTTTTTCCCAAAGTTGCACGAGATTTTTCGTCTTGACGACCATTTGGTTGTTGTCGAAGTATTCCCGAACTACGGTAACGGTCGCTTGCGTATTGTCGGAATTGAACACCACACGACGAATGAAGTAGCTGGAAATCCTACGGTTTTTCAACCAGCTTTCCATATCCTGAAAGAAGCGGGTCTGCTCTCTGGCGTCCACCGACATTCCCGCGAAATCGATGTTGCCGTCTGTCAGTGCATTGTGGTAGGTTTCTACCGCTTCTTTAAATTCTTTTTCGGACTGTCTGCAGCCTGTTGTCAGTACGAGGGCGGCAAGCAGCAGGACGAACAGGAACGAAGCCGGGAATGTGAGGGACAATCGTCTGGCATTCATCGAAGATCTCCATTATCAATGGCACGCGGATTTCAGCTTAGTCAGAACCGCTTTCGATGTCAAAGGAACCAAAGGAAACGATGATGAAATGGTGGCAAATGTGTGGATTTTGCGTAATTTTTGGGATGCTTTTCCTTCTGGGATGCGGCGGCGACGGCTCGTCGGACGAAATCGGGGATGAGGGCTACGATCCGCACGAAAGCCCCGAAAACCTCGCCCATGGCGTATACGATCTCTATCGTGCCGGAGAAAGCCTGGCCTGCGGTCACGATCTTTTCCTGCCACAGGAGGTTTTGAACAGCCTGTTTTCCGACTCGGAAAAATTCTGCAATGTGGCCTGGTGCGATCACGACAACTACCTGTACGAGGCGATCCAGGCAGACGACGTGGTGGATTTCCAACGCTGGCGACCGCAAGGCGGCGGAGATATGCAGACCACGAGCGGCTCCGGTGTAACGCTGGAATACCTCGAAGGCGGTGGCGTGTACGTCATGGACGACGACGACACCGGCGAATTCCCGCTGCATAAAATCGTCAAGTACGATGAAAAATGGTACGTGCTGGAACTCGTCCGCAACCGGGATGAGGTGTGCAGTAAGTAGCCGATATTAGGCGATTTTCTTCTATTTCATGCACGCCGCCGCTTCCGCGTCGGGAAACACCAGAAACGCGATGGTCAAGGGTGGCAACTCGAACCACGCCGTTTCCAGGCGTTCCAGGGGTTGCGGCTCCATGGCGGGAAGTTCGTTGTTGCTCGGCAACGTCAACACGGTTCCGTTGAGGCGGATCTCGCGCCCCAGCAGGTCGGGTGCGTCGAACACGTAACTTGTGAAATTCAAAGGCAAATCGGGAAGAGTCACCACCGTGGAGCGGGTACGGTCGAGGTTGAGCAGCACGAGCGCCACCCCGCCGGAGACGTCGTCTTGCAGGCAATGGGCGTAGGCGCGCAGGGTGGAGGCGTCTTCCGACGCATCGAGCACGGTTTCCCCCATCAAGCGTTTCCAGATGAGTGAAAGCCAGTAGTCGGGATTGGGGTCCAGCGTGGAATCGCGGATCATGCCGTAATCCGAGCCGGAAAGCGACTGGCGCACCACGATGGGTTGTCCTCGCCGGGCCATCTGGCCCAGTTCGTCCAGCCACCAGAAACTCGACACGAAGCGGTCCGAAACTCCCTTTTGTCCACCGCATTGGGCGTTGCCTGATTCACCCAGCCAGATGGGTTTGCCCGGCGCGTGCTCGTTGCGCAAGGCTTCCACGTGGTCGGCCCAGACGGCGATTTCGTCGAGGCGTTCCGGGTCAAGCATGGTGTATTCCTCGGCCAGAAGGCTTTGCAGGGGGCAGCGCTCGGACTGCTGTGGGTAGTAATGCCAGGTGATGAGGTCGAGGAAATCGCCGCCGCCGGAGGTCATGAATTCGGGATACATGGCCGCCATTTCGCCCCATTCCGGCCAGAAAGCGCAGGAAGGTCCGGCGATCGGCGTGCCGGGGTCCAACTCGTCGCGCAGGGTTTTCAGCCGTTCCATATCCACGGCGTATTTCGCACCGGGAACCGACCATTCCGTGCCGTGAAACAGCGAGTACCCATTGATTTCATTACCAAGTTCCCACAGCGTGACGGGATATCCCTGGTCGATGGTGTATTGCATCCAGTCGCGTACGCAGTCGGGATTCCACTGCTTGTCGTCGTCGCGGCAGCCGGGTCCGGCGTTGAGCGTGAAAAAGACCTCGAAACCCATGTCTACGGCGAAGGCGTTGATCGTGTCCCAGCGGTCTTTGGAAAACACGAACTGGAACGGGGCCGTGGCTTCGGCGGGAGGATCGTCGGACAGGTCGTACTGCACCACGTCGGCTTCGGAGCCTCCGATGCGCAGGTACGCGGGGGCCAGAGGAGCGGCGAGGGCGCGCAGGCGTTCCCGCGAAAAATCGTAGGGATCGCAGAGTTCGGAACCCACCGCGCCGCCTTCTCCCTCCTCGGACCACCAATGTCCGCCAACCACCTGCGACGTATCGACGGCGAACGAAAGGAATTTTTCGTCCACTTGGGCTACCGAAGTCCCGGTGTCGATCTGCACTGCTACATGGTCGCCTTCGGGAGGGGCGAGTGGCATGGTTTCGATGTCGTCGTCCGTGTCGCCATTGTTTTCCGGGTCGGAGCCATCCCCGCCGCAGGAAAAGAAAAGTGCAGCCAGGAGGATGCAAAGGAATAAACGGCGTCTCGGCGTGGTTTTCACAAGATAGGGAGCGCGAGAAGCGAACCTGTGGAGATCGGACATCATCGTACCCTCGTCGGAAAGGAAGTTGCTCGAACGAAGCCACTCTATCGTACCTTCAAGGGATTTCCAATTCCAAACCGTGCCCTAACCAATCGCTAATGGTTTCGAATGTCGGAAGTCTGTGGGCAAAGATCAATAAAATCATGAAAAAACTCATGTTTTCCGGGTTCGTGACGAAGTGTAAAGATAGGAACCTTCTTAAGGATGGGCGATAGTTTCCGAAGGTTGTCACAACCTTCGGAAGGGAAGAATTCCACGCACTTTTGCTTGAAAAGAATGAAAAAAGTACTTATTATTAAAGAAGCATGAAACGATACGCTCTAATTTCAATTATTCCATACAATATCCGATATCGTGGCGACGGTCTGTCTGAAGACGGAACCGAGCGCCAGCGTGTGCCCGACGGTCGGGCGTAACCGGGTAACCCATAGAGAAAGGGGCCGCCATGAATCTCAACATCCGTTTCAAAGGTCTGGAATCCTCCGAAGCACTCAAAAAGTACCTTGACGAGCGGACACAGAAACTGGCCAAATTCCTCCCCCCCTCGGTCGTCGTCAACGCGACGTTGCTTGAAGACAAGAATCGGAAAAGCACCGAAATCAATTTCAATTACAAAGGCAACAATTACGTGGCGAAGCAGGAAACCGAAAGCATGTTCGCCTCTATAGACGAGGTTGTCGATAAACTGACCCGTCAGCTTGCCAGAGCCAAAGACAAGAAAACGAACCGCCAAGCTCCCCCGGAGCCCGAAAGCTTCTGATCGACCGAAAACGCATAGATCAAACGGGGCGGTGTGAGCCGCCCCGTTTTTATTTATCCTTTATTTCTCAATACTTCCAGAATGCGTTGGGCCGTTTTGCCATCCCAGAGTTCGGGAATTCTTCCCTGTTTCCCCTGGTTCGAGCGATGCGTTTCGTAGGCGTCGAGGATGCCTTGCTTCGTCGTGCCTGCAAGGATGTTGGTGCCTTCCTCCACGGTGATCGGGCGCTCGGTGTTCTCGCGGATGGTAATGCAGGGAATGCCCAGGGCGGTGCTTTCTTCCTGCAAGCCGCCGGAGTCGGTCAGCAGCAGGGAGGCGTCTTTCCAAAGGGTCAGGAATTCGAGGTAGGGCAGGGGCGGCATGAGATGGAATCGCGGGCCGTCCAGCATGGATTCCAGCCCAAAGGCTTCGAGCTGTTTTTTCGTGCGCGGATGAATCGGGAAAAACAGGGTCATTTCCTTGGCGATGACCTGAAGCGCTTTCAGAATCTCCGTGAATTTCTCCTTGTCGTCCACGTTGGAGGGCCGGTGGAGGGTCATCACGGCGAAGGGGGCGTGTTCCGCGCCGGGCGAGGGACGATCCCGCACCTTGTCCAGGTTGTGCAACAGGGTGTCGATCATGATGTTTCCGGTAAAAAACACCTTTTCGTCGCTTTTGCCCTCGGCTTTGAGGTTTTCTAGACCGCTTTTTTCGCTGACGAACAGGTAATCGGAGATCGAGTCCGTGACGATGCGGTTGATTTCCTCCGGCATCTGCATGTCGCCGCTACGCAATCCCGCTTCGACGTGCACCACGTCGATATTGAGCTTTTTGGCCGTGATCGAGCAGGCCAGCGTGGAGTTTACGTCGCCCACGACCAGCACGGCGTCCGGGTGCTCGTCGAGGCAGACTTTTTCGAATTCCACCATGATTTTCGCGGTTTGCACGGCGTGGCTCCCGCTGCCGACGTTGAGGAAATAATGCGGCTCGGGGATTTCGAGATCGTCGAAAAACGCTTTCGACATCGTATAATCGTAATGCTGGCCGGTGTGGACGAGCTTCCAGGTCAGTCCGTCTTCGGGTTCGTTTTTCAATACATGCACCAGGGGTGCGATTTTCATGAAGTTGGGGCGCGCTCCCGCGACGATGAGTAGGTTCATGGTTTGTTACTTTCGGTAGAGTGTGCGTCGGGTTTCGGGGACATTCCCCGGCGAAGACGTTCTTGAACCACTTTCGCCGCGAAAACCGGTAGCACTTTCTGGCGTTTGATACGGCTGGGTTCTTTCAACAGGCGGTAAAACCATTCGAGTCCCAGTTTCTGGAATCTTTCCGGCGCTCGTTTGACGGTTCCGACGATCGTGTCCAGCGTGCCGCCGATACCCATGAAGACGTTGACGCCCAGATGCTCGGCGTGGTCTTCGATCCAGATTTCCTGTTTCGGGCTGCCTAGAGCCGTGAACAGGATCTGGGCTTGGGACTCGTTGATGCGCTCGACGAGTTCGTCCATGCCCTCCGGTCCCAGGTATCCGTGCTGGCGACCGACGATTTGGATGCCCTCGTAGCGTTCCCGAAGGCGTTCCACCGCGTCGCGGTTGACGTCCTCTTTCGCGCCGTAAATGAAGATACGCCAGCCGCGTTTGGGAGCCTCCCCGCAGATGTTCTGCATCAGGTCCGCACCGGGGACGCGCTCGATTTTTCGTCCATGAAGCAGCCGCGCCGCGTACACCACGCCGATGCCGTCGGGAAGCAGAATGGCGGCTTCGTCGAACATGCGTTTAAGGAAGGCATCCTCGTTGATTTTTAGGACTTTTTCCGGGTTGACGGCCAGAATCGTGCACTTTTTCCTGTTTTCGCGAATGAGCAGATCCACGCGATTCAGGCATTCTTCCATGCTCAGGGCGTCCACCGGAACGTTCAGAATGTCCAGCCTGTCGAGTTTCACGAATTCTCGTCCTTTGTGTCAGCAGGTTCGGTCCATGTCGAGGAAGAGCGTCTCGACCACGGCAAACCCCTCGGAATCATTGCGGTGGCAACTGGAGTATAGGCGTTGCGAAACGCTTGTCAAGTCTCCCTAAGGTTTTGCCGGTTCCGGCGGAGAAGAGGTTCATTTGTTCTCGGAGGTATCGTCTTTGAACATGAACTGTTTTTTCCTTGCTTCTTCTCCGGCGTTGCGGATTTTCCGCTTCAAGTTCTCCAATTCCTCGCGGTATGTGTCGCAGTTATGCTTGCAGAGACTCAACAAATGTTCGAGTTGACGGCGTGCGGATACATAGTTTTTCTGTTGTTCGTAGGTGCGGAAAAGCTGGAAGCGAATCGGCAGGTTGTCCGGCTCTGCCCGGATGATTTCACGTAACAGGCGTTCGGCCTTTTTTAAATTCCCTTTTTTGCGCAAAATGTAGGCTTCGAGCAATTTAAGGCGGTGGAGAAAAGAGCGGCGCTTTTTGAAATCACTGGGAATGCATTCTTCCCGCAGGCGTTCAAGCTGCTGTTCGGCATCCTCAATCTGGTTTTCGGTCACGTACAATTTCAGCATTTTTTCCAGGCATCGGCAGGTGGCGGGTGCACTGGAAGGTCCGGAAACGACGACAGGATAAAGATCCAGTGCCTGCCGGGGTTCGTTGTCGAAGGTATACAGGTCTGCTTGCAGTTCGAGGGAGAACAGGATACCTGCGGGGCTGTCGGGTGCGGTGTCGATGGCGGTTTGCAGTACTTTACGGCACATCTCCTTGGGGATCTCGTTTTTCTGCTTGGCCAGTGCGCAACGGATTTCAGTGTCACGGATGCGTAATTCCAGGTCTTTGTCCATGCTGAAACGGATTCTCGACAGCTCCCAGGCGCTGGGTGGAAACCGATGTGAAAGGGCGGAAATCGCCATGAACGCCAGGTCGGGATCGCTCAGTTTCGTGGAGAACCAGGGCGTGGGCGCGGGAAAGTCGAAGATAGCTTTCATGCAGGAAAGTTCGCTGGGAGGGCAGGATTCCAGCGCCAGATCGAGCTGATGGACCATTTCCGTCTCGTTTCCGGTATCTTGCGCCATTCGCGCCAGTGCCAGGCGCGGATGAAAAGCGTTGGCAAGGTTCGCGGCGGCGAACTCGTACAGCTTCTTTTTTCGTGAAGTTTCCTTCTTTGCGTCGAGCGAATCCGCCAGAGTCATCGCCATGTGGCCGTCCAGAGGATTGCTGGAAAGCATCGCCGCGATTTTTTCTTCCAGCACCTGGTCGGAGTCGGAATTTTCGAAAAGATCGGAAGCGTGTTGCGGCAGGTGGTTGAAACCTGAAACCAGCACGAAAGCCGCCAGAAGCGTCCCTCCGAGAGGAAGAAAACGCAAGTAAGAACGGGAGGTTTCGTCGTTTTCTTCTCGTTCTCCCGAAGCGATGCCGTGCAGCACGGCGGCCAGTGCCGCCCATGGCAGCAACACACCCGGTGTGTACAGCGCGTAGTCGAAGAAATCGCCGAGGAAGACGGCGAACAGCGTCAGGGCGACGGGGTAGAGCGCCGGATCGTCTCGCAGTCGAATCAGCGGACGGATGGAGATCCAGAACAGACCGAGCGTAAGCAGAGCGCCGAAAAACCAGCCGGATTCAAGGAGTTGCTGAACGGCGATGTTTTCTGCAGCGGGGTAGATCGACGGGACGCCGGAGTTGAGAAACAGGGCGCAGGCCACTTGGAACGCGCCCACGCCGACGCCTATCAAGGGGTATCGCGCCGATTCCGTCAATTCGAGAATCCAGGTGTATGTTTTGGAAAAGCTTTCGGAATCACTTAAGTTTTGCATCAAATGCCCGGCGGAATCGAATTCCCCGAACATCACGTGCACGTCTGCCACAAGAAAGACGAACGCCAGCATGAAGGCCAGCGGAAACAGCACTTCGACGACCCGCAGCACGGAGCCTTCCTCTTCCAGACGGCTGCGTGCGAAAAGTAGCACCGCCAGCATGTTGACGACCACCAGCAGCACGATGCCCGTCCGGGAAAGGGAAAGCACGATACCCACCCCGCAGACGACGCCGAGCAGTCCGGCAAGCAGTCTCCAACGCCCCCGTTTGGTCATGAACATCAAAGAAAACGCCGATCCCATGGAGAGAAAGAGGAACGAGGAGAGGTTGTTGTCGTTCATCAGCAGGGTGTCGAAGCCCAGCCGGTTGGGGGCGACGGACTCGAAGCGCACGGAGGAGGGGAGGAACATCTGCACGAGGCCGAAAAGCACGAGAAACACGCCCGTTCCGGTGAGACCGCCAAGCAGCAGCATTAGATTGCGTTTGCGTTCGAATAGCGCAGCCCACATCGGAGCGGCCAGACCAATCGCGAGGAAAATCCCGGCATGAAACAGGGTCAATGATGGCGAAAACGTAAAGGGAATCCAGCCGGTGGGTTGTCCGAGCAATTCTCCTGCGGTTTGCCGGGCCTGCAAGGTGTCGGGACTGATCCAGCCGACCAGCGACGGAGGCAGCGGAATCGATTGCAAAAGTCCGATGCCGCCCCAGGCCAAGAGCAGGATCTGGAATGCTCGGGGAGCACGGTATTTAGGATCGCTGCCTTGAAACGTCCAAAGACCGACAAGAGCGATCAGGAAAAGAAGTTGGGGGAGAAGCAGGTAGGGACGTCCCACCACGCTTCCAAGCAACAACGGAAACGCCAGCAGGGAAGCCAACGACAGGTAAATACGGATATTCATCGAGTTCGGTATTCCTCGTCCATGGAAAATTCACGAAAACTTATGAAAAGAAACAAAAACTTCCTCCAATATGCGCAGAAACGACCGGTGATTCAAGGAGATCATCCCGAAAAGCCCGACGCACGGGCATACCTTCTCCCTGCCTTGGAGGCGATGGAGGAAGGTTGACAGACGGCCATGGTCGGATTATGGTTTCCGGCGCGATTACGATAGCACGAAGCGGTGGAAAAAAGCGACGAATCGCGTTTCCTTTTTGCAAATTTCAGTGGGGTGCGAACTCGATGAAAGTACTTGTGAATACCGTGGATCTGGAGAGAATCGGGGGCGTGGCGGGGTATTACCGGGACGTCCGACCCTATCTGAGCGAAGATGTGGAGTATTTCACGGTCGGTTCGCGCAAGGACGGTGACAAGGGCTTGAAAACCCTGTGGAGGATGGCCGGGGACTACGTGCGTTTCTATCGCACGTTGAGCCGTGGGGATTACGACCTCGTGCACCTCAACCCCTCTTTCGGCAACCGGGCCATCGTGCGCGATGGCATTTTTCTGTTGCTGGCCAAAAGTCGGGGAAAGAAAACGGTCGTGTTTATGCGGGGTTGGGACGAAGGCTTCGAACGTCGCGTGCGCGAACGTTTTCTCACGCTTTTTCGAAAAGTCTACTCCAAAACCGATGCGTTCATCGTGCTGGGGTCCGTATTCAAAAACCGCCTGGTGGAGATGGGGCTCGATAAAAAGTTCTTCCTCACCAACACGGTCGTGGAGGACGCCGCCATCGAAAACGCCCCGGATCGCTCCGACCGGGACGGCTTCCACGTGCTTTTCCTGGCGCGCGTGGAAAAAGACAAGGGCGCATACGAAGCCCTTGAAGCATACCGCCTTCTGAAAGAGAAATTCCCCCACGTAACGATGACTTTTGCCGGAGACGGCTCGGAACTCGAAAACGTGAAGCGTGCCGCCGAAGAAAAGCAGATCGCCGACGTGGAATTTCCGGGGTTTTTACGGGGGGAAGAAAAGCGAAAAGCCTTTCAGAGGGCCGACATCTACCTGTTTCCGTCCTACCACGAAGGAATGCCCGGCTCGGTGTTGCAGGCGATGGGATACGGTCTGCCGGTTGTCACCCGTGCCGTGGGTGGCCTGCCCGACTTTTTCGAACACGAGAAAATGGGTTTCATTACGGAGAGTTACGAGTCCACCGTGTTTGCGGATTATATGGAACGCCTCGTGACGGACCCGCAGCGCCGCTTGGAAATCGGCAAAACCAACCACGATTTTGCCGCGCAACGCTTCGTCGCCTCTGCCGCCGCCCATCGGCTGGAGTCGATCTACCGGGAGCTTCTCGAAGAAAAATAGCAGTGATTTCATGCCGTTTCAAAGAAACAGCACGAGAACCATCACAAGGCCGCAGGCGACGATCAACCCATCCACGAGCAGCAGCGCCCAAAGTGTGCGGTGTGTTAAGCGGAAAAATCCTTGCGGTGCAGGATGCGGCTTGAACACAAACAACAGCGGCAAAGCCACGACAATCACAAGAGCATGGATGGCTTGCAGGATAAAGGACCACTGGATGCAGCTTTTCTGAGCCGTTTCGGAAAAACACTGATTCATCGTGCCCGCTGAATATTGTAGAACGAGCGCCACGACGAAAACCGCCGACATGGCCAGGAAATGCAGGTGGGGGGAAAGGGTTCGCTTCGGCGTCATGAGGTCCGATTCGCTGAGGTTATTTCAGACGGACGATTCGGCCTTCCACGTTTTTTTCCATGTCGCCGTCTTTTTCCATGTAATTGAGGAAAACGTCGCGCATCGTGGAGCCTGTGTCGCTGATTTTTTCGCTTTTGGCCAGCATGTCGTAGCCGTCGCCGCCTTGGGCCAGGAAATCCGGCATCGCCACGCTGTAGCTTTTGAAATCCTTCAACGGTTCATCACCCACCCACACATCGATCAGCCGCCCCGGTTCCGCGACGACGCGCAACCCCGATACCTGCAAAAAACCGCCGAAAGGGATGTCCTGGCCGTTTTTGCGCCACCCGGAGATGGAGTGTTCCAGGGCCTTGCGCAGATCGGAGCCTTTGATTTTCTTTTTCACGATGGAATTGTTGAAAGGATACACCCGCATCACGTGATCCAGGGTGATTTTTCCCGGAATGAACGAATCCCGGATGCCGCCGCCGTTGACGAAGGCGACCTGGGTTTTTGCGAACTTGCGCATGATATCGGCGGTGAAATTTCCGATGGACGTTTCGCTCATACGCACCAGATGGTAATCCCCCCACATCGGTTCGGGAGCATATCCCACCACTTTTTGCAGGTTTTTGTCGGCCTGTTTGAAAAAGCCTTGTAAAAACGCGACCATATCTTCGTCTTCGGGTTCGCCCTCGCGGATTGGAATCAGTTCGTTTTGAGTGATCGAGACTTGTCCGTTTTCCACGCGCAGGTCGATTCGCCCGAGGTAGGTCCCTCGGCTGCCGGATTGCACGATCGCCGTGTGACCCGTGCCTTTTTCCTTGACGGTCAATTGGTCGTGGGTGTGCCCTCCGACGATCAGGTTTACCTGGGGAAATTGTGTGGCCAGTTGACGATCGATTTCCTGCCCATTGTGGCTGAGCAGTACGAGAATGTCGCTTCGGGCTTCCACCTCGTCGATGAAACGCTGGGTGGCGAGAGAGGCCGAGGAGAAAGCCAGCTTTTCGACGTTGGAACGGAATGTGGTCGTGGGCGTATCTTCGGCGATCAGACCGATTACGCCGACGCGCAGACGGTTGGGAAGGGCAAGGATTCGAAACGGCTCGACGAGCAGTTCCATGTCTTTTTTCCAGTGAATATTGGCCGAAACTGTGGGAATCGGCACTTCCTCCATCAGACGCAGGAGATTGTCCAGGCCGAAGTCGAAGTCGTGATTTCCCAAAGTGATGAGGTCGGGTTGCAATCGTTGCATGGCCCGCCACTCGGCTTCGCCTTGGAACTGGGTGCTGATGGGAGTGCCCTGGAAGAGGTCTCCAGCGAAAAACAACAGGGTGGGCTTGCCCTTTTTGGCGTTTTCCTCACGAATTTTCTTTACGACACCCTGAATGCGCGCAAACCCGCCCACCGTCGTGGAGGATCGGTATTTTTTGGGAAACGGGGCGAGATGTCCGTGGAGATCGTTGAAGAAAAGGATGGAGACTTCCGGCGGTGGCGGGGGAGGAGGCTCTTTCTCGCAACTGCAAATCAACGAGAAAAACAGAAACAAAACAACAAGTTGGTATACTCTCACGCCGATGCCTTCCTACTCGATACCCACGTTACGCGGCATTGTAATGGGAGGTCCGCCGTCCGTCAACCCCGGTCGGGGAATAACTGCCACAAATGGTGAGACGTTTCGACCGATGCGAAATCATTCGGTTTTTCCTGCACTCAGGCGAAAGTCTCCAGCGCCAGGCGAATGCGTTCGAGCGACTCGTCCTTGCCTACCAGCGCCAGGGTTTCGTAGATGCCCGGAGAGACCGCCGTTCCGGTCAGGGCGACGCGCACCGGCTGGGCCAGTTTGAGCAGTTTGACCTCGAACTCGTTCGCAGCATGTTCGAACACGGCCTCGATGGAGGTTTCATCGAACACATCCAAATCGGCGAAGCGTTCGTACAGCCACTTCAAGCGTTCCAATCCGCCGCCTTTCAATACGTGCTTTTTCACGGCTTTGGGTTCGTATTCGTTCGGACGGACGAAAAACAGTCTGGAGGTCTGGGCCAGATCGCGCAAAGTTTTGGCGCGCGGTGCGGCGTGACGGCAGATTTCTTCCAGCCGGGAATCGTCTGTGGCGTCGATGTCTTCGTATTCCTTCAATGCTTGCATAAGCCATTGAATTTGCTGTGCTGGCGCGGCTTCGACGATGTACTGTTGGTTGATCCAGTCGAGTTTTTCCAGGTTGACCACGGCCTTCGACTTGGAGAGGCCATCGAGGTCGAACAGGCGGATCAGCTCTTCGGTGCTGAAGATCTCGTCGTCTCCGTGCGCCCAACCCAGTCGGACGAGGTAGTTGCGGAGCGCTTCGGGCAGGTATCCCGCCTTGCGCCACTCCAGCACGTCCACCGCGCCGTGGCGTTTCGAGTACTTCGCCCCGTCCGGCCCGTGGATCAGTCCGACGTGGGAGAACGTCGGCGGCGTACAGCCCAGCGCCTTGTAAATGTTCAGTTGCAACGCCGTGTTGGCGAGGTGATCGACGCCCCGAACCACATGGGAAATCCGCATGTTCACGTCGTCGGCGACCACGCAGAAGTTGTAGGTCGGGCTGCCGTCGGCACGGGCGACGATAAAGTCTTCCAGATCTTCGTTCTGGAAGGCGACCCGCCCCTGCACGCGATCCTCGATGACGGTTTCCCCCTCAAGGGGCATCTTGAAGCGCAACGTATAGGGCTGGTCTTCCGGCCAGTCCGAGGAGGGACGGTCGCGCCAGCGGCGATCGTAGGCGGTGCGGGATTTTCCCTCCACCTGCAACTTGCGCATGGTGTCGAGTTCGTCTTTCGTGCAGTAGCAGCGGTACACGCAGCCTTTTTCGATGGCTTTTTCCACGAAGGCCCGATAGATGTCCCCGCGTTCGGATTGCAGGTAGGGGCCGTATTCGCCGCCGATTTCCGGCCCTTCGTCCCATTCCAGTCCGAGAAAGCGCAGGCCGTCGATGATGCCTTGGGTCAGTTCGGGCCGGCTGCGCTCGCGGTCGGTATCCTCGATCCGCAGGATGAAGCGCCCACCGTGATGGCGGGCGAAAAGCCAGTTGAAAAGCGCGGTTCGAGCGCCGCCGATGTGCAGAAAGCCCGTCGGGCTGGGAGCGAACCGGACGCGGACGTCAGTCTTCTGGGAGGTATTCGTCATCGCTTCCTATCAATTCGTCGTTGTCTTCGATAAAATAGCCTTCGTCGGACAGGATTTCGTTGTCCAAATATTCTTCAATGATTTCGCGGGCTTCGTCGAGATCGTCCAGAGAAACCACCACTCTGATTTCCTCATCCCCCGCAGGAAAAGACGTGTTTTCGAGCACGTTCAGCGTGGTATCGATATCATGATCTTCCAATATCGCCTTGATGCGTTCTGCCTCCAACCGATCGGCGGCTACGTAAAATTCCACCACGCTTTCGGTTTCGTACTCCTCTTCGATATCTTCCACCTCGGCGGAAAGATTCAGGCCGCATTCGGGGCATTGCATATCGTCGTCGCCTACGATGGCTCCGCACTCTGGACAAATCGGCATCGCGTCCTCCCTTTCGCGTTCAGCATTGGCTGTTTTCTCTCTAGTTGACAATCGGTCTTTTCAAGAGAATTGTGACTTTCCGAAATCGAATTCGGAATAGAAAAAGGGTAGGCATCTTGAAACCATGCTGTCAACGGTTTTTCATTTTCAGCGTGAATTTTTGTCGAGATGCCTTCGCGCTTATAGGAGATTAACCCGAAAAATTCACGAAAACCTACTGCGACTTGAAAACTCTCGATCTTTCACTCGTTTCACGATTTTCATCCTCGACAGACTGTTCAGTATGCCTGCGGGTGAAAATCGCTCCAACTTCTTGAAATATCTTCGGTTTTCTGCGTCTCGCTACGATTTTCATGAATTTTCCGGGTTAAAGGATGTACTGGCTCAGATCCCGGTTTTCAAGCACGTCTTTAAGACGTTCATCGATGTACTTGGGCGTGATCGTCACCGTGGCGCCGTACATGTCCGGGGCTTCGAACGACACCTCGTCGAGCAGTTTTTCCAAAATCGTGTGCAGGCGTCGCGCGCCAATGTTCTCCGTCCCCTCATTGACGTCCGCCGCCACTTCGGCGATACGCTCGGCAGCCTCGGGGGTGAACTCCAACTCGACGTTTTCGGTCCGCATCATCTCCACGTACTGACGAATGAGCGAGTTTTTCGGTTCGGTGAGGATACGAACGAGATCTTCCTTGTGCAGGTTGTTCAGTTCCACGCGAATGGGGAAACGTCCCTGCAATTCCGGAATGAGATCGGAAGGTTTCGACACGTGGAAGGCTCCGGCGGCGATGAACAGGATGTGGTCGGTTTTCACCGGGCCGTACTTGGTGACGACCGTGGAACCTTCGACGATGGGGAGGATGTCCCGCTGCACGCCCTCGCGGCTGACGTCCGGCCCGTGCGAGGTGTCGCCCCCGGCGATTTTGTCGATTTCGTCGAGGAACACGATGCCCTGGTTTTCGACGCGCGCAAGCGCTTCGGTCTGCACCTTGTCTTCGTCGATGAGTTTCGCCGCTTCCACTTCGGTGAAGTAGTCGAGTGCCTCGGCGACGGTCATTTCCTTCTGGCGGGTTTTCTTGGGAAACAGGTTGCTGAACATGTCGCGCATGTTCATGCCGATTTCCTCCATGCCGGACTGGGAGGAAAACATCTGGATCATCGGCATACTGCTTTCCTGCATCTCCACACGGATCTTCCGCTCGTCGAGGAGGCCGTCTTGCAGCTTTCTGCGGAATTTGTCCCTCGTCGCGCGGTTGGCTTCGGTTTGCTGCGCGGGCGGGTTCTGGTCGTATGATGGCTCGGTTTCCTCAAAATATTCAGGCATTTGCATTGCCGGAGCCGGCGGCGTGGGTGGGGCTTTGGGTACGAGCACGTCCAGCACCCGCTCCTCGGCCATCTCGCGGGCCTTGACCCGAACCGTTTCCCGCGCTTCCGCCTGCACCAGACGAATGGAAACTTCTGTGAGGTCGCGAATCATCGATTCCACATCGCGTCCCACGTAGCCCACTTCGGTGTATTTCGTGGCTTCCACTTTCACGAATGGAGCTTGCGCCAGTTTCGCCAGACGGCGGGCGATTTCGGTTTTGCCTACGCCCGTAGTACCGATCATGATGATGTTCTTCGGCACGATTTCGTCCCGCAACTCTTCCGAGACCTGCTTGCGCCTCCAGCGGTTGCGCAACGCGATGGCCACCGAACGCTTGGCCTTGTCCTGGCCGATGATGTATTTGTCCAGTTCCCGAACGATTTCCTTCGGAGTCAACGGTTTGGATTGGTTTTCTTCCATAGACATGGTACTTCCCCGTTACAGTTCCTCGATATGAATGCGGCTGTTGGTAAACACACAGATATCCCCGGCGATTTTCAGCGATTTTTCCGCGATATCACGGGCAGAAAGGTCGGAATGTTCTACCAGTGCCAGCGCGGCGGCGAGCGCGTAGTTGCCGCCGGACCCGATGGCCAGCACGTTGCCATCCGGCTCCACCACGTCGCCCGCACCGGAAAGCATCAGCAGGTTTTCGTGGTCCGCCACTACGAGGATCGCTTCCAGGCGGCGCAGGTATTTGTCCGTGCGCCAGTCTTTCGCCAACTCGACGGCGGACCGCAGGAGATTCCCCCGGTATTCCTTCAGTTTTTTCTCGAAGCGCTCGAAAAGGGTGAAGGCGTCAGCCGTGGACCCGGCGAAACCGGCCAGCACGTCGTTTTTCTCGCCGAGGCGGCGGATTTTCTTCGCCGTATGTTTGACGACCGTGTTTCCGAGACTCACTTGCCCGTCCCCGGCCATCACGACATGGCCGCCTTTTCGTACACAAAGAATGGTTGTACCGTGAAACATTCGTACCTCTCTTCCGACGGTGAACCTGAACGCAGCATAAACTAGTCCCCCGATGCCCCAATATCAAGGTCGGAACGAGACGAAAGCACGTTTTTGGAGCTTTTTACGGCAAATCGAGTATTTTTTTACGAATCGGTTCGGGATCGACGAACACTGGGTAGAGTTCGTCAGGGTCGAGGTAGGTGTGCAATTCGTAAACACCGGCGCAAATCTCGTTTAATTTGCAATGCTTACAGATGTCGGTTTTGTCGTGGAAGAAGTCGGTCTGGCGCACCGTGTCCTTTTCGTCCAGGAAATGCACCGTGCGTTCCTCGCTTTTGACGATCTTCCTAGTTTCGGTGGAAGCGTGGGCGAACTCCGTCATGTAGCACAGCGGCACCCGTTCTACGCGGAACGTCCGTCCGCTTTTCTCCAAGAAGCTCATCGCCCGGTGCAGCGAGACTTCGAATTGAGACAACTGCGCGATTTCCTTGCGACTTTCGGGGGTGTCGTTCATCGCCGGGTCCATGTTGTTCCACACGAAGTGGTGCACCATGGGCCAACGGGAGGTGACAACCTCGACGTTTTCGTGCAAATGGTCGCAGTTGGAACGGCAGATCACGGTGTTGATATCCACGTCGAGTTCCAACTCGGCGGCGTTGTCGAGGCTTTTTCGGATGTTTCCCAACGATCCGGGAACGGTGGTCAGGCGGTCGTGCACTTCGTCGCGGATGGAGTACATCGAGAGGTGCAGGTGGGTCAGTCCCGCTTCGACTAGAGGTCGCAAGTATTCCATATTACAGGTTTTTTGTCCGTTCGTGATGATCCGGGACGGCATCCCGCGTTCTTTCGCGTAGGCGATCAGTTTTTCCAGCGGCTTGAACAGCGTCGGTTCGCCGCCGGTCAGGATGATCCCCTGATAGCCGCTATCAATGAATTCGTCTACGTAGGCGCGGGCCTGTTCGAAATCCAGAATGCGACCGTTGGGTGGATTCGAGCAGAAAAGACAGTTCTGATTGCAGCAGCGTGCCAGTTGAATGTATCCGAGGTTCGCCATGGGCTATTTTCCCGTTTCGAGGTACGGCAGAGGATACGAAGCGTTACACAGCGACAACACTTCGTGCCGGGCCATGTCGTCACAGTAGTTTTTCGAGGAAAGCAGCGAGAAAAACACGGTTTTGTTCCGAAGATCCAACGGTTCGAGCCATTCTGTCTTGCCGGTTTTCAACGCGCGGACACCTTGGCTCAGGTCTTCGTGTCGGGCGATCATGTCGGGCGAAAGCTCTTTGTTGCCGAACAAAAGGCAACTGTAATGATCGGTTTCGGTTTTGGCGGCCTTGAGGCAGGCTTCGTCGTCGATTTCTCCGTGAACCAGACGCCAGGCCAGTTCGTATCCGCCGCTCCATTCCTTGATTTCCGGCATACCGAGTTTTACGAGCCGAACTTGGAAGGCTTTCACGTCGGCTTTTTCCAGAAGCAGCAGTTTCGCCATCAGTACCACCATGGATTCGATGCGGCAGGATACGCGCGACGGCTCCTCGGCGAGAAGGTCGCACCAACCGAAATCGGTTTCCAAAATGGCGTGGCACAGGAAATAATCGGTAGGATCGAAGTGCAGTGGCGTTTCCTCACCGATGTGCTTGTCGCACCATTGCGGCGTGGCGGATTTTCCCGTCTCGATGAGATTTTCAACCGCTTTTCGGCAGTTGTTGAAGTTATCGTCGGAAGGAATCCACCAGTCGGGAAGGGTTCGCTTTTTCGTCTGTTCGGGGGATGGTTCCGGTGTGTTTTCGTCGCGCTTGACCTCGGTCGCCGCCGCCCAGTGCGCGTCGGTTCCAAGAGACGGATCCTCGTCGTTTTGCACCGGAGACGCCTCCTGCGGCAAAAGAACCTGCTTCCTCTCTTTCGGAGTCTCCAGTTCGTGGACGCGATCTTCCCGCATCCCGCGAACGAGGTCGAACGCGATCCACGAAACAAGCGCCACGAAAATGAAAACAATCACGTATTTCAATGAGTTACAGTCTCCCTGACTACGTTTTCAAGGCAAAAGCGAAAAGCCGAACGCACGGTGCATCCAACACGGGAACAGGATCGGAAATCATGGAACGCGCGATTGCGCGCCGGATCACTCGCCTTTGTCGTCCTCCGGTTTGTCCGATTCGGTCTTGGGGGAATCGTCCGCTTTCTTGCCGTATTTTTCGTCCCAGGGAATCGCGATGCCCAGGGGATCGTCGGCCAGGTCTTCCTCGATTTCCGCAAGCAGGCGTTCGAGTTCGGCTTCTTCCTCGGCGTTGCCTTCGTCGGCGACTCCGGCGAGGGTCTGCTCGCCCAGCTTTTCGGAAAATCCCTCGCGAACCTCTTGCAGGTGGTCGGGGCTGGTTCCCGCGAAAATCGCCTTGGCGAGGATCAGTTCCCGCAGGCGGGCGTTTCGTTCGTTGACCTGCTGCCGAATCGACTGGTTGAGCAGTTCGTTCTCGAATTCTCCCTGCAGCGCTTCCAGCTCGCCATCGTCGAGCGCATCCTTGCCTTTGAGACGCACGACGAAGCCGTCCGGATTTTTGTCGAGATGCACGTAGCAGCGGTCGATGAATAAAAAGGCGGCGCCACGCAAGATTTCCAGCGAGAAAACCTCGGGATCGACGAGAAACGTCACCATGTTGTCTCCGATCTCTCCAGAAAGCAGACCGGCTTCCGTATCGTTTTCGACGGCGTTGCGTTCGGCGTCGGGAACCGGGGTATCGTTCTGAGCCATCGTTGTCCTCCGCAATTAAAGGTTTTTTCGCATACTAATCTTGTATTGTTTCCCACGCAAGAGGTAGTTTAGGATAAAACCGTCGGCGGAATTGTCCATGATCCCCGCCGGTTTTTCCGTGTTTCCTCTATGGATCGTGTGTATTGGACGGTGGTATCGATGCAAAATCACGTTCGAGAAACGACTTGGTGCGAAATTCGCCGCCGCGCCATTGAAAACAACGTCGCGCTGCTTCGGCGAAGATTGAAGCCGGAAAGCCTCCTGGGTGTGGTGGTGAAAAGCGAGGCCTACGGCCACGGTTTGCCGGTCTGCGCCCGCGAATTCGTGCAGGCCGGCGCGGACTGGTTGGTGGTCAACGCCGCCGACGAGGCGCGCCGGATTCGCGCCTGTGGCGTGGATGCGCCCGTGTACGTGTGCGGGTACGTTTCCCCGGACGAGGCGGAGGATCTCGCCGGGGTGGACGTGCGAGTGGTGATTTACGACGAAGAATTGTTGGAAGCGCTGGCCCATGCGGGGCGAAAGTCGGGCGAGACGATTCCCGTACACATCAAAATCGAGACCGGCACCAACCGGCAGGGTGTCGGGCCGGAAAAAGCCTTGGTTCTTGCGCGGCGTTGCGCGGAACTCGACGGCGTGACGTTGGAAGGCCTGACGACCCACTATGCCGACATTGAAGACACCCGTGACCACCGTTTCGCCTTCGAGCAACTGGCCCGCCTGGAAGAAGTGGAAAAAGTCTTGAAAAACGAAGGCTTCGAGGTTCCGATGGTGCACAGCGCCAACAGCGCCGCCACCATTTTGTATCCTCGAACCCATGGCGATCTCGTGCGGGTGGGTATCGCAGCCTACGGACTTTGGCCTTCTAACGAAACCTACGTTGTCGCCTTGCAGAAAGAAGGGAAAAGCGAAAACGGGTTCATCCCCGAACTTGAACCGGTGCTTTCGTGGAAAACCCGCGTCGTGCAGGTGAAAACGGTGAAGGCCGGGGACTTCATCGGCTACGGGCGCAGCCACCGAGCCACCCACGAGATGAAACTCGCCGTGCTTCCGCTGGGGTATTTCGAAGGTTTCGACCGTCGGCTTTCGAACGTCGGTCACACCCTGGTCCGGGGAATCCGAGCGCCGATCCTGGGGCGCATCTGCATGAACATGACGATGATCGACGTCACGCACGTTCCGAACGTGGCGAAGGGAGACGAAGTGACGCTGTTGGGCGCATCGGGAGAAGAGCGCATCAGCGCGGAGCAGATGGCCGAGTGGATGGGGACGATCAATTACGAGGTCGTCACGCGCATATTACCCGCGTTGCCAAGAAAACTCGTGGAAGATTGATAGCTTACGGTTCTTCCCGGAATCCTTGTTTGACGAATTCCACCCGCCGGTTTTGCGCGTAGGCTTCTTCGGAATGCTCGTAGCTCAGGGGCTTTTCCTCGCCCATGGAGACGATCTCCAGGTCGTCCATCGGTACGCCGTTCTGAATGAGATACTGACGCACCTCGAAGGCCCGCTGTTCGCCCAGTGCGAGGTTGTATTCGGCGCTGCCCCGCTCGTCGCAATGACCGACCAGACGGACCAAAGCCTTGTTTTTCACCATCCATTCTACGTGGCGTCCGAGAATTTCACGGGTTTCATCGGTCAATTCGTAGGAATCGAAGGGGAAATGCACCATTTCTAGGTTGTAGTCGTCGTGCTCTGCTGTGGCTGGCGTCCCGGCAGAGCCCACGTTGGGACCGTTTTCGTCGGTTTCTTCGGTGGACGACTCCATTTCTTCATCTGCATACCCGTGCTCTCGCAGGCAATCGGTTTGTGTCAGGGCGCTGTCATGGGCTTCTTCGGCCAGTTTTTTCGCGACGTTGTAATGCTTGCGGGCCTCGTCGTATTCAGCCTGCGTTTCCAGGCGGCGGGCCTGATTGAGCATTTCCTCCGCCGACTGATATTTCAAGGAGGCGCAATCCTTCGCGGGTTCGGCCTGGGCGAACGCCGCTTCGGCGGCAAGGCGTTCCTTGTCAGGCGGCGTGCTGGCGCAGGCGTTGAGAAGCAGCCCGAAAAGGGCGATGAGGCAAAGCATCATGAACGAACGGTAACGCGGCATCTTCATTCTCCCTTGGTGATTGGACCCCAGTTGGGAGTGGTAAATTCACCCTCTGCGTCCGTAATCTGCCGTGGATGGCTTCCGTCCGTATTCATGATCCAGATTTTATACTCCCCGCTTCGATTGGAAGAAAAGGCGATCAACTGGCCGTCGGGCGACCAGGTGGGATCTTCGTTGTTTCCTGCATCCTGGGTCAGCCGCTCTATTTCTCTCGTTTCCACATCGACCGTGAACAGGTCGAATACCAGCCGCTCGTCGCGTCCGGTGAAGGCGATCCGGTCGCCGTCGGGTGACCAGGAAGGCGACTGGTTGTAATTGCCCTGGAAGGTCAGCCGGGTGGGCGGCCCGCCGCCGACATCCGCCATGTAGATCTGCGGTGTTCCCGACCGGTTGGAGACGAAAGCCACCCTCGTGCCATCGGGCGACCAGCACGGAGAGGAATCGATGCTCCAGGAATTCGTCAATCGTTTCGGATGTTTGCCGTCGATGGAGGTAATGTAGATTTCCGAGTTGCCGTCCTTGGTGAGGGTCATCACGAGCTGTTTCCCGTTCGGACTGACCTCGGCCCCCACGTTGAGTCCCCGGCGATTGCTGACGATTGACGGCTTGCTGCCCTCGACAGCCGGAATGCGCCAGAGGTCCGGGTTGCCTTTTTGGTACGACGTATAAAAAATGCTGCGCCCGTCGAGGTTCCAGGAAGGCAGCAGATTGATGCCGCCGTCGTTGGCGAGCGAAAAGCAGCGTTGGCCGTCGAAATCGCAAATCCACAGAGATTTCGAACCCTTATGTTTTCGAACCGAGACGATTTTCGTCAGAAAAATGCCGGGACGTTTCGTGTAGTAGCGGACCACATCGTTGGCGAATCGGTGGCAGAAATCCCGCAGTTTGCTTTCGGGGCCTTCGTAGGTTTTTCGGATTTTCTCTTTGCCTGTCGAAATGCTGAACAGCACCATTTCCACCTTCAGCGTCCCGTCTTTCAGCCAGAATCCGGCCTTGACAAGTCCCTCGGCGCCGGTTTGCAGCCATTTCGTGAAATCCACCGTCGCTTCGGTGATGCCGCTGGTGCGAACGTCTTCGAGGTAAGCTTTGGGATCGATGGTGAGAAAATAGCCCGAAAGGGCGAGGTCGCTCAGCAAAACGTCCTGGCCCGTCTTGCCGAGTTCGGCGGTCTGCTTCGGAGTGAAGTTCTTGAATTCGGCTACGGCGATGGGATAGTCGGAAATGACCCGTCCCTTGGCGGTGCCCATCGGAACCTCGATGGAGTCCTCGGCCAGCGCCGCGCCGGAAGGAAACAACACCAGGCAGAATAAAAAGAGAAACCTTCGGAGTCCTTGTATACGCATCGTTTACCTATTCGGTTCGAATTCGATCACAAATCCCGTCCGCACCAGCCGCTGAAGGATCAGTTCGTCGGGCTTGGGGACGTTCCGCGTGCGCAACGCCGCCGCCAAGGCTGCTTCGTCGAAGTGCACGTTCCCGGAGCTTTTACGCAACTCGTGCCGTATTATACGACCCTCTCCGTTGATCTGAAAGTAAATCTGCACCTTCAGGTTCTCCAACTCTGCCGGGGGAATGATCGCCGGAACCTGAAAGTGTTCCTCGAAAGCCATGGCGATACGACCGATGTAGCGGTCTGTCAGGATTTCGGCTTCCTTTTCGGTGACTTCCCCGCCTAGCACACCGTCTTCGCTGCCCCGGTTCTTCGATTGCGTGCGGACTTTCGCCAGTGCCTGCATCATCAGCGCACGCCTTTGGTCGTCCGTGAGCAGGTCTTCGTCGAGGCGGGCTTGCTTTTTCGGTTTGGTCTTGGGTTTGGCTTTTTCGTCTTTTTTCTCCGCCAGAGGAGACTTGATCTTCGTCGTGTTCTCGACCGGCGGCGGCGGAGCTTCGAGGCGGGGCATGTAATGCTTGGGACGTTCGGGATCGCCAAACTTGACCAGCTTGACCCGTGTGACCTTTTTTCTTACGGGGTTGACGATCGGGTCGTCGTTGCGTACGGCCCAAGCTATTCCGAAGAAAAACACGTGTAAAAACAAGGAGATGATCGTTGCAGCGACGATATTCCTCCGCTGCCGGACACCCCCCTCCAGATCCTGGAGAAAAGACATCATGGCGCGAGGACTTCCTTTTCAAGAGGTTCCGTCACCATCCCCAGTTCCTTGATCCCGGCTTTGCGTAAAATCACCAGAACACGGGCGACGAGACGATACTTCAAGTCTTCATCGGCTTGCAGATAGACTTCCTTTTCTTCCTGGATTTTCGGATTGTTGCGTAGGGTTTCTTCGAGTTTCGCGAGAGGAATTTCGGTTTTTCCGAGGAAAATCTTGCCCGCTTTGTCAATGATGAGCACGTTTTTCCCTTCGTCCGAATCCAACTCGACGGTTTCGGTGTTGGGCAGGTTCACCTGGGCTCCCTGCTCGATCATCGGCGCGGTCACCATGAAAATGATGAGTAGCACGAGCATCACGTCCACCAGCGGCGTGACGTTGATGTCGCTGAGCGTCGTTTTTCCTTTGGAGGTGGTCATAGCCATGATTGGTTTCCTACAGGAAGTGACGCTTGAGGATGTTCAGGTAATCACTGGAAAAATTCTCCATTTCGGAATCGATGATCTTGATTTTCTGAAGGAAATAGTTGTAGCCGATGACGGCGGGAATCGCGGCGGCAAGACCAAAGGCGGTGGCGATCAGCGCTTCGGAAATACCCGGCGCGACGGTCGCCAGCGAGGCGTTGCCCATCTGGCCGATTTTGTGGAACGACAGCATGATGCCCCAGACCGTGCCGAACAATCCAATGAACGGCGCGGACGACGCAGTTGTCGCCAGGAATCCCACGAGGCTTTCCATCAGTGTCAACTGGGTGTTGATGGCCTTCCGCATACTGCGCTCGATGCTTTCCAGGTCGCCCAGTTGGGCGAAGGTCTGGGCGGTGCGGTCTTCCTGTCCGTCGGTTTTCTGTTTGCGGGATTTGCGGAACTCGATGTACCCGGCCTTGAACACGTGGGCCACGGGGGAGCCTTCGAGCCTTTCGGCTTCGTTGTAAATGGATTCCATCTTTTCGGAGGTCCAGAATATCTGGAGGAACTTGCGCGACTGAAAAAACGCCCGTCGCAGCGAGAAGAATTTCAGCAGCATGATGCCCCAGCTCATCACCGAGAACAGCGCCAGAAGGGCCATGGTGGCGATGCCCACCGAGCTGGCGCTTCGAAGCATTTCGATCAGGTCCAGGTCTCCAGTGGCGTGTTGGGCGATGATTCCATTCGTTATCGATGCAATGATGAGGGTGTGCATGGGCGCGTCGCAAGCCTTTCCTTCGATATCGAATATAATTCCAATTCTTCTACAAGTATCATGTTCCTTATGGATTGTCAATTGGCCCGTGGGACAGTCCGGGGCGGACATTAAAATAGTGCAAAATCTGTTTTTTCGTTTGAAACCTCAAAAAAGGGAAGATGAATGTAGGGGCGGGTGAAAGGAGCATAGCGACTGTAGCCCCCCGTTCTGACAGAGTTTTTCGGTTTTTGGGGAGCTCCGTTCACTTTGTTCACTACACTCGCCCCTACGTTTTTTCTCCTTGGAATAAGCTTTTACAATGTTTCGCACTCATTTAATTTCCGCCCGACCGTCCGGCCCGATCGGTTTCCTGGAACTGGCGCTTTCCTCAAACATGATTATTTTATAAATATTACAAGTAACGAAGGTACCGGGGAGGTCTCGGGATGAAAAACACACGTAATTCCGATGTATTGGGTTTCGGAGCCGGGGTGTACCGAACGTTTCGAGTCTTCGGTTCGCCACGAAAAGGGATGGAATTCGCCTTGCTTGCGCTCGTGCTTGTTGGGATGTTCGCCTGCGGCGGATCGGAAGGAGAGGGCGCGCTTTTCAGCGGCGATGAGGAAGTGGATGCCGCAGACGGGGAAGTCGTCGCGCAGTTTGATCCGAACACTGACGGTCCGTTCGTCTTTGATCGGGAAGACGTTCCGGTGCGCGTTGAAGGGGAAGAGAGGATGGTGGACATCGATCTCGTAGTCATGTCGCCAGAAGGAGAGGGACCGTTTCCCCTGGTATTGTTCACCCACGGATTCATGCTGAGTCCGGAGCTTTTCCTATCCTTCGGAGAGCGGCTGGCGTCGTGGGGCTTCGTGGTGGTGATGCCCCAGATGCCGGGAAGCCTAACCAGTCCCGAAACCCACCGGGATCAGGCTGAATATCTGGCTGCAATCCTGGATTGGGTCACCGGTGAAGCGTCGGGGGCGTTGCAAGATAAAGTGGATGCCGAACGTATCGGGGTCGCCGGACATTCCATGGGCGGGAAGCTGTCCTTTTTACTGGCCTCGACGGATTTGCGAGTCAAAGCGGTATTCGGAGTGGACCCGGTGGATTCGGGACCGCCGACCGGAAGTGTTTCCGAGGACTATCCCTCGGTGACGCCCGAAAAAATGGCGGATATTCGGGTGCCGTTCGTCGCCCTGGGAGAGACGGTCAACGGCGGTGAAGGTTCCACGGCTTGTGCTCCCACGGCGGATAATTTCGAGCAGTACTTCGAGCACGCGCAAAGTCCTGCGCTGAAAATCGAAGTGATCGGAGCGAACCACATGTCATTTCTGGACGATCCCGACTGCGGCCTGCTTTGCGCCGTCTGTCCCCTGGGCACGGACAATCCCACGGTCACGCGGGCCTTGACCTTGAAATACATGACGGCGTTTTTTCTCGTAACTCTTGAAAATCACTCAGAATTGTACGAATACCTGTCAGGAACGTTCATGCAAAAGGATATCGAGGAGGGGAGGGTGCTCACACAGGCGAAAAACGGTTTCGGAGAGGATTGATTCACCGAAGCCGGACGCCTTCCCGAAACGAAACGAGGAGGCGTTCCGCCTCCTCGTGATATCTTCCAACCTGTTGAATTTATTGAATCATTCGATCTCTTCGAGCAGCTTTCGCACCTGGGCAGCGCGGTAGCCGTCGGGATAGCGGTCGAGGTAGCGCCGGGCGTAGCGTTCCGCCTGGGAACGGTCGTTTCCGGTGTAGCTTTTCGCCAGCGAAAACAGTGTTTCCTCGTGGAGGCTGCCCTGGGGGAAGCGTTGGAGGTATTGCTTCCACAACTGCCGTCCCTCTTCTTTATGCCCGAGTCGGTCGTGCAGGAGCCGCGCCCGATGGTACAACGTCTGGGACGAAAGTTTGCCTTCGTGATCGAGGTGCTCGGCCTTTTCGAAGCCTGCCAGAGCATCTTTGTAGCGTTTGTCGGCAGCCGCCACTTCGGCGGAGAAAAAGGCGATTTCGCTTTGCAGACGCGCCTTGGCGGGAAGGCGGGAGGCCTGGTCCAGCGCACGTGCGGCGAGCGCCAGTTTGTGAGCGCGGAAATGCTCGCGGGCTTCGGCAAGCAGGTCTTCCGGAGAAGCCTGAGGTTCCAGCAATTTCGGAGAAAGCACCGGGGCTGTGGCGCTGCGCTCGTCGGGAAGCGTGGCCAGCAGCGCCTCCATGTCGGGAACGTCGCTCAGGGAAAGCACGTCGATGCGACCATCTGCATTGAGCCGAACTCCATGGTGGGCCGAGACGTGAATCGGCTGAGTTTCGCCCGATTCCGCCGGATGCACCGCCACTTTTCCACGTTGCACCGCCACCACCGTTTCGTCGGTGCCGGTTTCACGCCAGACCGCGAACTGCGTTCCCGTGACTTCTACCGTGGCTTCGGCGGTGGTTACGGCGAAACTGCGATCTTTGGAAAGTTTGTCGATGGAGAACGCGGCCATACCGGAGGCCAATTCTAGCTCGCTGCCTTTCTCGGTGCGCTTGAAACGGGTTTCGATGCCTTGCTTCGTGCCGGGATCGGCGCGCAGGAAGAAAAAGCCCAGATCCTCAACTTCCACATCCAGGCCGCGCGCGTCTCCAAGTCGAACACGCGAACCCGCCAGAAACGCTTCGGCGGCGTCGCGCTCACCGGGCAGTTCGGCGAAAGAGTCGGAAATGACGGGAGTTTTTACAATCGCGGCAGGCGCGGGTTCGGTTTTTTCCGCCTCGGCCACGAGGGTGGGGGAGGGGGCGGGTTCGTCGAAATGGAGGTTTACCGGACCGAGGCCGATCACCAGCGCGACGAGGACCGCTGCTGCGGCCATGGGACGCCAACCCGTAGAGAAGTACTTCAACACACAGAGGATTCCGCGTTCTTCCTCGAAAGTGCAGGATACATTATAAAGGAACTGACTGCGGGCCTGGAACATCTCGTGCCGCGTCGGGGAGGGCTGCCAGCTCTCCACGGGCAGGGTACAAAGCGAGTGAAGGTATTGATATCGCTCGTATTCCTCGTGGCATTGGGGGCAGTTTTCCAGGTGCTCCGTCAATTCCGGAGGAGCTTCACCGCCGTTTTGCTGCAACAGTGCGTCGAAGTCGGTGAGGCGATAATGCGGGTTGTGTTTCTGTCGGCTCATGGCATGATCCCGTTTCAGGGGTTCTCGGTCGGAGTAAAGTAATCGCTACGGTCCATTTTTTGCCAAAACATCTTTCTCGCCTGGTGCAGGCGCGACCATACCGCCTGCACGGAGCAGTCGAGAATCTCGGCGATTTCCGCCGAGCCCATCTGCTCCATCTCGGCCAGAACATACACCTGCCTTAGTTTGGGAGGCATGGCGTTTACCACTTCATACACTTTCAAAAGAGCTTCACGGTCGAGAAGATCCTTCTCGCCCGATGGATGCGTGTCGATCACCATGCTGTTTTCAAACAGGTTGCTGCGGTCGTCCCGGCGCACCTTCTGACGCAGGTACTGATTCGACACGTTCATGCAGATCCTGAATACCCACGAGGTGAACTTGGCCTGCCCTTTGAAATTCTTCAAGGAACGGAAAATCTCCATCAGGGCCGTCTGCACGACATCTTCGAGTTCGGTCGTTCCCGGTCCCAAAAAACGAGCCATCATGCGGCGCACGATGGGATAGGTCATGGCGAACAGTCGGTCGAGGGCGGCGCGTTCCCCGCGCATACAACGCTGCAACAACTCCGGATCGGGGTTGTCGTCACGGGCGTTTTTCCCTTTCGAGGCAATCAGCAAGCTTAAAAACATCGTGTGGCGCTCCCAACGTTCAACCCATAGGTTGATCGTCTCTGCATTTCCTTGCAACTTTTTTGATATTTTAACCCGAAAAATTCATGAAAACCTACTGTGACTTGAAAACTCTCGATCTTTCACTTGTTTCACGATTTTCATCCTCGACAGACTGTTCAGTATGCCTGCGGGTGAAAATCGCTCCAACTTCTTGAAATATTTTCGGTTTTCAGCGTCTCGTAACGATTTTCATGATTTTTTCGGGTTTTAATCGGATCGGTGAAAAACGCGAAGAAAACCCTGAAATTTCAGCTATTTCAGCCAGTCCATCGACATTCCCACCTTCAGGGTCATGCCGAAGGTCGGTTCCAGGTACAACCGCTCGCCCAGGGCGGCGTATTCCTGACCTCTGGGGGTCCAGAAAAGCGAGTAGTTGGCGAACATCGAGATCTGATCGGTGAAAAGGTAGTGATATCCAGCGGATACTCCCATGCCGATCACCGTCCGATGCACCCGGCTTTCTTCCATCAGGCCGCTGGGGTCTTCGATGCGGAATCGGCTGTATCGGGCCTGGGCGTTCACTTCCAGGTACAACTCCTGCTTTTTCGACTGCCAATAGTACCGCCCGCCCGCGAAAATGGGGATGGAGAGGAAGTCGAGGTCGTATTTTTCATGGGAAATGCCGAACGGAGGGTAAATTTCCGCCCCGATCAGCGCCGCGAACGGCAAAGATGGAGAATACACGGCGTTGAGTGCAAATCCGGCGCGCAGGTTTTTCCCGCTGGGTAGCCAGGCGGAAGAAAACGCGAATTCCGTGCCGAATCGGGCGCGCACCACCCGTTTTCGGGGGAGAAGGTGGGCCGTCAACGCTTCGGGCGGTGCGCCGGTTTCGGGCGGTGCTTCCTCGGAAGTCGCTGTTTTTATTTCAAGTTCCGGCATTTCCTTGAGCGCGGAGAGCAGGTTTCCCCATATTGTCGCCCACAACGGGGCCAAGGTGGTGGGGTCGCCGTCCAGTGGAACGTCGCGGTCCACCCAGTATTCCGCATGTCCGGGTACTGCGGCGAAAAGTGCGGGTGTGCCGTCGCGACGGAAGAAACCCACGACGAGCAGGATGTTCGGGTTGTTGAAATCTTCTTCCACGATGGTGCGGACGTTCCGATAGCAATCCGGGGAGATTTCCCAGGCGATCGACTCGAAAGGACGATCGATGTACTGGCCAAGAAAATGAATCGCCTCGGCGCTGATTTTCTCGGCCTGCGGTTCTGGGGGGCGAACCCAGAGCAAAGTAAACGGTTTTTGCGGCTTGGCAGTGTCGGAAGATTCCGTTTTCGTGGGGGATTCGGCACGCGCCACGCCCGAAAACGCAAGAAACAGACCGGCCAGCAATACCGACAGACGGCTTGCAAGCATCTTCCTTGACGTGTTCTGGCGAGGCTTCGCGTTCATGGGGGGATCGTTACGTGAAATAAATGGTTCCAATCAGCCACGTTCGGGAGGTTTTTCACCGAACAGGCGGTTCCAAAGGGTTGTCAAGAGCCATACCACGCCCGCGCCGAAGGTAACGAAAAGCAGCGCGCCGGTCAGCAAAGTCTGGATTTGAAAGCAGAAATTTCCGATTCCTTGCCAGATCGCGGGAGACAGCCAGCCCATCGCCGCCAGTATAAAGCAGATGGCCAAAAGCGCCAAGGAAAGCACCGCCGCCGGCCACCAGGCGCTTTTCAGATCGCTTGGTGAAGGGGAAAGGTGAGACCCTACCGAAAGCAATACGTACAAATAGAAGAAAAATTCGAAATCCAGCGAATGGGCGGCGCGTCCGAGTTCCATCATGAAGCGCCCGGCGCTTTTCAACAACGCCCCGTAAAACTGGCTGAGAGCGCCAAACGTTTCCCGTGGAAATTCGAACACAGCCGGACCGGTGTCGAGCAACTGAGGATACAGTTTCCAACTTACGAGGTAGATTACCAGCGATCCGCCCACGAAAGGAGCAAGCGAAACGATGAAATTGCCGGGAATGCGTTGGTAAAAACTTTTCGGGTCGTAGGCGTGATCCACCCAGCCCAGCGAAAGGTTTCGGGCGTCCGGTTTGAACAGCGCGAAATCCACCACTTTGTGCCGTGCCAGGACGCAGGCGAGGTAGTGGCTGTACTCGTGCACCGGGGTGCCGATCCAGGCCGTGGCCAGCACGCCCGACCATCCGAAGCTTCGATACATGCGGCGGTTGATGAATTTCCCGAGAAAATACAAGAGGATACAGAGCAATCCCAGGGGAAGCAGACAGGTCGTGGCGAGCAACAAAATATTGTGCGTCGTGTCCGCGAGCCAGACGAGAAGTTGAACGGTGGTGCGATCCATGGCTTCGACGAGTCCCGAAACCCGTGAATAAAATATATTCAATATTTTAGCACGGACCGTTCCGCAATGCGACTGCAAACCCGTTTTTTCTTGCACCCAAGCTCAAAGAAACATCCTTTTCGTTCGAATTCTGCTTAGCAACGGTGGAAATCTGGTATAGTGGCCGTAGCCGCAACCCTGATGGGGGGAAAAACATCGGGGACATGTGCATTTTTATGAAAGAAACGAATTCGACCGTACCGGAGGTCATCATATGCCATCTCTCGTGTTTACCAGCACCAATGCGAAGGGGTCGCAGCGGGTGAAATTGTTCAAGAAAATCACGACGTTGGGTCAGGAACCGACCAACGACGTGGTGCTGGACGATCCCAGCGTGCAGGACAATCACGCCGTGATTCTCTTCGACGGAAAGCACTACAACCTCTCGCAAGTCACCAAAAAATGCCCGATTTTCGTCAACGGAAAGAAAGAAAAAGCCGTGCGCCTGGTGCATCGGGACCATGTGACGTTGGGCGAAGTGGAACTGCTGTTCGATCTGTACGACGAACTGGCCCAGGCCCCGGACGACAGCCTGAATCAGGAAATCGCAAGTTACCGGAAACTCTATGAATTCACCTCGATGATGATGAGTCGCCACACGGTGGAGGAGATCCTCGACCACCTGATGGATACGGTGATCGAAGTCACGGGAGCGTCCAACGGCTTCCTGATTTTACGCGACGAAACCGACGAGTTCCACATCACGGCGGCGCGCAACCTGAATAAAGAGACCATCGAGCACGGCGTGGATTACATTTCGGACACCATCATCCAGCGAGTGATCGAGGAGCGCCGGGCCTTGATCGTTTCCGACGCGATGAGCGATGATGCCTACAAAAACGCTGCCAGCGTGCTCGATCTGAAACTTAGTTCCGTAATGTGCGCCCCGCTGATCGTGCGGGAAAACCTTTTCGGCATCCTGTATGTCGGCAACAACGACATCGTGAACCTGTTCACGCCGCACAAACTCGAACTGCTGGAAATCTTCGCCAGCCAGGCGGCGCTGGTGATCCAGAACGCGCTGGCCATCGACGAGTTGAAACTCGACCAGCAGCAGTTGAAGGATCGTATCGAGCAGATGCGGCAAGGGGCGATCATCGGCTCCTCGGAGGTGATGCAGGACGTCTTCCGGAAAATCTCCAAAGTGGCCCAGGCGGATATCCCGGTGCTGATTCGCGGTGAAACGGGCACGGGCAAGGAACTGGTGGCCCACGAGATTCACAACCAGTCGAACCGTGCCAAGGGGCCGTTCGTGGCCATCAACTGCGGCGCGATTCCGCAGGATCTCCTCGAAAGCGAGCTGTTCGGCCACAAGCGGGGGGCATTCACCGGGGCGGTGGCCGACAAAAACGGCAAGTTCAAGGCCGCGCACCAGGGAACGCTGTTTCTCGACGAAATCGGCGACATGCCCCTGTCTCTCCAGGTGAAGATCCTTCGAGCGCTCGAAGAGCATTCCATCCTGCCCGTGGGGTCCACCAAGCCGGAAAAAGTGGATATCCGCGTGATTGCCGCCACCAATCGTCCCCTGGAAAAAATGGTGGAAAATCAGACGTTTCGGGAAGATCTCTACTACCGGCTCAACGTGGTCGGTCTGGAACTTCCCGCCCTGAAGGACCGCGACGACGACGCTCTGGTGATTGCAAAATATTTTCTCAAACGCTACGCCGAGGAATACAAGGCATCGGTCACGAATTTTTCGCCGAAGGCCACCGAGGCGATCCGGTTGCATGGCTGGCCCGGAAACGTGCGCGAATTGGAAAACCGCGTGAAAAAGGCGCTCGTGATGGCCGAAAAGAACATCGTCGAAGCGGAAGACCTCGACCTCGAAAAGCCGCAGCCGCCCGTCCTCAAGACGCTGGCCGAGGCCCGCGAGGAATTTCAACAGAAGTACATCCAGGAGGCCTTGCGCTACAACGCAAACAATCGCACCAAAACGGCCAAGATGCTCGACGTCGATCCTCGCACCATCTTCCGATATCTGGAAAAAATGGACTCCTGAGGCATCGTAAGGTTCCGATCAAAGAGTAAAAATCGAGATATGCTGGATTCGTAAAGCGGATCGGGCTATAGTGCACGACGACACGAAGCATTCTTGGTGGCACGAACCCATGACTTGTCGTTCGAAATGGGCAGCAGCGGTTTCGGAAGTCGGACAGGGGCGGGCCGAATGATGATCCGGGGAATACAGGAGGAAAGACGATGAATCGAATCGGGATGGCGGTTTTGATCGCGCTTCTCGCCACGGCGATGGGATGCACCACGAAGTTCAGCAACACGCGCACGAAACTGGAGCAGAACAGCCGCGTGGCCGTATTGCTGGTCGATGCCGACGGGAGCGACTACGAATACGGCATGGCGGAAAACTACGTGTTCAATGCCATGCTCAAACACAACCTCGTTCCGGTTTCGCTCAATTCCGCCGACGTGAAATCTTTCGGGGAACTGCATCGCGATTACATCGCGGGTGCAATTACGACCGAGAAGGGGGAAAAAGAAAAGGCGGCGTTTTCTCCGGTATTCCTTGAAAGTATTCAAGATTACCTTGCCGAGAGGAAAATCGACTACCTCCTGCTGCTCGAATTCGACATCAGCGGTTTGGACGAGCACCTGCAGGCCATGCTCGTACGAACCAATGACCTCAGCATCACCGCTAGTAAATACTACGATTTCAGCATCATGACGCCGATGTGCACGGGCACGTTTTTCGTGTCGTGGCTCTATTGTCCCTTCCTCATGGCCCGGAATTCCACCGAAGCTTCTTACGTGCTGATTAACGAGATGCTGGAAGAATTCATGGGAATGCGGGTGTCTACAAGCGCACGAAAGAGCCGCCGATCCGACAAAGTTCGTTCGCGCTCGCGTTCAAACTCGCGCAAAGCGACTCCGGAACCGGTGATCGGTGAGGAGGAATTGGAAGAAGAGGAAGACGGCGATTACGAATACGGCTACTGATCCCGGAATGTTGCGGCCTGTCTTTCGACGGGAACTGTGACATTTTTTTCCGGGTTTTGTGGTTTTTCCGAATCCCTGTTTTTCCGATAATCGGAATTCGTGAGTATTTTCGGGATGTTTCAAAGAAGACAAATGGCTCGCAAATTGCAAGGATTATGCAGTCGGTTCTTTGAAGCCCTGACGGTGCTCGCACTCGCGGCGTCGACGGGATGCCTGATTCCGGCGGACATCGAGGAGCGGGACGAATCGGACATCCGCGAATACTGGCCGGTGATCGTTTCGACCAGTCCCGCTGTCGGTCGGGTGGAGATTTCCCGTGAATGCACGGAATTCGAGTTCAAGATTCTCGAATACAACCGCCCGCCCGACGACGACTACATCAGCCAGATCGCCACGAGCTGGCGCTGGTTCCTGGATTACTACGATTCCACCGACCAGCAGCCGCAAATCGGCGGCCTGAGCTACTCGATCAATCCGTCCTTCCTATGGGCGGAAGATCCGGAGTCGGCGGACGCCACGACGAAGGTGCATTACATCGAAGTCGTCATCAGCGATCGCAATTTCGACGATTCCGATCCCAGTCAGCAGCCACGCTGGCGCATCACGCAGACCGACGCGAGAACCGACACGGCGACCTGGATTCTGATTCCCACGGAAGGTCCGTGCCCGACGGAGGAGTAAAGAGACTCTTGAAACGCCCGACGCTCATCTTTGTGATTGCATTCTTTCTTCTTTCGACCGCAACAGGTTGTATCGAGAGGGAAACCTTGTCTATGGAGGCGAATTCCACAGGTGACCTGGACGACTCGACAGGCACCGTGGGGTTGCTGCTCACGCCTCCCCAGAATACCGGCATTCCCGTGCAATCGGTGCTGAATCTGGATCTGCCGACTTTCGGTGGAACGATCCAGTTGCAGTCCGATTACCTCTATTCCGGCTCTGTCACTGCCGACGGAGAGCCGTTGCCCTCCTGGGTGCGTCTTGCACGGGCGGGCGAGGACAAAGCGCTGGCGCAGAGACTCGATAGTCCCAGCGTATTCACCGACGAAACCGACGGCGAGTTTTCCCTGGCTGCCCTCGCCGGAACCTACAATCTGTTCGTCTATCCCATCGACGAAGCGGCGTATCCTCCCTTGATTCTCTATTCCGGCGTGGCGCTGGACGACGACACGCACACGGCCATCACGTTTCCCAAAACGTATGTCGAAGTCAGCGGGCAGGTGTCGGACGCCGAGGAACGCGGCCTGGGAGGCATTCGGGTGTGGGCGGAAACCAGCGGCGACGGCAACTGGTACCGAAGTTCGCGAAGCCTGTCCGCCGACGGGGGGCAGGCGGGGGAATTCACCCTGAAACTTCCCGCCATCGACGGGGCGTATTCCGTGTTTTTCTCGGGCGTGTCCTCGGAAAACAACACGGCTCGGGACATCGACTCCACCCTGTATCCCGAAGTGGACGCCGGAGCGCTGATCGAGATCCTCGACGGCGAACTGCTGGTGCCGCGAGATGCGCGTCTCGATCTGCGCTATGAAGCTTTCGAGCCTTCCCCTTGCCAGCTTAGAGGAGTGTTGAAAGACGCCGAAGGAATGGTGGTGTCCGATGCCCAGGTGGTGGCTATCACGGCTGTGGGTGGAGGAATTTTCGAGCGCTCCGCCGTTTCGGACGCCGAAGGCCGTTTCGAATTGAAACTCCTGCAAGGCGATTACCTCCTGAAAGCCACGCCTTCCGCCGATTCGGACGCCGCCTTCACGATGCTTTCCGACCTGGCCTGCCGGGACACGACACGGGACGTGGAAATTCCTCTCGAAGCCCGTATTCCGCTGACAGGTACTCTTACCGACGCCGCCGGACAGCAGCTTGCAGGGGTGGAAGTCCGGGCGACGCGCCAGCCGGGAAACGACAACCAGGCCAGTTACACGAAATCCGCCTTCAGCCTGCCCGACGGCAGCTACCGTCTCAAGCTGGACCCGGGAGTGTACGACGTGCAGTTCGTCCCGCCGGAGGAATCGACCTTCGCCCGCGCTTACCTCGGGGATATCGCGCTTTCCGCCGAAGCCACACTGGATCAGTCGCTGGGGCAGGGAACCTCGTTCGAAGGGCGCGTGCTGGACGAAAACGGGCAGCCGGTGTCGAACACCTTCATCGAAGTGTTCCGGGTGCGATCCGAAGCGGAAACCGCCGAGCCGATCGGGGAAGGTTCCACCGACGAAAACGGCTATTTCGGCATCGTCGTGCCGTAGCGAGATTCGTGAGTAAATCTAATAAGATAAAGTCGTAGGTCATGGAAAAAATATGAAATCCGAGCGGTTTCCCAAAAGCCACAAAAGCCTTTTTCACGATCTCTATTTTAGCCGTTTTTTCGGCGTGTACATTTTTCTTGCAATCTCTTTTGGCATCACCACTGTAATTTTCTCTGGTGAAGTTAAAGCGGAACAACCGGGAGATAAAGGTAAAAATAAAATCGTAGACGAAACCAAGACCGAAATACAAAAAGTGGATCAAAAAACACGTATTGCAAACTGTCCTGCCGGGATAGGAGCTAGTGAGGGTGACGAACCTTTTCTATCTTGGAAACTTGATGATGGTTCCAAGATAATATTTTGCGGATATCCAGGGGAAAAAACAAAGGGTGTAATTTTTACATCTGAGTATGAAATATTCCATGTGCCATCCATAAAATTGCTTGTCCGATTTGGTGCCCTCGATGACACGAAAATCGAGCAAAAGCATGACAGTATTCAGGTTGACCAGATAGTTCATCTACCCACTGGGAAAAATTGGAGTTTAGAGCTTCATCCCCGCTATCGCTACGTAATAAATAGGCGTCTTGAAATTGACCATTTCGATGAAAAATATGTTTTCATCCCTCCAGTATGGTCTCAAAGAAAAATAGATGAAGCTTTGGCGATTTGCCGAAAACAAATTTCTCAGCATGATTTGGAACAAATAATCCGAATCCTCGCAATGGCTGCTTTTAATGGCAGTGAAGAAGCCGCGAAACTGTTTCGAGAAATTCAAAACCAAGTAGATGGTGCTATCGCAGAGGACTATACAGAAACTAGAGATTTATATAAGGAATATCAAAAAAAGAGCGCTAAGAAACTACCAGATCTTTAAAAAATCCCTGCCAGTTCAGCAAGGTATCCACTCTTTAAATCCTTTTCAAGGGACACGTTTTTCGCGGAATCCACCTTTTGTGAGCTGTTGAGTTCGTTCCTTTCCCATGGTAATGTACATCCCTCACTGCGCAAAAGCGAAAGGGACATCTATGCGTGACGAACGGACGAAAATCCCTCTCTTTTCCAGCCTTTGGATGGTCCTCGCGCTCGTGGTCGCGAGCGTCGGCGCCTGGCCGGGAAGTGGGCGCGCAGCCGAGGTGGAGGAGATCTTCGGCAAGGGAGAGACGCTGGCCGGGGAATGGCACATCGAGCGCATCGAGCGTCACCGGGAGTTCGTCCGGCTGCATTTCGGTGAAACCGTCCCGCCGGTGGCGGTTGAAATCACGACGAAACCCTCGTCCGAAAACGGCGAATCCCCGGACTGCTGCCTCGTGCAGCCCGCTCCCGGCGCACAGCCTTCGGACGCGCTGATTCTGGCGGTGCGGCAACGGCTGGAAGACGCAAAAAAACGCGGGGAATACCTAGACTGGTTTTCGGCGCCGGTTCAAGAAAAGCCATTTGAGGAAGGCAACCAGAACCAGGGTTCCCGCGAAATTTCCGAGGCGGCGCTGTGGTTTGTGGGCCTGATGGCGTTTTGGCTAACTGTCGTGGGATTCTCCTTCGCGTTTCGGCGTCGGCGTGGAAAACCGGCAAACGGCTGGAAATACGTCTTTGCCTATGCAACCGGGCTTCCGCTCCTTTTTCTTGTGGCGTTATCCTTTGATTTCTTTCTGGCGGTCCAACGGAGCGAATCCGTCGATGGGGAAGAACTCCGCCGGGCGATGGAGGAACTCGAAGCCTCGCTGCTGCACAAGCAGACTCCCTCGCTTTCCTTCGACGAGAAGCGAAAACGTGCGTATTTTCGGTATGATCCGGTGGGGATGGACCTGGAATATTCGATTGCGTACGACCCCCAACCCGGTGAAAAGAAGATCTATGCCTTCGGGGCGTCTTCGCTCGTGTTTCCCGAAAAAAGAAAAGCGTTTCCCGCAAGAGTCGAACGCATCCTTCAGTCCGGTTCGGAGCGTCCCATACGTGTGTACAATTTCGCACTCGTCGGTCTCGATTCGCTGACGATCCGACGCTTCGCCGAAAAGGCGATTCACCACCAATCCCCCGACGCCGTGTTGATGTATCTGGGCCACAACGACTTCGGATACGTCTATCGAGAACTTCTTTTCGATCGCTTTTCCCTGGTGCAGAACAGCCACCTGTGGCGAGGAATATTTAGAATTATCAATAGGTTGCGTCCCTATGACCCCGAAACTGAGGTCAGCGTGCGGTCCTCCGAGCGTTTTGATGTCTGGCGGCGGTGGCTGCTCGATCCCTGGTTTTTGTCTCTGGCGCGTCAATTGGGGTTTGCAAACTATCCGCAAGTCGATTTCGCAGAGATCAACCGGATGGTATTGCGAGGCTACGTGGCCAATGTCGAAGCTGTCGTGAACCTTTGTCGAGCGCGTAACATCGCGGTATTTCTCATGATTCCCGTATCGAACCTGGATATCCCTCCCTTGGGGCTGGACGACAGCGCCCGGCAGACCTACCTCGCGGCATGGGAAACCGACGACCTGAACGAGCGACGTCGATTGTTGGAAGACGCGCGGGAGAGGGACGTGTTCACCTTCGGAACGCGGGCGAAAAATCTGATCGGCAAGAAACTCAAGACATGGCACGCACCAAAGGAAGGTGTCTATGTCTTTGATATTTCAGATGAAATCGAGCCGCTAGGTATGAACGAGCAAGAAACCCCGTTCACGGATTCGATGCATTTCAGTCCGCGAGGGCATGAACTCGTCGCCATTCAAGTTGCCGAGAGGATCCGAAATGCGGAAAAAAACGTAATAATTCCAGGAACGTCTGAGCCGGAAGCACCCTCTTTAAAGGCATCGAAAGATGGGACTGATTAAGTTAGGAGTATCAACTTCTTTGCAAGAGAATTTTCTATCTTTGCAAGAGTTTTTTCCTCCTTTGTCAGACGTCGAAATGGATCGGTACAAGGAGACGTTGACCGACTTCGTATTCCAACAAGATTTCGCCGATGGAACGTCCACTGTATAGCGGGTGAAAGCTTGATGGGTGTCGTTTTCATATGACGACGAGGGGGGTGAATCACAGGATATTGCCATTTCACTCAGATTGGATACCGATCACTCCGAGTGCCGCCCGAAGGGCGGTGTTTCGAGGAGTAAATGATATGGCTCGATACGATTTGCTTCGCAAATCACTCGCCATGAGCGGTTTTTTTGCAAAGTGGCAATTTTTAAGGATGTACCCGACGAGTAGTGACCCAACTCGCTTGACTATCTTGACTGTTCCGGGTATGACCACGGGAAGTCGTATTTCGGGGAGTCATGCGGCTTTTGTTTCTGACTGCCCCCAAGAAAGGATTGCTTTCATGCGTTCGCCACTCCGGGGACGGTTGAGTCTCTTGGGCTTGACCCTTGTTTGTTCTTTCTCCTTGTTTCTGTTTTTCTTCAATTATTCCGATACGATAACTTCTGGAGGGCCAGTTCCGGCGCGTGTGGATCTCTCCAAGGAAGTCCTCGCGGATCTCCTCGCCTTGGAAAGCCCGACCCATCGCGACGCTCGCGAGCCGGAGACGTTCAACCGCTACGAACGCACGGTCAAAGATTTGCAGAAACGTGCCGCCACGCCGGAAATTCTCTGGCTGCATCATGATGTCACCGACCCGTTGGTGCGTCCGCCAGTGGGCGAGGAACTTCCCGAAAAGCTGTTTCTGCAGCTCTCCGACGACCTCCACGACACGATACGCGGCTTGAACCGCAAGCAACGGTTTCTGGCCCAGTTCGAAACGTCCGTCACGCGCGAGCTTCGCGATGCCATTACCGCGCAAGGCGTTGAAATCACTTCATATGTTCCCAACAACGCCCTCGTGCTTTCCGTGGAGAAAGGGCAGACCCAACGCCTCGAAAACCTGCCTTCGCTGCGATTCATGATGCCGTTCAACACCTCGTTCCGCATCGATTCGGATCTTGCCGCCGCCTTGCGCGGGGAACGCTCCCTGCCCGATGAGGTAGTGCTTCAAATCTCGACGTTTTCCGATGACGACCCCACCACGTGGACGGAACTGTTCAAAAAGCTGCAAGTGGCCGAAATCATGACGGTTACGAAGACGGGCATTCCCGAAGCGAAACTTCGCGTGCGCCGCGACGAACTGTTTCGGACGATGGGCGCGTTGATGTCGTTGGAAGGATTGCGCTGGATTCGGCTCTACGATGTGCCCCGCACGATGAATTCGGGTTCCACCTGGCTGTTGCAGTCCGGCACGGCGGAACTGAAGATGACGCCGCTGTTCGACGTCGGATTGACCGGATTGGGCCAGATTTACGCCAGTGCGGACAGCGGCCTCGACACCGACGCCTGCCAGTTCCGCTACTCGGCAGAAGTGGCGGACCAGACCCTGGCCAACGGCACCAATCCTCCGCAAACGCAGATCACGAACCCGGAAAACAAGGTGATTTCCTACTACGTTTTCCCCGGTTCGGATGCCTACGATTGCCGCTCCGCCTACTACCACGGCACGATGACTTCCGGCTGCGCCGTGGGTGACAACTACGCCCACCTGGCTACGGGCGACGATCCCGGCCTGGATGAGAACGACGGCATGGCTCCCGCCGCACAAATGATTTTTCAGGACGTCGGCAACGATCAGGGGGAATTGTACGGACTGTATTACGTCAGCCAGTACGACCTGAACCGTCAGGCCTACGCCTCCGGTGCGCGAGTGCACAACGATAGCTATGGATTGCAAGATATTTCCAATAGTTACGATACCGATTCCCAGGAACTGGACTATTTCATGTGGATGTATTCCAGCTACGTGATTTTCTTCAGCGCGGGAAATTCCGGTCCCCACGAACGGACGCTGGGAGGCGAGGGCAGCACGGCGAAATCCACGTTGAGCGTCGGCGCATCGTTGCCGGGATGGTCGGGCGACGGCGAAGACCTGATTTCGTTTTCCAGCCGAGGACCGACTACGGATGGTCGTTTGAAACCCGATATCGTCACTCCCGGTATCGTCTATTCCGCCGTGGAAACGCAAGGCGTCTTGTCGGGTGGCGTGACCGTCAGCCAGACCGTGCCGGCCAATAACAATTGCGCCACTTCCATCACCTTCGGCACCAGTTTTTCCAGTCCCACCGCCGCAGGCATGGGGTTGCTCGTGCGTCAGTATTTCGTGGACGGTTTCCACCCCACGGGTGAGGCGGTCCCCGAAAACAGCCATGATCCCACCGGAGCGCTTGTCAAGGCGGTGATTCTCAATTCCGGTCGCAACATGGAAGGCAACGTCATGGGCTTCAACCGAACCGGACTCGAAGCCATCGGCCAACTCGATCCGCTGCCCAGCACCCACCAGGGATGGGGACGCATGGCGCTGGACGATGCCCTGTATTTCCTTGGCGATCGTCGCGATCTGGAAGTTCTGGCCGATATTCCCACCGGAGATGAAGACGACAGCCTGCAAACCGGAGATGTCGCCGAATACGAACTGTTCGTGAGCGATGACGAGCCGTTCAAGGTCACGCTGGTCTGGTCGGATGTCCCCGGCGAAATCTATGCCGGAAAGGCGCTCGTGAACGATCTGGACCTTGAACTCGTTTCCCCGGAAGGACAGCATTACATCGGCAATTACGGCTTTATAGAAGGATACAACGTGCCTGCAGACGTAACTATGCTGGAGGTTGCGCCGGAAGAGGTGCTCGATTCGCTCAACACGGCGGAAAACGTATTCGTTCTGCATCCTGCCGAGGGCATGTGGAAGATCCGCGTGCGTGGTCGGGACATTCCAGGCAGCGAGTCGAATTACTCGCGCTACGATTCCACCTACCAGGCGTATTCGTTGATTGCCACCGGCAATTTCGACCAAGGGGAAGAAATTCTGCTGCCTCGCGTGCGGGTGCGGGAAATTTATTTGCAAGGCGGCTGCGACGACGACCAGGCCCTGGATCGCAACGAAACGGTCAGCGCCCACGTGTACGTCAGCAACGGTGGAGACGGTACGGCGGGTGGGATGTACGTGACCGTGGAAGTGGACGAAAGCTCCGATATTGCGGCGGAGCTGGTGGAATTTCCTTCGGGTTCGCGCATCGAGTTCGACGACATTCCGCCGCGTAGCGCCGTAAAGGACACGATAAAGATCAAGATTTCCTCCTCGGAAGAAATTGCTTACGGAAAAGTGGTTCGCTTCCTCGTGCGGGTATACAATTCCGATAACGAACTGCTGCACGAGAAAATCATCGATAAAGACGTGCAGGCGGATTTCGACGAAATCTACGAGCCGATCATGGAAGATACCGAAATCTGTATTGTTTCTCCGCAGGTTTCCTCGATTTCTCCTTCCTGCCTGGAACCGGGCGAAGAGTTGACCTATGTGGAGATCCGGGGTTCGACGATGGGCAGCTCGATGACGGTTCGTTTCGAGCCGGATAGCATCGAGTTCGACCGTCTGAGCGTCAGTTCTCCTTCGGAAGCCAATTTGTTTGGAGTCGTCGTGGATAAAAAAGCCGAAGAAGGCGACGTGCTGGTGGAATTGTCCAACGGCGTGGATCGTACCAGTCAGATCACCGGAAAGCTGCGCATCTCCCAGGATTGCGACGCCTTGGCAGGCGATGAAGACGATATGACGCCGGGCGACGAAGACGCCATGGACGCGGGCGACGGAAGCGAGAATGACTCCATCATCGGCGCCACCGGAAGTTCGGGTTGCCGTCACACGCCTTTCGGGGGTGTCTGGACGATGCTTGCCGTGCTCGGATTGGGGATTTTTGTTGCAAGAAGGCGGAGGATCGGGCACCCTGAGTCCTAAGAAACGTTAGTTTTTGATGAGCAAGTGAGGTGGATCATCAAAGCACACGTGATTTGGGTGGCCTTTTTCCTGTTTTTTCTCGTTTTTCACGGATGCGGCGACGACGAGTCCTCTCCCGCAAACGGTGGCGATGCGGATGCGTCCGATACCGAGGTGGAAGAGGAAGCCGTTTTCGATCTCGTGATTCCGCCGAAACCCCGGACAGCCCTCGGGTTCGAGCGTCCCGAGCGTGCCTCTTCCGGCACGCCTCCCACGGAAGACGAAATCGCGGATTTCACCGCCAAACTTACCGGATTCTACAAGGATGTCGGGTACTTCGACTGGCTACGGCGCATCAGCCACGGCCTGGATGCCTCCTACGATCCGGAGATGTTCGACTACAAGCTGTGGTGGCAGGATGTCGGGATGCGCCGGGAGGGCGATACGGTGGTGTTGTACCACCACGGACGGGCCGAAAACATCGCCGAACGCACGATGAAGGTCTTGCCCAACCTCATCGGGTATTACATGCTCACCGGCGACGAAGAGATCGCCGAACTCGCCGTGCAGTACATGCGGGGGATGGTCGCCCTTTCGCTGGGGCTTGAATCCGAGCGGGAAGACCCGATCGTCAAGTACCTGCAATCGAGGGCGGTGTTCAACCACAATCACAGCTACGAAGTGGACGGGCGGAAGATCGAAATCGACTACACGCCTTCCTGCGTGGCGTCGTCCAAGTGGAACGTCCACATTTTCGAGATTCCCGATAACCCGACTTGGGGCGATATCTGGATTTCCAACATGCGTTCCAAGGACGACGTGCCCTACGTCTACCAGTCGATGACCATGGTCGCCCGCGCCTATCATGAAATCGACAACGAGGCGTTGCGCGAGGCAGCGTTGTTGTATCTGGAATACATGCGGGGATTCGCCAGAAACATCGTGGACGACGGCTGGTACATCCTGACCAAGTACGAAGACTGCGAGGCGGTGCGAAGCTACGACATCGAAAAGAAAGGCAATCCCGACGCCGACCTGGGCAGTTTCGTGCACTGGCTCGAATTGCTGGGAGAAGACGCCGAATGCAACGCGCAACTCGGCGCGGCGCTGACGGCTTACGGCGATCCCTACGGAAAAGGCCATTGCGGACGGGGACTTGCGGGGACGCCCTTCGAGCAGCTTTCCTTCGGAACGCATTTTTTCAATTACGAAATCTACGTGCATTTCCACATCGGCGCGATGGCCGCCGCCTCGTTGTGGGGACGCGACGACATCGCCGAGCAGCTTATGTCAGGCTTGACCGAGCGCTTCGATACGCTGATGCACGACGAAACCATCGCCTACCGCGACGATGAGGAATTCGATTCCGCGCTGGCAGGCTGGTTGCTCGCCGCCGCTGCCCACGGCTACTCGATGACGGGGGACGAAGCCCACCACGTGATGGAGTGGTACGGACGTTCGGCGGACTGGTATCGGCAATGGCCGCACTGGGATCCCTGGAACAGCCTGGAGGACGGCGAAGACCTCAGCAGCGAAAAAGCCCCCAGCCAGGAAACCAGGACGGACGAAAGCGGCAATAAATACCAGGTCGGGTACATCCGACTGATGGAAATGCCTTATATTTTCGAATACTGCGCCTCGCCGCTTCGGGACCGGGATGGGATTCAGTTCGTCGATTGCGACGTGATTGCCGATCCCTCTCGCTGGGGAACCCGCTGACGGACTGAACGGACGGACGGTCAAGGTGCCCGATCGAACCCACAGCCTGCTCGAAACCTCCCAACCGGTCACCGTGCTGCGCCGGTTCGGCGTCCGCTACAACGAGCGGGGACGTACCCTGCTGTTTTTCTTGACACTTTTCCTCGCAAGCGGCGTTTTCACTTTGGGACGCACAGTGCGGGATACTCTGTTTCTTTCCCGCTACGACACCTCCTGGCTTCCGTGGATGTTCGTGGCCTACGGCGTGGTTGCGGCGGTGGTTGCGGCCCTGTACCGTCCATTGGCCGAGCGCTTCCGGCTCGACCGCCTGATCCAGTTGTCCGCCGTCCTGTGCGCGGCCAGCTACGTGGGCGCGTGGTTCGCCATTCGACAGGAAAGGGCTTGGATTTACCCGACTTTTTACGTCTGGGCCGAGGTCAGCGCCAACCTGCTGATCTTGCAGGCGTGGTCCTACGCCGTGCAGGCCCATACCGTGCAGGAAGCCAAACGCCTGTTCGGCGTGATCGGTTCGGGCCGGGTGCTGGCGATCATCGTCTGCGGCGCGGGTATCGGCGCTCTGGTGGGGACGATTGGCACCGCCAACCTTTTGTTCGTGATGGTCGCTCTCGTGCTTGCATTGGGTGTCGTATCTGCTTGGATTCACAGGGCTTACATGCCCAAGCGCCGTTCGGTGCAAAAGCCCAAAATCCTGCCCGAAGACGTCGAGCGCGCCGGGCGTTTCACCCGGTCGGGCTACCTGATGGTGCTCGCGGCGCTGGTCTGCGTCACGTTCGTGACCTGCACGCTCGCCGATTACCAGTTCAAGATGATCGTTTCCGGCCATTTTCACGAAAACGACCTCGCCGCCTTTTTCGGCGCGTTCTACGCCGTCACGGGGCTGGTGTCGTTCGTGGTTCAACTCGCCGGAACCCCGCGTCTGCTCACGCGGCTCGGCATCGTTGCGGGGCTTCTTGTCATGCCGGTGATGCTGCTGGGATCGTCCATCGCACTGCTGGCCTGGCCGGTGGTCTGGATGGCGGCGCTGCTGAAATTTTCGGACAACGCCTTTCAGTATTCCGTCAACGATTCGGCCTTGCAGATCGCCTATTTTCCCATTCCCGAAGAGGTTCGCGAGCGGGTTCGTACCGTGCTGGACGGCGCGATCAAGCCACTTTCCTACGGGCTGGGCGGTCTGGCGCTGGTGTTCGTCGCCAAGCGCATGGAGGTGGTGTCCATCGGCTGGATCGTGCTGGGGCTGATCGTCGCATGGATCGTGCTGGTGCTGGTGCTGCGCAAAAAATACCTCGCTGCGCTGCTGCAATCGCTTAAACGTCCCACGCCCGTGGATTCCGGCGACTGGGCGGAAGACCTGCCGATGATGCGCGAGACGCTGCGAAGCATTCTCGCCACGGGCGGGGAAAAGCAGATCCTTTTCGCACTCGACAAGCTGGGACCGCGCCCCGATCCGGCGCTTCTGCCGCACCTCGTCGGATTGTGCAAAAACCAGAACCCGCACATCCGCGCCGCCGCCGCCAACCAACTGGGATATTACAGCGGCGATTCGCAAGCCTGCTCGCTGGTCACGAAGCTGATTGAGGACGATCACCACCTGGTGCGGGGCTGGGCCTGCCGGGCGCTCTGCCGGATGCCGGGCGGCATCGACCAAGCGTTGAGCCTGCTTCCCAACGACAATCTCCGCGTGCACGACATGGCCCTGCGCGGCATTCGTCACCACGGAGGGCCGGAAGAAGTCGAACTGGCCGACTGGTTCCTGGACGGAATGTTTCATCATGGCAATGCGGACGAACGGGTGCGGCTGGCGCGTATCATAGAGGATTTTCCCATGCCGGGCGACGAGGCCCGCGTTCACCGTCTGATCGAGGACGAAGCGGTGGAGGTTCGCCGGGCGGGGTTGATCGCGGCATCGAAAATCGGCTCCAGCACCTTTTTATCCATCGGGCTGAAAATGATTCGAGATCGGAAAACCGCAAGAGAATCCAAGCGGTTGCTGGCTCGTATCGGATCTCCTGCCGTGGATTCCATTCGCGAACTTCTGTTTATGGATTCCGTATCTTTGCGTGTCAAACGGCGACTGATCGGTGTGCTGGTGCGTATCGGCGGACGCGATGCAGTGGCCGTGCTCAAGGAGCACCTGGACGAACCTTCTGAGCACCTACGCAACCGTATTTGGCGAGCTTTGGCTCGGTTGGGTCGTCACGGAGAACACCTGCATTTTAGCGAAGAACAGCTTGAAAACATCCTGCACACCGAAATGGAACGCTATCTGGCCTACCTGGACGAACGCCACCGGGCCTGGGAAGAGTTGGGCGATATCCTGCTGGACGAGGCCATCGAGCATCGACTGAACCGCGCAGTGGTGCGCCTGCTGAGGATTCTGGAAATCAAGTACAAAAATCCGTCGATTTACGCCATCGGAAACAATCTTTACCACCCGCGACCGGAGATCGGGGCAAATGCAGCAGAAGCCTTGGAACAATTGCTCGACCCGCCCGAAAACCAGTGGGTGCGATTGCTGTTGGCCTCCGAAAGCTCGAAACGAAAGTTGAGAATCGGGCGGGCGCTTGGGTTCAAAGCCCGAGGCGCCGAGGATGCCATCGGGCGGCTTCTGAATGCGAATTCGCGTTGGGTCAAGGTCTGTTGCCTGCACGCCCTGGGACAGGCCGGGAAAGTCGAACGGGAACCGGACGTGCGCGCCCGTCTGGAGCACCCCTCCCCGATGGTGCGCGACGCTGCGTTGATTGCTTTGGCCGACATGGAACGTCTCGACGAAGGAACGTTGAAAATAATGATGCAGGATCCCGACCCGGTGATTGCCGCAAGGGCGCGAGAACTCTCGGAAAAAAGCGAGGACACGATGCATCTTGAAAGCCGCCTGGAACGGGTTCTGTTTTTACGGAAAGTGCCGATTCTGGAAAACGTTTCCGGAGACGATCTGCTCACGCTGGCGACGGCTGTCAAACCGGTGGTGCTCGAAAGCGGGCGTCGGCTCGTCAACGCGGGCGATCCCGCCGACGCGATGTGGATCGTCGTGGAGGGTGAGTTGGAGGTTTCGCTCGACGGTGTGGAAATCAGCCGCGTAGGAGCGGACGGCATGGTGGGCGAAATGTCGCTGCTCGACGGCAGCCCGCACGATTACGACATTTCCGCCGTGACCGACTCGGAACTGCTGCGGATCTCGCGGGACGACTTTTTCGAGGTGCTCGCGGAAACTCCGCCCCTGATTCAAGCCATTTTCAAGACCCTCAACGATCGGCTGCGCAAAGCGGACCGGCGACTTGTGGAAGCCATGGAGGTCAAGAAATAGCCAAGAAGAAGGTCGGGTGATTTTTACCCGACCCTTTGAATCAATGCTTTCCTGAAAAACAGCAATTTCCCCCACAATTTATTCACACCCCATCCTCTTATCTTCTTCCGTTTCCATGATTGCGTTGCGTTCCCAGCCCGGATATGATAGGGGCTTCGGAAATCGTCCCGCCGAAATCATTTTAGTCAAGGGGCGGATGTTGGCATAGGACTGCGGACAGGTTTTCATGTCGGCGGTCCCGATTTGCGAAAAGGAACGTTCATGACCCAGAAGACGGAAACTCCGGAAAAACCGGTCAATTTCATCAAGGAAATCATCAATCGCGACCTGGCGGAAAACAAGCACGGCGGGAAGGTCGCCACGCGCTTTCCCCCGGAGCCCAACGGCTACCTGCACATCGGGCACGCCAAGTCGATCTGCCTCAATTTCGGCATTGCCGAGGAATACGGCGGCACCTGCAACCTTCGTTTCGACGACACCAACCCCACCAAGGAGGATGTCGAGTACGTCGATTCGATTCAGGAAGACATCCGCTGGCTGGGTTTCCAGTGGGAGGGTGACAGACGGTTCGCCTCGGATTACTTCGGAAAACTGTACGAAATCGCCGAGAAACTGATTCGGGACGGATTGGCTTACGTATGCAGCCTGAGCGAGGCCGAAAGTCGCGAATATCGCGGAAATTACTATAAAAAAGCCAAACCCAGTCCCTACCGGGATCGTTCCGTGGAGGAAAACCTCGACCTCTTCCGGCGCATGAAGGCGGGCGAATTCGGGGACGGCGAACACGTGTTGCGTGCCAAGGTGGACCTGGAATCCCAGAACATGAACCTGCGCGATCCGGTGTTGTATCGCATCAAGCACGCCGAGCACCACCGCACGGGCGACACATGGTGCATCTATCCCATGTACGATTTCGCCCACGGACTCTCCGACGCCATCGAGGGTATCACCCACTCGATCTGCACCCTGGAATTTCAGGATCATCGCCCGCTGTACGACTGGTTCAACGAAAAAGCGGGTTTCGAAGAGCCCCCGCACCAGTACGAATTCGCGCGCCTCAATCTCAATTACACGGTGATGAGCAAGCGCAAGCTACTGGAACTCGTCGAAGACAAGCACGTCTCGGGCTGGGACGATCCCCGTATGCCGACCATTTCCGGTCTGCGTCGTCGGGGCTATACCCCCGAATCCATTCGGAAATTCGCCGAGCGCATCGGCGTGGCGAAAAACGACAGCGTGGTGGACGTCGCCCTGCTGGAGCACTGCGTGCGCGAAGATCTCAACGACACCGCGCCGCGCGTGATGGGGGTGCTTAATCCGCTGAAGGTCGTCATCGAAAACTACCCCGAAGGAGAGAGCGAGACCTTCAACGCCCCGTACCATCCCCAGAATCCCGAGATGGGTTCGCGCGAAATTCCCTTCGGTCGTGAATTGTACATCGAACGCGAGGATTTCATGGAGGAGCCGCCGAAGAAGTGGTTCCGCCTCGCTCCGGGTCGGGAAGTCCGCCTGCGTTACGCCTGCCTGATCCGCTGCACGGACGTGGTGAAGAACGAAAGCGGCGAGGTCGTCGAGTTGCGCTGCACCTGGGACCCCGAATCCAGGGGCGGGCAATCGCCGGACGGTCGCAAGGTCAAGGGTACGTTGCACTGGGTGTCCGCCGCGCACGCCTTTCCAGCCGAAGTCCGTTTGTACGACCGCTTGTTCCGCGTGGAAAATCCGATGGACAAGAAAGTCGTCCCGAATTTCAAGGACGCCCTGAACGAAGATTCGCTGGAAGTCGTCGAGCGCGCCCTTTTGGAACCGAGTCTGGCGAACGCCGTTCCCGGTGACCGTCTGCAATTCGAGCGCCTGGGATATTTCTGTGTGGACACGGGAAATTCCGCTCCCGGCAAGCCGGTGTTCAACCGGACGGTTCCGTTGCGGGATTCCTGGGCGAAAATCGCGAAGAAAGTTGAAAACACCCCCAAAAGCGAACCCAAAGCTGAAAAAACGCCCAAAGTTGCTCAAAAACAGTCCAAACAGGAAGAAACCGCGCCCGCAACCATCGAGTTCGACGATTTCGCCAAGCTGGACCTTCGTGTGGGTATCGTGCGGGAAGCCGAACAGGTCGAGGATGCCCGCAAGTTGCTGCGGCTGATGGTCGATATCGGCGAGGAGCGTCCCCGGCAGATTTTCGCCGGAATCCGCAAATTCTACCCGGAGCCGGAAGTGCTGATCGGCAAGCCGGTGGTTGTTGTGGCCAACCTCAAGCCTCGCAAGATGCGTTTCGGAATCTCCGAAGGCATGGTGATCGCCGGAAGCGATGAAGACAACGTGCGGGTCGCCACCTTCGACGGGCCGTTGAAGCCGGGCGGAAAAGTGTCGTAAGTCGGCAGTATTGCTTCCTGAATAGAAAAAAACCGCCTGTATGGAATCCATCGGGCGGTTTTTCTTTTCGTGCGTATCGATAGCAGTTGTTATTTGATTTTAGCGATAGAAAACCCTGAAAACAAGGGGTGGCATGGGCGAAGCGACGTGAAACGTCAGCTTGCCCATGTATGAACTATGTTCATGGGCAACCTGTGGTTAGCCCATGGCACCCGCTACTAAAATCATCGCTAAAACCAAATAACCTGCTATATCACTTCGGTGGGAATGCAGCATACAACAGGTCGATGACGCGATTGAGATCATTTCGCATTTCTTCCAGGTCGAATGCAAATCGGCTTTCGAACCAATTTTCCATAATGCCGCGAATCGTGCCGAAAATCGCACCTGCCACGAGGCTGGCCTGATACTTCGATAAATACTCTTTGCCATTCCAAACGTGCAAATGGTCGGCGATGATCCTCTGAAATCTCAGATCCTGTTCCACATCCAGGGCCGTGAGCAGCTTCGACGACATCACGATGGAGTACTCCTTAAACATCCTGTCGCGGTCCTCTATGAAATCTCGTCCCATTTCTTCCATAGCCGCTTTGATCGCCTCGAAAGGCGTGGCGGCGTTTGCGTTTTGTTCCAGGCATTCCCGCAGTCGTTGCTCCCGTTCATCGTGATCGCGGAAGACGATGGATTCTTTCGTGGCGAAATAACGGAAGAACGTGCGTTGCGAAAGTTCCGCCTCTTTTACGATTTCGTCGATGGTGGTATTTTCGAAACCTTTTTCCAGGAAAAGCCTCGTGGCGATTTCGACCAACCGTTCGTGGTTTTTCTGTTTTTTACGTTCGCGCAAGGAATGGACCGCCAAAAGTATGCTCCTTCCTGTTGAATGATATGTCTCTTATGCAACCTCTTTCGGTTAGCGGATGGTACAACCGCTGTCAGTTTTGGAAACGAGGTGGTTTCTCATGGTTTTGAAAACGACGGATTCACCGTTGCTTTTCCCAATCTCGATTTCCAAGAAAGTTCCCACGCTTAAGGTTGCACTTGGTGTCGATTTTAATCTCACCATTTCCGTCTTGCCAGGGAATGCTGTCCCCCCTGTGCGTTGTCCGGATTGCGGAGGACGATTATTTACACGACTCGTACGGTTGCACAAAATTCGTCGCCTTTATCTCATAACATATAAGATTACCACATTTTCGAGCTATCCCTCTTAATTTAATCGATTTTTTTACGAATATCTTGAAAAATAAAATTGAACATGACAGTATGCGCAAGATGGCAGTGGCTGCCAATCGGAAAGTGCAATACACTCATGAAAAAAATCAGGCAGGCGATACCCACGTATGGGAGAAAGCTTCTCTTTACGCTTGACGCCTCGTATTTCAAAAATTGCGCCGTGTTTTGTGCGTCGGAAGCGTGGGATTTGCTGGAGAATGCTTTTCCTGCTCCACCCAAAGCTGTCATAGTACCCCATTCGATGGATCGGGAGATTCTCGAAAGGCAAATTGATCGATTGCCGGATGTCGATGCGGTATTCGGAATCGGTGGCGGTTCGGCCTGCGACGCCGCCAAAATGGCCAGTTGGCGCACAGGGGCGAAACTCGTGTTGATGCCGTCGATTCTCAGCGTCGATGCCGCTTTTACCAGTGCCGTGGGGGTGCGGGTTGGGCATAAAGTACGATACGTAGGGGAGGTTTATCCCGATTGGCTGTTGATCGATTTCGGCCTGCTGCAACGTGCGCCGGTTCGGTTGAACGTGGCCGGAGTTGGGGATATTCTCTCTATTTTCACGGCGTTGCACGATTGGAAACTGGCAGCCGAAGCCGTTGGCGAGCGCTACGACGAAGACATCGCCAAAAACGCCGGGAGGATTTTGGAAGAGCTGTTAAACCAAGCCAGGGCGATTCGGGTTTGTAACGAGGAAGGGTTGAAGCTTATTGCGGAATCCTACGTGGAGGAGGTCCGCCTTTGTGAACTTCATGGCAATAGCCGACCGGAAGAGGGTTCCGAACACTACTTTGCGTACTGCCTTGAATCGTTGACCCACAAATCCTACATTCATGGAGAGTTGGTGGCGCTGGGTATTCTTGTTGCGGCGCTATACCAGGAACGCGACGTCGAAGAGCTGGTGGTGTTCATGAGGGAATCCGGCTTGGTTTATTCGCCCGAAAAAATCGGTATTTCCGAGCGGGAGATTTTTCAGACACTCGTGGCGCTTCCGGCCTATCTCGAACGGGAAACCCAACTCCCCTACGGTATTTTCCACCATCGCGGCATGACTCCCGAAAAGGCGAGGAAGTTGCTCGACGGCCTTGAGACGTGGTTGTAACGCCCGAAACGGATGACGAAAGATGCGGATGAAAACATCCATGCTCTTGATATTACTTTTGTTTTTGATTTTCGCTTGTTCGGAAGACGATGGCGGACGCCCCGCCGATGGGGATAGCGACGCGACCGAAAGCGAATCTCAGGAAGAGGGAGAAAGCGAGATCGTGAATCTTTGGGCGGATTGCCGTCCGAATACGCAGGAATTTCCCGTTCGCCCTACACCGGAAGAGTCCGCGACCCTGCCGCTTTTGCACGTGGAAGGCCGGGATATCGTGAACGAAAGCGGCGAAAAAGTCATGCTGCGCGGGGCGAATTTCGGCAGTTGGATGATGATGGAAACCTGGATTGCGGGTATCGGGCTGCTGTTCGAGTGGGATTTTCTCAAGCAGATCGAGCCCAAAGCCGAGGAATTCGGCGTGGCCGAACTGGTGCAGGAGGCCCGCGAACAGACTTCTTTCGAATGGCTGTTGGAGGAAACCTCCCACTGGGAGTTATCTCAACGCTGGAAACCGTACACCTACGAACACGCCGAGCCGGATCAGATTGACGGGCTGGACGATTTCTGGGCCTGGTTTGAGTCGGAACCCTGGATTTTCGAGGAACGCAGCTTGTGGAAGTACCTGGATTCCCGCTTCGGGCACGAAAAAACCGAGGAATTACGCCGTACTTTCCAGGACCATTACATCACTGAAGTGGATGTCGAACGCCACGCAGGGTTGGGACTCAACTTGATCCGCGTGCCGTTCTGGTACGAAGCGCTGGAGACGGACCGGGATGGAGAAAACGCTTTCAAAACGGAGGGTTGGGAGCGATTGGATCGCCTCGTCAACTGGGCGCGCAAGCACGAAGTGTATCTGATGCTCGACATGCACGGCGCGCCGGGAGGCCAGAGCACGTCCTGGCATCAGGGCTTGGAAAACGGCGGGTTTCTCTGGACGAATCGGGAGTGCATCGACAAAACCGTGCGGCTTTGGAGCGCCATAGCCCGCTATTTCAAAGACGAACCCCACATCGCGATATTCAACCTGCTCAACGAGCCGATGGCCGCCCCGGACAAGGAAACCTATGCTTCCGTGCACGACGAAATCCATCAGGCGATTCGCGCCGAGGACACCCGGCATATCGTGATGATCGACGACGGCTACAAATCGACCGAATTTTTGACCTCTCCCAAAGAAATGGGCTGGGAAAACGCCATGTTTTCGCTGCATCTCTATCCGGGCGGGGGGTCTCCCGACGAATACCTGGGCAACATCGACAACGAGTTGAAAACGTTCGGCGACGCCTTCGAGCGTTTCGACTGCCCGATCTACATCGGTGAATTCAACGCCGCCGACGGCAACGACGGCAGTCCCGATATGGCTGCCGAAGCCATGGGGCTGGTTCTCGATCGGCTGAACCGGCGTGGATTGCACTGGGGTTTCTGGACCTGGAAATACTACAGCGATACCAGCATCTGGGGATTGTACCATCCTGCGGAACATCCGGGAACCCGCATCGATGTCAAGGACGCATCTTTCGAGAAAATCAAGGCCGATTTCGAAGCGCTCAACAGCACGAATTTCACGGCAAACGCCGCATTTTACAAGGTTGTCGGGGACCACGCCGCCGCCGCGCATGTCCCGGTGAATCTCGGTTCCCTCGACTGAAAGGAAGGTATGACGCACTTCATTCCCAAAAGAGTTCTGGCCGTAACGCCCCACGCAGACGACGTGACCCTGTTTGCGGGAGGTACGCTGGCTTTGTGGATCGAAAACGGCTGCCGGGTCTCGGTCCTGCGCGTAACTCAGGACGAAAAGGACAGCTTCGAGCATGGTCCCGGCGAAGCCGCCGAAATCAACGGTCGGGAATTTCGTGAGGCGATGGAGGCGTTGGGCGTTCACGACATCGTGGAGTTGGGCTACCAGGACTGCGAGTTGATGGACGTGCCCTACGGTGTATTGAGGGAAAAGCTGATTCGCGCCATCCGAGAGTTTCGGCCCGAAGTGATCGTGAGTTTCGATCCGACCTGCGACGACGAAAACCCGGATCACGAGATCGTGGCCAAAGCTGCCGCCGACGCCGCATGGGCGGCGGGATATCCCAACTTTCACCCGGAACATCGCGAACAAGGGCTCATGCCTCATATTCCGTTGGGGCTCTACTATTTCACCCGGCATTTCGTCGAGGGCGAGACGGCGGTGGATATCTCCTCGGTGCTCTCCAAAAAGCTGAACGCCCTGTGCAGACATCAAAACATGCTGTGCACGATGATGGAAGATCAGCGCCGCAGGTTGGAGGCGGCGGGACACCGGTTTTCCTGCTTCGAGGAACCCGCCGGGGAGCAATACGAAGAGTACTGGCGGCATCTTATAGGTGCCGCCGCGAAAATGGCGGCGCAAGATACCGGTTACGAGTTCGCCGAACGTTTCCGCTCCACTCTGGTTACGGAAGACGATCCGCTGGTGAAGGCGTTGTCCTCGATGGAGTGAAGCTCTCGCCGTTTGCTCCGCGTCGCATTTTGGCGTATGGTTCGAAGGATTTTCGAACGAGGTGCAAAATCCTTTCGGCGGAGACTCGATGCACGCGGATCTTTCATTTTATCTTGCGTTGGCGGGAGTGGGCTTGCTGCTGAGCCTGTTCGGCGTTGCGGCGCTGTTTTTGCTGCTCGGTTCCCGTCGCCGCACGGACGACGCCCTCGCCCGTCTTCACGATCTCGAACGAAGTCACGAACGGCTGTTCCAGACTCTTCGCGAGGAGTTGACTTCCCAGCGCATCGAATCCTCGTCGCTGTTCCAGCAGTTGCGCCTGGAAATCGCCGCCACGACCAAGACCAATGCGGAAACGCTTTCGCGGCAACTGGCCGACGGGGCGGAATTCACACGGGAATGGCTCGACCAGTTCGGTCGCCGCCTACACGCCGACCACCGTAGCGAAAGCGAGAAGACGGAGGCGTTCCGCGCCATGACGGAGCGCGCCATTGGGCAGTGGCGCGACGAAAGCCGCCGCCAACTCGAAGACATCCGCCGCAGTGTGGACGACACCCTGCAAGGCACCCTGGAAAAGCGCCTGGGAGAGAGCTTTTCGAGCGTCAGCCGACAATTGGAGCGGCTGCACCAGGGACTTGGGGAGATGAAGCGGCTGTCCAAGGGCGTGGACGAGTTGCAAAAAGTGCTGGCCAACGTGAAAACACGGGGCACCTGGGGTGAAATCCAGTTGGGAAACCTGCTGGAGCAGTTGCTTGCACCGGGCCAGTATGCCGCCAACGTCGCCGTGCGTCCCGACCGCAACCTGCGGGTGGAGTTCGCCATCCGCCTGCCGGGAGAAGCGGGAGAGGACAAGCCGGTCTGGCTGCCGATCGACGCGAAATTCCCCCTCGACGCCTACACGAAGCTTTCGGACGCCGCCGAGCGCGGCGACGCCGAGACGGTGGAGAAGGCGAAGGCGGCGCTGGTGTCGCGGGTCAAGGCCAGTGCGCGGGAGATTCGCCAGAAATACGTATTTCCGCCGCACACCACGGATTTCGCCATCATGTACCTGCCTACGGAGGGTCTGTACGCCGAGGTGATGCGCGCGCCGGGACTGGCCGAATCGCTCCAGCAGGAGTGGCGCATCGTGGCTGCGGGACCGTCCACGCTGGCGGCGCTACTCAACGCCCTGCAAATGGGATTTCGTACACTCGCGCTACAGGAACGCTCGGTGGAGGTCTGGGAGTTGCTGGCCGAGGTGAAGTCCGAGTTTCATCGTTTCGGCGAAACCCTGGATGCGATTCGCAAAAAGCTGGGCGAGGCGGTGCGGAGCATCGACCAGGTGGACACGAGAAAGCGCGCCATCGAACGGAAGCTGAAGGACGTGGAGCGCACGCCTTCTCCGACGAGAAAAACGGAGTGAGATTCGAGGGTTAGGCTCGTTTTCGTTCGTGTTTTCGGATGGAGGTTTCGGTCTTTGGATGAGGTCAAACCTCTGTCTTTTCCCCGATCCATTTGTAAAAGATATGGATTTTTAGTAGGTCGGGCTAATTTTTAGCCCGACATGAACCTTATTGATTATAAATAAGGGTCATCAAGAATTTGGGTACTTCAATGTTTTCAAAGCTCCTACCGATCACGAAAAACAGTTGAAATCACAAAGGAATTCAAGATTAATGGATTGCAAAGGAGGCATAATCATTCTTAGCAATTCTTTGTATGGGTTTTATCTCATTGAATTTACTAATAAAAAACAATCTTCCCATGAATAAATGAAGTACGAAGCCGCTTCGCGGCAGTTTTTAGTCCCTGCCGGTCCGTAAGGCCGTGCTCGATCCCACCTTTGTCCTTATGATCGTAAAGCCCCTTGGCGTCTGTGGCGTCTCCCCGTTCTTTCCCGGCTAACCTTGCTTCAAATCCCATGAATCCTCCATCCTCGTGATCTCAGTCGTCCGATTTCCGGGCGACGTCCATCACATGGAGGAAACTCATGGGACATCTCAAGGAAAGAATGAGCGCCGATCTTTTACGCTACGGACTGCGCCCCATCACGCGCAGGCAGTATCTAAACCGCGCCGAATCGTATGTCCGACATTTCAAGCGCTCGCCGGAGCAACTGGGCTCGGCTGAAATCGAGGCCTGGATCAAGCACCTGGCAAGATCGGAAAAGAGACTGGTCAGTTTCCGTCACCAAGCGCTGATGGCGCTTAAGTTTCTCTATTTCGTGACGCTGGATCGCCCTCAGGTTGCGGCCTGCTTTCTTTCTCCCGGGAAGCCAGGGCCGATTCCCGATCCTCTCTCTCTGGGCAATCTGAACCGACTGCTTGATGGCGTTACTTCAGAGCTTCACAAAACGGTTTTGACCGTAACGTTCGGCGGCGGTTTGCGCATAGGCGAGACCTGTCGCCTGCGGACAGGAGACATCGACGGCAAAAGGATGCTGATCCGTCTGGAATCTACAAACAGTGCGTGGCCCCAATTCATTCCGCTTCACCCGGAGACACTCGATACTCTGCGCCGGTGGTGGCGCGACACCCGACCCCGGACGGATCTACTTTTTACACGCGATCACGATGGAAATCCACTGACTCCCGGTCCCATGCAAAAGGCGATCAGGCAAGCTGCAATCGATGGCGGTTTCGATTATACGACGATCGAGAAGACACTGCGTTATTCCTTCTTTATGCATCGTCTGACGCAAGCAGATAACCCGCGCGAGGTCAGGCACATCTTGCGTTGCACCTCCATCCGTCCCGCCCCGGCGAGTTTCATCACCCGGAAGAAGGCGACATCTTTCCATGCATGCGAAGCCGTGAAAGGAGGTCGGATATGAGAAGCGCACGTCAACGAATGGTGCGGCAGATGAAATTGAGAAATCTTTCTACCTCCACGCAAGATGACTATCTGCGCAGGCTGAAAAAACTCGAGCAGCACGTCGGCAAGTCGTTGGGACGAATCGGCCTGGAGGAGATCCGCGACTACCTGCTTTATCTGCATGATAAACGCAGACTCGCTCCGGGAAGCGTCAATTCTTACGCCCGCGCTTTCCGATTTTTCTTCCTCAACGTCATGGACCGACCCTGGCCGCTGGCCGCTATTCCAGCGGCCAGGGAGCCCAAAACGCTTCCCGTGGTGCTTGCGCCTTCGGAAGTCGTCCGCTTTTTCGACGCCGCGAAAAGCTTCAAATACCGGACGATTTTCCAAATCATGTACGCCTCCGGTCTACGCGTCTCGGAGGCGGCCAATCTGCGGGTCAGTGACATCGACAGTCAGAGAATGGTCATCCGAGTAAACCAGGGGAAGATGAACAAGGACCGCTACACAGTGCTGTCCCCAAAACTGCTGCTTATCTTACGCGAGTACTGGAGAACGTGCAAACCTGCAAACGTCCAGGTGAAGCGAACGGATCCCTGGGTGTTTCCGGGAAGAAAGCCGGGGAGCCACATCACGACCGCTTCCATCCAGACCGCCTGCAAAAACGTGCGTGTCCAATCAGGCCTCGAAAAGAACGTGACGCCGCACAGTTTTCGCCATAGCTTCGCTACCCATATGCTGGAGAACGGCGTCGATCTACGCACAATCCAGGTGCTTATGGGGCACGCCTCCTTCTCCACCACGACCATCTACACCCACATCGCCACTGCACGCATTGCCGGGATGCGAAGCCCCTTCGACCTTCTGCCGGGATCGGAGGCAAATCATGAGTAATGATAAAACCATAACGGCTGACGTTCTCCGGGAGAAGTGGGATGAATTTCTCGACGAGTACGGCGATCTCTTATCGCCTACACAGATCAAGGCTGCGCACGACATCATGGCCTGTCGCACACCTGAAATGGGCGGACACTGCGAGCGCAGGCGCTGCGACCATTGTGGACATGAAACGAAAGGCTACAACTCGTGCGGCAATCGCGCCTGCCCCAGATGCGGCGCACTGGCCAAGGCAAAGTGGCTGGCAAAGCGAAGAGACGAACTCTTGCCCGTGCAGTACTTTCACGTTGTCTTCACCATCCCGAAACAGATCGAAGACCTGGCGCTGGTCAACCGGCGCGTGATCTACGACATCCTCTTCAAGACCTCGGCAAAAACCATGCTCACCATCGCCAAGGATCCCAAACATCTGGGCGCGAACATCGGCTTCACCAGCGTACTGCATACCTGGGGAAGCACATTGTTGCATCACCCCCACATCCACATGATCGTCCCCGGAGGAGGGATTTCTTCCGACTCCAAACGCTGGGTGAGTTGCCGCGAAGATTTTTTCCTGCACGTGAATGTTCTGAAAAGCCTCTTCAGGCGATTGTTTCTGGAGTCTCTCAAAAAGGCCTATGAAACGGGCAAGCTGCGCTTTACCGGAAAGTCCGAAAAACTCGCCGATCCGAAAAAGTTCGACAGGTTCATCAAAAAGCACCGTGGGATGAAGTGGCATGTCTACGCCAAGGCGCCCTTCGGCGGGCCGGAGACGATGCTCAACTACCTGTCCCGCTACACCCATCGTAGCGCCATCTCCGATCACCGCTTGATCGGAATGAAAGATGGCAAGGTTTCCTTTCGTTACAAGGACTATAAAAAGGAAGGGGAAAAGCGCGTGATGACGCTCTCGGCAACGGAGTTTATCAGGCGTTTTCTGATGCACGTTCTTTCCAAAGGTTTTACTCGCATCCGGTATTATGGCTTGTACGCCAACCGTTTTCGGGCAAGCAATATCAAGCGCTGCCGCAAACTGCTGGGCGCTCTGGAGCCTGCCCCCATCGAGCGATACGACGAGATGAGCTGGGACGAACGCTACATGGCGCTCACCGGACACGATCCGCTCTTGTGTCCGGTGTGTAGAAAGGGACGCCTGAAGCTTGTGACAGCCTTTCATGGTCGGCAGGAAGACCCTGGCGGTGCGCAAAACATGGCGGATCATACGCCAAGCAGAAACGATCTCGGACAGGCGACAAGAACTCAAGAAAAAATAGGTGCTTCACCGCCCGTCTGAGTTGACGTGAAAAGTTGTTGGCCGAACTCCCTGCGTGGTGAGCCTATGGAAAGGCTTCACGAAGAAGACGGGAGCCTTGTATCCGGATGATCAAAAACAACCGTAAACGGCGCTCAAAGGATCTTCGAAAATGAAAGACAGCAAACGAAAACAATGATTCTCCGGAAGCGCAAACACCATTCTTTCTCTTTTCACCATGGCTCGGAGCCAAATCGAACCTTTCAAAGCAACACGCCAACCATTCATTCCACATAGCGTAACATCGAGGTAAAGCGCCTTCGTACAGAGTTCTTTTCCGCAATGCGCGCTTGCGCGCGACCGCGGAAGAAGACTTTTTAATTAAAGCGCCTTCGTACAGAGTTCTTTTCCGCAATGCGCGCTTGCGCGCGACCGCGGAAGAAGACTTTTTAATATCTATAATTTATTGTTCATCGAAACGAGATCTTCCTTTTACCGCGTGCTATCTGCATGTTCGCCTCATAAGCCTTTTGGACTTCTTCTGATAAAAGGATTTAAATTCTCGATGAACCATAAATAAGACTCGTGATAGAGTGATTGGATGAAAGATCTGCGTCGCAATTATCTCGAAGGGGGAACGTTTTTTTTCACGGTTGTAACTCATCTCCGACAACCGGTTCTGTGCAGAACGGAATCAAGAAACGCTCTTCGAACTGCGATTCTTCGTGTACAGCAAAAGCACCCATTCGAAGTCGTTGCATGGGTATTGTTGCCCGATCATCTGCACTGTATCTGGAGTTTGCCTATCGATGATGTGGATTATTCTATTCGATGGAATCTAATAAAAAGAAGCGTTTCCTATCAACTCAAAGATTGGTTGCAATCTCATCGGTTTCGTACAAAGTCCCAGGTAAAAAAGAAGGAAAGTGGTTTATGGCAGCATCGGTTCTGGGAACACACGATACGGGACGAAGCTGATCTGGTGCAACATTTCGATTACATTCATTTTAACCCTGTGAAACATGGTTTGGTGGAAACGCCTGAACTCTGGAATTGGTCGACCTTCCACAAATATCAGCGATTGGGGTATTACGACAAATCGCGACAGCCCGCCGATCACGATGTGGGGTGTGAATGATGTCGTCGTGCGAATGCCTGGTTATTGGGTTTCTAGGGGTAAAGGAGGCTTGAGATGGGAGAAATTCAACTATTTACAAGTATTGATTTGCGTTTAATGTTTCAGAAACGTGAAAGTGAGGCTTTGCAACACGTTGAAAACATTGATGCAGAAAAGATAATGCAAGCAGATATGGAAACTTTGTCAGAAACAATTTTTGGTAGATACAAACTTGATCGGTTGGTGCTGCATATAGATAAAAAGAAGCATTCTTCTCAAGAAACAAAAATAGATGTAAGATATGATAAAAGTAGACATATTGTTGATAAAACCAAACCTTTTGTGGTTGATGGAATAAAGATAACGACCAAGGTTCCTTTTTCTGGAAACGTAGAATTATTCCATGCTTACATTGATAGACCTTCTTTTGGTAATGCAGCAGTGGATATAGTTAATATAGAAGGCGGAGAGTGTGATGGTTATCTTGTTGCTGATGTAAGTGTTCCCAATGATAAAATTGAGCAATTGGATCGAGACAAAGCGACAAATACTGCTATGTTTGCATTGATAGAGTCAAATGTGAGAAAAATTGATAGTCAATTAGCAGCATTTAATAAATTGTTGGGCGTTAGTATTAGAAATGGAATTTCTATACGGAAATCAAATTTGGAAAAACATTCCAAATTGATGGAAGAACTGGATATTTCAAAAAAGGGCAGTTGAAAGCAACTGGTGTCGGGCTAAAAATTAGCCCGACCTACAATTTTTTTGCTCGCGAAAAAGACCCCGCCCTACAGCCGCAAGCCGTCGGGAATCGGCTCGCCGTCGAAGTGGATCACGCCGTTTTCGTCGTAGCCCAGGCGACCATCGGCCAGGTATTCGATCGTGCGCGGAAACACTACCCAGTCTCCCTCCTCCTTCAGCCGTTCCTGGTTGGCGTCGGAAATCTCGTCGAGCCGCTTTTTGTCCGAGGGGTCGAAGTCGTCGGGTACCTGTACCGGAATCGGTCGCGAGATCGCCAGCAGGCGACCGCCGTCCACCACCGGCTCGATGATGTGGGTGGTCGAGGCGAGGGTGGTTTCTCCCGCCAATATCGCGTCGCGCACCGCGTGGTCCCCGGTGAATTTCCGGCGACCGTTTTCCACGATGCCGAGGTCCGCCGGGTGGACGTTCACGCCCACGAAGGCGCTCGTCAGTTTCTCGCTGGCGATGGACATGTAGCCGCCGTAGGCCGCCACCTTCGCCTCGAAAAAGGCCAGCGCCTTGATCGTCTCCACGTCGTAGCGTTCGCGCAGCTTCATGTCGGAGCGGGGACGCCCGCGCCGGGCGTAGTATGCGCCGATATCCCGGATGACGACCGGAAGGTCGTACTTGCGTCCGATGTGCACGGCCCGGCTGTCGGCGTTGTCGCTGAACAGGGCCACGATGCTATAGGGGCTTTCGCCGCGTTCGCGTTCGAGCGCACCCTGATGTTCGAGAAGTTTGAGCAGGTTGGTGCCGGAGCCGGACATCAGCCCGACCACGCGAAGTTGCCCGTCTTGGGGATCGTGAAACGGCCAGATCGTCATAGGTCTACCTCGCTTCGAATCGTTCGGGGTCAGCCCTTGGGGTCGATGCCGCACTCCTTGAGGATGTCCGGGTGGTCGGCGAGCAACTCGGCCAGACGGTCGGCCTGCTTTTGCGGAATGCCTTTCGCACCGAGCACGTAGTCTTCGAACGCTTCCCAGGTCAGCGGTGCCACGGCCTTGACGCAGGTAGCCATCGCTTCGGCGTAGACCTGGATTTCCCGTTGCGCGTGAAAGTCCATGCGCAGGCGGATGAAGTGCAGGATGTTGCGAAGGTCGCTTTGCCAGTACCATTCCGTGTAGGTGTTGAGCGGCAGCACGACGCGGGCGACCTCGCGGGTGATGCCTTTCTCGATCAGCTCGTGATAGGCCTTGAAGGCGGCCTTGCTGGCGGAGTCGATGGCCTGGGCGACTTCGCTGCGCAGTTCCGGGGGGACTTCTTCCGACGAGCGTCCCTGGCGGTTATTCTTGGCCTGAAGGGCGATATCTTCCTCGGCGGGGACGTAGTATTCCTCCGGAAGTATCGAATATCTCCCGGAAATTTCGTTGAGTCGCGCCGTCCGGTGGCGCACCCACTGCCGTGCGACGAAGATCGGCATCTTGGCGTGGAAGGTCAGAATCACCTGCTCGAAAGGCGACATGTGCCCGTGGCGCAGCAGGTAGCGGATCAGGCCCCGATCCTCGTGGACGGTCTTCGTGCCCGGTCCGTAGGACACGCGGGCCGATTGCACGATGCGGGCGTCGCCGCCCATGTAATCGACCAGGCGCAGAAATCCGTGATCCAGTACGGGCAGTTTCTTTTCCAACAACTCGTCCGCGGCGGGAATGCTGGGGCGTTCCATGCGATACCTCCGGTTAAGGGTTTTATTTTGAATAGCACGTCGTGTGGGTCAGGTCAATCCGCAGTCGGACGGAAAAACCACGAAAAAACGATGAAGACCGAACATGCCGGAATCACTGGGAAAACCGCGCCAGTGCAAACGAACGGCACTTTTCGTGACGTTTCGTGCAGATTGGTGAAAAAACGTGCAGATTCGGAACCACGAGCTTTGCGAGAGAAATTCGAGCTTTGCGAGACTTTTTGCCTAAAAAAGGCCGTTTTTGTCCAGTTGCTGTACACTTTTTTCTCGGTTACCCTCGACTCGTTGCGAGAAAACCGATGGGGACTTTGGACGTTTCGTCACGGTTTGTCACGAGTTTTGCGGCATGGATCGAGCATGACGCGCGTTTGCATAAAATTGCATGAAATTTTGCTATATTCAATATACTACATGGGTTTACGTGGCTCCGAAATGATTCGGATTTCTAGTGTTTTTAGGACGGGGTTCGTTGGGTGAAAGAGAGGAAAAGGCGGAAGGCGATACATGCGGGTGCATCCTAAAAAATTATCAGCATTTCGGACCCGAAGGGTCCAAGCGCCTCTCCCAGTGGGAAAGGCCGGTGCGAAGCACCGGGTGAGGGAATTTGCCCAATATGGAAAACCCTCACCCTCACCCTCTCCCACAGGGAGAGGGAATTTATATACAATATCAATGAGTTACCACGTTGCATCGTCGAATGCTCATTGCGCCATTTTAGTATGCACCTGATGCATACCCTACATGAAATTCATGCTGGCAAAACGACCGAAATCCCGGTATACAAAGAACAAGCACCGAGCATTCATTCCCGTTTCTAGGATCGGAAAAACCATTGTTCAGAACCCTTCTTAAACTTCCGCCCGTGGTGTGGATGAAACGAGAATATCCCCTGCCTCCGTGGGTGGGGCTCGTGTTTCTCGTGGCCATCGCCCTCATGGCCTTCGGATTGGAAACCGCCGGATGGCTGCTGGCCGGTTTCTTTTTCCTCATTTCCAGTGCGGACTGGCTGGTCGAGGCCGCCGAAAAAGTGGGGAGGGCGCTCAACATATCGGCCTTGACCATCGGCCTGACCATTGTCGCCTTCGGCACCAGTGCGCCGGAGTTGATCGTCAACTTCATCGCGGCGGTGAAAGGCCACGCCGGGATCACCATCGGCGACATACTAGGCAGCAATATCGTCAATATCTGCGGCGGCATCGGCATTGCGGCGCTGGTCGTGGCGGTGACGATCCGCCGATCCACGGCGCGCGTGGAGTTGCCGTTTCTGATGGGCGGTACGGCGCTGCTGTTTCTCGTGGTGTTCGATTTTACCGACCCGATCGGCGGGCAGCACGTGTTGAGCCGCTATGGCGGAATATGGCTCCTGGCCGGATTTCTTGCCTATCTCGGGTACGTCTACTGGTTTCAGATCCGAAAACACCGTGCCGAAGCACCGCCGGAAACCCCCGAAGAGCGCCACGCACGCCTCGAAGCCTTGCCGCGCTCGGTCGTCAAGTTGTTGATTTCCATCGTACTTTTGTACTTCAGCGGAGAGATCATCGTCAGCCGCTCGGTGAGCCTGGCGCAGTCTTTCGGCATCAAGCAGTCGATCATCGGTGCCACCATCGTCGCAATCGGCACATCGGTGCCCGACGTCACCGCCTCGATTCTCGCGGCGATCAAGGGCAAGCATGACATCGCCGTCGGCAACATCGTGGGCAGCAACACGTTCAATACGCTGTGGGTGCTAGGCGTGTCGGCGGTCGTGGCCCCGGCGTCGTTGCCATTTATGGATGGATTGTTCGTCGATTTCACGATTATGGCCGTGCTGACGTTGTATTTCTTCCTCGTCGCGCTGGCTCGCAGGAAGATCGTGCGTATCGACGGAATTATAATGGTGCTGGCCTACGTGGGATACATAATCTACCTATTTATCAATGCCGGAACGGGTAGCGGGCATTAGGTCGAACCGTAGAAAAGTTGGCATAGGTCGGGTGATTTTCACCCGGCAATTTTCTAAAAAGCTCCTTTGTGTCGGGTGAAATCACCCGACCTACTACTACTACTGTTATCCCCTCTCCCTTTGGGAGAGGGTTAGGGTGAGGGAAAACAAAAACTTCCCCTCACCCGGTGCTGAAGCACCGGCCTCTCCCAATGGGAGAGGCAATCGGACCCTGCGGGTCCATTACACATTTGTACTTTTTTCATTTCCGCTCGTCTGAGATTGAAGAAAAGAAAACGTTAGGAGTCGGAATGCCTGGAACGAACCACGCTGGAATAAAACGCATTTTTCGGAACGTTTTCCCGTTGGAAGTTCTCGCCGTATTTCTCGTAATTACGATGAGTTACAGTGTCTCAGACGCGCGAACTGACCGTTCGGACGCCGTGCGCGCCGTTTGCGGGACGATCGAAAACGAGCACTGGTTGGGGTTGTATCTCTATGGCGGAAAAGTGGGCTGGATGCGCCAGCAGTGTCGCATCGAAGGCCGCACGGCGGTGATGGAAGCGAAGCTTGAATACACGTTGAACGTGATGGGAAAGCAGTTGCAACTGGCGCAGGACGACAAACGGATCTACGACCTTTCCACCGGGGACGTGCTTTCCATCGAATTCAGCACCAGCGGCGGGATGGGCACGCAGTCCGTCAAAGGACACAAACAAGGCAACGGGTTTCAACTGGAAATCAATCTCGGTGGGCAGGTGAATCGCAAAACCCTTCCTTACGCTCCCGAAAACCTCGTGGAAGTCAGCCAGGCGCCGTTGGGTATCATGGCCGGGGAGGTGCAGAAGGGCTGGTCGGCGCGGCTGCGGACCTTCGATCCCAACAGCCAGCAGGTATTGATGATGGACACCCGCGTGGTGGCGGTCGAGGACGTCGCGATTCAGGGCGTGCAGAACCGCCAGTACGTGTTCGAAGAAAACATTCCGGCGATGTCGCTGAAATCTCAGTCGGTGTACGACCACCTCGGACGTCTGGCCTTCACCCGCATCGGGGGAATGATCGAGGCGAAATGGGAAAACCGCGAGGAAGCTACAAGCGGCGCGCAGGCTCGCGATTTCCTGCTCATGAGCATGTTGACGCCGGACAAACCGGTGCGCGATCCGAAGGGGCGTAACAGCCTGAAATTGCTTGTGTTGGGTATGGACGAGGTACCCGACGGCGCACGGGACGAGCGGCAGAAATGGACTCGTGTCGGTCCGGACTGGCGCGTGACGATCAACAGGGATCGGCTTCCTTCTTCTTCGGCTCCGTTGCGCGATCCGAAACGTTTCGCACCGTGGCTCGAAGCCAACCCCGACATTCAAAGCGAGCACCCCGACATTACGGCGGCGGCGCTGGAAATTTCCCTGGGACAACGCGACCCGGTGGCGAAAGTGCGCAAAATTCTCGAATGGCTGGACGGAAACATCGCGAAGGTATACAGTCCGGAATTCTCGAACGCGCTCGATACCTTTCGCAACCGCCGGGGGGACTGCGGGGAATTCTCGGCGCTGTTCGTGGCGCTGGCGCGGGCGATGGGGATTCCGGCCCGCCCGATTTACGGGATGGCCTATTTGGAGTCCGGCGGCAACGGGCGCTTCGGCTATCACGCCTGGGCCGAAGTCTGGCTGGGACGCTGGGTGACGGTCGATCCCATCTGGGGACAATTCCCCGTGGATGCCACGCATCTGGCGCTTTCGCGCGGGGATCTGGCCTCCCGGATGAAGATCGCCGGGCTGATTACGCGGATACGTGGGATCAAAGTGGAGAACTGATCGCCGGTTTGTGGACCGCGAAGTTCAAAGAGAGGAAATACGAAATGAAAGTCGGTATCGTTGGGTTCAGAGGTTCGGGAAAAACCACGGTTTTCAATGCCTTGACCGGGTTGAACGCCGAAACCGGAGGGTTCTCCTCTGCCGACAAGACCAACCTCGGCAACATCAAGGTGCCCGACGAGCGCGTGCAGACGCTCTCGGAGATCTACCAACCGAAGAAGACGATTTATGCCGAGGTGCAGTTCGCGGACCTCGCCGGAACGACTCCCGAAGCGGGCGGCAAGGGCTTTTCGTCCCAGATGCTGGCCGAAATGCGCAACGCGGATGCGTTGGTGCACGTGGCGCGGGATTTCGACAACCCCGCCTTGAGTCGTGCCCGCGATCCGGAAGGCGACGCCGAACGCTTCAACTCGGAACTGGTGCTGGCGGATCTGATGGTGGTGGAAAAGCGCCTGGAGCGCCTGCACAAGGAAGGCAAAAAGGACCGGGAGACCGAGCTGTTCGAGCGCATCGTCGCGCATCTGGAGGAAGACCTTCCCCTGCGCACGATGGAGATGGACGAAGCCGAGGAGAAGCAGCTTTCCTCCTATGCATTTTTGTCGCGCAAGCCCTTGCTTTTACTGGTAAATACCACCGACGACAAGGCCTCCGGGGAGGTGTCCGAGGCACTGGTCGGCATTTCCGAAAAGCATCGGAATCCGCTGTTCGTGATGAGCGCACAGGTGGAAATGGAACTCAACGACCTGGACGAAGACGACAAAAAGGACTTTCTGTCCGACCTCGGTCTGGAAGAGCCCGCCCGGCTGCGTTTCATCAAGACCGTGTACGCGATGCTGGACCTGATTTCCTTCCTCACGGTGGGTAAGGACGAGGTGCGAGCCTGGACGATTCGGCGGGGGACTCCGGCGGTCAAGGCGGCGGGTAAGATCCATTCCGACATCGAACGGGGATTCATCCGGGCCGAAGTGATCGACTGGCGGGCGCTTGTCGAAACCGATGGAAATGAAGCCAAGTGCCGGGAGATGGGGAAAATGCGGCTGGAAGGCAAGGAATACGTGATTCTGGACGGCGAGGTGGCACATTTTCGTTTCAACGTCTAAGAGAGAGCTTTTCCCGAAGCGGGATGTGTTGGCAAATGGCCGAAGGATTCGTGTTTCGTTGATTGTTGCGAATCGTTCCGTTTTGTGCTTTTCTAGTAAAACAAACAAGCAATCCGCCGGGAATCTTGCTTTTTAAGCTCCGAATCGGCGGCGTTTTTCGACTGAAGGCAGGTGGCCGCGTCGGATGCGTGCCTCGTAAACCATGAAATTCGCCGGGATTTTCGCCCGGAAACCGGAAAGAGTGTGGGGAACGATGAAAGCCAAGTGTTATTACTGCCAAGCCAGATTCCGTTTCGATGAGGCCAAGATCCAGACGCGGGCGGTCATCACCTGTCCATCCTGCGGCAAAAAGAATCTGCTGGAGCAGAAGCCCAACTCAGCGGAGCCGGACTTTTTCATCCTTCCCTACGAAAAAGGGGAAAAGGACAAAACCCCGGAATCCTATCGCCAGGCCGAAAGTCGCAAAACCGGCAAAACCGTCACGTTGACCGCCACGGGTGATAGCCAGGTTCTGGAACTGGACGACGAAAAGGAAATCAAACCGGCCCTGCGCGAGGGGGAGCGGCGGCACGCCGCGCCCGAGCCCGAACCGAAAAAAGAAGAGAAACTCAGCAAAGAGCAACTCGAAGCTGCCAAAGCTCAAGTCCCTGAAAAGACTGAGGAAAAAGCGGAGACGGAGAAACAGGCCCAGGCGGTCCAAACCGCCGAGCGCGTCAAGGAAAAGCTGGAGCAGGCCCGGAGAGCGCCCGCGCCGGGAACGGATAAGCACTACGATCCCCGCCTGCAACGGCAACTGGCCCGTTCCATGGGATGGGACAAGCGCTACTTGTATTCCGCGCTGGGACTTCTCGTGCTGATCGTCGCAGTGCTGGTGTTTGGTTCCGTGGGAGACGACAAAGACAAGCCTGAGGATAAAACCGTCGGCAACCAGGAAGGCTTGCAGGTCATCGAGGAACTAAAAGCCAAGTATCCCAGTGTAGATCCGAAGAAAAACTATCTCGACGAAGGTCTGCAGGCGCTGACCCTCGACACTCCGGACGGTTATAAAACAGCCATTGATTCTCTGGCGAGGGCGATGATTGTCAATCCACTTGACGATCAGGCCATTGCAGGATACGTGGAGGCGCTGATTCTGTCCGGGAAGTCGCTCGACGATGTGGACGAACGCCGGAAGATCATCGATCTTTTGTCTCATGCCTTCGATGCGAGCAAAGATCCCTCGGCGGTCTACCGGGCGAAAACCCGCTATTTCCTTGCCACCGGACAGTTGCAAAAAGCCGTTGCCGAGGTGGAAAAAGCCTTGAAACGCCACCCCGACGATGTGGAGAACCAGGCATTGCAGGCCCGCACCGAACTGCCCACCGATCCATCTATGGCGGTGAAAATTCTGGACGTGCTGCATCGCGCGGGAACGTTACCCCGGCGCGCCTACTCCGTGTTGGCCGAAGCCCATGAAAAGACAGGGAATTTCTATCAGGCCGCCGAGGTGCTGGAGGAACGCGGGAAGATCGAAGCTAGGTATTGCTCGAATTGTCTGCATCTGGGGCAGTTGTACAAGTCGGTTTCCCAGTACGAAAAAGCCTTGCGAGTGTTCAATAAGTTGAATGGGGCGAAGTCTTCTTCCCCGGATGGTCTTTTGGGAGTGGCGGAGGTCCAATTCCTCATGGGCAACCCGCTGGAAGAAATCCTGCATTCGCTGGAATCCATCTCCGATGCAAGGTTGCAAAGCTTTTCCAGGGAAGACCGTGGCCGCACCATGATCGCCAAAACCCATTATCAAATCCTGTCCGGCGATTTCGATGGCGCATTGCGCAGCAATCTGGAGGCGCGGTCCGCCCTGCCGTTCGACTCTCGCGCCCAGTATCATTACGTATTGCTCGGAGCCCTGGGAAAACTGGGCGAGGGAGCGATTTCGGACGAATTGGACAGCATGGCCTCGGGACTTACGCGGGACGATCCCCAGAATCCGGCGACGTGGTGGGTTCGTGGGATGCTGGCCTGGAGACACGAAGATTTCAAGCAAACCCTTGAATTTCTTACGAGATCCGTGAAACTCGATGAAACTTATCTTCCCGCCGTAACGGCCATCGCCCGTTTTTACCTGGGTATCCACGAGCCGATGAAGGCCATGCAGCATCTTTCGCAGTTGGGCAAGGCCGATCCCATCGATATCGAGGATCTGCCGTCTCGCGGCTATTATACCGGGGTGATCCACGAGCCGAAGGGGCTGATCGATGCGGTCAAAGGCATTCCGAAAAACGTGATCGACCAGGATCTTAAGTATTTCCTCCTGGGGGTGTATTCCTACTATCTCGGAGATATCGACGGGGCGCAGTATTATTTCCGCACCGTGTTCAAGAACGACCGCGAGCACGCGCGTGCGCGCCTGTTCATGGGATATACCTACCTGCAACAGGAAAAATTCGACCAGGCGCGGGAAGAAGCGATGGTCGTGCTGGAGAAAAATCCGAAGAACGCACGGGTCGCGTACTTGATCGCTTTAAGCTTCGTCCGGCGGGGAGAGGACGAACAGTCGCAACGCAGCCTGGAACGCCTGTTGGACCAGTTCCCGCACTACGTGGCACCGATGACGGACATGGCCCGGATTTTCCTGCGGCAAAATCGCTTGATCGACGCCCAGGAATATGCCAAAAAAGCCTACCAGCTTTTGCCGGATTCTCGCCGGGTGAAGGCGGTGCGGTACCTGGTGAAAAGCTAGGCCGTTCCGCGATGGCGTGTACGCTCCATAAGTCAGAGCGCCGCGCCGGATACCCCGTTTCGCGAGAAACCGTTGAAACCAACCCACGATCAGGAGGTACCATGAAGGTATTGGTGCTTGGTGGCGGAGGTAGAGAACACGCCATCGTAACGGCTCTCAAACGAAGTCCCTCGGTCACGCAACTGTTCGCCGCACCGGGTAGCGACGCCATCGCACGGCAGGCCGAAAAGGCCGAGGTGGACGCCAACGACGTCGTTGCCGTGGCCGAATGGGCCGAAACTCACGAAATCGATCTGACCGTTGTAGGGCCGGAAGCCCCTTTAGTTGCCGGAATTGTTGACGAATTCGACCGGCGCGGACTGGCCGTGGTCGGCCCGCAACAACAGACCGCGATGCTGGAAGGCTCCAAGGCGTTCGCCAAGCACATCATGCGCGAGGCGGGGGTTCCGACCGCCGATTTCGGCGAATTCCAGGATCTCGATTTCGCGCTGGAATACATCCACAACGCCAAGAAAAAACTCGTCATCAAGGCCGACGGTCTGGCCGCCGGAAAGGGCGTGATCGTCTGCGACACCGTGGAGGAAGCCGAAGAAGCCGTGCGGGAAATGCTGGTGGACCGGCGTTTCAAGGAGGCGGGGGCCAAGGTCGTCATCGAGGAGCGTCTGGAGGGCGAGGAAGCCTCTCTGCTGGCGCTGACGGACGGCAAAACCATCGTGGCGCTGCCGTCCTCGCAGGATCACAAGCGGGTGTTCGACAATGACGAAGGCCCGAATACGGGTGGCATGGGTGCGTATTCTCCCGCCCCGGTGCTGACCGGCGCGGCGTATGACGACGCGGTGGAGAAGGTCATCGCGCCCGTCGTGCGTTCGATGGCGAACAAAGGCACACCTTACAAAGGAATTCTCTATGCCGGGCTGATGATGACCGACGAAGGCCCGAAGGTGCTCGAATACAACTGTCGTTTCGGTGATCCCGAAACCCAGCCGCTGTTGACGCGGCTGACCTCGGATTTCGGCGAAGCGCTCTTGGCCTGTGCCAAGGGGACTCTGCACGAAATCGAGATGTCCTGGGACGAACGCGCCGCCGTATGCATCGTGCTGGCAGCCGGGGGATATCCGGGAAGTTACGAAAAAGGCAAAAAAATCGAGGGGATAGAGAAGGCCGAGGCGATGGACGGCGTACAGGTCTATCACGCCGGAACACGGTATGAAAACGGCGACTGGGTGACGAATGGTGGCCGGGTGCTCGGTGTGACCGCGCTGGGCGGAACGATTCGGGAGGCGGTGGATCGCGCCTACGAGGCGGCGGAAACCATTACGTTCGAGGGTTGCCACATGCGCCGGGACATCGCCCGCCGCGCGTTGGATCGCGAAACCTGAGCACGGTATTTGTTGCGATAAAGACTCGATATTAAAAAGGAACTGAATAATGGCCACAAAAGAAACCGCTGTTCTCGAAAACGGCGATAGAAGCGTTTTGGTCGTGATGGGCTCCGATTCGGACGCCAAAGCCATGAAAAGCGCCTGGAAAGTGCTGAAACAATTCAACGTTCCCTGTGAATTCACCGTGGTTTCGGCGCATCGCAGCCCGGACAAAGCGATCAAGCTGGCGCGTTACGCGCGGCTTCGCGGTGTCGGCGTGATTATTGCCGCTGCCGGGGGCGCGGCGCATCTGGCGGGGGTGTTCGCCGCAAAAACGACCCTGCCGGTGATCGGTGTGGCCTTGGATGCCACCTCGCTCGAAGGCATGGACGCGCTGTTGTCCACGGTGATGATGCCCCCCGGTGTGCCCGTGGCCTGTACCGGCATCGGATCGTGGGGCGCGCGCAACGCGGCGCTGATGGCCGTGCAGATCCTTTCTCTCCAGGACGAACGTCTTGCCACTCTGCTGGCCGAGTATAAAGTCCGAATGGAAGAAGAGGTGGCGCAGAAAGACGACCGGCTACAGGTCATGTTGATCGATTGGGCCGAAGATAAATGACCTCTTTTCGGGCACTTCCGACCGGAGGCGTCGCCTGTTATCCCACTGAAACCTGCTGGGGACTGGGTGGAAGATACGACGACCGGGACGCCTACCGGGCATTGCTCGACCTGAAACGCTGCACGCCTCGTCCTTTTCTTGTATTGCTGGGAACGGTGGACGATCTTCCGAAACTTGCCCTGCCGCCGTCCGAACCCGTGCGTAAGGCCATGGATGCGTTCTGGCCCGGATCGCTGACGTTGTTGTTCGAGCCGTCGGCGGGTTGCCCGGACTATCTGCTTGGAAATTCAGGGAAAATCGCAGTGCGTCTGGGATCTCACGAGGGGGCGCGTCGGTTGTTGGCGCATACCGGGCCGCTGGTCTCGACGAGCGCCAACGTTTCCGGCGAACCCGTGGTGAAGGATCTGGACGAGGCGAGGCGGTGGTTCGGAGAAAGCGTTTCCCTGTACTGGGACGACGGTGCATCGCCCGTCCCGCCTCGGACCAGCACGCTGGCGGTCTGGGACGGCGCATGGCGCGTGTTGCGCGAGGGGCCGGTGTCCTTGGAAGATTTGGAACGTAGAGTGTAAAAAATGTCACCAACCGTGAAAATGCCGACGATCAAGGTGGAGGTACATCGCAAAATATTGCAATGAATATCCGATGGTGGAATTTGGTAACTCATTGATATTATGTGAAAATTCCCTCTCCTTGAGGGAGAGGGTTAGGGTGAGGGTTTTCTATATTGGGTTAAGCCCCTCACCCAGTGCTTCGCACTGACCTCTCCCCCTGGGAGAGGCGCATGGACCCTGCGGGTCCGATTTCTCACAACCTTTTATAATGTAATTAAAAAAAACGCCGAGGTGTCGCCAAATGAACGAAGAAGACCCCGCCATCACCCAAGACGCCGCTTTTCACGGCAGAGTCGTGCTGGTTCAGCCGCGCCGGGGATATCGGTTTTCGGTCGATTCCGTCCTGCTTGCCGATTTCGTCGAACGAACCCACGCCGAAGCGCTCGATCTCTGCGCCGGCTGCGGCGTGGTCGGGCTGCTTCTGTTGGATCTGGGGCGCGTCGGGAAGGTCACGGCGGTGGAAATCGACGGCCTTTTGGCGGAACTTGCGGAAAAAAATGCGCGAATCAACGGATGGTCGGAAAAATATGCCATCTTTCAGGAGGATTACCGCCGTTTCACGCCCCCTGGCGACCGTGCCGAGTTCGATCTCGTCGTGGCCAATCCTCCGTATTATCCCGCCGGTTCGGGACGGCGAAACCCGGATGGGAAAGAAGCCCTGGGACGCCACGAGCAGGCGGGAACCCTCGAAGATCTCGTGGAAAAATCCGCGAGTTGCCTGACGCCGAAGGGAAGATTTTGCCTAGTGCTTCCGGCATTTCGCCTGCACGAACTGGCGGTTGCGCTGGCGCGCCGTGGCTTGCGCATGAAGCGCTTGCGTGCAGTGCATCCACGTGCCGACAAGGAAGCCGGGCAGGTGCTCGTCGAGGCGGTGTTCGGGGCGACCACCCGGCTCGTCGTGGAATCCCCGTTAATCGTTCGCGACGAGAACGGAAAATATACGGAAGAAACGGAAGCCATTCTGGCCGGAAACCGGTAATATCCTGGAAAAAGAGAAATCTGGTTCGGAATTTGCTACTCTTGAACCAAGTACTTGGGATTCGATACGTGCTGAAAAGCGGAGTCTGCAATGGTTTCGACTCGACGGGTTCGTTTTTTGAGTTTTTTGTTGGGATTTTTGGGCTTTTTGCTCGTTTTGACGGGGGGCTGTACGGATTCGGGCCATACCGATTCGGTGCCGTCGGTCGTCCAGGGCGAAACCTTCGAACCGCTGTTTTCCATGGCAAATCTCCAGCCGGTTCGGGCTTTGGAATACGGCGAAGCGGTGTATCTGGCCACGTCGAACGGGCTTGTCGTTAAAAAAGCCGCCGATCCCAACTCCGATGGCGAAACGCTTTTGGAGGGAAAATCGCTTGCGGACATCGCGCTTGCACGGGCGTATGGAAGGCTTTTCGCCGCCGTGAAAGGGGAGGGCGTTTGGGTGTTGAACCTGGACGATTCACTCCATCCTACGTTGCTTTCGGAGACGCCGCTTGCCGTGTCGATCCCGGAAGGCTCTCGATTGGCGGTCTGGGATTCTACGCTGTACGTGGCTTCGGACAAACTCAAAGGATACGCTTTCGACGGCGCGGAAACGCAATCGGTTTCGTTCGATGTGCCCGTGATGGAACTTTTCGCGGTAGACGCCAAACTCGTGCTCGTGTTCGAAACCCGCGTGGAAACGCGGGGAGCCGAAAAACCTGGCGTGGTGGGAGACGAGCGGACCTTCCTGCGACCCATCGTGGCGGCAGCGGTGGGTGTCTCTCATCTGGCGTTGGCGATTCCTAAAGAAGGCGTGCACGTTCTGGAACTGAATGATCTCGACGCTTCCGAACTCCTGGCCGAACTCCCCGACGTCATCGGGCTGGGAGCTTCGGGTTCCACGCTGGCCTACGTGCGTGCATCGGGACTGGTGCAGACCGTGGGCTGGACCGACGCCGGAACTCCGCTTGCGCTGGGCGGTTTCATCGCCTCGTCGGAAGTCGGCTTCGCGGCTCCGGCGGCGGGCATTTTATGGACGGGAGGCGAAAAGGGTTTGGAAGCCTACAACGTGCCTCCGTTTCCGGTGTGGCGCAGCAGCCAAGGCGATTTTCCCGTCTATGGAGAACTGGCCTTGCACTTCAGCGAAGCGCTCGATCCTTCCTCCTTGCCCGAAAGTCTGACTTTGCTCGACGGTAGCGAGCCTGTGGAGCACCTGGTGCTGGCCGGGTTGACACCGGACGCGCTGCGGGTGATCCCCAGTGCCGCGCTGGAAGCCAATCGAAGCTATCAGTTGGAAATCACGGGAGAAATCACCGATGCGTTTGGGGCGAAGGTGGTGGGTGCGCAGAATGTCGAATTGAAGACGGGAGCCTATGAGGATGCGTGGTCGATGGCTCCGACCGGCTGTTCCCACACCATCGATGGGCGGGTCACCGCCGGGGAGGATTGCGAGGAATGGTCGGGACGCGACGGTATCGAAGGCGCGTATGGAATGTGGTTTATCGACTATGAAGACGACGCGATTTTCCTGCGATATCGCACCAAAGAGACGTTTCCGGCGCTGGAGCCTTCCTGCCCGGCCCGGTTCTTCGTGTCGCTTCGGGACGGGTACGACACGCTTTATGCTTCGCTGTCTCCGAAAGGAGGCGTGGAAGCCACCTCCCCTCTGATGGACACCGAGACAGAGGTTTTCGAGGCGGCGGCGGTCTATACCTCGGCGGGCAACGACTGGGAATGGAAGCTGCCGTTCGAGGAGGGAACGATCGCCCTGACGGTGGAGTTACCCGGTCCTTCGGGCGATTGCGATCGGGTCGTGCGCGAACCGCTGCCCTTGCGGTTCTCGATGGAGAGTTCCGACGACGAAGCGTTTACCGCTTCCGTATCGCGAACGCCGCTTCTGTTCGGCATCGACCCGAAACTTTCCGACTCTGCGGACTCGATTCGCGTGGTGGCCGTGGGTCTCGAAACGGCGGAGAATTCCTGCACGGTGGCCGGAGATTTCGCGGATCAGGCCGAAATCATTGGAGAAATGCAGGATTTCGGATTTTCCCTTACCGCGACGGATGAGGCGAAAACCGGAGATCTGCACCTGGATTGCGGGGCTGTGTCCTCCAACGACCTGACGTGGAGACTTTCGACGGTAGAATGCGAAAGCCCGCGCTGCCCGACGCCGGGGGAAGGGGCTTGTTCTTTGACCGACGATACCCTGGCGTGTCGTTGCAACGATAGCGGCTTGTGGGAATCGTTAAATTGCTTTGAAGAATGCAGAAAAGATAGTTATTACAATGCGTTGGGGTGTCAGGTGGATTCCGATAACCAGCCGGTTTGTCAATGCGGGCCCGTGGGAATCGCCTGTGAGGACGAGGAGGCGGACGACTGCAATCAGCTCGAATACACCTGCGAAGCGGGGGCGGATGCCGCGAAACCCTGTTGCCAGGACCCGGATTGCGAATGCCTGGAGGGATTGTGCCTGCATGAGCCCTGCGAGACGGACGGCGTATGCGATCCGCTTTGCCACAAACGCGACGCGGATTGTCCCGACTGCTCGGCGGATGGTTTTTGCCAGGTGCTTTGTTTCGATATCGATGGGCTGATCGATGTCGATTGCCCCAATTGCGACGCTAACCAATATTGCAACGTAGAATGCCTCGAAGGGGGATACGAAGACATCGATTGCCCGGATTGTTCCGAGGATGGCGCCTGCACGCCCGCCTGCCACGAGGTGGGATTCCGCGACCCGGATTGCCCTGCCTGTGAGTGGGACGGCACCTGCGATTACGACTGCATTGGCTTCGGCATCGTCGATCACGATTGCCCCGTTTGTGTCGAAGATGAAGCCTGTCCGCTGTATTGTCTGGAAGTGGGTCTGGACGACCCGGATTGTCCAAATTGTTCCGAAAACGCCGTCTGCAACGCGGTTTGCAACGGTTTGGGATATCACGACCCCGATTGTCCGAACTGTCTGGCGAACGACGATTGCAATCTCAACTGCTACGAGGCACTTTTGATCGATCCGGACTGCCCGGATTGCACCGGAAACGACGTCTGCAACGCCACCTGCGCCGTTTTGCACGTGCAAGATCCCGATTGTCCCAATTGCTTTTCCGACGGAGTTTGCAACCGTTTTTGCGTGGATTATGGAATCACGGACCCGGACTGTCCGAATTGCAGCGAAAACGGCACCTGCGAGCATCGCTGCCACGAGCAATTGATCGACGATCCCGATTGTCCCGATTGCTTCGGCGATGCATTTTGCAACACGGCATGTTTTGTCGAAGGGCTGGACGACCCGGATTGCCCGGATTGCTCCCAGGACGATTACTGCCGCCACGAATGCGTGGACTTGGGCATTGCCGATCCAGATTGCCCCCTTTGTCCCGAAGATGGAAGCTGCAACTGGGATTGTGTAGTGGAAGGATTGGACGATCCCGACTGCCCGGACTGCTCCGACGATGGCGAATGCGAATCGGCCTGCCGGGCAGGCACCGACCCGGATTGTCCCGTATGTACGGGGACTTGCAATGAAACTGTAGAAGACCGGGCTTTCTGCTCCGTGGGAGAAGCGGACCTCTACTGCTACTGCGACGGCACACAGTGGTGGTATCGTTCCTGCACGGATTGGTGCGTGGCGCGTGGCTTCGAGGGCTCCGACGGGTGCGAGTCCTCGTATCGCCGGCAAGGCCCGGAACCGTGGCACACCGAATGCGCCTGCACCGGGGAAAACAACTGGACCGAGGCGCTGGGCCTGCGGGAAGTCGTCATCGACGAATCCATCTACGCCGCGCCGGAGCGCCGCGACGGGGTGGAGTTCATCGACTGGTCCGCCGCCCGTGATCGTTGCATCGCCTGGGGCGGAGACCTCGTGATTTTCACCGACCTGCTGGAAGCGCAAAGCGTGCGGGAAGCGTTTCTGGAGGGCGACGAGCGGGCCTGGATCGGCCTGTCGGACGTGGAAGCCGAAGGCTACCTGCAATGGGTCGGCGGCGGTACGACGCTATACAGCGAAGCCCTGGATCTCGAAAACGAACCGCGCCTGGACTGCGCTTCGATCGACGCCGACGGGGAGGTGTTGCTCCATCTGTGCGACCGCAATTATTTTACCCACATCTGCGAAAAGCCGCTGGGAGAGGTTCCCGGCGCGTACCTCGGCGACAAATGGTTGTCCGACGTGCGGCGCTCCCGCGACGATGCCGCTACTCGCTGTACCGAGTTGGGGATGCACCTGGCCTCGGTCTCCACGCGCGCCGAATACGACTGGCTGGCCGCGAACCTCCCACGAGAGGAAATCCTGCTGGGTCTGGGACGAGAGACGGACGGCGAAAACTGGACGCTGTTATGGGATGACGACAGCCCGGTGGATTACCTGCCTCAAACCACGATTTCGGGTAGCGGCGCGTGTGGGATTCGCTATCCGTCGAGCGGAAATTCCTGGACCTGGCAATGGCGGGATTGCGGCCTGCGGCATCGTTTTCTTTGCGAGCCGGAATTTACGGCGGCTGTCACGAGCGCGCCCGTATTGAATCCGTACCGGGTCAAGGCAGGCGAACAAATCGATGTGTCGGTTTCGCTGATTCCTGATGCACCCGGAACGGGAGTCTGTGCCGTGCTGGAAGTTTGTCCCCTGGAAAGCACCCAGTGCATGGTCGTTCCGATGACCCACGAAGCAGGCGATGTGACGCAGGTATTCCGGGTCACGTTCTCGCTTGAAAGCGAAGGCGATTACCGGCACGCTGTACGTTTCGCATTGGGCGCGTCCGCGACGGATTGCGAAGACTACGGCGAGTTTCTGCGCTGGCCCGGTCCCGAAGCCGACGACTACGCCCATGGGCCGGAAGTCCGTGAGTTCGTGCTTCCCGAATGGGGGGCCGAGCGGGTCGTGAAGTCCGACACCCTGATCCGCGCCGTTCCCGTTTCGGAAGGTCTGGATTGGGCTTCGGCTGCCGAACGATGCGGGCAGTCAGGTGGCGAATTGGCGGTTTTCCAAAGTGAAAACGAGTGGTTGGACTTCCTCGCGGCCTTTTTCGGGCTGGTGAATGGAAACTATTGGATCGGCCTGTCGGATGCCGAGGAGGAAGGCGCGTTGGCCACGGCGGACGGCGAAACGCCCCCGTTTGTCTTGGAGCGCATCCAGGAGAGCAACGACGACGATAAAGACTGCGCCGCTGCGTCTCTGGGCGACGATCTTGGATGGAGCATGGCGGCATGTGCGGAGACATCGGGCTATTTGTGCCGGGAAACGATTTCTTTGGAAGCTTGCGAGACGGAGCGGACGTTCACCCGTTTTCCTCGCCAGCATGTCTCGGCCCTGGTTGCCGGAGACGGGGATTTCCTACCAGCCTGCGCGGATTTCAGACCGCGTGGAACGGAGAAAATCTTCGGCATCACGATGGAAAAATTCCAGACGCTACGCATTCGCGCCCAGGGGGACGCTTCTCCCGTAGCTGTCTATGTATTGGCCGACTGCGCCGCGCGGGAGCGTTTCACCTGTTACGTGGGGAGCGATTCTGCGGCGGAATCCGCCGAGGGCATCATCTTCACGGCTCCCTATGAAGGAACGTTCTATCTCGTCGTCGATGGCATCGAGACGACCGCCACACCGTTTACGCTGTGGATCGATCCGGCCATGCCTTTCGGGGCAGGTGACGATACAACCTGGGAAATGGGCGACTTCGCCTATACCCTCGTGCCCGATGTATCGAGCCGGGGATGGTCCGAGGCGTCTTGTCGTCTTTGGCACGGCGGGAGGTTGGCCGGTCTGACGAACCGAGCGGAGGAAACTCAGGCGCTTGGTGTGATCGACGACGGCGACGAATGGGCGCGCTACTGGATCGGTCTGGAGAAAGCCTATCCTTCCGGCGAGATCCGTTGGAATCGCCCGGATACGGCGTTTTCCTACGTGCCCGGCGGCGTTGTGGGAGGCGGGGAATCTCCCTGTGCCGTGCTGGTGCGCCAAGGCAAGGAATCGTCCTGGCGCTGGGAAGACTGTGCCGCGAAATGGCCTGCCTTGTGCGAAAGGGATCTCGACCTGCCGGAGTGTTCGCCCTCGGTCGTGTTGGCCTCCGATGAAGATGTGGAAACCGGAAGCACGGAATTCTACGTGTCGGCCAACAATTACAGTGCTTACACACCGACATGCATCCCCGATGCAGGGGCGGCAGGGATGGAGAAAACCCTCGGTATGGAACTTTCGGCGGGCGAGGTCGTGGACATCGAACTGGATGCGGAACTGGATGTTTCGGCCTACGTCGTGCACGCCTGCCCGAGTGTCGATCTGGCCGGGGGAGAGCGTAACAAAGCCGTGTACTGTTTCGATGGTGTGGACGCCGTGGCCGGGGCTGGAGTGGAGAACCTGGCCTTCGTCGCGCCCGCCGACGACACCTATTTCCTTGTGATCGACGCGGCGCAGACGGGCACCCACGGCAGCGTGCATTACACGATTCAGCGGCGCGCGTATACCGATCCGCTGGCTGGGGGAACTCCGGCCTACGTTGCGGGAGAAGAGGGTTACGTGGTGCTGGGAGCCCAAGCGATGGACTGGTTCGAGGCGCGAACTGCCTGCGAAAGCTGTCCCGTGGCGTTGGGCCTGGAAAGCGGTTCGGGCGCCGGGCGCGTCGCGAGTCTGCGGGAGGCTTTCGGAGCTTCGGGGGTGTCCACCGCGTGGACGGATCTCAACGATCGGGCGGTGGAAGGCGAGTTCCACCGGAACGACCACGCGGAGGTTTTCGAGGGCGTTCCGGCGGCGGAAGATGTCGAAGGCAACGAAGAAGGGCGTTCTTTCGTGGCCCTGCGTCTGGACGGAACGGCGGGCTGGGAAGCCCGATCCTGGGACGATGGGGAGGTTTTCCCCTTGTGTCGCAGGGATTTCGACATGGATTGCACCGATATCTCCGATACGGTGACGCTTTCCCTGCTGAGTGAAGGAGAGGTGTGGACAAACTCCAGGGAGGGATTTTACGGCAGTCTGCTGACGCCGAAAATCAACGCCGACTGTGGCGGTTCTCCCGCGCTCGGAACGGGTGCGGAACAGTTGATTCGCATCCAGCCCACAGGGGGAGAAACGGTGGAAGTCAAGCTGTACAGTACGGTTTTCGATGCCGTGTTGGCCATTGTTCCGGGATGCGACAGCGCGATGCAGACTTGCATTGCAAAGACGGACGGGGTGCTCGGTCCCGGCATGGAATCCGTCCGGTTCACGGTCGAGGATGCCCGACCCGTCTTTGTAGTCATGGACACGAAAACCCGTGACGCGGCGGGAACGTGGCAGGCCATGGCGCGGCTGGTTTCTACGAACATCGCCACGGGCGAGACGTTTTCGGCGGGGGACGCGGAATACCTTTTGGGGAGCGAATCCGTGTCGTGGCTGACGGCTTACGACACCTGCCATAACTGGGGCGGGGACCTGGCTGCGCCTTCCACGGTTTCCGAACGAGACGCCCTGCTGACCCAGCTTCAGACGCGCGTTTCGGCCTATCGCCAGGTCTGGAGCGGTCTGACCGACAAACCCTTTTTCACCACTCCGGACCTTGGGGAAGACGATCCCTGGAACGGGAGATTAACCTGGACCAACGGAGAATCCTACGATCCTGCGGTGCACCTGACCTACGAGCATGTGGATGACAAAGACTGCATGGTTTACTACTACCTCAGTTCGGGAGTCTGGAAAGACGTACCCAAGGCTTGCGAACAGGACGACGATCACAAGGCATTGCCGCTTTGCGAGCGCTGAAAAGTCCTGGAATTTCAGCAGGATAAAGGGTTTATCCAACCTGCTTTCTACTAAAAATTTAGATCCAAAATGTAGGTCGGGTAATTGTTTTACCCGGCAATGCCAATGTGTCGGGCTAGCCCGCATTATTCATGAAGAATCTACTGCGACTTGAAAATCCTCGATCTTTCACTCGTTTCCCGATTTTCATCCTCGACAGACTGTAAAGTATGCCTGCGAGTGAAAATCGGTCCAACTTCATGAAATATCTTCGGTTTTCGGCGTCTCGCTACGATCCTCATGAATAATGCGGGCTAGAAATTAGCTCGACCTACTTCTTCGCTCTCGATCTTCCATTGGTTTGTTTGTAGCGGCGAGGCGTAAGCCCGCCGTAGCCTCTTTTCGGCGGGCTTACGCCTCGCCGCTACGGAAAAATGGAAGAATTTTTGCGGATCCGAATTTCCAAGATAAAACCAGGTTTCTGCTGCTCGGTTTTGCTGCCTGATAAAAGGTTATCCTCTCACCTTTTCGATCCACCAGAAAAAGTTTCCTGAAAAAATAAAAAAGCCAGCGAAAACGCTGGCTTATAAGAAGGGGGACTCGAATTCTTCACCAATCACCGTTAATCCTCATCACCCCGGAAAGATTCATGAGAAAGAAAGGACCTGCGGGGGAGGGTCAGTCTCCCCCAGGCAGGCGAAAAAAGCGTAGGAAGGGGAATAGGAAGCAGATAAGAGGGGGAAAATAGGTGAGGTTATGGGAAAGTGTTCGTTATATTCGTATGTCAAAGGGTTCGTTCCGATACCATCCGTTGCATCAGCAAGTGGAGGTGTTCCGGATCGAAAGGCTTTTGCAGGATCGGAATCCCTCGGCGGCGCACGCGGTCGATTTCCGCCGTGCGATTCAGCCCCGCGATCACCAGGATCGGCAGGTTTCGCCGCAAGCCCATGATGTTGTCAATCAACCCGCACCCGTTGGCGCCGGGAATCGTCATATCGGTTATCAACATCTCGATGCTCTCGCCATCCGGCCCCCGAAGCACCTGCATGGCGTCTTCGAGATCGTTTACGGATATGCATTCATATCCGTAAAGAAAAAGCCCGCGGCAGATGGTTTCCCGTTGGTTTCGCTCATCATCCACTACCAACACTCGCATCGCTCTGTCATCTTTCGACCCCAGGGAAAAAGGGCCTGAGTTCCGGTACAATTCCATTCCATCTGCCTTACGAGCGAGAGCACGCCCATATGTTTAGCAAAAGCGGTGCCAAAAAATGAGAAACAAAAAAGTCCTGTAAAAACAACATGGTATCGACAAACGCACCAGGTTGGGCAAAGTCCAAGTTCGAATTGGATCATCCCATTTTGAGAGGGCAAATTCGCTAACGCTCAGTTTTTACAGGAGAAAATGCTCTTTCGTGCCGAAATGGCACGATGAGTGCCTATATCGATACAAATCGGCACGGTGGAAAAATCCCTCCTGTTCGAGCGGGGATTGCTTGTTCGTCCGCACGATCGGTGATAATCTGAATCCGACCATATCGCATTGCCGGAGGAACATGCATGAACGCTTTGGAATCCGTCGCCCAGGCGGCGCGGGAAGGTCGCATAGCCCCGTCGTCGCAGGAACTCCTCGAACGCTGGCTGACCGTGGACCGATATCTGCCCTACCGTGAAGCCCTCCATGAAATGATTGAAAACGAACGCTGGGAGGCGCTCAACGACGCCTTCTATCAAGTGATTCCTTTCGGAACGGGTGGCCGTCGCGGACCTGTGGGTATCGGACCCAACCGGATGAACGAAATCGCCATCGCCGAAAGCGCGCAGGGACTGGCGAACAAGCTGAAATCTTCGGTGGAAGGTCACAACCCGAAAGTCGCCATCGCCTACGACACGAGAGTCACCTCCGAGGCATTCTGTCGTAGTGCCGCTTGTGTGCTGGCGGCCAATGGCATCGACGTGCTTTTGTTCGAAGGATTCCGATCTACTCCTCAGCTTTCCTTCACGATCCGTCATTTGAATTGCGATGCGGGCATCGTGATTTCGGCGTCGCACAATCCGCCTTCCGACAACGGTTTCAAAGCGTATTGGAGCGACGGAGGGCAGATTACGCCCCCGCTGGACGCCGAACTAATCGAAGAAGTTCGCAATGTCGAGAAAATCGAAATTGTTCCATTTGACGAAGCGGTGGAAGACGGTCGGATTACCTTCCTGGGTCCGGAAATCGATGAAGCATACATCGATTCGGTCCTGGCGGGCAGCCTCAGTGATAAACGCAACACCCGCATCGTGTACAGTCCGCTTCACGGCGTGGGCGTAACCTCCATCGTGCCGATGCTGCAAAAAGCGGGGTTCGAGGATCTGCACCTCGTGGAGTTGCAGGCCGAACCGGATGGCGCATGTCCCAATGTCGCCAACCATCAGGCCAACCCCGAAAACGCGGAAGCCATGACGCAAACCGTGCAGGTGGCGCGTGAGATTCGCGCCGACGTGGCCTTTGCCTCCGATACCGATGCCGACCGTCTCGCGGCAGCGACGCCTTTGCAGAATGGCGACTGGGCGCTGCTGACCGGCAACCAGACGGCGGCCATCATTCTCGAATACATCTGCGCGAAAATGAAAGGGCAGCAGCTTCTCAAGTCGGAACACCTCGTGCTGTCCACGGCGGTATCTTCTCCGCTGATTCCCGCCATCGCCCAACGCTACAAGATTCGTGAAAAGCACGATTTGCTGGTCGGATTCAAATGGCTGGCGAAGGAAATCGAAACTCTTGATAATCCTGAAGATTTCCTGTTCGGTACCGAGGAGTCCATCGGGTACATGAAAGGGGCTGCAGTACGGGATAAAGATGCCGCCTGCGCCGCCCTGATGCTTTCCGAAGTGGCCGGAGAACTCAAAAGCGTCGGACGCCGCACGCTGATGGATCTTCTCGACGATATCTATAGAAAATACGGCTACTTCCGTGACTGGGGCCGCTCGGTGTTCTTCGAGGGTGCCAAGGGGCAGGAGATTATGGAAACCATCATGGACCGTCTGCGCAACGATCCTCCCTGTTCCTTCGCCAGTGAAAAAGTGGTGCGTATTCTCGATCGGAAAAACGGCGAGGTGCGCGATCCGCAGAACGAGGTGATCGGGTCCATCGAAGGGCCGCGATCCAACCTGCTGATTTTTCAGTTGGAAGAAGAGGGCCGCACCTTTATCGCCCTTCGTCCCAGTGGAACCGAACCCAAGATCAAATTCTATTACAGCGTGTTTGATCCGCTGTCCTCCCATGGGTTGGATCAGGCCAAGCTGTTTGCTCATCATCGCCTCATCGCCATGGACCGCCGCTTGAGTGACCTGGCTTTTCAAGAAGGTACGTGATGAATTCCGTGTCGGCTGTGTCGGTTTCGCTTTTTTGGTTCGTGTTGGCGGGACTTGCCACGCTTGGTTGCGAGGACTCCGGCACGGACGATGAAGGTCTCCCGGCGCCGTTCGAATTCCAAGGCGATTTCGATTTCGGTGAGATCGATATACTGGTGTATTGGTCCAGTCTTACCTGTGAACAGGAATGCCCGAAATATTGCGCTAAAATGGCGGATTGCGACGAAAACGGCTTCTTGACGGAGCAATGGTTGCAAGCCTGCCGCGCGCGATGCGAGCCGGGGGAAGACTCCATGCCGCCCAATTTGATTTCCTGTTCCCGATTAAAGGATTGCGATACGTTTCTTCAATGCGTCGAGTTTGGAGGGATGTACACGTACGAGCAGTTCGAGTCCGAGGCCACGACCACGACGGAAGTCGTGCACTGCCAATGGCAAACCGACATCTCCGGCGACGAAGACGCCGAGCCGGAAGATATGTATTTCCCGGATGAACCCGACGTCATGCCGGAGCCGAGCCGCTGATGAGGAGCGAATCAGGACGTTTCATAAGGAAAAACGGAGCGATGGGACGAATATTCACATGGATGTTGCTGGGTCTGCTGTACGGATTTCTAGGATGCGGAGACGATCTGACGCCCGCAGACATCAAACAGTGCGAAAAATATTGCGACAAAATGCAGGAATGCGACCGGGTGAGTCCGCCTTCGGACAGCGAACGGGACGAATGCGTCACTGCGTGCAGCGCGGTGGCCGTGGGTGGATCGAACACGACGATCGACAAAGCGCTGACCGAGTGCGCCTCGCTGGACGATTGCGACGCTTTTCTGGAATGCGCCCTCGAAAACGTCGAACCGCTATGGGATTCCAAGTAATCCAGGCCGAAGCTTGTAAAACTCAACTACCCGATATGATTGCTGTTTTCGGATTAAGGTTCTTAAGGTTTATTAGCTTTCGATTAGTTTTCACTCGCCTGTTTTCGAGATTTCTTTAACTGCTCGTTTTTCAAAGGGTTTTGGAACTTCCTTTATTCGGACGCAAACGCCTCGCAGCTTGACTTTTCGTGCCGATGCCATTAGGAAGAGGCACAGCGAAGGATCGCTTCCTTCGTATCGTAGCCCGGAAGCTAGCTAGGCAATCGAAAACCAGTCAAGGGACGTCATGGAAGAACAGCCGGTATCACGAGTGACCACGTGGCTTCGCATCCTTGTCTTTGCTTTGCTGTTATACCTGTTTTTCGTCGCCATCGGGCTGATGGGCGGGTCTTTCAAGCTGTTGGGCAAGGAAAGCGCCGAGGCGCTGATCGCCGCCACATCGAATCCTTTCACCGGCCTGATGATCGGCATTCTCGCCACGGCGGTGGTGCAGAGTTCGTCGTTCACCACCTCGATGGTCGTGGGCATGGTTTCGGGAGGCGTGCTTACCGTGCCCAATGCGATTCCCATTATCATGGGAGCGAATATCGGCACCTCCGTAACCAACCTGATCGTCAGTCTGGGACATATCGGCAATAAAAACGAGTTTCGGCGGGCTTTCGCCGGGGCGACCGTGCACGACATGTTCAACTTCGTGACGGTAATCATTCTGCTTCCTCTCGAACTGATGACCGGCTATCTGGCGAAAATCGCCACCATGCTGGCGCATGTATTTACCGGAACGTCGGGCGTGCATTTTCACAGCCCGTTGAAAACCATCGTAAAACCGGCGACGAGTTTTGTACAAGGGCTGTTTCTCGATACGTTCGGCATGGACTCCTTCGTGGCCGGAATCGTGATGATCGTGCTGTCGCTCTTCCTATTGTTCGTCGTGCTGTATTTCATCGTGAAGAACATGCGGGCTTTGATGCTTCAGAAGATGGAACACGCCATCGATCGGCTTTTCGGCGCGAATCCCGTCTTTGCCATGCTGGTGGGAGTTATATTGACCGCCATTATCCAGTCCAGTTCCATCACGACGTCCATGCTGGTTCCACTGATCGCCGCCGGAGCGATGAGCCTGGAGGTCGCCTTCCCGATCACTATCGGGGCCAATATCGGGACGACCGTCACCGCCTTGCTGGCCTCGCTGGCGGGGAATGTCAACGGGCTGATTATCGCCTTCGTTCACCTGTGTTTCAATCTCACCGGTATGATTGTCGTCTATTGGTTCAAGCCGATGCGCAAGGTTCCGTTGGGAATCGCCCGCAAACTGGCCGAAGTGGCTGTCGAAAAGAAAAGCGTGGCGGTTTTCTTCATTATCGGGGTGTTTTATCTTCTGCCCCTGGCGGCATTCGGCATTTCCCAGCTTTTCGATTGGTAGACCTGAAACCCCTGGATTTCACAATCAGTCTGCTTTAACCCGGAAAATTCATGAAGAATCTACTGCGACTTGAAAACTCTTGATCTTTCACTCGTTTCCCGATTTTCATCCTCGACAGACTGTTCAGTATGCCTACGGGTGAAAATCGCTCCAACTTCATGAAATATCATCGGTTTTCGGCGTCTCGCTACGATCCTCATGAATTTTCCGGGTTAAAAGGTCGGGTGAAATCACCCGACCTACGCACTACGCACTTGAAAATAACCAATAAAGCGTAATGTATTACGGAATTATCGAAAAACTCAAGAAATATTCTTGTAATATACCCCTATAAGAGATAATAATACCATATGAAAGTTAATAATAATCCTATAGGGGTAAAACATGCGACCTTTGCCAAATTTGTTTCTGTCGGTGGTTGTGTTGCTTTGTCTGGGTGTGATTTCCGGGGGCTGCGAGCGTTCTTGTCCTCCCTGCAACGGCGAACTTTCTTCCACGAAAAAAGAAGCCTCCACGGCGCCGCTTGCACCGGGAAACTACGACCCATTCAGGCAGGATCTTTCCCTGGAACCTCCCCGCAGTATCGTCGAGTTGAATCGTCTTGCACGCGAAAAGCGCCATCCTCGCGGAAAGATAGAGTTGCGCGGACTCGTGGTGACGTCCAAGCCTTTCGCGATCGGAAAAAAAGGATTGCAGGGGCGTTTTGTGGCCGATGCGTCGTTTAGCCCGGAATCGGGTTGCCTGATGACCTGGAAACCGACTGACAATTCTCCGAAATATGGGTACGACCCGCCGGAGATGTCGGTAGGCTCCGTGATCGACGTCACCACCACATTTCGAGAATTCTGCGGCATTCGACCCGCATACTACAAGCATTGTTCCGCGCAGTTGGAATTGACGCCGTATCGGGGGACGCGTGGCGAAGTGCGGGTGGTCGGAAACAACCCCAAGTTGCCGGAACCCTACGAGATTTCGTGCAAAGACGTGGTTTCGGCAGGTGACGAAGCCCGGCGAAGGAAACACACACTGGTGCGGGTTTCGGACGTGGCGGTCACGAAATCGAAACTCGGCTACGGACGGTTTCAAGTTGCCGGGGGCGTGGTGGTGGACGATACGTTGTACGAATACGAAACACCGTTGGACGGAACCCAATACGAGTCGATCACCGGCTTTTTGCACGTAGATTTCGGACAGTTCAGAATTCTGCCCCGGAGCGCCGCCGATCTGGTCGAGAAAACGTCCGGAGAAAGCGCTTCGAAGCCGCTCGAAATCATGGCCGACGAGGGAAAAAACGTGCGCAAGTGATTGGAAAAACAGAAAAAAATAGTTACAACCAGCGGCGCACTTTGGACTTGTATTCCCGATAGGCTTCGCCGAATTCGGTTTCCATGGCGTGTTCCTCAAAGGGAATGAAAAGAACTTCGATCACCGCCGCGAAGAGCGCTGGGAAGATCCACGGAGTAAGGCTTCCGCACAGAATCGCCACACCTGCAAGTGCAAGCAACATGCCCAGGTAGATCGGATGTCGGCTGATGGCGAATGGCCCCCCCGTAACGAGTTTGCTGGGCATGTTATACGATTTGATGGTTGTTTTTTCCCGCTTGAAAATTGTGTCTCCCCAAACCGCCAGACCGACGCCCAGGACAATTGGAGGAAGTCCGAGAAGGTGAAAAGGGGAGGGGATCAGGTCGTACAGCGGCAAAAGGAAATGGCTCATCACTGCAAGTAGGGAAAAACTCCAGAAATACGCAGGTGGCAATACGGGGCTTTTCGGATGGGAAGCGGATGAAGTGTTTGAAAGTCCGTTCATGGGAACCTCTTCAATCGTCTTCGTGGAGATAGCGGATAAACCAGTCGGTCATTTCGGTGAGGATGCGCTCCGGTGAAACCGGCGGCTCGAACAACTGCAACGAGTGAAACACCGCTTCGATGGACGTGACGACGATGTAGGCGGCGGCGGCGGTATCTTTCACCCGGAAATGCTCGTGGTTGTTGTCGAGCATGGCTTGGACCGCACCGACGATTCTCCTCTGTTCCTCCAAATGGATGCGCGCGAAGTCGTCGTCGCTGCCTTTCATGATGTCCATTTCCATGTGAAAGGCTGGGGCGTTCTCGTGCTGCTTCATGATGTTTTTCAAGAGATTGGCGAGAAACACTTTGGGATCGAATTTCGTGGCGTCGAAGTTTTCCAGGACCATCGTTACGCCGTGGGCGTCGGAAAGGTGGCGACGGTAGATTTCCAATAACAACTGTTTTTTATCGGGGAAATAATTGTAAAAACTGCCGATAGCCACTCCGGCGGCTTCGGCGATTTTCTTGGAATCGCTTTTTCGGTAGCCGATTTCCGAAAACAGCTTTTCACCCGCCTCGATGATCTTTTCTTTCGTGCGTTTCGAACGGGCTTGCTTGGGTTTGGTGATGTTCTTCGGTGTCATATTCGTTCCTCCTTGATCGTATCGTGACCGATGACGGGAGGGAAGTCAACAAAAAAATGAACATGAGTTCAAATTCATCTTGACAAATCTCACGCGCCTCTGTATGTTGAAAATGAAAGTGAATTCAGGTTCATGTTTTATCATAAAAGGAGGTCATCATGTTCACGAAACTCGCCGACGCCACGCTTCGTCATCCTTGGTTCACGATTCTTTTCTTCGTCGCCGTAACGGCCTTTTTCGCCGTCCAACTGCCGAAGATGGAAGTCGATCCCGAAATGACCCATCAGATGCCGGATGACATGCCCGCGCGCCTTTCGCTGGATCGCATCGAGGAACTTTTCGGCGGGACGGACATGCTGATCGTTACGTTTTCAACCGACGACGTGCTGGCCGCCGAGACATTGACGCGCGTCGAAAAGCTTTCCGATGGCCTGGAACGGATGACGGAGTTGGATAAAGTGTTCAGTCCTTTTACACTGAAGGATATCCACGGGAAAGACGGCGAGATGATCGTCAACCCGGCGGTGGAGGAACTTCCGAAGACGGACGCGGAGCGGGACGCGCTGCGCCGAAGCCTGAAGGACAACGATCAGGTGTATGGTCGCGTTATTTCTAAGGATTTCAAGCACGCGGCCATTATCGGATTCCTCAACGCCGACGCCACCGATTCGGAAGTGCTGGCGAAACTGGACGAACTGCTCGTGAAGTATCCCGGCCCCGAAGCCGTGCATATCGGGGGCGCGCCGTACATCCGCAGCAACATCGGTCGCGATATAGGCCGCGACATGCGCACGTTCATGCCTATCGGACTGCTGGTGATGCTGGTGCTTTTTTACTTCTGTTTCCGGCAACTTAGGGGTGTATTGCTGCCGTTTATCATTACGGTCATGGCGGTGATCGTCTCCATGGGGCTGATTCCGCTGATGGGATGGAAAATCATGGTCGTGACCGTGATTCTACCGGTGATGCTGATCGCCGTGGCCAACGACTACGGTATCCACATGGTGGCCCGTTACCAGGAAGACAACGTGCCGGGCAATCGGTCGAGCCGTCGGGAACTGGCGCGCAAAGGCATGGTGGCGCTTGCGAAGCCGGTGCTCGTGACCGGCGTGACCACCATTGCGGGGCTGCTGTGTCTGACGAGCCACATCCTCATCCCGGCGGAGCAGATGGGCTATCTCGCCTCGGCGGGCGTGGCGTTCGCGCTTCTGGCCAGCCTGTTTTTCCTCCCGGCACTATTCTCGGTTCTGCCCAAAGCCGAACCCGTGCAACTTGGCGACGATGAAGGCGAGAGCCGCCGCAAACTTCTGGACCGTCTGCTCGTTCGTCTCGCGCACGTGATCGTTTGCCGCCCGAAAAGCGTCGTGGCTTCTTTGGTTGCCGTGGCGCTGGTGGTGTCGGGAGGCGTCGCGCTGCTTAAAGTGGATACGAATTCGGTCAATTACTACCCCGAAGGCGCGCCGGTGCGCGAAGGCGCGAACCTCGTCAACGACCACTTCGGCGGGAATTTCGCCGTGTCGGTGGTCGCCGAGGGAGACATCAAATCCCCGAAAGTGATGCAGGCCATCGACGATCTGCACCGGCACATGGAGAGCCACCCCAACGTGGATGTCGTGACCTCGATTTCGGAAATCATGCGCGATATGCATGAGGTGATGCACGACGACGACCCGGCCTACTACGCAATTCCCGACTCCCGCGACCTCATCGCCCAGTACTTCCTGCTTTATTCGATGAGCGGTGAGCCGGACGATTTCGACAAACTGATCGATTTCCCCTATCAACATGCCAACATCACGGCGCGAGTCAACGACAACAACAGCGACGCCATCAGTTCCGTGGTCGATCACGCCAAAAAGTACGTGGCCGAGCATCCGGACGGACCTTTTACGGTGGTCGGCGGCATGGCGAACGTTTTCGCCGACATGGTGGACGAAGTGGTGCGCGGCCAGATCATGAGCCTTTCGCTGTCGCTGCTGGCCATTTTCATCCTGGTGGGGCTGCTGTTCCGTTCGGTCACTGCCGGGCTGATGGCCTGCGTTCCTCTGATGCTGGCCATGGGAATCCTTTTCGGTCTGATGGGCCTGTTCCACATCGAACTCAACGTGACCACCGCGATGCTGAGCAGCATCATGATCGGCGTTGGCGTGGACTACACCATCCATTTCCTCTGGCGCTACAAAGAAGAACGCTTCGTCGGACGTTCGGCCCGCGAATCGGTGATCGAGACGCTGACCACCACCGGGCGCGGCATCATTTTCAACGCCCTGTCGGTGATCGTCGGATTCGCGGTGCTGATGATTTCCTCCTTCCAACCGGTGCAGTTCTTCGGATTCCTGGTGTTCGTCTCCATTGGAGCCTGCCTGGTGGGAGCCGTGGCCCTGTTGCCCGCCGCCATCCTGCTGATTCGCCCCCGTTTCCTGGAACCGGCAGAGCGCGTTGCCGTGCAACTCCCGATGTTGCCGAACCGAGCCCAGGCGGTGGAGGGTTGACATGCCTTGGAACACGATGAAGCGTATCGACCGCCTATTTGAGCCGAAAACCATGGAAAATCAAGACCTTCTGCAATTGACGCGCGAGCTGGAACGGGCCTTTAGAGGCCCGTTCAGGGTGGCGATACTTGCCGGTTTGAAAGCCGCCGGGTTCGAGGATTGCGGCTTCGTCGGCCAGATGCGCATCCTGGCGGATGCCTGCCTTGCGCGGGCGGGGAAGGAAGGTCGGGAGAAGCTCTTGCCGTGGTTGATGGAAAGCGGCGACGATTTCCGGCTCTCCATTGCGGTGTTGGCGCTCGAAACCGTATTTCGGGCCGATCCCGAAGCCAGGGCGGAGAACCTGCATCGGGTGTTCGAACGCCGGGGGCGAATGTCGGGAGCCCTCGTTGCGATGGCGCTCGATGTGTGGCATTATGAATGCGGCGAGCGGGAGTGGTCGCGGATGACGTCGTTCGGTGGCTGGGGCGCGAAACTGTCGAAAATGGCCCAAGCCGCTGGAGTTTTCCGCAAAAAAGAGCCGAATTTGCTTGACAATCCCCCCTGCGCTCTTTAAAAAGATGAGTCCATTCTCCCTGACGGAGATGGCCGCGAAAAGACGATTCAAAGGAGGACATTGTGGCACACCACAAGTCGGCGATCAAACGCATCAAGACCAACGAAAAAGCCCGCCTGCGCAACCGCCATCAGCGAAGCACGATGCGCACGGAAGTGAAAAAATTCTTCTACCTTCTCGACACCGGAACGGCAGAGGAAATCAAGGCCGCGTTTCCGAAAATCACCACGCTGTATGACAAGGCGGCGGCGAAAGGCATTCTGCACAAGAAAAACGCCTCCCGTCACATCAGCCGCTTGGCGAAGACCGTGAACAAGATTCTCGAAGAAATCGCCGCCGAGTAACACCTTCGGTTTTTTGGCGAAAGCCCCGAGTATGTACCTGCGCCTGCCGGATTTTCCGGCGGGCTTTTTTTCGTTCTGCGGACCCCAAGAGGGACTATCACTAAGCATTGTTGAAGAATGATGGTTGGATTTTTTGTAACCTATGAATATCAAAGGGAAATATTTCCCTCTCCCTTAGGGAGAGGGTTAGGGTGAGGGTACATAAAATCCCCTCACCCGGTGCTAGCGCACCGGCCTCTCCCAGCGGGAGAGGCGATTGGACCCTTCGGGTTCGAAATGGTGATAATGATTTGCAATGTACCCCTACAAGAATGAAACCGACCGAAAAGGTCGAGCATCTCACATGGATGGGGTATAATAGCGAGCATGGATCGGGGGCTCGTCTGCGTCTAACGTCGGGTATGAGGTATTGATCGTATCGAGAGCGAAAAGGATTTCGTCCATGAAGCGTGAATTTTACGGGTTGCAGCCACTTTTCATTCTCCTTGTATTGGGTTTGCTCGCTGCGTGTAGCGATGACGTAAAGTCCAACCCCATTCTTCCCGGAGATGGCTCCGAGGAATCCGAAACCGACCTTATCGACACCGAGGACGGTGCGGAAACCGCCGACGAGGGCGAGGAAAACGATACTGTGATTCCGGCGGACGAGGACGAAAACGCCGACATGGATGCCGATATCCTAGAGGAAATCGAGACGGACGACGACGCAGACCTTGATTCGGAGGAGGAAATCGAGGAGGAAGAAGCCGAGCCGAACTGCGACGGCGTGCAGCCGCGCAACTGCTTCCCGCCCGACGGCGTGCCGGGGGAGTCGGGGTATATCTGTGTTGGAAGCCAGCTCGTGCGCTACGAACACTCGTTTTCCGCGCCTCCCGATTGTATTCCGAAATGCCTGAACGCCGGGGTTGAAGCCTGCGCGGGCGAGTGTGTGGACCCCGGCGGGGGCGGTGCGTATTGCGAAGAAGTTCCCGATGAGGAGTGGGAAGACGATTTCGAGGAGGAAGAAGCGGAAGAAATCCTTGAATCGGAAGAGGAAAGCGAAATCGAGGCCGATGAGGCGGACGAATTCGAGGATGAGGAAACGGAGGAAGAAGCGGAAGAGCTTGAAATCGAACGGGAAATCGACCGCGACCCGGACGAGACGACGTGGGTTTGTCCCATGGATGCCTTCGACGCGAACGCCTCCAACCAGTACCAGAGTGTGGCCAGCGTGATCGATCCCGGTGAATACACGAATCTTTCGATCTGTTCGGGAGACATCGACTGGTTCGCGGTGGATGTGGAGGCGGACAAGGTTGTTACCGTGACGGTTTCCTATGCGTATTCTTTCGGCGACCTGTCGCTCGTCGTTCGCGACGATACCCATTCGGTGATGCTGGTCGGCAACACGGCGGAAGATTTCGAGGAAATCAGTTACGAAACCGTGCTGGCTTCCACCACGTACATTATGGTGCGTGGACAGGGAACGGGTGTCGAAAATCTTTACACATTGGGCGTCACGGTAGAAGATCCGCCCCAGCCCGACGAGGAAGAATTCGAAGAAGAGCTTGAAGAGGAAGAGGAGGAAGCAGAACCTGAAGGGGATATCATGGAAATCGAGGAGGTGGATCTCACTCCGGCTTGCCTGGACGATCCGTACGAGCCTTCTTCTTTGGACGATCCCGCCGCGCTGCCTTCCGGAGCCCTCCAGGATCTTGTGCTTTGCGAAGAGGATACCGACTACTACGCCATCGAGTTGGAGGAAAGGGACGAGATCAAGGTGGAATTCACTTCCGAATTGTACGGCCACATCAGAATCTGCCTGATTCCCATCAATCCGGTTCAAATGCGCTGCTTCAACCAGGAAAGCTTTGAAGGTTCGGTCGCTTATACGGTTCCGGTGGGCGAGGCAGGCGAGCATATCGTGTATGTAAACCACCGGTCTTTATGGAGCAACTGGCGCTCGCCGTACTCGTTGAACGTGCAGGTGACCCCGTATGGAGGATGCACCAACGACGATTACGAGCCCAACAACATTCCCGAAGAGGCGAGCGTCGGATTGGTGGAAACTCCGCTGTCTCTGGCATTCTGTCCCTGGGATACCGACATCTTCTCCTACCATCTCGACCAGGGGGAAATTATCCGGGCGGACCTGACTTTCCAGCACGTGGATGGCAACATCGACCTTCGCCTGACCGATACCGACGGCGTGGAACTCAAGCGCAGCGATTCGATTTCGGACAACGAAGTGCTGGTGTACAAGGCTGAAAGTGCCGGAGATTACTTGCTTTATGCCTACGTGCTTTCCAACTACGCCGCTTCGGCTGTGCTGTACGTGGAAAAAGGCTTCGAGGATATCTGCGAGGAAGACGGCATGGAGGACAACGACAGCACGGTCCAGGCCATTCCGTTCGAGCAGGGCACGGTCGCGATGACGATCTGCCCGGACGACGAGGACTGGCTTTCGCTGGATCTCGCCGACAACGAGCACATCGAGGCGTATATTCGTTTCGACGTGGGCGAAGAGGCGATGATTACGCACTTCCTGGATTCCAGCCTGTTTGCGGTGCAGAACCCGATTTCGATGGAGGGCGGGGTATACTTCGACAAGGTGGTCAGTTCGGGCGGGCGCTACTATCTCAAGTTCGCACCGCCGCCGATCACTCCGAGAGAAGTGGCCTACTCCGTGGAAGTCAAGCGATGTCGCGAGGATATCTACGAGGACAACGACAGCTCCTACCGGGCGACCATCGCCCCGCTGGGCACGACGTCGGACCTGTACATCTGTCCCGAAGACGAGGACTGGTTCGCGATTCCCATCAGTTCCGACGACTGGGGCGGGGAGTTGCCGCGCCTGACGATTTACGTGACCTTCGTGCATCAGTTAGGCGATTTGGACATTTACCTGTACGACGGCTATGGCCACGTGATCCTGTCCAGCACCAGCCGCTCGAACAACGAGCACATCCTCTACGATGTGGAGAACTTCGCCTACTATTATCTGAGAGTCGTCGGTGCGAACGGCAACGTGGGTAACCGCTACGACCTGGAGCTTTGGCTCTCGGAACAGCCGTAGGGGGGGATACAGGGAAAATTCTGTTTTATGGCCTCCACGTGCGAGGGGAATCGGGCACGGATTTCAAAGGCACGTGTTTTTCGTGCAAAATCTATTGAATATCCTGCAAAGTCGTGCATTTTTACGCAAACTCACGTCATGCTCGATTCAAGCCGCAAAATTCATGCAAACTCGCGACGAAACGTGCAAAGTTCCCTCCGGTTTTCTCGCAACGAGTCGGGGGTAACCGAGAAAAAAGTGTAAAGCAACTGGACAAAAACGGCCTTTTTCGACCGAAAAGTCTCGCAACGTGCTATTTTTTCTCGCAACGCTCGTGGTTCCGAATCTGCACGTTTTTTCATCAATTTGCACGTTTCGAAAGTTTCCGGGATCGGTCGCCGGAACGGTATTTCGACAGGATGGAAACGGGTCGGTGATGGGGGAAATTTGGTGCGATTCTGGCGAAATCGATGTCAATGATGAAAATATTTTCCCAGAAAACTTGCCGGATTGGAATTTCTATTCAAAATAACATGAAAAAATCGTGAATTTCATGCATGAATTTCATACAAGATTCAACTAATGCAAGGAAACTATAGAGGTAATTGGTAGCAAAGGCAGAAATCTCCAGCAACTTCGAAGGGTTGCATATACGAGAGGAAAATATGGCCAGAGTAGATCTTCATTGCCACTCCATCTATTCCGACTACCCCGCGTACTGGATCATGCGACGGTTCGGCGCGGGCGAATCCTACACCGAGCCCGAAGACCTGTACTGGACCCAGAAACGCCGGGGCATGGACTTCGTGACCGTCACCGACCACGACCGCATCGAAGGCGCGGTGGAGTTGGCCGAAAAATACGACGATGCTTTCATAAGTACTGAAATCAGCACGGGTTTTCCCGAAGACGGTGTGAAAATCCACATCCTCGCTTACGGCATTACGGAAGAGCAATTCCGTGAAATCCGCCTCGTTCAGCCGGATATTTACGAGTTGCAGCAACTGCTTCGCGAGCGGAACATCGTGCACGTCGTGGCGCATCCGGTGTTCGATATGACCGGCGTGATGAAGCCCGACCACATCGAGAAGCTGATTTTGATGTTCGAGAACATCGAAGTGCACAACGGGGCGCTGGTCAAACAGGCCAACGTACAGATTCGGGAGATTCTCAACACGCTGACGCCGCAACTGATCGAGCAATGGGCCGACAAGCACAAGATCGAGCCGGTCGGAAAACAACCCTGGTTGAAAGCCTTTACGGGCGGCTCGGACGATCACAGCGGCTACAAGCTGGCCAAAGCCTGGACCCGCGTCAATGGGGCGAAGACCTGGCAGGAATTTCTGCAGGGCATCGTCAACCGGGAAAGCGACGGCGAGGGGCAGCACGAAGACGCTCTGGCTTTCGCGCACGGCGCGCATTCGATTCTCGCCAAGTGGTACCATCGGAAATTCCTTACAAATACGCCGGTCGAACATCGGCCCGTGAAGATGATCGAGCGCGTCTTCGGTCCGGTGGCGACCGAATCCGGTTTCCCGGCGCTGTACAGAGTCGGGTTGTCGCACGAAACCAAGTCCTGGGATCCTGCGCCTCAGGTCAAGGGAGACGATACCGACCTGTGGAGCTTCGTGCGCATTCTCACGCAGGACTGGGAAAGCGACGACCTGCTGCTGGACCGCCAGCCCGCCCGCAAACTTCAGGACGAAACCTTTGCCTTCGCCAGCACGATGTTCAACCGGATGGTGAAAAGCAGCGGCGAGAATTTTATGAAGTACATGCGCAAAGGTCGCGTGGTGCAGGCTTTGGAAGCACTCGCACCGCTGATGCCCGCGCTGATGTCGCTGTATCCCTATTGGAGCGGTTTCAGCCACGTGTACCGCAATGTGGATTTCCGCCGCAGCGTATCGAGCCACTTCAGCCTCAGTTCCACGGTCAACCTTCCGCCCAATTGGGGCTGGTTCACCGACACGTTGCTGGACGTCAACGGTGTGGCTCGCACGATTCAGACCATCAGCCGGATGGCCAAGCAGTTCGACACGCCGATCAACGTGATTACCTCGAGTCCCACCGTCCCGGAATTCGAAGGCGACATGACCAATTTCACGCCGGTTTTCAATTTCAAGCTGCCGGAATACGAAATGATGTCGCTGTCGCTTCCGCCGTTTTTGGACGTCCTCGGCCACTGTGAACGACGGCAGTTCACCCGGCTGATTATTTCCACGCCCGGTCCGGTGGGTGTGGTAGGATTGATGGTCGCCCGCGTGCTGAGTCTGCCGACGGCGGGTATCTATCACACGGACCTGCCCAACTACGTGAAAATTCTCACGGGCGACAAGTCGCTGCTGAAGCTTACGTGGTCCTACGTGAAATGGTTCTATGGGCAACTCGATACGGTGTACGTCCTGTCCGAATACTACCGGGACATGCTGCGCGAGCACGGACTGAAACATCCCGACATCCGCATTTTCCCCAAAGGCATCAAACTGGAGGATTTCTCCCCAGAATTCCGAAGCGAGGAGATTTGGGAGGATTACCAGCTCAACGGAAAGACCAAAATCCTCTACGTCGGGCGGATTTCGAAAGAAAAAGACCTCGACGTGCTGCGCGACGCCTACCGCATGGTGAAGAAGGAACATCCCGATATCACGTTGATTCTCGTCGGAGACGGTCCCTACCAGGAAGATCTTCAGGCGCAGTTCAAGGATGAAGACGTGGTGTTTACGGGCTTTTTGGAAGGCGAGGTGCTCAGCCAGGCTTTCGCCTCGTCGGATATTTTCGCGTTTCCCAGCACGACCGACACCTACGGCACCGTGCTGCTCGAAGCCCAGGCCAGCGGCTTGCCGACCATCGTCAGCGACATCGGCGGCCCCAAGGAAGTGATCGTCGATGGCGAGACGGGCATCGTGACTCGGGGCAAAGATGCCGGAGATTTTGCCAGGGGGTTGGCGAAACTCGTGGAAGACAGTGAGTTGCGTCGGAAAATGGGCCGTGCGGGATTCGAGCACGTACAATCGAAAAGCTGGGAGTCCGCGTTCTGGCGTTTCTGGAACGACATGCCGGACGAGCGCAACTGATTGTCGGCGAGTGGGGATTTCTCATGAAAATCCCGGCCTTTTACGTCTTATACTTGGTGGATGTCCGCTGAAATCGTGCGAAGGTTTCGAGACTATCGGTCGCGATGAAGCGTTGACGTTTTCCGGCAAAACGGGTATGCTTGACCGCATCGGACGCAAGTCGGTCAGCCACGTATGGAGGCAAGCATGGGCATACGCATAGGGAAAATCTGGGCTACGTTTCTGCTGGTCGCCTTGGCGGCGGCTCTGCCGTCTCTTCGTTGCGGAAGCGATGACGGCGCCACCGGACCCGGCGATGGAGGTGCGGACCAGGACGAGGATTCCTCCGTCAGTGGAGACAGGGAAGTCACCGACCGTGCCGAAACGGATTTCGACCTGCCCGACGTCGTCGATGAACAGCCGGTTTCTTCCGATCTCGTGGCCTTGTGGACCTTCGACGAATCCACGGGAACTTTCGCCAGCACAGGTTCCTGCGAGGCGTCGGGGACCGCTTCGGGGAACGCCCGAATGGGTGAAGACGGCAAGGTGGGGTATTCGGTGAAACTGGAAGGAACCGAGCAGTATATTTCGATGGCCGACGAGGATTGCCTGAAAGTGGAAGACGGAGATTTTTCCTACGCACTATGGCTCAAACCTACCGAAAATAAGGATTTTCACGGGATTTACACCAATTCCGAGTCCATTCAGACCGAAGACGCCGTGATTGGCTTTATCATTATCAATGGCATCGTGAATTTCTCGATCAAGGAAGCGGGTTCCGAAGCCGAGATGATGGTCTGCACCGGGCAGAACGCGCTGGCGGAGAACCAGTGGAATCACATCGCCGTGACGCGCAAAGGCAGCAACGTGACGATTTTCATCGATGGTATTGCCGAGGAAGCCACCGTTGTGGCTGACGGCGACCAGGACGAGGAAGAAGAAACCGGTGGGACGAAGCAGCGCCGCGACGAGACGACCGACGAACCGACCTGCACCGGGTTCGGCGGAGACTTCACCAACGAGTCCGGAGTCTACAGCATCGGACATCTTATGGTCGGGACGGATCAGGTCGGGTTGGAGGGAATGATCGACGATTTCCACATCTTCGACTATGCCTTGACCAGCGAGCAGATCCTCGAAATAATGGCACGCTCGAATCTATAGCTCATCCGCCGCCCTTTCGGGCGGCGTTTTTCGTTGAGGTGAATGTGAATCCAGAACGTTGGATACAGGCCGTTTTTTTCGATATGGATGGAACGCTCGTGGATTCGGAAGCGGCGGCCACGGAAGCGACGAGGTTGGCCGTGGCGGATTTCGGCGCGACGCTTTCCAAGGCGGACGAGCGGGCGGTGATCGGTCTGCCCTGGACGAGCATTCTCGACCGTTGCATTTTGAATTACAGCCTGCCCGTGACTCCCGAGGCGTTGATGTTGGAAATCAAGCGCCACAAGTGGGAAATTCTCGATGGAACGATGAAGGTGATGCCTGGCGCGGTGGAGGCGGTAAGACTATGTGCCGAGCGCGTGCCGGTGGCTATCGTCAGTGGTAGCTACCGGGAAGAGGTCGAGCAGGTGATTACTCTGTTGGGGATCGGAGATGAAATCCGTTTCATCGTCGGAGCCGAGGATGTGATTCCCGGCAAGCCCTATCCCGGTCCGTTCATCAAAGCTTCGGGCCTTGCCGGCGTCCCTGAGAAAAACTGTCTCGTTTTCGAGGATTCCGCCATGGGAACCCAGGCGGCGCGCCGGGCCGGAATGTACGTGGTAGGGGTGGAAGCCGCCGATTACGAAGAGATGGACCTCTCTATGGCCCACGAGTTGCTTTCCTCCCTCGAAAGCGTCACATCGGACTGGCTCGATGCCATATCCGGTCGTGCCTTCGAGGCTCTTTCCTGAGGATTTTTACCTAACAACGCGAATGTATTAGGGTTCCAGCGTTTCCGGTGGAAATTCCGTATCGACGCAGCAACGGAAGCCGTACTTGTCGTTGCGGTCGTAGGTCGCCACGTTGTTCTGGCAACGGGTCTGATACTCGTTTCCGTAGTTTCCGCCCATGGTGGCGTGGCCGGAGATGCCCTGAAGCGTCGAGGTGAATTCCGCGAGGTTGCCGGACAGGTCGTACACGCCGTTCTGGCTGATGCAGCGGTTGAGAAGGCCGGTGGGCATCAGTTTTTTCGGATCGTTGAGCGAATACCGCCCGTCGTTGCACGTGTCTTCCAACTCCCCGTCGCCATAGGGGAATTCTGTGGCCGGGTCGCCCTCGCAGGCGGCGGTCCATTCGTCGCGGGTGCACAGGCGTTTTTCCGCTCGTTCGCAGGCGGCGGCGGCGTCTTCGGGCGTCAGGTCGTACCAGGGGATTCTCCCGGCGACGCTTCGGGCTGCCTCGTTTTCGTATTCCTCTTCCCCATGCAGGCAGGGGTTTTTCCGAAAATCGGCACTGCTGCAGGACGCTTCGTAGCGGTCGATGCATACCCTGTGACCGGGAACCGGTACCATGTTTTCCGGGCAGCGGTTGGTGGGGCAGAACCCCTGTTCCACCACGGCTCCGATGCGCGACTCCGAGTATCCGCCCGCCGGATCGTTGAAAGCGAATTCGAGGTTGGCGGGTTTGTGGTAGCTGTAGACATCCCGTTTTCCCGCGTAGTAGCCGGGGGTGACGTCGGAGATCGAATAGCGCACCACAAGGGAGTATTTCAGGGCATTAGGCACCCGGCAGCCCGCTCCGCAGGTTTCTCCCGCTTTTCCGGCTGGAGAATAACACTGGGTTGTGGTGCCGTTGTCGGGGCAGCCTCCCGGATCGAGGATAAGGGATTGATCGGGAAGCAGCGAGATGCCCGGGGTTGTCCAGTCGGAAATCGTGGGCACCATCACGAGGCGGCGCTCGCAAAGATTCTCGCAGGCGAGTTCCCGGATCTCGTAGTCTTCCAGCGGGACGCAGATGTGCTCGGCGTTCGCCAGGTAGGCGCGGTCGTCTTCGTCCAGGTTTTCCGGGGAAAAGTAGAGGTTGTCGATCATCCCTTTGAACGGGTATTGGAGGACGTTTTCGTCGTCGAGGGTGCCGCCGAGGATGATCGGTGTGTCGCTTTCCTGCAAAAATGTCGTGATTTCCTTCGTCTGGCCGTCCTTTGCCCCGTCGATATACAGGGTTAATTCTCCGTTGTGCAGAACCACCGCGACGTGCGTCCAGGAGTCGCGCGCAAGCTGGCGTTCTCCTTGGATGAACTGCTGGTCTCCCGCCGCATCTGCCATGCGAAAGACGATACGGCTGTTCTCAAGGCTCAATTGGAAGTCCGGCAGAGAGCCTTTGGAAAGCAAGATTTCCTTGCCCGAGTCCGGGGCGTCCCATTCGGGCTTGACGTTCATGGCGAGGCTCAGCGTTCGGGAATAGCTGCCGTATCCGTCGAGGATGTAGGAGCGCTGTTCGATGCCGTTGAAGGAAAGCCCGGTATCGTATACGTTGTCGGTGCGCCAAACGGCGCTGCCGAGGTTGATCGACGTGTTGCAGAAGCGGTCCGGCGTGGCGATTTCGGAGTTCAACTCGAAGTTGAAGGCGCGGGCGTTGCGTTCCTCCTCGCAGGCGGGAACGTAGCAGGCCGCGTCGGCGCATTTCCAGTTTTCCGGACATTCTTCGATCGTGAATTCCGTACCGTCCAGGTGGCAGATTTTCACCGCAGCTCGGTCCTCAAGGCACTCCGAAACACCTCCTTCGCACAACAGAGGGCCGCACGTGCCGGTTTCGGGGTGGCAGAATTCGTCGGACGCGCAGTTCTGGCGGTCGAAACCTTCTCCCGAGGAGCGGCAGGTGGTGGAGACGAACTTGCCGTCGCAGGTGGTGCAGCCGGGTTCGCACATGCCGTCACCATCCAGGGGACATTCGGCCACGTAGCCATCTTCCACGTCGAGTTCCCCATCGTTGTCGCCGTCCGCCGGGCCGGAACCGACTTTGCAGGTTCCATCGTCGCAATATTTTCCCTCGCCGCAGTCGTCGTTCGACGTGCATGGCGGAATGCAGGTGTTGGTCTCGGTGTCGCAGCTTCCCTCGCAATGGCTGTCGTACAGGCATTCAAGGCATTTCCGGGATGTGCGGTCGCAGATCCAGTCGTTTTGGCAGTCGACGGAAGAGGTGCAGGAAGAGACACAGGTTTCGGAGGACGGCGAGCACCACGCGCCGGGGATGTCGGCACACTCGGTGTCGGACGTGCAGGCGATGGCTTCCTCATCGCCGGAAGCCGGACCGTTTCCCGTATCGGAGCAGGCCGCCAGACACATGGCCAGCATGACACCGAGAAGTAATTTGAAATGTTTTTCGAACATTGCGCCTCCAAAACCAATCGCCCAGTTTCCAGAGAATTAGACTCTGTTTCGGGCAAAATATATCACAAATCCGCTGGAAGAACAGGGGGAAGAAGGGGACTTTGGAGCTTTTTATGCAGATTTGACGAATTTGTCACAAATCCTTCAAAAATGTGGCTTTTTTGCGCTTTTCAAGCGTTTGGAATCGGGTTGGAGAAAGAAGCACGCCCGGTTTCGCATGAATGCTCGCCGGGCTTGAGAGGGTGCCGGATCGCTATTTTTCGGAATCCGAGACGGAGGAATCGTTCCCTGAGGCGGCACGATTTTCCAGCCAGCGATCCAGTTTTATTACGAATTCCCGCACCCGCGAGGGAGCGGCCCCGCCTTCCACATCGCGGCGACGGATGGAGGTTTCATAATCGAGGGCCAACGCTTTTTCCGACAGATTCGGGAAACGTTTTTTGCGCTCCTTAAGGGTCGTATCCAATGGATTTTTCCCGGCTTTTTCCAATTCGGCGACCCAGCGGGCCACCTCGCCGTGAGCCGCACGAAACGGCGTGCCCGCTTCCACCAGCCGGTCCGCAAGATCGGTCGCCAGCATGTCGCCGGTAAGCGTTCGGGCCATGCGGTCGGGGAGGAATTCCACGTCGGCCAACGCCCCGGCCATGACCTGCACGACGAGGCATGTGGTGTCCACGGCGTCGAACAGGGCTTGTTTGTCCTCCTGGAGATCCTTGGCGTAGGACAGCGGCAGCCCCTTGGTCAGCGACAACAGCGTCGTCACCTGCCCGGCGACCCGCGACGCCTTGCCCCGCACCAGTTCCATGGCGTCGGGGTTGCGTTTTTGCGGCATCATGGATGAGCCCGTGGACCAGCGATCCGAGAAGCGAAGATAGCCGAACGAAGGATGGCTCCACAGCACGAATTGTTCGGCGTAGCGCGAGATGTGCGCTGCAAGAATCGCACAGACCCCCGCCGTTTCCTGGGCGGCGTCCCGATCGGCGATGGCGTCGAGGCTGTTGGGCAGCACGCCATCGAATCCCAACTCGCGCGCGAGCCGCACACGGTCCACCTTGAAGCCGGAACCCGCCAGCGCCCCGGAGCCCAGCGGGCACAGGGCGGCGCGTCCGCGGGCGTCGGCGAGGCGGTCGAAATCGCGCAGCAGCGCGGAAGCCAGTGATGCGAGAAAATGCCCCAGGGTGATCGGCTGGGCCGGTTGCAGGTGCGTGGTTCCGGCGAGCAGGGTGGCGGCGTGGGTTTCGATGGGACCGCGCAGCACGCCAAGCAGCGTGGCCACGTCGTCCATCAGACCGTTCAGGGCATCCATGATATACAGCCGAAAGTCGGTGGCTACCTGATCGTTGCGGCTGCGACCGGTGTGGATCTTCGCGCCCGTGTCGCCCAATCGCTCGGTGAGAAAGCGCTCGGTCAACGTGTGGACGTCTTCGTCTTCCGGCAGGGTGTCGAAGGCTCCGGCGCGAGCCTCGGCCAAAAGCGCATCGAGTTCCCGTGTTACGTTCTCGACTTCCTCTTTCCCGAAAACGCCGATGCGTCCCAACTCCTCCGCCCAGGCTCGGTTGACCGCCACGTCGTAAGGAAGCAGGCGGATGTCCACGGGTAGAGAGCGGTTGAGGCTGTCCATCAACTCGGAAACGGGTCGATTCAGGCGTCCTTCGTACAATGTCATGTCAGTCTCTCTTGAACGAATCCCGATACTTCGAATATTTCGGCGCGGTGTAGCCTTTGAGTCCTTCGCCGCCTTCCATTTCGATCAGCGTGCGCACCTGGATCGGCAGGCCGTAGAGGTTGATGAAGCCTTCCGCGTCTTTCTGATTGTACACGTCGTCTTCGCCGAAGGTAGCGAAATCTTCGCGGTACAGGCTGTAGGGCGAACGCCGTCCCCGGACGATCACGTTGCCTTTGTACAGCAGCAGGCGCACTTCGCCAGTGACGTTTTGCTGGGTTTCCTGGAAAAAGGCGTCCAGCGCCTCGCGCAGGGGCACGAAATAGCGTCCGTTGTAGATCAACTCGGCGTATTTCGGCGCGAGCTGTTCCTTGAAGTGCAAGGTTTCGCCGTCGAGCACGAGGGTTTCCAACTCGTGATGCGCGGCGTACAGGATCGTGCCGCCGGGGGTTTCGTACACCCCGCGCGATTTCATTCCGACGAGGCGGTTCTCCACGAGATCCACTCGCCCGATGGCGTGGACGCGACCGATGTCGTTGAGTTCGGCCAGCAGTTCCGCCGGAGAATACGCCTTGCCGTCGATGGTTCTCGGCACGCCCTTCTCAAATCCGACGGTGACTTCCCGGCCTTCGTCGGGAGCGTCCCAGGGATGGCGGGTCAACTGGTAGATGTGCGGCGGTGCGGCCTGCCACGGATCTTCCAATTCGCCGCCTTCGCTGGAAAGGTGCAGCAGGTTGCGGTCGTGGCTGTATACACCCCGTTTTTTCACTTTGAGTTCGACATGGTGTTTCTCGGCATAAGCCACGGCGTCTTCGCGGGAGCGGATGTCCCAGACGCGCCACGGCGCGATGATCGGGATTTTCGGGTTGAAGGCTTTGAACGCCAACTCGAAGCGCACCTGGTCGTTGCCTTTTCCCGTGCAGCCGTGGGCCACTGCGTCGGCACCTTCTTTCTCCACCGTATCCATCATGTGCTTGGCGATCAGCGGACGCGCGATGCTGGTTCCCAGCAGGTAGCGGCCCTCGTAAATCGCTCCGGTCTGGATCATCGGGAAGATGTAGTCGGCGCAGAATTCTTCTTTGAGATCGGCGATGACCACTTTTTTCGCGCCCGTCTTCAAAGCGCGTTCCTCCAGGCCGTCCAGTTCCTCGTCACCCTGGCCGACGTTGCCGACGAAAGCGATGACCTCGCAGCCGTAGCGCTCCTTGAGCCATGGGATGATGATCGAGGTGTCCAGCCCGCCCGAATAGGCGAGCACCACGTTGTTTATCGTCTGATCTTCCATCGGTTTCCTCCGTTTCATGGTAGGGCGGCGGGGGGCATCTTCCAGAATCGGTGCCGCTCCGGTCGCCGAAAACTCGTTTAAAATACCTGTTTCTTCAGGCGGTTCATCCATCGGTTGCGTTGCGTTTCGGAATCGAACGCGGCGAAAATCGTGTCGTCTCCCGCGATGGTCCCGGCGAGGTCGTTGTCCTCGGCGGCGTCGAGCACCACGGCCACCGAACTGGCGTCGCCCAGCGCGGTGTGAATCACGGCCATGTGGGGCCCGGCGGGAAGCAGTTTTTGCACGCGTCCTTTGAGTTTCGAAATCGCGCCGTCCGACTGCACCGGCACCGCGTAGCGCCCCGACACCTTCGACAGGTTCAAGGTGCGGATGTCTCTCGATACGGTGGTTTGCGTGGTTTCGAAACCCAACTTCGCCAACTCTTCGCGAAACTGGGTTTGCGTGGCGATGTTCTCGCGGTGGACCATCTGCAAAATGGCTTCGCGTCTTCTACGGGTTTCGGACATGGTTTTCCCTTTACGTGTCGAGGGGTTCGAAAAACGCACGCGCCAGTTTCTCGTAGCCTTCGATACCTTGTTGCAACTCCTCGGTCGAAATCCATTCATCCGGCTGGTGGGAGCGCACCGGATTGCCGGGGCCGATTTTCACGGCGGGAATTTCTCGCTTGGCCAGGGCTGCCCAATCGCTCGCAGCGTCGGACGCGAAAAAGCGCCGGTCCGAGAGCGCACGCTTCGCCGCGTGTAGGATGCGTGCATCGTCGGGCGTGTGGCAGGGAATCCACTGATCGTCCACTACGTGGAGTGTTCCTTGCACTTCTTTTCGAATCATCTCGGCGAGTTCCGCGTGCGTGTAGCGCGGCGTGCTGCGCAGGTCCAGAACCGCCGACGCCTTGGGCGGTGTCACGTTGTCGGCGACGCCCGCGCGTAGTCGTGTCGGCGTAAGGCGCACCGCGCCGAGTGCTTCGTGCACCCGGTCGAATTCGAACGCTTCCAGGCGTTGCAGGTCGCGGGCGAGGCGATAGATCGCGTTGGGACCGTCGGTGCGTGCGGCGTGCCCCTGCCTGCCGTCGGCGTGCAATTCGAGCACCATCAAGCCTCGCTGGGAGGTGGCGACATGCATTTGGGTGGGTTCGCCCACCACTCCGCCATCGATCGTTCCGAATCGGTCGAGCAGCTTCGGCAGGGAAGGGTGGTTGCCTTCTTCACCCACCGAAAACGCCGCAATGGCGCGACCTTGCGCGAATCTCCGTTGTTTCAGGTGCGCCATCGCAAATAGCATCGCCACTGCCGAGCCGCGTGCATCCACGGCACCGCGCCCGTACAGAAATTCACCTTCTCTTTCACCGCCGAAGGGAGCGTGCGTCCAGCCTTCTCCCGCCGGAACGGTGTCGAGGTGCGTGCAGAACAGCAGCGTGGGTCCAGGGTTTTGGCCCGCGACTTCGAAAACCACGCCCTTTTCGGAAACCTCCGGCTCGAAGCCCATGCGCTCGACCCAGGTGGCGCTTCGCTCGACGATCGCCGCCTCCTCGCCTGTGATCCCCTCGATGCGAAGGAGGCCGGCGAGCAGGTCAATCGGTTTCGGAAAGTTCTTCATCCTGGTACTTTCGTTTTTCCCGTTCATTGACGATCATCGTGCCGCAGCCTTCACCGGTGAACAGTTCGACGAGCAACGAATCGGCGGGTTCCGTGCCGATGATGTGGGTGCGCTCCACGCCCTGTTCCGCCGCCAGCAGACAGGCTTCGAGCTTGGGACGCATTCCGGCGTCGATGGCTCCCGAATCGAGCAGTTCCACGAGGTCGTCGTGGTCGGCGAAGGGAATCAGGCTGGAGGGGTCGCTTTTGTCCCGCAGTACACCCGGCGCGCCGGTGACGAAGATCAGCTTTTTCGCGTTCAGCGACACCGCAATCGCCTGGGCCAGGCCGTCGGCGTTGATGTTGAGCAGCTTCCCTTCATTGTCGGCGCACAAACAGGCGAGAGTTGGCACGAAACCGGCGTCGAGTTGGACGCGCAGCAGGTCGTTTCCGATACCCTGGATGTCGCCTACGTGGCCGAAATCCACGAGCTTTTTCGTGCCGTCGTCGTCGGTCATCGTGACGGGAGGACGCTTCGTGGCATCGACGAGGCGACCGTCCACACCCGTCAGTCCGAGCGCCGGAACGCCGTGGCGGTTGAGCACGGCGCAGAAGTCGGTGTTGATCGACCCGGCGTAGGTCATCACGGCGACGTTCAATACCTCGTCGGTTGTGACCCGGCGTCCCGCGACGAATTGCGGCTCGATACCCAGTTCGCGCGAAAGGCGGTTGGCCTGGGGACCGCCGCCGTGAACAAGCACCACGCGGATGCCGAGGTCGCAAAGCAACGCGATCTGCCCGGCGAGGGCCTGTTTCTGGCTTTCGTCGTCGAGAATGCCCCCGCCGATTTTGATGACGAACGTTTCGTTCCTGTACAGTCGAAAATAGGGTTGGGCCTGTTTCAGCCCTTCGATTCTTGTATGCATCGTGCGGTTCTCCGTGGATGAACGATGTACGTTAAAATTCTGCCAATACCTCACCAAATGCTGATACAAAGTGCTCTGCTTCAGCTCGTGTCAGCGTCAAGGGCGGCATAAGACGTAAAACGTGGGGATCGACGCAGGTTCCCGACAATATCCGGTGTTTTTGCAGAAGTGCGCCGTGGATCGTCTTTGCCTCCGCTTCGGTTTCGACACCGACGAGCAATCCCAGTCCCCGAACTCCTGTGACGCCGTGAAGTTTCGCCAGTGCGTCGTGCAGAAAAGCTCCGAGATTGCGGGCGTTTTCGATCAGATTTTCCTTTTCGAGCGTTTCCAGTGTCGCCAGTCCCGCCGCCGCCGCCAGCGGTCCTCCGCCGAAGGTCGAGCCCAGCATACCCGGCCCGGCGAACCCGGTGACGCGTTCGTCGGCTAGCGTGGCGGCTACGGGAAAACCGCCGCCGAGTCCCTTGGCGAGTGTCAAAATGTGGGGTTCCACGCCCAGTGCATCAGCCGACGTGAACGCCCCACTACGGCCTGTGCCGCACTGTACTTCGTCGAAAACGAGCAACGAGCCGGTGGCGTCGCAACGTTCGCGTAGTGCTTGCAAAAACTCGGTGCTTGCCTTGCGAGCGCCGCCGAGTCCCTGCACCGGTTCGACGAGCACCGCCGCGCAGCCGTCGCCGATGGCGTCGAGCGCGGCTTCGGTGTCGTTGAACGGTGCGAATCGTACGTGCGGAAACAAAGGCTTTCCATCTATGGTTGCGAGCTTGCGGTATTTTTCGATGCCGCAGGCCGAGAGCGCCAGCAGGCTCCGACCGTGAAATCCGCCTTCGAAGGCGACAATGGTTTTTCGTTTCGTGACCAGCCGGGCCAGGGTCAGTGCGTTTTCGTTGCTTTCAGCACCACTGTTGGAGAGAAAGGCGGCGTGCATCCCCGATGGAGCCATGGCGAGCAGCTTTTTGCAAAATTTTCGCCGCACTTCCAGATCGACTGCGTTCGAGTAGAAGGTCAGGCGTTTGGCCTGTTGAGTGAGGGCTTGGGTCAGCGCCGGGTGACAGTGGCCGAGCACCGCCACGGCGTGTCCGCCGTACATGTCGAGATACTCGTGGCCGTCGGTATCAACCACGACGTTGCCGTGACCGGAAACCACTTCGAAAGGAAGTTGGTGGTAGACCGGCATTTGAGGAGGTGCGCTCAGCATGGAAAATCTCCCGTGGCGTGCAATCCCGCCGTCTCGTCCAGACCGAGCGACAGGTTCATGTTTTGAATGGCCTGACCCGCCGCGCCCTTGACGAGGTTGTCGAGCGCCAGCGCGATGACGACTTCCCGCCCCGATTGCATCACGTGCACGTGCACGTGATTGCTTCCGGCCACTTCGGCCACCTGGGGAGGCTCTCCGGTGACGGTGACGAAGGGATGGTCGCGGTAGAAATCGCGGTACAGGGAACAGGCGTCCAGGTTTTCGTACCGGGCGTGTTCCAGGTAGGCGGTGGTGTGAATGCCCCGCACGAACGGTCCCGAATGGGGAAGCAGGCGGATCGCCTGTTCGCTGCCGGTAACCGTCTCGAAGGTCTGTCGGATTTCGGCCTCGTGCTGGTGCGCCAATAGCTTATAGGCCCAGAAATTTCCGTGGCGGCGCGGATGATGGGTGCCGGGTTTGGGATGAATGCCCGATCCCGATGAGCCCGTCACGGCGTAAACCGCCGGATTTTCGGGAAGTTCCGCGTGCACGGCAAGGGGCAGAAGCGCGAGTTGCGCCGCCGTGGCGAAGCAGCCGGGATTCGCGATGCGTCGCCAGCCCCGCAATTCCTCCCGGAACGCTTCCGGCAGTCCGTAACGGTACTTGGATACGAGATCGAAACAGGTATGCGGGACAAAGCTTTTTTCGAAGGCTGCCCGGTTGCGTAGACGGAAATCGGCGGCGAGATCCACGATGCAGGCTAGGGAGGAGTCGGTCAGTTTGTCGAGCACGCCCATGCTTTTTCCGTGGGGCAGGGCGCTGAACAGCACGTCGGCGTCTTCGAGCACTCCGGCAGACGAAAACGTTTCGAAATCGAGTTCCAAAAGGTGGCGCAATCCGCGATGGATCTTGCGCACGGGAAGTCCGGCGTGGGTGTGGCTGTAAGCGTGAATGACGGCGACGTTCGGGTGCACGGCGAGAAGGCGCAGCAGTTCGCCTCCGGCCATGCCCCCGGCTCCAAGCACCGCGACGCGAAGACCGTTCATGCGTGTTTCTCCGAGTTGGAAATGGCGTCGAGGACCGTCTTGGCCAGTCCTTCGAGGTCGTAGCGAGCGTTGTGGGCGGCGAGTTTCAGCCTTGTTTCGATGTAGCCTCGTCCAACCTCGTTGTCCGTCACCGGTCCGGCCATGGCGTGGATGGGCAGACCGAAGCGCTGGGTGTAAATCTCCTGTGCACCGTAAGCGGCGACCGGATCGGGAGCGCAGACGATGTGGCAGGAGGCAGCTCGTTGGAATTCGGCGTCGGAGAGGATGTCCGAGACGCCGTAGTCTCCCAAAAGTCCATCGCCCAGTTCCGCGACGATCAGGTCGGGTTTCTCGGCGGCGAGGAAGTTGATAAGTCCCTTCGATACTGGCAGAATCCGCGCGCCCCGCGTCGAGACGACGCCTGCGTCGGTGAAGTCCAGGATGCGGCTAGCTCCGGCGTCTTTCATGGCGAGGACATCGCGCATCAGGCTGACGCCGGTAAGCTTGCAGGCGGCCACCTGCATTCCCTGGTGGGATAGCGCCCGGACAATTTCCGTGGCGGCCACGGTTTTTCCGCTGTTCATGCTGGTGCCTGCCACGAAGACGATAGGCGGTGTCGGGTCGAGCGTGTTGCTGGGTTCGACACCGTTCGACTCGATCCGAGCGGGCTGGCCCACGCGGTCGCCGATACGGGGGAATTTCAGGATCGAGCCCAGCACCTCGGCCTCGAACGGCTCGCCGAGTTCGGGGTTGATCGCCGTGCAGCGTCCCAAGACGCCGCCGAGATTGAGCACCTGCACCGAATCTCCGGCGGCGAGGGTGTCGGGCACTACGCCCGCGTATCCCTTGAGCGCCATACGATATCCCAGCACGCCCGCGAGCACGTCGTCTTTATGCAGCTTAATCATCCGCCCGTTGACGTCTTCGATGCGATTGTACGTGAATTTGCTGTTGAGTATTCGCACGGCCAGCAGGCGGCCTTCTTCGCAGACGATCTCGTCTCCTACCAGCACGTCTTGAGAAAGCGAAGCGTTTCGGGTGGAGGAGGCGATGCGGTCGAGTTTGATTTTTCGTACTTGCATAAAACGCCCTTTATTTGCATAAAATGCATAATAATGCAGCAATAATGCATGATAACTGCATAAAGTCAAGTTTAAACTTGTGCAAAAAAGGACTAAAAAACGATGTTTTATACAAAAACGTATCAAAAGAGTAAGTGAAGGTGGGGAGGGACGGGAAGCAGGCATGAAAAAAGCCGAAAACCCGTAAAAGGTTTTCGGCTTTAAGTCTTGGAAAAGAACGATTACCAGGGATGCGTGCCGATCACCACCTTCTTGCCCCACTTGCCTTCGATTTTGGCTTTCATGTCGTCGAGATCGATGGGACAGCCCGCTGTTTTGACCGCTTTGACGATGCACGTGCCGATGTGCACGACGTCGTATTCGCGCCCGAGTTTTTCTACCATTTCGTTGGTGATGGTCATTTTCGGCATGAACAGGCCGGGGCAGCCGCCGCAACCGGCCCAGAACACCACTTCGATTTCATCGTCGTGGTTGGCGAAGGTTCCGACTTTCTCCGAAATCGCCTTGTGGCATTTGATGCAACCGATGCAGTGGATATCTTTGATTTTTTCGCAGGTCAACACTCCGATTTTCGCCATCGTACACCTCGAATGAATGAAAATTGAACACGAGCCCGATCGATGGGCGGCAAAAGGGTTTCCGACACCCAATTACGCAATAAACGGGGAAGTGATACCACAATCGACGGTGAAATCGAAGAAGTTCCTTGTCGGAAATCCCGAAACGGGTGCATAGCAGGATATTGTCATTTCACTCAGATTTGTATACCGCTCACTCCGAGTGCCGCCCGCAAGGGCGGTGTATCGAGGAGTAAATAGTGAGGAGTAAATGGTATGGCTCGATACGATTTGCTTCGCAAATCACTCGCCATGAGCGTTTTTTGCAAAGTGGCAATTTTTTGTGATGCACCCTCCCGAAACGAGACGCCGCAAAGACGCAAAACGCCCGGTTCTGTGTCGAGAACCGGGCGTTTCTTTTTTCTATGGAACGTATAATCAGACTTCCAAAGCTTCCTCCACGACGATGCCGAGCGTCTCCAACTCGTCGAGAACCGGGTTGTAGATCCGTGCATCCACCGGAGCCCAGACGCCATTAAGCGAAATCTCACCTTCGAGAATCAGCTTGACGGCAATGGCGGCGGGTAGCGCCACTGTGCGCGCCATGGCCGAATCTCCGCCCGGCTGGCCGAACTCCACCATTTTGCAGTCCACTTTTTTGCGCAACCCGTCGGTTTCGATCTCGAACTTGTGCAACAGCAGGATCATGTCCCGTTCGCCTTCTTCGTAAGGCATACGGGCTTCCATCTGTTCGCACAGGGCATCCAGCGGCGTGTCGATGCCTTCGCCGATGGGGGTGTCGATGAAGTAGCCCAGGAATTCCAGCTTCTCGATCAGTGGGTCATTCGCCCCGAAACGCTGCACGAGAGCCGCTTTGGGGTTGGGGGTTCCTCCTAGCAGTTCACCAAGCAGCATCTTGAGCGTCATGGCGTCGAGATCGCGTTCTTTCGTGTCGAACAAGCCCAGGTCCATCATTTTCGCCCACGAATCGCAGTGGCCCGCGTAGCGAATTGTCCCCCGGAACATCGTCTGCGCCTCGTGCAGACCGTAGGTGTCGATGTAGGCCAGAGAATCCCGGTTGGGATACACTTCGAAATCGCCGAGTCCTTTGATTTCCATCGGCCAGCAGTGCCGCAACAGGTCTTCGCCGGGTACGGAAACCGTTTCTCCGCCTTTTTTATACAGCGCCGGATTGCTTGCCGCGAGCAGCACGCCGCGAGGGCTCCAGGAAAATTTGTACATCAGCGGGTTGTTGTTGGCCTCCGGTGAGGGCAGCCCTCCGCAGGACGAGGAGAATTTCACCACCTTGCCCCCCGCGGCGTGGGCGCGGTCGATCACGCGCATGGCGGACATGTGGTCGATGCCGGGGTCCAGGCCGATTTCATTGAGGAAAATCAACCCTTTGTCCTTTACGGCGTCGTCGAGCGCCTGCATTTCGGGCTTGATGTAGGAAGTCGTCACCAGGTGCTTGCCCAGGTCGAGGCAGAATTTCGCCACTTCCAGGTGATGAATCCACGGCAGAAGCGACACCACGAGGTCCGCTTTTTCGATCTGCTCCCGCAAGGCGTCCCGATCCTGTACGTCCAGGGCATGGGCCTGTCCGTCGGGATGGTCTTCGATCAGCTTGCGGGCTTTTTCGACCGTGCGGCTGGCGACCGTCACCCCGATGTCGGGCTGGTCCAGCAGGTAGCGCACGAGAGGTCGGGCGACGAGTCCGGCTCCTAAAACGAGAACGTTGTGCATGGAACAATCCTTTCTCAGAGAGAAGAAAATCCGGAGGATTCAAGCAGGGTTTCGGACGCTTGGAGCGCCTTGGCCACTTCTTCGGCCACCTTGGAGTTGGGAATTTCTGTCACGGTGCGTTCGAGGGCTTCCAGCGGCGGAACACCGGTGAGACGTGCCAGCAGTCCGGTCGCGGCGGCCATGCGGTTCGCTTGGCTAAGTTTCAGAGATGCGTCTTTGAATTCGCAGGCGACGACCTGCGCCTTCGTGCGGATCTCCAGCCCTTTTTGCAGGACGAGCCACGCCGTATCGGGAAGCGCCTCGATGGCGGCGCGGCCTTCTTTGAGACCTTCCTTGGAAAGGCACAATGCCGCATCGTAATTTTCAACGCCCAGATCGTCGATTTTTCGCTTGGAGATTTTCAGCGCCGAAAGCGAGTGCCCGGACTGCACCGTGATGGGGTAGTCGTCTTTCTGGGACACCCACATGCCGCAACGGATCGCCGCCAGTCCCAGATTGGCGGCGGCGCTGATGACTTTCATCCCGGCGCTGCCCGCCAGCAAGATGTTGTATTCGTCGCCGTCGAAATCCATGGCGTGGGTCGTTTCGATGGCGGGCCACGAGGAATTCTTGGGTGTTTCCGGCCAAAGGGAACGTAGCGCGCGGGCGTATTCGGCGCGGTCGCGGCGCGCCAGCACACCGGTGGGGCGACCGCTTTCTTCGAGGTATGCGGCGATGGCTTTTTTGTTGTAGCGGTTGCGGGGACCGTAATAGGAGGTACAGATTTCCATGATCTCAACCACGGAACAGCCCTCGTATCGTATGGCTTCGGCCAGGGTTTCCGACAGGTCCGAATCGTTGTAGATTTTCCGCGCCACGAAACCGGCACCGGCGGCGGCGGCGATTCCGGCGATATCCATCGGATATTCCAGGTTGCCCGCCGGTGTGGTGGCTGTAAGCCCGCCGTGAGGTGTACTGACGCTGTGCTGGCCGCCAGTCATGCCGAAGTTGTGATTGTTCATCACCAGAACCGTCACGCCCACATTGCGCCGGGCGAGGTTGAGCAGGTGATGCCCGCCGATGCCGCAACCGCCGTCGCCGACGAGCACCACGACGTTCAGATCCGGTTCGGCGAGTTTCACACCCGTGGCATAGGTGAAGGACCGTCCGTGCAGGCCGTGCAGCGTGTGGAGGTCGAAGAAGCGGTCCGACAGCCCCACGCAGCCGATATCGCTGACGAGCACCGTGCGTTTGGGGTCGGCTTCATTTTGCGCCAACGCCCGGTCCAGGGCTTCGAGCACGAACGAATGGGAGCATCCCGGACAAAACGGCAGGTCGCGTCGATCCACGTTGAGGTATTTCATGTCACACCCTTTCGACGATGCGGCCCGGCGCGATGCCCTTGCCGTCGATGCTCTGGAGCGAATCGATGTCTTTGTCCGGGAAAAGCCGTTCGATTTCACGAAGATACTGGCCGTGGTTCAATTCGGGAACGAGGATTTTTGCATGTGCGCCAACGAGACGACGCAGGGCTTTTTCAGGAACCGGCCACAAGGAACGCACGAGAATTAGTGACACTTTTTTCCCTTTTTTCCTCGCCAGCCGCACCGCCTCGCGTGAAACCCTCGCCGGACCTCCGTAAGCCACGATGCAGGTTTCGGCGCCCCCTTCGAGATTGGCTTCCACGGATTCTATCAAGTCCGCCCTGGAAAGGATCTTGTCGCGCAGGTGATTCAGCGCCTCCCCGGCCAGTTTCGGTTCCTTGACCAGCAGGCCGTTCTCTCCGTGGGTGGAGGTGTTGATGCGGGTGAGCAGATCGCCGCCAACGGGGGCGAACGGAGGGACATCCTCGGAATGCTTTCTCCTGTATGGAAGAAAGCCGGAATCTTTGGGATCGGCTAAAACCACGTCCACCTTTTCCGGCTTCACGAGGCGCGCCGGATCGACGGTCTGGCGACTCATCACGAGATCCTTGCTGGTCAGCAGGATCACCGGGGTTCGCAACGTTGCGGCGAGATTGAAGGCTTCGATGGTTTGCAGGTAGGCGTCCTCGATATCCACGGGGCAACGCACGACCATCGGATAGCCTCCCGACGTGCCCCAGCGCGCGAACTGCACGTCGCCTTCCGCGTTCGTCGTCGCGCCGCCCGTAGCGGGCCCCATGCGCTGCACCACCACGATAACAAGCGGAAGTTCCGCCATCAGTCCGAAGCCGAGTTGCTCCGAGTACAGCGACAGCCCCGGCCCACTGGTGGCGGTCATTGCCCGTTTTCCTGCGGCGGCGGCTCCCAGGCAGAAGCCGATGGAGGCGATTTCGTCTTCCCCCTGCACTCCGATCCCGTGGGATTTCGGCAACTCGTGCAGCATGGCGGCGAGAATGCCCGAAGCGGGGGTGATGGGATATCCCGCGAAAAAGGCGCAGCCCGCATCAATGGCGGCGCGGGCAATCACGTCCGCGCCGGTGAGGTAGTGTTTCATCCTGTTTCTCCCGCGATGCGTCGGAGAGGATCGTTTCCGCCATGCCGACGTTTCGCTTCGAACGGCGACCGTTCGCCGCCCTTTTCGTGATACTCACAACCTTCCGGTAAAAGCAAGAAGAGTCGCAACGATCCTTCGTGAAAAATAATCACGAATTGAGATCATTCATCCTTATACAATCAAAGGAGTCAATCGGGGACTTGTCGGTGTTTCCAAACGGTGTTTGTTCTGTGTTTCGACCGATGTCATTTCGTTTTTCATCCGTTTTTTCCTCCTGTTTTCGAGGGTGTGCGAATTGTAGAACTGTAATTATGTTCAGGTTAAAAAATATATTCAGTATAAATATCAAGGAGTTACGCGGCCTGCCAAAGGAAAGTTTGACACGAAAATATATTCAATAGACAATTTGTATACGTGACGATTCGTTTGAAGTTCTGGAAAACCGTTTGGGAGGAACCCGGTTTTCCTGCTTCGTACGGCGTTTCGGGACTGCGGCAAACCATCATGCGGAAAAAGTGAATGCGTCGAAAACCACCGGTGGGAGGGGGTTGGCAAGCGCATGAGTTTTCGTTGCCGTATTGGCTGGGAGGTTGTAGAGTCAAGGGAGGGAAACATGGTAACCGTCAAAAAGTATGAAACCTACGAGGATTTCAGGAAAGAGGAGTTCAAGAGCCTGCAAACATTCTATGAAGACCTGGAAGACATCATGGAGCAGGATCTCTTCTCGCATTTCGAAGAAGAAGAGGAAGGCATCTCGCACCAGCAATCGGTTCGAGGGCGGCGGAAGCAGTACGTTTTCTGATCCTCGTCGGGATTGCCCTCACACAAGGAACACTCCGGTCCACCCGCAATGTTTTCGGGTTGTCGGATATGTTTTCGTCCTTGTTTGGCTTGCAGGATGGTGTACCTCCTGCCTCGATCCCGAATACATCGACCTGCCTACTTTGAGCCAATCCCGCGAGGCGGTGCTCAACGCCTGCAACGAATCGGTGCGGGTTCCCTACACCCCGAATTCATCCGAATTGGAATGGTATTACGAGCTGTGGCTCGGCGAATACATGAAGGTCACGAACTACTCGCGTGCCGTGCTGTTGTCGGTCGTCGTCGTGACCCAGATCGTACTCGAAGACGACCGCATCATCTGGCGCTGGTATGTTTCAAGCGACTGGATGTACCTGCCGATGGAATTGTCTCTGGAGTACGATGGAGATGACATCGCTCTGGCTCAGGCATTGAACGAAGAGCTGTACGAAGGGGATTACACGCCGGTGTATACCGTGCCGCCCATTACGCGCCAAAAAGCCCAGGAAATCCTTTCGGAAACCTGCGATAGAACGTTCCGTTTCCTGGATTGCCCAAACCTGCGTATCGGATCCAGACGCCTGTATCTTTGGGCAAGTGTTTACGGGGAGGACTCCCCGGATTGCCGTGGCTGGATCGACCTGGAAAACCAGGTCGTTACCTGCCCGGATAGATGCCCTTAAAGCGAAAGCCCCCTAACCCGAATCATTCATGAGAAACCTGCTGCGACTTGAAAACTCTCGATCTTTCTCTCGTTTCACGATTTTCATCCTCGACAGACTGTTGAGTATGCCTGCGGGTGAAAATCGCTCCAACTTCTTGAAATATCTTCGGTTTTCTGCGTCTCGCTACGATTTTCATGAATAATTCGGGCTAAAAAAAAGGAATTTTTTAGTTGTCGGTGACCGATTCGTCGTCGTACTCGTCGTTATCCTCTTCCATGTCGTCGAAGAATTCTTCAAGCATTTCTTCCGACATCGCCTGCACGTGTGCTTCGACGTGGATCAGGATACGATCCATACCTTCGGCGAGACGCCCTTCTTTTTCGGTGTGTTCCACGATCGTTGCTGCGACCGGACCGACGAGATCGACGTACTCCAGGCAGGCCGACCCGAAGGTGTTTCCCTGCTTGAGTTGTTCCAGAGAATGCTGACAGAATTCATGCCATTCGCCTTCCTGAGTCAGATCGCTCAGGATTTGCAGCGACTTTTCGAGCGGTACGCCCGCGCCGATCATGCAGGAAAAATCCGTCCAGAACATCAGATCTTCAATAATTTCCATGGTTCGTCCTTTGTGAATGTTCGAAAAAAAGCAAAAGCGAAAACTTTGTCACGATGTTTATTAGCGGCACTTGTCGCGATTTGCAAGAAAACATGGAATTTCAAATGGATGTCGCACCGTGTCACCTTTTTCTAAGAATGGCATTTCTGGCTGAAATCGGCGAATCGGACCCGTAATTAAAAGCGGTATTTTTTACGAATTGCGTGGCGAAAAGAATTCATGACGCAAAGCGGCAAGAAAAGCCAAAAAGTTGTTGATAATCGTGCAAAGTTTTGCTTAACTCCCTGACGGATTCATGGTGACTGTTGTTCGAAACGTTGCACGCGCTCTTGTGGTACTCAGACGAAAACGAATGCGATTTGTTCCGACCGAAATCGGGATCGAGTGATTCCCGAGAAACGCCGGACCAGTGGAGGTGGAAAGATGAATCTGATCGACAAGTTACAATTGCTCAAACACATTGCGATTTGGCGGATGACCTGGAACAGGCGCGACATTCACTTCCGTCCGTCGCACCTCAACCCCGAAAAATTCATTTCCGGATACGAAGCGGCGAAGAAATTCCAGGATGGCCAGACCGTCGTGTCTTGCGGCATGGCCGGGCACGCGCGCTGTTCGATTTTCTACTGGTCGATCCGGGATCTTTTCGAAGCCACCAACCATCCCAAGGATCTCACCTGGATTACGGTCGGAGCGCAGGGCTCGCGCGGTCGCGTTCCCGGCACCATCGAAGAACTGGGTATTCCCGGTATCATTACCACTTATATCAGCGGGCACATTGAAACCGAAAAAACACTGCTGAAACTTGCGGACCAGGGACACCTGGAACTGCACACCATGGCGCAGGGGATGCAATCGTTCCTGTTGGAAGCTCAGGGCAAGGGAATCTACAGCCTGGAAAGCGAAGTCGGAATCGGTACTTTCCTGGACCCCAGGGTCGGGAACGGCTCGCAGGTGTCTCCGGGAGCCAAGCAGCAGTTCGTCGAAGCCAAGGGCGATAAGCTTGTGTATCGCCTTCCGAAAATCGATGTGGCGATTTTCAACGCGCCATACGCCGATAAAGAAGGCAATATTTACTTCAAGCACGCCTCGTCGCTCACCGAAAATTACGAAGTGACCGAGGCGGCATGTGCCAACGGCGGTCTGGTGATGCCTTGCGTGGGCGGAATCATCGAGAAAAACGAGGCCGAAATCAGCATTCCCGCCGAGAAGGTCAGTTACATCGTCTACAACCCGTACAACGAGCAGACAGGCTCGATTCCGATGAAGCGCTACTGGCCGATGTTCACCGTCGGTTCCAAGCACGACGTCAAAGATGCGGTAGAAAAACTGAAATTCGCCAACAACGTGCTTAAAATCACGCCGGTGCGTGGTGAAGTGGAAAACGCCATGGCGCGTCTGGCCGCCGAACTGTTTCTCGATGAAGCGCACAAGGGCGCATTCATCAATATCGGCGTGGGTTTGCCTGAAGAAGTCTGCCGCCTGATTTACGAAAGCGGTCTGTACGAAGACCTGACCTTCAGTTCCGAAACCGGCGTGTATGGCGGATTGCCGACCATGGGCATTTTCTTCGGTGGAGCGATCAACCCGGAGCGCATGGAAGGCTCTTCCTGGATGTTCCACAAGTACGAAGAAAGCCTGGATATCACCAGTCTGGGCTTTTTGCAGGTGGACAGCGAAGGCAACGTGAACGTATCCAAACGCGGACCTCGAATGCTCGATTACGTCGGACCCGGAGGGTTCCCGAATATCGTACACGGCGCGAAAACCATAATATTTATCGGAACTTGGGCGGCCCATTCCAAAATGGCCATCCGCAACGGACAGATCGTCATCGACAATCCCGGCACGCCGAAGTTCGTGGACCGGGTGGACCAGATCACGTTCAGTGGCAAGGAAGCCCTGAAAATGGGAAAGAAAGTCTACTACATCACCAACCTTGGCATGTTCAAGCTCACCGAGGCCGGAGTCGAACTGGTCCAGGTCATGCCGGGTATCGACGTCCAGAAGGATATTCTCGGCACGACCGAGGCGAAGATCATTCTTCCTGAAAACGGAGAAGTTCCCGTCGTGAAGTCTTCGGTCGTCACCGGCGAAGGCTTCGAACTCAAATGGAAGAAATAAGCCCGTTTTCATTCGATTCGGGCTCTTAAAAACAATGATATTCGGTTCGTGGAACGGTAAAGGTTGACGGACTGAACATCTTTTGTTATCCAACAGGCCAACTTGTGTTCAACGCAACGCATAATGAAGATACCATGATGAACCTTTCGGTCGTTTTTCCCACTTCCATCCCTTTTTCTCGTTCCCTCGAATGCTCGTAAGTGCTTGTTTTGTGAAAGGAAACCGAACATGACATCGAACAGCTATCCCAAGTTCTTCGCCGACCGCATTTTCTCCAACGAGGACGCTCTCAAGCAGACCGTGAAATCGGACACGACCGTTGCGTCGGGCTTTGCGACCTCCGAACCGCTGGCTTTCCACCACGATTTGTGGGACCATATTCAGAAAGAGGACATCACCAACCTCGAAATCAAAAACGCCCTGTACATGGCACCGCATAAAATCTGTGTGGGCGATGCACTGCAAAGTAAGGGAAAATTCTACGATTTTGCCAAAAAGTCCTCCACGTCATCGATTCTCGGCAACCTGGCGCGCAAGGCCAACGCCATCACCCAGAAAACCGAGGGCCTGGGCAAGCTGATCGACCATTACCGGGAACTCAAAGAACGCCACATCGTCTTCACCTCGCCTTTCATCAGCGGCGCGACCAATATCATCATTCCGGCCAACGCGCTGACCCGCAGTCTTTACCCGGAATTCGTCAACCGCAACACCACGCGAATGGGCATCACGCATATGCAGTCGATCCACTTCCCCGACGCCGTGGATTCGATGGGGTACAGCCCCGAAGGCGAACCGATGGTGGATACTTTCGCGGCGCCCTGCACGCTTCCCAACGAGGACGGCGACATGAGCCACGCCCTGGCCAACGGCGCGAATGGTGAAATCGTCGAGAAGATCATCAAAGATGGTCGGATCAATCTCGTCCTGTACGTCAACCCAAAACTTCCTTTCACTACCGGGTACAACGACGCGAAAAATACGTTCAATATCAATGAGTTGGAAATGCTGGCGAATAATGGAAAACTCTTCGTCGTCGAAGACGACGGCAAGCTTCCGGCGCTTCCGGCCAACTCCCTGGGCAATCCGCTGCCTTCCGAAGAGCAAATCGCCCAGCACGTGGTCAACCACATCGAAATGAACGGCGATTACACCAATGGTCGCGCCATCCAGGTAGGTTTTGGTGGTACCGGCGTGCTGGCCATCAAGGGACTCAAGGATTCGAGTTGGACGGGCCGCAGCTACACCGAGATGATGGAACCGTTCACCATGGATCTCTACGAAGCGGGAAAAATCGCGGGGAGCCACTTTATCGAAAAGGACGGCACCCGCACTCAACTCGACGGCAAAATGGTCTGCACGTTCACCATCTGCGAGGAAGGCGACGACTTCTATAAGAAGATCCATAACAATCCGAACCTCATCGTGGCTGCCGCATCGCGCGTCGTGATTCCCGAAGGATTCTACTATGGTATGGGAATCAACAACTGCCTGGCGGTGGACTTCCATGGGCACGTCAGTTCCGGCGGACGGGGCAAGAACCACCACTCCGGCGTGGGTGGCGGCGCGCAGATTTTCCGTGGGTTGTCCAAGGGCGGTGTCGGCTATCTCTGCATGAAATCGACCCACAAGAATTTTTCGGGCAAGGTCCGTTCGTCGATCTTCCCCTTCATGCCCGAAGGCACGCCGATCAGCCACATCGGTCCCGACCTGATGGGCGGTCGCGACGGAGCGCGTTTCTTCCTCGTCACCGAGCACGGCGTAGCGAGACTTTCAGGACAGAACCAGCACCAGTTCATCAAGAACATCATCTCCGTGGCTGATCCGCAGTTCCGCGACTGGCTCCGGTACATGGCGCGTAAGGAGTTCGGCGTAAATATCTGATTTCCTTCTGTTTCTATGCTCGAAGCCGCCGGATTTCCGGCGGCTTTTTTCGTGGAATCTCGAATGCGGGGCGGTGGGGGCGTCTTCTACCTAGTGGATCATTCGGATAGAAAAGCGGGGTATAGAGATTTGAGTTTGATACGAGCATCTTCGGTTGTGAAACGCCAGTCGACGCCGATTTGACATTTGTTTCGGTTTCGTTCCCATGCCTTGATTTCTTTGCGCATGTTGTTGATCTCACCGATCCGTCGCGACAAGCACTGCCGTGTCATGGCCGACAATTCGCACTCGGCGATATTCAACCAGCTTCCATGTTTCGGCGTGTGATGGATCTCCAATCTGCGTGTCAGCCGCCGCGCCTCTTCCGGTTCGAACGCTTCGTACAACGAACCGACGCTGTGTGTGTTCAGATTATCCATGACCAGCACGACCTTTTCGGCGTCCGGATAATCCACTTCCAGCAAGGTTTTGACTTCCTGTGCCCAATCCTTCTTCGTCCTGCGCTCGCGTGCTTCCACTCGCCGCCACGATCCCAAAGGCTCCGTAAACAGGAAAATCGCCGCCGTCCCGTTTCGTTCGTATTCGGAATCGAACCGAGCCGGATGACCGGGGGCAACGGGGACCGGAACCCGTGTTTCTCGGATCAACTGCACCGGTTGCTCGTCCATGCACACCAGGGGCATGGATGGATCGTAAGGGCGTTTGTACACATCCAGCACGTCTTCCATGCGTGCTACGAATTCGGCATTCGCTTTCGGAGGAATGCACCACATCCGTTTCAGGTGAGGCTTACATTCATTTTTTTACGTGTCTCCATCACCGTTTGAGGCGAGATGGAATCCACGACATTTAACTCCACAAGGCGGTCGGCCAACAATTTCAAACTCCAGCGCGAGCGACCCTCGGGTGGCGGCGAGCAGGCCTGAGCGATCAGAACGGCCTCTCCCTCGCCGTCTAGTTTGCGTTTTCTGGAAGGACGCTCCTGCTTCTTTCGATTCAACGCGCCTTCAAGTCCGCGTTCGACGAAGCGTTGCCGAATCTGGGCCACCGTCGAGGCATGGCATCCGTAGGCTTCGGCGGCTTTTTCGTCAATCCAGCCCGGACCGTCAGCATCCACCGCCAGCAATACGTGAGCATGACGGATCTTGTAAGCCGTCGTGCGCCCTTTTTTCACCAGAGCCTCAAGGTACTCCCTTTCCTTATCCGTGAGACGAACGATATAATATTTGGCCATTATCTTCTCCATTCAATATTCTACAGTAAATGGAGATATTGTACTCGAAAATACTCATCGATTCAATACGAATGATGCATTAGGTAGTTATTGCATCGCCAACATCACAATGCGCAGGTTCCTCTCTCTGCTGCGCGCCAACAACTCTGGAAACAAGATCAATGTCATCACGTGTATGGTTGATCGGTGCAACAACAATGAGTGTTGTATTCTCAATTTAGTGCCGCATTCCTTGTAATTATATCCTTCCTCCTCCCATATTTCGGCGGGACACACAGAAAGACAATGCGTAAGCTATTTTTCGTTGGTTGTCATCGTCATTCACTCCTGCCAATCAGAGACCCATCATCATCACTACATACCCAGAATAACCATTATCGCCCCTGTGTCAACAGTATAAGTATATGATATCACTACTATTTCGGACACAATTGCCCTTTGTTTGCGAGTTTTCGGGATATTTGTGTCCGAGGCGGAAATCAGGTACTGTTGTGGCTAGCCCGCATTATTCATGAGGATCGTAGCGAGACGCCGAAAACCGAAGATATTTCATGAAGTTGGACCGATTTTCACCCGCAGGCATACTTTACAGTCTGTCGAGGATGAAAATCGGGAAACAAGTGAAAGATCGAGGATTTTCAAGTCGCAGTAGATTCTTCATGAATTATGCGGGCTAGTGCTTGAAAAGTATAAGGGAGGGTCGGAAGTTAAATTGCAATTGAAAGCAACCCTTAGGGATGAAACTTTTTTCTCCGATTTGCGGACATTTAGCGGACACGCCAATAAAAAAGGACTTACGAAAATTCGTAAGCCCTTGAAATTACTGGTACTGTTGGGAGGACTTGAACCTCCGACCCCCTGATCCACAATCAGGTGCTCTAACCAACTGAGCTACAACAGCGCTCGGCAGCAATATGCCGTGCACGGTTTTAGTTGTCAATTTTTTTCCGCTTGCACGTAAAAAACCGGAAATCTCTTGAGATTTTGGCCAATTCATGCGCGGATAATTTCCCAAAGCTGTTTTTTTCTGTATGCTGCCGTGATTCTTCAATATTCTCGACGCGGATCCTCTAGAATCTCCGGTAAATTCGTGGTAATTTCAAATCATGTTGAAACAGGAAGATAAAAAAGGCTCGATCGAACGATTCTCAGAGACAGGGATCGTTTTCGACATCCAAAACTATGCGACTTTCGACGGTCCCGGCATCCGGACAACCGTCTTTTTCAAAGGCTGTCCGCTCTCCTGCGTCTGGTGCCACAATCCCGAATCCTGGAATCCCGCCATTGAAAGAACTTATCTGGACGAGCGTTGCGTAAGCTGCGGAATTTGCACTGAATCCTGTAAAAAACAAGCCATTTCCATGACTTCCACCGGACCTTGCCACAATGCGGAGCGTTGCGTCGCCTGCGGCGACTGCGTAAGAGCCTGCCCCAACGACGCCATAGAAATGGTCGGAAAACGGATGACTGCGGAAAATATCGTGACGGAAGTCCTCAAAGACAAACCGTTTTACGAAACCTCCGGCGGTGGTGTGACGTTTTCCGGCGGCGAAGCCACCCTCCAGGCCGAATTTCTCCTTGCTTGCCTGCGTGCCTGCCATGCACAAGGCGTGCACACGGCGCTCGAAACCTGTGGGTTGTTTTCCCCGAAACGAGTCGATGCATTATGCGAGGTTGTAGACCTGTTCCTTTTCGATCTCAAACACCTCGACGCCGCGGAGCACGAAAAACTCACGGGGGCAGGCAACGAGTTGATTTTACGGAATTTTCAAGCAATCCTGAAAAAGCGCAGTGAGACAGGGATCATCGTGAGGATACCCATCGTGCCCGGTGTACAGACTCTTCCACATACTCTCGACGGCTTTACGGATTTTCTGCAAAACATCGGATACGGCGGCGATGTCCACCTGATGCCGTACAATCGCCTCGCCAAAACCAAATGGCGAAAAACCGGTCGCGCCGAGCAATACCGCGATTTCGGGGTTTTACATCCCGACGACCTTGCCGCCGTACGACGGCATTTCGAAGAAGCGGAGTTCCACGTGGTCGTCAACTCCTGAAACCATGTGTTTTTTCGAGGTAATTTCGTGTCAGCGGTCGAGAAACGTATGCCGTGAGAGGATGCGCTTCATCATTTCCAACCAACCCGTCACCAGCATGTAAATCGATTCCGCCCCGAGGTTTTCCTCTGCGGAGCGGTCGAAAAACAGCGAAAACGTCGATTCGAACTCCCCTTCGGCCTTCCAATAGGCCAGAAGTACGGGAAGTTTCGGCAACGGATCAAGCACTACGGCGAAATCGGCGTGGGCAAAGGCTTCCCCGGCAGTCGCCACCGCTTTGCGTGCGGAAAACAAGGTCAGGCTGTCGAAAAACAGTTCGGGAGATTCTTCGGCCATGGCCCGCATTCCACGCTCGCAACGGTGCTCGAAAAACCGCACCCAGTCAGCCGAGTTTTTAAGTTCCGCGAATCGCACCCACTCGCCCGTGGTATCTTTGCCGACGCCACGAACCGCGTAGTTGAGTAGCGGAAGGTGCACCCAGTTGTTGATGTGGCACTCGGAATGCAGTTCGCCTTGCGGGTCCAACTCGAAATTCCGCCCAAGACAGCGCAACACGAGATTTTCGTGGACCATCGACGCTCCGAGCCGAGGCGCGATACCGGTGAAATCCATGTCGCAAAACCGTTTTTTCAGATCGTATACCATCTCGTCGCGCCGATTGACCATGGATTCCGACGCGGAAGGCGCTGACGACGGCTTCTGAATGTCCTTGAACGTGCCAGGGGGAAGATGGGGACATTTCAAGGCTGCAATCCCGCCTTTTTGAAGCAAAGCGGCGAAGGCGAGGCAACTGAGCTGCCCGCAGTCCCGACAGTTGGTTTTCGGCAGGGCCTTTAAAATGTCCATTACGGTAGGGGTACTCATCGCAAGTTCTCTTTCCCGTTTGAAAATTGCGAACCGCCTGATCGACATCGCCACCAGCGTCCGAAAAAGATTCTTCGGAACACCCCCTATTGTCCCGTATTTCCTCGGTATTTCAAGCTGCGACGGATGGCGTCGCACCAGGTTTCGAGGGTGGGAAACAACACGTCCGGCGCGCTGCACGTCATCAACAGGGCTTTCCCACCGTCCGACGCAATCCACTGGCGCTCCTTGCGTTCTCCCAGGCCGCGAATCGAATAATTCATCAGGTATTCCCATGCCCTTCGACCGTCCAGACTGCCGTCCGAAACCGGGTCGATGGTGATTTTCTGCAAGCGCTCGCCGTAGAGGTCACGCATGGTTGCGAGCATCCAGCGCATCGCCTCGTGGCGGCTTTCGAAACCGGGCTCGAAAACACCGATCTCCACGGCGAACAGCGTCCCCGGCTCAATGAAACTGACGAGTCCGGGAAATGCTTCGTCTCGCAACTCCTCCATGCCGGGAGGAATCTCCACGGAAACGCCTAAATCCTTGATATTCTTGTACTCCGTCCGTTCCGGATAGGGCATCGAGGTGCTTCCGGCTGCATTGAGCAATCCGAAAAACAACCCCGTGGCGGCAAACAGAGTTACCACGGCGGAAAATGCCTGAATGCGCAAGACCTGGCGGCGGGACTTCACGGGTGGCAGCAGTTTGTCTTTAAACGCGAACGCGAACCCCACGCCCCCCAGCAGTCCGGCGATGTGGGCGGCGTGGTCGATGCGAGGCACTCCCATCAGGATCACGAGGTTCAGCCCGATGAGAATCAGCAGGTTCCTACCGAACGCCACTCGGAAGCGTACGGGAATGACCTGCTTGCGGATTTGGCCGATGGTCGCCAGAGCGCCGACAATGCCGAAAATTGCCCCGCTCGCCCCCACGGAAATGCTGGCCGAACTCCAATAACTGGCCAGGATGCTCAATGCGCCCGTCAGGAAAAACAGCAATATATATCGGGGCTTACCGTAAAGGTTTTCGGCGATCATCCCCACGGAATAGAGCGAAAAACCATTGAGCAACAAATGCACGAACCCGCCGTGCAAAAACAGCGCAGTGAATACGCGCCACCACTGTCCTTGTTCCATCAAGGGAGGATACTTCGCCCCCAGACGCAACAGAGCCGGGGTGATCGTTTCCGGCTGGGTCAAGGCATCGAGAATCGACGGCGAAAGCAACAACGTGGCGATGAAGTACGCCAGCATCAGTCCCAGCAGTCCATAGGTGATTTGCGGAGGGCGTTTGAGGAATTGCAGAAAACGCCGGGCTTCATCCAATTCGGCAATCTGTTCGTAATCGAGGATTTGCGGGCGTCGTCCGCCGAAGAACATCGGTCCTGTCACGGGTGCAGCTTTCCAAGGAATGAGGTTACGAGAGCAATCATCTTCTCCGACGCTTCCCCGGCGGCACGGGTGACGTCTTCGTGAGAAAGAGGTTCCGGAGAGACTCCGGCGGCCAGGTTGGTAATCAGTGAGAGTCCCGCTACCCGGACGCCCATATGATGGGCGGCAATGGCTTCCGGGACGGTGCTCATTCCCACGGCGTCGGCGCCGAGACGCGCCAACATGCGGATTTCAGCCGGGGTTTCGTATGAGGGACCGAGCATACAGGCATATACGCCGGAACGCAGTTGCAGGCCGGTTTCGGTGGCGCTTTCCCGGAGCTTTTCGCGCAGTTTCGCATCGTATACATCCCCGAGATCGGGAAAACGGGGACCGAGGGTATCTTCGTTCGGACCCACGAGGGGATTTTTTCCAGTAAAATTCAAATGATCGACGATTTCCATCACGTCTCCGGCACGAAACGCGGGATTGATTCCCCCTGCGGCGTTGGTCAGCAGCAGAAACCGTACCCCGCCATAGGCCAGCGCACGGGTGGCGAAAACCACCTGTCGGGGAGCGTATCCTTCGTATAAATGGATACGCCCGGAAAGGCAGACGCACGGCGTCTCGCCGATACGACCGACGATCAGGCTGCCCCGATGCCCGGCCACGGAGGATTCGACGAAACCGGGAATCTCGGAATAAGGCAGTTCGCGGCGGTCCTCCATGCGCTCCGCGAGCGCTCCGAGACCGGAACCCAAGGTCAGGGCAACAGGCGGAAGTTCCCCGAATTTCTCGGAAATCGCCTTTTTTGCAAGCTCAAGTTCATCGACGAGGGTCACGAGCATCCTCCCATCCAGCCGAACGTTTGTATCGGCTTTCGTTGTCATTCATTGTACGCACAATTCCAAGTTTACCCAATCGTTTTCCCACATCGATAGGGAAAAAGCACTCAAAGGCGGGAAAACGAAAAAAACGAACGAATACGTCTTGCTTCCGGCGCTTCTTTCGTGCGATATCTTGACACGGATCGACCGGGTTTTACATGATCGGGGCTCAGCCGGAAACGGTGTTTTGCAAAGAAAAACTTCCAGGGTCGCGGCCACTGGATCCGTTTGTCTTTCGTAAACCGTTCCTGAGTCCCCAGGAGATGAATGACGATGACCAACGCACGAGAAATCGAATTCGAAAAACTGCTCGAACAACTCATCCAGGTGCTCGTTCGCCAGAATCCGGTTCGGGCTTCGATGCTGGGATTGCACGAACAGGACGAAGATCTCATCGATTTCGCCCCTAAAGCGATGCAACGGCGGAAAAACCGCCTGCTCGACCTGAAAGGGAAACTAAAAAAAATCAACCGCCGCTTTCTGTCGCCTGACAACAAAGTCGATCATGAACTGGCCATAGCCGCCATCGACAGCGAGTTGCTTGACTTGCAAAAATGCCAGCTTCACACCTGCCATCCCGGGGTGTATCTCGACCAGGTGGTTTTTGGTGTTTATTCCATTATTTCCAATACTTACGGAACTACCAAAGAAAGAGGCATTTCCGCACTACGCCGCATGGTTCAGGCTCCTACGTTGCTCAGGCAGGCCATGCGCAACGTGAAAGAGCCACCACGTCCGTTCGTGGAAATGACCCAGGAAGCGACAGCGGGGGCGTTGGCCTTCTTTCGTCTCGACGTCATCGAGTTCGGCGAACGTCTTAAAGGCACGCTTCGGGAAACCTTCCTTGAAGAAGCTACTTCACTCTTTTTCCAGCTTCAGGAATTCGAAAATTGGCTGCAAGATGAAACCCTTCCCGACTCCAACCGGGCATATTGCACGGGAAAAACCGTTTTTAACGGGCTGTTGCACTCGCGACTTCATTGGGACGGTAAATACGACGATGCGGAAAAGCGCCTGGATGCTCTTTTGGACGACACCGAAAAGGAAATGCAACAGGTCGCCGGAGAAATCAAAAAAGGCGCGAAGTGGAAAGATCTGTACAATGAGATCGAAAAAGACCACCCCACCGCCCGGTACCTGGTTTCGTCGTACACCAATGAAATCAAACGCGTTCGGCGTTTCCTGGAAAAATCCAAATTGTTCCCGCTTAACGAGGAGTTGGACGCGCCTCTCGTGCTACCCACCATCGGCATCTTAGAACCGCAAATCACTTTCTCCGGTTACGGTGAGATTGATATTTTTAGCGAGAATCGCAAAGGAACGATGTGGGTTACGGTTCCCAAAAATCTGCCGCGCGCCACTGCCGAGAAACTCCTCAGAGGACATCCCCGCGACGCTTTGAACCTCGTCGTCAGCCGACACATTTTCCCCGGCGATCATCTGCGCAACGAGTTTCATTCCAAAGTAGGGCGCAGCATTCGCTTTCTCGCGGAAAACCCTGCATTTACAGGAGGATGGCCGCTTTACTGCGAGGAAGTGCTGAAAAACGAAGGTCTTTTCCTCAAGCCGGAAACACGCCTGCTTCAACTCCATCATCGCTTCTGGAAAACCTGCCTGGCCAAGGCCGAAATCGGCCTGCACTGCCATTCGCTGTCCTATAAGGACGCGGTGGAAATGCTGGTAAAACGTTGTGGCCTGAAAGAAACCCACGCCGATAAAGAAATCCGCCTTGTCTGTCAACAACCGGTTCGTGCGACCGGAGAAGTGCTCGGATATCTGGATCTCATGGAACTTGCCGAGGAAACCCGTAAAAAGGACGGAAAAAACTTCGATCCGGAGGCGTTTCACCGAAACGTGTTGAGCCACGGACCTGTTTCCATCGCAAACCTGAGATACCTGATGCAAGAGACGGGAATCGAATCTGAAGAAGATACAAACTCCGATGACGAGTCCCCGGAAGCCGATCCGAAGGAAACAAGCAACGAGTAAGTACCATCACGAGGAACATATACGGTTTCAAGCGGTGTAAAACAGTACTGGAACATCGGATGACGAGGTGAAACCCCATGCGCCCCATACCAAGAAATGTTCTAATTCTTTACATCGTATCCATTATACCGCTTATAGTTTTCGGTTGTCATCGGAACGATGCACCGGCCTTTTCCAACGCAAAGGCGATAGAACGCGCAGGTGGCGAAATCGTTTCGCTAGATAGCCTGGAAAAAATGAGCCGTGCCGAAGGGCACCGCGTGTACGTTCCGGTATATTCTCACATCTATCATCGAGACGGCGATATCTTCTACCTGACGAATACACTGAGCATCCGAAACACGGATTCGGAAGCCTCCATGTACGTTCGTTCGGCGAAATACTTCAATACTTCCGGTAAGTTGCTGCGGGAATACGCCGACTCACCCCTGCGCCTTCCTCCCATGTCCACCCTGGAATATATTGTGGGAGCAAGAGACCGCATCGGCGGATCGGGCGCGAATTTCGTCGTTGAATGGCAAAGCGACCGGCACATCACTCCGCCGGTGATCGAATGCGTGATGATTTCCACGGGGGGCCAGCAGGGGATTTCGTTCGTGACACGCGGTGTCAATCTCGACTGAGGCGTTTCATGCGCCTTCTCATGACAAGCCGAATACGAATCGGGTATAATCGGTTGGAAGCACGCGATTCCTGAATCCCGAATAAGGTCCAAAATACATGCTCGAATCAGCGAACCCCATCCTTGTCGTATCCATCATTCTGATCGCAGGTACCTTGTTTGGATCGTTCGTGAAGCGTTTTCGCCTGCCTTCGGTCACGGGTCAGATCGTTGCGGGCCTGTTGATCGGACCGTCTCTCATCGGGTTGTTCGAGCATGGAACCGTCGAAAATCTTCAGCCGATCACCAATTTCGCGCTGGGCCTCGTTTCGGTGGCGGTAGGAAATCACCTGAATTTCCGCAAGCTTCGCAACGCCTACAGACGATTGCTGATTCTGTTAGCTTTCGAGGCTACCCTAACGCCGCTTATGATCGTGGCCGCCATGGCGTTTTTCCCGGATCTTGGCTGGACAATGAGCCTTATGCTTGGGGCCATGGCCGTCTCGACGGCACCCGCCACCATCGTCGCCCTCGTGGCGGAAACACGCTCGAAAGGCGTGTTCGTGAAAACCCTGGTTGGCGCGGTGGCGTTGAACAACCTCGCCTGCATCCTTCTTTTCGAGATCGCCCACGCCGCCGCACGGGTCACTTTGGCCCCTGACGGCACCCATTCCGAGTGGACCATTCTGGTCTCTCCGCTTCGTCAATTGCTGGCTTCTATGGTTCTGGGAGGTAGCGTCGGGGCAACGCTCGTCATTGCGACCCGGAAAATCGTCCGACCCGAAAAGCTGGGGACGGCCTCGCTGACCGCCATTCTAATCGTGACCGGTCTGGCGGATTACCTGAATATTTCCACGATGTTGGCCTGCATGTTTCTGGGATTGACGCTTGCGAACCTCTCGCCGGGCAAGGACAGCATCGGACACAAAGTGTTCGCCAACCTTGAAAATGCGATTTTTACGATTTTCTTCACCATGGCCGGCATGAAACTGAACCTCGATTATGCGGTGGCGGGTGGATCGATCGCTCTGGTCCTCGTTGTGGTGCGTATAGGCAGCAAGCTGGCATCGGGATATTTCGCAATGAAACTGGCCGGAGCTACGGACCGGGTGCGAAAACACCTCGGCTCGGCGCTGATTCCCCAAGCAGGTGTTGCCGTGGGCCTTTTGCTTCTCGTCAGCGAAGATCCGCAATTTTCCGGAATCAAAGACCTTTTTCTCGCCGTCGGCCTGACGTCGGTACTGTTCAACGAAATTATCGGCCCAGTACTAACCCGCTTTTCGCTGGCGCGATCCGGCGATTACGGCAAAAACCGCGCACGGCTGATCGATTTCATCCACGAGGAAAACATCGTCGTAGACATGGAGGCTGAAAACAAAGAGGACGCCATCCGTCAGTTGACGGAATTGTTGATTCAATCCAACAACTTGCGAGTAAATGGGCAACATTTGCTCGAATCGGTGCTGGAACGGGAACAGATGATGTCCACCTGTATCGGTTCCGGGCTGGCCATTCCCCACGGCATTCTCGAAAAAGGGGATCGCATCGTGGCGACGATGGGCATCAGTAGGAAAGGACTTCGTATCAATACCCCAGACGGCAAACCGGTGCACTGCATGGTGCTTCTGGCGACACCGCCGAGTCAGCGGGATCGCCACCTCGAAGTGCTCGCCGCGCTGGCCCGTGCCATAGGATCGGACCGAAACATTCAGAGACAAGTATTTTCCGCAAAAAGTGCAGCCCACGTGCACGAAATCCTCCACGCCGAAGAAGCGGAGGATTTCAACTATTTCTTAGAGGATTAGAAGCGGAAACAGACCTCACCCGAGGATACCTGTTCATCTGCAAAGTTGCAGATTCACTCCGGAAACATCGTTGCAAGAGGCCGCACAGGGACTGGCGTAGCGGTCTCCGTCAGGCAAGCAGACGGGCATTACGATGCCGGGGCAATCGCAATCGGCGGGAAGGCAGAAAGCTTCCGGATCGCAGTATTCACCCGAGGCGCATTGCCCATTCTCATCGCATTGGGTGCGGCTTTCCCAAGACATGCATTCCAGGAATTCCTCCGTTTCCAACCACCCGCACTCGCCGTCCTCCAACACTGTACACTCGGCGAGACCGTAGCAGGCGAATTCCGAAGAGAAAGAGCTCTGCGTTACGGTTTCTTCGCTGGCACAGACCTCCCCGTGACGCCCGGTGATGATGCAGGCTCCGACGTTCGCTCCGGCGGCGCAGATCCCGTCGAAACAGATCCAACCGGATGGGCAATCTGCGTCCGATGTACAGTCCTGTCCGTCGCTGGGAACTTCCATACAAATCCCGGTGCATTCCGGGTTCGTACCGTAATCCCATTCGTCGCAACCTTCCAAACCTTCGAGCAAACAGATTTCCCCGGTCGGACAGTCGGCGTTTTCAAGGCAACCATACACACCATCCACGCATTCGCCCTCGTAGCCGAACACATCGCCCGCGCAATCCAACTCACAGAAGCTCGAATACGTCAGGCCGTCAAGGCTGCACACCGGCTCCCAGATTTCCTCGCATCCGCAGCCGATTTGGCAATCGGCGTATTGTACAAGAGCAACGTTTTCATCCACACCGTCACTATTTGGACAATGGGCGTACCATCCTTCCATGCGGGTTCCCACTTCGTCGCACGAGATCACGCATTCGAAACAGCTTTCGTACACCACCGTACCCGTACAGGGGAAACTCCATGCCTCGGTGCCCGAAACGCTGATGCAGATCGGCTCGCAGGTGGAGACCGGTGTATCGTCGCATTCTCCGTAATAGGCGATCGTCACTCCGATGCAGTGGGCCTCGCACTCGTTGGCGTAGGTCACGCCGTTCATTCCGCAAACCGGGTTGTAAATTCCGGTACAATTGCAATCCGTGTTGACGGAACAGACCCCTGCTATACACTCGGTTCCCTCCGGGCAATCCTCATTGGTGACGCAGGTTTCACCGGGCTCTTCGCAGGGAAAAAACTCAGCACTTTCACCGAGAAGGCACAAGGCGATACAATCGTTGGCGAACTGCTCGCCGCTTTCCGTGCAAACGGGAGCCCAATCGTCGGGGCAACCGCAAAGTTCGTCCGGGTTGGCAGGATCGTTGTCGTCGGGAAGGCATAGGCAATTCTCGCAGACGTGCCCCTGGGGGCAGTCTTCGTCGCTGGCACAGGCGCAATCCTCTTCCCGGCAGCGGCATGAGGGACAACCGTTGGCATCCGGTAAAAACCCTTCCGAGCAAAACGCCTGGCAGGTTCGATCGGGGCATAGAGGCTCAGTACATTGCCCGTGGCAACCCAGCGAAATCGTTAAGTTTGTGTCTTCCTCGACGGAAAGCCCGGTCGCAAGCAACAGGTATTGACCTTCGTTATCCAGGCGAATCGAATATAAAAAGGTTTCACTCTCCCCTTCGTCGGCGATTTGCATCGCGATTTCCCGACTCCAAAGTCCATTGGAGTTTTTCGGTCCGTAAAGCACCAGCACCGGGTGGAAATCCCGATTGCCTGGAGCAGAAGCGGTGGCAGTCACGCTCGCACCGGCGAGGGCATCGAATGTAACGCCGATGTATGGAGCCTCGGGAGCCAGAGGAAGATCGATTTGCTGGCCGTAATCAAGGTTTTGACTGGTCATTTCGTCGCCGAAAACACTCTTTAATCCTTCTTGGTTGACGAGAAACGGCAGGATCACATCCTCGTGTGAAGAAGGCGACGGATCTTCATCCCCTTCGAAGCCGCTGATTTCGCTGTCTCCGGCTCCTTGGGTATTGTCCGCATAGTCGCCGCCATCGGGGGCCATGGTCTCGCGGTCGTCGGCTCCGTCTAAAGAACCTTCGGAAGGTTGTTCATCCCCCTCGAAATTCGAAGCCCCTGCCGCCGCACTGTCATTGGACTGCAAATCGCAGCCCTGCAACACACTGAGAAGGAATATCGTTGTAAATATCAAAATGTTTTTCATGGCCGTTCCATGGTCCAATCGTTATTTCGTATGAATAGGCTTGCAAATCCAATGCCACAAGCCAAATGAAACGGTTTCATCAAAAAGACCGACGCGAACGAACATTTTCCACGCTGTTTTTTATCCTGCACCTGGAGATCTGTCCTGTCCAGGATTTTCAACCTACTGAAATTAGCAAGGATTTTACAAACCAGGCAAAACGCCACAACCGTTTTTCAACCTTCGTTCGCATCATCGTGGAACCCTGTTGTCTGCATGTCGAACTCATCGGTGTTTTCCTGAAGCGACAACTTCCGTTGACAGCCGCGTGCCGACTGTGAACGAAACTTGCCGTTCCAAAATTCGAACCCTCACATTCCCCGAGCATTCGCAATACCATCAGAAAATCATCGCAAAGCGAGACTGAGCGCATATTTTTCGCCGCTGCCTTCCAGTTGGAATTCGATCCGGTGGGCGCCTTCCTCGATGATAATGGCCGACACCGGAGTTTCCCCCCGCGTCTGACCATCGATGGTGAAGCGAGCCCAGGGTTGGGCGTTAAAGTTGCAGGTCGCCGTGGTCTTCCAAGTGGTATCGTTGCCGTTCGTTTGTGCGACGCTCAGCCGAATGGCGAAAAAACCTTTCGAGGTCCGTGCGGTGAAAAGCGTATCCTTGTCATCCATCAAAGAAGCGGTGAGACGTTTTTGGGCCGGTTGCCCATTCTGGCTAAGCAACAAATCCGGATGCCGGGAAACAAGCTTGACTTGAGGATTCCACCGTTCGAGGGATACTCGCAAAGGTTCCGATTCGTTCGCTGTCGCTTGAAGTTCTATCGTTTTGGTATGGTAACCTTTGGCTCCCACGACTGCTCGCAGGGTGCGCCCACTTGTCACCGGAGGGGAAAGGTCGCCCTGCCGAAAGGATCGCCCTCCAACCGTGGCGATGGCGTTCGCGGGAGCGAATTCGAAACGAAAACGGGTTTGTTGAGGAATCAAACGATAACTATGCGATTCCGGTCGGGTTCCAGGTTCGGCGACGGTAAAAACCTCTTCTTTGGAAGCATATCCTTCTCTTTTGACCGAAACCCGCTGTTCGATCCCCAATGGAACGGTCAGAATCAGCGGGGTTTTTTCCTCCAATACTCTCCCGTTGATGGTCACTTCAGCTTCTGGGGGATCGCTCTGGATTTTCACCATCCGGGTAAGCCGTGTGAGTTCAACGTGTTTCGTAAGCTCTTTTCCGTCCTCCAGCTTTACGTTATCCTTTCGCTCCTCATGAAACGGAGCGCGCACGGTCAGTTTTAAATCCTTTTCGGCAGGCAGTTTCCGGAATTGCGCCGGACAGGACCGCTCTTTCTGTCCTGGAAGAACCACCGAAGCGCCTGCGACATTCGCCGTGACGATCAGAGAGCCTGTTGCGGGAGGCATTGACGCCCAAACTGCAACCGTTGCAGCGAGTACCAGCAGCAACAGCACCCACGGCCAACGACGCGTCTTTTTAACATTCTCGGAGATTGTTGCTTCCGGTTTTTCTTGTTTGATATCAGGAACTTGTGCTTCTTTCACGGTGTGTACAGGCAACTTTTCGCCGACGATCTGTGTCTTTTCCATCGGTGTCCCGGACGAAACGACGACCGTTTTTTCGGGAAACGCTTCTGTAGCACCGGTGGAATCTTCGAAATGGTCGCGCAATATCGTGGCAAGGTCGCGGCCTTCTCCCTGGGCCAACAATGGATTAAGCCGTCCTTCCAGCTCGGAAAGAAATTCCTTACAGGACTGAAAACGCTCCCCCGGCTCCGGTGCAGAGGCTTTTCGGCACAGTTCCAGCACGTTGCCTGGAACCTCCTCTGAAGTCGCGTGATTCCACGGCGTTTTTCCCACGACAATGCGTTGCAGGAGGTCTTCCGTGGCTCGATCGACGGGGAGGCTTTCGTCCAGGGAAAACGCCCGTTCGCCGGTCGCCAATTCATACAGCAGCAACCCCAGGGCGTAAATATCGCTGCGACGATCCACCCTCTCGCCTCGAATCGTCTCGGGGGGTAGGTAGGGCAGCTTTCCCGCCATCGCCGAATCGTGGATCTGTTCCCGGCTTCGTACACTGGCCAGGCCGAAATCGGTAAGTTTCACCTCGCCTTCGAAGCTGACCAGCACGTTGGAGGGAGTCACGTCCCGGTGTACGAGATGCAACAAGTGGCCGGTCTCGTCGGAAAGCCTGTGGGCGTAATCCAGCGCACGGCAAACGGAACGCACGATTTGCAATGCGAAGGCCGCTCCGAAGGGGGTGTTGCGCTCCTTCATGCAGGCGATCAAGCTGCCGAGATCGACGCCTCGCACGTATTCCATGGCCAGCCAAAGGTTGCCGCTCTCATCGCCGAAATCGTAAATCTGTACGATATTCGCATGGTTGAGCCGTGCACTGAGGCTGGCCTCGGAGCAGAACATTTCCGCGAATCCCGGACGGTGACCGAGTTGGGGAAGCAGTTTTTTAACGGTTACCAGCTTTTCGAAATCCCGGCCCCGTTGCAATTTGGCGAGGTAAACCTCTCCCATTCCGCCTGTAGCGAGGCGCTTGACGAGGGTATAAGGGCCGACGTTTTCCGCCATATTCGCAATCCGTGCTTCGCCGTATGGGTGGCGACAGGAAAAAATGTTGGACTCGTAAAACAAGGGCGATTGTACAACCCGCCGTAAAAATTGGCAAACGAGACGCACGAATCGAGCCGGTGAGAAAGCGGCGGTTTCCTCCACGACATTTTGACGTTTTGAACAGGGTGCACTGACCCATCCCCAGTTTTATCAAAGTTTAACTTAACCAAGGAAATCATGAGTCCGCTCATCCCGAGTGCCGCCCGTAAGGGCGGTGTATCGAGGGATCTATAAGTAAAACGCTATGGTTCGATACGATTTGCTTCGCAAATCACTCACCATGAGCGGTTTACCTCTTGGATGAAAAAATGGGGATGGGTCAGCAGGGTGCAAAGGGCGGACATTAAAATAGTGCAAAATCTGTTTTTTCGTTTGAAACCTCAAAAAAGGGAGGATGAATGTAGGGGCGGGTGAAAGGAGCATAGCGACTGTAGCCCCCCGTTCTGACAGAGTTTTTCGGTTTTTGGGGAGCTCCGTTCACTTTGTTCACTACACTCGCCCCTACGTTTTTCTCCTTGGAATAAACTTTTACAATGTTTCGCACTAATTTCATTTCCGCCCGGGTGCAAATGAAACTTGACTTTTGTTTCCAATGTGTGTTTAACTTTTTGTACCTCGTCGAGGACCATTCAGCATGCAACTACGCCTATGGCGAAAAGCTGAAACGGTCTGGAAGAAGCGAGGGGCTTGAACAGGATGACGGTTTGCTTTCGAAAAAAACAGCTTGGTTAAGTATTGAGCCTCCGGCCTACGTTTTGGCAGTCGAAGTTATTCGAACGAGAGTTCATCAATCTCCCCGTCGTTCTCAGGGCTTCGTACCGATTCATATTCCAATTCGAACGTATTTTTGTCGTTTCACCGGATTTTTGTCCGGTCTTTCGGCACGATTGCGTTTGTCTGCTTGCGATTTCCGCCGAAACAGGCGGGGCGTTTCCTTTCATTTTTTGCAAACCATCGAAATATGCGGACCGGCCATGGGCATACTTTCGATTTGACACGAACCATGGCGCTTGAAGGAGAATGACGAAATGAACATTTACGTAGGAAACCTCAATTACCAGATGACCGACGACGACCTGCGGGTGGCGTTCGAGGCGTATGGCGAAGTCGAATCGGCCAAAATCATCGTCGATCGCGACACCGGACGATCGAAGGGCTTCGGTTTCGTCGAAATGACTGACCGAGACGCCGCGCTGGCCGCCATCGAGGCTCTGGACGGCAACGAGCTGAATGGACGCAATGTCAAAGTCAACGAAGCCCGTCCCCGTCCACAACGCGGCGGTGGCGGCGGCGGCGGTCGTGGCGGTGGATTCGGCGGCGGCGGACGCAATCGCTACTGATTGCGGAACCGTTCCAAACACCACACCGGAGGTTTTTCGACCTCCGGTTTTTTTTGTCTGAAAGTGGTTTGATTTCAACCCTTTAGGTTATCGAGAGCTTGTCTCGCCCGGGAGGAAACTTCGGCGTTCCGATCCTTCGCAGCGCGTCTCAACGCTTCCAGGCTCTCCTTGCGACCGTCCAGCGTCCCCAACGCGACACACAACTGGACTTTAAGTCTCCCCCGACTTCCGCACGTACAGAAAAATGACACTCTAACCTACTGAAATCACTTGTTTGGATTTCAAATTTGGGTGTCCCGGTGGTAAAATGAGGCATGTTTGTTCGTCGGAAGCGCAATCAAAGCGGCACCATCAGCGTCCAGGTCATCGACAAGACGAGGGGGTATCGGATGGGTTCCACCAGCGATCCCGAAGAGATTGAACGCCTCGTGGCGCTTGGACACGCCTTCATTGCGCGTCAATCCGGTCAGTACCAATTGTTTCCGAAAGACGAGACGCGCAACGCAGCGGTACTCGACTTCGTTCATCGCGTACGAAACAGCCAGATTCGAACCGTGGGGCCCGAACGGATCTTTGGGGCATTGTTCGATCGCCTCGGCTTTGATGCCGTCCCGGAGCAACTGTTTCGCGACATTGTGATCGCACGCCTGGCCTATCCGACCAGCAAACTCAAGACCGTCGATTACCTGTACCGCTACCAGGGCAAGCGAATCTCGGTGGATCGCATCTATCGCTTTCTGGACAAGCTGGCCGACCGATACAAGGAACAGGTCGAGCAAATCGCTTACGACTACTCCCGATCCGTTCTCGAAACCATTTCCGTCGTTTTCTACGACATGACCACACTCTACTTTGAGGCCGAAGACGAAGACGACCTGCGCAGAGTCGGGTTTTCCAAGGATGGCAAGTTTCAGCATCCGCAGATCATGCTCGGCTTGTTGATCGGCGAGAAAGGCTTTCCCATCGGCTACGATATTTTCGAAGGCAATACGTTCGAGGGCCACACTCTGCTGCCGGTTCTCGATGCCATCGGGGCCAGGTATCGTCTGGGCAAACCGGTCGTCGTGGCGGATGCGACGATGTTATCGGCAAAGAACCTCAAATGCCTCGATGAGGCAAACTATCCTTTCATCGTGGGGGCGCGATTACGCAACGAATCGGAGGCCATACAGGCGGAGATTTTGAAAAAGAGCGCGGGACTGATAAACGGAGCAAGCCTCGTGATCGACAAGGGCAACGGTCATCGGTTGATCGTATCTTACTCCGACAAGCGGGCGGCCAAGGATGCCTACAATCGCGAGAAAGGACTCAAAAAGCTCAGAGGCAAAATCGGATCGGGCAGGTTGACGAAACAACAGATCAATCAACGTGGTTACAACAAATTTCTCCGCCTTGTGGGTGATGTGAAGATCGACATCGACGAGACGAAAGTGGAGCAGGCCTCCCGTTGGGACGGCCTGAAGGGCTATCTGACCAGCACGGCTCACTCGGCATCCAAGGTCATCGACAATTATCGGCAATTGTGGCGTGTCGAAAAGGCGTTTCGGATTTCCAAAACGGACTTGCGCATCCGACCGATCTATCATTACCGTCCACGACGCATCCAGGCTCATGTCTGTGTGGCCTTTGTCGCGTACACGCTTTACAAAGAACTGGAACGCCTGCTGGAAGCAAGTGAATCGCAAATCAGCGTACAACGAGCCGTGGAACTGACCCATACGATGTATGAGATGATCGTAGAATTACCCGATGATCCCAGCCCTCGACACATCCTGCTCGGTATGGATCCGCAACAACAGGAACTTCATAACCTACTTCACTGATTCAGGGTGTCCCAGTGCGGAAGTCAGGAAAGTATAGAAAATACAGTTAGATAAGGGCGATAACAAGGCGAATCGATTTGAAATTACTGGTACCCTGCGGCAACTCTAATCTCTGCGGAGTTGCCGATGAATTCTGGACGAATCATTTTTTCGCAAGTCATGGACTTTCTTCCGATGCGGGAGTTTCGTCAATGCGTGGCTCGCTATCGAGGACATTACAAGGTACGGTCTTTCACCTGCATGGATCAATTCCTGTGCATGGCGTTTGCCCAACTCGCGTATCGAGAAAGCGTTCGCGACATCGAATGCTGTCTGCGTGCCATGCAGCCCAAGCTGTACCACATGGGCATTCGCGGCAAAGTCTCCCGAAGTACGCTGGCCGACGCCAACGAGCGTCGAGACTGGCGCATCTGGATGGATTTCGCCCAGGTCTTGATTCGTCAGGCAAGGGATCTGTATGCCGGAGACTCCTTCGATGTGGAATTGCAAGAAACAGCCTACGCTTTCGATTCCACCACCATCGATCTTTGTCTGTCGCTGTTTCCATGGGCGAATTTTCGCAAAAAGAAAGGCGGTGTGAAAGCTCACACGCTGTTGGATCTGCGGGGCGACATTCTCTGCTGGGTACATGTCACTCCCGCCAATGTTCACGACGTGAACGCGCTGGATCTGTTGCCGGTAGAAGCGGGTTCGTTCTACATCATGGATCGTGGATACCTGGATTTCGAGCGACTGTTCACGATGAACCGGCAGGGGGCGTTTTTCATCACACGAACGAAGCACAATACCAGGTACTGTCGCCTGTATTCGCAAAAAGTGGACAAAGCCACGGGTTTGCGATGCGATCAGACCGTGGTGCTGACGGGCTTTTACGCGAAAAAGGATTATCCGGACAAACTTCGAGTGGTGAAATTCGTCGATCGGGAAACGAACGGGCGCTATGTTTTTTTGACGAACAATTTTGTCTTGGCCGCTCTGGATATAGCCAAGCTCTACAAACTCCGCTGGCGGGTGGAGTTGTTTTTCAAGTGGATCAAACAACATTTGCGAATCAAGGCATTCTTCGGAACCAGCGAGAATGCCGTCAAAACGCAAATCTGGATCGTGATTTCGGTGTATGTGCTGGTGGCAATACTGAAGAAACGACTTGGCCTCGACGATCTGAGCCTCTACACAATTCTACAGATTTTAAGCGTGTCTTTGTTCGAGAGGAAGCCTATTTTACAGGCTCTAATGCCACCGGACTACACAAGTCACAAAAAAGGTGTCGGCAACCAGTTGGAATTATTCAACTATTAACCGGACAGTAGTGAATCCAATTGTTTGTTCAGTTGCCTCTTTTTAGGTGTAAACATGGCCTGTCTCCTTCATTGCTACCGTTTTTCGCGAGTGATTCTGCGTTTTTTCATCCACTTGCAGAGGTTCGCCTCTGTCGTGTGGTACCTGGTAGCAATATATTTTTGCGTCGATCCCACATTGAGCAGGGCTTCGATCTCCGGGCGAAACGGATCGAGCTTGCTCTTGCCCGGTCCCCTGGGGCGTCCGATGGGTTCTCCACGGGCTTTTTTCGCCCGTAAAGCTTCACGGGTGCGGCTGGAAATCAGTTCGCGTTCGATCTCCGCCGCCATACTGAACGCCATGGCGATGATTTTCGATTGGATCGTGCCGTCCAGCGTCCAATGGCCCTTGATGGCGTAGACTTTAATGCCTTTTTCCGTGGCGATAGAGAGGATTTCCATGCATTCCAGCATGGAACGCCCCAGGCGAGACAATTCGCTGACGATCAGGTGGTCACCTTGGCCGAGGTCGTTCACGACCGTGGCAATCTTGCGTTTCTTCCACGACACTTTGCCGGAGATCTTTTCTTCGACCCATTGGACATGACCGAGCTTTTTGTCGTTGGCGAAGGTGAGGATGTCGGCTTTGTTTTTGTCGAGATCCTGATCGATGGTCGAGACCCGTAAATAGGCTATCGTTTGAGTTTTGGACATGCTTATTTCCTTCCATTCGCCAAAAGACGCCAATATTCGTTATTGGGATAAGATTTCTTGTTCATAACTCAACGCTTTTCAGTTGAAAGGACTGCAACGAAAATCGATCGTTTTCGGTAAAGTCTGCAAAGACTGCAACAGCTTGAGCATTTGCCCACCCGGAGCAACTTTTCGACGTAATGGTTAACCTGTTAACACTCATCGAGAATCTCCGCGATCAAGGGCCAGGTTTCCCGATGGACACGCAGCAAGCAGGGATAGCAGACCGTCAGGAATTTGAATCGGATCGTGCCTACGGATATGAGATCCGTAATGGATTGACCGCAATAGTAGCAGGCATCGTGATCGATATGGATGATCTCCTCCCCCATGAACTCTTCGTAGAGTTCAACGAGAGCGATTACGTCGTCAAAGGGCGTGAAATGCTTGATATCGTCCGTCATGGAATCACTCATCCTCTGTATCCATCAGGACGCAACCGTTCAAGCGGACGCGGAAGAAATCCTCGACCGGTTCAAACTCCCAAACCTGGAGAGATGACTTCGGCCACCCCTGTTTTCGTAAGTGACGATAGATCATGCCGCAGGTGCCGAGCGATACGACCAGATCGCCATGATTCATGAAGGCTTTGGGCGGGACTTGTTCAAAGCTCCTGGGACGGCCCTCACGATCCTTGATTCTCGATCCCTGAAACAACACCTTTAAAAGCGTATCGGTTGCCCCCTCTACAACGCTCGTTTCCGGCTGAAACCCTACTGGCCCCCGCCCGACCCACTTGTCGTTGCGTAGACGCCAACTATGGGCCTTCAACGGTGATTCCGGCTGACGAGCCTGTACGAAACAGACCAACGAGAAAAAATCGATCAAGAACTTCAGGTTGCCCGGTTCCGGCAGGACGAGGTGCAGACCGGCATAGGCTCGGATCTCTTCGGTCGTTCCGATCATCCCTTCCACTTTGCGTGACATTTCGCAGGCGTTATAGGACTCGATAGTCGGCATGCGGTCGCGCAGAATTCGCAGGATGCGTAGTTTGGATCGTCTATCCATGGGTTCGATCCTTCACGTCTATGTCCTGCTGCTCCTGGATATTTCGCATCCACGTGTTGGCAAAGGAGGTGAGCGACGCTTGAAGACTTGGAATGAAGCGGTCGTACCGGTAATAGGACGGCTTGACGGCAAATTGTTCGATCATCGCGTTGCGGAAGTAGACCGGGTAGAATTGATCCTCCTGATGGACAAACACCATTTCGGGATCGGGAACGAGATCGCCGTTCATTTCATAGTAATGAGCCACGCTGATGAGGTCGTAACCCTGATCAGTCTGACCAAACGTCTCCACCACAGCGGCCATGAATGATGTCGATTGATTGAATTTCCTCATCTCACCCACTGGAATACCGTGGGAAAGGTGTTGGAGAATGGCTGTTGCCTTCGAATCTAACGATTTCATGATGGGTTCCTTTCGTGGGTTTCCTTTTCGAGAACGCATCCCGCCCAGTTGTCGGCGTATTGCAGCAGGCGGGTGAGCTTGGTTTCCTTGTGAGCCACGCCTTTGTTTTCATCGATGTACTGACCGTCATGGAAGCGGATGGCCTGGCCTTCGTCCGCCGTGAGTTTGATGTGCTGAGAGACGAGAAACAGCGAGCGTGAGGTGATATCCATCCACGGGAGATCGTGATTGGTGATGTAGGTGATGTTGCGGTTGCGAACGTGCCATTGGCTGGGATTCGGGACGTAATACGGCTTCCCCGGCAGTCCGACCTTGCCGACATCATGGTAAAGCGCCACGATCACACAGCTTTCCTCTTCGATCTCCGGGGCCAGGACCGGACGAAGTTTTAGGATGGTGTTGGCGACGTTCAACGAATGGATCAGCAAACCGCCTTCGATGTTGAGGTGGTAGCGGGTGGATGCCGGAGCCGTCAGCCAGGCGGTTTCTTTTCGCAAGAAACGGTCGAATCGTTGGACGGCATCCGCTCGTTCGGTAACGTTTTCGAGAAGTTGGTCATACGAGAGGCTGTCCGATGGCTTCTCATGACCGAGAAGCTCTTTGGCCTGCTGAACGGCTTGTGTCCAGTTGCCTTCGAAGCGTAATGCCCTGTCATCGATATAGAGATCGGCCAAGGGCTTGGAGGAACTCCACGGACCTTCCGGGTCGGTCTGGATGGTATCATACGGAATGCGGTTCACGCGCAAGTAAGATTGCAACTTCGCGATGTGATCGTCCGAGTTCGGCCTGGCGGTATGGATGATGAGACGATAGCCGAGCGTCTTCAACTCCCTGAGCGACTTCTGAACGCCTTCGATGGGTTCTCCGAACTCTTCGATACTCGATACCATTTGGGTAATGACGCCATCGAAATCCACACAGATGACTTTGCTGCGTGGCGGTGATGGGTTTCGATCTTTGCTACCTTCCGGACTGAGGACGCAGTGGTCCGGTTGTGTGTCCCTTTCCATGTCGATTCTCCTTCGTTAGATGAGTTCGAGGCCGATAAAGCCTCTTGTATGAACCCCCGCGATGCGTCGCGTAGTGGTATGGAATCCGCGTTGTTTCAAAGCACGGCTCAAGGCTTTTTGACTCATAGGTTTGAGGGCGTGATCCAAGGCCCAGGTTTCATAGGATCGATAAAGATCGGCACTGGCGGAAAACACGCTGGTAGATTCGTAGCAAGCTTCCGCCATCCAATCCTCCACCTGATCGCCTTCCTGACGATAGGCTTCGGTCGCCAGCAATACGGAATCCGGCGGGGCCAATCCCTTCTCCAGATAGTCCTGACAGCCCTGCAATGCCCAGTTGAGGATGCCGGGACCGGAAGCGGAGGGATCGCAGAGGAGTCGTTTCAGGTACGGATCGCGTTGATTCTCCGGGACACTGCGCGTAAACGGCAAACATAGAATCCGCCGCCAGAGGGCATCATCTTCCTGATCGGCCAACGGCGGATCATTAGCGACAAGCCAGAGGGTGAACTGGGGTTTCCACTCCTGGGCTTCCTGGTAGAGCGCCCTGGCGACGATGGTATCGCCGCCGGTCAGCATTTTGATGGTGGCTTCGGAGAGTTTCGCTCCTTTGTACACTTCGTTGGCGACAACCAAACGGGCTCCACGCAGTCGAGCGAGATCGTCCCGTGGACCACTGGACGAACGATGTCGCAGGAATGAAGAGAAATCGGCGGTTCGGGCATAATCGCCAAAGACCATTTTGATGGCTTCGATGAACGTGGATTTTCCAGAAGCACCGGGACCGTAGACGAAAAAGAGCTTTTCCTCTTCGTTGGAGCCGAAAAGCGAGTATCCGACGGCACGTTGGATAAAGGCTTGCAGGGCGGCGTCTCCCTCGGTGGATTGATCGAGGAAACGAAGCCATTCCATACTTTCGGCGTCGGTATCGAAGAGGACCGGGGAGATTTTGGAGACAAGATGCGTCGGTTGCATCGGGATCAAGTCCATTCTCATCAGATCAATGAGTCCGTTTTTGCAGCCGAGGAGATGAGGATCGGTATCGAAATCCTCTTCCCGAACGATGATCTCGGATTCGCTCTGCGCCGTCTCGATCATGGCTTTGAGACGTGCCAGACTCTCGCAGGACCGGACGTGCTTTTCAGTGGCACGCCGCTGTTTGGCGTCCTCGATGAGCCTGCTATCGTCCTTCAACGCCTGGACGGACTCCTTGGCCCATCGCATGACCTGGCCGGTATCGTCGATGCGCCACTTGGAACCGTCGAAAACGTACCAGCATCGTGTACCGTGACTGTAGCGGACGCATTCGCCATGACGAGCAATGAAACGACGGGCGATACCGATGTCGGTGAAGCCGAAAGCGGAATCATCAGGGCTGGTGTGAGTGTTGGCTTGGGGGGAGGAAACAACGGAAATGGGAGAGCGTTTGGCCATGCCGAAAGCCCTCGATACGAAAAAGAAAGGAATTCAAAAAACAGCAAAACCCCTCCCAAATGAACGGGAGGAGTCCTTTAACCTACTGATAATACTACAGTATTAGTGGATTGTCAAATGATCCGTTTTGAATCATTCTCTTGTTTCAGGTCTATCCGTTGCCGGTTTCGCTTCTATTGGGTTGTCGCTGGATTCTTCTTTAATCGTCTGTTCGATAAATCGCTGCTTGCTTTCGTCCCAACACCACACATTGATTTGATCAGGATGCTTCTGGCACTCCCACGGGGCGAGAGGACCGTCGATCCCCTGGAACTTCATCGATTCGATGGCAACAGTTCCTGTGAATTCCACGATCTTTTTTGTCGCACGCTCGGCGATTTCCTTATTATTGGCGCATGATGAAGCCATGATGAATACCAAAAACAGAATCAACGAAAACCAACGAGGATGAAACCTGCGCCCATTGTTCGGCATTGCATACACCTTTGGAGATGGGATTTGATACCTCAATCAGAACTCGACCCAATTCTTGTCAGATACCTTTCTATTCATCAGAAATACCGTAATCGTCTTTCCGCCACTGCCGAGAATCCCGATATCACTCCACTGATACATTTCGACTTTTCCAATACCCGGCGTATCGCTAACGGACATCGTAGAGGATTTTCCTAACATTGCTTCAACGTCATCCAAGCTCATTCCGGTTTTGATCGCGTCGAACGTTTCCCTTGTAACACCTTTGGGAAGGGCCTTTTTCTTAGGCGCGGGTGGTGGCGTTTTTTCCCTCGTGGCTTGCCGAACCGATTTTGCATCTGGCAATACAACATTTTCACTTGGTGGCGTTCTTGAAAAGGATGGGTCTGTTTGAGTGTCACGGGGATGCGATCCATCCGATCCAATCGATCCCAGCAAAAGGATAGTAAAAAATATCGTAAGGACGACACGTGCTCCGGTATTGCCGAGTATTTTGCTTTTTGGCTCTTGAGCCCACATCAGCACGAGACCAATTGGGAAAAAGAAAACAAGGAAGAGTACAATAAACCAGCTTCGTGATCTCAATGGAATCTTTTCATTTGTCATGTCGTACCTCGCTTCTTTTTTCGTTTCTGAGTTATTCGATGGTAAGAGAAAAACTTCCCGTCCATGCGGGAGTCGTATCGGGGTCTTGCGTATGACCTGTACTTTCCAGCAGGTTGAGCGTGAAGGTTATAGACGTGCCATTAGGAGTGTCGGAACTCACCGTTACTTCGGCTTCTCCACCGTCAAGATTCGTTGTTGATTCTCCCGGGTCAATGTTAAGCCATTTGTAATGACCCAATCCATTATGCTCCACAGTAACGAATTCGTTGTCGGTACTTACAAAGCCAATCAGGGAAACACTTTCAGTACCCACGCCAATGTTTTTCAAGGTGATATTTAGCCTGGAAAATTCATGACGTTTCGTCGAGGACTTTTGGGCGAGAGATGTCCGATCGAATTTGAAACGATTTTCGAGGATCGGACAAACCTATCCTCTGGTTTCGTCCCCCTTGGATCTATCGGTTGTCATCGCGCCTCCTTTTCGCCCGGATCGGGCCGACCGGGGTTTTCGTTACGCCGCCACAAGTTTTCTCATGATCTCCGTCCAGAGTTCTTTCTCCGGGGTGGATTCGGACAGATGGAACCAGATTCTGCGCGTCGTCTGTCGGATTCGAACGCCGATCTTGAGCAGCCTCAATCTCAGCGTTTCGATTCTCGCCGTGCCGAACTTGGTGCTTTTGCACGCTTTGCGTAACTCGTGCATCAGGGCGTAGGCTGCCATATGCAGAATCAGCCGGAAGAAGTTGGTGATGAAACGATGGCAGCTCAAGCGGTCTCCGGAGCAATCCAGCTTGAGATCCTTGATCCGGTTTTCGCTCGCCTCGCCGCGCTTGACGTAGAACTCCCGGTAGATCCACGCCGGCGGCTCGTCGAGCGTCGTCACCACAAACCGTTGATTGTCCTTGTCTTTCAGGCGTTCGGCCTTGGCAATCACCCGCCGGGAGGTCGTCCACGATCCGGCCCGGTACCGGCCTTCGGCGTAGATCGTCGTCTTGCGGCCGGTCATGGCCGAAAACAGCCGCGCCGCCTTCATCGCCGTCTCCGCAAGCTTGTTGAGGTTGGCGTTTTTCGCGATGCCAAGCACGTAGTCGATGCCATGCGTTTCGAGTTCGAGGTAGAAATCCTCGCCGCAATAACCGGAGTCGCCGCGCACGATCACCTGCACGCCGGGCCATTTCTCACGAACGCGGTCGGCCAGGTAGATCAACAGCCCGTCCGCGCCCAGCCTGGCCGAAACCCGCCCGGGACGCAGAAAAGGCAGGATCAGATCGCCGGTTTCGCCATCGTGAATCAGCACCGGCTGATAGCAGTAATGCCGATAATAGCCGTGGAATTCGGCAAACTCCTGTTGCCCGTGGGTCTCGTCGTCGGTGGAATCCACGTCGAGGATGATCCTGCCATCGGCGGGTCGTTGGCGATGCTCCAGCCAGTGATCCACCAGGGATTGCAACAGACGCTGGATCGTGTCGTTGTCCGCCGCGTTTTCCAGGCGAGTCAGCGTGGGCTGGCTTCCCAGGTCATCGTCGGGATCGAGTTCGCGGTCACAAGCGGTTTTCAAGGCAGGATCCGAGCGGAGCCTGTCGGCGTCGTTGGCGTCTTCGTAGCCGCAGCAGATCTGGAACACCCGCTGGCGCAGGAGATCCTCCACCGTGTGGCGAATGCGGTTCGGGTCACGGCGATCTTCAAGACAACCGGACAGGCGATGGATCAGGCCAACCCGGCGTTCCACCTCCCGCAACAGCAGGATTCCTCCGTCGGAAGCGATGGCTCCACCATTGAAATCGACCGATATTGTGCGTTTTCCGATTGCGCCAAGCTCAAGTTTTCCGCTACACTGCGTCATGGGCGTTTCCTCTGTTTTATCACTACAAGTGCTTGATCTCACTCGATAAAACAGAAAACGCCCTTTCGTTATTCCCGACATTGTGAATTATTCAGGTTAGGGGAATTTCTGCTTCGCCCGGATTCAGGACTCTGTTGTCATTATTATTTCGGCCAAAGAAATCCATTACTTCGACGCTTTCGATTTCAATATCCCAACCCGATCTTTCAAGGGTTAAAGAGAAACCGCCTGTCCAAGCCGGTTTCCCATTCATATCTGGCTCAACGGTGCTGCTCGGTCGATGCTCTACGAATTTGATTTCAAATGGGATGTTCGTTCCGAGCGGAGCATCGGGACTTACAGAGATCGTTGGCGAGTTCCCCAGTTCTCCTGTGTTTCCTGATCGAATTCCAACAACTCCCGTGCTTCCTCCGCTGGAATACTCTTCAATCGTCACATATTCACTTGTTGTCGTGATTGTCCCGGCCAAATCAGGAGATGTTTCCGAGCCGTTGTTGACAAACTCGATCTGTAGATTCATGCCCTCTTTCCCTGGTAGAAACGAGCCAGGATCAACAGAAACACTGTTAACAGCTAAATCCCAGCTTGCGTCCTCGCTTTCAAAGCAAGCCGTGGAAAACAAAGCGATTGAGAAAACCACCAACAGCGTCGATATCCATTTGAAATCACGCATTATTTCCTCCTGGTTAAGATGATTGCGCTACTTATAGTATTCACCTAAATGATACTTATAGACTGTAGACTGTCAAGTATTCTTGCAAGACAATCCCCGCATGAAAAAGGAGAAGAACAAAGCATGCGTGGATTTCGGTCGGAAAGTCCGCCAATTACGAGAAAAGCAAGGCTATTCTCAGGAAAGATTTGCCTTGGAAATCGAGATCCATCGAACGTATATCGGTGGCATCGAACGCGGTGAGCGCAACCCCACCCTCATCACCATCCACAAAATCGCGAAGGCGTTGAACGTCAAACCGAGTGAACTTCTGTAGCCTTAGGCTGGAACGATTCACAGGTAGTATCTTTATCTGAATAAAAAAACCGTACCGTGATTGTCTGGTACTGGTTCAATGAAAAGGGTTTGCGGAAATTGATCCCGATGGTGTTTATATCGCGACAACCCAGATTATAAGGAATCACGAGTCGGAGTTTCATGGATAGGTGGGCAAGGATGCCAACCCTTCATGTTGAATGGATGAGCCAGACCGGATTCCGTTATCGGTTCTTCACTCGAACAAGAGTCTTCTGATTTTTCGATGAATCCGAACGAAAATCATTACGGATTGGGAGACGAAGATCTCTTTCTCTTTTCAGTGACTCATACCATGCCAACGGTGACGAACGGATATGGGACGCCAACAAATCAATATTCTAAAAATCGCCTACATGGCTCGATCCGGCCTTCAACCCTATTGCGCCCTTCGAAAGGTCTGGTCGTTGCTAGGAACGAAGATTTCGAGCTTCTTTCGCTATGGATTGAAGCCTCCGCTCTTAGATTTTTCTCTGGACGAAGATCCCTAGACGAATCACGATCTGCGTGATCCTTCAGGCAAGCAATCAGTACTTGCTAATACGACCAGCCAAGATCGAGAGAAACCTTGAGACCTTTATGGAATTCGTTCGTGGTTTTCGAACCTTGAACGTATCGTACAGGTGGGTCGATCAGGTTTTTCAGCTTCAATTTTAATGAAAATCCAGCCGGGAGTTTTTGCATGGCAACGAAATCCAGTTGGTGAAACGGTTGCTCGATGACGTCCGGCGCTCCCTGCGCCCCCACTTCCACGATGCGAGGACCGAATACGTTGTAGACAAGGGTCAGACTCGTTCCCCAGTCCTCGTTGTCGTATCCAAGCTGCGCATTGACAATGTAAGGAGACTGTCCCTGCAAGGGTCGGTTGTTGGACGTCTGGATGCCGCTGTCCTTGGCCAGACGAATGCGAGATTGGATGTAAGCGATGTTTCCCGAAAGCGATAGATCCTTCAAGACATCTGCAAAGAAGCTGAAATTTTTGCGGAATTCCAACTCGGCTCCAAGATTTCGCGCCCCTTTGGCGTTGGCATAGGTCACGGATTGCTGAGCGCTGGGCACCACGACAGTTTCGATGGGTTTTGAAAAATCCTTGTAGAACAGGGCCAACGAGACGTTTTCGAGCGTCGAAGAATAGTATTCGTATCTCAGATCGAGATTGTGTATTTTAGTGCGTTCCAGATCGGGATTGCCGAAAACCTGCCGACCGCCGGTCACATCGTTGAACGTGGCGGGGGATAATTCACGGAAATCGGGTCTGGAAACCGTCATGCCGTACCCGGCACGAAGCTGCATATCATCGGTGCATTTCCAGGTAAGCGTTGCAGCGGGCAGGACGTCCGTGGTGCGAACGTTCGCCTCGACGGGTGCGTTGTCGGGATTGAAAAGCTCGTAGGTGGTCACGCTCTGCGACGAATGCTCGATCCGAAACCCCGCCATGAGATGTAGAGAAGAAAGTATCGGTAGATCCGTTTTCAGGTATCCGGCGAAAAGCTGCCCGTCCGCCTTGTAATTGTCGGTCTGGCGCGTGGTTTCCTGGAACTGGAAGCCGTCCGAGCCGATGTTTTCCGGTGAAAAAATTTCTTCCGGCGATTGGGAAATGATATCCACGTCGGTACTGAGTTCGCCTTTATGTTCGAACTTGAAACGTCTGGTATCGACATGGCGGGAGCGCCAGACGAGGTTCGCACCCGCTTCTGCCGATGCTTCGAGATCCAGCCAGACGGGATAAGGGATCGAAAGTTTGAGCCCGGCGTCGTGGTTGTGGTCCACGAGGTCGCTGAAAAGACGCTGGTTGCCTTCCGGTCGGTCGGAAAGCATCCAAAGGTCTGGCTGGCCGGATTCCTGGTCGAAACGCAACTCCCGGCGGTCCGGCTCGTAACGCGAGGCACGGGAATACGCATAATGCCATCCCAAATTCAGTTTGTGTGCCTGTTCGAAGGTATGCGACCCTGTAAGTTGTTGGACGATCAGCATTCGCTCGATCCAGCGCAGGCGTGTGACGCGGATGTTGGTGGCTACGTCACGATTGTAGCCGGAGTAGACCCGAGCTTCATCGTCGGTGGTGCGAATCAACAGGGTTGTTGATTTCAACTCGTGTTTTTCGGCGATTTCGGTGCTGAGATCCAAAATTGCACCGAGGGTCACATTGTTTTCCAGCGATTCGAAATCGTAGGCGTGTTTGAGTTCCAAAGCTTCATCGCTACCGACGATATAGTAATTGCGGTGGCTTTTCTGAAGATCCCAAGAATTTCCATAGCTTGCAGCAAACAGGAAACCCATCGGCGTTTGTCCCACCTGATAGGTGTCCCCCACGGTCATCGACAGACCTGCATCCGTGGGTACGGTTTTTCGGTGAGGTGACCAGACGTTGGACAGGCTTTCCCCGAAGGTTTCCAACTCTTCCGAACTGAATCCTCTCTCCGAGAACCGGTCGCTTTCGAGAAGCTGTTCGGAGTTGCTGGCCTGACGTACCTTGTCCGGTAGTGCGCGAGTGCCATCGTCGATTCCCAGAAAATCCAGCTTTCCCCCGGAATAGGTCAAACCTTTGCGAAACGTCGTATCCGTCTTGAAACCTGTGGACAGACTTGTGTTCAATGTAAAGCTCTCGGGGCGACCACGTGTTTTCAGAAGGATCGTCCCTCCACCGAATCCTCCGGGAAGATCCGGCGAGTATGTCTTTTGAATCACGACGCTTTCCAGGATTCCCACCGGGAACATGTCCAACGGCACCACGCGGCGTTCGGGTTCCGGACTGGGAAGCGTAGCACCGTTGAGCAGCGTGCTCGAATAGCGTTCGCCCATGCCGCGCACGTACACGTACTTTCCCCCGACCACCGTGAGTCCCGTGACCCGTCTCAAGGCTCCGGCGGCGGAACTGTCCCCGGTTTTGGCGATCTGCTCCGCGCCGATGACGTCGGCCACGGCGCTGGATTCACGACGCTGGGACAACATCGAAGCTACACCGCCTTCGATGTGAGGAGCCGTAACCGTGTAATCGGCCAAGGTGACGGAAGAAGGAGTCAAGTCGATTTCTACCGCCGTGGCTTGTTCCGCTACAACCGCGATACCATCGACGGATTGGGTGGAAAAATCCGGGTGAATCACCGAAAGCGTGTACGTGCCTGTAGGAATCTCCAACAAAAACCGTCCTTGAGCGTCGCTACGCGCTTCGAAACCGTACCCCTTGACGAAAATTCGTGCGTTGGCAACCGATTCTCCGCTATCCATGCTTTTCAAAAGGCCGGAAATCGTCCCGGCAGGGGCGTCCGGATCGGCGGTTGGAACGGCTGCCGCGTCCATCAAGGCGTGAGCGGCCACTTCGATATCCCAGTTGGCCGGTTCGGTGGGCGATAGTGTGACAAGAACCTCGGTGACTTCTTTCTCAACGATATGCACATCTTCAATGCGGGCAGGACAAAATCCCGGAGAACTGACATGCACGATGTAGCGTCCCGGCGCAAGGCGTAAACGAGCTGCGCCGTGGACGTTGGTTACGGTGGAATCGACGGTTTCGACAAAGACCTCGGCCCCTTCCATCGGCGTGTCCCGTGTTTCGGAAAACACGTAGCAGGTAACTGCTCCCTGCGCCGCTCGCACCTCGGACACCGCACTGAAGAATACAAAGGCAGATATTGAAACGATGATCATCCAACGCGGCATCAGTAACACTCCCAGTGGTCCGATCGGCAGGACTCCATAGCCAGACGCAATTGGTTGGCGTTCTGAAACAGGTCGGAACGTGTCAGATGTTTCAAATGGGTTTCACATCGCGAAAAATCGCGACATTTGAACAATGCATAGGCCAGCGCGTAACGGATTTCTTCGTCTTCAAGCAATCCCAAACGGGAAAGTCGCGATTCCAGTGCAGCCGCCATTTCAAAACGCTCGACCTGCAACAGCAATCCCAACCGCTGGCGAATTTTCTTTTTCTGATCGTCGATTCGTGAGTTCCAGTACAACGCTTGACGAATTCGCCCGGCTTGCCGGTATAATTCAGCGGTTTCGAAGGCAAACGCGGGTTCGGTCCGGGCAACCTCTTCGAAAATCGCCGCTGCCGCCAGCGGTTTTCCATCTTCATGCCAGGCGTGGGCCAGGGCTTTGGCCATATCTGCATGATCAGGGAAACGAAGGCGTAGAGTTTCAAGCAACTCGATGGCTCGCCGAGCCTCACCGCTTCGAATCAATGCTTCGGCAACGGCTAGACCGTCCTCGGGTTTGGCGTTTTCAGGCGATAGCAACGTTTGAGCCAGATTTACCGCCTCTTGAAACAATTTGAGTTCGACGAGCGTAAACACCTGTCGCCGTTGCAGTGCCGGATGTTGGGGAAAACGCTGCAATCCTTCCTCCAACGCGCTCCATGCCTTCTCGTAGTGCTTCAGATTCCAGTGACATTGCGCCCGCAAGATGTACGATTCCGGCACGCTGCGGCCTTCTTCCCCTGAGGCGTTCAAAGCATCAAGGGCTTTTTGCCACTGTTCCAGACCCAAATAAGCTTGAGCCAGATAGACGTGCACGATGGGTGCATCCTGCCCTTTTTCAATCGCTGTATTCAACGCGCTTGCGCAGTCCCGAAAAAGCCCCCGATGAAGCAGGACAAGTCCCCGTAAAGTGTAGTAGCGTGCCTGATCGGTGGTTTCGTCGGTAGGGTCCACGTTTTCGAGTACATTTTCCGCTCGATCGTAATGGCCGTCGCGGATCATCAACGCCGCAAGGGCGAGATGGTCGAGGTCGTCCTCCTCGTTCTCCTTTGCAGCGTGGAGCGGTAGCATGTACATGACCAACACGAAAAGACCTACCCGGATGCAATCACGAAAAAATATGGGAAATTTTGGTTTATTTCGTTTCATTGTAAGTCGAATCGCACCGTCAGGCGCGCCCATAACTTGACCGCACGACCCTCGTAGGTCGCGGGATCGAATTCCCAGTTTGTGACGGCACGGCTTGCGGCTTCGTCGAACACACCCGGCGGTTCGGATTCGAGCACCTTGACGCGTTCGACCGAGCCGTTGGTGTCGATCAGCAGATTGAGCGTGACGTATCCCGTAATTCCCTCGGTGCGCGCCCGCTTCGGGTACTCGACACCTCCCCGTTTGCGAGGTTGGGGGGCCGTGTCCACGCTATCTTCGGTCATGATGGTGTTTTCCATGTTGCCGAGCACCGAATCGTTTACCGACAAAATACTGCTCGCATCGAAAGCAGGCAAACCGAAATCCAATCCTGCAAGTTCCGCTCCGAGACGTGGAACCGCTGGCCGTGGCGCTTGACGACTGCGGCGTTTTTGCTTTTGAACTTTCTTTTCTCGTTTTGGAGGCTTTTTTTTCGGCTTTGGACGTTCTACCTCGAAAGCACTGCGCACGTCGTTCCCGGTAGAGTCAGGCTTTTCGATATACTCGTTCATAATGAACAATAAAGCGAACATCAACGACGATCCGCCGATCATCCAGATGACAGCGATCAGTGTACGGCGAAGGGTCGGCGACATCAGCCCGCTTCCTTCTCGGTGGCGACGCCTACGCTTTCCGCTCCACCCAATCGGCACTGGTCCACGACATCAACGAGTTTTTCTGCATCTACCCTGCGATCAGTAATGACGAGTACGGTTTTGTTCACTCCCGCACGAACGAAATCCCTGACTCGGCTTTGCAACATCCAGGAACGCACCGGCTGGCCGTCCACAAAAATATCTCCCGTTCGATCCAGATGAACGCGCAACGCCTTGGTTCCGGCTCGCACGCTCGAAGCGGCACCGGGACGCTCGATATCGATTTTCATGTCTTTGACGAATGTCGTGCTGACCATGAAAAAGATCAGTAAAATAAACACCATATCGATAAGAGGACTGATGTCTATGTTCTGGTCTTCTTCTCGGCGGTTGCGGAATTTCATGCTGCCTCCTCGTGGATGTCGCCGCAGAGAATGTCCTTGATCTGCTCCAGTTCCCGTTCGAAATCCGCCTGCCGTCGGTCGAGAATTCTTCCGACCACCCGACCCGGTACCGCAACGGCAAGACCCATTTGCGTGGAGAAAAGCGCTTGTCCGATTCCTCCGGCGATACCGCCCGATTGCGAAAACAGCGACATGTCGCCCAGCGAGTCGAAGGTTTCGATCATGCCGGTGACGGTTCCCAGCAAACCGGCAAGAGGTGCCACAATGACGATGGCACGAACCAGCATCGCATAGCGACTGATGTCGCGCTCGATCCAGGCGAAGGCGTCGTCCAGATAGAATCGAAGATCGCTCGAATGTTTTTTCGCTAAGGTTAAACCCGATACTACCGCGCCATCGATGACGCCACGCGGCTTCTGCGGGTATCCGTGGGAGTAGCGCTCCACCAGAATGCGCACGCTTCGTCGGTTACCGCGTCTCAAGGTCGCGAAACGCCATCCCAGCGCAAACCATAATACCAGAGTTGCGGCAATCAGCGGAGGCATGACGAAGCCCCCTTTGGAAAAGTATTCGACGAAAACCTGCACGAATTCCGGCATTTACACCTCCGACCTTACGGTTTCGGAGTCCCGGACACCTCGTTTTTCGGCGCGTGACAGGTAAATGTTGGTGATCAACAGCGCGGCGTGTTCCATGCCGGTTTTGATTCGGTTGGCCCATCCGGTCAACAGGTTTCCGAAAAGCAGGGTCGGAATCGCCACGATCAGTCCCAATTCGGTCGTAACCAAAGCTTCCGAAATTCCACCGGAAAGCAGTTTCGGATCTCCCGTACCGAATTCGGTGATGACATCGAAGGTCGAAATCATCCCCGTCACGGTTCCCAGAAGTCCCATCAACGGTGCTACGGCTGCCAGCACGAGAATCACCGCGCCGAAACGTTCCAAATGCGGAGTTTCGTGCAGAATCGCCTCGCTGACGCGATCTTCGAGTTTTTCACGTCCTTCGTGCAGATTTCTTACGGTTGCAATCAATACGCGGGCGGTGGCACCCGAGCTTTCTTTCAGAATTTTCAACGCTTCGTCTCGCCAACCCTGCTCGATCAAAGGAACCAGGTAACGGACGAGATCATCCGTACGGGTCGAGGAACGCAGCAGGAACCAGGTGCGTAAAAGGATCATCAACAACGCGGCCAGTCCCATCCCAACGATGATCCAAGCAATCGCCCCGCCGGATTCGATGACTTCCTTAACCGTTTTATCCACCTTTTTCTCAATGGCTTTTTCGGCGTTCTCATAGAGGAAAATATCCAATAATTCCGGAGGATTTCCCGTGGCGAGAGCCTTGGCTGTTGCAAGGCTTCCAGGCTCCCATACTTTCAATTTTCCTCCGCCCGCTGGCGCAAGCGCTCCGCCGCCTTGGGTGCTGATTCCATACGTGGCGACATTGCCGATATGGATTTGTTCTCCTTGCACCAGTTTGCCATCGGAGAGATAAAACGTTCCGGTTTCCTTACGGACCCGTCGAAGATCCATCAACAAATTGGCGGACTTTTCAAACGTTCGTTCCAGAACTTCAGGGGAACTGTTTTCAGTAGGTTCAGGCAGCGTTATATCGTAACCGTCTAAGGTCGCCTTCGCCTGCATGAGCGTCCCTTCCAACGTTTCCAACGCCTCGTTTCGCGTTTCTCCCTGGCGTTCGATGTCGATGATGCGCTCGTTCAGGTCATCCGCACGCGCAGAGAGACCCAACAGGGTGTTTTGAAGGCGAACGATGTCCGCTTCGGCTTCGCGAATGGCGCTTTTCGATTCGTTCTGTACGGTTTTGAACCGTTTTTGCAGGTTTTCCCGTTCGGCTTCCAGAAAGGCGAATTCCTTCTTGTAGGCTCGGCTTAAACTGGAGTCTTTCGCCCAAAGGTCGGTCAAGGAGAAAACCGACAACACGAGAAAAAAGGACAAGACTATTCGCACGGTTTGAGGTTTCACGGTGCCACCTCCGCCGTTTTCGGCAGGGCGTTGGGCAATCGGAAATACCCTTGGCGGATCTGCTTTTTCAGGGAATCGAAAAACGAACGTACCCTGTCTCTGTTTTCCGGATCGTCAAGTAACACATAGTTCCATTTCCTGTTTTCCTCGACAGCCATACCGATACGTTCGTCGGCGGTTTTGAAAAACAGCATCACCATGCCCACGCGAGCCACATCGGCCAGCACGTCCTGACCGCCCAACGTAATGGTTTGCCGGTACAGCCCGCATTCTCTGGTCAGGCGCAGTTCGTCCTCGACGAAAGCCCAGAGTCGAGCCAGCGCTTTACTAGGAGCCAGTGTACCGGCAGAAAGCTTGGATTGCAGATCGTCCAGCTCGTGCAGGCGTTCCCGACGCTGGAAAGGCATTCCACTGTTGACGACCTCTTTCAATCGATCGACGGCATGAAACACCACGGGAGCAAGTCGTTCGTCCATCTCGTCGGTCGAAGCAAGCCCTTCCCGCTGTGATTTCATCGTTTGTTCCAGTTGTTTGATACGTAATTTCTCGCGCTGAATTTGGCTTTCCAGATCGGCCTTCTGGCGAGCGATGGAACGTAGACGATCGCTGGTCTGGCTTTTATTTTCATCGAGTTTTATTGAAAGGGCTTCGACTTCATCCCGAAGCGCGATGAGTTTCTGTGCCATGTCGGCGAACTCGTCTGCGAAGACGAACGATGGAACAATTAGAAAACAAAGGAAAATCAAAAGAGTTGACGTGCCCCTTTTTCTCATGGCCTGCCAAAATCCGAAAAAGAATGTTTGCATGGTTGGGTTGATTTCATAAAAAGGACGGAAATGAAGCGCAATACCCCATTTCCGTCCGAAAAAGACAATGAAATGCGATTAGTTCGCGGCGTGAGTGGTCCAGCCTTCGGTCCAGTCGCTTTGCGGATCGACTCCGCCCAGGTAGTCCACCTGCTCGAAGAAATCATCCGACGGGAAAGTCGCACCGCTCAGTGCGGGAGAGCCACTAGCTGGCGTGAAATCCGGGGCCGCTTCGTCGTAGGGGGTGGTTAGCATGGGATCGGTGGCCTGGTTTCCCGTTTGGCCGGTAAACCAGTCTTCCAGGCTCCAGGGATCGTCGATCTTGTTTTCTTCTTCGTCTTCTTCGTCGTTCATTTTATAGTTCGTGGCACAGGAAATGATGCTGGATTCCATGGTGACATCGCCTGTCAAGCTGTCGGGAGTTCCGGAGATTGTGAAGGTTTCCTCGTGGTCGATATCCAAACAAGCATCATTGAAACCAACGACGATGAAGTTGTAAAGGTTCGCAGCCGTGCCTTCACGCAGCAGAATACCGAGGTCGGACGCCTCGCTATCGGGAGAACCAACGATGGTGAAATTGGCAAGAGTAGGATGGGATCGGGGCGTGGCGGCGTTGTCTTCGCCGTTGTTGTCGGCTTCGATTCCCTGGTCTCCCGTACCGTCGTACTGTTGCAACAGGACGAACTGGGCTTTCCCGGTCCATCCGTCGGTCCAGTCGAAAGCGTCGTCCGCAGCACCCGTTACGAGAATGTACTTGGCTTCAGCCGTACCACCGAAGAATTCCACACCATCGTCTTTGTTCATGTGGACCTGGATGTATTCGACCGTCGTCCCACGACCGACGCCCTGGAAAGCGATGCCGTTGAGCTCGTTGTCCGGGCTGAGAATGTGTCCGGCGAATTCCACGCGAACGTAGCGCAGGACGCCGCTGTTGTCGTCGGGATTGGAGCCGCCGTAGTATCCCGTACCGCCTTCGCCCAAAGCTTCGCACACACCGTCGGTCGAATCCTCTTCTTCGCAGCCGTTGATGGGAGCGCGTCCGTTAATGATCAACCCACCCCAATCGCCACGAGCGCGGGAGCCGTCCTGCTGGGCACTGGTGAACACGATGGGGGCGGTAGCGGTCCCCTCGGCCATCAGCTTGCTTCCACGACGGATGACCAGCATTCCGATGGTGCTGGCTTCCCCATAGACCGTCGTACCGGGTTGAATGGTGAGAATGGTTTCGTCAATATCGTTGCCGATAAAAACACCGCCGCGAAGCACCCATTGCTTGTCCGGGGTCAAGGTCATGTTTTCGGTAATCGTTCCAGAAAGATAGCAGACGTTCCCCTCGCAGTCGCCGTTGTCCCCGGTTACACCGGTTTCGTCATCGTCATCCCCACCACAGGCGGTGACGAATAGAAGCGAAAAAACGAGGATAGATAACAAAAAATACGATTTTCGAATCATCATTGCATTTCTCCTCATAAAAAGATGTGGTTGCATGTTTTTCCTACCTCCCCAATTCGAATGTGTTTGACTTGTCGCTTTCGTGAATGGGATTCGCATTCACGAGGTTTCTTCAATCATGAAAATTGATTTGCAATGTGGAGGTGGAACATTAAAGTATCGTGCGGGAATTGTGAAAATTAGACTAAGTAGATGATTTAATAATTTCCAAACAAATAGGTATTTCCTGCCGACGAAAACAGGCAATACATGGCTCGATCCGGCCTTCAACCCTATTGCGCCCTTCGAAAGGTCTGGTCGTTGCTAGGAACGAAGATTTCGAGCTTCTTTCGCTATGGATTGAAGCCTCCGCTCTTAGATTTTTCTCTGGACGAAGATCCCTAGACGAATCACGATCTGCGTACCAATTTCCCCATGCAATTATATTCCTTTCTTTTTATTTCTTTTATTTGGAAGAGAAAAGCACCTGTGATTATATTGCATACCTATTTTCCCTCCGATTTATTCGATGCATTCAAATTCCAATGGAGCCGGAATCGGGACGATCCTGGTAATTGTCGATGCCACTGGTTTTTCTCCGCACGTCCGCTTCTTTCCGACTTCGAACCTGATTAATCCAAAATCTTCCAGTTGCTTTAGGCTACTTCCGACCGTTTTGGTATCAACGCCCGACAGGTTGGATAAAGCCTTATAGGTTGCGAAGAATGTTCCCCCGGAATGATTAGCGTATTTATGTTCTTGGGGAAGAATTCCTAGCACATATACAGCCACGGCCCCTGTTTTTAGCCGCTTGGGCCACCGGTGTTCAATAAAAGTCAGCAGTTCATCGCCCAGATTGGCTCTGGTCTCTCCCTCTGCTAGATCTTCATGAGTCTCCTCGTAAATCTCCTTACTGGATTCATCGGAATTCCCCAAGATGAATTGAATCGTGCTTTTACGATAATCGGGGCGATTTTTCCACTTTTCCCTATCGCCCAGTTTGGATTGACTGAAAATACGTTCGATTTGCTTCGGATCTTTGGTGTGATATGCTATTATTTTACACAAAGCTGCATCCGCGTCAGATTGTGACAGATACCCCTGTTCCTTCCAAAATCCGTTCCACAGGTTGTGAAATTTCTCGCTGTTTTTAGCCTTGCGAAGAACGTTAAAAATAAAACTATCGGTATATTTTCTATGAGCATATATACTTGAGTCGTTCTTTATCGCATTCTGTCTCGCTGGGTCTTGGGTTTCGTTTGCGTCGATCACCGGAAGCGGGTTGGGGGTGGGAGCGCTGTCAGCAGTTATAGAATCGGAAGGATTCGATTTCCCGGATATTCCAGCATCCGATGCCGATGGATTTGCACTAACGGAGGGCGTATCTGATATCGAGGAGATGGGCTTACGAGGGACATCACACAGACCACGATAAGCCTTTTTTTCTGGCTTTTCCGGACAAAGTCGTTCGGCCCAACCATCCATATCCAAAAGAGCAGGTTTTCCTATTTTGGGCATCGTGAATCGTGCAGAAGACATATATGGTTTTGGGGATTTCATTGGAATGTCAGTCCGGTTTGCAATGTCAGGTTTTGCAGAAGAACCTGTCACCAAACTTTTTAGCGCTTCCCACTCGAACCTGCGATCCCAATCCGTATACTCGGCCATCAACGCAACGATTTTTGGAGAGTCGTTTTTCACGTTATAAGTTCCCGGTACCCGAAACACTCGCGCAAGATCCCCAACGGGATCGAGAGAGAATCCTTTATCTCCGAAAAACTCCCTCCCTATGTTTAAAAATCTTTTTACCAAGCCCTTGATTTCCTCGACTCGACTCGGATCACTGTGATTTATTGGGACAATTTCTTCAAATGCGTAGTAGGCGTGAACTCCACCACCACTCGACACCAGACACGTCGGCTTGTATGGTACATACGCTTGAAGGAGCAGGTTGTAGGCGGTTTCGAAATCCGGTGGATATTTTCCTCCCGTCTGGCCGGATTTCCCGAAATCGAGGTCTACCCAGAAAAAACCAAGGCTCCCTGCTGTTTCCAGATTCCCTCTACGGGTACAAGACCGTTTTTGGTTCTGGAGCGCGAGGTGGAAAAATACATCCTTCTTCCCTACGGCAAATTTGGCGGCCTCATCAGCGCTCGTAAAATAGTCCGTCTGACGGGTGGATTTTGTCCAGAGGGCCAGGTATTGGCCGTCCGGGATGACGGGATACAGGTTGGTAAAAAAAGTTCTCGCTTCATCAACATACGTACACATCTCTCCGTACCTAACGGCGACCGCTTGAGTTAATTTGAGTCCTCGGTAGGGTATTGAGATGGGTATCGGAGAAGAAACGCTGAGGCGCAGCCGCCGTTTTCCTCGTACTGAAATGGCGGGGACTCGAAAAAATCCGAATACGGTGCAAATATAATTTCTTTTGGGTGTGGTTCAAGAGAAAAGATGGTGGAATTTTTCAATTTTTTCAGGGACTGAAAGATTGTTTTATCGCTTCGCGGAAACGACGAGCTAGGACTTTATAAGCGCTTTCATTTCGATTTGCCCCGTCTCTCTCTTCAGTTTTTTGGTGCCGCAATGGTGTCGTGACTCTGCTCCAAAAGAAGGGACACAATGGAAATGAATACCACAACTTGGACTACCTAAATCTTTGAGAACACAGAGAAAACAAGCCAAGGTCGCGTTTTTATTTAGGTTTTAAGTTCTGTTGAGATTAGGTTCGAGTCCCGTTGCCCGCTCCAGAACGCAAAAACCACCGTTTTCACGGTGGTTTTTGCGTATCCACAGCTTACTTACGCTTTGTTCAGAACTTGACCTTCGGAGCCTCCTTGGCGGCTTCCTCCACCTCGAAGTATTCCGCTTTTTCCACTCCCGCCATGTCGGCCCACCACTTGCCGGGAATGCCTCGCACGTAGGTGTTGAGTTGCTTGACCGCCTCGTTGTAGCGTTTTCGTTCCACGGCGATGCGGTTTTCGGTGCCTTCGATCTGGTCCTGAAGTTTTAAAAATCCCTGGTTGGCCTTGAGTTGGGGATAGGTTTCCTTGAGCATCAGCAGGCGCGAAAGCGCTCGTTCCAACCCCTGCGCCGCCTTGAGTTTTTCGCCGCGTCTTCCGGCCTGAAAATATGCCTCGCGGGCGTGGGCGATCTCGGTGAAAATGTCTTTTTCGTGGGCGGCATAGCCTTTGACCGTCTCCACAAGGTTCGGAATCAGGTCGTAGCGTCGCTTTAACTGGTTTTCGACCTGCGCCCACTGGCTTCCCACCTGCTCTTCATATTCGATGGCCGTGTTGTAGCCGCAGCCTTGGGCCAGTGAAGATACGAAAATCAGAAACAAAAAGATCCAAATCGCACCTTTTTTCATCATGTTCCTTTCGTTCGGCATCACGGTTCTATTCCGGTACTGGGGGTTTCGGAAAGACATCGAAACACTCCACCTTAAAAAAACTAACAACGTCCCGTAAAACAAGCAAGGCCCAATCCGAATCTTGATGCGATTTTGCAAGGAAAGGTGAAAAATCTTTGATTTCAGTGGGTTGCGTAGAGATGGCACTGGGCGGAAATTAAATTAGTGCGAAACATTGTAAAAGCTTATTCCAAGGAGAAAAAACGTAGGGGCGAGTGTAGTGAACAAAGTGAACGGAGCTCCCCAAAAACCGAGAAACTCTGTCAAAACGGGGGGCTACAGTCGCTATGCTCCTTTCACCCGCCCCTACATTCATCCTCCCTTTTTTGAGGTTTCAAACGAAAAAACAGATTTTGCACTATTTTCATTTCCGCCCGATGGCACTCCTTTGCATGGATTCGCAGCCTCCTCTTCGGGAGACGTTCTTTTCAAACCGGGAAAAAGCGGATACACTCTTCTCGTGGTGAGAAACTTGGGGATGGGGACGCGCATCGGGAGAAAAACCCATGGAATTTCTCGGACGCTTGTTGCTGGTTCTGTTCGGAGCCTACGGCCTGATGGGAGTGGTCATCGGAGCGCATCGCCTGCGGAAGCGCTACGGACTCGACCTGCTGTTCCTGCTCGTCGGCGGCCTCGTGGTGTACTCCTGGTGGATCGTTCGCCTGGACTTGGATCTCCTGCGCCTCGGACAGTTCCGTTTCGCCGTCTCGACTCTAGGCTTTTATTCCGTCATTTTTACGACGGTATTGCTTGTTTTCATCTCCGACGGCATCCGCATGTCTCAGCGGCTGATTCATGGCATCGTAGCCCTGGAAGTCGTGTTCGTGCTGCTCGATACCATTACCGCGTTGCTCGCACGACTGACGCCCGACTTCTCCGGTCGCTTTCCCATCGAGATGATCTCACCTGCCTACGGGGAGATGCTGTGGTCGATTTCCTCTTTGTTTCTAAGCCTTTACATCGTGGTCGTGGTGTACCACCTCAGCGTAAAGCGCTTTCCCACATGGAACCGAGTGGCGCGCCTGTACGCCGCGTTGATCGCCGGATTGGGGTTCGACGCCATCGTCTACCTGATGGGGCTGGAACTCATGGGGCTGGTGGGTGTCGAGCACGACCTTTTCGGCAGCCTGTCCGGGGAACTGATCGCCCGTGCGGCCATCGCCGCCGGGTTGGCTCCCGTGCTCGGCATTTATCTGAACCGCCAGGCGCGCACCAGCGAAAACGAACTTTCCCGCACCGGAGCCTTCGATATCTTCCGCTCGGCGGAGCTGTTGCAGCAGTCGCTCAGCAAATCCAGAGCCCTGTACAAGGCGCTGTTCGACCACGTGCGGGACGCGGTGTTTACCATGGACGACGACGGCTTTCTCCTCGACGCCAACCCGCGTTTCTTCGAATTGACGGGCCGGGAGGAGAAAGAAGTGCAAGCGGGACGCCTGCACTATACAAGCTTCGTGCATCCCGATCATCGCCCGGAATTGATCGAAAAACAGGGACGTTTGCAAGCGGACGGCGATGGTTTTTTCGGCTTCGGTCTGCATCTCCAAACCCGTGAAAATGTCGTGCCGTGCCATTGGGACGCCGTACGCCTGGGACCATTGAAATCCGGCGAAACCAGCGCCCGAACCCAGGTTTTGCTGCACCTGATGGAGCCCCGGCCTTCCGAGCACGCCGCGAAGCTCGATCTTCTTCGACGCCGACTTGCGGATATGCTGCACGGTCCCCTGCGTACCCTTCTCGACGCTTCCGGTGAAAACGCCACGTCGGAAGATCTTCACCGCCTCAGGGAACCGTTGCGTGTACTGGTCTGGACGGAGCGTTTTTCCGGTGGCGAACGTCGAAAACCTCACTCGCTCGAGGCGCTGTGGACGGAAACGTTGGAGACGTTCCAGGAACGGGAAGCATTGCGGGAGATTCAGCCGGAATGGTTCGGCAAACAACCAAAGCTCGTGGGGGATCGAGAACTCCTGGTTCGGCTGCTGTCGGCGCTGTTTTCCGTTGCGCTGGAACAGCTAGACGGGCCGCCATCGCCGGAAAATCTGCGCATCGCCGGGCGGAAAGAGGCGTTTTTATCCGGGAAGGAACAGACGATTTTCGAGTTCTGGACGAAAGGTAGCTCTCTATCACCAGCCCTGCAACAAGTATTGGAAGGGGATTGGAGCTCCCTCGCCTCCGAAAAAGAATCTCTCCACCTAGCTTTCGCCTGCGCCGCGGCGGAGGATCTCGGCGGCGAGTTGCAGTGGGAGGAGGACGAAGGCTGGCAGGTGTTCACGCTACGATTCACCTACGAACGCCACGAAGTGGAATCCCGGAACGAGGCTTCGTAAACGTTCCAGAACATTCAGCTTTTGGATTCCCGCTCCACTCCGAAGGCCAGCCCGATGCGCTCCTTGCCGATGAACCAGCCATCCCTGGCGTTGTAGTACATCCGCCATTCTCCGTGGTATTGCACCCCATGCATGGCATAGACCAACGCCCGCTTCCAGCCCTCGTGTTCCGGTTGGATCAGCGGTTGTTCGTGGACCGTTTCCCAATAATAGCCATCAGTGGATCGCAAGAGGCGGATTTCCGAGCGGGAATGGCCCTCGGCGTCCCGGAAAATGCTGTTGGTGAACGCCTGCCACTGTCCGCCGGGTTCCGGTGGCAACACTTTGATCGATCCCGCCCCCATGTTGCGACGCCAGACGGGATCATCCGAGGGGCCGATCAGCGGCTCCTTTCGCTTGACATACGGGCCTTCGATGCAATCCGCCTCGGCCACCCCGATGTAACGCGGCTCGATGAACAGACAATCGGGCAGAAAGACCCAGCCCGCGCTGAAATACAGACGAAACCGCCCTTCGTGCTCGACGAGGCAGGGATTCCCGTTGGTTTTCAAGCCTTTACCCTCCCAGGCATGGGACGGTGAAAGTACGGTTCGCGCCGGACTCCAGTGCAGGAGATCCTCGGAGCGTCTCAGTGCGATCACCGACCGACGCAGGGAAGCGGGTTTTTCGTAAAACAGGAAATAGCCGTTTTTTTGACGTACGACGAAGGGCCGAATGCCGGTGAAAAGTCCCCGGCCCACCCGTTGCCAGGATACGCCGTCGTCCGATGCATAATGCTGAATTCCCTGGAGAATCGCGTTGGCGAACAGGTGCCAGCGACCGTCGGGCGTGAGGTCGGGGGTCAGCACCGAGGGATCGGCGATCATCCAGTCGGGAAAATCCGGGCCGATCAGCGGGTTGTCGGGATGGTCGTTCCAGGACAGCTTTTTAAGGGACATCGGCGGCTCCATGGTTTCGAGGATATCGCTGTTTTTTCACGAAAAACGGGTGGTTGTCCAGGATTTATTGGAATGGGGCACCTATGGGGTGCATCACCCAATCCAGCAACTTTTGTAAGATCTTCTTTTTTCGTAGCGGCGAGGGCGTAAGCAGTTCTTACTTGGCTTAAGCGATCATTTCATCCTGGGTGGCATGGGCCAACCGCAGGTTGCCCATGTGCATCGTTCGTACACGGGCAAGCGGACGTTTCACGTCGCTTCGCCCGTGCCACACTTTGTTTCCAGGGTTTTCTATCGCTAAGATCAAATAGTAATCGCTCTATGAAAAGGATGAAAATCCTTGCGGTGAATCCACGGGAGGCAAAGTCCGAAACCGGGATTTTCTTCTACTCCGGGATTTCCAACCCTATCTTTTTCCAGGCTTTTTCGTTCTCCTCTTTCACGATTTTTTCGCGCTGGAGGATAAACGTCAGGTTGTGCCGTTCGACGTCGGATACTTCCGTTTTCCGGGGGATTCCTTCGAAGCACTTCTTCAATTGCGGGTCTTCGAATTCATGGCCGTGCTGCGCGGCGATATAGTTCCGCATATAGCGTAACAGATGGACTTCAAACAGGAATTTTAAGTGATCGGGCGCTTCATCGTAATGCTTATAGGCCGGCAACCTGGATATTTTGTACTCAGGATCATCGAGAAGACCTTCCTCATTGTTGTGCGAAAGATGCAGGCTATCGTAAACGGAATTCCTGATTTCATCGAAAACCTGGTTCGATAGTTTCCGATCGCTCAAGGACAGTCTCGATCCCATATCGAATCCCGAAGTGAGTTTCTCGATATTTCCCTGCTGAAAGAAAATACAGCCTCTGAATTCATTGCATAGATATTTCATGGTCATGTCTGTACTGACAAGACATGGATTGATTCCACACTCCCCGCCAAGCATGATGATAGATTGTTGATAATCCCAGGCTTTCACCGTTACACGAATGTCATCCGAATCTTTTTTCGGAGTCCAGTTCTCGCGATTCCAGACAATGCAGTTTCTCTTTCTGTCGAATTCATCGGGAGTCGGTCGCACCTCCAAAATCAATTCGATCTGCACTGTGGGTTCAGACCAGTAGTATGCCGGTGTTTTGTGGTCCGGGGAAAGACGCTGAAAAAGCCTGTCGCTGCAATATTCGAACGTCGCCTTTTGTATGGGTTGCGCCCAGAACGATCCCGTATGGGTGATGTATTCGAACGTGGAAGAACTCCCAATGACATCCGCCTGATTTCCCGATTCGATCAGAGGATATTCCACGGCGTATTGCGTGACGGAATCGGCGGCGAATGTCATTTCCCACGTGTGGACGATTCGATACTCCCCATGCTTGAAAACGTTGCTGTCCGTGGGCGTTTTTTTTCCGTTGATTTTGAGATGGAAGTTTTCAAGCAACTCTTTGCTTTCCCAATTGCCCGACATGTCGGCCATATCCCCCTTGCGATTCACGGGGAACCCCATTTTTACGGTAATGTCTTTGGAGGTGGGATTTCGAATCCAGAAACGGGCTTTGACCAGGCTTTCGCCTTCGTTTTTTGAAAGATCCTTTTTATCGAATACCACATGCTCCCGTTCAAGAATCAGGTCATTTTGTTTTATCGGTCCCGGCGTACCGGTACGATCGACCTCCCATCCCGCCGCTCCATTGGCAAAGACGTTTTCTGTCCAGGTCAGAACAAGCAGCACAATGATTGCCATCGCAAATATGGGACGCATGGCTTTCTCCAGGAATTTCATATGAATATAGGAAGTAAGACGCTCGAAAGTCAAAATCTTATGCGGCTTCCACGCAATCGTAACATATCGACATGACAGATACTTTTTTATTTCGAATTCAATAGGCTGCAATGTTTCGAGAATCGGGTTAGCCCGTCACGCGCCCGAATCCGTATACGCCGTTTGGACCAGCTTTTCGGCGTCGAGAATCACCACGGCTTTTCCCTCGCGGCGCAACAGTCCCGATTTTTCCAGTCGGGAAAAATTTCTGGAAAGAGTTTCCGGGGCTGTGCCGAGTTGTGCGGCAATGGTGGTTTTTCGGGTTTCCAGGGGCACCAGGATGCCGTTCGTCACCTCCAGCCCGGCATTTTCGGCGGCGAGCACGATGTAACGTGCAAGACGAGAAGCCACCGATTCCAGCGACAACGAGGCATTGAGATCCACCAAACGGCGCAGCCACATCGCCTGTCCGGCGAGCATGGCCCGTGCCACCTCGGGGCGCGTGGTAATCAAGCGTTCGAAAGGCACTCTCGGCACTTTCACGAGCAGGCTTTCTTCCATTGCCGAAGCGTGGGCGGGATAGTTGGGCATCGAAAGCACGGCGGCTTCGGCGAAAGCCTGACCACTTTCCACCACATGGAGGATCTGTTCGCGGCCTTCGACGGAACTGCGGTAGATTTTCACCCGCCCGTATTCAAGCATGTAAAACGCCGTCGCCGGATCGCCCTGGTAGAACAGCATCTTCCCTTTCGCCAGTTTGATTCCTCCGCAAAAGGCGGCCACATCCGCAAGCACGTGGGATGAAAGGCTGCCGAACAGCGGAAATCGTTTCAATCGTTCGGGGCGGACGCTCATGGTTGCGAACCTTTCTCGCCGGGTTGTCATTCATGCATGGAGTATGCCACGAAAACGGGAAGGCTGTCTCCAAAAACGCGAAAAGGGCGCCCAAAAGCGCCCTTTTCGTATCTTTTCGTACAAAGTTTTACAGGCCGGGGAAATCCGTCTCGGATGTTACGCCGTCCATGACCTCCTGGCCGTAGTCGTCGAACTTCGTGCATTCCATGTCTTTCCAGGTGTTCACGTCGTCCAACTCGTTCGCCAGTTTCTCTTCGGCGGTTTCCACGTAGGATTTCATCCACTTGTCGCAAAGGCTGGCGCAGGGCAGTCCGCCTTCCTTGCCGCACCATTCGGCGACGGAAGATACCGCACCTACCGAGCAGTTCACGCACATCGAGCAGAAACGCTGGCAGGCGGTGTCGAGATCGCCGCCGGAAATGATAACCATGTTGTATTCGACGCAGGAGGAGGTCAGCGTGCGGATGTCGGCGACGCACTCGAAAGTCTCGCCTTCTTCGAGTCCCATCGGCGTCCAGGGCGGATCTTCGCCGCACTTGGTTTCGAGCGTGGCTTCGGCCTTGGTAACGGTCTCTTTGATATTGAGCGATTCCAGTTCGTATTTTTCGGGAATCACGCTGTTGATGGTGCCAGCCAGCCAGTCGCCTTGCTCGCAGGGTTCTTCGCAAAGGGTTTTGGTGCCCGCGAAGGTGTCGGAACAGATCACGTCGAGCACGGTTTTAGTCAGACCTGTGGCATCGGATTTGCACATGTCGCAACTCAGGCAGTAGCGACCGCAGGCGGTGTTCTCGGAAGCTTCACCCAGTAGCGCTTTTTTCGCATCGTCGCCGCAGCCGCTCCACAAGACTGCGCAAAGCATGGAAAACAGTAGGAAAGTCGCGATTTTTTTCATTTGTTTATCTCCTTGAAGGTTCGTTCCCTTAAAAACCACAGCGTTGAGGTCTCCTTATAAACCATGGCGTGGCGATAGGCAACTATTCCAAGATATTCCCGAGGGCATGAATGAAAATAAAGCCAATCCGCTTGAAGACCGAGCGCACACAGAGGTGGTCTTTCCCCGTAAAAGAAAGGAATACAGTGTATTTTACAATACTTCTGCACTTCTGCATATCGCCGAGGTGGGCGTGACAAGGCCAGGGGACCTCATCGCAAAATACCTCTATTCTTCTCACGATCTTACGACAAGCAAATTCCGTCCCCTTTTTCGGGACGAATCCGATCACCATCGACGAAAACTCCAAAGAGGACATGACGGGAGGATTGCAAGATTCGTTTCCTTGAACATTGCTTCCACTTGCGCTAAGATGATTTTCGGATCGAATCGGAACGGATTGCCTGACCCAAGGAGCGTTCACGAATCGATCTGCCGATCTTTGGCAAGGGGGCGACATGGTTTCGACGGAGCGACGAGGGGTTGAGTGGCGTGCCGGTGTGCCGGACATACGTCAACAACCGGCAAGCACTACAAGTGCCGAAGAAAACTACTCTATGGCGGCATAATTGTCCGTCACGTCGCGTAGGGAAGTGCCATCGGTCTTTGCGTGACGCCAATTAGATGGCTTGCTTTGGGAGAACGCTGTTCGAGTTTTTCCAAGGGACACCGACCGAACTGGAAAGTGGCGGGGCTTTTTCGCTTGAACCATCCACTTTCGAGATTGATCAAGCGAATACGCACGTAGAAGCTCTTCACCGAACCGTTTCGGACGGGGGTTCGATTCCCCCCGCCTCCACCAATTGTCACGAAACAAACTTGCTCTCCGCGAAAGCGGCGAGCTTGTTTCGTTTTATGGAAGCGCGCTATAGGTGCGAGATCTTAGAGGGTTTTCGCCTTCGCCAACAGCAAAATCACCCGCGCAAGTTCGGACCGGCAAACGACATACCGGGACCGAATCCGCCCGAAATCGGCGTTTTCTCTTCTCTGTTCTCTGAAAGTTCGGACTCGCGGAAAAAAGTCCGAACTTGATGTGGAGCGGGAATTTCGATGTGGTTTTGAGGGGTTGGGGAGATTGGTGGTTTCAGCGAAGCTGTGGGAGTTTGCGGAAAAACGCGATGTGCGGATGGGGCGGGCAAACTTTCACTGGAATCCGATGGAACGCTACAACCATTTGAAAACCTTACAACTATAACATTCCAAAATGGGAATTTGCTTGTTTGCCTTATGTTGCCTGATGTATAAAGAACTCTCGTTCATCAGATCTTTATCGGGATCAAGAATGCGTTGAAGCACCAGAGCTGCAGCCTGTTGGTGAGAGCCAACAGATGAAGCAGTTTCCAGAAACGGGGAGCCATTCATGGAAGCAAGAAATAGAAAAATCTCAGACTGGTACTTGAAGATAAAAAACGGAGAAATCAAGCTTCCTCGCTTCCAACGATTTGAAGCCTGGGATCGCCACCGAATATGCAGCCTGTTGCAAACGGTTATCAATAATCTGCCGCTGGGTATCACACTCATTCTTGAAGTCGGTGAAAAGGAACAGTTCATTTCCCGTCACTTGGAATCAGCTCCTACCAATGGCAGTCGTGTCAGTGAGCATTTGCTTGATGGCCAGCAACGCCTCACTGCCCTGTGGAGAACCTTCCACAACAACTATGAATGGGAAACCTACTTCATCTACGTCGAAGCGTTCGACGACTATGATCTGGATGAAGAGCGCGACGATCTGACAGCCTATCGCAGGGGACGTTACTTTAAGAAAAACGGTGAGCGCTATCCATTATGGTGTGATTATCCGGCACAGTGTTTAAAACGGGGATTTATCCCGACACATCTGCTCAGACCGGAAGACATTCAGGGTGAAATCGACGAATGGATCGAGGCAGCCACCATAGATCTCAAACCCACAGATGACTTCAAAAAACTTGAAGAGTATATGGAATTCAAAAAGCGCGTCAGTGACAAAATCAAGGATCTGCGCTCAATCGTGGCCAACTACAATTTGCCTTATTTATCGCTTCCATCCGGCACGGATAAGAGCACGGCCTTGAACGTGTTCATCAACATGAATACGAACAGTAAGCCGCTTTCCACCTATGACATCATCGTGGCGGAAGTCGAAAGCGTGATGAACAGATCTTTGCATGACCTGGAATCTGATTTCGATGACAGGCATCCCGACGTGTCCAGGTATGCGAACCTCTCAGATTTGATTTTAACCACGTCAGCCCTTTTGCAAGACAAGCTCCCGAATCAGCGTGGCGCTTGGGACATGGACAAACGCCTGATGGTGGAAAACTGGGAGAAGATGGAAGTCTGCTTGTGTCGGATGGCCGATTTCATGAAGGCTGAAGGAATCTATGACGCCAAGCGTCTACCAACAAATGCCGTGCTGGCTCCACTGGCAGCACTCTTGGCTGAGATACCGGAAGCGGGAGACAAACGCGGCACGGATGAATTACTGTTGAAAAAATATCTTTGGAGTGCTTTCTTCACTGATCGTTACGAGAATGCTGCCGCCACACATGCTTATGCCGATTTCCTTGGCCTACGTAAGGTAATTCGTGGAACGAAAAAAGATGACGGTTCTCCCTTCACCATCGATAACGTGCCATTGTTCAGAGAAGAGTCCTTCGTGGATACGGAGGAGTTGCTGACAGCGGATTGGCCGAAGCGGGCTACGATTCGTGGGCGCGCCATCCTCGCCGTGGCCTGCCGTCTAGGTGGTATGGACTTCTCCACTGGTGAACGGCTGGATTCCAAAACGATAGAGAATCGCCATTATCATCATGTCTATTCGGATGCCTTACTTAAGGAAGCTGAGCTACCGAGCTTCCTGGCTCTGAACTGCGCCCTAATCTGTGACAAGACCAACATCTCTATTGGACGCAAGGATCCGCTGGAATACATGAAGGATCGCTTCAAATGGACATCGGAAGCTATCGTTCGTGAGCGCTTGCACTCGCATCTTATACCCGTGGGAGAATTGGCCAACGGCGGCTATGAAGGCTTGGATGACGAGAGTAAGACAGAAAAGCTGAAGAAGGATTACGAAGCTTTCCTCGCACGTAGAGCCGAGCTTGTTATGAAGGCCGTTCGTCTGCTGGCCGATGGCCATCAGTTGAGTGCGGAGGTGCTGTTTGGGTGATAAGGAAAAAGCGGGAGCAGAACTATGGGTGTGTCAGATTATGTCACACCCTATCTCCATAATTTCACTAAAATAACTTTCATTCTGAGCCTCACCTGTATTATCCTTAGACCACTCAACATCTTGAGATTACTGAGATATTCAGTAGATTTCAATGCGCTCGGATACACTCATCTTTGATCGGAATTATATGAATCCGGGGAGGCTGTATGTTGTTGCTGGGTTTGTGCATGCTTCGGGTCACTAATCGCGGTATGCCCTGAGTCAGCAGAAGTATCTCAATTAACCTAGGGGTGGAAAAACATGGATGTCTTTGATCTCAGAGACAAGGTAATCAACGACTATGGCGCCTACGTCAGAAGTTTCCTGACGATCAAAGATGAGCGCATCGACAAGCTGGTGCGGGAAGAGATGGAGGCTGGCTTTCTCTGGCCGGATCCTCGCATACAGCTGAACCCATCCTTTGAACCCGGTGAGACACTTCAGCAGCTGATCTATCAGGGTGAGCTCCATCCTGAATGCTTGAACATTTTCCGCAAGAAGGACGAAGACGGGACAATCGGTTCCCCTTTCCAACTCCATCGCCATCAGGTCGAAGGTATTCGTGCGGCCAGAGCGGGCGACAACTATGTCCTCACCACTGGTACCGGCTCAGGCAAGAGCCTTTCCTATATCGTTCCCATCGTGGATCACGTCTTGCGCCGAGGCAGTGGCAAAGGCATTCAGGGCATTATCGTCTACCCGATGAATGCCTTAGCCAACAGCCAGATTGGTGAACTAGAGAAGTTCCTGTATCGCGGCTATCCTCAGGGGCAGCCTCCGGTAACATTCCGGCGCTACACTGGTCAGGAAAAAGATGAGGAGCGAAAGGAGATCATTGCCAATCCGCCGGACATTCTGCTGACCAACTACGTCATGTTGGAGCTGGTATTGACCCGACCCTGGGATTACCAGCTTATCGATGCCGCACAGGGACTCCGATTCCTGGTTCTGGACGAACTGCACACCTATCGTGGCCGACAGGGAGCAGATGTGGCCATGCTGGTTCGTCGCGTGAGAGAAGCATGCAAAACAGAGAAGCTGCTTCATATCGGCACATCAGCGACATTGTCCAGCAGTGGCACCTGGGCGGATCAGCAGTCGGAAGTCGCCCAGGTGGCTTCTCGTCTGTTTGGTGACACTGTCAAGCCTGAACGGGTTATCGGGGAAACGCTTCGTCGAGCGACACCTGCTTATAAGCTCGATGACCAGGATTTCGTCAAAGCACTTCGGCAAAGAATTGAATCTGGTGATCCATCATACAACCGGGATTCAAAGACTTTTCTTGCAGATCCACTTCCCTCCTGGATTGAATCCACTCTTGGAGTGCACGAAGAAGAAGGAACGGGTCGACTGGTCCGCAGCACACCTCTATCGCTCACCGGTCCGGAAGGAGCCGCGGCCAAACTGGCGGAGCTGACCGGAGCAAGCCAGGCTGTCTGTGAAAAGCAGCTCAAAGAAGTACTGCTAGCCGGTTATCAGTGTAGGGACGAGCACGACCGTCCGATCTTTGCTTTTCGTCTTCATCAGTTCGTTTCAAAGGGCGAATCTGTTTATGCATCTCCAGAACCTGAGGAATCGCGCCACATCACTCTTCAAGCCCAGCAGTATGTGCCGGGCAGCAAGCGAACTCGCGTACTTCTGCCAATCGCATTTTGTAGGGAATGTGGTCAGGAGTACTATGTTGTGCGGCGAGGTAGAGATGACCAGGGTCAGCTTACATTCTTTCCAAGGGTGATCACGGATCGGCTGGACAATGACGACGGAGAGGCCGGATATCTTTACATAAGTGAAGCCTCGCCCTGGCCTGATGATGCAGAAGAATTTATTAGTAAGCTCCCGGATGTATGGCTGGATACCAAAGACGGATACACCACAGTCAGCAAGACTCAGAGAAAAAACCTCCCAGAGAAAGTCTTCATTTCCGGCAAAGCTGTAGCAAACGAAGGCAAACAGACTGCATGGTGGGTGTCAACGCCATTCAGGTTCTGCTTAAACTGTGGAGTGGCGCACAGCCCATACCAGCAGTCGGATTTCGGAAAGCTGGCCATCCTGGGCTCAGAAGGTCGTAGCACGGCCACGACGGTCATGACCCTTTCGACAATCAGGAAGCTTCGTAACAGTGACCGGTTGGAGTCTGAAGCACGAAAGCTGCTCAGCTTTACCGATAACAGGCAGGATGCGTCTCTGCAGGCCGGCCATTTTAACGATTTCATTGAAATCGCCTTGTTAAGATCGGCTCTTTGGAGAGCGGTCGAACAAGCAGGCAAAGAAGGCCTTCGCCACGATACCCTTACCTTGAAGGTTTTTGAAACGCTAGATCTGCCACTTCCACTCTATGCGGCAGATCCCGGTGTGAAGTACGCCGGTCGCGAGGAAACAGACAGAGCACTTAGAGAAGCGCTTGGCTATTACCTGTACAGAGATCTTCGTCGCGGATGGCGAATTACATCTCCAAATCTCGAGCAATGTGGCTTACTGGATATCGATTATCTTTCCCTTGGTGAATTCTGTTCTGAAGAGTCGGAATGGAAAGAGACTCACCCCCTTCTCTCTACGGCTAGCGCTGGCGATCGTGAGAAGGTGTGCCGCGTATTGCTGGATTACATGCGCCGTGAACTGGCAATCCGGGTTAACTACCTGGATACAACCAGCCAGGAGAGTATTCGTCAACTTTCCAGACAACGCCTGATTGCACCCTGGGCGCTGGACGACAACGAACAACTTGAACGCAGTAACATCGTTTTCCCGCGAGCTCGAGGAGAGTCGAAGAAAGATACCCGGCACTTTGTATTTCTTTCCCCTCGAGGCGGATTTGGTCTGTACCTGAAGAGATCAGGTACTTTCCAGGACAACTCCGATATTCTGAAATTGGAAGACATTGCGGAAGTGATTCAACAGCTTTGCGAGCTTTTAATGGTTCCTGGCCTTGTGCACCGTGAGTTCGAGCCTCGCGATGCTGGTGATGTTGGCGGTTACCAGCTGAATGCCTCTGCCATGATATGGCGGGCGGGAACGGGCACTAAGGGCTTCCACGATCCGATCCGAGTTCCAAGAAGGCCGGAAGAAGGAATACGCACCAATCCCTTTTTCACGGGGTTCTACCAAGAGGAAACAGAAGACCTGAAGAACCTTGAAGCCCGCGAGCATACCGCACAGGTGCCAAGTGAAAAAAGAGAGGAGCGGGAAGAGAAATTCAGGAAGGCCGCTCTCCCCATTCTTTACTGCTCACCCACCATGGAGCTCGGAGTAGATATTTCTCAACTCAATGTCGTGAATATGAGAAACATCCCGCCTACGCCTGCAAACTACGCACAGCGAAGCGGACGAGCAGGACGAAGCGGCCAGCCTGCATTCGTCTTTTCCTATTGTTCTGCAGGCAGTCCCCATGATCAATATTTCTTCAAGCGACCGGAACAGATGGTTGCCGGAGCGGTAAATACGCCACGTCTCGATCTTGGCAATGAAGATCTGATAAGGGCTCATGTCCACGCTGTCTGGCTGGGGGCAAGTAAATTATCTCTTGGACACACCCTCAAGGAAATTCTGGATGTGTCCGGTGATGAGCCGACATTGGCATTGCTTCCAAGTATCCAAGAGGCTCTCAACGATCGATTGGCAAGGGATAAAGCGCGAACCAGATCAAAAGAGTCGCTAGGAAAAGCGATTTCCGACCTCGTGGCGCCAGACGGCGATCCAGACGAGTGGCTTGACCGGGTCCTGATGCAGATACCGACCAGTTTCGATAATGCCTGTCGCAGGTGGCGTGGTTTATACATGGCGGCACTCAATCAATCGAAGCGCCAACAGAAGATAATTGTCGATCCCTCAAGGGATCCCAAAGACAGAGACAGTGCAAAACGCTTACGAGCTGAAGCAGAAGCCCAGCTTCAGCTATTGATCGATTCCTGTCAGTTTCAGCACTCTGACTTTAACAGTTACCGCTATTTCGCAAGCGAAGGCTTTCTGCCTGGCTATAACTTCCCACGCCTGCCATTGTCTGCGTTTTTACCGGGTAGGCGGAAGAAACTGGGGATGGATGAATTCCTCACCCGACCTCGTTTTTTGGCGATCAGCGAATTCGGACCACGAAGCATTATCTATCACGAGGGCTCTCGTTATGTGATCAACAAGGTCATTCTGCCCGTTGATACCGACGACACGCATATCAAGCGCCGCGCTATACAATGCGAAGAATGTGGCTACATCCATCCGCTCAAGGATGAGCCTGGTCCGGATCTTTGTGAGAACTGCAAATCAAAACTGCCCATCGCCATCGACAACCTGTTCCGTATGCAGAACGTCGCCACCAGAAGACGCGACCGGATCAATTCAGATGAGGAAGAACGCTTTCGCCTTGGCTATGAACTAAAGACCGGTGTCCGCTTCGCACAGCGCGGTGGGGCATTATCCGCACTGCAAGCAACGATTGTCTCTGAAACAGGTGAAACACTGGCCACGTTGACATACGGCCATGCCGCAACACTATGGAGAATGAACCTTGGCTGGCGTAGGAGGAAAGAAAAAGATCAGATCGGGTATGTGCTCGATATCGAGCGGGGATTTTGGGCAAAAAGCCAGGTTGTAGAAGATGACCCTGAAGACCCCATGTCGCCCAGGCAGCATAGGGTGGTTCCGTATGTCGAGGACACTCGCAACTGTATTCTTGTAAAGCCTGCTGAAGATCTGGACGAAGCCATTATGGCCTCATTGGAAGCGGCCTTAAAGACAGCCATACAGGTTCGATTCCAGCTTGAGGACCGAGAGTTAGCCACGGAAGCATTGCCAAGCTCGGAAGATCGAAAGTTTATCTTGCTGTATGAAGCTTCAGAAGGCGGCTCAGGCGTACTGCGTCAGCTTGTTGAAGACCCATGTGCGCTTCCTTCAGTTGCTCGTATGGCAATGGAGATCTGCCATTTCGACCCAGATACCGGGAAAGATAAAGGACGCGCATTGCATGCTCGTGAGGAATGCGAGGCAGCATGCTATGATTGCCTCTTGTCATACTTTAATCAGCAAGATCATCTGCTGCTTGATCGTAAGTTGCTGCCGGATCTGCTCAGTCAATGGATGAAAGGGACTGTTCGCACCTCCCCCGTATCGATTCCTCGTGAAGAACAACTGGTGCGCTTAATGAATCTTTGCCAGTCTGAACTTGAGAAACGATGGCTTCGACTTGTAGAGAAGAGCGGTCTGAAGCTGCCGAGTCATGGGCAACTGCTGATTGAAAGCTGCGGCGTTCGCCCTGATTTTCTTTATCAACAGGACGGAGCAGCCATTTTTATCGATGGGCCGCCTCACTATAACGAGCAACAGCAACAAAAAGACGTCGAGCAACAAGAGAAGCTGGAGGATCAGGGATACACGGTCATTCGTTTCCACCACACGGATGATTGGGAATATATTCTCCGTCAATATCCTAGTTTGTTTGGTAAAATGACTGTTCGTAAAGAGATTCAGACCCTGCCGATCGCCATAATCACCGCTATTTTTAAAAAGAACGAAAATGAGGGTTTTTCCGAGGAAGAAAAAAAGAACTGCACGGACTTTTTCATAGAAGCAACTAAGGTTTTGCTTGCAGATATTGAGAAACAGCATTCGATCCAGTTCAGCTTAAGGCAGGTAAATTCATTTCAATCGTCATTGACTCTCGAGTTTCTTCTCGATTTTGCCGGGCATGTTACATCCATGACAGCTGTATTAGTTTTGCTTTCCAAGGTACTGCAGCTGCCAGGTTACAAGCACGGTCCACTATTAGGTGGTATCACGATGTATGGAGAGTGGCTGGATAGTATCATGTATCGCCTGTTGCCACTTGATCACAATAAAGTTTCACAAGATCAGAGGCGTCCAGGCTGCTATGGCCGAAAAGAATGTCTCGATAAGCGTTACATTCGGTGCAGAGAGTGTGATTTCAGAAAAGAATGCATGACGAGGATTGCCGAAGCAGGAGGCGCGGCATGACTTTCAACGTGGGTGCATTGGTCCGGGCTCGTGGCCGCGAATGGGTGGTATTGCCTGAAAGCTATGACGAACCGGATACCTTGATTCTGCGTCCCTTGGGTGGCACCGAAGATGAGGTCTCTGGTATTTACCTGCCACTTGAAAAAGTCGAACCCGCCCGGTTCGACCTTCCCGATCCTGCGACCGATATGGGCAACCAGCTTTCTTGTGGCCTGCTTCGCGACGCAGTCAGGCTTGGATTCCGTTCGGGAGCAGGCCCTTTCCGTTCATTAGCCCGTGTGGGCATTGAACCGCGACCCTATCAGCTTGTTCCTCTGCTTATGGCATTGAAGCTTGATCCGATCCGTATTCTGATTGCCGATGACGTGGGTATCGGAAAAACCGTCGAGGCTTGCCTCATTGCCAGGGAACTGCTCGATCGTGCCGAAGTAAAAGCCATGACGGTACTATGTCCACCGCATCTTGCCGAACAATGGCAGAAAGCGCTATCCCAACAGTTTCATATTGATGCCGAACTGGTGCTTTCCGGAACGGCTGCCCGCTTGGAACGCTTCTGCCGTCAGGATGAGTCTCTGTTCGAGCGATATCCGTTTACTGTTGTTTCAACTGACTATATTAAAAGCGAACGCAGGCGTGCCGAATTCCTGCGAACTTGCCCTGAATTGGTGATTGTGGACGAAGCGCACGGATGCGCGTCCGGCCACGGTCGCAGTGCAAGACAGAGGCGCCATGAACTATTAAGCGACCTTGTCGATCCCAACAAGGAGAATTGTACTACTCGACATCTGATTCTGGTTACTGCCACTCCCCACAGCGGCAATGAAGAGACGTTTCGATCTCTGCTTTCACTTCTCGACCGACGCTTCATTGATCTGCCTGTCGACTTGTCCGGCGAACACAACAGACGGCAACGTGAGGAACTGGCCAGGTATTTCGTGCAACGGCGTCGAGCTGATCTGAAAGCGTACCTGGATACGGTTACGCCTTTCCCGGATCGTGAGATCGCTGAAGAACATTACACAATGAGCCCGGAATACCGGAAATTCCTTGATAAGGTATTGGCCTACTGCCGAGAAACCGTGCTGGACGATAAATTGGAGAAGCGCCATCAGCGGGTTCGATGGTGGTCAGCTCTGGCCCTCTTACGTGCTTTATCCTCAAGTCCTGCAGCTGCAGCCGCCACACTTCGGAATCGCTCTACCTCGGCTGACTCTGAAACGCCGGAACGAGCAGACGAAGAAGGCCGTCGCGCCGTGCTTGATCTGGATGACGAGAACACGGAAGGTATCGATGTCATCCCAGGCAGTCAGGGCAATGATGAGGATGCCACTGAAAACAGCCGCATGCAGCGCCTTGCCAGGGAAGCGGAGAAACTAAAAGGGAAAGATGACGCCAAGCTCCTCCGAACACTCGATCTGGTGAAGCATTTCCTGGATGATGGCTATTCGCCGATACTGTTTTGCCGCTTCATCCCGACGGTGGATTACGTTGCCGAGTTCCTACGGACCAAGCTCCCAAAGAAAGTCGCGGTGGAGGCGATTACCGGTCTTCTTCCGCCAGAGGAACGGGAAAGACGTACGGAAGCCCTCGGCGATCATGAAAAACGGGTACTGGTTTGTACGGACTGCTTGAGCGAAGGCATCAACCTCCAGCACAATTTCGATGCAGTCATGCACTACGACCTGTCCTGGAATCCCACGCGACATGAACAGCGCGAGGGGCGTGTTGATCGATATGGTCAACCGCGAAACGATGTTCGCACCATGACCTTTTACGGTCAGGATAATCCTGTTGACGGTATTGTTCTGGAAGTGCTGCTTCGCAAGCACAAGACCATTCATAAGCAGCTTGGCATCACAGTTCCCATTCCAATGGAAACCAGGGTGATCGAAGATGCGATTCTGGAAGGTCTGCTCATCAGAAAACACACTTCATCCCAGCAATTGAACCTCGAATTCCTGGATCCGATCAACAAACCCGTCGATATCCAATGGGATGCCGCGGTCGAACGGGAAAAGCGAAGCCGTACCCTGTTCGCTCAAAACCAACTTCTGAAAGCGATCAACAGTGAGGTTCGAGAAGAACTCGACGAAGTTCGACAGGCAATTGGTGGGGAACAGGATGTCCAAACCTTCACCAAGACAGCGTTGCAGACATTCAACGCCGTGGTTTCCAAGGGTGACGTGTTCAAATTCGATCTGCGGGAGTCCCCCAAAGCCCTGCAAAATATTCTCGGCGAGGACAAGGGGTTCAGCGCCGTTTTCTCCGGTCAACCGATGAAGAAGGCTGTTCTACTCACCCGTACCCATCCTATTGTGACAGAGCTTGCCTCTCATGTACTGGAGACTGCCTTGGATCCGGAGCAGGAGGGACCAGGGAAACGTTGCGGTGTTGTCCGAACGAAGTCGGTAAACAAGCGTACAACAATACTGCTCCTTCGCCTTCGATTCCATATTGTCAGCCAGAACCGGGATGGCCAGGAGCAGCCCTTATTGGCGGAAGATCTGGTGCTGGCTGGCTTCACAGGCAGCCCACAGAACGCCGAATGGATTCCACAAGGTAAACTTGAACCTCTGTTAAATGCCGAGGCGGATGCCAATATCGCCTCTGATCTGGCGCGCAACCAAGTGGAACGGGTGCTTGGGGACTTCGACAAATTGTCTGATCACGTGAATGCTATCGCAGAAGAACGAGGAAAAGCTCTCTTTGACGCGCATAAGCGCGTGAGAAAGGCTACCAAGAGCGGTGTCAAGGCTCTGAACGTGGATGTCCACAAGCCAGCAGACGTCTTGGGCGTGTACGTCTACCTCCCGGTTGATATGGGAGGTGCGTCATGAAGCGCAGGTTCAGCGCAGTGCGGACCGAAGGTGGACTTCTGCCTCAGGATGTCCTGACCCGACTCCAGGCTGGCGATAAAGATCTGGATGGCACCAAGCCTAAAACCTATCATCTTGGCCCGCATGAGCGGATCGGCGAAGAAGTCAACCGCGCCTGGAGTAAACTCACATCAGCCTGGCGGAACTTCCAAGAGGCATTAGAGAAGGAGCCCGAGAAGTCCCTGGCAACCGGTTTGACCCGTGATCGCTGGCTTTTGCCCCTATTTTCAGAGCTGGGTTATGGGAGACTTCCCAAGGGTTCGGCTATTGATGTGGAAGGCAAGAGTTTCGCTATTTCGCATGTGTGGCATCACTCGCCTATTCACCTGCTCGGAGCGCGGGTTGATCTGGATAGACGGCAAAAAGGCGTTGCCGGTGCGGCAGCCTCCTCGCCTCATGGTCTGGTTCAGGAGTTTCTGAACCGCTCGGACGATCACCTTTGGGGCTTTGTTTCTAATGGCTACAAGCTGCGCGTGCTGCGCGACCACCATAGCCTCACCCGCCAAGCCTATGTCGAGTTCGACCTCCAATCTATTATGGAGGGTGAGCAGTACAGCGAATTCCTTCTGCTGTGGCTGGTCTGCCATCAGAGCCGCGTGGAAACGGAAAAGCCAGAGGAATGCTGGCTGGAGAAGTGGTTCAACGCTTCCAAGGAAGAAGGTGTGCGCGCCCTTGATAAGCTGCGCGTCGGTGTTGAGAAGGCCATCGAAGCCTTTGGTTCCGGATTCCTCGCTCATAAGGCCAATGATCGACTGCGTCAAGCGCTCGAATCCGGAGAGTTGGACAAGCAGGAATACTATCGCCAGGTGTTGCGCCTTGTGTACCGTCTGATTTTCATCTTTGTGGCCGAAGAGCGGGAAGCCCTGCTCGATCCTAATGCCGATGAAGCGGCCAAGGAACGTTATCTCAAGCACTACGCAGCAAGGAGAATACGAGAATTAGCAGAAAAGCGGCGCGGGAGCCCGCATGGTGATCTCTGGCAGGCTTTGCGTCTGGTCATGTCCAAGTTGAATCTGGGTTGCCCGGACTTGGCTTTACCGGCCCTTGGCAGTCTTCTTTGGGGGGATACTGCCTGCCCATGGTTGATGGAGGCGGAGTGTTCTAATGAACATTTGCTCACATCTGTTCGTCGCCTGTCTCAGATCCAGGAAGGCAAAACGATCTACCCGGTCAACTGGCGCAATGTCGGTGCGGAAGAGCTGGGTAGCATCTATGAAAGCCTTCTGGAATTGCACCCTCGGATCAACAAAGAAGCGGGAACCTTTGAGTTGGATACGGCTGCCGGTCACGAACGTAAGACCACCGGTAGCTACTACACCCCCAGTTCCCTGGTCAATTGCCTGCTCGATTCCGCTCTCGATCCGGTGTTGGACGAGGCAGTAAAGAAGCCCGATCCTGAAAAGGCGATTCTTGATCTAAAAGTCTGTGATCCGGCCAGCGGATCGGGGCATTTTCTTGTTGCTGCGGCCAGGCGGATGGCAAGACGATTAGCCTCTGTGCGATCCGGAGATGATGAGCCAAGCCCCCGCGATGTGGATCGAGCCCTGCGTGACGTGGTCGGGCGCTGCATTTACGGCGTGGACATCAATCCCATGGCAGTGGAATTGTGCAAAGTCAGCTTGTGGATGGAGGCCATTGAGCCAGGCAAGCCGCTTTCCTTCCTCGATCACCACATCAAGTGCGGTAATTCGCTTTTAGGTTCGACGCCGGCCTTGCTTAGGGAAGGCATTCCGGATGCAGCCTTCACACCGATAACAGGCGATGACAAGAAGGTCTGCGCCAAGTGGAAGAAGCTTAATAAGGAAGAGCGGAAGTCCGGTCAGACTAGCTTGTTCGATAGCACAGGTAAGCCCTGGGAGCGCCTGGGTGATTTTGCCCGCTCCATGCTTGAGATTGACGATGTGGATGATGGTGATATCAGTGGCGTCCTTGAAAAGCAACGGCGCTATGAATCGCTGGTGAAGGACAATAAATATTTGTACGGCAAACTCTGGGCGGACAGCTGGTGTGCGGCCTTCGTGATGAAAAAGGATAAGGAGAATGAGTCCGTCATCACGGAGGAAACCTTCCGCCGCATCGAAGCAAATCCGTTTTCCATCCTTCCAGTCCTGCGAGAGGAGATCCAGCAGCTATCCAGTCAATACCAGTTTTTCCACTGGCATCTTGAATTTCCTGATGTATTCAGTGTGCCTTCTGCAAAAAGAAAACCAGAGAATGAGCAATGTGGTTGGTCTGGCGGGTTTAATTGTGTTTTAGGTAATCCACCCTGGGAGAAAATAAGCATTCGAGAAAAGGAATGGTTTTCGGAAAGGGAACCAAAAATTGCGAATGCTAAGACTGCAGCAGAACGTAAAAAGTTGATAGCTGGATTAAAACAACATTCAGGCAACTTATACGCGGAATTCGAGATTTCCAGACGCTTAGCTGATGGACAAAAAAGCTTTTTAAAGAATTCCGGTAGATACCCTTTATGTGGTGTAGGGGATATAAACACGTTTGCGGTATTTGCAGAGAATAACACAGCTACGATATCATCAAATGGATCAGTGGGATGCATTCTACCGTCGGGCATTGCCACAGATAATACAACAAAAGAGTTCTTTTCCTCGTTAGTAGCCTCTCACCAAATAACTTGTCTATATAGTTTCGAAAATGAAGAGTTTATTTTTCCAGCAGTACATCATGCTACTCGATTCTGCTTGTTGACTGTAAATGGGATCAAGAGAAAAGTTAACTCTTCACAATTTGCATTTTACTTACGTCAAGTAAAACAGTTGGCTTCCCCATCAAGAACTTATTTCATGACTCCCGATGACTTTAATTTACTGAACCCCAATACGCAAACGTGCCCGACTTTCAGAACAAATTCAGATGCAGAGATTACAAAGAGTATTTACCGTAATTTCCCAGTATTGGAGAACGAACTTACTGGTGCGAATCCATGGAAAGTGGATATGTGCCGGATGTTACACATGTCTGATGATTCGGGGCTGTTTTTAGAAAAAGAAGATCTTTTCGAGAGAGGAGGGATACAAGAAGGTTCCATGTTTGTTATTGACCAAGATACTTTCTACCCTATATACGAAGCCAAAATGATTTGGCACTTTGACCATCGATTTGGAACCTTTGAAAACCAGACCCAAGCCCAAGCTAACCAAGGGAAATTACCCGAACTCAGTGAAGAGGATCATAGCAACCCTAACAAGTTAATAGAACCACGCTATTGGATATCGGAAAAGCAGCTTTTAAGTAAATTTGGCGATCTCAATCCATACAATATTGTAGTACGACTAATTACAGGTGCGACTGTAGCTAGAACTTTCATACCGATGTTAATTCCCAATGTACCTACAGGCAACAGCGTTTTTGCTTTTAATTCAAAGCTTTCCGCCAAGTTGCAGGCATGTTTGCTAGCTAGCTTGTCATCATTTTGCTTTGACTATGTGACCCGACAGAAAGTAGGTGGCGTGAATATGAGCTACTTTTACGTACGCCAATTTCCCGTTATACCGCCTGAATATTATCGAAATACGTGCTTTCAAGGTGATCGTACTACCATTGACAATTGGATATTGCCTCGCGCCCTGGAACTAATATACAGCGCTTGGGATCATAGGCTGTTTGCATCTGATTGTAAATATGATGGACCTCCATTTAGATGGGACGATGAGCGTCGTTTTACACTTCGCTGTGAACTTGACGCTTTGTTTTTCCATTTATATAGAATTAGCCGCCACGATGTTGACTATATCCTGGAAACATTTCCCATTATTAAAAAACGAGAAGTTAAGACACATAGCAAGTTCATCACAAAGGAAACCATTCTCGAAATCTACGATGCCATGGCTGAAGCTATGGAAACCGGCCATCCCTACCAAACCAGCCTGAATCCACCACCCGGTCCACCGGTGGACGAAAACGGTGATTTCATCCCGATGGAGCAGTGGGATAAGAACATCTGGCCGAAGCATATTCATCCTCCGAGGGAGGAGGCGGAGGAACTGCGGCCAGCAGCACAAGCTCAACCGATCCCGATTGAAGAGCTTCAAGACGGATGTTGGGCGCGCCCCAGGACCGACCATCAAGGTGAAACAGGGGCAATGCTCGCCGCAATTCTAAAGAGCCTAGATGGTCCTATTCCTACGCGAGATATTCGCTTGGCGGAAATATTGGCTTTGGAACCGCATTTGCTTTTGTCATTGCTGAATGAAGATGAAGCAACCACATGGAAGCGGCTAGTGGGCAACGAGGCTGATACTCCTACCGCCAACGTTTCCCAATTGGTTCCTCAAATTGATACCGCATGGGGCCAGGCAGTCCGGCAATATCGAGCCACTGGCGCGCTCATCGAAGACCTTGAATCAAATACCTGGGCCAAAGGAAATGGCCTGGAATCTATAAATACGGAAGGCTGGCCGGACGGACGGGCCAGAATGGTTCTTGATGTACTGAGTCGCTATCGTGCTGACGATGTCATCAGCCAGCTTCCAAAAACAATACGGGGGTGGGTGATTGGCAAAGCAGCTTGATTTAATAAAACCAGGTGGTCTCGAAATAAAGCCGAAAGAAGGGCAAACAGAACCTCGTTTGTGGGTTCGGCGATTGGTAATTTGGAGTGAACCCGGAGCTGTTCTTCGGGACATTCCTCTCAGGCCAGGACTGAACATTGTATGGTCTCCAGATCCGGTCGAAGAGAATATCGCCTCCGGAAATAAGCGGGCTCTTGGCCACGGAAGTGGAAAGACCTTGTTCTGCCGCCTGCTGCGCTATTGCCTTGGGGAAGATCGCTTTGCCCCTCAGAATCAACGAGAGAATATCCAACTTGCCTTCAAGGATGGTTTTGTCGGGGCCGAGGTCATGCTGGACGGTACACCGTGGGCGATTGTTCGTCCGATCGGTATGCGAAGGCGCCATATTGCTATCCCCAATGGTGATCTTGATACCCTGCTTACAGAAGAAGGGAACGCGACTGGCATGGATCCCTTCCTTGATGCTGTTGAAGAGAAACTGCTGACAAGTGAGGTGGTCGATCTCATTCCTGGTACGCGTTCTCGTCGTGGTTGGACGACCGCCCTTGCCTGGCTCACACGCGACCAGGAATGCCGCTTTGGGCACTTGCTGGAGTGGCGCGCAGCCTCATCGGATTCAGACTCTCCTGTACGAGATCTATCAAAAGCCGAGACACTGGATGCACTCCGAGCGTTGATTCGAGCCATTATTCCTGAAGAGCACAACCTTCGCGCTGAAATCAATCGCCTTGATAATGATAAGAACCGTTTGGATCGTGAAATTGATCGACGACATTGGGAAATCAAGCAGACACGCACCCGATTGATTAGAGCGCTGGGCCTGGAAGATGCCAACCTGCATAAAGGTGGGCTATTCTTCGAGCAGCTCCGGAAAGCTGCCCAAACTGCCCTTGCCAACGCCGCCGAGGTAAAGGCGGATACAGAAATTGACATCACGGATCTTGATAAACTCAAAAAAGACCGTGATAAAGCCCAGGGCGAATATCATGGTCAAAGAGATCAACTCGTACAAGTTGATGCTGACATCGGTTTGTCGAATCGCCTAATCGCTCGTATAAAAGGCGAGATTCCCAGCAGCTCATACAACAAGAACGAAGCTGAAAACCCGGTATGTCCAGTATGCGAGGTGCCGATCGATCATGCCTTGGCCGAAGGATGCAAGCTTTCGCACAAATTACCTGATCTACAGCAGATAAAAAAGCGCCATGAGAAACGAGAAGATGAGCTCAAGGAAGAAGAAGAGAAGCTTCGCGAGCACAAGACCAAAAAGAAAGAGATCGAATCTAAGCTAAAGTCGGCCAAAGAACATTTTGAGAGACTCAGGGACCAGGTTGTTGCCCTTGAGAAAGCTCGGAATGCAAGGGAACAAGTATGGTACAACGCAAGGCGGGTTATCGATCAAATCGAACATCTCGAAAACATCACGAAGGATGAAGAAGAGACTGCGAAAAAACTAAAGCGATTAACAAAAGACATCGATAAAAAACGTGAGCAAGTCGCCGAGTATCGCGACCAGCAGGCAAGCGTGTTCCAACGTGTCACGTTGCTCTATGACGCTATCATCCGAGAATTGGTTGGTCCGGAGGCTAAGGGTAACGTGAAACTGACGGGAAGTGGCCTGGACCTTTCTGTGGAATTGGGAGGCGACAGGTCGACAGTAGCCATCGACTCGCTCAAGGTGCTGGCCTTTGACTTCGCTGTCCTGTGCATGAGCATCGAAGGTGCAACCCAAATTCCTGCATTCCTGCTGCACGACAGCCCCAGGGAAGCGGATTTAGGTCTTGCAGCCTACTACCCTGTCTTCGAGGTTGCACGAAGCTTTGAAGAACTATCCCCCGAGCCTCTCTTCCAGTACATCATCACAACAACCACCAAGCCCCCCGATGATCTTCGGCAGGATCCATGGCTCGTACTGGAACTACACGGCGCACCTGCGGAAGAGCGGTTGATGAAGAGGGATTTGTAGGATGGGTGGCAATTCATGCGCTCAAGGCTTATGAAGAGAGTTTCATGTTGCTTTCGGCGATATTGCAAAGGACAACATATATTCAACAGCGATAACTTCGAGACCGAGGAGGGAGACAGTGTGAGAAACAGTGAGGAGAATAAAAACATGCCAGCACCAAACACAACTATCTGGCGTTATATGGATTTCTGGAAATTCATTTCAATGCTCGAGTCAAACGCCCTCTTTTTCAGCAACGCAGCAATATTGGACGATCCCTATGAAGCCTCACTTACTAAAGCAGGAATCGAGCGAAGAAAAAGAGAGTTTCCCCAGTTCTCAGAAGAAATAAAGAATAAGATAGCCATTTTGCGGAAAAATTCCGGAGTGAATTGTTGGCATGTTTGCGAGTATGAAAATATGGCGATGTGGAATACATACATTCGATCTTGGCCTGGGGTTGTCGTTAAAACGTCTGTTGAGAGACTTCAGGAGTGTTTTAAGGTGAACGCTACTCGACCCAATATCCCAAATTCTTTGACAGCTCATACTGTGCAACCAAAAGTTGACTTTGGTTTGGTCAACTACATCGACTTCAATGAAACCAAAGATGACCAGATTGAAGGCTTAGCACCACTTTTTAATAAACGAATCAACTACTCCTACGAGGTGGAGTTTAGGGCTGCATTTAATGACAGGGTTTTATGGAATCGGAGTGGAGATCCATGGGTATCAAATTCCTATTTGCCTGGTCTTGCAGTTGAAGTGAATTTAGAAACCTTGTTAATGGAAGTGCACGGATCTCCAAGCCATAACAAATTCGACTACGAGATCGATCTAATTAAGGATATTTTGAAAAGGTATGGTCTTAACCCGGATATCGCATTCAGGTCTGAACTCGATATGGATCCCTATTTTTAGCAGTCTATACCAAGAGCTTGCAATATCACCAGTTGGATCTTGATGCAAAGGAATTGGAACGTCTCATGCAAAAAATCCATATCACATCATCCACTATTAAAAAGGCCTACGACGCTTATTATAGCGAATACGCAAAGGACAACTGGCCTGTAGAAGACAAGACCATACTCTACAAGTCCGCTATAGCCTGCTTTCAAAGCGGAAGCAATCCAAGCTACTGGAACGCATTGACGACAGGTTTAAGGATTGGCAAATAATTAGGGAGATATCTCCTTATGGGACCATTATCTCGACCATATTTACCGATGCATGAAGTTACTAAGAATTTTGCAAAAGGAATGGCTCTCCTCAATGCCTACCAGCTTTCCGAGGCATTGACTATCCTACGTTCCGAGCCAATAGATTCTCCATGCTATGGTTTGGCTGTTGGGAATATCGCACTCATCCTGCTCAGACAGGAAAAATATGCAGTAACAAGATTGTTCTTCTTTCTTGTCATGGAGTTGTTTCCGATATGGACCTGATCATTTCACTCGCTGATGGAAACCATAGCGCAGCTGCTTTGGTTCCAGATCGAGTAACATCTCCTTTCGTAATTCTGTCTGCATGTGAATCTGGAGTTTACGGAATGGGACACGGAGATTTCCCTATAGGTATTTTACCTTTATTACTCCGCGCTGGTGCACGATATTGCATTGGCGCCCGATTCCGAATCGGCGCCGAATTCGCCGCAAAGTTTATCCGTGAACTTGGGGTCAAGTTGGCTCAAGGATTAGAAGTAAGCAAAGCTTTCAGCGAAACGAGTGATGCCCTTGAAAAAAACGGTGCAGACCTTTGGCGAGATCTTGCTTGTATTGAATTGATTGGTGGACCATAACGGAGATGGTCGTCTTGCCAACACACTTAGCTCATATCACTGGGATGTATTTTTAATCCTCTGTTGTAATGAATCGTATCCTGTCTATGTTCATTGTAAATCGGTAGATCCTACCTCTCCCACACCAACGGTATTTCCCGCCCAAGTTTCTCCATCGACACGCCTTCCGGTTCGTTGCCGTCGAGGATCTGTTCGACCATTTTCGGGCTCATGAAGGTCAGGCGGAGGTGGCGGCGGATGTAGGAGGGATCGAGTTCGACGGCTTCGGCCAGGGCGGCGACTGTCTTGAATTTGCCCGCATCCAGCAGGTCCCGCCAGCGGTGGCCCTTGGCCATGGCGAGGGCCAGTTGCTGCTGCACCGGTCCTTCTCCGGCAGGATGGCCGTCCACGCCCTCCGGCAGGATGATGCGCTTCCTACCGCTCTTGCGCTTCAACCGCATGGGGATGCGGATGATGGTTTTGCCATTTCGGGTCGTTACCCTCGGCTTGTTTTTATCCAGTTTTTCAAGCAGTGGCTGATTGGCCATGTTGGTCACCTGTCTCGCTGATTTCTGCGTTCAATGTTTGCAAACCATCGCTCTTCAGGACGATCTCCAGGGTATCCCGATACACCACAATGCGCTCGATCATCAGGCGCATGATGCGTTCGCGTTCCTTGGGAAACAACTCGCTCCAGACCTCGTCCAGGGTGGTCAGTTCGTGCAGCACATCCGTGGTGGTGGACTTGACCTCATCCCACTGCATCAGGGTGGCTTCTACGAGTTCCAGCCTTCGCTGCAGAGTCTTGATCTGATCGTCGTGCCGCGACAGTTCTTCCTGGACATAAGCAATATCGTGGCCCTCGTCCAACTTGGCTTTGAGCAGCCACGAGGTGCTGTTGCGCAGCTCTTCCAGTTCCTTCTCGCATTCGGTCTTGTCTTTTTCCAGGACACGCCGTTCCTCCTCCTCCATGTCCTTAGCCAGTTTGTGCACCTGGGCTACGACCTCGGGCGCTATTAAAATACCCCGCAACTGGGTCAAAACGGCATCCTCGATCTCGGCTGCTGGAAGGCTCCCCACCGGGCAGGAGTCGTATCCGTACTTGTCGGCCTTCACGCAAAGGTAGTACCGATACAAGCGACCGTTCTTGCGGGTGGATGTGATGCCCATGGAGGCGTCGCAGTGACCACATCGAATCAGGCCTTTCAACATGGAGTGCGTTTCGCCTTTGCTGCGGTTGCGGTTGCCCGGATCGTTTTCCCGCAACATGGCGTGCACTTCATCCCATAGAGATTTCTCAATGATGGCGTCGTGTTCGCCTGGATAGGTCTTGTCCTTGTGCCGGATCAGGCCGATGTAAAGCGGGTTGTTGAGCAGGCGATAAACCTGGCCCTTGTTCCATGGGGTGCCTTTACGTTCGACGCCTGCCCGGGTGCGCCAGCTCTTGGTGGTCCAGCCAAGCTCGTTCAATTCCTTGGTCACGTTTAAGGTGGATCCCATGATTAGGTAGCGACGGAAAATCCAGCGCACCTTGACTGCCTCGTCCGTATTGACGACAAGCCTCTTTTTCTCCCGGTCCACGTCATAGCCAAGCGGCGGTGTTCCGCCCGTCCATTTACCACGTTTTTTAGCTGCCGCGATCTTGTCCCGGATGCGCTCGGCAATAACTTCGCGCTCGAACTGGGCAAAGCTGAGCAGGATGTTGAGCATAAGCCTTCCGCTCGAGTCACTGGTATTGATCTGCTGGGTCACGGCCACCAGGGAGACGTGCTTTTCCTCGAAGACTTCGATCAGTTTCGCGAAGTCGAGCAGTGAGCGCGACAGGCGGTCGATTTTGTAGACGATGATAGTGTCGACTTTGCCCTTATCAATATCTTGCATGAGTCGTTTCAGAGCAGGACGCTCCAGGTTGCCTCCTGAATAAGCACCATCGTCATAACGATCTTGTAGGGCGATCCAACCCTCGTGGGCCTGGGCCTTGATGTAATTTTCGGCGGATTCACGTTGCGCGTCCAGGGAGTTGAAGTCCGTGTTCAGGTTTTCGCTGGTGGATTTGCGAGTGTAGATGGCACAACGCACCTTGGGCTTCACTGTTCCATGTTGTTCGAGGGCCGTCGCTCGTTTAGTCATTGGCTTCCTCCACCTTACGTTTCTTCTTGTGTTGTTTTCTCAATCCGAAAAAGAGAGGACCATTCCACCTGGAACCGGTGATGGCGCGCGCAATGGCGGAGAGAGACTTGTAGGGTTTGCCTCGATATTCAAAGCCCTTCCTCAACACAAGGACTTCATGGTCCTCGCCCTCCCAGGTTCGAATCAGCCGCGTTCCGGCGATCGGCGTATCATGGCGTACTCTGCTCTTGACCACATCCGTCCTTCCGATGTCATCGAATCCGTTGGCGTCTAGCAGATTATCCATGCGTTGTCGGGTTTCATTGCTGAGGCCGCCGTATGCCAGTTCCTGGATACGGTAAGCCAGGCGCTTGATCAGCAACACCCGGTTGTAGCCCGGCGGTTCGCCACCGAACAGCACACGCCAGCGTTCCTTCAACTCCGGCGTTTTCATCTTTTTGAGGGCGGCAATCTGCTTGATGACGTTATTCGGGCGATCCGGCATGTGTTCTCTCCTTCTCTACGGTTCGTAAACTGTCGGTTCGCACTGTCCCTCGTGTGTCGACATCATCAAGAGAATTCTCCACGTTTTCGCTCACCCATTTCATAATGGCTCGTTTCCGGATCCGAATATGAGCGTTGGCCAGGAGGTTTGCGATCTCAAAGCGATTGGAATGATTTTTCATAATGTCTAACCTATTGTTATTCTTACTGTCTTCTATCGAGTGGATAGGTAAAGCAACCATCATGCCAAAATGTGAAATCACATTCCGGTGCGCAGGTGAACAATGTTGCCTCCCCTTCCCCGACGGCGTTCGATTCGGACCAGTCCGCATTTTTCCATGTGATTCAACTGATAGTTCACCGTCTTCCGATGGCATCCGGTTTCTTCAACAAGGTTTCTCACGGTTCGGGTGTGATTTCGGGTTAAACTCTTGATGATTTTGTCTTGCAGATTCCGGCTTTTCCGGAGGGCGATCGTCTCTGGATCTTTCGCTTGCAGGTCATTTTGCACATCCGCAAGTTCAACATGATCCACACCACGCCGGGCAGCATTCAAAACCATGGTGTGCACCTTGGATTTCAGCTCTCGCACGTTTCCCGGCCAGGCATGGGATTGTAGAGATACGAGGACGTCGTGTTCCACTTGTACAGAAACCTTGTATTGACGATTGAAATCTTTCAAAAAAGACTCTGCCAGAACACGAATGTCTTCCGGACGTTCCCGTAGCGGCGGGATGACCATCGCGGGTTCTTCAGCCAGTCGATAGTATAAATCTCTGCGAAACTCCCCGCACTCGATCATGGCCAGAAGATCTTTGTTGGTGGCCGATACGATGCGTACATCAACACGCCTCGGTTTCATTTCACCGAGTCGTACAACTTCTTTTTCCTGAAGTGCTCGTAACAGCAAGGCTTGCGATCCCAGGGATAAATCACCGACTTCATCAAGAAACAACACCCCGCCATGAGCGGCCTCGAAATATCCGGGCTTGTCCGTCACAGCCCCTGTGAACGATCCCTTTTTGTGTCCGAACCATGTGCTTTCTGCCAGGGAGTCGGGGATGGATGCGCAATTGACCGCAACCAGCGGATGAGGTTTTCGAGAGCTATTGTAATGGATGGCTTTTGCGCAGCCTTCTTTTCCAACGCCCGTTTCCCCCTGAATCAGAATGGCCGTTGTTCCAATCCGAGCGATACCTAGGATCGTTTTAAACAGAGCTTTCGTCAGGGGATCAATCCCTATCAGCTCTGCCGTATTGGAATACGCAAGTTCAATCACAATGGCGTCCAGAACGTTCGTAAAATGAGTGAAAGGGGTTCTTTAAGGTATTGTGGCGGTTTCGATATTTTTCGTTTTCGTGGTGGAGCGATTGAAATATGGGTGGGAGAGTATCGGGATCCACAGGATTGGATCTCCATGAACATGGAGAAAATGCTGGATAAGTCGGACGAAATCTCAGCGTGATTTGCGTCGTTGTAAATGCTTTGATGGACTGTGCTTGGACATGATAAAGTAAAGATATAGTGATGCGTCATCGAAATCGCCATCCCCCCGATAAAGATGGCATAGATGAGCCTTTTCATTTTACCAGTATCCCATCGTGCTTGGTGTCTGTTCGTTGTTGATATCGAGCAAAACCTGACGCGGTTGGTGCAAAGAGCGTTGTAGTTTCTTCGAGTTTTTCTGGTCTCTGTGAACGATCATCAGCCTGGAAACGCCGATGCCACAATCGAAAAACATGAGAAAAAACATACTTAACAATTCTAGAATAAAATGGTACCCTGTCAATTGTTAAGTGAAACCATTCAACTTAATTATCTAGTAACGATTAGCATTAACTAAACCTCTGTGATATATTGGCAACAACTGCGTTGTATTTCCTAAGGAGAAGACACCATGCCACAGCCTATCAAGTTGTTGCTTAATGAGATTCTCGGCGAAAAAGAACGCAAAGATATCCGAGATTGTATTGGTAAATCATTGAGTTACGTGGCCCAGATCCTTCAGGGAGATCAGATCCCCAGCGATCAAACGATTGCTCTTTTGGCGGAAAAATACGCTCCTGAACGTATGGGTGAACTCCTTTTCGCTGCCGCCGTCGCACGCCTTGAGAGAAGCAAGTTTCCCAACCATCAAGACTTGAAGGAAACCGCTCTCAAGGCCCTTGAGTCCACATACGCTGAAGACGTCCGCTCGTCGTTGGGGGAAAAGGGACGATCCTTTCTTAATTTTCCCGAAGCCTTCGAACCGTTGGTCATCGTTACCGGCGACAAACGCGAAGATCGAGAAAGCTGGATCACCATCGCGGATCTGGGCGCGCGCACGGCGACACCGGCGGATACGCGATGGATTGCGGGCCTCGGCTTATCCAGGAATGTCGTCAAGCATATCGATAAGAATTTCCTGTTGCTTCCGGAAGACGAACTGATCGAGCGTTTCGGGAGAACCAATCTGCTTGTTGTCGGTAGCCCCGCCGCCAATCACTTGGCCCGTAAAATCAACTCCAGCGCGATTTTTTGCTTCAACTACAGTAAGAAAGCCCAAGAGGCGATCGAGGAGTTGATCGATCAAGCGAAAAGCCTGCCGACACTGACTCAGTTGGCGGCGTACAAGGAACAACATCAAAGCGACCTTGAAAAGCGGATTCGGTCTCTGTTCGCCGGGGGTATTTTCGATCCCACCTACCCCGATGAATACGTGGCCGCGAAATACGCACAACGAGCGCAACAGGTACAATTGGACTGGGGGGTTGTTACCTTCGCTGCCAATCCTTATTATGCAGCCCTTTGTAAAAAAGAAGGTCGTAAAAACGATCATCGATACGTTTCGATTCTTGCGGCCGGTATACACCACCCCGGTACGGCACATGCCTTGCGCCAGTTGAGTGTGGAACAGAGGGAACGGGTTTTCGAGAAACATCCTTTCGGCGGTGTGCTGCGTGTGGAACTGGATTTGAATGAACATTTTTCCACACGCGTGGAAAATGCCGCCTGTCGATGGGAGGATGAGGCAGATAGAGCTCGAAAAGAGTCTGACGATCAACAACAGATGCTCCTTAACAACCTCGCAGATATTAAGGAACAGCTTGAAAAGAAACAACTTCGTCATTTGGAGTTGGAATCGAATCAGGTTCAAGCAGGACTTCGTCTACTCCAAAGCCTTTCCGAGCCATGGGAAGAGAACGTCGAATAAAAAATCAGCTTACCAATACTATGTAGCTGGATTTCTAGTTGATCCAGAACTTCAAAAATCACTTCCGATGCAGTTTGGTTGCATTCCCACCCCACAGCGGTTTTCTGATGGTATTGGCCATTTTCCAATTTAATTGGCCATTTTTTGGGATAAATAGGCCACTTTGCCAATTAATTGGCCACTTTTCGAAATTAATTGGCCACTTTTGCCAATTTAATTGGCCAATTTAATGCTCCTCGCATGTCTCATGTTTTCTTAGTGATTCCGATATTTTGGAACGTTATGGGTGCATCTCCCGGAAATTTAATTGGCCACTTTTCGAAATTAATTGGCCAATTTGCCAATTTAATTGGCCAATTTATCCCAATAAATAGAGCGTTCGCTCCCATCCACTGAGGTTTCTTTCGTTTTATCCCCTCATTCAAAAACAAGCATGGCCCCATATAGGTCTAAGTCCTCGTAAATACTTATAAATACAACTTGGCATCCCGATTGCTGTATCGGTCTGCATCTTTCAATTTTTTGCGTGATGCACATGCAAAAAGGAGCCATGCCATGCTAGCCAGAACCACCGACATTCCCGATTTCGCCAAAGCCACCCAAATGCATGAATGCCATCGACTTGAAGCCGCCGCATCCAATCCCGAACAAAACCTGCTAGCCGAAGACGCCTTCCATATTGCCGAGCGAGCCATCGATGAACGTTTTGCCAAAACCAAGCCCGAAAAAGCGGCACGCATGAAACGCATGTTGCGTCTTTATGTTCTTGAGGAACGCACTTTGGAAGAAGTCGGCCATGAGTTCCATCTCTCCCGTGAACGGGTGCGCCGGATTCTCTGCCAGGCCCGCAACACCGTCCGGCGTTACATGGTGCGCATGGATCGTCTGGAGGTCTCGGCATGATACGGCGAACAAACAGAGGTTGCACCGCCGCCCAAACCATGGAACTTCTCATGGAGCCGTGCTCTCCAACCCGCGAAACCGTTTCCTGCTCGGAAATCACCTCTTGGCTCTCCTGCCGCAAAAAACACGAATTTCGTTATGTTCGTTGCTTGGCTCCGTTGGAAGACAGCGAGCCGTTGAACCTGGGTCGAGCCGTCCACGCCGGTCTGGAAAGCTGGTATCTGCAACGTGATCAACAATCGGCCCTCAATGCGGTTCGGGAATCTCTTGATGGCTGTAGCTCGGAAATGGAGCTGCTTCCCAAAGCGCTCGGCATGATCGAGGGTTACATCAAGTACTGGAAAAACCGCGAGGATCTCCAGACCCTGCATGTGGAGCTTCCTTTCCGTGTTCCCCTGCGCACTCCGTCCGGTCGCTCTTCCCGCATCTACGACCTGGTGGGTCGGGTGGATGGCATTGTACAAAAACCCGACGGATCCATCTGGATCCTGGAACACAAGACTCTGGGTCGAAAGGACAAACACTATTTCGACAAGCTGGATGTGGACATTCAGGTGCGGGCATATTGCTGGGCGATACGAAGATTCACCGGTTTGGATGTCCAAGGGGTCATCTATAATGTATTGCGCTCGAAGCTTCCCGCCCGCCCCGAAATTCTTAAATCCGGCAAGCTGTCCAAACGCGCCAACATCGACACCACCTACGAGATTTTTTCCAACGCCATTGCGGACAACAGCTGCGATCCCAACGAATATGCCGAGATTCTCGAACGCCTGAAAACCGAAGGCAACACTTTTTTCATGCGCCGGGAGGTGGAGTTTACCTCCGGGGAGCTGGATTCCTTCTCCCTCGACCTCTACCGCATCACCCGCGACATGCGACGCAGCAGCCGGGAAGAAAGCTATCGCAATCCTACCGCCTGCGGACAGTTCGGTCCTTGCTCTTTTCGAGATTTGTGCATCGGCACGCTCCCCCAGGATGAAGTGTTCGAACACTATCGTGAACTTTCGACGAAACATCCCGAGCTTTCCGATGTGGATCTCGACGCGCTCAAACCCGTCGCTACGCGAACCCCATCCAACGAAAAACCTGAAATCTCCGATGATTTTTTGAATTCCCTGCTCGACGACGAGCCACCCCTTCTTTCCTGACAAGGAGAACATCATGCCGAAAAAGACCCAAACCGAAGACACCGCCCTGTCCACTACGACCGACACCGCCATCGCGCTTCCCGATGACCTTCTGGGAGAGTTGGCGGAACTCGGCGCTCTGGATGCGTTGGACAAGGAAGACCGCCCCCTGCCGTTCTGGATTTTCAATGCCAAAATCAGGCTTGAAGACGGATCCTGGGTGCCCAAGGACACGTTTTTCAATACCGTGTCCGAGCTGTGCAAAGACGAAATCGATTGCGTACTGTTGCATCTGCGCAAAACCCGTCGCTACGCCGAGTACATCGAAGGGGTCGGCACTCAGGTCTACTGCCGTTCCGACGATCTTCTTGAAGGCATCACCGAAGACGGTGAAATCCGCTCCTGCGACAGCTGTCCCAACAAAAACTGGGGTGCCGGTCGTGGCCGTGATGCGGCTCCCAAATGCGGCATTGTGTACAACCTGATCGGCATCGATTTGGAGGATCAATCTCCCTTCATCGTGCGAGCCAAATCCACCTCCTTGAAACCGGTACAAAAATACATCGCCCGTCATTTTGCGAGAAAACTGCGTCGCCCCGGTGGAGTCCTCGGAGATTATCCGCTGTTCGTCTACCAGACCCGACTGTCGCTACGTATGCCCACCGACAACTACTCCGTCCTTTCGCTCGAAAAAATGGGGACTTGCACCCAGGACCAGGTGCGGGAATTCACCGAACTCTACAAATACTTCAAGGATTCGGCCCGAGTGCGCACAGACATCGAACCGGAAGACACTGGGGATGAATCCCACGAGACCCACGACGCCGAGTTTCTGTCGGACTGAGAAAGGAACCATCATGAGAACCTTCATTTGTCCCGATATCAAAGTTAAACCTTGTCCCTGCTGCGGGAAAGAATCCTTGCTGTGGACCAGCTCCGCCGATGTGGAAAGTTCCGACGGAGAATTCCCCGTTCTTTTCTGGGTTCAGTGCGCCAACGAAGAGTGTGGCGTTCGCACCCTCGATTCCGCGTCCTATCAAGACGCGATTGAAACCTGGGATCGACGACCCGATCGCCCAAAACCTGCACCCGACAACTCGGCCTCCACCCGAATGATGCAAGTGTCTTACGAAGCGTTTCAGTTGTTCAATCGCAAAAACGCCGATTACGGAAATTCGTTTTCCCGTTGCGGCATCGGCGGCGTGATGGTCCGCCTGATGGACAAGATCTCCCGGGCCATCGTGGTCAGCCGCCACTCGATCCAGATCAAAACGGAAACGTTACGCGATACCCTGCTGGACCTCTCCAACTACGCCCTGATGGGGGTGATTCTTCTGGATACGGGAAACGCTTCGTCTCAGGGATCGCGTTCCCCCTCCCATCGCACCATGGAGAAAAACTGATGCAGGCTAGGAGTGAGCAGCTGGAAGGTGCGATCACCATCCACAAGCAAACGCCCAAGCTGTGGTCGATCTGCAGCATCGGTGGGCGCAAGGCGGTGGGTGTGCTTTCTCCCGGCATCCGCGAAGGCGATCATGTGCGAATGCAAGGGAAAATGGAGCATCACCCCAACTTCGGCGAGCAGTTCCGCTTTCGTACCTGTGAAGCCATCCTGCCCTCGGGCCTCTCCGGGGTGCAGCGTTATCTCGATCGGCATTTCAAGCATGTAGGACCCAAAATCGCCGCCGAGATTCTCACCACCTACGGCGAGACATTTTTCGAGATTTTAGAGTCCGATCCCGATAACGTGGCCGAACGCATCCGGGGTATTACCCGTGACCGTGCCCAAAAGATGCGGGACACCTGGCTGGCCATCAAAAGGGACCACGAGGCCGATCTGTTTTTCTCCCGCTGCAACCTTACGCCGTCCATGATGCGGAGAGTGTATGCCGCTTTTATCAAAGATTTCGATACGTACGAAAAACTCAGCGACATCCCGGTGGAGGACCGATTACGGGTCGTAGAAAAGATTCGCAAAAATCCCTACAGCTTGATCGAAAAGGTAGAAGGCATCGCCTTTGCCCGGTCTGACACCATTGCTCGCAGCCTTTCCTTTGATTTCAACTCCCCTTTTCGCATCCGTGCCGGGATTTTTCATACACTGATCGACGCTTCCCAATCCGGCGGTCATTGCCATTTGCCGGAACGGGTGTTGTGCAAAAAGGCGGCGGCCACATTGGGGGTCTCTTCCGAGCAGGCTTCGGAACAGCTTCAAACCTTAATCCATGAAGAAAAGCTGATTCGTGACGATGCGTGTCTCTTCCTGCCGCGTTTGTACGAGATGGAATTGCGGGTTGCCAAGGGATTGAAAGCCATCGCTGCGGCTTCGCGATTTCGCGTGATGGCGCAACTGACCGACGCCGATTGGAACTGGTTGGTGAAAAAACAACGTCAGGCCATCGAGCACGCGATGAACCACAACATGCTGGTCATCACCGGTGGACCGGGGACCGGCAAAACCAGCCTGCTGCAAAAACTTCTCTTAGCGTTAGGTGACGCCACGGTCGAACTCGCAGCGCCCTCGGGAAAAGCCGCCAAACGCATATCCGAACAAACCGGGCGACCGGCGAGAACCATTCATCGTTTGTTGGAATACCATCCGGAGATTGGTTTTCGCGTTCATGCGGAGAACCCCATCGATGCCGAGGTGGTGATTATCGACGAAACCTCCATGGTGGATCTGTCCCTAATGGATGCCCTCGTCGATGCGGTGGATCCAAAAACAACCCAGCTGATTTTCGTCGGCGATGTGGACCAGCTTCCCAGCGTAGGCGCGGGTTCGGTATTGAGCGACATCATCGAATCCGGCATCTGTCCCGTGGTACGATTGACGGACATTCTGCGCCAGGATGAAGCCTCATCCATTGTCACCAACGCCCATCGGGTCAACCAGGGACAACCGTTAGTCACCGACAACAAAAGAGATTTCTTCACCGCTTACGTGGACGACCAGCAAGGCATCGTGGCGTTGATCAAGAAGATCCTGACCATCATGCCGGAAAAGCTCGGACTCGACCCTCGCAACGATATTCAGATTCTCTGTCCGGCCCGAAAAGCCCTCGTCGGCGTGGAAAATCTGAATCACGTCGCGTCCGAGTTGTTGAATCGTCGAGGACAACGTATTCCCGGATCTTCCATCAAAGTCGGCGATCGGGTGATTCAACGGCGCAACAATTACCATCGACGGGTGTTCTCGGAAACCCTGTGGAAAACCCATCGCGACCGCGTGATACACCAATCGATGGGTGGGGATTCCATCGACGACTTGATGGACGCGTTTGATGACAAAGATTCCCCTGTACAGCAAGGAGTTTTCAACGGCGATCGGGGTCGCATCATCGAGTATGTGCGTCATCCGAATCTGGTGATTGTTCGCTTTGATGGGGATCGTGGATCCAATGGAACCGTGTCGGCTTATACGACACTGGCTGCCGATGACGAACTTCTTTTGTCCTGGGCCAGCACCATTCACCGTAGCCAGGGATCGGAGTATCCCGCCGTCATCATCCCACTGCATGCCGCGCATTACGTGATGCTGCAACGCAACCTTTTCTACACCGCCATCACCCGGGCCAGCCGCGCCGTTTTTCTCGTCGGATCGAAAAAAGCCATCACGATCGCCATCCGCAACACCGACCAGGCCAGGCGTTTTACCCGATTGTCCGCCCGGCTTCGAAGGACTGAACCATGAGTCATCGTCCAGTGAACAAAATGATCCACCGGAAAAAATACCTGGCTCTGGCCAAGGATTTTCTCAAGGTTTTTTATCGAGGTCGCAATGATGTCTTTGCCACCTGGTACCCACGAAAAGATGGCGGTTCGGGTTACGCGTTCAGCTGCGAACACAAGTTCGACTCCAAGCGTTGTCCCTACTCCCGTCATTATCGCGGCCCGGAACGTGGATGTCGGGATTGCTCGAACCGCCAATACAAAGCCATCGGTGTCGAGGATGTGTTCAAGCATTTCGAAGGAAAAACACCCCTGGGGGTGTATCCTCTCGTTCCGGACGTCGCGGTCGACGATGCACAAGGCCAACAGACCGTATTGCATAACGCGACATGGCTCGTCGCCTTCGATTTCGACGATCACGACGAGGAGGGTCAAAAAGATCCCCAGAAGGATTCCGGTCGTGATGTAGTGCAACTTCATGAAACCATGGAAACGCTGGAGATTCCACATCTTGTGGAAAGCTCCAAGTCGGCCAAGGGGTTTCATGTCTGGGTGTTTTTCCATCATCCGATCCCCGCTTTTAAAGTTCGACGGGTGTTTCAAGCCGTGTTGGAGGAAGCACAACTCGTAGGTGAAGAGCATCAGCATCATTCCTCCTACGATCGGATGTTTCCCCATCAGGATTCTTTGTCCGGTCCCGACGATCTCGGCAATCTGATCCTCGTTCCCCTCTCGGGACGGTTCACCAAACGTGGCGGTTCGAAATTCGTCGATCCCGAAAACGATCTCAAAGCCTACGACAAGAAAAAGCAGGTAAAGCTGGTCCATCAATTGGCGGCACAGGTGGACAATGGCGGCGACCTGATCTGCCCCGAGTCCAAGCTCGATGAACTGGCGGCGGACTGGAAAATCGATTTGACGAAAAAAACGACGCGATCGTCATCCAAGTCGCAAGCAGGACTACCACCCGGCGTCGATCCTTCTACCTTGCCTGTCGAGAACTACGGCATAAACCCGGATGGAGGACTGCTCCAGGGAGTCGACCAGGTCGTCGAAAACTGCGCATTTCTCCGCTGGTGTGGGAAACACCCAACCAGCGTCACCGAACCGTTATGGAAAGACATGATCAGCAACCTCTGCCGCTTCGAAGGTGGAGACACGCTGATTCATGACTACTCCTCCAAAGATCCCGCTCGCTACGACGCTGCCGACACCGACAAAAAGATCGAGCACCTCAAAACCTCCTCTGGCCCCATCACCTGCCAGCAGATCATGACCGATGGTTCCACCGTCTGTCCCAAGGGCGGTTGCGGTAAACATATCATCGCACCGGTGTCCTTCGCCAGACGGGAATTGACCGCTCCCAAGAAAGCGGACGATCTTTTGGCTGCTATTCCCAAGGACGGGGATCTGGCCGACAAAACCAAAGCTCTGTTTCAGTTTTACGACCACCTGGCCACCATGTTGGAAGGCGAACGCCGGATCTATTACGAGGAACTTCGTACACGTCACGGCATTCCCATCGGCGATTCCAAAAAAAGCGTGCAGACTCTCGTTCGGCGAAAAAGCAAACGCAACGACAAACCGGCCATCCGGGATGTGTTTCATGGGGAGATTTTCGAGGATCCTTACCAGCGTCTCTATTACCTGGACAGCGACCATCTCAACGAAAACGGCGAAGTGGAACGCAGGGTCATCTCCTCTTTCATCGTCAAACCCAAAGAGCGCATCCGTCTCGCCCACAGCGGTGAATTCGAACAGAGCGATGAAATCATCCTCGCCGATCTCCATACCCGCAAAGGTCGGATTTTTCCCGACCAGCGTTTCAATCGCTCCGCCTTTACCACCAAGCAGAGTTTTATTCGAGCACTGCCATCCTACGACTGCCAATGGTCGGGCAGTGACAACAACATCCAGGGACTTTTACGGCTGATCAGCGAAGAGGATCTTCCCGAAATGCGCGGAACCACCGTGCTGGGATATCTCCATGATGGCAAAAAAGATCTCTGGGCCGTGGCCGATGGTGTGTTGAGCGACCAAGGAAAGGTCGAAGATTCCGACATTGTCTTCGTGGATGACCACAATCCCCTGCCACGAAAGGTTCAATACAATTATATATCGGATGGTGATACCAAAGAACTCACCCGCCAGGTCTATGAGCTGCTTCCCAAGGTCAACGAGCTCCCCGTGCTGCTGCCGACCATCGGCTGGTTTTTCGCCACAGTGATGAAAGCACGGTTTCGCAGGCAACGCATCATCGACCGTTTCCCCATCTTGTTTTTGTGGGGTACTCAGGGGTCAACCAAAACATCTTTACTATCCAACATCTTCTGGCCCTTGTTCGGTATCGACGGCGCAGAACCGTTTTCCGCCACGCAGACGGATTTTTCCTTCTTGCGCCTGCTGTCCGCCACCAACGGGATCCCTGTCTTTGTCGATGAATTCAAGCCTCACGACATGCCGAAGTTTCGGCTGGATTCGGTTCTGCGACTGATGCGACGGATCTACTCCGGTGAGGAAGAAACGCGTGGAAATGCCAATAAATCCATCACCAGCTACCATCTCCAAGCACCACTCGTCATGGCCGGTGAAACTCGTCCCAACGTCCCGGCGATCCTTGAACGTATTCTCTCGGTCAATCCCAATAAAAATACCATCAAGGACCATCCTGAATGCACGGTCGCGTACAACAAACTACGTTCCCTGAAACTCAACGGATTTACTCCTTCTTACATCGCCTGGAGCCTGTCGGTGGATCCCATGCAGGTTTGGAGTAATGCGGAGAAACGAGCAACGAGTGCAGTGAACGCTGTCAAGGGACCGCGAGATGTCCCTGTGAGACTCGTGGAGAACCTTTCCATCATGATGGCGGGGTTGGAGTTGTATGAAGCCTACGGGGAGCATATCGGGATTTCCAAGGATGAACTTGGGTTTGGTGAAGAAGATGTCCACCAGGCCGTGACCCACATGCTGGACGACCTTTTGGAAGGTGAATCCGGAGTCAAAAGCGGTCTGGATCAATTCATTGAAATGCTCTCCGTCCTGGCTCGCACGGGTCAGATCAAGGAAGGCATTCATTACGCCTACCGGGATACGGCTCCGGACAAGCTCTACATCCACTTTCGTTCCTGCCATTCCGCCTTTCTCGAACACGTTCGACGCACCGGATACGACGGCGAAGTCCTCGATCACAACGCCATCCGCAGGCAAATGCGGGAGTCTTTCCAGCGCGGTGGGTACGTGACGGACATGGGAAAGTCGGTGAAATCGGGCAACAGAGTTTCAAGAATGGTCGAGTTGAATATGGACGCCCTCTGCGAATCGCTCGATTTCGACGCATTTCCCAAGCGCGAAACCGATTACCAGGGTGGGTGTCCCTTCAATCCCGACGACTACGAACGCGAATACGACTCGGAATTTTTGCATCAGGAGAATGACGATGAACCACCGTTCTAAATTTCCAAAGGCCCCAGGTAACGGAAATTCCAGTGGAGGTAACGGAAAAACCGTTACCGGTAGCACCTTTTTCGGCAAAAACCGTTACCTCGGAATTTCCAATGATATCCGTGGGTTAGCCCTGTTTTTTGCCCCCAGGTTACGGAAGTTACACTTTTATTTAGGTAGGAAATATATTTATATTTATTTTATATATATACACACGCGTATACGCGAGGCGAATTTTTCTTCCTCACGAACTCTCAACACCCAAAAACAAAACCGTTACCTCGTTACCTCGGGTTTTTGGAAACCTATGATCCCGATATCATTGGATAAATCTGGTAACGGATTTAATCAGAAAACCATTACCAAAACCGTTACCCCCCAAATTCGTGTCTTGGAGGTGGCTCATGTCTGAGTTTGACCGCCTCTGGAAGATCACCATGGTCGAAATCGCCAAACACGCCCCAACACCCCAGGCGATGGAATGGATCTCCCGACCCGATTCGGGGTTCGAAGATGCCCTGGCCGACGTTCTGGAAAAACTACATGCCTTTCGTGCCAAGGGAGATGTGGCGGCATACAAAAAAGCCCTTCGGGTTTACTACAAACTCCATCTTGAATCTTTCAAGCACTACAGCGAGGAACATGCCCTCCCACAACCAAGTGATTCCTCTCGACTTCGAGAACTGACCCCAGAGGAAATCGAACGATTCCGTAGCGAAGGGAATGATTGGGAGATTTGCACACCTGCCGGGACGGTTTTCATGGTGGCGGAAAAGACCGGCAGGTCCGACCGGGTGGAATTTACCCCGGAAACGATGAACGACATCATCCGCATCCTGATCGCCTTTCCCGGCAGCACTGTTTCCAACATCTGCAAACTGGAACCTTGGGAACGAAATGCCATGTCAAAAGCTGTGGGGAAATCCGTTTCCAGACCCAACAAACCTCAACGCCAGACTAGCAACCCGGTTTCCACACCAATGCCCACCAGGGAGTTTCAGGAAACCTTCAACTTCACAGGTACGACCGGAAAGGACACACCATCATGAGCGGACGAAGATCGAGAAGCAAAGGACACAACTGGGAGAGGGAAGTCGCCCGTCGTTTTCGAGAAATCTGTCCCGGCGACGATATCCGCCGTGGACTTCAATATCGCGACGGTGCCGATTGTCCCGATGTCACTTCGGCTCTGTTCTGGATCGAGGCCAAACGAGGAAAGCGTACCAACATCAAAGCGGCGCTGAAACAGGCCGAAGAAGCCCAACCGAAAGGGAAATGGATTCTGGCCGTAACGAAGGACGACCGGGAACCCGCCGTGGCCAGCATGCGTCTGGATGAGTTTCTGGAACTTCTGGAAGAGTTTTGGGAACTGAGGATGCAGTGATGAAACCGAGAGATCGACGTTACGTCAACGCCAGGTTCGTCTTGCCCAGGGATTTGTACATTCAAGTCCTGGAATATCTGGAAGGCAAGCTGGCCTGGTTTCCCATCGAGGATCCTGTGGATCGGGATTCCCGAAACAATTACGTCAGGTTGCTTCGGGATGAAGGTCTCAGCAATAAGCAAATCGCCAAAAAACTATGCCTCAGCGTGCGACACGTCAGACGGATTTTGAACGAGTCCGCGACGAGCCTGCCTGCGGGGGGCGATGGGGACGAGAAATAACAGGAACCTCATGGATTTTTCAGGAATGCGAGGCTAAAAGTGACGGAAAAAATCGAAAAAAAGCAATGCAAGGCGAAAAGCAAGCAAAGCGGCGAGCGCTGCAAGAATTGGGCGGTCCCCGGATACGACGTTTGCCATTATCACGGGGCGGGCGGACGTCCGAAGAAGATGCCCAAAAAACCGAAGACGGCCCACGCTCCCAAGGGCAATCGCAACGCTTCGAAACACGGCGCTTACTCTCCTCGGCTGTTGCCGGAAGAGCAGCCGATCTACGAAACCTACTTGGACGAGTATCTGAAAGACGTTCCCAATCCTTCGGTCACCGACCGGAGGGCATTGGAGCGACTGGCCGTTCTTGAAACGAAATGGCAGACCGCCGTGACCAAAGGAGCGCCGCCGGACGCTCTGGACATCTTGCACAGACTTCTTCACCGGGAGTTGAAGGCTCTTCAGGTGACAAGGGAGTCGAAAGACACCTCCTTATCCACCGGCAACTCCCCGGCTGAAGTGGTCGCGGCTTTGTTCATGAAAGCACAGCGGTTGGGAATGGAGAGTGACAACGTTCAAGCACTGCCCGATCCGGACGTCATCGACGTGGATGTGGTGGAAGTGAAAAGCGAATCTGAAAAGGACGGTGGGAAATGAGGTCAGGGAATCTCGACCAGCTCGATGCCTTCGAGCCCCCGAAAATGCTTCACGTTGAACGTGGCGATCTTCGTAATTCCGTGTTCAAGCATAGTGCCGTAAATCAGGAGATCGAAAATCCCGGCGGATGCGACTCGTCTTTTGATTGCAGCTTGAAGTGCGATGCTTACCGCTCTTTCGCCGGGCGAGATGTACTTGACGGCGTAGCTCGAAATCAGTTTCCCGAAAACATCCTCGAAGGATTCAGGAAGCAGCGGTTTTTCATGAACCTTTTTCGATGTCATGTAGACAAAGCATTCGCCCACCACTTGCGGGGATATGACAAGTCGCTGGTTCTCATCACGAAGTCCTCGAATAAACCGATCCGCCCGCTGGTGAAAACTGTGATTTCGATCCATAAATGCAACGAGAGGGTTGGCGTCAAGAAAGATCATCAAGCCGCTCATTGTAAATCCATTCACGATCCGGATTATCGATCAGGCATTTTCCGAGGTCCACACAGCCAGAAAGTTCCAATAGGTTGTTCCAGCCCTGCCGGATCTTGTCTTCATCGGGGTCGCTTGGATTCCGGCTACGGATTAACCGATCCAGCCAAAGCTTCAGACGTTCCTGCTCACTTTCTGGCATATTCTGAATCAGTTCATATATCTGATCTGTGGTCTGCATCGGACCACCTCCTTTCAATCTTCAAGATACCACGACCCGTAAACACAATCAATATCGAAACGAATCCGGTCACTTGGCTTCGTTTCGTGAAAAGCGCGAAAAAAAGCTCGTTAAAGACGCCATCTCGATTTCTGCAAGCTCGCGAAACTTGGCGATTCAGGGTTGGTGAACATCGCGTCCAAGACGACTTGGACGATAAAAAACAACAAGCATTACAGGAGGTTATCTTATGTTCTACGAAGTAAAATGTCCACATTGTTCCGGGTTGGCCGAGTGGCGGGGATGTGCATCCTGCGGCGATGATATGGGGATCCTGGTGTGCCGCAAATGCGGATTCACCATGCCGGGGATCTCGCTGTCCTCGCTCCATACCGGGACCGACTCCGGAGAACAAAAAGCAGATGAAAATCAAGACGTTGAGGGGGATACATGCCGCCGGTAGTCTCACAGGCTTTCGATCGCGTCCTCCAGGAACTCGGCGTCCGGATGGACGTAGATCCGGGTCGCCTCGATCGTTCGATGTCCCATGGCCCGGCCTACCAGGACGAGATCCTTGGTTTTGCGGTACAGCCGTGTGCCGAAGGTATGACGCAGCGAATGAACGGTGAGTCCTGGCCTGTTGATTCCGGCCCAGGTCAGCCAGAGTTTGAAGCGGGTTTGAACTTGCCTCGTGGAAATCCTGGTGTTTCGGTTCGAAAGAAAGAGTGCCGTGGAATGGGTGTCCATGTCGGCACGGATTCTCAGGTATTTACGCAGCCATCGTCGGAGATCGGAGCCCAGAAAACGTGTTTCCGTCCGTCCTCCCTTGGCCTGGATGGTGAGATGCTTGGTTTCCAGATCCACATCGGCGATGTCCAGGCCGACCAGCTCGGACAATCGGATCCCTGTGCCGAGCATAAGCACTGCCATCACTCGATCTCGTTGTGCAACGGTTCCCTTCCGGGAGGTCAGTTCTCGGAGGAATCGTTTTCGTTCCGGCTCGGTAAAGGCCGAGGGCGACTTTCGGGAGGCTCGATGAATTTCCAAGGCTCGGGACGGATCGCGGTCGACAACACAGGTCTGTTCCAGCCATCGCCCAAACGATTTCAATGCAGCCTTGGTTCGGTTGATGGTGACCTCGGCTTTTCGTTCCCCGGAGATCTTGAGACGAACCTCGTCCGAAGCGACGAAGCGAGCGATCCTGTCCGGGGTCAGGGTATTTACCAGAATGTCCCCGAGGAAGACATGAAGCATGTCGAGATCCCGATGGTAACCCTCGATGGTCCTTGGACTTTTTCCGTTTGCCCTCAAGTGAAAAGCGAAGTCCTCGATGGCCTGGAAAAGACGCATGGGTCACTTCCCCCGTTCGATGATTTCGAAGAGATCTACTCCGGGAACCAGAGACAGGGATCGATTCACTCCAATCCAGTCGACCTCGATCTGAGCCAAGGGGCCTTCGGTGACTTTGACTACGACACCTACCGTGCCGGATGGGATGGGATCGGGGTCGTCCGGCATGGCAATCAAGCGAATGGTATCGCCTTTTTGTACGTGCATGGTGTTCTCCTTTCAGATCAAGAAACGGCCTCGGCCATGAATACCGGGACCGTTTCGAGTGGGGATCGATTAGGCTTCCGTTCCGGTTTCGACCTGTTGGTCGGGTTCCTCGGTTGTCGGGGATTCCGTGTTGTCCTGCTTGTTCATCGCTTGGAATCGCTTCTCTTTCGGTTCAATAAATCTCCGTTCCTCTTTGGGAAGCGCGATGGTTTTGCAGTGTCCTTGCTCGTGCCACCAGACGAGGGCAGCGCGGACGATCCGTCGGATCTGCAGGATGCTGGCCTGGGCTCGTGGTTTCAAACCATCCTTTCCCGGCTGCATGGTCGCCGCTTCGCTCTTGAAGAAGCGATCCACATGGACCGGCAGAATATTGCCGACCTCCTTGGCTTCGCCCATCTCGGAGACGAGCAGATCGAGCGTGCGCTTGACCGTCCCGATGGTGCTGGGCTTTTTGCCGATGGCTTTCAGATGCTTCAGGTACTCGGCGCAGGCTTGTTTCAGGGTTACGGTGGTCATGGTTTCTTCCTTCTGTTCGGGGTGGGTGATGATGGCCGGGATGGGTTACGGTCCAGCCGGTCCGTTGCGGTATCCTTCGCTTGTGATCAAGTATTTCATCCGTTCCGGATCGAGTTGTACGCTCGGGTGTGTAGCGGTCATGAATTCAATGGCGGCGACCACCGGCAGCACGGCCTCGCCCGATACCCAGACCGCGATGGGCGCTCGCCAGTCCTTTGGATCGCAGACCAGGTTGAAAACCTGTTTCAGCTCATCGATGTCGTAGCCTTTGTAGCGGGTGAAGTCGTCGTTCATTCCGGTGAGATCCGCCTGGATGGTGATGCCGTCGATCGTGGCTTCGAGGATGCGTGCCTGGTCGTTCATGGTCGTGCTCATGGTTCGTTCCTTTCAGCAGTCGTGATTGGGGATGGTGACGTAGCGACCCATGTCCGTGTCCCAGGTCCAGGTGGTTCCCCAGTGATCGCCGTGAATCTCGTTCAAGGTTTGTTGATGCAGGCTGCGCAGCGTTCCCATGGCCATCGTGCGGGTGGCCTGGCGGTCGGCGAGGCCGTGGTATTCAATCTCGTCGACGATGCGGTTGCGGTCCGTGGCTTCTTCCCAGCAGTGGATCTGGTAGCTGTAATTCGTATCCCAGAGGGCATGTTGGATGGTCTTTCCGGTGGCGTCTTTCGCGTTCAGCGTTTTGATCAGGCGGGCCATGGTTTTTCTCCTTTAGTCGTCGATGTCTTCGTTTTTCAAAAAAGCTTCGATCTGATGCAATTCGTGGCTGATATGCCCCAAATCGCCTGGGTATCCCCAGTTCCGTTCGTCGCGTTTGAATTCCCGCTGGTGGCGATCAAGTTCTTTACGGATCGACTCCATCCGCTGCCTGATTTCTTTCATCCGGGTTTCGTAGGTTTGTTTGGCGCTCATCGTGCTCTCCTTGGTTCGGGGTTGGCGGTTTGTCTCGCGTTGTCCATGTCATGTTGCGAAAGGTGTTCCAGTTTTCATGGTTTTCGAAAAGAAATGCGACGTGGCAACCCTGCGGATTCTTTAGGCTTTTCGTGTTTCGGAATCTGCATGGAAAACCCGGTTCTTCCCTTTTTCGGAAAATGTGACCCACAGGGTCTACGCCATGGACGCAAAAGGTCTACGGACCTGCAAGCCCCCGAAATCTCGCGGGAATTTCGCTTGAAAGAAAGGTCAAAGATTGACACCGGACGGCGTCGAAATTCGTCGCTATGGGTCTACTTTTGGGGAAAGCCATATTTGCAACTTCAAACTGGCGATCTGAAAAATCGTCTTTTGCTCATGGGAAAGTTACGATGACGGATACAACGAACAACAAACAAGTCCTGACGGATGAAGAGCGAGCCATACTTGCCATTCTCACCAGCCCGGCCAAATGGGGGGAAGCGTTTCTGAAAAATCGTGACGGATCGCCGCGTCGCTATCGTTCCTACCAGGTGGAAGATCTCGAATGCACGAGCAAGCGGATCGTCCATCTGGATGGCCGTGCCGTGGGAAAAACTGTCGATCTGTCCACGATGCTGCTGTGGTTCCTGTTTACCCATCCGGGAAAAGCCGTGCTGGTCGGTGCTCCGTATCAAGGGCATCTCGACGCCATCATCGAAGAAGTGGAATTTCAGTTGGATCGCGTGAAAGAGTTGAAAGCCAGCATTGCCAGAAAAGCGGGAAACAAACCGAAAATCAAGCGGCATCCCTACTTCGAGGTGTTCTTCACCAACGGCAGCTCCGTGTATTTTCGACCCGCCGGGGATATCGGCGCAGCCTTTCGATCGCTTCATGTGGATCTTCTGCTGGTGGACGAAGCGGCCTGGGTACCGGACAAAGCCTGGGATGCACTCCGGCAATGCCTGAATGCAGGCGGAATCTTTCGTGTGTACTCGACGCCGAATGGTCTCAGAAACACTGCGTACTACCGCATCACCCAAAGCAAATCCTGGAAAATCTTTCGCTGGCCGAGTTGGATGGCACCCGACTGGTCGGACAAACGTGAACAAGAGTTATTGGATTTCTACGGCGGGAAAGATACCCCCGGTTGGCAGCATGAAGTCGCTGGCGAGCATGGGAAACCGGCTTATGGAGCCTTTGTCACCGAACAGGTGATTCGGGCCTTGAACGATCTTCCGGAGTACCGAAAACGTATCCTCACCGGCGAGCATTTGGAGGGCTGCGAGGACGAAAAAGCCATCCGAATGCGTCTGGAACAGGTGCTGGACCTGACCGGCGGAAACGGTACGTACTGGCTGGGCGGCGATCTTGGCTACACCTCGGATCCCACGGAATTGTTGCTGTTCGAAGAGGATCCGGAGATCCAAACGTTGACGCTCGTGCTGCGGATTCATGCCGAGCATGTGGCGTATCCGGTCATCACCGAAATCGTGGCCTTGATCGACCGGTTGTATGCGCCGGTGGGAATCGGCGTGGATCGTGGCGGCAACGGCATGAGCGTGGTGCAGGAGTTGCTCGGCCTGGACAAATACCGGGACCTGCATCTGGCGGGACGGCTCGTCGGCTACGACTTCGGCGGGACCATTGCGGTGGGTGAAGACAATGCGGGCAAGCCCATCAAGAAGCGCGTGAAAGAGCAGATGACGGCGTTGATCAACGAGAACCTTAATGCTCGCAAGCTGAAACTGCCGAAATCCGACCACGAAATCGAGGATCAACTCTGTACCCAGACCTACATTCTCACGAGCAACGGCGTGGTCTATTCGAAAGGCCACGACCATTGCGTGGATGCGATCCGCTGTGCGCTTATGCGGCGTGCACAGGAGAAAAACGACGATTACGATCCGGTGGAGATTCGAATCGACGCGTTCCCGGTATCCCTGACCCGGAAATTTTACTGAAAAGGAGCCCTTATGAGCAGAAAACGCAAACGGAAAACGACACCCACTCCCATAGCGACCGGCAAGACCGACCCGCCCGTGCTGGCGACCACGGCGGCGCTCTCCACCAACATCTTTCAGTCCCAAATCGCCGGAGAAGCCATTCCGGATGCTTGGGAGGAGCGTGCCACCAAGTCCTGGGAGTACTACCAACAGGAACCAATCGTGGCCAACGCGGTGAACGCCTGGCGAGCCTTCGCATTGGGGGATGAAATCGGCGTGCGTTGCAAGGACGAAACCATCGAAAAAGAGGCGCGCGATCTGTTCTGGCAACTCGATCTGAACGATTTTGTGCGTGACATGATCTCGCAACTGCTGGTCAAGGGGGACGCGATCGGCTACGTGGTTCCGTCCAAAGGCAAGGAGGATCTGGATGGTGTGATCTGCGTGAATCCCGTCTCGGTGAAGTTCGCCTATGAGAACGAAACGCTGATCGAAGCCGTGCAGCATCCGATCAACGCTGACGGAGTGATGGGTGAGCCGATTCCACTGTCGCTCGACCAGTTGCTGCATCTCAAATGGAACTGCCCTGAGTTCGAAATCCATGGGAATTCCATGGTGTTGCCCGCTTTTGAGGCGATCGAACTGTTGCGGGACTATCGACGAGCCGAGCGAGCCATCGCCCGTCGTTGGGCCACACCGATGCGCTTTATTCAGGTGGGTGGGGCGTATGGGGGTCGGATTATCACTCCGGACCAGAAGACGATCGACAAAGTGCGCGACGAAGTGGACCGGATGGATTTGAAAAGTGGCCTGGTTGTGCCGTTTTACGTGAAGGCGGAAACCTACGGGGCCGAGGGGATCTCTCTGAACACCGAAGAAAAGGTACGCGAGACCAAAGAAGACATCATGACGGCCCTTGGTTTGGGACGCGGAATCATCTCCGGCGACGGCCCGAACTTCGCGACAGCCAGTGTGTCCATGCAGAAGATGATCGTGCAGTTGAAAGAGATCAAGGAGGCGGCGCGCCGGATTTTGGACTGGGTCTTCGAGGAATGGCTGACGCTGAAGGGATACGAGGAGGTGGAGTTGCATTATCAATTCTCCGACCTCGATTTGAATGCCGAAGTGGACCAGAAAAAGCTGCTGATCGATCTGTACGACCGCAATCTGATCTCCAAAAACACGCTGCAGCAGAAGATGGGCCTATCCCCGGATGTGGAGGAAGAAGGCCGCAAAGGCGAGGATATTGTGGTGGATCGGAACTGGTCGGTGCAGGAAATCTCGCAGCTGGTGGCCTTGGAAGTGCTGACGGTCGAGGAAGCGCGTGAACGGTTGGGATTGAAGAAGCCTTTGGAGCGGGCGAAAGACGAAGCCGCACGGGCGGATGTGGAGCGGATCTATGCAAAACACAGCTGAGACGAAACAAGCCCGATCGATCCGCAAGGCGGTCGAGGAAGCAACCAGACGACGGGACCGCTACGCGGAGGATCGTGTGAACGATCTGTTGAAATCGTTGAATGCAGCAGCGGATGACGTGGCGGAGCAAATCCGCCGTTTTGAGAAAAAAGCAGCGTTGAAAGACTGGCAGGAGTTGCGCTTGTCCATCCTGAAGAAGACGGAAAACGAGATCGATGCCATCGTGAAAGAACTCCAGGTCACGTGGAAGGTTGGTATCCGCACCAACGTCGAGGGGGCAATAAAATTGGGGATCGAAGATGGAATCGACCAGCTAAAAACACTGGAACATCCTGATTTTGCAGGGATTTCGGACAAAGCCAAGCGGGCGGTCATCACGAAGACCTTTGCCACCCTCGACCGGGCGGCCATCGATTTTCTGGCGAATTACCAGGTAAATCTGTTGGGAGATGTGACTACGGAGTTGGCCGCCGGAATCAAACGCACGATCACCCAGGGCGTGCTGACCGGAAAGAGCATTCCGGAGGTGGCGCGGGAGATCGGCAAGGTCGTGACGGATAAAAATGCTTTCAAAACGGCGGGAAGGACCATCTTCAAGTCGGCCCAGCAGCGGGCCACGTTGATTGCTCGTACCGAGACGCTGAGAGCCCACAACGAAGGCCGGAAGGTGTTTTACCGGGAGGTGGGTGTCAGCAAGGTCAAGTGGCTGACCGCACAGGATGAACGAACCTGTCCGGAGTGTGCACCGCTGGACGGCAAGATTTTCAAGATTGATGACGCTCCCGGCCCCCCTTGTCATCCAGGATGCCGGTGCGCTCTCGTATCCGTGATCGGTTAGGAGAATCCGATGAGACAAAACGACATCGAGAGATTGGCCCATTACTTGACCTCTTTGGTGGAGCAGAAGTTTTTCGGCAGTGTGGTCGTCACCTTTCAAAACGGCAAGGTCGACACGATAAAAACGGAGAAGATTCAGCGACTTGACGGCCTTGAAAGTACGAAAGACAAGCGATTGGTTTGCGCTTCAAAAGGAAATCATTGATCAAACGTTGCCCTCTTTTCAGGGGCGGACATTTTTTTTGACAAATGTCCTATTGAGAAAATCCGCCAGGATGTCTATTTTTAAAGCATGAACGCTTGAAAAAGCGGTTCCCCTTTTCGAATGAGCTGGAGCCCCCAGCGGTTCGAAAAGTCAGACATAGCACGCCAGGGTTAGTTGGAAGCACCAGCGGCCCCGGACAGACAACGCGATTCGAGACATTTTCGATTCGCATCTGTTCGGGGCCGTTTTTTTTTGGGAGCAACGATGTTTTTTACCGACGCCGAAAAGATTCGATTCATCCTGCACGCCGAAGCGGGACTGCATTGGCTGTTGGACAACGATGAAAATCTCTCCGCTGAAGCCAAAACCGTCGAGCGTCCGAAATACATCACGAACTACATCGGCTCGAAACAGAAGCTGATCGACTGGATCTGGGCCAACACCCCGGAGAATGCCCACACGGCTGTGGATGCGTTTTCCGGCTCTTCGGTGGTGGGCTACATGTACAAATCCAAGGGCCTGGCGGTGCATTCCTGCGATCGCCTGACCTACTGCCACCACATCGCTCGGGCGATCGTCGAAAACGATTCGGTCACGCTTTCCGAGGAGGAGATCGAGGGATTGTTGAGCGATTCCGGCCACATCCGTGATTTCGTCCGAAAGCATTTCGGCGGGGTGTATTTCGAGCCTGGCGTTCACAAGCTGATCGACATCGTGCGATCGAACACCGACACGCTCAAAGGCTACAAAAAAGACATCGCCCTGTTCGCATTGGGAAAAACCTGCATTACGGCCAAGGGCGGTTTCGGCCATTTCGGCACCACGAAAAAGCAGGACAATCGGGCGGATTCCCCCGCACAGTTCAAAGAGCGTTTCGCCAAAAATTGTCAACGTATCAACGCGTTGATCTTCGAAGGCGAGAAATCCTGCAAAGCGCATCATGGCGATACGCGAAAGCTGCTGGGCAAAGTCAATGCCGATGTGGCGTATTTCGATCCGCCCTATGCCACGCAGTTTTCGCAGACCAATTACGAGCGGGCGTACCACTTTATTGAAGGGTTGATGACCTGGTGGGAAGGCAAGGACATCCGTAAAGATTCCACAACCCGGGCCTACGATATTCCCACGGAAGTCACCAAAGCCAACGCCAAAAGTTTCTTCGAAGAGTTTTTGGGGGCCGCCAAGCATATTCCGCATTGGATCATCAGCTACCGGGACCAGGCCTATCCGAGTGAAGCGGAAATCAAGACCATCGTGGGTGCCAACGGCAAATCCAGCCGGATGAAGAGCAAAACCCACCAGTACCAGATCTCCGCACAGCGCAGTGAACACTCCCAGGCCAGGGAGCATTTGTTTGTCTGCGCTCCGGGTGGTGCTAAGGCGAGTGTCGAATACGCCGAAATCCCTCGTGAGGTGCAAGATGCCCGGACGACCGGCAGCCATCCCATCCATACACGGATTCCTTCCATGGGTGGGATGGAATTTCTTTCGGCAAAAGCCGAGCAATCGGGCGACAAGCGTTTCAAATTCATCCTGACGCATGTGGGAACCAACCGCAACGGCGATCATTTCACCGCTGAGGAGTTGCAACGGGCTGCCGAGACAGCGATCGGCAAGAAAATCGACCTCTCTCATTCCCAAGAATTTCGCGACATCGTGGGCGGCATCGTCGAAGCAAACTACATCGATGATGGCGAAAACTCCCGGATCGAGTGTGTCGGCGAACTGTTTACTGCCGAGAGCGAACCTGCCCGGCTGGCCTACAAGCTGATGAAACGCGGCATCGTGACCCACGTTTCGATGGAATGCGATTACCAGGAGGGTGAGTGCTCGATTTGCGGAAAAACCATCGCCAGCAAGGCGGAATACTGCAGCCATCTCAAAAATTTCAAGGGCCGCAAGCTCAAGGGAAAACCCTGTTTCGAGATTCTACGCGGCGTGACGTTTACCGGCATGGGTCTTTTGGATCGCGATGGGGCCGATGAGCGTGCGGAGATTCGACAGGTTGCCAGCCAAACTTCCATTGAAGGAGAGACAAGCATGTCCGACGAGAAGACGAAAGAAACGAAAGCGGCGGAAACTCCGCCCGAACCCGACGGAATGAGTGAGGCCGAAAAGGAAAAACTCATTCAAAAGCAGCGAAGCGAGATCGAAAAGCTGATGAAAGAGCTCGACGCGGTGAAAAAGCAGCTCGACGACTCCCAGGCGACGCACCGGGCGGTGGTTCGCAAGACCAAGGCCGAGAAATTGCTGTCGCTTTACGAAGAGGCGGGCAAGGATCTCGGCGACGAATCCGCCCGCGCCAGCGAATTGGAACGGCTGATGAAACTCTCCGAGGAGGCCTTCGCCGCTACAGAGGAGACCGTCTCGTCCTTCGCCGCCTCGCGCAAAAAGAAGAAGGACGACGAGCCGGAGGACGGAGAGGAAGCGACCGACGAAGAAGAGACGCCTCCCACGTCCCGGCGCAAACCGAAGAAAAAAGCCAGTCTGAGCGCGGACGCCGGAACCGTTCCGGTACCGTCCTCGGACCAGAAACCCAACGATCTGGCAAGCAAGCTGACGCAGGGGTTTATGGCTGCGTACAAGGACCGTGCCGGAATCCCGGCAGGCGAATAGGAGGACAATCATGTCGTATGTGCAACCACTGGCTCCGGGCTTTCGTTACGGCCTGGGAGAGATGCAGGGCGCGGGAGAACCGGGTCAGTTCGTCAAGGTGGCGGGCGATAACGTCTTTGCCGTGTCCGATGACGCGGCGGCCAAACCCTTTGGTCTGCTCGAACGAAAAGTCGCTGACGGCGAGATGCCCGGGATTTTCTGTCTGGGCGGGATTTACGAAACGGATGTCTTCGTGGGCGATCCGAGTCCGGGGGACAACCTGGCCGTGGATGCCTCGACCGGCACGCTGAAGGTGGCGGCTGAGGGCAACGTCGTTGTGGCCGAGGTCATCTCCGTGGGCGCGGGTGTCCTGCGCTTCAAGCTCTTGGTGTAAAGGAGGCAACGATGGAAGACCTGAGCCACGTCCATTCCGAAGAATACATGGAAACGATGGCGAAGCTGATGAACGAGGCTGCCGACAGCCCTGAGGGGTTGAAAGCGCTGGCCGCCGCCATCGCTCCGCCGATCGATATGGAAATCAAGACGCGTGAGATTACCTCGCTGTTACTCACCAAACACAAGCTTCCCGCAGGCGAAGAGGCCAAATACCAGAAAAAGCCGAAGCTGAATGCCTACTGGATCAGTAAAGACGGCGATGCGGTCGAATCCGGCATTCAGGAAGAAGAGATCGTCTTCCCCATCCATCGCATTCACTCGATGCCGATGGTGGACATCGGTGTGTTGAAACACGGCAATGTCGGCACGATGCTGGATATTCAAAAATCGGCGGGTGTCGAGATCCGCAAGGCCATCGACAAGCGCACGATTACCGTGCTTTCGGCGGCGGTACCCAGTGAACGCACGGTGACGGTCACCGGTGGAAAACTGACCGACGAAGCCATCAATCAGGCCATCAGCTTCATTGAAGACATGGAGTTGCGGGTGAAATACATCCTGCTGCGTGGCGCTCGTGCCAACGATATGCGTGGCTGGGAGTTGGATCCGCAGACCCGTCGTGAATTGCAGCTGAAGGGGATTTTCAAGACCTACAACGGCGCGGACATCATCTCGACGGCGTCGATGGCGTTGAACGAAGTGATTCTGGTTCCCGACGAGGAAATCGGGAAATTCGCGATCCGGCAGGCCCTTTCCACCGACACGATCAACGAACCCAAGCGGTTCAAGGTGGGTTGGCTGGCCTGGATGGAAGCGGCGCACGGCGTCACCCGTCCGGACCTGTTGGCCAAAGTCGTGATTACGGCCTAGGAGCACCCATGTCGATCACTCTACACAACACCCTGGCCACCGTGCTCGATGTGCCAGGTGCGGGCCTGCTCTTCGATCCCGACGAGACGAAGACGGTCGAAGTGTTGAACACGGCGCTGGTCAACGCGATCCAGCAAGGCGCGCTCGACGTCATCAGCCAATCCCAGACCGCTTTGATCGTGGTTGAAGAGAATGGCGAGACGGAGTTCGATTTGCCGATTCCGTGGCCCGGTCCGGATGCGATGCAGGTGGCTTTGAACGGACTGGTCCTGGCTTTCGCCGAAGATTATTCGGTGGAGGCAGCAGATAACCGACTGGTCTGGCTGGATGAAGAAATCACGCTGAAAACCGGCGATCGGATCGTTCTGATCGGAGGCGCGCCATGACCCGATTGGACGGCCACTTCCTCAAACCCGGATCGATCCCTGCCGATCGTCTGGATCCAAGCATTCCGCTCGGCGGCGGCGCGCTGCCGGATGGCACGGTCACTCCGGCGAAATTGGCCGAAGGGCTGCTGCGCAAGTTTGTGGTGGTCCGCTGGGGTACAGCGCAGGATGGCGATCCCGGTGAAAAAACTCTGCCACTGCACCTTCGCGACTACCTCGACAATCCGATTCCCGCCGCCCATGTGCTGCGACTGACCTGTGACGATCGCGCCACGCTGAGCGTCGGCGAGCATGGCCAAGCGCTTTCCGGTGCGGAGTCTGCCGACCTGATTGCCCGAACCGATGCTACGGGACAGCTTGACCTTGTGGTCCGCTGTTCCGAAACCGCCACCATTACATTGGCCGCCGGAGCCACGCAGGGAAGTCCTCTGCTGGATGCGACGGCCTTGTTGGATGTGAATTTTGCCTAACCCAAGACAAGGAGAATGACCATGCCTATCGAAGACGCTGTTTCCCCCGTACAGAAAGTGACCATGGATGAGATGGCCCAGGAGTTCGCCGATCGCTTCGCCATTTTGACCTTCGGGACTCCCGGAGCGGAAACGGACGACACGATTGCCGTCCAGATCCAACTCAAGAATGCGCTGATGGAGGATCTTGCCGCCAAAGAGCGCATCCGCCTGACCTGTACCGCCGGAGCCGAGTTGAGCCTCGCCGATGGTGGCAACGGAGTCGTGCTTTCGGGCGACGGAACCGAAGACATGATTCTCGAAACCGATGAAACCACCGGAACCTTCGACCTGGAAGTGGACTATACCGGGACCGGTACCGTCACGGTGGTCGGTGGTGCCACGCAGGGTTCGGGATTTGTCCATTGCGGCGAATCGCTGGATCTGACTTTCGCGTAATCGTGAATGGGGACGGGGTTGTCTCCTTTGTGACAACCTTGTCCCTTTATTTGGAGGACAACGATGGTCACGATTACCAACCAACTCGATACCTGCCTCGTGGTGCCGGACGGCGTTTGCGACCATGTTGCGTTAACGCTCATGCCGAAGGAAACAATACGGCTGAAAGACCTCACCAAGCCCATTCAAGACGCCGAGAAAAAGGGGATGTTGAAGATTTCTTATCCGACGACGGTGAAGAGTACCAAGACCAAAGCGGTCAAGAAACCCAAGGAGTAATCCCGTGTTGGACGTGCTGGTAGCCGACATTCTGGCAGATTTTACCGATGAGACGGGCGAAACGCTTGCTCCGGAAGCATTTATCCGTCGTCAGGCGGAGCGGGCTTTGCCCGTAGTCGCGGGAGATCTCGCCGTGGCTTATGAGCTCACGAATGATGAAATATCCCCGGATATGCCGGGCGATCATCGTGAACTCTGGGTCATGCAGATAAAAATCCTGCTTTGTCGAACGTTGCGAGCCCAGGCCGCGACTCGTGTGAGTTTCTCCTCCGGAGACAAGAAAATGGATCGGTCGAAAGAAGCGTCGCATTGGGCTGCGTTGGAGAAAGATCTGGCAAATGAGTACGTCACCCGCATCCAACGCATCAACCCGGCTGCCGACGAAACCCTCATTCACCTGAACATCCGTCCACGGATCTACACCCAGAACCGGCGGAATTTCTAAACGGAGAATCAACCATGGAAAGCAAGATCAAACTCGATCCTTTCACCTACGGCAAATGGGATGTCGTCACCACCTTGGTGCAACTCGCCACCGTCGTGGCCGGTATTGTTCTCGCGTTGGACGGCAATACCGCCGGTCTGTTGGCGCTCGGAGCCCTGGCGGGCGGTGGTAAAGGCACATTGGTCGGCGATATTCTCAAAAAGGTCGCCGAAGAGATGAGTAAGCCGAATCCGAAAAAACGTAGCGGTTTCATACGTTTACCTCTGCTCGTCGTCCTCATCACCGTTGGTTTGGCAATGGTTGGCTGCGGCGTCGACAAACAATTCGTCCTCGATTCGCGCCAAGCCATCCTCACTCAAGCTGGAGATTACCTGATGGGCTGCCAGCAGGCGACCATCGCTCCGGCATTTTCCGTCGATTGGAACGACAACGTGAGCTACGGCGGCGGAGTATTCGCGGGTTGCGAAGTCGAAGGCCGCATTCTGCGTTTTCATTGCGAAGCGCTCCAAAATGACGAAACCGGCAAACCCCGCATGAACTGCGAGCCGTTGTCGATCTGGCATCGTGAGGAAAGCCCATGAAGGATCGACAGCGCCGTCAGATGAACGATGATGTGGCCTGGCTGATTCGTCAGTCCGGTGTTTCGGCCCGCGTGTTTCGCCCGGAACGGGAGGATTCTTTCTTCGGTTCCCACGAAATCCGCGAGACTGAAATCGCCGACATCCCCATCGACATCAAGGCGTTGTCGCCCAAGGATCTGGCCGAGATCGGAGCCGATGCTGCCGCCAGTGTCCTGCCCGATTCGGGAGTGTTGGAGTCCGACATCCTCGAAATTGATGGCCTGCGCTACCGGGTCACCGAGGTCAAACCACAAAACAGTTTTGGTGCGTGTACTCATCTCGATCTGCATCTGGAGTTGGAAAAACGGGAGGCGAACGATGCGTAGAAAAAGCCATCTCGCCATGATCGAGATCGATTTTCGACAGATCGAACGATTGCAGAACGCATTGAAAGAAATGCCGGATCTGATCGCGGAAGAGCTAGGGCGTGCCGTTCGTGACCTGGTGCTGATCGTCGAAGCCAAGGCCAAAGAGCTGTGTCCGGTGGATACGGGAAAGCTGAGAGCCTCGATTACACCGGTGATTCAGAGTTGGGCGAAGGCCTTTGTCGGCACGAACACGCACTATGCCCCTTATGTCGAATACGGCACGAAGCACGCAGCAGCCCAACCTTTTCTGGAACCCGCCTTTCTGGAAGGAAAGAAGCAGGTCCGCAAAGTGTTCGGCAAGGCCATCCGGCGGGCCATTGCCCGCTATGAACGGAGGGCACGATGAGCGGATCGTTGCCACGCGCCATCGGTCATTGGGCCGCCATGCAGGTGGACTCTTTGCATGTTTTTGCGAATAGCCTGGCCAATCGCAACCACCGATACCCGGAACTCGTCGTCACCCCACTGTCTCACGATACCCAGCCGATGGGCTGCGGAAAGACGGACTATGTGGTGCGCGATGCGGGAAACGGGGTTGTGCAAAAAACCGGAAAGATGGGGGTGAATGCCGTCAGCTATCGTTTGACCGTCACGTCTCCTTCCGATCGGCAGAACAACGGCCAGGAAATCGTGGAAAACATCATCGAAAACCTGGAAAAAGCAGCTCTGAAGACTTGGCTTTCGACAGATCCAATCCGTTTGACAGACCCGGAGACCGATCCTCCCACGGAATTTCCGCTGGACAGCCTAAAACCCATCGGTCGCCAAAGTATTCCGCCTGATCTTTCGGGCGAACCGTTTTTGTACCGCGCTGCGCTGACCTTGACCGCCCGACGCATCGTTCCCATCGAACGGGAGGTCGAGCACGTTATGGAGCGTATTTATGTCAACGAGGGCAATCCATGAGCGAAAACAAGAAAAAACCCGACGATACGCCGAAAGCCGATTCGAAAGAAAAAGCGAAGGATAAAACCAAATCCGGGAATCTATCCGCTGCAGAGACGAAAAAGCAGGATACGAAGACGAATCCTGTCTCCGTACATTCGGTTCCGAAGTCCAACACCCCTCGCAAAAAGCGTGGTGGTTTGCTCGGAAAACGCACGAAACGCCTGAATTTTCCTATTGAAACACTGGCTCGGCGTACCGGGACCGATGCCGTCACGCTGGGTGCCCTGCGCGTAGCCTACGGCTGGACGAAGCAAACCCGGCTGTCTCAGAAAGAATTCTTACGCCTGGTGGACGCCTGGCTCAAACGACCGGTGAAGGAGGCATAGATGACGACCCCACGCATCATTCCCGACGCCTATACCGAGTACGAAGACGGTCATCTCGGCGTCATTCCGGCCTCGCTAGCCAACGTGGAAGCCAAAATCGGTCCTGCCGAGAGCGGTCAACCGAACAAAATGGTTACCCTCGCCGGTCCGGATGCGAAAAAACAGGCGAAAACCATCTTTCAGGGTGGTCCGCTGCTCCAGGCCATCGAGGCCGCCTTCGATGCAGGCAGCACGCGCATTCATGCCTGCCGCATCGGCTCGGCCATTCGGGCGCAACGTACCGTGAAAAATATCCTGGGCGTCGATACACTTCGCATTCAATCCGAGTACGGCTCCCAGGGCAACAACCATTGGCTCAACATCAGCCACGAGCTGAACGACGTGCCGACCGGATACCTGGTCCTGATCGAAGGGTCGCTGCCGGAAATGCCGCATCGGGTGGTATTTTACAACTCCAGCTTGACCCAGACCCAGGAAATTCAGCTGCCCGCCGAAATCAATCAGGTGGTGGATATCGCCGCCAATCCCATTTTCGAGCAGATGACGACGATCGAACACGGGTTTGCGGTACTGGGACTCACCGATACTGCAATCGCCAAAATCTGGTTTTTCAATCCGAGCGGCACGGTGATTCCCGGAGATATTATCGATCTGACCGCCATTTTGGATCCGGAGGAGCAGGTTCGCGGGTTGGACAGTTTTGATGGCGACGACATCATTCTCTGTACCGACCAGCGCCTGATCGAAATCGATCTGGAAGACACTTATCCACCCACGCCCGGTAGCTATTGGACCTTGTCCTACAGCGCGTTGGGCCTGGTGGATCCAGATATCGTCTCCACGGCCAGTTTGGAGAACCTGGCGGACCATGCCCAGGGGTTGGATCCCGATGACTACACGTTGATGCTGGATCGAACAGCGAAAATCGTCTACGCCATTGCGGACGATGACGAGCCCCCAGTCCTTTCCGGCCAGGTCAGCCTCGCCTCGTTGATTCCCACCGGCACGCCGGAAAAGCTGTCCTATCACTTCTTTAGCGGCAACCTGATGCTGCTGGTGCGCGAAGACGATGAAAGCTGCCGTCTCGTGGAGATCGCGGTGGATTGGGAAGCCGATCCTTCTCCAACCGCGACCTTGATTGACGAAACGTCGGTTCCCAATGGATCCAGCGGGTTGCACAACATCATCGAAGACATGTTGGGAACGAGTTTTGCCACATTGCAGGATCGCAACGTTTCGCCTGCCACCGAACGCGTGTACGAGGGCCAGGGAAATTTGCTGTCGATGACTTCGAATCTGGCGGCGGCCATTAACGCTGGCGATGTCTACGTGGCGGAACTGCTGACCAGTCCGGCTTTTATCCTCATGCCCAGCGAAAACGACGAAGAAGAAGTCGATTCGGCTTGGTTCGATGTTTTTCAAAATGGTTCTGGTGATGGCGAACCCACGAATGCCGACTATCTGGCAGGTTTGGAAGCCACGAAAGCCAAGACCGATACCTCCTGGATTCATGCGGTGGGAGCAACCACCGAGTCTCTGTGGACCGCCGTTCTGCTGCATTGCGACGAAATGGCGGAAGATCATCATGCCGAGCGTTTTGCCATTTTGGAAACGCCGGAGTTCGAGAGCGATTTCGAGGAAGGCAGCGCAGAGTACCTGGCCGATTTGCAGGAGTACGTGGATGCAATCGTCACGCGTATGGCCATGGTGGGCGATCGCAATGCCTGTATCTTCGCCGGTGGCGCGGAGTTTTTGGATTCCGATGGCGATGAGAATCTTTTTTCTATTGTGTCCGCCTGTGGTGGAACGATGGCCGGACTCGAAGTGCAGAAATCGCTGATCAATAAACCGGTGAAAGGCGTGCTGCGGCTGGTTCCGGAGTTTCCACCGGGGCATATCCAGACCTTGATCCAGAATCGCGTCAATTGCCTGCGTTTCAAACCAGGTCGGGGGTTCATCCTTGCGCATTCGCTGACGGCGGCGGCGGAAGGCTCGGATTACTCGCGGGTCAACGATCTACGTGCAGTCTACTACGGCTCCAAAGCGGCACGAGACGCCGCGCAACCCTATGTGGGTGAAGAAAACGACCGCGCAGGTGAAGGGTTACGAAAACTCGAATCCGCCATGGCCCGACCACTCGAACAAATGCGGGATGCAGGCCAGATCGACGATTTCGAGTTGAGTGCAGTCAGCACCGAGCAGGATCGACTGTTGGGTGACGTCTACGTGTCGCTGGGTATTCAGCCGCGTCGGGCGATGGAGATGATCTACACCACCGTGTACCTGAAATAGCACAGAACCTGTGAGGAGATAAACCATGTCGCAAGAAGGGTTTATTCAAGGCAGCCAGGGCGAGGAAATCAGTCTTCTCGTCGATGGCATCAAAGTCATGGCGTTGCAGAATCTTTCCTGGAAAGCGAGTCAGTCGAAATCCGTGATTCGCGGTGCGGGATACCGCAAACCCCACGCCATGGGTCGCGGTCCAAAAGACTATGAACTCGACTTCGAGGTCAAGGAACTCAACAAGGCCATCCTCGAAGAAGCGGTCAATAGCCCGCGTTCCCGCGAGGTCCAGATCAAGAAGTTTGTCGTTGGCGACCAGGAGTTTACCGACCTGCTGGATCTTCGCAACTGCACGATCCTGATTGTCTATCCACCGAAAAACAACGCTACGCGCATCATTCGTTTTCTGGGATTCGAGTTTACCGATGTCGAAGGCGGCTTCTCCGTGGATGACGAGGCGGTGGGACGCAAACTTTCCGGTCTCGCCATGGATGCCGAAGGCCTGGTGTAAGGAGAAACGAAATGTGCAGCCAGCAACCCGATGGAACCATTCAGACCTGCGCTAGCCATGATGAGTTGGTACAGCTCACCGAACGCCTGGCACAGTCGGTGGAGCAGCTTTCCACCCGTGTCATCGAGTTGGAAAAAACGATCAAGCTGCTTCGCAACGCGGCATTCCTCCTGATCGGCGTCATGCTCGGCACGGGCGCGCTGCAAATCAAGGAAGTGCTGGTGCTGCTCGGAGGTGTCTGATGGGCGATCTGAGCCGAAATTTTAGCACATGGGAATTTCGTTGTCCTTGTGGGTGTGGGGAAGTACGAGTTGATCCTCGATTGATCGAAGCTCTGCAAATCCTTCGTGATCGTATCGGTCTTCCCATCTCCATAAGTTCTGGAATTCGCTGCCGAATGCATAACCGCGACGTGGGTGGCGTCCCGGACAGTCAACATCTGCTGGGTCGTGCCGCCGACATTGTCGTGCAAGGGCTGCATCCGGATTGTGTCGCGGCTATCGCTGAAACCATTCCTGCATTTTCAAACGGCGGCATCGGTCGTTACGACGATTTTACCCACCTGGACGTGCGCGAAGACGGCCCCAAACGGTGGGACGAACGAAAGGAAAAAACACATGTCTGAATCGATCGAAATCAGTGTACGTCAAATCGCCGAGCATCTCCGCGCAGATAACCCCAAATTGAAACTTTTTCAGATCATGATCCCCGGTCGCGAGGATGAGGTTTTTCTGGCGCGCAAAGCCAGTTGGTCCGAGTACAAATCGCTGATCGGTGCGGTGAAAGACGAGGCCGAAGCCAACGAGATCCTCGTGCAGAAATTTCTCATGCATCCCAAGCCCGACTTCGAGGCCATGCAGACCGAATGGGAACCGGGCCTGGTGGTCACGCTCGCCCAGCAGATCCAAAAAGGGCTCGGTTTCGTCCAGGGAGCGTCCCTAAAAAACGTATAGATGCCGAGCGGATGTCCTGCCGCTCGGATGGATATCGGCAGATGCGAACCCTCATCTGCCACAGTTTTGGAGCCTACGACTTTGAAAAAGTCGATGACCTCTCTGCGGACGAGTTCGCCGAATTGGCCGGGGCGGCCTTGTGGCTACGAGATGAGGAGGCGAAAGCGGTAAAAACCATCAAAAAGAAAGGACGGCAGCGCTAGATGTCGGGAGGACTGAGCCATACCATCGGCGTGCTGGTCAAAGGTCACAATGCCCTGACCGCATCGCTGACGAAAGCGGAGCACTCGCTCACGTCCTTTCGTAAAACAGCGCTCGTGCTCGCAAATCTCCCGGGTTTTTGAAAAAAGGAAACGAATACCCGAGGGGTAGGGTCTAAAACGCCGGAGTGATATGATATCACTTAGGAACTCGTCACGGAGAGGTAGGTTTTTTTGGTCCGCCAAAAATGACCCTGAAATCGCATGTAAACCATCGTGATCATTAAAGAATCTCCGGAAAATAGCCGGGTGGGACGGAAGGCTAAGGGGTCGAAGGTGAAGTGACTTAACTATTGGTAATTACAGAACTATCTCATTTCGAGAGGTAGGTGTTTTTTGCAAAAAAAAGCTACCTCTCTGGACCGCTTTTGACCACAGGCGTCTTTCCAGTTATATGATATCATTAATAAAAAAGGATTTTTTAAGCTGTCGAGAGGGTCGTGTAAATTTTGACTCGTTTTTTGACGGGCCGGGTACATTTTTTAGGCTCGATTTGACAAATATCTGTCAAAAAATTTTAGGTGACAAAAAGTATAAAAACATGTCAGTAAGAAAAAATTGGATTTCTGCTATTTCGGAAAAATGAGGGGGGACATGAATTTTCACGTTTTGTCAGTGTCGTGATTTGCACTCGCTTTCGTGGTCCTGTACCTGTCTTTGATAAATACTCCAGAGGGGAAAAGGCCTTTGGAAGACCTAGCGCGCTTCGGCGGATTATGTTTTTCCGGTCTGTTTGAAATCGATACATTGGGACAAGTGGATCCGAGACGTTGTATTTCATGCAGAGCCTGCCGGAAATGTTTTTTTCTGATCGCCAGGTTTTCCAATGGAGACTCCATCCGGCTGGCCTCCTTAACGCAGATCCGTGCAGCATTTTGGCAAAAGTGCGCGATGTCGGCACCGGTAAGCCCTGGAGTGAGCGAAGCCAACTCCGAGGCGAGGTGATCACGATCAAGTGTCGGATCGAGCACAAGTGGTTTCAAATAATGGCAAAAAATGGCAGCTCTTCCTCTTTCATCGGGTGGTCCCATCTGAATCACCTGATCGAACCTGCCGGGTCGACGCAGGGCTGCATCGATGTCGTCGGGTCTATTGGTGGTGGCGATAACGAAAATGTTGCCTCGATTTTCCAATCCGTCCAACAGCGCCAGCAGTTGCGTCACCATGCTTTTCTGATACTGCGCGTCAGCAGAACTACGGGAAACGGCCAAACTGTCGATCTCATCGAAGAGAATAATCGAGGGCGAAAAATCCCTGGCCCGCTCGAAGATCGTTCTCAATGCCTCTTCGGTATCACCGACCCACTTCGAAAGCAGTTCCGGTCCCGATACGGATTCGATATGAGCGTCGCATTCACCGGCCACAGCTCTGGCCAGCAGGGTTTTTCCCGTACCTGGAGGACCGGCGAGGATGACCCCGCCGGGTTTGGGTTTAGCGCCGATCCGATGAAAAAGATCGGCGTATTTCAGCGGCAGTTCGATTCGATCTCTTACGGCCTCCACCACGTCATCTTGACCCAAAATATCGGAGTACCTTGTGGGAGGAATAACTCTGGATGACGTGTTTTCACTATTTTCGTTCTCGTCGGTTCCACGTTTCTCGCCAAGCCCCAGATCGAGATCGATGCTCAGACCTCCGGAACGCCAGGGATTGTCCTTGGTTTTTCGCAAGGTCGGCGGAATGGGTTCGTGGATCGGCCAGATCCAGGCTGGTTTTCCCGTGTCGCTGTGATACAGTGGAATCCAGCTTTCATCGTCCGCCTCGATCGTATCGGGCAGGGCCTCGATCTTTGACAATACAATATCTGGATTATAGTGGGGACAAAGTCGGACTTCAGCGTGGGGAGCGGTTTTCAACTGTTTTTTCAAAGCGTTTTTATCGAGAATCACCTTTTCGTCCACAAAACGTCCCACAGTCCACCACGGCGGAGCGTCGCATCCAGAATATTTAAGCCATTCATGGGAACCCCAGAGATTCAAGGCATCGCAACCAAGGATGCAGGTTTTGCGACAAACCTCTTCTCCTTGCTTTTTGCGCTTCAGCCAACAGCGGCGAGTGTCTTCCAGATGGTCCATGAAATCCTGAAGGTCGTGCTTCCCCACCAGTTCGCCATCGAGGGAGACTTCGGTGGTCTTCCAGGCTTTGACGATGTTCAGGAGATTGTCGATACGTTTGGCGTTTTCGACGAGACCTTGCGTGATCGATAGTTCGAACCAGGATTCACGGCCTTTGTCGTCCTTCGTGATGTCAAGGGAACCCAGTTTCGCCAATCTATTCAATCGCTTGCGGATGATGGGGAAGGTTGGCGAAGTCGAACGGGCAAAGGCGATTTTCAGATGGCGAGTGGATTCCGAAGGCGGAATGGAGGGTGAACTTTTTTCAAGGTCGTGATGGTTTTCAATTCCCATTCGACCTTCGTCACGTGATATCTGTTCCCAGCCTCGCTTGATATTTTCGGCCAACCAGTCGTCGGCAATAGTATGCAACGTCGTTTCACGGGCTGCCACACGCAGATCGGTCTTCAACGGTTGTTTGCGACCTGGAGCGTAGTCGGTAAAGAAGATCACGAAGTTGGGATAGGCCGGATCGATTTCGTGCTTATTGGTTTTCCAACCAACCAGTTTGCGCACGGCCACACCCTTTTTGCTTCGCTTGGTGTAGACCTCGCGGCGAATGATCTCGGATTCAGGTAAAGACGCTGGATCAACGCATTCCTGCTCAGCAATCGGAACGAGATCCGAAACCTGTTCGACGCGTACATCCGGCCTGACAGCCTGTTTGTCCTCACGAATGCGTCGAAACATGGCGTGGATCATGCTGATGGAGGACGCGGGTCCAATGGGCGACCAGCCGGTTTTCTCGTTGAAATTCATTGCCATGCGGCGGACGGGCTCGCCTTTGCTGTTGGCGGCGATGATGTCATTGCATTTGACCTCGATGACAAGGTCCGGCTTCACCCAACGAACCAACAAACCATGGTCGTTCGCTTTGCGATAGGTGGAATCGCAAACCATCGAAATCAGACGTCTTTGCAGGTCAGCATTCTCTTCCCGGCTCCAACCCGTTTTCACGCGACCGATGAGCTGAAAAACGCCTTCCGGTTTCATCAGCGCCAGCAGAAGTTCGGGGACGCCGGAGCTGCTACCCACATACCCAACCACCGCCGCATCGATGGTGATCTCCGGCTTAATCTTGTAGATCCGACCATCGACAGCATGAACGACAAGGCCTTCCGCACCGCCGGAAGTCACAATGCGCTCGTAGTCTGTAGCGACTGCAACGGGTGTATCCGCTGTCTCGAAAGCTGCAAGATGAAACGAGGCATGGCTCTGACCCACAATCCGTTGAAGGAGAGCCAATCGTTTGATGAAGGGGTTTCGTTGCACATCCACATCGCCATTCATCAAAATATCGAAGACGGCAAAGCGCAGTCGATCCGGGTTTCCCTTGCGTCCCAAGGCGGCGTGCAAATCGAAAACACGGGATCGGTCCGAATCGACAGCGGCATACAATTCTCCTGCCAACAGACCGCGCCAACCGTTCAGCACCTTTTGTGCTTCCATCGTGAGCGGAATATTTTCCAGTTTTTTGCCGAACGGGGACAGAAGGATGCAGCGTTCGCCATCGGCATGCAGAAACCAGGTTTCGCCATCAATTTTCTCGGAAACGGTGCATGGCCCCGGGGACAGTTCCGCTTCGATGCGATCCGGCGCAAGCGAGCGATAGGCACCTGCTACATTGCGTTTGTATGCCGCGATCATGGTCTGGATCGCATCCGTCATGACGACATCTCCGGTCGTTTCAACTCGAAAGCCGCCAGATGAAGCACGAGTCGATAACGATCGCCCTTCGTCCGACCCTCCAGAAAACCCTTCATGGGGATCCCGTTTCGTTCCAGAATCAGCGGACCCGTTCCTTTCAGTCCTGAGCCGACCAGAGCCATCGAGTTGCAATCCTCCAGGTATCTCGACAAACCGAAAAGAAAATCAAATTCCAGTCCATTGCTATGGCGTATCTGGTAGACCCGCGTGAAAGCATATTGCCGAATGGCATCCATTTTGGGAATCAACTTCCCTGACCATTGCGGTGGCGCATCGGGAACAAGATTGGATGGGATGTTTTCCGGTTCCCGACGGGCGATTTCGTTTCCATTCCGGTCATAAATCACTTCGATGATACGTGCCGAGTAAAGTGGCTGTTTATCCGCTCCCACATGCACTCGATCGCAGGGACCGACCTCACGTCCCGCTGTCTGTAGATCGATTTCGGGATCGCCATCGATCAACGCTTGCGCCAACGAATCCGGTTCGTCGTATCGCAACAACAATGCAGAGTAGTTCGTTGTCTCCGTCGCTTTGATCCGCCGTGTGAATCGAACCGGTGAGCCGGAGGAATCAGTATAGGACACGTCGGGAGGTTTTTGTCGAGGAACCAGCAAAACTGTCGCCTCGCGTCCCCGAGGATCGGCGAGTCGGATCTTACGGCAGGGCATAATCGTTCCTCCATTCGATTTCGAAATCGAATTCTTCATCCTCGCCATCATCCCACTCGCCTTCGACCTCCGAAATCGTCTGTTCCAAACCTACAAAGTCGAATGAACAGGTTTCGGGCCGAACCAGAAAGATGCCGTTTTTGTTGGCCAACAGATAGTTGGAGAAATCGGTGTACGTGGCCCGTGGATGATACGGAACACGGAAGATTGCACCGTCAAACAATGCTTCTTCCAACTCCGGATCAAGGGTTTCGACTTCCAATATATGGACTTGGGTCACGATGTAGTTGAGAAATTCGTCCAAATCACCTGGATTTTCAAGGACTTTCGTTCTTCCTACTGTCGCCGAAAGCTTTTTTAGCGGCTTCCCGCTCTCATCTACGGTGACCAATTCGCTACGACGTACCGTGTCGCCCTTATCATTGATATAGAGATCCGACGTGCTTCCCGCAGCCAAAAGAAAACGCCCATCCCGGGTGAGATGAGCGCTGGCGCATTCATGACCATTTTCGTCAAGCGCGATTCTTTTCTTGAAACCGTGCAGCTTTTTACGGTCGATCGGTGTGAGACAAAACCGAGAAGTCCCGCCTCGATAGCCGATGTCGAGGTTTCGTGTCATGGCGAATCCTCCTCGTTTTTCACAGACGTGATGATCTCGAACCTATCGACACCGGGGATCAAAGCCAGACTGCGCTCCATCCCGATCCACTTGACGAGGATCTGCGCCAGCGGGCCTTCGGTGACCTCAATCACGAGTCCTTCGGATCCGGGCGGAATCGGATCGGGGTCGTCGGGCATTTGGATGAGACGAATTCGATCTCCTTTTCGAACGCAGTCCATGGTTTACTTTTCCTCCGTGTTGGATTGGGTGGATGAGGGCTTTTTCACGTTCGATTCCAGGTACTTTTTGTCCTCTTTGGGCAGGGCTACCAATGGGCTGAATCCCTGTTCGTGCCAGTATACCAGCGCCATTCGCACGATGCGCCGAATCTGTAACATACTGGCCTGAGCTCGGGGTTTAAGGCCATTTTTGCCTGGCTGCATGGTGGCAGCTTCGCTCTTGAAGAATTTATCCACATGCAAGGGCAGAATCTTTTTCACCTCCTTGTCCTCGCCCATTTCAGAAATCAGCAGATCCAGCGTGCGCCGGACCGTACCGATCGTAGAGGGCTTTTTGCCGACCGCTTTCAAATGCTCCAGATACTGTTCGCAGGCTTCTTTCAGGTTCTTGGTCGTACCCATGATTCGTCTCCTTCAATCGTCGATGTCTTCGTTTTTCAAAAAAGCTTCAATTTGATGGAGCAGACACTCTACGTGGGAAATGTCACCATGGTGGCCCCAGTGAATGGATTCAGCCGCTTAGGCGTGGCGATCGAGTTCTTTCGTGATGGTGGCAAGGCGTTTGTCGATTTGCTTCCTCTTTTCTTTGTAGGCTTGCTGGGCGGTCTGCGTGCTCATTGTTTTCATCCTTTCTTTTTCGGCGTCGTTGCCGTGTTGTCTGTTGTGTCATGCAGATTGCGGTCCAATTCAACGTTTTTGTGGGCGAAAAATGCGACTGTAACCCGTCGTAATCACGGGGCTTTTCGTATAGGTTTCTGGCATGGAATCTCGTCGATGCCTCCACGAGCCGAACGGTGACGAAGAAGGTCTTTGAAGTCTGTTCCGTTTGTTATGAAACGCCCCAAGCTCCCGAAATCACGCCACGATTTGCAGTACCCAGAATTGACACTGAGGTGGTGGGGAGAGCCCAGAATGGTCCATGGAATAGCACCCATGCAGTTCACCTGCCATTTGCGAGAACCCATCTCAGGCCTCCCCGTGGCTTTCATAGCGCTGCTCGATATGCGTACAAACCCGATGACCGACGCCGGAGTGAATCATTCGGTTGGCGAAGCGGGATTCGCTTTTCGGCAGGGGAAGTTTCTCGATCATGCCCGTTTCGAACCACCAGCACAAGGCCATCCTCACGATCCGCTTAATCTGAACGATACTGGCTTTCGCGCGAGGCTTCATGCCATTTTTCCCTGGCTGCTTAGTGGCCAGTTCGCTTTTGAAAAACGTCGATACATGAACGGGAAGAATCTTGGAAAGCTCCTTGTTCTCCCCCATTCCAGTGATCAGCAGATCCAGGGTTCGCTTCGCTGTTTTGATCGTACTTTGTCGCTGGCCGATGGTGGTCAGATACTCCAGGTAGTGTTGGCAAGCATCAGATAACGTTACGTTTTTCGTAGGCTCGTTTTTCATGATTTCCATTTCGTCCTCCATTCAGGGTGGTGGTTTCCGCTGCGAAAAACCATTCTCCGCAGGCAACAACGACGGTTGCAGAACGTGTTCCAGCATTACGAGGATGAAAAAGAACGGAGATTCAGCATGGTCTGATTGGACAACATTCCGTAATCACGCAAGAATCTGCGTTTTCCGCTGTTAATAAAGAACCCTTTGAAATGGAATGGATGGAGCGTGATGAGACGAAAGAGACAAGAGAAACTCCGCCATCGTCCAAGTACGCAAAATCACAGATCAATTCGCTGTGACAAAACGATCGCAGTGACGGGAAACTGGTCAGAGCGGTCATTCGGCAAAGGGGCGAAGAATGCATTGGCCTGCTGAAATCACTCTTCAGCAATCAGCTCTACGAAGGGGTTGACCTCAATGGACTCCAATAAAGGTTTCCGCTTGACATAATACGTAATAATACGTATCCTACGTATAGGATGTCACTCTAATTTCGAGGTATGGACGTGCAAAAAAAACTTACCATCAGTATTGAACAGCAGGTCTATGAAGGGCTTTACCGGATTGTCGGTAAAGGCCGCATCAGCAAATTCCTGAACGACCTTGCCAAGCCTCATGTCGTGGAAGACGAATTGGAAGCTGCCTATCGCGAAATGGCTGCCGACGAAGAGCGAGAAACCGAAGCCATGGAGTGGTCCGAAAATCTTCTAAGTGATCAATATCATGAAACGAACTGAAGTCTGGTGGGTCAATTTTGATCCCTCCATTGGAGGGGAAATCCAAAAAACGCGGCCAGCCGTGATTGTCAGTGTGGACGCTTCGAATAAAATGTTGAACCGCGTTCAGGTGGTACCCCTGACAAGCAATGTATCGCGTCTCTATCCTTGCGAAGCGTATGTAACCCTCAAACGGAAGCGTAGTAAAGCAATGGCCGATCAGATTGCAACGGTCAGCAAAAAACGCCTTGTTCGGCGTATCGGAAAACTATCCGCCGAAGATATGCAATCCGTAGACGGAGCCATCAAGGTTCAGTTGGGTTTGCGGTAAGTCGTTTCGTATCCTTTTCTCTTCCAATCCCGCGTGCGTCATAGTTCACTAAACTTATTGAAATTGCTCGTTTTTCATGATTGATCGAAAAAAGTCTTCATCATGGAAATTCTGCGCAAAATTCTATGTTGGTTTTTTCTGAATCTTTTCTGTTCGATTACATTACAGCGAAATGTTGCTAATTTTGTTTTCTTGCTTGATGGGCGGTCTACAACGTCTTTTTAACCGTCAAACTCGGTATGAAGATGTCCGAATCGGACCTTTCATTGGTGTCTTCATTGCTATTTCCCCTCCACAACACTCTCCGAAGGCAGGCTAAGGGGCAGTTTTGACTTTCGCAAACTTTTTGATTTTTAGGATGTCTGGTATGGCGACGAACTGACCATGAAGGGGACAATCCGGGTTCATACAGCAACGGTCGTTCACGGGCTTACGCTTCATCAGGCATTTATACAGATTTGACAATCGAGAAATACCGTGTAGGATTCACGATATAGAGATACATCTGAGACAAGAAACAATACTTCTTTAGTGAAGCACCAAAAAAGGGTCTTCGGGATAATTTTGACACATATTGAAATATTACTATTTCTCACCGCTAGATTTGTGACAAGGCGCATTCTATGAAGCAAAGAGATTTAACAGTACCGATGTATAGAGAGCTTAAATTAAGAACATTCGGTTGGCTTTTAGCATGGTTGTTTTACCTCTTTTGCATCGTTTCATCGGTGGCCGCCGAGCCGACAAATTCACCAGGAGCCGATAACCAGAGTTCAGGGTTGGATGCCCATGGCGAGGTTCCCACGCCGACTAGCGTAACCGAAGATCATTTATCCGTAAAATCATCGGTGGATGAAACCGCTTCGCCCATGGACGGAGATCAGTCATCGCGCCAGGGCATTGTGGTGTGGGATTTACGGACCAACGAGGGGGTCGGTGCCAAAGATGCAGCTCTGATCACAAGCTTCGTCGCTGGACGAGCTGCGGAAATTTCAGAGGGAAGAGTCATTTCCGAGGCGGACATACGCACTCTGTTAAAGGGTGAGGAAGCGCGACAGAGTTGCGGGAGCGAGGCCGCCTCATGCATAGCGGAAATAGGCGCCGCTCTCGGCGCTGTGGAGTCGATCAGCGGCGACATCGGCATGGTCGGATCATATTGGATACTAAACCTGATACGAATCAACACCCGCACTGCGGAGGTGGTGGGTCGAAGCAGCCACCGAGCGTCTGGCGACATCGACCAACTGGTGGAAATTCTTCCTAACGCCGTCGCCGAGCTTTTCGGCAAGAAAATCAGTTCCGAGCAGGCGGATTCCACGCTGCTGGTTCGCAAAGGCATGCTGTCAATCAAGACCGATCCTTCGCAGGCGAAGGTGTCGGTTAATCAAAAACAGGTTGGATTGACACCATTCAGCCAAATGCTCGCACCAGGAGAATACACAATTTCTCTGCAATTCCAGGGCTACAACACTGTTGAACGAAAAGTTACTCTTCGGGCCAACGGCTGGGAGCAGATAGAGGTTGAGATGGAGATCGCGCCGGGAGTGTTGGTGGCCACGACTGAACCGCCGGAGGCTGAGATGATCATCAACCAGGAGGAGAGCGTGGGGCGGACTCCCCTGCGCATTGAACGTCCCCAAGGAAAATACCAGCTGGAGTTTATATTGGAAGAGTTTTTGCCGACCCAGCGCGAAGTGGCGCTCTACCCCGGCAAAGAGACTGCCATAAGCGTCAAATTGAATCGCGATTATCCCATGAATCCGTACAAAAAAGGCGGCTACGCAACGTTTTTTATTGGTTTAGGGCTGAGTGCTGTCGGCGCAGTAGCGACTTGGCAGGCATGGGATAAAAGTCGATACGCCGAATCAACTTCCAATGCTGCTGATGTTCGCGCCTCACGCCAAGCCAGCCAAGACTGGATGAAGGGCGCATACGCCAGCTACAGTACTGGTGGAGCATTGATGATAACCGGCCTAATCCTATGGGTGCTTTCGCCTGGCGATGAGCACTGGTGGGAAGAAAACAAAAATTTGATTGAGAAAAAATAAGGAAGTAAATCCACTTTCGTAGTTTGGAGAAGCCCCATGCGGTTTGTTTTCTCTGTCCTGATTTATTTCATTTTCATTATAACAATAGGTGGTTGCGATGTTTTCCTTAACGACACCGGCTACAAAGGCAAATCATGCACGGAGGGCGGAATTTGTTTGGATGATTCCGTTTGCGTGAACGGTGATTGTATTAATAAATGCGATCCTGGCTCCTGCAATGACCATGGAGAATGCGAAAAAGCCACTGGCGCATGCAACTGCAACAATGAGTTTATGACATTAGATTGCAGTGCCTGCCAAGACGGATACATCGACTACCCGGACTGCCGGGACGATCCTTGTGAGCCGGACCCTTGTAATGTACATGGAACTTGCAATCAAGCTAATGGAAGCTGTACATGCGACGAACACTATTCAGGGATAACATGCTATTCTTGCGCTGATGGGTATATTGATTATCCGGACTGTCGAGACGATCCCTGCGAACCGGATCCTTGTAACGACCATGGGAGTTGCGATTCATCGGACGGAAGTTGTACCTGCGACAATGCCTTCATGACAGCGGATTGCTCGGCTTGTCAGGAGGGCTTTATCGAGTACCCGGACTGCCGGGACAACCCTTGTAAGCCTGATCCTTGTAACGGACATGGCTTATGCAGTCAGGCGGACGGAAGTTGCGAGTGCGACAATGCATTCATGACGGAGGATTGCTCGGCCTGTCAGGCTGGCTACATCGACTACCCGGACTGCCGGGATGATCCCTGTGAGCCGGATCCTTGCCACGGTCATGGGAGTTGTGATTCAGCGGATGGAAGTTGTACCTGCGACAACGCCTTCATGACGGAGGATTGCTCGGCCTGCTTTGACGGCTACATCGAGTACCCTGACTGCCGGGATGATCCCTGCGAACCTGATCCTTGTAACGGACATGGTACCTGCAACTCCACCGATGGCTCTTGCACCTGCGACAACGCCTTCATGACGGCGGATTGCTCGGCGTGTTTGGAGTGGTACGCGGGTTACCCGGACTGCCAATGGGACGGCACCTTCCCGGAAGGGTATTGCAACTTCAATCAATGCTGGCCAGTACCGCCGACAGGTCAGGATGTCTGTTACAATTGGGCAGATCCGTGGGAGGAGTCGACCTGCCCCGGCGGCGTTCCTGCCTCCTGCGGGGACAATCCGGCCACAGCAGGTTGTGGCCAGGACGCCCAGTATGCCGACAATGCCCGAAGTTTCACATGCTACAATGCCGCCGGAAGCGAAACGCCCTGCGGCGACCTGGCGACGGCGAGTGAGGATGAGGTGGTGACAGATTCGCTGACGGGTTTGATGTGGCAACGAACCTGGGCCGAGCATAGAACCTGGCAGGAGGCCTTGGATTATTGTGGAACGACGTTAAACGAAGGTTCGGGCTTCAGCGGTTTTACCGACTGGCGTCTGCCCAATCCGCACGAACTGCTGAGCATCGTGGATAACAGCCAGTTTACTCCGGCCATTGACAACACGGTTTTCCCGGGCACACCGTCTTCGTACTTTTGGTCGTCGTCGTCCCTCGCGAGCGATACACGCAATGCGTGGTTCGTGGACTTCGGCTACGGCTTCGTGTACCCCTACGATAAGACGAACGACAACAATGCGCGTTGCGTGTGTAGCGGACCGGAAGACTCGGTCATTGGGTCATTTGATCATTTAATCATTTCCGGTTCCGAAGAGCAGATCGTCACCGATGTGGTAACAGGATTGATCTGGCAGAAAGCCTATGTTTCGGGAAAAACATGGCAAGAGGCGCTTGCTTACTGCGAGGAACTGGATTATGCGAACCAGACGGATTGGCGCTTGCCCGACAAAAATGAGTTGTCCAGCCTCGTCAATTACGAGATTTACTCCCCTGCATCAGACTTCCCTGACATGCCAATGGTGAGCTTTTGGTCGTCGTCGTCCCTCGCGGTCAGTACGAACTACGCGTGGTACGTGGACTTCAGCCTCGGCAACGTGTACTACGACGGTAAGGCGTACGCCAGCAGTGCGCGTTGCGTCCGTGCGGGACCGTGAAGTGGATCATTCGATCATTCAGTCATTTGATTATTTTCTTCCCCGAGCCGAAGGCGAGGGGTCGCTGGAATTTTTAAACCCATGTCTGATGTTCTGAAGCTGAAAAGTGGAAGAAGGGCGAAATACCCATGAAACGCGAGGAATTTCTACAACTTGTCGCTCAAGGCGAATCAGAGACGCTGGAATTCAAGAAAAGCCATGGGGTCCGAAAATTCGGTACATACTGAAATAACTTGATTTTTCAAACCGGCCGAAAGACAAGGGATGTCCCGCCAGTTGTTAAATCTTCCGACGATCTCCGTTTCTTGATAGCCTACATCGTAATGATCTGAGCCTTCGACTGTCAACTCTTTTCTTGCCAATTGTCACGCCTTCGCGCTACGCTCGTTTCGCCCGCCTGGAGGATACGGCTCTGCCGGAGGGCAACCGGAGCGCCACGGCGGGTGGATGTACGGATGGGCCGGGCGTTTTCGTCCGGCTCTTCTGTTCTCAGCCCATCCGGTATCCCCCCAAGCGATAAACTCCGGGGTTTGGGGCAGCGCCCCATATCGGCCAGAGGCCGATGCATTCAACGGCCTGTTGTTTACGCGGCGCAGGCCTTATCCGAGTCCGCACGATCGACCGCCAGCGCACGGGCCAGTGCGGGCAGATCCCGGTAGCCCGACAGCTTGCGAAGGCCTTTCTCGACCTCTGTGAGCGCCATGGCCAGCCAACGGCGCGGCTGATCCGTCTCCGTGCTATTGGTCAATGCCTTCTGGACAAAAGCGTCCGGTGGTCCGTACATGTGGTCCGTCGGTCAAAATGGCTGAGCAATGATATTTGGAAACAACCAAGCAAACAACCGCCAATATAAGCGAGCAAAACAGCAACTAGCGATTTCGCTTCTTTTCCTTTTCGGCTACGTGATGAATTCCAGATTAGCCAGTCCAGTCCTGGTATTTTGGCTGGCTAGTGGCTAGATGTAAACGGCAGCTGAAAAGCACGGCGTTTGGCGTCCTCATAAATTTCTAAGCAGTGCCATGCCCGGCCAGGACTACCGGGACAAGGTTGTTCTTTTCGTGCCGAAAGATGCCAAAGATGCACCGGAGATTATCGAGGTGAAGCATTTCGCTGAGACGAAAATTGCTGGCTATTGGCTGAAGCAAGTGGCGTAGATCAAGGTTGTGAAAATCTGTTTTTTTTTCATTGGGTTTACGCTTCCTTCATTAGACATCTATGCATGCTTGACAATCGGGAAATCCTGTGTACGATTCATAATATACGAGATCCATCTGAGATAAGAAACAACACTTCGTTAGGGAAGGACCATATATAGGGTGTGGGATCGCAAATCAAACAGGAGGAACTTAATGACTCGACGCCGTGTCACATGCCTTGCAGTATTAATGTCACTGCTGGTGCTCGGTTGCAGTATGAATGCCAAAATAATGCATCCGGATATCGGGCAGACGGACTTCACCAGCCAATTCGAATTCGAGATCGAGAAAAGCCCCAGCGATTCTCTGGGTTCACGGTCCTGGCGTACCGAGTTTTTCAAGATAAACACAGAAGATATATCCGAACTGGTAACCGACTATCTGAACGAAGAGGGCAAAGGCTACTTCACTCGATCCGACGAGGCGGACTATACTTTCGTCATCCGTTATGTCGCCTCTTCGTTCGCTATGATCGATGAGAAGCCTTTTGTGTACGCCGTTTATGTATTGCCCACTGTGTTCGAGTTGACCGTAAAGGATCGTTCTAATCAGGTTATCCACACGCGCCAATTTCGCCATCTGACTTACCGAAAAGTAGGCGCGGACACTTGGTCGCGCTTAGTCAAACGCAATACAATTGAAGCACTGTCCGAAATATTAGGCTACATTGCGAGAAAAAAGTTTTTAGATGTGCCGAAGACAAACGCCGTATGTAGCGCCAGCCAGGAAATGCCTGAGGCCATCGATGTCCTGTTGCCCTACAATCACATATATTTCGATGACAAGGAAAAAATGAAAATGCGTAAGCCGGGCGATCTGACGTACAATGTCAAGTACGATTACGGAGCGGCTCAAATCGCCTACGTGTACCTGCAGATGAAAGCAGATTACTCCCAGGGCGCGATCTGCGAGAATATGCCTTGGGACCAGATCGACCTGCTTTCCTTTTATATAATCGGCAAACTAAACGACTGGCCGTTCGAACCCATCGAGATGTTAGGTTACGTCAATACATACAAAAAAGAACAAGAGGGCGACTAATATACGTATTGGCTGACGCAAGCGGCGTAAGTCCGAGCCAGGTAAAGGTTTGTTTTTCGGGTCATTGGGCTTACGCTTCATCAGACATCTATACAGATTTGACAATCGGGAAATCCTGTGTACGATTCATAGAATTGAGAAACATCTGAGACAAGAAACAGCAGTTGATTGGGGAAGGACCAAATAAACAGCACAGGAGAATTTCTTGGAAAGCGATGTATTTCAGTTCATTCACCGTCCATATAGGGCGAATTGTGTTTTACGAACGAGCTTGGTCTGTCTTTTTATCCTGGGTTTATCGTTGCAAATTTGTCACGCAAAAGACAAAATCATGGTTTGGCGGCTCGATTCTCTGGCGGGAGTCACCGATCAGGAAACCAAACTGTTTTCCGGAGTGATTTCTTCGGAAGTGGCTTATCGGTCTGGGATGGAAGTTGTATCGGAAGAAGATATTCAATCCATTCTCGAAGGAGCCGCTATCAAGCAGATGTGTGATGCGGATGCTTCATCCTGCATGGTGGAAATCGGGAATGCAATGGGTATTCCCGAAGTGGTATCAGGTGACCTGGGACGCATGGGAGGGATATGGATACTGAACCTGAGGCGCATCAACGTCAAAACGGCTGAAGTCATTTCCCGGGTCAGCCGCCGCGAAGAAGGCAACATAAAATTGATGCTCCAATTGATACCGAGAGCGGTTATCGAGCTTTTCGGCAGGCAGGACTATTATGATGAGACCGAGAATCCTCTTATGAACGGTATCGTCGTTTGGAATTTGAAGCCGAGAAAGGGTGTTTCTAAAAAGGAGGCCAGTTCGTTTTCGGGTATTGTAGCCGGTGAAGTAAGCCGCTATTCGAAACGACATGTTATTTCTGAAACGGATATTCGGACGATTCTGGAAGGACATGAGAAAGCACAGCAATGCGGGGTTGAGGATACTAGTTGTCTGGCCGACATCGGCAGTTCAATCGGTGTTCCGAATGCCATTTCGGGAGATATCGGTCACATGGGAGATTCCTGGATCCTGAACCTTCGTTTAATTAACGTGAATGATGCCAAGCAGATTTCCAGGCAATCCGTGGTCATCGAAGGACCCGTTGGAAAGATGATCGATTCAATACCGAAAGTCGTTGCCAACCTGCTGGATTTTTCAGGGTTTTCGGATGATGAGGGTATTGCAGGACAAAATGACCAATCTTCAAGGGAAGCAGGTCGAAATAAAACATCGGTCTACTCGATGAACCCTTATAACAAAGCAGGTCATGGTTTGTTCTGGTCCGGGCTTGTCCTGGCCACTTTTGGAGGAACCTGTCATTACATTTCCAGTCTGCACTCCGATCTGGTTGACCACGGGAAATGGGACAGTGAGAAAAAGGCCGAAACGTGGCAGTATACAGCGTATGCCATGTACGGAATTGGAGGCGCAGCCATGGTGGCGGGAGCGGTTTTGTGGATTGTCGCCCCTTCGGATGAAGAGTGGCTTAACACACACTTTGCTTCCATTGGGCCATCTGAAGGCGGTCAAGGGTTAACTTTCACTTTTAGAACCGAATTTTAGTTGGATTGAAAGCACGATAACCATGCGCCTTATCCATGCCATCGCTTTTCTATTCGTTACTTTATCCGCATGCACTGACTTCAGCAAATCCATCGGTCATCTAGGCGAATCCTGTTCTTTAATCGGCACTTGCCGTGGTGGGTTAGTTTGTGTGGAAGAGGTATGTGTGGAAGGTGGAGATATCGAAAATGAAAGAGATATGGACAGTGACCCGGCTGAAATCGAAATAGCGGAATATGATCCTCTTTCCTGCTCGAACGGCGTCTGTACCGATCCGGCGACGGGTTTTGAGTGGCAGGAGACGCCGACCGGTGGACCGATGAAGTGGAAGGACGGCAAAACCCACTGCAACGAACTGACCTTGGACGGCGGCGGCTGGCGTTTGCCGAACATCAGTGAGCTACGCAGCCTGATCCGCAACTGTTCCTTTATCGAAACGGACGGAGTCTGCGGCGTGCAGGACGAGTGTTTATCCTGCGGAGTGAGTTCGGATGACGTTTGTTTGGAATACTACAATTCATGCTATGAATTCAGCTTTTGCAATCCTTCTTTCTGTTCCAACGACGGCGGTCCTACTGGTTGCTACTGGCCGCTGGAGTTGAGTGGAACGTGTGGCCTGTATTGGTCGTCGTCGCCCGTCGAGGACTATGATTTCGACGCATGGTACGTCAACTTCAACGGCGGCGATGTGTACTACTACTACGTCCACTACGACTACGATGTCCGTTGTGTCAGGGATGCGCCGTAAAACAGAAGAGAGTTGGGAATGAAAGAGTCCTACGATGAAGGTATAAGCGAACAAAACAGCAACTAGCGATTTCGCTTCTTTCCCTTTTCGGCTACGTCATGAATGGCTGATTAGCCGTGCTGTTCGTCAATGCCTTCTGGACAAAAGCGTCCGGTGATCCGTACATGTGGTCTACTGATGCCACGTCCGACCGATCTGGACTCGGATTCAATATTGACCTGTTCAAATCAACACTCCAAACAGTACAATTGTCCTGCCCGTGAACTAGCCGGGCTGCAGGAGGCAGCTAAATCTACACGCTGACACATCATTACAAATGACCGATTCAATTGCGTATTTCCACCTACGTTTTCTTTCTTCACCCATTGACCGCCATTGCCAGATTAGGACAGCTTTCGCAACTCAGCTCCCGATTCACCTCCAAACGGGCTTGACGAGCCCTCGCTCGAGCCGCGGCCAGTTCCTCCGGTACTCCGTCACCATGGCCGAAGTACATTTCGTCAGGGGTCTGACCATTGAACGCCGAATGCGGCAGATTACGGTTGTATTCTTCTACGTAATACCTCACCAAACGTTCCAGCGCCGACACGCTGTCCAGTTGGTTCAGAAATAACCACTGGTGCTTCATCACACGCCAAAAACCTTCGATCATCGAGTTCGAAAAAAGCACGGCGGTCTGCGCAAGGATCAGCGCAAGCAAACCCTCTTCCACAAGCTTCATCACCGCACTGTGGAAATTCTCTATTCCACCATCCACCATCACCGCCTGCGGGTCCACTTGGTCACCAACCTCACTGCGAGACTCATAGGCTTTGACCAGCAACTCCGCACTCGACGCGGGCTCCAGCTTCTCGCTGACTCGGTAGGCCAGGATGCGCCGAGAATAATTGTCGATGATCGCCTGGATATAGGCCTTCGAGCCGTTGACAAGTCGAACCACCGTCACATCGACATGCCAAATGCCGTCCGGCTTGTTCGCGCGAATACCCTGGGTAGGCTTGGATGGATGGACTCGGGTTCGCGGACGTCTCCAGTCTCGTTCACGTGCATAGCGCAACCACGTCGAAGGAGACGCAAACACCTTGCCCAGACGTTGTGCAAGCATCCCAAGACGACTGGTCGGCACATGACGATAGTCGTCGGAAACTGCCATCTCGCGCATCCGGCGAACCTCTTCCGGCGTCAACTGGGTGGGGTGGATCGCGGGACATGACGCGCGATCATCAAGCGAACAACCCGCCGCCTTCCCACGACACCAGATGTGATACCGTGAAGGGCTGATGCCGACGATGGACAGAACCGCCTTCATGGGTATGGCCCGGCAGCCTCTTTCAATGGCTGAGAGCAGTTTCTTTTTATCCGCACCCTCGGGCAACCTCTGCTGGTCCAAACGGTTCTTGGAAATCCGGCAGAGGGTCTGGAGCAATATCATCACAGCCGTTACGATCCGTAAACGTCGTTCCAGCTTCAAAATCCGCTGACGGACCAAAGGATCATCGGTCATGTCTAAAATCTCATGGCTCACGACTTCCAGTTCAGGTCCATGCAACCAGCCATTGATCGTCGATCTGGGAACCTCGAGATCTTTAGCCAAGCTCACATCGCCAGTTTTTCGGACGTATTCGCGAAGCCGATGGTCGTAAACGCGCTTTTTCTGGGGAGTTGGTTTCATTGTCGTATCATACTACAGAGCCGTCGGATTCAAAGAAATATCATTGCTCAACCATTTTGACCGACGCACGGGCATGTACGGACCACCGGACGCTTTTGTCCAGAAGGCATTGACGAACAGCACGGCTAAAGAGCTATTCAAACGTAGCCAAAAAGAAAAGAAGCGAAATCGCTAGTTGCTGTTTTGCTCGCTTATACTGGCGGTTATTTGCGTGGTTGTTTCCAATTTGAACCGTCGAATGCAAAGAAATATCATTGCTCAGCCATTTTGACCGACGGATGGCATGTCCGGACCACCGGACGCTTTTCTCCAGAAGGCATTGACGAACAGCACCGCTGGACATGGACACGGCGTATCCTGATTTTACCTAAATCGTCGTGCAACCGGTGTATGGATCTCCTTCGTAGCCCTGGTTACAGAAGCAATCGCCACCGTCGCAATATGCGTTCTGACCGCATTGGACTTCGGCGCAGAGATCGATCAGCGTGCAGCCTACGTTCGGGTCACCCTCGTATCCCTGGTTGCAGAAACAATCACCTTCGTCACAGTAGGCGTTCTGACCGCACTGGACGTTCGAGCAGAGATCGATCGGTGTGCAAACTACGTTCGGGTCGCCTTCGTAACCCTGGTTGCAGAAGCAATCGCCTGCATCGCAGTAGGCGTTCTGACCGCATTGGACGTTCGAGCAGAGATCGATCGGTGTGCAAACTACGTTCGGGTCGCCTTCGTAACCCTGGTTGCAGAAGCAATCGCCTGCATCGCAGTAGGCGTTCTGACCGCATTGGACTTCGGCGCAGAGATCGATCAGCGTGCAGCCTACGTTCGGGTCACCCTCGTATCCCTGGTTGCAGAAACAATCACCTTCGTCACAGTAGGCGTTCTGACCGCATTGGACTTCCGCACAAGGGTCTATTGGCGTACATCCCACGTTCGGGTCGCCTTCATATCCCTGATTGCAAAAGCAGTCGCCTGCATTGCAGTAGGCGTTCTGACCGCATTGGACTTCGGCGCAGAGATCGATCAGCGTGCAGCCTACGTTCGGGTCACCCTCGTATCCCTGGTTGCAGAAACAATCACCTGCATCGCAGTAGGCGTTCTGACCGCACTGGACTTCGGCGCAGAGATCGATCAGCGTGCAGCCTACGTTCGGGTCGCCTTCGTAACCCTGATTACAGAAGCAGTCGCCTGCATCGCAGTAGGCGTTCTGACCGCATTGGACTTCCGCACAAGGGTCTATTGGCGTACATCCCACGTTCGGGTCGCCTTCGTAACCCTGGTTGCAGAAGCAGTCGCCTGCATCGCAGTAGGCGTTCTGACCGCATTGGACTTCCGCACAAGGGTCTATTGGCGTACATCCCACGTTCGGGTCGCCTTCGTAACCCTGGTTGCAGAAGCAATCGCCTGCATCGCAGTAGGCGTTCTGACCGCATTGGACGTTCGAGCAGAGATCGATCGGTGTGCAAACTACGTTCGGGTCGCCTTCGTAACCCTGGTTGCAGAAGCAATCGCCTGCATCGCAGTAGGCGTTCTGACCGCATTGGACGTTCGAGCAGAGATCGATCGGTGTGCAAACTACGTTCGGGTCGCCTTCGTAACCCTGGTTGCAGAAGCAATCGCCTGCATCGCAGTAGGCGTTCTGACCGCATTGGACTTCGGCGCAGAGATCGATCAGCGTGCAGCCTACGTTCGGGTCACCCTCGTATCCCTGGTTGCAGAAACAATCACCTTCGTCACAGTAGGCGTTCTGACCGCACTGGACGTTCGAGCAGAGATCGATCGGTGTGCAAACTACGTTCGGGTCGCCTTCGTAACCCTGGTTGCAGAAGCAATCGCCTGCATCGCAGTAGGCGTTCTGACCGCATTGGACGTTCGAGCAGAGATCGATCGGTGTGCAAACTACGTTCGGGTCGCCTTCGTAACCCTGGTTGCAGAAGCAATCGCCTGCATCGCAGTAGGCGTTCTGACCGCATTGGACTTCGGCGCAGAGATCGATCAGCGTGCAGCCTACGTTCGGGTCACCCTCGTATCCCTGGTTGCAGAAACAATCACCTTCGTCACAGTAGGCGTTCTGACCGCATTGGACTTCCGCACAAGGGTCTATTGGCGTACATCCCACGTTCGGGTCGCCTTCATATCCCTGATTGCAAAAGCAGTCGCCTGCATTGCAGTAGGCGTTCTGACCGCATTGGACTTCGGCGCAGAGATCGATCAGCGTGCAGCCTACGTTCGGGTCACCCTCGTATCCCTGGTTGCAGAAACAATCACCTGTCGCAGTAGGCGTTCTGACCGCACTGGACTTCGGCGCAGAGATCGATCAGCGTGCAGCCTACGTTCGGGTCGCCTTCGTAACCCTGATTACAGAAGCAGTCGCCTGCATCGCAGTAGGCGTTCTGACCGCATTGGACTTCCGCACAAGGGTCTATTGGCGTACATCCCACGTTCGGGTCGCCTTCGTAACCCTGGTTGCAGAAGCAGTCGCCTGCATCGCAGTAGGCGTTCTGACCGCATTGGACTTCCGCACAAGGGTCTATTGGCGTACATCCCACGTTCGGGTCGCCTTCGTAACCCTGGTTGCAGAAGCAATCGCCTGCATCGCAGTAGGCGTTCTGACCGCATTGGACGTTCGAGCAGAGATCGATCGGTGTGCAAACTACGTTCGGGTCGCCTTCGTAACCCTGGTTGCAGAAGCAATCGCCTGCATCGCAGTAGGCGTTCTGACCGCATTGGACGTTCGAGCAGAGATCGATCGGTGTGCAAACTACGTTCGGGTCGCCTTCGTAACCCTGGTTGCAGAAGCAATCGCCTGCATCGCAGTAGGCGTTCTGACCGCATTGGACTTCGGCGCAGAGATCGATCAGCGTGCAGCCTACGTTCGGGTCACCCTCGTATCCCTGGTTGCAGAAACAATCACCTTCGTCACAGTAGGCGTTCTGACCGCACTGGACGTTCGAGCAGAGATCGATCGGTGTGCAAACTACGTTCGGGTCGCCTTCGTAACCCTGGTTGCAGAAGCAATCGCCTGCATCGCAGTAGGCGTTCTGACCGCATTGGACTTCGGCGCAGAGATCGATCAGCGTGCAGCCTACGTTCGGGTCACCCTCGTATCCCTGGTTGCAGAAACAATCACCTTCGTCACAGTAGGCGTTCTGACCGCATTGGACTTCCGCACAAGGGTCTATTGGCGTACATCCCACGTTCGGGTCGCCTTCATATCCCTGATTGCAAAAGCAGTCGCCTGCATTGCAGTAGGCGTTCTGACCGCATTGGACTTCGGCGCAGAGATCGATCAGCGTGCAGCCTACGTTCGGGTCACCCTCGTATCCCTGGTTGCAGAAACAATCACCTGCATCGCAGTAGGCGTTCTGACCGCACTGGACGTTCGAGCAGAGATCGATCGGTGTGCAGCCTACGTTCGGGTCGCCTTCGTAACCCTGGTTGCAGAAACAGTCACCTTCGTCACAGTAGGCGTTCTGCCCGCATTGGACGTTCGAGCAGAGATCGATCGGTGTGCAGCCTACATTCGGGTCTCCCTCGTATCCCTGGTTGCAGAAACAGTCACCTTCGTCACAGTAGGCGTTCTGACCGCACTGGACGTTCGAGCAGAGATCGATAGGCGTGCAGCCCTCCCACGGATCGCCTTCGAAATGCTCGTCGCAGAGGCATTCGTAATACGTATCCGCAACTTCCCAATTGACGTGGCAGGAGGCGTTGTCGCCGCAGGTCACGCCGTCGCAATAGTCGATTTCGGTGCAAGCGCTGTCGGGTTGACCGTCCAGCGGGGTACCTTCGTAGTGCATGTCGCACACACAGGAGCCGTCGTTGATGTTGCAGGTGGAATGATCCGGGCACTCGACGCCGAAGCAGTTGCCGACCACGCAATTGCCCTGGCCGTCGTCCACGTATCCGTAGTCACAGGTGCATTCGTAATAGTCCGGCACGATGTGGTAATTGACGTTGCAGCTTGCGTTGTCCTGGCAGACCACGCCATCGCAGTAGTCGATTGGCGTGCAGCCGTCCATGGGATCGAAGTTCCCGTAGTGCTCGTCGCACAGGCAGTAACCGTTGGAAGGATCGCAGTAGGAGAAAGCGGGGCATTCTTTGTTGAAGCAGAGGTCTTCGGTGCAAAACCTTTCCGGATCGCCCATGAAGCCTTCGTCACAGTAGCACTCGCCCTCGAGTGGATCGCAATAGGCGTTGTCGCCACAGGTGACGTTCAGGTTCAGGCAGGCGTCCATCACGCAATCGCCTGTATCGGGATCGAAGATGTAGTCGGTGTCGCAGACACATTCGTAGTAGTCGGGGGCCATGTCGAGACTGATCATGCAGGAGGCGTTGTCCTGGCAGGTCACACCATCGCAGTAATCGATCATCGTGCAGGCCGAGTTCATATCCTCCGCTACCGGGGTGCCTTCGTAGTGCATGTCGCAGTAGCACAGGCTATCCGACGGATCGCAATAGGAAAAGTCGGGGCAGTTGACCAGTTCGCAGGGATCGACCGTGCAGCCACCCTGGCCGTCGTCGATGGTACCGGCATCGCAAACGCATTCAAAGAAATCGTCAGCAATATCGAGGTTGATTTCGCAGCTTTTCCCGGTATCGCAGATCACGCCATCACAATAATTCGTAGGCTGGCAGCCTTGCGCCTGGTCCCAGGTGTAGTGACCGTTACAGGTGCAAACGCCGTCTATCGGGTTGCAAGAGCCGTCGTCGCCGCAAGGAACGCCGATGCAAAGGTCTTCGTAACAACCATCCGTATCATAGGCATCGCCTAGGAAGCTGTCCTCGCAGGAGCACAGGCCGGTGGTCGAATCGCAGGCCGCGTTATCGACGCAGTTCACGCCTTCGCACAGATCCGGCAGGCAAGCGTTGAAATCGGCGTTCCAGGGGAAGCCGTCGTTGCAGAGACATTTAGTATAGTTCTCTTCGGTCAGATCGATTTCGCAGTGAGAGTTGACCGAGTACAGCGTGCGGCAGTTGACGCCCGAGCAGTAATTGATCATCTGGCAGCTGGTATCCGGGTTGCCCGCATAGTGCTCGTCGCAGACGCAGCTCCCGCGTTCGCAGTGAGCGTTTTCGGCGCAGGTCACGCCCGCGCAGGGATCGATCGGCACGCAGCCCTCCCACGGATCGCCTTCGAAATGCTCGTCGCAGAGGCATTCGTAATACGTATCCGCAACTTCCCAATTGACGTGGCAGGAGGCGTTGTCGCCGCAGGTCGCGCCCGCGCAGGGATCGATCGGCACGCAGATCTGGTACGGATCGCCTACGTAACCGGGATCGCAGACGCACTCGTAAAAGTAGTAGCTCCCGTGATCAATTTCGCAGTGGGCGTTGTAGCCGCAGGTCATGCCCGCGCAGTAATCGATCGGCACGCAGCCCCTGTTGTACGGGTTGCCCGCATAGTGCTCGTCGCAGACGCAGCTCCCGCGTTCGCAGTGGGCGTTGTCGGCGCAGGTCACGCCCGCGCAGGGATCGATCGGCACGCAGCCCGTGTACGGATCGCCTTTGAAACCGGGATTGCAATCGCAGTACCCGTATTCGACGTTGCAGTACGCATTGTCGCCACAGGTCACGTGGTTGGTGCAGGCCTCCACGCAATTGCCGTATGTATCTTCCACGTAGCCGGAGATGCACACGCACTCCCCATTCGTGGAATCACAAATACTCCAGTCCCTGCATACCATGCCATAGCAGAGATCTTCGGTCGTGCACCCGACAAAAGCAAACGCGAGCATCATGAGAAGGAGGATCGTTATCTTGGTGGATAGATTCATGTTCCCGTTCTTTCCTTTCATTGGATAAAACAAAATCAACACTGAACCGTTTGGTTGTTTCGGTGCTTCCCTAACGAAGTGTTGTTTCTTATCTCAGATGTATCTCTATGTTATGAATCCTACCCGGTATTTCTCGATTGTCAAATCTGTATAAATGCCTGATGAAGCGTAAACCCGTGAACGATCGCTGTTGTATGAACCCGGATTGCCCACTTCATAGTCAGTTCGGGAACGGCAACATTTTTCGGCTTTCTTCCATAAAACAAGCCTGCTTCATCGCCATACCCAGCATCCTAAAAATCAAAAAGTTTGCGAAAGTCAAAACTGCTTAGCACTACATACCCAAAAATAACTTTTTTTGTAAACCATTGATTCTTAATGGGATTTTCAACTTGGCCTTCTTTCAGTTCTCAGAAAAAAGTTCGTAATAAGGTATGCTCTGGGGAGCCAAACTTTAAGCCCACCAACTTTGGTGGGTTTTTTGTTTAACAGGATATGAAATTCTCTATACCTGCCTGATTTCTAAGGGTTTTCCCAATTTCTACTTTTTCACATCTGTTGCTAAGAATCGCACATGATCCGTCCAAAAGTTCGTGACACGGTTGTTCTGGGGTCAAATTTATTCTGAGAACCTGAGAACGGGTAGAGAACAGAACGTCGTGGTTAACCCCATGTTGACCACGCCATTACAAAAGCCTAGTCAATACAGTATGTTACGTAATTGCTGTAGATACAAAGATTATTTTTGAGGGCGTGGATGCAGCTTGGCGGCTACTTCCTGTTGGTCCGCCAAATGAAGCATGCGCAGACCTCGCAGTTTGCTCCGCTGGCTCTCATCTACCTCAGTCATCACATAGCTCACATTGCCATCCGGTCCCGACGACACCATATTCAAACACCCGGATGAAAATTCTTCAAAGCACGCTGGTGCAGTCAGGGGCTGGCCCATGCGACGCAGGCGAACCTCAAGAGTACGTTCCAGCAGAAGCGCCAACACACACAGCGTTATGTGGGCTCGCACTTTCGGATCCGTATGATGAAAAACAGGACGTAGCTTCAAATCTGTTTTTATTGTACGGAAATCCTTTTCAACCATGTCCTTGTTGCGGTAGAGCTGCACAATATCCTCCGCGTCTCCGGAAAGCTCCGGATGGGCTACAAGGAGCACGAAACCATCGAACCGACGACGTCTGGCCCATGCATTCTCGTTGAAATGCAGACGCACAGACAAGGCGTGATCCCCTTTTTTCGCTACTTCCACACGATAGACCGATAGCAGGAAATATGACGCCAGCTTGTTCGACAGCTCCACATGTACAGATTCTACGGTTCTTGTCCTTTTCGAAGCATTGAGGCGCCGGTTGAGATCGGCAGCGAAGTCCTCGATCTGTCGAAGGTGACGCTCAGCCGTCGTTCGTTGATCCACAAACATCTGTGGATTGAAATAGGCAACCAATCGAAAGGTAGCCTGACGTCGTCCCAACTTGCGAGGTTTCGGCGGTCGGGCGCTCCCAGCCATGGCTCTCGCCGTCGCTCCATGTTCCTCCAAAGCCCGTCGTTGCTGGGCCTTGCCTCCCAGATTAGCGATCCTACGCAGAGTCCGATCCGGGATATAGCCGAAGCAACCGGCAAGCACCTCATGTTGCAAGGTCTCGTCCAGGCGCAGCAAGTTCATAATCTGGGTCATACGAGCACGGCTGATCCCTTGAGCCGCAGCGATCTCAGAGCGACTGGAGTGGACCTTTTCATCGAGAAGACGCTGAAAATCACGCGCACACCAAAGCCATACCGCTCCACCCTCAAGCAAATCGGGAGAGATCGTCTCGTCCTCTGCAACCTGGGTTGTCATTGGCGATGGCAGGAGGCGTTCGCATCGTCCCAAGTCGAGGACAAAGAGGCGATCGTTCACTTTCGACATGCCAGCTTTGACTACCCTCTCTATGGCTTGAGCCTCCAAGAGTGGGTGCTCCGACTCATCCTCGCTGCCAGCGATATCGGCTAAGGCATCCGTGGGCAACGCCTCAGTGTAGGAACCAATTTCCGACCGGCGTGTAGCTGTGAGAAACATCAGCCCGCTGTCTACAAGCCGCGACACCGCCGAGGCGGTACCCATGGCTCGATCAAAGATAATGGGAACCTGTTTGGCCCAACTCACCTCCTCCAGTTCTTCGACCAACCCCGTTAAAGCTTTAGGGTCTTTGATTCGTCCCCCAAGGATTTTCCATCGCAGGGGGTAGCCCTGCTCGGTGCATAGCAGAAGGATGCCAACCTTATAGCGATTGCGCAATCCTTCTTTGGTCGTCCCCCGCTCCGCTTGATCGCAACCTCGACCCTCGAACCACGTATCGGTGCAATCGACAAACAGGGAGGCGAAACTGCCGTCTCGCTGCTTATAGCGTTTAGGCAACGCCTCCTGAAGCTCCTTTTCCACCTGATCGAGCTGTCCGAGTACACGATGGATACGGCTATTGTTAAACTGATCCGGATCAATATCGAGCAGTTCCGGCAAAGCTGTTTTAGGAAACCAGCGCTCAGCCGAAAGTTTGGACGCTGGAGCTACGCAGCGCTGGATGGTCAGAGCCGCGATGATCTCCGAGGCGGGAACCAAGGATGCGTGTCCGGGGATGAGACGGTTGAGAAGTGATGAAAGCTGCCAAGAGCGCCACAGATGATGAGCCACAGCGATATCAAGAAAGGCGAGGTTGGCTGAAATCTTGGTTTTCCATGCACCCCCATCAGTTTCGGGTAAAACAACCGTTCTGCCTTTTCGAGACGCCTCGAGAGCAAGCCTCAGATTTTCGACTTCCCGGTCAGAAAGTTGGCCAAGAGATGCAACGACCTTCTGAGCGGGCATGCCGTCTTTGCGACGGTATGACTGAACCAATTGAGCATAGCGCCTGATGGTGTTTCCGGATTTGGCTTTGACAAGTCTGATGTACATGATTGTATCTACATATACTATTAAGAATAACATGTCAAGCTTTTATATTTAAGATACTTAGCTGTTCTTAATGTTTTACTCCTGTATCTACAAATGAAAAACCATTTTCCGGAATTTCTCAATTATTTCAAAGAGATATCATGATTGCTCGAAAACCGGGTGGTCAACATGGGGTTAACAGGAAAAAATATATTGAATATACTACTGGTTAACAGCGATTTTGTAACATATTGTAAATACTAGTCTTTTCTGTTAACCACTTTTCATGGTTTGCGAAAGGTATATTCTGGACTTCAAAGTGTACTACTCGCGAACTTTTGGTGAATGACTTTAGAAAATCGAAATAGTCATGAATAATCAGATATTTGCGCTTGGCTATGGATAATAAATTCTCTGGTGAACAGGAAATAGAAAAAATTTTGCCCTTCCGTTCCTCGAAGTCGATTGAGGCTTCATCTGTCAATTTTCATCTGATTTCCATCTCTCCAGGTACCGGGACTATCCGGACAGGGCATCAAACAGGCGAAGTCCTGGTAGGATGATCGGCCAAGACTACCAGGACGTAGCATGGTTGGCCTGGGTCTTGGTAGTATGATCAGCCAAGACTACCCGGACTGGCTACGCTAGCTTCTGTCCTGGTAGGAGGGTGGTTGGCGAATCGGAAGGAAATGAAAATGCAAGTAATTTCAGCGTGAACGGAGTTTTCAGTAACGACGGTGGGCGGATTCGGCGTATCGTTCGGGCGAGGCGCTGCGACGCCTGGACGAGCTGGGCTATCGCGAACACCTGCAACGCAAGGGATACAGGAATCATCCGTTGACGGCATGGGAAAAGAGCGGCAACCGGACACGTTCGAGGGTGCGCAGCCGTGTGGAGCATGTTTTCGGGGTGCAAGCGAGGCGGGCCCGTGACGGTTTGGTGCAAACCGTCGGCCTGGTGCGTGCGCAGGTGAAGATCGGTTTACGAAACCTTGCATACAATTTGGATCGTTATGCCAAACTGGCCTGCACGACAGGGTAAGTCGCTCCGGGGAACACAGAATGGGTGAACCATTATCGCGCCTTGGATCAATTCACGCGACCTGCAATTGAAAAAGGAATGTAAACGGAAGCTGTAAAACACGAAAAAGCGACCCCAATCCACTTCCAGACCATAAAATGGACGAATAGGATAAATCAGAACGTCGAAAACCGATTGTTAGAGGTTGCCTTGAGCAAATTCTGGAAATCGGAAATTCGGGGATAGATGTGTTTCAAGCGTTTCGGCATATTCACTTCCCTGCCGCCTGTTTACGCCAGCCGCCGATCTGGCGGCCTAACTCGTCTACCTGCTTCGAGACGTGCGCATAGCCTTTGTTGGCCAGACCGCCCAGTTCGTTGGCCAGCCGAAGCAGAAAGCGCAACTGCTCCAAACGGGTATTGGCTTCATCCAAATAGTCTACTTTCTTCCTGGAATACGCCGCTTTTACCAGAAGATCCTGAATGTCAAGCACGTGCCCCATCACCCGGTCGCCCAGGACGTACTTGTACTCCTTGGGGAACTTCGCGGCGCGGGGGATCAACTCCTTGGACAGGTCCAGCGCCTTCTGGATGACCGGCAATTCCTGTTTCATAAAAAAAATTTCGAGGCGCGCCTTCGGCGCGCCAAAGGGTTATAGGAAAGAATCCCAAGGGTAAAAGTGTAAAAGAGACAAAGTGTCAATTTCGGTCCCGAACAAGACGAAACCCGAGGTTGTTGTTCCGGATGTCGGGGCTGCCGTAGTCCCGATTCGCGGAGCGGCAGTTCTGAGCAAGGTTGCCCCAGGAACCGCCGCGCAGAACGCGATACGCACTCGTAGCCGGGCCCGTAGGATCTGTTCCCACATCGTTCTGGTACGCCGCCTGATACCGGTCCCAAGTCCACTCCCAAAGGTTGCCGCTCATGTCGTACAGACCAAAGGCGTTAGGCTCCTTGCCACCGACAGGCTGTGGCCCGCAAGTCGTTGATCCCGTGTACCAGCCGCTGCAATTGTATCCACCAGCATAGCTCACGCCACTGTTCCCGCCGTACCACCCGATCTGATCGAGGTTGGGGTCCAGCGGGCTCCGACCGGTTTGGGTGATCGTTCCATTATTTCCGGTACTATGATAAAAAGCGGTATACTGGTTTCCGGCACGAATCGCATATTCCCACTCCGCCTCTGTCGGCAGTCGATACCCTTCGCAGTCCTGGGGTTTTGTCAAGCTGTTAAGGGCCACCGTGCACTCGTAACCAGAGCAATAGGTACTTCCGCCGCAGCCCGAACCGATGGTCCCCGTGCAATTCGTCAATGTGTAGCATTCGCTAAGACCGGCATTCCGGCTCAGGGCATTCGCGTATTCCAGCGCTTCATACCAGTTCACCAGATCCACCGGGCAGTCTTCACCGCAGTTCGAGAAGTAGCTCGGATCTTCACCCCAACCTTCCGCCTGGGCTACAGCCCGCCATTGGCCCTGCGTCACTTCCGTGGTCATCATCTCGAAATCGTAGCTCAGCGTAACCTCGTGGAGTTCTTCGTTCGTATCCCGCCCCGACTCGTCGATGCACGAACCCGGATACCCCACAGGGCAATCGCCATCCGGAGACCCCATCCAGAACGTGCCCGCTTCGATGGAAACGAAACCAGGGCTGGGTTCTATCTCCACATCTTCTTCCGTCTCATCGGATAATTCCTCGTCCTCGTCTTCGTCGCCGTCTACCGCTTCTGGCTCACAGTCTGGGTAGCCCTCGTAACCGTCAAGACAAGCGCCGCAATCCTCAGTCATAAACGCGTTGTCACAAGTACAGGAGCCATCGGTGGAGTTGCAAGTGCCGTGTCCGTTACAAGGATCAGGTTCGCAGGGGTCGTCTCGACAGTCCGGGTACTCGATGAAGCCATCAAGACAAGTTGAGCAATCTTCCGTCATGAATTCGTTGTTGCAAGTGCAAGAACCATCCGTCGAATCGCAACTACCGTAACCGTTACAAGGATCGGGCTGGCAGGGGTCGTCTCGACACTCCGGATAATCGATGAAGCCTTCCTGGCAAGCCGAGCAATCCGCCGTCATGAATTCGTTATTGCAAACGCATTCGCCATTGCCATTGCAAGTTCCGTGGTTATTCCGGCAGCTTGTGCCGTTCGCCAAAGCTTCGTAACCACAGCTTTCCGTTCCCCATATATAAATTCCAGATTTGCACTCCGCATCCGGGCAACTCGGTGCAACCGTTTGAAATTGTAGTATAAATTCATCTCCAAGTGTATTGCCCGAAAGATCCGCCAGCCCGGCTCCCAGGGTGAAGGTGTAGGCTCGGCCATCTTCGAAACTTACATCCGGCGTGAACACCACCGCCGTCCCGTTTTCCAACGTCGCTGAACCGGAAATCGTCTCGCCAGTCAGGCTTCGTTTCAATGTGGCTTGCAGACTCGCCGGGTTTATCGTCTCGTTGAAGACAACTCGAACTTCCGTCAATCCCACAAGGTTTTCCTGGCCATCCGCTGGCATGGTCCACAAGATCCGTGGAGACTCCGTATCTGCCATCTCATCCAGGATCACCATCCCGAGATTCCACGTGCCATTCTCTGGGACTTCACCGGAAATCTCTTTGGACAATCCAAGACCGTCATGCTTGATCTCCACTCGTGCCGTCCCAGCCGGAACCGAGGAGACGACAAAACGTCCCTGAGCATTCGTCAGCTCGTATAAATCCCACCCTAAAGCGGGATACACCGTGACACGGGCATTCTCTACTGGTGTACCCAACGGACTCAGTGCCTTTCCCCGAACACTGCCCTTGGAAACATTATTGGGTAGCACCAGCACAGGAGCCTGCACGGTCTGACTTGGATCATCAGAGACTTCCGCTACTACCGAGGTCAGCGTGTCGTCTAGAAAACTCCCACTACGACTGGCAGCAACCGTCAAATACGGAGACTTGTGACAGGACACTCGTATTCCGGAAATCGTGTAGCTACCTTCGGAATTAGTATCATCGTCCAGCATTCGGCCACGAGCGCCGATTGCGAAAACGTGGATATCACTGAGGTTTTGTGCAAAATCATCTTGGACTAGTCCCGTCACGGTATACTCTGGCAGACTGCCTTCCGGTTGGAAAAAACCACCTGCCGAGAAGTGGGAAATACCACCTTCGATGGTTTCAAGTAACGTACCGTCAGCATTGACTTCCAAGACCGCTGCTTTTTTCCAAATCAGAGTCGTCTCGTCAAAGGAATGAAATTCGATTTGTTCCCCTGGAGCCAAATCCAAAGAATTCGGCAACGTCAATTGCGCCGGGGTCACAAAGATAGTGCCATCCGGACCGAAGTGGAACATCTGCACCAGTTCCTGCCCCTCCGGCAGGTCGTAAGGGGCCGCTGATGGATGCCCTTCACCCATAAACAGCGCAGTGCCCGCGCCATCGGGAAGCGCAACATCTTCGGGGGAGAATTTCAACAACGCACCAGTGAGATTGCTCGCCGATACCTGACCCAACCCAACCCCCTGAGACGTCTCCACAGGCAGCAAGTCAACCACGAATACCGAGACCTCGTCTTCCGGTAGTACTTGTTTATATTGGCGGGAGTACACACCACGGAGAGACTTCGCTCCATCCGCTGCGAAAATCTGACCGCCGTCTTCGGGAAGGATTACGGCACGGCCACGGCTGTCGGTTGTAGCGAGTAAAGCGTCTTCACCCCAGAGTCGCAGTTCTGCTCCCGGCACAGGTTCTCCACGTGGATTTACGACGAGAGTCAAAACAGTTTCCGGTGGTGCGCAACGGCCCGACAAGTCGATATCGCCGCTTGCTTCGCCCTCGCTAGCATTGGTTTCAATGTGGATTGCTCCGGATAGCTCTCCGGCTTCCCGTGGAGAAAACACGACTGAACAGGAATGGCTTTGGCCGGGCGCAATCAAGATTGGATGTTGGGAACTGGCAGCACAGCTATCCAAATCCAAATGAAAATCCCGAGTACCTTCAGCTACTTCCAATTTTGTAACCTGCAACGTTCGATTGCTTTGCGGATCTTCTGGAAGATTCCAAATTGTTAGCGATTGTGTTTCTTCTTCACCGATGTTTCCAGCGTAGCCAAATTCCAAACGTGGCGTAACGTCTAGTCCTGATTCGCCTTTTTCGTCAGCGAAAAGAGAGATTTCCAATAGGTTATTTTGAAAGTCATCCCCAATAATCTGCAAGGTCCCGGTATCGGAACCGGCGTCTACAGGAGCGTATTGTAGAACAACAGCTAGATTCATCCCCGGTACCAGGACTACTGGGACTTCTGCGGCCTGATCGCCTTGCAACATGGTTTGAACGGAAAATTCCGAAGTGGTTGCTTTGTCGAGCCTCACCACGGAGATTGTCAAATCTTCCTTGCCGTCATTGGTCAGCGTCAAGGTTTCCGTGGACGTATCTCCCAATACCACTGCTCCAAAGCGGATTTCTTCCGGGCTGGCGGAAAGCAATCCCTGGGAATTTTCCTCATCTTCTTGGGAGATCTCGTTTTCAGATTGATCAGTTGATTCTGCAGCATCGCTATCGCCTGTTGGGTTACCCGTGCTGCCCCCAGAAGAACAGGAAACAAGGAAAAGGAAAAGTATCATCAGCAATAGAAATACGAAATATCTAGAAATTCCCATTGTTTTCCTCTTTTGAAAGCTGCAACTCTCGAAGAGCTACCGCTTGTCTAGCAAGTCCTGGTATCGCACGAAATCGACAATCCATTCAGCAAAACTGCAGTCGAGCCGTTAGTATCGATTCTCGGCTGCTCTTCCTCAATCAATACGACTTTTTCAATATGCCGAAAGTACCATGAGGCAGCTAATCTGTAAACAGCGATTGAAAAGCAAAAAGCACAATCGAAACGAATCACGGAAGGGACAACCCATCTCCTTTACGTGCTATCTCGCAGGGGTAGCATTCTTCCCTTTGCCCAAAAACTTTGCCAACCCTTCTAATGCCTCCGTCCAACTCGGATGCTCATCGTCAAATCGGAAGGAAACACCCAACGCATTCATGGCCGGACCCGTTGTCGGTAGCCAAAAACAGATAAACGGTCAAGTAGCTGATATTATTGGCTTACGGATTTATGGTGAGTGACAGGTTCTTGTTTTTCTCCAGATAAAAAAGAGGATAAAAACGAACGGGACAAGTGAAGAGAACGGACCGGAAAGTTGATGGCAATCAACATCCACATTGACATTTACGTCATCGATGTTTTCTACTTGCATCCCTTCTTGATCGGAATCGTTGTCCCCGTCAACAGGCAATTCTTTGGCGGAAAACCATACGAATGTATCGATTATTTCTCCGTTAATGTTGTACACAGTACCAGTCACTTTTTGACCGGAAACGGAAAAGTGAATGAAGTGATATTCTTTTTCACACAAGTAACTGGTAACACCGTACTCCATTGTGATTTCACAGTCGTAGAGCCCAGCTCCACCACCACCGGTGACAATGAACTCCAAGCCTTCCATGGATGTGCCACGGTAATAATGATGATCGTAGTCAGAAAGAACAGCTGTTACACCCGCATTAAGCAATGTAGGTTCCAGATCGCGCAAATCAGAGTTTCCACCTCGTCCTGGTTTCGCTGAATATGGGCCATGGTTTGTTACCAAGAACGTATGTAAAATTGTTGTGTTATTGACAGTCTCTTCAGATAAGCCTGCCTTCGCTGGGTGCTGTGGAGAAGGAATAGTAATGAAGACACCAATGAAAGGTCCGATTCGACCTTCTTAATGCACAGTCAAAGCCCACAAAAGGCATCATGCTCGGATTACAGCCGACTTGACGCAAATTTGCAATGGTATCGCCTTTCCCACATCTTCCGGACACCCGGATTTACCAAATGTCCGCCCACGCTTTCATGCGAAAGCAGTAACCTTGGGTCCGAACAGATGAGATTACTGTAGCGGGAGGAAAGGCTTGTGTAAATGGTTTTGATGTTCTCGGGGTGCCATAGTCTCACGGATGTTTTCGTCCGGGAGGCTGTGTCTTTTCCCAACCACACGGCCTCCCACCATCTCCAATGGCGTGAGACCATGCCACCCCGGGTTTGGAAATGTCGACGGTTATTGAAACGAAAATGTAGGGGCGGGTGAAAGGAGCGAAGCGACTGGAGCCCCCCGGAAATTCAACGGGAGGCTCCGCACCTTTCGGTGCTCCACCTTCCCCTACGGCGATTCCCTTTTTCCCATCTCCTCTGTTGCCCGTCCGGGGTATTTGCGATAATCTACCTCGCCTTGTAGGTACCAACTAAAACATTCAGGGAGCACCATGACCGAGTCCACAACCCAGACGTCCAATTTGTCCAATCTGCCCGAGTTCGACCCCATCCCGCTGCTCGTCGACGAGCTCAAGCTGCCGAGGAAAGGCATCGCCGCCGTGATCGGCCTGCTCAAGGAGGGCAACACCGTCCCGTTCATTGCCCGCTACCGCAAGGAAGCCACCGGCGACCTGGACGAGGTGCAGATCCGCAGCATCGAAGAACGCAACCAGTACCTGGACGACCTGGACAAGCGCCGCCAGACCATCCTCACGACCATCGACTCCCAGGGCAAGCTGGACGACAAACTCAAGGCCGCGCTCCTCAAATGCACCTCCAAGACCGAGTTGGAGGACCTCTACCTGCCCTACAAGCCCAAACGCCGCACCAAGGCCACCATCGCCCGCGAAAAGGGCCTCGAGCCGCTGGCCCTAGGCATCCTGAGCCAGAGCGACATCGGCAGCCCCTACGGTGAAGCCCTCGAACTGGTGGACGAGGAAAAAGGCGTGCCCGACGCGGAAGCCGCCCTGGCCGGTGCCCGCGACATCGTGGCGGAAGTCGTGGCCGAAAACGCCGAGGTCCGCGCCCTGGTGCGAAAGCATTTTACCGAAAACGGCTTCCTGCACACCACCGTGCACCCGAGCAAGGAGGGCGAACCCACCAAGTTCGAGCAGTATTACGACTACCGCGAGCAGCTCAAAAACATGCCGTCCCACCGCTTCCTGGCGATCCTGCGCGGCGAGAAGGAAGAGATCCTGCGCGTCAAGCTGGAGGTCGAGACCGACCCGATCTTAAGCGGCATCCGGCGCATCATGGGGCTCAATCCGCAGTCGCCCTACGCCCATCAGCTCGAGCTGGCCATCGACGACAGCTACAAGCGCCTGCAGGCCACCAGCGTGGAAACCGACGTGCGCGTGGACATGAAACTGCGCTCCGACAACGCCGCAGTGGAGGTGTTTGCCAGAAACCTGCGCCAGCTGCTGCTCGCCGCCCCCTTGGGCGAAAACGCGGTCGTGGGCATCGACCCCGGCATCCGCACGGGCTGCAAGTGCGCGGCCATCGACGCCACGGGCCGCTATCTGGACACCATCACCATCTACCCGCAGCAGGGAGCCGCGGCCGCCCAGCGCGCCGAGCAGGATCTGCTGGCCTTTGTCGGCAAGCACCGGCCCAGCGTGGTGGGCGTGGGCAACGGCACGGCCGGGCGGGAAACCGAGCAGTTCGCTAAAACCGTGCTCAAGCAGGCGTGCATCACGGACATCCCCGTGGTGCCGGTCAACGAATCCGGGGCCAGCGTGTACAGCGCCTCGGACATCGCCCGCGAGGAATTCCCCGAGCTGGACCTGACCATTCGCGGCGCCATATCCATCGCCCGCCGCCTGCAGGATCCCCTGGCCGAGCTGGTCAAGATCGACCCCAAAGCCATCGGCGTGGGCCAGTACCAGCACGACGTGTACCAGCCGCTGTTGCAGCACAAGCTGGACGACGTGGTCGAGTCCTGCGTCAACCACGTGGGTGTGGAGCTGAACACGGCCAGCGCGCCGCTGTTGTCCCGCGTGGCCGGGATCGGCCCCAAGCTCGCCAAGGCTATCGTCGACCACCGCGAGGCCGCGGGCGCGTTCAAGGGACGCAAGCAATTGTTAAAAGTGGCGGGGCTGGGCCCGCGTACGTTCGTGCAGGCAGCCGGGTTCCTGCGCGTGCGCAACGGCGACCACCCCCTGGACGCCTCGGCCGTCCACCCCGAGCGCTACGACCTGGTGGCTCGGATGGCCTCGGACATCGCCACCAACCTCAAAGACCTGGTAGGCCAGACGGAACTCGTGGAGAAAATCGACATCCGCAGCTACGTGGACGACCTGGTCGGCCTGCCCACGCTCAAGGACATCATCGACGAGCTGCGCAAACCGGGCCGCGACCCCCGCGCCGCCTTCGAGCTGCCCGCCTTTAGAGACGACGTCACCGAGATGGAAGACCTGCTGGTGGGCATGGAGCTGGAGGGTGTGGTGACCAACGTCACCGCGTTCGGCGCGTTCGTCGACATCGGCGTGCACCAGGACGGCCTGGTCCATATCTCCCAGCTGGCCGACCGCTTTGTCAAAGATCCCCACGACGTGGTCGGCGCGGGCGACCGCATCAAGGTCCGCGTCCTCGACGTGGATTTCACCCGCAAACGCATCGCGCTGACCGCCAAAAAGGACGGCGGCACCCCGCCACCCCGCGACAATTACCCCCAGGACGAGTCGCAGCGGGGCGGCCCCTCACCCAACAAGGGCAAGAAGCCCAAACCTGCCCCCAAGAAAGAGGAGACCTTTTCCTACAATCCGTTCAAGAAATTGAAGGGGTAACAGTGGTTCAGGATTCCCTGAGTTCGAGCAGGATTGCATCCTGGTCGAAATGGTTTGATTTGAAGCTGGTTTCATCAAGGCAAGACATATGGATAAGGATTGAACTACCGTTAGGATTACGATTTGCCTCGTTTTAAAATCTCCCATAGCGCCCAGCCTAAAAAAGGTGGGTAATTTTTGGGGAAACAATTGCCCTCATCCATGTAGTTAATTGTAATCATTAATGTTTCACGTTGCCATCCATTCGGGTCGTCCATGATTCGTCCATGTTATCCATGAGCCTCCGTGGCGGCTCTCCCGGCGGGCATCGAGGTCAGATTGTGGCCTTATCAGTGTGTAAATACTACAGAAATGCAGTTGGGATGCGTCCTCGACCCGTCATCCGCGTCCATGGGGCGTCCATGCGGCATCAATCATTTTTCGACAGGGACCTACTTGATGAATATCTGCGATAGTATCACCTGCGGATGGCGGATTTATTGCAGCGCTGGCGTTTCCATCGGTGCTGTTCGTCAATGCCTTCTGGACAAAAGCGTCCGGTGGTCCGTACATGTGGTCTACTGATGCCACGTCCGACCGATCTGGACTCGGATTCAACATTGACCTGTTCAAATCAACACTCCAAACAGTACAATTGTCCTGCCCGTGAACTAGCCGGGCTGCAGGAGGCAGCTAAATCGACACGCTGACACATCATTCCAAATTACCGATTCAACTGCGTATTTCCACCTTTTGTTTTCCTTTCTTCACTCATTGACCGCCATTGCCAGATTAGGACAGCTTTCGCAACTCAGCTCCCGATTCGCCTCCAAACGGGCTTGATGAGCACTCGCTCGAGCTGCGGCCAGTTCATCCGGTACTCCGTCACCATGGCCGAAGTACATCTCATCCGGGGTCTGACCATCGAACGCCGAATGCGGCAAATTACGGTTGTATTCTTCTACGTAGTACCTCACCAAACGTTCCAGCGCCGACACGCTGTCCAGTTGGTTCAGAAATAACCACTGGTGCTTCATCACACGCCAAAAACCTTCGATCATCGAGTTCGAAAAAAGCACGGCGGTCTGCGCCAGGATCAGCGCAAGCAAACCCTCTTCCACAAGCTTCATCACCGCACTGTGGAAATTCTCTATTCCACCATCCACCATCACCGCCTGCGGGTCCACTTGGTCCCCAACCTCACTGCGAGACTCATAGGCTTTGACCAGCAACTCCGCACTCGACGCGGGTTCCAGCTTCTCACTGACTCGGTAGGCCAGGATGCGCCGAGAATAGTTGTCGATGATCGCCTGGATATAGGCCTTCGAGCCGTTGACAAGTCGAACCACCGTCACATCGACATGCCAAATGCCGTCCGGCTTGTTCGTGCGAATACCCTCGGTAGGCTTGGATGGATGGACTCGGGTTCGCGGACATCTCCAGTCTCGTTCACGTGCATAGCGCAACCACGTCGAAGGAGACGCAAACACCTTGCCCAGACGTTGTGCAAGCATCCCAAGACGACTGGTCGGCACATGACGATAGTCGTCGGAAACAGCCATCTCGTGCATCCGGCGAACCTCTTCCGGCGTCAACTGGGTGGGGTGGATCGCGGGACATGACGCGCGATCATCAAGCGAACACCCCGCCGCTTTCCCACGACACCAGATGTGATACCGTGAAGGGCTGATGCCGACGATGGACAGAACCGCCTTAATGGGTATAGCCCGGCAGCCTCTTTCAATGGCTGAGAGCAGTTTCTTTTTATCCGCACCCTCGGGCAACCTCTGCTGGTCCAAACGGTTCTTGGAAATCCGGCAGAGGGTCTGGAGCAATATCATCACAGCCGTTACGATCCGTAAACGTCGTTCCAGCTTCAAAATCCGCTGACGGACCAAAGGATCATCGGTCATGTCGAAAATCTCATGGCTCACGACTTCCAGTTCAGGTCCATGCAACCAGCCATTGATCGTCGATCTGGGAACCTCGAGATCTTTAGCCAAGCTCACATCGCCAGTTTTTCGGACGTATTCGCGAAGCCGATGGTCGTAAACGCGCTTTTTCTGGGGAGTTGGTTTCATTGTCGTATCATACTACAGAGCCGTCGGATTCAAAGAAATATCATTGCTCAGCCATTTTGACCGACGGATGGCATGTCCGGACCACCGGACGCTTTTCTCCAGAAGGCATTGACCAACAGCACGGATGCCTGTCGGGTCCGAGCTGGATGTGGAGCAGCTATAACGGGTGCGTTTCGGCGCATCGCATTGGGACTTTTACAGAAAATCAAGGACAAGCGCACCATTCCTTCCACCATGCGATACCTCGACTCCCAAGGATGGATTCTTAAAATGTGCCTCGGAAATCCCTAGAATTGAATTGCCCTCCAGGCGTGTTCCTACAACTTGACAATCGGAGAAATACAGGTATTATCCATAGCATAGATGAGCAATGATCGCAAATAACAACAGTTTGTCAGAGAAGCACCGGAATTCGACTGATTGCTTAGCCTGGATTGGGCGGGAAAACGGTACTCTCAAGTTGCCTAGTCGGCAAGTTTATGCGCTATCCAAAGGTCAATTGAAACAGATTTCATCGCCAGTCGAGCTGCATTTGGCCGAAAAGGAAACTATCAGGCAGACCCAAGTCACGCTCACCTAATCAAAACGAACGGCCTCCATATTGCCCAAGTCCCTTTGCTATACTATTCGATCAATCGTCTTCATATTTAAAGGAAATCTTGATTCTTGCTCGATAAGAAACGATGCGGCTGTCCTCCAGATGCATATCCAGCTTGACAACTTCAGCGATACGAATATCCCTCAGCGATTTGTTGGCGGTGGCGACCGCTAATTTAGCCGCTTCCTCCCACGATTTTTCCGAGGTCCCCACCAGTTCGACCAATTTGTATACACTATCCTTCATTTTTATCCCCTTATGATGTCTAACACGATAATCTAAAAGCCCACTAAGCGACCGAATTCCATCGATACGAGGGCTGCATAATACCCAATCTTACTGTGGCGATGCATTGAAGTCAGTTGCATGCTTTTCTTGTTGCCCTTTACTTCTTCAGATCAAAGGGCATCCCACATTCTATTTTAGCTCTGCAGAGATTATGAGACAATAAGGTAATTTGGATCGTTTCATTCGGAATTATCGAGGTGTAATGGCAGGGGTGCACTGCAAGTCTGAGGCTCAAGCCCGTTATTTGCGTGGAGCTTTGGAAAAACGATTTAAAGAGCGCGGTTTGGAAGTTCACCCTGACAAAACGAAGATTGTCTGCTGCAAGGATGACCGTAGAAGAGCCGTGGGGTCCGAAAATTCGGTACATACTGAAATAACTTGATTTTTCAAACCGGCCGAAAGACACTGGCCAGCATGAAAATCTTACTCGAAATTGCTATTTTAGTCGCTTTGAACGTCTTTTTGTTCGGCTACGTCCAGCGGAAAATGGCAGTTCTGGTCGTTGCCCAACGCAATCAGATCATTGTTCTTAAGCGCTCGGTGAAGAGTCCGAAAATCAAAGAACGGGATCGACAGCTCTGGATGTTTCTTTCAAGAATCTGGGCAGACTGGAAAGATCATCTGGTTATTGTCAAGCCGAGCACCGTTATCCAATGGAAACGCCGTAAATTCAAGGACTACTGGCGAAAATTCTCTCAACTGAAGAAGAAAATCGGCAGACCGCCAATCAAGCAAGAGCATATTGATTTCATCAGGAAAATTTCAGCCGATCATCCCGACTACAGCGGCAAGCGAATAGCCGGAATGCTCTTGGAGCTTTTCGGCGTCAAACACGCGAAGAGCACGATCAACAAATACCGGCTAAAGAAACCGAAGAAACAAGGAGACGGCCAGCAGTGGAGCACATTTCTGAAAAATCATGGTTCGGCCATCTGGGCTATGGATTTCTGCAAACAGTATACCTTCTTCTTTGTCCAGCTATACATTCTGGTCATCATGGAACTCGACAGCCGAAGGATCGTTCACATTGCCGTAACCTTGCACCCGCTCCTGGACTGGCTGAAACAACAGATTCGCTATGCTACGTGGGATGAGCAACCGAAATTCCTGATACATGATAACGACGGCATCTTCGGCCAGTTGGGCAAGCAGATTACGGTGAGATTCAACGGCAAATCAGTTTCCTGCCGTTCGTCTCTGGACTACTGGCTGGTCACTACAATGGGCATCCGGGGAATCCCTACGCCATTCTTAGCGCCCAATGCGAATGCTTATTGCGAACGGTTGATCGGCACATTACGTGCGGAATGCCTGGATCATTTCCTATTTGTCAACGGGCGGCATCTGCTCAAGGTGTTGAGAGAATACCAAGCCTTCTACAATCACGAGCGGTACCATCAGGGTATTCAGCGGATTCCAAGTCCAGCCGCAGACATTGCCGATAGCCGGAAACTCGAAGGCGAAGGCAAACTGGTTTCCAAGCCGATATTGAATGGTCTGCACCATAGTTATCGGTTGGCTGCCTGAAAATAGGTCCCGGTATTTGGGACTGTTCAGAATTGTGTTTACGGCAATCCTTGTGCATCGGTTCGTTTTGAATGACGATCTTTCAAGTTTTCAATGAACAATTGGCGACTAGTCGCCCTTCAACTTTGCATTTTCAGTCAATTTCAGGCAAATATTTTTTCGATTGCGATCGATCATCCGGCGAAATCTCGGCCAGATGGAGTTTTCGGACATCACGCGTAACAGGGACAGCTGTTTTCATTGCACTTTCATGGACGCACATGGATGAATCATGGACGAATGCCATGGATGAATTCGCGGAAACGCAATGATTTCAGCCAGGTACATGGACGGAGGTAATTGTTTCCTTAAAATTTTTATCCATGATTTTGAGCGACGACGCGCGCAGCACACTGACAGGCACAAACTCTTTCATTCCCAACTCTCTGCCGTTTTACGGCGCATCCCTCACACACCGGACATAGCAGTCGGAGTTGCCGACTCTGCTGCTGGTGCCGCCCACATGGGCGCTGTAGAAGAAGACGAACCACACGTAGTTATCATAGGAGGGCGATGACGACCAATAAGACTGACACGAGCCTTCCATGCTGTCTGGCCAGTAGCAGCCGTCGGCAGGACCATTGCCGAAACCATTAGCGTCACAATAATTACACGCAGCGTTGTCATAGCAGGAATCATCGGTGCAGCTATCCGTTACTCCGCAAGCACCACCCGTAACAGTACCTGGACAGCCGCGAATCAATGAGCGCAATTCGCTGATGCTCGGCAAGCGCCAGTCGCTGTGACCATCCAGATTCAAATCGTTGCAGTAGTCTATTGCATCCTGCCAGTCCACAAGATTGTCGGCGGGTGGGTTCTGCCAGGTCAGACCGGAGGCGGAATCGTACCAGGGTTCGCCGCTTGATTGACAACTATCGCTACTGCATCTGTCGCTTCCACAATCTTCATCCTTATGATCCAGCTCTCCGCAGTTGTCGTAGCACCATACATCGCCGTTATAGCACTGCTTGGAAGCGCAATTGTTCGTGACTTGGCAGCCGCTGCATTCTCCACCACTGCAACTGTCGCTTCCACAATCTTCATCCTTATGATCCAGCTCTCCACAGTTGTCGTAGCACCATACATCGCCGTTATAGCACTGCTTGGAAGCGCAATTGTTCGTGACTTGGCAGCCGCTGCATTCTCCACCGCTGCAACTGTCGCTTCCACAATCTTCATCCTTATAATCCAGCTCTCCACAGTTGTCGTAGCACCATACATCGCCGTTATAGCACTGCTTGGAAGCGCAATTGTTCGTGACTTGGCAGCCGCTGCATTCTCCACCGCTGCAACTGTCGCTTCCACAATCTTCATCCTTATGATCCAGCTCTCCACAGTTGTCGTAGCACCATACATCGCCGTTATAGCACTGCTTGGAAGCGCAATTGTTCGTCACCTCGCATATTTCCCCGTCCACAGGTTCGTCGCCGCCGGCAATATCACCGTCGGTTCCGGTATTATCTCCATCCGCTCCAGAATCATCGCCATCCGAACTTTCCTCATCCTGCACGCATTTTTGATCCACGCAGCGCAAATTATTTTCGCAATCCGATGTTTTTGTGCAGCTTTCACCTTCACGGTTTAAATCGCCGTTGCCGCCTCCTTCATCATCATCTCCACTGCAGGCAGTGAAAAGACCGGCGGCAATGAGCAACCCCACCAACAATACTAAGACTCCCAAACGTTTCGTTTCCATCGCTTCCTTCCTTTCATAAGCAAGCTTGAACAGCTTACAAATGACAAATGGCCATACGGTGTATGGTTTTTAGGTTGTTTGAGTTTTTGTACAGTACGGGAAACAGCCTACCTCACGCACCTGACATCTTCGCGGTAGTAGATGCCGGCACGGTAGACGATGCCGTAGATGAACTCGCCGAGGTCGAAGTAGACGCCCCACGCATAGTCAGCATGGTCCTCGACAGGCGACGAAGACCAATACTTGCTATAGCTACACGGTCCTTCCATCTCGTCCGGCCAGTAGCATCCATTGGCAGGGCCATCGTTATTGAAACAACCGGTGCATGAATCATCCCTGCACAACCACTCCAAGCAGCCGTCGTCGTCGATGTTGCAGTTTCCACCCGTCTCAGTGTCCGGACAGCCGCGAATCAACGAGCGCAACTCGCTGATGCTCGGCAAGCGCCAATCGTTATTGCCATCCAGGCTCAAGTTCGCGCAGTAATCCTTCGCATCCTCCCAACTCATCGTGCTATCGGCGGGTGGGTTCTGCCAGGTCAGGCCGGAGGAAGAGTCATACCAAGTGCCTTCACTTGACTGGCAATTACCACCGTTACATCCGTAGCAGCGCAAATAATCAGACTGAGTTTCTACCTCGAAGTCGTAAGTGTGTACACAATTAAATCCGATGTCCGTCGGATCGTGGCAATCTTCCAGGCATTCCTCTGCATCGTCAAGACATTTGGTCTTTTCATGTTCACAGTAACTTTCTAGTTCTGTGCCATTGTATTCCTCATCGCAACAAACCATGCATCCCTCGTAATTATGTTCTAAAAGATCGCATCGTTCCTGACAGTGGAAATAGAGGCTTCTTGGTGAACCGATGCAGAGATCCGCCTGCAGAATGCATGCATTGTTTTTCCAGTTCTCGTATAATTGGTTGCATAGTTTTTCATCAGAGTTGGATGAGTAATTTTCATCCGATCCGTCTCCACAATCATCAGCGCCGTCATTTTCATACCATTCAAATATGCAGTTGCCGTTGTCACATTCAAATTCATCGCTACTGCAACCTGAACTGGATGAACTGTCTCCGCCGTCATCTCTGTCGTCTTCTCCTCCACAAGCGGAAAGCACTAACAAGGTAGATATTGCTATTAGCGGAATCATGTTCCATCGCTTCATGATAATTCCTTCTGTAAGGATACCGGTTAAGAATATATATAGTTAATGATTATAATTCTTAATTGATCAAGATTCTCCTGTCAAGCGATAAATAAATAAGAAAAGGTCTTTCGCACTCTGAGTAGTCCCCAGTAATTTTGAAAGGCCGAGGCATAAGATACCTTTGGGTTGCTTGACTTCCCATTTTGGAGGTGTCTCATGCTCGGCCCGAATCGTATTCTGGATTGGATTATTGAAAATGTAAAGCCTATGCGACGTTCTCGTCAGAAAACGCTGTCTGCCATTGTCTATTCAGCTCTTCAGATGCGAGGCGTCGGCGTTTTGTCTCTGGGGCGCATGCTGCCCGGAAGCACCGCAGCCAAACATGCGATAAAGCGCGTCTGGCGTTTTTTTCGTAACAGGCGTTTGGAAATCGAAAGCCTTCATCTGAGTCTTGCACACCTTCTGGCACCCCATCATACACCGGTCGTGATTTTGCTGGACTGGACGGTCTACGGGCCGTTTCAAACCTTGGCGGCGGCACTGCCGAGGGATGGTCGGGCCATACCGATCTGGTGGAAGACCATCTATGTCAAAAGTGGGGAGCCGCCGTGCTCGCCGTCGCCGTATATCCCCTCTCGGATGCCATTCTCGCCTTGAACGACATCCCCCCATAAGTCAAATGAGTTTTTCGTCAAACTGGGGATGGGTCAGTTTCGCACTTCCACATTTGCCACTACAAATCCCATCTTCTACTCATTCAACCGGTACCAAATCGTCATTTCCACGTAATCCGTCGCAATTGTACCATAATGAGTTAAACCATGAGAACCGTTTCCGTTAGGGGCGAACGGGACGGAAGCGATTCCAAAATTACGATCGTTGCCCACGGCCATGCGGGAAAGCTGCAATAGGTTGTTCGTAGTCCAAGATAGTTCTTCAAGAGCATTCGATGGAGCTTCGTGTTCGTCTACAATTTTCCACATTCCTTCATCCCAAATCAACAAACAGCTTCCAATTTGCAGTTCATCATTCAGCGCGCCTGTGCCTCCCGATAGCCAACGTATATCTACTTTTTCTATCGATGCACTGTTTGTTTCTCCCAGAGCCGACGAGAAAGGTACGAGCATCATTTGGCCTCCTCTCGCCTGGACGCCGGATTCCCAATGCCAAGTATCCTGAACATAACCTTGGTCGTCCTGTCCGCTGAAAAGAACGAGTTGGTCGCGATCGATAAAATAGTCGATGGCGGAATTGAAGCGAATAGACGGGTCACCATCCGTTTCCAAATCACAAGAGGGATAAAGAAACCATTTGGTTCCATCCCAACCCCACAGATCGTTTTGTTTTATCGGTGTTGCTCCCCCGAAAACGAGTGTATGCTTTCGAACTCGGTCGTAGGCCATCGTATGTTTATACCTAGGATCCGGACCGTCTGAACAATTCACTTCCCCTCTTCCAGAGTCGCACGCATTCAGCCAGTCAGAACCGTCCCATTCCCAGACATCCGATTGATATTCCTGGTCAACATATCCTCCAAACAGAACGACTTTCCCACGTTCGGGATCGTAGGACATATCGAAATACGACAACGCCGGGGGAGAATGTTCACACACATCCTCTAGAGGCTCGCCATCGCATCGTTGTTCCCAACGTTCACCATCCCACTCCCACGTATCGTTGAAGTACCGGCTGCCCCCCCAGCCACCGAAAAGGACAACTCGGTTTCGCTGGGAATCGTACACGATACGATGATAACTTCTTTTTATAGGCACATCTCCGCACACGTCCTCTATCGGTTCGCCATCGCATCGCAATTCCCATTGCTCACCATTCCATTCCCACAATTCATTTGTGTGGCCGTTGCCATCTTCCTCGCAACCGCCGAACAACACGAGCACGTCATGCTCGTTGTCATAAGTCATATCCGTTCCCATGCGGTTGATCGGCATCTGATCGCAGGTATCTTCATCGGGCTCGCCGTCGCAGTAACGGTCCCAGCTTACGCCGTTCCATCCATAGTAACCCTCCGAAGACCAACTGAAAGCACCGAACATCATGATTCGTTTTCGGCGTTCATCGTATGCCATCGTATGCATTTCACGTGCATCCGGGACGGTTCCCCAAGTATTGTCATATTTCGTCGTTTCTCCACGTTTTTCCCACGTTGTACCATCCCATTCCCAGAGGTCACTTTGAATACCGCCCCCCGAACCACCATCGTGTCCTCCAAAAACGATTGTTCGGCCACGTCCGGAATCGAACGTCATCTCCAAAGAATAGCGTCCACTGGGTTTGGTATCGCAGACATCCTCGACGGGGATTCCATCACAACGAAGATCCCAGCTTTCACCGTCCCATTCCCAGAGTTCGTCGCTGTAATACGGTTCCCCAACCAGATCACCACCGTACATGACGATACGGTTGCGAATCGAGTCAAAAACCATCGACTGATCGCTACGCGCCGAAGGTGCTGGATCACAAACGTCGGATTCCGGAACTCCATCGCAACGAAGATCCCATGTTTCGCCATCCCATTCCCAAAGATCGCCCAGAGTTTGAGTTGTATATCCATCGGGAGCGGCTCCACCGAAAATCACCAGTTTTTTTCGCTGATTATCAAAAGCCATAGCATGATCATAACGTTTGGCTGGTACTTGTTCACAATGTGTCCCCCCTGGACATACTTTCATCCACATTTCATTTTGATAGGACCAAAGATCATTTAATGCTTCGTTACCTGGCATTTTACCTCCAAATAGAAGCAAAGCGTCATTTTGCGTATCCATTGCCAAAGCATGACCTAACCGTTGGCCGGGATACTCATTTCCGGTAAGCGGTTCTATTTGCCTCCAATTGATACCGTCCCATTTCCAAAAATCCGCATAGTATGTCGATGGATAAAAATACCCTCCATATAGGTATGTTGTTTGGGTTTTGGGGTCATAGGTAATCGCGTGAGATTTCCGAGGAGCCGGGGAGGTTACCGGGGTACACTCGTACCAGTTTATGCCATCCCATTCCCATGTATCTCTCACACCGTTTCCGCTGCTATGTCCCCCGAATAATACCGTCACCCCACGCGTGGAATCGTAAGCTATGGATCCGTCTACACGTTCTACAGGTCCACGGTGCAAATGTTTTATCCAGCGTCCCGCCCCCGTCGTTTCTGCTAATCCGCCACCGATTTCAACGATACCGCTGTTGCGATCCATTGCCTGAAAGCCTTCCGTTTGCAAAGTGTAGGGAAACCAGGAGGAACTACCGAAAAAAACGGGGTTGGGCACGGTTTTTTCCGCAATCTTGGATCCAAGGGTAACTTTCCAGGTGACATCCCGGATCAGTACGAGCGAGCTTTCATTACCCGCCCGATCCATTTGAGAAATAAATAATTCTGGATTGTCATCAGACGTTACATTGATGGCACTGAAAGAGCCGTTCTCATCTACCGTGGCTCGGTTGAGTTCGGATTCGGATGCCCCGGAAAAATCCGAATAGATTATTGCACTTGCAAACGGTTCAAAGGCTCCACTTTTTCCCTCAACCGAAAAGAATTCTTCCCCTGAAGTCTCATCGGAACCGTATGGTACACGGTTGTAAATAACGGCTCCGGGAATATTGACAAGAGGTTCAGTGGGACACTTGTAATCGAAATGCAAAACAGCGAGATCGATAGTAACTTCGTTTCCAGCCAGATCGGCCAAATGAATTTTCAAGGTTTGCGTGCCTTCCGTGTCGGGAAAACGACTTAAAATGGCGACGAAAGAACTTGCGGTGTCCTTGCTAGACAGTGTAAAAGTATCTTCACGTGGACTGCTATTTCCATAGAGATAGATTCCGCGTGATGCAATTTTTACCAATTCGGTAAGAGAAAAATTAACCCGGATCGGCGACACCGTAGTTTTATCGTCTATCGTGTATTCATACCCACAATGATAGGAACACTCGGTAGAATTTGGAACAAGACAGGCATTGTCTTTCCGTATATACAATTCGTTTTCAGATATCTTGGCTTCCGAATATCCATCACATCTTTCAACGAGTGGAACCGTAAGCAGACTTGGAACAACTCGATCCACAACGATTTGGCCCGTAACGATGTTGGATTCGTAGCCATAGGCGTTGACGAATTTGACATACACGGTTCGTGTGCCATCTAGATCCGATGATCCGAGATTCAAATCCCACTCGGGAAGGATGTAACGATCCCCAACGGGTTCCAATTCGGAAAGAATCGGTTGGGAATTTGACAGAACGCTGAAGTCCGACCGATTCGACACAAGCAATCGACAGGGATCTTCACAATATTCTGGGGGGTGGATTGAAAGCCCAACGGTCGTGATATTGGTGTAATTTCGTGGTATGTACGTCCCCGAATACTGTTGAACAATCCAAACCGAATCATTCTCTTCACCAACATACGGTGTCATCGTCAGGTGCAAAGCTACCGAAACTTTGAGTTTTTTTCCGGCTTTCAATGTAAATGACTCGCTTCGACCGAAATATAGGATGTGGGCATCTACATTCGTCGATTCGAGGATTTCAGCGATGGCGACGAGATTGGAGCCGTTAGGTACATCGTTCAGATCGAGCGCCATACCGGTGCTGAAATTTAGAATGGCGGATTCTGCAACCTGTAGCCCATCGCGTTCCAGCCATACATGAACTCCCAAGGAATCGGTCTGCTCCGGAGGATCATCCCGCCAATCGAAATCGATTTGAAAATAACCGGGTTCGATCTCTTCGGAACATCCCAAAAGTATGATACCAAAAGAAAATAGGACTAAAACCTTATAAATGAATTGTATCATTCCAACATTTCTCCATGGCTCTCTCTAGCATTTTCATTGAGCTTTATGTCCAACGATAATTGTACCGGTACCTGTATCGGGAGTGGACCCCTGTCTCGTACCCAATACAACTCCAGTTGCTACACTACCTGCGACAACTACGCCTACCGTTGTCCAGAACCACCACGTCTCCCACCATTCAGGAGGTTCCTGAATCAGCGTCAGATTCACCTGGATTTGACGGGAAGGTTCAATGAATACATCCCGTTCAAGAGGAAAGAAATCTTCTTTTTTAGCACTCAGGCGATATTTGCCCACCTTGATCGTTCCCGGGTTCTTCAATTTGGGTGATTGTCCCAGAGAATCCCCGTTGAAAAGTACCTCGGTTTCTTCCTCGCTGACCGATAATTTCATCAATCCTTCTCCTTGAAAAGGAGCCCCGAAAACACGGCGCAAGGCAAACCGGGCAGCGGGAAGGAGATCGTCCGCCGGGCCGACGAAACTCTCCTGTTCTCGACCAATGATTTTCGCTTCGCGAATGTCGATGACTTTCAAATTTACAAGATAAGTTTCCTCTATCTTGCCAATATTGCCATTGACGATGTAGTTGACGCCCAAAGCGTTGCCAATCTCCGCCATGCATCCTTCGTCCGTACATCCCATGGACTGCTTGACCCCCTCGAAAGAGAGCATCGTGCTGATCTCGGTGTGGGAAATGACTTGGAACCCCTGGAATTGCTTCAATTCTACAGTGACGATTTCAGTGATGTTGTGAGCCAAACTTTTTTCCACTCCAGAGGCTTGAAAATTCATCACCGCGATCTTGGGATGAGGCCCGAGTTCTTCCTTGCGGATCACAACCGCTCCCGTGATTCCTTTGAGTTCCTTCAGTAGTAATGTTGCAGCCTGCATGGCGATTTGTACAAGTTCTTCATCCTCTTGCGTGTTTTTCACCACACGTGCTGCGATCTTACCTTGTTTGACATCCAGCAAATACAGAGTCACGGTCCAAGTTCTGCCTATTTGTCCAATACTACCGTCAAATACAAGGTCGCCTTTAGCGTCGTTTGCGATTTTCATCAGGCATTTTTTGTTTTGGGTACAAGCTAAGCGTTCCGACTCTTTTCCAAATTGGGTCAACTTTTCAATCTCTTCCGGCGTAATCAAGGCAGCCCCTGACTTTTTTTGAAGGACTTTGCGAAGATTGTCGTTGATTTCCTTCAATATGTTGGGGGCCACTTTGTCCGACTTTAGATTCATGGCAACCAAAGAACGATACTCGGCGGCGTAAGTTATTGAAGTGAATAGCAGAATAGCTAGAATACACGCCAATCGCGAAAGCATAGGCCGTGGAGACATTGCATTTCCTTGTCTAGTGCGAAGCTGGCAAGTTGTACTTTTTTTATGGCTTACTGAGAGAAAGCTACCATAATGCCTTTAATTGGAAAAGACATTTCAGAAATACTATATTTTGAAACGTTGCCGGAAACTCGTGACGGGAGTTCAGTAATTGTTCAAAGAACCTGGATTCCTCGAACCGGGTATCGAAATCTCGGATCCGAATTTCTTGGAGGAAAAATCAGAATCAATTCCTATTTTCGTTTTCCACACCGGAAGGAACCGATGCTCGAAACGCCTCGACAATTCAAATGTTTGAATTGACCGGAGTCGATTTCGAAAGATTTTTCTGCATACCGGAAGGAATTTAAAATCCGATTTCGGACTGGAGAAAAATGGCGAGAAAATGGAAAAAACGCAGTAAAATCAAGAGAACGGTTCGAAACGAATTATTGCATACCGATTTTCATTTTCGAACTATTCTCTACTCAGAAAAATTACTTGAACAAATTCAGGTAGTTACAAAATGGTCCGGCAGCGGCATCTCAATATCCGAGAATTTTTTTGTCCGAGAACGAATCGGCGAAAACAGGCTTAACTTATTGATATTATTGGGTTGGTCCGACGAATCGAGTCCGATGCGGAGTCCGACGGAGTCCGAGGGTTCATCGGACGAAGTCCGACGTTCTGCTCTCGGACAACGCTCGGACGATGGCCTGCCGGAAAAACGGCGACTTGATCTATTTCTGCGATAATATCACGCCATTGACTCAAGCGAGGCATATCTCTCCACTTTACTTCGATGGATTATCCTCACCTTCACAGCAACCCCCGTAGTACCCGAAAATTCGGTACACACTGGAATCACTTGATTTTTCAGGATTGCTCTGAAATACTTTCCGCATGAAGATCTTACTCGAAATCGTGATCTTGCTGACCTTGAACCTTTTCCGTGCTGTTCGTCAATGCCTTCTGGAGAAAAGCGTCCGGTGGTCCGGACATTCCGTCAACTGACGCCATGTCCGACCGATCCGGACTCGGATTCAACATTGACCACCCGCCGAAAAACTTCCTGCTCCAACGAGTCGGATACCTCCGGCAGCGGCGCACCATCCGAAACGCCGCGTTATCTCATGCGCGGATAAATACTCGATCCCGGAACACGGAAAGTAAATCCCTCACATCCGGACGCGATTACAGAAAAAATGTCCACCCCCGCGATGGGGCCGAAACCGGACATTTCGACAGACAACACGTCCTCAGGGGGGGCATCAACGGTCTGCCAACCGCGCCACGATTTTTACTCTCGATCTCGGGATGGAAGGGCGTGAACCAGACCTTTCATTGGTGAATTCATTGCAATTTCCCCTCTGATCCACCCAGCGAAGGCAGGTGTGCCTCTTGGTTATTCGCGACTGTCCCATTGAAGCCTGACAGGGACACTTGTTTCCAGCAGTACCCAGTCCCTGGTCGATCCTGGATTGAGGTTTTGGAGGCCACGATGATTGGCTGAATTAATTGCCACATAGTTATCCTATCAAGGGAGTAAATAGATAGGAATAGAGTACTCCCATCCCTGGAAAGAGTTGCAATCATCGTCACAGACGGCAATCATCAAATAGCTCCTTGATCCATGAAGAGAAGAGGGCCATTGGAAGGTCGTATCGAAATGTCCCGAAGGATCAACATCGATGCAGCGAGCATTATACCAGTCTCCGTTTGAATAAGAATAGAGATAAACGATAACCTTCCCTTCGCCCAGAAGAGAAACGCCTGAGAGCACGTAATCTATATCTCTTTCGGCAATAACGCATGGAATATCGGACAATAAACGAACGCCCATAAAGATAAATGTGTCCTCCAAACAACTTGAAAAATCCTTTTCATCTTCGCAAGAACGTGGCTCATCGTTATCGGAAATCGGCGTCATTCCGGAAATGGGCCATCCTTGGGATTGATCTTCCAATTCGATAAATTTTACAGGCATTGTCTGCCCGTACAGGTCTTGAATATGAAAATGAAGGTGAGGACCCGTAGAATATCCTGTGTTTCCAGTGCGTCCGATGATTTGTCCCGCACAAACGGTGTCTCCATACTCCACATCCGCACCGTTTTGCTGAAGATGAACATAGACTGCCATCGTGCCATCGCCGTGATCGATCCCGATTACATTTGCATCGTCGGCACAACTCTCCTCAGCGCAACCTTCATTGGAATCCTCTTTCACATAAAACACGACGCCATCCTTTGCCGCCGCAATCTCCTGCCCTTCGTCCACACTGAAATCAATGGCATAGGGTGAATTGTTTTCGAGGTTATGCGTAAAATACCCATGATAACCCTGAGTAATGATATACGCCTTGCTCTCCGGAAACGGGAGATGAACCCATTGGTCAGCTAAAGGAACACATGTTTCACCTCGTGGAACCGTGCCTTCACCACACGTTATCTTTGGCTCTTCGAGGATGCACGCACCATCTTCCAAAACGGTATCCGGGCCACAAATAACTGGGGCATAATTCGGTATACACTCACCATCTTCCTCGTGCGAACCTTCTCCACAGGTGATTTTTTCGTAGTCTGGAACACACTCACCGTTTTCTTCATGCGAGCCATCCCCGCAAATTACTTTTTCATAATCAGGTACACATTGGCCATTTTCCATCCTCGTACCCTCGGCACAAATCAACCCTGATGGGTTGTCGCTATCGCAGCCCGCATAAAAGATCGACATAACTGAAAAAACAACAACTATGATTCGCATAATCGACGTATCCATGGATTCCCCTCATGAAAATAGCAATCCAGTATACCGGTCAGAGTCTAAGGCTTTGCCTAAAGCCAGACAGCATACTAAATGTTTTGTCGCATTGATCCTCACAATAGTACTTATTAAAAACGAAGTCACAACAAGCTTTCATGCCGTGAACGCAGTTTGTCAAGTTCCGATTTGCATTCTTCCGCTTGCGGGATGCGCTCAAGGCAAAGTTCGTAAATTTTTGCCGCTTCAGGCCAATCACCTTCCCTCACGAATACCAACGCCCAATTTGTATACCTGTCGCTTACCATTATTCCGTAAGGCAACAATACTCAAGTTTCGGGGTTCACCGAAACAACTTAACCATTTGATATAATTGAATAAAAGACTCCTTTAGGAGGTCCAAGTTGGTGTTGGTTAGCGACCTGCCAACCCATTCCCCCAGAGGAGCCATGAACAAGCATACCAGAACCGTTTGCAAACTGCCAACCCCTTTGAACACCGCGATCAGCCGACCGGAATTTCTGGTGGACAACGAGATGTTGGGCGGACTGATCGACGTGGGCGTCTTCACGCTGGCCATGCGTACCGGAATGGCCAAACGTTCCGGACATCCGGTGAAAGAAACACTTTTTGCACTGCTGTTGTGGCCGCTTTTGGGACTGCGCTCGATTCACACGTTCTGCGGGTTGGGAACCAGGCAGATCTTCCCCGGTGGAAAAGACGCTCTGTACGACTTTCCGAATCGGGAGAACGTGAACTGGCGTGCCTGTCAGTCCAGTGCTGCCCTTCGGGCGGCGCGCCTGCACGGCCTGCTTGGCTCCAAAAGCGCACTGGTCGCCGACGACACGGTGAAAACGCGCCGGGGAAAGAAAATGGAAGGTGTCAGCGGACACTTCGACCACCTGCAAAGGCGCACGGTGCGCGGCGAGGCTTGCTTCATAGTCTCAGCAGTGACAATATTTCAATAAACCCATCAAGTTCCACCTGCCTCACTTTTCGACCAGTGTTTTCAAGGTTGACAATTGGGAAATACCCTGTAGGATTCGCAATATAGAGATACATCTAGGAGGAGAAAATAACATTGGATCTGGAAAGTACCCAAAAATGCATAAAATAATTCGACTTGCAATATTTGTTCTGCTTTTTATCAACAATGGAGTTAACTCTCTTTACGCCAGAGAACAAACACCAAATATCATAGTGTGGCGCATTGAAGCAAAATCGGGGGTTTCCTCAAAGGATGTAGAGTCCTTATCGGGATATCTAGATGCTGAAGTGCAACGCATTTCAGAAATGTATGTCGTTTCTCAGTCAGATATTGAAACGGTTTTGCGTGGAGAAGAAATATTGCAGAAGTGTGGGAAAGCAAATGTGAATTGTATGGCGGAAGTTGGCGCGGCATTAGGGGCTTTGGAAGCTATTTCTGGCGATTTGGGACGAGTGGGAGGTGTCTGGATTCTGAATCTCCGACGTGTAAATCTCCGAGAAGTAAAAGTTTTATATCGTACCAGCCGTCAAGCTAAAGGAGACTCAATTACTGCCATGGTGGATGCCTTGCCAGGTGCCGTAAAAGAGTTGTTCGTGACAAATCATTTTGATTTAAAGGGCGATGTAAAGAATACTCCTATCAATAAAAAAGAAAATCCTGACAATGAGAACGGGTGGAATGGAGAGGAGAAATCTACTGCACCAATTTCCGAAGAAAGTAAAGATTCGGACGTGTATTTAATGATCGAACCGCGACTTGGAATTAATTTGGCCCTAGATTTATCTCAGGAAAATGACGTAAAAAGTATGTTGGCGTTCGGAATCTCTATGCATTACGTGCTACCTTGGCTCGAAGAAAGCATAAGACTGGGTATGGGTATGGATTACTGGGTCTATAACTTGAGTACGAGCCAGGTTGGTGGTGCTGTAACCTATAAATACTTAGACGAATTGAGTTCGATTATCATCCTGTTAGAATTGGAGTACAACTTTAACTTTCTATTGAAGTCCGTCATGCCTGAGTCGTTACTTTTTTTTCGTCCTTTGGCAGGTTTGGGTGCAGGTGTTTCAAGAAACTCTCTACTAAGAACCGTTGCCTCCAACGACGGTCGTTTTGATGGGAAGTTTGTTGAATCTGACGTAGTATCATTCGCACTAGGGATATGGGCTGGATGTCGATTCGATGTTTGGAACGGCGGGCCACTGGTCATGTTTCGTTACATCTATTCAAAGGTCGATCATGTAAGCGAGGTGCTGGACAACGGGGTAAAGCGCACACAGACTGTTATTTCGGGCGCGGAGCATGGCGGGTTGCAGTTCTACGCGGGGTATCAGTTTGAATTGTAACTCGTCCTATTAATCATGCCCTGCCCCCAGAAAACGGAAGCGTCCCAAAACTTGTTAAAAATTGACGATGGTCTCCTCCGCGCCCAGAATGGGCGTGGATTATTCTGCTAGCAACAGAAAAGGAGAAGACCATCATGGAAGAGTATGAGTTCTTGGAGCTTTTAGGGCAAGTGAAAATGAGTGAAGCAGGGGAAACCTTTCGATCCTTTCTTCGTGGAGCGGCGCGGGATATGATTCTGCGAGTGATGGCGGCGGAGGTGGAGCTGCTTTGTGGTCCGGCCTGGCATCCCGACAAATCGGGAGACTATTCCCGTGCCGGTTCGGCTCCGGGTTCGGTGCTCCACGAGGGTCGCCGCGAAGCGGTCAAACGTCCTCGGGTGCGAAAAAACAAGGGGAGCGGGGCGAGCGAGGAAGTCGTTTTGTCCAGCTATCAAGCAGCCCGCGAACCGGGAGAGCTTCACGCGATGCTGTTGCGGTCGCTGGTGGGCGGCGTCTCGACCCGGAATCAACAAAGCGTGCATCCTAAAAGTCCGAAGACGTCGAAGAGCAGCCTGAGCCGTCTTTTCACGAAAGAAGGCAAACGGCTATTCGATGAGTTCAGAGTTCGCGACATCACACGTAACGACTGGCTGATTCTGATGTTGGACGGGGTGCGTCTGGCCGAGGGTCTATGGGCCATCGTGGCCCTGGGGGTTGCCTGTGACGGCACGAAACACATGCTGGATTTCGAGGTGGGGGCGTCGGAGAACACGCAGGTCTGCGCCGCACTGACCTCCCGCCTGGCGCTGCGGGGCTTTGCTCCCAAGCCGGAGCATCGTCTTCTTTGCGTCTTCGATGGCTCGAAGGCCTTGAAAAACGCGGTGAAGAAACAATGGTCCGACGCCGTCCTTCAACGCTGCCTGGTTCACAAAGAGCGCAATCTCAGACAGTATCTACCCCGACGCGACTGGGGGGAAGTCGCCGGGCTGATGCGGCGCATTCGCAAAGCGCAGGGCGCGGATGCTGGCCGGGAAGCTTTGGAGAACCTACGCACCTTCGTGGCCACGCGCAACGCCCAGGCGCTTGCAAGTATTGACGAGGCTGGCGAGGATTTGATCGCCCTGCATCTGCTGGAGGTTCCCAACACGCTGCATGTGAGCTTGCTGTCCACGAATCTGATCGAGAATTCGATCCGCAACATTCGCGGTAGGATCGGGCGGGTGACGCGCTGGCGTCCCGAGACCGACCAGCCGCAGCGTTGGCTTTCGATGGCGCTTACGGAGATCGAAAAAGGCTTTCGCCGGATCGGGGGCTACCGGGATTTGTTGGCTTTGGCTGAGGCGCTGAAAAAGGAGAAGAAAAAGGAAGCGCCCAAACCGGGGAGAGTTGCGGCAAGTCCAGCGCATGTGGATTCCCAGCCATCCTGTGGCGTCTGAGAGTATCGGCTTCGCCGATATGGGGACGCTGTCCCCAAACCCCTGGGATTTTTCGCTTTATCGATTGCCCGGCGGGAGAAAAAAGAAAAACGGACAAAGCAAAAGCCTCGCCCGCCGGTGTAATCATCCGCTCGGGCGCTCAGGTTGCTCCCCAGCAGAGCCTTATCCTCCCGGCGGACGAGTTGAGCGTAATGTGAAGAGGGAACATTGGCAAGAAAAGAGTTGACAGTCGAAGATTCAGATCATTACGATGTGAGCTATCAAGAAACGGAGATCGTCGGAAGATTTAACAACTGGCGGGACATCCCGCAGAAAACTGTACCGTTTGATGTGTTAGAATCCCTTAAAGATTCAAGGAGGGATTCGGTATTCCCAAACATCTGGTCAGCGATCAGGGGACGCAATTTACCTGTGAAGCATTTGCGGAATTCCTGGGCCTGGATGAATACAAGGTCAAGCATCGTTTCGGCGCGGTAGGGCAACATGGCAGCATTGCGGTAACGGAGCGGGTGATCGAGACACTGAAATATGAATGGCTCAAGCGGGTGGCCATTATTCGGGGTTACACTCACCTACTGACGCTTTGTGAAGACTTCGTCGTCTGGTACAACGAGTGGCGACCTCATGAATTTCTCGGCAGTGCCACGCCAAGCCAGGTCTACCGGGACTAAGTTGTTACCTTCGTGCCGAAGGATGCCAAAGATGCGCCGGAGACAATCGAAATGAAATATTTCGCTGAGACGAAGATCACGGGCTATCGGCTGAAGCAGGCGGCGTAGATCAAGATTGTGAAAATCTGTTTTTCGGTTCATTGGGCTTATGCTGCATCAGACATCTCTCCATGCTTGACAATCGGGAAATATCCTGTACGATCCATAGCATAGAGATTCATCTGAGACAAGAAACAACACCCGATTAGGGCAGCACCGGACGTCCAGTGAAAAACGTGCAATCCGTCATTTTTCAGTTTCCGGGACGACTGCTTTCTCGGTTTTGGGCGCTTCGACTTGAGCTGGAACGGTTTGGGCTTTTTCGTCCTTTTTAATCGGAGTCGCTACCGTTTTCGGGGCGGCTTTGGTTTTTGCCGCTTTTTTTACGGCTTTTTTCGGAGTGGCCTTTGCTTTTTTGGGTGCAGCTTTGGCCTTTTTTGTGGTCTTTTTTACTGCTTTCTTAGGAGCAGCTTTTGCTTTTTTTGTTGTAACTTTGGCCTTTGCGGTCTTTTTTACAGCTTTTTTCGGAGCGGCTTTGCTTGCGGCAGATGCTTTGCTCGGCGGGAGGATGGTCCAGTTTTTCAGGCTGGCCAGGTACGACGGCACGCCGTCGTTCAGGTACATTGAAAGCTCCCGCATGGATTTGAAGGATTTGCCCTGGTAATCCAAAGTTTTATCCGCCGTCACGATGACGTTGATTGGAGTCTTTTTGTAATTTGCTTGAAATACGGTGCCTTTGGGGTAGACGTTGGCTCGTTTGGCTTTCGATCTTTTACCTTTGGCTGCGGGTTTCTTTTTCTGGGCGGCTTTGCGCGGTGCTTTTTTTTCGGGCGCGGCTTTTTTCATGGCCGGGGCGGTTACGGAGTCGGCCATCCCCATCAGGCGTTCTTCAAAACGTTCGAGATCGGTTTTCAGGTCGAGCAGCGAAAGATAGCGCGCCTGCAACTCTTCGAGATCGCTGGCTTGTTCGCCCAGTGCTTTGTTCCACTGAGCCTGCACGGCGGTAATCTGTTTTTCCAAAAAAGAAGAGAGTTCCTTGAAAGCGCGCATGAGGCAATCTCCCGAAAATGTTATATAAGATAAAATTCAGAGCCAAAACACTATTTACATTATGGACTATTTTTGAGTCCGTCAACTTTTTATAACGTTTTATAGCATATTCTTGGTACTGCACTATTCAAGTGTTGTCAGCATATCCGACTCGCCCTTTCGGGTCAACTTTTCCTGCTGAATCAGCAGCCGTGCTGTTCGTCAATGCCTTCTGGACAAAAGCGTCCGGTGGTCCGTACATGCCTGGGGTCCGAAAATTCGGTACATACTGAAATAACTTGATTTTTCAAACCGGCCGAAAGACACTGGCCCGACAGCGCATCTCAATATCCGATAAAATTTTTGTCCGAGAACGACTCCGTGAAAGCATGGTCTAAGTCATTGATATCAGGGGCTTGGTCCGACAAATCGAGTCCGATGCGGAGTCCGACGGAGTCCGAGGGCTCCTCGGACCCAGTCCGACGATTCGCTCTCGGACTGCGCTCGGACTATGGGCTGGTGGCAAAAACGGTGACTTGATCTATTTCTGCGTTAATAGCATGGCGGGTCAGTCGGCTTCAGTCCCGGTTTCTCGGGGGTTTCTAGCGGAAAAGCGGGTCGATATCCTGGCGCATTTTGTATAGCTGCTTGGGATTATTGTCGAAGGAGTGGAAACCCAGTTGAAGGTAAAATTCGCGTACTTGATCGTTTTTGGCATCCACCATAAAGGCGACCCAGGCCACCTCGTTCAAGACGGAGCGGTGCATGGCGTCCATCAGCAAGAAGGTGCCGAGTCGTTTGCCCTGAACAGCTTGGTGAACGGCCAGACGGCCCAGCCGAATCGCCGGGAGGGCCGGATAGCGGGGCATCTTTTTAACCAGGCTATCCGGCAAACGATCCAGCAGAACTTCGGCCATAGAAAGGGTGTAGTACCCGTGGATGGCCTTGCTGTTTTTCTCCACGGCCACGAAAACCGCAGCCACTTTCCGTCTGGCATCCTGTGACGCCTGCTTGTGGAAATACGCATCGAGAGTGTCGTTCCCGCAGGTGAAATCCTTCCTGGAGTGGGCCTTTTTCAGGGCTTCGATTTGATAACGATTCCGGATACCGGGGCGATTCATCGCTCGGTTTCCCGTAGATACCAGTCGGCGGCTTTTTTCAGCTTCGCGTTGGGCTCAGGCGGATTCAGCAGGGCCTCGGCAAAGGCGATCTGGTCCGCTCGGCTTAGATCAATCACCTCGTGTTCGCGGATGACTTCGCGGGCCCTGGAACCGGCCACCTCGATGATGAAATCCGTCAGGGTTCTCCCCTGAAGAAAAGCGGCTCTTTCGATGGCGTCTTTGATATGGGCCGGAATCCTGGCTTCCAGTCGTTTCAGTTGGGTGGCGGGCGTGCTCATCTCACACCTCCTTTCATGGTCTATTGTACGGCTGACAGCCGCATTTGTCAACATAAAGGCTATCGGAATTTGTAGCTGGCTTGACAATAACAGAATGATGTGTATACTAGCTTATAGGTGTTAGCTACTTATTAATGACAGGAAAGGCGCGACATGCTGAAATTGACGGAGAGACAGCGGGAGATCTTGCAGTGGATGACGGCCTATATCCAGTCCAACTGGCGGCCTCCCACCGTGGCCGAGATCGCCGCACAGTTCGGGATCAAGGGTCCGAGCGCCTTCAATATTCTGCGCTCGCTGGTGAAGAAGGGCTATCTGGAGAAAGGCGATGGCTCGTCACGCTCGATCCGTCCGGTCGATCTGGCCGAGGTGTCGGACGTCTGTATCGACACGCGCCTGCGTCGTGCCGTGCAGGCGAGCGGATCCATTAGTAAGGTAGCAGGCTTTTCAGGCTCGATCCACGTAGGCCGCAGGTTTGGACATTGCAAGCCCCTGTTCAGCGTGGAGGTTTGCGGCGACAGCATGATCGAAGCCATGATCTTCGATGGCGATCTGGCGGTGGTGAGGGTGCAGGACGAGGTGGAGGACGGCGATATCGTGGTGGCTTCGGTGGGTTTCGAGGCGATGATCCGCCGCATCTGCTTCGACGATGACGGCGGTGCTTTGCTGGTCGCTGAAAACAAGCTGGTCGAGCCCGTGGAGGCTGCGGCGGGAGACTTCATCATTTACGGCAAAGTGATCGCGATTCACCGGGAGTTGGAGTGAAACATGAGTAATTTCATACTTTTGCAAGAATGTAGAAAATCATGCAGGTAGCTGGCTTTCTCTCGCTCGGTCAAGGTGCCACGATGGTGGTGAACTCGGCTGGAGCCGAGCATCCCGGATATTGGAGGTTTTGCAGTAATGACAGAAAACCATGCAGGTAGTCGGCTTTCGCTCGCTTGCCCTTTATGTCACGGTAGATGTGAAGTGACTGGTAACTGGCGCTCAGCGCCGTTTTTTCTTTCAACCCAGTCGCTGGACACCAGGCGCGAACCGAACAGGAGGTAAGTATGTCATTTAAGAGCAAACGTTGTCGGATGATCATCCCGCAGACGGGCGAGCGCTGCCGTCAGCCAAGCCTCAAGGGAAAAGCATTTTGCCGCTTTCATGTCGATGCCGGAGAGGTGGGTCTGGCATCCGACGCGGAAACGATGGAGATGCCGGAGTCGGAGTGTGGAGAGGATCGTGTCGGCGATTCTCTTGGTGAGAGCAGTAATGCGTCAAAGACCACGCCAGCCGCAAAGACCCCTTCCTCCGGCGAAAAACCCAGACCTGGGGCCCAACCCGCTAATCGGAACGCACGCCGCCATGGGCTGTTCAGCACCCGAATGCCCTTGGAGGAAAAAGAACTCTACGAGGAGAACAAGCGTCTGTTCGCGGAACAGCTTGTGGACCTGAACACCTTCGATGAACTCGTTGTTCATTTATTGGCGCTGGTTTCTACAAAACTGGATGTGGCCGCCGCTGGCGGAGCCTCTCCGCAGAGCATCATTCCGCTTTCCAACGAGGTGCTACGGCTCTTGCGCTCCTTGAAAGAGACCCGAGACAGCCGCGATGAGGAGGAGGCGGGAGCGCCGAAAACCTTCGCCGATTTCCTGGCCGAGGCGGAAACCCTGGCCGAGGGCGTTGTCGTCATGGAAGATGATGCGCGAGGGCGGGTCGTCGAATTGGAGCGTGAAGTCAATGAACTGCGTCGGCAATTGAAGCTTCCGCCGAAGGAAGGCAGCGAGCATCGAAAAACCCTGTGCGCCCGTTGCGGGAAGGAGACTGCTCAGCATCTCAATCTGGTCGGAGAGTGGATCTGCCTGGCCTGCGGCGTGGATACCGGATCGGTGAGCGGTAGTTCCGGCGCACGGGCGAGCAAGCCTTCGTCGGCCAACAAAAAAACCGCTCCTGAAACGTCGTCAAAAACATCCAAAGCATTATCTACCGCCAAGGGAGATAAGCCGAAAGACGCGGAAACCAAGCACGTAGAATCCAAGCCATCGGCTCCGTCGCACAGCTGGGACGCTATTCCGCCAACTCCACGTAACGATTGATGGGTAGAAAGGATGTGCCGATGGATCCGAAGCCGATGAATGAAGCACTCACCAAAGCCCTGAGCAAGAAAACGAACCCAGATAAAACGGCTGCCGGTAAATATAATGATACTGTTTCCGCTGACGGCCCCTCCGTTTCTCCGGCGGCGCTTTCACGCCTGCACTCCTGGAAAACCAACCCCGCCCGCTGGGGCGAAATATTTCTGGTCAACCGCGACGGTTCTCCCCGGCGCTACCGCTGGTATCAGCGACAAGATATGGAATGTATGTCCGACCGCATTATCCATCTGGACGGTCGCGCCGTGGGCAAAACGTACAATCTGACCACGCTGCTTTTGTGGTTCTGTCACGTCAACCGGGGGAAATCCGTTCTGGTGGCCGCGCCGTACCGGGGTCAGCTCGATCCGATTATCAGCGAGACCGAGTTTCAGCTCCATCATGCACCCGCTCTTAGCGAGGCCGTGGCGAAGGAGAAGAGCGGCAGGTTCAAGATCAAACGCACGCCCCATGTCGATATCGTTTTCAAGAACGGCTGCACGGCGCATTTCAGACCGGCGGGAACCCGGGGCGACGCCTTTCGCTCACTGCATGTGGACCTGATTCTGGCGGACGAGGCGGCCTGGCTTCCGGAAGCGGCCTGGACTGCGCTGATGCCCTGCCTCAACCCCGGCGGCATGATGCGGGTTTACTCGACGCCCAACGGGCTGAGGGATCGGACCTATTATCAACTCACCGGCCCGGACGCCCGGAAGAAGGGCTGGACCATCTTCCGCTGGCCCGCCTGGATCGCTCCCGACTGGAGCGGCAAGCGCCGCAAAGATCTGCTGACCTTTTACGGCGGCGATGGAACGGCCGGCTGGCGGCACGAAGTGGCCGGCGAGCACGGGCAGCCGACCTACGGCGCTTTCAGCGCGGCGCTGGTCATGAAGGCGGTGAGCGATATCGAAGGCTATCGCCGGACGGATCTGGTGGGGGAGGATTTCACGGATTGCGCCAATGAGCGGGAGGCCCGCGAACGGCTGGAGCTGTTGGCCGATCTTTCCGGTGGTCGCGGTCGCTGCTGGGTGGGTGTGGATACCGGTTACACCAGCGACCCTACCGAGGTGATCGTTTTGGAGGAGGATGAAGACGAGGTGCTGTCTCTGGTGATGCGCATTCATGCCGAGCGCCTGCCCTATCCGCTGGTTTCGGAGTTGATCGCCCTGGTGGACACGGTTTTCGATCCCGTCGGCATTGGCCTCGACCGGGGCGGCAACGGCGCGGCGGTGGAGCAGGAACTGGTTTCCCTGGACAAGTTTCGGGATCGCTGCATGTTGGGGAAGCTTGTGGCCTACGATTTCGGCGGGAGCATCGCCGTCGGCGAGGACGCCAATGGTATGGAAATCCGCAAGCGCTGCAAGGAGGAGATGTCGCGTCTGATCGCTAAGGCGCTCAGCGCGGGCAAACTGCGGATACCGAGGCAGGATCCGGAGGTGGAAGACCAGCTTTGCACGCAAACCTATGTGAGAACGGAGCGCGGCATCGTCTATTCGAAAGGTTCTGATCACGTAAATGACGCCTTACGCACGGCGCTTCTTCGCCGCGCCCAGGAGATCGATCCGCAATACGACCCGGTGTTCATCGTGCCGAACGTCACGATCCTGGCAACCAAGCCGATATTTTGAAAAAGAGAGGACATCATGAGCAAAAGAAAGAAACAGAAAGGAAGCGGGAAACAGGAAGTCTACGCCGACGCGGCGTCCATCCCCATGGCCTCGGTGGCCCACATGATGCGCAATCCCTTTGAGTCGGTCAGCGTAAGAAATGCGGTTCCCGAATCCTGGAAGGAGCAGGCGCGCAAGGCCTGGACCTATTACCGGGAAGAACCCATCGTCTCCAACGCCATCAACGCCTGGCGCACCTTCGCCATCGGCGATGAGATTCGAATCACCTCGGACAACGCCGAGGCGCAGGAGGCGGCCCGAGCCTTTTATCGCGATGCAAAGATCAACGAGTGGATCAAGAACATGATCTTTCAATTGCTGGTCAAGGGAGATGCGGTCGGATTTATCGTCCCCGAGCGTTCCGGCGAGGACATCGAACGGCTGATCTGTGTCAATCCCATCAGCATCGAGTTTCAACTCGACGGAGACACGGTTGTCGACGTGGTGCAGCGGGCGCGGGATAACAACGGCCGCATGAGTGGTCCCAAATCCCTGTCGCTGAACAATCTCCGACACTGGAAATGGAACTCGCCGGAATACGACGTGCGCGGTACGAGCATGGTGCTGCCCGCCTTTGAATCCATCGAACTTTTGCGCGATTATCGCAAGGCGGAGCGCGCCATCGCCAAGCGCTGGGCTGCGCCCTTGCGGTTCATCCAGGTCGGCGGCAACTTCGGCGGTAAACTCATCGCGCCCACGGATAAGATGATCGAAGATATCCGCAATGAGATGAACCACATGGACGCCGAATCGGGACTGGTGGTGCCCTTCTACGTCAAGGCCGAAACCTACGGTGTCGAAGGCAAGGCGCTCAACACCGAGGACAAGGTGAAGGAAGTGAAGGAGGACATCCTGGTGGCGCTGGGCATGGCCAGAAGCATTGTGACCGGCGACGGACCGAACTTCGCCACGGCGACCGTTTCCATGCAGAAGATGCAGGTGATGGTCAAAGACATCAAGCAGCATGCCCGCGACATGCTGGACTGGGTGTTCGACGAGTGGAAGGCTTACCATGATTTTGAGGATGTCACGCTGCATTACCAGTTCAACGATCTGGACCTGACCGCCGAGGTGGATCAGAAAAAGGTGTTGCTCGATATGTATGATCGCGGTCTGATTTCCAAGAGCAGCTTGCAGCAGAAGATGGGTTTGAGTCCGGAGGTGGAAGACGAGCGCATGAACGGCGATACTGCGGTGATGGACGCCAACTGGAGTGCGGAGGATATCACGAAGCTGGTGGCCATGGAGGTGCTGACGGTGGATGAGGCGAGAAGAAAACTCGGTCTGGAAAAGCCTGCCGATGAGGCGCAACGGGAGGCCGGGATCCGGGACGCGGAGAGATTGTATGCACGCTGCAACGAGAAGATGGGTTTGAATAGGCACTGATCGGATCCAGTCGCGGTGGTGCTATAGAAACGCACGGGTGTAGGCCACTGGCTATGCCCGTGCGTTTTCTTTTCTTCGTTGCTTTTCAGAACCTTTTGCAAAATGCCTGTTCGCGGACTGGCACTTTTCGATATGGCGCTTATGGTGCGTGATCTTTCTTCTCTTTTCTCCAGAAACAACTTGATGATGTCGCCCCAAGCGGCAGGCTGTGGACGCCGGAGAATCGAACTTCGGAGAAAGGAGCATGCTGCAGATGAACCAGACGGAAAGCAAAACCGAACCCATCCTCAAACAACTGGCTGATCTGGAAACGATGTCCACCAAGGACTTGCGCAAGCTGTGGGACGAATTGCACGAGCCCCAGTCGGAAAGTGAGCCCCTTCGATTTCACTCAGGACAGGCTCCGGCGAACGATGCCGACAAGATGCCAGCGGCGCATCGCCGCCCGCGTTTCAATCGCCAGTTTCTGATCAAGCGCCTGGCGTATCGCATTCAGGAATTGGCCTATGGCGGTCTGAAGGAGACGACGCGCAGGCGCATGGACAGGCTGCTCGATGACGAGGGCTACGATGACCTGGGTGTGAAAAGCCGTGCGAAAAAGACAAAGCCCGGCGATGCCTTGTTGCCTGGAACGCTGCTGGCGCGGGAGTGGCAGGGCGAGCGGCACGAGGTAATCGTCGGTGAGGACCGGAACTTCGAGTATCGTGGCGTCCCGTATCGCTCGCTGTCGGCGGTGGCGCGAGCCATAACCGGGACACGCTGGAATGGACCGAAATTCTTCGGATGTCGCGAGGCAAGCCGATGAACGGTGGTAACGGTGCAAATGGGAAAAAGAGAACCGGAAGAGATAGCGAACGTCCCTCTGTCGTGCGTTGTGCGATCTACACGCGCAAATCCACCGACGAAAATCTCGATTCCAACTTCAACAGCCTCGATGCCCAGCGAGAAGCTTGCGAATTGTACATCCAGTCGCAAGCTCAGGAGGGCTGGACGGCGCTTTCGGATCGCTACGACGACGGTGCGTATTCCGGTGCGACCATGGAGAGGCCTGCGCTGGAGCGGTTGATCGGCGATATCGACGCCGGTCGAATTGACTGCGTGGTCGTGTACAAGCTTGACCGCCTGTCGCGTTCGCTGTCAGATTTCACCCGCCTGATGGAGTTTTTCAAGCTGCACAATGTCACGATGGTCAGTATCACGCAGGCCTTCAATACGAATACATCGAGCGGCGTGCTTTTCATGAATTTGCTGATGACCTTCGCATCCTATGAGCGGGAAGTGATCGCCGAGCGCATCCGCGACAAAGTGGCGGCCAGCAAGAAACGCGGGATGTGGATGGGCGGCGTGCCGCCTCTGGGTTACGACGTGGACTTCGAAAAGAAAAAGCTGCTTGTCAATCCGGATGAGGCCGAGCTGGTGCGCACGATCTTCCAGCGTTTTCTTGCACTCAAATCCGGCGTGAAACTGATTCGCGAACTGAACGACAACGGCCACCGCACGAAATCCTGGGTGACGAAGAAAGGCAAGCGGCGCGAGGGACGGTCGTTCAACCTCGGGCATATCTACCGCATTCTGAACAACCCTCTGTATATTGGTCTCGTAAAACACAAGGATCAGACCTATCCCGGCGAGCATGAGGCGATCATTGATCAGGCGCTGTGGGATAAGGTGAAAGAGCGCACCAAGCGTCACGGCTTGCGTGGTGAGAACGGTCGAGCGAAAACGCCAGCAATGTTGAAGGGCATTATTCGCTGCGCACATTGCGGATCGGCTATGAGTGTCACCTACAGCCGAAAAGGAAACCGGACCTATCGTTACTACCTCTGCGTAACTGCGGCCAAGAACGGCTACGATGCTTGTCCGGTGAAAAGCGTTTCGGCGGGCGATGTGGAGGCAGCGGTCATCATGCGGCTGCGGCGATTGTTTCGGGAATCCCAAAAAGAGTTGGAGTCTGTTGATACGGAAACGGTGGTGGCTCTGAAAAAGCTGAATGGCCTTTGGAATGATCTCTTTCCCGCCGAACGAGAGCGCATCGTTCGGATGCTGCTTGAGAGCGTGACGCTACGGACGGATGGGCTGGAACTCGCTGTGCGGAAAGAGGCGCTGAAAGCGCTGGCGTGGGAAATGTCGAACGGCGAATGCCAAGTGACAAATGAAAAGGCATTCGACAATCGACATTCGGAAATCGTCAATCTCACGGTTCCGATGCGCTTCAAAAAGAAATCAGGGCGTAAGGAGATCGTTCCGCCGCCGGATACCATCGGTCGATTACAGGATGCCGCCGTGCAAAAGCCACTGGCCGTCTCCCTAGCTCGCGCCCATCGCTGGAGAGATTTACTGACGACGGGGCGGTTTCATTCAATCGGCGAGCTTGCCGAAACCATCGATGTAGATCGTGCCTACATCGGTCGTCTGCTCAATCTGACGTTACTGGCCCCAGACATCATCGCTTCCATTCTCGATGGTAGCGAGCCGTCCGGCCTGTCGCTGGAGCGGCTTACGAGAAACACGCCCTTGTCCTGGGAAGAGCAGCGGCGGCATTTTGATTTCCGTCCTTAATGACACAACCCACCATGTCCGCCGTCGTTGGCCAATATGCAGCCAGATCCGCTGACCATTCAGGGCTTCGGACGCGATTTAAGTGACCATTTTGGGGGCTCGGAATAGATGCGAGCTTTCGCGCGCTTGGGGTGTTTGGCATCTAACCGGTCTCAAACCGTAGCCCTTCTTCGTCACGATTCGAAATATAACCGGCACCGGCGCGGGTGTGCGCGAATAGCCGATGCGAATAGCGGCGTGAATTGGCCTCGTTGCGGGCCTCGTTTTCCCCACAAACAAACGCCGAGCTGGACCACAACCTGCATGACACCAACAAGCAACACGGCGACGACGCCTATAGAGAAAGGACACGATCATGGCCAGACTGATCCGCAGCCGCAACGCCACCGACCCCACCACCGGCAAGACAATCCAGCATGCACTCTACGATGAAGGACATGCTTACACCATCTACCGCTGGGACGAGGAAACGGACACCAACGAACTCGTCGACGAGATTGCCTACGAAGGCCACGCCGACCGGCATGCCGCGCGCGCGATGGCGATGGGTGCGCTGGACAGCTTGCACCAACAGACGCTCCACGAAATCCACGGCGACAGCTTCACCGATAAGCACGGGATCAAACTCTACTGGGCCGAGAGCATGGGCCGCTACGTCACGATTCCCGAGGACGATGAATAAGCAGGAGAAAGGAACACGAGCATGCGAACAACGATTCCCACCACCCCAAAATTCGATGACCTCGTCAACGGCATCCTCAACGCCGCCGCCTCGGAGATGGGCTACGGCCGGGGCGAGCTGAACCGGATCACGAAGGACGCGGAGATGGACGAGGGTCTGATCCGGATGATCGTCGACGCCATGTGTCGCGATGTCAGCCGTAGCGCCTCCGCCTGGAGCGGCTTCGCGCGACGCACCGCCAACGAGATCGCCGATGCCGTCTCGGCCAAGGAGTTCGACGCAGGCATCAAAGTCGACATGACGAAAGGAGAATGAGGCATGACGACGACCAACGGAAAAGACAGAACACACGAGAGCGAGCGCGAGGCCATCCTGCGCGAGGTGGACGAGGCCGAGCGGGCGCTGGCGCTCGCGGGCGTCGAGACGGAACTGGCGAAGGAGGAATTCGAGAAGGCCCGACGCATCGAGGAAAAAGCCCACCGCCGCCTGGCCGTGGCCGAAGCCAAGGCCCGCGCCATTTTGAAAACCGAAGAACGATAGGAGGAGCGCATGAAGAAGAAGGACGTGACAATCGGCAAGACTTACCTTGTCAAAGTATCCGGCAAGCTGGTTCCGGTGCGCCTGAAAAGCGAGCACTGGAACGGTGGATGGACGGGAATCAACACCACGACGGGTCGGGAGGTCCGCGTAAAAACTGCCGCCAAGCTGCGGCGCGTGCTCAACCCCAAACAGGAGGACTGAACCATGACGACGAAGAAAACGACCGTGAACCTGAAAGACGCCTGCGAGCAGTATCTGGATCATCTGAAAAGCATCGGTAAAAAGCCTTCCACCATCGGCACGGCCAAACGCACGCTCGATCTGCTCATCACCGAAATGGGCGAGGACAAGGAGGTGGGCAAGATCCTGCCGCTGCACGTAGACAAATTTTTCAAGAGCGAGGCGGCCACCATGCAGGCGGGCAAGGAAGGAATGAAACCTCGCGCTGAGGCCAGCGTGCTGCAGATCCGACGCATCGTGCGCTCCGCCCTGGTCTGGTGGAAGGAAGAAGACTATTCTGAGCGATTGCCACTTCCTGCCAGCGAGAAGAGATACTTGGAGCCGAAAGCGAAAAAAGCAAAGGTGGCTAAGACCGACAAACCCAAGCAGACCCGGAAGGCGAAAGAAAAAACCGAGAAGCCAGCAGTTGCGAAAGCAGACAAAAAAGCGAAAGCCGATAAAGCTTGGACCGGCTTCAACGAGGACGAAGACCCGAAAGCTCCAAAAGGCAAGACGGTCGCCAAGATGCACTTCAACAAGGAGGGCAAGTAACAATGACAAACGTTAAACCAGGCGATCACATTCGCTTGATTGAAATTCCGAACGATCCCGACCCCATTCCGCCAGGCTCCGAGGGCGTAGTGGTCGATGTCACGGACGGTCCACTGGCCCAGATCGAAGTCGAATGGATCGGGATAAAACGCAGTTTGGCCTTGATACCCGGTGTGGACCGCTTCGAGATCATTGAGTCTGTCAAGAGCGAGGAGTAGTCGTGATGAGTCGAACTATCGAAATAAACTATAAAGGTCATACTTCCAGCTTTAGTCTGACGCCCCTTGACCGCAAGCGCCTGCATGGATTCAAGCGGCGTATCGCACTTGATGAAAACGGCGACGAATGCGCTATCGCTCATCTCACCCGGGATGGGCGGTTTCTTTTAGGAGCCGGTTCTACGGCGGATCTATATATTAATGATGATGGCGATGCAATCAATCGTAGTGAACTGGTTGCTGTGGATACGGATGGCAAATCTCTACCGACATTGTCTGCAACATCGGGACGAACGCAAGCTGTAGAAGGCCCGGTTGCCTTGGACGATTTTCTCGGCCACGTTGTGACCAAAGTGTATGGGCTTGATGTCGACTCGCTCGATCCGACACTGGATCAAGCCTTGCGGGATGGCGCAATATTCCGAGTACCGTATCGACCGCGCCCGACCCATACCGAGACGCCCGCCTTTCTGCTGGCCAATGAAGACGGCGTTTTTCTGATGCAAGCCGAGGCCAGCAACTTCGACTTCATCGGTTTGAGGCAGGAGGTATCAGCTGAAGAATGGGGCGACGAAACAAACGACGAGTTTGACTTCGACCTGGATTGGGAGGCCGACTGTGCCTTGCCGTAAAATCCGATTGGCCGATCACAGGGGACGTGAGGCCACGGTCCTGCTGGTCCCGCGCCGTTGCCCGCCAAGGCCCGGCTATACCGACTCATCGAATGCGCCCGTGCGCTTCACGCGATTGCTAAAGGCGATGGAATCCACCAGCTACGCCGCCTTGCAGCGTCGATATGACGATCCGGATTCCCTGGCTCAAGCATTGATCAATGGTGATCCCGAAATCGACCTGGAGTCGGCGGGACGTGAAACCGGTCCCTGTGATCGCGTGCATATCGGCGCGGACGGCCAGCCGCTTTACTCGGTGCGCATGATCGAGGTGGTGCACGACCGCGAAGGCAACGAGATTGACCGCCGCGAGCCGGTGGAGATGCCAGCCAACCTCGTTCCCGATACGCCGCCGCGCTGGTCGGGCAAGCTGATAGCAAAATCTGAAGCCGTCAGGTGCTACGCCTTCACGCGGGCCTACCAGGTGAGACACACGAACTCGCTAGAGTTTGATTTCCTCTTCGGCCTGGCCCGCCACTTGGAAGAGCGCGATGTTCTGGCGCTGGTCGGGTCGGGTCCGAAGGGGACGGGACCGCTGATTCTGGAGCGTAACGGCACGCCGATAAAGGGTTTTCTCGAAGGTCGCGTTAAGGGCGATATGTATCTGCTGGTAATTCACTTGGCGAGCTTCGAGTTGAAAGCCCTGGGGGTGCTGTCATGAGCAGCTCGATTCAGACCATGATAGCGGCTTACAAGAAAAACGTGGCGGGACGATATCATTCGATTTCACCGGATTGCACCGAACGGGATCTTCCACCTGGGCCGTTTGTCGTCAGCGAAAAGATCGACGGCGAGACATGGTTTCTGCATTCCGACGGTGAGGACTGCGTGTTGCTGTCGCCGTTTGGAAAAAGACTTGAAGACATCCCGCTGACCGAGGAAGCACACAACACTCTGAAGGGCTGGCGTGGTCTGCTGGCTGGTGAACTGTACGCCGCCGTTGAGTCAGGCCGACCGCGTGTCTTCGATCTGCGTGCCGCCATGGGAAGCAACGGAAAACCCGAGAGCCTGCGCTTCGCCGCCTTCGATGTGCTGCTGGATGGTGAAAGCGACATGCAACGGCGGCCCTTTGCCGAGCGGGTGGCGTGTCTGCAACAACTCATTGGTCAGCATGACGAGACTTTTCACCTCGCCCCATTCGAGACGGTAGAGACTCCGACCGATGTGACCACCTGCTACGAACGCATCGTGACTGTCGGCGGCGCGGAAGGTATCGTCATCCATGCTTCGGATGGCCGCATCTATAAAGTCAAGCCGGAAATCGCCATCGACGCGGCAGTGGTGGCATATGTCGCCTCCGACTCCGGTGTCTCAGAACTTCTCCTAGCGCTCATGAAACCGGATGGAGTCTTTCAACTCATCGGTCGCGTGAAAACAGGCTGGAACAATAGTGAGAAAGCTGAACTGACGAAACAACTCACGCCGCTTGAGTGCGCTTCCTTGTACCGCAAGGCCAACGATCACGGCCTGCTGTATCGCTGGGTGAATCCGGAAGTAGTTGTCGAAGTCAAATGTAATGATCTTATCTCCACCAAAAGCAAAAATGAATCCGTCCGGCGCATGACACTACAATATAATGCTAACGGCTGGTCGCCCATTGGATCCGCGCCTTCCGTCAGTATGATCAATGCCGTGTTTCGGAGAGTTCGTGAGGATAAACGAGCTGTCAGACCGGACGTGCGTGTCGAGCAGGTATCGGATCTCGTAGCCATTGCCGAGGAAAAATCAATCGATCCTGCATCGCTGCCCTTCTCCAAAATCATTCGCCGCGAGGTCTACACGAAACGAGGCAAGAATGGATTGGCCGTCCGCAAGCTCGTCTGTTGGCAAACCAACAAGCACGAGGACGACCCAGCTTATCCGGCATATGCCGTCTTCTTCACCGACTATTCACCAGGGCGAAAGCAGCCACTGAAAACCGAGTTGCGCGTGGCAGCCTGTGAAGAAACCCTGCATACCTTCGCCGACGACTGGCTGGCAAACAATATCAAGAGAGGCTGGACGTTGGAAATGTCGAATGGCAAATGCCAAATGACCAATGAGGAAAGACCGCAAAAGGCATCTCAACTGCAACGATCCGGAAATTCTGCATTGGACATTCGGCATTTGAAAATTTCCTTCGCCCGCTCATCCTCGCCGACCTTTCCCATAATCCGAAGGCGATTAGACGCGTTGGCGAAGCTGGGATTGTTGGAAATTGACAACGACGACAAGGGTCGCGAGTCATGGTTCGAACTGTCGATCACCCACGGTCTGGTCGAGAACGCCAAGCGCATCGATAATCTGCTGAAGATTGTCAAAGGCTGGAAGACAACGGAGATCTCGCTTGATGGTGAACTGATCGGCAAGCACGACCTTCAAGATTTCATGAACCGTCTGGAGAACGCACGCCGCTGTTGGCTCAAACAAAAGAAACATGGACCGGATGCATGCAAGCAAGATTGTGCTCTCGGCTGCGATGCTCTGAATATTTGGCCTACACACGAATGGCTGAGCTACTCAGGTTGCGATGCACAAGTTTGGTGGGCAGTTGGAAAATGTGACGGCGAGAAACTTGTCATTGATAAGGATGCCTTGAAACTACAGATCGACGCTGATCGAAACGACGGCGCACGACTCTGCCCGCACTTTAACAGAGACACTATACTGAACAGGATTGACGACTTGCCCGATATCATCGAAACCGATGACCGCTGGATCACGCTTTACAATAGTGACGGCAAGCCCGTCTGGCTCTGGCCTGCCGAGGAAAGGATTCCGCCGACGATTAGCAAAACCAAAGACAATCCTTGGCGCGATGGCGGCATGAACATTCGAGTGGATCTTGGCTTGGGCGATGAAAAACAAAATGGGGATGCGGATCATGCAATCCCGGAACGCGAAATACCGCCCACGCGATACGCCGATGTCGTAGGTCAGGATAAGGTCGTTGAAGCCGTGCGCGATCTGATCGAACTGCCACTCAAGCACGCTGCCCTCTTCACCCAGATCGGAGCCAAGCCAAAAGCTGGCGCTGTGATCCTCGCCGGGCCTCCGGGTACAGGTAAAACGCTGCTGGCCAGAGCTGTCGCCGGAGAGTGCGACGCACACATCGAATCCGTCTCCGGTCCGGAACTGCTTTCCAAATGGGTAGGAGCAACCGAGAAAGCATTGCGAATAATCTTCGAGCGAGCGAAAACGCTCGCGCCCTCCGTCATCCTCTTCGATGAGATCGACTGTCTGGCCGTCTCCAGAGGAAGCGCCGATGCACAGTATCAAAAAAGCATGGTTACGCAATTGCTGGCCTTACTCGATGGTCTGGAGGAACGTGGCAACATCTTCGTCATCGCCACCACCAACCGGCCCGATGATATCGACTTAGCCCTTCGCCGACCCGGCAGATTCGATCAGACCATATGCATGGGGCCGCCCGACGAAAGCGGAAGAGCCGCCATCTTCTTGCATTACCTGGAACCGCTTGTTCTTGATCCGGCGCTCGATCCTGATCACCTTGCCGCCGAACTTGCTTCGCGCACACCTGGCCTCACCGGAGCCGACATCGCCCATGTCTGCCACCGTGCTGCATTGCTCTGCGTCAAAGAAGCCAGCCGCATCAACCCGCCACCCAAAAACATCGCGATTACGAGGGAGCATTTCAAGAAGGCCGTGCGCGATATGACCGGTGATGCTCATCACCGCAAGCATTCAAAACATCATGATCCTGAAACATCCGGCGGCATTCCTTCTATCGAGACACCACCATACTTGATGCGCGATTAGAATCACGATCCTCATGGATTGATAAAACCTTGAGATAATCAGCTATATTGAGTATTAATGGTCCCTGTAAATGTTTCCAAATAGCTGACGTTGACATCCATTTTTGAAGTCTGGCGAAAGTATTGAAAGTCGTATCGTATGAACAAACTGAGAAAATTCAGAGAAGACCGGTTGATGTCGAAAGCGGAACTCGCCAGACAGGCTGGCCTGTCGACGCTTACCATCGACCGCATCGAGAAAGGCTTTCTCTGCCGCATCGATACGCAACGAAAGATTCTGGCGGCGCTTGGGCTTTCAGTGGAGGACAAGAATCTGATCTTCGACGAGTAGCATAGTATTTTGTGGAGCAGCCCATGAACAAATCCGACCTTGTAGAAAAACTAGCGTCCGATGCCGACATAACGAAAAGGCAGGCCGAGCAGGTGGTCAAGCTGATCTTCGATTCCATGGCTGACACCTTGGCCCTTGGAGACCGGATCGAGATACGCGGTTTCGGCAGTTTCATCTCCAAGCATTATCCGGCCTACGACGGACGTAACCCGCGAACAGGTAAGGTCATCAGCGTAGCCGAAAAACGCCTGCCATTTTTCAAAGTCGGCAAGGAATTGAGGGAGCGAGTGGACCGTACGGACGCTACCTGAGATCGAACGATAAAAGAGGCGAATCAAAACGAAAATGTCCCGCTGACCCGGGCATACGGAAAGGAGGCGGAAAAAATGTCAGGAAAGAGTATTGACCGCGACAAGCTTCGACAAGTCATGCGCAAGATGGATGACGATATGATCTATTTTCTCCTCGATGACGCCATCGACCTTCTGTCGGACACCAAACTCACCAAGCTCGTCGGGAACTATCTCGATCTCACCAATCTCAGGATGGATGGTGATGAACGATCACCCATCGAAGATGTGAAAACGTTTCACAAGGTCAGTCTGGAAGGCGGATACTACGAAGAAATCGACGTGCACACGAAAACCTTCATCCAGCATTCACGAAGCACCCGGGCCTGGATTGCCGATTGCACGCGCTTGCTCGACCGCCTGGTCGAGATGTCGAGCAAGGTGAATTCAACCGAGGTCGCCGCCGCTTTCGATCTTATTTTCGGATTGCTGGAACGGATCGATGAAGGAGAAAAAATCATCTTCTTTGCGGACGTGGGTGGATCCCGACAAGTCTACGTCAATTGGGAAAAAGTCTTCCCGGCGTATTTCAAAAGTCTGGCCCTGGACGCCGAGCCTGAAACCTATGCCGAACGGGTGGTCGAATTGGTCGAATTGTATCAAAAACGGGATAGAGAGAAATACCTTACCACAGCCAGACGTGTCGCTACGACAGATCAAAAGAAGGCGCTACGTGGAGCCTGAGCTGCGGGAAGGCGGCGTGCAGGACAGGTTTGATTTCTGAGGAAAACCGAAGATCGCATCATGCCGATTGAGAACCGGGCACGCTATCCCGGCCAGAAACGGGCAGGTGCTCGACAATGCTGGTCAGCCTGACGCCCAGCGCGTCGAGGATTCGGCTGACGCGTTCGACCGAGATTCCGTGATACTCGTTTCGTTCGTCACGCGATACCTGCGTTTCATGCACATCGAGCTTTTGCGCGAGTTCACGTTGGGTCATGCCGAGTGCGATGCGCAAGGCGACCAGCGTATATCCCAAACCGTGCAGGTTCTGCATCTCGGCGATGTCGCCGCGCTTCAATCGCTCATAGCTCTCCACCTCCTCCGCCAACTGCTCGTGGAAGGAGCGAAAAGGATCCAGAGCGCGCTTGATCTCATCGGAGGAAAGCCCGGTTTCCTCAAGGCGCATCCGATGCTCGTCCAGACGTTTTCTCTCCTCCTGCAAACGCCCCACCGCCTCCTGGTATTCGTTCTCGTTGCGTATCATCGGTTTTCTCCCTTGACGATTTCCACGATCCCTCGCGGCTCTCCGTTGCGTCTGGAGAGCCGGAAAGCCGAGGGAAACTCCAATTCATTTCCAAAACGATCCTGGATGCCGGAAAGCTGACCGACATGCGGGTAAAGCTCAATCCGGTATTGATGCCACATCGGCAACTGCTTTTTCGGGTAGCCGCGATAGGGTCGGCGTGAGACGGGATCCCAGGTCCAGATTTTGTGTGGGTCGATCAGATTGAGTCGGCGTTCCAACTCGCCCGAAACCAGCGATTTGAGATCGCAGACGAAGTAGCCGTCGATGTCGTTGGGGTGATCCTTGTCCTCGACGAAGGATCCGTCGATGAATATCTCTTCGATTCCGACCTGCCAAAGTTGCCGTGTGAGAATGCCTAAATTGTCCACAAGTTTGCGCCGCCACAAAGCATCCCAGTTGGGGTAAGCCGATGGACCGGCGACCAGCGTCGATTCGTACAACTCGTCGAGCGACAGCGAATAATCGCCGGGAGGCAACAGTCCCTCACGTGTGAATTCCGGCAGCATCTGATCTTCAACCTCCGTTTCCAAGCAACCCATTTGAGGTCTACCTCCTAAAGACATTAGAGTCTATATAGACGTATCTGTCAAGTAATTTGTCGAGGTCTGCTTTCGAGATTTGCAAGCTATTAGCAATGGAACTGGAGGAGAACGCCATCACCCGCTTGAGTCAATGGCGTGATATTATCGCAGAAATAGATCAAGTCACCGTTTTTGCCAGCAGCCCGTAGTCCGAGCGCAGTCCGAGAGAGAATCGTCGGACTGGGTCCGAGAAGTCCTCGGACTCCGTCGGACTCCGCATCGGACTCGACTCGTCGGACCAAGCTAATGATATCAACAACTTAACCATGATTTCTCCCTGTTTTCGTCGATTCGTTCTCGGACAAAAATTTTATCGGATATTGAGATGCGCTCGGGCGCGATACCAGGACTTGCTAGAAAAGCTGTAGCTCTTCGAGAATTGCAGCTTTCAAAAGAGGAAAACAATGGCTACTTGTAGATATTTCGTATTTCTATCACTGATGATACTTATCCTTTTCCTTTTTTCCTGCTCTTCGGGAGGTAGCACAGGTAATCCAACAGGCGATAGCGATTCTGTAGAGTCAACTGATCAATCTGAAAATGAGATGTTCCCGGAAAGCGAAGAAGAAATCTCTCAGGGATTGCTTTCTGCCAGCCCAGAAGAAATCCACTTTGGAGCTGTAGTATTGGGCGATACATCCACGGAAACCTTGACGTTGACGAATGATGGCAAGGAAGATCTTACGATTTCTGTGGTATGGATTAGCGAAGCAACCACTCCGGAATTTTCCGTTCAGACAATATTGCAAGGCGATCAAGCCATTGAAGTCCCAGTAGTCCTGGTACCGGGGATGAATCTAGCCATTGTTCTACAATACGCACCTGTAGACGCCGGTTCCGATACCGGGACCTTGCAGATTATTGGGGAAGGCTTCCAGGGTAATTTATTGGAAATTTCTCTTTTCGCCGATGAAAAAGGCGAATCAGGACTAGACGTTACGCCACGTTTGGAGTTCGGATACGCTGGAAATATTGGCGAAGAAGAAACGCAATCTCTGACGATTTGGAATCTTCCTGAAGATCCGCAAAGCAATCGAACGCTGCAGGTTACGAAATTGGAAATAGCGGAAGGTACTAGGGATTATCGCCTAGATGTGGATACCTGTACAGCGACTTCTCAACATCCCATTCTGATTGCGCCCGGCCTGAGCCATTCCTGTACCGTCGTATTTTCTCCACGGGAAGCTGGAGAATTGACCGGAGAAATCCACATCGAAACCAATGCTAGTGAGGGCGAAGCAAGCAGCGATGTGAATCTATCAGGCCGTTGTGCTCCACCGGAAACGGTATTGACTTTGGTAGTAAATCCACGTGGGGAACCGGTACCGGGAGCAGAGTTGCGCTTATGGGGTGAAGACGCAGTGCTTTCGACCACAGATAGCCGTGGCCGTGCCGTAATCCTTCCCGAAGACGGAGGACAGATTTTCGCAGCGGATGGCGCAACGTCTCTCCGTGGTGTGTATTCACGCCAATATAAGCAAGTACTACCAGAAGACGAAGTCTCGGTATTCGTGGTTGACTTGCTGCCTGTTGAGAACTCACAGCCCGTAGCATTGGGACAGGTATCGGCATCGAATCTTGATGGTGCATTGCTGGCGTTTTCAGAGAATGATGTCCAGCTTCCCGTTGGTACTGGGACGACGTTGTACATGGGCGAAGGGCATCCATCAGCGGCTCCTTATGATTTACCAGCAGGCAAAGAATTGGTACAAATGTTCCATTTCGGCCCGGATGGCACTGCGTTTTCCCAGCCTGCCAAATTGACCTTGCCGAATTCGCTAGAATTGGCTCCAGGGGAACAAATCGAATTTCATTCCTTTGATGACACGACTCTGACTTGGGAAAAATCTGCGGTCTTGGAAGTCAATGCCGACGGTACGCTTTTGGAAACCATAGAGGGTGGCTTAACTCATTTCTCGGCTGGTGGGCTTGTCCAACCGGAAGGCAGCTTGCCAGAATATACCGTGACGGGACTAGTCCAAGATGATTTGGAGCAAAACCTCAGTGATATTCATGTGTTTGCGATGGGTGCTCGTGGTCGAATGCTGGACGATGATACTAATTCCGAAGGTAGCTACACGATTTCCGGAATACGAGTGTCCTGTCACAAGTCTCCGTATTTGACGGTTGCTGCCAGTCGTAGTGGGAGTTTTCTAGACGACACGCTGACCTCGGTAGTAGCGGAAGTCTCTGATGATCCAAGTCAGACCGTGCAGGCTCCTGTGCTGGTGCTACCCAATAATGTTTCCAAGGGCAGTGTTCGGGGAAAGGCACTGAGTCCGTTGGGTACACCAGTAGAGAATGCCCGTGTCACGGTGTATCCCGCTTTAGGGTGGGATTTATACGAGCTGACGAATGCTCAGGGACGATTTGTCGTTTCATCGGTTCCGGCTGGAACGGCACGAGTGGAAATTGCTCACGATGAGTTGGGATTATCCAAAGAAATTTCCGGTGAAGTCCCTGAGAATGGCACGTGGAATCTCGGGATGATAATTCTTGATGAAGTAGCGGATACGGAATCTCCCCGGATGATTTGGAGTATGCCAACGGATGAGCAGGAAAATCTCGTGGGATTGACGGAAGTTCGAGTAGTCTTCAACGAGACGATAAACCCGGCGAGTCTGCAAGCTACATTGAAGCGAAGCCTGACTGATGAGACGATTTCCGGTTCGGCAACATTGGAGAATGGTACAACAGTAGTGTTCACACCGGACGTGAGTTTCGAAGATGGCCGAGTCTATACCTTCACCTTGGGAGCTGGGCTGGCGGATCTTTCGGGCAATACGCTTGGTGAGGAATTTACTATGCAATTCCGGACTGTTGCTCCGAACTGCCCGGACGCGGAATGCAAGTCTGGAATTTATATATGGGGTACTGAAAGCTGTGGGTACGAAGCTTTGGCTAACGGCACAAGCTGCCGAAATAACCACGGAAGCTGCAATCAAAGCGGCGAATGCATCTGCAACAATGCGTTCATGACGGAGGATTGCTCGGCCTGTCAGGAGGGGTATATCGACTTTCCGGACTGCCGTGATGATCCCTGCCAGCCCGATCCGTGTAACGAACACGGCACTTGCAATTCCACCGATGGCTCCTGTACTTGTGACAACGCGTTTATGACTGAGGATTGCGGCGCTTGTCTTGACGGTTACGAGGGCTACCCAGACTGTGAGCCTGAAGCGGTAGACGGCGACGAAGACGAGGACGAGGAATTATCCGATGAGACGGAAGAAGATGTGGAGATAGAACCCACCCCTGATTTCGTCTCCATCACTGCCGGCACGTTTTGGATGGGTAGTCCTGACGGGGATTGCCCGGCGGGGTATCCTGGGAATTGCATTGACGAGCCGGGGAGGGATACGGATGACGAAGAACTGCACGAAGTGACGTTGACCTACGATTTTGAGATGCAGGCGCATGAGGTGACGCAAGGGGAATGGCGGGCTGTAGCCCAGGCGGAAGGTTGGGGTGAAGATCCGAGCTACTTGTCGAACTGCGGTGAAGACTGCCCGGTGGATCTGGTGAACTGGTATGAAGCGCTGGAATACGCGAATGCCCTGAGCCGGAATGCCGGTCTTAGCGAATGCTACACATTGACGAATTGCACGGGGACCATCGGTTCGGGCTGCGGCGGAAGTACCTATTGCTCTGGTTACGAGTGCACGGTGGCCCTTAACAGCTTGACAAAACCCCAGGACTGCGAAGGGTATCGACTGCCGACAGAGGCGGAGTGGGAATATGCGATTCGTGCCGGAAACCAGTATACCGCTTTTTATCATAGTACCGGAAATAATGGAACGATCACCCAAACCGGTCGGAGCCCGCTGGACCCCAACCTCGATCAGATCGGGTGGTACGGCGGGAACAGTGGCGTGAGCTATGCTGGTGGATACAATTGCAGCGGCTGGTACACGGGATCAACGACTTGCGGGCCACAGCCTGTCGGTGGCAAGGAGCCTAACGCCTTTGGTCTGTACGACATGAGCGGCAACCTTTGGGAGTGGACTTGGGACTGGTATCAGTATGCGTACCAGAACGATGTGGGAACAGATCCTACGGGCCCGGCTACGGGTGCGTATCGCGTTCTGCGCGGCGGTTCCTGGTACTACGATGCTCAGCTCTGCCGCTCCGCGACTCGGAACGACGGCTTCCCCGGCGACCGGAACGTCAGCGGCGGGTTTCGTCTTGTTCGGGACCGAAATTGACACTTTGGTTCTTTTACACTTTTACCCTTGGGATTCTTTTCTTTAACCCTTTACCCGAGCGAAGCGAGGGTCGTGCATAAAAATGCGGATTGCGGAATGCCGTCCAGACCCGCCCCCGTTTAAAATGGGCGGAACGAATTCCCCAAGCCCCGGCGGCGGTTAGTAGGAGATCAGCAACAATCGTTCGAACGTGGTGTTACTGCATCCTGGCTGTTATCGAATCGGCAGGAAACACCCGCCGTCCTTTTCAATCGCTGTTTACTTGCATGCCATGTCATGGTACTTTCGGCATATTGAAAAAATCGTATTGATTGAGGAAGAGCAGCCGAGAATCGATACAGATGGTTCGACTGCAGTTTTGCTGAATGGATTGTCGATTTCGCACGATACCAGGACTTGCTAGAAAAGCTGTAGCTCTTCGAGAATTGCAGCTTTCAAAAGAGGAAAACAATGGCTACTTGTAGATATTTCGTATTTCTATCACTGATGATACTTATCCTTTTCCTTTTTTCCTGCTCTTCGGGAGGCAGCACAGGGAACCCGACAGGCGATAGCGATGCTGCAGAGTCCGCTGATCAATCTGAAAACGAGATGTTCCCGGAAAGCGAAGAGGAAATCTCTCAAGGATTGCTAACAGCCAGCCAGAGCATCTCAATATCCGATAATTTTTTTGTCCGAGAACGACTCCGTGAAAACATGGCCTAAGTCCTTGATAATATTGGCTTGGTCCGACGAAATGAGTCCGATGCGGAGTCCGACGGAGTCCGAGGGCTCCTCGGACCCAGTCCGACGTTTCTCTCTCGGACTGCGCTCGGACTATGGGTTGCTGGCAAAAACGGTTATTTGATCTATTTCTGCGTTAATAGCTGACCAATCATCCTCCCCTTTTTTCTGGACTCCTTCCACGCAAGCTTCAAACGAGAAGATGCCGCAGTCCGCAGGATGAGCGTTGATCAGTGTATTATCCCTGCATCAGATACGAGGCTGGTTCTGGCAAAGCCGGACTGCCGGTTGGTTCTGGATCATGAGGTGTCGAAGGGTTGCGATGCTGGATATCGCTACCACCAATATCTCTTATTGCCTGTTGGAAGTGCTCTTCGGAAATTGCGATGTTTGGGGGCGGCGGGTCGATGCTGCAAGCGTCTTTTACACAGAATAAAGCAGCGCGGTTGCAGATATGTGCGATATCGGCTCCGGTAAGTCCTGGTGTTTGGGTGGCGAGATCGGATGCGAGGCAGTTGCGGTCAAGCGTTGAATCAATGACGAGAGGCTCCAGATAATGCCGAAAGATGGCGGCTCTGCCCGTTTCATCCGGCGGTCCCATGAGGATGATCTGGTCGAATCTGCCAGGTCGACGCAGAGCAGAATCGATATCATCGGGTCGATTGGTGGTGGCGATAACGAAGATGTTGCCTCGATTTTCCAATCCGTCCAGCAAAGCCAGCAATTGCGTGACCATGCTTTTCTGGTGCTGGGCGTCAGCGCTTCCTCTGGAAATGGCGAGACAGTCGATCTCATCGAAGAGGATGACTGATGGTGCGAAGGTCTTCGCCCGCTCGAAGATGTTTCGTAATGCTTCTTCAGTTTGCCCAACCCATTTGGAAAGCAGCTCCGGTCCGGAGACGGATTCGATATGCGCACCGCATTCTCCGGCTACAGCTCTGGCCAGCAAAGTTTTACCAGTACCGGGAGGACCGGCGAGGATGACGCCACCTGCTTTCGGTTTCGCCCCGATCCGGATGAATAGCTCGGCGTGCTTGAGGGGCAGTTCAATCAGGTCGCGGACGGCCTCCACGACCTTGTCTTGTCCCACAACATCGGCGTATCGCGTCGGTGGGATGGTGCGTTCCGGGATGGTATGCTCCGCATCCTCATTTTTGTTTTCATCGCTCAAACCCAAATCCACTTGAATATTCATGCCGCCGTCACACCAGGGATTGTCTTTCGTCTTTCGCAAGGTCGGCGGTATTTTCTCGTTGGCGGGCCAGATCCACGCTGGTTTTCCCGTATCGCTGTGATAAAGTTGAATCCAGCTTTCGCCGTCGACCTCGATCGTATCAGGCAGGGCCTCGATCTTTGACAATACAATATCACGTTGGAAAACTGGGCATAGCCGCACGCCACTGTTTCGTTCAACGTCGAGTTGGCGTTTCAATACAAACTTGTCAATTACGATTTTTTCCTCGTCGAAGCTTCCAACGGTCCACCACGGCGGAGCGTCGCATCCGGAATAATTCAGCCATTCGTGGGAACCCCAGAGATTCAAGGAATCACAACCGAGGGCACAGGTATTGCGACAATAATCGAACCCATGCTTTTTCCGTTTCAGCCAGCAGCGGCGAGTATCCTCGATCATGTTCATGAAGTCCTGCAAATCGTGCTTACCGATCAACTCACCGTCGAGTGAAACTTCCGTTGTCTTCCAGCCTTTGACGATCTTGAGTAAGTTGTCGATTCGTTTGGCGTTCTCGACCAAACCGCGAGTGATCGACAGCTCGAACCAGGATTCACGGCCCTTGTCGTCGTTGGTGATGTCCAGCGAACCCAGTTTCGCCAATCTATTCAATCGCTTGCGGATGATGGGAAAGGTCGGCGAAGTCGAACGGGCAAAGGAGATTTTCAGATGGCGAATGGATTCCGAAGGCGGAATGGATGGTGATACTTTTTCAAGGTCGTGATGGTTTTCAATTCCCATTCGACCTTTGTTACACTTTACCTGTTCCCAGCCTCGCTTGATATTGGCCGCCAACCAATCGTCGGCGAAAGTATGCAACGTTGTTTCGTTGGTTGCCACACGCAGATCGGTTTTCAATGGCTGTTTGCGGCCCGGGGCAAAATCGGTGAAGAAAACCACGTAATTGGGATAAGCCGGATCCGAATTGCTCTTATTAGTTTTCCAACCAACCAGTTTGCGCACGGCCACACCCTTTTTGCTTCGCTTGGTGTAGACCTCGCGGCGAATGATTTCGGAGGCGGGTAACGATGCAGGATCGATGAATGCATGCTCGACAATGGGAACGAGATCCGAGACCTGTTCGAAGCGTACATCCGGTCTGATAGCCTGCTTGTCTTCACGGACACGTCGAAACACGGCGTTTATTATGCTGACGGACGAGGCGGGTCCAATGGGCGACCAGCCACTATCACTATATTGTAGTGACATGCGACGGATAGAATCATTTTTGCTGTTGGCGGCGAGCAAATCGTTGCATTTGATTTCCACAACGAGTTCCGGATTCACCCAGCGGTAGAGCCATCCGTGGTCGTTGGCCTTGCGATACGAGGATTCGCATGCCAGCGGTGTCAAACGCTTCTGCAGGTCGGAGTTTTCAGCCCGGTTCCACCCCGTTTTCACACGACCGATAAGCTGAAAATTGCCATCCGATTTCATAAGCGCCAGCAGAAGTTCGGAGACATTGGAGTTATTGCCCGCATACCCAACTACCGCCGCATCGATGGAAATCTCCGGCTTGACCTTGAAAATCCGACCATCGGCAGCATGAACGACGAGGCCTTCCGCACCGCCGGAAATCACAATATTTTCGTAGCATGAGGCGACATCGGAAGGAGTTTTCACGGTTTCACATTGTGCAAGATGGAAACAACCATTGTTCTGACCGACGATCCGTTGAAGGTGATCCAGCCGTTCTGCAAAAGGTCTTCGTTGTAGATCTACCTCTCCATCCATCAGGATATCGAAGACGGCGAAGCACAATCGTTCCAAATTTCCCTTGCGTCCCATGGCTGCATGAAGGTCGAAAACACGGGGTCGGCCTGAATCCACGGCGGCGTACAGTTCACCCGCCAGAACACCGCGCCAGCCAGCGAGCGTTCTCATCGCCTCATCTGTGAGCGGGATATCTTCCAGTTTCTTTCCAAATGGGGACAAGAGCGTGCAGCGTTCATCATCGGCATGCAGAAACCAGGTTTCTCCATCGATTTTCTCGGAAACGGTGGATGGCCCCGGAGGAAGTTCCGCTTCGATGCGATCCGGCGCAAGCGAACGATATGCGCCCGCTACATTGCGTTTGTAGGTCGACAGCATGACCTGAATGGTGGCGTTCATGACCCGACCTCCGGCTTTTTCAGTTCAAACGCAGCCAAGTGCAGTGTCAGCAAATACGTTTCTCCGCGCGTGCGACCTTCCAAAAAACCTTTCATCGACGTGCCATTTCGCTCCAGAATCAGTGGCCCCGTTCCCTTCGGACCCGATCCGACCAGCGCCAGCGAAGCACGATCCTCCAGGTATCTTGCCAGACCGTACAGGAAGTCGTACTCCAACGTATTCGTGTGTCGCAGCTGATAGGCCCGTGTGAAAGCATAGCGACGAATGACGTCCATCCGTGAAATCAACTTTCCCGACCAACGAGGCGACTCATCGGGAACGAGATTCGATGGCATGTTTTCCGGCTCACTGCGCGTGACCTCGTTTCCTTTCCGGTCATGAATGACTTCGATCATGCGTGCCGAGTAAAGCGGCTGTCCATCCGCACCCACATGCACCCGATCACAGGGACCGGTTTCGTGGCCCACCGCCAGTAAATCGATTTCGGGATCGTCCTCGATCAAAGCATGTGCCAACGAATCGGGATCACCATATTTCGACAACAGTGTTTTGTAACTGGTGGTTTCCGACGATTTGATCCGGCGTGTGAATCGAACCGGCGAACCGGAGGGATCGACACAGGAAACACCGGGAGGTTTTTGGCGAGGAACAAGCATGATCGTCGCCTCCCGTCCCCGATGATCGGCCAGACGGATGCTACGGCAGGGCATGATCGTTCCTCCAATCTAGCTCAAAGTTGAATTCCGTATCCTCCCGTTCCTCCGCCCATTCGTTCTCGACCTCGGAAATGGTCTGTTCCAAGCCTACAAAGTCAAACGGACAGGCTTCGGCTTGAACCAGGAAGATGCCGTTTTCGTTGGCCAGCAGAAAGGCAGGCGTATCGGTGTACGTGGCGCGTGGTCGATACGGGACACGGAAGATCGCACCGTCATGCAACGCTTTTTCCAGAGTTGTATCAAGGGTTTCGGCTTCAAGTGCATGAACTTTGGTCGCGATGTGGCCGAGAAAATAATCCAACGGCACTGATTCTTTGATGGTTTCCGTTCGCCCCACTGTTGCCGAAAGCTTTTTCAATGGCTTCCCGGTCGCATCCACTGCAATCAATTCGCTCCGATTGACCACCTCACCATCATCAGTAATATAGATATCCGCTGTACAACCCGCGCCCAAAAGAAAACGCCCATCCCGGGTGAGATGAGCGCTGGCGCATTCCTGGCCGTTTTCGTCCAGGGCGATGCGACGTTTGAAGCCGTGCAACCTTTTCCTATCGATAGGTGTGAGACCAAAGCGAGAAGTCCCGCCTCGATAGCCGATGCCGATGCTTCGTGTCATGGTGAATCCTCCTCGTTTTTCACGGACGTGACGATCTCGAAGATATCCACACCGGGAATCAATACCAGGCTGCGCTCCATCCCGATCCACTCGACCGAAATCTGCGCCAGCGGACCTTCGGTGATCTCGATCACGATGCCTTCGGACCCGGGTGGGATCGGATCGGGATCGTTTGGCATTCGGATAAGTTTTATGTGATCTCCTTTTCGAACGCGGTCCATGGTTTACTTTTCCTCCGTGTCGGCTTGGGGAGATTGGGATTTTTTGACGTTCGGCTCCAGGTACTTTTTGTCGTCTTTTGGCAAGGCTACCGATGGGCTGAATCCCTGATCGTGCCAGTACACCAGCGCCTGGCGCACGATGCGTCGGATCTGCAACATACTGGCCTGAGCCCGGTGTTTCAGGCCATCTTTCCCAGGTTGCATGGTGGCAGCCTCGCTTTTGAAAAACGTGCTTACGTGGACCGGCAGGATCTTTTTCAAATCCTTATTCTCGCCCATCTCAGAAATCAGTAGATCCAGTGTGCGCCGGGCCGTACCGATGGTGGAAGGCTTTTTACCGATGGCCTTCAAATGCTCCAAATACTGTTCGCAGGCTTCTTTCAGGGTCTTGGTCGTACCCATGATGCGTCTCCTTCAATCGTCGATGTCTTCGTTTTTCAAAAAAGCCTCGATCTGATGGAGCAGACACTCTACGTGGGAGATATCGCCCACATGACCATAGTGGATGGATTCTACCGCTTCGACGTGGAGATCGAGTTCCTTTTTGATAGTGGCAAGGCGTTTCTCGATTTGCTTCCTCTTTTCTTTGTAGGCTTGCTGGGCGGTCTGCGTGCTCATCGTTTTCATCCTTTCTTTTTCGGCGTCGTTGCTGTGCTGTCTGTTGTGTCATGCAGATTGCGGTCCAATTCAACGTTTTTGCGGGTAAAAAATGCGACTGTAACCCGTCGTAATCACGGGGCTTTTCGTATAGGTTTCTGGCATGGAATCTCGTCGATGCCTCCACGAGCCGAACGGTGACGAAGAAGGTCTTTGAAGTCTGTTCCGTTTGTTATGAAACGCCCCAAGCCTGCGAAATCACGCCACGATTTGCAGTACCCAGAATTGACCCGAAACTCGGGCATGAGCCCTGAATGGTCCATGGAATAGCACCCATGCAGTTCACCTGCCATTTGCGAGAACCCATCTCAGGCCTCCCCGTGGCTTTCATAGCGCTGCTCGATATGCGTACAAACCCGATGACCGACGCCGGAGTGAATCATTCGGTTGGCGAAGCGGGATTCGCTTTTCGGCAGAGGAAGTTTCTCGATCATGCCCGTTTCGAACCACCAGCACAAGGCCATCCTCACGATCCGCTTAATCTGAACGATACTGGCTTTCGCGCGAGGCTTCATGCCATTTTTCCCTGGTTGCATGATGGCCAGTTCGCTTTTAAAAAACGTCGATACATGAACGGGGAGGATGTTGGAAAGTTCCTTGTTCTTTCCCATTCCAGTGATCAGCAGATCCATGGTTCGTTTCGCTGTTTTGATCGTACTTTGTCGCTGGCCGATGGTGTTCAGATACTCCAGGTAGTGTTGGCAAGCATCAGATAACGTTACGTTTTTCGTAGGCTCGTTTTTCATGATTTCCATTTCGTCCTCCATTCAGGGTGGTGGTTTCCGCTGCGAAAAACCATTCTCCGCAGGCAACAACGACTGTTGCAGAACGTGTTCCAGCATTACGAGGATGAAAAAGAACGGAGATTCGGCATGGTCTGATTGGACAACATAGCGTAATCACGCAAGAATCTGCGTTTGTCCGATGAGGATGAACACCCTTTGAAATGGAGTTTCTAGAGAATGATGAGACGAAAGAGACAAGAGAAATTCCCTCATCGTCCAAGTACGCCCAATCACGGATCAATTCGCTGTGACAAAACGATCGCAGTGTCGGGAAACTGGTCAGAGCGGTTATTCGGCAAAGCAGACATTGTGGTAAAAACCATGTCCGTGCGGAAATGGAATTGAGGAAGTGGTCGAAAGAGGTATTCGTCAAGCAAGTAATTTTGAGATCAAAAGCGGAAGTCATTATACTCTCGTACCGAGGACACTCCATTTCATTTCTGGAATGTTTCTGGAAATATTCATACTGCGTGCTATAGATTTTCATCCGATTGAAGACGCGATCCTTTAAGTGAAAGGGAAACATTGAAAAGTGCTCGAATGATTGAAAACTCCAACCTCGAACGCCTTGAACACCACCGAAATGGCTTGGTTCTGCTTCCCGATACTTCAGACAATGATCCCGGAGCGGCCTTTTTCATTTTCGGGGATGAGCTTACCCCAAATCAGATGTGGTGCTCTTGTAAAACCACATCGAACAACAATGCTTGCAGGCATATGTTGGAGTTGTCCGAAATTATCAAAAAACTGAAAGGTCGTAGGCCATACGAAGAATTCAAGAACAGTTTCTGGTATGTACTGGCCAATATGTTAGACAAGCAGGAGCATGATAAACCGGAAATGCTTAAAGCAGTGTACTTAGGACAAGAAGAAAACACGACGCTCAGAATTTTAAGTTCGAAAGACAGGGAACTCGTCGTTTGCAACATAGGTCAGGAAGGCGAAGTCAGGTTACTGGAACGTTTGAACGCTGTTCTCGAAGAGAGAGATGAGTCCTATAATCGATTCTCCGCCCTGGAATCGCTAATAATCTTCACCCGTAGCGAGTGGGAAGCGAAAATGGTAGCCATGGGTGGTGAGACCATTGGGATGAGCTTCGAAGCAAGTGCTTGGCATAGATTGGCGTACCACTTTCAACGGGAATTGGGGGAGGATGGTTTGACGTTCTCTCCGCTGGTGGATGAGAAAAGTGGGGAATTCAAACTCGCCGTAGAAAAAACCTCAAAAAACAATACTGGGCAAAATGCCGAAAAATGGCTTTTGCAGATTTCCATTCCAAGAAAACTCGTCAAAAACCTGTTGAAGAATCTTTCCAAAAGGTTTCCAGACCAGCGAAAGCTTCGCATACACCCCATACCGCTAAAATCAATTTTTAAAATCAATAGAAACACGAAACTCGACTTGGAACTGCGAGAAGTTATCGAAAGCTTGCAGGAGAACGGCGAGAAGGTTTATCTCGAAAGATCAGATTTCGAAAAGTTCCGTTACGGAGATTTGGTCTACGTCAAAGAAATGGGAGTGTTAGCCGAACTTGAAAAGGAGACGGGAAAGACACGCAAGTTCAAGGCACCTAAATGCATGACACTCAAGGAATCGAGCATTCCATCGTTTCTCGACGAGTATTCGTCAGAGATCAACAACGGATCCATCGTTATCGAAACCTCTCTAAAAAAACGTAAGATTTTCAAGGAGATCGACCGAATTATTTTCGACGATGCCGTGATTGATCGAGACTGGTGTTGGCTGTCCGTCAATTACGGATTCGGTAACGAAAAGATATCACTGGAAAGAATTCTCAAATTCATGTCGAGCGGAATTCGCTACCTGTCGGTTCACAATGGCTGGATAGACTGCAATTCTTCGGCTTTCGACGAACTGAGAAATGGAAATGAAAGACGAATAGACGATAAAGGCCGCGTGCGTTTCAAAACCATGGAAGCTCTGCGGTTGCAATCCGAGAAAAACGCCGTTTTGGGTGGCGACGAATCAAGCAGGACAGAAGCCCTTGACAAGCTGTTTAATCTCCAGCCACTGGGGAAAAAACCAAGCCTTGATGGCATGAAGTCAAAACTGAGAATTTATCAGGAAATCGGTCTCGATTGGTTGCGTTTTCTATATGAAAATAGCCTAGGTGGTCTTTTATGCGACGACATGGGCTTGGGTAAAACGCATCAGATTATGGCTCTTTTTACTGCCATCAAGGAAGTAAATCCCCAAGCCGGTCCTTTTTTAGTGATCTGCCCAACCTCAGTGCTAAGCCATTGGAAAAACAAAATACGCGATCATGCAGTCGCTTTAAAAGCCGACATTTACCATGGAAACCAGCGTAATCTCGACCGCTCTTTAAAAAAATCTGACGTAACGATAACTTCATACGGCGTAATGAGAAATGACAGTGAAAGGTTGGCTAAAGCAGGATTCGACATCGCAGTATTTGATGAGATCCAGGCGGTAAAGAACAAGCAGACCAAAGCTTACGAAGCTGCTGAAAACCTAAAGGCGAAAATCAAACTGGGCCTCACCGGCACACCCGTGGAAAACAATCTGGGAGAGCTAAAAGCTTTGTTCGATCTAGTACTGCCAGGATACTTGGGTGACGATAAATCCTTTGAGGAAAACTATGGAAAGAAACAGGTCCAGGAACGTAAATCGCAACGGTTGGAAAGACTGTCGAGACAGATTTCTCCCTTTGTTCTGCGCAGAATGAAGACAAGTGTGTTACAAGAGCTTCCCCCTAAAATCGAGGACGTCAGATACTGCGAACTCACCGACGATCAGGTCAAGCTGTATCGCGACGCAATCGAGACCCAGGGAGCGAAATTGAAAAGAGAACTTGGTTTAAACAGCAAGCCAGTTCCTTATATCCATATTTTTGCTTTATTGAACCTACTCAAACAAATTTGCGACCACCCCGCTCTAGCCATAAAAGACGATCCTCATGCTCGGAAACTAAAATCCGGCAAATGGGAAAGCTTCAAAGAACTGCTTGGGGAGTGTTTAGATTCAGGACGCAAGATAGTGGTATACAGCCAGTTTTTGGAGATGATCGACATTATCGGAAAACATCTCGACGATCTTGGCGTAGGATATGTGACGCTTACTGGGAAAAGCCGCAAACGCGAAGAGATATTGGAGAGATTCGCCGAAGACGACGATTGTCGAGTGTTCGTCGGAAGTTTGAAAGCCGGTGGAGTGGGGATAGACCTTGTGGCGGCATCTGTGGTGATTCATTACGATCGCTGGTGGAACGCGGCAAAAGAAGACCAAGCTACTGATCGGGTGCATCGTTTCGGACAGCAGCGTGGGGTACAGGTATTCAAATTCGTTACTGAAGGAACTCTGGAAGAAAAAATTTCGGCAATTATCGATAAAAAACGTCATCTTTTAGAGGACGTGGTGGGAGAGGATGATCCCGACAGAATGAAAACATTCTCCAGAGAAGAGTTGCTGGATCTTATGTCTGCGCCAATGTGATTGCGTCAAATTCAATGGAACTGCTGTCCACGCCGGAGTAAAATAGACTGAATATGGTAGTAGATAGGCGATCAGCTAGACTGCTACTGGCTGCTAGGACAACAATGACGTTAAGCCCGGCCAGGAAAGCGTATTCGAGTATCGTTTTCATTCTTGCTAGTGTTTTTTTGACCAGTTCAAAAATGCATGTAAAATCAAGGCTGAATGAATTTTTGGACGACACCACCGGAGTATCATTCATGATGATAAAGAATAACAAAGGCCTCAATCGTTCAGGCTCAAAGAGATCGAAACCCATCGAATGGGTCGGCGGCGCCGTTACTATGCCCGCTTATGTTACTGGCGAGGGTGAGCCGTACCGCCCCGAGGCGCTGTTATGGATTGGGGCCGACGGTGCGATTCTCTATTCCACCGTAGCCAAACCGGGTGAACTGCTCCCGATGGTTGTTGCAAGCCTGAAAGATGCCATGGAAAAACCTGTTTTCGGTCGACCGCACGTCCCAACACGGGTGCGTGTGGCTTCGGTCGAGATTGCTGATGCTCTTCGCGCTGGTTTTCCAGGTATCGACATAGTCTGCGCTCCCACACCAGAGCTAGACGAGATTTTCAAAATGATGCGTGAGAAGATGGACGAGGACGAAGCAACCGAACAATCGTATCTTTCACACGACATCGGGCCGGAGGCCATGGTGTCGTTTTTCCAAGCTGCTGCGGGACTATTTCGTGCCAAACCGTGGGAGGTCGCGCCGGACGATCAGAGTCTGTTCTCCGTGACCATCGACAAGCTCGGTTTGCGCGACGCTGCGGTGTCGATCATTGGCCAGATGGGTCAGAGCTTCGGACTCGTGATTTTCTCGGGTTTGGATGACTTCGAAAAATACATCGACGCGGCAGACGCCATGGAGCATGGGGAAGAGCCGGAGCTGCCTCCCCACTATGCCTTGAACTTCGATCGTGGCGCGGAGCTTTCCCCTGTGCTGCGCAAGGAGATCGCCGCGCACAACTGGGAGGTCGCCGACGCGAATGCGTATCCATGGTTGGTCGCGATCGACGAGGATCTGGTGGCGCGTCCTCCAACCATTGGCGAGGTCGCCATGGTCGAGGCTCTCGCCCGCGCTCTGACCAATGTGATTGCTGAAAAGAAAGCGTTGCGTGTGGCGTGGGAGGGCGGCAAACCCGTATTTCGCACCCTTTCAGTGGAGACGCATCAAGGCGAAATCGAGGTGACTTTGCGCGCGCCCTACATGAGTGCACCTGTCTCGTTCGACGCATTCCATGACATTCTTGCCGACCTCGCCGCGCTTGCCAACCAGGATGACGTGGTCGATCCAGAGGCCCGCGAGCCTCTCGAAAATGAGTTGGTTCGTCGGTTCGCAGCGTCGCCCGAGGCAAAGGACCTTGAAGAAATACAGGCCTGTCGCTTTGTGATGGACTTCGCGGCGGACTACTTCGGTGAAACCATTGCAACTTTAAGAGCCGCCTCGCTGCGAGAAATCATCTTTGACATCATACCGCGCAAGGTGAGCATCGGTGCATCCGAGGCGCGCTGGATCATCGAAGAGAACCGCGCTTTCTACGGGTTCCTTAAACGCGAGTACAAACTGAAACAAGCGGACTCCTGTCTCAAGGTGTTCGGCAGCGCGGCGATCAAGAAGCTCGAGGCGGCTCTCTCTGATAGCAGCAACTTCGGCATGGCCAAGTCCCTGGTCATGGCCGGTGCCGATGCCGGGTTCGATATGCAGTCCAAGGAAGGCCTCGATGCCTGGATGCAATCCATACAGGGTAAGCCGCTGCCGCCGTCGGTACGTCTGCCTTCGTTTGATGCGCCACCGTCATCAAACAAGAAGACTTCAAAGTCGAAAAAGGACAAGCGTAAGGCAGCACGAAAAGCGCGCAAGAAGAACAGGTAAGGTCATGGCCACCCAAAACGGGGTGTGGACAATCTCCCGTCATCGTTTCAGCTTCGATTTCTTTCATTGCGGGGCACACGTTTTGACAGAAAACATGTCCGCGACGAAAAAAACATGATTGGGTTGGTCCTTGCCCCTCGCTTCGTCTTGAGCCGTGAAATGATGTAGTTGTAAAATACGTTTCATTGGTGAGTTTATGGCCATTTCCCTTCCAAATTCCGTATCGAAGACAGGCGATAGGGCTTTGAAAAATAAAAATGAGAAGGATCTGATCGGGCAAAAGCCATTGCGAGCTTCCGAAAAGCGGTCCAGGTAGGATTTCCTGGCTGGTGTCACCTCCGTCGATGATATCCGGGCGCAGATCACCCACGATGACCCGAAAAACAGACCTTCACCTACCCGGACTTACGCCGCCTGCTTCAGCCGATAGCCCGTGATTTTTGTTTCGGCAAAGCCCTTCACTTCGATGTGTTCCGGCACGGCCTTGGCATCCTTCGGCACGAAGGGAACGGTTTTGTCCCGGTAGACCTCGTTCGGCGTGGTACTTCCCAGAAATTCATGCGGACGCCACTCGTTGTACCAGACGACGAAGTCTTCGCAAAGCGTCAGTAGGTGAGTGTAACCCCGAATAATGGCCACCCGCTTGAGCCATTCATATTTCAGGGTCTCAATTACTCGCTCCGTCACCGCAATGCTGCCATGTTGCCCTACCGCGCCGAAACGATGCTTGACCTTGTATTCATCCAGGCCCAGGAATTCCGCAAAGGCAGCACAGGTAAATTGCGGTCCCTGATCGCTGACCAGATGTTTGGGAATACCGAATTGGGCGAACGCAGCTTCCAACGCGTTGATCACCCAACCGGCATTCGGACCTTCCAGTCCTCGAGCCTGCCTTCGGAGAGCAGTGTGGAGGGGAAACAGCAGTGAAGACACCAATGAAATGTCCGATTCGACCTCCTTCATGTCGGGTCTGCCCCCCAAAAAAAACACCATACACCAATAACAGCCGACTTGACGCAAATTCGCAAAAGCATCACCGTTTCCGTTGCTTCCGGACGAATTATTTACCAGATGTCCGCCCGTACATTAAAATGTGGCGGTGTTGAAGTAAAAACGTCGAAAAAGGTGAAAGGAGAAATGTAAAGCCCAGTGTGTTTTGATCATTTTTTTACTCTTCCATGAGGTTCCTGTTGTTTCCCCTGGGGAGCAAGCCCCGAAGGCAGGTTCACCTGTGGCTTTAACCGTCTGGGTATTGCGGCCAGTTCCGGCGAGTTCGGACAGAGCCGCTTCCACGTTTTCCGCTGTGTATCGCTCGTCCGAATCCACCAGGGCGATGGACGAGGCGTTGTGTGCGCCGTTTTCCTCGCCGACGGATGTCGATTGCTAATCTCCCGGGTTTTTGAAAAAAGGAAACGAATACCCGAGGGGTAGGGTCTAAAACGCCGGAGTGATATGATATCACTTAGGATTTCGTCACGGAGAGGTAGGTTTTTTGGGTCCGCCAAAAAGTACGAAGCCGCTTCGCGGCAGTTTTTAGCCCCTGCCTGTCCGTAAGTTCTTGCTCGACTCCAGCCATATTTTTGTGATCGTATCCTGCGTTGAAGCCCTTTGGCGCGTTTGCAATCTTCCCGTTTTCTCCCGCAATACCTTGCCTGAATTCCCATGACCCCGACATCCTTGTGATTTCAGTCGTCCGATTTCCGGGCGGCGTCAATCACGAGGAGGAGACTCATGGGACATCTCAAAGAAAGAATGAGCGAGGATCTTTTACGGTACGGGCTGCGCCTTGCCACGCGCAAACAGTATCTGAACCACGCCGAATCGTATGTCCGACATTTCAAGCGATCGCCGGATCAACTGGGCGCGGCTGAAATTGAGGCATGGATCCGGCACCTGGCGAGAGCGGAAAAGCGACCGGACAGTTTCCGGCAGCAGGCGCTGATGGCGCTCAAGTTTCTCTATTTCGTGACGCTGGATCGTCCAGGTGTCGCAGCCTGTTTTCTTTCTCCCGGCAAGCCGGGACCGGTTCCCGATCCGCTCACGAAGAGCGAGATGGACCGGCTGTTTGAGGGCGTTGCCTCTGAGCTTCACAAAACGGTTTTGATCGTAGCATTCGGCGGCGGTTTGCGCCTGGGCGAGACCTGTCGCCTGAGGACGGGGGATATCGATAGCAAAAGGATGCTGATCCGCCTGACTTCTTCAAACAGCGCCTGGCCCCAATTCGTTCCGCTTCACTCGGAAACTCTCACAACCCTGCGCCGGTGGTGGCGCGACACTAGGCCTCGAACGGATCTGCTTTTCACACGCGATGGCCATGACAATCCCTTGACTCCCGGTCCCATGCAAAAGGCAATCAGGCAAGCTGCAATGGATGGAGGTTTCGATTATACGACGATCGAGAAGACACTGCGCTATTCCTTCTTCAGGCATCGCCTGACGCAAGCAGACAACCCACGCGAGGTCAGGCACATCCTGCGCTGCACCTCCATCCGTCTCGTCCTGGCCAGTTTCATCACTCGGAAGAAAGCAACATCTTTCCATGCATGCGAAGCCGTGAAAGGAGGCCGGATATGAGAAGCGCACGTCAACGAATGGTGCGGCAGATGAAGTTGAGAAACCTTTCCGCCTCCACGCAGGCCGACTATCTGCGCAGGTTGAAAAAACTCGAGCAGCACGTCGGCAAGCAGTTGGGACGAATCAGCCTGGAGGAGATCCGCGACTACCTGCTTTATCTTCATGAGAAACGCGGATTCACTCCGGGGAGCGTCAATTCTCATGCCCGGGTTTTTCGCTTTTTCTTTCTCAACGTCATGGACCGCCCCTGGCCGCTGGCGGCAATACCAGCGGCCAGGGAGCCCAAAACGCTTCCCGTGGTACTTGCGCCTTCGGAAGTCGTCCGTTTTCTAGACGCCGTCCAAAACGTCAGGTATCGCACGATCTTCCAGGTCATGTACGCTTCCGGTCTACGCGTCTCGGAAGCGGCGAATCTGCGGGCGAGCGACATCGATAGCCAGAGAATGGTCATCCGCGTTCGCCAAGGCAAGATGAGCAAAGATCGCTACACCGTGCTGTCTCCGAAACTGCTGCTCATCTTACGGGACTACTGGAGAACATGCAAGCCGGGAAAACATCAGGCAAACAGTAAGAATCCATGGCTGTTTCCAGGAAGAATTAAGGGACGCTGCATTACGACCACTTCCATCCAAATTGTCTGCAAAAAAATCTCCATTCAATCGGGGTTGGCGCCGAGCAAAAAGGTAACGCCTCATAGTTTTCGCCACAGCTTCGCCACCCATATGCTGGAGAACGGCGTCGATCTACGCACGATCCAGGTGCTCCTGGGGCACGCTTCCTTATCCACCACGGCCATTTACACCCACATCGCCACGGCGCGCATCGCCGGGATGCAAAGCCCCTTCGACCTCCTGCCGGGATCGGAGGCGAATCATGGCGAATAGCAGACTCACGACGGCCGAACTTCTCCGGAAGAATTGGGATGAGTTTCTCGGTCTGTACGGCAATCTCCTGTCGCCCGAGCAGACCAAGGCCGCTCGTGACATCATGGCCTGCCGCACCAACGAGATGGGCGGACACTGCGAGCACAGACGCTGCAACCAATGCGGACACGAAACCAAAGGCTACAACTCATGCGGCAATCGCGCCTGCCCCAAATGCGGCGCTCTGGCCTCGGCCACGTGGCTGGCCGGACGCAGAGCCGAGCTCTTGCCCGTACCGTACTTTCACATCGTCTTCACCATCCCGAAAGAGATAGAGGATTTGGCGCTGATCAACCGGCGCGTGATCTACGACATCCTCTTCAAGACCTCGGCGAAAACCATGCTCACGATCGCCGGGGATCCCAGGCATCTGGGCGCGAACATCGGCTTCACCAGCGTGCTGCATACCTGGGGCAGCACCTTGCTGCATCATCCCCACGTCCATATGATCGTCCCCGGAGGCGGGATTTCGCCCGACGGCAAAAGCTGGGTGACTTGCCGCGAGGACTTCTTTCTGCATGTGAACGTTCTGAAGAGTCTCTTCAGGCGATTGTTTCTGGAGGCGCTCAAAAGGGCCTATGAAGCGGGCAAACTGCGTTTTACCGGAAAGTCCGGGAAATTCGCCGGCCCGAAAGCTTTCGATCGGTTCATCAAAACGCACCGTGGGATGAAATGGCATGTCTACGCCAAAGCGCCCTTCGGCGGGCCGGAGACGACGCTCAACTACCTGGCCAGGTACACTCATCGCACGGCCTTCTCCGATCAGCGCTTGATCGCAATGAAAGACGGCAAGGTTTCCTTCCGGTACAAGGATTACAAAAAGGAAGGGGAAAAGCGCGTCATGACTCTTTCGGCGACCGAATTTATCCGGCGCTTCCTGATGCACGTTCTCCCCAAGGGCTTTACGCGCATCCGGCATTACGGCTTGCACGCCAACCGCTTTCGGGCGAGGAATATCAAGCGTTGCCGTGACTTGCTCGGCGCGCCGGAACCCGAACCCATCGAGCGATACGACGAGATGAGCTGGGACGAGCGCTACCTGGCGCTCACCGGGCACGATCCGCTCTTGTGTCCGGTGTGCAAGAAGGGACGGCTGGAACTCGTCACGGAGCATGATAGGCCGGACGGCGCACAAAACATGACGGCCTATCCGCCAAACGGAAACGAACTCGGGCAGGCGAAAAGACCGGAAATGGCAGGCGCTTCACCGCCCGTCTGAGCTCGTGTGAAAATACGCTCGTTGCATTACCTGCGTGCCGGATCAGACGGAACCTCCACGAAGAAGACGGGCGCCGTGTGTCCGGAGGGCGAAAAGCAGCCGTCAATACCGCCCAAAGGACCTTCGAAAATGAAAGATCGCAGACGAAAACCATGATTCCCAGGAAGCGCAAACACCATTCTCCCTCTTTTCAACACGGCTCGGAGCCGAGTCGAACCTTTCAAAACAACCGCACGTCATTCATTCCACATAGCGAGACTTCGGAGTAAAGCGCCTTCGTACAGAGTTCTTTTCCGCAATGCGCGCTTGCGCGCGACTGCGGAAGAAGACTTTTTAATTGACCCTGAAATCGCATGTAAACCATCGTGATCATTAATGAATCTCCGGAAAATAGCCGGGTGGGACGGAAGGCTAAGGGGTCGAAGGTGAAGTGACTTAACTATTGGTAATTACCGAACTATCTCATTTCGAGAGGTAGGTGTTTTTTGCAAAAAAAAGCTACCTCTCTGGACCGCTTTTGACCACAGGCGTCTTTCCAGTCATATGATATCATTAATAAAAAAGGATTTTTTAAGCTGTCGAGAGGGTCGTGTAAATTTTGACTCGTTTTATGACGGGCTGGTTACATTTTTTAGGCTCGATTTGACAAATATCTGTCGAAAAATTTTAGGTGACAAAAAGTATAAAAACATGTCAGTAAGAAAAAATTGGATTTCTGCTATTTCGGAAAAATGAGGGGGGGTATGAATTTTCACGTTTTGTCAGTGTCGTGATTTGCACTCGCTTTCGTGGTCCTGTACCTGTTTTTGATAAATACTCCAGAGGGGAAAAGTCCTTTGGAAGACCTAACTGGTTGAAACGGTTGCTCATTATAATAATGCTGTCGCCCTGTAAATTGGAAATGGGTTGAAGTTCAGATGCTCAAGAGGGCTTTCTGTTTCATGTTCCCTGCTGACACTTGGTGTTCAATAAACAATTTTAGTTGTCTTACTGCTAGCTTTGAAGGTTTGACCTTCCCGTTTTCCCATCGATTCACAGTTCCAAAGCTTACGCCAAGCTCCCTTGCTAGATCCTCTTGACTTATCCCAAGTTGTTTCCTGATCACTGCCGTCCGGTTAATAGTTGAATAATTCCAACTGGTTACGGATACCATCTTTCTGGTTTGTGTAGTCTTGTGGCGTTAGAGCCTGTAAAATAGGCTTCTTCTCGAACAAAGACAGGCTCAAAATCTGTAGAATTGTGTAGAGACTCAGATCGTCGAGACGAAGCTGTTTTTTCAGAATCGCGACCAGCACGTACACCGAAATCACGATCCATATCTGTGTTTTGACCGCATTCTCGCTCGTTCCGAAAAACGCCTTGATCCGCAAATGTTGCTTGATCCATTTGAAAAACAACTCCACCCGCCAGCGGAGTTTGTAAAGCTTGGCGATATCCAGAGCGGCCAAGACAAAGTTGTTCGTCAAAAATACATAGCGCCCGTTCGTTTCCCGATCGACGAATTTCACCACTCGAAGTTTGTCCGGGTAATCCTTTTTCGTGTAAAATCCTGTCAGCAACACGGTCTGATCGCATCGCAATCCCGTAGATTTGTCCACTTTTTGCGAATACAAGCGACGATATTTGGTGTTGTGCTTCGTTCGCGTGATGAAAAATGCCCCCTGACGGTCCATCGTGAACAGTCGTTCGAAATCCAGGTATCCACGATCCATGATGTAGAACGAACCCGCTTCTACCGGCAACAGATCCAGCGCGTTCACGTCGTGTACGTTCGCGGACGTGACATGCACCCAGCAAGGAATGTCGCCGTGCTGTTGGTCAATGCCTTCTGGAGAAAAGCGTCCGGTGGTCCGTACATGCCATCCGTCGGTCAAAATGGCTGAGCAATGATATTTCTTTGAATCCGACGGTTCTGTAGTATGATACGACAATGAAACCAACTCCACAGAAAAAGCGCGTTTACGACCATCGACTTCGCGAATACGTCCGAAAAACTGGCGATGTGAGCTTGGCTAAAGATCTCGAGGTTCCCAGATCTACGATCAATGGCTGGTTGCATGGACCTGAACTGGAAGTCGTGAGCCATGAGATTTTCGACATGACCGATGATCCTTTGGTCCGTCAGCGGATTTTGAAGCTGGAACGACGTTTACGGATCGTAACGGCTGTGATGATCTTGCTCCAGACCCTCTGCCGGATTTCCAAGAACCGTTTGGACCAGCAGAGGTTGCCCGAGGGTGCGGATAAAAAGAAACTGCTCTCAGCCATTGAAAGAGGCTGCCGGGCTATACCCATGAAGGCGGTTCTGTCCATCGTCGGCATCAGCCCTTCTCGGTATCACATCTGGTGTCGTGGGAAGGCGGCGGGTTGTTCGCTTGATGATCGTGCGTCATGTCCCGCGATCCACCCCACCCAGTTGACACCGGAAGAGGTTCGCCTGATGCACGAGATGGCAGTTTCCGACGACTATCGTCATGTGCCGACCAGTCGTCTTGGGATGCTTGCACAACGTCTGGGCAAGGTGTTTGCGTCTCCATCGACGTGGTTGCGCTATGCGCGTGAACGAGATTGGAGACGTCCGCGAACCCGAGTTCATCCATCCAAGCCTACCGAGGGTATTCGCACGAACAAGCCGGACGGCATTTGGCATGTCGATGTGACGGTGGTTCGACTTGTCAACGGCTCGAAGGCCTATATCCAGGCGATCATCGACAACTATTCTCGGCGCATCCTGGCCTACCGAGTCAGCGAGAAGCTGGAGCCCGCATCGAGTGCGGAGTTGCTGGTCAAAGCCTATGAGTCTCGCAGTGAGGTTGGGGACCAAGTGGACCCGCAGGCGGTGATGGTGGATGGTGGAATAGAGAACTTCCACAGTGCGGTGATGAAGCTTGTGGAAGAGGGTTTGCTTGCGCTGATCCTTGCGCAGACCGCCGTGCTTTTTTCGAACTCGATGATCGAAGGTTTTTGGCGTGTGATGAAGCACCAGTGGTTATTTCTGAACCAACTGGACAGCGTGTCGGCGCTGGAACGTTTGGTGAGGTATTACGTAGAAGAATACAACCGTAATCTGCCGCATTCGGCGTTCAATGGTCAGACCCCTGACGAAATGTACTTCGGCCATGGTGACGGAGTACCGGATGAACTGGCCGCGGCTCGAGCGAGGGCTCGTCAAGCCCGTTTGGAGGCGAATCGGGAGCTGAGTTGCGAAAGCTGTCCTAATCTGGCAATGGCGGTCAATGGGTGAAGAAAGGAAAACAAAAGGTGGAAATACGCAGTTGAATCGGTCATTTGGAATGATGTGTCAGCGTGTCGATTTAGCTGCCTCCTGCAGCCCGGCTAGTTCACGGGCAGGACAATTGTACTGTTTGGAGTGTTGATTTGAACAGGTCAATATTGAATCCGAGTCCAGATCGGTCGGACGTGGCATCAGTAGACCACATGTACGGACCACCGGACGCTTTTGTCCAGAAGGCATTGACCAACAGCACTGAAAAAAACAAGGAGATCGTCTTTCTACGCGATCAGGTTCATCAATTGAAAAACCAAGTTGAGATCCTGAAGAAGCGATGCCATGTCTCCTCGAAAAAGCATCGCCACACCCTGAAAGAGCGCTTGTTTATCCTCTGGCATATGGCGTTCTTCCAGATTCCGCGCAGCCATGTCAGCAGATATTTCGGCATCTCCATTTCGACCCTGTATCGCTGGCTGGAATGGGTTCAGGGTGAGAAAAAAGATTCCGAACGCCAGGCCTGGAACAAGACGCCCGATGAACTGGCCTGGCTGGTCTGGCGCTTCGCTGGGGACAACATCCAGTGGGGCAGGATACGCATCGCCAACCAACTGAAGATACTCGGTATTTTCCTGTCCGCCTCCACCGTTCGCAACATTCTCAATCGTCCCCAGCCCAAAGAGCCATCTCCGGCGAAATGCGCGGAGAAACGGGAGCTTCTCGACGAAAACGGTTGTCGCATTCCAGCCTGGTATCCCAATCATCTCTGGAGCGTGGATCTGACCGAGGTCTATCGCTGGGGTTTGTGGAAGATCTACATCTTCGTGGCCATCGACCATTTCTCCCGCAAGGTCGTGGCAGTAGTTCCACTTGAAGGTCCGAACGCCGGTTGGGTGATCAACGCTCTGGAAGCTGCGTTCTCCCAATTCGGTATTCCCAAACATCTGGTCAGCGATCAGGGACCGCAATTTACCTGTGCTGCGTTTGCGGAATTCCTTGACTTGGATGAATACAAGGTCAAGCATCGTTTCGGAGCTGTAGGGCAACATGGCAGCATTGCGGTAACGGAGCGGGTGATCGAGACAATGAAATACGAATGGCTCAAGCGGGTGGCCATTATTCGGGGTTACACTCACCTGCTGACGCTTTGCGAAGACTTCGTCGTCTGGTACAACGAGTGGCGACCGCATGAGTTTCTGGGAAGTACCACGCCGAACGAGGTCTACCGGGACAAAACCGTTCCCTTCGTGCCGAAGGATGCCAAGGCCGTGCCGGAGACACATCGAGGTGAAGCGCTTTTCGGAGACGAAAATTACTTGGCTGACCGACTCAAAAAGGCTGCAAAACTTCAGGTGAACGGAGCCTTTTGTGTTAGCTTTTCGTGAGTGAAATTGCGTCCGGATTTCGCCAAAGAGTATGGATCCGTTCGAAAGTAGCCATTGACCATTTTGCCAGGGGATGTCCCACCAGTTGTTAAATCTTCCGACGATCTCCGTTTCTTGATAGCTCACATCGTAATGATCTGAGCCTTCGACTGTCAACTCTTTTCTTGCCAATTGTCACGCCTTCGCGCTACGCTCGTTTCGCCCGCCTGGAGGATACGGCTCTGCCGGAGGGCAACCGGAGCGCCACGGCGGGTGGATGTACGGATGGGCCGGGCGTTTTCGTCCGGCTCTTCTGTTCTCAGCCCATCCGGTATCCCCCCAAGCGATAAACTCCGGGGTTTGGGGCAGCGCCCCATATCGGCCAGAGGCCGATGCATTCAACGGCCTGTTGTTTACGCGGCGCAGGCCTTATCCGAGTCCGCACGATCGACCGCCAGCGCACGGGCCAGTGCGGGCAGATCCCGGTAGCCCGACAGCTTGCGAAGGCCTTTCTCGACCTCTGTGAGCGCCATGGCCAGCCAACGGCGCGGCTGATCCGTCTCCGCCCGCCAGCGTGTCACACGCCCGAGTTTTCGCCGGATGTTGCCGATCGGGGTCTCGATGGCGTTCGTGGACAGCAAGTTCACATGCAACGTGTTCGGAACCTCCAGCAGGTGCAGAGCGATCAGTTCCTCGCCAGCCTCGTCCAGGCTGGCGGTCGCCTCTTTGTTCCGACCGGCGACGAACGTGCGCAAATCCGCCAGAGCCTCCCGACCCCGTCCTGTACCAAAACTCAAACGTCCGGACAATACAGAGAATTTCGGCATCTTTATCCGTGTGGTTTTGAGTAGAAGAAGAGGAATCCCTTGCCCGTCATACCCGAAAATTCGGTACACACTGGAATTACTTGCTTTTTCTCGACAGCCGGAAGAATCTCTCCGGCATGAAAATCCTACTCGAAATTGCGATTATCGTTGGTTTGAACCTTTTCTTTTTCGGCTATTTGCAGCGGGAACTGCTGTTTCTGGTCGTCGCCCAGAGGAATCAGATCATTGTTTTTAAGCGCTCGGTGAAGAGTCCGAAAGTCAAGGAGCGGGATCGACAGCTCTGGATGCTCATCATGCGCGACAAATCCATCTGGCCAAGATTGAATTTTGGGGTAGCACTGGTCGTCAGGTCAAAATATTAAAATCAGCATTTTCCTTTAAGATATCATAGCTTTGATCTCATTTTTAGTCCATTTTCACATCCGTAGGCATCATGCGATTTCTCGGTAGTAGTATTTCAGTAAACCGCCCCGCCATCCGCCGCGCTATTCGGCCGCCGTTTACACCGCCGAGACGTTCCCGACACTGAATTTCGCCATTCGTTTGGGGTGGTCATGGTTGGCCACCTGAAAAAGAAACTGATTGTCCTTGCACTGGTGATTGCGCTCCTCGTGGTATTGCACCAGGTATTGGCGTTATAAAAAAGGACTTTTCCAGATAGCCACGAGTCCCAAACGTCCTCCTCTTTTCCCATCAAACCAGCAATTTCTTCCGTCGATACATCACGCGCAATCCCTTGAAGATCAAATGGCCGTCCCCCCATTGCTCGCTGAGCCCACTTTCTCCTTGCGAAAAAACCACTACTCGCCAAACCTCGTCAACTGTCATGTCCTGGGGAGCAGGATCGTTGTCCGGATCGTCCGTCGCTACTGCCGTAACCATTTGATGGGGTTGATCGGCATCAAGAGTGACCACACCCGACTGATCGACAGTTTTATCGTTGCCGTAGCCAACGCCGGTATCGTCCTGAGCTTCGGTCATATCCGCTGTTAATTCAGTACGATACATTCGTAAATCCACCTTGTGCGCGTACATATCCGTGTTTTGCATGGCAGCAGCAACAGAGGCAATCTGCGCACCCGGGATCGTGGGGATGGGCAGGACCAATCGATTGAAACTGGCGTCGGTGCGCATAAACCCACCACAATTGTTGCCTACTTCCCAATCGTCGTCTGACCACGCTCCTTGGATGTAGTAGGCTGCACAGGGAGGCACCATCCGGTAAAACGTCACGTACTCGTCAAAGGCGACATTGTTGGCATCGTCAGCATCCAGGGTCACAGCATCCTGGAACGTTACTTCCCCGGAGAAGGTATCGCCGGATTTCAGGGCACGCTGGTTGATATTTTCGACAATCGCAGCGGTCGCTGCCTGAACCTCGCTGTCAGACAGCGAAAACGGAGAGCCGGATATGGCCTGCGTGGAAATAGCTGTGGCAGCATGAACACCGGATGCATCGGTTTCATGCGCGTTCAGCTGATCATGAAGGTTCGACACCGCCTGACTACGATCGGAGATTTCCTGAGCGATAGTGTCGGTATTTCCTTTGACATTCTGGGTACTTCTTCCAGCACCGGCCAATTCCGCCACAGCGGCTTCCACGTTCTCCGCTGTAAACCGCTCGGAGGAATCCTCGATGGAAATAGCCGAAGCTCTGTGCGCCGCCACAGTGTCATTCAGGTGGGCGTTGAGTTGCAAAATACCACTGGGTGTCAGTGTCAGCGATGGCGCAGTCATTTCCACAAGATTCCCATCGGATACGGTGTCACTCGCCACCATAAACACATGAAATTCATCGGTTTCTTTGAAGTGACGGGCCAGAATGGCCGATTGATCGCCGTGAATAACGTGGTAGCCATCGGGCTCCAGCGTTAGATTGCGCATGATGATCGGTGCGCTGGCGTTGTACACCTGTGACCAGGTGTTTTCACCCGGCTGCATCCGGCCATAGGCCAGCAAAACGACATGGTCGGGAAGATTAGGAATCGGCGGGTTGAGATCGTCCGAGGGAGTTCCCTGAATGACTTCGTAGTGTGCCGGAGGGTTGGGATAGGTTTCCAGGTATTCGTGGCGGCAGACGATCAGATCGTAGCGATTCAGGGTTGGATGCCCTGGAGGTACTTCGACCGATACGGCGTCCGCATGCTGTACCAAAATTGATACACCTTTAAATACAAGTGGTTACGCACAAGTGATCATGCCGTAACGACAGTTCTGATAATGATAAAACTCAAGTTTTTACTCTGTTTTATTCCTCCTCATCTTCATCCTGATCGTCAATTACTTTGCTTCTGCTATTCAGATAAGCCGTATCAAGGTTTACCACAATTGCCGCCAAAAAAGTAATCAGAGCGACAAATCCAAGTACAAGACCAATCACAAGAGCAGTGATCCATCCAAAAAACTCCAGTGAAAGCAAAACGCTGATAACCACGAGAGCCAGTTGTATGGAACCCAGTTGCATACGGTTGCTATTGATACTATCCAATATCCTGGAAAACGACATCATCTGGTTAACTTCAACTTGTCTTTCAAGATATTGGAGCATGTCGTCAAATTCATCATCAACTTCATCGCCGTACTCTTCCTCAAGCTCCACGTCGTATCCAACCTCATTTTTACCATTTCCGAAAAGAAGTATCGGTGGTCTACTTTTTGATGATCGCTTCGTTTTTTTCTTTTTCGACATATCCTCTCCCATATCCGAAATCCGGATTTCATTCACACGTCTTCGGACCTACGCCGCTTCCCGATAGTAGTAGTTCAGCATTCCACCAAGTCGCTCACGGCACTCCACCCGGCCTTCAGTCCTCCCTGCCGTTTCATCCGGTTCAATCAATTGACCATCGAGTCCCTGATGAAAACGTTCATGGTTGTAGTACCGGACATACTCAGCCACCGCACGGCGAAGATGGCTTTCACCAAGCGGAATCATTCGATCCAAACACTCTGATTTTATTGATAAAACGAACCTTTCCGCGTAGGAATTCAAATTCGGGCTGTGCGCCGGAAGCCGTATGGGCTTAACACCACTATCGGACAACATCTTGCGAAAAGCGAGGGTAAAAAGAGGATCACGATCCATTATGAGATAGCGCATGTCCAGAAGAAACCCATCAAAGGCGTCCGTCAGGTTCCTCACCATTTGCTTCATCCACTCCTCGTGAACCTGATTGCTGATCCCGGCGATATGAACGCGGCGTGTCGCCAAATCGATCACGAAAAGTACCTTAAAACAGACAAGGCCTTTCAGCGTCAACACCTCAACGGTGAAAAAGTCCATCGCCGCAATCGTCCCGGCTTCCATGTGGATTTTGAGAAAGCTTTTCCAGGTAGTTTTACGTTTCCGCTCCGGGGCGGGTTCAATGCCATGGTCCAGCAATATCCTCTTTACCGTGGTGCGACCGATCTCGTGGCCAATATTGCGTAAAGCGTTCCTGATCGTTGTGTATCCCCAACCTGGATTATCCAGCGACATCATGACGACGAGATCGGCGATTTCCTTGGAGGTTTTCGGCCTTCCAGGACTACGGTTCGCCGAGCCATCGTACTTTTTGCCTACAAGGTTTCGATACCAGGCCAGGATGGTTTCCGGCTTGACGATGCCAGCCAGTTCGTTCAGATCCTTACGATCCAAAGCCTTTCCCTTCACAGCCAAACGGCGGCGCTCGTCATTGGTCAACCGAAGACTGTGCCCTTCGAGCCTTTTGAGAAGGATACGGTTTTCTTCCTTGAGGTAATCAATGCTATCCTGCTGCTTGCGGTTGACCCAACCGGCGAAGAACAACAGGAGAAACTGCAGTGCTGGCGATAGATTTTCCATGACAATGTTTTATCCAGATTTCAGCGCCTTCGCAAGACCTGATCGCACATTTTTTCGGCTTCGCTTATTCAGGAATAGTGAACATGCCTCATTTTTACTCTGCGGTAAACGCTGGAATTTATAGGGCGTTTGAGTTTCGGTACAGGACGCGGGTTCCGGTCCCCGTCGCCCCCGGTCATCCGGCTCGGTTCGATTCCGAATACGAACGAAACGGGACGGCGGCGATTTTCCTGTTTACGGAGCCTTTGGGATCGTGGCGGCGAGTGGAAGCACGCGAGCGCAGGACGAAGAAGGATTGGGCACAGGAAGTCAAAACCTTGCTGGAAGTGGATTATCCGGACGCCGAAAAGGTCGTGCTGGTCATGGATAATCTGAACACACACAGCGTCGGTTCGTTGTACGAAGCGTTCGAACCGGAAGAGGCGCGGCGGCTGGCACGCAGATTGGAGATCCATCACACGCCGAAACATGGAAGCTGGTTGAATATCGCCGAGTGCGAATTGTCGGCCATGACACGGCAGTGCTTGTCGCGACGGATCGGTGAGATCAACAACATGCGCAAAGAAATCAAGGCATGGGAACGAAACCGAAACAAATGTCAAATCGGCGTCGACTGGCGTTTCACAACCGAAGATGCTCGTATCAAACTCAAATCTCTATACCCCGCTTTTCTATCCGAATGATCCACTAGTATATATTTTGCTCTCTCTTTAATCTGAATTATGCTGGTAATCATTTCTTGGATATTTACGGTGTCGCCTCTAAAGTAAAACAAATTTGTTTCTGGATCAAAAAGACTAAAAATATCTGTATCTTCCACTGCAGTACCTCCTATTGATGATCGAGGACCTATATAATCACGAATGAAGGTGTGATTTGTACTCGTTTTATCCCACTTGTCCAGACGTTCATCATAGTGCTCAAAATGATTACGAAACTTTCTATCCTTAAGAATATGTTTTTCATCGAGTCCAATAATTTTTAATAATGATTTGCAGCGTCCCCTGGTTTTTTTGGGGGAATTTTTTGCTGGCCAAAACATTTTCGATATTGCAGCGGTATGAATTAAAAAATCTTTCATATTCTTGAAAAAGGTGCTCTGATCTTCAGCAACTTGACTTACAAGAAATTTATTCATTTTATCAGCAGCACTGAGGCAGTTATCACACTCTTCGACTATTTTTTCTAAAAATATATTCTTTGTGTGACTATCCATCATATTCCTCCAAACACTTTAACTTCAAATCAGGCTAACCTTACACCCTCTCCTCCAAGTCCCCCAGAATGCCCTCTATCTGCTCCAGGGCGGCATTCAGGTCGTCGGCTATCTCCTGAGCCAGGACGTTCGGGTCCGGCAGGTTGGCCGAATCTTCTAGGGACTCGTCTCTCAGCCAGAAGATGTCGAGGGACACCTTGTCCCGTGCCAGCAGTTCCTCGTAGGTGAATTCTCTCCACCGGCCTTCGGGGTTCTTTTCCGACCAGGTTTCCTTTCGGGTGTTCCGGTTGTCGGGCTTGTAGAGATCCACAAATTCGGCAAGGTCGGATCGGACCAGCCGTCGGGTCTTCAACGTGAAGTGTTTGTTGGTTCGGAAATCGTAGACCCACAGCTTCTTCGTCCAGGCCGTTTTTGATCCGGGCTTCCGGTCGAAGAACAGGACATTGGCCTTGACCCCCTGGGCATAGAAGATGCCAGTCGGGAGCCTCAGAAGAGTGTGGACATCACACTCCTGAAGGAGTTTCTTCCTGACCGTCTCCCCGGCTCCACCCTCGAACAGGACGTTATCCGGCACGACGACGGCCGCCCGTCCGTGAATTTCCAGCAGGGATTTGACGTGCTGGACGAAGTTCAGCTGTTTGTTGCTGGTCGTCGTCCAGAAGTCGGGTCGGTTGTAGGAGATGGTTTCGGTGCTGGCCTTGCCGTCGTCGGCAATGACGGTGATACTGGATTTTTTCCCGAAGGGCGGATTGGTGATGACCACCTCGTAATGATCCGACGGTTCGTCCCGTAGGCTATCCTCTCCACCCTTCAGGGTCGGTTCGTATTCCCCGTTTATGGGGCCGATGCCGTGCAGGATGTAGTTCATGGCACAGAGCCGGGCCACCCCATCCACCAGTTCGACCCCGTGCAGGGCTTCATAGGCCAGGTGTTTCTTCTGGTCCCGGTCGAGCTGGTAGGTTGCGGCCAGATAGTCGTGAGCTGCCAGCAAAAAGCCACCGGTGCCACAGGCCGGGTCGATGATTCGTTCACCGGGGGTAGGCTTCACACAGTCTACGATGGCCTGAATCAAGGGTCGGGGTGTAAAATACTGTCCGGCACCACCCTTCACGTCCTGGGCATTCCGTTCCAGCAGACCCTCGTAGGCATCCCCTTTCACGTCGGCGTCCATCGAGAGCCACTGCTCCTTGCCGATCAACTCCACCACCAACTGCCGCAGCTTGGCCGGGTCTTGTATTTTGTTCTGGGACTTGCGGAAAACCAGCCCCAGCATCCCCTTCTGTTTGCCGAGTTCGGACAGGAGCTTCCGGTAGAAGGCTTCGAGTTTGGTGCCTTCCATCTGGGGGTTGGACAGGTCTTCCCACCGGTAGCCTTCAGGGATGGGCTGATCCTTACCGGTCAGTTTGGCCCGTTCGTCGGCCATCTTGAGGAACAGCAGGAAGGTCAACTGTTCGAGGTAGTCCTGATAGGACAGGCCGTCGTCCCGCAGGACGTTGCAGTAGGACCAGAGTTTCTGGACGATTCGGGCTGATGAGTCTGTCATTTATTCTTTACCTTCCAAATCCACCTGAAAGACTTTTCCCTCATATCTGGGGCGGTTTTCATCGGGTAAAACCACTTCCTTCAGATACGGCTCCCAGGGTGAATTTTTCAGCAGCTTCATTATTTCTTCACTTGCAAAAGCAGCATTGTCCGTCTTCGGAGTCAACTTACCGGCCAGAGCTTCCATCTCAGCTGCTGTGTTGATGTCCTTGCCGTAGAGTGCTGACCGATACTGGTGAAAATCACCGTGGCTTGCACCGATGGTCAGACGGTTTTTCTCGTAAATCGGGGCCTCGTTTCTGAACTGATTCCATTTGGCCGAGATGTCTCTGACAGCCTCCATGGCCAATCCGGCTTCAGGAAAGGACAGCAGGTAGCAGTCACCCATTATAAGTCTGACGGTTCCACCGTGCTCCAGGCATACCTGTGAATGAATTCTGTCGAGATTGTTAAGCATGTGCTCGACTTTCTCGACACCCTGACTGAGGGAAAAGGTCGTGAAGTCACTCATGTCGGTGAAAACGATTGTCTGGCTTCTAATGCTGCGGGTTCGATGTTTTCGTTCGATACGGTAGACGTTCTCAGGCTTGGAGATGCCCTTGAGCTTGTACTCTCCCACGTGGCTTGTCTGGACTTCGGCACGGTTCAAGGCCATCCAGGCCGCTTCGGAAAGGTATGTTTCATCTGCCGGGGTCAACCCCTCGATTCGGGCCGTCATGTTCACGGTTTCACCGAAGATATCGTTGTCGGCAAACAGGATGTCCCCCACCGTAATGGCTATCCGGACCGCCAGCCGGTCTTCATCCCCACGTCCGGCCTGCTGGGAAAGGAGGTCGTCCTGAATCTCACCTGCACAAAGGGCAGCTTTGGTTACACTGGAAAATATGACCCAGAAGGAATCCCCCTCTCCTTTGATGATAGACCCGTCATAGGTTGTCACTTTACGGCTGATGAACTCTTTGTGTTCCTTGAGAAGTTGGCCCAGGTCCGAGGTGCTCATCATGCCGACCTTGGTCGTATAACCACGGATGTCGGTTTTCATTACTGCTGAAAGCTTGAGGTGCTTCATTTCTTTTTCCTCCGTGGTTTCCGGGTTTTCTTCTTCGGCTTCATAGCCTCCCGTTCCTGCAGAATCCTCTCCAGCAGCTCCGATGCCGGTTCGTCGTTCGGGTCCTGGTCGGCCAGCTTGCCTTCAAAGGCCCATTTCAGGATGGACTGCCGGAGTCGGGTGGTTCGTTGGAGGTTGGTGCAGATGAAAAATTCGGTGTTTTCGATAACAGAGTATTGCCTATCAAGTTCTACAAGAATTCTATCTTGTTCAGCAGTTGGAGGAAGTGGAACTACAATTCGACGTAGCCCAGAAAGGGGAACAGTCATTTGAGCTGTACCGGTTGCAACTTCTGCTGCCTGTGAAAACACAAACTGAGAACCAAGGAAACGAGTATACAAAAGAGCGTTCGTGATTTTCGTCGGCTTTAAAATTCCAATGTGCCGTTGAACACAAAACGGTTTTTCGGTGTCTACAAACACTGGAATTCCGAATGAACCCGTTACAGAGTATAAAATATCTCCCTGCTCAGGCTTACGTTGTGTGTCCAACTTCTCGAAATAGCTGGTTTTTACATGTCGAGAATTTTCAAAGTTGAGGCTGCCTGTTTTGATGTTTCCAATAACCAGGAAGGGGATTCCTTCCTCTGCTTTTGGTGGTGCCTGGTGATCCCCATCGGTAACTGTCCAGAATAGTTGTTCCACAGTAGCCCAGCACCAGCCCTCCGGCAGTTTCGGCAGGCCGTCGGTGTCGGGAGCGGCGGGTTCCTTGTATTTGCCCTTACGTCCGGCCTCCTCCCACTTCTTCCGTCGTTCCTTGAGGATTCGTTCCAGCAGCACGGAAGCCGGTTCGTAGCCCCGGCCTTCGGCACGGGCCAGCTCGGCTTCGGTGGGCACCAGCCGACCCTCGACGGCAGCCTTCAGCACACTGGCCCGGTACCGTTTCAGGTTGGCCTTCACCCGTTCCAGGGCTTCCACGGCCTTGTCCAGCCGGGAGAAGTAGTTCTCGATGGCTGCCACGATCCTGTGTTGTTCGGGGAGGGGTGGGATTGGGAGATCAAAATCACGGACGATGCCAGTATTCAAGTTTACCTGAGTAATGCCCTGCCGGTTTTCGTTAATCACGTATGGACGTATCCAATTGAAGTACTCAAGGAGGAAATCCTTATGTATTTCTTCTGGAATGTCTGGGAAAGAGACAAAACCATCATGGATGCAACCATCAACCCCAAGGAATTTCGGGACACAGACGGTTCCACTATTGGAGAGGATGAGGCTTCCCTTTTTCAACAGTCGGCTTTTTTCAGCACCAGCTTCGGTCACATGGTCTTTGGTTTCATAGATGTATTTCCCAGGGACTTTAGTAATGTCACTGATTTTGACCCAAGGAATTGAACCTCCAAAATATCTCGGATCTCCTTTCGGTCTTGGAGATGCCCCTCTAATGACGGTCATCACCTCTCCCAGTTTTATCTTTTCCCAGTTCTCTGGGTATTGGGTATTTCTCATACCACCAGTGCCTCATTCTTCATCATCGTCCCGTTTTCGTTTCTGTTTTTTTTCAAGCTGTTTCATATCCTTTACGGCTTCGATGAAATGCTTCTCGACAGGTGAGGGTTGGTCCAACGTCAAGGCACGGTAACGTTTGAATTCTTCTCTGGCTTTTTGAATAGCAGCCTCGTGTCTGACCGTTCCGGCATGGGTCAAAATTTCACGGTCGGTGATACGAAGAAAGTCATCCAGCTTCTCAATCCAGTCGGCCATCGTCATGGGCCGTCGGTTCAAAGCCTGCAACTCGGCAAAATCCAGATACATGGTGACGATACGGTTCAGAGTGTCCAGTTCCTTTTCATCAAGGTAATTCTTGGCAATCTCTGCATCGGCCTGCCTGGGCTTGTCACCACTGAACGAGGTCAACCCCATATAGAGTTCATCGGCATTTGCCCGGTTTGCTATGACTTCAGCAGCCGTGTTTCCATGGGCGGCATAGTGCATTTTATTTTGAACCGTGGCAAAGAATTTCCGGGAGGACTCGGTTCTTGGGTCGTAGTCGATACTAAGGGCATAAATGTCTAGCACCTTGCTCCAAAACAGCTTTTCCGACGAACGAATATCCCGAATCCGGGCCAGCAATTCGTCAAAGTAGTTTCCTCCACCTTGACGTTTCAGCCGTTCGTCATCCATCGTGAAGCCTTTGACAAGGTACTCCCGTAACCTGCCAGTCGCCCATTTTCTAAACTGCACTCCCCGGTGAGATTTCACCCGGTAGCCCACAGAGATGATTACGTCCAAGTTGAAGTAGTCCACCTGGTAGGTTTTTCCATCGGCGGCAGTTGTTGCAAAATTTGCAACAACTGAATCTTTCACCAGTTCCCCTTCTTCAAAAATATTGGAAATATGTCGTGAAATCACAGACTTGTCCCGTTGAAACAGATCTGCCATCAGATTAAGAGAAAGCCAGACGGTTTCGTCCGTCAACCGAACTTCGATACGGCTTTGACCATCTTCGGTCTGGTACATGAGGATTTCCGAAGGATTTTGCCCCTCGACAGTCACCGCACCCGATACTTTGTTCAGGTCGGCTTTCTTCTTGTTTTTCGTCATGTTTTTCTTCTCATGCAGCCAAAGCCGTATTCACCATCATTGTCTTCTCTACATCCGACTTGCCATCATGGATTGTGATTCCAAGAGCATTTTGCTTTACAATCAAACCGTTTTCCAGCACCATATCTCTCGTACCCCCCCGGAAGATAGTATCTCCGGGCCAATGCCCCGCAAGGGGCGTTTCTTCTTTTATGTCAGTAACAGTGCATCTGCCATCGTCGTTCCTACAAAAACCATGAGGTTGCCCCCATCAGAACGAGGTGGTCTCAATTTGCGACCACCTCGGTTTCCCCTCATGCCACCAATGCCTCATTCAGCTCTTTCAACAATGTTCCCAACTCCTGCCCGAACACCTGAGAAGCCCGGCCCAGGCCACCGGCCTCGGCAAAGGGGGCATAATCGAAGTCGTCGATTTCCATCTCCCAACTACTGGCAATATGGTCCCGGATCATCGTCAGCCACCGGGTCTGTTCGTCGGTAAACGAACGGCCCGCCGTCTGCTGCTGGGCCAGCCAGTTATCGAAACGTTCCTTCACATGCTCACTCACCGGCTCCAACACCGGCTCCTGCTTCAAGGCAAACTTCACCAACGACACCAAATCCACCAACTGCCTCCGACCACTGGCCCCACGGACACGGGATTTCTCCATCGTCTCGTAGGCTCTCCACAATAAATCCGGCGTCCACGAACGGGGCGGAGCCTTGATGGCTTCGGCCAGACCCTTGATGTCGGTAAAGGTCAGTCTTCGTCGGTGGGGTTGGGCATAGAAAAATTGCAGGGCGTCGATTTCGTCCCGGTTCTCGGCCAGGAAGGTTTCAAAATCCTGCACCAGAGCCTTGGCCTTCTCCTTGGCTTCCTCACTCACCCCGGCGTACAGAACGTGATCCACACTGACTTCATCGATCAGCTGCTCGAACTTCTGCTTCAACTCCAGGATGGTGTTCCGTAAGGTCGGATTGGCTGCCAAAGGCTTGGCAGCTTCCTTCTTCAACTCTTCGGCCACGGCCTTCACCTGGGCTTCAGTCGGCTCGGCATCCTCCGGCAGGTGGTTCACCTCCCGTGCTTTTTCTATCTGATGATCTGGATCAACGGCATCCACCAGGGCACGGGCAATCTTTTTTAAGGGGACGCCCTCGGTGGTCTTCCGAACCAGCTCCTGATCGTCCACCGAAAACTTCTTCTCCAGCCGGGACAATCGGGAAGCCAGAGACGACAGCACATCCGGGTCGGTGCCGCCTGCGGCCACGTGGTTCAGGAGAGACTTCAGGGATTCATATTTCTTCCGTTCCAGAGGATGGGTGTCACTGATTTCCATTTCCAGCTGCCCCACACAGTCCACGATGACGAAGTGGGTCTTGCCGTTTTTGGCATCGGGGGTCACGGCCTTCATGTCGGTCTGACTTATCACCCGAACCCCACGGCCCTTCATCTGCTCGAACAGCCCCCGGCTCTTGACCGCCCTCATGAACATGACGATCTCGATGGGCTTGATGTCGGTGCCGGTGGCAATCATGTCCACCGTCACGGCAATCCGGGGCTCGTATGAGTTTCGGAAATCCTGAATCAATTCCTTCGGCTTCTTGGCCGTGGTCTTGTAGGTGATTTTCTGGCAGAAGTCGTTACCCCGTTCGAACTCCTCCCGAACGATGTCCACGATATCCTCGGCATGGGAGTCATCCTTGGCAAAGATCAACGTCTTCGGGACTTCGGTTCTGCCGGGGAAAATCTCCGTATACAGCTTTTCCTTGAAGGTACGGACAACCGTCCGAATCTGGTCCTTGGCCACCACTTTCCGGTCAAGGTCACTGGCAGTATAATTCACATCCTCGTCCGGCGTCTCCCACCGTTTAGCCCGGGTGGAACGATCCCGAAAGGTCAGCATCAAATCATCGTTGGCCTCAATGGTGGAGCCCTGCTCGGTAATCTGGGTTTTGATCTGGTAGACATCGAAGTCCACGTTCACCCCGTCAGCCACGGCTTTGTCGTGGTCGTACTCCATCACCAGATTCTTGTTGAAGAATCCGAAGGTATGCTTGGCCGGGGTGGCCGTCAGCCCCACCAGGAAAGCATCGAAGTATTCAAGCACCTGCCTCCACAGGCTGTAGATGGACCGGTGGCACTCATCCACCACGATCAGGTCGAAGAACTCCGGGGGATAGGTTTGGTTGTACACCACCGGCATCGGCTCTTTACGATCTGGAACGACCTCAAAGGCACTTTCTTCCTCCAGGGCAGGATCGAGGTCGGGCTCACCTTTCAACATCGAATACAGACGTTGTATGGTCGTGATGGCCACCTTCGAGGAGTCCCGAATGGAGTTCGATTGCAAGAGCTGGACGTTATACAGCTCGGTGAACTTCTTGTTGTCGTCGGGCGTCCGAAAACCCTGGAATTCCTTCTCAGCCTGCTCACCCAGATTCTTTCTGTCCACCAGGAAGAGTGTCCGTCTGGCGCCGCTGAACTTGATGAGCCGATAGAGGGCTGTGATGGCCATGATGGTCTTGCCGGAACCGGTGGCCATCTGGATCAACGACCGGGGGTGGTTCTGTTTTAGACTCCGTTCAAGATTCCCGATAGCCGTGAACTGGTTGGGGAACAGGAACGACCGCTCCAATTCCGGCAGGATCTGGAGACGTGACCGGAACGTGGACGGTTTCGTGTCGTCGGCTGCCGTGTGGGAACCGGTGGACTTCACCCAGGCATCCAGAGTTTCAGCCTTCAACCATTCTGCAACGGTTTCGGGTCGGTGAATCTGGAAGACCTCACGAGCCCGTGGTTCCGGGTCAAGGCCATTTGTGAAACGGGTTTCCTCTCCGTTGGCCTGATAGAGAAAAGGCAGAGGACGAACAGGAACGGAAAGGTTTGCAGGAAGTCCTTTACTGTACTTCTCGGACTGGCCTTCCACCCCTGACAGGGTGAAACCTTCCTTCTTGGCTTCCAGAACACCGACGGCTTTCTGGTCTACGAACAGCAGGTAGTCGGCAAAACCGTAACCGGAAGCCATGACAAATTCCCGAACAGCCACCCCCTGACCGGCATAGAGGTTCATCTCTTTCCAGTCCTGTACCACCCAGCCGGATGCCTCCAACTGGGCATCGATCCGAACTCTGGCTTGGGCTTCCGGTTGTCTGGGGTCAGGTGTCACGAGTTCGAGTTCCCTCCGTTCACAATTCGAGATTCGGATTCCCGGAAGGAACTCTGTTTGGAAATTCAGGCTGATTCAGTCAATCCGAGTTCATCCGTATCGAAATTCGTCCATTACAAGTGGCCGTAGAATACTTCTTACGTGGTCTCCGGTCAACGTAATTGTTGTTGAGAATTCCATAGGTTACGGTCATTTTCTGTCCGGCCAGTAGGCTTGTATCAGGAAAACAATAGCAAAATCGACCCCTTCCATCTTTGACCCTTTTTTCTTTCATCGTCATTTTCCGGCTTAGTTTCCCAAACTGCTGGGTTGTTGGGGTACCGACCAAGCAGGTTTCCGAGAAAGTTCGGATGGCATGGCAGGTAAAAACCAACAGAACAGGAGAAAGACCATGAACCCCAAACCCTATGCAGACTGCCTCGAATACGTCGAGGACGAGTTGTGCCGGTACCTGCCCATCAGGGCATCCCGGTTGAATTCCGAATGGATGCTGAAAGATCTCTCGAAACCGGCCCTTGGTGACAAGACCGTCGGGGAGAAACAGGACGTGAGATCCAAGGAACTGGAACGTCGGGCCAGCCAGTACCGAAAGCAGGAAGCCGAGATCCGATCCGAAATCGATTCCCGCCTGGAAGCCACCAGACAGATCCAAGAGGACAAGTCCGGTTTCTCCCTCGACCTGCTGAACGGGGGGCTCGATTTCGATGCACGGCTGGTGCTGCTGACCCTGACGGCCAATGCCCTCGGTCTGGGAGCCGACACCATCGGAGAGATCGGCATCAGCTATTTCGGCTCCATCAACGTCGGGGATCTGATGGTCATGCTCGATGCCCATTCCGTTGCCGACCGGCTGAGGGCTCGTCGTCTGATTCTGGATCTGGTTGGGATGGGTCTGGTCGTCCTCGACTACCCCAGCAGATCGGTCACCCCCGAAGACCTGAACACGGCAAGTGTTTCCATCGACAGGAAAACCTTTGCCATCATCCTCGACGATCCGTCGTTGGAGCACGAGGGAGTCATCGTGTCCAACGAGTCCCATTAGGAAGGAGAATCATGATGAAAAGATTCGATCTGGCCGTGATCGAGGGAGATGGAAAACCCGGTTCCGACACAGAACATCTGGTTCGAATCACCGTCGTAGAGGAAGGGAAGGAGATCGGTGTCACTCGTCTGCCCGGCGGCGACTACGAGACGGCAGTGGCCATTATGGAGGGCTGGAAATCTATGGCCGACTCCGGTCTTGACCTGACCGGGATGTTGCCAGACGTAGAACCGGATGGTTCCCGATGACAACCAAAGTCCGAAAAAATGGGAACAAACCTGACGAAAATGGTCTTGAAGACCATCAGGGTTCGGTCTTGCAGTCCGTTCAAACCAGGAAAACGTTTTCGCGGTTTTACGGTAGAAATTGAAGAGAGCCAAATGATTGCAACAATGATTGATGAACCAAGACTAAAGCCGATTGTTTATCTGATCGGTAACGAAGGAAATGCCTTCGCCCTTATTACCAAGGTGAAAGCAGCCATGCTTGATGCCGGTCAGTATGAAGAATTCGAACAGTTCATCAAGAAAACCGTGCCTGGCAGCTATCACAACCTATTGTCTACGGTTATAGAATACTGTGAGGTGGAATGATGAATCCGTTCATACAAGTCGATGGCCGGTGGTACGTGGATAGGCACGTTCGATCCGTTCGTCATCGTAGGAACGGACGATCCGACCGTTATCCACAAGACGACCGGCCTTGAATGGCAAAAAAGTTTTGCAAACGAACTGACATGGCAACAATCCATAGCCTATTGTGAAACCCTCGACTATGCCGGTCATACGAACTGGAGGCTGCCGAACGTCAAGGAACTCCAGAGCCTCATCAATGTTGAAACTATCAGCCGTGCTGTTGGTCAATGCCTTCTGGAGAAAAGCGTCCGGTGGTCCGTACATTACGTCTACTGACACCACGTCCGACCAACCCGGACTCGGATTCAACCTTGATCTGTTCAACTCAACACTCCAAACGATACAATCGTACTGCCCGTGAGCTATCTGGGAGTAGGTGTGCCTGTCAAGCGATAATGGGAGACTCCATTTAGTTGAAAATACTGATCTTTTTCAAAGTGCCATTTTTGCCATTTCGTGTCAATGTATGCTATGAAATGTGAATTCGAAAGCAGAATTTGACCGATTATCAGGATGGAAACATGGCCGAAACGACCACGAGGAAGGAACTCATCGTCTACGCTGTAACCCTGCTTCTCAAAGCCGTACTCCTCGCCGCCGCATGGGCGGGAAAAGCGAGGAGAAAGGGATTGGAATCCATCGCAGAAATGTCTGCCGATGAAAAAAACAAGGAGATCGTCTTTCTACGCGATCAGGTTCATCAATTGAAAACCCAAGTTGAGATCCTGAAGAAGCGATGCCATGTCTCCTCGAAAAAGCATCGCCACACCCTGAAAGAACGCTTGTTTATCCTCTGGCATATGGCGTTCTTCCAGATTCCGCGCAGCCATGTCAGCAGATATTTCGGCATCTCTATTTCGACCCTGTATCGCTGGCTGGAATGGGTTCAGGGCAAGAAGGAGGATTCCGAACGCCAGGCCTGGAACAAGACGCCCGATGAACTGGCCTGGCTGGTCTGGCGCTTCGCTGGGGACAACATCCAGTGGGGCAGGATACGCGTCGCCAACCAACTGAAGATACTCGGTATTTTCCTGTCCGCCTCCACCGTTCGCAACATTCTCAATCGTCCCCAGCCCAAAGAGCCATCTCCGGCGAAATGCGCGGAGAAACGGGAGCTTCTCGACGAAAACGGTTGTCGCATTCCAGCCTGGTATCCCAATCATCTCTGGAGCGTGGATCTGACCGAGGTCTATCGCTGGGGTTTGTGGAAGATCTACATCTTCGTGGCCATCGACCATTTCTCCCGCAAGGTCGTTGCAGTAGTTCCACTTGAAGGTCCGAATGCCGGTTGGGTGATCAACGCGTTGGAAGCTGCGTTCGCCCAATTCGGTATTCCCAAACATCTGGTCAGCGATCAGGGACCGCAATTTACCTGTGCTGCCTTTGCGGAATTCCTGGGCCTGGATGAATACAAGGTCAAGCATCGTTTCGGCGCGGTAGGGCAACATGGCAGCATTGCGGTGACGGAGCGAGTAATTGAGACCCTGAAATATGAATGGCTCAAGCGGGTGGCCATTATTCGGGGTTACACTCACCTACTGACGCTTTGCGAAGACTTCGTCGTCTGGTACAACGAGTGGCGTCCGCATGAATTTCTGGGCAGTGCCACACCGAACGAGGTCTACCGGGACAAAACCGTTCCCTTCGTGCCGAAGGATGCCAAGGCCGTGCCGGAGACAATAGACATGAAACACTTCGCAGAGACAAAGATCACGGCCTATCGGCTTAAAGAAGCTGCATAAGTCCGGGCGCGTGAAGCTCTGTTTTTCGGGTCGTCGTGGGTGATGTGCGCCCGGATGTCATCGACGAAGGCGACGCCTGCAAGGAAATCATACCTGGACCGCTTTTCGGAAGTTCGCAATGGTATTTCTCCAATCAGATCCTGCCAATTTTTAGTTTTCAAAGAGCGGAAAGCACCGAAATATGGTTATTTGTGACTGTCCCATTGAAGCTTGACAGGCACACAGTCTATCAATTGTCATGAAGCACTAGTGCTGAGCGTTGACGATCCCCAGGTCGCCCGGTCGCGGCAGCCATTCATCGGGCAAAGGCAGAGCTTCTGCAGGTGAGAGATAATAGAGATCGGTTTCCACGTCCGAATCCCCTTGAATGACAAGATCCGTGCTTTGACCATCGAAGCTATGTCCCGAAATCGTGTTATGGGAAGCTGCCAGAATGCTTCCATATGAATCGTTGAACAAGATGCCACTGTCGCCGTTATCCGTCACTGTATTTTCGCGAATATCAGCATCCCCGCCATCTCCGATTAAAATTCCGTCTGCGGTGTTACCGGAGATCGTATTGCCGACAATATCGACCGACTTGATATCGTTGTCGGCAAAGCGAACCACAATACCTATTCCGCTTTCCGGGTCGAATTCACCCGCCGTTGTCCCGGTAATCGTATTGTGGCGGACGAGGGCCAGACCGGTGTCACGCATTTCAATTCCGGCATAAGCGTTATTTGCTAATACATTACCCTCGATTGTGGCGGCATTGGAAAGCGACCCGATGCCAGCACCGTTTGCCTGTATATAGTTCGTTTTTACCTCGATTGTTGATTCAACCTCGGATGCCTCGGTGACAAGCACTCCCCAGCCGCCGTTGTATTGCATGGAAGCCTGAGTGCCAGTGACCGAATTCCCTGAAATAATTGCGGCCGAATGATTGGTGTATATCCCCATTTCGTGACAGCCGCTGATTATATTGTTTTGGATTGCGACATCCGATTCGTCTTCAATGTCGATGCCACGTCCGTACAGGCAACCGGTATCCGTTTCAAGATCGCAATTCCCGCCGAATCCAGCGCTTTTCTGCATACGAATCTCCTGAATCCGATTCGAACCGATTTCACCCGAAACACCGGCTGCATAAATTGCCGATGCACCCACCCATTCGATAGAGTTGTTCGTAACGGAAAGAGGCTGAAGCGATCCGGTGTAAGCCTCGCGTGTGATTCCCAGTCCACCGCTGTCTGCAAATCGATTGTATCTGATGTCGGCCGAGGCCAGCCCTCTTATGCGTACGGCATCCACGTTTACCGTCTGTCCGTCGTTGGCGATATCGTGGATGTAGTTGTTGGAAATATCAAGGTTGGAGTTTTCACTCAAAATCCCGAAAGCGGGGCAGTCCCGAATAACCGAATGATACAAACGGAACGTGCCTTCCATATTGAAAAGTTTGATGCCAATTGCATCAGATCTTTCAACTAGTACGTTTGAAAGCTCCACGACGTCATCAGAACTGGCAGATCGTCCGATGTAGACGTTTGCTACGCGCCCTCCCGAAATCCGAACGTGGGACAAGGTTAGTGTCGACTCGCGTATCGTTACAACGGGTTCGTTCAGTCCTTCTGCATCAATGGTACTCCGATACTCGCCCAACCCAGCGATGGTCAGGCCATCGGCACCTTCAATTTCTATAGTTTCCCGGCACACACCGGCACCGATCAAAACAGCTTTGCCGTTTTGGGCAATGGCGCGATCGATTCCTTTTTGCAGCGAGAGCAGCGGATCGTCGGCTGTGCCTAGACTGCTGGCCCGCCCCGTCTCACAGTTGACAAAAATCATTTCCTCTTCGTTCAAGTCGGAGACCGTCGAGGTCGGGTATTTTCCTTCCAGACAGCGCGACTCTATACCGGCAAATGCGGCGGAACAGCTACCGTTCGGCAGAGATTTTGACAAGCCGATACAGTTCTCGGAGGAAACGCATCCGAATTCGGCATCTGCGACCATGTTTTCTGGGCAATTCGAAGCAGCCTCTTTCATGCCGCTTCGTTCTCGATCACTTCCCCAATAACCCAATTCTTCCAAATTGGCCGGACAGGCTGTTGGAGTGCTTTCCATGTCCTCCTTGTTATCAACTGCATCACCGTCGATGTTAGTGTCTATATCACCATCGGCAACCATGTCGCTGTCTTCCGGTTCATCCGTCTTATTGCTTGCACACGAAAGCAGAGTGAAAGATATTAATACAAGCAACAAGGTCCACGTGAATGGTTTGTACATCTCTTATCCTCTTTTTACTGAGGTTGGCAGACCATTGCAGAACCGATAGCTTCAACGTTTCCGTCAGCGCAAACCCAATCGCCTTCCAGATCGTCACAATTTGAATTCATTTGGCATGGTTTGGTACATACGCCTGTGTCGCCATTCGTCAATAAACATCCGTTGTGATTACAATCACGTGAGCTAGTGCATTCATGCCCCGACTCCCAGCCGTCTTGCAGTAAATCCGTACACACGCCTGATACCACACAGACACAGTTTTCGCAGAAACAATCGTCGTCCAGCATACAGGGCACCGAACACATGGCGTTATCTTCAAAATAAAAACCACTGCACAAGCCAGAAGCGCAGAATACGTCGTAATCGCATTGCTCACCGAAATCGCTGCCCAACGTAGTGTCGCTGGGAGCGCACAGTTTCAGCTGTGAATGGCCTACTGTGCCCAGAAGGAGAGAGTCGAGGCAATCGTAATTGTCAGGGCAGTCTTCCTTCGTTTCACACACACCGGTACAAACACCGTCTTTTTCAAGGCACTGCACAGCACAGTCATCATTTGATTCGCAGGACTCGCCGACACCTTTCAATTCAGAGGGAGAGCAGACTGGAATCGCCAATCCGTTTTCGACGATTTGCAGCGGCGCACAATCCCAACCAAGGGATTTGCAGTCGATATCCTTTTGACAGGGAAGCGAGCAATACCAGTTTTGATTATTATCGTCTGGAACAAAGATATCGTAATTTTGGCAATGCGTTTGAGTCTTATTGGCAGGAAGAAGATTGCCGGGATCGAAAAATTCAAAATCATCGGGAACGCAAAGGGAAAACTCTCCTCTGACTTTGGTGTAGGCGTGACAGGACCAGTTTTCGGGACAGTCTTCGTTCTTTTCACAGATGTGCGTACATTGGTTAATATCCGCATCCAGACAAAAACCTCCCTGGCAGTCCATGGCATTGTCGCATAATTCGGTTGTCGCTCTTTTACCCGCAAAAGATGCATCACAGTAACCCGTAGTGACGTTGCTCATCGGATCGGTATTCACCATACACGGGATGTTTTCCGGGCAATCCGACGGTTTTTTACATACAGTAGTGCACGTTCTATTAAGGCCACAAAAACCCGTTTTGCAAGCCTCGTGGGCAAGGCATACTTCTCCGGCCTCTCGATTGTGCTGATAACCTTCCGGAGCACAAAAGCCGTATTCTTCCAGGTCCACAAGCGGCTTCAATCCAGGATCACGAGTGAAGCATTGCCAACCTTCGGGGCAATCGCTTTCCGTTTCACATATCGCGCTGCAACTTTTTTTGTCTTCGTACTCAATGCATATGTTGCTATTGCATTGAAACGAACTCGTGCAGGTTTCACCAGCTTCTTTGTATTGGTAATGTTTATTGAACAGACATTGATTGGAAACGGTTCCGGCAAAGCGATTCAGAACATATCCGGTACAATAGCCATCTGGGCAATCCGAATCTTTCTTGCAGGAACGGCTGCAATAGCGGTAATCCCCACCAAAATGACAAAATGCATCCGCTTCACAATCGTCGTCTGTATAGCAGGAATCTCCTAACTGGCGCAGTTTGACTTGCGACTCTTCAATTTCACCTTTAGTGATTTCTCCGTCGCCGTCCAGGGAATCCAGGTCGACATCTCCGGGCAGGATTGGGGGTTCGTCATCCTGTTCCGATTCCATGTCGCCGTCTTCCACCGATGATTTAGAATTGTCATCGGTGCATCCGACAGCGAACAAAAATAATAGCAGAAATATTGCATAGATTGTCAAACGCATGGTCTTCTCCGTTGCGTAAAGTTTGGTGCTTCCCTAATGAAGTGTTGTTTCTTGTCTTGGTTGAATCTCTATGTTATGAATCGTACACGGTATTTCCCAATTGTCAAGAATCTATCGGCCTTCTGAGACTGTACGACCCGACCAAAATCATGGATGAATTTTCGCGAAAACCCTTTGCCTGACTATTCCAACCACAGCCGCTGTTCGTCCCAATCCAGGGTCGGATGCATCGTCGCGGTAATGTAGACGATCCCGTCCAGTCAAAAAATTAAAATAGGCATTTTCCATTGAGATATCATAGCTTTAACCTCGATTTTAGCCCATTTTCTCGTCCGTGGTCCTTAAGCGGCTTCCCGGTAATAGTATTTCAACATTCCGCCAAGCCGCTCCCTGCACTGGATTTCGCCATCCGTTCGAGTCGGATCATGGTCGGCTGCCGGGAAAAGCAGCAGATTGTCTTTGCACTGGTGATTGCGTTCCTCATGGTAATGCGCGAGATATTCGCGCATCGCCGTCCACAGGCTTTGCTCGCCGAAAAAAACGAGCTTCGAAATGCACTCGGACTTTGCCGAAAGCACGAAGCGCTCCGAATAGGCATTCAGATCGGGGCTTCTGATCGGAAGGCGAATCGGTTTCACCCCAGAGTTCCGAAGGATTCGCCGGAAAGACGCGCAGAATTTCGTATCCCGATCCATAATCAGGTAACGTTGTCCGTCCAGGCAACCCCAATCCGCCATCGTGGCATTGATCGCCATTCGCTTCATCCAGATCTCGTCTGGATTGGGCGTGATCCCCGCCAGATGAACCTTCCGACTGCCGATCTGGATGAAGAACAGCACGTAGTACGTGATCAGCCCGAAGGGTGTGAAGACCTCCGCAGTAAAGAAATCACAAGCGGACAGAACGTCCTCATGGTATTTGATGAAGTCGGCCCAGGGCATGGTCGGCTGTCGTTTCGGAGCTGTTGGAATACCGTGCTTTTTCAGGATGTTGCCAACGGTCTGATCCGAAACGGTGAGACCGAGATTGGACAAAGCACCCAGCCTAAGTACCAACTTTCGTGATGAACCTTTTTTTATTTGCGATCGATCATCAGGCGAAATCTTGGCTAGATGGAGTTTTCGGGGATGACCCCTCCCAGCGATTGCGTGGTTATCACGCGAGGGAGGATGGAAAAAGATATGTTGGTTATTCGGAGGGAACTTCGCCGAGGGGATCGTTTTTTACTCCGTTGGCAAATTGGGACATACCGAGTTGTCTGGCACATCGCATGGCCTCCTGCTTGGCACGCTTCGCTTCGTCCGATTTTTCCAGACCGTGAAAGGCTTTTGCCCGTTCGTAATAGCTTTCGGGAAGTCCGTCCCGATACCCGCATTCCTTGAAAACACGGATCGCCACGTCTACGTGTTCGAGCGCATTTTCGAAGCGCTTACCTTGGTTATCTACGGCCGCAAGATTCACACGGCATACGGCTTGTCGAAAGGGGTCGGAAAGTCGCTCGCACAAATCTATGGCACGAACTAGGTGCTCGCGTGCCTCTTCCGAGCGTTTCAAATATATGAGCGTGTCTGCCAGGTTGACGAGTCCGGACACCAGTTCCTTTTCATCAGTACCTTGCTCTTTCATTTCCAGCGCTTTGTAATGGAAAGTCAAGGCACTTTCACTGTTGCCGGTTTGGCTTTCAAGCAGCCCGAACGCGCTGTAAATGGCTCCAAGCTCGCGCACAGCGCCGTCGTGTTGAATGGTTTTTTCCGCCTGCAAGAGAGCCTCACGGGCGGCGTTGAACTGTTTGCGACGCAGATGTAACCAACCGTGTCGATAGTGCGCCATGGCGACTATTTGGCGAGCTTCCCGTTTTTCCAGCATCTCGGGTGTAAACAGTTCCGGGATGCGGGCAAGATCGGAAAGGGCCGGTACGGCCTTTCCCTCGACCGTCAAACGATAAGCTCGATGAAGTAAAAACTGGGCTTTGTAGTACCGATCCAGAAACTCGGAAACTTCACTTGATAGGTCCAGCCCGTCCTCAACACAGATCTGCGCCCTGTCCCATTGGCTTTTATGCTCGTAAATCAGGCAACCCAGGCGAAGGGATTCGAGTAAGTCGTGTTTAGTTTCTTTTTTCTCAGTGTCGGAAAGCACGGAGCGTATTCTTTCCACCCAGGAAAACCACTCTTCTGCCTCATCGACACTCCAGCTTTTCATGGCTTCGATCATGGCGAGAAGTGCCCACTTGATACCATCACCATTGATGCCGGAGCGAACGGCGTGAAAGGCGATCTCACTTGCCGGGGATTGGGCTTCAGACAGCATTTCGTAAGCAAACCGATGGAGTCTTCGCCTGTTGTGTAGTAGCAACATGTTGTAGGCGACTTGCTGTACAATGGGTTGTCTGCATTTAAAAAAGGGGTCATTACCGTTTTGGGTGCGTTCTAGTATTCCTCTTTTTTCCAGGTCTTCAAGGGCTTCCAGGACTGATCTCTCGTGGGATTCGAGCAGTTTTATTCCGAGAGAAACAATAATGTTTTGAGGAGTCAGATTGCCGAAAACGGAGAGACTTTGCACGAGTTTCTTTTCCATTTCAGGCAGTGAATCCAGACGTGATTGAATCACCATAGTTAGACTGGGAGGCAATGCCCGATCTTCCCACGATGCATCGAAGGTCAGGCCATCCTCGTCCTGTTTGATGATTTTATTTTGTAAGAAATATCGAAGCATTTCCTCCGTATACAGAGGGTTACCGAGCGTAAACCGATAGATCCGATTTCGTATCGAATCCGGCACGTGTTTCCGTTGGGCAAGATATTTCAGGTGTTGCCTGAAAATCTTCCGATCCATAGGTTCGACTTGAAGAGTCGTCAGGTTGTGGGAGGCGTTCAATTCCGTCAAGTCGAGGGCTGGTAACGCTTCCCGGGAAATGATGATCGCCAAAAGAGGCAAACCTGAAGGCCAGGTCTGAAACATATTCTGCAAGACTTCCTCTGAACCATGATCGACGAAATCGAATTGGTCGATGTGCAGGATCAATGGGTGTCCTGTTTGTTTTCCAACGACTTCGGCTCGTATGCCCATGTACGCCGCAAAAGCCCTGGACATTTCTTTCAGATCCAGCAAGCCATCTTCTATGGAGTGCAGAATCGTATTGGTACGTTTTCCGCTCTTGTTGAGATGATCCAGTAAAATATCGTCCGATTGTTTTAGACGTTCTTTCTTTTCGTCTTCAAGGAGCGAGTGATGGGACAAGTCGATCAGCTCGGATTGCAATGAAAAGGCTGCCTGTTCTCCACTGGCTCCTGGAGGCAATCCGATGCTGGAACGCAGCAAGTCGAGTACGAGAGAATATGGTTCGGCGCCGTATTCCTTGCAATGCGCATGCAGATTCGAGCCACGAACGAAAAAGCCTTGCTGAGACTGTTCGACGAAGTGATGAACGAGTCGCGACTTGCCGACTCCTGCTTCTCCGATAACCCTGACAATTTCCTGTCCACCGTGATTCTGAGCGTCCATGCAATTGGATAGCTTCTCGTGTAATAATTCGATTTCTTTTTTTCTGCCGAGCAAGGGGACCATGGGCATCCCGTAGTCCATTTCCCACCGTTCTTTTCCGCTCGGATTCTCGCTGACTAGGCAATACGTTGAAACGGGTTTTAACACGTTTTTGGGTTGGATTTTGTCATGAAATTTGAATAAAAAATTGTTTTTCACTTGAAACCGGACTTCCTCAGTCACCAGAATGCCATCCGTGGGAGCATTCTGTTCCATGCGCGCGGCCAAGGCTACATTGGTGCCTGTAACGGAAAAATCTCGCTCTCGTTCCAAACCGACGCGACCGGTTACAACGGTTCCCGCATGCAATCCGATGCGAACGTGCAGAGCGATATCCATGCGCTCTTCCTCAAGAAGTGTATTTATTTCTTTCTGCTTAACAAGAATACCTAAAGCTGCACGACAGGCACGTTCCGTGTCGATTTCTGAGCTGCCCTCTCGACCGAATACTGCCATCAAAGAATCACCCGCATAACCTTCGAGCACCCCTCCTTCGCTTTCTACAACGGTTGAAAAAACTCCCAATGTTGTTCCAATAACATCTTTCAGGATCTCTGGATCAAGCTTCTGAGCTATCAGAGTAAAACCCTTAATATCCAAAAACAACATGGCAACAAAACGGCGTTCTCCTTCCTCCAAGCTATAATCGGCTTGTCTATTTGCATTAGCGTCAGTGGCCGACAAAGCTTTCAATCGCTGTCGAAGCCGATCAGTATTCATACAACGCATCGGGAAATCTCCGAAAACAGTTCTTTCTAGGTGCTTCACTGCCCAAGTGTTGCTAGCTTACTCCAGTCATCCCTGCCGGTCCACTTTTTACGCTGAATCTCCCGCTGGGCTCCGAGCTGCGAAAATCGGATGATTTTTTTGGTGCTGCCCTAATCGTGTGTTGTTATTTGTCTCAGATGAACATCTATGCTATGAATCATACATGGTATTTCCCGGTAGTCAAGCATGGAGTTTTGGGTGCAAATCGTGATACGACGTTATTTCAATATTGAAGAAGCTATTGTTTTGCCCACAAGCGTGATCGTTAAATCGGATGGAAAAATCCTGAATATTTTCAGTGGAACCGACCCAAATGAACTGAGGGAGATGGAAAATCAGGTTAGAAAAGAACTTGGAGTTCCAACCCTGAAGAAAAATGAGCGAGGTGTTTTCGATTCCAAATAGTCATGACGTCTGGCAAAGCCGGAGGATTGAAAGAGTGTGAACCGCTCAAAGCGGTTTTTATGGGTGCTGTCTAAAGGCGGCGATATAGGCAGTCCGTCATGATGTTGTGAAAGGCTATAGATTCAAGTGACAGCCACCCCCTCTCCTCCATACCACGTGAGGTAACCATGCGTTTGACCCATTCCTGTTTAATCGTCGGTTGGATGGTTTTCAGTTTGACGGCTATTCAGTCTTGCGTGTCCAGCCCTCCAACTACAAGGAAAAGTATCGACCTCGGTGCTTTGCCGACTTCCGCTGGTGCTGACACGTATGCGACTGAAACACGCGAACCAAGGACGAAACTGGAAAAAAGGCTCATCGTCGCCTACGAGAAGCAGGGTCGAAAGGTCACTCTAAACCTTGCGTTGGAACGAGCTGCCTGTTACGAAGCGATTTTTTATCACCATACTCTCACCATACCCTGGAACACGCTCCACCAGCGCGTTTTATGGCGCGGCGGGTACGCAGGCAACTTTCTCGGCGGCTATTATCTCAAGGGAGCGCGCTCGCAACTGGCTGAAGCGACCGAAACTCCCGAGATCGATAAAAACACTCCGGGTGTGCTCGATATCGGCCTGTGCAGGTACGGCAAGGGGAAACAGCAGTCCCAGGTTCTGCTCGTCGGCTCGCGCAATGTGACCTTCAAGACACTTCCGAAATTTGTCAAACCCGGCGAAGATGTTCTCGTAGAAGGCCGTTTTGAGGTGCCGGTTCATCTACCCCAGCAGTATGCCACACAAGAAGGCCCCCAAGTTGCAAGCAGTCCCTTGACACTAACTTCGGATGGTTCTTTCTCCTATACCTGGAAAGCACCGGTCACGCCAGGTGTCTATACGTTCGAGATCGTCGGACTGCCTCCGGAAGTTCAGGAAAAAGATGCCGATCTCAACTGGCGCAAAGGATACGCCGCTGGTTCGCTCTATGTGGGTGTGGAAGAGGGGAAGCTGTTTCGACCGGGTGAGCGACCTCCCTCAACAAATCTTCCACAGAATCAATGGCATGCTTTCATACAAGAACGCCTCAACGACATGCGACATGAAGAAGGCCTGCCACCGTTTTCGGGAGATATTGTCGGTATGGAAATCGCCCAGGAAAGGGTGGAAGAAGTTGCCAGAAACTCCGACCTTGGGCCTGATCCCGTTCTGGTCAACAAGTTCGCCCGACATGGTTTGGCTATCGGGCGCTACTACCAGCATCAGTCACGGTTTGAATTCCTTTCCCAATGGCTGGATTTGCAGAAGGATATGCCTACGTTCAGGGAAATGGTTTTCAATCCCCGTTTTGACCGAATCGCCTTTGGTTTTTCCATCGGGCAAAAACAGTACGCTCTCATCGGCTACTTTTTCGAGGAACGCTCGACGATTAAAGAGAAGGATATTCGCGCTTTACGAGACACGATATCCCAAGAAGCCGAAAAAACAGGGCAAGCCGCTTTTCGATCGAACAAAACCATAGACAGTTTGTTGAAGCAAGCTGTGGGTGAGATTTGCCAGTCAGGTCCGATTGGAATCAAGGATATTCATTCACGGGTCTTGGGATCGCTAGAGAAAAAGGCAAAAAAAATGGGGTTCGCTTCCTGGTATGGTGATTTCATTGTCACCAATAAAAGCATCGACGAGCTTGGATTCGATCTACCTGACGAACGCTACACACACCTTTCAGTTTCCGTCTGCCGCGGCAATTTCGGACCAGACTATTCGTTGGCCGATCTCGTGTACCTGTTTTACTATAGGTTTCACAAAATATAGTGCACATGGCTCATGCCGTGAGATGCATCCGTGCTGTTGGTCAATGCCTTCTGGAGAAAAGCGTCCGGTGGTCCGTACATTACGTCTACTGACACCACGTCCGACCAACCCGGACTCGGATTCAACCTTGATCTGTTCAACTCAACACTCCAAACGATACAATCGTACTGCCCGTGAGCTATCTGGGAGTAGGACATTTCGTTAAATATCTGTCCGCGACCGATTGACTGATGGTTATATTCGAAGGAAATTGTCAAACAGAGAGCACACCAACAACCGTCCGTGATTCAATAATAAACGAACTGTTCAAAGGTTTTTTGTTGGCTTTCATGAGGTTATCACTATTTCCTCCCTGAAGTAAGTATCGAAGGCAGGCTGTTGTCCATCTTTTTCTTCGAATAATTTAATCAATGACCACCTACCTTGTCTGTGGTTTATGCAGCGGCATCTCAATATCCGAGAATTTTTTTGTCCGAGAACGAATCGGCGAAAACAGGCTTAACTTATTGATATTATTGGGTTGGTCCGACGAATCGAGTCCGATGCGGAGTCCGACGGAGTCCGAGGGTTCATCGGACGAAGTCCGACGTTCTGCTCTCGGACAACGCTCGGACGATGGCCTGCCGGAAAAACGGCGACTTGATCTATTTCTGCGATAATATCACGCCATTGACTCAAGCGAGGCATATCTCTCCACTTTACTTCGATGGATTATCCTCACCTTCACAGCAACCCCGCCTTGCGAAATTCCCGGCGCACGAGGCGAAAGACATCGCCGTACTGAGGCAACTCGGCCATCTGCATTGACAGACGGGCATCCCACAATTTCTTGTAGCGAGCTTCCTTTCGCAGGAATCCCTCTGTAAACTCACCAATAGTGCGATCTCGAAATTGAAGTTTTTGTTCGAGTTCGATTCTCAAGGAAGCCAGGTCCACATGATTATGGGAGAGAAGATACCAAATGTCGTAAAGATCGCGGGGCTCGTTTCGCGCCCGGTCACCGAGCGCCGCCACCTTCTCTGTTGCGATCTCGTCCAACGAGTAGACCCGGATCGGTGAATCGGTCGGTAGGTCTTCATACTCATCATAGCCACGCAAAACGGGTCGTTCCTCAAGCGGAAATACAAGACGTTCGCGGATCGTGATATCCACCTTCACCTGCCGACCGTGACCAGTCGTCGGAAGTGGGCCTTCGTAGGTAAGATAGAAGGTGTGGCTGTTGATGTGCGAGCGCCGATCATCGCGAAGCCAGGAGAAGACAATACCGGAGGCCCGACGCACTTCCTCGAAAACAGACTCCAACTCCGAGCGAATGGTCTCGAAGGCGACTTCATCGGTCAGGGTGAAATCGAGATCCTCGGAGAAGCGATAGTCGCCGAAATAGCAGCGCTTGAGAGCCGTGCCGCCCTTGAAGGCGAGACGATTCTTCAACGACGTCCGCGAGAGCCCGACCAGAAACCAAGCCAGGCAATAGTCACGTTCAAGCACCGCTTCCGGGATTCTACGGCCCCCGCTGCGAGCTAGACGGTTTGAAAGCAGGGAAATGTTGCGTTGTGGAATCACGTTCAGGCACTCCTTGCGGCTTCCAGTTCATCGGGCTCCACGTTCAGACGCAAGCGCCAGCGGGCCAGGAATTTTCCCTCGGGCGCAAGCATGGGATCCAGAAGTTGATAGCCGTCGCTGAGTCGTTTGCGAAGGCGTTCGATCTGTTCGGGCGAGCCGATATCGCAACTTTCCATCAGAAATCCCAGTCGGCGGATGACGGATCCAACGTCCATCCGCAAGGCGTAGTCCACCAGCCGTTCCGGATTCATCTCACTCCGGCGCATCCACAAGCCCTTGGCCACCTCGCTGACGCCGCCGCAATGCTCGGGTTGCTTCAACCCGTCGATGATCGTGCGCTCAGGATCGCTGACCCGAATCTTCTGTGTTTTGTCCACCCAATGATCCTCGATACCGAACAACCCATGCGGCTTGCAACGGACGAATCGAAATTCCACGCCGAGCAGAACATGCGATCGGATGAACCGGGGCGTGCTGGTGAAAATCACCAACTGTGGCTGCGTGACCATGCCGTGCAGCTCCATGGCCGAGGCGTGGGAGATGTAATAGTCGCTTCCTCCCGCCATTTCACGCGCCACCACGTATGGGTTTCCCATGTATTCGCGTTCGTGCCCCATCTCGAAGGGCACAAGGACGAAGAGACCGGGCTTGAGCCGGGTCGTGATACCGCGTTCCACGAGTCGGGCGACGAGGTTGCGGGCGGCCTTCTTTTGCAGGCCGGTGATCGCCTCCACGTCGTCGTAGGTGAAGACCGTCCGGCTTCGCATATGAAGTTCGGCCACGAGCCAAGCCCCCTTTGGGCCCATGGTTTTCAACGGCATGTGATGATATTCTGTTTGCATAACACCTCTATCTGAAAGCCATTATGCAACAGAACTGCCATATTGTCAAGCCGAAAAATTCTGAACAACTGCTGTTATCCATGCTATTCATGGCATATTGCACTAATATTATAATCCGACACATTGACTCTTTTCATGAGAGCGGACGGGGGTTCGATTCCCCCCGCCTCCACCAATCGATACGAAACAAACCGGCTCCGCGCGACCTTGCGGGGCCGGTTATTGTTTGGAGCTAACGCGCTATAAGTGCGGAATCTGTAAGGGTTTTCCGGTTTAGCCTACGTTCCTGGTGGCTTCAAGCTGGGGACTTGCCTTGCACCCATTTCGCCCATTTCTTCCGCTTTCCCCCCGTTTTTCCGTCTCTTTCTCCAAAAGCTGGGGACCAGTCACCAGGTTGGACGTTTTCGGTCTCCAGTTATTTTCTAATGATTCCGGCATGTTGGGAACGCGCAAATTTTGCGCATCCCCAAGAGTTCGAGTCCTACGCGGTCATGGCGAGGGTACGTCGAACCGTCTCTTTCATGCTGCTTAGCGACAAAACGCGTTGATCGGCTGCACTTGTTCCTTCTCTCTTTTCTTCAGAAACCACTTGATGATGTCGTGCCAAGCGGCAATCTGTGGACTCCGGAGACTCGAACATTGGAGAAAGGAGCCGTGCATGAACCAAACGAAGAGAACAGAAAAAACGAAACCATCCATCCTTATGCAACTGGCGGAACTGGACGATCTGCCCACCGCAGAGTTGAAAACCCGGTGGAAGACCTATTTCGGGGATGATCCACCGCGCTTCAATCGGCAGTTTCTGATCAAGCGACTGGCGTACCGCATCCAGGAATTGGCCTATGGCGGGTTGTCTGAAAGCGTGCGGAAGCGTATGAAAGATCTTCTCGATGACGAGGGCTACGACGAGTTGGGCCTGCGAAGCCAACCGAAAAAGAAGAAATCCAGTGAGATTTTCCTTCCGGGTACGATGCTGGTCCGGGAGTGGCAAGACGAGCGTCACGAGGTAATTGTCAGCGAGGATGGGAGCTTCGCCTATCGCGACGTGCCGTATCGTTCGCTGTCGGCGGTGGCGCGTGCAATCACTGGAACACGCTGGAACGGCCCGAAATTTTTCCGATGTCGCGAGAAGAACCGATGAATCACGTCCACGGCGGACTCAGAAAAAGGAAAGAAAAAGGAAGAAACGGGAAACGTGTATCCATCGTGCGCTGTGCGATTTACACGCGCAAATCCACAAGCGAAAACCTCGACACGGATTTCAACAGTTTGGACGCCCAGCGCGAGGCTTGCGAGTTGTACATCCAGTCCCAAGCACAGGAAGGCTGGACGATTTTGCCGAATCGCTATGACGATGGGGTGGTTTCCGGCGCGACGATGGAGCGTCCTGCGGTGCAGCGCCTGCTGCGGGAGGTGGAGGCGGGATCCATCGACGTGATCGTGGTTTATCGCCTCGATCGCTTCTCACGCAATTTGCTGGATTTCACGCGGACGCAGCATTTTCTGGAGCAGTGCGCCTGCTCTTTCGTGTCCGTAGGCGAGCAGTTCAACACGAAAACGCCGATGGGCCGTTTCGCGATGCATGTGGTTTCCTCATTCTCTCAGATGGAGCGGGAAGTCATTGCCGAGCGCATCCGTGACAAGGTGGCGGCAAGCAAGCGGCGCGGGATGTGGATGGGCGGGGTGCCGCCTCTGGGGTACGACGTGGATTTCGAGAAAAAGAGGCTGGTCATCAACTCGGAAGAAGCGGATCTTGTCCGCCGGATCTTTCGACGCTTTCTGGAACTCGGATCCGGCGTGAAGCTGATCCGGGAGTTGAATGACGAGGGGTTTCGCACGAAATCCTGGACGACGAAGCAAGGGAAACGGCGTGAGGGTCGGCCTTTCAATCTCGGTCATCTCTATCGGATCCTGAACAATCCGCTCTACATCGGTCGTGTAAAACATAAGGAGCAAACTCATCCCGGCGAGCATGAATCGATCGTCAAGCACGCGATGTGGGATGGTGTGCAAAAGCGCCTCAAAAGTCATGGCCTGCGTGGTGAGAACGGTCGCTCGAAAACGCCCGCCCTGTTGAGAGGATTGATTCGTTGCGGTGCTTGCGGATCGGCCATGGGCATCACATACAGTCGTAAAGGAAACCGCAGCTACCGCTACTACCTGTGCGTGAGCGCAGCGAAAAACGGCTACGATGCCTGTCCTGTGCGAAGTGTTTCGGCGGGAGATGTAGAGGCGGCGGTGGTGATGCGGTTGCGGAAGCTGCTGCGCGAGGACGTTTTCGAAATGGAAGGTTTGGATGCCGAAACGGCCTCGGCGCTCGGCAAACTGGATGACCTGTGGGACGATCTGTTTCCGGCCGAACGGGAGCGCATCGTGCGTTTGTTGTTGAAGAAGGTGGAAGTGCATGAGGAGGGGTTGGAACTATCCGTGCGAAAGGAACGTTTTCATGCATTGGCCCTGGAGATCATCCATGGCGACGAGACCGTAACGACCGAAAGATGGATCGACGATCGTCCTTCGGAAATGGTGGTTTTCACCGTTCCGATGCGATTCAAGAAAAAGTCGGGGCGCAAGGCGATCCTTCTTCCACCGGATTCCCCTTCGCCGACACTCCATTCGAATGCGGTGCAAAAACCTCTTGCCGTGTCATTGGCCCGAGCGCATCGCTGGCGGGAACTTCTGGATGCGAATCATTTCCCCTCGATCGGCGGACTTGCGGAAGAAATCGGTGTGGACCGCGCCTATGTCGGTCGTTTGCTGAACCTGACGCTTCTGTCTCCAACCCTCATTGTCGCAATCCTGGACGGGAAGGAACCAACGGGGTTGTCGCTGGAGAAGCTGACGCGCAACACGCCGCTTTCGTGGGACGAACAGTACCGGTGCTTCGGGTTTCAGTCGGAATGATCTCCCATCGCTTTCCGACTTGACCGCGAATTCATGCCAAAGCCAATGGACTGGGCTGTGTGGTGTTTCGCTGACCATTCAGGGCTTTACTCACGAATCTCAGTGTCAATTCTGGGTACTGAAAATAGCGGCGTGATTTCGAGAGCTTGCGGCATTTACCGCCAGATCGACTCCAATTTACAGACCTTCTTCGTCACCGTTCGGCTCGCGTCGGCGACGGTGGAATTCCGCGCCAAAAATCGATGCAAAAAGTCGCGTAATTTCGACGGGTTACAGGCGCATTTTTCACCCGCAAAAACGTTGAATTGGACCGCAACCTGCATGACACAGGCAACACGGCAACGATGCCGACCAAGAAAGGATGAAGACGATGAGCACACGGACTGCCCAGCAAGCCTACAAAGAGAAGAGGAAGCAGATCGAGAAACGCATCAACGAGATCAGGAAGCAACTCGACCACCACGTCGAAGCGGTAGAATCCATCCACTATGGTCATGTGGGCGATATCTCGCATGTGGAGTATCTGCTCCATCAGATCGAGGCGTTTTTGAAAAACGAAGACATCGACGATTGAAGGAGACGAATCATGGGTACAACCAAGAACCTGAAAGAAGCCTGCGAACAGTATCTGGAGCATTTGAAAGCGGTCGGCAAAAAGCCTTCTACCCTCGGTACAGCCCGGCGCACGCTGGATCTGCTGATTTCTGAGATGGGCGAGGACAAGGAGGTTAAAAACATCCTGCCGGTCCATGTAAGCACGTTTTTCAAGAGCGAGGCGGCCACCATGCAACCTGGTAAGGATGGACCGAAACCCCGAGCTCAGGCCAGCATCCTGCAGATCCGGCGCATTGTGCGCCAGGCGCTGGTGTACTGGCACAAACAGGGATTCAGCCCATTGGTAGCCCTGCCCAAAGAGGACAAAAAGTACCTGGACGAGAACGTGAGAAAGTCCTCATCCACCCAATCCAACATGGAGGAAAAGTAAACCATGGACCGCGTTCGAAAAGGAGATCGGATTCGTCTCATCCAAATGCCGAACGATCCCGATCCGATTCCGCCCGGATCCGAAGGACTCGTGATCGAAGTCACCGAAGGCCCGTTGGCGCAGATTCTCGTCAAGTGGATCGGGATGGAACGAAGTCTGGCCTTGATTCCCGGTGTCGATAGGTTCGAGATCATCACGTCTGTGAAAAACGAGGAGCATTCGCCATGACACGAAGCCTCGATGTTGGTTATCGAGGCGGGACTTCTCGCTTTTGTCTCACACCGATCGACCGTAAAAAACTGCACGGCTTCAAGCGTCGTATCGCATTGGATGAAAATGGCAACGAATGCGCCAGCGCTCATCTCACCCGGGATGGGCGTTTTCTTTTACGTGCGGGAAGTACCTCGGATCTCTATATCAATGATGATGGTGAGGTGGTACGTCGGAGCGATCTGGTCGCCGTGGATGAGAGCGGGAAGGCGTTGAAAAAGCTTTCGGCGACAGTAGGAAGAACGGAAGTCCTTGAAACTCCAGGTGATTTGGACGAATTTCTCAGTCATATCGTAACCCAAGTCCATATGTTGGAAGTCGAAACCCTTGATCCGGAGTTGGAAGAAGCATTGTTTGACGGTGCAATCTTCCGTGTTCCGTATCATCCACGGGCCACGTACACCGATTTCTCCAACTATCTGTTGGCCAACAAAAACGGCATCTTTCTGGTTCGGGCCGAAACCTGTTCATTCGACTTTGTAGGTTTGGAACAGACGATTTCGGAGGTCGAAGGCGAGTGGGATGATGGCGAGGATGAAGAATTCGATTTCGAAATCGAATGGAGGAACGATCATGCCCTGCCGTAAGATCCGACTCGCCGATCCTCGGGAACGCGAGGCGACAGTTTTGCTGGTTCCTCGACAAAAACCTCCCGACGTGTCCTATACTGATTCCTCCGGCTCACCGGTTCGATTCACACGGCGGATCAAAGCTACGGAGACAACGAACTACTCTGCATTGTTGTCGCGATACGACGATCCGGATTCGTTGGCGCAAGCGTTGATCGATGGCGATCCCGAAATCGATTTGCAGACGGCGGGACGTGATGCCGGTTCCTGTGATCGAGTGCATGTGGGAGCGGACGGACAGCCGCTTTATTCGGCGCGTAGTTTCGAAGTGATTTATGACCGGAATGGAAACGAAATTGCTCGACGGGAACCGGAAAACATCCCATCCAATCTTGTTCCCGATGCGCCACCGCAATGGTCAGGGAAGTTGATTCCCAAAATGGATGCCATTCGGCAATATGCTTTCACGCGGGCCTACCAGATACGCCATAGCAATGGACTGGAATTTGATTTTCTTTTCGATCTGGCGAGATACCTGGAGGATTGCAACTCGATGGTGCTGTTCGGCTCAGGTCCGAAAGGAACGGGGCCACTCATTCTGGAACGAAACGGGATCCCCATGAAGGGATTTCTCGAAGGAAAAACGAAGGGGGATCGTTATCGACTCGTGCTGCATTTGGCGGCTTTCGAGTTGAAACGACCGGAGATGTCGTCATGACGGATGCGATCCAGACCATGATCGCGGCATACAAACGCAACGTAGCGGGAGCCTATCGCTCGCTTGCGCCGGATCGCATCGAAGCGGAGTTGTCCCCGGGGCCATCCACCGTTTCCGAGAAAATCGATGGCGAAACCTGGTTTCTGCATGCCGATGGCGAACGTTGCATCCTTCTGTCCCCGTTCGGCAAAAAACTGGAAAATATTCCGCTCACGACTGAAGCGCAAAAGGTGCTGAACGGTTGGCGCGGTCTGTTGGCGGGAGAATTGTACGCCGCCGTCGATTCGGGCCGACCCCGTGTTTTCGACCTTCACGCCACTTTGGGACGCAAGGGAAATCCGGATTGCCTGCGCTTTGCCGCTTTCGATATCCTCTTGGATGAGGAAACGGATACATGCCGCTTTCTCTTCACCAAACGATTGGCTCTCCTTCAACGGATTGTGGGTCAGAGCCATGCCTCGTTTCATCTTGCAGCTTTCGAGACAGCGGATACACCCGTTGCAGTTGCTACAGACTACGAGCGCATCGTGACTTCCGGCGGCGCGGAAGGCCTTGTCGTTCATGCTGCCGATGGTCGGATCTACAAGATTAAGCCGGAGATCACCATCGATGCGGCGGTGGTTGGGTATGTGGGTAGCAGCTCCGGCGTCTCCGAACTTCTGCTGGCGCTGATGAAACCGGAAGGCGTCTTTCAGCTCATCGGTCGCGTGAAAACGGGGTGGAGCCGGGAAGAGAATGCCGATCTGCAAAGACGTCTGATTTCGATGGTTTGCGATTCCACCTATCGCAAAACGAACGACCATGGACAACTCTACCGTTGGGTGAAGCCGGACCTCGTCGTCGAGGTCAAATGCAACGATCTCATTGCGGTCAACAGCAAAAACGAACCCGTCCGGCGTATGGCAATGAATTTTAGCGAGAAAACCGGCTGGTCTCCGCTTGGTCCAGCCCCCTCCGTCAGCATGATCCACGCCGTGTTTCGACGCATTCGTGAGGACAAACAGGCAGTCAGGCCGGATGTACGCGTCGAACAGGTCTCGGATCTCGTTCCGATTGCTGAGCAGGAATGCGTTGATCCAGCATCTTTACCTGAATCCGAGATCATTCGCCGCGAGGTCTACACCAAGCGAAGCAAAAAGGGTCTGGCTGTACGAAAGCTGGTTGGTTGGAAAACCCACAAAAGCGATGCTGATCCGGCCTATCCCAACTTCGTGATCTTCTTTACCGACTATGCCCCAGGTCGCAAACAACCGTTGAAAACCGATCTGCGTGTGGCAACCCGTGAAACAACGTTGCATACTTTCGCGGACGACTGGTTGGCCGAAAATATCAAGCGTGGCTGGGAACAGGTAAAGTGTAACAAAGGTCGAATGACTCATGAAAATCATCACGACCTTGAAAAAGGTTCACCCTCCATTCCGCCTTCGGAATCCACTCGCCATCTGAAAATCGCCTTTGCCCGTTCGACTTCGCCAACCTTCCCCATCATCCGCAAGCGATTGAATAGATTGGCGAAACTCGGTTCCCTTGACATCACGAAGGATGACAAGGACCGTGAATCCTGGTTCGAGTTGTCGATCACGCAGGGGTTGGTCGAAAATGCAAAGCGCATCGATAACCTGCTGAACATCGTCAAAGCCTGGAAAACCACCGAAGTCTCCATTGATGGCGAACTGGTGGGGAAGCATGACCTTCAGGATTTCATGGACCATCTGGAAGACACCCGCCGCTGTTGGCTGAAGCGCAAAAAGCAAGGAGAAGAGGTTTGTCGAAAGACCTGCATCCTTGGTTGTGACGCCCTGAATCTCTGGGGTTCCCATGAATGGCTAAAATATTCGGGATGCGACGCTCCGCCGTGGTGGACTGTGGGACGTTTTGCGGACGAAAAGGTGATTCTCGATAAAAACGCTTTGAAAAAACAGCTTGAAACCGCTCGCCACGCTGAAGTCCGACTTTGTCCCCACTATAATCCAGATATTGTATTGTCAAAGATCGAGTCCCTGCCTGATACGATCGAAGCGGACGGTGAAAACTGGATTTTACTGTATCACAGCGACACGGGGAAATCCGCATGGATCTGGCCGATCCACGAACCCATTCCGCCGACCTTGCGAAAAACCAAGGACAATCCCTGGCGTTCCGGAGGTCTGAGTATCAGTGTCGATCTGGGGCTTGGTGAGAAACGTAGGACCGACGGAAACGAAAATAGTGAAAACTCTTCATCCAGAGTCATTCCTCCCACAAGGTACTCCAATATCGTGGGTCAAGATGACGTGGTGGATGCTGTAAGAGATCGAATCGAACTGCCGCTGAAATACGCCGATCTTTTTTATCGAATCGGTGCCAAACCCCAGGCCGGGGGTGTCATTCTCGCCGGTCCTCCGGGTACGGGAAAAACCCTGCTGGCCAGAGCTGTGGCCGGAGAGTGCGACGCGCACATCGAATCCGTATCGGGACCGGAACTGCTTTCGAAATGGGTCGGAGCTACGGAAGAAGCGTTGAGAACGATCTTCGAGCGGGCCAGGGAATTTTCGCCCTCGATTATTCTCTTCGATGAGATCGACAGCTTGGCTGTATCCCGTGGTTCTGCCGATGCCCAGTATCAAAAAAACATGGTGACGCAACTGCTGGCGCTGCTGGATGGATTGGAAGAACGAGGGAAGGTTTTCGTGATTGCCACGACCAATCGACCCGACGACATTGATTCTGCCCTGCGTCGACCTGGCCGATTCGATCAGGTCATTCACATGGGACCACCCGACGAAAGAGGAAGAATCGCTATTTTTCGCCATTATTTGAAACCTCTCGTGCTCGATCCGACACTTGATCGTGATTGTCTCGCCACGGACCTAGCTTCCCACACTCCCGGATTTACCGGAGCTGACATCGCGCACTTTTGCCAAAATGCGGCACGGATCTGCGTCAAGGAGGCCAGTCGGATGGAGTCGCCGTCAGCAGACATCTCGATTACCAAACGGCACTTCCAGCAGGCGCTGGAAGAGATCACGGCTACGAACCGGAATCACCAGCCAACAATCGGGAATCCGATCCGCTTGCCTCGGAGAGACGAGGCCGCCCTCGACCAGTCCGATGAACAGCAACAACGCTCCGTCGCCCTTCGGTAAGGAAAGGAGCTTTGACCTTCGATGAGCAAAAGTAAAAGATTCTTTACTTTTACCTCGAATTAGTTAAGAATACTTTACTAAGGAGGCGATATGAAACGGGTCACAGGACGATACGAGAAAAGCAGTGTCACCGGTGAGACGGTGGCGGCCTTCGTTCCGCATGCCCTTCCGCCTGCCGATCCTCCGCTGGCGCTCGACGAATCCCTCCTTGAACTCCTACGTCGGGCTGAGCGCAACCTGGCCCGCCTGGAATTGGCGGGAGAGATGGTGCCGTCGCTGGACTGGTTTATTTACGGCTTCGTGCGCAAAGAGGCGGTCATCTCCTCGCAGATTGAGGGAACCCAGGCCAGCCTCATCGACCTGCTGACCTTCGAGGCCACGGATCGCGCCAGCGAGAAGCTCAAGGCGGACGTGGAGGAGGTCTGCAACTATCTTGAAGCCCTGAAATACGCCCGGGGCGAGTTGCGGCGCAAGCGCGGTCTTCCGCTCTCCATGCGCCTGCTGAAGGAAACTCACAAACGCCTGATGCATGGGGTGCGCGGTGGCGACAAGCAGCCGGGCGAAGTGCGGCGCAGCCAAAACTGGATCGGCGGAACCCGACCCGGCAACGCTGTTTACGTGCCGCCGCCCTTTCATATGCTACCCGACTTGCTCGGCGCTCTCGAAACCTACATCCATTCCGATAACGACTTTCCGCCACTTATCCGAGCCGGTCTCATCCACGCGCAGTTCGAAACGATCCATCCCTTCCTCGACGGCAACGGGCGAATTGGTCGTCTGCTGATCACGCTGCTGTTGGAGCACTGGAGCTTGCTCTCTCAACCGCTGCTTTATCTGAGCCTCTTTTTCAAGCGTCATTGCGAGGAGTATTACCGTCAACTAAACTTGATCCGTACCGAGGGTGATTGGGAATCCTGGATAACGTATTTCCTTGAAGGCGTTGCGGTGATTGCCGAGGAGGCTTCCGATAAAGCGCGCGATCTGTTTGAACTGGTGACTACAGATCGGAGCCGACTGCTAGCACGCGCCGACTCTACCGTCATGGCGATACGCATTTTCGAAATCCTTCCCGTCAAACCGATCCTGACGGTGGCCAATGTTGTAGAGCGACTGGAAACCACCAAACCCACCGCGATGAAAGCAATCAATCTGTTGGTGCAGACCGGCATCCTGTCGGAGATCACAGGGAAAAAACGAGACCAGACCTTCGGTTACTCTGACTATCTGGAGCATCTGAGGATCGGGACGGATATCGAATAGCAGCGCGCCAAACATCGATATAGATTGTTCCTATCATTCCATGTCTTGTCTACAGCAGCAGGGGTAACGGACACAATATCAATAATCTGTCCGCAGCCTTAAAAGTGAAATGGCCACCCATCCGTTTACACCTCGGAGTATTCGGTTGCGATACCAAGCTTGAAACGTGTGTTGACTGTTGGATGGATTTCCCAAGAGAAACAAGAGATTTCCTGTTTATTTCATTAATGAAGTTTGATTGTTTCCCCACTGAAAAAAGCTTCGAAGGCAGGCTCATCTAATGTCGTCCATGAGGTTCCTCTTGTTTCAGGTCTCCAATCCCGTTTCGCTGACCTGAACGCGACGCACCCGGACGGGTTTTCTGCTGGCGTGTCCGTTTGTGGTTTTCAGCGTTTTTTCGGACGGCCTGACGAAAAACCCGTCTGCAGCCCATAAATGCGGTTCCCGCGCCTCGACCCCATTATCCGAGCGTCGTCCGATGATGAACATCGGAGGTTATCCGACAGATCGTCCGATATTGTCGGATGATGGAATGGCCTCGGCTCATCGGACTGAGCAAACAATATCAATGACTTGGCCGTATTTGGGGTGATTCGTTCTCGGAGAAAAATTTGTCGGATTTTGAGATGGCCGAACGATCGCGGACGGGTTTTCTGCGGGCGTGTCCATTGATGGTTCGGGAGTTATTTCCGGACGGAGTGACCGAATAGGCGTCCGCAGCCCGTTTTCAGGCATGGAAGCCAGTCAAGTTGTTATCCGATGCGTATCCGATAGGCGTCCGATGGCGATTCACCGGATAATTATCGGACGCTCACAATGAATTTTAGCGAGCAAACCGGCTGGTCTCCGCTTGGTCCCGCGTCCTCCGTCAGCATGATCCACGCCGTGTTTCGACGCATTCGTGAGGACAAACAGGCTGTCAGGCCGGATGTACGCTTCGAACAAGTCTCGGATCTCGTTCCGATTGCTGAGCAGGAATTCGTTGATCCAGCATTTTTACCTGAATCCGAGATCATTCGCCGCGAGGTCTACACCAAGCGAAGCAAAAAGGGTGTGGCTGTACGAAAGCTGGTTGGTTGGAAAACCCACAAAAGCGATGCCGATCCAGCCTATCCCAACTTCGTGATCTTCTTTACCGACTACGCTCCAGGGCGTAAACAGCCATTGAAAACAGATCTGCGTGTGGCAGCCCGTGAAACGACGTTGCATACTTTCGCGGACGATTGGTTGGCGGCCAATATCAAGCGAGGCTGGGAACAGGTAAAGTGTAACAAAGGTCGAATGACCCATGAAAACCATCACGACCTTGAAAAAGGTTCACCATCCATTCCGCCTTCGGAATCCACTCGCCATCTGAAAATCGCCTTTGCCCGTTCGACTTCGCCAACCTTCCCCATCATCCGCAAGCGATTGAATAGATTGGCGAAACTCGGTTCCCTTGACATCACGACCGACGACAAGGACCGTGAATCCTGGTTCGAGTTGTCGATCACGCAGGGGTTGGTCGAAAATGCAAAGCGCATCGATAACCTGCTGAACATCGTCAAAGCCTGGAAAACCACCGAAGTCTCCATTGATGGCGAACTGGTGGGGAAGCATGACCTTCAGGATTTCATGGACCATCTGGAAGACACCCGCCGCTGTTGGCTGAAGCGCAAAAAGCAAGGAGAAGAGGTTTGTCGAAAGACCTGCATCCTTGGTTGCGATGCCCTGAATCTCTGGGGCTCCCATGAAATGCTAAAATATTCGGGATGCGACGCTCCGCCGTGGTGGACCGTTGGGAGTTTCGACGGGGAAAAAGTTGTCCTCGATAAATGCGCCTTGAAGAAACAGCTTGAAGCCAATCGCAACGCCGAAGTTCGGCTTTGTCCCCACTATGATAAGGATATTGTATTGTCAAAGATCGAGGCCCTGCCTGATACGATCGAGGCGGACGATGAAAACCGGATTCCACTGTATCACAGCGACACGGGGAAATCCGCATGGATCTGGCCGATCCACGAACCCATTCCGCCGACCTTGCGAAAAACCAAGGACAATCCCTGGCGTTCCGGAGGTCTGAATATCAGTGTCGATCTGGGACGTGGCGATAAGAGTAGAAATGGAGATGACGAAAATACAGAAAACACGTCATCCAGAGTCATTCCTCCCACAAGGTACACCGATATCGTGGGTCAAGATGACGTGGTGGAGGCCGTAAGAGATCGAATCGAACTGCCGCTGAAATACGCCGATCTTTTTCAGCGGATCGGTGCCAAACCCCAGGCCGGGGGTGTCATTCTCGCCGGTCCTCCGGGTACGGGAAAAACCCTGCTGGCCAGAGCTGTGGCCGGTGAATGCGACGCGCACATCGAATCCGTATCGGGACCGGAGTTATTGTCGAAGTGGGTCGGTGCTACGGAAGAAGCATTGAGGAATATCTTCGAGCGGGCCAGGAAATGGGCACCCTCGGTTATTCTCTTCGATGAGATCGACAGCTTGGCCGTATCCCGTGGTTCCGCCGATGCCCAGTATCAAAAAAGCATGGTGACGCAACTGCTGGCGCTGCTGGATGGATTGGAAGAACGAGGGAAGGTTTTCGTGATTGCCACGACCAATCGACCCGACGACATTGATTCAGCATTGCGGCGACCTGGCCGATTCGATCAGGTGATTCACATGGGACCACCCGATGAAAGAGGAAGAATCGCTATTTTCCGTCACTACTTGAAACCTCTCGTGCTCGATCCGACACTTGATCGTGATTGTCTCGCCACGGAGCTGTCTTCACTCTCTGCCGGATTTACCGGAGCTGACATTGCACACTTTTGCCAAAACGCGGCGCGATTCTGCATCAAGGAGGCCAGTCGGATGGAGTCGCCGTTGGAAAACCTGGCGATTACAAAAGAACACTTCGGGAAAGCATTACAGGAAATGAACCATGCTTCTTTTACGGTCAAAAGCCACTATAAACACCAGAAATATCTACGTAAATCCAACATCATCCCGTCCGAAACACCCTGTGAGAATTAATTGGCTACCGGAACAATAATAGGCTATTATTGGGCTACTGGATGATAAAAAGGAGCTAGGATGGCGATCAAGCTGACATTGAATGGAGAAAAACTGTCCCGCATGGAACTCCCGATCACCACCGGTTGGATGCTGGGTGCCTGCATGGAGGCACGCGGCAAGCAGGATTTGTGGATGCGGCAGAAGCCGGAAGTTCTTGAAGTTTTACGGGAGCAGGCCATCATTCAGAGCGTCGAATCCTCCAACCGCATCGAGGGTGTCGTGATTGCCGCCGAGCGTCTGCGTCCCGTAGTGCTGGGCAAGGACAAACCGCGAGATCGCCCAGAAGAGGAACTGGCCGGATACCGAAAAGCGCTCGATTGGATCTTTACCCGAAAACGACCCGTTGACGTATCGCCGGATGTCGTTCGCAGACTTCATGCCATGGCCCAGGGTGGTTTTACGGGCGATGCAGGTCAATGGAAAACCAAAAACAATGAAATCGTGGAAATTCTGCCCAATGGAGAACGGTCGATCCGATTCGTTCCGACCCGCGTAAAAGACACGCCCAAGGCGATGGAGCGTCTGTGCCTCAATCTCAATGAGGCGGTCGATGAAAGACGGATACCCACTCTGTTGCTGATTGCCACCTTCGTGTTCGATTTTCTCTGCATTCACCCCTTTCGGGACGGCAACGGTCGTGTTTCCCGACTGCTGACGACATTATTATTGAAAGAACACGGCTTCGATGTAGGCCGTTACATCAGCCTGGAGCGCCTCGTCGAGGAAGACAAGGTTGAGTATTATCGAGTACTTGCTCAATGTTCGAAGGGATGGAGCGAAGGTGATAACGAAATTCTGCCCTGGTGGAATCACTTTCTCGGCATCCTTCGCCATGCCTATCAGAATTTCGAACGGCAGGTCGAATCCGCCGATGCTCGTCCGGCCAAAAGCGACCTGGTGCGCCAGACCATACTTGGTCAGATCGAATCCTTCACCCTAGCCGATCTGGCCGCGCAATTGCCCGCCGCCAGCCGCCAGCTGATCAAGAAGGTTCTTTCAAAAATGAAAGACGAGGGATTGGTTCGACTCAAAGGCAAGGGGCGTGGCGCACGATGGGAAGTCGTACGATAAAAGACCACGATTCGACCTCTTCCATGTCGGCACTGAGTCCAAAATACATCATACAACAATAACAGCCGACTTGAGGTAAATTCGCAACAATATAACCGTTTCCGTTGCTTCCGGACACTGTATTTACCAGATGTCCGCCCGTACATCAAAATGTGACGGGGTTGAAGTAAAAACGTCGAAAAAGGTGAAAGGAGAAATGTAAAGCCCAGTGTTTTTTACCATTTTTTTACTCTTCCATGAGGTTTTCACTGTTTCCCCTCTGAAAAAAGCTTCGAAGGCAGGCTCGGGGGACAACGTGAACAGCGCTCCGTGGCCAGGAGACTGAAGGAAGCCGGCTTTCCCGCACCCAAGGATCTGTCGAACTTCGATTTCGCCAGTGCTCCCGGGGTCAACAAGCGCAAGATCCTCACCCTGTCCCAGGGAGAGTACATCGACAAGCGGGAGAATATCGTGCTCATCGGCCCTCCGGGCGTGGGCAAAACCCATCTGGCCATTGCTTTGGGTCAAGAGGCTTGTCGTCGCTCAAAACGGGTGAAGTTTTTCACGGCAGCTGGGTTGACGACGGCCTATGCGGAGGCCCGGGAGGAGCGCCACGTCCAGAGGCTGGAGAACCATATCGACAAGCGCCACCTGGTGGTGGTCGATGAACTGGGCTACGTGCCGCTGGGCCAGGGAGCCGCCGAGAACCTGTTCCACTTCTTCAGCTTGTGTTACGAGCGCACCAGCCTGATCGTCACCACAAACTTGCCGTTTAGCGAATGGCCGCAGATCTTCGGCGATGAACGACTGGCCGGGGCTTTGTTGGATCGTTTGACCCACCGGGTGCACATCGTGGAGATGAAAGGCGACAGCTTCCGGCTCAAGGCCAGTCTCAAGCGAAGGGAAAAGGGGGAATAAGAATGGGTTTTTCGCTTTATGGGATGCCGGATGGGCCTGAAAGAGAGGAGCCGGACGACAACGCCCGGCCCATCCGTGTATCCACCCGCCGTGGCGCTCGAGTTGCTCCCCAGCAGAGCTCTATCCTCCAGGCAGGTAAGGAAAACAATAGCATGGAAAGAAAGGAAGGTGAAGATGAGATAGACGAAAGAGCTTAAGCGCTCCTATGGAACCGGTTGACAGCGCCTCAATCAGGCGCTATTTCTTGAACCTAGGTGGCGCTCTTTTGCTCGCTTATACTGGCGCTCATTTACGTGCTTATTTCCAAACGAAATGCTATCACGGCAGCGTTGAAAATTCCGCCAGGAATTGCCAATAGTCGTTCAATATCTGTTAGTTACGGATATCCAACTCGCTTCGCCCAGCCCTATCGACGCTTTTCCATTCATAGCGGTATTGGCAACCGCTGGGCACCCCAGCAAGCGGTCGCATATTACTCGATAGCAATGAGTTAGCAGCAGATAGATAACGAATATATCCTGTGATTGCTAATGCTTACAGGCCGCTATTCATTTTGACTCCGCTCGAAGTCGCAAAATCAAAGCCTTTTCGATGTCCGCAGCGAGTTTCGCCATCATTTTCGGCGAACATTTCCAAATTCGACAATGAACGAACTTGCGTTGGCTCGAAGAAATGACATTTCATGTGGATTTCAGCAGGCTCTCCGGCGGAATCGACGGGCGACCCGACGAACATATTTACGCTTACGACAGTCTATCGGCTGAAGCAAGCGGCGTAGATCAAGGTTATGAAAATCTGTTTTTTGTTCATTGAGCTTACGCTTCATTAGGTATTTATACAGATTTGACAATCGGGAAATACCGTGTAGGGTTCATGATATAGAGATACATCTGAGACAAGAAACAATGTTTGAATGGGGAAGCGCAGCTTTTCGGGGGGGATATGAAAAGGAAACCATGGATAGTCGCCACAATGTCCGTGTTAACCTTTATGGTGGTTATGACGACGGTATCTTGCAGCGACAATGCCGGGGCAGGGGGTGATTGCACTGTCGATGGAGACGGCGATGCCGCATCCGACGCAAGCGAAGCCGACGATGAAGAAATCGAGAAAATTACTCTTGACCTCATGGAAGGTTGCAATCCTTTCATGACAAGCGATGCCTGCCTTCTTCCATACCCGAGCGCTTTCTTCCAGGTTGAAGATCCTACAAGCCCCACCGGGGTCAGAGTAAACATTCCCGAAGCAGCCCTGGACATACCTGAAGACATCACTCCCGTCAGCATGGATATCACGAACACCGCCGATGGCGTTTCGCCTGCCGGCCCGATCCTTCTCCACTTCGCAACAGACATCCATCCGGGTCACCTCACCGATATTCATCATCTCGACGAATCCTTGGCGCCTGGTGCGCCCATCGCCCTGTTCGATATGGAAACCGGGCAGCGGGTTCGGTTTATTTCCGAGATGGATATGAATCGCAAGGACGACTATCCCGGGCGCTACGCCCTGGTAATCCGGCCCATGGAACCGATGGAAATGGGACATCGCCATGTGGTCGTGCTGACCGATACCGTCACGGATGAAAACAATCTCACCCTGACATCTCCCGAAGCCTTTGCCGTCTTGCGCGATCGGATTCCGGTGACAAATCTCGAGATCGAAACTGTAAGAGATCATTACGAAGACATCTTTACCTTCCTAGAAGAAAACGATTATCGCCGCGACAGGCTCCTGCTGGCCTTTGATTTCATGGTAGCCAGCGAAGAGTATCTTTTAGGATCAATCATCTCAATGCGGGAAACCTCCTTGGACGAGATGGCGGGAACGGGGCTTGATTACGTTATCGAAAGTGTCGACGATAATCCCAATGCCAATGTAGCCCGGCTTGTCAAAGGGACCTTCGAGGTTCCCACCTTCCTGAAAGAGGATCAGACGTTTGAGTACGATGAGGAGCACCATCCCATTCGGCAGCCGGACAACCTGTCTTTTCCTTTCACACTGGTTATTCCCAAGAAAGCCGAACTCGGAGAACCTCTGCCTCTGATGGTGTGGGGTCACGGTTTGTTTGGCAACGGCCGTTCAAATCTCACGGGTAGCATGGGCCAGGATATCATTCAACCGCTGGCTCAAAATGCAGGAATCATCATCGTCGCCACGGACTGGATTGGCCTTTCTTCCGGGGACCGAGACTTGATCATCAGTGAAATACTGCCTGACTTGAACCGGATCACCTTGATCACCGATCGTCTCCAACAATCCCTGATCAACAACCTGACGCTTACCGAACTGGTCATTGGCGACCTTTCCAATGATCCCCAGGTCAAGATCGGTACCAATGACCTCATCGACAGCACACGGGTCTATTATGGGGGTGGCAGTCTGGGGGGCATTCAGGGATCCTCTTTTATGGCCATCTCCCCACGGTTCGAACGAGGTGCCATGATCGTGCCCGGATGCGGATGGATGAATATGATTCCCCGGTCGAGTAACTGGTGGCCCATCAAAACGATAATGGACCTTCGCTATCCCGATCCTCTCTTGCAGCAGATAGGTATTGCCATCGTGCAGACCCGGTTTGATCACTCGGATCCCGTCAACCTGTCCCGTTTATTGTTCAACAAGCCTTTACCCGATGTTCCTCCAGAGCGTAAAGTTCTCTTACAGGTAGCCATCGGCGACAGCCAGGTGCCCAATATGACCAGCGACATGCTTGCCAGAGCCATCGGAGTCAAACAGATGGTACCTCCTATTTACGAGATTCCTGGACTGGAAACGACAACCTTCCCTACAACAGAATCGAGTATAGAGCAGATTTATTTGGTGGAAGATGTTTTGGATAATCCTCCTCCGGAAGACAATACTCCTCCGGTTTCAGACAACGGTGTCCACGGTAATGCAGTAACGTTACCTCATGTGCTTCAGCAAACTGTTAATTTCCTACTAACCGGAGAGATTGTGCGCTATTGCGACGGCTTATGTGATCCCGACTGATTGTGTTTTACATAAAACACTAAGATTGCTTAGGTTCATAGCATGTTCATTTTTTGGTGATATTATAGATCTTGGATGAAAACCATGACACTCAGAGAATTTTCCATGCTCGTGGTGACATTCTTATTGCTGACCGTACTGTCTGGTTGTGAAGATGCAAAAGAAACTGTGGACGGCGACTATGACGTTGAGTTGGAAGCAGATAAAGTCGGGTCATCCTTTCCTTTCCCTCCCAAGAACCCCTTTCTTGCAGACTCAGAATGGCCGATCTCACACGGCAACAGTTACGTTCAAGCTTCATCACCCCTACCGGGACCGGTCATGGCTTCTGAAGCCAACCTGCAGTTCGTTGAGTTCGATTTTCCATCCATCGTTTTGGCTTATTCTGGTATTTTTTCCGACGGTGGTCGTGTGGTTTGGGGGTCAAACCTGAGTAGTGTCTTTAAAATCGATCCGGAAGCTAACCCGTTTCAAATGATCGCCAAACTGGACAAGGACGATGGAAACCTGGATCCTATTGTGGGTGCATACACACTGGTTGATCGGGACAATGTTTTTTTTGTGCCAACGAAAACAGGGATTCGCGCCTTTATCGACGCAGAACCAGATGATCGCCTTTCAGGAATCATTGAGCGAGATGCCTTCACTTTTTCTGACGATGAGATCCGTGGAGACCTGTTGGCCATCAATATGACTTACGACGGTATGCTGGCCTTCGCCACATCGGAAGGCACTGTCGGTGTTCTGGCTCGCGATTTCAGCACGCATCAGACCGTCAATCTGGACGAGGGAGAGGAGATCTCGAACTCGATCGCCATTGATGAAACCGGCGGGATCTATGTTGTGACGAGCCAGAAGATGCGCCGCATCCAGTGGACCGGCAAGCGTCTAAGCCTCAATCCGGCGGATGGTGCCTGGAGCGCTGAGTACGAAACGGGGGAGGATTTGGGCAGCGGTCGGTTGGGTCTCGGGTCCGGCAGCACTCCCTCCCTGATGGGAGTGAGCGATCAGGATAGATTCGTCGTGATTACCGATGGTCAGGAGTTGATGCACTTGGTGTTTTTCTGGCGTGATGAGATCCCACCGGATTGGCAGGCCATTGCGCCGGGAAAGGACCGGCGAATTGCGGCTGAGGCTCCGATAACCTTCGGGGATGAAGAAGCGAAGCATTCCATTTCGGAGCAGTCCGTGCTGGTTTACGGTTATCAGGCGGTGGTTGTCAGCAACGATTACGGTGAGGACGCCGGCAGCGGCATGTGGCCCGTTCTGCAGGGTTTACCCGCCTGGGGTGTAGAGCAATTCACGTGGGATCCTGAAGCGAGGGTTCTGGAACAGAGCTGGTACAACCGGGAGGTCGGTTGCCCTAACGGTATTCCGACCATGAGTGCGGCTAGCGGTCTGTTCTATTGCATCGGGAAGCGAGAGGATAACTGGACGCTCGAAGCGTTGGATTGGGATACCGGGGAATCGGCGTTTTTCAAAGTGATCGGCGAAGATGGAAAATACAACAGCACGTACGCCGCCACCGAAGTTGGACACAATGGCAATATTATCACAGGAACCTTCAAAGGTGTCGTTCAATTGGGGAAGTGAAGGCGGCGACACAAGCAAGGAGTTTTATTAGCTGCGCTGCATTTCAGCGAGCCAATATTCTTCTTGGGATGACAGGTTAATATGAAAGTAAATGAAAGCTTCGTTGAGTCAGAGGGGCACCGACTGGCTTATCTTGCTGTGAATGAGCATTTGGACGCGCAAAGCAAGCAACCGGCGATCGTGTTTATTCATGGCGTTCTTGCTTCTGTTAATTTTTGGCTCGATTGCGTTCCGCCTAGTTTTATAGAGGGTAGACCCTGGTATGCGTTGAGTTTACCCGCTCATCATCCTTCCTCTGTGCCTGAAGACTTTGCGCCGGAGCAGGTGACTGACTCCTGGTTTTTTCGTGTAATGCATGGAGCGCTTGCCAAGCTATTTGGTAACAAAAAAGTGATTGTCGTTGGGCACTCAACAGGAGGTTATTGCGCGCTTAACCTGGCTATACACCAGTCCCCGAACGTTCTGGGTATTGTTAGCGTTGCGGGTTTTCATAGTGGCAAATGGGGTGGTGTTGAAGGGAAGCTGGTAAAACTGGCGTCGCTGGGTAATTGGGCGAAACCTCTTTTTGTTGCTAATCTCGCACTTGCGAAACTTAGTCGTTTCATTCAACGTATGTTTGCGAGTTTTTTGGCGAATGATAGTAGAGCCTATCGAGCCAACCCCCAGAGCCAGCGCATGCTCGACAATATTCGTCTCAACGTCATTCAGCAGGATGCATATGCGTTGTTTTCGCTATTCAATGGGATCCATACCCTGGACATTCTCGATCAGCTCTCAGCGATCAGCATCCCCTGTTATCTTTTTGCGGGTACACATGATCCCGTGGTGTCGGCAAGCCAGTCTCTGGCTTTGGCGGGGGAAATTCCCAAGGCAAAAATGGTTGTCTTCCACGGCGTGGGGCACATGCCGTTTATTGAGAGCACTGATATATACTATGATGCATTAGAGCATGCTCTGGTTGATATCGTTCAACAAGCAGAGCAGGTGGAAAGGCAGTAAGCGATGAGTTATCTCGGGTACAGAAAAGACCTCCAGCGCATTCATGAATCAGAGGTATACGGCATCGCTGTATTTGACACGGCAGCTTTACTGACCATCAGTGAAACAAAAAAGGAAAAATGGTTGGCGCTACGGGATCTGGAGGAGAAGACCCTAGAAGGCTATTTGGCCTTCATGAGGGAATCCGGACAGGAATTGACCGAGCCCAGGGGTTGGCGTACTAAAGGCATTATTGAGGGGGCTGCTTTGGGATTGTTGCCCTGGCGGCTTTCGATGAAGCTTCTTCGTGATGGTACGGTTCCTTTCCAGAAAATATTCTTACGTTTGAAAGACAATTCTGAAAGTAACCATCTGGGATTTTTCTCCTATGTGTATGCTCACGAGAAAGCCATTGAGGCATTTGCCAGCAAAGAGCTAACTCGTGACCCAAATAGTCTGGTGGCGGTCAAAAACCTACTGGCAAGTGAACAACCCCAGTTATTGTGAGAGACCAGACCCAGTTTGATATGATTGCATATCGGTAGGTTACGAGAGCAATATCAGTTCGCACATGCGGCATTATTCCCAATTGTAAACGGCGCTCGAAAATCGCGGCGGGTGGCGGGGCGGTTGAAAAGTGCGGCGGTGACCATCGACTCGTGCTAGGTTATTCCTAGCTGTGAAATGGAGATATCGTGTTCAGTCTGGATAGTAAAACCGTATTGATATTGTATGCCAGCATTCTGCTTTTTCTTCTTTCCTCCAGCGTGAGTCTCCCGGTTTACGCCGAGGTTATCGGCAACGTTGTCCTGATCGAGGATAGCGACGGCTCGATTCACGCGGATATGATTACGCATGGCATCCAGATGCGCGCCGCCTGCGCCTTCTATCGGGAAATACCGGACAGCTACGACGCTCTCTTCATCTACACCACACGCTCCCTGGGCATGCTCGCTAATGTCGCCAGCGGCTTTCCGGTGTACTCACCCAGTCTCGGTACTGGGCTGGAAATGGGAGACTCTCGAGCCCAATTCTGTAGTACACGGCTGCGTCACGCCGTTAAAATGGGCAGTCTGAATTATATAACCGACGACCCGGATGCTACATATTCAGGCATCTTCGGATTTACTTTATCCACCGTAGAGTTGATGGGGCACGAGTTCGGTCACCAGTGGCTGGCCAACGCCAGTTTCGATCTGAACGATGGAAATGGAACACAATGCCTGTTGCGGGCATACACTGGCAATGGAGGTGGATCGACGACGAGTGAGACCTGTAACGGTCATCCGGCGGAGGATTTCAATCGCCACTGGTCCATTTACCTGAATCAACCTTCGGTGATGTACGCAAACACTATTGAACAGATCGAGGATACGCGCTTTCGCCTGACGCGTGAACCATTGAAATATGGAGAGCTCGACCAATACCTGATGGGGCTACGTTTGGTGGACGAAGTCCGCCCCACCTTCGTTGTCAAAACACCGTACCTGAGCGATACCGATGGATTCCCGGTGGCGCAAGGAAGCGAGCGTACGGTGGAAGGCGAGCGGGTGGATGTGAGCATTGAGGATATTATTCGTGTTTTAGGTGATCGTGATCCGCCTTTGGAGCAGTGTCATTGGAAAGCAGCCTTCGTGATCGTATATGATCCGGGGCAACGGCCAACACCGAATCAGATAGAACTGGTAAACAGCTATCGCGGCTGGTGGGAGGAGTGGTACGCCTGGGCAACTGATGGCCGTGGATCCTTCGACACACGCTTGGATGGTTGCGGCACGGGGACGGAAACCTGCCCGGGTGAGGTATCGGAACAATGTGGTTCGTTGCCGGATGGTGACACAGACGAAGAAAGCGATTGCATCTTCAATGATTTTCGCTGTGCAGGGTCCGGCTCGGTCGAGATCTGTAACACACAGGGTGAATGGCAGTTTCTGATGGATTGTGAACCCGGAACACATTGCCTGGATGGCGAATGTGTTCCGTCTGAGGATGGAGATATCTCGGAACCGGACGGTGATGAAAGCCTGATAGATGGCGATGATGTATCGACCGACGGTGATCAAGTGGCTCCCGACGGAGACGAAGCGTATCCGGATGGAGATGTCCAGCCAGCGGATGATGATACGGTATACCCCGATGGTGACTCCCTTCCAGATGGGGAAAACAATTCCGATGCAGGTGATAGCGCTTCCGGAGCCGGAGGTGGTTGCAGTCAGGTGGAAATGAATTGGCCTACTGTCACCTCAATAACTATGATGATGCTCCTTTGGGTAATCCGGCGGAGACGGAGCCTTCGCGCTTCTTCTCTTACTTGGTTCTGTCGATTCGGAGTGTATTCGAAGTGAAAATGATCGGTTGCCCCCGCCGCGTCTGGTTTCAAGATATTGGAATCACTTCCAATTGGTGGTATGATCCCTTTCCATGTTTGGTTGGTTCAAAAACAGACGGCGTCAAAAGATACGCCAGACCCCCTTTCCGCAGGAGTGGTGTGCGCATATTGAACGGAACGTGCCCTATTACAAGATGTTGCTATCCGATGAGCAGGACGAACTCAAAGGCCACATCCAGGTCTTTCTGTCGGAAAAGCGCTTTGAGGGTGTGCATGGCGTGGAGATCACGGACGAGATCCGCGTGACCATCGCCGCACAGGCCTGCATTCTGCTTCTGAACCGGGAAACGGACTACTATCCAGGACTGAGCACGATTATCGTCTACCCTCAAGCCTACATGGCTACGGTGAAGAGTCGTGGCCCCACCGGCTTGATTGAGGAGACGAAGGAGCTGCGGCTCGGTGAGAGCTGGCGCAGGGGCGAGGTTGTGCTGTCCTGGGATAACGTTAAAAAGGGTGCGGCAGATGTGCAGGACGGACACAACCTGGTGTTCCATGAGTTTGCCCATCAACTGGACGCCGAGGACGGTACGGTCAACGGCGCACCGAGACTGGAGAAGCGCTCGCAGTACATCACCTGGGCCAGGGTGCTGGGCGAGGAATACGAGAATCTCACCAAGTGTATCGAGGGCCGCTGCCCGGCATTCATCCGACCATACGCTACCAAGAACCCTCAGGAATTCTTTGCCGTGGTGACGGAAGTGTTTTTTGAAATGCCTGACAAGCTTTCCCACTGCCACCCGGAACTCTACGAACAGCTGAAAAGCTTTTACAAGCAAGACCCGGTGGAACGGTATCGATAAGGGAGTATTATATCCATGCTTTCACAATAACTAACTAACTAACTAACTAAGTAATCATCATCGGCGGAAAAACACTATGGACCCAATATACCTCACATTAGCATTTGCTTCCGGCTATGCTGTTCGGATGGTTGGCCTCCCTCCCCTCGTGGGATATCTAATCGCAGGTTTTGCCCTCAAAGAGCTAAACGTCGAAACTGGAAGCTTCCTCACCAGCGTCTCTGACTTAGGAGTCACGCTGCTTCTGTTTACCATCGGCCTTAAATTGAAAATCAGAAAGCTGATCCGTCCAGAGATTCTCGGCGGAGCGGCGGTTCACATGACAGTTGTGACCGGTTTGTTTGCCACTATCATTTGGATTTTGGGCATTCTGGGATTTAGTTTGTTCTCCGCCATTTCTTTCCAACTTGCACTACTCATCGCCTTTGCTCTTAGCTTTTCAAGCACTGTTTTCGCGGTTAAGGTGCTAGAGGAAAAAGGTGAGGGAAACTCGTTGCATGGAGTTATTTCCATTGGAATTCTGATTGTGCAAGATCTTTTTGCTGTTATCTTTTTAGTAAGTACTGCAGGTAAAATGCCTAGTCTCTGGGTTTTAACCCTCGTTCCTGCTCTTGTGGTGATGCGTCCCCTCATATTTCTTATATTCAAGCGAGTTAGGCATGGAGAATTGCTAGTATTATTCGGATTTTTCCTGGCACTGGTGCCAGGTGCAGAATTATTCCACCTGGTCGGGCTCAAACCTGACCTTGGTGCTCTTGTGATGGGGATGCTTATTTCATCCCACCCTCGTGCAAAAGAAATGGCTAAGTCTCTGTTGAGTTTTAAGGATCTGTTCCTAGTAGGTTTCTTTCTGTCCATTGGTCTATCGGGTATACCCACATTTGAAATTGGGATCGTTGCAATTGTCCTTGCCCTCTTCATTAACATAAAGGTGTTGATGTATTTCATTGTCCTTACCCGCTTCAGGGTGCGCTCTAGAACCGCACTGCACACTTCTCTAACCCTGGCCAATTACAGCGAGTTCGGCTTAATCGTTGCGGCAATAAGTGCCTCCAATGGCTGGCTTCCGGACGAATGGCTCATTGCCATTGCCCTGGCTCTGTCCATCAGCTTCGTTGTTTCGTCTCCGCTCAATACAAACGCTCACGCCATCTACGCCCGCATGCGGGCATGGCTTCATCGCTTTGAAACCACTAAAAGGCTGCCCCATGATCGCATCTTTGATATTGGCAATGCCGAAGTGTTAATCTTTGGTTTGGGTCACCTTGGCACTGCCACTTATGATCATCTTCAAAGCAGATACGGACAAAGCATGCTGGCTTTTGATTACGACGAGGATCTGGTGAAAAAGCACCGAACTGCGGGGCGCAATGTGTTTCATGATGATGCCTCTGACAGCGATTTCTGGGAACGTGTAAAAAAGAAACATTGGGGTCAGGTAAAGTTGGTACTACTATGTCTGGATGATCACCAGTCCAATCTTTTTGCTTTAGAGCGACTCAAGGCAATCAATTTTACTGGACATATAGCTGCCACCGCCCGGTTTGACGACGAGGTCCAGGAGTTGAAACGTTTGGGAGTTGATTCTGCTTACAATCTTTTCTCTGAGGCAGGTATTGGTTTTGCTGATCAGGTTTGTAATAATACATTTGGCAAGTGCCAAACATGATTATCACAGAGCATTATATGGTTCTGTGCAGGTGTTCCTTTGAATGGATCCCTTCATATTGAACATGGAGCAATGGATCCAAGAAGAAAGCTAATTAACTCGATGGAACCATGGCCGATAGAAGTAGCTATCAGGACATAATTTCAAGTATTTGCTTGCATCGCACTTCGGAAGAGATAGCATTAGGTTTGAACTCAGGAGCATGAATATTAGCTTAAAAGAGGAGGATATCATGTCTTTTACATTGCCCGATCTACCATTTGAGAAGAACGCACTTGAGCCGCATATCAGTGCCGAGACCATCGAATTCCACTATGGCAAGCATCACCAAGCCTACGTCACCAATCTCAACAACCTGACCGAAGGTAAGCCTGAAGCGGAGATGAGTTTGGAGAAAGTGATATTGGGGGCAGAGCCAGGTGGTCTACTCAACAATGCAGCCCAAGTGTGGAACCACACTTTTTACTGGAACTGTCTGTCCGGTAAAAGCGATGGTGCGCCAAGTGGTGAACTCGCTGATGCCATCAACGAAGCCTTCGGATCCTTTGAGGAATTTAAGAAGCAGTTAGCCCAAGCGGCCGTCACCCAGTTTGGAAGTGGCTGGGCCTGGTTGGTATGGGAAAATAGCAACTTGAAAATCACCCAAACCGCCAACGCCGACACGCCCATTCGCCACAACCAGACTCCGCTTCTGACGATCGACGTCTGGGAACACGCCTACTATGTGGATTACCGTAATGCCCGTCCCAAGTATGTAGACATGGTTATTGAAAACCTGATTAACTGGAATTTCGTTGCCGAGAATTTTTCCAATCCAGACAAATAGTGAGAGAAAGGTGACCAAGATCGATATTAGGAGGAACTCGTGAATCGCTCAATTATTCTTCTATGTGCAGCAGTGATCACGGTCCTGGTGTTTTTTTCATGCTCAGATGATGAAAATCCAGAAAGGCCAGTTGACGGAGACACCGATGGCTTGGAGGGTGACCAGGAGGAAGCAGCTGTCGATGGCGACAACGATTTTCAGGAAAATGGGGATCGCGAATTTGCTGATGATCATGAAAATTGGATTCCTGATGTAACGGTCAATGGGATCTATGTTTTCAATCAGGACACCGATCAACTCACCATTGAGAAAACTGACCGGACCGTGGTCTTGGATCTTGTATTGATGATACCAGAAATCAGTGACCCTATGCCTTTGGTAGTCTTCACACATGGCTTTTCGGCCAGTCCGGATATGTACTTGTCCTACGGCGAAAGGCTCGCGTCCTGGGGATTTTTCGTCATCATGCCGCAGATGCCGGGAAGTCTTTCAAAACCTGAAACCCATCAGGATCAAGCGGAATATCTGGCCGCTTTGTTGGACTGGGCTACCGATTCGGAAAACGTGAAGCTGTCTGGCAAAGTGGATCTGAGCCATATTGGTCTGGCAGGACACTCCATGGGCGGCAAGCTCTCATTTCTGCTCGCAAGCCAGAATCCACGTCCCAAAGCAATATTCGGGGTTGATCCGGTAGATAGCGCACCACCGATTGATTATGAACCCGAAGATTATCCTTCTGTAACACCCGAAAAGATGCCCGATATATCCATACCCTTTGTCGCTCTCGGTGAAACAGTCAATGGCGGAGAGGGTTCTCTTTCCTGCGCCCCGTCTGCCAAGAATTTCCAGCAGTACTTTGCCTATGCGGAAAGCCCAGCCATCCAAATCGACGTGCTTGGAGCTAACCACATGTCGTTTGTGGATGATCCCGATTGTGGTCTTGCTTGCGCCATCTGCCCTAAAGGCACTGACGATCCTTTCGTCACGCGCATGCTGACGCAGAAATACATGACAGCTTTCTTCCTGGCTGTTTTAAATGGCCAGACTGAACTGTATGACTATCTCATCGGTGATCGTATGCAACAGGATGTTGATGCTGGGCTGGTTGAGGTGGAGACGAAAAACGAATTCGGAGCGTCGGCAGAATGAGGACGACACCATAGTAATACGGTGACAGTCAATCAGAAAGGTCTGATTTAGATGAAAAAGGTACTCCTTTATTCTATTCTCTTATTTGTTGGGCTTGGCTTGTCGCAGATTTTACCGTCCTTGTTCGGTGAGAACTACGATACTTTGGCAACACTCATCCGCATGTCGACCATGACCGGCCTGGCCTTCATCATGATCCACGTCGGATTTGAGTTCCATATCGACAAGTCACAGCTCGGAAAATACGGCTGGGATTATGTTGTCGCTTTCACTGCGGCATCGTTCCCCTGGATTTTCGTGACAGCCTACTTTGTGTTTGTCATGCTTCCGCCGGATGTGTGGGCAAATTTCGATGCCTGGACGGAAACGCTTCTGGCAGGTCGCTTCGCCGCTCCAACCTCCGCAGGTGTTTTATTCAGCATGCTGGCTGCTGCTGGACTTGGTGCGACCTGGCTATTCAAAAAGGCGCGAATCCTCGCCATTTTCGATGATCTCGATACTGTTTTACTTATGATTCCATTGAAAATGCTTATGGTTGGTCTAGCCTGGCAGTTGGGATTGATCGTGGTGGTCATGGTGGTTTTTCTTGCTTCCGCCTATATCTGGCTTCATCGAATCCGGATGCCTGTGACCTGGGGATGGGTGTTGATGTATGCTGCCACAATCGTCGGTATCAGTGAGTTGCTGTACGCAGGAAGTAAGATCATTGATCCGTCCGTACCCATGCACATCGAGGTATTGCTTCCGGCCTTTGTACTCGGATGCATGGCAAGACCCAGACACATGTCGAAAAAGGAGAGTGCCGAAAACGTTGAACACGAGTTACATGACATCCTTGAACGACCAGTTGAACAGAAAGCGGCTACGATGGTTTCTGCTATATTCATGGTCCTGGTTGGTCTGAGTATGCCTGCGATTTTTGGAGGCGATGATGCACAGCACCCTGCCCCCAGCAATGACAACCTGCATGCCGCGGCTCCAGCAGCCATAGTCGATGATCCGGCACAGCATGGAGGTGAAGCAGATGCTCGTTTTCAAACGACGGTTACAGCCAGTCAACCTGGATTGTCTTGGGGGATGATACTTTTCCATGTATTGATGATTACCATTATCAGCAATTTCGGAAAGATGTTCCCAGCCTTCTGTTATCGAAAAGAAGCTCACTGGCGTCATCGGCTTGCCGTAGCCATCGGTATGTGGCCACGTGGCGAGGTTGGTGCCGGGATTCTTGTTTTAAGCCTCAGCTATGGAATCGGCGGACCGATAGTAACAGTGGCTATGTTGTCCTTGGCTCTGAATCTCGCTTTGACTGGGGTTTTCATCCTGTTGGTAAAGAGACTGATTCGAGGGGTGCCAGAGAAACCCGAGATTCAAGTTTGATTTGAGAGTATAGGGTGAAAGATTGAATACTAAACGCGTTGAATTGCTTGAATTGAATCGAGCAACTTTTCACATGATAGCCGCCACTATCATCGATTTCCTCTATTTGTTTGCAGGCTTTCTAAAAGCAGCGGCCTTGGCTACTACCATGTTTGCCACCATCGGAGATTCCTTGGCACGGATTGCCGGTGTAAGCTTTGGGAAGATCCGTTTGTTCAATATAGACAAGACACTCTTGGGATCAACCGTTTTCTATTTTACGGGAGTTGGGTCAGCTTACCTAGTTGGAAGTATGCTCGGAACTCGCATGCTTGATCCCAAACGATGGCGAAAAGCCTGTCCCATTCGGGCGTGACAGAGACAACCAGTTTTTACAACAATTGGGAGAAAGGACCATTGAAAAAAGCTGAATCAAACACTGAGTTTTCACTCGAATTGCCACGTGCATTGTTCCACATGGTTGCTAGCACAACAGCAATCAGCTATTTTTATCTCAGCGATTTTTTGGGAGCGATGATTCTTCTGGTCGTTGGTATCTTGTTTTCTACTGCAGATTTCCTGCGTGTTCAGTTCGGAAGCATTCGCAGGCGTATTCCTTCATTCATGCTCGCCATGGTTCGCCCTCACGAAGAAGATAAAATCAGTGCAATCACCCATTTTATTCTTGCTGCAACCCTTATCGATTTTCTTTATCTTTTCTGCAATTTACCCAAACAAGCACCTTTGGCAGCGACCATGTTCGTGGCGTTCGGTGATCCTCTTGCGCGCATTGTTGGAGTGAGATTCGGACGATTCAAATTGTTCGGCACTGACAAAACTTTGCTTGGTTCCACTGTATTTTGGCTCGCCGGAACCGTTGTAGGTTATGGTATGGGATGGCTCCTCGGTGCCGATCTTTCAATTGCGATCCTTGTGTTAGGTGGTGGCTTTTTAATGCTTACAGAGCTGTTTGGAGGAAACTGGGACAATTTCACCGTTCCATTTTTCGGAACGCTGGTGTTTTGGGGACTTCTCATGCTAGGGCTATAATCATTTGTAATTACAATATATTAAAGGATAATAACATGCCTCAATGTTGGCTTTGCAAAGCGAGCCGAGTCATATCATATCTAACTGACAAAACCATCGTTTTCAGTTTCGACCGTAATGGCTATTTGTTGCATCGACTTTCTTTCGAGAAAGATGATCTCGATGTAACTTTGGAAAACCAGACTGCCGTGATTACTGGAGCCAACAGCGGGATGGGGTATGAAGCCTGTCGGTTTTTTGCCGAAAAAGGCGCAACGGTTCATATGCTATGCAGGAACGAGTCGCGTGGAAAACAGGCGCTAGAAAAACTTCAGGCTGAAAACGAAAACGCTCGCCTCGTTCTGCATGGCTCTTCGCTGTTTAGTGTGGGTAACGCCTGGTTATGCATCGGCTTCGCCGATCGGGGACCAGTCCCCGCACCCCTGGGATTTATCGCTTTGAAGTCCAAACCTGGTTGTTGTAATAAGGGATAAAGAGAAAAGGAGAGGTTTCCCCTTCCTTTCCAGGTTCGGACCTTCGACGGCGCTCGGGTCGCGTCCCCGCGTTGCCTTATCCTCCGCCGAAGTTCTGCCAGTGTAACCTTTGCACACTGAAGGAGCAAGAGATGGACGAGCGCGGACTTTTCACGATGGCCCTTGGATTGACCCCTCCCTGGGAGGTGGTGGATATTGACTTTGACGCCGAGCGCCACCGGTTGGATCTGTACCTGGATTTTCCCGCCGGGAGCCGGTTTGCGTGCCCGCAATGCGAGGTGGCTTGCGGGGTTCACGATACGAACGAGAGGAGTTGGCGACATCTGAACTTTTTTCAGCACGAGGCGTATCTTCACGCACGCCTACCCCGGATCAAATGCCCTGAACACGGAGTAAAAACGGTGGAGGTACCTTGGGCGCGTCCTGGTGCGGGGTTCACGCTGCTTTTTGAGGCGCTGGTACTGCTTATGGCCAGAAAGGGCATGACGCCCAAGGGGATCGGCGAAATACTTGGTGAGCACGACACGCGGATCTGGCGGGTGCTGGAATACTATGTGGACTCGAGTCTGGCGAAGCAGGACTGGTCCGAGGTCGAAGCGGTGGGCGTGGATGAAACCAGCCGTTCCCGTGGGCACGACTACGTGACGGTGTTCGTGGACATGGATGAGGCGAAGGTTCTGCACGTGGAGCCCGGCAAAGACCACCGGACGGTGGCGGGCTTCGAGGCTGAGCTTCACGCTCACGGCGGTGAACCCGAACAGGTGAAAGAGTTCAGCATGGACATGTCGGCGGCGTTCATCAAGGGGGTTGGGAAACAGTTTCCCGATGCGGCGATGACTTTCGACCGCTTCCACGTGATGAAGCTTGTCAACAAGGCCGTGGACGAAGTGCGGCGCGAAGAGCGCCAAGACAGGCCTGAGTTGGAAAAGACGCGCTGGGTCTGGTTGAAAAACGAACAAAACCTTACGGACAAAGAGCGAGAGAAGTTCGATGAGTTGAAAGACAGCACGCTGAAGACGGCCAGGGGCTATCGGCTCAAAGAGACGCTTCAATCAGTATATGCCGACTACGCAGGCCATCCCGATGACGGTGAGAAGCAGTTGCAGTACTGGTATTTCTGGGCCACGCACAGCCAACTGCCGCCGATGATCAAGGTAGCCAAAACGATCAAGGCCCACTGGGATGGGGTATTGCGGTGGTTTCAGTCAGGGTTGACACAAGGGCTGGTGGAAGGCATCAACGGTATAATTCAGGCGGCCAAGCGCAAGGCTAGGGGGTTCAGGTCGTTTAGGAAGCTTCGCACCATGATCTTCCTCGTCGCGGGTAAGCTAGACTTCAACCTGCCACAGATGAAACTGCTTACCCACACCAAATAGCGAGGAGGCTTCTGCATCTCGTGGATGTTTCCTCGATCACTTCCATGCGGGAGTTCATCCGTGGCTTTCAGCCCGTGTCATTGGATATTTTGATCAACAATGCTGGAGTTTTGCCTTCTAAACGTATGATGACACAGGAGGAAGTGGAAATCACGTGGGCTACGAATGTTCGTGGCCCGTATTTTCTTACAACTCACCTGCTGCCAAAACTGAAGTCGGCTCCAGTCGCACGGGTGATTTTCGTCAGCTCAGGCGGCATGTATCCCCAACGTCTCGACTTGGAAGACCTTGACTGGTCCAAGCGTTCTTTCGACGGTGTGCGAGCTTATGCCAATAGCAAACGTGCCATGGTCATCCTGAATCAAATGTTTGCCCAGAAGTACTCGGATACGTCGATCCGTTTCCACGCCATGCATCCTGGCTGGGTAGATACTCCTGCCGTTCGGACCTCTATTCCCACATTTTATCGTGTCATGAAGCGCTTCCTTCGCACTCCGGAACAAGGTGCAGACACCATTTTCTACCTTGCAGTGGCGCAATCCCCACAACGTAAAAATGGAGCATTCTGGTTTGACCGACAAGAGAGAAAGCTTCATTTGCTCCCCGGAACCAGAGAGAAAATAGAAGACCGAGCAAAACTCTGGAATTTGTTGGAAAAACAATGTAAATAGCGTAAAAATTCTTCTTTTTTTGACCCATCGTGTTCAAAAAATCCAGCGCATAGACTTAAGACTTAATAAAGCAAAATCGAATGGCATCATGTTAAAGTAGTCTAACATAGTTGACACGCTTTAGATTGGACTTAATTTACAAGTACTTTACGAAAGGAACGTGTAAAATGCAAAAAGTCCAACATACAATAAACACCGTGAAGTGGAACAACATTAAATACTTGGGAAGCTCATCCAGATTTATCGGGATGCTGAAAGCAATCCTTATGAAAACCACTATTTTGACCATTGTTGCGTTGTGGATCTTATCTTATCCTAACCAGGCTTCGGCCAACCAAGTTTCCGTTGCCGGCGTCGAATTTCAACAACAGAAAACTATCCATGAGGTTCCTTTGCGGTTGCAGGGAAGTGGCCTCTTTAAATATCTTTCGTTTATCAAAGTGGTTGCTGGCAGTCTGTACTTGTTGGAGGAACACCATGGGGCGCGAGTGTTCGAAGATGTGCCGAAAAATCTCGAATTCGAGTATTTTGTTTCGATCAAAGCCAAAGATTTTGCAGATGCGACTCACGAAGGGATCAAACGGAACGTTTCGGCCCGAAAATACAAACAAGTCTATGACCGTATCGAGCGATTCAATACCTTTTATAGAAACGTCCAACCTGGTAATCGTTACAGTCTAAGCTACATTCCCGGAAAGGGAACCAGTTTGGCACTCAACGGGGTCGAACTCGGCACTGTAGAGGGGGCGGATTTCGCCTCGGCGATTTTCACGATCTGGCTGGGCGAAAAAGACCCGATGGACGACGATTTCCGCCTTGCGTTGCTCAATCGGGAAAAATAAGAGATTCCCTACCCGAAGGTGAATGGTCCATGGATGCCAAGTTTCTGAAATCGTTGACGATATTAATTTTATCCTTGGCAGTGCTGACTGCTTGTCAGGAAGATGAAATTCCGTTGAAAACCGTTCAAAAGGTTGATTTGGAACGTTTCATGGGTGACTGGCACGTCGTAGCCATCATACCGAACTTCATCGAGCGCAATGCTGTAAACGGAGTCGAATCCTACACTCTGAACGAAGATGGTCATGTCGATATTCGCTACACTTTTCGAATAGGCGACGCAACTGGAAAGAAAAAGGAAATGACTGCCAAAGGATTCATTTACGACACGGAAACCAATGCCGAGTGGAGAGTGCAATTCCTCTGGCCTTTCAAGTTGCCCTATCTCGTGATCGACCTAGACCCGGAATACCGATATACTGTCATCGGAGTTCCAAACAGAAAGTATGCATGGGTCATGAGTCGCAAACCCGAAATCGATTCTGACGTCTACGAAGGAATTCTTCAGCGTATGGAATCGCAGGGATACGATGTTGAGTCTTTAAAGAAAATGCCCCAAATCCGGGACGGAAAAAGTTGAGAGAAGAGCATGTCAAGCGCCAAAATCATCTTGCTACTCATCAACATTGTCGGTGGTGTATCTGTTCTGGGAAGTTACGTCTATGGATTGATGACCCATCCTGGCCAAGGAAACGAATTGTGGGGAGCCGTTCCTAAAGCTCTCCAGCCGATGTATACCTTAAGCATGTTTTCCGCCACCTTCGGGTATTTTCTATTTTTTTATCACGTCACGATCAAAATGAATGCTGACAAAACTCTTTTTATGTGGGGGTTGTCCTATCGCAGTCTGTATGGGGTATTTGCAACGATTCTGTTGTTCTCTGCATTGTGGATGCCACTGACTTTTGCGTGGATTGCAGATCCTTCCCAAGAACTGTGGATTATGGTGCGTGTGGTGCTGGCAATGGTGGGAATAGCGTCTCTGGCGCTGGTCGTGTTGTTTTGGAATCTGAAAAACACCTCACCGGATCAGTTCTGGTGGCCTTCGGTGTTGGGAGCTTGTTTGTTTTTCTTTCAAACAGGTATTCTCGATGCCATTGTATGGCCAGCTTTGTTCCGATAATAAAAAATATCTCTGAGTTTCCCGAAGAGCCTCTTGCAAAAACCCTCAGACAAAAGAATTTCGGCATAAAAAAGAAAAGAGACCGATCTTTCGTATATAATGTACTGAATCCTCACAAACAGTGCATTGAAGAAATCGGTCTCATGAAAAAACTATCTCAGATTTGGCAAAATATCCAGCTTTGTTTGTTTCCTTTTTGGCATGAATTTATGGTGGATCCGCTGACCGAGAGTAAGCGGTAAGAGACCGGCGTTGTTGACAGCTTAGTGATTGATGTCTGATCGTAAAGGGTTGTCGGCGAAGTATGTGCTCCATTTTGCCGGGGTGAGTTGGTCGATTTGGCTTTTCGGGTGATCGTCCACCCGTTGCAGGACATCGACCAGGTAGGTGTAGGGATCGATCCCGTGCATTTTGCAGGTTACGATGAGACTCTGGAAAACACCCACGTACTTGGCTCCCACTTCCGTCCAGCAGAACAACCAGTTCTTCCGACCCATGGGAATCACCCGGAGCGCCCGCTCCAACGTGTTGGTGTCCAATGGAACATCGGGGTCGGTGAGGAAGAGCATCAGCGCGTCCTTGCGCTTTTTCACATAGTTCAGTGCCTTGGTCAAACGGTTGGTCGGCAACAGCGCACCGTCCCCAAGCGTCTCGTCCACCCAGGCGAAAAACGTTTCGACGATGGGTTTGCTCTGCTCCAGGCGGGTAAAGCGCTTCGGCTCGCCGCCGAGATGGTCCTCTTCGATCTTCTTTTCGATCTCCCACAACGGTCGGATCAAGTCCAATGCTTCTTTCACCTTGTCGGGCTCCACCGCTTCGGCCTTGATGAACTCCCGCCGGGAGTGCGCCCAGCACTGGGCATTGAGTGTACCGGTCGATTTGGCGAAGGCCTCGTAGGCTCCATAGCCGTCGCTCACGATCACCGAATCGGCTCCGGGGTTTTCTCCAAGCGCCTCGAACACGTGGCGGTGTTCGCGCGAGTCGAAGTAGAGAAAGACGATTTCTTTTTCGCCTCCCATCACCGGCCAGAAGTACGCCTTCGTCATCTTGCCTTTTTTCTTGCGCCCCGCCTTGATCGGCGTCTCGTCCATCAGCTTCACACGACTCTTGCGGATCGATTCCAATTGCGCCATCGCAACGGGCTCCAGCAGATCGCCGCAACGATGAACCAGTTGGGTCAGCCACGCGCGGCTCACCTTGATCCCCGATCTGTCGAGACGCTGGCGCTGACGATACAGTGGCAGGTGATATTGGAACTTGTCGATCAGCAGACCCGCGAGAAAGCTCACGTCGGCGTGGCTTTTTTCAAATACGGACCCGGGAGCGGGAGGGCAGCTGATGACGGGCGCGTCCTCGCTCTTGATCTTGACCACGTCCCGCACGTATCGGAGAATGACGTACTGGCCCGGGCGCTGCGCCAGACGGTGTGTCTCTTTCCGGCCGATCACCTCGTACTCGTTCTCGTCCAGTCCCTCAACGTCGGGATTGGAGATCCGGATCTCCTCGACGGGAACGTTTTCGTCGAAGAACAGCCGCTCGCCATCCTCGTTCAACGAAAGAGAGCGTTTCTTGCGCTGGTGCTCGGCTACGGTCTGGACGGCGGCGTTCTCGTCGAGCTTTGGTTCGAACACCTCTCCGAGACAAAGCTGGCGTCCATCGGGAAGCGCGGACATCCGACGTTCCGACGTCGCACCGAACAGCTGATTCTTGAACCATTGAAGTTGGGCGGATAGTTCTTCCACGCGAGCGGCGAAGTCTTTATTGAGAGCGGCGAGCTGTGTATTTTCCGATTGTAGACGTGAAATTTTTCGTTGGTGTTCGGCTTCCGAAATCATGCAGAAATCGTATCAGAAAACATCGCGAAAGTATATTCTATTCAACGATAAAATCGCTTTTTTTGACGCGTTTTTTCGATGCCCTCCAGAAACAACTTCAACTGCGTGCAATCCATCTCGCGGCTTTTCACATAACGCCAGTTGGAGATGAAACTTCCCTTCTCCAAGCGCTTGGACCAGATGCAATAGCCGCTACGATCCCAGTAGAGCGCCTTCAGGTAATTTCCCCGCCGATTGACGAAGACGAACAAATGGCCGGAAAGCGGATCCTCACCCATGGCGTGCTTGACCAGACCCGTCAGGCCGTCGAACGATTTCCGCATGTCGCAAGGCGCACCGTACAGATAGACTCGGATGCCACCTTCGGGAAAAAACATCAGCTGCGTCTCAGGGTCAGTGTCACGCCGTCGCCGAGATCCAGCACGACCTCGAAAAATCTCGCGCTGGAAGATTTTGCCTCGGCCTTGTTGCCATCGCTTTCCTCATCAAGGAGACCGACAGGACCCATGTCGATGAACACGGGAGATTCGTCCGTGTTTTCCGAGGGAAAAGTTCCGCCCGATAGACGACTGCGCCAGCGATAGAAATTCGAAACCCGAATCGATTCCCTGTCGCAGAATTGTTTCGCACTCAGACCGCTTTTCGTCTGTTGCCGAAGGATCGTTTCCCACTGCGACTTGCTGCGTCTCTCCTGCTGCTTCATGACCGCCTCCTAAAATGTCACAAAGCACCGAGTTTATTGATTGTCAAAGATCAGATCTATAACGCCGGTCTCTTACCGCTTACGCACATACTTCGCCGATCACCCTCTACGTTCCGATATCGATTCTAAATCCTGAGTCAACAACGCCGGTCTATTACCGCTTACTCAGTAGACCACATGTACGGACCACCGGACACTTTTCTCCAGAAGGCATTGACCAACAGCACGGCGGACACCCACAGCCGCGACCAGACTTCCAGCAGCGTCAGAACCCAGATCGGCTTCAGCTTCGTGTCCACAAAGGTCCGCATCTCGTCGGCCTGAAGCTCAATCAGATCAAAACCCTTGAGCATCTTGTCATTGAACCGGTCGGCATGCTTGGCCGTCTTCTCTCTCCAGTTCGCCACCGTGTCCGGTGCCAGACCTTTGATTCGCGCCGTCGCCGAGATGCCAACGCCCTCCACGGCCATCGTGGCCACTTCGTCGAAGGTGGAGCGCGACTTTTGCAGGCGATAATAGGGCGTGCCCGCCGTGGAGCCAAAGGTCTTCTTACAGACCTTGCAAAGGTAACGACGACGTCGACCCTGGCTGGTTTTGTAGAACGAGTGCCGGATGATATTGCCCTTGCCGAACTGACCATGAAGGGGACAATCCGGGTTCATACAGCAACGGTCGTTCACGTGCTTACGCTTCATCAGACATCTTTCCATGCTTGACAATCGGGAAATATCCTGTACGATCCATAGCATAGATATTCATCTGAGACAAGAAACAACACCCGATTAGGGAAGCACCTGCGGCGGCCGACTCCGATAAACGCCTAATCTCTTTCCTGGAAAAAATATCCGATTTTCGCAGCTCGGAGCTAACACTTGAATAGGGCAGTACCTATCACCCCGTCACTCTGATCACTTCATCCACGGAAGTCAACCCTCTCGAAGCCTTCCACAATCCGGTTTCCCTGAGCAGCTTCATGCCCAGGTTTTTCGTTGCATATTCCCTTATCAATCCTGAGTCAGCTCCGCCTACTATGAGTTTCTTTAGTTGCACGTCGATAGTCAGAACCTCTTCTATCATCAACCTGCCTTTATATCCAGTATGGCTGCATTTAGAACATCCCGCATGTCCATAAAACCGCATACTGTCGTCTGTTTTAAAATCGTATCTTTCCAGTTTCAGCTTGATCGTTTGAAGGAGTTCTTTACAGCCTGGGCAGAGTTTGCGCACCAGCCTCTGCGCAGCGATAAGCCTGACTGATTCGGCGACTAGGTAGGGATCACAACCCATGTTAATGAGCCTTGTTACGCTCGATGAGGCATCGTTGGTGTGAAGAGTCGACAATACAAGATGTCCTGTTAATGCCGCCTTCATGGCAATGTCCATGGTCTCTTTATCCCGCATCTCGCCCACCATTATCACATCCGGGTCTTGGCGAAGAAAAGATCTCAGAGCTTTTGAAAAATCCAACCCTACAAGAGGGTTCACCTGCACTTGTGTGAGTCTGTGTACTTCATATTCCACCGGATCTTCTACTGTCATTATGTTGCGATGGCTTTCATTAAGTGACTGAAGCGCCGTGTAAAGAGTCGTGGATTTCCCAGAGCCCGTGGGCCCCGTGACCAGAATGACTCCGTTCGGAAGTAGCACCGAACTCTTGAAAGCCGACAACGCCGAAGCTTCCATACCAAGGGCTTCGAGATCGAGCGACACGGCAGAGGAGTCGAGCAGGCGGATGACGACCTTTTCTCCGAACCTTGCAGGAATGCTCGAAACCCGCATGTCAATTTTTCTACCCGAATGGCTGACCTTTATCCTTCCGTCTTGGGGTAGTCTCCTCTCGGCAATATCCATTAAAGACATTATCTTTATTCTTGATACTATCGCTGGAGTCATGGATTTGATTATAGATTCCTGTTCGTACAGAATTCCGTCAACTCTGTAGCGTACGCCTAGACTTATTTCCCTGGGTTCGATGTGAATATCGCTGGCACCCATCGAAATGGCTTTTTCCAGAATTGCATTTACTGTATTAATTACAGGAGCCTTATTTGCCGATTCCGCGAGAATCTCGAGAGTGACTCCCTCCTGCTCATCTTTTTCGGATTCTACGCCCGGCGCTGTTTTCCTTGAAAATGTATCGCTTAAAACTTTTATAAGCGAACGCTTTTTTTCACTTCCGTCGATATACCCAAACAAATCTGCAATTACGTTCGGGTCCGCTATCACCATTTTATAAGACTTTCCCTGCCGAGAGAAGGCATTGAAAAAATCCTGAAGCATCAGATCGAAGGGATTGCTCAAAACAAAGGCTATGTCCTTGATGAGATCCTGCAGAGGAACCATTCGATTCGCCCTACAAAAAGGCGTGGGTACAACACCCAGCATAACATCTTTTTCGTTTATTTGCTCTATATATGGCAAGTTATAAAATTCCGAAATATGTTGAGCCATTTCCCTGTTGGTAAAGCCTACTAAGCTTCCGAAGGCATATATATTCGCGACTGAGGTCTCTACGAGCATCCTTTTCTGTTCAGCGTCCATTCTGATTTTTTCGATCAAATATTTTTTAAACCTTTCAAATCCGTACTTACCCGAATCCTCCGGTTCATCTTTCCGTGACATATCCTGAAGATTTTTCCACTGCCTTCTCAGCTTTAATCCCTTTTCTACCTTGTCCAGAAGGTCACTTTTAGAAAAGGGTTTTACAATGTAATCGGTTGCCCCAACTGAAAACGCTTTTGCTCGATCCTTTTCATCTCCTAAAGCCGTTACGAATATTACTGGGATGTTAAAAGTAGTTTCACTTTTCTGCAACTCGTTGCAAACCTCGAACCCATTCATGCCGGGCATCATAATGTCTAGGAGTATGACATCGGGTTCGTGTTCCTCGGCCTGCTTTATTGCTTCCTCACCGTTGATCGCGAAAATTGTTTCATAGCTCTTTTTGCTTAGAATGGTCCTCATTATTCTTTGCTGAAGCTTTTCATCGTCCACTGCCAGAATCAAAGGTTCTTCACAAGATTTATTGCCAGCATCGGTCATCATTCATCCCCTTTGAAATCTTCGAAAACTTTCTTAAAGCTTTCAAAAGCTTCTTCAAGGCACTCTATCATTTGATCAGAATGCTCAAAGTTATTTTTACTCCCAGCTTCTTCTAGGGCCAGCGCGGCGTCTCTCGTCGCGCCTGCTCCTATGGAGGCTGCATTGCCTTTTATGGAATGGGCGGCAAGCTGGACATTCTCCGCATCCTTTCGTTCCAATGCCTCCTTTAGAACTTTCATTTTTACGGTATTCTCATTTATAAATTCTTCAATCAACTCGCACCAGATTTTCTCATCGTCAACTATATCCATTAGGTGCTTACGGTCAAGAATTCTGTCTCTATTTTCATTTATGATAGCTTGTATCACATTGGATGCATCTTTAGAGTTTGTAACTTTTCTAGACAGATATTTGAGGACAATTTCAGAGAATTCATGCCTTTGGATGGGCTTTGAGACAAAATCGTTCATGCCCGCCTTGATGCACAGATCCATATCCTCCGCTGTACTTTTCGCCGTCATTGCCAATATGGGAATGTTATGATCAAGCACCGGAGACGAAACGTCCCGAATCCTTCGCGTCGCCTCAAGCCCATCCATTACAGGCATGTCCATATCCATAAATACCAGATTGTAAGCTCTGTTTGAAAGAGCCTCTACTGCGAGTGCCCCGTTCTCTACCTCGTCTACCTCAAAACCGTGATTTTGTAGAAATAGCTTCGCCACTATTCTGTTTGTTAACCCATCGTCGGCTACCAATATTTTGTAACCAGAACCCAATTTTGTTTCTGGATCGCTTTTTGCCTGATCTGCAACCTCTGCTTCAATAGGTATGGAAGCTTCATCGCGTTCTGTAGTAGTAGCAGATGCCAATTTGTCAGTGGAAGGTCTCGCACAAGCCTGCAACTTAAATGTAAAGGTTGTTCCATTCTCAATGTTGGAGGTGAATGCCACTTTTCCACCGAGATATTTTTCGCCGAACAGTTTATTACTATATGTGCCAATCCCTCTCCCACTCCCCTTTGTGCTGAAGGATCTTTGAAACACTTGCATCTGAACATTTATCGGCATCACTCCCGGATTGTTGACGAAAAAAATAGCTAAACCGTTTTTTTCCTTCACTCCAAATGTTACGCGTTCTCCTTCTGTGTCCGCCTCCAGAGCGTTCTTAACTATATTTTCCAGAATCCTTCGTAAAAGCTCGATATCTGTTTCAATATAAACATCGTCCATGCGTTCGAAAATAAGCTTGTGGTCCTTCGTCACTTGATACCTAGAGAAAAGCGAGTACACCTGTCTTAAGACATCGGAGGCCAACACTCTTTGTAGATCAAGCTGCAGGCTTCCATTTTCCGCTTCGATCAGCTTCCGTTGACCGATTATTTCTTTTGCCAATGTCTCTGATTGGTATTCCAAATTAATTCTAAAATCTTCTACTTCTGCAATATTTTCTGCACTACCGTATAACTTGCTTAGTTTCTTCAGGTCGCAGATAGTATTGTATAAGTCGTGTGTAAATGTATGCTCCAATACTTCTCGACGTTTCTCGCAACTGATATCACGTAAAACTGTAAAAATGATCTTTATCCCGTCGATTGTCTCTTGCTTGGTAACTACCTCTAGGTCTAAGGCGTATTTGTTGACAAGCAAAACACGGCATTCGCATTTTATCTGCTCTTTCACTTCAAGGCTTCTTAGAACAGCGGTGGTCAAACCACAAAATGTGCATTTTTGCCCGGTCCCACAGCCTGACGGGCTTTGTTCTACAAACTCGCATGAAAGCATTTCGCCTAGCCGTTGCCCGATAATTTCATGAACGCTCCGAAGACCAAGCTTTTCTAGCATCTTGGCATTGGCGGCGATTACCTGCCTGTGCTGGTTCAGCAACAATGCGGGATCCAGCATGGAATCCAGCAGTTTTGTAATGATTTCGTTGCTGCACATCCTGCGCCATACCTTTAAAAGCTTGTCCCTTGTCGTTCTCTCTGGAGAAGCAAAATAGGTTTCCAAGTGTCCGTTAGCTTCGTTGTCCATATCAATCACCTCAAGTCTTCTTTTAAAGTATAAAGGCAATCACAGATGTGTTCTTTTTTTTATAAAACATGAAAATCAATTCCTCCAAATTCTATGTAAACGGCAGCATAGTACTACTATCGAGTCGCTTCCCCTTGTTATACCGTCCTTCAGAGCGCCTATCGGAATACAAGCAGAAGCTTTTTCAAGAACCGGCGCTTCGTCAGACATCTCAACAGCGTTGACAATCATTTATTCTACGGTATAATCTATAACATAGATCCTTTTCTAAGACAAATAACAACACGTATGCAGGCAAACACCATGAAAGACAATGACGACCATAAAAGTCAGGATAAAACTAATGCAAGTGGAAGTGTTCAATTTATTCAAAAGTATTTTGAACAATTTAATTTAAACCAAACAGAACTGCTACGATCAATTTCAATCTCGACCCACGACGCAATTATTATGATCGATTCTAAAGGGCGAATCTCGTTTTGGAACCCTGCTGCGGAAAGGATGCTACAATACGAAACTAGCGAAGTTCTTGGCAAAGTTTTTCACAAACTAATCGCACCCGAGAGATATCTAGATGCCCATTTTAAAGCCTTTTCCGTATTTCAAAAAACTGGCCAGGGTGCTGCTATAGGCCAAACCCTAGAACTAGAAGCCATACGAAAAGATAAAGTAGAAATTACGGTTGAGTTGTCCCTATCGGCAATCAAAGGAGAAGACGGTTGGAATGCTGTTGGCATCATGCGAGATATAACGACACGAAAGGAAGCTGAAAAAGCTCTTGAGGAAAGTGAAAAACGCTTCATGGATGTAATTTATGCTTCCGACGATGCTCTTTTACTCATCGACGGAGAAAATTTCGTACATTGCAATGATGCAACCACCAAACTACTGGGGTATTCTAAACAAGAAGAATTTCTAAATACACATCCCTCTGAATTGTCACCGGAAAAGCAACCCGACGGCAGGCTATCGGCTGAAAAAGCAAGCGAAATGATACAAATCACCTTTAAAAAAGGTTTCCATCGATTTGAATGGATACACAAAAAAGCAAATGGAGTTTTGTTTCCCGTGGAAGTTTCTCTGACCCCAATATTTTACAGAGGCAAAACAATTGTACACTGCCTATGGAGAGACATTACTGAGAAAAAGTTAGCAGAAAAAGAGGCAGAAACCGCTAGAAATAAACTGCTGGCCATTATGGAAAAAAGTCCATTTGGGGTGGTTCTAATTGGAAAAGATCGAGTAATACGATGGGCAAATGACTACGTGAGAGACCTCGCAAAAGTTGATGACTTGTCAAAACTCATTGGAGCGCATTGTGAAACTTATTTGTGTCCTGCCGCACAGAATAAATGCCCTATTATAGACAAGGGAGATACCCTCGACAAATCGGAGAGAATTCTTCGCAGGCATGATGGTTCACAAATTCCTATTCTAAAGTCTGTAGTATTAGTGGAACATGATGGTGAAGAGGTTCTTCTCGAAACGTTTATAGATATCTCTGAGCGAAAAAAAGCGGAATCTGATTTACTCCGGTACTCTAAAGAAATAGAACAAGCGCTAAATTACCAAAAAGCACTCTTCGAGAACAGCACGGTAGGAATCCTTGTTGTCACCGGCGACCGGATAATTTCCGACTCCAACCCTTTGTTGTTGGAAATGCTTGGCTATGAACGTGAAGAATTTCTTGGCAAATCCGTCGAAGTGATGCATGTATCGAGAGAATCATTTGAGCGGTTTGGTATTGAATATTATTCAAAAACAGCGGATAAAAAAAATGTAGCGGTGGAGTATCCGTTCCGGAGAAAAAACGGCGATATATTTTGGGCAAGTATCTCTGGGAGCGCCTTTGACAAGAGCGACCTCACCAAAGGTGTTGTGTGGGCAATTTCTGACATTACGGAACGAAAGCAAGCTGAAAAAGAACTCACTGAAACCAACGAAAAACTCATTCAAGTGACAGCTAGGGCCAATGATATGGCAAAAATAGCTGAAGCCGCCAACATCGCCAAGAGCCAATTTTTAGCTAACATGAGCCATGAAATCCGCACTCCGATGAATGCCGTGGTAGGTATGTCGGACCTTTTGATGGATACTGCGCTGGACTCTAAACAAAAAGAATTTGTCTCTGTGATTTCTAAAAGCGCTGATTCCTTGCTGAATTTAATAAACGATATTCTTGATTATTCCAAGATAGAGGCTGAACATCTTGATATAGAGAAGATAGATTTTGATCTGCGCAATTTATTGGAAAACGTGGTCGATGTGCTCGCTCTGCGTGCTTATGAAAAGAATCTAGAATTTGTAAGTTTTTTACCTCCGGAAATACCACAGCATCTGATTGGTGACCCAGGTCGTATTCGCCAAGTGATAACAAACCTTGTCAACAATGCAATCAAATTTACACACGAGGGTGAGGTTTCTATACGAGTTTCCTTGTCCAACGAATTGAATGGGCGAGTGTTACTTAGGTTTGAAATCAAGGATTCGGGCATTGGTATGTCAAAGGAAGAAGAACAAAAACTGTTTAAACCCTTTATGCAAGCTGATTCTTCCACTACACGTAAATATGGAGGCACTGGCCTTGGTCTTTCAATATCAAAAAAACTTGTGGAGCTAATGGGAGGTGAAATAGGCGTAGTAAGCGAAAAAGGACAGGGCTCATCTTTTTGGTTTACTTTGAATATGGCAAAGCAGAAAACCCAGACAGATAACAAGCACGATATTATTCCAGGAGATATTCGTAAGGTACGAATTCTTGCTGTGGATGATAATGAATCAAATCGAAAAGTCTTAAGCGCTATGCTGGAAAACTGGGGATGCCGTTTTGATTTGGCGGAGAGTGGAAAGTCCGCACTTGAACGAATGTATGGAGCTGCTTTTGGGAACGATCCCTTTGGTCTGGTGATAACAGACATGGTTATGCCTAGTATGGACGGGAAAGAATTGGGGAAACTAATTAAGGAAGATGTAAAATTAAAAAATCCCTCACTTGTAATGCTCACGTCCATTGGTCAAAGGGATGATGCAAATGACCTTTATAAAATCGGTTTCGATGCATATCTCACCAAACCAATAAAGCAATCCCAGATGTATGATTGTCTTGTGAATGTCATTGGTAGGAGAGAAGAAAAGAACAATGACGCGACAAAAACTCATTTGGTGACTCACCATAGTCTAGCAAAAGATAAGAAGTTTATTCTCAGTGCGCTATTGGTAGAAGACAATGAGTTTAATCAGATGGTTGCAAAAGAAATCCTGGGCAAACTCGGTCTCGACGTTGAGGTGGCAGGAAATGGTTTAATCGCGGTCAATACGTTAGCTGGTAAAACATTTGACTTAGTTTTTATGGACATGCAGATGCCGGAAATGGACGGCATTGAGGCAACAAAAACTATCAGAAATCCGGATTCGGACGTAATTAACCATGACATTCCAATCATTGCCATGACAGCTAACGCCATGAAAGGGGACAAAGAAGCCTGCCTGGAGGCAGGAATGAATGATTATCTATCCAAACCTATAAATCGTGGCGAATTGATAAATGTGCTGGAACGAATCGATCTGCAAAATAATAAAAAAGATATTAAAAATTCGAAAACGGTTAATTGGACCAATGAGGAAAGCCTCTTTGACGAAAGAGCCCTGTTAGACAGGTTCAACAATGACCGAGAACTGATAAAAATCATTCTATCTACTTTTGTCAGTGATGTGTCAAATCAGTTGAAAATGCTTGAGGAATTTGTTGAAGAGGGTGACTTGGAAAGCTCAAAAAGGCAGGTTCACTCTATAAAAGGTGCTTCTGGAAACGCGGGAGCCTCTGCACTTTATAACCTTTCAGTAAATTTGGAACAAGAACTGGAAAAAACGAATCTTGGATCGGCTGGAGAAAGGCTAATCGAAATGAAAAGCTGTTTGGAGTCTCTAATTCCAATTCTAGACCGAAAAGGATATCTCGATAATTAGAAAAGGGTGCCCCGTTGACCTTGCCCCCAAAAACTGGACCATTTGAAATGTTATGTCCATGTCACTCTTCAATGGGACAGTCGCGAATGATCGGATTTCGATACTTCCTGTCCTTGAAAACAGAAAAATAAGAAGGATCTGAGGTGCTGCCCTATTCAAGTGTTGTCAGCATATCCGACTCGCCCTTTCGGGTCAACTTTTCCTGCTGAATCAGCAGCCAGATGAGCAGGCACAAAAAGAGAAGCTCCTGCCAGGTGAAGATATCCCGGAAACTTAGCTTCTTTGCGACGATTCCGGCCTGCATCGCTGGAGTTCGGGTTTTTTTCCGAACTTCAAAGCAGAATGCGGACGGATGAAATTGTAATGGCACATTTGCAAGGCCAGGCTATCGTCCAGATGACCCGTCTCGCGGGCGTGCGAGGCCGTGTTGCTCCAGTTCGAACCAGAAAAGACTTCCCTTTTCTAATTCGCTTTCGACGCCGATCGTGCCGCCGTGCTCCTCGATCACCAGTTTGCAGAACGTCAATCCCAGACCGGTCGAATATTTCCGGTGTTTCTGCCTGGCTTTCACCTGGCCGAACTTCTCGAAAATCACCGTTTTGTCTTCATCCGCAATACCGTCTCCATTATCCTGGACTTCCACCCGAATGCGATTTTCTTTTCCGAACGCCCTGATGCATACCGACCCGTCGGGGGGGGTGTATTTGAGCGCATTGGTCAGGAGGTTTTCAATGACTCTTTCCAGCAGTTTCTCCTCGGCGGAAACGATGCAATCTTCCAGTTCGGTTGTGAAATCGATGTTCTTTTTTTGTGCGAGAAAGGAGAGCGAAAGAAAACTCTTCCCGATGAGGTCGGCGAGATGGACTTCGGTTTTTGTCAATGTCATCTTGCCTTCTTCCATCTTGCCCACATCCAGCAAATCGTTGACGAGATTCAATAACTGATCGTTGCTTTTTTCGGCCTGCACGATGTACGGAGTTTTATCTTCCAAAGGAGTCCAGTCGGCCTTGGCCAGTTCGAGCGCCATGGAGGTCGTCATCAGCGGAGTCCTGAAGTCGTGGACGATCATTTGGACCAGCGACTGCTTCAGAGCCTCCAGTTCCTGGAGCTTTTTATAGCTGTCTTGCAACTCGTCATACAGTTTCTTGATGTTCACTGCGTTACGCACGCGCAACGCAAGGTATTGCAGGTCCAACGGTTTGGAGATTACTTCGTTCGCTCCGGAAACGGTTGCCTTGAGCCGAATCTTTCTTTCATTGGTAGAGGTGATGAGGAGTACGGGAACCCGTGAGATTTCAGGGTTTTCCTTGATGGTTCGGCAGATCCTCAACCCTTCTTTTTCCGTGTTTTCTATGGTGAAGATGATGGCGTCGGGCAGGGTCGCTTCCAACATCTCCAGCATGGAAAGGCCGCTATCAAGACCCTGCACCCGATATCCTTGAATTTCGAGATAGTCGAGAATGTCTCCACGCGTGGATTCATCCGCATCGACGACCCATACAAGATCTTTTACGGCTGCAACTTTGGTTGAACTCATACCGCACCTGCCGTTCTATGCTTCGAAGAGTCGTTTGAGCACTATAGGTGACGTTTCGCTCTCAACTATCCAATATTTCATCTACTTTTTTCAGCAGTTCCAACGGACTGAACGGTTTGGTGAAATAATCGTCGGCTCCTGCCTTGAAGATGGCTTCCTTGTCTTTCTCCTGGTTTCGTGCCGTCAGAACGATAATTTTGCATTTCTTTAATGCATCGTTCTTTTTAATGATTTCCGTCGCCTGAAGCCCGTCGATCTTCCCCGGCATCATCAGGTCCATAATGATCAAGTCGGGGACGTGCATTCGTGCGAGATGTACGGCATCTTCTCCGTTCGTCGCCTCGACAATCGAAAAATCCTCGATGCTCAGGGTGACTTTGACGATCTCGCGTACTTCCATTCGGTCATCGACTACCAGTATTGTTTTCATGGCTTTTTCCTGAGTTCCAATCAGACGTTTTTCAATGGCAGAAGAATTTTTACTTCCGTGCCAACGTTTTTCTGGCTGCTGACATGAATCTTCCCCTTGTGTGCTTCCACGATATATTTCACGATACTCATTCCCAGCCCCGTACCTTCGATTGCGGTGTTCGAAGCATCGGCGCGATAGAATTTGTCGAAAATATGCGAAACCTGGTCCTGCGTCATGCCCATTCCCTCGTCCTGGACGCAAATTATAAAATAGTCATCCTTGACCATCGTTTTAATGGTTATTGTACCACCATTGGGGGAATATTTCACGGCATTGCTTAACAAATTCTGGAGAACCTGTTCCATTTTATCGAGGTCAACCCACAGATCGACCGGTTTTTCATACCAAACCGTAACGAAAGAGTGCTTCTCGCTGATTTCCTGAAATTGCGTCACGATAGCTTTTATTGCAGTACGACCGTCGCAACGTTTCTTGTTGAGTTGGAAGCCTTTTCCCGATTCGATCCTTGAAATGTCCAGAAGATCGTTGATGATGTTGGCCAGGCTGACCGACTGTTTTTGAATGTAGCCGAGGTATTTTTTCTGATCCTCTTGAGAAATGTTGTCTCGCATCAACAATATTTCGGAAAAGCCTCGAATCGAGGTCAGCGGCGTGCGCAGTTCATGGGCAGCGGTGGAGATAAATTCCGTTTTCATCCGGTCGATTTCGCGTTCCTTGGTTACATCTTGAATCAGTGTGACGACGCCACTGACCGAGCCATCCCGGGTCACAATGACCGATGTTCTTCCGCGCATGATCCGATCCGCGCTATTTTTTGACTGCTCACAAGTTAAATCGAATTCATATCCGGTTTGTTGTTTGTTCAGTGTGTAAGAGAATTTTTCACTCAGACTGGCATCTTCAATTGCGAATTGAATCGGTCTGTTATAGACATCGCTGAATCGAATGCCAAGGGCATCTTCCGCAGCATGATTCATCAGGATGACATTGTTTCGATTGTCTGTTACAAGTAAACCGTCAGCCACGGATTTGAGAATCGCATCGGTCCGATCACGGCCTTGCTCAGTGATTCGTAAAGCATCTTCGAGTTGCTGAGTCCGTTCCTCGACCATCTTTTCAAGGTTTTTTGAATAGTCTTCTAGTTTCTGGTCTGAAAGCACCTGGTCCGTGATGTCTTCAACCAGTTCCGTCGCAGCGACAACCTTGCCTCTCGAATCCAACACCGGAGATGATTGCAGCCGATAGTGACGGATTCCATTCTCCGTTGGAATTGTCGTTATGGATTCGTGGATCTGGCCGTCGCTAAGCGTTTTTATTGTTGGACAATACTCGCATGGATTCTCTCGTGGTGGGTTATTGAACGCCTGATAGCATAAAGGATTGGTCGATTCTTCAACGAGTGGAAACCACTCCTTCATCTTTCTATTCAGCGTCAGAATCTCCATGTTTTTGCCAATTAAGGAGACACCGATATTGATGCTTTCCGAAACGCTTCGGTAGCGTTCCTCGCTTTCTCGCAAAGCCTCCCGCGCCATACTGTTCCGAAGAGCGATGGCTGCCAGTTCACCGAAACCTTCAGCCAACTTCTTATCTTTTTCACTGAAATCGCCGGGCTTGTTTGCAATCCCCATGATGCCTACTGTTTTTGCGGAGATATTGAGCGGTGCAAAAAGAACGTTTCTCAACTCCACGTGTCCGGATGGCAGGTATTCCGCGTGTTCGCTGTTGTGAAAATCATTGTGGCAAACAGCCATGCCCAGACGGTAGGCTTCTTCTCTCAACCCACGGATCGGCATTGGCGAGTCGGGATTCACGCTGCATGGAAGTCCTCCGGCTTCAAGAAAAAGAACCTTATTCTCCATGCCATCCTCACTGAGCAGCGCAACATATCCTGATGTGCCGCCGATCGCCTTGCGGCATGAATCGAATATTTTTCGGGCCGTAACCTTGAATTCATTTTCTTCCAGGATAGCCCGGGCGGAATCAAGAAGAGCCTGGTTCTGATCGGCTTTCTCCTTCATTTTGTCAAGCAGATGTTCTCGTTCAAATTCCATTTTCTTGCGTTCAGTGATATCTCTCACGGTAGCCTGTAGAACGTGGTCGTTATCGATTATCATCCGGCTGAGAAGCACTTCGGCCGGAAATTCTTCGCCAGTTCCCAATCGCTTGTGAATCCACTCAAAGCGTGCGCTGCCGGTTTCCATGGCGGCAGAAATCTGTTCATTAGCCAAAAAAGAGGATTCTGCCCCGCATGGTTGATTCATAGGCGATAGCTCGCCAGGATGCTTCGAAATGATATCCTTTTTGATATCCCCACCGAACATTTTTATTGTCGCGTTGTTGCAGTCAATAAAACCATTTTGGTTAAGTACCATTACCGCGTCGCTGGTAGAGTCGTAGAGCGTTCTATATTTTGTCTCGGACCGCTCGCGTTTATATGATTCACGCGCTGTCTCCAGCCTGGCATTCAGAATCGGGGAAAGATGATCGGCAATCATTTTCAAGAGTGCAATATCGCCTTGGTCATAATCACTGTCCTTGTTAGCCACCATTAACAGTCCTATGGTCTGACCATGGTGATTGATCGGCACATTCAATGAACGCTCGATATCAATATGACCAACCGGAACCGAGCTTCGCATGTTCGAAAATGTGACCTGCCCCGTTCGCAGGGATTCGCCCCAGTTGCTGCTCCCCCATTTTTCAGGCGGCAGCACGATGTCTTTATCCGGGATCTGACATACATCCCATACATCGCGCGTCATGGAGGGGCAGACGAACTCGCCTCGGTCGTTCAAAAAGCCGAAAACACCGAACCGGCTTTTCATCTCCCGCAAAACGATGTCGAGGACCTCGCCATACATGTCCTTATCGGCAATGGAAAGGCAGATATCGGCGACTTCGTACTTGATTGACAACTCTTTGTAGAGACGCTGGATTTCTTCCTGCTGCCAACGCTTTTCACGTAGATTCTCAGCGTCCTGCAACGTGGCCCGAATAGCAGGAACGAGGCGTGTCAGATTGTTTTTCAATATGTAGTCAAACGCGCCCGCATGCAGCGTTTCGACAATGATATCTTCTGCGACAATTCCGGAGGTGACAATCGAAGGGATATCCTGAGAATACTCCTGCAAAATCTTCAGCGCCTCAGGGCCGCCGAAATTGGGAATAACGTAATCGATAATCACAAGATCCCATGGATCTCCGTTCAACGCCGATCTCAGAGCCTCCGGCGTTTCAACGCGGTTGAAATCCACATCGAACCCGCCCTTTTTGATTTCGCGAACAATGAGAAAGACATCGTTCTCCGAATCGTCCACAAACAGTATGCGCAGGTTTTCAGGCATTTGATTTTCCGTGCCATTTCGGCATTTCGTTGAGGACCAGCCAATACATCCCTAATTGCTTGAGCGCATCCGCAAACCGCTCAAAATCAACCGGCTTTTGGATGTAACTGTTCGCCCCTAGCCGATAGCTTTCAATCAGATCCTTTTCTTCTTTCGATGAGGTCAGAACAACGACCGGTATGAACTGAGTCGCCGCGCTTTTCCGTATGCGCTTTAGTACTTCCAATCCGTCGACTTTCGGAAGTTTGAGATCCAGAAGAATCAGGGCGAGATTTTCCAGCAGGTACACGCCTTCGAAGGGCTTGCTTCCATCAAGGTAGTCCAGGGCTTCCTGACCATCACGTGCAACCACGATTTGGTTGGCGATGTTATTCTTTTTAAGCGCTCTCAAGGCTAACGTTTCGTCGTCGGCATTGTCCTCGATAAGCAAAATAACCTTCGGTTCCATGATTCACTCTCCTGTTTCGTCTGGAATAGTGAAATAGAAGGTCGCGCCCTTGCCGACTTCTCCTTCACCCCAAATTTTGCCGCCATGGCGGGTGATAATGCGATAAACCGTCGCCAAGCCGATGCCGGTTCCCTCAAATTCCTGGCTGGTATGTAACCGGAAAAACGGCTTGAACAGCTGGGCGCTGTGACGCATGTCGAATCCGGCGCCGTTGTCCCTGATTACGAAGGTCGTTCCCTTTTCGGTTTTCTCGGAAAGGAATTCGATTTTTGCGTGACTGGCCTTCGATGTATATTTCCAGGCATTTTGAAAAAGGTTTCCAAGGGCGATTTTGATCAGCAGAATATCAACGTTGGCGACCAGATCCTCTTCAATAAATACAGATACGTCTCTGTCCGGTTCGGCCTGTTTGAGTTGTTCAACGATTTCCCTGGCGAAGATACTCAAATTGACACTGTTATTGCTCATATCGTAGCGGGAGATTCTGGACAGTTCCAGCAATTCATCAATCAATATAGCCATCTTCTGGCTGGCCTGGCGCATGCGGGTAAGGAAATTTATTCCCATCGAGTCCAGTTTATCTGAATAGTCCTCAATGATCGCCTGACTGAATCCATCGATGGCGCGAAGCGGGGCTCTCAGATCGTGGGACACGGAGTAAGCGAATGCCTCTAACTCCTTGTTGGAGGCGTCAAGCTCCTGGGTGCGAAGCGTCACGCGCTGCTCCAATTCTATATTCAGCTTATCCAACTCCTCTTTCGCCAGAAGCTGAGCCAGTCCCATCGATACATGGTCAGCGATGAGTTCATAAAAGGCGATAGCCTGTTTGGTGAACATGTTCGGCCGTTGATCGTTTATTTGAATCAAGCCGAAAATTTTATCGGCATGCTTTAATGGGATCAGAGTCACAGATTCGTATCCCATTTTATTGCATGTGTTACGGGTAGCGCCTTGCCTGTCTTTTTCGGTCGTGTTCGCCAGGAGTTGGGTCGTGGAGTTTGTCCAGAAGCTGCCCCGACTCGTGAAAAACGGTTTCGAAGGATCGTAATTACCGCGTAAGATCGTTCCGCACATGCAAGCCAGAATCGGGTTGCCATGCTTATCCCGGATGGGATCGCCATTTTTATCCCTTGAGCACAAACTTCTTTCCAGATCAAGAAACTCTGTCTCGAATCCTCTCGTTTCGTAATAGGGGTAATCTCCATTTTCCTGAAACCGTATCCCGACGGCCTGGCAGCCGGTCCAATCCATTAAAAGTCTTGTCATGGTCTTCAGAATTTCCCTTCGGCTGACGAAGAAATTCAACAGACCCATGACATCGATGACTTTTTTCTGCTCATCGTTCAGTCGCGTTCTCTCAAAAATTTCCTTTTCCAGGCGTTCGTTCGCCTCTTTCAACTGTCGGGTCCGTTCATCCACCCGGTCATCAAGTTCCAGCGTAAGTTGCAATAACTCGGAATTGGTCCGATTCAACTCTTCCTGAAGGCTGGAAATAATGGCGTCGGTGTTTTCGGCTTTCATTGGTCTTTGGCTCATGCTCGCTCCGGCTTACTTTTAACCACAACGACTGTGGCGTCGTCGTGATCCTTGCCAAGCTTGTTCAGTAATTCCCTTGCAATGGTCGTCGCCGATCGGTCGGTCAAATGTCGGAATTCCTCCCAACTCCAATGCGAGGCTACGCCATCCGAATGCAATACAAGCATGGTATCTCTACTCCATTTTTCTGTCGATACCTGAGGCGGCGGCGCATTGATTCCGAGAATGCCGCGCCGCACCGGGAAATTATATTTATCCCTTCCTCCAATGGCGCGAATTTCGATGTTTCCGATGCTGGCGAAACTCAACATTGCATTCACCCAATCAAATCGTACCAACGCCATCACAACGCCCCTGGTTGCCCGGCAGTTGCTCCCAACACCGCGAAAGATTTCTGGTAGCGGTCGGTCGTAATGGTTGCTTAAATACTGGAACGCCTTCTGGGATGCCTTGTGTGCGAACTGCCCGTGTCCGAGGCCGTCGATCACTCCTACCAACGCGCCATCCTGCCACGTCTTGATAAAGTATGCATCGCCGTTCTGGTTCATGCCGGGATGGGGCCGCGTGGCGGCACCAATATCCAATGGACAATTAAAGTGTTCCAAGGCGGCAGGCCTGATCCATTTGCTGCAGATAATCACGGTTCCATGTTCCAGGCCAATCGAAGATTTGATGTCTAACTCGTCCATCAGGCGATTTACCGTGCCTAACCCGTATCCCAGACTCCCTCCGGTCGAATAGCCGTCGGCCAACGCTTCATCTGCACTCGGGATTCCAGGGCCGCGGTCCTTTGAAACGATCTGCAAGCCGTTTATCCTGTTCTCGGAGATTGCGGAAAACTGCAACTCGCCTCCTCCGGCATGGCGGATCAGGTTGGTGGCAAGTTCCTTCGCGACGAGCGATATTTCCTCTATCGCTTTGTCATCAAACCCGATGATGCCGGCCATTTCCTTCGCCGCACGCAATGCAGACAGAACGTCCGGTGAGCTCTTCACTCTGATCCGTATGGGAGATGTTTCCGCCACGTCAATATCTCCCGATCCATTTTCTGATTTTCACTTTCGTTACTTTCCCGGGCGCGCTTTCGATCTCCATTTCTCCCATCAAACGCTTGGCCCCGGACAGGCCCATGCCGAGACTTTTCATTGTTGAATATCCGGGGGTCAGAGCCTGTTCGATATCGGGAATCCCGGGGCCATTATCGATAAATATCAGTTCGATTCCGATTGAGCCGTTCTGCTTCAATCTGTTCCAGTGCATGGCGCCGACGCCTGCGTAATTGAACACATTCCTGGCCAACTCAGATGCGGACGTGACGATGCGCGTGATATCCGTAGCGCCGAATCCGATTTGCTGGGCTATTTCCCGCACGGCTTTTCGAACGGTCACGATATCCACCTCGGAATCGATGCGAACTTCTCCCTGTTGATTATCCGACATGTTCATCTCCTGTTCAGCCAACCTCAAGCATGTCAAGCGCCCGGTCGACATCCAGCGCGGATTTCGCATTGCCCATCGTCAATCCCAGTTGAGTGACGGTAATCGCGACATTGGGCTGCATCCCGGCGATGATCGTCCGGCCACCCATCAGCGCCACCATTTCAGAGGTTTCCACGATCGTACGGGCAAAGTAAGAATCGAGCGTTTCCACCGTGGAGATATCCAGAATCAATCCCTTCGGATCATGGCGTTCCATGGCCAGCAGGATGTTCTCCTGTAATTGTGAGATGGTCGAATCATCCGGCTCCGGTGGCACCGTGACCAGCAGCACATCCCGGACTTTCACGACAGATATGGTAACAATGTTCATCAGGCTCTCCTTTTCCCGTTGGAGTGATTGTCATTCGAGGAAACACCAGGCATCTGCATGGCGACTTTCAGCCCGGCATGCAAAGATGACCGCGTTTCCACAGTGGACAGATCCACCCCCAAATGCACCAGGGTCTGGGCGATGCCCGCCCGGACGCCCGTTAGAATCACCTTGGCTCCCAGCAGTTTGATCGCCGTCATGGTCTCGATCAGGTATTGTCCGGTCTGGGTGTCGATGATGGGTACGCCGGTGATATCGATAATGGCGACTTTGGCATTGGTATCCGCGATACGGTCGAGGATCGTGTCCATGAAGTGCTGGGTCCGCTGGCTGTCCAGGTTTCCGATCAGCGGGGCCACCAGCACACCGTCCCAGATCTGCATGATCGGTGTTGAGAGGCTGATGATTTCCTGAGTCTGCATGTCGATGGTCTCAGCCTTTCGATTGCTTTCCTCAATCTCTTTTTCAAGGTTCCGGTTGGTTTTCTCCAGTTCGGCGGTGCGCTCGTGGACCAGTTGCTCCAGGTTCTCCTTGCTTTTCTGCAACTCCAGTTCGAGTTTCTTTCGTTTGGTGATGTCAACCGCTATTTCAAAGCGGACGTCCCGACCATCCGACCATTTGATGATCTGGTCGGTAATATAGAAATGCTTGTCGATCAGCTTATTGTGATGCTCCCAGGTGTAGGGCTTTCTTTCTTTCAGAATGATGTCATTCGTGCAGAAACTGCAGGGTTGATCCAGCCCCTGAAACTCCTTGTAGCATTTCTTTCCGGCGGTCTTTTTGCCAAGCAGCTTCTCGAACACCTTGTTGGCGAAAAGCACTTCGTAGGTTTGGGGATCGACGACATACAGAACTTCGGGGAAGTTGTCGATGATGGCCAGAAAATTTCCCCATTGGCTGCGCTGCTTGTCTTCAGCCAGTTTCCGATCCGTGATGTCCCAGAACATCCCGAGAATGCCGTTGACTTTTCCTTGTGGGCTGAGAATCGGAGTTTTTATCGTCTGGACCCAGAATTCCTTGCCGTCCTTTGCATATTTCTCGATGACTTCCTTTGGTTTCTTCGATTTAATGATCTTCTTGTCGTCTTCCCGGTATTTCTTCGCGAACGCTTCCGGATAGAAATCGAAATCCGTTTTCCCCACCATTTCGTCCGCAGAGACCTTCATGTCGCGAGCGTAGTTATCATTGACAACCTGATATACGCAGTTACTGTCCTTGATGAAGATTTTCTGAGGTAGGTTGTCAAGCAGCGCCCGATATTGCTCCTGGCTTTTTCTTGACTGGATTTGGGTGGATTTATTTTTGTCCGATTTGCTTCGCTCCGCTTCGAATTTAGTCAGTTGCTCGATCAGTTCCTTTTTAGTTAAGCTCCCGAAATTCATATTAAATACCTCCTTCCGAGAGGTTTTTACGTACTACTTCCAGGTTCAGCTTGTCGAACGCCACTTTCAGGCCCTCGGAGAGGGAGGCTTGCGTATTGATGTCCGACAGGTCGATGCCCAGATGAACCAGAGTCTGGGCAATGCCGGGTTTCACACCCGTCAGCACCACCTGGGCACCCAGAAGTCGGATGGCGGTGATGGCTTCGATCAGGTGCTGTGCCGTCTGCGTGTCGATGGTCGGAACGCCGGTGATATCCACCAAGGCCATGGGCGAATTCGTTTTCACGACGGTGTTGAGTAGTTCATCCATGAATTTGGAGGTGCGCATGCTATCGAGCATTCCGATCAGAGGCGCGACAACGACCCCGTCCCAAATCTTCAGCACCGGTGTGGAAATTTCGAGGATTTCCTGAGCCTGCTGCGATATTTTATCTTCGGCACGCTTGCTTCGCATCGCTTCCACAATGGCGACGCTCAGGCTTTCGATCGCGATTCGATCTGAATCGGTAAATCCGCCCTTTTTGTTCCCCAGGGAGATCACACCGATGGTTTTGCCATCATGTTTCATCGGCACGGCCAAGATGCTGATAAGCTCTGGGTGGCCTTCCGGAACACCGACCGCAGAGGGGTGTTTTGATGGTTGATTTGCGATAACACTTTTGCCGCTCTTAAAGGGTTCCGCCCAGATTCCGCGCAACTCCATATCCGTGATGAGCATGGTGACGTTGGAGCCTGCAACGTTGCAGGCATCCCAGCCCGGATTGGTGATGGCGTAAGTATCGAAACGACCCATGGCGTTCAATTCGCCGATAAATCCGAAACGCGCCCCGGTGAGTTCCTCGGCAATGGTCAAGCAGGTTTTGCCCAACTCTTCTTCGTCGCGACATCTCAGTCTCTGTGTGAAGACCTTGTTGATGGCGCTCAGGATCGCCGTTTCCTGGGCCGCTTGGATCGTCGGTTTTGTTTTGTCGTTTTTTTTCTTTTCGCTCATCTTTCGCTCCTCCGCCTCGGTAAAGGTTTGTTTTCCTCAATGCCATTGGATCGCAGCATCCGGCTTTCAGGTATTTTCCAGCAGCCCGATCACCTCCGGGATTTTCTGGTACTCGGTCGACTTGTCTAAAAAGTAATCCGCTCCGAAATTCATGCAGCGCTCCCGGTACTGCGGGAACGGATAGCCGGTGAAAATGATCACCGTTGGCGAATCGGGGTTAGATTTGATTTCTTTCAGCAGATCAATGCCGCTGCCATCAGGAAGGCGAATGTCGAGAATGACGACATCGTATAGGTTCTGCTTTAATAGATCCTGCGCTTTGGATATCTCACGCACCGTGTCTATGACATGATCCGGCGACGTTTTTGAAAGCAGTTTGAAAATGCGTTCTATCATCAGATGGGAATCTTCCACAACAAGTATTCGCATGTCCAATACCTCCGAATATTCGCGGTTTGCGAATTACCAGCGAAGTATGACAGGTGGGTCGGATCTTGTCTTGTCGGTATTTCCCTGATAATTGTGTAGGGATAAGAGGACGGGCTGTAGGGATATCCTGACAAGGATCTCAAGGGGTTGACTGGAATCGGGACGCAATAAGCTCCGTGAATACCCGGATGGATTAGTCTAAAAGACCGTTTTCGACAACATACCGAATCAACTCGGCATTGGCATTCATGTTCATCTTTTCCTGAATGCGTGTCCGGTAGGTGCTGACGGTTTTGTCGCTGATGTTGAGTTCGCCCGCAATTTCCTTCAGACTCAACCCTTTGGCGATTCGTATCAGAATCTGGAATTCACGGTCGGAAAGGCTGGTATGCAGGGGACGGGTGGCATCCTTGCCGACTTCAAGCCGAAGCTGTTCTGCCACGCCCTGCGGCAGGTATTGGTCGCCGTTAAGAATTTTACGAACCGCCTCCGCCAGTAATTCGGGCAAGGTGTTTTTCGGGTGCTGCCCTATTCAAGTGTTGTCAGCATATCCGACTCGCCCTTTCGGGTCAACTTTTCCTGCTGAATCAGCAGCCAGAGGAGCAGGCACAAAAAGAGAAGCTCCTGCCAGGTGAAGATATCCCGGAAGCTGAGCTTCTTCGAAACGATTCCAGCCTGTATGGCCGGCGTCCGGGTTTCTTTTCCAAACTTCAGGGCCATATGCGGACGGATGAAATTGTAATGGCACATCTGCAAGGCCAGGCTGCCGTCCAGATGACCCGTCTCTCGGGCGTGCGAGGCCGTCTTGCGTTGCAGATAGCAGTTGCCACGACGGATCGTCAGATTCTGCCGCTCAATGAAGTGGAAATAAGCACGTAAATGAGCGCCAGTATAAGCGAGCAAAAGAGCGCCACCTAGGTTCAAAAAATAGCGCCTGATTGAGGCGCTGTCAACCGGTTCCATAGGAGCGCTTAAGCTCTTTCGTCTATCTCATCTTCAGTGCTGTTGGTCAATGCCTTCTGGAGAAAAGCGTCCGGTGGTCCGTACATGCCATCCGTCGGTCAAAATGGCTGAGCAATGATATTTCTTTGAATCCGACGGCTCTGTAGTATGATACGACAATGAAACCAACTCCCCAGAAAAAGCGCGTTTACGACCATCGGCTTCGCGAATACGTCCGAAAAACTGGCGATGTGAGCTTGGCTAAAGATCTCGAGGTTCCCAGATCGACGATCAATGGCTGGTTGCATGGACCTGAACTGGAAGTCGTGAGCCATGAGATTTTAGACATGACCGATGATCCTTTGGTCCGTCAGCGGATTTTGAAGCTGGAACGACGTTTAAGGATCGTAACGGCTGTGATGATCTTGCTCCAGACCCTCTGCCGGATTTCCAAGAACCGTTTGGACCAGCAGAGGTTGCCCGAGGGTGCGGATAAAAAGAAACTGCTCTCAGCCATTGAAAGAGGCTGCCGGGCCATACCCATGAAGGCGGTTCTGTCCATCGTCGGCATCAGCCCTTCTCGGTATCACATCTGGTGTCGTGGGAAGGCAGCGGGTTGTTCGCTTGATGATCGCACGTCATGTCCCGCGATCCACCCCACCCAGTTGACACCGGAAGAGGTTCGCCGGATGCACGAGATGGCTGTTTCCGACGACTATCGTCATGTGCCGACCAGTCGTCTTGGGATGCTTGCACAACGTCTGGGCAAGGTGTTTGCGTCTCCTTCGACGTGATTGCGCTATGCACGTGAACGGGTTCAGCCTGCCTTCGGTACGAGTTCCATAGTCCGTAACGGCTGTACCTTATGCAATGAATCCCTCACCTAACCCCTCTGAATTACTAGGAATATCCCCTCATATCGCCCGTCCCGTTACCTTCCATTGACATTTAAGTACTTGAGATTACAATGGAATTATTGAATTTGTATGGAACACGTCAGATAAAACGTTTCATACCAGTCGAATCGGTGTGAATAAGCCATTGTCTTTATTTCGTGGACTTGACGAATATCTTCAATAATAGCAACTCGTGGTCGGAGGTAAAATGGCGAAAAGGAACGCTAGCAAACTCAATCCAAATGCCGTTCCGGGATATTTTGCTTGCTAATGCATCTTGATCAAAGCCGAAGTCTTTGCGTAAGCGGTAATAGAACGGCGTTGTTGACTCAGGATTTAGAATCGATATCGGACCGTAGAGGATGATCGGCGAAGAACGTGCTCCACTTTGCCGGGGTGAGTTGATAGACATCGCTTTTCGGGTGATCGTCCACCCGTTGCAGGACATCGACCAGGTAGGTGTAGGGATCGATGCCGTGCATTTTACAGGTTACGAGAAGGCTCTGGAAAACGCCCACGTATTTGGCTCCCACTTCCGTCCAACAGAACAGCCAGTTCTTCCGACCCATGGGAATCACTCGGAGCGCCCGCTCCAACGTGTTGGTATCCAATGGAACATCGGGGTCGGTGAGGAAGAGCATCAGCGCGTCCTTGCGCTTCTTCACGTAGTTCAGCGCCTTGGTCAAACGGTTCGTCGGCAACAGCGCGCCGTCCCCAAGCGTCTCGTCCACCCAGGCGAAAAACTTCTCGACGATGGGTTTGCTCTGTTCCAGGCGGGTAAAGCGCTTCGGTTCGCCGCCGAGATGGTCCTCTTCGATCTTCTTTTCGATCTCCCATAGCGGTCGGATCAAGTCCAACGCCTCTTTCACCCTGTCGGGTTCCACGGCTTCCGCCTTGATGAACTCCCGCCGGGAGTGCGCCCAGCACTGGGCGTTGAGTGTACCGGTCGATTTGGCGAAGGCCTCGTAGGCTCCATAGCCGTCGCTCACGATCACCGAATCGGCTCCGGGTTTTTCTCCAAGCGCCTCGAACACGTGGCGGTGTTCGCGCGAGTCGAAGTAGAGAAAGACAATTTCTTTGTCGCCTCCCATCACCGGCCAGAAGTACGCCTTCGTCATCTTGCCTTTTTTCTTGCGCCCCGCCTTGATCGGCGTCTCGTCCATCAGCTTCACACGACTCTTGCGGATCGATTCCAATTGCGCCATCGCAACGGGCTCCAGCAGATCGCCGCAGCGATGAACCAGTTGGGTCAGCCATGCGCGGCTCACCTTGATCCCCGATCTGTCGAGACGCTGGCGCTGACGATACAGCGGCAGGTGATATTGGAACTTGTCGATCAGCAGGCCCGCGAGAAAGCTCACGTCGGCGTGGCTTTTTTCAAATACGGACCCGGGAGCGGGAGGGCAGCTGATGACGGGCGCGTCCTCGCTCTTGATCTTGACCACGTCCCGCACGTATCGTTGAATGACGTACTGGCCCGGGCGCTGCGCCAGACGGTGTGTCTCTTTCCGGCCGATCACCTCGTACTCGTTCTCGTCCAGTCCCTCAACTTCGGGATTGGAGATCCGGATCTCCTCGACGGGAACGTTTTCGTCGAAGAACAGCCGCTCACCATCCTCGTTCAACGAAAGAGAGCGTTTCTTGCGCTGGTGCTCGGCCGTGCTGTTCGTCAATGCCTTCTGGACAAAAGCGTCCGGTGATCCGTACATGTGGTCTACTGATGCCACGTCCGACCGATCTGGAGTCGGATTCAATATTGACCTGTTCAAATCAACACTCCAAACAGTACAATTGTCCTGCCCGTGAACTAGCCGGGCTGCAGGAGGCAGCTAAATCGACACGCTGACACATCATTACAAATGACCGATTCAACTGCGTATTTCCACCTTTTGTTTTCCTTCTTCACCCATTGACCGCCATTGCCAGATTAGGACAGCTTTCGCAACTCAGCTCCCGATTCGCCTCCAAACGGGCTTGACGAGCCCTCGCTCGAGCCGCGGCCAGTTCCTCCGGTACTCCCTCACCATGGCCGAAGTACATTTCGTCAGGGGTCTGACCATTGAACGCCGAATGCGGCAGATTACGGTTGTATTCTTCTACGTAATACCTCACCAAACGTTCCAGCGCCGACACGCTGTCCAGTTGGTTCAGAAATAACCACTGGTGCTTCATCACACGCCAAAAACCTTCGATCATCGAGTTCGAAAAAAGCACGGCGGTCTGCGCCAGGATCAGCGCAAGCAAACCCTCTTCCACAAGCTTCATCACCGCACTGTGGAAGTTCTCTATTCCACCATCCACCATCACCGCCTGCGGGTCCACTTGGTCACCAACCTCACTGCGAGACTCATAGGCTTTGACCAGCAACTCCGCACTCGACGCGGGCTCCAGCTTCTCGCTGACTCGGTAGGCCAGGATGCGCCGAGAATAGTTGTCGATGATCGCCTGGATATAGGCCTTCGAGCCGTTGACAAGTCGAACCACCGTCACATCGACATGCCAAATGCCGTCCGGCTTGTTCGCGCGAATACCCTCGGTAGGCTTGGATGGATGAACTCGGGTTCGCGGACGTCTCCAGTCACGTTCACGTGCATAGCGCAACCACGTCGAAGGAGACGCAAACACCTTGCCCAGACGTTGTGCAAGCATCCCAAGACGACTGGTCGGCACATGACGATAGTCGTCGGAAACTGCCATCTCGTGCATCAGGCGAACCTCTTCCGGTGTCAACTGGGTGGGGTGGATCGCGGGACATGACGCGCGATCATCAAGCGAGCAACCCGCCGCCTTCCCACGACACCAGATGTGATACCGCGAAGGGCTGATGCCGACGATGGACAGAACCGCCTTCATGGGTATGGCCCGGCAGCCTCTTTCAATGGCTGAGAGCAGTTTCTTTTTATCCGCACCCTCGGGCAACCTCTGCTGGTCCAAACGGTTCTTGGAAATCCGGCAGAGGGTCTGGAGCAATATCATCACAGCCGTTACGATCCGTAAACGTCGTTCCAGCTTCAAAATCCGCTGACGGACCAAAGGATCATCGGTCATGTCGAAAATCTCATTGCTCACGACTTCCAGTTCAGGTCCATGCAACCAGCCATTGATCGTCGATCTGGGAACCTCGAGATCTTTAGCCAAGCTCACATCGCCAGTTTTTCGGACGTATTCGCGAAGTCGATGGTCGTAAACGCGCTTTTTCTGTGGAGTTGGTTTCATTGTCGTATCATACTACAGAACCGTCGGATGCAAAGAAATATCATTGCTCAGCCATTTTGACCGACGGACGGCATGTACGGTCCACCGGACGCTTTTCTCCAGAAGGCATTGACGAACAGCACGGCTCAAGGCAAAGCCACGTGCTCTGCACGTGGTTGTTTACTTTCCAGGAACTGAGATAATCGAGAGCGAAGCGATACATGAGAATCCCCAAAGAATGATAATATCATGGGTTATTATATATTTTATTATGTTCTTGTCAAGGGTATTTATAGTTCTATTCCTCGCTAAAAACACCTGTCATCCTTGAAAAACCTCCGAGTTCCCATTCAAATCCGTTGAAAACTCAACGTGCTGTTGGTCAACGTCTTCTGGATAAAAGCGTCCGGTGGTCCGGACATGCCGTCTACTGACACCACGTCCGACCAACCCGGACTCGGATTCAACCTTGACCTGTTCAACTCAACACTCCAAACGGTACAATTGTCCTGCCCGTGAGCTAGCCGGGAGTAGGACATTTCGTTAAATATCTGTCCGCGACCGATTGACTGATGGTTATATTCGAAGGAAATTGTCAAACAGAGAGCATACCAATAACCGTCCGTGATTCAACAATAAACGAACTGTTCAAAGGTTTTTTGTTGGCTTTCATGAGGTTATCACTATTTCCTCCCTGAAGTAAGTATCGAAGGCAGGCTGACCACCGGACGCTTTTCTCCAGAAGGCATTGACGAACAGCACGGGTGAAAATCCACTCCGACATCGTGAAATCACTTCAATTTGCGGCGTCTCGCTACGATTTTCATGAATTTTCCAGGCTAAATTCAAGTTTTACAACCCAAACTAGGAATTCTCTCGTATAAACAAAAAAAGAAGGTACTAATGTCCGGTTGTTGATTTTACTAAATCGGAAAAACGAAGAGAATACAATTGCATAAGGCAGATGACGAAGCGAATTGTCACTCTCTGCGGAGTTGGCGGTCCGGGAATTTTAGTCAATGCATGGCTCGCAATCTCGGAAATTACAAGATGCGATCTTTCACTTGCATGGATCAATTCCTGTACTTTGCGTTCGCCCAGTTGATCTATCGAAGTTTAGCAGCGTGTTAAAATGCCCGAAACCAAGAAAAACACGTCGAAAGTGGAACTCACAAACCATTCTCGAAAGCCGTTTTTTTTTCGTGGCGAAATCGAGAATGGTTTTGCAACAGCCTGTGAACCGGACAGTAAGTGATATTGGTAAACAAAACATAGATTTCTATTGACTTGATTTGGCGTATTGCTTTTAATTCAGTACGACAATCCTTTATATAAATTATAGTATTTCCACTGCTGAAGAAAATTAGTGAGAAGCTTTGGAGAACGTGCGGCTTGGCTGGCTTAATCCCTTGGCAGGAGTTTCAAATGTCTCGAAGTCTAAAAATCCTCGTGCATGCAAGTCTTTCGATGTTGGTTTTGATGCTGCTTCAAGCCTGTTCGGAAAGTTCGCAGCCATCGGATGGGTCTGACTCGGAAGCGACTCGCAAAAGTGTGGCAATTGCTATCAACAGTGTGCAGACCGAGAGTGCCGTAAGCCGGTTTACGCATGGGTTCGATGATTGCGAGTCGAATTTATTCGGACCGGGATGTTTGTCTGAAGTAGCCTGCGATAGCGGAAACGGAATCTGCGGATTCAACGAATCGGTCGTGCACGATTTTCCCGGTTTGGCATTGAACACGGCTGATGGGAATCAGGAAAAGGTTTCGGCAGCTTTTGACGGTCAGAACTACTTGGTGGTGTGGGAGGAAAGCGTAACGGCCGCAGACCACAACATCACCGCTTCCCTGTTTCGCCCGGACGGCGGGCTTGTCGAAATTTCGACGGGTGTCTACACCATCTCGATATCGAGTGCTCCCTACATGCAACGCAATCCCTCGGTGGTTTATGACGGTTCAAATTATCTCGTCGTCTGGGAAGATGACCGCACCGATTCGGGGCAGTATGACGTTTACGGAGCGCGTGTGTCTCCTACTGGCCTGCTTTTGGATACAGACGGCTTTGCCATCACCACTGCGACAAACGACCAAATTACGCCGAAGGTCGCGTTCGACGGAACGAATTTTCTGGTGGTCTGGGAGGACGAACGCCGCCACGAGGCGGGCGATATTTTCGGGGCACGTGTGCGTTCTGACGGAGTGGTTGAGCCAGCGGACATTGACGGTATCGAAATCGCCGTCAGCGATTATACGGAAATGTCCCCATCTCTGGCTTTTGACGGAACGAATTACTTAGTCGTCTGGCGTTATGGCGGAGGAAACATCTGGGGGGCGAGAGTCAGTCAGGCGGCAACCGTGCTCGACAACGGCGGTTTTTCCATCATGAGTAGCGGAGCGATCCAGGTTGATCCAGCCGTGGCCTTTGACGGAACGAACTATCTGGTGGTGTGGAAGGACGAGCGTCGGCACTCTGCTGGAGATATCTACGGCTCAAGGGTGAGCACGGACGGCGCGGTTTTGGCTACGGACGTGGACGGGATCGAAATAGCCAAAACCGACTATACGGAAATGTCGCCGAGTATCATCTTCGGTCGAACGAATTATCTGGTGACATGGCGTCGCGGTGGTGGCTCCATTCACGGCGCAATCGTAAATCCGCTCGACGGTTCGCTTTTAGACATTACGGGCATGGCCATGAGCGAGGCTACCGAGGAGGGGTACCCCGCGATGGCCTATGGTGGTGGCCAGTATCTGGTGTTGTGGAGCGATAACCGCAATTCCGCAAGCAGCGGAATGGATATTTACGGGACACGTATTGGCACGAGTTGCTACGGAACCAGCGGAGACGGTCATTGTACGGACTGTGTGGAAGGCTACCGGGGCATTGACTGCAAATTGGACTGCCCCTGCGTCCACGGGAAATGCAGTGCGGGTGAAGAAGTCGACTGCGATTGCGATGTCGGTTGGACGGGAGATCTGTGTGACGTCTGCGATGCGACCCATTTCGGAGAAGACTGTGCGAATGAAGTGACCTGCGATTCTGAACATGGCGTCTGCGGTTTCAATGACTCGCTCGTCGTCGATCCGGACGGCCGGGCCGTCAACGTATACAACGTTTCCCAGGAAGCGCCGTCAATCGCTTCCGATGGGACCAACTATCTGGTGGTTTGGGAGGATGAGACCACGGCGGACGACCACAATATTTATGGCTCTTTGATGCGACCGGATGGTGGGCTTGTCGAGATATCGACCGGTGTCTACAGAATCTTGATATCGACTGCCGCTTACATGCAGCGCAATCCCTCGGTGTCCTTTGACGGAGAGAATTATCTTGTGGTGTGGGAGGACGATCGTTTCGATTCCGGGCAGTATGATGTTTACGGGGCACGAGTATCCACCTCGGGACTCGTCCTGGATGCGGCAGGAATCGCCATCAGCACGGCGATCAACAACCAAATTACCCCGAAGGTCGCATTTGACGGATCCAATTGTCTGGTGGTTTGGAAGGATGAACGACGTCATGAAGCTGGTGATATCTATGGCGCGCGTATCAGTCCTGCAGGCGCGGTACATGCCGACGATACAGACGGAATCGAGATTGCCCTGACCGACTATACGGAAATGTCCCCTGATCTCGCCTTTGACGGAACGAATTACCTAGTCGTCTGGCACTATGGCGGCGGCAACATTTGGGGGACGAGAGTCAGCCCTGCGGCAACGGTACTTGACGATGGCGGGTTTGCGATTATGAGCAGTGCGGCGGTCCATGTTGATCCAGCCGTGGCTTTTGACGGATCGAATTACCTGGTGGTGTGGAAGGACGAGCGCAATCATGCGGCTGGTGACATTTATGGCGCGCGTGTGAGTCCATCCGGTGCCGTATTTGTGGAAGATACTACCGGGATCGAGATCGCCAGGACGGATTTCACAGAAGTTTCGCCGCAAATCGTTTTCGGTCGCACGCACTATCTGATTAGTTGGCGTCTCGGTGCCGGTAACATTCACGGCGTGTTTTTCGATCCGGCCGGTGATATGGGGATGAACGGAGAAGGCTTCGTTATCAGTGCGGCTGACGATATTCAGGACAATCCGGCGATCGCCTATGGCGACAGTCAGTATCTTGTGGTCTGGGAAGACACTCGCAACGGAAACCCTGATGTTTACGGTTCCCGGATCGTTACCAGTTGTTCGGGTCTAAACGGACACGGGTACTGCACAAGCTGCCTGGAAGACGGATTCGGAGCAGATTGCATTGCCTGCCCCTGCTTGCACGGTACTTGCAACCCTGGGGATGCCGTGGAATGTAACTGCGATGCTGGATGGGGAGGACTTCTATGCGATCGCTGCGATACCACTCATTATGGTTCGAACTGCTCATCTGAAGTAAGTTGTGACAGCGAACACGGGAATTGTGATTATTATGATTCCGTTGTGAGCGATTCGTCCGGGTTGGCCATCAATGCGGCTGTCCGTTCACAAGAAAAGCCTTCGGGCGCTTTCGACGGAGAGAACTACCTCGTGGTGTGGGAGGATGAAAGCTCGGCAGGAGACCATAATATTTTAGGCTCTTTTGTAACGCCCGATGGCGAGTTGATGGAACTTTCCACAGGCGTTTACACCATTGAAATATCAAACGCCCCATATGCCCAGCGCAATCCTTCTGTGACTTTCGATGGCTTGAATTTCCTGGTGGTATGGGAGGATGAGCGCTCCGGCGAAGGTGAGTACGACATTTTCGGGGCGCGTGTGTCTACCGGAGGCCAGGTATTGGATCCTGACGGGATCTCCATTTGCGAGGCGGCCAATCACCAGCGTACGCCGCAAGTTGCCTCGGATGGTACGAATTTCCTCGTGATTTGGGAGGATGAACGCCGACACACGGCAGGCGATATTATCGGCGCCCGTGTAAATGTTGCCGGTCAGGTACTGACTGAAGATGTGACCGGTATTGATATAGCCAAAACGGATTATACCGAGGCATCACCCAGCCTAGCTTTTGACGGAGACAATTACTTGGTGGCGTATCGGCGCGGTGGTGGTGACATTTTCGGTGTTCGTGTGACTACGAATGGTGCCATTTTAGACATCGGCGGCTTTCCGATCAGTACGCACGCCCAAGTACAGGATTTTCCAGCAGTTGCATTCGACGGCTCGAAATATCTGGTAGCCTGGAAGGATGAACGGAACCACGCAGCCGGTGACATCTATGGGGCACGGGTAGGAACGAATGGTGAGGTGCCGGTGGCTGATGCTGACGGGATCGAGATCGCAAAGACAGAATATACGGAACGATCTCCAAGTCTTGCGTTCAATGGAACTCATTTTCTGGTAGGGTGGCGGTACGGTGGCGGTCACATTCGTGCATCTTTTGTCAATCCGGCAAACGGAGAAGTTGTCGACGGAGACGCGATTGAAATCTGCGCAAACATGGATGTTCAGGATGCACCTTATGTGATTGCTGGCAACAGTCAGATGATGGTTGTATGGGAAGATAATCGCAATGCCGATTTAGATGTTTATGCAACCCGTATCGAGATGGGTTGCCATGGACTCACCGGCGATGGTCATTGCACTCACTGCGACGATGGTTATTTCGGACCGAATTGCGGACCCTGCCCCTGCGATCACGGCGTTTGTGTCGGCGGGCGTGATATGGTCTGCGACTGTGTTGACAATTGGACCGGCGAGATGTGCGACCGTTGTGATAGTGGTTGGGCGGGAGAGCTTTGCGATGTCTGCGATGCGACCCACTTCGGTTCGGACTGTGCTTCGGAAGTGAGCTGTGATAGCGAGCACGGGATCTGCGATTTCTCGGAATCTGTCGTGCTCGACCTTCCATCGCTGGCTATCAACGTGGCGAACGCTTCTCAACAGAAACCGGCGACAGCCTTTGACGGCGAAAATTTTCTGATGGTTTGGGAGGAAGAAAGCGCAGCGGATGACCATGATATTGTCGGCTCCCTGATACGCCCGGATGGCGAACTTGTGGAAATCTCACCCGGAATCTACTCGATTGAAATCTCCAGCGCCGCTTCCATGCAGCGCAATCCCGCTGTGGCCTTTGACGGTGCGAATTATTTGGTGGTCTGGGAGGATGATCGGAACGAATCCGAACAGTTTGACATTTACGCTACGCGTGTGTCGACCTCCGGTCAGGTGTTGGATGCTGGCGGAGTCGCCGTGTGTGAGGCCGACCAGAACCAGTTAACCCCTCAGCTATCCTTCGACGGCATGAACTACTTAGTGGTTTGGGAGGATGAACGGCGTCATGCAGCCGGGGATATTTTCGGTGCGCGTGTGAGTACGGACGGCGGAGTGCATGCGGAGGATGCAAACGGTATTGAGATCGCATTGACGGATTTTACGGAAATGAATCCCGATCTGGCCTTTGACGGAACGAATTACCTGGTCGTATGGCGGCGTGGAAATGCGGTCATCTACGGTGCGCGGGTGAGTCCGGCCGCCGTTGTTCTGGATGCCGAAGGCTTCCGGATTGGAAGCGAGGGCTTCGTGCAGGATCATCCGGCAATCGCCTTCGATGGTATGAATTTTCTGGTGGTGTGGCAGGACGAACGCCATCACGCGGCCGGAGACATATATGGTACGCGGGTGAACCCCGATGGATTTGTATTGGCCGAAGATGGAGACGGCATAGAGATCGCAAGGACGGATTACACGGAGGTGTTGCCGAGTATCGTATTTGGCCATTCGCAATATCTGATAGCTTGGCATCGCGGCGCCGGTGATATACACGGTGCGATTTTCGATCCGGTTCAGGGTGCCGTGAAAGACAGCGAGGGGATCGCCATTTGTATGTTTGCCGATATCCAGGACTATCCCGCCGTAGCCTACGGCGGCGGCCGCTATTTAGTAGCTTGGGAGGACGATCGAAACGGTCAACGGGATATTTATGCAGGTCGGGTCGCCTTGAGTTGCTCCGGTCAAAACGGAGACGGCTTTTGCTCGAATTGTGTCGACGATTATTTCGGCTTGAACTGCGATGAACGCTGTCCCTGTCTGTATGGTACATGTATGAATGGTATCGGCGAGCAGGCAGCTTGTATGTGCGATCCGGGGTGGACCGGTCTTCACTGCAATAACCCGACCATAGAGGCCGGATCCCAGCATAACTGCGCAGTGAAAGCGGACGGCCATCCGGCTTGCTGGGGAAACAACCGCTATGCACAATCGGAACCGGCGTATGATGATGTCGTATTCGGCCTTAGTGCCGGAGCCTATCATAGTTGCGCAGTCCGACAGGACGGCGGCATGGATTGCTGGGGCTGTGAAAACTACCCCAATATCGATCTGGGCCAGTGTTCGGCCTCGTCTGACAGCTTCATCAGTATCAGCGCGGGCCGCAGCCATACCTGTGGTATAACTACGGAAGGAGAGGCGGTGTGCTTCGGCGGCAACGCATACAATCAAAGTTCTCCTCCGTCTTTCAATGACCTGTCCATGGTTCGCGTCGGGGATTATCATAGTTGCGGACTCAGGAGCAATGGCGAAATCGCCTGCTGGGGATGCGAGAACGAGAGCTGGTGCAACTATGGGCAATGCAACACACCCAATGGGGCTTTTAAGTACATTGGCACCGGACGGAATCATACCTGTGCTCTGAAAACAGATGGCCATGTGGTTTGTTTCGGTGATAACCGTTTCAATCAATCCGCGCCACCTCAGGATGTGTTGTTTAAAAGCCTTTCCGTCGGTGTTTATCATGGATGCGGTGTCAAGCTTGACGGGGTAGTTGTCTGCTGGGGATGTGCCAACGACGAGACAATCGATCACGGACAGTGCACACCGCCAAGCGGTCAATTTGTCAGCATCAGTGCAGGCGATTACCACTCCTGTGGCATGAGGGTCGATGGAAGCATGGTCTGCTGGGGTGAGAACATCAGCGACAAAGCGCCAAAACTTTCAATCGAACCGGAGACGCTTCCGAATGCCCGTGTAAACGAGTTCTATTTCGAGGAATTGTCCGGCAATGGCGGTCAGGCTCCGTATCGTTTTACGCTGGAGGCTGGCGAACTTCCGTCTGGTTTGAGCCTGTCGTCCGACGGCGTAATTTCGGGCGAGCCTGATGCCATGGCAATTGCGCAGTTTACGATTGGTGTTGCCGACAGCGGTTGGCCAATGAGCGGCTTGCATCACTACAGCCTGAGGGTGGGGTGCGAAAGTGACCGATACGGCGCGGACTGTAACGAAACCTGTCCGGCTTCCTGCGGCCACGGGACTTGCAACGATGGTGTAGAAGGCGACGGATCATGTATCTGTGATTTGGGTTGGAAGGGCGAGTTCTGCGATGCCTGCGATGCTGAATTCGAAGGTGTTTGCAGTCGTCATGGTGTCTGCAACCCGGACGGTTGTTCATGCTCGCCGGGATGGAGCGGAGAAGATTGCGGGGCGGTTGCGCTGGATGTGGGAACTCATAATGCCTGCATCGTCAATTCTGATGGAAGTCCGCTTTGCTGGGGCAATGACGACAATGGTAAGTCCACGCCGCCTGCCTTGCTATTCAGCAGTATCAGCACCGGTCATACATTTACCTGCGGCGTGCAGGTATCGGAAAATATCGGGGAACTTTCATGCTGGGGATCTACTCCAGGAGCGGGTATCGCACCGGAAGGTGTTTTCCGTATCGTGGATGCCGGTTTCAATCATGCCTGCGCCATCGATTCAGAAGGCCATCCAAAGTGCTGGGGAGATAACGAAAATGGGCAACTGAACTTGCCTAACAAGAGACATACAAGTGTAAGTGTTGGCGACTATCATTCCTGTGCATTGAAAGATGATGGAAGCCTGGATTGCAGGGGATGCGAAGAATCCGAAAACGACAAGGGTCAGTGTGACCCGCCTGATGGCGTGTTTGTCAGTGTCGCTTCAGGAGCGTTACACAGTTGCGCCGTCCGACCCGGTGGTGAGATCGAATGCTGGGGGGATAATTCGAAAGGCCAGGCTGATGCACCCGATCTGACATTCAACAGCGTCAGCACGGGGCAGTATCATTCATGTGGTGTGAAAACGAGTGGGCATGTGTCCTGCTGGGGCTGTGGATCTGGAACTGATTTCGGTCAGTGCGATGCGCCTGGTGGATGGTTTGCCAGCGTGCGAGCCGGGCACACGCATACCTGTGGGATTCGTGGCGGGAACGACATCGAGTGCTGGGGGGAGGACGTGGATGCCTCGTCGCAGTTGCTTACGCTTGCCGCAGACAATTTACCGACAGGTCAAGTCGATGTTGCCTACCAAGCGCGGATCGGCGTCACGGGCGGCAGCGAACCTTATACCGGCAGGCTTGTCAATGGCAGTCTTCCATCTGGAATGGTGTTGACTTCTGAAGACGGCGGCATCGGGATCGACGGAACCCCGACTGAAACAGGGGCGTATTCATTTACGCTACGCGTCGTGGAAAACAGCATAGGTCTTTCCGAGGAAAAAACCTATACGATCAAGATCGAATGCTCATCAGGGCATTACGGTCCGGATTGTGAAGAGTGCTCCTGCGGAGTTTTCAGCCAGTGTGCAGACGGCGTGGAAGGGGACGGATCCTGCACGTGTGACAGTGGGTGGAGTGGTGGAGACTGCATACAATCAGTCTGCAGCGAGGAAGTGCCGTGCGGGAGACATGCAAGTTGCAAGGATGGCCTGTGTGAGTGCCATAACGGCTGGAGCGGCCTGCACTGCAATATGAAGACGATTCAGATGTCGGATGCCATACACGACGAGGAACATTTCCTGGTGAGTATGGATCGGGATGGCAAGATCTTCATGCACTCCTGGAAAAATCAGACGCCTGTCTATCATACAGAACCAATGATGGCCGGTATCGTGGTTACGGCCACCGGTAATGTGATAGGTCTGAAAAAGAATGGAAACGTGGTGCAATGGGACAAGGATCGTCTTCATGAAGATTATTATGATTTCGGTCTGAATGAAAAATTCACCAGTATTGCCGCAGGCAGCGACATCGCCTGCGGAATCAAGCAAGACAGAAAAGTTCTATGCTGGGGGACTGACACGAGCGAACGGTATGAAGCCGACCCCGACGAGCAGTTCAACTTTGATTCAATCAGTGTTGGGGCAAAGCGATACTGCGGCGTGCGATCCTATGATGGATATACTTATTGCTGGGAACAGGGCATAGGAGGATATTTTGCGGCCTCCGGACTGGCAACGGTGCTCGATCTGGGATTTGAAGGCACCAGCAGCGCATCCATGATGGATGGAAGCAATACGAGAAAACTCGACTGCTCTATTGATAGTTACAATTGGTATGTCCATTGCAGAAACCACGATGGCGATGAGGTGGTTGAACGATCATGTACAATCGGTGAAGCATGTGAATATGTCGATGTGTCTTCTGGCAGTGATATCATTTGCGATCTGAACGAAAGAAATGAAGTGACCTGTCGGTTGTATTCGGACGAACTCGAAATTGACAGATACCCAAATCATGAGTTTTCCGCAGTTGAAGCCGGTCACCGTCGAGCTTGCGCCGTGCGATCCGACAACAGCGAGATCATGTGCATGGGTGAAAATGGAAAGTATCCCTTTATTTCAATCGTGGGGGAAAGTGAGCATGTAATATATTATGGTTCGAATTTTGAGCATAGCTATTTGGCCAACAGCAGTTTTGATTCCATAGAATTCTCAATTGACGACGGCCAGTTACCTGAAGGCATCAGTCTGTCCGGAAATGGCGTGCTGTCGGGTATTCCTGAGGAATTGGGTGAATATGTGGTTTTCATCAAGGCCAAGCATCCTCAAACCAATATGGCTGTCGTAAATGAAATCACGTTAAAAGTATGGTGTTCCAATACTGATTACTCAGGGCCATGTGAACGATCGATACTGGATGCATATGGCGACACGACTTGTATGCTGGATAGTGATAACTATTTGGATTGTTGGTCGACGGACTCTACTCATGTCACGCATCCGACATTTGAACAGCTTGGACGGATAACAGTCGGCTTAAACCATGGTTGCGCATTGTATCAATCTGAGGGCCTATCATTTGGATTGGATACGCTTTGCTGGGGAGATAATTCTCATGGGCAGTCGGAAGTGCCTGACAGTGGAATGATGTTCGGAAAATCCGTTAGCGCAGGAGTTGCACACACTTGCTGGATTAATCTACTTGGAAATTTACGATGTTGGGGCTGCGGAAACGGGAGCGATGAAGGACAATGCGCCTGGGAAGATTACGAGGATGCCTATTTCGATAAGATTTCTGCCGGTGCTTATCATACATGCGCAATCGATAAGACAACCAAATATGCAATCTGCTTTGGCAGAGGTGATCAAGGACAGAATTTCAATCGCGCTGGCAATTTTAGTGAAATCAGCTCCGGATACGACCACAATTGCGCCATTACATCAACGGGCACGATTGAATGCTGGGGAAACAACGAGTCAGGAAAAGCCAGCGCACCGGATGGTAGTTTCATCAGTGTGAGTGCTGGCGGTGCACACACCTGCGCCATTCGAAAAGGTGATGATTCTGTCACAAGCGGAGAAATCGTATGCTGGGGTAACAACGATCATCATCAATGCGAGTCTCCTGAGGGGAATTATACTCGGGTTGTCAGTGGTGAGTCGCATTCATGTGCCTTGACGGAAGATCGTGAAGTCATTTGTTGGGGTGAGGAAAGCCAGGACAACATAATTAATCTGGAAATAATGCCGTACAACCTCGCCAAAGGTGTTGTAGGTAAGTCGTATTTTCAGCAGCTTTCCTTAAACGGCGGTGTTTACCCCTATGGGTTTGGACTTGTTGAAGGCTCTATGCCGTTCGGGCTTGGGTTGACCAGTGATGGCAAAATCGTCGGTGTCCCTAGAGTTGACGGGGAATTTGAAATCAGGGTGTCAGCTTGGGATAATGGGTTGCCCAGTTATGGATATAGAAATTATACATTAGTAGTGCGCTCGGATATAGCATCACCTAATGAGGAACCGGATAAGACCATCGATTCCGGTGCTATGCACACTTGCGTACGTTTGCATGACGGCAGCATCAACTGCTGGGGAGACAATGAATACGGACAGTGCAACGCGCCAGGTGGCGATTTTGTTTCTGTCAGTTCCGGTGGTATGCATTCCTGTGGATTGTCGGTTGACGGTTCCGTAACCTGCTGGGGTAACAACGATTACATTCAATTAAATGTTCCACAGGGTGTCACATTCCAAGCTGTTAGCGCTGGTGGTACACATACTTGTGCAATAGATGCAGACGCCGGAGTTGGAACGGTTCATTGTTGGGGAAATAGTCAAAATGACCAGAGTCTTGCGCCGAGCGATTCGTTTCAAAACGTCAGTTCAGGTGAATATCACACCTGCGGTGTGCTTGGCACTGGCTATGCGAGCTGTTGGGGGTGTGGTGGACCAGGGTTTGGAACCCAGGATGAGGATTATGGACAGTGTGCGGTGCCGGAAGACGTGCAGAGTCAAACGTTTGAAAAAATCAGTTCTGGTCATTTTCACACCTGTGGGCTGACAACTTCCAACCATATAAAGTGCTGGGGCTGCGGATCTTCACACAATTATGGACAATGCAATGTTTTAGGCGGCTATGGAACATATGAATTCAAGGATGTGAGCGCTGGCAAGCACCATACTTGCGCAATCGACAGTAATGGCACCTTGAGGTGCTGGGGATGTGGTGGAGATCTTTTGAATGATCAGGGGCAATGCACGGCGCCTAGCGGGAAATTTGTGCGAGTGACTTCCGGGGATTATTGCAGTTGCGGAATAAGGGAAGACGATTCCATTGAGTGTTGGGGGGCTCGCGAACATGTGGAGACAGATGTAAGGATTGTGACGGAAATCCTGAGCAATGCAAATATCGGTCAACCTTACAAGAGACGGCTATATGCGAATGGCGGTAAGGAGCCGTATACTTTCAAGATTTCTGAAGGTAATCTTCCCGAAGGCTTATATCTTTCGGCTGAAGGATCCATCGCCGGGGTACCTTCTAATATTGGAGAATACGACTTTTCGGTTGTGGCTGTCGATGCCGGTATGCCCAATTCGGGGCAGAACGATTATACGCTAACGGTCTGTCCCATCGGCTTTGGAGGTTCTGACTGTCTGACGCCTGTTTTGGATGGTGGCGGTAGGCATTCATGTAGAATTTTGTCCGATGATACAGTTGCTTGTTGGGGAAAACCGGACTTCGGATCAGATTATTCACCGAAGCGGAAGTTTAAGTCGTTGAGCACAGGAAAGCATCACAACTGCGGAATTCTCGAAAATAAAGAGATTTATTGCTGGGGTGATAACTCATATGGTCAATGTGACGCGCCAACAGGAAAATACAGCAAGATCGGGGTGGGAGATTATCACAGTTGCGCAATCAGAAAAGGAGGCGAGTACCTGGACTGCTGGGGAGACAACAGCTACGGCCAGAGTGTTCAACTCGTCACTGCCGGGACATCGTATGATGAATTCTACAACCTGAGTCTGGGCGCGAGACACACCTGCATTGTATTAAGTTACAATGATTATTGGAAGGACGATGTAGTGTGTTTTGGGGATGACAGCAACGGGCAATTGCTTGGATTGCGTCATGTGGAAAGATATGCGAAAACAAGCACACAGGATTCGTGTGGAGACGGGGATCAATATGACAATTCGGAGAGGTTTATCAGTTGCTCAGGAACTCATGCAACCCAGATCGTGGAGTGGGCATATGAAATTGACTTGAACACCAATGACTGGGACATCGGAGACGGATATATCTGCGGCCGTTGGAAAGAAACGAAACCGCCATGGTATATTACGTGGGATTGGAAGTCGTTCGGTGAATCAATGGCAATTGCGGTCGCGGCCGCAGTGGCAACTGCGATATTCCCTCCTGCTGGCGGTCTGATGGTCACGGGTATCGCCACCAGTATATTTATGGCTCAAGGTCGATGGGATGACGCCGTTGCCGAAACAATTTTCATGCCCGTTGATGTTGCTACCGTTGGAACAGCTTCTGCACCGGTGAAATCAATCGCAAAACATGGGCTCATAAAGCATGCAGGAAAGCAGCTAGCCAAGAAGGAAATCCAAAAACAGATGGGGAAGAGTATCGCAAAAGATCTCGCCCTATCTTTTATTGCTGACAATGTCGTAAGAAACGTAAATGAACAACACATTCAGGAACAAGATGAGCTTAAAACGAAAATGCAGTGTCGTGGTGACGTACCCTCCGAACAGATCGAAATACCGGATGCTTTGGTCGGCTATTTATACGGAGTTGACATTGGGCGCAATCATGCCTGTGCGATTGTAGGTAAAAGCGGTGATTCCGGCCCCGTATATTGTTGGGGAAATAACGACTATGGCCAATCCGTTAGCCAGGTTGGATACTATGATTCTGTACACGTAGGATACCAGCACAGTTGCGGAATACGTAATGATGGAACGGTGCATTGTTGGGGCAAAAATACCCATGGGCAAGCAGATGATCCTGTTCTTCGGTTTCAGAGTGTAACTACGGGTGACGAGCATGCATGTGGAATCGATTACGAAAATAGAATTTATTGTTGGGGGAATAGCGATGATGATCGATTGCAAAGTCCGACTGAAGATGGCTTTACATCATTAAGCGCCGGTGGAAGTCATACATGCGGACTTTCGATGGATGGCGAGATCAGTTGCTGGGGAGATGATGATCGATCTCAATGCGACAGTCCTACAGGCTTATATGAAAACATCAGCGCCGGAAAAAAACACAGTTGTGCAATAGAGGATAGCGGAGAGATACATTGCTGGGGGTGCAACAGGTTCGATTACGGACAGTGTGATCCACCGGCCCAGGGAAGCTATACCCAACTTTCTTCAGGCACATACCATTCTTGCGCTGTAGAAGTGAACGGTAGTATTGATTGTTGGGGATGTAACGAGAACGACTTCGGGCAATGTGATGCTCCTGAAGGAAATGATTTCATGGATGTTGCTGTCGATCAGTATCATTCGTGCGCGTTGAAGACTGATGGGGAGGTCAGGTGTTGGGGATGTCAAAATACTGATTGGAGTTTCGGACAATGTTCACCCCTTTCCGGTTCCTTTACAAATATCAGTAGTTCTTTGGATCACAGCTGTGGAATGAGATCAAGCGGACTTGTCGAGTGTTGGGGTAAGGGATTTGTCGGCACGCACACTCCACCTGGAAACGTGGCCATTACAGATAAACATGGCTGTGCAGTCAAGCCTGACGGTCGCCTTCATTGTTGGAAAGATGAAGATGCCTCCAGTTTACCAATCGATTTGCTGAATTATAAATATGATAAAGTCCACAAGGTAGTAAATGTAGATCAGGATTTCGCCTGTGCTGTTGAGGTTGATGATGGTCCTTATTGTATAGATCGTTCAAATTCCTTTATTTCAAGGCAATATAAAACTAAAAAAATACTGAGCACGAAAGAGGATAAGAATTACTACGAGCAACTATGGAGTGATTGGACCTCGATATCGATTACCGGGTTAAGGGCATGCGGACTGAGTGATGAAAAAAAAGCAATTTGCGGATTTACAGTGCCTGAAGCAATGGGGGCTCCAGGGTTGGTCAATTCGCTTATTGACAATCTGCATGACACCGACGGAGGTACTTATCTTGCCGTTGAAGTCAACGGAGGATCTATTCTGAGGGTGACTGATCAGGGTGATTTAAGATGCGGGATTGGCGGTTATGGGTGCGAATATCCGAGCTGGACATATAATACAAAAGTGGTTAAATTGGGTAGAAGATTAGGAAATTTAACATGCGCCATATTTGACGATCAGACACAATTGCGGTTGGCATGTTGGGAATGGGGAGATCGTGAACCAGATTTCCATACGCTTCCCGACTCCTCATTGAATGCACATTATGTTGATTTGGCTTCGGATCGTCATGCCGTATGCTCGATTTCCAATGATTTGAGCCTCACATGTTGGGACACTTACCATGGTACGGGTTTTGATAATACTCATCCTCCAGGAAAATTCATCAGCATTAGTGTCAATGATCTCAAGACAGAGTATCAGGATAGGCTATGCGGTATGCGCCTTGACGGCAGTGTTTCTTGCTGGGGGCGAACACCGGAAAAATCCTTCACCACTGATAATCAAGGCAATGTTGTCTGTTCCACAACTGAGCGTGGCATTTATTACAATCCAAAAATCAACATCATTCCCTCTGGAAGTGGGTTGCCTAGTGCAGAAATAGGCAATTATTACGTCGGGCATTTCTTTGCTTCCGGTACCAAGTATCCGCCCTACACATTCAGCATTGTAGATGGTGCATTGCCTGACGGGCTTGTGCTAGAAGAAGATGGCAGTTTGTATGGTTTCGCCCAAAAGAAGGGAATATATCGTTTCACAGTGCGTGCCACTGACAAAGGTTTGCCCTTTTCCGGTGATAAAAAGTACGGAATGAGAGTGGGTTGCGGTTCAGGTTGGAATGGAGAATACTGTGATGATCCATATTGTCAACCCGGTTACTGTATCCACGGTACGTGTGCTGCGCCAGATTATTGCGATTGTGAGCCGGGTTGGCAAGGTAATCGCTGCAACGAACCGTCCTGTGATCCGGATTGCGGTGAGCATGGCGTTTGTACCGCTCCGCAGACCTGCGAGTGCGACAATAACTGGATGGGCGAAGCCTGCGACACTCTGAAATGCGATCCAGAATGCGTACATGGCGCTTGCATAGCACAAGACACCTGTCAATGTGAAGAGAACTGGGACAGCGCGACCTGCAACATGTGCAGGTCTGGATATTTCGGACCTGATTGCCTGGCCTGTCCGGCCTGTGTAAACGGCGTTTGCAACGACGGCTCAGGCGGCAACGGTACCTGCAATTGTTCTGAAGGCTGGGGCGGAAGTTTGTGCACGAACAACATGGTTCTGGATGCTGGCTGGGCACACACCTGCAAGCTGAACACTGATGGAAGCCTATATTGCATCGGTGACAATTCCTATTCGCAGTCAACGGTCCCGGACGGCCGCTTCGAGGCCATTAGCATGGGCGGAAATCACAGCTGTGCGATAAAGCCGGGAGGCGATATATTATGTTGGGGTGAAGACCAGACAGGCGAGACAGCGCCTCCTGGGTCATATGTGGCTATCAGTTCGGGTGGTGGTGTGATCGAAGGTGAAAATCTTTTAGGTCTCAATCACAATTGTGCAATCGATACGGAAGGAGCCGTTGTTTGTTGGGGATGCGGGACACGTGGCCATAACGTGGGTCAATGCGATGCGCCTACGGGACTGTTCAGCCAAGTCAGCGCTGGCGCCCGGCATAGTTGTGCACTCAATTCAGGTGGCTATGTGACATGTTGGGGATACGATATCAGCCTCTTGATGCCGAACAGTCAATTTATCGACATTCAGTCGGGTTGCGATTTCAGCTGCGGCATCCTGCAAAATAACGCAAATCTGGTCTGCTGGGGAAATAATGCTCCGTTTTTGGAACAATCCGGCCCCTTTGACCATATAAGTGCGGGATGCGATCACGTATGTGCCATTCAAGACGATTTATCGGTCGTCTGCTGGGGCGAAAACGATTACGGCCAGGCACTCGCGCCTACAGGCGAATTCATCAGAATCGCAGCCAGCGGCAATCAGACCTGTGGCATGCGCACGAATGGTAGCGTCTATTGCTGGGGCGAGATCTCCCGGAATCGCGCGTCGACGAGCATGATAAATATGTCGATCATGCCGGATAACATACCGAACGGTGTGTACGGTGAGACATACAGGGTTAATTTCATCGCCTATGGCGGCGAGCAACCGTACACATTCAGTCTGATCTCAGGAGACCTTCCCGGTGGTCTGTTCCTGAATTCGGATGGAGAGTTGAGCGGCACAATTTCAGAGACCGGCTCGTTTTACTTCGGAATTCGCGCCATGGATTCAAGTTTTCCGCTCTCGGTGGACGGGCATTACCTTTTGACCGTGGACTGTCCGGAAGAAACATTTGGTTCGAATTGCGCGGCCTGCCAGTGCGGGGAGCATGGCGCATGTTCCGTTGGTTATCTGAATGATGGGTCCTGTGATTGTGAACAGGGCTGGGGCGGCGTGTTGTGTGAAATACCGAACTGCGACGCTGAATGTGACCTTCACGGCGAATGTTTGGCACCGGGTGTATGTGAATGTGATGAGGGATGGGACGGCGGACTCTGCAACATCTGCGCTCAAGACCATTGGGGACCGTCCTGTTTGGCTTGCGAAACCTGTGAAACGGGATTGGTATGTAGCCAGGGAATGCAAGGCGATGGTCAATGTCATGTTTGCCCGGAGGGGTGGACCGGACCGGCCTGCAATCAGTGCAACAGCGGCTACTTCGGCGATTCATGCGAACGGTGTCCAGACTGTGGCTTGCACGGACACTGCGATGACGGTGCGGAAGGAACCGGAAATTGCATCTGCGACAGCGGTTGGGACCACGAGGACTGTTCTGTCTTCACCTGTGATCCAGTCTGTCAGAACGGATCCTGCAACGGACCGAACCAATGTGACTGCGATAGCGGCTGGACCGGCTCATTTTGCGAGATTGAAACCTGTGACCCTGACTGTCTGCATGGGACCTGCATTGGTGCCAATGTCTGCAGTTGCGATGACGGCTGGAATGGGGATCGCTGTGAAAACTACATTTGCGACCCCGACTGTCTGCATGGTGTTTGCACGGGACCGAATACCTGCACTTGCTCGAATGGATGGGCAGGGGAGCGCTGCGATTTGTTCTCCTGCGAGCCGGAATGCGTTAATGGCAATTGCGTGGGTGCGGATACCTGTGCCTGTGAGATTGGCTGGGCTGGTTCTGCCTGTGACTCCTGTGCTCCTGGCTGGGCCGGTGTCTCATGTGATACCTGTCTTGCAGGCTATTTCGGTGAAACATGTGTTGAATGCTTGTGCGGATCTCATGGAACATGCAATGACGGACTTACGGGTGACGGTAGTTGCACTTGCGATACCGGCTGGACCGGTGAAGACTGCCAACTCTGTGTAGCATCCAGTGAGGAAGACACGCTCTGCAATTCGATTGATGACGACTGTGATGGAGAAACGGACGAGGATTACACAGGAGCGGCTACGACCTGTGGAGTCGGAGCATGCCAGGCAACCGGCGTCATGGTTTGTATTGACGGAATGGAAACAAACAGCTGCCGCATGAAGCCGCGCAAATCCAGTTATGCCTTTAATCACGAAGAACTACTTGATGATCTTCTGACCTCTGAAGATGAAACTGCCGTTGCGGGCATGGTTATGCGTGGCGCTGAAGCTGGAATGCACTCTGGATATTCAGTCAAGAATGCCGGCGATTTCAACGGCGACGGATTTGATGATGTGATTATCGGTGCTCCTATGGACGATACCAACGGAGAGAACTCGGGTGCAGCCTACTTGGTCTTTGGTGCGTACGAGGGACTTCCTGCATACCTCGAACTGTCAAGTTTGGGTGTAGATGAGACACTCGAACGCGGCTTAGTGATTCGCGGGATTGCTGCGGGCGATCTGGCAGGTGGTGCCGTCGGAAGCGCGGGCGATGTCAACGGGGATGGCTATAGCGATATACTTATCGGTGCAGAAATGGCGGATTCACCGGGAATGAACGACAACGGACAGAGCTATGTGATATTCGGTCGTGCCACAGGCTATCCTCCTGCATTCAACCTCTCCGCTTTGTTGTCGGACAATGGCGGCGACGGTAGCCTGGGTTTTGTGGTTCACGGTGCGTCGGATGGCGATTACTCTGGACACAGTATCAATGAGGCGGGAGATGTGAACGGGGATGGTGTCGACGATCTAGTCATCGGAGCCTTTGGGGCCGACCCCTTGTCCGCAATCGATGCAGGTGTCGCCTATGTTATCTTTGGAGACAAGAACGGGTTCGAGGCCGAACTGGATCTGGCTGCATTTGAGACTGGCGTTGACGTATCGAGCGGCTTCCAGATTATCGGATTCCGCGCATACGTCTATACGGGATGGTCGGTTGCAGGTGCCGGTGACGTGAACGCAGATGGCTTTGACGATCTGCTGATCGGCGCTTACGGGCATGACAATTTTGCAGGTGAAGCCTATGTTGTTTATGGCGCGCCAACCGGTTGGTATTCGACTCTGAAACTGGACGAACTGCTGGACGGCGAACATGGATATGCGGGATTCACGATTGAGAGTATCGATCCGGCTGGACAACTGGGGTATGCACTTGATGGTGCGGGTGACGTCAATGGGGATGGATTCGATGATGTGATTGTCGGTGCGCCATTTGCGGACGAGCTTTCCGAAGACGTCGGCACTGCCTATGTCATATTCGGCACTGCAGATGGCTATCCGGAAGGATTCAATCTGCTACGCTTATACACCACGGGCGGAAATCTCGGTTTGATTGTGCCTGGTCAGCGCACTTCGAATCAGGCTGGGATCAGTCTCGGTTCGGCTGGTGATCTTAATGGGGATGGGTATGATGAGGTTATTATCGGCGCACGACAGTCGGACAGCAACGCTCCAGATAGTGGCTCCACTTATGTGATCTATGGCAAGGAGGTATGGGAAGGTGTGATCGGTTTGGACAGCCTGCAATATGAAAATCAGGTCGATGGTTTCGTGATCAAAGGAAACACTGAAAACGACAACAGCGGGAATTCAGTCAGCCGAGCCGGAGATGTCAACGGTGACGGGTATTCTGACCTGCTGATCGGCGCAGTTTACGCCGATCCAAACGGCTCCGATTCCGGTGAAACCTATCTGATTTTTGGAAAAGCCAACGATGTCACTTGCGACGGGCAGGATGACGATTGCGACGGCGTTGAGGATGAAGACTACCAAACAGTGACCATGGACTGCTATCACGGTGGTTGCAAATCGAGTGGCCTTACCCACTGCATCGATGGAACTGAGACGCAAAACTGCGACCCGGAGGCGGCCTGCGACAACTGCGTGGATGGGTATTTCGGCTATACCTGTACGACCTGTGAATGCGGCCTTCATAGTGAATGTGACGATGGTCTCAGCGGTAGCGGATCCTGTTATTGCCACACCGGATGGGGCGGTGAGGACTGTGATACCTGTGCGGACGGGTATTTCGGTGAAGATTGCGACTATTGCCGTGATTGTGGAAACGGTGTCTGCAATGACGGAAGTGAAGGCGATGGCAGTTGTATATGCAACACGGGTTGGACCGGTGATTTGTGCGATGAATGCGATCAATTCTCTGAAGAAGATACCAGTTGCGACGGTATTGATGACGACTGCGATTTAGAAATCGACGATGATTTCGTTGCCTTGGACACCACCTGCGGTATTGGGGTCTGCGCCTCTACGGGATCCCTTGTATGTATCGATGGTGGTGAAATAGATAGCTGCGAGCCCATGAAGCGCAGCCCGAGTTTCGCTTTTGAACCGGTATCGGCGCTTTCGGATCTTTTCGAACTCTATGGTGGAGACGGTTCCGACGGTTTCGTGCTGACCGGTGCTGCGGATGGCAACCGCTCGGGTTACTCGGTCGCCCATGCGGGTGATATCAACGGCGACGGGTTCGACGATCTTTTAATCGGTGCCTACCGGGCCTCCCCGAACGGCGAGAATTCAGGTGAGAGTTATCTGATCTTCGGTAGGGAGAGCGGCTTTGATGCGGAGTTCGCCCTATCCGATTTGGCTAGTGGAGACGGTACGCTGGGCTTTGTGCTGACCGGCACGGGTGCCGGAGATTATTCGGGGCGTTCGGTCGCTGGCGCAGGTGATATCAATGGCGACGGTTTTGACGACGTTGTGATCGGTGCGTATATGGCGGATTCCTACAGCTTGAACAATAGTGGAGCGACCTACGTGATATTCGGTCGCGATACTGCCTTTCCGGCTGTGTTCGAGCTGTCGAGCCTGGTCGAGGGAGACGGTACGGAAGGAATGGTCTTCTACGGTGAAGGTGAAGACGATCATAGCGGTTCGTCCGTGGCCTTTGCTGGCGACGTAAACGGCGACGGCTATGACGACCTGTTGATTGGTGCTGACACGGCGGACTCCTATTCAGTGATCGATTCCGGTGCAGTATACCTAATTTTCGGACAGCCGTTCGGTATCGTAGAGGAAGACACTTGGGCTGAGATTAATCTGGATCTAGTGGAGGATAGATATTCGCTGGATGGCTGCGTGCTCCATGGGAAGGTGGAAAACGACCGAATCGGTTTCTCGGTTGCAGGCGCAGGTGACATCAATGGCGATGGTTTCGATGACGTGATCATCGGTTCCTATGGTGCGGATGGAAACAATGTGGACGCGGGCGTCGCTCATGTGTTCTTTGGAAAACCCAATCACTTCAGTGACTATTTCAACCTGGAGACGCTTGAAATCAGTGGAGGGGAGGACGGCTTCACCCTGAATGGCGATGTTGAAGGCGATCAGGCGGGTTGGGCGGTCGGTTCTGCCAGGGATTTCAATGCTGATGGTTTCGATGATCTGCTGGTAGGGGCTCCCGGTGCGGCGCTCAATGGCACGGCTACCGGTGCGGCTTATGTGATTTTCGGCATGGAAGTCGGCTTTACTGGCGTGCTTGAACTGTCCGAACTCGTATCCGGCGATGGAAGCGCGGGCTTTGCTCTTGATGGTGTTGCCGCCGGTGATCAGACTGGCTACTCGGTCGGTTCTGCCGGCGATGTGAACGGCGATGGATATTCCGATATACTTATTGGTGCGCGCCGCGCGGATTCGGTAGGCAACGACACCGGGGCAGCATATCTGATCTACGGAACTGAAGAGGCATATCCGGCGAAGCTTGAGTTGTCGATGCTGGCGACTGGCGGTGGTGCTGATGGCTTTGTCATCAATGGTGTGGGTGATGGAGATTATACCGGATGTTCGCTTGCTTGCGCCGGTGATGTTAACGGTGATGGGTTGGATGATATGATTCTGGGTGCTTCTCATGCGGGTCACGAGGGTATTGAATACGGTGAAGGGTACGTGATCTTCGGACGAGCCCAAGACGCGTCATGCAATGGCGAGGACGATGACTGCGACGGGAGCGAGGATGAGGATTATACCTCCGAAGAAGTGACATGCATCTCTGATGGCTGTATCAGTACCGGGTCCACTTATTGTCAGGCGGGTCATGTAGAAGAGGATTGCAACCCGGAGGCGGATTGCGAAGCCTGTGAAACAGGATACTTCGGGGCACAATGCAGAGCCTGTGATTGTGATGACCATGGTGTATGCAACGAAGGTTTGGCTGGTGACGGCTCATGTGAATGCGAAACTGGCTGGGACGGCGTGCGATGCGAGATGCCGATCTGCGATCCGGCCTGTCAGAACGGTGATTGCACAGCTCCAGATACCTGCGCCTGTGATACCGGCTGGGAAGGGGATACCTGTCAGATTCCAATCTGTGATCCGGTTTGCACGCACGGAACCTGCACATCGCCCGGTCACTGTGATTGCGAAACCGGCTATGACGGAGAAACCTGCGATGAATGGGACTGCCATGGTACGGCGCATGATGTCCCCGGTGTGTGCGGTAGTAAAGGTGTCTGCGAAGCGCCGGACGACTGTAAATGCGACAATGGCTGGACCGGTGACATCTGCGATGTTTCCACTGCTCCTTGTGATCCGGAATGTGTAAACGGAGACTGTTTAAATGCCGTTTGTATCTGTGATCCGGGTTGGGACGGTGCGGATTGTACGAATCCGCAATGTGATCCGGCCTGTGTGAACGGAATCTGTACAGCTCCGGACTTCTGCTACTGCGAAAGCGGATGGAGTGGCGACCAGTGCGAGATTCCTATCTGCGACCCGGCTTGTGTGAACGGTTTTTGTAGCTCACCGGGAACCTGCAATTGCAATGATGGCTGGGATGGCAACGATTGCGCAATTCCACTCTGCGATCCCGCCTGTGTCAACGGACTCTGCACCGCGCCGGATATTTGCAGCTGTTCTGATGGCTGGAGCGGCAATGGCTGCACGATTCCACTTTGCGATCCGACCTGCGTGAACGGAACCTGCACAACACCGGACGCATGCAGTTGCGAAAACGGCTGGGAAGGAGATGCCTGCGACATTGCCATCTGTGATCCGGTCTGCGCAAACGGTTTCTGCAGTAGTCCCGGAATTTGCATCTGTGCGCCCGGTTGGGATGGTGGTAGCTGTGAGTCGGCGATCTGCGATCCGACCTGTGGCGAGCACGGCGACTGCACTACTCCGGATTTCTGTTCCTGTGACGATGGATGGAATGGAGAGACCTGCGATACGGCCATCTGTGATCCTGAATGCGGTATTCACGGAAATTGTACGGTGCCGGACACCTGCACATGTCAGACGGGTTGGGATGGCTCGATTTGTGATATACCTATCTGCGAAGTCGCCTGTCATTATGCAGCCACCTGCATGGCTCCGAATACCTGCCAATGTGATGTTGGCTATATCGGCGATGGATACGACTGTGAGTGGGAAACAGAATGCAATGGCCAGCCGGACTGGAGCGACTGTGCGGCTGGGTCATGCTTTAATGAATACTGCGAGAGCTTGGGCGAGAACGACAGGTGTCCGGATGCGGTCGAGTTGTCCATGAACACTCCGCATGTGGCGGATTTCAACGGGTTCCATTTGTACGCGTCTGCGCTGGGAAGCTGTGGTGTTGTCGAACCCGATCTGGATGCCTTCTATACCGCCATGCTGGTCGGTGGTCAAAATTACCGTATCACTCTGACACCAGCGGCCGAACAGGATTTGGCCCTAGTGATTTGGCCAGATTGTGAGTTGGCCGAGGCGCAATGCCTGAACACGCTCAATGATGGTGCTGCCGGAGTTGTCGAAACTTTGGAGTATGAAGCCGTGCAGACCGGAGCAACAGTCCTGCAGGTTCTGAACGTGGGGGTTGGTTCACGTAGCTCTAGTATCTACCGTATCCAGATTGAAGACATCATGGAGCCGGATGGCGACATGGATGCGGATGGAGATCCGGATATGGACGAAGCGGATGCGGATCTCGATATTACGGAAACCGAAGACAACGAAATCGAGCCGGAGAGCCTTTGTACTTGTCTTGATCTGGATGATTGTTGCGATGGCTGCTTGCCTATCAACGAGAATGGAATCTGTAATGACGACGACCTCTGCACGGAAACAGGAACCTGTGCCTCCGGTATCTGTCAGACCGAGGTCGTGAACTGCGATGATGTTAATCCTTGTACGATCGATTCATGTGATCCGGCGATCGGTTGCAGGAACGAAGCAATGGAGGACGGAACCTGGTGTGACGATCCCCCTGCCGGAGGAGAGCGCTGTTATTCTGCCAGTTGCATGATTATTCAGGAGGGCGAAGTCTGTGATCAACCGATTCGCTTGCAGGTCAATGTGGTGGAGAATTTCAGCACGGAAGATAGGATCAACACCTTCGCCGCAAGCGCCCCCTGTAGCCAATCCGAATTGGCCGGGCCTGATCTCTTCTTCGATGTTCTGCTTTCGCCGGGTCGTTACTCTCTGAACCTTGATCCCAAGGCGGGCGTGGACCCGGTGATTGTGTTGATGGATTCCTGTGATCCACAAAGTTGCAGCAACAGCATAGATTTTGGGGGGGCTGGAGAAGTCGAAACATACGGTCCGGTTGACATTCCAGACAACCACGGTGACACGACTCTTTTATTTGCAGTTGATTCGGCTTCTAAGGATGCAGCAGGTGAATTCGAGATCCATGTGACCCTTATGGACGATCCGGATGGCGATGTGGACCCGGATGTTGAGGAAGATGAGGAACAGTTGCCGCCGGACGAAGATGCCTCGCCGGATGGAGACCTGGACGATGATATGCCGCCGGACGACGATCAGCCTCAGCCGGATGGAGATCAATCAACCCCTGGCGGAGATGAGTCAGAGACACTGCCGGGTGATGATTCAGGTAGTGGCGGTGGCGGTGGCGGTGGCGGTTGCCGCACAGCCGACTCAGGCGCGAATGGTTTCTTGTTCGCCGGATTTCTTGCTTTGGCATTCTGGCTTTACAGGAGGTGGAAATGGACACCGTGTCCCTGTTACGCCTGAATGGAACACAATAGTTCTTTGACATTTCAATAACTTACGAAAGCAGCCATTTCTTGCCTAGCCAGGCCAGTTTATGCTTAAATGGGTGTCCATGTCAAGCGATAATGGGAGACTCCATTTACTTGAAAATACTGATCTTTTTCAAAGTGCCATTTTTGCCATTTCATGTCAATGTATGCTATGAAATGTGAATTTGAAAGCAGAATTTGACTGATTATCAGGATGGAAACATGGCCGTAAACGGTAAGAGACCGACGTTCTGGATCAGATCTTTGAATCAGTCACAACCACCGGCTAAAGCCGGTGGCTTGAATTACGACTAAAAGTCGTCAGTTGCGGCTAAAGCCGCTTACTCATCCTCGTGGATTTTAAAGTTTTCATAAGGAGGTTCCATTTCCTGATGTTCGATATACGCCTGCACCATCTTCTTCGTCACGTTTCCTACCGTGGCGCAAAAGTACCCCCTGGCCCAAAGATGCTTGCCCCAATATCGTTTTCGTATATGCGGGAACTCGCGCTGAATCATTCGGGAACTCCTGCCTTTGATATACTGCGCGATTTTACTGGGCGAAAGTTCAGGAGGACAAGAGAGGAGATGATGAATATGATCTTTTCCAACGTTTGCCCTTGAGTATACTGATGTTGCGGGCTTCACATATTTGACGAATCAGTTCACGGACCCGATAACCGACCTCGCCAACCAGAATTTTATATCGGTATTTCGTGACCCACACAAAATGATACTCGATATCATATACCGTATGCGGACCCTTGCGATATTCTGCATTCATGCTCGACCTCCAGAGGTCTCAGCAGTGCTGTTCGTCAATGCCTTATGGAGAAAAGTGTCCGGTGGACCGGACATTCCGTCCGTCGGTCAAAATGGTTGAGCACTGATATTTCTTTGCATCCGACGGCTCTGTATGGAAATAAGCAAGCAAATGATCGCCAGTATGGAAATAAGCACGTAAATGAGCGCCAGTATAAGCGAGCAAAAGAGCGCCACCTAGGTTCAAGAAATAGCGCCTGATTGAGGCGCTGTCAACCGGTTCCATAGGAGCGCTTAAGCTCTTTCGTCTATCTCATCTTCACCTTCCTTTCTTTCCATGCTATTGTTTTCCTTACCTGCCTGGAGGATAGAGCTCTGCTGGGGAGCAACTCGAGCGCCACGGCGGGTGGATACACGGATGGGCCGGGCGTTGTCGTCCGGCTCCTCTCTTTCAGGCCCATCCGGCATCCCATAAAGCGAAAAACCCATTCTTATTCCCCCTTTTCCCTTCGCTTGAGACTGGCCTTGAGCCGGAAGCTGTCGCCTTTCATCTCCACGATGTGCACCCGGTGGGTCAAACGATCCAACAAAGCCCCGGCCAGTCGTTCATCGCCGAAGATCTGCGGCCATTCGCTAAACGGCAAGTTTGTGGTGACGATCAGGCTGGTGCGCTCGTAACACAAGCTGAAGAAGTGGAACAGGTTCTCGGCGGCTCCCTGGCCCAGCGGCACGTAGCCCAGTTCATCGACCACCACCAGGTGGCGCTTGTCGATATGGTTCTCCAGCCTCTGGACGTGGCGCTCCTCCCGGGCCTCCGCATAGGCCGTCGTCAACCCAGCTGCCGTGAAAAACTTCACCCGTTTTGAGCGACGACAAGCCTCTTGACCCAAAGCAATGGCCAGATGGGTTTTGCCCACGCCCGGAGGGCCGATGAGCACGATATTCTCCCGCTTGTCGATGTACTCTCCCTGGGACAGGGTGAGGATCTTGCGCTTGTTGACCCCGGGAGCACTGGCGAAATCGAAGTTCGACAGATCCTTGGGTGCGGGAAAGCCGGCTTCCTTCAGTCTCCTGGCCACGGAGCGCTGTTCACGTTGTTGAACCTCGATCTCGCAAAGACCCAGCAGAAAATCCGAATACGGCTTGTTTTCCTCCCCGCAATGGCGAGCCATGGCCGGGTACTCCCGCGCAAAGGCCGGAAGGCGCAACGTCTTGAGATGACTTTTCAACAACAGTTCGCCTTTCATGGTCCCACCTCCTCTCTCAACAGCGCATCGTACACGCCGATGGGACGCTCCCCCCGAGCCTGCCTTCGAAGCTTTTTTCAGAGGGGAAACAGTGAAAACCTCATGGAAGAGTAAAAAAATGGTAAAAAACACTGGGCTTTACATTTCTCCTTTCACCTTTTTCGACGTTTTTACTTCAACCCCGTCACATTTTGATGTACGGGCGGACATCTGGTAAATACAGTGTCCGGAAGCAACGGAAACGGTTATATTGTTGCGAATTTACCTCAAGTCGGCTGTTATTGTTGTATGATGTATTTTGGACTCAGTGCCGACATGGAAGAGGTCGAATCGTGGTCTTTTATCGTACGACTTCCCATCGTGCGCCACGCCCCTTGCCTTTGAGTCGAACCAATCCCTCGTCTTTCATTTTTGAAAGAACCTTCTTGATCAGCTGGCGGCTGGCGGCGGGCAATTGCGCGGCCAGATCGGCTAGGGTGAAGGATTCGATCTGACCAAGTATGGTCTGGCGCACCAGGTCGCTTTTGGCCGGACGAGCATCGGCGGATTCGACCTGCCGTTCGAAATTCTGATAGGCATGGCGAAGGATGCCGAGAAAGTGATTCCACCAGGGCAGAATTTCGTTATCACCTTCGCTCCATCCCTTCGAACATTGAGCAAGTACTCGATAATACTCAACCTTGTCTTCCTCGACGAGGCGCTCCAGGCTGATGTAACGGCCTACATCGAAGCCGTGTTCTTTCAATAATAATGTCGTCAGCAGTCGGGAAACACGACCGTTGCCGTCCCGAAAGGGGTGAATGCAGAGAAAATCGAACACGAAGGTGGCAATCAGCAACAGAGTGGGTATCCGTCTTTCATCGACCGCCTCATTGAGATTGAGGCACAGACGCTCCATCGCCTTGGGCGTGTCTTTTACGCGGGTCGGAACGAATCGGATCGACCGTTCTCCATTGGGCAGAATTTCCACGATTTCATTGTTTTTGGTTTTCCATTGACCTGCATCGCCCGTAAAACCACCCTGGGCCATGGCATGAAGTCTGCGAACGACATCCGGCGATACGTCAACGGGTCGTTTTCGGGTAAAGATCCAATCGAGCGCTTTTCGGTATCCGGCCAGTTCCTCTTCTGGGCGATCTCGCGGTTTGTCCTTGCCCAGCACTACGGGACGCAGACGCTCGGCGGCAATCACGACACCCTCGATGCGGTTGGAGGATTCGACGCTCTGAATGATGGCCTGCTCCCGTAAAACTTCAAGAACTTCCGGCTTCTGCCGCATCCACAAATCCTGCTTGCCGCGTGCCTCCATGCAGGCACCCAGCATCCAACCGGTGGTGATCGGGAGTTCCATGCGGGACAGTTTTTCTCCATTCAATGTCAGCTTGATCGCCATCCTAGCTCCTTTTTATCATCCAGTAGCCCAATAATAGCCTATTATTGTTCCGGTAGCCAATTAATTCTCACAGGGTGTTTCGGACGGGATGATGTTGGATTTACGTAGATATTTCTGGTGTTTATAGTGGCTTTTGACCGTAAAAGAAGCATGGTTCATTTCCTGTAATGCTTTCCCGAAGTGTTCTTTTGTAATCGCCAGGTTTTCCAACGGCGACTCCATCCGACTGGCCTCCTTGATGCAGAATCGCGCCGCGTTTTGGCAAAAGTGTGCAATGTCAGCTCCGGTAAATCCGGCAGAGAGTGAAGACAGCTCCGTGGCGAGACAATCACGATCAAGTGTCGGATCGAGCACGAGAGGTTTCAAGTAGTGACGGAAAATAGCGATTCTTCCTCTTTCATCGGGTGGTCCCATGTGAATCACCTGATCGAATCGGCCAGGTCGCCGCAATGCTGAATCAATGTCGTCGGGTCGATTGGTCGTGGCAATCACGAAAACCTTCCCTCGTTCTTCCAATCCATCCAGCAGCGCCAGCAGTTGCGTCACCATGCTTTTTTGATACTGGGCATCGGCGGAACCACGGGATACGGCCAAGCTGTCGATCTCATCGAAGAGAATAACCGAGGGTGCCCATTTCCTGGCCCGCTCGAAGATATTCCTCAATGCTTCTTCCGTAGCACCGACCCACTTCGACAATAACTCCGGTCCCGATACGGATTCGATGTGCGCGTCGCATTCACCGGCCACAGCTCTGGCCAGCAGGGTTTTTCCCGTACCCGGAGGACCGGCGAGAATGACACCCCCGGCCTGGGGTTTGGCACCGATCCGCTGAAAAAGATCGGCGTATTTCAGCGGCAGTTCGATTCGATCTCTTACGGCCTCCACCACGTCATCTTGACCCACGATATCGGTGTACCTTGTGGGAGGAATGACTCTGGATGACGTGTTTTCTGTATTTTCGTCATCTCCATTTCTACTCTTATCGCCACGTCCCAGATCGACACTGATATTCAGACCTCCGGAACGCCAGGGATTGTCCTTGGTTTTTCGCAAGGTCGGCGGAATGGGTTCGTGGATCGGCCAGATCCATGCGGATTTCCCCGTGTCGCTGTGATACAGTGGAATCCGGTTTTCATCGTCCGCCTCGATCGTATCAGGCAGGGCCTCGATCTTTGACAATACAATATCCTTATCATAGTGGGGACAAAGCCGAACTTCGGCGTTGCGATTGGCTTCAAGCTGTTTCTTCAAGGCGCATTTATCGAGGACAACTTTTTCCCCGTCGAAACTCCCAACGGTCCACCACGGCGGAGCGTCGCATCCCGAATATTTTAGCATTTCATGGGAGCCCCAGAGATTCAGGGCATCGCAACCAAGGATGCAGGTCTTTCGACAAACCTCTTCTCCTTGCTTTTTGCGCTTCAGCCAACAGCGGCGGGTGTCTTCCAGATGGTCCATGAAATCCTGAAGGTCATGCTTCCCCACCAGTTCGCCATCAATGGAGACTTCGGTGGTTTTCCAGGCTTTGACGATGTTCAGCAGGTTATCGATGCGCTTTGCATTTTCGACCAACCCCTGCGTGATCGACAACTCGAACCAGGATTCACGGTCCTTGTCGTCGGTCGTGATGTCAAGGGAACCGAGTTTCGCCAATCTATTCAATCGCTTGCGGATGATGGGGAAGGTTGGCGAAGTCGAACGGGCAAAGGCGATTTTCAGATGGCGAGTGGATTCCGAAGGCGGAATGGATGGTGAACCTTTTTCAAGGTCGTGATGGTTTTCATGGGTCATTCGACCTTTGTTACACTTTACCTGTTCCCAGCCTCGCTTGATATTGGCCGCCAACCAATCGTCCGCGAAAGTATGCAACGTCGTTTCACGGGCTGCCACACGCAGATCTGTTTTCAATGGCTGTTTACGCCCTGGAGCGTAGTCGGTAAAGAAGATCACGAAGTTGGGATAGGCTGGATCGGCATCGCTTTTGTGGGTTTTCCAACCAACCAGCTTTCGTACAGCCACACCCTTTTTGCTTCGCTTGGTGTAGACCTCGCGGCGAATGATCTCGGATTCAGGTAAAAATGCTGGATCAACGAATTCCTGCTCAGCAATCGGAACGAGATCCGAGACTTGTTCGAAGCGTACATCCGGCCTGACAGCCTGTTTGTCCTCACGAATGCGTCGAAACACGGCGTGGATCATGCTGACGGAGGACGCGGGACCAAGCGGAGACCAGCCGGTTTGCTCGCTAAAATTCATTGCCATGCGGCGGACGGGCTCGCCTTTGCTGTTGGCGGCGATGATGTCATTGCATTTGACCTCGATGACAAGGTCCGGCTTCACCCAACGAACCAACAAACCGTGATCGTTCGTTTTTCGATAGCTGGTATCGCAGGCCAGCGGCGTCAACCGTTTTTGCAGGTTGGCGTTCTCTTCCCGGCTCCACCCCGTTTTCACGCGACCGATGAGCTGAAAGACACCATCCGGCTTCATGAGTGCCAGAAGCAGTTCGCTGACGCCAGAGTTATTGCCTGCATACCCAACCACCGCCGCATCGATGGAAATCTCCGGCTTGATCTTGAAAATCCGACCATCGGCAGCATGAACGACGAGGCCTTCCGCACCGCCGTCCGTGACAATACTTTCGTAACATGAGGCGACATCGGAAGCTGTTTTTGCCGTTTTGCATCGTGCAAGATGGAACGAGGCATGGTTCTGACCCACAATCCGTTGAAGGAGAGCCAATCGTTTGGTGAAGGGGTTTCGTTGTACATCCGCCTCGCCATTCATCAAAACATCGAAAGCGGCGAAGCGCAGTCGATCCGGGTTTCCCTTGCGTCCCAAGGCGGCGTGCAGATCGAAGACGCGGGGTCGGCCCGAATCGACGGCGGCGCACAATTCTCCCGCCAACAGACCACGCCAACCGTTCAACGCTTTCTCTGCTATGACGGTGAGAGGGATGTCCTCTAATTTCTTTCCAAATGGGGACAGAAGGATGCAACGCTCGCCATCGGCATGCAGAAACCAGGTTTCGCCATCGATTTTCTCGGAAACGGTGGATGGCTCCGGAGGAAGTTCCGCTTCGATGCGATCCGGCGCAAGCGAGCGATAGGCTCCCGCTACGTTGCGTTTGTATGCCGCGATCATGGTCTGGATCGCATCCGTCATGACGACATCTCCGGGTATTTTAGCTCAAAACCAGCCAGATGGAGCACAAGCTTGTACATATCACCCTTCGTCCGACCCTCCAGAAAACCCTTCATGGGGATCCCGTTTCGTTCCAGAATGAGTGGCCCCGTTCCTTTCGGACCTGAGCCGACCAGTACCATCGAGTTGCAATCCTCCAGGTATCTCGCCAGACCGAAAAGAAAATCAAATTCCAGTCCATTGCTATGGCGTATCTGGTAGACCCGCGTGAAAGCATATTGCCGAATGGCATCCATTTTGGGAATCAACTTCCCTGACCATTGCGGTGGCGCATCGGGAACAAGATTGGATGGGATGTTTTCCGGTTCGTGGCGAGCGACCTCGTTTCCATTCCGGTCATAAATCACTTCGATGATACGTGCCGAGTAAAGCGGTTGTCCATCCGCTCCCACATGCACTCGATCACAGGAACCGGCGTCACGGCCCACCGACTGCAAATCGATTTCGGGATCGCCATCGATCAACGCTTGCGCCAACGAATCCGGATCGTCGTATCGCGACAACAATGCAGAGTAGTTCGTTGTCTCCGTCGCTTTGATCCGCCGTGTGAATCGAACGGGTGAGCCGGAGGAATCGGCATAGGACACATCGGGAGGTTTTTGGCGAGGCACCAGCAGGACCGTCGCCTCGCGTCCTCGAGGATCGGCGAGTCGGATCTTACGGCAGGGCATGATCGTTCCTCCATTCGATCTCGAAATCGAATTCTTCATCCTCGCCATCATCCCACTCACCTTCGGCCTCCGAAATCGTCTGTTCCAAGCCTACGAAGTCGAATGAACAGATTTCGGCCTGAACCAGAAAGATGCCGTGTTCGTTGGCCAACAGAAAGGTGGAAGAATCGGTGTACGTGGCCCGTGGATGATACGGAACACGGAAGAATGCACCGTCAAACAATGCTTCTTCCAACTCCGGATCAAGGGTTTCGACTTCCAATATATGGACTTGGGTTACGATATGACTGAGAAACTCGTCCAAATCCCCTGGATTTTCAAGGACTTCCGTTCGCTCCTCTATTGCCAAAAACTTTTTCAGCGGCTTTCCGTTCTCATCTACGGTGACCAATTCGCTCCGACGTACCACCTCACCATCATCATTGATATAGAGATCCGACGTGCTTCCCGCACGCAAAAGAAAACGCCCATCCCGTGTGAGATGAGCGCTGGCGCATTCGTTGCCATTTTCGTCAAGCGCGATTCTTTTCTTGAAACCGTGCAATTTTTTCCTGTCGATCGGCAAGAGACGAAAACGAGAAGTCCCGCCTCGATAGCCGATGTCGAGGCTTCGTGTCATGGCGAATCCTCCTCGTTTTTCACAGACGTGATGATCTCGAACCTATCGACACCGGGAATCAAGGCCAGACTGCGCTCCATCCCGATCCACTTGACGAGGATCTGCGCCAGCGGGCCTTCGGTGACCTCGATCACGAGTCCTTCGGATCCGGGCGGAATCGGATCGGGGTCGTTCGGCATTTGGATAAGTTTTATGTGATCTCCTTTTCGAACGCAGTCCATGATTTACTTTTCCTCCATGTTGGATTGGGTGGATGAGGACTTTCTCACGTTCTCGTCCAGGTACTTTTTGTCCTCTTTGGGCAGGGCTACCAATGGGCTGAATCCCTGTTTGTGCCAGTACACCAGCGCCTGGCGCACAATGCGCCGGATCTGCAGGATGCTGGCCTGAGCTCGGGGTTTCGGTCCATCCTTACCGGGCTGCATGGTGGCGGACTCACTTTTGAAAAACTTGTCCACATGCAAGGGAAGAATCTTTTTCACCTCCTTGTCCTCGCCCATTTCAGAAATCAGCAGATCCAGCGTGCGCCGGGCTGTACCGAGGGTAGAAGGCTTTTTGCCGACCGCTTTCAAATGCTCCAGATACTGTTCGCAGGCTTCTTTCAGGTTCTTGGTTGTACCCATGATTCGTCTCCTTCAATCGTCGATGTCTTCGTTTTTCAAAAACGCCTCGATCTGATGGAGCAGATACTCTACGTGGGAGATATCGCCCACATGACCATAGTGGATGGATTCAGCCGCTTCAGCGTGGCGATCGAGTTCCTTCGTGATGGTGGTCAGTCGTTTGTCGATTTGCTTCCTCTTTTCTTTGTAGGCTTGCTGGGCGGTCTGTGTGCTCATCGTTTCCATCCTTTCTTGGTCTTGTTGTCGTGTTGTCTGTTGTCATGCAGATTGCGGTCCAATTTGGAGTTTGCGTGGGTGAAATTCAAGGCTCGTAACCCGGCCAATTCACGCGACGTTTCGCATCGATTTCTGGCGCGGAATTCCACCGTCGCCGACGCGAGCCAAACGGTGACGAAGAAGGTCTGTAAATTGGAGTCGATCTGGCGTCAAATGCCGCAAGCTCGCGAAATCACGCCTAATTTTCAAACCCCGAAAATTGACACGAAACCCAGGACATGAGCCCTGAATGGTCAGCGAAACACCACCACACAGCACAGTCCATTGGCTTTGGCATGAATTCGCGGTCAGGTCGGAAAGCGATGGGAGATCATTCCGACTGAAACCCGAAGCACCGGTACTGCTCGTCCCACGAAAGCGGCGTGTTGCGCGTCAGCTTCTCCAGCGACAACCCCGCTGGTTCCTTCCCGTCCAGCATTGCGACAATGAGGGTTGGAGACAGAAGCGTCAGGTTCAGCAAACGACCGACATAGGCGCGGTCCACACCGATTTCTTCCGCAAGTCCGCCGATCGAGGGGAAATGATTCGCATCCAGAAGTTCCCGCCAGCGATGCGCTCGGGCCAATGACACGGCAAGAGGTTTTTGCACCGCATTCGAATGGAGTGTCGACGAAGGGGAATCCGGTGGAAGAAGGATCGCCTTGCGCCCCGACTTTTTCTTGAATCGCATCGGAACGGTGAAAACCACCATTTCCGAAGGACGATCGTCGATCCATCTTTCGGTCGTTACGGTCTCGTCGCCATGGATGATCTCCAGGGCCAATGCATGAAAACGTTCCTTTCGCACGGATAGTTCCAACCCCTCCTCATGCACTTCCACCTTCTTCAACAACAAACGCACGATGCGCTCCCGTTCGGCCGGAAACAGATCGTCCCACAGGTCATCCAGTTTGCCGAGCGCCGAGGCCGTTTCGGCATCCAAACCTTCCATTTCGAAAACGTCCTCGCGCAGCAGCTTCCGCAACCGCATCACCACCGCCGCCTCTACATCTCCCGCCGAAACACTTCGCACAGGACAGGCATCGTAGCCGTTTTTCGCTGCGCTCACGCACAGGTAGTAGCGGTAGCTGCGGTTTCCTTTACGACTGTATGTGATGCCCATGGCCGATCCGCAAGCACCGCAACGAATCAATCCTCTCAACAGGGCGGGCGTTTTCGAGCGACCGCTCGCGCCACGCAGACCATGGCGTTGCAGACGCTTTTGCACACCATCCCACATCGCGTGCTTGACGATCGATTCATGCTCGCCGGGATGAGTTTGCTCCTTATGTTTTACACGACCGATGTAGAGCGGATTGTTCAGGATCCGATAGAGATGACCGAGATTGAAAGGCCGACCCTCACGCCGTTTCCCTTGCTTCGTCGTCCAGGATTTCGTGCGAAACCCCTCGTCATTCAACTCCCGGATCAGCTTCACGCCGGATCCGAGTTCCAGAAAGCGTCGAAAGATCCGGCGGACAAGATCCGCTTCTTCCGAGTTGATGACCAGCCTCTTTTTCTCGAAATCCACGTCGTACCCCAGAGGCGGCACCCCGCCCATCCACATCCCGCGACGCTTGCTTGCCGCCACCTTGTCACGGATGCGCTCGGCAATGACTTCCCGCTCCATCTGAGAGAATGAGGAAACCACATGCATCGCGAAACGGCCCATCGGCGTTTTCGTGTTGAACTGCTCGCTCACGGACACGAAAGAGCAGGCGCACTGCTCCAGAAAATGCTGCGTCCGCGTGAAATCCAGCAAATTGCGTGAGAAGCGATCAAGGCGATAAACCACGATCACGTCGATGGATCCCGCCTCCACCTCCCGCAGCAGGCGCTGCACCGCAGGACGCTCCATCGTCGCGCCGGAAACCACCCCATCGTCATAGCGATTCGGCAAAATCGTCCAGCCTTCCTGTGCTTGGGACTGGATGTACAACTCGCAAGCCTCGCGCTGGGCGTCCAAACTGTTGAAATCCGTGTCGAGGTTTTCGCTTGTGGATTTGCGCGTGTAAATCGCACAGCGCACGATGGATACACGTTTCCCGTTTCTTCCTTTTTCTTTCCTTTTTCTGAGTCCGCCGTGGACGTGATTCATCGGTTCTTCTCGCGACATCGGAAAAATTTCGGGCCGTTCCAGCGTGTTCCAGTGATTGCACGCGCCACCGCCGACAGCGAACGATACTGCACGTCGCGATAGGCGAAGCTCCCATCCTCGCTGACAATTACCTCGTGACGCTCGTCTTGCCACTCCCGGACCAGCATCGTACCCGGAAGGAAAATCTCACTGGATTTCTTCTTTTTCGGTTGGCTTCGCAGGCCCAACTCGTCGTAGCCCTCGTCATCGAGAAGATCTTTCATACGCTTCCGCACGCTTTCAGACAACCCGCCATAGGCCAATTCCTGGATGCGGTACGCCAGTCGCTTGATCAGAAACTGCCGATTGAAGCGCGGTGGATCATCCCCGAAATAGGTCTTCCACCGGGTTTTCAACTCTGCGGTGGGCAGATCGTCCAGTTCCGCCAGTTGCATAAGGATGGATGGTTTCGTTTTTTCTGTTCTCTTCGTTTGGTTCATGCACGGCTCCTTTCTCCAATGTTCGAGTCTCCGGAGTCCACAGATTGCCGCTTGGCACGACATCATCAAGTGGTTTCTGAAGAAAAGAGAGAAGGAACAAGTGCAGCCGATCAACGCGTTTTGTCGCTAAGCAGCATGAAAGAGACGGTTCGACGTACCCTCGCCATGACCGCGTAGGACTCGAACTCTTGGGGATGCGCAAAATTTGCGCGTTCCCAACGTGCCGGAATCATTAGAAAATAACTGGAGACCGAAAACGGCCAACCTGGAGACTGGTCCCCAGCTTTTGGAGAAAGAGACGGAAAAACGGGGGGAAAGCGGAAGAAATGGGCGAAATGGGTGCAAGGCAAGTCCCCAGCTTCAAGCTACCAGGAACGTAGGCTAAACCGGAAAACCCTTACAGATTCAGCACTTATAGCGCGTTAACCCTAAACGACAACCGGCCCTGCGATTTCTCTCAGAGCCGGTTGCATCGATAGAAATTGGTGGAGGGAGTGCACCAATTTACAAACTTTCTCTGGGTTTTGGGAAAATTTGAAAAATTGGCAAGTCATTGAAATAACATAGGTTTTAGAATTCCTACAGAGAATGGTTCGAAACTGAATATTGGTATGCAATATTACGTTCGAACCGTTCTCTTGATTTTACTAGCTTTTTTCGATTTTCTCTCCGATTTTCTCCAGTCCGAAATCGGAGAGAATTCGAGAATTAGTTCCTTTCGGTATGCAGAAAAATCTTTCGAAATTGACTCAAAACGGGTCATGCCTCCATGGTTCAGTCCCACGATTTCCATGACAGATTCGCAGGATTCAGATCCATTGAACGATTGCTGAACTTCCGGGGCGAGGATCTGTGTACGTATCGAGATATAGATTTTCTGAAATATCTTTTCTCAATGGAACCAATATGGTAATTTTGCCTCAATAAGCCGTAAACACAGCACAAGTTATCTGCTCGAACTAGACAAGGAAATGAAATGTCTCCATGGTTAATATTTTTTCGATTGACCTGTACTCTCACTATTCTTCTTTTTACTTCAATAACTTACGCCTCCGAGTATCGTTCTTTGGTGGCCATGAATCTCCAGTCTGACAAAGTGGATCCCGACATTTTGAAGCAAATCAACGATAACCTTCGCAAAATCCTCCAAAAAAAGTCAGGGGCTGCCTTAATTACACCGGAAGAGATTGAAAAGTTGACCCAATTCGGAAAAGAGTCCGAACGCTTGGCCTGTACACAAAACAAAGAATGCCTGATGAAAATCGCCAACGAGGCCAAGGGAGACCTTGTATTCGATGGCAGTATTGGGCAGATCGGCAAAACTTGGACCGTGACTCTGTACCTGCTGGATGTCAAACAAGGTAAAGTCGCTGCGCGTGTAGTGAAAAACACGCAAGAGGATGAAGAACTTGTACAAATCGCCATGCAAGCAGCAACATTATTATTGAAGGAACTCAAGGGAATCACGGGAGCGGTCGTGATCCGCAAGGAAGAACTTGGTCCCAACCCTAAAATCGCTGTGATGAATTTCCAAGCCTCCGGTGTGGAAAAAAGCTTGGCCCACAACATCACGGAAATCGTCACTGTAGAGTTGAAGCAATTTCAGGGTTTCCAAGTCATTTCCCATACCGAGATCAGTACGATGCTCTCATTCGAGGGGGTCAAGCAGTCCATGGGATGTTCGGACGAAGGATGCATGGCGGAAATCGGCAATGCTTTAGGTGTCAACTACATCGTCAATGGCAATATAGGCAAAATCGAGGAAACCTATCTAGTGAATTTGAAAGTCATCGACATTCGCGAAGCAAAAATCATTGGTCGGGAGCAGGAGAGTTTCGTCGGTCCGGCGGACGATCTCCTTCCCGCTGCCCGGTTTGCCTTGCGCCGTGTTTTCGGGGCTCCTTTTCAAGGTGAAGGGTTGATGAAATTGTCAGTTAGCGAGAAAGAAGCCGAGGTACTTTTCAACGGGGATTCTCTGGGACAATCACCCAAATTGAAAAATCCTGGAACAATAAAGGTGGGCAAATATCGACTGAGTGCGAAAAAAGAAGATTTCTTTCCACTTGAACGGGATGTGTTCATTGAACCTTCCCGTCAAATCCAGGTCAATCTTACGTTGATTCAGGAACCTCCCGAATGGTGGGAGACCTGGTGGTTCTGGACTACAGTAGGCGTTCTTGTGGCGGGTGGCGTAACAACCGGTGTGGTGCTGGGTACCATGAAAGGGAACCAGCCGGAAACAGGGAGCGGTACGGTGATCGTGCAGGAAAAAATACTGCCCATGGGAGGTGGGCAATGGTAAGTCGAGTAGCCAGCCAAACGATATTTCTCTTGCTGTTCTTCTGTTTCTCGTTCGTCGTCTCAGGCTGTTTCGAAGACACAGCTCCCGGCACCTTCTCGCTGGTTTTTCAGTGGAGCGACGGAAAACCTCAGGACACATCCAGCTTAGGCATCTGGGGCAAGGTGGAGAAGGATGGCCTCCAAGTAGCGGAGTCCTCGATGTTGGCATACCAGAATGGCGTTCAACTGGATTTCATCAGTGTACCCAATGGTGACAATTTGACGATCTATGTCGAGATTAAAGAAGCACTCGACAAAACTAGCCGCACCCTGTACTTCGGTCAGAGTGAATCTTTCAGCCTTGAAGCGGGGCAGCATACGGAAGTGCCGATTCGCCTGTCTTTAAACCCCACACCTAGTGCAGACCAGGAAGACACCGGCTCAAGTGACCCTCTTCAACTTGGAGCGGTAAGCGTTGTACGTAAGGAAACAGATAGCAGCTACACTAGTTGTTTGTATACGAATCAATCCGTTGTGATCCTATCCCTGGCTGCGCCAGACAACTGCGAATCTCCCTGTTTCGTGATCGTGTCCAACAACTCGGACTTCCGCTCCACGGAAGATTCTCTACCTTTGCTGTCTGAGTTAACGGCAAATGGTGATCGTTTCATCAAGCCAGACTGGGATTTGAATTACGGTGCTAGCGATCTAGACGGTGTCCGCACGGTCTATGTGAAATTCCGCAATGCCTATGGCTATGAATCCGGTATCACCACGGGTCAGGTGACCATGGATCGGGTAGCACCCGACGTGGCTTCCGGCAGTGTCACTCCGACGTATGCCAACGAAACGCTTACCGTCACCATGACGCCCAATGATATCCTGCTTGAAAACAATGCCCCGAAACTTTTTGTCTACGAAGAAGGAAATAGCTCCCAAAGTTTGGCTGAACTTGACATGACAGCCACTGGCGGAGGCGAGAGTTACTTGTGGGAAGGCTTTTTGTCCGACCTGACAACTGACACGAACACACTAGACGGTGCCATCCTTACGTTTGCCGTCACCATGACGGACAAGGCCGGGAATACCACGGATGGTGAGATCCCATTTGATAACGATGCCGAGGAGCCCTATCGGGTTACGGTGGATGTCACCACTCCGGTCATCGAGAAGCCAGTCACGATCCAACCCCAGGGTAGCCACCTGGGACACGGGGAAACCCTGTCGGTGAGTTTTTCCATCACGGAATCCGTGGGGCTGGATCTGGAGCGCTTGTCCGTCAAAGCAGGGAAGAAGGCTTTTCAACGCCAAAACGCAAAAGCGGATGCTTATATGTATACACTGGACACGAATGCCATCACGGAAGAAGGGCTGACGTCCCTAGTAGTCGAAGTATTCGATTTGGCGGGTAATGCGGTGGCAGACAGTGTCGGCACCAAAACCTTCGATTTTACCGAGCCGGTGTTACAACTTGCCATTCAGCCTGACAAAGAAGCCTTTGCCTTGAACGAGACGGTGACGATCATGTTGACCAGTGGCAGCGATCCCTTGGACGAAGAAAGTCTAACCTTGGAGGTTAACCCCTCGCTTTTAGGCACCTTGAGCGAGCGAACGGGAGAGGATACCGAGTTTCGTTGGACTTATACGGTTCAAGAAGGCGATAGTGGCATTTTTTCATTTTCACTAGATACTGCATTGGATTTGGCCGGGAATCCAGGGGCGTCTATTAATACGCAAACCAAACTAGATGGCAATCTACCTAAGATTGAACTTTTTGAAAACCTGTCGGAGAACCACAGTTCACCCACGGACTATCGTTTTTCAGTAACTTTTAAAGTGACGGATGAAAATCTAGATACATTGGAAGCCGTGCTGGCGAATGAAGCCGGATACCGTAAAGCGATGACGCAAGAGGCTAGGCAGGAGGCTGATACGTATCGGTTCATCGCACAGGTGGATGCAGCCACGGAAGAACATGTTTCTGAGAGTCCGTTCTTTACGGTGTCTCTTGCAGCTACGGACCAAGCAGGAAATACGAAAAACGCACTGTCGAACACGATCCAGCTCGATATCGTCCCGCCTGAGATATCCAGTCTCGACCTCACGGTTGAAAAGATCTATGCCGGTGGTTCGATTCAACTGGTTCTGACTGCTGATAAACGATTACAGGGTCCGCCTGATGACCTGAAAGCTTCTGATGCCGACGAAACCTATCCCATTGCTTTCCAAGCTGTGAGTCCGGCTTCAGGACAGCTTCGCTATGTCATGGAAGCTGTTTGGCCGGAGACCATGCCTCCGACGGATAGTTTGCACATCTACGAAATCCAGCCATGCACGTTGGTGGATACAGTTGGGAACAGCAATAATTCAGCAGAGTTTTTACCTGCAACGACGTTCACCGTGGACACCTTCACACCCAGACTCGATGGAGACATCGCCTTCATGCCGGATAACGGCAGCACGATTGGCGGAGAAGCAAGTATCACGTTGTCGTTCAACGTGAGTGAAAACGATGAGCTTGCAGCTGGCTGGCCTAAAGTCCGTCTGGGGTCGTATGAGATGAGCTTAGATGAGGCAACGGGCCATACTTACCGATTCCTCTACAATCCTGACGAAAATGAAACTGAGATAAAACACAACATCTCGATTGAACTCAAGGACGAGGCGGGTAACCAGGTATTTCTGGAAGATCTTGGGGAGTATACTTTTGATTTTACGAAGCCTATCCTGACAGTCATTGTAGAACCCGAAGATCGACCTGCTGGCAAGGATGAGACAGTAACGATCAGCGTCACATCGAGTGAGATGTTGGATAGTAATCCAAGTTTGATGGAAGATCCCGGTTGGGTAAGTCTTAGCGGTCCTTCGATTCAAGGAGGAGCTTTTGTCTGGACGGCAACCGTGTCTGAAAATGAAGTATCCTCTTACGATCTTTCGTTTTCAGCTACGGACCTGGCAGGTAACGACGCAGAAACCGTTAACCAGACGATATTGGTGGATGGAGCAAAGCCGATCCTGTCCAGCATTGACGTTACTGGCGATGTATACGATGACGATCCTGTTTTGAATAACTGGTTCGGAGCTCACGATGATTTCGACAACCTGACGTTGGAGTTCACGCTCACGGAATCAGCTCTTCTGCAAAGCAGGAACCTCTCCACGGTCCAGGTTTCGGCAACCCTCGAAGTCAGCGGAGGATCGCTCGATTTATCCTGTCAAGCTTTGGGAGATCCGACATCGAGTCTTGACTTCACCTGCACCCGCGATGATAGGGACTCCGGGGGAATCGAGGGGCTGGATGGATTGGAAGGCAGTGGTCGGCATACGATCACAATCGAGGCGGTGGATGCAGCCGGAAACGTGACAAGAGAGACCAAAGAAGTAGAATTTGATTTTGATGCTCCGCAGGCTGCTGGTTGTTCGGTGTTCCCCGACCCTGCCAATGCCAACAGCTTTCTAACAGCTCGGATATCCCTGGACGAGGCTTTGCAGGAGGACTTCGAACCCGTCCTCTGGTTGACCGATGGTGAAACCCGGCTAAAAGCCTTTAACGAAAATCCCCTGCTCATCGGCAAAACGTTCACGTTCGATCTGCTGCTTGAAGAGCAGGACGGCGGCTCCTACGGTTTGGAAATCGAAGAACTCTGCGACCGGTTCGGCAATTGCCTGTCCGATATCACGGACGGCATGTGTGGTTTCGCCGTGGATGATGAGAGCCCGAGCGTCTCGTCCCTGATGATCTATCGCGACAACGACGAAGACCCACCCCAGGAAGCGAGCACGTTCAGCCTGAAGACAGGTTTTGACAAGCTTCTGGCTGTTGTCACCTTCAGCGAAGAACCTGCCACGTGGGATGTGACCCTGGATGGCCAGAGCCAGCGCCAGAGATGTGAGGCGGATACGGAGCATGAAAACCGTGTCTGGGAATGCCCGATCACTGCTGAGGGAACGGATGGGACCTTTTCAACGCACACCATTTCGGCGTTTATCCAGGATGCAGCCGGCAACCGTGGTAGTACTGACCGGACCGTAACCTACGACTTCAAGCCGCCAACGGTTACAAGCGCCTTGATCTCTCCTGACACGGGCCGCATGGGATCGTTGCTGACCTACCAGTTCGCTACGGACGAAGCATTGCAGGGAGACTTGTGTGATTTCACGGCAACCAACAATCCTGAGCTGCCGAACGATACATGGAGTGATGTGTCCGGTTCCGACCAGAGCTATTCTTACACTCTGCCGGTGAACGATGCCGTTGAAGACAGCTTTGAGGCTAGCGTTGCGCGTATTTGCGACGCGGTCAACAACTGTGCTGATAACGTTGGTGCGGCCTTGTTTGCCATCGATTCCATCACGCCGGTCATCGGCGGACTGGCCGTCGATGACCCCAAGGCCACTTACAGCGACGAAGACTGCTGTAACGAAATGCTCATCACGTTCAGTTTGAGCTCTCTTGCCGAAGAAATAATTGTCCGTGTAGATGATGATATCATCAACGTTGAGAGCGCTTGCGAGACCAGCGGTTCCGAAGATCTGGACTATAGTTGCACCTACATCGTAGGACAACCAAGCGAAGAAGACGATAATCACATAATCACCCCGGCCATCATCGTTGAAACACGCGATGCTGTGGGGAATTCAGATAACGATTCCATTTCAGTGACCTTTGATTATCAGCCACCATTCCTCATCGGTACGGCACTCCTTGAGCGTTGCGACGGCTACAGCCCAGCCCGTGAAGCGCAGGATATATTGTGGGTGAAAAACGGCAATCAGTGTACAAGCGAGGATCAGGAGTCCTGCCAGTACAAGGGAGCAGACTGCCCATACTCTTACAACAACGACAGCGCTTTCGCTCCCATACGACTCAGCTTTGCTTTACAGGAGAACACAGGACTGGGTGATCAAGACATCTACATCGACCAGGATGGGTATGGCTCCTTCACATTGGCGAACGACAGCACGGAGACCTACAAGGTCGCCTACTACAATCAATTCGTGGATACTTCCGTCTTGGAAGACATAGACTCGCTCACCGTTGTTGTCAAAGCACATGTGGTGGATGACTACGAAAACGATGCAGAGATTGAAGTGGCAACCTTGACCTTTGATTACAAAACCCCCGATCCTCCGGATGTCAACACGAGCGATAGAATTGTCTACCACCGTATCCCATGGGGTTCGGATGCGACCGATGGTGAATCGAAAATGTGGGTTGAGGGAGAGGCTGGGGCCGTAGAAAGTTATACAACCGAAGAAGGGGAAGAACCTCGGTACGGCAAGGTGCGGGTATATCGCCCACAGCCTAAGGTCATGCTATCTGAGGGGGAGAGTCACCCGGATGGCTCCTTCCCAGAGTTGGAATTCGGAGCGGATTTGCCAGAAGTGGCTGTCGCATATTTTGATCTAGCGGGAAATGAGTCCGATTCAGCCTTTGTACGCGACATCGAGTGGACGGCGACAATGGGAGGGAAGGTGCCGGAAAGTACCATAGAAAACCCTCAGGTGTTTAGTATTACCCCATATTTTATGCCGACTTTGGAGCAAATTTCTATTATAAACCAAGAACCAGTTCTAGAAGATATGATCCGACTTAATACTCATGATGAAGATTCCATCAAAGGTGTTGCAGAATGCAGATGGCTTGAACTCTTCTCAAATAATAGCAAACCATATTTTCGAACTCAGCATGCAATGGTTTATGATCCCATCCGAGGGCAAACAGTGCTATTTGGTGGACACGATTATACTAACGAAGTTGACTTACAGGATACTTGGATATGGAATGGGTCATCAGGAATTTGGGTTGAACGGCATCCCCAGGGTGATATTCCAAGTGCGCGAAACGATTCTTCTATTATTTATGATACTGTACTTGGAAAAACATTAATATTTGGTGGATCAGGAGTTGATATAGACATTTGGGCATGGGATGACGCAAGTGAGACTTGGACGGAATTAATTCCAAGTGGAGATGTCCCATTAGGGAGAAGGTATCATGCGGTTGTATACGATAGCAAGCGAGGAAAAGCAGTATTATTTGGAGGTCAAGCTAGCGGATCTACTTGCAATGGTTCACATTATTGCCAAGACACATGGGAATGGGATAGTGCAACCAGCAAATGGACAGAGATTGTTACGGAAGGAGAAGTGCCTAATAGAAGAGGACACCACGCAATGGTATATGATAGCAATCGCGAAAAGGTTGTTCTATATGGAGGGTATGCTTATAGAGAAGGTTGCAATGAAGAGTGGGGAGATTATTGCAGCTGGGTTTGGGAATATGACGGTCTAGTGAAAACTTGGACTAAGGTTGTGGCAAGTGGGATCATACCTAGAGCAAGGGAGCGTCATGCTATGGCATATGATAGTAAAAGAAAGCTAATAGTTATGTTTGGCGGTACTAATTGGGATGATGGGTGTGAACTAGAAAGCAGCTCATACTGTGATTGGACTTGGGAATGGGATGGTGAATTAAAAGAATGGTCAAAAGCTGTTATTTCAGGAGATGAACCAAGTGCTAGGTACAGTCATTCAATGGTATATGACAGAGGAAGACATAAATGTGTTTTGTTTGGTGGAAATTCTAAAATAGATACATGCAGGATTGGAGGTAATATATGCGGAGATATTTGGGAATTGGATCTATCAAGCGGAATTTGGCAAAACAAAACGCCTGATGAAACCAAGCCAAATCCGAGGAATAATTATACTATTGCACGTGATATATCTCGCGATAGGGTTTTAATGTTTGGTGGTCGTAATGGAACTGGGTGCAATGAAGAATATGATGATTATTGTAGTCTAACTTGGGAGTGGAATCCTGAATCAAACATCTGGGCTGATGTTTCTCCAGACAATGTCAAACCAGGACCACGAATACACCACGCAATGTCATACGACCGTTACAGATCGAAGGCAATATTGTTCGGTGGCTATTATTTAAATGAATACTTTAATGATATGTGGGAATGGGATGGTATTAACAGGACATGGACGGCGTTGGTAGATGAGGAGAACACTCCAAGTTCCAGGAGAAATCCAGGAATGACTTACGACAATTCACGTGAACAGTTGTTTCTTTTTGGAGGGGATAATAATGGTGACGGTATGAATGATACATGGGTGTGGGATAGTTTGAATGAGAGTTGGAGCAATCTTGATGGGTTAGACAACAGCCCAACAGAAAGATCATTTTTATCCGTTATTTTTGATGAGTTAACGGAAAAGGTCTTTTTATTCGGAGGAACCGACGGTTTATGGTCAGTTGTGCAGGATACTTGGGAATGGGATGGGCTAGAAACTGGCTGGACCGAGCGAATAATTTTAGGTGAAAAACCTGCCAGTCGATCTGGCAATAGTTTAGTATATGACAGTAGACGAAATAGAATTGTCTTATTTGGCGGTTATGCAGTGTTTCAACCGCTCCAGGATACATGGGTATGGGATAGTATGGCTGAGACATGGAGTGATTGGACTCCATCAGGAAACAAACCAAGTGATACAAACCCATTCGGAATGATTTACGATGAACTCCGTGACAAAATATTTCTTTTCGAAGGGACAAATGAAAACTGGCCGATTTGGGAATGGGATTGGGCTGGTGATAATAATTCTGCTGCTATCATTAGGTTTCCTTTTAAATTTTCACAGGCAGACAATGAAACTATAAGATCAGTAGCCATAAGCCTTTACGCTGGTGGTTCTGCTTACTCTAACGAAGGCGAGGACGGTAGTACCGTATTTGTTTGGGACAATCACCCAGGCAACTGGCGGGAATTAACTTCAAACGGTAGCGATGTTGAAAATCCAGACCTGCTTACTTATCAATCCAGTGATCCTGAAGAACTTCCTCATTTGTTTTTTAGTGATGAACAATCACTAAATATCGCTGTCACACCTGCCTATCCAAATGGTACAGGTACAAAGTTATCTGAGGTCTCCGTGGACTATGTCGAGGCAACCGTCAAATACTATTTAGGTTCTCAATACGGATGGGGATTCGACAAAGAGGGCGAAACGGACGGATGGATAACGGTTCATATATCCAACCCAACAGTTCCACAAGGAGGCGTCTGGACATTGACGATCGATCAGTCGGATCCTTTTATCAAATCACCTACCATTGCATTGGATGCGGAGGATTACACTCACGTTCAGGTAAAAATGAAAAATGCAACAACATCTCAAATAGCATACTTTTTATGGACACGTTCTGATGAAAGCTATTTCGGTGGTGCCAAGATGATCGACTTCCCTGTTGAAACGGATAACCAGTGGTACACATATAAAGCAGAACTGGCCGGAAATTCTGAGTGGAATGGAACGATCACGCAAGTTCGATTTGATCCAGTTGAAATTGGTGACGATCAGGAAGTGGCGATTGATTGGATACGACTTACTAGTGAAAGCTATAGTGGATTGTAATGGAGCATTTATTTAGGTGAAACGCTTTTCGGAGACGATGTGTCCCTGTCAGTGTGCTGCGAGAACTGAGTTTCCGTGAATGAATCTCAGTTCGTAACTGTACGAGAGATGGAGATTTGTTGGCCCTCCGGACTCGGCTTGCAGGAGCTGGGTTCAAACCGCCCTTAAGCTGCTGTGGTAAAGAGCCATGGTGGTGAGCGTTAAGGGAAAAGGCATGATGAACATGTCAGGTATGATTCGGGGAGATGAACGAAAGTGAACCGTCGATGAGGTGTCGAAAGACAGAATGTGACGTCAAAACCGGGTTGCTGACAGATGCCCGGGATAAGCTCGGAGGGAACCTGTTTACCGATCCGAGCGGCGTCCGGCATATAGGCGGCATGAACCCGAGATCAGGCTCTTGTACGGAACGCAGGAACCCGTCGTTCCGATGTTGGAAATAAGCACGCAAATGAGCGCCAGTATAAGCGAGCAAAAGAGCGCCACCTAGGTTCAAGAAATAGCGCCTGATTGAGGCGCTGTCAACCGGTTCCATAGGAGTGCTTAAGCTCTTTCGTCTATCTCATCTTCACCTTCCTTTCTTTCCATGCTATTCTTTTCCTTGCCCGCCTGGAGGATAGAGCTCTGCTGGGGAGCAACTCGAGCGCCACGGCGGGTGGATACACGGATGGGCCGGACACTTTTATCCGGCTCCTCTTTTTTAGGCCCATCCGGCATCCCATAAAGCGAAAAAACCATTCTTATTTCCCCTTTTCCCTTCGCTTGAGACTGGCCTTGAGCCGGAAGCTGTCGCCTTTCATCTCCACGATGTGCACCCGGTGGGTCAAACGATCCAACAAAGCCCCAGCCAGTCGTTCATCGCCGAAGATCTGCGGCCATTCGCTAAACGGCAAGTTTGTGGTGACGATCAGGCTGGTGCGCTCGTAACACAAGCTAAAGAAGTGGAACAGGTTCTCGGCGGCTCCCTGGCCCAGCGGCACGTAGCCCAGTTCATCGACCACCACCAGGTGGCGCTTGTCGATATGGTTCTCCAGCCTCTGGACGTGGCGCTCCTCCCGGGCCTCCGCATAGGCCGTCGTCAACCCAGCTGCCGTGAAAAACTTCACCCGTTTCGAGCGACGACAAGCTTCTTGGCCCAACGCAATGGCCAGATGGGTTTTGCCCACGCCCGGAGGGCCGATGAGCACGATATTCTCCCGCTTGTCGATGTACTCCCCCTGGGACAGGGTGAGGATCTTGCGCTTGTTGACCCCGGGAGCACTGGCGAAATCGAAGTTCGACAGATCCTTGGGTGCGGGAAAGCCCGCTTCCTTCAGTCTCCTGGCCACGGAGCGCTGTTCACGTTGTTGAACCTCGATCTCGCAAAGACCCAGCAGAAAATCCGAATACGGCTTGTTTTCCTCCCCGCAATGGCGAGCCATGGCCGGGTACTCCCGCGCAAAGGCCGGAAGACGCAACGTCTTGAGATGACTTTTCAACAACAGTTCGCCTTTCATGGTCCCACCTCCTCTCTCAACAGCGCATCGTACACGCCGATGGGACGCTCTGTGCCCGTCACCGCCTGAAGGTCCGGACGATGGGAAAGATCCAGGCGCGAGGGACGATGCACCGGTTCGTTTGTCAGCACCGTGCGAACCGCTTCGTCGTTGAAGGCCCGGCGCTTCACGCAAAGACGGACCGCTTCTTTCACGGCGGCTGCCTCAAACTTGGTAAACAGCAACAACACCTTGATGAACTTCTTCGTTCCGTCATAGCCGTAACGAAACTCCAACTCTTGGCGCATCCGCGTGAAATCCTTACCCCAGGGTTCGCCTTTGAAGGGACGAGCGTTGAACAGTCCGCCCGGTTTGCGCTCCAGCATCGGGATATAGTGGTAGGGATCGAGTACGTAGCCATATTTGTCGTACCGGCGAGAATGGGTCGCGATCTTCTCGTCTTCATGATAGATTTCGATCCGGTCTACGAAAGCCTTGGCCACGACCCGATGGTGTGCCCAACGACAGGGAACCGAATAGGCGTTGGTCTCCACACGCACAAGAAGCTGTTTGCTCACACGGTTATCATGAGGTTTGCAGGCTTCGAATACAGCGTCCGAAAGGGGCAAAAATCGTGCCTTCTCTTCCTCGAACAACTCACCTCGTGTTCGATTCTTCCCCTGCACGACCCGCTCCAGATCCTTTCGACGCTCCAACGCCAGGTGGAGATTCACATCGGAAAGGTTGTCCGCATCGCCCGCGAATGAAGGAGGAGGTGTCAGAAAGGTTCGCTGGGAGAGTTTGACAAGGTTCTCTACGTGACCCTTCTCCCAGCCGCTTGCCACATTGCAGAAACGTGTCTCGAACAGGTAGTGCGAACGCAGCGCCACGAACCGCTTGTTCAGCGTTCGCTCCCGCCCCCGGCCTACGTGGATCACCGCGCTCTTGAGATTGTCGTAGGCCACACGCAGGGGAACCCCGCCGAAAAAGGTGAAGGCACGCACATGACCGTCCAGAAACGACTCCAGATTCGCACGAAGGTACGCCCACACGAAACAGACTGTGCTGAAGCACAAACGCATACAAAACAGGTAGACCTTGCGTTCCTCGCCACCCCATATCACCCGGGCCTCCCCCCAGTCCACCTGGGCTTCTTCCCCAGGATCGAAGGCCAGAGGATAGAACGTCGCTCCGCTCGTTTCCTTCTTGTGCGCCACGTAGCGTTGCACCGCACTGTAGGAGCCTTTAAACCCATAGTCCTCGCGAAGGCGCTCGAAAATCCGCTTCGCCGTGTGACGCTGCTTGCGATGCCGCTCCTTGTCCTCCTTCAACCAGGTGTCGATCAACCCTTTCACAGGTTCGATCACCGGACAGACCACAGGCTTCGTGCGTCGATACCCCGGTGGTTCCACCAGATCGAGCGCTTTTTTCACCGTATGGCGGGAATGACCCAACTCCCGGGCTGTCTCCCGCTGGCTCAACCCCTCCACTTTTACCTTTTTCCGAATTCGTTCGTAATCCGCCACCGTCAGCATCCTTCCCGCCTCCCCCAATCGTTGAAAATGATCCATAAAATCAATCATCTACAACTTTAGGAAAAGCTTCAAACGGTGGCGCTATTTTGCAAGCTTTTTTAGGTCAGTGGCTGGCTCCATTTTACGTGCACGTTGCCAGATGTAAAGGGAGAAGCCGAGGCGGAAGCCCCGTCGAGGTTAGAGTACCGATGCGGGACACGGGGGCGGAGTCGCCCGTAGTAGTGATGAAGCGGGGTAACTCCCGTGGAGCGAAGGGGCGACGTCATCCAGTTTTTGTTTATGCGTCAACCGCTTGCGGGAGGAGTGCATGAGTAAGAACAAACCGTTTGTGATTTCCAAGTGGAAAGTGAAGGAGGCGTATGAGCGCGTGAAACGGAATAAGGGTTCGTCAGGTGTTGATGGCGTAACACTTTCGGCATTTGAAGAGAATCTGAAAGACAATCTGTACAAGATCTGGAACCGGATGTCGTCGGGGTCGTATTTCCCGCCTCCGGTGAGACGTGCTGAAATCCCCAAGAAGGATGGATCAATCCGTCCTCTAGGAATTCCGACTGTTGCGGATCGGGTTGCGCAGATGGTGGTGAAGCTCTATCTCGAACCGGAAGTTGACCCGCTGTTTCATCCTGACTCTTTCGGATATCGTCCCGGCAAGTCCGCCTTGGACGCTGTTGGAAGTGCGCGGGGGCGCTGCTTCAAAGCGTACTGGGTGATCGACATGGACATCAAGGGTTTCTTTGACAACCTGGATCACGACCTGATGATGCGTGCGGTTCGTCGTTTCACGGATGAGAAGTGGATACTTCTCTATGTCGAGCGATGGCTGCAAGCGCCTGTCATGATGCCTGACGGAAGTATGGAGTCGCGAGGGAAGGGCACGCCGCAAGGCGGTGTGATCAGTCCTTTGCTGGCGAACATGTTTCTACATCTGGCTTTTGACAATTGGATGCTGGAAAACTTCCCGCAAATCGGGTTCGAGCGCTATGCGGACGACATCGTGGTGCATTGTGTGACGGAGAAGCAGGCGAAGTACATCAAGAATTGCATTGAAAAACGCCTGAGTATTTGCCGACTGGAGTTGCATCCGGTGAAGACGAAGATTGTATATTGCAAGAAGGGTAGGCGACCATTGGAGTATCCGGAGGAGCGCTTCACTTTTCTTGGGTATGATTTCGAACCTCGTTGGAACCGCAGACAATCCGGTCAGTACTCCCTTGACTTCACGCCACAGGTAAGCCGAGATGCTCTTAAAGAGATGCGTCGTAAAATTCGTAGTTTGCGGCTGCATTGTCGTAGTGATTTGTCGCTGGACGAGATCGCCAAATGGATCAATCCTATGCTTCACGGCTGGATCAATTACTATGGCGCGTATCGCAAATCAGCGCTCAATTACGTCTTTCACCAGTTAAATTCCATTTTGAAGAAATGGGCCATGCGGAAACACAAAAAGCTTGGACGTAGTAGCCGTAAAGCTGAGTATTGGCTTGGACGTATAGCACGTCAAGACCCTACAATCTTTGCACACTGGCTAAAGTTGGGCGTTAAGCCTGCGGTTGGATGACAAGAGCCGGATGAAGGGAGACTTTCACGTCCGGTTCTGTGAGAGCCTGAGGGGGAGGTTACCTCGGGCTACTCGACGGCGACAATGGGACAGTCGCGAGTGATAGAGTTTTCGATGCTTTCGCTCTTTGGAAATCGAATATGAGACGGATCTGATCTGTGGGAAGACGATGACGATATTACAGAAAGCTGTCCGGGGAGGCCTTTCTAACAGGCGTGTCCTTTTTTCTCGACATCTGGACGCACATCACCCACGATGAACCGAAAAACAGACCTTCACCTGCTCAGACGACTTACGCCGCCTGCTTCAGCCAATAGCCAGCAATTTTCGTCTCGGAAAAGAGCTTCACTTCGATGTGTTCCGGCACGGCCTTGGCATCCTTCGGCACGAAGGTAACAACTTAGTCCCGGTAGACCTGGCTTGGCGTGGTACTACCCAGAAACTCATGAGGACGCCACTCGTTGTACCAGACGACGAAGTCTTCACAAAGCGTCAGTAGGTGAGTGTAACCCCGAATAATGGCCACCCGCTTGAGCCATTCATATTTCAGTGTCTCGATCACCCGCTCCGTTACCGCAATGCTGCCATGTTGCCCTACCGCGCCGAAACGATGCTTGACCTTGTATTCATCCAGGCCCAGGAATTCCGCAAAGGCAGCACAGGTAAATTGCGGTCCCTGATCGCTGACCAGATGTTTGGGAATACCGAATTGGGCGAACGCAGCTTCCAACGCGTTGATCACCCAACCGGCATTCGGACCTTCAAGTGGAACTACTGCAACGACCTTGCGGGAGAAATGGTCGATGGCCACGAAGATGTAGATCTTCCACAAACCCCAGCGATAGACCTCGGTCAGATCCACGCTCCAGAGATGATTGGGATACCAGGCTGGAATGCGACAACCGTTTTCGTCGAGAAGCTCCCGTTTCTCAGCGCATTTCGCCGGAGATGGCTCTTTGGGCTGGGGACGATTGAGAATGTTGCGAACGGTGGAGGCGGACAGGAAAATACCGAGTATCTTCAGTTGGTTGGCGATGCGTATCCTGCCCCACTGGATGTTGTCCCCAGCGAAGCGCCAGACCAGCCAGGCCAGTTCATCGGGCGTCTTGTTCCAGGCCTGGCGTTCGGAATCCTCTTTATTACCCTGAATCCAGTCCAGCCAGCGATACAGGGTCGAAATAGAGATGCCGAAATATCTGCTGACATGGCTGCGCGGAATCTGGAAGAACGCCATATGCCAGAGGATAAACAAGCGCTCTTTCAGGGAGTGGCGAGGCTTTTTCGAGGAGACATGGCAGCGCTTCTTCAGGATCTCAACTTGGGTTTTCAATTGATGAACCTGATCGCGTAGAAAGACGATCTCCTTGTTTTTTTCATCGGCAGACATTTCTGCGATGGATTCCAATCCCTTTCTCCTCGCTTTTCCCGCCCATGCGGCTGCGAGGAGTACGGCTTTGAGAAGCAGGGTTACAGCGTAGACGATGAGTTCCTTCCTCGTGGTCGTTTCGGCCATGTTTCCATCCTGATAATCGGTCAAATTCTGCTTTCGAATTCACATTTCATAGCATACATTGACACGAAATGGCAAAAATGGCACTTTGAAAAAGATCAGTATTTTCAAGTAAATGGAGTCTCCCATTATCGCTTGACAGGCACACTGCGTAGATCAAGATTGTGAAAATCTGTTTTTCGGTTCATTGGGCTTACGCTTCATCAGACATCTATACAGATTTGACAATCGGGAAATACCGAGTAGGATTCATAATATAGAGATACATCTGAGATAAGAAACAATACTTCTTTAGTGAAGCACCGTCCACTTTTCCGAGGGAGGATCATGTGGTAATGTTGAATGCTGAATGTAAACTTTTGTTGGACGAGGTCGAAGCGGACGAAACACTGTTTGGCGGCGTCCAACAGGGTGGCAAACGTAGCCGAGGCGTGAGCAAAAGCGTTGTGGTGATCGCCGTGGAGACCAAGCGACCCAAAGACTTTGGGCGGGTGCGGATGCGTCATGTACCCGACACTTCCGGCACAAATCTCTTGCCATTTGTTCGAAACGAGGTGACTCATGGAGCGGTTGTGCTCACAGACGGGTGGAACGGATACAATGGCTTGCATGAACTTGGATACGCTAGAAAGGCAACCGTATTAGCATCATCGGGCAATCCAGCTCACGTCGCCATGCCGGGTGTATATCGTATCGCAAGCCTGCTGATGCGGTGGATTCTTGGCTCCCATCTGGGGTCTATCGTTCTCCCCCCCTTGAAATATTTGACAATGCTTCTTTTCGCACTGGGATGCTTACACTCTCCGTTTGCGTATTCCGCCAATAAAATAAACGAATTGGATGTATTTAATAATCACCAAAATACAAACGCTACAAGGACATTTTACAACACTCAAGAGTTGCTGCATGACCAATTAGTCCTTGAATTCGCACGCAGTTTCAGCGATTATATGCTTCACTTTGGAATTTACACCAAGGGTCACCCAACGGCAGACACCAACTTTACCATGGGCCATATGGATGCATTGATATACGCAGGAAACCCAGATGGCCATAGCGGAGGCTTCGTTGGTATGATTGGTTACTCTAGTTTTAATGAAGATCGCAAACTAAGCTACAAGTACAAAATAGCTGATTATGTCGCGGCATTGCATTACGGCTATGGAGACTATATTGATCTGCACGGGGGAGTTATGGGACCTGCAATGAACTCTATGAACAGAGTCACCGGAATTGGAAAAACTACATCATCAGGTGATAACACAATTGAGGTTAAACGACAGAATACCCACAATCCGTATGCAAGTATTAAAATACCCATATTAAAGCTTAGCATTGATACACTTAGCGAATTCGAACGACCTGAACTCGTTTCATTAATGGGCTCATATAGAGATATTTTCTATTGGTTCCAGGAAGACGACGAAACTTATAGACTAATCGGTGAAGTGAATCTTTTTGTAGAAAATTTCTGGCCTGTTAATGACTACTCTCCCGGTGTTGGATTATCAAGAATTGGAAGAACTGCATTTTTGGAGTATTATCACGATATGAACAACAATACTTTACGATCGTTGAGAACTGGGTTTGAAATAGATCAATACGCTATTACAGGTGAAGATTTTTCACTTGAATGGGCATGGTATGTAGAAGTGTTTTTTTCACTTTATCATAACTGTAGTCTTCCCGTCCTATACTATAAAGATAATGAATATAAAATTGGAGGCGGAATAAATGGATATGTTTTCTCAGCAAAGGGCATAAGGTTTCGAGTTGGATTCGAGTATCAAGATTCAAAAGTACTTAAGGCTTATCAGAATACGATTGATATGTTTTTACTTGAATTCGGTATTGAATATTTTATTTCCGGTAGTTAGTTTCCATCCCTTCCTGTACCAAAACTCAAACGTAACTACTCGCCCTGGCCCGTCTTGCGGCTGATGGCTTTGTGATTCATGATGATCTCCACGGACTATTGTGGGTGCTGCCCTATTCAAGTGTTGTCAGCCTAGCCGACCCGGTATTTCCGGTCAACTTTTCCTGCTGAATCAGCAGCCAGATGAGCAGGCACAAAAAGTGGAAATAAGCACGCAAATGAGCGCCAGTATAAGCGAGCAAAAGAGCGCCACCTAGGTTCAAGAAATAGCGCCTGATTGAGGCGCTGTCAACCGGTTCCATAGGAGTGCTTAAGCTCTTTCGTCTATCTCATCTTCACCTTCCTTTCTTTCCATGCTATTCTTTTCCTTGCCCGCCTGGAGGATAGAGCTCTGCTGGGGAGCAACTCGAGCGCCACGGCGGGTGGATACACGGATGGGCCGGACACTTTTATCCGGCTCCTCTTTTTTAGGCCCATCCGGCATCCCATAAAGCGAAAAAACCATTCTTATTTCCCCTTTTCCCTTCGCTTGAGACTGGCCTTGAGCCGGAAGCTGTCGCCTTTCATCTCCACGATGTGCACCCGGTGGGTCAAACGATCCAACAAAGCCCCAGCCAGTCGTTCATCGCCGAAGATCTGCGGCCATTCGCTAAACGGCAAGTTTGTGGTGACGATCAGGCTGGTGCGCTCGTAACACAAGCTAAAGAAGTGGAACAGGTTCTCGGCGGCTCCCTGGCCCAGCGGCACGTAGCCCAGTTCATCGACCACCACCAGGTGGCGCTTGTCGATATGGTTCTCCAGCCTCTGGACGTGGCGCTCCTCCCGGGCCTCCGCATAGGCCGTCGTCAACCCAGCTGCCGTGAAAAACTTCACCCGTTTCGAGCGACGACAAGCTTCTTGGCCCAACGCAATGGCCAGATGGGTTTTGCCCACGCCCGGAGGGCCGATGAGCACGATATTCTCCCGCTTGTCGATGTACTCCCCCTGGGACAGGGTGAGGATCTTGCGCTTGTTGACCCCGGGAGCACTGGCGAAATCGAAGTTCGACAGATCCTTGGGTGCGGGAAAGCCCGCTTCCTTCAGTCTCCTGGCCACGGAGCGCTGTTCACGTTGTTGAACCTCGATCTCGCAAAGACCCAGCAGAAAATCCGAATACGGCTTGTTTTCCTCCCCGCAATGGCGAGCCATGGCCGGGTACTCCCGCGCAAAGGCCGGAAGACGCAACGTCTTGAGATGACTTTTCAACAACAGTTCGCCTTTCATGGTCCCACCTCCTCTCTCAACAGCGCATCGTACACGCCGATGGGACGCTCTGTGCCCGTCACCGCCTGAAGGTCCGGACGATGGGAAAGATCCAGGCGCGAGGGACGATGCACCGGTTCGTTTGTCAGCACCGTGCGAACCGCTTCGTCGTTGAAGGCCCGGCGCTTCACGCAAAGACGGACCGCTTCTTTCACGGCGGCTGCCTCAAACTTGGTAAACAGCAACAACACCTTGATGAACTTCTTCGTTCCGTCATAGCCGTAACGAAACTCCAACTCTTGGCGCATCCGCGTGAAATCCTTACCCCAGGGTTCGCCTTTGAAGGGACGAGCGTTGAACAGTCCGCCCGGTTTGCGCTCCAGCATCGGGATATAGTGGTAGGGATCGAGTACGTAGCCATATTTGTCGTACCGGCGAGAATGGGTCGCGATCTTCTCGTCTTCATGATAGATTTCGATCCGGTCTACGAAAGCCTTGGCCACGACCCGATGGTGTGCCCAACGACAGGGAACCGAATAGGCGTTGGTCTCCACACGCACAAGAAGCTGTTTGCTCACACGGTTATCATGAGGTTTGCAGGCTTCGAATACAGCGTCCGAAAGGGGCAAAAATCGTGCCTTCTCTTCCTCGAACAACTCACCTCGTGTTCGATTCTTCCCCTGCACGACCCGCTCCAGATCCTTTCGACGCTCCAACGCCAGGTGGAGATTCACATCGGAAAGGTTGTCCGCATCGCCCGCGAATGAAGGAGGAGGTGTCAGAAAGGTTCGCTGGGAGAGTTTGACAAGGTTCTCTACGTGACCCTTCTCCCAGCCGTGCTGTTCGTCAATGCCTTCTGGAGAAAAGCGTCCGGTGGACCGTACATGCCGTCCGTCGGTCAAAATGGCTGAGCAATGATATTTCTTTGCATCCGACGGTTCTGTAGTATGATACGACAATGAAATCAACTCCACAGAAAAAGCGCGTTTACGACCATCGACTTCGCGAATACGTCCGAAAAACTGGCGATGTGAGCTTGGCTAAAGATCTCGAGGTTCCCAGATCGACGATCAATGGCTGGTTGCATGGACCTGAACTGGAAGTCGTGAGCAATGAGATTTTCGACATGACCGATGATCCTTTGGTCCGTCAGCGGATTTTGAAGCTGGAACGACGTTTACGGATCGTAACGGCTGTGATGATATTGCTCCAGACCCTCTGCCGGATTTCCAAGAACCGTTTGGACCAGCAGAGGTTGCCCGAGGGTGCGGATAAAAAGAAACTGCTCTCAGCCATTGAAAGAGGCTGCCGGGCCATACCCATGAAGGCGGTTCTGTCCATCGTCGGCATCAGCCCTTCGCGGTATCACATCTGGTGTCGTGGGAAGGCGGCGGGTTGCTCGCTTGATGATCGCGCGTCATGTCCCGCGATCCACCCCACCCAGTTGACACCGGAAGAGGTTCGCCTGATGCACGAGATGGCAGTTTCCGACGACTATCGTCATGTGCCGACCAGTCGTCTTGGGATGCTTGCACAACGTCTGGGCAAGGTGTTTGCGTCTCCTTCGACGTGGTTGCGCTATGCACGTGAACGTGACTGGAGACGTCCGCGAACCCGAGTTCATCCATCCAAGCCTACCGAGGGTATTCGCGCGAACAAGCCGGACGGCATTTGGCATGTCGATGTGACGGTGGTTCGACTTGTCAACGGCTCGAAGGCCTATATCCAGGCGATCATCGACAACTATTCTCGGCGCATCCTGGCCTACCGAGTCAGTGAGAAGCTGGAACCCGCGTCGAGCGCGGAGTTGCTGGTTAAAGCCTATGAGTCTCGCAGTGAGGTTGGGGACCAAGTGGACCCACAGGCGGTGATGGTGGATGGTGGAATAGAGAACTTCCACAGTGCGGTGATGAAGCTTGTGGAAGAGGGTTTGCTTGCGCTGATCCTGGCGCAGACCGCCGTGCTTTTTTCGAACTCGATGATCGAAGGTTTTTGGCGTGTGATGAAGCACCAGTGGTTATTTCTGAACCAACTGGACAGCGTGTTGGCGCTGGAACGTTTGGTGAGGTACTACATAGAAGAATACAACCGTAATCTGCCGCATTCGGCGTTCGATGGTCAGACCCCGGATGAGATGTACTTCGGCCATGGTGACGGAGTACCGGAGGAACTGGCCGCGGCTCGAGCGAGGGCTCGTCAAGCCCGTTTGGAGGCGAATCGGGAGCTGAGTTGCGAAAGCTGTCCTAATCTGGCAATGGCGGTCAATGGGTGAAGAAGGAAAACAAAAGGTGGAAATACGCAGTTGAATCGGTCATTTGTAATGATGTGTCAGCGTGTCGATTTAGCTGCCTCCTGCAGCCCGGCTAGTTCACGGGCAGGACAATTGTACTGTTTGGAGTGTTGATTTGAACAGGTCAATATTGAATCCGAGTCCAGATCGGTCGGACGTGGCATCAGTAGACCACATGTACGGATCACCGGACGCTTTTGTCCAGAAGGCATTGACGAACAGCACCGAGAAAAATCATCACCGCTCATCGCGAGTAGGCGTCGGTAGCCGCCGTATCGAGGGACCCTTCGATAAAATTTCGCTTCGCGAAATCACTCAGGGCGAGCGGTGAGATGCCTTAGGTTCTAAGTGCCGATTTAATATTGTCCTGGTTTTGCGGAAATTCTTACGAAATTGTACTATTGTTCCCTCTTTTCAGGTTCGAGTTCGATGTTCATCGGGGGTGGAGTATTCTCGATCCGAGAAAATGGAATCTATCCAATGAAACCTGAATCTTTCTTCAACTGATTCTTGAACCTTTCACGCGAAGAAGATCCATGATTTCTATTGTGTACGGATGAGTACTGTCAGCATACTTCCGTATTGAAGACGGGATGAAAAATACTATGACGTGGCGTCCTTTGACGGGTTTGACAGGGGTGGTTGTGGCGATCGTGAGTATCGCGGTGCTTGGCTTTGCCGAAACCACGAAGCCACAAGCTTCCGCCGATCAAAACAATCCCGTTCGTACTCACAAAAAGTCCTACGTTTTTCCTCCCATCGCTTCGGAAGCGTTTCAGGAACTGACCCGCGATCCCTTCCCTTCCCCTTGTGGAAAAGCGCTGAATTCCATCCAACTGGAAACGACGATAGCCCGCCTGACCTTCGGTGATCCTCCCGCTTTTTCGGTGACTCTGACCCATCCGGATATTGAAGTCGAGCACGGTCACTTGACGAAAACGTTTCGTGTATTGTCGAAAGACAATGGTTGTCCGGAAGCTTTAGAGCAGGTGGCAGGCGTTCTGACAGAGAGGGAACGAGATTCGCTTTTCGTCCAGGTCGAAACGAAGGTCACCGAGAATTTCAACCACGAAAATCCACCGGTGGATATACTCAACCGGTATTCCATATATGTAAAGCTAATTTTACAAGGCGTTTTCCCCGTTCTGCTGATATTCACCTTCTTGCTGATAGGCTTCCAATCTTTCCTGTGGACACGTCGGGAATTCCTGACATTCTCCGAGGAAAAAGGAGATAGAAAAGCCGTTGTTTTCACATTGGGACTTGCACTTTTCGTACTGGTCGTAGGATTTTTACGCGATCCGCTGCCGGCCAACTGGTTTCCGGTCGTGTTTCCCGGATACGACTACAAATACATTTCCATCCTGTTCACGCAGATTCAGCCGCTTGTTTCCCGACTGGGCTTCGTTCCTGAAATGTGGATCGCCTTCTGGGTCACTCTCGCGGGAGCGTTTTGCGTGCTGCTTTCCTATCTGGCCGCACGGCGTTTCGTATCGCATCGTCGGGCGGTACTCGTCGCGTTGCTGATGACCGTTCTGCCGAGAATGATGATGTACTACTCCTCCGACAGCCAACACGTCGTGAGTCTGGCGGTCTGGTTGTGGGGTTTGTTGAACTGGGCGGATATTCGGGCAGGAAAGAAAAAAGGCATTGGCTACATGCTCCTTGCCTTGGTGCTACTTCCCATGCTGAGGCTCGAAACGGCATGGTGGAGCCTGCTATGGATCGTGCTGCTGCCCCCGCCGATCGACAAACGTAGGCTCGCATTGATCGGGGGAGGAGCCTTGGTTTACGGAATGGTTGTAATGTGGGTTTTTCAATCGCTCGGCTACACCCCTTTCTCTTTTTCGACTCTTTCGAATTTGCCTGTTATTCCATGGTATTATATCCGGTCCGTGACACAGTTCGACCTGCTTTTCCTGCTGTTTTCGGGAGTTTTTCTACTAGGAATCCTGGTCCTTTTCCGGGAGGACAAGTTCCTTTTGCTAACCCTGTATCTGACAACATGCCTGTCGTTCATTTCCGGTGCTATTACAGGGAAAGAGACAGGAAATTTCGTGTCGTTTCGGTACTTTATGGCCGGACTATTCCCTTTGATGCTTCTCACAGCCATTGGGGCGGACCGCATGCGTCGGTGGCTTGAAAACAAAATCGCTCTCGGCACGCTGCTCGTCGTTCTGGTACCCTCCCTGGCAGTGGAAAGCTACTATGTTTTTCATGAGTACGAACTGCCTGTTTTCCAACAGGAGTACCGGTTTTTGAAAAAGGAGCTTTCCCATCTCGAACCCGGCCAGACCGTATGCTCCATTTCTCCGATCCTGCACCGCCATTTCGCGAAACAGAATAACGATATGGACACCTCGCTGTATCTTCCTCCGAAAATGGAAAACTACTTCAAGCTTGGTATTCGATGGAAGCTGATTGAGGAAGAAGCCGATTGCAACTGCGATTACTATTACGAAACCAGCGTATGTCAACTGCGCTTTCGTCAAGAGGTCTTCTTAGAAGATCAAATGCTACTATCAAACGTGGAAGGCTACCGTTACCTATGCAATCTAGAACAGGAAAGGCGTGCAAAAGTCCTCATCGCCCAGGCTTCAGGCACACAAAAGCTGTTTTACGGATCTCGCGAGGTTTACGATATGGATCGAACGATCCTTCTGCGACTTTACAAAACCAAGCAGGATATTACGGAAAATTGAACGCTTCTCAAATGTTGGAGCAAGTCTCCCGACTTGCTCCGCAGGTTCATGCCGAGGGGGCGGAGGATTCGAGAAAACTTATGGTTCAGGTCGGGAGACCTGAACCAACCAAAGGGGTTCCACCCCTCTGGACTCCCCGGCCTCCGTTCCTCTCCGGTCACTGGCACGAAGTCGGCTGCGCTCGAAGACGGGAGAGCCTGTCTTCGCTACGCCCTGTGAACAGGAAATAGCCATGAAGACATTAATGAAAGGTTCGACTCAACCCCTTTATCCCGAGTTCCAAACGTGGAAACCGCCGCCCACCAGAATGACCATTTATCAATCGGGTTCGGACGTGTTATTAACAAAATGTCAGGTGGAAATAAGCACGTAAATGAGCGCCAGTATAAGCGAGCAAAAGAGCGCCACCTAGGTTCAAGAAATAGCGCCTGATTGAGGCGCTGTCAACCGGTTCCATAGGAGTGCTTAAGCTCTTTCGTCTATCTCATCTTCACCTTCCTTTCTTTCCATGCTATTCTTTTCCTTGCCCGCCTGGAGGATAGAGCTCTGCTGGGGAGCAACTCGAGCGCCACGGCGGGTGGATACGTGCATTGGTCAAGCATCTCGATGACGTGTCCGACGCTGATATTGTCGAGGTGAACATCCCAACCGGTGTTCCACTAATATATGAACTCAACGAGGATTTGAAACCGATCCGCCACTATTATCTCGGAGATGCCGATCGCAAGAAAAAAGCGATGCAGGCCGTGGAGAAACAGGAACCAGTAAAAAGACTTTTAGGGGGAACATGATATTTGCCCCCAAAATACCATGCTCGTGTGGCTCAGGATTCCGGCCGCTCCCTGTCGTGATTTATTGCGGCAAAGCAAAATACGGAATCCTTGCGAAACAAGGGCGCTTCTATTGAGCAGCAAGGTCGGAAGAAACAAACCGAGGCTCCCGCTTGATCCTTGTGATGGGAGTCTCACAAACAGTCTGGAGGAATGAAAATGCCGAGAAAAGATGGAACCGGTCCGCTCGGAGATGGCGGCAAAGGCGGAACTGGCAGAGGGCAAGGTGGAGGACAAGGCCGAGGACAGGGCAAAGGCCGTGGGATGGGCGTGGGCGGCGACTGCGTCTGTACCTCGTGTGGAGCGACCGCGCCGCATAAGAACGGAGTGTCATGCACAACGCTCAAATGTCCCAAATGCGGTTCGCCGATGATCAGGAAGTCCTGACAGACATTGCCAAGGAAATGGCGCGACTAAGGGATGCAGACGGGAGAATCGCGGTGTCAGCCACCGGCGAATCCATCCACGGACATCTCTCACAACAGTGTGCGTTGGACAGCTGCCCCGAATGTGGCGCAACGCTCGAACGCGCTGCGTAGTGCGCGAGGAGAACCGCAATGCCTGTTGTTGAGATACTCCAAAAGAGCCTCATGATCACTGCGTTCGTGGCGGTGATGATGCTGGCTGTGGAGTATCTCAATGTTCAGACACGCGGAGCTCTGCTGGCGACTATGCAAAATGCGCGCTGGCGCCAATACTTGATCGCCGCGGCCCTCGGTGCCATTCCCGGTTGCCTCGGCGCTTACGCCGTAGTCGCCCTCTACACTCACAGGAAAGTAACGCTCGGCGCGTTGGTGGCCACAATGATCGCCACCAGCGGTGACGAGACTTTTGTCATGCTGGCGCTGTTTCCAATGACCGCGATCCTGATGACCCTTGGATTGGCCGCGATTGGAATCGGTGTCGGATGGCTTACTGACAAATACGTCCCCGCTCGCTGGCTACCCGACGCTGGCGAATGCTGCGCATTGGACGTCCACCCGGAGGACGAGTGCCGCTGTTTCCCGCGAGGGGAGATATTGACCCAGTGGCGTCCGCCGAGCCCCTACCGCGCCACGCTCGTGGTCGCCTTGGCTCTGTTCATCTTTGCGCTTGCCACCGGTAACGTTGGACCCGCTGATTGGGGTTGGAAACGAATTACGTTGCTCGCAGTTATGGGACTGGGAATGTTCATCTCGTCGACGGTCCCCGACCACTTTCTCGAGGAGCACCTGTGGAGGCACGTAGTGCTCAAGCACATTCCGCAGATCTTCGTCTGGACGACGGGAGCGCTTGGACTCGTGGCAGTGCTCAACCTCCTCGTCGATCTGCCCGCGCTCGTGTCCTCCAACCCCTGGCAGACTCTGGCAGCCGCTGCTGGCATCGGTGTTTTACCCGAGTCGGGACCTCACCTCGTGTTCGTCACGATGTTTGCAAACGGAACCATGCCCCTTTCAGTCCTCGTCACCAGCTCGATCGTCCAGGACGGTCACGGGATGCTCCCGCTCCTGTCTGCCTCGAAGCGAGCCTTTTTTGTCGTCAAGCTGCTGAACATTATTGTCGGAGTAGCTGTCGGCGGAGCAATGCTCGCCCTCGGATTTTGAATGAATGGAAATCACTATGAAAACTTTCGACACCATAAACCTTGGCCCCTGGAGCTGAAGAACAGGCTCCTCATGGCTCTGGTAGGCGACCAGTTTGGCCGCCATGCCGCGCTCGCTGAACTTGTCCAGGCCGGTCAACTCCTGCTCCACCGCCGCGCCGTTGCCGCCCCGGTCGAGCCCGATCCCAACCGGGTTGTAGACCGTGTCCACCAAGGCGATCAGCTCCGAGACCAGGGGATAGGGAAGACGTTCGGCATGCACGCGCAGGAAGAGGGACAGAACCTCGTTTTCATCCTCCTCCAGCAGCACCACCTCCGTGGGGTCGCTGGTGTAGCCGGTGTCCACGCCCATCCAGCAGCGACCGCGACCGCCGGAGAGGTTCAACAGAGCCTCCATCCGCTGACGCGACTCCTGTTCATTGGCGCAGCCTACGAAATCCTCCCCGCGCAGGACCGCCTTTTGATATCCCTCGATCTCGCTCACCGCCTTCATTACCAGGGCGGCGCTGAAGGCTCCGTAACTCGGCTGGCCGTGCTCCCCGGCCACCTCGTGCCGCCAGCCCGCCGTCCCCTCGCCTCCGTAGAAGACCAGCAAGTCCTCGCGTCGCTTGGCGCTCCAATCAGGAGCGATCCATGCTGGCCAGCGGAAGACGGTCCAGCCCTTTCGCTGGGCCTCCGGGCCGCTGATCTGGTAGTAGGCGCGGTCCCGCAGGCCGCTGGGGGTGGAGTAGACCCGCATCGCGCCGCCGGGGTTGAGGCAGGGCATCAGCGCCGTCCAGGCCGCCTCCGGCAGCCAGGCTCCCTCGTCCACCAGAACCAGATCCACGTGCAGGCCACGGAAGGCGTCGCCCCGAGTTCCCGCGGGCCGGAAGTGGACCGTGCAGCCGCTGCGGAAGAAGATGTCCACGTGGGGCTTGCGCTTGATCTTGAACCCGCCGCTCTTTTCGCGGGCCACGGCCTCGTTCAGGATGGGGACATTGCGGATTTGAAACTCCGCCTCCTCAATGATCAGATCGAGTTGGGCCTGGTAGGGCGCGGCGACGAGGACGGATTTCCCCCGATTGACGTGGCAGAACCACAACATCAGCGTGGCCAGGTTGACCGTCTTGCCCACGGCGCGGCCGTCCAGATGGACGATGCGGTCGGCCCGGCACTCCAGATCCTGCTCCTGGTACCAGCGATAGCGGCGCGGCGAGCCGTCGCGGTTGATAAGAAATGTCTCGCCCCAGCGGACGGGATTGTTCTTCCAGGAGCGGAGACGCGCCAGGAGCGAAGGGGAAACCGCAGGTGTCTTTTCATCGGCAGGGCGGACGACACTCACGGCGTCCATTTCCGCAAGACCCTTTGTCTTTAAAGGTTCGGATGGAATTACATTTTCGGAAGTCGGATTCATGGGATTCCTTTCGTGACCGGGTTCATTCATTGCGCGGATGCCAGGCGCTTGTGCTGAAACCTGCCGATGGCTTGGGGTCCTCGGCAGAAGCGGACGGCGGAGTTGGAGCGCTTGAGGGAACGGGCGGTGACCGGCATCTGCTGTACAAGAGAAAGCCGAAAAGTGAAATGGAGCTGGCGGCGATCTGCAAAACCCCGTATGCCGAGACGATCGTGAAAGAAAAAGACGGCAAGGAAAAGAGCTATTTCATTCACTTCGGCTTCCTGCCGGTGCGCCTGCCGGAATGTCCCGATCGTCCTTTATGGCTGGTGGTGGTGAAGGGCTTCGGCAACCAACCGATGCTGCTGTTGACGACCGAGCCGATGCGAAGAAACCGCAAGGTCTTGTGGTGGGCGCTGGAATCGTACCTGACCCGCTGGCGGGTGGAGGACACGATCCGTTTCGTCAAGCAAAGCTACGCATTGGAAAACGTGCGTGTGCTGACCTATCGGCGTTTGAAAAACCTTGTGGCCCTGTTGCTGGCCGCGGTGCACTTCACGGCGGTGCGTATCGGGATGGAGGCCCGTCTGAAAATCCTGGCTTTGCATGCTCTCGATGCGGCCAAGCGGCTGTTCGGCATCCCGGACTTCCGATTCTACGCCCTGGCCGACGGTATCCGGGACATTCTCCACAAGGCCGCAAAAGGCACCCTCTACGCCAGAAACGAAAGGAGCGATCCTCATCCACAATTATCCCTCTTCGATCCTTGAAAAAAATGGGGGAAGTCCTGCACCGATTTCCACTTGCCCCAAAAGTTCCAATGCGCCATACTTTTCCATGATGGTCTTCTCCCTTTCTGGTTAAACAGAATGTGCCACGCCCAGATTGGGCGCGCGGAGGAGACCATCGTCAAGTTTTAACAAGTTTTGGGACGCTGCCCTTTCCTGACCAGGATGTAGATTTGTGCAAAGAACGGCGCTGGTTTTAAAAAACACAGCGAAACCCAATATCCACAAAGCCGATATCGTCACGCATGGAAGTCAATTGCCATTCTTCGGAGGTGACCATACAGAACTCTCTACGGTTATAGACTCTTGCATGAACGATTTCTTTATAAGACCAGCCACTTCCTCGTACTTGTATCCCCTCACAAAAACCGTCGATTATGGGATTTATGGAATGTTCTGGCCAATCATTATAGTTGCTGGGACCATCGAAAACCATTTCTATACAATTATGGGTGAGGTCATGCACTCCAAAAAAAGATCTATCGTCACAAGTCTGGTATTCCTCAGGTCCAAAGATCCAGCCCCCCTCTTCTCTCGTTTTCAAACGGCCATCGAAAAAGCCTACCGGCGAAGTTTCGGAAAAGGGATCTTCCCCAAAAATATTGGCATGACATTCATCCGTATCGTTTCCCCACGGGAAATACTTTAAATCTTGATTGCCAGACATTGGGCCAGCAGCGGCGAATTCAAAACGGGCTTCGGTAGGAAGCTTTCCACCAAGCCAGTTACAGAAACGTTCTGCTTTCATCAGTGGGATGCAATTGACAGGATGATCGAGTTTGGAAAGATTGGCATAGTTTGGTGAAAATGTTTGATTTAAACCTCTGTTGCTTTGAAAACAATGTGCTTCATTTGGAAATGTGCATATTTCCGCTTCTACACAGGCATTGTATTCCCGAACAGTAACAGGATATCGACTCATGGAATATGCCGTCAAATCTACTTGATGACGTGGAAATTCATTCGGCCGATTATAATAAGTATTTTCAACATTTCCCATCCAAAATCTATAGCAATGGCCTTCCGGGACAATAGTACAAACCTCATGTTCAAGTTCATCATGTATTGTCACCATATGACCACAATCCGGGAAAAACTCGCCTCCAAGTAACGGAACGCATTCCAGTTCCGGAAGGTCCGATTCCGGAAAATCTTCGGTCGATTCCGGAAAATCCATATCTTCCCTTTCACTATCTTCTTCAGTAGCATCTTCTTCGATTTCTTTATCTGCACTCTCTTCGAGGAAATCGTCTTCGTCGTCCATGTCTATCGATTCCATGCTCTCGGTCTCCTTGTCGTCTGAGTCACTATACTGAACGAGAAAATCGTCATCCACTTTGGGAGTATTCTCTGAGACTTCGGAGCACGAAATGGATAATTGCACCACCCAAAATGATAGAACGAACCAGATAAACCAAGAGGCTTGAACCTGCTGATAGAAAAACATTTCAGTTCTCTTGCGCCAAGTTTGAATATTCTAGGGGAGTAATGCTCTCAATCACTTCTCCTTGTTCATCAAGCATTTCTACAACCGTCAAAGACGGATTGAAAGGAAATGATTCTCTGATCGCTATTGCCCATACTCCGGGTGCAATATCCGGAGACACCACAAGAAATCGTTCTTTCCAATTGTGATGGTCTGCTCCATAGGCCAATCGAAAATAGTCTTCAACAAGAATCTGCCGATCTTGTGCGACATATGTCGCACCGAGCAGTCCAGCTGGACCGCTACCCATCAAAGCTTGCCTGAAGCAAACGTTCAATTCGATTCGGTCACCCGAAGGTAAAGTAGCTTTTCGTTTGAACCGTGGAAGAGATTCGAAACTGCAGGACATCAGGGAAATCAAGTCGTTTTCTTCGTTATGGTTGACCTCCATGCTCCATCCGTTGTCAAATTCCGAAATTTTCTCTTCATCGATATCTATTGGAATAGGCGGATGGCCGGTTATCGCACTTGTCTGTGCTTCCCATGAAATGAGAAAACTTTTATCACCACCGGAAAAAGCCTGTTGGAATTTATAACGAAAATATGATGTATTATTCGATTCAAATGACTCACAAGTCCACTGTGGATCACTGGAAGCTATAAGTTCCGTTTTTTCCGGACCAAAACGAACACTTCGAATCAATGGACGTTCAGGAAGTTCACCATCCGTCGGCAATACGAAGGACTCTTCAAACAGCTCTACTTGGGTTCTCAATTCGTATTCTTTTTGCAGATCTCTTCCATCTCGAAAACGACCGCATAGTACAAGATTTTCTTCAATATCAATACGAACTTCGTTCACGTTATTTTCTACCATAGCGGTTCTGAGAAATGGCCGTACTTGCTTGAACATCAATCGATTGTCAGGCCTGATCTTGAATTCAAGATCAAGCACAATTTCTTCGGGATCGTATTCGGGGAAATCCATTGGAAATCGCTGCCGAAGGTCGTCAAGTACCAACCCCATCGTTTGGTAAAGCTCGTCCGAAATAACAACCGCAGGAGGAGACACCAGCGAAGAAACATTGCACCTATCTATACTTACTGCATCCCCCTCAACGCTGAGTAGAGCAGATTCTGGCAGCACTCCGACGGGCGGAGAAACGACCGATACTTCCCCAACTTGAGAATTAACCTGCATGCGAGGATCGCCGACAATTTGCGGAAGTCCGGTAAACACCACTCCGTTGGCAACCTCATTTAAAAAGGCCGGTGTTACTACAATTCCCATTGCCGTTTCTTTAGGGTCAATAAACTGATAATACAACCGTTCTTCAAACGCGCGGGGTTCCCAAAAGCTAGCCCAGACCCTTCTAAGAGCGTCTTCGATAAGGCGTGGATCATTACGCTGTACGTCACAATAACTTGCATTCGCATCCGGATCGAAATCTGCTGCACAAGCCGATCGAGAAGCATACAAACCAGCTCCCGAAAAGTCTATAGAATCTTCTATATTCGAAGAAGAACGAAAACGAACCATCGTATACCGAGAGTCGAAGACCTCTTCGATACGAATAGCAAGATTGTCGACAAGCTCGTCTGGCACGTCTCCCTTCCGTCGCATGTGTTCACTAATTGTGTTCAGCATTTCTTTTCTCACGACCGGATCTGTCAAAAATTCCGGGTCGGAAACCATCTCCGAAATATGTTCTTCGTATGTACGAAGGGAGGATTCAAGACCGATCGTAGAAACGAACTTGTTATTTCTCAAATAATCTTTATAGTATCGGAAAGGAATCAAAAAACCGTTCACCACAAAATCAGCATCTAGCAGGCTTGAAAGTATAGCAAGATTTGCGCCTTTTCCTCCGAAGCGTGAGAAAGACGTTTCCCTTTGCTCTAAGGTTGCGGTGGGAACTTCAATAAGGCTGGGAAATTCACTGTATTTCCAATCGGGCGAAACAACACCCGATAAACTTGGACGAATGGTTTCCCAAAAAATTTGCGCATCCTGCTCGTTGATCTGATCGTCAATTTCATAACCGTTGGAGTGAACGGTCAGACGTATCAGCTTTCCTTCGTATTCGGAAAATACATTGAGTGAATTTCTGATGAAAAGATTGGGGGTTCCTCGTCTGGAAGCACGAACGTTGACATGGGAAAGCGGCGTCTGACGGTCTCCGGTTACGATACCGGCGATAACGGTTTCGATATCGAATGGGGCGGATTCCAGAATCAAAAGGTCTTGCCAACCATATGAGACCTCGGAGTTTGCATATGCGAAAGAGACTTCGTCGAACAAGCGCACATATCCGACAGCAATACCCTGATTGTAGACTTCGAAATCGATTGCTTTCCCACAATCATGCACCAATACCTTCCCCGGTAGCCATGATGTGACGTCCTTTTCATCTTGCAGGTTCATTGGAAAATAAAGAGGTGAAGTTTCCGGAAGAACCTTCCCGAGTGTAGTTTGGATCTCGGCGATTTTTTCAACATCGATTCCGGTTTGATCTTGCCTGTTCTGGTAGACGGTAAAACCATACCGGTGTCCTTTGCAACTATCCCTGAAAGACAGTATGGCTCCCGCGAAATATGCTCTCGTTTTGTTGTTGAGTACCAGATCGGCATAACCTTCAGCAGTCAAAGATCCATAAAACATGGGAAAAGCAACGCGTAACAAATCAAAATGCAACACGAAGCGATTAACATTTTGAAAAAGCAGAGGCAAAGGAGCATCTTTTTGGGCTGGAAGAAGATATTTTGAAATTCTCTCGATATCCGTGTTGGTAGTATCAACCTGTGAAACATCCTCGAAAACAGAAGAAGATTCCAAGCGATATCGGCAGACAAGATAGCCAAGATCTTTTTGGGCAGATTCACAGACTTGAGAAACTGTGTCGTCTTGTTCTGCCGACTCCATTCCAATTTCCAGAAATTCCGAACTATCCTTTTCTATCTCAATACTATCCAAAACATCCGAATAATCTTCATCTGTTGTTAATGCATCAGAGGACACGTGGCATCCATGAAATAAAAAAATTAGCAGGAGAAAATTTAATCTATTGAAAACCTGGATAAAATAACCAATACGGTTATTAAAAATATGAATGCGATTGAAATAGTTTCTCAATGACCGACCGAATCGAATCCATTTCAGACTGCAATTCGAACAAATCAAAAGTGGATTGAAATTCATTGTGGCCATACCCGAAGCTTCGATTCTTCCAAAATCAAATGCTGTCTCTTGTCTCAGAGATATATCTCTATAGTTCAAATCCTACAGGGGATTTTCCGATTGTCAAGCATGGAGAAATCAGGACTTCCCCCAAAAACCAATCATGAATCAAAAAATCCATAATATTTTCGGTGGTGTATAGGTTTATCAAAGTGAAAATGGGGGATTTTGATACGAGACGAAGCGGACCTCCAAGTGCTAAAGAAAAGGGTGCCAACGCCTTGTTTCTTCAGCCAAACCAAGGAGGTCCGTGACCATGGTACATCAGATCGGCAGGAAACTACGAGCGCAAATTCATCAATTTTCGGGGGAACTTTCTACGAGACTGGGTAAAGTGTCCACTCGCTTCGTCGAAGAGATGATTTACGGCATGTGTGCGTCGGGCTCCGTTCTGCTTTCTCAGGTCGCTCGCTGTCTGGAAGAATCCATCGAATTGCATGCCACCCACAAACGGTTGTCGGCCAACCTGGACAAGCACGAACTTTCCGAGGAGATTTCACGAGAGGTGCTTTCCCAGGGAGCGAAACGCGTCAGGAAGGACACGTTGCTGATCGTGGATCCTTCGGACATCACCAAAAAATATGCGAAGAAAATGCAGTATCTGGCCGAAGTGCGCGACGCGAGCGACAAGAAACTGGGCAATGGATATTGGCTGTGCGAGGTGATCGGCTGCGAAACGGGCGAGCACGACATCACGCCGTTGGCGCAGACCCTCTGGTCGCAAGAGTCTCCCGATTTCGTCAGCGAAAATCGCGAGATTCTCACGCTTGTGGATCATGTATTGGAAGCCACCGATTATCGGGGGATTCTGGTGTACGATCGCGGCGGTGACCGGCGGGAGTTGCTCAAAAAGTGGACCCGAGACGAACGCATCCGTTACATGGTGCGTCAGCGCGGCGACCGGCATCTGCTGTACAAGAGAAAGCCGAAAAGTGAAATGGAGCTGGCGGCGATCTGCAAAACCCCGTATGCCGAGACGATCGTGAAAGAAAAAGACGGCAAGGAAAAGAGCTATTTCATTCACTTCGGCTTCCTGCCGGTGCGCCTGCCGGAATGTCCCGATCGTCCTTTATGGCTGGTGGTGGTGAAGGGCTTCGGCAACCAACCGATGCTGCTGTTGACGACCGAGCCGATGCGAAGAAACCGCAAGGTCTTGTGGTGGGCGCTGGAATCCCCGAGCCTGCCTTCGAAGCTTTTTTCAGAGGGGAAACAGTGAAAACCTCATGGAAGAGTAAAAAAATGGTAAAAAACACTGGGCTTTACATTTCTCCTTTCACCTTTTTCGACGTTTTTACTTCAACCCCGTCACATTTTGATGTACGGGCGGACATCTGGTAAATACAGTGTCCGGAAGCAACGGAAACGGTTATATTGTTGCGAATTTACCTCAAGTCGGCTGTTATTGTTGTATGATGTATTTTAGGACTCAGTGCCGACATGGAAGAGGTCGAATCGTGGTCTTTTATCGTACGACTTCCCATCGTGCGCCACGCCCCTTGCCTTTGAGTCGAACCAATCCCTCGTCTTTCATTTTTGAAAGAACCTTCTTGATCAGCTGGCGGCTGGCGGCGGGCAATTGCGCGGCCAGATCGGCTAGGGTGAAGGATTCGATCTGACCAAGTATGGTCTGGCGCACCAGGTCGCTTTTGGCCGGACGAGCATCGGCGGATTCGACCTGCCGTTCGAAATTCTGATAGGCATGGCGAAGGATGCCGAGAAAGTGATTCCAGGTCGAGCCTGCCTTCGGAGAGCAGTGTGGAGGGGAAACAGCAGTGAAGACACCAATGAAATGTCCGATTCGACCTCCTTCATGTCGGGTCTGCCCCCCAAAAAAAACACCATACACCAATAACAGCCGACTTGACGCAAATTCGCAAAAGCATCACCGTTTCCGTTGCTTCCGGACGAATTATTTACCAGATGTCCGCCCGTACATTAAAATGTGGCGGTGTTGAAGTAAAAACGTCGAAAAAGGTGAAAGGAGAAATGTAAAGCCCAGTGTGTTTTGATCATTTTTTTACTCTTCCATGAGGTTCCTGTTGTTTCCCCTGGGGAGCAAGCCCTGAAGGCAGGTTCACCCTATACTGGCGCAACCGCAGCGGTCGGGAAGTAGACCTGGTGCAGATCCTACCGGACGGGGAAACTCTGCCTATCGAGGTGAAGTACAAGACGGAAACCAAGCCAGGCGACCTGAAGAACCTTAAAGATTACATGAAGGCATCGGGAGCGACGTTGGGAATTCTGGCGGTGCGGCGCGCCGAGGAGTTCGATATCTTGACCGACGGCGAGGCCAGGATACTGAAAATCCCGGCTTATCTTCTGCTTTACATGCTGGGCTGCGCCGAGTTCAGCACAAAGGATTCTAGGAACGAAGGCGTCTGATGTCTCGTTACAATAAGATGGTTGCTGCAGCCTAAACTCATTCCGATTTCAGTTGCAGTCGCACATCGGTTGGAAAAAGCCCATATTTTTCTCCAGTCCGTTTTTCAAGCCCATGGCGTCAAAATCGACGAATGGCTAAAGTGTAGCGATTTCGGTAGGTTACATTTTCGGACTGGAGATAAAAGTTCGAACGCATTATTGCCTACCGATTTTCAGTTTCGAAACGTTCTCTGTTTAAACAGAAGTTCCCATGGCCGGAACGCGAAAAACACCAATAAGATCAATGAGATGGTTTGAAATGAGAATGCGCCGCTCTGCCTACAGCGAAATACCTCCCAGAAGTTCGAGCACCCGGCGCTGTTTATCGTTGGGTGTCGTGTCAATGGTGAAGGTTTGTACGTCGTCATCGTTCTGGTGTTGGCGGCAGAGATCTCTCGTGATCGTGCTCATGTGATGAAGCAGCGTGCGAAAGCTGTGAGCGTCACTGCCATCGTCAAGTTTTTTGCGGAATACTTTTTCCTTCGCCTTTTCAGATCGCCTGGCCGGGGCCACCGGATCGCGGGTTCGCTTGGCTTCCCGATCTTCGTCGGCGAAGAGCAACGGCCTTAGCGCTTCAAGCATGCGCCGATACACGTAGTAAGTCAGCATGCAAAGAAAGATATGCGCACGCACGCGATCTTCCGTCCGATGGCGTATCGGGCGCACCAGAAGATCGATGCTCTTTAAGGATTTGAAGGCCCGCTCCACGGCGCTTAGATTCTTGTAACTGCGTACGGTCTCGTCCGCATCCATCCGCTTTTCGGACAGGCTCGTGCGAATGATATAGATGCCATCCAACGCCGACTCATCGGCGATTCCCTTCTCGTCACGTTGAAAATCGAGGCCGTCATCTCGGATGTCGAGTAGAAAATGTTTGGCCATTTTGTATTTGTTGATCACCCGACCCACACGCAGGCCGATTTTGTCCCGGCCTTTCAGCCTCCCGCGCTCAATCATCGAGCAGACCTTTTCAAGCTCCTTTTCGGTTGCTTCAAGCATCGACTCGCGCTTATGTCCCCGCTTGCGGGCAAGCAAGGGATTGCGGCAGGCAACCATGCGCTCGCCCGGGTAATCTTCGTGAACGAACTCGAAAAGATTCCGTTCATCGAACAAATCCAACTGCAGATCGCCGCCTTTCATCAACTTGCGAATGCCGCCCGATTTAAGCGCGGTGATCCAGTCGAAGCCGCCGGTTTCACGCAACTCGTCGATCTGTTTTTGCGTGATCATCCCGCGGTCTCCCACCAACACCATGCTGTCGATGCCGAAGTCGTTTCGCACCCGCTCGGCCTGAGCCATGAGGGTCGTCGGGTCGGCGGTATTGCCTTCGAAGACGGAAACCGCCACCGGATTGCCTCGGCGGTCCGTGACGAGTCCGTAGTTGACCTGCAAGGTTCCTCGCTTCCGGTCGCGACTCTTGCCGCGCGCCGCCAGCGGACAGGTTTCCCCCTCGAAATAGCTCGACGTCAGGTCGTACATCACCAGATCGCCTTGTTTCAGGTGGCGCTTGGCAAGCTTCTTTTCGATACGCTTTTGGCGCATTAAAAGCCAGTCCATGGCGGAGTAAATGTCATCTTCATTCGCCTCGCCGATATCGAGCAACTCCGGCAGGGTCGTGTCTTTCCACCATCTGGTCATGGCGAGTTTGCTATCGGGTTCACAGATGCGGGCCACGATCGCGGCCACGATGAGATTCCGTTCGGGGCAGGCCCTGGAGGAGATCAGTCTGTCGACACCGAGTCGCTTCGCCGCCAATAGGACAGCCTCCACATGTCCATGATGCTTTGAGGCGATCTTGTCGAAAAGCTTGTCAACCTCCGCGATTTTCTTTCCCTTTAAAACGAGTTTCAGCATTTCAGCTTGTTCAAGGGAAAGCGAGGAAAGGTTTGCGATTGTACGCTTTTTGACCTTGCCGTTTTCTCGGTAGGATTCGCGTAGTAAAATCGCCGGTCTGGACTTTCTGTTGGGTACGATGTGTATATGCATGCCTACTTGTAACACTTGCAGAGATACATGTCAAGCGATTACTTTCCTGTTACATGCCTACATGTGTGTTTCCGGAAACGCAAAACACGAGCAATACTCGCTGTGTTTTCCTGCTTCTAGAGGATTTCTACTGCCTCAAATGGCTGGGAACTTCCGTTTAAAAAAATAAGTTGAACAAAATCAGGTAGTTGCAAACTGGCTCAAAACAGAGAATTTTCGATGCCACGACTGCATTGCTCCACCATCTCAGTACACGTCACGGGTTTCGGCATTTTTGGCCGGAACCCCGGCACGTCATAGAACTCAACCTCAATCTTTCGTTGAACCTTATCTACCCGATATTCCTTAATAAACCGGTGAGCCAGTTCACCAAGGATTTCACCGTTCCCAGCCAATAGGTCTTCCGACTTTCGGGTGATGGCTTCGGCCACCTGAACCAGGTAAGCATCACTGACCCGAGGTCGGTTGTCCACTGCACCCGAAGTGAGCTTTTTTACCAACTCCTCCTTCTGAGTCTCCATATCAGCCAGACGCCGTGCTGTTGGTCAATGCCTTCTGGAGAAAAGCGTCCGGTGGTCCGTACATTACGTCTACTGACACCACGTCCGACCAACCCGGACTCGGATTCAACCTTGATCTGTTCAACTCAACACTCCAAACGATACAATCGTACTGCCCGTGAGCTATCTGGGAGTAGGACATTTCGTTAAATATCTGTCCGCGACCGATTGACTGATGGTTATATTCGAAGGAAATTGTCAAACAGAGAGCACACCAACAACCGTCCGTGATTCAATAATAAACGAACTGTTCAAAGGTTTTTTGTTGGCTTTCATGAGGTTATCACTATTTCCTCCCTGAAGTAAGTATCGAAGGCAGGCTGTTGGTCGGAAGAAATCGGTGTGGACCGCGCCTATGTCGGTCGTTTGCTGAACCTGACGCTTCTGTCTCCAACCCTCATTGTCGCAATCCTGGACGGGAAGGAACCAACGGGGTTGTCGCTGGAGAAGCTGACGCGCAACACGCCGCTTTCGTGGGACGAACAGTACCGGTGCTTCGGGTTTCAGTCGGAATGATCTCCCATCGCTTTCCGACCTGACCGCGAATTCATGCCAAAGCCAATGGACTGTGCTGTGTGGTGGTGTTTCGCTGACCATTCAGGGCTCATGTCCTGGGTTTCGTGTCAATTTTCGGGGTTTGAAAATAGCGGCGTGATTTCGCGAGCTTGCGGCATTTACCGCCAGATCGACTCCAATTTACAGACCTTCTTCGTCACCTTTTGGTTCGCGTCGGCGACGGTGGAATTCCGCGCCAAAAATCGATGCAAAAAGTCGCGTAATTTCGACGGGTTACAGGCGCATTTTTCACCCGCAAAAACGTTGAATTGGACCGCAACCTGCATGACACAGGCAACACGGCAACGATGCCGACCAAGAAAGGATGAAGACGATGAGCACACGGACTGCCCAGCAAGCCTACAAAGAGAAGAGGAAGCAGATCGACAAACGACTGACCACCATCACGAAGGAACTCGATCGCCACGCCGAAGCGGCTGAATCCATCCACTATGGTCATGTGGGCAATATCTCCCACGTGGAGTATCTGCTCCATCAGATCGAGGCTTTTTTGAAAAACGAAGACATCGACGATTGAGAAAGGAGAACACGATCATGGGTACGACCAAGAACCTGAAAGAAGCCTGCGAACAGTATCTGGAGCATTTGAAAGCGGTCGGCAAAAAGCCTTCTACCCTCGGTACAGCCCGACGCACGCTGGATCTTCTGATTTCTGAAATGGGCGAAGGCAAGGAGGTTAAAAACATCCTGCCGGTCCATGTAAGCACGTTTTTCAAAAGCGAAGCCGCCACCATGCAACCAGGCAAAGATAGCTTAAAACCCCGCGCTCAGGCCAGTATGTTGCAGATTCGGCGCATTGTGCGACAGGCGCTGGTGTACTGGCACGAACAGGGATTCAGCCCATCGGTGGCTTTGCCCAGAGATGACAAAAAGTACCTGGAATCGAACGTGAAAAAGCCCCAATCCACCCAAGCCGACATGGAGGAAAAGTAAACCATGGACTGCGTTCGAAAAGGAGATCGGATTCGTCTCATCCAAATGCCGAACGACCCCGATCCGATTCCGCCCGGATCCGAAGGACTCGTGATCGAGGTTATCGAAGGCCCGTTGGCGCAGATTCTCGTCAAGTGGATCGGGATGGAACGCAGTCTGGCCTTGATTCCCGGTGTCGATAGGTTCGAGATCATCACGTCTGTGAAAAACGAGGAGGATTCGCCATGACACGAAGCCTCGACATCGGCTATCGAGGCGGGACTTCTCGCTTTCGTCTCTTGCCGATCGACCGTAAAAAGCTGCACGGTTTCAAGAAAAGAATCGCCCTTGATGAAAACGGCCAGGAATGCGCCAGCGCTCATCTCACCCGGGATGGGCGTTTTCTTTTGGCTGCGGGTAGTACCTCGGATGTCTATATCAATGATGATGGTGAGGTGGTACGTCGGAGCGATCTGGTCACCATAGATGAGAACGGAAAGCCGCTGAAAAAGTTTTCGGCGACTGTGGGAAGAACGGAACTCCTTGAAACTCCAGGTGATTTGGACGAATTTCTCAACTACATCGTGACCCAAGTCCATATATTGGAAGTCGAAACCCTTGATCCGGAGTTGGAAGAAGCATTGTTTGACGGTGCAATCTTCCGTGTTCCGTATCATCCACGGGCCACGTACACCGATTTCTCCAACTATCTCCTTCAACGGATTGTGGGTCAGAGCCATGATCGTTTTCATCTTGCACCTTTCGAAACAGCGGATACACCCGTTGCAGTAACTGCACACTACAAGCGCATTGTGACCGTTGGCGGTGCGGAAGGCCTTGTCGTTCATGTTGCCGATGGTCGGATCTACAAGATTAAGCCGGAGATTTCCATCGATGCGGCGGTGGTTGGGTATGTGGGCAATAACTCTGGCGTCTCCGAACTTCTGCTGGCGCTGATGAAACCGGAAGGCGTTTTTCAGCTCATCGGTCGCGTGAAAACAGGCTGGAGTAGAAAAGAGAATGCCAACCTGCAAAGACGTCTGATTTCGATGGATTATGCATCCTCGTATCGCAAGGTCAACGACCATGGACAACTCTACCGTTGGGTGAAGCCGGACCTCGTCGTCGAGGTCAAATGCAACGATCTCATTGCGGTCAACAGCAAAAACGAACCCGTCCGGCGTATGGCAATGAATTTTAGCGAGAAAACCGGCTGGTCGCCGCTTGGTCCAGCTCCCTCCGTCAGCATGATCCACGCCGTGTTTCGATGCATTCGTGAGGACAAACAGGCAGTCAGGCCGGATGTACGCGTCGAACAGGTCTCGGCTCTCGTTCCGATTGCTGAGCAGGAATTCGTTGATCCAGCATTTTTACCTGAATCCGAGATCATTCGCCGCGAGGTCTACACCAAGAGAAGCAAAAAGGGTGTGGCTGTACGAAAGCTGGTCTGCTGGAGAACCCACAAAAGCGATGCCGATCCGGCCTATCCCAACTTCGTGATCTTCTTTACCGACTATGCTCCAGGGCGCAAACAGCCGTTGAAGACCGATTTGCGTGTGGCAGCCCGTGAAACGACGTTGCATACTTTCGCCGACGATTGGTTGGCGACCAATATCAAGCGAGGCTGGAACCAAATGTCGATTGACGAAGGTCGAATGGGAATTGAAGACCATCACGGTATGGAAAAGGTTTCACCCTCCATTCCGTATTCGGAATCCACTCGCCATCTGAAAATCGCCTTTGCCCGTTCGACTTCGCCAACCTTCCCCATCATCCGCAAGCGATTGAATAGATTGGCGAAACTGGGTTCCCTTGATATCACGACCGACGACAAAGGCCGTGAATCCTGGTTCGAGCTGTCGATCACGCAAGGTCTCGTCGAAAACGCCAAACGCATCGACAACCTGCTGAACATCGTCAAAGCCTGGAAGACCACCGAAGTCTCCATTGATGGCGAACTGGTGGGGAAGCACGACCTTCAGGATTTCATGAACCGGTTGGAAGACACCCGCCGCTGTTGGCTGAAGCGCAAAAAGCAAGGAGAAGAGGTTTGTCGAAAGACCTGCATCCTTGGTTGTGACGCCCTGAATCTCTGGGGTTCCCATGAATGGCTAAAACATTCCGGATGCGATGCTCCACCATGGTGGACTGTGGGACGTTTTGCGGACGAAAAGGTGATTCTCGATAAAAACGCTTTGAAAAAACAGCTGAAAACCACTCGCCACGCTGAAGTCCGGCTTTGTCCCCACTATAATCCAGATATTGTATTGTCAAAGATCGAGTCCCTGCCTGATACGATCGAAGCAGACGATGAAAACTGGATTTTACTGTATCACAGCGACACGGGAAAATCCGCCTGGATCTGGCCGATCCACGAAGCCATTCCACCGACCTTGCGAAAAACGAAAGATAATCCCTGGCGTTCCGGAGGTCTGAGCATCGATCTCGATCTGGGGCTTGGCGAGAAACGTGGAACCGACGATAACGAAAATAGTGAAAACACGTCATCCAGAGTCATTCCTCCCACAAGGTACTCCGATATTTTGGGTCAAGATGACGTGGTGGACGCTGTAAGAGATCGAATCGAACTGCCGCTGAAATACGCCGATCTTTTTCATCGCATCGGCGCTAAACCCAAACCCGGCGGGGTCATCCTCGCCGGTCCTCCGGGTACAGGTAAAACACTTCTAGCACGTGCCGTAGCCGGTGAATGCGACGCGCATATCGAATCCGTATCGGGACCGGAACTGCTTTCGAAATGGGTCGGAGCTACGGAAGAATCGTTGAGGAATATCTTCGAGCGGGCCAGGGAGTTTTCACCCACGGTGATTCTCTTCGATGAGATCGACAGCTTGGCCGTATCCCGTGGTTCTGCCGATGCCCAGTATCAGAAAAGCATGGTGACGCAACTGCTGGCGCTGCTGGACGGATTGGAAGAACGCGGGAAGGTTTTTGTCATCGCCACCACCAATCGACCCGACGACATCGATGCAGCCCTGCGTCGACCTGGCAGGTTCGATCAAATCATTCAGATGGGACCACCCGACGAAAGAGGAAGAATCGCTATTTTCCGTCACTACTTGAAACCACTTGTGCTCGATCCGGTGCTTGATCGAAATTGTCTCGCCACGGACCTGGCTTCACTCACTCCCGGATTCACCGGTGCCGACATTGCACACTTTTGCCAAAATGCTGCGAGAATCTGCGTCAAGGAGGCCAGTCGGATGGAGCATACACCGGTCGACTTAGTGATTTTAAGACAGCATTTTATGCAAGTGTTGCATGACATGCGACTTCCTGCATCCCTGCATCTTCCAACACATCCACGTCAGACATCTTTCCAGTGTTGACAATCGGGAAATAGCATGTACGATTCTTACGGTAGAGATTTTTTCAAAACAAGAAACAACAAAAGATTGGGAAACGCCAAAACACTGTACTATCCATATGTTGGTGTAGTTTCACTATCAGTTGACAGACGCAACTGGAGGCAAACATGCTTGAAGCCAATCAAATCAAAATCATTCGAAAAGAGTTGGGGTATACACAAAAACACTTTTCGTCCCGCTTGGAAATTCCTATCGGGACATTGCGAAAATACGAACAGGATCTGACGCAGGACGTTCCTTCGTCGTTTCTTCGCAAAATGTGGGAGCAATTCCAGGTCAATCCCCTCTGGGTTCTTGCAGGGCAAGGGCCAATGATTTTGGGTTCCAAATCAAAGTTCGACGACATGGCCGATTTCCCCGAGCCGATCGAACCTTTGCCCAAGCGGCGTGGTCCGACCATTCGCCGGGGAGGAAAGAAGGGCGAGGTGGAAATAGGCTACGTGATGAGGGACATGAGTACGGAAGAGGAGGAAAAACTGTTCCAACCCTTGAATCAGGATGAAGTCAAGCAGCGGGACCGGTTGTATTCCTTGTATCGTGTCAACGAGGATTTTCATCATTTCTGCGATGTGGCGTTGTATCTTCGCATGAAAAAGTACTGATTCGATATCCATTCCATCCACGAGAAAGCGACAGGTCATGGCTAGCGAACAAGTAGATACCCTCGAAGAATTGTTGAAGGAAGTGGACGACACCGATGGGCAGGCCGCTGTAGCCGTCCTGCTGATGGTCCGCCTGGTCCGACGGCGACCCGACCTGGTGCCCGCCGTCGTTTCCGCCATCAAAACCCTGGTCCCGTAACCTTCTTCCTTTGGACGAATCCACGAAGAAATATACTCGGACGGTGGGACACCAATCCAATGCAACAGCCTGTGGTTCCCAACGCTTTATCGCCAATTGGATCGTTGCATATTTCATCGATAGCCGGTTTCTTCGGGGGCTGATCGCTCAAGTGACAGCCAGCAACTTACAGGATTTCTACATTGTAACACGTAGAAAATACTCATGATTCCTTTCAGTTTTCGGCAAACCGCGATTGTTTTGTCAGTTAAGATCTTGGCCTAGGTCACGGTGTTGTCGCGGATATCCACACTCTTTACGTTGACACATCCGGCTGATAGCCGTACAATAGACTGTGAAAGGAGGCACTGCATGAGTACGCCCGCCACTCAACTGAAACGCCTGGAAGCCAGGATTCCGGCCCATGTCAAGGATGCGATCGAGCGAGCTGCTTTCCTGCAGGGGAGAACCCTGACGGATTTCATCATCGAGGTCGCCGGATCCAAGGCTCGCGAGATCATCCGCGAACACGAGATCATCCATCTCAGCAGAGCGGACCAGATCGCCTTCGCCGAGGCTCTGTTGAATCCGCCCGAGCCCAATGCGAAATTGAAGGAAGTTGCCGATTGGTATCGGAGGGAAACCGGACGATGAATCACTCCGGCATCGGGGATCGTTATCGACTCGAAGCTTTGAAAAAAACTCACTTTCGAAAGAATTTCAGCTGCGGGATCGACGCCCTCGACGACTATTTTCACAAGCGGGCATCACAGGACACTAAGAGCCTATTTCAGTAGGCCGGTTGCTCTCCATGTGACAATCCCCAAGGCGAAATGCAACATGGCGATATAGGTGTCCGTTCGCTTTTCCCAGCGGATGAGAATTCGCCGGAAACGGTTCAACCAACTGTGCGTCCGCTCCACCACCCAACGTCGCGCCTTGAAACCAGCCTCATCCTTGATCGCCTTCGCCTCCTCGCCCCGCGAACGAATGTGAGCCGTGAACCCGAATGCCTTCACCAATTCCCGAACCTCGTCGAAGTCGTAGCCCTTGTCCAAGCACAACCCTTGCGGTTTCTTTCGCGTAGGCCTCGGACGTTTCGTTTCGATGCTTTCCAGCGTCGCCTTCACCAGCTTCATGTCATGCCGGTTCGCCCCGTCCACGGCCACGGCCAACGGGATTCCCTTCGCCTCCACCAACAGACTTCGCTTGACCCCTTGTTTTCCGCGGTCGGTAGGGTTTCGGCCCGTTTTTTTCCCCACCCAGCGGAGCTTTCGTCATCGCGCCATCCAGAGAAAGCCACAACCAGTCGATGCCTTCAAGCTTGTCGTACTCCAACAAGCCTTGCCGCCAGAATTCTTCGAACACCCCGGCTTCGGTCCATTCCCTGAATCGGCGATAGCTGGAACTGCACGAACAGATCCTCGTGGCATTCAGCGCATTCCACTGACAGCCCGTCCGCAACACGAACAGAATACCGTTCATCGCATCCCGGTCGGGAACGCGAGGATTGTGGCATCCCAATGGATGAGGTTTGCGTTCGGGAAGAGATTTCTCCATCTTTTCCCACAACTCGTCCGAAATGCGCCAGCCATCGTCCTTCACTGCCAAGCCCATCCTGATCTCCTGTAAATATAGTATATTTACAAAATTATACCACAACCTCACTGCCTACTGAAATAGGCTCTAAGCGAAACGTGGCTTCCGTTTTCGTCGCCGTGGACAAAGAGAGCAAAGCCGTTCACGGATATTACACCCTCTCCATGGCCGAGGTTCTGCTGGACGGTTTGCCGAAGGAACTCGTCCATAAGATGCCCCGCTATCCGGCTCTACCGGCGGTTCGGATGGGACGCCTTGCCGTCCACCGGAAAGTCCAAGGCATGCAACTCGGTACATTCCTGTTGATGGACGCCCTGCATCGTTCCGTTCAAAACGAGGTGGCCTGGGTCGCCTTCTTGGTGGACGCCAAGGACAACCGGGTGCGCGACTTCTACCTGCGACTGGGATTTCACTCCCTCGAAAACCATCCAAACCAACTTTACAAAATGCGCCAGGACATCGACCCGCTTTTCCGGTAGGAGGCTCCGGGGAACCGGAGTGATCGAAGCGACCAGCCCGTCTACTATTATCGTGGAAAACGATCAAGTCGCCGTTTTTCCGGCAGGCCATCGTCCGAGCGTTGTCCGAGAGCAGAACGTCGGACTTCGTCCGATGAACCCTCGGACTCCGTCGGACTCCGCATCGGACTCGATTCGTCGGACCAACCCAATAATATCAATAAGTTAAGCCTGTTTTCGCCGATTATTAAAAAGTCTTCTTCCGCGGTCGCGCGCAAGCGCGCATTGCGGAAAAGAACTCTGTACGAAGGCGCTTTACCTCGATGTTACGCTATGTGGAATGAATGGTTGGCGTGTTGCTTTGAAAGGTTCGATTTGGCTCCGAGCCATGGTGAAAAGAGAAAGAATGGTGTTTGCGCTTCCGGAGAATCATTGTTTTCGTTTGCTGTCTTTCATTTTCGAAGATCCTTTGAGCGCCGTTTACGGTTGTTTTTGATCATCCGGATACAAGGCTCCCGTCTTCTTCGTGAAGCCTTTCCATAGGCTCACCACGCAGGGAGTTCGGCCAACAACTTTTCACGTCAACTCAGACGGGCGGTGAAGCACCTATTTTTTCTTGAGTTCTTGTCGCCTGTCCGAGATCGTTTCTGCTTGGCGTATGATCCGCCATGTTTTGCGCACCGCCAGGGTCTTCCTGCCGACCATGAAAGGCTGTCACAAGCTTCAGGCGTCCCTTTCTACACACCGGACACAAGAGCGGATCGTGTCCGGTGAGCGCCATGTAGCGTTCGTCCCAGCTCATCTCGTCGTATCGCTCGATGGGGGCAGGCTCCAGAGCGCCCAGCAGTTTGCGGCAGCGCTTGATATTGCTTGCCCGAAAACGGTTGGCGTACAAGCCATAATACCGGATGCGAGTAAAACCTTTGGAAAGAACGTGCATCAGAAAACGCCTGATAAACTCCGTTGCCGAGAGCGTCATCACGCGCTTTTCCCCTTCCTTTTTATAGTCCTTGTAACGAAAGGAAACCTTGCCATCTTTCATTCCGATCAAGCGGTGATCGGAGATGGCGCTACGATGGGTGTAGCGGGACAGGTAGTTGAGCATCGTCTCCGGCCCGCCGAAGGGCGCCTTGGCGTAGACATGCCACTTCATCCCACGGTGCTTTTTGATGAACCTGTCGAACTTTTTCGGATCGGCGAGTTTTTCGGACTTTCCGGTAAAGCGCAGCTTGCCCGTTTCATAGGCCTTTTTGAGAGACTCCAGAAACAATCGCCTGAAGAGGCTTTTCAGAACATTCACGTGCAGGAAAAAATCTTCGCGGCAACTCACCCAGCGTTTGGAGTCGGAAGAAATCCCTCCTCCGGGGACGATCATGTGGATGTGGGGGTGATGCAACAATGTGCTTCCCCAGGTATGCAGTACGCTGGTGAAGCCGATGTTCGCGCCCAGATGTTTGGGATCCTTGGCGATGGTGAGCATGGTTTTTGCCGAGGTCTTGAAGAGGATGTCGTAGATCACGCGCCGGTTGACCAGCGCCAGGTCTTCGATCTGTTTCGGGATGGTGAAGACAACGTGAAAGTACTGCACGGGCAAGAGTTCGTCTCTTCGCTTTGCCAGCCACTTTGCCTTGGCCAGTGCGCCGCATCTGGGGCAGGCGCGATTGCCGCACGAGTTGTAGCCTTTCGTTTCATGTCCACAATGGTCGCAGCGCCTGCGCTCGCAGTGTCCGCCCATTTCAGGTGTGCGACAGGCCATGATGTCGTGCGCAGCCTTGATCTGTGTAGGCGATAAGAGATCGCCGTACTCGTCGAGAAATTCATCCCACTTCTCCCGGAGAACGTCAGCCGTTATGGTTTTATCATTACTCATGATTTGCCTCCGATCCCGGCAGAAGGTCGAAGGGGCTTCGCATCCCGGCAATGCGTGCAGTGGCGATGTGGGTGTAGATGGTCGTGGTGGAGAAGGAGGCGTGCCCCATAAGCACCTGGATTGTGCGTAGATCGACGCCGTTCTCCAGCATATGGGTAGCGAAGCTATGGCGAAAACTGTGCGGCGTCACGTTCTTTTCGAGGCCTGATTGGACACGCACGTTTTTGCAGGCGGTCTGGATGGAAGCGGTCGTGATGTGGCTCCCCGGCTTTCTTCCCGGAAACACCCAGGGATCCGTTCGCTTCACCTGGACGTTTGCAGGTTTGCACGTTCTCCAGTACTCGCGTAAGATAAGCAGCAGTTTTGGGGACAGCACTGTGTAGCGGTCCTTGTTCATCTTCCCCTGGTTTACTCGGATGACCATTCTCTGACTGTCGATGTCACTGACCCGCAGATTGGCCGCCTCCGAGACGCGTAGACCGGAGGCGTACATGATTTGGAAAATCGTCCGGTATTTGAAGCTTTTCGCGGCGTCGAAAAAGCGGACGACTTCCGAAGGCGCAAGCACCACGGGAAGCGTTTTGGGCTCCCTGGCCGCTGGAATAGCGGCCAGCGGCCAGGGTCGGTCCATGACGTTGAGGAAGAAAAATCGGAAAGCGCGGGCGTAAGAATTGACGCTTCCCGGAGCGAGTCTGCGTTTATCATGCAGATAAAGCAGGTAGTCGCGGATCTCCTCCAGGCCGATTCGTCCCAACGACTTGCCGACGTGCTGCTCGAGTTTTTTCAGCCTGCGCAGATAGTCATCTTGCGTGGAGGTAGAAAGATTTCTCAATTTCATCTGCCGCACCATTCGTTGACGTGCGCTTCTCATATCCGACCTCCTTTCACGGCTTCGCATGCATGGAAAGATGTCGCCTTCTTCCGGGTGATGAAACTCGCCGGGGCGGGACGGATGGAGGTGCAACGCAAGATGTGCCTGACCTCGCGCGGGTTATCTGCTTGCGTCAGACGATGCATAAAGAAGGAATAACGCAGTGTCTTCTCGATCGTCGTATAATCGAAACCGCCATCGATTGCAGCTTGCCTGATCGCCTTTTGCATGGGACCGGGAGTCAGTGGATTTCCATCGTGATCGCGTGTAAAAAGTAGATCCGTCCGGGGTCGGGTGTCGCGCCACCACCGGCGCAGAGTATCGAGTGTCTCCGGGTGAAGCGGAATGAATTGGGGCCACGCACTGTTTGTAGATTCCAGACGGATCAGCATCCTTTTGCCGTCGATGTCTCCTGTCCGCAGGCGACAGGTCTCGCCTATGCGCAAACCGCCGCCGAACGTTACGGTCAAAACCGTTTTGTGAAGCTCTGAAGTAACGCCATCAAGCAGTCGGTTCAGATTGCCCAGAGAGAGAGGATCGGGAATCGGCCCTGGCTTCCCGGGAGAAAGAAAGCAGGCCGCAACCTGAGGGCGATCCAGCGTCACGAAATAGAGAAACTTAAGCGCCATCAGCGCTTGGTGACGGAAACTGACCAGTCTCTTTTCCGATCTTGCCAGGTGCTTGATCCAGGCCTCGATTTCAGCCGAGCCCAGTTGCTCCGGCGAGCGCTTGAAATGTCGGACATACGATTCGGCGCGGTTTAGATACTGCCTGCGCGTGATGGGGCGCAGTCCGTAGCGTAAAAGATCGGCGCTCATTCTTTCCTTGAGATGTCCCATGAGTTTCCTCCATGTGATGGACGTCGCCCGGAAATCGGACGACTGAGATCACGAGGATGGAGGATTCATGGGATTTGAAGCAAGGTTAGCCGGGAAAGAACGGGGAGACGCCACAGACGCCAAGGGGCTTTACGATCATAAGGACAAAGGTGGGATCGAGCACGGCCTTACGGACCGGCAGGGACTAAAAACTGCCGCGAAGCGGCTTCGTACAATTTTTTATCGTAAATGTCCGCCCTGGCCCAGAATTTCGGCTTCTCGACCGGTACGGATCTTGTATATCTTTTCTACCGGGAACAGAGCCAGCAGCCCATCTCCTGCTACTCCGGAATGGACGGACTTCATGATGGCTTCAGCGATTTGCGGGGCCGTCTGATCGAAAGCAAACACCTCAAGTTTTACGTGATCCACCAGGGCATCCCCACCGCCGAAATAGTTTCGGTATTCGCCAAAACCTTTGACTGGCGTGACGGTGATACCCATTACGCCTTCCTTGGTGATCCGCTCCTCAACGCCCGCCAGTGCGGATCTGCGAATGATAGCGCTTATCAGTTTCATGACGCCTTCTTCTTCCATGCATGGTACCGGATTCTCGTTCGTTAATGATGCTGGGAATGGTCATCCGCACCAGTCGATTCGTCACCGCTTTCAGGCGAGTTCACGGGCTTTGGGCCACCCATCATCCCCATCATTTTCATGCGGGGACACGTCCCTTTGGTCATGTGCTCGGCCATCCATTGTGCATGCTTGCGCAGTGCATCAAGATTTCCATCATCTTTAGGAGTGAGGATCAAACGAGCGCCATTGTCGGTCTTCTCGACTTTGGCATTCGATGTCATCATGGGGCAAGAACTCTTACCTTGTTGACCCTGCATACATGGTTTCATGCCCTGACCCTGTCGGCCTTGACCATGCATTCCTTGTCCTTGCTTGCCTTGGCCATGACCCATCATGCCGGGTTCACTGGTTTTTCCTTGCATACGGTTGCCTTTCTGGCCGCCCATCATGCCGCCCTGCATGCCCCGTCCCTGCATCATCATCGGACCCATGCCCATATGTCCGTATTCGTCGTGGTTGTTGTACATGATAGCCATGTGTTCGACGCGCGCCTGTAGGTTTTCAACGTTTTCGGCCTCGGTCTTGAATACCAGCGCCGCACCGTCTTCGGTCTTTGCGTAACTCACCGAGACATCCGCAACCATCATGGGACACATGTCTTGTGGAAAGGGTTGCGTTCCGGTCGGTCCATCCTCCGCCCAAGTGAGGGAGGTAAAGGCCAACAGCAACCCGATTACTATCAAGAAATATTGCTTTGTCATTTTTCTTTTCCTTTCGTTTCAGATTTGACAAGCCTACGTTCTATTGTAACGTGACATTCAGATATGCTCGATTATTTCGAATGGTTTCTCACCGAAGCAGACACTTTTTGTGTGTCGCACGACTTGAAGCATCCATTTCAAACAATACAACTCGAATAATTCGTGCCAGATTCGAGAAGGCCGCAATTTCAGTCACTTCGAAATCTCCTCACTTTTACGGCTCTTCGCTGTTTAGTGTGGGTAACGGCAGCTTATGCATCGGCTTCGCCGATCCGGGGACCCGTCCCCGCACCCCTGGGATTTATCGCTTTGAAGTCCAAACCTGGTTGTTGTAATAAGGGATAAAGAGAAAAGGAGAGGTTTCCCCCTCCTTTCCAGGTTCGGACCTTCGACGGCGCTCGGGTCGCGTCCCCGCGTTGCCTTATCCTCCGCCGAAGTTCTGCCAGTGTAACCTTTGCACACTGAAGGAGCAAGAGATGGACGAGCGCGGACTTTTCACGATGGCTCTTGGATTGACCCCTCCCTGGGAGGTGGTGGATATTGACTTTGACGCCGAGCGCCACCGGTTGGATCTGTACCTGGATTTTCCCGCCGGGAGCCGGTTTGCGTGCCCGCAATGCGAGGTGGCTTGCGGGGTTCACGATACGAACGAGAGGAGTTGGCGACATCTGAACTTTTTTCAGCACGAGGCGTATCTTCACGCACGCCTACCCCGGATCAAATGCCCTGAACACGGAGTAAAAACGGTGGAGGTACCTTGGGCGCGTCCTGGTGCGGGGTTCACGCTGCTTTTTGAGGCGCTGGTACTGCTTATGGCCAGAAAGGGCATGACGCCCAAGGGGATCGGCGAAATACTTGGTGAGCACGACACGCGGATCTGGCGGGTGCTGGAATACTATGTGGACTCGAGTCTGGCGAAGCAGGACTGGTCCGAGGTCGAAGCGGTGGGCGTGGATGAAACCAGCCGTTCCCGTGGGCACGACTACGTGACGGTGTTCGTGGACATGGACGAGGCGAAGGTTCTGCACGTGGAGCCCGGCAAAGACCACCGGACGGTGGCGGGCTTCGAGGCTGAGCTTCACGCTCACGGCGGTAAACCCGAACAGGTGAAAGAGTTCAGCATGGACATGTCAGCGGCGTTCATCAAGGGGGTTGGGAAACAGTTTCCCGATGCGGCGATGACCTTCGACCGCTTCCACGTGATGAAGCTTGTCAACAAGGCCGTGGACGAGGTGCGGCGTGAGGAGCGCCAAGACAGGACTGAGTTGGAAAAGACGAGATGGGTCTGGTTGAAAAACGAGCAAAACCTTACGGACAAAGAGCGAGAGAAGTTCGATGAGTTGAAAGACAGCACGCTGAAAACGGCCAGGGGCTATCGGCTCAAAGAGACGCTTCAGTCGGTATATGCCGACTACGCAGGCCATCCAGATGACGGTGAGAAGCAGTTGCAGTACTGGTATTTCTGGGCCACGCACAGCCAACTGCCGCCGATGATCAAGGTAGCCAAAACGATCAAGACCCACTGGGATGGGGTATTGCGGTGGTTTCAGTCAGGTTTGACACAAGGGCTGGTGGAAGGCATCAACGGTATAATTCAGGCGGCCAAGCGCAAGGCCAGAGGGTTCAGGTCGTTTAGGAAGCTTCGAACCATGATCTTCCTCGTCGCTGGAAAGCTAGACTTCGACCTGCCGCAGATGAAACTGCTTACCCACAGTAAATAGCGAGGAGGCACTTTTACTAGCACTAAAATCTGTGGACTATCTGCCGTAGAGAGGCCGGAACACGTCGGATGCGCTCTGCACGTCGAGCTGGTTCAAGGCTTCGTAGATTGTCGCAACACCCATTCCACCGATTTATCTTTGCTTGTAACGAGCTGTTCTTTGGTTTTTAAAGCCAGTTTTTCAAAATTGAAAATATCGCGATCATCATTCACGGGTTTTCCTCCTGTCCCGTGCAGGGATAGTAAAGATTCGGTTCTCCTTAACCCGATTCTACGGGTTCACTTTATGCCTCTGGGCTACATGTCGTCTATTAGGTAGTTTGAACGAAATACCTCGATAAATACGAAGTGTTTGTAACCCAAATTCACTCTTCCATTACACTTCGTTAATTCCGAATGAAACCACCCAAATTACGTTATTGTCTCACGATCCCTAACGCGTTAAAAACAGCTTGGAGGTATGTCCTTTGATCTGAAGGGAAAAAGGGCATCCGAGAACAACAAACCGGCGGATCTTGGTTGAAAGAATGCTGGGTAACGGAAGAATCGTAAGGGAATACATCAGTAGGCGGCAACAAGATATCCACATTATTCTGGGAAAACTGAAAGGAACAATCCTGAATTGTTCCTTCAGAATCCAAGATTGTTTGGAAGACGAGAAAAATAATAGGGCGCGACGGGAAACGTGATTGGCAGTTATCGCGTCCCGACATGACGCGTTACTTAACTAGTACCTGAAGCCAATCGCATCCGGCATCCGATTAGGCTTTCAGATAATCCGGAGGAAACCAATGACCAGAAAAAAACAAATTCTAATTATCGCAGGGATGGCCGCTCTATTTATGATAGCGAGCACTGCCAACGCACAGAATTTGAGTCCAGCGAATCAGGTGATTTTCGGATTTAAAATTACTGCCGGTGGTCGGTACGACAATGTGCGCATGTGCGTGGCCTCTCCGCCGGGGACGAAGGGGGGACCGGCCCTGGATATTTCGTTTTTTACGGAGGTGGTCCTCAAGGACAACATGTCCCTGCTGGTGAACATTCCCGTGGTGCGCCCCATATTGTTCGGGGCGGCTTTTGATATGCTGCAATTTGAACCCGAAGTGGTCCTTCTGTTCCGGAGAGTGATTGATGGAAAAGTGGATTTGGTGGCGGGGCCGTCCCTGGGAATGATTTTCCATTACGGACCTGATTACAATTCGGCCAACTCCGGCGATGACCGGGGACCATCCTTCTTTGCCATGGGGCCCAGGATTGGCGGCTATTTTGGTGTGGACTTTAAACGGGACGGGGAGACATTCAATATGCAGGTGGGCTTGAGTCCATACGTATCGCCCCTCTGGGGGATAAACGATCCGGATGATCACAAGGGTGTAGTAGCGGGTGGAACGTTGGACGGAGTGTTCCGATTCAAATAATTTATTCGCCGCAATCCCGCAAAACGGGGAGTTTGAGAAAAGTTTTGTCTGGAGCATTGAGGGGCCGTTTACAATGTAACCGATATGGAAAGGAATCATGTCTGCTATGAAAAAAATTACCGTGAAAGTTGAGTCAATCAGACATATCACCCATGATGTGTTGCAGATTGATGTTGAAAAGCCGGAGCGCTTCTCATTCAATCCCGGTCAAGCTACGGAAATATCTATTAACAAGGAAGGTTGGAAGGATAGGACAAGTCCATTCACATTCACAAGTCTACCGCAAGAAAAACATCTCCAGTTTGTTATCAAGACCTATCCTTCGCACAAAGGAATTACCAACGAACTCCTGCACCTGAAGAAGAATGATGAATTGATCTTGCATGATGTTTTCGGCGCCATTGCTTATAAGAGAGAAGGCGTTTTTATCGCTGGTGGAGCGGGTGTTACTCCATTAAACATGGCCAACCACCGTAGCAGAACAAAGGAAAAGTGATGTCGAGATTAACGAAGAGAGTTTTGATTGCACTGGGCGTGAGCGCCCTACTAGGAATTTTCTGCATCATCGGGGTGGGACACCGTTTGGGCTTCGCCGCCAACAGCGTCTTTTTGTTCTCCATCTGGTATAATCGGTTGTTGATGGGCCTGGTGATTGGCCTGGCAGGAGAAATTAAGCTACTTAAAACGCGAAAGGCCAATATGGTCGTACGTGGCCTGCTGCTGGGAACATTGGTGACGCTGGCCAGCTCGTTGTCCACCGACTTTCGCGACGTCCCTTCGCTCTTTGCGGGCATCTTCTACGGGTTGATCATCGATGTGGTGGCGTCCTGGCTTTCCGACAAAGCGGGACGTCCGGATCATTCCTTGGTTAATAAACAAAAATCTATCCCTAGGGAAGAGTCAACGATACAACCACCTGCGAAGACGTGTTGAAGATGGGTAACGACGAGAATGAATGGATTCATTTCACGCCGCATATCGATCCCGATACGCCGTTGGAATTAACGGAGAAGTAAACTATACCATCGCACAAAGGCTAAGGCTTTACCACGATGATTTCTATCAATGGGTTTGCCATCTGTACCGGATTCCACGATATATTGATGAAGCTCCAGACCAACCATTTCCCAAAATAGCCGTATATGGCCAATCACAGGAAAGTTTCTAAGTATCGCGTGTGTTTTCTGAAATCATAATTTCCAACGAGCGCTAGCAAGACTGCAAGAACAATAAAACTAGGCAAAGGCCATACAATTACAGCGATAAGTACGGCAACAATCAGGAGGGCAATTGTTGTAATTTTAATGGCTTCATAATGACTTATAGTAATTCCCGTAAGTATTTTAAATCACTCTTGGTTGTATCTACTATTTCAGCAAAATTTCCATTCACCATCAATTTCGCCATGGATTGTGCAAAGCCTTTCATTTGGTCCCAATTTATGGAAGGTGGAATTGCCAGAGCATTGGGGTCGGTAAAAATGTTGATAATCGCAGGGCCTTTATGCTTGAATCCACTTGAAAGAGCTGTCTCCACATCTTTGGGTTCTTTGGCTTCCCATGCTGCGATGTTCATGGCTTCTGCCAATTTTACAAAATCGGGATTTACCAAATCGGTTTGCCAATCCATATAGCCTTGCACCCGCATCTCAAGCTTTACCATACCCAAAGCACGATTATTAAAAATGATGATTTTAGCGGGAATTTGATATTGGCTAATAGTCATCAAATCGCCCAAAAGCATTGTAATACCACCATCTCCACAAAATGCTATCACTTGTCGGTTGGGATGTGATAGTCCCGCTCCTATGGCCATTGGCATAGCATTAGCCATAGACCCATGATTGAACGACCCTGTCAGGTAGCGATTTCTCCCTGCTTTTAGGTAGCGTGCAGCCCATACGGCACTCATCCCTGTGTCAACCGTAAATATGGCATCGTCATCTGCTAATTTATCAATCAAATAGGCAACATATTCCGGGTGAATATTTTTTTCAGATCCCTTTTCTTCCACATAGCTATCATATATAGTTTCAATTTCTTGATGTAATGAACGCATTTTGTCAAGAAACCCAGTAAACGTTTGGCTCTTCGCTTTTTAGTGTGGGTAACACCTGGTTATGCATCGGCTTCGCCGATCGGGGACCCGTCCCCGCACCCCTGGGATTTATCGCTTTGAAGTCCAAACCTGGTTGTTGTAATAAGGGATAAAGAGAAAAGGAGAGGTTTCCCCCTCCTTTCCAGGTTCGGACCTTCGACGGCGCTCGGGTCGCGTCCCCGCGTTGCCTTATCCTCCGCCGAAGTTCTGCCAGTGTAACCTTTGCACACTGAAGGAGCAAGAGATGGACGAGCGCGGACTTTTCACGATGGCTCTTGGATTGACCCCTCCCTGGGAGGTGGTGGATATTGACTTTGACGCCGAGCGCCACCGGTTGGATCTGTACCTGGATTTTCCCGCCGGGAGCCGGTTTGCGTGCCCGCAATGCGAGGTGGCTTGCGGGGTTCACGATACGAACGAGAGGAGTTGGCGACATCTGAACTTTTTTCAGCACGAGGCGTATCTTCACGCACGCCTACCCCGGATCAAATGCCCTGAACACGGAGTAAAAACGGTGGAGGTACCTTGGGCGCGTCCTGGTGCGGGGTTCACGCTGCTTTTTGAGGCGCTGGTACTGCTTATGGCCAGAAAGGGCATGACGCCCAAGGGGATCGGCGAAATACTTGGTGAGCACGACACGCGGATCTGGCGGGTGCTGGAATACTATGTGGACTCGAGTCTGGCGAAGCAGGACTGGTCCGAGGTCGAAGCGGTGGGCGTGGATGAAACCAGCCGTTCCCGTGGGCACGACTACGTGACGGTGTTCGTGGACATGGACGAGGCGAAGGTTCTGCACGTGGAGCCCGGCAAAGACCACCGGACGGTGGCGGGCTTCGAGGCTGAGCTTCACGCTCACGGCGGTAAACCCGAACAGGTGAAAGAGTTCAGCATGGACATGTCAGCGGCGTTCATCAAGGGGGTTGGGAAACAGTTTCCCGATGCGGCGATGACCTTCGACCGCTTCCACGTGATGAAGCTTGTCAACAAGGCCGTGGACGAGGTGCGGCGTGAGGAGCGCCAAGACAGGACTGAGTTGGAAAAGACGAGATGGGTCTGGTTGAAAAACGAGCAAAACCTTACGGACAAAGAGCGAGAGAAGTTCGATGAGTTGAAAGACAGCACGCTGAAAACGGCCAGGGGCTATCGGCTCAAAGAGACGCTTCAGTCGGTATATGCCGACTACGCAGGCCATCCAGATGACGGTGAGAAGCAGTTGCAGTACTGGTATTTCTGGGCCACGCACAGCCAACTGCCGCCGATGATCAAGGTAGCCAAAACGATCAAGACCCACTGGGATGGGGTATTGCGGTGGTTTCAGTCAGGTTTGACACAAGGGCTGGTGGAAGGCATCAACGGTATAATTCAGGCGGCCAAGCGCAAGGCTAGGGGGTTCAGGTCGTTTAGGAAGCTTCGCACCATGATCTTCCTCGTCGCGGGCAAGCTAGACTTCAACCTGCCACAGATGAAACTGCTTACCCACACCAAATAGCGAGGAGGCAAACGTTTTTGCTTCAACCAGAGGTATTAACTCTTGCAACGTTGATTTTATATCACCACAATATCCTAAATCTACTTTGGCCCTACGTCCTAATTTTTCTGGTTTAGTATCTATTTGAATGATTTTGCAATTTTCGGGAAGAAAATCGCTATAAGGAAAATCTGTACCCAACATCAAAAGGACATCTGCATGGTGCATGGCTTCAAAACCGGATTTATTACCCAAAAGCCCATTTAATCCAACGGCATAGGGGTTATCTTTACGTTCAAAAAATATTTTCCCTCTAAAACTATATCCCAAAGGCGAATTAAGTGTTTGTGCCAGTTGCATTACTTCATCTACTGCAAAACGACATCCATGCCCGCAAAACAGCATCACCTTTTCATGAGTATTGATGATGCTTGCCATTTCCAGAAGATGTTCTTGGCTTGGGGTTATTCTTGGTTGTGGATAGAAATTTTTATTGGAAGAAGGTACAGATTCTAGTTTGGCTGCAGCCACATCACCTGGAAGCCCTAGAACAGCCACCCCCTTCTTACTTATGGCGTGCTGAATAGCGGTCTGTAATCCATTTATGGCTTGTTTTGGTGTATTCGCTTGAAATACATATTGCGAACAATCTTGAAATAAGGATTCCGGTCTTGTCTCTTGAAAGTGGTCCAGCCCCATTTTTTCGGTAAAAATAGTTGAGGCAATAGCAATAACAGGGTTTTCAGATTTGTTGGCATCATATAGTCCATTGACTAAATGAACATGCCCCGGGCCACTGCTTCCCATGCAACAACCGATGCCGTTCAACTCCGCTTCCATGGAAGCCGCATAAGCTCCCGCTTCCTCGTGCCTTACATGTATCCATTGTAGTCTGCCATCTCTTCGTACGGCATCATTTACCGGATTAAGACTGTCACCTGTTACGGCATAAATTCTCTTAACACCAGCTTCTACAAGCATTTCTACTAAATGATCGGATACATTTTTTGACATAACTCACCTCTGATTGAAAATCTATTGCATGAATTAGAGCCTAAACCCCATTCTTCTGCCACGTTTACCACTTGGTTGCGGTGCTCCTCTATGTCCGTCTCTCAATTTCGCCGACGCTGAACACCCGTGTGCTTCCACTTGGTTAAACGATTGCGCTTCAGTGGCGCCGTGCCAAGCTGGTGAGGCCAAACAGGCCGCTGGAAGTGGTTCTGGGATGGTTTTCTCCGGGAACCCTTTACTTCCTTTTCCTTATCATTTCCTCTACTTCTTTCGCCCCCTCGGCATAGAGCTTTTCTTCATCGGGAGCAAGCTCGTGCAATAATCTCAGAAACTCTCCGACATGCACAAGTTCCTCATCCGCTATGTCCTTGAGGACGTCAACAGCAAGCTTGTTGTCGGTTGATTCCGCAAGCTGCATGTACAACTGAGTCGCTTCGTACTCTGCGGCCACCATGAAACGAACGGCCCTGATAAGCTCTTCATTCGTGAGCTTTCTGTCACTTGCCAACCCTGAAAAGGGCGATCCGAAATTAGCCATGTTTATTCTCCGTTTAAGTTGCCATCAGCCAAAGTTTTCTGCCGCGAAATTCCAGTTGATCCGTTTATCCAGCACGGCGTCTACATGGCCCGCACGTCTGTTCTGATAATTCAAGCAGTATGCATGTTCTCACACGTCGATAGCCGATTCGATGCCATTCCACATAAGTGGTGTCTTTTACCCGGCTTCATCTCCTATTGCTTGAGCAAACTCTCGAGCCTTTTATTGACCGCGCTCCAATTTACGATTTCCCAGAATCCTTCAATGAACTTGCCCCGGTCGTTCTTGTGGTCGAGGTAATAGGCATGTTCCCAGACATCCAGAACCATCAGGATCCGGAACATTGGATAGATGTTGGTGTTGTGCTTCTCGACCTGCATAATGATGGGCCTCATCGTTCCCAGGCAGAACGTGAGTGCCGCCCACCCCGAGCCCTCCGCGCTCATCGCCGCCTGCGAAAACAGCTTCTTGAATCGATCGAAAGAGCCGAACTCTTCATCGATGACCTTCGCGATTGTTCCAGTCGGTTTCCCACCACCATCCTTGCCGGCGGCGCCGAGGTTCTCCCAAAGCAGCGAATGGAGCAGATGCCCTCCGATGTGGAAGGAGAGTTCTTTCAGTGTCGCCTTCACGTCGAAATCCGAATTGTCCGCCCTGGCCTTATCCATCTTCTGCAGAATGGCATTGGCACCAGTGACGTAGGCCGCGATGACAGCCAGCAAGAAAAAGGGGTCGAAATTTCGGGAAACAACCTCCTTCATCCATGTAGATAGCTGAAATTATTACTTTTCCGCGAATTGATCCATGCGCTTCGTCCATGTTCCATCCATGTTCGACAATGATTATGTAGGAATAACGGCATATTATCCATGAGCGTCCATGGTGGTCCGCCCGGTGGAAGCCGAGGGTAAAATAAGGCCTAATTACCTGTAATAACAAGGGTATGATGATGTTGAGGTCCGATCGACCCGATCCTTGCATCCATGCGTGCGTCCATGACGCTATCGGCCCTCGCCGGTCGAGAGCGACTTGACGATTATCCGCGATACTATCACCGGGTGAAGGAGAGAATTTCCCGACCGTCGCGACTTGCGATCCCGCCACGATATGCCGGGATGGACCATCCAATTATGACATAACGACAGCGACGCCGGTGTCAGAAAAGGCGCGAGTGTCCCCGACGCCGTCACCGTGACCTGTTTTCCGCCGTTATGTCCGGCTCACTATCGCCGTGTGATCCGTCGCGGACGGGTTTTCTGCGGGCGTGTCCATTGATGGTTCGGGAGTTATTTCCGGACGGAGTGACCGAATAGGCGTCCGCAGCCCGTTTTCAGGCATGGAAGCCAGTCAAGTTGTTATCCGATGCGTATCCGATAGGCGTCCGATGGCGATTCACCGGATAATTATCGGACGCTCACCGGACGATCATCGGATAACGGCCATTTGGGCCATCGGACGAAGTCAATGATTTCGATAGTTTACTGGACCTCATCGGATTCTTTGTTTTCTGAAAAAAATCATCCGATTTTCGCAGCTCGGAGCCTGAATCGAACACAGCAAAGCCAAATTGAAAAAATCCAATAATGACACGACCTTGGCTGGTTTTGTTAATATTTCAAATAACTTGGATTTACCATCTAATTCCGTTTAAATCCGCCTAGTTCCCTCAAGTGGTAGCTCGTGAGAGCACGCATGGAGCACGGGAATCTCAGAAATTTATGGTGCTGACAGCTATATACCACTCAGTTGACAGACCAGCCACCATGTCCTAAAATTAATATAATCTAAAAATGGCGCATATTAAAAAACTTTAGTTATCAAAAATACTTATATTTTTATTTCCCAATAAAATCATTTTCTGATTAAATACAATACACTTTTTAATTATCGCTAAGAAGCTAAGTTAAAACCAATCAATAGCGAAGAAGAGTTTTCAGATGGATGATAAAAATACATTTCTCGTGTTTATTAGCCATCAATATGAGGATGCACCGCTGGCAAAAGCTTGGGAAGACCTGCTTGACGACTTGGGTCGTACAGAGATTCAGGCATGGGCAGCCAGCAGCTTAGAGCATGGCATTGAACCTGGCGGTAAAGAATGGCGGAACCAAATATTTGAAACGCTTGATAAAGCAAACTGTATTATTGTCATCGTGACTGAAGATGTATGCACAAATTCATGGGTAATGTGGGAATGCGGTATGGCTTTCGGCTGTAAAAAGCACGCCAATATTATCCCAATTAGATTTTCGGTAGCACCCGACCAAGTCACTGGGCCATTGACAGCTATTCAGTCCTACAATGGAAAAATCGAAAAAGAAGTAAAAAAAATCGCTTTTGAACTTTGTGAAAGAGCCCAAGTAGCCAATCCAAGCGAACACATTTGGGAGTCAATTTACACCAGATATTTGAATTCAATTAATGACTACTGCAGACTTTTAGAAAATAAAAATAAACCCACGCTGCCTACATTTAGTAAACTTACGGTTGCCGCCCGACAACTTGCTTCCGATTTGGACAGGATTGAAAACTCAATCGGAGGACGAATATTTGTTGTCAGACGCATGCCTTTCGAGTTTACAAACAAGTCCTGGGAGTTCTTGGCACTAGATAATGTTCCGACGGCATCAAATCGCGACTTTAAAACTGCCATGGCGGGTTATATTCGGGTAATGAAAAAAGTCATTCTTCAGGGTGGAGATGACATTGAGTTGGGAGGAAACGACTATTGGGACTGGACAATTATGGGGCGAATTGACAACTTATCTGTTAACGAAGAAACTGCCAATGTGCTAACTGATTGGTATTTTCCCTCCTCCCAATCTGGGGATAGTGATTCAGCGGTCAATACCAGCGGTCTGGGATTGTATAATGGTGAAATGTCTGATGGTCTTTTTCTCATCGGTGAAGTTAAAACCGGTTTCTTCTCGAATACATCAGAAGATCTAGAATCTTTATTTGACGGTGTCCGTTGGCATATCGGCTATCGTTTCCGGTTTGGAAAACCAATTAGCGGAAAATGGGGTGATAAGCATGAATGTCTCCGCACTGAGGACCCCCACCAAATCAGACGATTTGCTAGCATGTTTGCCGCCTGGTGGATTGATATTCTTCCGCAAGTGCACGATTCACAAGAACCGCCGCCGGATATTGCCAGCCACCCTCAACCACTAAAAATCGACATTGACGATGTTTCCCCATCGTTTGCGCAGGATTGGCGCAGGTTCATACTACAATGGTTTAAAGCGGAATAATCAAATATGACATATGAAATAATTCTCGGTATCAGTATCGGTTTCATTGCGTGGTTCGTTACAGGAATTGATGATTTTTTCATTGTTCTTTTATACATGAAAATGCGCCGCGGAATCCTGAATATCCTTGCGGTTTCAATTGGAACGACAGCAGCTGTCTTTATTATGATGGCAATATGTGGGTTTGCTGATATTTCAGTTGAAAACCTGCTTTCTTTTTCTCCTTCTTTTAAGTACGGAGGACTCATCCCCATCAGCTTAGGTCTGTATGGTTTAATAAAAAATATAATTTTAAAGGATAACCCAAACAGTCCAACGGTGAGCGAAAAAAAAAAGAATTATTGGGGAATGGGAATAGCAGCTGGTTTGACTTATCTGACAAATTCCTTGGATGACATAATCGTCAACACAGGTATTTTACAGGGACCAGGCTTCAATCAAGGAAGTATACTATGGTTTTGCTTTTTCATTGGTATTTTGCTAGGTTCTACTACCAACTGTTTCATAGCCTATTTTGTAATTCGAATCAGCGACAACATTGCTGAACGATGGTCTGATAACCTGACTTTAAAAATAAGCACTCGCGTTATTCCCATAGTCGTAAATTTATGCGTTATTGGCATCGGTATCGGAATCCTTACAAATCTGTTTGGGACAAATTGAAATACCTAACAGTCTACTCCCTTTGACCTCTTCAATCACTTAGAACGAATTGGCGTGAAGGTGTCCTTTATTCAGAGCACGTATAGAGCACAAAAATCTCACAACATTTTATAACCATTTGATATTATTAATCAATCACGCCACTACTTGGGGAATCGAACACACCAAAGCCAAATTGAAAAACCCCAGTAATGACACGACCTTGGCTGGTTTTGTTAATATTTATTAAAAAGTCTTCTTCCGCGGTCGCGCGCAAGCGCGCATTGCGGAAAAGAACTCTGTACGAAGGCGCTTTACCTCGATGTTACGCTATGTGGAATGAATGGTTGGCGTGTTGCTTTGAAAGGTTCGATTTGGCTCCGAGCCATGGTGAAAAGAGAAAGAATGGTGTTTGCGCTTCCGGAGAATCATTGTTTTCGTTTGCTGTCTTTCATTTTCGAAGATCCTTTGAGCGCCGTTTACGGTTGTTTTTGATCATCCGGATACAAGGCTCCCGTCTTCTTCGTGAAGCCTTTCCATAGGCTCACCACGCAGGGAGTTCGGCCAACAACTTTTCACGTCAACTCAGACGGGCGGTGAAGCACCTATTTTTTCTTGAGTTCTTGTCGCCTGTCCGAGATCGTTTCTGCTTGGCGTATGATCCGCCATGTTTTGCGCACCGCCAGGGTCTTCCTGCCGACCATGAAAGGCTGTCACAAGCTTCAGGCGTCCCTTTCTACACACCGGACACAAGAGCGGATCGTGTCCGGTGAGCGCCATGTAGCGTTCGTCCCAGCTCATCTCGTCGTATCGCTCGATGGGGGCAGGCTCCAGAGCGCCCAGCAGTTTGCGGCAGCGCTTGATATTGCTTGCCCGAAAACGGTTGGCGTACAAGCCATAATACCGGATGCGAGTAAAACCTTTGGAAAGAACGTGCATCAGAAAACGCCTGATAAACTCCGTTGCCGAGAGCGTCATCACGCGCTTTTCCCCTTCCTTTTTATAGTCCTTGTAACGAAAGGAAACCTTGCCATCTTTCATTCCGATCAAGCGGTGATCGGAGATGGCGCTACGATGGGTGTAGCGGGACAGGTAGTTGAGCATCGTCTCCGGCCCGCCGAAGGGCGCCTTGGCGTAGACATGCCACTTCATCCCACGGTGCTTTTTGATGAACCTGTCGAACTTTTTCGGATCGGCGAGTTTTTCGGACTTTCCGGTAAAGCGCAGCTTGCCCGTTTCATAGGCCTTTTTGAGAGACTCCAGAAACAATCGCCTGAAGAGGCTTTTCAGAACATTCACGTGCAGGAAAAAATCTTCGCGGCAACTCACCCAGCGTTTGGAGTCGGAAGAAATCCCTCCTCCGGGGACGATCATGTGGATGTGGGGGTGATGCAACAATGTGCTTCCCCAGGTATGCAGTACGCTGGTGAAGCCGATGTTCGCGCCCAGATGTTTGGGATCCTTGGCGATGGTGAGCATGGTTTTTGCCGAGGTCTTGAAGAGGATGTCGTAGATCACGCGCCGGTTGACCAGCGCCAGGTCTTCGATCTGTTTCGGGATGGTGAAGACAACGTGAAAGTACTGCACGGGCAAGAGTTCGTCTCTTCGCTTTGCCAGCCACTTTGCCTTGGCCAGTGCGCCGCATCTGGGGCAGGCGCGATTGCCGCACGAGTTGTAGCCTTTCGTTTCATGTCCACAATGGTCGCAGCGCCTGCGCTCGCAGTGTCCGCCCATTTCAGGTGTGCGACAGGCCATGATGTCGTGCGCAGCCTTGATCTGTGTAGGCGATAAGAGATCGCCGTACTCGTCGAGAAATTCATCCCACTTCTCCCGGAGAACGTCAGCCGTTATGGTTTTATCATTACTCATGATTTGCCTCCGATCCCGGCAGAAGGTCGAAGGGGCTTCGCATCCCGGCAATGCGTGCAGTGGCGATGTGGGTGTAGATGGTCGTGGTGGAGAAGGAGGCGTGCCCCATAAGCACCTGGATTGTGCGTAGATCGACGCCGTTCTCCAGCATATGGGTAGCGAAGCTATGGCGAAAACTGTGCGGCGTCACGTTCTTTTCGAGGCCTGATTGGACACGCACGTTTTTGCAGGCGGTCTGGATGGAAGCGGTCGTGATGTGGCTCCCCGGCTTTCTTCCCGGAAACACCCAGGGATCCGTTCGCTTCACCTGGACGTTTGCAGGTTTGCACGTTCTCCAGTACTCGCGTAAGATAAGCAGCAGTTTTGGGGACAGCACTGTGTAGCGGTCCTTGTTCATCTTCCCCTGGTTTACTCGGATGACCATTCTCTGACTGTCGATGTCACTGACCCGCAGATTGGCCGCCTCCGAGACGCGTAGACCGGAGGCGTACATGATTTGGAAAATCGTCCGGTATTTGAAGCTTTTCGCGGCGTCGAAAAAGCGGACGACTTCCGAAGGCGCAAGCACCACGGGAAGCGTTTTGGGCTCCCTGGCCGCTGGAATAGCGGCCAGCGGCCAGGGTCGGTCCATGACGTTGAGGAAGAAAAATCGGAAAGCGCGGGCGTAAGAATTGACGCTTCCCGGAGCGAGTCTGCGTTTATCATGCAGATAAAGCAGGTAGTCGCGGATCTCCTCCAGGCCGATTCGTCCCAACGACTTGCCGACGTGCTGCTCGAGTTTTTTCAGCCTGCGCAGATAGTCATCTTGCGTGGAGGTAGAAAGATTTCTCAATTTCATCTGCCGCACCATTCGTTGACGTGCGCTTCTCATATCCGACCTCCTTTCACGGCTTCGCATGCATGGAAAGATGTCGCCTTCTTCCGGGTGATGAAACTCGCCGGGGCGGGACGGATGGAGGTGCAACGCAAGATGTGCCTGACCTCGCGCGGGTTATCTGCTTGCGTCAGACGATGCATAAAGAAGGAATAACGCAGTGTCTTCTCGATCGTCGTATAATCGAAACCGCCATCGATTGCAGCTTGCCTGATCGCCTTTTGCATGGGACCGGGAGTCAGTGGATTTCCATCGTGATCGCGTGTAAAAAGTAGATCCGTCCGGGGTCGGGTGTCGCGCCACCACCGGCGCAGAGTATCGAGTGTCTCCGGGTGAAGCGGAATGAATTGGGGCCACGCACTGTTTGTAGATTCCAGACGGATCAGCATCCTTTTGCCGTCGATGTCTCCTGTCCGCAGGCGACAGGTCTCGCCTATGCGCAAACCGCCGCCGAACGTTACGGTCAAAACCGTTTTGTGAAGCTCTGAAGTAACGCCATCAAGCAGTCGGTTCAGATTGCCCAGAGAGAGAGGATCGGGAATCGGCCCTGGCTTCCCGGGAGAAAGAAAGCAGGCCGCAACCTGAGGGCGATCCAGCGTCACGAAATAGAGAAACTTAAGCGCCATCAGCGCTTGGTGACGGAAACTGACCAGTCTCTTTTCCGATCTTGCCAGGTGCTTGATCCAGGCCTCGATTTCAGCCGAGCCCAGTTGCTCCGGCGAGCGCTTGAAATGTCGGACATACGATTCGGCGCGGTTTAGATACTGCCTGCGCGTGATGGGGCGCAGTCCGTAGCGTAAAAGATCGGCGCTCATTCTTTCCTTGAGATGTCCCATGAGTTTCCTCCATGTGATGGACGTCGCCCGGAAATCGGACGACTGAGATCACGAGGATGGAGGATTCATGGGATTTGAAGCAAGGTTAGCCGGGAAAGAACGGGGAGACGCCACAGACGCCAAGGGGCTTTACGATCATAAGGACAAAGGTGGGATCGAGCACGGCCTTACGGACCGGCAGGGACTAAAAACTGCCGCGAAGCGGCTTCGTACCAAATAGTTTGGAAATTCCTTCTAATTCCGTTTAAATCCGCCCAGTTCCCTCAAGTGGTAGCTCGTGAGAGCACGCATGGAGCACGGAACACTGTGGAGAAAATCAATCTATCTTTGAAACTATCCAGCAGCTCTCATAGCCTTCGCACCATTCTCCAATTTTCTAAATAGCAGAAGTTCTAAAAAGTTTTTATAGTTTGGTTCAACACAACTACAAGAAGAAGGATGGATGGTAACGTGCATGCAAAATGGAGCCATCCACTGACGTAAAAAAGCCTGCAAAATAGCGCCGCCGTTTGAAGCTTTTCCTGTCGTTGGAGATGATTGTATTTGTTGATCATTTCCAACGATTCAGGGAGGCGGAAAGGATGTTGACGGTGGCAGATTACGAACGAATCCGGAAAAAGGTGAAGGTGGAGGGATTGAGCCAGCGGGAGACGGCTCGGGAGTTGGGCCATTCCCGCCATACGGTGAAGAAGGCTCTCGACCTGGTGGAACCTCCTGGGTATCGGCGAACGAAGGAGGTGGCTCGTCCTGTGATCGAGCCGGTGAAAGCGTTGATCGATACCTGGTTGGAGGAGGACAGGACCCGGCATCGGAAGCAGCGTCATACGGCAAGGCGGATCTACGAGCGCCTGTGCGAGGATTACGGATTTACCGGTTCCTACAGCGCAATACAGCGCTACGTGGCTCACAAGAAGGAAACGAGCGGGCCGACGTTCTACCCCCTTGTCTTCGATCCTGGGGAAGAGGCTCAGGTGGACTGGGGAGAGGCCCGGGTAATCCTGGGCGGCGAGGAACGCAAGGTCTACCTGTTTTGCATGCGGCTGTGCTTCAGCACGGTCTGCTACGTTTGGGCATATCTTCGTGCGAACCTGGAGTCGTTTTTGGATGGCCATGTGCGTGCCTTCGCCTTCTTCGGCGGGATTCCCCGGTGTGCGGCCTACGACAATCTTAAAAGCGCGGTGATCCACGTGGGCCGGGGCCGGGAGCGGACGCAGAACGAGCGGTTCGTGGCGCTACGTTCGCACTACCTGTTCGATGCGCGCTTTTGCAATGTGGCGAGCGGCTGGGAGAAAGGTCACGTAGAGAACCTGGTAAAACTTGCCCAGCGGACGTTTCTGACGCCGCCTCCTTCGTTCGCGGGCGTTTGCGACGATCTGTCCGATGTGAATCTCCACTTGGCGTTGGAGTGCCGAAAGGATCTGGAGCGGATCGTTCAGGGGAAGAATCGGACACGGGGTGAGTTGTTTGAAGAAGAGAAGTCCCGTTTTCTACCTCTTCCGAACGTCCCGTTCGAGGCTTGCAAGCGTCATGATATCGTGGAGATGAAAGGCGACAGCTTCCGGCTCAAAGCCAGCCTCAAGCGAAGGGAAAAGGGGGAATAAGAATGGGTTTTTCGCTTTATGGGATGCCGGATGGGCCTGAAAGAGAGGAGCCGGACGACAACGCCCGGCCCATCCGTACATCCACCCGCCGTGGCGCTCCGGTTGCTCCCCAGCAAGCCGTATCCTCCAGGGGGCAAAGAAAGAATAGCATGGAAGGAAAGGAAGGTGAAGATGAGATAAACGAAAGAGTCTAAGCGCTCCATGGAATCGGTTGACAGCGCCTCAGCCAGGCGCTATTTCTTGGTCCCAGGTGGCGCTGTTTTGCTCGCTCTTCATGGCGCTCATTTGCATGCACATTTCCACCGGAACATCACACTTTCCGCTGCCATTCCGGCAAGACACACCACGGCTAGCGAGAAACAGACTCCATCAGGAACATTTTTCAATCCCGTTCGTGGAATTTCAAAACTCACGCTCTTGTAGTCGTACTGAATGGGGGTACTTTCCCTGACATCCATTTCCTTTACAACAAAACCCAGGTACCAAGCAGCAAGGCAATGCCACGGGTTTGCGTTTCAACCTACATCTCTTCGTGCTTGACAATCGGTAAATACTGTGTATGATTCATAATATAGAGATACATCTGAGACAGGAAACAACACTTGATCGGGGAAATGCCGGAATTAGAGCAAAATAAGTATAGTACCAGAGAAATGGTGTCAGAATTGCTCAACGGAGAATAAAATGGCGAGGATCGTTATACTGTGTCTTTACATTGCTATTTCTCTTCTTTCAGCCTGTGATAAAAAGGATGAACAGATTGATGATTGTGCAACACTCGAATGTTACAATCACGATGCTTGGTGCTATGATTCAGAAGGTAGGCGTACTTATCTTTTTGGCAGTTGCAACTACCCCAAAGGATCTTGTGTAGAAGCGTGGATATCAAAAGTATTAGGTGGTGGTAGTTCGTATTCTTGTGCAATTATAATACAGCCTGGAGAAACCGCTTCCTGCTATCGCCTTAGCTGCTATGAGAATAATATTTGGTGCTATGATGAAAATGGAGAACGTAGCTACATTCAAGATTCTTGTGGTACCTGTGAAGAGAGAGCGGATGGAAGTTTTTGGTGCTATCCTACTGAATCTAATAATGAAGAAGAAAATACTAACAATGAAAATGTAATCGAACTAGATCTTAATGAATCAGGAAAACTTGATTTCGATGAGAATGGCAATATCGAAGGTAGCAGTGATCCAACTGCCTGGAATCAGAGTTCAAATGAAGTTAAGTATTGTTATTGTGTAAAAAAATGTAAAAATACTAAACTGGATTGTTGTGGTCAGTGTAAGCCTGCATATCCAGAGCAGCTTGAGTGCGGAATTAATTTTGATAAAGCCACTTGTACAGATGAGAATCCTCTTCACTGTGCAAATAACTGGAATTACCAATGTGGATGTACTGAATTTGCAGGTTGTTCTACGTCTCCATGATAACGGGAAAAATCCAAAGTGGCAATATGCTCACAAAATGGAGTCAGTCGTGATATAAACAGACTCCCAAATAAGGCTACCTTTTAAGCCTTTTCCTTTTCGGCTACGTTCTGAGAAAATACTGTTTTTAATCGTTGCTCAACACAACCAGATTGTCGTCCTAAAACGCACGGTGAAGAATTTGAAAATCAAGGACTGGGATCGGTATGCCTGTTCTTGTCTGCCGTGCTGTTCGTCAATGCCTTCTGGACAAAAGCGTCCGGTGGTCCGTACTGTGCCTGTCAAGCAATAATGGGAAAGTTCATGCCATTGATTTCATTGCGCTTTTTCAAAGGGCTGTTTTTTGTCGTTTAGTGTCAATGTATGCTCATTCTTGCGGGAACAACGCGAAAGAGGGATTAGCAGATGAGTCGCTCAATACCAACCATGTCCGGCAAAGCCATACGTCTCTGACCACGGTCAAAGACCGTGGATTTCTATTTCTTATTAAATGGACTTCAGTGTTATGCAACTGGAGGATAATTTCGGATTGCAAGGTCATATCATGGGCAAAGACGACCAAGAAGGAACCTGGACACTTGCGGATGGCACGAAGCTTTCGCTGCGCCATATCTCACCTGCCGACGCCGCCAGAGAGCAGGCGTTTGTAAAAGGACTTTCTGCTCAATCCAGCTATTTCCGTTTTCATGGTGCGATCCGAGAACTCAACAAGAAGGATTTAAAGAATTTTACGGAACCCGATTCACGAAACGCGGTTGCACTGATAGTTCTGCACGATGGAGAATCAGGTGAAGAAGAAATCGGGGTAGCGCGCTACGTAATCGATCCCGATCGTGCAAACTGTGAGTTTGCGATTGTCGTTGCGGACAAATGGCAAAGGCTTGGCATTGGGACGAGGCTGATGACGTCCCTGATCAGTCACCTTAAGGCAAGCGGTGTAAATCAGATGTCTGGTTCCGTGCTCAGAAGCAATTCCACCATGCTCACATTTATCAAGAAAATGGGCTTTACCGAAATAAACATGTCTGACGATCCGTCAACCGTTTCGATTACAATGCATTTGGGTTAGCAGGTTTTCCATCCCGAATGAGTTCGATAAAGGTTGAGCTGCATCGACAGGAAATCATTTACCTCGCCAGTATCGGGGCCATGCGCAGCAGTTCCGGGTCCAGCGGTTTGGATCGTCCGGCTACTTCGCCAAGCGGTGTCGTCGTGACCACGCCTCGTAACAAACCGACCAGCACACCATGATCGTTTTCGGTCAGCCTATCCGCATTCCGCCCCATGACCTCGACCAGAAAGGCCCGGCGATGCGAAGAGGCCGTTACCTTCAGGCGGTCAATCGCCTCAAGCGCCACACCCAAGGCCGTATCCACTCCAAGGGTGATATCGCGGCCTGCCAGATCGTTGTCTATGGTGGACGCAATTCCCACGACGGGAAATCCCCTCTGCGACAGCGCATAGGAACCGGTTTGAGAGCCGTTCCCTCTGATGACCACGAGCCCATGGATGTTATGCCGATGCAGAACCTCCAATGCTTTGGCTTGACCATCTTCCGCTTTAAATTCCAGGCTCCGGGCACTTCCCAGCATCGTACCGCTCAATTGGATAATCCCGCCGACATCTCTTGGCCCAAGCTCAACAATGTCAATTTCGATGAGCCCCGCGAAGCCCCGCCGAACCCCCAAAATTTCAAGACCTCTATTGTCCCCGGCCCTGACAACCGCCCGAATGGCCGCATTCATACCCGGCGCATCACCCCCGCTCGTCAGCACGGCAATCCGTTTCATCTTTAATGTCCCGGTATTCATAGAAATCAATCTCCGTTGCCGAAAATCTTTTTGCGGGCTTCTTCGTTGATTGCGACCAGGACAGGATGTTTCAGTTTCTTTTCCACCGAAACGGCATAGAACTTAACACGCACTTCATCCAGTGTTCCGACCGGGCTGACGTTATATCGTTTCCGCATCTCATCGACAATGACGCTGGGCGCAGGGAAAAGCCCCATGCCGGATTGTCCAAATACCTTGAGAAGGATGCTGTCCTCAAATTCACCGACAATTTGCGGGTGGATTTCCCGAGAAAGAAACCACTGGTCCATGGATTGCCTGATTACGGTATTCTCTGTCGGCAAAAGAAATGGAGCGCCGTCGAGTGACTGCGGAAAACTTCGTTTGTACCGCTTGACCATTTCGCTGGATCCATAAATGGTAAGTCCGCATTCTCCCAACAAGTGATTGTAAGCTTTGACTCTGATGGACGGATCCATCGGCGCATCGGATAAAACAAGATCGAGATTGTGAATAGCCAGTTCGGTCAATAATATTTCCGGCTTGTCTTCTCTGCAAACGAGATTGATCGGACCTAGCTGTTCGATAGTCGGAGCCAGCAGCATGTGAGCGATCAGCCGAGGAAAGGAGCTTGAAATTCCAATAACCATTTTAGGCGGTCGATTGGTAGGACGGCCCTGCAACACATCCTGCATCTCTCTCCCGAGAGTGAAAATCTCATCGGCATAGCGGAATACCAGACGGCCAACCTCGGTCAGAATCAGATTGCGGCCTCTTTTTTCGAATAGCTTTTCTCCAAGAACCTCTTCGAAACGCTTGATCTGGCCGCTGATCGTCGGCTGCGCCAGGTGAAGCACCTCGCTTGCCTTGACAATGCTCCCTTCCTTCGCAACAGTCCAAAAGTAAAGGAGATGATGGTAGTTGATCCATTCCATTGGCCTATAATACTTTGAAAAAATCTAAGAAACAAGCCTATTCTTTCTAATTGTAAAACTAAATGCAACGATTCATCATCTTGACAGAAAAGAACTATCCAATGACAAGGGATAAATATATGCTTGATCGGAAGAGCAAGAAATCGAATATTTCGAGAAGCGTCTGTTGTCGGTCGGTTCAAGGTTAATATTACCGTGGCGCTGCAACGAATAGGACATGTTTCGCAATAAGGAGCACGCCATGAAGGACAAAAAGAAACTCGATGAGAGCGCCACGAGTCTGAGGCGCAGCGCAGAGAAAAAACTGACAGGCAGGAAGTCCTCTGAAAAGCTGGATGCGATCATGTCTTTCGAGGAAGTGCAGCGCTTGCTGCACGAACTGGAAGTTCACCAGATCGAGTTGGAGATGCAGAATCAGGAGCTTTTAGATACCCAGGCAGAACTTGAAACCGCCCGCAACAAATTCGAGGAATTGTTTCACTTCTCTCCGGTCGGGTATTTAACGATCAACCGGGACGGGATCGTCGATGAAGCCAACCTGAAGAGTGCGGGAATGCTGGGCGTCGGGCGACTCGCTTTCCTCGGGAAGCCATTCCAGCATTTCATTTTGAAAGACGATCAGGCCGCATTTCTTCAATGTCATAGAATCGTATTCTCAACGGGTGCGTCCCTGTCCTGTGATGTCCGAATCAAGAGAAAAGATGGGACTTCGTTTGTCGCTGAATTACTTTGTGCACCCATCACCGAAACGGACACAATCAGCCAATACCGGATGATTATCCGGGATATCACGCTTCGCCAACAGGCCGAGGAGAACCTTCAACGCTCTCATGATGATCTTGAACGGCAAGTTGCGAAACTAAAGGCGGCTTTGAAAAAACGAAAGAAATGACCGGGAAAACGGATCGAATTTGATTCAACCTGCTTTCCTCTCGATCCCATTTTACTCGGACATGGAATTTGGCATCGTTGCTTTTCTGTCCTTTATCGTCATGCCTACTTCTCAGGCAGTTTGCCTAAACCCTAACGTTGCATAACTTTTTGCAACATTGACGGGTTTTGTTTGTTCTTTGGAAATTTTTGTGAGGTTCAGTCATCGTTCCGGGCGGCTTCGAGGCGGCGTGTGAATTCCTTGGCGACCTTTTGGTTTGCGCTCATGGAGAGGGTGAGTTTGCCTTGTGGCCGAATCAGCCTTCCAGCGCGTTGAACCACGTGGCGGCGTATGGTTTCGAGCTTTTCGAAGCGCCATAGGGCGGGGCGCTTGGCGTCGTCTCTGTTTGACTTCGGTTTGTCGAGCATCTGCAACGTGCGTCCGAGGTTGTGGGCCAGCATCGAGCACAGGGTGAAGCACTGGTTGGCGTGCAGACGTTTTCCGCAGACCACGTCGAGGGCAGCGCCGGTCTTGGCCTCGCCGAAGATCGCCTCCTGCGAGCCCCTCCCGTTGTGGAAGGCGAGGACGTCTTTCGCCGATCCGTTCTTGTTGGTCGCGACGACCTTGTACTCGTAGTCGAAATCAACCGGCTCGAAGAGGTCCAATTGCACCGGACCCTTGCTTCGCTTGGGCGAGCGCTTCCAACAGCCTGCCTTCGATACTTACTTCAGGGAGGAAATAGTGATAACCTCATGAAAGCCAACAAAAAACCTTTGAACAGTTCGTTTATTATTGAATCACGGACGGTTGTTGGTGTGCTCTCTGTTTGACAATTTCCTTCGAATATAACCATCAGTCAATCGGTCGCGGACAGATATTTAACGAAATGTCCTACTCCCAGATAGCTCACGGGCAGTACGATTGTATCGTTTGGAGTGTTGAGTTGAACAGATCAAGGTTGAATCCGAGTCCGGGTTGGTCGGACGTGGTGTCAGTAGACGGCATGTACGGACCACCGGACGCTTTTGTCCAGAAGGTGTTGACCAACAGCACGGCTGCTGATTCAGCAGGAAAAGTTGACCAGAAATACCGGGTCGGCTATGCTGACAACACTTGAATAGGGCAGCACCAAGATTTTCATTACTCACTCTTTCCCAGTGAGCGCGCACAGCGAAACCCTATGTAGGAGGCGGCTCCATGTTCCTCGTACCAGGTCCTGGCGGAATTTCTCAACGCCCAGACACCGAAGTTCCACCCGCCGCCTCTAATCACCCTCCGCTCGCACCCCTCCTCATCCCAAGCGCCGCCATCCGACGGGGCGTTTTGATAGTCTTCGCTCCAGCAATCGGCGGTCCATTCCCAGACGTTTCCCCATAGGTCGAAAATGCCTAAAGAGTTCATTTCTTTGCGCGCTGCTGGATGAGATTTTGAATCGGCGTTTTCCCTGTACCACGCGATGTCGTCCAGACAGGCTGGATCATCTCCGCAGGGGTAAATTGTGGTATCCCCCGCCCTTGCAATATATTCCCATTCAGCTTCCGAAGGCAGCCTGGCTTGTAACATTCTGCAAAACTCCTTCGCATCCAATTGATTGATACTTTCGACCGGGCAAGAGGAACATTCAATGAAACCACTTGGATTATATCTGGTAATGAAGGTGTAGATATCCTGGGTGACTTCGGTCGCCTCCTCGCTATTTACTGTGGGTAAGCAGTTTCATCTGCGGCAGGTCGAAGTCTAGCTTTCCAGCGACGAGGAAGATCATGGTTCGAAGCTTCCTAAACGACCTGAACCCTCTGGCCTTGCGCTTGGCCGCCTGAATTATACCGTTGATGCCTTCCACCAGCCCTTGTGTCAAACCTGACTGAAACCACCGCAATACCCCATCCCAGTGGGTCTTGATCGTTTTGGCTACCTTGATCATCGGCGGCAGTTGGCTGTGCGTGGCCCAGAAATACCAGTACTGCAACTGCTTCTCACCGTCATCTGGATGGCCTGCGTAGTCGGCATATACCGACTGAAGCGTCTCTTTGAGCCGATAGCCCCTGGCCGTTTTCAGCGTGCTGTCTTTCAACTCATCGAACTTCTCTCGCTCTTTGTCCGTAAGGTTTTGCTCGTTTTTCAACCAGACCCATCTCGTCTTTTCCAACTCAGTCCTGTCTTGGCGCTCCTCACGCCGCACCTCGTCCACGGCCTTGTTGACAAGCTTCATCACGTGGAAGCGGTCGAAGGTCATCGCCGCATCGGGAAACTGTTTCCCAACCCCCTTGATGAACGCCGCTGACATGTCCATGCTGAACTCTTTCACCTGTTCGGGTTTACCGCCGTGAGCGTGAAGCTCAGCCTCGAAGCCCGCCACCGTCCGGTGGTCTTTGCCGGGCTCCACGTGCAGAACCTTCGCCTCGTCCATGTCCACGAACACCGTCACGTAGTCGTGCCCACGGGAACGGCTGGTTTCATCCACGCCCACCGCTTCGACCTCGGACCAGTCCTGCTTCGCCAGACTCGAGTCCACATAGTATTCCAGCACCCGCCAGATCCGCGTGTCGTGCTCACCAAGTATTTCGCCGATCCCCTTGGGCGTCATGCCCTTTCTGGCCATAAGCAGTACCAGCGCCTCAAAAAGCAGCGTGAACCCCGCACCAGGACGCGCCCAAGGTACCTCCACCGTTTTTACTCCGTGTTCAGGGCATTTGATCCGGGGTAGGCGTGCGTGAAGATACGCCTCGTGCTGAAAAAAGTTCAGATGTCGCCAACTCCTCTCGTTCGTATCGTGAACCCCGCAAGCCACCTCGCATTGCGGGCACGCAAACCGGCTCCCGGCGGGAAAATCCAGGTACAGATCCAACCGGTGGCGCTCGGCGTCAAAGTCAATATCCACCACCTCCCAGGGAGGGGTCAATCCAAGAGCCATCGTGAAAAGTCCGCGCTCGTCCATCTCTTGCTCCTTCAGTGTGCAAAGGTTACACTGGCAGAACTTCGGCGGAGGATAAGGCAACGCGGGGACGCGACCCGAGCGCCGTCGAAGGTCCGAACCTGGAAAGGAGGGGGAAACCTCTCCTTTTCTCTTTATCCCTTATTACAACAACCAGGTTTGGACTTCAAAGCGATAAATCCCAGGGGTGCGGGGACGGGTCCCCGGATCGGCGAAGCCGATGCATAAGCTGCCGTTACCCACACTAAACAGCGAAGAGCCCTTCGGTCTGGGTGATCTGGAAAGCGGGAATATTGACGGTGTGCGCCGGCGTCTCGTTCGAATCGCAGTCCGAATCAGCAGGGGAACACCCCATTTGATATTCACCGCCAGGCACATCGACCCAGGTCAGCAGCTCCCGGCAAGCAATCCCCTCATCGCAATAATATCCGATGTCGCAATCCCCGCAATTCCACCCAATGGTGGGAGAATCTCCACAGGCCAACCCGGCGCAATCGTCAATGCACCGGCCGTTTTCATTGCAAAACTCGCTTTGACTGACGCACTCGCCACATCTGAAGCCCTCCGGGGAAACGCCGCAGTTGCGATCGGCGCAATCATCTACACAAACGCCCTGATCGCTGCAATACTCGGTTTGACCAACGCACTGACCGCAATCGAAACCGGCCGGTGATGTTCCGCAGTTTCTGTTTAGGCAGTCATCAACGCATATGCCCAAATCACAGATTTCGTGAGGGTCTTTGCAGGCGCCGCAGTCGAGTCCATGTGGAGATGGACCGCATTCCAGCTCGACGCAATCGTTTTCACAGGTAAAGGTTTCCGCACAATAGTCGACTCCAGTGCATTCGCCGCATGAATCGAGTCCCGGCAGCCCTGAATCGCCGCATTCTTTGGATATGCAGGGGTTGGCTACATGTTCCGGCAGGCAGGTGGCGACCGATAAATTGTGAATGACCTCCTCGTTGAGAATCTGCCAGGAGAATTCTTCGTCGCCAAGAGATAATTTCAACGTTAACCAAGCCGAATCGGTAGGTTCCGGAAGACATACGCCGAGGGCGAAATTGGAGGCCATAACAGCTTCAATAGAGTTGGTGAGGTAAGCCACTTTAGATGAAATATGGCTGGCTTCATCAACCTCGAACAAATATTCCGGCCTGGAAACCAGTTCTCTTAAAAGTTGCGGATCGTAGTCCCCTTTGACGGCTATTCCCATCACGACCACCGAAGAGTCGGCTTTGGCTTCTAGCGCCGCTTTTCTAAGATTTTGAAAATTCCCGGCGTTTTGCACGCCATCGGTGATAAACGCCATAAACCGTTCGGTTATCGGAAATTCCGCGTCGACTGTTTCCACATCCTGGATAGTTTTGATGTAAGCCTCGTAAAAGTCTGTAGCTCCACGGCTGCCTGAATTGAGTAAAAAGTAAAGGGTGCTGGTGAGCAGGCTTTCATCATCGGTGAAATCCAGCACTTTTTCATATGCATCCGGCCTGCCGTACACCACCAGTGAGACCTCGTTGCGGATTCCCAGAAAACTCTTGGGTACGAAATGGTTCACGTAGTCGAATACGCTTTCGATCATACCGGTGACCCCGCCCGATTCATAGTTGGACGCCGAAAAATCCAGGAGGAAAGCAGTATAAGTGCGCAAGTTGGAAGGAATCCCCAATTGGGACACTCCGCCCTCATCACCCGATTGACCGGTGGCTACTTTGGCCAGTTTCTTACTGTTTAGCCTATTGATTACGTGTACGTCGCTCTCATTCAATTTATGTTCCGGTCCGCCGTCGCAAGTTTTTAGTCTGAATGGGACAAACACCTGTCCATATCCCAGGGAAAAAGTCTTTTCGTTTCTATCCACCATATGACACTCTTCAGCGGGTGTCTCTGCAACACTGTGTTTCTCACAGGAAAAAAGGAAACAGGCGGCCAATAATAAAAATAGCGGGCGTTGAATCAGGAAAAATGGATGGATGGACGCCTTGAGAAATGCCGATCTCCGAGCCTGCCTTCGAAGCTTTTTTCAGAGGGGAAACAGTGAAAACCTCATGGAAGAGTAAAAAATGATCAAAACACACTGGGCTTTACATTTCTCCTTTCACCTTTTTCGACGTTTTTACTTCAACCCCGTCACATTTTGATGTACGGGCGGACATCTGGTAAATACAGTGTCCGGAACCAACGGAAACGGTTATACTTTTGCGAATTTGCGTCAAGTCGGCTGTTATTGTGTATGATGTTTTTTAGGACTCAGAGCCAACATGGAAGATGTCGAATCGTGGCCTTTTATGCTCAACCTTTCTTCTCATCCTTTATCGAGGCTGTATTCACCCGATCTCTCATTTCTCTACCGACCTTGAAAAACGGCAGACATTTCTTGGCAACATGAACCACTTCGCCTGTGCGTGGGTTGCGGCCCTCGTAGGCCGAGTAACGCCTTGGAACGAAGCTTCCGAAGCCGCGAATCTCGATGCACTTGCCGTTGGCCAAAGCGTTGGACATGGAATCGAAGAACAGATTCACGATTTGTTCGGCCTGTTTCTTCGGAATATCAGCTTGCTTCGCCAATGTCTCGACCAGATCGGACTTGTTCATCATTACTCCTCGTTCTGGGATGGATCGGGCGAGTCGTCGAAAACCAAACCCTTGTCCTCTACAGTAAGTCCCAACGCCATCAGAATCCGGCGCTGGCTACTCATCCGACAGGCAAAACCCTTTTCGATGCGGGAGATGGTCAGCGCCGACAAGCCGGAACGCCGTGCCAACTCCGCCTTCGACATTAAACGATCTTTCCTAAATTTCTTCAGCTTATTCATCTATGGTAACCGGACACCAGTACTCCTCGTCCGATGTTATCTCCTCTTCAAGAGCTTCCAGTATTTCAAATGTATGTTTTCTCACGATACACCATTTTTCCACAGACTCCCAAGTCTGCCTCGTTGTTTGCTTTCGTTTGTTTAAATTGTCCGTCACGATACGAGGAACGCACCGTTCTCACAAGAAAATTTTGCTAGATAGTCCTCCTGTTTCTTGGGAAAATTCAGAATACCCGATAGAACGCATCCAAACGAATATCAGGCAAGAGGTTGAGTCGATTCTGTGTTACGTTGGTCTTGGCGGTCGTTTCTTTTCGATGAATGGTTTATTGAGCGCTATCATTCTCCCGAGAGGACGTGGTTGCCAGTCGGTCCCAGGAAGCTTTGCCAGGGACCGACTTTTCATTGAAGAGTAAACGATTCGAGGAGATCGCAACCCATTCCATCGGAGGATTGTGTTTTTCCGGTCTGTTTGAAATAGGTACATTGGGACAAGTGGATGCGGGACGTCGCATCTCATGCAGCGCCCGCATGACATGCTGTCCTGAAATCGCCAAGTCGACCGGTGTATGCCCCATCCGACTGGCCTCCTTGACGCAGATCCGTGCCGCATTTTGGCAAAAGTGTGCGATGTCGGCTCCGGTGAAACCGGGGGTGAGCGAAGCCAGTTCCGCAGCGAGACAATCACGATCAAGCTCTGGGGTGAGCACAAGTGGTTTCAAATAATGGCAAAAAATGGCAGCTCTTCCTCTTTCATCGGGTGGTCCCATCTGAATGACCTGATCGAATCGGCCAGGTCGCCGCAAAGCTGCATCGATGTCGTCGGGTCGATTGGTGGTGGCGATGACAAAAACCTTCCCACGTTCTTCCAATCCGTCAAGTAGCGCCAGCAGTTGCGTCACCATGCTTTTCTGATACTGGGCATCGGCAGAACCACGGGATACGGCCAAGCTGTCGATCTCATCGAAGAGAATCACCGTGGGCGAAAAATCCCTGGCCCGCTCGAAGATATTCCTCAATGCTTCTTCCGTAGCACCGACCCACTTCGAAAGCAGTTCCGGTCCCGATACGGATTCGATATGCGCGCCGCACTCACCGGCTACTGCACGGGCCAGCAGGGTTTTTCCCGTACCCGGAGGTCCGGCGAGGATGACGCCCCCGGCTTGAGGTTTGGCGCCGATGCGAAGAAATAGGTCCACGTGCTTTAAAGGCAGTTCGATAAGGTCCCGCACGGCTTCAACGACATCATCTTGACCTACGACATCTGCATACTTCGTCGATGGTATTTCTCGTTTCGGGGTTACCTGATCTGCATTCCCTTTTTGGCGTTCATCTTCCAACCCAAGATCAACACTGATATTCATGCCGCCGGAGCGCCAGGGATTATCTTTCGTTTTTCGCAATGTCGGCGGTATTTTCTCGCTGGTGGGCCAGATCCACGCTGGTTTTCCAGAATCACTGTGATAAAGTTGAATCCAGCTTTCGCCGTCGACCTCGACTGTTTTCGGCAAAGCATCGATCTTTGACAATAAAATATCACGTTGTAAAAATGGGCATAGCCGCACCCCACTGTTGCGTTCAGCGTCGAGTTGGAATTTCAATGCCGCCTTATCAATTTCGACTTTTTCACCATCGTAGCTTCCCACAGTCCACCATGGTTGAGCATCGCACCCCGAATATTTTAGCCATTCATGGGAACCCCAGAGATTCAAGTCATCGCAACCGAGGATGCAGGTTTTGCGACAAACCTCTTCTCCTTGCTTTTTGCGCTTCAGCCAACAGCGGCGGGTGTCTTCCAACCGGTCCATGAAATCCTGAAGATCATGCTTCCCCACCAGTTCGCCATCGAGGGAGACCTCGGTGGTTTTCCAGGCTTTGACGATGTTCAGCAGATTGTCGATGCGTTTGGCGTTTTCGACATGGCCTTGCGTGATCGATAGCTCGAACCAGGATTCACGGTCCTTGTCGTCGGTCGTGATGTCAAGGGAACCGAGTTTCGCCAATCTATTCAATCGCTTGCGGATGATGGGGAAGGTCGGCGAAGTCGAACGGGCAAAGGCGATTTTCAGATGGCGAGTGGATTCCGAAGGCGGAATGGAGGGTGAACTTTTTTCAAGGTCGTGATGGTTTTCAATTCCCATTCGACCTTCGTCACGTGATATCTGTTCCCAGCCTCGCTTGATATTTTCGGCCAACCAGTCGTCGGCAATAGTATGCAACGTCGTTTCACGGGCTGCCACACGCAGATCGGTCTTCAACGGTTGTTTGCGACCTGGAGCGTAGTCGGTAAAGAAGATCACGAAGTTGGGATAGGCCGGATCGGCATCGCTTTTGTGGGTTCTCCAGCAGACCAGCTTTCGTACAGCCAGACCCTTTTTGCTTCGCTTGGTGTAGATCTCGCGGCGAATGATCTCGGATTCAGGTAAAGATGCTGGATCAACGCATTCCTGCTCAGCAATCGGAACGAAATCCGAAACCTGTTCGACGCGTACATCCGGACGTATGACCTGTTTGTCCTCACGAATGCGTCGAAAAACGGCGTGGATCATGCTGACGGAGGACGCGGGTCCAATGGGCGACCAGCCGGTTTCATCGTCGTATCGAAGCGCCATGCGGCGGACGGGCTCGCCTTTGCTGTTGGCGGCGATCAGGGCATTGCATTTGATCTCGATGACAAGGTCCGGCTTTACCCAACGAACCAACAAGCCGTGATCGTTCGTTTTGCGATAGGTGGATGCGCATGCCAGCGAAATCAAACGTTTTTGAAGGTCGGCGTTCTCAGCCCGGCTCCAACCTGTTTTCACGCGACCGATGAGCTGAAAAACGCCTTCCGGCTTCATGAGCGCTATAAGCAGTTCGGAGACGCCGGAGCTGTTACCCACATACCCAACCACCGCCGCATCGATGGTGATCTCCGGCTTAATCTTGTAGATCCGACCATCGGCAGCATGAACGACGAGGCCTTCCGCACCGCCGTCTGTTACAATACTTTCGTAACATGAGGCGACATCGGGAGCTGTTTTTGCCGTTTTGCATCGCGCAAGATGAAACGAGGCATGGCTCTGACCCACAATCGGTTGAAGACGATCAAGCCGTTCGGGGAAGGGTTTTCGTTGCACATCCACATCGCCATTCATCAAAATATCGAAGACGGCGAAGCGCAGGCGATCCGGATTTTCCTTGTGTCCCATCGCAGTGTGCAGATCGAAGACGTGGGGGCGACCGGAATCGACGGCGGCATACAACTCACCAGCTACGAGGCCTTGCCAACCGTTCAACGCTTTCTCTGCTATGACGGTGAGAGGGATGTCCTCTAATTTCTTTCCAAATGGGGACAGAAGGATGCAGCATTCGCCATCGGCATGTAGAAACCAGGTTTCGCCATCAATTTTCTCGGAAACGATGGACGGCCCCGGAGGAAGTTCTACTTCGATGCGATCCGGCGAAAGCGAGCGATACACACCTGCGACATTGCGTTTGTATGCCGCGATCATGGTCTGGATCGCATCCGTCATGACGACATCTCCGGTCGTTTCAACTCGAAAGCCGCCAAATGCAGCACGAGTCGATAACGATCCCCCTTCGTTTTTCCTTCGAGAAATCCCTTCATGGGGATCCCGTTTCGTTCCAGAATGAGTGGCCCCGTTCCTTTCGGACCTGAGCCGACCAGCACCATCGAGTTGCAATCCTCCAGGTATCTCGCCAGATCGAAAAGAAAATCAAATTCAAGTCCATTGCTATGGCGTATCTGGTAGGCCCGCGTGAAAGCATATTGCCGAATGGCGTCTATTTGGGGAATCAGCTTTCCTGACCATTGCGGCGGTGCATCGGGAACAAGATTGGATGGGATGTTTTCCGGTTCCCGACGGGTGATTTCGTTTCCATTCCGGTCATAAATCACTTCGATGATACGTGCCGAGTAAAGTGGCTGTTTATCCGCTCCCACATGCACTCGATCGCAAGGACCGGCGTCACGGCCTACCGTTTGTACATCGATTTCGGGATCGCCATCGATCAACGCTCTCGCCAACGAATCCGGATCGCCGTATCGCGACAACAAAGCAGAGTAGTTCGTTGTCTCCGTCGCTTTGATCCGCCGTGTGAATCGAACGGGTGAGCCGGAGGAATCGATATAGGACACGTCGGGAGGTTTTTGTCGAGGAACCAGCAAAACTGTCGCCTCGCGTTCCCGAGGATCGGCGAGTCGGATCTTACGGCAGGGCATGATCGTTCCTCCAATCGATCTCGAAATCGAATTCTTCATCCTCGCCATCATCCCACTCGCCTTCGACCTCCGAAATCGTCTGTTCCAAACCTACGAAGTCGAATGAACAGGTTTCGGCCTGAACCAGAAAGATGCCGTGTTCGTTGGCCAGCAGAAAGGTGGAAGAATCGGTGTACGTGGCCCGTGGACGATACGGAATACGGAAGATTGCACCGTCGAACAGGGCTTCTTCCAACTCCGGATCAAGGGTTTCGACTTCCAATATATGGACTTGGGTCACGATCTGGTTGAGCAAATTGTCCAATTCACCTGGATTTTCAAGGAGTTCCGTTCGCTCCTCGATTGCCAAAAACTTTTTCAGCGGCTTTCCGTTCTCATCTACGGTGACCAGCTCGTTTCGACGTACCGCGTCGCCCTTATCATTGATATAGAGATCCGAAATACTTCCCGCACGCAAAAGAAAACGCCCATCCCGGGTGAGATGAGCGCTGGCGCATTCGTTGCCATTTTCGTCAAGCGCGATTCTTTTCTTGAAACCGTGCAATTTTTTACGGTCGATCGGCAAGAGACGAAAACGAGAAGTCCCGCCTCGATAACCAACATCGAGGCTTCGTGTCATGGCGAATCCTCCTCGTTCGGATTTTTCTCAAAGGATTCGACGATCTCGAACCTATCGACACCGGGAATCAAGGCCAGACTGCGCTCCATCCCGATCCACTTGACGAGGATCTGCGCCAGCGGGCCTTCGGTGATCTCGATCACGATGCCTTCGGATCCGGGTGGGATCGGATCGGGGTCGTTCGGCATTTGGATGAGACGAATCCGATCTCCTTTTCGAACGCGGTCCATGGTTTACTTTTCCTCCATGTTGGATTGGGTGGATGAGGACTTTCTCACGTTCTCGTCCAGGTACTTTTTGTCCTCTTTGGGCAGGGCTACCAATGGGCTGAATCCCTGTTTGTGCCAGTACACCAGCGCCTGGCGCACAATGCGCCGGATCTGCAGGATGCTGGCCTGAGCTCGGGGTTTCGGTCCATCCTTACCAGGTTGCATGGTGGCGGCCTCGCTCTTGAAGAATTTATCCACATGCAAGGGCAGAATCTTTTTGACCTCCTTGTCCTCGCCCATCTCAGAAATCAGCAGATCCAGCGTGCGCCGGGCTGTACCGAGGGTAGAAGGCTTTTTGCCGACCGCTTTCAAATGCTCCAGATACTGTTCGCAGGCTTCTTTCAGGTTCTTGGTTGTACCCATGATTCGTCTCCTTCAATCGTCGATGTCTTCGTTTTTCAAAAACGCCTCGATCTGATGGAGCAGACACTCTACGTGGGAGATGTCGCCCACATGACCATAGTGGATGGATTCTACCGCTTCGACGTGGTGGTCGAGTTGCTTCCTGATCTCGTTGATGCGTTTGTCGATCTGCTTCCTCTTCTCTTTGTAGGCTTGCTGGGCAGTCCGTGTGCTCATTGTCTTCATCCTTTCTTGGTCGGCATCGTTGCCGTGTTGCCTGTGTCATGCAGGTTGCGGTCCAATTTGGCGTTTTTGCGGGTGAAAAATGCGATTGTAACCCGTCGAAATCACGGGACTTTTCGCATCGGTTTCTGGCGCGGAATTCCACCGTCGCCGACGCGAGCCAAAAGGTGACGAAGAAGGTCTGTAAATTGGAGTCGATCTGGCGGCAAATGCCGCAAGCTCTCGAAATCACGCCTAATTTTCAAACCCCGAAAATTGACACGAAACCCAGGACATGAGCCCTGAATGGTCAGCGAAACACCACCACACAGCACAGTCCATTGGCTTTGGCATGAATTCGCGGTCAAGTCGGAAAGCGATGGGAGATCATTCCGACTGAAACCCGAAGCACCGGTACTGCTCGTCCCACGAAAGCGGCGTGTTGCGCGTCAGCTTCTCCAGCGACAACCCCGCTGGTTCCTTCCCGTCCAGGATTGCGACGATGAGGGTTGGAGACAGAAGCGTCAGGTTCAGCAAACGACCGACATAGGCGCGGTCCACACCGATTTCTTCCGCAAGTCCGCCGATCGAGGGGAAATGATTCGCATCCAGAAGTTCCCGCCAGCGATGCGCTCGGGCCAATGACACGGCAAGAGGTTTTTGCACCGCATTCGAATGGAGTGTCGGCGAAGGGGAATCCGGTGGAAGAAGGATCGCCTTGCGCCCCGACTTTTTCTTGAATCGCATCGGAACGGTGAAAACCACCATTTCCGAAGGACGATCGTCGATCCATCTTTCGGTCGTTACGGTCTCGTCGCCATGGATGATCTCCAGGGCCAATGCATGAAAACGTTCCTTTCGCACGGATAGTTCCAACCCCTCCTCATGCACTTCCACCTTCTTCAACAACAAACGCACGATGCGCTCCCGTTCGGCCGGAAACAGATCGTCCCACAGGTCATCCAGTTTGCCGAGCGCCGAGGCCGTTTCGGCGTCCACCCCTTCCATTTCGAAAACGTCCTCGCGCAGCAGCTTCCGCAACCGCATCACCACCGCCGCCTCCACATCTCCCGCCGAAACACTTCGTACAGGACAAGTATCGTAGCCGTTTTTCGCTGCGCTCACGCACAGGTAGTAGCGGTAGCTGCGGTTTCCTTTACGACTGTATGTGATGCCCATGGCCGATCCGCAAGCACCGCAACGAATCAATCCTCTCAACAGGGCGGGCGTTTTCGAGTGGCCGCTCGCGCCACGCAGGCCATGACTTTTGAGGCGCTTTTGCACACCATCCCACATCGCGTGCTTGACGATCGATTCATGCTCGCCGGGATGAGTTTGCTCCTTATGTTTTACACGACCGATGTAGAGCGGATTGTTCAGGATCCGATAGAGATGACCGAGATTGAAAGGCCGACCCTCACGCCGTTTCCCTTGCTTCGTCGTCCAGGATTTCGTGCGAAACCCCTCGTCATTCAACTCCCGGATCAGCTTCACGCCGGATCCGAGTTCCAGAAAGCGTCGAAAGATCCGGCGGACAAGATCCGCTTCTTCCGGATTGACAAGCAGTTTCTTCTTTTCAAAATCCACGTCGTAACCCAATGGCGGGACACCACCCATCCACATCCCGCGTTTCTTGCTGGCCGCCACTTTGTCGCGGATGCGCTCGGCGATCACCTCGCGCTCATAGGAGGCGAAGGTCATCAGTAGATTCATGAAGAGTACACCACTCGATGTATTCGTATTAAAGGCCTGCGTGATGCTGACCATGCTAACATCGTGGAGTTTGAAAAACTCCATCAGGCGGGTAAAATCCGACAGCGAACGCGAAAGGCGGTCGATTTTATAAAGTACTACACAGTCGATTCGTCCTGCGTCGATGTCGCAAATCAACCGCTCCAGCGCAGGCCGCTCCATGGTCGCACCGGAATATGCCCCGTCATCATAGCGATCCGGCAGCACCATCCATCCCTCCTGAGATTGCGACTGGATATACAACTCGCAAGCCTCACGCTGGGCGTCGAGCGAATTGAAGTCGGTGTCGAGATTCTCATCAGTGGATTTGCGAGTGTAGATCGCACAGCGCACGACTGCTGGCCGCTCGCCATCTCTTCCATTTCCCTTTTTCCCATTTATACCGTTACCTCCGTTCATCGGCTTCCCTCACGACATCCGAAGAATTTAGGCCCGTTCCAGCGTGTCCCGGTTATGGCTCTCGCCACTGCCGACAGCGAACGATACGGTACGCCACGATATTCAAAGTTCCTGTCCTCGCCAACGATCACCTCGTGTCGCTCGCCCTGCCATTCACGCGCCAGCAGCGTTCCCGGCAAAAAGGTGTCGCCGGGCTTTGTTTTTTTCGGGCGGATTTTCACTCCCAAGTTGTCGTAGCCCTCATCGTCGAGCAGCCTGTCCATGCGCTTTTTCGTCTTCTCTTCCAGCCCGCCAAAGGCCAATTCCTGAATGCGATAGGCCAGGCGCTTGATCAGAAATTGCCTATTGAAACGTGGAGGACGATGCGGGCGGCGATGTGCCCTTGGCATGTTGTCGGCATCATTCGCCTTTGCCTCACTGGCTGACGGGGGCTCGTGCAAATTGTCCCACAGCTTACGCAAGTCCTCGGTGGACATCGTTTCCAGATCGGACAGTTGCTTGAGAATAGCTTGGGATTGATTTCTTGTCCTGTTCATCTGCGGCGGCTCCTTTCTCCGAAGTTCTATTCTCCGGCGTCCACAGCCTGGCACTTGGGGCGACATCATCAAGTTTTTTCTGAAAGAAAAAGAGCGAGAGACAAAATATGGGTGTCATTTGACGACAATCCAGATGTCACGTATCATCGCGCGATCATATCGATATGCTTTTCAATGATTGGGAGTCATGAATGTCAGAAGCGAAACGCTATAATCCGGAGGAAATCAGACGAAGAATTGAAAACGTCTTTGCGAATCCGCCGTTGAACGAGGGAGACCTTCACCATCGTCTGACGGAAATAGATGAAATCGACTTGAGAGCGTGCCTGATCGATATGCTGAAAACGGGGGCGATCAAAGAGATAGACGGCGATTTATTCGTATCCATGATGATGCTGGTCGGAATCGGCGAGCAAAAGGAGAATCTTTTCCGGATTGCTGTTGATCGAAGTCAACCATTGCTGACCCGTAGTTTCGCCGTGTCCTTGTTTTCCAATCTGGATCCGGCCTATATGGAAAAAGCGGCGATGACGTTACCTTCTGACGAAGTATCCGCCATGAGTGAGCTGTCTCTGTTGCAGCTTTTTCGTTATCACCATGAATCGGATTTTGGAAAAACCGTTCGCTCGGCGCTGGAGAAGTATCCTCCCGACGAGTTGGCGCAGCTTCATTTATTCGAGTTGATGGAACGCGCTCGCCTGGAAATGCAGGCGCCTGCTTTGTCCGCGTATGGCGAGGCATTGAAGAGCAGGAAGCTTTCCAAGCTTCACGCTCGAATGCTTGAGATTGTCAGCATGGAGAGTGACACGGAAACCATTGCTTTTCTTAAGAAAGTAAAGAAATCAGCGCGTGGACCCGGGTTTAAACGGGAAGTTGGCAAAGCCTTGCTTCGTGCACGCAGCAACTCCATTAGCTCTGACAAGAAGGATTCCGGTGAAATCCCAGGCTATGCATACGTAAGTTCCTGCGATGGCCAGGGTGCTTTTATTGTGCTCGGATGCTTTGAAAACAAGAATCGGACACATACCGTGGTCGATCTGGTCATTCGTCTTACGGCGGACATACGGGACGGTTTCCTTCTTCCTTATCTATCCGCAGAAGAGGTCATGGAACTAGTGGGCGAGGTGACCTCCGGCGGGGGACTGAAATTGGTCAAGGTACCGCTATCTTACGCAGCGGATCTGGCGGCATCGGCCGAAAAACGCACGGTCGAACTCGGGAAGATGATTCCGGAGGATACGCGGGCTGGGTTGGAAATGTTCAAAAAAGTTTCAGGAGCGCTTCCCGCTACGGAAATCGACAGCAACGCCAAACCTGCACTTTCCGATGCACGCCAATTGATTCACCGTCCGGAGTACATGCTGTCCTGGTTTTTCGACCGAGGCGATCTGAAAGCCGCCGGAGTTGAAGCCCCCACGGGGCGGCTTACGAAAAAATGGAAGACGGATACGGCGGCAAAGCTTGGCGCTTCCGCAATCAAGGGGCGGCTTTGGGCGATGATCGACTATATGTCGCGTTGGCATGCCTGGAATAACGAGGCGGATACGGCTGCTTTGTGCAAGGCCCTGGCCAAGGGCTTGGAAAAAAACGTCAAGACGAGTCCGCTCGTGCATGCCATGCTTGAACATTCGACGCCTGTCCTGGAGGAATTGGATGATGATGGAATCCATCACGGAGCGATCGGCGACGATGATTTACGTCGGGAAATCAAAGTCCGCTGCTTTGTCGATGTGAATACACCAAAGGGCAAGGATCTCGCCCGCCTCGACTTTACGGAGGCCGCCCACATTGCGCTGGGAGAGGCATTCCAGAGCCTTCCAGGCGAGTTGCGGCCACGGGAAAGCCAATGGATCGACTTGGCCTTCGCGGCTGCCGGAGTTTTTCTGCGGTATTCAGGATCCGGTGGATCGGGTACGGCAGAGCAGTACACCCGTCAAATGCGCAAGGCATTGACAGCAGCGCTCGATCTGAGTGAAGAGGAAACCGAACTTTTCATATCGACGGTGCATCAAGCCATGTGCAGTTTTAGCGATCAAGTATGCATACCCTGCGATCTTCAATGCCGTGTGCATCCGCGCAAAAACATGGCGGATGCTTTTTTTGCCGATGAGCATCCCGCAGTTGAATCTGCGTATTCGATGTTCGGCGAGGAGGACGACTTTTTCGGTGAAGAGCATGAAGAACGTGCCGGACGTTGTGTCTCCTGTGATGCTTACGGTCCCGTGGACGGCATGTCTATGTGCGATGAATGCGGAAACAAGTTTGAAAGAGATATGCTTCGCTTGCGGGAGTGGAATGTTTCCGTGTTGGCTTTTGGCCTGGATGACAAAGGGAGAGAAGCCCTCCGACAAGAGGTGATCGCCAAATTCGGCAAGTCTATGGAACTCATCGCCAGCAGGGCGGATGAGAGTTCCCGCCCTCCGAATCGATCCCAATCAAAGAAGAAACGCCGTCGTTCGAGCGGAAGAAAAAAGAAGTGCTGAACCCCGCCCTGTACTAAAACTCAAACTGCCTGAATATTCCAGCAGTTAACGCAAAGGCTACATAGGCATATTCTCCTTCTCCAGGCCGAATTTCAGACCAGGCATCTCGGCTCAAAAAAGTTCGAAAGCAACACTCCCTACTCCGGGCGGGAGTCGAACTCGGCGAATTTAGGACGGTTGAACTATTCGACGCAACATAGTGATATATATGATCTTTTCCAAAAAGGTCGGGGTAGGGCCCAAAAGAGTCGGCGCTCGTTTTGACAGAGAACAGAGAGAGAAATCGGGGAATTCAGGAGAGAAATGGGGCGAAGCGGACGATACCTCGACTCTTTTCCAGCGGCAGAAATATATCTCACCGAATCAGAAAACCCTTAGAATTCAAGCATATATAGGGAACTTCCCCGAAATAGAAAACGCTCCCCGGATTACCCAGAGAGTGAGTTCGAAAAACGATTAATGGTGGAGGCGGGGGGAATCGAATGCCCCGACAGGCTTTTCAATAACCCTAATGATGTCAAGTAGATGCGTGCTATCTTACTGAAATCTCTAGGGAAAGTTTATTCCGTCCAGTTCCGACTAAAACCATCGAAATCCATCGAATAGTGCAGAGTCTGGGCACTATTTGGGCATCGTGCCTCAATCTTGATCGAGAATTGAACTCACAGAGGTTTTTAGATCCGAGAGTTTGTTTTGTAGCACATCCCATACGATTTGGAGGTTCACTCCAAAGTATTCATGGATAAGAATATTTCGTAAACCTACGATTTTCGGCCATTCACATCGGTAGCTTTCAACCGTGTCTCCGGCAATAAACGATTGGCAGCCTCACCAATAATTTCAAGATTACGAATGACAGCATCAACGGTCTTATCGTCATCTGAAAAGGTTTGGAAATCCATGCCGGACGTATACCGTTCCACCTTGGCAATCGATTCCAGAATATCGTCCAGGTAAACCCGTTCATCCCTCGGCATGAACGGCCTCACTTAGGATATGTTGTCTCAACCTTGGTTTCAGAGAATCCTCCAATACGAGATCGACCGTTGAACCAAACAAGGATTCCAACCTGAATTTCAAGTCCATGTAGTGATCGAATGTTGGACGCTTAAACGATACCAGAATGTCAATATCACTGTCTGGTCGGTGGTCGTTTCGGACGTGGGAGCCGAATAAAGCAATCCTCTCTACACCGAATGTCCTTTCGAACTCGGCTCTGTGCTTTTTCAACAGGTTGAGTATCGTGTCTTTCGATCTCACAACGTCCTCACATCGTTACGATTGATTCATCATAGCCAATATTTTTCCGAAAATCCAGTCGATTCATTGAAGACCTTTCAGGAACGTTAATCCAATCTCCGATATCGTCTATAATGCAACTACTTTGCCAACTGGACGATAAAGAGGTTTACGATGCATATCTCCCGAACGCTGGAACCTTTCCTGAAAAAAGCACCAAACTTGATGGTGACGGGAGACTATCGATGTCTGAATTCCGTCTCCAGACACGGATAAAAGTACGTCCTTTACTGCATCCATTGATTCAAAAAAACATCGGACTCGTCAATGACCTGAAGAGGCATACAATCCTTCCCTTAGTTCCACCACACACATAAACATAGGCTATAGTTGCGGTCAAAACGGACATCTCAAGCAAGCTTGAGCTAAATAGGTTCTTTTTAAGGCTAAACGATGGCAAGATGTCACGAAATGGATCAAGTTATACCTTATCTGCATATTGAACAAGTTCAACTAAGGATATAAAATGCTTTCCATGTTCCTTGATTTACTGGAATGGAAAGAGGCCTAATGGGGAAAGCAGAAAACAAACGAAAGAGCCTGTATGAGGATTTGGCCAAGCTGGGCAATTTCGGCGAGCTGGCCACCCAGGCAGCGTACAACAAAGATCAAGTGTACTTGACCTGGAGGACCAATGGAAAGAATACCTGCAAGGAATGTGCAAAACGTAATGGAAAAACAGAACTTGTCGGTGATTGGGATGAATTCCCGCCCTTGCATCCCAACTGCAGGTGTCAGCTGGAGGTGACGAAGGTGGTTCTGGCTGCCGGTAACGAGGAGATGCTATCTTGGTATACTCCACAGGGTGAAAGGGTCAAGTCAGGAAACTTGAGTCAACCACGGATGTATACCGGGGAGAACCCGTTGAACGGAATCGACTCGACGGAGAGGGCTCTCGAAGACAACGATCCCGTTGACAACGAACCGTCCCTATGGGGATTCATGAAATATATCACGGGGATAGAAGACCCAGTTACAGAGGCGTTAACAAACATCCGGCAACGGGTAGCCAAGGAGAAACATGACGAAGCCGTCTTTGGAAATCCGACAACAGCCGACTTCAGTGGGGTTGAATCCTACGGTCGTCAGTATGCTCAAAAGATAAATCAGGCAGGAGTCAAGGCCGCCAAGGCCGGGGAGGTCGGACTTCAGGTTGTATCCATAGGACTGCCGGAGCCGACGGATGCCCTTTATCTCGGACTTGCATATGGCGGCTTGAAAGTCGTCCGTAAATTGCCGGGGTGGGCCACGTTCAGTTCGACAAATTTAAGGAGAAACATGGTGAGTGCCGGTCGTATTGCACCGGACTACGAACATGTTGCCCATCATATCGTTGCCGGGTCGGGGTATAGCGAGGCTGCGTTGGAGGCCCAGAAGATCTTGTCGAAGTTCGGAATCAGACCGGATGATGCCGTGAACGGAGTCTTTTTGCCCAAGTCGATACATGCACCTTTGCATACATTGGAGTATTATCGAAAAGTTAACAAGGCACTTAGCAAAGCCAAAAACAAAGATGCGGCCATTGAAATTCTTGAAGATATCGCATATCAACTTCAAGCCGGAATTTTTTAGGAGGAACAATGCCTATTTATGAACTTAGCAATGACGTTATCAACTACACCAATATTTCTTTCGTTGACCTGGAGGATTACGACGATTGCATAGACGTGGTCCGACCCTTCATCGGTGAAAAAGCCAGCCACCGGTATTCCCACATATGGAAAGCATTCTACGGGGATGATTCACTGAAGCGGCCGAACTGTCCCTATCTAGGAGCAGGGTACATCGTGATCGATGAACTGGCCAAGGGGTTACTGATGCCTCTTATCGGCCATGAGGTTGAATTGTTGCCTATGGAAGTCGAGGGGCAACCCCATTACATCGTGAATATCATCAATGTCATCGATTGTCTTGACAAGGAGAACAGTGAAATCAAATATTTCAAATCGAATCCAACCAAGATTATGCGGATAGTCAAACATGTCTTTCATGAGAAACATACGATGGACTCCTACTTATTCAAGTTGCCAAGTTTTCCTGATATGTTTTGCACCCAGAAATTCAAAGACTTGGTGGAGCATAACGGGCTTACAGGTTTGAGGTTCGATTGGTTAACGTAGTGTTGTGGATGTGACTGACAACGTGTGTGGAGAAGAGTTTTTGAGAGAACTCAAAAAAACTGAACCCCGAAAACTTGCCACGGATTTGCCACTGGAAAAAGGCATCCATAGAGTTGTCAACGAATTTGGACCAAAGTGGAGCAATGAAACCCACGTTTCTGTGGACCCTATCCAACTACCACGAGAACGTCCCCTGCTATCCCCTTTATCATTCCCCAGTCCCGTTTCACCTCATGGGCCGTAGCAAACGATCCATAGGTCCGTCGGGCCAGTTCGTAGGCCGACAGATCCGGGGTTCTTTCCAACTCGGCCAGCATATCTGCCCGGTAGGTAGGACCGGTCAGAATCCTCCAATGGTAGCCCCGATGTCTTATGGCCAAAGTTTCAGGGGATAGGACATCTCCATCCCGTTCTCGTAGAAGCTTGTTCGGCACTTGCAGTACCGTTCCTTTGAACCGTTTGTCTTCTCCATGACGTTGTACCCTGAAAGCCGAGCCACTGGAAGGCAAAGCTATCCTCGTTCCACGGTACAATCCGGTCAATCGTTTCAACCGTCTGTCCCGGCTATGCCACTGGGCAACAGCCTTCCAGAAGGCCAAAACCAGACGTGGAACTTCATCATGAGACAGAATCCGAACCACACGATCTGCATTGACCCGTGGCAGGTGGAACTCCAGCCATTGAACCAACAAGCCCAGAGTACGATAATCTTCATGCACCATGCCGTCCACGGATGTCCAGTACAAGGTGTCCTCGATGTTCGGGGGAGCCGTCGGACGGGTTGCTGCCACGTTCATTCCGACACCTGCCATCATGGCCGTCAGCTCGTCCCTTGACGGTGTTGTCATCGGAAAAGTCTTACGTTTATAGCTCATGACCCAACCTTTCGGCCATGTCTTCCATGGATGCTTGCACGTGCCTGGGCCAGTCGGGATGGGCGTCTTGGTCTTTCAACCAATCCAGTGCCTCGGTCAATTCGTCGGAGGTAGGGTTCAGGGCCAGGCAATCTTCCAGGTCCGTACCACGGTCACAGTAAGCAAACAATTTGGTTTTCAGTAGGTCATCACGTCCGAGGGTGGATAATTGCAAGGCACGTCCGGTAAACACTGGACGAACCCGTTTCATCCAACCATCCGGCAAGAGATCCACCAGTGACGATGGGCCGTTGTTCAGCCAGTCGGGTTGCAGGTCATTCCCCTGTTTTTTTATCCTCTGGGAGAAATCCACGGCAGCCTGTTGGATTTCCTCCGGCAGGTCGGGATGAATGACATCACAGTCTCGGGTTTCCCGTGAAATCACATCCAGCAAGGCCAAAGCGGCACCACCTACCACGACGGCAGTCAAAGTCAGACCTTTGTCAGCTAGGAAAGAATCGAATTGCTGGATGGTTTCTTTCGTTTTCATATGTATCACTATACCTGATACATACAAATTGTCAAGTTCTGGATGTGATTCTCATTCCATCCCAGCCGATTCATTGAAAGCTATTCAGGAACGTTGACCCAATCCCTGTTATCGTCTATAATGCATCTGAATTGCTGTTAGGACGATAGTGAGGTTTTCGATGTACGTCTCCCGAACCCTGGAAGCATTCCTTGAAAAGGCCACCAAACAGTTCCCTGTCCTCATGGTGACGGGCGCCAGGCAGGTCGGCAAAACAACTCTTCTCCAGCAACTAGCCGGAAAGAAACGGCAGTACGTCTCCCTCGACAATCCGTTGATTCTGAACCTGGCCAAAGAAGATCCAGCTTTGTTCTTCCAACGATACCAGCCCCCCATCCTGATCGACGAAATCCAGTATGCCCCCGAACTCCTGCCTTACATCAAGATGGCAGTGGACGAAGATCGAAACCCCGGACGGTTCTGGCTGACCGGCTCCCAGCAGTTCCACCTGATGAGAGATGTTTCCGAATCTCTGGCCGGTAGGGTTGGCATCGTCAACCTGCTGGGCATGTCCCGCGGGGAAATCGGGGAACTGGGACAAAAGGTGAAGCCATTCCTGCCGTCCAAGGGTAAGCAGACGAAGAAGGCCCCGACCGTTCTTGCCCTGCCGGAGCTTTACGAGTTGATCTGGAGGGGGAGTTTTCCTGCCGTTGCCCTGGATCGAAACGTAGATCGGAACCTTTTCTACAGTTCGTATGTCCAGACTTACATCCAACGGGACGTTCGGGATTTGACCAAGGTCGGGGACGAAATGGCCTTCCTCCGGTTTCTCCGTGCCTGTGCCGCCCGTACCGGGCAACTCCTGAACATGACGGACATGGCACGGGATGCCGACATTGCCGTCAATACGGCTAAGAACTGGCTGTCCATTCTTCAGGCTTCGGGGGTGATTTACCTGCTGGAGCCGTACCATACGAACGTCACCAAACGGCTGGTGAAGACTCCGAAGCTATACATGCTGGACACCGGCTTGTGTGCGTACCTAACGGAATGGTCGAGTCCCAAAACCCTGGAGGCCGGGGCTATGTCGGGAGCCGTTCTTGAGACGTGGATCATTGTGGAACTCCTGAAAAGCTACTGGCACAACGGCTTGCAGGCTCCGTTTTACTACTACCGGGACAAAGACCAGAAAGAGGTTGACCTGCTGATCGTTCAGGACGGAACGATTCATCCGGTGGAAATCAAGAAGACGGCTTCTCCCGGTAAGAAGGATGTCCGGCATTTTCAGGTGCTGGACAAGTTGAGCCTGCCGGTCGGAGACGGGGCGATCATCTGTCTTGCTACGGAGTCATTGCCACTCACGGAGTCGGTCTGTTCGGTACCGGTGGGGATGCTGTAAGGATTCATTGCCTTGAATCGTGCCGACATTACTCGGCAGGAATGAATCAGGCAAATAACGGACAATACGAGTGAAATACCCATGAAAAAACCCACACTTCCCAAGAAGCCAAGAAAAGCATCTCTGGATGAGGTTAAAATCACCAGAAATGGAAGCACAGCCCTCATTGAGTATGCCGACGAAGGCCAACGTGGCGTCAACTTTACCATCGGTCCGGAAATAGAAGGGATGACGGATTCGGATATCCTGGAAAAGTGGAATCTAACAATTGAAGCCATGGAATTCTCGGTGGCCGAGCATAACTGGGTTGCAATAGAGATTCCCCCAGGACGACCTCAGATTGAGCATCATTATGAAAGCGGACAATGGATTCCTAGGGGTGGAGTATTGAGGTGCATTATAACCGATGATGAAGAATGTGAGGGTGCTGCTGCAATCCATATCGACGATTGGGAAATGACTATGGAGGAGTTCGGCAAGTTGCTTCTTGCCTATAATGGCTGGGGGATGCGGGTTACGTTCGTTCCAGACGACGAATTGGACGTGGAGCCGAATGTTGAGGTCAGAGAGCCAGAGGATGAGGATTAGGGACGTTACCACCTGCCGGTCGGGGATGGTGGGATCATCTGCCTTGCCACGGAATCGTTACCCCTTACCGAGTCGGTCTGTTCGGTGCCGGTGGGGATGGTGTAGGGATTCTGACCCGTGCCGACATCACTCAACAGTCCGATCCTTCGGTTGCCTCCCTATTGAACTCCTCTGGTAGGAGGTGCCGATGATGAACAGAACCGATCAAGATTCCAGTTACCGTGCCTTTTACGAATCCAACCCCAGCAGAGCGGCTCGGTTGAGAGATGCTCTAGCCAAAAGACTGAATTTAGCAGGAGACGTGGCTTTGAGCCGGAAGATTCTTCTGCATTTAGCTGGCCAACTCGACATCCCCATTGCTATCGTAGACAGTGACGATCCGGTCAAGAATATCCGAAAAATCGGGGATGGCCTCGTAGGGGTGTTTTCACAGGCTGGAAGGATGAAGCCGGAACTGAGGATTGAACTGGTAAAGGTCGTCCACAGCATCGTCACCAACCTGCTGGCCGACATCCACGAATGGAACACGGAATTCATCCGGGATGACATGAGGCGGTTGCGGCGGATGGTGAACCGGTCCACCTCGTAGCTTTTGACAGATGCTACGGTTCTCCCCTAACACACCGGACATTGTAGGGGTCGGTCTTAGCCCGAAAATACACATCTCCACCACCCAAGCCAACATTCCAAGCACTGGTGACATCTTCGACATCAGTAGAGGAAGACCAGAATCCTGCAGAAGGCATGTTTGGGAAATCCGAACATGGACTTACGAGTTCGTAGTTCACTAGGCTAAGAAGCTCTTTTTTGTTCGGCAATCTCCAGTCAGAATATCCTGCATAATTGAGTGATTCACAGTAGGCCATGGCTTCCGACCAAGTCTTGTCGGTGGTATTGGTTTTCTGCCAGATAAGCCCTGTCACCATACTGGTGACTACTTGTTCACTTTCACCGGAAACGGCGAACTGCTCAAAAGTTCCATTGACTGAACCGGCATATCCCTCACGGACACACCTTACCCTTGCCCCCTGTGTGTCACGGAAGTAGCTTGCAATGCCATTGCTGAACTTAACATAACGAACACCATCAGCCGATGTTTGGTGATGGGTTGAGGTCCAGAAGAAATCTGATGGTGTCCCCCGAAAGGCATCCGTATCGATTGAAGGATTATAAGTGCCATCGTCCACGATGCTCATGAGTTCTATAACGGACGGCAATCTCCAGTCGGAATGTCCCCCATAGTCGAGATCTTCACAGTAAGTCAAAGCATTGGCCCACTTTCTGGGTGAGGCATACATCCGTTGCCACATCAGCCCTGTCAGGGAATCGGTTACGACTTCATCTTCTGCTACCGGTATCATCATCGAACAGTCACCGACTTCACCATCTGCTTCATAGCAGGTGTAGGTTCGCGTTTTGTCGGGATACTGGGCATCCTGACCACAGAAGTCCACCCCACCACAGGTTTCCGACCCGGCCTCACCCGGACAGGTCATCAGGGCTTCGTTGTCGTAGCAGGATTCCTGATTGGTCGGAGGAACTCCGAAACACTGAGATGTTGCACAAAAAGCCGTGTTGGGGAGGAAGCAGTACGGATACTCACCCAGAGCATCCGGGTCACACTGGTGGCAGAACGTCCCCGTGAAACCGGTGTCACAGGTGCAAGAGCCGTCGGACTGGCTACAGGAGCCATTGGCATTGCAAGGGTCGGGGTCACAGGGGTCGTCCCGACAGTCTGGGAAATCAATATAGCCGTACCTACAGTCCGAACAGTCATCGTTCATATATGGATTGTCACACGTACAGAAGCCGTCGGACTGGTTGCAGGTGCCATGGTCATTGCAGGAGTATGGAAACCCGGCACAAATACCGGCACCGTTGCATTTATCAGCATAGGTACAGGGCTCATTGTCGTCACAGTCGGTTGTGGAAGGGAGGAAGTATCCTTCGGAATCACAGCAGACGGAATTGGGGTTGCAATCTTGTCGGGGGGCATTTGAGTCACGGACGCATGTGGCAGCCCCTTTAATTTCTTCTCCTCCAAGGGTGTAAAGAGGAATACTCTGAGGAACACCAAGGTTGAAATTCATATTCCAATATTCTCCTTCCTCGTGAGAAGGGGTGGATGACCAATAACCGCGTCTGTTGTCCACAAGGTCGGGATCTCCATACCCAACCGTATGGTCAGTATGGTCGTACAGTTTCCCACAAGGATTGTACCTCAAGCAAGTGTTCATGTCCGAAACCAACCCCTGCAAGCAACTGTCCACAAATCCACATTCCAGAATTTCAGGACACGACAGGTCGGGATCGAGTATGGAACGGAGTTCGTTGACGGTCGGAAGTCTCCAGTCGTAGTATCCGTCATGTTCCAGATTTTCACAGTATTCGATTGATTCATCCAAAGTCAGGTAAAGATGAAAAACCTCTTCGGGATTTTCATGATCCAACACCTCTCCCGGCAGCCACATCAAGTTGCTGTAATCATTGTCATCACAGACCGGATGAAGGCCATCATCATCTTCCTCGGTTTCCTCCGATTCTTCATCTTCGGAGGTGTCTCCTTCGACGAATTCCGATTCTTCGATCTCGGAAACATCCAAGTCCTCGTCAGGATGCAAACCATCATCATCCACATCTGCAGGAATCTGTTCGATGTCACCATCGACCGATATGTCCCTTTCATAGTCACCAGCTGCCGGATTATAGCTGACGATGGATGACCCCTCACAGCCGGTTCCCAAGAGAATGACCATAAATGCCAACAGGATTATTTTGAATTTCATCGGAAGGCTCCTCTGGTAATCGGTGTGCCTGTCAAGCGATAATGGGAGACTCCATTTAGTTGAAAATACTGATCTTTTTCAAAGTGCCATTTTTGCCATTTCGTGCCAATGTATGCTATGAAATATGAATTTGAAAGCAGAATTTGACCGATTATCAGGATGGAAACATGGCCGAAACGACCACGAGGAAGGAACTCATTGTTTACGCTGTAACCCTGCTTCTCAAAGCCGTACTCCTCGCAGCCGCATGGGCGGGAAAAGCGAGGAGAAAGGGATTGGAATCCATCGCAGAGATATCCGCCGATGAAAAAAACAAGGAGATCGTCTTTCTACGCGATCAGGTTCATCAATTGAAAACCCAAGTTGAGATCCTGAAGAAGCGATGCCATGTCTCCTCGAAAAAGCCCCGCCACTCCCTGAAAGAGCGCTTGTTTATCCTCTGGCATATGGCGTTCTTCCAGATTCCGCGCAGCCATGTCAGCAGATACTTCGGCATCTCCATTTCGACCCTGTATCGCTGGCTGGATTGGATTCAGGGTAAGAAAGAGGATTCCGAACGCCAGGCCTGGAACAAGACGCCCGATGAACTGGCCTGGCTGGTCTGGCGCTTCGCTGGGGACAACATCCAGTGGGGCAGGATACGCATCGCCAACCAACTGAAGATACTCGGTATTTTCCTGTCCGCCTCCACCGTTCGCAACATTCTCAATCGTCCCAAACCCAAAGAGCCATCTCCGGCGAAATGCGCGGAGAAATGGGAGCTTCTCGACGAAAACGGTTGTCGCATTCCAGCCTGGTATCCCAATCATCTCTGGAGCGTGGATCTGACCGAGGTCTATCGCTGGGGTTTGTGGAAGATCTACATCTTCGTGGCCATCGACCATTTCTCCCGCAAGGTCGTCGCCGTGGTCCCATTGGAAGGTCCGAACGCCGGTTGGGTGATCCACGCGCTGGAAGCGGCCTTCGCCCAATTCGGTATTCCCAAACATCTGGTCAGCGATCAGGGACCGCAATTCACATGTGAAGCATTTGCGGAATTCCTGGGCCTGGATGAATACAAGGTCAAGCATCGTTTCGGCGCGGTAGGGCAACATGGCAGCATTGCGGTAACGGAGCGGGTGATCGAGACACTGAAATATGAATGGCTCAAGCGGGTGGCCATTATTCGGGGTTACACTCACCTACTGACGCTTTGTGAAGACTTCGTCGTCTGGTACAACGAGTGGCGACCTCATGAATTTCTCGGCAGTGCCACGCCAAGCCAGGTCTACCGGGACAAAACCGTTCCCTTCGTGCCGAAGGATGCCAAGGCCGTGCCGGAACACATCGAGGTGAAGCGCTTCGCCGAGACAAAAATCACGGGCTATCGGCTGAAGCAGGCGGCGTAAGTCCGAGCCAGGTGAAAATCTGTTTTTTGGGTCATCATGGGTGACGTGCGCCCAGAAGCCGCCAACGGAGGCAACGCCTGCCTGGAAATTCTACCTGGACCGCTTTTCGGAAGCTCGCAATGGCTTTTGCCTGATCGGATCCTTCTCATTTTTCTGTTTTCAAGGAGCGGGAAGTATCGAAATCCGATCATTCGCGACTGTCCCATTGAAGCCTGACAGGGACACTTCCTTTCGGTTCCGATAGGTATCGACGATCTTCTCGATGTGATCCGGGTTCAGAACGTTCTGCCGCTTGCCTTTTTCGAAATACTCGGCGGCATTGATGAAGAGCACGTCATCCGGCTTTTTACACTTCTTTAGCACGAGAATGCACACCGGAATCCCCGTCGAGTAGAACAGATTCGCGGGAAGCCCGATCACTGTATCGATGTGCCCATCCTTAAGCAGTTTCCTGCGGATCGCCGCTTCCTTGCCGCCACGGAACAGCACGCCGTGGGGCAGGATGATCGCCATTACGCCTTCATCTTTTAGGTAATGAAACCCGTGCAGTAAAAAGGCAAAATCGGCGGCGGATTTCGGGGCCAGCCCGTGGTTTTTAAACCGCATGTCTTCGCCAAGCGCTTCGTTCGGGGTCCAACGGTAGCTGAAAGGGGGATTGGCGACGACTGCGTCGAAGGTCGGCTTTTTCGCCGGGTTTTGCTCACGGAGCATTTCCCAGTCGTTGGTCAGCGTATCGCCGTGGAAAATCTCGAATTCCGAATCCTTCATCCCGTGCAGCAGCATGTTCATCCGGCACAGGTTGTAGGTCGTGATGTTCTTCTCCTGACCGTAGACCTTGCCGACGCTGCCCCCGGCATCGACGACGCGCTTGCGCACGTTCAGCAGCAGCGAGCCCGATCCGCAGGCGAAGTCCAATACGCTTGCCAGCTTTTTCCGAGGGCCGGTCGCGGGTTCCTGGCCGTCGAGAGTGACGATGGCCGACAGGATGTCGCTGATGCGCTGGGGCGTGTAGAATTCGCCCGCTTTCTTGCCCGATCCGGCGGCGAATTGGCCGATCAGGTATTCATATGCATCGCCCAACGTATCGGAATCGGTCGAAAACGCAGCCAACCCCTCGGCGATCTTCTGGATGATCTTGCAGAGTGTGTCGTTGCGGGTCTGGTAGGTTTTTCCAAGCTTCTCCGAGCCGAGGTTGATCTCCGAGAACAGACCGGAGAAGGTGCTTTCGAACGATTCGTTTTCGATGTAAGTAAAGCCTTCTTGCAAGGTGTTCAGCAGATCCTCGTGCTGCGTGCGGGCCATGTTGGCGATGTTCGCCCACAGATACTTTGGTTTGATGACGTAATGGGCTTTGCGGCGCATCTGCGTTTCGAAATCTTCGACATACCTGGGGTTGTCTTCGTACCACACCGACAGCGGCGTGCGGCCACCGTTGCCCACGGCGTCCGGGTCGGGGTAGTCCCGGCCTAGCTCCTTTTTGGCCGCCTGCTCGAAATTGTCCGAGAGATAGCGCAAAAACAGAAAGGCAAGCATGTAATCACGGAAGTCGTCCGCGTTCATTGCGCCGCGCAACTGATCGGCGATGTCCCAGAGGATTTTGCCGAGTTGTTTCTGGTCGTTTTCTGTCATGATTTACTCCGCATTGGGAAAAAGCTGCTGCATCAGGCCGCGCTTGTGGGTTTTTAGGATTTCTATCTTGGTCGCCTGCGCTTCAATCTGGGTGTCGAGGGAGGTGAGGCAGTCGGCGATACATCGCTGCTCCTTAATTCCTGGATAGCAAAAGCCGATGTTCACAAATACTTTCGACTTGATGCCCTTTGCTGTTGATCCGGTGCTGTAAAAATTTATCTCTTTTTGCATCCTTGGGCCAAGCAAGGATTGGAAGAGAAATTCGGAAAGGCACTTTTTAGTTTTGGTACGGAGAGTAATAATTCTCTGTCCCAAGGCAAATCTTCCTGAATTGGGGAACAGTGCAACGTTTCCAAGCGGTGCCTCGGTGGTAAAAAGGATGTCCCCGGCTTTCGGAACACCTTTTGTCATCCAGTCTTGGTATTTGTCCTCGTCAATATATTCATCATTTGTCATATCGAGCCAACCGAACCTCACGTTTCTTGCGGTGATTAGCGGAATGCCTGTATCCGCTTTAGGTGGGGCTTTTCCTCGGTAATCGATAACCTTTTCTAAGCAAGTAGAGAGCTTCTTCTCCTCCCACTCCCCCGTTCCCCGAAACTCCGGAAACCGCAGCCGGGGCGTGGTTTCGCCTTCGCGGGGGAAAAGCTGCTGCATCAGGCCTTTCTTGTGGGTCTGGAGCGCTTCGAGCCGGTCGGCCTCGGCGGTAATCAGATCGTCGAGGGAAGACAGGCAGTCGGCGATTTTTTGTTGCTCTTGTTCCTGTGGCGTCGGAACCGGCATTGCCATGAAGTCGCCGGTTGTAATGCTCATTCGGTCGTGCCGTGCTCCCATGCTCGACACTCGCCTTAAATACGAGTACCAGGATGCGGCCTTAAAATAGTGCTGATAGAAATCCGTGTTTTCTTCCGCAAATCGAAAAACGGTATAGAGGGGGGACATCACGCCTTTGCCGATATTGTTTCTTGAGATTGGGCCAACAGGGGCAAGAGTAGATATCCTTGGATTGTATACATAATCGCCAAAGTCAACGATGTAGTATCCGTCGATATTGCTAGCGTTCGCGATGTCTTTGTCAAAGTAGTCTCGCTGATCGACGACGCCATGTTCAGCAGAGTTAGTCAGTACGCGTGTAACCCTTCCGTCAAGATTCTTTGCCGTGATGCGTCCTGCAATCTGTTCAAGCGGCTTTTCCTCCCACTCCCCCTTATTCCGGAACTCGGGAAACCGCAGCTTGGGCGTCAAGGCGCGTTTGCTCTTCTTCTTCATCGTTTTCGTCTTACTGCTCATAGGCGTTCAACCCCGAGATAGCACGACCGGCGGCGCGTTTCTTCAGAAGCGGGACGAGATCGTCCATCAAGGCCAGTTCCTTTTCGCGGCGCTCGCGCCAACCCAGACCGAGCGGCTCCATCAGGTCGGTGAGCTGTTCGCCATCGAAAATCATGCGGTCAAGAATAACGTCCACAAAGGCTTGCAGTGCTTCGTTCGTCAGGCCGTGCTTACTAGCTATGGCGGCCAGTTCGGCGGCGTAGCGCTCGTCCTTAAAGCGCTGGTAGCCGTCACGGACCTCTTCCTCGGTGAGGGGCTTGCCGGTTTCGAGCGTCCGCACGTAATCGGTGATTTCGTCAAGTTCGTCCATGAATTTGGCATCGGAGCGGATCAGGCGGATAAGCTGATCTCGACTCATTTCCTGTTTGCCCGGCTCTTGCCCACTGAAGTTGGAGATGAGCCGCATGATGTAGTCGTAATCGATGTCAGCCGAGGCGAAAAGGACAAACTCGAAATCGAGTTGGTCGATTTCATCCTGCGTAGTATTCCCGCCATCTCCTGCGGTATCATCACCACCTGTTTTGTCCTGTTTGGCTTTCAGCCGCTTGGCAGTTTCAAGGTAAACGCCTCGAAAGGCGCGGGCATCGTCTTTCGGCAGCGTCTCTTCAATCTCCCGGCGCTGCTCGTCGGTGAGGTCGGTGTATTGGTCGAGTTGGGTCGTAAGGCGCTGGACTTCTTTGAACTGCTTGACGAAGGCCGCGCGGGCGTCGTCGCCCTTGAGGTTGGGGACGGCTTCGGGGCTGGCTTCCAACCCTTGAGACTCCAGAAATTCATCCAGTTTCCGCTTGGCTTTCTTCAGTTGCTCAATCACGACCGGGGACTTGTCGACAAGCCAGATTTCTTTCGCCTTTTCGCCTCGTGCGCCGGAAAACAGCGTGATGGCTTCATCCACTTTGTCCTGCTGACCGCGAAAGTCCAGGATATGGCCGTAAGGCTTAGCCGCGTTGAGCACGCGATTGGTGCGGGAAAAAGCCTGGATAAGTCCGTGGTGCTTGAGGTTCTTATCGACGTAGAGCGTGTTGAGATATTTGGCATCGAAGCCGGTCAGCAGCATATCGACGACAATGGTGATGTCGATCTTTTCCGCGCCTTTTTTAGGGAGGTCGCGGTTGGGAAATTGCTGGTTCTTGATGCGATCCTGAACATCCTTGTAATACCCATCGAACTCACCGATGGAGTGATTCGTGCCGTAGCGGGCGTTATAATCAGCGATGATGGCCTTGAGCGCTTCTTTTTTCTTGTCCGGCTCCTGCTGATTGTCTTCGAGTTCCTGGGGCAGGTCTTCCTGGAGCTGCTGGACATCCTTGTCGCCTTCGGCGGGCGGCGAGAAGATGGCGGCAACCTTGAGCGGGACGAAGTCAGGATTACCGGCCCGGCGCTCGGCCTGAACATCCTTGAAGAGTTGGTAGTACTCAATAGCGTCGTTGATCGAGGCCGTGGCGAAAAGCGCGTTGAAGCGGCGTTGCCCGGTGGAGGCATCGTGCTTGTCGAGGATGGCGTCGATGACGGCGCGCTTGGCGAGAGGTTCACTGAACTTGGGCAGATTTTCACCATCAGGCTTGAAATAATCCACATGAAATTTCAGGACGTTTTGGTCTTCGATGGCGTGGGTGATGGTGTACGCGTGAAGCTCGCTTTGAAAAAGATCCTCGGTGGTGACAAGCGTCTGGACGTTGTCTTCGATCTGCCGGGCGGTGGCGTTTTCTTCGAATATTGGCGTGCCGGTAAAGCCGAAGAGTTGGGCTTTGGGAAAGAAGTCCTTGATGGTCTGGTGCGTTTTGCCGAACTGCGAACGGTGACACTCGTCGAAAATGAAGACCATGCGTTTGTCGCTGAGCGGAGCGAGCAGGTCGCTGTAGGTGGTTCGACCTCGCTTCGCGCGGTTTTTGTTGCGTTTGCTGTTTTCATCCAGCGCCAGGCCGAGCTTCTGGATGGTGGTAACAATGACCTTGTCGGCATGGTCATCCGAGACGAGGCGGTGGACCAGTGCAGCGGTATTCGTGTTTTCCTCAACACAATTTTCCTGAAACTTATTGAACTCATCGCGGGTCTGCCGGTCGAGGTCTTTGCGGTCAACCACGAAGAGGCACTTGTGAATATCCGAGTTGAGTTTCAAGAGCGTGGATGCCTTGAAAGAGGTGAGAGTCTTCCCCGAACCGGTCGTGTGCCAGATGTAACCGTTGCCACGGTTCTCCCGGATGCACTGGTCGATGGCCTTCACAGCATAAATCTGGTAAGGGCGCATCATAAGCATTTTTTGCTCGTTGGCTACCAGGACCATGTAGCGGCTGATGGTTGTGGCGAGCGTACATTTGGGTAGGAAAGCCTCGGCGAAGTCATCGATATGAGTGATCTTGGTATTGTCTTCGGCTGCGTGCCGGTAAATAGGCAGGAAGTTTTCATCAGCGTCGAAGGCAAAATGGCGGTCGTTGTTATTGGCGAAGTAATAGGTCTCGGTACGGTTGGATACGATGAAGAGCTGGACAAAGCAAAGCAGGGTCTTGGTATAACCATTGCCAGGGTCTTTTTTATAGTCGACGATCTGCTGCATGGCCCGGCGGGGACTGATGCCAAGGGTCTTCAGTTCGATCTGGACGGCGGGGATGCCGTTGATCAGTAACATCACGTCGTAGCGTTGGAAACTGTAGTCGGTGTTGATGCGAAGCTGATTGACGACCTCGAAAGTGTTTTTGCACCAGTCCTTGATGTTGACCAAGGTGTAGTTCAACGGGGTACCATCGTCGCGGGTAAAGCTGTTGCGCTCGCGCAGAAGGCGAGCGGAAGCAAAAACATCAGGGGAGATAATTTCGTCAAGAAGACGACGGAATTCGCCATCAGTGAGCGTAACCCGGTTCAGAGACTCGAAATGCTCTCGGAAGTTCTCTTCAAGCGCTTTTCGATCACGAATTTCAGGTCTGTAATCGTATTTTAGATCGACAAGTTTTTCGATCAGGGATTCTTCAATCTGTTGTTCATTCATTGGTTATTCCACCATCACTCAACATGGTTCTCGGCTTGCAGCCTCTTTAAAGACGATTCTCCTGTGTTCCTCGGTGTCACTAGGATACGATTAGCGGATGCAGGCATGATGAGTAGTCGTTTGGTGATCCCCAAATCGTGATTACATTCATAACACTTAACAGAACTCTTGCCTACATTTTTCTCGGTTGAACATCGTCAGGTATGCTATTGTGCGGATGTTGAAAGTGTCAAAAGGAGCCTGAACCCATGGGTTTGAAAAAACGAAGAAAAGCGCCTTTTCTCAATCCCAATCTCCTGCGTGCAGCCTTCGAATTCGACCGCCTGCATCTCTGGGAGATCCTCGATTTCGACCAGGTCGTCGCTTTTATCGTACCCGGCGAGGAACATCCGGTCTTCGCTACGGTGATGGGGCAAGCAGGCGAAGAATTCGGCATGACGTTCGCGATTGGACCTCACGCTCTCTGGAACCAACGCCAGCTGCTTTATCCGCAACACAGCGAAAAGCGAATCCGCGAAATGGTGTCGATTTGGGGTCTGACCCTGACTCGCCAGAAGGATTTACCGCCGGAGATCAAACGTGCCATGAAATCCTCGCGAGTCAAGCGTCCCACTGGTGCAAAAGTCCCCTGGGTGATCATCAAAGAAGCGGGCAAGCACGCCCGAACCCCGAATAAAAGCGAGCAGGAGATTATTCTGTATTGCATGACCGGACTGATGAAACATTACAAGTCGGGTGGTGAGCCGCCGTTGCCACTGATGGATGCGAAAGAAGTGCTTACCCTGACACTTTCCGGCCCACCAGACGACCCCGATATTCAAGCAAATATACGTTCATATACTATCGAATCACCTTACGCTTCCTCCACAGCGATTCTTCCGCCAGATGCCGTTCGCAATGCACCGCGAATTAACGGAACCTGGATCGTTGGTTTTCCCGTCGTTCCCGCCAGAATTGAAGGAGATGAACGCGAATTGAGGATGCTGCTGATTGTGGATGCCGATTCCGGATTGTTGATGCACATGGATACGTTGTTCGGCGATGATTTTCCAAGGGCGGTCAACGGCTTTTTCGATCTGGCATCTGGGAAGACACGTGGGCCGGGTAAAATAGGGAAGATTCACGGGCTGCCTGATGAAATTCTCTTCGCTGACGAATCATTGCAAGAAGCTCTCGGCCCGGCCTTGAAAGTCTTGAATGTTTCCTTCCGATTTGACGACGGCCATCCGAGTTGGACGGAGGCAGTGGAGGGGTTGGCAAAGTTTTTGGGCAGAGAGAGGAATGCTACCCCTGCGAGATAGCACGTAAAGGAGATAGGTTGCTTCTTCCGTGATTCATTTCGTTGTGCTTTTTGCTTTTCAAACGATATTTACTTGCCAATGGCAACGAGTGATTAGGTATCGATCCTTTTAATAAACAATCTCGTTTGAAAAGTCATTTAAAATCTGCTAATTTATCTACCAAATTATTCGCATTCAAAAGAAAGTGCATAGTGGGTGGACAGCCAGCACGGTTGCGATGTGGGGGTGAGGCATGAAATCGTTTGTTTTCACTGGAGTTTTATGGATTGCGTTGTCTTTCTTGTCTGGATGCTCCTGTTCGGAGAACTCGGATGCCGAGGATATTGCCAAAGGGCTTGAAGATCGCCTGACCGCTGCCCTGTCTTTCCAAGGCGGTGAGTTGAAGGACGAAGCGCCGCCGGAGGGTAAGGATATTCCCGAAGCCCCTCAAATCACGACCATCGACGCTCCGGAGAAGCTCTATCCGAACGTTCCGTTCGTGGTACGGCTGGGTACCGATTTCGAAAAACCCTTGGAAGTAGACAAAGCTATCGTGCGCGTCGTCGGCGCGACGAAGCACTTGGTGGTGACAACTCCATTGGTGGAAGGTAGCGCAGGCTGGGTGATGCCTCTTTCGGGTGTGCTGGGCGAGGACATGCAGCTTGCGGGTGAATCCTTCACCTTGGAATATGCTCTTCAAACCAAGGGTGGAGTCACCGGCGCGTACAAAGGCAAAAAGCTGGATATTCCGGAAGAGGAACTCGAGCCGGACTGCAACTCCGGTCCCTGCTGCAATGGTGGCGAATGGATCGAAGAAGGTGGTGCGTGCGCCGAAGGAGACGCCTACGCCTGCACCGAGGATGTTTGCACGACCGAGCACGCCTGCGAATCGACGCTTGCTGAGAATAAATGCCTAATCCAAGACGTTTGCTATACGCTCGATGAACTTAATCCGGACAACGAATGTCAGGCTTGTCTACCGAGCGAAGCGACGGATTCTTTCCGCGCAGTGGAAGAAGGAACATCCTGTGACGCAGGATTGGGAGAGGGATCGGGGCAATGTGTCAGCGGCGAATGCGAACTGTCGGAAACATTCATGAGCGGTCGCCTGCACGCATCGATCATCCCGGAGGAAGCCGAGGAAGAGACCGGCGAACCACCGACCGGCAATACCGATTCGGAGCAGGCACCGCAGATCGTTTTTTTTGTGGTGCCTCCCGTGCTTCATCCTGGAGCGGCGTTCCAAATTATTTTATTTACGGATTTCAGTGACTTGTCCGCGATCAGCGGGGCTGTGCTCCACGTAAAAGGTACAAGCGGTTTCTATAAATGCGCTGGCGAGGTCACGATAGAGGGTGAAAAAGTTTTCATGATGATCGAAGGCTCGCTTGCCGACTTCGACGATCTGCCTGAGCATTCTTTCACCCTGGCGTTCGCATTGATGACTTCGGATGGCATCGTGGGAGGCTACGCGGAAACGACGGTCAAAGTGACGACGGGTACATCCGAGTGCAATAGCGGTCCCTGTTGCAATGGTGGCGGTCTGATGCCTGTGGGCAGTTATTGCTCGGACGACGAACTCTGCACGTTCGATGATGTCTGCGACGGATCGGGAGTTTGTTCGGGAACGACGGTGGTCTGCGAGGACGATGCCTCGGTCTGCGGCGCGAAACGCTCCTGCAACGGGACAAGTGCCTGCACGGAAAATTACCCAAATTCCGAGATGCAATGCGACGACGAGGAACTCTGCACCTATGATGATGTCTGCAACGGAGAAGGGGAATGCCACGGAACCGAGGTTGTTTGCGAGAATGAAGATACACAATGCGGCTGGATTCGAAGTTGCAATGGAACGTCGGAATGTACGGAAACCGCGCCCGGCCAGGAAACCAGTTGTGATGACGATAATCCATGTACGTTAGAAGATTTTTGCAGTGGGCATTGGGAATGCGTGGGAACTGCGAATAATACGTGTAGCGATCATGGAACCTGCAATCCTGGGGACGGAAGTTGTGACTGCAACGGCGGCTACGATGGAGCAGATTGCGATATGTGCGCCGACGGTTTTGGAGGCTACCCTGACTGCACCTTGGAAGGCTTCGTTGCCATCACTGCGGGCACCTTCTGGATGGGTAGTCCTGACGGCGATTGCCCTGTGGGGTATCCTGGGGAGTGCATCGATGAGCCGGGGAGGGACGCGAATGAGGAGCTTCACGAAGTGACGTTAAGCTACGATTTCGAGATGATGACCACGGAAGTGACACAAGGGGAGTGGGCGGCTTTGATGACATGGAACCCGAGCAACTTCCTCAACTGTGATGGTGGCGATGGGAGTACGTGTCCGGTGGAACAGGTATCCTGGTATGATAGCTTAGCGTATGCAAACGAGTTGTCGTTGGATGCGGGATTAGCGTCCTGCTATGTATTTTCTGGTGTGGAGTGCGAGGACAGCTCGAACCATGGCTCAGACTATATGGCGTGCATGAATGCAACGCAGGGCGGGATCTATGATGCGACTGTGACCCTAGCTGGTGGGGCGACGAAGCCTCAAGGTTGCGAAGGGTATCGTTTACCCACGGAAGCGGAATGGGAGTATGCGATCCGGGTAGGGAACCAGTACACAGCGTTTCACCAGAGTGACGGGAATGATGGGACGATTACGTATACTGGCTCTGATCCTGTAGATCCGAACCTGACACAGATCGGCTGGTATGGCGGCAACAACGACCCGCACGGGACGAAACCGGTAGGTGGCAAGGAAGCGAATGCCTGGAGCTTATACGACATGAGCGGGAACGTTTTTGAGTGGGTCTGGAACTGGTATCAGGCCGATTACGAAACGGATGTGGGCACCGACCCCGTGGGACCGAGTACGGGCTCGAGCCGCGTGCGTCGCGGTGGCTATTGGTACGCCGACGCGCGGTACTGCCGGTCGGCGTTCCGCAGCGCCACAACGCCCGGCGACCGCGACTACGACCTAGGACTTCGCCTTGTCAGGTCGTTGGAGCCCTGAGCCATAATGCCCCCTTTTGTCTCCCCCTTGATATTATTGCAGAAATCGGGATGGGGAACTGTGACCATCCCGTCGCACTTTTCAAACGCTGTTTACTTGCAAGCCATGTCATGGTACTTTCGGCATATTGAAAAAATCGTATTGATTGAGGAAGAACAGCCGACAATCGGTACTAACGGCTCGACTGCAGTATTGCTGAATGGATTGTCGATTTCGCGCGATACCAGGACTTGCTAGACAAGCGGTAGCTCTTCGAGAGTTGCAGCTTTCAAAAGAGGAAGACAATGGGAATTTTTAGGTATTTCATATTTCTATTGCTGATGATGCTTTTCCTTTTCCTTGTTTCCTGTTCTTCGGGAGGCAGCACAGGTAGCCCAACAGGCGATAGTGATGCTGCAGAATCAACTGATCAATCTGAAAATGAGATCTCTCAAGAAGATGAGGAAATCTCTCAGGGATTGCTTTCTGCTAGCCCATCCGAAATCCGATTTGGAGCAGTAGTATTAGGCGATACGTCCACGGAAACGTTGACGTTGACGAATGATGGTGAAGAGGATTTGACTATCTCTGTAGTACGAATCGACAACGCTACCACTCCAGAATTCTCCGTTCAAACCATGCTGCAAGGCGATCAAGCCATTGAAGTCCCAGTAGTCCTGGTACCGGGGATGAATCTAGCTGTTATTCTGCAATACGCTCCTGTAGACGCCGGTTCCGATACCGGGACCTTGCAGATTATCGGAGAAGGCTTCCAGGGTAATTTATTGGAAATCTCTCTTTTCGCCGATGAAAAAGGCGAATCAGGACTAGACGTTACGCCACGTTTGGAATTCGGATACGCTGGAAACATCGGCGAGGAAGAAACGCAATCGCTAACGATTTGGAATCTTCCAGAGGATCCCGACACTAATCGAACGTTGCAGGTTACGAAATTGGAAATAGCGGAAGGTACTAGGGATTATCGCCTCGACGTAGATTCCTGTACAGCTAGTTCTCAGCATCCAATTTTGATAGCACCCGGCCTGAGCCATTCCTGTTCAGTCGTATTTTCACCTAGAGAAGCGGGGGAGCTATCCGGAGCAATCCACATTGAAACCAATGCTAGTGAGGGCGAAACGAGCGGAAATATCAATCTTTCTGGTCGTTGCGCACCACCGGAAACGGTATTGACTTTGGTAGTAAATCCCCGTGGGGAACCTGTGCCGGGAGCAGAACTGCGACTCTGGGGTGAAGACGCTGTACTAGCCACTACAGACAGCCGTGGCCGCGCTGTAATCCTTCCCGAAGACGGCGGTCAGATTTTCGCGGCGGATGGTGCAATGTCAGTAAAAGGCGTGTATTCCCGCCAATATAAGCAAATTCTACCGGAAGATGAGGTCTCGGTATTCGTGGTGGACTTGCTGCCTGTGGAGTCGTCTCAGGGGGTTGGGTTGGGTCAGGTATCGGCGAGCAATCTCACTGGTGCGTTGTTGAAATTCTCCCCCGAAGATGTTGCGCTTCCCGACGGCGCGGGCACTGCGCTGTTTATGGGTGAAGGGCATCCGTCAGCGGCTCCTTATGATCTACCAGAAGGAAAAGAATTGGTTCAAATGTTCCATTTTGGACCAGATGGGACTACGTTTGCACAGCCTGCCCGTCTGACACTACCCAACACGCTAGACTTGGCTCCAGGGGAACAAATCGAATTTCATTCCTTTGATGAATCTACGCTGCTGTGGAAAAAAGCTGCCGTCTTGGAAGTCAATGCTGACGGAACGCTTTTAGAAACCATCGAAGGTGGCATTTCCCACTTCTCGGCAGGCGGGCTTGTCCAACCGGAAGGCAGTCTGCCAGAGTATACCGTGACGGGACTAGTCCAAGATGATTTAGAGCAAAACCTCAGTGATATCCGTGTGTTTGCGATGGGAGCGCGTGGCCGGATGCTGGACGATACTACCAACGACCAGGGTAGCTACACGATTTCCGGGATACGAGTGTCCTGTCACAAGTCTCCGTATTTGACGGTTGCCGCCAGCCGAAATGGGACGTTTTTAGACGACACGTTAACCTCGGTAGTAGCTGAGGTAACAGATGATCCCAGTCAAACCGTTCAAGCTCCTGTCCTGGTACTTCCGAATAACGTAGCCAAAGGCAGCGTTCGAGGAAAGGCGTTGAGTCCGCTGGGTACGCCAGTGGAGAATGCCCGCGTCACGGTGTATCCCGCATTAGGCTGGGATTTGTACGAGCAGACGGATTCGCATGGGCGTTTTGTCGTCTCATCGGTTCCTGCTGGGACGGCACGAGTAGAAATTGCTCACGATGAGTTGGGTTTATTTAAAGAAATTTCCGGTGAAGTCCCTGAGAATGGCACATGGAATCTCGGGATGGTGATTCTGGATGAAGTAGCGGATACGGAATCGCCACGCATATTGTGGACCATGCCGACGGATGGCCAGGAAAATCTCGTGGGATTGGCTGAAATTCGCGTAGTCTTCAATGAGACGATAAACCCGACGAGTCTGCAAGCCACGTTGAAACGAAACCTGACCGGCGAGACGGTTGCCGGTTCGGCAGCGTTGGAAAACGGCACGGCAGTGGTGTTCACACCGGACTTAAATTTTGAAGATGGTCGAGCCTATACCTTCGCATTGGAAACTGGATTGGCGGATCTTTCGGGAAATACGATTGGTACGGAATTAGTCTTGCATTTCCAAACGGTTGCGCCGGGTTGCCCGGACGCAGAGTGCAAGTCTGGAATTTATATCTGGGGAACGGAAAGCTGTGGATACAACAATGTAGAGGATGGCACAAACTGTGATTCTGGAAACGGACCGGGTAGCGGGGAATGCTTTGAGGGTGTGTGCCAACCCTTCGGGACGGATGGGGACGAGGAAACGGACAACGTAGATTGGGAGGAAGATACTTCCGAAATGCCTTGCATTCCTAAAACTTGCGAGGATTTTGGGTACGAATGCGGCACGTGGCCGGACGGCTGCGGGGGTAATACCGAGTCCTGCGGTGGTTGCGACCCCGGCTTCGCCTGCCACGAAACCTTCGGTCAGTGCAACATCGCTTGTCCCGGTGGCGTCACGGCACGGAGGATCGACGAGGCGTATTATCCGGGAACGACCCAAGCGGTGTATATAGCGGATGGGTACGTTTACACTAGTCGAGGGTCTATACTCGACATCTACACTGATACTGGTGAGCAATTGCAAAAAGTGAACGATGCTCACCTGGCTGGGGAAATCAATGATATTTTTGTGGTTGATGGTTGGGCTTATATGGCTATTGGCATTAAAAGGTTGGCTATTCTCGATGTATCCGATCCTATGGATCTTGGGGAACCGGTGTACAAGGATACGAGTGGGAGTGCTTTAGGCGTTTTCGTATCGGGTAGCTACGCCTACGTGGCGAATCAGAATTCCGGCCTTGCGGTGATCGACGTCAGTGACCCCACGAATCCCGGAGAGCCGGTCTACAGGGATACGAGTGAACAGGCTTATGGCGTTTTCGTATCGGGAAACTACGCCTACGTGGCGGATGGCAATTCCGGTCTAGCGGTTATCGATATCAGCGATCCCACAAACCCTGGAGAACCTGTGCCCAGAGATACGGATGGGTTCGCTTTTGGCGTTTTCGTGTCGGGAAACTACGCCTACGTGGCGGATGGCTATTCCGGTCTGGCGGTGATCGACATCAGCGACCCCACGAATCCTGGGGAGCCGGTGTACCGGGATATGAATGGGAGTACTGAACATGTTTTCGTGTTGGGCAACTACGCTTACGTGGCGGCTGGCGATTCCGGATTAGCGGTGATTGACATCAACGACCCCACAAATCCTGGAGAGCACATAACCCAGGATACGAATGGGCAAGCTTATGGCGTTTTCGTATCGGGAAACTACGCTTACGTGGCGGATGGCGATTCCGGTCTAGCGGTGATTGACATCAGCGCCCCCACGAATCCCGGAGAGCCGGTGTACCGGGATACGAATGGGCGAACTGAACATGTTTTCGTGTCGGGCAACTACGCTTACGTTGCGGCTGACAATTCCGGCCTTGCGGTGATCGACGTCAGTGACCCTACAAACCCTGGGGAACCGGTGTACAGGGATGCGGGGCACGCTTTTGGCGTTTTCGTATTGGGAAACTACGCTTACGTAGCAGATTATGTCGGTCTGGCGGTGATCAATATCAGCGACCCCACAAACCCTGGAGAACCGGTGTCCAGAGATACTGATGGGTTCGCTTTTGATGTTTTCGTATCGGGAAACTACGCCTACGTAGCAGATTATGTCGGTCTAACGGTGATCAATATCAGCGATCCCACTAACCCTGGAGAGCCGGTGGTCAGGGATACGAGTGGGTGGTCTCGGGGCGTTTTCGTATCGGGCAGCTACGCTTACGTAGCGGCTGGCGAATCCGGTCTGGCGATGATCGACATCAGTGACCCTACAAACCCCAGGGAACCGGTGTACAGGGATACGGGGTATGCTTTGGACGTTTTCGTATCGGGCACCTACGCCTACGTGGCGGATTCTGGTTCCGGTCTTGAGGTGATCGACGTCAGCGACCCCACAACTCCCGGGGAGCCGGTGGTCAGGGATACGAGTGGGTGGTCTCGGGGCGTTTTCGTGTCGGGCACCTACGCCTATGTGGCGGATTATATCGGTCTAACGGTGATCGACGTCAGTGACCCCACGAATCCCGGAGTGCCGGTAACTTATGATACAACAGGCTATGCCGAAAACGTCTTCGTTTCCGGCAACTATGCCTGGATAGCCGAAGACACCAACGGCATGGAAACCTTCGAGTTGCGTTGCCTGGGTACCTGTACCCCCGATCCCTGCCATGGCCACGGTACCTGTGCGATTGTGGACGATGACGCCGCCTGCGCCTGCTACGAAGGATTTGACGGAGATTGGTGTGACCAGTGTGCCGAAGACTATATCGGCTACCCTAACTGCGTAGAGAGTGCAACCGATTTGCCGGTTGCCATTATCAAATCTCCGCCAGGACATCCGTCAGGATTGGTCGGCGTTAGAGCCCTTGAAGTGGAAAAGGGTGTTTCGATAACATTGGACGGATCAGCTTCTTACGATCCCGGCGGTGGATTCATTCTCAGTTACCATTGGCATATTCCGGAATCCCTCAGCGGAAGCGACTCCATTCTGCAAACGTTTAGTTTTATTCCCATGGTTACAGGCGTACACACAATCACCTTGCAAGTTATGAACGCTGAGGACGAATCCTCTGCCGGACCGGATGAAAATCCTACAGCCGATGCACAGGTAATACTCACCGTTTACGAAGCTCCCAGTCCACATATCGTCGAATGCGAGACGTTCAGCACCTCCATTCAAACGACTGCGGGGACGGAAATCTGTCTGGATGGGTCTTCTTCATCCGATGACGGTACGATCGTCACCTACCACTGGTCCTATATGAAGATGGGCGACAATCAGTCTCTTCCTCTGCAGGAGACTGGAAGTGAACTCCGTCATACCTTTGATGAACTTGGAACATACAAGGTCTATCTAAGCCCTGAAGACTACGAAGGCCATGAGCCCTCGACTCCGGCTGAGATCCCTGTTGAGGTCACAACTGAAGGTTTCGTCCCCATCGAAGCTGGCATTTTCTGGATGGGTTCGCCGGATGGCGATTGCCCGGTGGGGTATCCGGGGGAGTGCATTGACAATCCGTGTCCGCATTTGGACGAAAAACTTCACGAAGTGACTTTAACCTACGATTTCGAGATGCAGGCGCATGAGGTGACGCAAGGGGAATGGTTCGCCGCCTTTGGGAACAATCCAGGCTGGTTTGGTCCGAATGGGGATGGACCGGATTGTGGGGATAATTGTCCGGTGGAGCGTGTGAACTGGTATGAAATGCTGGCGTATGCGAACTGGCTTTCGACGGAGAATGGTTTGACACCCTGTTACACACTTACGAATTGCTCGGGTACGTTGGGTGGTGGCTGCGCCTTGTCAGAATACTACTGTTCTTCTGGAACTTATACCTGTACGGTGTCCTTGAATAATATATCCACGCTTCAAGACTGCGAGGGATATCGTTTACCAACGGAGGCGGAATGGGAGTATGCGATTCGTGCTGGGAGTAACACGGCGTTTTATCCAAGTGATGGGAACGACGGGGCAATGAACGAATCAGTGATGAATAACTGTGGTTCGTTGGACAGTAATTTGGATCAGATTGCGGTGTATTGTGCTAATAGTGCCGGCAGTACGGCCCCTGTAGGGACGAAAGAGGCGAACGCTTGGGGCTTATACGATATGAGCGGAAATGTGTGGGAGTGGGTTTGGGACTGGTATCAAAGTGATTATCAGAATGATGTTGCGACCGACCCCACAGGGCCGACGATACCGGGTTCAGCCCGCGTGGATCGTGGTGCTAGCTGGAACTACGACGCCATGCACTGCCGGTCAGCTCTTCGCAACCACAACTCGCCCGACTACCACCGTGGCAACCTCGGTGCCCGACTCTGCAGGTCTATGCATCCTCTCGCCTGTATTCCCGATCCGTGTAATGGTCACGGAAGTTGTGACAACTCGGGCGGCTGGGCACTTTGCGACTGCGACACCGGTTACGACGGAGCCGATTGCAGTGTTTGCGCGGAAGGCTACGAGGGCTACCCTGACTGTGAACCAGAAGCGGTAGACGGCGACGAAGACGAGGACGAGGAATTATCCGATGAGACGGAAGAAGATGTAGAGATAGAACCCAGCCCTGGTTTCGTCCCCATCGAAGCTGGCATTTTCTGGATGGGTTCGCCGGATGGCGATTGCCCGGCGGGGTATCCGGGGGAGTGCATTGACGAGCCTGGGAGAGACTGGGGTCGGGAGGAACTTCACGAGGTGACGCTCACCTATGATTTCGAAATGCAGGCATATGAGGTGACGGAGGCGGAGTTTGAGGATGTGATGAGTTGGAACCCGGTGGATACGCACAATGCGGCTTGCGAGAACGGCTGCGGGGATAGTCATCCGGTGAAGTACGTGTCGTGGTTTGATGTGTTGGCGTATGCAAACGAGTTGTCGTTGGATGCGGGATTAACTCCGTGCTATGTGTTTTCGGGCGTGACCTGCGAGGGCAGCTCGACGCAGGGCAGTAATTACATGGCGTGCATGAATGCAACGCAGGGCGGGATCGATGATGCGACTGTGACCCTAGCGGGTGGTGCGACGAAACCGCAGGACTGCGAAGGGTATCGTTTGCCCACGGAAGCGGAATGGGAGTATGCGATCCGTGTTGGGAACCAATACACGGCGTTTTATCCGAGCGATGGAAACGACGGGACGATTACGGACACCACATGCAGCGATCCGAACATGAATCAGATCGGCTGGTATTGTGGAAACAATGGTTCATCGGGAACGCCGGAGTATGGCACAAAACCTGTTGGCGGCAAGGAACCCAACGCTTTGAGCTTGTACGACATGAGCGGGAACGTGTGGGAGTGGACCTGGGACTGGTATCAGGTGGCGTATCAGAATGATGTAGCGACCGACCCCGTAGGTCCGACGACACCGGGCTCGTTCCGCGTCAAGCGTGGCGGCTATTGGGGCGGCTACGCGCGGTTCTGCCGGTCGGCGCACCGTAACTACGACTCACCCGGCTATCGCAGCAACTACATTGGCCTTCGTCTCTGTAGGTCTATGGAGCCCTGAGCCATAATGCCCCCTTTTGTCTCCCCCTTGATATTATTGAAGAAATCGGGATGGGGAACTGTGGCCATCCCGTCGCACTTTTCAATCGCTGTTTACTTACAAGCCATATCGTGGTACTTTCGGCATATTGAAAAAAGTCGTATTGATTGAGAAAGAGCAGCCGAGAATCGATACAGATGGTTCGACTGCAGTTTTGCTGAATGGTTTGTCGATTTCGCGCGATACCAGGACTGGCTAGACAAACGGTAACTCTTCGAGAGTTGCAGCTTTCAAAAGAGGAAGACAATGGGAATTTTCAGATATTTCGTATTTCTATTGCTGATGATGCTTTTCCTTTTCCTTGTTTCCTGCTCTTCCGGAGGCAGCACAGGAAACCCAACAGGCGATAGCGATTCTGCAGAGTCAACTGATCAATCTGAAAATGAGATATCTCAGGAAGATGAGGAAATCTCCCAGGGATTGCTTTCTGCCAGCCCATCCGAAATCCGCTTCGGAGCAGTAGTATTGGGCGATACATCCACGGAAACGTTAACATTAACGAATGATGGCGAAGAAGATTTGACAATTTCAGTGGTGCGGACTAGCGAAGCCACGACACCGGAATTCTCCGTTCAAACCATGCTGCAAGGCGATCAAGCCATTGAAGTCCCAGTAGTCCTGGTACCGGGGCAGAATCTAGCCATCAATTTGCAGTATGCCCCCGTAGACGCCGGTTCCGATACCGGGACCTTGCAAATCATCGGTCAGGATTTCCAAGGCAACCTATTGGAAATTTCTCTGTTTGCCGATGAAAAAGGCGAATCAGGACTAGACGTTACGCCACGTTTGGAATTCGGCTACGCTGGAAACATTGGCGAAGAAGAAACGCAATCGCTAACAATTTGGAATCTTCCGGAAGATCCGCAAAGCAATCGAACGTTGCAGGTTACGAAGCTGGAATTGACTCAGGGCAGCCGGGATTATCGCCTAGATGTAGATACGTGTACAGCTTCTTCCCAACATCCCATTCTGATCGCACCCGGCCAAAGCCATTCCTGTTCTGTTGTATTTTCGCCAAGAGAAGCGGGAGAGCTATCCGGAGCAATCCACATTGAAACCAATGCTAGCGAGGGCGAAGCAAGCGGTGATGTGAATCTATCAGGCCGTTGTGCTCCACCGGAAACAGTATTGACTTTGGTAGTAAATCCACGTGGGGAACCCGTACCGGGAGCAGAGTTGCGCTTATGGGGTGAAAACGCAGTACTCGCCACAACCGACAGCCGGGGCCGCGCCGTAATTCTTCCCGAAGACGGTGGCCAGATTTTCGCAGCGGATGGAGCGAAGTCTCTCCGTGGCGTGTACTCTCGCCAATATAAACAAGTATTACCGGAAGACGAGGTCTCGGTATTCGTGGTTGACTTGCTACCTGTGGAGTCGTCTCAGGGGATTGGGTTGGGTCAGGTATCGGCGAGCAATCTCCCTGGTGCGTTGTTGAAATTTTCCCCCGAAGATGTTGCGCTTCCCGATGGCGCGGGCACTGCGCTGTTTATGGGTGAAGGGCACCCGTCAGCAGCTCCTTACGATCTGCCTGAAGGCAAAGAATTGGTACAAATGTTCCACTTCGGTCCGGATGGGACTACTTTTACGAATCCCGCCAAATTGACCTTACCGAATTCTTTGGACTTGGCTCCAGGTGAACAAATCGAGTTTCATTCTTTCGACGAGACGACATTGCTATGGGAAAAAGCGGCGGTTCTAGAAGTCAACGCCGACGGTACGCTTTTAGAGACTATCGAAGGCGGCATCTCGCACTTCTCGGCTGGTGGACTTATCCAACCGGAAGGCAGCTTGCCAGAATATACCGTGACCGGACTGGTTCAAGATGATTTAGAGCAAAACCTCAGTGATATCCATGTATTCGCAATGGGAGCACGCGGACGGATGCTGGACGACGACACCAATTCTGAAGGTAGCTATACGATTTCCGGAATACGAGTGTCCTGTCACAAGTCTCCATACCTTACGGTTGCCGCCAGCCGAAACGGGACGTTTTTAGACGACACGCTGACCTCGGTAGTAGCGGAGGTAACAGACGATCCGAGTCAGACCGTGCAGGCTCCTGTGTTGATATTGCCCAACAACGTAGCCAAAGGCAGCATTCGAGGAAAGGCGTTGAGTCCGCTGGGTACGCCAGTGGAGAATGCACGCGTCACCGTGTATCCCGCATTAGGCTGGGATTTATACGATCAGACGGATGCTCAGGGACGATTTGTGGTCTCATCGGTTCCTGCTGGGACGGCACGAGTAGAGATCAAGCACGACGGTCTTGGATTGTCCAAAGAGATTTCCGGCGAAGTCCCAGAGAATGGCACGTGGAATCTCGGGATGGTGATTCTTGATGAAGTAGCGGATACGGAGTCTCCCCGGATGCTTTGGAGCATGCCAACGGATGGCCAGGAAAACGTTGTGGGATTGACGGAAGTTCGAGTTGTTTTCAACGAGACGATAGATGCGGCGAGCCTCCAAGCCACATTGAAACGAAGCCTGACTGATGAAACTATTTCCGGTTCGGCAACATTGGAAAACAGTACGACAGTAGTGTTCACGCCGGACGTAAATTTTGAAGATGGCCGGGTCTACACGTTTACCCTGGGAGCTGGGTTGGCGGATCTTTCCGGTAACGTAATCGGTGCGGAATTTACTTTGCAATTTCTTACAGTTACGCCGAGTTGCCCGGATGCGGAATGCAAATCTGGAATTTATATATGGGGTACTGAAAGCTGTGGTTACGAAGCTTTGGCTAACGGCACAAGCTGCCGGAATAACCACGGAAGCTGCAATGGCAATGGGGAGTGTGTTTGCAACAACGAGTATATGACTGAGGACTGCTCAACTTGTCTTGATGGCTTCATCGAGTACCCGGACTGTCGAGACGACCCCTGCGAACCGGATCCTTGTAACGACCATGGGAGTTGCGATTCATCGGACGGAAGTTGTACCTGCGACAATGCCTTCATGACAGCGGATTGCTCGGCTTGTCTTGATGGCTTCATCGATTATCCGGACTGTCGAGACGACCCCTGCGAACCGGATCCTTGTAACGACCATGGGAGTTGCGATTCATCGGACGGAAGTTGTACCTGCGACAATGCCTTCATGACAGCGGATTGCTCGGCTTGTCTTGATGGCTTCATCGAGTACCCGGACTGTCGAGACGACCCCTGCGAACCGGATCCTTGTAACGACCATGGGAGTTGCGATTCATCGGACGGAAGTTGTACCTGCGACAATGCCTTCATGACAGCGGATTGCTCGGCTTGTCTTGATGGCTTCATCGAGTACCCGGACTGTCGAGACGACCCCTGCGAACCGGATCCTTGTAACGACCATGGGAGTTGCGATTCATCGGACGGAAGTTGTACCTGCGACAATACCTTCATGACCGAGGATTGCTCGGCCTGCCTTGAAGGGTATATCGACTACCCCGACTGCCGAGACGACCCCTGCGAACCTGATCCTTGTAACGGTCATGGTACTTGTGATTCAGCGGATGGTAGTTGTACCTGCAACAATGAATACATGACGGAGGATTGCTCGGCTTGCCAGGAAGACTACATCGACTATCCGGACTGCCGGGATGATCCCTGCGAGCCTGATCCATGTAATGGACAGGGCACATGCGATCAGTCAAATGGGAGTTGTACCTGCAACAACGAGTACATGACACTGGACTGCTCGGCCTGTCAGTCCGGCTACATCGAATACCCTGACTGCCGGGACGACCCCTGCGAGCCTGATCCGTGTAACAATCATGGTACTTGCGATCAAGCGAATGGATCATGCGCATGTGACAACCAATTCATGACAACGGATTGCTCGGCCTGTCAGGATAGCTATATCGACTATCCAGACTGCCGGGACGATCTTTGCGATCCTGATCCATGCAACGGACATGGAACTTGTGATTCGATAGATGGGAGTTGTACCTGCAACAACCAATTCATGACGACAGATTGCTCAGCCTGCCTGGAAGGCTACATCGATCACCCTGACTGTCGAGATGACCCCTGCGAACCCGATCCTTGTAACGGCCAGGGATCCTGTGATCAGGTAGATGGGAGTTGCAGCTGTATCAACGAGTATATGGCCGAGGAATGCTCGGTTTGCATGGACGGGTATGTAGGCTATCCCAATTGCCATGCCCTTGGCTTCGTTCCCATAGAAGCTGGAACCTTTTGGATGGGTTCGCCGGATGGCAATTGCCCTGCAGAGTATCCGGGGGAGTGCATCGATGAGCCGGGGCGGTTATCGGATCGGGAAGAACTTCACGAAGTGACGTTGACTTATGATTTCGAGATGCAGGCGCACGAGGTGATGGAGGCGGAGTTCGAGGGAGTAATGGGTTGGAATGCAATGGATAAGTATGATCCGGACTGCACGTTTGGCTGTGGAGAAGACCATCCGATAAAGTATGTGTCTTGGTACGATACGCTGGCCTACGCGAACCGTTTGTCTTTGGATGAGAGCCTGACGGCTTGTTATGTGTTTTCGAACGTGAGTTGCAAGAACGGCGGGAGTGTGGGATCGAACTATATGAATTGTTTCGACTCCGATTCGACGAAGGGCGGCATCGAATCTGCCACCGTGCTGACGAGCGGAGCGAGCAAGCCCCAGGACTGTGAGGGGTATCGGCTACCGACGGAGGCGGAATGGGAGTATGCAGTTCGAGTAGGGAATCAGTATACGGCGTTTTACCAGAGCGATGGGAATGATGGGACAATCACGTATACGGATTGCACATTGGATGACAATCTAGATCAGATCGGGTGGTACTGTGGGAACAACGGTTCAACGGGAACGCAGGAATACGGCACAAAGCCTGTAGGTGGTAATGAAGCGAACGCTTGGGGGTTGTACGACATGAGCGGGAATGTATATGAGTGGGTCTGGGACAGGTATCAGTCTTCTTACGAGACGGATGTGGAAACCGACCCAGTGGGATCGAGTACAGGCTCGTATCGCGTATTACGTGGCGGCGTTTGGAGCTACTACGCCCAGGGTTGCCGGTCGGCGTACCGCAACTACCACTCGCCCTCCTACCGCTACAACCACATCGGTCTTCGTCTCTGTAGGTCTCGCCATCCGCTCTCTTGTACACCTGATCCATGCAACGGACACGGTACCTGTGACGACACCAACGGTTACGCCCTATGCGATTGCCACACCGGCTATGACGGTGCTGATTGCAGCGTTTGTGCACCACACTACACAGGCTACCCGGACTGCAAATGGGATGGCACATTCCCGGAGGGCTATTGCGACGCCAATCAGTGCTGGCCCGTACCGCCGACGGGTCAAACTATCTGCTACAACAATGAGGTAAGCATTGAGTGTTCAGCCATCGGCGGCACCGAACCACCGGATTGCGACACGGCCTACCAGTCCTGCACCGGTTTGCCCGATTCCCCCAGTGATGAATGCTTCTGTGGCCAGGATGCCCAGTATGCCGATAACTCCAGAACGTACACCTGTTACAATGCCGCAGGAGCCGAAACGCCATGCGCCAACCTATCCCCAGCTAGTGAGGACGAGGTGGTGACAGATTCCCTGACGGGCCTGATGTGGCAACGCTGGTTGCCGGAAATATATGAAGGATGCACTGGTGGCGATCCGGTGGGATCGCAATGTGGATGGCAGGAAGCCATCGACTACTGTGAAACACTGAATGAAGGAGAAGGATACGGTGGATTTACAGACTGGCAGTTGCCCACACCTCATGAATTACGGAGCACAGCGGACGATGGAAGATACTCTCCAGCTATCGACAACACAGCCTTCCCTGGTACGCCTTACGGGTTTTGGTCGTCGTCGTCCTTCGCGAACAATACGAGCGGCGCGTGGGGCGTGTTCTTCTACAACGGCAGCGTGGTCGACAACATTAAGTCGGACTACTTCTATGCGCGTTGCGTGCGTAGCGGACCGGAAGACTCGGTCATTGGGTCATTTGATCATTTAATCATTTCCGGTTCCGAAGAGCAGATCGTCACCGATGTGGTAACAGGATTGATCTGGCAGAAAGCCTATGTTTCGGGAAAAACATGGCAAGAGGCGCTTGCTTACTGCGAGGAACTGGATTATGCGAACCAGACGGATTGGCGCTTGCCCGACAAAAATGAGTTGTCCAGCCTCGTCAATTACGAGATTTACTCCCCTGCATCAGACTTCCCTGACATGCCAATGGTGAGCTTTTGGTCGTCGTCGTCCCGCGCGGGCAATACAAGCGACGCGTGTTTCGTGGACTTCAACTGCGGCTTCGTGAACGGCACCGATAAGACGGACTACAACGATGCGCGTTGCGTCCGTGCGGGACCGTGAAGTGGATCATTCGATCATTCAGTCATTTGATTATTTTCTTCCCCGAGCCGAAGGCGAGGGTCGCTGGAATTTTTTAAGCAAATGTCTGATGTTCTGAAGCTGAAAAGTGGAAGAAGGGCGAAATACCCATGAAACGCGAGGAACTTCTACAACTTGTCGCTCAAGGCGAATCCGACTCGAGCGAAATTCTACAATAGGTAAGCACCCATGAAAGAATCGTCAATTTTTATAAAATCCTACGAAATGATGGTCTGGCTCATGGGACGAACGGGAAAGTTTCCCAAAGAGCAGCGCTTTCTGATGGCAAAGCGCATGGAAAACATCCTGCTTTTAGTGTGTATGGCTGCTCATCTTTTGCTGCCAAGAATTGCTGAAGCCCAGGGGATTATCTCCAAGCCGGGTGAGTCGACCGGGATCCACAAAGCAACGGGAGACCCTACAAAAAGCCAGCCAGCGCAGACCGTCCAGGATCGCATCGTTTCTGCCGCTGAAAAATATTTAGGCAAAGAATACGTCTTCGGTGGGCGAGACGGGCAAAAACGCTGCCGAGAGAATGGTAAGCGCGTTGCCTGTTTACACGGTATCGACTGCCTTTCACTTCTCTACTTTGCCTACGAAGACGTCTTCGGTACCCGCTGGTGGACCTTCCCCGTGGTATCCAGCAAGCTGATTGAAGGTGAATATTTTGGGAAACCCGTTCCTGGTCTGAATGGCGTACTGCGCGACAAACTCGATACAGGTAAACTGCACAAAGGAGACATTCTCTTTTTCATGATCGAAGATTACAATCTGGAAAACGACAAGCCCATGCTGGTGGAAGGCCGAAAGAAATTCGGTGTCTGGCATACGGGCATTGTCCATCATGTCGACAATGGGAGAGTTGTCGTCATCCATGCCAAGCCGGGCGCGAAAGTGACGATCGAACCATTGGATGACATCAGCTTCGAAGCGGTATATGTCGTAAGGTGGGATGGGGAAATAGACCCGGGATAGTCCCGGTATCTGGACAGATGAAAATCAGATGAAAATTGACAGATGAAGCCTCAATCGAATTCGAGGAACGGAAGGGCAAAATTTTTCTCCTTCCTGTTCACCAGAGAATTTATCATCCATAGCCAAGCGCAACTATTTGATTATTCATGACTATTTCGATTTTCTTAAGTCATTCACCAAAAGTTCGCGAGTAGTACACTTTGAAGTCCAGAATATACCTTTCGCAAACCGCAAAAAGTGGTGAACAGAAAAAGCTAGTAATAACAATAAGTTACAAAATCGCTGTTCACCATCGGTATATTGAGTATATTCCGAGCTGTTCACCACGCCTTGTTATTCTCTACCCGTTCTCAGGTTCTAAGAATAAATTTGACCCCAGAACAACCGTGTCACGAACTTTTGGACGGATCGTTTGCGATTCTTAGCAACAGATGTGAAAAATTAGAAATCGGGAAAACCCTTAGAAATCATGCAGGTATAGAGAATTTCATATCTTGTTAAACAAAAAACCCACCAAAGTTGGTGGGCTTAAAATAGGCTCTTCGCTGTTTAGTGTGGGTAACGGCAGCTTATGCATCGGCTTCGCCGATCCGGGGACCCGTCCCCGCACCCCTGGGATTTATCGCTTTGAAGTCCAAACCTGGTTGTTGTAATAAGGGATAAAGAGAAAAGGAGAGGTTTCCCCCTCCTTTCCAGGTTCGGACCTTCGACGGCGCTCGGGTCGCGTCCCCGCGTTGCCTTATCCTCCGCCGAAGTTCTGCCAGTGTAACCTTTGCACACTGAAGGAGCAAGAGATGGACGAGCGCGGACTTTTCACGATGGCTCTTGGATTGACCCCTCCCTGGGAGGTGGTGGATATTGACTTTGACGCCGAGCGCCACCGGTTGGATCTGTACCTGGATTTTCCCGCCGGGAGCCGGTTTGCGTGCCCGCAATGCGAGGTGGCTTGCGGGGTTCACGATACGAACGAGAGGAGTTGGCGACATCTGAACTTTTTTCAGCACGAGGCGTATCTTCACGCACGCCTACCCCGGATCAAATGCCCTGAACACGGAGTAAAAACGGTGGAGGTACCTTGGGCGCGTCCTGGTGCGGGGTTCACGCTGCTTTTTGAGGCGCTGGTACTGCTTATGGCCAGAAAGGGCATGACGCCCAAGGGGATCGGCGAAATACTTGGTGAGCACGACACGCGGATCTGGCGGGTGCTGGAATACTATGTGGACTCGAGTCTGGCGAAGCAGGACTGGTCCGAGGTCGAAGCGGTGGGCGTGGATGAAACCAGCCGTTCCCGTGGGCACGACTACGTGACGGTGTTCGTGGACATGGACGAGGCGAAGGTTCTGCACGTGGAGCCCGGCAAAGACCACCGGACGGTGGCGGGCTTCGAGGCTGAGCTTCACGCTCACGGCGGTAAACCCGAACAGGTGAAAGAGTTCAGCATGGACATGTCAGCGGCGTTCATCAAGGGGGTTGGGAAACAGTTTCCCGATGCGGCGATGACCTTCGACCGCTTCCACGTGATGAAGCTTGTCAACAAGGCCGTGGACGAGGTGCGGCGTGAGGAGCGCCAAGACAGGACTGAGTTGGAAAAGACGAGATGGGTCTGGTTGAAAAACGAGCAAAACCTTACGGACAAAGAGCGAGAGAAGTTCGATGAGTTGAAAGACAGCACGCTGAAAACGGCCAGGGGCTATCGGCTCAAAGAGACGCTTCAGTCGGTATATGCCGACTACGCAGGCCATCCAGATGACGGTGAGAAGCAGTTGCAGTACTGGTATTTCTGGGCCACGCACAGCCAACTGCCGCCGATGATCAAGGTAGCCAAAACGATCAAGACCCACTGGGATGGGGTATTGCGGTGGTTTCAGTCAGGTTTGACACAAGGGCTGGTGGAAGGCATCAACGGTATAATTCAGGCGGCCAAGCGCAAGGCCAGAGGGTTCAGGTCGTTTAGGAAGCTTCGAACCATGATCTTCCTCGTCGCTGGAAAGCTAGACTTCGACCTGCCGCAGATGAAACTGCTTACCCACAGTAAATAGCGAGGAGGCGTAGGGATATCCTGACAAGGATCTCAAGGGGTTGACTGGAATCGGGACGCAATAAGCTCCGTGAATACCCGGATGGATTAGTCTAAAAGACCGTTTTCGACAACATACCGAATCAACTCGGCATTGGCATTCATGTTCATCTTTTCCTGAATGCGTGTCCGGTAGGTGCTGACGGTTTTGTCGCTGATGTTGAGTTCGCCCGCAATTTCCTTCAGACTCAACCCTTTGGCGATTCGTATCAGAATCTGGAATTCACGGTCGGAAAGGCTGGTATGCAGGGGACGGGTGGCATCCTTGCCGACTTCAAGCCGAAGCTGTTCTGCCACGCCCTGCGGCAGGTATTGGTCGCCGTTAAGAATTTTACGAACCGCCTCCGCCAGTAATTCGGGCAAGGTGTTTTTCGTCATGTAGCCGGAAGCTCCCGCACGAAGAACCCGGACAGCGTATTGTTTCTCGGCATGCATGGTGAGAATGAGAACGGGCATTTCGGGTTTTCGTATTTTGATCTCTTCAAGAACCTCCAGCCCGCTTTTATCCGGCAGTCCGATATCGAGCAGAACGATATCGTAGTCGTTCTTGGAAACACTCGCAATCGCTTCCCATCCTGTTGATGCTTCGTCAGGGATTTCGAACTCGCCCATTTTCGCCAGAATGTTCTTTACACCTTCCCGGACAATGGCGTGATCGTCTACAATAAGAACTCGTTTCATGTCAATCTCCGTTGTGGTATCCATTTCTCGGGATGGAAACGGTAACGGTCGTTCCCAAGCCGGGTTTGCCTTCAAATGCAACCGTTCCTCCCCAAGCTTCAACCCTTTCCATGATTCCGATCAGGCCGTATGATTTCGGGTCTGCGACTTGATTTTTACTGATGCCGACGCCGTTGTCCTGAATTTTCATCAGGATGTTGTCCTTATCCCCTTCGATCGAGATAAAAACATGGTCAGCTTTGGCATGCCGAATAACATTGGTCAAAGACTCCTGGAGCACACGGAACATTGCCGTGGCGAGAAATGAATCCAGATTGGAGTCATCCAAATCCGCATCTAAATTCGTTTGTATTTTATAGCGCGCACCAAATATTTCCAGTTGCCATTCGACGGCGGCGACCAAACCGAGATGATCCAGAACACTCGGCCGCAGATCGGTGATGACCCTTTGTACGGAATGAATCGCCTCATCCGTCAGTAATTCCAGCTTTGCAAGCTTTTCATTTGCCGACACATCAGGTGTTGATAGGGTATTCTTTATTTCGGATATATCCATTTTCATGGCCGTGAGGGTCTGGCCGAGGTCATCATGGATGTCCCTGGCTATGCTGGTGCGTTCTTCCTCGCGGACATTCTGTAAATGGTGGTATGAATCTCGTAGTTTGGCGCGGCTTTTACGAAGTGCGAACTCGAACTCCGTGCGCTTGGTAATATCCGCCATCGATACAAACACGCGAGAGAGTGTCTCCTGGCAATCAGGAGGTACGGAATATCTGATCACTACATGCCGAATATCGCCACCTAACGTCTTTAACTCTGCTTCCTCCTCCCATTTCATATTACCTTGGCAGATACTCACCAATTCCCGTCTGAACGCCTCGTAACTTCTCTTGGTGAACGTTTTTGAAATTCCCGACAGCAATTCCTTGGATGAGCCAGCTTGATGTAAATCGAGTGTAGCCTTGTTTACGGCCAGAACCTTAACACGACTTGCACAGTCTTCTACGATTTCAGGATGTTGAGCGAAATACGTATCGAAATCCGTGATATTCTGGAAGCCCTGTGATTTCAAGTATGCCAGGACATCGGAGAAATCTTCTTCCCACAATGAAATTGGCACATCGTTGAAGAGGCTGCGGAAGCGTTGCTCACTTGAATTCAGAGCCATTTCCGCCTTGTTTCGATCGGCAATATCGATCCAGTTGAGGACGACATTGGTAAGCCGGTGCTGAGAATCGAATATGGGGAACAGGGTCGCTTCGATTTCAAGACTATTCGCATCATGGAAAGGCGTGTTCTCTCCGGTCCAGGTCATTTCAAAATGAACGGTTTTTTCTTCGGTGAAAACACTGCGGACAAGATCCATGTGCCCCGCTTCTTCAACTCTCGGATCTTCCAAGATGTTATATTTCCCGACAATTTGTTCGTCCGTTACATTCAACGATTTCTTTAACGTCTCATTCGCTCTGATCAATACGCCATTAATATCGGATATCCACGTTGCAAAAGGGCTTTGTTCGATAATTCGGTCCAGGAAGATCTCCCTGTCGACAAGTTCCTTCTCCGCCTGCATTCTTGCCGTGATGTCATTGTAGACCACGACAACGCCGTGGCCCTCGACCGGGACAGGTGAGGCTGTTACATTGATCCAGGTTACGATACCTTCGTCTTTCACAATGCCCATTTCCACATTCTCAACGAGACGGTTTTGTTTCAGGGCGATCACGCTGGCATATTCGCTGGCGGGCATGTCCGATCCATCCGGTCGGATGATCCGCCATTCCTCACCAGAAATCCTGCGGCGCTCGTGTTCCTCTTTCGACAGCCCCAGGAGAAGCTCTGAAGTGCCATTGCTCTCCACGATCTTGCCGTCCTTGTCGGATACGGTGATTCCCAGTGGCAGCGTTTCGAAAAGGGTTTTATATTTGACCAGGTTGATTTTGCTCAACGCTTTCAGTTCTTTTTCGGCGCGCCATTTCGCGGATAAAGAGATTGCAAACTGCTGAATTTCCTGCGCCTGGAATGGCTTCTGGATGTAAAACAGATTCGATAGTGGCTCCACCCGTTTCACGATCTCGGAGGGCGGATATTCCATGTGTGCGGTGGCGAACACCACCTGGGCATCTTTGTCGAATTCTCGAATGTTCTCGGCGGCCACAATACCGGCCAGTTCGGTTTCCATCCGAATGTCCATGAATATTACTGTAAACGGTTTTTCATCGGCGTGGAACCGTCTGGCGACATGTACGGCGCTTTTGCCGGACGAACACATGACGAGTTCAACGGCGCTTTCAGTGTACTTTGTTTGCGGGGCTTTGTAATAGTGGGCATCGAGATCGGCGGCGCAGAAGGACTTGTCCTCCGTAGTCTCTTTCCCCACCAGAATTCGCCTGTAGGATTCCCGGACCTGCGCGTCATCGTCAACGACCAGGATGCGGATTAAATCGGACGGCGCTTCTGAAAACATCTTCGGTTCGGCGCTCATCGGTTTCTCCCTTCGCCGCCGTCAAGAATGCTTCTGACCCTAGTCGCCAGCATGGCCGGAGTGAAAGGTTTTTCCTGAAAGTTGATGCCGTCCTTCAGTTTCCCCTCAGCAGAAATGTGCTCACGCGGATAACCGGAAATATAGAGCACCTTCATTTCTTTTCGGTCAACGGCAAGCTTTTCGGCCAAATCGCGACCATTCATGCCGGGCATGACGATATCGGTAATAAGAAGATCGATACGATCCGCGTATTTCTCCGATATATCCAATGCCTCAAGTCCATTGGATGCCTTCAGAATCGTATATCCGAGCGGTTTCAGGATTTTCTTCATAATATTCATCACGCTAGATTCATCTTCCACCAGCAGCAGGGTTTCCGTCCCTTTCGACAGGGGGGCTTTAAGATGGACTCTTTCATATGACTCAGGTTTTTCATTGATGCGGGGAAAATAGAGATTGAAGGTCGTGCCCTTGCCCGGCGAGGTATCGACATCGATGAACCCTTTCGCCTGGGCGACAAGGCCATGCACCATCGACAGCCCCAGACCCGTTCCTTTACCGATCGGCTTCGTCGTAAAAAACGGATCATAGATATTCGGCAGGTCTTGCTCGTCGATGCCATGTCCATTGTCGCTTACAGACAAGCGGATATAGTCGCTTGAAGAGGCGTTCGGAAACCGGTCGGAGTCTTTCTTTCCCAGATGAACATTCTTCGTCGAAATCACGAGTTTCCCGCCATCGGGCATGGCGTCGCGCGCATTCACGGCAAGGTTGAGCAGAATCTGCTCCAGGTGACTGTAATCCATTTTAACTGCGCCCAGATCCGTTTCCGGGAGAATCTGAAAATCGACGTCTTCCCCTAGAATTCTCCGGATCATCTTACCGACATCATCGAGAACCCAATTGACGTCCACGATTCTTTCATCGGAGATTCTCTTGCGACCGAATGCAAGCAGTTGATTGGTCAACTCGACGGCGCGGGACACCGCCGTGTTTATCTCCAGAAAGGTTTCCCTCAAGGGATCATTAGACGCCATGTCCATCAGCGCGAGCGAGATATTGCTGGTTACAGAGGTCAGAATATTGTTGAAATCATGAGCAATGCCTCCTGCAAGGCGGCCAATGGATTCCATTTTCTGGGATTGCAGGAGTTGCGTTTCGAGAGCTTTACGCTTCATCGCTTCCTGTTTTCTCTCGGTAATGTCCACATGGGTTCCGATCATTCTGATGGCTTTTCCACTGTCGTCAAAGATTGCGCTTGCTCTGGAGAAAACATCTATCCAGTGTCCATCTTTGTGTTTCATCTTGAATTCAATCTGAAAACGGTCACGAATTCTGTTGATAACGTCCTGTTGCATCTTCCAGGATCGCTTCACATCTTCAGGATCCGTTAATTTTTCCCAGACGGAGAAATCGTTTGGCAGTTCATTATCACCATAGCCAAGCATTCTCTTCCAACCTGGTGAGTAATAGATCTCGTTGGTTTCCAGATTCCAGTCATACAGTCCATCCTGGGCGGCATCCATCGCAAGTGCGAATCGATTTTCGCTCTCAATAAAAGATAACTCTGTTTCCTTTAGATCGGTGATGTCCTGAGCCGTTCCGAAAACCTCGGTGCTTTTTCCATTTTCATCGACATTGACATGCCCGATGGCTCGCATCCAACGCAGCTCGGCATCCGGGCGAATGATCCGGAATTCGATGTCGAATGGATTTCCTTTCTCCACAGCGACCATAATGGCATTATTCAACAGGGGCCAGTCTTCGGGGTGAGTGATGGCTTCGTGGTTAGCAAAGGACGGTTCGTCCGTGCCGGGATCAAATCCGAAAATTCGGAAGATCTCATCAGACCAGGCTGGCGTCATGGTGTCGAGATTTAAGTTCCAGTGCCCCAGATGCGCCACTTTCTGCGCTTCCTTGTGTTGAGCTTCACTTCGCTGTAATGCATCTTCTGCTTGTTTGTTCTCGGTGATATCCCGATGACTGCCGATGATGCGAAGGGCTTCGCCTTCCGGTGTCCTCTCGACGACTCTCCCCGTAGCCTGGATCCAGCGGTAGTCCCCGCTTTTCATTCGCAGGCGGAATTCGTTCTCGTAGGTATCGGGCTTTATCTTCAGGTATTCGGTGGCGACTGACAGGGCGCGATCCCGATCGTCTGGATGAATCAGCGCAATCCAGTTCTCGAAACTGGTGGGGAATTCATTCGGCTCATAGCCAAGCATAGTGTACCATGAGACACTGAATTCCATCTCGTTTGTGATGAAATTCCACTTCCAGATGCCATCGGTGGTGGCGTTGAGTGTAAGTTCAAGTTCGCGTTGGTATTGTTTGATCAGCTCCTCTGATCGTTTTTGATCGGTGATATCGCGGGCAATGGCGAAAGTGATACCTTTTTCCGGTTTCGGATGTGAGGTCCAATCCAGCCATATATATTTACCCTTGACGGTTCGATAGCGGTTTTCAAAATGAAAAACTGTTTGGCCAACTCTGAGCTGATCTTTTACAACTCTTTGAGTTGACTCAATATCATCAGGATGGATAAATTCCAAGAACGGCTTTCCAAGTAATTCGGCTTCCGTGTAGCCGAGCAATCGAGAAAACGCAGGATTGATCTTGGTGAATGTACTGGTTTCGATGCTGGCGATGCAGATCAAGTCCAGGGACGTAGTGAAGATGGTTCTGAATTGTTCTTCAGCCTGCTTGCGCTCCGAGATGTCCCGTGAAATACCAAGCACGCTTTCCACACTCCCATCCGGATTTTTGAGGGGGATCAGTTGGGTTTCCTGCCACTGGACATGCTCATTTTGAAGATTTTCCTGTTCCCGGTAAAAAGGTTCGCCACTGGCGAACACCCGATCGAGCGCTATTTTCTGATTGGCGGCGGCCTCCGGCGGGAAAAACGACGCACGCGGCTTGCTGATTATCTCTTCGGGCGGTTTCCCCAGCAATTTAGAGCCAGCCGGGTTGACGTACAGAACCGTATCGTCTCGACCGATGACATAGATCAGGTCGAACGCAGCCTCCAGCAATGTCCTGTATTTTTTCTCGCTCCTAGCCAACTCCGTCTCGGCCCGTTTTCGTTCGGTGATATCCAGCATGACCCCGACGATCCCGCCCACCGAACCGTCCAGATTGGCGAAAGTGGATTTGTAAAATATGGTGTCCCGTTCCTCGCCGTTGGCGGAGAGAAGCTGAGATTCGTACTGCTGCTTTCCCGGGTTTTCTATCACCTCCAGATCTTTTTCTCTGTAAGTATCGGCGTAACGATCCGGCCAGACCTCGTGCACGGTTTTCCCGATAATCTCCTGCCGTTTTTTCCCAAGCAGCGCTTCAAGAGATCGGTTGCAGCCCAAGTAGCGCCCGTCGCGGTCCTTGTAAAATACCGGGCTGGGTATGCTATCCAGCAGCGTTTCCAGAAATTTCGATTGCTCTTGAAGTAATGCTTCCGCCTGCTTGCGTTTGGTGATGTCGCTCATCACAACGCGACACCCGGGAGCACCATCAGGGTCCTGCGCAGCGGTGGCCGACAGGTTTACCCAGAATTCAGATCCATTGCTTTTTATCATCCGCAGTTCGCACGATTGCGGCTCACCGGTTTCCAGCAGATCTTTCCGGTGACGGTGATAAATGTCCTGGTCGTCCTTGAGGATGAAACGGGTGATCGGCTTTCTGACCAGTTGGCTTCGCACCACACCCAACATGGTGGCGGCAGTCAGATTGGCTTCCAGGATGATTCCATAATCATCGAGGGTGCAATAGCCCACGGGCGCAAAATCGTAGAGATCGGCATAGCGGTTCCGGGACGTTTCCAGTTCCTGTTGCGCCGCCCGAAGCTCCTCGTTCTGCAACTCCAGTTCGATCTGATGGACCTGCAATTCGTGGAGGAGCTTGCGGTCATCCGCTTCTTCCGATGGGGTCGAGGCGCTTGTCTTTTCGTTTAGTTTGTCTTCCGCCCGGCGGCGGAGTTCTGCAGGGTCCGATGGAGCTTTTTTCTTGTCGCTCATCGTTTGGCCCTTCCTGGTGAGGATTTCAGTCGCAGCTTGGTCTCAAGTTCTTTCGCCGCGCTGATATCAATGAAAGTGATGACCAACCCGTCGATGACGTTTTCCGTCGTGCGGTACGGCATGATGCGTACCGTAAACCAGCGCCCGTCGCGTGTGGCGACCTGCTTTTCCGAAAACACCAGCGTTCGCAGCACATCTTGAGCATCGTTCGACAAATCCGTGTAGTCCAGATCGGTGACAAGATCGCTCAAAGGGCGCCCCACATCGCCCGGAATCAGCTTGATGATTTTGGTCGCAGGTTCGGTGAAGCGGCGTACATTCAGTTTGCCGTCCAAAAATACCGTGGCGATTTCCGTACTGTTGAGCAGGTTGGTCATGTCGTTGTTGGCCCGCGAAAGGTCGTCCAGCTTCGATTGCAATTCGGCGTTGACCGTCTGCAACTCCTCGTTCAGCGACTGCATCTCTTCTTTGGAGGTGGTCAGTTCTTCGTTGGTGGACTGCAATTCCTCATTCGTCGATTGCAACTCCTCGTTGGCCGATTTCAATTCTTCGTGCGAACTCTGCATCTCCTCTCGCGTGCTGTGCAGTTCTTCTCGTAGACGCTGGGCCTCCTCCTCCAGTTCCGCAACCCGCGAGGCATCGACCGGCTTGGATTTGGCGCGCCCTGACTTTTTCTGCTGCGCAAGCGATGCGACATCGGAGAACACGATCAACGCCATTCCGTTCAACGCCTCCGGCGACGAAAGCGGCTGAATGGTCAGATCCACCACCTGCGTTCCGCCGTTGGTTCCCACCTTCAGGTTTTTGACCGTGACGTCGGCTTTTTGCCGAAGTGCTTTTCTGAAAGCGCCGGACAACTCGTGCCGCAATCCTTCTCGCGCCATGGCGAAGATGTTCAGATTGGCCTTGCCCACCGGCGGTTCCAGGTATTTTCCCGTTCGGGTGCTGGTGTATAGAATGTCGCCCTGGGCATTCACCAGCACGGTCGCCGGGGAATAGCGTTGCAGGATGAGTTGTTCGGCCAGGGACTCCAGATTGGCAGGGGGCTTCCCCATAGCGACGTTCTCCGTTACGGTTTTGGGCTTAGCGGCAAAGATGGATGGGAATTCAATGGGCGTGACGGACAGCGCGCTTTCCTGACGTTGATACAACTTCAGCCGGCTATCCAGCGGCGCAAACTGATCCGTGAAGTTTCCGATGGTCTCCGCACTTCCAAGCAGTAGCACGCCGCCGGGATTCAGGCTGTAGTGAAACAGCGGCAACAGCTTTTTCTGTAGCTCCGCGCTCAGATAAATCAGCAGGTTGCGGCAGGTGAGGATGTCAAGTTTGGTAAATGGAGGATCCATGATCACGTTCTGCGGGGCGAAGATCACCATTTCGCGGATCTCTTTGCTCACCCGGTACTGATTTTCTTCTTTCGTGAAAAAGCGGTCCAGCCGCTCCGTCGAGACATCGGCGGCGATGTTGGCGGGAAAAACGCCCGCCCGGGCTTTGTCGATGGCGTCCCGGTCCAGATCGGTGGCAAAAACCTGTAAGGAAAAGCCGTTTTTAACCTTGAGCGTTTCCAGCGCCTCCTTGAACACGATGGCCAGCGAGTAGGCCTCCTCTCCCGTCGAGCAGCCGGGAACCCAGGCCCGGAGCGCCTGTCCGGCGCGCCGGTTTTTCAACAGCGCCGGGATGATCTCCGTTCTCAGCTTCTCCCAGACATCCGCATCGCGGAAGAAGTTCGTCACGCCGATCAGAAGTTCCTTGAACAGCAGATCCAGTTCATTCCGGTTTTCTCGAAGATAGCGGACGTACAAGTTGATTTTTGCGATCTGGTGGATACTCATGCGCCGCTCGATGCGGCGATACAGCGTACTCTTCTTGTACAGCGAGAAATCGTTGCCTGTCCGTGACCGCAGCAGGATCACGACCTTGTCCAGCGAGCTCTGGGTCTTGTCGTCCACGACCGTCGCCGTTCCGGTTTTCACCAATGGCGCGTGTTTCAGATAGGCGACGATCTTGCCCGGCAGTTCGTTGGCCGGAGCAACAATATCGGCCAGTCCGGCTTCGATCACACTGTGCGGCATGCCGTCGAACTTTGCCGATCCCGGTTCCTGCGCAAGCGCCAGTCCGGCCTTTTCCTTGATGGCCCGCAAGCCAAGGGTGCCGTCCGAGCCCATGCCGGAAAGGATCACCCCGATGCTGTTACCCTGCTGGTCGTCGGCCAACGAACGCAGAAAGAAATCGATCGGCAGGCGCAGGCCGCGCCGGGCTGTGGGCTCCAGCAAGTACAGTACGCCGTGCAGGATCGACATGTCCCGGTTGGGAGGGATGACGTACACGCAATCCGGCTCCACCGGCATGCGGTCCCTGACCTGGCGCACCTTCATTTTCGTGATGCGCTGCAAAAGTTCGGGCATGATGCCCTTGTGGTCCGGGTCCAGATGCTGCACGATGACGAAAGCCATCCCGCAATCTTTCGGCACACCGCCCATGAACTGCTCTAAGGCCTCCAATCCACCTGCCGATGCGCCAATGCCAACGATGGGGAAGGCATGGGAATCGCCCTGGGTGCTATTGCTTTCTTTGGTACGAAGGGCGGACGCTTTTGTACGGGATGTTTTAGGGGTGTTCTTGCCTGAGCTTTCAGATTTGGCTTTGGGGATGTCAACGGAGACTGTTTTAGAAGATCGTTCTGTCTTCGTATTGGCTGTGGAAGCGTCTTTCGACTTTTTCGTCTTTACGCTTTTCCGAACCGTCTTATTCTTCATGGCCATTTGCGCACCTGTCCTTTGCGGAGCGGCGCTAAACGCTCCTGGCCAGCATCGCCGACTGCCTTTATTTACAATCCGTAAATAAAAGCTCAAGCTACGGCGAAACTATCGTTAGATCCTACTATCACTATGCACTATCTGACTGACTTTACAATGAAAATCGGAAATTGATTGTTTGAGTAAGCGATAGCGCAGATGGAAGCAGCCGTAAGCCTCTCATGACCAGTATGTGCCGAATTTTCGGGGAGGACGAGAGTACTCAACGAGAAACAAGATACGTACAATCAGAACACCGACTGGAGATTTAAGGAAAAGTTGTGACTGAAACCCATCGGAGCGAAGCCGAAGGCGTAATAAAGATCCAGTGAAAACTGATCCATGAAAAGGAAATGCACGCTCGGTCCGAAGGCGTCGGCGCTAGCGAACGGGCGCCCAGGCTGCATGGCGTCCCGGTAAGCCGCCACTTCGTTGAAAAGACCGAGTTTTACCTTGTCACTCCAGATCGCGCCGCGAAACGCGATCTCGGCCTGTATCGTTTCGCGTACCCAGTAGCGGTCACCGAAAAAGGCGCGCATGCACGATCCGGAAAGGGGTTGCTCGTCCCAGAAGAGAATCTCGCCCGCCAGGTACAGACCGCGAGCCCTCAGAATGAGGTCGTGCAATCCGAACTGGAAGGGAAACTGGAAATCCACCTGGGAATCGGAAAGGACGCGGCTGTACTTGGAGAACGAAATCGTCTCGTCGATCTGGAGCTTCCTTTTACGCGCTGTGCGCAGTTTCTCCTCTGAATCCAGGTCCAGGACAAGCGAGGCTCGAAGGAGTTGGGCATCAACGTCCGCACGTTATCCGACTACATCGACTACTTGGTGTCTTCCGGACTGATCTACCTGCTGCCCGGCATCAAGACGACCGGGAAGTCGGCGTTGAAGAACCGGAGCAAGGTCTACATCGCGGACGCCTCGATCCGCAACGCAGTGCTGATGAAGGGGCGCAGTCTTCTGACGGACGCCGCCGAACTTGGACTCCTGGTGGAAACCGCCGTCCACAACCACATGGTGTCGGCCACTCGCAACAGCTTCACCCAGTTCGGATACTGGCGCAACCGCAGCGGTCGGGAAGTAGACCTGGTGCAGATCCTACCGGACGGGGAAACTCTGCCTATCGAGGTGAAGTACAAGACGGAAACCAAGCCAGGCGACCTGAAGAACCTTAAAGATTACATGAAGGCATCGGGAGCGACGTTGGGAATTCTGGCGGTGCGGCGCGCCGAGGAGTTCGATATCTTGACCGACGGCGAGGCCAGGATACTGAAAATCCCGGCTTATCTTCTGCTTTACATGCTGGGCTGCGCCGAGTTCAGCACAAAGGATTCGAGGAACGAAGGCGTCTGATGTCTCGTTACAATAAGATGGTTGCTGCAGCCTAAACTCATTCCGATTTCAGTTGCAGTCGCACATCGGTTGGAAAAAGCCCATATTTTTCTCCAGTCCGTTTTTCAAGCCCATGGCGTCAAAATCGACGAATGGCTAAAGTGTAGCGATTTCGGTAGGTTACATTTTCGGACTGGAGATAAAAGTTCGAACGCATTATTGCCTACCGATTTTCAGTTTCGAAACGTTCTCTGTTAAAAAAAATAAGTTGAACAAAATCAGGTAGTTGCAAACTGGTCCCAAACAGAGAATTTTCGATGCCACGACTGCATTGCTCCACCAATTTATATCGATGCAACCGGCTCTGAGAGAAATCGCAGGGCCGGTTGTCGTTTAGGGTTAACGCTCTATAAGTGCTGAATCTGTAAGGGTTTTCCGCCCTGCCCTACGTTCCTGGTAGCTTGAAGCTGGGGACTTGCCTTGCACCCATTTCGCCCATTTCTTCCGTTTTCCCCACGTTTTTCCGTCTCTTTCTCCAAAAGCTGGGGACCAGTCTCCAGGTTGGCCGTTTTCGGTCTCCAGTTATTTTCTAATGATTCCGGCACGTTGGGAACGCGCAAATTTTGCGCATCCCCAAGAGTTCGAGTCCTACGCGGTCATGGCGAGGGTACGTCGAACCGTCTCTTTCATGCTGCTTAGCGACAAAACGCGTTGATCGGCTGCACTTGTTCCTTCTCTATTTTCTTCAGAAACCACTTGATGATGTCGTGCCAAGCGGCAATCTGTGGACTCCGGAGACTCGAACATTGGAGAAAGGAGCCGTGCATGAACCAAACGAAGAGAACAGAAAAAACGAAACCATCCATCCTTATGCAACTGGCGGAACTGGACGATCTGCCCACCGCAGAGTTGAAAACCCGGTGGAAGACCTATTTCGGGGATGATCCACCGCGCTTCAATCGGCAGTTTCTGATCAAGCGACTGGCGTACCGCATCCAGGAATTGGCCTATGGCGGGTTGTCTGAAAGCGTGCGGAAGCGTATGAAAGATCTTCTCGATGACGAGGGCTACGACGAGTTGGGCCTGCGAAGCCAACCGAAAAAGAAGAAATCCAGTGAGATTTTCCTTCCGGGTACGATGCTGGTCCGGGAGTGGCAAGACGAGCGTCACGAGGTAATTGTCAGCGAGGATGGGAGCTTCGCCTATCGCGACGTGCCGTATCGTTCGCTGTCGGCGGTGGCGCGTGCAATCACTGGAACACGCTGGAACGGCCCGAAATTTTTCCGATGTCGCGAGAAGAACCGATGAATCACGTCCACGGCGGACTCAGAAAAAGGAAAGAAAAAGGAAGAAACGGGAAACGTGTATCCATCGTGCGCTGTGCGATTTACACGCGCAAATCCACAAGCGAAAACCTCGACACGGATTTCAACAGTTTGGACGCCCAGCGCGAGGCTTGCGAGTTGTACATCCAGTCCCAAGCACAGGAAGGCTGGACGATTTTGCCGAATCGCTATGACGATGGGGTGGTTTCCGGCGCGACGATGGAGCGTCCTGCGGTGCAGCGCCTGCTGCGGGAGGTGGAGGCGGGATCCATCGACGTGATCGTGGTTTATCGCCTCGATCGCTTCTCACGCAATTTGCTGGATTTCACGCGGACGCAGCATTTTCTGGAGCAGTGCGCCTGCTCTTTCGTGTCCGTGAGCGAGCAGTTCAACACGAAAACGCCGATGGGCCGTTTCGCGATGCATGTGGTTTCCTCATTCTCTCAGATGGAGCGGGAAGTCATTGCCGAGCGCATCCGTGACAAGGTGGCGGCAAGCAAGCGTCGCGGGATGTGGATGGGCGGGGTGCCGCCTCTGGGGTACGACGTGGATTTCGAGAAAAAGAGGCTGGTCATCAATCCGGAAGAAGCGGATCTTGTCCGCCGGATCTTTCGACGCTTTCTGGAACTCGGATCCGGCGTGAAGCTGATCCGGGAGTTGAATGACGAGGGGTTTCGCACGAAATCCTGGACGACGAAGCAAGGGAAACGGCGTGAGGGTCGGCCTTTCAATCTCGGTCATCTCTATCGGATCCTGAACAATCCGCTCTACATCGGTCGTGTAAAACATAAGGAGCAAACTCATCCCGGCGAGCATGAATCGATCGTCAAGCACGCGATGTGGGATGGTGTGCAAAAGCGCCTCAAAAGTCATGGCCTGCGTGGCGCGAGCGGCCACTCGAAAACGCCCGCCCTGTTGAGAGGATTGATTCGTTGCGGTGCTTGCGGATCGGCCATGGGCATCACATACAGTCGTAAAGGAAACCGCAGCTACCGCTACTACCTGTGCGTGAGCGCAGCGAAAAACGGCTACGATGCCTGTCCTGTGCGAAGTGTTTCGGCGGGAGATGTGGAGGCGGCGGTGGTGATGCGGTTGCGGAAGCTGCTGCGCGAGGACGTTTTCGAAATGGAAGGTTTGGATGCCGAAACGGCCTCGGTGCTCGGCAAACTGGATGACCTGTGGGACGATCTGTTTCCGGCCGAACGGGAGCGCATCGTGCGTTTGTTGTTGAGGAAGGTGGAAGTGCATGAGGAGGGGTTGGAACTATCCGTGCGAAAGGAACGTTTTCATGCATTGGCCCTGGAGATCATCCATGGCGACGAGACCGTAACGACCGAAAGATGGATCGACGATCGTCCTTCGGAAATGGTGGTTTTCACCGTTCCGATGCGATTCAAGAAAAAGTCGGGGCGCAAGGCGATCCTTCTTCCACCGGATTCTCCTTCGCCGACACTCCATTCGAATGCGGTGCAAAAACCTCTTGCCGTGTCATTGGCCCGAGCGCTTCGCTGGCGGGAACTTCTGGATGCGAATCATTTCCCCTCGATCGGCGGACTTGCGGAAGAAATCGGTGTGGACCGCGCCTATGTCGGTCGTTTGCTGAACCTGACGCTTCTGTCTCCAACCCTCATCGTCGCAATCATGGACGGGAAGGAACCCGCGGGGTTGTCGCTGGAGAAGCTGACGCGCAACACGCCGCTTTCGTGGGACGAACAGTACCGATGCTTCGGGTTTCAGACGGAATGATCTCCCATCTCTTTCCGACCTGACCGCGAATTCATGCCAAAGCCAATGGACTGTGCTGTGTGGTGGTATTTCGCTGACCATTCAGGGCTTTACTCACGAATCTCAGTGTCAATTCTGGGTACTGAAAATAGCGGCGTGATTTCGAGAGCTTGCGGCATTTGCCGCCAGATCGACTCCAATTTACAGACCTTCTTCGTCACCTTTTGGCTCGCGTCGGCGACGGTGGAATTCCGCGCCAAAATTCGATGCAAAAAGTCGCGTGATTACGACGGGTTACAGGCGCATTTTTCACCCGCAAAAACGTTGAATTGGACCGCAACCTGCATGACAACAGACAACACGACAACAAGACCAAGAAAGGATGGAAACGATGAGCACACGGACTGCACAGCAAGCCTACAAAGAGAAGAGGAAGCAAATCGACAAACGACTGACCACCATCACGAAGGAACTCGATCGCCACGCCGAAGCGGCTGAATCCATCCACTATGGTCATGTGGGCGATATCTCCCACGTGGAGTATCTGCTCCATCAGATCGAGGCGTTTTTGAAAAACGAAGACATCGACGATTGAAGGAGACGAATCATGGGTACAACCAAGAACCTGAAAGAAGCCTGCGAACAGTATCTGGAGCATTTGAAAGCGGTCGGCAAAAAGCCCTCTACGATCGGTACAGCCCGGCGCACGCTGGATCTGCTGATGTCTGAGATGGGCGAGGACAAGGAGGTCAAAAAGATTCTGCCCTTGCATGTGGATAAATTCTTCAAGAGCGAGGCCGCCACCATGCAACCTGGTAAGGATGGACCGAAACCCCGAGCTCAGGCCAGCATCCTGCAGATCCGGCGCATTGTGCGCCAGGCGCTGGTGTACTGGCACAAACAGGGATTCAGCCCATTGGTAGCCCTGCCCAAAGAGGACAAAAAGTACCTGGACGAGAACGTGAGAAAGTCCTCATCCACCCAATCCAACATGGAGGAAAAGTAAACCATGGACTGCGTTCGAAAAGGAGATCACATAAAACTTATCCAAATGCCGAACGACCCCGATCCGATTCCGCCCGGATCCGAAGGACTCGTGATCGAGGTCACCGAAGGCCCGTTGGCGCAGATCCTCGTCAAGTGGATCGGGATGGAACGCAGTCTGGCCTTGATTCCCGGTGTCGATAGGTTCGAGATCATCACGTCTGTGAAAAACGAGGAGGATTCGCCATGACACGAAGCCTCGACATCGGCTATCGAGGCGGGACTTCTCGCTTTTGTCTCACACCGATCGACCGTGAAAAACTGCACGGCTTCAAGCGTCGTATCGCATTGGATGAAAACGGCCAGGAATGCGCCAGCGCTCATCTCACCCGGGATGGGCGTTTTCTTTTGGCTGCGGGAAGTACGTCGGATGTCTATATCAATGAACGTGGCGATGCGGTGATTCGCAGCGAACTGGTCGCCGTGGATGAGAACGGAAAGCCGCTGAAAAAGCTTCCGGCTACCTTGGGACGAACGGAAACCCTTGAAAATCCAGGTGAATTGGACGAATATCTCAACCACATCGCAACCAACGTCCATGCGCTGGAATCTGAAACGCTCGATCCAACGCTGGAACAGGTCTTGCGCGATGGCGCAATCTTCCGTGTTTCGTATCGTTCACGAACCACGTACACCGATTCCCCCGCCTTTCTGCTGGCCAACAAACACGGCATCTTTCTGGTTCGGGCCGAAACCTGTTCATTCGACTTCGTAGGCTTGGAACAGACGATTTCGGAGGTCGAAGTTGAGTGGGATGACGGTCAGGATGAAGAATTCGATTTCGAAATCGATTGGAGGAACGATCATGCCCTGCCGTAAGATCCGACTCGCCGATCCTCGGGGACGCGAGGCGACAGTTTTGCTGGTTCCCCGCCAAAAACCTCCCGACGTGTCCTATACCGATCCCTCCGGCTCACCCGTTCGATTCACACGGCGGATCAAAGCTACGGAGACAACGAACTACTCTGCTTTGTTGTCGCGATACGGCGATCCGGATTCGTTGGCGCAAACGTTGATCGATGGCGATCCCGAAATCGATTTGCAGTCGGTGGGCCGTGACGCTGGTCCCTGCGACCGTGTGCATGTGGGAGCGGATGGACAACCGCTTTACTCGGCACGTATCATCGAAGTGATTCATGATCGGAATGGAAACGAGGTCGCTCGCCACGAACCGGAAAACATCCCATCCAATCTTGTTCCCGATGCGCCGCCGCAATGGTCAGGAAAGCTGATTCCCAAAATGGATGCCATTCGGCAATATGCTTTCACGCGGGCCTACCAGATACGCCATAGCAATGGACTGGAATTTGATTTTCTTTTCGATCTGGCGAGATACCTGGAGGAGTGCAACTCGATGGTGCTGTTCGGCTCAGGTCCGAAAGGAACGGGGCCACTCATTCTGGAACGAAACGGGATCCCCATGAAGGGATTTCTCGAAGGAAAAACGAAGGGGGATCGCTATCGACTCGTGCTGCATTTGGCGGCTTTCGAGTTGAAACGACCGGAGATGTCGTCATGACGGATGCGATCCAGACCATGATCGCGGCGTACAAACGCAATGTCGCAGGTGCGTATCGCTCGCTTGCGCCGGATCGCATCGAAGCGGAGCTGTCCCCGGGGCCGTCCATCGTTTCCGAAAAAATCGATGGAGAAACCTGGTTTCTGCATTCCGATGGCGAACGTTGCATCCTTCCGTCCCCGTTCGGCAAAAAACTGGAAAATATTCCGCTCACGACTGAAGCGCAAAAGGTGCTGAACGGTTGGCGCGGTCTGTTGGCGGGAGAATTGTACGCCGCCGTCGATTCGGGCCGACCCCGTGTTTTCGACCTTCACGCCACTTTGGGACGCAAGGGAAATCCGGATTGCCTGCGCTTTGCCGCTTTCGATATCCTCTTGGATGAGGAAACGGATACATGCCGCTTTCTCTTCACCAAACGATTGGCTCTCCTTCAACGGATTGTGGGTCAGAGCCATGCCTCGTTTCATCTTGCAGCTTTCGAGACAGCGGATACACCCGTTGCAGTTGCTACAGACTACGAGCGCATCGTGACTTCCGGCGGCGCGGAAGGCCTTGTCGTTCATGCTGCCGATGGTCGGATCTACAAGATTAAGCCGGAGATCACCATCGATGCGGCGGTGGTTGGCTATGTGGGTAGCAGCTCCGGCGTCTCCGAACTTCTGCTGGCGCTGATGAAACCGGAAGGCGTCTTTCAGCTCATCGGTCGCGTGAAAACGGGGTGGAGCCGGGAAGAGAATGCTGACCTGCAAAGACGTCTGATTTCGATGGTTTGCGATTCCACCTATCGCAAAGCGAACGACCATGGTTTGTTGGTTCGTTGGGTGAAGCCGGACCTTGTCATCGAGATCAAATGCAATGCCCTGATCGCTGCCAACAGCAAAAACGAACCCGTCCGTCGTATGGCGATGAATTTCAACGAGAAAACCGGCTGGTCGCCCCTTGCTCCCGCGTCCTCCGTCAGCATGATCCACGCCGTTTTTCGACGCATTCGTGAGGACAAACAGGCTGTCAGGCCGGATGTACGCGTCGAACAGGTATTGGATCTCGTTCCGATTGCTGAGCAGGAATGCGTTGATCCAGCATTTTTACCTGAATCCGAGATCATTCGCCGCGAGGTCTATACCAAGCGAAGCAAAAAGGGGCTGGCTGTACGAAAGCTGGTCTGCTGGAAAACCCATAAAAGCGATGCCGATCCAGCCTATCCCAACTTCGTGATCTTCTTTACCGACTATGCTCCAGGGCGTATACAACCGTTGAAGACCGATTTGCGTGTGGCAGCCCGTGAAACGACGTTGCATACTTTTGCGGACGATTGGTTGGCCGAAAATATCAAGCGAGGCTGGGAACAGGTAAAGTGTAACAAAGGTCGAATGACCCATGAAAACCATCACGACCTTGAAAAAGGTTCACCCTCCATTCCGCCTTCGGAATCCACTCGCCATCTGAAAATCGCCTTTGCCCGTTCGACTTCGCCAACCTTCCCCATCATCCGCAAGCGATTGAATAGATTGGCGAAACTAGGTTCCCTTGACATCACGAAGGACGACAAGGACCGTGAATCCTGGTTCGAACTATCGATCACGCAAGGTCTCGTCGAAAATGCAAAGCGCATCGATAACCTGCTGAACATCGTCAAAGCCTGGAAGACCACCGAAGTCTCCATTGATGGCGAACTGGTGGGGAAGCACGACCTTCAGGATTTCATGGACCGGTTGGAAGACACCCGCCGCTGTTGGCTGAAGCGCAAAAAGCAAGGAGAAGAGGTTTGTCGAAAGACCTGCATCCTTGGTTGCGATGCCCTGAATCTCTGGGGCGCCCATGAATGGCTAAAATATTCGGGATGCGACGCTCCGCCGTGGTGGACCGTTGGGAGTTTCGACGGGGAAAAAGTTGTCCTCGATAAATGCGCCTTGAAGAAACAGCTTGAAGCCAATCGCAACGCCGAAGTTCGGCTTTGTCCCCACTATGATAAGGATATTGTATTGTCAAAGATCGAGTCCCTGCCTGATACGATCGAGGCGGACGATGAAAACTGGATTCCACTGTATCACAGCGACACGGGAAAATCCGCCTGGATCTGGCCGATCCACGAAGCCATTCCACCGACCTTGCGAAAAACCAAGGACAATCCCTGGCGTTCCGGAGGTTTTAATATCAGTGTCGATCTGGGGCTTGGCGAGAAACGCAGGACCGACGAGAACGAAAATAGTGAAAACACGTCATCCAGAGTCATTCCTCCCACAAGGTACGCCGATATCGTGGGTCAGGATGACGTGGTGGAGGCCGTAAGAGATCGAATCGAACTGCCGCTGAAATACGCCGATCTTTTTCAGCGGATCGGTGCCAAACCCCAGGCCGGGGGTGTCATTCTCGCCGGTCCTCCGGGTACGGGAAAAACCCTGCTGGCCAGAGCTGTGGCCGGAGAGTGCGACGCGCACATCGAATCCGTATCGGGACCGGAACTGCTTTCGAAATGGGTCGGAGCTACGGAAGAAGCGTTGAGAACGATCTTCGAGCGGGCCAGGGAATTTTCGCCCTCGATTATTCTCTTCGATGAGATCGACAGCTTGGCTGTATCCCGTGGTTCTGCCGATGCCCAGTATCAAAAAAACATGGTGACGCAACTGCTGGCGCTGCTGGATGGATTGGAAGAACGAGGGAAGGTTTTCGTGATTGCCACGACCAATCGACCCGACGACATCGACCCGGCCCTGCGAAGGCCCGGACGTTTCGACCGGATTGTTGAAATGGGACCGCCCGACGAAGCCGGGCGCGCAGCTATCTTCCGCCATTATCTGGAGCCGCTCGTTCTCGCTACGGCGCTTGATCCGGATCGTCTCGCCTCGGAGCTGTCTTCACTCACCCCCGGTTTCACCGGAGCCGACATCGCACACTTTTGCCAAAACGCTGCACGGATCTGCGTCAAGGAGGCTAGTCGGATGGAGTCTCCGTTGGAAAACCTGGCGATTACAAAAGAACACTTCCGGCAGGCACTGCGGGAAATACAACGTCCCGGATCCACTTGTCCCAATGTATCGATTTCAAACAGATCGGAAAAACACAATCCGCCGATGGAATGGGTTGAGATCTCCTCGAATTGTTCACTCTTCAATGAAAAGTCGGTCCCTGGCAAAGCTTCCTGGGACCGACTGGCAACCACGTCCTCTCGAGAGAATGATAGCGCTCAATAGACCATTCATCGAAAAGGAAACGACCGCCGAAACCAAAATAACACAGAATCGGCTTAACTTCCTGCCCGTTTTCTCAAATCCTGGCGAGAAAAAATGACAGCCAGCAAGAAAAAGGGGTCGAAATTTCGGGAAACAACCTCCTTCATCCATGTAGATAGCTGAAATTATTACTTTTCCGCGAAGTGATCCATGCGCTTCGTCCATGTTCCATCCATGTTCGACAATGATTATGTAGGAATAACGGCATATTATCCATGAGCGTCCATGGTGGTCCGCCCGGTGGAAGCCGAGGGTAAAATAAGGCCTAATTACCTGTAATAACAAGGGTATGATGATGTTGAGGTCCGATCGACCCGATCCTTGCATCCATGCGTGCGTCCATGACGCTATCGGCCCTCGCCGGTCGAGAGCGACTTGACGATTATCCGCGATACTATCACCGGGTGAAGGAGAGAATTTCCCAACCGTCGCGACTTGCGATCCCGCCACGATATGCCGGGATGGACCATCCAATTATGACATAACGACAGCGACGCCGGTGTCAGAAAAGGCGCGAGTGTCCCCGACGCCGTCACCGTGACCTGTTTTCCGCCGTTATGTCCGGCTCACTATCGCCGTGTGATCCGTCGCGGACGGGTTTTCTGCGGGCGTGTCCATTGATGGTTCGGGAGTTATTTCCGGACGGAGTGACCGAATAGGCGTCCGCAGCCCGTTTTCAGGCATGGAAGCCAGTCAAGTTGTTATCCGATGCGTATCCGATAGGCGTCCGATGGCGATTCACCGGATAATTATCGGACGCTCACCGGACGATCATCGGATAACGGCCATTTGGGCCATCGGACGAAGTCAATGATTTCGATAGTTTACTGGACCTCATCGGATTCTTTGTTTTCTGAAAAAAATCATCCGATTTTCGCAGCTCGGAGCCGCCACACCCCGGCCAGCTGCAAGAGCAAGCGCATCGATAAAGCGCTCACCAATACCCGAAGGCGAAAAAGCATAGGTTTCCAGGTGAACGTTCCGGGTAGCCTTTGTAATCGCAGCGAGCATGAGCGGGTAGGTTTCTTCGCCTCCGTCGAGCAACTCAATCGATTCGGCCCCGGCCGCCGCCATCAATTTCTTGGTAGCGGTTTTGGCGATCTCTTTGTGGTTTGCATCGGCGGAAAATGGTTGGGTATGCCTTCGGGGGAAAACATTTATTACTACGCCGGGTGCATCGGGGTTGCTCTGTTTCATAAGGGTAGATTTTAATGAGCCATATGAGGTCACTATATTACTCCTATTAGACTAGCCTTTCAGTTTTTTCGGTGACATCGCAGATAACAGGTCAATGGGCAGCGGGAAGATGATCGTCGAGTTTTTCTCCGTTGCGATCTGATTTAGAGTCTGCAAATAACGCAATTGGAGGGCCGTCGAATTCCCCGACATGATATCGGCCGCCTCGCGAAGACGGGTTGACGCCTGAAATTCGCCCTCGGCGGCGATGATTTTCGCGCGTCGTTCACGCTCCGCTTCCGCTTGACCGGCCATGGCTCGCTGCATCGTTTGCGGCAGATCTAACTGCTTGACCTCCACCAGTGTTACGCGTACCCCCCACGGATCGGTATGCTTGTCGATGATTTCCTGAAGCGTCTGGTTGATCTTATCTCGTTCGGACAGAAGTTCATCCAGCTGACTTTGGCCAAGTACCGAACGCAAGGTTGTCTGGCTGATCTGGCTGGTGGCGTAAAGATAATCCTCTACCTCGATCACGGCTTTTACAGGGTCCAACACCTTGAAATACACGACGGCATTTACTTTGATCGATACGTTGTCAAGGGTAATGACATCCTGCTCCGGGACGTCGGTAGCGATGACACGGGTGCTAATACGCACCATCCGGTCGACGATCGGAATGATCCAGCGGAAACCCGGTTCCAAGGTTTTTGTAATGCGCCCGAAACGGAATACCACACCGCGTTCGTACTGGTTTAAGATGCGGATGCCGGTAAACGCCAGCAGGGCAAGAATGCCAAGGACGATAATCGATCCCATGAATAGTGATGAACCCATTGCGAATCTCCTTTGTTTGATTCTACGGGTTCACTGTATCCCTCTGGTTTACATATCGTCTATAAGGAACTTTGGATGATATACTTCGAATAATACGTTGCATTTGCTACGAGAATTCTTCACTGCCGTCACACTTCGTTAATCTCGAATGAAATCATCCAAATTACGTTATTGTCTGACGTTCCTTAGAGCGCTAGGATAGCTTGAAGGTATGCCCCTTGATCTGATGAAGAAAAGGGCATCCGAGACCGAAAACCCGTAGCGTAGAAGCATCTTGGATTGAAAGATGAATACAATTACCGTTGTATAAGGGGCAAAGCGATGCTCAAAAACAAACCCGCTCCCGATGATAATATGACGGGGCCGAACCCCAATCGGCGGATCTTGGTTGAAAGAATGCTGGATAACGGAAGAGTCGTAAGAGAATACATCAGTGTGCGAAAACAAAGTATCCTCGGTTGCCTGGGAGAAATAAAAGGAACAATTCTGAATTGTTCTTTCAGAAGCCGAGATTGTTCTGAAGATGAGAAGGATAATGAGGCGGGTCAATAAAGTGCCTTACTAATAAAACGAAACAGGAACAGGGTTAACCATGAAAACGAAACATTTGATAATGAGACCTTTGAACGATCGGATCATCGTGGCGCGTCTCGAAGAGAAAGAGATTAGCGCGGGTGGCATTATCATTCCCGACTCGGCAAAGGAAAAACCCATTGAGGGGAAGGTCCTGGCAATTGGCAACGGGAAGCTCAAAGACGATGGCTCGCGCGTCCCCATGGATGTGAAGGAGGGCGACAAGATCCTGTTCGGCAGATATGCCGGAACGGATGTCAAACTCGATGAAAAAGAGTTGCTCATCCTGCGCGAGGACGACGTGCTCGCCATTATCGACTAATGAAAATTAATTAAAACGGGAAGGACTATCACTTCCAAACGATAGGAGAATATGCAATGGCCAAGAAGATCATTTTCGATGAGAATGCCAGAGCCAAGATTCTTAGCGGCGTGAACCAGCTAGCCAACGCCGTCAAGATCACTCTGGGTCCTAAGGGACGAAATGTCATACTCTGTCCATGTCACGCAAGAATGGGACACTCGTAAATGATAGCATTTCGTTGTTTTTCGGTCTTTGGAAACTTGAAAACGGGATGAATCTGATCATCGGGAAGGACTTCGGGACCATTGGCAAAATGGCCCATGGCTGTTTTTCGAACGGATCCATGATCTTTGACGAAATTCGGACGCAATTCACTCATGAAAAGCTAACCCCAAAGGCTCCGTTCACCTGAAGTTATGCAGCCTTTTTGAGTCGGTCAGCCAAGTAATTTTCGTCTTGGCGAAGCGCTTCACCTCGATGGGCTCCTGCGCAGCTTTGGCATCCTTCGGCACGAATGGAACAACCTTGTCCCGGTAGACCTGGCCGGGCGTGGCGCTGCCCAGAAATTCCTGCGGTCGCCAACCACCGCGATTTTCGGCTGCCGTTTACAAACCGATCACAAGAATTGCCAATCGTAACCGCCAGCCAGCCAGCCAAAATACCAGGACTGGACTGGCTAATCTGGAATTCATGACGTAGCCGAAAAGGAAAAGAAGCAAAATCGCTAGTTGCTGTTTTGCTCGCTTATACTGGCGGTTGTTTGCGTGGTTATTTCCATTCAGAGCCGTCGGATGCAAAGAAATATCATTGCTCAGCCATTTTGACCGACGCACGGGCATGTACGGACCACCGGACGCTTTTGTCCAGAAGGCATTGACGAACAGCAGTGCAAAGAAATATCATTGCTCAGCCATTTTGACCGACGGATGGCATGTACGGACCACCGGACGCTTTTGTCCAGAAGGCATTGACGAACAGCACTGCGAATAATTGTGCCTGTCAGTGTGCTGCGAGAACGGAGTTTCCGTGAAAGAATTTCAGTTCGCAACTGTACGAGAGATGGAGGTTTGTTGGTCCTCCGGACTCGGCTTGCAGGAGTTGGGTTCAAACTGGTGTAAACGGCAGCCGAAAAGCGTGGCGATTGGCAACCACATGAATTTCTAAGCAGTGCCACGCCAAGCCAGGTCTACCGGGACAAAACCGTTCCCTTCGTGCCGAAGGATGCCAAGGCCGTGCCGGAACACATCGAAGTGAAGGGCTTTGCCGAAACAAAAATCACGGGTTTTCGGCTGAAGCATGCTGCGTAGATCAAGGCGCGTGAAAATCTGTTTTTTGGGCCTCCTCGCTATTTACTGTGGGTAAGCAGTTTCATCTGCGGCAGGTCGAAGTCTAGCTTTCCAGCGACGAGGAAGATCATGGTTCGAAGCTTCCTAAACGACCTGAACCCTCTGGCCTTGCGCTTGGCCGCCTGAATTATACCGTTGATGCCTTCCACCAGCCCTTGTGTCAAACCTGACTGAAACCACCGCAATACCCCATCCCAGTGGGTCTTGATCGTTTTGGCTACCTTGATCATCGGCGGCAGTTGGCTGTGCGTGGCCCAGAAATACCAGTACTGCAACTGCTTCTCACCGTCATCTGGATGGCCTGCGTAGTCGGCATATACCGACTGAAGCGTCTCTTTGAGCCGATAGCCCCTGGCCGTTTTCAGCGTGCTGTCTTTCAACTCATCGAACTTCTCTCGCTCTTTGTCCGTAAGGTTTTGCTCGTTTTTCAACCAGACCCATCTCGTCTTTTCCAACTCAGTCCTGTCTTGGCGCTCCTCACGCCGCACCTCGTCCACGGCCTTGTTGACAAGCTTCATCACGTGGAAGCGGTCGAAGGTCATCGCCGCATCGGGAAACTGTTTCCCAACCCCCTTGATGAACGCCGCTGACATGTCCATGCTGAACTCTTTCACCTGTTCGGGTTTACCGCCGTGAGCGTGAAGCTCAGCCTCGAAGCCCGCCACCGTCCGGTGGTCTTTGCCGGGCTCCACGTGCAGAACCTTCGCCTCGTCCATGTCCACGAACACCGTCACGTAGTCGTGCCCACGGGAACGGCTGGTTTCATCCACGCCCACCGCTTCGACCTCGGACCAGTCCTGCTTCGCCAGACTCGAGTCCACATAGTATTCCAGCACCCGCCAGATCCGCGTGTCGTGCTCACCAAGTATTTCGCCGATCCCCTTGGGCGTCATGCCCTTTCTGGCCATAAGCAGTACCAGCGCCTCAAAAAGCAGCGTGAACCCCGCACCAGGACGCGCCCAAGGTACCTCCACCGTTTTTACTCCGTGTTCAGGGCATTTGATCCGGGGTAGGCGTGCGTGAAGATACGCCTCGTGCTGAAAAAAGTTCAGATGTCGCCAACTCCTCTCGTTCGTATCGTGAACCCCGCAAGCCACCTCGCATTGCGGGCACGCAAACCGGCTCCCGGCGGGAAAATCCAGGTACAGATCCAACCGGTGGCGCTCGGCGTCAAAGTCAATATCCACCACCTCCCAGGGAGGGGTCAATCCAAGAGCCATCGTGAAAAGTCCGCGCTCGTCCATCTCTTGCTCCTTCAGTGTGCAAAGGTTACACTGGCAGAACTTCGGCGGAGGATAAGGCAACGCGGGGACGCGACCCGAGCGCCGTCGAAGGTCCGAACCTGGAAAGGAGGGGGAAACCTCTCCTTTTCTCTTTATCCCTTATTACAACAACCAGGTTTGGACTTCAAAGCGATAAATCCCAGGGGTGCGGGGACGGGTCCCCGGATCGGCGAAGCCGATGCATAAGCTGCCGTTACCCACACTAAACAGCGAAGAGCCTTTTTTGGTTCATTGGGTTTACGCTTCCTTCATTAGACATCTATGCATGCTTGACAATCGGGAAATACCGAGTAGGATTCATAATATAGAGATACATCTGAGATAAGAAACAACACCCGATTAGGGCAGCACCGGACGTCCAGTGAAAAACGCGCAATCCGTCATTTTTCAGTTTCCGGGACGACTGCTTTCTCGGTTTTGGGCGCTTCGACTTGAGCTGGAACGGTTTGGGCTTTTTCGTCCTTTTTAATCGGAGTCGCTACCGTTTTCGGGGCGGCTTTGGGTTTTGCCGCTTTTTTTACGGCTTTTTTCGGAGTGGCCTTTGCTTTTTTGGGTGCAGCTTTGGCCTTTTTTGTGGTCTTTTTTACTGCTTTCTTAGGAGCAGCTTTTGCTTTTTTTGTTGTAACTTTGGCCTTTGCGGTCTTTTTTACAGCTTTTTTCGGAGCGGCTTTGCTTGCGGCAGATGCTTTGCTCGGCGGGAGGATGGTCCAGTTTTTCAGGCTGGCCAGGTACGACGGCACGCCGTCGTTCAGGTACATCGAAAGCTCCCGCATGGATTTGAAGGATTTGCCCTGGTAATCCAAAGTTTTATCCGCCGTCACGATGACGTTGATTGGAGTCTTTTTGTAATTTGCTTGAAATACGGTGCCCTTGGGGTAGGCGTTGGCTCGTTTGGCTTTCGATCTTTTACCTTTGGCTGCGGGTTTCTTTTTCTGGGCGGCTTTGCGCGGTGCTTTTTTTTCGGGCGCGGCTTTTTTCATGGCCGGGGCGGTTACGGAGTCGGCCATCCCCATCAGGCGTTCTTCAAAACGTTCGAGATCGGTTTTCAGGTCGAGCAGCGAAAGATAGCGCGCCTGCAACTCTTCGAGATCGCTGGCTTGTTCGCCCAGTGCTTTGTTCCACTGAGCCTGCACGGCGGTAATCTGTTTTTCCAAAAAAGAAGAGAGTTCCTTGAAAGCGCGCATGAGGCAATCTCCCGAAAATGTTATATAAGATAAAATTCAGAGCCAAAACACTATTTACATTATGGACTATTTTTGAGTCCGTCAACTTTTTATAACGTTTTATAGCATATTCTTGGTACTGCCCTATTCAAGTGTTGTCAGCATATCCGACTCGCCCTTTCGGGTCAACTTTTCCTGCTGAATCAGCAGCCAGATGAGCAGGCACAAAAAGAAAAGCTCCTGCCAGGTGAAGATATCCCGGAAGCTGAATTTTTTCGTGGAAACAACCACGCAAACAACCGCCAGTATAAGCAAGCAAAACAGCAACTAGCGATTTTGCTTCTTTTCTTTTTGGCTACGTTTGAATAGCTCTTTAGCCAGTCCTGGTATTTTGGCTGGCTAGTGGCTCAATCAGGGTTTCGGTTACGAGTGGTAATTCTCGTGATCATTTTGTAAACGGCTGCCGAAAAAGCGGGGCGTTTGAGATTCGATCGTTTGGCATCCTCATAAATTTCTAAGCAGCGCAACGCCCGGCCAGGTCTACCGGGACAAGGTTGTTTAATTCGTGCCGAAGGATGCCAAAGCTGCTCCGGAGCCCACGAAGTGAAGTGCTTTGCCGAGACGAAGATCACGGGCTACCGCTCAAAAAGGCTGTGTAAGTCTGAGCAGGTGAAGGTCCGTTTTTCGGTTCATCGTGGGTGAATTGTGCCCGGATGCCGTCAACGAAGGATGCGCCTGCCAGAAAACCGTTTTTCGGAAGCCTTGCCCGATCAGATCCTTCTCATTTATTGTTTTCAAAGAGAAGGAAGCATCGGAATTCGGTCACTTGCGAATGGCCCATCGTTGCTTGACATGGACATACTTTCCGATATCATTTTAGAAATCACCTGAAAAGGTGTTTATTGATGTTTGGGAATCACAAAAAGGGGATGTATGCCATGTCGGCAACTACGCCTTTGAAAACATATTTCGCTCCCGCCGAGAGAGCGTCGAAAGAGGAAGTCCGGCAGGCATGGCAAAAAGTGCTGGAAGCTGGCCTGGTCAGTTCCGTGCTCGACATCATGCCCGATCCGGCAGTAATTCTCAACGTTCAGCGCCAGATCGTGGCCATCAATCGGCAGATGGTCAAAGAAATGGGGTTTTCCTCTCGAGAAGAGGCGTTGGGGTGTCGCCCCGGCGAGCTTTTCGGATGTTACGAAGCCAGCCACGCCCCAAACGGTTGCGGAACGGGCACAGGATGTCGGTATTGCGGCTTGCTTGGCACCGTACTCAAGGCGAATCAGCCCAACATGGAAACCGAGGGCGAATGCAGCATTCGTCTGGAATCCGGCAAAGCGATGGATTATTACGTACTTGCCGCTACGCGGGAAATCGATGATTTGTCGGTGGTGTTCGTCGGATTGCGGGATCTTTCGGCGGAAAAGCGCCGCAAAATGCTGGAACGCACCTTTTTCCATGACATCCTCAATACGGCGGGTGGCATCAAGGGATTCATGGCGCTGCTTGGAGAAGACGAACTTCATGAGCCGGATCGAAATTACAAAGCAGCCATCAAAGAGCTTTCCGGCGTTTTGGTCGAGGAAATCCATAGCTACCGTCAGTTGATCCAGGCCGAAGACGACACACTCGTACTCCATGAAACCACCATTTCGAGTAGGAAACTTCTCAAAAACTTGCAGTTGCTGTACCAAAACCATGTCGTCGGAAAAGGGAAGACGATTCGCATTCTTCCTTTCGAAGATCGTCGCCTGTTCACGGACCTTTCACTGCTGCGTCGTATCCTGGCCAACATGCTGAAAAATGCCCTGGAAGCGATAAAAGACGGCGAAGAGGTAACGCTCGACGTACGCGATAGTCCGGATTTCGTCGAGTTTCGCGTGGCCAATCCTGGCGTCATACCGGAAAAGGTCCGGGCACAGGTTTTTCATCGGTCATTCAGCACGAAAGGCGCGGATCGTGGTCTGGGCACTTATAGCATGAAGCTGCTTGGAGAACGCTATCTTGGCGGCGAAGTGTTTTTCGAAAGCACGCCGGAAACAGGTACTGTATTCTGTTTTCGTCTCCAGGGGACCACGAAAAACGGATCCGATCACGAAACGCTGATCCCCGACACCTCGGAAACAACTCAACAGACGGAAAACCTTACTGGTCTTCGTGTCTTGCTGGCCGACGACGACCATTTCAGCCGTAAAATCTGCACGATTATGCTCAAGAAACTGGGTTGCGAGGTGGACGAGGTCGAAAACGGCCTACAAGCCCTAGAACGTTTGAAAACCGAATCCTTCGATTTCGTCCTTCTCGACGTGCATATGCCAATCATGGATGGTCTCCAAGCCGCACGTGCCATTCGGGAAAAACTCCAAGACCCAAACACCCCGATTTTGGCCATTACGGCTGGAACCCTCGAAGAGGATCGTATTTCCTGTCTCCAGGCCGGAATGAACGATTTCATCGACAAACCGGTAGATTCTGACGATCTTGGCCGTACCTTGCTCAAATGGCGAGGATGGATGGCATAGGCTTCACAGTGGAATGTTGAAATACTATTACCGGAAAGCCGCTTAAGGACCACGGACGAGAAAATGGGCTAAAATCGAGGTTAAAGCTATGATATCTCAATGGAAAATGCCTATTTTAATTTTTTAACTGGACGGGTTCAAATTGGAAACAACCAAGCAAACAATCGCCAGTATAAGCAAGCAAAACAGCGACTAGCGATTTCGCTGCTTTCCCTTTTCAGCTACGTCATGAATTCCAGATTAACCAGTCCAGTCCTGGTATTTTGGCTGGCTAGTGGCTAGATCAGGATTGCGGTTACGATTGGTAATTCTCTTGATCAGTTTGTAAACGGCAGCCGAAAAGCGGTGCTGTTCGTCAATGCCTTCTGGACAAAAGCGTCCGGTGGACCGTACATGCCGTCCGTCGGTCAAAATGGCTGAGCAATGATATTTCTTTGCATCCGACGGTTCTGTAGTATGATACGACCATGAAATCAACTCCACAGAAAAAGCGCGTTTACGACCATCGGCTTCGCGAATACGTCCGAAAAACTGGCGATGTGAGCTTGGCTAAAGATCTCGAGGTTCCCAGATCGACGATCAATGGCTGGTTGCATGGACCTGAACTGGAAGTCGTGAGCCATGAGATTTTCGACATGACCGATGATCCTTTGGTCCGTCAGCGGATTTTGAAGCTGGAACGACGTTTACGGATCGTAACGGCTGTGATGATCTTGCTCCAGACCCTCTGCCGGATTTCCAAGAACCGTTTGGACCAGCAGAGGTTGCCCGAGGGTGCGGATAAAAAGAAACTGCTCTCAGCCATTGAAAGAGGCTGCCGGGCCATACCCATGAAGGCGGTTCTGTCCATCGTCGGCATCAGCCCTTCGCGGTATCACATCTGGTGTCGTGGGAAGGCGGCGGGTTGTTCGCTTGATGATCGTGCGTCATGTCCCGCGATCCACCCCACCCAGTTGACGCCGGAAGAGGTTCGCCTGATGCACGAGATGGCAGTTTCCGACGACTATCGTCATGTGCCGACCAGTCGTCTTGGGATGCTTGCACAACGTCTGGGCAAGGTGTTTGCGTCTCCTTCGACGTGGTTGCGCTATGCACGTGAACGAGACTGGAGACGTCCGCGAACCCGAGTTCATCCATCCAAGCCTACCGAGGGTATTCGCGCGAACAAGCCGGACGGCATTCTAGTTCGGCCATCTCAAAATCCGACAAATTTTTCTCCGAGAACGAATCACCCCAAATACGGCCAAGTCATTGATATTGTTTGCTCAGTCCGATGAGCCGAGGCCATTCCATCATCCGACAATATCGGACGATCTGTCGGATAACCTCCGATGTTCATCATCGGACGACGCTCGGATAATGGGGTCGAGGCGCGGGAACCGCATTTATGGGCTGCAGACGGGTTTTTCGTCAGGCCGTCCGAAAAAACGCTGAAAACCACAAACGGACACGCCAGCAGAAAACCCGTCCGGGTGCGTCGCGTTCAGGTCAGCGAAACGGGATTGGAGACCTGAAACAAGAGGAACCTCATGGACGACATTAGATGAGCCTGCCTTCGAAGCTTTTTTCAGTGGGGAAACAATCAAACTTCATTAATGAAATAAACAGGAAATCTCTTGTTTCTCTTGGGAAATCCATCCAACAGTCAACACACGTCTCAAGCTTGGGATCGCAACCGAATACTCCGAGGTGTAAACGGATGGGTGGCCATTTCACTTTTAAGGCTGCGGACAGATTATTGATATTGTGTCCGTTACCCCTGCTGCTGTAGACAAGACATGGAATGATAGGAACAATCTATATCGATGTTTGGCGCGCTGCTATTCGATATCCGTCCCGATCCTCAGATGCTCCAGATAGTCAGAGTAACCGAAGGTCTGGTCTCGTTTTTTCCCTGTGATCTCCGACAGGATGCCGGTCTGCACCAACAGATTGATTGCTTTCATCGCGGTGGGTTTGGTGGTTTCCAGTCGCTCTACAACATTGGCCACCGTCAGGATCGGTTTGACGGGAAGGATTTCGAAAATGCGTATCGCCATGACGGTAGAGTCGGCTCGTGCTAGCAGTCGGCTCCGATCTGTAGTCACCAGTTCAAACAGATCGCGCGCTTTATCGGAAGCCTCCTCGGCAATCACCGCAACGCCTTCAAGGAAATACGTTATCCAGGATTCCCAATCACCCTCGGTACGGATCAAGTTTAGTTGACGGTAATACTCCTCGCGATGACGCTTGAAAAAGAGGCTCAGATAAAGCAGCGGTTGAGAGAGCAAGCTCCAGTGCTCCAACAGCAGCGTGATCAGCAGACGACCAATTCGCCCGTTGCCGTCGAGGAAGGGATGGATCGTTTCGAACTGCGCGTGGATGAGACCGGCTCGGATAAGTGGCGGAAAGTCGTTATCGGAATGGATGTAGGTTTCGAGAGCGCCGAGCAAGTCGGGTAGCATATGAAAGGGCGGCGGCACGTAAACAGCGTTGCCGGGTCGGGTTCCGCCGATCCAGTTTTGGCTGCGTCGCACTTCGCCCGGCTGCTTGTCGCCACCGCGCACCCCATGCATCAGGCGTTTGTGAGTTTCCTTCAGCAGGCGCATGGAGAGCGGAAGACCGCGCTTGCGCCGCAACTCGCCCCGGGCGTATTTCAGGGCTTCAAGATAGTTGCAGACCTCCTCCACGTCCGCCTTGAGCTTCTCGCTGGCGCGATCCGTGGCCTCGAAGGTCAGCAGGTCGATGAGGCTGGCCTGGGTTCCCTCAATCTGCGAGGAGATGACCGCCTCTTTGCGCACGAAGCCGTAAATAAACCAGTCCAGCGACGGCACCATCTCTCCCGCCAATTCCAGGCGGGCCAGGTTGCGCTCAGCCCGACGTAGGAGTTCAAGGAGGGATTCGTCGAGCGCCAGCGGAGGATCGGCAGGCGGAAGGGCATGCGGAACGAAGGCCGCCACCGTCTCACCGGTGACACTGCTTTTCTCGTATCGTCCTGTGACCCGTTTCATATCGCCTCCTTAGTAAAGTATTCTTAACTAATTCGAGGTAAAAGTAAAGAATCTTTTACTTTTGCTCATCGAAAGTCAAAGCTCCTTTCCTTACCGAAGGGCGACGGAGCGTTGTTGCTGTTCATCGGACTGGTCGAGGGCGGCCTCGTCTCTCCGAGGCAAGCGGATCGGATTCCCGATTGTTGGCTGGTGATTCCGGTTCGTAGCCGTGATCTCTTCCAGCGCCTGCTGGAAGTGCCGTTTGGCAATCGAGATGTCTGCTGACGGCGACTCCATCCGACTGGCCTCCTTGACGCAGATCCGTGCCGCATTTTGGCAAAAGTGAGCGATGTCAGCTCCGGTAAATCCGGGAGTGTGGGAAGCTAGGTCCGTGGCGAGACAATCACGATCAAGTGTCGGATCGAGCACGAGAGGTTTCAAATAATGGCGAAAAATAGCGATTCTTCCTCTTTCGTCGGGTGGTCCCATGTGAATGACCTGATCGAATCGGCCAGGTCGACGCAGGGCAGAATCAATGTCGTCGGGTCGATTGGTCGTGGCAATCACGAAAACCTTCCCTCGTTCTTCCAATCCATCCAGCAGCGCCAGCAGTTGCGTCACCATGTTTTTTTGATACTGGGCATCGGCAGAACCACGGGATACAGCCAAGCTGTCGATCTCATCGAAGAGAATAATCGAGGGCGAAAATTCCCTGGCCCGCTCGAAGATCGTTCTCAACGCTTCTTCCGTAGCTCCGACCCATTTCGAAAGCAGTTCCGGTCCCGATACGGATTCGATGTGCGCGTCGCACTCTCCGGCCACAGCTCTGGCCAGCAGGGTTTTTCCCGTACCCGGAGGACCGGCGAGAATGACACCCCCGGCCTGGGGTTTGGCACCGATTCGCTGAAAAAGATCGGCGTATTTCAGCGGCAGTTCGATTCGATCTCTTACAGCATCCACCACGTCATCTTGACCCACGATATCGGAGTACCTTGTGGGAGGAATGACTCTGGATGAAGAGTTTTCACTATTTTCGTTTCCGTCGGTCCTATAAGAGGCCGAACTCGTATTCTCGCCATCTCCTACCGGATCCGAACGGTCACGGAACGCTGATTGCAAGGTCTGGTACTGCTCCATCGCGGATCGGGTCACCTGACCGGAGCGGTTCTCCTCGTCTACCAGCTGCAGCGAAATCGAGATTTCCGTGTCTTCGTAGCCCACGGCTTGTTTAATTTTTCCCGAACGTCCGGGGATATCGGCTTCATCGACCTTTACCGACTGGCGGATGGCCATTTGACGATGGGGAACTGGAAAACGGAAACGTACATCGGCGATGTCCGGGGTACCATCCGATTTCACGGATCCCAGCGTTACCACCTGAAATGTTTCATTTCGGATTTCAGGCATGACGCTCCCCCAACATGAATTTTCGATTGACAACACAGCATATATGCTGTACCTTGAGCGTATGAAAGTGAAGGACTTGGTCAAACGCCTGAACGAACTTGGATGGATGGAGAAACGTGTACGTGGTTCTCATCACCAGTTCAAGCATCCCGATGGGAAACGAACCTTGACCGTTCCCATTCACGGCAAGGAAATCAACGAGGTCTTTGCCAAAGCGATCTTGAAACAGGCGGAAGACGCGTTGAAAGAGGACTGAACCATGATCCCCAAAGGATATTACGCCATTCTTTACAAACTTTCGGACGAAGAAATCGGTGTCAGATTCCCCGAGCATCCCAATGTCAATACCTATGGTTTCGGTTGGGAACATGCCGAGGAAATGGCGCGCGAGGCCTTGTCGTTGGCGCTTGAGGAAGATTACAAGCTGGGCTACAAACCTGTCGTCGCGAAAAAACCGAAGGCAAAAAAGGGTGAGCGGGTAATTTTCGTCCCCATCGACATCGAGGTACGCGTTGCTTACATGCTGCGCGAGCTTCGTGAAAGCTCCGGGTTGACTCAGAAGCAAGTGGCCGAACGTATGGGGGTGAAATACCAGACCTACCAGCGTATGGAGCGTCCCGGACGCTCGAATCTCAGTCTGTCCACCCTGGCGCGTGTCGCCCAAGCGCTCAACAAGGAAGTTGTCGTAGAGATGCAATAACCTCTCAGGCATGACCCACCCCCAATCGCAAGGCCAGTCGCCCGAAAATCTCTGTTAGCCGTTCTTCGAGATCGTCCATCGAGTCCGCCCCGGATACCGTGATTTGAAAGGCTCCACGCTGGAAGACGACGGATGCGCCTTCGGCGCGGGTCCCTGTATCGGGGGCTGGGGACGAACTCATTCTGGATGCAGAAAGCGATCCCGTGTCCATTGGGGCAATACGTGGAGGTTGCAATCGAATTCGAGACAAGGATGTGGAAATCGCATCGATCGGTTCATCGGCTCCTTGTTCAATGCCTTTTGCAAACGTCGGTAGCAGCGATTTCCCCGATTGGGTCAGTTGGGACAGCGGTGCTGTTCGTCAATGCCTTCTGGAGAAAAGCGTTCGGTGGTCCGTACATGCCCGTGAGTCGGTCAAAATGGCTGAGCAATGATATTTCTTTGCATCCGACGGTTCTGTAGTATGATACGACCATGAAATCAACTCCACAGAAAAAGCGCGTTTACGACCATCGGCTTCGCGAATACGTCCGAAAAACTGGCGATGTGAGCTTGGCTAAAGATCTCGAGGTTCCCAGATCGACGATCAATGGCTGGTTGCATGGACCTGAACTGGAAGTCGTGAGCCATGAGATTTTCGACATGACCGATGATCCTTTGGTCCGTCAGCGGATTTTGAAGCTGGAACGACGTTTACGGATCGTAACGGCTGTGATGATATTGCTCCAGACCCTCTGCCGGATTTCCAAGAACCGTTTGGACCAGCAGAGGTTGCCCGAGGGTGCGGATAAAAAGAAACTGCTCTCAGCCATTGAAAGAGGCTGCCGGGCTATACCCATGAAGGCGGTTCTGTCCATCGTCGGCATCAGCCCTTCTCGGTATCACATCTGGTGTCGTGGGAAGGCGGCGGGTTGTTCGCTTGATGATCGCGCGTCATGTCCCGCGATCCACCCCACCCAATTGACGCCGGAAGAGGTTCGCCGGATGCACGAGATGGCTGTTTCCGACGACTATCGTCATGTGCCGACCAGTCGTCTTGGGATGCTTGCACAACGTCTGGGCAAGGTGTTTGCGTCTCCTTCGACGTGGTTGCGCTATGCACGTGAACGAGACTGGAGACGTCCGCGAACCCGAGTCCATCCATCCAAGCCTACCGAGGGTATTCGCACGAACAAGCCGGACGGCATTTGGCATGTCGATGTGACGGTGGTTCGACTTGTCAACGGCTCGAAGGCCTATATCCAGGCGATCATCGACAACTATTCTCGGCGCATCCTGGCCTACCGAGTCAGCGAGAAGCTGGAGCCCGCGTCGAGTGCGGAGTTGCTGGTCAAAGCCTATGAGTCTCGCAGTGAGGTTGGGGACCAAGTGGACCCGCAGGCGGTGATGGTGGATGGTGGAATAGAGAACTTCCACAGTGCGGTGATGAAGCTTGTGGAAGAGGGTTTGCTTGCGCTGATCCTTGCGCAGACCGCCGTGCTTTTTTCGAACTCGATGATCGAAGGTTTTTGGCGTGTGATGAAGCACCAGTGGTTATTTCTGAACCAACTGGACAGCGTGTCGGCGCTGGAACGTTTGGTGAGGTATTACGTAGAAGAATACAACCGTAATCTGCCGCATTCGGCGTTCAATGGTCAGACCCCTGACGAAATGTACTTCGGCCATGGTGACGGAGTACCGGAGGAACTGGCCGCGGCTCGAGCGAGGGCTCGTCAAGCCCGTTTGGAGGTGAATCGGGAGCTGAGTTGCGAAAGCTGTCCTAATCTGGCAATGGCGGTCAATGGGTGAAGAAAGAAAACGTAGGTGGAAATACGCAATTGAATCGGTCATTTGTAATGATGTGTCAGCGTGTCGATTTAGCTGCCTCCTGCAGCCCGGCTAGTTCACGGGCAGGACAATTGTACTGTTTGGAGTGTTGATTTGAACAGGTCAATATTGAATCCGACTCCAGATCGGTCGGACGTGGCATCAGTAGACCACATGTCCGGACCACCGGACGCTTTTCTCCAGAAGGCATTGACGAACAGCACGGTTGTTTGCTTGGTTGTTTCCAGTTTGAACCCAACTCCTGCAAGCCGAGTCCGGAGGACCAACAAACCTTCATCTCTCGTACAGTTACGAACTGAATCGCTTCACGACAACTCAGTTCTCGCAGCACACTGACAGGCACATATCGTCCCACCTTCGCTGGACATGGACACGGCGTATCCTGATTTTACCTAAATCGTCGTGCAACCGGTGTATGGATCTCCTTCGTAGCCCTGGTTACAGAAGCAATCGCCACCGTCGCAATATGCGTTCTGACCGCATTGGACTTCCGCACAAGGGTCTATTGGCGTACATCCCACGTTCGGGTCGCCTTCATATCCCTGATTGCAGAAGCAATCCCCTTCGTCACAGTAGGCGTTCTGACCGCACTGGACTTCGGAGCAGAGATCGATCAGCGTGCAGCCTACGTTCGGGTCTCCTTCGTATCCCTGGTTGCAGAAGCAATCGCCTGCATCGCAGTAGGCGTTCTGCCCGCATTGGACGTTCGAGCAGAGATCGATCGGCGTACATCCCACATTCGGGTCTCCTTCGTATCCCTGGTTGCAGAAACAGTCCCCTTCGTCACAGTAGGCGTTCTGCCCGCACTGGACGTTCGAGCAGAGATCGATAGGCGTGCAAACTACGTTCGGGTCGCCTTCATATCCCTGATTACAGAAGCAGTCGCCTGCATCGCAGTAGGCGTTCTGACCGCATTGGACTTCGGCGCAGAGATCGATCAGCGTGCAGCCTACGTTCGGGTCACCCTCGTATCCCTGATTGCAAAAGCAGTCGCCACCGTCGCAATATGCGTTCTGACCGCACTGGACGTTCGAGCAGAGATCGATCGGTGTGCAGCCTACATTCGGGTCACCCTCGTATCCCTGGTTGCAGAAACAGTCACCTTCGTCACAGTAGGCGTTCTGACCGCATTGCACTTCGGCGCAGAGATCGATAGGCGTGCAAACTACGTTCGGGTCGCCTTCGTATCCCTGGTTGCAGAAGCAATCGCCTGCATCGCAGTAGGCGTTCTGCCCGCATTGGACTTCCGCACAAGGGTTTATCAGCGTGCAGCCTACGTTCGGGTCACCCTCGTATCCCTGATTGCAAAAGCAGTCGCCACCGTCGCAATATGCGTTCTGACCGCACTGGACGTTCGAGCAGAGATCGATCGGTGTGCAGCCTACATTCGGGTCACCCTCGTATCCCTGGTTGCAGAAACAGTCACCTTCGTCACAGTAGGCGTTCTGACCGCATTGCACTTCGGCGCAGAGATCGATAGGCGTGCAAACTACGTTCGGGTCGCCTTCGTATCCCTGATTACAGAAGCAGTCGCCTGCATCGCAGTAGGCGTTCTGACCGCATTGGACTTCCGCACAAGGGTTTATCGGCGTACATCCCACGTTCGGGTCGCCTTCGTATCCTTGATTGCAGAAACAGTCACCTTCGTCACAGTAGGCGTTCTGCCCGCATTGGACTTCCGCACAAGGGTCTATTGGCGTACATCCCACGTTCGGGTCGCCTTCGTAACCCTGGTTGCAGAAGCAATCGCCTGCATCGCAGTAGGCGTTCTGACCGCATTGGACTTCGGCGCAGAGATCGATCAGCGTGCAGCCTACGTTCGGGTCTCCTTCGTATCCCTGGTTGCAGAAACAGTCGCCACTGTCGCAATATGCGTTCTGCCCGCACTGGACGTTCGAGCAGAGATCGATAGGCGTGCAGCCCTCCCACGGATCGCCTTCGAAATGCTCGTCGCAGAGGCATTCGTAATACGTATCCGCAACTTCCCAATTGACGTGGCAGGAGGCGTTGTCGCCGCAGGTCACGCCATCGCAATAGTCGATTTCGGTGCAAGCGCTGTCGGGTTGACCGTCCAGCGGGGTACCTTCGTAGTGCATGTCGCACACGCAGGAACCGTCGTCGAGGTCGCAGTAGGAATACTCCGGGCACTCGACGCCGAAGCAGTTGCCGACCACGCAATTGCCCTGGCCGTCGTCCACGTATCCGTAGTCACAGGTGCATTCGTAATAGTCCGGCACGATGTGGTAATTGACGTTGCAGCTTGCGTTGTCCTGGCAGACCACGCCGTCGCAGTAGTCGATTGGCGTGCAACCGTACCACGGAATGCCTTCGAAACCGGGATCGCAGAGGCAGCTGGCATAATAGGGGTTTGGGCAGTAGGCGTTGTCGCCGCAGGGCGGGTCGCAGTTGTCGTGGTCCGGCACGCAGCCCAGGTACGGAATGCCCTTGAAACCTTCATCGCAGTAGCACTCGCCGAGTGGATCGCAATAGGTGTTGTCGCCACAGGTGACGTTCAGGCAGGTGTCGTAGACACATTCGTAGTAGTCGGGGGCCATGTCGAGATTGATCATGCAGGAGGTGTCGCCGCCGCAGGTCACGCCGTCGCAGTAATCGATAGCAGTGCACTCGGTGGTGGCATCGCCCTCGAAATACTGGTCGCACACACAGGCGTAATAATCTTCGAGTTCCAGGTTGATGATGCAGTGGGCGTTCGTGCCGCAGATCACGCCTAAGCAGGGCTCGGTCGGATAGCAGCCTGTAATGTCCGGATCGCCTTCGAAACCGGGATCGCAGACGCAGATCCCGCGTTCGCAGTGAGCGTTTTCGGCGCAGGTCACGCCCGCGCAGATCAGCGTACAACCCACGTTCGGGTCGCCTACGTATCCCCGGTTGCACCTGCAGGTTCCGTCGTGCCAATCGCAATAGGCGTTGTCGCCACAGGTGACGTTCAGGCAGGGGGTCATCACGCAATTGCCGATATAGGGATCGCCTCTGTATCCTTCATCGCAATGGCAGGTTCCGTCGTACAGATCGCAGGTGGCGTTGTCGCCGCAGGTCGCGCCCTCGCAAATAGCGGTCGTGGGGATACAATTGGCACCGTCCGCGTCGCAAAAACAGACTTCCTCCTCCGGATTGCAGGCGTGCACGCAAACGCCGAATTTATTCTCCACGTAGCCGGAATCGCACACGCACTCCCCGCTCGTGGGATCGCAAACCTGGTTGTAATCATAGCATGTTACGACCTCGCAGAGATCTTCGGTGGTGTCGTCGCACCCGACAAAGACAAACGCGACCATCATGAGAAGGAGAATCGTTATCTTGGTGGATAGATTCATGTTCCCGTTCTTTCCTTTCACTGGATAAAACAAAAATCAACACTGAACCGTTTGGTTGTTTCGGTGCTTCCCTTGTGAAGTGTTGTTTCTTGTTTTGGTTGAATCTCTATGTTATGAATCATACACGGTATTTCCCGATTGTCAAGCATGCATAGATGTCTAATGAAGGAAGCGTAAACCCAATGAACCAAAAAACCGGTTTTCACAACCTTGATCTACGCCGCACGCTTCAGTCGGTAGCTAGCAATTTTCGTCTCCGAAAAGCGCTTCACCTCGATGTTCTCCGGTGCAGCTTTTGTATCCTTTAATACGAAGGGAACAACCTTGTCCCAGTAGACCTGGCCGGGCGTGGTACTGCTTAGAAACTCATGAGGATGCCAACCGCCGCGCTTTTCGGCTGCCGTTTACATCTAGCCACTAGCCAGCCAAAATACCAGGACTGGACTGGCTAATCTGGAATTCATGACGTAGCCGAAATGGGAAAGAAGCGAAATCGCTATTTGCTGTTTTGCTTGCTTATACTGGCGCTCATTTGCGTGCTTATTTCCAAACTGCAATGGATTGATAATATTATTCATGTAAGAATAAATTGAATTTATCGATCTTTCCTCTCAATTACCTTTAGTGATGTCATATTATGCGTGCCTAAGTAATAGCTGTCGAATTTCCCGGTTGAAGAATTAGATGAACCTTCGATTTGCCTTCTGATCTCTAGCCCTAATGAAACAGAAAAAACCTCTGTACCACTATATCTTGAACTACTATTACCGTATTTGCTACTATTCTTAGAGCTCTCACGAACGATAAACACTGCTAATAGATCGTTTTGCGTCTGAATTAATTCTTTTAATTCATAGCATTTAGATATATGGGTAGTGTAACCTTCTCCGTTAATTCTGTACTCCCATAACCATCCTTCTCCAATATTTATTTTTTCGGGAGGAAACATCCCGCCTCTAATCGTTTCAGAATTGGATTTACTACTCCAGGAGTCGGAACCATCAACATATTTCATAGAAAAGTCTTGATGCCAAATGTTTTTATCATCAAGCTTAATAATAGAGGTTCACTACTGTCCAAAACAATCTGAGATTCGTGTTTTGGACACGGTAAGTAGCTGAAAATACTGGAGCCGAATTTCCAAGACGAAACCAGGTCTCCGTTGTCTGATTTTGCTGTCCAAAATGAAGGTTGAGACTGTTTTTACGTGCATATGCCATTTAAAGCCCATTTTTCAGGCGATTTGAGCATCAATCCAATAAGATTCGGCTGAGGGAATCATCAAGATACTGTCCAAGAAAACCTATTTTGGACAGGTGTGAATAGAGGTTGTTATATGAGAAGCACCATCAGAATGACTAGAGGAAGAAATTTGGATTAAGTTCCCATTTTTTATTTCCCTCCTTGTAATGGTTTCCAAAGAGTTGACACTATAATCTTTTTGAAATGGCATAAAATTAGAGTTGTTGCTAGCCGTTGTATATTTGATATTTTCTGGAGTCGGATATATATAAATTCCGTCTCTTTTGGCTTCCTCCAAAGTGGGGAGTTTTCTCGGTTTTGTAAAATCAAGATACCCCGAGTAGGGTTTATCAATGTCAGGGCAGGTTGGATAACCTAATTCATCCCTAAACTCTTTTATGTTTTCCGCCAACTCTACTCCGCTTTGAAAATTCCTTTCCTTGATGGCTCGTCTTTTTCTTCGCGCAGCCCTGTCTTTGAAATACTTGTCGATATCGTTCGATGTTTGGCCCAATGAATCTCCCAACGCAATCAACGCATCTGCAGTGGTTCCGTAGCTTGGTTTTCCCGAATTGGAACTTGTCGTGTTTTGGGAATAGCTTCTTGAGGTCGCGGATTCGCTGGTGCTTGGTTTTACTCGTTTTGTCTGCTTTTCTGTACTAGAAGACCTCGAACGGTCGTTCTTGACTGTTTTAAATTGAGTCCGTTTATTGTTCTCATTCTTTGCAGTGGACTTCTTGGTACTGGAACTATCACTGCTTCGTGTTTGTTTATCTTTACGGGGTTTTCTAATCGCCTCAATGGTATCGTAGAATGCCTTTACCGTTTTTTCCAAGGCATAGAGGGGTATCTTCGCATACCTTAGATTCGCCTGGTTTTACGTAAAACGTATTTCCCATATAGGTCATGTGCTTGGTATTGCCCGTCATTTTACAGGTATGCTTAATGATCCCTTTTACTTTTACCGTAGTGTCGCAGTCATTAAAAACGGTGTATTTAAGGGTGATATCCATTTTCGTCTTAACTGCACTTCCGTAGGTGATTTGCGTACAGTTGTCCGCATCAACCCACCCCTTTGTATTTTTAAAAACCTTGGATGCGTGTCCAAACTGAGAAAAAAAAAGGAGCATCGCCAGAACCAATACCAAAACCTTGACAGAAGCGATGTTCATCTCGTAAACCTCTCTATTCGGTGTTGCGAAACAGGAACAGGGCTATCAGACCGAAAATCTGTCGCCCCCCCCCCAATCAAGTGTTGTTTCTTGTCTCAGATGTTTCTCAATACTATGAATCCTACAGAAGATTTACCGATTGTCAAATCTGTATAAATGCCTGATCAAGCGTAAGCCCAACGAACCGAAAAACAAACCTTCACCTACCCGGGCTTACGCCGCTTGCTTCAGTCGGTAGCCAGTATTTATCGTCTCCGAAAAGCGCTTCACCTCGATATTCTCCGGCGCAGCCTTGGCATCCTTCAGCACAAAGGGAACAACCTTGTCCCGGTAGTCCTGGCCGGGCGTGGCACTGCCGAGAAATTCATGAGGACGACAAACGATCGAATCTCAAACACCGTGCTTTTCAGCTGCCGTTTACATCTAGCCAGCCAGCCAAAATACCAGGACTGGACTGGCTAATCAGGAATTCATCACGTAGCCGAAAAGGAAAAGAAGCAAAATCGCTAGTTGCTGTTTTGCTCGCTTATATTGGCGGTTGTTTGCTTGGTTGTTTCCCATTGAAAAAGATCAGTATTTTCAAGTAAATGGAGTCTCCCATTATCGCTTGACAGGCACATACGTTCCGATATCGATTCTAAATCCTGAGTCAATAACGCCGGTCTGTTACCGCTTACGAAGGCTGTGCGTCCGAATCATGTCTGGACATACGATTTCGTTTTCGACACGACGCAAGATGGTTGCAAGCTGAAGTTCCTGACGCTGGTGGATGAATTCACCCGCGAAAGTCTGGCCATCGAGTTTGCTCTCGGAGTGGAGAATACTCATCTCGTTGTAAGTGGATCCGCTACGTCAGTTTTCAGTGTCGGTGTCACCGTTGGTTTTTCCAGTACAATCGTTTATTTGGGCACAAACAAATCCTGTGTGAGGACCGCATTCTTGGCAGTAGCCGCATTCGGCTGGACAATTCAGCAGTACGCAATTGCCATTTTGGCAAGCCTGACCGATAAAGCAAGGAGGAAAGCAACAATTGCCGCAGAACCAAGAGTCGTTGGAATAGTTGCAGCATTGAGAAGCCGGGCAATCGGTTTGGCAAAACTCGCAACGTCCGTTGTTGGGATTGCAATGGGAACCTTCGGGGCAGTTGGCATCGTTGGCACAATCGTCAACGCAACCCACACCGCCTTGGATGCCCTCACAATGCCGATTAACCTCACAGTCGGCATCAGAATTGCAACCCATTTGGATCTGGTCGTTCTCATTTTCTATTTCATCATCCCCGTCGGTTTCATCATCCCCATCGGTAGTTGAAGAACTGCCGTTTTTCGGCTCTTCGCTGTTTAGTGTGGGTAACGGCAGCTTATGCATCGGCTTCGCCGATCCGGGGACCCGTCCCCGCACCCCTGGGATTTATCGCTTTGAAGTCCAAACCTGGTTGTTGTAATAAGGGATAAAGAGAAAAGGAGAGGTTTCCCCCTCCTTTCCAGGTTCGGACCTTCGACGGCGCTCGGGTCGCGTCCCCGCGTTGCCTTATCCTCCGCCGAAGTTCTGCCAGTGTAACCTTTGCACACTGAAGGAGCAAGAGATGGACGAGCGCGGACTTTTCACGATGGCTCTTGGATTGACCCCTCCCTGGGAGGTGGTGGATATTGACTTTGACGCCGAGCGCCACCGGTTGGATCTGTACCTGGATTTTCCCGCCGGGAGCCGGTTTGCGTGCCCGCAATGCGAGGTGGCTTGCGGGGTTCACGATACGAACGAGAGGAGTTGGCGACATCTGAACTTTTTTCAGCACGAGGCGTATCTTCACGCACGCCTACCCCGGATCAAATGCCCTGAACACGGAGTAAAAACGGTGGAGGTACCTTGGGCGCGTCCTGGTGCGGGGTTCACGCTGCTTTTTGAGGCGCTGGTACTGCTTATGGCCAGAAAGGGCATGACGCCCAAGGGGATCGGCGAAATACTTGGTGAGCACGACACGCGGATCTGGCGGGTGCTGGAATACTATGTGGACTCGAGTCTGGCGAAGCAGGACTGGTCCGAGGTCGAAGCGGTGGGCGTGGATGAAACCAGCCGTTCCCGTGGGCACGACTACGTGACGGTGTTCGTGGACATGGACGAGGCGAAGGTTCTGCACGTGGAGCCCGGCAAAGACCACCGGACGGTGGCGGGCTTCGAGGCTGAGCTTCACGCTCACGGCGGTAAACCCGAACAGGTGAAAGAGTTCAGCATGGACATGTCAGCGGCGTTCATCAAGGGGGTTGGGAAACAGTTTCCCGATGCGGCGATGACCTTCGACCGCTTCCACGTGATGAAGCTTGTCAACAAGGCCGTGGACGAGGTGCGGCGTGAGGAGCGCCAAGACAGGACTGAGTTGGAAAAGACGAGATGGGTCTGGTTGAAAAACGAGCAAAACCTTACGGACAAAGAGCGAGAGAAGTTCGATGAGTTGAAAGACAGCACGCTGAAAACGGCCAGGGGCTATCGGCTCAAAGAGACGCTTCAGTCGGTATATGCCGACTACGCAGGCCATCCAGATGACGGTGAGAAGCAGTTGCAGTACTGGTATTTCTGGGCCACGCACAGCCAACTGCCGCCGATGATCAAGGTAGCCAAAACGATCAAGACCCACTGGGATGGGGTATTGCGGTGGTTTCAGTCAGGTTTGACACAAGGGCTGGTGGAAGGCATCAACGGTATAATTCAGGCGGCCAAGCGCAAGGCCAGAGGGTTCAGGTCGTTTAGGAAGCTTCGAACCATGATCTTCCTCGTCGCTGGAAAGCTAGACTTCGACCTGCCGCAGATGAAACTGCTTACCCACAGTAAATAGCGAGGAGGCCGTTTTTCTTGCAACTTAACGGTTCGAGTTTGCAGATGAGGCTACTTGTCAAGCACACTTGTCCGGTGTAACAGTCGTCATCCGAAGAACAGGACGGGAACTTGGTGACACAAGTACTGTCGCAGCAGAAACAGTAAGAGCCTTCGCAGGTTCCGTCTTCGGCGCAGGATTCACCGCAATCGGTGATTACCTGCTGATCGCCGGGAATATTGCCGTTTCCGGGAACACATTTATATCCGCCTCCCGGCATTTCAGCACAGGAGTATCCTTCGCCGCATTCCTCGTTGCCGTTGCAGGTTGCCGCGTTGGGATCGATAGTGCAGAAGTAATTGATACAGGAATAATTGATGACGCATTCCAGATGGCTTCCGCATTGTTCGTTGGCGGGAATACACTTTGACAGATCAGCGTCGATAGCCACACAGACCCACTCATCGAGACAGTCATCATTAGAATTGCAGATTGTGGAATTGCCAACGATACATTTTCCTTTTTGACAGATGTATCCAACTGGGCACTCCAAAGAGTTGACACAGGAAAGGCCGCCGCACCAGCCATTCACACATTCCGAGCCATCCACGCAGGCCCCACCATCTGAGCAGGGTTGACCTTCATGACCAACATCTGGCAGGAAGACGTCGCAAGCGGAAAAGAATATCACAATGGATAATGCTATGATCGTTCTCATTTCACCACCTCCCGCTCACACTTAGTATACCGCCCGATCCGTCGCCCGTCGGTCCGGCGGATACCTGGTGCTCTTTCCACCAGGCCTGATCGCCGGGAGATAAAACCCAAAGCACAATGCCTGTCACTATCAACACCCCACCAATCGTATACCCAGCAATGGCCCCACCCATCCAGGACTCGCTTGTATTCTGGGCATCCTTCATCTCACCGGGGCTACCCGCACCCTTGTAGTCATTCGCCTTCATGCTCGACATACCGGTTGCCAGACCGCCGAAGGCGACGAGACCAACACCCGTAAAGAACGTCATGTAACCGTATTTCTTGTAAGGGTTTATCGGGTAGTCCCGTTCAAGGGGTAGGTTCAGCCGTGTAGTTTCCTTTGACTTCACACTCACGGATTCTTTGGCCGTCTTGTAGCCTTTCAGCTTCAATTCAAGCTTGTATTCTCCGACTTCTGCTTTTTGTTTGAAGGGTGTCGCGCCTTTCTTTTCTCCGTCGAGAAACAGACTCGCCCCAGAAGGTTCGGATTTCACGTATAGCCGCCCCGGTGGTAACCGTTCTAGTTTGAAAGTAACTTCAGTTGTCTCTCCAGGTAAGATATGCACGTTCTGTTCCTGCGGTTTGTATCCACGGAACTCAACCTGGAGTTTATAGCCATTTACTTTCAATTCCTTCTGTACCGGGCTCTCTCCTATATTTTGTCCGTTTATTCTGACCTTGGCTCCTTCCGGCTGGCTGGTTACAGACAACATTCCCATCGATGGTGTTTTAACAGCCTCCGCTTTCTCTCCGGCCTGCAAGCCAAAAAGCTCCGCTACAGCTCCCGGCAAAGATCTGATTAAATCATCCGCTGAACCCTCAATGTTACGGCTGCTACGACCAATCACCTCCGCCGAGCGGACATTGATGCGCCGCAAGTTCAGCATCCAGAAACCACCAATCTTGCCGATATCGCCACTTACCGCCTCCGGTACACCCAACGCCGCGCCAATCTCCGCCATGCAGGATGTATCTTCCATGCCACACTGTTGACGGGTTTGCTCGCCTTTTAGGATTGTATAGATATCCGCCTCGGAGATGACCTTGCTACCTGAGTATTTGGCCGCCTGATTAGCCACGAAGTTGGAGATGAGATTCACGTCCGCTGGTTTGACGTTCTCATTTCCTTGGAGCTTCCACACCACGATGCCGGGGGATTCATTGGCCATAGACACATCCGGCAGTCCTACCAGAAGCGCCATAATCCATATCAACAATATGCCGATCCTGAAAATCATCCGGTACTTCCCTAACGAAGTGTTGTTTCTTATTCATGATGAATCTCTATGTATGAATCCTACCCGGTATTTCCCGATTGTCAAATCTGTATAGATGTCTGATGAAGCGTAAGCCCGTGAAAGATCGCTGTTGCATGAACCTTGTCCCGGTAGTCCTGGCCGGGCGTGGCACTGCTTAGAAATTCATGAGGACGCCAAACGATCGAATCTCAATCACCGCGATTTTCGGCTGCCGTTTACAAAAGGAAGCGTCCCAAAACTTGTTAAAAATTGACGATGGTCTCCTCCGCGCCCAGAATGGGCGTGGAACATTCTGCTACGAACAGAAAAGGAGAAGACCATCATGAGTGAGTATGACGTATTAGAGCTTTTAGGGCAAGTTGACAGCACAGAAGCTGGCGAAACATTTCGAACCTTTTTACGTGGAGCGGCGCGAGATCTGATTCTGCGTGTAATGTCAGCGGAGGTTGAGCAGTTGTGTGGTCCTGCTTATCATCCTGATAAATCGGCAGAATATTCTCGTGCCGGTTCGGCTCCGGGTTCGGTGATCCACGAAGGGCGTCGGGAGGCGGTGAAACGTCCGCGCGTGCGTAAAGGCAAGGGAAACGGTGATAGCGAGGAAGTCATACTGTCCAGCTATCAAGCGGCTCGCGAGCCGGGAGAGCTTCACGCGATGCTGTTGCGGTCGCTGGTGGGCGGCGTCTCGACCCGGAATCAACAAAGCGTGCATCCCCAAAGTCCGAAGACGTCGAAGAGTAGCCTGAGCCGTCTTTTCACGAATGAAGGCGCTCGCCTTTTCGACGAGTTTCGCAAGCGCGATATCACCCGCGACGACTGGCTGATTCTGATGCTGGACGGGGTGCGTCTTGCCGAGGGTTTATGGGCCATTGTAGCCCTAGGGGTTGCCTGTGACGGCACGAAGCATATGCTGGATTTCGAGGTGGGTGCCTCGGAGAACACGCAGGTCTGCACCGCATTGACCTCCCGCCTGTCGTTGCGGGGTTTTGCTCCCAAGCCAGAGCATCGCCTGTTTTGCACCTTCGATGGCTCGAAGGCCTTGAAAAACGCGGTGAAGAAACAATGGTCCGACGCCGTTCTTCAACGCTGCCTAGTTCACAAAGAGCGCAATCTCAGACAGTATCTACCCCGACGCGACTGGGGGGAAGTCGCCGGGCTGATGCGGCGCATTCGCAAAGCTCAGGGCGCGGATGCTGGCCGGGAAGCATTGGAGAACCTACGGATTTTTGTATCCACGCGCAACGCCCAGGCGCTTGCAAGTATTGACGAGGCTGGCGAGGATTTGATCGCCCTGCATCTGCTGGAGGTTCCCAACACGCTGCATGTGAGCTTGCTGTCCACGAATCTGATCGAGAATTCGATCCGCAACATTCGCGGCAGGATCGGGCGGGTGACGCGCTGGCGTCCCGAGACCGACCAGCCGCAGCGCTGGCTTTCAATGGCGCTTACGGAGATCGAAAAAGGCTTTCGCCGGATCGGCGGCTACCGGGATTTGTTGGCTTTGGCTGAGGCACTGAAAAAGGAGAAGAAAAAGGAAGCGCCCAAACCGGGGAGAGTTGCGGCAAGTCCAGCGCATGTGGATTCCCAGCCATCCTGTGGCGTCTGAGAGTATCGGCTTCGCCGATATGGGGACGCTGTCCCCAAACCCCTGGGATTTTTCGCTCTGGGGACCTCAAGAGGGGCTGATGAAAAAAAGAAAAGGCAGAGAACAAACTCTGCCCCTCCATCGGTCACCCATCGTGGCGCTCCGGTTGCGTCCCCGCAGAGCCGTATCCTCCAGACAGGCAGGTTGAGGGTAGTACGAAGACGAAAGAATCGGCAAGGAAAAGAGTTGACGAACAAAGACTCAGGTCGGTACAATGCGAGTCATTAGGAAGCGGAGATCGTCGGAAGATTTAACAATTGCTGGGACATCCCCTTACAAAATGATCACGAGAATTACCACTCGTAACCGCAACCCTGATTGAGCCACTAGCCAGCCAAAATACCAGGACTGGACTGGCTAATCTGGAATTCATGACGTAGCCGAAAAGGGAAAGAAGCGAAATTTATCCGCTGTTTTGCTCGTTTATACTGGCGGTTGTTTGCGTGGTTGTTTCCAGTCAAATTCTGCTTTCGAATTCACATTTCATAGCATACATTGACACGAAACGGAAAAAATGGCATTTTGAATAAGATCAGTATTTTCAAGTAAATGGAGTCTCCCATTATCGCTTGACATGGACACTCATTTTTATTTTTCAAAGAGCGGAAAGAATCGAGAATTTGGTTATTCGCGACTGTCCCATTGAAGCTTGACAAGGACAGGCTATGTCATAGACACCAAGGAGGATTATTGGAATACACTTCGGCACAAGTATCACCCGAGGAATTTATTTCTGTACCCGCGTCGTCACACCAGATTGAACGAGGATCTATGCAGTCTTTAGGATCGAAAGGCCCAGAAATAGCACGGAAAGGATTTGCGTAGGGTTGCTCGTCAAAATCCATTGCAGGTGTCTCCACTGTGATTGGCGTGAAAGAGATAGGAATCACGTCACCATTACCTTTGGCATCGCTCGTGGAATCGTCCACTGATGCTTCAGCGTCCCAAACGATATCAGCCACCTTCCAATATGTTCTGGTTTGAGTGAATTCGGCCTCCATTGGTTCGTTGGTCACTTCCCCCGATATAGGATCTTTGTACTCCACTTTTGAGCCGTTGATTAGAATCTTAACAAAAGCTTTTACGGGAGAGTCTTCCGAAACGTCTCCCAGAGGGTCACTAAACATACGGACTACCACGCGGTAGGTTCCGGAAACCGGCGTTTTCATCGTAATGGTTTCCGGGCCGTAACCGTCCACGTCGTCAATATCAAGAGAAGGGTCATCATTATAGGAAGTACTTTCGCCCCATTCCGGATTAGTATTCTGGAAAGAGCAAGTGTCATTTATCATTTCTTCTGGATGCTCCGTGCAAACGTAAATCGGCAAAATATCAGGATTAGGTGATCGAGAATTGATAAATTGGCTGCAATATCCGTTTTTGCCGGCACAAAGGTCATCCGACGGGATACAGGTGCAGGAGTAACCCTCACAGCAGTCTGAAGCGTTGCCGCAATGTTTCGTATCGTCGTTGGAGCAAACTCCGCAATAGATCGTCGCAGTCGGATTAGGGTTTTCCTCCGTCGGTTCGAACTCGTATCGCAACGCACATTGCGGCGTGCCGCTGACATGTTCCGTGTTGCAGTAGTATCCGAAGGCATAATCGAAACATTGCTGGTCGCTGGTACAGGCTTTGTCACAGAAATTGATGTTTGTATCGCAATGGAAACCGCCGCTGCAGTCCCTATCGTTTGTACAGCTTTTGGTATTCCACCTACCGGCGGAAAGCATGTCGTTGTAGGCCATCGGCACGGAGAACGAGCCGTCCTCACGCTTGCGAACGAGGAACAGGTCCATGTCCACGCCGCGGATGCCGTCGCCGCCCTTGTCCCAGACCAATTCCACATATAATTTTTTGGAAGGCTTAACCGACACTTTGTGAACGTCGTATTCGGAACAATCCGGGCATTCGGCGGTCGGTCCCGAAGGCTGGTTGGCGCTGTCGAGCACTTTGAGCTGGAAGGTGTACGTACCGACGATGGGGAAAAAGATTTTCGTTTCGCCGCAATTGGTGTACTCGTCACCGTTGCGGGTGATGTCGTTGTCCACGTTGTATGGGTTGTTGGGGAGGTCGCAGACCAGGATCGCATCCTGGGCAAAGGCCGGACGGCCACCGGGGGCCCAAGACCATTGATAGGTGAACGGCTTACGGGCGTCACCGAAAGGACTGCATGATGCCGTTCCACTCATTTCGTATTCGGTCAATGGCTCGGGGTTCTCATATAGTTGATCCACCGTGATGATCGGCTCAGGTGGACCTCCTAGGTTTTGAGTTACAATGATATCGATGAGTTTATTATAGGAAGAGCCAGCTATTTCATTCTCATTACTGACGACTTTGATTTTAAAGTTTTTGGAAGAAAGCACTTCGCTACGAGGGACATCATTGGAAATAGAATAAACGACTTGCAGTGGTAATTTACTTATAGTTAGGGCGTCTATATCCACCGAAAGCAAGTCTGGATTGACTTCACCGTTGTCAAGTAGGCAGAAGTCAAGGGAATCCGTAGGGTTTTCATATTCCACAACATCAGAAACTGAACCACCACAAGCAACTCGTGAAAGGCGTATATTGGATGCATCGAAATACAGCTGCTTTACTGTGGGTGTCGTTTGAAGAGGATCCACAAGTACGACATTGTCGATTTCCAATAATTCTGGTTCCCCGCTGTCACAAATTCCTTCATACCCAGCCAATTTTGAAATACTACCGATTACTGGACCGTTTTCTTCATCGGGAGTCCAAACCATTAGTTGGAGATTAGCTTTATCCATAGGTACGAGATCAAAACCAGTCGATTCATCTCCATCATCCATTCTTCGTAGTTTACGTTCCAGTGCCAGACGGTCACAGGCATTGAGTCCATAAAGCTTGTCTGAAAAGGTGTATTCGTCGTTTTGAATGGGACAAAGAACATGATTATACTGGGAGTGTTCCCATACAGCAGCTTTGTTGGGACTTTTTATCACGCTTGAATCGGTAATAACAAGTTTATCAAGATCGAATTCAATACGAAAATCAAAACTGATATCGGTTTGGCAGCAACCGGATAAGCATACATAATATGAAGAATATGGACCTAATTCGAGGGTATTGGCATTACAATCTGAATTATCTGTGCAAGGTAAATCCTCTCTTATTTCCCCAAACTTAGCAAGTAAAGTGGCGACTGGATTTCCGCTGTTACCCAATAGCGATTCAGTATGCATGGAATTAAGGTTTTCGTAGTAAAAATCCAATTCGTATATAGAAAGATTGACATCGGTCGATTTATTTTCAAGCAGCAATGGCTTTACTTCATATAGCTGACGTTTAATAGGCGTTACAATATCTGTTTCATTGCCTTCTGAAATTTCTTCTGAAACATCCTCATCCAGACTGATGGTGACTCCTCCAGGATTTTTAATATATATTGGGTTTGGAGTAACGCTGTACTGCAATCGAGAAGAAGACGTCAAGTTATCACATCCCATTATAAGGGCACAAATGATTATTATTGTAGGTGCTATTTTGTTTTTCTCTAACTTCATCGAACTCTCCTTCTGAGTTTAAATATTTACTAATGACTAGCAGGGATTAAAAGGTTGTGCTGAATTCAAAAGTTCCTTCATAAAAGTTTTTCGAAGGCGGGTTGTATATCTCTCCACCGGACTTACTTTTATCTACATCCAATCCACCGACAATGAGCACCATCCCGTTTATCAAAGTGGTTACGGTCAGGTGTTCACGCTGTTGGAACATATCGTTGGTTCTGTATGGTGTTTCTGTTCCGTTAAAATCTTGAGAATCTAGCAAAATGCTTGTGAAATCCCACAGACCGCGGCATTCCTCGTTGCCTTCATCGTAGGAATAGACGAACTTGATGATCTGGCCGGCCTTCGGCACGGCGGCGCTTTCCGGCTCGTTGATCGGCGAAGCGGTCGCACCTGCGATCAGAATTGTGTCGTAACTACCCCCGATAAAATCCCAAGCCGCTCCTTTGTACGGAAGCACGAGATTGTTCGAGTTGGAGCAGGTGACCTCACCGTAGGCGTTGATAAAGGCCAAATCCGTAACAGCAACGATGTTCCCCGACATCCAGTCCATCGTTTCTCCGCCGAGAACGACGATCCGGGCAGCCTCAATTTCGTCGGAGGATTCATCGATCACCCCCAGAACGTTGCGCTTGTAAAGTGGAATCGCAAAATGTTCCGATCGCGTCACGTAGGCCAGCTCCGTACTGGGGCGACAGGCGCGAAGACAGGGATCGGCCACGCATTCGGCCTGATCCGTTTCGTAGTTAAAGCAACTGAACGATCCCGCATCGGGACTGAAAACCTCGACGATGGGCTTTTCGGCATTGGCTTCCTGCGTGGTGCCGCCCACCGCGACGACGTTCCATTTCACGTCTTCTCCATCTAGATACGGCAGAGCCGTCAAAGTGTGATTGTAACGTGCGTTGTTTAGTCCGCCACTCAATTCCTTGACGGGAGTGAGTGCGTTTACGGCGGCTTCAATCACCGCTGCCTGAGTAAGTGCGGCAAGGCTTTGGTTTTTCCCGCCTGCAATCACCACCGCGCTGGTGTTCGGAATAGCTGCAGCAGCGTGATGAGCTACCCCCTGAGTAAGGGTACCGATTTGTTCCAGAGTGAGTTCGGTTTGTTCCGCTACGTAGGTTCCTCGGTAGACTTCGTTGGAAAAAGCACCGTCCATTTCGCCGCCGACGATGACGAAGGTCAACGCGAGTGTGCCGTTGGCTTCGATCCGATTGCTCATGCTTTCGATGACGGTCAGGGTATGGAATGCACGACCGCCGGACCATCCTTTGACGGTCACGGTTTCGAACTGGTTCGTGGCCGGATCATACAGGTCGGCGGTATCCGGGTAGGAGGTAATATCCACTAACTGATTGATGCCGCCCAGGATCAGCACTTTACCGTCGGGCAGCAGAGTAGCGGTATGACCGTAGCGACCGGCTGACATTCTGGCAGGCCGCCCTTGGCTTTCACTATAATCCATTGGAATTTCTCCAAAGCTGTCAACTGAACTGACAAAAATCGGAATTTTTTGCGAACGTTTAGTGTTATATTGGATCGGTGCTGAAATTCCACGGATAATAGTATTACCATCGGTACCAGTACCTTCGATCACCAATCTGAATTCGTCTGGAATACCTGGTGGAAATTTTTTTAAATCAAACTTTTTATCCGCTTCAGAGTTTATCAATTCTTCTATTTTGCCTTGCAAAAAATAGCTCCTAGGCAACGTTTCTTCAAAGAAACCGTATCGAATGCCCACGGCTTCTGTCATCGGTGAATACGACTCTCCTCTTTGATTTGTTGCAGAATACACCTGAAGAACAACATCCTGCTGTTGGTTCTCCTCGATGCAACTGAACGAAAATATAACCAAAAGAAACATTACCAAAAGGAATATTGTTTTCTCCTTCAATTCTGAATATATGCGCATTTTAATGTGCTCCTTTGGTAGCAAATAGCTCGCAAAACCTATCGTCTGAATGAACTTATTTGGTTACTTTTTTTAGGGCTCGACTTTTTTTTGATACTTTATTTGTTTTATCATTAGAATATATTGTATTTGTAAAGGTGTCAACACTGGCGAGAAAGAAAGTTCCCCCGAAAATTGATGGATTTGCGCTCGTAGTTTCCTGCCGATCTGGTGTACCATAGCTACGGACCTCCTTGGTTTTGCTGAAGAAACAAGGCGTTAACATCCTTTCCTTTAGCACTTGGAGGTCCGCTTCGTCTCGTATGAAAATCGCCCATTTTCACTTTGATAAACCTATACACCACCGAAAATATTATGGATTTTTTGCTTCATGATTGGTTTTTGGGGGTGACCTGCCCCCATTTTCTGTACCACGGGCAATGTTAGTCCCCGGTGGTTTTGAAGGCTTCGTGTAGGGATCTTACCACAAAGCCTGGAAACATGCTAAACTGCTTCTGCTCGCTCGGAGGATACGGCTCTGCGGAGACGCAACCGGAGCGTCGCAGCGAGCGGCTATACCGGTGGACGGAGTATTTTTCAGCTTCGTCCATTTTTGTATCTTGGCAACCCACCGGGCAGCCCTTCAAGCGAAAAATCTCAGGGCTCGGGGACTGGTCCCCGCATCGGCAAAGCCGATGATGTGACGGTTGAGTTGGAGGCTCATGATTTCTTTGTCTTTCTACGCTTGTCAAAAGCAGCCTTGAATTCGTTGGGTGTAGCGTAGCCCAAGCTTGAATGGGGGCGTTCGCCGTTGTAATCCTTACGCCATATTTCCGTCATTACCCGTGCTTCGTGCAGGCCCGCAAAACTGTTGACATTGAGGAACTCGTCCCGGAATCGACCGTTGAAACTTTCGCCGTATGCATTCTGCCAGGGTTTGCCGGGATCAATGTATTGGGTCTTCATTCGGTTTTCTTTCAGCCATCGTCTCAATACTTCGGCGATGAATTCCGGCCCGTTGTCGCTACGGATAAACTCAGGAGCCCCTCGTTTGTTTATCACCCGTTTCAATACCACGATAACGCTACGTGCACTGATGGAGCGACCGACCTCGATGGCCAGACTTTCGCGGGTGAATTCATCCACCAGCGTCAGGAACTTCAGCTTGCGACCATCTTGCGTCGTATCGAAAACGAAATCGTATGTCCAGACATGATTCAGACGCACAGCCTTTAACGGCACGCCTCCACGGGCCTTGCGTTTCTTGCGCGGCCTGCGTTTCGGCAATGTCAGGCCAAGAATGCGCCACAGCCGTTCGATCCGCTTGTGATTCACTACGAGCCCTTCACGTACAAGCAGCGCGTGAGCACGTCGATAGCCGAAACGTTTGCGACGCCTGGCTATTTTCAGCAACCGTGAGATCAACTCCGACTCATCCCGTTCAACCGCCATGTAACGAAAACTTGACCGCCCGATCTCGCACAGCGAGCAACCGCGTCGTTCCGAAACGCCACGCGCTTTGAGCAAATGTACTCCCTCGCGTCTTTGAGAAAGCGTCACCATTTTTTTTCCAACAGCTCTTTCATCGCGTCGATCTCGATATCACGTTCCGCAAGCAGTTTCTTCAAACGAGCGTTTTCTTTCGTCAATTCGCGTAAATGGCGAACTTCATCCACCTGCATTCCACCGTATTTCTTGCGCCAGCGATAAAAGCTCTGTTCGCTGATTCCATGCTTGCGGCAGATTTCCGATATCGGCTGCTCGCCTCGCTCCGCTTCATGCAGAATCTGAATGATTTTCTCTTCCGAATAACGCTTTTTTTTCATCCCGAAATCCTTTCCCTGATTTCCGGGAGACTAACATTTCAAATGGTCTAGTTTTAGGGGGCAAGGTCAGGGGAAGTCCTGTGGCGAGAAGTTTATTTCATTCTGCCCCTTAAAATCAATCATGGGTAAATACAAAACTGACGAGATCTTTGTAAAATTGGTTTAGCAACTATTGATCCTCCAACACATTTTCATGTAACCCTGTACTTGAACTCCTAAAAATTTTGGTAGTGGGAAGGATAAATTTATTGGAAAGGCCGTGCGTTTTTAATATTGTCGGAATCTCCAGTTTCATGCGCAACTCTTGACTCTTTTATAAAGAGAATCCCCCAAACACCCCTAAAAAAGCCTTGCACTCAATTGGTTTCTTTTGCACAACGGAAACCAATGTTGAAAGCTGCGTCTTTGGGACTATACCCGTAACGATATGATGGACGCAGGCTCCCGATATTCGAACCATACCAGGAGCCGCCGCGAAGAACACGGTATTCACAATCACCGCCTGTCCAGACATCACCCGTTCCAGGATGACCTGTATAATCACTGTGGTAGCAGTCTTCAACCCACTCCCATACATTGCCGCTCATGTCGTACAGGTCGAAAGTATTGGGATCTTTCCCACCTACTAAATGTTCCCGATTATCACTATTACCATTATACCAAGCGATCTCATCCAGACAGCTGGAATTGTCCCCACAAATCCAAATCATGTCCGTTCCTGCACGTGCAGCGTACTCCCATTCTGCTTCCGAAGGTAGACGCCCACCAACTCTTTCGCAAAATGTCTTTGCCTCTATCCATGAAATTTTCTCCACCGGACAGGTAGGGCAATTCTCGAAATAGCTCGAATAACTTGGATTGTCATGCATAACCGCCTCGTAATGCTCCTGTGTCACCTCCGTCGCTGTCATTTTAAAAGCTTCCACTGACACCTCGTGGCGTGGGTTCTCACTTATATCGCAAATCGTGTCCTGAGGAACGCAACCCTGCTGGTATGTTCCAGAGGGAATGGGGAGCCAAGTCAAACCTGGATCGGTTATTTGCTCGTACTCACCAGCCTGAACGTTCCCATCCTCATCAGTGTCCACAATTGCGTCGTCGTCCTCGTCACCACCTGGATTAATGCAAATTCCACTCTCACAAACCAGATCCCCACGGCAGGTTGCTTCTGTTGAACAAGGTTCACCTACATGGCCAATTGATTCCCAGAACATCTGGCAACCTGAAGTAAGAAAACAAAGAAAAGTAAAAATGAAGAAGATGAGGCGACACGTCACTTTACCACCTCCCTTCCAACCACACAACTGCTCCTCGCCCATCCGAGGCTACTGAGGCTCCTATGTGATTTCGCTCTGCCCACTCCTGATCTCCAGGAGATATTACCCATAAAACAGTGCCAATCAGTATTGCCGCTCCACCGAGTGTGTAACTGGCAATGGCCATACTGGACCAAGTACGATTCTTGCTTTCTGTGTTCCAGTCCCCCGCTTTATTGTCGGCAGCTGCCTCGCTCGCTTGCCACGTTGCGATACCTCCCCCAGTTACTAGGCCAATCCCAGTAAAAAACGATACATACCCGTATTTTTTGTACGGATTCATCGGATAGTCTTTCTCTAGGGCTAGATGAATCTTTGTTTCCTTTTCTGATGTTACAATGGTACGCTCTTTGACTGTCTCATATCCTTCCAATTTTAGTTTAATCAAATAGGTATTTGCAGTTACGTTTTCTCTAAAAGGCGTGGTTCCCTTTTCTTTTCCGTCGATCCAGATTAATGCTCCTGAAGGTGTAGTAGTTACATTTAGGATTCCTTTTAGTTGTAATCGTTTCAATTGAAAGACAATATCCGTTGTTTCCCCATGTAATATTCGGACAACTTTTTCTAAGCTGCCATACCCTTGTCGTTTTACTACAATTTTGTAAATATCGGCTTTCAGCTTTTCCTTTAATGGCGTTTTGCCAATTTTTTTCCCATTGACCCATACCCACGCGTTTTCCGGCTTGCTTGTCACCAATAACATGCCTGACACAGATGTATCTATGGTTTTCGTAGTCTCTGTGATCTGTATCCCGAATAACTCTGCAACTGCCTCTGGTAGAGACCTAATCAAGTCGTTCACTGATCCCTCGGCATTCCGGCTACTACGCCCAATAACCTCTGCCGAACGAACATTTATTCGTCGCAGATTTAGCATCCAAAAATCACCGATCTTGCCTATGTCACCGCTCACCGCCTCCGTAACCCCCAAAGCTGCTCCTATTTCTGTAATGCAGGAGGTGTCTTCCATTCCGCATTTCTGACGAGTTTGCTCACCTTTAAGTATAGTCTGAATATCAGCCTCGGAGATAACCTTGCTGCCTGAATATTTAGCGACTTGGTTGGCTACGAAATTAGAGATCAGATTGACATCCGCATCATCCACACCCTTGTTTGCTTGGAGTTTCCATACTACGATACTTCTCTTGAGATCCATTGCTGAGGATTTTTCCAAAAAACCCAAAAAAAATGCTATTCCGCACGTCAATAATATGGCCACTCTGCAAAACATCTTCAGTATCCTTTTGGTTCCATCCCACTTTTGGGCGAAGAGCAGGATATCGTAATTGGGTTCGCACCACTGCATTCCTAATAAAAGTGTTGCTTCTTGCCACTACTGAATCTCAATATCGTGAATCCTACAGGGGATTTCCCAATTGTCAAGCCGGTGAGATGTCTGATGAAGCGTAAGCCGGTGAGAAATCGCTGTTGCATGAACCCGGATTGTCTGCTTCATGGGCAGTTCGGAAGGGCAACATCATTCGGTTTTCGTTCGCTTCATCACCATGCCAGACATCCTAAAAATCAAAAAGTTTGCGAAAGTCAAAACTGCTTAGCACTACATACCTAAAAATAACTTTTTTTGTAAACCATTGATTCTTAATGGGATTTTCAACTTGGCCTTCTTTCTGTTCTCAGAAAAAAGTTCGTAATAAGGTATGCTCTGGGTACGAAGCCGCTTCGCGGCAGTTTTTAGCCCCTGCCTGTCCGTAAGTTCTTGCTCGACTCCAGCCATATTTTTGTGATCGTATCCTGCGTTGAAGCCCTTTGGCGCGTTTGCAATCTTCCCGTTTTCTCCCGCAATACCTTGCCTGAATTCCCATGACCCCGACATCCTTGTGATTTCAGTCGTCCGATTTCCGGGCGGCGTCAATCACGAGGAGGAGACTCATGGGACATCTCAAAGAAAGAATGAGCGAGGATCTTTTACGGTACGGGCTGCGCCTTGCCACGCGCAAACAGTATCTGAACCACGCCGAATCGTATGTCCGACATTTCAAGCGATCGCCGGATCAACTGGGCGCGGCTGAAATTGAGGCATGGATCCGGCACCTGGCGAGAGCGGAAAAGCGACCGGACAGTTTCCGGCAGCAGGCGCTGATGGCGCTCAAGTTTCTCTATTTCGTGACGCTGGATCGTCCAGGTGTCGCAGCCTGTTTTCTTTCTCCCGGCAAGCCGGGACCGGTTCCCGATCCGCTCACGAAGAGCGAGATGGACCGGCTGTTTGAGGGCGTTGCCTCTGAGCTTCACAAAACGGTTTTGATCGTAGCATTCGGCGGCGGTTTGCGCCTGGGCGAGACCTGTCGCCTGAGGACGGGGGATATCGATAGCAAAAGGATGCTGATCCGCCTGACTTCTTCAAACAGCGCCTGGCCCCAATTCGTTCCGCTTCACTCGGAAACTCTCACAACCCTGCGCCGGTGGTGGCGCGACACTAGGCCTCGAACGGATCTGCTTTTCACACGCGATGGCCATGACAATCCCTTGACTCCCGGTCCCATGCAAAAGGCAATCAGGCAAGCTGCAATGGATGGAGGTTTCGATTATACGACGATCGAGAAGACACTGCGCTATTCCTTCTTCAGGCATCGCCTGACGCAAGCAGACAACCCACGCGAGGTCAGGCACATCCTGCGCTGCACCTCCATCCGTCTCGTCCTGGCCAGTTTCATCACTCGGAAGAAAGCAACATCTTTCCATGCATGCGAAGCCGTGAAAGGAGGCCGGATATGAGAAGCGCACGTCAACGAATGGTGCGGCAGATGAAGTTGAGAAACCTTTCCGCCTCCACGCAGGCCGACTATCTGCGCAGGTTGAAAAAACTCGAGCAGCACGTCGGCAAGCAGTTGGGACGAATCAGCCTGGAGGAGATCCGCGACTACCTGCTTTATCTTCATGAGAAACGCGGATTCACTCCGGGGAGCGTCAATTCTCATGCCCGGGTTTTTCGCTTTTTCTTTCTCAACGTCATGGACCGCCCCTGGCCGCTGGCGGCAATACCAGCGGCCAGGGAGCCCAAAACGCTTCCCGTGGTACTTGCGCCTTCGGAAGTCGTCCGTTTTCTAGACGCCGTCCAAAACGTCAGGTATCGCACGATCTTCCAGGTCATGTACGCTTCCGGTCTACGCGTCTCGGAAGCGGCGAATCTGCGGGCGAGCGACATCGATAGCCAGAGAATGGTCATCCGCGTTCGCCAAGGCAAGATGAGCAAAGATCGCTACACCGTGCTGTCTCCGAAACTGCTGCTCATCTTACGGGACTACTGGAGAACATGCAAGCCGGGAAAACATCAGGCAAACAGTAAGAATCCATGGCTGTTTCCAGGAAGAATTAAGGGACGCTGCATTACGACCACTTCCATCCAAATTGTCTGCAAAAAAATCTCCATTCAATCGGGGTTGGCGCCGAGCAAAAAGGTAACGCCTCATAGTTTTCGCCACAGCTTCGCCACCCATATGCTGGAGAACGGCGTCGATCTACGCACGATCCAGGTGCTCCTGGGGCACGCTTCCTTATCCACCACGGCCATTTACACCCACATCGCCACGGCGCGCATCGCCGGGATGCAAAGCCCCTTCGACCTCCTGCCGGGATCGGAGGCGAATCATGGCGAATAGCAGACTCACGACGGCCGAACTTCTCCGGAAGAATTGGGATGAGTTTCTCGGTCTGTACGGCAATCTCCTGTCGCCCGAGCAGACCAAGGCCGCTCGTGACATCATGGCCTGCCGCACCAACGAGATGGGCGGACACTGCGAGCACAGACGCTGCAACCAATGCGGACACGAAACCAAAGGCTACAACTCATGCGGCAATCGCGCCTGCCCCAAATGCGGCGCTCTGGCCTCGGCCACGTGGCTGGCCGGACGCAGAGCCGAGCTCTTGCCCGTACCGTACTTTCACATCGTCTTCACCATCCCGAAAGAGATAGAGGATTTGGCGCTGATCAACCGGCGCGTGATCTACGACATCCTCTTCAAGACCTCGGCGAAAACCATGCTCACGATCGCCGGGGATCCCAGGCATCTGGGCGCGAACATCGGCTTCACCAGCGTGCTGCATACCTGGGGCAGCACCTTGCTGCATCATCCCCACGTCCATATGATCGTCCCCGGAGGCGGGATTTCGCCCGACGGCAAAAGCTGGGTGACTTGCCGCGAGGACTTCTTTCTGCATGTGAACGTTCTGAAGAGTCTCTTCAGGCGATTGTTTCTGGAGGCGCTCAAAAGGGCCTATGAAGCGGGCAAACTGCGTTTTACCGGAAAGTCCGGGAAATTCGCCGGCCCGAAAGCTTTCGATCGGTTCATCAAAACGCACCGTGGGATGAAATGGCATGTCTACGCCAAAGCGCCCTTCGGCGGGCCGGAGACGACGCTCAACTACCTGGCCAGGTACACTCATCGCACGGCCTTCTCCGATCAGCGCTTGATCGCAATGAAAGACGGCAAGGTTTCCTTCCGGTACAAGGATTACAAAAAGGAAGGGGAAAAGCGCGTCATGACTCTTTCGGCGACCGAATTTATCCGGCGCTTCCTGATGCACGTTCTCCCCAAGGGCTTTACGCGCATCCGGCATTACGGCTTGCACGCCAACCGCTTTCGGGCGAGGAATATCAAGCGTTGCCGTGACTTGCTCGGCGCGCCGGAACCCGAACCCATCGAGCGATACGACGAGATGAGCTGGGACGAGCGCTACCTGGCGCTCACCGGGCACGATCCGCTCTTGTGTCCGGTGTGCAAGAAGGGACGGCTGGAACTCGTCACGGAGCATGATAGGCCGGACGGCGCACAAAACATGACGGCCTATCCGCCAAACGGAAACGAACTCGGGCAGGCGAAAAGACCGGAAATGGCAGGCGCTTCACCGCCCGTCTGAGCTCGTGTGAAAATACGCTCGTTGCATTACCTGCGTGCCGGATCAGACGGAACCTCCACGAAGAAGACGGGCGCCGTGTGTCCGGAGGGCGAAAAGCAGCCGTCAATACCGCCCAAAGGACCTTCGAAAATGAAAGATCGCAGACGAAAACCATGATTCCCAGGAAGCGCAAACACCATTCTCCCTCTTTTCAACACGGCTCGGAGCCGAGTCGAACCTTTCAAAACAACCGCACGTCATTCATTCCACATAGCGAGACTTCGGAGTAAAGCGCCTTCGTACAGAGTTCTTTTCCGCAATGCGCGCTTGCGCGCGACTGCGGAAGAAGACTTTTTAATGGAGCCATATTTTAAGCCTCCTCGCTATTTACTGTGGGTAAGCAGTTTCATCTGCGGCAGGTCGAAGTCTAGCTTTCCAGCGACGAGGAAGATCATGGTTCGAAGCTTCCTAAACGACCTGAACCCTCTGGCCTTGCGCTTGGCCGCCTGAATTATACCGTTGATGCCTTCCACCAGCCCTTGTGTCAAACCTGACTGAAACCACCGCAATACCCCATCCCAGTGGGTCTTGATCGTTTTGGCTACCTTGATCATCGGCGGCAGTTGGCTGTGCGTGGCCCAGAAATACCAGTACTGCAACTGCTTCTCACCGTCATCTGGATGGCCTGCGTAGTCGGCATATACCGACTGAAGCGTCTCTTTGAGCCGATAGCCCCTGGCCGTTTTCAGCGTGCTGTCTTTCAACTCATCGAACTTCTCTCGCTCTTTGTCCGTAAGGTTTTGCTCGTTTTTCAACCAGACCCATCTCGTCTTTTCCAACTCAGTCCTGTCTTGGCGCTCCTCACGCCGCACCTCGTCCACGGCCTTGTTGACAAGCTTCATCACGTGGAAGCGGTCGAAGGTCATCGCCGCATCGGGAAACTGTTTCCCAACCCCCTTGATGAACGCCGCTGACATGTCCATGCTGAACTCTTTCACCTGTTCGGGTTTACCGCCGTGAGCGTGAAGCTCAGCCTCGAAGCCCGCCACCGTCCGGTGGTCTTTGCCGGGCTCCACGTGCAGAACCTTCGCCTCGTCCATGTCCACGAACACCGTCACGTAGTCGTGCCCACGGGAACGGCTGGTTTCATCCACGCCCACCGCTTCGACCTCGGACCAGTCCTGCTTCGCCAGACTCGAGTCCACATAGTATTCCAGCACCCGCCAGATCCGCGTGTCGTGCTCACCAAGTATTTCGCCGATCCCCTTGGGCGTCATGCCCTTTCTGGCCATAAGCAGTACCAGCGCCTCAAAAAGCAGCGTGAACCCCGCACCAGGACGCGCCCAAGGTACCTCCACCGTTTTTACTCCGTGTTCAGGGCATTTGATCCGGGGTAGGCGTGCGTGAAGATACGCCTCGTGCTGAAAAAAGTTCAGATGTCGCCAACTCCTCTCGTTCGTATCGTGAACCCCGCAAGCCACCTCGCATTGCGGGCACGCAAACCGGCTCCCGGCGGGAAAATCCAGGTACAGATCCAACCGGTGGCGCTCGGCGTCAAAGTCAATATCCACCACCTCCCAGGGAGGGGTCAATCCAAGAGCCATCGTGAAAAGTCCGCGCTCGTCCATCTCTTGCTCCTTCAGTGTGCAAAGGTTACACTGGCAGAACTTCGGCGGAGGATAAGGCAACGCGGGGACGCGACCCGAGCGCCGTCGAAGGTCCGAACCTGGAAAGGAGGGGGAAACCTCTCCTTTTCTCTTTATCCCTTATTACAACAACCAGGTTTGGACTTCAAAGCGATAAATCCCAGGGGTGCGGGGACGGGTCCCCGATCGGCGAAGCCGATGCATAAGCTGCCGTTACCCACACTAAACAGCGAAGAGCCTTTTTATCATTATCGTGGAAAGATATTTTATCTTTCGCGCTCCAGTCTGAGTTTTCTTTCGACCGAACGGGCCATTTGTACGGCGGCACGATCGACAGCCGCTTGCCAATCGTTGTCCATGTCTTCAACAACTATTTTGCGAGTAGGCTGCAACAGCACTTCGATACGACATTTTTTGTGCTCGTTACCAGGATTGGCGGCTTCGGAGAGGTTTACGGTAACGTGGGCGATTCGTGAAGAAAACCGACTCAGCGCAAGACGTAGGCGGTTTTCAATCGTAGCCTTTTTTTCATCGCTTATCTCAAATTCGCCATTGATAATCGTGACATTCATGATTGCATTTCTCTCAGACCTCATTTGAACAAAAGGGATTGAATCATTGCCAGATATCATCATGGACCATTGTAGATTATTTGACAATTAGGAAGATTCAGTTTGTATCTTTGGATATTTGGAAGTATTATCCATTCATGGAATGGATAAACTATCATCATCTTCTCTATTTCTGGACGGTCGCCAAAGAAGGCAGCAGTGCTGTTCGTCAATGCCTTCTGGAGAAAAGCGTCCGGTGGTCCGTACATGCCATCCGTCGGTCAAAATGGCTGAGCAATGATATTTCTTTGCATCCGACGGTTCTGTAGTATGATACGACAATGAAACCAACTCCCCAGAAAAAACGCGTTTACGACCATCGGCTTCGCGAATACGTCCGAAAAACTGGCGATGTGAGCTTGGCTAAAGATCTCGAGGTTCCCAGATCGACGATCAATGGCTGGTTGCATGGACCTGAACTGGAAGTCGTGAGCCATGATATTTTCGACATGACCGATGATCCTTTGGTCCGTCAGCGGATTTTGAAGCTGGAACGACGTTTACGGATCGTAACGGCTGTGATGATATTGCTTCAGACCCTCTGCCGGATTTCCAAGAACCGTTTGGACCAGCAGAGGTTGCCCGAGGGTGCGGATAAAAAGAAACTGCTCTCAGCCATTGAAAGAGGCTGCCGGGCCATACCCATGAAGGCGGTTCTGTCCATCGTCGGCATCAGCCCTTCACGGTATCACATCTGGTGTCGTGGGAAGGCGGCGGGTTGCTCGCTTGATGATCGCGCGTCATGTCCCGCGATCCACCCCACCCAGTTGACACCGGAAGAGGTTCGCCTGATGCACGAGATGGCTGTTTCCGACGACTATCGTCATGTGCCGACCAGTCGTCTGGGGATGCTTGCACAACGTCTGGGCAAGGTGTTTGCGTCTCCTTCGACGTGGTTGCGCTATGCACGTGAACGTGACTGGAGACGTCCGCGAACCCGAGTTCATCCATCCAAGCCTACCGAGGGTATTCGCGCGAACAAGCCGGACGGCATTTGGCATGTCGATGTGACGGTGGTTCGACTTGTCAACGGCTCGAAGGCCTATATCCAGGCGATCATCGACAACTATTCTCGGCGCATCCTGGCCTACCGAGTCAGTGAGAAGCTGGAACCCGCGTCGAGTGCGGAGTTGCTGGTCAAAGCCTATGAGTCTCGCAGTGAGGTTGGGGACCAAGTGGACCCACAGGCGGTGATGGTGGATGGTGGAATAGAGAACTTCCACAGTGCGGTGATGAAGCTTGTGGAAGAGGGTTTGCTTGCGCTGATCCTGGCGCAGACCGCCGTGCTTTTTTCGAACTCGATGATCGAAGGTTTTTGGCGTGTGATGAAGCACCAGTGGTTATTTCTGAACCAACTGGACAGCGTGTCGGCGCTGGAACGTTTGGTGAGGTACTACGTAGAAGAATACAACCGTAATCTGCCGCATTCGGCGTTCGATGGTCAGACCCCTGACGAAATGTACTTCGGTCGGGGTGAGGGAGTACCGGAGGAACTGGCCGCGGCTCGAGCGAGTGCTCGTCAAGTCCGTTTGGAGGCGAATCGGGAGCTGAGTTGCGAAAGCTGTCCTAATCTGGCAATGGCGGTCAATGGGTGAAGAAAGGAAAACGTAGGTGGAAATGCGCGGTTGGATTGGGCGTTTTGAATGATGTCGTGTGGCGTGTCGATTTAGCTGCCTCCTGCAGCCCGGCTAGTTCACGGGCAGGACAATTGTACTGTTTGGAGTGTTGATTTGAACAGGTCAATATTGAATCCGAGTCCAGATCGGTCGGACGTGGCATCAGTAGACCACATGTACGGACCACCGGACGCTTTTGTCCAGAAGGCATTGACGAACAGCACGGCAGACCGCCGTGACCAAAGGAGCGCCGCCGGACGCTCTGGACATCTTGCACAGACTTCTTCACCGGGAGTTGAAGGCTCTTCAGGTGACAAGGGAGTCGAAAGACACCTCCTTATCCACCGGCAACTCCCCTGCCGAGGTGGTTGCCGCTTTATTCATGAAAGCACAACGGTTGGGAATCGAAAGTGACGCGGTTCAAGCGCTACCGGATCCTGACGTGATCGATGTGGATGTGGTGGAAGTGAAAAGCGAATCCGTGAAGGACGGTGGGAAATGAGGTCAGGGAATCTCGACCAGCTCGATGCCTTCCAACCCTCGGAAGTGTTTCACGTTGAACGTGGCGATCTTCGTAATTCCGTGTTCGAGCATGGTGCCGTAAATGATCAAATCGTAAATACGTGCGGACGATATATCCAACTTGACGGAAGCATTGAGCGCGTAGTCTATCGCGGAATTTCCGGGTCGAAGTACCGTGACGGACGGATTAGCAAGAATTTCCTGAACAAGCGACCGAAAACCATCAGCCGTTATTGGATCACGTCTGTATCGGGAGGATGTCAACGTGACGAATGTCTCTCCCACGATCTGAGGCGATATGGCGAATTCATCTACCGACCAATCCTGGGCGTCAAACCAGGAGCAGGTCCTATCGTGGTCAACATGATCATTGTCGAGAAAAGCCACGAGCACATTGGCATCAAGGAAAATCATGTTTAACGATCCTCGTATAACATTTCACGATCGGGATGTGAGACATAGACCTCACCACCGCTCACCTTTCCTGCCAGACTTAAAAAGTCCGCCTTGGCCTTTTTACGGTCGGCTTTCCGCCAGGTTTTTCTTTCAATATCAATCTGGCTCGCGACTCGCTCTCTTTCTTGTAAAGGCAATTTCCGAATGGCTTCGATTATCTGATCTGTGGTCTGCATCGGACCACCTCCTTTCAAACCTTAAGATACCACGACCCGTAAACACAATCAATATCGAAACGAATCCGGTCACTTGGCTTCGTTTCGTGAAAAGCGCGAAAAAAACGTCGTTCAAGACGCCCTCTCGATTTCTGCAAGTCCGTGAAAACTGGCGATTCGGGGTTGGCGAACATCGCGTCCAAGACGACTTGGACGATAAAAAACAACAAGCATTACAGGAGGTTATCTTATGCCTGTCGAAGTAACATGTCCACATTGTTCCGGGTTGGCCGAGTGGCGGGGATGTGCATCCTGCGGCGATGATATGGGGATCCTGGTGTGCCGCGAATGCGGATTCACCATGCCGGGGATCTCGCTGGAGTCGCTCGATACCGGGACCGACTCCGGAGAGCCAAAAGCAGTTGAAAATCAAGACGTTGAGGGGGATACATGCCGCCGGTAGTCTCACAGACTTTCGATGGCGTCTTCCAGGATATCGACGTCCGGATGGACGTAGATCCGGGTTGCCTCAATGGTGCGGTGTCCCATGGCCCGGCCTACCAGGACGAGATCTTTGGTTTTGCGATACAGCCGAGTACCAAACGTATGGCGCAGCGAATGAACGGTGAGTCCTGGCCTGTTGATTCCCGCCCAGGTCAGCCAGAGTTTGAATCGGGTTTGGACTTGTCGCGTGGAAATCCTGGTGTTTCGGTTCGAAAGAAAGAGTGCCGTGGAATGGGTGTCCATGTCGGCGCGGATTCTCAGGTATTTACGCAGCCATCGTCGGAGATCGGAACCCAGAAAGCGCGTTTCCGTCCGTCCTCCCTTGGCATGGATGGTGAGATGCTTGGTTTCCAAATTCACATCGGCGATGTCCAGGCCAACCAGTTCGGAGAGTCGGATCCCTGTGCCGAGCATAAGGGCTGCCATCACTCGATCTCGTTGTGCAACGGTTCCCTTCCGGGAGGCGAGTTCCCGGAGGAATCGTTTGCGTTCCGGCTCGGTGAAGGCCGAGGGCGACTTCCTGGTTGCTCGATGAATTTCCAATACCCGTGCCGGATCGCGGTCGACAACACCGGTTTTTTCCAACCATCGCCCAAAGGACTTCAATGCAGCCTTGGTTCGATTGATGGTGACCTCGGCTTTTCGTTCCCCGGAGATCTTGAGACGAACCTCGTCCGAAGCGACGAAGCGAGCGATCCTGTCCGGGGTCAGGGTATTTACCAGAATGTCCCCGAGGAAGACATGAAGCATGTCGAGATCCCGATGGTAACCCTCGATGGTCCTTGGACTTTTTCCGTTCGCTCTCAAGTGAAACGCAAAAGCTTCGATAGCTTGGGAAAGACGCATGGGTCATTTCCCCCGTTCGATGATTTCGAAGAGATCCACACCGGGAACCAAAAACAAGGATCGATTCACTCCAATCCAGTCGACCTCGATCTGAGCCAAGGGGCCTTCGGTGACTTCGATGACGACACCTACCGTGCCAGATGGGATCGGATCGGAATCGCCCGGCATGGCAATCAAGCGAATGGTATCGCCTTTTTGTACGTGCATGGTGTTCTCCTTTCGGATCAAGAAACGGCCTCGGCCATGAATACCGGGACCGTTTCGAGTGGGGATCGATTAGGCTTCCGTTCCAGTTTCGACCTGGGTCTGTTCCTCGGTTGTCGGGGGTTTTACGTTGTCCTGTTTGTTCATTTCCTTGGTCCGCTTTCCTTTCGGCTCAAGAAAGCGTCGTTCAGATTTCGGCAAAGCGAGGGTCGGGCAGTGTCCTTGCTCGTGCCACCAGACGAGAGCGGAGCGGACGATCCGTCGGATCTGCAGGATGCTGGCCTGGGCTCGTGGTTTCAAACCATCCTTTCCCGGTTGCATGGTGGCCGCTTCGCTTTTGAAAAACGTGCTGACATGGACCGGCAGGATGTTGCCGACCTCTTTGTCTTCGCCCATGGCGGCGATCAGCAAATCGAGGGTCCTTCTGGCTGTCCCGAGGGTGCTGGGCTTTTTGCCGATGGCTTTCAGGTGTTCCAGGTACTCGGCGCAGGCTTGTTTCAGGGTTACGGTGGTCATGGCTTCTTCCTCCTTTTCGGGGTGGGTGACGATGGCCGGGATGGGTTACGGTCCAGCCGGTCCGTTGCGGTATCCCTCACTCTCAACCAAGTATTTCATCCGTTCCGGGTTGAGGTTTACGCTCGGGTGGGTAGCGGTCATGAATTCAATGGCGGCGACCACCGGCAGCACGGTCTCGCCCGATACCCAGACCGCGATGGGCGCTCGCCAATCCTTTGGATCGCAGACCAGGTTGAAAACCTGTTTCAACTCGTCGATGTCGTAGCCTTTGTAGCGGGTGAAGTCGTCGTTCATTTCGGTGAGATCCGCCTGGATGGTGATGCCGTCGATCGTGGCTTCGAGGATGCGTGCCTGGTCGTTCATGGTTCCCTCCTCCTGGGTTCTTTAGTCGTCGATGTCTTCGTTTTTCAAAAAAGCTTCGATCTGATGCAATTCGTGGCTGATATGCCCCAGGTCACCCGCGAAGCCATAGTTCCGTTCGTCGCGTTTGAATTCCCGCTGGTGGCGATCCAGTTCTTTACGGATCGTCTCCATCCGCTGCCTGATTTCTTTCATCCGGGTTTCGTAGGTTTGTTTGGCGCTCATCGTGCTCTCCTTGGTTCGGGGTTGGCGGTTTGTCTCGCGTTGTCCATGTCATGTTGCGAAAGGTGTTCCAGTTTTTATGGTTTTCGAAAAGAAATGCGACGTGTCAACCCTGCGGATTCTTTAGGCTTTTCGGGTTTCGGAATCTGCGTGGAAATCTTGATTTCTCTCTTTTCCGAACCATGTGACCCACAGGGTCTACGCCATGGACGCAAAAGGTCTACGGACCTGCAAGTCCCCGGAATCTCGCGGGAATTTCGCTTGAAAGAAGGGTCAAAGATTGACACTGGACGACGTCGAAGTTCGTCGTTATGGACCACGTTTGGATGTCAAATCGTTGATCCAACAGAAGAAAAGCACGAACTGAACCGAGAAATTTCAACCCAAGGCGATCTGAAACATCGCCTGTTGCTCATGGGAAAGTTACGATGACGAATACAACGAACAACAAACAAGTCCTGACCGACGAAGAACGAGCCCTTCTCGCCATTCTCACCAGCCCGGCCAAATGGGGGGAAGCGTTTCTGAAAAATCGCGATGGATCACCACGTCGGTATCGCTCTTATCAGGTGAAAGATCTCGAATGTACGAGCAAGCGGATCGTCCATCTGGATGGCCGCGCCGTGGGAAAAACCGTCGATCTGTCCACGATGCTGCTGTGGTTTCTGTTTACCCATCCGGGAAAATCCGTGCTGGTCGGCGCGCCGTATCAAGGACATCTCGACGCCATTATCGAGGAAGTGGAATTCCAGTTGGATCGCGTGGAGGAGCTTAAAGCCAGCATTGCCAGAAAAGCGGGGAACAAACCAAAAATCAAGCGGCATCCCTACTTCGAGGTCTTTTTCACCAACGGCAGCTCCGTGTATTTTCGACCTGCCGGGGATATCGGCGCGGCCTTTCGATCGCTTCATGTGGATCTTCTGCTGGTGGACGAAGCGGCCTGGGTACCGGACAAAGCCTGGGATGCACTCCGGCAATGCCTGAATGCAGGCGGAATCTTTCGTGTGTACTCGACGCCGAATGGTCTGCGCAACACTGCATACTACCGCATCACCCAAAGCAAATCCTGGAAAGTCTTTCGCTGGCCGAGTTGGATGGCACCCGACTGGTCGGACAAACGTGAACAAGAGTTATTGGATTTCTACGGCGGGAAAGATACCCCTGGTTGGCAGCATGAAGTCGCTGGCGAGCATGGCAAACCGGCTTATGGAGCTTTTGTCACCGAACAGGTGATTCGGGCCTTGAACGATCTTCCGGAGTACCGAAAACGTATCCTCACCGGCGAGCATCTGGAGGGCTGCGAGGACGAAAAAGCCATCCGAATGCGTCTGGAGCAGGTGTTGGACCTGACCGGTGGCAACGGCACCTACTGGTTGGGTGGCGATCTTGGCTACACCTCGGATCCCACGGAATTGCTGCTGTTCGAAGAGGATCCGGAGATCCAAACGTTGACGCTCGTGCTGCGGATTCATGCCGAGCATGTGGCGTATCCGGTCATCACTGAAATCGTCGCGTTAATCGACCGGTTGTACTCACCAGTAGGAATCGGCGTGGATCGTGGCGGCAACGGCATGAGTGTGGTGCAGGAATTGCTTGGCCTGGACAAATACCGGGACCTGCATTTGGCAGGACGACTCGTAGGCTACGACTTCGGCGGGACCATTGCGGTGGGGGAAGACAATGCGGGCAAACCCATCAAGAAGCGAGTGAAAGAGCAGATGACGGCGCTGATCAACGAGAGCCTGAACGCCCGCAAGCTGAAACTGCCGAAATCCGACCATGAGATCGAAGATCAACTCTGTACCCAGACCTACATTCTCACGAGCAACGGCGTGGTCTATTCGAAAGGCAATGACCATTGCGTCGATGCCATCCGTTGTGCCCTGCTGCGACGCGCCCAGGAGCGTTACGAAAGCTACGACCCGGTGGAGATTGTTGTCAACCTCCGGCCCGTACCTTTGAATCGAATCATCTACTGAGGGGATTCCAGATGGGAAAGCTCTCGAAAAACAGTGGCCAGCCCTTCTTTATCCAGACAGTGCTCCGCAATCTGGATCATTGCTTGAACCAAACGGGTGCTTGGCGAAATCGAATAGCCGTTGAAATAAAGGAAAACAAGCGCGGCATGAAGTCCGGTTCGTTTGTTGCCATCGAGAAACGGCTGATTCTGGGCGATGTGGAAGGCGTAGGCCGCCGCCATGTGGAAGATATCCGAGTGAAGATAGTCCGTTCCGAATGTAGCCTGCGGTTGTGCCACAGCGGACTGAAGCAAATCGTCGCTCCGAATACCATGGGTTCCGCCATACCGGTCGATCAGATCCTCATGAAGCTGAAGAACGTCTTCAACGTTCAAGAAATCGATAGCACTCATTTCGCCAGTTCACGAAACGTGTCGTCATGGGTATCCATGATTTTTTTCGATACAGCTTTGATTCGACGCTTCCGATTCCCTTTCAGCGGCTGGATGATCAGAGCCTTGCCATCGGTCTTCATCTCCAATTGGGTCTCGTCATCAATGTCCAGCAGTTCGAGTATCGGTTTTTCGATGATGAGGCCGAGGCTGTTTCCGATTTTCGTCAAATGCTTGACCATGTTTCCATCTCCATAGGACGTATGTCCATTGTTATAACGATAGTATGACCATGTTCCAGGAATAAGTCAAGGAATGACCGATCACCAGAAACCTTTACGGAGGAGAAAATCATGTCGAAACAAAAGAAACGAAGGAAACGAACTCAAAAAAAGCAACGTGAACCCCAGAAAAACACCCATTCGACCGGCCAGACGATGCAAATGCCTCCAGCGTCTGCCGCCGCATTGTCCCCTGGATTCTTTAACGACGTCACGGCAACGAAGGCCGTTCCCACGTCCTGGGAAGACCGTGCTCGCAAAGCCGTCGAGTATTACCAGGAGGAACCGCTGGTTTCCAACGCCATCAATGCCTGGCGAACCTTCGCCCTGGGGGATGAGATCCGCGTAAATTGTGAAAACGAAACGGTTCGGGATGAGGCGAAGGACGCGTTTATTACCCTGGGACTCAACGATTTCGTCAAGGATATGGTTCTGCAACTGCTTTTGAAAGGCGATGCGATGGCCTACCTTGTCCGCTCGAAATCGGGTGACGACATTGAGCGGGTGATCTGCCTGAATCCCATCTCCGTCACGCTAAATTACGAGAACGACGCCCTGGTGGAAGTCATCCAACGCCCCATACATCCGGATGGTTCTTACGGGGAGGAAGTCAGCTTGGACCTGGATTTCTTTTTCCATGCCAAGTGGAATGCCCCGGAGTTCGATCCTCGAGGCCAATCCATGGTGGTTCCAGCCTTCGAGTCGATTGCCTTGCTGCGTGATTATCGTACCGCCGAGCGGGCGATTGCCAAGCGTTGGGCTACTCCCTTGCGTTTTATCCAGGTGGGCGGTGCCTACGGAAGTCGTATCATCACTCCCGACAAAGGCATGCTGGACGCCGTGCGTGACGAGTTGAACAAGATGGATTTGGCCTCCGGGCTGGTGGTGCCGTTCTACGTCAAAGCGGAAACGTATGGAGCCGAAGGCATTTCGCTGAACACCGAAGCCAAAGCTCAAGAAGCCAAAGAAGACATTTTGACGGGGTTGGGCTTGGCAAGAAGCGTCGTTAGCGGTTTGGGTCCAAACTTCGCTACGGCATCGGTTTCCATGCAGAAGATGATTGTGCAGCTAAAAGAGATCAAACAAGCGGCCCGGGACATCCTCGATTGGGTCTTCGATGAGTGGTTGGAGCTCAAGGGCTACGAAAACGAAACCTTGCATTATCAGTTTTCGGATCTGGATCTGTCGGCGGAGGTGGATCAGAAAAAGCTGCTGATCGAGTTGTACGATCGAGGTTTGATCTCGAAAAAATCGTTGCAAGAGAAGATGAGTCTAAATCCGGAGGTGGAAGCCAAGGAACGCGATCGTGAAGAGATCGTGGTGGACAGCAATTGGAGTGTGGAGGATATCTCGCGGCTGGTGGCGTTGGACGTGTTGACCGTCGATGAGGCGAGAAAACGTTTGGGTTTGGATCAACCTGCCGAAAAGGCACGTGAAAAGGCAGCATTGGCGGATGCGGAGCGGATCTATGCAAAACATCGCGGAGAGGACCATGTCTGACACCGAACAGGCGAAACAAATCCGGAAAGCGGTGGAAAAAGCTGTGAAACGGCGAGACCGCTATGCCGACGATCGTGTGAAAGATGTGCTGCAATCCTTGGATGCGGCAGCGGATGATGTGGCGAAACAAATCCGACGTTTTGAGAAAAAGGCGGCCTTGAAAGATTGGCAGGAGTTACGGCTGTCCATCCTGAAAGAGACGGAAAACGAGATCGACGCCATCACGAAAGAACTCCAGGCAAGTTGGAAAGTCGGCATTCGCGCCAACGTGGAAGGCTCGATGAAGCTTGGGATCGAGGATGGAATCGACCAGCTGGAAGCTCTGGAACATCCTGATTTTGCAGGGATTTCGGATAAAGCCAAGCGGGCTGCAATCACGAAGACGTTTTCGACCCTCGACCGGGCGGCGATTGATTTTCTGGCGAATTACCAAGTGCAGCTCTTGGGCGATGTAACCACGGAACTAGCCGCCGGAATCAAGCGGACCATCACGCAGGGTGTGTTGACGGGCAAGAGCATTCCGGAGGTTGCGCGAGAGATCGGCAAGGTCGTGACGGATAAAAACGCTTTCAAAAACGCGGGAAAGACGGTGTTTCGCTCGTCGCAGCATCGCGCCACGTTGATTACCCGTACCGAAACCCTTCGCGCGCACAACGAAGGCCGGAAGATGTTTTACCGGGAGGTGGGAATCCAGAAGGTGAAATGGCTGACCGCACAGGATGAACGAACCTGCCCCATTTGTGCTCCGCGCGATGGAAAAATCTACGACATCGACAAAGTTCCCGACGAACACCCTGGAGGACGCTGCACGGTTGTGGCCGTTTTATGAGAGGGAGACAAATGAACGATATATCCAAACTGATTGATTATTTGCGACAACTTGTCCGCTCACGTTTTTATGGCAAGGTGATCATCAGCTTCAAGGATGGTGGCATTACGACGATCAAAACCGAACGCACGGTAAAAATCAGCGAGTTGGATGTGCCTGAAACAAACAAAATAAAGTAGAATGCTGTTGACTATCGAAAACCGACCCGGGACCGATACACTCAAGAGGATGAATATGACCCAAAAACATAGACTTCCTACAAGCATCACCGTTTGCTTTCTTGTTTTAACTTTGGCTTTTTCTGTTTTTTCCAGCGAAAGTCAACCTGGAAACACGTCTATCGAATCCTTTTCCAAAGCCAAGAAGTTCCTTCACAACGTTGTTTATTCAGGACACCGAACGACGCTTTACTGCGAGTGTTCCTACAACGAAAAAAAGGAGGTCGACTGGTCTTCCTGTGGCTATTCTCCCCAAAAAGCGAACAGGAGAGCCAAGCGAGTGGAATGGGAGCATGTGGTTCCAGCCCACGCCTTTGGGCAGAGTTTCAAGGAATGGCGAGATGGACATCCAGAATGCAAAACCAGGAAGGGAAAATCTTTTAAAGGCAGAAAATGCGCCGGGAAAATGAACCTTGATTTCCGCCGCATGGAAGCTGATTTATACAACCTTTCTCCCGCTATCGGTGAAGTAAACGGTTTGCGGTCAAACTATTCGATGGCGATGATCCCTGGTGAGAAACGTAAATTTGGAGCTTGCGATGTTGAGATAGAGGGAAGAAAAGTTGAGCCGAGACCGGAAATCAGGGGGGATATTGCAAGAATCTATCTCTACATGGACTCTGCTTACCCCGGTAGAGGAATCATTTCCCAAAAGAATCGCAAGCTGTTTGAAGCCTGGCGAAAGAGCGATCCTGTTGACGCCTGGGAATGTGAGCGGTCAAGAAAAATAGCCAAGATCCAGGGAAACGTGAATAGAATCGTGAAGCTCGCTTGCGAAGCCAACGGATTATGACAAGAGTTTTTGTAGCCTGAGGGGCTCGTTCTTCTATGCGGAGCCTATATTTTGGGGAGGACATCTTTTTTGACGAGATGTCCTATTGTGAGGAGTGGAAACCGAGCTTATACTGAAAATGCGTGAGAGATAATTTCACGCACGGACTGACCGGAAAAACCGGCGGTCCACCGGGCATTCCCTGGTTGTTCGTACATAACGGACCGTGGCTGATCGGAAAAACCGAAAGCTCCGGATGAGACGCAAACTTTCTCGTTTGTGCTCGTTCGGGGCTTTTTTTATTGGAGCAACGATGTTTTTTACCGACGCCGAAAAGATTCGATTCATTTTGCTCGCCGAAGCGGGACTGCATTGGCTGTTGGAAGACGATGAAAACCTCTCCGCTGAAGCCAAAACCGCCGAGCGTCCGAAATACATCACGAACTACATCGGCTCGAAGCAAAAACTGATCGACTGGATCTGGGCCAACACCCCGGACAACGCCAACACGGCTGTGGATGCGTTTTCCGGCTCTTCGGTGGTGGGCTACATGTACAAATCCAAGGGCCTGGCGGTGCATTCCTGCGATCGGCTGCGTTACTGCCACCACATTGCTCGGGCGATTGTCGAAAACGATTCGGTCACGCTTTCCGAGGAGGAGATCGAGGGATTGTTGAGCAATTCCGGTACTATCCGCGATTTCGTCCGAAAGCATTTCGGCGGGGTGTATTTCGAGCCTGGCGTTCACAAGCTGATCGACATCGTGCGATCGAACACCGACACGCTCAAAGGCTACAAAAAAGACATCGCCCTGTTTGCATTGGGAAAAACCTGCATTACGGCCAAGGGCGGTTTCGGCCATTTCGGCACCACGAAAAAGCAGGACAATCGGGCGGATTCCCCGGCGCAGTTCAAAGAGCGTTTCGCCAAAAACTGTCAACGTATCAACGCGCTGATCTTCGAAGGTGAGAAATCCTGCAAAGCGCACCATGGCGATACGCGCAAGCTGCTGGGCAAAGTCAACGCCGATGTGGCCTATTTCGATCCGCCCTATGCTACGCAGTTTTCGCAGACCAATTACGAGCGGGCGTACCACTTCGTTGAAGGTCTGATGACCTGGTGGGAAGGCAAGGACATCCGCAAGGATTCCACGACCCGGGCCTACGATATTCCCACGGAAGTCACCAAAGCCAACGCCAAAAGTTTCTTCGAAGAGTTTTTGGGGGCCGCCAAGCATATTCCGCATTGGATCATCAGCTACCGGGACCAGGCCTATCCGAGTGAAGCGGAAATCAAGACCATCGTGGGTGCCAACGGCAAATCGAGCCGGATGAAGAGCAAAACCCACCAGTACCAGATCTCCGCGCAGCGCAGTGAACACTCCCAGGCCAGGGAGCATTTGTTTGTCTGCGCACCGGGTGGTGCTAAGGCGAATGTCGAACACGCCGACGTTGCTCGTGAGGAGAAAGACGCCCGGACGACCGGCAACCATCCCATCCATACACGGATTCCTTCCATGGGCGGGATGGAATTTCTTTCGGCAAAAGCCGAGCAATCGGGCGACAAACGTTTCAAATTCATCCTGACGCATGTGGGAACCAACCGCAACGGCGATCATTTCACCGCCGAGGAGTTGCAACGGGCTGCCGAAACGGCGATCGGCAAGAAAATCGACCTCTCTCACTCCCAGGAATTTCGCGACATCGTGGGCGGCATCGTCGAAGCAAACTACATCGACGACGGGGAAAACTCCCGCATCGAGTGTGTCGGCGAACTGTTCACTGCCGAGAGCGAACCTGCCCGGCTGGCCTACAAGCTGATGAAGCGCGGCATCGTGACCCACGTTTCGATGGAATGCGATTACCAGGAAGGCAAGTGCTCGATTTGCGGAAAAACCATCGCCAGCAAAGCGGAGTACTGCAGCCATCTCAAAAACTTCAAGGGCCGCAAGCTCAAAGGAAAACCCTGTTTCGAGATTCTACGCGGTGTGACGTTTACCGGCATGGGTCTTTTGGATCGCGATGGGGCCGATGAGCGTGCGGAGATTCGACAGGTTGCCAGCCAAACTTCCATTGAAGGAGAAACGGAAATGTCCGACGAAAAGACGAAAGAAACGAAAGCGGCGGAAACTCCGCCCGAACCCGACGGAATGAGTGAGGCCGAAAAGGAAAAACTCATCAAAAAGCAGCGAAGCGAGATCGAAAAGCTGATGAAAGAGCTCGACGCGGTGAAAAAGCAGCTCGACGACTCCCAGGCAACGCACCGGGCGGTGGTTCGTAAGGCCAAGGCTGAGAAATTGCTGTCGTTGTGGGAGGATGCGGGCCGTGAGTTCGGTGATGAATCCGCTCGTGCCAACGAACTCGATCGGCTGATGAAACTCTCCGACGAGGCGTTTTCGGCCACCGAAGAGACGGTTTCGGCTATCGCCGCCACGCGCAAACCGAAGAAAACCGATGAGGACGACGAGGAACCCGAAGAGATTCCCGAGGACGACCTCGATAAGAAGAAATCGAAAAAGAAACCCCGCAAGAAGGGAAATCTGTCCAGCGATGCTCGGGAGCGCCACACGCATGCGCCGGATTCGGCGGGTGCCACGCTGGCCGACAAGCTGACGCAGGGGTTTATGGCTGCGTACAAGGACCGTGCCGGAATTCCGGCTGAGTAAAGGAGGAACGAGATGTCGTATGTGCAACCACTGGCTCCGGGCTTTCGTTACGGCCTGGGAGAGATGCAGGGCGCGGGAGAACCGGGTCAGTTCGTCAACGTGGCGGGCGATAACGTCTTCGCCGTATCCGACGATTCCGCCGAAAAACCCTTCGGTCTGCTCGAACGAAAAGTCGCTGACGGTGAGATGCCCGGCATCTTTTGTCTGGGCGGAATCTACGAAACGGATGTTTTCGTGGGTGATCCGAGTCCGGGGGACAACCTGGCCGTGGACGCCTCGACCGGCACGCTGAAAGTGGCGGCCGAGGGCAACGTCGTTGTGGCCGAAGCCATCTCCGTGGGCGCGGGTGTCCTGCGCTTCAAGCTCTTGGTGTAAAGGAGGCAACGATGGAAGACCTAAGCCACGTCCATTCCGAAGAATACATGGAAACGATGGCGAAGCTGATGAACGAGGCTGCCGACAGCCTTGAGGGGTTGAAAGCGCTGGCCGCCGCCATCGCTCCGCCGATCGATATGGAAATCAAGACGCGTGAGATCACTTCGCTGTTACTCACCAAACACAAGCTTCCCGCAGGGGAAGAAGCCAAATACCAGAAAAAGCCGAAGCTGAATGCCTACTGGATCAGTAAAGACGGCGATGCGGTGGAATCCGGCATTCAGGAAGAAGAGATCGTCTTCCCCATCCATCGCATCCACTCGATGCCGATGGTGGACATCGGTGTGCTGAAACACGGCAATGTCGGCACCATGCTGGATATTCAAAAATCGGCGGGTGTCGAGATCCGCAAGGCCATCGACAAGCGCACGATTACCGTGCTTTCGGCGGCGGTACCCAGTGAACGCACGGTGACGGTCACCGGTGGAAAACTGACCGACGAAGCCATCAACCAGGCCATCAGCTTCATCGAAGACATGGAGTTGCGGGTGAAATACATCCTGCTGCGCGGCGCTCGTGCCAACGACATGCGTGGTTGGGAGCTGGATCCGCAGACCCAGCGTGAACTGCAGTTGAAAGGGATTTTCAAGACTTATAACGGCGCGGACATCATCTCGACGGCGTCGATGAATCTGAACGAAGTGATCCTGGTTCCCGATGAAGAAATCGGGAAATTTGCGATCCGTCAAGCCCTTTCCACCGACACGATCAATGAACCCAAGCGGTTCAAGGTGGGTTGGCTGGCCTGGATGGAAGCGGCCCATGGGGTGACCCGTCCGGACCTGTTGGCCAAAGTCGTGATTACGGCCTAGGAGCACCCATGTCGATCACTCTACACAACACCCTGGCCACCGTGCTCGATGTTCCGGGGGCGGGGCTGATTTTCGATCCCGGTGAGACAAAAACCGTGGACGGGATCTCTCCTGCGCTTTCGGCAGCCATTCAATCTGGGAAGCTCAACGTAACGGCGCAAAGTGCGGATTTGACGCTTCTTGTGACCGAGGACGATCAGAGCGACTTTGATCTTCCCATTCCGTGGCCTGGTCCCGACCGGATGCAGGTGTCGCTGAACGGTCTGGTGCTGGCTTTCGGCGAGGACTACACAGTCGAAGTGGCGGATAACCAACTCCTCTGGCTGGATGAGGAAATCGCGCTGAAAACCGGTGATCGGATCATCCTGATCGGAGGCGCGCCATGACCCGATTGGACGGCCACTTCCTCAAACCCGGATCGATCCCTGCCGATCGTCTGGATCCGAGCATTCCGCTCGGCGGCGGTGCGCTGCTGGATGGCACGGTCACTCCGGCGAAATTGGCCGAAGGGCTGCTGCGCAAGTTTGTGGTGGTCAGCTGGGGTACAGCGCAGGATGGCGATCCCGGTGAAAAAACCGTTTCTCTGCAGCTTCGCGACTACCTCGACAACCCGATTCCCGCCGCCCATGTGCTGCGACTGACCTGTGACGATCGCGCCACGCTGGCTGTGGGTGAGCATGGCCAGGCGCTTTCCGGTGCGGAGTCTGCCGACCTGATTGCACAAACCGATGCCACGGGACGGCTTGACCTTGTGGTCCGCTGTTCCGAAACCGCCACCATTACATTGGCCGCCGGAGCCACGCAGGGAAGTCCTCTGCTGGATGCGACGGCCTTGTTGGATGTGAATTTTGCCTAACCCAAGACAAGGAGAATGACCATGTCGATCGAAGACGCTGTTTCCCCCGTACAGAAAGTGACCATGGATGAGATGGCCCAGGAGTTCGCCGACCGCTTCGCCATTTTGACCTTCGGGACTCCCGGCGCGGAAACGGACGACGTGATCGCCGTCCAGATCCAACTCAAGAATGCGCTGATGGAGGATCTTGCCGCCAAAGAGCGCATCCGCCTGACCTGTACCGCCGGAGCCGAGTTGAGCCTCGCCGATGGTGGCAACGGAGTCGTGCTTTCGGGCGACGGAACCGAAGACATGATTCTCGAAACCGATGAAACCACCGGAACCTTCGACCTGGAAGTCGACTATACCGGGACCGGTACCGTCACGGTGGTCGGTGGTGCCACGCAGGGTTCGGGATTTGTCCATTGCGGTGAATCGCTGGATCTGACTTTCGCGTAATCGTGAATGGGGACGGGGTTGTCTCCTTTGTGACAACCTTGTCCCTTTATTTGGAGGACAACGATGGTCACGATTACCAACCAACTCGATACCTGCCTCGTGGTGCCGGACGGCGTTTGCGACCATGTTGCGTTAACGCTCATGCCGAAGGAAACAATACGGCTGAAAGACCTCACCAAGCCCATTCAAGACGCCGAGAAAAAGGGGATGTTGAAGATTTCTTATCCGACGACGGTGAAGAGTACCAAGACCAAAGCGGTCAAGAAACCCAAGGAGTAATCCCGTGTTGGACGTGCTGGTAGCCGACATTCTGGCAGATTTTACCGATGAGACAGGAGATCCCCTTGCTCCGGAAGCATTTATCCGTCGTCAGGCGGAGCGGGCTTTGCCCGTGGTCGCGGGAGATCTCGCCGTGGCTTATGAGCTCACGAATGATGAAATATCCCCGGATATGCCGGGCGATCACCGTGAACTCTGGGTCATGCAGATAAAAATCCTGCTTTGTCGAACGTTGCGAGCCCAGGCAGCCACTCGTGTGAGTTTCTCCTCCGGAGACAAGAAAATGGATCGGTCGAAAGAAGCGTCGCATTGGGCTGCGTTGGAGAAAGATCTGGCAAATGAGTACGTCACCCGCATCCAACGCATCAACCCGGCTGCCGACGAAACCCTCATTCACCTGAACATCCGTCCACGGATCTACACCCAGAACCGGCGGAATTTCTAAACGGAGAATCAATCATGGAAAGCAAAATCAAGCTCAATCCTTTCACCTACGGCAAATGGGATGTCATCACCACCTTGGTGCAACTCGCCACCGTCGTGGCCGGTATTGTTCTCGCGTTGGACGGCAATACCGCCGGTCTGTTGGCGCTCGGAGCCCTGGCGGGCGGTGGTAAAGGCACATTGGTCGGCGATATTCTCAAAAAGGTCGCCGAAGAGATGAGTAAGCCGAATCCGAAAAAACGTAGCGGTTTCATACGTTTACCTCTGCTCGTCGTCCTCATCACCGTTGGTTTGGCAATGGTTGGCTGCGGCGTCGACAAACAATTCGTCCTCGATTCGCGCCAAGCCATCCTCACTCAAGCTGGAGATTACCTGATGGGCTGCCAGCAGGCGACCATCGCTCCGGCATTTTCCGTCGATTGGAACGACAACGTGAGCTACGGCGGCGGAGTATTCGCGGGTTGCGAAGTCGAAGGCCGCATTCTTCGTTTTCATTGCGAAGCACTCCAGGATGACGAAACCGGCAAAACTCGCATGAGCTGCGAGCCGTTGTCGATCTGGCATCGTGAGGAAAGCCCATGAAGGATCGACAGCGCCGTCAGATGAACGATGATGTGGCCTGGCTGATTCGTCAGTCCGGTGTTTCAGCCCGCGTGTTTCGCCCGGAACGGGAGGATTCTTTCTTCGGCTCCCACGAAATCCGCGAGGCTGAAATCGCCGACATCCCCATCGACATCAAGGCGTTGTCGCCCAAGGATCTGGCCGAGATCGGAGCCGATGCTGCCGCCAGCGTCCTGCCCGATTCGGGGGTGTTGGAGTCCGACATCCTCGAAATTGATGGCTTGCGCTACCGGGTCACCGAGGTCAAAACACAAAACAGTTTTGGTGCGTGTACGCATCTCGATCTGCATATTGAGTTGGAAAAACGGGAGGCGGGCGATGCGTAGAAAAAGCCATCTCGCCATGATCGATATCGACCTGAGACAGATCGAGCGGCTTCAAAAAGCCATGAAAGCCATGCCGGATCTGATCGCAGAAGAGTTAGGAAAAGCCGTTCGCGACCTGGTGCTGATCGTCGAAGCCAAGGCCAAGGAGCTGTGTCTGGTGGATACCGGCAAGTTGCGGGCCTCGATCACGCCGGTCATCCAGAGCTGGGCGCAGGCTTACGTCGGCACGAACACCGAATACGTCCCGCATGTGGAGTTCGGCACGAAACACGCCGCCGCACAGCCTTTTTTAGAGCCCGCCTTTCTGGAGGGACAAAAGCAGGCCAGCAAGGTCTTCGGCCAGGCCGTCAGCAGGGCCATCGCCCGCTACGAACGGAGGGCCAGATGAGTGGATCTCTGAAACGAGCCATCGGCTACTGGGCGACTTTACAGATCGAAGGTTTGTATGCCTTTGCCGATGACCTGGCCAATTCGAAACATCGCTACCCGCAGTTAGTCGTTACGGAATTGTCCAATGATACCCAGCCGTTGGGCTGCGGAAAGACGGAATATGTGGTGCGCGATGCGGGAAACGGGGTTGTGAAGAAAACCGGGAAGATGGGGGTCACCGCCGTCAGCTATCGTTTGACGATCACGTCCCCTTCCGATCGCCGGAACAACGGCCAGGAAATCGTGGACAACATCATCGAAACACTGGAAAAAGCGGCTCTGAAAACCTGGTTGTCGACAGATCCGATCCGCCTGACCGACCCGGACACCGATCCTACCACGGAATTTCCGCTGGACAGCCTAAAACCCATCGGTCGCCAAAGCATTCCGCCTGATCTTTCGGGCGAACCGTTTTTGTACCGGTCCGCGCTGACCTTGACCACCCGACGCATCGTTCCCATCGAACGGGATGTCGAGCACGTCATGGAGCGTATTTATGTCAACGAGGGCAATCCATGAGTGAAAACAAGAAAAAACCCGACGATACGCCGAAGAGCGATTCGAAAGAAAAAGCGAAAGAAACACCCAAAACCGGGAATCCATCCGCTACCGAGACGAAAAAGCAGGATACGAAGGCAAACACCGCCACCGGTCACGTGCAACCGAAGTTGAACAAACCCCGCAAAAAGCGTCGTGTTCTGCTCGGAAAACGCACGAAACCGCTAACGTTTCCTATTGAAATGCTGGCGCGGCGTACCGGGACCGATGCGGTCACGCTGGGTGCCCTGCGCGCGGCCTACGGCTGGACCAAGCAAACCCGGCTGTCGCACGCGGAATTCACTCGTTTCGTGGATGCCTGGCTGAAACGCCCGGTAAAGGAGGGCTAACGTGACGACGACACGCATCATTCCCGACGCCTATACCGAGTACGAAGACGGCCATCTCGGTGTCATTCCGGCTTCGTTGGCGAACGTAGAAGCCAAAATCGGTCCTGCCGAAAGCGGGCAACCCAACAAGATGGTTACGCTCGCCGGTCCGGATGCGAAAAAACAAGCCAAAACCATCTTTCAGGGTGGGCCGTTGCTCCAGGCCATCGAGGCCGCCTTCGATGCAGGCAGCACGCGCATTCACGCCTGCCGGATCGGCTCGGCCATTCGGGCTGAGCGCACTGTGAAAAATATCCTGGGTGTGGACACGCTTCGTATTCAATCCGAGTACGGTTCGCAGGGAAATAACCATTGGCTCAACATCAGTCACGAGCTGAACGACGTACCGACGGGATACCTGGTCCTTGTCGAAGGGTCGTTGCCGGAAACGCCCCATCGGGTGATGTTTTACAACTCCAGCTTGACCCAGACCCAGGAAGTCCAGCTTCCCTCCGAAATCAATCAAGTCGTGGATCTCGCCGCCAATCCGATTTTCGAGCAGATGACGAGGTTCAGCCTGCCTTCGGTACGAGTTCCATAGTCCGTAACGGCTGTACCTTATGTAATGAATCCCTCACCTAACCCCTCTGAATTACTAGGAATATTCCCTCATTTCGCCCGTCCCGTTACCTTCCATTGACATTTAAGTACTTGAGATTACAATGGAATTATTGAATTTGTATGGAACACGTCAGATAGGACGTTTCATACCAGTCGAATCGGTGTGAATAAGCCATTGTCTTTATTTCGTGGACTTGACGAATATCTTCAATAATAGCAACTTGTAATTGGAGGTAAAATGGCGAAACAGGACGCTAGCAAACTCAATCCGAATGCTGTTCGCTGCTCCGCGAAATGCAAACGTACCGGGAAACGATGCAAAAATCCTGCGGTACGGGGAAAAAAGGTTTGCCGTCTGCATGGTGGATTGAGCCTGTCCGGGGATCAACGCACGGAAAAACAGAAAGCCAACAGACCTCCCGCCGCAGGAAAAGTGAACGCAGGCTCGTTCAAAAAAGGGAATCAGGCCGCCCGCAAACACGGAGCTTATACCACTCGCTTGTCGGCTGAGGAGAAGGAACGAGTGGAACAACTCCGCAGGGACTTTTCCCTGGAATTGGCGGCTGTTGATGAGTTGACGCCGTTTGATGATCTGCTGATAAAGATGGCCTCCGTATTTCTCGTCAAAACCGAGATGGCGATTTTAGGAGATGCTCCTGCAAAGGTTATGCATCAATGGCATCGAATGGGTATGAAATGCTTGCGGAAGCTTCGAGCCACGAGGGCTACACGAAGCAAAAATGTCTTTCATACCCCGGAGCAAACCCTCTCGGCGATGGTGGAAAAGATCCGTCTGCGAATGGATGAAGAGCAAGAAACCGTGAATAATTCAAGCGTTACAGAGTGTGACACATCGGTCGACCGAGATGATGCGGAGGTTGGGGATGATCATGGTATGCGGTAAAAAGAGTTGGATTGATAGTGGACGGCGGAGACACCCGCCTTTGCTACTCTCTCGAGCATGGAGACAGTGGGAAGGTGAGTTTTCAGCGAATTTGAATGGGAACCCGGAGATTTTATCAAGGATAATGAGTGCTTTTAGTGAGAAATAGAACCGCAAATACCCTTGACAATAACATAATAAGGTACATAATTACCCGTGTTAGTATTGTTTGTTGGGGATTCCCATGTATCGCTTCGCTCTCGATTATCTCAGTACCTGGAAGTCAAAAGCAAACAGAAAACCTCTAATTATTCGGGGGGCTCGTCAGGTCGGAAAATCCTACCTCGCACATGATTTTGCAAACAAGGGCTTCCACAATATTGCGGAGTTGAATTTTGAACGCGACGTGGAACTCGCTTCGCTCTTTGTCTCGAACGACCCACGAAAGATTGTACAACTTCTTGAGCTTCGCCTGAACACCTCTATCAGACCCGGAGAAACGCTTCTTTTCCTGGACGAAATTCAGGCCGCACCTTCCGTTCTTCCAGTTTTGCGATACTTTTATGAAGAAATGCCCGATCTTCACGTTATGGCTGCGGGGTCGTTGCTGGAATTTGCTTTGGAGAATTTCAAGCATTCCATGCCTGTTGGACGCATCGAATATCTACATCTGGGGCCTATGCAATTCGAAGAGTATCTTCTAGCTGCAGGTCAGGATCAACTGAAGCGATTTCTTTCCGAGTTTCAATCCGACCAGGAGATTCCAGAAGCCATCCATCAGCAACTCATGAGTCATTTTAAAACATTTCTCGTTGTTGGCGGAATGCCCGAAGCTATCGCATCCTACGTAGATTCCGGTTCCTTTAAAGCATCCGAGGAAGTCAAGCATTCGATCCTGGCCACCTTCAAGGACGATTTCAGCAAGTATGGCCAACGAGTCAAACATGAACGATTACAGAAGCTTTTTCAGAAACTACCAGCGCAGGTCGGTTCCAAATTCAAATATGTTCATGTGGATCGAGAGGAGCGAGCCGCTGATCTGGCAAGAGCGCTTGATCTGCTTTGCATGGCACGAGTTGCTTATCGAGTTCGTCATAGTTCCGCCAACGGCGTCCCCCTTGGAGCCGAGGTAAAAGAGCGCATATTCAAGATGCTCTTTCTGGACGTTGGACTGATGAGCACTTCTCTGGGACTCAATCTGCTTGATTTCGAACAGGCACAGGATATTATGCTGGTGAATTCCGGTGCGATCTGTGAACAAGTCGTTGGCCAACATTTTCTACATTCTCTGCCTTTTTATCAGGAACCAGAGTTGTATTACTGGGCTCGGGAACGAGCAAACTCGGCGGCAGAGGTAGACTATATTCTCTCCGAGGGAGTCACGATCTTGCCCGTTGAAGTGAAGGCGGGAAAAAGCGGACGACTCAAGTCTCTCCACTTCTTTTTACGAGAGAAAAATCGTAACTTCGGGATTCGTTTAAACAGCAATATTCCTTTCACGATGGAGACAGAGGTCACATTTCATGACGGGGTGAAAATTCCCTACAGGCTTTTATCATTACCTCTCTACCTCGTGGGACAGATTCGAAGACTTGCCAACCATGGATAGACTTGACGCGAACAGCCTTCAATTCCATTCCCGCACGGACATGGTTTTTACCACAATGTCCGCCTAGCCGAATAACCGCTCTGACCAGTTTCCCATCACTGCGATCGTTTTGTCACAGCGAATTGATCCGTGATTGGGCGTACTTGGACGATGACGGAGTTTCTCTTGTCTCTTTCGTTTCATCACGCTCCATCCATTCCCTTTCAAAGGGTGTTCACCCTCATCGGAAAAACGAAGATTCTTGTGTGATTACGGGATGTTGTCCAATCATACCATGCTGAATCTCCGTTCTTTTTCATTCTCGTATTTGTACTCATGTCGAGCAGCGCTATGAAAGCCACGGGGAGGCCTGAAATGGGGTCTCGCAAATGGCAGGTGAAGTGCATGGGAGCTGTTCCATGGACCATTCAGGGCTCTCCCCACCATCTCAGTGTCAATTCTGGGTACTGCAAATCTTGGCGTGATTTCGCAGGCTTGGGGCGTTTCGTGACAAACGGAACAGAATTCAAAGACCTTCTTCGTCACCGTTCGGCTCGTGATGGCATCGACGAGATTCCATGCCAGAAACCGATGCGAAAAGTCCCGTGATTACGACGGGTTACAGTCGCATTTTTCACCCGCAAAAACGTTGAATTGGACCGCAATCTGCATGACACAACAGACAACACGGCAACGACGCCGAAAAAGAAAGGATGAAAACAATGAGCACGCAGACCGCCCAGCAAGCCTACAAAGAAAAGAGGAAGCAGATCAACAAACGCCTTGCCACCATCACGAAAGAACTCGATCGCCACGTCGAAGCGGTAGAATCCATCCACTATGGTCATGTGGGCGATATCTCCCACGTAGAGTGTCTGCTCCATCAGATCGAGGCTTTTTTGAAAAACGAAGACATCGACGATTGAGAAAGGAGAACACGATCATGGGTACGACCAAGAACCTGAAAGAGGCCTGCGAACAGTATCTGGAGCATTTGAAAGCGGTCGGCAAAAAGCCTTCTACCCTCGGTACAGCCCGGCGCACGCTGGATCTGCTGATTTCTGAAATGGGCGAGGACAAGGAGGTGAAAAACATCCTGCCGGTCCATGTAAGCACGTTTTTCAAGGGCGAGGCCGCCACCATGCAACCTGGGAAAGATGGCTTAAAACCCCGAGCCCAGGCCAGCATCCTGCAGATCCGCCGCATCGTGCGCCAGGCGCTGGTGTACTGGCACGAACAGGGATTCAGCCCATCGGTGGCATTGCCCAGAGAGGACAAAAAATACCTGGACGAGAACGTGAGAAAGCCCTCATCCACCCAATCCAACACGGAGGAAAAGTAAATCATGGACTGCGTTCGAAAAGGAGATCACATAAAACTTATCCAAATGCCCGACGACCCCGATCCGATTCCGCCCGGATCCGAAGGACTCGTGATTGAGGTCACCGAAGGCCCGCTGGCGCAGATTCTCGTCAAGTGGATCGGGATGGAACGCAGTCTGGCCTTGATTCCCGGTGTCGATAGGTACGAGATCATCACGTCTGTGAAAAACGAGGAGGATTCGCCATGACACGAAGCATCGACATCGGCTATCGAGGCGGGACTTCTCGGTTTTGTCTCTCGCCGATCGACCGTAAAAAGTTGCACGGTTTCAAGAAAAGAATCGCGCTTGACGAAAATGGCAACGAATGCGCCAGCGCTCATCTCACCCGGGATGGGCGTTTTCTTTTGGCTGCGGGAAGCACATCGGATGTCTATATCAATGATAAGGGCGACACGGTACGTCGAAGCGAGCTGGTCACCGTAGATGAGAACGGAAAGCCACTGAAAAAGCTTTCGGCGACTGTGGGAAGAACGGAAGTCCTTGAAACTCCAGGTGATTTGGACGAATTTCTCAGCCATATCGTGACCCAAGTCCATATGTTGGAAGTCGAAACCCTTGATCCGGAGTTGGAGGAAGCACTGTTCGACGGTGCGATCTTCCGTGTTCCGTATCATCCACGCGCCACGTACACCGATTCTTCCACCTTTCTGTTGACCAACGGACACGGCATCTTTCTGGTTCAGGCCGAAATCTGTTCATTCGATTTTGTAGGCTTGGAACAGACGATTTCGGAGGTCGAAGCTGAGTGGGATGATGGCGAGGATGAAGAATTCGATTTCGAGATCGAATGGAGGAACGATCATGCCCTGCCGTAAGATCCGACTCGCCGATCCTCGGGGACGCGAGGCGACAGTTTTGCTGGTCCCTCGCCAAAAAACTTCCGACGTGTCCTATACTGATTCCTCCGGCTCACCCGTTCGATTCACACGCCGGATCAAAGCAACGGAGACAACGAACTACTCTGCTTTGTTGTCGCAATACGACGATCCCGATTCGTTGGCGCAAGCGTTGATCGATGGCGATCCCGAAATCGATGTACAAACGGTAGGCCGTGACGCCGGTCCCTGTGATCGAGTGCATGTGGGAGCGGATAAACAGCCACTTTACTCGGCACGTATCATCGAAGTGATTTATGACCGGAATGGAAACGAAATCGCCCGCCACGAACCGGAAAACATCCCATCCAATCTTGTTCCCGATGCGCCGCCGCAATGGTCAGGGAAGTTGATTCCCAAAATGGATGCCATTCGGCAATATGCTTTCACGCGGGTCTACCAGATACGCCATAGCAATGGACTGGAATTTGATTTTCTTTTCGGTCTGGCGAGATACCTGGAGGAGTGCAACTCGATGGCTCTGGTCGGCTCAGGACCGAAAGGAACTGGTCCGCTGATTCTGGAACGAAACGGGATCCCCATGAAGGGTTTTCTGGAGGGTCGGACGAAGGGCGATCGTTATCGACTCGTGCTTCATCTGGCGGCTTTCGAGTTGAAACGACCGGAGATGTCGTCATGACGGATGCGATCCAGACCATGATCGCGGCATACAAACGCAATGTAGCAGGTGCCTATCGCTCGCTTGCGCCGGATCGCATCGAAGCGGAACTTCCTCCGGAGCCATCCATCGTTTCCGAGAAAATCGACGGCGAAACCTGGTTTCTGCATGCCGATGGAGAATGCTGTATTCTCTTGTCCCCGTTCGGAAAAAAGCTGGAAAATATTCCGCTCACGATGGAAGCACAAAAGGTGTTGAACGGTTGGCGCGGTGTGTTGGCAGGAGAATTGTATGCCGCCGTCGATTCGGGCCGACCCCGTGTTTTCGACCTTCACGCCACTTTGGGACGCAAGGGAAATCAGGATCGCCTGCGCTTTGCCGCTTTCGATATTTTGATGAATGGCGATGTGGATGTGCAACGAAAACCCTTCACCAAACGATTGGCTCTCCTTCAACGGATTGTGGGTCAGAGCCATGCCTCGTTTCATCTTGCAGCTTTCGAGACAGCGGATACACCAGAGGAAGTAACGGCACACTACGAACGCATCGTGACTTCCGGCGGTGCGGAAGGCCTCGTCGTTCATGCTGCCGATGGTCGGATTTTCAAGATCAAGCCGGAGATTTCCATCGATGCGGCGGTGGTTGGGTATGTGGGTAGCAACTCCGGCGTCTCCGAACTTCTGCTGGCGCTGATGAAACCAGATGGCGTGTTTCAGCTTATCGGTCGCGTGAAAACAGGTTGGAGCCGGGCTGAGAACGCCAACCTGCAAAAACGGTTGACGCCGCTGGCCTGCGCATCCACCTATCGAAAGACAAACGACCATGGTTTGTTGGTTCGTTGGGTGAATCCGGACCTTGTCATCGAGATCAAATGCAACGATCTCATTGCGGCCAACACCAAAAACGAACCCGTTCGGCGTATGGCAATGAATTTCAACGAGAAAACCGGCTGGTCGCCCCTTGCTCCCGCGTCCTCCGTCAGCATGATCCACGCCGTTTTTCGACGCATTCGTGAGGACAAACAGGCTGTCAGGCCGGATGTACGCGTCGAACAGGTCTCGGATCTCGTTCCGATTGCTGAGCAGGAATGCGTTGATCCAGCATCTTTAACTGAATCCGAGATCATTCGCCGCGAGGTCTACACCAAGCGAAGTAAAAAGGGTGTGGCTGTACGAAAGCTGGTCTGCTGGAGAACCCACAAAAGCGATGCCGATCCAGCCTATCCCAACTTCGTGAGCTTCTTTACCGACTATGCTCCAGGGCGCAAACAACCGTTGAAGACCGATTTGCGTGTGGCAGCCCGTGAAACGACGTTGCATACTTTCGCCGACGATTGGTTGGCGACCAATATCAAGCGAGGCTGGGAACAGGTAAAGTGTAACAAAGGTCGAATGACCCATGAAAACCATCACGACCTTGAAAAAAGTTCACCCTCCATTCCACCTTCGGAATCCACTCGCCATCTGAAAATCGCCTTTGCCCGTTCGACTTCGCCAACCTTCCCCATCATCCGCAAGCGATTGAATAGATTGGCGAAACTCGGTTCCCTTGACATCACGACCGACGACAAAGGCCGTGAATCCTGGTTCGAGTTGTCGATCACGCAAGGTCTCGTCGAAAACGCCAAACGCATCGACAATCTGCTGAACATCGTCAAAGCCTGGAAAACCACCGAGGTCTCCATTGATGGCGAACTGGTGGGGAAGCACGACCTTCAAGATTTCATGGACCATCTGGAAGACACTCGCCGCTGTTGGCTGAAGCGCAAAAAGCAAGGAGAAGAGGTTTGTCGCAAAACCTGCATCCTCGGTTGCGATGCCTTGAACCTCTGGGGCTCCCATGAATGGCTAAAATATTCGGGGTGCGATGCTCAACCATGGTGGACTGTGGGACGTTTTGCGGACGAAAAGGTGATTCTCGATAAAAACGCTTTGAAAAAACAGCTTGAAACCACTCGCCACGCTGAAGTCCGGCTTTGTCCCCACTATAATCCAGATATTGTATTGTCAAAGATCGAGGCTCTGCCTGATACTATCGAGGCGGACGATGAAAGCTGGATTTTACTGTATCACAGCGACACGGGAAAATCCGCATGGATCTGGCCGATCCACGAACCCATTCCGCCGACCTTGCGAAAAACCAAGGACAATCCCTGGCGTTCCGGAGGTCTGAGCATCGATCTCGATCTGGGGCTTGGCGAGAAACGCAGGACCGACGAGAACGAAAATAGTGAAAACACGTCATCCAGAGTTATTCCTCCCACAAGGTACGCCGATATCGTGGGTCAAGATGACGTGGTGGAGGCCGTAAGAGATCGAATCGAACTGCCGCTGAAATACGCCGATCTTTTTCATCGGATCGGTGCCAAACCCCAGGCCGGGGGTGTCATTCTCGCCGGTCCTCCGGGTACGGGAAAAACCCTGCTGGCCCGTGCGGTCGCCGGAGAGTGCGACGCGCACATCGAATCCGTATCGGGACCGGAACTGCTTTCGAAATGGGTTGGTGCTACGGAAGAAGCGTTGAGAACGATCTTCGAGCGGGCCAGGGAATGTGCGCCCTCGGTTATTCTTTTTGATGAGATCGACAGTTTGGCCGTATCCCGTGGTTCTGCCGACGCCCAATATCAGAAGAACATGGTGACGCAACTGTTGGCGCTGCTGGATGGGTTGGAAGAACGTGGAAACATCTTCGTTATCGCCACCACCAATCGACCCGACGACATTGATTCTGCCCTGCGTCGACCCGGCAGGTTCGATCAGGTGATTCACATGGGACCACCCGATGAAAGAGGAAGAATCGCTATTTTCCGTCACTACTTGAAACCTCTCGTGCTCGATCCGGTGCTCGATCGGAATTGTCTCGCCACGGACCTAGCTTCCCACACTCCCGGTTTCTCTGGAGCCGACATCGCATACTTTTGCCAGAGTGCGGCACGATTCTGCGTCAAGGAGGCTAGTCGGATGGAGTCTCCATTTGAAAACCTGGCGATTACAAAGGAACACTTCGAGAAAGCATTGCAGGAAATGAACCATGCTTCTTTTACGGTCAAAAGCCACTATAAACACCTGAAATATCTACGTAAATCCAACATCATCCCGTCCGAAACACCCTGTGAGAATTAATTGGCTACCGGAATATTAATAGGCTATTATTGGGCTACTGGATGACAAAAAGGAGCTAGGATGGCGATCAAGCTGACATTGAATGGAGAAAAACTGTCCCGCATGGAACTCCCGATCACCACCGGTTGGATGCTGGGTGCCTGCATGGAGGCACGCGGCAAGCAGGATTTGTGGATACGGCAGAAACCTGAAGTTCTTGAAGTTTTACGGGAGCAGGCCATCATTCAGAGCGTCGAATCCTCCAACCGCATCGAGGGTGTCGTGATCGCTGCCGAGCGTCTGCGCCCAGTAGTGCTGGGCAAGGACAAACCGAGAGATCGCCCGGAAGAGGAACTGGCCGGATACCGAAAAGCGCTCGATTGGATCTTTACCCGAAAACGACCCGTTGACGTATCGCCGGATGTCGTTCGCAGACTTCATGCCATGGCCCAGGGTGGTTTTACGGGCGATGCAGGTCAATGGAAAACCAAAAACAATGAAATCGTGGAAATTCTGCCCAATGGAGAACGGTCGATCCGATTCGTTCCGACCCGCGTAAAAGACACGCCCAAGGCGATGGAGCGTCTGTGCCTCAATCTCAATGAGGCGGTCGATGAAAGACGGATACCCACTCTGTTGCTGATTGCCACCTTCGTGTTCGATTTTCTCTGCATTCACCCCTTTCGGGACGGCAACGGTCGTGTTTCCCGACTGCTGACGACATTATTATTGAAAGAACACGGCTTCGATGTAGGCCGTTACATCAGCCTGGAGCGCCTCGTCGAGGAAGACAAGGTTGAGTATTATCGAGTACTTGCTCAATGTTCGAAGGGATGGAGCGAAGGTGATAACGAAATTCTGCCCTGGTGGAATCACTTTCTCGGCATCCTTCGCCATGCCTATCAGAATTTCGAACGACAGGTCGAATCCGCCGATGCCCGTCCGGCCAAAACCGACCTGGTGCGCCAGACCGTGCTCGGTCAGATCGAATCCTTCACCCTGGCCGATCTGGCCGCGCAATTGCCCGCCGCTAGTCGCCAGCTGATCAAAAAAGTTCTTTCGAAGATGAAAGACGAAGGACTGGTTCGACTCAAAGGCAAGGGGCGCGGCGCACGATGGGAAGTCGTGCGGTAACTCCCCTTCAAATCAGCCCCTAACCATATCGCCGGTTGAAATTCGGTCCGGTAGGTAAGAAGACCAGATCCGGCATGATGATCTCCGTCACATGCTGAGGATCCAACTCAAACGACCGCGCCAGCATCATGCAGCGCATGGCGTCCACGATGTGATCGTTTCCCTTCTTGTAGATGATCCCTTTCTGCCCCAGCGTGTAGGTGTGAGTGCAAAGCTGGTCCTCGACTTCCTTGTCGCTGCTCGGAATCCGGAACTTCCGGGCGTTGAGCTGCCGATTGATCAGCAGGGTCATGTGCTCCTTCGTGCGACGTTTGATCGGCTGACCCGCATCGTCTTCACCGACGATCGTCGTGCCGCCGAAATCGATCCCCACAAGCTTGCCCGCAAACCCTTGCATGGCGTACTTGTCCAGATGCAGCAGATCCTGCTCCACCGCCGTGCCGTTGCCGCCACGGTCGATGCCCAGCGCTTCCGGAAGATAGACCGTATCGATCAGTGCGATGATTTCGGAAATGGCCGGATAGGGAACCCGCTCGGCATGCACCCGCAGGATCAGCCACAGCACTTCGTCCTCATCCTCTTCGAAAACCAGCAACTCCGTGGGATCGTTGGCGTAACCCAGATCGCCCCCCAGCCAGCACATGCCGTGTCCGCCCTCCAGATGAAGCAGGTTTTCCAGACGCTCGCGCACCTGGATTTCCGTCAGGCAATCCTCCAGCATCTCGCCGTGAAGCTTCACCTGCCTGTACTCGTGGATCTCCGTCACCGCGTTCATCACCTGCTTGACATTGAAGGTACCGTAGGTCGGCATCCCATGCTCGCCCGCTGCCTCGTGCTGCCAGCCGGAGGTGTTTTCACCGCCGTAGAAATCCAACAACTCCTTTTTGCGTTTCCGATCCCAATCCGGCGCGATCCAGGTCGGCCAGTGAAACACCGTCCACTCCTCGCTTTCGGTAATACGATAATAGGTCGTGTCACGCAGTCCGTTGGGCGTACTGTAGACCCTCATGAATCCACCCGGTTTGAGGCATTGCATCAAGGCGTTCCAAGCCCGTTCGGGAAGTCGGGCGGCCTCGTCCACCAACAGCAGATCCACATGCAGCGACCGGAAAGCGTAGCCTTTGACGCCCGCCGGACGGAAATACGCCGTGCATCCGTTCTTGAACGTGAGCTGGTAATACGCCTGGCGCTTGCCCGAACCGTGGGCGACATCCCGTTTTTTGAGGCCGGAGCGCAGGATGTCGCTCCGATCCAGCTGGTACTCCACCTCCTCGATGATCGCATCCAGATGCCCCTGATAGGGTGCGGCCACCAGCACCGATTTGCCTTTGTTGACGGAGACGAACCAGAGAAGCAGACTGCTCAGATTGATTGTTTTTCCCACCGCGCGACCGTCCAGATGGGCGATGCGTTTCGAGGCGCATTCGAGATCTTCCACCTGGTATTCCCGAAACCGTCTCGGAGTTCCGTCGCGGTTGCTCAGAAAGATCTCACCCCATTGGGAGGAATGTCTCATCGGATCCAATTCAACGCGTTCGGGCATTGCGGATTCGATGGGCTGGCTATCGGAAATCATGCTTTCCATCATCATTGAACCTCCACCGTTACGGTCGAATCCTCATCGGTTGGTAGCTTCGTCGTTGCCTCGGTTTTCGAAACCACATGTCCGCAGGATTGACAGACCCAGTCGCCATCGGCGTTCCGGCGATGCTCGCCTTCCTTGCGGCAGTGACTGCAACGATCCGTTTTGTGATCGATGTCCTCACGGGGAGGCAGATCGAGTCGTTTGCGCAGGTCGTTCACTTCCTTTTCCAGCTCGACCATGCGTTTTCTGGACTGCTCGTCACGCATGCTGACACCGCGCTCCTTGTCGAGCGCCGACATCTCGGCCAGAAAATCAGCCATGGTTGCGGGCGTTTCTTCTTCTTCCGGATCGCGGGAGTCGCGGGTCTCTTTGAGCGAACGCAAGAGCTTCAAGATCTCGTTGCTGATGGGAATCAATGCCTGGGCCGGAGCGCCTTTCGTGGCGGATACATCCAGTTTCGCGCTGATCAGCGCCAGCATGTGAACCACCTGCTCGTCGAAAATGTCCACCTTGCCGAGTTGCTCGATGAAGTTGTCCCGTTTCAAACGATAGATCAGTTCCTCTTCGGGAAGGAGATTCAGGCTGTACGCTCCATGCTTTGCCGCGTTTTTGTTTCCGGCCTGTCCTCCTCTCGGCTTCTTCTTTTCATCGTTTTCCCGATTCTGGTCTTCCGCTTCACCCTCGTCAATCCGTTTTTTCTCCATGTGAAAGCGGCAGGTGTTGAATCCCTTCACGGCGGGTTGGCGGCAGCGTTCGCCGGTGGATTTGCTGATCGCCTCGCATCGTTTTGTCTTGAATCCCATGTTTCGCCTCCTAAAATGGTCATACGCACGACGGTAAAGCGACTGCGCGTATTGCCGGAAAGTTCCGGCGATTACAAACATGATGAAGGATTAAGGAGGCTTTGGAAAGTCAGCTACCTGCATAGTTTTCTGTCACTCTTGCAAAAGCAGATCCATGAAAATACTCAGAAAAACTGTGGCTAGGGTAGGAATGAGGAGGAAGAAGGAGGAGTTCGGCTTTTGAGATTGCCATTGCAATACTGACAGTAAACGCTGCAAAGAGAAATACCGCGAGATTTGTTGGTAAAAACGGCGAATAATCGCTTTTGAAGGACTGACAGAAAACACTGCAAAAACAGAATTTTGCGAGCCTGAATTTCAACCGAAAACGTTTTTTCATCCGATATTCGTTTGGATTCGTTTTATCGGACGAACGATTCGTTTTCACGGATAAGAACACGGATGAGGCCACCGGACGAAATCAGTGATTTCAGGGTCTTACATAGAATCCAGGGGTATTCGTTTCCTTTTATTAAAAAGTCTTCTTCCGCAGTCGAGCGCTAAAAGATGCAGAATCTGCTCGTCGAACACATCCACCGTTCCCAAAGCGGCGGTGAAGGCTTTGCGCTTCTCTTCGTAGATCGGCTCTTCCTCCGGAAGCAACCTCGGGCTGTAGGCTCCGTGCTTCAAGGCGTTGGTGTTGGCCATGGGCGCACCGACGGTCCTTGGCGACGAAACGGTTTTGTCCTCGTTTGCCTCTGAAGCATCGCACATCTCCTCTCGATGGAAACGGCAGACATCCAAACCTTTCATGGCGGGCTGGCGGCAGCGCTCAACCGTTCGTTTCGAAATTCCCTTACATTGTTTTGCATCTGAAAGCGCCATCGGTCTCCTCCTTTTCGGCTAGCGGGTTCCAGTTTTGATTGCGGATTTATTTCATTCCACAATCCAAGATCAGCATTTTCCAGTCTCCAGCGTCATTGTTCCTACGCCTGCGCGTGGGTCACCTCGTCCGCTTTTGGAACAACATTTCCGCAGGCCCGGCAGACCCAGTCGCCGACGGCGTTTTTGCGATGCTCGCCTTCTTTGCGGCAGTGGCTGCAACGATCGATTTTGTGATCGATGTCCTCACGCGGCGGCAGATCGAGCCTTTTTCTCAACTCATTCACTTCCATCTCCAACTCGTGCATCCGCTTGCGGGAATTCTCCTCGCACATGCTGACTCCCCGTTCTTTATCGAGCGCCGCCATCTCGGCCAGAAAATCGGCCATGGTTCCGTGGGTCTCCTCCTCTTCCGGATCGCGGGAATCCCGCGTCTCCTTCAACGAGCGTAAAAGTTTGAGGATTTCGTTGCTGATAGGGATCAGGGCCGTGGCCGGAGCGCCCTTGATGGCGGCGACATCGAGCTTGGCGCTGATCAGCGCCAGCATGTGGACCACCTGCTCATCGAAAATGTCCACCTTGCCGAGTTGCCCGATAAACTTGTCCCGCATCTCCCGGTAGATCGGCTCTTCCTCCGGCAGGAGTTTCAGGCTGTAGGCCCCGTGCTTCAGGGCGTTGGTGTTGCCTACGGGCGCACCGATGGTCTTTGGGAAAGATTCGGTCCTGTCCTCGACCGCCTCTCTGCCACCGCACATCTCCTCGCGATGGAAGCGGCAGACATCCAAACCCTTCATGGCGGGTTGGCGGCAGCGTTTTCCCGTTCGTTTCGAAATCCCTGTACATTGTTTTGCATCTGAGAGTGCCATCGTTCTTCCTTTCCTTGTTAAAACTAAGCTCGGTCAACCTACGACGAGCCATTCCGCCTGACACCAGGCGCGGTCTCCAATATCCTTCACAATCGTGACACGACGAATGATCGAAAAAAAGCCAGCTACCTGCATGGTTGACAGACATTGCTGCAAAGCCCTGTATTTACGCATGATTCAACCCAGATCCCGATAGATAGCCACCACCTTGCCGTGGATATTCACCGCATCTTCCGGAACCGCCACGGCCTCGATCTTTTTGTTTTCAGGGGACAAAAGCACTGTCCCGTCGTCTCCGTAAAATACGCGCCGCAGCGTGAGCTCATCGCCGTAGGAGACCAGCACGATATCTCCGTCCTCCGCTTCCTCCTGGGCTCGAATGATCGCCAGATCGCCGTCGAAGATCATGGCTTCGATCAGGCTGTCGCCTCTAACCACGACCGAAAACAGCGCCCGGTTGCGTCCGTGCCAAATCGACACCCGGATGAAGCCCTCGAAACCCTTCACCGCCGATATGGATTCGCTGGCGGGCACAAGTTCCACAAGCCGCTTGTCGATGCTGGCCGCCGAAGCCTTTGCCAGATTTTTCGGTTTGAGGGAGCGCGGCGAGCCGTCGCTATGCTCGATGTAACCCTTCTTCTGCAAGGCCTTGATCCGGTCGAAGGCGCTGGCGCGTTTGATCCCGAAATGAACGGCGACCTCTTCTACCGCAGGCGGCCGCCAATGGGTCTGGATGTAGGCCACGATCCATTCCAGGGTTTCTCGCTGGCGTTCGGTCAATGGATTCATGATAGCGCATCTCCTTTCCTGTAAAACAGTATACCATACATAATAATGGTATCTCGGCAAGATGGCTTTGTCAAGCCGCTTTGAATCGCCGAACGGGTGGAGCATCGCTTCAAGAGTGAGAAATGGAGAGGAGTCATCTGTCGCTAAGCGATTGAATATCAGGTATTATAGAGGCTTAACGGGATGGCGGAATCCTCATCCAGCGTCGTCAGGGAAACAAAAATGAGGATGCAAATGGGAAAGGATTGAGTGAATGGACTGGCGTTATTTACATAAATAATGTCGTAATTAGACACTGAAGTGTTATTATTATCTGTCGCAGTGTCGCTATGAGGTCGAAAAGATCTTGATCAGGCCCTTGTCCTCCGCGTTTTCAAGTGCGGGAGTGACTTCGCGTATCTCCACCCGCTCGCCAGGCGCGATATGAATGGACGCGCCATCATCGAGGGCTTTCGGGATTACCAACAGGCTGCCGAGTTTGCTCAGCACCATCATCCGGGGACGTTTGTCGCCGCTCGCGGTCAATCCCAACTCCCGGCGGCACAACTCGGCCAGACGGTCGAGCTTCGCCGAACTCGGAGGAGCCGTGCCGCTGGCCACCTCAAGCCAGACACCTTCCCGGGCCAAGCAGATCCGCGTGACCAGGTGGCGGGGAAGGTCCTCGACCACGGGTTTGTCCGGGATTTCCGCCTGCGTCCGTTTCTCCAGCTTGATCTCTTCCAGGCGTTTGCCCTCGCGTTTCATATCCTGGATACGCAGGATACCGTCCAGGTGCTCCTCGCCGTAATGGCGGCCCCGGCCACGTCCGGCGGGCGGAGGGATCAGCCCGCGTTGGACATAGAAGCGCACCGTCCGGCGGCTGACGCCGCACATCCGGGTAAGCTCATCGATGGTGTAGCCGTTTTTCTCTTTCATGTCATCAATATAGCAGCGTGCTGTCGTATTGGCAAGGATGCAATGTCGGAATGAAAAGCACGGCCTTTCCTGGTTTTTACACTTGATTAGCGAGTATTGTTGCAGTATACTGCAATCAGGTAGAGTTTATTATAGCAGTAGAGGAAAATACAATGCCGATTGTCGATGAAAGCGAACTTCTTCAGGTGATGCAGGGGATGAACCCCTGGTGGAGAAATCCGGCCTTTACATCCTTTCCTAAAAGGCGGGCCGCCTATGGTCAGGTGGAGCGGATCTTCTTCAAAACCGACTTGAAGCGCGCCTGCGTGCTGTCCGGTCCACGGCGGGTCGGAAAGACGGTCATCCTGCACCAACTTGCCCAAGAGCTGTTGAAGCAGGGCCGGGATCCCAAGGAAATTCTGTACTTATCCCTCGATCATACCATCATCAAACAGGAACGCTTCGACCGTCTGTTGGAGATCTACCGCCAGAACATCCACCCCGGCGGTGACGCAACGGCGCTGCTCCTGGATGAAATTCAGTTTTTAGACGACTGGCCGACCTGGCTCAAGATGACGGTGGACTTCCAGCCGGAATACCGGATCGTCGCCACCGGTTCGGCGGCCATCGAGATCGCCAGCGGCTATGAAGAATCCGCCGCCGGTCGTCTGCGCCTGCTGCGAGCGCCAACCTTGTCATTCTACGAGTTTCTGCTGCTCGGCGAGCGACCCACACCAACTCTGTCTTCGTCCATCGGCATGGATGAGATGGCGCTGTTGGACAAGGCCGAATGCAATCGTCTCATGCTCGACACGCTCACCGTCCAGGAGCATTTTCACGACTACCTGCTCATGGGCGGTTTTCCTCAGCCAAGTGGAGAATCCGATCTGACCGAGGTGCAACTCTCCATCCGCGACGATGTAGTGAACCGTGTCCTCAAGTATGATATGAGCAGTCTGTTCGGTGTCCGCCGCCTCCCCGAAGTCGAAAAACTCTTCGCCTACTTCTGTGTCAACAGCGGCGGCCTGATGGATCAGAAAAGTCTGGCCAAGGAACTGGGCATCAACGTTCGCACCCTGTCGGACTACACGGATTATCTGCTTTCGTCGGGGTTGATCTACCTGCTGCCCGGTATCAAGACCACGGGAAAGTCGGCTTTGAAGAACCGGAACAAGGTCTACATCGCGGATGCCTCGATCCGAAACGCCGTCTTGATGAAAGGCAGGGAGCTACTGACAAACTCCGTCGAACTCGGGCTTCTGGTGGAGACCGCCGTGCATAACCACATGGTGTCCGCCACGTCCAACAGCTTCACCCGCTTCGGCTACTGGCGTGACCGCAGCGGTCGGGAGGTGGATCTGGTGCAGATTCTGCCCGATGGCGAAACCCTACCCATCGAGGTGAAATACAAGTCGGAAACAAAGTCCGCCGACCTGAAAAACCTTAAAGAATACATGAAGGTGTCGGGGGCGAAGCTGGGGTTGCTGGTCGTACGTCGAGCCGAAGAATTCAATGTGCTGACCGACGGTGACACGAAGATCGTCAAAGTGCCCGCCTATCTGCTGCTTTACCTGCTGGGGCATGCCGAGTTTCAGTTGATCGATATCCAAAACGAGGGGGCGTGATGTTGCTGCATCCCGTACAATTCGGAAGCCAGGACATCGCTACCTGCCAAGCCAGTATCCGATAGCAGACAAACGCCTGATCTGGCAAACGTAAAAGCCTCACAAAAAGCCCTTCAATCAAACCTCAAACGCTCGATTTATTCGACAGTGATAAACGACACTTGCGCCACTGTCACTAAGGATTTCACCGATTTTCCCCCATGGACGCCGCATGGACGCGGATGACGGGTCGAGGACGCATCCCAACTGTAATACGCTAGCAATTACATGCAGATAAGACACAGTTGAACCGCTCAAACCACCTGGCGAGACGCCACGGAGGCTCATGGATAACGTGCTGTTTTTACAGGGAAAACATGGACGGACATGGACAAATCATGGACGACCCGCATGGACGATGTAGTGAAACCCTAATGATTACAGTCAAGTACATGGACGAGGGCAATTGTTTCCCCAAAATTTACCCCCTATTTTAGGCTGGGCCGGTCGTGCCCGCAATGCGAGGTGGCTTGCGGGGTTCACGATACGAACGAGAGGAGTTGGCGACATCTGAACTTTTTTCAGCACGAGGCGTATCTTCACGCACGCCTACCCCGGATCAAATGCCCTGAACACGGAGTAAAAACGGTGGAGGTACCTTGGGCGCGTCCTGGTGCGGGGTTCACGCTGCTTTTTGAGGCGCTGGTACTGCTTATGGCCAGAAAGGGCATGACGCCCAAGGGGATCGGCGAAATACTTGGTGAGCACGACACGCGGATCTGGCGGGTGCTGGAATACTATGTGGACTCGAGTCTGGCGAAGCAGGACTGGTCCGAGGTCGAAGCGGTGGGCGTGGATGAAACCAGCCGTTCCCGTGGGCACGACTACGTGACGGTGTTCGTGGACATGGACGAGGCGAAGGTTCTGCACGTGGAGCCCGGCAAAGACCACCGGACGGTGGCGGGCTTCGAGGCTGAGCTTCACGCTCACGGCGGTAAACCCGAACAGGTGAAAGAGTTCAGCATGGACATGTCAGCGGCGTTCATCAAGGGGGTTGGGAAACAGTTTCCCGATGCGGCGATGACCTTCGACCGCTTCCACGTGATGAAGCTTGTCAACAAGGCCGTGGACGAGGTGCGGCGTGAGGAGCGCCAAGACAGGACTGAGTTGGAAAAGACGAGATGGGTCTGGTTGAAAAACGAGCAAAACCTTACGGACAAAGAGCGAGAGAAGTTCGATGAGTTGAAAGACAGCACGCTGAAAACGGCCAGGGGCTATCGGCTCAAAGAGACGCTTCAGTCGGTATATGCCGACTACGCAGGCCATCCAGATGACGGTGAGAAGCAGTTGCAGTACTGGTATTTCTGGGCCACGCACAGCCAACTGCCGCCGATGATCAAGGTAGCCAAAACGATCAAGACCCACTGGGATGGGGTATTGCGGTGGTTTCAGTCAGGTTTGACACAAGGGCTGGTGGAAGGCATCAACGGTATAATTCAGGCGGCCAAGCGCAAGGCTAGGGGGTTCAGATCGTTTAGGAAGCTTCGCACCATGATCTTCCTCGTCGCGGGTAAGCTAGACTTCAACCTGCCACAGATGAAACTGCTTACCCACACCAAATAGCGAGGAGGCTTTTCCATCTCCCTTGGTAAGGGCCTCCATTGTGGTGCTTTTACCGGCTTTGGTTCTCCCAAAAAGACAGATTGTAAAACTGTCGATTCGTTTAAGTTTTTTACGAAATGACCCTATGAGAGTATTTGAAGCGTATTGGAAAATTACCGAAAGATGTAAGTTAAAAATTTCAAATATCTCATTCCAGGAGCTTAAATCATTGGCAGCATTTTCTTCATTGATCCTCTGAATGTCTGAAGATATGCTCTCCTCAACTTCTAGCATTTTCTCAAAGAGATGTCCTAAATCCTTATGGCATGCCCTAAATTCACTTATGGCTCGATCCCGGCTTTTTGCCAACGCATACTTTAAGGTGCCATCCTCTTCAGCAGGGGCAACAGCAAGGCTTGCTTTTAGGATTCCCGATCGCTCAACTTCTGAGATGTATTGGGAATACATTTTTGCTGAAAAAAATTGATTGTTCCGGTTTCGCATTAAAACTACCTCTTCTTCTTCTTCAGGTATTTTCCATGACAAAATTGGCGGCATCGATAATCGGGTGCTGCCCTATTCAAGTGTTGTCAGCATATCCGAACTGCCCATAAAGCGGACAATCCGGGTTCATACAACAGCGGTCGTTCACGGGTTTACGCTTCATCAGACATCTTTCCATGCTTGACAATCGGGAAATACCGTGTACGATCCATAGCATAGATGTTCATCTGAGACAAGAAACAACACCCGATTAGGGCAGCACCAAATCTTTAAATACAATATTTGGGTACAAGCATAGAGATCTGATTGTAGAAATTGTTTTAACCCTATGTTCATTTGAAAAAGTTATAAATTTTGGTGAAAATTTCCAATGACATGTTCCGCTATGTATAAAGATTTTTTTTGTCCCTAGTGAATTGCGATAGGCATCATTAATAATGTTTACCGCACTAACAATGTCGCTGATTTCTGTATTCCCTTCATATAAAACATTTATGTGGTAGTCGTTGAAAAAGAAATTTTCTGGTTTCATTAATTCCTTGAAAAGAGATTGTAATACCACCTTGGAAGCTTTTACATTTTCTACTTTTTTACAATTTTCATCATTTTTACATGTTGATAACGTGCAATTTGTAAGTCCGGGGAAAACACTAACCTCAACATCTTCATCTCTTTTAACATACACAGGGCCCTGAGAAACCGCATCATTTTTTTCCGTTTTGGATAATTTCTCTAACGGCCAATTTGGATTTCCAGGATCAATTGAGCTTAGTTGTCCTGTCTTTGGTATCCCTTTTCGAGGAGGAAAGGAAAATGCGAATCGATACGATCCTTCTAAACTACCGTCAACGTTCCAATCATGTATCCAACGACGAAGACATAGGGATTCAAAAGGTGGCGAAGTCCCTTCAACAACCAAATTTCCCAGAGTTCCTTTGTTATTAATACTGAATGAACATTGGATGGATTGCTGGCCATGCTGTAAATAATTCATGACAAAATCGAAATCGCATGTAATGCTTTTCATGTATTCGTATCTTTTTTGGTACTGGTTGTTGAAGCGTATGGGTGCGTACAGAACCCGCACCCGCCTCAAAATATCACGGTTTAAATAATGAATATGATTGATTGTGAAAGGGGTATTTTTTGCTACTTTCGCAATTTCTTCAAGAGAAGAATTTACAAAATTGCTTGGATTTGGTACAAATCCAGGTAAATGGAATTTTCTAGGAAATACCTGAGAGCAATTCCCTGTGTTTATTCCAACATTAAAATGCAATAACGGAATTACACGATACTCCCCTTTTTTGTTTTTAACAACAAGCACAGATTTCGTTAACTCAGCTTGTGATGCGGTAAAAACTATAGGCATCAACTCACGTGCTTTTACTTGTTTATCCGCTATTATCACCAGCATGTCCCACGATCTATTTCTCTTATATTTTGTCAGTTCTTTTAATGCTCTAGCTTCTTTCTCTAAGGAGTCGAACAGTGGAGTAATAAAGAACCCACCTTTTCCTTCTCGAAATGCTTCTTCCGGTATCTCGTTGTTTGTCTTTTCAACAGTCGTTTTACCGTTCACTGCAATAACATCCAGTCCAATCGTCACCAATGTACCGGTTTCCGGTAAGACAAACGGACTGTTGCCAACGGGAACGTTTCCACGAAAGGATTGGAGGTCTTCAAGAAGTGTCTTTTGGTCTGGGCTGTGGCGTTTTTGTTTTTCAGCCGGTCCCAAACATCCGCTCGGTTGAAGGCTAGCCATCGTCTTCTGTAAAAAACCATTCGGAAGATTTTCCTTGGTCGTTGCCTGGGTAAGCAGCTTTTTCAAGACAGAAGTATACCTTGGTCCATCATCAGGCTTATCCGTAAGAAGCTTTAAAAGTGAACTTGATTCAAATATCTGTTCAGCTCGTTTTTGATGTTCGCTTTTTTCTGCTTTTTCAGGACTACTGGAAGACGTTTTATTATCACCATCATGCAAATACTCATCGATGAAACCCGCCAAATCTTTACGATCCATATTTTTCGCCGCATCGGAAACCGCTCGCCATGTTTCCATGCTTAAACATGCTTTTTTATGAAGCCGTAAGGCGACGTTACTCAAAAGTGCATGGCTGATCTCGATTTGTCCTGCACTGTAAAGATACCGGGCGGCTTTCAAACGTAACTCTTCGTCTGATGATTCTCTTGCCGCATAATATATCGCATTTGAGAGAGAGGATGCGGCGTTTGCAAATTGCTCATAATTATGGACAAAACCTTCATATTCAAGCAGAGTGCACGGACCGATCCCGGAATTCTTACCAGCATGAACTTCCCTTTCCTTCATTTCTTCGCGTTTCAATTCGAAAGCAGCCCTATAAAACTTTACAATACTGGAAAATTCCTGCCCTTCTTTTCTGGCTTTTTTAGCTTTCTGTAATAATTGCTCGATTTGCTTGGGTACATCCTGGTCGCTTCGCTTAGAACAACCAACCGATGCGATAGCAATACCGATAAAAAGCAGGATTGTTAACGACAACACTCTCATTGATGCAGTTTGGTTATACTTTTTTTTGTTTCGGTTAAGCGTGATTAAAGAAGGTTTTGTTCGCTTTATCAGTGACGTCTTTTGAATCATTTCAAAAACCTTACCTGAATTTATTTCATTTATTTCTAGGCCTCGTTGTGTCTCTCTAAACTGTCAGCTAATCGCAAAAATCTTCAGGTGGTTTTCGCGGAGGTAATTTTTTCCTTTTCCTGAGTTTTTTTGCCTTTGGGTCGAATTTAACCTTTAATGCAATGGCATCCATGTTTAGCCCCGGAAAAAGACAAGGGATTTTATAAATCCTTGTTTCCATTTCTTCGAGTTGTTCACTTTTCAACAAATAATCTAGAAATTCATCATAAGCCTTTAACTTTTCCCTTTTCGAAGAGGCTTTGCTAAATTTCTCTTCAAACCATGAAATTCCAAAGGTCTTACATTTCTCAGAACTGCACGAGATCAACTGGCTCCTTATTTCACTGTTCCCTTCTTTTATTATGCCGTTTTTCTTTAAAAACTCATCCAGAGCCGCCGCCTCGTTTATTGTTCCCTTTCTAAAATGATCAATGACGGCTTCCTTGTATAGTTGCCTCAAGAATTCCTCGTCTCGATTTCGATCAAGATTCTCTATCAAAGCACCTATTAGTTTCAGATCGACCAAAGGGTCTCGAATCACTTCTTTCAATTCAACGATAGCCTGCTCTCGCTTGCATTCGAGAATCAGACTTTCGGCTTGCTTTTTTACATCGGAGTTTTCAAGCTTCTGGGAAAGCACCTCAAGCTTGGACAGCTTTTTCTCGCACGGACCCTGGTTTGCCTCGGAAAGCAACTCACCTTCGCTTGGATCACAACTGAAAAACAGCAAAGACAATATAATACCTAAAAAAGAAAAAGTCCGCTCCATTTCGTTCCTTCCTTTCATAAGTTCACAAAGTTTATTCAGGCTAGATGACCTATACAGAGGATGCCTGAAATTCTCAAACTATTACTTGAATTCTGCAAATTCCAATCATCGCTGGGGGATGTCCTGCCAGTTGTTAAATCTTCCGACGATCTCCGTTTGTTGATGGTCTTAATGTTACCGGGTATCTTCAAAAGTCTGTATCCCAGCCTTCGCGTGGTGGAGTGACATGAATGGCAAAGGTATTTACACTTCATTCTTCTCGCGTTCCTTCAACCATTTATCTCTGATTTTCCATTTGTCGGCTGTAAATGGTACAAACGTTGAGAGCCGAAACCTTTAGGCAAAGCAAGTTTGCCAACATAATTAAGATCATACGGCCACACCCCTTTTGTCCATGTATTCTGCATAGCAAGCACAAGGAAGGAAGCAAATGTATCGCTGATATAAATACAACCGGGCTGGGTTATAGGTTCGATTCGCGCCGCCCGATTGACATGAGAACCGAAGTAGTTCTCCCTGCCGGTTATTGCATCAATACCACGATACACCGGACCATAGTGTAAGGCGATGCGTATGTTCATGTTTTTAGGCAAACCCAAAGATTTCCAATTGGTGTTCTGCACCACTGCAAGCAGGGTTAATGCGTATTCGGTCATATCGAGGATGCTACTTTCCCGGTCCATTACCGCAAAGATGGCGTCTCCCCACGTGTTGACCATATCGGGTCTGGGCACACCCCTGGTGTCTTGAGCTATCTTTTCAAGAAATGTGTGCATGAAGGCCGGTATATGACTTTCACTTAGTGAACTGTAACCGACTACATCAGCGAAAAGCATAGCTTTAATTTCTCTTGGGAGATGTTGCTGGCTGGTAATCGGTTCAGGAAGAGACTGATCTTTCAAGCAAAGTTGTGGTTCAGCCGATTGTTCATCAAAAGGTGGACTCATTGGAATGATTGTTATATCTTCGTGGTGCGGCCAACGCTTGATATTGTAATATGTCCCTCCTGGTCGTTCCTGTTTTACTCCATCCCATACAGCTAATAGTTTTGGGGTAATACCCAGGGAATGAGCACGTAAAGTAGCAAGCCCCTTGAGAACCGTGAAGCCAAACTCAAACAAGGTTTCTGTGTTGAGGTATCCCTCATCGGTTGCTAAACTGGTATCAACAAGCTGTAAAGCTCTGTCGAAGCGATGCAGCCATCGATGTCCACCTTGACAAACACTGGTTCGTATGAAATCTTCACGATCAAATGGCAGCACGATATGCAGTTCATCATTGCGGTTTTGCATGGCCTCAATAAATAGAATATCTGCCCCACAGGCAGCCGAGCAGTAGCCTGCTGCGATGTTAAGCTTGTCCAACTGTTCATCAATTGCCTGCCGTATTTGCCGCTCCAAACGACGATCTTGTGCAGGAAACCGTGCCTTCGCACGTCCTGGCATATCCAGCATGTGGCCTGTAAAGACAACAATATTTGGAATTTCCAACAGTTCCTTTGCCTCAGAGGCTTCCTTAAGACCATGGCGTGCCAGCATATCAAGTTGCTGCCAGACGGATGTTAACATTTGGATTGTTAGATCGGCATTTTCGGTCGCCTTTTTGTAATACTGTTTCGCCGCGTCTATTGAACCCAGTAAAAGATACGATTCGGCTAAAGTCACCAAGCACCAATATTCTTCATTTTTATCCCCATTTTTTCGGGCTTGCTCCAATTCACTTTTCACAATAAAGGGGACCTGCCCAAGAATGTCCTCGACTAAATCGTGTTCGCCCGCAATCCATGATAATGCTGCAGCGTTGATAGCATTATAATAGCTTTGCGTCAGATGAAATCCCTTCAAATAAAGATCCCGAGCATGTAGAAGATCCTCAGGGTGTTGGGAACGTATCCACTTCTGCTTTTGATTGCTTGCCAGAATACCGATGGTTTCGGCTTGCTCTTTGGCGGTTTGTCGACCGATTGGTGCACCTAAAACATTGCTGTTTGCGCCTGTGGTTAGTATGCGCTTCCCTATTGTACGGGTGAGACTGTCCAGCAAAGTATCCAGTTTTTTACTCACAGCAGAGGCTTTTTTTTCAGATTCTTCTTCGAGCATAGCGGAGATCACTTCCCGCAGGTGCTCGTTTGTCTGGGAAAACGAGTCGCTATATGGATTGAACGGCTCCAGAATATCGTTGGCTGCCTGATACATACCAACCTTGCTGGCTGCAAGAGCGGTTTTCTGAGCCAGTAGGATGTCGTTGGGATACTCGGACAATCCTTGGGCTCCCAAATCATAGGCCTTGAAAAACTCACCCCCGTCAACGAGCCTTGATACTTCTTGAGTCCACTGTGTGTATGAAAATTTGGCAACGTCACTCATGATCCCCTCTATTCTCTCTGGAAAGACTGTGGGGGGGAGTACTCATGACCCCATCTAAATTCCCTCGTTGTAACTGCTTATAAATTCCTTGCTTGTAGCGTCCGGACTGTCTTTCCTAGAAAAAGTTAAACTCCATATTCGGGTACAAGCATTGAGAACTGATTTTAGAAGGTACTGCCGATCTGTAATTGCTTTTTCTGGCAAACTGCCATTGACAAACACTATCATCATGAATTCCTTTCTCTGCTCCCAACGCTTCACGATAAGCTTCGTTGACAACATTCACAGCAGAGACAATGTCGTCAACCTCTACCTTCCCTTCATAGTACACATTTACACGGTTGTCATCAAAGGCGAAGCTGCCGGGTTTCATCAGATTCCTGAAAAGCGCTTGCAAAGCCGCCTTGGAGGCTTTCACATTCTCTACGTTTCGGCATTCAATAGCATTTTTACACGGTGTCGAAAGAGCTTTGGCAAGTTCGGGTGAGATTCCAACCGCAATATTTTCATCTCTTTCCACATACAAAGGTCCATGATAGGCCACATCATTTTTCTCAGCTTTGGATGCTTTCTCTGACAATCGATTTGGATTATCTGGATTAATTAGATCGAGTTGTCCCGCCTTTGGTATCCCTTTTCGAGGCGGAAAAGAAAAAGAGAATCTATACGATCCTTCTAAATTGCCGTCAACGTTCCATGCCTGTATCCAACGGCGCAAGCATTGGGATTCCAGTTGTGGCGATGCCCCATCAATAACTAAGTTTCCCAGAATCCCTTGATTGTTAATACTGAATGAACATTGAATGGATTGCTGGCCGTACAGTAGATAGTTCGTGATAAAATCAAAACTACAAGCGGGACCAGGGAAGAGAAGAAATATTTCTAAATAATGCTCAAACAAAATGATAAAAGAGGTGTTTTTCGAAAGAGTCGCGATCTTCTTCAGAAAAGGGTTTTCTAGGTCATCTGGGTTTGGTGCAAACCCAGATAGATCGAGTGATATAGGAGAAACCTTCGAGCAGTTCTTTTTATCGAGAGCAGCAAAAGCACGTCTCCCAACTCCATATTCCAGCAGTGGAATCACACGATGCTCCCCCTTTCCATTTTTAATAACAAGCACAAACTTCCTAAACTCAGCTTGTTTTGCGGTGTAAACGACATTCTCAAGTTCATGTTTTTTTACCTGTCGATCCGCTATTATCACCAACATATCGTTTCGTCGCCACAATCCATTTCTCGCACCACTTTTTTCCCGAGCTCTAACCTCTTTCTCTAAGGAATCGAAAAGTGGAGTGATAAAAAAACTACCTTCTCCATCTTGAAATGCTTCTTTCGGTATCTCGTTGTTTGGTTTTTCAACAGCCGTTTTACCGTTCACGGCAATAGCATCCAGCCCAATCGACACCAATGTACCAGCTTCCGGTAAGGCAAACGGACTGTTGCCAACGGGAACGTTCCCGTGAAAGGATAGAAGATCCGCAAGAAGCTCCTTTTTAGCGGTATTGGACCGAGTTTGTATTTTCGCCGGTCCCAAACATCCGCTCGGCTGAAGGCTAGCCAACGTCTTCTGCAAAAAACCATTCGGAAGTTTTTCCTTGGTAATTGCCTGGAAAAGCAGTTTTTTCAAGACAGAAGTATACCTTGGTCCATCATCAGGCTTATCCGTAATAAGAAGCTTTAAAAGTGAACTTGATTCAAATATCTGTTCAGCTCGTTTTTGATGTTCGCTTTTTTCTACTTTTTCAGGACTACTGGAAGACGTTGCATTCTCACCAGCATGAAGATACTCATCGATGAAACTCGCCAAATCCTTGCGGCCCATATTTTGTGCCGCATCGGAAACCGCTCGCCAAGTGCCCATGCTTGAACATGCTTTATTATGAAGCCGAAAGGCGACGTTATTCAAAAGCGCGTGACTGATTTCGATAAGTCCTATACTGAAAAGATATTGAGCGGCTTGCAAACGCAACTCTTCATCTGTGGATTGTTTGGCCACATATATGATTGCACTCGAAAGAGAGGATGCGGCGTTTGCAAATTGCTCATAATTATGGACAAAACCTTCATATTCAAGCAGAGTGCACGGACCGATCCCGGAATTCTTACCAGCATGAACTTCCCTTTCCTTCATTTCTTCGCGTTTCAATTCGAAAGCAGCCCTATAAAACTTTGCAATACTGGAAAACTCCTGCCCTTCCTTTCTGGCCTTTTTAGCTTTCTGTAATAAATGCTCGATTTGCTGGGGTACATCCTGGTCGCTTCGCTTAGAACAACCAACCGATGCGATAGCGATACCTATAAATAGTAAGATCGATATCGGTAAGGCTCTCCACGTCTTGCTTTGTTTATATTTTTCCTTGTTTCGTGTAAACGGAATCAATGAAGATTCTGTTTGTTTTATCCGTGAGATGGTTTGTGCCATTTCAAACTCCAGAATTCCTATATCGGTAATTGATTTCTAAAAACCGAACCACAGATCCTGGTGCAAACCCTACTGCGGCTCCAACATAACTCCTATCTTCCCCGGCTTCATCGTGAAGGAAATGTGTTTTCCGTCTCGCAGGACAATCAACTCCGCCTGCTCTCCTTTGAACTCCTCAATCGTGGCAATAGCCTGATGTACGGAATTCAACTTTGTACCGTTGTACTTCAACAAGATATCGCCCGGTTTGACTCCGGCGGCCTCGGCCTGGCTGTCTGGACCGATAAATGTAACCAATACGCCGCGGGCGTTAAAAAACAATTCGGGATTCGTGCGCCGTAAAAGCTCTGCCCGGAAACTGATCAGGTATGCTTTTAGGCGCTCCTCTAGAAGAGCCTTTAGCTTCGGGACGGAAACCGGCTTTCCATTCAATAATTGAAAAACGAACTGATCGGCTTTTTTTTTCCAGTTAATAAATCCTCTAGCTAACACAAACCAGCCTTGTATCGGCTCATACTCAGTATTGAAGTCGATGTTCCTGGATGGCGTGTTTTTTACATCTCTCGTGAGTAGGTAGCCCGCAATGCCATTACTATCCAAAGTCGGTCTCCCATCCACACCAAAATATTCTCGCTCGATTTCATTCCTCTTCGCATCGAACTTCGACCGCCAACCAGCATAGCCGTCATCAATCAAGATCGGCTCTCCGTCCACACCGAAGAAGGCTCTCTCGATTTCATTCCCCTTCTCATCGAACTTCGACCGCCAACCGGCAACACCGTCTATTTGCAAAGTTCGTTCGCCGTCCACACCGAAAAAGGCTCTCTCGATTTTATTCCCCTTCGCATCGAACTTCGACCGCCAAATTGCATAGCCGTCATCAATCAAGATCGGCTTTCCGTCCACACCGAAAAACGCATTCTCGATTTTATTCCCCTTCGCATCGAACTTCGACCGCCAAATTGCATAGCCGTCATCAATCAAGATCGGCTTTCCGTCCACACCGAAGAAGGCTCTCTCGACTTGATTCCCCTTCTCATCGAACTTCGAACGCCAACCGGCAAAGCCTTCGGCAACCAAGATCGGCTTTCCGTCAACACCGAAAGATGTACGTTGGGTTTCATTCCCTTTCTCATCAAACTTCGCCCGCCAACCGGCAACACCGTCTATTTGCAAAGTTGGTTCGCCGTCCACACCGAAAAAGGCTCTCTCGATTTCATTCCCCTTCTCATCGAACTTCGACCGCCAAACGGCATTGCCTTCTTTATGCAAGATCGGTTTTCCGTCAACTCCGAAGTAGGCACTCTCGATTTCATTCCCCTTCTCATCGAACTTCGACCGCCAAACGGCATAGCCGTCATCAATCAAGGTCGGTTTTCCGTCCACACCGAAGTAGGCGATCTCGATTTTATTCCCCTTCTCATCGAACTTCGACCGCCAAACGGCAACACCGACCTTATGCAAAGTCGGTTTTCCGTCCACACCGAAGTAGGCGCTCTCGATTTTATTCCCCTTCTCATCGAACTTCGACCGCCAAACGGCAACACCGTCTATTTGCAAAGTTCGTTCGCCGTCCACACCGAAGAAGGCACTCTCGATTTCATTCCCCTTCTCATCGAACTTCGACCGCCAAATTGCATAGCCTTCTTTATGCAAGATCGGTTTTCCGTCCACACCGAAGAAGGAGCTCTCGACTTCATTCCCCTTCTCATCGAACTTCGACCGCCAAATTGCATAGCCGTCATCAATCAAGGTCGGTTTTCCGTCAACTCCGAAGAAGGCGCTCTCGATTTTATTCCCCTTCTCATCGAACTTCGACCGCCAACCAGCATAGCCGTCATCAATCAAGATCGGCTCTCCGTCCACACCGAAGAAGGCTCTCTCGACTTGATTCCCCTTCTCATCGAACTTCGACCGCCAACCGGCAACACCGTTTTTATCCAAGATTGGCTCTCCGTCCACACCGAAAAACGCATTCTCGATTTTATTCCCCTTCGCATCGAACTTCGACCGCCAAATTGCATAGCCGTCATCAATCAAGATCGGCTTTCCGTCCACACCGAAAGATGTACGTTGGGTTTCATTCCCCTTCTCATCGAACTTCGACCGCCAAATTGCATAGCCTTCTTTATGCAAGATCGGTTTTCCGTCCACACCGAAGAAGGCGATCTCGATTTCATTCCCCTTCTCATCGAACTTCGACCGCCAAATTGCATAGCCGTCATCAATCAAGGTCGGTTTTCCGTCAACTCCGAAGAAGGCGCTCTCGATTTTATTCCCCTTCTCATCGAACTTCGACCGCCAACCGGCAACACCGTCTATTTGCAAAGTTGGTTCGCCGTCCACACCGAAGAAGGCATATTCAATCTCGTTACCCAAGGAATCATATTTTACCGTTACGCCCCCGATCCCGCTGTTGGTCGACATAGGCTGGTCGTTCGAGTCAAAGACATCAAGCTTGATCCACAAACCGCGTTCATCGTTTTCCTGTTTCGCCGCAACGAATCCTTCCTCATTGGGTTTGGGCGTTCCGTAGCTGTTCATATACAACGCATGAATCTCAAAACCATTCTTGTCCAAAGTAACTCGTTCCCGGCTGACTTCTGACTTTTTTCGCTTTTTGGGCCGATCGAAGCGATCCAAGGAGGTAATATCGACAATGTTCCTTGTAAAGGTCAGTACTTTTCGTTCCAGACGCTTGCCGTGCCGGTTTTTAACCACGATTTCGCTCACCCGGTCTGCTCTGTCGTAGTGATGCTCAAAGACCGCTTCTCCTTCGTCGTTTTCAACCAATGTCCCCGATCCGTTGAGAATTTCGACATTCAAAGTTTTTCCTCCGCGCGTGTAAAACTTATAGGTGCGGTTTCTCTGCTTCTGCATGGAGGAGCTTATCTCGCCCACACATTCCATGGCCCCGTTTCTCCAGGTGAAGTTGGCGCAAAACGTTTCGTGCATCCTGAAATATGTGTCCCAGACGACCAAGGCGAATAGAGAAATAAAAACCAGCAACGAAAGACCGGAGGTCGCTAACAACGTTCGACGTCTTTTCCGACCCGCTCCAGCCTTCAACGATGCCTCGATGTACTCCACGACTTCGGCGCTGAAATCATCCCGCCGTCGATCCAGCCATTTCTTCGCTTCCTTGAGCGGAGCCCCTTCGGGCAGCAGGTAGTCCGGTGATCGTTCTTCGCCCCGCCATTCGGCAGCACGCGATGTCAGCCTGGCTCTTGCCAGTAGGAACTCGCGATCCTCTTTGAGCCAGTGCTGGAGCCGTTCCCAGTGCTTATAAATGGCTTCATGGGCGATGCTGACCGAGGCCGTGCCGTCATCCTCGCGATCGGCTACAAACAACCTGGCCTTGATGAATATCTGGACAAACTCCAGCCGTTCGGGCGTATTGGCCAGCCTGTCGAGGGTTACACGGCGGCGCACCACACGGTCTTTTTCACTTTGTTGCAGAGCGGTGAGTCCTGCAAAAACACTCCCAAAACAGTCTTGAACTTTTGAAGACAGCGATTGAAAGACCTCTTCCGCTCGCTTGGCCAGAGCTCCCTCAAGTCGCCCCAGCTCTCTATAGGCAGAAAATGTGATTTCTCCTTCCGGCGAGCGGCGCCGATACAACTCGTCCAGGGTAAACTCCAACAACGGGAGGGCTTCGGGGTTGTCCTTGGCTGAATCGCGGATCACATCGTCAAGTTGCTCGTCAGATACTTTTTTACTTTCGAAACGCAGGCCGGACAGCATCAGCGGCCTGCGTATCATCTGTGTGATTTCCGCCGGAGTGGGAGGTTTTAGGTCATACTGACCATCTTTTTTAAGGGACATCAACTCCGGGATTTCCGAGCAGGCTGCGTAAAAATCCGAACGGACCGACGCCATGATCCATACGACGCCGGATCGCGCAAGGGCATCCAGCGCGCGGATAAACTGCAACCTGTCTTCATTCGCCTGACCTTCGATCGTGAAGATCTCTTCGAACTGGTCCACCGCCAGGGCCAGACGAGACAAGGGTGGAGATGCCAAGTCCTCTTTGGCAGCGGTTTCGTTGGCCAGAGACAACAGTTCATCCTTGATCATCTCGGCAGCAGTGTCCGGTTCTTCGGCTAGAAGGCGGGTCAACTCCGCCGAATCCACCGTCCGACCGGCAAGGTTGGGCAGGGCCATCTCGCGTAACAACGAAAAAGCAAGACCTCGCACCAGACTACCTTTGGAATCGCTGGGACGGAAAATCGCGTATTTCCAAAGGCCGATGCCTTCTATCTCACCTGGCCGGATCAGCCGGGGAAGAACACCGGAACGCATCAGTGACGATTTACCCAAACCCGACGCCCCCACGATGAGCGCAAAGGCCCTTCCTGCTGCGGCTTGCCGCCGAAGAATACCCAGAACATCATCGCAAGCTGCGGTGCGTCCACAGAAGATCGGTGCGTGCTCCACATCGAAATATTCGAGACCACGAAACGGTGCGTCCTTCCAGAAGCGCGGTGGGGGCGGAGGATCGTCAAGGCTGAGTGGAAATTTTTCTTCAAGAAGCTTCTTCAGATGCTTTTCCAGAATTTCTTCGAACCCAGCTGGTGTTTCGAACGTATGAAAGGCGGCCTTGAAGGAGCCCGACTCGTCGCTGAACCACTTGCCGATAAAACTGTCTAAAGCCCTTTTTTGTGACAGACGCTCCAGAACCAATTCCTCGGAATCCAGTTCCGTCATGGCAACGGCGGTTTTACGGTAGACCAACAGATCTGGAACTCCCCGCTCCCGATGAGAACCGATGGCGTCCTCGAACTCATACTCCGTGCCGGACATGTAATGACTACCATCAGGACGGCAGGCGACTCCAGGAGGCAAACGTGTACCGAACCGTGACCACAAAATTACCACCACCAGATCCGTCTGGGACGGGCGCGGTATCTGCTCTTGAAAATGAGCGGTAGCCCGTAGCGGTTCGTGTTCCCAGAATATCGGTTCCAAGTACGCCCGGTCTGCGAATTCGGCTTGTAGTCGCTTAACAACCTCATCCGCAAGGTAACGTTCGGATTGAACATCGCCCGGAGAGGAAAAGAAGATTCGAAACTTGGGGATGTCGGTCTTACCCATGTCCATACCTCGTCAAGGAGTCGGTCTGATTCCTTGCAAATCTTTAAACCTTCTATATACTAATTGTTTCCGGATAGTTGGAAACAGAGTAGCTTCGCTTAATAAGTATCAATCAATCATGTCAATATTCCGACATGTTAACGTAAACCATCCCTCTTGGCAACAGCAAACCTTGGTTGTTTCGATCTGATCGAGTACGGTTTCGGTGTATTTTGATGTGTCATCGGAAGTTTGCCATAGGATTTTTCATTAACTGCTTTACGAAAGATAGAATTCCACAAACCCGGAATGGAAACACCTGACACGAAACTCCAGGAGACATAACCTATCAGAGATCATCCCGATTTTCATTCTGCAAACCGAAAGGAACCGATGCTTGAAACTGTCTCTACAATTCGAGTTTTTGAATTGTTTTGAGTCAATTTCGAAAGATTTTTCTGCATACCGAAAGGAACTAATTCTCAAACTCTCTCAGATTTCGGACTGGAGAAAATCGGAGAGAAAATCGAAAAAAGCCAGTATTTTCACGAGAAAAGTTTGAACGTAATATTGCATACCGATATTTAGTTTCGAACCATTCTCTGTAGAAATTCTAAAACCGAAGTTATTTCAATGACTTGCCAATTTTTCAAATTTTCCCAAAACCCAGAGAAAGTTTGTAAACTGGTGCACTCCCTCCACCAATTTATATCGATGCAACCGGCTCCGCGCGACCTTGCGGGGCCGGTTATTGTTTGGAGCTAACGCGCTATAAGTGCGGAATCTGTAAGGGTTTTCCGCCGTGCTGTTGGTCAATGCCTTCTGGACAAAAGTGTCCGGTGGTCCGTACATTACGTCCGTCAGTCCAAATGACTGAGCACTGATATTTCTTTGTGTCCGACGGCTCTGTAGTATGATACGACCATGAAATCAACTCTACAGAAAAAGCGCGTTTACGACCATCGGCTTCGCGAATACGTCCGAAAAACTGGCGATGTGAGCTTGGCTAAAGATCTCGAGGTTCCCAGATCGACGATCAATGGCTGGTTGCATGGACCTGAACTGGAAGTTGTGAGCCATGAGATTTTCGACATGACCGATGATCCTTTGGTCCGTCAGCGGATTTTGAAGCTGGAACGACGTTTACGGATCGTAACGGCTGTGATGATATTGCTCCAGACCCTCTGCCGGATTTCCAAGAACCGTTTGGACCAGCAGAGGTTGCCCGAGGGTGCGGATAAAAAGAAACTGCTCTCAGCCATTGAAAGAGGATGCCGGGCCATACCCATGAAGGCGGTTCTGTCCATCGTCGGCATCAGCCCTTCACGGTATCACATCTGGTGTCGTGGGAAGGCGGCGGGTTGCTCGCTTGATGATCGCGCGTCATGTCCCGCGATCCACCCCACCCAGTTGACACCGGAAGAGGTTCGCCTGATGCACGAGATGGCAGTTTCCGACGACTATCGTCATGTGCCGACCAGTCGTCTTGGGATGCTTGCACAACGTCTGGGCAAGGTGTTTGCGTCTCCTTCGACGTGGTTGCGCTATGCACGTGAACGAGACTGGAGACGTCCGCGAACCCGAGTTCATCCATCCAAGCCTACCCAGGGTATTCGCACGAACAAGCCGGACGGCATTTGGCATGTCGATGTGACGGTGGTTCGACTTGTCAACGGCTCGAAGGCCTATATCCAGGCGATCATCGACAACTATTCTCGGCGCATTCTGGCCTACCGAGTCAGTGAGAAGCTGGAACCCGCGTCGAGTGCGGAGTTGCTGGTCAACTCCGAGCCTGCCTTCGAAGCTTTTTTCAGAGGGGAAACAGTGAAAACCTCATGGAAGAGTAAAAAAATGGTAAAAAACACTGGGCTTTACATTTCTCCTTTCACCTTTTTCGACGTTTTTACTTCAACCCCGTCACATTTTGATGTACGGGCGGACATCTGGTAAATACAGTGTCCGGAAGCAACGGAAACGGTTATATTGTTGCGAATTTACCTCAAGTCGGCTGTTATTGTTGTATGATGTATTTTGGACTCAGTGCCGACATGGAAGAGGTCGAATCGTGGTCTTTTATCGTACGACTTCCCATCGTGCGCCACGCCCCTTGCCTTTGAGTCGAACCAATCCCTCGTCTTTCATTTTTGAAAGAACCTTCTTGATCAGCTGGCGGCTGGCGGCGGGCAATTGCGCGGCCAGATCGGCTAGGGTGAAGGATTCGATCTGACCAAGTATGGTCTGGCGCACCAGGTCGCTTTTGGCCGGACGAGCATCGGCGGATTCGACCTGCCGTTCGAAATTCTGATAGGCATGGCGAAGGATGCCGAGAAAGTGATTCCACCAGGGCAGAATTTCGTTATCACCTTCGCTCCATCCCTTCGAACATTGAGCAAGTACTCGATAATACTCAACCTTGTCTTCCTCGACGAGGCGCTCCAGGCTGATGTAACGGCCTACATCGAAGCCGTGTTCTTTCAATAATAATGTCGTCAGCAGTCGGGAAACACGACCGTTGCCGTCCCGAAAGGGGTGAATGCAGAGAAAATCGAACACGAAGGTGGCAATCAGCAACAGAGTGGGTATCCGTCTTTCATCGACCGCCTCATTGAGATTGAGGCACAGACGCTCCATCGCCTTGGGCGTGTCTTTTACGCGGGTCGGAACGAATCGGATCGACCGTTCTCCATTGGGCAGAATTTCCACGATTTCATTGTTTTTGGTTTTCCATTGACCTGCATCGCCCGTAAAACCACCCTGGGCCATGGCATGAAGTCTGCGAACGACATCCGGCGATACGTCAACGGGTCGTTTTCGGGTAAAGATCCAATCGAGCGCTTTTCGGTATCCGGCCAGTTCCTCTTCCGGGCGATCTCTCGGTTTGTCCTTGCCCAGCACTACTGGGCGCAGACGCTCGGCAGCGATCACGACACCCTCGATGCGGTTGGAGGATTCGACGCTCTGAATGATGGCCTGCTCCCGTAAAACTTCAAGAACTTCCGGTTTCTGCCGTATCCACAAATCCTGCTTGCCGCGTGCCTCCATGCAGGCACCCAGCATCCAACCGGTGGTGATCGGGAGTTCCATGCGGGACAGTTTTTCTCCATTCAATGTCAGCTTGATCGCCATCCTAGCTCCTTTTTATCATCCAGTAGCCCAATAATAGCCTATTATTGTTCCGGTAGCCAATTAATTCTCACAGGGTGTTTCGGACGGGATGATGTTGGATTTACGTAGATATTTCTGGTGTTTATAGTGGCTTTTGACCGTAAAAGAAGCATGGTTCATTTCCTGTAATGCTTTCCCGAAGTGTTCTTTTGTAATCGCCAGGTTTTCCAACGGAGACTCCATCCGACTGGCCTCCTTGACGCAGATTCTCGCAGCATTTTGGCAAAAGTGTGCAATGTCGGCACCGGTGAATCCGGGAGTGAGTGAAGCCAGGTCCGTGGCGAGACAATCACGATCAAGCTCTGGGGTGAGAACAAGTGGTTTCAGATAATGGCGAAAAATGGCAGCTCTTCCTCTTTCATCGGGTGGTCCCATGTGAATGATTTGATCGAACCTGCCAGGTCGACGCAGGGCAGAATCTATATCTTCAGGTCTGTTTGTTGTTGCGATAACGAACACCTTCCCGCGTTCTTCCAATCCGTCCAACAGTGCTAAAAGTTGCGTCACCATGCTTTTTTGATACTGGGCATCGGCGGAACCACGGGATACGGCCAAGCTGTCGATCTCATCGAAGAGAATCACGGAGGGCGAAAACTCCCTGGCCCGCTCGAAGATTGTTCTCAATGCTTCTTCCGTAGCACCGACCCACTTCGAAAGCAGTTCCGGTCCCGATACGGATTCGATATGAGCGTCGCATTCACCGGCCACAGCTCTGGCCAGCAGGGTTTTTCCCGTACCCGGAGGACCGGCGAGAATGACACCCCCGGCCTGGGGTTTGGCACCGATCCGCTGAAAAAGATCGGCGTATTTCAGCGGCAGTTCGATTCGATCTCTTACGGCCTCCACCACGTCATCTTGACCCACGATATCGGTGTACCTTGTGGGAGGAATGACTCTGGATGACGTGTTTTCTGTATTTTCGTCATCTCCATTTCTACTCTTATCGCCACGTCCCAGATCGACACTGATATTCAGACCTCCGGAACGCCAGGGATTGTCCTTGGTTTTTCGCAAGGTCGGCGGAATGGGTTCGTGGATCGGCCAGATCCATGCGGATTTCCCCGTGTCGCTGTGATACAGTGGAATCCGGTTTTCATCGTCCGCCTCGATCGTATCAGGCAGGGCCTCGATCTTTGACAATACAATATCCTTATCATAGTGGGGACAAAGCCGAACTTCGGCGTTGCGATTGGCTTCAAGCTGTTTCTTCAAAGCGTTTTTATCGAGAATCACCTTTTCGTCCGCAAAACGTCCCACAGTCCACCAGGGCGGAGCGTCGCATCCCGAATATTTTAGCCATTCATGGGAGCCCCAGAGATTCAGGGCGTCGCAACCAAGGATGCAGGTCTTTCGACAAACCTCTTCTCCTTGCTTTTTGCGCTTCAGCCAACAGCGGCGGGTGTCTTCCAACCGGTCCATGAAATCCTGAAGATCATGTTTCCCCACCAGTTCGCCATCAATGGAGACTTCGGTGGTTTTCCAGGCTTTGACGATGTTCAGGAGATTGTCGATGCGTTTGGCGTTTTCGACGAGACCTTGCGTGATCGATAGCTCGAACCAGGATTCACGGCCTTTGTCGTCCTTCGTGATGTCAAGATAACCGAGTTTCGCCAATCTATTCAATCGCTTGCGGATGATGGGGAAGGTCGGCGAAGTCGAACGGGCAAAGGCGATTTTCAGATGGCGAGTGGATTCCGAAGGCGGAATGGATGGTGAACCTTTTTCAAGGTCGTGATGGTTTTCAATTCCCATTCGACCTTCGTCACGTGATATCTGTTCCCAGCCACGCTTGATATTTTCGGCCAACCAGTCGTCCGCGAAAGTATGCAACGTCGTTTCACGGGTTGCCACACGCAAATCGGTCTTCAACGGCTGTTTGCGACCTGGAGCGTAGTCGGTAAAGAAGATCACGAAGTTGGGATAGGCCGGATCGATTTCGTGCTTATTGGTTTTCCAACCAACCAACTTTCGTACAGCCAGACCCTTTTTGCTTTGCTTGGTGTAGACCTCGCGGCGAATGATCTCGGATTCAGGTAAAAATGCTGGATCAACGCATTCCTGCTCAGCAATCGGAACGAGATCCGAGACCTGTTCGACGCGTACATCCGGACGTATGACCTGTTTGTCCTCACGAATGCGTCGAAATACGGCATGGATCATGCTGACGGAGGGGGCTGGACCAAGCGGCGACCAGCCGGTTTTCTCGCCAAAATTCATTGCCATGCGACGGACGGGTTCGTTTTTGCTGTTGGCCGCAATGAGATCGTTGCATTTGACCTCGATGACAAGGTCCGGCTTCACCCAACGGTAGAGTTGTCCATGGTCGTTCGTTTTGCGATAGGTGGAATCGCAAACCATCGAAATCAGACGTCTTTGCAGATCGGCATTCTCTTCCCGGCTCCACCCCGTTTTCACGCGACCGATGAGCTGAAAGACGCCTTCCGGTTTCATCAGCGCCAGCAGAAGTTCGGAGACGCCGGAGCTGCTACCCACATACCCAACCACCGCCGCATCGATGGTGATCTCCGGCTTAATCTTGTAGATCCGACCATCGGCAGCATGAACGACAAGGCCTTCCGCGCCGCCGGAAGTCACGATGCGCTCGTAGTCTGTAGCAACTGCAACGGGTGTATCCGCTGTCTCGAAAGCTGCAAGATGAAACGAGGCATGGCTCTGACCCACAATCCGTTGAAGGAGAGCCAATCGTTTGGTGAAGAGAAAGCGGCATGTATCCGTTTCCTCATCCACGAGAATATCGAAGACGGCGAAGCGCAGTCGATCCGGGTTTCCCTTGCGTCCCAGGGCGGCGTGCAGATCGAAGACGCGGGGTCGACCGGAATCGACGGCGGCATACAACTCGCCCGCCAACAAACCGCGCCAACCGTTCAACACCTTTTGTGCTTCCATCGTGAGCGGAAGATTTTCCAGTTTCTTTCCAAATGGGGACAGAAGGATGCAACGCTCGCCATCGGCATGCAGAAACCAGGTTTCGCCATCGATTTTCTCGGAAACGATGGACAGTCCTGGCGCTAGCTCCGCTTCATTGCGATCCGGCGCAAGCGAGCGATAGGCACCTGCTACATTGCGTTTGTAGGCCGCGATCATGGTCTGGATCGCATCCGTCATGACGACATCTCCGGTCGTTTCAACTCGAAAGCGGCCAAATGCAGCACGAGTCGATAACGATCTCCCTTCGTTCGGCCTTCCAGAAACCCCTTCATGGGGATCCCGTTGCGTTCCAGAATGAGTGGCCCCGTTCCTTTCGGACCTGAGCCGACCAGCACCATCGAGTTGCACTCCTCCAGGTATCTCGCCAGACCGAAAAGAAAATCAAATTCCAGTCCATTGCTATGGCGTATCTGGTAGGCCCGCGTGAAAGCATATTGCCGAATGGCATCCATTTTGGGAATCAACTTCCCTGACCATTGCGGTGGCGCATCGGGAACAAGATTGGATGGGATGTTTTCCGGTTCCCGACGGGCGATTTCGTTTCCATTCCGGTCATAAATCACTTCGAAACTACGCGCCGAGTAAAGCGGTTGTCCATCCGCTCCCACATGCACTCGATCACAGGAACCGGCATCACGTCCCGCCGTCTGCAAATCGATTTCGGGATCGCCATCGATCAACGCTTGCGCCAACGAATCCGGATCGCCGTATCGCGACAACAATGCCGTATCGTTCGTCGTTTCCGTCGCCTTGATCCGCCGTGTGAATCGAACCGGTGAACCGGAGGGATCGGTATAGGACACGTCGGGAGGTTTTTGTCGAGGGACCAGCAAAACTGTCGCTTCGCGCCCGCGATGATCGGCCAGTCGGATCTTACGGCAGGGCATGATCGTTCCTCCATTCGATCTCGAAATCGAATTCTTCATCCTCGCCATCATCCCACTCAGCTTCGAACTCCGAAATCGTCTGTTCCAAACCTACAAAGTCGAATGAACAGGTTTCGGCCCGAACCAGAAAGATGCCGTGTTTGTTGGCTAGCAGAAAGGTGGAAGAATCGGTGTACGTGGCCCGTGGACGATACGGAATACGGAAAATCGCACCATCAAGCAGTGCTTCTTCCAACTCCGAATCAAGGGTTTCGGCTTTCAGTGCATGAACTTTGGTCACGATATGGCTGAGAAATTCGTCCAAATCACCTGGAGTTTCAAGGAGTTCCGTTCTTCCCACAGTCGCCGAAAACTTTTTCAGCGGCTTTCCGTTCTCATCTACGGTTACCAATTCGCTTCGACGTACCGTGTCGCCCTTATCATTGATATAGAGATCCGAGGTACTTCCCGCACGCAAAAGAAAACGCCCATCCCGGGTGAGATGAGCGCTGGCACATTCGTTGCCATTTTCATCCAATGCGATACGACGCTTGAAACCGTGCAATTTTTTACGGTCGATCGGTATGAGATAAAACCGAGAAGTCCCGCCTCGATAGCCGATGTCGATGCTTCGTGTCATGGCGAATCCTCCTCGTTTTTTGCTGGCTTTACGATCTCGAACCTATCGACACCGGGAATCAAGGCCAGACTGCGTTCCATCCCGATCCACTTGACGAGGATCTGCGCCAGCGGGCCTTCGATAACCTCGATCACGAGTCCTTCGGATCCGGGCGGAATCGGATCGGGGTCGTTCGGCATTTGGATAAGTTTTATGTGATCTCCTTTTCGAACGCGGTCCATGGTTTACTTTTCCTCCATGTTGGATTGGGTGGATGAGGACTTTCTCACGTTCTCGTCCAGGTACTTTTTGTCCTCTTTGGGCAGGGCTACCAATGGGCTGAATCCCTGTTTGTGCCAGTACACCAGCGCCTGGCGCACAATGCGCCGGATCTGCAGGATGCTGGCCTGAGCTCGGGGTTTCGGTCCATCCTTACCAGGTTGCATGGTGGCGGCCTCGCTCTTGAAGAATTTATCCACATGCAAGGGAAGAATCTTTTTCACCTCCTTGTCCTCGCCCATTTCAGAAATCAGCAGATCCAGCGTGCGCCGGGCTGTACCGAGGGTAGAAGGCTTTTTGCCGACCGCTTTCAAATGCTCCAGATACTGTTCGCAGGCCTCTTTCAGGTTCTTGGTCGTACCCATGATCGTGTTCTCCTTTCTCAATCGTCGATGTCTTCGTTTTTCAAAAAAGCCTCGATCTGATGGAGCAGACACTCTACGTGGGAGATATCGCCCACATGACCATAGTGGATGGATTCTACCGCTTCGACGTGGTGGTCGAGTTGCTTCCTGATCTCGTTGATGCGTTTGTCGATCTGCTTCCTCTTCTCTTTGTAGGCTTGCTGTGCAGTCCGTGTGCTCATCGTCTTCATCCTTTCTTGGTCGGCATCGTTGCCGTGTTGCCTGTGTCATGCAGGTTGCGGTCCAATTTGGCGTTTTTGCGGGTGAAAAATGCGCCTGTAACCCGTCGAAATTACGCGACTTTTTGCATCGATTTTTGGCGCGGAATTCCACCGTCGCCGACGCGAGCCAAAAGGTGACGAAGAAGGTCTGTAAATTGGAGTCGATCTGGCGGTAAATGCCGCAAGCTCGCGAAATCACGCCTAATTTTCAAACCCCGAAAATTGACACGAAACCCAGGACATGAGCCCTGAATGGTCAGCGAAACACCACCACACAGCACAGTCCATTGGCTTTGGCATGAATTCGCGGTCAGGTCGGAAAGCGATGGGAGATCATTCCGACTGAAACCCGAAGCACCGGTACTGCTCGTCCCACGAAAGCGGCGTGTTGCGCGTCAGCTTCTCCAGCGACAACCCCGCTGGTTCCTTCCCGTCCAGCATTGCGACAATGAGGGTTGGAGACAGAAGCGTCAGGTTCAGCAAACGACCGACATAGGCGCGGTCCACACCGATTTCTTCCGCAAGTCCGCCGATCGAGGGGAAATGATTCGCATCCAGAAGTTCCCGCCAGCGATGCGCTCGGGCCAATGACACGGCAAGAGGTTTTTGCACCGCATTCGAATGGAGTGTCGGCGAAGGGGAATCCGGTGGAAGAAGGATCGCCTTGCGCCCCGACTTTTTCTTGAATCGCATCGGAACGGTGAAAACCACCATTTCCGAAGGACGATCGTCGATCCATCTTTCGGTCGTTACGGTCTCGTCGCCATGGATGATCTCCAGGGCCAATGCATGAAAACGTTCCTTTCGCACGGATAGTTCCAACCCCTCCTCATGCACTTCCACCTTCTTCAACAACAAACGCACGATGCGCTCCCGTTCGGCCGGAAACAGATCGTCCCACAGGTCATCCAGTTTGCCGAGCGCCGAGGCCGTTTCGGCATCCAAACCTTCCATTTCGAAAACGTCCTCGCGCAGCAGCTTCCGCAACCGCATCACCACCGCCGCCTCCACATCTCCCGCCGAAACACTTCGTACAGGACAAGTATCGTAGCCGTTTTTCGCTGCGCTCACGCACAGGTAGTAGCGGTAGCTGCGGTTTCCTTTACGACTGTATGTGATGCCCATGGCCGATCCGCAAGCACCGCAACGAATCAATCCTCTCAACAGGGCGGGCGTTTTCGAGCGACCGCTCGCGCCACGCAGACCATGGCTCTTGAGGCGCTTTTGCACACCATCCCACATCGCGTGCTTGACGATCGATTCATGCTCGCCGGGATGAGTTTGCTCCTTATGTTTTACACGACCGATGTAGAGCGGATTGTTCAGGATCCGATAGAGATGACCGAGATTGAAAGGCCGACCCTCACGCCGTTTCCCTTGCTTCGTCGTCCAGGATTTCGTATGAAACCCCTCGTCATTCAACTCCCGGATCAGCTTCACGCCGGATCCGAGTTCCAGAAAGCGTCGAAAGATCCGGCGGACAAGATCCGCTTCTTCCGGATTGACAAGCAGTTTCTTCTTTTCAAAATCCACGTCGTACCCCAGAGGCGGCACCCCGCCCATCCACATCCCGCGACGCTTGCTTGCCGCCACCTTGTCACGGATGCGCTCGGCAATGACTTCCCGCTCCATCTGAGAGAATGAGGAAACCACATGCATCGCGAAACGGCCCATCGGCGTTTTCGTGTTGAACTGCTCGCCTACGGACACGAAAGAGCAGGCGCACTGCTCCAGAAAATGCTGCGTCCGCGTGAAATCCAGCAAATTGCGTGAGAAGCGATCGAGGCGATAAACCACGATCACGTCGATGGATCCCGCCTCCACCTCCCGCAGCAGGCGCTGCACCGCAGGACGCTCCATCGTCGCGCCGGAAACCACCCCATCGTCATAGCGATTCGGCAAAATCGTCCAGCCTTCCTGTGCTTGGGACTGGATGTACAACTCGCAAGCCTCGCGCTGGGCGTCCAAACTGTTGAAATCCGTGTCGAGGTTTTCGCTTGTGGATTTGCGCGTGTAAATCGCACAGCGCACGATGGATGCACGTTTCCCGTTTCTTCCTTTTTCTTTCCTTTTTCTGAGTCCGCCGTGGACGTGATTCATCGGTTCTTCTCGCGACATCGGAAAAATTTCGGGCCGTTCCAGCGTGTTCCAGTGATTGCACGCGCCACCGCCGACAGCGAACGATACGGCACGTCGCGATAGGCGAAGCTCCCATCCTCGCTGACAATGACCTCGTGACGCTCGTCTTGCCACTCCCGGACCAGCATCGTACCCGGAAGGAAAATCTCACTGGATTTCTTCTTTTTCGGTTGGCTTCGCAGGCCCAACTCGTCGTAGCCCTCGTCATCGAGAAGATCTTTCATACGCTTCCGCACGCTTTCAGACAACCCGCCATAGGCCAATTCCTGGATGCGATACGCCAGTCGCTTGATCAGAAACTGCCGATTGAAGCGCGGTGGATCATCCCCGAAATAGGTCTTCCACCGGGTTTTCAACTCTGCGGTGGGCAGATCGTCCAGTTCCGACAGTTGCATAAGGATGGATGGTTTCGTTTTTTCTGTTCTCTTCGTTTGGTTCATGCACGGCTCCTTTCTCCAATGTTCGAGTCTCCGGAGTCCACAGATTGCCGCTTGGCACGACATCATCAAGTGGTTTCTGAAGAAAAGAGAGAAGGAACAAGTGCAGCCGATCAACGCGTTTTGTCGCTAAGCAGCATGAAAGAGACGGTTCGACGTACCCTCGCCATGACCGCGTAGGACTCGAACTCTTGGGGATGCGCAAAATTTGCGCGTTCCCAACGTGCCGGAATCATTAGAAAATAACTGGAGACCGAAAACGGCCAACCTGGAGACTGGTCCCCAGCTTTTGGAGAAAGAGACGGAAAAACGGGGGGAAAGCGGAAGAAATGGGCGAAATGGGTGCAAGGCAAGTCCCCAGCTTCAAGCTACCAGGAACGTAGGGCAGGGCGGAAAACCCTTACAGATTCAGCACTTATAGCGCGTTAGCTCCAAACAATAACCGGCCCCGCAAGGTCGCGCGGAGCCGGTTGCATCGATATAAATTGGTGGAGCAAGTGAGAATCGAACCCCCGTCCGCTCTCATGTGCAGAACGGTTGGTAAAGTCTGTCAAAATATTGAAAGTGTTTGGTTTTCCATTATCAAAACGATCCTAATGGCACAGCATCCACGCCCCGGGTCAGGGGAAAGCGCTGCTTGCACATGCAGACCAGCAGGCCCTTGCCAGCCTTGGAGCCGAAGAGGTTTTGGAAGCGCTCAATGGCCCCCGCATGCCTGGAGTTGGGCGTCGCCGTCAGTTTGGCTTCAATCGGGATGAGCCGGTTTCCGTCCTCAATGACGAAATCCACCTCGTGACCGGCGGCAGTGCGCCAGAAATAAATGCGGGGCTTCTCACCCCGGTGCGCGAACAGACGCACCAGTTGGCCGAGAACCGCCGTTTCAAACAGCGGCCCGCCGTGCATGCCCTGCGCCACTTGCTCGGGTTCGGAGAGGTCCAGCAGATAGCTCAACACGCCCGTATCCAGGAAGTAAACCTTGGGTCGCTGGACCAGTCGCTTGCCAAGATTCGTGAAAAAGGGTTTCAAAGTAAACGCTTGCCCCCCCGCCTCAAGGACAGATACCCAGGCCTTGACCGTTTTCGCGGTGATCCCCAAATCCCGAGCCAGATCGGAGTAGTTGATTAGGCTCCCCGACCGGTGCGCCAGCGAGAAGAGAAAGCGCTGGAAATCCCCCAGATCCGCCACCGCACGCAGACTGCGCACGTCCCGTTCGAGATAGGTCTGCACATAAGAGGAATGCCAGAGGCGTACATCCATATTCGACGAGAGCGCCGGTTCGGGAAAGCCGCCTGCGTGGATCGCGCGTAGGATCGCGCCGGAATCCAGTCCTGCCTCTGTCAAACCTCGCTCCTCGGAATGGAACAGAAGCTCCTTCCAATCCGCATCTATATCCGGGCGGCCGACCGCCTCGCCCAGCGACAAGGAATACAGCGACAGGATAGCCGCCCGACCCGCCAATGATTCGGTTGCTCCCTGCATCAGCGGAAAATGTTGGGAGCCCGTGATAATGTATCGACCGTAATCCTGGCGATGCTCGTCAATGTCCATCTTGATGTAGTGAAGAAGTTCGGGGACGTACTGGATTTCGTCCAGAATCAGAGGTGGTGGAAAGCGTTCCAGCAGCAGCCTTGGATCGCTTGCCGCCTGCTCGCGCACGAGCAAGTCGTCCAGTGTGACGTACTGATGCGTCGCGCCGAACAGCCGCCGAACCAGGGTTGTTTTTCCGGACTGCCTCGGGCCGGTGACGACCGTCGCTGGAAACTGCGAAGCGGCTCGCCGCAGGACGCTTGATAAGGTTCGTTCGTGGTAGTTCGTCGTTTTCATGGGGCCAATGTTACCGCAGAACCCGTCGCCTAGTCAAGTATATTGGGATCCCAGTTCCCGTTGTGCAAGTAATGGTCGCTACTGATAAGAATGGGACAGCACTTGCAAGTCCCTTTCAAACTCCCCCCGTCCATGAGGTTCCTTTTGTTTTTCCCCCACGGCGCGTAGCGAAGGCAGGCTGTCCGGCGACCGCATGAGTTTCTGGGGGGATGTCCCAGCAATTGTTAAATCTTCCGACGATCTCCGCTTCCTAATGACTCGCATTGTACCGACCTGAGTCTTTGTTCGTCAACTCTTTTCCTTGCCGATTCTTTCGTCTTCGTACTACCCTCAACCTGCCTGTCTGGAGGATACGGCTCTGCGGGGACGCAACCGGAGCGCCACGATGGGTGACCGATGGAGGGGCAGAGTTTGTTCTCTGCCTTTTCTTTTTTTCATCAGCCCCTCTTGAGGTCCCCAGAGCGAAAAATCCCAGGGGTTTGGGGACAGCGTCCCCATATCGGCGAAGCCGATACTCTCAGACGCCACAGGATGGCTGGGAATCCACATGCGCTGGACTTGCCGCAACTCTCCCCGGTTTGGGCGCTTCCTTTTTCTTCTCCTTTTTCAGTGCCTCAGCCAAAGCCAACAAATCCCGGTAGCCGCCGATCCGGCGAAAGCCTTTTTCGATCTCCGTAAGCGCCATTGAAAGCCAGCGCTGCGGCTGGTCGGTCTCGGGACGCCAGCGCGTCACCCGCCCGATCCTGCCGCGAATGTTGCGGATCGAATTCTCGATCAGATTCGTGGACAGCAAGCTCACATGCAGCGTGTTGGGAACCTCCAGCAGATGCAGGGCGATCAAATCCTCGCCAGCCTCGTCAATACTTGCAAGCGCCTGGGCGTTGCGCGTGGATACAAAAATCCGTAGGTTCTCCAATGCTTCCCGGCCAGCATCCGCGCCCTGAGCTTTGCGAATGCGCCGCATCAGCCCGGCGACTTCCCCCCAGTCGCGTCGGGGTAGATACTGTCTGAGATTGCGCTCTTTGTGAACTAGGCAGCGTTGAAGAACGGCGTCGGACCATTGTTTCTTCACCGCGTTTTTCAAGGCCTTCGAGCCATCGAAGGTGCAAAACAGGCGATGCTCTGGCTTGGGAGCAAAACCCCGCAACGACAGGCGGGAGGTCAATGCGGTGCAGACCTGCGTGTTCTCCGAGGCACCCACCTCGAAATCCAGCATATGCTTCGTGCCGTCACAGGCAACCCCTAGGGCTACAATGGCCCATAAACCCTCGGCAAGACGCACCCCGTCCAGCATCAGAATCAGCCAGTCGTCGCGGGTGATATCGCGCTTGCGAAACTCGTCGAAAAGGCGAGCGCCTTCATTCGTGAAAAGACGGCTCAGGCTACTCTTCGACGTCTTCGGACTTTGGGGATGCACGCTTTGTTGATTCCGGGTCGAGACGCCGCCCACCAGCGACCGCAACAGCATCGCGTGAAGCTCTCCCGGCTCGCGAGCCGCTTGATAGCTGGACAGTATGACTTCCTCGCTATCACCGTTTCCCTTGCCTTTACGCACGCGCGGACGTTTCACCGCCTCCCGACGCCCTTCGTGGATCACCGAACCCGGAGCCGAACCGGCACGAGAATATTCTGCCGATTTATCAGGATGATAAGCAGGACCACACAACTGCTCAACCTCCGCTGACATTACACGCAGAATCAGATCTCGCGCCGCTCCACGTAAAAAGGTTCGAAATGTTTCGCCAGCTTCTGTGCTGTCAACTTGCCCTAAAAGCTCTAATACGTCATACTCACTCATGATGGTCTTCTCCTTTTCTGTTCGTAGCAGAATGTTCCACGCCCATTCTGGGCGCGGAGGAGACCATCGTCAATTTTTAACAAGTTTTGGGACGCTTCCGTTTCTGGGCAGTGCCACGCCGAACGAGGTCTACCGAGACAAAGCCGTCCCCTTCGTGCCGAAAGATGCCAAGGCCGCGCCGGAACACATCGAGGTTAAACATTTCGCCGAGACGAAAATCACGGGCTATCGGCTGAAGCAGGCGGCGTAGATCAAGGTTGTGAAAATCTGTTTTTGGGTCATCGTAGGTGATCTGCGCTCGGATGTCATCGACGAAGACGATGCCTTTCAGTAAATCATCCCTGGACCACTTTTGGGAAGCTCGCGAGGGCTTTTGACCGATCTGATCCTTCTTATTTTTCTGTTTTCAAGGAGCGGGAAGTATCGAAATCCGATCATTCGCGACTGTCCCATTGAAGAGTGACATGGACAATGCTTGTCAAACGATTAATTTTCCGAGGTGTTGGAAAATACGATTACTTGATCAAAGAAGACTTCACTACCATCAGGTCCCATACGGGTAAAATATTGGCCGTCTACGGTGTTACCTGGGTATGGACCAATCGTAGTGTCTTTGTCCACGTACATTCTGAAGCCCATGTATACGGTATCACCGTTGTTGTGACCTGTAAAAGTGCCGTCTTGGTTATCTGCAATGGCGTAGGTGAAATCATCAATCTCAGTTCTTGCAAACTTATAGGCGAAAACACTGTTTTGTGCCGCTTCTTCGGCATCAGGAAGGTACGAAGCAGCAGAACCAAAATAGGATGTCCCTGGGGTATTTGAAGCTGTACTGGAAATCCCCCCTACACCATTTAATGCTTTAGTACCATAGCAACTGACATTTGAATACAGTGATTTGCCAGTTAAGTCGTGATTGGATCCGTAAACCACAATGAGATCATCCTCATTCAGTGTAAAGATTTCCGATTTTAGATATAGTGTATCATTGGTCTCGCCAAGAACGTTTTCACGGGCTTCTATGGCAACATCACCGCCGGGAAACATCCATGTACTCGTTTTCAACTCTCTTGTATATTTGTAGTCACCGGAGTGTTTAGCGATAATTGAAGTTCGCAAATCTTCCAGCAGAAGGCCAAGGTCTGTATCATCTTGCTCTTTAACTCCGGTTTTGCGCTCACGCGGGGTTGGGCGATCCATCGGATTTGTTGGAAGCTCAGCTTTAGGAGTCAATCGTAAAATTTCAAGAGGCGGGTTCTTAGTATATTCGTCCTTTTCAGCTTGATCAGCGAAAAGTGTTGCCCGATGCAAGAAGGTGAAAGCATCAGACACTGGGCCCTGACCAAACTGCCCAACTTCACCAGGTAAAATCAGGGTAAGAATCTTTTCTTCTGAGATACCCGCTTTGATTATTGCATCCTTCACCATCGCATGAGTGTCTTTGTTACTAGCGAAAATCATAACAAAAAACTGATTATATGGATCGTCGCCAAGTGGGATGTTTAGGTTGTTGAAAGAATCACCAAGGCGAGCATAGATTTTTTTCAAAGGTGGTTCTTCATCAGTAAACACCCGGTTCATTAAATAGTGTTGGTAACTAAAATACTTGGTTTCCGGAGGAGTTTTTCCAACCCAAATAAAGGCTTCGTCTTGATCCATATAAAATCCCAATGGTAGCCTGTTGAATACAGTGGCACGGGGAGAAAGCGGATTTTTGGTTACCAGATAGGAATTCGTAGCGTTGTTACCATTACAGTCAGGTAGGTATCCACCAGTATATATATCAATGGCGCTGGTTAAAGAAATTTCACCTTGACGTATGTCAAAGTCATCAACCAGTTGATCTGCAATTGTTTTTGTCTCAGGTACGATTGAACCTATTACTGCTGCTGGCTCCACATTTACAGAAATGACAGTATTATCATTAATAAGCTCTATCACGGGATCCGTATCAGGGTTCTTCTTTGATACTGTGGCCGATATAAAATTTAAAGGTGTCCAATATACGAGATCCTCGGAAATTTCCAAAGGCGGATTCATTTCTACAGTCCCGTTGGTATAAATCCCTTTGGTAAACCCTGCTGAGACAAATGAAAGCCGCTTTCCATACTGAAGTACAATACCTGGATTTGGCGGATTTTCCGTTCGGTAGAATTCCAAGTCAGTTATCAGCGCTGCCAAGGCTTGGGCGTCCACCAGGACTCCCCCTTCAACTTCTTTTACTCGGACTGTTTCACTCTGCTCATCCCCCCCTATATTGACTTTGACGTTCGAAATGTTGCCACTGCTGTCGTCACAGCCGAATAAAAATATACAGGCCAAGGCACACAATAACATTGTACAAACATATCCCTTGCGTTTCATTTCCCCTCCTCGGTTTTGTTACAGATTGTCAACATCATCAATAGGATTGCTGGACAATAAAAGCAGCTAAAAACTAAGCAGTACTTCTCGATACGTATTCCATTTAAGAAATACAGGTACTTGCCCAAACTTGTGCTACCTCTTATCAAAGATGAAAATTATGTCTAAACGGTACTGCGGTTTTTCTCGAATGTCAAGGTCGGAGAGACGGAATTCAGGGCAATTCAATTCTACGGATTTCCGAGGCACATTCTGAGAATCCTACCTTGTGAGTCGAGGTATTAGATCCTGTCAAGCTATAATGGGAAAGTTCATACCATTGAATTCATTGCGCTTTTTCAAAGGGCTGTTTTTTGCCGTTTCGTGTCAATGTATGCTATGAAATGTGAATTTGAAAGCAGAATCTACCGATTGCCAGGATGAAAACATGGCCGAAACGACCACGAGGAAGGAACTCATCGTCTACGCTGTAACCCTGCTTCTCAAAGCCGTACTCCTCGCAGCCGCATGGGCGGGAAAAGCGAGGAGAAAGGGATTGGAATCCATCGCAGAAATGTCTGCCGATGAAAAAAACAAGGAGATCGTCTTTCTACGCGATCAGGTACATCAATTGCGTACCCAGGTGGAGATTCTGAAGAAGCGCTGCCATTCCTCCTCTAAAAAGCCCCGCCACTCCCTGAAAGAGCGCTTGTTTATCCTCTGGCATATGGCGTTCTTCCAGATTCCGCGCAGCCATGTCAGCAGATACTTCGGCATCTCTATTTCGACCCTGTATCGCTGGCTGGATTGGATTCAGGGCAAGAAAGAGGATTCCGAACGCCAGGCCTGGAACAAGACACCCGATGAACTGACCTGGCTGGTCTGGCGCTTCGCTGGGGACAACATCCAGTGGGGCAGGATACGCATCGCCAACCAACTGAAGATACTCGGTATTTTCCTGTCCGCCTCCACCGTTCGCAACATTCTCAATCGTCCCCAGCCGTGCTGTTCGTCAATGCCTTCTGGAGAAAAGCGGTGCTGTTGGTCAATGCCTTCTGGACAAAAGTGTCCGGTGGTCCGGACACCACCCAATCAACGCCGAATCGTGCCCGGATGGAGTTTTAGGTAAGAACGCCATATTACCGCTTACGGCCCCACGACAGCACCGCGATATTGTTTGTAAGACATTCCAGTATGGAACACTTAGATATATCCGAAGTAAATCTTCGAAACTTGCTCATAGACTGCATCTCAAGCCGGGGATTATATTGATGTTGTGTACCTTCTTTGCAAACCACAGACAAGGTAGGTGGTCATTGATTAAATTATTCGAAGAAAAAGATGGAAAGGCGCCTATTTTTCGAAACCGTGCGATTTATTTTATAGCATTATTTACTTGCCTCAACCTGTTGCTTGCAGGATGCGGGTCAGACAACTCCGGTCCGCAAAGTTTCAGCATTCCTATCGAAAATCAGTACGAAGACCTGCTTTTCGACTCCCAAGAAAAGGAAATCGCCGAGGCGATCGAACAGGTAAACCTGTATAGTTACCGGGCGACGGTGTTGATCAATTCTACACTTTTCGTCGATTTCGAACGTACCCCACCGGATATCATTGCGGCGCGTGCGCTGGCCGCCCAAACAGCCATCGACGATCTCATCCTGGTGTCAGCCAACCTGATTGACCTTGAAAACCGGTATATCACGCCTGCTGTTGAAAGAGCCATCGCATACAAGATACTGACCAAAAATTTTGCCAACGACAAGATACTGCCCAAGAAGATCACGGGCGATCTGTACCACGCCCGCAAGTTGGTGGATCTCTATATGAACGACGATAGCTTTTACAAGAAATACAAACTTTCCGACATCGCACGGCGCACGGGCGTATCCATGACCCGCCTGCGCATGATGATGGAGCAGGTGCAATACGAAATAGAGACAGCAGGGTATATCGACATCGATGAGCAGTACGTCAAAGCAGTGCGCAACTGCAAAGCCATTCGGGACACCGCCATCACAGCCGAAGGTGTTCTCATCTCGGTCGCCACCGGCGGCGCGGGCGCGGCTGGAACCCTTACCACCGTTCAGAAGACGGTTCAGGTCATCGAAACCGCAAACACGGTCCTGTCCGTCGCGGAAAGCGGCGTCAATGTCGTCAACGCGGCCATCGGCACCGACGAAATTCCCCCGGTCATTGACGCCGTTTTCAAGGGCAATAAAGCCGTGAGCTATCTTTTGCTGCCCAAATCGCTGTCGGCAAAGGACGTTTCATCGGTTATCGCTTTGACCGGTCCCATCGATGACGCGACGGACTGGTATTTCAACGTCAGCACCGATTCCGGCAAGGTGGAGGCTTCGACAGAGCCGAAAGACCCCAAATCGAAGGCCCGGCACAAGGAGCGACAGGAAACCCTGGATGACTTCCTGCTTCCTGGCGATTACCAGCTTCCGAAAAAACAGATCGTCGCCCCCAACATGGACAATTCTGGATTTAGCTTTGTGGAGGAACCGACAAGCGACGACGACTTCATCCTGGACGCCCTCAACATGGCCGACCTGTGGGATCTGCCCAATGCGCCGCAGGACAATCTTTCCTGGGATACGGAAAGCGTCAACCCCGACAATTCGATGGAGCATGCCAGCAGCCAGGGCCCCGACGCCGATGAAAACCCGCTTGCGGGGGACAGCCTGATTTTCGATCCGAAGCTTGCCGACCCTCCAGCCGTAACAGTCATCGCCAACCCGGCTTGGGGAGACATTCCGCTGATCGTGACATTCAGCGCCAGCGTGGAAAACCCGAGCGGGGAAGCGCTCACTTACACCTGGCATTTCGGGGATGGCGGCTACGAAAAAGGCGCCCTTTCCAACCCCGATCACACTTACACCGAAGCTGGAAATTTCCGAGTGACGGTGTATGTCGATGGCGCGCTGCTCGGCAAGCTGATGGGGGCGACGTCCGTAAAGCCGGTAACGGGTGCCGAGCCTGACGGCGACGACAACCCCGACGTGCCGGACGACTTCGTCTGCGACGGGGAATGCGTTTACGAAACCTTCTTAGGAGTCTGTATCAATTCGGAAAACTTCTGTTACTGCCAAACATATGCGACCTATTCGGAATACAACTCCCGCGAATGCCAAAGCTTGTGCTGGGAATCCGGCCCCCGTTACATCTCGGAGGGCTGCCAGAACACCGCCGAAGGCTCGGACTGCCACTGTCGCCTCAAGACCCCCCAGGAACTCTGTACGGGTACATGCGGACCGAACTCCCTCACCAAGTGCATAGGTGCCTATGAGGACGCCTACGAAGTCTGGATCTGTCGATGTAACGGATCGGAGCGAATCCCTATGACTTGCGACGAGTATTGCCTGGCGGTTAATGGCAAAAACACCACGGGCGCACTCTGCCACCCCGATTCGGCAACGGATCAGTCCGATAGTTGCTCGTGCGATCAAGCCATGCAACCGTAAGCCTTTTCCAGAACTGGCGGGCGGTCGCGTGTCGTCTTCGTCTTGTACCTCGCTGATTTCATCCGACTCAATTGAATCAATCTCATTGTCCAACTCATCGTCGCCATTATCACGGCGAATTTATTTGATTCAAGTCAGCTATGCCGATCACGCCAGCCGTGCTGATCGCCTTTTCTCAGGGAGCACAACGAGACACGTCCTAAAGGCATATCCAAGAAAATCGAATTGAGTCACCGGATATGCCGCTCTTCTACGGTCATCCTTGCAGCAGACAATCTTCGTTTTGTCAGGGTGAACTTCCAAACCGCGCTCTTTAAATCGTTTTTCCAAAGCTCCACGCAAATAACGGGCTTGAGCCTCAGACTTGCAGTGCACCCCTGCCATTACACCTCGATAATTCCGAATGAAACGATCCAAATTACCTTATTGTCTCATAATCTCTGCAGAGCTAAAATAGAATGTGGGATGCCCTTTGATCTGAAGAAGTAAAGGGCAACAAGAAAAGCATGCAACTGACTTCAATGCATCGCCACAGTAAGATTGGGTATTATGCAGCCCTCGTATCGATGGAATTCGGTCGCTTAGTGGGCTTTTAGATTATCGTGTTAGACATCATAAGGGGATAAAAATGAAGGATAGTGTATACAAATTGGTCGAACTGGTGGGGACCTCGGAAAAATCGTGGGAGGAAGCGGCTAAATTAGCGGTCGCCACCGCCAACAAATCGCTGAGGGATATTCGTATCGCTGAAGTTGTCAAGCTGGATATGCATCTGGAGGACAGCCGCATCGTTTCTTATCGAGCAAGAATCAAGATTTCCTTTAAATATGAAGACGATTGATCGAATAGTATAGCAAAGGGACTTGGGCAATATGGAGGCCGTTCGTTTTGATTAGGTGAGCGTGACTTGGGTCTGCCTGATAGTTTCCTTTTCGGCCAAATGCAGCTCGACTGGCGATGAAATCTGTTTCAATTGACCTTTGGATAGCGCATAAACTTGCCGACTAGGCAACTTGAGAGTACCGTTTTCCCGCCCAATCCAGGCTAAGCAATCAGTCGAATTCCGGTGCTTCTCTGACAAACTGTTGTTATTTGCGATCATTGCTCATCTATGCTATGGATAATACCTGTATTTCTCCGATTGTCAAGTTGTAGGAACACGCCTGGAGGGCAATTCAATTCTAGGGATTTCCGAGGCACATTTTAAGAATCCATCCTTGGGAGTCGAGGTATCGCATGGTGGAAGGAATGGTGCGCTTGTCCTTGATTTTCTGTAAAAGTCCCAATGCGATGCGCCGAAACGCACCCGTTATAGCTGCTCCACATCCAGCTCGGACCCGACAGGCATCCGTGCTGTTGGTCAATGCCTTCTGGAGAAAAGCGGTGCTGTTGGTCAATGCCTTCTGGAGAAAAGCGTCCGGTGGTCCGTACACACCGTCTACTGAGGGCATGTCCGACACCCGGACTCGGATTCAACATTGACCTGTTCTGCTGACATGACCGTGGACCTGTTTCGTGAACCAATGTCCGTTTTGCAGTTAAGTCGAGGGGACCTGACATTTTGTTAATAACACGTCCGAACCCGATTGATCAATGGTCATTCGGCGTGTCCATTGATGGTTCGGGAGTTATTTCCGGACGGAGTGACCGAATAGGCGTCCGCAGCCTGTTTTCAGGCCTGGAGGCGTTCAGTTGTGATCCGGTACGCATCCGGCGGGAGTCCGATGGCGATTCACCGGATAATCATCGGACGCGCACCGGACGATCATCGGATAACAGCCATTTGGGCCATCGAACGAAGTCAATGATTTCGATGGTTTACTGGACCTCATCGGATTCTTTGTTTCCTGAAAATAAATATCCGATTTTCGCAGCTCGGAGGCATTTTACAATGTCCTGAAAAAGATTGATTTTATTTTGTGCGTTTTCCCATGCAACCTGCCGAAAGTCATTACCACCTTCAACAATGATGGTTGCGACTCTGTAGATTTTTGCCACTGCCGAAACCCCCTCATTAGAAAGCAATGACCGCCTAGTTGCATATACCAGAAGGTCATTTCGTGTCTATTAAGCCTTGTAGGTTTATGGGTGTTGAACGATATTTTTTCACCACAAATAAGCGTCAATAAACCGGAGTGAAATCCAGAGAAGCACAGGATTAATCCAAAGTTTATATCATTCTTCCTAAGCGTGATCAATGTCACTTTTTCCCCAGCGAGGGAAAAAATTATAATTGACGCCGGACACTCAGGAGCGAACATAAAATGACTCGGGGCCGATGTGGTTCGCTAGACCTTCATCGTAGGACTCTTTCATTCTCAACTCTCTGCCGTTTTACGGCGCATCCCTAAGCCTTGTAGATCGGGAGATGATCGTATTTCGCCATGGCACATTATTGCTCCACTATTCAAAAATAGCGACCCTCGCTTCGCGAGGGGAAGAAAATTACCAAAGGACCCAAGGACCAAATCACCGAATTCACGGTCTCCTCAAACGCCTCTACCGCACACAACGGACATAGAGGTCGTAGCTGACGTAGCCGTGGTCCACATAGCCGCGGCTGAAGTCGACGCCCCAAGCGACGTCATCATATTCCTCGACGGGCGACGACGACCAATACCAATCACACGGTCCTTCCATCTCGTCCGACCAGTAACAGCCATCAGCAGGACCATCATCACCCGAACAACCACTGCAGTTCTCCCTGCAGGACAAGGACAAACAGCCGTCATCCTGAACCGTGCAGCTTCCGCCCGTTTCGGTAGCCGGGCAACCTCGAATCAGAGAACGTAACTCAGAGATGGTCGGCAAGCGCCAGTCGTTGTGGCCGTCCAGACTCAGATCATCACAGTAATCTATTGCATCCTGCCATTCCATAGTTTCCTCGGTGGGCGGGTTCTGCCAGACTAAAGTTGAATAGTCGTATATGCAGTTCGGATAACCCGTATAGCCCTCATCACAAGCACCGCAATCCGCCGTCATGTGATCATTGGCACAAGAACAGGAGCCATCGCTGGGACTACACGTTCCATGTCCATTGCACGGATCCGGATCGCATGGATTGTCTACGCAGGCTCCATTCAAATTGCAGACCTTACCCCCCGGACACGTCCCGCAGCTCACCCCCGGCACACCACTGGGACCGCATTGACGTGTTTCGCAAGGATTTACAACGGAAGATGATTCACAACCGACGAGGTCGAATCCGGTCGCATCATATGGTATATCGATCTCTCCCGTCATTCCCTTGTACGTGATACGCATGGTCAGCATGCGATTCGAACCCTCTCGCGGGCTGCAGACACCGATAACATAGTTGCTGTTAGCCAGATCGTTAATCCGGTTGGCAACATCCACGAACGCTGACCGAATCTGGTCTATGTCCTGGGGCTGGATGAATGAATCTTCACCGCAGGAGAGCGTTTGTAATGCTTCCTCGTTGTAATCGCCCTGTAGGCCGATTACATAAGTCATGATGTCATCGCAGCTTCCCCGGGCTGAAAGCGCCTGGGACTCAGTTGATGTATGGGTTTCATCCTCGCCGTCTGTAAACAACACCAGAAAGCGGGCTGTCAATTCCTCACCGCCCGCATCTTTCAGTTTATTGGAGCCCTCTACAAATGCACCGTAAAGGTTGGTGGAACCGCGATTTTCGCCTTCGTTTTTCAATGTTGGGATCAGTTCGTCGGTAAGGTAATCGTAATCCGACGTGAACGGCGTCACTTCCTCTGAATGAGCCGTACTGCCGAAAATATAGATCCCAATCTGCTGACCAACCTCGCCCGCCACGTCTACGAAATCCCCGGCAGCGTCCATCATGGTAGGGAAGGCAGGTGTTTTGCCCGGTGGATCGACAATACTCTGGCTTCCATCAAGCAACAGGTATGTGTACAGACCGATGCTTTTTTCCTCGCCCAGTTCAAAATCAGCACCACCTTCCGACTGAATATCCTCTCCGTCGAACAGAAACAGAATATCGTCTTCCTTGAGGTCCGGGACCGGATCTCCCGAGCAGGTAGTTACATTGAAGCTTACCCGGACTCCGGCTGGAGGTACGATCTGGCTGTCGTAAAGTCGGATACTAAGACAGCCACCGGATGCATCCTGGTCACCATCGGCACCAGATCCATCACCGTCGGAATAGGAGCTATCGCCATCGGTATGGATGCTATCGCCGTCAGCAACATCGTTCCAACTGGAATCGGAATCGCTAGTTCCACAAGTATTTATAAATACACTGAATAACACCATCAACACCAGAACAAACAGATTGTTGATCTTCATACCTCCACCCTCGCGCGTCTTGGGTCTGCAAAGCTTGGTTCTTACGTTGCGGCAACTTTACCATAATCCAGGTATTTCTCAAGAAATATACTTCCAACTATGCGATCACGACCATACCCGAGGAAGGCGACTTCAAATTGAGCACTTTTCCCGTTAATTGAGCACTTTTTCGAGAAATAGAGCACTTAATTGAGCACTTTCTGAAATCGCTAAAATCGACATTTTGCTTTAGATAACAAGAGGTTACGCCACGTGGAGCCTGCCTTCGCTGGGAGATTCAGAGGGGAAATTGCAATGAATTCACCAATGAAAGGTCTGGTTCACGCCCTTCCATCCCGAGATCGAGAGTGAAAATCGTGGCGCGGTTGGCAGACCGTTGATCCCCCCCCTGAGGACTTGTTGTCTGTCGAAATGTCCGGTTTCGGCCCCATCGCGGGGGTGGACATTTTTTCTGTAATCGCGTCCGGATGGGAGGGATTTACTTTCTGTGTTCCGGGATCGAGTATTTATCCACGCATGAGATAACGCGGCGTTTCGGATGGTGCGCCGCTGCCGGAGGTATCCGACTCGTTGGAGCAGGAAGTTTTTCGGCGGGTGGTCAATGTTGAATCCGAGTCCGGATCGGTCGGACATGGCGTCAGTTGACGGGATGTCCGGACCACCGGACGCTTTTCTCCAGAAGGCATTGACCAACAGCACGGTAGACGAGTTCCACTAAATCGGATTTAGTCATCAGTCACCCCTTCCGAGTTGGTAGGTCCGAGTACTCAGCATAATCACTGGTTGGCTGTCAGGTAAAGAAAATTGAAGGGTTACGTTCATCCGGCTGTTTGAAATGTGCTGATCGCAGGCATTTTCAGTTTTCTCCTGTCAGGAATTTTGCTAAGGTTTCCGTACTCAAGGTCTATGTGGATTAGCCTGCAAGCAGGAGGGTGCATGCGATTCCGATTTCTGCTGTTGTTGGGTCTGATTATGTTGTTGCCCTTTCGGGCTCATGCCCAACGTTCAGGAGGCATTTCAACGGGGCGTGTCTACTACACACCGCCAGTGGGTGGTGAGAAGGGATTAAGCGGGCCCACTCTAATTTACGAGCATTCGTATGCCGTGGTCATAGGGATCGACAAGTACAGCAACTCCGACATGCCCGGGCTAAATGGGGCAGTGCGTGACGCCCGAGCTGTAGCAGAAATACTTGAAGGCCAGGGGTTCGAAGTAATAAAGCTGGAAAACGAACAGGCAACGCGTGCGGCCATAACTGAGATCCTGGGTGATCGACTGCGAGAAAAAATCAATCACAATGACAGGGTTCTGGTCTACTTTGCTGGTCATGGCTATAGCGTTGGAGAAAAGGAAAGAACACTGGGCTACCTGATGCCCGTGGGTGCGGACGTCCTATCCCCATGCTCAACAGGGATCTCCATGAAGGAGATGCAGGATTGGTTCGCTGCCTATCGAGCCAAGCACGTTATGTATGTGGCTGACGCATGTTACTCAGGCTTGGCCCTGACACGCTCGGTGCCTCTTTCCCCAGGCACACGCGGTTACCTGCGCCGAATAACATCGGAAGATATTCGCGTCTCCCTAACTGCCGGTGCTGCAGACGAGGAGGCATCGGAATGGCATGGCCATGGACTGTTTACGACCTTTTTCCTTAAAGCCCTTGAAGGCGAGGCCGATAGCAACGAGGATGGTCTAATCACATCTTCGGAGATCTACAATCACGTACGTGACAACGTAATCCATGTTTCCAACCGTCTTCAACGTTCTCAGACTCCTCAGATCGGTCGCAGTATGGGCAAAGGCGAATTTGTATTCCTCAATCCAAAAGGGGCCAAGGTTCTAACCGGCTTCATCAGGGTACTTTCCCAACCAGCAGGTGGCACAGTATTGCTGGACGGCAAGGATACAGGTATGACTACGCCTTGTTTATTGGAAGATCTGAAGCCAGGGTTGCATCGCGTTGTTATAAAAAAAGGCGAACAGCAGACCCAACCTCTTGATGCCCTAGTAAAAGTGGGCGTTGAAACCCCTGTTTCTCTGGCTCTGCCAAAGGTAGAAGTTCTTACGAAACCACAACCGCTCGATACTGGTCGGCTTTCGATTGTTGCGATCCGAAAGGAAAATAATGAGGAACTTAAGGCCCAGGTTTTCATTAATGGAGACAGGGTAGGCGTTACTCCTTTCGAAGAACAGCTTGGACCAGGATCATATGATATCGAACTACGATATCAGGAGCAGCCATCCAAAAAAAAACGTATCAATATAATTCCCAAAGAAGAAAAAAGAATGAAGGCGGTTTTTACATGGCCCTTAGAGGTATCTCAGGCTCAAGAGGAAAATGCAATTTCGACAAAGCAACTAACTGACTCTCAACTTCACGATCAAAACGAAGTATCAATGAAACAACTAGTTAGCTCTGTGGACTCTATAATTAAAGCGCAAAACATGGAAATTCGGCGGGAACGAGTTTCGTTTCAGGGGCGTCTTTCAGGGGGGCTGGAGTTTGTCCGTGCGGATGAAGGAGTTGCGAGTCTGATTCAGATCGGTATGGGAACGGGAAAATGGTTTGACCTACATTCGGGTGTCGGCTTTCCTGGTTTTATTTGGGTAACGGACGGCCAGATAAACTTATGGCCTTTTGGCTTATGGGTGCCTACGTTGACTACACGACTTGGGTTGGGATTCGATCCTAATAACGAATTTTACAGCATCGAAGAATTGGCGGGATTGGAGTTCTGGGCTTTGGACTGGTTTGTCGTTTATATACAAGTTGGAATTGGATACGGATGGAACTTGACTCCGAGTCCAGACCAGTCAGGGCTGATCGCGCCGGGTTGGATGGGTGTTGAATTCCGCTATTGATGCATAAATCAAGGTGAAAAACATGCTTAAAGGACAGGCGGGAACATGCAGATTGTTACTTGTGGGAATGTTTCTTGTTTCCTCCTGTCATTGGCCAGCAGGAATGACGGAATGCAGCAAGGATTCGGACTGTTAGCTCCGAGCTGCGAAAATCGGATATTTTTTTCCAGGAAACAAAGAATCCGATGAGGTCCCGTAACCCATTGAAATCATTGTTTTCGTCCGATGGCCCAAATGGCCGTTATCCGATAGTCGTCCGATGATTATCCGATGAATCGCCATCGGACGCTATCGGATAAGCATCGGACGACGGCTGTGTGGGCTCCACGGCGTGAAAATGCACGGCGGACGCATATTTTGTCATTCGGTCCTCCAACCTCTCCAAAACCATCGACGGACACTCCGACAGAAAAGCCGTCCGACGCGGATCTGACTGCTGAATCATGACATTATGACAGTGAGGTCGTGTTGCTTACGCTTCGAAGAGCGGAACATGGGAGAGCGTTGCGGCCCTTGTCTAGGGTGGCTAGCGGCAGTCCCTCTCGCATGGCCAAGTCCAGGTAGGCGGCGTCGTAGGCAGATACCCCCGTTTCACGGGCGAGCGCCAGAACTTCCCCTTTCTGTACCAAAACTCAAATGCCCGATATGGAGCCGTCGTCGCAAAGACTTCGGCTTTGATCAAGATGCATTAGCAAGCAAAATATCCCGGAACGGCATTTGGATTGAGTTTGCTAGCGTTCCTTTTCGCCATTTTACCTCCGACCACGAGTTGCTATTATTGAAGATATTCGTCAAGTCCACGAAATAAAGACAATGGCTTATTCACACCGATTCGACTGGTATGAAACGTTTTATCTGACGTGTTCCATACAAATTCAATAATTCCATTGTAATCTCAAGTACTTAAATGTCAATGGAAGGTAACGGGACGGGCGATATGAGTGGATATTCCTAGTAATTCAGAGGGGTTAGGTGAGGGATTCATTACATAAGGTACAGCCGTTACAGACTATGGAACTCGTATCGGCTGAAGCAGGCGGCGTAAGTTCTGGTAGATGAAGCTTTGTTTTTCGGTTCATCGTAGGTGATGTGCGTCCGGATGCCGGGAAAGAAGGACACGCCTGTTAGGAAGGCCTCCCCGGACAGCTTTCTGGAGAATCGTCATCGTCTTCCCACAGATCAGATCCGTCTCATATTCGATTTCCAAAGAGCGAAAGCATCGAAAACTCTATCACTCGCGACTGTCCCATTGTCGACTGACAGGGACAGGGATTCTGTTCTTAGGCCCGTTTCAAGGGCTTCTGCGGCGTAGCCCCAACGCTTGAGGTTGCGACCCGTGGAACGGATGCGAATCAATTCCGTCACCGCATGCCGCGCCCACAGGGCGAAGGGAAGCTTGAGTTGATCCGGCATCTTGTCGATTGACCTTCATGCCGATCAGTGAAGCACCAGAAAATCCGCATCAAGATTGACAAAAAGACGGGGTTAGGGTAGAAGAAAAATTATATTCTCAAGTAAGAAATATCAAATGCAAAAATGCAAATTGGATTGTCAGGCTGGAAGGTCAATATGAATAGTCTTAGGTTTGGGAGAATTGCAGCGATAATTCTCGTTCTATGGGTGACCTTTTTCTCTGGCACCGCAATTGCGGGATGCACGAAGGATACCGATTGCAAGGGAAACAGGATATGCGAGAACGGTCGTTGCATCCAGTCGAGCGATTCCAAGATCAAATATTTAACCAAAAATCAGATGGATAGGGAAAAATTAATTATTGATCTTGCAGAACTGAAACGAAAAAAAGGCCTGACTGCGGCTGGAATGGGTGTGGGATACGGTCTCGGTGCTGTCTTTCTAATTACAGGTGCTTCCATTGGTTCTGGCGCAGAATTATATTATATTTTTGGTGGCATTGAGATGCTTATTGGCGTAATCGCAACTGGCGTGTACGTCCACTATGATCAAAAAATTACGGAGATTGAAGGAAAACTCTATTCTTTCCATTGGAAACTTGGGCAAAATAATACATTAATTTCCATGAATATTTGCCCAGCCCAGTTTACTATGGAAAAGAATACATCAGCCTATGGGATGTGTCTTTACGGAAAATTCTGACCATTTCGTTTTGATTCATCGCTGCCCTGCACTCCGTTGTGTGTACCCGTGGGTACCGAAAACTCCATCCGAGCACGATTTGCGGTTCCGTCAGAACTTATTCCGACAAGGAGATTTCCAGTGCTGTTGGTCAATGCCTTCTGGAGAAAAGCGTCCGGTGTTTCGTACAACATACCCATGAAGTGGACAATCCGGGTTCATACAGCAACGGTCGTTCACGGGCTTACGCTTCATCAGACATCTTTCCATGCTTGACAATCGGGAAATATCCTGTACGATCCATAGCATAGATGTTCATCTGAGACACATAACAACACCCGATTAGGGCAGCACCAGGATTACAGCAATCAAGAAGCGGAGACATCGGAAGATTTTACAACTGACGGGACATCTCAAAAGGGGGGGATGTCAAGTGCAACAAAAACTGGCGATAGCTTTTATCTTAACTCTCGTCGATTAAATCGAAATCATCGAAATGGAGGTCAAGATGTCTGCTGATAAAAAAAAACAAAGTAAACATAATGAAGATGGTGAAAACAGTGAAAAAGAAATAGATTCAAGTCAGAAATCAAATCGAAGGGTTTTCCTTTCAAATGTCGGTCGTTATTTAATTGGCGGTATTGGCGCATTGCTTATGTATCCTACTGAAGCGAAAGCCAATTGTGGTGCTGGTTGCTATATGTCTTGCCTATCCTCCTGCACCGGGACATGCTACATGACATGTGACCGGGGTTGCTTGGCTACATGCTATAATACATGCCAGACATCCTGTATGGGAACTTGCGCTGGAACCTGCATCCAAGGTTGCGCAAATACATGCACCAACACATGCATTCAAGGCTGTGCCAATACATGCATCGGCGGAAATTATTACAATCCGAACAACTGGTAAATCTCTCGGCTTTTCTGCGTGTATTTGTCTCCCGATACCGCCAGGGGATGATCTCTAATGACAACGAAGAACGTCATGTTTGTGGTGACTGAAAATTGTAATTTTGCATGCCGGTACTGCTATCTCAGACATAAAAACCCTAAAACAATGTCTTGGGAAACCGCAAAATCAGCAGTGGATTTTCTTCTCGGACATCCTGACCTTTTCTCAGAGGATCGCGTGCAGATTGATTTTATTGGCGGAGAACCATTATTGGAGATTTGCCTTATACATGACATTATCGATTATTTGATCAGACGCAGCTATGAGTTGGGTCACAAGTGGTTTGAAAATATGAGTTACACCATGTCGAGTAATGGATCGTTATATGCGAAAAAAGACGTTCAACGGTTACGCTTAGCCTGCCTTCGGTACGAGTTCCATAGTCCGTAACGGCTGTACCTTATGTAATGAATCCCTCAGCTAACCCCTCTGAATTACTAGGAATATTCCCTCATTTCGCCCGTCCCGTTACCTTCCATTGACATTTAAGTGCTTGAGATTACAATGGAATTATTGAATTTGTATGGAACACGTCAGATAGGACGTTTCATACCAGTCGAATCGGTGTGAATAAGCCATTGTCTTTATTTCGTGGACTTGACGAACATCTTCAATAATAGCAACTCGTAACTGGAGGTAAAATGGCGAAACAGGACGCTAGCAAACTCAATCCGAATGCTGTTCGCTGCTCCGCGAAATGCAAACGTACTGGGAAACGATGCAAAAATCCTGCGGTACGGGGAAAAAAGGTTTGCCGTCTGCATGGTGGATTGAGCCTGTCCGGGGATCAACGCACGGAAAAACAGAAAGCCAACAGACCTCCCGCCGCAGGAAAAGTGAACGCAGGCTCGTTCAAAAAAGGGAATCAGGCCGCCCGCAAACACGGAGCTTATACCACTCGCTTGTCGGCTCTTGCCAACCATGGATAGACTTGACGCGAACAGCCTTCAATTCCATTCCCGCACGGACATGGTTTTTACCACAATGTCCGCCTAGCCGAATAACCGCTCTGACCAGTTTCCCATCACTGCGATCGTTTTGTCACAGCGAATTGATCCGTGATTGGGCGTACTTGGACGATGACGGAGTTTCTCTTGTCTCTTTCGTTTCATCACGCTCCATCCATTCCCTTTCAAAGGGTGACCCTCATCGTAATAACGAAGATTCTTCCGTGATTACGCAATGTTGCCCAATCAGACCATGCTGAATCTCCGTTCTTTTTCATTCTCGTATTTGTACTCATGTCGAGCAGCGCTATGAAAGCCACGGGGAGGCCTGAAATGGGGTCTCGCAAATGGCAGGTGAAGTGCATGGGAGCTGTTCCATGGACCATTCAGGGCTCTCCCCACCATCTCAGTGTCAATTCTGGGTACTGCAAATCTTGGCGTGATTTCGCAGGCTTGGGGCGTTTCGTCACAAACGGAACAGAATTCAAAGACCTTCTTCGTCACCGTTCGGCTCGTGATGGCATCGACGAGATTCCATGCCAGAAACCGATGCGAAAAGTCCCGTGATTACGACGGGTTACAGTCGCATTTTTCACCCGCAAAAACGTTGAATTGGACCGCAATCTGCATGACAACAGACAACACGACAACAAGACCAAGAAAGGATGAAAACGATGAGCACGCAGACCGCCCAGCAAGCCTACGAAGAGAAGAGAAAGCAAATCGACAAACGACTTGCCACCATCACGAAGGAACTCGATCGCCACGCCGAAGCGGCTGAATCCATCCACTATGGTCATGTGGGCGATATCTCCCACGTGGAGTGTCTGCTCCATCAGATCGAGGCTTTTTTGAAAAACGAAGACATCGACGATTGAGAAAGGAGAACACGATCATGGGTACGACCAAGACCCTGAAAGAAGCCTGCGAACAGTATCTGGAGCATTTGAAAGCGGTCGGCAAAAAGCCTTCTACCCTCGGTACAGCCCGGCGCACGCTGGATCTGCTGATTTCTGAAATGGGCGAGGACAAGGAGGTGAAAAAGATTCTTCCCTTGCATGTGGACAAGTTTTTCAAAAGTGAGTCCGCCACCATGCAACCTGGTAAGGATGGACCGAAACCCCGAGCTCAGGCCAGCATCCTGCAGATTCGGCGCATTGTGCGCCAGTCGTTGGTGTACTGGCACGAACAGGGATTCAGCCCATCGGTGGCATTGCCCAGAGAGGACAAAAAGTACCTGGACGAGAACGTGAGAAAGTCCTCATCCAGCGAAAACGACACGGAGGAAAAGTAAACCATGAACTGCGTTCGAAAAGGAGATCGGATTCGTCTGATCGAAATGCCGAACGACCCCGATCCGATCCCACCCGGATCCGAAGGACTCGTGATCGAGGTCACCGAAGGCCCGCTGGCGCAGATCCTCGTCAAGTGGGTCGGGATGAAACGCAGTCTGGCCTTGATTCCCGGTGTCGATAGGTTCGAGATCATCACGTCTGTGAAAAACGAGGAGGATTCGCCATGACACGAAGCCTCGACATCGGCTATCGAGGCGGGACTTCTCGCTTTCGTCTCTTGTCGATCGACCGTAAAAAGCTGCACGGTTTCAAGCGTTGTATCGCATTGGATGAAAATGGCAACGAATGCGCCAGCGCTCATCTCACCCGGGATGGGCGTTTTCTTTTGCGTGCGGGAAGCACGTCGGATCTCTATATCAATGATGATGGTGAGGTGGTACGTCGGAGCGATCTGGTCACCGTGGATGAGAGCGGGAAGGCGTTGAAAAAGCTTTCGGCGACAGTAGGAAGGACGGAACTCCTTGAAACTCCAGGCGATTTGGACGAATTTCTCAGCCATATCGTGACCCAAGTCCATGTAATGGAACCCGAAACCCTTGATCCAACGCTGGAACAGGTCTTGCGCGATGGCGCAATCTTCCGTGTTTCGTATCGTTCACGAACCACGTACACCGATTCCCCCGCCTTTCTGCTGGCCAACAAACACGGCATCTTTCTAGTTCGGGCCGAAATCTGTTCATTCGACTTCGTAGGATTGGAACAGACGATTTCGGAGGTCGAAGCTGAGTGGGATGATGGCGAGGATGAAGAATTCGATTTCGAGATCGATTGGAGGAACGATCATGCCCTGCCGTAAGATCCGACTCGCCGATCCTCGGGGACGCGAGGCGACAGTTTTGCTGGTTCCTCGACAAAAACCTCCCGACGTGTCCTATACTGATTCCTCCGGCTCACCGGTTCGATTCACACGCCGGATCAAAGCGACGGAGACGACGAACGATACGGCATTGCTATCGCGATACGACGATCCCGATTCGGTGGCGCGAGCGTTGATCGATGGCGATCCCGAAATCGATCTGCAGACAGCGGGCCGTGACGCCGGTCCTTGCGATCGAGTGCATGTGGGAGCGGATAAACAGCCACTTTACTCGGCACGTATCATCGAAGTGATTTATGACCGGAATGGAAACGAAATCACCCGTCGAGAACCGGAAAACATGCCATCCAATCTTGTTCCCGATGCGCCACCGCAATGGTCAGGGAAGTTGATTCCCCAAATGGATGCCATTCGGCAATATGCTTTCACGCGGGTCTACCAGATACGCCATAGCAATGGACTGGAATTTGATTTTCTTTTCGATCTGGCGAGATACCTGGAGGAGTGCAACTCGATGGTGCTGGTCGGCTCAGGTCCGAAAGGAACGGGGCCACTCATTCTGGAACGAAACGGCACTCCCATGAAGGGTTTTCTGGAAGGCCGAACGAAGGGGGATCGCTATCGACTCGTGCTCCATTTGGCTGGTTTTGAGCTAAAATACCCGGAGATGTCGTCATGACGGATGCGATCCAGACCATGATCGCGGCCTACAAACGCAATGTAGCAGGTGCCTATCGCTCGCTTGCGCCGGATCGCATCGAAGCGGAGCTGTCCCCGGGGCCATCCACCGTTTCCGAGAAAATCGATGGAGAAACCTGGTTTCTGCATGCCGATGGCGAATGCTGCATCCTTCTGTCCCCGTTCGGCAAAAAGCTGGAAAATATTCCGCTCACGACTGAAGCACAAAAGGTGCTGAACGGTTGGTGCGGTCTGTTGGCGGGTGAATTGTACGCCGCCGTGGATTCGGGCCGACCCCGTGTTTTCGATTTGCACGCCGCCTTGGGACGCAAGGGAAACCCGGATCGACTGCGCTTCGCCGTCTTCGATATTCTCGTGGATGGGAAAACGGATACACGGCGATTTCCCTTCACCAAACGATTGGCTCTCCTTCAACGGATTGTGGATCAGAGCCATGCCTCGTTTCATCTTGCGCGATGCAAAACGGCAAAAACTGCTTCCGATGTCGCCTCATGTTACGAAAGTATTGTCACGGACGGCGGTGCGGAAGGCCTCGTCGTTCATGCTGCCGATGGTCGGATTTTCAAGATCAAGCCGGAGATTTCCATCGATGCGGCGGTGGTTGGGTATGTGGGTAACAGCTCCGGCGTCTCCGAACTGCTGCTGGCACTGATGAAACCGGATGGCGTTTTTCAGCTCATCGGTCGCGTGAAAACGGGTTGGAGCCGGGAAGAGAATGCTGACCTGCAAAGACGTGTGATTTCGATGGATTATGCATCCACCTATCGCAAAACGAACGACCATGGACAACTCTACCGTTGGGTGAAGCCGGACCTTGTCATCGAGATCAAATGCAACGATCTCATTGCGGTCAACAGCAAAAACGAACCCGTCCGGCGTATGGCAATGGATTTCAACGAGAAGAAAGGTTGGTCGCCCCTCGCTCCCGCGTCCTCCGTCAGCATGATCCACGCCGTGTTTCGATGCATTCGTGAGGACAAACAGGCAGTCAGGCCGGATGTACGCATCGAACAGGTCTCGGATCTCGTTCCAATTGCTGAGCAGGAATGCGTTGATCCAGCATTTTTACCTGAATCCAAGATCATTCGCCGCGAGGTCTATACCAAGCGAAGCAAAAAGGGGCTGGCCGTGCGCAAACTGGTTGGTTGGAAAACCAATAAGCACGAAATCGATCCGGCCTATCCCAACTTCGTGATCTTCTTTACCGACTACGCTCCAGGTCGCAAACAGCCGTTGAAGACCGATTTGCGTGTGGCAGCCCGTGAAATGACATTGCATACTTTTGCGGACGACTGGCTGGCGGCCAATATCAAGCGAGGCTGGGAACAGGTAAAGTGTAACAAAGGTCGAATGACCCATGAAAACCATCACGGTATGGAAAAGGTTTCACCCTCCATTCCGCCTTCGGAATCCACTCGCCATCTGAAAATCGCCTTTGCCCGTTCGACATCGCCAACCTTTCCCATCATCCGCAAGCGATTGAATAGATTGGCGAAACTCGGGTCCCTTGACATCACGACTGACGACAAAGGCCGTGAATCCTGGTTCGAACTATCGATCACGCAAGGTCTCGTCGAAAACGCCCGGCGTATCGACAATCTCCTGAACATCGTCAAAGCCTGGAAGACCACCGAAGTCTCCATTGATGGCGAACTGGTGGGGAAGCATGATCTTCAGGATTTCATGGACCATCTGGAAGACACTCGCCGCTGTTGGCTGAAGCGCAAAAAGCAAGGAGAAGAGGTTTGTCGAAAGGCCTGCATCCTTGGTTGTGACGCCCTGAATCTCTGGGGTTCCCACGAATGGTTGAAATATTCGGGGTGCGATGCTCCACCATGGTGGACTGTGGGAAGCTTCGACGGTGAAAAAGTCGAAATTGACAAGTCAGCATTGAAACGCCAACTCGACGCTGAACGCAACAGTGGGGTGCGGCTATGCCCATTTTTCCAACGTGATATTCTATTGTCAAAGATCGATGCTTTGCCGAAAACAGTCGAGGCCGACGGCGAAAGCTGGATTCAACTTTATCACAGTGATTCTGGAAAACCAGCGTGGATCTGGCCTGCCAACGAGAAAATACCGCCGACCTTGCGAAAAACGAAAGATAATCCCTGGCGCTCCGGCGGCATGAATATCAGTGTTGATCTTGGGTTGGAAGATGAACGCCAAAAAGGGAATGCAGATCAGGTAACCCCGAAACGAGAAATACCATCGACGAAGTATGCAGATGTCGTAGGTCAAGATGATGTGGTAGACGCCGTAAGAGATCGAATCGAACTGCCGCTGAAATACGCCGATATTTTTTATCGAATCGGTGCCAAACCCCAGGCCGGGGGTGTTATCCTCGCCGGACCTCCGGGTACGGGAAAAACCCTGCTGGCCAGAGCTGTGGCTGGAGAATGCGACGCGCATATCGAATCCGTATCGGGACCGGAACTGCTTTCGAAGTGGGTCGGTGATACCGAAGAGGCATTGAGAACGATCTTCGAGCGGGCCAGGGATCTTTCGCCCTCGGTGATTCTTTTTGATGAGATCGACAGTTTGGCCGTTTCCCGTAGTTCTGCCGATGCCCAGTATCAGAAAAGCATGGTGACGCAACTGCTGGCGCTGTTGGACGGTTTGGAAGAACGCGGGAAGGTTTTTGTCATCGCCACCACCAATCGACCCGACGACATCGATGCAGCCCTGCGTCGACCCGGAAGATTCGATCAGGTCATTCAGATGGGACCACCCGATGAAAGAGGAAGAATCGCTATTTTTCGCCATTATCTGAAACCACTTGTTCTCACCCCAGAGCTTGATCGTGATTGTCTCGCCACGAAACTGGCTTCGCTCACTCCCGGCCTCACCGGAGCCGACATTGCACACTTTTGCCAAAATGCAGCACGGATCTGCGTCAAGGAGGCCAGCAGGATGGAGTCTCCATTGGATAACCTGGCGATCAGAAAAAAACATTTCCGGCAGGCACTGCATGAAATACAACGTCCCGGATCCACTTGTCCCAATGTATCGATTTCAAACAGATCGGAAAAACATAATCCGCCGAAGCGCGCTAGGTCTTCCAAAGGCCTTTTCCCCTCTGGAGTATTTATCAAAGACAGGTACAGGACCACGAAAGCGAGTGCAAATCACGACACTGACAAAACGTGAAAATTCATGCCCCCCCTCATTTTTCCGAAATAGCAGAAATCCAATTTTTTCTTACTGACATGTTTTTATACTTTTTGTCACCTAAAATTTTTTGACAGATATTTGTCAAATCGAGCCTAAAAAATGTAACCGGCCCGTCAAAAAACGAGTCAAAATTTACACGACCCTCTCGACAGCTTAAAAAATCCTTTTTTATTAATGATATCATATGACTGGAAAGACGCCTGTGGTCAAAAGCGGTCCAGAGAGGTAGCTTTTTTTTGCAAAAAACACCTACCTCTAGAAATGAGATAGTTCGGTAATTACCAATAGTTAAGTCACTTCACCTTCGACCCCTTAGCCTTCCGTCCCACCCGGCTATTTTCCGGAGATTCATTAACCCGCATTATTCATGAGGATCGCAGCGAGACGCCGAAAACCGAAGATATTTCATGAAGTTGGACCGATTTTCACTCGCAGGCATACTTTACAGTCTGTCGAGGATGAAAATCGGGAAACAAGTGAAAGATCGAGAATTTTCAAGTCGCAGTAGATTCTTCATGAATTATACGGGTTAATGATCACGATGGTTTACATGCGATTTCAGGGTCATTTTTGGCGGACCCCAAAAACCTACCTCTCCGTGACGAAATCCTAAATGATATCATATCACTCCGGCGTTTTAGACCCTACCCCTCGGGTATTCGTTTCCTTTTTTCAAAAACCCGGGAGATTTGCGAGCCGGGCCAGGAAGAAATTGCTGGTTTGAGGTGGGGAAATCTTGATCGAAAACGAAGTTGAATGATATCTTGCAATTACAGGGACAAAGGAGTTTTTTTCGAGCGTTCAAAGGGGTTGGCAGTTTGCAAACGGTTCTGGTATGCTTGTTCATGGCTCCTCTGGAGGAATGGGTTGGCAGGTCGCTAACCAACACCAACTTGGACCACCCAAAGGAGCCTTTTATTCTATTATATCAAATGGTTAAGTTGTTTCGGCGAACCCCGAAACTTGAGTCATAAATAATCGTAAATAGCTGACAAGGGTGGTTCAATGAGTCTTCGTTTTCTCGTAATAAGTCTTATCCTTGCAATTTCGACCGATTGCTTCGCGAAAGAGGGCATTTTGGTTTGGAAGCTGGAAGCCAAGGCTCAGATCAGTTCAGACGTTGTAGATTCTATTACAGGATTCGTCGTTGCGGAAGTCGAAAAGCAATCAAATCAAAAGGTTCTTTCCGATTCGGATATCCAGACCATTTTGGAAGGGGAGGAAAAACGACAGAAATGCAGTGGTGAAGAAACCTCTTGCATTGTCGAACTGGGAGTCGCAATGGGTGCCAGAGAATCCATTTCGGGCAACTTGGGAAAAGTAGGGAAATACTGGCTAATCAACCTGAAAAGAATCGATGTGTACGAAGCCCGAGTGGTGAAACGTATCAGCAAAAGGGTCAAAGGGGATATCGATCAACTTTTTGATATTATTCCGACCGCAATTGCGGAACTGCTTGGAAAAAAAGTTTCTGCTGATGACTATGCTGAATACGATGAGCCAAAAGAAAAAAACGATATCTACGATCTGTGGAAAAAGATTGAAAAAAGAACGAAGGACGCAAGTTTACCGAAGGCGAGTAGAATAGATTCGCTCAAGCAATTCCTAGTTGAAAACAATATGTACAATCCTTTTCGTGAAGAAGCGAAAGAGTATATCGACGTTCTGGAAGCGAATGGCGAACCGGGTGATAAGGATTTCATCAGTCCGAAAAAAATGAAAAACCATACGGAGTGGGTTGCGTTGAGAACTTATGTCGGTGGGGGCATGTTCAGCCCTACAGTTGGTGCGGAAATGAGCTTTTTCACGTTACGCTGGAATCATTTCTATTGGGAAATGCTCCGAGCGGGTGGTGGAATCCCATTTATTGGATATTGGGGAACGTCATTCGGAGTTCCGTTCCATATCGGTGAGTCTGCGAAAAATGAAATCAGGTTCGGGATGCATTTGACAATGCTATATGGATTTTATCCGATACCGTCAGGTTGTGAAATATTGTACGTCAGACATGCTTATAAATATTTTTCATTTGAAGCGGGTGCCAGATTGTGGGCATACCCTACAGCAGGTACTGCGGTTGTAGGAATAAGGATTTAACCTGAACAAACCACGACAAAGCGTCGCAAAAGGCAGTAAAGCGAAAACATTTTAAGAAGTTGGAGTGATTTTAACGGAAGCATATTTGACCTGACCCATCCCCAGTTTACCAAAAATCTAACTTGACCAAGGATATGATGAGTTCGCTCATCCTGTCCCTGTCAGGCTTCAATGGGACAGTCGCGAATAACCAAATTCTCGATTCTTTCCGCTCTTTGAAAAATAAAAATGAGAAGGATCTGATCGGGCAAAAGCCTCTGCGAGCTTCCCAAAAGTGGTCCAGGGATGATTTCCTGAAAGGCATCGCCTTCGTTGTCGTCATCAGGACGCACATCACCCACGATGAACCGAAAAACAGACCTTCACCTGCTCAGACGACTTACGCCGCCTGCTTCAGCCGATAGCCCGTGATTTTTGTCTCGGCAAAGCGCTTCACTTCGATGATCTCCGGTGCAGCTTTGGCATTCTTCGATACGAATGAAACAACGTTGTCCCGGTAGTCCTGGCCGGGCGTGGCGCTGCTTAGAAACTCATGAGGATGCCAACTGCCGCGCTTTTCGACCGCCGTTTACATCTAGCCATCCAGCCAAAATACCAGGACTGGACTGGCTAATCAGGCATTCATGACGTAGCCGAAAAGGGAAAGAAGCAAAATCGCTATTTGCTGTTTTGTTCTTTACCACAGCAGCTTAAGGGCATTTTGAACCCAGCTCCTGCAAGCCGAGTCCGAAGGACCAACAAACCTCCATCTCTCGTACAGTTGCGAACTTAAATTCTTTCACGGAAACTCAGTTCTCGCAGCACACTGACAGGGACAGGGATTATTCGCAACCCTCATCGATTTCGCAGTCGCAATCGTTATCGTAACCATCGCATACTTCGATTCGTTCGGGTAACTCTGAATTGTAATCGCTACCACCAGGGGAACTAGAACAAATAATCTGCAAATGTAGAGGGTCACTGGGATCACACTCCCAGCTGCCGAAAATCGCCTCATTGGTATCCGGATCTCGCCCACAGGTGCCGCATGCTTGGCATTTGTTTTCCGACCCTTCGGTAAAAAAGTCCTCGTCGGTCTTGCCGTCGCAGTCGTTATCGATACCGTCGCAGATTTCATTGTCCGGGTAATATTGGGATCCTCCTGGTGATGTAGAGCAGACCGTTGCGCGAGGGTTGTTCGGATCGCATTCCAGAATCCCGTCGGGGCAAGTTCCCAATCCCAGGCAATGAGAGCCAGTTTCGTAACCGTTATCTATTTCACCGTCACAGTCGTTGTCTTTACCATCGCAGATTTCTTCACGACGCGGGTCGCTAGGGAACGAGAGATGTTCGGTACCACCGGGATTGACCGAACACATCGTTTCAATAAAGTTTTTGCATTCCAACACACCCGTCAAATAGCGGCATTCCCCGGTGCCGACACAGAACTGGCCCACGTGGAGACCGGGAATGTCGTCTACCTCTCCGTTGCAGTCGTTGTCGATGTCGTCGCAGATTTCGATTCCCGACACCTGATTATATTCGCTACCTCCGATGCCGGTCGAGCAGATTTTTTCACCGCTTCCGTAGGGGTCGCATTCCCATACACCGGCACGTGGTAAAGCATGTCCATCGACATACTGGATTCCACATTGTCCCGTTGCATAACAGGGCCATTCTTCGTTGTAGATATGGAAATCCTCGTCGATTTCGCCATCGCAATCGTTGTCGATACCATCGCAAACTTCCTCGGTGGAGCGATCCTGGCTTCCGCCTGGGCTGGTGGAACAGATCGTGCTGTACATGTCTTCGGGATCGCATTCGCCGATGCCGAACTTGGGGATAGGTACCGCGCCGGAGTAATCCGTGCCGCATTGTCCGATGCCCTGACAGGTGCACCCGAGGTAAACCATGTCCGTGCCGTCCACCGCAACTTGGACTGGACAGACGTTGTTCGGAGCTTTGTACACCTCGTCGATTTCGCTGTCGCAATCGTCGTCCTGGCTGTTGCACACTTCGTACTCGACTCCGGCATCGTTGCCCGTGCAGTAGACGGTCATCTGGTTCGGGTCGCTCAGATCGCAGCGGAACACGCCAGCCTGACAGTCTCCTTCGCCCCGGCAGTAACGGTTGATGCAATTGTCGCAAATACCAGCGACATCTTCTCGGATGTAGTAGATTCCGTTGTCGATTTCGCCGTCGCAATCGTTGTCGCGACCGTCGCAAACCTCTCTCCGGATGGGGGCACTGGCATCGTAATCACTGCCGCCCGGATTTACCGAGCAGCGTGTCGAGCTCGAGCTGGCGCATTCGATTTGCCCCAAACCACACTCGCCTTCGCCTACGCACCACTCGTTCACTCCCCAGTCTTCATCGATTTCACCATCGCAGTCGTTGTCCAATCCATCACAGAATTCCGGCGTGTACCAGTCTAAATATTCCGAGCCGTCGATGTCCGACGAGCAGATCATCCCCAGCTTGGAAATGGGGTCGCACTCCCAGACGCCGACGCCGCAGACGCCTTCGCCATCGCAGCAGTGGGGATCGCCCGGCAGGTTCGGATCGCAACAGTTGTTGGGATCGGCTCCCTGGTCGTTGCAGTATCGGATGCCGACGGTGTACCCGTCGTCCACGACGCCGTTGCAATCGTTGTCCTGCCCGTCGCAGTATTCCACCCGGTTGAGGGTTTCGGTGCATTGGTACTCGCAATCGGCGGGATTGTCGTCGAGATCGTGCCAGCCGGTCGCGCAGGCCATTCCATCTCCCCTGAAGTAGATTTCCCGCCAGCCGTAGCCTTCGGGACAGGCGTCGGGCTCGTCGGGATCGTCCGATCCCGGACGCACGCGCACGTCGTCGGGGTCGTTGCTGCAAATCCCCAGGATCATGTCCTGGCGCGTCATCCATCCATTGGGGCAGAAGGTGACATGGAACGCGAGTTCATCTTCGGGGTCCGAGGATAAAAACACCGGCAGCTCCGGATCGATACTATGGATTTCCCAATTCGACGCCACGCCTCCAGAGTGGTTGAGAACCCGAACCGCAACCACTTCCAGTTCGCTCGTCCCAAGGTTCGTGACACGTATGTTTCTCGGATCGGAACAGGCATGTTGCAGAACGTCGCCCAGATCCACGGGATTGGCGGTCGTGCCGTTGGGAGTTACCCACAACGCTGGAGGTTCTATTGCCAGCCCCGCCAGTTGGATTTCCACGGTCCGATAGGCTTCGCGGGCGTCGTTGGTTTCGAAAATCAGCGTACCGCTATCGGCTCCGAGCGTCTGTGGCCAATAATTTAATCTTATTTCCTTCTCCTCTCCGGTGGAGATGTCGGGAAGCAAGTCGGGACTGAAAGAGAAATCTTGCGAGGTGTTTCCACTGAAATGAAGGTCACTAAATTGAAGGACAAATCGACCAAGATTTTTCACAACCAGCGTTTTCTCGGAATCCGACGAGGAGTCGAGCCAAATTTCGCCCCAGTGAATCGAAGCGCTTCCAGGATCGAGGAGTACGCCGTCCAAACGCATTTCCAGGTACGAGGCGATGGGGGTGGCATGCATTTGAATCGGCCATTCGGGAGTTTCCGCGTTATCCGAAACCATCGTCAGCGTGCATTCTTCGTTGAATGGGTGCATTTCATCCACGGTAGAAGGCATGTATTCGATAGTGATTTCAATCTCTTCACTAGGCGAAAGATCGATCGGGAGGGAAACGGTGTCCAAGGTTGAAATCCCAAAGTTCTGGCAGTTTTCCCCGAACGAGAAATCCTGGATCCGCAATGAAGCATTGCCGACGTTGGAAATCCTGAAGTCTGCCTGGACAGGTTCGTCGATTCCGAAAGGTATGTGTCCGAAATCCAGAGACGAGGGATGAACATCAATCACGGAAACCCGTAATTTGCAAATGCTGGTGTCGGGATTGCAATAGGCGGATGGGTCGCACTCATAGTCGTAGAGGCAACTCGTCGGACAAACCGGCGCTACCTGCTCCGATTCTCCATTGCAGTACACGGACAGATAATTCCCGCAGTCGTTCGCTTCGATGTCGTTGCCGCAGGCAGAGTCGTCAAGGATCGTTTCACTCGCCGCACATATTTGATCCCCGCACAACGCATCAATCCGATGACCTTGGCATCCAACCGGATCGTCGCAGACGGGAGCCTCGGTATAGGTTTCGACCGGGCAATCCTCCGGCGCTGCGCAGCAGTCACCAGAGAGGCAGCAGAAGCCGTTTTGACAATGGTCGCTGTGGCAGTCTCCATCCTCCTGGCAGGTTTCGCCGTTCTGTCCCTCGCCATAACAGTTGGGATAGTCGTAATGGCCTTCGATACAGGCCGAGCAATCCGCCGCCATGTAAGGATTGTTGCAAGTGCAACTTCCGTCCGTTTCGTCGCAATAGCCGTGACCGTGACAGGGGTCCGGGGAACAGGAATTGAAACAGGTGCGGCAGTTGAAGCGTTCGCTCGTCGCTTCCAATTCTTCCTTGATGGTGCCCTTTAACAGATCATCATATAACGAATGAATCAACCCTTGGATTCCTTCCATAGAAAGCATCTGGCACTCTATTTCCTCTCCTTCGACGACGGGATTTTTCCAGATGCCGAAGGAAAGCGAGGGATCGTAAACGATGATTCTTGGGGAGGGATACCAATCGGAGGAGTACCACACTTCCGCCGTAGTGGGAGTCGTGGTTCCCATCGTCACCGTGCAGTTGCCCGCAACGAGAACGTGCTCGAATGGAGCGAAAACGAGGGTCTGTTGCAACCAAGTTTCCCCGCTGACTTCACTTTCATGGCTTAACATTTCGAAGGAAACGTCGCAACCGGACTCGCATAGAGTCAACATTCCCAAATCCGTTTCCATGAAGGTAACGGTGAGGGGATTGTCGAGTGGTGGATCGATTTGCATGCTTTCCTGGAAGGCAACGAGGTCCGTACAGGCTTCCAGATCGGGAAACAGGCATTCACCGTCGCAAAGGTTCGCATCGGACACACAAAGATCGCAGGATTCTCCCGTATACGCCGGGTCACAAAAGCACTTCACCTCTCCTTCCTGTGTCACCGTGCACACCGTCCGATGCTCCTCCAAACAGGGATTGGGATCGCAGGGATCTACACACCGGTTGGTGTCGGGATTGCGGACGAAGCCCTCGTCACAATAGCACGCTCCGTTTTCGCAGTGAGCGTTTTCCTCGCATTCATACGGTTCACCGCTCTTGCAAACTCCTTCAAAACAAACATCGCCAATTGTGCACCCATCACCGTCCTCACAAACGACGCCATTTCTGTATTCTTCCAGACACCCCAGAACGGAATCGCACCAGTTGTCTGTGCAAAGATTGTCGTCATCGCAATCGATGGATTCGCCAACGCAAACTCCTTCGCTGCACACGTCGGATTCGGTGCAGGCGTCACCGTCCTGGCATGCCAGACCGTCGCTATCGGCTACCGGGTGGCAACCATCACAGCAGGTGTTGACTCCCGTGCAGGAACATCCTCCCCCCAGACAGATCCCACCCACGCAGGCATCGCCTTCCGTTTCGGAGTTGCCATCGTCGCAGGCCGTGCCGTTTTCGGCGGTGGGATTCGAGCACCCGCCGATTTCCTCGTCGCAGACACCCGCGACGTGGCAATCGTCGAGCGCTTCGCAGACCACGGCTGGTCCGCTCTCGCAGACTCCGGCGAGACAAGCATCGTTTTCGGTGCAATGCGAATCATCCTGACACTGTACCCCATCGGGTTTGGCCGGGTTGGAACACACTCCGGTTTCGAGGTCGCATTGTCCCGCATTGTGGCATTGATCGCTTGGAAGACAGGTCACGGGATCGTTCCCTCGGCAGATGCCTTCGACGCAAATATCCGTTTGTGTACAGAGGTTTCCATCGTTGCAGGGAGTTTCGTCCGCCTTGATCGGGTTGGAACAACGCCCCGTTTCAGTATCGCAGACTCCGGCATCGTGACAGGCATCGAGCGCCGTACATACCACGGAATCGCCTCCCACGCACTGGCCTTCCACACAGACATCCAGAAGCGTGCAGAAATCGCCGTCGTGACAGGGTGAATTGTCGGGTTTCGCAGGCGTGGTGCACTCACCGGTTTCCGGGTCACAGACCCCACCAAGATAGCATTGACCGATGGCTTCGCATTCGACCACCGTTCCCTGGCACCCGTCCTGGGTACAGATATCGTTGTAGGTACACAGGTTGGAATCGTCGCAAAGCGTTCCAAAAGGTTTGGGACGACTGGAGCATTCCCCCGTCGAAGGATCGCATATCCCCTCGAAATGACAGGTGTCTTCCGGGTTACATACAACCGGTTCTCCGTGACAGGCTCCCGCGTTGCAGATGTCGTTTTCGGTGCATGCATCGTCGTCGTTGCAGGCGGTTTCGTCACTGTTTGCAATCGGCAGGCATCCGTCGCAACAGGCGTTGATTCCCGTGCAGGTGCAATCCGTTCCAAGGCAAAGACCACCTTGGCAGGAATCGCCGCCCGTTTCCGGGTTGCCATCATCGCAGGCTGTGCCGTTCTCCGTGAGCGGGTCCGAGCAAAGGCCCGTTTCCGGGTCGCAGGCCCCGGTTTCGTGACAGGGACCGGATGCCTCGCAAATCACCGGTGAGCTTCCCACGCAGGCTCCCGCTTCGCAGGTATCGCTTCTGGTACAAAGATCCCCGTCGTTGCAAACCAGCCCTTCGTTGACTGGCTCGATCACGCAAGTATTGAGAAATTCATCGCAAACCGCTATTTGACACCGTGGCTCGTCGAATTCGACTTCTTCCCGGCAATCTCTTGCTTCGGCGTTGGTGCATACACCCGCAATGCAGGTTTCTCCAATGGTGCAAAAGACATCATCGTCGCAAGAACTGTAATCGGGCTTGGCGGGATTCGAGCACTCGCCTGTTCCGGGGTCGCAGATTCCGACATCGTGGCAGGTATCAAGCGCGTTGCACACCATGAAAGGTCCCGGCACACAGACTCCCTCTTGACAGGTGTCCGCTACGGTACAGGCATTGCCATCCGAGCAGTCTCCGTTCGAAAATCCCGTGCGGCAAGCCCCGGTTTCCCAATCAAAGTACTGAATCAGGCAAGGCCAAGCTGGATGGTCCACGCAATCGTTAGGCGCAACTGTCCTGAATTTCACGATTTTTGCTTCTTGTAGGGGATTTCCGGCGATATCCTCGACGTTTGTTGTAATGGTGAACCTGTAATAAAAACCGATCTCCAAGGGAGCGTCAGGAACGAAAACCAGCGTTCGTTCGCCTTCGGCGCTTACGGACCCTCCAACAAGGGACGGAGCGCCGTCCGCGTTGGAAAGCCTTTCGAGCGTAGCCGTACCCAGATTGAAACCACTTGTATTCATGGCTTCGCTGAACGCGGCCCGCAATGTCGTTTCGGCCCGAACCCCGGTCTGTCCGGCCCCCGGATATGTGGCCACGATCTTCGGCGGCATCGTATCTCCCGACTCCACGATAAGAGAAACAATCAGGAATTCGTTGGCGGGAAGCACCCCGTCGAAGTTCTCGGTAACACCGGTTGCCATATCGTGCGCAGTAACGCGGACATCTCCGGCAGGAATGTTATCGAAACGGAACAATCCGTTTTCATCCGCAATATCCATAACTTGCAGACCATAGGCGGAGGTTGCCGTCACGAGACAGAGAGGGCAGAGACTGCCATCGTCATACCGGACCAAACCCGCGACGGTTCCGGTTTCTCCATCCGTCAGATACAGATCCGGGAATGAAGGAGTCAAAGGTTCGTCAAGCACCACCGAATCCGAGGTATAGCTGCCGTCCATTACATTTTCGACATATGCCGCGATATGAACCGGAACACCCTCTCCAGCTTGGAAAGTAAACCGGTACGCTCCAGTGGCATCTGTAAGCGTCGAATGGGAATACGGAGCGATAAGATCGACATGGGCGCCCTCGATGGCCGAACCCTCGGCATCCAGCACCTGACCCGAAACCGTATACGTTTCGGCGTTTTCCAGCGTAAAGGCCAATACGCCGGTGGAGGAAATTGCGGTTCCCTCCGAAGTGGACCAGTAGGCTGCTGCCGGGTCGAGTACGAGATATCCAAGCTTGTTCCATGAAGGGGTGGCGTCCTCGGCATCATCCAGCATCCAAATCGCGATGCGTGAAGAACCGGGGAGATTCCAGTCGTTGGGGATGGTGATCGAAAGCGGTGGGTCGAGCGTCACATGGAAAGGACGCACGTACATCACCGCCAGGGGTACACCTGTTCCATTGAAATCGCTGGGTAGTGCCGAAGGATCGAATACGGCTGCCCCGATTTCCGTCACGTCGTCGCGCCTGGTTGTGCTTTCGGCGAGACTCGCCGAATCGAGTTCGAAGCTGGCGCCCTCCCAGCCGCCAACGGGATAGGAGGCTACGCCTTCGACCACGGGCATGAGTTCTTCGGCATACTGCTGAAGCACGATACGAAGGGTTTTTCTATGTTCGAGATCGACCTTTTGCCGGAATGTGGAAAACGCACCGAAGACCGAATCTTCGGCCCGAACGGTTACAAGTGCTTCGCTGCGACCCGTGGGAAGTGAAGAAAATACGAAACGTCCCTGGGCATCGGTGGTTTTCGTTTCAGCCACGCCTTCGAGGGAAACAACCGCTCCCTTCATGGGACTTTGCACCGTATCACTGCCCTCCGCATTAGGGAATAAACCCACTACAATGCCCGCGAAGCTTCGCTCCGGGTCTACCGCCGTTCCGGTCACATGAAGCTGCAACGGGGCTTGATCGACGCCATCGACACTCCAGGCGAAGGAGACTTTCGTATCCACGCTGCCTTGAGAAGGCAACCAGCTTACGGCAACTTGCAGGTTTTCTCCCGCTGCCAACTCCGTTTGATCTTCGAAACCTCCGACCTCCAACACTTCACCCTGCATGTCGGGAAGATGAACCGCAACCGCAACCTGTCCCGTATTGGCGATCATGAAAGAAGCCATCGATTTCGGTTCGTTGGCGAGATGTTCACCGAAATCCAACGCATCTAGCGACATTTCCAGGAAGATGATGGGAGGCGATTCCTCCTCGATCTCCGTTTCCTCTTCTTCCGGCTCCACCTCTTCTCCCATATCTTCCTCGACGTTTTCTCTTTCATCCGAATCGGCAGGAGAAACGTCTGGATCGTTATCGGCTGGAACGGCGGCATCCTCTTCTTCGGCAATTTCTTCGTCCGCCGGAAAATCGCCCGGATCGTTGGTTTCGCTGTTTTCGCTGGAACATCCAAAATATCCAAACGCCAATATGATCAATAAAACGGTGAACAGTTCCAAACCTCTCCACGATCCAGCTAAAGTTTGCATAGTTTTCTCCCCTGCGAAAAAATCCGGTGCTTCCCTAACGAAGTGTTGTTTCTTGTTTATGATGAATCTCGTATATTATGAATCCTACCCGGTATTTCCCGATTGTCAAATCTGTATAAATGTCTGATGAAGCACAAGCCGTGAACGATCGGTGCAGTTTGAACCCGGATTGCCCATTTCATGGGCAGGTCATCACCATGCCAGACATCCTAAAAATCAAAAAGTTTGCGAAAGTCAAACCTGCTAGCAGAGCATACCTAAAAATAACTTTTTTTGTAAACCATTGATTCTTAATGGGGTTTTCAACTTGGCCTTCTTTCAGTTCTCAGAAAAAAGTTCGTAATAAGGTATGCTCTGGGGAGCCAAACTTTAAGCCCACCAACTATGGTGGGTTTTTTGTTTAACAGGATATGAATTGCTCTATACCTGCTTGATTTCTAAGGGTTTTCGCGTGTCCAATTTCTCACATCAAATTTTAAGAATAGCAAACGATCTGCCAAAAAGTTCGTGACATGGTTGTTCTGGGGTCAAATTTATTCTGAGAACCTAAGAACGGGTAGAGAATAACAAGGCGTGGTGAACAGCTCGGAATATACTCAATATATCGATGGTGAACAGCGATTTTGTAACTTATGGATATTTCTAGCTTTTTCTGTTCACCACTTTTTGCGGTTTGCGAGAGGTAATTCTGGACTTCAAAGTGTACTACTCGCGAACTTTTGGTGAATGACTTTAGAAATTCGAAATAGTCATGAATAATCAGATATTTGCGCTTGGCTATGGATAATAATTTCTCTGGTGAACAGGAAGGAGAAAAATTTTGCCCTTCCGTTCCTCGAAGTCGATTGAGGCTTCATCTGTCAATTTTCATCTGATTTTCATCTGATTTTCATCTGTCCAGGTACCGGGACTATCCCGGACAGGGCATCAAACAGGCGAAGTCCAGTTTGGAATGGACGGCCAAGACTACCCGGACTGGCTACGCTAGCTTCTGTCCTGGTAGGAATGGCGGAGGCATGGCGATGGCTATTGGCAATTAGCGAAGGCTTGCGGAGGCAGTCATGCCTGGCCGATGCATTCATCTGTCCAAGTACCCAGACTACCCGGACAGGGCATCAAACAGGCGAAGTCCTGGTAGGAATGATCGGCCAAGACTACCAGGACGTAGCATGGTTGGCCTGGGTCCAGGTAGTATGGTCGGCCAAGACTACCGGGACGTAGCATTTATCCCATCAGGCCAATTTGAATGCCCATCGGCGAAACGGAAGCAAATAAGCAACTCCTTCCCTGCCACCTAGGTCCAGGTATTCGTGGGGCTAGCCAGACTGGCCAAGACTACTGGGACTGGCCAAACTAGGAATGGCAAAAGCATGGCAATAGCGGTGGCAGTTGTCAGACGGATGCCTATCCTCTCAGTCCAGTTTGGAATGGTCAGCCAAGACTACCCGGACTGGCTACGCTAGCTTCTGTCCTGGTAGGAGGGCGGTTGGCGAATCGGAAGGAAATGAAAATGCAAGTAATTTCAGCGTGAACGGAGTTTTCAGTAACGACGATGGTCTCCGCAGGTGACACATGGCAACGAAAATTACCCCGGCGGCCACGTTCGAACGGCTTGTTGCCAATCGCCTACTAGCCGCCGCCGGGGTGGGCATGTTCGTCCTATGGGATATTCCCACAGGCACGGGTCCGGGACATGGGTCAAGGTGTGCGCTGGCGATGAATCCGTAAACGCATCGCATCGGGCGATACCGTGAACTGACAAGGCGGAAGCCCAGGTTGTTGTTGCGGTTGCCGGGCGAGTTGTTGTTGCGATTCGCTGAACGGCAGTTCTGTGCGTTGTTGTTCCAGCTACCACCGCGATTCACGCGGTTCGAGCCTCTTACGTCCCTAGCCCAAATCGAATCTCGAATATGGAAATGGACATGGCATCCGATTTCTATACTTCCAGTTTCGTACGGTTTTCAAAGAACATGAATCTCAAATTACGGGTGTCGGCATGCCGAACGTGACCCACCAGGCTCGCCATCGAGCGGGTCAATCCTTCTTCTCCAATCCGGCCCTTACAAAAGTGTTGCTCGTTCCGGATGATCTTCCTTCTAAGACGCTTAAAGCCGGTACGGGACAGACGGACAACTGCTGGAAATATCTGGAAACCCAGAAATGGCAACCCTTCGGATATTGGTGCAAGCCTTACGGATCCCGGCTTGATCGTCAGTCGTAGTCGTTCGTTTAAGAAGCCTTCTAACCGAGAAAGAATCCTCCATAATTCAGGTTTGGAATCGCTGAAAAGCACCATGTCGTCCATGTAACGGACGTATCCTCTGATGCCAAGCTCGTCTTTGATGAGATGATCGAGCGGATCCAGGTAGAAGTTGGCAAAATGCTGGCTGGTCAGGTTGCCGATGGGGATGCCTTTGCCAATCATTGTCCAAGGTACGGGATGGTCGATAAAAACATCCAGCAGCCATAGCAGTTCTTTGTCCTTGATCTTCCGGCGTAGTTGGCGTTTCAATACCTTGTGGTCGATGGAATCGAAGAATTTTCTCACGTCGAGCTTGAGACTGTAAGCATAGCGGCGAGAAAAACTCTGTGCCCGTTCCCGGTACTACCGCCTGAAGAGCAGGAAATAAGGAGGAAGGCCAGTAGCGAGATAAGAAATACCTGGCGAAATTGCATCTTTCTCTCCAAATAAAGATGGCTACATCATTCTTGCGCTTACATATTGTGAATTTACTGCCCAAAACCGCACGATCAATCCTGACAAAGGAGATCGACTTGTAAGAAATTAATGATCGCACCCGAACCCGAACCCGGACCTATATCTTCACAATTTCCAACATCGTCTCCATCCGTATCGGCAATATAATCGATTTCTTGAACGAGATTGGATCCAATGGCGTCATCGTAGTACCATACATCGGTGTCTTCTGCTGCTATGTCAAACTGATATTCAGTCTGACCAACGAAGCTGCACGGTGCATCCACAGGAAGAAAACATTCTTGCTGTGTTCTCGTGGCAGTTCCGGTCGTCCAGTCGGGGTTGGCTTCAGCAAAAGTAGCCGTGGCATTGAAAATTAGGCAGGTTCCAGATCGTTCGATCCAGGCATGGATTGTGACATTGACGGTACTGCTGTCAAAATCCTTGTCTCCACCAGTAAACTCTCCTGGACCACAGAAATTATCCACTGTGATGGAAACATCCGATGGTGATGAGAAAAGTGTATAATGACAACACGCGCCGTTGCAATCATCGTAGCCGGCTTCCGTATCGCAAGAATCACAACGTGCGCCTGTGTATCCAGTGTCGCAGTCACACTCCGCAGTTCCCGTCGAATTATCGCAGGTTCCATGACCGTGGCAAGCATCAGGATCGCAGGGATCATCCCGACAGTCAGGGTAGCCGATGAAGCCATCAGCACAAACGCTGCAATCTGCACCGTCATAGCCCGTGTTGCAATGGCACAAGGCATAGCCATTGGTGTCATCACAGATGCCGTGGCCGTTGCAGGAATCGGGTGTGCAGGCAAGAAGATGGCTAGACCTACAGAGACGAAGGCCGATGACGTCGTTGCGGCTGCCGGGATCGTAGCCGTTGCGGCCCGCCGACCGGCAGCCCTGCGCGTCGCCGTACCAATAGCCGCCACGTAAGACGCGGTACGAGCCCGTACTCGGTCCCACAGGGTCGGTGCCAACATCCGTCTCATAATCGGCCTGATACCAGTCCCAAACCCACTCCCAAATATTCCCGCTCATGTCGTACAAACCCCACCCATTCGCTTCTTTGCCACCTACAGGCTTCGTACCATACGGATCATTGTTACCCCCAAACCACCCTATCTGATCCAGGTTTGGATCTACAGGGTCAGTTCCAGTATACGTAATCGTCCCGTCATTCCCATCACTCTGGTAAAATGCCGTATACTGATTCCCACCTCGGATCGCATACTCCCACTCCGCCTCCGTAGGTAAACGATACCCTTCGCAATCCTGAGGTTTCGTCACCCCACCCGAAAGCGTCACTGTCGCAGAATCAATGCCCTGCTGCGTAGGGTTCATGCACTGCATGTAGTCCGCGCCAACGCTCCCGCCTTCCTCACACGTCACGCTCGAAAACACATAACACGGCGTCAAGCCCGAATCCAATGACAACTCATTCGCATACGCCAACACGTCATACCACGAAACGTACATCACAGGATGATCGTCCCCGCAGCCATACGTGCAATCCGAACCGTGTGTATCCACAGGATTCCAGCTCATCACAGTCTCGAACTCCGCTTCCGTCACCTCATGCGCCTGTAACTCGAAGTTGTAGGTCAACGTCACTTCGTGCAGTTCCTCATTCGAATACCGTCCCGGCTCGTTGATACAAACCCCAGGATACCCCACAGGGCAATCGCCATCCGGAGACCCCATCCAGAACGTGCCCGCTTCGATGGAAACGAAACCAGGGCTGGGTTCTATCTCCACATCTTCTTCCGTCTCATCGGATAATTCCTCGTCCTCGTCTTCGTCGCCGTCTACCGCTTCTGGCTCACAGTCTGGGTAGCCCTCGTAACCGTCAAGACAAGCGCCGCAATCCGAAGTCATAAACGCGTTGTCACAAGTACAGGAGCCATCGGTGGAATTGCAAGTTCCGTGGCCGTTGCAAGGATCAGGTTCGCAGGGATCGTCTCGGCAGTCCGGATAATCGATGAAGCCTTCCTGGCAAGCCGAGCAATCCGCCGTCATGAATTCGTTATTGCAAACGCATTCGCCATTGCCATTGCAAGTTCCGTGGTTATTCCGGCAGCTTGTGCCATCCTCCAAAGCTTCGTAACCACAGGATTCCGTTCCCCATATATAAATTCCAGATTTGCATTCCGCGTCCGGACAATTCGGTGCAACCGTTTGGAATTGCAGTACAAAATCCGTTTCAAGTGCATTACCCGAAAGATCCGCCAACCCAGCTCCCAACGTGAAGCTGTAGGCTCGGCCATCTTCAAAATTTACGTCCGGCGTGAACACTACTGCTGTACCATTTTCCAACGTCACAGAACCGGAAATCGTCTCGCCAGCCAGATTTCGTTTCAACGTGGCGTTCACACTCGCCGGATCTAACGTCTCATTGAAGACAACTCGAACTTCCGTCAATCCCACGAGATTTTCCTGGCCATTCGTTGGCATGGTCCACAAGATCCGTGGAGACTCCGTATCTGCTACTTCATCCAGAATCACCATCCCGAGATTCCACGTGCCGTTTTCAGGCACTTCACCGGAAATTTCTTTAAATAAACCCAACTCATCGTGAGCAATCTCTACTCGTGCCGTCCCAGCAGGAACTGATGAAACGACGAAACGTCCCTGAGCATCCGTCTGATCGTATAAATCCCAACCTAATGCGGGATACACGGTGACACGGGCATTCTCCACTGGCGTACCCAGCGGACTCAGCGCCTTTCCTCGAATGCTGCCTTTGGCTACGTTGTTCGGAAGTACCAGGACAGGCGCTTGCACGGTTTGACTTGGATCATCAGTCACCTCCGCTACAACCGAGGTTAACGTATCGTCTAAAAACGTCCCGTTTCGGCTGGCGGCAACCGTAAGGTATGGAGACTTGTGACAGGACACTCGTATTCCGGAAATCGTGTAGCTACCCTGGTCGTTGGTAGTATCGTCCAGCATCCGGCCACGTGCTCCCATCGCAAACACACGGATATCACTGAGGTTTTGCTCTAAATCATCTTGGACTAGTCCCGTCACGGTATACTCTGGCAGACTGCCTTCCGGTTGGACAAGCCCACCTGCCGAGAAATGAGTTAAGCCGCCTTCGATGGTTTCAAGCATTGTGCCGTCAGCACTGACCTCCAAGACTGCAGATTTTTCCCAAGTCAGAGTCTTATCATCAAAGGAATGAAATTCGATTTGTTCCCCTGGAGCTAACTCCAAAGAATTCGGTAAGGTCAATTTGGCGGGATTCGTAAAAGTAGTCCCATCCGGTCCAAAATGGAACATTTGAACCAATTCTTTGCCTGCTGGTAGATCATAAGGAGCCGCTGAAGGATGCCCTTCTCCCATGTACAACGTAGTCCCAGTAACATCGGGAAGCTGGACATCATTCTCTGAAAACGCCAGCAATGCTCCATCAAGATTTGATGCCGACACCTGACCCAATGACACCGGTTGCGAGTTCTCAACAGGCAGCAAGTCAACCACGAATACCGAGACCTCGTCTTCCGGTAGTACTTGCTTGTATTGGCGGGAATACATGCCTTTTAGCGATTTCGAACCATCCGCTGCGAAAATCTGGCCGCCTGCTTCGGGAAGAATCACCGCCCGTCCCCGGCTATCCGTGGTCGAAATCACGGTTTCTTCGCCCCAAAGATGAAGCTGGGCTCCCGGTACGGGTTCTCCACGGGGATCCACTACGAGAGTCAATACCGTTTCCGGCGGGGCGCAACGACCCGAAAGGCCAATGTCCCCGCTCGTCTCGCCCTCGCTGGCATTGGTTTCGATTCGAACCACCCCGGAAAGTTCCCCGGCTTCCCGTGGAGAAAACGCCACGGTGCAGGAATGACTATGACCGGGAGCGATGAGGATCGGATGCTGGGAACTGGCGGCGCAGCTATCCAGGTCCAAATGAAAATGGCTCTTCGCTGTTTAGTGTGGGTAACGGCAGCTTATGCATCGGCTTCGCCGATCCGGGGACCCGTCCCCGCACCCCTGGGATTTATCGCTTTGAAGTCCAAACCTGGTTGTTGTAATAAGGGATAAAGAGAAAAGGAGAGGTTTCCCCCTCCTTTCCAGGTTCGGACCTTCGACGGCGCTCGGGTCGCGTCCCCGCGTTGCCTTATCCTCCGCCGAAGTTCTGCCAGTGTAACCTTTGCACACTGAAGGAGCAAGAGATGGACGAGCGCGGACTTTTCACGATGGCTCTTGGATTGACCCCTCCCTGGGAGGTGGTGGATATTGACTTTGACGCCGAGCGCCACCGGTTGGATCTGTACCTGGATTTTCCCGCCGGGAGCCGGTTTGCGTGCCCGCAATGCGAGGTGGCTTGCGGGGTTCACGATACGAACGAGAGGAGTTGGCGACATCTGAACTTTTTTCAGCACGAGGCGTATCTTCACGCACGCCTACCCCGGATCAAATGCCCTGAACACGGAGTAAAAACGGTGGAGGTACCTTGGGCGCGTCCTGGTGCGGGGTTCACGCTGCTTTTTGAGGCGCTGGTACTGCTTATGGCCAGAAAGGGCATGACGCCCAAGGGGATCGGCGAAATACTTGGTGAGCACGACACGCGGATCTGGCGGGTGCTGGAATACTATGTGGACTCGAGTCTGGCGAAGCAGGACTGGTCCGAGGTCGAAGCGGTGGGCGTGGATGAAACCAGCCGTTCCCGTGGGCACGACTACGTGACGGTGTTCGTGGACATGGACGAGGCGAAGGTTCTGCACGTGGAGCCCGGCAAAGACCACCGGACGGTGGCGGGCTTCGAGGCTGAGCTTCACGCTCACGGCGGTAAACCCGAACAGGTGAAAGAGTTCAGCATGGACATGTCAGCGGCGTTCATCAAGGGGGTTGGGAAACAGTTTCCCGATGCGGCGATGACCTTCGACCGCTTCCACGTGATGAAGCTTGTCAACAAGGCCGTGGACGAGGTGCGGCGTGAGGAGCGCCAAGACAGGACTGAGTTGGAAAAGACGAGATGGGTCTGGTTGAAAAACGAGCAAAACCTTACGGACAAAGAGCGAGAGAAGTTCGATGAGTTGAAAGACAGCACGCTGAAAACGGCCAGGGGCTATCGGCTCAAAGAGACGCTTCAGTCGGTATATGCCGACTACGCAGGCCATCCAGATGACGGTGAGAAGCAGTTGCAGTACTGGTATTTCTGGGCCACGCACAGCCAACTGCCGCCGATGATCAAGGTAGCCAAAACGATCAAGACCCACTGGGATGGGGTATTGCGGTGGTTTCAGTCAGGTTTGACACAAGGGCTGGTGGAAGGCATCAACGGTATAATTCAGGCGGCCAAGCGCAAGGCCAGAGGGTTCAGGTCGTTTAGGAAGCTTCGAACCATGATCTTCCTCGTCGCTGGAAAGCTAGACTTCGACCTGCCGCAGATGAAACTGCTTACCCACAGTAAATAGCGAGGAGGCATGAAAATCCCGTGTCCCTTCGGTGACTTCCAGTTTCGTAACCTGCAACGTGCGGTTGGTGTCGGGATCGTCGGGGAGGTTCCAGATCGTCAACGCCCGTGTTTCTTCCTCCCCGATGTTCCCGGCGTAACCGAATTCCAGGCGTGGAGGGACGTCCAGCGCCGATTCGCCCTTTTCGACGGCAAACAGCGGGATTTCAAGGATGTTTTCCTGAAAGTTGTCGCCGATGATTTGCAGCGTGCCGGTATCCGATCCGGCGTCCACGGGAGCATACTGCAACGTCACCGCAAGCCGCTGGTCCGGTACGAGCACGACAGGAACCTCCACGGCCTGATCGCCATCCATGATCGCCTGCACAGAAAACTCCGGCGTGGTGGCTTCACTGGTCCGCACCACGGAGATCGTAAGATCTTCCTTGCCATCATTCGTCAACGTCAAGGTTTCCGTGGACGTATCTCCCAATACTACTGCCCCGAAGTGGGTTTCTTCCGGGCTGGCGGAAAGCAATCCCTGGGAATTTTCTTCGTCTTCTGGGAATGTTTCATTTTCGGGAAGGTCAGTAAAATCGGTAACATCGCTATCGCCTGTTGGGTTTCCTGTGCTGCCCCCAGAAGAACAGGAAACAAGGAATAGCATCATTGTCGACAGGAAGAAGAAACATCTAAAAGTTCCCATTGTTTTCCTCTTTTAAAGCGCTACAACTCTCGAAGAGTTACCGTTTGGATTGCTTTTGGGTCAATCGATACGACTTTTTCTATATGCCGAAGATACCATGAGGCAGCTTATCTGTAAACAGCGATTGAAAAGCAAAAAACGCAACCGACGTTTTCTGCCGATTCGACGACGAAAAGAATATTTTCGAAGATATTCCCTTGTCTGACTATTCCAACCACTGCCGCTGTTCGTCCCAATCCATCGGAATCGCTTTGCGAAGTTTTTCCAGCGATAATACAGAAGGTTCACGTCATCCAGGATTGCAAGAATGATATCCGGAGCCAGCAAAGTCAGATTGAGCGTCCGACCGACGTAAGCCCGGTCAAGACCAAGGGAATCTGCCAACTCGGCGAGAGTGGAAAAATGACCTTCTTCAAGCAATTCCTTCCAACAATGCACGCGTGCCAGAGCTAATACGATGGGTTTTAATCGGCGAGAAATCCTCGTCAGATCCAGGTTATTAGATATCCGTGTCACGTTCCTGGGGCTCGGACGATTCACTCACGTTGTCGGTGGACGATTCCAGAGAACTCGACGTATCTTCCAGTCTATTGTAGGTTTTAAAGTATTTTCCACCGATGCAGACTTCGCTGACTCGACCTTCCTCCGTTTTGGTGTCACCGGCTTTGCATTCCTCGCTTCCGGACTCCATACCGCATCCGTATCTCATACCTTCTTCTTCATCGTCGTAAACGGCCATACAGATAAAGTCTTTATCCAAACGCGTGCAATCGTACTCGAACAGGACGCCGTAGTCGCAATCTCGAATTGTTGACCCATCGCAGTTTGACTCCGTGCAGCCGTCTCCCATGCCACACTCCGCATCCCCTTCGTTGTCAAGGTAGCAATTCATACCTAAATCGCTGCAATCAAACGATGACATCACGCCGCCATCGCATTCAACGATATCCGAACCTTCGCAATAAGAAGAGTAGTTCTCACTTTCGCAGGTACCCGATCCGCACGTCGCCTCGCCATAGGAATTCACATAGCAGGTTTGCCCATCCTCGACCTTCGCACAATCAAATTCAATCGCGTAGCCTTCATCCGAGTCGCAGGACGTGCTAACGCTTCCATTGCAGCTATCAGTGAAGGACGATTCTTCACATACTCCGACGACTTTTTCCCCGTAGGAGTCGTTGGAACAGGCTGCGGCAGCCTCGCAACTCGTGACGCTCTGTATGCAGGTCAGCAAGTTATGGTAGAACTCTCCGTAGAAACTGTTGCTGTTCATGTACACGTCAAAGCTGGGAATATAACTCAACACCAATTGCGACGAGTCGCTCAGGCTTCCATCGTCGAAACAGGACGAAACCACATATGCATAATCCGCTGCCGCACTCATGAGATCCAGTTTCTTATCGTCGTCCTCGACGAAATACCCCTGAGTCTGGTATGCGCCCACTATGTCGTCAGAAGTTTTAAGTGCGATTTCTAGAGCGAACGCCTGCCCCTTGATGAAGTCGTCCTTTGCAAGTGTGCCTTCCAAGTACATGATGCTGGTTCCTTGGCCCTCCGCGCCAGGCAAAGACGCCAAGCCAGCGGTGACTTTAAGGTATTTCGTGGCGTGTTGGACATAGACGATCGCGCCGTCCACACTTTGGGCAAGCTGCGAATCGGTCAGAATCGACACTGTGAAAGAATCTCCCAACTCCGATCTCGACGGCAACGAAACTTGGGAGATCTGTGGCGCGGTCGTGGGATCGCTGAGACCGGCCGGTTTTTCTCCCTTAATGACGTCGGAATTGGCAAAGTTCAGGGCATCTGTCAGGCGGTTTCCCAGTGCCTCGGCGGTTTTTTCCGTATCCATGCTATTGTCATCGCAGGATGCAAAAGCTAGAAAAAAAGAACACATGAAGAACCACGCGATTAGTGAACGAGCACGGAACATTATGCCCTCCCTCTTCAAGATTTATAGAATAGGTTATCTTAACAATTGCAGGAGTTTTTTGTCAAGCAAGGACAGAAATGCAAACATTGGTCGAAAAGCACAGAGGACGCTTTTTTTCGATTCGATCACAGCCAGGATACAGGTTTCACTCGTCTAGTTGCCACCACCGGGGACTTTTTATCCTGCACTTTGTCTCCAAGCCTTTCTCTGCTCTCCCCAATCCGCCATTGCTACCAGCTGGCGAACGGCTCGCTCGGTCATAAAACCAGCATCCGTTTCATCATCCCGAGTTTCAGCAAACAAGATCAATTCTTGAATATCCGGAGCAAGCAATATCAAATTCAAAATCTGCGTCACCCTTACAGCGAAAAAATAGCCCATGGAGAAAATTGCACATCGGGCTTACAAGGGAGAAGCAAGGCGGAATTTTGGTTGATATTTTGGAAGAAACGTCGGTTTCGGAACAACTATTCGGGGAAAGTATTCAGCGTCATGTTTCCATGATGATAATCGGTAACAACCTTGTCCCGGTAGTCCTGGCCGGGCGTGGTGCTGCTTAGAAATTCATGAGGACACCAAACGATCGAATCTCAAACGCCGTGCTTTTCGTCTACCGTTTACATATAGCCCCAGCCAGCCAAAATACCAGGACTGGACTGGCTAATCTGGAATTCATGACGTAGCCGAAAAGGAAAAGAAGCAAAATCGCTATTTGCTGTTTTGCTCGCTTATACTGGCGGTTGTTTGCGTGGTTGTTTCCAAATATCATTGCTCAGCCATTTTGATCGACGGACGGCATGTACGGACCACCGGACGCTTTTGTCCAGAAGGCATTGACCAACAGCACGGCATAACATCATATTGTTGAAGCACCCATCCGATTTAGCCAGTGGTATTTTCTGCAATTTCTGGCGTGTTTCCAAAATAGATTTTGGTGTGAGGCCAAGGAATCTCGATACCTTCTTTGTCAAAACGGTTCTTGATCCGCTTGCGTAATTCTCCAGTCAGTCCCCACTGTTCTCCTGGTTTTGTAAATCCCCGAATACAAATGTCGACGCCATGAGCGCCAAGCTCGCTAACACGCATAGCAGACGGAGTCGATGTTAAGTTCGTCCCAAAATCGGGATCATCTTTAAGTTCCTGGCATACCATGTTAAGAACTTCATATACATGGCTTATATCCTCCTTGTAAGCCACTGTTATATATAGATTTATCCTTGCCCAGTCTCTCGTCTGATTACTGGCAATTTTTATCTGACTATTGGGTATTACATGCATTGTGCCATTTATTTCCCGTAAAACTGTGCATCTTGGACTTACTTCCTCAACTTCGCCTTCCATTCCCAAAATGGTAACCCAATCACCAATCCGGTACCAATCCTCCATTACTATGAAGAACCCTTGAATATAGTCAAGAATGATGTTTTGAACAGCAAAACCAAGGCCCAGACTGGCAACACCAAGTGTCGCCAGCAAGGGTGTAATATCTATTTTAATTACACCCAGAATCATCACAAATACAATGATCCATATAATAGCTGAAACAACTTTTATAATGACAGAAGCTATTGTTTTGGTGCGAATGGCTATCTGCTTTTTTGATTCTTCCCGGACCTTTGTGGTCCCCAATATTATTGCCCTTGGAATTATCTTTTTTTGAATTTTATTAAGCACCAAAGCGATGAAAAGAATTACAAAAACCTTTACTGTTATTCCCATTATTAGAGTTGAATTGAAAACGAAATCTGATGCAAACATGAGATACCCCCTTCGGGCGATTTATTTGAACTGAATGAACAAAGCATTTGAGAGAAAACAGATTTAAATTATTTTAGCACTGTTGGGGAATTGAGACAATAACGCAATTTGGATGATTTCATTCGAGATTAGTGAAGTTTGACGGCAGGGAAGACCGATCGAAACCATAATTGATCCATTTCATGTGTCTACAATACTTCGTTAATTTCAAAGAAACAAGCTGAAACTTTCTAATAGTCTAACGATGCAGAAGAGAGCATGATTATTAAAGGAAAGCAACTGTGCTGCAGAAATTGTTAATTGCCAATAACTTTAAACGAGTTTGCCTAAAAGGCATGAGCGGGAAAGCGATGGAAATAACTGTTACCAGTGGGGATATCGAGGGTGACTGTTGAAATGTCAGCGATAGCCCCTCATAACGCTGAATATAAAAAGTGCCGGATGGAATTGTTCTTTCGCACTGGGCAGAAGATTATCGTTGAGGACACAGACGCCGATATACAAGCGGTCGGCGATCGAGCGGCCTTCCAAATGGGCCCGTTCAGTAGAAAGAAAACTGAATCGGGAGCGCGAACTAGGGGTCCAACGCCCATGCCTACAATCATGGGACCAACGTAACTGCTTGGTTATGCCAAGGATCAGAAAAAAAACAGTTTCTCAGAGAAGTACCCTTTTCCTTCGCTCTATAATGCTTTTTTCATTGTTTGATATGGTTTCAGCAAATGCGGGTTGATGAATATTTGTGAGGTAAAAAAATGTATTGTTCTGTAAAAAAGGCGATTATCCTCGCCGCTGGTATCGGCAAACGTTTGAGACCGTTTACCGACCATACGCCCAAATGCCTGGCACAGGTTAACGGCATACCTATACTGGTCAATTCGCTCACCCAACTCGCCAATGTCGGAATTGTTCAGGTTGTGATTGTAGTTGGACATCACCAAGAGCAGATCAGAGAACTCATTGGAAACTCATTTAAAGGGATTGAAATCACCTTTGTCGAGTCCGAAGTTTACGCTACGACCAACAATATCTACTCCTTGTGGCTGGCCCGTGAGCACATGACGGAGGATATCCTTTTGCTTGAAGGAGATGTGTTTTACGATCAAGAACTACTCGAACACATGCTCTCCCCGGAAAAAGGAAATCTTGCGGCGGTTGCTAGTCATCAGCCTTTCATGTCAGGTACAGTCGTTAGTATTGACGGCAACGACAGCATCCAGACCTTGATCGACGCAAAGCAACAAACACATAATTTCGACCACTCGGAGACATTCAAGACAATCAATATATGGCTTTTCCGCAAAGAATTTCTCAACGATTACTATCTGCCGAAACTTGAAGTGTCCATTGCAGCAGGTGAAGTCAACGGGTATTACGAAAGTCTCCTTGAAATTCAGGAGTTTTCTTCTCAGCACACGTTGCTCGCAGTGCGTTGTGATGGAATCAGGTGGTACGAGATCGACGACGAAAATGACCGTTTGTCCGCAGAGTATTTGTTTTCGTCACCGGATGAACGTTATGATTATGTCTCTGGTCAGCACGGTAGTTACTGGCGTTACGATTTTGTTGATCATGCGTATCTCTACAATCTCTACTACCCTCCTGAAGAAATATTCACGCATTTTCACGCTCACATGCGCGAGCTGGTACTGAACTACCCTATTGCTCAAAACGATCTCTCTCAATTGATGGGTGGGCTTATTGATCAGCCACCGGAATATATCGTGGTGGCCAACGGTGCTTCGGAATTTATTAAAATAATCTCTGGCACCCTCGACCGAAAAATAATTATCCCAGTTCCATCGTTTAATGAATACGTCAATGCTGCACCCAAGGAAAAAGTTATAGAATATGCGTTAGAATCACCGACATTTACCCTGGATGTAGACCGGTTTGCCGACCATGCCAAACGGCATGAGGCCGAGATTGCGATAGTGGTTTCACCGAATAACCCGACCTCGCTCTCAACCCCTAGGTCAGATCTCTTGCGGCTGACAAAAAAACTCGCCGATCAGCGATGCATGCTCATCGTGGATGAATCATTTGTAGATTTCGCACAGGATCCATCCTCCGCCACACTCATACATGAGATCGAACAGCACAAGAACCTAGCGATTATCAAAAGCTTGAGTAAGTCTTACGGTATTGGGGGATTACGGCTCGGATACCTGCTAACCGCAAACCGGGAATTTGCAGAGCGGATTAGAAGTGGCATCCATATCTGGAACATTAACAGTTTTGCCGAGGCTTTCCTGCGAATCGCCCCAAGATACAGATGCGAGTTTTCTAAAAGTTGTGAACGCGTGCGTGCCGATAGCGACAATTTGTACGTAAACCTTTGTGACATTCCAGGGTTGACTGTGTATAAACCTGAAGCAAACTTTGTTTTCTGCCGCCTTCCCGATCATGCTTCCATCGCCTCTGAGATAACAAAAACTCTATTTGTAGAAAATAACATCTATATCAAGCATTGCGCTGGAAAAACGCTTGACGATGGAGACAGATACCTCCGAATCGCTGCACGTACCTCCGCAGAAAACAAAACACTTGTCACAGCGCTGAAACGCATTATTGCTTCTTCAAAAACAGTTATTACTGAGCACACGAGTTCGACCATTGGTATGCGACGACGCACTCTCCCGCAACAATCGTCACGGTGCAAACAAATATGATTGGATATTTGAAGGATAAAGCTAATCTTCTCACGATGGTGGGGCTGGCTTGCTCTGTGATAGGGATTTACTTTGCTATCATTGGAAATTTCAAGATAGCCATGATCCTGATGCTTTGGGCAATATTTTGCGACTGGTTCGATGGTCCGTTAGCTCGTAAAACAAAGGGCCGAGACAGCAAGTTTGGTGAGTTCGGAGCGGCGCTTGACTCTCTGGTTGACCTTGTAAGTTTCGGCGTCTTTCCTGCCATCGTTCTGCTCAGTTATGGTGAGTTTAGCCCGTGGTTCTTGCCGGGGACTGTTGTAGCTGTGGCGGCGGGAGCCATCCGTTTGAGCTACTTCAATGTATTCGGTCTCGAAGGTGGTAAAACCTACCTTGGGCTGTCGTTAGATATCAACGCAATGCTCATGGCTTTTCTCTTTCTGTTCGAGAGTCTCGTGGCTCCACCTGTATTCAGTGGCATTCTCTACGGAACCATAATCTTGCTCGCTGTATTAAATGTCTCTCCATTCCGAATGCCCAAAATGGTTGGGATCTGGTATTATGTGGTAGCCGCTTACGTCCTCGTAGCGACAGCGATATACAGTACCCTCCTGTGGCATCAAATATAAACAGCCTTCAAATTACGGTGCTTCACTACTCAAGTGTTGTTAGCCTACTCCAGTCCTCCCCGCCGGTCCACTTTTTACGCTGAATCTCCCGCTGAATTAGAATCCAAATAATCAGGCACAAAAAGAGAACCTCACGGCTCGTGAAAATGTCTCGGAAGGTCAGCTTTTTTGCGACGATTCCGGCCTGCATGGCCGGAGTTCGGGTTTATTTTCCAAACTTCAGGGCAGAATGCGGCCGGATGAAGTTGTAATGGCACATCTGCAAAGACAGACTGCCGTCAAGAAGGTCCACATCTCTCGCATGAGAAGCGGTTTTACGTTGCAGATAGGAATTGCCTCGACGAATCGTAAGATTGTCTCGTTCGACAAACGACGTGTTGATGGTCGATGAATCCTCGGAGTTCAGCAAACAATCTTCAAGCTGTTCCTGAGTTCCCTGAATCAGTTTTCTGGTCACCTGAGTCACGCGATTCTTGCGACGTTTCTTGATGACCTGCGCATAAACACAGACAAACGCAAGCATCGATATCGCAGCCCAGGCATAAGGCTCAAAGCCATCCGTGGTGAACTGGAAACGCTCTTTGACATGACCGCGACTGATCGTATCGCCAATCAGTTCTCTCACATTTTTATAGCTCCGCCGTCCAACAACTGTGGATACCCAAAGCCTGGACCCGACCTCAAACATGGTGAAGATCCAGATCACTTTTTTCTTGGTGTCAACAAAAGTCCTGATTTCATCGGCTTGAAGCTCAACTATTTCGAAACCTTTGAGCTTCTTATCATTGAAGCGATGAGCATATTCCGACGCTGTTTCCCACCAGCGGGCAACTGTGTCAGGAGATAGATTCTCGATCCTTGCCGTTGCTGAAATATCCACGCCTTCCACTGCCATTGCGGCGACTTTATCGAATGAAGAACGTGATTTGTGCAGTCGATAATACGGAGTACCTTTGGTGGAACCAAAGGTCTTTTTGCAAACTTTGCAGACGTATCGACGGCGTCGCCCCTGGCTGGTTTTGTAGAACGAATGCTTCGTGATTTTTCCCTTGCCGAACTGACCATGAAGTGGACAATCCGGATTCATGCAACAGCGGTCGTTCACGGGTTTACGAGATAAGCCTGCCTTCGCTGGGTGCTGTGGAGAAGGAATAGTAATGAAGACACCAATGAAAGGTCCGATTCGACCTTCTTAATGCACAGTCAAAGCCCACAAAAGGCATCATGCTCGGATTACAGCCGACTTGACGCAAATTTGCAATGGTATCGCCTTTCCCACATCTTCCGGACACCCGGATTTACCAAATGTCCGCCCACGCTTTCATGCGAAAGCAGTAACCTTGGGTCCGAACAGATGAGATTACTGTAGCGGGAGGAAAGGCTTGTGTAAATGGTTTTGATGTTCTCGGGGTGCCATAGTCTCACGGATGTTTTCGTCCGGGAGGCTGTGTCTTTTCCCAACCACACGGCCTCCCACCATCTCCAATGGCGTGAGACCATGCCACCCCGGGTTTGGAAATGTCGACGGTTATTGAAACGAAAATGTAGGGGCGGGTGAAAGGAGCGAAGCGACTGGAGCCCCCCGGAAATTCAACGGGAGGCTCCGCACCTTTCGGTGCTCCACCTTCCCCTACGGCGATTCCCTTTTTCCCATCTCCTCTGTTGCCCGTCCGGGGTATTTGCGATAATCTACCTCGCCTTGTAGGTACCAACTAAAACATTCAGGGAGCACCATGACCGAGTCCACAACCCAGACGTCCAATTTGTCCAATCTGCCCGAGTTCGACCCCATCCCGCTGCTCGTCGACGAGCTCAAGCTGCCGAGGAAAGGCATCGCCGCCGTGATCGGCCTGCTCAAGGAGGGCAACACCGTCCCGTTCATTGCCCGCTACCGCAAGGAAGCCACCGGCGACCTGGACGAGGTGCAGATCCGCAGCATCGAAGAACGCAACCAGTACCTGGACGACCTGGACAAGCGCCGCCAGACCATCCTCACGACCATCGACTCCCAGGGCAAGCTGGACGACAAACTCAAGGCCACGCTCCTCAAATGCACCTCCAAGACCGAGTTGGAGGACCTCTACCTGCCCTACAAGCCCAAACGCCGCACCAAGGCCACCATCGCCCGCGAAAAGGGCCTCGAGCCGCTGGCCCTAGGCATCCTGAGCCAGAGCGACATCGGCAGCCCCTACGGTGAAGCCCTCGAACTGGTGGACGAGGAAAAAGGCGTGCCCGACGCGGAAGCCGCCCTGGCCGGTGCCCGCGACATCGTGGCGGAAGTCGTGGCCGAAAACGCCGAGGTCCGCGCCCTGGTGCGAAAGCATTTTACCGAAAACGGCTTCCTGCACACCACCGTGCACCCGAGCAAGGAGGGCGAACCCACCAAGTTCGAGCAGTATTACGACTACCGCGAGCAGCTCAAAAACATGCCGTCCCACCGCTTCCTGGCGATCCTGCGCGGCGAGAAGGAAGAGATCCTGCGCGTCAAGCTGGAGGTCGAGACCGACCCGATCTTAAGCGGCATCCGGCGCATCATGGGGCTCAATCCGCAGTCGCCCTACGCCCATCAGCTCGAGCTGGCCATCGACGACAGCTACAAGCGCCTGCAGGCCACCAGCGTGGAAACCGACGTGCGCGTGGACATGAAACTGCGCTCCGACAACGCCGCAGTGGAGGTGTTTGCCAGAAACCTGCGCCAGCTGCTGCTCGCCGCCCCCTTGGGCGAAAACGCGGTCGTGGGCATCGACCCCGGCATCCGCACGGGCTGCAAGTGCGCGGCCATCGACGCCACGGGCCGCTATCTGGACACCATCACCATCTACCCGCAGCAGGGAGCCGCGGCCGCCCAGCGCGCCGAGCAGGATCTGCTGGCCTTTGTCGGCAAGCACCGGCCCCGCGTGGTGGGCGTGGGCAACGGCACGGCCGGGCGGGAAACCGAGCAGTTCGCTAAAACCGTGCTCAAGCAGGCGTGCATCACGGACATCCCCGTGGTGCCGGTCAACGAATCCGGGGCCAGCGTGTACAGCGCCTCGGACATCGCCCGCGAGGAATTCCCCGAGCTGGACCTGACCATTCGCGGCGCCATATCCATCGCCCGCCGCCTGCAGGATCCCCTGGCCGAGCTGGTCAAGATCGACCCCAAAGCCATCGGCGTGGGCCAGTACCAGCACGACGTGTACCAGCCGCTGTTGCAGCACAAGCTGGACGACGTGGTCGAGTCCTGCGTCAACCACGTGGGTGTGGAGCTGAACACGGCCAGCGCGCCGCTGTTGTCCCGCGTGGCCGGGATCGGCCCCAAGCTCGCCAAGGCTATCGTCGACCACCGTGAGGCCGCGGGCGCGTTCAAGGGACGCAAGCAATTGTTAAAAGTGGCGGGGCTGGGCCCGCGTACGTTCGTGCAGGCAGCCGGGTTCCTGCGCGTGCCCTCATCCATGTAGTTAATTGTAATCATTAATGTTTCACGTTGCCATCCATTCGGGTCGTCCATGATTCGTCCATGTTATCCATGAGCCTCCGTGGCGGCTCTCCCGGCGGGCATCGAGGTCAGATTGTGGCCTTATCAGTGTGTAAATACTACAGAAAAATGACAGCCAGCAAGAAAAAGGGGTCGAAATTTCGGGAAACAACCTCCTTCATCCATGTAGATAGCTGAAATTATTACTTTTCCGCGAATTGATCCATGCGCTTCGTCCATGTTCCATCCATGTTCGACAATGATTATGTAGGAATAACGGCATATTATCCATGAGCGTCCATGGTGGTCCGCCCGGTGGAAGCCGAGGGTAAAATAAGGCCTAATTACCTGTAATAACAAGGGTATGATGATGTTGAGGTCCGATCGACCCGATCCTTGCATCCATGCGTGCGTCCATGACGCTATCGGCCCTCGCCGGTCGAGAGCGACTTGACGATTATCCGCGATACTATCACCGGGTGAAGGAGAGAATTTCCCGACCGTCGCGACTTGCGATCCCGCCACGATATGCCGGGATGGACCATCCAATTATGACATAACGACAGCGACGCCGGTGTCAGAAAAGGCGCGAGTGTCCCCGACGCCGTCACCGTGACCTGTTTTCCGCCGTTATGTCCGGCTCACTATCGCCGTGTGATCCGTCGCGGACGGGTTTTCTGCGGGCGTGTCCATTGATGGTTCGGGAGTTATTTCCGGACGGAGTGACCGAATAGGCGTCCGCAGCCCGTTTTCAGGCATGGAAGCCAGTCAAGTTGTTATCCGATGCGTATCCGATAGGCGTCCGATGGCGATTCACCGGATAATTATCGGACGCTCACCGGACGATCATCGGATAACGGCTATTTGGGCCATCGGACGAAGTCAATGATTTCGATAGTTTACTGGACCTCATCGGATTCTTTGTTTTCTGAAAAAAATCATCCGATTTTCGCAGCTCGGAGCTGGAATCGCGATATTTCCAGAACGAAAACGGTTATCAAGGCGATCACATTTATAAAAGAAAATCGAAAGCTGAAGACTTTCGGCTAAGCATCTTACTCTCAAGAGGCCAGTGTGGAGACTGTCCCCCCTTTTTCTTTTTTCTTTTTTCTTTTCTCCTTCTTTTCTTTTTGAGTCAACTTTGATTTGTTCGTTTTCTCTTTTCGCTTTTTCTTATCCTTGTCGCTCATTAGACAGGCTCCTTCATGGTTTTGAGCACACTTTCTTTTCCCATAGGTTTCGGAATCTTCCTTAGCATGTTTCATCAGTGATAGACTCTCGGCTCATGAAAGTCACTCCTAAAATCGTTCCGTCCAAATTCTCAAACATCTGGCCAATGTCTGCGTCCATTTTTCCTTCAAGATAATCCCTTGTGACGTCTCCATTATTGAGCAATTTCGTGACATATATTTTTCTGAAAGGTTTTAATCGGGTAATGATTTTCTCAGCGGCGTATTTACTTTTACTCATCGTTTGTATCCCTATTTAAAAAACGCGACAGCAATGCCATCCGGCTCTTCGCTGTTTAGTGTGGGTAACGGCAGCTTATGCATCGGCTTCGCCGATCCGGGGACCCGTCCCCGCACCCCTGGGATTTATCGCTTTGAAGTCCAAACCTGGTTGTTGTAATAAGGGATAAAGAGAAAAGGAGAGGTTTCCCCCTCCTTTCCAGGTTCGGACCTTCGACGGCGCTCGGGTCGCGTCCCCGCGTTGCCTTATCCTCCGCCGAAGTTCTGCCAGTGTAACCTTTGCACACTGAAGGAGCAAGAGATGGACGAGCGCGGACTTTTCACGATGGCTCTTGGATTGACCCCTCCCTGGGAGGTGGTGGATATTGACTTTGACGCCGAGCGCCACCGGTTGGATCTGTACCTGGATTTTCCCGCCGGGAGCCGGTTTGCGTGCCCGCAATGCGAGGTGGCTTGCGGGGTTCACGATACGAACGAGAGGAGTTGGCGACATCTGAACTTTTTTCAGCACGAGGCGTATCTTCACGCACGCCTACCCCGGATCAAATGCCCTGAACACGGAGTAAAAACGGTGGAGGTACCTTGGGCGCGTCCTGGTGCGGGGTTCACGCTGCTTTTTGAGGCGCTGGTACTGCTTATGGCCAGAAAGGGCATGACGCCCAAGGGGATCGGCGAAATACTTGGTGAGCACGACACGCGGATCTGGCGGGTGCTGGAATACTATGTGGACTCGAGTCTGGCGAAGCAGGACTGGTCCGAGGTCGAAGCGGTGGGCGTGGATGAAACCAGCCGTTCCCGTGGGCACGACTACGTGACGGTGTTCGTGGACATGGACGAGGCGAAGGTTCTGCACGTGGAGCCCGGCAAAGACCACCGGACGGTGGCGGGCTTCGAGGCTGAGCTTCACGCTCACGGCGGTAAACCCGAACAGGTGAAAGAGTTCAGCATGGACATGTCAGCGGCGTTCATCAAGGGGGTTGGGAAACAGTTTCCCGATGCGGCGATGACCTTCGACCGCTTCCACGTGATGAAGCTTGTCAACAAGGCCGTGGACGAGGTGCGGCGTGAGGAGCGCCAAGACAGGACTGAGTTGGAAAAGACGAGATGGGTCTGGTTGAAAAACGAGCAAAACCTTACGGACAAAGAGCGAGAGAAGTTCGATGAGTTGAAAGACAGCACGCTGAAAACGGCCAGGGGCTATCGGCTCAAAGAGACGCTTCAGTCGGTATATGCCGACTACGCAGGCCATCCAGATGACGGTGAGAAGCAGTTGCAGTACTGGTATTTCTGGGCCACGCACAGCCAACTGCCGCCGATGATCAAGGTAGCCAAAACGATCAAGACCCACTGGGATGGGGTATTGCGGTGGTTTCAGTCAGGTTTGACACAAGGGCTGGTGGAAGGCATCAACGGTATAATTCAGGCGGCCAAGCGCAAGGCCAGAGGGTTCAGGTCGTTTAGGAAGCTTCGAACCATGATCTTCCTCGTCGCTGGAAAGCTAGACTTCGACCTGCCGCAGATGAAACTGCTTACCCACAGTAAATAGCGAGGAGGCCACTGAAGTCATAGCCGAAGTCCTTGGCGAACTCTATGCTTTCGGTGCCGAAATGCTGAAACAAGGCTTTCTCGATACGGCGACCGGGGTCTGGTTGGATCGAAAAGCTCAAGAATATGGATTGGAACGTAAACCGGCTATTAAAACGGAAGGACATGTTATTTACGCACGTCCGGAAGCGAAAAATACAAATATCCCGATTCCGACCGGGTCTATTGTGACGACACCCAAAGATCAATCCGGCAAAGAATACCGTTTCTTCACGACGGAGGATGCAATCCTCGAAAGTGGTCAGATTTCCGTCCAGGTACCGGTCATTGCGGAAAGCGCGGGTTCCAGTTTCAATGTCGGACCTGCATCGATCACGAAAATGAAAACGTACATCAATGGGGTTTCCTCGGTAACCAACGATACGGATTGGATTGCGATTGTCGGTGTAGACGAGGAATCCGATGCGGAACTCAGACAACGATGTTTTCTCGCCTGGGAAGAATTGTCCCAAGGCGGTACGGCGGCGGCGTATATATCTTGGGCCTTATCGGTCCCCGGCGTCAAATCCGCTTTTGTGGATGATACGTTGCCGCGTGGTGAAGGGACGGTGGATGTTTATATCATGGGCGAGGCCGGACCGCCCGATTCTGCGTTGATCGATGCGGTGCAATTAGTCGTCGATGCGAATCGCCCCATCACTGCAGATGCTTTGGTACGTGCTCCCGTCATGGTCTCGGTACCCATTTCCTTCAGCATTACACCACGTTCCGGTTTCGATACGACAACTCTCGATCAGGAAATCCGCCGCCGATTGTCCGTTTTCTTTGGCGATATCGAAGATCCAACGTTGGGGATACAAGCATTGGGTGTGGGTAAAGACATCATTGTTTCGCAACTGATCGGTCTCGTGATGGCGATCCCCGGTGTGTATTCCGTCGGTATCGAGCAACCGACCGGCGATGTGGCAATATCTCCAAATGAGTTTCCCGAATTGGGTTCCGTAATGATTACCATGGAGGCAGTCAGCGATGAGTAGACCTGCCGATACGATTGCGAAATTGGCCGATTATCTCTGGTGGCTGTTGCCAACTTTCCTGAAAAAGAAGGATCGAAATGAATCTTTAGTGGCTCGTTTTACAGACATCTGGGGCGAGCAGTTGGACGACGCTCGCGATACTCTCCTTTCCATCATTCCGGAATTACTGGTCGCCACGGCCTCGGGGGACTACCTGGACCTGCTAGCTCGCCAACGCCAAGTCTTTCGAGGAGAAGGCGAAGATGACGAATCCCTACGAACCCGCGTGCTGGCAGCCTATACCATCAAGCAGAAAGGCGGCACGATACCGGGACTGATCGAAGCTCTATCGCAACTCGGATACACTGTTGAAGTGCTGGAATCCTACAAAGGAACTGAAACCTGGTCGCGATTTCTCGTAAAAATTCTTGCGTGGGACGGCATCGTCACCCCGCAAAAAGCCTTTTACCAAACGTTAAGAACACTCAAACCCGCTCATACCTTGCCATTGATCGATTCGGAACTGACCCCTCGGCAATGGAACGAGGAACCGGATCGAAATCAGGGTACTTGGAACGATTGGAAACCATCGTAAAACTGAAAAAAGAAAGTAAAATTCATGACTCAAATCCGCGATATCGACTACCGTGCTCCCTTGGATCCCAGGGGAGAAAACCGTAAATGGATCGGCATTGTGCCTGCTGGAGTGTATACCGGATTTCGCGTGCATTCCGATGGAACCATCGATCCCGGAGTGCTTTTGACTCAGGAAGGCATCCGCATCGAGGAAACGGATGCCATATCCGTCGAAGTCCCTCCAGGGCATCCAACCCTCAATCGCTACGATCTGATCGTCTGCCGCCACGAATACCTGGAAACCTATCCCAACCTTGAAGCCCACTACGAAGTCATTGAGGGAACTCCCTCGGACGATCTCAATCCCCCGATTCCGAATCTTCCCGAGCATGCCGTTTTGCTGGCCTATGGACGGATGCAACCCGGTGAAACTACCTGGACTCACGTGTATAACGCTAGCGCACCGGTCATCATGCGAAATCTGAAACTGGAGGCAGATGGTTATCACGTGATTCACGGCGATCAATCGGCGATTCTGGCCCGTCATTTCAAAGAAACCGATGAATTTCATGTGTTTATGGTGGCAAGTGGAACTGTGGATGACGGGAATCTGGTAGACATGACCGCGCCATCCCTGACACTGACACCCAGTGGTATTTTGCAACTTACTGCTCACTTGAATACGACAACGTCAGCGCATGCCGCTTCGAGTATTTCCGTTGAAGATTCCGAAGAGCGGTTTACGGCAGAAAATGTAGAAGCCGCGTTAGCGGAATTGGCTGGTGCAAGTAGAAGTACCGAGAATGTCAAAGGAAATGCCGATACGATCGCTCAAGAAATCATCGATCGCAGTCAGGCGATCTCGAACCTTCAGAATCAGTTAAATGCCCATGAAACCGAGTCATCCGGTGCTCACGCCGCCTCGGCGATTTCAACGCAGGCCATTTCCGGAACTCCGTTTTCGCTATCTGACAGCGAGGTTCAAACTGCTTTAGCCGCTCTTGTCGAAAATCTCAATAATCGAGCCCTGAAATCAGGAGATACTTTTTCCGGAGAAGTCACATTCCAAAATGCTGTCACCTTGGATGCCGATGATGCAGATCAAGTTGCTTTTGACGAGTACGTCTCATTTTACCGAATGGTGCCTCCCTGTGCCTCAACTTACCTCCAGGGAACATGGTCGGACGACGATTGGGAGATGGGTAACAATGGCGGCGGTTTTATGCGCACGAATGCCAGTTTCAATCGATTGATCTTGCCGATCCCGACGATTCCGGGTGCTCAAATTGCCTCTGTAGCCGCAGCCATGCAAAACACGGATTCATATGCGCACAAAGTGGACATCCGATTGTATCGTACTGAATTGACAGCGGATATGACCGAAGCGCAAGATGAAATCGGCGTTGGCTACGGCAATGATAAAACCGTCGATCAGTCGGGTGTCTATACCCTCCAGTTGCATAACACTGAAGTCCATTTAATGTAGAAAAACACTTGCGGGCGCGTGGTTGTTGGGCGATATTGAAATATCACAGTCCAAAAACGCCAGACCAGGAGCGCACCGCAAGTGAAGTCCAGCAAAACACAAATTCAGTCGAAAGTCCACCGGATTTTACCTGTTCGTTTCGAGGATCAGGATCTCACATCCTTCTCCGGTCTGATGATTTTCCAAGCCCTGTTTCAAAGGCTTCAACTTAAGTCAAAACTTCGCGTCAGTCTTTCGGATCACGGTGTTTCACCAGCCTACGGGCGCCCAACAGTCATCCTGCTGCTGATCGTGCATTTGATTCTTGGTGGCCGACGCCTGCGGGAAATAGACACCCTTCAAGGAGATCCCATGGTTCTGCGCGTCATGGGTCTGCGGCGTCTTCCCGATGTCTCCACGATCTCACGCACGCTGGCTTCCTCGACAGTCGACGACGTCAATGGCCTGAGAGAGATCATCCGCTCGGAGGTTGTTGCCGATCTTCGACGCGAAAAAGTCACCCGCATCACCCTCGATTTCGACGGCTCCGTGCTCTCCACCAAAGGTCATGCCGAAGGGAGCGCTGTGGGCTACAATCCGGTGAAGAAAGGCGCGCGTAGCTACTACCCGCTGTTCTGCACCGTAGCTCAAACCGGACAGTTTTTCGACCTGAATCACAGACCGGGAAACGTGCATGATTCCAACGGTGCCGTACGTTTCATGGCCGACTGCTTCGAACGCCTGTGGTGCGAGTTCGATGGCCACCTTGCCTTCGAATCCCGTATGGATTCGGCTTTCTTCGACTGGTGGACCGTCGCCTTGATGGGCGACTATGACGTGTCCTTCACCGCTTCCGTTCCTTTCGCACGCCTGCCAGAACTCAAAGGGATGATCGAATCTCGAAAACGATGGCGCAACATCGACGCCGAATGGTCTTTTTTCGAGCGCACGTATCAGCCGAAATCATGGGAACACGCTCATCGCTTTCTTTTCTTCCGCAAGCATTCGCCCAGGAGGAGCAAAGAACCCCTCCAACTCGACCTTTTCGAGCCGGTGGAATTCGAGTACGACTACAAGGTCGTCGTCACCAACAAGACCGAAGCGGCGAAAGCCGTCCTCGATTTTCACAACGGGCGCGGCGCACAGGAAGCCATCTTCGGTGAAGCCAAAACGGGAGCAGGTCTGGATGTGATCTGTGGCAAGCGACTGCATGCCAATCAGTGTTTCACGTTGTGCTCGATGTTGGCCCACAATCTCGGGCGCACGTTGCAGATGCTCGACAAGCCGAAAGCCGACCGTAATACCCCCAAGCGCTCCACGCTATGGCGCTTCGAAAAACTCGAAACCATCCGCCGACTCGTGATTCAGCGCGCCGGAAGGCTAATCCGGCCACAGGGAAAGCTCACCCTCTCCATGAGTGCCAACGAAAAGGTCGAAGCGATGTTTTCTCATCACCTCGACTCCATTCGAAAAGCCGCCTGAGACAAATATTCAACTCTCAAAGAACGAAGGTCGTATCCATCACTTCGTTACGGTTATGCAACGTTGGGGTATACTCTCTCTGCCGAGCAAGTTCATCAAATGGTTACGGCAATAGCAACAGACGATCCGGACAATGATCCGGCTCCGCAAGAGATGACTGTTGACGACGTCTGGCGAGTCGTCGTGTATTCGCAAGGTGAAAGCGGGCTCAGTGAGCAATGGGGGGACGGCCATTTGATTTTTAAGGGATTGCGCGTGACGTATCGAAGGAAGAAATTGCTGGTTTGATGGAGGGAAACGACCCTCCGCCGATTCGTTTCCTTTTTTCTCAAATCACGGCGAGAAGGCGCGGATCCGCGACAAAGTCGTGCCCCTCGTGCCGAAGGATGCCAGGGCCGTGCCGGAGAACATCGAAGTGAAGCGCTTTGCCGAGACGAAGGTTACCGGCTACCGGCTGAAGCAAGCGGCGTAAGTCCGGGTAGGTGAAGGTCTGTTTGTCGGTTCATCGTGGTTGACCTGCGCCCGGATGTCGCCAAAGAAGGTAACACCAGCTAGGCAATCCTCCCAGGATCGCTTTCCGGAAACTCGCAATGGCTTTTGCCCGATCAGATCCTTCTCATTTTTCTGTTTTCAAGGAGCGAAAAGCAGCGGAATCCGGTCATTCGCGACTGTCCCCATCGAAGCTGGACAGGGACATACACTGCGAATAATTCGCAGTATTACGCTCAAACTTCCTAATAGACGATATATCCGTCTGAGAATTACAGTAAAGGCATAGACTCGAAGGAACGAGAGGAGAAACAACATGGGATCGCTACTGATAACAGGATCGGCAACCGTACTCGGAATTCTGGCACTGCTGGCTTTTTCCGGCATCCGCATTCTCAACCAGTATGAACGCGGCGTGGTTTTTCGCTTCGGTCGCATCACGAAAACTCTGGATCCGGGATTTCGCTGGATCATACCGGTCGTCGATCGGATGGTGCGCATCAGCACCCGCGTCATCGCCACCGATGTTCCGGAACAGGATGTTATTACGCTTGACAACGTGTCGATCAAAGTGAATGCCGTCGTGTATTTCAAAGTATTGGACCCTGTAAAAGCAGTGATTGAGGTAGAGAATTATTTATACGCCACTAGTCAAATAAGCCAGACCACGCTCCGCTCCGTGCTCGGCCAAAGTCAATTGGATGAACTTTTGTCCGAGCGTGAAAAGATAAACAAAACGCTCCAGGAAATCATCGACAAGCATACCGATCCATGGGGTGTACGGGTAACGCTGGTGGAGGTCAAGCAGTTAGATCTGCCGCAAGCGATGCAACGGGCCATGGCAGGGCAGGCAGAAGCCGAGCGTGAGCGGCGCGCCAAAATCATCGCCGCCGAAGGTGAGTTCCAGGCGTCAACCCGTTTGCGTGAGGCTGCGGATATCATGTCGGAAAATCCGACGGCGCTTCAACTGCGCTACCTGCAGACGCTCAATCAAATCGCTACCGAAAAGAATTCGACAATCATCTTCCCGCTGCCGATCGATTTGCTGTCTGCCATGTCGTCGAAGAAGAACGACAGCTGATTTCAGGAAAACCCCAATGAGCACATATGACACAGCGTCCTACCAACAGATAGTAAATGAAAAGATCGAGCGAAAAAAGCATCGCCGTCTGTTTCGTCTGATTCTGCCCGCGTTTCCGCCGTTCAATATTTACAGCAGGATAGCGAAGACGACGACGGCCCTGGGGCCGGTGTGTGTCGGGACGGCTGCTTCGAAATTGGAAAACTGGGATGTGGAAATCATCGATGAGAATAACTGCTCCAGCAAATTCTGCCCGAAGGATGAGAAAGGGTTACCTGACCATGACACCCTCCAGCGTCTCCGCCCCGCAGACGCGGTCGGCTTCTACGGTTCGATGACGTCGGCGATCCCAAGGCTCTATCATCTGGCTGAGCAATACCATGTACTCGGCGCGAAAACGATCGCGGGCGGGTACCACGTCAGAAGTCTGCCGGATGAGGCTCTGGACAATTTCATCGATGTTGTGGCCCTGGGAGAAAGCGAAACGATTATACGGGACGTGCTGTCGGCATTCGAACTCAATGAAGACCCCTTGCATGTGCCCGGCGTCTGTTTCAACCGGAATGGCTCTCACGTCTTCAATGACGATATGACACCGATTGAAAACCTGGACGGATTGCCATTTCCCGATTTCAGCCTTGTCCGTTACGCACGGCTGGATATTTACCCCATCGGGCGAACCCGCGGCTGTAATATGAACTGTGAATTCTGCGCCGTGAAAGATAAATCAAGATGCGCCTCGCCGGAATGGATGGTCGCCCAGATCGCCCATTTGATCGAAACGAGAAAGGCGCGTGAATTCTTCGATGTCAGCGATCACTTCTGCGCCTCAGGTGTGGAGGAATCCATCCGTTTCTGCCGACTGCTGGCTGAATATCTCCAAGCGACCGGCATGCGCATCGAGATGACGGTGCAGATTCGACTGACAGACGCCCGTCACGGGGAGTTGCTCAAAGCGATGCGAAAAGCCGGTATTTATAATCTGGCGATCGGCATCGAATCCTGCATCGACGAGGAATTGACGTTAATGCGCAAGGGCTACCATGAAAAAGACATTCTCGATTTACTCGATGCGTATCATCAACATGGATTCTTCGTGCACGGCATGATGATCTTCGGTTATCCGGCAAAACAGGAACACCGGATTGATATCTCCTTGCAGCAGCGTATGAAGAGTTTCCGTCACTTCATCAAGCACCTGGATACAGCTCAGATCCTGCTGCCGGTACCGCTGCCGGGAACGGAGTTGACTGAACGCCTGGACAGCGAAGGTCGTCTTTACCATCTGGACTACCAATACTACGATGGCCAGTTCCTTCTCTTTGAACCGGATGAGGGAATCGACGCCAGGGAATTGCAGCGTTCGGTCATCACCCTGATGAGCGGTTTCTACAGGCCAGGATACCTGTTGCGGTTGATCAACGCCGTTCTCATATTTTTCCCAACGATTATCTTTCCTCGCGTCCCAACGCTTCTCACGTTTCGCGCTCGATACATCGTTAGGGGGTTTCGATTCTGGTATCACAAACATTTCCGTAACAACGCCATCCGATTCGCTGGCAGCTTCATCGTCAGAAAGTGGAAATCCTATTTCCGAAAAAGCGATTTCATGGATCAACTGGAACGGATGCGGATAACTTTTGCCAATGAGCAAAAAGAACAGGGCACCTCATTTGAACAGGAGGCAAGCAAGTGACATATAAAAGATGGTTGGTGCTCGTCATGGTTCGCTTTGCTGTGGCTACTGGGCTTGACCACAAACACCACATTAGGCGGCTGGGTCCATGTTCTGCTGATTGCGGGGGGTGTAATGGGTCTGGTGTTTATTTTCCAGGGACGGGGGGGATAAAAGAGGAAAGAAAGAATCGTGAACTTTGAGGAATGAAGGAGCGGTATCTCGATCGAATGTTTCGTTTGGGAATCGCAGGACAGTTCGTAAAAGGGGAAACGGAACGTGATCTCTTCAATCGTCCACCATAGCGATCTTCAGCATATAGAGTTGAAACGGATGCCTGACATGTCAGGTATCGATGGAGGTGAATCATGGCGATTGAACCAGCAATAATGAAAAAAGCGATTATTGCCGTATCCGTGATAATCATCGCGCCCTTGCTTGTCATGGCGTCTGGCTGATCATTTCCGCCGTAAGGTGACTGCAGCGCTGGAAGCGTGTGATTTTACCAATCCGACAAACCTCGAAAAACGGTTTGTCTGGAACAATGGAGGAATTCTATGAGTGAAACACCTTTAAACGAACCCCAAAATCTGGGCGGACAGACGACGGATATGATCCAGAACGAACGTTCTTCGTCGAGTATAAGCAGAATAGGCTACATTGAAGTAAACCAACGAGATACGAGCCCAATAAAGCAGTTTCATTTTGCCAAGCGATCGTCTATCCAAACCAAGCCGACTACCAGTCTTCGCAAAATTGCCATGCTTGGAAATCATTTGCCGCGTCAGTGTGGAATCGCCACGTTTACGACCCATTTAAGCGAAGCGATCGGAACCAGGTTCTCGGCGCTCGAATGTTTTGTCCTGGCAATGAACGACGCCGATCATCGTTATGATTATCCGGAGCAGGTTCGATATGAGATCAGAGCGACCGATGCCGCTTCGTACAGTCGCGCAGCTGACTTCCTGAACGTCAGCCGTGTCGAACTGGTGTCCTTGCAGCACGAATACGGGATTTTCGGGGGTGAGGCCGGCAGCCACATTCTGGCATTGCTTCGTGACTTGCGCATGCCGATCGTGACGACACTTCACACGATCCTTGAACATCCCAATTCTATGCAGCGCCTCGCAATGGATGAGCTTACACTGCTTTCAGAACGTCTTGTGGTCATGAGCACCGATGGCGCAGAAATTCTGCGCGCAGTTCACAACGTTCCTGATGAAAAGATCGATGTCGTTCCGCATGGGATTCCAACCCTGCCGAATGCCAGGCGAAGCAGACAAAAGCTTGGAGTTGAACATAAATCGGTAATGCTGACTTTCGGGTTCGTCTCGCCCGGCAAAGGGATCGAGCATGTCATCAATGCAATGCCTGCGATTCTGAAGCGCCACCCCGATACACTATACATCGTGCTAGGTGTTACGCATCCGCATGTCAAGGAGAGCCAGGGCGAGACGTATCGTAACATGCTTGAAAGTCGCGTGCATGAATTGGGAGTGGATTCCAGCGTTATTTTTAAAAACAGCTTCGTTAGCCAGGAAGAACTCAACGAATTTCTTGCCGCTGCGGATATCTACGTTACCCCGTATCTCAATCCGGAACAGATCACGTCCGGAACACTCGCCTACTCGGTTGGTAACGGGAAGGCCGCTATTTCAACACCTTATGCCTATGCAAAGGAGCTTCTATCGAACGGTCGCGGAATTCTTGTTCCCTGGCCCAAGGACGATCCGCATGGTATCGAACGCGCTGTAATAGGACTGCTTGACGACGATAACAAACGCCTCGCGCTTTGTGAACGCGCAGCAGCCTACGGTCGAGGCATGCACTGGCCTGAGGTGGCGAACTCCTATGTCCGCAGCTTCGAACGAGCGCGAAATGGGATCGGCGGCAACCTTTAATGATTAGCCAACCGGAAACATTCGCAGAGCAATCACTTAATTTGCCAGAAATCAACATTGAGCATCTTGAGTGCTTGAGTGATGGTACGGGAATCCTGCAACATGCGGCGTTCAGTGTTCCTCGTTACGAAGACGGATATTGTCTGGATGACAATGCCAGAGCATTGCTTTTAATATCTCTTATTGAAGGCTTCGGTATCAAGGACGTCAAAGCGGTCAATCCGCTTGGGTCCCGATACTTAGCCTTTGTGAGGCATGCATTCGATACGCAAAGCGGACTGTTCCGCAATTTTATGTCATATACCAGACAATGGACCGAAAAGTGGGGCTCAGAGGATAGTCATGGACGAGCGCTTTGGGCGCTTGGTTTTGTGATAGATCGCTCAGGCGACCCGGGACGCCGTGCACTTGCCAACTCTCTCTTCCGTGACGCACTGCAAAAGGTCAATGATTTTACAAGTCCTCGTGCATGGGCCTACACGCTTCTGGGAATCGATGCGTATCTATCTGCATTCCAGGGAGAGAGGAATGTTAAAGAGCTTCGTAACCATCTGGCCGAGCGCCTCTTCGATCTATACCAGCGTGTGAGCAGTCCTGAGTGGCCATGGTTTGAGGAACGAGCCACATATTGCAACGCTCGTCTGTCACAAGCCCTCCTTGTGTCCGGATGGCGAATGGAGCACGAAGAGATGAAATTGGCCGGATTACAATCGCTTGAATGGCTTTGTGAGGTTCAACGTTCGCCTTCCGGAGATGGAACCTTCGCCCCAATTGGTTCGAATGGCTTTTACGAAAAAGGTGGAACCAAGGCCGAGTTCGACCAGCAACCTGTCGAGGCCTGTACGATGGTCTCGGCCTGCCTTGCCGCTCAGCGAGTTACAGGTGCTAGAAACTGGGCATTGGAAGCCCGCCGAGCATTCAGCTGGTTCTTTGGTGAAAACCAACTGCAACAATCACTCTACGATCCCGCAACCGGTGGCTGTCGTGACGGGCTTCATGTGGACCGAGCGAACGAAAACCAGGGTGCTGAATCAACCTTATCTTTCCTCTTGGCTCTTGTCGAGATGTGTACTTCCGTTTCAACCGTTCAATCTGTTCGCGCAGACACGAAAAAGACAAACATTAGAAAGGCCACATTATGACCGACAGCATAAAAGAGCCCGCTTATGAGATACTCTTTCATCGCAACAGCGCAAACCCGATCCTTACCGCCGCCGATTGGCCTTATCCCGTGCATACCGTCTTTAATCCAGGCGCCACTCTGCTCAAGGATGGTACGACGTTGCTGCTATGCAGGGTGGAAGACCGCCGCGGCCTTTCGCACCTTAGCGCCGCACGCTCGGCGAACGGAGTTGATGGATGGGTTATCGACAGCAAGCCGACGCTTTTACCCGATCCGCAGAATTTTCCCGAAGAGATTTGGGGCATCGAGGACCCGCGCATTACCTATATCGACGAGCTTGGAAAATACGCAATCACCTATACGGCTTTCAGCAAAGGCGGCCCTTGCGTGGCGCTCGCCATGACGGAAGACTTTAACCGCTTCGAACGTTACGGTGTCATTATGCAGCCTGACGACAAGGACGCGGCGCTGCTACCCAGACGCATAGATGGGAAGTTCGCGCTCGTTCACCGGCCTGCGAACCATTCTACGGCGCATATCTGGATCACCTATTCGCCTGATTTGAGCAATTGGGGAACGCACAAGCCGCTCCTGATGGCGCGCAAAGGCGCATGGTGGGATGCGTATAAAATCGGTCTTTCGCCCCCCCTTATCGAGACATCGCGAGGCTGGTTGATGATTTATCACGGTGTGCGAATCACTCCGGCTGGGGCGCTGTACCGCCTCGGGCTTGCACTCTTCGATCTCGAAAAACCGACAGATCTTCTCCTCCGCGGAGACTCATGGATATTTGGACCGGAAACGCCGTACGAACTTATAGGCGATGTCAATAAGGTCGCTTTCCCTTGCGGTTACACGATAGCCCCTGATGGCGATACGATCAATCTCTATTACGGCGCTGCGGACACGAGCATTGCGCTGGCGACAGGAAGCATTCATGGACTATTGCAGTGGCTCGATCACAACGATCTTCAAGCTCAAAAAGCATTTATCGAGCGTAGGAAATCAGCGGAAGAAAATTGATTCAACAAACCCTTGAAGATGAAGAAGGAGTATCGTGAAGGAATTTCTGAAAAGGTGAGCCAATAATATGGAGTGAGCAGCGATATGGACGGGTATAAATCAAGCAGATCGGATAATCGGAATATCTCCCGAATATCGTTCGGATCGGAAACTCGGGCGCTGGTTGTCGTGGCCCACCCGGATGACGAAACATTATGGGTCGGCGGCACCATGCTCATGCACCCTGATTGGAGAAGGAAAGTGGTCTCTCTCTGCCGGGGAAATGATCAGGATAGACGGCCCAGGTTTTTCAGCGCGGCGACACGCCTCGGCGGACAGGGAAACCAAGGCACCGAAGGTATCAACGAATGTCCAAGAAAAGGCCGTTGCGGCAAAAATAGCTGAAGTCGAGAAGGAAAAGGCTACATCCGCAAAGGTAGAGGCAGAGATAGCCAAAAAAGAAGCCGAAGTTGAAAACAAGAAGGCGGCTCTAAAACAAAAGAGAGCGACGGTTACTGGGTACTCGCCTTGATGATTGTTGTGATCATCAGAAAGTCCAGGAGGGAACGCGCGCTGCTGACACGCCTTCGAAATGAATCATCAATATACACGGGAGTTTTGAACATGAAGACCAATGCGCTTACCCCTGAGTTGCTCTCCAAAATTGACGCCTACTGGCGTGCAGCCAACTACCTGTCGGTTGGTCAGATCTATCTTCACGACAATCCGCTGCTGCGGGAGCCGCTTAAGGAAGAACACGTCAAACCGCGCCTGCTGGGGCACTGGGGCACCTGCCCGGGGCTTAACTTTGTCTATGCTCACATGAACCGCGCCATCAACAAATATGATCTGGACTGCATCTATATCTGTGGTCCCGGTCACGGCGGTCCAGCCATGGTCGCCAATACTTATCTGGAGGGAACCTACAGCGAGTTGTATCCGGATATTTCGCAGGATGCCGAAGGCATTGAAAAGCTTTTTAAGCAGTTTTCCTTTCCGGGTGGTATTCCAAGCCACGTTGCGCCTGAAACGCCCGGCTCCATTCACGAGGGTGGAGAACTTGGGTATTCCGTCTCACACGCCTTTGGAGCGGCATTCGACAATCCCGATCTGTTGGTCGTCTGTGTGGTGGGCGATGGCGAAGCGGAAACCGGGTCACTAGCCTGCTCCTGGCACTCGAACAAGTTTCTGAACCCGACTCGGGATGGGGCTGTGCTGCCGATCCTTCATCTGAATGGATATAAAATCGCAAATCCGACATTGATGGGGCGTATGCCGAAGGAGGAACTGGAAAGCCTGTTCGTTGGTTACGGCTACAAACCCTATTTCGTCGAAGGTTCCGACCCAGTCGCCATGCACCGGCTCATGGCATCGACACTGGACACCATAGTCGATGAAATCCATTCCATCCAACGGGCTGCGCGTGAAAATGTGGTTCTCTCCCTTCCGAAATGGCCGATGATGATACTCAGAACCCCTAAGGGATGGACAGGGCCAAAGGAGGTCGACGGGAAAAAGACAGAGGGTTTCTGGCGATCGCACCAGGTGCCTTTCTCTGATATTGCCGGAAAACCGAATCATTTGAAACTCCTTGAAACGTGGATGGAAAGCTATCGTCCAGAGGAACTGTTTGATGAAATCGGTTCATTGATCCCCGAACTGGCAAAACTTGCCCCAACGGGTATCCGGCGTATGGGAGCCAATCCGCACGCCAACGGCGGTCTGCTGCTGAAGGATTTACGCATGCCCGATTTTCGGAAATATGAGGTAGCCGTTCCATCGCCTGGAGCTGTCGAAGCCGAAAGCACGCGGGTGATGGGCACGTTCCTGCGTGATGTAATGCAAAACAATAAAAAGGCCGCAAACTTCCGTGTAATGGGTCCCGATGAAACCGCATCCAACCGACTTTCTGCGCTGTTTGAGGTAACCGGGCGCACTTGGATAGGCGAAACGATTCCCGAAGATGACCATCTTTCACCGGACGGGAGGGTGATGGAAATTCTCAGCGAAAACACCTGCCAGGGTTGGCTGGAGGGCTATCTCCTGACCGGTCGCCATGGCCTGTTCAACTGTTACGAGGCCTTCATTCATATTATTGACTCCATGTTCAACCAGCACGCAAAATGGTTGAAGGTGGCGCGGGATGAAGTTCCTTGGCGTAGGCCGGTCGCTTCATTGAACTATCTGCTGACCTCGCTGGTATGGCGGCAGGATCACAACGGATTCAGCCATCAAGATCCCGGATTCATCGACCATGTGGTAAACAAGAAGGCGGACGTCATCCGCATCTATCTCCCTCCGGATGCCAATACACTTCTGTCCGTTACGGATCACTGTCTGCGAAGCCGGGATTATGTCAACGTGATTGTGGCTGGCAAGCAGCCACAGCCTCAGTGGCTCGATATGGATTCCGCCGTCAAGCATTGCACTGCCGGCGTAGGAATATGGGAATGGGCCAGCAACGATAAGGGATGTGAGCCAGACGTCGTCATGGCATGTGCGGGCGACTCACCGACTATGGAAACCCTGGCGGCAGTCAAATATTTGCGTGCACGCCTTCCCGAATTGAAAATCCGCGTAGTTAATGTCGTAGATCTGATGACCTTACAGGACAAGGAAGAGCATCCGCATGGTCTTTCGCATCGCGATTTCGATGCGCTCTTCACAACCGATAAGCCGATCGTCTTTGCCTACCACGGCTATCCATGGCTGATCCACCGTCTCACCTATCGCCGTACAAACCACGGAAACCTCCATGTGCGCGGTTACAAGGAAGAAGGTACCACAACCACACCGTTCGATATGCTGGTGCTGAACGATCTCGACCGCTTCCATCTGGTCGCCGATGTGATTGACCGCGTACCCACGCTGGGAGCAAGTGCCGCCTACATCAAGCAGGAGATACGTGACCGATTGATTGAGCACAAGCAGTACATTCGCAAGTATGGACAGGATATGCCGGAGATCAGAAACTGGAAATGGGGTGCAACCCATGACTAGGTTCGGGCGACTCAATGCGCGACTGACGCGCGTGTGCGAAGCGAACGAAGACGAGCCTGCGTACTCGTGGCATGGAGGAAAGGATAAACTAGCAACACTTGATCAGTGTAGCACCGAAATTCAGCGTGGTCTGTAACTATGATGGCACTGGAACCCATGCTGTTGAACCGAATCACGAGAGGATGCCGTTGATGGAACTCTGTGTGTTGATCATGGCTGGCGGGCACGGAACGCGGTTCTGGCCTTGGAGCAGTGACTTGCTTCCCAAGCAGTTTCTCCCCATTGCACACCCCGATAAAACCCTGTTGCAACAGACCTACGAACGGGTTGTCGGTTTGTGCGGTCACGAACGGGTGCTGGTGTTGACCAACCGGGAATACGTGCCGATCGTGCGGACCCAGCTTCCGAAGTTGGATAAAGCGAACGTGATTGGCGAGCCAATGCTGCGCGATACCGCCGCTGCCGTCGGTTTGGGGACGATACTGGCGGCGCATCGCTGGCCCGAGGCGGTGCAGATAGTGCTTCCGGCCGATCACGAAATCGCACCGGCCGAACGGTTTCGCAAAATAATTGAGTATACCGCCTCTTGCGCCTTCGAGGACAGCATGCTGTATACCATCGGCATCAAGCCTTCCTTTCCTTCTCCTGCATACGGTTACCTCGCGCGGAGTGAAATGCTGGATTCTCCGGCGGCTTTCCTGCGTTCCACCGTTTCGGCTTTTGTGGAAAAGCCGGATATCCGTACGGCGCGTCGCTATGTGGGGTCCGGTAATTATTACTGGAACGCGGGCATGTTCATCTGGAGACCGGATGTGGTGGAAGCAGCGATTGCCCGCCACCTGCCCGAGCATGCGCGTCTGTTGCCTGCGGCGGTGGAAACCGAAGCAGGCGACGATTTCGATGCCTGTTTGGAAGAGATATTCACCCGTCTGCCGAAGATTTCGATTGATTTCGGTATAATGCAAGCGGAAGGGGCGGAGGGTCGTGTAAGGACGGTACAGGGTGATTTCAGTTGGAGCGATATGGGGGGCTGGCAGGCCTTTTCGGAAAAGATCGAGCCAGACCAGCACGATAACCGGGTTTTCGGACACGGTTACGATTGGAATGGTTTGGCATGGGTGGAGTCGTTTCATCCGCGCAGGCCCCAGGAAGGGGATAAGGATGAGGATTTGTCTTTGGGTGAAGTTTTCACCATGGACGCCAGGAACAATCTGGTGTTCAACAACCGGCGAGGCCATCGTATCGCGATGATTGGGGTGGACGATCTGGTGTTGGTGCATACCCATCGTGCAACGCTTGTAACCACACGCTCCCATGTGGATCAAATCAAGGCTCTGGTATCAGCTCTGCCGGACGATCAGCGCACGGGTGGACCTGTCAAACCGAAAAAAGTTCACAAGCCGTGGGGCTGGGAATTGTGGTGGGGCTGGAGCGACGATTTTGCGGGCAAGACCTTGTTTTTAAAGCAGGGGAAGCGGTTCAGTCTTCAGTATCACGTCGTCAAGGAAGAGGTGATCTACCTTCACGAAGGACTGGCCAAGGTGCAGACTGCCCCGCGAGGAGGGGTTTTGACCGAAATCGTTATGGAGCCCGGCGATGCAATTCATGTGGAGCCGGGGCGTTTGCATCGGATCGAAGCGCTTGAGGACTGTCTGTTGTTTGAATCGTCCACGCCGTTTTTATGGGATGTGGTGCGTCTTGCCGACGATTTCGGGCGCGAGGCGACGCGTGAGGCCGAAGTGGGACAGACTGTGCCTGTCAAGCAATAATGGGAAAGTTCATGCCATTGATTTCATTGCGCTTTTTCAAAGGGCTGTTTTTTGTCGTTTAGTGTCAATGTATGCTCATTCTTGCGGGAACAACGCGAAAGAGGGATTAGCAGATGAGTCGCTCAATACCAACCATGTCCGGCAAAGCCATACGTCTCTGACCACGGTCAAAGACCGTGGATTTCTATTTCTTATTAAATGGACTTCAGTGTTATGCAACTGGAGGATAATTTCGGATTGCAAGGTCATATCATGGGCAAAGACGACCAAGAAGGAACCTGGACACTTGCGGATGGCACGAAGCTTTCGCTGCGCCATATCGCACCTGCCGACGCCGCCAGAGAGCAGGCGTTTGTAAAAGGACTTTCTGCTCAATCCAGCTATTTCCGTTTTCATGGTGCGATCCGAGAACTCAACAAGAAGGATTTAAAGAATTTTACGGAACCCGATTCACGAAACGCGGTTGCACTGATAGTTCTGCACGATGGAGAATCAGGTGAAGAAGAAATCGGGGTAGCGCGCTACGTAATCGATCCCGATCGTGCAAACTGTGAGTTTGCGATTGTCGTTGCGGACAAATGGCAAAGGCTTGGCATTGGGACGAGGCTGATGACGTCCCTGATCAGTCACCTTAAGGCAAGCGGTGTAAATCAGATGTCTGGTTCCGTGCTCAGAAGCAATTCCACCATGCTCACATTTATCAAGAAAATGGGCTTTACCGAAATAAACATGTCTGACGATCCGTCAACCGTTTCGATTACAATGCATTTGGGTTAGCAGGTTTTCCATCCCGAATGAGTTCGATAAAGGTTGAGCTGCATCGACAGGAAATCATTTACCTCGCCAGTATCGGGGCCATGCGCAGCAGTTCCGGGTCCAGCGGTTTGGATCGTCCGGCTACTTCGCCAAGCGGTGTCGTCGTGACCACGCCTCGTAACAAACCGACCAGCACACCATGATCGTTTTCGGTCAGCCTATCCGCATTCCGCCCCATGACCTCGACCAGAAAGGCCCGGCGATGCGAAGAGGCCGTTACCTTCAGGCGGTCAATCGCCTCAAGCGCCACACCCAAGGCCGTATCCACTCCAAGGGTGATATCGCGGCCTGCCAGATCGTTGTCTATGGTGGACGCAATTCCCACGACGGGAAATCCCCTCTGCGACAGCGCATAGGAACCGGTTTGAGAGCCGTTCCCTCTGATGACCACGAGCCCATGGATGTTATGCCGATGCAGAACCTCCAATGCTTTGGCTTGACCATCTTCCGCTTTAAATTCCAGGCTCCGGGCACTTCCCAGCATCGTACCGCTCAATTGGATAATCCCGCCGACATCTCTTGGCCCAAGCTCAACAATGTCAATTTCGATGAGCCCCGCGAAGCCCCGCCGAACCCCCAAAATTTCAAGACCTCTATTGTCCCCGGCCCTGACAACCGCCCGAATGGCCGCATTCATACCCGGCGCATCACCCCCGCTCGTCAGCACGGCAATCCGTTTCATCTTTAATGTCCCGGTATTCATAGAAATCAATCTCCGTTGCCGAAAATCTTTTTGCGGGCTCCTTCGTTGATTGCGACCAGGACAGGATGTTTCAGTTTCTTTTCCACCGAAACGGCATAGAACTTAACACGCACTTCATCCAGTGTTCCGACCGGGCTGACGTTATATCGTTTCCGCATCTCATCGACAATGACGCTGGGCGCAGGGAAAAGCCCCATGCCGGATTGTCCAAATACCTTGAGAAGGATGCTGTCCTCAAATTCACCGACAATTTGCGGGTGGATTTCCCGAGAAAGAAACCACTGGTCCATGGATTGCCTGATTACGGTATTCTCTGTCGGCAAAAGAAATGGAGCGCCGTCGAGTGACTGCGGAAAACTTCGTTTGTACCGCTTGACCATTTCGCTGGATCCATAAATGGTAAGTCCGCATTCTCCCAACAAGTGATTGTAAGCTTTGACTCTGATGGACGGATCCATCGGCGCATCGGATAAAACAAGATCGAGATTGTGAATAGCCAGTTCGGTCAATAATATTTCCGGCTTGTCTTCTCTGCAAACGAGATTGATCGGACCTAATTGTTCGATGGTCGGAGCCAGCAGCATGTGAGCGATCAGCCGAGGAAAGGAGCTTGAAATCCCAATAACCATTTTAGGCGGTCGATTGGTCGGACGGCCCTGCAACACATCCTGCATCTCTTGCCCGAGGGTGAAAATCTCATCGGCATAGCGGAATACCAGGCGGCCGACCTCGGTCAGAACCAGATTGCGGCCTCTTTTTTCGAATAGCTTTTCCCCAAGAACCTCTTCGAAACGCTTGATCTGGCCGCTGATCGTCGGCTGCGCCAGGCGAAGCACCTCGCTTGCTTTAACGATGGAGCCTTCCTTCGCAACAGTCCAGAAGTAAAGGAGATGATGGTAGTTGATCCATTCCATTGGCCTATAATACTTTGAAATAATCGAAGATACAAGCCTATTCTTTCTTATTGTAAAACTAAATGCAACGATTCATCATCTTGACAGAAAAGAACTATCCAATGACAAGGGATAAATATATGCTTGATCGGAAGAGCAAGAAATCGAATATTTCGAGAAGCGTCTGTTGTCGGTCGGTTCAAGGTTTATATTACCGTGGCGCTGCAACGAATAGGACATGTTTCGCAATAAGGAGCACGCCATGAAGGACAAAAAGAAACTCGATGAGAGCGCCACGAGTCTGAGGCGCAGCGCAGAGAAAAAACTGACAGGCAGGAAGTCCTCTGAAAAGCTGGATGCGATCATGTCTTTCGAGGAAGTGCAGCGCTTGCTGCACGAACTGGAAGTTCACCAGATCGAGTTGGAGATGCAGAATCAGGAGCTTTTAGATATCCAGGCAGAACTTGAAACCGCCCGCAACAAATTCGAGGAATTGTTTCACTTCTCTCCGGTCGGGTATTTAACGATCAACCGGGACGGGATCGTCGATGAAGCCAACCTGAAGAGTGCGGGAATGCTGGGCGTCGGGCGACTCGCTTTCCTCGGGAAGCCATTCCAGCATTTCATTTTGAAAGACGATCAGGCCGCATTTCTTCAATGTCATAGAATCGTATTCTCAACGGGTGCGTCCCTGTCCTGTGATGTCCGAATCAAGAGAAAAGATGGGACTTCGTTTGTCGCTGAATTACTTTGTGCACCCATCACCGAAACGGACACAATCAGCCAATACCGGATGATTATCCGGGATATCACGCTTCGCCAACAGGCCGAGGAGAACCTTCAACGCTCTCATGATGATCTTGAACGACAAGTTGCGAAACTAAAGGCGGCTTTGAAAAAACGAAAGAAATGACCGGGAAAACGGATCGAATTTGATTCAACCTGCTTTCCTCTCGATCCCATTTTACTCGGACATGGAATTCGGCATCGTTGCTTTTCTGTCCTTTATCGTCATGCCTACTTCTCAGGCAGTTTGCCTAAACACAACGCTTTGGTCAACGCGATTTTCAGATCAGCCAACAGATACGGTTTCTGCAGGAATGCCTGCGGCATTTCGGGATGCACTCCTTCCATCACATGGGGTTGGTCGTACCCACTGGTCAGAATAACCGGGATGTTGGGTGCAATCCGGCGCAATGTCTCCAGTGTCTCCCAACCGTTCATCCGGGGCATACTCAGATCGGACAAAACACAACGGATTTCGTGCCTCCTCGCTATTTACTGTGGGTAAGCAGTTTCATCTGCGGCAGGTCGAAGTCTAGCTTTCCAGCGACGAGGAAGATCATGGTTCGAAGCTTCCTAAACGACCTGAACCCTCTGGCCTTGCGCTTGGCCGCCTGAATTATACCGTTGATGCCTTCCACCAGCCCTTGTGTCAAACCTGACTGAAACCACCGCAATACCCCATCCCAGTGGGTCTTGATCGTTTTGGCTACCTTGATCATCGGCGGCAGTTGGCTGTGCGTGGCCCAGAAATACCAGTACTGCAACTGCTTCTCACCGTCATCTGGATGGCCTGCGTAGTCGGCATATACCGACTGAAGCGTCTCTTTGAGCCGATAGCCCCTGGCCGTTTTCAGCGTGCTGTCTTTCAACTCATCGAACTTCTCTCGCTCTTTGTCCGTAAGGTTTTGCTCGTTTTTCAACCAGACCCATCTCGTCTTTTCCAACTCAGTCCTGTCTTGGCGCTCCTCACGCCGCACCTCGTCCACGGCCTTGTTGACAAGCTTCATCACGTGGAAGCGGTCGAAGGTCATCGCCGCATCGGGAAACTGTTTCCCAACCCCCTTGATGAACGCCGCTGACATGTCCATGCTGAACTCTTTCACCTGTTCGGGTTTACCGCCGTGAGCGTGAAGCTCAGCCTCGAAGCCCGCCACCGTCCGGTGGTCTTTGCCGGGCTCCACGTGCAGAACCTTCGCCTCGTCCATGTCCACGAACACCGTCACGTAGTCGTGCCCACGGGAACGGCTGGTTTCATCCACGCCCACCGCTTCGACCTCGGACCAGTCCTGCTTCGCCAGACTCGAGTCCACATAGTATTCCAGCACCCGCCAGATCCGCGTGTCGTGCTCACCAAGTATTTCGCCGATCCCCTTGGGCGTCATGCCCTTTCTGGCCATAAGCAGTACCAGCGCCTCAAAAAGCAGCGTGAACCCCGCACCAGGACGCGCCCAAGGTACCTCCACCGTTTTTACTCCGTGTTCAGGGCATTTGATCCGGGGTAGGCGTGCGTGAAGATACGCCTCGTGCTGAAAAAAGTTCAGATGTCGCCAACTCCTCTCGTTCGTATCGTGAACCCCGCAAGCCACCTCGCATTGCGGGCACGCAAACCGGCTCCCGGCGGGAAAATCCAGGTACAGATCCAACCGGTGGCGCTCGGCGTCAAAGTCAATATCCACCACCTCCCAGGGAGGGGTCAATCCAAGAGCCATCGTGAAAAGTCCGCGCTCGTCCATCTCTTGCTCCTTCAGTGTGCAAAGGTTACACTGGCAGAACTTCGGCGGAGGATAAGGCAACGCGGGGACGCGACCCGAGCGCCGTCGAAGGTCCGAACCTGGAAAGGAGGGGGAAACCTCTCCTTTTCTCTTTATCCCTTATTACAACAACCAGGTTTGGACTTCAAAGCGATAAATCCCAGGGGTGCGGGGACGGGTCCCCGGATCGGCGAAGCCGATGCATAAGCTGCCGTTACCCACACTAAACAGCGAAGAGCCGATTTCGTCCTGATACTCCCCGAAGAGTTCAATAGCCTGGATGCCGTCTTCAGCTTCAATAACCTTGAAGCCGAGACGCTTGAGCATGATGGAACCGATACACGATACATCGAGCCGATGGCTGGTCGTCAATGATCAGCACGGTTCCTCCATCGCTCAAGGCCGTCGCTTTCAGCAAGGAATCCTCCTCGGGGCGGAGGACCGGCTCGATCGTCATTGGTAGAAACACACGGAAAACGCTCCCACGTTTTTGAGTGCTTGTAGAAGTGATGCAGCCGCCATGACCCCTAATGGCACTGAGTGCAACAGCCAGACCCAACCCGCGACCGGTGAATTTGGTCGTAAAAAAAGGATCATAAATGTTTTCGTATGCCTTTTCCGGTATCCCGCATCCGGTGTCCGCAATCTCCATGCAGGCGTAATCAGCAGCTTCTATCCGGAAGTCGATCGGTAGTCGGTTGATAACAGGTATGTCAGACGGAAGAACGGTTTTGACTACGAGGAATATCTCACCCGGCTGACCTTCCAGCGATTCCCATGCATTGACGATCAGGTTGTGAAGGATTTGTCGAATCTGGGAGGAGTTTGCCATAATCGACGGCCTAATAGCGGGCAGATCGGTCTTCAATGCTACGTTTTCCGGCAAAGCGGTCTTAACCGAGGAAAGTTCCTGACGGCAGATGTCGCAAAGGTCTAGCGGTAGACGCAGAGCCACCGTTTGCCCCAGGTAGGCCAACATCATACCGCCCAGATCGGATGCACTTTGGGCCGCACCCATAGCTTCCGTCAGTTGTTCATGCAGGTTGGAATCCTTCGATAAATTGTCCAGAGTCAGTTCAAGATTCCCCATCACTGCGGTCATCAGATTGTTGTAACGGTGGGCGATAGCACCCGCCATGCGTTTCAGACTTTCGGCTTTTTTGAGATAGTGGTGTTGCTGGTCAATCCGTTTACGTTCGGTGATGTCGTTTATCGATATGCGATATACGGGAGACTCATCCGCGTCGAGGCTGCTGCTTCCCGACAGATTTCCCCAGAACTCCGCCCCATCCTGTTTCAACATCCGGAGTTCGCAGGACTGTGGTTCGCCGGTATCGAATAACTGTTGCCGGTGATGATAATACACCTTCTGGTCGGCTTTAAGGATAAATCGCGTGATCGGTTTTCCGACCAGTTTGCTTCGTTCCACACCCAGCAGAGTGGCTGCCGTCAGATTGGCTTCCAGGATGATTCCATAATCATCGAGGGTGCAATAGCCCACCGGCGCAAAATCGTAGAGATCGGCATAGCGGTTCCGGGACGTTTCCAGTTCCTGTTGCGCCGCCCGAAGCTCCTCGTTTTGCATCTCCAGTTCGATCTGGTGTACCTGAAGTTCGTGGAGGAGCTTACGGACATCCGCTTCCTCCAATGGGGTCGAGGCGCTTGTCTTTTCGTTTAGTTTGTCTTCCGCCCGGCGGCGGAGTTCGGCAGGGTCCGATGGAGCTTTTTTCTTGTCGCTCATCGTTTGGCCCTTCCTGGTGAGGATTTCAGTCGCAGTTTGGTCTCAAGTTCTTTCGCCGCGCTGATATCAATGAAAGTGATGACCAACCCGTCGATGACGTTATCCGTCGTGCGGTACGGCATAATGCGTACCGTAAACCAGCGCCCGTCGCGTGTGGCGACCTGCTTTTCCGAAAACACCAGCGTTCGCAGCACATCTTGAGCATCGTCCGACAAATCCGTGTAGTCCAGATCGGTGACAAGATCGCTCAAAGGGCGCCCCACGTCGCCTGGAATCAGCTTGATGATTTTGGTCGCAGGTTCGGTGAAGCGGCGTACATTCAGTTTGCCGTCCAAAAATACCGTGGCGATTTCCGTGCTGTTGAGCAGGTTGGTCATGTCGTTGTTGACCCGCGAGAGGTCGTCCAGCTTCGATTGCAATTCGGCATTGACCGTCTGCAACTCCTCGTTCAGCGACTGCATCTCTTCTTTTGAGGTGGTCAGCTCTTCGTTGGTGGACTGCAATTCCTCATTCGTCGATTGCAATTCCTCGTTGGCCGATTTCAATTCTTCGTGCGAACTCTGCATCTCCTCGCGCGTGCTGTGCAGTTCCTCGCGCGTGCTGTGCAGTTCCTCGCGCAGCCGTTGCGTCTCCTCTTCCAGTTCCGCAACGCATGAAGCATCGACCGGCGCGGATTTGACGCGCATTGACTTTTTCTGCTGTTGAAGCGATGCGACATCGGAAAATACAATCAACACCATCCCGCAAAGTGCCTCAGACGACGAAAGCGGCTGAAGGATCAGATCTACGACTTGCGTCCCGCCGTTGGTTCCCACTTCCAGGTTGTGAATCGTGACCTCGGATTTCTGCCGAAGTGCTTTGCTGAAAGCGCCGGACAACTCGTGCCGCAGACCTTCACGCGCCATGGCGAAAATGTTCAGGTTGGCTTTGCCCACCGGCAGCTCCAGGTATTTTCCTGTCCGGGCGCTGATATACAGAATGTCGCCTTGGGCGTTCACCAGCGCGGCCGCCGGAGAATAGCGTTGCAAGATGAGCTGTTCAGCCAGCGATTCCAGGCTGGAGGGTGTTTTCTTCATGGCGATGTTCTCCGTGGCGGTTTTCGGCGCAGCGACAAAGGTGCATGGGAATTCAATCGGCGTGACGGACAGCGTGCTTTCCCGACGCTGATACAACTTCAGCCTGCTATCCAGCGGCGCAAACTGATCCGTGAAACTACCGATGCTCTCCGCACTTCCAAGCAGCAGCACGCCGCCGGGATTCAGGCTGTAGTGAAACAGCGGCAACAGCTTTTTCTGCAAATCCGCGCTCAGATAAATCAGCAGGTTGCGGCAGGTGAGGATGTCAAGTTTGGTAAATGGAGGGTCCATGATCACGTTCTGCGGGGCGAAGATCACCATTTCGCGGATCTCTTTGCTTACCCTGTACTGGCTTTCTTCTTTCGTGAAAAAGCGGTCCAACCGCTCCGTCGAGACATCGGCGGCGATGTTGGCGGGAAAAACGCCCGCCCGGGCTTTGTCGATGGCGTCCCGGTCCAGATCGGTGGCAAAAACTTGTAAGGAAAAGCCGTTTTTAACCTTGAGCGATTCCAGCGCCTCCTTGAACACGATGGCCAGAGAGTAGGCTTCCTCGCCCGTCGAGCAGCCGGGTACCCAGGCCCGAAGCGTCTGTCCGGTGAGCCGGTTTTTCAACCGTGCCGGGATGATCTCCGTTTTCAGCTTCTCCCAGGCATCCGCATCGCGGAAGAAGTTCGTCACGCCGATCAGAAGTTCCTTGAACAGCAGATCCAGTTCATTCCGGTTTTCTCGAAGATAGCGGACGTACAAGTTGATTTTTGCGATCTGGTGGATACTCATGCGCCGCTCGATGCGGCGATACAGCGTACTCTTCTTGTACAGCGAGAAATCGTTGCCTGTCCGTGACCGCAGCAGGATCACGACCTTGTCCAGCGAGCTCTGGGTCTTGTCGTCCACGACCGTCGCCGTTCCGGTTTTCATCAATGGCGCGTGTTTCAGATAGGCGACGATCATGCCCGCCAGTTCGTTGGCTGGAGCGACAATATCGGCTAGTCCGGCTTCGATCGCGCTGTGCGGCATGCCGTTGAACTTGGCCGATCCCGGCTCCTGCGCCAGCGCCAGCCCGGCCTTTTCCTTGATGGCCCGCAAGCCAAGGGTGCCGTCCGAGCCCATGCCGGAAAGGATCACCCCGATGCTGTGCTCCTGCTGGTCGTCGGCCAACGAACGCAGAAAGAAATCGATCGGCAGGCGCAGGCCGCGCCGGGCTGTGGGCTCCAGCAAGTACAGCACGCCGTGCAGGATCGACATGTCCCGGTTGGGAGGGATGACGTACACGCAATCCGGCTCCACCGGCATGCGGTCCCTGACCTGGCGCACCTTCATTTTCGTGATGCGCTGCAAAAGTTCGGGCATGATGCCCTTGTGGTCCGGGTCCAGATGCTGCACGATGACGAAGGCCATCCCGCAATCTTTCGGAACACCACCCAACAACTGTTCCAAAGCTTCCAGTCCACCAGCAGATGCGCCGATGCCGACGATGGGGAAGGATGGCGAATCGCCCTGGGTGGTTTGGCTTTCTTTGGTGCGAAGGGCGGAGGTTTTTGAACGGGATGGTCTGGAGGTGTTCTTGCCTGAGTTTTCAGGTTTGGCTTTGGGGATGTCGGCGGAGACTGTTTTAGAAGATCGTTCTGTCTTCGTATTGGCTGTGGAAGCGTCTTTCGACTTTTTCGTCTTTACGCTTTTCCGAACCGTCTTATTCTTCATGGCCATTTGCGCACCTGTCCTTTGCGGAGCGGCGCTAAACGCTCCTGGCCAGCATCGCCGACTGCCTTTATTTACAATCCGTAAATAAAAGCTCAAGCTACGGCGAAACTATCGTTAGATCCTACTATCACTATGCACTATCTGACTGACTTTACAATGAAAATCGGAAATTGATTGTTTGAGTAAGCGATAGCGCAGATGGAAGCAGCCGTAAGCCTCTCATGACCAGTATGTGCCGAATTTTCGGGGAGGACGAGAGTACTCAACGAGAAACAAGATACGTACAATCAGAACACCGACTGGAGATTTAAGGAAAAGTTGTGACTGAAACCCATCGGAGCGAAGCCGAAGGCGTAATAAAGATCCAGTGAAAACTGATCCATGAAAAGGAAATGCACGCTCGGTCCGAAGGCGTCGGCGCTAGCGAACGGGCGCCCAGGCTGCATGGCGTCCCGGTAAGCCGCCACTTCGTTGAAAAGACCGAGTTTTACCTTGTCACTCCAGATCGCGCCGCGAAACGCTATCTCGGCCTGTATCGTTTCGCGTACCCAGTAGCGGTCACCGAAAAAGGCGCGCATGCACGATCCGGAAAGGGGTTGCTCGTCCCAGAAGAGAATCTCGCCCGCCAGGTACAGACCGCGAGCCCTCAGAATGAGGTCGTGCAATCCGAACTGGAAGGGAAACTGGAAATCCACCTGGGAATCGGAAAGGACGCGGCTGTACTTGGAGAACGAAATTGTCTCGTCGATCTGAAGCTTCCTTTTACGCGCTGTGCGCAGTTTCTCCTCTGAATCCAGGTCCAGGACAAGCGAGGCTCGAATGAGAATGCGCTGCCTATTGCGCTCCCTAGGCACAACGACAATCTGGCCGTCTGGTCCGGGTTGCAACTTAGCGACATTGAAAACGTACGTGTCTGATGCCCCCATCCCTGCCACAATTTTCAGCAGCGGAGGCAGGATGTAAAAACCAATCTCGCTAACGGCCAGCCAACGGCCCGTTCGCAGCGACGCGAACCCGATGTCGGTGCGTGCATAATACGACAGCTCCGCTTCCGTTTCGATACCAGGTACCAGGAAGCCATCAAAGTAGGCGGGCAACTGGTAGTGAATCCGAAGAAGGCCGTGGACCCAGGTAAATTTCGGATCTGGCTCCAACAACAGGCGCCTGTAAGGAACGGCAACTTCGAGCTGGGATAACAAACTGTCGTTTTTAATGATCATGCCCTCACTCAGGAACCGGACGCGGGGTTCCAGTCCATACGTGGAGTTCAGGGTCGCTCCGAGCATCCAGCCAAAACGCCGCTTATGCACCAGCTTGATCTGGAGTTCGCGCGCGGGGACAACGTCGCCGAGGATATTCGTCACCAGCTCGCTACGGTCAACCACTTTGTAAGTCAGATCGACAAGCCTTTCCTTGTTGCTTTCCAGCAACCATTTCATGGCATTCTCGACCATTGTTTTTTGATATATGTCGCCCGGTAAATTAAGGGACATTCGGAAGATGAAACTCTCTTTGGCGGATGCATCCAGAAATACGACGCCAGCCATCCGGCCCTCGTCGATATCGATGCGCAGCTGACCGTCCGGGTCGGCGCGATACCACGCACGTGCGTAAGTATAACCCCGGATCTTGTACAAACGTAATATCCGGTTGATAGCGCCTTTCGCCCACCGGTCAAGATGGATAGTCGATGGCAGCGGACCGGCCGTCGCACGCACCTTTTTCTCGCTCAGGAGACTGGCTCCTGTGATGACCAGTTCCGTTTCCGCGTGCGCAGGCTGTGTGGCTAGCCAAACTACCGAGAGAACACCCAGGACAAGTGTTGTCCGGAAAACGCGTGCCAAAGTTGGCAACAACAAGAGCAGGCCCCCTGATAGATAGACCCAGCCCGAGACTATGACGAAACGTCTTATAGAACGCCTCAGGGGAGAACTCCCGAATCGTATCCGGTATCGAAACGTTTGTGTCCCTTCACTCAGAACCGATAACGGGCACCGATGGCAAAGTCGACATCGTAGTAAACACCTGTATCCGGGACAACCACGAGAAGGCCGATCGGGGACAACTCGAAGAACAGGTCAAATGGAGCCTTGTGAAAGGGTACCCGAATGCCTACAAGTCCCCGCCCCCCAAACCCGAAGTGCAACCGGTCGGAATACCTGTAATTGTAGTCGTATTTATACACATAGTTTCTGCCCGTGAGCCATTCTAACTTGGCACCAAAGCCGAAGTAGAAAAGGAGCGCTGCTGTGCGGTTATCGGGCAGGAAATTCCATGCGTCGTAGGTCCAATCCACCATCGTGGCCACAGCATCGCCGGGAAAAAAACTGTACCCGAAGTGGGCTTGGATTGCACTGCGCTCGCCGATGCCGCCTCTCAGGGTGACGCCGGTCGGGTCGCCCAGTATTAGGCCTAAAGAAAAGCCATTTTGGTTTTGGGCGGGCTCCTGTGCTTCTGCCACTGCCGGTGAGAATGTCAAAGCGAACAGCAGAAATCCTATCACGAATACATATTTCATGGGTATCTCCAGATTGCAGCTCCCTGCAAGGGTTGAATTGCGTTTGACGTCCTCAATCATCTCGACGCCCGACGTCCCAGGATAAGCCAAATAAGGACGACGATCACGGAGATTACAAGGAGAATGTGAATGAATCCTCCCATGGTGGTAGTAGAGCTTATCAGTACGAGCGCTCACATGGCCAAGAGAACCAAAGCGATTATCCACAACATCATGGGATCCTCCTTCGCTTATAGACGAACGACCCAGAGGCACGGCGCTCTTCACCCCTGGGTCGCCAGGATTATTTCAGAATCTTGTCGAGCTTCATCTTGATCGCTTCCTTGGTGTCGCCGAACCGCTCTTGGATGACGCCGTAGAGCTTGTCCATGGAGCCTTCAGCCTTCTTGAAGTCATCGTCAGTGAGTTCGCCCCAGGCCTTCTTCGCTCTTCCCTTGACCTGATCCCACTTGCCTTTTGTTTGATCCTGATTCATATGCCTCACCCTTCATATTTACTGGTTGGACGCATGTGAATCACGTTCGATGATGATCTCGACACGGCGGTTGTTGGCGCGTCCTTCGGCAGATGAGTTATCCCCTATCGGATTTCCCTCTCCCATCCCACTGGCCCGAATGCGTTCCGCTGGGAAACCACCATGCACGAGGTAATCGCGCACGGTATCGGCACGTCGCTGCGAGAGAACCTGATTGTATGACGGCGTACCATAAGAATCGGTATGACCCTCGATCAGCAGATGGCGTTCGCTCACCGTTCTCAAGGCACTTCCCACGTCATCCAATTTGGTCTTGGCGGCAGGTAGAAGTGCCGACTCGTTTGATCTGAAAAGAACGCTTCCCGATAATGTTACGACTAGTCCGCGCTCGTCTTCCTTGACGGCGGCGAGTTTGGCGAGCGCGGCCATCGCTGCGGTCGTTCGCTTTTCTGACTCTTTAAGTTTGGCGACATCGGCCAGCGCTGCGTCCGTTCGCCTTTCCGAATCTCTAAGATTTCGATTAGCCAATTCTGTGGCAGCATCTGACTCCGCGTCTGCAGCTCGTTTTTCGGAATTTCGCAGATCCTGCACCGCCTGTTCGGAGATTTCAGCCTGCTTGGAATTGTAATCGGCGTTTGAATTGTCCTTACTGGCTTTTGAAACCGCCATGGTTCCTATTACACTAGCCAGTTCAGCTTTACGCTGAGCTACATAGGCTAAGTCAAGCGTCCTGAATGAGTCCGAGTTTGCTTTGAATGACTGCTCTGCCTTGGTGAGTGCCACCTGTGCGATGTGTAACTCCGCTGGAGCCAGTTTAGCCGCCGGTCCCTCGCTTGCTTGCTGGTACGCCGCACGAGCGTTGATAAGCTGTTGCGGTGTGACTGTAGCGCAGCCAATGACCAATAGTGCTGGGATCAATAGTTTAATAAGTTTCATGGAATGCTCCTTTTCTTGAGTTTATGGATTATCCTGACGTAGTTGACGTACTCTCTCCATCGCTTTAGTGGCTTCCGCTTTCTCGGCATCTCCATGCGAGAGCGCGATGGCCAGTTCGGCGTCGGCCTCAGCGCACATCAGCATAGATTTGGCTTTCTCCTCATCACCATTTCTATTTAGCGCTTGGGCGCGCTCCAACTCCTCCTTGGCAAATTGCAGATGAAGTGAGGCTTGCGGTACGCTAGACGCGCCAAGCTCCTCGGCAGCGCGTATTCCGGAGGTAGTTGCCTCCGTGCGCAGTGAGGTGCTTGCGCATCCGACCGCGATTGTCATGGCGATGATGGCCACGGCGAATAATAGAATTCTGAACTTGGAAATGTTTCTCATTGGATCTTCCTTTTGTAAGTTGTCTCGCGATTCCCAATCAAACTAGATAGTGTCGTCACGAGAAGTCGAATATTCTGGACATGATCATTGTCTTTTTGATATATTTCTTTTGAATAGAATATATCAAAGGGAACTGCTATGGAAGCCGCCTATCATCGTCATGACATTTCCGATCATGCATGGGAACTCTTGGAACCTCATTTACCGGGACGCAAAGGTTCTTGGGGTGGTGTTGCCGAAGACAATCGACGCTTTATCAATGCTGTTTTCTGGATTCTTCGCACCGGTGCTCCGTGGCGTGATCTGCCGCCGGATTATGGCGACTGGAACAACACCAACCGTCGATTTTGCCGGTGGCGCGATAAAGGAATCTGGGAGGGATTGCTCGAAATCCTCATCGATGATCCCGATTACGAATGGTTGATGATCGACGCCAGCCACGTCAAAGTTCACCCGCACGCGGCAGGAGCGAAAGGCGGCAACCAGGCGATGGGCCGCACAAAAGGGGGCTCAACACTAAAATACACCTGGCCGTGGATGCGCATGGTAATCCGGTCCGAGCGATTGTTACGGATGGTCCACGAGCAGATTGCAAGGAGGCTTGCGCACTGATCGAAGGGATCGACGCCGAGTATCTACTGGCCGATCGCGGCTACGATACAGACAAGATTATCGAAGAAGCCGAAAATGCGGAAATGGAGGTGGTCATCCCGCCGAAGAAGAATCGGAAGGTCCAACGACCCTACGACAAAGAGCTTTACCGTGCGCGGCATCTGGTCGAAAATGCCTTTTTGAAGCTGAAACGCTGGAGGGGAATTGCTACGAGATATGCAAAGAATGCCGCATCTTTCCTCGCCGCCGTTCATATTCGATGCCTCTTTCTTTGGCTGGATATCTCGTGACGACACTACCTAGTGGCGTATAAATAATTCTCTACCTCAATCACTGCTTTTACAGGGTCCAATACTTTGAAATACACGACGGCATTCACTTTGATCGACACGTTGTCAAGCGTAATAACATCCTGTTCCGGAACATCGGTGGCGATGACGCGGGTGCTGATGCGCACCATCCGATCGACGACCGGTATGATCCAGCGAAATCCCGGATCCAGAGTTTTCGTGATGCGACCGAAGCGAAAAACCACGCCGCGTTCATACTGGTTGAGAATGCGGATGCCGGAAAAAGCCAGCAGTGCCAGAATTCCGAGTACGGTTGCCGATCCTGTTATCAGTAGCGATCCCATGTTGTTTCTCCTCTCGTTTATTCTCATCTGTACTTACTGTACGCGTTAGACGGACGTATCGTCTATTAGGAAGTTTAAGCGTGATACTGTGAATAATTCGCAGTATATGGTCGTTGTATGTCTCGAAAACTCATTCCGGGCAGGATTGGCAATAACCACCTTCCGTAACCTGTGTGAATCGTAAATCGCCTTCCCCTTCCGCCAATTCACATAAGGCAACCTCTAAAAATCCACAGAAATCATTTCGATTCAAGAGACGTCTCGGATATAGCGGAACACCGTCGAGTAGGCAGGGGCGTTATCCGACCTATCTTTTGCGCCTGTGTGAGCGTGAGCTTCTGGATCGGGAACGTCGAGCCGCCGAACGCCGTTTGAGAGCGGCGAAGTTTCCGGTGATTAAAACCCTCGACATGTTCGATTTTCGTTCGCAAAGTTCGCTCAACGAACCGCTCGTTCGGGAACTGTTGCGTGGAGAGTATATCGATCAACGGGAAAACGTGCTGTTGATGGGCAACAGCGGAACCGGCAAGACGCATCTGTCGAGCGCTTTGGGCTTCTCCGCCTGTGCGTTGGGAAAAAAAGTTCGTTTCTTCACGGTGACTCAACTGGTCAACGAGCTACTGGAGAAACGGGAGGATCGCCAGCTCAAACGTTTTCTGGTTCAGCTTGAAAAACAGCACCTGCTGATTCTGGACGAGTTGGGTTACGTGCCGTTTTCCAAAGCCAGAGCGAAGCTCGTGGTTTTCAGGGCGCCCACCTCCTCGTTCATTTTCACGGTCCCGATTTCCACCGTTAAGGCGCTGCCCGATCAGTCATTTTATTGTTTGCGCTTCGGGCACCGCCAAGCCGGTAGACGGTTGGAGTTGGATCGTCACCCTGCGATTGTAAGGCCAGCCATCTGAGTAAGCGTCATGAGCAGATGTCTCACCCTTCGATTCGGTCTCGACCCGTATTTGGGCGACCCCAAGCTCGATCAGGTACTTGGCCACGGCTTCGGCGCGACGCTTACCCAGTTGCTTATTGTACTTGCCGGAGCCCCTCGGATCGGTTCGACCGACCACCAGCAACGACATACCCTTGACTGGTCCGGTCTTGGCGCAAGTGGCTATCCGCTCGAGGCGTTCCTTGGCATCTGGAAGCAACTTCTCCGAGTCGTACTTGAAGAAAACCTTGTCCTTTGTAAGTCCGCACATGAACGCGAGCCAGGTGTCGATATCGACGGCGATGATGGTGGGATCCATCAGATAAGTCTTGTTCACTTTGTCTGTGGAACTGGATGGTTCGGCCGGTTTGACCTGAGCACACGAGGCGACGAGCACAAGAGCGGCTGCGAGGGTGATGCCCAGGGAGATGGATGACAGGGACTTTTTCTGCATTGGGAATTTCCTTTCCGCAGCGTTGCACGGCCACTTTGCAGCAGCTCGATTGAGTCTTCTGCGCAAAGGGCGACTAATAAAGTGGTCCTGCTTCACTTTGATTGCACCCGTTGGTTGCGAAAGCTCGCCTTTCGCACTGATAATTCTCCGGATACTTCCTCACCCCCGACTGTCCTTCTGCTCTCGCAATGAGCTGTTCCTTGGTCTTCGATGCAAATATTTCAAAGTTGGAATTGTCGCGACTATTACTCATGGGTTTTCCTTCTGTCCCGAGCTGGGCCAGTGAACATAAAAAATTCTGTTCTCCTTGACCTGATTCTACTGATTCATCATAAGCCTTTGGACTACATATCGTCTATAAGGAAGTTTAGAGGTAATTGTTCGAAAATTACGAAGTATATCCGATGCGTTTTTACGGCATTTTGGAAAGAGGCAACTGTGTGCCTGTCAAGCAATAATGGTGCCGGCGATCTCAAAATCCGATGAAATTTTTCTCTCCGAGAACGAATGTCACTGTCAAGCAACGATGGGACAGTCGCGAATAACCAGATTTCTATGCTTTCCGCTCTTTGAAAAATAAAAAATGAGAAGGATCTGATCGGGAAAAAGCCCATGTGATCTTCCGAAAAGCGATCCAGGGATGATTTCCTTGCAGGCGTCGCCTTCGTCGATGACATCCGGGCGCACATCACCCACGATGAACCGAAAAATTGACTTTCACCTGCCCGGATTGCTTACGCCGCCCGCTTCAACCTATATCCGGTAACATTCGTTTCGGTGATACGGCATAGACAATGAGTTCCTTCCTCGTGGTCGTTTCGGCCATGTTTTCATCCTGGCAATCGGTAAAATCGATCAGATTCTGCTTTCAAGTTCACACTTCATAGCATACATTGACACGAAATAGAAAAAGACGGCCCTTTGAAAAAGCACAATAAATTCAATGACATGAACTTTCCCATTATCGTTCGACAGGCACATTTCCTCCCACTAACTGATGAAGCGTACTTGATTAGGGAAGCAGCAACCCCTCGGTAAATTCGAACAATATCCACGAGACTTCCTAATAGACTATACATCGAGGGGCAAGTAATCTTTAAGACGGTTAACAAGTAGCGGCATTAACGCTATGAAGCTCAAATAGCTGATCCAAAGGAAACGTTTTATGACTTCTCTTTTATTTGAAGTAACGACAGTCGGCTTTGGTATCCTAGTTTTGCTGGCTTTTGAATCTCATCTTCTCAACCGATACGAATGCAACGTAGCATTCAGTATACGAAAGGCGAGTAGAAAATATTCAAAATAAATTGGACACTCTAGCCATTTTAATCCTTCTTTGGGGGATTGGCATGGTCACAGGTATAACCTTTGGTGGTGCCCTTCATGTGCTAGGCTTTGTTGCTATTGCGTTTGGAATCAAGCTTATCTTCAGTGGACGGTCAACGAATAGTAAAGAAGAGAAAGTAACCAGACTGAAAGTGGATCTTTTTTCAATAGGAAAGCTGGGAACGAAGCGTCTGGAAAATAGAGGAATTAGATAATGAAAAATAAGGCACTTGTTTACGGGGAAGGTCAACTAGGGAAGCTGGATGGAAAAGTAACCAACGGACTGGTGAGGCATTCGAACAAATACGATATTGTAGGCGTAATCGATAGCACCAAGACCGGAATGGATGCGGGTGAAGTTCTCGATGGTGCGAAAAATGGGATTCCCGTATTCCGAGACACCAAAGAGGCAATCGATATTCTTGAATATATTCCTGAGTATTTTATCTACGGCATTGCACCGCTTGCTTCGTATCTTACAGAGGAACAGAGGGACGTCATATTCACTGCCATGAACATGGGAATGGATATTGTTAATGGCCTGCCGGAATTCCTCACGGAAGATGAGGAGTTTCTTGAAAAAGCACGTGAAAACGATGTCACGATCTACGATATTAGAAAACCTCCCCCCAGGAAAGACCTGCATATTTTCCGAGGAAGTATTTTCAACGTAAAAACACCAATTGTTGCTGTGTTTGGTACCGATTGCGCCGTTGGCAAAAGAACAACAGCCGTACAACTCGTTGAAGAATTGCGGATGCGGGGACTCAATACCGTATTTATTGCAACTGGACAAACCGGTTTGCTACAGGGGGCAAAATACGGTGTTGCCGTGGATGTATTGAGTTCGGGTTTTAATACCGGGGAGATTGAAAATGAGATTATCAAGGCCGTTGAGACAGATCATCCAGATATAATCGTTGTCGAAGGTCAGGGTGCCTTGAGCCATCCGGCATTCATATCCTCAACGGCTATCATAAGGGGGGCTAGACCTAAAGCGATTGTTCTTCAACATCCTCCTAAAAGAAAAGATCGTTGTGATTTTCCTGGAAATCCCATGCCCACTCTGGAAAGCGAGATCGAGTTGATCAAAATCATTTCTGGAGCCGATGTGATTGCACTGACTCTGAACCATGAAGACATGACGGACGTGGAGCTGGAAGGCACTGTCGTGGAGTACGAAAGCAAATACGGACTACCGACAATGGATGTCTTGAAGCATGGATGCGACAAGATCGCTGAAAGCATTTTTGAACAATTCCCGGAACTGGTCCCGAAATTGATTCCGGAACAGAGTCCGAAACGGCTAAAAAGCCAACATGTCAGCCCATGATATCACCACGTATAGAAATCGACCTTGGCAAGTTGTCCCACAACGCGAAAAGTCTTAAAAAACTGTGTGCAGCAAAAGGCGTCTCTATTATGGGGGTCACCAAAGCCGTCTGTGGAGACCCCACCATCGTGGACGTTCTAGTAAAAGCAGGAATTCAAACACTCGCTGACTCCAGACTGGAAAATATTAAAAGAATGCGTCAGGCCGGCATACAGGCACAATTCGTTCTGTTGCGAACTCCGGCCCCAAGCCAGGTTGAATCCACCGTAAAAGATGTCGATATCAGCCTTAATTCTGAGTTTTCGGTTATAAAAAAGCTAGCCACGTTTGCCACTGAAAACAATATGACCCACAAAATCATTCTTATGGTGGAACTGGGTGATTTGAGAGAAGGTTTAATGCCAGAGGCTCTGGAGGAAACCGTTGGACTGGTAAATGATCAAAAAGGAATTTCTCTGGCGGGCATCGGAACTAATTTTGCATGTTTTGGGGGAGTCAAGCCGGACAAAGAGAAACTCAAGCACCTAACCTCACTCGCTGGAAACATTGAAGACAAGTTCGGGTTGACACTAGAGATTGTCTCCGGTGGAAATTCAGCCAACTATGACTGGTTCATGTCCACAAAAGACGTGGGGAAAGTTAATAATTTAAGGCTGGGTGAGTCGATTTTCCTTGGCCGTGAAGCCCTCCATCGGAAACCTATCCCAGGCTTGTTCACCGACGCATTCAAGCTCGTTGCCGAGGTTATTGAGTCGAAGTTCAAGCCATCCAAGCCATACGGAGATATCGCCCAGGATGCGTTTGGAAATGTTCCTGAGTTTCCAGATCTTGGGCAAATGAGAAGAGCCATACTTAGCATCGGTGTGCAGGATGTCCTCGTAGCCGGAATTACACCCTGTAAGGATATTCGTGTTCTGGGGGCAAGTAGTGATCACCTCATCCTTGATGCTCAAAAGATAAGTTTAGAGGTTGGTGATGAAGTGACGTTCAACATGAACTACGGAGCCTTATTGTCCTCCATGACCTCTCCGTATGTGTTGAAGACCTATCATAACAGTGCGTTTAACAAAGTTGAAACGTATAGCCAAATAGACGATGTGCCTTGCCAGAACATGCATAGGCGGCTTCACGCATGAAAACGATTGGGAGTCGCTGAGAAAATAAAAACCACCGAGAAACTCACATTATTAAAACCGCTTTTTATCATTATCGTGGAAAGATATTTTATCTTTCGCGCTCCAGTCTGAGTTTTCTTTCGACCGAACGGGCCATTTGTACGGCGGCACGATCGACAGCCGCTTGCCAATCGTTGTCCATGTCTTCAACAACTATTTTGCGAGTAGGCTGCAACAGCACTTCGATACGACATTTTTTGTGCTCGTTACCAGGATTGGCGGCTTCGGAGAGGTTTACGGTAACGTGGGCGATTCGTGAAGAAAACCGACTCAGCGCAAGACGTAGGCGGTTTTCAATCGTAGCCTTTTTTTCATCGCTTATCTCAAATTCGCCATTGATAATCGTGACATTCATGATTGCATTTCTCTCAGACCTCATTTGAACAAAAGGGATTGAATCATTGCCAGATATCATCATGGACCATTGTAGATTATTTGACAATTAGGAAGATTCAGTTTGTATCTTTGGATATTTGGAAGTATTATCCATTCATGGAATGGATAAACTATCATCATCTTCTCTATTTCTGGACGGTCGCCAAAGAAGGCAGCATCGTCAAGGCGAGCGAAAAGCTCCTCTTGGCGCAGCCGACGATCAGCGGTCAGATCAAGCGTTTCGAGGAAGTTCTCGGGGAAAAGCTTTTCGAGAAACGGGGACGCAATCTCGTCATGACCGAGGTCGGGCAATTGGTGTTTCGCTATGCCGAGGAGATATTCTCGCTTGGCGAAGAGTTGCAAGACGTCCTGAAAGGACGCCCAACAAATAGACCACCTAAAATCGTGATTGGAATTTCTAATTCCTTTCCTCGATTGATTGCCCATTTGTTGCTGGCCCCGATGGTCGAACAATGCCTCCTCGCTATTTACTGTGGGTAAGCAGTTTCATCTGCGGCAGGTCGAAGTCTAGCTTTCCAGCGACGAGGAAGATCATGGTTCGAAGCTTCCTAAACGACCTGAACCCTCTGGCCTTGCGCTTGGCCGCCTGAATTATACCGTTGATGCCTTCCACCAGCCCTTGTGTCAAACCTGACTGAAACCACCGCAATACCCCATCCCAGTGGGTCTTGATCGTTTTGGCTACCTTGATCATCGGCGGCAGTTGGCTGTGCGTGGCCCAGAAATACCAGTACTGCAACTGCTTCTCACCGTCATCTGGATGGCCTGCGTAGTCGGCATATACCGACTGAAGCGTCTCTTTGAGCCGATAGCCCCTGGCCGTTTTCAGCGTGCTGTCTTTCAACTCATCGAACTTCTCTCGCTCTTTGTCCGTAAGGTTTTGCTCGTTTTTCAACCAGACCCATCTCGTCTTTTCCAACTCAGTCCTGTCTTGGCGCTCCTCACGCCGCACCTCGTCCACGGCCTTGTTGACAAGCTTCATCACGTGGAAGCGGTCGAAGGTCATCGCCGCATCGGGAAACTGTTTCCCAACCCCCTTGATGAACGCCGCTGACATGTCCATGCTGAACTCTTTCACCTGTTCGGGTTTACCGCCGTGAGCGTGAAGCTCAGCCTCGAAGCCCGCCACCGTCCGGTGGTCTTTGCCGGGCTCCACGTGCAGAACCTTCGCCTCGTCCATGTCCACGAACACCGTCACGTAGTCGTGCCCACGGGAACGGCTGGTTTCATCCACGCCCACCGCTTCGACCTCGGACCAGTCCTGCTTCGCCAGACTCGAGTCCACATAGTATTCCAGCACCCGCCAGATCCGCGTGTCGTGCTCACCAAGTATTTCGCCGATCCCCTTGGGCGTCATGCCCTTTCTGGCCATAAGCAGTACCAGCGCCTCAAAAAGCAGCGTGAACCCCGCACCAGGACGCGCCCAAGGTACCTCCACCGTTTTTACTCCGTGTTCAGGGCATTTGATCCGGGGTAGGCGTGCGTGAAGATACGCCTCGTGCTGAAAAAAGTTCAGATGTCGCCAACTCCTCTCGTTCGTATCGTGAACCCCGCAAGCCACCTCGCATTGCGGGCACGCAAACCGGCTCCCGGCGGGGAAAATCCAGGTACAGATCCAACCGGTGGCGCTCGGCGTCAAAGTCAATATCCACCACCTCCCAGGGAGGGGTCAATCCAAGAGCCATCGTGAAAAGTCCGCGCTCGTCCATCTCTTGCTCCTTCAGTGTGCAAAGGTTACACTGGCAGAACTTCGGCGGAGGATAAGGCAACGCGGGGACGCGACCCCGAGCGCCGTCGAAGGTCCGAACCTGGAAAGGAGGGGGAAACCTCTCCTTTTCTCTTTATCCCTTATTACAACAACCAGGTTTGGACTTCAAAGCGATAAATCCCAGGGGTGCGGGGACGGGTCCCGGATCG
>CAXXHC010000002.1:0-548763 GCA_963663525.2 Myxococcota bacterium
CGAAAATGGCTGTGTTTAGGGAAAACAATGGCTTTGGATCAGAAGTAATGCCTGTCAATCGACCATCTCTAAACGTGATGCGGTCAAATCTTTGTTAATAAATCGTGCGATGAGTACGGTTTTTTCGGCTCTTCGCTGTTTAGTGTGGGTAACGGCAGCTTATGCATCGGCTTCGCCGATCCGGGGACCCGTCCCCGCACCCCTGGGATTTATCGCTTTGAAGTCCAAACCTGGTTGTTGTAATAAGGGATAAAGAGAAAAGGAGAGGTTTCCCCCTCCTTTCCAGGTTCGGACCTTCGACGGCGCTCGGGTCGCGTCCCCGCGTTGCCTTATCCTCCGCCGAAGTTCTGCCAGTGTAACCTTTGCACACTGAAGGAGCAAGAGATGGACGAGCGCGGACTTTTCACGATGGCTCTTGGATTGACCCCTCCCTGGGAGGTGGTGGATATTGACTTTGACGCCGAGCGCCACCGGTTGGATCTGTACCTGGATTTTCCCGCCGGGAGCCGGTTTGCGTGCCCGCAATGCGAGGTGGCTTGCGGGGTTCACGATACGAACGAGAGGAGTTGGCGACATCTGAACTTTTTTCAGCACGAGGCGTATCTTCACGCACGCCTACCCCGGATCAAATGCCCTGAACACGGAGTAAAAACGGTGGAGGTACCTTGGGCGCGTCCTGGTGCGGGGTTCACGCTGCTTTTTGAGGCGCTGGTACTGCTTATGGCCAGAAAGGGCATGACGCCCAAGGGGATCGGCGAAATACTTGGTGAGCACGACACGCGGATCTGGCGGGTGCTGGAATACTATGTGGACTCGAGTCTGGCGAAGCAGGACTGGTCCGAGGTCGAAGCGGTGGGCGTGGATGAAACCAGCCGTTCCCGTGGGCACGACTACGTGACGGTGTTCGTGGACATGGACGAGGCGAAGGTTCTGCACGTGGAGCCCGGCAAAGACCACCGGACGGTGGCGGGCTTCGAGGCTGAGCTTCACGCTCACGGCGGTAAACCCGAACAGGTGAAAGAGTTCAGCATGGACATGTCAGCGGCGTTCATCAAGGGGGTTGGGAAACAGTTTCCCGATGCGGCGATGACCTTCGACCGCTTCCACGTGATGAAGCTTGTCAACAAGGCCGTGGACGAGGTGCGGCGTGAGGAGCGCCAAGACAGGACTGAGTTGGAAAAGACGAGATGGGTCTGGTTGAAAAACGAGCAAAACCTTACGGACAAAGAGCGAGAGAAGTTCGATGAGTTGAAAGACAGCACGCTGAAAACGGCCAGGGGCTATCGGCTCAAAGAGACGCTTCAGTCGGTATATGCCGACTACGCAGGCCATCCAGATGACGGTGAGAAGCAGTTGCAGTACTGGTATTTCTGGGCCACGCACAGCCAACTGCCGCCGATGATCAAGGTAGCCAAAACGATCAAGACCCACTGGGATGGGGTATTGCGGTGGTTTCAGTCAGGTTTGACACAAGGGCTGGTGGAAGGCATCAACGGTATAATTCAGGCGGCCAAGCGCAAGGCCAGAGGGTTCAGGTCGTTTAGGAAGCTTCGAACCATGATCTTCCTCGTCGCTGGAAAGCTAGACTTCGACCTGCCGCAGATGAAACTGCTTACCCACAGTAAATAGCGAGGAGGCGTTTTTTCTATGTTCATAAAACAAGCATGGCGGGGATATCGCGAATATTCCTTGCTGTATCGTGGCTACGCAAAAGCCTCGATGGACAGAAGCAACTATGTCGTAAAAATGTTGGTAGCTTTTATTGGTGTGGAAGAATTGGAACAGTTGACCGAGGACAAGGTACTGGAGTTTTTCAATCACGGGAGAAAAGATAGAAACTGGGGAAATATTACCGTTATTACCTATAAGCGGGTGCTAGATGGATTTTTCGGCTGGTGTGTGCGTAAAGAACTTATGGATTCCAATCCTGCTAGTAATATGGAGATGCCTCGTCCGGTGAAGAAATTGCCAAAAACTCTGACTCGGCAACAGGCGATGAGAATCCTTGAAGTCGTATACAATCTTCCTGGGCAAAGTCTGTTTGAACGGGCTCGCAATCACGCGGTCTTTTCAACTTTTCTGTTTGCGGGTTTGAGGAAAAGCGAGCTTTTACGGTTGCGCTTGACGGATGTGGATTTGGAAAACTATTCGTTGTTCGTCTACCAGGGGAAAGGCAGCAAAGATAGAATCCTTCCTGTCAGTACGGCTTTGGCAGATAGTCTGGAGCACTATTTAAAAGAACGTCGGCAAGTAAGAAAGAGTTGCCCAGAGATATTTACTTCCACAAAATGCAACGTGGCTTTGCCTGAAATTGCGTTACGACGGGTGGCAGGACGAGTCAAGGAAGCTTCCGGTATCTATTTTACCATCCATCAACTTCGCCACACCTTCGCCACCCTGATGCTTGAAGGCGGTTGCGACATCTATTCCCTGTCCAAGATGATGGGACACTCGGATATCAAGACAACCACGATTTACTTGTCGGCTTCTGCTGAGCATTTACGAGGGCAAATTACCAAGCATCCGCTAAACGGATTCTAGTCTTTCCTGACGCACATGACATTTTTTACATAAATGTCTTCTGAGAAAGACATTATTGATGCCTTGGAGAAATTTATCGTCCAGACCAATACATTAGAATCATGTTGTCTTGTCGAGGACCAATAGCCTGAGCAAGCTGATGTGGAAAATGGCAGATAGCAACCATCTTCCATTTCTTCACAGCCAACACAGTACCCGTTGTAGTTCAAAGTATCGCATTTTCCGCCATACTCAGTATTTGGGCATCCCCTAATCAATGTGCGCAGTTCATCAATTGTAGGTAAATACCAGTCGTTGTACCCTCCGAAAACAAGTTCGTCGCAGTAATTTATGGCCACGTTCCATTTCTTAGAGTATGCGCCAGGAGTTTGCCACGTAAGCCTGTAATCGGGGTCATACCACGTTCCGGCATGTGGATCTTCATCTCCATCTGCCGGAGCCTCGTAATCGTTGAAAAGCGTGCCTCGAACACAGCGAATGGGCCAACTTGCGTACCAGACATTTCCATTGGAACTTACACTTCCATGTTCAAAGTTGACGGTCCAAACCATGGAATTGGAATATTCTCCAACAAAAGACGAGGACCAGTATCGATAGCAATCACCTTTTAGTTCATCGGGCCAAAAACAGCCATTGCTTGGTTCGTCGCACGGGGCACAGGAGTCTTTGCACTGCTCGTTTAAGCAGTCATCATCTTCAATATTGCAAAAACCGCCAAGTATTGTACTTGAACATCCGCGAATTAGAGAGCGTAATTCACTGATGCTTGGCATTCGCCAATCGGTATAACCGCCAAGAATCAGATATTCACAGTATTCGTTGGAACCTTCAAAACTTTTACAGTCTTCTTGTCTTGTCGTCCCGTATGGCTCTATTTGCCACGTCAGACCATAATTTTCATCGTACCAAGTTCCTTCTCTGTTGATAATGATTTCATCCTCGTTAAAATCACCATCAATTGACGGCTTTTCTTCATTTTCAGCGAAACTGTCTTGATCTTGATCGAAAAATCTGCCTTCTTTGACACAGACTGAACCTGGAATACTAATTCCATTTTCCTCGGCAATTCTAAAGTACGGGGGAAGTTCGCATAAAAGTCCCAAATTGCATGTGCTATCTGAATAGCACTCATAGCCTTCTGATCCAACAAGAAGATCCTGCTCGTTATTGTCATTCTCTTTAGAAGAAGAGCAACCGCTTGCAAGAACGAAGAAAAACAGGATGAGATGGGGATTTTTGAATATCTTCATGTCCTTCTCCTGTAGAATTGTCAATTATTCTGATGGGTTTGGCTTTAAATTCAATTTCATTCGTACTTGCAATAGCCTTCGTAATACAAGTAGCTACGCGCTGAGTAGGTTGTCGGTTTGCAACACCCATCCTCTTCGCACTCCGTATCTCCGGAAACACAGACGTTGCTACAACTTATGCCGCCACAAACATCTCGGCTGACCGTGCCGCTACAGGCAGTCGTACAAATATCGTACCAACATATGCCTGACAGACAATCTGTATCGTGGTAGCAGCTTTCCTTGATTTCTTTTTGGGGTTCCCGGCATTCTTTTTGATATGTATACTCTCGGCAAACAAGACCTTCTTCACATTCTTCGGTAAGCTCGCACTCATCGCCTTCTGGCAACAATTCGCCACATTGATTGGATACAAGATGGCAAATGAGGTCTTGTTCACAGAATTCATTGGCACTGCAACTTTTATACTTTTTTCCGCAGTATAGCTTTTGACAGGCAGGAGGATCGTAAGCTTCATTGCAGCGGCTACCGCTGGGACAATCTTCATCACTGACACATAGAATATCCAATACGCATTCTTCTTCCTCTACTTCTTGGTCATTTCCTGAAACATGCTGAAAATCATCGTCTTCTCCGGCACAATTTTGAAAAAAAGCCAGAGTAATCAAAAAGCATAAGAGGAAGAATATCCGGTTTGATGCTTTCACTGTTCTCTCCTTGAAACGCTACGAATTAGCGTTTACCAACCGCTTGAATGTCATCAATGAAAATGAATTTGACATGCTCGTAAATGTAGTCGTACATCCTTTTTCCAGTGTACTTGCCTTTGATTTTCAATGCCTGCCCCCCTTTTAGAGTGACCACTTTTTGGGCCAATTCCGGCGGGACAAGACCGATAATATTGTTATTCCCAGGGGCGATTAAAATGACGACAACCCAATCAAGCATCCTGTATTTTTTTAAGGTTTTTTGATAAACAGAGGTATTGGCTCCTTCCATGCTGTAAAAGGTTAAATCAGTAATCGTCGCACATTGTTTTAAGCGTTTTTTTGCAAGAACCGGAGCGTTTAACTCGGCAGCAGAATAGGTAATGCTGTAATTACAAGAAGAAACTCTTTTGCTTGCTCTACTCGGCTTATACTTTTTCCCTCCAAAACAACCAGAAAGCCCGATAGTCAACAAAGCAATCAGTACAAACACGAGAACTCTTTTCGTTTTCATCGAAATTCCTTTCTTTTTTCCGTTGAGTCTTATCCACAGTGCGTATTGCGTAAAATAGAATATTGTACGAACATAGAAGGGGGAGACTTTCGCTCTCCCGCAACCTTAAAATGCCCTATGTCCAACGATGCATTGCTAGAAGATTTTCTAAACGATCTCAAACGGTTGGGATATGCCGAAACCACGCTTAAAGGCTACCGGCAGGATTTGCACGCCCTGGCGTTTTTTTGTGGTGGACCCATTACCGCAATGAACCAAGGCACGGTCGAAGCCTTCATTTCCCGACCCAATGACAAGGGAGAAACACCTTCTCCGGCATATCGAAACCGTCGTCTTTCCTGTCTGCGGTCGTTTTTCCGATTTCTCGTTCGACAGGGATGGTTGGAAGATCACCGCGATCCGACCCGCCACGTTCGGTTCGCTCGCCTCGTGCAGTCCGAACCTAGTTTTCTGTCCTATGCCGAGTACGTGAAAATCATCCAAACCGTGCGAAAAGTTCCTAAAAGCTGGCTGAGAAGAAGGGATTTAGCCATCATCGCTACATTATATAACACCGGCATCCGCTTGTCCGAGTTGACAGCACTCAACGTGGAACAGTTCGACAAAGAAGGCGAACGCTTCGTCGGACTCAAACGAAAAGGCGGGAAAATCAAGGACTTGCCCGTCAACCAAAACGTGGTGTGGGCGTTGGGGGCGTGGCTCAACGTGCATCCGTTATGGTCTTCTTCCACACGATGTCCGATGTTCGTTAATCGTCAAAACAACCGTCTTTCAGGACGTGCCATTGAGAAACGAATTACTCTTTACGCCCAAAAGTCCGGGATGGACAAACCCGTGACGCCCCATACGTTTCGTCATTCTCATTGTACGGAGATTCAAAGACGTGGTGCTGAAGCTCGCACCGCTCAGGCGGCCATGGGACACCGAAGAATCGAGACGACCATGCGCTACAGCCATAGCGAGGAAGAGGATATCCGGTTGGCTATTGGCAGGTTAAATGACCCCAAACTGTGGGAAAAAGATGAATTGGAATAATGTGAAGAATTGCTTGACTTGGTTCGCACAATATTCTATTGCGCGAACCTTTGGCAAGGAAAATCTACAAAGTCGATGCATTTTGTCTTCTTGTTTTTCTCGTTTAGAAAAATTTGTAAATACTACACAAAGGCTTCTTATTTATTCTTTTTTTGTATTTTCAGCTTGACTTGTTGATCAAACTTGATTTATTTTATCCCAACCTGACCTTCATTCAATACCATACATCTTAGTATCAAATCCGGTCAATCGTCGCTTTTGAGTTCGTTTGTAGCTTGACTTCTTGATTGAGGAAGAATTGTCATGGTAGAGAAACGTGAGCATTTTATGAAGGTTTCCCTCATTTCTTGTGCTCACAATAGAAAAAATTTACATCAAATCAATAATAAGGAAAGGACTTCTATCGTGAAAAGTTTTATTTTGTGCATGCTTTCTATCTTTTTCTTTATAGGCTGTACAGGATCTTCATTCTCTAATTCTTTTGATTCCGTGGATAAAAACGAGATTGTAGTTCAGGATTATATACAAAAAGATGGATGGACTAGTGAAATCACTCTTCTACAAATGAACAATGGCGATGAGGCCGTTCGCGCAAAAAAGTATGAAAAGAATCAACAGATAATGAATTTAGAACTCAAGTTTCGGTGTTCGCCGAAACAACTTAACCATATGATATAATTGAATAAAAGGCTCCTTTGGGTGGTCCAAGTTGGTGTTGGTTAGCGACCTGCCAACCCATTCCTCCAGAGGAGCCATGAACAAGCATACCAGAACCGTTTGCGACCTGCCAACCCCTTTGAACGCCACGATCAGCCAGCCGGAATTTCTGGTGGACAACGAGATGTTGGGCGGACTAATCGACGTGGGCGTCTTCACGCTGGCCGTGCGTACTGGAATGGCCAAACGTTCCGGACATCCGGTGAAAGAAACGCTTTTTGCGCTGCTGTTGTGGCCGCTTTTGGGTCTGCGCTCGATCCACACGTTTTGCGGGTTGGGAACCAAGCAGATTTTCCCCGGTGGAAAGGACGCGCTGTACGATTTTTTGAATCGGGAGAACGTGAACTGGCGTGCCTGTCAATCCCGTGCGGCACTTCGGGCGGCGCGCATGCACGGCCTGCTTGGTTCCAAAAGCGCTCTGGTCGCCGACGATACGGTGAAGCCACGTCGGGGAAAGAAGATGGAGGGCGTCAGCGGACACTTCGACCACCTGCAAAAGCGCACGGTGCGCGGCGAGCAGGTGCTGCAACTGGGACTGGCCGGGGAGAAAGGGTTTCTGCCGGTGGACGCCCAGATCTACATCAGTTCCAGCCGTCCGCAGGGCTTGCTGCGGCCCTTCCGGGATGGACGCAGCCACGCGGCCCGTCGTTTCCGGGAGGCTGCGCAAACGAAAATAAAGATGCTGTGCGCCATGCTGCGCCGGGCGGTGAAACAGGGTTTTTCGGTCACGTATTTTCTGGCCGATTCCTGGTTTATGGCCAAGGAGGTGGTTCGCACGGCTCTGGATTGTGGGTTGACCCCGGTGCTGCGCCTGAAAAAGGGGAACCTCAAATTCCGGATCGACGGACAGGGACCGGGCTCGGAGGAACTCACGGTCGGGGAAATCTACGCCCGGATCGACAAGCGAAGCCTGCGCAAATTGCCGGGCCTGGGACGCAAAGCGGCTCACGTGATGGCCGTGCTCGATCTGGCCCGCGAAGGCGAGTCGCCCCGGCCGCACATCGTGCAACTGCTTTTCGTGCGCGGCTTGGAGCCGGAGAAGGGAAAGAAGTCCTGGGCTTGTTTCCTCTGCAGCGACATCGGATTGGCTCCGGAAGATGTACTCGAAGCCTACGCTCTGCGTTGGGGGATCGAGGTCTACTTCAAGGAAGTGAAGCAACATCTGGGATTGCTCAAAGAGCAGACTGCAAGCTTCGCCTCGCACATCGCCTCGATCCATCTCACCGCCCTGCGCTATATCCTGTTGTTGCACGCGGCCCTCAAGGGTGGAGGGGTGAGCTTCGGCGAGGCCCGCGATCACGTGACGGGTCAGATGAGAGCCCTGACCTTTGCCTCGCTGCTGTGGGCACTGTTCAGGGCACTGATCCACGGTGCACTGGATGCTCTGCGAGAAGAACTGGGCGAGAAGACCCTTGCCCGCGTTACGGACGCGATCGACTCCACGGTGCAAGCTTTTTTGGAAAAGGCTCTTCAACTTACCTCGCAAGACCTGCAGGAGGACGAAATCGCCATCCCGGCGTGATCAACGAACCCCGAAACTTGAGTTAGAAGTTATCGATTCCTCGGTTATTCCCCAATTAGCTAACGCATTTCAAGCTATGAAGCTTGAAATGAATGTTGAAATAAAGTTTCGAGGAGAATCGGCTCAACTATTTCCCTTTCCAGAAAGAAAGGCCATGATTATGACTCAAAAAAGATCGGATGGGAAAATCATTAGAATTTCAGGTTATGGGTTTTCTGATCAGAGCGACTTTCTTAAAGCTATCGATATAATTTCTTTGTGATGAGATTATTACGCGGCACTTAAACTTCCGACATCGACAAGATAACATTCACACCGGGAAAAGTCGGAATAACTTAATAATATCTACAGGTAACAAAGTTTCTTCTTTTTTTCAAAAGATCGTTGGTATTGTTGATTCTTTAGATGCCGGAGTAATAACTCAACAACTGAAAGTAATAAGAAGTGTTAAATATTTCTAAACAAGATCTAAAACCTGCTTTTCGTGTTTACCACGCTTTCTATTGTTTAGTTTTGCTTATTGGGTTGTTTGGGTGTGGGAATGACGTTTCATCACAAGCCAACGAAGAACTATGTACTGCTTGGGATCGTCATTGTAAATCGGATAAAGAGATCGTAATTTGTAATGAATCGGGTAATGGATGGCATCTTTATACGGTGTGCGAAGAAAATGAAGTCTGTTGTTTGGGAGTTTGTGAAATTGGAAGTTCTTGTAATGATCTTGTTAATGGTGATCTGGATGTCATAGATCTAGATGCCCCAGATTCCACTGATATAGCTGGAGAAGTTGATTTAGAAAATAGTGAAGAGGCTGTTGATGTTTCTTCCGACAATGAAAATGATTTAGATGATACGGAAGAAGAACGAGATATCCTGGACACAGCAATGGAAATGGATCAAGACACCGATGAGTTTGAACGTGAAGAACAATCTTCAGAGGAAGATTCAGCCATTCTTGTATGTCCAGCCGATGTTTTTGGAGACAATCACTCGTTAGAAAATGCCTATCGATTGCTTCAAGAATCTCAAACTCTTGAAGACGTAATGATTTGCTATCTATATTCCGACTGGTACGTAATGTATATAGACGAAGGAACGACTCTTATGATTGAGACAGACCCAGGTTCAATTGAAAATAATAGTATCCATCTTTATCGCATGGATGAAGATGACGAATTAGAAATTTTACGATCTTCTTCTTCAATTCCTGATGAAGGTATTGCAAGACTACTTTTTAATGCTAACGTTAGCGATGAGTATTTTTTCAAAATCGATCGGCTAAATGACAATGTTTTAACAACCATTGATATTTCAATAAATTCAAATCCGGCTGTTGAAGGGGATTATTGTGAAATACCGTGGTTTCTGGACATAACCGAACAAGAACCCCAGTTTATGACTGCTGGACCAAATTTTATTACGATGGCGAATAGCACTTCAGGGAGTTGTGTAGGAGCCGACGGTAGAGATATGGCGTTTGAGTTCGAAATAGAAAACACCACAGACGTAAACATAAAGGTTCGTTCTGATTTCGATGTAGGTGTTTATCTTAGATCTTCCTGTTCTGACTCTACAACTGAAGTGAGTTGTGTTGATATTGAATATATAGTAGAAAGATTGCAGTTGCAATTGGAACCAGAAATCTATTACCTGTTTGTTGATGCTTATGAAGCCGATCAAAGCGGATGGTTCGAAATTTCCATAACCACAACAGAATCCAATTAAAATCAAAAAAAGTTCCTCTAAAGGAGAATCAAATAATGAATTTTTTTTCCTCTTCTTTGAAATTTGCATTTCTTGCTCTTCTAAGTTTATTGTCTATTCAAGGGATTGCTCATGCAGAGGCAACGTGGGTTTCACTCAATGGAGGTGAAATTGGACAAAAAGCTGATATAGAGGTTTCAATTCCAGGCCCCTGTCCAATGCTAAATGGGCAAGAATGTGTGAAGGTGTCTATTCGGCTGTATGGATATTACATTGAAGAGGAAATCGTTGAAGAAATTTCCTATAACCACATTTCCGTGCCGGGGCTAGACAACACATGGTCGATGGGAATTGGGTTCCCAGAGCTTCCGTATTACACATCTTTAATTGAAGTACCGAGAGAATGGAGCGATGTTGAGTTCGCGGCTCCTTTTTCAACAGTAACTGAAGGTCAATTGAATTCTTTTATTGGTCAAATATATCCACAGCAGAATCCATATTATGGTCTGGATGAAAGCGAAGTAGATGAAATCGAAAGCTTTATTCACATAAATATTGATATAATGCCGGAGGTATATCCAGAAACTCGATACACTGTTCACGGATCGCCAGTTGCATGGAATTCGATAAACATTATCAAACTGGATCTGTTTCCATTGCTATATTCTTTTCCTTCCGAAAGTCTTCAAGATGCAGAGATGGAGTTGTATTTGGTAAATGGTGTATCTCAGCGTCGAGATATTTTTGATTATGTCGTTCCTACTTATGAGGATGTCGATGTAGCAAAACAATTTTTACCGAATATAAATTTAGATAAAATATACGATCACGATTTAAATATAGCACCTTTGCCAAATAAAACGCTTTTGGTGATAACAGGGAAAGATGAAACAGATCAATATTTTACTGATTTTGCAGGCGATCCCCTTATGGGGGTTCCTTCTTTTCTTTCATATCTAGATGCTAAGCAAGAAGACGAGTATACCTATGAAATATTAAACGCAAAAGACATTTATACCAAGGAAAATACTTGGTTGGAAAAAGAATGCAAATTACTTAAAAGAATTATTGACAGACATGAAGCATTGGCTAATACAACTGCTCCACTTGAGTCGGTTTTGCTTGTTGGTCCTGTTGATCAAATTCCAAGTTGGCGAGAAAAAGGATCTGGTATTGGTCGTTCAAACATTGTAGATACTTTTGCAGCAGTTATCGATGGGTATTTCACTCCCGGATCATACGTTGATGCTTCTGGTAAAATGACCCTACATCTTCCTTCAGAAATGTATAATCATCGTTTTTTTAATATTCTATTTGATTCAGATGCGGATGGTTCCTATGATACCTTTATTAATCAAACAGGAACGAAAGAGCTATGGCCCAATCCTAACCAACCCAGCCTTGAATATCTTAAAGTAGAATTACTTGTCCAAAATCCGAACGACCCTCACCGTTTACGTGTTGAAATGGTTGAAGGAGGTTCTGGATGGGTTTTATGGATTGGCCTACGTTCTTTATCCTATGATCCTAGTGTACACCATCCCGATCCAAGAAATGAAAGAAATATTGAAGGAGGTGGTACTAACTATCTCTTTCTTACGGCTGATTTGAATGGAACAATTCCTGGTGTGCGCGTTTTTGTTAGAGACCGTTTAGATACAAATAACGATGGATTACTTGATTCTGATTTGAACGTTTTTATTGGGAAAAATGATCCCCAACTACTAGATGTTCACTGGACAACAACAAACAGTCTACCAACAATTGGAAGCGATTTGGATGCAGGATTACAAAGTGGCTTGTTCGAAATTGGATTTGTGTCTAAAGAAATGGGGCGTTTAGTTTGGGCATTTCTTGACCAGACAAGTGACTATGCTTATAGTATTGATCATTTGCCAAATTATTGTGATGACATTATTGAAAACGGTGAATTTACACCACCAGACGTCATCAGTGATCTTTGTAATCCTGGAGAAGATACTGTTTGTGGTACAAATAACCAAACTGCTTATTTTCCAAATGAACCGAGCAGTACAACCCATGAATTTCATGTACAATATGAATGCGATCCTAGTGGTACTGGGTATTTAGCAAAGAAAATTTGTAAAAATGCAAACAATAAAGATGCTCGTTGTTATTTTAATGAATGCTGGGAGGATGATGGTTTGCAATTCCTCCCAGTTCGCTCTGTTGGTCGTTTTAATGTTCATAAAAAGATAGAACTGGCTGCTTATTTGGCAAAAGGTTACGAATATCAGACAAATGCTTTGAACCCACCAGCAAATGCTTTTAGACATTTTTTAGCCATGGGAAATGATAATGACTATGGGATAGAAAAAGATAATTTCATGTCTGCTATTTTAAATGTGGTTGGAAGCACAAACAAAATTAATCCTGTTTTCAGTCATCCAAGTATGTCATTTAATAATTTATTTGATGACCATATTCTACCGAATATTGAAGAAGGTTTATCTCTTTTTGCCTATTCAGGCCATGGTGGCACCAATAGTCTAGCGGTAAGTAGTTCTGACATTACTCAAGTTGATCTTTCTTCTCTTCCATCAAGCAAGAGAGTTTATCCGCCTCCTCGCTATTTACTGTGGGTAAGCAGTTTCATCTGCGGCAGGTCGAAGTCTAGCTTTCCAGCGACGAGGAAGATCATGGTTCGAAGCTTCCTAAACGACCTGAACCCTCTGGCCTTGCGCTTGGCCGCCTGAATTATACCGTTGATGCCTTCCACCAGCCCTTGTGTCAAACCTGACTGAAACCACCGCAATACCCCATCCCAGTGGGTCTTGATCGTTTTGGCTACCTTGATCATCGGCGGCAGTTGGCTGTGCGTGGCCCAGAAATACCAGTACTGCAACTGCTTCTCACCGTCATCTGGATGGCCTGCGTAGTCGGCATATACCGACTGAAGCGTCTCTTTGAGCCGATAGCCCCTGGCCGTTTTCAGCGTGCTGTCTTTCAACTCATCGAACTTCTCTCGCTCTTTGTCCGTAAGGTTTTGCTCGTTTTTCAACCAGACCCATCTCGTCTTTTCCAACTCAGTCCTGTCTTGGCGCTCCTCACGCCGCACCTCGTCCACGGCCTTGTTGACAAGCTTCATCACGTGGAAGCGGTCGAAGGTCATCGCCGCATCGGGAAACTGTTTCCCAACCCCCTTGATGAACGCCGCTGACATGTCCATGCTGAACTCTTTCACCTGTTCGGGTTTACCGCCGTGAGCGTGAAGCTCAGCCTCGAAGCCCGCCACCGTCCGGTGGTCTTTGCCGGGCTCCACGTGCAGAACCTTCGCCTCGTCCATGTCCACGAACACCGTCACGTAGTCGTGCCCACGGGAACGGCTGGTTTCATCCACGCCCACCGCTTCGACCTCGGACCAGTCCTGCTTCGCCAGACTCGAGTCCACATAGTATTCCAGCACCCGCCAGATCCGCGTGTCGTGCTCACCAAGTATTTCGCCGATCCCCTTGGGCGTCATGCCCTTTCTGGCCATAAGCAGTACCAGCGCCTCAAAAAGCAGCGTGAACCCCGCACCAGGACGCGCCCAAGGTACCTCCACCGTTTTTACTCCGTGTTCAGGGCATTTGATCCGGGGTAGGCGTGCGTGAAGATACGCCTCGTGCTGAAAAAAGTTCAGATGTCGCCAACTCCTCTCGTTCGTATCGTGAACCCCGCAAGCCACCTCGCATTGCGGGCACGCAAACCGGCTCCCGGCGGGAAAATCCAGGTACAGATCCAACCGGTGGCGCTCGGCGTCAAAGTCAATATCCACCACCTCCCAGGGAGGGGTCAATCCAAGAGCCATCGTGAAAAGTCCGCGCTCGTCCATCTCTTGCTCCTTCAGTGTGCAAAGGTTACACTGGCAGAACTTCGGCGGAGGATAAGGCAACGCGGGGACGCGACCCGAGCGCCGTCGAAGGTCCGAACCTGGAAAGGAGGGGGAAACCTCTCCTTTTCTCTTTATCCCTTATTACAACAACCAGGTTTGGACTTCAAAGCGATAAATCCCAGGGGTGCGGGGACGGGTCCCCGGATCGGCGAAGCCGATGCATAAGCTGCCGTTACCCACACTAAACAGCGAAGAGCCGTTTATCCTTTGGTATATGCTGAAGCTTGTCATACGGTTCCTATTGACCATTTCTATGAAAAGAAATTTGATGTCAATAATGTAACATATCGTAATTACGGCGATGCGGTTATGAATAATAGATGGGGGGGGATAGCGTACGCAGGCTATTCACGATTGTCGGATGTTGGACTAGGCAAATGGAACTATATAGCGAATATTTCAAGTCTTTTTAATTTAGATTCTCCATTACTTGGAGCTTGGTGGAAAACTGCAATTACTAGAAATGTTCTCGGTTTAAACAACGGTTCTCCTTTCCTTGTTTTTAATTGGGTCTTCCTTGGAGATCCCACTATTAAATTAATGGGGTTTGATAGTTATGATTTTGATAGAGATGGTTTTGAAAATGCAAAGGATACATGTCCACTGTTGAGTAATGATGAGCAATACTCATGTTCTTTAAAGGATGAAATTTATACATGTTTAAGCAATTCTTGGATTCAGTATCTGGTTAGTAAAAAAGATTTTCGATTCTACGACGGTGTAAATGAATTGAAAAATTGTAATCCAGATGTAATGACTTGTAATTACAAGCTATTTACCAAGTATTGTCCCGAAATTGTCGGCAATGCGTGTCAAAATAGTGTTAATATGGAAGGAGAATGTGTTTCCATCAGAGATATTAAATCTACTTCGAGAACTGTAACCCAATACGAATCAATAGGTACGCTAGAAATAAGACATACTGGTGAAAAACTAGAAGAGTATACAAAGCCCACGAGAACAATCCATGATACAAGTTCACCATTGAATAAAAAAGTAAGTTCGCATTATTGTATGTGTGGCTATGCGGAAAATCTCGGAATGGCTAGCTCCAATGATTGGATTGAAGATTGCTCTCGTTATTGCAAAACGAATGAGCTGTTTGATCATCCATGGAGCCGCAAAGACAGAGGATGGTTCGAAACTACAAAATGGAGCTACGAGGATGGTTCACATTGTGAAATCAAGCCTGCAAATGAGCAGACAGAGACACTTTGCGGTGGATCAACGAACGATCCTACAGAACATTGCTACAATAAATATAATTCTTTTTGGCCTGCAAATACATATGCTATTTCAGGAACGCAAATGCGCCAGCTTGATTGGAGAAATATGACACTTCCAGGTGAACAGGATATGCCATACGTTGATCCCGCAACTTGCTGGTTTGTGCCAGGTGATATCAATTATAGTATGAATTCTAGAATTGTTACGCATTATGTACCAACCAATACTCCTTCTCCCAAACATAGCTATTCTATGCCAGTTCCATTCAGTGCAAGTCAAGCTTCGGTGTTGCATTTATCCATTGATCCTTTCCCCGTTTTTCCAGAATTTATGCTTTATAAACCTTGGGCACCCTGGTACTGGTGGGAAGATGGTCCTAAACCCTGGGAATTTGAATCATCTCCATCTCTTGAGTGGTATCTTCATCATGAGTTTCTGGTTGTTAACGGGAAAAAGTTTCTTGAATCAACCGATCCAGAAAACTTGACGACTGGAATACAAATTTCTGTTTTTGATCCACTAGCCCCCATAAATTCTGCGTCAAGAGAATGGCGACCGACATACTACGCAAACAATAAGTTCCCTCGAGGACTACACGACTTTTCTTTAACTGCTGGCCAATATAAGAAAAAGGATGTAGTGTTTTTGCAGGGTGGACTAAAAGAGGATGGCACTATTAATCAGGCCACTATGATGTTGGCTATGCAAGATGATGGGAGATATGTATGGGATATTTTTGAATCGAGAACATCACCAGCAAAACTTGGTTCAACATTGTATTTCGATCATCATAGGAATAATTTATGGTTGTTTGGTGGAGTAAATAGTAATGAAGTCGATTTCGACGGAGAATATTCAACAATTGATATCGATTCATTCGAAAATAAAATCTATGTAATGGACATAACGAAAAAAACTCCATCGTGGCGACGATTTGAACCGGCCATTGACAATAGGAATCGTCCAAGATTTGCAAATGCGAAGGTTAGTTCTTCAGCAACCGGGGATATTTTCTATTTTTACGGTGGTCAATGGATCGATGAGAGCGGGGATGTTTCTGCAATGCCTGCAATCGCTTATTTTTCAGACACATTCGAATGGAAAGTTCTGGAAGATATGGGATCAAACGCGGATCTACCAGAATGTGGTACTGTAGTTCCAGACGGAAGTCGTTTTATATACTTTAGACCGACTAGCATAGGCGGAGGTACTCTTTACAGTTATGATCCACGTCCGGGAACGATTTCGGTGAAAGTTTTCAGTGATAACGATATTCCTGACATGAGTGGTGGCTGTCATGCGATTTATGTATCTGAAACCGAAAACTTACTGATTTTGGGTAAGGATAATTCTGCACAATCTACAAAGAAAGAGATGAGAATCGATCCTGACTCCTTGGAAATTGTTGAAGACACAGCAATGTGTGATCCAGATGGTAGCGATAATAAAGTTGGTATGAAATGTACGAATGACGATAAATGGTGGCAGCAACTTGGCGAATTAAGTTGCAATCCCGCAAACAGTCGTTGGGAATGCGATGCTGAATGTAATGATTCAAAATGGTATGGAACCTATTTCGCTTTAAGCAACATCAACGGAATTGAATTCTATGATGGTAAAGCATACTTGGCCACGGATTCAGGGTTGCAAATTGCTACGCTTGCTATTCCATATTTCCCGGTTTTTGCTGGATGGGGTTTTACAGATGGACCGGCAAACGATATCGCATTTGATGGCAATCGGTATGCTTTCGTTGCGGATCAGGAAGGTATAAGGCTTTACGATGTAAAGTTTAGCCTTATACCAATACTAAAAAGTCATATCAATCTTTCAAAAGCCGTAAGAGCTCTTAGTTTGCACGGGAATCTACTTTATGCCGTAACGAGCAATGAAATACTGGTATACGACGTATCTGATGTAAATCAAACCTTTATCGTTGATTCAATACAGGTTGATGATCAAGAACTTACTGATGTAGATTATTCTGATCCCTATGTTTATGTTAGCGGTCAGCGTGGAATCTATATTGTCGATTTTTCGTGGCAAGGGTATCCATTAATTGCAAATCAAGTTGTAACGAGTAGAGCCATTTTAAAGTTAAAAGCCGACAGGAATTATCTCTACTTGATAGACGATACTCTAGAAAATCAAACATACGAAATTCGTGAAGATCCAAAATCTCCTGCTATTGAAGATCCACATTCCGTTTCTGGATGGATTAATGGTGTTGATTTTGAGGAAGACCGGTCAGTCGGATATATGTGGTGGTGGATGGAAGTGCGCAAAATGAAATGAAAATTGTAGCAAAAGTATTATTTTACATGTCGTTAACTTTAGCGATATGTTTTGCAACATTTTGTCAAGAGATTACTAAGCTTAACCAATCCCAATTATGCTCGGAAGGTGATCTTGCCTGTCGAAAAAATGAGATCATTCGTTGTAATTCTTTAGGAGAATGGATACTTCATGAAGATTGCGGCGAATTAATTTGTAAAGAGTTGCGTTGTGTCTCACAGCAAGATGGCGATAGCGATGAAGGCTACATTGATGGCGATGTCTCAGACATAGATTCTTCTGACTACCTTGAGTTTGATAAAGACTTCATGGACGATGGAGAAGCGAATCTAGATTTTGAAATTGAAGATATAGATAAGGAATATAACGACCAAGATAAAATAGCATCGTGCGAGGATGATCCCTTTATGGGGACCAATTCTACTTGGGAAGAATCTCATGCTGTGAATATTCCGAACAATTTAGAAGGTTTATGGCTTTGTCCCTGGGAGGAACAGTGGTTTTCATTTGATGTTCTACAAGGGTGGAGTATACGTTCCAGATTATACTACAATCCCAACATTGGTTCCATTGATTTGAAACTATATGAGGATAATTTCAATGGTCTAACTCATTTCATAGCATCAACTCGGGTCCATGAGAACGGTGCAGAATTAGTGTATAATAATGCATTGGAAGGTATGTATTACCTCAGAGTACATGGTAGAGGTGATGAAGTAAGCTTCGATTTGACATTAGAATCAAGTGAAATTGGTTATGGTGATGAAAATGAATTGTGTGAGGGAGCCATAACTTTAGATTACAATGAAACTGCATATGGGAATACAAGTGGATTTCATGACGACTATCATGCATCATGCAGTGAGTCTTTTGGCCCAGAGGTAGTATTTCGCTTTATTCAACCTGTATTTCGTAATCTCACGCTTAGCTTGACTTCCAATTACGATTCCGTACTATATATTAGAGACATTTGCATCGATCAGAGTAAAGAAGTGCGTTGTATGGATATGGTTGGTTCTAGTGGAGAAGAACGGATAATTCTTGAAGACCTGGAGATTGGCACGTACTACATCTTTGTTGATGGAAGACATTGGAATGACCAAGGCGCTTTTACTTTAAAGCTTTATTAAAAGAAAAATGAGTCATGAATAGTAAATATCTCTCAGGATTACTTCTTTTAATTTTTTTGATGTTATTCACTAGTTTTTTTGCTTGTGACTTTTCTAATACGTTATTAAATAGCGGTTCTGGTGATACAGATAAGGGCGAGAGTGATCTCAATGACGTGCAAGAAAATGATTATACTGAAAAACATGACGCAAATGAGGAAGAGAGAGACATGGATTTGGAAGAAATGGAGTCAGAACAACAGGATTCGTGTGAAGCCTGTGCTGAAGGACAAGTACGCTGTGAAACGTATGGGGGTGCTTGTAGTCAATTTAAATGTGTAGAAGGATGTATAACCAACGTCTGGCAAAGTATAGAGTACGGTATATGCAGCGGACCCGATGGTGCGTGGTGTGTTATGTGTAATTTGGCTGGTGACGATTCTGTTGACTGGGACAGCTGTACTTCTCCGTGGGAAAACGGCGATGCGGATAACGACACGGATACCCATCCTTTGGATGAAGAAGATGGATTTTTATCAAGCAATGTCGAATTGAGAAACGAATCGCTTGGTCAGGATGAAGCCTGGGAAAATTTGCTAGCTCCTGGAGAAAAACGATTATCGGTGTTTGGGTTGGCCGATGGACTTCAGCCTATGGACGTGAATGGGGATTACGTCGTCTGGTGCCACAGCACTACCGGCCGTTTGTTCGCGTACCAAATTTCGAGAAATTGGGTCTGGGAAATAGCGATTGATGGAATACGTCGTCTGTGTTCTTGGGTGACAGTAGATGAAGATAAGGTGTATACCCTTGCTCCACGTGATGATCATAGAGACGAAATCTATCGTATCAATTTAACTAGGAAAACTTACCGAAAAATGGAGGAATGGACAAGCGACGCTCAATCCATTTTTAGAATCCATGCGCGAAATGGGCGTGTAACTTGGTCTCATTCCATGCTGGGGAAACGTTCTAGCATTGCACTCTATGATACTCGTACAAATATCCGAACGTTTATCACTGATGGCACGAAATATGCTGACGAATCCAGATTGAGTGACAAGTATATTGTGTGGCGTCAAACCATTTCCGATAATTCTGAAATCTGGTTGTGGGATTTTGAAACCGAAACGACCGTTTCTCTTACTCCTACAGAAGAAGGAGATAAAATAAGTCGTTTGAATCCAACGGTATACGGAAATCTAGTGAGTTGGGATGTATATGATCCGGAATTACAGGGAGGAAAACGATATGAAATTTTCTATCACGATCTCGACACGCACACGACCGTGAAAGTGAACACGACGAACGACTGCGGAGATGCCTGGGTCGATGAGTCCCGATTGATTTATGGAGAAAAGGACGATGCTGGAAAAGGTATCATTTACGTCACGGATTTCGAAAACAATCAAACCCAAGGGATCTATGGAATCCCATCCGGCTTGCAATTCGGGATGAGGCTTTCCGGTCGTTGGATGGTATATTTGGATGACGAGAGGTTCCCCTATCCGTCGGAAGATCACCGGTGGGGACTCGACGTGATGTTGTTTGATCTATGCACAATGCCTATGTACGAGGAGGGATGTTCGCTGTAGTAGATTGGTTGTGAAAGCCATTGACATCATTCTTGTTTTCTTTCGGAGAGATGCAATGAATTCAAAATTACTTTTACTACCATTGCTACTCTGGCTTTTCTTTTCCATCCACTTTAGTGCTTTTTTAGGTTGCGATTCTTCTGCAACGTCGTTTGAAGCTACAGGCGATTCTGACGTGGATTCCATCGATTTCTGCGATAGAAATGAAAGAGAAAACGGCGATTCAGAAGAAAATACGTGTGAGGAACCCTGCGAAGATGGCCAAATGCGTTGTGAGACTGTTGCATCATCCTGTACACAATATAAATGCATTGACGATTGCATGGTTGTAGTAGGTCATAGTGCAGATTATAGAACCTGTTATGCTTCCCAGGAGAAATACTGTTACATATGTGACACAGACGGTTATGGCTCTGCTCTGCCCCCTAAAAACTGTACCGCTTGATGTGTTAGAATCCCTTTATGGTGCAAGGAGGGATTCGGATGAAAGGGAAGCGTTTTTCGGAAGAGCGAATCGTTACGATTCTGAAAGAGGCGGAGTGCAAGACCTCTACGGTGCAGGAAATCTGCCGTAAGCACGGTGTGTCGGAACAGTCGTTTTATCGCTGGCGCAAGAAGTACGGCGGACTGTCTGTCTCGGAAACCAAACGCCTCAAGGAGCTTGAGAAAGAAAACGCCCGACTCAAGCGACTGCTTGCCGAGCGGGATCTGGAACTCGATGTCGCGAAGGAGCTGTTGGAAAAAAACTGGTGAAGGCGGCGCAACGCCGGGAGGCGGTGGATCACGCGGCATCGCGTGGTCTGTCCGTCCGGCGAGGTGCCGCCCTGGTGAAGCTGCAGCGGTCGAGTTACTATTATCCGGCTCATCCTCGCGATGATTCGAGCTTGGCAGCTAGGTTGAAAGCCATTGCCATGGACGAGCCGCGTTTCGGCTATCGCCGGGCCTGGGCTCGGATTTACAAAACGGAATGCATCAACAGGAAACGAGTCTATCGGGTCTGGCGGGAGTCGGATCTTTGTCTGCCACGGCGAAAGCCGCGCAAAAAGAAGAAAACGAAACATGCCGGTCCACCCGTCAAGGCCGAATGTCCGAACCACGTGTGGACCTATGATTTCATGTTCGATTCGCTTTCCAACGGAAATCGTCTCAAGCTATTGACGGTGGAGGACGAGTACACGCGAGAGGGACTGGCGATCCATGTGGACCGTAGAATCAAGTCGAACGATCTGATCTGCATCCTGGACGACCTGTTTCATCGGTATGGCAATCCGGCCTTTATCCGTAGCGACAACGGCCCGGAGTTTATTGCAGAGAAATTGAAAACGTGGATCAAACAACGGGGCACGGATACGTTGCACATCGACGCGGGCAGCCCCTGGCAGAACGGTTTCATCGAGAGTTTCAACTCCAAGGTTCGCGACGAGCATCTGAACATGGAGATTTTCTACACGCTTCGAGAAGCGCAGGTAAAAACGGAGATGTGGCGTAGAAAATACAATACAAAGCGTCCTCACAGCAGCTTGGACTATCGAACGCCTGAAGAAGAACGACGGCGTTTTTTCTCGGGGGCGCTGCCCCCGAACCCCCGGAGTTTAACGCTTTAAGGCTTGCCCGATGGGCGAATGAAGGAACGGAAAGAGAAAAAAGAAGGACGCAACGGGGAAGTAGCGCCCATCGGTGTAAGCTCCTGTCCGGCGCTCGGGTTGCGCTCCCGCAGAGCCCTATCCTCCGGTCAGGAACGACAAGTTTATCACGAAAAAGCGGAGGCCATAACGAAAGTATGCTACGATTCACAGTATCGAGCCACATGGCTCAGTCTCAACCCGGATTCTAACTCTTCAGGTGGTCCACACTACGGGGAGCACTGCACCCTGTCCGGCGCTCGGGTTGCGCTCCCGCAGAGCCCTATCCTCCGGTCAGGAACGACAAGTTTATCACGAAAAAGCGGAGGCCATAACGAAAGTATGCTACGATTCACAGTATCGAGCCACATGGCTCAGTCTCAACCCGGATTCTAACTCTTCAGGTGGTCCACACTACGGGGAGCACTGCACCCTGTCCGGCGCTCGGGTTGCGCTCCCGCAGAGCCCTATCCTCCGGTCAGGAAAAGTAAGTTTACCACGAAAAAGCGGAAACCATTACGAAAGTATGCTACGATTCACATTATCGAGCCACATGGCTCAGTCTCAACCCGGATTCTAACTCCTCAGCTGGTCCACACAACGGGGGGCACTGCACACAAAATGTTTACGGTGGCACACGACTATGGATATCTCCAACGGGTGCCGAAATTCAACTGGCCGAAATTTCCCGAACCGGAATTCGACTTCCTGGATACTGACGAAGCGGCTCTGTTGGTTGCCCATGCCGAACCTTTCTGGCAGTCTCCCATTGGCTTTGTCCTCAATACCGGATTACGGCTTGGAGAAATGTTGGAGCTAAGAGGGAAAGACCTCAACTTGGCGGCTGGCATTGTAAAGGTCAACCGAACCATTTACCGCAAACACATTGGAACGCCCAAAAGCGGTCGAGGAAGAGAAATCCCACTCAACCAAGCCGCAGTTTCTTGCCTGCCCAAACGATTGATAAAACCGCACGAACTGGTATTCAAAAACCGGGAAGGCAATCACTGGTCCGAGCAACAAGCCAAAAGCCAGGTCTGGAAAGCGGCCAGAAATGCCGGAATCAGACGTATTGGCTGGCATGTTCTCAGACACACCTTTGCCAGTCATTTGGTCATTCAAGGCGTTCCCCTGAAGGTCGTTCAGGAACTTTTAGGGCACGCCTCGATTACCATGACCGAACGCTATTCTCACCTTACGCCCGGTGCAAAAAAAGCGGCGGTGGAGGTGTTGGACAGGAAAATTTTGGGCACTATATGGGCACAAAAAAACGACGAGTTTCGTAACTCGCCGTTTTTACAGTGAAAAGTTGGCGGAGAGCGTGGGATTCGAACCCACGGTGCCCTCTCGGGCACACACGATTTCCAATCGTGCACCTTCGGCCACTCGGTCAGCTCTCCAAGCCGGTTCCTATTTACAATAGCCGTGAGAAAACGTCCAGTTTTTCTGTGGAATATTTCGACGGCCTTCCGAATCGGGACAAAAACCGCATCCATAAAGGAAAAAACGCCGCGTTCAGGCCCCGTTTGTGCCAGTCATGTCGGGGGATTCCATCTCCGCCGTGGGCCGAGGTTCGTCGTCGTCCTCTCCGTAATATCCTCCCTCATCATAACCATACACGTAGCCTTTGCCGTCTTTGCTGCGTTTCTTTTTCCTTCCGTAGGCGTAATAACCGTAGCGGTAGTAATAATAGTGGTAATACTGATAGCCGTATTTCTTCGACGACAGATCCAGGCTGTTCATCACCACGCCCAGCATCGGACGATCCGCGTCCGTGAAGACCTTCACCGCCTGGCCCAGCGCTCCACGGGAGGTCCAGCCCGCTTTGGCCACCATGATAATGCCGTGCACGAGGCGCGAAATGACCAGCGCGTCGGACACCGCAATCACCGGGGGTGAGTCGAAAAGCAGGACATCGTAGATCTCGCACAGACGCTCCACCAACCGGTCGAACTGCTCCATCTGCAACAATTCCGAGGGGTTGGGCGGCGTGGGACCACAGGGAATCACGTGCAGGTTCTCCACCGGACCGTTGACGGCGGATTCCTCGACGCTCGATTGCTCGACGAGCAGGGTGGAAAGTCCGACCTTGCCCTTGGGAATCTTGAAGACTTTGTGAATTCTTGGTTTGCGCATGTCGCAGTCGATGACCACGACTTTCCGCCCCGCGTTGGCCATCAGAATCGCCAGGTTGGAGACCACCGTGGTTTTGCCCTCGGAAGGCATCGCCGAAGAAATCAACAGCTTCATCGCCCCCGGTTCGCGGATCATGAAACCGATGTTCGTACGGATGGTTCGTGCCGCCTCCGAAAACGAGGACTTCGGCATGTGGATCACGTACTGGTCCACGTCGCTTTCCCGACGACCGTCCTTGGGCCGCTTGCTTTCCTCCAGGTTGACCAACGGAAGAATTCCAATGAGGTTGACGCCGATCCTTTTTTCGATGTCGTCCACGCCTTTGATGGTGTTGTCGGCCAATTCGAAGAAGGTGGCGACGATCATCGCCAGCAAAAAGGCGAAAAAGGCAGTCGCCATTACGATGAGTTTTTTCTTCGGAGCAACCGGTATTTCGGACACCACGCCGTAATCCACGACATGCAGGTTGTTGGTTTGCAGCAAACCGGTCAACGAGGCTTCCTTGAGGCGGGTCATCACGAGATCGTACAGCTTCTGGTTGGTGTCCCATTCCCGAGTCAGGCGGTTGTAATCGGACTCCTTCAGGCTCAGTTGAATCGCTTCCTCTTTGGCGAGACGAAGCTGCTCTTCAAGCAGGCTAAGGGCTTTGACGCCTTCCTCTTTTTCGATCCGAACGCTCTGAATGACCGACGTCACCAACGAGTAAAGCAACGTTTTCGCTTTTTCGATCCCGTTGAGCATGGCCACCATGTCCGGGTGCTCGTCGGTGTAGCGCTCGGAAAGCCGGGCGTACTCCATTTGCAGTTTCAACAGCTCGTTTCGCGTGTTTCGAATCTCGACGTTTTCAGACAACTCCGAGATCATCGATTGCAGGAAGTCGTTGTCGTCGAGATTATCGAATTTCGCGACTTTGGCTTCCAAACGCGCCACGTGCGCCTTTTGATCGGTAACTTCGTCCATCAGCCGTTGAATGCGCGTGGCGTTGACGGAGATATTGCTTTCGATGGCTGTATTGAGAATCTCGTTTTCTCTTTTGAAATCAAAGAGTTCCTCTGCCGAGTGATTCAGCTTCTCCTTGAGTTCGACGAGCTGCTTCTCCAGCCAGCCGATCGCGTCGGTCGTCGATGCCTGCCGCCGGATGAGGTTTCTTTCCAGGTAGATATCGGTAATCGCGTTGACGATTCGTGCCGCCGTTTCAGGGTTGGTGTGTCTGTAGCGGATTTTTACGAGATTGGTATCCAATACGGGAAATACCGAAAGATTCGCCGCGAGAATATCGACAACATTGAGGTTTTCCAGAATTTCCTTGAGTTTTTCCTGGTCTTCCACCCCATCCAGTCCCAGAAAGGCGAGGTCGCTGTCCAGATGCTCGCGCTCTATTACGCGCTCCAGGATGTCCCTGCTGGAAATGATGGCGTACTGGGTTTTGAGATAACTGCTTACTTTGTACCAGGAATCCGTGCCGAGGGACGTTACGCCTTTCACGTCGCCGAGGACTTTTTCCTCACTGAGGCCGATTTCGATCGTGGCCACGGATTCATAGACCGGCTTTTTCAGACTCAGGTAGATCCCACCGATAAGCAGAACAACAAGGAATGTCAGTAAAAAAGCCTGCCAACGGCTGCGGGCAGCAGAAAGAAACAACTCCAGGCTGATTTCACCGACAATCTGATCGACGATGGATTTCGTCGTGGTTTTTTGTACTTCCATAGAAAAGTCCAGGTTGGGTTTCGAAATTAGTATCTGTTGCTTAAAGAATAACCCGACCGATTCTTAGTCGAACTGTTCTTTATTCCATCCCCTGCGCATTCTCTTTGTTTACACAGCGTTTTCCGCCGTCCGTTTCACGGATAAAGACTGCGAAATCAGGGGGATTGTACATAAATCCTTTTTAAAAGCAATGCATGATTGAACCAACATTGAATTTTACCATCATTTGTTCGCCAAGGCTTGGAAAAAGATGAAGAAAATAGCGGTTTTCTTTTCAATGGGTTTCACGAAGAAAGCCTGTAAATCCGATTTGTTTTTAATCAGTTAGGTTCGAAAGAAGCCGTTAGTTTATCTTTTCACTATATTACTCTAGATTTAGCAAAACGTTAGTCGGAGGTTTCGAACGACGTCCGACATCTCTTCGCAAATACGATTTCCCGCCGAACAGTGCATGGTTACCGACAACCGACTGTCGTCTATATTCGTGAATCCTATTGTTATCACAAGTTTTTTTCTATTTGCCGTTCATCTTGACCAATGATGAACACCCCTTTTGCAGAGGTCACCAGCCCCACGAACATTGCCTAAAAAAATCTACATTCACTCATTTATAAATAATGGTTCTCTCATTCCAGATCCACACGACTGCGCTATTCATTTCTCAAATCTTGTAACGAAGGCTTGACACTCCAAATCTTACAAGAAGGGACATCGTGGAAAGACAGTGCAAGGACTCTTTTCTTTCTTTCGGCGAAGTAGACGCCATTACGGACCGGGCCAAGGGGTTGCTTCGCGCTTCGTACCGTTTTGCAATGTTTATCGCCATTACCCTCCATTATTGCGTACCCGTGATGATGCGATCTCTCGTGAGAAAAGTGGATGCCAAGGAAGTGGCCATAGAGGCTTCCGGCTGGGCCAAGGATCTCTGCCGCTTTCTGGGTGTCCAAACCCATATCACGGGAAATCCCTCAGGCGGCGCCATGCTCTTGTCCAACCATCGTTCGTACATAGACATCGTAGCGATTCTCTCGACATTTCCTTGTGCGGTGCTGGCGAAGGCCGAGGTCGGTCGATGGCCTTTCGTGGGCTGGGCCACGAAAGTCGGCAATACGATTTTCGTGGATCGCGAAGATCGCTCCAGCCGTTCCTCCAGTCGGAGAAAACTCGCCGAACTGTTGCAGCAGAGCAGTTCGGTAACGGTTTTTCCCGAAGGCACCACGTCCGCCGGTCCCGGCATTTTATCCATGAAAAAGGGCATGTTCCACCTCGCCGCCGAGAGCGGTTTTTCCATCGTCCCCACAGCGGTCTACTACGACAACCCGAACGACGCCTGGGTCGGGAACGCGACCTTCCTAGGGCATTTTTTCTCGTGTTTCGGAAAGCCGGAAATCCACGTGCATGTCGCGTTCGGACCCGTGCTGAAGGGTTCCGACGGGGAAACCCTGCACCATGAAACCGAGCGGTGGATCGTGGAGCACCTGAACGAACAAGATCACTCAAATAGCCATACATAGGGAGTCGAAATCATGAAACAATGGAGCGAATACAAGTGTGAGTACATCGAGCGACCCGGCCTGACTTATTCTAATCGCAGGTTGGAAAAGCTGGTCGAGGAGCTGAAAAGTACGGCCTCCACCTGCTTCGAAACCCTGCCGGATTACCAGGTCATGCGTGGCACTCGGGAAGAACTTTCCGACAAAATCATTACCGTGGCCTGGCGTGAGGACGAACGGGCGGCGGGTTTCTGCTCCACGGTGCTGCTGCCGGTTCCCGGTGTCGGAAACGTGCTTCACCTGGGATTGACCTGCGTGCGTCCAAAGGATCGAGGCAACCGCCTGACCCATCTGCTGACCTCGAAAGCCGTTATCGGCTACCTGCTTCGACACCGTCTTATGGGAAGACTTTGGGTCAGCAATTGTGCCTGTGTTTTAAGTAGTTTGGGAAATGTGGCACTCCATTTCGACGCGGTGTATCCCTCACCGTTTTTCCAGAAACCACCCAGCCGGAAACATGTGAAAGTCGCACAGACGATCGACGCCCTGTACCGGGATAAAATGTATGTCATGCCCGAAGCAGAATTGGACGATCACGCTTTCGTATTTCGCAGCAGTGTCAAAGAAACCGTGTTCCAGAAAAGTGAGAGCGACAAACGCTTTCACCATCGAACGCAGAACGTCAACGACTACTACTGCAACCTTCTCGATTTCGCCAACGGAGATGAAGCCCTGCAGGTGGGCCACGTCAGCATACTCACCGGAATCCGCTACATATTGAAAAAGCGCCGCCTGCGAAAACTCGCCCTCGAAAAAGCCCTACCCCTTCCCGTCTACGACGTGGACCCGTTGGTCGCAGCGGAAAGTCTCCCCGCGAGGCTTTCCCGCTCTCTCGAGATGGACGAATTCAGGCTGCAGAACGTGTCATTGCGGCCCTCACTTGCAAAAACCGACGGGGAGTGGTCGGCCATTCCGGAATCCGCTCTTGGAGGCTGGGAACACGAAACGAGGGTCCGACGCTACGGGTAGAGATTGGAAATGACCCGTGCAAAATCTATTGAATACACTGCAAAGTCGTGCATTTTTACACAAACTCACGTCATGCTCGATCCATGCGGCAAAACTTGTGCAAACTCACGACGAAACATGCAAAATCCCCACCAGTTTTCTCGCAACGAGTCGAGGGTAACCGAGAAAAAAGTGGTAAGAAACTTTACAAAAATGGCGTTTTTCGACCAAAAAGTCTTGCAATGCTCGAATTTCTCTCGCAAAGCGAGTGGTTGCGAATCTGCACGTTTTTTCACCAATTTGCACGTTTGCAAGATGTGTCCCGATGAAGCTTTGCTCCAAAACCACGTCCACCGGGATTCCTTTAGTATGGAATCTTTTCAAAAAAACTTCTGTTGACCGTCCTGTCTCTACGACTTATGGTTATTGGCACGATTTCGATAGTTTACGGTTGCATTGCGGAGAAGGAGTGAAACGATGAAAAAGATGGAATGCTCGGCCTGCGGATACGTTTACGACCCGGAAAAAGGTGACCCTGACGGCGGAATCGCTCCGGGAACGGCCTTCGAAGACATCCCCGACGACTGGGTTTGCCCTGTGTGCGGCGCGGATAAATCGATGTTCGATCCGGTCGGCTGACCTCTCATGCCGGAGTTGCCCGAAGTCGAAACCGTCGTGCGCCAACTGACTCCGGCGGTCGTGGGGCGGATTCTGCAACATATTGAAATTCTAGACGAAAAACTCTTCCCGAACCCGTCGCCGATTCTCGCGGGACGAACGGTCGAAGACGTCGTTCGCGTGGGGAAGACGATCGTTTTCGTCTTCTCCGAACGCAAGGCTGAAGACCGTTTTCTCGGCGTGCATCTGCGCATGACCGGCAGATTGCTGCTTGCTCCCGAAGCGTCGGATGTGAAATCCCAGCGCGTGCGCGCATGGTTGCGTTTCGAGGGCTGCAACGTGGCCTTTGCCGATACACGGCGCTTCGGAACAATGCGCCTGGCCTCGTCGAAATGTGCCTTCGAAACCGGCGGCATCGATCCGTTGCACGAGAAATTCACGGCGAAACGTTTGGGGAAACTCCTCGAAAACAGCGGTCAGCCGATCAAAACATGGCTCCTGCGTCAAGATCGCCTCGTGGGCCTTGGCAACATCTACGCTTCGGAAATTCTGTTCGCCTCCGGTATCGATCCGTTCAAAGCGGCGGGGGATCTTTCACAGGAAGAAATTGCTAGTATTTTCAAGCAGATGCGCCATATTTTACGCAAGGCGATCCGTTTTTGCGGTACCACGTTTTCCGACTTCCAGAACGCCCGCGGCGAGGGGGGAAGTTTTCAGAACTTTTTAAAAGTCTACGGCCACGAGGGCGACGCCTGCGTCATCTGCGGCAAGCCGATCCGGCGCGTCGTGCAACAGCAGAGAAGCACGTATTTCTGCCCGCATTGCCAGCGATAATTCCGTAAGTATTGGGTACCTCACTCAAAATTGTCAGCATTTCGGACCCGAAGGGTCCAAGCGCCTCTCCCGCTGGGAGAGGCCGGTGCCTTAGCACCGGGTGAGGGGATTCTATGCACCCTCACCCTAACCCTCTCCCAGAGGGAGAGGGAACTTTTCCCTTTGTTATTCATAGGTTACAGAATAATGCCATGATTGTTGTTTGACAATATTTTATAACACCCCCATAAAGATTGCGCCGAAATTCCATGACAAGTGACGCCGGATTTGCGTTCGTTCGGTTCTCGCTCTAGACTGATACCCGATAGACCAACGGTTTAGCTAAGGGCCGATTTTCGCAGACGTTCATACGTGAGTGCCAGATGAAGCAGTCCATTGCATTCGATGGAACGTTTTCCGACGTTCCCAAAGTTTTTCGCGGAATTCGTGGGGCGATTTGGATTGCCGTGCTGGTCATCGCCGCGTTGGCGCCCACCCTCGGCAATGGATTCGTCTACGACGACTTCATCGCCATCGCGGACAACGAGATGGTCACCGAGGCGCAATGGGGAAAGCCCTGGCACGCCGATATCTGGGGCAATACCGGCCTTCCCAATTGCGGTACCTACCGCCCTTTGCTGGTAACGTCTTTCATCGTACAGTGGCAGCTATCCGGGGGAAATCCGGCGGTTTTCATCGTCGTGAACCTTTTATTGCATCTGTGCGTAGCGGTGATGGTTTTTCGGCTCGTTCGACGCTGGCTGCCGCCTCCCCTTCCCTGGTTCGTCGCGGTACTGTTCGCCTTGCATCCCGCCAACAGCGAAGTGACCCACAACATCGTGCAGCATTCCACGCTGCTCAGCGCATTTTTCTCGATCCTCTACCTGTTCGTGCTGCTGCCGAAGAACGGCGAAGCACCCAGCGTCAAGCGCCATGTTGCGGGAGCGTTCCTGTTTCTCGCGGCGATCCTTTCCAAGGAAAGCGGATTGCTGGCCCTGCCGCTGCTGCTGGTAATCGAACGCTACGCCCCCGGAGGCGAGGAGTCCTGGAAAGCGACACTTTACCGTCAGAAACTCGCCGCGATTTTCGGCGTGGTCGTGGTGGCCGTCGCTTTCGCCTTGCGGTCGAATGCGCTGGGCTCCGTGGCCAGCGACATTCCCGAAATGTACAACCCGACCTTGATGCTCCCCCTGCCCTTGCGGCATCTGAACATGGGCTGGCTGTTCACGTACTACCTGTGGCGTTTCGTCTGGCCTTTTCCCCAGCCAATGGACTGGCTGTTCAATCAACTCCCGATGCTGGACGCCGACTCATTGAATACGCTGCTGATGGTCTGGATCTTCCTTGGCGCTCTGGGATACGTGGTTGTGAAAAAGCTTCATAGCCGCTCCCCGGCATTGCTCGGTATGCTCTGGTTCGTCGTGCAGATCGTCCTCGTTACCCAGGCTTTCGCCACCGTGACGAATTTCTTTTCCGAGCGCAACCTCTATCTTGCCGGGATCGGGCTGTGCATCACTTCTGTGTGGCTGGTCTTTCGTTTCCTCGGAAACAATCGCTGGGGATGGCGTCCGCCCGCTTTGCTCCTCGCGGGAATTCTGGTGATTTTTCTCGGCTATCAGGCGAAAATCGCCAAAATCTGGGCCGATGACTTAACCCTTTTCGAAAACTACGTGGCCCATTCGCCCAACAGCGCCAATGCACAGCTTGGATATGGCAAGCAACTTTTCGGTCACAAGCTCTACGATCAGGCCGCGCCCCATTTCCGTCGCGCGGTGATGATCTACCCGAAATACCTCCAAGCCTATCACTGGCTCGGGCGATCTTATTTCGCCATGGGAGCCTACGGTTCGGCCATTACCATCTGGAGGTCCATGAAAACCACGCGCATGGAAGAGGAATATCCCCTCTTCTGGCAAACCTACGCCAACTGGACAACCGACGAGGCGGAGAGGCTGATCGGCCTGTATCCCAATCGTTCCCTCGGTCTCTACAGCGCTTGCCTCGGGTTCGACGACAGCCGCTACCCATGCTGGGCGGGACGTGCGTATGCGGCGGCGATCGTCGGTCATCCGAAGGAAGAGTTCGCGATAGATCAATGGTTGAGCCACTTCCCGGACGATCCGAGAAACGCCAAAACGCTGGGAATGATCGCACAGCATCATGAAAAATGGGACCGCGCCCTGGAATGGTTCCACGAAGCGCTGAAATACGCGCCGGAAGATACGACGCTTCACCTCGCAGTAGGACACGTGCTTGCTCAAACGGGACGAACCCAGGAAGCCTTGAAAAAACTGGAGCAACTGGCGGCCAAACACCCCGACGACGTGCGCATCCCGTCGCTGATCCGATCCATCCAAACGCCCGAAGCGGCGAACTGATTTCGTTTAAAACTGCAATTAATAACCTGATCGGGGGGTGGGTTCCCACCGAGATCACAGGTTCATTTTCATAAAAATTGTGCAATTTTCACATAAAGCCTATTCAATTTTCCTCAAATAACCCGAAAAAGTATTTAGAATGGGCGGAAATTAAAATAGTGCGAAATATTTCGGAGGCAATTGTAACATATTGAAAACATAAGACTTATATCCCCTCTCCCTTTGGGAGAGGGTTAGGGTGAGGGAACACGAAACTTCCCCTCACCCGGTGCTGAAGCACCGGCCTCTCCCAGTGGGAGAGGCGCTTGGACCCTTCGGGTCCATCCTAAATCCGCACTAAAAAAATTTCCGCCCATTTAGAATCCTTCAAGAATTATTGCGGTACAACCGAAAAACCTTTATAGTAAAAACAAGGTGAATACCCACAAATCAAGGGCATACATCCAATTTTGGATGAATGAAATCGAAGCTTTGGATAGGGGGAGCGCGAGGCTTGTATTCGATGGGAGAATCCCCGGTGAAACGGATCCCAGACAAACGGAGATTCCGACCGAGATGTACAAGTGTGTTTTCATCGCCGGAAAGGAAACGAAATGAAGACCGATAAGAAAAACAAACATGGTAGGAAAAGCACCTGGGATTTCCTGAAAACACCGATCGACATGGAAGTGATCGCGGACGTGCTCACCAAGGATGTGACACAGGTCTTCAAAATCAGCAATCCGGGCTTGATGCCGAACCTCGACCAAAAGGCGGACAACCTTCTCGATGAAGCCGAAAATCTCGCCCGGCATGAGGGAATTTCCCTGGAAGAAGCCCTCGGACGGTTAGGCATTTCACTGGAAGAAGCGGAAGACGAGGAATCCAAGGAATCCACCGGACTTCTCAAAGATGCGATGCTTAAATCCATGGACTGGGAAGTCCGCGAAGAGGATGAAGCGACGAAAGAAAACGCTCCGCTTTCCGATACCCAAGTCGTCAAGGCGTCCAAAGTCATCAACGAGTTCTACGAATACCTGAGCGCGCTGGAAGAAGACGTCCGGGATGAACTGACGGAAAGCGTTTCGCCTGACGATTCGTTGCTTCTGCGTCGTCTGATGGTGCTGAATATCGTGGATGAAAGGCGGTTCGAAGCGGCTGCGGAAAGGTCGGAGAAGGAGTCCGTTCCTTTCTGGGAAGCCCTGGTTTTTCAATGCCGGGAACACGTCGCCGAGTTTGCGGAAGTGCTGTTGACCATGCCTTTCGCCCCGGTTTTCGTCCGAGGCAAAGGCATCTTTGTGGAATGGCTGCTGGACAACGGCTACCTCAATTTCAAAACGTTTAAAAAGGCGCGGCAGGAATCATCCGAAATCGGGTTGAGCATCTGCAAGATTCTCGACTCGGAAGACTACCTTGGCGAAGAAATGTACTTGAAATCCCTCGCGGAATTCGTCGAGCTTCCGTTGTGGAAAGGCGCAATGCCCAAGCCGATTCCTTCGCTCGCCAACGCCATCGACATCGATTGGATCGAGCATTTCGACATTATCCCACTTAAAATGACGAAAACGCGCATTGACCTCGGAATAACCTGCCCTGTTTCGAAGCGCCTGATGGAAAAACTGGTGGAGAACATGACGAAAGACGTGGAAATATATTTAATTTCCCGCGATACCGTCGAAAAACTCAAGCAACCGCTCCTGGAAAAAGTCGAACGCAGTATGCCCAAACCGCAGAAAAAGGTGGTGGAAGCCACTTCGCGGATACAGAAGATCGTCACCTCCGCATCCGCCGTGAATATGGTGCGGCAGATTCTGGAAGGAGCACTGGATGCCCGCGCCACGGACATTCACCTGGAGCCGCAAAAGGAAAACACGCGGGTGCGTTTTCGGATCGACGGCATGTTGTACGAAGTGCTTCAACTGCAAAAGCCGCTCTACAACGAAATCGCTTCCCGCATCAAGATCGTGGCCGATCTGGACGTCACCGAGCGCCGAAAGCCCCAGGACGGCCACCTGAACGTCAACATCGGCGGCAACCAGTTCGACATGCGCATCGCGACCGTTCCCAATAAATACGGGGAGAAAATCAGCATCCGCCTCGTGTACGCCGGGCGCATCAACAAAAACCTCGGCGAGTTGGGATTGGAAAAAAGCGATTACGAAAAGGTGCTTCGTTTCTGCTCGCGGCCCCACGGGATGATTCTGGCTACGGGGCCGGTCGGTTCGGGAAAAACCACCACGTTGTACTCTTGTTTGAATGAAATCGACAGGAATCAATACAATGTGATGAGTATCGAAGATCCCGTGGAATTCGAACTGCCGGGAGCCAACCAGGTGGAAGTCAACTACAACCTGAACTTCGGCTTCATCCAGGGATTACGTGCCCTGTTGCGCCAAGACCCGGATACGATCCTGATCGGAGAAATCCGCGACGAGGAAACCGCCGGAATCGCCGTGCGCGCCAGTATGACCGGTCTGTTGGTCTTCAGCACGCTTCACACCAACGACGCTCCCGGCGCGATTACCGCCCTGTACAACTTCCGCCTGCCCAGCCACCTGATCGCCAACTCGCTCGTCGGTGTGATCGCCCAGCGCCTGCTACGCAGAACCTGTACCGAATGTCGCACCGCCTACAAACCCAAGGCTGCCGAGAAAAAATCGGTCGGCTTCAAGCCGACTCAGGCCCAGAAAATCAAAGAGTTCTATCACGGCGCGGGATGCCCGCACTGTTTCAATTCCGGGTATTTCGATCGTACCGGCGTGTTCGAAGTCATGGAAGTAACTCCGAAAATGAAGGAAATGATCCTTGCTCACAAATCGGAGGCCGAGTTGCGCGAGCAGGCCATCACGGAAGGGATGTGCACGCTTTCCGAAAGCGGTCGAAGCAAGATCCTCGAAGGAGAAACGACGACGGAAGAATACCTGCGCCTGCTGGGATTTTAGTAACCTACTGATTTAAAAGGAGATATTCACTCTAAGAGAAAGGCGCTTGACCCTCTTGGGGTAGAGAAAAAAGAAGTAGGTCGGGTAATTGTTTTACCCGACGTATCCGAGGACATTGAATGTGTCGGGTGAAGCAATCACCCGACCGGCAAGAGATTTCGTGAAAGAGCAAAAATGCTGAAAATACAAGTGGATACATTGGCGTATCGGTCTGGTCAAGTATGTAAGGGAGGGACTCATGCCGGAAGGAAAAAAGACGGGTAATCTTAATAACGAACAGGCTTTGAGGGAGAAAGTCAAACAGAAACTGATGGAACAGGCTTCGCAGGAAAGCGGAGTCACGGAATCAGTAGACGAAGCACCGAGTGAAGCGTTCGATGACGTCATCGAACCGGAGCCGTCGAGAAACTTTCTCGCGCGAAAAGCCAAAAGCCAGGACATCTCGATGTTTTTCCGGGAGTTGGCTATCCTGCTGGAAACGGGCTATCCCCTGCTCAGGGCGTTGAAACTTCTTGCGAGCAAGACTGTAAACCGCAGTCTTTCCAATGAGTTGCAGCGCGTGGCGGCCCAGGTTGAGGCTGGCGGTACTCTGGCCAAGGCGTTGCGCCAATCTCCGAAATACTTCACACCGGTGACGATCTCGATGATCGAGGCGGCGGAAGCCACTGGAAAGTTGAAGGAAACTCTGACCATCATCGCAATGGACCTGGACAACGACGAGGAATTGACTGCTAGGATCCGACATGCAATGTCCTATCCGATGCTCACGCTGGTTTTCGCCATCGCAGCATCGCTGGTGATCCTGCTGTTCGTCATTCCTTCGTTCGCCGAAGGGTACACCCATAGTGATATGGAATTGCCGTTTACCACGGCTCTGCTGGTGTCTTTCAGTCAATTCCTCAGTAATTTCTGGTGGTTGTGGCTTCCGGCGCTTATTGTCCTGGTGATCGTTGTAATTCGGCTGGCCAAGGCGAACGTGAGGCTTTTCGACAGTCTTGTCCTTCGGATTCCGATCATCGGAGAAATCGTCATGCTTGGGACGATGATGCGGTTCTCCAATACGTTGCGGGTGTTGCTGGACAGCGACGTACCGATCCTGGAAAGCCTGAAACTCGCGCGGGGTGCGGTGAACAACAGCGTGCTGAAGCAGATCATCAACGAAGCACGGGCCAACGTGCAGAAGGGCAAGTCGTTGTCGCAGCCGTTCAGTCGTTTCAAGTATTTTCCACCGATGCTGGTGGACATGATGACCGTCGGCGAGGAGTCCGGCAAACTGCCGTTCGTGTTGGAACACATCTTTTTCGCCCTGCGCATCCGCCTGAACCGGCTCATCAACAACATGACCGTCACCCTGGGACCGATCATGACCATGTTCGTGGGCTTGCTCGTGCTGGTGGTGGTGCTCATGCTGTTCATCCCGTATTTCGACATGCTCACCGCGCTGAGCAACCTGCGCTGACATCACCGGGAGAACGTCAACACGTCTTTCCCGCCTTTCGTTCGCAAAAGGCGGGAAAGATTCTTGTGTGGAGAAAGTCATGAGAATTCCATACCAAATTCGAATCCGAAGATGGCTGATGGCGGGAGTCGTGTTATCGATCCTCGCGCTGTCTTTCGCCGCCTGGGGGCAGAGAACGATAATCGAGCATCCGAAGTTCAAGGCCAAAGTCAAGGAAGTGGTCGAGGGAGACCTGCTGATCCTGGACTACAACGGTCAGGATATTGAGGTCCGCCTTTACGGAATCGATGCGCCGGAGAAAATAGGCAACCAGCCCTATTGGAAAGAATCCAAAGAAGCCGCCGAAAAATATTGCCTCGGAGAAACGGTCGAGGTGGACATCACCAAGACCAACGTTCTCAAGCAATGGATCGCGAAAGTCTACCTGCCGGACGGCAAGAACGTGAGTTGGCTGATGGCCGAAAGCGGCTATGCGTGGAGTTTCAACCCGCATTATCGCCATGAAGTGACGATTCGAAGGTTAGAGGGTCTCGCCATTCGGAACAAACGCGGCCTTTGGGCGGCTGCGGAAAAACCCATTCCGCCTTGGGATTGGTTCAAACAGCACAGTCGTCCACAAAAAAAGGACGGAAAAGCGCTCAAGGTTAAAAAGGTCCAAAACGTTCAAAAAGCGAAACCCGCCATGAAGGCGCAACCCGTGCAAAAAGCCGTCGAGCAGCCCTTGGAAGCCCCAAAGAAAGCCGAGGAGTTGAATGAAGAAAAGCCGTAACAAGGAGAAATCACCACCTCTCCGAAATATCGGTGGAGTGGTGAAACTCAGGAAAGGTAGCGGTCGAGGATTTCGCGGGCCGGGATTTCCGCTTTCCAGCGATTGAGCGTCCCGTACATGCCGGCCACGGTTCGATTGACGAAGATGATGTCTCTCGGCGGCTGGAAGTTCATGGTTTCCTTGTAGTATTTCATCACGAGTTGCTGAATGCCTTCATGAAGCGGCTTCGAGCCAATCGTGTACGGCTGCGAAGCCAGTACGGGGTCGAGAATCAGGCGGGAGTAGCCCTCAACCATTTCCTGGGGCAGTTCCTTTTTTCCAAGGTAGATCAGTCCCAGCTTTTCAATCGCTTCCACGGTGGTTTGCGCGTCCAGTTCCAGCGATACCTTCAAGGCGTGGCGCGCCGCTTCGACGAACTCTTCCGAAAAGATTTTCACGCAGCCGAAGTCGTACATCACGATGGTATCGTCCCCACGAAAGGCAAAGTTGCCCAGATTCGGGTCGGCGTGAAGCATCCGTTTGTTGAAAAACTGGTCGAAAAGCAGATCCACCCACATTGCGGCCAGTCGGTTGCGGCGCTCCTGAGCGATCTCCGGTTGCAACAGAATAGGGCCGTCATCCCCCTCCTCGCGGGTCATCACGAGCAGGCCGGAAGTGCAGTATTCTTCGATAGGCTCGGGGACTACGATGTCCGGGCGGTCGGCGTAGGCGCGCGCGAAAAGTTGAAGGTTTTTCATCTCGTGCGTGTAATCCAACTCTTCGGCGAGGCGTTCGCGAACTTCCTCGAAAAGAGGGACGAAATCGGTATTGGATACCGCCCGACCCAATGTCGCCGCGATGGAGCGCAGGTTATCCAGATCGCTGTGCACCGCTTCGGCTACACCGGGATAACGAATCTTGATGACCACCTTGCGCCCGTCGGAGAGCATGGCCTTGTGCACTTGTCCGATGGAGGCGGACGCGATGGGGCGACGGTCGATGGTCTTGAGGATGCGCTTGTAGTCGGTCCCCCACTCTTCTCTCAAGCGGGATTCGATCATCTTGAATTTCACCGGAGGCGCCTGTTTTTGCAGATCTGCAAGAATATCGGCCAGTTCCGGCGGAAGAAGGTCGGCTTGCAGGGAGAGCATCTGCCCTACCTTCATCACCGCGCCCTTCATCTCGCCCAGGGTGTCCACGACCCGTCGAATATTGGCGAGATTGCTGCGCTTCATGTCTTCGTCACGGGCTTCTTTGCTTGAAAATACGCCCTTGACCTTCGTGCCGATATAGCTGGCGCTCACTTTTCCCGACAGGCTGCCCAGCTTGGCCATACGCCCTGCCCTTCCGGTGACGAAACGCCGTTCCTCCGGCGCTTCTTCGCCTTCGGGCATCTCGTCGGGGAAAATCTCTTCGCTTTCCGATGATTTACGGGGGTCGTCGCTCACAGTGCTCCACCTGATTGAAAGAATCGCTTTCTAACTATGGTTATCCCTATCGACGAATGCAAGGGGACGCCCGACCGAATGTCGTGTTTTTCCCATTCGATAGAATCCGCTCCGACCGCCGCAACGGTGATTCAAACGAAAATGCCTAGCAAGCCAAGGAATTCGTGAAGGTTATTCGCATATTTCACACCATTGCAACATGAAGCCACTCTACGGACCAGGCTTGCCTGGAGGGAGATAAAAATCTCTGTCTGAAACACCTGAACCGATGGAATTTATGAGGAAATTCCGGTTTTTCCGCAATTTTACTCTCGCTTCATGCAAACTCTTGATTCCATCGCTTGCCAAAGAGTCGGAAAATGCTGTACATTTATCGGGCTGATCGACAGGATAGATACACCGCGACATGCCCGAATCGTATTGAAACGATTCCGTGCGGTTTCTAGATCGAAATACGAGTTTTTGACGAACAAGCCTTGGAGGCCGAAATGGCAGATGTGAAAGTGGTCATCGTAGGGGAAAGAGACATCCTCGCCGCTGCTGCATTGTTGGGAACCCAGATCTCACTGCCCCCGGACAAACTCGTCGCCGCCGTTCAGGGTTTCGTCAACAGCGAGGATCACGTGCTGCTGATGGCCAATCTCGATGGCGTGCAGGCCGGTCTTCTGGCCTGTTCGATCGACACGAAAGCTTCGTTGCTGAGCGAAAACGGACCGTCCGGCTTCATCCTCGCACTGATCGTCCAGCGGCTTTTCAAAGGCAAGCCCATCGTCGCGCAACTGCTTCGAACCGCCGGATTCTGGTTTAAAAGGCACGGCGTAACGGAGATCATCGCCGAATTGCCCGAACAGATGGAATTCGAAATCGAAGAGTTGAAAAAGAACGGTTTCAATCTCTCCCGCCAGTTGCTCAGCATGGAATTGACCTGACTTTCAAGACTCGAAAAAACGTTTTTCACGTCCCTCCCCTTTCGAGCGTAGTCCATGGCCGAAACGCGACGTCTTCGGTTTTGTCGCGGATCTTCTAAGCTTAATTTTAATGAGTGATTCCAGTAACTTATCACGGTTTGACGGTGAAAATATTCACTCCCCAGCCCTGCAATTCCAGATATAGCCCACCCTGACGGATCTCCTCGCAGTCGCGGCGGTAGTGTTCGTGGGACATCAAGTCCGCCAGTTGGACCGTCTCGCCTCCTCCTAGATCCCCGACGGCAAAGGCCTGCGATGGAGTGGAGGCAAGATTGACCGCCACCAGCAGTCCGCCCCGATCCTCGTTTTGCCAGAAATGCACGAACATGCGGCGGTAGCTTTGGTTGCCGGTCCAGACGGGCTTGACTTCGAACCGCACCCAGCGCCCCGATTGAAAGGCGGGATGCTCCAATGCGTGCAGCAGTCGGGTGTAAAAAATCTTTGCATCCGTGTCACCGGGTTCTTCGGCCCAGCGTTGGAGTTGCACGGGATACTGGATGCGCCTGCCTTCGAGTTGTCCGTGGTGAAACAGGGTCAGTCCGGGAATCGTCGCCGCCATCACCATCATCGCCTTTTGGCGCGCTACCGGTTCGACGGTCGCGAGGCGGGGTTCGTCGTGGTTTTCGAGGAAGTGCAGGCAGCGTTCGAGGTAATCGGGATCGCCGCTCAGGTGGGCCTCGAGCCCTTCGATATCGCCGGACATCTGGCGATCGTACATACGTTTGTCGTAAGCGTAGTTGAACCCCATTTGCAACAGGTCGTATTCACGGTCCCAATAAGCTTCGGCAATAAAAATGAACAATGGATGATTCAGCTTCACTGTCTGGAGCGCTTCCGGCCAAAACTGGTAGCTTTCGGGAACGAGGCCCAAGCCGTCGTTTTTTTTGCCCCAGGTTTTGTGGAAGACATCGGCCAGCACCAGCATGGCCATGTCGCAACGCAGCCCGTCGCACATTTCAGCGATGGCACGCAACTGTGTCTTCATGGCGGCAATGGCGTCGGGATGGCGGTAATTGATCTGCACGGTATCCGTCCACGACGGAAAGTTGGGATCACGCCCGTGCATCAGTCGTTTTTTACCCGTGGGTGTTTCCACCTCGAAAAACGCGCTGGGATCTTCGCCTTCGTGGGCGGGAATGAAGTATTCCGGGTGGCTTCGCGTCCACGGATGATCGATGGACAGATGATTGGGAACGAAGTCGAGTATCAACCCGATGCCGCGCCGGGCCAACCGTTCGCGAAACCCTGCCAAGGCCGAATCGCCGCCCAAAGAAGCTTCCACATGGTATTCCGCCACGGCGTAAGGAGAACCGGCGACGTCTTCCGGGGTGAAATCGGGCAAAATCCTGCGGTAGATTTCGAGCATCGCGGGGTGGTTTCCGGCGATTTCCCTGGCCAGCGGCCCGGTTTTCCATACGCCCATGAGCCAGATCAGATCGAAGCCGAGCGCGGCCAGCGCATCGATTTCCTCCCCCGGCACGTTGTCGAGCGTGATGGGTTTTTCATGTTTCTGGCTTAATTGATTCAGCCAGACACGGGTGTTGATTTCGTATAAAACCGGATGAACGGTTTCCAGATGTCGCATACTTCGCTCCAAAATGGCACGAAAACGAAAAAAGTATGAAGCTTTTCCCGAACGGAATCATTAGCCGTATTTTCTCAATACCTTTACCTAACAAATTTCACTGGAATTTGGCAACTTTCGGTTTTTAAAAGAATTACGGAAGCCGTCGGCGTTTGCGCCACCACCACTCGACGGCGGCGAGAAACACGATCAATCCCAGCACCACGGCATTGTCCCAGATCGGAATATCCTGCTTCGCGCCGATTCTCTCGTTGTGTCGCCCCTCGAATTCGATCGGCTCGTCCATGCGATCCGGTAGGGGTTCGAAGCGTCCGCCAGAAGCTTTTGCAAGACGCTCAAGTTGCCGGAAATCCACGGAAACTTCGTCCATCTCCCGGCTTTTTCCCTCGATGAACACCATCGCCTCGCCGCGTTGCTCCTCGCCGTCTTCCAGGCGATGCACGAGGCGGACTTCCAATAGTCCTTCTTTGTCCGGGGCGGGAAGAGTCGTGCGAATGATGCCTTCCTCGTCGCTGGTTTTCTCTTCCTTGAAGACGATTTTGTTTTCTCCCTGGAACCGGGCTTCGATGGTCGCCTGCGCCCCGGCTTTGGGCTGGAATCCCGCATCCGTGATGCGAAACGAGACACCGACGTTTTCTCCGGGCCGGTAGCTGTCTTTCGCGGGTGTGGCCTGCACGTGGGTCAGTTCGGGGTCTTTGATAAGCCACCGAAGCGAATTGTTCCAGAACGTCCGGTAGTGCTCCGCCCGTTCGCCCCGTCCTACGGACTGGAAATTCCACACCCAGGTGGAATCGACGGTCAGCGCCAGTACGCGCCCCTTGCCCGGTTCGCGCAACGCGATCACCGGGGGCGAACCGTACGCCGTGCTCAGCCGGGGATGCACCGCCAGCACCATGGCGTCCGGGCGTGGTTTCAGACCGAGGTTGAGTCCCAACAGCTCGGGTAAATCGTTCCATGCCTGGCGGTTGGCGTCCAGATCCTTGACGAGTCTCGTCACGGGATGTCGCTCGCCTTTGGTCGTCAGGCGTGCGGAAAACGGCTCCAGGCTGGCGGCTCCGGCATCGTCCTCGATGGTGAACGGCAGGATATGCTCGATGGCCGTGTGCCGGTAGCCACCCAAACCATAGGAAACGTCCCCGCCGATGACCAGCAACGCGCCGCCCTGCTCGACGTAATTCCGGATATTGGGCAGGAAATGGGCCATGCGATAACCCACGTAGGTGAAATTCTGGAAAATGACGAGATCGAAGGTGTGAAGCTGCTTATCGAAAAGTTCTTCCGTGGGAAAAGGAATCAGCGACAATTCGTTGTCCTGCGTGGCGACGGAATCTTCCGGCGTGCGGAGGATGAAAAAGCTGATGAGATCCACGCTGGGATTGCGTTTCAAATGCCGCCGCAGAAACATTTCGTCGTAATCCGGGTGCCCGCAGACGTGCAGGATGCGGATCTTGTCCCGTATCACCTGCACGATGAATTTCCGGCTGTCGTTTTCGGCGATGGCGTCTTCGGGCGGCGTGTCGATGCGCGCCTCGTACACGAATTGTCCGACCTTTTCCGGGGCAAAGGTGAAGCGCGCAAAGCGGCGTTCTCCCTCGGCCACCCGCACGGTTTTCGCCTGGATCGGCGCGCCGTCGAGCGCTAGAGTCACGTTGACGTCCCGTTCTTTGTAACCGGTGTTGCCGATTTCGATTTCCACCGCCATTTCGTTGTGCACGAACGCGAAGCCGTCGTATCGCACGTCACGGATCGCCAGGTCGGCCAATCCTTTGTCCACACCCACTCCATACGCAACGATCGGCAGGTTCTTTTTCTCCAGCAATTGCAGCAGGTTTTCCTCGTCCGTCGCGGCGTGCTCCGGCGGATTGTCCACGCCGTCCGTAACCACGACGATTCCGGCCAGTTCTTCGGAGGGAAAGCCCTCGGCAGTGCTTTTGACCGAAGCAAGCAGAGACGTGTAATCCTCTTTATTTTCAAGGGGTTGGGATAATGTATCGAGTGAAGACGTCGAGGTTTTCGTGCCAAAAGTCATGGCGTGAAGGTGGTGATGTTCGGCCAGTTCGGCAAACGCTTCGCGACTGTTTGCAAAAAAGTCGGCCATTTTCTCCGCGCGGTTGGGTTCGCCGGGCGCAGAGGGCAGATCCATCGACCGGGAACGGTCGGCCAGCACCACCACGTGCGATTTGAACGTCAGCCGCTTCTGCAACTGGGCGGCGGGTTCCAGCCACAACAGCACCAATAGCACGGCCAGTGCGACGCGCAACGCGAAAAGCGCCCAGCGAACCTTGTTGGACTGAATCCTCGCCAGATTCTTCCAGGTGAGCACCACGGCCACCACCAGGCCGATGCCGACGAGCCACCATTCCCAGGGGCGGGGATGATGCAGGAACACCCACTCCCAATAGTTGTAATCGCCCAGTTTCGAGGGGTCGAAGAGACTTTCCACGGCTTATTCCTCCTCGACGCCGGATGGCGTACCCAGGAAGGGAGAACGTCGCCGCTTGAGAATGAACGGAATGTGGACCTGATCCGATTTGTAGTTGGTACACAGGGCGTACATAATGACATTGACCCCGAAACGGAAGGCTAATTCCCGCTGGTGGTCGCCTCCTGGAGTGACCGGCAGGCTCCAGTTGCCGAACTGGTCGCGCATCCACGCGCCGCCGAGATCGTTGCGGGAATACACCACCGGCGTGCGTTCGTCGATGTGGATACCTTCCACGTAGGGCAGACGCTCGCGTCGTCCGGGACGACCATCGATAAGATAGAACGACTTGAACAGCGTATGATCCCGTTCGATACGTTCGAGGGGATTTTTAGGAAACACCCGTTTGAGTTCCCGCCGGATCGCCGTGTCGAAAGCGTCGTTTTCGCCGAAGTCATCGATGAACAGAAAGCCGCCGAGACGTAGGAAACGATGCAACTTGAGAATGTGAGCCTCCGGAAAGGGAGGAAAATCGGAGTTGCCGTTCATGTACAACACCGGGAAATAAAACAAGTTTTCGTCTTCCAGCGTGATTTCGGGACTATCCAGGTTGGCTTCGATGCTAGTACGGCGCAGCAACTCCCAAGCGAGACGGCTTTGCGCCCCTCGCCGCTCGTGTCCGGCTCCCGGATAAAGAAGCGTCGGCAAGGAAAACTTCGAGCGCGGACCGAAGGCATGTGCCGGAAACGGCCAAAGGGGCGAAGTCAGCGCCATCAGGGACAGATTGCATAAAAAACGACGCCGCGTCAGGCGGGGGCGTTCGTTGGATTTCGGCGTGCGGTTCATGGATTCGGTTTCGCGGTTCGTGCGTCGTCACGTAGCGGGAAGCAAAGGCTCAGGGGTTCGTGTTCGCCGGGGGGGCTTGCTCGCCCGGTTGCGGATCGGGCGATTTCTCGCGGGCGCGGATTTTCTTCAGTTTCCGCACGGCATTCAACTGCTCGCCGCGATGAAAGGTGACTTTCGGAGTCGCCCAGGGACCGGAAAGCCGCAATTCGTGCATGGGTTTCGAGGCCGGATCAAACTCCTCGAAAGGCCAGCCCCGCACGACGAGCAACGTGTAATGTTTGTGTTTTTTCCAGGGCTTGAGATCTTTCTGCACTTCCTTGAAAGCCCAGAACAATGCCTTGCGCTGGGAGGTCTCGCCCGCTTCCGGGTCCAGCCAAAGGTCGATTTCCACCACGGCTTCCTTGTCGTCCTCGCGCTGGCGGACGTCGATGGTTTTGCAGGCTTCCTCGGGCGGGAGGTCTTTCCATTCCAGGCCGCGCTTGATGGTTTCGCTTTTCGCCGTACCGGCGGATTTGAGGGGCGGCATACGGCGTTCCTTCAGCGCCCGATTAAGGAAGGAAAGACGGCTGTTCGTGGACAAACCATCGAACCGCTTTTTCTGCTCCTCGTCGGCGAAACCCAGACGATAGCCGCGAAGGTCCGAATACACCGTTGGAACGTCGGGCGTTCCTGCGACGGGGCGACCGCTCAAGGGACAGGTTTTGTTGCCGACTTTTTGCACGTTTTCACGTTTTGGCGCGTCTTTTTCCGAACAAGCGATGCCAGACACGGCCAAAAGCAAAACCAGCATCGGAAGAATCAATCGGGAAAGTCTCATCCTGAAATCCTTTTTTGCATTCCTTTTTCGTTACTATCCCGGAAAACGGCAAAAAAATCCACCAGGAAAAACCATGAACCTCGTTCATTTCTTCCCTGATGTCGAAAAAATGGAAAGAATCGGTGAAAAATAGCCGGGTCAGGAGCGCGTCACCTCGTCGATGCGATCCAGCAACTCCTGAGGAGAAAATGGTTTTTGCAGGAATCCGGCGATTTTCTTGCCTTGAAAGCGTTCCGAAACGACGGTATCGCTGTATCCGCTGGAAAGCAGAATGGGAACGTCGCAACCCAACTCCCGCAATTCGTCCAGCGCCTGTTCCCCACCCATTTTCGGCATGGTCAGATCAAGCACGATGGTGTCGATCGCATCGCGATGGTTCTGGAATGCGGCGATGGCTTCGAAACCGTTCGAAGCGGTGAGCACCTTCAATCCACTGCGGGACAACGTGCGTTGCATGAGGCGTTGCACGACGGGTTCGTCGTCGGCGATGAGAATCGTCCGCGTCTCCTCCGTACCACGCGAAGGCGGAGAAGGCGGTTCGACGGGTTCGGCGTCCATGATCGGGAAAAACACCGTGAAAACAGAGCCTTTTCCGAGGCTGCTACTTACGGTCACCGTGCCGTTGTGCGCCCGGACGATGCCGATGACCGTTGCCAGCCCCAGTCCACGCCCAGTAAATTTGGTGGAGAAAAAGGGATCGAATACGCGCGACATCGTGTTGGGGTCCATCCCCGGCCCGGAGTCCGAAACCTCGATGTAGGCATAGGTGCCTTCCGGCAGTTCTTCGTCTATAGAGGAATTGGACAGAAACTCGCGGTTGCAGTATCGCTTACCGCTTTCGATGACGATTTCTCCTCCCCGTTTTCCGATCGCTTCCACGGCGTTGGTCACAAGGTTCAGCACAAGTTGCTGAAATTGCACAGAATCGGCCTCGATCAAGGTTTCCATTTCATGAAGACGATAGGTCAACGTGATGCCGAGATTCATCGTGGAATTGATGAGATGCCGCATTCCGTTGATGGTCTCGTTCACATCGAGGGAGCTTTTCAGGAGGCGTCCCTTGCCGGAATACGCCAGCATCTGCATGGCAAGATCCGAAGCCTGGTGCGCGGAGTACTCCACATCCTTGAGAAAATCGTAAATCGGGGATTGTGGATCGAGATCCATCAAAGCCAGACTGATATTGCCCATAATGCCGGTGAGCAGGTTGTTGAAGTCGTGAGCCACACCTCCCGCCATGTGGCGCAGGCTTTCCAGTTTCTGCCCTTCGCGGAAGCGGGAATCTTCCCGTTCCCGCTGCTTTTCCGATTCCCTGCGGTGGGAAATATCCCTGGAAACACCAAGCAGACCAAGCCCCTCGCCTTCCTCGTTCCGCAGCAGAGTAACGATGGTTTCGGTATTGATGACGTGCCCGTCCATGTGGAGAAAATCCAACTCCATGCGCAGGGAATTGTCCTGTTTTTCCTCGGGATTTACCGAGATCAGGGCTTCCGGAATCCATTCCATGGCTTTCTCGATGCTGGATTCGGACATGCGTTCGTGCAATGGCAAGCCGATGGCCTGTTCCGGTTTGTAGCCGCAAATGAGTTCCACGGAGGGGCTGACATACGTCAATGAAAAGGTCATGTCGGTCATCCAGATCATATCCGTGATGTTGTCTGCGATAAACCGATATTTTCGTTCGCTTTCTTGCATGGTCTGTTCCGTCCCGCGACGGGAATTGATGGCGGTTAAGGCAAACAGAACCCCGGAGGGTTCGCCGCTACGATCGAACACCGGGGAGCGCATCGCGCTGAACCATCGTTTCTCCGAATCAAAGGTCAATTGTTGCTCTTCATGCAACGCCGTCCGGCGGTTGATCGCCTGGAGATCCATCTCCTGATGGCGGCGTGCGTCTTCCTCCTCGAATAAATCGAAATCGCTTTTGCCAAGAATCTCCGCCTCATCCCGATCCACCAGACGGCAAAACGCCGGATTGACGATTTCGTATACCAGTTCCCGGCTTTTGAAGGCAAAGGGGTCCGGCGTCGAAAGAAGCCAGGCTTCGAAAAGCTGCTGGTGAGGTGGTTGCAAGGATGAGACCGAACGCTCGTCGGACGATCCGCATTCCGTATACGACAGCGCAATATGAGTATCGTCCACACGTTCTCCTGCACAACGAAGTTTTTTGCCGATCAACGGGGAATATTCTTCGAAGCGATAGGGATCGGAATGGTCGAGAATGGTGAAAAAGTGTTCGAACCACGAGGGATGCGCGATTCGGGAAACGAGTTGCCCAAGATACGTCGGTTCGTCCAGCTCGGTGATCCTATGGGAACCCGAACTGGTACCGACAAGCCGGAAATCCACCGGTTTGACTTTGCGATCGTACAGGATTTCGAACATCGCAACCCCGAAAAGCCCGCTTTCCGACATTTTTTCCATGTACGGCTTCATCAGCCGTGACACGTTGCGAACATCGAAGGCGGGACGAGGTTCGGCGGGTGGAGCGTGCACCGGCGCGTGGGGAAGATGCAGTTGGACGAAAGAGGAATCGTCCATAATTTCCAATACTTTACGGTGGAACTGACCGATCAGGTCGAGGTTTTCATCTTTCAATTCGGGAATGGAATCTCGCCATTCCTTCTCGAACAAATCCGGGTCGAAAAATGAAAATCCAGTGGATTCGGGAGGCGTTAGTTCGTCACGGTCCCATTGCAACGCAAATGGTCCCACGACGATACTTCCCTCGTGTTGTGAATCCAGAGGCACCGCGAGGTGAAGGTCTCGCAGTCCGTTGCTTCGTCGAAATGCCTGGAATCCTCCGAGATTCACTCGCTGGCGGGGCAGTTGAAGATGGGCTTGGGCGTGCAGGGCATTCAGACCACAAGAAGAAACGAGATCCCCGTTCGCTCCGAGCAACAGCACCGGAACGTCGATCATGGCCGAAAACCGCTTGCAGTAACGCTGAAGGGCTTCCAGTGCCGAAGAGTCGGATTGTGGAACCGGTAACTTCATGGTCCACACGTCGAAAACGAAGTTGGGTAGAAACGCTTAATAAACTGAGTGCAACGTTAAAAAAATACTGAATGGATTATATTGTATTACACTATCACGGTTTTTGCAAACAGAATACGGAAACCTTGGCAATCCATCGTTTCAAATAAAGGAGACATTATATAACCGAGAGTCGAACGATTTGCAACTGCTTTACGATACGAATATGCTGGTTTCCGAAAAAAGTACTATTTTTTGACAACCCAAAGACGACATGACATCGGCAAACCATGAACATCGTTAAAGAATGGAAACACGAGGACGTCTTCGCCCTTGAACTTGGATATGGCCCTTATTGGCCGCCACTGATGAATGTAATGCTGTATTTCTGCCGTGGGACGTTGATCGATTCGGCCCAGAGCCACATGCTCCGCACGGTGCTCGACTGGGCAGACGACAAAGCAGTCAAAAGGATTTTACTGACACACCATCACGAGGATCATTCAGGCAACGCCGCCGCCGTGGCGCGTCACACGAAGGCGGAGATTTTCGCGCATCCGCTTACATTGCAGAAAATGACCACTCCCAACAGGATTCTTCCCTATCAGCGATGGGTCTGGGGACATTCGGAGCCCCTCGTGGGACTTCCATTCGACGAAGCGGAGCACCGCGACGACGCCCTGCGTCTGAAACCGATCCACGCGCCGGGACACAGCAAAGACCACTGCGTGTTTCTCGCACCCGATGAAGGCTGGCTGTTTTCGGGGGATCTCTACCTCGGCGATCGAATCCGCTATTTCCGCTCCGACGAATGCCTTGGCGACCAGATCGACTCCATTCGCAGCGTGTTGAAGTACGATTTCGAGGTGTTGTTTTGCGCCCACCATCCCAAATTGAAACACGGGAAACGCCATCTTGTTGCAAAATTGCAGTTTTTAGAGGATTTCCAAGGACTTGCCCGAAAGTTGCAAGGCCAGGGAAAGCCGTTGCGGGCGATTTGTCGCGAGATCGGAATCAAGGAAAGCTGGTTCGTGCGGGGATTGACGATGGGCAACGTAAGTTTGCGAAACATGGTCGTTTCCGCGCTTGAAGAAGAGTCTGATGCCGGGGAAATCACAGGGCGGAAATTAAAATAGTGCAAAATCTGTTTTTTCGTTTGAAACCTCAAAAAAGGGAGGGGGAATGTAGGGGCGGGTGAAAGGAGCATAGCGACTGTAGCCCCCCGTTCTGACAGAGTTTTTCGGTTTTTGGGGAGCTCCGTTCACTTTGTTCACTACACTCGCCCCTACGTCTTTTCTCCTTGGAATAAGCTTTTACAATGTTTCGCACTCATTTAATTTCCGCCCGAAATCACATTCTCTTCAAAATAGCCCTTGCACAAAAAAACGGGATGGGTATGATGTGCCCCTCTTACAAAATACGGTACGATCCGTTTTATCTTCATGGAGGACCACATGGCAGGCAATGTCGTTGAAATGATTGACAATTGGGTGAAAGTGAACACGGCGCTCGTGAGTGTTTCGGACAAGAGCGGCTTGGACGTGCTGGCGAACGGTCTGGTGGAGATTAACCCGGACGTGTTGATCCTCTCGACCGGTGGAACCTACAAGAAACTTCAAGAGATTCTGGGCGAGGAACGCGCCGCGAAGAATCTGATGCCGGTCTCCGAATACACCGGACAGCCAGAAACACAGGGCGGTCTCGTGAAAACGCTCGATTTCAAAATCTATCTCGGACTGCTCACCGAAACCTACAACGATTCCCATCAGGATGATTTGAAACGCACCCAGGGTCGGCCTATCGACCTCGTGGCGGTGAATCTCTATCCTTTCGAGCAAACCGTGGCGCAGGCCGATGTCACCGTGGAAAACGCACGGGCCAACATCGATATCGGCGGGCCGACGATGGTCCGGGCCTCGGCGAAAAATTACCTGCGCGTCGCCAGCGTGGTGGACCCGGCGGATTACGCGCCGCTGATCGAGATGCTTCGGGAAAACGATGGCAAACTGAGCCTGGAGAAACGTTTCGAGTTCGCCCGCAAGGCATTCGCACACACGGCGGCTTACGACACGGCGATTTCCGGCTATCTCGGAGGCCGGGCCTTCGAAGAAGTCTCCTCCTGCTACGAAGACGAAGAGACGCGCTGAAGCTCCGATACGTATCGTGAATTGTAACTCTTAGATATGACAGGGAAAAAACATGGCCGAAGATCTGAAAAAAGCTTATCGCACCATTATGGACGACCACTTCCCCGAAAACATGGAAGTAAGTTTCATTTCGGACGACGGCGAGCGCCGGACGCTTCGCTACGAGAAAATCACTTGGGTGATCGACGACGTTCGCAAGGGACTTCGTTACGGCGAGAATCCGGGACAGGAAGCGGCATTGTACCGCTTGACGAACGGCAACCTGACATTGGGCGACGTCACGACCATCGAGCCGGGCCGTTGGCTGGTCAGCGACGCCGAACTGCTGCAATTCGGCAAGCATCCGGGAAAAACCAACCTCACCGACGCGGACAACGCCTTGAATATTCTGCGTTTTTTGACGCAAAAGCCCGCCGTTTCGATCATGAAGCACAACAATCCCTGCGGCGTGGCGCAGTCGGATAACCTGCTGGACGCCTACATCAAGGCCGACCTTGCGGACCGCATCGCCGCCTTCGGCGGGTGCATCGCCTGCAACCGTCCCGTGGACGTGGAAACCGCGAAAGCCATTTCCGAGCGCTACGCCGAAGTGGTGGTCGCGCCGGATTACGAAGAAGGAGCCGTCGAAGCACTGGCCAAGCGGAAAAACCTGCGCATCATGAAAATCGGCAACATGGCCAACCTTCAAGATTATCAAACTTCGCGCCAGCTCGATTTCAAATCGCTGATCGACGGCTCGTTGATCGCCCAGACCGGCTTCGTGCCCCAGGCGCGTACCCGTGAAGACCTGAAACTTGCCGAAACCGAGTACAAAGGAAAGTCGTACAAAGTGAACCGCGAGCCGACCGACGCCGAATACGACGACATGCTGTTCGGCTGGATGGTGGAAGCGGGCGTAACCTCCAACTCGGTGCTGTACGTCAAAGACGGCGTAACGGTGGGCATCGGCACCGGCGAACAGGATCGCGTAGGCGTTGCGGAAATCGCGCGGGACAAAGCCTATCGCAAATTGATGGACCGCCTGTGCTTCGAGCGTCACAACTTGCCGTTCAACGACCTGAAGGACGAGACCAAGCGCGAGGAAATCGTGAGTGAAGTCAAGGAACTGCGTGGTGGTCTACCGGGTTCCACGATGGTTTCGGATGCGTTCTTCCCCTTCCGTGACGGCATCGACGTGGGTCTCGGCGAAGGCGTCAAGGCGGTGATCCAGCCCGGTGGCTCCATGAATGACTATCAGTCCATCGAAGCCTGCAACGAAGTCGGCGCGACGATGACATTCACCGGTCAGCGCAGCTTCAAGCACTGATCGACGACGGGAGACGGAATCGGGCAGCATCGGACATAAAACGCAACTCTGCCAAGAAAGCTTTACACCTGTATGTGTGGATTGCTGGAAAAGGCTTGGAATTCAAAGCGTTTTCACGATCGATCGAAATTGGCACGGATGATGCTTTTCATCATAGTGTGATGCATTTGAAAACATTTTGGCGTTTTACCGAAAACCTTGCGAAAGGATGGAAAATGAAAAACAAAATCGCGGCATTGGTTCTTGGATGTCTGATGCTTGTCCCCCAACTTCTTCATGCCGAGGAAATCACCTGCTCGGACGACTCGGGAAGTTGCACGATCTACGAAGACTCGACGGAGTGCACATGTGCCACTGGCAGTATGATGATTGGCGAAGCGTCTACCGGAACAGGTACGGCTACTTCTGGTGGAGGCGGGATGGAAATGACCGAGGAATTTTGTATGCAGATGCTGCTTGATACATGCCTGGGTCTAGCCGTCGAAGAGGAATGCGATACCGCCAAAGGCGCTTGCGTCGTGTACTCCGACGGCTCCTCCGACTGCATTTGCGCGGATGGCTATGGGGAATCCTATGGCGAAAGCAGTTCGGGTTCCACCGGAGAAGACCCGGTGTATCCCACCGATCCGGATCCCGAAACCGACGAAGGAAGAACCGACAAGATTTTCGCCGATGACGAAATTCCGGCCTGTGCCGACGTGCTGGCCGAGGAATGCCCCAACGATCCCCCCGACCCGGCAGAGGAATGCTCCAGCGATGCTCTCGCGATGTGCAACGCCATGGTCACATGGTACGAAAGCTGTTACGAAGAAACCATCTGGCCTTTCATGGTCATCGAATGTTGCGACGAGTTCGAAGATGATGGCGAGGCAATGACTACGATCGCGCAATGCCTCGAAGGAAAAGGCTGCGACAACGCCGAGGACTGCTTCCCGACCTATGAAGCCGTGGACGAAGCCCTGGGCGCGCTGTTTTCCGGCGACGAAAAAGACGGTGCAAGCGGTGAACAGGGAGGAACCAACGAGGACGGATCCGAGTCCGATGCTTCGTCGGACGACGATTCGAGCGATTGCTCGCAGGCTTCTTCAGGATCGGCGTTGGCGCTGATGCTGCTGCTTGGCCTCGCCCTGGGACTGCGCCGCCGTGAGGAACATATCTGAATCAAGGCATTTCAAATATAAAGCCCCCGCCAGACGACGGGGGCTTTTTTGTAACATCCTAGATAGTGTCGTCACGAGATATCCAGCCAAAGAAAGAGGCATCGAATATGAACGGCGGCGAGGAAAGATGCGGCATTTTTTGCGTATCTCGTAGCAATTCCCCTCCAGCGTTTCAGCTTCAAAAAGGCATTTTCGACCAGATGCCGCGCACGGTAAAGCTCTTTGTCGTAGGGTCGTTGGACCTTCCGATTCTTCTTCGGCGGGATGACCACCTCCATCTCCGCATTTTCGGCTTCTTCGATAATCTTGTCCGTATCGTAGCCACGATCGGCCAGCAGATACTCGGCATCGATCCCTTCGATCAGTGCGCAAGCCTCCTTGCAATCTGCTCGTGGACCCTCCGTAACAATCGCTCGGACCGGATTACCATGCGCATCCACGGCCAGGTGTATTTTAGTGTTGAGCCCCCTTTTGTGCGGCCCATCGCCTGGTTGCCGCCTTTCGCTCCTGCCGCGTGCGGGTGAACTTTGACGTGGCTGGCGTCGATCATCAACCATTCGTAATCGGGATCGTCGATGAGGATTTCGAGCAATCCCTCCCAGATTCCTTTATCGCGCCACCGGCAAAAGCGACGGTTGGTGTTGTTCCAGTCGCCATAATCCGGCGGCAGATCACGCCACGGAGCACCGGTGCGAAGAATCCAGAAAACAGCATTGATGAAGCGTCGATTGTCTTCGGCAACACCACCCCAAGAACCTTTGCGTCCCGGTAAATGAGGTTCCAAGAGTTCCCATGCATGATCGGAAATGTCATGACGATGATAGGCGGCTTCCATAGCAGTTCCCTTTGATATATTCTATTCAAAAGAAATATATCAAAAAGACAATGATCATGTCTAGAATATTCGACTTCTCGTGACGACACTATCTAGAATCATTGAAATAAATTCTCTGGATCATCGAAGGAGGGGTTCGAGAATCCGTTCATTTTCGGAACTGGCTTTGGCCATGACTTCTTCGATAATTCCTCCCATCATGCCCGCCATCAGTGACGTGTTCATGCGCGAAATGTAGGTCTTGCCGTCCGGTTTTTCGTAAATCGCCACGCGGCAGGGCATCATGGAAGCCACGATGCGCTCGTCGCCCTGTTTCAGAATTTCGTGGGCATACGGAGCCTTGCACAGCTCGAATACTTTCGCCGGTCGCACGTTGTATCCATGCTTGGACATGCTTTTCTGAAGGTCGTGCACGGCAGGCATCTGCCAACCGTGAGCCTTGACGCTTTGTTGCATCGTTTCCACAGCCTGATCGAAACTCATCGACACGGGAGTTTCAAGCATCATCATGCCGGGCATGGCCAGATAACCCACGAGAGCCGTGAGCACGATCCCGATAACCAACCCCACAAAACCAGCGAACCACATGTTTTTATTCGATATTTTTTCACTCATGCACTTGCTCCTGCTGCTTTTCGATCAGCGTATAAGATAGGTATCCCTCGACTTCTTCCCGGATTTCCACTTGCCCGTACTTTCTCATGGCGTTGACGTGCCAGAAGAGATCCTTCGAATCCAGACCGGTCGCCTCGACCAATTGGGGAACGGTCATGGGTTCTTTGCCCAGCGCTTCGGCGATGACTTTGAGTGTCGCCCGGTGCGCTTTCTGCCGCGCGAGCAGTTCCTTCGGAGCCCCTCTCGATTTCAGCAGAGAGCGTAAAAACTCTTTGGCTTTTACCTTGTCCATATGTTTTTCTCCTCCAATTCAAACCGCGATGGCATCCACCATGGCGTAAAGTTGTTGCAGGGTCGATCCGGCCAGATCGATGGCATGATGCGGACAGGCCGCCACGCAACTTCCGCATCCTTTGCAAAGCGCCGTGTTGATACGCGCCTGTTTTGCGATCTGGCCGTTTTGAGACACCTCGATCATTTCGATGGCTCCGGCATAGCGGCAGGCATCGAGACAAGCGCCTTCGCCTCGGCATTTTTCAGTATCCACCTGGGCAACGTAAGGGTCCAATTCGATTCGAGATTTTCCCAGAATGCGTGCAGCTTTGGCCACAGCCGCCGAGGCCGCTCCGGTGGCTTCGTCGATGCTCATCGGAGCCTGAGCGCACCCGGCCAGGAAAAGCCCCTGGCTCGCCAGTTCCACCGGACGTAACTTGGGATGCACTTCATTAAGGAAACCATCGGCCCCGACAGGCAGTTTCATCAAAGAGACGAGATCCCGGATGTCGCTGGGCTCCATGCCGACGGCGAGCACCAGCAAATCCACCGGCACGTTCAGTTCCTGGTCGAAAGTCAGCTTGTCGCGCACCGAAACACGCAAGGCCGCCTCGCCGCTTTCGTCCTCGCCGACGGTCGGAAGGGCGTCGTCCGCGTACTTGAAAAACAGCACTCCAGCCTTGGCGGCCTTGGTGTAGTACTCTTCGTGATAGCGTCCGTAAGTGCGGATATCCTTGAAGAAATCGAACACCCGGATTTCGGGATGTTTCTCTTTGACTTCCAATGCCGCCTGCAAAGTCGCCGTGCAACAAACGCGGGAACAGTAAGGATTGAGACTTTTCCCTTCCTGCGGCTCGTGAATGCCTTCCACCTGGCGGGAACCCACGCAATGGATGAATCCTATGTTGTTGATTTCCTTGCCGTTAACGTTCAATGCACCGCCGGTAGGGCCTTCTTCGTCCAGCAGTCGGATAAACTGGGGCAGGGTCACGACTTCAGGGAAAGCTCCGTAGCCGAATTCGTTTTCTGCGGGGGTATAAAGCGAAAAACCCGTGGCCAGCACGATGGCTCCGGCCTTGACGGAGACGGTTTGAGGCTTCTGAGAGTCGTCCACGAGATCCGCACCCAGTTTTTCGCTGGCTTCCGCCAACGATCCGAACAGGTTCACATCCAAAGCGGGAGTGTCAGGGTATGCGCCCTTATAAGGCTTGTATACGGCTCCACGCTTGGACAACCCGTAGTTGAATTCGTCATCCGTTTGCAACTCACTGTTTTTCATGGCTTTTTCCACCAGATCCGGGTCGGCTTCCGGGCGAATATAGCGTGGTTGCACGAGAATATCCGCATGGTAGTTGCCCACGTAACCCTCGACGTGTCGCACTTCTGCCGAGACCAGCACTTCAATGTCGGGATCGTGCACCACCTGTTGGATCATCTTCCCTATCAGTTCCCTGGCGTGGTCCTCGGTGGGAAATACGCGGTCGAGTTGACTGACGCGCCCACCTAAAAACGGCGTTTTCTCGACCAATGTCACCGGAATACCGCGTTGGGAGAAATCGAGAGCCGCTCTCAGACCCGCAACGCCACCGCCGATGACCAGAGCATGGGGCGTAACGTCCACCTGAATCGGAAACAGTTCGCGAGCGCCTTCCATTTTGCCAAGCGCCGCCCGAACCAGGCTTGAGGCTTTTTCGGTGGCTTCTTCGTGAGTGGAGCCATGCACCCAGCTCACCTGCTCGCGGATGTTCACGTGTTCGTACAAGTACGGATTCAGCCCGGCGCGAATGGCGGCGTTGCGGAACGTCAACTCATGCAAACGGGGCGAACAGGAGGCCACAACGATGCGGTCGAGTTCGTGTTCCTTGATGGCCTCGATAATCATGTTCTGGGCGGGGTCCGAGCACATGAAGGTTTCGGTACGGCTGACCACCACGCCGTCCTCTGAAGCCATTTTTTCCGCCACTTTGCCGCAATCCACCACGTCGGAGATGTTTCCGCCGCAATGACAGACGAACACGCCCTTGCGAAGCTTCTTGTTTTCGCTCATCGCGCCACCTCCTGTTCTTGAGATTCCACGACGGTCAATACTGGCGTTTTTTCCTGTCTTATCAGGTAATTCGCCGCTCTTGTGGCGGCGGCTCCGGCTTCGATGATGGTATCCACGATGTCTTTGGGCGCCACCGCGACGCCGGCGGCGAAAATGCCATCCACTTCGGTTCTCGCCGGGGAGATTTTTTCCTCGATGGTCTTGACGAAACCGTAGCGGTCGCGGTGAATCGGCAGGGCCATTTCCGGGTTCCAGGCAGGTACGATCCCCTGGGAGAGAATCACCAGGTCGTGCACGTCCTCCGCCACGTGGCCACCTTCTTCCTTTTTCTCTACCCTCAGGACCGGATTGCCTTCCGAATCCTCGAAAATTTTCGCGACCTTGCCCGCCACGAAGTTGATGCCCATGGCTTTTGCATCCTGGTAGAATTGTTCGTAGTTTTTCCCGAAGGCGCGAATGTCCATATAGTAGATGGTGATATCCGCGAACGGCAACGAACCGGACAGCAACATGGCCTGTTTGATGGCATACATACAACAGACTCTGGAACAATAGGGCACGCCGATGGATTCGTCCCGGCTGCCTGCGCATTGCACGTAGGCGATGGAATCGGGAATCTTGCCGTCGGAAGGCCGCAGCACCTTTCCGAACGGACCGTGGGGAGCCAGAATGCGTTCCATCTGCAAGGCGTCGATCACGTTGGGCAGCGTGCCGCCTCCGTACTGCGTTTTTCGGCTCTGGGCGGTCAACTCGAAGCCGGTGGCGACCACGACCGTTCCGGCATCGACTTCGACGGTTTCGTCGGTTTGGGAAAAGTCGATGGCGTCGGTGGGACACACTTTGATGCATTTTCCGCACATGGCGCAGTTTTCCAGGTCGATGGTGGCCAGTTGCGGATAGGCGTTCGTGTGGGGGATGTACGCGGTTTTACGCGCACCGAATCCGCCTTCGAATTCGTTGGGAAGCAGGGTTGGACACGCGTACTCGCATTGGCGGCAGCCGATGCAGGCGTCTTCATCCACATACCGGGGATGCTTGACGATTCGGCAGGAAAACCGACCGTTTTCGAGCTTCTCCACGTCCGTGACCTCGGAAAGCGTCAGGATGTCGATGTCGGGATGATGGGCGACTTCGGCGATTTTTGGCGAAGTGATGCAACTGGCGCAATCCAGGGTCGGGAACACCTTGCTCAAAGCGATCATCTTGCCGCCGATGGACACGTCCTTTTCTACCAGCAGAACCCGGATGTTTTGGTTGGCGAGATCTGTGGCCGCCTGCATTCCCGCGATGCCGCCGCCGATCACCAAGGCGTCCACTTTGTTCGGGGTCGATGCACAGGTCATCGGCTTCCTCCTTCCATGGCGATCGGGAGCGGGTTGGGCCGGACGACGGCCTGCCGATCGATCGGCCCGATTTCGTCCAGCAATTCATTCATGGCGCGCACTTCCCTCAGGAAAGACGCCGTACATACGGTGCAGATGGCGGCCAGCTTGACTCGGCGGAAATCGATTCCCTGTTCCTTCAGCACGGCGGTCAGTTCGTCCAATTGACGGGTAAGCTGATGTTGCGCGCCTTCGAATGGTGTTTCCTCGCCCGAACTCATCACGATGATGCCGTCGATGCCTTTCTGGAAGGCGTGTAGGTAGAAATCGATGGGCAGCATGGCCGGGGAAACTACGCGAATGATATAGGTATTTGCCGCGTAGTGGTTGTGTCCCTGACCGACGGTATCCGCCCCAACGTAGGCGCTGTCGGAACTGGCGAGAATCAGAATTTTATGTTTAGATGCATTCATTTTACAAAACCTCCCGCACCAGGTCGGCCAGATCCTTGACCTCGATCCGGTCGTCCAGGTTCCGGCTTTTGATGCTGGCGCTGAACATGGCGTAACAATAAGGACAGGCCGTGACGAGGGTGTCGGCGCCGGTCTCGACCGCTTCCTGCACGCGGATATCCGCCATGGACTGTTCCGTTTCCGCTTCCATGAACATTCCCCCGCCTCCACCGCCGCAACAAATGGCGTTTTCCCGATGGCGCGGCATTTCGGTGAATTCCAGGCCCGGAATGTTTTCCAGTACCTGCCGTGGTTCGTCGTAGATGCCGTTGTGACGTCCCAAATAACAGGGATCGTGGTAAGTCGCTTTGCGCGAGCTTTTGCCGGAAAGTTTCAGATCGCCGGTTTGCAGGCGTTCGGCCAACAGCACCGCGTAATGCACCGGTTCGATGTTTGCATCGAACTTAGGGTAATCTTTAAGAAAAGCGTTGTAACAGTGGGGAGAACTCGTCACGACCTTGTGGATACCCCGTTCTTCGAAAACCCCTTTGTTGCGGGCCGCCAGCGTGGCTTGCAGTTCGTCATCCCCGGTTTCTCGTACTCCGTCGCCGCAACAGACCGCTTCGGCGGGAGTGAGGCCGTATTTCACACCGGACGCCTTGAGTACTTCGGTCAACGCTACGGAATTCTTCATGTTTTCCGAATCATAACAGGAGGTACAGCAGGGATAGTAGGCGTACTCCATTCCATTTTCGTACACGGGAATGTCCCGCCCCCTGGTCCAGGCGTTTCGGTCTTCCGCCTTGCCGCCCCAGGGATTGCCGTTGTCGTGCTGGCTGCCCAGCATGGCGCGCAGGGTTTTAGGGACCGAACCCATTTCCGCACTCATCCGCCGCATCGAGCGAAACACGCCGATGATATCCACCTGCCTGGGACAGTTTGCCACGCAGTATCCGCAGGTGGCGCATTTCCATACGTCTCCCGGATCGGGAGGGTCCAGGCCCAGCATTCCGGTACGGATCATGCCGCGCACGTTGAATTCCGCCACCAGATTCCACGGACACAAGCCGGTGCACGTGCCGCAGCCGAAACACTGGGTCAGGTCTTCGCCGCCCATTTCCAGAATGGCGTCGGCGACTTCCAGAACCAATTCCTGATTTTCCATGGTTATCTCCACAAATAAAAAGACCGTCCATCAAGGGCAATGGAAACCGGACAAACCCATCCTGGTGACGTCGCAGTCGTATCCGGCGATTGCGGCGAAAAGGTATGAAACCGGAGAGGCAGATCAGCGCCTCTCCGGTCCGGATGTCCGACAAACTTGCCGGGGGAGGTTATTTTTTACGAACCACGAACAGCCGGTCATAGCCGTCTTCCGCCAGGACGCCTAGAAATTCATGTCCCACTTTTTTCGCCCAGACGGGAATGTCGTTTTTCGTACCGGGGTCGTTGCTGATGATTTCCAGGGTGCCTCCGACCGGAACTTTTCCGATGCCTTTTTTCGCTTCGAGCAACGGGCCGGGGCAGGCGCTGCCGCGTGCGTCCACGGTGTTTTGAGGAGTGATTTCGGTCAGGTTGAGTTCGCTCATGATTGTATCCTTTTTCTTATCTAACTATTGGATATTTTTGTGAAATTCTTAGGTATGAGAACAATCGGCCTAGTAGTTGAGTACGGCGTCGGCTTCGAGAACGGCTTCCACTACCCGACCGGCTTTGACAGGTTCCGCCGATGGAACCAGCATATCTTCTGAAATCTTGCGCTCTTGAATACAGGGGATGCAGACAAAGATACGCCCGCCGAACTCCACGAAGGTGTCCACCAGTTTTTTCAACGGGTCCAGTCCAGAGGCGAAGACATGTTCGTAACATCCCTGCTTGGCAAGGGACACTCCCGTGCCCTGTAAAACGACGGTTACTTCCACATCCATGGCCAGGGCAGCGTTGCCCATAACGAAAGGCAGCGACGCGCGCTCGGGATCTTCGCCGCCGTGAGTGGCGAAAACAACCATTTTTTCCGTTTTTTCCTCGCTCAAGAGCTCCTCCTTTGATTTCAAGATTGGGGTGGGCCATCGACCCTTCGTGAAGGCCTTGCGGCCTTCACGGCTTCTTTGTGAACCCATTACCTACGCAGTATCGCAAATGCAAACTTGCGAAACTACGCAACAATAGGTTAAATTTTTTTAGCCTGCTTTCCTTTCTTCTTCGCTGAACTCTTCCGCCATTTCGCCACGCTTTTTTAGAGAATCCAAAAGGATCTGCCGGATCAGATTGCAGGCTTCATTCATTCGCGGATCGACCAAACGATAATAGACGGTCTGCCCATCCTTTCGAAACGTCACGATTTGTTTGGAACGTAAAATGGCGAGATGCTGACTCACGTTGGCCAGAGGAATTCCTAGCTGTTCCGCAAGAAACCCGACGCTTGCTTCGTCATGTGACAAAATGTGAATAATCATCAATCGCCAGGGGTTGGCCATGTTTTTACAGAAGTCTGCGTGAAGATCGAAGATTTTTTTATTCGGTAGTTTCATAGCCTCTTACTTATGCATCTTCATAACTACGCATGATCTTATCTTTCACGGATTTTTTGTCAAGATTTTTCATCTTTCTTCCAAATATTCTGTGAAAAGCATCGTTCCATGAAGTCCATGAACCGCTATCCCGCCGTTTTTCCTTTATTTTCTTTCGGAAGGCTTGATGTTCTTTTCCCTGTGGGCTTCGTAAATCTTTGTGGTCAATTCTTCGATGTTGCTGGGTTTGAGCACGTAGTCGTATGCCCCGTGTTTCATGGCTTCCACCGCAGAATCCACGGTACCGTGACCCGTCAGGAGAATCACGGCGAGATCGTGACGAATATCCTTCAGCTTGATAAGGACGTCCTCGCCGCGTTCCTCGCCGAGCCTCAAATCAAGCACCACGGCATCGTACTCGTGATCGTGCACCAATTTGATCGCTTCTTGTCCGGTGTTGCAGGTGTCGGCATGAATTCCCCGCCTTGTGAGGCGTTTGGACATCGTTGAAATCAGCTCTTTTTCATCGTCCACAAGCAGCACGCGGATTTCCGCTTCGGTCGTCTTACCCTCTGCAGGAACCACGTGCTTCAGTGGGCAGTTCACCTCGTCGCTTCCTTCGTGGATTTTGTCCCAAAGGGCTTCCAGAGCGTGCGTGACGGTCATGAACACGTGGTCGTCGCCGATCCGCTCGTACAGGTGCGAACGGTGGAGGGCGTCGATCACTCGTTCGTTCAATCCGGCGAAGTAGACGTCGTAGCCACCGGAACGCAGGCGTTCGATGAGCAACGAAAGCGTGTCTTCGCCCGATGCGTCGATTTCCGTAATGCCGTCGGCTTTGAACAGGATCGCTTTCAACTCCGGCATGGATCGCACACGGTCGAGCACTTCGTCTTCGAGGTAGCTCGAATTGGCAAAGAAAAGCGGGCCGTCGAAGCGGATCACGGCCAGGTGCTTGCATTGCTGCAATTTCAGGCGCTTGGCGTTGTGCAGGTGGCCATCTTTCCACAGCGACAACTCGGCCACGACGGGTTTCATCTTGCCGTACAGGAAGATTCCGATCGACAGCAAAACACCGATCATGATACCTTTGTCCAGATGCGGGGCGAACGCGAGCGTGGCGACGAAAGAAATGATGCTGATGATGCCGTCGCTGCGCTTCACTTTGTAGGCGTGCATCACCCCTTTGAAATTGATAAGCCCGATGACGGCCATCATGATGACCGCCGCCAGCACCGATTGCGGCAAGTAGTACAGAACCGGCGTGAAAAACAGCAGGACGATAACCACGAGACCGCTGGTAAACACGCTCGACAGGCCGGAAATCGCACCGGCCTGGATATTCACCGCCGAACGCGAAAACGACCCAGAAACAGCGTAACTCTGGCCGCAAGAACCCAGAATGTTCGCGATACCCTGCCCTATCAGTTCCTGGTTGGGGTCAAGCCGCTGCCCGGTACGCGCCGCCATGGCCTTGGCAATGGAAATCGCTTCCATGAATCCAAGAATGGAAATGATGACTGCGGCGACGAAAAGACGCCCGAACACGGACGAATCCCATTTCGGCATGGACACCTTCGGGAGTCCGCTAGGCACCGTGCCGACCACCGCCCCACCGCCGATGAAGGTGAGGTTTTCAAGATCGAGTGGCTTGTTGCCGACTTTCAGACGCCATATGTTGCCGTCGGCGTCCGCGTCGCCGAGCAGGACGAACCGCACGTTTTCTCCGTCTCCAATACGTTTAAATTCCAAGGCGCGCAGTTCGGTACGCATGACCGACGCTTCTTCCTTGAGCTGACCGACCTGCTTGTCCAACAGTCCGGCCATGGCGTGAAGCTGCATGGCGGTTTTCGGCAATACCGTTTCTTTGACACCGACGGGGTTGTCCGACCGCAAAAGATCCAGATCCACATCGTGCCGGGTGTGGCAGGTCATGCACAGTTTCTGGTTGTTGCTCACGTCGAGCTTGTCGACCTGAGGACTGATGATCGCCCGCGCTTCGGAGGCCAGTTCGATATCGGCGATATCTTTATTGAAAATACGGATTTTTTCCTGAATCTCACTGGATTCGATACGACCGATTCCGACCTGATTGTTGTTTTCAAGTCCGATGGCCCAGGAAATCACGGTGGTTACGGCCACCGCCGCCAGCACATAGGGGATTTTGGGATTGATCTTTTTCAGCACGATCATCGTGGCGAAAGCCAGTACCCCTAAAAACAATGTCGGCCAGTGCGTGAAATGCCAGGCCGCGACGATAACCCGCCAGATGGTTTCGTAATGGTGCTCGGCTTTGTCCACCGAAACGCCGAACATTTTGGAAAGCTGACTCGTGGCGATGATGATGGCGGCGGCATTGGTGAAGCCGATCACCACCGGGTGCGAAAGGAAATTGACCACGATTCCGAGGCGCAGGACTCCCAACGAAAGTTGGAACAAGCCGACGAGAAGCGCCAGGAATATGGCGTAGGCGATGTAGGCTTCGCCTCCAGCCGTCGCCAGCGGTTCCAGGGTCGCCGCCGTCATGAGGGACACCACGGCCACCGGACCCGTGGCGAGTTGTCGGCTCGATCCGAACAGCGCCGCGACCATCGGAGGTAGGAAAGAGGCGTACAGGCCGTAATATGCGGGAAGCCCGGCCAGTTGGGCGTAAGCCATCGATTGGGGAATAAGAACGAGAGCAACGGTCAGACCCGAAATGAAGTCCGCACGCAACGTACTGAGATTGTAGCCTTTGAACCATTCAAGGAAGGGAAAAATACGAGACAACATGCTTTTCGATCCTTGTTTGTAGCTGTTAATCAGGTTGAAAAAGCCTGACGCAGGAAAAAAAGTTGTGGTACTATACCACAGCCTCGGGGTATGAAAAGAAGATTGTTGAAGAAGTTCAACGGCTAAGGAATGTAAAAGGAAAATGCAATGGCGATCGTTTCGATATTCAGTTCCGCGTTTTCACAGGCAGACGACATTTCCGAAGAGGTTTCCCGCCGAACCGGCTGGGAAAGTATCGACGACAAACTGTTGAAAAATGTAGCGAAACGTTTCGGAGTCGATGAAAAGCATCTTATCCGGGCGATGGAAGGCCCTTCATTTTTGTTCAATAAATTTACACATCAGGAAGAAAAGCATCTGGCGCAGATCAAACTCGTCCTTGCGGAAATGCTTCAGGACAACCAGGTGCTGCACGGTTTCGCCTCCCATCTGATTCCTCGCGACATCAGCCACGTCTTGCGGGTGTGCCTTTTGAGCGACCCGGAGCACCGGGCGGGACAACTGAAAGAAAAAGGCGTTTCGAACGCCGCCCGGAAAATCCAGGAAGAAGACCTCAAGCGCGCTCAATGGACCAAAAAGCTGTTTGGAGTCCAGCCCTGGGATCAGACGCTCTACGACCTGAAAATCCCGGTACACGAAACCGGAGTTGACCAGGCCGTGGAGCTGATCGTCGAGAATGCCTCGAAAGATATCATGACCTTTTCGGAGACTTCCAAGCGTGGGCTGGAAGATTTCCTTTTTGCGGCGAAAGGGTCCATGGCGCTGATCGAAGCCGGTCATTATCATGCCGTCACCTGTCAAAACGGGGTGCTGACGGTCATGATCGACGAATTCATCATGCGTTTGGAGAAACTTGAAACCGAGTTCAAAAAAATCCTTGCAAACGTGGAAGGAGTGAAGGACGTGAGCGTCAAAACCGGTCCCAACTATCGACCGACGTCGGTTTTTGCCAACGTCGAGTTTGAACTTCCCGAAAAAGTTCTGTTGGTCGATGACGAAAAGGACTTCGTTTTGACGCTCTCCGAACGGCTGCAGATGCGGGATCTCGATCCCGCCATTGCTTACAGCGGCGAGGAAGCCTTGAACCTGCTCAAGGAAGAGGAAGAGCCGGACGTGATGGTGCTCGACCTCAAAATGCCGGGAATCGACGGTATCGAGGTTCTTCGTCGAGTCAAAGCCGAGCATCCCGAAGTGGAGGTCATCGTTCTGACCGGCCACGGCAGCGCAAAAGACAAAGAGTTGTGCATGGAACTCGGGGCGTTCGGGTATCTGGAAAAACCGGTCGATATCGGTGTTCTTTCCGAAACGATGAAACTGGCGAAGGAATCCATACGAAAAAGAAAAGAGGGAAGCGAATAGCACGCATCAAAATTCAAGTGCAAAAAGGCTAGTGATTTGGGCCGATTGTTTCAAAAATTCGTGTTCGTCGATGAACCGGGAGAAGGAGGAACCTCCTCCCGATATCGCAGAATGTGGCGCAATACCGTGTTTGCGGTGGCTGCCGTTTGCATTATTCCTCTACTGCTCATCACCACCATAAACTATTACCTGTATCAACAATCGTTTCAAAAAGAAATCACTCAGCCCATTCAGAGAATTACAGCCATCACCAAACGTTCTTTGGAATCGTTTCTGGAAGAGCGCATCGCAGCCGCAAAATACGTGGCGTCCCGCGAACGGCCCGAAGACTTGTTCGACTCGGAAAAACTGGCGGGGATTTTTTCGCGGATGCGGCAATCCTTCGGAGGGATCGTCGATATCGGAGTCCTTGATTCCGAAGGAATCATGCAGACATACGTCGGCCCCTACGATTTATACGGAAAAAACTACCAGGATCAGGACTGGTTCACGAAATCCCTCGTCCGGGACGTGTACGTCAGCGATGTCTTTCTCGGCCACCGGAAAATCCCTCATTTCATTATTGCGATAAAGCGGGACGGCGCGAAAGGCAAGCCGCTGATTTTCCGGGCGACTGTCGATATCGAGGGAATGGTTCGGCAAATCCAGGTAGTGGGACTGAAACGCTATAGCGATGCGGTCCTCATCAACAGAGATGGATTGCTGCAAACGCCGTCGCGGCTTTGCGGTCAGGATCTCGTACCATTCAGCGGTGAAGTTCCACCCTACAGCGAAGGACCGGAGCTTTTCGAGGACGTCAAGATCAAGGACAGCACGTTTTTCATGGGCTCCGCCTACATCGAAAACTCGCCGTTCATATTCATTATTCTGGTGAATAAAAAAAGCCTGATGGCAGGATGGCTGGCCTACCAGGGAGAAATGCTGTCGATCCTGATTGCCAGCGTGCTTGCGATATTGCTGCTCATCATGCGGATTACCAATCGCTGGGTGATGCGCATTCGAGAGGCCGATCTGCGCCGCGAAGCGACGTTACACAATGTCGAGCACACCAACCGGATGGCGTCGATCGGGCGGCTTGCGGCGGGCGTCGCTCATGAAATCAACAACCCTCTGGCGATCATCAATGAAAAAGCGGGTCTCATCAACGACATCCTCGAATATTCGGGCGACAGCCCGCAAAGGGAGAAGTTGTTGAAGCAGACGGATACCATCATCCGATCGGTGAATCGCTGCAGCGACATCACCCACCGCCTGCTCGGTTTTGCTCGGCACATGGATGTCAAGCACGAACCCGTCGGTTTGGATGCGCTTATTCGGGATGTGCTGGGATTCCTCGAAAAAGAAGCCTCGTATCGGGACATCCAGGTCGAGATGAAGGTGACGGAATCGCTGCATACGATTCACAGCGACAAGGGACAGTTGCAGCAGTTGTTCCTGAATCTCATCAACAATGCCTTCGACGCCATGAAAAAGGGTGGACACCTCTTAATCATCATCGAAAACGCCACCCCGAACAGTGTGTCGATCACCATACGGGACGACGGCTCCGGCATTCCTAAAGAGGATATCGAAAAAATCTTCGAGCCGTTTTTTACGACGAAAAAGACGAAGGGCACCGGATTGGGCCTCTCGATAACCTATGGAATCGTTCAGAAACTCCATGGTACGATTTCGGTCGAAAGCGAACTCGGCGTGGGAACCAGCTTTATCGTGACTCTTCCTGTGAATCGACCTTAGACAGAAAGAGAAGGGTATGGAAGAAGATTTGAAAGTCTTGATCGTGGACGATGAGGACGATCTCGTCTCTACGCTCGTGGAAAGACTGGAAATTCGCGGTGTCGATGCAACGGGAGTGTGTTCCGGAACTCAAGCGATCCAACTGGTCGAGAACAATGGGTTCGATGTCGTGGTGCTGGATGTAAAGCTCAAAGGTGAAGATGGCGTCGAAATCATGAAGCAGATCAAGGAGATCCAACCGGAATTGCCTGTCATTCTGCTAACGGGACACTTGTCTCCCGAAGCGAGCGAGGAGGGATTCAAGGCCGGAGCGATCGACTACCTGTTGAAGCCTATCAATCTGAACGACCTGATGACGAAGATGCGTGAAGCGATCGCGGTATTCAAGAAGAAATAAGGCGGATGAACGACTCAATCGACACGACCGAGCGGCGACGCTTGAACGATCTTTCCTTTTTCGGAAAGATCATGGCGAACGTCTCCCACGAATTCAACAACGTCCTCACCGTAATCAGCGAACTTTCCGGCCTGTTGCAGGATCTCTCCGAACTGGCCGAGCGAGGACGACCGATCCAGCCGGAGAAACTCAAGCAGATCACGCAGAAATTCTCGCACCATCTGGCGCGTGGCAAGGAACTGATTTCACACATGAATCGTTTCTCCCACAGCGTAGACGATCCCCGAATCACGCTGGATCCCAAGGACATCGTGGAAAACATGCAGGTGCTGATGCAGCGCCTGGTCGATCGCAGGCAGGCGACCCTGGATTGCGACTACTCCGGCAACGGATCGATGCTCACGACCGACCCTTTCGCGGTCCGGCACGCGCTTTTCGCTTGCTTTGAATTGCTGATGCAGGCATCATCCACCACACCCGCGTTTCAAATTAACCTTTCATCGGAAGAACGCGGGACCAGAATCGTCGTTTCCAGTGACTCCGCGTTCGATGCCGCCGAGGATGAAAGCAAATGGTTGGAATTGACCGATACCGTTCGGCAATTCGGCGGTCAGGTCGCGCTGGATCGGCTTGAATCGGGCGTTTTCATTACTATTACGGTTCCGATAACCCTGAACGACGGGATATCCGAAACGAAAGGATAATATCATGGCCAACGCGAAGGTTCTGCTCGTCGACGACGAAAAAGATTTTACCTCTACACTGTCCGAACGATTGGAATTGCGCGACCTCGACGTGTTCACCGCCGACAACGGGATGGATGCGATCAAGCTCGCCAAAGAGCACCGCTTCGACGCCGTGATCCTGGACCTGCAGATGCCCGGCATGGATGGCATCGAAACACTGAAACAGCTTCTTTCGGGTGATGCCGACCAGCAGGTCATTATCCTGACCGGACACGGCACCATCTCGAAAGGCATCGAGGCCATGAAAGCCGGTGCGACGGAATTTCTGGAAAAACCGGTGGATATCCAGTTGCTGACCGAAAAAATCGGATCGGCGGCGACCCAGCGCATGGTTCTGGTCGAGGAACGGTCGGCTCAGGCCATCGATGAGATCCTGAAGAAAAAAGGCTGGTAATCGCGCCGGGTACCTGAATCAATCCGCATCGTTACGGATAAAGTCTCTTCCCTACAACGAACGCCGTGTCGTCCGTCCAGTCCGGTGTTTTTGCCTTTTTCTCGGAGATCAGGACAAAGCGGCATGGAACATTCTCCCGAATCCCGATTCTTTTCGACTTCGAGCGGCGAATTGCACGTGTTGTACTGGGGAAACGCGGGGAATTCCGCACCCTTGCTGCATTTCGCCCACGCCAACGGTCTCAATGCCTGGACCTACCGCAGTATGCTCGGGCCGCTTTCCGAGTCCTGCCGCGTGGTCGCCATGGATTTCCGAGGTCACGGACAAAGCCGCGCCGAAGCCGATCCGAGGAAGCTGAAAAGCTGGGGAACCTACCGCAACGACTTGATTTCTCTTCTCGAATCCTACGACGAACCGGCGTTTCTTGCGGGGCATTCCATGGGGGGCGTGGTCAGTCTGGAACTGGCGGCGCTACGCCCGGATCTCGTCAAGGGGCTGGTATTGCTCGACCCGGTGATTTTTCCGTTGAATTTCCTTCGCTTCTGGGGAGCGATGAGAATTTTAGGCTTGGGTCTGCATATTCCCATCGCCAAGCGTGCGGCAAAAAGAAAACCTGTGTGGACAGATCGGGAGGAAATCTTCGTAAACTACCGGAAACGCAAGATTTTCAAGCCCTGGCCCGATGAATGGCTGCGGGATTACATCGAGGGCGGCACCCACACCACCTCCGATGGCCGTATAGCGTTGAGTTGCACGCCGCCTTGGGAGGCAAAAAGCTTTGCCACATTATCCTACAAAACCTGGCGTCGTCTGCGGCTTGTGCAGTGCCCGATCACGTTGATGCACGGGGGACGCTCCGACACCTTCCTGCCTGCTGCGGCTCAACGCTTCCCTCGCGTGGCCACGCATTCCAGAGTTGTACGCCTGGAGGAAGCCGGACATTTTCTCCCCATGGAAGCTCCCGACCAGGTACGAGAGGAAATCGTGCGTATGATGGCCGAAACCGGTTCCTGATTCGAAAAATTCTCCGAAACAATCACCGGATCGGTAAAACGAAAAAGGGTGGAAAAATCCACCCTTGGAAATCGAAAGCGGTATATCCGAGTTACGGCGCGATATCCATTTCAAGCACCTGCTGCGCTTTGAATTCTTTCATCTGGTTCATGGCTTCGGTGATGTAATCGGTGATTTCCAGATAGGTTTTCGCACCGAGATGCCCGGAGCTGTCGCCAAGGACATCGACCATCGTGGCTTTGGCGGCTTCGTGATCGCCTTTTTTATCCTGGGCCATTCCCTTGTAATATTTGGCTTTGACGAAATTCGGATCGAGGGAAAGCGCTTCGTCGAAATAGGCGATGGCCTTGTCGTAGTCCTTGTCCATGTCCATGGCGATGGCGCCGCGAATGAAACGCGCTCCGGCGCTGTCTTCCTTGTTTACGTCCACCAGCACGAGGTTTTCCTCGGCGCTCTGGCGGTCGCCTTTGATGCGGTAGAAGTCTGCCAGCACGCGCCAGCTCATGTGTCCCATATCACGGGGAAGAATCTCGCTCAGTACGATATTTTCCCCACGCTGCAGGGCATCGTTGGAATCTTTGGTCCATTTTTCGACGATTTTGTCCAAACTTCTCAACTGTTCCTGCATTTTGATGACTTTTTCCTGCGCCTTGGCCTTGTCTTTCCATTCTTTCACCCGGGTCAGGTCGCTTTGCGCTTCGTTGAGTATTTTCTGAATTTCATCGTGTCGCTTGTTGATGAAATGCAACTCCTGTCGCAGCGAATCGCCCCAAGCAAGCAGCATCTGGCTATGCCAGCAGGGAAGTTCCAGGTTTTCGGGATAGCGTTCCTCCAACTCGACGAAAACGCCCTCGGCACTCTCATAATTGCTTTTGTCGTCCGAGCGGACCAGGCTTGTGGCGTGCTTGAAAAGCTCCTGATCGGGCTCGGACATCTTTGCACCGAAACAACCTGCAAGCAGTAGCACGGCGAGGAAAGAAACGACGAACGATGCCTTGAATCCGCGAATTTTCATAATTATCCCCTCTGTTTGCATGATTTTTATCATCTGATTGCTAGCTGATTTTTCGCTCGAAGTCAAGGTGGTAACGAGAATCAGGGAGTAATAAGGCGGAAATCAAAGTAGTGCGGATTTGGAATCGACCCGCGGGGTCCGATTGCCTCTCCCTGAGGGCTGTCAATTAGTCATCAGTTGAAAATCTCTGCAAATTCCATATGTTACACAAGTAGGTCGGGTAATTGTTTTACCCGACATTTCCGAGCATAATGAATGTGTCGGGTAAAGCAATTACCCGACCTACGCGAAATTTGGTGGAAAATCATGAGGTTGAAGTGGGATTACAGGATCGATAAAAGATGCGACTAATAGACAGCCCAAAGTGAGAGGGGATAAAAGTCAATATTTTCTATGGGTTGTAAATATTCGAGTGTAATTTTGCACTATTTTAATTTCCGCTCGGAATAATATAAAGGGTAAACAATACGATGTGCCGCTTTCGGCATTTCTATCATCCGTAAGAAATTCGCGAGAATCATCTGTTGAATGCAGAGGAGAATTGCCAAACATTCATTCCCGTGTGTAAAGTGTACAAGCGAAAGAAACTTTGGCTCGATCCCGAGAATTTTCGTCACATTTTGCAAAGGAAAGAACGCTATGAGACTGCTGTTGACCAACGACGACGGCTGGAATTCCGCAGGCATCGCCGCTCTCGCCGAAGCGTTGCAAGATCATGAAGTGGTGCTCGTCGCCCCCATGGACAACCGCAGTGCCATCGGCTCGAAACTTACGCTCTATCGTTCCATCGAATTCGAAACCCGAGAAGTGAACGGCGCAACCTGGTACGGATTGAACGCCGCACCCTGCGATTGCGTACGCATCGCATTCGATTGGATCTACAAAGGCGATTTGCCCGACCTCGTGCTTTCCGGCATCAACCACGGCGCGAACATCGGCCTGGACACGATTTCTTCAGGCACCTTCAGCGCGGCGGCCACGGCGGCGGCCTACGACGTCCCCGCAGTGGCGCTCTCGATTTCCAATTTTCACCCGGAATCCAAAGAGTTGGACGCGTTCGCCACATTCGCCGCACAAAGGCTCGAACGTTGGAAAAAGGATTGGAAACCGGGTACCGCCTGGAACCTCAACGCTCCGAAAGGCGGTATCGGAGAGGTGCTGCCCCGACCGAAGCATCCCTCTTTCATTACCTGGGTGACCTACGACGAAAAGGCTGGAATGATCTTTCCCACCGGATATAAACCGTCCCAGCTCAACCCGAACGAGCCATTTCCCCACCCCGAAGGTATCGAGGAAACGCTTGTCTCGCTGTATCTGCCCGTAAACGAAGGATAAGATTTCCTCGGGAGATTCAGGGAGTATATCTATTGAATACACTGCAAAGTCGCGCATTTTTACGCAAACGCGCGTCATGTTGAATTCATGCGGCAAAACTCGCGACAAACCGCGACGAAACGTGCAAAGTTCCCATCGGTTTTCTCGCAACGAGTCGAGGGTAACCGAGAAAAAAGTGTAAAGCAACTGGACAAAAACAGGCTTTTTCGACCGAAAAGCAACACAACGTGCTATTTTCTCTCGCAAAGCTCGTGGTGACGAATCTGCACGTTTTTTTACCAATTTGCACGTTTGGGGTGTCGGGTGAATCGTGCATGAAATCACGCGAAGGGCGGACTGTTTCTTCAGTGCATCCAGACGCCGAAACGCCAGCGCCACACCAAGGCGGGACCGACCGAGAACGCAAGATATATCAGCAAAAACAACAAGATACGTTTCAGGCTGCTTCGCACACGCAAGGCGGCGACCTCGTGAAGCTCCGTTTCCATGTCCGTGAGTTTCCCGGCGACCAGCGGTGCGAAACTTTCCAGAAAAATCACGATCAGCGCCAAAAACAGCGGATATCCCACGAGGCGATGTTCGGGAAGAAAAAGGCACCAAGGGCAATGATGGTGAAGCACTCCGTAATGGTATGCGGAGAGAATTTTCACCAGCGTGACGGCGGCGGCGACGCACCACATCGGGCCGAGAATCGCCAAAACGGCTGTGAATCCGGTACGTTGCGCCTGTCCGAACAAACCCGCCATCGCCCAGATTCCAAGCCAGAAAGAAGCGACCGCAAACAGCGTGAGCCACACGGCATCGCTCCATCCGAGATAGCTCGTCGCTTCGGCGGTCGAGCGTACGCTGTCGTACACGACGGCGCAGCAGTCCACGGCGTCGTAGGGGTTCAGCGCGGCAATAGCCCGGTAGGTGTCGAGCCACGAAAGCGCCACGAGCGGCAGCGCCAGAAGCCCGATACGCGCCGCGAAAGGCGTGAGCGTCGCACGCGGCAGAGTGCGGTTGAGGCGATCCGTCGCGTGCCACAGCGCCAAAGCGCATAGAGTCACTCCTTGAAGCAGCAAGGCCCGTTCGCCCTGCCCTTCCATCGCCTGCAACACACCGGTGCCGCACATCGCTCCGGGAATCAGGCGGGGCAACACCGAAGCCACGGCCACGATCCACGTCAGTACGGCGCATACATACAGGAAAATCGCCAGCTTGGAAGACAACGAAGCGGCTTCCACGGCACGTTCGAGCCGGATCTGCGCGGCGTGGGGCGAAGACGGTGACCAGCGCAGCGTCACACCGAGATACGCCGTCGATGCCCAAAGCCACAAGGCCAGCGCCAGCGCTTGCAGAAGCAGCACCGACAACAACATCGGGTGCCAGATCATCGCAACGGCTCCAGTCGGCCATCAGACAAACGCAGCCGCAGATCGACCCCCAGAATTTCGGGGATCACTCCGTCGTGGGAGGTCAGTACGACCGTCGCCCCGTTCTTTCCCGCCTCTTCCAGCAAGGACAGCACGAGCCGCTTTCCCTCTTCGTCCTGGTGCGCGGTGGGTTCGTCGGCGAGAATCAAGCCGGGACGGTTCACGAGGGCGCGCGCCACACCGACCCGTTGGCGCTCTCCCCCCGAAAGGCGTTCCACGCGACGGGTCGCCAGGGAGGCAAGCCCAAGCCGGTCAAGCAGTTCGGAGACACGCGGCAAGTCGGGCTCGAAAGATTTCAAGCGAGGCACGAGCGGCACGAGGACGTTCTCCGTCACGCTCAGTCCGTCGAAAAGGCGCGGCTGCTGAAACACGATCCCTACTTGTCGCCGCCAGCGGTCGCGATGAGAAGAGACCCAGCGAGAAACGGGTTCTCCGTCGGCGAGGATTTCCCCCGACACGGGGCGCAGCAAACCGGCCAACAGGTGCATCAGCGTGCTTTTTCCGCAGCCGTTCGGCCCCTGAATCCACGACACGCCCCCATCGGGAAAACAAACGGATACCTCGTCGAGCAAAAGCGAGGCGCTCCCCTCTTCCAAGATGCGGGAAAAACTCAGTTTTTTGCATTCCACACGCATCGGTCTCCGCTTCATCGGGAATCGTGCAACAGTTCCTCGGCATCAACGGTCGAAGCCCACAGACCGGGCAACAGCGCCGCCGTCAACCACGGCAGCGCGACGAAGGCCGCCACCTCCAGCAGCACCAACCACGCGCCCTGGGAGTCGAGCGACAACGCCGGAGGCCGGGACGTCCAGCCGAACCACCACGTTCCGGGCCACTCGATGCCCGGATAAAACACCAAAACATACGCCATGATAGCTCCAATGGAGCAGGACGGCAGCAGGATCAGCAAAGACTTTGCCAGATGGAGGCGCAGCACGTCTCCACCGCTCCATCCCAGCGCCTTGAGCAGCCCGATTTCGGAACGGCGGCGCAACTGGTCGCGCATCGTGCCGATGGACAACAGCGCCAGCGCCAGCACCACCGGCAGCAGCATCCAGGCGTGAAATCCGTCCCGGCGCTCCAGCACCGAGGCGTACCGGCCCAGCGTATCGGCTTTCGTGGTCACACGCACCGGCCAGGGAAAGGCCTGCGCCAGATCGGCGCGCATCGCTTCGGCTTCGCCGTCGTGAAACACCCACACCGCCAGATCGGAGGCCATGCCTTCCGGTACTCCCAGAATGGCACGCACGTCCGCCGGATGCGCCAGCACGAGATCGTGCCCGGACAGGGCATGGTCGGCGGAAAGGATTCCCTTGACTTGCAGTATTTTCGTCGTGGCGGAAACCAGCGTCAGGCCGTCTCCGGGACGAAAATCGGCGAAAGCCGGTCCTACAAGCGCTTCGCCTTGGGACGGCAGATCGTATCCCAGGGCGGCGAATTCCTCCCGCGCGGAGGCATCCGCCGCGAAAAGCGTCACGGGGCCGTCCGGTCCGGCGGCGTTTCCCCACAGTCGGGCGCGCGCCTCGACGACACCCGGCACCCCGAGCGCCAGTTTTGAGGCTTCCGCCGCCTCGATGGGCTGCCAGCCTCCCGGAGACACCTTGCGCACCACGAGGGAGGGCGCATCGACCAGCACACGTTCGACCGTATTTGAAAAAGCCTGGGAAAACAACGGTCCCACGGCGGCGGCCACAATCACTGTAGCCAGGCAAAGGCCCGTCAACAGAGCGTCGAAGGGCTTGCGTTGCAGGTCGCGCATGGCCCAGATCCAAAGAGGACCGATACGCGGCGTTTCGCGACGAAATCCTCTCATGGCGTTTTCCCTGAGTCGTGGGAATCCTCACCCGGCAAAGCGGGACAGCCCGGCCCGTGCCGAAGCGGTACGGCGGGATGTCGCATCTCCGGGTGGCGTTCGGGAGATCCGGGAGGATGGAGACAGGGCGCATCGAGAGCCAGAGGCCGCACCAAAGCCGCCGAACTCGGCAAATCGGTGTGAGGACGCAGGAGAGCGTCGGCCAAGACCGTCAATCCGCCACAAAGGGAAAGAATCAGCAGTACCCGTGTCCACGTAACGGCGGCACGCAATGTTTTCGGCAAGGAAGCGGCTATTTTCGTTTCCCTCCATGAGGTTTGGAAGCGGCCTTTTTCCCGGTGATCTTCTCCCACTTCTCGTCCGTCATCTCGGACATGCGGAATTGAACCTTTCCACCGTGCCTTTTTACAAACGCCTCACGATCGGACTCGCTTTTCAGCGGCACCAGTGCCGGACCCATCGGCCCCACCACGTCGGACCCGGCGACCCAGTACGCCTCCATGGCGTCCAGAGGTTTGCCCGTGAAATAGTCCTTAACCACGGCGCGCTTGAGACGGCTTTTGTCAACACCCAAAAACACTTCCGGGTGCAGCCAGCTTCGGATCATGCAGCCCGTCCCGCAGAAGTAGTGGGTTTCCCCGTTTTTCAACTCGATGGCGGCGGCGAATTTTTCGTGTTTTTTCACGTTCATGGCGCAAACAGGACAGCGATCCTCGGGGCCTACGTGCATCGCGCCATCGGCGTCCAGGCCGCTCGCAGCCGGTCGAACGGCGGAAACCGGGGCTTTTTTTCCCGTCTTTTCAACCGTTTCCCCGGCGTGGACCATCCCCGAAAAAAGCAATAGAACCAGCGAAAAAAACAATGCCTCTCTGAAAACGCGCATCCTCTCTACAACCATGAAAATCCTCCCGGTTTTATGGATTCGAACGTTCCCACACATGGGACCATAGGAATTTTACAAGAAGTCATGCCCCTTTATGGCTATCCAAAGCCGGGGGCTTTGTCAAGAGAGGTCGATTGGGATAGTCGGGGGGGAGGGCGGAAATTAAAATAGTGCAAAATTTGTTTTTTCTTTTGAAACCTCAAAAAAGGGAGAATGAATGTAGGGGCGGGTGAAAGGAGCATAGCGACTGTAGCCCACCGTTCTGACAGAGTTTTTCGGTTTTTGGGGAGCTCCGTTCACTTTGTTCACTACACTCGCCCCTACATTTTTTCTCCTTAGAATAAGCTTTTACAATGTTTCGCACTCATTTCCTCTGATGGTTCAGGTCTCCTGGCCTGAACCATTCGTTTCACGTCGGGTCAGGAGACCCGACGCAGCATGAACCTGTGGAGCAAACCGGAAACCTGCACCAACGAGAAGGATGGGAATAGTCGTATTTCTCCGAGGACTTCTACGAGGGCTCGACCAGCACGAGCGTCAGGTCCATCACGTTGGTGCGTGTCGGACCCGTAACGAACAAATCGCCCGTAGCCTCGAAATACGGATACGAGTTTTGCCGTTTCAGCGCATCTTTTGCCGACAAACCACGTTTATTGCTGTTTTCGACCGTCTCCGTCGTGACAAAGGCTCCCGCCGCATCGGTGGGACCGTCGCTGCCGTCCGTGCCCGCCGCCAAGGCGGAGAGGTGCGGCTCGTTCGCGAATTCCAGCGCCAGGGCCAGCGCGAGATGCTGGTTGCGCCCTCCCCTGCCGTGGCCTTCTCTCAGCGAAACCGTCGTTTCTCCACCGAACAGCAGGCAGACCGGTCTTTTTTCCCAAAGTTCCTTTGTTTTTCGCGCTTTCTCGGCCACCGATTTTGCGGCCTCTTCGGCATCCCCGACCAACCGGTCGGTAATAATCTCGGCCCGAAAGCCTAATTGTTCCGCGCACTTCGCTGCGGCATCGAGTGCCCGCCGGTTCGTCGCCAACAGGTGATGACGGACCTTTTCGAAACAGGCGTCCCCGGCTTTCGGGGTATCTGTCACGCGCCCGGCCAGCCCCTCTTTCATGATGTGTCGTGCAGCATCGGGTAGGCGTGTTTCCAGGCCGTAGCGCTCGACCACGGCCCAGGCGTCGCGAAACGTGGTGGAATCGGGCGCCATGGGACCGGAGCCGATGACGTCGAGATCGTCGCCCACCACATCCGAGACAAGCAGCACCCGCACCGTAGCGGGATATGCCAGCCGAGCCAACCGCCCACCCTTGACCCGCGACAGATGCTTGCGAAGCGCGTTCATCTCGTGGATATCCGCCCCGCAACCCAGAAGAAGCCGCGTAGCTCGCTGTTTGTCCTCCAGCGACAATCCCGACGCAGGAGCCACCAGCAAGGAACTGGCTCCACCGGTGAGCGCCACGAGCAGGAGATCGTCGGCTCCAAGTGCTTCGGCGCGCGCCATGAGACGTTCGGTGGCCGCCTGTCCCTGGGCGTCCGGTTCCGGGTGCCCGGCCTCCCGCAGACCACAGCGAGACAACTTCTCCGTATGGCCGTATTTCACCACCACTTCGCCGCCTTGCAGGCGGTCTTCCACCAGAGGTTCCAACGCCGCGACCATCGGAGCCGCACCCTTGCCCGCGCCCAGAATCGTCACCGAGGCGAACCGTTGAATATCGAGGTTTTCGCCGCCGATCCGCAGCCTGTTCCCATCGCGCTCGACACACTCCCGAACGGCGTTTTCCGGTCGAACGGCTTCCACCGCTGCGGTAAAAATCCGTGCAAGCGCTTCTCTGGTATTCATTCCGCAATCCCTGTATTTTCAGCAGGTTGCAACAACACGTATGGTCCTTCCGGCACCACGGCGACCCGCTTGTCCCCGCATTTATCCACCCAGCTTTCGAGCGCTGCCGCAAGGTCGCTCACGACATCCACGCCGGTGCATTTCGCCTGTTCGTCGTCCAATCCGGGTGCGAACAGCACGACATCGGCCCAATGCACGGCTCGAATCTGCTCTTGTGTCTGCCACTCGTCGATCTCGGCGCATTCCCGTGCGAGCATCCGCCGGTGAAATGTTTCGACACCATCGTGCACGAGTCGCTTTTGCACCTCGACGTACTCGACCGAACCGAGCCCTTCCCCACAGGCGGACGCCACGAAGATGCGCCCTCCCCTTTTCACGGCTCCCATCGCTCCGACCATGGCTTTGACTGTCTGGTAATACGTGCGGTCCAGGGGATCGCCCGCCGCCGAGGTCAACACCGTGGTGTACGGACGCTCCACCGTCACTTCCCCGTATTTGCGAAAAAACGCCACCGCGCGTCCGTGCCCTTCTTCGAGTTCTCCAAAATGTGCGAAACACAGCCGCCGGTGTTCGTCCTGCACCACGTTGACGCTGTAAACCGGTCCCAATCCGTGTAAAATGTCCAATTGTGCTTCGTGCAAAGGATTTCCATCGAGACAACCGAGCGAGGCACGAGAATTTTCCAGCAATGCCGGGGCGTGCAGACGACGGATGGTGCGCTCGTGGCAAACGCCCGGCGCGATTACCTTGCGCCCTCCCGAATATCCCGCCATGAAATGCGGTTCGACCAGCCCCGTGACCAGTTTCAGCTCCGCTTCGACGAAACGCCGGTCCAGTTCCACCGGAATACCTCCGCTCGTCGGCGGCAAGTTTACGTGGTCGGCATCGGAGCGGGCGAAGTGATTGAAAATACGAACGTTTTCCGGGATTTCCCGCGTTCCCAGCAAGGTGTCGAGCCGTGGACCTTCCACCGGTGCGTGCAACCCGGTGGCGACGAGTACGCAAATGTCACGCGCTTCGATTCCCGCTCGAATAAGCCTGCGGATCATCGGCGGCAACAGGATGCCGTTGGGAACGGGCCGGGTGTCGTCACAGATCAGAATACAGGCCGAACGCTTTCCCTTTGCCAGGGTTTCGAGAGGTTTTCCATCCGCTGGATGGTCAAGAAGGTTTTCGATCTCCCCACGCGGATCGGCGAGCACCGGCATCGGGCGTTTGCACAGCACGTCCACGGTCCAGGCATCGGGCAAAGAAAGGCGCAGTCCGTCCAGGCCGAAATTCAACGAGACGTCCAACGGACCCTCCCCTCACCACCTGGCGTAGTGATCCTCGCAAAACCCGAAGCATTTCAAGGAGATCGGACCTTCATCGGTCGTCGCCGTCCCTACGAACTCTCCGAAAGGCTGATGCAGGCGACTGGCGACCAGTTTCATGTCGATGTCTTCGAAACGCTCCGCCGCCGGGGTGAACGTCAGATCCAGGCTTCGGTCGGCGGTGTGGAGATTCCAGGGCTTGCCCAGGATGTCTTCGGGATCGTAATCGAACAGCACATAGCCGGGCATGAAGGGTTTTCCATCGATCCATACGGCGTTTTGCGTGTACGAACCCAGCACCAGCCCACGGCTAAAGTTGATCGCCGCAATCCGCCCGTCTTCGGTAGCTCCCACGGCGGCGGACCAGTTCCAGACGGTCGTTCTCGGCGGCGTAGATGCGGTCCAGTCCAGCAACGCCAGAGCGTCCGGGGTGAGATCGATAGATCGTCCATCGAAACGCACCTGCCCTTCGACGGGAAGACCGGCGGATTTGTAGGTGTAATGCAGCCCTCCATCCCTCTGGGGACAGGCCGTGCTGATGCCGGGGTAATTCTCCCGATACTTCAGATGAATCTCGAAATCATTGCCGAATGTGACGTCGAGCGCACGAAAACCGTCTTCCATGCCGTTGCGCATCACGATGGCGTTTTTCCCTTTGAAAAAGCTCGTTTCGCCTTTTGCAGGGGTGCGGGAAAACGTCGCCCCCAGCGCCAGCGGAGATTTCAGGTTGTACTCGGTGAAAATCTCGGTTTTGCGGTCGTAAACATAGGCGAAGCCGGTGGCCAGATAGTTCACGTGGGCGATGGCCGCGCCGACTACCAGGTTTTCGTCGATCGCCCCGACGAACTGCCAGCGTTTGAGCAGCTTCGAGGCCAGTTCCTGAAAACGATTCCAGGGTGGGCGCTTGATGCGTGCGTAATCGAGGGACTCCAGCGACAAATCGCCTGGAACCCCGGCGTAATTGCCAAACGCCACCGTTCCGCCGGGTTGGATCAGACGTTCGGGAGGAGTTGCGAGTGTCGGAGCGGTCATCGGAAATACCTCTGACATTTCAAGGGGTTCGAAGTCATCTTCATCCGGCCAGTGTTTCGGAGAACCACGCCGACACCTTCTCGACGCATTCGCCGAGACGGTCGTGGAAAATCATGTGCTTGGCATCGGGAAACACGTGCAGCGCGTCTTCCGAAAATCCCGCCCGTTTCCACCACTGGATGCTGGTTTCCAGCGGCAAGACCTTCTCTTTTTCCGAAATCAGACCCATTACGGGAATGTTTACGTCCCGATAGCTTTTTTCGGGACGATAGCCCCCGAAATAGGACACCACCGAGCGCAACGTCAGAGATTCGCAGTATAGCGGATCTTGATTGATGCCGAGGAAGTAGTCCACGATAAAGGGATTTTCGGAAAGCTCGCGCACTTTCGTCTCGTCCATCAGCTTGCGCACCGGGACGGAGGACATCGGTCGCACAGCGTTGAGCATTTTCAGGAAAACGCTCAGCCAGGCTTTGGATGCATCGGCGAGTTCTCCGGGATACAGCCAGTTATGGCACAGTGCGCTACGGATGCCTTCAAGGTCGGGCAGCAGGTAGAAAGTCGTGATGCCGCCCAGGCTGGTTCCCATCATGCCGATGCGGTCGTTGAACGTTTCTTTCGCGAAATCCAACACGAAAGGCATCAGGCTTTTCACGTCCTCCACCCGGCAATCGCCCCGTTCGCCTTCGGAAAATCCATGGCCGGGACGATCCACCGCAATCACGTTGAAGCCCTTTTGAGCCAGTTTCGACAGAAAAAGATAGTAAAAACGGGCGTAATTGGCCATGCCTCCGTGAAAAATCACCACCGGGTCCGAGGGGTCGGAGGCGTAGATATCGAGGTTGACGGCCAGACCGTTCCAGCGGACCTCCTCGCTTCGGACCGTTTTCAGCAAGGCCCGTGCTTCGTCTTCCCCTCCGATATATTCATGCAAAGTCGGAACATTTTGTGCAAAAAGCGGCAAAACCCGTTCAAGATGCGCCTCTGCGGCGAAACGATCCATCTGACCCACTCCTTCCCGGAACCAGCAGTTCTTCACGATTACAATGCCCAGCAACTATACGATGGCCAGTTTCAATTCCTTGCGCACGTGAAAATATTCTTCGCTGACGGCGTAGTCCCTGAGGTCGCGGTCGATTTCCTCCAACTCGGAACTTTCCAGGGCACAGGGATAGGCATGGAGGGTCCGCAACGCAAGATTGAGATCGGCGGACAGCACCAGCCCCGCCCGAAACGCCGACAACTTCAAGCCACGCGCCCATTTTTTCAGGTCGATCCGCCCCAGCTTCTGGTAGGCGTACACGAGGTCTTCGAGCGCTTCGCGGTTTTTCCGCTTGATCTGTTTGGCCATTTTCCGGGAAAAAGCTTCCGCTTCGTCCCGATCCGACATCGGCTCGTGTCCCGGATCGACGACCAACCCCGCTGCATCGAGCAAAAGTTGAATGAATTCGGGATCTTTCTCACAAGCAAGAAGGACGTCCGGTCGGGCGAGCACGCCGTGGGCGGCCATTAGAAACGTCAATTCACGCCGGGGAAAGTCTTCGAAGGCATCCCCTCCCAGCACGACCGCCGGAGGCTGCACCGGCAGCGCCTTTACATAGCGGTTGTATTCGGGCTTGAGATAGAATTCGGGCCGGGGCAGATCGAGCGTTTCATGGACGTAGCGGATGGTGTTGCACAGCGTGGTTTCCTCTTTCAAATTGAGGCGATAGCGCTTCTGGACATCTTCCGTCTTCAGCGTGGAATCCATGAGGTTTTTGCACTCGGAATACACGAGCCAGAGAATCTGCCCCACCACCGGCACTCGGCAATCCTCGTGCAATACGGCGTGCACCCAGGTGTTGCGGTCGAGCTGTCCCATGGCCTGGGTTTTCTGGTCGGGTGCGTTTTCCACATAGAAATCCACGGCTTCCGCGCTTTCGTCGCCATCGCGGGCCAGCCTCGCCCCGACACAGTGGGCCGCGTCGAAACGATCCTGCGCCATGAAAATCTTCCACAGGGCACGTAGCGAAGAAAGCCGGTCGGGATCGTTCGCCAGGATGTCCCGATGGTAAGCCATGGCGACTTCGGCTTTTTCGGGCAGGTACGCATACAGCTCGGCAATATGGTTCTTGACGCTCTCATCGTTGGGCACCATGCCAAGCACGACTTTCCACGCCTTTACGCCATCCTCGCGACGCCCGGCCTTGTAAAACAGCATGTCACCAAGCTTTTTCCACGTCGCGATTTTTCGCGCTTTATCGTTCTCGGCGCACATCGAGATTTCGAAAGCGTAAAGCTGCTCCAGTTTGTCCCAGCACTTTCGCGCTTCGAGCAGCGGTTCCAGCCGAGTCAGCAGTCCGGCGCGTTCCGGGTCAAGGGAACAGGCGGCGAGCGTAAACGATGCCGCCTCGGCGGGATCGTCCATGTGTTCTTCCGCTATGCGCGCCATGCGCAGGTTCCATTCCACCTTCCGTTCGGGGTCGTTTTCCTGCTTCAGCGCAGCTTTTAGCAAGCCCAATCCCTCTTCGTAACGCTTCACGCTTATCAGAAGGTCGGCGACCTCGGCCATCAGCCCCGCATCCGGGTTGCCGGACTTCATCGCCTTGTAGTAGCAGTCCAGTGCACCGTCGAGGTCTTCGAGCTTTTCCAAATGATAACGGGCCAGTTCGCGCCAGTTTCGTGTCGTGTCTCCTTCGGGTACGCGCACGAGCCGTTTTTGCTTGAGTTTTGCGGCTTTTTCGAAGTTACCGAGGCTTTCGTAAAACGAAATCGCGGCATCCAGGGTCCGTTCGGAAGCCGGAGCCAACTCCAGCCCTTTTTCGAACATCGCCTCCGCCTCGGCGCGGTCGCCAAGGAAAAGCTGTATCCGGGCCAGGCGAAAATACACCTCGACGAGTTGGGAAAGATCGAGCCGCGAGCCGAAGCGTTCCAACAGCATTTTGTGGGCGCGAAGGCTGCGAGCGTAGTCTTTTTCCCGGTAGAGCAGCAAAGCCAGCCCCTGCAACGATTCGTAGCTTCCGGGATCGAGCTTGAACGCGCAGGCGTATTGCTTGAGCGCTTCCTTCGGTTGCTTGTGCGTCTCGGCCAGCCGTGCAAAACGCAGGTGCATCGAAGCCAGTTCCTCAGGCGGTTCTCCATCCGCGTGCAAAAGAGCGCGCTCCAAGCACGATTTCGCCTTGGCGTAGTTTCCCACCTCGGCATACAAATCCACCAACGTCTTGAGAAAACCGAAATTTTCCGAATCGTTTTCCAGCGCCTGTTCGAAGCGAAAGATGCTTCGACCGATATCCTCATTCCCCTTCATTGCGTCATCCACTCGTTATTATCGAGGTTTTTCGTTGTTGCGCGGCGCAACGCGCCTGTACGCTCATTTCCGGGATCGGGCGTCGTGTTCTACCAGATCCAGGCGAATTCCTCAACCTATCTCCTCGTTCGTCGTGCATTTTTATATAAATGAAACAAGCAGCGAAAGGCAACGATTATCTGACATCTGTGATCGATGAGGGTGCTCTATGGCATCGCGAAATTCATTCAGAACGGTAATTATTTTATTTTTAGCGATAAAAAACCTGAAAACAAAGGGTGTCACGGGCCAAGCGACGTGAAACGTCCACTTGCCCGTGTACGAACGAAATCCACGGGCAACCTACGGTTGGCCCATGCCACCCACCGACTTGTAAAGAATAGACAGCCCTCGGGGAGAGGGATTTTTTCAATAATATCAATAATTTACCGACATGCCATAAAGAAGGAAATCAATCGAACAGGTCGATTTCCACCGGGCAATGGTCCGAACCCATGACTTCGGGCCGAATCCGTGCCTCGCGCACGCGGTCGATGAACTCCCGGTTGACGCAGTGGTAATCGATCCTCCAGCCTACGTTCCTCTCACGCGCTCTGGCGCGGTAGGACCACCACGAGTAGTGCCCCTTTTCATCCGGGTGAAAGTGGCGGAAAGTATCGACGTAGCCCTGATCGAGGAAGGCCGCCATCGCCTTGCGCTCTTCGAGATAATATCCGGGGTTGTTTTCGTTTTCTTTGGGTCGGGCGAGATCGATTTCAGTGTGGGCGATGTTGTAGTCCCCGCAGAGCACCACGTTTTTTCCCTGTTTTTTCAACTCGTTGAGGATATCCTGCATCGCGTCGCAGAAGTCGAGTTTGTATCCCAGCCGGGCGCGTTCGGGACGGCTGTTGGGATAGTAAGCGTTGATTAACGTGAAATCGGGGAATTCGATCACCTGGGTTCGGCCTTCGACGTCGAATTCCTCGCGTCCCATCACGGAAACACTCAATGGTTCATGCTTCGTAAACGTCGCCGTACCGCTGTATCCCTTGCGCTCGGCGGAATGCCAGATCCCTTGGTAACCCTTCGGATTCAAAAGCTTTTTCGCCAGTTGATCCGGCTGGGCTTTGGACTCCTGGATACAAAGAATGTCGGGCTGTTCGCGGTCCAGCCATTCGAGCAGACCTTTTTTGGCGGCGGCGCGCACGCCGTTGACGTTCCACGAGAGAATCCGCATTCCAACTCCTTGAAATTTCTAGCTGTTTTACTCTTCGGGATGATTCGGTGCGCGGGTATTGCCGAAACTGTCGTGTGTGTCGTCGTAGGCGTAGACTTTGATAAAGTATTTGTTGTCCATTCCCAACGACATATCGAAGCCTTCCGGAAGGGTCAGCGACGCACTGAACTGGCCGCCGGAAACCGAAACATCCTTCTGCACGATGACTTTATTCATCGCACGGGCATAATTGAACTGGACTTCGTATGTTTCGTAATTGTCCGGATCGATTTCCACCATTTCGTCTTCCCGATAGATCACGTTCCGGTCCACTTCGAGGGTCACGACAGCACTTCCCTGATCCACACCGGGCGCTTTGCCCTGCACGTGAAGCACGGCCTCCTCCATCGATCCGCTGACAGAGGTGAACTCGATGGCGGTCTGGGGATAGCTCAACGCCGTGGCGGGATCACCCAACAGGTTGTAAAGATTCATGTGCTGTTCCCGGATTTCGACCTGCTCTTCCGCATTTTCGAACTCCGCGAGCGACAGCGTGCTGGAATCGACCATCTGCCGGAAATCGTCGTTGTTGAGCATGGACTGTCGCTTGGTTTCCATCACCGCTTCGCCGATGGTTTCCATGCGGTTCTCCAATATGGCAAGTTGCAGTTCATAGGGGAGCACCGCATTCCCATAAGGGTGGGAAATATCCGTGGATGCCACCGTGATGACGGGGCCGTCGTCTTTCCAGATCATCGCTTCGGCGATGGAATCGTCCGGTCCCCGGAAATTGCCGTTCAGACAGGCGAAGAAAAAGGTGAACGGCAGGCGATTGTTACAATGGATGTTGTCGAGTTTGCTCACGCTCAACCCGTCGGTGCCCCCGGAACTGCCGTGGCCGATGTAGACGGTCATCAGGCTACCCCCGTTGAACAGCTCGTACACTTTTTCATCGAAGGGCTCGTAGTAATAAGGACTCGAAATCGTGTTGTACGCGCCGATCACGTCGAAAGAATGGTCCATCTTCCGCAAAGCCTCGAACACGACGAACTCGATCAAACCATCCACGGTTTCGCCGAATCCGGCTTCCCCGGTGTAGATCGAGATGCGCCGGTTCCACAATCCGGGGGTGTAGCTTTCTTCGAAGCCTTTGATTTTCGTCAGGTAATCGCGAATCTGCTGGGCGTCGCGCGCCGGGAGACGTCCCAGGGCGAGGTCGGGTAGGACATCGCCGTCAAGGTCGGCGAAAAGATTGTCGGTGTAACAGTCTCCGAAGGAATTTTCGCATTCGAGTGTGGGGATCTTCCCGGTTTTGTCCTCGTCCTCGTCGTAATCGTCGCCCATCAGCAACACGAAAAGCGTAAAGGATTCGTCGAGTTCGTCCCTAATCGCCTGCAATTCCTCATGCAGTCGGTCCTTGAAGCTTTCGGCGCTCCCACCGTCGAGCAGTTCGGTCAACGTGTAGGTTTTGGTGATGTAGCCCTTCGTTTCCCGGTATTGCGCATATTCGGCGGCCACCTCGGCGAAACGGTCTTCGGCAACGATCACGTAGTCCGTGGTTTTCACAATTGCGGGTTCGGAATCGGCGGCGGATTCTTCTTCGGTGGCGTCTTGGTCTCCTTCTTGGGAAACATTTTCGTCATCGGAGCTTCCACAGCCCCAACACAGCGAAAAAACACAGAGAATCAGAAACAAAACCCAAACGGGACCATGATTCGAACGTACCATCGGATTCCTCGTTCAACGGCAACCAAGGCCGTCGTGAAAAATTGGAAAGAAAGAAGATTCCTGGAAGTGGCGCGTAAACCCGAGAAAAGCCAACGAAGTATTGCCGGTCCGTAAAAAACTTCCAAGAAGCGATCAAGTGAGTCCATCGCCATGATGGCGATAATTCCTCAGAGGATTACTTTGGTCAATTTCTTCAAAGATTTCAAGGATTCAATTCGGGAATCTCGATTTTCCCGGAAAAGATGAATCGTGCCGGACCTTTCAGACGAATCGACTTGAAATCCTCGGAAACCGTCACGTGCAACTGCCCACCGGGAAGATCGAGAGGAATGGGTTTTCCCGCCTCTACGTATCCCAGCTTCACGGCGGCGGCGGCGGCGGCGCAGGCTCCGGTGCCACAGGCAAGAGTTCGCCCTGCGCCACGCTCCCAGACGTTTACCGTCAACGAGCCATCCCGCTCGATTTCCACGAGTTCCACGTTGGTTCGGTTCGGAAACAGCGGGTGATATTCCAGCGCCGGTCCGTGCCTCAACAGTCGCTCCACCGTGGACGGTCCGAAAATCACAAGGTGCGGATTTCCCACCGATACGCCGTAGCCGATCATCGGGGTCTGGGAAGGCCGATCCAGATCGAAGCCCCACAAGCCGTTGGGGGTATTCTCGGGGGCGTCCGGCATGTCCCTGCCGAATACCGCCGCGCCCAATTCGACCTCCACGGAATCGAATTCGCCTTCTTCGTCCTTGTAAATTTTACAGGCGTGCAGGCCGATGGACGATTCCACCATTACGCTATCGCCCGAAGCTTTTTCGGTGCGCAAAAGATGCTCCACGAAACAACGGATGCCGTTGCCGCACATTTCCGCCGCGCTGCCGTCCGGGTTGAACATGCGCATGGCGGCCACGGCCTTCTCGGAAGGATCGACGAACAGGATGCCATCGGAACCGATACCGAAAGAGCGGTCGCAGAGTCTACGGATCACATCGCGGGAAAACTCTTCGCTCCAGGGTCGATCGAACAAAATGAAGTGATTTCCCGTTCCCTGCACTTTTTCGAACTCGATGAGCGTCATAAAACTTTATCCTTTTCCGGTTCTTGAATGGGCACGACCCGCACTTTCGAGGCCATGCCCTGCCCCAGCGCGTACCGGGCGTTCTCCACTTGCAAAATCATTTGCCCGGCACCCGGTTTTTGCAAAACCCTCAACTTGGCGTCCTTGACGATCGCCATGGCTTCGAGGCGCTTGACGGCGTTTTTTCCGCCATCGATTCCCACCACTCGCACCCATTCTCCGGGGAAAACGATGCTTAGCGGCATGGTGGCTACGGACCGGTTTTTCCGGCAGTCCGCACAAAGTCCATAGATTTCGTGGCGATGGAAAAAACTCGAAAAGCCGTGCGCATCCGCCGTTTCATCCTGAATGCGCTCCATTTCCGGCGAAAACACATCGACGATCCGACCGCACTTCACACAAATCAGGTGGTCGTGGTGTCGCTCAAGCACGAGTTGCTGCCACAATATCACACCGTCGGCGAGTTCCACACGCTCGGCAAGCCCGAACGATTCGAGCTGCTTCAGCGTGGCCGAAACCACGGAGGTCCGCACGTCGTGCCCCGCCTTGCGCAATCGTTCGGCCAATTCTCCTGCGCTCAGGTGATCCTCGCTCAGGAGAAAAAACTCCAACACCTCGGAATCGATACCGTTTTCCTCCAGGCCGAGTTCTTTGCGGATTTCATCGAACTTGGCGCGAAGCCGGTTTTGCTTTCGTTGTTTCAAGAGTCGATTCCTTCGGTCGTTCCGAATACGGTTTCAGTTCGATCTGAGATTTCGTCACCAAAGCGGATTCGATGCGATTCCCGTCTCGCAACATGTCCAGTTGCGTGGCGACATCCGTATTGTACGCCATCGACAGTAGTTTTCCAGTTTTAAGATCGAAACGGATTTTTCCACTCCCCGCACCCGTTCCATGAAACCGCAACAAGGCGTCGTCTTCCTTCTTCAATTCCTGACTTTTCGCGAGTTTCGCTCTTTTCCCCGGAGGTCCGGTGGGATCGATACGGTGGGTCTTGTCATCGCCCAGTTTCATGTCGAGCGTCATCCCGATCACCACGAGATTCTCATCATCACCGGAGAATGTTTTCGCCTCGTAGGCAATATTCGTCGAGATTCCGATATCCTGGTGCATATTCCCGGCGATCGGGCCTTCGATTTGGCGCTTCCACACCATTCCCTTTTTCATCCGTGGGGGCAGGCTTGGGAACATTTCACGGAAGGTCTGGTTGGTAGTCTGCACGAAATCGGCCACGTGGCTTTCGTATTCCTTCGGCGGAATCACCTTCTGCTCGCTGCCGTCCGGTTTCATTTCCATGGTCCAGACCAATCCGTTGAGGGATTCTATGCCGGGAATGCGCTTGGTTTCATCGATCCCCTTCTGCTGATCGAAACGAACCTGGCGGGCGTGGATATGGCTCAATCCCAACGTGAAACGCAGAGTGTCGCGGTTGGCTTCTACCACGTGAAACGTCAGTTTTCCCCAGATGTTACGTCGGAACATCTGCAGTTTCCCGCCTTCGGGTTCCACCTGCTGACTGACCCACAGCAGGAATTCCTGGGTCTGTCCTTTTTCGTATTTGTACCCGTGCGTGGGCGTTTTCGTGCATTGTGTCGTGAATATGCACGAAAATAGCCATAAAAACATCATGGTGTTGAAAATGAATCGTCTTTTCATGATTCCTCCGACGGTCTCATGTCCTTGATCGACAACTCGACGTATCGCTGCCCTCCCCATTCGCTCCACCGTGGAGTATACACGATGTCCCAGCGCTGTCCGTGTTTGACGTCGTATTTCGTGGCCAGATTGAATCCGATGGCCTTGAACTCACGCCTCGGCTCGCGCTCGCCCAATACAAGTTTCAAATGCGCGTCTTTAAGCACGCGCGCCGAATGCACGTAGGCGTTTTTCGTCAGAAAATTCGGCTGCGGATTGCCCATGCCGAAGGGCGCGAAGCCATCCAACACCGTAACGAAGCGCTCGTCAAGCTCTGCGAAATCCATTTCGTCATCCACCCGCAACGTGGCGCGGAAATGATCCTCTGTGAGCGTATCCCCGCAGATTTGCAGGAATTTTTCGGAAAATTCCTCGATCCTCTCCGTGCGCAACGTCATCCCCGCCGCCATGCGGTGTCCCCCGTAGCGTTCGAGGAGATCGGCGCAATCGTCGAGTGCCTGCTTGATATGCAGCCCGTCGATGGATCGTGCGCTACCCCGCGCCAGTCCATCGCCCGCCCCGGCCAGTAGAATGCATGGACGGTGATGCAGATCCACCAGCCGCGAGGCGACAATGCCGATCACACCCTCGTGCCAATCTTCGCCGTACAACACAATTGCGGGCCGGCTTTCGTCCCAGCCTGTTTCGTCCAGCTTATGCTGAGCTTGCTCCAAAGTCTCCTGTTCCAGCTTCTGTCGCGCGCAGTTGAGCCGGTCAAGCCGGTTCGCGATACTACGGGCTTCGTCCAGATCTTGCGTGAGTAGCAGTTCGACGGCTTGGGCCGGGTCGTCGAGACGCCCGGCAGCATTGATACGCGGCCCCATGAGGAACCCGGCGTGGTAGGTGCCGACTTCGTGTAAGGGCTCGATTTTACAGACTTCTTTCAGTGCCATAAGTCCCACACGGCGGGTCGTGGCCATCTGCTTGAGACCGGTCCGCACCCACAACCGATTCACGTTTTTCAGCGGGACGAGATCCGCCACCGTGGCCAGCGCGGCGAGTTCCAAAAGCGACGCCAACGGCGGTAATTCGTGCATCTTCAACAAGCCATTGTCCACAAGAGCCCGACGCACTCCCTGCAACACGACCAACACCACACCCGCCGCACACAGAAATTTGTCCGGGTAATTGCAATCCGGTCGTTGGGGATCTACCACGGCCAGCGCCTCGGGTAACGACTCCGCAAGCTGGTGATGATCCACAACGACTAGATCTACCCCCCGCTCTTTGGCTTTGCGGGCTTCTTCGAGAGAGGTGATTCCGTTGTCCACGGTAATCAGCAGGCGCACGCCTTCGTCGGCCAGGCGGTCCACGTCCTCGACACTCAACCCGTATCCGTGACCCAGGCGCTGAGGAATGCGGTACTCCGCCTGCATGAAACCGATGCTCCGGAAAAAGGAAAGAAACAGGCTGGCGGAAGTTATTCCGTCCACGTCGTAATCGCCCCAAACCACTGTTTTTTCACGATGTTTCACGGCTTCGGAGATTCGGCTGGCCGCTTTTTCGACGTCGGCCATCAAATACGGGTCCGGCAGGTCTTTCAGTTGCGCGTGCAAAAAACCGTCGGCTTCCTCGATACTTTCAAGGCGCGAGGCTAAAATCCGTGCCGCCGGACCGGGCAATGAAAAGGCTTCGCCGAGTCGTTCGGCGAATACACAATCGATTTCTTTTTTGACCCAGCGGGCGGCTTTCATTCGTTCTCCTTGAAAAGTGTGGTATGGAAAAGCGACTGTGCCGGATCATAGCAAGGAGAACCGAATCGTCAATCCCGGAATGAAAGATCATGATCCGTTTTCTTCATAGCGCCGACTGGCATTGGGGACGTATCCCCAAATCCCAAGACGAAAACGCCCTCCGAGCGGTGCGGGCTCTTGCGCCCGCTATCTGTAATCTCGCCAAACTGGGTCACAGGGAAAAGGTGGATTTCGTGCTGGTGGCGGGGGATGTCTTTGACGCCAACGGCCTTCCCGAAGACTCCTACAAACGTTTTGCGGAAACGATGTGCTCCTTCGATCCCCTGCCGGTGTACCTGATTTCCGGCAACCACGATCCGGCTTGCGAGGGAAGTGTCTGGAAAAAGGGCTTTCCCTGCGAACTTCCCGAAAACATTCATGTTTTATCAAGCCCCTGCCACGTGGAGCTTTGCGAGGGACAGGTCTTGTTGCTTGCCAATCCAGTGGAAACGGACAAGTCTACGGAAGATCCCACCGAGTTTTTCTCGGGTTCAATCGACAGTGGCGATCCGATCCGCATAGGATTCACGCATGGCTCGTTGATGGTGGACGATTTGGGAAAAAAAGACGAACATCCCATTCTCGCCGATGCAACCCACCGCCACAGCCTCGATTATCTCGCGCTTGGGCACTGGCATTCGTGGTTCGAATACGGGGGGAGAATCGTGTATCCCGGCGTGTTGCAACCGTGGAACAGCAAACCCGACCGTGGAAAAGTCGCCCTCGTCGAAATCGACCGCCCCGGAGCCATCCCGCGAATCTTTCCACGGTCTTGTGCGGCGCATTTCCCGAAAATGTCTTGATTTCATAGAAATAGCACTTTTGATCCGGTTTTTCCTATATACCAGTAAAGAATCGAATAATATTGTTCGATATTTTAAATGAAAGTATACTTCTATAGTTAGTCGCAACCTGTGGCACGATGGTGATTCACACCGACTATGCACGCACATACCGTAGGAGGGGATCGTGTCCGATTCGGACAAAACCAGGCAGCAACTTATAGAAGAACTTCAACGCCTGCGAGAGCAAGAAGTACACAACCAGCGGATGCTTGAGGTCGTTCGTCGTATCAATCGTGTCATCGCCCAACAAAACGATCCTTTGATTCTAGCGAAAAATGCCTGTGAATGCCTGACCGAAACCATGGGTTATCTGGATGCCTGGATATTGCTGTTGAACTCCGATGAACAGGTGATCCATGGCGTAGAATCCCAAATAGGTCCGATCTTCGATGAATTCCTTTTGCAGGTGAAACAAGGCGAAACGCCGCGATGCGTCCGACAAACCCTGCAAGAAGGCTTCGCGATTCTCACCGACCCGGAAACGCAGTGCAGCAACTGTCCGCTTTGCTCCACATATCAGGGACGTTCGGCCTATAGCATCGTGCTCCACCACCAAAACGATGTATACGGTCTGTTATTGATCTCCGTTCCCGCCGGGTACATCGAAAACGAGGTTTCCGTCGGCCTTTTCCAAGACATCAGTGAAAATTTAGGGGGTGCGCTCTACCGTCTTGATGTAGAAGCCCAAAAACAGGAAAGTGATAGACAAAAAAGACTTTTTGCGGAAATCGTCGCCCATTCTTCCATTTCCATGGCGTTCGTGGATTGCGATTATCGCTACAAGGCGGTCAACGGAATTTATTCGGCCTACTACAACTGTCCGGTGAAGGAAATCATCGGTCGCCGCGTGTCCGACTTCTTCGACCCCAAAACCTTCGAAACGACGATCAAACCGTATTTCGACCGCTGCTTAAATGGAGAAAGCGTTTCCTATCAAGAATGGGTGCCTTTTACACCGACGGAGAGCAACCGTTACATGTTGATGCACTACGTTCCCTATCGGGATGCGGATGGAACGGTTCAGGGCGTAATGTCCTACGGGCACGATCTGACCGAAAAACAGCTTGCCGAAGATGAACGGTTCGAACAGTTCGAACTGACCCGCAACATCATGAAAACCAGCCCGATCGGCATTACCGTTGTGGAAAAAAGCGGACGTATCACCTATGCAAACGAGACGGCGAAACTCGTTTTCGGTATGACGGACTCCGAAATCTCTCAAAGATCTTTCAACGACTCGACGTGGAAGATTTTCGACATTTCGGGGGAACCTTTCCCCGAAAGCAAGCTGCCTTTCAACATTGTAGTGAATACCGGCCAGTCCGTCTTCAACGTAGAACACAGCATCGAAACACCGGACGGACGACGCATTTTGCTTTCCATCAACGCCGCTCCTTTAAAAGACCGCTCCGGTATGATTACCGGTATGGTCTCTTCCATTTCGGATATCACCGCACAAAAACAGACAGAAGCAAGGCTTCGAGAACGCGAAGAACGCCTGCGTGCTCTTTTCGACCATGCGGCGGACGCCATTTACGTCATCGATCTCGAAGGACGGCTGGTGCAGGTCAACGAGCGCGCCTGCCAATGGACCGGATACGACAGCGACAAGATGTTAGGAATGTATATTGCAGAACTCGACGCGCTCGATCCGGATCATGCAAAAATGCACGAAATGATCGCTTCGGTGCAGGAAAAGGGAAAAATCCGCACCGAATCCCTCCATCGGCATCTCGACGGCTCGACTTATCCCGTGGAAATCACCTGGTCGCTGATGAAACGAGAATCCACGTCGTTGATTCTCGGCATCGCCAGGGACATCGGCAAGCGGAAACAAGCGGAAAAAGCCCTGGAAAAAAGCGAACGACGCGTCCGAAAAAAACTCGAATCCATCATTTCACCGGAAAGCGATATCAGCGACCTCGAGCTTTCCGACATCATTGATTCTCGCAGAATACAAGCCACCATCGAAGATTTCTACCATCTTACAGGTATCGGCATCGGCATCATCGATAACAAAGGGAAAATTCTCGTCGCGGTGGGCTGGCAGGATATCTGCACGAAATTCCATCGTGTACACCCGGAAACCTGTAAAAAATGCATTGAAAGCGACCTTTATTTTGCATCGATGGCTTCGCAGGGAGAATTTTATGAATATCACTGCAAAAACAACCTGTGGGACATCGCCACTCCCATTGAAGTAAGCGGCAAGCGTTTGGGCGCCCTGTATCTCGGCCAGTTCTTTTACGAAGACGAAGTTCCGCACGTGGAACTTTTCCGGCAACAGGCGAGGAAATACGGATTCGACGAGGAAGAATACGTCGCCGCACTCGAACGAGTCCCTCGATGGAGTCGGGAAACCGTCCAGCGCGTGATGCGTTTTTACATGGGTTTCGCCAGTCTTTTTTCAAATCTGGGCTACAGTTCCCTGAAACTGGCGCGCACGCTGGAACAACGTACCCTAGCCGAAAAAGTGGCCCACGAAAACGAGGCGCGTTTTCGAACCGTGTACGAACACATGGCCATCGGTATTGCGCACGTTTCGCTTGATTTCGTCATCGAAGCGGCCAATACATCATACTGCAATATGCTCGGTTACACGGAAGAAGAACTTATCGGAAAGCACCTCAAAGACATCACGCATCCCGAATCTCTCGAAGAAAACCTGCGCAAACAGCAGGAACTCGCGCAGGGCCTCATAGACCATTTTCAAATGGAAAAAACCTTCATCACCAAGGACGGAAGGTTGGTGCACGGCATTCTCGATGCAAACCTCATCCGCGATGAGTCCGGCAAGCCATCCTATTTCCTTGGAAGCGTGCTCGACATTTCGGAGCGCAAACACGCTCTGGAAACGTTGCTTGAAAGCGAGGAAAAATTCAAAGCCATCGCATCGTGCGCCAACGACGCCATCATTTTGCAGGATTCCGAGGGACTCATTACCTATTGGAATCCTGCAGCCGAGACACTCTTCGGCTACACTTCTGAAGAGATGATCGGCAAAGACCCTCACCACGTTCTGATGCCGGAAAAATATCGCGAACAATACCAAATAGGCTTTCAGCAATTTCTTAAAACGGGGACCGGTGCGGCGGTAGGAAAAGCGGTTGAACTCACCGCCATTCACAAAACCGGCATGGAATTCCCCATCGAAATTTCCGTGGCGCCCGTGGTCATGCAAGGTTCATACTGGGCCACGGCGATCATCAAAGACATCACCGAGCGCAAGCAGCTTCAACAACAGTTGCAGCAGAGCCAGAAAATGGAATCCGTAGGCCGACTGGCCGGGGGAGTGGCCCACGATTTCAATAACTTGCTGACCAGCATCACCGGAAACGTAGCGCTCGCGATGATGGACATTTCCTCCGGCGATCCTCTCCTGGATACGCTGAACGAAATCAACCAGGCCGCCGAAAGCGCGGCCAACCTCACGCGGCAACTGCTGGCCTTCAGCCGAAAACAGATTATCAAACCGAAGGTCATCGACCTTCACGAACTGATCGGTAACATGCATAAGATGCTGAAAAGACTGATCGGGGAGGACATCGACCTTCAGACACTACGCGCGGAAAAACTGGGGCGTATCAAGGCCGATCCGGGACAGATGGAACAGATTCTCGTCAATCTCGCGGTCAATGCACGCGACGCCATGCCCAATGGCGGGAAACTCACCATCGAAATCGCCGATACGATCCTTGACGAAGCGTTCCACAAGAACCATCCCGACATCGTGCCCGGCGAATACGTGGTGCTGGCCGTGTCGGACAATGGCGAGGGCATGAGCGAAGAAACGAAACGAAGGGTTTTCGACCCCTTCTACACCACCAAGGCGGTGGGAGAAGGCACGGGACTAGGACTGGCGATGGTCTACGGTATCGTCAAACAGCACGACGGCCACATCCTCGTGGATTCCCAGTTGGGAAAAGGCACGACATTCAAAGTGTACTTCCCGCGGGTAGAAGAACCAGGCGAGATAATGAGCCCTAAAAGAAGGACAGCCGACCTTCCCGAGGGCACGGAAACGGTGCTGGTTGTGGAAGACGAACCCATGGTGCGCAACATCGCAATTAGAATTCTTAAAAGACAAGGATACAAAGTTCGCCATGCGGACAGCGGGGGAAATGCGCTTTCTTTGGTGAAAAACGAAAATCTGGCGTTGGATCTTCTGATGACCGACATCGTTATGCCGCATATGAACGGCAGGGAACTGGCCGAAGAATTGAAAGCCGTTTTACCGGAACTCAAAGTCCTGTTTACTTCCGGATATACGGAAGACGTCATCGCCCATCACGGGGTACTCGACGAAGGCTTGGACTTCATCGCGAAACCCTATAGCCCACAGAATCTGGCGAAAAAGGTGCGGGAAGTGCTTGATAGCTAAAAGCACACGATTTGCATCGGAGTCGCAACGAAAAACGCTTGAAAATTTATGAGTTATCGCAGTATTAAGAATTGCGACATGCAACCTTCGACAGGCTGAGAGCGCCAGGAATTTCGTCTCAGGCCCGGTCTTTGAAATCTCCCGTGCGCGTATCCACCCGGATGCGGTCGCCGATCTTGATGTACAGCGGCACGTTGACCACGAGGCCGTTTTCGGTGGTTGCGGGAGTCGTAACCTGCCCTGTTGCCGTATCGCCTTTGGTACCGGGAACCACGTCGGTGACTTCGAGCGTGACGAACTGCGGCAACTCCACCCCGGCTACCTGATCGTTGTAGATCAGAGAAGTCAGTTCCTGGTTTTCGGTGAGGTAGGGGATCTCGTTTTCCAGGACGTCCTCGTCCATGGTGAACTGGTCGTAGGTCTCCATGTCCATGAACACGAAGCCATCGCTATCTCTATATAAATACTGCACTTTTCGGTGTTCGAGGTCGGGTTCTTTGAACTTCTCGCCCGCCTTCCAGGTCTTTTGCAGAAATTGCCCGGAGAGCAGATTGCGGGCCTTGACGCTGACGATCGTCTGCGCACCCCGCGCGGCGGGGGTCTTGGTATCGACATCAAGAATGACGTACGGTTCGCCTTCCCACTCGAACTGAACGCCTTTTTTAAAATCCGAAGTCGTAATCATGGGTTCCTCGAAAAGAAAAGGCCGCCCGAAGGCGGCCAAAAACTGGCGGAGTGGGAGGGATTCGAACCCTCGGTGGGCGTCAACCCACACTCGCTTAGCAGGCGAGCACCTTCAGCCACTCGGTCACCACTCCAAGCTGATTCGCGACGTAATATAGAAGGTATCGTCAGAACTTTGAAGCTTTTTTTCGTTTTTCCAACTCATTTTTGTGTTCGATCGAATACCGCGTCCACGGTCGGATGGCCAGACGCTTGCGCTCGATCCAGTCCCCGGTTCCCTCGCAGATGCCGTAGGTGCCATCGGAGAACTTGGCGATGGCGTGATCGATTTCACGCAAAAGCTTCATTTCTTTATCCAGCAAACGCAGGTGAAGGGCTTGTTCCGAGGCTTTGGCGGCCTGGTCGAGCTCTTCGACGACGACTTCGTTATTGGCTTCCCGAAGGCTCTTGCGCTTGCGATCGTCGATGTTCTGTTGAACTTCGGTACGCTTGGCTTCCAGATGTTCCCGAAAGGCTTTGAGGTCTTTTTTCGATAGGCCCATGGAGCAACCTCCCGTGTCGTGCCCGAGTTGCCGTCAATCGTTAAACGAGGCGGTTATTATAAGGATCTTCGGTTAAAAGGCAAGAAAAGCCGGGTAAAAACATCGTTCTACTTTCACGATTCGTTATTCACAACGCTGGATGAGCTTTTCTTCCTTTTATTATAAAACAATTCGTCTTCTCTACGTTCGTAATTTCGAGCATTCTGTTAATAATTTTAAGAAAAGTTGAAAAAACACACTGTATTTGATACGCAAGGACTATCGACACTACATTCCAACCAACGCCGTCACGATTCTTTGTTTCCAAAACTGGAGAAATATGCATGTATCTGAAAACGCTAGCTTTTTTAATGTTATTTGTTTTAGCTGGAACGTTTTCGGCCTTCGCGCAAGATGCAGGAAATCCGCCGGAAGATACGTCGAAAGTTCTCGACGACCTGCTGGGTAAACTGGACGAAGCGGAAGCGAAGCCTGCGGAAAAAGCGCCGCCGCCCGTTGAAGCGAAAGTCGAGGAGAAAACCAAGGAAAAACCGCCGGTTAAAGAACCCGTGGTGGAAATGAAAGAAACGGCGGAGCCTGCACGAAAAGCGAAAGCCGCCGAAACCATGGAAACGCCGGTGAATCCCGACGAGGTGGTCGTCACCGCCAATCGGGACCGTGAGGACCGCTTTCGCTCCAACCGTTCGGTGTCGGTCACGACCCACCGCAACATGCGTGAACAATCCCCTCGCAGCACCCCCGAAGCTCTCTACGAAGCACCGGGAACCTTCGTGCAGGAAACCAACTACGGCGGCGGTTCGCCGATCATCCGGGGGCTGGTCGGCCCGCAGGTGCTGATTATGGCCGACGGCGTACGCCTGAACAACTCCGTGTATCGCACCGGGCCGTTGCAGTACTTCAACCTGCTCGATCCCTACGCCGTGGAACACATCGAAATCATGCGCGGACCGGGCTCGGTGCTGTACGGCTCGGACGCCGTGGGCGGCGTGATCCAGGTCTTTCCGGTCGCTCCGCGTGATTTTCGCCAGTCACCGGGCTTCGACGGCGGAGCCTTCGGCGGGATGCGTTCCAGCCTGGCGGATCGCGGCCTGGCCTACCACACCCATTTCGATGCCGGAACCGGTGGACTCAGTATGCTGGGCGGGGTGACGTTCAAGACCTTTTCCAACCTCGACGGCGGCGGCAGCGTAGGCCGCCAACCCTACAGCGCTTACGACCACTGGAGCGCCATGGGATCGTTCATGTACCGGTTTTCAGAAGGTTTTTTCGAAGACTGGACGCTGAAGGTCGGCTATCTGATGGCTTCCATGCAGGATGTGGGTCGCGCCGACAAACTCGACCGCAACCCTCCGCAGGGACAGGTCTACGACAACGACGACCACCTGGTTTACGGACGCCTGGACATGGTATTTCGCCCGATCGACACCACGGGCACGCTGACGCTCTCTTTTCAGAATTTCTTCGAGCGCAAGACCACGAAAAGTCTCGAAGACGACCTGAAAACGATGATTTCCGCGACCCGCGATGAAACGACCGTGGACACCATCGGGGCAGATCTCCAGTTCACCACGAGAATTCTCGAAGACCGGATGCGCTTCCGTTACGGCGGTATGTGGTACCACGACGCCATTACGGCGGACAGCTATGAAAAAGCCTTCGCCGTGCTTCCCTGGGACAAGCTCACGGCACAGAGCTTCCCCGACAATTCAAGCTACGACCTGTACGGCCTGTTCCTGATGCTGGAAGGCGAGCCGCTGATAACGTCGAACGGCCACACGCTGAAACTTTCCGGTGGCAGCCGCCTGCACGGAACCAACGCCTACGCCCCCGCCCAGAAGACCGCCGGGACCATCGAGGCGGATTTCTCGCATCTTGGCGTGGTGTTTCAGGGAGGCGTCCAGTATTTCTACAAAAACATGGTCACCACCGCCTTTACATGGTCTCAGGGCTTTCGCTCCCCGAACATGCAGGAAGCCGGGATGCTGGGCAACACCGGCGATGACTATCATATCCCCAACGACGGCCTCGGCCCGGAACTCGCCGACACCTTCGAGTTGCTGGCCCGTTACCAGGATTACGGCCTGCGCGTGAGCGTTTCGGGCTACTACACGCTGCTTAGGGACATCATCAAGCGCGAAAACACCACCTACAACGGCCTGGAGGAAATCGACACCCTTCCCGTGCGGCACAACGTCAACGGCAAGGAAGGCGAACTGATGGGCTTCGAAGGCGAAGCCTCTTACGAGATCGGCTACGGCATGTCGGTCAACGGCCACGTTACCTACACCTACGGACGCGAAAAAGTGGACGGCGGACACGAACCGCTGAGCAAGATTCCGCCGCTTTTCGGCCAGTTCACCTTCCGGTATGACCTCGAAAATATTGAAAATTACAAATTTTTCGCCGAAACCTACGTGCGGGGCGCAGCCAAGCAGGACCGACTTTCGCCCAAAGACAAAACCGACAACCGCATCCCCGAAGGCGGCACCCCCGCGTGGTGGACCCTCAACGTGCGGTCGGGAGTCGTGGTGAAGGACTTCATCCGACTGGGGCTGAGCTTCGAAAACCTGCTGGACGCCAAGTACAAATACCACGCATCCGGGGTCTGGGCGCCGGGCTTCAACATGTTGGCCAACGTAGAAATTTTCTACTGATTTCCGGGGGTTTCTCGGTATCTGCAAGAGTCTTGGGCAGGGCGATTCAATTCTTGAAGGATTTACCCCCCAAGTACTCTCGCGGGTGCCACGGTCTTTCGCCTGCAAGGCGAATGGCCTTGTAAACACAAGCAATCCGGGCCATCGATCCATTCCGGATCGAAGACCCGGGCACCCTTTCCTCGAATCAATGAGTTCGATTCCTGCCGAATCAAGAATTGAATCGCCTTGGAGCTTTGGGGACTACTTGCCGATACAGAAGCGACCGAAGATTTCGTGCAGCACATCGTCCGGCGAGGCGACGCCAAGCAGTTCCTCCAAACCTTGGAGGGCGTCACGGAGATCCGCCGCGACGAGTTCCAGACCCGCTTCGTCGTCCAAAGCCCGGCTCGCACGCTCCAGCGCCTCGGCTCCCCGCGCGACGAGCGCCCTATGCCGCGAGGATGTCAACAGCACCTCGTGATGGGAAACGCCCTCGAAATCCAGTCTGAGGCGGATGGCGGCGGTCATCGCGTCGATTCCCTCCCCGGTTTTGGCGCTGATGGAAATGGGGTCTTGTTTCAGGGAAATCTCTTCCGGAGTCCAGGCGGCGGCGAGGTCGCATTTGTTGGCGATCCACAACGTTCGATCCTGCGGAAGTTTCTTCATCATTTCAAGGTCTTGCGGTGTCAGAGGAAGGGAATTGTCCAACATTCCCAGCACGATATCCGCCTGCTTCATGCGTTCCTCGGCGCGGGCGACGCCTTCCCTTTCCACGCGATCGCCACCCTTGCGAAGCCCGGCGGTATCGACGAAACGTAACGGCAGACCGTCGAGTTCGACGATTTCCTCCAGCATGTCGCGGGTGGTGCCTGGCAACTCGGTAACGATGGCGCGTTCTCGGCCTACAAGCCGGTTGAGCAGCGAGGATTTCCCCACGTTGGGACGCCCGGCGAGCACCACCTCAGCCCCGTCCTTGAGTATCCGCCCGGTGCGGTAGCTGTCTCGCGCTTTGTCGAGGAAATCTCGGGCTTTGGCCAGTCCGTCCCTGATGCGCACCCGGTCCCCGCCTTCTACATCCTCGTCCGGGAAATCCAGGTAGGCTTCGATTTCCACAAGCGTTTCAAGCAGTTGCGCCCGAAGTTCCTCGAATCGCTGCGCCAGTTCGCCCGTCAACTGGCGGCGCGCGGCACGCAGACCGGAACGAGTACGAGCTTCGATGACTTCGGCCACCGCTTCGGCGCGGGTGAGGTCGATCCGACCGTTCAAAAAGGCCCGCATGGTGAATTCACCCGGATCGGCGGGACGCGCCCCGCATTCGAACACCGCTTCCAGAATCTGCGCCGAGTGACGCAAACCGCCGTGCAGGTGCATTTCGACCACTTCTTCCCGCGTATAGCTGCGTCCGGGAGCGAAGCGCACGTACAGCACTTCGTCGAGGGTCTGGCCTTCGTGGCGAATCCAACCATAAATCAGGCGGTTCGGCTTGAAATCGCAGGTTTTCGACTTGGGGTGAAACAGCTTCGTTCCGATGGCGTGAGCATCGGGACCGGAAAGACGCACGATAGCGATACCACCGCTTCCGGGGGGCGTGGCCAGTGCGGCGATGGTATCGGAGCGGCTCATTCTACCAGCGGAACAGCGAGGCGATCCAGGAAAAGCCCGCCCCATACGCCACGAGACAGGCGATGTCGCCCGCGTGCAGTTTGCCTCCGCGCACGGCTTCGTCGAGCGCGATCAGCGTCGAGGCTCCCGCCGTGTTTCCGTAGCGATCCACGTTGAGCATCACCTTGTCCATGGGCAGATCCAAGGATTTGGCCGCCGCTTCGATGATGCGAAGGTTCGACTGGTGGGGAATCAGCAGGTCCAAGTCCCCGGCACTCATACCTTTTTCGGCAAACAGGCGTTCCACACCCATCGCAAACACCTGGGATGCGTAATCGAACACCGCCTTGCCGTCCATTCTGAGTTTGGTATCGACCCAGTCCACACCCTCTTCGTAAGGGCGGGAACTGCCGCCCACCGGGACGTACAGCCGTTCAGCCAGATCCCCCTGGGAACCGGCGACACAGTGGAGAAATCCCCGGTCGGTATCCTCGCGCCGCTGAAGCACTACGGCGGCGGCGCCGTCGCCGAAAATCACCGAAGTGGCCTTATTCTGGTAGTTTACGAAGGTCGAGCAGCGTTCCGCCGCAACCACGAGCACCGTTTCGTGCCGACCGGCCATGATGTAATAGGACGCCGCTTCGATGGCTTCCAGGCAGCCGGAGCAATCCTTTCCGAAGTCGTAGGCCGCGATGCCGTGCAAGCCGATCTTGCTGGCCACCGACGGGGCGCATTTGGGAATCTTGTAGTCCGGCGTGGACGAGGAAAACAGCAAAAGGTCGATTTCGTCCAGCGGGATTTTCGCGGCCTGAATCGCCCGGCGCGCCGCCTCGGCGGCGAGATCGGACGTCATCATGTTCTCGGCCACGCGGCGTTCGCGGATGCCGGTGCGTTCGACGATGTTCGTGGCTTTTTCGTGGTAGGTTTCACCTTTTGAACTGGAAAACGTGAACCGTTCAAGATCCTCGTTGGTCAATCGCTTGTCGGGAAGATAACTTCCGGTGCCGATCACGACGGCCTGGGGCATGACAAACCTCTCGTGCTAGTATTGATCGCGGGAGAAAAACATAGAAGCCCTTGAAATTATTCAGAGAAAAAGGTGTAGCCACTTTCGAACGCCTTCAGGTTTATGTCGATGAACTTCGGCTTCAACCGTTTTTTCAAGGCGTCGAGCCAGTTTTCCTTGTCGAAATCCAACATGCTGGCCATCAATCCAAGAAGAACGACGTTGACCACGCGAGGATTGCCGATGTTTTCGGCGATATCCTGCGCCGGAATGAGGAAAAGGTTGCCGAAACGGGCGTTTAGCTCATCCTCCACGTTGTCGGGATAGCGTTGCAGGCCCGTTGCGGTGGTCAGCGAGTGGATCGAATGGTCGTTGACGATGGCCACCGTCTTGGCGTTGCAGTACTCGATCCAGCGCAACGGTTCCAGCTTTTCGAAAGAAAGGAGAATATCCGCCTCGCCACGAGGAATCACCGGTGAAAACACCTGCTTGCCGAAACGAACCTGGGAATTGACGCTGCCGCCGCGCTGGGCCATTCCGTGAATTTCGCTTTTCTTGATGTCGAATCCGGCATTTAGCGCCACATCGGCGAGAATTTCTCCGGCCAGAATGATGCCCTGCCCTCCCACTCCGACCACGAGGATATTGGTAACCTTGTTTGCGGCTACGCTGCTCATGTTCTCTCTCCTGCCTGATTTACTCGCCCTGGCGGTTTTTCTTTTCCCTGCGCTTTTTCAGAACTTCCACGGCCTGCTTGCGATGCTCTTCTTCCTGGTCGATGCGATAGATCGCCGAGAACTTGCATTGGTCCGCACACAGCCCGCAGCCGACGCACAGCAGCGCATCGATGGATGATTTCTTCGCTTTCAGGTCGAAATTCACCGCCGGGCAGCCGATTTTCGTGCACTGTTTGCAGCCGACGCACAATTCGGGATCGGTGGCATAAGAGGTATCGTTTTTCTTGGACACCTGAATGCACGGCTCCTGCACGATCAGCACCGACATCTCGTTGTATTCCCAGTGTTTTTGCAGGATTTTTCGAATCCCTTCCACGTCGTATCCGCCTACGGTATCGACGTACTTCACGCCGCAGGCTCTGACGAGCCGTTTCAGGTCGATTTTGTGGGTTTTCTCGCCACGCAGGTTCTTGCCGGTGACGGGGTTGTTCTGCTGTCCGGTCATCGCCGTGACGCGGTTGTCGAGAATGCAGACCACGAAGCGGGCGTTGTTGTGCACCGCATCGATCAACCCAGTAACGCCGGAGTGCATGAAGGTGGAATCCCCCAGCGTGCAGGCCAGTTTTTCCCGCTTCCCGGCGACATCCATGGCTTTGGACATGCCCGTGGACGCCGAAATGGACGCCCCCATGCAGATGCAGGTGTCCATCGTGGATACCGGCGGCAGGGCGGCCAGCGTGTAGCAGCCTATATCCCCGAAAACAGTAGCTTTTTCCTTCTTCAGCGCGGTGAAGATCCCGCGATGGATGCAACCCGCGCACAGCGCCGGAGGACGACCCGGAACGTCCATGTCCGTTTGCAGTCCCTTTTTCGGCTTTTTGCCGAAAGCCTGCCGCACCAGATCGGCATTGAGTTCGCCAATGAAACCGGTGCGTTCCTTGCCCTTGTGGACTGGAATTCCCACCGCCTTGAGTTGGTCCTCCAGGAAGGCGTCGCCCTCCTCGACCACGTAGACCTTATCGACTTTTTTCGTAAAACGCCGGGCAAGTTCGGTGTTGAGCGGAAAGACCTGCCCGTATTTCAGTACGGGTGCGGTGGGATAGGCTTCCTTGACGTACTGATACGAAATACCGGACGTGATAAACCCGTATTTTTCCTTCCCTTTTTCGGTGCGGTTGCAGGGACTCGACTTCCCCGCCTTGCGCAGTTCCTTGAGCCGGTTTTCCACGATCGGATGTCGCTTGCGGGCGTTGACCGGCAACATGACGTACTTCTCGAAATCCTTCTTGTACGGCTTCGGCTCGACCTCTTCCCGGTCGGACAACTCGACCACGCACTGCACGTGGCACAGGCGGGTGGTCAGCCGCAAAAGCACCGGAGTATCGTAGGCTTCGGACATCCGAAAAGCTTCCTTGACGAATTCCATCGCCTCGGCGGAATCCGAGGGTTCGAGCATGGGCAATTTCGCCGCACGGGCATAGTGGCGGTTGTCCTGCTCGTTCTGCGACGAGTGCATCTGCGGATCGTCCGCCGTAACGATCACCAACCCCGCGCCCACACCGGTATAACTGAGCGTGAACAGCGGATCGGCGGCCACGTTGAGCCCGACGTGTTTCATGGCGCAAAGGGAACGTACTCCGCCAATGGCGCTTCCCGCCGCGACTTCCAAAGCCACTTTTTCGTTGATGGCCCACTGGGCGACGAGTTCGGGATACCGCCCGCAGTTTTCGAGGATTTCGGTCGATGGCGTACCGGGATAGGCCACGGCCAGCCCTCCTCCGGCTTCCCAAAGTCCCCGTGCGACGGCTTCGTTGCCGGACAACACGGCTTTCATACGTTACCTCCTTGACTCGAACGGCGTATATTCCCCGGCAGCCTCTTCCTTTCGAAGAACCCGTGCGGCTCCCTGGGCGAGTGCGTCCATTTCCATTTCTCCAGCCAACACTATCACTTGAGAGAGAAACGATACCAGTTTTTTTACCTCGTGCGCAAATCTTGGGGACTTCGCCAGCCCTCCGGTGAGCACGATCAGGTCGCAACCGCCGCAGGCGACGGTCATCGCTCCAATCTGCTTGGCAACTTGGTAGGCCATGGTTTTCCAGGCCAGACGGCAGGCGTCGTCTTCGGCATCCATGCGGGATTCGACCTCGCGCAGATCCTGGGTTCCGGTATGATCCACGAGACCGCCTACGCGATGCAACATCTTGAATATACTGGACTTATCCGCATTTTCGGAAAAGCACAGATTCACCAGCCCCGACGTCGGAAGCTCCCCGGCCCTCTGAGGTGAAAAAGGGCCGGAATCGTTCGGATTCGACACGTCCACCGCGCGTCCGTTCACGTGGGCCGAAACACTGATCCCGCTACCAAGATGGGCGACGACCACCTTCGATGCGAGGTAGTCCAATCCGCGTTCACGACAGGCGAGCCGGGCGGCGTGGCGGCTGTTCAAGGCGTGCCACAGAGAGCGCCGGGGCAGGTTTTTCAGTCCGGAAAGCCGTGCGACGTCGGCCAGCTCGTCCACGCTCACCGGATCGACGACGAAGGCTGGAAGGCCCAGCGGTTCGGCAATGCCATACGCCATCAACGCCCCAAGCAGGCTGGGGTGGTCGGTGGACACGCGGCCTTCGAGGATATCTTCCCGCATGGCGTCGTTGACCCGGTAGGTTCCGGCGCGTAGCGGTCCCAGCGGTCCGCCGCGCCCCACCACGGCGTCGAGCGAAACCCGATCCACGCCCCATGCATCCAATTGGTCTTCCAGGCTTTTCAACCGAAAATCAAGCTGTTCCACGCTGCGCCCGAACCCCGCCAACTCTTCCGGGGCGTGCTCCAGGTTCGCGGCGTGTTCCTGGGAGTCGTCCACGACCAGGGCGAGTTTCGTTCCCGTGCCGCCGGGATTGACCACGAGCAGGCGCATGACGTTATCCTTCCTTTTCCATCAGGCAGATCGCCATGGCGATGGAACTGACCCGGATGCGCGGCGTGTCGGTGCGCGACAGAGCGACGATGGGCGTTTTCGCCCCGACCATCACCCCGGCGGCAGTGCCACCGGCCAAGACCATGCACTTGGTACAGGCGTTGCACACGGTAATATCCGGGGCAACGATGACGTCCACGTCGCCCGCCACTTCGCTTTCGATATGCTTGATTTCCGCCGCCTCACGACTCAAACAAAGATCCGCCGCCAGCGGACCTTCCACGGCGGCTTCGGCGAACGCGCCGTTTTTCGCCATCTCGGTGATTTTCGCCCAATCCTCCGTTTCGGGATCGCCTTTGCGCACCTTTTCGACGTAGGCCAGAAGGCCGATCTTCGGCCTTTCGTAGCCGAAACGATGGAAGGCATGGATCGCGTTCGAGACGATCTGCACCTTTTTGTCGAAATCCGGCCTGACGTTCAGTCCGCCATCGGTAAAGCCGAACAATTTCGGGTAGGTAGCGATTTCCACGAAGGCGATGTGCGAAAGCGCACGGTCCGTGCGCAGGCCGCGTTCGTGGTGGAGCACGGCGCTGAACAGGGCCGAGGTGGACATCTGGCCTTTCATAATCAAGTCCGCATCCCCGGCGCGAATGGCATCGATGCCGCGAAACGACACGTCCTTGGGACTGCCTTCGACGTGCACCGTTTCCCAATGCGGTAGGCCAAGCGCATCGAGCCGGGCATAAATCGCCTCCCGGTCGCCGAACAACAGCGGCTCGACCAACCCCAGTTCCACCGCCTCGGACACGCCTTGCAGCACGAGATCGTCCTCGGCGCAGACCACGGCCAGGCGGCGCGGTCCGCCTCCCTGCGCCCGTGCAATCGCTTCATCGAAATTTTTCAACGTCATCGCTTCGCTCCGTGAATGCGTATCGGTTCGCGTGCGCAAGTGACTTGCGCGACGCCTACCCTACAACAGGAACGATTTGCTTTCAAGGATAGGGGACTGGAGGCGGTGGAAGGGGTTACTTGGTTTTCAGGTGGGCATTCGGGTTTGTATCGTTACAAATCCCTTACACAGCGAATGTAATCTGAGCCGAAAGAATCGGTTTCTGGCACTTGATACCTCAGAATTTCACCTGTCCAAAAATCCACCATAAAAACGGCTTCCATTTCATGAGGACTGGGAAGAGTATTCGGAACATATTGTGTATCGGTGTAATATCTTCCACAATAGCCTTGCAATTCCACCGGACGGTATGTGCAATCGACCGACTCTACACATCCATCGCAGTCATCGCTATAGCAGGTTTCCCAATCGGCACAAGTCTCGGAAAGTTCGCATTCTCCCTCCGGTTCTGTTGCAGGGCAGTTGCGAATCAGTGTTTTTAGTTCATCCAATGAAGGCATTCTCCAATCGTCGTATTCGGCAAGTTCGAGTTCGTCGCAATAGCCTTCGGACTCTTTTCTACTGATTACCCAATAGCCTCCTTCTTCCTCATCAAAACTATTTTGCCACATCAGTTTATGTGCGGTGTCAATCCACAGTCTTTCATCGATTTCCTGCTCCTCGCTATCTTCCGCACAGGAAAGGGGGACGAGCAAGACGAAAAGGAGGGAGAATACTATGGTTTTATGAGAGTATTTTTTTAACATTTTTATTTATCCTTTCATCGTTTCAGTAGTGCCCTTTGGTTACGTACGTTACCATGAATTTTCCATTTTCCTTTTCATAAGCCGCAGAGTATCCATGGTAGACATCGGCGGGTGACACGGGCCAAGCGTAGCTTGCCCGTGTCCTCATTCATGCACATGGGCAACCTGCGGTTTGCCCATGCCACCCAAAGTTCATTCCTTGTCACGGCCACCCGTCGTGAATGCGTATCGGTTCGCGTGCGCAAGTGACTTGCGCGACGCCTACCCTACAACAGGAACGATTTGCTTTCAAGGATGGGGACAGAAGGAGGTGATATGGGGGAAATGTTTCCTTCGTTTTTTGGGGATGAGGTAACCTTCCAATTTTCATGGGTGCTATAGTCTCACGAACGGAGTTCGGGAGGCTGTGTGTCTTTTGGGGTTCATCCACTCCTGGCCCTCGTAAAATCAATCGCAGGCCACTCGCCAATTTCCAACGAACTCGTCTCTTTAATAATATAAAAGCGTCACCACTAACCATAAAAGCGTCCTCTTTAGGCGCTTCAAGGCTTTTGTGATAATTAAATGATTCTTGTTTACATTTGCACATTTAAAATGACTTCGCTATACTATAATTAAGCATAATAGTGAGGAATGTTTTCGCGTACAGGCAACCACATATGTATAATACCGTCAATCCTATAGGGAACTTCATCGCTGATACTATCAAGCTAGCGTTTAGTGGAATATATTCCCTGTCTAACCACGCCAAGGTTAAGGCGGCCATCCAAGAAACTGAGAACTACTTATTGATAGATGAAGCTTTCCGAGAGAACTGGAAACAGGTCCTTCCTGCAATTCAAGCTCATTTGAAGCAAGATTGGGATAGTCTAGAACAGGCCTTGAGTAACATAGCAGCCACCCAAAAAGACCAGACCCAATTTATGATGGAGTTCTTTGAGAAATTACTTACTCGCCCTATTTTCATGCAAAATCTTGCACAGTCTTTAGAAAAGATTAGTAAAGAGGTAATTGAGACCAAGGAAAAAGTAGACAAACTCTACGAGGAGTTTTGTAAGGAAGGTGCACGGGCAGAGGAACGGCATAAAAAAGTGATTGAAAGCATTGCACAAAATACCCAAAATCTCCTAAATAGAAATATTATAGAAAAAGTAACAAATGGGAAACACGCTCAACTCCCTTTTTCTAATATACGTATCGAAAAAGCTAGATTCACCTTCAGCGAAGAGGAAAGTAAAACAACAGTCACACTTGAAGGGATAGAAGTCACCTTCCTGTCGAAAATAAACGAACCGATATACGATCATACAAACAAAGGACGATAGCTTGGCAGATTATTCTATCTACAGAGACAGGCATCAGGAGAAATAATGACTATCATTCAACTTTGGAGATTCCAGTAAGATGCAGACTAAGAAAATGACTCCAAGTTATTATCAGTTAGGTATTCTCGCCCAGGAACGTGCGGATTGGAAAAAAGCGGAACAGTGCTTTCATCGCTCCCTGGAAATTAAAGAGGAGACTGGCGATAGAGTGGGACAGGCCGCAACATACCACCAGTTAGGTATTCTCGCCCAGGAACGTGCGGATTGGAAAAAAGCGGAACAGTGCTTTCATCGCTCCCTGGAAATTAAAGAGGAGACTGGCGATAGAGTGGGACAGGCCGCAACATACCACCAGTTAGGTATTCTCGCCCAGGAACGTGCGGATTGGAAAAAAGCGGAACAGTGCTTTCACCGCTCCCTGGAAATCCAAGAAGAGAGTGGCGATAGGGTGGGACTGGCCGCAACATACCACCAGTTAGGTATTCTCGCCCAGGAACGTGCGGATTGGAAAAAAGCGGAACAGTACTTTCATCGCTCCCTGGAAATTAAAGAGGAGACTGGCGATAGAGTGGGACAGGCAAGAAGCTATCATCAAATGGGAAATCTTGCTTTTTTACGCAGTGATTATGACACGGCTGAACAACAATACCACCGTGCTTTAAGTATTCTAGAGTCAATAGGTGACCGAGCTGGCACTGCTAAAAGCTATCACCAGCTTGGCATGATAGCTCATTATCGTGGGGACTACGGTACAGCAGAACGGCAATATCGCCGTGCCCTAGAGATGTTTGAAGTAATAGGTGACCGAATAGGCATAGCTAATAGTTATGGCCAATTGGGTAGTTTAGCCCAAGCAAGTGGAGACTACGACACTGCAGAACGGGAGTACTTCCGCGCTCTTGAAATATTTGAAGAATTAGGCGTCAGAATGGGCATGGCAGCTAGCTTCCACCAACTGGGGATTATCGCTCGCTCTCGGGGGGACTACGATACAGCGGAACAGCAATATCGCAGAGCCTTAGAAATGTTTGAAGAAATTGGCGATCGAATGGGCATGGCAGCTAGCTTCCACCAACTGGGGATTATCGCTCGCTCTCGGGGGGACTACGATACAGCGGAACAGCAATATCGCAGAGCCTTAGAAATGTTTGAAGAAATTGGCGATCGAATGGGCATGGCAGCTAGCTTCCACCAACTGGGGATACTTAAAACAGAACAAAATGATCCAAATGATCCAAAGGAAGGTCTGGCTTACAACCTGCAGAGCCTAGCGATTCACACTCAATTAAATAGTCCCAGGATTAGAATCGATCTGGATTGGCTGCTTCGACAGCGACAAATTCTAGGTGATGAGCGCTTTGAAACACTTGTGACAGAAATGATCAAAGACAGGGAATCGTGCCAAAACTTTTACGCCTTGATGAATGAATTCGAACGGATTCAAAAGACAATGAAAGAGCAATCGCACGATTCAGACGATGAAAGAACTACGTAGGGCTACTGCTTCCGTTGAACACAAGTTTTAAGTAATTTCTTGATTCCCCTTCGCCGGTTCAGGTTTCCAACCTGAACCGAAATGTTTAGAAGCAGGATGGAATCCTGCTCCATCTTGGAGTCCCACCTTTGACCTACGTTCCAACCATCTGCATAAAATCACACTACTCCTTTCGGAACCTTTAGACAACAAAAATTCCACACCTCCAGCCCCTCCAAACTCCATTGAATATACTGCAAACTCGTGCATTTTTACGCAAACTCACGTCATGCTCGATCCATGCCGCAAAACTCGCGAAAACTTACGCAGAAACGTGCAAAGTCATCCCCGGTTTTCTCGCAACGAGTCGAGGGACCCTCGTAAAAAGTGTAAAGCAACTGGACAAAAACCACTGTTTTCGGCCCTAAAAACGAGCGACGCTCGTTTTTTACGAGCGTTGCTCGTCCACCGAATTTGCACGATTTTTCATAAATTTGCACATCTGCTTTTTGGCAGAATCAAGGCGGGTTCGGACTCCCCTTCCGCCCCATTTTGCATTCGAATTCCGTTTTTTTCGAGAAAACGGTTGGGAGCTTCTCCCGAAACGCAGTACGATACCTCCAGCACAAATACCCTACGTAGCACGGAGATTCTCGATGAACGAAACCCACGGCATCAGCCGGGAAGTCCTTGATTTCCATCACGATTCCCTGATTGTCGATCTGCACGTGGACGCCTTCATGTGGAGTTCCTGGGTGGGCTACGACTTCCTGCGAAGGCACAGGCATCTGCCGTTCGGGACGCTGCTGTCCCACGTGGATCTACCTCGCATGGAGGAGAGCGGCCTCGACGTCGTGGGGCTCGGGGTGGTCTGCCTGCCCATGGCGGGCGAGGAACGCCGCCTGCAAGCGGCATTGCACCAGGTTTCGCGGTTCCAAAACACGATTCGAGACAGCGGAAATCGCTTCATCGCGGTGGAGGGTTCCGAGCATTTGAGCGTCGAAGGTCTGCGGGGACGCAAGGCCGGTTTCATGGGGCTTGAAGGGGCGCACTGTCTCGGTGGAGATATGGAAAAACTCCCTGTATTCCATAGGTTGGGTGTGCATTACATCACCCTGACCCACTTCTCCTCCAACCGCTTCGCCACCTGCGCCAAGGGGCGTGGGGCCGATCCCAACCGGGGTCTGACGCCCCTGGGCGAGGAACTCGTAGACCGCATGAACGAGCAGGGCCTCGCGGTGGATCTGGCGCACTGCAACAAAAAAACATTCATGCAAGCCGTGAAGCGTTCGAAAAGGCCGGTCTTCGTGTCCCATACCGGCGTGTGCGGCGTCTTCGATCTGTGGCGAAACATCGACGACGAACAGCTTCGCGCCGTGGCGGATTCCGGCGGAACAGTCGGCATCATCTTCGTTCCGGCCTTTCTCGCCGGGCGGTCGTTCATCGATATCGAACCCGTACTGGACCACATCGACTACGTGGTTAACACCGTGGGCGAGGATCACGTCTCCATCGGTAGCGACTGGGAAGGCTCCGGCCTGATTCTCCCAAAAGGTCTCCGCGACTGCCTCGGGCTGCCAAACCTGACCGAGGGGTTGATGCGTCGGGGTCATGCGCCGGAAACCGTGCGGAAAATCCTCGGAGGCAACGCCGCACGGGTCTTCAAAGAAGCCTGTTTCGGAAACGGTATGGAAAACGGGTGAGTTTCGATAGGGTTGGAAAGTCACGAAACATTGTCATACGATAACCATGGAATTATTTTGTAACCTATGAATAACTATGAATAACAAAGAAAAAAGTTCCCTCTCCCTCTGGGAGAGGGCTAGTGCATCATTCGTGTTGAATCGATGAGTATTTTCGAGTACAATATCTCCATTTACTGTAGAATATTGAATGGAGAAGATAATGGCCAAATATTATATCGTTCGTCTCACGGATAAGGAAAGGGAGTACCTTGAGGCTCTGGTGAAAAAAGGGCGCACGGCGGCTTACAAGATCCGTCATGCTCACGTATTGCTGGCGGTGGATGCTGACGGTCCGGGCTGGATTGACGAAAAAGCCGCCGAAGCCTACGGATGCCATGCCTCGACGGTGGCCCAGATTCGGCAACGCTTCGTCGAACGCGGACTTGAAGGCGCGTTGAATCGAAAGAAGCAGGAGCGTCCTTCCAGAAAACGCAAACTAGACGGCGAGGGAGAGGCCGTTCTGATCGCTCAGGCCTGCTCGCCGCCACCCGAGGGTCGCTCGCGCTGGAGTTTGAAAATGTTGGCCGACCGCCTTGTGGAGTTAAATGTCGTGGATTCCATCTCGCCTCAAACGGTGATGGAGACACTTAAAAAAATGAATGTAAGCCTCACCTGAAACGGATGTGGTGCATTCCTCCGAAAGCGAATGCCGAATTCGTAGCACGCATGGAAGACGTGCTGGATGTGTACAAACGCCCTTACGATCCATCCATGCCCCTGGTGTGCATGGACGAGCAACCGGTGCAGTTGATCCGAGAAACACGGGTTCCGGTCCCCGTCGCCCCCGGTCATCCGGCTCGGTTCGATTCCGAATACGAACGAAACGGGACGGCGGCGATCTTCCTGTTTACGGAGCCTTTGGGATCGTGGCGGCGGGTGGAAGCACGCGAGCGCAGGACGAAGAAGGATTGGGCACAGGAAGTCAAAACCTTGCTGGAAGTGGATTATCCGGACGCCGAAAAGGTCGTGCTGGTCATGGATAATCTGAACACACACAGCGTCGGTTCGTTGTACGAAGCGTTCGAACCGGAAGAGGCGCGGCGGCTGACACGCAGATTGGAGATCCATCACACGCCGAAACATGGAAGCTGGTTGAATATCGCCGAGTGCGAATTGTCGGCCATGACACGGCAGTGCTTGTCGCGACGGATCGGTGAGATCAACAACATGCGCAAAGAAATCAAGGCATGGGAACGAAACCGAAACAAATGTCAAATCGGCGTCGACTGGCGTTTCACAACCGAAGATGCTCGTATCAAACTCAAATCTCTATACCCCGCTTTTCTATCCGAATGATCCACTAGGGTGAGGGAGCAAAATTCCCCTCACCCGGTGCTGAAGCACCGGCCTCTCCCAACGGGAGAGGCACTTGGACCTCTTGGGTCCGAAATTCCGACAATTTCTTGTTTAGACCTCGCCGGGAATTCACACCGGTTGAAAGCGGCGAACAGGTGGCTAACCGATTGAAATCACAAGGGAGAACGACTCATGATCTGCTGGGCCATCATCCTTTTCGCACTTGGAATTCACGAAGATCGATTTCCCGAGTGCGATCCGCAAAAACTGTACGACGACAAAACCGACCGCAGCTCGATGGAGTGCCTGACCAAGCTATCCAACACCCTGGATCGCCATCCCGAAGACGTGCAAGCCCTCGAAACACTTTACCTTCTCCAATTCGAACACTGGAGCACGATCTACCGAAGCGAGAAAGCCAAAGAAACGGGGGTTCGGCTGGTGAAGAAAGTGCTCCCTTTTTATTATTCGAACGTTGCGGGACTGGGTGGACTTTCCCAGTGGGAGAATCGTGGCGAAGACGCGAATCTCTACGATCTCGAAAATTTCATCTTCCAATACTTACCCGCCGACGAATGGATTCCGTATGCCCGACAGATGGAAAAAACGCTGGGAAAACGAGAACCTCGCCCGATACGGGAGTTGAATCGACACCTCCGAAACACGGCGCTTCGCTGCTGCGCGGATCAATCCAGTTGCCGCTATCCACATGGTGAAACTCCACAGGAAACATTCTGCCATACAGCCGGACAGCTGGGGCTGGATGTATCCTCGGCAAAAAAGGTGCAAAACCTCATCGGACAGGCCCGAAAGGTCGGCACGAAAATCCCCTACCCTCTTTTGTATCAGAACCTTTTTTCCGAAAAAACCGGGACGTTCAACCAGGATGCCTTGCACGAACTGGAAACCCTCGTCACGAATACATCGAAAGCCGCCCCAACAAAAAGCCCTCCTCCCACGACCGATGGGGAAGAAACGCCCCGAAAAAACCAAGCGATTCCTATTCAACAGTAGGTCGGATAGCGTTGCTATCCGACAATCCACGAGGTGTGCAGAGAATTTTGTCGGATAACAATTTATCCGACCTACGCCTGCTTCAACGATTCTTTTTCCGTATCGCCTATTTCTTCGTATTTCCAGGCACATACACGAACCATTCCTGGTTTCCCTTCGGACCTTTCACGGCGCTGGGAAACGGCTCGGCGGAGGAAAATCCCTCTTCCCGCAGTAGCTGACGCACGGACTCGACCGCTTCGGCCTGCAAGGCCGGATCGCGCACGACGCCGCCCTTGCCTACACGCTCCCGGCCTACCTCGAACTGCGGCTTGACCATCCCCAGCAATCCGGCTCCCACGTGCATGAGAGGAAACAGATACGGCAACACCTGCCTCATCGAAATGAAACTCACGTCCATCACAATCAGGTCGATGGTTTCCTCAAACGTTTTCGACCCCAGTTCCTTGACGTGGGTGCGCTCCCAGCAGATCACGCGAGGATCGCTGCGCAGGCGGTAGTCGAGTTGGTTGGTGCCCACATCGAGCGCGTACACTTTTTGCGCCCCGCGCTGGAGCAGGCAATCGGTGAACCCTCCGGTGGAGGCTCCGACATCCAGGCAGACGAAGCCCACGGGATCAACGCCGTAATGCTCCAAGCCGCTTTGCAGCTTCAATCCTCCGCGCGAAACGTATGGATTGGGATCGCCCTTGAGACGGATGGGCACGTCCGGGACGAAACGCTCTCCCGCCTTGGTGCAGGCGTGGTCGCCCACCACGACCTGTCCCGCCAGAATCAACGCCTGCGCCCTCTGACGGCTGGGGGCCAACCCTCGTTCGGCCAACAGCACGTCGAGGCGGATTTTCTCCTGTTTCGTCATCGCGCTCCCAGCCATTTCACCAGCGCCGCCAGCAACCAAAATGCCACAAACCCGGACGTAAGCCAAAAATCCAGTTTGCGACTCCAGCGCGCGGGGCGATGCGGCTGTTTCAGTCCAGGAACCTTTTGGGGATTGGCTTCGAGGGGCTCCAACACCATCAACATCCAAAATAGCAACAGCCCGTAGACTACGCCATATGCGGCCTGCACCATGGCCCAACCCTGGGGAAGAATCAACGAAACGGCCTGAGAGCCTTCCGAGCCATTCCACCAGAAAATCGCGTCGGCGAACAGTGCGGCGCATTTGGGTGCGGAAAGCACGTACAATAAAACACGCACGCGCGGGTACACAAGCGTCAGTACGAACACCAGCGCAAAATCGAGATACAGCGGAATCACGAGATCGGAGTATGGACTTTGGCTCGATTCCAGCACGGAACGGATACGCAGGACCAGGAAAAGAAAACAACCCAGCGCCGCCAGCGTGCCGAAGCGAAACAGCCTTCGCAAACCGGTTGCATGGGTGAGCGTCCAGGCGTTCAGGCTGTGCCGCGCGGGAAGTATAACCGGTCCTTTCGTTTTTGGATGTGGTGTGACGATGGAGAAAAAAACGAAGTCTCAGGATTCTTCCGCGTCGGGAAACTCCTCGAAACGTTCGTCCTTGCCGATATCCTTCATCAGGATTTCCACCTTTTTCTCCACGCCGTCCAGGCGTTTGGTGGCGGTTTTGACTAGGGAAACGCCTTCCTGGAAAAGCTCCAGCGATTCATCCAGAGGCTTTTCTCCCCGTTCGAGCTGCTCGACGATGGCCTCCAGGCGTTCGATCAATTCCTCGTACCGTGGTTCTTCTTTCATCTCTTCATTCTCCGAAAAAACGGGGGGCTCTCAGCTCTTCGACGTCTCCGGCGCGGCGTTTTCGATACGCCGCACGTCGTGAAACTCGTCGCGCGGAATTCCCACGTGCAACTCGATGGCCCGCCCGTCCTCGATCGGCTCGAACAGCCATTCCTCGCGCTCGGAATACTCGCCGGTCTCCGCCTTTCGCAGGTAACGCAGGATCAGCCCATCGCTACGCAACAGCAAATCCCCGGCACGAAGGTTTTCCGGGGCGACGCGCTCGGCGCGGTCCCATTGTTCCGGGTCGGCCTTGAGTTCCTCATTCCCGCGAGGCTCCACCGCCAGCACGCGCCGCAGCACGAGCACCACGACGACGCCCAGCGCGAGCAGGCCCAGGCTTTCCAGTAATTCAATCCAGGCGTTCATCGGCGGACTCTTAGAGGGAATCGATCATACCCTGGATAATCGAGGCGTCCGGGGCGTTCGGATTGTAGCGAAGGTATTGGCCGAAGTGTTTTTTCGCAAGCGCGTTCTTTCCCTGGCTCTGGTACGCCTGCCCAAGCAATTTGTGGGTGCGCGACGAGCGCGGATTGTACTTGAGGGATTTCTTGTAGTTGCGAATCGCGGCATCGACGTTGCCCTTGCTGAACTCCTGCTTGCCTTTCTCGTAGTACTCCAGGGCTTTTTCCATGCGCTCGGCGGCATCGAGCTTTTTGCTTTTCTTCTTTTCGGTCTTTTGGGCCGGTTCGGGCTCCGGCTCGTCTTTCACGGCGGCGACGACAGGAGGAGCTTTTTGGGGCTCTGTCTTCGTCGAAGCGGTTCGCGTGGGTTTCGGAGTGCTTTTCGGAGCAACTTTTCGCGGAACGTCGGCTTTTTTCACGTTTTTTTCCGCAGGCTCGTCCGGTTCATGCTCGGGTGAAGGCGGCAGGAGGGCGGGCAGTTTGGTTGCAACCGAATCGGCTTGAATCTCCTTTTTCGGCGTGCTCGACGCTTGCGGGGCGTCATCCCCGCCGAACGCGACCCAGATTCCTCCAACGACGAGCACCAGCGCCGCGACCGCGCCGACGATCATTTTGCCCCTATTGCCGCCTCCCATGCCGGCCATGCGAGCCACTTCCGCCGTCGAAACGGGTTCGCCCCGCTGTTGGGCCTGGTAGGGATCGGGAACCATCGGGGAGGAAGACGAGGTATCCGACGTTTTGAACTGGGTCGGGATGTTGTTCAGGTTTCCGTTCTGCGGAGGGGGCGGAGGCGTCTGCGGAGGCGTCGGAATGGGTTGCGAGGCCGACGTGGGACGATAGGCTCCGCTGTCTACCAATATCGCCTCTAGAGCCTGACGCATTTCCATCGAGGACTGGTAGCGGTTCTCCACCTTTTTCTTCATCGCCTTGAGGGCGACTTTTTCCAGCGCCGGATCGATATTCAGATCGGGCATGAGCTGGCTCGGCGGCACGGGCTTTTCCTTGATGTGCATCGCCAGAAGCGCCTGGGGATTGGGATTCCGGAACGGCACCCGCTGGGTCAGCATTTCGTAGAGCACGCAACCCAACGAATACAGGTCCGTGCGGGGATCGAGTTCCTTCCCCATCGCCTGTTCCGGGGACATGTATTCGGGCGTGCCGCAGACCATCCCCTGCATGGTGATGGCCGGTTCGTTGGGGTCGCGCTCGTGCAGCTTGGCGATGCCGAAGTCCAGGACTTTCACGAAGTTGGGATCGTCCATGCGGTCGATCAGCATGATGTTTTCGGGCTTGAGATCCCGGTGGACGATGGTGTTGGCGTGGGCCTCGGAAAGCACAGAGCAGACCTGCATCATGATGTGCACGGTGCGCTCGGTGGAGAGCGGGAATTCTTTCTTGATGACGTCCGACAACTCGACGCCGGAAAGCGCTTCCATGGCGAGAAAGTGCGCGCCTTCCTCCGTTTTACCGAAATCGATGATGTTGATGCTGTTCGGATGCTCCAATCGACTGGCCAGCAGGGCTTCGCGCTGAAACCGTTTGACCTGCGTGTCGTTTTGCAGCAGTTCCTTGTGCAAAATCTTGATGGCGATGTTTTTCGACAGCGAAAGCTGCTCGGCCTTGTAGACCTTTCCCATTCCCCCGTCCCCAAGATGGTCCAGGATCAGGTACTTGTCGGAAAGAATCCGACCGATGAACGGGTCTTTGCCTTTCTGACTCAATGCGGCCAGATTTTCCCCGCAACGCTCGCAAAACCGAGCATCTCCCTTGTTTTCAGCGTGACATCTCGGACAAAGAATCACGAACATCTCCTTTGGGCGGAAAGCAACCTGAAAATACAGTCAATAGTATACTCCCACCCTCTTGGGAAAGAAAAGCAAATTCCCCAAGATCTCGTTTTGTTTCCCTCTGGCACACGCTTTTATAGGCTCCCGACGCTGAAAAGGCCGTCATTTCACCTCGCTCCGACCACTTGAGACCAAGGCGATTCAACTCTTGAAGGATTTACTCCACCCAAGCACCTTCGCGGGTGCCACGGTCTTTCGCCGGAAGGCGAATGGCCGTGAAAACACAAGCAATCCGGGCCATCGATCCGTTCCGGATCGAAGACCCGGGCACCCTTTCCCAGATTCACCGAGTTAGATTCGTACCGAATCGAGAATTGAATCAGCCTGCGCTTGCTACAAAGCCCCTTGATCTTTCCTCCGACCCGCCATACAATTCGCCCAAATAATGAAAAAGGCCGCAATTTCACAAAAAGAGGTGAAAATGAGTGACAAAACCGCCGAAAAATATCGCAAGCTGGTGTCCACGATCCGTGACATCGCCGACATCCACCAGGCCGCCGGTCTTTTGGGCTGGGACCAGCAAACCCACATGCCTCCCAAAGGCAACGATGCCCGTTCCCGGCAAATGGCCGTACTGGCCGGTCTGGCGCACGAAAAACACTGCGATCCCGCACTGGGCGAGATGCTAGACGAATTGTACGAGCACCCGGAGCTTACCGACGAGCAACGCGCCCTCGTGCGTGAAACCAAACGAGACCGGGACCGCAGCGTGAAACTTCCCCTCGATCTCGTCAAAGAACTCACCGAAACGGCGGGACGCGCCCATGTGGTGTGGGTCGATTCCAGAAAAAACGATGATTTCAGCGCCTTTGCGCCTCTTCTGGGAAAACTCGTCGATCTCAAAAGGCAGGAGGCTCGAGCCATCGGCTTCGAAGAGGGCGGCGTTCCTTACGATGCACTGCTGGACACCTACGAACCGGGCGCGACGGTCCAAAAGCTGGACCCGGTGATCTCCTACGCCCGTGACCAGTCGGTCATGGCGACCCAGGCCATCGGCGGCTCCTCGCGGCGTCCCAAGGTGGAAATCCTGAAGAAAAACTACCCCGCCGCCCAGCAGGAAGCGATCGGCTACCGGATCATCAAGCAGATGGGCTACGACCTGCAAGCCGGACGCCTGGACGAAGCCGCGCACCCGTTTACGTCCAGCTTCGATCCCTGCGACGTCCGCATCACGACCCGATACAGCATCAACTGGCTTCCGTCCTCGCTGTTCGGTACAATTCACGAGGCAGGACACGCGCTGTACGAACAGGGACTTCCGGTAGAGCACGCCGGAACGCCGCTGGGGGATTCGCTATCCCTGGGCTACCACGAATCGCAGTCCCGTTTCTGGGAAAACCAGGTGGGACGAAGCCGGGCCTTCTGGAGCTATTTCTACCCGGAATTGCAAAAACTTTTCCCGGAAAACCTGGGTTCCGTGTCGCTCGACGACTTCCATTTCGCGATCAACACGGTGGAACCCTCGCTGATTCGGGTCGAGGCCGACGAAGTGACCTACAACCTGCACGTCGTGGTCCGGTACGAGATCGAAAAAGCCCTGTTCGCAGGGGACGTGGAAGTCGAGGATCTTCCCGCGCTCTGGAATCAAAAGATGAAGGATTATCTCGGTGTCGAGCCGCAATGCAACGCCGACGGCGTGCTGCAGGACATTCACTGGTCACTGGGTTCCTTCGGCTATTTCCCCACCTACCTGCTGGGCAATCTCTACGCGGCACAGTGGACCCACGCCATGCAGAAGGAACTGGGAGACATCAAAAACCTGATCGAAAACGGGGAGTTCGCCCCGATCAAGAAGTGGTTGAACGAAAACATCCACCGCCACGGGCGGCGGTATACCACCGACGAACTGGCCGTGCGCGTGAGCGGGGAGACGCTCAACCCCGTGTATTTCGCCGACTACCTGAAAGAACGTTTTCAGGAGCTTTACGACGTAACGTGGTGATGCCGTAGAGCGAAAAAGCACGCTTTTTCCGGGGGATGCGTCCTTTTACGACGCATCCCCCGTTTATTTTCATCCTCTTTTGCCGATATTTTCACCAATATTACAAGGGTAGCACGCAACGGATTTCTTCCGGCGCGAGGGCGACAAAAGCAGCATCCAGGTCCGATCATAAAAACAGCCCGATTTCGAAAAGGCGGAAAACGTCCGAGGGGAGGTTTGTCCGAAGATGACGAGGTTCGAAAAAATGTGGAAGATGCTGCTTTTTATATGGTTTGCAGCGGCGGCTTCCTTGGCTGGCGCCATGCCTACGGCCTTGTCTGATGAGTCCGAAGTCACTGGAAATACTACCGAAACCGCGTCTCAGTGGCAGGAGAAGTTCGACCAGCGGCTGTACGAGACGTCCCGACGTCTCGCCGAAATAAGTTCCCTTCTGGCCGACGAAACCAGACCCGATACCGAGCGAGAAACCCTGAAAAAAGAATGGGAAAAACTGAGCAAGTTGCGACTCGTGCTGACACGAAGCCGGAACCTCCTCGATTCCTGCCGCGACGACTCCTGCAGGGAGACGATCGGGAAAATCTTCGAGAAGATCGCGAGGGTGTCCGACTCGATGTTTTCGCGTCCCATTCTGGAACCCGAACCGGAACCGGAGAAGCCACAACCTGTTGAAAAAGCAAGCCTTTCGGATGAAAAGAAACCGACCGTGGCCACGAACCAAGGCGACCCGCTCGACGCCTTGCAACGCATTCTCACGCTTGCGGAACTTACTCAGGCCAGCAGCTTGCAGACCGGCGCGAGAATCGGCGGCATCGACATCGGCGGCGGGGCTCCGCCCTCACCCAACGCCACAGGCGTGGCGACCTCGGATCAGATGTCTTCCACCGGGGAAACACCTCCGCCGGATACACGCCTTCCATATTATGGTGAGATAACAATTCCGCCCACCGACTCTATCCAACCTGAACCTATTACTGAACCTATTACTCAACCTATTGTTATTAGCGGGCAATAATCCGTTCACGTCATGAAGGCGCGTACGAAACTGCAAAATTTCGTCAGGAACGGCGAAAACCTACCGTTTTTCGATGAGATTGAGCAGGTTGTAATTGGAAAGTTCCCGGTAAAACGCCTCGTTGGCCCGGTCCCAGATGGAATCGAGCTTGGGTTGGTTGTGACCGCGGGAATTGCGGGAGTGACCGAGAATCTGCACCACTTCCTTCATGGAGATCTTTTCCGGCTCGACCGCCAGGCGGAACCCACCACCTAGTCCACGGCGCGAATAGACCAGACCCTCTTTTTTCAGTTTGACCATCACCTGCAAAAGATATTTTTCGGGAATGGCGTGCCGTTTCGAAATTTCTTTCAAATTCACGGGCTTGCGCTCGCCGTGGCGTTCGGCGATATCGAGCAGGGCATCAAATGCATAGGCGATCTGGGCGGTTAATTTCATGAAAGCTACTCCTGAGACAACGCTCATAAAAAGACTGTACAGTACAAACGAAGGCAAAACACAACACGAAGCCACGGCTTCTTTTCCTCCGCCCCCCAATATTTCCAGACCGAACGCCATGAATTCGTTTAAATTCGGCGATTCATGAACGGAATCGATCCTATTTGCTGTCAATGCGAGACTGCTTTAATCGTTTTAGACGCTCTTTTTCGGGAAATATATAGATCGTTTTGCTTTTTGACACAAGAACTTCTCCGGGAGGTTGTCCTTTCATCTTCCGCACGTACCTCGCGCGGGTATACATCACCTCCACACCGTCTCCCCGAGCCTTGCTGTAATGGGCGGCGAGCGTCGCCGCATCGAGGTGGGTCTGCGGGTCGAGATCCTTCTGCCGCAGGGGAACCAGCACGTGGGAACCGGCCATGCCACGCGCATGATACCAGAAATCGTCGCCCCGGCTGCTGCGCACGGTGAGGCGGTCGTTTTCGGCGGCATTCCTCCCCACCCAGATTTCCTGCCCCGCCGCCGAGAGAAACCTTTTGAAAGGCAGATCCTTGTCCCTCTTCTCCCGTTTCGGCTCCGTGCGGGCTTTCGGCGTGTCCGGCTCCACCAGAGTTCGCAACCGTTCGAGCGTCTCCTTCTCGGCGGGGGCGTCGAACAACTCGCCGATTCCCCGCAAACGATCCTCCAAATCGTCGAGTTCACGCTGCCGACGCTCAAGCAACGGCCCTGCACGCTCGGCCTTTTTCGCCTTGCGATACAGTTTCTCCACATTTTCCCTGGGAGACAGGGACGGGTCCAGTTCAATGACGACATCCCCGGATTCATCAATGATATCCGGAACTTCTATTTTCTCCATTCCTTTTTCGAGGCGATGAAAATGAATCTGCAACAGGTCGGCATCGCGGCGTCTTTTCGCATCTTTGCGGGTTTTTTCACGATCCCGTCCCAACGCTTGCGCGCTTCGCTCCATTTTCTTGACCGACGATTTCCAGAGCCGATGGAGGCGCGTCCATTCCCTCTCCAGACGCACTCGCCGCTCTGCAATACCGAACCAGGCTTCGGCAACCTCGTTCCAGGCAAACGGCGAAGACATCTCCCCAGGCTCGAAGCGCGGGACAATGGTTTTCGTCGGCGTGAAGGTTTTCACCGCCTCGTAGGGCTGCCCCGGAACCAGCCGACGACGACGGGAACGATTGCCGCGCGTCAGACCCTCGATGACGCCGGAGCCATCCAATAGCAGCAGGTTCGCGTGCCGGGCCGTCAGTTCCGCCACGAGCCGATACCGAAGCGACTCATCGTTTCGAAGCGCTTCGAAATCCAAAAACGCAACGCGGTCGTTCGGCGTCTGCTCGATCCCCACGAGGCGCGAGGAAAGCAGCCGGTTGCGCAAAAGCTGGCAGAATCCGTACGGAGTGGCGGGGGATTTCGGATGCCGGGTGACGAGATGCAGGCGGCTGCGGTCGTCATCGACGTTCAAAAGCAGTTTTTTCGAGCCGTGTTCCGGGTGGTGGAACTCCAGGATCAAGACGTTCGGTTCCGGCTGCCGCACGCCTTGCAGCATGGAACCCGCGAGTGGTTGCAACTCTTCGACAACCACCGCAAGTTCCGCATGATTCATCGGTTGCATGGAGGCTCAACGCTCCGTATGCTGCCCGACGGGAAGGGTGAAACGGTCGATCTCTTCGCCGTCTTCCGAGCGCAGAGCGACGAATTCCGCCGTTTCCGGGCCGAATTCGGCTTTCACGAAATGCAACGCCTGCTCTCCTACGACGAGGTTGTCGTCCGAGTTGGCGTAGTCAAGATGAATCGGCGTCAGCACCGCTCCCGCACCGCCGGTGACGAGGTAGGTCAGGCCGTCCTGCTCGAACCGCTGATAGTTATGGTCGTGGCCGTTGAGTACGAGGTCCACGTGGCGGCGCACCATAACTTCATGCAGATCCTCTTTGGGGTATTCGTACCGACCGCTGCTGAGGGAATACGTTGGCCGGTGCCAGGCGCAGATGAGAAATTGAATGTGTTCGTCCTCGTTCCGCGTGCGCTCCAGGCGATCATCGAGCCAAGCGAGTTGCGGTGACCCGTACCTCATTTCCATTTCAGAATCGAGCACGAAGAATCGTACATGCCCGTAATCGTAGGTGAATGCCCGTTTTCCGGGGTGCACGGCTTCGCCGTCCATCATCACCGTTCCGGCATCGGGAATTCTAAACAGGGCATCGTAAGGAACGGTCTCCCCATGTCCCTCGTGGTTGCCTGCGATGTGGACCGAAGCCATCTGCGTCAACAGCGGCGAGGAAAGCAGGAAATAATTGCCCCGATACTGCTCGATGATCCCGTTGTGCACGATATCCCCCAGGTGGAACAACAACTCGCCCAGGTTTTCCTTCATATGCAGAATCACCGTTTCGTGCATGGTGGGAATGCCCTGGTTGTCGCCGACGATTACCATCGTGAAACGTTCTCCAGGCTCCGGAGCCAGCACGAAACGCCCGCCGGTGAAAGCCTGAAACTCGCGCTCTTCGTTCCAGGTGTTGTCGGCGGTGGGTACGGGGATTTCGGCATTAGGAAGAGTGTAGGCGTAGTTCACCTGCGAATCCAGGTGATCCAAAGTGGCGTGGTAGAGCCAGCCGTCGTGTTCCTCGTCGATTTCATCGGATACGATCGGGATGCGCTCCGGATCGTGGACGCACTGCACCGTGTCGAGCGTCCCCTCCACCCCCCAAAGAATGAAAGATGGAGTATTTTCAAGCGTTTCCCACATGATCGTAATGCTGTCTTTCGTCGGGTTGATGGAATACGGCGCGATCGTGTACCGCTTGGATTCAACGGCCCAGGGATCGAATTCCTCGTCACAATCGATGTAACGATAGCTTATTTCTCCGTCCGATTCGTTTTCCGTGACCTCGGTCGCCTCCACATCGTTATCCCCGGCGGCGTTGCCCGGCTCGTCCGAGTCGGAACATCCCCAAAGTATTCCCGAAAACAAAACCGTTGCCAGCACTATACGCAAAACCGACATTGTTGATCCTTTTTCTAACAATTGTGAACCGAAAGGTATGCCAAATAAAAAACATTCCAGCCAATCCAGTATAGTCGTAGATGGGATAGCAATGTCAATGATTTCCAGTGCTTCTGCTGGTTAAAAAGCACTTTTAGCGCCATTATCTTTCCTAAAATGCTTTTTACGCCACCCCTTTCCTTATGATTTTATTACATTTTTCTAACATTTCAAAGCTGTCGATTCATCGGCGCACCATACTCCGAGGCGTTCCATTTTTCTGGAATTCGATGTCGTGGCCCTCCGCGCCTATCGAACATCTAAGAGGCGATCCGAAGAAGGAACAAAATGTTCCAATAAAGATGAGTTTTCACACGTCCAAAATGAACAAATATTATGAAAAAAGAACCAATATCGAGTAAAAAGGACATATTCCGTCCGGAAGTTCGGAAATTCGCACTGGTTTTTCTCGTCTTACCCTGTAAGATCGGTGGTATCACCGAGTTGTGGGTTGCACGCGATTCGAAGCGTTCGTGCGTTTGGCATCGGGAGAAATAGAGATGGCAAGGTTTGTTGCATATTTTCCACTGATTTCGCTCCTTACGGTTGCTTCACTGTTTGGCGTGACCCCGTGGTTGACCTACGCGGACTCTCCGCCCCTGGAATCGTCGGACGAAATCGCGGTGGATCATCCCGGTTTCGCCAAGCTGGGCACGGAGTTACAGAGGGCTGTCCTTGAAACGCCTTTTTCTCCCCAAAGGGCTATCATTGTCCTGAATCCCTCTTCCAACTTTCCCGCAAAATTGGCTTTGACCGCTTTCAGGCTTTCAAAATCCGCCAAAACCGCTTCGGACCTTCGCCTGGATCGAGCACAGGAAAAGATCGACAATCAGCTGCGACTGGAAGCGCTACGGCAGACGCAAGAGTGGCTCGTCCCCGAACTGCAAACCCTCGGCGTGCGCACGGTTCATCGCCTGCCCTACCTCAATGCCATGGCCGTGGAAGGTCCGGCCCACGCACTCGTTCAGGCGGCGAACGCCCCGGAAATACGAGGGATTTTTCTTCCCCAAAAGCTGAATGCGGCTTGGGAGGAAAGTGCGGAGGCCATCGACTGGGCCCGTTTTCAGGGTGTGGATGTCAACCCCGAGCAACCGCTTCGCCACAGTGGCTCCGGAGTGGTTGTCGCAGTGCTGGACACCGGCATCGACTTCACCAAAGGACCGTTCTATTGCGAAGAATCGAACGAATTCGGCAAGCCTACCGGAACTTGCGCGGTACTGGACGTCACAGAAACCGCCCCTACCGACGGCCAGTTGGACAACTTGCTTCACGGCACGAGCACGGCGGGAATCGTACATGAGATGGTTCCGCAGGCCACGATTATCGGCTACGACATCTTCGACTCGAAAAGTGTGCGCGACTTCTCGCCGGAAATCGCGCTCAACGACGTACTTCGGCGCAAAAACGAGGAAAGCCTGAACGTTGCAGTGGTGTTGCTTGCCGCGTCCAACGAATCGGGATTTCACGAAGGATATTGCGAGGATCAGACGCTTCCCGCGCTGATCGACGAAACATTGTTCGACGCAGGGATCACCGTAGTCACCCCCAGCGGCAACGACGACGACGAATTTCACCTTTCGTACCCGGCCTGTGCGCGCCGTTCGATCTCCGTGGGAGCGGTCTACGATTTCAAAGGCCCCGCGTTCGGCTACTTTTCCGGTCATACGGACAACAATTTCGACGTCGGCGACGTGGCGGGATTCTCCAATGCTTCAAATATGTTGGATCTCTGGGCGCCCGGCGCGGTCGTCGTGACCGATCCCGACATCATGCGCGCGGGCACCAGCCAGGCCGCCGCCTTCGTCGCCGGTGCGATGGCCGCTTATTTAGGGAGCGACGACGGCCCTTGGACCGATGCGACGGCGCTGGTATCTTTTCTACGCATGTCCGGCTTGCCCGTCGAAGACGACCGCACATTGGGCAACACAGAAGACGACACGGATGGCGACACGGAAATTTTCGCCCGAAGACAGTCCCGCCTGTGGCTTCTCGACTGGGACGACGGTCCCTGGACAGAATTCGAACATTTCGACTCCCCAGACGGTCTAGTGATTCCGGGTGACGAGCCGCTTGCCATCGATATTCCCGTTCAACCTGCCGATGAAACACGTAAAATCCAGCAGTTGCTGTTCGAGTTGGAACTGAGCCACCCCGATCCTTCCGGATTGTCGATCACCCTGCAATCTCCTTCCGGCACAGAGGTGGAGCTTTCTTCCCTCGTGGGAGAGGGAAGCCACATCAAGACAACCTACGGACTCCACGTGGCGGCGGATCTCTCCCTGTACAACGGAGAAACGTGGGCGGCGGGAACCTGGACACTGACCATCGACGCCACCGCCGCCACCCCGCCTTCCGATGAAAATCCCAACCGCTTCTTCTCCAGTGCATTTCTCGTGCAGACTCTGCCGGAATCCGAATACGTGCCGACGCATTGCGGAAACGGATTTTGCCAGACGGCGGAGAACCACTGGTCCTGTCCTTCGGATTGCTCCGACGACGACGGCTATTGCGGCGACGGGCTTTGCTCCGTCACGGAAACCTGTTACGACTGTCAGCGCGACTGCCCCGACTGTAACCAGCCCCAGGACACCTGCGAAGGCGCGGTGGAGCTTTCCACCGAACCCGGCGTGCGGCAGGTCGTCGATTGGACCCTTCGAGCTTCCAACGACTATGCATGGTCTTGCGGCTCTAACGCTCCCGATCTGGCCTACCGTTTCGAAATCGAGGAACCTACCACCATTGAAGCCGTGCTGGACGGTTACAACGCAAACCTCTACCTCATGGCGGGAAGCTGCCCCGGAGAAGGACTCGTTTGCGGAAATGCCGAATACGAAGGCCACGCTTCCGGTTTCGCCTCGCAATTTCTCGACCCTGCAGACGAACAAACTTATTATCTGATTGTGGACGGTCGCGAGGAAAGCGACAGCGGATCGTTCGTGATGGAAATTACCTTCGCGCATCCCTGCGGCAACGAAGTTTGCGACGACGGCGAAACCTTCCAGAACTGCCCGGCAGACTGCCTGTACGAAGCCTGCGGAAGCACCTGCAACGATTTCAATCCCTGCACGAAAGACGTCTGCACCGTTGACGGCTGCATATATCCCGCAGTGGACGGTTCGCCTTCCTGCGACGATGAAAACCCCTGCACTTCGAACGACGTGTGCCAGGCGGGAAGCTGTGAAGGGACGCCGATGACCGGCACGGAATGCGACGACGGCGACCCCTGCACCTCTTCAGACGCCTGCAACGCGGGCGAGTGCATGGGAGACGCCATGCCCGAAAACGCGGAATGCGACGACGGCGACCCCTGCACCACACAAACCAAGTGTTACAGCGGCATGTGCGTCGGCCAGGTGACGCCGTCCGGCTCAAGCGCACCGCCCTGCGATTCCGACGAGGATTGCGAAGACGACGAGTACTGCAAAACCACAGACGGCGACAAATACTGCGAAAAAGCCTGTGACGACGAAAATGTCTGCACATACCGGGAAACCTGCCGTCTGGGCATCTGCGCGGCGGGTGAAGCCGCACCAGGCAACCCTTCCTGCTCCGACGACGACCCCTGCACGCTCAACGACACCTGCAACGGTGGAGTTTGCATCAGCGGCACACGCTGGACCTGCAACGACAACAACCCCTGTAACGGAACGGAAAGCTGCAATAAAAACAGCCCCTTGGCCGACGAAAACGGCTGCGTTGCAGGTACTCCAGTGTCGTGCAACGATGGAAAACGTTGCACGATCGATAGCTGCGACACCAGATACGGATGCCAGCACGTACCGGACGATTCGATTTGCGACGACGGCATTTATTCCAACGGCGTGGAAACCTGCAATGCCAGTTCGGGCTGCCAAAGCAACTCCCCGCCCGTACTTTCGGACGGCTTCGCCTGCACATACGATTTTCGCGTGGAAACCCCGGATACTACACAGCAGGTTCAGCACATACCGAACGACACCTATTGCACCGACTACGACGGTGAGTTCTGCAATGGATTCGAGTTCTGCAACCCCGATGAGGATGGACACGACGTGCTCGGCTGCATTTCTGGACCGTCCCCGCAATTGGACGACGGCTTTGTCTGTACCTACGATAGCTGCCAGGAAACGGCACAACGGATCAAGCATGAACCCGATTCCCGTTCCTGCGACGATGGATTGTTCTGCAACGGCTCGGAAATCTGCGATCCCGACGCCGAAGAGGCCGACGAAGAGGGCTGCACGGCTGGGTTGCCGCTCGATCTGAGCGACGCCTGGGACTGCACCGACGACAATTGCATAGAACAGAACCGGCAGATCGTGCATACCAACAACGACGAGAACTGTTCCGACGGCGTTTTCTGCGATGGACCGGAAATCTGCAATCCTTTGTCCGAATTCGCCGACGCGGCGGGATGCATCCCTTATGACGGAGAGTTCCTGGACGATGGTCTGTCCTGCACCGAAGATTCCTGCGACGAGGAAAACGACCTTCTGGTGCATATTCCCTACGATCCGGATGTCTGCAACGACGACAATGCGTGCAACGGCAGCGAACTTTGTGATCCGAGCTATCCTGAAAGCGAGGATTTCGTTGAGGAAAATTATAATTACGAAACGGGCTGCATTCTCAATATCGATCCTCCCGATGACATCGACGACGGTATAGAATGCACGGTGGATATCTGCGTGCGCTCGGAAGAAAGCGAAACCGGATATACGATCCGTCGCATCGCCGATCACGCCTTCTGCAACAACGGGGAATTCTGCGACGGCAGCGAATATTGCGATCTTGAACTCGACTGTCAACTCGGCGAGGTTCCCCAGGTGGATGACGGCTTCGCCTGTACCGACGACGTATGCGACGAAGTCAATAATCGTGTCATCAACACTCCGAGAAACAGTTTCTGCGACAACCGCAATCACTGCGACGGAACGGAAACCTGCGATCCCGGAAATGCCAACGCCGGAGCAGACGGATGCGTCGCAGGACGAGCGCCGGTTGAAGACGACGGCATCGCCTGCACCGACGATAGCTGCTACCCGGAGGCCCCATACTTCAGGCACAATCCCATCGATGCATGGTGCGACGACGACCTGTTCTGCAACGGAGAGGAAATCTGCGAACCCGATTCCGCCGACGCCGATGGACGCGGATGTGTCAAATACATCAACGTTCCGGTCGTCACCGATCAGATTTACTGCACGATCGATTCCTGTGATGAAGAAATCGATTCGGTGGTGCACGAGCCGGACAATTCACGATGCAGCGACGGGTTTTGGTGCACGGGTATCGACACCTGCAAAGCGGACAGTGGATGCTTCCACGAACCTGCGCCGGAAGTGGACGACCATATTGCGTGCACCATCGACGAGTGCAGCGAAGAGCTCGAATCCGTAATCCACACGCCCGACGATGAATACTGTCGCGACGACGACCCCTGCGTACTCGACTATTACTGCGATTCAGATGAAGGCTGTATTGTGGCGACGAAAGGCAATGGCGAACCCTGCGACGAACCGGACCTCCTCGGTAATAAAATCTGCCATAACGGTACCTGCGTCTACGCCTCGGCAGGAAATCTCTGCGATTCCCCTTCGACGATCATTTTCGACGAAATGAACCAGACTTTCCAGAAAGACAGCCATTTGTGCAGCAATACCAATAATATGGAGGTTTCTAACCCCTGTGCGAGAGATGATACCGTAGGCAATGATGTGTTCTACAGGTTGCCTCTCGAAAGCGGATACTGCTACAGCGTCCGGCTGCTGGTAGATTCCGCCAACGACCTCGCCCTGTACGCTATCCACACGGACTGCGAGCCGGAATGCATCGAGCCGTACCATTCCGATGGCGTATTGAACAGCACCGAATCTTTCCGCATCCAGGGACCGTACGACGTGGACAGCTACCTGCTGGTGATCGACTCCAAGTCGTCTACCAACTGCTCCCGCCGGGAGTTGGGCGGCTACGTGTTGACCGTCATTCGCGAGGAATGCGAAATCGAAGAGGAAGAAGTGGAGGCCGACGGCGACGAAGACGAAATCGAGTGGATGGAAGAAGATTGGGAGGATGACGACCTCAATGAAGAGGAAATCGAAGAAGAGGACTTCGATGCTTTCGAGAACGAGGAACTCGATAACGAAGAACTCGCGGAAGAAACGGACACTATAACTGAAGAGGATTTCGACCTCGACTCGGACGCCGAAACGCACAGCGAGTACGACACTCCCGTCATCGGAGAAAGCGAGGAGTGGACCCCGCCTGAAGCCGACCAGGACGAGCCTCCGAGTGGATCGGGCGGCGGCTGTCGAAGCGCGGATATGCCCTCCACTGCCGGTTGGGTTATTTTTCTTGCGCTTCTTGCCGGTCTCCTTCGCCGGAAACCACGCACCCGCTGACCCGTGCCATCACCGCCATGGCAAAACCGCTTGCGCGGCCTGGTGAGCCGCCCTTTGATTCCGCTCATGTCTTCCATGGCACCGGGCATCGTGCTGGCGAATCGTTTCGAGGTTTCGACGGGACTTTTAGTGGCTCTTGGACTGTTTCTCGCATTCACAATCCTGCTCTGGCTTCGTCGGGAACCATCACCCATACGATTCGGCCTGCTGATCCTCACGGGCTTCGCCCTGGGAATGGAACTGGGACTCGTACAACAACTCCCCCCGCCGAAAAACCATTTCATTCATCTGCTGGAATCCCACGGGAACCGTTTGGCGATCGAGGGACGCCTTATCGGCTCGCCGGAAAAGGCCCGTAAAAGCTGGCACGCAACGATCGAGACGGAACGCTGCGGCATTCCGGGAAACCCGATGAAACCGTGCACGGGACGGCTTTTGCTGTATGTTTCTCCACCCGGACCAACTCAACTGGGCGGCGAGCGCATCCGCTTCGAAGCACGCCTTCGTCCTCTGAGCCATGACGGCAATCCCGGAGCTTTCGACTACACCGCATATCTGGCACGGCGAGACATCCTTGCAACGGCGTATATCCGTGACGCCCATACGCTGGAAACCGTCGAACCGCCCGGCTTTTTGTCTATTCTTTCCCAAAAGCGCAGTGAATTCGCACGTTTCGTCGAGCGCCGTTTTCCACATGAGGACAGCGGCTGGGTCTTGGCTTTGACCGTCGGTATGCGCAAATCCGTCTCTCACGAAATGCGCCAGTTGTTTTCCGAGGCGGGCACCGCGCACCTGTTGGCGATCAGCGGCCTTCACCTCGGAATCGTGGCTTTGTTCGTTTTTCTGCTGGTGCGCCAATCGCTTCGCTTCGCACCGCGCATCCTGCTGTACATCGAAGCCAACCGCCTCGCCGCCGCAGTGACACTTCCTATATTGTGGCTCTATGCCGTTCTCGCAGGCTTACAGCTTTCCACGGTCCGTGCAGGCACGATGATAACGGTTTTTCTCCTTTCCAAGCTTCTTCTACGCCGTTCCGACGGCCTGAACAGTCTCTTTCTCGCGGGCTTTCTGATTTTGACTTTCGATCCCAACGCCCTGTTCGACCTCTCGTTCCAGCTCAGTTTCATTTCAGTGCTGGCGATTCTAACGATGATCCCACGCCACCTATCTGCCACTTCCTTGCCTATGGCGACTCCACGACCGATGCTTCGCGTCATCGCTCGGGTACGGACGTACTTTTTTTCGATCCTGATGACATCGCTGGTCTGTTTTCTCGCAACGTTGCCCATCATCGGCCTGCGTTTCGGCCTGATTCCCATCGCAGGCGTTTTGGCGAATCTGATCGCGGTCCCGCTCGTAACGCTGGCGGCACTGCCGATGTTTGCGCTCGGTCTCGTCGCCTGGATGATTTCGGGCGTCCATGCCGCTCCATTCGTCGAGGCCGGCGCATGGATCATGCACGGCGCCATCGCCCTGCAACAGCCGCTCGTGGATCTTCTGCCTTCCATTCGTCAACCGGCAATTCCCGTATGGTTTGTAGTATCTTGGTACGTTTCTTTGCTGTTTTTGTGGAGTGTTCTGCAAAAACCGGTTTTGGCTACACTCGTACTGGTGCTGCTGACTGTAGGTCTTGCACCGGGCTGGGGATTTCCCCGTGCCGATCCTCTTTCTCTTCGCCTGTTGCACCTTCGAAGCGGTGCGGCGGCCATCGTGGAATGGCCGGACGCTCCTCCCTGGCTGTATCTCGATACGGATGACGAGGAAAACGAACGCGCCGTCATGCCTTATCTACGGCACCGTGGAATACGAAACCTAGGCTGGCTGTATGCCTTGAACCATGTTGAAAAAGATATTCCCGAAGCGTTGATCGACTCTTTTCCACCCGGTTATCTGAGCCTGGGTTCCTCCTCTTCCGGAAAACCGCAGCTCTCTCCGAATTGGCCCAAAGAACCGGTCCACGTCGATTTCTTCGCAGGAGAAGGTTTCCCGCCCGCACTCGGCCTGATCCGGTTTTGCCTTGAAAATAACTGCCTTGTCTTCGTTCCTCATCCCGAAAACACCGATGCACGATTCTGGGACGATCTTCCTGGAAACTGGCGCGCCTTCTCCGTGATTTCGACCGGACCCATCGCACCACGAGATTACGAAGCCATGGTCGCTCGTCTTGCTCCCCGACAGGTGGCATTTGTTTCCAGCGCAACACAAAGAAAAAAACTCTCGAAAAACGACGCGGAGCGTCTGACCCGTTTTCGGCCCTGCCTATGGAGAACGGACGAACAAGGCTCTATTTTAGCCCGTCCCGTGGGAGGAAAATGGGAGTTTTCGGCGGTAAATCCCCCGACTTGTGCGCATAATGCTCCGTGAATCGACGAAATCCGGTCCTCGACATCGCCGCAGGGCAGGGTGATTCAATTCTTGATTCGGCACGAATCGAGCTCGGTGAATCGAGGAACGGGTGCCCGGGTCTTCGATCCGAAACGGATCGATGGCCCGGATTCTTCGTGCTTTCAAGGCCATTCGCCTGACGGCGAAAGACCTTGGCACCCTTCCAAACAAATATCCTTCCATGGAAATCGGGGAAAGATGTAGAATTGAATCTCCCTGCGCCGCAGGGAGATTTTGGAAGCGGTTTGAGCCAATAATTGGTACAATATACGTACATTGAGCGAATATTCAGAATTTGGAGCGAAAAGGCCCACGATGAGCCGAATCGAAAAACGAAAGCGCGACCATCTCGAACACTTCCGCCACGCCGAGGTATCTTCCCGCAGACGTAGCACGTGGCTGGAGTGCGTGGAACTGGTCCCTCAAAGTCTTCCCGAACTTTCCCTGGACGACATCGACCTTTCGACATCCTTCGCCGGACGGCGTTTTCCCGTTCCCCTGGCGATTACGGGCATGACGGGCGGCACGGATGAAGCAGGCGAAATCAACCGAGCGTTGGCTCGCTCGGCCCAGCGTTTCGGTCTGGCCTTCGGCGTCGGCAGTCAACGGGCGATGATGGAATACCCTGAACTTACAGACACTTACCGCGTCAAGGACGTCGCTCCGGACGTCTTTCTGATGGGAAATATCGGCGGGGTGCAACTGGTTGGAGATCGCCTTGGCGATGTTGCCGCCGCACTGGAAGCGATCGAGGCCAACGCCCTGTGCGTCCATCTCAATCCGGCTCAGGAACTGGCCCAATTCGAAGGAGACAGGGATTTTAGCGGCATCTGCGAAGCATTGGCCAAAGCCGTATTCACATTACAAGTCCCTGTAATTGCGAAGGAAACCGGCGCGGGTATCGGTCTGGAAACGGCGAGTAAACTGCGGGACGCCGGGCTGCGCTCCGTGGATGTCGCCGGGGTGGGTGGCACCTCGTGGGTGGGAGTCGAACTGCTACGCAGGGGACTCGAAAACGATCCCACACTCGCCTGTTTCTGGGACTGGGGTCTGCCCACGGCGGCGGCGGTCGTCGAAGCGTCGAGCCTCGGCGGACTGGAAGTGATGGCCTCCGGCGGCATCCGCCACGGTCTGGACATGGCCCGCGCCTTGGCGCTGGGTGCCAACATGTGCGGAGTCGCTGCGCCGGTGTTGCGGGCCTGGTTCGAAGGAGGAGAAAACGGCGTCGATCGCTACCTGGAAGGCTTGTTGAACGGCCTGAAAACGGCGCTTTGCCTCTGCGGTTGCCGCACCTTGGACGAATTGCGCGCCGCGCCAAAAATCCTCGGAGGAGAACTGAAAAACTGGTTGAATTCTCGCAGTCTTCTACCGGAAGTGAGATAGGCGCACCATGGCCCTAGCTCCCACCCAAACCGAATCCATGCAATCCCGACCGGGGAAGCCGTCGTGGAACGCTCCCGGCAAGGCGATTTTGCTGGGCGAACATGCCGTGGTTTACGGGCAACCCGCCTTGGCGATGTCTCTGGAGTTCGGCCTGCGCGTCGTCCGCTGGAATGTCACGGAGAAACCGGGACTCACGCTGCATCTGCCAGCCATCGGACTTTCCGCTACCTCCGCACCCGAGACTCCATTCGGTAACATCTTGAAATTGCTCGACGAATCACTTCCCGGCTCCCCCACAGGTCTTAGGTTGAAAGTCGCCGGAAGACTTCCCTTGGGCGCAGGTCTTGGGGGCTCGGCGGCGCTTTCGGTGGCGCTCGTACGTGCCGTGGGAGAGTTACGCGGAATCGCTCTCGACGCATCCGCCGTCCGCCGCCACGCCCACGAATTGGAAAAGATTTTCCACGGCTCGCCTTCCGGGTTGGACGACAGTCTCGCCGCTTACGGCGGACTCGCTCTGTTCTGCCGTCGATCGGAAATCCTCGAAGCGCTGAAGGCATCGTGGCCCGGCAGCGAGGCGCTTTCCGGCACGTTGCTGAGACTTGACGCACCACGCCCCCCGTTGCTTGTGGGCCATACGAACGTTCCCCGCGACACACGAGTTATGGTGGAAAAAGTGCGGATTTTTCAAGAAGTTACACCTTCACGCGCCGAGGCGTTGTTTGGCGAAATCGGTCGAATTACGCTCGAAGGTGTGGAGGCATTGAGACGCCACGACTGGTCGAAACTGGGACAGGCGATGAACCGCAACCAGGAAAAACTTCGCGAACTGGAGCTTTCCTGCAATGAAATCGAAACGATGATTTCCCTGTCTCTGGAGCACGGCGCACTGGGTGCGAAACTGACCGGCGCGGGCGGCGGAGGATGCGTACTGGCGCTGACGCCGGAGACTTCGATTCGTGCAAAGATCGCCGATGCCTGGAAAAACCACGGTTTCGGAGTATTCGAAACCGAACCGGAGATGGATAAGGAAACCACACCATGACCACCGCCATCACCATCGCCGCCAGCAATATCGCCCTTGTGAAATACTGGGGCAAGCGGGATGCCGCGTTGAATCTACCCTCGACGGGCAGTGTCTCGATGACGCTTTCCTCGCTGTGTACTCGCACGCAGGTGCACCGACTTTCCTCGGAAGATCGCGACCGTATCCGCCTCGATGGTCGTCCCGCAACTCCCAGAGAATACAAGAGAATTTCGTCGTTTCTCGATCTCGTCCGCGAGATGGCACAGATTCGATGCGGCTTCGACGTGGAAACGCGCAACAGCTTTCCCACGGCCTCGGGCCTTGCGTCGTCAGCCTCCGGCTTCGCGGCTCTGGCGGGAGCGTCCACGAAAGCCGCCGGACTTGCGCCCTCCCCTGCCGAACTTGCGATCCTTGCACGTCGCGGCTCCGGCTCGGCGGCACGCAGCCTGTTCGGCGGCTGGGTGGACCTGAACGCGGGATGCGACAAACAAGGCCGGGATTTCGCCGTGCGCCAGATTCTGGAACCGGAGGCCTGGGATATGCGCCTCGTGGTGGCCTGCACCGATCCATCTCCCAAGAAAATCGGCTCCACCGAGGCCATGGAACGCACCCGCAAAAGCTCGGCCTACTACGGAGCATGGATCGAGACGCACGACGTCGACCGACACGCAGCGGTGGAAGCCATCCAGGCGCGGGATTTTCATCGCCTGGGGGAAGTCGCCGAGCGCTCCTGTTTCAAAATGCACGCCGTGGCTCTGGCGGCAGAGCCTGCCATTTTGTACTGGAAACCCGCCACTTTAGCCGCGCTGGAGACCATCTGGCGCTGCCGAGCCGACGGCGTACCGGGATACGTCACCATGGACGCCGGTCCCCACGTCAAGGTGCTGTGCGAAGCCGAAACGGCGGGGATTTTCAAGGAGAAACTCGAAGGGCTCGATGGCGTAGCCGAAGTGTTTGTCGAACGTCCCGGAAGGGGGCTGCAGTATGAAGACGACGGACGGAAAAAGTAACACGCCCGACGTGCTCGCGCCGGGAAAGCTGTTTCTGCTCGGAGAATATGCCGTGCTGGAAGGCGCTTCCGCGCTGATTCTGGCCATCGACCTCTGGGTGCGGGTCACTCCGCTCACAACGGATCATGACGAACCCAACCCCCTGATCGATCGCGCCCGCCACGACGCCGAGATGTTTTTCACAGGCGACGGCAACGGACCATCCTGGAAAGCGGACAGCGAAGGATTGTACTACGACGGCGAGAAGCTTGGCCTGGGAAGCAGTGCGGCAGTGACGGTCGCGACGGTGGCCGCCGTGTTTGCACGACACGGAAAAGATATTGAAAATCAAGGGGTTCGCGAACAAATGTGGAAAATCGCCCACGACGCCCACCACGCGTTTCAGGGGTCGGGCAGCGGGGCGGATCTGGCGGCGTCGATCTTCGGCGGCTGCACGCACATGCGCCCCGCAGAGAACGAGCGGCCAGCGACTTTCGAAGCGTTTCACCTTCCCACGGACGCCGCACTGTCGTTCGTATGGACGGGGCGCTCCGCTTCGACGGGCTGGTTTTTAGAGAAAATCCGGGAACTTAAACACGAGCGCCGAGAAGATTACGACAAAATCATCACCCAAATGAAACAGGTTCTTGCCGATTTCGCGGATAACCACCCCAACGCCGAAGGTTTGATCGAAGCGCTCGATAAATACGGACGTTCCATGCGAGACTTGGGAACACTCTCCGGCGCACCGATCGTCACCGACGCCCACGAAACCCTTGGACGTTTGGCTTGCCGATTCGGAGGAAGCGCAAAACCTTCCGGGGCGGGAGGCGGGGACTTTTCCATTGCCGCCTTTAAGAGCCACGCCGCAAAAGAGGCCTACGAGCGCAAGGCGCGTCTTCTGGGATTTCGCCCCTTTGCCTTCGAGATCGCCACGCGAGGCGTGCACCTCGACGACGAGAGCCACACGTAACTTCAGACAGCCAAAGCGTTTTTACGAAACGCGCTCTCCCCGATCTTCACGTTCACAAGCGCCGGTTTCCCGGCGGAAAATGCCCGTTCCAGCGCCGGACGAATGTCGCCGGGCTTTTCTACATATTCCCCGTGTCCTCCCAGCGCTTCCACCACTTTGTCATATCGGGTGTGATTCAGCGTCGTGGCGACGGCGCGTTCCTCGCCGTACATGGCGACCTGCCCCCGGAAAATCTGCATCCATCGCGCGTCGTTACCCACCACACCCACGACATCGATTCCCTGCCGGGCCATGGCCTCGAATTCCATCGCGTTGAGCCCGAAAGAACCGTCTCCCAGCACGAGAAGCACTTTGTGGTCCGGTCGGGCCAGTTTCGCCGCCATGGCGTATCCGGGACCGACTCCCAATGTTCCCAGCGGTCCGGGGTCCATCCAATGCCCTTTGCCGTCCACATCGAGCATGTAGGCCGCCGTGGCGACGAAATCCCCGCCGTCGCCGATGACGATGGTCTTGTCGTCCACGAAACGGTTCATTTCCGCACAAAGCCGCAAAGGATCGATCGGTTCCGCATCGCTTCGGACGTCTTCCTCGATTGCTTTCGAGGCTTTTTCGTCGATCTCGCCGACCTCTTCCAGCCAGCCGGACCAGACGGGGGAACGGTCTTCGAGAACCCGCGCCAGTTGGGAAAGCACCTGCCCGGAATCGCCGACGATACCCACATCCACACGCCGGTTTCGTCCGAGTTCCGCGCCATCCAGATCCACCTGAATCAGTTTTGCGGATTCCGGGATTTTTTCGCCGTATCCCAGGCGAAAATCCAATGGCGTCCCGAAAACTATCGCCAGATCACTGCGCTTGAGCGCCGACGAGCGCCCCTGTTTGAAAATCGCCGGGTGTCCGGGCGGCAATGCGCCACGCGCCATGCCGTTGAGATACGTGGGCATGGAAGCAACATCGAGGAAGTCCCGAAGCCCTTCGGAACGGCGGCTCCAACGCCACTGGCTACCAACGATCAGCACCGGACGCTCCGCCCGACGGATCAAATCCGCCGCACGCTCGATGTATTCCGGGTCGCCCAATGGCTGCGCCTCGGTGCGGTAGCCATCGTAGCGGATCACCTCCGAATCGTCCGCACCCCCCATGAGAATGTCCAGCGGCATTTCCACGAACACCGGCCCCGGCACACCGCTTGTAGCGATGCGAAACGCACTCTGCACGTACTCGCCCAGCCTGCGGGATTCGTGCACGGAAGCAGCCCATTTAGTCACGGGGCGCAGCAACTCCAGGGCGTTCATTTCCTGAAGCCCACCGCGCTCTTTCCCACCGAAATAGCCCCAGTGCTGGGCGGCCTGCCCTCCCAACACCACCATCGGCACCTGGGCCCGGTGCGCATTGGCGATCGCGGTCACGGCGTCGGTGATACCGGGTCCGGCGGTCACAGCGACCACTCCCGGCTGTCCCGTCACACGCGCCCAACCATCTGCGGCGTGAGCGGCGGATTGCTCGTGTCGGGTATCGATGACCCGAATGCCTTCGTCCAGGCAACCGTCGTAAATCATTTGAACATGACCGCCACACAGCGTGAAAAGATGGCTTACACCTTCCGCCTTCAGCGCTTTGGCGACGATACGCCCGCCCGGTACGAACGCCATGGCCAGGTCTCCTTACATTGCGTTCCGAAAAGCGTCAGCCTTCGGAGCTTTCTACGGCTTCCTTGTTTTTCGTGCAGGTCGTGCGGATTCCCAAGGGGGTGTACACCGGACACGATCCGATCGTGGAGAAAAAGATCGGCACGACGCCAATCAGACCCCACCAGCTTTCATACGCGATCCCCGCGCCGATGATGGCCACGCCGACGATGAAACGAAGGGCACGATCGATGCTTCCCATATTTTTATCCATGATTTCATCCCTTTCCGATAATCAGGAAACAGAACTAAGTTAACATGTTTTTAAATTAGTTTGGAATACCTCACTGTCAAGTAAGTCCATAGTTTTTCTTTTTTCGCAACTTTACGCTACGCTCAATAATTTTGTGGAGGCTTTTGCGGGCTCTCGGCTATCCCGCATTATTCATGAGGATCGTAGCGAGACGCAGAAAACCGAAGATATTTCATGAAGTTGGACCGATTTTCACCCGCAGGCATACTTTACAGTCTGTCGAGGATGAAAATCGGGAAACGAGTGAAAGATCGAGGATTTTCAAGTCACAGTAGATTCTTCATGAATAATGCGGACTAAGTCCCAAATAGGATGGGAATTTTCGAAAAATGTGGGAAAATCAACCCTCGTCGAGTACTTCACGTAGTTTTTTCGACAAATCCTTGGGATTGTATGGCTTGCTAATGAAATGCACGCCTGTATCGAGCACGCCATGATGGGCAATGACGTTTTCGGTATATCCCGAAGTGAATAGCACTTTCATTTTCGGATACTTTTGCTCAAGTGCCTTGGCGAGCTCTTTGCCGTTCATTTGTGGCATCACGACATCGGTCAACAGTAAATGGATATCGCCATCATACGATTTGGCAACCTGGAGCCCTTCGCGACCGTTTCTAGCCGAAAGTGTTTGATATCCTAGGCGTTTTAGGATTTTTTCGGCCATCTTCCGCACGATTGCTTCATCCTCCACCACTAACACCGTTTCCGAACCACCGACAAACTCGGCTTTCCGCTTAACAGGCTGTGGAGTTTTTTCCTCGGTCCGCTCGGAAACGGGAAAATACAATTTGAACGTCGTGCCGTCATCCATCTCGGAATAGAGTTGTACATGTCCGCCGTGTTGTTTGACAATGCCGATCACGGTGGACAGTCCCAGCCCCGAGTGATCGCATCGAGGTTTCGTGGAAAAGAAGGGGTCGAACACCTTTTCCTGATCTTCTTTCGAAATGCCATGACCCGTGTCTGTAATCGCCAACAACACGTATCTTCCTGATTTTACGTCGAAATGATCGTCACAATAGGACTCGTCAAGTACGACATCCAACGTTTCGATCAGCAGTTTCCCACCACGTGGCATCGCTTCGCGCGCGTTGATCGCAAGATTGATGACGATTTGTTCGATCTGAGCGGAATCGGCTTCGATCGGAGAGATTTCCTCCTGCAGATCAAGGCGAAGCAAGATGTCCTCACCGATGATGCGCTCGATCATTCTACCCATGTTGCGCACGGTGTGGTTAAGGTGAACGGTCTGCAGTCGAATGATCTGCTTGCGACTGAAAGCCAGCAATTGTTTGATGAGTTCGGCAGCGCGATTCGAGGCCTGCACGATTTCGGTGAAGATTTCGTACTTGGGATCGTCTTTCGGGGTTTCCATTTTCGCCAAAAGAATATTCCCCGAAATCCCTGTAAGCAAGTTATTGAAATCGTGGGCGATTCCACCGGCCAGACGTCCTATAGCTTCCATTTTCTGGGATTGCCGAAGCTGCTCTTCCAGCTTTTCTTTTTCCCCTAAAGCCTTTTTCAGCTCGGTGACATCCAATATGACGCCACCGATGGCAAGCATACTTCCCGTGGAATCAAGCACGGGAAAAAAGGAACCGAGGCAAAATGTGGACTGACCGTCCGACCTCTTGCTATGAAATTCCATGGTTTGTGCTTGCCGGGTCGAGCAGATTTTATCTGTGATCTCGTCGTACTTTCCAACGTTTTTCGGATGGATGACTAAATCGTAACATTTCCCGACGAATTCCTCACCTTCCCTGTCGATGAGCTTTGCCAGCGTCTCGTTGGCTGCCAGAAAACGTCCCTTGACTTCAGCTTCGAGAATCAGAAGCCCGACAGGAGAAAATTCGAAGAACGCCCGCAACCGCGCCTCGCTCGATTGCAAAGCTTCCTGCGCGATTTTTTTCTCCGTGATATCGCCGATATACCCTTCCAGTATCTCCTGACCGTCCGAGGCAATAACAACGCCCTGTTCGTGTACCCATTTGATTTCGTTCGACTTGTGGACAATTCGATATTCGATCTCGAAGCGCTTGTTATGACGGATGCTTTCCTGAATGGTGTTCCAAACGGCATCCTGATCCTCCTCGTGGATCAAGTCGCCGAATGCTACCACGCGATTGTGAATCAGTTCCTCGGCGGTATACCCTGTAATCGCCTCGCAACTCTCGCTCACGAATTCCATTTCCCAATCCCTGGAATTCGTACAACGGTATGCCATGCCGGGAAGATTGTCGAACAGCGTCGCCAGTTTTCTTTGGCTTTCCTTGAGTTTCTCCTCGTCTTTTTTTCTTTCGGTGATATCTCGTAAATGCTCGATAACATTTACGATTTTTCCTGCATCATCAAGTACCGGATAGGAACGGACATCAAGCCATACATCGATTTCCGGAACGTATTTTACCACTTGGGCAGGTTTTTTCGTGCGATACGATTCCGAAGTGGCACAAACATCGCACGGACTCACCCTGCCAATCAACTCGAAACAACGTTTTCCGACCACTTCGTCGTAAGTCATGTTCAAAAAGCGGTATCCCGCTTCGTTATAGCGAATGATCCGATGCAGGCGATCCTGGACACCGATTACATCCGGAATCGCGTCCAATACACTTTCCAGAAGTCGGTTGGTATCTCGTTCCCGGCGGTGGCTCGCCTGAAGATCGTCGACATATTTCCTCTGTTCGGTGATATCTTCCCCGGAACTGAGCAATCCGACGATTTCTCCTGATGAACCCAAAAGACATGCATTGCGCCACGCAATAAGTCTTTCCGTTCCATCCCTTCTCACAACCGGATTTTCGTAATACTCGGCAAGCTCCTGCTTTCCATCGATGAGCTGGCCGAAAACCTTGCGTACTTCTTCCTTGTCACGATCTGGAATACATAGGTCGAACCAGTTACGACCGATGATGTCTTTGCAATCGTACCCCAACACTTCGCAAGCCTTCGGATTTACGTGCTGGATGGATTGGTCGGCATTTAGAAAAACAAACATAACGCTCGCGAGTCTGAAATACGTGTCGGCCAACGTTTGTACGTATTTAACTTTATCCTTCAGTCTTGTACTTTCGGTCACATCCCGAAAAACACAATAAAATTGTAAAAAATAATCGCCTGGTTTCTGGAAAAGGCGTCCATCCATGATGACGTGATGCGTGGAACCTTCCGCACTTACCAGTTCCAAATTGAAATCGAAAACAAGTCCATCCTTCTTGAAATCAGCGAAATTACTTGAAAATTCCTTGCCAGATGCCTCTGAGAGAAAGGCGCGGATATCCCGCCCGATGGATTTTTCATGGGAATGTCCTGTCACTTCGACCCATGTCTGGTTAGCCACCAGGATCGTGCCTTCTCCGTCGAGCAGTAAGAAAGGATGCGGGCTTCTGTCGAAGGTCTGCCTGAATTTTTCCTCGCTTTCCACTAGGGCTTCTTCGGTCTGCTTCCATGTCGTAATGTCCCGTCCGACGCTGACGAACTCTTTCAACGCTCCGTGCTCATCAAGAATCCCCGTGGCGACCCATTTGAACCAACGCCACCCGGAAACGGTTTTCGCACGCTCTATGTGCTCTGTTTTATAGGGGGGATGTGAAAGCCGGGCGAGTGACGCCTCGACGATGGGTCGGTCTTCTTCATGGATCAAAGGCTTGAAATCCGTGTCGGCGAGATTTTCAACCGAAATTCCGAAAGCATCGCAATACGCCGGGTTCGCGTAGGTAAGGCGATGATCGGCAGTGACTTTCACCACAAAATCGCTCTGATTTTCCACCAACACCTTATAAAAGCCAACGTCTTCGCCCTCTTTACTTTTCGAAGAGCGCGAGATGGAAGAAGTCAAATCACCGAATTTACCTATTTTCTCTTTCAGGCGGGCGATTTCAGCACGCGCCTCACGCAACTCATCTTCTAACCCGATTTGCTTTCTTTCCACGGTACTCACTACATCATCCCTTCAGCCGTGCGAAAAATTCATTTCTCACGAAACAAATTTCGAATATGCGAGTTCATGACCCGCCGTGCATCAATGCGACTTACGAAGTGATCGCCCGAATTTCCATGCAGCGATTCCGATCCATCGGAAAAGCGTCCTGAGTCCTGGTGGAAACCTGGCTTCGAATGATGTCTATACAAAGTTATGGTATCGTAATATCACATAGACAAGATACATACTAGTAGAAATAAATCAAGTCCAACTCGGACGAAAAGCGACTTTTCTTCACCAGTGTTCAAATCAATGAAAACATTGATGTTTTTACTTTCCAACAGGTTTCCTTTCCTCAACAAGTTGGAAAATCGTCTCTTTCCCCCGATTCAAAGAAGGGGTTTTACAAAGCCTTGCTTTGTAAAAGTGCGACTTAAATCCAAGTCACAAGGTTTAATTGCATATAGTATCTTGAAAACTATTGGAATTTTACAATTTAATTCCGACATTTTCCCGGCTAAGACTTGTGTAGCGATACAAATCCAACAAAATAACATCCGTTCGGCGTCGGAAATTCCCAGAATGTGAAACGACAGGTCCGACCGATCACTCACCTTCGGTCCACTTATGCAACGGGTTGCGTCCGTGCCGCTTCGGTTTCGCTATACTCTCCCTTGGAAAAGTGCTTCTCGAAACGCCGTAGGAAACGGCTTTTCGATGCTCGATGATTCCACGATATCAATTCGATCTTAAGACCTTCTTAAGCTTGGCATGATAATCTTGTTTTTAAGATGAATGGTTTGAACGTCCCCGTTCGCTTCAAACGAACCCATGGAAACCGGGAGCAAGATAGAATGGAAGAAACCATATTACTCATCGAGGACGACAAGGAGTTGGGAACCCAAATCATTAAGTATTTGCGCCGCGCAGGATTCCACACGCTTTGGGATACCGAAGGGGAGTGGCTTCTGCCGGGCTCGCTGTCTTCGATCTCTTTGGTGATTCTCGACTTGATGCTGCCGGAAACTCCCGGCCTGGATATTCTCAAGCGATTGCGCACGTTTTCGGACGTGCCGGTACTGGTGCTCAGTGCGCGAAACAATACGCCGGACAAAGTGCGAGCCCTTCAATTAGGTGCGGACGACTACATGACCAAACCGTTCTGGCCGGAAGAGTTGATGGAGCGAGTTCGTGCACGTCTCCGAAGACCCGTGATGGCCCATGGCGAACCCGTGCGTTTCGGTCCGGTCACGCTGGATCTCGGCTCGCGAAACGTTCAAGTGCACGGGGAGCCCGTAGAACTCACGAAAGTCGAATTCAATCTGCTCTCCGCATTGGCCATGCGCGAAGGTGAAGCCAATACGCGGCGATGGCTGGTGGATCACATTCTTGACCCGGACAAGGACGGAACAGAGCGGACGCTCGACGGTTTCCAAGGAAGGATGGGTGCCAAGGTCTTTCGCCGTCAGGCGAATGGCCTTGAAAACACGAAGAATCCGGGCCACCGATCCGTTCCGGATCGAAGACCCGGGCACCCTTTCCTCGATTCACCGAGTTGGATTCGTGCCGAATCAAGAATCGAATCACCCTGACGAAGCACCCGACTTGTTGCCCTTTCCATTGTGCTGAAGTACCATTCAAAGAAGGTTACATTTACGATGCCAGGGGATTCGATCTATGGACACTGCTCCATGAATATGCGAACCAAATTCCTGATTCCGACGATTCTGGGCATGATCGGTCTTGGATTGACGATTTACGCCATCGCCACGACGGTTTTCCGGACAACCATCGACGAGAGCATCGTAAGTCGCCAGAAAAACCTGATCGCCGCGATCAGCCGAGAATCGGATCTTCTGGCCGATCGCGCCTTGCAACTGTCCAGCATTCTTGCCGTTTTGCCGGAGGTCGAGATTGCATACAATTTATTGAACAAGGCGGACATCGACGATCCTTCCGATCCGCAAGTACAGATCGTCCGCGAAAAATTGCGCCGCGACCTCGCACCTTATCTTTCCTCGTTTGCAGCGAATTCGGGCTCGGCCATGCTTCAGGCGCATTTTCATTTGCCGAACAATCGCAGCCTCTTGCGCGTCTGGCGCGAAAAACAGGCATTGAAGAACGGTCGCTGGGTAGACATTTCGGACGATCTCAGCGACTTTCGCCGCACGGTGGTGCAAGTGAACCAGGAACATCAATCCGTGAAAGGCGTGGAACTGGGCCGGGGCGGGTTTACGATTCGCGGTATCGCGCCAATCCGACATAAAAACGGCAACCATGCCGGTTCCGTCGAAATTCTATATTCTTACGACAAAGTGCTTCATAGCGTGCTCGATCCCGCCAATACCCGTTTCGCGCTTTTCATGAACGCCCGCTATTCGGAAATCACCACGGCTTTCAACGACAGACAAAAACACCCCCGAATCGGGGCGAAAAACGAGGCATTCATCCTGGTGACGCGAAGCGATCCGAACATGCAACTCACCGATATCGTTTCACAAAGTCTGGATACCGGAAGTCATGAACTTGTTTCGCGATGGCAAAACCAATTGTATTACAGCTTTTTCCCCGTGTTCGATTTCAGTGGAAAATCCATCGGCGTCGTGCAACTGGTCACGGACGAATCCGCCGCTGCCGCCGCGACCAAGCAGTTCAGAATGTCCGTTTCCGGTGCCACCGCCAGTTTGATTCTTTTGCTGTCAGCCTTGCTCTTGTGGATAGGGCGTCGCATCACTCGACCGCTTCGTGAAATGACGGGACACTTGCATGATATCGCTTACGAAGAAGGCGACCTCCACAGCCGCCTCAATACGACCAGCACGGACGAAATAGGCGAACTGGCCCGGCTGTTCAACGAATTCGTCAGCCGCCTGCAATCGTCTTTTTCCGGTATTACCGGCAATCTGACCGACTTGCAGAAAAAGGTCCATGCCCTGTCGGTTTCCAAAAATGAGCCCCCTTCCGACACCGGAAACAGTCTGCACGAGACACCCAATGACTCGTCCCACCAGGTCCGTTCCATCGCCGAAGCCACTCAGATCACAAGTAGTATCATGGAAAAAGTGGAAATGGCCATCGCCGAACGCAGCCGCATCGAAGAAGCGCAGCGGCTGCTTGTGGCCATCGTCGAATCGTCCAACGACGCCATTCTGGCCGTGGACCACGAATGCAGGATTCTCACCTGGAATTTAGGAGCACAGCGCCTATACGGTTACGCACCCAAAGAAATCCTCGGCCATTCCCTGGACGTTCTCGTGGATGAAAGTCAGAGCGGCGAAATGAAAAGCATCCGGGATGCCATACAAAACGGCCAGCCGTTTCGAAATTACGAAACCATGCGCAAAACCAAGCAGGGACACGTTTTTCCTGTTTCACTGCTGGTATCGCCCATCGAATCCAAGGCGGGTGGTCCCCGACGGGCGGCGGTCATCGAGCGAGATATCACCCGCCGCAAGGAACTGGAGACGTCGGCGGAAATCCGACAAAAACAGCTCATGCAGGCCGATAAACTGGCTTCGTTGGGAACTCTGGTGGCTGGTATGGCGCATGAGATCAGCAATCCGAACAGTTTCATCATGCTCAACACGCCGATCGTGCTCGAAATCTGGATGGGCGTGCAACCATACTTGGATCGGTATTACGAGGAAAGCGGAGATTTCGTCATCGGCAACATGAGTTACGCGACCTGCAGGGATTGGGTTCCCACTTTGCTGGAAGATATCGGCAAGGGCGCGGAACGCATCAAAGGGATCGTCAGCAACCTGAAGGATTTCGCCCGGCAGGACATTTCCTCCATGGACCAGGACGTAGACCTGAACGAGGTGATCCGCTCGGCCATCGCCCTGACCAACAACCGCCTGAAGAAATCCACGCAGCATTTGAGCCTGGATCTGGCGAATAATCTGCCAACGTTCAAGGGAAGTTTCCAACGTATCGAACAGGTGGTCATCAACCTGATTCTCAATGCCTGCGACGCCTTACCCGACTCGGAACGCGCCATCCGCATCGTGACGCTCCACCATCCCGGCGAGCATGAACGGGTGGAACTGCGACTGGAGGACGAAGGCGTCGGCATCGATCCGGAGGCTATAAACCGCATAAAAGACCCATTTTTCACGACAAAACGTGAAATGGGAGGTACGGGTTTGGGATTGTCGATTTCGGATGGTATCGTCAAGGACCACGACGGCTCGATGCTGTTCGAGTCGTCTCCAGACAAGGGGGCTACCGTGACGGTTTCGATTCCGATACGCTCCCACACAGAGACAGATGTGGAGAAGGCATGAGCCGACAATGTAAGAATCTCCCGATCCTTCTGGTGGACGACGAAATCCAGATCCTGCGCAGTTACGAAATGACCTTGCGCATGGACGGGTATACGAAGCTCACAAGCAACCAGGACAGCCGCGCGACGATGGACGCCGTTCGCAAGGAAACGCCTTCATTGGTTCTGCTGGACCTGACTATGCCGAACGTCACCGGAGAAAAGCTTCTTGCCGACATCAAGGCCGAATTTCCATACGTTCCGGTCGTTATCGTCACGGGCAACGACGCCGTGGAAAGCGCCGTGGAATGCATGAAAAACGGCGCGGAAGACTACCTCGTCAAGCCGGTGAGCAAAGACCGACTCCTGCGCACGGTCGAACGGGTACTGCGTTCCCACGAGTTGTACCGGCACGTTCTGCGTCTTGAAAACCGTATCAAATCCCCCGAACTCGAAAATCCCGACGCGTTTTCACACATCGTCACCGGTCACAGCCAGATGCACTCACTGTTCCGCTACGCCGAAGCCATCGCCGGATCGTTCGAACCGGTGCTGATAACCGGGGAAACCGGCGTCGGCAAAGAACTTATGGCCTGCGCCATCTATCGAGCAGGCGGGAGCCGGGGACCGTTCGTGGCGGTCAACATCGCGGGACTTTCGGAACAGGTGTTTGACGACACTCTCTTCGGGCATCGCAAGGGAGCCTTCACCGGGGCCGATCGTTCTCGTGGCGGGCTCGTGGAAAAAGCCACCGGAGGCACACTGTTTCTCGATGAAATCGGCGACCTCTCGCCCGCTTCCCAAGTCAAACTGCTGCGACTGATCCAGGAGGGCGAGTATCTCCCGCTGGGCGAAGACCGCTTCAAGACGGCGGACGTTCGACTCATCACGGCAACCAATCAAAACCTCGAAAAGCTCATGGAAACCGGTACTTTCCGCAAAGATCTGTTTTACCGGCTACATACACATACTATCGCGCTTCCACCGCTACGCGAGCGGATTTGCGACGTGCCACTGCTGATCGACGCCTTTATGCGAGAAATTGGCCAAACTCACCCCGACCGTCTCCCTCTCGATTTCCAACCCCTCCTGCAGCGCATGGCCGCCTATTCTTTCCCCGGAAACGTGCGCGAACTTCGTTCCATGGTCTTCGACGCCTCGGCAAGCGGTTCTCTGGACGCCCTCACGGAACGACTGGGACACGAGATCCGGGAAGACGCCGAGCCCCTTCGTCTGCTCGATGACTGCATGAAAAACCGGGAAAACCGGATCGCTTTCCCCGCTTCCCTGCCGACGATCGAGGCCGCCAAAGACATGCTCATCGCCGAAGCCTTGCGCCGTTGCGACGGCAACAAAAGCAAAGCCGCAAAAATACTGGGGATGACCCGACAAGCTTTGAACAAGCGTTTACGCAAGGACGAGATGGAAACTTAGTTTCCGAAGCGGAAACCAATTCACATCATCACGTATCTCTCTGTTTTCACAAGATTTTTCTACACTCTCGATCCGTTGCGGAAAAATAGTTTCCGTTTCTCGCCGATTCCTCACAAGCCCGCATTAAATACATAAACTATTGGAATAACAGCGTTATTCGCATTTTCAATATCTGGCATCCGCCTTGCTCCAGAAAAATCCGAGTCCACGGTTGCGCGTCAGTACATTTCAAGGCGGTGAGGACATGAAGACAGGCACAGATATTCTGATCGTGGAAAACCAGCACGACATCCGTTTCGCGCTGACGCTTTCCCTGCAATCTGCCGGATATCACGTGGTGGCCGTGGAGTCGATGGAAGCCGCCACTACCATGCTAGACAACGATTCCTCGCACTTTGACCTGCTGATCGTGGATTTCCAACTTGAAACGATGCGTTGCACCCGGTTCGCCGCGCAACTTCGACAACGCCACGCCGATCTGCCGATCCTGCTGCTGGTGGGTACACGCTGCAAAAAGGAAATCGCCCAGCTCCATCACATCGAAAAAATGCACGTCGTGCAAAAACCGTTGGATCGTCAACAGTTGCTTGCCACTGTGCGCCATCTTCTTCCTACGCCCGAGCGGGCCTCGACCTCGGATTAAATCCCTTGAGCTCTCCGTAATGAGAAAGGAATCCCCGACGATGTTTTCCAAGCACCACACAATCCGTTTTTTGAACAACACGCGATTCTTCCTACCGTTTGCTTTGGCCATGCTGGCGTTTTCGTTCGCCGGTACGGCTTACTCCGAAGAATCGCCAGACGATGCGAAAAACACCAAAAAACCGATGAAAATCAGTGGTTTGAAAATCGAAAGCAGCGACGGTCTTGCCTCGATGATCTTCGGTTTCGCCGCCCAGATGCAATACGATTCCAACTGGACCAACGTTTCCGAAGCCAACAGCGGCAGCTTGGAGCACAATCAGAAATTCCAGTTCAAACGCATTCAACCCAGCATCAAGGGGCATCTGTTCACCAAAGATTTGACCTATAAAGTGCAGATTGAAACGATTCCCGGAAAAATCACCTTGATGGACCTGTTTCTCGATTACAAGGCCCACGATCAAGCCCGACTTCGCCTCGGCGCGCACAAGCCGGGATTTTCCCGCAAGCGTATGAATTCATGGAAGAATCAAGCCCTCGTCGATTTCTCGAACGCTCCACGTTATTACGGCACCGAACGCGCCCTGGGTCTCACCCTGCACAACGGCTACGGCAAAAAAACCGAGCATGAATACGAAATCGGCGTGTACGGCGGAGTGCCGTGGCGCTCGAACTGCACCAAAGGCATTACCCTTATCAGCAAGGAAAAAATGAAGGAACCGGGCCTGTTGTCAGACAAAACCGACTCCTACAACGACTTCCACCCGGAAATCATCGGTCACTATGCCTATCTCGCCAACGGCATCGACGTGACCACGGAAACCGACTGGACGCGTGGCAACCTGCGGTATTCCATAGGCGCCGGTTTTTCCTACGATTTCCAGCCCCAACCCTTTCGCGACCCCGCCGCCCGCACGGCCTTGGAATTCATGATGAAAGCCTACGGTTTCAGCTTCTTCGGCACCTTCTTCACGGCGTTCCACGACAACGAATCCGGCCTTTCCACGGATATCGACCTGGCCTTCCTCGGCGGATTCGCCCAGGTGGGCTACCTGCTGCCCGCTCATATCGAATTTGCGCTTCGGTATTTCGGCAACATGACCGGAAAAGATTTTCGCAACGCCGCCGCGAAAAACGCCGCCGCCCGAATCACGGCGGACCCCACGCTTGCCAGCCAGTTCAAGGGAGCCGGAGACCAGAAAAGCGAGCATGAAGCGACGTTCGGCGTGAATTACTACCCGTTCGGTCCCCAACTGAAACTCGCCACGGATGTGAGTTGGGTGATGAAAGACTACGTTTCGAAGGACGCCCAAAGCGACGCGCGCTGGCGTCTTCTCGTCCAGTTTTACATGTAATCGATGCTCTCGCCATCCTTTGAAAAGGAACAAGCCATGAAACAGTTACCGAACCTTGTCGTATTCGCCATTCTATCCGCCATTTTGGTGCTTTCCATCGGTCCTTTCGCCGATCTACAAGCCCAAACGAATGCCAGAGCCTCCGAACTCGTCCGAGACGACATGCCCCAACGCATTCAGGCCGCCATCCACAGCGCGCTTGAAAATCCCGACCACGCCGCCAAAACGAAGGAAGTCATCCAGGCCGATGCCGAGCCAGGACTTTTCGGGATACCGGGTGCGCCCAACCCTTCGTTTTTACTTGGATTTCTGTGGGCCATCTGGGTCGGCTGGATCTTCTCCACCGTCGGAGCCTTCGGAGGCATCATGGCCGGAGTCGGGCATATAACCATTTTCGGACTTGGGGATTACGCCAAAAGCTTCGGCAGCGGCAATCCCCTGAACAAACTGCTGACCGACAGCATCCGCGTGAGCAATCAATGGCTCGTCGGCATCAGCGGCGCAATTTCGAGCTTCAATTACTACAAAATGAAACGTCTCGTGCTGCCTATTGCGGTCAGTCTGGCGGTCGGTTCGGTCGCCGGTTCCTACCTCGCTCCGCGCCTGACGGCGGGACAGGTCAACCTCAAGGATTATCTGGGCTTTTTCGGCCTGATCGTACTGATTTTGGGCGGTTATCTGTTCTACCAGACCACGCCGCGCGGTCGCGCGAAGCAAAAAGCCGCCAAGGCGGCGGCGGAAGCGTTTGAAAAGGCACAGAAAGAAAAGAAAGACTCGGATGACGAAACGGTCGAAGGCGTGCAGGTGCTTGAAGGCAGCATGGGCATGATGTTCTCCGCTCTGGCTCTCGTGCTGGTCGGCGTACTGTTCGGCAACCTGGGAGAACACCTGTTCAACGGTGCGTTGTATGTGAGCTACGCCGTGGTCGGTGTCGGCTTCATGCTGATGTTCTTCCTCCCGCAGAAGAAGATTCGCTTTACGTTCTTCGGCGTGGAATTCGGCTTCAAAGCCTACATTCCCGCCGTCGGCGGTTTCTTCATCGCGGCCATCGCGAGTTTCCTGGGTGTCGGCGGCGGTTTTCTGCTGGTTCCCTTCCTCACCAGCGTGGCGGGGTTGCCGATGTTCCTCGTCGCCGGAACCAGCGCCCTCGCGGTGCTCGTCGGCATGATCGTCAGCATTTTCACCTACATCGTCGGAAAGGGAGTGATCGTGCCCTGGACGTTGATCGGCGTCGAGTTGATCGGCATTTTCGTGGGTTCGATGATCGGCCCACGCACCCAGAAGTACATCCCCGATATCTGGCTGAAACGGCTGTTCATCGTTCTGGCCTTCTACGTGGGCATCCGGTATTGTACCAAGGGTTTCCTGGGCTACTCCATCCTTCCGCCGTTTTAAGCGATACGGAGCGTAAAGCATGAATATCATCGATATTTTCTGCATGGCTCCCTTCCGTTGGATCGACGATCCGGTCTCGGCATTCTGGCTGGGATCGGCCATGCTGGCGCTGGCCAGCTTTCTGGTCGGCCAGGCGACCTCGTGGCTGGCGATGCGTTTCAACGGTGCAGGGCTTCAAAAACACGTGGAAGACGCCCGCCGCTACGAAAACGCCTACCTGGGGATGCTCCGCCATGGCGAGGCGAACCCTTCCGGCGTCAACAGCCTGGCCAACGAATCCTTCGGCAAGGCGTTTTTCATGGGCATCGCGACGAGCGCTGCCGGGCTGTGGCCCGTGTTCCTGGCCGCCGGGTGGATCGATCTGCATTTCGCAGGCGTCCGCGTGCCACTCGCCGGAGTGGAAGGCGGAATCAGCAACGTGGCTCCGCTGGTGCTCGCCTATATCGCCTTGTTTTTCACGTTCTCCCGTTTCTCGAAGGCCGTCCGGGCGAGATTGAACCGTACAGCCTGTGCAAACGGGTAAGAGAGGACTGATGAGAAAGACCGTTTACACTTTGTGCGGCATGTGTTCGATTCGCTGCCCGATTCGCTGCGAAGTCGAAGATGGCCGCGTCGTCTGGGTCGAAGGCAACCCCCACCTGCAACAGGGCGCGTTATGCGGCAAGGGATCTGCCGGACCCAACATGATTTACCGGGAGGAAAGGCCGAAAGGTCCGATGATCCGCCAGGGCAAGCGCGGAAGCGGGCAATGGAAGCGCGTTGGCTGGGACGAAGCCCTCGGCTACACCGCCGAACGCCTCTCCAAAATCATCGAACGCCACGGCGGACGTTCGGTGCTGTTCAGTTGTCGGGGAGGCCCGTTTCAGGATCTTCCCAAAGCCTTCATGAAAGGACTGGGATCGCCGAATTACACGAACCACGACGCCGCCTGCGGAATCAACGTCCACCACGCCAGCCAATCGGTGTACGGTCTCGGTCGAAAAGGCTTCGGCTACGACATCAAGCACGCCAAGCACTTGGTTTTACTTGGAAGAAACCTGCTGGAGTCGATTCAGGTCGGCGAGGCGCGCAACGTGATACACGCCCTCCAAAATGGCATGAAGCTGACTTACATCGACGTGCGCGCGACCGTCACCGCCAGCAAGGCGTCCCGCTTCTGGCTGGTGCGTCCAAACTCCGACTATGCGCTTTTACTGGCGATTCTCCGAGAAGTCATCGAGCAAAAAGCCTACGACGAAACCTTTATCCAAACGTATACGACAGGTTTCGACTACCTTACGGAAGCCGTCCGCGCCTACACGCCGGAATGGGCGGAAAGTCAAACCGGTGTCGCCGCCGGTCAGATTCGGGAATTCGTCGCCGAAATCGCCGAAGACCGCCCGAAGGTGATTTTCCACCCCGGCTGGATGTTCTCTCGATATCGTAACAGTTTCTACATCAGCCGCTGTCTACACCTGCTCAACGTGCTGATGGGTAACGTGGAGATCGAAGGCGGGCAGATTCTGGCGAAGAAAATGGAGGACGCCGGGTACAAGGGCTTGAATTCACTGGCGGGAAGGCTGCCCTCCCCCACCGAAAAACGGGCCGACGGCGTGGGCTGGAAATACCGCCATTTCGACGCGGGACCGGGATTGTGGCACCTGTTCCAGAACGCCATCATGAACGGCGAGCCCTACCCTCTCAAAGCCTACATTTTTTACCGGCACGATCCGCTTGTCTGCTTCCCGGATCGCGACGCCCAGTTGACGATGCTCGACCGCCTGGACCTGCTCGTTTCCATCGACGCGAAATACGGGGAGACGACCTGGTATTCCGACGTGATCCTGCCCAATTCCACCTATCTCGAAAAAGATTCGCCCATCGCGGTCAAAAGCGGTCCGAAACCGATGCTGATTCGCCGCAAGCAAGTAGTGGAGCCGATCCACGACAGCAAACCCGAATGGTGGATTTTCCGGGAACTCGCCAAACGTCTGGGCTTCGGCGATGCATTCCCCTACGAAACGGTGGAAGATCTCTGGCGTTTCCAACTCGAAGGAACCGGCATCGGACTGGAGGATTTCGAGGAAAAGGGCTTCGTCCCACTCACGGAAAACACGATCCTGAACACGGTCGAAGACATCCGTTTCAAGACGCCCAGCGAGAAAATCGAAATCAAGTCCCAGAAGCTCAAAGACGCGGGTTTCGATTCGCTTCCGGCTTACGAGGAACCCGAGTCCATGCCCGAAGGTTCGTTTCGCCTCATTTTCGGTCGCCACGCCATCCACACCCACGCACACACGCAAAACAACGAGTACCTCCACGAGGTGATGCCTTCCAACTCCCTGTGGGTGCACCCGAAACGGGCGACCGAACTAAATATTCGCACCGGCGACACGGTGCTGGTCAGTTGTCTCGGCGGTGCAAACCGCTTCCAGGTGCAGGCGCTCGTAACCGATGCGATTCACCCGGATGCCGTGTTTACCTACCACGGATTCGGGCGCACGGTTCCGATTCTGAAACGCGCCTACGCCTGTGGAGTGGCGGATCAGCGATTGTGCAAAGGAAAGCTGAACGATTTCGACCCGGTAGGCGGTGGAATCGCCAATCAGGAAACCTTGGTGCGACTTCGTAAAATCGAAGCGTAAGAGGACGCAACATGGGAAAATATCGAATCCATCAGGATGTTTCGGCCTGCATCGGCTGCTATTCCTGCGAAATTCATTGCAAAGCGAACAAACAGCTATGCGAGGGTCCACGCCTGTGCCGCATCTTCCCGCACGGGCCGGAATGGGAAGACGGACTGCCAAAAATGGCTTTTATATTCATGACTTGCGTGCACTGCGAGAAAGCCTGGTGTGTGTCCGCCTGCCCTTCCGGAGCGATGCGTAAACGACCGGAGGACGGCATCGTCTACGTCGATGCGGATTCTTGTGTCGGATGCAGACTTTGTATACACGCTTGTCCATGGGGAATTCCGCAGTACGATGAAAGCCAGCATAAAGTCGTCAAATGCGATCTGTGCAAGGATCGTATCGACCAGGGACTTCAACCGGCCTGCGTGGCGAACTGCGTCACGGGATGCCTGACGCTCGAAGTGCACGAACCGCACGCCCACATAGAACACGAGGTGTCGAAATGAACCGCAACGAGAGCCGACCTCCCGCGCCGTGCCAGGCGGCCTGCCCGGCGGGCATCGACGTGCCGAGCTACGTGGCGTTGATCGCCCATGGCCGTTACCGCGAGGCAGTGGATCTGATCCGACGGGACAACCCCTTCCCCTGGGTCTGCGGCCTCGTCTGCCCGCATCCCTGTGAACTGGCCTGCGTGAAAGGCTACCAGGACGCCCCCATTTCCATTCGAGCCTTGAAAGGCTTCGTAGCCGCTTCGGTGGAGAAAATGGAGGACGAACGCGTCTTCCACGAACCCACGCGCTATCTGGGGAAAATCGCGGTCATCGGCTCCGGTCCCGCCGGTCTGAGCGCCGCCTACTTCCTTGCGAAAATGGACTACCAGGTCACCGTGTTCGAGGCCCTTCCCGTGGCGGGCGGCATGATGGCGGTGGGCATTCCGGCCTATCGTCTGCCGCGCGAGGTGCTCGCCAAGGAAATCCGCTATATCGAGCGCCACGGCGTGGATCTACGCCTCAATTCGCCCGTCGGCGGGGAAACCACGCTGAAAAGCCTGCGCGACGAAGGTTATCAGGCCATTTTCGTGGCCACGGGCGCACACCACTCCAACCTGATTCGCGTGGACGGCGAAACCGATTACTCCAAAGTCGTGAGCGCGACCGAGTTTCTCAAAAGCCAGCAGATCGGCCACCGGGAGCGCCTGGGCCGACGGGTCGTGGTGGTCGGTGGTGGCAACAGCGCTTTCGACGCCGCGCGCACCTCCATCCGCCTGGGCTCCACGGACGTCCACCTTCTATATAGACGCACGCGCCAGGAAATGCCCGCGCTGGAGGAGGAAATCGAGCAGGCCGAGGAAGAAGGCGTGCGAATTCACTACCTTACCATTCCCACACGCATCAAGGGCGACGGTGTGACACTCACTGGCATCGAATGCATGAAGGCAGAGCTCGGTGCCGCAGACCGTTCGGGACGAAGGCGTCCGGTCCCGAAACAGGGCTCGGAATTCACCCTCGAAGCCGACGGCGTGATCGTGGCCATCGGCCAATCCCCGGACATGGAATGGTTGGATACCGGCGAGGAAATGGAGCTTTCCAAGTGGGGAAACCCGGTCATCAATCAATACAGCCTGCAAACTTCCATTCCCGACGTCTTTGCGGGCGGCGACACCGTGCTGGGACCGGCTACCGTGATCGAGGCCGTCGCAATGGGCAAAAAGGCGGCGAAATCCATCGACAAATTCATTCGTCACCAACCCCTTCCCGACCGCCCGGAGAAAATCACCCCGCACATGCGGGTCGAAACCGTCAAACTGGAGGCCAAAGACAAGGTACGCATCCCGCCGACGCCGATTCCGCTGCTTCCCGTGGAAAAACGCATACTTGGCTTCGAACAGATCGAGTGTGAATGGGATGAAGATCGCGCCCGCGACGAAGCCCGGCGCTGCCTGCGCTGCGACCTGTGCATTGGCTGCGGCGAATGCGCGCGGATCTGCCGCACCAAGGTGGAGGTCGATGCGCTGCGCTTCGTCGATGCGGGCGGCGACCGGGTGGTTATTGCCGACATGCTGCGCCCACAGGATCATTGCATCGGCTGCGGAAGTTGTGCGAACGTCTGCCCCACCGGAGCGATTCAGATTGTGGACGAGGGCGCGACGCGGAAACTCGTCAAGTGCGGGGCAACACTGGCGAAAATGGATCTGTTGTCCTGCTCCAGTTGCGGCAAGCTGTTCACCACCAAGCGCATGATGAACTACATCAAGCGCGTGGTGGACGCGGAACGCAAACGGGAAATGGCGCGCCTGCTCTGTCCCGACTGCGCCAGAAAGAAACACGCCGACCAGTTGGCACTGAAACACTTGTAACCCGACTCGAGTCCGTATAGAACGGGAATTGCGGCTTCTTCTCGGCATTGAAACGGGAAGAAGCCGCCCACGTTTCACTTTTTCTTCTTGAAAAGGAATGAAGATGGATTCCCCCCCGTTCGATTTCAGTCCTATCGGCGTCATTCGCTCATCGCACATACAACCGAAAGGCACGCCGATCCAACCACGTTACGCAGAAGGCTGCAAAGGCGTCGTCGAATTGTTTTCCGGCTACGAAAACGCGCTGGCCGACCTCGACGGCTTCGAGCGCGTGTGGCTGATCTACGTGTTTTCCCGTTCCGAAGGTTGGAAACCTACGGTCACGCCGTTTCGGGATACCGTCGAGCGGGGACTTTTCGCCACACGCGCCCCCAAACGCCCCAACGCCATCGGCATGTCCTGCGTCCGTCTCGAACGTATCGAAGGCACGAAACTGTACGTCTCCGAAATCGATATCCTGGACGACACTCCGTTGCTCGACATCAAACCCTACGTCCCGGAGTACGACGCCTATCCCGATGCGAAAGCGGGTTGGCTCGACAACGCACCCGGTCCCTTGGAAAAGGCCGACGAGCGTTTTGTAAAAAAAACACGTTAGAGTGATTTTATTTTGGCGATAAAAATTAGTCCGACCTAAGTGTTTTTTTCGAGTCGTTGGGTTGGAGATATTAGCAGCCGCCTTCGAGCAACTCGTCCTGGGCGAAACCGTTTTCCAGGCCGGAGGTGTCGAGGGCGTCGAGCGCCTGTTCGTATTCCTCCGACGTGATGCGCCGCGAAACGTCGGGGATTCCGGGAGCTTTATGTGCCGGAAAATACTGGGACATCAGACTGACAAAAGTGTCTTTTCCCAAGGTTTCGCCAAGAAAGGCCAGCACCTCTTTCGTACCGGAAAGCCCTCCCGGCAACACCAGATGCCGCACTAACAGACCTTTTTCGGCCACGCCTTCCTCATCGAGTTGCAACACGCCGACCTGCCGGTGCATTTCGACGAGCGCACGGGTGGCGGTAGGCCAATAGTCCGGGGCTCCCGAAAGCCGTTTGGCGGGCGCTTCTTCCCGGTACTTGAGGTCGGGCAGGTAGATATCCACAAGCCCTTCCAGTCGTCGTAGCGTCTCCACGCGCTCGTACCCGTTGGAATTCCAGACGATGGGAATCGTCAACCCGCGCCTGCGCGCCGCAAGAATCGCAGACGCCGCCGCGTGGCTGTAATGGGTAGGAGACACGAAATTGATGTTGTGCGCGCCCCGCGCCTGGAGCGAGAGCATGTTTTCGGCCAGTTCCTCCACCGTCATTCCTCTGCCAACTCCCTGCTGGCTGATGGGATAATTCTGGCAGAACACGCACCGCAAATTGCACCAGGTGAAAAAAACCGTGCCCGATCCACGCTCCCCGCTGATCGGAGGTTCCTCTCCGTAGTGCAAATTGCAACTGGAAACCACGGGATCGAAGGGCGCACGGCAGCGTCCCACAGCTTCACGCCGATTCGCTTCGCAACGATGGGGACAAATCGTGCAGTCCAGGGCCGCTTCATTCAGCGCACGGACCTTTTCGTCCCAGACGCGGGCGCTCCAATCCGTGGATTTTACTAGGCATTTCGGTGTCATAACATGAACTTTGGAGAATCAACCGGCCTGCTTCATGTAGGCTCTGAGAGAACGACGCGAGTCCTGCAGCAGCTTGCGGGGCGCTTCGCCGTCGTGCAGGAGATCCAGCGCGAACCACAACGCACCCAGCACCGGTTCGTCACGCAGGGTCACGATCTTCACGTTGGGATAGCGTTTTTGCACGCTCTCGGAAATCATTTCGACCTGGATCGCCGGTTTGGCCTTTTGAAAAATCGTACCGCCGAACACCAGCGAAAAGGCATCGTTTTTCTTGTACAGACGCTTGCAGGCGGTCAAGGCCGTGTGCGCCTGGTGTTTTGCGGCGTCCTGAAGGATTTTAAGCGCCACTTTGTCGCCCATTTGGGCCGCTTTGAAGACCAACGGCGCGTAGTCACCAGGTCGCACCGGTCGATAGGAATCGGGGTAATAGAACTCGAAAACATCGTACAAGTGCTCGACTTCCAACGCCTTTTCGTACATCTCGACTAGCGCCGTGGGGGGATTGCGCCCGTCCAGCGCACGCATTCCGGCAATCAAGCCCTGCTCGCCGATGTCGGAAGCCGACCCGGCGTCGCCGGAAAATTCTCCCAGCCCGCCGACCTTCACCTGCTCTCCGGCTTTGTTGAAACCGATGCAATTGCTGCCGGTTCCGGCGATCATCGCCACGCCTAGCAGATCGGGTGCTCCCGCCTTGAGCGCCAGAGTCGTATCGTTGCACAACAGGCTTTCGGAAGCCGGATCGTTGGGTTCGACACACTCGGCCACCGTGTCGAAATCCTTTTCCCGGTCGGCTCCGCTGATGCCGTAGGCCGAGCAAACCACTTCTTTGGGGCTTATGTTGGCGTCTTTAAGGGCGTTTTGGATCGCTTTGCCCATCTCTTTAGTCGCGCCCACTTTCCCGACCACCTGAAAGTTGGTGGTTCCGGAGCGCCCCACGCCCACAACCTTGCCTTCTCGATCGGCCACGACGGCGAGAGTTTTGGTGCCCCCGCCGTCCACGCCAAGTACGTATGTTTCCGTCATGAATCGCCTCGATGATTACAGATCGCGCCGGGGGTTGAGCCACAGGTCCACCGGGCGCTGGATGTGAGACGGCCTGAAAGGCAACTTGACCGTCTTTTTCATTCCCGCGCTATGGTACCCGGCAAGCATGATTTCCAATACGTCCATGCCATCCTGACCCGACTCCACCGGCGTGTATCCTTCGCGGATGCACTGGAAAAAGTCTTCGAATTCCTGCGGATAGCCATTGTTCCACAGCCAATCGTAATCCGGATGGCTCCACCCTGCCGAATCCGGTCCACCCATCAGGGCTTTGTTGTCCGGCATCGGGAAATAGCCGTTCTCGGAATAGCAACGCAGACCCATTCCGTCAAGCAAATCTCCGTACAAGACACCTTCGGTGCCGTACATTTCGGCGGTGGAACTCATTCCGCCCTTGAGCGCCCAACTCGATTCCACCTGAGCGATTCCGCCGTTTTCGAACTCCATGGTGAGGATCACGTGGTCTTCCAGGTCGGTGACGTCTTTATGCAGGTAGGTCGCCATGTGGGCGGTGACGGCGGTGACTTTCTTCTTGCCCATCGCCCAGCGGCAGAATTCGATGGCGTGGCAGCCCATATCCATCAGAATGCCTCCCCCGGCCTCGGCGCGTTTCCAGAACCACGGCGAGTACGGTCCCGCGTGCTTTTCACACTGCTTGACCATGTATAGCTGTCCGATACCGCCCATTTCGGCGATCTGTTTCATGCGACTGAACTTGGGAACGTAGCACAGTTCCTCGGCGTAACCGATAATCAATCCCTTCGAATCAGCCAGTTGGATCAGTTGCTCGGCTTCTTCGAGATTGACCGCCAACGGCTTTTCGACGATTACGTGCTTGCCTGCCTCCAGGACGTCCTTGGCAATCGGGGCGTGCAGATAGTTGGGCACCGCCACGGTGCAGACATCGATGTCGTTGCGCTTGAGCAAGTCCCGGTAATTCGTGACCATTTCCGGAATTTTGTATTGCTTGCAGAACTGGCGACCCTGCTCTTCTTCGACCGTAGCCAGCGCCACGACTTCCAGGCCACCCACCTTGTTGGCGATCATCCGGTAAGAATCCATGTGCACCGTCGAAATCCAGCCCGATCCGATTTGCGCCAGTCGTAAAGGTTTCATGCTCTCTTCCTCCTCGATTCGTTCGGAATCATTCCACGTTCAAAATAGTAAAAAACACTCGTTTTTCGTCATTTTATCCAATATTTTCAAATACTTTCAAATATCCGCCTTGCAAGACGAAGAACCTATCTCCGTTGGGTTGTTAGAGAAAAAACACTCGCACCGTCCCCTTTTCAACACTCCAAAATCGTTGGAGTTTTTACACTATCACCCGTCTGGCTCATTTTCCTTCCAACGGCAACGATATTCATAAAAACAGTTCGAAAACCGCCGGAAGAACCTGCTACCCGTCAATACGGCAAAGGATAGTCGATGCCGCAACTTCTCGCATAGGTATAATTCATCATCTCTCCGCAATAGGATTTTCCCGTAAGCAGAGAATACGCCCAGGTTTTATAGTACGCTTCCTCGAAAAAGCGCAGGTACCGTGTATCGCGCGTGCGAATGCTGTGAATGTACCAATCGATGTCGCCGGGGTCGAAGTCCTCGAAATCCGGATTCGGTCCCGCCATATCGCCCAGCCGCGTCAACTCCGCCGGATCGAGCGCCAGCGTACAGACGGTTTCCATTACCGGCGTCGGATACCGTTCCTCGCAGGTTTCCTCGTCAAGTTCTCCCCGTTGCAATTCTCCGAACACCCGGTACACCTTGACCCATTCGTCCGCTGCGGCCACGTTTTTGGACTGAAGCAAGCGATTGAAACGCAACTCGGAAGTACGCTCGGAAAAATAATAGTAGGGAATGAGTCCGTAAATCACCGATTCGAACCGGCAGCGCGTTACCAGGGAATCGCTTGCGCCTTCCCGTTCGAGCACGTCGCACCAGGAGGGATCGAGCATCGTGACCGACTGACAGGAAATATAGTTAAAAATCATCATCGGATCTTCGACGAATCGATTCGACTGCCTGGCCAGTTCCTTGAGCTTTATGTTTTTGCCCTGCTTTTGCAGGATCAGCGAAAAACGCAGACAATCATCGACGGGGATTTCTCTCTTCGTGTCCGTTTTCGGGTCGAACCTCGAAAGCGTGGGGCCGGGACGCGCGAGCACTTCGTCATGGCGTTCGTCGAAACCGAGCATTCCTCGGTCGATGGGATCGGGCGGCAAAAACGGATCGACCGGCTTGTCATCGGTAGCCGGTGATTTTTCGGTGGATTCCCGGAATTGTGGAAATGGCGGCAGACGGTTCTCGACGTCTTCCTGCGCCCGCATCATGCGAAACAGCGCATCGCCTCCAACCGCGAGGAATAGTAGCAGAACCAGCCAAAGAAGTTTTTTCATCGTCCATCCGTTTTGAGACGGGTTTGGCGTCCCGGAGGATTTTGCTCCTCATTTCAAAAAGTTGAAGACGTATCGTACACCATTTGAAGAACCTTGAAAAGACTTGTGACCAAAAGATAGCCAGCGGGAGAGGCACTTGGAATTTCTATTTTGCACTTTTATCAATTTTCACCCTCCAAAAACCCTCCCCAAAGAGTTGTCTTGAAAATCCAATTAGTATATAGTACGAGAAAGGAATCGATGGATTCTCGTTTCGGATTTTCGCTTTTTCGGTGGTATGATGACGGCAAAACAGGTCGATCAAGGACAACTTTCCCTTTTTCCCGAAGAACTCCTCGCGCCGCCGGAAATCTCTTCAAAAGGAAAAAAGCGCGTCGGAGCGCACGGAAATGCGGATGACGAGGAGGAAAGTCTCTCTCCTGTTCAGGAACTGGCCTATGCGAAACGCAATTTCGAACGGGCGTTTCGCAGCCTCGCCGGGCGGAATTGGCGGGTGATCTGGAACGACAACCGCCGGGCGATGATCTCGTTCAAACGGGATCGTCCGACGAGTTCCTTGCGTGTTCACGTGATGTTCGCCCTTGCGCCTCACGATCTGATCGTGGGAATCGCCGATTTCGCCTGCGGAAATACCAGCCGCTGGCCGGTCGAATTGCGCCAATTCATCAACGATCACTATACCATGGTCGATGACGGTCCTAAACATGCCAGACCGGCGCGCCTCAAATTTATCGGCAAAGTGTACGATCTTAGGCAGATGTTCGACGATCTCAACGAGCGCTATTTCAACGCCGAACTTGCCTGCAACATCGGTTGGGCCAAGCCGCCGAAACAGGCCAAGCGTTCCCTGAAACTCGGAAGCTGGTCCGAGCAGACCGACACCATCCGCGTGCATCCGTCGCTTGATCGTGGGCGCGTGCCCCGCTACGTGGTGGAATCGATCCTCTTTCATGAAATGGCCCACGCCTTCGTGGGGGTGCAAAAAGACGAGAACGGGCGGAGGATCATCCATGGAGACGAATTCAACGAACTGATCGCCCGATTCCCGGACAGCGTCAAGGCGGACCAATGGATCGAACGGCACCAGAACTACCTGTTTTCATGGAGGAAAAACTAGCTCGTGTCGGCACGGGTCATTTAAGTACTGCATCACTCATTAAAACCATGAAAAATTGTCGGAACGAGTGTGTCATAGTCTTACTCGCGGAGCGAGAAAGGCTGTGCTTTCCATGCATTGCGCAGTCTCCCGGACCTGAAGGTCCGGGAGACTGTGGCACACTTTGGATTTATAAAATATCAATAAAATCATATACTTACTGTTTGGTTTTATGACACGTGACGACACTACCTAGCTCCCCCACGCAAAAGATTAGGATTCGACGTTCAATTCCATGGAGAAAATGCTTCCCCGACCGGGTTGACTCGTACAGGTCAGGCGTCCTTCGTGCTCGCGCATGATGCCGTGGCTGATCGACAGGCCGAGTCCCGTTCCGTTGGCTCGGGATTTGGTGGTGAAAAACGGGTCGAAAATTCTTTCCATCAACTGAGGCGTCATGCCGACGCCGCGATCTTCCACCTCGATGCGCACGATCTTTCGTTCCCCTTCCTGCAATTGCCTGGCTCGGAGGATGACTTTCTTTTCAGGATGCAATTCTTTGAAACGCTGATTCAGCGCGTCCCGCGCGTTGGTGAGAAGGTTCATCAGCACTTGCATCATCTGTTGCCGGTTGCAGGATATCATCGGGAGATCGGGCTCGACCTCTGCCTGCAAATCGATATTATCTTTCTGAAAGACTTTTCCTACCAGCGAAAGGGTGGCATCGATAATATCTTTCGGATGCACGCTGGCCGAAAATTCTTGCTCTTGACGGGAAAATGCCAAGAGATTCCGAACGATTTCGGAAATCCGCCCGCCTTCTGAAATGATTTCCCTGGAATACTCCCCGACAATTCCGTCCTCTTCCACTTCGTCGAGGATCAATTCCCCATAGTTCATGATAATGTTGATCGGATTGTTGATTTCGTGGGCGACTCCGGCGGCAAGCGTCCCGATGGACTCCAGCTTCTGCTGGTGTCGAAGCTGGGCTTCCATGCGTCGTTTTTCATTTTCCACGCTACGGATGTGTGTGATATCTCTCGTAAATACCGCCAGTGCAGCGACAAGGTTGTCCTCGCCGAACACCGGGTACACGCTGTTGTCGAATACGCTTTCGGCGTAAAAATCCTCGAAGCGAAGGGGCTTTTTGCTGGAAAACACGGCTTCGTATTTCTTTCGGCGATCCGAGCGCAGCGGTTCGGGAAGGAAATCGAACAGGCATCGGTTTTTCAATTCCTCCACCGTGCCATCCAGTTTGCGGGCAGCGACGTCGTTGAGCGCCTGGATCATGCCCTCGCGGTCGAGCAGAATGGCCGAATCCACGGGAGCGTTCAATAGGGCTTGAATACGTTGCTCGCTACGACGCAGGGCGATGTCTGCCTCGTGGCGTTCGGTGGTTTCACGAGCCATCCAAAGCACTTGGCGTTCTTCTCCGAAAGCGTAATGCAGGACACTGGTGGTGGCTTCGAACCACAATGTATGCCCAGAGATAGCAATGGGGTACTCGTATCGCTGAGAGATCCCCGTTTCCAGCGTCTTTTCAATGACTTCCAGAAATTTACGCTCGTTGTCAGGTGTAAAATAATCCCGCAGATAGGTGCCCTTGGCACGTTTGAAAATGCGCAGGTGCGGGTTGTTTTCGTTGGAAACGATTTCGACAAACCGGCCTTCCCGGTCCAGGACGATCGACAAATCGGGAATCGCTTCGATATACGCCCGAAGACGGTCTTCGGAGCGTCGCACGCGATCCTCTGCCGATTTTCGGGCGATGCTCGCCGCGATCTGCGACGCGATAGCCTCCAGCGCTTGGCGGATGAAATCCGGAATCTCGTTTTTCGAATACGAGGCGACGCTCAGGGAGCCGATCACTCGCTCCCGGTAGACCAGGGGAAGCACCGCCGTGGCTCGCAGCTTGGTTTCACGCGCTGTAGTCCTGATTGGAAGGTTGAATGCGAAAAACATGTCGTAGCGCGGTTTTCCTTCGGCGATAACTTCCTGTATGATACCAGGAATTCCAGTATGATGATGAAGGTCTTCGATGAAGGCCCTCGAATTACCCAGCGAATCGGCCAGCAGCAGATCCTCGTCGTGTTCGTCCATCAGGAAAATAGCGCCGCAATCCATCTGTCCACTTTCGATGGCAATGGCCAGGCATTGGCGGATCATTTTTTCGAAGGACAATGGTTCGCCCAGCATCAACGCCAGATCCCGTTGCAATCTCAGGAGATTTTCGGCCCTTCTGCGTTTGGTGATGTCCCGCGATACGCCAATCAACGAGGTTGGGTTGCCGTCGTCGTCGTAAAGAAGTCTTGTGTTGATTTCCACCCATAGTCGGCGACCGTCTTTATGGATGTGCTCCATTTCGAAAATGTGTCTGTCTTTTCGGCCTTCCAGGGCTTGCTCGAGAAGCCTGACGGCCAGGTTCAAGCTGTCCGGCGTGAGAAGCCGTTCCGGTCTGAGTTCCATGGCTTCTTCGACGGTGTAACCCAACTGGTTTTCGACCGAAGGGGAAATGTACAGATTACGGAACTCAAGATCCCGTACCCAGATCACGTCGTTGGAATTGTCGGCCAGCAGGCGGTATCGGGCCTCGCTCTGGCGAAGCCTTTCCTCCACGTTTTTCCGCTCGGTGATGTCTTTGGTGATAGAAATCATCCCCACGGGACCGAGATCGGGGAATACCAGCAAGGCAATGGACCAGTCCACCCAGACTCGTTTTCCGCTCGTGCTGAGCTGGCGTAACTCACCTCGCCAACTGCCGTTTCGCCGTACTTCCCGGCGGATTTCCTCGTGAGTGACGGACTCGTCCTCGATCTCAAGAAGCCAGTCGATTTTCTGGCTCAAGGCGTCGTCGTGGCTGATTTCGTAGATGATTTCGGCGGCGCGGTTCCAACTGGTGATATTTCCGGTATCATCGTAGGTGATGACCGCGTCGTCGATGTTTTCGAAGGCCTGCAACGCCAGATTCAGCAGGCCATTGATCTTTTGCCACTCACTCATACTACGACAGCCTTCCGATAATCGTGTTTCCATTACAATGAAAAAGCGGACAAAAAGCAAAGAAAAGTACTGAAAATCCACAAAGTTTCGCCGTGTTGAAGGCGAAAACAAAGATCTCTTACTACGTGCTTTTTTGCTTTTTTTGAATGATAAGAATCAAAAAGTGCGATGTCCCTGGATTTCCGGCGAAAGCTCCTGGATAATGGACCGCGCCCGCTTCGAAAATGGAACCGTGCTTTGTAGATTACCGAACGGAAAATATCATGACTTCTCGTTTACCCGAATCTCCGGGCCGAAAACCTCACTGGCTGAAAGTTTCCCTGGGGGGCGGAAACCATTATGCGACCGTCAAACGCTGCTTGCATCATCGCGACCTGCACACCGTATGCGAGGAAGCCCGCTGCCCCAACGCGGGCGAATGCTGGAATTCCGGCACCGCCACCGTGCTGATCCTCGGCGACATCTGCACGCGAGGATGCCGTTTCTGCGCCACGAAAACCGGTCGCCCCGCTCCCCTCGACGCCGGAGAACCCGAACGAGTGGCGAAGGCGATTGCCGAGTTGGGTCTGAAATACGTGGTGCTGACCAGCGTGGACCGCGACGACCTTCCCGATGGAGGATCGGAACCATACGCCGAGACCATTCGGCAGATCCGGCGATTTTGTCCGGAAGCGGATGTGGAGGTGTTGATTCCCGATTTCGGCGGATCGCTGGAAGCGTTGAAGACTGTTCTGGCAGAAGCGCCGGGAGTGGTGGCCCACAACGTCGAGGTCGTGCGGAGGTTGACGCCTTCCGTGCGGGATCGCCGTGCCTCCTACGAAGGTTCCCTGGCCGTGCTGGAAAATACCAAAAAGCTAGCGAAAACAAATGGTTATTCCGTTCCTCTCACCAAGTCTTCGATCATGCTGGGGCTGGGTGAAACCGAGGCCGAGGTCCGCGAGTGCATGGAGGATCTCCGGCGCGTGGACTGCGACATGCTGACGTTGGGTCAGTATCTGCGACCGACACGGCACCAGATCGCGGAGGCGGCGTACATTTCCCCCGAAAGCTTCGAGCGCTACGAAGCGTTGGGGAAAGAACTCGGTTTTGGGTTCGTGGCTTCCGGACCGCTGGTGCGTAGCAGCTACCGGGCAGCGGAATTGTTCGCGAAAGGCAAGCTGGCGAAACGTACGGAAAAACGCTGAAAAAACAGTTGGTTAGTCCACTAGATCGAACTGTTCTTTCGGAAGTCCGCACAACGGGCAACACCAGTCATCGGGAAGATTTTCGAACGACGTCCCCGGTTTGATGTCGCGGCTTTCGTCTCCGTTGGCGGGGTCGTAAATATAGCCCTGGCACAGGCATTCGTATTTTTCATCGGAAGGTTTCATGGATTTCCTTTCCATAGAAATCAGATGCTAACTGTATCGATTATTTAATAGGAAATTTTCTTAAAAGTCAATTCTTTCCACTATGATTTGAAGGAGCCGGGGGCATCACAGGATATTGTCATTTCACTCAGATTACAACCCGCTCACTCCGAGTGTCACCCGTAAGGGCGGTATATCGAGGAGTAAATGGGATGGTTCGATACGATTTGCTTCGCAAATCACTCGCCATGAGCGGTTTTTTGCAAAGTGGCAATTTTTATGACGCGCCCGAAATAGCCCAAGTGCGAATCAAAATATGGGGAAATGAGAATCGATTGAAAAAATCGCAAATCGAGTGATTTTCACCCGACGATTTTCGAAAAGACCCTTTGTGTCTAGCCCGCATAATTCATGAGGATCGTAGCGAGACGCCGAAAACCGAAGATATTTCATGAAGTTGGACCGATTTTCACCCGCAGGCATACTTTACAGTCTGTCGAGGATGAAAATCGGGAAACAAGTGAAAGATCGAGAATTTTCAAGTCGCAGTAGATTCTTCATGAATTATGCGGGCTAGACTTTGGCCTTGTTTCGCTTTGAAAGAACCCTGTAAACGGAAAAAAAGCGCAAAGTATGTGAAAAAATGAAAAAAAACGACGTGGGAAGTGAAGAGGTGCTTTACGCGACCGTATCAGTAAGGCTAATATAGTTTTGTTCATTTCAACACGAAGAGGGTCTTTTCGTTATTGCACAGAATCGGGGATGGCCGTGCGAATTCTTTTTTGCGCTACAGAAGTGGAGCCATTTTGCAAAATCGGTGGTCTGGCCGATGTCGTCGGAGCCTTGCCCAAGGCGCTGACGAAAATCGAGGGTATCGAAACCGCCGTGATTACGCCGATGTTCCGGTCTACGAGCAAACGGCACGAGCAGATCAAGCGCCTGGAGGGAAACCACGGGACAGTGCTCGTCGGCCACAAAGAGGAGCCGATCCACTTCTGGCAGTCCACGCTGCCCGGTTCGAACGTTCCCGTGTTTTTCATCGAAAATCAGGCGATGTTCGACCGGGAAGACGTCTACATCAACCCGTCCACCAGCGAAGGCTACCTGGACAATCCACGGCGCTGGATCGTGTTCCAAATGGCCGTGCTGGCCTTTTTGCACCAGGGATGGTGGCCTGCGGACATTCTGCATCTTCACGAGCATCACACGGGACTGATTCCCGCGATGCTTCGCTCCCGCGCCATCGGCAAAGACGAAGAAGGCTTCAAAGCACCGAAAACCATTTTGACCATTCACAACATGGGGTATCAGGGCCGTTGCAGCGGAAAATTCATTTCCGAAGCCCGCCTGCACCCTTCGCTTTTCGACGACCAGAGCGCATATCCGGTGCAGGATGATTTCAACTACCTCAAGGCCGGGATCGTCTATGCGGACCGTGTGAATACGGTGAGCCGCACCTTCGCCGAAGAGACCCGGCAGGACAACAACTTCAGCTTCGGGCTGTCCGATGCGCTCCAAAGCCGGGGAGCCGACTATTTCGGGATTCTCAACGGCATCGACTATGACATCTGGAATCCCAACACCGATGCCCTGATCGCCGAAACCTACAACCAGCGCAGCCTGGAAAAAAAGGCGGAAAACAAAAAGAAACTGCTGGCTCAGCTTGGAGTGGATTACACCCGCACCGAACTGCCCCTCGTCGGGATGATTACCCGCCTCGTAGACCAGAAAGGCATCAATCTGCTGGGCAAGGCCATCAACAAGATGCTGACCTTCGACCTGCAATTCGTGCTACTCGGCAAGGGAGATCCGCGTTACCACCGCCTGTTCGAACAAGTGCAGATGCGGTATCCCTCCAAGTTCGGATTGCGGCTCCAGTTTTCCAATCGCATGGCCCACATGATCGAGGCGGCGAGCGATTTCTTCCTGATTCCAAGCCGTTACGAGCCTTGCGGCCTCAACCAGCTTTACTCGATGCGCTACGGGACGATTCCCATCGTGCGTGCTACCGGCGGCTTGGCCGATACCGTGCTGGACTACGACGAGGATTCGAAGGACGGCTGGGGCTTCGCCTTCCGGGATTACACCGAAAACGATCTGCTCAAGACCGTGCGCCGGGCGACCTCGTTCTACAAGCACAAACCCAAAGATTTCCGCAAGATGATGCGGCGGGCGATGAAGCAGGATTTTTCCTGGCAGGCGTCGGCACGGGAATACGCCAAGGTTTATCACGAAATGATCGAAGAGGGGTGACCTCGCCCGGCGTGGAACGTTATTCCTTCTCCGGGGGTTGCACGTCGAAGAGCCGCATTTTTTCCGCGACCGGAACCCCTGAAACATCGAGCGGCCACGCGAACAACATCTCCCCGGAACGAATCAACACGGTTCCCAGTTGCCGTTCCTTCAGGTTCGGCGTACCGTCCCAACCCAATCGAATCGGTGTTTTCAGATCCAAAGGTTCGAGGTCGAGGCAGGCTACGCGCGGTTTCAAGCGTCCGCTTTCGAGGACGCTACGTCGGCGATATTCCAGCGAAGATTCCCTCTTCGTTGACGATTCTCGACACGTTTGCGGGATGGCGGCGGGCGTCAATCGTTTCCAGAAAAGCGTGTTTTCCCGGATGCCGTTCGCACCGTCCGGCGTGGCCAGCATCCGCTTGACGGCTTCCTCGTCGAGATAGGTCTGCATGTCGAGCAGATCGACGAAAATCAGGCGTGCACTGCCGAAAAGCAGGAATAAAAACCGTCCGCGTTCGAGCGAAATCTGTCGCTGGCTGTCGTAGCTTCTGCCGGGAACTTCCTTGGCGTAGAGCAGGCGCAGGTCGGCGAGTTCCGGCGGGAGTTCTTCGCTTGGAAGGGAATTTTTGGCGTTTTTCGGCACGGATTCGGAACTTTCCGAAACGCTTTTTTCCGGTGCGTCGCCTGAAGTTACGTCGGGAGAACTCTCCTCCTCGTCAGGTGCGCCGGGAAGCCGAAGCGTCGCCGCCGTGACATAGTAGTGACGAAAGCCGCTGCGTTCGGGGTTGTATTCCCGGTAGCAGTACTTGATTTCCAGCGTGTGTTCCCAGGATTTGTAAAACGCCTTGACGAAACTGTACTTCGGGTCCGTGTTGAGGCAGGCTTTCATCGCGTCCTGGTCGGTGGCTTGCCACGTCGCTTCGTTGGCGAAGGCGCGAAGCGGCACGACGTTTCCCGCCGAGGCGGATGCTTCGGGGGAGGCGGGGGCGTTCCAGGTGAAATACGGCTCTACCGTTTCCGCATTCACTGGTCCGACGTCGGGGGGACGAAATCCGGCGATTCCGGCAGTCTGGCAACCCGTTGAAAACAGGAACAAAATCCAGACGATAGCCGTCCGGTTGGTGGGTTTGGGATTCATGTGCGGTTCCGTGGGTGAGGTCACGAAAAAAGCGGGCCGACGCCCGCTCGATCTTTCATTGAGCCGACGCGGATTATTCCGCCACGTAGCCGGACACCACGGAGCAGTATTCGTAGTAGAAGAACATGATGTTCATCCATCGATGATCCACCGTGAGATTTTTCACGTTGTCGCCTTTGACTCCGGCGCTTTCCAACGCTTTTCGCACGCTGGCATCACCCCAGGCGGCCACGCCGATGGCGCCGAAAGTGCAGGCTTCACCGGTAAAATATTTTCCGGCGGGAGACACGGCGGCCCCGGTATCGATTTCCTTGTTGGCCGCGACATTGCCGTACACCGCGCCGAAGGTCGGATTCAACGGCATGGAACAGCCCATCAATCCCCACAACAATGCCACCAATAGCGCACCCGTCAAAAACGTTCGCATGACTTCTCTCCTGGCGATTTCAAAAATTGAGGAAACGGAACGAAAAGATACGATTTTATGGCACGTTTCCAGAATGGCGTCAACCTGCTCGAAAAAACCTCGCAATTCTCGAAAAATATCTGAACATTCTTCTTGCGAATAAGCATACGAAATGATAAAAGGTGCTACGTATTACGAATTCTGATGCTGTGCTATTCTTCCTTTCGGATGCAAAATGTACAAGTTTTTCCGTGCTTCGGCGTTTTTTTTCGTCTGGTCCGTACTTGTTGCCGGATTTGTCTTGCCGGTACAAGCGACAGAAAATACAGGCGAAACGGACTCTGCTTCATCCGATGTCAACGTTTTACCGAATTATCCTGACCACACACGAGACGTCCATTCTTCACCATCACCAAGCGACGGATCTCCCTCCTCTACCTCGTCGGAGAATTCCGACGAGGTAGAGGCCATCGTCGTGGATATGACGGAAGAAGAGGAGTCTTCCCCCTCAGAGGACAATACCGAGACGATTCAGGTCATCGGGGAACGCCCGCTGAGCGCCGCCTCGGACCAGACCATTCGCAACAAAGATTTCATGACCTTCCCCCGCCGGAGTGCATCAGACCTCCTTAGGTTCATTCCCGGACTCCATATTACCCAACACACCGGTGGGGCGAAGGCCCATCAAATTTTCCTGCGCGGATTCGACGCAGAGCACGGCCAGGACGTGGCGGCCTATCTCGACGGCATCCCGTTGAACGAAACCAGTCACGTCCATGGCATGGGCTACCTCGATCTGCATTTCATTCTGCCGGAAGGAATCAAGAAAATCTGGGTGATTACCGGGCCTTACGATGCTCGATTCGGAAATTTCGCCACGGCGGGCGTGATCGATTTCCAACCCTACGTCGAACGCGGACACACCTACAGCGTTGCGGCGGGCGGCGGCTCGAACTACTTCGCCGAGGGCATCGGCCAGGTGTATTTCGATTGGTTGCAGATGGATACCTATGCCATCGCCGAATTCGACCGCACCGACGGCTACACCGATCCGGGTCAGTTTTCGGCAGGGCGTGGGATGCTGCACCACCGCTTTCGCCTGGGTGATTTCGGCGAGTTGCGCCTGCTCTACGCCGGATATGCCGCCCGATCCGAGGCCGCCGACATCCTGCCGAAAGCGTGGATCGACAAGAAAATCGTCAGTCGTTTCGACTCGTTGGACGATTCCAACCGCGTCGATGCCGACCGGCACCTGCTCGGCCTGACGCTCGACTGGCACAGGAAGAATTTCAACGGGCGCGTGCAGGGATACTACAACTTCAAACGAACAGACATTTTCAGCAACTACACATTCTATTACTTCAACACGGAACGGGGAGACCAACTCGAACAGAGCGATCGTCGCCACTATGCCGGTCTCAATGCCTATGTGCGCTGGGTCGCTGAAACGAAGGAAATGGATTTCAGCACGCAGGTAGGCGTCAACCTGCGCTCCGACTGGGTGAATCAGACGCAGGCCAACACCGAGGATCGCGTCCGCTACAACGTGATGAACCACTACGAGTTCAACGAAACCGCCATCGGCGTCTACCTGGACGAGCGCATGAAACTTGCGAGTTGGGTGCGGGTCATTCTCGGTCTGCGATACGATGCCATCGTGTACAAAGGCGACGGCACGCAGGATCGCTACGGCGAGTTCGACATCGTGACCAACGTCCTGCCGTTCTACGACGACGACCCCGCGACCCTCGACACCCACGCCTGGGCGCTTTCTCCGAAGGCCAGTGTCGTATTTCAGCCGCTCGATCCCTGGAACATCTTTCTTAATTTCGGGCGGGGTTTCGTATCCAGCTACGCCCGGCAGCTTGCCTGGGAGGAAGACACGACGATGCCGGTGGTCACGGCGGCGGAAGTCGGCACCCGGTTGACGCTCTGGAACCGACGGCTGAATCTCGCCGGAACGGCCTGGTGGGCGGAAAAGGAAAGCGAAACCGTGTTCGATTCCGAATTCGGAACAACGATTCCCAAGGGTCGCAGCCGCCGATACGGAGGAGAGTTCGAGGGGCGGATTTCCCCACTGGAATGGCTTTATATCGGCACGGATGTGTACTACACGAAAGCGCATTTCGTCGATACCGGCAAACGCATCACCAACATGGCCGAATGGTTGATGACGAATACGGTGGCGATTCAACATCCCAAAGGATTTAAAACCACGGTCCGGGGACGTTTTCTTGGTCCGCGCACCCACGATATGGGCTTCCATTCGGATGCCTATTACCTCGTAGACCTGCAAATGGGATACGAGATCGACCCGATAGAAATTACGCTAAGTATCGAGAATCTCTTCGATACTGTTTGGTACGACTCCGTGTACGCCTATCCGTCACGACCGGAGGCTGGAGGAGAAACCTTGGAGGGGCTGCACGTCACGCCGGGACTGCCGACCACGGCCCGGCTTCGCGTGGAGGCTCATTTTTAAATAAGTGCTTCTATAGTTGCAGAGCGCTTTTCATGAGAACGAAGGAGGAAAACGATGAAGTCATGCAAGTGGGTACTGATTCTGATGATCGGACTTTTGGCTCTGACCGGCTGCGGCGGCGATGACGACGAGGAAGAAACCGCCGACACCGGCACGTTGGTGTTCACGATGAACGGTGAGGATTTCATTCGCGACGGCTTCGTCACCGAGGATGGCTGGACCATGTCGTTCGAGCACGTCTATCTTACCATCGAGGAACCGACGGCCTACCAGGTTACCGATACGGGTACCTCGAAGAAACTGCTTCATGCGGGTCATTCGCACGCTGATATCCCCGACGGCGCCGCCAGAGAAACCCTGTCGGGAAGCTACATGCAGGATCTCACCCAGGGTACGGAAGCGCTGCCCATCGGTACGGTCCAGGGCGCGGCCATCGGAAACTACAATTACGTGAGTTTCAATATCGTGAAGGCCGACGACAGTACCAGCGGCGTGGTCGATGACGCGAAAGGCTATTCCATCGTGCTGATCGGCACCGCCGAAAAGGACAGCGAGACGGTCAATTTCACGATCAAGCTGACCGAGGAAATCGTGTATACCGGTTGCGGGCCGCATCCCGAAAACATTGGTGTAACCGCCAAAGACGGCCAGGGTCAGGCTCAGGCGACCTTCCACTTCGACCACATCTTCGGCGATATCGACGATACCGAGGGCGAAGTCAACGACATGGCCATCGGCTTTGGGCCTTTCTACTCTCTCGCTTCCGAGGGCACGCTTGACGTGACGCAAACGGATCTGGAATCTCTGTCGGAATACCAGGCCTTTTACGATGCGCTGGTTACGATCGGTCATACCGGTGAGGCGCATTGCGACACTGCCGAGTAATCATTCGCCTCGAATGCGCAAACGGCTTTCGAACGGGGGCCGGATCGGGACGATCCGGCCCCCGTTTTTGTATGCGGTTCTTACTTGGTTTTAGCGATCATTTCATCATGTGTGGCATGGGTGAACCGCAGGTTGCCCATGTGCATCGTTCGTACACGGGCAAGCGGACGTTTCACGTCGCTTCGCCCGTGCCACTCTTTGATTCCAGGGTTTTCTATCGCTAAAATCAAATAATAACCGCTTTATTTGAATCTCCATGGGAATCCATACGAAAAAGCGGGAGAAGCGGGAAATCTCGTGTAAAATCCCATGAATTCTCAAGCTTGCAGGGGCGTGCGGGATGTGCTATGCATCGGGCGTCCTTTTGATTCCCTTTTCCCAAACGAGAATGCCGGTGAAAGATCCAGCCCAGGGACAGGAACAACCTCACGACGATGCAAAGCGCGATACCGCCTGGCAGACGGCGGTGGATTTCGAGGCCAGCTTTCAGCAGTCGCGCAGCCACGCCACGGGGATTGTCTCTCTGATCGTCGGGTTGCTTCTACTGGCCGGAATGGTCTGGGGAGGCTGGTATGGTTGGAACCATGATCGGGAATGGGGGACACGGTGCGAGCGCGAAGCCGTGGCGATCGACCTGGAGCGCTCCGCCGATGGTTGGCAATTGGTGCTGCGCACCGATGCCGAGACGGCCTGTACGCTTCCCGGCGTTGCCGGAAAAGGCGACAACCGCCCCGTCGAGGATCTCGATCTCGCGCCGAAAACCCGCATGACGGTCCCGGTGGCGGAATCACTCGTTCCAAAGTGGAAAAAACGACTGCGCCGCGCCGTGGAAAAAGGGAAAAAAGAAGATCCGGTCGTGGCCAAACGCTTGAAAGAACTGGAGAAAAAGCTTGCAGGGGTCAACAAATCGTGGCCCGCGAAAGACAACAAAACCGACCACGGCAGACGGGCCGCGATCAATTACATCGAAGTGAAAATCCATGCCCTGAAGGAAAAACTGTATCTTCCGACTCCGGCCCTGGGATATCCCTGGGTGGTCGTGGAAGGGACCAAGGGGTTGTTTACACGGACGTTTTTCCCTCATGGCGTGCATATGGCTCCCAACGACCCTTGGCCGTTGGAACGCATTCCCGAAGATGGGCTGGCCGACGTTCCGGAAAATCCACAAGTTTCGCAAAATGGCGGGTAGCCGCTGGGAAATGAGGCAAGGCATTGTCGAACCAAGATGAACGCGCGTTGAGCTTCTGGCAGAGAATGGGGTATTCCATCGGGAATTCCGGCGTGGGATTGCTTCCCGCCATCGTCGGTTCCTGGGCGATGTACTACTATTCCCCACCGCCGGAAGACGGCTCCTGCCTGGTGTCTTACGTACCGGTGTACCTGATCGGCCTGATGCTGGCCATCGGTCGCGTGGCCGAAGCGCTACTCAACCCGTTTATCGGCGACTGGTCGGACAAGACGAACACCCGCTGGGGACGACGTATCCCTTACATCCTCATCGGGACTCCGATCATGGTGCTGGCGATGTTCCTGATCTGGTTCCCGCCGATCGGCGAGGAATCGCTCATCAACGCGGCGTGGGTCTGTTTCTGGATGTCCATAGTGTCGATGTCCTTTGCCGCCGTGGTGGCTCCATACTTGTCTTTATTGCCCGAACTGACGCCCTACAATGACGAACGCCTGACCGTTTCCGCGATGATGGCGCTGTTCGAAGTGCTGGGCGTGTTGACCGCCACGGCGGGGGCGGGGCTGCTCATCAACGAATACAAATGCGGTGTCGATGTCGTGGGATCTCTCCAACTCAACGGATTCCAGATCGCGGGTCTGCTTTTCGGCGTGTTAACGCTGATCGCCTTCTACGTTACCGCGTTTACGGTGAAGGAAAAGCCGTACACGCCGTCGAAAAAGGTCGAATTGTCGTTTGTCGAGGGTTTCAAGCAGGTGTGGAAGAACGAATCTTTCAGTCCCTACCTGTACCTTGTCACCGCCTTTCGCATCGGTGTAGACCTCGTGGTGGTGGCGATTCCCTACATGATTACCACCGTCATGCACGGCACCGAAGGCGATGCGGCAGTGATACAGCTCATCGTGCTGCTCGGATCGGTGGTGCTTTTCCCGGCAGTGAACTGGGCGTCGGTGCGGTTCGGCAAGAAAATCGTGACGCTCGTGGGCTGCCTCGGTTTCATGGTGATTCTTCCCCTGATGATGTTCATCGGGCTCACGGATCGCATTCCCCTGATGACGCAGGCGTATATCCTGTTCGGCTTCGCGACGATACCCGTAGCCATTTTCAACGTGTTGCCGCGCCCCCTGCTTGCGGACGTCATCGACTACGACGAAAAACGGACCGGATTGCGGCGCGAGGCCATGTACAACGGTGTGGAGGGGCTGTTCACCCGTTCGGCTTCCGGATTCGCCTGGCTGCTCAGTTCGTTGCTGTTCCATTTCTTCGGCAATTCCGCCGAGAATCCTTTGGGAATTCAGCTTGTCGGACCCGTCGGGGCCGTGTTCATCGCCATCGCCTTTTTCGCATTTCGGAAATATCCCTTCAAAGAATGAGGGAACGGAATGGGGGGACTCGGCGAGAATGTGCCGGAATCGCAAAGGGCGTTTCTAATCTGTTGATTCCAAAGGTGAAATTCCATCTCCTTTTGGGAAAGTAGTGGTCGGGTGATTGCTTTACCCGACACATTCATGGTGCTCGGAAATGTCGGGCAAAACAATTACCCGACCGATTTTTACACCGTTACAACTAGTGGATAATACAGGGATTTATCTCAATCCGATCCAGACGAGAAGGCGCAGAAAAGGCAAAAAAATTCATCTGGTGTTCTGGGCAGAGCACACCACTTCCCCCGCACATGTTGAGATGAAAAAAACGGAGAAGATCAGCCTTTTTTCAGGTCTTTTTCGCGAACGGCGTTGTGGAGCACTTCGGATAAATCCCACTGTTCGAGCGTGTTTTTGATGTTTTCCCAACGCTTGCAGTGCTGAGTCATCTCTCTCATCGCCTCGTGCTTCGTCTCCGCAATCGAAGATATGAAGTACGGCGAGCGGCTCCTTCTCGCAAACTTCGCGGCGATCTTGGACTCCATACGAAACCTCCTCTATACCCGGATTCAGGTGGGCATATCACGTTCAACCGATTATGTAAATATAAAAAATCGTACTTTTTACGTAAACCAGGTACGTCCCGTTCTCATCCCGATAAATTACTTACAATATATTATACTAAAAATATCATTTTTTGCAAGGAATTCCTGTTTCGGAACACAAGGCTTTCGGAAAATACAGTCCATTCACCTCGTATCGCGACTCTTTTCGCAAACGTGCAAATTGATGAAAAAACGTGCAGATTCGTCACCACTCGCTTTACGAGAGAAATTCTCGCGTTGCGAGACTTTTCGGTCGAAAAAGGTCGTTTTTGTCCAGTTGCTTTACACTTTTTTCTCGCGTACCCACGACTCGTTGCGAGAAAACCGGAGTGAACTTTGCACGGTTTGGCGTGAGTTTGCACGAGTTTTGCGGCATAGATCGAGCATGACGTGCGTTTGCGTAAAAATGCACGAGTTTGCAGTGTATTCAGTAGAATTTACGGATCTGAAAGAATTTCGACGGTTCAGGGGATGCGCAGAAATTTCCAGTGGCGCGGTCTTTCACCCGCCTCACTTCGTCAAGACTTCGATGGTCGCGGCAATCAGTTTTTCGATGGTGGGTTGTTCGGGAACGATGGCCGAAACACCGCCGACCTCCTCGATGATGCGCGCCGTCTTGCGGCCCATCGGCACCAGCTTCGCCCGACCGTCGGAAATCAACTCGGGAAACGCGGCGGCCAGCGAACGCACGCCCGTGCCGGAAGTGAACAGCACCGCATCTACGCCGCGCTCGATGAGCTTTGTAACCGCCGTGTCTACGGGAATCGGCAGCGTATCGTAAATCCTCAATGATTTCGGTATGTAACCCGCTTTTTCGAGCCTCGTGGGAAGTTCCATGTCGGCTGCCGTGGTGCGCGGAAGCAGGATCTTCGCGCCCTCGGGAAGCCCGGCAGCGCGGATGGCTTCGACCACCTTCCCTCCCCCGACACGCTCCGGCACGATTTGAGGCTGCCAGCCTTCGTTTCGCAACCCGGTCGCCACGGCGGGAGACGCGGCGGCCACCGGCGGAAGCCGGAAAAGCCCCGAAGGCTTCGTCACCGCGAGTTTTTCCGAGAAAATACGCCCCGCGATCACGCTGGAAAACACGATCAGGTCGTACTCGCCCAGCGTCTCCAAGCAGGCATCGATGGCGCGGTCTTCGCGACCGACGCAGCGCACGACCGGTACGTCGTACACCCGCGCACCCATGGCTCTAAGGGGAGGCGCTACGGGATAGATGCGCTCGACGGCGCGGGCCAGGATGATCTTCTTGCCCGCCAACGGCCCCGAATGCCAGCCCTTGAGTTCTCTCGTGATTTTCACCGCATCGCCCACGACGATCAACGACGGCGGACGGATGTTTTCCTTGCGGACGACCTCGACGATGGTTTCCAGAGTTCCGTTCACCATGCGCTGGGTGGGCAGGGAGCCTTCCTGGATCGCCGCCACGGGGGTTTCGAGAGGCATTCCACCCGAGCGCAACCCTTCCACGACGTTGGGCAGGTTCGAGACCGACATGAAAAACACCAGCGTGTGGCCGAGATTTGCCAGGTGTTCCCAGGGAAATTCCAGCGATCCGTCAGAGGCGGCGTGGCCGGTGAGAAACGTCACGCCCTGAGACACTTTGCGACAGGTCAGCGGCAGCCCGGCGCAGCCAGGTGCACCCGTACCGGAAGACACTCCCGGCACCACCTCGTACTCGATTCCTTCGTTTGCCAATCGATAGGCTTCCTCGCCTCCGCGCCCGAAAATGAAGGGATCGCCTCCCTTGAATCGCACCACGTCCTTGCCCTCGCGTGCGAGGCGCACGAGCAGATCTTCGATTTCGTTCTGCGGCAACGCGTGCACTCCCGAACGCTTGCCAACGTAGTATTTTTCGCCGGGGGCGGCCAGCACGGGTTCGTCGGGCGCCATGGCATCGTAGACGATGGCATCGGCATCACGGAGCAGTTGTTCCGCCTTGTGCGTGAGCAGTTCCAAGGCTCCCGGTCCACCGCCGACGAGGTAGACTTTTCCTGTTTTTTCGGTTCCCATGTTCATCCCCGGCCTGTTGCCACCGTCCACCCATTGGACCAAAGATCTTAACCATTTATCGCACGACCGCAAGGACTTCCGCCAGGAGATAGCATTTTCGAGGTGTTTGGGTAAGAAATCCGTTCGGAATGCATTGCAATTTGGAACTTTTCGCTTCGAAATGTACAATGCAGCACACGAACGATCGTAAACATAAAAGAACAGGTACAACCGATGCAAATGGTGAAAATCTGGTTCGTATTCGTACTATTGGGCATGCATTGTTGGGGTTGCGGAACGGATACGGAAAATCCTTCCCAAAACGGCGATGTTTCCGAGAACGAGACGGGAGACAAAGCCGACTCGACGCCGGGCGACGAAGACGCCGAGGCTGGCTGGGACGTGGACCCCGAATTCGAATCCATTCTGCCTGGCGAGTGCGCCGCCGAAGTTCCCTACGACGCCGGGAATTTCGATCAATCCTACACATGGCTACGAAGCGGAAACTACACGCTCGATAAAAATTACTACCTGTTGACGCTGTTCGACCACGTGGAAGGCGTGCACGACGTGCTCGAAAACGACGCGGAACTGTCGGCGCTCTCCCAGTCACATACACAAGCGTTTCGAGAGGCCGCATCCACCTGCGGCGAAGACCTGGACTGCCACTTGAACGCACTGACGTTCTCGTCCGACGACCTCGAAGCCGCCGCTGCGGCGCTGCAAACCCTTTCGGAAAACGGCGATCTCAGCCTCGTCAGCGATCACCTGCGCCCCAGCGGCGTGGTCATGCTGTACGACGATCTTCCCGACGACGAACTGTTGGCGAAGGCCTTTCGCATCGTCGTGGACGGCCTGCACGAAGCCCTCGGGCACAACGCGCGGGAAATGGGAGCGGCTGCCTTCGACGAGAAGATAAAGAACCTCTCGGACGCGCATCCGGGAGATCTGCTGTTTTACGAGCCGTTGTACTTCGCCACCGAAGCGGCGCTGGAGACCCAGGGACGCGACGAGGCCGGACGCTACGAGCCGATGGAAGAAGGCGACAACGCCGCCGCCCTGGCGGAAGTACCGGATATTGTTTGGGAAAACTATCCGTTCAGCATGATTCTCGTTCCGGGGCACGGGCCGGACAACGACGAGGACATCCTGCATCCATCCGGAATTCTGCGCTGCGATATGGCGGCGGAACGGTACGCGGGAGGACTGGCCCCGCTGATTCTCGTCTCGGGAGGTCACGTGCACCCGGATCGCACCCCGTATTGCGAAGCCGTGGAGATGAAAAAGTACCTCATGGAAACCTACGCCGTTCCCGAATCCGCGATGCTGATCGATCCCCACGCACGCCACACCACAACGAACCTGCGCAACGCGGCCCGGCTCATCCTGCGTTACGGCATACCTCCCGAAAAGCCGGTCCTCGTCACCACCGACATGAGCCAAAGCATGTACATCGCCCAGATGCTCGACAGCCGCTGTCTGGATGAACTCGGGTATTTGCCGTACCGTGAGGTGACGGCTCTGGGTATCACCGACACCTGCCTGTTGATCGATCCGGTCAGCCTCCACATGGACCCGACCGACCCCCTCGATCCGTGAGATCCCGGATTCGGGGCGGAATCACTCGGCGTCCAATGTCGTGGAAAATCGCTCCATTGTTTGACAGCGAAAACCGGCGTCCCGTACAATCCAACCTCGTTCGAGTTCGAAAGAATTCCTTTTCGACGATGCAAACGACGACACCGACAGTTCAAAGGGACAGGCAAACGTGGTCCTTTCGCGCAAATCTTCGTTTTTTCGAGCAATTTCAATCTGTTGGCTGCTCTCCGCCGTCTGGCTTGTTCCTTTTTGGGCCAGCGCTTCGAACGACGCCGCCGAGAAAGACGAAGACGCCAAGCCACGGATTATCCTGAAAAAAATCGAGTTCCTCGGCGTGGAGCGCTTCGAGAAAGACGAGTTGCTCGAATATCTGAACATGTCGGAAAATTCGTTCTGGGACTGGACGATTTTCGCCGAAACCTCCTATTTCAACGAGGCATTTGTCAAGCGCGACATGAAACGCATCGTCGAAGCCTACCGTTCTTTCGGCTACTTCGACACCAAAGTGCTGGAATATCGCCTGGATTTCCTCGACGACGAGGCCCTGGAAGGTAAACTGACCGTGACCGTCGAGGAAGGCGACCCGGCCTTCGTGGATACGGTGGAATTCTCCTGGACGGGCGACGAGATCGACCGCGAAGGCGTGGAAGAAGTCGTCACAATCCGTGAGGAAGAACCTTTCGAAACGGAAAGGCTCAATCAATCCCGCGAGGAATTGCTGTTTCGGCTGCATTCCATGGGCTATGCGATGGCCCAGGTTCACGAAACGGCGACGGTCCGCCGCGACGCGAAACGCGCTTCGGTGCGCTTCGAGATCGATACCGGCCCATATTGCGTTATCGAACATATCCGCTACGAGGGCTTGCGCATGGCTCCCGCCGCCATGTTGGACGTCGAGGTGGATTTCGCGCCGGGACAACCCTATTCTCCCAGCCTGTTGCACCGCGTCGAAAAAAGCGTCTACGCCATGGACGTTTTCGACTCGGTGGCCGTTATTCCTTCGAAAAAGCTCAATGAAAACGGCAAGCTGGACCTGCTCGTGCGCGTCGTGGAATCCCGCTCTCAGCGTATCAAGGTCGGACCCGGCGTGGGTTTCGAACCCAACCGCTGGGAAGGCCGCGTGTCGATGCTCTACACCCACAAAAACCTGCTTCCCGGCCTCACGCGCATGGATCTGCGCGTGGTGACGGGCTACGCCACCCTACCCTATCCGTGGGATATTTCGGAGCACGGCCCGGTGTTCAAGCTGATTCCGACGTTTCGGAAAAAAGGCTGGCTCGAAAAGAAACTGGTCTGGATGCTCCGACCGAGTTTCGAGCTGAACGTGGACGAAGGATACAAGTACTACACCCCAAAATTTCGTGTGGGCGTCTCCCGCTTTTTCTTCGGTATCACGCTGGCGGAAATCAGCTACAACCTGCACTTTTTCGACTTCTTCGACAAATCCCCGCTGCTGGGCAGCAACCGCACGGTGTTGGGGCGGGATTTCCGCGACCCCTACCTGCTCAGCTTCATGGAGTTCGGCTACACGATCTATTTTACGGACGACATCTTCGAGCCGCAAAACGGCCTCGTCTTTGCCTTCAAATGGGATCTTGCCGGAACGGCGCTACTCGGCGATTTCGACTATCACAAATTCGAGCCCGAAGTGCGCGCCTACTGGAAGGTGTTCTCTCATTTGCAAATGGCCTGGCGCGCCTCGACGGGCTTCGCCTTTCCCTTCGCCTGGAAACCCGGCATTCCGATCTCGCAGAAATTCTACCTGGGCGGTTCCGACACCGTGCGCGGTTGGGGGCTGAAACGTCTTGCGCCGCGTATCGAGGATTGCGACGACGACGGCTCCTCGTGCTCGACACTGCCTGTGGGCGGCAACACGATGGTGATGGGAAACTTCGAGTTACGGTTTCTCCTCGTGAAAAACCTGTATTTCGTGCCGTTTTTCGACGTCGGCGACGTGCAGGAAGGCGAACTCGAATACCACGTAGACCAGTGGAGCTACTCCACCGGAGGCGGCATCCGCTTCGCCAGCCCCATCGGAAAATTCCGCCTCGATTTCGGCTACCGCCTCAACACCCCTGAACGCTTCTCCGGGGAACAATCGTGGGCGCTGCACTTCAGCCTCGGGGAGACGTTCTGATGCCGCGCGACACGCCCAAACGATCGCTTCTGCAACGCCGCTGGATTCGCTGGCCGTGGAACATCGTCCGGGCGCTTATCGCATTGATTTTACTCATGATTCCCCTGATTGCACTCACGGTGGCAACCATTGTCGGCACCGAAAGCGGCTTTCGAAAAGTCGTGCAGGTCGGCTTGGAGCAGTACAACCCGATGATTCCCGGCTCCATCGCCGTGGGACGCGTTCACGGCTCGCTGCTCGAAGGCTTCGACCTGGAGGGCATCGCCCTGAAAGACGCCGACGGCGACCCGCTGTTCAGCCTCGACGCCCTGCGCTTGCGCTGGGATCCGATCGGGCTGGTAGACGGGCGACTGTCCATCCCGCTGTTGTCCATCGAACGGGGCGAACTTCACTTGCGCGAAAAAGCACGGGGCAGCACGTTTCTCGATCTCGCACCGCCGTCCAGTGAAACACCCCCGCCCGAACCGGAACCGCCAAAGCCGGACCCACGATATCTGGGCATTTCCCTTCCGATCCGCGTGGCGCTCGACCGTCTCAACGTCGATGATTTCACCGTCTATTCCTATGAAAACGACACATCCGCCCCATTGGCCAAAAACGTTTCGGTGCAGTTGTCGGCCTGGATGCATCATCGGCGCGCCGGTTTGAAAATCACCGATCTTTCGGCCAAAGTTCCCGTCGCGGAATTGGACGTCCAACGGGTCCAGCTCGATGCCTCCTGGGACGATCCTGCGGCAACAGTGCACTCGTTGACCGTGCGAACCAACCTCGCCTCGCTTTCGCTGGAACACACGTTTTTCGATGCGCTGCGCCTGGAAAACAACGCCACGCTTTCCGTACGCGCCCCCGCCGAAACATTGCACAAATACACCGGAATGAAGTTCCGCCACGACGCCGAGGTGCAGCTTTCCACCCAGGGTGATCTTTCGAAACTGGAATTGAAAACCTCTTTGAAATTGGGTGGTTCCGCCCTACACGTCGAAGGAACGGTTGCGGCCAAACCCGTCCCTTCGGCGGATCTCGACTATCGTTTTTCCCATCTTCCGCCACAGGATTACGGCTTGCCTCTAAGCGGCAACCTCGGCGGGCGTGGCAGCCTGCACGCCACGGGAGACGCACTCGAAACCCTCAAGGCGAAGGCTTCGTTTCATTGTGCGCACTGCCGCCTGGAGCGGTTCGGAGATTTCAGCCTCGACCTCGACGGCTCCCTGGACGAAATGAAAGCGAAGGGAACCGTTCGAGCCGACGTCGCCGACATCCTGATAAGCGCCCGTGCCCATTCCCCGGACCGGAACCGCATTCAGGCCGATTTCTCCATTGTTTCCGAGACGTTGCACACCATCACCTCGGCTTTCGACGTTCCCGGCATCGATGGCCGCCTGAATCTCGAAGGTCGCTGTAAGGGCGAGTTGACGAATCCCTCCTGCTCCGTGTCGGCCATGCTCGAAGCCTTGCGCGCCGCCGAACAGGGCGTGACCGTGCAGCGGCTGGCACTCGATCTCGACGCGCGGGAAGTCGCTACGAAACAGGCGTTCGAAACCAGGATCACACTGGACGAAATCTCGGTGCCGTCGCTGGAGTTGAAGCAGGTCGGGCTTTCGGCAAAAGGCACGCCGAAACGAATCGACGCCCAATGTTCCATCGAGAAAAACGAACATAATTCGGGCACTTTCGCGCTTCGCCTCCAACCCGGCCCGCCGTTGTCGGTGCTTCTGAAATCCGGGAAGGGACGGGTATCGGACGTGGCGTTGTCCGTGACGAAGCCGGGGCGCGTCACCGTTCGCGGCTCCGCCGTGCGGGTGCGGGATCTGGGGCTCGGCATCGAGGAATCCGAGTTGACAGTGGACGGTCGTTTCAACCCACAAGGCTCCAACGATTTGACTGTGAACCTGAAAGGATTCCAACTCGCCACGCTGCAAAAAGTCGTCCCGGAACCCGTGCTTTCGGGAACCACCGACCTGCTCGTGCGACTGAAAGGTCCGGCCTCCGCGCCGAACATCCACCTCGCCACCAACATCCAGGGGCTCGCGGTGGCGGAATATCCCTACGGCGATCTTGGAACGACCGTGGACTGGAAGACAGGCAAAATCGACGTAACCCTTCGATTAAACAAAGAAAAAAAGGAACGCTTCGCATTGGCCGCCACGGTTCCCGCGCGATTGAACCTCCAGAGTGGCAAGTTCGTCTGGCAGGAGCGCGTCTCCCATCACGCCCATTGGAAACTGACGGATTTCTCCTCGGCGGACCTCGCGCCCTTCGCCAAACTTCCGCCGGATACCCGTTTCACGATAAGCAACGAAGGGACATTCAACGGCACGATTCGCCGCCCGAACGCCGAACTTTCCGTGAAAGGCGACGTTTTCCACAAAGACCTCGATATCCCCTTTGCCATCCAGGTGCACGCCCTTCCCGACCGGCAGAGCGTCCACGCCGATTTCGACGCATCCGGTCCCTTCGCGCTGTCGCTGGAAGCCGTCTCCAAGGCCGAGGTCGGCGGCCTCGTGGATGGCGCAGTGGAGCCGATGAGCATCCCCATCGAGGCGAAACTCGCCATGGAGCGCTTCGAACTCGCAACCCTTGACCCCTTTCTGCCGGAATCCCTGTACGATCTTCGCGGGCGGCTGGCGCTGGCGCTCGATGTTTCCGGAACGGTGGGCGACCCGAAGGTCAGCGGCACGGTGGGGCTTGAAGGCGGGGAAGTCACCGTAGTGGATCTGTACCAGCGATACGAGAACATCCGCCTCGACCTGCAATTGACCGAAACCCGCGATATTGCATTGAAAAACCTCTCGCTCACCAGCGGAGAGGGAAGCATGACCATGCAAGGTCACCTGAAATTGGGAGAAAAATTCGAGCCGACCGGCTCCTGGACGCTGGCGTTCAACGCATTTCCCTTGGAATTCCCAGGGGTTCCGCCAAGCCGCCTCGATGCGGGGGTGGATCTCTCCGTACAAAGCGGAACCGACGAGATGAAGATCGGCGCGACGTTGCGTGAAACCCAGGTCACGGTGCTCAGTTTCACCTCGGACACGCCCCGGGAAATTCCCAAAAACGAGCGCATCGTGTTCGTAGAAGACACGAAAAAGCCTGCGAAAGACAAAAAAGCCGGAGGCGGTCCGACGATGGCGGTCAAGGTGGATATCAACGACCCCATCGTCATTCTGGGCAACCAGGTGGACATGAGTTGGGGCGGAGAAATCGATGTCGCGATCAACGAAGAAGGCACGGCGGTCACTGGCGGACTGGACAACAAGCGGGGCTGGTTCGAATTTCTGGGCAACCAGTTCGAGGTCGAACAGGCGCGCCTGAGTTTCCCCGACGGCACGCAGAACGAGCCCTTCGTGAATCTCGTCGCGGGTGCCGACACCCCGGAAGCGCGGGTGTACCTCAACGTGAAAGGACCGGCCAGCCGCCCGGAACTGGCGTTTTCCTCCGAACCGGCGATGCCGCAATATCAGATCTTCACCCTGCTCGTCACCGGCTCCACCGAAACCAACGAGGACAGCGACGACGAAGTGCAGGGAAAAGCCGCCAATCTGGGCGCGGGACTGATCGCCTTTCAGTATCCGGAACTCCAGCGGCAGATGAGCGACCGTCTGGGCATCGATCGGGTAAGCCTGACCTTCGGAGAAACCACGGAGGAGCCGATTCTCACCGTGGGCAAGCGCCTGACCCGAAGAATCATGGTAGAGTCGTCCTACCACCACAACGCGCCGGAAGACGTCAACCGCGCCGAGTTGAAAATCGACCTGATGTTGACGCCCAAGTGGGATCTGGAAACGTTTTACGGAGACGCCAGCGTCGGCGGCATGGACGTCTTCTGGCACACCTCCTTCGGCAACGAGCCACCTCCCCCGCCCGACGCATCCGAGCCTTCGCCGGAATCGCCCGAAACGACCCCGGAATCCCAGCCGTAAAAAAACCGGCCCCAAGGGAAAAAGGCGTTCGAAATCCATAAGTCAAAGAGCGGGAGCCCAATTGCAACCCATTGTTTTTCAAGGACTTTATCCCCTCTCCCTTTGGGAGAGGGTTAGGGTGAGGGAACACAAACCTTTTCCCTCACCCGGTGCTAATACACCGGCTTCTCCCAATGGGAGAGGCGCTTGGACCCTTCGGGTCCATTTCAGATTCAAGAAAATTCAGACCCGTTCGAACCGCGTTCGTTGACATTGGGCGTCGGGACGAGTACAAGAAAACGTCACGATTGCCAAACGATGAGGAGAATTCGTGTTTCGACGTATCGTACAGATTTTGTTTGTTTCCCTGCTGCTTTCCGGCTGCGCAACCTTCGAGGAAATCATCGGCGAGGATTACCAGGACTCGGCGCGGCTGAACTTCGAAGAAGGGCTGAACTACCTCAAGCGCGAGGAATACGAAATCGCCGAGAAATATTTTCAGCTTGTGAAAAACAAGTACTCGTTTTCACAACTTGCGAAAACCTCGGAGCTTCTCGCAGCCGACACGAAGTTCAAACGCGAGCAGTACCTCGACGCCGTGGATGCATACAAGAATTTCCAGCGCAAACACCCCGCACATCCCTGCGTTCCGTATTCGCAGTACCGCATTTCAGAGGCGTATTACGAGCAGATGCCCGAAGACTGGTGGTTCATGCCTCCGGTGTACGAAAAAGACATCGAAATGACCGAAAAAGCCCTGCGCGAATACGACCGGCTTTTGAACATGGAAGAAGCGCAAGACTATTATTATCCTCCCGATTTCAAGCCGGAGAAAATCACCTACTGCAAGGAACGACAATACCTGCAAACAAGGGCGTATCTCTTCGCGGCGCTGTCGAAAAAGTCGTACTGCCTGCATCGGATCATCGACCGGGAACTATACGTGGCCAACTATTACCTTGACCGCGACAAGCCGCGCGGAGCCATCATGCGTCTCGAACGGCTGTTCATGGATCATCCCGTCACGGCGGAATCCGCCGACCTGGTGCAGATGCTCGCCACAGCCTACGAAGAAGACCACGACAAGGAAAACGCGCAGCGCATGTGGCGTTTCCTGGCCGAATCCCACCGTGGGGAGGAAGAGGAAACGCTGGCGAGAACCCGCATCGAGGAATTGGAGACCAAGGCCCTTGCCTGGACCATCGAGGATGACGATGAAAGCGCCGAACGAAGGGCGCTATGGAACCAACGCAAAGACATTCTTTGGCGTAAACTGGAGGGGCAGCTCGTCGAAAGACGGCTGAAGGAGGTCCGGTGGGAAGAGAAATACATGAAGGAAATGGAGGAGGAACGCCGCAAGCGCGCCTCTGGAGAACTTCAAGAAGAGGTTCCGCCCCCATGATCCGCGCCGCACTCGCCGTCGTTCTCGTGCTGGCCTTCTTTCTGGCAGGCTGCGAAAGCTGCGAGGATCGGATGGTGCAAGACGCCACTCAAGTACTTGACGCGCGAAAAAAGGCGATGGAACACGCCGACATGGCGGCCTACGAAAAGCTGATTTCCCCCGATTATCAGGATGTTATCGGTGACCGCGCAAGCCTGATGGAGATGCTTCGTAAAACCTTCGAAGGCGTCTCCAAAGTCGAACTGACTATTCTTCGGCGTGAAGTGAAAGTCGTGGGCGAGGAAGTACACGCCATACAGGATTTCAAGGCCACGATGTATTCGGATAAAGACCAGTTCAAGGTCAAAGGTTCCGAACGCCTGGTGCTGCATCGCAAAGACGGTCGATGGATGATCGTCGGCGGTCTTCGGGAGCGCCAACCCGACTAGCCTGGAAAATTCATGAAGAATCTACTACGACTTGAAAATTCTCGATATTTCACTCGTTTCACGATTTTCATCCTCGACAAACCGTTCAGTATGTCTGTGGGTGAAAATCGCTCCAACTTCTTGAAATATCTTCGGTTTTTGGCATCTCGTAACGATCCTCATGAATTATCCAGGCTATAATAACACCGGCCCTACATGTTTTTTCAACGAGCGGAACGATGATGAGCGAATCCCACACCACCACGCTTCCCGATGGTTTTCGGGAATTGCACGGGGAACCCGCCCTTCTTTATCGGCATCTCGAACGGGTTTTCATGGAGCAACTTTCCCTCAAAGGTTTCGAACCCTGCCAGGTCGCTTCACTGGAATACATCGACCTCTACCACCCGGAACGCATCGGCGTCGATCCCTTTTCCAACCTGATTCTGGGCAGAATCGGTGAATGGCGCTCCTTTTCAACCCAGGGCAATGAAGATCGTTCTCGCTCCGCTGCGGATTTCGAGGAAGAAACCAACGAAATCGCCCTGCGTCCCGAACTGACTGCTCCATTGCTGCGCTATTCGCTGCTCGACAAAAAGGACACAACTCCCGCGTTTCCCTTGCGGGTGTGTGCATCGGGCCGCATTTTTCAGGATCTCGATCCGAAGTGCCAGCTAAAAGAACGCGGACAGGTGGATGCGGAAATCATCGGCCTTTCGGAAGGAAGCTCCGATGCGGAAATCCTCTGTCATTGCCATGACTTGCTCAATAAAGTCGGGCTCGAAAACGTCTCGTTGCACGTGGGACACGCCGCCCTGTTCGAGCGCTGGATCATCTCCTGCGGCATTCCCCCGGAACATGCCTCGTCCGTGCTGATGGCGGTCCGCAGAACCGGTTTTCTGCAACGCCTCGTCCGGGGCGAAAATTCGGAGTTGCTCTCCCAAATCCCCTGGCTGCTTTCCCGCATGAAAAGCCGTTTCGAGCGAATGGTGACTCTGTACGGCTGGCTGGAAGAAAAAAACCGCCCAGAGGAATTCGACCCCGAAGCCGAAGCCGGAGATTTTTCCACGGATCATTGGAGAAAACGCCTTCCCGAACTTCAACGAACGCTCGTGCAAACCGCATGGCGGCACGCCTTGCATCTGTCGAAAGACGCCATTGGCGAAGCTCTCGAACTGTCTGAAATGTCAGGGGATTGGCCGCATTTTCGTGCGAATGCCGAACCCTGGTTGAATCGTTGCGAGGCGTCGCGCCCGCTGCTCGAATCGTTCGGCAAAATTCTCGCGATGGCGGCAGCGGCAGGCGTGGAAACGGTCATCGATCCCCCACCGGGCAGGGGATTTTCCTACTACAATGGCTTGACTTTCGAGGCCAGAACTCCGGCATCGGGCGAAGCGCTCGCACGGGGAGGCCGCTACGATTCACTTGTCCAATGGCTGGTCCAACGGTATGGAGAGCCCCAAGCACTCGGTTCCGACGGCAACGCCCCGCCCCTCCCCTATGCGGCGGTGGGAATGGCCCTGGATCTGGAATCTCTGATGGCGGCGGCGCTCGAAAATCTCTCATCGACTCTTTCCGCTCCAATGCTTTCCATAGTTTCGCAGGAAAATACTTTCCCGAAAACCTTCTCCCTGTTTCGCGAACTCAACGCTGTGGGCATCGCCTGCCGCCTCGTCCCGGAAAACGCACCGGACGATGTGTCCGCAACGATGCAGGCCGATGGAACCCTGCGTCTTTCGGGCACCGAGCAATCTTTCAGCACGGAAGAACTGATCCGTTTCTGGAAGGAACAACATGGCCAGGAGTGAGGTTTTGTTTTTCCAAGGCTTTTCTCGCTCCACGCAAAGAACCGTTTTCCACCCTAGGCGGCATCCGAAAAGTGAAGGTACGAACGCTTCGTTTACTTCGTGGTCCGCTTGGATTACAATCGCGCCTCGGATGTCAGAGTGAATGGTCCGAAGCCTTTTTCCGGAAATGTATACGAGATGATCGGCGAGGAACTGGGCAAATACCGAATCGTTCGCGAGATCGGTCAGGGGGGAATGGCTACGGTGTACGAAGCCGTGGATACCACCCTGGAACGCTCGGTAGCCGTGAAAATCCTTCATCCGCACCTGAGCCGCCAGAAAGAGGCGCTCGTGCGCTTTCGGCGCGAGGCCAAGGTGGTCGCCCGGCTGAAACATCCCAACATCATCGAAGTTTACGACATCTCCGAGCCGGAAGAAGAGCGGCAGTACATCGTCAGCGAGTTGATCGAGGGTCCGACGCTGGCCGAATACCATAATGATTACGGACCGTTTCCGGGCGAGTTGGCAGCCTGCGTGGTCTACGAACTGGCTCAGGCGCTGGGACATGCGCACGAGCACGGGGTGATTCACCGGGACATGAAGCCGGAAAACGTGATGATCCGCCCGGACGGTCGTGTGAAACTGATGGACTTCGGCATCGCCCGCATTTCCGAAGGCACCAACCTGACGGTCACGGGCTCGGTGATGGGAAGTCCGGCCTTCATGTCGCCGGAACAGATCAACGGCGCGGACATCGACCACCGTTCCGACCTGTTTTCCCTGGGCACCATTTTTTACGAACTCGTCACCGGACGGCTGCCCTTCGACGGTCCGAACCCCCATGCGGTCATCAAGCGGATCTGCGAAGGAGAATACGAAAATCCCCAGCAGCTTGCCCCGGCGATTTCCAATCATCTGACCGAAATCATCCAGACTCTGCTGAAAGTCAACGCCAACGAGCGCTACCCTACGGCGCACGAATTGCTCAACGATCTCGGACATTTACTGCACGAAGTGCACATAGACAATCCCCGGATGGCCCTTAAAACGGTGTTTTCCAATCCTGAACGGGCTTTCGAGCGCTTCAACCACGACCTCGTTCCGATTCTCGAAAGACAGGTGGTTGCTCTGGAACGGGACAACCCCGTGCGTGCGATGCGGATCTGTTCCCGTATTCTGGCGCTCGAACCCGATCATCCGGAGGCCAACAGCCGCCTGCTCCAACTCGTGCACGCCTCGAAACAGGATGGGAATCACCCGTCTCGCAGACGTAGGAAATGGCTGGGAGCTTTCGCGGCCTTGGCCATCGTACTCATCGCGGGGATCTCCTGGACCTTCTGGCCCGTTTCTCCTTCCTCCGGTGGGATTTCCGAGAATCCAGTTTTTTCAAACCTTTACACGTATCGTCCCCCAGCTCAGATCGAGTACCGCACGCTCTACCCGGAAGACGATTTCCAACTAGAACCCATCGGTCGCGAGCCGGTACCGCGTCACGAATCCCCGAAACATCTGCGCATTTTCGAACCCAATCGCAACCGTGTCGCAAGACCTTCAACCAAAGTGCCGCGAAAAATGGTCGAAAAGCCGATAAAACCGGAGCCTCAAGCCGCTATCACCGGGTTCGTCCGAGTCATCGCCCGCCCCCAGGCGACGATTTATATCAATGGCGAGATCGTCGGCAATTCCCCCCAGGACGACGCCAAAACCTTCCTCTTGCCGCAGCGCCGGAACATCATCCAGTTGCGAAGTCCATACCATCACCCCCAGGAAATCGTCGTGGAGCTTACGAAAAAGAACGAAACGGTGACTTTGCGCAGAAAAATGGAACTGAAAGAGGAATTTCGTAGTATGATGGGCGGCACGCAACCTTGATGGAGATCGCCCGACGATGACCGCTCGCCTTGCGTTCGCTTTGCTGCTTTTCTGCCTCGCTTTCGTTCCGGCGCAGGCCACGGCGCAGGCGAACGTCCCCGAAACCACAGAAAAAACCACATCTGCGGCGGATGAAACCGCCTCCGAGGAGCGGCTTTCCCTTCCTCCCGTGGGCGAAGGTGACGCGGAAGACGAAATCCGCCGAGCGAAAAACCTGTACGATTACGGCAATCATCAAAAAGTGGTGGAACGTCTGGAACGGGCGCTCGATCTGCAAATGTTTACAAAGACGGACCAGAAACAAGAGGCATTGGCGCTGATCGGTGTGAGTTCGCTCATTCTGGGCGATGAAAGCCGCGCCGGGAGGGTGTTCCTCGATCTGTTGCGACTCGACCCGGATTTTCGATTGAATCCGGTGCTTTATCCTCCCGCCATCATCGATTTCGTAGAGCGGATTCGAGAGGAAAACCAGGAAGAACTGCAAGCGATCCTGATGAAAAACGGCCAAGAAGAACCCGTCGAACCGGAGGAGCCGCCACCTGCCGTCCAGATCGTCGAGAAGCATCCGTATTACATCAATTTCATTCCTTTCGGAGCGGGACAGTTTCAAAACGACCAGGACGCCAAGGGCGCACTGTTTCTTTCCGCTGAAATCGTCACGTTGGGCGTCAATGTGACGTCCTTTTTCGTCGCCCGCTCGCTCGAAGGCTCGGACGGAAAGTATTCCGCAAGCAACGCCAGACAGGCCAGAGACTGGACCATCGCACAGTACAGCGCTTTGGGCGCTTTCGTGTTGCTGGCCGTCGGCGGCGTCATCGATGCCGCGCTGAACTGGAAGCCGGAAGTAACCCTCGAACCCTCCGTGCAAACCGAAACGACGGCGAAAAGCAGCGTTTCCACGTCACCCATATTGCAATTCGACGCCACCGGGGCAAGCATCCGGTTCTGATCCCAAGTGGAAATCTTATATCCGAGATATCCGGGGTGGACGATTCCAAAAGAACGTGACAAAAACGCAAGGATTGTTCAATTTTGCGCTAACTCGTCCAGGAATCTGGACTTTCACTTCGTCATTCTCTAAAATTCATCCGATTTCGCCACGATATTTCAGGAGGCTTCCGATGATGGCTCTTCGTATCCCCTGTATTTCCTCCGTCGTTCGACCATGGGTCTGGGCGATGCTCGTCCTGCTCCTGTTCGTCCCGGCCTGCGGAGACGATTCGCAGCCGCAGGAAAACGATGGCGACAACTCCGCCGACCTTGATCTTCCCGGCAACGCAGACTCCGACGTTCACGTCGCGGATCGCGATGAAAGCCCCGAAATCGAAGAGGAAACCGGCGATACCGACGAAGAACAGGACTCCACGGAAACGGTGGAAATGGAGCCCGACCTTCCGGAGGATCTTTGCGGCAACAAGGACGGTTGTCCCGACGGCGAATGGTGTTATTGGAAGGAAAACCGCTGCAAGGACGCCTGCGATCCCGAAAACCCGGACTGCTCAGCCGGGGAAGCCTGTATGCTTCTCCAGGACGATTGGTACGGCGGCGAAGGCAAAGGGATCTGTATACCCATGGATTATACCGGGAAAAAGGAAGCCTACGCCTGCAACAATGCCACTCCTTGCCAAACTCACTTGATCTGCCTTGAAAGCAGCTGTCATCGCATCTGCGATCCCGATGGCGTGGGCGTCACTTGCGACACCGGACAGTCCTGCGACTTCAACAGTGAACTGGGTGTCGGTGTTTGCGGTTTTTGCACGGCGGGAGAGGATAACTGCCCTGCGGGTTACGAATGCATAGGCGGCGTGTGCGTGGAATCCTCCAATTGCGACGAAGAAGAAGACTGCGTCGAGGGCAAGCATTGCGATCTCGTCGAAGGCACCTGCGGTCGTAGCTGCGACCCGGAGGCATCGCAGTGCCCCAGCGGTCTGATTTGCGCCCCGTTGTTGGATGATCCCTTCCCCGCAGAAGGTGAAGGCGTCTGCACGGTGGCATCTGGCGGAGGCGCATTCGGAGCGCTGTGCGACGAAGCGAATCCCTGCGAGCGCACCCTGATCTGCCTCAGCGGACACTGCTTCGCACCTTGCGATCTTACGGCGGAGACCTCTTCCTGCCCGGATGGTATTCTGTGCACCGAAGACGCCGCCTTCGCCTACGGCCTGTGCCGTTTCTGCGACCCGCAAGTCGAGCCTTCCTCCTGCCCGGACGACACCACCTGCCTCGACGGCTACTGCCTGGAAACCGCCTCCTGCGAAGCCACTTGCGAAGACGGAACGACCTGCTATCCTCCCTATAACGTCTGTCGTCCCGACTGCGACCCGCTCGCCCCGAACGTGGACGAGGGATTCGTCTGTGGCATCATCACCGAGGGCGACGATGCCGGAAAAGGCGTGGAAGTCGTGGCGCGACCGGACCTCCCCGGCGTAGGCGATACCTGCGGCCCGATCATCCCCTGCCAACCACAACTTCTCTGCTTCGAAAACGTCTGCCGTCCGCTTTGCGATCCCCAGTCCAGTAACACGGGCTGCGATGCCTCGATTACCTGCGGCCCGCATGAAGACGTTCCGGTGTCGATCTGCCGTCCCTGTGGGGATGCGTCCCCCTGCCCGGAAGGAAGCTACTGCGAGGAAGGCATCTGTCTCGATGGCTGGGTCTGCGACATCCGCGACGACTGCCCGGAAAGCACCCAGATCTGCCTGTACGGTTTTTGCGAGGAAGGCTGCCACGACGAAAACACCTGCCCGCAGGGCGGCACCTGCGCGGACGACGGCGGCTGCTCCTACGGCAACTGCTCCCCCGCCTGCGCCGACGGAGAATGCTGCAACGTCGGGGAATGCGGCCCCTGCTGCGAACAGAACTGTCCGCCCGGCACGAAGTGTCAATACGGCGTGGCCTGCTCTCCGGCGTCTCATTGCTGCCTTCCGTTCGACGACTGCCGCGACCACGAGGACGACTGGTGCGCGCCCGGCACGGCCTGCAATACCGAAACCGGCCTGTGTTACGAAGCCTGCCCGACCTCCTGTCCCTTCGGCTACCATTGCGACGAAAGCACGGATCTGCGCTGCTATCCTTACCCTCCCGAAACCTGTAGCATCTTGGGCGGGGATGCCTGCGATACTCCCTGCCTGCAATGCAAGTTCGATTTTCTTAACGGCGACTGGTGCGAGATCCAACCCAACACCTCCGAGTGTACGCCGAGCTGCCTCGCACAAGGGGTGATGTACGACCGCAACGGCTACTTCAGTTGCTGTGAGGGCTTGACCCTGTGCGACGACACCGCGACGGGGCGGCAGGTCTGCTGCCTGCCCGACCATTGCAATTACAATGGTTGTGAAGTGGTCATCGGCGAAGAGGAAGATCCTCCCTGTGAATGCGATACGGCGACCGGCGCGTTCTGCACCGACCCGTCTTCCATGGAAGAATGCAACGTGGACGTAGAGTCGCTGCACATCCAGTGGCAGAGCGAAAACGAATGCATGGTGGAAATCTACGACGGTGACCCGCTCGCGGAAGGCGAATTGCTGGCGACCAAACAGGGCTGCGACGACGAGCCGATCGCGTTTTTGCCTCCGGGCGGAAGCCTGTACGAAGACTGCGTGCTGTTCTGGAGCGCCGAAGAAAACGCGTACCGCGTCAATTGCAGCCACGGAGACACCGGTTGCAGCGTACTATACACCGTGGAGACCTGCTTCCCGGTGGACGGCGACGAGGAAATAGACACCGTCGAGTGGAACGAAACGGAAGAATCGGAAGCCGACACCGTTGAGATAGAGGAAAACGAACAATCGGAAACGGATGCTGAAATCGTGGACAGCGAGTCGGAATTCTCGGACGACGAAAACGAATCCCCGGAAATCGAGGAAGAAGCTCTGTAGCTCCGCTTCCGCGAATTGGATGCGCTCGCGATGTAAAAAGGAGCTGTTCCGTCCGTTTCAAATCCGTCGTCCCGGTGCTTGAAAACAACAAGGAAAACGGCGATGAAGCGAACGTGTGACAGTTCCAAGCTATTGAAATTCTATGCTATTTTAGCAGTTTCCGTCTTTATTTCTCTGCCGTCTGCGGCGTGGTCCAGAGAAACGACGCTGGACGAATGCCTGCATATGGCGTACACGAAGAACCGTTCGTTGACGGTCGATCGTTACGCAGCGGAAAAAAACGAAAACCTGGCGCTTTCCACGTTTTCCAGACTTTTCGTCCGCTTCCGAACCGACGCTCGCGTCACCGCCTGGGACAGCCCCCTCGATGCCCGCCTGAACGCCGCCTCTTCGGTCGCGCCTCTCGATCCCGTATTGGACAGCATCGCGACGGAGCTTGGAAATCCCGATTCCGTAACCTCTGCGCTGGATACTTACGAAAACGACGGAAACTTCAAGCATTCCGTACACTTGCGCAATCAATTCACTCTGGACATGAACGTCTCGGCGGTGCAGCCTATTACCGATATATACGGCACGTTCTTTCAATACAAAGCCTACAGCCGCCTTCGAGACGCCAACAAGCTGGAGGCATCGAGAAAGCGCGACGAACTCGCAGAAAAGGTGATCGTTGCGTATTTCGGCCTGATTCGGGCGAAAGAACTGAAGTCCTACAGCCAACAGGCGCTGGAAGAACTCGACGGTTTCCTGTCCGAGAAGGCATCCGAAACCCCTGAAAACACAAAGAAATTGCCGGGGTCACTCCATCCGATGGAACGTTTCGAGTTGGAAAACCTCCGGGACCGCTACCGAAAACTTGCGATTCAGGCCGAAATGGATGCGCGCATCGCCACCGAGTGGCTACACACCCTGATGAACGATGAACGCAGCGACACGATCGAACCGGTTTCTCCCGAACTGCCCGACGAAAACCTGTTGGGGCAGCCCTTCGAAAAACTCGTGGAACGCTCCGTGGCCCAGCGTCCCGATTTCGCCGGAATGCGCAAACGGATTTCGGCCCAACGCGCCCTTCGTAGCGTCGCACTGGGGGAGTTTTTCCCGAAATTCTCGCTATTCGGCAGCTACGACTACCGCGTCGGACAGGGGCAATTGCTGCGAGAAAATACCTATTATGGGGGACTTGCGCTGAATTGGAGTATATGGGAATGGGGTGCGACCTACTACCAACTTACCGCCGCGAATACGGATCTCGAACGGCAAAAAGCCGAACTGGACGCCATGCACGACGAGGCACGGGTGGAAGTCGTCCGCGCGCAGACCTATGCGCTTCGGGCCAAAGATACGTTGGCAATCGTTGAAGAAGGATACACACGCGCCGTCGCCAATTACTTTTTCCATAAAAACGCCTTTCTTACCGAAAACGCTCCGGTAGACCGCTGGGTGCGGGCCGGAATCGCGCGATTGGAAAGCCAACGGAACCTCGCGGAGTATCGAAGCCTTCGCTTCATTACGCTTTATCGGCTGAAACTCGCCGTGGGCGATTTGATTCTCATCGACCCGGAAAAGCTCTACCGTCTGGAACCATGAAAAAGGATGAGGATCTTACTGCCATTCGAAATGGACTGAATCGAGACATGGGTTTGGAATCCTTGTCGAATCCGGGAAACGAGAACTTGTCGAAACACGTCTTTCTCTGCTAGAATCCTCCCTCGACAAAATTCGACCCTAATTTCGACATCTCATCACGTCGAACGAACGGAATCGGACGGGATTGAAAATTGATTCCTTTTTCGCGCATAGGAGGATAATTATGCGTGTGACTTGCGATCAGTGCCAAGCGCAATACGAACTGGACCCTCAGCAGATTCCCCCGGAGGGCATCAACCTGCAATGCCAGCAGTGTGGAAATATCTTCATCGCGAGGCGTCCACTTCAGCCGGTCGCAATTCCTCAGACCACGACGTGGTACCTGAAAAAATCCGACGGTCAGGTTTACAATTGCGAGAATTTCTCCACATTGCAGCGCTGGATACGGGAAGACAAAGCCCACCGAGAAGATCAGGTTTCGAACAATGCCAGAACCTGGATCGGCCTGGAAACCGTTTCCGGTCTGAAAAAGGTTGTGGATGAAACCGAGACCCGGCGGGAAATGGAGCGCCAGATCGAGGCCGAGCAGGCGCAACAACCTAAAATGACGATGGAATACAGCGCCCTGCCGCAGCAGTTCTCCACCCCGGAAACAACGCCGCAAGCTCCGGTCTCACAGGCCCAACCATCCGGTCAGCCTCAAATGACCGCAGAAATGGGCGCGGTAGTGCCCGAAACCGCCACTGCAGGACCGCAGTTCTCGCGGGGACAACATCCTTCTCAACCTCAGATGACCGCAGAAATGGGCGCAGTAGTGCCCGAAACCACCACCGCAGGGTCGCAGTTCTCGCAGGGACAACATCCTTCTCAGCCCCAAATGACCGCAGAAATGGGCGCGGTGATGCCTGAAACCGCCGCATCAGGGCCGCAGTTCTCGCAGGGACAACACCCTTCTCAGCCCCAAATGACCGCCGAAATGGGTGCGGTGATGCCTGAAACCGCCACCGCAGGGCCGCAGTTCTCGCAGGGACAACACCCTTCTCAACCCCAAATGACTGCCGAAATGGGCGCGATTGCCACAAATGTCGGAACTCCCTCCACGGAAAGCACCGGAGGAACTCCCGTTGTTGAATCCGCACCTGCACCTGCAACCACTCCCGCACCCGCGCCGCGCAGTGCGAGAAAAGAAGCGGCCTTCGAGCCTCCTCTGCATCGCAAAACCAACGAGGAACTGCTTGCCGAGGAGTTGGAACGAGAAGCCACTCGCAAAGGGCGTAGAAATCGTAACATCCTTATAACATTTTTAGTTCTCGTGGTTTTGGGTATCGGAGCCTACGTCGGTTATCTCAAGCTGATGCAGCGCCCGGAACTGACCCAGGAACAGAAAAACGGCATCGCCGCCATTCAAAGCCTCGTCAATCGCTTCGACCAGGACTCCCTGGACAAGGCCATTGCCAAGGCCGAAGCCTTCTCCAAAGCCAATCCCGATTTGCCCGAAGCGTTGGCGGCCCAGCTTCAAGCACTCGTGGCCAGCAGCGATTTCACGTCGATCAAAGTAGAGCAACTGGAGGCTGAATCCGCCGCATTGCAGGCCGAGTACCAGAAGGCCGACAAAGAAGAGCAGGCTCGGATCGTCGAGGAGCAGCAGTCCATCAAAGACGAAGGCACCGCCCTGCAGGAAACCATCAATCAATTGAGCCGCAAGGCCGGAGAAATCACCCAGAAGGTATGGGAAACGGGCCAGACCATTCCAGCCGTGCAGATCGCCATCGCCGACTATTATCGTCTTGCAGGAGCGGAAAGGGCGGGAAAAGCGCAGGAAATGCTGGACCTTGCCAAAGCCGCCCCCAACAAAAACGACGCCGAATTTCTTTTCGTACAAGGCGCGGTCCTGGCCACCAACCCGGAATTGAAGCAGGAAGCCATCGACACGCTAAAAGATACATATGCCAAAGACGGCACCATGCTGAAGGCGCAGTTCATGATCGCCCGCCTCCAGACCCTCGCCGGGCAATACGACAAAGCCACTCAGACACTGGAAGGCGTGCTCGGCAATCATCCCGATCACGCACTGAGCCAGGAAATGCTGGGCTACCTCGAAGGACTGTCCGTGCCGGATTCGATCGTCGCCGCCGACGTCAAGGCCATGGAAGCCAAATCCATCGCGGAACTGGGTAAAAAGTTGCTGAAAAAACAACGTTTCGATGACGCTCTCAAGGTCTACGAAAGCGGTCTCGAAGCCTACTCCAACAACGCCGACCTGCGTTCCGGGCTGGCCTTCGTGCAATTGAACCAGGGCCAATATGACGACGCGCTTGCAACCTTCGAAAAAGTGTTGAAGGACAAGCCCCGTCACAAGAGCACCATCATGGGGTTGGCGATGACTTACATGATGATGCAGAATAAAGAAAAAGCCACCGAGTACGCCGGAAATTACGTAAAATGGTTCCCGGCGGACGAATCCGTCGAAAAGGCCCAAAAGATCCTGGACGCCATGAAATAGCCGAAATCTTTCAGGTTTCGATCCGGTGAGACGAGGGCGGGAATGCTCGTTCGCGACGCGGATGGGAACACCGTCCAAGGAGGGAGACGTTTCAGCATGAGTGAAGAAGCCACGTTGAAAACCCGTGGAGGCCACCCCAAAGGACTGTACCTGCTGTTCGGCGTCGAAGCCTGGGAGCGTTTCAGTTACTACGGGATGCGGTCCCTGCTCGTCCTGTACATGGTCAAAATGCTGGAATTTTCCACGGAAACCGCCGGATCGGTGTACGGCTGGTACACGGGGCTGGTTTACCTTACGCCGCTTGTAGGCGGCTACATCGCCGACCGCTACTTGGGCGCACGTCGCTGCATTTTCATCGGCGGTCTTTTGATGGCCGCCGGGCACTTCGCCATGGCCTTCCCACCCCTGCCGTTTTTCTTCAGCGCACTGGTGCTGCTGATTCTCGGCAACGGCTTTTTCAAGCCCAACATTTCCACGGTCGTGGGCCAGTTGTACGAAAAAAACGATCCCCGTCGCGACGGCGGTTTCACGATTTTCTATATGGGAATCAACCTGGGGGCATTTTTCTCGCCGCTCGTCTGTGGCTACCTCGGTGAAAAAGTGGATTGGCACTTCGGCTTCGGTGCGGCGGGCGTCGGGATGCTGCTGGGCCTCGCGATGTATTCCTGGGGACAAAAACGCTTTCTGGGAGACAAGGGTCTACGTCCCACCCGTAAACCCGTGAAAGGCCAAACGGACGAACCCCTCACCCGCGAAGAGAAACACAGGATCGCGGTGATTTTCATCCTGGCGTTTTTCGTGATCTTTTTCTGGGCTTCCTTCGAACAGGCAGGCAGTTCGCTGACGCTGTTCGCCGACCGCCAGACGGACCGCATCATTCCTTTCCTGGGCTGGGAGTTTCCCACAAGCTGGTTCCAAGCTTTCAATCCTCTGATGATTTTCCTGATCGCACCGATATTTTCGAGACTCTGGATCGATCTCGCCACGGCGGGTCGCGATCCGTCCACGCCGATGAAATTCGTCCTCGGCCTCGGGCTTCTGAGCATCGGATTCATCGTGATGATCGCCGCCGCCACGCTGTACTACGAAACCGGCAAGCCTGTAACTATGCTGTTTTTGCTGGGTTCTTACACCTTGCAGACGCTGGGTGAACTCTGCCTCTCACCCGTGGGACTCTCCATGGTGACGAAGCTCTCCCCCATGCGCTTCGGATCGATGCTGATGGGAACGTGGTTCCTTTCCAGCGCGCTGGCAAACCTGGTCGGCGGCCTGTTCGCCGGAGAATACGACTCGATGAACCACGTGCTGTTCTTCACGATTCCCGCGGCCACGGCGGGTGGTGCGGCGCTGATCCTGCTCGTGCTCGTCAAGCCGCTCAAGAAGATGATGCACGGCATCCATTAGGCTGAGGCGGCTGGTCGGAGTGGCGCGGATTTTCGGATTACGCGGGGATTTTCAGGGGGTTAGTCAAGGTGCACGATTCAAAGGTCGGGTGGTTTTCACCTGACTTATTCTTAAAGTGAAAAGTCAACACCCGCAATATCCATTTACTGAAACAATTTCTTTTTCACCCTTTTTTTCAATTAAAAGCTTCCCATTCACAAATAGAACTGTGTCTGATTCCATATTCGATTGCACTCTTTTTAGTCCCACAATAATATGAATTCTTACGTCATCGGATATCCATGTGTGATCCCACTTTTCGTTTATTCTTCTGTCGAGATAGTTATTTTTCGATTCTTCTTGTAGATTTAATAAAGTTTCCTTGCCCGTATTGTCAGTAAAATACATCCTGCTTTCAACTCCATCACCATCAAATTCGTATGCAAACACAATAAGGTTGTAATTCAACCCAACCGGGTAGTAATAACAGCCACATCCATCAGTATTTTCAAAACCTGGAATAGGTAAAAGATTACGACCTTGAACAATAGAAATCCCATCAAATTCCTTGTTGTAAAACTGTTGATAACCTTGAACTTTAGCTTCTTCCACAGAACAGAACGTCTTTTTAATACCAGATATATTTTTCTCGATAGTATCGTGAAAATTAAAATCTGATGACACATATACTTTATTTTCATCGCTATCGATTAGGCCCACAATTGTACAATCAGTTTTTTTAACAGTCTTTCGTGTATCGTTGTCAAAAACTTGCTTGTCACATCCAAACAATGAAAAAACTGACATGGCCATGTAAAAAGAAAGACAAAGAGTGCCTTTTAGTAAAATACGAAGCGAAATTAAAATAAGGTTGTATTTCTTCATCAATCGATCCTTAAGACAAATTTCCAGCTACCAGCATACAATTATACTACTCCCATCAGCCGTCAAATGCACCAAAACTTCATCAAAAGCACACTGCTATCCAAAATCACGAAAAATCCCATAATTACCGACATTTTCTCATGCAATGGCGGAATGTCGGAAAAGAGTTTTTTCTATGGGGAATTCGGTCCACTCGATTGAAATTCGCGCCATAGTGTGTTACGCCCAACTTGTTTGGTTATAGCGGTTTTTAATTGGTTTTAGCGATCGTTTTTCGAGGGTGCCATGGGCCAACCGCAGGTTGCCCATGGAAATAGTTCGTACACGGGCAAGCGGACGTTTCACGTCACTTGGCCTGTGCCACCCTTTGTTTCCAGGGTTCTCTATCGCTAAAATCAAACAATTGCCGTTTTATACGAAATTCGCGTCCCGCCGTATGATTTTGCCGAGGACGCACCCCCAAAGGAGTTTTTTCATGGCCACCATCACAACTTCGAAAGCATCCCGCAGCCTGTTTCAGCGCTCCCTGTCAAAAGCCGATCCTCTGCTCCACCGCCTCACCGCATTGGAAAACGAGCGCCAACAGCGCAGAATCATTCTGATTCCCTCAGAATCGATCTGCCTCCCAGCCGTACGTGCTCTGCTGGACTCGCCGTGGACAAACCTTTACGCCGAAGGCTACCCGCCCTCGTTCACCACGCACCAGAATGAAGACCAACTCGCCGACCTGCCCATGCAGATCATAGGTTACCGGCGCTATTCGGACCGCCGTTTCTACAAGGGAACCGATTACATCAACCTCGTAGAGGCCCTGGCTCGCAGACGCGCAGCGGAGGTTTTCGCCACGGACGACGTTCCAGCGGACGAGATTTTCGCCAACGTCCAGGCGCTTTCCGGCGCCGCCGCGAACCTGGCGATTTACGATGCCTTCGTGAAACCCGGTGAAACCGTGATGGGCATGGACCTGATGCAGGGCGGACACCTCAGCCACGGCAGCCAGTTCCACTCCACCGGCAAACAGCATCGGATCGTCTCGTACGGCATCGACCGCAAAACCGGTCGCCTGAACTACGATCACATTCTGGAGTTGGCCAAAGAAGCCCGACCGAAAATGATCATCGGCGGCTACACGTCCTACCCCTTCGCCCCAGACTGGTCCCGGCTGCGCGAAATCGCCGACGAAGTGGGGGCCGTGCTGATGGCCGACATCGCCCACCCGGCGGGAATGGTCGCCGGGGGCGCGTATCCGTCACCCATCGGAAAGGCCGACGTCACCGTTTTCACCACCCACAAGACGCTTATGGGACCGCGCGGGGCGGTGATTATCACCACCGACGAAGACAAGGCGCAAGCCATCGACACGGCGGTGTTTCCCGGCCAGCAGGGAGGGCCGCACGTCAACAACATCGCGGGTATCGCTGCGGTGCTGGAAATCGCCAAAAACCCTGCATACAAAGAGTTGCAGAAAAGCATCGTGCAGAATGCCGCAACATTGGCGAAAGCCCTGGAAAAAGAAGAACTTACGCTAGCCTATGGCGGCACTGACACCCACCTGATGCTGATCGATCTCAAGACTGTCCGCGATAAAAAGCAAGAACCGCTTTTGGGTGAAATCGCGGTGCGCATCCTCGAAATGGTCGGTGTCGTCACCAACAAGAACACCCTGCCCGGCGACGACGTAACCGCCCTAGCCACCGGAATCCGCCTCGGAACGCCGTGGATCACCCAGCGCGGCATTACCGACGAAGGTCTGCACGAACTGGCGGCGATCATCGCGCATACGCTCAAGGCGATTCATCCCTTCCATTACGACGGCCTCACCGGCACCCTTCCACGTGGCAAAATCGACTGGAAAACGTTGGAAGAACTCAAGGATCGCGCCGCCGAGCTGGCGGCATCGCTGGAAGGCGACGACGACAACGCAAGTACCTATCCTCACTACCATTTTTCGACTCCCGTCCGTTGCGGCTGCTGCAAGGAAGGCACCTCGGAAACTACGGGAGTGGTCCACGAACTGCCCCCGCAATGCTTGTTCCGTCTGACCGGTCCGCGCGTCGAAGCGTTCCTGTCCAACCTCGTACCCGCCGATCTGAGCGAGCTTCTTCCCGGAAACACTCTTAGAACCTACCTCTTCGACAACGATGGAAAACTCCTGGACGACGTGTTGGTGCAGCGCATCGCCCCACGCGACGACGCCCGCGACAACGGCTTTTACCTGTTCTCCAATCCACCCAACGTTCCGCGCGTCACCGAATGGCTGCGCGGACACGCCGACGGCTACCTTTTATTTGAACCGAACGACATCCGCATGAAGGTGGAAGGTCCGGTCGTGGTGGAAAATTTCAGCGATTTCAATCCCTTGGGCAAAGAACAGGCCACGCTTCTTCTCGTTGCGGGAGATCAGGCCCTGTCCCGGCTGACCAAAGCGCTGGGAGGCTTGGACGAGGAATCCGTGCTGTTGTCCGCACACGAAGGGTGGAATGTCGCCGCCCTGCCCGAATCCGCGCGTAAAATCGTCGGTGAAAAGCTGATGGCGCAGGGTTTCGAATTCGACTGCCGCAAGACCTGCAACGGCCTTCGTGAACGAGCGGGCTGGCCGGTGTGGGATATCGAAGCCCCTCCGGTTCTCGATATCCATGCCGTGTACGAAAGCGACCCGGAAGCCTTTGCGCTGTACAAGCCGTATTTCGTGGGTCAGCTTCGCCTGAAGGATCTTCCCGTCGCCAAGGAGGCGCTGCCGGAATTCGTCTGGATGGCCGAAGAGGAAACCCCGAAGAAAACCCCGCTGTACGACTGGCACAAGCAAAACTCCAAGAAAATCATTCCCTTCGCGGGCTGGGACATGCCGGTCTGGTACACCTCGATTCTGGAGGAACACCAAGTGGTGCGCAACGCCGCCGGACTGTTCGACGTGGCGCACATGGGCGTGTTCGGCATCCGGGGACCGGGTGCGACGGATTTCCTCGATCTCGTCACCACCAATTACGTCCGCTGGTTCCCCGTGGGCCAGTCGTTCTATTCCTACCTGCTCGATCCCAAGGGCGACGTGATCGACGACATCATGATCTACCACGTGGGACACGAGGATTATCTGATGGTGGTCAACGCCTCCAATGAAAACGAGGACTGGGCCTGGCTTGAGGCCGTCAACCGGAACCTCGTCAAGATCGATCGCGAAATCCCCGCGCGCCGACGCCTGCGTGAAGTGGATCTGCGCAACCTCAAAGACCCGCAATGGGGCGAGGACATGCGTGTGGACCTGGCTTTCCAGGGTAAAGCTTCCCTGCCGGTGCTGATGCAACTGTGCGACGATCCCAAGCAGGCGCGTGCGCTCGAAATCCTGCCTCGCACCCACCTGACCCGCGTTTCGCTCCAAGGCGTGGACGCCGTGATCGCCCGCACCGGGTATTCGGGCGAAAGCATCGGCTACGAACTTCTCATCCACCCCGAAAAACTTCCCGCGCTGTGGGAGAAAATTCTCGAAGTCGGCGCACCGCTGGGCGTCGCCGCTTGCGGACTGGGCGCACGAGACTCCCTGCGCACCGAAGCCGGGCTGCCGCTGTACGGCCACGAACTGAACGGTCCGCAGAACATCTCCCCCGCCGGTGCGGGATTCCCATCCTACGTGAAACTGCACAAGCCGTTCTTCATCGGACGCCGGGCGTTCATCGAGCGTGAGGAAAACCGCAACATGGAAGTCGTCCGCTTCCTCGTCGATCGTAGCGGAGAAAAGCCCCTGCATCCCGGCGATACGGTGGCGGCGAAAAACGGCATGGTCATCGGCGTGGTGACGAGTTGCGTGGTCGATCCCCGACGCTTCCAGGTCGGACAAGCTTACGTGTTCAGTCGCTTCGCCAAGGAAGGTCCGATCTCGGTGATTCCAGCGGCGAAAGGCGCGACGAAACCCGGCGAAACCGAACCCGGAAAGCGCACGGTGCTGCCCGTGGAGGCGGAAATCGTCACACGCTTTCCCATGCGCAAGGCAAACCAGGAATACGTAGCTTCCGAAGGCGATTGATTCGGCCCGTTTGTGCTGTTAACACTTGGGAATGATACGGTTTTTCCTCTTTTCGGTCGAAATTTTCGGAAATGTGAGGAAAACCGGTATTTCCAACGAAAAACTCCGATTCAAAACGTAGGTCGGGTGATTTTCACCCGACAAAAGCAGCGTTTTTAAAAGTGTCGGGTGAAATCACCCGACTGCGTTTTTCATAAAACTGGGAATGGATCAACCGCCACAAGAGGCTTCCAAAACCACAAAAATTCTCCTATTTCATTCAACAATCGCCCTTCCGGTTGCGCACCCGAACGTTTCCGTTTAAAATCCAGACGGTTCAACGTGGAAATGCCCGGCTTCCAAGGAGAAGATTTTGAATCACAATACCCTACGCATTCTCATCGCCACCCTGTGTCTATTGTTCCTCGCAACCGTCTTCGGCTGCGGAGGAGGAGACTCCAGTTCCGAATCGGGAACAGGCGATACCGACCAGGATACGGTTGAAAACGAGGTCGGAGGCGATCTCGACGACGAGAACACCGAACAGTCCCAGGAAAATGCGGAAGCCGAAGAAGAACGTCCGCCCCAGGTTTTTCCGCAAGGGGAATGCAAAGAGCCTTACGTGCTGGGAACGGGGCCTTACTTTCTCGATGTGACCGACAGCTTCGGCATCGGTCGCGATGACCTGGCCGTGGATGGCCAGCGCATCGGCACGGTGGATCTCGACGGCGATGACTACCCCGACCTTGTGGTTCACAAAACCGACAACAACCTGCGCGACGATTTCAGCGCCGATCCCCAGAAATTCTACAAACGGATTCTTCTCAATCGACCGCGCGAGGACAACGCGAAGTACCGGGAATTCGTCGATGCCACCGAAGCGTCCGGTTTCACCGCGATTCGCGGCGGAGGCGACGGACGCTCCTGCCAGCTCGCCGTGTTCGCCGATATCGACAACGACGGCGACATCGACGCCTTTTCCGGCAGACACCCGAACGTCACCCCCACCGCTGACCCGGTCGATCCGGGCGACCGCTCGGAAATTCTGCTGGGCGACGGCGAAGGCAATTTCACGCTCGCCGAACCTTCGGATACAACCACCGACGTGGACGAACCCTGGACCACCGTCGGCGCATCGTTTCTCGACTTCGACCGAGACGGCCTAGTGGATCTCTGGGTCGGCTTTTTCTCCACCTATTACGGCTCCGGGATCAACCTTCCCAACCGGCTGTATCGCGGACTGGGCGGCGGAGCCTTCGAGGACGTCACCGCCTCCTACGGCGTCTACACCACCTCCACGGACGTGGCGACCGCCAATAGCCACCGCACGTCCTACGGCGTGTCGGTCTGCGACGTCAACGACGACGGCACCCCCGACCTGATCGGCAGCAGCTACGGTAGAGCTTTCAACGAGTTGTACGTCTGGCGGGACAACATCTACAACAACGAGGCGCTGTCCTCGAACTTTGCCAGCGACGACAACGAGGATTACACGGACAACCAGTATTACATCTGCTATTGCCAGGACCACACCTGCGATCCTCATCCGGGTTCGCCGTCTCTCTCTAGTTGTCCGAGCAATGCCTGGGCGGACAGCGAAACCATGCCATGGCGTCTGGGAGGCAACACCTTCACCACGGTTTGCGGCGACTGGACCGGCGATGGCCTGCCGGACCTCTTCAACGCCGAAATCGCGCACTGGTGGGCGGGCGGCTCGTCCGATCCCTCCCAACTCCTGGTCAACGCTTCAAATGGCGACACCGTGGTTTTCGAGCGCCCCGGTCGGGAAGCCACCGGATTGACACGCAACCACGACATTCCCGGAGGATGGAACGAAGGCGACATCTCCGCTTTACGCTGGGATTTCGACCTCGACGGCTATCCGGACCTCTACATCGGCAGCAGCGATTACGACGAGACTTATGGACTGCTTTTCCGGCAGACCGACAACGGCGTGTTCAAAGACATCGCCTCTAAAAGCGGAACCATGCACGAGCGCGCGGTGGGCGTTTCGGCGGCGGACCTCGACCGGGACGGAGACCTGGATCTCGTCGTCGGCTCCAGCACGATGCGCGGCGGTCCGTGGTCCACCCCGGAAGTGCACATTTACCGCAACGACATCGGCAATAAGTCCAACGCCGTGCGCATTACGCTCGAAGGACTGGGCGAAGGCCACGCCAACCGCAGCGCCATCGGCGCACGTGTGAAAGTCACCACCGGCGAACGCACTCAGACCGAGTGGATCGAAGCCGGATACGGGCACATGGGCATCATGAAAGAACTGAGCCTCACCGTAGGACTTGGTGAGGCTTGTGTTATCGACGAACTCGAAGTACGCTGGCCCAACTCGGAACTTACCGTGCAGACCTGGCACAACGTCCCGGCAAACTTCCACTTGAAGATCGCCGAAGGCGACGATTACATCGACTTCCAACCCCTTGATTTGACGAAATAATGACAGCATCCTCGCCAGCTTCGCCTCCCCTCCTCCGGCACGTCCAGTTCTGGTTGCTGTGTCTTGTCGTCATTCTTGTGATGACCTTCGAGGCACTGACCCTGGGGGCTACCGATTTCAGAGACAAGGAGGATCTGGCCGAGGAAGTGGCGGCCCTCCAGGAAAATCGTGGCTACCGCACCCTGCCTCTCACGCTACGGCACTATTTCCGGGTGCTGCTGTCCAGCGACTATGACGATTTCACCATCGGTCGCAAGCGACTCGCACATTTTCTCATCGATCCCCGCTACGATTCGTCTTTTTTGCGCTGGTACATCGAAACCAAGCTGGATCTTTTCGTTCCGGTCAACGACCAGGTGGATCTGCTGGCCAATTTCATGAAAACGAGAGAAGGCCGCAACCTCTGGGAAATCTCGGAAAAGCGATTCAACAACCCGGTGTCGCGCCTCGACCACCTCCAGTTTCTCGAAGCGGCGATCCTGATGTATGATGACAAGTTGGAAGAAGATAAAAAGGCCTACAACCTTCTTTTGCACGATTTCGCCTACCGTCTCCAAAATCTGAACATGTGGCCACCGCCCGATTCCTGGACAAACGACCAGCTCATTCGGTAAATCGAGCACAAACCGTTGTTACGTTTTTCTTTCTCCCACAAAATAATTCACACCCTGCGTCCCAGGGTCGGTGCCGATTCGGCTTGTTTCTCCCGTAAAAATAGAGTATTAAGGTGAAAGAATTTCACGAAAACTCCAGCGAGGAACGGTGCGATGGAACAGATCGTCACGGTCAAAGATCCCGAAAACATGAATCTTCTCGGTCTCTTGATGAAGGGCTTTTTCGAAAACCGCCTTCAGAACGAAACCGTGGCGCGTAAAGCCCGCGACCTCCACGGAGCCTACCACATCACAGCGGGGCAAATGGACGTCACCCTGGTGTTCGAAGAAGGCTCAATCGCCATCGAAAAGGGCCGCAGCCGCACACCGTTGGCGTCGATTAAAGGACCGATGGACTCCCTGTTGGGTATGATTACCGGCAAAGGCTACATCTGGCCGGTGATGTCTTTCAAGGTGCGCATCGGGGGAAATCCGCTGGCACTGCTACCGTTGTTGCCGGTGATGATCGCCTGATCTTCCGGTTTTCGTAACATGCGCAAAAAACGACACTTTTCCGGTGTAGAAGTGTGTCTGCGTCCTTGATCCCCGACGCGGCATCGGCTACCATAACGCCGCAAAATAGATACGAAAACGAACGAGGAAACAACCGGCGATGATCGACTGGCGCGAAGCGGTGGACCGCTACTATTTGATGGCATGGCTGCACCTGAAAGCAGATGTGAAAAAAGCCGCCGTGGTGGAATGCCGACGTGAGGATCAACGCCAGGTGCAACGCTGGCTGCAAAATCACGGCTGCTTCACTCGCATTGTGGACGACGCCGTGTTGAACGAGCGGGGCTTTCCTTCCGAAGCGGGTTTCGTTTTCTCCGCGATGAAAGAAACCCTCGCGGCAGACGTGGAGCGCGCCTACATCGCCGAGCAGAGCGCACGTTTCGAACAGCGGGAAACCGCTGAAATTACAGAGGAATTGACGGATCTTCTGGGATATCCACGTTGCTGCGTAGATGCCTTCGAGCATCTTCATCGCCAGGACGACCGTTTCCTGGTGCGCTCCTCCTATTACCGCACCGCAGGGCGCATCGATCCTCTGTGCCTGATGCTGGTCAAAGGCAGTTTGAGCCTTCTCCAGCACACACCTTGTTCCCTCAATTGCAAGGCGTCACGCGCCATCGCCGAAAAAGTGCTGCATACCGCACGCATCGAAGTCCCGGAATTCGCCCGGCGCGTGGAAACCCTGCTTAGTCGTTCGCTGCTTTTCATCGATGCCGAACGCTATCTGCGCTTCGAAAGCCGCCGGGACGACAACCGAGGCCACAGGGTCGAAGGACGGGACTACGACGAGGGGGAAATCCGTCTTCTAAACCGCAAGTGGTTGGATTCATTACCGAAAAACGGGTGCATCACCGAACCTCTTCCCGGATATTTCGAGTTCGAGATTCCCCATGGGGAGTCGATTCCGATCGTGGAACGGACATCCCCCGCGTTGCCGATCTTCCTGCATCCCAACGAGGATACGGGCTTGCTCGCACCTCCTAAAATACTCCTGCTCGAAACCTTTCCGAACGACGAGGAACAGGTCTTTTCCTCTATATTTCCAAGGCTTTACGCCGGAGATATCGCGGAAAACGGCATCGCGGTGCAGTACGTCCAGTACCACCATCGCGTGGGAGACGATGCCTTCAACGCGGAGATGATCGAACGCACCGTGGAACTCGCGACTCGGGAAGCCTGCACGCAGGTGTACTATTTTCGCACCTATCCGCACAGCCTTGCCGCAAAACTGCGCGAAACCCTGCCCGATTCCGTCCCTCATGTGTTGCTCGACAACACCACCCCGACCCACGCCGGGGAAATGACCCACTTCATGCCGATGACGAACCGCGCCGACCTCGTGCGCACTATCGTGGCTTTCGCACGTGGGAAACAACCGGTCTGGGTCAAAGCCAACCGACCGGGGGGGACGATCTCGACGCTGTGGAAAGACCTCGACTCCACCACGCATCGGGGCTTGATCGTGGAGGAGGATCATCCGCTGGACCTCGGTGTCTCGCCGGTGGTGCTCAACCGGTACGTCTCCTCCACGCACCCTCCCAAGGAAATCGTCGGGCGCCCCACTTGCCCCCATCTGAAGGACTGCTCCAAGAATCCGGCGTATGAAGGCATCGACTTACAGGACGTACCCTACAACAAAGGGTGTGCTTTTTGCACGACGCGAATTCCGGGTTGGGAACCCGTCTCCAAGGACAAGTTGCTGGTTTCATTGAAAAAACAGCTAGACGAAGTGCTGCGCAACCCCGAAGGAGATCCGGTAGTGCGCGTGCTGGACCAGGACTGCCTTTCCCTTATCGAAGCGCTGGTGCTGCACGTCCACGAACGAGGCCACAGCCCCATCACCTGGCTGCTCGACTCCAGGGTCACGCACCTGCTTGCCTCGGAAAAAATTCTGCACCGCACGCTACACACGATGACCCGCCTCGGACATCGCCTGGACTTGTTCTGCATCGGCTTCGAGAATTTTTCCGCCGCGGAACTGGAGCGCTTCAACAAGGGAACGACCCCGCAACAGAATCGTGACGCCGTAAAGCTGATCGACCACCTGGAACGGGAATTTCCACAGGCGCTCGCACGCACGAAGGCGTCTTCGGGGTTCATCCTTTTCTCACCCTGGACGACGGTCGAGGATCTGGAAACGAACCTCCAGGCGTTTCGCGAACTAAACTTCTTCCGTTACCGCGGAGGGGCGGTATTCACCCGGATGCGGCTGTACCAGGACACGGCGATTTACAGAATGGTCGAGCGAGACGGCCTGTTGCGAGACCGCATGGAGGAAGCCCAATCCGATGTCTCCCGCTTCGGCTACTCCCCCGAAGAATACTGGGCTTTTCAACACGGCGACGTGGCGCGCATCTGGAAGCTTGTGGATGCGGCAAGTCCCCATCAACGGGTCATCGACGAAGCGAAGCTGCTGGAATACGCGATTCGATTCGTTCAAAAAAACGAAGCATCTTCGGACGAAGTGCAGCGTTTTACCGATGCGTTCCCGGAGTTTTTTCCAAGAAAAGCCGTGTCTTCCCAGCACCACGAAAAAGACACGAGCCGGGAAACGGTCGCGGAAGCCATTGCACGTATCGAGGCTCTCGCAAAGATAAACGAAACCACCTTCCGAGATTACAACGAGCTTGGCCGCCTGTACGCCCAGCAGGAAAAGTACCAAAGCGCCATGGCCCATTTCATGAAGGCCCGCGCCCTCCACCCCGACCACCCGGACGCTCCGCTCGGCGTCGCCCAGATGCTTCTGCACATGGGAAAACGGCAAAAAGCGGAACAATTGCTGCTTTTCATGCAAAAACGCTTCCACGATAGCGGCACGGTTAAGAAAGTGAAATCCCTCCTGGAGAAGACAAAAGCGGAACCCTCCAAGTAGCGGATCGAACTACGGTTTTGCGCCACGGCAACACCCATCGCGGTTTCGTGATCGCGTATCTTCAGTTCAAACGAAAAACTCACACATCCGCCATAAAACCCTTACACCAACTCGTCAAATCCTGTGTGGTTTCTGAACATTCGACAACTTTTACAATCTTGACAGAAACGGGCGCGCTCATTACAATTAATGGCCGTTTCGATCAAATATATTTATGCAACCGTTTTCCTCTTTCATCGCAGGAGCAGGACCGATGAAACCTTTGCACGCTTTGGGAAATTCCACTCGGATCGCGACTGTTTTCCTTCTCCTGCTCTTTGCGTGCTGGGGATGCGACAACGAAGGTTCTTCCGGAGCCATCGGGGACGGCGACAACGAATCGGAAGCCGTCACCTGCACACAGAACAGCGACTGCACCAGCGGCACTTGTGATACCCAACAGGGCATTTGCGTGTCCTGGGGGAATGGTGGGGACGGTGAAAGCTCCGATGATGGAGAAAACGAAGATGGCGTGGCCGAAGATGGCCGGATGGTCGTCGTGACGCCGATGGTCGTCAATTTCGGTGTGGTGCAGTTTCGCGAAGAGAAAAAAGAGTACGTCACCGTATCGAATTCCGCGCAAGCCAGCGAAACCGTCACGATCACCAAGATTCGCTTCGGACAGTCGAACGTTCCCGACTTTTCCTTCAAAGTCACGAAGGACGGCGTTGATTTACCCGAAGAATTTCAACCGGTTACACTGAATCCGGGAAAAGGGCTGACCATCGAAATAACCTACGTGCCGCAGGATCTCACTCCCGACGAAGGCTACACTCTGCAAATCGCTTGTGACGATCTGCAAAACCCACTGATCGATGTCGAACTCGTCACCCAGATGAAAGGCGAGGCGCGACTGGTGCCCAAGTCGGTGGACGAAAACATGAACGAAGAGGAGATTACGGAAATCGACTTCGGCGAAGAGGTGATTTACGGCTCCTTCGAGGTCTATCACCTGCGCGTCTACAATATCCCGGAGGAAGTCGGCTCCAACCGGGTACTGCGCATTTCCCAGGTAACATTGGACAACGGCGAGATTCTCAGCGGACCGTTCACCTTGAGTTTCGGCGACATGATCGAGTCCATCAGCAGCGAAAATCCCGTCTACCTCCTGCCCAATCAGGCCCTGGATGTGTACATCACTTTCATGCCGCCCAACCCGCTGGCCTTCGACAACAAGCTGCGCATCGTCAACAACGCCGCCGAGGACAACCTCACGGAGATTCCCATTACAGCCGCCTCGAAATATGCCGAAGACGCCTGGATCGTCGTCGAGCCGGAGGAGTTGGATTTCGGCGAAGTGCAGTACGGACAGGTGGCGGAACTTCCTCTCACCGTCACCAACCTTGGACTGCAACCCCTTGAAATCACCGAACTTCAGTTCAGCGACATCGGCAGCCCCTACTACGGATTCAACGATGATCCGATGATCTATACCGCCATCGGAAACGAGGCCAGTCTGCCGATTTTCTTCACTTTTTCGCCCGACGCCAACACCGGCGCGCAACCCTTGCAGGAAGTGAAGATTTTTTCCAACGCCAGCAACACGCCGTCCGGGTCGATCACCGTGAAAATGCGCGCTTCGACCAGCGACCCCGAAATGCTGGTGAGCGAGGACGAAATCATCTTCGACAGCGCCCGAGTGGGCGAACCGGTGCGGGAAACCATCACCGTCAAGAACATCGGCAACGGCAACCTTTCGATTTTCAACATTCAAAAGCAGCTTCCCGCGCACCCGGAATTTTTCGTGGAAAACATCTCCGAGGAAATGCCCACGATATTGGAGGGCCGCGAGTCGTTGACCTTCGACATCGTATACGATCCCATCGACACCGCCGACGACGTGTACGGCATCGAAATCATTCACAACGACCACGACCTGTTCGAGGAGGGCGACACCACACGGTCCGAGTTCCTCATCACCGTGCGGTCCACCAACACGGTGCAATACGAACTGCCCGTGGTGAAATTCAAAGTACACAACGAAATCGCGCCGGTGATCTACGATTCCACCGCGCCCGATCCCTGGCACGGAGCCGGGTTCCGGGCGGGCTCCAACTATCTGATCGACGTGGGGGAAGCCTCCTACGACCCCGACGGCGGCAGCATTACCGATTGCAAAATCGAGTTGCAAAGCCCCGCGCCGCTCTCGCAGTTCGAGATCGAGGACACCGAGGTCTGCGCAGTCAGTTTCACGCCCGACCGGGAGGGCAGCTACAGTTTCCGAGCCATGGTGCGCGACGATGACGACGGCACGTTGCAGGAGGACACGCAGGGGCTGTGGTCGGCCTGGAAAAACATGACGATTTCGGTGGAGAAACCGGACACGTTGATTATCTACCTGGGAGACATCAATTTCTGCGCGGTCGGCATTCAGTGGTACGACCTGATCTGGTATTCCAGCACCGATGTGGCCTGCGGTCCGAGCGCGAGTCTCTGCCCTTGGGGCCCAGAACACTCCGGCCCCTGCAACATCACCTTGGGAAGCCAATCCGGCTGGACGACGGTAAGTTACGATTACGGCAACCTGAACGGCGATTATTCCGCGATCCACGACGCCACGTTCCGAATCGAGGTCTCGAAAGGCTTCGCCCTGTTCGGCGAACACGTGAAAATCATGATGGAACGCAATGGACGCACGGATTACTACTGGCAATCGCAAATGGATTTCAGCCAATTCTTCAACACCATGACGTTCACCATCCAGTTCAAGCGGGAAAAGGGCATCTGGAAGGAACCTCACAGCATGGCCCCGGAAGACAACTTCGACTGCTCCAATTCCTCGCGCACGTTCGAGGGTGATGAGGGTCAATGCACAACCCACGACGACTGCTGCTCGAAAGCCTGCGGCGCGGAATACGACGTCCCCTACTGCCTGGAGCACTGCAAATACAACAATGATTGCATCTCCAACTGCTGCCTCGGACTGACCGGCTCGTCGCGGGTCTGCGTCCCGGAGGAATTCTGCGAGGAATAGAGTTTCGCGATAGTCTTTTTCCAACAAAATCCCACAAACAGAAAGGCCGGGTGATTTCTCACCCGGCCTTTCTGTTTTCCTTGCAAATTCAGTATCTTACAACGGATCTTTCAGGATAATTCTGGCATCGACGATGCACAGTCCCTCATTGTAGACGATCACCGGGTTGAGATCCATTTCCCGGATGTCGGGATAAGCTTCGATCACTTCGCTGACTTTCATTAGCAGGTTGATAATCGCTTTTTTATCCCTCGGTCTCTGTCCCCGTACCCCGTCGAGAATGCTGACGCTGCGGATTTCCTCGATCATCCTTTTCGCAGAATGGCGCGAAATCGGAAGCACCCGGAAGGACACGTCTTTCATCACTTCCACGAGAATGCCTCCCAGACCGAACATCACTACGGGGCCGAATTGCTCGTCGATCTTCGTCCCCACGATCACCTCGATGCCCGCCTCGCTCATGGGAGACACGAGAATGCCCCGGATTTTGGCGTTGGGGTCGAAGTTGTGGGCGTTTTTCATGATCTCTTCGTACGCGCGGCGTACCTGTTTTTCTCCTTGCAGTTTGACCCGAACGCCTCCGGCGTCGCTTTTATGGAGAATGTCCTGGGATACGATTTTCAGAACCACGTCTCCCTCGATGTGCTTGGCGGCCTCCCATGCCTCGTCGGCGGTTTTGGCCAATCGCTCCGTGGCGACCGGTGCGCCGTGCAATTGCAAGATTTTCTTGGCCTCCGGTTCCAAAAGGGCATTGCGTCCTTCTTTTCGCGCGGTTTCGATGATGTCCTGCCCCTCCTGTTGCGCCTTGTTGCCCCAATCGAACACGAAATTGGTCTTGGTCTGGTAGCTTTTCAGGTACTTCCCGTATATGCCAAGCATCCCCATACAGCGGCAGGCGATTTCCAGAGAGTCGTAGACCGGCACGTTGTAATAGCGCAACAGATCGTGCGTATGCGGCTTGAGGAAGGTATAGAGACTGTGCACGACGATGGGTTTGTTCTTCTTTTTGATGAGTTTGCCGATGCGGTGGGCGGCGTCTTCCTCCATAAAGGCCAGTTTTTCGGCGAAACGGATGCCGTAGCCGCCGAACAGCCCGACCACCAGCAGGCCGCCGATGTCGTGGTCTCGCAGGATCGCACGGGCGCAGTCGGCAAAAATCGTGGGATCGCTGTCCGTGCCTCCGGCGACATCCACCGGATTTCTCACGGATGCGTTGTACGGAAGGATTTCACGCAATTTGGCCTGGGTTTTTTCGTGCAGTTCCGGAAGTTCGATCCCCAGATCGCTCAGCATATCCGCCGCGATGGTCGCGTGCCCGCCGCCATCGGCGAGAATCGCGATGGAGTTGTTTTTCAGTGGAGGAAGGCTGGAGACGGTTTCCACCACCGGCCAGAGTTCGTCGGAGTTCTTGATCGTCAAAATGCCCGCACGTTTGAACGCACTCTGCGCCACTTCCGACATTCCCGCAATCGCCCCGGTATGCGACCCCGCCGATTTTTTACCCGTCGAGGACCGACCGCTTTCCAACAGAACCACCGGTTTTTCGCGGGTCGTGCGATACGCTTCCTGGAGGAATTTCCGACCGTTTTTCATGCCTTCCACGTACATCAGGATGGCTTTCGTATTCTCGTCCTCCCGGAAAAATTCCAGGTATTCGTGAAACTGGATGTCCGACTCGTTGCCCACCCCGACGTAATAAGAAAACCCTTTGTTGCTTTTGATGGACGCCTCGGTAATCAGCGAAAGCGCCATGTTCCCGCTTTGCGTCAACAGCGCGATATTTCCTTTGGGCGCGTTCTGAATACCCACGAGATTCATGTTTTTTCGCAGGTTCATCATGCCGGAGGTGTTCGGGCCGATCAGTCGCACTCCGTGCTTTTGCGCAGCCGCCACCACCTCGGCTTCGAGCTGTTTTCCCTCCTCGCCGATTTCACGAAATCCTGCCGCTAACAACACCGCCCCGGCGATGCCCTTCTTGCCGCAGGCTTCGATGATCGAAGGCACCGTGCGCGCCGGAGTGGCGACGAGCGCCAGATCGACCGGATGGGGAATTTTCTCCACGCTCGGAAAACAGGGAAGCCCCAAGATCACATCTTCCGAAGGATTCACGGGGTAGATATCGCCCTCGAAACCTTCATCCAGCAGGGTCTTGATGACCTGGTATCCCCGCTTGGTTTCATTTCGGGACGCGCCGATGACGACAATTGAAGCCGGTTTGAATACTTTGTCGAGCGACATGCTTATTTTCCTTTGAATCGAGGGGGACGTTTCTGGGCGAACGCATCGATGCCTTCCTGCCAGTCCTCGGTCGTCATACAACCCAGAATGGCGTCCGCTTCGAGTTGAAGCATGGCGGGCAGATCGAGATGAGAGGCGTTTTGCAGCAGGTATTTGGAAAACTTCATGGAATACGGCGCTTTGTTCGCCAGGGTCCGGGCGAATTCCATCACGCGATCCATGAACGTTTCCAGGGGATGAGACGCCATCGCCAGACCGAAATCGACGGCGGCGGGACCGTCGAGGACGGTTCCGGTGTAGACCATCCACTTCGCCTTGGACTGTCCGACGGCCTGAACGAGGTTGTAGGTCACGCCACCGCCCACGCAGGTGCCGAGCCCGGATTCGGGAAAGGCAATGGTCGCCGAATCGGCCATCAGGATGAAATCGCAGGCCACGGCCATTTCCGCTCCCGCTCCGCGTGCCGGACCGTTCACGGCGGCGATCACCGGCTTTTCGAAATCGTGCACTTCGCGGGTGACGTCGTGGGCCAGCAGGATGTACTCCCGCTTTTGCAGCGGCGTGCGTTCTCCGGCGGCGTGCTTTTTCAGATCGGCCCCGGCGCAGAACGCCTGCTTGTCGCCTTTCTCTCGTTTCCACACCGTGCCGGTTAGCACTAAGGCATTGACATTCTTATCTTTTTCGGCTTCCTGAAGCACCGTGCGGATGTCGAGATACATCTGCTCGATGACCGCGTTCATCCGTTCCGGACGGTTCAGACGCAACACGCCGACACCGTCCTTTACGTCGTAGAGGACCGTTTCGAGTTTCATGTTCGGCTCCCTGGTCGAAGTTGTTTCCATGTATTTGGAATTGTACCATATCGTGGCGGAGTTTCATAGAAAACCACCGTTCGCAGGGCGATTCAATTCTACTTCTTTCCACGATTTCCAAGGTAGAATGGGTGCCAAGGTCTTTCGCCGTCAGGCGAATGGCCTTGAAAACACGAAGAATCCGGGCCATCGATCCGTTCCGGATCGAAGACCCGGGCACCCTTTTCTCGATTCACCGAGTTGGATTCGTGTCGAATCAAGAATAGAATCACCCTGCCGTTCGGCTTTTCATGCAAGGCGCGCTTTTTGCGTCCTGAAGACGAAATTTTTTCGCAATCCGTCCGATGCTCCCAATTCAATTTTGATGACAAGACCCCTCTTGCAAACGTGCACATTGGTAAAAAAACGTGCAGATTTGGAAAAACGAGCTTTGCGAGAAAAAACCAAATGGATCTTGATTTTTCGACCGAAAAAGGCCGTTTTTGTCAAGTTGCTTTACACTTTTTGCGAGGGTCCCTCGACTCGTTGCGAGAAAACCGGAAGGAACTTTGCACGGTTTGACGTGAGTTTGCACGAGTTTTGCGCGATCGATTCAAGACGACGCACGATTGCGTAAAATTGCACGACTTTGCAGTGTATTGAATGGATTTTATCTTAATCCTTGTAGTTTGAAGGAAGGGAACAGACACAGCTCCCGGAACACGTTGGAGGTATTACGATCCAACCACGAAACCGGGCATGTCGGGCAAAAATTTGCCCGACCTACTTTTTGAATCCACGTTTTTCTTCGGAATTCCCGATTTTCCCCACATTTCCATTCACGCCCTTTTCGCCCCGAATTGTTTGAATGAAGTTGAAAAAGTCCCCATCTTCACGTACATTGAGTGAATCCTGTAGAACGTCACAACTGATGTGAGACGAACAATCCGTTTCGGGGGCCGCATGAAAAAGCTTGAAGTGACAACGGGGGTCTATTGGCTTGAAATTCCGGAAGCGCAGCTTGCAATTCTCTGCGGTTGCCCGGCGGACGTGGTCAAGCACTTGATGAAACGCGGCTTGATCCTCAACCGGGAAGAAGATGGCGTCGTGTTCGAAACCGGTCCCAACGCCATTCTGCTTTCGGACGTCTCCATCGACAACAGCAACTTCACCAACCTCGCCGAATTCCCCGTGTTGCAGATGTTTTACCGGCAGGGCATGATCCTGCCCAACCATCCCGGCAACACGGGGATCAAGCCTCTTCTCATCGGCCACCGGGACCAGGTAGCGGCCCAATCCGAGTACATCTACCGGGGAAACTACGGCCTTGTTTCCGAGGAGGAAATCGTCAAGACCGGCATCGACGAAGAAACGGCGCACGAAATGATGCGCCTGAAAATGCGCTTCGCATTCGACCGCATCCTTCCCACCGAAGAATTGCTCGATACCCGCGTGGTCGGCTCCGAAACGGTGGAAATCCGCGACGGGGTGACGATTCGGCGTAGCGCCTTCAACGAGTTCGAGATCGCCTACAACGGCGAAACCGTCACGGTAAACCTCAACCTGGAGCCCGGCGAATCCTACCGGCCCGCATTTCACCTGGGTGCATATCGCGTCGAACGCGAATACTTCGGCGTCGTGCATATCGGCGAGGGCGACGGCTGGGACTCCGAACGTCCCTGCATGGCCAGTCTCATCACTTTCCAGGGAAAAATCTACCTTATCGACGCTGGCCCGAACATCCAGCACAGCCTGACGGCGTTGGGGATCAACGTCAACGACATCGAGGGCGTTTTTCACACCCACGTCCACGACGACCATTTTTCCGGGCTGACCACGCTGATCCGCTCCGATCACCGCATCAAGTACTTCGCCACGAAGCTTGTCCGGGAATCGTGCATGAAAAAGATGGCGGCGCTGATGTCGATGGACGAAAACAGCCTCGCCGCCTATTTCGACATTCACGACCTGAAGTTCGATATCTGGAACAATATCGACGGCTTGGAAGTAAAACCGATATTTTCTCCACATCCGGTGGAAACCAATATCTATTTCTTCCGCACGCTCTGGCAGGGAGGATACAAAACCTACGCCCACTTCGCCGACATCGTTTCGCGCGACGTGCTGGAGAAAATGGTCACGGACGACGAAACGAAAAGCGGAGTCAGCCGAGCCTTTTTCACGGATATCATGGAGAAATACGCCCAAAGGGCCGACCTGAAAAAGATCGACATCGGCGGCGGGCTCATTCATGGAAACGCCAGCGATTTTGCGGACGATCCCTCTCCCCGGCTGATTCTCAGCCACACTTCGCGCCCTCTGAACGTCGAAGAAAAAGAAATCGGCTCCAACGCCAATTTCGGCACGCAGGACACCTTAATTCAAGCGTTTCAGGACTACAGTTTCCGTTCCGCCCACGAGTATTTCACCAGCTATTTTCCCGACGTTCCCGCCCACGAGCTTTCGATGGTGCTCAACAGCCCCATCGAATCGTTCAACGTCGGCGCCATCGTGATCCGTCGCGGCGAAGTACCACAGTCGATCTACCTCGTGTTGCAGGGAGTCATGGAATACATCGAGCGCGGCAAACAACGCATCCTTTCCACAGGCTCGTTCGCGGGGGAGTTGTCGGGACTTAAAGGCGAAGCCAGCCCCGGCACGTTCCGGGCGGCAAGCCACGTCCAGGCCATGGTGATTCCCAGCGAGTTTTTCCGGACCTTCACACAGCGCAACGAGCTGTACGACAAAATCCTGCGCCTGTACGATCGCCGGATGTTCCTGCTCAACACCTGGTTGTTCGGCGACATGACCTCCTACCCCGTGCATACGAGACTGGCCGAGACCATGGACCCCGTGCGCTACCGCACGGGCCAGACGCTCCCCATGGACAACCAACGCGAACTGTACTTGCAAGAAGCAGGTCGCATGGAAATCCGCACGAATTCAAAGTGCGTGGAAACGGTCGAATCGGGAGGATTTTTCGGGGAAGAGAGCATTTTATACCATCGCCCGAAACATTTTCACGCCAGAATCCTGGAAGATTCCGAAGGCTATCTGCTTTCGCACGACGTGTTGAAAGACATTCCCATCGTTCGATGGAAACTGTTCGAAACCTACCAAAGACGGCTGAAATGCCTTGAAAACTGATCGCGGCTCTGGCGTTTTTTTCACTTCCGGCGTCGCGATCCCAGGCAAACAATAGGGGCGAAATTCATGCGGGTAATGAAATTCGGCGGCACTTCCGTGGGAGACGCGGAGCGCATCGTACAAGCGGCGAAACTGGCGATAAAAAGTGAATCGCCGGTTGTTGTCGTAACGTCCGCGATGTCCGGCGCAACGGACGAACTGCTGGCCCTGGCCCGGCTCGCCCAAACCGGCGAAACGAAAGAGTTGCGCACGAGACTCCGCCGACTGACCCAACACCACCTCGACACGGCCCACGGCATCGTCCCGGACCATTCACGAGCCGCGCCGCTCGTGGAACGACTGAGAAAGCACCTTTTCGAACTCGAAAACCTGTTGCAGGGCATCTCGCTATTGCGGGAGTTGTCGCCGCGTTCCCTCGACCTGATCGCCTCCTTCGGCGAACGGTTTGCGGTGCTGCTGCTGGCCGAGGCGATTGCAGAGCAAGGCAGTAAAGCCGAAGCCATCGACGCCAGGGACATCTTCCGCACCGACAACCGCTTCGGCGAGGCGCATGTACTGCACGACGAAAGCCGTGAACTGTGCCGAAATGGCCTGCTTCCCCTGACTCGGGACCGGATTCCGGTGGTGACGGGCTTCATCGCCCGGACATCCGACGGCGTGACCACGACACTGGGCCGGGGCGGCAGCGACTACACGGCGTCGCTGCTCGGCGCGTATCTGGGCGCGGAGGAGATCTGGATCTGGACCGACGTGGACGGCGTGATGACCGCCGATCCGTCGGTGGTTCCCGAAGCGCGGGTGCTGGAAAGCATTACCTACCGAGAAGCCGCCGACATGGCGTATTTCGGCTCGAAAGTCCTGCATCCACGCACGATGGTGCCCGCCGTCGAAAACCGCATTCCGATCCGCATTCTCAACTCGTTCAACCCCGAAAGCCCTGGAACGCTTGTCACGTATGAATGTCGGGAAGCGTTCCAGGGCGTGAAAACGGTGACGTCGATTGCCTCGCTTGCGCTCGTTACGGTGGAAGGCGCGGGAATGCAGGGCGTCTCCGGCGTGGGCGAACGGGTGTTTTCGGCCACGGCGAAAGCGGGCATCAGCGTGCTGATGATCTCCCAGGCCAGCAGCGAGCAGAACATCACCTTCGCCGTGCATGAAAAAGACGGTTTGCGCGCACGGGAATACCTTCAGAAAGAATTCGAGGCGGAACTGCGACAGAAACGCATCGAGCGCATCGACCTCATGGCTCCGGTGGGCATTCTCGCGATTATCGGCGAAGGCATGAAGGGCACGCCGGGCATCAGCCAGAAAATGTTCTCGGCGCTGGGCCGAAGCCGCGTCAACGTGCTGGCCATCGCCCAGGGGTCCAGCGAGCTGAACCTCTCGGTAGTCGTAGAACAACGCGACCTCAAACGCGCCGTCGGCGCGGTGCACACCGCTTTCGGACTCACGAAAACCACCCACGTCTTTCTGCTCGGCAAGGGGCTGATCGGCAAGACGCTGATCCGCCAGCTTCTCGAAGGCCGCGAGGATCTGGAGCGCCTCCACGGCGTCACGCTGCGCGTGGTGGGCGTCTGTGGCAGGGATAAGTGGCTGTTCGATCCCCACGGCATGGGAAACGAGCGGCTGAAGCGCATCGCCGAAGGAGCGGCGTTGTCGGCTCTCGGTGGCGAAAATCGCGGGAATAACGGCGAGTTGCTCGACCGCTTGGCCCGGCAGCAACGTCTCGACGTGGTGTTTGTGGACGTCACCGCCGAACGTACCGGTCCTTTGCACGTACAGGCATTGGAAAAAGGCTTCCACGTGGTGACGGCCAACAAAAAGCCACTTTCCGGCTCGATGGAACAATACCGGGCGATTCGAGAGGCCGCCGCCCGATCGGGCCTGCAATACCAGTTCGAAACCACCTTCGGCGCAGGCCTGCCCGTGCTCCACTCTCTGCGGGAACTCGTGGCCACCCACGACGAGATCCGCCGAATCACCGGCTGTTTTTCCGGCACGCTGGGCTTTGTCTGCTCGGAGTTGCAAAAAGGGCGGTTGTTTTCCGAAATCGTGCGCGAGGCACGCAAGCTGGGCTACACGGAACCGGACCCCAGGGACGACCTCGGCGGGGTGGACGTGGCACGCAAAGCCCTGATTATCGCACGGGAAATCGGCATCGATATCGAGATGGAAGACATCGCCTTGGAAAGCCTCGTGTCGCCCGAACTGGAAGCGCTCGAAAGTGTCGATGAATTTTTACGCTGCCTCCCGGAGATGGACGACGCCATGCGCGAAAAAGTGCAAAACGCGGAAAAAGACGGCGACGTCCTGCGTTACGTCGCGGAAATTACACCATCCGGCGTCGAAGTGGGGCTTCGCGCCGTGGTACCGCTCAGTCCCATCGGCCAGTTGGATGGTCCGGACAACATCCTTGTTTACGAAACCCGGCGATACCGTCATAATCCGTTGGTGATTCGCGGGCCTGGAGCCGGGGCGGAAGTCACCGCCGCCGGGGTATTCGGCGACATTCTCAAGATCGCGAGAAAATCATGAGTCCCATCGAGATTTCCAGTGGAATTTCCCGCGTGTTCGTTCCGGCAACCGTCGCCAACGTGGGGCCGGGCTTCGACTGCTTCGGCTTCGGATTGGAGCAGAAAGGCGACGTGGTTTCGTCCAAAGTGGTCCGGGAACTCGGCGTGCGCATCGCGACCATCCGAGGAGACGGCGGCGTGCTTCCCCTTGACACGGAGAAAAACACGGCAGGCGTCGCCGCGCGATACGTCTGGGAGCGCTACCATCCCATCACGGAGAAATTCGGCTTGGAATTGGAGATCGACAAGGGTCTGTCCATCGGTTCCGGTCTGGGAAGCAGCGCCGCATCCGCCGTGGGAGGCGCGGTGGCGGCAATGAAGGCGCTGGTGTTGGAATGGTCGCTGGATTACGACGAAGACCTGGTGCTGGAGGCTGCCATCGAGGGCGAAGCACTGGCCTCCGGTACACGCCACGCCGACAACGTGGCTCCGGCGCTGTACGGCGGCTTCACCGTCGTGCAGTCGGCGTCGCCTCCGCACGTCGCGCGATTCACCCCGAAACTTCCTTTCCAAGTAGCGGTCGTGACACCGGAAATCACGATCACCACGATGGAAGCCCGCTCCAGTCTTCCCGAACTCGTGCCTTTGAAAGATGCGGCAGCCAACTGGGCGAACGCGGCGGCAATGGTTCTGGCCCTGCTGCATGGCGACGCCGAATTGTTCGCCCGCTGCCTGGAAGATCGCGTCGTGGAGCCACACCGGGCCACGCGCATCGATGGTTACGAAGAGTCGAAACGGGCGGCGCTGAACGTCGGCGTGTACGGCTGCGTGCTCGGAGGTTCCGGCCCGGCGATGGTCGCTCTCGCGGCGGATCGCATCGTCGCCGAACGCGCGGGGATGAACATGGCGAGGATTTTTCAAGATCGCGGCATTCGTGCCGATTACTTTATATCGGGTTTAAGCGCCAGTGGAGCCAGATCGATATGACCCTGAAAATTTCCAGGATGGAATGCATCGCCTGCGGGCGCACCTACGAAACCGAAGAAACGAGATATCGCTGTGATTGCGGGGACTTGCTTCAGGTCGTGCACGACCTCGACCGCATCGGCAGCGAGTTTCCGGATTTGAAAGAGCTTTTCGAGAAACGTAAGGAAAGCTTCGACCTTCCCTACCGTTCCGGCGTCTGGCGCTACCACGAACTGATTCTCCCCGACCTGCCCCGGCGGAAAATCGTCACGAAAGGGGAAGGAAATACAACCCTTTACCGTGTCGAAGCGATTTCCAGGGCTTTTGGCGTAAAAAACCTCTATCTCAAGCACGAAGGCGAGAACCCCACGCTGTCTTTCAAAGACCGTGGCATGACCGCCGGAGTATCCTGGGCACATTTCCTCGGCATGAAATACGTCGGCTGCGCCTCGACCGGCGACACCTCCGCCGCGATGGCAGCCTACGCCGCGCAGGTGGACAGCATGGAAAGCGTGGTGTTTTTGCCGTATAAGAAGGTCAGCCCCGAACAACTCGCACAGCCCATTTCCTACGGCGCGCGCACATTGTCCCTGGACACCGATTTCGACGGCTGCATGAACCTCGTACAGCGCATCTGCAAACATCATCCGCTGTACCTACTCAACTCGATGAATTCCTTCCGCATCGAGGGGCAAAAAGCCATCGGCATCGAGGCGGTGCATCAACTCAATTGGGAGGTACCCGACTGGTTCGTGATTCCGGTAGGAAATGCGGGGAACGTCAGTGCGTTGGGCAAGGGATTGCTGGAATTGTTCCAACTCGGATTGATCGACCGTCTGCCGCGCATCGCCGGGGTACAGGCCCAGGCGGCCAACCCCTTGTATTTAAGCTACAAAACAGGGTTTTCCGAATCGATCCGCGTCAAGGCGGGCGACACCTGCGCCAGCGCGATCCGCATCGGAGATCCCGTGAGCCGCGATAAAGCCTCATCGATCGTCAAGCGTTTCGATGGCGTGATGGCCGAGGCGGACGAATCCGAGTTGATGGAAGCCAAGGCCGTGGCCGACCGGGCGGGCGTGGCGGTATGCCCCAATTCCGGTGTGGCGTTGGCGGGGTTGAAAAAGCTGCGCAATCGCGGAGAAATCAAGGAATCCGATACTGTGGTGGTGATCTGCACGGCCCACGGAGCCAAATTCAGCGACGTCAGCGTCAATTACCACACCGGGAATTTGCCGAAACTCCAGCCTTCTCGCCTCAACGCCCCCTTGCGGCTTCCGGCGGATTACGGGGCGATCGTCAAGGCGCTGGATCTGTAGCGCTAGAAAAATTTTAGAAATCACGACGGGTATAAAAATACGGAGAGTGGTTCTTCTTTGAGAAAACCCCGGAAACAAAGGGTGGCCAACGGGCTAAGCGACGTGAAACGTCGGCTTGCCCGTGTACGAACGATGTCCATGGGCAACCTGCGGTTGGGCCCATGGCACCCCCTATGAAAATGATCGCTAAAACCAAGTAAGAACCGCTATAGGTCAGGTAATTGTCTTACCCGACGTACATTGGTTTGTGTCGGGTGAAACAATCACCCGACCTGCCCTCTTCCCTAACTCACTAATTTTCCAAAGGAAAACGCAAACGAAAGGTCGTGCCGACGTTTTGTTCGGATTCGACCTCGATAAACCCGTTGTGGCCCTCGACCACCTTTTTCACCACCGACAATCCCAGACCGGAGCCGGTGATGCTGCGGGTCTGCTTGCCTTTCACGCGGAAAAAACGGTCGAAAATGTGGGGCAGATCCTCTTCGCCGATACCGATGCCGCTGTCTTTGACCTCGATGGTAATCAGGCCTGAGTGGTTCGACACCGAAACCTCCACCGTCCCGCCTTCGGGTGTGTATTTCACGGCGTTGCCGACGACGTTCATAAACGCGCTTTTGATGTGGTCGTGGTCGGCCCGAAACAGCCATTCCCTTTCCAAAGGACGATAAACAAATGAAATCCTTTTCTTTTCGGCCTGCGGATGCAGGATTTCCACCACGTTTTCGAGGATTTCGTTCCCCTTGAGCGATTCCAGGTTGAATACGATAGTGCCCGATTCGAGCTTGGACAGGCTCAACAGGTTGGCGATCAGTTGCAATAATTCTTTGGTGCGAGCCGTCATGCGTTCGTGAAGCCGCTCGCAGGCCGTGCCTTCCAGGGTGTCGCACCCGGCGCGCATGGCGTAAATCATCTGCTCGATGGAGGCCAGCGGGGCGCGCAGTTCGTGGGAGACCATCGCCACGAACTCGGACTTCTGCCGGTCGATCATCTTGTGGGTGGTGATGTCCTCGAATACCGATACCGAACCCAGCACCTCCCCCTCGGCGGACAGCACCGGCGAGCAATGCGCTCGAAGGTAGTATTTCGAGATGCTGCCCGGCTCGAACTCGCGGGTGACGGTCTTCGCGCCGTCGATGGCTTCACGCACCATGGCCACGGCGTTGGCGTCGCGAATGGAGAGTTCCAGCGGCTTGCCGACGAAGGGATCGGTCTGGATCTGTAAAATATTGACCGCCGCCGGGTTGTGGTGCACCACCACCGCGTCCCGGTTGGTGACAAGCACCGCCTCGATCATGCAGGCAAACACGGTTTTCAGTCGGCTCTGCTCCTCGGCGATGGTCATCAGGTCGCGGGCTTTTTCCTTCTTCAAACGCTCGGTTTCGGCGACGAGGGCGCGTTTTTCCAGGGCGCGTCCCACCACGATGCGGATGTAATCGGGCGTAAACGGCTTGCCGACGAAATCGAAAGCGCCCTGCTTCATCGCCGCCACCGCCTTTGAGACAGTGGCGAAACCGGTGATGACGATCACCTGGATTTCCGGCTGGTTGGCCTTGACCCAGGAAAGCACCTCGAAGCCGTCGATACCCGGCATCATGAGGTCCAGCAGCAGCACGTCGAACCGCGACTCTTTCATGCACTCGATGCCGCGGTTGCCGTTCTCGGCCTTCACGATGTCGAGATCCATCCCGCGTAAAGAGCGCTCGCAGCCCTCGCGGATCACCTGCTCGTCATCGACAATCAACAATCGGGCGTGTTCGGCCATGGCTTTTCCCCGTCGAAGAACCGGTGAATCCGGCCCGGAAAACCTCCGGGCCGGCAAGTATCCCTCAACTGAGCCAATGGCGAATCCGGTCGAGCAGTTCTTGCGGTTCGACCGGCTTCGGGATGTAGTCCTCGGCCTCGCTTTCGAGCATATCGCGGTGGGAATAAGTGCTCGACGACACGTGGTCCGCCACGGCGGTAAGCAGAATCACGGGAATATCCGCCGTATCCGCGTTGCTTTTAAGCTTGTCGCAGGCGGCATGACCGTCCATCACCGGCATCATGACGTCCAGAATCACGAGGTCCGGCTTGAATTCGGGGACTTTCTCCAGCCCTTCCTTGCCATCGTAGGCGACTTCGACCTTGTACCCTCCCTTTTCGACGACGGTTCTGATGGCCTCCACGAAATCCGGATCGTCATCCACCAATAGAACTTTTTTCATTTCACTCATGAGTTCACCTCCTGTGGTGCCAGTTTTGCCAAGGGACGGCCCCGCCTTCAATCCACTTGCGGACGTGGCAGCAATCCCGCTTTAGATACGATTTCATTGACTTTTTCTTCCCATTCGATCGCCATGACGTGCACTCCGGCGACGCCTTCGATGGTCTTGACACGTTCGATCGTCTCTATGCACATATCGATGCCCCGCTGCGCCTGTTCTTCCTTGGGCACTTCACTGATACGTGCGATCACTTCGTCGGGGATGTCCATCCCCGCCACCATGCGTTTCATGAATTTGGCCATGCCCGCCGATTTCAGCGGTGTAACCCCCGCGAGAATCTTGACCCGCTCGTGCAGACCCTCCTTGCGCAGATCCTCCATGTAACGCTCGAATTTTTCCAGGTTGTAAATGCACTGGGTCTGGACGAAATCGGCCCCTGCATCGACCTTCAACCCCAACCTCGGCACGCGGATTTCGTAGGGATCGGCAAAGGGATTCACCGCGCAGCCGATGAAGAATTTCGGCGGTCCGTCGATCTTCTTGCCGGACGGGAACACACCCTCGTCCCGCATGGTTTTCACGAGGTTTATCAACTGCATGGAGTCGATGTCGAAGACGTTTTTCGCCTGCGGGTCGTCGCCGAAAATCTGGTGATCGCCGGAAAGACACAGCAAATTCCGGATGCCCATCGCCGAGGCACCGAGAATGTCCGACTGCAAGGCGATGCGGTTGCGGTCGCGAACCACCATCTGCATGTTGGGTTCGATGCCGCTTTCCTTCAGCAGCAAGCACCCGGCCATGGAATTCATCCGCACCACTGAGGTCTGATTGTCGGTGACGTTGCACGAATCGGCGTTGCCACGGATAAACTCGGCTTTGCGGCGCACGACGTCGGGGTCGGCACCCCTCGGCGGGCCACACTCTGCCGTCACGGCGAAATGCCCGGCCTCCAGCACTTTTTCCAGATTGCTGCCTGATTTCATTCCTGCAAATCCTTCCTGACGATGCGGCGCGGACCACCGTCGCGACTGGTGCGCCAACGCTTGAACGACTGCAACTTCCGGTAATTGTCCAGTTGATTCAAGGACTTGAGCCGGTCGATAATCAGCTGCCAACCACAGGCCACGTTTTTATCGATCTCGCATTTTCCGTTGGACGACCCGCCGCAGGGTCCATGAAACAGGCTTTTCGAACAGCGGGTTACAGGACAAATGCCGCCGGTGAGATGCAGCACACAGTCTCCGCAGGCCTGGCAGCGCTCGGCCCATTCGCCCTGCCGCTCCGTCACCCCAATGAAACTGGTGTTGATGCCCGGCAGCACCGGAAGCCCCATGTAATGCTCGGCCATGAACTGCACTCCGGCTCCACAGGCGATGGACAACACGGCTTGGTGGTCTGTGGCGTACGGTCGCATGGTTTCGAGGTATTCGGGGTCGCATTGCCGTTCGAGCGTCACCTCTTTGATCTGAATCGGCCTACCGGCGGTTTCGCGGGCGAGGCGGATCGTCGAGGCAAGCACCTGCACTTCCTTTTCCCCTCCGGCGCGGCAGACCGTCACGCAGCCGTGGCACCCGGCCAGCACGATGTCGTCATACGGCTCGATGATGGCCATGACCTCTTCAAAGGGTTTGACTTCTCCCATAATCATCGCGTTATCCCTCCCGAACGTTCGTTGGCGACGCCTTGGCCCCGGCCCGAACGAGGTTGATCGGACTCGGCCCCAGTCCCCGCACGTGTTCCACCATGTCCGCGACGTGGGCGGCGAATTTCGCCCCCTCTCCGGCGCTGAGATTGTACATCCGCGCGCGTTCCTCCCCCAACCCGGCTTTGGCAAGCAAGTCGGCGGCACGCCTCACTTTTTCCCTGGCGCGCAGGTTTCCTTTGACGAAGTGGCAGTCGCCCTCCAGGCAACCCACCACCATCACGCCGTCCGCGCCGTTTTCAAAGGCTTTGAGAATCATCACCTCGTCCACCCGTCCCGTGCAGGGCACCATGACGACCGAGGTGTTTTCCGCGTAATGCCGACGTTCCGAACCTGCCAGGTCCGCAGCGGTGTACGCTCAATGCCGGCAGGCGAAAATCATCAGGCTGGGATTGAATCCATCCATTTTCAACTCCTCAAAGGGTCCGTGATTCCAGTTCGGCAGCCGAAAAGGCTGTGATTTTCGAGAAAATGTTCTTGTCCTCGTACCGGGCCAGGGAAATCGTCTTGGCCGGGCACTCGGACACACAGATGCCGCAGCCTTGACACAATGCGGGGTTGATCTCGGCGGTGTGGTTCTCGTTGATGAACGGCACACCGTAGGGACAGGCCCGCACGCAGGTCAGGCAGACCGCGCAATGTTCCGGGTTGACCTTCGACACCACACCCGAGATCCTCAGTTTGTCTTTGGACAAAATCGTCGCCGCGCGCGCCACCGCCGCCGATGCCTGAGAGATGGTTTCCGGGATGGTCTTCGGCCCGTGGGCCATACCCGCGAGGAAAAGACCCTCGCTGGCAAAATCCACCGGACGGAGCTTGGCGTGCGCTTCGAAGAAGAAGCCGTCCGGGTTCCTCGGCACGCGCAGCATGGAGGCCAACTCCTCGTTTTCACTGGCTTTTACACCCGTGGAAAGCACCAGCAGGTCTGGCGTCATGCTCATTTTGCGCCGAATGGACGGATCGAACACGCCGACCTGCACCACGTCGTCCTCGAACTCGACCTCCACCGGATGACGTTCCGGGTCGTAACGTATGAAATTGACTCCGTTTTTCCGTGATTCACGATATTTCAGTTCACTGTGCCCGTAGCTTCGAACGTCACGATACAGGACGTCTACACGGGTTTCGGGCAGCACTTCTTTCAAACGAAGGGCATTTTTAATCGCCTGGTTGCAGCACACCCGCGAACAGTAGTTCAGTTCCTCTTCACAGCGAGAGCCGACACATTGAATCATCACGACATGGTGCGGGTTTTCCTCTTTGAATTCGGTAGCTTCCAGCAGAACTTCGAAATCGAGCTGGGTCATTACACGCACCTGGCTACCCAGCCCGTACAATTCCGGTCGGGCCTCTATTCCACCTGTTGCGACGATAATCGCGCCATGGCGAACGGTCCGCCCGACGCCCGTCGGCGTCATGATTTCGGTCTCGAAGTTGCCCACGAAGCCGGAATGCTCGACGATCTCGGAACCCGCAAACACCTGAATCTTCGGATTTTCTTTGATTTCCGCAGTTATTTCATAGAGATAGCGACTTACGGAAAGTCCGTCGGAGGTGCGCCGAAGCTTGCGCAAATTGCCGCCCAACTCTCTTTCCCTCTCGACGAGATACACGCCGAATCCCTGCTTCGCCGCTTCGAGGGCCGCCGTCATGCCCGCCAGTCCCCCTCCGATTACCAGCAGGTTGGAGTTGACCTCGAACTCGTGATCCTTTAACGGTTCGGCCTGGGCCACGTTGGCCACGGCCATCGCCACCAGCCTGCGGGCTTTTTTTGTTGCTTCCTCGGGGTGTTCCTGATGCACCCAACTGCACTGGTCACGGATGTTGGCCATGTCGAACAGGTAGCGGTTCAATCCCGCCTGACTCATGGTTTCCTGAAACACCGGCTCGTGGGTGCGCGGAGAACAAGCCGCCACGACGAAATGCGTGAGATCGTGCGCGGCGATCAGTTCGCGCATGTGCTCCTGGGTGTCCTGGGAGCAGGTGTACAGGGGATGTTCGGCAACCACCACGCCGGGCAGCGTCTTGGCGTATTCCACCACGTTTTCCACGTCCACCACCGAGGCGATGTTGATTCCGCAGTGGCAAACAAACACCCCGATGCGCTTCTCCGCATCCGCATCGAAAGGCTTTTCGGGGGGGAATTCCTCCTGCACCACGAGACTTCCCCGCGCCTCTCGCAGATTTCCGGCGGCGACACCCGCCGCTCCGCTGGCTTCGCTCACGGTTTCGGGAATATCCTTGGGGCCGTTGAACGTCCCCGACACGAAAAAACCGGGGCGGCTGGTCGCCAGCGGTCGGAAGGTTTCGGTGTGGGCGAAACCGAAGCGATCCAGGTCGATATCGAGTTTTCGCGCCAGATCCTTCGTTTCCTCGGACATCTGGATGCCCACCGAAAGCACCACCAGATCGAAGGTTTCCTTCACCGGTTCACCGGCGTCATTCGTGTAACGCAACTCCAGGTCGTGCGTGACGGGATCGTCGAACACCCGGCTGACCATCGCCCGCACGTAACGCACCCCGTAATGTTCTTTCGCACGGGTGGCGTAGGCGTCGAAACCCTTGCCAAAGGCCCGCAAGTCGATGAAGAAAATCGCGGCCTCGATATCCGAATCATGTTCGCGAGCGATTACCGCTTCTTTGGTGGCGTACATGCAACAAACGCTGGAGCAATAATCCCGGTCGCAGGTGACATCCCGCGAGCCAACACATTGAATCCAGGCGATTTTTCGAGGATGCCTGCCATCGCTGGGACGCAACACCCTGCCCGTGGTCGGACCGGAAGCCGACAACAGCCGCTCGAACTCGATACTCGTCATCACGTTGGGATACACGCCGTAGCCGTACTCGGCCCGGCGCTCGGCGGGAAAGGTTTCGTATCCCGGCGATACAATCACGGATCCGATTTCGATCTCGTGGACGATCTCCCGCTGTGTGTAGTCGATGGCCTTGGCGTCGCAAAGCGTCTGGCAGGTACCGCAGGCTCCGGCGTTGAGACGCACGCAGCTTTCGTCGTCGATCACCGGCACCCTCGGCACTGCCTGGGGATATTTGATGAAAATCGGCTTCCGCGGCGACAAACGCTCGTTGAACTCGGACAGCAACGGGCGCGGTGAATTCTCGGAAAGTTCCGTGATATCAAGGAATTGCACCGGACACACCGACACACAGGCTCCGCAGGCTCGGCAGACGTCTTTCGCCACCTCGATGCCCTCTTCTCCCAGCCGAATCGCGCCGGTATCCATCACACGCTCGCACATCATCTGGCACAACCCGCAACGCAGGCAGTCGCCGCCCGTCTCGAACTCCTTTCGAAGACGTTCCGAGCGCGCCAGCACGGCGGCGCCCAGGCCGCGTTCGAGTTCCGAAGCGCCGGAGATCGTCACGGCGGAGAATTTCGGCGGGCAGGCTACGTAACAGGCCCCGCACTGAATGCAGCGGCTGGCGTCGATACGCGCGATTTCCTTTTTCTTCCACTCGATTGCACCTACCGGACAACGCCGAAAACACATGCCGCATTTCTTGCAGCGTTCTTCGTCGATGGCGAATTCCCAGCCAAACGCGGCTTTCTCGAAGGCTTCGGACGATCGGCGGTAGGGAAACTTCGTGATGTTCTTGCTGTTTTTAAACGTCGGTTTTTTGGAGGTTTTTTCGTCAATCGGCATGGGAAAGTACGGCTTGTGCGTCACCGGGCAGACGATTTCGCACTGTCCGCAGCCGGTGCAGGCATTGGGATCGACGTAGCGCGGGCGCTGCACCACGCGCGCAGTAAAATGCCCCATTTCACCCTCGACGCTTTCCACCTCGCTGAACGTCAGCAATTCGATGTTTTTATGGCGTCCTAACTCGACCAGTTTCGGGGAAATGATGCACATCGAGCAATCGTTGGTGGGAAAAGTCTTGTCGAGTTGCGCCATGCGCCCGCCCACCGCCGGGGAATTTTCGACCAGAAACACTTTGAACCCGGCGTTGGCGAGATCCAACGCGCTTTGCATCCCGCTGATGCCGCCTCCGATAACGAGTACGGCCCCCACGGGGGGATGAACCGAGGCGTGTTTGTCCATGGCGCTCATTCCTCCAAACCGCTTTCAGACCCGATCAGGCGGGAAAACACGCCTTCGGCTTCGACGAGGTGCCCTTTCCAGGCCGAAGCGTCGATGCGCTCCGACAGGGCGAATTCGATCAGTTCGCTCAAGTAGAAAATCGGCGTCGTCCGTTCGATGGTTCCGGCTTCCAGCAGATCCAGTTGTCGGGATTCGAGGTTGGCATGGCACATCGGGCAGTCCGTAACCAGCGCTTCGGCTCCGGCACGCGCCGCCGCTTCCAGAATATCGCCGACGAGTTGCCGGGAGATATCTGGTCGGGCCATGGTCAGGCTTCCACCGCAGCACTCGGTTTTGTGGCTCCACGCCAGGGGATCGGCGTCGAGAATCGTCAGAATCTCTTCCATGCGCGTGGGAATTTCGTAGTGCATCTCCCCGGTGATCTTCGGCGGACGCAGGGCCAAACACCCGTAATAACAGGCGATTTTCATCTTCGACAACCCACGCCGTGCCTTGTTTTTCAACCGTTCGCGGAACTCCGGCTGATCCAACAGGCTGGAAATATGCACGATGTTGAAGTCCGGTTCGTAGGTTTCGTATTCCCATTCGTGGGGATCATTTCGCAAGGCGAAATCGGCGGCCTTGAGTCGCTGATAACAAGCCGAACAGGGCACAAGCAGATCGTGCCCCGCCTCCTGTGCGATTTCCAGGTTTCTGGCGGAAAGCTTGATCGCGAGTTCGTGGTTGGTCATGTGCGCCGAAGACGCCCCGCAGCAGTTCCAGTCGTCCAGTTCCACCAGTTCGATATCCAGCAAACGGGCCAGATTCCGCACGGATACATCGTATTCACGGGCGGTTCCGGTCAGCGAACAACCGGGATAGTAGGTCAGTTTCATCCCTACTTCTCCTTCGTCGTGCGGGCGAAAATCTTGCGCACGTCCTTTTTGCCCCGAATCGATTTCGGCACGAGATTGAGTTTCCCTTTGCCGAACATGCGCATCCCCAGTTTGAAATCTCCGAATAAATCCCCGCTTCGCAGTTTGTACTCTCCGATCATCCCCAGCTCGTAAGTTCTTCCTCCCCTGCGCACGGAATTGAGAAAAGACCGGTGGAAAGCAGCGATGTTGGGCTCGGCGGGCTCGTACCCGCGATCCAGCGCCCATTGACGCAAAAGGTCCATGGTTCCAGCAATGTCGATGTCATTGGGACAGCGGGTGGTGCAGGTTTCGCAGGAAGCACAAAGCCAGATCGTGTGGCACTTCATCAGTTCGTCTTCCATGCCGTAAGCACACAACCGAATGATTTCCATCGGCAGGAGATCGTAAAACGCGGCCAGAGGACAACCTGACGAGCACCGCCCGCACTGGAAACAGGCGCGGACGTCCAGCCCGGCGTCGTCCAGCGCACGCTGCAGCTTCTTGCTTCCTCCCCAGGGAGTGAGCGTCGTTTCGTTCATTCGGACCCTCCGGCTTTGCATTGTTCGGTGACGGTGAATTTAAGGCTGAAAATCGCCCCTTCGCCGCGCTTGGAGGAAAGGTGAATGCTCCCCTTGTGTTCCTTGACGATGGCATACGACACGGAAAGCCCCAGCCCGGTGCCTTCTCCGTGCGCCTTGGTGGTGAAAAACGGATCGAACACCAACGGAAGATCTTGCTCGGAAATACCGGGACCATCGTCCTGGATGAGCACCTCGACGATATCGCCTTGGCTACGGTGACGACTTTGTAGGAAAAGGCGGCCCTTCCCTTCCATCGCCTGCGCGGCGTTCACGATGATGTTCATGAACACCTGGTTGAGCCGCGCGGCGTTGCCGCAGATTTTCGCCAGGTCCGACGCGAGATCCAACTCGATGCGTATGTTGTGGAAAAGCGGCTGTTTTTCGAGCAAGGCCAGGGTTTTGAGCAGGATTTCGTTGAGGTCCACGTTGGCCATTTCGTAGGAGGTCTGATGGGAAAACTCCAACAAATCCGTGACGATAACCTTGCAGCGCTCCGCCTCGTGGATGATCGTCTCCATATCGGAAGTAAGCGGATGCTCCTCGCCAAGCTCCTCCTTGACCAGATTCGCGTACAACATAATCCCGGACATCGGATTGTTGATTTCGTGGGCCACGCCCGCCGACAACCGTCCCAATCCAGCCATTTTTTCGGACTGCTGCAACATCTGGTAGGTTCGTTCCAGGTCTTTTTCGATTTTCTGGATGCCACGAAGATCCGTAAAAATCCCGAACGTCGCGATTTCTTTGGACTTTTCGTAGATGATGCCCCCGGAAAAGCTCATCGGTATCTGGTGACCATCCTTGGTGATGGCCAGCAGTTCGTGCCGCAGCAGGCGTCCCTTTCCGCCGTAGTCGTCGCTACGCATACGCTGGATAATCTCGTAGGCGTCGCCTTCCGGGTATAGCCGCGTGACGTGCAGGCTGCCGATGGCCTCGACTTCGGAATATCCCAACAATGCCTGTGCACCTTGGTTGAACAGGATGATGTTGCCCTTCATGTCGGAAGCAATGATGCCGTCCACCGAAGAATCGATCAGATTGCGGAAAAAGGCGTTGGAACGTCGCAATTCCCGTTCGAGTTGCTGCCGACGGTCGATGTCGATGAGGATCGTGCTGTAGTAATCATGCCCCTCGGCTGGTGCGATGGCCACGAACTCCATCGCATGTGTGGTGCCGTTGCTTTGATTGCGCAGACGGATTTCCCGCCGGAACTGGGCCGGTGCGTTGCGGGTGGATACGAAACGGACGAGATCCAGCATCAGCTTCGGGTCGTCCTCCAGCGGCAACAGCGAAGGCAAGCGACTGTCCTGGAACTGATCGGGAGAAACGCCCGTGAAACGGCAGGCGGCAGGATTGGCGTAGAGGATGGATTGATCCCGTCCCACCACCAGCACGCCGTTGGGTGTCGCCTCGATGATCGTATACAACACGAGGTTCGACCCCATTTCGGCCACGAGCTTCGAAAGCACGTTGTGCGGTATCGTATGTTGGTGCGGGGTTTCGTTCACAGTCAGCGCCCGATGAGATCGAGAAACCGAGGCAGACGCGGTCCCCAACCCAGGGAATGCAGCACCGCGCCGTCGCAAACATCCTGAATGTCACGGAAAAATCCGGCTGCGATCGACAATCCGGCTTCGGCCTTGATCTTCGCATCCAGCATTTCTTTCAGGTATTCGTTGGGAATGGAGGGTACGCCCTGCAATCCGTTGAGGTAGCGAATCATCCCCACGGATTTGAGAAGCATGATCGTCGAGAACACTTTGATGCCCGCTTCCTCGGCCTTGGGTAGAAACAGATCGAGGATGTTTTTGTCGTACGTCGGTCCCAGTACAATGAAAGACACTCCATACTCGGCGAAACGCACGACGTCATCGGCGCGTTGGCGGTTTAGATTGATGTCGTCGGAAAGATCGAACCCAACGCCGAAAGTGAAGGCGGTTTCGCCGTCGATCTCCTCGCCGCCGAGATCTTTTCCACTGTTCAAGGCGGCAAGACATTGCAGCATGGTTTCGAGACGGAGATCCCCACTGGTGCGGACGAGGGGTTGATCGCCCCAATCCGGATCGATTCCCTCCTTGACTACTACATTACGGACACCCAATGCCCAGGCGGCAAGAAGTTCGGCTTGTAACGAAATCCGGTTACGGTCGCGTCCGTTCATCACGATCACGGGATCTTGCCCGGCGTCCAGCAGACTTCGAGCGGGAGCCAGCGGAGACATGCGCATCACCGCGTGCTCGCAATCCGTCACGGCCAGCGCATCCACGCGCCCTTTCATGGCTGCGGCACTCTCAAGAAATGCATCGAGCTGCACGCCTTTTGGGGGATCGATTTCGGAAATCAAGGTGAAGGCATCGCTGCGAAGCTGTTCGGCGAAACTCATCAAGCTTCCTCCTGCTTAGAGTTGGATTTGGTACCGTGCAGGACTCGGATGAGAGTGGAACAGTTCGATTAGACGCAGATCACCCCGCGTTACTTCCAACAGGAAAAGCAACGTTCGCTTGAAGGTGGAACTTTCGCGTATTTCAAAATCACTATCCCAGAATATCAGGATGTGCCTGTTTCGTCAAGTTTTGTTATATAGGCGTGTGTACAAATGTCCGGTATCGTGAAAAACGATCATAAGATGGGCAAAAAAAACGCCGGATGACGAACCATCCGGCGTTTTCAACTGGTTTGTGAACTGCTATCAGTGATCGCCGTACCCGGCCACTTCCTCTCCGGTAAACGTTCGGTAGACCCACACCGTGTACACCAGCACCAGCGGTAGGCCGATCAAGGTGATAATCAGCATAGCGCCCAGCGTATATTCGCTGCTTGAGGAATTGCCAGCGGTAAGGCTCAACGTCGGATCGTTCAGCGCCGGAACGAATTTCGGGAAAATCCCCGCCGCGACGATGGCGAATTGCATGGCGATACCCGCCGCCGACGCCAGAAACGCCTTGAGCACCGCCTCTTTCTGCATGAACACGCGAGCCAGCACAATCGCGGCCAGCGCCAGCACCGGAATCACCCACAATACGGGAAAAGCATTATAGTTTTCAAGGAGTTGCCCCTGCGCCGCAAATGTGAATACTCCGCTGACGATAAACAGCACGAGGTAGGCGACCCACCCGGCTTTGGCCCAGGAAAGCGCTTTTTTACCCGCTTCGCCCTTGATGCGCATCGCCAGCCATAGCGCACCGTGGGTAATCAACATGGCGAAGCCGGTCAACCCGATGACGAGGGCGAAAGGATTGAGTAACCCGAAAAACGTGCCGGTGTAATCGCCGTTTTCGTTCAGCGGGATCCCACGCATGATATTGCCCAGCGCCACGCCGAACAACAGGGCCGGAAGGCTACTGCCGACAGCGAAAGCCACATCCCAGGTTTTGCGCCAACGCGGCGTCTGGAGATGATTGCGGAATTCCAGGCTCACCGCGCGGAAAATCAGCGCAAAAAGCAACAGCATCAGCGCCAGATAGAAGCCGCTGAACACCGAGGCATACACGGGAGGAAACGCCGCGAACAGCGCTCCACCCCCGGTGAGCAACCAGACCTCGTTGCCGTCCCAGAACGGCCCGATGCTGGCCATGAAACGGCGACGATCTTCCTCTTTTTTCGCGAAAAGCTGCCAGAAACCGACTCCCAGGTCGAAGCCGTCGAGAATCGAATACCCGATCAGCAGAACCGCCACGAGGATGTACCAAACGATTTGCAACGTCGTCATCGCGCCACCGCCTTTCCGGTCTCTTCGTCAAGTCTCGGTCCCTCGACGATCTCCTTTCGCAACAAAAAGATCCAAAGTGCGAACAATAATGCATAAATGAGCGTGAACAGGATGATGGAGAAGAGGATTTCCTCGGCGGACACGGTAAGGGAAATCGCTTCCTTGGTCTTCAGCATTTTGTACACGATCCAGGGCTGCCGTCCGATCTCCGCGACCATCCAGCCGAATTCGTTCGCCAGGAAAGGCAAAGGAATCATGACGAGGGCGGTTTTCAGGTAGAGCCTGTTTTCGTAGATCGTTTTACGCTTGTATAAAACGACACCAACCAGCACGAACGCGAAGAAAATCGACCACAAACCCACCATGGTGTGGAACGAAGCGAACGTCGCCAGCACAGGCGGCCACTCCTCCTTCGGAAACGCCTTCAAGCCCTTGTATTCACTGGTGGTATCACCATTCGTAAGCAGCGACAAAGCGTAGGGAACTTCCATCCTGAAATGCGTTTTTTCGGCATCCTGGTCGGGCCAGCCGAAAACCAGCAATCCCGCGCCCTGCTGGGTTTCGAACATACCTTCCATCGCCGCCAGTTTTTCCGGTTGCGTGTGCACGACCTGAACCGCCGAGGCGTGGCCGTCGAGAGCCTGCCCGCACACCGCCACCGTCCCGATGATGAGACTCATCTTGAGGGACTCTTTGGCAAACGCAACCTGCTTCTTTTTCAGCAAAAACCAGGCGCTGATTCCAAGCACGAAAAAGGCTCCCGTGGTCAATGCGGCATTGATGGTATGAATGTAACGGGGCAAGGTCGAAGGATTGAACAGCGCGGCCCAGAAATCCACGAGCACGGCACGCCCCTCAACGATTTCGTATCCGGCGGGCGTCTGCATCCACGAGTTGGCCACGATGATCCAAAACGCCGAAAGCGAGGAGCCGATCGCCACCATCAGTGTGGAAAACCAGATCGTCTTCGGGCTTACGCGATTCCAGCCGAAAAGCAACACGCCCAGGAAGGTGGATTCCAGGAAAAACGACAGCAGCCCCTCCGCCGCCAAGGGCGCACCGAAGATGTCGCCCACGTAGCGGGAGTAGTCCGCCCAGTTCGTCCCGAACTGGAATTCCATGGTGATACCAGTCGCCACACCGATGGCGAAACTCAACGTAAACAGCCGCACCCAGAAACGAAGAGTTTCCCGCCAGAAATCGGATTCGGTGTTCTTGTATTTCGTAGCCATCCAGACCAGAATCCAACTCATCCCAATCGTCAGCGGCGGAAAAAGAAAGTGAAATCCTACGGTAATCGCGAACTGTATCCGGGCGAGTATGACGGCATCCATCGGCAGACTCCTTCGTTGGGAAAATGAATTTCAGGCGGCGCTATTCCCACGGCTTCCGTTATACGAAACCGATATCCAAAAAACGGCATTTAAAGCCGAATGATCTCAATCATAAAAACCATTGAGAAAAAGTCAATTAAAATTATTTTTTGTTGATAAAGATTTCACTATACATACAGGCATTACTCCCAATTATTGTTTTACATGCTCACCTCAATCAATAATTCGCGGTCATAAGAAGCCGCCCATTGAGCAAATTCAGCGCAACGGTGATGGCATCCGGCGGCAAATGGCTAGCGCTGGAGTTGTCCAAGAGAATCGCCACGCGAGCAGGGAATTCCTCGTCGGCCTGCCAGAACAGGTAATCTACCGGCAATTTCGGGAATATATAGAACCGCACGGCCACATCGGCCTGGTTGATGCGATCCCCTCCCAACTGTTTCGCACAGTTATAGAAACGATCCCCGTCACGACCGAAGCAATCTTCGAGTGGCTTTGTATGGATTTTGTATTGACCTTGGAAAAAGTTTTTCGCTCCTTCGATTTCCCGAAGCGACACCATCTGCCCCGATACCGGATTCATACTCGCCACCGCCAGGTAAACGAGAATCAGATAGGGAATCTGACGGTCCCATTCCCCTCCGAAATTCCCCTGGATTTTCTGCACGGTTTCCGCTTTCGGATCAATACTCCAGGTTTCGTTGAGGCATTGAAGCGAAAACCGACCTCCATCGGATAGCATTGCGCCGCTTTGGAGCACGACCTCGTTCCGGTGCTTGTCCCGCAGCTGTTTCCAATAAAATGTGGAAGGTTCCGGCCATGCCTGGGAAATCCCCTCCCCCGCTTCCTCTCTTCTGCGTTTCTGCATGGCGAGGAAGTTCGGTCCGTACGGGTAATTGGAAGACAGGAAACGATCGCAGGGAAAGTCGTCGCAATCTCTCGTGCAATAAGCAATGCCGCGCTGAATCGCACATTCGAGAAGCAGGCACCCCATTCCCAAAATGCGTCGTTGGGCGGCGTGTTTCTCCATACCTTCCGGGCTGGTTCCCGATCCGCAGGTGCTGCACACCCCATTGAGATGAAGCCGACAAACATCGCAATTGATGCCACAAGCCCCCGTGGACATGGCTGTCGTCCTTTCGCAAGCGGTGAAAACGTAATGATTTTTTCAAATGTAACGCCGATTTTCGAGAAAAACAATGGGCTACGCACTTTAAGAAAAGTTTTTCCGAATTCATTTCAAATGTCGCTTGGTGCCGGCATGAATGCTTTCCGCCCCCCCCTTGCCTTGCCAAGCGGGCTAGACTGGGGTACGGTCCTGTTTCGACGGTTGCAACCCATATGCGGAATCGTCGGGCGACCTGGTGCAGGCAAGGAGGGACAAGGTGGACGAACAGACCGATAAAAAGAATGAAACGGCTTCGACAGAGATGGAGCCGGTCGGTTCGATCGGCGAAACCGATGCGGGCGTCTATCTTGTGGAACTGGAGAATTTCTGCGGCCCGATGGATTTACTGCTCCACCTGATCCGCAAGCACGAACTCGAAATCTTCGACATCCCCATCGCCAGCATCACCGAGGAATATCTAGGTTACATCGAAACCATGCAACTGCTGAACCTGGACGTGGCCGGAGATTTCCTCGTGATGGCCGCCACGCTTGCGCATATCAAGTCGAAAATGCTGCTGCCGCCCGAGGAAAACGACGAAGACGAAGATCAAGAGGAAGAAATCGATCCCCGCGAGGAACTGGTTCGCCGCCTGCTGGAATACCAGAAGTACCGCAATGCCGCCGACACGCTGGCCGGACGCCCCATGCTGGGCCGGGACGTGTTCGCCAAACCGCCTTCGAAAGAACTGACGTCCGAAAAGGAAGAAGTCGAGCTGGAGGAAGTCGGCGTGTTCACGCTGATCGAAATCTTCCGCGACCTGCTTTCCAAGGCCAGCCGCCCCGGCATTCACCAGGTGCAGACCCAGCCCGTCAGCGTCGAGGAAAAAATCGCGGAAATTCGCAACATTTTACGCAAAAAGCGAAGTTTCACGCTGGCCGAAGCCTGCTCGCAGAATCACACCCGTTCCGAGGTCGTGGCGGTCTTCCTGGCTTTCCTGGAACTGACCCGGTTAAAAGTATTGCGCATCTACCAAAACGTGGAAAATCGCAATGAAATCTACCTGACGCTCCGGGACGACGCCCCCTCCGACAGCGAACTGGACCGTTTGTTGGAAAACATGGGTTCGTCCCAGGTCAGCATGGAATTTACCGAATAAAATCATAGCAATACAAGAGAGGAAAACCCTCCATTCTCGGCATTCTATTCACTTCCTCAAGCCAGGATCTGTTCTATCCGCTTTCCGTGATCTCTCTTCCCTGCGAATCGATGGAAAAAGGCATGGACGCTCCGGGCGACTTTGGGTAAAGTGAGGCTGGACAGGACTAAAAGAAAGGAATGGGGAGGATCATGTGGAATTCCCCGAAATCCGAGACAAAACACGCGCTAAGGCGACCGATTCACAACGGTTTGCAGTACATCTTCGATCTGCTTTCCCGTAAAAAAACGGACGCTTTTTCGACAATTCGCCAAATTGGCTTTCCTGCATGGCGTATACGTGTCCGAATGAGCCCTTCGGAAATCATCCCGAAAAAGCCCGAATCTGCGAGAAACTCTCAGGATCTTCCGGTCGAGGCATCGTGGAATCTTCCCCCGCGCAAGCCGAAAAGCTTTGCAATTCCAGGAAAGTCGGTGGTGAACAAACAGGATGACGGTTCGGAAGATATTCCACCCGAGGAAACCGGAGGCGACCAGGAACCGTTCTTGCTCGACGACGACAGCCGTGAAATTCACAACCAACTCAAATCGATCCTCATGGCGTTGATCTTCGCCCATGGAAAAGTGCTTCCGATCAAGACGATTCGACAGGTGCTCGGAGAAGTAGGCGGCGGCACCATCCGGGAAGCCATCGACGAACTGTTGCAGGAATACGGTGAAGAAGGCCGAGGCTTCCACCTGATCGAGATCGCCGACGGTCTGCAACTGCGCACGGACGCTAAATTTTCGGAATACGTGCAGCGTATGCTCCAGGTCAAACCGGCGAGATTGTCCAAACCCGCCCTGGAAACGCTGGCGATCATCGCCTATCGACAACCGGTGGTTCGTGCCGAAATCGAGGAAATCCGAGGCGTGGACGCCGGAGGCGTGCTGAAAAACCTGCTGGACGCCCGACTCGTTCGGGTGCTCGGCAAACGTGAAGAACCCGGACGACCGTTGATTTATGGAACAAGCAAGGAATTTCTGGAGTTTTTCAACCTGAAATCGTTAAAAGATCTGCCGACGCTCTCCGAGTTCCAGGAACTCACGGAGGAACATCAGGCGCGCATCGACGCCACCTTCGGTCGCGAGGAAGAGGAAAAAGACGGACTGTTCGAAGGCGTGCAGTTCGGCGCCGCCGATACGACGGAGAGCATGGAGGAGCTTGAAAAAGCGGCCAAAGGTCTGGGCGACGTGGTGCAACTGGCGGATTCCACACTGAAACACTACCGCGAAAACCCGGATGAGGAGGACGCCGAAACCGATGAAGCGCCCTCCGAATCCGATTACGAAGAAAGCGAACCCGATTTTGATGAATAAACGACCCACAACGCGCAGGCGCAAAAAAGCCCCTGTGGACGAATCGCGCCTGGTTCGCCTTCAAAAAGCCATCGCTTCCGCCGGGATATGCTCTCGGCGCGAGGCCGAAAGGCTGATTTTGCAGGGAAAAGTCAAGGTGGACGGCAAGGTCGTCACCGAAATGGGCCTCAAGGTGGACCCCGAACGCGCCCGCATCAGTGTGGACGGACAAGGCGTCCAGACCGAAAAAAAGGTGTACTACGTGCTGTACAAGCCCGCTGGCACCATCGTTTCGGCCAAAGACGAAGCCGGACGTCCCACCGTGTTCTCCCTTATCAACGAAAAACGTCGCCTGTTCAGCGCCGGAAGGCTTGATTGGGACTCGGAGGGCGTGCTTTTATTGACCAACGACGGCGAACTGGTGCACGCCCTGACCCATCCTTCGCGACATATGGTGAAGGAATACGAGGTCAAGGTCAAAGGACGGTTGAGCCAGGATCAGCTTTTCCGTCTCGGCGAAGGCGTGGACATCGGTGACGGTCTCACGCAACCCTGCGTCGTGGAGCCGCTACGCTCCACCAAGATGAATTCCTGGTACCTGTTCATTCTCAACGAAGGCCGCAACCGGCAGATCAAACGTATGCTGGAGACCGTGGATGCCACCTGTCTGAAAATCAAACGTACCCGTTTCGCCACCCTCGATTTAGAAGGGCTTCTGCCGGGCGAATCCCGACCGCTGGACCTGGGTGAAATCCACGAGTTACGCAATCTGGTGGGGCTCGTCCCCGACGTGGACATCGCCCCCATTTCTTCGGAGCCGCCACGCGAGGAGAAGCAAAAACCCGTCCTGCAAAAACCGAAGCGGCCCCAGACATCGCGGGGAAAAAGCCAGAACACCCGTTCCGCCGCCCCCAAAGGTGAAAAAACGTCCAAAACAGGGCCAAAAGGGCCAAAATCGTCCGGTGGGCCACGCAAGCAGACCCGCAAGAAAGACGAGGACGTCATCGAGTGGAGTACGTCGCCCAGAGACGAAAGCCGACGACGAACGCGAAAAACGAAACGCGGACGCTAAACCTTCGCGCCGCGCATGTTTCAAGGAGGATTCCCATGCCTTCCGATATCGAACAAAAACTGATGGAACTCGACGACTTGGAAGGACTCAACTACTATTTCTACGATCCATCGTTCGCCCGCCTCTTGCGACGCCATCTGGGAGATGATGCCTTCGACTTTTTCCAGTCCTACTTCGAAGCGACGGGCGAACTGGCCGGTGTCAAAATCGCTCCGCTGGCGGAAGTTCTCAACGATCCCAGGCACTACCCGCAACTGGAAAACTACGACCGCCACGGCAACCGCATCGACGAAATCGAGTTGCACCCTGCCGGAACGAGAATCCGCGAGCTGGCCTTTTCCTCCGGAATGATCGGCCTGCCTTATGACGACCGCATCCGCTCGCTGGGCCGCAAAGTTCCACGCATGGTGCGCTTCGCGATGGGCTACCTTTTCGCCCAGGCCGAGGTTTCCAGCTATTACGAGATCATCAGTTCCGACGCCTGCGTCACCGCTCTCGAACGCTTCGCCGACCACGAGACGAAACGCAGGCTGCTGCCCCAGTTGACTAGCATGGACCCCGGAAACATCGCTACCGGTGCGATTTTTCTTTCGGAAAAAGGTGCGGGCAGCGATATCGGAGCCATCGAGACCCAGGCCATCGAGGAAAACGGACAATGGAGAGTCTCCGGACACAAGTGGTTCGCCGCCTGCGCAAACGCCGACGTGGCGCTGGTGCTGGCGCGTGTCGGGGAACCGGCCTCCTCGCCCGGTACCGGTGGGCTGGGACTTTTCCTCGTCGAACACCGCGACATCACCGGGGAGCCCGTGGGATGGAAAATCAACCGTTTGAAAACAACATCGGGCATGGCCAACCTGCCTATCGGTGAAATCGTTTTCGAAAACGTTCCCGCGCTCCCGGTCGGCAACGCGAAAAAAGGCTTCGAGCAGGCGCGCGAACTGTTCAACATCGGGCGGATCGCCAACTCCGTGGCGGCCTGCTCCACTGCTCGCCGGGCGTATTTCGAAGCCTTCACCTACGCCCGCTGGCGCGAAACGTTCGGTAAACCATTAAGGGACCACCCACTGATCCGAGCCTCGTTGCTGCGCCCGCTTCTTCGCCTCGAAGGCATGATGGCGATGACTTTCGAGGCGGTGCGCGCCCTCGATCTTTACGAAAGCGCCGGAGCCGGTCCGGGAGATAAAAAAGTCTACCGGCTTCTCGCCTCGCTGGCGGGTTACTGGGGAGGACTGACCGCGCCGAAAATCGTTTCCGAGGTATCCGGAGTATTGGGAGGCAGCGCCGCCGTGACGGATTGGGGACTTCCCGGCCTCGTGGCCAACGCCTCCATTCTGGGTCTGTGGAACGGTTCGCTCAACATGCAGGCGCTCGACGTGCTGCACTGCTGCGAACGGCACCAAGCCCACACGGATCTTTTCGCACATTTGAAGCGTATGCTCGATTCGGTGGAAGAACCCGTGCTGCGCGGCATGAAGGAACGCCTCGGGGCCCATCTGAATCGGCTGAGCGAGGCGACGTCGCAGATGCTCGCGCAAGAGGAAGATCGGCGGCAGTGGATGGCAGCAACCTTCTGCCGTTCGCTTTCGGTCGCCGTACAATCGGTCGCCTTGTTGCACCAAGCACAATGGGAAATCCGTACCTTGGACGATGGTCGAGGCGCACTGGCGGCTTGGCATTTCCTAGGGAACCATGTTGAATCGTCCCTGATCGAACGCCTGGCCGGGAACGATCTCGACCTGCTGAGAGACTTCGAAATACTCGCGTATCACCGCCCGCTGCATCCAAGCAAGCTCGCGGACCTTCTGCCTCGCGATTGATTGGCAAGACGTTGAGACGAACTCGTTCCATATTGACCAAGCACTTAATATCGCACGGAATTTCGCTTTTCGTTCTGCTCGTTCTGATAAACACGGCCATGGCCCAGGAAACGGAATCACCCTCCAAAGAGCGGGCTACGGTCCGCTTGCGAACGACGGGAAGCACCGATCTCGACGAGGATTATCTCGCTCGCGAACTCACGTTGCGCCTTCCTTCCGGGGTGTCGATTCTGCTGAACGATGAAGACCTGCCCGCCGAGTCGAACGACACGGTGCTGGAAGTCATCGCCGATTCGACACAAACCGGTGAAATGGATATCGAAATCGCCATTCAAAAGAAGCAGGCCGCCCCGATGTCCCGGATATTGCAACTGCCTGACGCGGACGAGTCGGTGTTGCTGATCGCCCAGGCGGCGGCGGAACTGCTGCTTTCCAACCCGAATTACCTGCTCGCACGACCCGATCCCCTTCCCGAACCGGATTTTCCGCCCATCGAGGAAACTCCGCCGGAACCCGAAGAAATCGAGCCGGAAGAAGCCGAAACACCGGAAAAACGCTGGACGGGCTGGTTCGAGGTCGGTGGTTGGGGCGGATACTCGGGAAACGAGGGCTACGCTCACGGCACGCTTTCCGCCTCCGTCGGAGCGACGATGCCGAAGGGTTTTTTGTTCGGCCTCCAGGTCGAGTACGATTTCCCGGTAGAATTCGAGGAATCCGGCCAGCGTTTCGAGTTGCATTCGATTCCGCTAATGGCCCGTTTCGGCTGGCATTTTTCGCTTTCCAAGGTGGTGCGCCTGGTTCCTTTCGTCGCCTTCGGAGACCGTATGCACCTTGTGGTCTTCCGACCTGAAACGGGAAATTCGAGTCACTCGGTAGACCACTGCATTGCAGGCTCGGCAGGGATAAATCTGCGCATTCACTTTCATGAAAACGGCTACGTGCTGATGGGCTCCCGCGTGGAATTGCGCGGACAACAACGGCATTTGCTCAACGATCGCGAGGTGTTCACGACCGGCACCTGGCGCGTAGACGGTGGACTGGGGCTCGGTTTATCGCTGCCATGAGTTCGACCGAAACTGAGTTCCATTCGTAAGGGAGAAAGACTCTCATGGCCTCGGTTCAAACGATCATTTCCTTTTTCGCCCAAGCTCTTTTCTGGCTTTTGACGATCTGCGCCTTCGTACGGGGACGCCTGCTCGGTCTCGAAGCCGACGCCTTGTTGTTGTCGCTGGGAGGGGGAATCGCACTGACCTTTGTCGGCGCAATCTGGATCTTTCGCCTGAGCCTTTCCCAACGAAAGTTTCAATGGGCGAACCCGTTGATTTTCGTTGTCTTTCTCTTGGTTTCCTTGGCTTTCGACCCCAATCCATTCGTAGAATTCCATCCCGTTTCGACCGCCGTTTCCCTAGGATTGGCGCTGTTTTTCCTTTCGCTGGGAGGCACCCGGTTCGAAGAGAACGCTTTCCCCAGTATTTCCGCGAAGTTAGGCGCTCCGGTAGCGGCTGTTGCGGTATGGCTGGCATTTTCCCACGGCGGCATGGATTCTTTGCTCCATTGGCGGATGTTTTTCTGGGCATTCTGTCTGCTTCTGGCATTCGAACTCGCCTTGGCAACTCGACGTGAAAGCAGAATCAATCATCCTCCCGCCCTTCCCTCTCTACCCCCACTTCGACACGCCCGACTCCTGGCGTTGGGAGTGATTTCGTCCGCGTGGCCGATGCTGGCCTGGCTGGCGTTACGCCCCGTGGCGGATTCTTCGCTGGCGGGTTTCGTCCTCGTTTTTACGGCATGGACGGCAGGTGCGGCGCTGGGCGGCGTGAGTCGCGGCTGGGTTTTCGGGAGCGAAGCATTCCGGGAAACTTGCGCCCGACCGCTGGCCTTCTGGAGCGCAGCTTCTCCCTTGTTTTTTACGGCGCTGCTCGCCTTTTCAATCCGTCCCGACTCTCCGCAAACCCTTCTCGGTGTTCCGTTGGAAACACTCGCCACTGCGGCCACGCTGCTGCTTATGGGCTATGGCGGGTTGTTCGCCTCGCTGGTCTGGAGCCTGTACGAGAAAGCCGACGCGGACGACCTCCCGAAAAACGGAGTCGCCCTGTTTCGCCTTCAACGTCTGGGAGTACTTGCCCTGGGTGTGGCGCTGGGATTCTCCCTGGCAACGGCGTTTGCACATACGCTGCTTGCAGGCTTTCTGCTGGTGGCCGGTCTGGCGGCGCTACTGCCGATCCACGGACCGTGGAAGGTCTCGAAATTATTGGATTCTGCGGCACATCTGGCGTTGATTGTCATCTCGGCGTCCCACGCCGTTCTTGCCGTGGATATGTCCCCCTCCTGGAAAAAAGGCGTGCAACGGCTTCCTCCCGAGGAATACAGCTTCCAGGAACGCACCGCCGCCTGTCTGCCCTTCGTACTGACACGTAGCGTCCGGCGCTCGATGCTGTCAGCTTCGACCGACAGCGACGCCCTCCCCGCCGCCGTGGCCTGTTCCGAAGGTTTGCTCTCGCTTCTCCCGCGAACAAATCCCACCGGTTCGCAAAACATCAAAACCACCCTAGAAGGAATCAGCGCTCTCGCATCCGAAAAACAAAAATCATTACAATGGCTTGCAAGTATGGCAGCATGGAAACAAGCCGATGAAGCCGAGCCTTACGACATGGCCGTCCTGTTCCCCCGTACCCATCCCGGATCGACCGCCGATTTCCGGCTGTCTTCCTTGGTTTCTTCTCATCCGCCCGGAAAATGGACCGGTCTTGTGTGGCTGTGGCTACCGCTGGAAAACCTTTCGGCGCCCTTCTTTTTCGAGGTTGTGGATTACGCCTGCGAAACCTTCGACCGGAAGGTTGCCTTAGTCTGGGTGGGTGACGATCCCGCCGCTCCACTCATTGCACTGGTAGGAGGCAATCTGGAACGGTTACGGGAAACAATCCAAATCCCAGAGGAAATGCGCGAAGCCGCGAACCTCGGACTACGGACCACCGACGTGATCCCCTTCGAAAAAGACGCGCGAGTCACGGGGCTGACGTCTCTGTGCGAGTCACGCAAGAAATCCAGCACCACAGACGATGAAACCGGCTTCCTGCTTCAACTCGAACGGCTGGCATCCTCGCCTTCGGAATCTCCCGCCAACGCCCCCACCCTGCTGATGTGGCTGCTGTCGCTGGCCGATGACTACCGCCACACCAACGACACCGCGCAACACGCCTGGGAGGCGACACGAGCCTATCTGGAAGGGCGCATTCATCACACGGCAGGACGACGCCTGCAAGCCGTCGAGCGCTTCGCCGCCTCTTTGGCGCTCAAACCTCAGGACAATCCGGCACTCGACGCATTGAAGGACGCGGGAAAAAGCGCAAAATTGCGCAAAAGCTACAAAGAAGCCCGGCAATTCTTCCAAAAAATTCTCGACGCCAAAGCCGAGGATTTCGAAACGCTGATGGAAGCCGCCAACCTCGCATACTGGGAGTACGACACCTCCGCTTGCATCGTTCTCTATCGCAAAGCGCTGGAAATCACACCGAATTCGCCCCAAGCGCTCAAGGGATTGGGTCTGGCGCTATATCAGGCTAAAAAGGAAGAGGAAGCCATCGAGACGTTGATCCAGGCGGCGACGCTCAATCCGTATTACGGTTCGAAAAGTCTCGAATTGATCGCACGCGAGATGGAGAAAAACGAGCGTTCCGACGACGCCGAGTCGCTTCGGGAGCGCATACGCGGGCTCGGCTTTTAGCCTGTCTATTGGTCACAATCAGAAAAACATTGGAAATTCAATGTGTTATTCTTGTAGGTTGGACTGATTTTTAGCCCGACAAGCTTGCATATCTGCCCGACCGTGAGAGAACCCCAAGCTTCCCGACTACAACCGGTTGTTATTCTTCAGGAAAATCCACCGTTTCCATCAGAATATCGATGATGAACTTCGTGTGCATACCGAGGTCGTAGTAATCGATGATATCCTCGATTCCACTGTGGCAGTTGTGGCATGGCGTAATCACGATGTGGGCGCCGGTCTCCCGCAACTGATCGGCCTTGACCCGGTTGGATTTCATCCGCGAAGTCTTCCACGGCGGCCCGCAGTTGATGAGCCCACCTCCGGCGGCACAGCAGTAATTGTGCTCGAAACGGGGATGCACGTCGGTGAAGTGATCGCAGGTTTCGTGAATGATATAGCGTAGTTTCTCGCCCAATCCCAGGCCGCGCACCGTGTTGCAGGGATCTTGCACGGTGACGTGTTCCTGGTACTTCTGTTTGATCTTGATTTTTCCGCTTTTCAACAGGTCGTAATAGAATTCGATGGCGTGAACCATCGGAATCGGCGGGAATTTCCAGCCCAACCAGCGGGGACCGTCGTACACCGCCCCCCGATAGGCGTGGCCGCATTCTCCCATCACGATTTTCTTCACTTTCAACCGTTGCGCCGTCTCCCAGTGCAGGCGCTCAACACGGCCCATAATCTCGAAATCGCCCGAATACATCGCCATGTTGCTGTTGTCCCAGCCGTCGGTCGAGGGCATGGTCCAGTCGATGCCGGTAATGTGCATCAATTTCGCCATGTTGGCGATCAGGTGCGCCATGATTTTGGGTTCGGGACCGATGACCGAATACATCACGTCCGCCCCCTCTTTGTCGAGTGGTATACGGAGCTTGGCGTAATCGAACTGCGCCTCCTCCTCCTGCCACATCAGCGTATCGATCCACTCGTCCTGGTTGACCCACATCTGGTTGCTGGTCGCCGAATGGCTGTTGGTGGTATCCTGGAGATATTGGGGCACCACCCGCAACAGATGGCAGATACGCCGGATAAGCATGATGAGATAGGCGATGTCGATACCGAACGGACAATACATGCTGCACCGGCGGCAGGCTCCGCATTCCAAAAATGCGATGCGCGCCATGTTGCGCACGAAGTCGCCGTCTACGTCGCCCTTGCGCTTGACGAGTTCCCACAAGGTGTTACGAACCTTTGAAACCGGCGCGAAATTGGGATCTTTGTCCCGCGAAAGGTAGGTATGACAGGCTTCGGCGCACAGCCCGCAATGGACGCAGGTTTTCAGATAAACTTCGAGGCGAGCGGCGGATTCCTGGTTGAGGACGCGATCCACCGCCTGCTTGATTTTTTCGGGAGTCAGGCGCTTGATACCTTCGTCGATTCCGACATCCGCCACGTGATCCTTGGTAATTGTCACCATCTCGAACGTTCCTCCAGCGTTGGTGGTTCCGGCATCTACCAGTCCCTGGCGTTGCGCACGTAGCCGAATTCACTTCCCATATACGCTCTCGTCAAGGGGAAGAACGCCATGTGCACCAAGCGAGTGAAAGGAATGGCCATCAGCCAGAAACAGCCCAGCACGATGTGGGCGGTGATCGTGGCTTCGTAATCGAAAGCCTGATAGTAGGCGAGCAGACCGGTGAAAAACGGGCTCAACACGAGCAACAGCAACAAAAAATCTCCGGCTGTGCTGACGAGTCGCACGGTGGGGTTGGCGATCCGGCGCAGCCCGAAAAACAGCCCGCTGCAAATCACGAAAATCGTCATGGCATTGGTCAGGCTCTCCGGCAGAGCCCACCATCCGAAACTCCAGGATTCCTTGATGAGAATCAGATGCCCCATCACGAACAGGGGTGTAATCAGCAGGCAAAAATGAAACAGGAAGGAAACAGCGGTGAAGAACGGACGAATCCGCATGTTGTGGCTGCCGAAAGGCACCAGCCAGTGAAAAATCGAACGGATACTGAATACGCCGTTCATGTAGGGGTAGACCACCTTGTCTTTCTTGGCAGTTCGGATGATGCGTACAACCTGAAATAAGGTGCCGAATACAAACACGGCGAACGCGATCCAAACCAGTGGCCCTCGTGCAAATTCATACATCTTCGTTGTCCCTTTCCGTCAAATGCTCGAACGGGAGCCTTTTCGAAACAATGATGCCACTCCTCATAACGCGATGATTTCCCGGTAGTATTTCCCACCGGATACGTACCGCAGCATCAGGTGTTTGCCATCCGGGGAGAAAACCGGATTCCACAGTTGAGAATAGCCTCCGGCAAGCAGTCTGCCGTCGAGATACACGCCGTAGGTTCCGTCTTTTTCCAGCTTGGCGGCCACGCGACGGCTGTCCGGGGAGAAAACCGGATCCCAGGCCATGGAAAACGTTTCTTCCCAGCTTTCTCCGTCCACGGCGATTCCCCAGCGATTGTCCGACTTGACTACCGCCGCAAGCCTTCGACTGTCGGGGCTGAACACCGGCGGAAGCACCATGTCGTCCCAGCGGCCTTTCCAGGACACGTCGTCCACGATCACCGTCCATTTGCCGAATTCCGGGGTTCCGACGGCGGCAATGCATTTGCCATCCGGACTAAAACTCTGCCGCCAGAGTTGTGCATAAAGATTCGACCATAACAACTCGCCGTTTTCCGCGAGCGTCCAGTTGCCCTGGGTGCGCACCGGCGCAATGGCGCTACCGGTTCCGGGACGGAAAACCGTCTCCCATACGGCGGGATAGTTTTGATTCCAGGCCGTTCCATCGGTGGCAATGGAATACTCGGCGTTGCCGGTACGAACCTGCGCGGCCACACTGGAGCCATCGTGGTTGAAACACGGCCCCCATGCACCGATAAAGCGGGTTTCCCAGAGTTCGCCATCCACAGCCACCGACCACATTCCTTTGAAAAAGCTTTCGAGGTCGGCTTCCTTGCGCTTTTCGGTCTGCGCCGTGACCGCTACGTGCTGACCATCCTCGCTGATCGCCAGATCGCGGATCGCCATGAAGGATTCGTCCCAGGGCTCGCCGTTGTGGACGATCCCGTATTTCATGCCCATTTTGGTCATGTGGGCATAGGATTCGCCGTCCGGGCTGAACACGGCGTTCCAGGCGAATTCGAAAAGCTCTTCGCCCATTTCACCGTCGATCGCCATCCCCCACTCGTCGTCCGTCATCGCGAACGCCACAAGTTTCCCGTTGGGGAGATACCGCGCCTGCCAGATTTTTTCGAAGCCTTCTGGCCACTCCTCGCCGTTCTGACTGAGCACGAATTCCTCGTCCTCGTTCTTCGCCACGACCGCGATTTTCTCGCCGTCCGGGCTGGGCGTCGTTTCGGTGACGAGTTCGTACTCCGCCCCGATGTTGTCGAGGTTCGCCACTTCTTTTTTCCCAGGAGTCCAGTCCCACTGTTCTTTTGTCGCCATCGGCACCGCTCCAACCTAACGCTTATGTTGTGGTTTTCGCCAAAGACTTTCCCGCGAGGGATCGTCCATCGAGAGGCGTTCCTACCCGATCAGTTTACCGCAAACACGCGAAAGAAAAATGACCGTTTCCCTGTTCATCCTCTTTTGGAATTCGAACGCCGATCAGCGTGAAAACCCGCAAAAAAGGACTTTGGAATGAAAATCGAGATCATGTATTTTTTCGCACCGAACACGGCAAAGATATATTTTGTCTATAGCCCATAGACAGTTTTCTGTCAAGGAAGGTTCCAGTGCGGCAAGTCATTAAATCCATTGGCTTTTATCAATTCACTGTATTTGTTATATATTGCAAACTCTCACATGTTATAAACAATTTATGCCCTTTTTCACCCTGTAGCCTCCGTATCTTTCTGCATCGCTTGCTACACTTTCGCTTTCTTTGCGAAAAACTTGCGTTATCCGTCAAACTGGTTGAAAATTCAGAATAGGATAGCGATTTTTCAACGGTCAAAAAGTCCCCATAGATAGAGGTTTTGGCCTCGCTGCAAGATTCCGCATCCATTCACTTCGTCGCGTCACGGAGGGTCCATTGACGGTATCGACTATCGAACGTAAACGGGGAAACGTGCTGATCGTCGGAGGTGGTCCCGCAGGGTTGTCGGCGGCGCTGGCTCTGGCGGACCACGGTTTCGGAGTGGTGCTCGTCGAGTGGTCGGAGAAACTGGGCGGTCACGCGGCCAACTGGGCCTGTATGGCGACAGACGTCTGCGCCGCCTGCTCGGCCTGTCTGATCCCGAAATGGGTCGAACAGGTCACGGACAGCGAAGACATCCACGTCTACATGCAAGCCCAGGTGGCGGCCTGCGAACCGCTCGGCGAGCGTTTCGGCATTACGTTGCACACGTATGGAGACGCCTCTCCAGCCGCACCGCCGAAAAACCTGAAAGTCGATAAAATCCTGCTGGCAGGCGGATTTTCTCCCTTCGATCCCTCCCGACTACCTTTACTAGGCTACGGAAGCCTGGAGGGCGTCGTCACCACGGCGGATCTCAACCGGATACTGGCGAAAAACCGCCTCGACAACTTCCTGCCGAAAGGGTTGGAACGCCCCCGCATAGCGTTCGTGCAGTGCGTAGGATCGCGCAACCGCGAAATCGGCCACGGCTGGTGCTCGCAGACCTGCTGCCGGGCGTCCACGAAAATGGCCAACCGCCTGTTGCATCTGAAACCGGACCTCGACATCACCGTGTTCTACATAGACATGCAGCTTATGGGGAAAGAGTTCCGCACGTTTTATGAGGAAACGAAACAAAATGTGCGGTTTTTGCAGGGTGTGCCGGGAGAAATCTTCCCCGACGACGCCACAAAACGCCTGACGCTCGTGCGTCGCGACGCCGAAAACCGTCCCGCCCCCGAAAGTTTCGACCGGGTGGTGCTGGCTGTCGGCCAAAAACCCAACGACTCGGTAAAACGTTTTTCCGACATGTTCGGGGTTCCCGTCACCGACGACGGCTTCCTGTTTCGCCCTGCCGACGGTTCCGCCGCCACACCGGGCGTATACGTCGCCGGGGGCTGCACTGGACCAACGGACATCCCCACCGCGAAAAAACAGGCGCTCGCCGCCGTGCTGCACATTTTAAAAGACAGCGGCGTGCACGTGCAGGGACGTGCGGCCCTGGTTGGAGATCACCCCGCCGGACTGAAAGCCGCCGAAACCCTGCACGGTTTCGGCATGGATGTAACGGTACTCGGACACCCCGACAGGGATAAGTCCAATAAAACCGACGGGTTGACGCACATCCAAGACAGTGAACTGCACCTCCTGACGCGTGAAAACGAAGCTTTTCGGCTCGACGTTCGCCATGGAACGGAAAAAACCTTTTTATCCGCCGACCTTGTGATCGCCGCGCCGAATTCCCCGGCTCGAATTCCTCCCGAAGCACCGGAAAACAGCGTGGCATCCGCAAAATTTGCTCCGGATGAAGTCGGAGAAAACGACTTCCACGTCGCGTTTCTGCTCGATACTTCCGGCCCTTCCGACGCCCCCGGCGTTCGACGCGTACTCGAACAAGCTATGGAAGCCCGTAGAAAAAACTTCGAAGCCACGGTGCTTTTCCGTCATCTGCCGGTCAACGGTCTCGACGGCCAACGGATATTCGACGACGCCAGAGGCGCGGGCATACGCTTCATTCGATACGGTGAAACCGCGCCGGAAATTTCCAAGCCGAACGGTCGATGGATGCTTGAAACCGACGATCAGGCCCTGCCCGGCCATCGTCTAAGTCTGAGTGCCGATGCGCTCGTTTTTGCCGAACGCCCCACTCCACTCTCGACACTCGCCCGTATCGAGGAAATCACCCGCCTCGACCGCGATTGCGAAGGGTTTCTGCAAGCCAACAACACCCGTCACCACCCGGTTTCGTCTTTCACCAAAGGCGTTTTCTTTGCGGGCGAGGCTCGAACCGAGCTGTTGCCGTCCGAAATGCACCTGGAATCCGACGCCGTGGCGGAATCGGCGCTAAACTGGCTGGAAACCCGAGGCATTCAGGAAAATTTCGCGGTGATCGATGAGAACCGCTGCGTCCGCTGCCTGACCTGTTACAACGTGTGCTCCCATCGAGCCATCAGTTTGCGCGAGGGAAAAGTCCCCCAGATGGACCCCTCGTTGTGCTGGGCCTGCGGTATCTGCCTGAGTTCCTGCCCTGCAATGGCGATTTCCTTCGCACTGGCCGAACCCGGACAACCCGCCTGCCAGGTGATCCCGCCGCTGCCGAAAGTCGTCGCCTTCCTGTGCCGAAATTCCGCCGCGCTGGCCTGGGACAAGGCTGAAAAGAAAGGACTTTTCCTGCCGAAAGGCATCCGCAAAGTCGTGGTTCCCTGTGCGGGCAGTGTTTGTTCCAATCACATGCTCACCGCGCTTCTGGGCGGGGCTGAAAAAGTCATCGTGCTGGGCTGCCACATCGGCAACTGCCGCTCGGATCGCGGTACACGTTTCGCACACTCGCGGATTCAGGCTGCCGGGGACATGCTCGTACAGATGAAGCTGACACATCGAATTCACATGGAACACGTCGCCGCGAACGAACCGAACCGGCTTTCCGACACTCTGCAAGCCATCCTCGGCAAGGAGGAAAAAAACGATGCCTGACACCCTTACGATTTCCAGCCAACGTTCGCTTTTCGACCGCGTGATTCAGGAGCCGGAAGCCGTCAATCTGTCGTACTGCGTGACCTGCCAGGCTTGCGTGTCGCGTTGTACGTGGCGGGGAGAGGAAGGCTCCCCGGACCCGCTGAAAATGCTGCGTCTCGCGTACCTTGGCTTGGAAGAGGAATTGGGCCGCGCCTCCGATCTCTGGAATTGCACCATGTGCAACCGCTGCATGATGGACTGCCCGATGGGCGTCGATATGGGAACGTTGGTCCGACGAGCAAGAGCGCTGCCCTCGGCGCTGCACCAGATTCCCGAAGATTTCCATAAAGGTATCAAACACCGACTCGAAACCGGAAACGTCAACGGTGTGGAAAAAGACGAATACATCGAAACCATCGAATGGCTTTCCGAAGAATTCGGCGATGAAGTCGGCGATGAAAACGCCGAGTTTCCCTTGGATCAGAAAGGCGCGACTTACGCCTACTTACCCAATCCCCGCGAACTGGAAAACGCGGTCGAGCACTTCACCGCCATGGGCAAACTTCTGCACGCGTTGGGAGAACCCTGGACGGTGTGCAGCAAGACGTCCGACGTCACGAACTGGGGCTACTACATCGGCAACGACGAAATCGCCCTGAAAATGGGTCTTCAGGTCGTCGAAGCCATCGAAGAACTCAGGGTGAAAACCCTGGTGCTTTCCGAGTGCGGACACGGTTTCATTTTCCTCAAAAAGTACGCCGAGCGCCTGATGGGACGGAAACCGAAATTCGACCTGATTACGATGTCCGAACTGCTGGTCAAAGGGGCGAAAAAAGGTAAACTGCTTTTCGACAAATCGAGAAATCCCGACCGCGTGGCCTACCACGATCCCTGTAACATCGCGCGAAAGGGCGGCGTAGTGGAATACCCGCGCCAACTCCTCGCCATGTGCGTGCGGGAAGTGGTCGAACTCGACACCAACCGCAAATACGCACTTTGCTGCGGAGGAGGAGGAGGCATTCTTCAGGATTCCACGAGCTACGACAAACGCATGAAGGCAGGCCACGCCAAGGCGATGCAGTTGAAGCGCTCCGGTTGCAACGTCGTCGCCACGTCCTGCCTGAGTTGCCAGCGCCAGTTGACCGAACTTGGCAAGCATTACGAATACCATGTTTCCGTGCCGACCGTGGCCTATCTTGCTTCTCGGGCATTGATCCTGTAAGCTCTTCGGCGTTTCGACATCGGGTATGCTTTTTCCCACCGGAAGTGCACCCGACGCACGCCGTGGAGGATCGTTTGCCTTCTTTATCGCCACTGTTGCAAGCCGCGCTGGACGGCCATTACTCCGCATTGGAGTTGCGCATCGCTACGGGGGCCGATCTGGAGGAACGCGACGCCCACGGCCACAGCGCCCTTCATCTGAGCGCAAGCATGGGGCATGAAGACTGCGCCGACCTGCTTCTTCGCATGAACGCGGACCCCGACGCCCGAACCCTCGAAAGTGTCACCCCCGCGATGCTCGCCGCACGGGCGGGGCACGTCTCTATCTTGCGATTATTGCAAGAGAAAAACGCCGCACTCGATTTGCAAGACGTACAGGGACAAACGGCACTGATCCACGCCGCCTCCGAGGGCCAGTACGAAGCCGTGCGCTTCCTGCTGCAAAAGGGCAGCGATCCAAAGCATTTGGACGAGCGCGGCGAAACGGCCCTGATGCACGCTGCCAAACACGGCAAATTCGACACGTTCTGGCTTCTGCTGCGGTCGGGCTCTCCTCTTGGTGCGAAAAACCACCGGGGAAAAACCGCCTTTCAGTTGTTTTTTCAGGCGATGGGAAACCGTCTGCTCGATGCGTTGATTGTGAAAAATCGTGAATAATCACTCCAATTCGTTCTAAACTCTTTGTTTTCCGAAAGCGAAATCCCATGGACACGATACCTACAATGAAAGTTCCTTACAACGCCGAGTTGTTCAATCGCATGATCCTTTGTCTGCGCGATGCCGGAATGCTTCCGACTCAGGCGATTCTGGACGGCGGCATCACCGGCGGGCTCGTGCTGGAAATCGGCTGCGGTCCCGGCGTGCTGGCGCTGGAATGGCTGTGCGCCACCTCCGAAAGCTCCTGCATCGCCCTGGACTGCGACCCTCAAATGCTGGCCATCGCGCGACGAAACGCGCAAGAATACGAAAAAACGCAACAACTCGACCCAAAACGCCTGGTAACCATCGAGGGAGACGCCCAGCGTCTACCCTTCGAAAGCGAATCGTTCGACGGAGTGTTCAGCTACAACACGCTGCACGAAGTCCCGGCGCCCAAACGAATGCTGGAAGAAATTCACCGTGTGCTCAAACCGGGTGGACGCTACCTGGTGCGGGATCTCCATACGGGAGGAGACTGGACCGCCCTGCCCTTCGCCGAAAAGCTTAAGGATATCGAGGCGTTTCGACCCATGGTGCACGCCTGCCTGGAAACCGCTTTCGATGGCGATACGTTCGAAAAACTCGTGCAGCAATCTCCGTTGAAACAGGGAAAACTGACCATCCGGCCCATGCTGCTTGCCATTCAGGGTGAAAAAGTGAGCGCCTGATTTCATGAAGGATTTCGATACATTGGAAAAGGACAACCCGCCATGATCCGAGGAAAGAAAGTCATTTTACGCACCTTTCAAAAGGAAGACCTGATCCCGTTCATGGAAGTGGACGATCGTGCCGAAGAGCAAGGACCCTACCGGACACCTCGCATGAATTCGTTGCATACCCATCAAAAATCGTTCGAGAAAACCGGATTCTGGGAAGAAAAACGAGGCTGGATGCTCATCTGTGACCTGTCCGGCAGATTCATCGGAAGTATTGGATATTTTTCGCAAAATCTATACGTCTCCGGTTTTGAGGTCGGCTTCAGGATCTTCCTGAGATCCGATCGGGGAAAAGGCTATACAACCGAGGCATTGCGGCTGTTTACGGCGTTTATGTTTCTCAGCAGAGACATCCCGCGTTTGCAGATCATCACGGATACGGAAAACCTCGCATGTCGAAAAGTTGCCGAAAAATGCGGCTACCAATACGAAGGCACATTGCGCCAGTACTCCTTCGTACGCGGCGAGCATCGGGATCACGTCATCTATTCGATGCTGCGGCACGAATGCCCCGAAGCCCCGGAGTTGCAAGGAGTCTGAAATCATAGATGATTACCAGACCGATGGGTTTTCATAAAAGAGCGAACCATGATCCGAGGAAAAAACGTCGTCCTTCGAACGATCCGAAAAGAGGATCTGATCCCGTACATGGAAATGGACAGTCTTGTCGAGGAACAGGGATCTATCCGCAGCCCTCGCCAGAGTTCCTTTCAGAATTTTCAGAAATCTTTCGAAAACACCGGATTCTGGGAAGAAAACAAAGGACGTCTACTCATCTGCGCCCCTAACGGAAGACTCCTTGGAAGTATCGGATATTTCAAACAAAATCAATATGTTTCCAGTTTCGAGATCGGGTATAAAATCTTTTTACGTTCCGACCGTGGAAAAGGCTACATGAGCGAGGCGTTGAGCTTGTTTTCGGCGTTCCTCTTCCTCAGTAAAGACATCCCGCGCCTGCAGATCGTCACCGATGCGGAAAATCTGGCCAGCAGAAAAGTCGCCGAAAAGTGCGGCTACCGGTACGAAGTCAGAATGCGCCGATATGCCCTCACGCGAGGAGTACCGAAGGATCACGTCATGTATTCGCTATTACGTGAAGAATGCCCGGAAGCACCGGAGTTACAAGGTTTTTGAAATCAGAGAGAATTTTTCGAAAGGAACGAATCATAATTAAAGGGAAAAATATCATCTTACGCACCATGACCAAAGAAGACCTCAAACCCTTCTGCGAGTTGAACAGCCACGTCGAGGAACGGGGCCGGTACTGGCCGATGGGTCTTCCCAGTCTGCAGAAAATGGAAAAAGGCTTCGAAAAAAGCGGCTTCTGGGAAGAAAACAGCGGTTTGTTATTAATCTGCGACCTCAACGGCAAGATACTGGGAAATATCGATTATTTCAAACGATACCCATACATTGCAGGATTTGAAATCGGTTTTCAGATTTTCCACACTTCCGATCGTGGAAAAGGCTATACGTCCGAAGCCTTGCGGTTACTGTCATCTTTCCTATTTCTCAGCAAGGACATCCCACGCCTGCAAGTCGTTACGGATGCGGAGAACATCGCCTGCCGGAAGGTTGCCGAAAAATGCGGGTACCAATATGAAGGTACACTACGGTATTTATGGTTTATACGAGGCGAGTATCGGGATTACGTCATGTACTCGCTTTTACGTGAAGAATGCCCGAAAGCCCCGGAGTTGCAAGGTTTTTGAAATCAGAGAGGATTTTTCGAAAGGAACGGATCATGATTAAAGGAAAAAATATCATCTTGCGCACCATGACCAAAGAAGACATCAAACCCTTCTGCGAGTTGAACAGCCACGTCGAGGAACGAGGCCGATACTGGCCGATGGGTCTTCCCAGCCTGCAAAAAATGGAAAAAGATTTCGAGGAAAACGGCTTCTGGGACCAGAAGAACGGCTGGCTGCTGATCTGCGATTACGACGGCAACCTGCTGGGTTCCATCGGGTATTTCACCCAGACCGAATACGTCGCCGGGCATGAGATCGGCTTTCAGATTTTCCGCGCCTCCGACCGTGGAAAAGGCTACATGTCCGAAGCCTTGCGGCTGCTCTCGGCTTTCCTGTTTCTCAGCAAAGACATCCCACGCCTGCAAGTCGTTACGGACGTGGAAAACATCGGCTGCCGAAAAGTCGCGGAAAAATGCGGGTATCAACTCGAAGGTACGATGCGGAAGTTCTCCTTTACGCGCGGCAAGTACCGGGATTTCGTCATGTATTCGTTGCTGAGGGAAGAATGCCCGGAAGTCCCGGAGTTGCAAGGAGCCTGAAATCCTTCATCGGGTCGCACCTCCATCCCCATGGTGGACGCATCTCCTGCGTCTCCCCATGGTTAACCCGCATTATTCATGAGGATCGTAGCGAGACGCAGAAAACCGAAGATATTTCATGAAGTTGGACCGATTTTCACCCGCAGGCATACTTTACAGTCTGTCGAGGATGAAAATCGGGAAACGAGTGAAAGATCGAGGATTTTCAAGTCGCAGTAGATTCTTCATGAATTATGCGGGTTAAATCGGCAACCCCTTGAATCTACAAAGAAAAACGCCTACCGGTCGAAACTCCGACCAGTAGGCGTCATTGTGTAGTAGCTTGATTGTTCAGGCTCAGTTCGAGGAGGAAGGTTTTATCGAAATGTCGCTGTTGTCGTCACACAATAAGCGGCAGATTCCGACAACTTCCGGGAAATCCGACGTTTTATGGTTGAGCGTCGCCTCGATCGCCTCTGGATCGGGCTCGTGGTAGTTTTCCGGTTCCTGGTAGGTGGTAATCACGCCCTCATAATTCCTCAAAACCAGTTTGCTGCCCGAACGGGAAAGTTGATAATTGGGTTGAATCGGGATCTTCCCTCCCCCTCCGGGCGCGTCGATCACGTACATCGGCCTTGCATAGCCGCTGGTGTGGCCGATCAGGCTTTCCACGATCTCGATGCCTTTGCCGATCGGCGTTCGGAAGTGGTTGAGCCCCTCGGACATGTCGCACTGGAAAAGATAGTAAGGCCGCACCCGGTTTTTCACGAGCAAATGAACCAATTTCTTGATGATAACGGGCGAGTCGTTGACCCCTGCAAGCAACACGGACTGATTGCCGAGTGGGATTCCGGCATCCGCCAGCATCGCAAGCGCTTTCTGTGAATCGGTCGTCATTTCGCGCGGATGGTTGAAATGGGTGTTGATCCAGAGAGGATGATGCTTTTTCAGCATCGACACCAGATTCTCGGTGATTCGAAACGGCAACACCACTGGCGTGCGAGTGCCGATACGAACGATCTCGACGTGCTCGATGGAACGGATTTCTCCCAAAATCCAGTCCAGATAATCGGTGGACAACAAGAACGGGTCGCCGCCCGATACGAGGACGTCACGAATCGCCGGATTGCTTCGGATATAATCGATGCCGTCCTGGATGCGTTTCCGATTGGGTACGGAATCGACCCTGCCGACCTTGCGTTTTCTCGTGCAGTGGCGACAGTACATGGCGCAAAGGTTGCTCACCAGAAACAGCGCCCGGTCGGGATAACGCACGGTGACACCGGGCACAGGGCTGTCGCGGTCCTCGGCCAGGGGATCTTCCATTTCGAAATCGGTGCGTTCCAGTTCTTTCGGCGAAGGAAATGCCTGCCGGAAAATCGGATCGATTTCCAACCGTTCCCGGTTCATCAACGAAAGATAGTAGGGCGTAATCGAGAGTGGGAATTTTTCGAGGGTTTTTTCTGTGGTTTCGCGCATTTCCGCAGGCAGGGAGATTCCCAGCATATCTTCGAACGTATCGATATCTTTGACGGCATTTTTGACCTGCCATCTCCAGTCACGCCATCGTTTCTCACCGATGTTTTCGTGACGTGGTTCGCCGTCGAGTTTGATTTCCGTTTTAAGCCTTTCCATGTCTCCTCACAGGTTTTGTTCCTCCACTGGACGCAGATGAAACGGTATAAAATCGATCCGATGTGCCGCCGATTTTCCCCCTCGGCGACGAACGAACCGACGGTTGATCGTACACCAACCGCCCGGCTTCCGTCCATTCGGGCTCGTGGCCCCGGACGTTAATGTGTCAGTCGTTTGACCCAGATGTTCATATCCTCGAAACGACCGAAAATGTCGCAATTATTGACGAGTCTGCCTGAAAATTCATAGCCCAGCTTGAAAAACGAACGGTTCATGCCCACGCTCATTCCACGTGCAAGCGTGTAGGCCGTCATGATGCCCTCGCCCTTCAAATCCTCCTCCAGACGACTGAGCAAATGCTGCATCAATCCCTTTCCCTGGGCTTCGGGAACCGTGGCGCAATCGGTCATTTCGGCGTTGAGATGTTTGCGGTCCATGTCCGCACTGGCCGCAGCCAACGCCGATTCGCCCTTCACCGCCATACGGTAGATTAAGTTATGATCCATCGTGGACTGGATGTAGTCCGGATTCGTCAGTGGGGAGGGATACGTCTTGAATACGCTGCGGTAGATCGCCGCCAGCAAGGGGATGTGTTCCAGCGTGGCGCGGATGATCTCCACATCCGAATCGAGCGGACGAATGCCGCCGGGCTCGGAGCGGTAGATCAGGTTTTCGATCAGCTTCGCTTCCTCCAGCAGATCCGAACTGCTCACGCGCTGGGCCGAGGAAAAACGGGACAGCACATAGGCGTCCTCGCCTTGAAAATAGTAGCGCAACACGCCTTCCATCATGTAGCCGTGCGAAAGGAAAACCTGAAAATCCTCCTTTTTGGCCTTGACGAAGATCTTGTCGAAATCGTTGGCTTCGGCGAGCCAGGCAAGGCGGCGGATCATCGCGGTGTAATTCGAGGCGCCGTAATCCACGACCTTCAGTCGCTTGTTGTAATAGTCGAAGAATACCTTGACTTTGTACCCCTCACCGTCGATCTCGAAATCCAGTCCGTATACGGTGCCCACCACGGTGGTTTTCACTCCTTTGTCCAGCACGAACCCAACCACGCCCATGTCTTTTTTGGTCGGTTCGAGTCCTCCCCATTCATCCGCCACGTGCTCGATATCGTCGATGCCATCGACACCATGCACCACAGGAATGCGCGCTTTCTTTCGAGATGCCCCCCCTCCGGTTTCACGATTGGGTGAGGTGGCGGTCTCCTGGTCTTGAGATTCCGTTTTCGTCATAGGATCTTCTCCATGTCGTTTTCGGATGGCGTCGCGGGTCTAAGAAACGTCCCCGCCACCAGCACCACCGCCGAAAGCGGTAGCGCCACGAGGATCGGCTCGCCCAGAGGATTGAGAGACGGCAGCGCGTGCAACGCCAGGGCGGAAAAGCCACCGACGATCATACTCGAAAACGCCGCCGTGGACGACACCCGCTTCCACAGCAATCCTCCCAAAGTCGGGACGAACAGGCCGGACACCATGAAGGAATACGCAAGCAGGATGCTATCCAGCACCTTCGGTACGGCCATGGCGATGACGACCGCACCGGTTCCGACGAGCAACGTAACCACGCGGCTGACGTGCAATACCCGGCGGTCGGATGCCTGTGGATCGAGGTATTTCTGATAAATATCGTTGACGAGGTTGCCCACCGACGCCAACAGGCAGCTATCCGCCGTGGACATGATCGCCGAAAAATACGCGGCGCTGACCAACCCGATCAATCCGACAGGCAGTACGTTTTTAATCAGCATCGGAAGCGCCATTTCCGATTCGGCGTCGGGGAACATCACACGACCGAACATGCCGAGCACAACCCCTAAAAACGCCATCACCGGCCATTCGAGCAATCCGGCCAGGTACCAGGCCTTTTTCGCGGTTTTTACGTCGCGCGTGGCGTAAATGCGCTGGTACAGCGTCATACCCACGAACCATATCGGCACGATGGTGAACATCCAGGTGAGAAACGTCCCGAAAGAAAGATTCGTCAAACTGAAATGGCTTTCGGGCAGACTTTCCCGCAACGCTTGCCATCCTCCGATTTCCGCGTAGGAAAACGGCAGGGCGAACAGCAACAAGCCACCCAGCAACACCACCCACTGGATGGAGTCGGTGAGAATCACGGCCTGGATACCGCCGAAAGAAGTGTATAAAATGGCAATGCCCGCCATCGCGATCACCGCCGTCCACAGGCTCACATCGAACACCGCACTACCCAACTTGGCTCCGGCAAGCACCTGCGCCCCCACGAATCCGGCGTATCCGATACCCGAAACCACAGCCGCTACGAGCCTCGTTTTGGAATCGAAACGTTTTTCCAGAAAATCGGGATAGGTCAGGAGGCCGAAATGGTCTCCAAGTTTCTTGACCTTGGGAATCAACAACACCGCCGCCAGCCACGCGCCCAATAGACCGCTGAACAGCAACCACGACCCGGACAGTCCCATCGCGAAACCAAGACCGCCCAGCCCGATGGAAAACCCACCGCCCACGTCCGTGGCAACGACCGAAAAGCCGATGTGGCCCGCACCCATGTTGCGGTCCCCGACGAAATATTCGTCCACGCTCGTCTGACGCTTCAGAAAGAAGAAGCCGACGCCCAACATGGCAGCCATGTATACGGCAATAATGGTGAAATCGATCCAGTGCATTGGTTTGCCGGTCACACTTCCTCGGAATCGTCGATTTCGATCGATTCCAGTTCTTCAAGCACGGGAGAGCCTTTTTTCGGAGATTGGAGCAGGGGGTCGTTTTCTTCCTTGGGCTCGCGCTCCTCGAATGCCGCTTTGTCCGGTACGTTCAATTGGCGGATGGTATCCTCGACGGAAAGAATCAGATCGTGCCGTTCTTCCCTGGAAAGCTTCCTCATCATTCCAAGAATGAACCTGACGCCCGCGAGGTTGATCTTTTCCACGGACACCAGATAGTGAATGAAAGTCAGCAGTTCCACATCCCGCTGCGAATACAGACGCCGGTTGCCGTCGGATCTCGCGGGGAAAATCACTCCCTTCGATTCGTACACCCGAAGCTGCTTTTGGGATATCCCGATCATGTCGGCCACGACACCGATGGGGAACATGCCTTTGGATGGGTCTGCAATGCGCATTGTACGCCTCGGCGAGTATTCGGAAGATTCGTTCATAACCTTGACACTATCAGTTTTCTCCCTTAACATTGGTATGTTTCCTACCATTGAGGAAGGATAGTGTCAAGCGCTAAATAAATATTGTTATTGGGATAAATGAGCTATTTTAAGAAAATATTCGACATGAAAGGATTTTTTTCGCCAATGTCGGCACATCATTTCCTAACAAATGGCCGTTTTCTTACACCTTTAAGAGACATATTTTCTCCGTCACATATCTTCCAGTATTTAACAATTTCGGGAGCCTCAAAGTTCTCCCATTCTGCGAACAAGACATCGCTACCCGTCGAAAAAAAGTCGGAAATAGACGCCAGATACCCCACGAGAGGCACCATTCATCCACTTTCGGCAAGCGATTTCGTCTCTTTCTCGCGATGTAGCATATGGAATTTATTGTGGGTGCTGTGCATTGTTCTTGTGGGATCGTTGGCTTTGACTTCGGTTTCTTCCGCTGCGAATGAAACGGAAGAGGCTTCCGAGGAAGTCGCATCCACCGACAATGCACCTGACGAAACGCCTCGGGATACATCCTCCGTGGATAACGCCGAGGAAGATAGCGAGCCTTACGACGAAGACGACTGCTCGGCTTTGTTCGGCTCGGAAGAAGTGGAGAAGAAAAACGAAATCCGACGAGAAAAGCGTCTCGAACGGGTCATGGAATCCAATGGAACGATTACGGTAGTGCACCATTCCGAACAATGGAGCGAGGCCACCCATGGGGTCTGCAAAGGAGTTGCGCTGGACTCGATCGAAAAAGACGAAGATGGCGAGTACCGCGCTCTGTTCGACGTAAACGATCCCATCGCTGACCTTTACGGATGCGAACCCGGCCTGTATGAAGTATCTCAGGATGCCTCGATTTTTTCGGAGGCCGCTGTTTTATGGATCGACCGGAATTTCGTGCTGTTGGGCTACGAAGGAGAACTGACCTACCTCACTCCCAACCCGGATCAACGTTACATCGTCCGCATGATCTGGCAATCTCCGTGGACCATCGCCCGTCCGAAAGATCCCTCGCGAAATTCGCGCAGCAAAAGAGCTCAAAACCGGAGGCACCGGAAGAGCCGTCGCAGGCGATAGAATCGCCGGAAATCCAATCTTCCACGCCAAAGCCTATATCACAAGCGCCGGAAACAACTACGCCCTTTACTTTCACGGCACAATCGGGTAGCGTGCATAGAATTTCGTTAATCGGGAAGCCTACGAAACGGCGTATAATTCCCGAACTTGGCAATGATTGGTGTGGAGGAACGGATGGCTTTCGATATCTTGAAAGCGGTCGCTCAGGACGTGGATAGTAGCGTGGAAGTGGTAACGGGCGTTCGAGCCCTTTTCGGCGAAGGCGCCACCATTCCCTTTATCGCCCGATACCGCAAGGAAATTCACGGGGATCTTGGCGAGCATAAAATCGCCCAGCTTCAGGAACGTTTGCGGTTTTATACCGAATTGCAGGGGCGCAAGGCTCAAGTCGCAAACATGGCCGAAGAAAAGGGACTGCTCACCGAAGACCTTCGGAACGCCATCGAATCCTGCCGCAGCCGCGTGGAACTCGAAGACCTCGCCCTGCCCTTCCGCAAGCGGCGTCGTTCGCCTGCTTCACGCGCCATAGACCAGGGACTCGAACCGCTGGCCGATAGAATTCTGGAGCAGAAAACCGAAACGGCCACCCAAACCGCCCTTGGCCAACTGCACGTATCGGTTGAAAAAAACGTCGAAACCCCGGAAGAGGCGATCAAAGGCGCTACGAGCATCGTGATCGAAGCCCTCGCCCGATCGCGAAAAATTCGCCGCCGTTTGCGAAGTCTCACCTGGCGGGAAGGCTTCATCGAAAGCCACCTGCGCGAAGACGCCAAGGAAAAACCCGGGAAATACAAGCCGTATTTCGATTTTAAAGAGCCGATCCGCTCGACACCCTCCCATCGTCTGCTTGCCATTCGCCGGGGAGAACGTGCAAAAATCCTGACCGTCCGAATCGGCCTCGACCCGGAACGAGCTTTCCAGGAAATCGAAAAAATCGTCCTTACCAACCCGGATTCGATCTGGGCCGAAACCCTGCATTCCTGTATCGACGAAAGCTACACTCGCTTCTTGGGACCGCAGATCGAAACGGATATTCGCCTGGAATTGCGCCGCAAAGCCGACAACGAAGCCATCGAAATCTTCGCCCGCAACCTGGAAAACCTGCTTCTGTCGGCTCCCCTTCCCCAGCATACCGTGCTGGCGATGGACCCCGGCGGACGGGCAGGAGTGAAAATCGCGATCGTCGGCAAAGACGGCGAGTTGCTTGACAACACGACGATTTATCCCATTGCCCCGAAAAACGACATCGAAGGCTCTTACAAAGTGCTTGACCGGCTTTACGAGGAAAAACCCTTCGAAGCCGTGGCCGTGGGAAATAGCAAGGGAGGCCGCGAGGTTCTCTCGGTGGTACGGAGATACCTGAAGGAACGAGAACGCGACTCCATCCCCGTGGTACTGGTCAATCAAGCTGGTACAAGCACTTACAGCACTACACCCGAAGCGCGGGAAGAACTTCCAGGAGCGGGACAGGCCACGCGAAGCGCGGTGTCCATCGGGCGGCGGCTGCAAGATCCGCTGGCCGAACTCGTCAAGATCGACCCGAAACTGATCGGCGTGGGCCAATATCAGCAGGACGTGGACCAGCAAAAACTATCCCGTCGACTGGATCAGGTGATGGAATTCTGCGTGAACCGCCTGGGCTGCGACGTCAACCGCGCCTCGGTGGCGATGCTGTCGAAAATTTCGGGGATCGGCCCGATTCTCGCCCGCACCGTCGTGCGCTGGCGCGCCGACAACGGCCCGTTCACCTCTTTGTTTGTGCTGAAAGAAGTGCCGGGATTTGGCGACGAAGCGTTTCAACAGGCTGCTGGATTTCTGCGTGTGGAGGGCGGTCCTCCGTTCGACGCGACCCGGATTCATCCCGAACGCTACGAGGTCTTGGAAGAAATCGCCAAGGAACTCGGAGTTGAAACGGGCGAACTGATCGGTCGGGAAGACTTGGAAAACACTGTAGATTCGGCCAAGTACGAGGCTTTGCTCGGCTCCTACACATGGCGGGACATCCTCAACGAATTGCTCAACCCGAAACGCTCCATCCGTCCCGAATTCGTCGCGCCGGACTACGGCGACGAGTTGAAGACTATGGACGACCTGGAAGAAGGCGCGGTCATGGAAGGCACCGTGACCAACGTGACGGAGTTCGGCGCTTTCGTAGACATCGGCGTGCAAAACGATGGGCTCGTGCACGTCTCGGAACTCTCCCACCGCTTCGTGCGCGACGCCTCGCAGTTCATCGAAGTCGGCAAGAAAGTGCAAGTCAAGGTCATCGAAGTCAATCGGGAGCGCAACCGCATCGGGCTTTCCATGAAAGCGTTGGAAACGCCTCCCCCCGAGCCGGAACCGGGCGAAGCGCCTTCTTCCGACGGGGAAGTCCCCGCTCCCGATGCGCCACGCAGAAGACGGCCTCCTCGTTCCGGCGACGACAACCACCCCCGAAGTTCCGAACCTCGCCGCGCTCCGGGCGGCAAACGCAACACACCGCGCAAGCCGCCGCGACCCTCCGGACCGCCGCCGATGCGCAAGGAAGGACAGCGGGAAAGCCGCCGCGAGGAATGGGAACGCAGCCGGGGAAGCGACCAGGTGACGCGATACAGCGACACCAAGGATGGCGAAGCCGTCTCCACCGGATTGATGGCCGATCTATTGAAAAAGGCCCTGGAAAAAAACAAGAAATAGCCGCTCGACCTCCGGCAAAAATACGGTACCTCGATGGCCCCGCCCGAATATGAAGATCGCGTCCCGGCTTTTTCCACCGGGGAAATTGTCTGGCGCACCGCCTTGGCCGTCGGTTGCCTGCTGCTGTTTTTCGGGGTTGCGTTTTGGCGACCTTTCACGACGTTTTGGCCCTGGCCATGGGTGGCTTTCGGTGCGGCGTTCGTTTCGGCGTACCTGTTTCAACGTCCCTTTGAATGGCTCGTGCACGCCGTTAACTCCATTGGCACAACCACGTTTTACACGTCGATCGTTTTGCTAACCCTTGGAACTTCCATCGTTTTCGCCTATTCCGTACTTGGTGGTATTCCTCATGTGACCGATTCCACAGCCTACCTCTGGCAGGCGAAAACCCTGGCCTCGGGGCATTTGTTCTTAGACAGCCACCCATTGGCCGAGTTCTTCAACGGCCACTTTCTCATCAACGACGGGCGCTATTACTCCATTTTCCCACCCGGATGGCCGATACTGCTGGCCTCAGGCGTGCTGCTCGGCGCCTCGTGGCTGGTAAATCCGATCATCGGAGCTGCCACGCTACTACTGGCGAGTCGTTGGGCATCCCGTCTGTTCGGCGAGCCCGTGGCCCGATTGACAGCCCTTTTGGGCCTCGCTTCCCCGTTTTTTATGTTCATGTCGGCCTCGTTCATGTCCCACGTCTCTTGCGCGTTTTTCACCCTGCTGGCCATGGAACGCGCCCACGCATGGACTTCCCGCCCCATTAAAAAGACCGCCGCGATCATCGGCGCATCCATCGGAATATTGATTCTGATACGACCTTTCAACGGGTTGCTGACCGCCTCCGCCGTGGCCCTCGTGCTATTGATTTCTTTGAAAAACCGTAGTCTTTTCAAACCTTTCCTGGCCTCCATCCTCCCAGCGCTCGTACCGATGATCCTCGGCGCGGGCCTGTTGCTCGGATACAATCGTGCGTTGACCGGTGCGTGGCTGACCTTCCCCCAGGATCAGTGGTTCGAGCAGACCGAAGAACATCCCGACTGCCACCGTCTCGGCTTCGGGGAGACGGTCGGTTGCACTTACGAACATGGCCGTTACGGTTTTCCCGACGGATTTTACCCGAAAGACGCCTGGAAGGTCACGCAACACCGAATGGCGAGTTTGCGCCTCAACCTTTATGGCTGGCCTGTATTGTTGCTGGTGTTTCCTTTGTCTTTTCTGCTACTTCCACGCCGCCGCCTGCTCTGGCTCTGGAGCCTTCCGTTGGCGATTGTCGGCGGCTACTTCTTTTTCTACTACCACGGCAACTGCTACGGCCCACGCTTCTACTTCGAGGCTCTGTTCCCCTGGCTGATTTTGCTGGCGGGCGCGCTCGTAGCGTTACACCGAGTTCTGTCACGCATCGGAAAACGGCCCGTTTCCCGCAAACTGCTGGCGGCCCTCGTTCCGGCTTTTCTGGTGGGCACATCAGGCTTTTCCTTTGCCGCCGTCTATCCCAGTCTTGTGGAAAGTTACAGTCATTTCAGGGGGATCGACGACGTTCTGGGCAATCTCGTCAAGGATTTGCACGTTCATCATGCCGTGGTGCTGATTCCGGGATCTTCCGTCGATTACTGCGAGGGTCTCAATTTCCAGAGCACCGGTGACAACCCTGATGTGATCTACGCCCGCCACTGGATGGATGCCTCCAGTCAACTTATGTACTGGTACCCGGATCGCCGCTTTTACCGGTACAACTGGACCGACAAATGGCTGCACGAACTCAAACCCATTCCATGGCAGGGAATCGTGTTTTTCGAAGGCGAACAGAAATGGCCGGTATTCTCACCGGTCAACGGACACGCCACCCAGGAAAGCACCTGGAACGAGGAAGAACGCAATGATCGCGGCTTTTCGGGCAGCCTTCAGCTTCGATTCGAAGCCGAAGGCCCCGGCGCGTCGTTCTCCATATGGCAATGGGTATTTGAGGAAGCGGAATACGAGATCAAAATCCGCGCCGGTCGTGACGAGAACATGGGCATCTGGCAATTGTTCGTAGATGGCCGTCCGTTGGGCGAGCCTTTCGACGCATACGGCGAAACCTTCAAACCGGATTTCGTGAGCATTCACGAGCCGGTAAAGCTGACCGAAGGGCATCATACGCTGACGTTCACTGCCGTGGGACGTAACGAACACTCCGAAGGCTATGATATCGGTGTGGATTTCGTCATTTTGCGGCAGACGGACAAAACACCGCCACCCCCTCGGCCCTACGTTCGCGACAAACGGTAGAACCTCCTTTTTTCATCCATTCGTCTCTTACCCAACCAGGAAAACCGCGATTTTCCCCTACATTTTATTCGCACCCGTTTGTTTCGGGTGTATTCCAAAAAATTGCCACTTTGCCCAAAAAACGCTCATGGCGAGTGATTTGCGAAGCAAATCGTATCGAGCCATACCATTTACTCCTCGATACACCGCCCTTACGGGCGGCACTCGGAGTGAGCGGTATGCAATCTGAGTGAAATGACATGTTTGGGCGGAAATTTTTTAGTGCGGATTTAGGATGGACCCGCAGGGTCCAAGCGCCTCTCCTAGTGGGAGAGGCCGGTGCTTTAGCACCGGGTGAGGGAAAGTTTCGTGTTCCCTCACCCTAACCCTCTCCCTCAGGGAGAGGGGATATAAGTCTTTTAATTTCAATATGTTGCACTTGCATCAGAAATATTTTGCACTATTTTCATTTCCGCCCTTTTGTTTCTCGATATTTGCCGTGAACTTGCACCGGAAAACAAATACGGATATAGTGATTTTTTCTCAAGGCAACTCCAATTCGCGGGAGGACCAATCCAATGCGCGTTCTGCATCCTTCGAGAATTACAAGACTTTTCCACGAATTAAAACCGCATTGGTTCGTCTTCATCCTTTCGACCGCCTTCCTTTTCGCCTGCACGGAAGACACCAAGGAATTCCACGTTCCCGATGCAGACGCAGACATCGAGGAAACGACTTCCGAACTCGACGACGATCACTACGACCTCCAGGACATAGAGCCTGTAAATGTAGTGATTCAAGAAGGTTGCAACCCATTTGCGACAAGCGACGAGTGCATCCTGCCCATTCCGTCCAGCTACTACGAGATAGAGGACGAAACGACGTCCACCGGCGTTCGGGGCAACTATCCTCTAGACTCGCTGAAAAACGAAGACGGCGATAAATACTTCGACATCAGCAGCGCCAATCGTTCCGACGGCTACAGTCCCGCCGGTCCGATTCTGCTGCACATGGGGTACGACATCCACGAGGATTTCCTCTCGGATCAGCATGGCTTGGCGGATACCATCGAGGAAGACGCCCCCATCGCGCTGTTCGATTGGGACAGCGGCGAACGCATCGCCATCATGTCGGAAATGGACATGAACCGCGAACGCATCGAGGACTACCCCGACCGCTACGCGTTGATCGTCCGGCCTTTGGAGCCGCTCGAAATGGGACATCGGCACATCATCGTGTTCCGTGACGGCATCACCGATACCGAGGGCGTCCCGGTACCCTGCCCCGTCGCCTTCGAAGCCCTCCGCGACGGCATCCCCACCACCAACGAATGGATCGAGTCGTCCAGAGGACATTACAATCAACTCTTCGATTTCCTTGATGAAAACGGATACTCGCGTAACGAAATTCTGCTGGCCTGGGATTACATGGTGGCCAGCAAGGACTGGCTGTTGGGCTCGGTGCTTTCCATGCGGGAAACAGCGTTCGAGGAAATGGAAGGAACCGGCCTCGGCTACACCATCAACGAGGACGAAACCAAGGACGACATCAGCGACAACATCGCACGCATCGTGATCGGGGAATTCGAGGTACCGACGTTTATCAACGAGGACAGCATTTTCGACTACGACGAGAACAACCGCCCCATTCGCCAGACGGAAAACCTGTCTTTTCCGTTCGCGATGCTGATTCCGAAAGTCGCTTTGGAGCGCAAAGAACCACTGCCGCTGATTCTTTTCGGCCATGGAATTTTCGGCGATGGCGTGGGCTACCTTAAAAACTGGCCGGGACCGCAGTACATTCAGCCTCTTGCGCAGCAAAACGAGGCCGTAATCGTGGCTACGGACTGGATCGGGCTTTCTAAAAACGATTACAATGTCATCGTGTCCCAAGTCGTACCCGATATCAACAACATCGGGCTGATTACCGACCGCCTGCAACAGTCGCTCATCAACAACTTGACGCTGATCGAACTGACTCTTGGAACGCTTCAATACGATGACCGGGTGAAGATCGGGGACTGGGATCTGCTGAAAACGGACGAAGTGCTGTATTACGGGGTCAGCCTAGGAGGCATCCAGGGTTCCAGCCTGGTATCCATCTCCAACCGCATCACCCGCGCCGTGCTGGCGGTGCCGGGCTCGGTATGGTCGAACATGCTGCCTCGCTCGACGGTGTGGAATAGCATCAAAACCTTTTTCGACCTGCAATACCCCGACCCATTGGTGCAGCAGATGGGTCAGGCTTTCGTGCAGACCCGCTTCGATCACTCCGACCCGATCAACCTCACCCGGCTTATGTTCAAAGATCCACTCGAAGATGCGCCGGAGGAACGCCGGGTGATCTTGCAGGAAGCAATCGGAGACTCGCAAGTGCCTAACATGACAACGGAAATGCTGGCCCGCGGCATGGGGGTCAAACTGCTTACGCCTTCCGTTTACGAGGTGTACGGTCTCGAAACCGTGGAGACCCCGGAGGGGGGATCGGTCATGTCGCAGGTGCACATGGTGGAACAATCGCAAGATCCGTTTCCACCCAACACCAACGTACCGGCCAGCGCGGACAACGGCGTGCACACCGACGTCTGCCTGCTGCCGCACGTGCTCGATCAGACCAAAACGTTCCTCAACCTGGGAGAAATCGTACAATATTGCAACGGAGCTTGCGATCCCGATTAGTCGTGTTGTACACTTGGAAAACGTATGAACAGAACCTTATCAATCCGGAAGATGACGAGTTTTCTGCGTGACGCGTTTTCGCAGCGGTGGTTGAAAGGGTTGGATATGGATTTGAATTTCAACGGCGGCGGGGACATCAAAGAGGCGGCGGACCTTGTTCTTTCGTCTTCCCACACCATTGCGTTGACGGGAGCGGGGATCTCCGTCGATTCCGGCATTCCCGATTTTCGTTCCGCCACCGGCCTGTGGGCCAAGTACGATCCTTTTGACTACGCCCATATCGAGAGTTTCAAGACCGATCCGCACCGGGTCTGGACGATGATCCGTGAAATGCACGCTCTCATGGAGGGCAAGGAACCGAATCCCGGTCACGTGTCCTTGGCCGAATTGGAACAAATGGGCTTGCTTCAGGCCGTCATCACGCAGAATATCGACAATCTCCATCAGGACGCGGGAAGTGGCCACGTGATCGAATTTCACGGCAACGCCAGCCGCCTGATCTGCATTTCCTGCGGTAAAACGTATACGAAAGCCGAAGCACAAGCCATGGGCGATCCACCGGAATGTCCCTGCGGCCAGGTATTGAAACCGGACGTCGTGCTGTTCGGTGAAATGATCCCTGCCGAGGCATTGATCGATACCCAGCAGGTCGCCACCCAGGCGGAACTGATAATCGTCGCCGGAACCAGCGCGCAGGTCGCTCCGGCGAACATGGTGCCCCAGATCGTGCTCGAACGAGGCGGTCGGCTGATCGAAATCAACCTGGAAACCACGCATTTGAGCCACGATTTCGGGACGTTGCATCTCCAAGGCTCCACCAGCGAGATTCTTCCCAAACTGGTGGAGGAAATCCGACGGCGGCAGTAGTCGCCCTTTTCCCTTTGCTATGAGGTTGATTGCATGGCCAGGAACTGGGAATTCAAAGACACGATCCCTTTCAATGCGAAAAAAGTCTTCGAAACCGTCACCGATCCAAAATTCATCGAGGAATGGACCTGGGTCCAGGGAGGACAGAATCCGAAGTGCACGGTCTTGGAGAAAACCGAGCATCGTCTGCTGACGAAACTGGAGTACGAAGAGCCGCTGCCGATGGGAATCGGTGTCATCAAGGCGGTCATGACTACCGAATGGGACGTGGCCAAGCGGTTCAGTACGTGGATTCGCAAGTCGGAAGGCGTCGGCGCGCGCGCCCGCGTGGAAGGCACGACGAAAGTCGTCGAAGACGGCGACGAACGTTGCGTATTCCACGAAACGGGTGTGTTCGACATCCCCGTGCCGGTGATCGGGCGGAAGCTCGAAAAGAACCTCGTCGAGCATCTCACCAAAAATCGCCAGGCGAAAATCGAAGCCCTGATCGGCAAGGTCAAACGCCGTTCGTAAACGGAATTCACAAGTGATAAAGGGGAGTTATGGGAATCGATCTGCACACTCATTCCACGGCGTCGGACGGCACCTACTCGCCTACCGATCTGGCCCGCATGGTATCCGATGCGGGCCTTGAAGCCTTCGCCCTGACCGATCACGACACGATTTCCGGCGTGAACGAGGCTTTGAAGGCGTCGGAGGAAATCGGCATCGAATGCATTCCGGGTGTGGAGATTTCGGTTTCCCTGGAAAAAGGTTCGGCCCACATGCTGGGTTATCTTTTCGATCCGGCAGACGAAGCCTTCGGGGTGAGCCTCGCGGAATTCAACGACAGCAGAAACGAGCGAAACGTCAAGATTCTCGACAACTTGCACAAGCTCGGCATCGATCTCTCACTGGAAGATGTCCTGCGCCAGAAAGACGACAACGACGACGAAGGTGCCCTGGGACGTCCCCATTTCGCCAAGGCGCTGATTGAAAAAGGCGTGGTGGCTTCGTTCGATGAAGCCTTCAACCGCTACTTGGGTAAAAACCGCCCGGCCTATGCCGAACGTCGCCGGGCCACCGCCGAAGATGCCATCGCGATCATACACAGCGCCGGAGGGCTGGCCGTTCTGGCGCATCCAAAGTGGGTCAAGGCTAAGGGAAGCGAGTTGGAACTCCTCGTGGAATCGCTGGCGAGTGCGGGTCTGGACGGTCTGGAATGCCACTACACCGACCATTCCGCCGAACAAACACAAACCTACCTGAAATTGGCCGAGCGGCTGGGGCTGCTCGTCACAGGAGGCTCGGATTTCCATGGTGAAGCCAAACCGGACGCCCGCCTGGGGGTGGGACAGGGAAATTTAAACATCCCATACGAGCTACTGCAACGTCTCAAAGACGCCACGAAAGCACGGTCCTCCAAAGCGTGAAAACTTGCCGAACCTCCCGATATATTTCTATTTTTCCGGCACAATAAACCCGTAATAGCGCCCCATCCAATACGGCATGATGAAGTCCGCGCCGTCCAACTCCCGATTGGCTCCCCATCCGCCCTCGAATTGGTATTGGCTCGTGTTGTGGCGGATGTTCGGGCGTTCGTCGCCGGGAATGATGTAGCCGTCGCTACGCATTTTCCGCTCGCCTTGGTAGCGGTCGGAGTAATACGGCGGAGCATCGACGAGATCCAGGCGGTGGCTGTTGTGTTGATGCCAGCGAATGAGGTCCATCGGGTACAGTTTGAGCCAACGCGAGGCGTAGAAGAAGTCCGTCACCTCACCGCCCAACACGGCGTTAATCAAGTCCCACATCGCGGCTTGCTGGAGTTTCATGTTGCCATAGGTGTTGTTCCAGCCTTCCATCCATTTCGCCCGCAGATCCGGGTCGCTTTCGTAGCGTAACAGCGGGAAAAACGCCTGCGTGGCCAGTTCGTCACCGTCGCCGCTGCCCCGCCGGAAAGTGGGTTCGCACTCGTGGACGATGTTCTCGTCGTAGTGGTGCTCGTCCATCAGGTATTGCTTGGCATCCAGGTATTCCTGCTTGCCGGTCATGTAGTAGGCGATCGTCAGGTTGGCGATCATCTGTACGCTGCGACGGCCACCGTCGGCGATGGCTCCTACCAGCGGGTGATTGACGTATTCCGGGTCGAATTGCCCATAGGAGGTGACTTTCCCGTCCACATCACAAAGTTGATAGCCGTGATCGACGATGCCGCCGATGATGTTGTCCACATGTTGCCGGATCGCCGCCTGCTGGGTTTCGTCGGCGCAGAGGTCGTAGGCGTGGCCCATCATGAACATGTGGGAGGTCACCTCGTCGTTGGAAGTATCCGCTTTCACCCACCATTCGCCATCTGGAGAGGTGAACCACTCACCGTCGTCCGGGTTGTCGCAGTCATCCAATATGCAACCATCCTTGCGAATTACCGAGCGAGCCATGAAATAGTCCGTGCCGGTGAGCGTCTGAAAGCTGAGCATCCGCTCCAGCGACTTGTCGAAATGTGCCTTGGCGTCCTCGTCGCCCGTCATCAGATACCGGAAGCATTCTCCGAGCAACCAATAGCAGGTCCAGCCGCCGTCGTTGTCCGAATCGTAGGGAACGTTGGTCGAGAGATCGCCCGCGACGGACAGCCGCGAGTCGGCTACCGCGCCGTCCCGGTCGTGGCGCAGCACGATGCGCTCGATGGCGCGCGCCACCTTTTCCTCGAGGGTCATCCATTCCACCGTAACCGAGGCCATCCCCCCTTCCGTGGCGAAGTAGATCGGGCCATCTTCGAGGTTTGCATCTGTGGCGATGCCTTGCACATGCCGATCCGGCAACCAGCGTAAGTCGTTGTAAATACGCCATTCCGGCCCGATGTCGCGCACCATAATACGGTAGGCTCCGCCTTCGGTACCGACGATGAACCCGCCGTCCGAGGCAGGCGCGGCACAGGTGGGTTTTTTCAAAGGCACTCGTTCTTCGGCGAATTCGGCGACGTCCATCACGACCGGCGACGACCCGCCGAGATCCAAGCCTACAAGGTTCTTTTCACCGACAAGCACGAGATCGATCTCGGTGGGCAGTGTCACGTCGGCCACCATCGCCCGGATGGTTCCCGGCAGAGGATCGGCAATAGCCGTAAACTCGAACGACGCCTCCGGCAACTCGGCATTTTGCGGAACCGGGTAGGCTTTCAACGTGTCTTCGTAGGCTACGAACAGAGAACTTTCCGTTTCGAGAACCGCCGTAACGGGTGTGCCGTCTTGAGGCCAGACCACTCCCGTATCGGAGACGAAACCGAGCCCCTGATCCGTCAAAACATAAAGAAATTCAGTCCCTTGCACAAGACCGGCAATGTTCGTGCCGTCGGGAGCGGCAACGGGATTGTCTCCCCCATACAGATAGGAGGCGCTAGCCGTATACAGTTTATTTCCGCGGAATGCGGCGTATTGCAAATCGGGATGGGTTTCGTCGATGGCGAGGATTTCGGGAGCGTCGTTTTCATCGTGGGTGACCTGTCCGCGAGGAGCGATCTGCAAGGGACTTTCGTATTCCGTCGCAGTGGACGGCGGAAGCAACACGGCCACCAGCGGCCCGATTCCCGCCTCCACTTCGTTGCCGGTGTGGTTGATTTCCTGCCGGAAAGGTACGTCCACGTATGGATTTTCGGCCTGTTCCGGCACGAACGGCACGGTGAGGAGTTCGGCTTCCGTCTCCGTTTCGTTTTCGACGTCGGCGCTCTCGCTGTCGGCATCACCATCGCCGGGAAACACTTCCTGGCCGGAGTCGTCGCTGCAAGCCATGGAAAATACAAGCATCATCACGAAAAGGCATACGAAAAAACGATTCGAATTCGTAGGAGAGATCGGCATATGGAGTTCGTTCATGAAAGATCCTTTTCTCGGTTCCTGATGGCTGCATTAGACGCTTTTGAGAATGATTTTCTGTTCCCCCGAAAAACGCTTTCTTTTTACACACAAGAGGCTTTTGTTGTCCACCAATTGGATATTGGGCGGAAATTAAAATAGTGCAAAGTATTTCGGAGAAAGTTGCAACATATTGAAATCATAAGACTTATTTTCACTCTCCCTTGAGGGAGAGGGTTAGGGTGATGGTGTCAAAAACTTCCCCTCACCCGGTGCCAAAGCACCGACTTCTCCCTTTGGGAGAGGCACTTGGACCCTTCGGGTCCATCCTGAATCCGCACTAAAAAATTTCACACCAATTGAATATTTCATTGAAAACTTTTCCTGCGACGTTCGCCGCGTTTGCGGCTCCCTTGAGATAGCACGCGAATGCGGGCCTTGTGTTTCACGAACGATTGCCAAGGAAGTGCGAACGTGCTACAAAGCAACTCAAATCCAACCGTTCCTTCGAGGAGGCAAACATGAGCGAAGCAACCCACGCCAAAGTGATCGTGATCGGGTCCGGCCCTGCCGGATATACCGCAGCCCTGTACCTGGCCCGCGCCAACCTGGAGCCGATCCTTTTCGAAGGCGATATTCCCGGCGGTCAGCTAACCACGACGAGCGAAGTGGAAAACTTTCCGGGCTTCGTCAATGGAGTGCAAGGCACCGAAATGATGGATATTTTCCGGAAGCAGGCCGAGCGTTTCGGGACGCGCGTGCTGCCGGGTTTCGTGGAGAAGGTGGACTTCTCCGAACGTCCGTTCAAACTGGTAGCCGATGGTACAAAGTACACCGCTGATGCCGTAATCATCTCCACCGGGGCTTCCGCTCGCTACCTCGGTCTGGACTCCGAACAGCGCTTCATGGGCTTCGGCGTGAGTGCTTGCGCCACCTGCGACGCCCCGTTCTACAAAGACGTCCCCATCGTGGTGGTGGGCGGCGGCGATTCGGCGATGGAAGAAGCCTCGCACCTGTCCAAGTTCGGCTCCAAAATCTATCTCATCCACCGACGAGACGAATTCCGCGCCAGCAAAATCATGCAAAAACGCGTGATGGAGAACCCGAAAATCGAGGTCGTCTGGGATTCGGTGCCCATCGAAGTGCTCGGCGACGAACGCGGCGTGCACGGTGCTATCGTCAAGAACGTGAAAACGGGCGAAACACGGGAAATCGAGGCGGAAGGCTTTTTCCTCGCCATCGGACACACGCCGAATACGAAAATCTTCGTGGATCAGGTGGAACTGGACAAAGCGGGCTACGTGGTCACCAAAAGCGATTCGTCGGAAACCTCGGTCGAGGGCGTCTACGCCTGCGGCGACGTGCAGGACCACAAATACCGGCAGGCCATCACCGCCGCCGGAAGCGGTTGCATGGCCGCACTGGACGCCGAACGCTGGCTGGAAACCCAGGAATAAACAGCCACTTACAAGGAAGAGTTGAAAGTCGGGCTATAGCGGTTTTTCATTGATTTTAGAGATCATTTTAGCGGGTGGTTACGGGCCAAGCGACGTGAAACGTCAGGTTGCCCGTGTACGAACGATGTCCATGGACAAGCTTCGCTTCGTCCATGCCACCCAATATATTATCAAAGATCACGACTTGTCAGGGTCACCCGTCGGGACATGGGACTTCGTGCCGTAGACGAACCGAGCCTCCAAGTCCCCATCCCCATGGACAAGCTTCGCTTCGTCCATGCCACCCAATATATTATCAAAGATCACTGTTTGTCAGGGTCACCCGTCGTCGTACACGAACCTTGCAGCCATAGTACAATCCCCATGGACAAGCTTCGCTTCGTCCATGCCACCCAATATATTATCAAAGATCACGACTTGTTAGGGTCACCCGTCGTCTTTGAAACCGGGTGTCCAACGTTGATTGCTGATGAATCAAACATCACGGCTTGTCGGGGTCAGGTGTCGGATGGAATTTTCCCGTTTCTTTGTCATACCGGTATTTCAATACTTCAAGTATTTTTGGTCCTCGTTTAACCAATCTCTTATTGTAAGGATCATCAGAATACGAATTTCCTTCCTCAATCAGTTCAATTTGAATTTCCTCAAAAGTATCCCATTTTATATTGGAGTTTATACTAGCCGATTCGTATTCATACATATCCTTTAATAGGTACTTGTCACTATTATAATCATTATCATAAACCATTATTCTTACTTCTTTAGTAGATTTTCTGGTAATAGGACTTTTGTTTGAATACACGTGGACAGAAAGCATGTATTCCCAACCTTTTTCTTCCGGTCTTGTACCAGGTGGAAATGTTTTTAGTCGGAAAGTGTATTCTGTTCTACCTCCAAAGGTTAAAAGACCAATCCCAATAACAGCAATAATAATTGCCCAGACTACTATGGCTTTATTTCTTGTTCGCATTGCTAGCCTTCTATTGTCTTGGCATTCTGTAAAGATTATATAAAGCATCCACCGCTTGCCGGAAAAAGCTATTGATTTTATTTTTAATGTTGTCGTCGTAATCAATTCTTCCTCCAGGAGCACCAGGATATGGTACTCCGGCATGTTCGAAGGCTCGCTCCAGGTCATTGTGACAGTCATTTACAAAGAAAAAATAAATCCAATTATTCCAATTAGGAGCCTTATTTATCTGCTCCATAAAACTCTTTTCAGTCATCCCTTCTGGCAACTCAACTACAACATATGGACTGCATCCCATTTCTTTTTTATTAGTTCCATCACCCAATCCTGTCCAACTGCTCCCATTTGCGCCTTTTCCAATCTCTAACTCAGTAGACCATACCCATGCGTGATTTAGGCCTTCAAGACCTGTCCAGGAAAAAGCTGGCGTGTTATAGATCCTGATTTCTTCCCCCTCCGGATCGATCCCATTCACAGGGTCATTCCCGACGTACACGTACAGGTTGACCTGCCCGCCTTCGAACAGTATCGGGTCTTTGGCTGTCCATCTACCTACCGACGGGTCGTAATCCCTGGCACCGAACCTCACCAGACCGGTATCGGTATCATATAGGCCGCCCGCATACCCGAAAGGCTGGAAGCCGGGGTTGGTATCTTCAAGGACACGACCCCACTCGTCGTAGTCCATTCTCTGGGCTATGCTGCCGTCCTCGGCATTTACCACAAGCCGCACAGACCCCAGATGATCCGTAATGAACCGATAGGTTCCGTCTTTGACCATATAGTCCGGTACATGGGACTTCGTGCCGTACACGAACCTTGCCTCCAAGTCCCCATCCCCATCGAACAAGGCAATCGGATTCAGTTGATCCCGGTAGACCAGCCGATACTGCAAAACGCCATCCACACTCTTGCCGATTCTACGGTTGCGCCCGTCCACCTTGTAGTGAATCTCTGTGCCGTCAGGAAGGGTTACGTCCCGAAGATTGCCCAGCAGGTCATACTGGTACGTCGTAACATTCACTCCGTACGATGCCGATGTCAAAGAGCCGCTGTCCGTGTAAGTATATGCCGTACCGTTGTACTCCGTCAATCGATCCTGGTCGTCATAGGTTCCTACCTCCACACCGTTTTCGTGGGTTCGGTTGCCGTTCAGGTCGTAGCCGTAGCCCGGTAGGTCGGACAGATTTTTTCTGTCCGACATTTTGAAGGCATGAACTGAAAACTACAATGTGCACGTTTTTGATATCGTATCGGACAAATAATTTGTTCGACCTCCTTGATTTTATTCGCCTTTTTTCCGTTTCTTTTCAAGGGCGCGTAGTGCCTCGATCGCCTGAACCTCGTTCCGGTTCAGCCAGCCTTCCTCGAACGGGGTCGCGCTGGGGAAAAACATGCCGGACTGATAAAAAAACTTCTGTAGTTCCGCCGACTTGAAGGCGTAGCCGTGGCTTGCGTAGATCAGGTTGATGAGATCCGACGGCGCGACGCATTTCACCAACGTTTCCGGGTCGATCTTCCACTTCTTCGTCTTTTCCGCAGGCAATTTCATTCCACGCAGAAACATGCCGAGCCTGTAATCGCACTCCTCGAAGCCCGGCGAGTTCGGTCCCATACCCGGCCAATTTCTGAAGTACCCCGAGGGAAAACTGAGGGTGACGTCCTGCTGCGGTTCGATGTTGTAAAACGTCAGCCGTATCCGAGACACCGGTCCTCCCACAGAATAAGCGCCGTAGTGGATCGTTTCGCCTTCGGGGGTCTGCAACGTCCTCGTTTCTCCCGCAACATCGGAAGCGGAAAGCAGATTCTCCCCCGAAAAATACCCGAAATCCTCGTAAGTTACTTTCACATTGGGCGGCAATCCTCCTTGTGGAAAACGATAATCGAACACGGCCTCTTCGATTTTCCCCGCCCAGCTTGCTCCGGTTCGGAAAACGTAAGGAATCGTAGCCGTGGAATGAGGCGCACCGATCTGGGAAGCGCCGAACCGATAGGTATGTCGGATCACCGTATGGGATTTCGCCGGGAATGTTGCCGGAAAAAGAAAGACCCACGAAAACGATCCCAGCGCATCGGGGAGCAAACCGTCGGCTACCTGTTTCTCCATACGAGTCGGGATTTTCTCTCCGTTGACGGACACTTTGAAATCCGCCACCGAAAGTTTTCCGCCCAAATAGTTGAGAAATTCCTTGTCGGTGTCGTTCTCTGCAGCAGCTAACGGAAACGCCAACTCGTGGGAAATGTCCTCGTCCGTGGAATTGTAAAAAAACAAGGTGGCCTGAACCCTGCAGTGCATGTCTAGACCCATGTCTCCAGGCTCGATATGAAAAGAAAGGTATTCCCGCTCCAACGCGACTTCCGATTTCTCCCCGACGAACACGTTTGCCCCAGAGCCCCCGATGGCGGAATCGTTGGCAACCAGCGAAGACGGGCCGGTGAGCAGAAAGATCGTTCCAACCACGAAAAGGGTCGTGATTTGTGCTAGAAGCCTGGCGATCATGTGGCCACTCCATGACAGGAAAAAGGAAACACCTGAAACATTCCGGACAGTTGGCATGAGTACCCTGAATCTTAGCACGGTTGAACGCGGATGGGAATCCTCCGTTTGTGGTTGGATGACTTTCAAACGACACACTGGAAAATCAGCGACTCGACCCAAACGAAAAAGGGCGGGAATTCCATCCCGCCCCATCGAGGCAACTCACCGTTTTTATGTGCTTTTTTCCGGCTCTCCTCCAGAAAACCGGAAGAAGAAATCACCTCACTCGACCAACTCGTTCTTGATGACGTTCAGGTTGGGTACCGGCACCGGCACGGCGCGCCCGGTTTCGGGATTGTAGGTGAGCCGGTAGGAGGTTCCAAGATTCCCCTGGCGGAACATCACGTCCCAGCCACGCACCACGTAGGGGCAGGCGTCGTTGACGCAGACCTTCAGGTTGGTGGTCCACGTGGTGTACGGGTTGTCCGTGATCGCCCACTCTTTGAGCGGCTCGCCGCAGTACGGGCAGCATCCCGTTTCGCCGATGGCGCGCGTCCGGCGTTTCAGTTCCTCCGGGTCGAGCGCTTCCTCGTAATCCAGCGTGATCGGCGGCAGCTTCATGCCCGGCCCGTCGGAATCGCGCTTGAGGGCATAGACCGCGAACACAGGATCGGAGGGAATGCCGTAGCCGGCGTACTTGTCGTCCTGGGGACGAGGCTTGCCGATGGAGGCGAAGGTTTCGGTCTCATCGAATTCGCCGGAGCGCAGAAAATGGGTCTCGACGATTTTCAGCCGCTCGTCGTCCTGCGCCCGTTCCCACGAGCGCACCGCCTTGGTCGGAAACATGCGATTGGAAAACACCACCAGAAACAGCCCGCCGGGCTTCAATACTCGTCCCACCTCGCGAAACAGGTTCACGGGATTGACCACGTATTGGATGGACGACACGTTTAGTACGATATCGAAGCGTTTCGATTCGAAAGGAAGACGGGGATTTTCGTTGATATCGTGCACTACACGCTCTGTAAGTACCGGATTTTTCTTCAGTTCCTCCATGTTCAGTCCCAGCCCCGTCACACCGGAGGGACGAAGGTCTTCCGGCAGGTGGGAATTGAAACTGGCCATCAGGTCCAGGATTTCCGGGTTTTCGTATTGTCCCAGCACGCCGATAAGCGTCTCGATGGTGGTCAGGGCGAGGGAGTCGAGGTGCTCGACCATGCGGGGTTTTCGGTAAAAGAGCGCGTCGTCTTTTTCGTCGAGACGTGCATACGCCTCCGGGTCGGACAGCAACGTGAGGTAGGCATGTTGGTTTTTCGAGATGATTTCCGGTGCATCCACGGGAGCCTCCTTGAAAAGAACGGTAGTAAACAACGTTTCCATTTTCTGCAGTCCACACAGACGTTTCCATGACGAATGCCGGTTCGAGACAAAAAAAGCGGAGCAATTTCCTGCGCTTTTCCGCCATTTTCACCACCATCTGCAACTTGGAGCGTCCTGGCCGTCTCTTAGATGAAAAGCAACGGAAGCTCTTTTTAGAGAAAGGCAACCCTCATGAAACACACACCCGATTTCGGATTTACGAAAACCCTCTCCGGCCTGAGTTTCGACGCCGCCATGCAGCGCGTGACCGAGGTACTGAAAACCCAGGGATTCGGCGTAATTACGGAAATCGACATGAAAGAGAATTTCAAGAAGAAAATCGACGTGGATTTCCGCAACTACAAGATTCTCGGAGTCTGCCAGCCCAAACTGTCGCACAAGGTATTGGAGTCCGATCCCTTCATGGGACTGCTCATGCCCTGCAACGCGGTCGTCTTCGACGGCGACGAAGGCGAGCCGGTGGTGTCCATCTCCAAACCGGAGGCGATGTTCTCGATTGCCGGACATCAGGGCATGGAAGACGTTTTGAGCGACGTGACGGGAAAAATCCAACGCGTTGTCGAGGCGTTGTAAGGTACTGGTATTACACGAGGATTCTTATTTTACGGCAGGTATAGGTGTAGGTCGGGTGGTTTTCACCCGACGATTCTTTAATACCGCGCCCTATTTTTGGTGAAAAATCTTCAATATGGATCGAAAAAAACGCCACTTTCACAGTCCTGTTCCGAGCGACAAAAACCAACATCTTCACTTGGTTCGTTCACTTGACAACAACGATCATTTCCACAGCATATTAATGATTCAGATGTATTTGGATTATAGCAATATGGATAACCTCCGCATTCCATAACGACACTGAAAGGTGCAGATAGCCAAGTGCAAAACCTTCCTATCTTTTCAGGACACATAATGTGGTAAGCGCCGTTTTGGCAACAGTAACCGCGATGGCACTCCTCATCACATGTTCCATCGTCTCCAGGAAAGCAGTGGTAAGGGAAAAAACTTCCTGACGAATAGTATCCCTCTGGGCAACCAAGCTTACGGTGTGGAAAAATTGGAAGGCAACGACCTGGAGTTATTTCGCCAGATATACCTACTGTGTCGTGAAGACAAATTTCACCTTCTGAGCAAGGTGATGATTTCCTTTTTATGCAGTTCTTTTTGCATGTTGAAAAATTATCATTCCAATCCCATCCACAAACCATACCAGGGCAACACCCGCAGATTTGATCTGGGGGACACCCCGAACCTCAGAGATTTTCCGGGCAATCTTCCCCAGGAGTGCATTTTTTCGCGCAAAAGCCATTTCCTTCTTTCTATTTTTTTAAACAGTAAAATCCACTCTGACAATCCGCGTGTTCTTGGCAAATGGCTTGAGAAAGAAAATCTTCAATCGGCATCGGATTAGAAATCCAGCCAGGTTCACACCAAGAAAAGACATGTTCAGCATTCTCTTCTTCTGTTTCGTCATTCGATTCGTCACCTTCTAAAATTTCCAATACCTCATTCTCTTCATCCTCGAAATTGGGATAACTATCTAAATCTGAATTGGAAATCACTGCTCGCTCGGACGGTTGACAAGCCAAAACAAGGAATTGAAGAACAAGCAGGACGGTTTTTTTCAATACTTCCTTCACCGGTTCCTCACGCAGAAAATAGTAGGTCGAACTGATTTTCTGTCCAACCTACAATGCTCAGGGCTAATCATTGATTGCTTGATGCAGTTTTCCGAATTTTAGACCACATCGAATAAACCATCACCAGCAGTGGCAGTACTATAAATATTGCAAATGCTATTATTTGCATTGTCGGCATATGTCCTATTCCCAACATACTAACATATAATCCCCCCAAAATTGCAAGAATGCCTGCGCGGATGCTTCTCTTAATCGATCTCCTCTTATCCCTTTTCTTTACATTTCTTGAGTATAAATAAATAGCGATTGGCCAGAGCAACAACATCAACACAATCACCAATATGCCAGTGTAATGAAACATGATTTAATACCTGCGGATAGCCTAAACCAGATACGCACAATCGGAGAAAAAAAGTAGGTCGGACAAATTTTTTGTCCGACATAAACTTCATGCGAAGATGGTATCAATTGTGACACTTGAACATCAAGAGAAAATGGCTCTTCGCTGTTTAGTGTGGGTAACGGCAGCTTATGCATCGGCTTCGCCGATCCGGGGACCCGTCCCCGCACCCCTGGGATTTATCGCTTTGAAGTCCAAACCTGGTTGTTGTAATAAGGGATAAAGAGAAAAGGAGAGGTTTCCCCCTCCTTTCCAGGTTCGGACCTTCGACGGCGCTCGGGTCGCGTCCCCGCGTTGCCTTATCCTCCGCCGAAGTTCTGCCAGTGTAACCTTTGCACACTGAAGGAGCAAGAGATGGACGAGCGCGGACTTTTCACGATGGCTCTTGGATTGACCCCTCCCTGGGAGGTGGTGGATATTGACTTTGACGCCGAGCGCCACCGGTTGGATCTGTACCTGGATTTTCCCGCCGGGAGCCGGTTTGCGTGCCCGCAATGCGAGGTGGCTTGCGGGGTTCACGATACGAACGAGAGGAGTTGGCGACATCTGAACTTTTTTCAGCACGAGGCGTATCTTCACGCACGCCTACCCCGGATCAAATGCCCTGAACACGGAGTAAAAACGGTGGAGGTACCTTGGGCGCGTCCTGGTGCGGGGTTCACGCTGCTTTTTGAGGCGCTGGTACTGCTTATGGCCAGAAAGGGCATGACGCCCAAGGGGATCGGCGAAATACTTGGTGAGCACGACACGCGGATCTGGCGGGTGCTGGAATACTATGTGGACTCGAGTCTGGCGAAGCAGGACTGGTCCGAGGTCGAAGCGGTGGGCGTGGATGAAACCAGCCGTTCCCGTGGGCACGACTACGTGACGGTGTTCGTGGACATGGACGAGGCGAAGGTTCTGCACGTGGAGCCCGGCAAAGACCACCGGACGGTGGCGGGCTTCGAGGCTGAGCTTCACGCTCACGGCGGTAAACCCGAACAGGTGAAAGAGTTCAGCATGGACATGTCAGCGGCGTTCATCAAGGGGGTTGGGAAACAGTTTCCCGATGCGGCGATGACCTTCGACCGCTTCCACGTGATGAAGCTTGTCAACAAGGCCGTGGACGAGGTGCGGCGTGAGGAGCGCCAAGACAGGACTGAGTTGGAAAAGACGAGATGGGTCTGGTTGAAAAACGAGCAAAACCTTACGGACAAAGAGCGAGAGAAGTTCGATGAGTTGAAAGACAGCACGCTGAAAACGGCCAGGGGCTATCGGCTCAAAGAGACGCTTCAGTCGGTATATGCCGACTACGCAGGCCATCCAGATGACGGTGAGAAGCAGTTGCAGTACTGGTATTTCTGGGCCACGCACAGCCAACTGCCGCCGATGATCAAGGTAGCCAAAACGATCAAGACCCACTGGGATGGGGTATTGCGGTGGTTTCAGTCAGGTTTGACACAAGGGCTGGTGGAAGGCATCAACGGTATAATTCAGGCGGCCAAGCGCAAGGCCAGAGGGTTCAGGTCGTTTAGGAAGCTTCGAACCATGATCTTCCTCGTCGCTGGAAAGCTAGACTTCGACCTGCCGCAGATGAAACTGCTTACCCACAGTAAATAGCGAGGAGGCGAGAAAATGTCGGACAGAAAATCTGTCCGACCTACAGTGCTCGCCATGAGCGTTTTTTTACAAAGTGACAATTTTTTAGATGCACCCTATATCAAGTTTTCGTCTCCATGGGTCTTGATTTTCTATTTTCATTGGTGTATTTATATGTTTTAATCTTTTAGACAGGAGGGAGACATGTGGGAAATCCATTGTACGAGTCAGTACCGATGGATTGCGTGCGTTTTTCTTTTTGGATCTTTGTTTCTGATGAGTTGCATTGATGATGATTCATTTGGGGTCACGTGCGTTTTTGAAATGAAGTCCAGGTCGAGTTGCCCATGGGGAGTCGATTCCGGGGAATGGAGACCACATTGCTTCGAAGAATGGGACCGATGCGAACCCTATTGTGAAGCAGACGGCGATTGCTATTTCACAGATCACAACGATTGTTCAGGGGAATGCTGCTACGATTACAGCTATCGGAATGTCCGGGTTTTCGATGGAACCTGCGATGATTTTTATGCAAGCGACGACGAGTCGTTGGCCACGCTCAAACCCGTAATGAAGGATGCGTCCTGACCCTTCGCCTTTTTGTGAGATCGGGTGGGGTTCACCCGTCCTACACGATCGTGGGCTGAAGCTAAAAAGAAATCTCACTTTGCCTATCGGGGATAGAAAGTAGGTCAGGTAATTGCTTTACCCTCCCCTACAAACTCTACTGAAAATACTTCAAACTCGTGCATTTTCACGCAAACTCACGTCATGCTCGATTCATGCCGCAAAACTCGTGCAAACTCACGCCAAACCGCGCAAATTCCTCCCCGGTTTTCTCGCAACGAGTCGAGGGGTACCGAGAAAAAAGTGATAAGAAACTGTACAAAAACGGCCTTTTTCCACCGAAAAGTCTCGCAAAGCTCTAAATTCTCTCGCAAGCCTCGTGGTTCCGAATCTGCACGTTTTTTCACCAATTTGCACGTTTGGCGGAAGACGGCGGAACGGCTTCGCTTCGTCGCAAAGACCGGAAATCATCGCCTTCCTCTTTTGCAATCCCGCACTTGAAAATCCGCCCCATGCCGGATATGATGACGCCACCTGCGACGAATTCCCGACCGTGAGAATTCGTGCCAACATATTGATTTTTTAGATGTTTTCTCCCTTTGTCGTGTCTTCCCGACACGACATCGTGGAAAATTTTCGACCTCGAAAGGATGGCGGATGGACATCGCGCTGGACTGTCTCCCCTGCTTCGTGAACCAGGTACTTTCCACGTCTCGCGTCCTTTCTTTGGACGAAGCCGTCACGCGCAAGGCGATGGCGCGGGTGCTCGACACGCTTTCGCACTTCGAAGAGTACGACGGCACGACGTTGATGGCGCAACGTATCCAGTTGATTTTACGGGAAGAAACCGGCCTCGACGACCTTTTCGCCGAGGCGAAGGAGAAGGCCAACCGCTGGATGCTGCGGCTGCTTTCCGAGCGCTTCCCCGAAGGCCATGTCGCCGACTTTCGCGAGGCGTTGCAACTGGCGGTGGCCGGGAACATCATCGACCTCGGCGCCCATCCCGAACTGAGTGCGGAAGAAGTGCTTTTCACCATCGCCGGAGTCGCCGAAGCCGGGTTCGCCATCGACCGTTCCGAGCGGTTGCAGCGCGCGGTCCACGAGGCGCAAAACATTCTCTATCTAGGCGATAATGCTGGGGAAATCGTGTTCGACAAGTGGCTCATCTCACGCCTTCCGCGCGGTCGTGTGACTTTTGCAGTGCGGGGCGGCCCGGTGCTCAACGACATCACCCGGCACGACGCCGAAACCGTCGCCATGCACGAAGTGGCCCGCGTGGTAGACACCGGGGCGGATCTCCCCGGCGTGTTGCTCGAAAAAAGCTCGGAGGAATTCCGCCAGGCCTGGCACGAGGCGGATCTCGTGATTTCCAAAGGACAGGGCAATTTCGAATCGTTATGCGGAGACGAGGTGGACCGTCCGGTGTTCTTCCTCTTCATGGCGAAATGCCGCAAAGTGGCGGGGATGGTCGGCTGCCGGATCGGAGATTACATCGTCTCTTGCAATCGTCCAGCTCTGGAAAGATTCGAGTAGTATCAAGCAGTTTCGACTCCGGAAAAAAGAAACAACACCATTTTCTGGAATAATATCCGGTTGGAAAGATCATCCAACCTACTGATTTCCGTGGATATTTCATTTCATGCGCAAGAATTGGAGATCAGATCACGGGAACAAAAACCATCCCTTCCCCCCGACGGAAAACATTGTCAACGTCCGGGTTTTTCTGCTATTTTCGAAGAAATCTTTCCTTTTTTCCAACGACGAGGACCGGCCCATGTCGAACGTTTCGCGCTCGTTTTTTTTGATTTTTCCGCTGTTCTTTTTCGTCGTGACATTCGCGTGCAGCGACGATTCCAGCCCCGCTCAGACCGGCGACGGCGACACGGAGCTTTCCGATAGCGACTTTTCCGAAACCGAGCAGGACGAGGAGGAAGCCATCGGCGAGGGTCTGCCGTCCCGGCCCGACGTCGCGCCGACGATGATCGTCCGCCCCGAAGACAAGGCCGTAATTCTCGAACGCATCGAGCGGGAACCGTTTATGCAAATCCTCGACGAAATCAAATCCACTGCGGCACGGGACCACTACGACTTCCCCGAACCGGACACCTTCGATAAGCAGGAGCAGGAAAACGGCGAAATCGCCCAGGCGAACGCCTTTTTGGCCTGGCTGCTCGACGACGAAACCTACGCCGTCAAGGCGCGGGAATTTTTGCAAAAACTCTCCGACAACTACGCCAGCCACAAAGACAGCGACATCAACATCCGGATGCCGTCCATCGTGATGTGCTACACCTTCGCGCTCGACCTGCTGGTCGGCGCGGAGATGATTCCCGAGAACGAGGCCGAGGAGGCCGAAACCAAGCTGACGACGATCATCGATGCCTTTTATGCGGACTACATCGAAAACGACTTCAACCGTATTTTTATTCATTACACCCAGAACAACCACCCGATCCGCACGGCCTGCTCCATCGGCACGGTCGCGCTGGGCTTTCCCGAACATCCCGAGGCGCGCAAATGGGCCGATTGGGCGTTTTCGGAGTTGTCCTACCTTTGGGGCCCCAACGGCCAGTACGTACAGGAGGACGGCGGCGTCTCGGAAGGCTCGCTGTACTATCGCTTCGCTTTCGGAGCTTCTCTGGCGATGTTCCACGCCTGGCACAACCGCATCGGAGAACCTCGGACCTTCACGAAAAACTGCATCAACCGTATCGACGAAGACCCCTGGACCGGGCACGGCTGCGTGGACGGCGAAAGCTTCGTTTTCAAGAATCCGATGTTCGAGGAACCGTTCCAGAAAAGCGTGGACTGGTTCCTCACCCTGCGTATGCCCGACGGTCGCAGACCGCCGATGGAGGACAGCGGTCTCAAGGACGGTAACGGCGGCGCGGTGATGGCACGATACATGGACCGCGAAGACCTGGTGTGGGACTGGCACACCGACAACCTGAACATGTCCGGCGGCATGGACCTGCGCATCCTTCACCTGGCTTACGCCCCCGAAATTCCCGACGCCCAGCCCCCTGCATGGACGCACCGGGTGATGGAAACCGCAGGCCAGGCGGTATTCCGCTCGGGCTGGGGAGAAGAGGATTTCTGGCTGATGGTCACCGCCGAGCACGGGTCCGCGAGAAAGACGATTCACGACCACGTGGACGGCGGATCGTTCACGATGTCTGCGTATGGGGAATACTTGCTGATCGACTGCGGCTACTACAAACCCAACTCGATGAATAACGCCGTGACGGCTCAGGCCGCATCCCACAACCTGCTCACGATCGAAGAAGAGCCGGTGGAACCCAAGGGAATGATTACGAATTTCGGCGATGCCGACGCCTTTTTAAAGAACGAAGTCCTCTCCGATTCTTTGGCCTACGTGGAGGCATGGCAGGATCTGGACGTCACGCAGACGCAACGCAGCGTGATGCTGGTGCGCAATCGCTACGCCGTCGTCGTGGACCGCATCCTCACGCCCGTTACCGAACCACGGCATCATACCTGGCGGCTCCATGGATACGCAGGCCACGGCACGGGCGAATATTTCGGGTTGGGCACAAATTTCGGCGTATGGGAACGCGAAAAGGCGGGAGTGAAGGTTTATCTCGCCACCACCGCTGAAGCCATCGAGATCAAAGAGCCACGCTATACCGAGTTCGAACCACCCCACGTGCATGAAATCGAGGGAGACGAAAGCAACCACGGGGTGATGGACGGCAAGGTTGAGGCGGTCGCTCCCGGCTTTTTGGCGGTCGCCGCTCCCTACAAAATGAACGCCACCGATGGATCCCCCGAAGCACCACTCACAGTCGAGGAAATCACGGCCAACGGACTGACGCAGGGCGTGGCGGCCTGGGAAGTCACCCATTCCGGGGGGAAGGATCTCGTCCTGCTGCGTGTTCCCGACGCCCCTACGGAACTCACGCTTTCCAACGGAAAAAACCTTGCCACCGACGCCGAATTCGTGCTGGTGACGCTCGAAGGCAACGAAACGCTGACCTTGATGGCACGGGGCACCACTCTTTCGTTGGATGGAAACGAGTTGCTCACCGCCACGGACGAGGCGGTGGTAGTGAGTCAGGCGAAATAACCGCTAATAGACGAAAATCACGGCGAAATAGTACAGCACCGGCGCGCCGAACAGGAGAGCGTCGAAGCGGTCGAGTACCCCGCCGTGGCCGGGAATCAGGCTTCCCGAATCCTTGATACCGAACGAACGTTTCAGCATCGACTCGATCAGATCACCCAATTGCCCCACGTAGCCCACGGCAATCCCGGCGACGACCATCTGTGGAATGCTCCAGTTGAGAGAAAGCCAGCCGTTGAAAAGATATAGGCAGACCAGCCCGAACAGTGCGCCGCCGATGGAGCCCTCCCAGGTCTTTTTTGGGGAGATGCGCTCGTAAAACTTGTGGCGCCCAAGCAATTTCCCGGAAAAATAAGCTCCCGTGTCGTTGGCCCAGACGATGGCGAACAGCGCGAGCAGCAGGGAACCGTCGTCGGCTGCATTCAATCCCACAAGGCGCGGGAAAAACAGAAACAGCACCGGCACGTACAGGATGCCCAAAACCGTCAAGCCGAAACGCTGACCGACGGTGGGAATCGGGTCGGGATGGAACAGCAACCAGAACGCAGGCAGCGAAAAGGCCAGGAACATCGAGGCGGTAGCGACTTCCACGGGAAGACCGTACAACTCCACGAGGCCGCTTCCGAGGTAGACGATCGTTGCGGATACGATGCCGACATTGCGCAGGCCCGGATCGTTGGGGATCGCCATCTGAAAATATTCGACCGTTCCCAACACCGTCAGCATGAGAAAGAAGTAGAAATTGAGCGAGCTTCCTCCTTTAAGGAACAGCAGCACCAGCACCGGAATGGCGACCACAGCCGACAGAAAACGATAGAGAAGCATGTATTTTCCTTAAATATCCATGAGTTAGGGAAGATTTCCGAACCGCCGTTCCCGCCGTTGAAACTCGCATATCGACTCGTACAGGGATTCCTTGGTGAAATCCGGCCACATGATTTCTAGAAAAATCAGTTCGGCATATGCCAGTTGCCAGAGCATGAAATTGGAAATGCGCAATTCGTTCGATGTACGGATCATCAGGTCCATCGGTGGCAATTCCGGCACCCAGAGCGCTTTTGCGATGTCGGACTCGGAAACGTCCTCCGGGTCCATTTCACCCGCTCGCACCCGCTCGCAGACCTGTTGGCAGGCCACGACGATTTCCCGCTGTCCCCCGTATGAAAGGCAGAGGTTGAGGAACATCCCGTCGTTGCCGCCGGAGTCCGCCATCAGCTTTTCGAGTTCCTCGCGCACGAATCCCGGAAGACGTGCAATGTCGCCGGACATCACGAGCCGGATATTGTTGTCCATGATCGTGGGACGCTCTTCGACGAGGTATTTCTTCAAAAGCCGCATCAGGGCTTCGACCTCGTGTCGGGGACGGCTCCAGTTTTCCGTAGAGAAGGCATACAGCGACAGGGCCTGGAGTCCCAGTTCGCGCGCGGCCTCCACGGTGTCCCGCACCGCCCGCACGCCGGATTCGTGGCCTTTGACCCGCGCCAGCAGTTTTCGTTTGGCCCAACGACCGTTGCCGTCCATGATGATGCCGACGTGTTTCGGCAGCCTTTTTTTGTCGATTTGTTCCAGAAAGCCCATTTCCACCCCTAAAGCGGATGCCTTCGATCCGGCTGCCAAAAGTCGTGCCGGTCGCGTCCGAAAGTGCGGGGCACGTTAGCACGCCTTCGGGGGAGGGTCAAGAAAGCACGGGAGGGTGCAGACGATTCAATTTTTAAAGGATTTAGAGCGGCATTTATTTGATTTCAGCGATAGAAAACCCTGGAAACAAAGGGTGGCACGGGCGAAGCGACGTGAAACGTCCGCTTGCCCGTGTACGAACGATGTCCATGGGCAACCTGCGGTTGGCCCATGCCACTCACCCGAAAATGCAGGCTCTTTCCGGGAATGGTATAGAAACTCAATCGATGAGGTGGCCGATGCGCCCGATGCGCATCCCATCCTGCGGCCCGGAAGACCACCACACGACGAGGGCTTTCCCCTTCACGTTATCCATGGGCACCTGCCCCCAGACACGGCTGTCCGAGGAGTTGTCGCGGTTGTCGCCCATCACGAAGAGGTGGTTTTCCTCGACCTTGTACCGCTTGATGGGAAACAGCGGGCTAACCACGTCGGGAGAACTGTAAAACACCTCGTAGGCGTGCTCGCCCCAGACCTGTTTGTACAGGATGCCGGGCATGTCCTCCTGGTCGTGACTAAGGTTGTGGGACTGTCCATCGGAAGTGGTAACGACTTCGCCGTTGACTCTCACTGTGTGGCCCCGAACCTCGATTTCGTCGCCGGGCACGCCGATGACCCGCTTGATGTAATCTTTATCCGGGTCGTTGGGATACACGAAGACGATGACGTCTCCATGCTCCGGTAGATCCCAGCTTGTAACCCAGCGGTTGACGAGCGGAATACGGATACCATAGGAAAGCTTGTTCACGAAAATGTAATCGCCCACAAGCAGGGTGGGAACCATGGAACTCGAAGGAATTTTAAAGGCTTCCAGCACGAAAGTACGCAAAAACAGCGCGATCAGCACCGCGACCACCAACGACTCGACCCACTCCCGCGTAGGGCTTTTCACGTAGGCCGAGAAGTCCCCCTGCAACAGTCGGTCCAGCTCGGCGATACCCTCTTCCAACCCCTCGCGATGGTCCGATCTGCGGGCGTCGTCGAGATTTTCCAGTACTTCCACCAACGGCTGCAACTGGTCGAGCGTCAATTTTTTACGGGCTTTTCGCAGGATGCGCCGCCCCTCTTTGAGACCGTACAAGGCTTCTTTTTTCAATTTCGATACGGATGAAGACAACGCAACCGCTCCCGTGCTTCCGGTGCTTGGCGGGCCAAAATGCGTTCGATGGAGAAACGAAGCGTCTTTCAGCGGGACAAACCGGGTGATAAGGATCACTTTTCATGCCGTGCTTCCAACGTCGGCCCGAAACACAGCATCATGTGGGTGATTATAGGAACGCTTCCCACGCGACGCAAGGAAAGATCCCCGATTCGAAGCAACCTTTCGCATCTTTGCATGAAGTTGCACGAAACGGCACAAAAAAACGCCCCCTCGAAGGAGGGAGCGTTGGAAAATGCAGGAAAAAATCCGGTCTAGAAGTAGGCCAGCAGACCGATGGTGACCATGATTCCGTGAAAGGTTTCGGGAATCGGGATGCTGTCGCCGTAGAGGTTGGCGTTGGCATCGTCGTTGTAGAACAAGGGGTTTGAATTGTTGGTGTAGTTCACGTCGAGATCGCTTTGCCCGCTGGAGTCCCTTCCGCTGTCGAAGGAGTGTTGCAGCGTGTAGCGCGCTTCGACGCTCAAGCCGATGTGCTCGGTAAGCAGGTAATCGAAACCCGCACCCGTGAGGAAGTCCAAGGCAAAAAAGCTTTTGTCTTCTTCGGGTTTCAAATTGAGCTTAAGCACACAGTTGCCCGCATTAATACCGTTCTCGTACGGTCCAGCGCAAGCAGCGTAATTTGTCGGATTGTCGTTGGAGTCGAACTGGTCGGCGGTACGTGTCAGCCATTGGGAGTTCATGTCGTCGAAGCTGTATTCGTGGTAGGAATACCCCAAACCGGCGTAAAAGTAGGGCAGAAAACGTCCCTTCGGGGGACGGAATTTCACGGCGAAATCCATCGGGATTTTCATCGCCTGGAATTTCGCCTCGGTGGTGCGGACTTCGATCACGGACAAAGTCGGTACCGGATTGCCGTTTTCATCACCGGTGTAGGTGTTGATTTTCTTCTTGTTCTGCGAGGCGTACTTCGATCCCAGCGTGGTAGCGAAACCGGAAGAGAACATGATTCCCATCCAGGGCAGCACGTGGTACTCGGCATCGACGATGAAATGCAGGTAGTCGGGTCGGAAGTAGAGGATATCGTCCTCATCCTTGGTGGGACCGACGTTGATTTCGTAGCCCGTGCGAAAATGGAAGAACGCGGTCTTCGGTTTTTCGGAAATGTGCAGTCCACGAAGCAGTTGCTGGGTGATGTCCGGCTGCACGCCTTTGTCCTCCAGGGCGATGGCGATCACGGCGGAACGTAGCGAGCCGATCAACTCGTCGCTTTTGCCCACGAGATTCTGGTTGGAACGCCGCTCGACGCGCAACGTTTCGGTGTTGATGATCTCCAGGTTGATGAGATACGTGGACCCCACCTGTCCCAGAGAACCTTTGAGCAGGTACGGCGCGTTGAGCGCCTGGCCGACCTTGCCGATCTGGTCGTCGCCTTCCTCCACACCAAGAAGCTGTTTTTGTTCTTCCAGGGTCAGGATGGCGGCCAGCGTGTCGCGGGTCACGATGTCGTATTTGTCGAGGCGCTCCAACTCCATGGCGACCAGATCGGTCAGGCTTTTGGCGATGTCTTCGCCTACGCCGTTGGCTTTGAGATCCAGCACGATGAGGCGGGGTTTGCCCTCGCCTTCCTGGGCCACGGACGGAGCAGCCATGGCGCAGACCAGCAAAACGGCGAGCGATGCAAGGAAAACAGCTTTGGACGGCATTCGTCTCCTTCCCTTCTTTTCGTTTGAATTCATGATTCGGTATTTGCGAAATCACTTTCGATTCGCAAGTATACCATCTTGACACGCAGATGTCCGAAAAAATTCATTTTCCGTGGAAATCAGGCAGGATTTTTTGTAGGAAAAAGTGCAGGTCGGGTGGTTTTCACCCGAAAAAAGGGGCTGTTTTCGAAAATTGTCAGGTGAAAATTTTGTTGGAGCAAGTCTCCCGACTTGCTCCGCAGGTTCATGCCGTCGGGTTGGAAACCCGACGCGAAACAAGCGGTTCAGGTCAGGAGACCTGAACCAACGAATCAGGTGGAAATCAGGCAGGATTTTTCCGTTTTTAGGCCGATGAAAGCCGTTCAGACGTTGGGACGTGTGTTCTCTTCATCCTTGAACAGCCATTTGCGCACCGCGTGTTCCAGGGCTTCCGGCTTGACCGGCTTGGAGATGTAATCGTCCATGCCTGCCACGAGACAACGCTCCTTGTCGCCCTTCATTGCGAACGCCGTCATCGCGACGATGGGAATATGCCCGCCGTTGGGGAGATCTTTTTCCAGGTTGCGGATGTTCGCCGTGGCTTCCATGCCGTCCATTTCCGGCATCTGGCAGTCCATCAGGATGAGGCCGTATTCGTTGGTTTCGAACTTCTTCACTGCGTCGAAACCGTTGATCGCTTCCTCCACCTCGACGTGCAGCTTTTCGAGCATCAGGCAGGCTACCCGGCGGTTGAACTTGTCGTCGTCCACAAGCAGAATCGGGGGCCAGCGACTGCTTCCTTTCGGGGGACGCGACGCGGGAGCAGGCTTCTTTTCGGCCTTCTTCCCAGTGCTTTTTTCCTGGGATCGCGTCGCCTGACCGGGGAAGGCGAAATCGCCGGAATCGCTTTCGACGAGGTGCATGTTGGCGCTTTGGATTCCAGCCGTCGCTTCCGGGTCCAGATGACTGAACAACGCCGATTGAAGGGTTTCCAAAAGTCGCTGGCGACGGATCGGTTTGACGAGGTAGGCATGGAAACCGGAGGATCGCAGGTTCTTCACGTCCATCATCTGATCCGCCGAAATCATCGCCACAAGCGAGGTTTCGCGGAATTTCGGATTGGAGCTGATGACCTGGGCCAGCAGTTCGCCGTCGAAACTCACGGCGGAGCAGTCGATCAGCGCCACCGTGTACTTGACGTCCTCCTCCATATTGTTCTTGATCGCGCGCAGGGCGTCCTTGCCATCCGAAGCGGTTCGGTATTGGATGTTCCAGCTTTCGAGCAACTCCGCCAGCACCGTGCGGCTCATGCTGTCCTCTCCGATCACCAACACGCTGAGGCTGGCCAGCGACGCAGTGGGAATGGACGAGCCCCTAAAGCTTTTGTCGAGCGTCAGGGGAAGCGTGACGGTGAACGTGCTGCCCTTATGGCGCTGGCTATCTAATTTGATGGTTCCACCCATCATTTCGGTGAGTTGCTTGCTGATCGCCAGCCCAAGTCCGGTGCCGCCGTATTTTTTGGTGATCGTCGAATCCACCTGTGTGAATTTCTCGAACAGAAGTTTCTGCTGCTTCTGGCTGATGCCGATACCCGTATCCCTCACCCGGATGATGACCACCGCTTTCTTGCCGCGCGGCGGTTCGCATTCGATTTCCAAGAGCACGTAGCCGATATGCGTGAACTTGATGGAATTTCCGGCGAGGTTGGTGAGAATCTGCCGGATGCGGAGTTGATCCCCCACCACCATATCCGGCACGGCGGGAGCGATACGCACCACGAGATCGACTCCCTTTTCCGCCGCACGCGGAGCCAGAAGCTGGCCGATTTCCTCGACTTCCTGGGGCAGGTTGAACGGCGCGGGTTCGAGGTCGAGCTTCCCGGCCTCGATCTTCGAGAAGTCCAGGATATCGTCCACGATTTTCAGCAGCGATTCCGACGAAACCCGCACGGTGTCGGCAAATTCGATCTGTTCGGGCGTGAGTTCGGTTTCCAGCAGGAAGTTGGTCATTCCGATGATGCTGTTCATCGGCGTGCGGATTTCGTGGCTCATGTTGGCCAGGAACTCGCTCTTCGTTTTGCTGGCCAACTCTGCAGCTTCTTTCGCTTTTTTCGTTTCCTCTTCGATGCGCTTGGCTGCGGTGACGTCGCGCAGCGCCATGACCTGCACGCGCTTTCCGGCATAGACGTGCGGTTTTAGCTGGATCTGCACGGTCAGGCTTTGACCATCTTTGTCGAAACAGACGGCTTCGATCATCTCCGTGGTTTTGCCGTGAATTTTCGCGTATACGGCGGGACGGTCTTCCTCCTGGAACAGTTCGGTGACTTTCTCTCCCAAAAGCGTGTTGCCGAACATCTCTTCCGCCGTCTGGTTGGCGTTGAGAATGGTCTCGTTATCCACCACAAGTAGCCCCTCGAAAGAGGCCTCGAACAGGTTTTTGGCCCGTTCCTCGCTCTGTCGGATGTCGATCCCCTGAAGGAAATGTTTCCGGGAATTGTATTCGAGCATGTAACAGACGATGACGCTTAGGACCGAGGAAATCATGAGGAAAGACACATGGTTGACGTAGGCCACCGGGTCGATCATGCTCAAGGGATTGGAGGTGAGAATATAGGAGAGAATGACGAGCAACATCGAAGGCGCGAACCATACGAGGCGGATACGCATCAGGGACGCCGCAAAGAACAACACCAGGTTCAATCCCATGTGATAGGGATAATTCGGCGTTCGATCCCACATGTACGAAAGAAACAGGCCGCAAGGGCCGATCATCACGATAAGAAACGCGATGGAGGCCTGCCAGAACCTTTCGAAGCCTTTCCAATAGCTGACCAGTTCCAGACCGACCATCACCGGCAGAATAATCGCCACGCGCACGGTCCACAACAATTTCAGATTGTCGGAAACGAACAGAAAGTCGCGAAGTACGAAAAGGAAAAAAATAATCAGTCCAAGTAAAAGCGAAACACGAAATTGCCGAAGTGACGACCGGTAGTATTCCGAGAGGAACTGTTTTTCGAGATCCTTATTCCGAAAACTCAACGAAATCGGATGGAAGGTTTTTGCTTTTCCTGGAGGAGTATTCACGGTGGTTTCCACCATATTCGCAAAAAATCGCGTGTTGGAGTTGTTTTCTTTATCGCAACGACAGTCAACTGTTCAAATAAGCAACACTTTACGCAATGATACTGAGAAGACATTGCCTTGTCAACAATTCAAGCGTCAAGTGTAAACAATTCAAACAGCTTTGAAGACTTTACGAGAATTTTCCCGTCTCGATCGTAAAAATCCCCAACCTTGTTTTTCGTAACCGGTGTGTGCGTTTATCGACTGGTCATCCTGCAATCTTCGCTATCTTCATCCCACACGAAGTTGTTTTCCGCGTCGCACGATTCGCAATGGTCACCCACATATCCGAAATCACAGGTGCACACCACAGCACCTTCGATGAGGTCGCAGTCGCCGTGCTGGCTGCACGAGTTGACGAGGCAGGATGTATCCGCCACGCATTCGTTATCTTCCGAGTGGTAACCGGCGAGGCAGTCCCCACAATAAACTTCGCCCAGCGGACCGTTTTCACCATCACTAACATGGCATTCTTTATTCTGGTCGGCGCAGTCCGTGTCCACTTCGCACGCGGGGTCGCAATTTCCTTCACCATCGGGAAGATAGCCGTAATCGCAGACGCACTCGTCCGCTCGCTCGTCGCAACGGAAATGCAGGTCGGCGTTGCAGGGATTGGAATCGCAATAGTTCGTAGCCCCGGCGGCTTCTTCCTCTTCCACACCGTCTTCGTCGCCGTCGGTGTTCGGGTCGTCGTCGCCACTCGTGGATACGCACACATCGTTCACGCATTTCAAACCCTTGCCGGGCAGACAGGAGGAGTATTCGTCTCCTTCTTTCGCGCAGGGCTGACCTTCCCCTCCGACATCCGGCAAACCGATATTGCAGCCAGCCAACATCGCGAAAAGACACAGGATTCCAAGTATCGTTCGTGGATCGTTCATGGTCTCACCACCTTCCCGAAAGACCGAAAGCGAAACCGTCGCCCCGTTGTCCCGGCCCGAACCACAACCCGTAGGACTTGTCATCCTCGTCTCGTGTGGCCTCCGAGTCCGGTTCCGCAACCACGTCGGAATCGTCCAGCGTGACCTTCCCGGCCTGGGAGTCGAAGATCAGCAGTCCCGCACCGGCCAGGGCAAGTGCGCCGCCGACGGAAAACGACGCGATGGCGACGCCGGACCAGGTTTTGTTGTTGCTTTTCGCACCGGGCGAAAGATTCTGCTTGTAATCGTCGCCGGATTTGTAAGCCATGGCGATGCCTGCCCCGCCTAAACCGCACAATGCGACGCCGGTCCCCAGGGCGCTCCACCCTGCGATGGAAAGCGGCCCGATACCCTTACGTTTTTCCTGTTTTTCCCCCGGTTTTCGGACCTTGTAGCGATCGTCCCTGGAATATTTCGGCTTTTTCGAATGCGCTACGGGCTTTTTCTTCGGTGGTTTGGAAACCGGAGCCGCAGCAACGACGGGAGTTAGCGCGGGAGTCGCCGCCTCCCCTTCCTTTTTGTACAGCATTTTAATCGAGGTGGTCATCAACACTCGTAACGTATTGATATCACCAAGCATCTGGTCGTTGACCTTTTTGATGAATTCCTTTTCCACCACGTTGAAACGCCGCAGTTCGACGAACCATTCCTGCTCTTCGTATTCGACTTCGCCGACCAGCATTTCCCCGACGCCCATGCGAATGCCGAACAGTCCCAGGCATTCGGTGTCTTTGGGATTGCACGGCTCGGTGTAGGACGTCTCTTTCATGGTTTTCGAAAAACTCGGCCTTGCGTACAGCTCTTTGTACGAAAAACGCTTGGCCTGCCGTGAGGTGAATTTGCGGATTTCCCTGTAATCCTCTTTCGGCATTTTCTTTCGTGGGTATTTGACCCATACGGCGAGTTTTTCGAGGTTTCCCTCGTTGCCGGGCAACGGCGACCAGATCGAACGATCCGACAGCGTGACCGATTTCGTCGGCAACCAGCCCTCCGTATTGTCCGAAAATCGCAATTTGATCCAGTTTTTGTCGGAAATCTTGCGAATTACAACGGCCTCTTCCCCTTCGATCGACTGCCGAACGGGAATTGATCCGGCAAGCCCCATCGAAAAAATCGGCTGCACCTGTTTCACAAGCGCGTATTCCTTGCGTCCTTTGTATTCTAGATCTTTCCTTGCCACCCATTCGATGCTGACGAGCATTCGGAGCGTCCATCCCACCTCGTCGTTTTCGAAACGCAGTTTGACCCAGGTGTTGGTTTTGCTGTATTCGATGATTTCGACCCGCTCACCCTCGCTGACGCGCCGGGCTTTCGGGGCTTTCTTTGCGGGTTCGGTGCGCAGAAACGTGGCTTCTTTGAACACGGCGATTTCGGCGAAAGTCTTTCGCTTTTCCTCCAACTCCCTCTTTTTTCTCTCGATTTCCGCCTTGCTGCGTTTCTCGATAGCCACCAGTCGGGCCGGCACCCAGCCTTCCGTGCCATCGTCGAAGCGAAGTTTTACCCAGCGCTTGGTATCTTCCAGCACCAACCCTTCTTCATCGCTGTTGGTTTTCCGAATGGTGGGCGAACTGAGGTCCGGTTCTCCGCGAATCGACGTTTTATGCGTCATCACGCCGAAATTGATGGTTTCTCCCGTATCGACAACGGCGGCTTCATTTTCCGGGCCTTCTTCCGCCCAAGCGTTGCCTATACCACCCTCGTTTCCCAACGTAGCGATCAGAAAACCGGATAAAATCCCAACGAATAGCAATGCCTTTTTCATCCGCCGTCCTTTGTTGCTTGTCGGTGACGCGCGCCCCCTGGGGTGACGGTCTGACGACCATCTTTCCCCAATCACTATAGCATGATTGTGCCCGTTCGTACCCGGCTAAAATAGCAACAATAGGCCGGATTGTCCAGGGATTCGGCGATCCGATTCCCGGACTCCGGTCTTTTCACGATTTTCGAACGCAGCCACCAGGAAAATAATCCTACAGCAAGCCGCTACGCACGATGAGATCGTTGACACGCCGGGCAAAGGCTTGCGGATCTTGCACTTTCGACCCTTCCGCGAGCACGGCCTGATCGTACAAAAGCCATGAAAAATCCGCAACTTTCGGATCTTCCGCATTCGCTTCGAACAGCGTATGGAGGGTTTTCACCGCCGGATGGTCGGGATTGATTTCCAGGATGCGCGGGGATGCGCCGATCTCGTCCTCGCGGCCCAGACGCTTCATCAGATTTTCCATATATGCGCTGTTGCCCTCTTCTCTGGCGACGAGGCAGGCGGCGCTTTCCTTGAGGCGATGGCTCAGGCGAACCTCGCTGACCGGTTCGATGGTTTGATTCAGGAATTCCAGAAGATTTCCGAATGTCTTCTTCTTTTCCTCTTCTTCGGCTTTTTCTTCGTCGTCGAGCTTGATATCCCCTTTGTCGATGGCTTTGAAGGGTTTTCCTTTGTATTCCCGCAAACTGCCGATGGCCCACTCGTCCACCGGGTCGGTCATCAGCAACACGTCGAAACCCTTTTCCCGCAAGGATTCGAGATATGGAGATTTTTCCAGAGTCTCGCGGTTTTCTCCGACCAGGTAGTAGATTTCCTCCTGCTTCGAAGGCATGGCCTCGTAGTATTGTTGCAGGGTCACGAATTCACCCGCCGGTTTCGCCACCGAAGGATACAGCGCCAACTCGGCCAGATCGTCGCGGCGATTCCAGTCGATGTAGATGCCCTCTTTGAGAATTGCTCCGAAATTCTTGTAAAATTTCAAATAGTTGTCGTAATCCTTGGCCAGCATATCTTTGAGTGAGGACAGGATTTTCCCGACGAGATTCTTCCGAATCGTTTCCACCACGCGATTTTGCTGGAGCAACTCCCGCGAGACGTTCAACGGCAGGTCCGAGGCATCCACCACGCCGTGCACGAAACGAAGGTAGGGGGGCAGCAGGTCTTCGCAATCGTCCATCACGAACACCCGCTTGATGTAGAGATTCAGCCCGTTTTTACGCTCTGGTTCGAAGAGGGCGAAAGGCCGCTCCTGCGGAATGAACAAAAGGGCTTTGAATTCGATGTTTCCTTCGGCGGAATAGTGGATCACTTTGGCGGGATCGTGCATATCCTTCGAAAGATGTTTGTAGAAATCGTGGTACTCCTCCGGTTTGACCTCGGCCTTGTTCCGCAACCAGATGGCCTGCCCGGAATTGAGCGTTTTCTCCTCGATTGTCGGTTCGGCAGTCTCCGCGTCGCCGTTCTCGCCCTCCTCCTTCGGCGGAGGAGGAATCTCCACGTCCATCACCACCGGATGCTCGATGAAGTCGGAGAACTTCTTGACGATGTTCTGAACCCGCCACTCGTTGAGGTAGTCTTTTTTGTCCTCTTTCAGATGCAAAATCACGTCGGTGCCGCGCGTGGCTTTTTCGATGGTTTCGATGGAATACTCCCCTTCCCCGTCGCTTTTCCACCGCACGCCTGCGTTGGGATCGCCCGCCATGCGGGATTCCACCGTCACTTCGTCAGCAACGATGAACGAGGAATAGAAACCGAGACCGAACTGCCCGATCAATTCCGGCACGTTCGCGGCGTCGGTTTCCTGCAATTTCGCGAGGAATGCCGACGTGCCGGATTTGGCAACGGTACCGATGTTTTCGATCACCGAATCCCGATCCATGCCGATTCCGTTGTCCCGAATGGTGAGGGTTCCGGCTTCGGAATCGGCAAGGATTTTGATTTTCCAGTCGCCGTCGCCTTCCAAAACTTCCGGCTCCGTGATGGACTGGAAGCGGATTTTGTCGATGGCGTCGCTGGCGTTGCTGATGAGTTCGCGCAGAAATATTTCCTCATTGGAGTACAGGGAGTGCACGATGAGTTCCATCATGCGTTTCATTTCGGCTTTGAATTCGTGGGTTTCAACCGTCATGTCCGTGTCCTTTCCGTTGAGAAATATCCTTGGAAAACAAGCAGTTCCGATAATGTCCACAAGACCGGAAAAGTGTAAGCATCCTCTTTGGCAAGTCAAGGGTACCCAAGGCCAACCGGCACCGGTAGTGCGGTTTTTCGACGCAATGCGCCGTTGCCTGGAACGCTCTTTTACGAAACCGAAACCGTTTTCACATCAACATTTGCTATCTAGTAGTTGATTGGTTATAATTTTGGGCACTTAGAAACGTGACGCGGTATGACGTTTCGACGAGACGAATGAAAAACGGAAATCAATAGCAGGTTGAAGGCATTCGATCGCCCCGTGGCGTGAAAGTTATAATTTGTCGCCGGCCCGCAAGTTTCGAGGAGGTTCCGATGAGAAAACGCGAGTCGTTCGTCCTTTTTTGCAGCGTTCTTCTGGCCGCGTTTTTCCTTGTACCGAGCCAGTCCCGCGCCGAGGACGATTCTCCCACCGGTCCCGACATTCCGGATTTGATCGCAGAATCCAAAAACGTGGTTTTCGCGTCGGTGATCGATGTTTTCGGCACTCGGATGACCGTCAATGTAAATAAAAGCTACAAAGGCCGTCTGTCGGGTAAAATCAAAATCACCGGTTTCGACAAGCGGGAAGACAAGTTCACGCAATCCCTGAAGAAAAAATTCAAGAAGGGTGAGGATTACTTCTTCTTCCTCAAAGGCAACGTGCTGAAAACCGTGCCGTTCCAGCCGACGGAAAAATCGGTGGACATCCCAGTGCGTTCCGGTCAGATCGTCGCCTCGGTAATCGCTCCGCGATTCGCCGATAAATTCCAGCACGAATTTCCCATGGACGTCTTCCAGGAATACCTGGAAGCCCTCGTGAAAATCGAAGAAAAACAACCACTTGAAGAAGATGCGAAAGCTGCGTTCGAACAGCGCCTGGTCGCAGCCCTCGACGAGAATTCCCCGCTTGCGCCTTCCTACGCCAAAATGCTTCTGGACGTCCGACCGGAATACGCCAACGGCGAGGTGCTGACCCGCTTGATGAATTCCCCCGACCTCAATGGCCAGTACCTTGGCTACAAGCATATGGTTGCGCTGATGCCGCTGTGCCGTAAAAAGGATCCGACGCTGATCGATCCGGCGCTTTGCAATCAGGTGGGGCAACTGGTTTACGACAAACTGCAAAATGCTCCTTCCCAACTCATCATCTCGGCCAGCGCCTCGTTCGTGGTGGAACTGGGCGATGAAAAAGGCTTGGAACTGCTGGAGAAAATGATCCCCTCCTCTTCGGAAGGTCAGGTCGAGGCAGTCGAAGTCAACCCTCGGGACAGCATCGAGCCGCCGTTGCGGGCCGTTTTGCGGGGCATCGTGGAATTCGATTCTCCCAAAGCGCTGAATATTCTGGAAAAAGAACTGCTTCGCAACAACCCCAAAACCTTCCTCATCATCCTCGATATTCTCAAAGAGTACGCCGACGACTCGCTGAACCTGCTGTTGCTCGACATGGTGTCCAACCAGGACTACCTGCCTCGAAAAGTCGCCATCATGGACTATTTCCGGCACATCAAGGACGAAGTGACCATTTCCAGCCTGATTGCGCTGTTCGACCACCAGGGCGCAGGCGTTTACCCCCGGAAAAGCATCGTCGAAGTCCTCACGGCCTACGGCCCCGAAAAGGAAATCACCGAGTTCCTGATGAACCGCGCCATCAAGGACGAAAGCGAGGTCGTGCGACAGGCCACCATTCGTTCCTTGGGCGAATTGAACGTGAAAGAAGCGATCCCGCTTTTGAAGAAGAATTATTTCAGGGAAAGCAACCGCCTGACCCGCGAACTGATTATCAATGCGCTGTCGAAAATCAGTTCCAGCGACGCTTATAAGGCGCTGAAATTCCTGCACTCCAAGGCACGAGATCCGCGACTGAAAGCGGCCATCAATCAAGGAATGAAAGAAAGCAAATACCTGGCGCAGTAGCGATCCGAAGATGAACCGTTCCCCCATTTCCATCGATGAACGCCGCAATCTGACCGTCTGGGACGGTCGGAACGCGGGTCATTACGAGGTCTACTACCTCAAGTTCAACCTCCCGGAAGAACGCCTGGCCTTTTGGCTGCGCTACACGCTTACGGCTCCGCTTCCCGGCAAGGGAACCCCGGTAACCGAACTGTGGGGCATCGCGTTCGACGCCGCCGACCCGTCGCGCAATCAGGGTTTCAAAGATACGTTTCCTGCCACCCCTGACGCCATCGGTCGCGACGGCTTCCGGCTGCGCGCCGGAGAAGCCTGGATCGACCAGGGAGGTTGCGCAGGCGCTTTGGGGCGGGACGACCCCGAAGGCGGACTGCGCTGGAACCTGTCTTTTCAACCCGACGGCCCCGGCTTCGAGCATTTTCCCCATCAATGGATGTACCGTGCTCGGCTTCCCAAAACCAAGCTCAAAGCCCCATTGTTGAGCATGGCGGTTTCAGGCTCGGTCGAATGGCGGGGCGTACGTCACCCCATCGAAAACGCCCACGGCCATCAGGCGCACATCTGGGGCAGCAAACACGCCGAGGCGTGGGCCTGGTGCAACTGCAACGCCTTCGAGAACGCACCCGGCGTCGTCTTCGAGGCGCTCAGCGCCCGAATCGCCTTGGGGCCGGTGATCTCGCCCAACCTGACCGTGCTGCTGCTGCGCACACCGGAAAAAGAATACCGCTTCAACGCCATTCCCTGCTGGCTGCGCAATCGAAGCGATTACGACCTTTCCCACTGGGCCATGCTGGCCCGCAATCCGTTCTATCGCCTTGAAGCCCGTGTCTCCAACACCGTGGACAACATGGTGGGCGTCACCTACCGCGACCCCGACGGCGAAACCCGCGTGTGCCACAACTCCAAGCTCGCGGACCTTGACGTTACGCTGTTGCAGCGAAAACGCGGCGTTTGGGTCGAAAAACACCGCTTCCATTGCCACGAACAGGCGGCCTTCGAGGTCGTCGGACGCCACGCCGATCCGCGCGTGCCGGTGCGTATCGTCTGAGCGGTTCATGGGAATTTCAGGATTAATGTAGATTAATGTAGGTCGGATAAATTTTTTATCCGACAATTTTGTGGGTGTTCCGATGTCGGATAGCAAAGCTATCCGACCTACTGGCTGAGCCATCCGTCTCTGACCACGGTCAAAGACGGTGGATTTCTATTTCTTAGTAAATTAGTGCGAAACATTGTAAAAGCTTATTCCAAGGAGAAAAAACGTAGGGGCGAGTGTAGTGAACAAAGTGAACGGAGCTCCCCAAAAACCGAAAAACTCTGTCAAAACGGGGGGCTACAGTCGCTATGCTCCTTTCACCCGCCCCTACATTCACCCTCCCTTTTTTGAGATTTCAAACGAAAAAACAGATTTTGCACTATTTTAATTTCCGCCCGACGCCACGATACTCACGAAACTGCCAATGGCGAGAAATCCCAGCGTCGCTTCCACGCCCAGGAAAAGCATTCCGCAAGGAACAAGACCGGCGGCTAGCGTCGCCCCGAAGTGATCGATGCCGTTGGCCCAGACGATGGCGTTTCCGCCGAATTCCCGCGCCTCTTTCGCACCCCAGGCGAACAGCGCCCCGGAAATCCCTCCGGCGAGAGCCAAAAGCAGCGCGAAACCGGGAAACCCCACGTCACAATGCAGGATTGCCGCCACTGCAAGTGCCGAAATTCCAGGCAACGCGAGTCCGAAGCGAAGGAGGTTTGCGCGTGCCGTGGCGCATTTGGCCCAGGCTGTGCCCAGGGCCATGCCCGCCATGAACAGAGCCAGCAAAATCCCCACCTGCCGGTACAATTCGCCGTATCGGACCTGGTAGGCCAGGATCAACGCCAGTTCGAGCGCCACGCCCGCGAAACCGGAAAGAAACAGCCAGGGGAACGCCGCCGAAAACCGCCGCGACACCACGAGCGGAAGCAACACGAGCAACACGAACGTGCACCCGGCTGCGACAAACATCAGAATCCGGTCTTGGGGAGAAAAAAACGATTTCGGCACGAGACTGGGAGAAAACTGCGCGACCCAATCCGCCAGTGCATACACCACCGGGGTTGGATGATCCACCGTAACGATTAGTCCCGCAGGAGATGAATCCGTAATAATATCCACTAGTTCAAAACGTGACACCAGCGCCGGATCGGAAAGGGAACGAAACTCGGCAGGCAGGGCATTCAGACGTGTTTGAATCTCCTTGCGATCCTCGGGAAACATCCCGGCATCGGACAGCGCCAGCAACGATCCCGCCGTCACCACGCGCACCGCCTCGCCTCGCGCCGCCGCCATCGTCCCCCCAACCGACGCCGCGTGCTCTTCACGCCAGGGCGGCACATAATTTCCGGCTTCTCCCAATGGCAGAAACACCGCTCGAACTCCGGTATGCTTTCTTCCATTGAAACGTGCGTCTTCCAGAAAACGCCTGGTGGAGCTTCGCGCCGAAGCGAAGGTTCCGGCCTCTTCTTGAAGGTTCAACAACCCCATGCATTCGACAGGGGGACGGCAAATGTCGCGCATCGCCTCCAACGGCTCGCGGAAATCGAGGCGCAGCCCGTCGGGCAGTTCGTCGGGCAGGAAGGTGGAGATTTCCAACTGTGCAAGCCGCTCGTCCCGCAGAATCTGCACGACCCTCGGAAGGCGATCTCCCATGGTTTTCACGATATAAGCCGCCCGCGCCACGCTGCCTCCCAGCACGAGCAGCACCGGGTCGTCCGCACGGGGAAACCGAGACAGCAGCAGCGGAAGAAATTCCGCCTCCGCCTTCGAACGGTCGTCCGTCGAGGTGTGCAAGCGACCGTTGACGAAAAGACTTGTCTCCGAAGCTTTTGAAATCGCTACGGTTTTTCCATACGGAGTCTCCAGGCGATTGGAAATCTCGTACCCTTGCCACACCACCTTTTCCAGAAACACCGAAGAAATCGGCAGCCAAAGCAACACCCCCAACGCCGGGACCACAAACGCCGCCGCAACTCGCCACCCACCACGAACGAAACCGCAGGCCATGAGGGCCAACGGAACGCCGGTGGCGACCAACAGCACGGAGGAGTCGAAGACCACGAGCGTCAGCAAGCCACCCAGCACCGCCCCCCAGGCTTCGTACAGGTAAATCCGGCTGGCGGCGCCGTCAGGTTCGGGCAGAGAACGAGCCAGCGCCACGAAACACGCGCCTTGCACCATGCAAGCCGGGGCGGGGAGCAGCGCCACGGCGGCGAACAGCTCCGCCGGACCGGGCACAACGCCGGGCGGCAGTCCCAGCAGGCGTGGAAACAGCGCCACCGAGATCTGCGTCAGCGGCCCCAGCCAGGCCGCCAGCATCAACAGTCCCACAAGCCAGGGAAAGTTTCGCCGCAGGTTGGGCAACCAGGAACCCAGGCCGCTCCAAAGCAACCACGACGCCATCACGAGGCCGATCACCAGTTCGTTGCTCCCGAAAACCCCAAGGAATTCACGCAGTAGCACCACCTGGAAGGTCAGCCCGAAGGCTCCCAGCAGCATGGCGGTCGGAACGTGCAGCGGCGGGATCATGCGCCGTTCACTTCGCCAAACCAAGCGAGGTTTCCGAGAAAACGATGGCCGTAAACGTCAGGATCGAGGTGGCGGAATCTTTCCAGCAGTCGCGTTCCATACCCGCCTTGTTGCAGGTCTGTTCGAGGAAGGTCTTGCGGTCCCAGCCCCATTCCACCGGCACTTGAGGCAGCAACAGACCGGAACGCCCTCCTCTTTGCATCACCAGCCCATGGCGGCCTACCTCCACCTTTTGCGGATCGTCGATCGGAACCGGCGGCGTGAGCACCGACACCTCGACCGCGATGTCCGCGAGTTCATCGGGCATCACGGGAGAGAAACGCCGGTCGTGCAGGGCGGCGGAGCGGGCGACGTCCCGCACGCACTCGCCCAGGGGTATCCGCGCGACGACGTGCCCGATGCAGCCGCGCAGATGGCCGCCTTTGGTGAGCGTGACGAACGCCGCGCCCGGTTCGCGCAACACCCCGTATTCCTTCGGGATTTCCGGCGGATTCCCGCCCTTCACCGCCGCTTCGAGAGACTTTCGCGCGAGACGCACGAGGGCTTTTTTCTCGACCGTGGAGAGGGGATCGTCGCTCTTTGCAACAACCGCCGTTTCAGGTTGCGGCTTACCGTACCCATGAAACACCAGCGAGGCGTAACCCACGACTCGCGAGCGGTCCCCCGCCGTGTCGCCGGAGTTTCGCATGTCCAGAACTTTGGGCGCTCCACCGCCGAGTCGGCGATTCAACTGCATCATGGTTCGTATCGGGCATTGTCCGCACAACTCGATTTCTTGTGTATTTGCAGCATGTTGGAAGCCTTCAAGATCCTGATTCGCCACGAATTCCACGCCCTTGCGATCCAAACGGACGGCGGTGTCGTAGTCGTGATAATGGGACCAATCCGTGCTTGCGACGTACAACACGTCGCGGCGTTTCCCGAACGTTTCGGCCAACGCCTCGGCAAGACGATCCGCCTGTTGCGGGGTTTGTCTGCCGAAGAACAGCGGCACCAGCTTCCACCCCGGTTCCAAGGCTTCCTGCAAGAATGGAAGCTGGGTTTCGAGGGAATGCTCGCGGTTGAAAAAGGTCGGCTCGTTGCGGATGAAATCGTATTTTTCCGTGAGATTCCGCACACTTGGCCGATCCACCGGCACTTCGCCGAGCGGTGTCCGGAAGGCGTCGGCGTCGTAGGTCGCGACTGCTCCGTAACCATCGCGATGACCCAGCACGAAGGGATTGTGGTTGAAGGCGATCACCACCACCGTACCGTACCGTTTGCCCTGCACCTGACGATAGCTCGTTGCGGCGACCGGCCCCGAATACATGTACCCGGCATGGGGCGCCACCAGCCCCCAGACCTCCTCGACGCCGGAAGGCTTCGCGGCCTCCAGGTAGCTGCGCACGAGATTGCGTAACTGACTGGAATCACCCGGATAAAACGCCCCTGCGACGTTGGGGGCTTTCACGATTTTCCGGGGATTCGCCGGAGGATCGGGTTGCACATCGACGGCGGCGGCGGCGTTGTTTTTCGCATCTTGCGGGAGAGTGGTTTCGTCTTGGCGGTCACCGTTCCCGCATTCCGCGCACAAAACCGACAGGACGAGCAAAATCCACCCTTTTTTCAAAAGTTTGCGCCACATGATCTTCCTCTTTTTCCGCATGTTTCGTTCCGTACTTCGGTATACCATATTTCCCGAAGTGGGATCAATCACCGAGATCTCATCAAACGTGCAAATGGGTGAAAAAACGTGCAGATTCGGAACCACGAGGCTTGCGAGAGAATTTAGAGCATTGCGAGACTTTTCGGTGGAAAAAGGCCGTTTTTGTCCAGTTGTTTTACACTTTTTTCTCGCTTACCCTCGACTCGTTGCGAGAAAACCGGGGGGAACTTTGCACGGTTTGGCGTGAGTTTGCACGAGTTTTGCGGCATGAATCAAGCATGACGTGAGTTTGCGTGAAAGTGCATGACTTTACAGTATATTCAAGCGAATTTGCACGAATGTGAGAGGGCTTGGTCTTTGGCGCTTTGGAGTGACTTTTGAAGAAACGGAAAATCGGGTGATTCTTCCCCGGATATTTCCGTCGAACCTTTCTTGTACCCGACCCTCGGAATTTGCTATTCTGATTGTATGAAGAATTTCCGTCGATCCTTCTTCTACGGAGACACTTATTTCTTTGCGTCGAGGACGAATCGTCGGTCACTCGTACCCTTGGGCAAAGAACGAGTGGAAATACATGTGCATTGGGATGCAATCCCGCCAAGTCGAGAAAAAAATGAGAGGCGGTGCGGATGAAAAAAACAACACCAATTCGTTTTATTGTTTTCTTACTTTCCACATTTTTTCTTGTGGGTTATATGCCCCCCTCCACTCCTCCCGAAGAAGCTTTCGCCAAAGGGAAGTCTGCATTTATTGCCCAGATAAGAAAGCTGGAAGTTTCGAATGAATCGGATAAATACAAAATAACAGCTATTGCCACCATGAAAGTACTAAAATGCTTTTATGGCGAAAATTGCATCGAGGAAAACACAGTTACAATGTCGTTTGTCTCGAATACATTCTGTGATTATCCCAATCCTTGTTACCATCTCAACGTAAATATCGGGAAAGTGTATCTGTTTGTTTTAGTGAATACTCCTTCAGTATCACCAGAGTTTGTTTTCGACCAATACGCCGCCGGTGGAACGGATTATATCTATGCCGTTGAAAACATCATTCCACCCAAAATAACGAAAGAGTCTGAATTGTTTTCCTTAAATGATAAAAATGAAAAAGTACTCTCGTTACGATCCATGTTTTATAACATGTCGTATAGTATGAAGGAGAACGAAATAAACACCATCATTTTGAATAGAAAACGAGAGCGTGAAAAATAGTATTCCTATCGAATTCGTTGAGAGTTTGTGTAGGTCGGGTAAATTTCTTACCCGACATTACCAAGATGTCGGGCTAAAAATTAGCCCGACCTACTCGCTACCTATATGACAAAGGGTACATATTAAGGAGTCAAGCCATGCGTGGGACAACTATAAAACTTTCACTCCTTTTCCTTCTTCTCTTTTTCCTTTGTTGGTTCAGGTCTCCTGACCTGAACCACATGTTTTTGCATGACTTTATGGAGCAGGCCGGAGACCTGCTCCATCTCAACAAATGAGATCCATAATGAGAAATGCTATATTAATCAATATAATCGTAGTCTTGTTTATTGTCTTGTCATGTTCTACAAGCAAAGATAATCAAAAAGTGTATTTATCTCCAGCAATTGTTTCAAGGTTCGATATTGAAAATAATCAACAAGATTACTACAAGTGTGAGTATGCATTTGAGAATGACAGAATAGCAGAGAATGGAATAGTTTATGAGGATTTAAAAAACATTTCAAATCAAAACATGCCAATGTATGGAAAAATTTATGCCTCCTCGCTATTTACTGTGGGTAAGCAGTTTCATCTGCGGCAGGTCGAAGTCTAGCTTTCCAGCGACGAGGAAGATCATGGTTCGAAGCTTCCTAAACGACCTGAACCCTCTGGCCTTGCGCTTGGCCGCCTGAATTATACCGTTGATGCCTTCCACCAGCCCTTGTGTCAAACCTGACTGAAACCACCGCAATACCCCATCCCAGTGGGTCTTGATCGTTTTGGCTACCTTGATCATCGGCGGCAGTTGGCTGTGCGTGGCCCAGAAATACCAGTACTGCAACTGCTTCTCACCGTCATCTGGATGGCCTGCGTAGTCGGCATATACCGACTGAAGCGTCTCTTTGAGCCGATAGCCCCTGGCCGTTTTCAGCGTGCTGTCTTTCAACTCATCGAACTTCTCTCGCTCTTTGTCCGTAAGGTTTTGCTCGTTTTTCAACCAGACCCATCTCGTCTTTTCCAACTCAGTCCTGTCTTGGCGCTCCTCACGCCGCACCTCGTCCACGGCCTTGTTGACAAGCTTCATCACGTGGAAGCGGTCGAAGGTCATCGCCGCATCGGGAAACTGTTTCCCAACCCCCTTGATGAACGCCGCTGACATGTCCATGCTGAACTCTTTCACCTGTTCGGGTTTACCGCCGTGAGCGTGAAGCTCAGCCTCGAAGCCCGCCACCGTCCGGTGGTCTTTGCCGGGCTCCACGTGCAGAACCTTCGCCTCGTCCATGTCCACGAACACCGTCACGTAGTCGTGCCCACGGGAACGGCTGGTTTCATCCACGCCCACCGCTTCGACCTCGGACCAGTCCTGCTTCGCCAGACTCGAGTCCACATAGTATTCCAGCACCCGCCAGATCCGCGTGTCGTGCTCACCAAGTATTTCGCCGATCCCCTTGGGCGTCATGCCCTTTCTGGCCATAAGCAGTACCAGCGCCTCAAAAAGCAGCGTGAACCCCGCACCAGGACGCGCCCAAGGTACCTCCACCGTTTTTACTCCGTGTTCAGGGCATTTGATCCGGGGTAGGCGTGCGTGAAGATACGCCTCGTGCTGAAAAAAGTTCAGATGTCGCCAACTCCTCTCGTTCGTATCGTGAACCCCGCAAGCCACCTCGCATTGCGGGCACGCAAACCGGCTCCCGGCGGGAAAATCCAGGTACAGATCCAACCGGTGGCGCTCGGCGTCAAAGTCAATATCCACCACCTCCCAGGGAGGGGTCAATCCAAGAGCCATCGTGAAAAGTCCGCGCTCGTCCATCTCTTGCTCCTTCAGTGTGCAAAGGTTACACTGGCAGAACTTCGGCGGAGGATAAGGCAACGCGGGGACGCGACCCGAGCGCCGTCGAAGGTCCGAACCTGGAAAGGAGGGGGAAACCTCTCCTTTTCTCTTTATCCCTTATTACAACAACCAGGTTTGGACTTCAAAGCGATAAATCCCAGGGGTGCGGGGACGGGTCCCCGGATCGGCGAAGCCGATGCATAAGCTGCCGTTACCCACACTAAACAGCGAAGAGCCAAATTTATTACACTCCAGATAATAAAGCAATATATGCTTTTTACAGTTGCATGGCTTATTTAGGAGATCTACAAAAAAGGTATTGTATTGAAGAACCTGGTTTTTGTAAATCACAGCCGTATGCTCAATTGTATTTATTGACCTTTCTTGATAAAAACAAAGAAAAAGATACAAAGAAAAATGAAACTAAAGGCAAAGAGGCATCATCATTCAAGCCTTTTCGATATAATTGTGGGGAAAGTGATAATGATTTTGAACATATTTACGATGGATATATTACAGATAATTTCAAAGGGGTAAAAGTGGGTATCGCTGCCTCGATTGGAAATGATGGACACTATTCAGTACAGTGTTTAACAAAAAATCTGGAAAGAAAAGATGTTATAAATTGCGTATGCTCCCATTTGCCTGCAAACAAAGAATATCAATACGATAGATCAACCAAGTAAGTCGGATAATTGCTTTTCCCGACCTGCTTTTGATAAAGAGCTTTGATCGCCAAATTCAAATAGAAACCGCGCCTACACAAACTTTCATAAAAACCGGGAATCACTCCGCCGGTTGCGGCGTCATCTGCTCCAACAACTCGTCCAAAAGGATGCGTGCCAGGTCCAGCGGTTCACGGGTCTGTCCCCTGCGAGGGAACGGCATTTTCAACTTCATGTCCGGGGTGAGCGTGTAACTCGGATGGCGCGATACGAAACCCACCAACGCGGAGGGTTCGAGGCGGCAGAATTCCCCTAAATTCAACACGATACCCGCGCTTCCGATATCCATTCCCTTGGCGTTGACCCCCCGCAGCCGCGCTTTCAGACGCACGATGCGCCCCAGACTTTCCGTCTCGGCGGGGGGACGCCCGAAGCGGTCCTTCAGTTCCTCGAAAAGGTTGTCTATGCGGTCGTCGGAATCGGCCTTCGATAACCTTTTATATAAACGAAAACGTTCGGCGGCGTCGTTGATGTATTCTTCCGGGAGACTCGCCGGAATGTCCACGTTGATTTCGGGTTCCACGGCGTGGGCCTGCGGTTCGCCCTTCAGTTCGGCCACCGCTTCCTTGAGCATTTCCATGTAAAGCGACAACCCCACCGCGCCGATGTGCCCGGACTGATCCTTGCCCAGCAACGAGCCCGCCCCGCGAATCTCCATGTCGTGCGCGGCGATCCGAAAGCCCGAACCCAGCTCGGTAAAGCGCATCAGCACCGCCAGACGCTTGCGGGCGTCGGCAGTCAGCGCCGTGACCGAGGGCACCAGCAGATAGGCATAGGCTCGGTTCTGGGAACGCCCCACCCGTCCCCGCAACTGGTATAGCTGGGCGAGCCCGAAGTGGTCGGCACGGTTGATGATGATCGTATTGACGCTTGGAATGTCGATACCCGATTCAATGATCGTCGTGGCCACCAGGACGTTGGTTTTGCGGGCCACGAAGTCGAGCATGATTTTTTCTAGTTCGCCTTCCTTCATCTGGCCATGCCCCATGGCGACTTTCGCTTCGGGTACCAGACGGCGAACCAGACGCACCATGTTTTCGATGGACTGCACCCGGTTGTGCAGAAAATACACCTGCCCTCCCCGCGCCAACTCCTGCCGGATGGCTTCCTGAATCGTCGCCTCGTCGAACTTGTGGACAAAGGTACGAATCGCCAGACGGTCGGCGGGCGGGGTCTGGATCACGGACAAATCCCGCACCCCGGAAATCGACATGTTGAGCGTCCGGGGAATCGGCGTGGCGCTCATCGCCAGCACGTCCACGTGGCTGCGCCACTGCTTGATTTTTTCCTTCTGCTGCACGCCGAAACGCTGTTCTTCGTCCACGACCAGCAGGCCGAGATCGGAGAAATCGATATCTTTCGACAACAGGCGGTGGGTGCCGATCAGGATGTCGATGCGCCCCTGCCGTAACCGTTCCAAAACATTACGGGTTTCGGCGGAAGTTCTCATGCGTGAGACCATACTCACCGTGACGGGGAAATTGCGGAAACGCTCGGAAAACGACTGAAAATGTTGTAAGGCCAGGACGGTAGTCGGCACAAGCACCGCCACCTGTTTGCCATCGAGCACCGCTTTCAGCGCGGCGCGCATGGCGACTTCGGTTTTTCCGAAACCCACGTCGCCGCACACGAGCCGATCCATCGGACGCGGTTTGCACATGTCGTCGAGTACTTCGCGGATGGTGCGTTCCTGGTCGTGGGTTTCATCGTAGGGAAAGGTCGCCTCGAAGCGTTGAAAGATCTCGTCCGGCGCGGAAAAGGCATAGCCTTCGAAAGCCTGCCGCTTGGCGTACAGTTCCAGCAACTCCGTCGCCAGCTTGAGGATTTCGCCCTTGACCTTCGACTTCAGCTTGCTCCAGCGCGTGCCGCCCATGCGGTCGAGCGTGGGAATGGCGTTCTCGCCACCGGAATATTTCTGCACCTTGTCCAGTCGGTGCACCGGAAGGTACAGGCGATCCTTGCCCAGGTACTCGATTTCCAGGCAATCCGTGGCACTGCCGCCCGCTTCGAGTTGCATCAAGCCCCGATACACGCCCACGCCGTATTCCACGTGCACCACGTAATCGCCGATGGAAAGCTCATCGAAAGACTCGATCAGGTCGTCCGGAGAAATCACCGAGGACGGACGCCGCTTCTGAGGCCGGGTCTCGCCGAAAACCTCCTCTTCGGAAATCATCACGAGGCGCTCGGCGGGCCAGACCTGCCCGGCGGAGAGTTCGCCCACCAGTCCATGCAGGGTCTCGTACCCGGTTTCCCCAAGTTTTTCGCGGACTTCCGGCAAGGAGGCATCCCACGCGGACACCCGCACGCCACGGGTTTCGAGCATGTCGGCAAGGCGTTGCAGACGCCGTTCGGTGCGCGACACGAGGAACACGTGATACTTCCGCTCGGTCCAGAATTCCAGCCGGGAAAGCAGGGGGGCCATCACCCCTTCGTGCCCTTTTCTCGCGGCGATTTCGGCCTTCAGTTTGCTGTGATCCTCGCTGGAAAAGCGGTGCGGAGGGATTTCGTCCTCGTCGAGCATCCCCGCAGAATCCCTGAAACTTTCGGCGTTGACGAGCACATGAGGACGTCTGCCGATCTTTCGCCAGACATCCACCGGTCGGAAATAGTAGCGCTCCGGTTCCAGCGTCAGATCCGCTGCGCGTTCCATGTCGCCTTCGTATTGTTCGCGGAGGCGCTCGCTTTCCATATCCAACAGGTGGTCGAACTGCCCTGGCTGGGGGAGCATCATCACCGGTCCGGGTGGAAAATAATCGAACGCGGAACTGAGTTCGGTGTAAAATAATGGAAGATAGACTTCGATATCCAGCGGACAGACGCCCTCCTCCAGTTCTTCAAGCTGGGTCAACAAGGCCCGATCAAGCATCCCCTGGTCATGGGCCGTTTCTTCGATACGCACGCGACCGTTCAAGGCGCAGTCTTCGTTCAGCACGATTTCGCGCACCGGCACGATATGGGCTTCTTCCAGGTGTTTTTGGGATTTCTGGGTGCGCGGATCGAACAGCCGGATGGATTCCACCGTGTCGCCCCAGTATTCCAGACGCAACGGCAGACGATACAGCGGAGAAAATACATCGACGATCCCCCCGCGCACCGCGAAAGCTCCGGGATCTTCCACGAGCGGCGCGTGGTGGTATCCTCCCTCCACGAGTTTGCGCACGAAGTCGTCACGGGGCGTTTCGGCTCCGGCCAGCAGGAATTCGCATCCTGCTTCGAAAGCTTTGCGGGGGACGGTCAGGCGGGAGAGAGCCTGAAAGGTTGTGACCAGTACCTTCGGGCGAAAAGGTTGCGTCATGAGATACAGGACGCTCAGCATTTCCCGGCGGCGTACTCGATCGGCCAGACGCTTGCGGCCTTCGTAAGGCGTGGTTTCGTCCACCGGAAGGTACAGCACGCGGCGCTCGCCCATGAAGTCGGGATCGTCAGCCGTATCCCCCGCGAAAAAACGCAGATCCTGCACGAGACGCAGGGCGTCGAGTTCGTTCGGACTCACCAGCACCACGGGTTTTCCGGCGGCTTCGGCGAAATCCAGCGCACAGGCAGCGAGCGCGGGGCCTTCGAGACCTTCCAGTCGTGCCTTTCGCCGCACCAGAATATCGGCGTAGCCTTCGGCCAGGGTTTTCAGTGTCCAATCGGCGTCTCTTTTCATCTCGATGCGCCTCGCCTTTGCGTTTTTTCGAGTCATTCCTTCCTTAATTGGAAGGAAAAAGGGTGTACCATGACTCGGCGTTCCGGGCAAGGAAGCTAACTCATCCCCAGTTTTGTGAAAGTCTGACTTGATCAAAGATATGATGAGCCCGCTCACTCCGAGTGCCTCCTTTAACGCGGTGTATCGAGGAGTAAATAGTATGGTTCGATACGATTTGCTCCGCAAATCACTCGCCATGAGCATTTTTTGCAAAGTGACAATTCTTTGGGATACAATCAAGGAAGTCGGGCGGAAATTAAAATAGTGCAAAACATTTCGGAGGCAATTGTAACATATTGAAATCAAAAGACTTATATCCCCTCTCCCTTTGGGAGAGGGTTAGGGTGAGGGAACACGAAACTTCCCCTCACCCGGTGCTAAAGCACCGGCCTCTCCCAGTGGGAGAGGCGCTTGGACCCTTCGGGTCCATCTTAAAAAATTTCCGCCCAAGGAAGTCCGTGCCAAACGAAAATTCTTGACTCCCTTACACTGAGCCACTACGGTATGGACGACGGTTTTCAAGTCCATTTACCGCTTTCGAACGCCAAAACGACGAGGCATCAGGATGCGTTTTTTTCTCTCCATCTTCCTTGTTTTGTTCATGTTTTCCTTCTCCACCGCCTTTGCTGAAGAGTCCGTGGAGACCGGCGACTCCCAGAAATCCCACTTCAACGTGGGGCTAAAAGGAATGGTGATTCCCGCCCTGGGACAGAGTGAAAACTGCAATGGAAACTGCGCCAGCGACGGCATGGAATTTTCGGGCGGATTCTCCCTGTTCCTCGAAGCGGCGGATTCTCCGAACTTCTACGTCGGCGGCGAGGTCGATTTCATCGACATGACCTTCGTGAACATTCAGGACGCGGATTTCAAACTGCTCAACTTCAACGGAACCATGCGGGGCGTCTACCCGATCAACAAGTGGGAACTTTATACCCGCTTTTCCGGCGGTTTGTCCTGGACGGGCCATCCCGATTACGACATGGGACTGGGGTTCAACGCCCAGCTTCTGCCCGGCTTTTCGTATCGTATGGATTCCATGAGCGTGTTTATGGAGGCAGGCGCTTTGTACGCGATGTGGTGGCAGTCGGTGACGAAAAGCAAAATCGGCCACCGATTCTCGACGCTTTCCATGCTGGTGAATTTCGGCATCTCGGGAAGTTTCTAATTCGCCACCCCTCCGTTTTCGTCAACGGCTGGACATGACTTCACGGCCCCCGAAAATCCGACCTGAATTTTCAAGATTTTTTCATCATTTCGCCATGTTACGCCTCATCGGCCTGGTCGCTCTTGCATCGCTCGTATCCTGCGCCGGGTGTCCTTCTCGCGAAGACAACGCCACACAAGTCTCGGAAACACTGCCTTTGGGCGCGGTGACGATCACCACCGGCGACGGTCGCCAGATCGACTACACGGTTGAAGTCGCCGATTCCGACCCGGAACGCACCCAAGGGCTGATGTACCGTAAAAGTCTCGCGCCGCAATCCGGTATGCTGTTTTTGTTCGATCACGAGGCGCATCAGGCTTTTTGGATGAAAAACACCTACATTTCGTTGGATATCCTGTTCATAACCGCTGACTGGCGCATCGTGGGCATCGTTCCCCATGCCAAACCGCTGGAATCCAAGCTGCTGTACGTCCGCTCCCCATCCCGATACGTGCTGGAAATTGCGGCTGGAGAAAGTGAAAAATGGGGTTTCTCCCAGGGAGACGAAGTGAATTTTCGCCCGAGCCCGTAACCTTCAAAACAATATTCCCCAGCATATTCAAAGGGTTACGTCCTCTTCACATCAAACGAAATTCGCTTGAACTCTTAACGGGTATGTGATACAAAAATGAGTGAAGCGTCATTCATTTTCGTACTGCGGTTTACCGCGAATAACATTCTTCACCAAAACCTTCTACTTAAGGAAAGGGAAAACCATGTCCGCTACCGATTACGTATTTGATCGTCGGGATCAGAGTTTCGTCCTGTTCGAACAGCTTGGAATCCAGGATTTCAGCAAATTCGAAAGGTTCTCCGAATACGACCAGGACGCCTTTGAAGCGATGCTGGATCAGGCCCTGCAAATCGCGCAGGAATCCTGGTTCCCCGTGAATAAAGAAGGCGACCTCGTGGGCGCTCAGTGGAACGACAAAGTCGTCACCACGCCCGAAGGCTTCAAAAAAGCCTGGGCCGACTACTCCGAGAACGGCTTCATCGGCGCGAGCATCGAGGAAGAACTCGGCGGCCTCGGCCTTCCCGCCGCCGTCGTCACCGCCATCGGCGACATCTTCACCGCCTCCAACTGCTCCATGGCGCTGTATCCGATGCTGGGCGTAGGCGTCTGCCACGTGCTGCAGCACGTCAAAGACTTCAAATACCGCAACCTCGCCATCGAGAAAATCATCACCGGCGAGTGGAGCGGCACGATGGTGCTGACCGAGCCGGGCGCAGGCACCGACCTCGCGACCGTCAAAGCCAAGGCCGAAAAGGTCGAAGGCGAAGAGTACTACCACATTTCCGGCGAGAAAATCTTCATCACCGCCGGCGATCAGGACCTCACCCAGAATATCTGCCACCTCGTGCTGGCCAAAACCCCCGGCGCACCCGCAGGCGTCAAGGGCATTTCGCTGTTCTACGTGCCGAAATTCGAGCACGACGAAGAGGGCAACCTCGGCGAAGCCAATGACGTGTACTGCTCCCGCATCGAGCATAAAATGGGCATCCACGGTTCGGCCACCTGCCAACTCGTCTTCGGCGAGAACTCCAAGTGCAAAGGCTGGATCGTAGGCAAGGAATTCGAAGGCATCCGCAACATGTTCATTATGATGAACAACGCCCGCCTCGAAGTCGGCCTGCAGGGTGTTTCCCTGATGAACGCCGCCTATCAGAACGCACTCGCTTACGCCCAGGAACGCATCCAGGGACCGTCGGTGAAGGAATTCAAGAACCCCGAAGCCCCGCGCGTGGCCATTTACGAGCACCCCGACATCCGCCGCGAACTGTGGACGATGAAAGCCTTCGGCGAGTCGGGACGCGCCCTCCTGTACCTCACCGCGAAGTACGATGATCTTTCCCGGAACGTGGAAGACAAGGACGAAGCCCGCAAGTACAAAGGATATGTCGATCTCCTGATTCCGATCTGCAAAGCCTACTGCACGGACCGGGGCTTCGAGATGACCTCCAAGGGTATGCAGGTGCTCGGCGGCTACGGATACACCAATGAGTACCCGCTGGAGCAGTATTGCCGCGACGTCCGCATCGGCCTCACCTACGAAGGCGCGAACGGCATCCAGGCGATGGACTTCCTCGCCCGCAAGCTCGGCATGGGCGGCGGCGCGGTCTTCATGAGCTACTGCGGCGAAATCGACAAGAGCATCGCCAAAGCCGCCGAAATCGAAGCCCTCAAGGATTCGGCCAAGACCCTGACCGACGCCAAAGAAAAGGTTGTCGCGGCGGTGATGACGCTGGGCGGCTGGGGCGCTCAGGGACGCCTGGACGAAGCCACCTTCCGCGCCTACGACATCATGACCGCTTTCGGCGATCTCGTGATGGGTCAGTTGCTGGCGGATCAGGCGGCCATCGCCTCCGTGAAGTACAACCAGATCCTCAAAGACAACAACGTCGAAGCCGACGGCGAGGCTGCCTTCCGCACCAAGAGCAGCGAAGCCGGTTTCTACTACCGTAAAATCAACAACTTCCGCTTCTTCGCGAAGAACTTCCTGCCGCGCGTGTCCTCCACCGTGGCGGCGATTATGTCCGAAGACAAGAGCGGCCTGGAAGAACTTATCTAACGAATTCCACGCCTCTCAAGCCGATTATCCGGCTTTTCCACCCCTCGCTTCGGCGGGGGGTGTTTTTTTGCAAAAAGCATCGTGATTTCTGCAACATTTCATTATTTTTACGCAATACACCCTCCCAAAAACGGCAAAGGGAGGCAATTCTCCTGCATTTCGCCTTGTCGAGCTTGAAAAGCACCATTCGGTGCTCGAAAAAAAGCGATCCCGATCTGGCCATTTCCTCTTCGATGACGTACACTGAACGAGATTCATAGGACGGCATCGAACGCAATACGGGAGTAAAACATGCAAGTTACGACACGTGCGAGCTTTCGGGCTCTGGTCGGTCTGGGGTTGTGCCTGCTTCTTCTGGCGGCGTGCTCGGACAACTCCGTAGGCATCTGGCCGCCTCCGGGCAGCGGAGACACCGAAAGCAGCCAGGAAAGCGACGCCGCAAACGATGGCGACGAGGACGCCGCTCCCGCCGCCGATGAAGACGACGCCTCGGAAAATCCCCAAGCCGACGAAGATCTAGACGACCCCGCTGAAGAAGACCCGCCCGCCGAGGAGGAAGTCGCTCCCGAAATCGAGGAAGAGCTGGAACCCGAACCGGAGGAAGAAGCCGAACTAGACCCGGAGCCGGAAGAGGAGATCGAGCAGGATTCCTTCGTGGAAACCATCACGGTCATGACCTTGAATTTACAGAACATTTCCGCTTCACCCCTGAATGTCGATCAGCGCACCCAGACTGTGATCGACTTCATCAACGCGAGAACACCGGACATCGTACTGCTGCAGGAAGTCAGCGAGGCTCCCCTCGTCGACAATCGCGGGACGGTCATCAAAGAAGGCACCGGGTACAATTGTTTGCAGTGGCGGAAAACCCACGGAGCTCTCGGCACCAATGAAGGCATCGCCGTGCTGTCGCGGGCAACGATCTTGAATGAAACCGTCGAGTCTGCGGACCTGCCCCATCCCGAATTGTTCGATTCCGTGACCCGGGCCGTGCTCGGTATGCACGTTTCCACCATGTACGGAACGTTCCAGGTATACGTCACGCACCTGATGACCGGAGATAACGAAACCGAGCGCGCCGACCAGGCCGCGAAAATTCTCGAAGTCGCCGCCAACCGATATCGCGGCCTGACCGGTTTCTTCGGGGGCGATCTCAATACCACGCCGGACGCCTTGGCCAACCAGGTCTTTCGTGGGGAAGCCGAACACGGCGGCCAAACGGGGAATTTCATCGATGTCTGGGCTGCGACAAGAGGAAACGACTCCGGGTATACTTATCCATCTTCAAATCCTACAAGACGGATCGATTATATCTACATGATACCCGGCGACGGTCCGACGTTGACCCCGATCGATTGCGAAAGAGTGTTGACGCTACCCAGTGGAAATGCTTATGCCTCGGATCACGTCGGCGTGCTGTGCCGTTTTGCGGTTGCGAATTGATCGATCTATTCTTATATCGTGCAATAATATTCAATATCGAAAAAAGCGACTCAACTTTCCGTCAACTCAACCGATCATTCAGTTATATACCACCGGTCCATCCTGGTGGATCGGTCATTTTTCCTTTCAATTGCGGACGATTTCAAGGCCGCGATTGGAAACACAGGAGAAGTTGATTCGTTCGATGATTGCCCTCGAACATCAAAAAAGCGACAGTCATCCGAGCTACCAAAATGCCCTCGAAGACCTTGGGGAGAAACTGAACCGTAAGATCCGTTCCAACCGGTTGGAAGTGCCTCCCCTGCCCCATGTCGCCAGTGAAATCATGGTCTTGGCCGTGAACGACCGCACGACGTTCGCCAAGCTCGAAGACATCGTTCGCCTCGACCAGTATCTGGCCGGAAAAATCGTCGGTGTCGCCAACAGCGCCATGTATTCTCGTGGAGGCATCAAAATCACCGTATTGCGCAGTGCCATTTCCCGGATAGGGCTTCGGGGAGTAAGGGATCTTGCCATCGCCTACGCGCTTGCCAACAAGCTTTTCCATTCCCAGTCCAATACCGAGTTCCTGCGCGACATCTGGACCCGCTCGCTTGCTGCTGCGATTCTTTCCGAACAGATCGCCCGAAAAATCGGCAAAGGCACCGATTACGCCTTCCTGGGAGGATTCCTGCACGACATCGGCATTCCCATCATCGTCATGGCCTTCGAGGACATCTTCCGCAGCGCGGAAAAGTGGAAAACCTACGAACGCCCTGTCCGGGAATTGCTCGAACGGGAACATCCGAAGATCGGTTACTATATCTCGAAACGCTGGAACCTCCCAGAACCACTGGGAGAAATCATTCTTCACCACCAAAGCGAAGAACTTCCCGAGCACGTACCGGCCTACCCTATCCGGCTCGTTCAGAGCGCCTTGAGCCTCGCACCGGCGCTTGGGAAAATTCGTGAAGATGCCGACGACGGTTTCGCCGAAAAGGCGTTTTCCAGGCTCGAAAACCTCATTCCGGATCATCGGATACGGCTGTTGATCGAAGAATGGCCGAAAATGAAGGATACAGCCGAGCAATCCTTCGTGTCCTCCGTCTGGTGACACATTCACGGCACGGAATTTTTCCTCTCCTGCTTTTCGATGATATTCCTTTCTGAGACGGAGTTCTTACCCCGACCTTGCACGGATCACTACGGCGTGGTACAAAGGCATTGAGACTGTTTCAAACTTCCTCAAAGACCGAGCAACAAAGGGAACCTTGATGGACGCTTTTCTGCACTCGTTGAGTTGGGTTCATTTCTGGGTCGTTTTCGGCGTAGCGATGCTGATCGTCGAAGTATTCACCGTTGGATTCTGGGCCTTGCCATTCAGCATCTCATCGTTTCTCACGGCTCTGTTCGCAGCACTCGGAGCGCCGTTTTACGTGCAACTCGGCGTGTTCGTGTTCGGCAGCGCCGTCAGCGTGTTTTCGATGCAGTGGGTCTATCGGAAGTATTTGAAGAAATCCAAAGACCAAGAGTTGAAAACCGGCGTGGATCGCCTGATCGGCCAGGCCGCCTGGGTCGTCAGTCCCATCCGGGGGGATTTTCAGCGGGGCGAGGTCAAGGTGGGCGGCGAAACCTGGACCGCCGTGAGCGAAAGCGAAGAAGAGTTGGCCGAGGGCTGCAAAGTGATCGTTCGCAAGGTGGACGGCGCCAAGCTGGTGGTCGCCGCCCCGGAAGAAAAAACGGAAAATTCACAAGCATAATCTCCGGTTGGAGCCCAAATGGCTCGATCGACGGAACAATCACCGAACGTAGACAAATTTTTTATTGGAGGAAACCATGGGTGCTTTGGGAGGCTTTATCGTCGTTTTGCTCGTCATTTTGGGACTTGTTATCATTCTGGCCATTTCCGGCCTGACCGTGGTGCAACAGGCACAGGCCATCGTCGTGGAACGACTCGGCAAATACGATCGGATACTGGATTCCGGGTTACACTACATCTGGCCGTTCATCGAAAAGTCTAGGCAGTTTCGCCTGGAAGGCCGCTACATGAGCCGCATCGACCTGCGCGAACAGGTTATGGACTTTCCGCCCCAGCCGGTCATCACCCAGGACAACGTGACCATGCAAGTGGATTCCGTGATCTACTATCAGGTCGCCGACCCGATCCGTGCCAGCTATGAAATCGAGGACGTCAGCCTCGCCATCCGCCAACTTGCCATCACCAGTATGCGTAACGTCATGGGCGAGTTGGAACTCGATCAGGCGTTGACAAGCCGGGAGACGGTCAACAGCAAGCTGCGCGCCACCCTCGACGAAGCCACCGACAAATGGGGCATCAAGGTCAATCGCGTGGAGTTGAAAAACATACATCCACCGACGGAAATCGAAGAGGCGATGAGTCGCCAGATGAAGGCCGAGCGCCTGCGCCGGGCGACAGTCACCGAAGCGGAAGGTAAACGTACAGCCCAAATTCTGATGGCCGAGGGCGAACGCGACGCCGCCATCGCCGCTGCGGAAGGCAGACGCAGAGCGCAGATTCTCGATGCCGAGGGCGAGGCCCAGGCGATGCGCGAAGTAGCCACCGCAAAGGCCGATGCCATCCGTGCCACCTTCACCGGCATTCACGACGGCAAACCGGACAAGGGCGTCATCGCTATCAAATACCTGGAAACACTAGAGAAAATCGCGAATACGCCAAGCGCCAAGCTGTTCATCCCTTACGAAGCTACCGGGGTGTTAGGGGCACTGACGGCCATGACGGAAATTACCAAAGAAAAAACGGACGAGGCGAAGAAAATCGAGGGATAGGCATCTGACACGAAAATCAACCTTATTACCGGATTACCGGCTTCCCCGCACAAGGGGAGCCGTTTTTTTTGCGTTTTTCACGGTATCGAACCTTTGTCGCACCGGACTTATAAAACCGTGACAGTTTATGTCGGTTTTTGACAAACAATCTACAAATCGTCTTGACATACTTCGACGAAAAGTTAAAATTTACACGAATCAAACGATCACGCAGTCAGTTTTATAGTAAGTATGATGGGGTTTGATCCCGTATCCAGGATATGAAGATCGAGGTGAGGTTTCGCCTTGTTTTCATTGTGTTTATTGTTTGACCATCGGGTCATCGGCAAGGTCACGCTTACAGGAGGAAAGCATGGAAAAACTGAAAAGGGGCCTGGTGCTGATCCTTTGCGTAATCGGTATGTTGGTGGTTTTCGCCGGTTGTAGCCAACCGAAAATCATCACCGCCATCGATTCCAAGGACGACACCATGAAGTTGATCTACTCGGACGGCGACACCGACGTGGGGCTGTTTGTGTGCAACATCGGGGAAGACGGTTCGTTGACGAACTGCAAAGACAAACCGTTGGAATTCAAGGATTAGGAGGCTGAAATGCGGAAAAAACTCATTGTATTCGCCGTGTTGGCGCTTTTCATCTCCACCTTGTTGACCGGCTGCCTCACCAGCCGCATACCGGTGGAACTCCAGGCTCATCCGAGTAAGGATGCCATCACCATCCGGACCGTGGACAAGTACAATCAACTCTTGATGATGAAGACCACGCACCAGTTCTGGACCTGCGTCGAGTCCGACTCCAAGGTCGTCTGCGAAATGACCTGCGACGGTGATTCCGACCTCGAATGCATCAGCTACAGCTATTGACAAGGAGAAAACAGATGATGAAACGAATGAAAAAAATCGCGATCGTCGTATTCGCCTTGTCGGCCATGATGCTGCTTGCGTCGTGCACGCCGCCCAAGCTGTTGATTGCCCAGCACTTCGAAGGCGAAAAAGCCGTACTGTACATCCTCGAAAAAACAGGTGAAACCGTGGGTGAGGGCGAAGAAAGCCAAGAGCTGTATCACTATCTCGTGCGCGTCTGCGATTACGGCGCCGATGGCAAACCCACCAATTGCCAGACGACGAAAGTGCTCGAACACGTCTATCCCCACAACACGGCCAATTAACAGGAGGAAAGCAACATGAAAACTCTGGCCTTTTGCTTGATCGGATTGCTGACTTCTGCCATGGTGCTTGGCTGTGGACCGACCAACCGCTTCGTCACCACCAAACACTGGACCAAAGACGGCAAGCATTTCTACCTTGCGTACTACGAAAGCACGAAGGAAATGAAAGTCAAAGCCTGCCAGTTGCTCGACAACAACACGCTGACCTGCGTGGAGCAGCCGGAAATCACCAAGCTTAGCAACAAGAAATAAACCCTTCGCGTTCACAAACCAAAAAGGCGGGAATTTTCCCGCCTTTTTTCATGCCACAATGGAAACACTCGAAAAGCGCCGCTACCCATGCGCTTTGAACCTGTTGATTTCGTTGAAGAATCGCGAAAGGATCTCGTCGGCCAGTTCCGGAGACAACACGTTGAGCACCTCGTTGATTTCGGCCATGCGCTCGGGCATGTCGTAGCTGTGAATTCCCGCCATTTTCAGCATCTTCCAGAAAATCTCCTCGGTCATCTCTTCCGGCTTCAGATCACCGAATTCCGCCGCGACTTTTTCGCCCAGAGCCGAGCTTGGCAATTGCCTCGCCGCCTCGGTAGCTGCGGCGAGATCTTTAAGCAAGGCATCGATATGCTTGACGTTTCCGGCCTGCACGCTGAAATGGAAGTTTTCCCGGTAGTGACGCAATCCCAGTTGAGGCTGAATGTACCAGCCCCGTGCTTTCATTTCGTCGGCGATGTGGAAGACATTCACCGTATCGCTGGTCACGGCGATAAGGTTCATGTGTGGGCGACCCATCACATAGAGATCCGGAATGCGCTCGATCCCGGCGATGAGCTTGCGCGTTCCATCCAGCATGGTTTTCGCCAGTTTCAGGTAACCGTCCTGGCCGAGGAAGTTCATCACGGCCCAGGCTGCCGCCACCGGTCCTCCGGTGCGGGAGGAAGGCAGCGTCGAATTAATGATGGTGTACCCCGTCCAGCCGGAATAGGAAAAGATCTGGTAGCGGCGCAACTCTTTGTTTTTATAGAGAATAATGGAAGCAGGCTTGTGCGTGAAACCGTATTTGTGAAGGTCCAAAGACAGCGAAGTAACCCCCGGAACGGAGAAATCGTAATCGGGGACATCCACGCCAAGTGTACGGAAATTGTGCAGCAGGTAGCCACCGACGCAGGCATCGACGTGCAGCATCAGATCGTGTTTGAGCGCCAACTGCCCGATTTCACGAATCGGATCGATCACCCCGTGGGCATACGACGGCGCGGAACCGACGAGCAGAATCGTGTTCTCGTTGATTGCGTCCTCGATGGCCTTCAGATCGGCACGATAGGTCGTGGGGTCCACTTCCACGCGCACGGGTTTGACATTCAGGTATTCGGCGGCCTTTTGAAACGCCGCATGGGCCGTCACTGGCAGGATCATTTCCGGCTCTTTAATGTGGGGTTTGTGCTCCCGCGCCCAGTTCCGGGCCGTTTTCACTGCCAGGATGATGCTTTCGGTCCCGCCGGTCGTGAAATTCCCCACCACGTCGGGTCCGGCGTTGACGTGGGCCTTGCTCATCTCGACCAACTCGTTTTCCAAGGCCATGATGCTCGGGCAGACGGTGGGGTCGAGGGCGTTGGTTTTAAGATATTTCATATACATTTCCCGGGAAAGCGACTCGGCTTCCGGTCCGGGATCGTAGAAATAGGCGAACACTTTTCCGGTATCGGAGGCCATATCGAAGGAACTGTAGAATTCCAGCATTCCTCGAATGGTTTCCGCCGACAGTCCTTTTTCGGGAACCGTCACCGTGGAGCCTTTCCGGTATCGCGCCAGGACCATCAACGGCCCCAAAAGACGCGGCGCGAAAGGCATTTTCGAGACGGCACGCATGAGCCACGGCGCGTCGGTCTGAATCGCGTCCACCCATTCGCCGGCTTTCTCCGGGATTCCGCTTTCTTCCAATACCGCTTTGATCTTTTCCACCGCTTTTTCCGTCGCTTGCTTCATCGTCTTCGTTCCTTGCCGTTTTCAGACTGTTTTCGATCGAACTCCCCACCGCCGAATCCATGAACCAGAATATTCAAAGCCTCGTTTCCCATGTGCACGAGATCCCCTCGACAACCGCCGTCGAACCATTCTCTCAACACGGCCTCGATCATCCCGAAGATCGCCCCGGCAACCCATCGGGCACGAGATTCGTTTTCCGCATCCTGTGCTGCCGAGGCAAGCAGACGTTCGGCGATCACGTCTTCCCAATCCCGATCGATTTCGAGCTGTTTCGATTGCAGCACCAGCGACGTCTGAACGATCCGCCTCTGAGCCGTCAACTCCTCGCGACGCTCCATGAAATGGGCACCCATATCCAGCAAGCCAAGACATACCGCTTCGAAAGGGGTATGCGCTTCCTCGTGACTGAGAATCCGTTCCCGCAGCAATTCCATCCGCTCCTGTTGACCGGGAAACACGACGGCTTCTTTCGTTTTAAAGTAGCGGAAAAACGTGCTTCTCGACAATTCCGCATTCTCGGCGATTTCGTCCGCTGTGGTGTTTTCGAATCCTTTTTCCAAAAACAGTTCGTGGGCGGATTTCGCCAATGCGATGCGGCTTTTAATCTTTTTTCTCTCACGCAAGGACATTGCCATGTCGCTCTCAAGCCTTTCTCGGGAATGGAAAAATTCAAACGCATTTACATGATCGAAACTCTAAGCCTAAAGATTCTTAATGTCAATAGATTCTGGATTTTTTTAGACACTCAGTATTATTTTACAAGTCACACCCTCAGAACTTCCAATGAACCCGGCAAAAAAAAGGCGGCGTTCCGGTCTATTGGAAAACCGGGAACATCGCCTTATTCTGGGCAATTATTCAGGCTATTCTTCGCTTGCAGATCCGTAAGGAGGCGGGGCGCACCAGCAATTACTGGGAAATTGATAATTCGAGTATCCGATATCGTAGGTCTGCTCGCCGTTCGGACCAGTGAAATCGGAACAATCGCAGTTTCCTTCCGAATCTATCGTGGATTGCCCTGCACAAAACGACATACGACATGAATGGTTGTGACATATTGCGTTAGGTCCGAGTTGTTCTTGACAATCCTCGTCGGCTGTGGAACTTGTTTCGTCGCATGAAACGAAACCGTCGCTATTGAAGCAATCTGCACCATCTTTGCAGTAGTTTCCCTCAAAATACGATGTACCATTTCCTGAATCGTATTCACAAACCTCACCGGCACTCTGATCGCCGGGACATACTGCATAACCACTTGTAGCGGGAATACAAATGCAAACCGTATCATTTGACAGAAGCATCGGGCACATCCCGGTAGGGCAGTTGCCTTCATAATTGCATTGAGAAACGCATAAGGAGAATCCGCAGTAGCCTCCTACAGTCCAGTCGCAAAATCCGTTTTCCCCATATCCCATTTCCACACAATCCTGATTTGTGTCGCATTGAGAATCTTGATTGGATGAATCCGGCGAAACACCGATGCAAGAATCGCCGCTTTCGCAAGAACGACCGGGCCATACTTCACCGAATTCACAAGGTTCTCCAGGTGAATTTGTTTGGTTGTAAATACAGAAATCCCCCAAGTCGGTAGAGCAGGATTTGCCTTCTTCAAGTTCACAGTGTCCATAGACACACTCGAATCCACCTCCGCAATCATCGTCGTCCTCACAGGAAAGCGCGCAATATCCGTACTCGTTGTTGATCCGTAAACAGGTTGCGGCACCGTCGCAGGGATCGTCGTCATTGCAACACTGGCAGGAGATTTCCCGACATGTGGGAGCCGGGAAATAATCCAGGTCACAATATTCGAAAATACTGCACGACGATGTGCAGGTTCTTTCTTGAGTCGACAGGCTGTGGAAAGTGTAATTTTCGAAAAGTTCGGTCAGACGATCCATATTGGTAATTAAAAAGTCTTCTTCCGCGGTCGCGCGCAAGCGCGCATTGCGGAAAAGAACTCTGTACGAAGGCGCTTTACCTCGATGTTACGCTATGTGGAATGAATGGTTGGCGTGTTGCTTTGAAAGGTTCGATTTGGCTCCGAGCCATGGTGAAAAGAGAAAGAATGGTGTTTGCGCTTCCGGAGAATCATTGTTTTCGTTTGCTGTCTTTCATTTTCGAAGATCCTTTGAGCGCCGTTTACGGTTGTTTTTGATCATCCGGATACAAGGCTCCCGTCTTCTTCGTGAAGCCTTTCCATAGGCTCACCACGCAGGGAGTTCGGCCAACAACTTTTCACGTCAACTCAGACGGGCGGTGAAGCACCTATTTTTTCTTGAGTTCTTGTCGCCTGTCCGAGATCGTTTCTGCTTGGCGTATGATCCGCCATGTTTTGCGCACCGCCAGGGTCTTCCTGCCGACCATGAAAGGCTGTCACAAGCTTCAGGCGTCCCTTTCTACAGCCTCCTCGCTATTTGGTGTGGGTAAGCAGTTTCATCTGTGGCAGGTTGAAGTCTAGCTTGCCCGCGACGAGGAAGATCATGGTGCGAAGCTTCCTAAACGACCTGAACCCCCTAGCCTTGCGCTTGGCCGCCTGAATTATACCGTTGATGCCTTCCACCAGCCCTTGTGTCAAACCTGACTGAAACCACCGCAATACCCCATCCCAGTGGGTCTTGATCGTTTTGGCTACCTTGATCATCGGCGGCAGTTGGCTGTGCGTGGCCCAGAAATACCAGTACTGCAACTGCTTCTCACCGTCATCTGGATGGCCTGCGTAGTCGGCATATACCGACTGAAGCGTCTCTTTGAGCCGATAGCCCCTGGCCGTTTTCAGCGTGCTGTCTTTCAACTCATCGAACTTCTCTCGCTCTTTGTCCGTAAGGTTTTGCTCGTTTTTCAACCAGACCCATCTCGTCTTTTCCAACTCAGTCCTGTCTTGGCGCTCCTCACGCCGCACCTCGTCCACGGCCTTGTTGACAAGCTTCATCACGTGGAAGCGGTCGAAGGTCATCGCCGCATCGGGAAACTGTTTCCCAACCCCCTTGATGAACGCCGCTGACATGTCCATGCTGAACTCTTTCACCTGTTCGGGTTTACCGCCGTGAGCGTGAAGCTCAGCCTCGAAGCCCGCCACCGTCCGGTGGTCTTTGCCGGGCTCCACGTGCAGAACCTTCGCCTCGTCCATGTCCACGAACACCGTCACGTAGTCGTGCCCACGGGAACGGCTGGTTTCATCCACGCCCACCGCTTCGACCTCGGACCAGTCCTGCTTCGCCAGACTCGAGTCCACATAGTATTCCAGCACCCGCCAGATCCGCGTGTCGTGCTCACCAAGTATTTCGCCGATCCCCTTGGGCGTCATGCCCTTTCTGGCCATAAGCAGTACCAGCGCCTCAAAAAGCAGCGTGAACCCCGCACCAGGACGCGCCCAAGGTACCTCCACCGTTTTTACTCCGTGTTCAGGGCATTTGATCCGGGGTAGGCGTGCGTGAAGATACGCCTCGTGCTGAAAAAAGTTCAGATGTCGCCAACTCCTCTCGTTCGTATCGTGAACCCCGCAAGCCACCTCGCATTGCGGGCACGCAAACCGGCTCCCGGCGGGAAAATCCAGGTACAGATCCAACCGGTGGCGCTCGGCGTCAAAGTCAATATCCACCACCTCCCAGGGAGGGGTCAATCCAAGAGCCATCGTGAAAAGTCCGCGCTCGTCCATCTCTTGCTCCTTCAGTGTGCAAAGGTTACACTGGCAGAACTTCGGCGGAGGATAAGGCAACGCGGGGACGCGACCCGAGCGCCGTCGAAGGTCCGAACCTGGAAAGGAGGGGGAAACCTCTCCTTTTCTCTTTATCCCTTATTACAACAACCAGGTTTGGACTTCAAAGCGATAAATCCCAGGGGTGCGGGGACGGGTCCCCGATCGGCGAAGCCGATGCATAACCAGGTGTTACCCACACTAAAAAGCGAAGAGCCTTTCTACACACCGGACACAAGAGCGGATCGTGTCCGGTGAGCGCCATGTAGCGTTCGTCCCAGCTCATCTCGTCGTATCGCTCGATGGGGGCAGGCTCCAGAGCGCCCAGCAGTTTGCGGCAGCGCTTGATATTGCTTGCCCGAAAACGGTTGGCGTACAAGCCATAATACCGGATGCGAGTAAAACCTTTGGAAAGAACGTGCATCAGAAAACGCCTGATAAACTCCGTTGCCGAGAGCGTCATCACGCGCTTTTCCCCTTCCTTTTTATAGTCCTTGTAACGAAAGGAAACCTTGCCATCTTTCATTCCGATCAAGCGGTGATCGGAGATGGCGCTACGATGGGTGTAGCGGGACAGGTAGTTGAGCATCGTCTCCGGCCCGCCGAAGGGCGCCTTGGCGTAGACATGCCACTTCATCCCACGGTGCTTTTTGATGAACCTGTCGAACTTTTTCGGATCGGCGAGTTTTTCGGACTTTCCGGTAAAGCGCAGCTTGCCCGTTTCATAGGCCTTTTTGAGAGACTCCAGAAACAATCGCCTGAAGAGGCTTTTCAGAACATTCACGTGCAGGAAAAAATCTTCGCGGCAACTCACCCAGCGTTTGGAGTCGGAAGAAATCCCTCCTCCGGGGACGATCATGTGGATGTGGGGGTGATGCAACAATGTGCTTCCCCAGGTATGCAGTACGCTGGTGAAGCCGATGTTCGCGCCCAGATGTTTGGGATCCTTGGCGATGGTGAGCATGGTTTTTGCCGAGGTCTTGAAGAGGATGTCGTAGATCACGCGCCGGTTGACCAGCGCCAGGTCTTCGATCTGTTTCGGGATGGTGAAGACAACGTGAAAGTACTGCACGGGCAAGAGTTCGTCTCTTCGCTTTGCCAGCCACTTTGCCTTGGCCAGTGCGCCGCATCTGGGGCAGGCGCGATTGCCGCACGAGTTGTAGCCTTTCGTTTCATGTCCACAATGGTCGCAGCGCCTGCGCTCGCAGTGTCCGCCCATTTCAGGTGTGCGACAGGCCATGATGTCGTGCGCAGCCTTGATCTGTGTAGGCGATAAGAGATCGCCGTACTCGTCGAGAAATTCATCCCACTTCTCCCGGAGAACGTCAGCCGTTATGGTTTTATCATTACTCATGATTTGCCTCCGATCCCGGCAGAAGGTCGAAGGGGCTTCGCATCCCGGCAATGCGTGCAGTGGCGATGTGGGTGTAGATGGTCGTGGTGGAGAAGGAGGCGTGCCCCATAAGCACCTGGATTGTGCGTAGATCGACGCCGTTCTCCAGCATATGGGTAGCGAAGCTATGGCGAAAACTGTGCGGCGTCACGTTCTTTTCGAGGCCTGATTGGACACGCACGTTTTTGCAGGCGGTCTGGATGGAAGCGGTCGTGATGTGGCTCCCCGGCTTTCTTCCCGGAAACACCCAGGGATCCGTTCGCTTCACCTGGACGTTTGCAGGTTTGCACGTTCTCCAGTACTCGCGTAAGATAAGCAGCAGTTTTGGGGACAGCACTGTGTAGCGGTCCTTGTTCATCTTCCCCTGGTTTACTCGGATGACCATTCTCTGACTGTCGATGTCACTGACCCGCAGATTGGCCGCCTCCGAGACGCGTAGACCGGAGGCGTACATGATTTGGAAAATCGTCCGGTATTTGAAGCTTTTCGCGGCGTCGAAAAAGCGGACGACTTCCGAAGGCGCAAGCACCACGGGAAGCGTTTTGGGCTCCCTGGCCGCTGGAATAGCGGCCAGCGGCCAGGGTCGGTCCATGACGTTGAGGAAGAAAAATCGGAAAGCGCGGGCGTAAGAATTGACGCTTCCCGGAGCGAGTCTGCGTTTATCATGCAGATAAAGCAGGTAGTCGCGGATCTCCTCCAGGCCGATTCGTCCCAACGACTTGCCGACGTGCTGCTCGAGTTTTTTCAGCCTGCGCAGATAGTCATCTTGCGTGGAGGTAGAAAGATTTCTCAATTTCATCTGCCGCACCATTCGTTGACGTGCGCTTCTCATATCCGACCTCCTTTCACGGCTTCGCATGCATGGAAAGATGTCGCCTTCTTCCGGGTGATGAAACTCGCCGGGGCGGGACGGATGGAGGTGCAACGCAAGATGTGCCTGACCTCGCGCGGGTTATCTGCTTGCGTCAGACGATGCATAAAGAAGGAATAACGCAGTGTCTTCTCGATCGTCGTATAATCGAAACCGCCATCGATTGCAGCTTGCCTGATCGCCTTTTGCATGGGACCGGGAGTCAGTGGATTTCCATCGTGATCGCGTGTAAAAAGTAGATCCGTCCGGGGTCGGGTGTCGCGCCACCACCGGCGCAGAGTATCGAGTGTCTCCGGGTGAAGCGGAATGAATTGGGGCCACGCACTGTTTGTAGATTCCAGACGGATCAGCATCCTTTTGCCGTCGATGTCTCCTGTCCGCAGGCGACAGGTCTCGCCTATGCGCAAACCGCCGCCGAACGTTACGGTCAAAACCGTTTTGTGAAGCTCTGAAGTAACGCCATCAAGCAGTCGGTTCAGATTGCCCAGAGAGAGAGGATCGGGAATCGGCCCTGGCTTCCCGGGAGAAAGAAAGCAGGCCGCAACCTGAGGGCGATCCAGCGTCACGAAATAGAGAAACTTAAGCGCCATCAGCGCTTGGTGACGGAAACTGACCAGTCTCTTTTCCGATCTTGCCAGGTGCTTGATCCAGGCCTCGATTTCAGCCGAGCCCAGTTGCTCCGGCGAGCGCTTGAAATGTCGGACATACGATTCGGCGCGGTTTAGATACTGCCTGCGCGTGATGGGGCGCAGTCCGTAGCGTAAAAGATCGGCGCTCATTCTTTCCTTGAGATGTCCCATGAGTTTCCTCCATGTGATGGACGTCGCCCGGAAATCGGACGACTGAGATCACGAGGATGGAGGATTCATGGGATTTGAAGCAAGGTTAGCCGGGAAAGAACGGGGAGACGCCACAGACGCCAAGGGGCTTTACGATCATAAGGACAAAGGTGGGATCGAGCACGGCCTTACGGACCGGCAGGGACTAAAAACTGCCGCGAAGCGGCTTCGTACTGCTGCCAGAAGGAAAATTGAACATCGATGCCAAATACATATGTGGCGAAATCGAGAATAATGTCCGCATCATAGACTCGTCTTCCTCGACGGTACCATCATGCATGGAGGCTTCGTTTTGCACACCGATGATCACAAACAAAGGCAAGCTCTCCAATCCGAAATGAGGTGATGCATATCGAATATCGAAACTTCCCGTAAAACAAGCTCCATCGGCATATCCGAACCCGAATCCCAGCGGAATCAATCCTTCTCCCGGTTTCATTGCCGCCACCATTCCATAGACGCCTTCTCCACAGGTAGCATCTTCAAGCCAGGGAATCTGTTGGGAAACAGTGACTTGCACCGACTCTTCGAAACCCCTGCGAAACACGAGATCATCCACTTCAGGCAGTGTATCGAGATAGGTGGGTTCCGTGTCATCCCAGGATTTGTCGATGGCCTGGAGATTCTGAGGGGGAAGAAGGCCGTGCCAGCCATATTCCATGAAAGTATCGAGAGCGCTGGTAATCAACAGGTAGTTGACGTTATCGAGATCCCCGATAAGAGGAGCAATCATTCCGAGGTATCGATTCAGGCTGTAGGTGTATCCTATCGCCCAGGCAGTGGCGTCTCCCTCCGGGGCAATAATCTGAAATCCCTCATTGGTCATTTGATTGGCTAACGACATTTCCAGACCCGATGGAAGGCTCACCTCTTCGTCGACCATGCTTCCCATTCGAAGATCCGTCAAGACCTGCTCACTGGAAAACAACGGATCGCGCATACTCGACAGGTCGCCGCCCAATGGAAATGCAGCCTGAGCAATCCACGTGTCGTTCATGTTGGCTATCAGGGACTTGTCGAAGTCTCCCCGAATGCCGCCAGTCCGACCGAGGTTTTCATTGGGTTGAAGTTCGAAATAGAAATAGTTTCCTTTCAAGCCATATACGGACAGATAGTCGTAATCCGGGTGAGTGACAATGTAATTGCAACCATTGCTGCAGTAGGAAGCTGTCTTGAAAATCCAATAATAGGTTGGATTCTCATATTGACCGACTGTACCGCTCTCGTAAAGAATATCGGCACTGTTCAGAAAAACCCGTGCATTTTCAATGGGTTGCTTCGTGCGCGCATCTACCAGAACAACACGGATTTTTCCCTCGTCTATAGGCCATAAACACGTAAACGTCACCCTTTCCGAAACGAGATTCAACGGTTGCGACCGAGCGTAGATTTCCGCCTCTCCATAGTGTTCGCAAACCATCTGCCCGGTGTTTTCTCCTATAGAAATAATGGAAGGTTGCGTGGAAAACCAGCTAACGGTCTGATCGTCGGGAATCGGCATTGCGACACCCTGGGAATTGACCATATGCGTGCTGAGATCGAGACTCATGCCCAGCGGTACAAGAGTGCCGGGTTGCTCGATGACGAGCTGGTCGATCTCATACCAGCTGTTTTCGAAACAATCTGGATAGCCGGAAAATCCCGTGCCGCATTCGCCGCAATGGTCGCCAGCAAAGTTGTCGTAGCATTCGCACAATCCGGTTCTCGGGATGCACTGCCCATGGTGATTGCAACCTTCGTGTTCGAGACAGAGATTTTCGTAGCATTCCACGTAGGGATCGCCCTCATAGGTATCGTAGCAATAGCATGTACCGAGACGACAATACGCATTTTCGCCGCACTGAACTTCCGCACAATAATCAACGTAATAACAGGCCGTCCACGGATCACCTTCGTAGCTGCTATCGCACTCGCAAATTCCCCCCTCGCAATGCGCATTTTCGCCGCACGTAACTCCCGTGCAACTATCGCCGTAGTAGCAAGCCGTCGATGGATCTCCTATGTAGCCGGTATCACAGACGCACGTCCCTTCCTCGCAATGGGCGTTGTACCCGCATCGCACCGTTTGACACGGATCGATAGGCGTGCAACCAATCTCAGGATCCCCTTTATAGCCATCGTCACAGACGCAAGCCCCTGCGATGCAATGGGCAAAATGTCCGCATTGGACTCTTTCACACGGATCGACGTACGTGCAACCATTCACGGGATTGCCTTCATAACCGTTGTCACAAGCGCAGGTTCCCTCGGAGCAGTGGGCGTTCTCCCCACATTGCACCGTTTCACAGGCATCGATGTAGACGCAAGACGTCAACGGATCACCCTCGTAACCGTTGTCACAGACGCAAATTCCTTCCTTGCAATGGGCGTTTTCTCCACATTCCACCGCTTCGCAGGGATCGACGTAAAGCGTACAGCCTGTCGCGGGATTGCCCTCGTAACCCGTATCGCAAACACAGGAGCCTCCCGTGCAATGCGAGTGAGCGCTGCAAAAGACATCCTCGCAGGGATCTATCGCCGAGCATCCCTCTTTGGCGTCGCCCACGAATCCTTCATCGCATACGCAGACCCCTCCGGAACATTGAGCATTTTCCCCGCATTCCACCGTTTCACAGGCATCGGGCCCGTTGCCTTCCATCTTCACGGTGCTTTCGGAACACCCTCCAAATACGATTGGCGAGCCAATCAGCACAATGCGCATGATCCATTGCCAAGTATTGCTCATCCGAGACATGGCAATCTCCGTAATCGTTGTTGTCTGGTTTCTCCAACGTACACACATTCAAGTATAGCGCTAGGGACATTCATGGCAAGCCCAAATTGGAGCACCAAAAACAGTAAAACAGTGACTTTATTACGGATTAGACTGTTTTATTAGTATTCTATATCGATATGAAATGCTTGAAAAAGGCGATAAACAACAGAAAGAATACGGTTCAGTCGTCGTTTTCCTTGAGCCAGCGTTCGGCTTTTTGCGGAATGTCCCGTTTTTCGATTCGTTCGAGCATTTCTCGATACAGATTGGCACGAATCCGAAATTGTTGAAAAATCCCACGAAGGCTGGCGAATACACGCAACGTAAACAGGATATTCGACGGCGGCACAAGCTGAAAAAGCGAGGGATAACGCTTATATACGGGCGACAACCGGGAGCGCAACCTCCAGGAAGCGAAATCGAATTCGATGTCTTTAACGAATGGTTCAAGAACGATTTCATGCAAACGACGCAACGCTTCGCCACCAAGAGAAGATTCGGGAAAACGAAACCCCAACCGGCGATAGGGAACCTTCAGCTTGTCCCATTCCTCCTGCATCTGAAAGTACACAAGCAATAGAAAACTGTCGGTGAATTCCTCGTCGAAGCGACGGGCCGAGCCGAAATCGAGCAACACGAGATCGCCCCCCTCGTCGCACAAAACGTTTCCCGGATGTGGATCGGTATGCAAAAGCTGAAGATTGAAAAACATATCGAACAACAACCGGCACCACTGGAGAGCCAGCCGGTTTCTTTCGGGACCAATCGGGAGAGAAGCCAGTTTCCGGTCGATCTTCACTCCTTCGCACAGTTCCATCACGAAAGCCTGCGGACGCACGAGATCGTCGAAAGGACGTGGAATACGAACGCCCGGCCAGTCGGTCATACGCTCGTGGAACTCCCGCATGGTTTCCGCTTCGACGATGTAATCGCCTTCCCGCAGCATCATCCTCCGAACTTCGGCCAGATATTGCCTGCGAACCTCGGAATCGGTGAATCCGTGCACGAGTCGGAGAATCGTGGAAAGGTTTTTCAAGTCGCTGTCCACGGAGTCCATCACGCCCGGATACTGCACTTTCACCGCCACCTTGCGACCGTCGAAAAGCTCGGCGCGATGCACCTGGCCGATGGAAGCCGCCCCCAAAGGTTCGGGATCGAAGTAGCGAAATAGCTGATCCAACGGGAGATCGTAGGCCCGTTCCACTTGAGCAGCCAATGTGGCGTAATCCATGGGCGGAGCGTCGCTGTGCAACTCGATGAACGCATGGGCGAACTCCTCGGAAATGGCGCTCGGAGCCATCGAGAGACTTTGCCCCAGCTTCATCGCGACCCCTTTGAGATCGCCCATGGCTCGCGTCAGGCTCCGTGCGTTTTCCTGTTTGATTTTCCTCCGCAGCCGCTCGCGTTTATCATCGGACAATAGAAATCCGGCCAGTTTCTCGGCAGCGAGACGGGTTCCCGCGCCGGTGAGCACACCACCGATTTTCGCCATTCGACGCAAACGCCCCTTCGCGGTATGTCGCTTGCCTGTTTTCGGGGTTTCGTCGTCGTCACGGTCCTTGGTCATGAACGATCCTTGCGGATGTTTTGTCAGCGCGGCACTTTTGCTTTGATGGCGGTGCCAAAAGCCAGGATTTCGAGCCCGGCAGTTCCTTTTCCCTGGTAAACAGCACTTGCTAGCCTGGAAGTTTCCAGGCGTACGTTAATCACCGCGTCGTATCCCTGGGATTTGGCCTGTACTTTCATCCGCAAAAGCGCTTCACGCCTCGCGCGCTCCAGCAAACTGTCATACATGCCGATCCGGCCTCCGAAGATCTGAATCAGGGAAGCGATGAACCGCTTGAAGTAATCCACCGAAATCACAACGCTTCCACTGACGAGCGACGCGCCGGAAGCCTCCCACGATGCGGGCGGCTTTTTCAACGTCATGGCGGGAAATTCCGCCAGTTCACGTTCCCTACGCACGAGGGAACGAAAGTGGTTGTGTTCCAGGATCGAACCGATAATCATGCCCAGCATGATCGGCACGAGAATCATCAGTATATTTATCAGGATATTGATCGACCCGTTATCCATGTTTCGCCTCCTCGGACTTCGAAGCTATTCGACTCCGACCGCCGTGCCGTAGGCGAACAGTTCCGCCGCCCCCTGAGCCACGGAACTCGTGGAAAAACGCACATTTACCACGGCATTGGCACCCATTTCCTCGGCCTGCTGCATCATCCGGCGCATGGCTTCGTCGCGGGCTTCCTGCAACAACTCCGTGTAGCCCTTCAACTCGCCGCCGACCATGTTTTTCAGCGCGGCCATGATGTCCCGCCCGATGTGCTTCGCACGCACCGTGCTTCCGCTCACCACACCGTAAATCGCAACGATTTTCTTGCCGGGAATTTCTTCCGTATTCGATAGAATCAACATATCGGGTCTCCTTTTTCAGCCGATTGCAAGTTTTCTTCTGACCTCGTATCGCGCTTCGTCGGTTTCCACGACATAGCCATGAAAATCCCAAAGAAGGCTTGTATTGTGCGGTACGCTATCGTACGATCCAATATAGTGGATTTTTGGCAAAACACAATACGTTCCTGAACCTTGAATCGCCGATCCCCTTTCGCTACGATAGAATGCCGTCTCCGATCGAACTCGAACATTTCCCGATAATTTGTAAAGAATCGACAAATACTTGACATTCGCAATCGTCGATGGCATGGGCTTTGGACTTTTTTGACCACCTACCCTATGCAAGGAGGTGACACATGGACATTATCAGCACACTGCCAATCTGGACGTTGGCTATCGCGATTTTCCTTCTCAGAATCGTGGACGTCTCCCTTGGCACGATCCGCACGCTCGCCATTGTCGAAGGATTGACGACCATCGCCGTTTCGATGGGATTCATCGAAGTGCTCGTCTGGGTCGTGGCCGTATCACAGGTGATTTCCCGCATCAACGAGAGCTTCCTGCTGGTGCTGGCTTATGCGAGCGGATACGCAGCCGGAAACGCCATGGGAGTCTACCTGGAAAAAAAGCTGGCCATGGGAAAATCGGTTCTGAGAATCATTTCCCAGCAGCACGGCGACAAGATCGCCAGGAAACTGCGAGAAAAAGGACAGGTGCTGACTACGTTTTCCGGGGAAGGCTTGGATGGTCCGACCACGATGCTGTTCGCCATCTGCGAACGGAGAAAAATCCGCAAGCTCACGTCCTGGGCGATGCAACTGGACCCCGATCTTTTCTATTCCGTGGAGCGGGTACACGAATGGAAAAGCGCACACCGGCATATTCCGCACGCCACCGGCTGGCGGGCGATTCTCAAGAAGAAGTGAAAAAGAGGCGAAAAAGCGCTATTCGTACGATGCGATGCGATGGATGGATTCGAGCAGTTCGACCGGATGACGCGGATCGAAGTCGGTGTCGAGAAAGACGTGCGCGGCTTCGGGCCAGCGTCGAGCCATGGCGTTGATGTTTTTGGGTTCGTTCTCGAAACAGGCCACGACACAACCTATGCCATCGATATCTTTGAACACTTCGCTTTTGTAGTCCACGGCGCGCATGTTCGGATCGGGCTTCATGATTAATTGCGTATTGGCCAGACCGATGGGGTACCCGCTTTTCTCCAAACTTTCGACGGTGCAGAGGAGTTCCCAGTCTTTGGCACGGGCGGTCAGATATACGATATATGCCCCGGCCTCGTACAACCGCTTCACGTAAGCCGGTCCTCCCGGAATGATTCCGTCCTGGACGCAACGCCCTTCATGGGCGAAGTGCTGAATCCAATACTTCAATCCCTCCTCGATGGTACCGGGATCGCGGATGCCGATTCGCTGCAAGGTTTCGGTGACGAGATAGGAGATATCCGACATTTTGGAGGTCTGAATCAACTCCCGTTGTGCTTTTTTGCTTTCGGGCAGCGTCAGGGCGAATTCCTGGAGAATGCGCCAGATTCTCGGTCGAGAGTCGAAAAGGGTGTGGTCGAGATCGAAAACCACGACGGGGCGCTTCGTGCAGCGTGCAGGAACGGCGCGCAGGGAATTTTCCACTTGTTGAAGAATCTGGGGATGATATGGCACCTTGGAAGGCGTCAACCATCCGGCGAACGTCAACCCCGCAGGAAGTAGCATTCCTGCGATGATGAAAACCGCCATCCCGACGGCGATCCGTAACTTCCCCGTTTTACCGTTGCCTGTCATGGGAACATCTTACCTTCCCGCGTTCAAGATGCAAGAGATTTCGGATCCCCCCTTTTCATGGATTGCCAATCATCCGATCCTCACGCAGGAAAAGGTCGACCTTGCGAAGACAACAGAGATTTTTCAATTGAAAGCGTATTTTTCGGCTATTTCCCGGTTTTCTTCTTTCTCTATTGACAGGTTCGACATATTCCTTAAAATTAAATTATTGCATATTTATACATTGTGTCATTGGTATGACGATCCAGGACTTTTTAGAAAGCCGCCGGATTTTCTCTCTGACCGAGTTTTCTGAGGTTTTGCAACGGGAAAAGCCGCGCAGTCGCGATGCCATCGACGCTTACCTGCGCCGTCTTCGCATGAAAGGGTGCATCGGGCGCATCCGTCGTGAACTGTACTATGCGGTTCCGAAAGGCGAAAGTCCCGATTCCTGTTTCGTGGATCTCGGCTTGGCCGCCTCCCGCATGGCCTCGGACGCCACCATCGCCTACCTTACGGCGCTCGAATACCACACCGGCACGCCCATCCCAAGCTGGAACCGCGTGTTTTTCCTGTCGGAAGAAAAAATCCGCCCTGCCGATTTCGAGGGTATCCAGCTAACCCCCTGTCGCATCCCGGCTTCACTGGTCAAAAAAGACTGTAGCAACGCGTTTACGAACACAACGGACTGGATGGGATTCGAGGTTCGGGTCACGAACATGGAACGTTCCCTCGTGGATGCCTTCGACCGCCTTCGACTGTGTGGCGGTTGGCAGCAGATCGCCCCGTTGCTGGAACGCCTGCCCACGATCAATCTGGAAATAATCCTCCGCTATCTCGACGATCTGAACAATCCCACCACCACCGCGAAAGTCGGCTGGTATCTCAACTCCCGAAAACGGCTATTCGACCGCCGATCCAGCGAGTTCCGCTCCTTCCGCAGCCGCCTTCCGGCCCAACCCCGCTATTTAATCCCAGGTCAGCGTGGCGGAACCCTCGTACGCGACTGGAAACTGATCGTCCCCAGGGAACTCGCCGGATACTGATTTTACGATTTCTAGGTTCTTAACCCGCATTATTCATGAAGAATCTACTGCGACTTGAAAACTCTTGATCTTTCACTTGTTTCCCGATTTTCATCCTCGACAGACTGTAAAGTATGCCTGCGGGTGAAAATCGGTCCAACTTCATGAAATATCTTCGGTTTTCGGTGTCTCGCTACGATCCTCATGAATAATGCGGGTTAACCCGGAAAATTCATGAAGAATCTACTGCGACTTGAAAACTCTTGATCTTTCACTCGTTTCCCGATTTTCATCCTCGACAGACTGTAAAGTATGCCTGCGGGTGAAAATCGCTCCAACTTCATGAAATATCATCGGTTTTCGGCGTCTCGCTACGATCCTCATGAATTTTCCGGGTTAAACACGCCAAATCGGCAAAAATTTAGGTTCATCGAGAATTTGAATCCTTTTATCAGAAGAAGTCCAAAAGGCTTATGAGGCGAACATGCAGATAGCACGCGGTAAAAGGAAGATCTCGTTTCGATGAACAATAAATTATAGATTTCATTTATTCATGGGAAGATTGTTTTTTATTAGTAAATTCAATGAGATAAAACCCATACAAAGAATTGCTAAGAATGATTATGCCTCCTTTGCAATCCATTAATCTTGAATTCCTTTGTGATTTCAACTGTTTTTCGTGATCGGTAGGAGCTTTGAAAACATTGAAGTACCCAAATTCTTGATGACCCAAAATTTACCCAAATTGTTCTAATTTGACCCGAATTCGCGGTGATTCACCTTCGGGCACGCTTCAAGACAGTTCCTTTTCCCCGAAAACGATGGCCTCGAAAGAATATAATCTGGTGCCCTTTTTTCTCCACGCATCGGGACTCAGACCAGCCTTCATTGCAGTATGACCGAGGAACTGCTCGCGGTTCCAGCCCTGCTCTGTGGGTACCTGTGGCAGCAACAAACCACGATTGAGACCTCGTTCCATCACCAGCCCGTGACGACCGACTTCGATGCTTTCGACGTCACTGACCTCTTCCAACGGCGTAAGCACGGAAATCTCCAGGTCCAGATCGTCCATCTCGTCCGGTTTCACAGGCATGAAACGCGGGTCGCTTGTGGAAGCGGCGTAGGCCATATCGGTCACGCAATCCCACAGCGGCATGGTTGCCTCAACGTGCCCGATGCAGCCACGAAGCCGTCCCCGCGCGTGCAATGTGACAAAAGCCGCTCCCAACATGGAGAGGCTTTCATCCTCGCATGGAAACGAGCTTCGCTTCCCGTCACGGGCCGCCTTCTCCACCACGCGACGCGCCAGATCGAGCAGCTTCCGTTTCTGATCGTTGGACAAGGAAAACATGGCCGTCCTCCTTCCCGAAGGAATTCAATAAAACGTGTAAATTCCAATTATTACAGTTTTTAGGGATCGATACGAATAAAAACCACACCTTCCCTTTCGCAACTCGCGTGGATCGGGTCGCAGGTCATTCCCCACTTTCAAACGTTCCGACACGAAGGCCAGAGATGTTTTTTTAGAAAGTAAACACCTTCGATTCTTTGGCCAGCTCGATCAGCGTCCCGCCGGTGGCCAGCTTCGCGGTTTTCACGAAGTCGCCTTCCTCAATCATCCGATTGTTGGCGCAAGGAGTACATACATAGATCGGCACCCCACCCTCCACAAGGGCTTCGAGATACGGCTTGAGTTCGTCGCCCGTCGGCGCTTTGATGTTGTCCGCCATGCCGAGCCGCGCGAACACCACCGCGTCATCAATGAGAAAGATGTGCACCTGGTTGCCGCCATCCATCGCGATTTTGGCGAATTGAAACGTGCGGGTGGCGCGGGTAGGATCTTCCGTACCTCGACTGAGAACGAACAGGAAACTGGCCATAGTTTTCCTCCGGAATTGGGTTTGATACATCTTGGTAAAAGATAAAACGTTTGAGGTAAAAATGCAAAAAAGCCGGAATTTTGACAAAATGTCCCAGCCTTTCAGCCGCGTGGCCATGATTCGACAAGTTGTCCCAGCTATTCTTTCATGGCAAGGAAACCCCGTGCGTGCAACAGGACAAATAATCGTAAAATGATTTACAGAACAGGCACTTACCTACGCCTTTCGGGTTTCTTGATTTGTGGCTTATTTCTTGCTACGGTAAATATTTACGTGAATTGTCGAAGGTGGTTGACCGATGCAACGATCCGTTTGTCTCCCGCGTATCCTCCTGATGGCGGCCTGTTCGCTCGCTATTATCTGTTGGGCGTCGATGTCGGCTTGGGCCGTAAACGTCAACATCGACGAAGTGACGATTGAAATCGACGACGAAAGCTATACGTCGGACGATGTCGAGTACATATACGTCAATAGCGAACTGGCCGAAATCACGTTGGATTTCTCCCTTGACGAATCCTCCGAGGATGCGGACTGGACCTTGACGCTTGGTGCAAGCACCAACGTGTCCGACCAGGAATTTCAGTCGGGAAAATTCGCCACGAACGCCTCCAGCGCTTCAACAAGCTTCACCCCCAGGGATGTCAACGTCAAACTCGGGGACCAGAACGCGGCAGGCGATCTCGTGTACAGCTTCAAACTGACCTTGCAGGTCACTGCGACCACAACCGAGGAAACCACCACCAACGATGGCGACGAAGACGTCACGACGTCGGAAACCGTGACCAACACGTCACCGACCCAGACGATTAAAATCGTGGTGGACCGCGATCCCCCCGAAACTCCGACACTCGATAGCACCCCTTCTTCCGGGGAGAACAGCGTCAACCTGACGTGGGAAGCCGTGGAGCGCTCCACAAGCGGATCGATCGAGGAAACCGAAGGCAGTTTCATGCGTTACAAGGTCTGTGCCCGCATCATCGACGACTTCGGCGCATCGAGTTCGAAAATCCTCGATGGCGACGCCGACGACGACCTCGACGAAAGCGAGACCGAAACCGTGGAGTACGAACAGGAGATCGAGGAAGTAGTGGAGGAGGACGTGGCCGAATCGGCTCCTGAAGATGATACGGAAGTCGAGATCCCCGATTTTCCGGGAGTGGACGGCGATGAAGATACAAGCTCCGATGTGGAAATCAATGAAGACGATTGTATCCTTCGTACCGGAATCACTTCGAACAGTTACCGTTTTGACGGTCTAACCAACGGTGTGGTGTACGGTTTTCGGGTCAAGGCCGTTGATGCGGCGCGCAACGAAAGCGACGACTGGTCCAACGAGGTCACGGCCACACCGCGCCCGGTCAGCGATTTCTGGGAAACGTACAAAGAAGCCGGTGGAAAGGAAAAAGGCGGATTCTGCTTTATCGCCACGGCGGCTTTCGAGGGCTACGACACACCCGAAGTCCTCACGCTGCGACGTTTTCGGGATGACGTCCTCGCCCGTTACGAACTGGGAATCGCCTTCATTTCCCTGTATTATCGCTGGGGAGCCCCCGCCGGAGCGTGGTTGGATGAGCACCCTTCCCTGCGTCCGGCGGCTCGCGCGGCATTGTCGCCTCTGGTGTGGTGGAGCCGACTTTATTTCGCCTACGGTCCGACTGCAGCCCTACTAGTCCTGTTAGCCGCCTGTATGCTGCTGGGAGGCGCCACCATCGGATTCCGTCGTTTCGGAAAGGAGGCCGGTCGATGAAATCCAGCCTTCTCGCGTGTTTCGCCGCTATTCTTTTCGCCTGTTTCGCCACCCCGGCCAATGCCGAGGAAAGCCCGAAAAACTTCACCTTGCACCTGGGCTTCGGTCCGCATTCGATCAACGCCATCGATGACGAACTGGACTCGTCCACAGGTACCAAGCCGGTATCCGACGTATTCGGGACCGGTCCCAAGCTGATGTTCCAGATGGGTCTGGAATACTACGTCTGGCAGGGTTTCGGCAGCGTGGGCATCGAGGGCGCTTCGGGGTTCTGGCATACTTCGGGAAAAGGACTCCGGGAAGACGGCACCCAATCGAAAGACTCTACGACGTTCAACATGATTCCGCTGAAACTCTCGGCGGTGTACCGGTTTTCCTATTTGCAGGAGGAATGGGCCGTCCCTCTCGTACCCTTTGCCAAGTTCGGATTCGACTACTGGATCTGGTGGGTGCTCAACCAGCGCGACGACCTCGCGCGATTCGTCGATGATGACGGCAGCTCGTCCAAGGCATTGGGGGCAACCTACGGGTTGCACGTCGCATACGGCCTGATGTTCAATCTCAACTTTATCGATAGAGAACTTGGACGCGATTTCGACCAAAGTGCGGGAGTGAATGGAACCTATCTTTACATCGAGGGCGTCTACAACTGGCTGGAAGATTTCAAGATCGGTGATTCGTGGAATTTGTCCACACACACGTTTCTTGCCGGAATTTTATTCGAGTTCTGAGTTTTTTGGTATTCTGTTACAATTCAAACGGATTACAGTGTCAACAAAGGACTTGAAAAGCACTTGAAACGTTCGCTAAACACGTTTTTTGCCTCAGATTTACGTAATTGTGACGATGGTGGGTGAAAAAGGGTTCTTTGACTGGATCGAACCAAAACCGAATGGAAAAGATCGTACTGCACCCACAGCTCGCTACCACGCAAGATTTATGCTATTTGTCTTTCTTTCGCTGTTTGATTTGCTGTTTTTCGCTTGGGGGCATCACGACATCCCGCATGAAAGGGGGGAAACAAGCCGTGGAGACACGGATTGTTTCGATTGTCAATGGATGTTTGCAAGCCTGAGCGTTTTGAATGCTCACGAAAAACTGATTCAGCGAACGCGCCTGCTGACGAGGTAACCTCTTCCAGGGTGGGAACGATGTCCTCCAACCAAAGCACCACCGCTAAGATTCTCCTGAAGCATGTGTCCATGAATCGGCTCACGTTGATGTTCCGCAAAGGGACGATCGAAGAAGACTTCAACGACCAGTACCGGAAAAAATCGATTCTCCTCGCGCGTTCGATGGTGCTTGCGGGACTGCCTATCGGGTTCCTCTTTTTGTTGTTGAGCCCGATCCTGGCCCCTGGCAGTGACTGGTCGATCTGGTGGGCGTTTTACGGAATCTTCTCGGCTTTTTCGTTGTTTTTGCTGTTTACGATGTTTTTTTCACAAAGCGAGCGGTATTTTCAGCTTCTCATGTCGAGCTATTTTGTCATGATTGGCTTCGAAACCGTTTTCGCAAGCGTGTACGCCCATTCCATAGGAAATTATTCCTATTACGTGACAATTATGCTTGTCATGTTCTACCTCGGCGGTCTGAGTAGACTGCGATTCGTGTACGTCGTCCCGATAGCAACGATTCTGTTCCTGACGTATGGTTTGCTCACTTTGGAATTCGTTGTCATTCCACACGAAACATTGTTGCTCAACTATCTGTTTTTAGGCTTCGCTTTCGTGACGAGTTGCTCCGTTTGCTACTCCATCGAGTACTACGTGCGCCGTGAATACATGCAGTCACGTTTTCTGGAGTTGGAACGCAAATATCTCCAGGAAGAAATCGAGGAAAGAGGACGGGCCGAAGAAGAACTGGAACGACATAAAAGCAACCTCGATGATGTCGTGCGCCAGCGAACAAAGGAACTGGAGCGTTCCAATCGAAAGCTTAAAGAGGAAATCTCAGAGCGAAAAATTGCAGAAAACGAGTATCTGAAATTCAAGTCCATCGCCGATTCAGCCAATTACGGACTGATATTGCTGGATTTTCATGGCCGGGTCACCTACTGCAACACCCATTTCGCCCGTTTGCACGAATACAAGATCAGCGACGTGCTCGGCGCGAAACTGTCGGTCTTTCATACCGACGATCAACTGGAGGCTGTCGAAACATTTTTCTCCCGTGCGTGGAACATTGGCAGCATCGGACCGTTGGAGGTTCCACACGCTACGAAAAGCGGTCGTGTGTTTCCGATGTTGATGAACGCCAAGATGATTTCGGGCGGTGGCGATGAAAATCCTTCGTTTCTTGCCGTAACGGCGTTGGAAATCAGCGAGCGCAAGAAAATGGAAAACGCGCTCCGGGACAGCGAAAAACGCTTCCGGGCGCTGTTCGAAAATGCATCCGACATGTTCGTGTTGGAAGATTCCAATGAACACATCATTGATGTAAACCAGGCGGCGGCCAAACTAACCGGCTTCTCATTGGAACAGCTTCGTTTGATGACCACCAGCGAACTGCGTGCCGACTCCGGCCCATCTCTCGATGTATACGGGGAAATCGGTCAAGGTGGCGGAGAACATTTCCAGCCCTTCCAGATCATGATGAGACGTGCTTTCGACGAACCCATCCCCGTGGAAATCATCATCACGCAACTCGAAATCGGCGGGGAAACGATGTTCTTGTCGGCGGTACGAGACATAACCGAGCGATACCGTATGGAAAAAGCCCTTCGCCATGCGAAGGAAATGGCCGAAGAAGCGACTCTGGCCAAAGGGGATTTCCTTGCCAATATGAGCCATGAAATCCGCACGCCGATGAACGGTATGTTGGGAATGATCGGACTTCTGCTCAAATCGGAATTGGACGAAACTCAGCGTGAATACGCCCACTTGGCGAAGGTCAGCGCCACGTCCCTGATGTCGATCATCAATGAAATCCTCGACTTTTCCAAGCTCGAATCCGGGAACGTGTCTCTGGAAGAAATCGACTTCGATCTAGGCGGATTACTCGACGATGTAGGACGACTATTCCAGCCCGAGCGCTCGAAAAAAGGGCTTGGCTATCGCCTCACCCTCGAAAAGGACGTCCCGCGCCAGGTTCGCGGAGATCCGTTACGGCTTCGGCAAGTGCTCACCAACCTGATTTCCAATGCCATCAAGTTCACTTCGCAGGGAGAAATCGAGGTGAGGGTGACTCGAAAAGCATGGCATAAACGGGGAGCAGTGCTGTTTTTCGAGGTTCTGGACCGTGGTATCGGCATTCCAGAAGAACGCATTGACTCGCTGTTCGATCCCTTCACGCAAGCCGACGCCTCCACCACGCGCCAGTTCGGTGGAACCGGGCTGGGACTGGCCATTGTACGGCAGATCGTGGAAGCCAATTCCGGTGTTCTGGGAGCACGCAATCGCAACGATGGTGGGGCTGCGTTCTGGTTCGAGATCCCCTTTTCGCTGCCTGCGGTGGTCGATCCGCAACAAATGGATTTTACAGGGAAAAGGGTTATACATCTAAACCACGTACATGAAGACGAGAACGCCTTCGGTCGGATACTTTCCACGTCGAATCATCCCCATGAAAACGTCGGAAGCGTGGACGAAACGATTCAGATGGTTTCCCAAGAGGAATACCAGGACGCGGAACATGTGGTACTGCTCATAGAAACCGATATCGACGACGAAGAGGTACTGAAGCTTGCCCATTCCATCCCGTCCCTGAGAAACAAAGGAAAAACCTGCCTGATTGCAGCACGTTCCACAAGTATGGAACCCGTGTTGCTGGACATGCTCGACCTGGGTTTCGATATCACACCACGTCGGGAACAGGGCGAGATGTCCTGCGGTCAGTCACTCAATGCCTTACCTGCGCCGGTGATTTCCGAAATAAAACCGACGACGGACGAAAAAGGAGGCGCGATGGTGCTTGTCGTCGAAGACGACGACATCAGCCGCCGTATCATGAGCATCGCCCTTTCGGAAGAAGGCTACCAGGTCGAAGTGGTCGAAGATGGTACGAAAGCGATGGAACTTTTCGAAAAAGAAGAATTCGATATCGTGTTCATGGACATTCAGCTTCCCGGACTCAACGGAATCGAAACCACCGAAATCTTAAGGGATATCGAGAACCGTACCGGACGTCAGCCCGTGCCGATCATTGCCCTGACGGCGGACGTATTTAAAAAAGGGGAAAAGGACGCGATTCGGGCCGGTGTGGACGATTTCCTCATCAAGCCGATTCACGTGGAAGAGTTGACCGGACTCATCAACCATTGGTTACAAAGATCAAGTACTTCACTTCAACCAGAGAGTCATGAAGACGGCGATCTCGCACTTGGACAGGATGAACTTTTCAGGAAAGAAGAATTGCTCAACCGACTGCATGGCAACAAAGATGTAATGCAGGAAATCGTCGATCTGTTCATCAGCGAAACCACAACCCGCCTCAAGGAACTGGAAACTGCGTTCCAGGCGCGTTCCGATGAAGAACTATCGAGAATCGCTCATATGCTCAAAGGGGCTTCCGGTAATTTCGGTTCCCCTTGGCTGCAGCGAATGGCCGGACAAGTCGAAAAGGCGGCAAAAACGGAAGATTGGGAACACGTTGAAGTTTTTCTGGAAAGGCTTGGTCGCGGTTTCACCGATCTTCTGGTACTATTGAGTGAAGTGATGGTAGAAACGGATTGAAACAAAGTGAACGGGTATTTAGCGGAGCGATCAGTAAACTTTCAATACTTGATACAAGGAAGCTAAAAAACGAAATTCAAGCAGAGATCTAGCGACAAGAATATTCACACACGGACCTGAATCATGAAAGTGTTACTGGCGGAAGACGATTTCGTATCGAGGCGCATCCTCGAAGTTTCCCTGGACGGCTGGGGATACGAGGTGATTTCCGTCGAAGACGGGTTGCAAGCCTGGGAAGCCTTGCAAGCTCCGTCTCCTCCGTCCATCGTCATTCTGGACTGGATGATGCCGAAACTCGATGGCTTGGAGGTCATCAAGATGATTCGTAGCTGGGAACGTCCCGGCAAGGCATCGACCACCTACGTAATTTTATTAACGACCAAGAATTCCAAGCAGGATGTCGTCGAGGGGCTTGAATCGGGTGCCAACGACTATATCACCAAGCCCTACGACATGGACGAGCTTAATGCACGTATCCGCGTGGGAAGCCAGGTCGTCGAGCTTCAAGAACGTTTTTACAAGGCGTTCACCATCAATCCAACTCCGATGCTGCTCAACCGTCTGAGCGATGGCACCGTGATCGAAGTCAACGACAGCTTCTTGTTTTTATTCGAGAAAAACCGCGAAGACATCGTGGGAAACAGCTTCGAAACCATTGGTATTTTCCAATCCGAGCGATGCAAAACGCTTGTGGAGGAACTGACGGATAAAGGAACGATTCAGAACGTCGAGTTCCGTTTCATCACCGAACAAGGACGAGAAATCAACGGGATCTGGTCGGCGGAAACGATGACCATCGGAGAGGTTCCTTATATGATCTCGGTGGTCAATGATCTAACGGAGCGCAAGCGGTTCGAACAAAAACTGAAAAGCAGCGAACTACTTCTCCAGGGAATTCTCAATGCGATTCCCGATCGGATGTGGGTGCTGAACGAAAAAAAACAGATTCAGTTCTACAACAAAGTCACGCGGGACATGTTCGGGGACGATATCATCGGACAGCCCTGCTCCAGAGTCAATCCGAAGTGCAATCTCGAGAAATGCCTGATCGACAACACCCTGCAAACCGGTGAAATCCATCAGGATTTCTTGACTTTCACCGATGAGGATGGAGAGGAACGACATTACTGGGCCAGCAGCAGTCCAGTCGTTCGAGATGAAGTGGGAAAAACCCAGCTCATCGTGGAAGTGCTGCGAGACGTCACGGAACTGAAGAAAATCGAAGACGAGCGCCAGCGTTTCAAAGAAAGATTGCGCGAAGCCAAACGGGTGGAAAGCATGGCGCATATGGCGGCAAGCATCGCCCACGATTTCAATAACCTGATGACCGGTATTATCGGCAACATCGACCTGATCCTGCTGGACATGCCCGCCAGTAGCGCCGAGAATCAAGTATTGCTCGATATTGAATACGCAGCGAAAAGAGCCGCGCAGCTCTCACGCCAAATGCTTGCGTTCAGCGGCAAAGAACACCTCGTAAAGAAGGATCTTGAATGCAATCAATGGCTTGAGGATCATCTCAGTATTTTCACGCAAGGCACGCCCGACAACATCGAGGTGCAGTCCAGGTTTTCTTCCAAACCGTTATTCATTGAAGGCGATTCCAAACAATTGCTCCAGATGTTCGAAAACCTGCACCGCAATGCCGTCGAAGCAATCGAGAAAGACCACGGAATCATTGAATTTTCCACAGAGCTTGTCGAATGCCGCTCCAGGTTTCTTGCCAATACGCTCTTTCAGGAAAACGCCAAGCCTGGCCTGTATGCCATGATTTCGGTACGCGACAACGGCCAAGGCATCAACGAAGCGATCCAGGATAAGGTATTCGATCCGTTTTTCAGTACGAAACAGACCGGCAGAGGACTGGGGCTTGCTGCGGTATTCGGAACGATACGTAGCCATCAAGGGACGTTGCGCCTCGAAAGCCAGGTGGGAAAAGGCACGACAGTGGAAGTCTACCTGCCCATTCACGATTCGGCTTCCGGGTCGTCGGAATGGAGTCAGGGAAGCCTTTTGTTGCCAAGAGACGAGCCGAAAGCGACGGTGCTGGTCGTCGATGACGAAACAATCGTGCTACGGGTAGTCAAAAAAAGCCTCGAACGGTTCGGGTATCGGGTCTATCCGGCATCCAGCGGCCTGGAAGCTCTGGAACTTTATTCCGCAAAAAAGGATCAGATCAGCCTCGTCATCCTCGACCTGACGATGCCACACATGGGCGGAGAGGAAACGCTGGACGAGTTGAAGAAAATCGATCCCCATGTGCTGGTTCTTCTTGCCAGCGGCTATGCAGAAAACGATTTGACGAACCTATTCGAAGGCAAGGGCGCAGCCGGTTTCCTTCAGAAACCGTTTCAGGCCAAGCAGCTTATTGCGAAAATCGAAGAAATTTTAGATAGTTATAAATAAATTTCTGCGATCTCTCGTTCATGTCGGGTGACCACCTCACCAGGCAATTCTTGCCAAATATAGCAGCTCTTGCTTGGTTTCTGCGATCCTCTCACCATGTGTGTCATGGGCCAACCGCAGGTTGCCCATGACAGGCTGCTGACAAAACATAAATCTGCACAAATCGACACAAACAGATTTCAAGATAAAAAAACGGCATGTCGAAAGTGTTTTCCGACATGCCGCTGGATGGTGTTTCGTGCCAAACGTTCATGTTCTGGCCCGAATAGTCATTATTCATCCGGATACGGATTGCAGGCGCGTCCTTCCGCCGTGCAGCTCTCGGCGTCGCCGGAAGGCATCGAACATAAACCGACGGTCGTGCCGTTGGGCATCGTGGTGCCGATACAAACCGTAGGCCTCATGTATTCGGTACCACTAGGCGTTTCAGCCGGAAGGTCCGGGCAAGTATCCTGAGTGATATCACAGTCTTGCACACATGTGGGGAACAGGTAGTCGTCGAAGCTGACACAACTGTAACCCGTCGGGCAGGGAAGCAGCGTACAGTGGGTCTGCGCGTTGAGCCAGTTCATCAGTTCGTTGCTATTCTGATAATTGATGAGGCATCCACCGCCGGCCAGCGTTTTGCGACCATCGTCTTCCGTATGCCAGGTGTCATCGCAATAGTGGTTTTCCGGGCAGCTATGCGGCGCGAACGTACAGGCTTCATGGCAGCGTTTTTCACCTTCTCGAATGTGGGTGTAGCAAGTGCCTTCACCATCGATGCACTGGCAGGTGAGCATGTTGCAGTCCTGGTCGCTGTCGCAGAATCCGAAGTTGCCGACGTCGCACATTTCACCCGCTTCCAGCACTCCATTGCCGCAAACAGGCTCGCCGGGCGTTTTGCACATGCAGGTCTCGGAGTCGCAATACTGGCGGCTCAGGCAATCCCAGTCATGCTCGCATTCCTCGGTCAACTCCACGTTGCCATTGCCGCATTCCGGATCGACACACTGGCAGGTGAAATCGTGACAGACCTGTGCGCCGCTGCAATGGCTGTCCTGTTCGCAATCCTCGCCTTCTTCCACCGTATTGTTTCCGCAAACGGCTACGTACTCGCAGAAACAGGTGCTGCTGTTGCATTCCTGATTGCTTCCGCATTCGTCCGTACCGCTGGCCGGATCACACTGCTCGTTGCCCTGCACATTTCCATCTCCGCAGATGGTTCCCGTACAGACGCAGGCCGTTGGGTGGCAAATGGCTCCGGAGGCACAATCCGTAGCTTGCGAAACCGGCTCACATTCCTCGTTGCCTTCTACGTTTCCATCGCCACAAACGGGCCCGCCGCCACCTTCACATTTACAGGTCACGGAATTGCAGGTTTGGCCAGTGTCACAATCTGTCGCAACGGTGGAAGGTTCGCACTCTTCGCCGCTTTCTTTGGTCCCATTGCCGCACACGGCTCCTCCGCCACCTTCGCATTGGCAGGTCACGGAATTGCAGGTTTGACCGGCATCGCAATCCGTGGCAACCGTGGAAGGCTCGCATTCCTCGCCGCTTTCTTTGGTTCCGTTGCCGCAGGAACTCGAACCAGACTGACATTGGCAAGTGACGGAGTTGCAGGTTTCGCCAGTGTCGCAATCCGTAGCGACTGTGGAGGGCTCGCACTCCTCGCCGCTTTCTTTGGTCCCATTGCCGCACACGGCACTGGAACCGCCGGACGTGCACATGCAGAAGTCCGGGTGGCAATAATAGCCGGGAGCACAATCGATGCTTTCCGAAGAGGGCTCACATTCCTCATTGGGCTCACGCACGTTGTTGCCACAGTTGCGCTGGGTACTGTCGCCTTCGCAAACACAATTCTGCGTGCTCCCATACCAATCCACACAACCTAGAACTTCTTTATCCCGGCACACGGTCGAGCAATCCACCGGGGTCCAGATCAACTGGTCCGCGTTGCAGACGCAAATCCCGAAAGTCCCGGTTGTATTTTCACGACACCATGCCTGGTCAGGGGTCGTGCAATAACCGCTGCAGGTCGTTCCGGCTGGGGTGGTATTATCGTTTCCATATGGATTCGCTCCACTTGACGGATCGATGGGTGTGCACTGGTTGTTGAGTGCACAGAATTCGTCGTCCTCGCAGTCGGCGTTTTTCTGGCAGGGAGAACCGTTGCCGCTTACCGTGGAGCCTACGCAATCCCCATTGGCGCAATAGCTTCCCACATTGCATTCGTAACTGAAACTGCAACTACTGTCGGAGGATCCCGAATCTCCGAGACAACCGCTTACCAAGAAAGCAATGGCGAAAACGGCAATCCAGCGCTCCCATGATATGAACATTTACGTCTCCCATTTTTTATCGTCGTATAAATATTCAGGTAACCCATGCTTTTTATCGTCAACGACCGGGACAATCAAGGAAAAACGTAGTCAGAAGTGATTAGACTTTCCTTCACAGTTCGTGAAACGCATGTTTCGAACGTGATTTCCAGCAATTAGCAGTACAAATCGCGATATAGGAAAATTGACAAACACGTCCCGTCGTTTTGTCTATCCTGTCCGATTTCCGCCGTCAGCAGGTAATTAAAGCTGTTCTCTTTTTATTCGCCGTATTTCGCCTGTGGAGCGGTCCCTTGGGACCACTTCTTACAGATCCGGCACGTCGGCGACCGGTGTCAGCCAGTTGCCGTTGAGCCTCGTCCAGGTCCATTGACGAATGGAACCGTCGCTATTCGCTTCATCAATATCCACGGATGTATTGAAAACAAACCGATCCACATCCAGATCGTTATCGTAGAATTTCACAGTAACTTCCGTGGAAATCCGACCGATTCCCAGGGGGCAGCCCCCCATGTTCAAACCTGCCAGAGGATCGGTGCAATCCTCTACATAATGCACGATGACATAATAGTCTCCATCGGGCGGATTCATGTGCGTAACGGTTTCCTTGTTTCCATCGCTAAAGGCATTGACCACACTCATCATCACGGAACCGCTTCCGGTCGTCACCGGGCAATAGCCGTCCATCAGGCGCGTACGTTCGCAACGCACGCCGTTGGGCAGTACCCAAGTCATATCTACGTTCGTTGGACCTTCACCGGTGAATTCCATGGTCACTTGGGCAACCTGGTTGTCTCCCAGCGCCACGATGGTCACGGGATACGGTGTGGAGGACAGGCCATCGGCGTCGTGCACGGTCAGGCGTGGAGTAAAAGTGCCGGTGGCGTCGAGAGTTAGCGACACCATGGAACCTTCCGTAGTGGGGAAGCCGCCTTCGGTGTCGTATCCTTTATAGAGGGTCGCGCTCGATCCGTCCGGCCTGTTGAGGGTCCAGGTGAAACGCAGTGCCTCACTGTTGCCGTCCGGGTCTTCGCTGATGCCACCGTACAATTTGACGGTCAACCCCTGCTCGGAAGTTACCGTATCCGTGATCGGAGCTTCGTTGGGATTGAGAGAAACGCGGGCAATCGGCGGTTTTCCCTGCGGGATGCCTGTGGCCGTAACCGGGATACGATAGGCCAGACTGCCCTGCACGTCCACGACCATTTCTCCCGCATAGCTCTCTTCCTGGTTCGGAGAGAAACGCAGGCTGAAATTGAGCCCGTCACCCACTTCGATGGTGTGGCCGATGATCGGTCCTTCGGGGAAGGTGAACACATTATCGCCCACCGCTTCGTCCAAGCCTTCCAAACGAATCAATGGAATGTTAATCGGTGCATCGCTGTTGTTCGCGATCATGACATTGATATTCTTGAAATCACCCCGCGTTACGTTGCCGAAGCTGATCGGATTCGGGCGGATGATGAGGTCGCCGTTGACGCCGGTTCCCGTGAGTGGAACTTCGGCGATGGATACGTTGGTGGCTCCCTGGGCGCGGAAGGAAAACAGGATCTTGTCCGTATATTCCACCTGAGCATACGGGGAGAACGTCACCTGGAAGGCGACCGTTCCGGTATTGGGTTCCAGAATGATCGGGTTCAGCGGAGTGACTTCCCGATACGGTTTCGGGACGACGGTAAACGCGCTCGATCCGCCGAGGGTCTCGGATTCGATTTCCACCAGGATTAACTCGATCGTACCGGTATCGCCATCGTTTCCTACCGAAACGAGATCGGGAGAGACGCGCCCGACCGAGACTTCCCCGAAATCGATACTTTCACGGCTCTTGTAAAAATCGGCGGGATTGACTTCCTGGAATCCTTCGCCGGTCAACGTGATTTCGATGTCGGGGGCGTTTTCGGAATCGTTTTTCAGGATATAAATAGCCTGAAACTCGCCCGCCGTCTCCGGTTTGAAAAGGAATTCGATGGGATACTGGGTTCCCGGCTGGATGGAATGCCCCTTGAAATCGGGATCGATGGAAAACGGATTGGTCTCGGGTGCTTCTTTCCAGTGTTCGGGCAGCGGATCGGCAAGGTTGACCACCTGATTCCCCGTGTTTGTGACGATCACCTTGAGGCTGCCCTCCTCTTCCAGGTTCACTTGACCAAAAGCCAATTGCTGGGTATCCAGCGAGATGAGTTGAGTGTCTTCCGTCTGCAACTCTGTGCATTTGCCGTTCTGCCCGCAGAATTGGTTCACGGGACAGTCCGAGTTGCTGTCGCACTCGCTGCCGGTGCCGTCGATACCACCCTCCACGCAGGAACTGCCGGAGCAATAATAGCCCATCTCGCAATCGACGTTGCTGTTGCAACCCGATCCGGGGCCGGGTTCGTCGCCACCGGCAAGGGATGTTCCGCCGCCATCGTCGCAGGCCGGAACGAAAAGGAAAAGAACCAGAATGAAGGTCAAAAGACCGGAAAGAGCTCGCATCGGATGTCCTCCGCCATATATGCCAAGAGTCCGTCGTCTATAACATTTGGACGATTGTAGCGGCAGGACGTATCGAAGGCAAATCCAAGGCACGAAAAAAAACACCGTTGCTAGAAATCGCCGGATGTCCGATAATCGGCGAAACGTTGTGGAAAAAGTTCCTCGCTTCGGCGCATTGCGACGAATTCACGCAGAACGAATCGCTCCAACGAAAGATCAATGAAGTCTGAACTATTTAAAATCATTGGGATATTTTCTGTCATTGCTGCGGCTGTGGCGGGTTTTGCCATGCAACCGGAAAAACCGTTTCCCGATGAAAACCTCCTCGCCGAACTGCTGCCGGACGCCGTGCGCTTTTCGACGTTAAAAAATGAGCCTGTGGAACATTGGTTGGGATTCGAACCAAACGGACGTGCGGTTGGGGCGGTGTTTCTCACCGACCGTGTGGCCCCTGAAGTTCCTGGCTACGGAGGAGAACTGCGAGCGGCGGTAGGTCTGCGACGAGAAGGAAAGCTGACCGGCGTGAAAGTGTTGCATCACGAGGAAACCCCGGCCTACTACCGACGCTTGGGAGAAAATGATTTTCTGAGTCATTTCAATGGGATCGCTCTAGATTCAAACGACGCATGGGCACGAGTCGATGCCGTAACGGGCGCGACGATTACCAGCGATGCCCTACGCGACGACGTACATTTTTCCGCACGTACCGTCGCGGCGAAAATCTTCGGCCTGCCGTATCCCTCACCCCCTGCACGTCCATTCCCATGGTTCCAAGTGGCTGGATTGCTTGCGGTTTTCGCGCTTTCCTTTCTGGCGACCTACCGACGCGAGCGATTTTGGCGTGGGTTGTCCCTGACGGGTGGCGTGCTGGTCGTGGGGGTGTGGCTCAACGCTTCGTTCAGCCTTCAAACCCTCACCGGGTTGCTTCAAGGGCGTTTCCTGGATCTGGATCGTCCGATTCCGCTTCTGATGCTGCTTTTCGTAGCGCTGACGGGCTTGACGCGAGGCCGCCAATACTGCCGCACACTCTGCCCCTACGGAGCGCTTCAGGAAACCCTTGGAAGCCTCGCGCCCCGACGTGTGGCAGCACATCCCGGCATGTCACGTTGGTTGTCCAACCTCCCGTATTTCCTATTGTTTCTTGCTCTCGTACTTGCACTGCTGGAAGTCTTTCCCGTTGCGATTGGGCTGGAACCTTTTCAGCACTTGTTCGCGTGGTCGCTCTGCGACGGTATAACGCTGGCCTTCGGCATCGGAGTACTAATGCTATCGTTCGTAAGTCCGCGTTTCTGGTGCCGTTTTTTCTGTCCCTCCGGTGCGGCAATGGCGTTGTGGGCGCGGCTGAGATTCTGGCGTAATACAAGACATACAGAGGCCGAGGACATCGGGGAGGAGGTCGTACACAATGACTAACGCCCTGAAATCAAAGAAGATTCTTCGTTCCAACGGCTTGATCGTGCTGATGTGTCTGCTGGTGCTGCTGGGCATGGCGGCTTCACTCTGGCAACAAAGCCGCCTGGAAACCGTAGAACGACCGGCGATGCGCACCGTGGATGTAGAACGGATCGACCGCGAGATCGGGGCCGGGCGACTCTCCGACATGCCCGCCCGGCACTGGATCGTGATCGAGGAGGATGCACCGAAATGACCGCCGTCGAGTGCCGCCTATGCCCCCACCGCTGCGTGCTGGCCGAAAACGAACGCGGAAAATGCCGTGTGCGCTGGAACCGGAACGGGGAGTTGAAAAGCCTCGTGTACGGACGTCCCTGCGCCGTACACGTCGATCCGGTGGAGAAAAAGCCGATGTTCCATTTTCGGCCCGGTTCGCGGATTTTCTCCATCGCCACGGCGGGATGCAACCTGCGTTGCAAATACTGTCAGAACTGGTCGATTTCCCAGGCCGATCCCGAAACCACCCGCAACGAAATCCTCCTTCCCGAAGACCTGATTCCCACCGCACGGGCCAACGGCTGCGTATCCATTGCCTACACCTATACCGACCCAATAATTTACTACGAATACGCCTTCGATTCCTGCGTGCTGGCCCATCGTCAGGGGATGGAAAACGTCCTGGTTACAGCAGGTTACATCGAAGAGAAACCTCTGCGGGAACTGCTGCCCCACGTGGACGGCGCCAACGTGGACCTGAAAGGATTTTCCGACGAATTCTACCGCGAAATGTGCGGCGGACGGCTCAAACCCGTACTGCGAACCCTGGAAATCATGGCGAAAACGGACATGGTGTTGGAGATCACCAACCTCGTGGTACCCGGACACAACGACGATCCGAAGGAAATCCGTGAGATGTGCCGCTGGATCGCGCAAAATCTCGGCACGGAAATTCCCCTGCATTTTTCACGGTTTCACCCCCACAATCAATTGCAAAGGCTTCCACCGACCCCTGCGTCCACGCTGCTCGATGCGGCGAAGATCGCCCAGTCCGAGGGGTTGAAACACGTCTACCTTGGAAACCTGCGCGATGCAACCTATGAGAACACCTACTGCCCAAAATGCGGCGCGTTGCTTGTCGAGCGCGTGGGCTTTCGAGTCCGACAGGTAAAGCTTCAAAACGGTCGCTGCCCCAAATGTTCGACTTCCATCTACGGACGCTGGTGATGAAATGGAATATATTGTCTTCGGCATTTTATTCTTTAAATTTATTGACTAAATAGGATTGCGATGCATACCATAATTTTGTTTTAAATCCCTTTTCCGATCACCAAAACGAAGATGAGTACCTAATGATAAAAGGTGAGTCAATGTCCAAATTTGCGATGGATGCTATTAGACTATTTGTCTTGTGGGTTACCATTATGATTTGGCTTTTTGTTGGATTTTTTGTGTGGATTCCACTTCTTATTCGTCAAGTTGCAGTGTTCTCGGCAGGCGTGCTTTATTGTACGATTCTTGGCTCTGACTCTTCACATTTACAAAAGCCACTTGAAATCGCAATGGGATTCTATGTTTATGGGTTTCAACAGATTTTTAAAGTAATTACTAAAGATGAAAATCCAGGGTATTCTTCTTTTTCCAATGCTGATCAAGAACTCGATTGGAACAAGATTGGAAGATTTTTTTTAGAACTATTATGGACATGCCTGTTTTGGGGAATTTTTATTTTTTTCATTTCGGTATAATTCAATACGCTGGTGATGCAACGAAACCTTAACCCACCGAAATCAAACATTTTTTTCACCATGCCCAAAGAACCACACACCCCACTCCCCCCCAAAAAGCCCGTGTTGAAGCGTCGTGGCTTTCTGCTTGGATTGCTCGCCGTGCCGTGGATGGCTTTCGTTCGTAAAACACAACGTTTCAAGGGCGAAAAAAACTCGAAATCCGAGCGGCGTCTCTACGAAGAAGGCAAGCATCTCGCCGGATAGAAACACTTGATATTACACGGCAATTTCATTCCTTAACACCAGCCGATGCCTTTGGTCGATTCGCTCTTTATTTTTTAACTCATCATCAAACGAATTTTCGTGGCGGAGCGTGAAAGGAAGTGCTAATTTCCCGCCGCCATGATGGATATATTGACTTTATCCCTGATCGTCTTCCTCGCATACGGCATCGGTGCGACTACCGGTTTCGGGGGGTCGATTCTTGCCCTGACTCTGGCCGCACATTTCTTCCCTTTGGGCGATATGATCGCGGTGGTGGTGCCGCTCAACGTAACGGCCACCCTATACTTGGCCCTGCGCCACCATCGGCACATGGACGTCCACCTGCTCTTTCGGCGTATTTTGCCTCTCACAGCGCTGGGATTGCCCATCGGCCTCGTGATTTTCAACCTGGAAGACACCAATCACCTCAAGCTGCCTTTCGGCCTGTTCGTGGCGACTCTGGCGTTGTGGGAACTGGTGCGGCATGTGGGGAAACTCTCGAACGGCGGAAAATCGGCGACGCCGCTTTGGCTCGTAGCGGGTGGGGCGGTCCACGGCCTGTGGGCCAGCGGCGGGCCGTTGATCGTCTACTGGGCGGGACGCAATCTGAAAGACAAGCATTGTTTTCGCGCCACGCTGATCGGCATGTGGGTGGTCCTGGACGTCACCATGTTCGTCAGCCACATCGCAACAGGCAAAATCGACGTATCCACGGGCTTCGATTCTCTGTGTCTGCTACCCGCTCTAGCCGTGGCGACGGCCTGCGGCGAATTGCTGCACGGCAGACTGAACGAATTCGCCTTTCGACTCATGGTGTACGTGGTGCTGTTTCTGGCCGGAGCATCCGTAGTGGTGCACGAAATCTGATCCCAATCCGTAATGCAGAAAGACCCCGGTCATGACTCGAAAAAAACATGGAATTCTTGGACGGTCTTTGCGAGAGGTCGTAAGATTCCCGAATCCACACGAAAAATTTCCCTCTCGGCATATAATTAAGATAAAAGGCTTGACAGGCGAGGAGGCTTCCTGTAAAAAAGTGCCCTCTCGGAGCGTGACCGGACACGGCGGTGCCGTGATCTGAGCTGCGGAAATGAAGGAGGTTCATTTGAAAACATACAGCGCCAAACCCGGCTCGGTGGAGCGTGAGTGGTATGTGGTCGATCTCGAAGGGAAAACCCTTGGCCGCGTGGCCAGTCAGATCGCCATGGTTCTCAGAGGCAAAAACAAACCGACGTTTACTCCCCATGTAGACACCGGCGGTTTCGTGATCGCGATCAACGCCGATAAAATCCGTGTCACCGGAAACAAACTCTTGCAGAAAAAGTACTACCATCATACGGGGTACATGGGAGGTCTACGCGACATCTCACTTGAAAAACTGCTTGAAAAAGATCCGGGTGCGGTGCTCAAGCACGCCGTTCGCGGTATGCTTCCCAAGGGCATTCTCGGTCGCAACCAGTTGAAAAAACTCCGCGTTTTCGCGGGAGCGGAACATCCGCACCAGGCCCAACAACCCAAAGTTCTCGAACTGAACGATTGATCGGCAGGAGGAATTCGATGAGTCAGACCTTTCATGCTATAGGACGCAGAAAATCCGCCGTGTGTCGTGTATACCTGACGTCGGGAACCGGGGCCATCAATGTCAATGGTGTGGACGACAAAGACTACTTCGGGCGCCAAGGCTTGAGCATTATCATGCGTCAGCCCTTCGAAGTCACCCAGACTCAGGGACAGTTCGACGTGATGGTCAACGCCAAGGGTGGCGGCATCACTGGACAAGCCGAGGCAATCCGCCATGGCATTTCCCGCGCGTTGATGCTGCATGATCCCGAACTTCGCGGCCCCCTGAAAAAAGCGGGATTCCTCACTCGCGATGCCAGGATCAAGGAACGAAAAAAATACGGTCTTCGCGGAGCCCGTCGCCGCTTCCAGTTCTCCAAGCGTTAAATCGCGAAAAATTCTCGACTTTTCAAGCGCGATCCGAAACGGATCGCGCTTTTTTCGTGTCGAGTTTCAGAGTCCCACACACTCCCACACGAAAAAGGCGGGATCGCTCCCGCCTTTTCTTTTAGAATTTCTCTAGTGATTTCTTGCTAGTACGCTTTTTTCAAGACAGCAAGAACTTCCTCGAAGGTCGCTTCGGTCGGATTGTAGGTCAACGAGCCATCATCGATGGCCAGCTTGGCGATGGCTTCGAGCTGGTCTTCCTTCACTCCCGCTTCGCTCAACGTGAGAGGCAGTCCTGAAAGTTCCGCCAGTTGAGCGCCCAAAGCGCGGACGCAATCGGCGGCTTTTTGCGCTTTTTGTTCGACGCTAAGCTTGGGATCGACTTCCGGGCAGAGCATTTCGGCGATTTCCGCAAGAAATTCGGGAACTTTCCCGAGGTTGTACTCCATCCCAAAGGGCAGCAGGATGCTATTGGCCACCCCATGAGGCACGTGCGCCACACCACCGCAGGCGTGGGCCATGGCGTGCACGATACCGACCATCGAGTTGGAAAAGGCGATACCTGCCAAAAGCGCCGCGTCGGCCATCGCGATGCGGGTGTCTTCGTTTTCTCCATTGCGGACGGCTTCCACGAGGTTGTCCCGAATCAGGCGGATCGCCGAGGCGGCGAAGGCGTCGGAGACCGGGTTTTTCTGCAAGCAGGTGTAGGCTTCGCAGGCGTGGGTCAGGGCGTCCATACCGGTGGCCGCCGTGATTTTCGCGGGCATCGTGAGCATCATCACCGGATCGATCAGCGCCACGTGGGGATACAGGCGACTGGACACCAGCGCCATTTTCATGCCCTTTTCCTGGTTGGCGATCACCGCCGCCGCCGTAGCCTCGGACCCTGTACCAGCCGTCGTCGGAATCACGACGAAAGGCTGCATGGTCGCTTTGATGCGGTCCACCCCCTGGAATTTCAGAAGATCGTCCGATCCTTCGGAAATCACGACGTTTACGCCTTTGGCCGTATCGATCACACTGCCGCCGCCCACAGCGATTATGGAATCGCAGCCGTTGTCCTGGTAGAAACGGGCCACTTCGTTGACCACGCGGTTGCCCGAATCGGGCGGAACATTGTCGTACACGCCGCCGACCGGCATATCACCCTCGTTCAGCGCGGCTTCCACCTTCTCCAGCAGTTTGGCGCCCGCGACGCCTTTGTCGGTGACAATCAGCGGATTTTTCGCACCGAGTTGGGTCAGCTCGTGGGAAAGATTGGCGAGGGCTTTGCGTCCGCTCAAGATTTTTACGGGACAGAAGAATTCGTAGTATTTCGGTTGCATGGCGTTCTCCCTGGAACGGTTGAAATCTGAATCGTGAGTTATTTCATGGCGTTGCCGATAAGTCCCGGCGTAAGCAGGGCCATGATCTTCGCTTTCGTGGCCAGTTGCATCGGCGTGAGTTTCGGCGGTCGTTTGAAGGTTTTATCGAGAATCAGGCCGGGAAACAGATAGGTCTGCACAATGGACATGGCGCGCGTGACCTGCATCGCCTGCGCGTTGTCCCCCTGGATGATGACGCGATTTTCGGCCACCGCCCAAGGCGCACCCAATTGCCCGGTGAAAATCATCACGGCAGAATCGAGGTTTTTGAACAGAATGGACAGCACCGGGTCTTTGCTGCCCAGTCCCAGGCACTCGATACGGTCACCTTTTTTAAGGATCGTGATCGTCGGACCGTTCGGAAGCACGCCGATAGCCACGCGGCGGCCTTCTTCCCAGTCGGCGATTTCCTTTTTCATTTCATCGACATAGCGACTGGTCAGCTCGAAAGTCGCCCCCAGCGCCAGCAAAGACACCTGGGACGTAAGGATTTTCGCCTGTTTGGCGAGCGGAGACAGGTTCATCGCTCCTCCTGGTTTCTGCAAGAACACGCGCCCATGCGCCGTTCGGATGGAAACGTTCGTCACTTTTCGGAACAACCCGTAAAGTATACCCAAATGGCGGCGTTCCTCAACAAGTTTTCGACGGGGATGAAAGAACGGGGGCGGAAATTAAAATAGTGCAAAATCTGTTTTTTCGTTTGAAACCTCAAAAAAGGGAGCATGAAAGGAGCATAGCAACTGTAGCACCCCGTTCTGACAGAGTATTTCGGTTTTTTGGGGAGCTCCGTTCACTTTGTTCACTGCACTCGCCCCTACCTTTTTTCTCCTTGGAATAAGCTTTTACAATGTTTCGCACTATTTTAATTTCCGCCCAAAGAACGGAAGCATGTTTTTAACCCGGAAAATCCATGAAAATCGTAGCGAGACGCAGAAAACCGAAGGTATTTCAAGAAGTTGGAGCGATTTTCACCCGCAGGCATACAGAACAGTCTGTCGAGGATGAAAATCGTGAAACGAGTGAAAGAACGAGAGTTTTCAAGTCGTAGTAGGCTTTCATGAATTTTCCGGGTTACATTAACCGAAAGGTGATTTTTGCGTATAACTTTCGTTGCCGCACCCGCATAGCGGGTGGTTTTATGTTTCTCGCCAACGCGCTCAACTGACTAAAGTCTACAATAAAAAACCCCGCCGGAGCGGGGTACATCGTCGTTGGGTTTATTTCCCTTCGAGTTGCTCGGCAACTTCGGCTGCCAGGTCGTTGCTGCGCTTCTCCAAGCCTTCGCCCAGACGCCAGCGGATGAAACGGCGGACGGTGATCTCGTCGCCCAGTTCCTTGGCCAGACCTTCGAGTACCTTGTTGACGCGCGGCTTTTTCTTCTCCATCTCGTGCACCCACTCCTGGTTGAGCAGCACCATGTCCTGGAAGAATTTCTGCAGCTTGCCTTCGATGATTTTGTCCCAGATCTTCTCGGGTTTGCCCTCTTCCTTGACCTGATCGAGATAGATGGCTTTTTCGCGCTCGACGACGTCCTGGGACACTTCGTCCGAGGAAACAGAAATGGGCGCCAGCGCGCCGATCTGCATGGAGACTTGCTTGGCGAAGGTCTGGAACGCCTCGTTGGCGACGGTTTCGTCCTTGCCGCAACCCAGTTCGACCAACACGCCCATCGTGCCGCCGCCATGAATGTACAGGTAGAACATTCCCTTGCCTTGGAGTTCCCACTTCGAGAACTGGCGAATCGAAAGGTTTTCGCCGATCTTCGCGATTTTTTCCGTCAGCGTGTCCGCCACGGTGAGGTTTTCGTCCTCGATCCACTTCTGCTCGTTCAGCGCCGCAACGTCGGCGGGGTTCTTCTCTTGAATGTGGCGACAGAGGGTATTGACGAAGCCGGTGAAATCATCGCCGCGCGCGACGAAATCGGTTTCGCAGTTGACTTCGACGAGCACCGCGCTTGCGCCGTCCTCGCTCACCAATCCGGCGACCTTGCCTTCCGAGGTGATGCGTCCGGCTTTCTTTTGCGCGGCGGCGAGTCCTTTTTTACGCAGAGCGTCGAGAGCGGCTTCCATGTCGCCGTCGGTTTCGGTCAACGCCTTTTTGCAGTCCATCATGCCTGCGCCGGTTTTGTCGCGCAGTTCTTTGACCATCTGTGCCGTGATTTGCATTGCGAATTCCTCCAAACTCTTGCCCGCCGAGCGGGAAAACATATTTTTCTTAAGGTTTTCTAGACGTTACGAAATTTCGGTGCGAAACACCAGGCCGATTATTCCTCGGTCTTGGCATCGCTTTCGTCGGAGGAAAACGTTTCCTCGCTTTTCTGCATCTTCTTGACCTGCACCTTTTTGCCGCCCACGGTGACGGAATCGCCGATTTCCTTTTTCTCGCCCGCGCTGCTGCGTTTGTTCTCGCGGTAAATGGCTTTGCCTTCCAGGCAGGCGTCGGCGATTTTCGACGAAAACAGCTTGATCGAGCGGATGGCGTCGTCGTTGCCGGGAATCAGGAAGTCGATGCCGTCCGGGTCGCAGTTGGTGTCGCAAAGGGCGATGACCGGAATCCCCAGCACGTTGGCTTCGTGAAGGGCGATTTTTTCCTTGTGCGGATCGATAATGAACATGGCCGTCGGAAGCTTGCTCATTTTACTGATGCCGATCAGGTTGCGACCGAGCTTGTCTTTCAGTTTTTCTTTTTTGAGCGCTTCTTTTTTGGTTTTGACGCGATAATTGTCGTCTTCGGCCATTTTGACGAGTTCGTTGTAGACCTCGACGGATTGCTTGATCGTCCGGAAGTTGGTGAGCGTGCCACCCAGCCAACGGTGGGTCATGTAGAACTGCTCGGAGCGTTCGCCTTCCTCGGCGATGATTTCGCGGGCCTGCCGCTTGGTGCCGACGAACATCACGCTGCCGCCTTCGGAAACCGTATCCACGATGAACTCGTAGGCGCGGCGGAACAGGCGGACGGTCTGCTGCAAGTCAATGATATGGACTTTGTTGCGGGAACCGAAGATGTAGGGTTTCATTTTCGGATTCCAGCGCTGGGTCTGGTGTCCGAAGTGCACTCCGGCGTCGAGCATTTCTTTCATGGAAATCGGGCTGGTCATGGCATTCCTCCAGTGTTGGGCCTCCGCCCCGTTCCACCCGGCGTTTCCCGGCCAAAGCCGCACACTGGAACACCGGTCCCGGGGCGTGTGAAATTACGCGCGACTTTCGCGCGGATGTTGCGCTTACCACGGGCAGGGAGAAAGTGCAAGGAAAAAGGGGATTTTATGGGGCGGGGGAAGAGGAAGGGAGAATCTCAAAGTCTTGTGAATTTCAGGAAAACCCATTCTCTGAATAATTATCTTGGATTTCTTTGAATTGGTGGCTGTATATTTTTATTACTTCTCCTTTTTCATCATTCATTGCTTTGCCATAATCAACTTCAAGCCGGATTAATAAATCGGATAAAATATTGTATTGTCGATGAGCTACTTTTTTCTTTTCTCCTGGACGAAAAAGAGTATCTACTCCTGATAACGCAAACACGCTTATGCTTAGTATTATCATAGCTATATCAGATATAAATCCATCTTTCGAAGTTTGATACAGCAGATTTGCAGTAATGATTCCAGTCAAAGTGGGTACACCCACTCTAGAAATGACGTACAAAAAAATGTTAAGGTAACGATAACAAATTGATTCCAATCTCCATATTAAAATGCTTCGCCTCAACTCCTTGTAGGCTTCATATGCTTCGCTTTGAGTTTCCACAGTCACCCCCATTGCCTTCTTCATTCAACTTCTAAAACCATATCATCAGAATAGCACATAAACAAAAAAATGGCAAGTAAACCACGCACCCGGTCTGCATTTCCTCCACAATTCCAACAAGTTCCTTACTCCACCCCAAACTCCGCCTGGTCTTCCCCAATACCGAACTCCCCGGAGGCCTGCACCTTTTCCACATCTCCCTCGGAAAGCGGCACCAGCACGTAGTCGATGGAAAACCGGTGATCCATCGCGTCGTACATCAGCACCGAGGTGTGGGAGGCGTAGCCGTCGATATCCAGCACGGCGGGGTCGTTTTCGTCCGGACGGAGAAACCACGACAGTTCTCGGATGTAATAGCCCCGTTCGCCATCGGGATTGAGATCCCAGCGCCATCCGCTGCATCCCACGAAAAACGCCCCCTCCACGGCACCGTCCATATGCACCATGCGTTGCTCGTCCGTGGCGTGGGGCTGGGGCTGGCCGTCGTCGAAATACAGCACGTCCGGTTCTGGATAGCTCAGGCGATAGGAATGGCTTCCGGTAAGAGGCGTTTCTCCTTCCACGCCGACCACCAGAAAATGCGCCGTCGCCTCCGTGCGGGCGTATGGCATGGCTTCATTCATGTTCTCGCGATCCGATGGCCCCAGGCCGAAGCGCACCACGGCGTCGAAGGTGAGGATGCCGTCCGTCTGCCGGACCTCCAACGCCTGGAGCGCGATTCCTCGCGTGGTCCAGCCGTATTTCGGGTGATAGGTCGAGCCGTCGTCCTCCTGGCCCTCCTCCGGCATCGGATAATCGGGGTTCGGCTGGTCTACATCCGTTGCCAGGTGCAACCCATGAACCAGGACGATATAGCGGTCGAAGCCGTCCAGTTTCTCGGCGGCAAGATCCACCTCGACCGGCTCGCGGACCTCCCAGTCGGGCGGATCGAGCACCACCTGCAGATCCACCGTGTGAAAGCCCAGCGTTCCGGGCGCGGAGACACGAAACCCTTCCACTTCATAGACCGAGTAGTCGTCCAGCATCTCGCCGGTGGTCCAGTCGCCTCCCACATGGCTGATGTCGGCTTCCTCCGCCGCTTTGCACGTGGACGAAGAAGGCTCGATGCCCCATAAACTGATCCGATGGTTGAGGTTTTTCCACCCCAGTTTCAACCCGGAAAGCACGAAAGATTCGGAGCAGGCTTCCGGGTTGGGATCGGGATCGGATTCGGTGGAGATGTCGTCCCCATTGCAGCCAGTAAAAATCATCACGAAGAAAAAGCACAGGAATATCCAGGGCTTCGACATATCGGCCTCGTCGTCGGTCATGGAAAAAAGATGGAAATGACTCTCGTCTTTATTCCTTAACACATCGAAGGCCGGAAAGATAGAATCCCTTCCCGAATTGCATCCGGTATGCGGCATCGAACTTGAAGGCCGCAGGGTCCGTTTCGAGCCAGCTTCCCCCGATAAGGGCATAGGATTTCGGGTTCTGCGGGCTGAGCGTCACCCATTCGGAGAGATTTCCCGCCATGTCGCAGAGCCCAAATACGCTTTTTCCTTCGGGAAACGAGCATACCGGCGCGAGGCCTGGAAATGGGTCGCTGATGGTTCCCGGCTTACCCAGAGAAAAGTATTTCAGACCGGTTTCGGGAGGCTGGCCACGGTTCAGGCGACTTCCGTCCGAGGGAAATTCCCAGCCCCACGGGTAATCGTACAGTGTCTGCCCGCGTGCGGCGCGAGTCCATTCGCCGATCGTGGGCAGGCGCATGTCCGCCCACTTGCAGAATGCTTTCGCGTCATCGATGTGCAGGCCGAGAATCGGCAGCGAGGAGTCATCCTGGAGCAGGCGCTTGCAGTGGGTATCGTCCCGCATAGGAGAGCAAACGCCGTCTTCCACACAACGCCGGTATTGTCTTAGGGTGATTTCGCTGCGATTCATGGAAAAAGCATCTACAACGACCCGTTTCACGACCGTTTTTTCCAACGGTCTTTCCGGCACGTGCACCCAGGCCCGACCTTTGGGTACCTGGCATAGCGTCATGTCGCGCGTGTCCTTGTCGGGAGCACAAGAAACCTTCGGGTGCTCATCATAAGACCACAGGTCCGTTCGTGCGAACACTGCCTTTTCCACGAGGCGCTCGATAACGTCGCGTTTGACATGGGCATCGAGCCGGAATTCCAGAGGCACGACGATTTCCGCGCCTTTCAAAGAGATTTTCTTTAAAACTTCTTCAATTTTTCCAGGGTCCGCATAGTGGATGTAAGTATAGAAAAACAATACTTTTTTCCCCTTCAGATCCATGGAATCGATCAAATCCACCACCGGTTGCGGAATACCGTGACTCCAAATCGGAAACCCGAAAAACACGAAGGATTCCGGGATCTTCTTCAGCATGGGGCGCAGTCGTTTGCCGTTTGGAAGAGCATTCAGGTCGGGCATTTTAGGGGGATGATCTCCGTAAACCATCAACCGTCCCCCGAACATACGTACCAGGGTTTCAGCGACGATTTCCGTGCGACCCGTGTAGCTATGTACGAGCACTAGAGGGGAGGAAACCAAGTGCTTTTCATCAAAAGCGAGGTGTTTCCATTTAACACGTACACCGGAAACCGATGTGGGATAGGGTCGCGGTTCGTCGCAGCCACTGCATCCAGCCACGAACATGAGACATATCCCCGCAAGCCATAACCACACATCCCGCTTTACTTGGCTTCCAACCATCACGATCCCCCCGTGAAGTTTGTTGCAACAACGCGAAAATAGAGGTTGTCAGTCGAAACGATTCGAGTTTCGCCGCTTTCGCGTTCGCCTACCTGCCTCTTTTATGGTACAAAAGAAACGTATCGTCCGTCAATACCTTGTTCTTCCGAAATATACGCTTCAAAGCTCCCCTTTCCTCAATTACCTGTAATAACAGTTGATTCCAAAATTCAACTCCCGTGTTCGGCGCTTCGATTTTGTCCCTGTGCGAACTCCTTGGCCTTCTCATCAAGATGTGCTATGCAGACGAAGAGAAGGAGAAACGCGTTGAACGACACGAAAATACAGGTTCTATCGGAGGAAATGGCCAACCGCATCGCGGCGGGCGAAGTCGTCGAGCGTCCCGCATCGGTCGTCAAAGAGCTGGTGGAAAACAGCATCGACGCCGGGGCCGACGATATCCGCATAGAAATCGAACAGGCGGGCAAGCGGCGCATCCTCGTCACCGACAACGGCTGCGGCATGGACTTCGATGACGCCGTACTGGCGCTACGTCGTCACGCCACCAGCAAAATCCGCACACCGGAGGATCTCTTCGGCATCGGAACCTTGGGTTTTCGCGGGGAGGCGTTGCCGTCCATCGCCTCGGTTTCGCGCTTTACACTGACATCCTGCACGGGTGAGGGATCGGGCGTGATCGTCAAAGTAGAGGGCGGCACGTTGCGTGAAAAGGGTGAGGTCGGTGCACCGAAAGGGACGGTCATCGAGGTGGAAGACCTGTTTTTCAACACTCCCGCGCGCCGTAAATTTCTCAAGTCCGACGCCGCCGAAACGAGCCGCATCTCCGACGTCTGCACCTCGCTGGCGCTGGCGCATCCCGAACTCCGCGTTTCGCTCACGCATAACCGCAACGAGATTTTCACCGCGCCCGCCACCGAAGACCTGGCCGAGCGCGTCGCCGCCGTCCTAGGGCGCAAGATATTCCCCAAACTTTTTCCCGTCTCCGGCCAACAGGGACGCTGGAAACTGGAAGGAATGCTTTCGATGCCGGACCATACCCGGCCCAACTCCACGGGAATCCGGCTGTTCGTCAACGGGCGAGCGATCCAGGATCGTTCGCTGTCCTACGCCGTGACGTCTTCCTATGGCAACATGCTGGAATCACGGCGCTTTCCCGTTGCCATCCTGCTCTTGACGTTGCCTCTGGACGAGGTGGATGTCAACGTGCATCCCACGAAGGCCGAGGTCCGTTTCGGCGACCAGCGCGGTGTATACCGCTTTTTACACGAAACACTGCGCGAACACCTGGGAGCCGCACCCTGGATCGGCGACAGTGCATCCTCGCTGTTTTCGCGCGAAAAGACACCGGAAACTCATAGACCTTCCTTCAGTGGCTCCGGTTTCGTGCAACCGGCGTCGGGAAAAGGCGTCGAGGAAGCCCTGCTCGCTTACGAACGCAAGCGGATGGCCGCCGAGCGCCAGGGGCATTTCAGCCTGCCGCCTTCGGTACGACAGACCGCAGCCGGAATGCCCTCCACCGCCCTTTTTCACGACCGCATCCGGGAGGATCTTCCACCCGAAGGGTTTTTCTCGAAACTGGACGTGCTGGGACAGATCGACCGCACCTATCTACTGTGTAGGTCGTCCAACGGGCTGGTGATCGTCGATCAACATGCCGCACACGAGCGCGTAACGTTCGAGAAACTCAAGGAATCTTACGACAGTGGCAGCATTCCCATGCAACTGCTGCTGCTGCCCGTAACGGTAGAATTGGAACCGGCACGCGCCGCCGCGTTGGACGACGCCCTGCCCGCTCTGAAAGAACTGGGCTTCGAAGTCGAGCCTTTCGGCGGTCGGACGGCGGTCATCAAGGCCATTCCGCAACTGATCGCCAACGCGGACCCCGAACGGACTCTCACCGACCTGCTGGACGATCTCATCGACGCGGGGGCTTCGCGCTCCACGCGGCACGCCGTCGAGCAACGCCTCGCGACGATGGCCTGCCACGCCTCGACCCGTGCGGGAGACGAGTTGAACGCCGAGCAGATCCGCGCGCTTTTGCAACGCATGGACCGCATCGACTTTGCAGGCAATTGTCCGCATGGTCGCCCCGTATACCTGGAGATCGGCTATACGGAGTTGGAAAAACGCTTCGGCAGGATGGGTTGACGTTCCAACAGTTTGGAATTCCACACGATTTCGGCAAGGGAAACGAAGATGAATTTCGTCGATGAAGTGACGGTTCAGGTAAAAGCGGGAAACGGCGGAAGCGGTTGTTCCTCCTTTCGCAGAGAGTCCCATGTGCCCAAAGGCGGACCGGACGGCGGCGATGGAGGCAAGGGCGGCGACGTGGTGTTTGTCGTGGACGAACAGCTTTCCACCTTGATGGATCTGCGCTACAGGCGTCACCTGAAAGCCGAAAACGGTCGTTCCGGCCAAGGCAACAACCGCACCGGACGCTCCGGCAAGGATACCGTCGTCCGTGTGCCTCCCGGCTCGATGGTCTACGACCTTGAAAACAATGAACTTTTAAAGGATCTTCTCGTGCCCGGCGAAACTTTCGTCGTGGCCAAAGGCGGGGACGGCGGACGCGGAAACTCCCGTTTCGCCACCTCCCGCAACCGGGTTCCCCGGCGCTGCGATCCGGGTTTTCCCGGCGTAGAGCGGGAAATCCGTATCGAATTGAAGATTCTCGCGGACGTCGCGGTAATCGGCTATCCCAATGTGGGAAAATCCACGCTGATCCGCAAAGTCAGCAACGCCACCCCGAAGGTCGCCGACTATCCCTTCACCACTCTGATTCCCAACCTGGGCGTCGTGTACGTGGATGGTAGCCGGGAATTCGTGATGGCGGACATCCCCGGCCTGATCGACGGTGCGGCGGAGGGCGAGGGTTTGGGACATCGTTTTTTGCGGCACGTGGAACGCTGCAAGATCCTGCTGCATCTCGTGGAAGTGGAAGCCACGCGCAACGATCCGCTGGAGGATTTCCGGCGCATCAATCACGAACTGGAAGCCTATTCCCCTGAACTCGCTCGGAAAAAGCAACTCGTCGCGTTGAACAAAACCGACCTGCTTCCCGACAAAGCCGTCGTGCAGCCTTTGAAAGAAGAGATGCAGCGACAGGATCGAAAACTGTATGAAATCAGCGGGGTAAGCGGCGTAGGGGTTTCAGAACTGATGCGAGCGCTGGCCGAGGAGATCCAACCCGAAGCCCCACCCGAGCCGGACGAGGGCTGGAATCCGCTAAACTATTGACATTCTTTGTTTTTCTCTTCATCTTTGGCAATATCGATGAACTCCATTCTAAAAAATCCCCCTGACGACTCGCCCCGGCGCTCCGGTCTGTACATTCGAACCTACGGCTGCCAGATGAACCTGTACGATTCCCGGCGCATGTCGGAATTTCTGGCCGACGACTACCGCCGCGTGCCGACCCCGGAAGAAGCGGAGTTGATCGTCGTCAACACCTGCTCGGTACGCGAGGGACCGCAGCACAAGGTGTACGCCGAACTCAACCGCCTGTCCGAGCATAAAAAGAGCAATCCTCATGTGATTCTCGCGGTTTGCGGTTGCGTGGCCCAGCAGGAAAAAGATCGTATGTTTCAAAAGGTTCCGGCTCTGGACCTCTGCTTCGGTCCCGACGCCGTGCCCCACATCCGGGAACTGGTCGAGCGCGTCAAACAAGAAGGTCGCCAGCGAGACACCCGCTTCGTCAAGGGCGGCTTTCACCTGGAAGATCAGGACGTTCCGCTGGCGCTGGAAACCGTGGAAGGCAGCCCGGTCACGGAGTTCGTCGCCATCCAGAAAGGCTGCGACAAGTTCTGCTCGTACTGCATCGTGCCCTACACGCGCGGTCGTGAAAAAAGCCGCCCGATGGAGGAAATCCTTCGTGAAATTCAATGGTTGGCCGAGGGCGGCGTTCTGGAGGTTACGCTGCTTGGGCAGAACGTCAACGCCTACGGTCTGGACTTCGGCGACGAGCACGCCTTCTCGAACCTGCTTCGGCGGGCGTCGGAAGTCCCCGGTATCGAGCGCATCCGATTCGTAACCTCCCATCCGGCGCACGTGAACGAGGATTTCGCCCGCACCTTGGCCGAGTTGCCCAAAGTCTGCCCCTACCTGCACCTGCCGATTCAGGCGGGAGCCGACCGGGTATTGGAAGCGATGAATCGGGGCTACACTCGTGCACAATATATGAATCATATCGAGATGTTGCGCCGATGGAGTCCGAATCTTGCGCTGTCAGGGGACATCATCGTCGGCTTTCCCGGCGAAACCTATGAGGAATTTCGCGAAACCGTGGACGCCATCGAGGAAATCCGCTACGAAAGCCTGTTTTCCTTCGTCTATTCCGCCCGCCCCGGCACCAAGGCCGCCAAGTTGGACGATCCCGTGCCACGCGAAGAAAAACTGGAGTGGTTGCACGTCCTTCAGGACCGGCAAAAACGCATTACTCACGAAATCAACGAAAGCTACCTGGATACAAAACAGGAAGTGCTGATCGAAGGTTGCTCGAAAAAAGACACCGCCGAATGGATGGGCCGAACGCCTTCGAACAAGATCGTCAATTTCCCGGCTGAAAACGCCAAAGGGGGGGATCTCGTCACGGTGAACATCGTGCAGGCCATGCCCAATACCCTGCGCGGCGAATGCCTGGGCCTTGTGAAATCGTACTCGCCGAAAACGGACCGATGAGCGCTCCGCCAGCGAAAAACAACCGTGCTTTCAAGATGTTGCTGCCTTTGCCGCTGGCAATGAACGTGGCGCTGTTCGTGCTTTCCAACTCCCCTACCCTGCCCATCGAAACGCCTTTTTTGCACTTCGACAAACTCGCCCACTTCGGTGCATATTTCGTGCTTTGCGGTCTGTGGATTCTAGCGTTGAGTTGGAAGCATCCGCCGCTTCGCGTTTCCAGATTGTTGGGTCTGGCGCTGCTTCTGACCATAGGATACGGAATGCTCGACGAAATCCACCAGTTGTTCGTCCCCAACCGTTTCGGCAGCCTCGCGGACCTTCTCGCAGATGCGCTAGGAGCGCTGGCGGCGGCGGGACTTCTTCACCGTTTCGCCCCGGAACAACTGTTTCCGGCACTGGCGAACGATCACAGAACCCCCGGAAAATCCTGAGAGTTTCACAGTAAATCGATGAAATTCGTCACTTTTCTCTAAACAATTCGACGAGGCTATGCTATTGGTAGCACGTTTGCTGTATTTGTAGCACTTTCCCTTGAGGTGTCTTCATGAAACAAAACCTGTGCACAGTCGTGAAACTTGGATGTTTATTCGTATGTTGCCTCGCTTTGGCCTGTGGCGGAACCGACGACGAAACCCAGCCTATGGCGGATGAAGACGCCGAAGTCGATGAGGTCGCAGAGGTTGAGGAATGGACCGAAGAGGACGCCGACATGGACGCCGTTGAAAACACTGAAGAACTGGAAGACGAGGGAGAAGAGGAGGAAACGGACGAGCGTTGGCGCGCGGTGCTGGCACAAGGCGACGCCTCCGGTGACTGTGCGGACGAAGACGACGCTTGCGCGGCTGACCTGCTTTCCCTGGATTACCATGTGGCCGAAGGGGTGCTTTACTGGCGCGTTCGCCTGGCCGACGGCCTGCCTTCGGGCGGATCGTTCGAGTTGTTTTTCCTTGCGCCGGACACGTCGATCGTCGGACACACATTGCGGATCAGCAACAATCAAATGAGCTACTGGAACGCCGATTGTTCGAGCGCGCGCAAACATGCGGGCTGCCACTGGACCTCGGCGGCCAAACCAAGTTCTCTACAGTATTCCAAAGGCGCCGACGGACTTTTGTACGTCGAATTCAAGTTGGCCGATCTTGGTTACGAATCCCTGGAAACGTTGTTGGCGGGAATCGCCGCCGCACCTTTCGCCATCACGAAAACAGCCGAATTCACCGACCGCCTGCCCGATGCGCTCTGGGTCACCGCAACAGAAGTCCAGGGACTTGCGGAAATCTCCTTGGATGAAGACGACACCATGGAACGCTGAAACGATTTGGGGAGAATTTATAAACAATCGGTCGGGTGATTTCACCCGATCTATAGAAAAACCTGTGTAAACCAAGGGACATAGCTCACTAGAAGCACGGCGATGGCCCAAAGCAGAATGAACGGCAGCGCAGCGCGGTAAACCTGCGTCAGCGGCTTGCCGAAGGTGTAGGCCGACATAAACAGGTTCATCCCCACCGGAGGCGTAAGAAAGCCGATTTCCAGGTTGACGAGGAAAATAATGCCGATGTGCGTGGGCGGAATGCCATACGCCTGCGCCATGGGCAGAATCATCGGCACCACCACGATGATTGCGCTGACGATATCCATCAGGCATCCGACGATCAGCAGCAGCAGGTTGAGGACCAGCAAAAAGACGATTTTCGACTGAATCGTTTCCGTCACCCATTCCACGGCGGAAGCGACGACCTCGGCTTCAATCAGGTAATCCGTGAATCCCTTGGCCATGCCGATGATAATCAGAATCCCGCCGGTGAGAATCGCGCTCTGCACGAGGGCGTTCCACAGCCCGTCTTTCCAGGAATAGTCACGATGGATGAAACAGACGGTAACGATGGTATACAGCAACGTCAGCGCCGCCGCTTCCACGAGAGTGGTCAGCCCCCCGAAAATGCCACCCAACACCATCACGGGAAGGAGGATCTCCCACTTCGCCCGACGGATTTCCTTGAAAAACACGTCCTTTGAAAACGCGGTATTGCGCGCCCCGCTACGTCGTGCGGTCCAGACTCCGTACGCCCCAAGCAATGCGATCAGCAACAAAGCAGGCAGAAACCCTGCAATGTACATTTTGTCGATCGGCGTGCGGGCCGTCACGGCAAGTAGGATCACCGGCAGGCAGGGAGGCAGCAACATTCCCAGCGAACCGGCGGACGTCACTAGCCCCAGGGAAAACCGCTCCGGGTATTTTTCATTGAGCAGCAGGGGCATCAGCAATCCACCCAGGGCGAGAATCGTCACCCCGGAAGCCCCCGAAAATGTGGTGAAAAACGCGAAAACAAGCATCGTGGCCACGGCCACTCCGCCGGGCAGCCAGCCGAAAGCCGCCCGAAACAGATCGGTCAACCGCCGAGAGGTGTTTCCCAACGCCATAACGGTCCCCGCCGCCGTAAACAACGGAATCGCCGGCAAAAACGGGTCGGTGACGATCTCATACGCGGCGGTGGGAATGGCCACCAGCGACGTGATTTCGAGATCGGCTTCCCCTATGCAATAAAACGACAGCGCCGCCGCACCGCCCATCAGAATGAAAATCGGCGCTCCCAACAACACCATGGAGACGAGCAATACCATGCCGGGCCAGAAAAGGTCCGGTCGCAGTTCGGCGGGAAGTTGAGAAAACAAGAGAATGGCGAGAAGCACGATAAACGCCGCCAGTCGCCACGACCAACGAGAGGAAGCACGCGTCACGAAACGCCACGCCGCCAACGCAAGACCCAGCGGCATCACGGCTTCGGCCAGCCACAGCGGCAGGTAATTGCCGATGGAGGCGGGGTTGTCGCGCTCGATGGATACGAGGCGAAACGCCGCGTAGGCCAGAACGAATGCCACACCCGCTGCCGTTCCATAAGCCAACACCTTGCGCAACGAATTCCAAGTAGACTCCGGCGCATTGCTAAATCCCGCACCGAATCCAAGGTGGCGGTCCTCCCGCGAAGCCAGTGCAGCCCCGGAGAAAGCGATCCACAGCGTTCCGTGTCGCACGAGCAGCACGCTTCCGGGAATACTGTTTTCGAAAAGGGAGCGAAACACCGCTTCGAGAAGGGGCAGCCCCATCATTAAAAGAAGCACCACCACCGAGAACCCTTCCTCGGCGATGGCAATCCGGCGTCGCCACCCTTGCCCGCGCTGCAGATCGGGCAGGTGCGCTCCATTGCTCATGGTTTGATGGATGCCTTTTTCGCGCGAAGGGCGTCACGGGCCTTGACGGCGATGTCGATGGCCTCACCGGGAACGACTTTATCCCGGATGAAATGGTAGCCTTTGAGGGATTTCTCCTTGAACTCCGCCTCCTGTTCCGGGGTCGGAACGGTGATTTGCAGGCCGTATTTTTTCATCGTCTCGATGCTCTGGTCATCCAGGGCACGGATGCGTCCGACTTCGGCGTTTCCGTATTTTTGGGCGATTTCCTTCAGTTTGGAATGCAGATCGGCTGGAATACGATCCCACATCTTCTTCGAAATCACCGTGGCGCCGACGAGCGGGGCGTATTTCACGTCGTACATGTACTTTGCCTGCCCGAACCACTGCATCGCCAGAGCGGCGAGAGGCGGCGTAATCAGGCCATCGAGCAAACCGGTCTGCAACGAGGTAGTGATGTCCGCCGAAGCGACCTGCACAATGTTGAAGCCGGTTTTCTGCCAGGCTTCGATGCTTCCCTGGTCCCCCGCGCCGACGAAAAGCTTCTGCTGGGCCATCTGGTCGAAGGTTTCGACCTTGGTCATCGTGAAAAAGCGAATCCAGCCCGAATCCCCCTGGTGCAGCAACACGAAACCGTTTGCTTCGAGACGCTTGGAAACGAGCGGCTCCAGCGCCTTGGCGCAGGCGTCCAATTCCTCATAGTTTTCGACAAGATACGGCAATTGAAGAGCAAGAAAAGTGGGGTCGATCTCCCGGATGCCGATGCTGGTCATCGTAGCGGCGTGCAGCCGTCCGGTGCGGATCTTGCGCACCATCGCCTGTTCGCTGCCCAGCACGCCTCCCGGATAGATTTTAACGCTGATCCTCCCGTTGCTGGCCTTGGTCCATTCCTCTCCCATGCGAGCCAGACCGTTGTACCAGGGGGTATCTTTGGGAGCCAAGGTGCCGAGTTTGATGACGATTTTCTCCACGGCGAATACCGGAGACGGTGCGGCAAATGCACAAAACGCGAGAACCGCGAAAAGAATAGCTGACACGAAGAGAGCTTTGGGACGGTTCGAATGGAACATAAGAAACCCCTTGAATTTATTATAAGAAAAGATCGTCTATACGGGCTTTGAGACGGAGGGCTTTCTCCTGCATCAACGTATTGGCCAGCTTGAATTCCGGCGCGCTTTCCGGATCGATGGCCAGAGCCATATCGAGCAGGGAAAGGAACTCTTTACGATCCTGCCGGGCGACGCTGACGCTTTCGGCAAGGGCGATGTAAGGCGAAGCTTTTTTGCCGTTGGACAACTCCACCGCTCGGCGGAAATGCCGGCGGGCCTGTTCTTCCCCGCCGCCCTGATTTTTTCCGGTCATGGCGCTGTACGTAATGAAAAACTCGTGAATTGCCCCTTTGTCGAAGGTTTCGTCCAGTTCGAGCGCTCGTTGCAGCATGGCCACGGCTGTGGGTAGACTGGCAATGGCATCGGTGGAGGCTCGATTGACATTGGCGTGGGCCGCCAGGGAAAGCCCGGTCCAGTACAGCAAAGGCACATCTTCCTTTTCCGTTTCGGAAAGGGCGCGAGGAAGATCCTCTGCCGACTTCTTTTCGAAACTCGGATGGGCGATTTCGAGTCCACGCATCCCATAGCGATGGGCGCGCAGAAACAGCTTCGCCGCCCTTGCTTTCAGACGCACTGCCTCGTCGAAGTCCTTGCCCTCGATGGCCTCGGCCTTCAATTGCACGAAAGCGTAGGCGTACTGCGCGAATCCCGACGCCAGCGCCAAATGAATCCCTTTGTGATCGGGCGCACCATCGCGCACGCCTTCCATGACTTTCAATGCAAACGGCAGCGCATCACCAACCAGTTCCGGGTCGTCGTCCTGGGCGAACGTCGAGGCCGGTCCTTCGCTAAGGTAACTCGCCGCGAAACGGTTGAGGGAGCACCCTGAAAACAAAAACAGTATCGGGAGGATACCGAACATTCCAAGCCTGAAAAGTCGAAACTTCATTATAAAACCATGGGGTTGAAAGTACGATCCACCAAACGCACGTGCGACGACTCGCACTCCTTACGCCTTTCAAAGCATATTTTTCACTTGGATGCAATGGAACAGGCAAAATTGAATGAAGATCAAGCACGAAGGTGCCAAGACTATAGCAGGAAAGACAAAACAATACCATCGTGAAAACGCTGATGTTTATCACGTTTTTAGCACGTTTTTCCAGAGGGTTCATTCACGATGTGGGCAATTCTATCCCCGAATAGAATCGGTAAATCGATGAAGTGATTCGACGCACGTCCCCCTCGTCAGACTCATCTGAGCCTACGATTCGACACTTCGTAGCACAACGTCGAAGCGGACCCGGACAGACGAACGCTGCCCGGTGACGAAGAGTTCAGGAGTCCGTTTCCTCGGTTTGGACAGGTCTGTCGAGTCGCAGAACGTGACGAGCGAGCAGACCTTTCGGGCCACTGACGCATTCGAACTCGACTTCCTGGCCCTCATAAAGAGAACGAAACCCCTTGCCTTCAACGGCGGTGTAATGCACGAAGACATCTTCGCCCGATGAACGCAGGATAAAACCGTACCCCTTTACGTCATTGAACCACTTTACTTTGCCCCTCTCAAACGTCATTCCTCTCCCCGTTAGCAGGTGTTCCCCATACACTGCTGATTCCCCTATTGATGAGTTCACATTTCTAAACGCCACCTCTCCGATTATGGCATAGATTGCCAAAAAATTCAAAAAGTAATTTATTCCGGTTCTTTTTAGGCAATCGCCAAAGAAGAACCTGCTAGTATATTTCGATATTTTTAACGTATTTTTCACGAAGACATCCCTATTATTTCCAACTGATTTCCACGCAATCTCCATTTCTGTTGACTTTTAAAGTTATGTATTTTCGGTAGCTTTTACGCATATTGGCATCCCCTTCCAAATAAAATGCACCTCGAATCTTTTAATATACCGGTGCATCGAAGTCATGCCACCTCCCAGAAAGCCCGTAAAAACACTGTTCCAATTTATTTTTTCGTGTCGCTTTTTTCCTGCTTTTGAAGCCACCCAGCCCGCACAAGGGCATCGAGCAGCGCCCTTCCCATACGAACGTGTCCTTTGGAATTCAAATGACAGCAGAGATCCAGCCGGACCGCTTCGGAGGCGATGCCTCGCAAGTTTTCACGCGGATCGATCAACAGCACATCGGGGTGGGTTTTCGACCACGTTTGCACTTGGCTCCAGACATCTTCCATCCAGGCCGGGTGATCGATCTGCTCTCCGAAGGGACGATGCATGGGTGGCATCCAGACAATGGCCAGTTTTGCACCATTTTTCCTGCATAACTGTTCGATTTGATCCAGTTCACGTGTCAACATCTCTCGTTTTCCGACAAGACGATAACGTCGAGGCACACGCCCCCTGGAAATCCAATACGCCAACGCGCGAGCAAGAACGCTGTGCCTTCCCAGAAGACGTGCGTCCTCCTTTTCCAGGGGTAGTCCATCGGCGAGAACGGCGGGACCGGCAACGAGCGCGTCGGCGTTGACCGTGCGTTTTCCTGAGAGTTTTACGGGAGTTACATCTCCATGGTGCAATCCTATAAGAACGATATCGGGTTTCGTCGCCTCGATGTACCTGGCGCAGGCGATGCGATATTGCGGGAGATTCCAACCGGGCATCGCCACATTCAGGCTTTCCAGGGGGATGCCTTCTTTTCGGCCAAGATCCTGCATCACCGAAAGAAATGTCTGGTGATTTCGGACACCCGAACCGAACATGATGCTATCGCCCACACCTAGCAGGCGGATTCCCGGCCTATCGGCCACCTTGTATTCCTGGTATCCTTTTGCATCCCTTTCGGGATCTTTCAGCATCCAGAAATCGATGCCATCCACGCTTTCGGTCACGAGGTTGCGGTGGAGGTCTTGTTCCTGTGTCTTTTCGGTTCGTTCGCTGAAATGATAGAGACCGTTTTTTCGATAAAGATCCGAACGACGGGAAGGATCGTAATCGATTGCCCGAAGCGCCGCCTCACCACAAAGCAGACAGAGGGCGATGATGGCGAGAATCTGCGCCAGAGAGATCGAAGCACCCTTAACCGCCTGAAAAAACGGCATTTTCCGCGATTTCCAAACGCTCGACAACGCGAGCGTGACAAGCAACACCAGAAGGAAAAACGGCAGCACTTCATGAGTCAGTGACCACGCAGGCCAGTCATTTCCGGGGGCGATCGTCGCCGTGTACAGGCCTTGCTCCGGTTGTCGTTCGTGCCGATCTTTATAACGGGCAGAGAGTTCGCCGAGTAGCGTTCCGATATCGTCGGCGGGAACCTGGGCGGGGCATTCCCGCGTGTCGAAGGCGATGTCCTGCGTCGTAACGGCATCCGGCTGCGCTTCACCTTTCGGAACGACGTGCAAAACGAACTGCAGCGTTTCTCCTTGAGAAATGTGCAGAACGATACGATCGCTTTCCCGAACGGCACGGTCGAGCTTGTACCCGCCGGGGAGTTCCGGACGATCTCGACAGGAAAACGCCGTACAGGGATCAAGTAGGATGGAGTTTGCAGGAGGCATAAATAACGTCGTGAAATCGGAAAGATGCTTAGACTAAAACGAAAAAAACTCCCCGGTCAAAACCGGGGAGTAAAGAACCGTCAAAGATCAAGGCGCACAGTATGTGCCTTGACCCGGCGTTCCATAATTGGCCGGGTCGTTGATGTCGCCCGGCGTACCACCATATAGATTGTTGCTCGTGCACCAGGACGATGCCTGATCGTTGCCCTGTGGGGTATGCAGTTCAGGATCGGGACTCAAGCCGATGGCATACCCTTCCGTAAACGGGAACAGCGCGTTGTAGGTCACTTCATCCAGGGTTGTGCCCAAGCACTTAAAGGCGATACGGCCCGAATCGTCGGAGAATTCCAAGGTGGAACCGTAAGAGAAATCAGGTGTGTAGCCTCCGTTGTCCGTGTACGCCTGTCCCAGCACAAAGAACTCGCCAGGGTCGATGATCGACATGGTGTCGATGGCCACTTCGGAAGAACCAAAGCTGATCGTGCAATCTTCGATGTTCAACGCATGATCGCTGATGTTGTGGATTTCGAGCCACTCGTATGGCACGTCCGATACAGTAGGCGTGGCCGGATCGATCATGATTTCGGAAATGACGAGATCGCCGTATACGGGATCGGGAAGTCCTCCGGCGCGCTGGCAGATGAAGCGTTTTTCGGTGAAGCAATCCTGCATCGAATACGTGAACTGGTCCGACACGTTTTTCTGTACCGTGCCGCAGTCGCGATCTGCGGAGTTGTAACCAAGGGCGGGATTGAGCATTTGCGCCCGCACGGTGGCGTCCCAGTTCTCACCGGCCTGGTAGGCGTAAGAATACTCCAGCGTGTTTTCCTGATAATAGTCGTGAATACCGACCCAGGCGTATTCCTCGGTACTCATGAGATCGCTTTCGGCAATGGCCAGAATGTCGGAGCGGTTCTGCACGAAGGCCAGATAACCATCGCCTGCGCCACCGAACATGTTGTTTTTACACCAGGAATCGGCTTCGAACCAGTCCTTCACGAAATCCTCGTTGGAAATGAAATACGTATACCCGCCGAGCACCATGATTTCTCCCGGAAGCTCCACGTAACACACGTTGTCGAATCCCGGCGTGCCGTAATCTCCCAGTCCGTAAGGTTCCCCGGAATCGCACCAGGAAATTCCACGATCGTTGATGGCATCGTCGAAACTGTCCGACTTGAGCGAAATGGCCCATCCGGGGTTTTCCACCGGAAATCCGCTTTGCGGCGAGTAGGTCACTTCGTCGATCAACAGATCGTAACCAAGGTTCACATCGTGACAGATGAATTCGATGTGGGATGAGTAGTAATCGAGATCAAGAAGATTCTCGGCGCCAAAGGCGAAATCGGCATCGAATCCTCCATTCGCGTTCGTATCGCTCGAATTGGCGAAGACAACGTAGTCCTGGGATTGGAGGGACAGCCCGGAATCCTGGATGAGATGTTCCACGCCATCCACGACAAGCTTGCAGCCATCCAAGTCTGCTGCTTCGTTGGAACGGTTGTAGATTTCGACCCATTGCCCGTTGTCCGCCGAAACACTCGAAGGGCTGTACATGATTTCAGTGATGATAAGGTCACCCGGCCAGATGTCGGGAATACAGCTATGCACCTCCACGGCGGTGGTTTCGCAGTCGTTTGCGCCTCCCGGTGTTCCATACGGGCCGTCCCAGAATGTTTCTCCGAATTTCACCCGGGCTTCGCACCAGTATTCGGAAAGATCGTTGAGTTCCGCGTTTCGCCCGGAACTGCGGACTTCCATCGACTTGTTGCCTTCAAACGGGAAAGCTACCGGATCGAACGGCACGGAATCGATTTCACGACCGTTTTCGCACAGCAGGTAAAAGGTGTCTTCGGCTACGGGGAAGTAGAAGTAGTCGTCCTCATCCTCGTCCGTATAGACGTAATCGATACACGCGCCCTGATTGGCGGAGACGTCGCCGTTGTTCCCGATGACAGCGTAATCCGAAGGTTCGAGGAAGAAATCCTCTTCGAAGTCCATGGACTGGTCTCCGACAACGATTTCGCAACCCATCAGGTTGAGAACCCGCTCGTTGCCCGTGCCATGGGTGGCATTGTAGATTTCGAACCACTGGGTTTGCGGGTACAACGAGGATTGCAAGAATATTTCCGTCAAAACCAGTTCGCCTTCTTGGATTCCGATGGCCAGCATCTCGATATCGTCATACGTTCGCGGAGCCAGCTTGAAGATATTGAAGTTGGTTATCAGGATGCCTTCGAGATCGTATTGATCCCCGACGCGCGGCTTGGGATAGTTGTCTAAAGGATCGCGATGGTGGATGTAGTCGTCCACGGGAAGGTTACAATCGGTTCCAACCGTGAATTCTCCCTGGGCGGAATAGACGGTATTGTCTGTGATTTCAACACCTTCCAGCTTCACAAGAACATGTTGCAGTTTGTCGGCCATCGCTCCGCCCGTCATGATGTCACAGGGATTTTCCACTACGTAGGGTTGCGGAAGCGGGTTAGGACCTCCCGTAGTCTGCAATTCGTAGTATTCCAAGTTCTGATTGGCGGCTTCCTCGATACTGATGATGGTGCTTGGAGTACAGTTCGGCGGCTCGCCATCCTCGCAGCTTTCCATGTAAACGCCCACAGCTCTGACAAGCTGTCCCAACTGGAGGAAAGAAACCGGATAGGTGGTTTCGTTCCAGATGATCTGGATACCGCTGTATTCCCCTCCGTATTGATCCATCACGAAGACGGATTTTCTTGTCGTACTGGTGCCCACGTTGAAAATCGGCGAAACGACCACGGCGTCTTCGATACCAACGAGATCGCCCGGTTCCGGGTGGTTGACGTCGTTTTCGTCTTGCAATTCCTGAATCGAGTAGACCACGTAGGCCGTCTCGCACGACGAATTCCGGCGGCCCGGAGAACCGAATTGCTGGGGACTTCCGAACACTTCCGTGGAAGCGCACCAATTGGATTGTTGATTGTTGTTGCCCCACGGCATGAGGGAATTGTCGAACTGCAGGGCAATGCCTGCATCTTCGAGATACCACGAATCGTCGTAGGATACCCGGTCCACCTCCACGCTGCTACCATCAATCTGACAGGTGAGGATGATCTGGTCAGTGACGTTGGAAAGCTCGAAATCCGCTCCGTATACGTAGTCCGGCGGTTCGGAAAAACCGTTGTTGGATTCACTGCGGGCAAGCAGATACGTCGAATTGGGTTCGATCACGGGAGATTCCGCATCTCCGACGATTCCGCTCGTGGAAAACATGTGACGGTCGGTAAACAACGAATCGTGCAGTTCGCAGCCAACCAGCTTGCAACGCTTGTCGGTAACGTTGGTCAGCTCGACGTATTCGCCTTCGATACCGAAAACGGACAGCGGACGACGCATGAATTCAGTAATGATAACTTCTCCCTCACCGCAGATGTTTTCGGGGATGATCGGGTCGGCGAGGCAGGTTTCGTCGATCGGCAGTACATGATTTCCCACGAGAACACCCGTGACATGCGGGTAGATCGTCTGGGCCAGCGGTCGGTCGAAAGCATAGATGAACGCCCACAGACGGAAACCGTCGTATGGGACTGCTAAATCGACGTACGGATAGTGCTCGGAGCTTGCCACGATCACATCATCCATACCCACCGTATGCAAGGCATAGGGGGCGTATTTTACTCCACCTGGGAGAAAATCTGCCGTTTCGTCCGCTGGGATGGACACCACAGGGTCGTCGATCGTCGGATCGTTGGATACCGCTTCGATGGTGGAATCCGAGAACAGAGAGGGTTCCAGGCTGATCTGGTAATAGCCTCCATTGTCCGAAACACCACCCTTCAGATGTAGAATGTCGCCCACCTGGAAAGTATTGATATCCACGGCATCGAATCCATGGAAAAAGATGAAGGAATAGGCGTATTCGATGCCCTGCTCCTGGGTATTTTTGGCTTTGATGCGCAACGCTCCGTTGTCGGGGTAGACGCCGATCACCTGGAGGTTGTTGTCGGCGCCCATCGTCACAAGCGTTCCCGCCGGTTGGTGATTGAGGCTGTTTTCGTCCATCAGGTCGTAAATCGTGATTTCCGGCACGTACGTTCCTTCGACTTCGCAGATGAATTTCCGAGGGACGCGGCAGGCGGCCATCGAGATCGAATCCTGCTGCATGGCGCAGTCGTAGGCGTCGCTGTTGCTTGCCGGTGTAGGCATGATCGCCGGGGTTTCGCCGTTGGACCACTCGAATACGCCTTCCGTTTCCAGGTCGTTGAGTCCGATCCACAACGGACGCCGGATCTGGGGCGCATAGTAGTATTCCTTCACGAAATTGTACTCGCCTCCGGGGGTGTCGTTGAGGTCGTTGAGGGTGACGAGATCGCCCTCCCCGTTCGACTGGCTCCAGACGTTCCGGCAATAGTCCTGGGCGTCGTTCCAGGTCATGAAGGAACCTTCGGCGGAAATGAAGTACATATGGTCGTTGGAAGTGGTGAGAGTGCCTTCCGGCTCGAAACCGCATTCCGGGTTGGCCTGACCCGGTGTCCCGAACAGCAGCGAAGACGTGTAGTACACTTCATGGCTGTAACACCAGTTGGCGGAATCGTCGTTGCCCTGGGCATCCCCGCCGGGAACCAGCGAAAGGGACGCTTTGGTCGCGATCGGCCATCCTTCGGCGAGGTCGTAGGACACTTCGTCCACCGTCATTTCGTAGCAACTGAGACTGACGGTGTCCTGAATGGGATCGAATTTGAAGCTGAAGGCATAATCCTGGGTTACGTCGGAGTAAATGTCTGCATTGTTGCCTAGCACAAGGATTCCTCCGGGCGGAATCTGCAACGAATCTTCGATCATCTCCTGTTCCGTGGAAGACGAAAGGATACAATGGTAAAGATCCTTGGTCACACCCGTTGCGTTGACAATTTCCAGCCATTGTCCATTGCTGGCCGCAAAACCGGTATCCGCAAAGATTTCGGTGATAAACACTTCACCGTTCTCGGGCGGTTCTATAATGTCCGGACAGGAAGTGTTGTCGATTTTCGGAGTACCGTGGTCGCCGTAACCATAGGTGCGGTTGTCGGGCGTGTCGCACCAGTTCCAGAATTTGTCGTTCTCCACGGCATGATCCTGGTTCGGATCTTCGAGGACGTCGAGATTCAACTGCTTGGAATAACCTTGAAGTACGCCCCAGCTTTCGGTGTAGCGCACTTCGTCGATACGGACGTTATCCCTTCCGGTACCGGGGCAATCCAGCCACAGCGTGTCCGCCACGTCGTCCAATTGCCAGCCGGTCCACACGAATTCCGGCGCTATTTCCAGGCCGCTATCCAGGCTTTCCGTCGTCTTGGCCAGCAAAATGGCCTGTCCGGCAGCAAGTTCTATCGCGGCATCGATCACCGTGCTTTCGGCCTCGGCATCTTGTCCATGACCGATTTCGCACAGTTGCAAGCGCCGGGCGGCGTCTGAAACGTTGCGGATTTCGATCCACTCGCCATATACGCTCCGTGCATCCGGGGGATAGGCGAAAAACTCGGTGATGATGACTTCGCCGGGCTGGGGCAGCGGCGTGGGCAGGATGCAGTCGGGGTATTCACCGACGTAACCCGGTGCGCAACTGTCGCAGGCATCTCCCGCGTAATTGTTTTCGCAGGTGCAAGAGCCATCCGCCGTGTCGCAAGTGCCGTGGTCGTTGCAGGGATCGGGATCGCAGGGGTTGTCCCGGCAATCGGGGTAATCGCCCACGGTTCCGTCGGCGCAGGCGTCGCAGGCATCGCCCGTGAAGTAATCATTGCAGGTACAGGAACCGTCCGCAGGGTCACAGGTGCCGTGATCGTTACAGGGATCGGGATCGCAGGGATCGTCTTGGCAGTCGGGATAATCGCCCAGTGTTCCGTCGGCGCAGGCGTCGCAAGCGTCGCCTGTGAAGTAATCGTTACAGGTGCAGGAACCGTCCGCCGGGTCGCAGGTGCCGTGACCGTTGCAGGGATCGGGATCGCAAAGATCGGGCGGTGTTTCTTCTTCGTCCTCTTCGATTTCGTCCACTTCGTCGATGATGTCATCATCCTCGTCGACCTCATCGACGTTTTCCTCCTCGTCGATTTCATCATCGTCGCCATCCGTGGGTGTCTCGGCGGGATGCCCGAGAAACATCTTTGCCAACCGAATGGAACTGATGGCCGCCGTCCCGGATTCGGCGGGAACCTCATAAGCATCCCACTCCTTGTCGGTGCCTTTTTTGGCGATGTAGACCTTGAAATCGTCCGGCAGATTGGGAAGATTCTTCCAGGTGATCTTGAATTCCGCCTGCAAAACCAGATCGTCGGGAGTAAATCCAACGATGGGCGTCAGTACCTCTATGCCGTCGGGAATCTGCACATCGGCTTCGGGTACTGCTTCGTAACAGACGGTGAGTTTTTCGGTCACGGCTCCCGCAGGGAACGCCGCCTCGAATTCGGTCCCGCCGAAGAGCGTAAGAGCCTGGGAAGGATCGAGGCGCAGGCAGTTGTCCGGCCAACCTTCATCGTCCGTGTCACCGATAAAGTCGGTTTCGACCTGATCGGTGTCGTTGTCGCCGGTGGTTTCTCCTGAATTGTTGGATGAACTACAGGCCGAGGAGAAAACCGAAACCGAGAGCAGTATCATCAGAAGAAGAATGAAAGATGGGGCGCGAGACATCGAAACCTCCCTTGGGGGTTATCGGGGCCAAAACCGTTGAAGACCACCGAACCGGCGAATGTTTCGCCGACTATATAAAATTGGACGTACTCTCAATTGAATTTATACTATACAAAGTCGGCTATCAAGATTCTAAATCGTGAAAACTTCGTACAGAAAGGTCGAATTTCGACCCTTTTCCCGAAAATTCTTGCCAAACAGAGACAGAACCGATTCAATGAGGCCAATTGGATCGGATTGAAAAACAAGGAGATGGCATGAATCTGAAACCATTCGCGGCGCTTGGCGTTTTGTGGGGTTTTCTGGTGTTTTCTCCGGCGGCGTTCGCGCTTCCGGCGCCGGGGTTGAGCTTCGAATTCGGGTATCAGCCCGCCGAACCGACGCTACCCGACAGCTACGCCGAAGCCTATCCCGAACTGCACCGGGATTTAAAAGCCTATCTCGACTGGGAAGGAACGAAAAAGGCTCTGATCACGGAAATGGACGAGCGTCTGAAACTCGTGCGAAAAGTGAAAAAACGCAATGAACGCAAGGAGTTGACGAAAAAAATCCTTGCCGATAAAAAAACGATGATCGCCGATTTTCCCGAACGCAAAAAACGTCTCTGGTCGTCGATCCTCTTCCATGCCGAAAAGGCGATCCGGGACAATTCCTCCGACCCCTACCTGCTGATGCTCATCGCGCGGCTATATTACCCGGTACGCGATCAACTCTACACCGAGCCTCCCGAACCCACTCCGGAAGCGATTCCCGGTCCCCGTCCGGTGTTCGAAGAGCCGGTGGAAGAAAAAAAGGCCGAAGAACCCAAACCCGATGAACTCGCGGCCTATAGAACGCCCTTAATCGAAAAAGCGCCGGAAGAAACCGCAGAGAATGAAAAAGCCGAAGAGGAAGAAGCCATCCCGGCGGCAGAGACCGAAAAAAAGCCGGACTACATCATGAACCTGGTTCGAATCCGCGATGGCGTTGCGGAAGTGCTTGAAAAACATCCTGAATTTCCGAATCACGCCGAAGCCGTTTCCATGCTGGCTCAGCTTTATTCAGAGATGGACCAAACCCACGAAAAGGCACAAATGTGGGACGATTACGCCCGCATCCACCCGGATAGCCCGGTCATCGCCGAGGTGCTTTTCCGTCTGGCGCTCACCCATTTCGAATCACCCCAGAGCTTCGACCATTTCACCCAAGCAGCGATTTTCTTTGAAAAAGCCGCCTCCAAGTACGAACCTGGAACCGTGGAACACTGTCGCTCTCTGTACATGCTGGCGTGGTCCCGCTTCCTTTCCCGCGACTTCAACGAACAGGCGAAGCAGAGCTTCGTGGAGGTCTACAACGCCGCGAAAAAAATGCCGGATGAGACACCCGAACTCGAAGCGATGAAAAAAGAAGCGCTGGTGCAGGTCAAGCACATCATCAATACCAAGGAGAAGGCCGCAAAAATCTCGTTCGATTGAAACATCCGGCCCGACATCCAAGGAAAACGGGGCAATCATGAGCGAAACGCTTTTCAGGATCGGCACCCGTGGCAGCCGTCTGGCCTTGTGGCAGGCCCACATGGTCAAAGGGTTGCTCGACGTGCCTGCGGAGATTCGCGTCATCAAAACCAGCGGTGACCGATTGTTGAAAACACCGCTTCAGGGACGCATCGAAAAAGGCTTTTTTACGAAGGAAATCGAGCAGGAACTGCTGGACGGTCACGTGGATGCGGCGGTGCATTCTCTCAAGGATCTGCCCACCGAAAACCCGCCCGGACTCGTCCTGGGGGCCACGCCGGAACGCGCGGCGGTCAACGACGTGTTGCTGGTATCCGAGGCGGCCTACGATCCCGACGAGCCGTTTCCCGTGAAAAAAGGCGGGAAAATCGGCGCGACGAGCCTGCGTAGGCAGGCGCTGTTGAAGGCGGCGCGTCCCGATCTCGAACCGCTGCTGATACGGGGTAATGTGCCCACACGTATCTCCAAAGTCGTGGATGGTGAGTACGACGCCGCCATCCTCGCCCGCGCCGGACTGGAACGCCTGGGGCTGGATATCGCCCCTCTCAAAGCTTTCGATTTGAATCCGTACCTCTGGCCCTGCGCATCCGGACAGGGAGCGGTCGGCGTGCAGATTCGCCGTAATGACCCGAAAGTTACTGAAATTATAGGGAAAATCAATCACGCACCCACACGCCGGGCCGTGGAGTTGGAGCGGGAATTGCTCGTGGCGTTCGGGTGCGGCTGCCACGATCCCTTCGCTTCCTGGGTACGGGTCGAAGAGGAACGCGCCACCGTGCTGATTTCCTCCCTGTTTCCCGACGGTTCCTGGAAAAGCGCATATTTCGCAAACCTGAGTGAAGACGAGGTGTTGCCCCGCGCCATCGCCTGGAAGAACGGCCAGGGGGAGGCTCTTCCACCGCCACGCGCCCCGGAAGAGCTTTGTAAACCGGCAAAACCCTGGTAAAATCACATTGGACTACAGGGGAACACTGTGGAAACATAGTGGACACCACTTATAATAAAGTGTATATTTTTAAAATCCTAAACATGCCGAATCGAAGTAATTCGGCGGCCAAGGGAATGGAATGAAAGTCATTGAAAATTCAAGGAAATTGTTCGAAAAAGCCAAAACTCTAGCTCCCGGTGGAGTACATAGCCCCGTGCGCGCCTTCGGTTCCGTGGGAGGAACGCCGGTGTTTTTCTCTCGCGGCCAAGGCGGTCGCTGCTTCGACGCCGACGGCAACGAGTACATGGATCTTTGCCTGTCCTGGGGTCCGTTGATTTTGGGACACGCCAATGAATCCGTGGTCGAAGCGGTAAAAAAAGCCGCCGCAGACGGCCTGAGCTTCGGAGCCTGCCACGAGGGAGAAATCGCGCTGTGCGAATCCGTCCTCAGGGCGTTTCCCAACTATGACAAGGTGCGCTTCGTCAGTTCGGGTACGGAAGCGGTGATGACGGCCATCCGGCTGGCGCGAGGAATTACGGGACGCTCGCGGATCGTCAAATTCGAGGGAGGCTATCACGGCCATTCCGACAGTTTGCTGGTCAAGGCGGGGAGCGGTCTGGCGACTTCGGGAGTCTCCTCCAGCGGAGGCGTACCTTCGGAACTGGCCGGTTTGACGATGGTTTTGCCGTTGGACGACGACGAGTCGCTGGAAGCCGTGTTCCGAAACTACCGCGACGAAATCGCCTGCGCGGTGATCGAACCCCTGCCGGGCAACAACGGATTGCTGGAACAGCGGCCCGAATGGCTCGAACGTCTGAGAGAACTCACGAAAAAACACGGAGCATTGTTGATTTTCGACGAGGTGATTTCTGGGTTCCGGCTGCGTTTCGGCGGCTACGGAGATTCCCTGGGCATCGAAGCCGATCTCGTGACGCTGGGGAAAATCATCGGCGGCGGTATGCCGGTGGGCGCGGTGGTCGGTCCGAAGAAGCACATGGATCAACTCGCCCCGCTAGGGAAGGTCTACCAGGCCGGGACGCTCAGCGGCAACCCGGTAGCCATGGCCTCGGGCAAGGCGACACTCGACCTTCTGGAGGACGGCTCCGTATATGAACACCTGGAACGATTAGGCCGGGTTTTCGACGAAACACTGGAAAGCGCCAAAACGGAATTGCCGTTTCTCAACTGGCGTCGGCTGGGATCGCTGATCTGGATGTATTTCGAGGAGGGCGAGGTTCCCCGGAGCGCCGATGGGATTGCGTCGCGTTCCATCGAGCGCTTCAACGCACTGTATCGAAATATGCTTGAAGCAGGCTATTATCTGCCTCCCAGCGGGTACGAACTCTGGTTTTTGTGTCATCGCCACTCCGAAGAAGACGTGCGTGGTCTGGCGCGAACTCTCGTCGGTTTGTTGAAAGAAAGAGGATAGCGCCGCACTGCGGGATTCTTGACAATATGCAGGCGAGAATTAGTTTCAATGGAGCAATGACGGTCGATGTACCACGGTTTCAGCGCTTTCAAGCGTCTGGAACCACGAAATGAAAGCAAAAGCCATGGAAGAGACACAGATCGCGAACCTGCCTTCGATCGTTCCCGTTCTTCCCGTACGCAACACGGTGCTGTATCCTTATATGACCCTGCCGCTTTCCATCGGCAGAGACAAATCCCTGCGCATTCTCCAGGACGTGCTTCCCGGCGACCGGCTGATCGGCGTGGTGGCCCAGGTGGACGGCAACGTGGATCTGCCGGGGGAACAGGATCTGCATTATTACGGCACATTGGGAAAAATCATAAAATCCTCGGATCATACCGAGGGCACCGCTTCGATTCTCGTCCAGGGGGTCGTGCGCTTCCGCGTGGTCGAATACCTCAGCGACGAGCCGTACCACCGGGTAAAGGTCGAATACCTGCCCGACGAGGTGCCGGACGATATCGAAATTTCGGCGATGCACCGCAATCTCAAGCAGATCGTCAACAAGGTCATTCGCCTGAGTCCGAACATTCCCGACGAAGCGGCTTATCTGGTAGACAAAGTGCCTTCGCCGTCCTATCTGGCCGACATGATCGGGCACTATCTGGACCTCGATATCAGCGAGAAACAGAAAATTCTCGAAACCACCGAGGTCAAGGAACGGCTTGAACTTATTACCGGAATTCTGACCCGCGAACTGGACGTGCTGGAGTTGGGCAACAAAATCCAGCACGAAGTCAAAGAGAAACTCGACAGCCATCAGCGAGAAGTCTACCTTCGCGAGCAACTCAAAGCGATTCAGAAGGAACTCGGCGATTCCGACGGCAACGAGGAACTCGAAAAGCTTCGGGAGAAAGTCGAAGCGAAAAAGATGCCCGAAGAGGCGAACAATGCCGCCATGAAGGAACTCAAACGCCTTCTGCGGATGCATTCCTCCTCACCGGAATATCAGGTGGCACGCACCTATCTGGATTGGATGATCGACGTACCCTGGAGCGAATCGACGGAAGACAACCTCGACATTGCCGAGGCGGAAGAAATCCTCAACGAAGATCACTACGATCTGGAGAAGGTCAAGAAACGCATTATCGAGTTTCTCGCCGTGCGCAAGCTGAAAAACGACCTGCGCGGCCCGATTCTCTGCCTTTCGGGGCCTCCGGGAGTCGGCAAAACTTCGCTGGGGAAATCCGTAGCCCGCGCGCTTGGACGTAAATTTTATCGCATGAGCCTGGGCGGCGTGCACGACGAGGCCGAAATCCGGGGCCACCGCCGGACATACATCGGTTCCATGCCGGGGCGGATCATCGCCGGGCTGAAAAAGTGTGGCACCAACAATCCCGTCTTCATGCTCGACGAAATCGAGAAACTGGGCAAGGATTTCCGGGGCGATCCCGCCTCGGCGCTGCTCGAAGTGCTGGACCCGGAACAGAATTTCTCCTTCCAGGACCATTACTTGGACGTCCCCTTCGATCTTTCCAAGGTGCTGTTCATCTGCACCGCCAATATGCTCGACACCATTCCTCCCGCCCTGCGCGACCGGCTGGAAGTGATTCAAATCCCCGGCTATTCCGAGGAGGAGAAATATCACATCGCCAAACGCTACCTGATTCCCGAAAACATCGAGGATCACGGCCTGAGTGACGAGTTGATCGAGTTCAGCGACGACGCACTGTTCACCATCATCAACGATTACACGCGGGAATCCGGCGTGCGCAATCTCAAGCGGGAAATCGCCTCCGTCTGCCGTTCGATCGCCAAAGAAGTAGCGTACGGCAAGGAGGAAAAGACCCTCATCGAGCCGAAAACCGTGGCCGACATTTTAGGCCCTCAGAAATACTGGAACGATGTGGCGATTCGCACCGCCAAACCGGGTGTCGCAACGGGTCTGGCCTGGACACCTACCGGCGGCGATATTCTGTTCATCGAAGCCACCATGATGAAGGGCAAGGGCGGACTGCTGATTACCGGCCAACTGGGCGACGTGATGAAGGAATCGGCCCAGGCTGCGTTGTCCTACGTGCGCACCAAGGCGCAGGAACTCAATATCGATGAGGATATTTTCGCGAAAAAAGACCTCCACGTGCACGTTCCTGCGGGTGCCATTCCCAAGGACGGCCCCTCGGCGGGTGTCACGCTGATGACCGCGCTGACCTCGATTCTGACGAAAAAGCCGATTCAGAACAATATGGCGATGACAGGTGAAATCACGCTACGAGGAGCGGTGCTGCCCGTCGGCGGTATCAAGGAAAAAGTGCTGGCCGCCAAGCGCGCGGGCATCACGAAAATCGTCATGCCCGCCAAAAACGAAAAGGATCTGATCGACATCACGCCTTCGTCCAAGGAAGGCATGGAATTCGTGTTCGTCAACGATATGAGCGAGGTGCTGGAAAACGCCTTCATGCCGTAATAACGACACGGGTTTTTTCCTCGTTTTCACTGTAATTACGGTGCGTTATCGATTTGAAAACGCACCGCGAAGCCTCCCGCGAACCATAGTTCGCCGGGAGGCTTCGTCGTTTTCGTTCCGACCGCATTTCCCGAATGTTTCCAAAACGTTCCGTTCGCGTTATGATGCAGTTACGAAACCAGTTGCGAACGGATTCACGGCTTCGATACGAAGAAGAGCAGAGTTTGCCGTTCGGGAAAGAGGGCCAACGGATGCATCCGATTCTAGTGCAGGTAGTAAAAAAGGCGATGCTCGTGGTTGGTTGGGGATGCCTGGCGATGTCCACGGCCTGGGCGCAGGAGCTTGACGCGCAGGAGGCCGAAGTAGCCGAAAATACGGAAGAAACCCAAACCGAAAAAGAGGGTGCGACCTGCCCGGAATGTCCTGAACGGGACGAAACGTTTTCCGATGGCTTGCAAGTGCAACGTTTTCTGGAGCCGCCCAAGCTGCGTCCATGCTGTATGCTGGGATACGACCTGAGGACGACCATCAGCGACACGAGCATTCCGGTCAAGGTGGACAACATTCTCTACCCGAATCGACTGGGAACGCATTCCTATCGCAAGCTCAGCGTGGAAACCGAGCAGACCGGCCTCATATACACCTGTCGCGGCGGCATCGTCGATATCGCCCACATTCGCGATTACGCAGACACCACCGCGTATTTGTACGAAAGAATCCGTATCGTGCTCGGCAGCGGCGTGCTGTTGCCCATTCCCGACGAAGGAGGAAAACGCTGGATTCTCCTGCGGACGTTCGAGGAAAAACTGTCCCCGGAGGAGCACGACGAACTGGCCCTTCTGCTGGCGGAGCGGATTTCCTTCATGATGTCCGTGTGGCACGAAATCGTCACCTGGTACGACTACCGCAGCATGGAGTTTTTTTCCGAGCGGGCATCGGCGTTTTCGCCGGAGGATCTGTATTCCAACCTGTTGGGCGCGAAAATCGGCGCGGAGGCGTTGCGCCAAGGAGGCAATTACGACGAGCAGGTCACCCGCATCCTCGACGAACACGTGCACGCCCTCGTGCCGCTACCCAACAAACACACCAAGGAAACTCTGAACGTCGTGGACGGCATCTGGTGGGATAGTTCGAAGAAAATCCCCGACATGCGGCTGATTGTCCGTCGTAACATGGAAGTCGGCAACACCATCGCGCCTTGGAGGGTGCCGGATGCCCATTCGCCCTATTGTGGATCAAGAAAGGAAAAGGCGGCGCTTCTCGACGTTCCGACGGTGGGGCCGAAAAACATCCGCCTGGAGGATCTCTACGAGTTCCGGTTCACCGTCGATCCGAAAAGGGCACGGACCTTTCTGCTTCCCGACGGAGGCGAAAAGTGGATCACGCAAGCCGATTTCCCCTGGATTATCGAGAACATCCGCCGCGACATAAAAAGGGAATTCGGGCCTTTCGCGGACAAAAACGGCCTGGATGCCTACGAACTGGGAGTGGAAAAGAAATTTACCAACGAGTTCGATCCCGAATTTCCTTGTGGAAGGACCGATCCCGATTGTTCGCTGACGCGACGGGAGGAAATCCAGGGGGTGAAAATCGGGAATATCCGCATGGCCGGAGGCAACATGCGGGGCATGATGATGGGCGCCACGCTGGCTAAAGTCTCTACCACGGGGGGCCGGTTCAACGTCATGCGCTTCGATTCGGTGTTCACTTTCGCCCCATCTTCCTACCTTTTACATGTCAAAGCGGTGGAAAACGAAGTCTTGCTGTTTTGCCGCATGGAGGCGGAAGACGGCTCGGGCCGGGTCGAAATCGACTATCCCTTCGTCAATCCCTTCGCGACGAAATGCGTGCCGAACTCCTGGTGGGGCATCAAGCTGGATATGCTGGAAATGCTGTACGAAAGCGACACCGGCTCCTACGGATTCCGACCGCTGGAATTCGGGATCGTGCTCAATGCCCTGGGCAACGGCCACACCCCGGATTTCCTGCATCGTAGCTTGCTGTTTTCTATGGGATTGGCCCCCGAAATCGTGGACATCCGCTCCGGAAAGAAAGGAAACAAATACAATTTAACCAGCTATTTTTCCATGATCTACGACCGCAACCTGCTGGACAACCGCATGACGTTGCGGGCTTTCAGCGGGTTTCGTTACCAGTTGCCCGACATCGAATCTTTCAACGTCGAGGGAGGCGGTCGCGTGCAGTACAACCACTTATGGAGTCGTCGGGATTTTCGCGGGGGCGCTCCGCTGCACTCCATCGTGACCTTCGGCGTCGAGGCGTCGGTCACGTATTTTTACAATCACCATCCCGGTATGCCAAGTATGTTGAAATACACGATGGCGCCGATGGGGCGGGATTTCATCCCGGCAAACTGGCACATTTACGGCCAAGCGCTCGTCTTTTTCGAGACGACGATTCCCAAACTCGGTATGTTCTGAACCCGGTCCCTACCCTTCTCGGCAGGGAATTTTCTCAGGAATTCCGCAGCTTTTCCAGCGCAGCCTTGGCATCGGGAACATTATCGATCACGAAGGCGAGCTGATCGCAGGCATAGTCCTCGCACGGCGCACAGGTATCGAAACCCTTGGATGTGGCGCAGGAACGAATTCCACACTGGCCGCAATGGAAGAAACGTTCGCCTTCCTCGCTCTTGCAGCCATTGCAAACGATCTGTTCGGGCGCAATCGTCGCCTGGAACATGGCGGACCACTCGGCGGCGGTTTTCTGGCGCAACGCCTCATCGTCGTTTTGCGTGGCGAGATACGCCGGACAGAACTGGCAATCGATTCCGCAATAGGCCAACATGAAGACCTCCTAATGAATAAAAAGAAGAAATTTCCCAGTTTTTGCCTACTATTTCGCGCAGTCGAAGGTGAGGTTCCAGCCGTCCCAGGTGCCTACGTCACCGACCCGGCGGTCGGAAACGGTGAGGGTCCAGGCACCTCGGCGTTCTTTGTCTTTGAAGGCATCCAGCGTATAGGTTTCGAAAAGTCCCAGGGAATTCAAGTCGTTAACGGATTTGACCGTCGCCGTTTCGCCGTCCGGAGCGGTCAACACAATATGAAGATCGCCGGGAAAACGGTGCCGGATGGCGACAAACACGCAAGCTCGCCCGACCGTTCCGTCGGCATCCACCTGCTGCACGTCGGCCACTCCGTAGGCGTCGTTGTCCGGGATGTCGATCGGCCATGCGTTAAGGCTCGGATCGAGTTCGAATTCGGGCGGATCGACGAAGTGCATCGTCCACCAGATCAACTGCCCGGAGTCGTCCGGCAGGGTGTCGGTGACGGTCAGAGTCCACACGCCGGGGGCGCGGTCGCCGCGAAAGGCGGTGACGGTCAGCATGTCGAGGATATTGGCCGATCCGTCGGAACTCGGCTCTATCAGCGTGCTTTTCCGACCCGAAGGACTTTCCAACTTCACTCGCAACTCCCCCCGGAAAGGATGGGCGATCCACAGCGGAATGTGAAGATCCCAGACCGGCAGGTCGGGACCGTCGATTTCGATGGAAACCTGCGTTGCGCCGGGGTTTGGAAGATCCACCGGGTAGCTCGGCAGGATTTTCGAGAGTTCGGAATACGGAGACACCGGCGGAGCTTCCTCAAATTCGCCTTCTTCCTCCGCTTCGGGTTCCGGTTCCGGCTCAGGTTCGGGTTCAGGCTCCGGTTCTAGTTCCGGCTCTAAGTCTTCGTCGAAAAGCTCAATGTCGGTTTCGCCTTCTTCTTCGATAACGGGTTCCGTCTCGTTGGCATCGAGATCCATATCCGTATCGCCGGGGATGTCACCATCCGCAGGATTTTCCGCGAGATGGCTACTGCAAGCCGTGACGCTGAGGACAATCAAAGCAAGGCAGAACAGGAAAAAAGCTGGGAGGGGCTTGAGCATGGGGATCATCGAGTCCGTATGATTGGGGACGAAAACAAAACGCAACACAGCCTCGAAAATAGCGCAAAAACACGGCGAAAGTCAATAAGGTGCGCACGAGACTTGCGTTCGCGTGGGTGCGCATTTCCGTTTTCAGAAATTGTCGTTGGAAATCATGACCACCCGTAAAACGGGTGGTTTACTCCACCCCTATAAGGGGTGATTACCGGCTAGCGCCTAAAGACGCTAGCCTAAACTTCGTTCAGGCTACATTGCCTTTGCCTCTTTTGCCATCCCTAAAAGGATATTGTACTACTGCATCATTCGTATTGAATCGATGAGTATTTTCGAGTACAATATCTCCATTTACTGTAGAATATTGAATGGAGAAGATAATGGCCAAATATTATATCGTTCGTCTCACGGATAAGGAAAGGGAGTACCTTGAGGCTCTGGTGAAAAAAGGGCGCACGGCGGCTTACAAGATCCGTCATGCTCACGTATTGCTGGCGGTGGATGCTGACGGTCCGGGCTGGATTGACGAAAAAGCCGCCGAAGCCTACGGATGCCATGCCTCGACGGTGGCCCAGATTCGGCAACGCTTCGTCGAACGCGGACTTGAAGGCGCGTTGAATCGAAAGAAGCAGGAGCGTCCTTCCAGAAAACGCAAACTAGACGGCGAGGGAGAGGCCGTTCTGATCGCTCAGGCCTGCTCGCCGCCACCCGAGGGTCGCTCGCGCTGGAGTTTGAAAATGTTGGCCGACCGCCTTGTGGAGTTAAATGTCGTGGATTCCATCTCGCCTCAAACGGTGATGGAGACACTTAAAAAAATGAATGTAAGCCTCACCTGAAACGGATGTGGTGCATTCCTCCGAAAGCGAATGCCGAATTCGTAGCACGCATGGAAGACGTGCTGGATGTGTACAAACGCCCTTACGATCCATCCATGCCCCTGGTGTGCATGGACGAGCAACCGGTGCAGTTGATCCGAGAAACACGGGTTCCGGTCCCCGTCGCCCCCGGTCATCCGGCTCGGTTCGATTCCGAATACGAACGAAACGGGACGGCGGCGATCTTCCTGTTTACGGAGCCTTTGGGATCGTGGCGGCGGGTGGAAGCACGCGAGCGCAGGACGAAGAAGGATTGGGCACAGGAAGTCAAAACCTTGCTGGAAGTGGATTATCCGGACGCCGAAAAGGTCGTGCTGGTCATGGATAATCTGAACACACACAGCGTCGGTTCGTTGTACGAAGCGTTCGAACCGGAAGAGGCGCGGCGGCTGGCACGCAGATTGGAGATCCATCACACGCCGAAACATGGAAGCTGGTTGAATATCGCCGAGTGCGAATTGTCGGCCATGACACGGCAGTGCTTGTCGCGACGGATCGGTGAGATCAACAACATGCGCAAAGAAATCAAGGCATGGGAACGAAACCGAAACAAATGTCAAATCGGCGTCGACTGGCGTTTCACAACCGAAAATGCTCGTATCAAACTCAAATCTCTATACCCCGCTTTTCTATCCGAATGATCCACTACTTGCCACCCTTAAAAGGGTCTTCGTACTCTTTCACACTTAACTTGTCTTTCAGTATGTCCTGCTTATCCTGCTCTCGGATATACTTATTCATGGTCGCTTCATTCAAACCCACCGTACTCACATAGTACCCTTCTGACCAGAAATGACGATTGCCAAACTTGTACTTCAAGTTGGTATGTTTATCGAAAAAAAAGCAGGCTGCGAGGCCTGCTTTTATATATCCGGATAAATATGATTTTCCGTTAAACCTGCGGCCCCTGCTCTTCGCCTTTTCCCAGCGCCCATTCGATAATCGACACCTTCTTCGGCTCGCGTTCGTCGTCTTTCGAATAGCAGATGGTGCCGCATTTAAGGCAGCGTTCGGCCTCACGCTCGATTTCTTCCTTCGTGAGCGTGAATTCCACTTCCTCGTAGTTCAGAATCCGTTCCGCCGGGTCCAGTTCTTTCAACGTGGCACGGTGGTTGTTGGATTCCACACCGTTCAGGCCCGCCAGCATCGAGACCGTCAGCCGGTCATGCTGCATGTTCTTCGGAAGCGTGATTTCCTGCTCGTTCAGGAAAGCGTGAATGGAACGCGCCGCTTTGCGTCCGCTGCCGATGGCCGTCACCGCAAGCAGTGGACCGGTCAGGCCATCGCCCGCCGCGAAAATCTTCGGGAGGCCGGTCTGGCAGGTGTCCTCGTTGGCTTCGAGCGTGTTCCAGCGAGTCACGACCAACCCGCGTTCCTTGAGTTCGTCCTCCACGAAAGAGGCGTCCACGCGCTGTCCGATGGCGGCGATGATGGCATCCAGTTCGATGAATTTCTCGGAGCCTTCTTTCGGCACGGGGCGTCGGCGTCCCGAAGCGTCCGGCTCGCCAAGCTCCATCTCGATCACTTCGAGCCCCTTCATGTGCCCGTTTTCGTCGGGGACAACCTTCGTCGGCGCGGTGAGGAACATGAAGTTGATGCCTTCTTCCTGAGCAGCGTGGATTTCCACCGGGTTGGCGGGCATTTCTTTCAGGGTTCGGCGATAAATGATGCTCACTTCCTTGGCACCCTCGCGCAACGCCGAACGGGATGCGTCGATGGCCGTGTTGCCGCCGCCGATGATCGCCACGCGGTCGCCAAGATTTACCTTTTCGCCCTGCTCACGCTTGGCGAGGAAGTGGATGCCGCTCCAGACGCCGGGAAGATCCTCGCCTTCCACGCGCATCGTGGAATTGACCCAGGCCCCGACCGCCACCAGCACGGCGTCGTAATCGCGCTCCAACTCGCTTAGTTGGATATCTTTGCCCAGGCAGACACCGGTTTTGGCTTCCACCCCCATATCGAGGATGCATTGGATGTCCCAGTCCAGAATCCGTTTCGGCAGGCGGTATTCGGGAATGCCGTACCGCAACATGCCGCCCAAATGGTCCTTATTCTCGAAAATCGTCGGACTGTGCCCCAAGCGGCGCAAGAAGTAGGCCGCCGTCAAGCCCGCCGGTCCGCCGCCGACAACCGCCACGCGCTTGCCGGTATCGGGTAGACAAGGCAGTTCGAGCGGCCCGTTTTGCGTGCGCTCCCAATCGGCCACGAAGCGCTTGATGGTATTGTGGTACACCGCATCATCCCCGACGGCTCCGCGTCGGCAGCCTTCCTCGCAAGGAGCCGGGCAGACGCGCCCGCAGACACTCGGCAGCGGGTTGCGGTCTTTGATGATGGTCAACGAGGTTTCGTAGTCGCCTTTCGCGGCGGCTTCGATGTAGCCTTGAATATCGATCTGCGCCGGGCAGAGCTGGCGACAGGGGGCGAGGCACTCGTCCACCGTGTTGAGGTGGGTGAGGTAGGAGGACAGCGTTTGGATCTGGATCACGTTGTGGGGGCAAACCCGCACGCAGGCACCACAGCCCCGACAGGCATCGGCGTTGAATTTCGGGTAGCCGTCGTCCCCCATGCGGATGGCGTCGAACGAGCAGGCTTTGACGCACGATCCCAGCCCTAAGCAGCCCTGAGTACAGTTCGAATACCCGCCGAAGAGATCGGCCACCGCCTGGCAATCCATCGCGCCATCGTAAAGGAACGTGCTTCCGGCCCGAAGGTTTCCGCCGCAATACGGCTTAGCCAGCTTGGGTTCCTGTACCGTTACTTCCACACCCATCGCCGCACCCACGGCCTTGGCCGTGTCCGGGCCACCGGCCACGCAGCCATCCACGGGCGCTTTGCCCTTGACGATCGCCTCGGCCATCGACGAACATCCCGGATAGCCGCACCCGCCGCAATTCGCGCCGGGAAGCGCTTCCTGCACTTCTTCGATACGCGGATCGCTTTCCACGTGAAACACCTTCGAAGCGAACGCGAGGCCGACTGCGGCGACGAGTCCCAAAACCACCATTAACGTTGCTGCGCCTAGCATGTGCACCTCTCGAATACGGCCCCGTGCATGACGTAACCGCCCGAAAAGAAAACCGTTTCGGTTAAATCATTCCTTTGAACGCGAAAAAGGTCAATGACATAAATCCTGCGGTGACGAGCCCGATGGCGGTTCCCCGCAGAGGCACCGGAATCGGGGCGAACTCGAAGCGTTCGCGGATTCCGGCGAAAAGAATCAGCGCCAGTCCGAAACCGGCGGCGGAAGACATGGAAAATACGATGTTTTCCAGCGGTCCGTGCTCGGCCTTGATGCTCAACAGGGCCGCGCCCAGCACCGCGCAGTTGGTGGTGATGAGCGGCAGGAAAATGCCCAACGCCTGATACATCGCCGGAACCGCTTTACGCAGAAACATCTCGACGAGTTGCACCAGAGCGGCGATCACCAGAATAAACGCCAGCGTGCGCAGATATTCCAACTCGAACGGCACCAGCAGGTAGTGCTCGACCACCCAAGCGATGAACGAGGCCAGCGTCAGAATGAACAGTACCGCTCCCGCCATGCCGATGGCGGTGTCCATTTTCTTCGAAACTCCCAGAAACGGGCAGTTGCCCAGAAACTGGGCCAACAGAATGTTGTTGACGAAAATGGCGCCGATAATCATCAGGAAATAATCCATCGTTCGATTTCCCTTTTATCGTGAAGTTTCGTGAATCGTTGCGTTTCGTTGCATCTTTTGCCCTTTTATGCCTTGGCCTTGGCGACCTTCGGACGTCCGAGGACGTTCATCACGCCGAGCATCAGACCCAGGCAGACAAACGCGCCGGGAGCCTGCTGCATGAAAGCGAAAGCTTTGAACTCTGCTCCGAACAGCGGCATTCCCAAAAACGTCCCAGCGCCCAGTACCTCACGCAACGCACCCAACGCGGTGAGCGACAGCGTGAAGCCAATGCCGATACCGAGACCGTCGGCGGCGGACAGCAAAATGCCGTTTTTGCCCGCAAAGGCTTCAGCCCGACCAAGAATGATACAGTTGACGACAATCAGCGGGATGAAAATGCCTAAGCTCTGAGAAAGCGAGAAGAAAAACGCCTTCATGAGAATTTCCACCGTCACCACGAAGGTGGCGATCACCACGATGTACGCAGCGATGCGGACTTCCTTGGGAATCACCTTTCGCAACGCACTGATGAGCATGTTGGACAGGGTGAGCACGAAGACGACCGATCCTCCCATGCCGATGGCGTTCTCGACGGAAGTCGTCACCGCCAGCGTCGGGCACAGTCCGAGAACCAGCCGAAACGGCGGAATTTCTTTCCAGAGTCCCTTGGTAAATTCCTTAGTAAAACCCATCGTTTACTCCCGATTCCCGGTTACTTGCTCTCGGCCTTCGGCTGATTGGCAACCTTGAGGATTTCGTCTTTATGTTCCTTGTAAAACGCCGTGCCTTGACGAAGCGCATCGCTGACCGCCCGCGAGGTGATCGTAGCCCCGGAGACGGCATCGATCTGCCCTCCGTCGGCCTTGACTTTGAACACGGTATCTTTCTTCATGCCGCGAAACTGTTTCAAAAAGGCGTCATCCTTGGCGCGAGTGCCGACGCCCGGCGTTTCGGACATGGTGGTGATTCCAACGCCGATCAGATCGTCCGTTTTCACGTCGAAACCGATCATCACGCCCACGTCGCCACCGAATCCCTTGCCGGAAGATTCCAGAGCGATTCCGAAGATATTCCCGCCTTTTTTCGCTGGGAACAGCAAGTGTTTGTCCTTTGGTCCCAGCTTCAATTCGCGGCGGTCGTCGAGCAGGTTGTTGTCGGCCTCGGACATCACCTTTTCGACGGCGGGCATTTTCATATTCTGCAGAATCTGGACGTCGATGCGGTCCTTGGTTCCGTTGTACAGTCCGCCCAGCGCGACACCGCTGACCAGGCAGATCAGGGACAACGAGAGGATCATGCTGACGGCTTTAGGCATAATTCTTCTCCATGGCAATCGGTTTGGGCTGGATGCGGTCGAGCAGCGGGGACAGCAGGTTGCCCAGAAGTACGGCAAAGGGAGCGACTTCCATCCAGATGCCGTACACCCGAATCACGGTAATCAGCACTCCGATAATCAGCCCGTACAACACCTGGGCCAGCTTGTTTGCCGGAGAAGTGGTGTTGTCCGTGGACAGGAAAAACAGAGCCAGCACAGCGTGCCCGGTCATGAGTTGTTCGAGGCAGGTTCCCACCGTTTCAGGATAGATCACGTGGAAAATGCCGCCGCTGGCCATCACGCCAACGAAAAAGGCCAGTGGAATCCGCCAGTTGATCCAACGGAAGACCAGCAGAAACAACCCACCAGCCGTCACCGCATACACCGACCACTCGGAGCCTGTGCCGATGGTTTCCCCACCGATGGGAGCCAGCATCCGGGGCCAGGACAGCAACAGCATCAGGTAGCCGATAAGCACCGGATGAAACGCATAACAACCCAGTCCGCCGAAAATCTGCTTGGCGACCACCACGGCCAGCGCCATGCCCAGAACCACCATGTAAAGCGGGACACTGGGAGGCATCAGCAACGTGAACAGCACGCCCATAAGGATCGCGTGTCCGTCCAGTGCGTAAATCGGCTGTTTGAAAATGTGCTGGGTCAGGGCTTCCACCAGAACGCCCGTCACCACGGCCAGCAGCAGCACCAGAAAAGCGCGAGGTCCGTGCTGAACCATCGCCACCAGCAAGGCGGGAACCAGCGCCACCACCGCCATATAATGGCTTTGTACCGTTCCCGCCCCCGCGCGGAGGTGGGGAGAAGGTCCGACCCTGAGTATGTTTTTCGCCATTTCGAAACTCCCGAAGATCCGGCCCGTAAATCTAAAAAGGCCGGGGATTGCGGTACGTTATTCGCTTTTCGCCAAAATCTTTTTGCCCATCGTGAACCACTGCTTCAACGGACGGTAGCTGGGACAGACATAGGTGCACAGTCCGCACTCGATGCAGTAATCCAACGTCGCCGCCTCTTCATAGCGACCGTATTCGCAGTACCGTCCCATTTCCTGGGGTTGCAGCCGCGCCGGGCAGACATCGGTGCAGGCTCCGCAATTGACACACGGACGCGAGCGGAATTCGTCGTGCTCGGCTCCGGGAACGACCGTCAGGCCATCCATTCCCGCCAGCACCGGGGTATCGGGATCGAACTGCGCGAGGCCGGTCATCGGCCCGCCGAATAGCAGCCGATCTCCGGATTCATAAGCCATTCCGGCATGTTGCAGCACATCCCCGGCGCGGGTACCGACCAGCACACGGAGGTTTTTCTTTTTTCCGTTTCGGTCCCCGACCGTCAGGTCGGCGAAACGCGGCAACACTCCCTTCGCAATGATGGAATGCAGCGCCAGCGCAAGATGTACCGAAATCACGGAGATTTTGCCTTCACCGCCCTGGTTGGCCATCGCGGTCTTTATCAGGCGATCCATGGAAGTGGGATAGCGCTCGTCCAACTCCAGGCTACCCGTACCAAGCGCCTTGAATTCATCGGATACCTTTTTCGGCAAGGCGAAACGGATCAGACCGGCACCGAACAACTTTTTGACCGTCTCCGCAGCGGCGTGAAGTTCATCCAAGCTTTCACGGCTTCGCTGGACTCTTGCAGTAAGTCCGACGTCGATATCCGCACCGCTGATAACCAGGATATCCGCCTGCGGGTTGCTTCCGTCGGCCCAGGGGAAACAGGCGTCCGTCGTGAACCCGGCCAGCGTCGCCGGAAGTCCCGCCTTGCGCACCTGGTCCCACAACTCCCCGGAATCACTGGATTCCATCGGATCGATGGCGGCTTCGTCGGTTTCCGGATCTTCCGGTTTGATGCGAAGCACGGGCACGGATCGCAATCCGGTCGGATAGGGTGCGCCGCCAATGTCCTCGATCTTGCCGGAAACCGGGCAGCGAAGTTCGCAGCCTTCCTCTCCGGCGACGACGACACCGGCCTTGACGGTCTCGCCTTTATCGACGACGGGAGCCAGGATTTCTCCTTGCGCGCCGACCAGCGGGAAAAGAATTTCTCCGGCCAGATAGGTCTCGAACGCCGATTTTTCGCAGGACAGGTACAGGGTTCTCTTTTTCTGCTCGCCGAACCATCCCATGGCATCTTCCTTGGGGTTGGTGAAAGAAACACCATTCGTTGACAGCACGAGGTTTACAGGGGCAACGCCTCGGCATCGTTCATGTTTTCATAGACCGGAAGCCCGAATTCCTCGTGGCAGTCCGCACACAGTTTTTTCCGCACCGCTTTGTACGCCGGAATTCCAAGCCCCTCCCGCTGGTGGCACGCGCCGCAATGACCGGGATCGGTCGGCGACGGGCGGCAGTCATCCACGGGGGTGCTTTCGTCGCAATCCATCACCTTGGGAAGCTGCAGCAGGCGCGATCGCACGCTTGCCGGCTGCTTCATGTTGTGATGGCAGTCCATGCAGGGGAAGCCCGCAAGATCCACGTGCACCCGGTGCACGTCGGAGGCATCCCGTCCGAGCATCGACGCTGGAGGCAGGGGCTTTTCGACGATGGTCGACAGCAGCCGCGTTTCAGCCTCGTCTTTTTCTCCGGTTTCCAAGGCATTTTTCGCGCGCTCACGCTGGGCAATCGCTTCTTTGCGGGCCTGCGGATAGGCGTGGCAGCCACGACAGGTCAGCGGCCCTTGCTTCTTTTCCTTATGGCAGTCCAAGCAGACTTTGTGCATGGCCCTTTCCATGGCCAGCGGATTGTGCTTTTCGAGGAACAGCCTGTTGGCCGAGGCGAAATCGCCGCCCACAGGATCGACGTGGCAGGCTTCGCAGGTTTCGACTTTCAGTTTTTCGTCGTCGATCTGTTCGTGACATTTTGCGCAAAGATGATGCGAAACCTGCTTCAACTCCACGGCGCTTTTTACCGTATGATCCAGGTGACATTCCCGGCAGCTTCGCATCTCGTCGCGACCGGCGTCCTCGTGATGGCAGTGCAGGCAATCCACGTCCGCTCCGATGGCGTGGGCGTCGTGCGTCCAGGTCACAAGACCGAAACTCGCCGGTTGGGTGTGCGCCGCCTCGCGGTGGCAGTCATTGCAAGCCACCGGCATCTCCGGATCGAGGTCCGGGGAATCGAAGTCGTGGCAGTCGAAACAGCGTTTATGGAAGGCGGTCTTTCGGGCGGGGATCGCCTTGCCGTCCTTCGTGCGCCCGACCTTGGCCTTGTGGCAATCGCTACAGCGCCGATATTCCTGCGGATTCGCAGTCTCTTCCTCCATGTGGTGGCAGGTCAGGCAAGTATAGTCTTTGCCGTCGTAATCCATGTATTCCAAGTGGTGGTCGCGATGGTCCCAGACCACTTCGCCCGCCTCGCCCGCGAACAGCGGATTGTGAGGATAGGCCGCCTCCCCTTCCCTTTCGCGGTGAATCATGCCCTCATGGCAGTCTTCGCAACGGTTCCACTCGCCTTCGGCGGGCAACGCCGTGGGTTGACCTTCCACGTGGCAGCGCACGCAAGCGATGGTGTTTTCCCAGGCATATTGCCGATGTTCGAACTCGGTGGCGCCGCCAAGAGCAGGCATTTTGGATTCGTGGCAGTCCCGGCAGCGGGTCGGACCCTCGCCCACTGCCTGGTGGCAACCCGCGCATTTTTTATGAAACGCAACACGGCGGTCAGCGGGCAGATGGCCCTTTTCGAGGTCCACGCCGTTTTCCTTGGCCCATTCGGCATACGCCGTCTTGCGCTCGTCGGCGGCCATGTCCGCGTTGGGCTTGGCGGGAAACACCGACTCGCCCAGCACCCGATGCTGGTGGCAATCGGAACAGGCCTGCATGTCGCTCTCGCCGGTTTTCGACGTGTGGTGACAGACCTGACAGTTGGCGACGGCTTCCCTGGCGTGCAGCGTGTGGCTCCAGGGAACGTCACCGAAGCTGTTGGCCAGGGTCTCGTCTTCATCTTGCTCCGTAATGAGGCTCGCTCCGAGAGCTCCCAGGAACAGAAACACGCAGACCACGGACAGCCAGAAAAGCTGGTAGGTTTTGATCGGTTTCAACGTTCAACTCCACCGTTTCGTATCAGAAGGAAGAAAAAGCTTCCGAAAAACCGTAAGATACGCCTCTAGTCGTCGTCGTCTTTGCCGCCGGCAAGAAACTTCCAGTAAGCCACGAAACCGAACAGGAAGGCAACCACCGTAAGGTAGGTCATGCCTTTGGCGTGGGTCATGAAATCTTGAAGTGTGAAAAACTCCATGATCGGCGAACTCCTCGAACTCAGTGTTGATCTTTGTAATCGGGATGATCGTAGAAAATCGGCATATGCGTGACGATGAATTTGAACGCCAGCACGCCCGCCGTGATGAGGAACAGCGTCGTGGCGATCTCCATCCAGTGCGGGAAGTACCGCTCGTCGGCGGGAAGATTGTAGTTGAAGGCGATCAGCGACACGTTGAGCCGGTTGAAAACGATGCCCAGCACCGTAATCAGCGCCGTAAAGCGGATCAGCGTGAGGTTCTTCTCGCGCCGTCCGATGGCATACAGGAACGAAGGCAGCGCCACGAAGCCCAGCAACTCGACCAGGAACAGGTGCCCGTAAGGCGTGTTGAGCAGGTGCCATTCGTTGTCCAGAGCGATGCCGATGACTTTCAGCGCGAAATATCCGGCCAGCACCCACGATGCCGCCTTGGCGAAACCAAGGGTCACTTCGTCGAACTCGCTGTGGTGGTGCGCGTCGATGCGATCTTTATAGAAATGATGCGACAGTGCCCCTTCGAACATCACCATGGACAACCCTGCCGCGATACTCGATATGAAGAAATACAGCGGCAGATACGGCGAGTACCACAAAGGATGCAGTTTCGTGGGAGCGATCAGGTACATTGCACCCAACGAAGATTGGTGCAGCGTGGAGAGAATCACGCCAAAAATGGTCAGTACCATCGTCAGCTTCACGATGATATTGCGCAATTTCTTGAATCCCAGCCACTCCAGCGGCGCCGGGCTGAATTCGAGGAAAAGCACAGTGAGATACAACGCCACGCAAGCGGCCACTTCGAACATGATCGAGGTCGGACCGGCCTGGATCACGAAGGGGTACGGCAACCGCCAGGGGCGTCCGACGTCGTATAGCAGGGCGATCGGCACGAGGGCATAGCCCAGGAAACCGGTCAGAATCGCCGGACGCACGGCGGAATGGTACTTTTTCATGCCGAAAATGTAGACACCTGCCGAGGTGGTGTAGCCACCTGCGGCGAGCGCAACGCCGGTGAGCAGGTCGAACCCGATCCACAACCCCCAGGGGTTGTTGCTGTCCAGGTTCGTCACCGCGCCCAATCCCAAGCCGAAACGCATCACGGTCAGCACAAGTCCGACGGCGATGATGATTGCGGCCACGATGTTGAACGGCGTGAAAATCGTGTTTTGCTGAGTCGGGTTCGCTACGGCCATCACACGCTCTCCTTCGCCTCTTCCTTGAACTTGGCTTCCGCTTCCGCAACCGCTTTTTTGACCGCTTTGGCGGTCTCGGCTTCGGCGCGCTTTTGGGCCTTTTCAAGTTCCTGTTTGAGCTTCTCATCGCCCTTGCCTTCGGTTTCGGCAATGGCTTTGGCTACCGCCTCTTTTTGTTCCTTGGCGGCGATTTTCTCTTTGCGCTTGTTGATCGCGTACACGCCGGTAAGCAGCACCGGCCACGCGCCGACCACCGCCGGAACCACCGCCAGCGCACCGCCGGTCAAATCGGACGGGGCATGGTGCGGGACGTTCATCGGCAGGTTGATGTCGTCGAACGACACGCCGGAGAGGAACAGCCAGTTCGTTCCACCCAGTTCGTTTTCGCCGTAAATATGATCGATGTAGCGATCGGGATGCTTCTTGATGCGTTCGCGCGCGATTTTCAGCAGATCTTCACGGGTTCCGAAGGTCAGAGCTTCCATTGGGCAGGCTTCTACGCAACCGGGCTTCAACCCCTTCTTGAGGCGCGGATGGCACATCGTGCAACGCACCACGACCGGATCGAAGGCGCTGTCGTAGGCGTAGGCGGGCATACTCCAGGGACAGGCCAGCAGGCAGTACCGACAACCGACGCAGACGTTCGGGTTGTAGATCACCGCGCCTTCAGGAGTTTTGGTGAAGGCGTTGACGAAGCAGGCCGAGGCGCAGGCCGGTTCCTGGCAGTGGTGGCACTGCTGCTTGCGGAACACCGGGCCGTAACCGGGAACTTCGTATTTGTTGACCACGGTGAACACGTTGGTCTTCGTTCGCCGCTTTTTGTCCAATACCGTCAGATCATCGAACGGTACATCCGGTTTCGGCTGCTTGTTGACCTCGTTGCAGGCCGCCTCGCAGGATCGACACCCGACGCAAAGCGTGGTGTCGTGCAACACGCCGTAGGCTCCCGGATAGCCCTCGTAATGCTTGTGCTGGGCCAGGGCTTTTTTGCCTCCGACGGTGGCGGCGGCGGTACCGGCGCCTGCCGCCGTGAGAAACTTCAGGAATTTCCTGCGCGATACTGACATGAGGGAGTCCTCCTGGTTCGTGTCAGGTTCGGTTAATGTACCGCGGCATCTGCTTTTTCACTATGGCACTGCACGCAGTTCATCGGCATGGCCACATCCATCTTTTCGTGGCATCCGATGCACTGTTGATGATAGGCCCCCTGCAATCCGGGACCGAACATGTTCCGCTCGCTGCGGCCTTCTTTTTCGTGGCAGTTCACGCACATCGGCGGTTTCTGTCCCACCGGGCTGTGGTGATGGCATCCGGCGCAGAGGGTGTCTTCTCCGCCGTGGAAATACTTCGCCATGCGGCTTTCGGCGACGCCCTTTCGCAAGGCTTCGATGATCTGCTTATGCGGGAACACCGAGGGGCCGTACTTGTTTTGCAGAATGTCGATCGTCACTTTTTCCGGGATTTCACTCGATGCGAACGTGAACTCCGGATAAGGAACCGTCTCGGGATCGAATGCAGCCATAGCGCTTGTATTTTCAGTAGGTTGCGCGTCGCCCTCTTCACCAGCTTCGGCAGGAACTTCTGCCTTGGGTGGCTCGAAGTGACACTTGGTGCAGGTATGGTCCGCCAACCGGGCATTGCTCATGAACGTGTGGCATCCGGCGCATTCCGGCTCTTTTTTATGGGCGTTATGACATCCAACGCAGCTTTGCTCGGCGTTGTAGGCGTGGAAGGCTGCTTCGAGATTGGCTTCTCCACCTTTGTAATCGCCTTTGACGGTGTGGCATTCGTTGCAGGCTTGCATGGTGTCGTGGTGACAGTCGCGGCAGCGTCCGGTGTAGTTTTCATGCCCTTTGTGGTTGAACGGCACTGGCGTCATGCGTGCATTGGCGTTGTCCGCTTCGGAGGGTACGAGCCGAACCACATCGGGCTGCTCGTCGTTCAGTTGAAGACGGGGAACACGGGCCATCTTCTTGATTTCAGCCGTCTTTTCCGCCTTGTGACATCCTGCGCATTCCACGGGACCGCTGGAAAGATTCTTCCCGGCGCGTTCCATATGACAGGTAACGCAGGCCTTGTGAGAGGCCGTTTGCATGGAAGCCGAGCGTCCCATGCCGCCGTCATCATGGCAGTCGCGGCAGTTGGATTCGGTCCCTTTTTTGTAAACCAGCCCGTGGGCGGCGTCGTCGTAAGTGTGGTGACACTTTCCGCAATCCGCCTTCAATTCCTTGATATGTCGGGCGTGCAGGGAAAGATCCATGGGAATCAGCACTCGATTGGACACATATTCCGGTTCAATCGCGTGGCATTCGCCGCAGACGACGGGACCGCTTTCCTTCCCCTGGGCCTTCATTTCCTTGTGACAACCCTGGCAGTTCGCGTGGAAGTGGTCCATCATCGTCTCTTTGTCGGGACCGTCTTCGAAACGAAGGAATTTCTGGGAAAGGTACTTTTCGCCCTGCTTGTGACAGGTCTGGCAGTTCTTTCCCTCTTTTTCCAGGGCTTTGGTGTGCATGTCGTGGCCGAACAGCACCGTCGGGCGTTCGAGATCGCCGAACTGTTTCAACGTGTCGATGGTCAACAGATCCCAGCGCTCTTTGGATTCCTCGTCGGCCCAGGCAATACCCAGGAGCGACAATGCGAGCGAAAGAATCAATACCAACTTACCCGCCATGTAAACCTTTTCCCGCATATTCCTTACCTTGCACAAGGTTGGTGTTCGTTCCGCGCAAAAACCTCGCGAAAACGAACCGTTGCATGACTTTCGATCCATGTTTCGGCGATCCGTTCGTGCATTACCCACGATTCCGACGTTTCGACGATGACCGCCGCCGGTTCGGTCGCATTTCGAACAAACCTCCAGGGGCAACGGCCCCCCATTCCACCGCTGGAGTCTTCATTTTCAGTTTAATTCCTCAGAACACGTATCGTATTACAATCTTGACCAATCAACGTCCTCGTTTGCCGGGAAAAGTCTCTTTGAAATGGCACGTCATGTCAAGGTATTTCCGTTTTGAACGCAACACTGAAAATACTCATTTAGAATTCATTAAAACACATACATTCCAATAGGTTACATCTTTCACACAACCTTCGATCGCGTAATTTTTCTCGAAAAAAAACGGGAAAAACCAAGTGTTATTCGCTTAATAAAATAAGGCATAACTTATAGAGTATTACGGTGTGAATTTACTGCCCAATCCATAACACTTTTACACTTTCGTAACATTTACGAAAGAACTTCACCTGAATTTTCTTTTTCGCGCCCTTGTCCACGGTCTCATTTCGACTTTCGCCCCCGGTCCTCCATTGAATGTCCGAGGCCATTCGAATGCTATTTGTGGAAGACAACCGAAGGTTTCAAACATGGGATAAAAAGCATTGACTGGAAATTCATCCTGCACTAGTATCCCCGAAACTTGAAACGGATCGACGGAAGGCAACGATTATGAAATGTCTTGTAACGGGCGGCGCTGGATTTATCGGTTCTCATCTTATACGGAAACTGCTTGAAGAAGGGGCCGAAGTGCGCGTGCTCGACGACCTTTCCACCGGTCATATCGAAAATATCGAGCCTGTGCTGAAAGATATCGAATTCATCGAGGACACCATCACCGATCCCGACGTCTGCCAGAGCGCCTGCAAAGGCATGGACGCCGTATTCCATCAGGCGGCGATTTCTTCGGTGCCCCGTTCGGTGAAAGCTCCCTTGCCTTCCCACCACGCCAACGCGACCGGAACGCTGAACATGCTCATCGGTGCGCGTGACGCGGAAGTTGGCTCGTTCGTCTGCGCCTGCTCGTCTTCGGCTTACGGCGATACGGATGTGCTTCCCAAGGTTGAAACCATGCCGTTGCGACCGTTAAGCCCCTATGCCTCCCAAAAAGCCTTGGGCGAGTTGTACTGCAACAATTTCGCCAACCTTTACGGTCTAAAAACCGTCGGCCTGCGCTATTTCAACATTTTCGGACCTCGCCAGGATCCGAATTCTCCATACGGCGGCGTGATCCCAAAGTTCGCCAGCGCTTTGCTCGACAACCGCCGCCCGATCATCTTCGGCGACGGTGAACAGACCCGCGACTTCACGTATGTGGACAATGCGGTTTCGGCCAATCTGCTGGCCGCCAAAGCCCCTTCGTCGGTGGCGGGACACATCTACAACGTGGCATGTGGCACCCGATTCTCCCTGCTTTACCTGCTCCAGGAAATGCAAAAACGGCTCGGAACGGATCTGGAGCCGGAATTCCAGGACACCCGCGCCGGGGACGTGCGTGACTCGCAAGCGGATATCAACCGCGCGAAAACCGAACTGGGCTTTGATGTCATCGTGCAATTCGAAGAAGGACTGGACGTCACCGTGGAATGGTACCGAAACTCCTGATTTTTCCGAGCGCGTCAAGCTAATCAAAATTCATCTCATTTACTATGCCTTTTCAAGCAGGGCCTTGTCGTATTTCCGACACTCCACCCAAATTATGTCATTATTATTTACACATCTCTTTTCCGGTGCCTGATTTAGAGAAAAAAGTGTCGTAATCTTGACACCGTGAAAAGAATTTAGTATCTTGATACTTGATATTTGATTGACTCGCCCATCGTTCAACCGTGAGACACCGACTTCACGAGGTAATGCTATGGCCATCGCGAAGCAAGCAAGCTGGGCCGATTTAAACTACGATGACAACGAAAACCTCGCATACGCCGTATTGCGTTGCGATCTTCCCGAAATCGCCCACCTGCTGGCCGGTGGAACGGTCAATGTCAATTGGATTTCCGAGAAACACCGGATGCCGCATTTGAGCCTCGCGGCCTATTCCGGCGACCTGCTCGCCACCCAAATGCTGGTCGAACACGGGGCGCTGATCAACATGGCCGCAGATAACGGTTCGACCGCCTTGATGATCGCCGCCCAGAAGCGGCATGGCGCAATCGTGAAATACCTGCTTTCCTGCGGCGCCAATGTCAACGACGTATCTAAAAACGGCATGACCGCGTTGATGTGCGCGTCGAAAAAAGGATATCTGGACGTCGTGGACCTGCTGCTCAATTCCGGGGCCGACTGCCAACTGAAAATGAAAGCCGGCTTCACTGCCGAGGATTTCGCCCGCGTCAACGGGCACCTGCACCTCGTCCACTATTTCGAGCGAGTTTCTAGAAACCAGCGCTGAAAGACCGACCTCTCTTCAATTTCAGAGCTTTCCCTACGATTTTGATTTGTCGTTCAATTCGTTGAGGACGATCCCCAGCAGATCGAGGACGCTGGCGATTCCGCGCAATATTAAGAACGCGATTCCACCGACCAATCCTGCCACAAGAAAAATGCCGAGAATCTGCAAGAAGTCAGGTCCATATAATGATGCGGCAGTGCCGCAACCCCAAAGAATGCATAAAAACAGAATAAGATTGGCAAAAAAACGCAGAATTGCGGCTTTTTTGGCAAAACGCATGAGGATTTTTTCGTACCGGTTTTCTGGCGAACGTCGTGCCGGCGCTCTTTTCGGCACTTGCTCGATTGGTTTTGTGTCCTGCTCCCTAAACGGAACCGCGTCCGTATGGGGTTTGACATCGGCGGCTGATTCATCCGTATCTGTCAGAAAAGCGGATTTCCCTTTGGAGGACTCGAAAAGCGCGTTCTCTGCCGACTCCGGTTTCTCCGTATCGCTTTCCAGTCCTAAAAATTCTCCGACAGTGACCCACATCCCGTTCAGGTGATTGAAAAGCATGTGCTCGGCGCCCATGCGGTTTTCGTCGAACCATTCCTGAATCGTGGTTTTCTCGTAGGCCACATAATCGTTCTCGCCAATTCGGACCGTAAACATCGTTCCCTCGCCTGAAGTTCGGTCAAAACCCCAAAAATGTACAGTATCGGTGCGTGCCTTTTAAAAAATGATAATATACGACATTTTTTCCATTGTCTAGTGTCGCATTTTTTTACGACTTCTGTTAAACTATTTTCCAGCGTTTTCAAGGGTGACCTTTCCTACGGACAAGAAATGAATGAATCGATGTTCTTCCGTCGCACATCAAGCCCTGACGGCCCATTCACCGCACTTCAGGCTTGACGGCGACGCGAGAAATTGAGTATAAAATTGATGTGAAACATGGCCTGAGGTGATTCGAAAGGGGGGGGGATGTAGCCGCCATTTTGGAAGTACGAAGTAAGGGAGTTTCCATGTTCACGCTGTTAGTAGAAGCCAATGGAAAAAAAGCCGAGCGATACGATTTCGACAAGGAAGAAGTCCTCATCGGACGCATTCCCTCCGGCGACATCGTGTTGCGTTCGACCAACGTTTCCAAGCAACATGCCCGCATCGTTCAGCGCGACGGCAAGTTCTTCATCATCGACCGAAAAAGCACCAATGGCTCCTATGTCAATGGAAAGCGGGTCTCCGCTCCCCAATCACTGCGAAATGGGGACCGTCTCTTCATCGGTGACTTTCACCTGACCTTCGTCCTGAACGCCGAGGAACTCGGCATCACGCTTCCAAAACCCAAAGTTGCGGTTCCCGCCACCGGACGCACGAGAACCATGCGTGCGCCCTCTCAGGGCATCGATCCGGCAATGGCCCGCACCCCGACGGACATTCCTGGACAACCCAGCGGAACTCCCATGGACGATCCTTTCGCCGCCTCCCGTGACGAAGACACCGAGCCGCCTCCGATTCCGGGCATGGAAGCTCCGGAACCTTTGCGGTTGCGGGTTCCAGAACCACCCTCGACCCTTACTCCTCCCATCCACGGCGCGAGGGATTTCGATCCCCTGGGACCGGGCTGGACCTTGCCTCCATTGGGCATTCCGGCCAAAGCGCCCGCGCTGGAAATGGAATTGTCCAAGAAAAAAGGCAAAAAACGCACCACCAAAGAATGCCGTTTGGAACTGTTCGCCAAGGCCATCGATCAGCCCCATTACAACGAATCGTTTTTCAATCATACTTGGACCGATAACGACAAAGTTGTCACTGAAACCCGCGACGAACTTCTGCATTTCGCGGAGGAGTTGTTCGGCGACACCCTAGACTCCAGCCAGTCTACCGACGTGGTGGAGAAAGTCACCAACGAATTGATCGGCCTTGGTGTGATCGACCGTTATTTGGACGACTCGGAAGTTGAAGAGATCCTAGTCAACGGCCCGAACCAGGTTTTGATCGTACGTGATGGACGCAAGGAAAACACGGGCGACGTCTTTTCGGACGAAACCGCGTTGCAACTTGCGCTTCGTCGGCTACTGTATCAAGCGAAGCTGGACCCCAGCTTCGCCCCGACACTTCCCCTGCTCCAAGTCCATCTTCCCAATGGGCTCTATGTGGCTGCGATCCGGGAACCGTACTGCACGACCGGCACCGCGCTACGAATCATCAAACCCACCGAGGAAAAATGCCGATTCGGCACCCTGAACGAAAAAGGCGTGCTGAACCCGGAAATGAGCGAGGCTATTCAGGCGTATCTTGCCGAGAAAAAGAATATCTTCGTGTGCAGCAAACACGAAACGATACGCAACCGCTTTCTCGGAGCGATGTTGAGCGCCATCAAAACCGAAGAACGCATCGTGGCCATGAACAACGGGTTGTGCCCGGCCATGGATCACGACGACTACCTTGCCGTCAACCTCCGACCGCTTGGCCTATCCAACCAGGGACTGGAAACCGCCCGTCGCGAACTGGTTTCCATCATTCCACGCCTGCGTGCCGATCGGGTGTTCATGCGCGGAGTCAATCCGTCCAACATCAAAGACATGCTTTCGATGCTCAACGGCGGACTGATGGGTGCGGTGCTGTGCGGGTTTGGAACGGGGGTCCGTGACGCCTTGACTCGCCTGGAATTCATGGCCTGCATAGAATCGTCGCTGGAACGCGGCCTCATCCAGCATCTTCTCGGCGAAAACATTGACGTCGTGATCGTCCTGACGGAACTACCCGACGGCTCTCACAAGGTGTCCGCCATCGCTGAAGTCTGTTTTGCAGGTGGAGATTACAAGGTGGAAAACAAATACGTTTTCGACGAGGAAGACGGTAGTTTCAAAGCGCTGTAAATCGCATCATTTCGCATCAAAATCTATCTTTTACTTCCATTCCGCGACATCCGATATCAAGGATTCGCGGTGCGGATCGAGTGGATACCGACATGAAAACGGAAGAAAACAGCCCCGATCTCAAGAACGAGCCCAAAGATCAAGAGAACGCCGTGGAGGAAGCGCCGATCCAGGAACCGGAAGAATCCACGGAAGCTTCCGAAATCTCTAGCGAAAACGCGAGCGAGCCTGCTTCTGCAAGTTCGGCGTCCATTTCCGCCGATCTGCAAGACCTGCTCGCTAAGTTCGAACAACGCATGAAGGATCGGGCGCAGGAGGAAGAGGGACGGGAACGCGCCCCCGAAGGTGAAAGCACCATCGAGCGGCTTCAAAGGGAGTTGCGGGAAAAAGACGCTACGCTTCGAAAATACATCGCCGGGCACAAGGAAGCCGTGCGACAATTCGAACAAAGCCGCGTCCGTTTGCAAAAAGACGTGCAAAATCAGGTCAAACTGTTCACCCGCAAATTCCTCGAAGACCTCCTCGATGTGGTGGACGACCTCGACCGGGCCATAGAATCGTTCGAGAGAGATCCCAACGCCGAAGGCTTTTTCGAAGGCGTCGGCATGGTGCACACGCAGTTTCTTCGAAAACTCAAAAACCTCGGCGTGGAACGCATGAACAGCCTTAACGCTCCGTTCGATCCGCTCGTTCATGAGGCGATTTCCACGGTTCCGGTCGAGGACGAGGCGCAAGACGGTGCCGTGGTGGGCATCGTCAAGGAAGGATACACCATCGATGACGAAGTGCTGCGCCCGGCGACGGTCGCCGTAGGCAAGCGCGACCCCTCCAAAACCTCGTAAAAAACCGCCCGTTCCTGCCAACGGTCATTGGTTCAACCCTGCAATCGTGTTATGGTGGGATTTCATCGAAGCCCAGTTCCACCCGTTTTCACACGTTTTTTCGCCATGGGGACGGCCATGACCACACCTCCTCGCCGATTTCCACCCTCGCGCTCGGAGCCTTCACCGGACCTGCAAACCCTTGCGAGCAACATCCCCTGCCGGGCGGCCTGCCCGGCGGACACCGACGTTCCAGGCTATGTTCGAGCCTTATGGGAAGACACCCCCGCCCTGGCCTATCGCATCAACGCCGAGCACAACCTCTTTCCGGTCTGCCTGGGGCGGATCTGCTCCCGTCCCTGCGAGAACGCCTGCCGCCACGGCGAAAAGAACCTGGGTGAAGCCGTGAGCATCTGCCACCTGAAACGCAGTTCGGCAGACCACAGCACCGGTGAAGCTACCGAATTTACTCCACTTTTCGAGTCCAGCGGAAAAACCGTGGCCGTGGTCGGCGCAGGACCGGCAGGGCTTGCGGCCTCCTACGAACTCGCCCGCCTGGGGCATCGCGTGGAGCTTTACGAACGGCGCGAACGCCCCGGCGGAATGCTGGAGTACGCCATTCCCGAATTCCGCCTGCCCGCCAACGTGAGAAGTGAAGAACTTCGGCGCGTACTCGTGGAAAACGTCCGGCTGCATACCGGGGAAAGTCTTGGAAATCCTTGGACCTTGGAATCGCTTCGGGAAAAGCACGATGCGGTGGTGCTGGCGCTCGGCTGCCAGCGCTCGCGCAGGCTGAACCTTGAAGGCGAAGCGTTGGAAGGCGTGCTTTTCGGTCTGGAATTCATGCTGGACGCCAACGCCGGAATCCTCGACCACGTAGGACGACGGGTGGCGGTAATCGGCGGCGGCTTTACCGCCATCGACTGCGCCCGCATGGCGCGTAGGCTCGGCGGCGAGGAGGTGACGCTCATCCTGCGCCGGACCCGCACCGACATGTCGATCCGTGCGGAAGACCTCGAACAAACCCTGGAAGAAGGCGTAAATCTTGTGGAACGGACGATTCCGCTGGAAATTCGTGGTGCTGAAAAGGTGGAACGCCTGGTGCTCGCCCGCACCGACATCCGCACCGATCCGCAGACAGGCAAGCGCATCGCCCGAAAAAACGACGATGCGCCGTTCGAGATGAAAATCGACACGGTGATTTTCGCCATCGGGCAGGAAATCGACACCGAAAAACTGCCCCAACTTCCCCGATTCGCCCCGGAAACCGGAACCTGCGACGTGCCGGGATTGTTCGCCGCCGGAGATTTTTGCAGCGGTCCGCGCACGGTGATCGACGCCATTGGCCAAGGACGCCGCCTGGCGTCGCGCATCGATACGTGGCTGATGGGGAACGAACGACTCAAAACCACCGTCACGTTGCGGCCATGCTCCGACACGCCGCGACGAAAGGAATGGGACGATCTTTCCCCCCTGCCCTTTCCCAAACTCGAACCGGATCAACGCCTTTCTTCACGCACTCTGGAAGTGGAAACGGGATTCGACGGCGAAGCAGCCCGTCTCGAAGCCTCGCGCTGCTATTTCTGCAACTTGTACTATTTCATTCGCGAGGAAGATTGCATCTACTGCAACAAATGTCTCGACCTCTGCCCACGCGACTGCATCGACCTCACCCGCAACGGCGAAATCGTGACGGAATCCATCCTGTCCAGGTTGTCCGAATACTGGCCTTTTTCCAAGGCCAAGCGGGGCATCCGCATCGACGGCTCCCGCTGCATCCGCTGCGGCCTGTGCCTGCGCGCCTGCCCGACGTCCTGCATCGAGGTGGGGGAATTGTCGGTGGTTCGCGCCTGATATCGCAGGTTTACCTTACGTCGGATCTTCTTTTTTCTCGAAGCGGATCAGGTGAATCAGCGAGGGAGTAAGGAACAGGTCCGCGAGCAGCGCCAGGAACACCGTCATGCCCGACAACAGCCCGAACCAGGCCGTCGGGGTGAAGTTGGACGCCAAAAGCACCCAGAAACCGCAGACCAGCACCACCGAAGTGAACAGAATGGCCCGCCCGGTGGTGGTGAAGGTTCGTGCGATGGCCTGTTTTCGGTCCCGTGTGTGCTCCATTTCCCGGCGAAAACGCGTGACGAAGTGAATCGTATCGTCCACCGCAATGCCGATGGCTACCGAACCGATCATTGTCGTGGCCACGTTGAGCGAGATCCCCATCCACCCCATCAGGCCGAGGTTCATCAGCACCGGCAGCACGTTGGGCAGCATCGCGACCAACCCTAGCTTCAGACTGCGCGTGACGAAGACCATCGCCACGGAAATCACGATGAAGGCCAGCAGCAGGGAGGCGATCTGCCCACGAAGCAGGGTAACGACCATGTTTGCGTACAGCACACTAGTACCGGTGACATGCACTTCGACCGGGTAACCCTCGAAAATCTCCGCCGTTTTCTTCTTGGTGAGGTCGATCAATTCGATCAACCGCGAGGTGCTTTCGACTTTCAGCCGGGCCGAAATGCGCGCCTCGTCGTTGGAAGGCGATAAAATTTTCTCCAGCTTTTCCATCCCGCCGGAGGACCGGTACAACAGCATGAACTGGGCGGCCATCGCGCGGGAATCGGGCAGGCGATAAAAAGCGTCGTCGTCGTTTTGCAGCGCACGGTGGATTTCCTTGTAAAAATCCGTCACCGACAGCGGATTGTCGATTTCCGGCAGGTTTTTCAGCCAGTTCTGCAAACGTTCGATTCGCCGAAGCAGTTCCGGGTCGTACATGCCGCCTTTTTCGTCCAAGGTCTCTTCATCGACACGAAGGGTGATGTCGAAAGGCGACGCCCCCGACAGGTGGCTGTTGATGAAATCCGAAGCCACGCGAATGGGAGCGGACTTGTGAAAATACTCGATCAGGCGGGTTTCTACGCGAAGCTTCGGCACGCCGGATAGCGCGGCGAGGAGCAGAAATGCGCTGACCAGGAGGATCGTTTTCGGTCGGGTTTCGCACAGGTGCGATATAAAAACGAGCATCCGCCGCACAGAGCCTTCCTGGAGGGACTGGCTCTGGCGGGCTTTCGGCGTGGGAAGAAACGAGAGAATCTGCGGCACGACGACCAGACCAACGAACAACATAAGAACCACACCCACCGTAGCGAACAGCCCGAATTTTCGCACCGGCAGCACTTCGGCGATGCTCAACGACATGAACCCGCCCGCCGTGGTGATGGTCGTCATCGCGCAGGGCAACCAGAGATGGGAAATCGTGCGGGAAAGCGCCTCCATTTTGGCGAATCCCCGGCCCAGCATCTCGTAATACGTGATGATGACGTGGATCGTGATCGCCACCCCGATCACCAGCGTCAAGGGTGGCAGAATGTTGTTGACCATGCTCATCCGCTCGCCGATGAGGAAAATCCAGCCCATCAGCCAGACACCGCCCACCTGCACGGCAATGAGGGGAAGCAACGTAGCCGAAAACGAACGAAAGCTCAGGTACAACAGAACAAGAAGGACCACCAGGGTAATCAAGGTAAAACTGTTGCGGTCTTTATGCTGATAAGTGGCGAGATCGTGTTTGAGCGCAGGAGGTCCGGCGAGGTGGATCGGCAGGTGATCGAATGGGGCACGCTTCACCCGAGCGCGGATGCCCTCGACAACATCTTCGTAGATGTCCGGGTTCTCCTCATCCGGTTCGGGAACCTCGACAACGACCACGCCCACTCGTTTATCGATGGAAAACAGCGCTCCAATGTAGGGAGGATGGCGAAAGGCTTCCTTGGCGAGGGCGTCGGCTTCCTCCTGGGTCTTCGGAATTTCTTTGGCCATTTCCTCGACGTGCAACGCATCGTCGTAAAAACGCGCGATCTTCAGGTTGGTGAGGGCCGTAGCCTCCTCCACCCCGGAAATGGTGGCTATCTCTTCGCGCAACTGCTCCAAAAGATCGAGGTTTTCGGGAGTAAAAAGCGACGTTGAAAAATCCACCGCGACGATGACGGTATCGTCGGCCCCGAACACATCCTTCATGCGATAATTGGCGAGCAGGTCGGGATCGTCGGAAAGCACCATCGACTCGACGGAGGTTTCGTATTCTAGTTTGTCGTAGGCCCAGCCGCCCAGCGCCGTCAATACGAGGGCGAGAGCCAGCATGGGAACACGCAGCTTCAATATCCATTCAGACATCGTAATAAGGCCTAGCACGTTGCGATTTCGACGATTGGGCCTCCATGTATATCCCGCTTTTCGGCATTTACCAACGTTTTTCTCCCGGGGGAATTCGATGGGGCGGAAATTTTTTTGTGCGGATTTAGGATGGACCCGAAGGGTCCAAGCGCCTCTCCCAGTGGGAGAGGCCGGTGCTTCAGCACCGGGTGAGGGGAAGTTTCGTGTTCCCTCACCCTAACCCTCTCCCAAAGGGAGAGGGAATATAAGTCTTTTGATTTCAATATGTTACAATTGCCTCCGAAATATTTTGCACTATTTTAATGTCCGCCCAACTCCATGTTTCTCGCCAAAGCCCTTGAATCGCCTCACAAAGCTTGTTATTTCTAGTCTAGAACGTTGGTAGAGTTGTACTTGTTTATTGGATATTCAAATGATCGAACGTTTTTTCATCGAACTATGGCGCATCCTGCTCGACCTCAGCCCTTCCCTTTTGTTGGGTTTGCTGGCCGCCGGAGCGTTGCACGTGTTCTTGCCCAAAAATCTCGTCCGGCGGCAGTTGAGCGGACGCAACTGGAAGAGCGTGGCGCGCGCCGTGCTCGTCGGAGTGCCGATGCCCCTTTGTTCCTGCGGCGTGGTACCCACGGCCATCGGACTGAAAAACGAAGGCGCGTCCAAAGGTGCGGCGACGGGCTTCCTTATCAGCACGCCGCAAACCGGCGTGGACTCGATCCTCGTCAGCGCCTCGTTTCTGGGCTGGCCGTTCGCGCTGTTCAAGGTGGCGGCGGCCTTCGTGACGGGAGTGGTCGGAGGGGTGCTGGCGAACGTCGCGACCCGCAATGATCCGGAAGAACCTACGCTGCTTCCGATGGTGAATCCGATAACGGTGGAGAAACCAAAATCTCGATTGGTCGGCATCGTCGAATATGCAGTGTTCGACCTGCTGGCGATGCTCGACCTTTGGATCATCCTCGGCGTGCTGGCGGCGGCGATGATTTCCACGGCCTTCCCGGAGGGATTTTTTTTCCAGCAGCAATGGACGCAAGGACTGGGTGGAATGCTCCTTATGTTGTTGATTTCCTTACCACTTTACGTATGCAGCACCGGTTCCGTACCCATCGCCGCCGCCTTGATTTCCGCTGGGATGCCTTTGGGAACCGCGCTCGTGTTTCTCATGGCCGGGCCCGCCACCAACCTTGCCACATTGGGCGCGGTGTATCGTGGATTCGGCGGACGTCTGCTCGCGGTGTACCTGGGTGTGGTGGCCGTGTTCAGCATCGGGTTCGGGCTGGTCTTCGATTTCGTCCTCGGCGCGGGAAACGCCCATACGGCGCACATGCACTCGCAACCCGGTTGGATTGCGACGACAAGCACCATCATCTTACTGATATTACTAACGTTTTTATTGGGACGGCGCGTGGTGAACAAGCTGCGAACCTCCCCCGGAAAGGATAATCCCGTGGACCTCCTCCTCAACGTCAAAGGCATGAACTGCCCCCACTGCGTGGCCAACGTGAAAAAAGTGCTGGAAAGTTTCGACGAAGTGCGCGAGGCGACGCCGGATCTCGATTCGGGAACGGTCGCCGTGACCGGGGAGAATCTTGACAGCAAGAAGCTCGCCGCCGCGATTCGTCAGGCGGGGTATTCCGTCGTGTGAATTCTTCCGCAACGGGCGCGATAAATATATTGAATACCGTGAAATATCGTGCATTTTTACGCAAACGCACGTCATGCTCGATCCATGCGGCAAAACTCGTGCAAACTCCTGACGAAACGTGCAAACTTCCCTCCGGTTTTCTCGCAACGAGTCGAGGGTACCTCGCAAAAAGTGTAAACCAAACTTGACAAAAACGGCGTTTTTCGGTCGAAAATCCACGCAACGCTCGTATTTCTCTCGCAAAGCTCGTGGTTCCGAATCTGCACGTTTTTTTATCAATTTGCACATTTTGCGAGAAGGATCTCGTTGGGTAGGAAAACAGCCGTTCGGCAGATTTTCTTCTCCCTTTGCGTCGTCTTCTTGACTCTCGACCCATTCAGGATATCATACTACCTTTCTCGCATTGGGGGGGCGGGCGATTGTCCGTTCGCGATCGTGTGGGAATGTTTGCCCTTTTTCTCATCTTCTTCTGGATCGGTGTATGTAACATGGAGTACCGCAACACAATCAGGCTGCCGAAAACCAAGTTCAAGATGAAAGCCAACCTGGCTCAGCGCGAGCCGGAATGGCTGAAGCAATGGGAGGAATCCAGGCTGTACGAGCGCATCATCGAGGCGAACGCCGGAAACGGCAAATTCGTCCTGCACGATGGTCCGCCGTATGCCAACGGAAAGATTCACTCCGGGACGGTGCTCAACAAAATCCTCAAGGATTTCGTGATTAAATTCAAGAACATGTCCGGCCTGCGCGCCGACTATGTTCCCGGCTGGGACTGCCATGGGCTTCCCATCGAACTGGCGACGCTCAAGCAGTTCGGCGACAAGAAGGATTTCACCAAGACCGAATTGCGCGCCCAATGCCGAAAATACGCGCATAAATTCATCAACTTGCAACGCGACCAGTTCCGCCGCCTGGGCGTGCTGGGGACCTGGGAAGATCCCTACCTCACACTCACGCCCGGCTACGAAGCGTCGATCGTGAGAGCCTTCGGCGACCTCGTGGACACCGGAAATCTCTACAAAGGCCGCAAGCCCGTCTACTGGGACTGCGCCCTGAGCACGGCGCTGGCCGAGGCCGAAATCGCCTACAACGACCACCACCGTTCGCCGTCGGTGTACGTCGCCTTCCCCATGAAGGAGCCGCTGGACGACCGCGTGCCCGAACTGAAAGGCTACAATACTCATGTCGTGATCTGGACCACTACCCCGTGGACGCTGCCCGCCAACCTGGCCATCAGCCTGCACCCGGATTACGAATACGTAGCGATCACCTTCGACGACAGCAAGAACGCCTACATCGTCGCGGACTACCTCCGTCCCGCCGTGGCGGAAGCCTGCGGATGGAACGAAACGAAGGTGCTGGCGAGGTTCTCCAGCAAAATGCTCGAAGATCGCCCGGCGCGCCATCCCTGGATCGACCGCGACTCGGTGATTCTCTTCGGCGGCCACGTAACCCTCGACGCCGGAACCGGCTGCGTTCACACCGCTCCCGGACACGGCGCGGAAGACTACATCATCGGCCTGCAAAACGGGTTGGACATCTACTCCCCCGTGAATTCCGAAGGGCGTTTCGATGATGACGTGATGCACTGGGCGGGCGAATTCGTCTTCGACGCCAACCCGAAAATCGTCCAGTTCATGCACGAACAGGGATATCTGCTCAATCCTCCCGATCAATTCGTGGAGCACAGCTATCCTTATGGAGAACGTAGCGAAACTCCGGTGATTTTCCGGGCCACAGACCAGTGGTTCCTTTCCATCGACAAAAACGGCCTGCGCCAGCGTGCCCTGGAGGAAATATCCAAGGTACGCTGGATTCCCTCCTACGGCGAGGAACGCATCCGCGCGATGATGAGCGACCGCCCCGACTGGTGCCTGAGCCGCCAGCGCTCCTGGGGCGTGCCGATCCCGGTGTTTTACTGCAAGCAATGCGGGGAAACGCTGCTGGACAAGAAACTGATCTCCCATTTCGCAGATCTCGTCGAAAAAGAAACCACCGACATCTGGTACGGACGCGAAACAGCGGATCTTCTGCCGGAAGGCACGACCTGTCCGAAATGCGGCACCACGGAATTCACGAAGGATTCCAACATCTTGGACGTCTGGTTCGATTCCGGCGTGAGTTGGTCGGCGGTTTGCGAAAACGACGAACGCCTGGGCGTCCCGGTGGATCTGTACCTGGAAGGCTCCGACCAGCATCGAGGGTGGTTCAACTCGTCGCTCGTAACCAGCGTGGCGACCCGCGATCAGGCTCCATACCGTCAGGTGCTGACCCACGGTTTCGTGGTGGATGGCCAAGGCAATAAGATGTCGAAAAGACTGGGGAATTTCATTCCTCCCGAAGACATCATCAAGCAGCACGGCGCCGAAATCCTGCGTCTGTGGGTGGCCGCCGAGGACTACCGTATGGACATCCGCCTCAGCGATGAAATCCTGGCCCGGCTGTCCGAAGCCTATCGGAAAATCCGCAACACCGCCCGTTTCATGCTGGGCAACCTCGCGGATTTCGATCCCGATACCCAGCGGGTGCCTTTCGAGGAAATGCCGCTGCTCGAACAATGGGTCATGGCGAAATTGAGCGATCTCGTCGAGCGCTGCCGAAACGCCTACGACAACTACGACTTCCACGTCGTGTACCATCGCAGCCTCGATTTCTGCACCACGGCGTTGAGCCAATTTTACCTGGATATTCGCAAGGATACGCTCTACATCGAACAAGCCGACGGACTGCCCCGGCGTGCCTGCCAGACGGTGATGTTCGACACCCTGACCGCGCTGATTCGTCTGCTTGCACCGATCACGGCGTTTACCAGCGAGGAAGTCTGGGGCTTTCTACCCGATTTCGAAGGCAAGACGGAATCGGTGCATCTGGCGGAGTTCCCCAAGGTGGAGGCTGCCTGGAAGAACGACGAATTGACCGAACGATTCGCCAAGCTGATCCAGGTGCGCGACGTGGTGCTGCGGGATCTCGAAACGATGCGCCGGGAGAAGGTCATCGGCAGCAGTCTGGCGGCGAAGGTGCTGCTTTCGGCCAATGGAGCATGGAAAGACGCGCTGGAAGCCGAAAAGGGTTGGCTCGACAAGCTGTTCATCACCTCCGAAGTGCAGCTTGTGGACGATCTTCCGGAAATCCCCGCGAGCGAGGATATTCCGGGGTTGAAAGTCCAGGTGCTCAAGGCCGAAGGACAGAAATGCGAGCGCTGCTGGACGTTCAGCACGCAGATCGGCGAAGACTCCGACTTCCCGGACCTCTGCCCCCGCTGCGCAGGTGTGCTTCACGCCGAGGGCGTCGAGCCGGAATGATCGGCGCGTAAACGCCGTTCGATCCGCAACGATGCCGAACGGACCGATTTTTCAGGCATGGTTCCGGTCTTTCGGGATCATGCCTTTTTTAATAGATTTTGGCGGTAGTTTGCCGTTCGTTGGAGCAAGAAAGCAGGTCGGTTACTATTTGATTTTAGCGACAGAAAACCCTGGAAACAAAGGGTGGCACGGGCCAAGCGACGTGAAACGTCCGCTTGCCCGTGAACGAACGATGTTCATGGGCAACCTACGGTTGGCCCATGCCACCCATCATCTTGTTGGAGCAAGTCTCCCGACTTGCTCCACAGGTTCATACTGTCGGGTTAAAAACCCTGCGAGGAAACAAATGGTTCAGGTCGGGAGACCTGAACCATCGAAAACGTAGGAAAGTAGGTCGGGTAATTGTCTTACCCGACATTGCCAAGGTGTCGGGTAAAACAATTACCCGACCTGCATAAATTGGTTCAATAACCTTGGAACGCCCACGATGAGTGATTTTCTCCGGTCGCATTCCCCGTTTTGGGTGCTCGCGCTACTCGCGGCGGGGATCGTCGCGGCGGCGTCAACGCCCGCCGAGGCGTCGGCGTTTCGGGACGACCGGATCGTGCTCTTGGGTAACGTGGTGGAGCCGGACGAGGATCTCTGGCGCGCCATCGGTCCCACCGACCACCTGCCCCTCACCCAGTCCACCGCCAATTTCGTGCGCCGCAGGCTGCTGTTTTTCTACAAGGGGGCGGGATATTCGCTCGTGGAAATCAGCACGCAGATCCGCAGGAACAAGATCTTCCTCGGCATCAACGAAGGCCGCCTGGAAAAGGTGCTTTTCTTAGGAAAAAGCTACTTTCACACCATGGTCTCCAAGCTGTGGTCGATCTACCTGCCGGGCAACGTGTACAACAAGCCGCGCGTGGACGCCATTCTGGCCGAACTGGACGACTTCTATCCCAGCAACACTTTCGAGGCCGTGCTCGTCCCCACGAAGGAAACGCAACACGAGGACTGGCAGCTCAGCAGCGCCGACATTCCGGAGGAGATCAAGCTCGGACGGGTGAAATTCATCGACCGGCTGGGGCTGGACCTGTTCTCGAAAATGGCCCGCTACGACCTGCACATTCAGCCCGTAGGCGGCAAAAAGGTGGGGCATCCTCGCCCCCATACGCGCATCGGAGGCGAAACCTTCCTGCCCTTCGGCTTGATGCATTACGTCAGTTACGGAGGTTCGCCGCTGTTCGAGAAAGGGGATGAATTCCTCGTCGGCTACGAAATGGGGCACAACGTCATCACCAGCATGAACACCGGCGACATGCAGTTTCGCCTCGTGCATTTCAAAGTTTTCGGGGAATACGGAACCCGCAGGTATTACGAACTGTTGCATCCGTTTTTCGAGACGAACCTCAACTGCGACAACGAGCAGAGGCGGGATCTTCCCCTGGATAGTTTCTGGGATATGACCGGCGAGGTTACGGCCAACCTCGGCTTCTACCCTTCGGACAACCTGAAACTTCACATCGGCGGCGGCGTGGGATTCCGCAACCTGTTTTCCATCGATACCGTGGCGGGAAGGCCGTTTCCCAACGATTCGTTCATCGAAGACCGCTACCTGTTCCGACTGGGCGCGCAGATCGAATTCGACGAGCCGGAGATTCTGCGTTCGGATAAAAAGGGCTACGTGGATCTGAAACTGGAATCCTGGTTCGCCGACAGCAACACGTTTCACCGATTCACGGGGAAATTCAAGAAGTTCTGGGTTTTCGGCTATCACGATCTGCTCGCACGAGGCAGGCTTCTGATGACGATCGGCAACTCCGATTATTACGACGAAGTGCAACTCGCGGGCACGTATCTGCGTACCTTTCACGACGGCTGGTTTTTTGTCGAGCACGCCCAGCAGGCGAGCATCGAGTTCCGCTTTTCCCTGCATCGGGACATTCTGAAAATCAGCCTGATGCACGACTTCAGCCTGTTCGGCAGCATCCATCGGACCGTCGGGGCGATGGACCCGCTCACCGGAAGTTTCCCGGTGACGGAGCAATCCCACCTGAGCGCGGCCAACTCCTTCGGTCCGGGGTTGCATTACCTGTTGTTCAGCATGTTTCAATGGGACGGCTACGCCACCTTCGGATGGTCGGAACGCGGTTTCAGTTGGAACTACTGGGTGAATTTCGAAAAGGTTTTTTGATCTTCCTGCAAGCGAAGAACCAAGGTTTCCGGGCAAAATCCGGCGTGCGTTCGATTTCCACCCTTCTTTGTCATATTTCGTCTTGTTCAATCGGATTTCAAATGGTAATAAACGATCTTCGCGAAAGATCGTTGCAAGCGATCTTTTCGCATGTTTTCGTAGGTTTACCGCTTCGGTTCGTCTCTGACGAACTGCGCTTGATAGGAAAAAACGTTCTTGCGGAAAGGGTGGGAACACTGATGTCGAAAGTCGCAACGACGGTATTGGACATGATCGGCAATACGCCTCTCGTGCATATCGACTGGGCCAACGGCTGCAACGTCTATGCAAAGGCCGAACACCTCAATCCGGGCGGGAGCGTCAAAGACCGTCCCGCCGCCTACATGATGAAAAAAGCCATCGAGCGCGGCGAGTTGAAACGCGGCATGACCGTGGTGGAAGCCACCAGCGGCAATACCGGCATCGGCATCGCGCTGGCGGCCCGTCTGCTGGGATTTCCCGCAAAAATCGTCATGCCCGAATCCATGAGCGAAGAACGCAAGAAAATCATCAAAGCGCTGGGGGCGGAATTGATCCTCACCCGCAAGGAGTATTCCATTTCCGGTGCGGTCGAGCGCTTGGACGCGATGATGAAGGAGGGCGACTCCTATTGGCGCGCCAACCAGTTCGAAAACCCCGACAATCCCGAAGTCCACTACCAGACGACGGGCCCGGAAATTTGGAAGCAGATGGATGGCCAGGTGGACGTGTTCGTCACCGGCATCGGTTCGGGCGGCACCTGCCAGGGCGTCGGAGGATTTCTGAAAGAAAAGAACCCCAACCTGCTGGTGGTCGCCGTGGAGCCGGAAGGCTATTCGGCGCTGTTGCAACAGGAACCGGGCCTGCACACCTTCCACGAAATCCAGGGCATCGGAGACGGCTTCGTGCCCAACGTGCTGGACACCTCGCTGGTGGATGAAGTCATCACCGTGTACGACAACGAAGCGATCCAGATCACTCGCGGGCTGGCGCTGTCCCATGGACTGCTTGTAGGCACGAGTTCCGGCGCAAACATCTTCGGAGCGATCCAGATGATTAAAAAGCTCGGTCCCAAGGCGCGCGTCGCCACCTTGTTGCCCGACCGGGCCGAACGCTATTTTTCCACGTCGCTGCTGTAAAAAAGGCCGTGGATTTCAAGAAATAGGCAGGAAAAACCAAGAGTTACGCTCTTCGAAAGAGAAACGCCGAAACGGAATGATGCTCGGCGTTTCACTGCGGAAACCTTTGTCCCGAAAGGTCGTTCTATGAGGATCGTACAATACGGATTCGTTTGTCTTTTCCTTGGGTTTCTCGTGGTTGCCCACGTGCAGGCCGCACCTTCCCAAAAAGTTCCGCCAAAGAAAAAGAACGCGGACGCCAAGGTGAATCTCGAAATGGTGCTCATCCCGGCGGGAACGTTCATGATGGGTTCGCCGCCGGACGAAAAATACCGCAGCTCCGAAGAAACCCTGCACCAAGTTACTATTACCCGCCCCTTTTACATGTCCAAATACGAAATCACGCAGGAACAGTGGTACAAGGTGATGGGAAACTACCCGAATGTCATGGAAAAAAGGGGGGGACGATATCCCGTGGAAAACCTCAACTGGTGGCAGGCGCTGGCCTTCACCAATGCGCTGAGCCGCCGCGAGGGCAAAAAGGAATGCTATCGTTTGATCGACTGTACCGAAAGTCCCTATTCGCCTTTGATCTGTCAAAACGTGAAATTTGCAGGACTTTCTTGCAGTGGGTATCGACTTCCCACCGAAGCCGAATGGGAATACGCCGCACGGGCCGGTACGACCACGCCCTATTCCACGGGAGAATGGATCTCGACGGAACAGGCCAATTTCGATGGAGACTGCCAATCATCGAGGAAACATGGCGTTCCGCTCCACACCATGGAAGTGGGAAGCTATCCCCCCAATCCATGGGGACTGTACGACATGCACGGCAATGTATATGAAATGGTTTGGGACAGTTGGTCACGGTATCCTGAAAGCGCGGTAAAAGATCCTGTGGGACCGGAGAAGCACGAGTCGCTCATGATTCGAGGCGGGTGCTACTGGCATAGTTGGAGCGCGTGCCGTTCCGCCGCTCGCGGTAGCGAGAAATTTCTTGAAAGATACGGCAACATCGGATTTCGAGTGGTGCGAACCGCCAAAAAATCCAAGAAACCTTCCACGAAGAAATGAGCCGAAACGTGGGATTTGGGAAGGTGCCTAGCACCTGATTTCCCAATAAAACAAGGCGGTTACGACTCTTCACCCATCCGGAAATCCTCGCGCATCAGTTCCATGATGACTTCATCTCGCCACTGTCCGGCAATGTAACGATGCTCGTGAAGGCGTCCCGCTTCCCGAAATCCCACCTTGACGTAGGCCCGATGGGCGCGATGGTTGAAATCCCAGTGATGTAGAACAATTTTGCGAAGGTTCAAACTATCGAAACCATAGCGGACGAGCATTCGCATTGCCTCAGTGCCGAATCCGGCGTTCCAGTAGGGCTTGCCGAGGAAAATCCCCAGTGTCGCGAAACGATGCCGGTCCTCGATGTTCACCAAACTGGTATTGCCGATCAGTTCCCTCGATTCTTTACGCCAGATCCCACAGTGGACATTCTTTCCCGGATCGGTGTTGACCATGGTTTCGAGAAGACTCTTTTCCTTCTCCAGCGTAATCGGTTTGTGTGAAAATAGGAATTCGGCGGTTTCCTTGTCGTTGATCCATTCCTGGTAGCGGGGAGCGTCTTCCACGCGTAACGGGCAGAGATCGACTTTTTCCCCGGACAAGAACACCGGTGGATACAAAGATTGAATTTTCATTGGATCGCTTTTCTACAATTTCGCGTTGAATTGCACAAAAACACTCAGAAACGGATGACGACCTCATTTCCGGTGTTCTGCTGTCCGCCGCCACCGCCGTCGCTTCCGCAGATCACTCCGGCACCGCACAGCGCGCCTGCCGTGGCTCCACCCACAACAACTACGCCAACGATGGTCCAGAGCCACCATGCAGCATACAGCGGGGTTTCGTCATCTTCCAACTCGGTGATCTCTTCCTCCTGCACCGGAGCCACATAGTTGGGAGTCCAGCGAGTGGAATCGGAGAATAGGCGATCGAGATGTTCGTGAACGGCGGAAACAAGACCGGTTTGGCGCAAATTGTGGCGTTTCTGCAAAGCCCGGTGACGTCCTTTGTCGGGGATTTCGTTGCCGTATTCGTCTGTATCCGGCGCCCCTTTTTTCGCGCGCATGTCGTAATAGTAGGCTTTGATGTACAGATCGCCTTCATCGAGTCCCGCACGCATGATGAGCAGACGATAACTTCGAACCACCTTGCTCAACCGGGCCACGTTGGTGAACATCTCGGCGTGCTCGAAGTTTTTCTGCATCGCCTTGACTTCACTGATGAACGGGTAGTATTTCGCCACCTGCTGAAGGTCCACCGGCAATTCCTTGGCGATGCCCTTGTAGATCGTGCTTTTACTGCGGTAATCCTTGTAGCCGTCTTTACTTACTTTGACCGTGTGTTCGCCGACCGGGACATCGCCGATTTCCAGGGGCGTGAGACCCTTGTATTCGCCATCGAGGTAGACTTCCAGACCCTGCGGTTTCGAGTCGGCGATTTTCAGCACGCCCATTTCGGTGTTTTGGGCTTTATCTCGGGCCGCTTCAAATGCTTTTTGAACGTTGGAATCATCAAGCTTGGGCGGCTCGGCCTTGGCGTCGAACAACACCATGCTTCGAAAAGCTTCGTCGGCCTCCCGCTTTTTCTTGGCGAGCACGGCTGAAGTTCCCATGTATCCGTAGGCTTTCACGATCCGATCCCGATAGATCGGGAACTCCAACAGCGGCTGGCAAGCCAGCACCGCTTCGTTGAACCGCTCGACCGCCTGATCGTAGGCGCCATCCTCGTATGCCCGCATGGCGTCTTCCATATGCTTGTCGATCTTCGCCGCCTCACGTTTTTCGTTGACGGTAGACCGATCTTTCAGAGCCAGATTTGTAGGAACAAGGCGTAGTTTCGAATCGGCACGCAGCCATGAACGAGCGGTGACACGCACCTGGGCGGCAGCCTCTTCGCTGAGACGATCTTCGGCCAGCACCACCAGAATCACCTTGTTGCCGCCGTCAACGCCCTTTTTCAGCTTGGAATTGTCAAGAGGAGGAAGAATGTACTCCTCGTACTCTTCTTCCTCGTCCGCTTTCACGGTTTCCTCTTCTGCGTCCTCGTCGTCTTCGTCATCTTCCTCGTCATCACGTATTGCGGGTTTCTTTTGAGGCTGCTCGTCTTCCTCCTCCGCATCGTCCTCTTCATCCGCTTCGTCTTCGTCGTCGGCGGCTTTGTCTTCTTTCTCCGCCTCTTCGTCGTCGGCGGCATCCTCAAGCAACTCGTCGTCATCCATTTCCAGGAGATCGAGAGCATCCTGAGCCTCGGCCCGCTGTACGAACCCGACTCTAAAAAGATCGAGATTGAGGAATTGCACGAGCAGGAGAATCTGCATCCACGTGAAAAACCGCCAAAAAGGACTGCTTTTGAGCCTGAGCATCGAAATCTCCACCGGAAAAAGTCAGGAAATGGTACATGAAGGTTACAACGATGAATTAGGCGATGCCAGCTTTTTTTTGGGTGCAGGGCGAAATAGTGAAAGCGATCTTGAGGACTTGCCCATTTGAAGCAGGTACAACCGAACCAACTACTTGTCGAGATCCTTCGTATCGCCGGAAAATGTTCCGGCAACACTTTCGAGCAAACTGCGCGTGAGTGAATCCATCTGCTCCGTCGCCGATTCCATGGCTTGCAGCGATTCCGGGACATGGGCCCATTCGTTCCCATGGAATGCCGGCTCCTTTTGGGTTGCAACGCTTTTCCAGGCGATTTCAAAAACCTGACGCCGGGAACGGATTTCGTCGAGGCTGGCCCGCAGGTTTTGCGATGCATTGTCGATAAGTGCCTGAAGTTCCATATATTTTCGCTGAATGTCCGCAATGAGGCGCTCGCGTTCCATCTTCTGCATCATACGCTCTCCGATAGGGCGCGAAACTCCCGTCAGAAAGCGAACGCGACCTTCTGAATCGGTGATCGGCGCGCTGGCGATTTCCATCCAGATGCGTTTCCCGTTTTTGCCACAATGCTCCAGGTCCAGGCGGATTCCCTCTCCACCGGGGCCTTCAACCTTCATTTTCTGCACCCCTTTTCGAAGGTCATCCAGCGACTCCTTCGCCAGAAGATCTTCGAAACTCAAAGAAAGAACTTCGGCGTGCGTGTACCCCAGCAATCGGATGCTGGGACCGGAAACGAACTCGAAACGGCGCTCGTCTAGGTTGTAGCTCCAAATCATATCGTTGAGGTTCTCGGTGATGACCCGGTACGTTTCCTCGCTGCGAATCAACGCTTCCTCGCTGGTCTTTCTCGGGGTGATGTCTACCAGATGTCCAAGAATTTCCCGCGTTCCCTGGTGTTCCACCGTGGTGATGAGCATGTCCACCCAGATGCGTTCTCCCTGGCGATTCACCAGGGGAATTTCGTAATGTTCCGGCGGACGTCTTCCCTCCTGACGTTCGGCGATGATTTGAAGAATCTCCTCCCTGTCGTCCGGATGCAGAAACCTGCTGATGGATTCCCCTTCCATCTCCGGGATTTCTTCGGGATCGTAGCCCAGAATCTGCGCCATCCGAGGGTTGGCGTAGACGAGTTTTTCGTCTTTGTGGATAAAAATTCCGGTCAGGGCGCGGTCGCTGATTTCCCGGTAGCGCTTTTCGGATTTCTCCAGGTGTCGCGTCAGCATGAAATTGAGAATGGCTTCCGAGGCAAGTCCGGCGATGATCTGGCCGAGTTCGAGATCTTGCTCCGAAAAGGGCTGCTCCGGTTTGTTGTGCAGGGAAATCGCGCCGTTGATATCGTTTTTCACGGACTTGAGCGGAAACACGAGACAGGAGCGATCCCGATAGCCGGACCAGCCACTCGGCTCAATGCCGATCTCCTCGCAGATATCCAAGGTCATGAAAGGCTCTCCCGTGGTAAATACCTTTTCCAGCACGGAATTCGCCGAAAACGGCAGGGGAATGCTCGGCGGCTGATGGCTGTCGTTATGGCAGCAGATTCTTTTCAGTTCGTCCGATTCCTTCCAGTACAGACTGCCTCCCTCCACGCCGATGTTTTCCGTAAAAAGCGACAGAATTTTCTGTCCGAGTTCCTCGATGGAACGCGCTCCCGGGAGGTCGGGAATGTGCTTGACGATGTGCAGCAGCCGCCGGCTGTAATCCCGGCTTTCTCTGGAGCGTTCGAGCACCATTTCTTCCAGCTGAAGCTGGTACTGGTAGTTTTTTTCCTCCAGTTCCTTGGTTCTGGCCGCGTTGCGAACCACCTGGCAAATGGCGTTTTTGTCGATCGGCTTGGCCATATAGTCGAAAGCACGTCGCCGCACCGCTTCGGCGGCGGAATCGATCGAAGGACGTCCCGTAATCAGAACGACTTTGGTTCTAGGGAAATGCTCGTTGAGGGTATCGAGGAGCTGCATCCCATCGATATTCGGCATGATGATATCGCTCACCACGACATCGAAGGATGTTTGCGCAACGATTTCAAGGGCTTCCATCGCTGTGCCCGCTGTGGCCACATCGTGACCATCGTTCTTCAGGAAGCGACCAAGAGTAATCGTCAAGCCGGGTTCGTCATCGACAATCAGGACTTTGGCCATTTTTCCAACTCCACTCGTGCAAATCGCTTTCAGGTAAAAAGATCGTTGTTGGGCAATCCGTCGTCCTTTTGACGTAATACGGCGATACCGCTACGTCGGTCCATCGTCGTTTTAAACGCCAAGTCCGTTTTTCGAGTCTTTTTTCGACGGTGAAAATCTCTCGAACCTTTAAAAATGGATGTGCCTGATTATCATGCTACGATACAGGCCGTGGGTCAAGTTCCGGCATTCTCCGAATTCGGCAAATCGACGAGATCAACCGGAAGATCGAAGAAAAATCGCGTAAAACGCCCCTCTTCTGTCTTGAAACTCAACTCTCCACCGTGATCCTTGATGATGCGGTGGCTGATGGACAACCCCAGCCCCGTACCCTTGTCGTGAGGTTTCGACGTGTAAAACGGATCGAAAATACGTTCGCGGTGCACAACCGGTATGCCGGTTCCGTGGTCTTCGACGATCACCCGGACGAATTTCTTGCCCTTCATTCGAAACAGGTTGGCTTCGATATAAATCGCCTTATCTTCATGAAATCCCCGAAATCTATCGTTCAAGGCGTCACGGGCATTGGTGACGAGGTTCATCATGACCTGCATGATCTGTTGCTGGTGACAGAAAACCTCCGGTAAATCCTTGGGAATCGAATGCTCCACTCGGATGTGATCCTGCCGCAGAATCTTGGAAGTCAGAGACAACGTGGATTCCACGATGGCGCGGACGCTCGTCGATTCGCTGCCTTCCTGGTCCTGTCGGGAGAATGCAAGCAGGTTTTTGACGATTTTGGCCACCCGCTGGCTTTCCTCAACGATGTGCCGTGCATCGTCGTAGGAAGTGCTTTCGGGGTCGATTTCGTCCATAATCAACTGGCCGAAATTCATAATGATGTTGATCGGATTGTTGATTTCATGCGCCACACCGCCCGCAAGCGTGCCGATGGCTTCGAGTTTCTGTTGTTGAAGCATGTTCGCTTCAACCTCGCGTTCGCGTAGATTGGCGAATTTGCGTTCGGTGATATCCTGATGAATGCCGCTTAAACGACGGGGAAGACCTTGGGAATCGTATTCGATGATTTTCCCATAATCCCGAATCCAGCGATAGTCTCCGTTGCGCGTTTTCAGACGGTATTCGATCTCGATCACGGACGTTTTTCCCTGCAAAATCTCGGTATAGCTCTTTGCTGCAACTTCAAGGTCGTCGGGATGCACGATGGTCACCCAATGGGTGGCACAGGGAGAAAACTCGTAAGGCTCGTATCCCAGCATGGAGAAATACCGCTTGTTGGCAAGGATGACATCCGTGTCCAGGTTCCAATCCCATAGGCCGAGGTCCGCTCCGATAGTGGCCAGTTCGAGTTTTTCCTGGTTTTTTCTCAGAGCGACTTCGATTTCCTGGTGTTCCTCGATTTCCCTGTTGAGTTTGATGTTGAGTTCCACCATTTCTTGGTACAAGCGGGCGTTTTCGAGAGAAATTCCGAAATACGGCTGCAACAAACGCAGGATCCGAAGATCGTCATGGGAAAATGGAGTCGCTTCGGGCTTGGTTTCCATGAAAAACACACCGAAAACGGCATTTTTCGACTGAATGGGAGCACAGAGAATGGACCGCTTCCCCCCGTGGCGCAGGTAAGGATCCAGAGCGTGAAAACGGGATCGGCTGGTATCCTCGATCAGGATGGCGTCACCGCAATCGAGAACATGCCGGATCACTCCGTGCGCGATGTTCTTCTCGTCCTCAAGCGGGATCCCGAGAAGGGTCTCGATCCTCTCCCCTTTGTCGCTGGATGTCGCTTCCACGCGAATGGTATCCTTGACCTGCAACAGCAACAAACTACGGTCGCCTCCAATCATTTCCGCAGTGATTTCAAGGATCTTCCGTAAAATGTTCTGAAGGCTGATTTCGCTGCTGATGGCCAATGCCGCACGTGCGAAATCTTCGAGATCGATTGGGACAGGACTGCTTTCCTTGCCAATTTCCGTAGTTTCTCCAGTAGAATCGAAAACATAGGGCGTCATGCGTCCCCGCTGATAATCCATCAGGGCGGAAGAATCGATCTCTCCGGTGTGCTCCCATCTTTCGAGGCAGCGTTCCAGATCCGCTTCGAGGGCAGCAGCGGAAACGTAACGGTTGTGGGGGTCGCGCTCCAATAACCGAGTTACAAGGTCGGAAAGCGCCTGAGGGCAATCCGGCGACATTTCCGAGGGAGGCACGGGCGGCATACCGACATGTCTTTCCCTGAGTTCCGCAAGACTTTCCGCGCGAAACGGAAGATGCCCGGTCATCAGGCGGTACATCAGAACTCCCAGGGAGAACAGGTCGCTCTGCACATCGATGGGCGCATAAATGGAACCGGCTTGTTCCGGTGACAGGTACTGCAAATAAGGCTGCGGCTGCTCGTCCGGGAAACGGTTCGATATTGCGTCTCCTATACGTGTGGAATGACTGAAATCAATCAGTGCAAACGTATAATCCTCCGGAATCATTAGAATATTCGACGGATGTATAGCGCAGTGCACCAGATTATGTTCGTGGATGGCTTGAAGCGCACGGGCGAGTTGAATCGTTGCGGACAGCACCCGACCGGGAGTGGCTTCGATTCGGTCCAGTTCGTTTTGCATGGAAATGCCGCCGACATCTTCGAACACCAGAGCCAGTCCACCGTCATAAAAAACAAGATTTTCGCAATGGCGCAGCCCTTCATGCCGAACCATACTACAAACCTCGAATTCCCGCCGGATGCGGTTCAATTCAGGCAGTTTCGCAGGAATCTTGCGATGGGTTTTTAGAATAACGGGCGTGTTGTCGATTTGACGATGTGCTTGATAGATCCGGGATCGATTTCCTTCGTAAAGAAGCGTTTCCGTGCGGTATCCGGCAAGTTCCAGCATCGAACATCCCTCAGTTGTAATATGCATCCTTTGCGTTGGCGTCTTGCTTGATACAAGCCTGCTTTCCGTAGTTCGCCATGATTCCCGTCACACGAACCTGTTTTGCGTCGTGACGTTCGCTCCGAAGTGAAGACGCTCACTTTCTCGCCGAAGTCCCTTTATTTACCTGGAAGCAAGTCGTAACAATGCCGGGCATAAGTGTACATCATTCCAGGAAGAAACAAAAGTTCCTTGTCGGTTTTTCGTCACCTCTATGGATGCAGGAACGAGAAGTTCTCTATATTTTCAAACAGTTCACGCTGTGAAACACCATTCGATCCAATGGGCGCCTTGAGAACGAATCCCGTCGGCAAAACAAGGATTTTCCTTCCAATTCGTGAAAGCTTGAAAAAAATCAGTGACTACGAATCGAAAAAAGGACAGAAAATGGGAGCCAAGACGAGTTTGTGGTACTCTGGAACAGAAAACTCGATGAACGAAAGAGGATTAAGGAGGAATTACGTGCGATTACGACATTGGAGCTTGGCACTCGTATTCTGGGCAATTTGGATGCAGACCGGAACCACGATGGCCGAAGAGCCCATTTTTCCGCCATCGGGAGCCTTGCAACCCGTTACAGCCGATGATTTCTGGCACCACGAGCGCCCCCAGAAAACCTATGGCGAATACTGGTATTACGAAATTCACACCGACAGCGGCTACCGTTTCTTCGTCAATTTTCTCAAAACCAACATCGGCCTGCGTGAAGGTCGTTGCGGAGCCAACATTTCCATCGTCAAACCGGGATCTCCACCCAGGGTCTTCGCTCGTGAAAAACCTTTGAAGCGTTTCCACGAATTCAAAGACAAGGAACAGATCTGGTGCAGCAACCCGGACAATCCCGAGGCCGAACAGACCTACATCGAAGGCATTCCCCCGAAACGGCACGCCATCCACCTGGAAATCCGCAAGTCCGGGGGCGTCAAGCTGGATCTCGAATTCGGTCGCATGGTACCCGGAGTCAAGGAAGGAAACGGCACATACTATTTCAACAAAGACAAAAGCGACGAGCTGGCCGTGTTTTTCACCATTCCCCGCGCGCGGGTAAAAGGCACGCTGACACTCGGCAAACATTCCTTCAACGTGACGGGCTGGGCCTACCACGAACACAGCTACCAGACCATGCTGCCCACGATGTTCATCGCCCGCCGCGTGGGCTTCCACACCCACACGAACGACTACTCGTTCAACGTGATGCAACTCGTCGGCAATAAAAAGTACGGACGGGCTCCGGCAGGCTGGATGATGGTCGTGGACAAGGACAAAGTACGCTATATCACGAGAGATTTCGTTCTCAACGGTTTCGACTCCCAGAAGGAAAAAGGCGGCTACGGCATCGATTCACGCTTCACGATTCAGGCCAACGACACCCAAAACGCCATCGCAGGCGAGTGGAAACTTACCAATTACATGCAGCGCTTCGTGATGCTCGACCAGATGGAGCGTGTGATGCGATCGGTGGTCAAATCCATCGCGGGAAACCCGATTTTCTTCCGAGGGGAGAACACCTACTCCTTCAAAATCAAATTGGGTGATGAAACGTTCGAGATGAAAGGCGACGCGACGCACGAGGTACTCGCCGCCGACAAGTGACGTTCGACAATCCACCAAATGAAAACGGGATTTCCGACAACCGGAAATCCCGTTTTTTATGGCTTCGCTGAAGGATGAAATCACTCGTCCTTCGTTTCCTCTTCGCTTGTTTCCTCGGAGGAATCGGGAAGCACGAGGCCGCTTTCGGTCTCTTTGAAACCACCGGGCACGGGAGCCGCCGCCGATTCGAGAGGCCCGTTTTCTTCTTCGTTTTCAGGTGTTTCGGCAGGCATGGGCGGACGATCCGGAATGGGATCGACTTCGGTCACGGTCATGTTTTCCGCCAGCTTGGACGCGATTTTCCGTTCTTTCAGATAGAACGCCACGTTGTCCCATTGACCCTGTTCCTGCCACTGGGATTTGATGCGGGCGAAATTGGCTTTGTTCTCATCATCGAGACGCGATTTGAGGTACTCGTCGATTTCCTCTTCCGTCACGTCGAGCTGGTCGTTTTTCGCGACGTGCTCGACCAACAGGGCCGTTTTGACCATATGTTCGGCTTCAGGACGCACGGCAGCGCGAAGCTCGGGATTGTCAGTCGGGATGTGGTCGCCGCCGAGTCCGGCAGAGAGCATCATGCGGAACTGGTCTTCAATGAGCATGTCCACCTGGCGCTCGATAAGCCCCGGAGGTGCAGGAACGTCGTTGTTTTGCAACACTTTTTCAAAAATGCGACGGTTGAAGCGCTCTTCCATCCGTTCGCCTTCTTTTTGGCGCATTTCGTCGCGCAGATGCTCTTTGAACGCTTCCAGGGTTTCGTAATCGCCCTGATCTTTGGCGAATTCGTCGTCCAGTTCCGGCACCACGCGCTTTTTGATTTCCTTGATGACCATTTCGAAATGAACGGTCTTGCCGCGTAAGGCTTCGTTGGAATGATCCTCCGGGATCTCGATGTCGAAGAGGAAGGTTTCGTCTTTCTTCCTGCCTCGAAGATTCTCCGCCAAACCGGGAAGCAATCCCTCGCCGCTGAGATCGAACAGGTTGTCCTGGAACTTGACCTCCTCGGGATTCTCATCGTCCTTCCAGGCACGGAAACTGGTGTCCGCCCAGTCGGTTTCCTCGGTTACGTCGCGATCGTCGATAATCTGGAAATCGGCCTGCTGTTCGCGAAGCATTTCCAGTTTGCCATCGATGGCGCTTTCGTCGATTTCGACCCGTTCTTTTTCTACATCGAGGCCGTCGATGTGAATCGCACCCAGTTTGGGCATGGTCTCGACGGTGAAACGGATGGTGATGCTGCCGTCGTCCCCGAAAACGGGTTCCTTCATGACCGGCGACACTACGGGATTGAGATTGTTGCTTTCCAGGGACTCGGTGAAGGCGTCCTCCACCATCTTGGCCTGAATGTCCTTGCGGAAACGCTTGACGATGAGGCTTTTAGGCACTTTGCCTTTGCGAAACCCCGGCATGTGGATGGCGTTCCTGTTTTCCTGGAAAAACTCCTCGCTCTTTTTGTTAAACGATTCCGCCGGGATCACGATTTTCACTTCGCGTTCGACGGGAGAGATTTCGGTAATTTTGATGTCGTTCTCGGACAAAGTAGCCTCCACGTAATTAAAAGAAAAAATCTGGTGCGAGAAGGGGGACTCGAACCCCCACGGTTTCCCGCCAGATCCTAAATCTGGTGCGTCTACCAATTCCGCCATTCTCGCGCCGCGCTGGTTATACTTAAGTCGGACTTTCCTGGCAAGTATTTATTGTTATTGGATAAACAGCGGCTCTCCACGAGTCGGCTCCGCGTTCCGAACCCGGTATTGGCACAAACTCGAAGACATGAAACAGCGGGATGAATTCTTTCATTTTTTCGGCGATCCGGCTTTTCCCACCTTGTCGCCGATTCCGTAGTATTCTCTGACGATCGGGACGAACACCAGAGGCCGAACTTGCTCGATCAACGGGATTTTCGAGTCTGCGAGCAGCTCTTCATCTGCCTTCAAGTCCATGATTTCACCGATGAATTGCGTGTGCAGGCCGATTTTCACGGTTTGGAGGAGTTTGCATTCGACGACGAAGGGAAATTCCCCGACATAGGGGGCGTCCACCACTTCGGAACGTACCGGCGTCAATCCTGTTGCGGCGAATTTGTCCTCGTTGCGTCCCGACGCATGGCCGAAGTAGTCGGCTTCTTTCCAATGCGTTTCACCGGGAATACTGATGGTGAAGGCCTTTCTTTCCATCACGTTTCCGTAGGTGTACGTGGCTTCCCGAAGAGACACGGAGACCGCCGGGGGCGACGAGCAGCAGATGCCGGACCATGAGGCGGCCATCGCATTGGGTCGGCCTTCGGAATCGTATGAACCGATGATAAACACCGGTGTGGGATAAACCAGGGTTTTCGCGCCCAAGGAACGCTTCATCGAAAAAATCCTTTCTTAAATGCGGTTCTTAACTGCTTTTAGCGATCGTCTCGTCATGGGTGGCATGGGCGAACCGCAGGTTGCCCATGGACATCGTTCGTACACGGGCAAGCGGACGTTTCACGTCGCTTCGCCCGTGCCACACTTTGTTTCCAGGGTCTTCTATTGCCAAAATCAAATAGCAACTACTTTAATGCCGAAAAATCCAAGAAATTCCATACCATGCAGAACGCAACGACAACCGGCGTCCGGCGTCAACTCTCTTGGAACGCGGTGTCGATGACGCTTACCGTTTTGATGGGTTCGTCGATGCCTTTCGCCAGAATTTTCTGTGCGCTTTTGAATTTCACCTGGCGGTTCAAGGCATAGGGATCGTTTTGGAGAAACTCACGAGCCAGTTCGAAACTGCGCATCGAAATCAGAATCTGCCCGCCTCTCGCCGCGCTACACAAACGTGCGCCGAGATTGACATGGTGGCCCAACACCGTGTAATCCATCCGCAATTCCGAGCCGATATTGCCCACGATCATTTCCCCGCTGTTGATGCCGATGCCCATTTTCAGCGGTTCCAGCCCGGCTTCCTCCCATTCCTGCATCACGAGGCGGTGCGCTTCCTGCATCTCGAGGGCGGTTTTCACGGCCCGAAGCGCGTGATCGTGGTATCGGATCGGCGCGCCGAACAGCGCCATGACCTCATCGCCGACAACCTTGTCCACCGTGGCGTCCGCATTGATGATGGTCTTCATCATGATCCCGAGAAAACGGTCGATGATCTTCTTGACGAGTTCCGGCGGATGACGGGTGCTCATCGAGGTAAAATTGCGCAAATCCGCGAAAAGAACGGTCATTTCGTACTTTTTCGGCTTGAACACGTCGAAGCCGGATTTGACGAGTTGGTCGATAACCTTCGGGGCGACGTACCGCTTGAACGAGGCTTCCATCCGTTTGAAGTCGGACTGGTCCTCCACCAGTATCTGGCCCACATTGTTGGTGAACGTTGTAGTTACTTTTACGTAGCGAAGTTTGCCATCGACGTGGATTTCCTGCTCACTAATCAGTTCCTCTCCGGTTTCGCGGGATTTTTCGAGCATCAGTTGGATGAATCCGCGACCGAGGGAGGTGTCGTCGATTTGAGAAACGGCACAGCCGTTGAGTTCGGCACGATTGCAGCCGACGAATTTTTCCATGGTGCTGTTGATGTAACGAATCCGAAATTCGTCGTCCACCTGAAGCACCATGATACTCAGACCCTGGATGGTCTGCCGTTGCCCGGAGTCGTCGGATTCAAGCTGCTGAATACGCTTGACGAGCAGGTCGTTTTCCAGGCGTAGTTTCTCGTTTTCTCGGCGCAGGATGTCGATGTCGGAAGCCATTCGTTCTCCAAAAACGATGATTAACTTTTAATGATACTGCACTTTTCTATTTCCAGAAAACTTTTCGCAAAAAAAACAGGAAATCTCCCGCTTTTGCCTGACCCATCCCCACTTTTTCATCCAAGAGGTAAACCGCTCATGGTGAGTGATTTGCGAAGCAAATCGTATCGAACCATAGCGTTTTTCGAACTGATCCCTCGATACACCGCCCTTACGGGCGGCACTCGGGACGAGCGGACTCATCCTATCCTTGGTCAAATTAGACTTTCATAAAACTGGGGATGGGTCAGCGCTTTTACAGTTTTTCCGTACATCCTGAAATAAAAGAGTAGAAAGACATCAGTCGATTCGGAACACATTGTGCACGTTTTTCTCTTTTTTCAGGTCGGCGATCACCTGCCCGACCTGGGAAAGATCCGACACCATAATCACGAAGTCGAGCTTGCCGATCCACTCCGATTCGTTCACCTCTCCCCGAACGGAGGCGATGTTGATCCCCCAGCGGGTCATCGTCTGGGAAAGCTGCGACAGCACACCCGTCTGATTCTCCGCAATCACACGCAGCCGCACCGGAAGTTCCACACCGGCTTCCGTCTCCCAATTTGCCGGAACCACTCGTGATTCTTCGAAATCCGTCAAGCGTTTGCAATCGGTTCGGTGAATCGTGATACCCCTGCCGCGCGTGATGTATCCCTTGATGTTGTCTCCCATGACGGGATGACAACACTTGGCAAAACTAACCATAATATTTTTCATACCCGACACACTCACGCCGCTGCGATGACTCTTTTGACGGCGTTCGGCTCTGGCTTTGGCCTTTTTCAGGCGTCTTTCCTCTTCTTCGCGGCGCTGGCGCTCGATTTTCTCCAGCGCTTCCTTCGGCATGAAAATCAAGGCCACATCTTCGGCCCGCGCTTTTTTCTCCCCGACAAGAGCCGCCAACTCCTCCGCCGAATTCACCTTGAATTTTTCGAAAGCTTTTCTCAATTCCCCACGCTTGGTGATCCGCGAGAAATTGAGCTTCCAGCGCTTGAAGGTCTGTTCGAGTTCCACCCGACCCAATTCCGCAGCCCGTTCACGCTCGGCTCTTCGCAGAAAGGAGCGAATCTTGGATTTCGCCTTGCTGGTTTTGACGAATTCGAGCCATTCTTTGTTGGGACGCTGGTTGGCGCGCGTGAGGATTTCCACCACGTCGCCGTTTTCCAACTCGCGTTCGAAGGGCACGATGTGCCCGTTGACCTTCGCCCCCACGCAGTGCTCACCCAACTCGGTGTGAATCGCGAAGGCGAAGTCCACAGGAGTGGCCCCCGTCGGCAGTTCGCGCACGTCGCCGCGCGTCGTAAACACGAATACTTTGTCCGCGAAAAGATCCATCGACAGCGGCAGGCCTTCGTCGGGGTTTTCCTCGCCGCTGGCCTGGATGATCGTCCTCAGCCAGTTGACGTTCTGCCGGTCTTTCGCCGAGGTTTCAGTGACACCGGATTCCTTGTATTTCCAGTGGGCCGCAATGCCGTTTTCGGCGATTTCGTGCATGGTACGGGTACGGATCTGCACTTCCAGAATCTGATCCTCAGGCCCTTGAACGATAGTATGCAGCGACTGGTATCCGTTGGGCTTTGGAACCGCGATGTAATCCTTGATCTGCCGGGGAAGCGGTTTCCATCGGGAATGAATCATTCCCATAACCTGGTAGCACTCCCCCACCTCGTTGACCAGGATGCGGAATCCCAGCCGGTCGAATACCTCATCCAACGGTATTCGCTTGCGAATCATCTTCAAATGGGTGGAAAGAAGATGCTTCTCGCGTCCGTAGATCGTCGCCTCGGGAATCGCCGAAAGCACCATTCCCTTCAGATCCTTCAGGATGTGGTCCACGAAGGTTTTACGCCGCGAACGGTCGCTCTCGATGGCGCTTTTCAACTCCCGGTACGTGCCGGGATCGAGCACTTCGAAGGCCGCGTCTTCGAGAAGAATTCGTATCCACTGGATACCGAGACGTCCAGCGATGGGCGCGAGCACGTCCCGTGTTTCCTTTGCGAAACGTAACTTTTCCTCTTCCTGCAATCGGTCGAGGTGCTCCATCCAATACAGGGCATGGGACAGACGGATCAGCACGACCCGAAGATCCTTGGCCAGCCCCAAAAGCATTTTCCGAAAGCTTTCCTTTTTGGAATGCCGGGTTTCGAGGAGATTGATTTTTAATAGCTGCGTGACTTCCGCGACGAGCTTCCCCACCGGTTCCGGGAATTTCTCACGCAACGTATCCATGTCCGTCAATTCGTGCAAAAGCACGTCGTGCAGCAAGGCGGCGGCTACGCCGTGGCTGTCGGCCCGGAGTTTCACCATTGTGCGCGCAACCGAAAGCGAACAGGTGAGATCGTAGCGGGAGTTGCGTTTCAAGCCTACCGCGAATTCCGAAGCCTGATGCACCAAAGATTCGTCGTAGGATCTGCCGCTGGAGCGGATCTCCTGCAGCAGCTTTTTGCGTTCCGTGTGGATGTCTGTTCCGTTCATCACGATTCCGAAAACAAGCGGTGATATTCCGAGGAGAGCCGGGCGATATCCTCCTGCAAATTCGAAGACTTGGGAGGATTTCCCGTCAAAATCGCGAGCAACTCTTCAATGGACGTATCGAGGTCGTCGTTGACGATACGATAATCGTAACGCGCCGCCTTCTCGATCTCGTCGAGCGCTCCGCGCAAACGACGCTGGATTTCGGCGGGATCGTCCGTTTTGCGCTCGCGCAGACGCCTTGAAAGTTCGGCCATGGACGGAGGAAGAATGAAGATAAGCTCCGCTTCCGGGAAGCTTTTCTTCAGGTTGGCGGCTCCCTGCACGTCGATATCGAACAGCACGCCACGACTGTTTTGCAAAAGCTCGTCCAGTTTTTTGCGCGACGTACCGTACCGATGGCCGTGCACTTTGGCCCACTCTACGAACTCTTCGTCTCGAATCATCCGATCGAATTCAGAGTCATCGACGAAGAAATACTCTACGCCGTCGCGCTCATCGCCTCTGGGTTTTCTCGTCGTGTAACTAGTGGATATTTTTAGCCAATCCAGCGTTTTCAATGCGGCGTTGCACAGCGTGGTTTTCCCCGTTCCCGAAGGCGAGGACACCACGAACAGCCGTCCCCGTGTTCCCATCTCTCACTCCACGTTTTGAACCTGCTCCCTGAGTTTCTCCAATTCGCCCTTGATTTCCACGACGGTGTGGGAAACCTCGGCGCTGCCGGACTTCGATCCTACCGTATTGGTTTCCCGGTTCATTTCCTGAAGCAGAAAATCCAGTCTGCGCCCCACCGGTTCGCTGGATTCGAGGAATCTCAGAAACTGCTGAATGTGACTTTTCAACCGCGTGATTTCCTCGCTGACATCGCAACGATCCGTGAAATAACAGACTTCCTGATTGAGCCGGTTCTGGTCCAGTTCCTGCGGGGCGATGGCGCCGATGCGCTCCTCCAGCTTTTCCCGGTAGGCTTCGACGGTTTGCGGCACTATTTTGGCGATTTTCTGCGTCAATTCCCGGATCAGGTTGCAGCGCCCGGCGAGATCGATGGCCAGGGTCTTGCCTTCCTCCTGGCGCATGTCGTCGAGCACTTTCAACGCGGCGTCGAATCCCGGCTCAAGTTTTCTCCAGGTTTCTCCTGGGTCCGCCCCCTTTCGAGACACCGTAATGACCTCTTTGGCCCCGGTGAGCATGGAAAGATTCGGATCTTGATGAATCCCGAAGCGTTCTTTAAAGCTTTGAAATGCCTGGAAATATTGATCTGCAAGCGCCCAGTCGATCATCAGTTTTTTGCCGGAATCGATGGAGTCCCCATCGTAATTGAGAAACACTTCCACACGCCCGCGACTGATCGACTGCCGCAAGCGCTTCTTGATTTCCATTTCGAGCCCATGGAATTCGGGAGGTGAATACAATTTGGCATCGAGGAATTTGCTGTTGACCGCTTTGATTTCGACCGAAACCACCGTATCGCCCAGCGAAGCGTTCCCCGTTCCGTAACCCGTCATACTTTTAATCATCTTTCCGCCTTTCCAGAAATAATATGGTGTCTTAGGGTGTATCCCGACGGACAGGGGATGTCAACGGAACAGACAGGGCGGAGAAGAAAAGGATGCATTTCCGGGGTTCGCCAAAAGAGTCGTATGACGAATTTTTGGGGAAAACAATGCTTTCAGAAAGAAAACTCGCCCCCGCCAGAATGACAATCTCAATTCGGCAAAAGGCGAGGCATCCATGTGCAAGTCACTGAAATAATTTGAAATTTACAGATATTTCAGTTTTTCTTATTTCCCGATTTGTCTTCGTTTTTCTGCGGAGGCTGCGAACTCTGACCTGGGCCGCGCTTTTCGCCCATCAGGCAGGAGCCGTCGAAGCGCACGCCCTCCTCGATGGTCAGACTTTTCGTGTTGAGCGAGCCGTTCATCACGGCGGGAGCGTGCAGGTTGATGCTGATCTGGGCCACGATATTCCCGGAAATGTCGCCGTAGGAAATCAGGCGTCCCACCTTGATTTCGGCCTCGACATTCGCCCCTTCTCCAACGATGAGGGTGTCGTTCGACTTGATCTCACCCTTGAACTTTCCATCGATTCGGACGGTTCCTTCGAAAAGCAGTTTGCCTTCGAATTCGCTGCCTTTTCCCAATAGAGCGTTGATTTCACCTTGTTTTTGTGACATTGCCTGACCTGCTTGCCGTTAATCGGCCTAAAACGTCCTCGCCATCGCCGCGCTTGCGGTTTCGAATGGCTTTTTGGGTACTCCGGCGGGAACCGCTTCCCGCATCCATGGTATAAGATGCCACAGTTTACCCACGAACGCCCGCACAGGCAAGCAAATGTCTTGTATACCCGAAGAAAAGGGCACTCTACCGGGTCACGTCGGCTTGTCCGGCTTGGGTTTGGCTGTCTTCGGTTTGGAGGGTCGCCTGCGTCTTCGGCGGGATTTCCCCGGTTTTGGCTTGTCCCCTGCCCCACCGGATTTCGAGGTTCGCGAGGGCTTTCCCTGATTCTTTTCACCCTCCGAGGACGTCGAATCCTTGCCTCCAGCCGCCTGGTTCGGCGCGTTGGAATTCACTTTGCCGCCAGCAGGTTTTTTGCGTCGTCTGCGGCCCCTGGAACGGGACCGGCCTTTCGGTTTCGTTTCCGAAACTTCTGCTTCTTTATTTCCGTCCCGTTTGTCGGGTGAAGAGCCCGAAGCCTGGACCTTTGAAGAAGAACCATCGCTTTTCGCGATTCCGTTGGCCGCTTCCTCTTTCAGGCTCGGTGTGTGGCGAAGCTGCTCGTCGATGCGTTGGGTATCGTCGGATTCCACCGGAGCGGTAAAATGCTCCGGATCGTCTTTGAAGGCCCGAAAATCTTCGACGGTACAAATCAGCGTGCCGCCCTCTTCCAGATCGAACCGCATGGTGCGCCGGGCGATATTGACTTCCAAAAGGCGTCCGCGCCCTTTCCAGGTATCCGCTTTTTTCCCGATTTTCGGAAGACCACGCTGCAGTTCCCGATAATGAGACGATTCGTAGGAAAGACAACACATCAGACGGTCGCACAACCCGGAAACTTTTTGCGGTTTCAACGAAAGATTCTGTTCTTTGGCCATTTTGATGGAAACCGGCACGAAATCGGTCAACCACGAACTACAACAAGTCTGGAGTCCGCATGGACCGATGCCGCCGATGATCTTTGCCTCGTCTCGGATGCCGATCTGCCGCATTTCGACGCGAATTCGCAACTGATGGGCGAGATTGCGCACGAGTTGGCGGAAATCCACACGACCGTCCGCGCTGAAATAGAAAATCGCCTTGTGCCCGGTGTGCAGATATTCCACCTCGATCAGTTTCATCGGCAGATTCAGTTTTTCGATCTCGGCAAGCGCTTGTTTAAACGAATCGAGGGAGCGTTCTTTGTTCTGTTCCTCCAGGCGTTCGTCCTTTTCGTTGGCAATGCGCACCACTCTGGGCAGGTTGTCGGTGTCCCCTTTGGCCTCGCTACCCACCTCCAACACATGACCCAGACGCAGACTTCGGTCGATTTCCACCACAACTTTCTGCGTGGGCTGCAGGGCGTACCCTCCCGTATTTACTAGACAAGGCTCTCCTGCGGGACGAAACCGTACCCGCCCAAGGATCTGCTTTTGAACTTTTAACGGCTCGTCATCGGCAGATTCGGCGGAGTCTTCGTTTTCCTCTTCAATCGATTCGGATTCTTCACCCTCTTCGTTCTCTTCGCTCTCTTCAGACTCTTCCGCTTGTTCTTCCGAAGCGTCCTCGTCGGGTTCTTCTTTCAAAGACTCGTTGGAAGATACGGAAGAAGCCACTTCTTCGACAGGCTTATCTCCCTGTTTTTCTTCTTCTTTTGCTTCTTCATTCGGGGTTGCGGCAACGGCTTCCACCGGCGGGGACGATTCCTCCGCTGTGGCGTTTTTTTCGACGTGGGGTTGGTCTTGATCCGACATGGTTCCTCGATATGCGTTGAGCCGCACGACGTTGCATACAGCGTTTTTCTCGTTTCGATCAGCCGTTCATATTTCCGGCGACCAGAATAATTCCGACCAGAATACACAAAACCCCGACAATCTGCCACATTGTCAACGATTCCTGGAGTTTTACGGTCGAATAGCCCAGGACAATCAAGAAGCCCGCCGAGGTCATGATCGGGTAGGCCACCGAAAGCGGGATCTTGGATAGCACGAACGAATAAGCCGCCAGCGCCAGGCCAAAGAAAAAGACGCCGGAGACAACGAAGGGGTTCAAAACGATCTGCTGCGCGGTCTCCCAGGGTTGGGCAAGACTGACGGCCTTGGCCTTCATCCCCTCTTTTATGAGAATATTGGCCACCGCGTTGGCGATTAGGGCAAATATCAGAACGAAATAATGCGCTTTCAAACCACCCCCTCGACGATCATCAGACAACTCGCCAGCCACAACAGAATGTTGAAAATCAACGGGGGATCTCCCAACAACACCTTGGCCGGGTCGCCGCCTTCGAAACGGACGTGCACCAGGTAAAGATAGCGGAAAACCCCGTACAATACAAAAGGAACGGTGTAAATCAGATGCGTGGTACCGAAGTGTTCGACCGTCGCCGGCGCAATGGTGTAGATGGCGTAGGTAATAATTGCCATGGCGGCGGTAATCATCAACAACTGGTCCAGCAACTGCGGCGAATACTCTTTAAGCACCGACCGGTGAGATTGCGGGTTGTCGTTGAGCAGCACCAGTTCGTGGCGTCGCTTGCCGAATCCTAGGAAGCAGGCCAGCGTCATCGTGCAGATAATCAACCACGGCGAAGGATCGACCTGGATCGCCGTCGCACCCGCCAGCACGCGCAACACGAAACCGAAGGCGATGGACCCCACGTCCAGCAGAACGTAGCGTTTCAGTACGAACGAATACAGCACGTTGTTGACGAGGTAAAAACCAAGGATTACAGTGAGATAGGTATTCAGCCAAAGGCTCACGGCAATGGTTGCCGCCGCGAAAACCGCAGAAGCGAGCAATGCGACGGAGGCGGGAAGTTCCCCGCTGGCGATGGGGCGGTGCCGTTTGACCGGGTGTTCACGGTCGCGTTTGAGGTCCACCACATCGTTGAGCAGATACACGGCTGCCGCGAGGAAGCAAAATGAGGCGAATGCTACCGCCGAGGCCCCGAATTTTTCGAGGGAAAACAGGTTGTTGGAGAAAATGAGCGGCCCGAAGACAAAGGCGTTCTTGACCATCTGCTTGGGACGCATGGAAACTATTAGACTTCGGATCATCGACCATCCTTTGTTGGAACCTCGTTTGCTTCCGATTCCAAAAGAGTATATATGAAATCCCCTCCGCCGTTGGCAAGAATTTTGCGCCCGTTAGGGGGAATGGACAACGAATGAAGCAATTTCGTCGCGTTTCGCGTCCATAAGAACCGGACTTCGAAATACACGAAGCATCGAAGTTATTGAACGAAGGAACGGATTTTCACACACATGGCCAAGCATCCGTCCTCACAATATCCCTGGGCACGCCGCATTGTGGCGGTACTGACCGAAGCGGGTCACGAAGCCTATTTCTGCGGCGGCTGGGTGCGCGACCTACTCCTCGGAATCGAGGCCCACGACGTGGACGTCGTGACCAGCGCGACCCCCGATCAAATCGCTTCCCTGTTCAAACGCACTCGCCTGGTAGGCCGGATTTTCGGTGTCGTGCTCGTATTCGGCGGACCCTCCTACGTGGAGGTATCCACTTTTCGGGCGGACAACCTCAAGGGTCGCGCCAAAGGACTTGTTGACGGCAAGGAACAGGTCGCCAAGGGAATGATTTACGGAAGCCGTCAGGAGGACGCCTTCCGTCGGGATTTCACCTGCAACGCGCTGTACTACGATCCCGCCCGGCAGCGGGTCATCGACGATGTGGGAGGCGAACGAGACATCCGCAACGGCGTCATCCGTTCGTTGTGCGACCCGAATATCAGGTTCAGGGAAGATCCACTGCGCATCATGCGCGGCATCCGCTTCGCCGTGCAATTCGGCTGGAAAATCGAACCGCGCACCTGGCTGGCGATGCGTCGCCATTCGAACCGAATTCTCATCGTCGCCATCGAACGCATCCACGAGGAAGTAAAAAAACACTTCCAACTCCGAATCGCCAAGCGTTCGCTGGTGTTGTTACAGACTTCGGGCATCTGGCGCACACTGCTGTCCGAAAGCTCGCCCATCGTCTCGACAACTTCCCCCGGAGTGCTTGACGGCCTGGAGCGCCTGCGTCCGGGTATGACCTCGCTGCTGGCATGGCTCCATTTGTGTAGCGGACATTTTTCGGAAGAAGATCTGCAATGGACGGGTGCCCGTCTGCACCTGACCATGCGCGAAAAAACCTCGCTGGAGCGGGTGATTCGTCTGGCGCTGAAGATGTCCCGTTGGGGCAGCCTGACGTTCAACGAGCGCTCCAGAATCTTCATGCAACAGGGCTTCGAGGAAGCTTGGGCCATCGAATACGCCAGAAAAAAACTGCATGGCTATCCGGTGCAAGACTGGCTTTTCGTCGGTCGTCGGCACGAGGCGATGAGCGGCTCACCGCCGCCGAAGCTGCTGACACCGCGTGAAATTCGAGCGCGAGGAGTGAAAACATCCTCCGACGAGTTGAAACGGCTGTTGAAAAGCCTGCGCAAAGCCCAATGGGAAGGCTACGTTCGATCCCGGCAAGATGCCTGGCGCTGGCTGTTGCACCGTATGAGTGTCGATGACCTTTCCGGCAATTTTTAGCAAATTGTCGGGTAAAATCACTCGACCTACGCTTTTTCCTACTCAGGGCACTCTGCGCCCCCCGTTTGAAACCCTCCTCGAAAAAATTCGACCTCGGCTCGGCGACGCGCTATACTTGTATGAAACCATGAGGAATTTCAACATGTGGGTATTCGGGTTGACCGGTGGCATCTCAAGCGGAAAAAGTACCGTGGCCGCGATGTTCGCCACATTGGGCGCGGGGGTGATCGACGCCGATCTCGTCTCCAGGGAGGCGGTCGAGCCGGGAGAAGCGGCTTTCGAGCGCATCGTTGCACGCTTCGGCCCCCAGGCCATCGACAAAGACGGCACCCTGAACCGTACCTGGCTGCGAGGCGTGGTGTTCGCCGATGCAGATGCTCGCCGCGACCTCGAAGCCATCGTGCACCCGGAAGTCCAGCGGCTCACCGCCGAGAAATTGGCCCGGCTGGAAGAGGAAAAACGCCCGATTGCGATCTACGAAGCCGCGTTGCTGGTCGAAACCGGCCTGTATGAAACCTTCAATGGCCTCGTGGTCGTCACGGTGGAAGAAAATGAACAACTTCGCCGCCTGACCGCCCGAGACCGGATAAGCGAGGAACAGGCGCGGGAGATCGTCGCCAGCCAGATGAAAACCGAGGAGAAAACGCGGGTGGCTGACTGGGTGATCGACAACTCCGGCACTCCGGACCAAGCGCGGCGACAAGTCGAAACCCTCTGGAAACAGTGGGAAAAAGAGGGCAAAACCCTTCCTTCGTAATCGTGAGCGAAGGAGTTTGAACGAAAAGACCGATCGGGTCTGAATGGGGAGGCAAGGCATGGCAGGCAAATCCAGCGGGAACGCCATCAAGCAACACGTTCTCGTGATCGGATACCCGGAATTCATCGCGTTGCGCATGGTCGATGAACTGCTGGAGCGCTGGCGAGGCACGACCGTCTGCCTGCTCGTCCTGCCCGACAGTTCCCCGCGCGTCAAGAAAACCCTCGCTGCCCGCTACACGCCCGCAAAGCTGCGACGTATCAGGCTTTTCGAAGGGATGGTCAACGCCCTGGACATGGGTTTGTCCGGCGAGGAATACAACGAACTGGCGAAAAAAGTCCGGTACCTCTTCAACCTCTCCACCTGCACGTATACGGGATTGAGCCGCCGGGATTACCTGCGCCTCAACGTGGAAGGCGTCTCGCGGATCGTGGATTTTGCAAGAGATTGCGATAACTTACGACGTTTCGCCCATTTTTCGAGCCTTTACGTCTCGGGTCGCCGCAAGGGCGTGATCCGGGAAAACGAACTCGGTCGGGAGCAAAGCTTCCGTAACCACATGGAATTGACCTGCTTCAGGGGCGAAACCCTCGTCAACCGCGCCATGGCCGACGTCCCCGTCACCGTCTTCCGCATGGGACCGTTGTTGGGTGACAGCCAGACAGGCGAGGTGACTTCATTCGAGGGGCCACTGAAACTGATGCTCACCATATTGCTGGCCGACCGCAACAAGCCGATTTTCCTGCCGGGAAACTGCCACGGCATCACCAATTTCACACCCTCGGACTACGTGGTCAAGGCGGCCCTGCACCTTATCACGCAGGAAGACGCCCTGGGCCGCATCTACCACCTGAGCGATCCGTATCCCTTGACTTTCAAGACGTTTTTCGAGGTGCTCTGCACCTACCTCGGACGTTCGATGCCCTCTTTCGGCGTGCCTCAAAGCATGTACAAAGGGATTCTGCACATCCCGATGATCGAAAACATCCTGTCGTTTCCGAAACAGGTGTACGAATACTTCAATCACCGGGCGGTGCACAACTGCGCCGCCACGCTCGAAGCCCTCAAAGACACCGACATCCGCTGTCCGGCTTTCGAATCCTACTTCCCGCTTGAGGTGGAGTTCACTAAAAATCTGCTTCGCAGCCGCCAGGAAAGCCGGGAAGAACGCGAAACCGTCGATCCTTTCGACAGGATCTGACGCAATTCAGCACGTTTTTGCAGAAAATTGCAGCCGATCTCGGCACGAATCTACATAAATTTGCACGAAACGGCGCGACTATTGCCGCATCTGGCCGTCACCCATCACGACGAATTTCGAGGTCGTCAGTTCCCTCAGTCCCATCGGACCGAAGGCGTGGATTTTCGTAGTGGAAATCCCCATCTCGGCGCCAAGCCCCAGTTGTCCGCCGTCGTTGAAACGGGTAGAGGCGTTGACTAGCACGCAGGAACTGCCCACCTCGCGCAAAAAGCGCCGGGCACGGCCATAGTGCTCAGTCACGATGCTTTCGGTATGCAGCGACGAGTACTTTCCAATGTGCGCCAGCGCTTCGTCCATGCCATCCACCACCTTGACCGCCAAGACGAGATCCAGGTATTCGGCGGGCCAGTCCTCCTCGGTGGCGGGGGTGGCGTCGGGCACGATGCGGCAGGTGGTTCCGCAGCCCCGCAATTCCACGCCGACCTCGCGAAAACGCTCGGCCATGCCAGGCAAAAAGAGCTCGGCCACGGGACGATCCACGAGCAGCGTTTCCAGGGCGTTGCACACCCCGGCGCGCTGCGCCTTGGCGTTCAAGGCCAGATCATACGCCATGTCGAGATCGGCGTCCCGATCCACGAACATGTGGCAGACCCCCTTGAAATGCAGCACCACCGGCACCCGCGCGTGCTCGTCCACGAAGCGGATCAACGACTCTCCACCACGCGGAATCAGCAAATCGATCCCGCCGCGCGCCCGCAGCATTTCGAGCACCACTGTCCGGTCCGTGCGGTCGATGACCGTCACCGCCGATTCGGGAAGTCCGGCGTCCTTCAGCGCATGGCGAAGCACTCCGCCTAAAACAGCGTTGGAGTGGGCGGCGTCTGAACCTCCCCGTAAAATCACGCAGTTGCCGCTTTTCAGACACAGCGCCGCCGTGTCGCAAACCACGTTCGGGCGCGACTCGAAAACGATGCCGATCACCCCCAGAGGAATGCGCATCCGCGATACAAGTAACCCGTTCGGACGCCTTTTCACGTCGTAAAGTTCCCCCACCGGGTCGGGAAGTTCGGCGACCTCTTCCATCGTGCGAGCCATCGCTTCCACGCGGGCTTCGTCCAAGCGCAGGCGATCCACCAACGCGGCGGATTTCCCTTCCTTTTCGGCCTTTTCCACGTCAATACCATTTTCGGCGAGGATTTCTCCCACGTGCTCGCGCAACCCCTGGGCGATGCTCCCCAAAGCTGCGTTTTTCCTCGCAGTATCCAGTCTCGCCAACTCTTCGGCAGCCTTGCTGGCGTCCTCGATTTTCGGCCACAGCCACCCCCGCGCTTCCATCTCGTTCATTGCACGTCTCCGTTTCTATCGATCACCATATCGTCCCGGTGGACGATTTCTTCCCCGAACGTATACCCCAGAATGGAACGGATTTGCTTCGAGTGACATCCCGCGATGCGGGGGACATCGAGACTCGAATAGCGCGACAACCCCCGCCCGATAGCATGGCCGTCTCGGTCCTTGATCTCGACGAGCGCGCCGCGTTCGAACTGTCCCACGATACCGATCACCCCGCTGGGAAGCAGGGATTTCCCTCGTTCGCACAAGGCGCGATACGCGCCGCGATCCACGATCACTCCGCCTTCGGGCTCCAACGAGCGGGAAATCCAGCGTTTTCGGCTTATCATGCGGTTTTCGGCGGCGTCGATCCAGGTGCCGCAAGACTTCCCGGCCACGAGTTCGTGCAGGGTATGGCGGTCACCCTTGGCGATCATCGTGGGAATGCCGAAATCGGCGGTGGTTTTGGCGGCCAGCAATTTGGAATGCATCCCGCCACGCCCCAACACGCCGCCCTCACCTGCTTGATCGAGTAATTCCTGTGTAATTTCCGCAATGTGGCTCAACGCATGGGCCTCGCTACACCGGTGAGGGTCGGCGTCGTAGACCGCTTCGACATCGGTCAACAGAACCAGAAGGTCGGCGTCGATCAGCCCGGTGACGAGGGCGCTCAGGTTGTCATTGTCGCCGAACTTGATTTCATCCACCAGCACCGTATCGTTTTCGTTGACGATGGGCACGCAACCCAAGTGAAGCAGTTTCAGCAACGATTCCCTGGCGTTGAGATAGCGCCGCCGGTCCTGAAAATCCTCGCGGGTGATGAGAATCTGTGCGGCGGGAAGTCCTATCTTCTTGAATTCACGAATGTAATGACTCATCAGCAACGGCTGTCCCGCTGCTGCCGACGCCTGTTTGGTGGGAATATCCGGCAGGGGCAGTTCAAGTTGAAGAAGCCGATATCCCAACGCAATCGCGCCGGAACTGACGACGGTCACCGCAATGCCGCGCTCGTTGAGTCGATGCACGGTTTCGCACAGGGTGGCGAGAAAATCCTTTGCGATGCCCCCCTGGCTATCGGTTATGGTGCTGCTGCCGATCTTGACGACCAGCCGCTTGACGTCCTTTAAAATGTCTCTGTCCATGGTGTTTCACACTCGCTGTTCGTCCCGCCCTCATGTCCGCCTTCGGCCAGCAGTGTACGCCGAAGCCCGGAAATTTCCAAGTTTGGGGGGATCGGACCTTTTATGGAATACGCCAACGATTGCGCAGGGTTGTACCCGACGAGCTTTCAGCGTGCAAATCCGATAGATTCTTTTCCTGAAATCGAGACGGCTATTGGGGATGCACCAGCTTTCCGGGATTCATCACGCCGTCCGGGTCGAAATGCCGTTGCAGGCTGCGCAGGGTCGAAATACCCAGCGCCCCCTTTTCTCCTTCCATCCAATCTCTGTGATCCAGCCCCACTCCGTGGTGGTGGCTGATCGTCCCGCCATGCCGGGCCAGCGCATCGGAAGCAGCCTTTTTAATGGGCCACCACTGGCCCACCGGGTCGGAAGCATCGAGCGGATACATGAAAATGAAGTAGACGCAACTTCCCACTGCGTAAGAGTGCGACAGGTGCGCCATGACGATGCCTTTACGGCCACTGTCTGCCAGAGTCTGCCGGATCGCCTTTTTCACGGCGTGGGTCATCGGAAGGATACGGTCCCAGGTCACGGAGGTTTCCAGGGTCTCGGTGGCGATGCCCCGGTCGAGCAGGTCGTCTCTCAGATAGGGATGATGAAAGCGGTCGTGAAGCCAGTTTTTTGCGGGTGAGGTTCCAAGGTTCAATCCTTTGTGCCGCCTGCATATCGCAATACATTCGGCGACTTCGCGCCTCACGGTTTTCGGCTCGCCTTCGGTGCCGATCAGCAACACGGACTTGGATTTTCCGTACCCCATTGCCGCCAGCACGTCGAGCCCCAGCCCTTTGACACCCTCGGTACCGGTCAAATCCAGGTAGAACGACGTCTCCCCCTCGTCCGACAGCCGCATGAATGAGGGTTTGTGCCCGGCCTGGACGATTTCCCGTACCGCATCCTTGCCTTGCTCGAAATTCTTGAACATTACCGCCTGGATACGGTGGTAAGGCGCAAGAGGATGGATGACGACGGTCGCTTCCGTAATCACGCCGAGCGTCCCCTCCGATCCCGTGACGAAGCTTTTCAGATCCGGTCCCGCCGCCGAGGCAGGGCCGTCCCAGGTGACGAGTTCCCCCGCCGGGCTCACCATGCGGCAGGAAACCAGGAGATCCTCGATTCGGCCATACTGGTTGGACTGCTGCCCGGCGGAACGGGCGGCGATCCATCCGCCGAGGGTGGAAAATTCGAAGGATTGCGGGTAGTGCCCCAGCGACCAGCCCAACGGATTCAACTCGCCTTCGATAGCCGGGCCGTAGGTGCCCGCCCCGAACGTCGCCGTACGGCTTTGAAGATCGATGGAAACCAGACCTTCCAGACGGGTGGTGTCTAAAGTGACGACCGGTCGCCCGTCCGTGTCGGATGCCTCCACTCCGCCCACGACGCTGGAACCGCCACCAAAAGGTACGAGAGACCAGTTGCGTTGGCGGGCCAGTTCGATCAATGATGCGACTTCCGACGCCGTAACCGGGTAGACCACCGCATCGGGAATCGCTTCGACCACACCCTGGCGGATGCGTACGAGATCGTGCAGGCTTTTGCCGTAAGCGTGGGCCAGCCGCTCGAAAGCGTCGTGGGCCGTGACCCGCTCGCCGACCACGGCTTCCAGCATGGCGACGTCCGTTTCGTCGAGTTTCGACGGTGGAAGCTCGATGTTTTCCACCGGTATAGGCGGCATGGTCACACGTGTGCAGTCCACCTCCAACGTGCGGGATAACTGCTCGTAAAAAGCTTCGTCCCGCCCTTTGTGGTCGTAGATCGTATCCGTCCAGCCCCAGCCGAAAAGTTTCATGCGTTTGCGGTCGATACCCATGACGTTGCTCCGTAGGTCGTGGTGATCCTGCCGCAGATAAAACCCCAGCCCGGCGCGTTTGTCAAATCCACTTGAACGGAAAAGACGAATGCCGACACATCACGAGATTTCTCGACACCTCCCGAAAAGTCCGTTAAAACCGTTTTCGAGGTTTTTACGAAATCCCAAATAATATCGATGTGTTACGCCATGTTTTCAGGTAGGAGTCATCGCTCCTTGTCAACGTGCGGTTTCAGGAGCTTGGAGTTCGAAACAAGTTTCCAACCCATCCAGCATCACGTCCTCGAAGCGATAACTGACGCTCCCCTCCCATTTCGACTCGGTCGTCACCGTGGTCTTTTCCTCTTCGCCACAGGGACCGAATCGGGCCTCGGTCCAGCCATCCTCGAAACCGACGAAGGCGAGACGCGCCGTGTAGCCGGGGGCGGCGTCGCTTTCGAGTCGGATTTTGACTCCGTGCTCGATAGCTTCCACGTGCAAAGTCGTGCGAGTGTCGTCGAGGCGCAGGTTTTCCATCGAGAACGAGGGCCAGTCGTTGGGAAGGTGAATCGAAAAATCCACAGTCTTTTCGCGGGCATCCGGCTCGAAACCGCTAAGATACTGCTGCATCGCCTCACCTACGATCGCCCCTTCCCACGAGCGATATTTGCCCCATATTTCGCCGGTCCGGCTGCTGCAATCGTACACTACCTGCAAGGATCGGTTGGGCTGGTTGAACGCATAGATTTCCGGGTAATTACCCGACGTAGTGGCGTAAATCGGCAGCGTGTTGAACACGCCCTGGGAATACGTGCCGTGCTCCATGGCGCTCCAACAATAAAGCTGGTAGCCCAATGTCATCCCGACGGCCAAGCCGGAACTGACGTCGAAGCCCATCAATTCGCCGCTCCCCGCCTCGGCGGTCTGCATCACGCCGTCCCCCACGCCGACGCGCTCGTAGGTGGAGAGCACGTTTTGAACGGCCTTTTCGTCGTCCGGGGTGGCGTATTCCAGCCAGAACAGCTTCGTGTTCACGTCCTCGCTTGGGTGCTCGCTGGTTTCGAGAGTTTCCTTGTCGATGAAAGCCCCGTAATATCCTTTATCTTCCAGCCAGTAGCGCTGATCCACTGCTTCTCTCACCGGAGCGGCCAACTGCCGGAAATGCTCCGCGTCGAAGCCTTCGACCTTCGCCGCTTCGGCGGCTTCTGCCAGTTGCTCGGCAGCGGCGACGTACAGAAGCGAACTGTTGAGCGAGTAGGAGTGATCCTCCCACACATACTGGGCGTCGTACCCGATATTGACGCCGTAGCCCACGCGGAACGTTTCGTCGCCCGACCAGTTGAGCAACCCGCCCTCTTCCACGGGCTGACCTTCGAGGGCGTGCTGAAGCAGCCGCCAACGCTCCTTGATGCGTTCCAGCGCGCCTGTGTATTTCCACTCGGAAAGGTAGTACAGAGATAGATAACTGGGGCCTTCCCCGGATTGTCTGCCGGAAAACGGATGGCTTTGTCGGGTGGGCCAGTCGGGTTCCTCCGGGTCGCTGTCCACCGTGTAATTGCTTTCGTAAGCGTTGTTCACGTGTCCCGAAACCTTGGTCGCAAGCCAGGAATAATCCAGGATCGACCAGGCATCGTCGAACCCTCCCAGCTTGAACAGCCAACGCAACGGCGGATAGGTATCCCGCAGCCACATGTTGGTGTAGTGGGACATCTCCGAAATCGAACCATTGGCTCCCATCGAGCTTTTCACGGTAATCACCAGCGAATCGAACAGGTCGTTGACATAAGGGTCGGGCGTTACTAGGCGGACCAGTCCAGCGCGCCAGTTTTTCCAATATTCTCGGGTGGTTTCCAAGAGTGCATCCGGATCGGCCAATGCCTGTTGGATGGCATCGAAACGGCTGTCATCCTCGGCCTTGCAGTGGTCTTCCCAGTCTTTCTCGAAACGAGTCATGAACGCGAGGGTCGTCTCGGTGCTTCCCTTCGCTTCAACGGCGGGAAGATCGAGAAACAGCGTGCGCTGACCGTCGAACGTCTCCTGCACGCTCGTTCCCGAAAGAAAGGCCAGCCGCAACCGCTGGTGGTGCCGAACCTCCTCCCAGTAGTCCGTTTTTTCGGAATCGGGTCCGGTGGCGGCGACAGCGGCCAGACGCAGCCCTTCGCGGCGGGAGTCCGAACGATTGACAACCTGCACCATCTGCAAGAGGGAACTCTCCGCCGCTCCCACATCGCCCCAGGGCGCGAAAGTCACCGTAATAATTTCCAAATCTCCGTCGAAGGAAATCGCGCGGGTGGCATTGATGCCCGTTTCTCGAATGCGCCAAGCCACTCCGGTACCGAAAAGCACCTCATCCGTCCCATCGAACAGTCGAATCGCGATATCGGGGAACCACCCGGCGGAACCGTCCATCTGGAGATCCGGACCGACGAATTCGTGCACGGTGTGTATCGGGTCGGTGGTACCTACGAACCCGAAAACGTGCCCGTTGCCCGCTCCGAAATACCCCATTGCGGCGCGGTCCACATCATCGATGCGGCTCGCCCGGTCGGAACGGGTCAACCAGGTTGCGCGTTCCTCGATAATCCAGGGGAAACGCTTGGGAAGACCTTCATCCTCGGCCAGAACGGCCACAATGCTATCGTCCGGAGCGCCCCACAACTTCGCCTCGGTCGTCTCGGTCTCCGTGGCCTCGGCATCGGTATCACCACCGGAGACGTTCTCGTTACTATCGGAGGAACAAGCCCCCAACAAACCCATCATTCCAACAAAAAATACAAAATAGCGCCAATGTTTCAACATCGTAAAAACCTCATGCTCTTTTTGTTAAATCAGGCCGTTATTCTATGCAATGGATTCCATTTTTGAAATGTTTTCTTTTAAGAAATTCTGGCATCTCAGAGTTATAACTCGGCTCGCGTAGAAATCGCCTTAATTGGACAATGACAAAGGTTTTGTATCCACCGGGTGCATCACAGGATATTGTCATTTCACTCAGATTGGATACCGCTCACTCCGAGTGCCGCCCGTAAGGGCGGTGTATCGAGGAGTAAATAGTATGGCTCGATACGATTTGCTTCGCAAATCACTCGCCATTAGCGTTTTTTTGCAGAGTGGTAATTTTTTGGGATGCACCCGTATCCACCTCCCCACAGCAAACAAATCTTGCTTTCCCTTTCCTCTATAGATACATTGGTTTCACGTATGGAATCTGTGCCGTCTAGGTCATTGTCGAGATCGAGCGATCGCCTCTCGAAAGCCAAGGAGAAAGGTGGATCATGAAACTTAATCCTGCTGTTTTAGCTCGCTTGAATCTGTTCGCCGTGGTTCCACGAATGGTGGAGTTGGTGGAATTCGATCAACAGGCCCGCAGCATCGCTTCGACCTGTTCCGGGTCGATCGAACTGTCCGCCCGGGGGTTAGGCTCAGTCCGTCTCGTCTTCCGTAACGGAAGCCTGGATGTGATCCGCGACGCCGGCGGCAGCGCCGACACCGGCCTGTGGTTTCCCGGTCCAGAGCTTCTCAACAAGCTTTTCGCCGGGGAAAAGGCGATTCCGGTTCCCTACGTCTGGAAACCCTGGAATCTGCCCAAACTGGTGGTCTTTCAGAAGCTGGCCGAGCGTCTCGACGCCATGCTCGGCGATCCGGAAAAAGCACTCGCCGACTCCGGAGACGATCCGAAAACCAAAGAATTCCTGGTACGTTGCATGTTGTACACCGCGCTGGCGGGCGTCAAGGAACTGGTGGAGTACGATGAAAAACTCGCCTGGTTCTCCAAAAGCACGCCGGATGGCACGTTTTTGATCCAAGTCGCCGGCGATGGCCCCCAGGCTCACCTGTTCATCCGCAACGGTGTCGTCACTCCAGGAAAGGGACCGGTGGCCAATCCCAGCACGACCCTCGAAATCAAGAATCTCGACATTGCCTGGGAACTGTTGCAGGGACGAATCGACGCCATGGGCGCGCTCGGAAGCTGTGACATCCGCATGACGGGTTTCCTTCCCATCGCAGACAACGTAAACGTGGCTATGGACCGCCTCGGCGCGTACCTCCAACCGTCGGCCTAATAGGAGGATCAGATGGATACTTATTCGTTCGATGCATCCCAGGAACTGTTTTCTCGCGCCGTCAAAGTCATTCCCAACGGCATTTACGGACACACCAGTCCGGCCCTGACCGTCCCCGGCTCCTATCCCTATTACGCCGTGCGAGCGGAAGGCGCTCACTACTGGGATATGGATGGCAACCGCTACATCGACTGGATGTGCGCCTACGGACCAATGGCGCTCGGCTACAATCACCCGAAAGTGGAAGAAGCCGCCACTCGGCAACGGGAATTGGGCGACACCCTCAACCACCCCGCGCCGGTGATGGTCAAACTGGCCGAAAAGATGGTGGAAATCAGCGATACCGCCGACTGGGCGGTCTTCGGCAAGAACGGCTCCGACATGACGAGCTGGTCGCTTCAGGTGGCGCGCGAGCACACCGGTCGCGACAAAATCATCATGTGCAAAGGGGCTTACCATGGCGCGCACGCTTGGTGCACCCCCGGACACGGCGGATTGACCCAAGCCGACCGCATCAACGTTTTGTTGGGTGAATACAACAACTTGCAGTCCATCAAGACCCTTTTCGAAAACAACCCCGACGACGTGGCCGCGATCATCCTCACGCCGTTCCACCATCCGGCCTTCGGTGACATGGTGATGCCCGAAGAAAGCTGGTACCCCGGAATTCGCAAGCTTTGCGACGAGTACGGCGCGCTGCTGATTATCGACGACGTGCGCGCGGGCTTTCGCCTGCACATGGGCGGATCGGTCGAGTATTTCAACGGAAAGGCCGATTTGATCTGTTATTCCAAGGCCTTGGGCAATTGCTACCCCATCAGCGCCTGCACGGGACGACAAGCCTACATGAGCGCCGCAAGCAAGGTCTTCCTCACGGGAAGTTTCTGGGGCAGCGCGGTATCCATGGCGGCGGCGCTGGCGGCGCTGAACGTGATGGAAGAAGAAGGTTCGATCGAGAAAATGCTGCACATCGGGACGTTGCTCCAGAACGGTCTGAAGGAACTCGGTGACGCACATGGCATGAAACTGAGAATCACCGGACCGCCTTCGATTCCTTTCGTATCTTTCGCGGACGAAACGGATTTCCGCCGCAACCAGCTTTTCTGCGCCGAAGTCACCAAGCGTGGAGCGTTTTTCCACCCCCACCACAACTGGTTCGTGTCCTCGGCGCACACCGAGGACGACGTGAAAAAGACACTCGTCATGGCCGATGAAGCCATGAAGGAGGTAAAAAAACACTTTGGTTGATATTTGGGGCAAGGGCAAGTAAACTGCACGTTCGATGATCGCCGAACGGGTATGTACGAGGTAAACTGTGTCCAAGAAGGAAAAAATCTCCGCCGTCGCCATGCGTTATTTACAGCGCGGCCAGTTGGATCGCGCAATTAAGGAATACATGCGGATTCTGGCCGACGACCCCTCCGACGAGCGCACGCTGCAAAAGGTGGGAGATTTGCATTCCCGTATGGGAAATACTGCAGAAGCTTTGAAGATGTACAAGCAGGTTTCCGAACTGTACATCAAGCAAGGGTACTACCTCAAAGCCATCGCCGTATACAAGCAGATCCTCAATCTCGATCCCGACGACGCCAAGCTGCATGGAAAGCTCGGCGAAATGTACGAACAAATGGGCCTGATGCCGGAGGCGATCCAGCAATACTCCAAAATGGGTCAGTACTACCGGGAGAAGAAGCTCTACAAGGATGCCCTGGACATCTACGTCAAAATCCGGGCGCTCGATCCCGGCAATTTGCCCAACAAGATCATGCTGGCCGAAACCTATTTCAAGCTGCATCGGCGAGATCAGGGCATCATGGAGTTCGAGGCGATCCTCAGCGAACTCAAGGATTCCGGACGAGTCAACGATTATTCCAAGGTGCTCGACCGCTTTTTGAAGCACAATCCAGGCGACGTCGCCCGAGGACGCGATCTCGCCCGCTATTACCTGCGCAAGGGAAACTTCAAAAAAGCGCTGGTGCGTCTCCAAGTGGCATTGAAGGGCGAGCCGGAGAACCTGGAAACCCTCGAACTGCTGGCCAACGCCTTCGTTTCAATCAAGCAGATTCCCAAAGGATTGACCGTCTACCGGGAAATCATTCGGGTTCTCAAAAAGAAAAACGACAAGGAAAACCTCGTCAAAGTGTACGAGGCCATGCTGCGGCTGGACCCCAGCGACGAGAAAATCCAAAAAGAACTCAAGACTTTACGTGGCAAAGCGGCTCCTGCGCGCTCCCATGAGGACACTTCGGCCCTGCTGCAGACGTTGGAACCTCTTGAGACCGATCTTCCTCCCGATCCGGTCCACCACGAGCCCGTTCCGGCTTCCGCACCCAGACAGGAGTTTCCGCAACCCTACCAGCAACCGAATCCTGAATTAAATACGGTACCCGATCACCACCCGTCGATGGAAAAAACCCTCCATGGTTTTCCAAACTATTTGGAGGAGCCCGAACCATACACACCGCCCGTTCAACAACCTGTTCCGAATCCTGTTCCGACTCCTGGCGTCGCGGGGCTTCCCCAGCAGATGCAGCCCACGGCCCATCATTTCACACAGGTTCCAATTCCACTCGACGCCATGTCCGAAGCCCGTTCCCTGGATGAAGCGTCGGACGAACAGGTACCCACCGAAAACGATATCCAAAACTTGCTGCTGGAATCGGATGTCTTTGCAAATTACGGCTTGCACGCGCAGTCCGAAGATGCCCTGCAAACCATTCTCGAATACTTTCCCGACCATGAAATCGCCCTGCTGAGACTCAAGAATCTGTACACCGTGACGTTCAGCGAACCCGATATCAACCGGGTGGCTTTGCATTTGGCGGCAATCTACCTCGAGCAACAACGCCTCAAAGAGGCGAAATCCGTTTTGTCCGATGCGGCGGAACTGAACTACGATCAGGCCCAGTCGGCCATGTTCCGAGACAAAGTGGGCCATGCCGACTCCCTCAAGCTGGCGGGACAGCTTCGGGAACTGGTGCAAAGCGACCTCAACGTAGACTGGGATGACGCCAACGTCGATCTGAATCAGCAGCAAAAAGAAGCTCCGGACATCGAAATCAAGCCGATGTACGCTTCTGCCGACTTGCAAGACGACGAAACGTTTCCCCCTCCGTTCGAAGGAGAACTTGCGCCGCCGTCCGGGGATCTGGATCAGGAGCTGCTTCTCGATTTCGATGACGAAGAGGAAGATTTGTCCATCGAGGAGCAACCGGTTCTCGGCAAGGCACTTCCGACACAGCAAACCCTGGAAGACAAAACCCCTGCACCTCCAACTCCAAAAGAAATGTATCGAGAGGCCAAATTCTTTGCGCTTCAGGGGTTGTTTGAGGAAGCCATCAATATTGCGCACGAATTGTTAGAACAAGACCCAGGCATGCGCAAAGCGCAACGGGCCGCCGAAAACTGGGCCGGCTCGCTGGCGATGTCTTTCAATCTGCCGCTTTACGTCCCACCGGAAACGAAGAAGGAACCCGCCCCGCAGGCCGCTTCGCCTGCTCAATCGCAGAGTGTCGTCCTGCAAATCAGCGAAGCGGATATGGACCCAGAATTGCTCGCCAAGCTTTCCATGGGCGAAGATCCCGAAAAGATTCTGAGTGAGGAACGACAAAAGCGAGAAACTGCCCCGCCGAAAAAAGAGACCGCCGTTCCAAAGGAATCCAAGCCCGACGAAGCCGCCAAGCCTTCGGAAAAAGAAGGAGAATCGGGATATTTCAACCTCGCCGAGGAAATCTGGGACGACCTGGAGGAGTCGGATTTCGATTCCCTGCTCGGATCTCCGGAACCGGCCAAGGAAATGAGCCAGACCGGCGAGGAGGATCACGTCACTCACTACAATCTCGGCCTCGCCTACCGGGAAATGGAGATGCTCGACGATGCGATTTCCGAGTTTCTCCAAGTCTGGAACGTAGAGCCATCCGTGGATAGCGGTATGCAGCTTGCCCTTTGCTATGTACAAAAAGGAAACATTCAGCGCGCCGCCCATTTCTTGAAACAGACAATTGCCTGCCAGGATATCGCCCAGGAAGACATCAAGAAAGTCCGGTACGAACTGGGAGAAATTTACATCGCCATGGGCAATCCGGCGCGGGCTTATTACTACTTCCAATCCATCATCACGCTCGATCCCACTTTCCTCGACGTGCAGGACCGCATCAGCGTTTTGATGTCCGAAGGCATCACCCCGGACGTCAAGCCGGACCAGATTTCCAGCTTGCTGAAATCATTCAACTATCACGACGCATCACTCAACCGCCAACGGCATAACGACTATAACGCCAACTGATGCCCCAAGTTCCTGCCCAGCCGATGGGGACATCTGCCGACGGCGGTAATTTCGTCTCCTTCGTGCGTCGTAAAGGCGCCTATCTGCTGACTATCTTCGTCGTGCTCGCCGTGCATTTTCCCCAGCTTTTCGGCTGGTTTCAGATGGACGACTTTTTCCACTATCACCACTTGGAAAGGCAGCAATCGGCCTGGGAATTCTGGACCACCCCCGCCAAGGAACTCGACCGCTTCTGGTTTGCCGCACCGGACTCCCTGGGTCAACCTCCGATGGATCACGTGCTTTACCTGCGTCCTCTACCTACGTTGTGGCACAAACTGGATCTTTCTCTTTTCGGGGACAGGGCTTTCGCGCCAAAAGCCGAAAACCTGTTGCTTCATCTTTTGAACGTGTTTCTTTTTCTCGGACTGTTGCGCAGGCTTTACCAGCCGGGCGCGTTGCCGATCGCCCTGGCTTTCGCGGTACACCCCCTATCGGTCGAGCCCATCGGCTGGATCAGTTCCCGCAACGACCTGCTAATACTGTTTTGTATGCTCCTCGCTGCGTGGGGTTTCGTGCTTTCCCATCATCACTCGAAAGAACAACTCCCGGCACACCGAAAAAGGCTTGCCATTCTTGGAATGGTTCTGGCTCTATGGGCCGGGCTGCTGTCCAAAGAGTCGGCTGTAATGGGAGTTGCCGCCGCATTGATTTTCGGCCTTTGGATTGAAAAACGTCGTTTTTTCAAGAGGATATGGCCATATACACTGGTAGTGGGAACCGTTTCATGGATCGCTTACTGGCTCGCCATGCATCCGGACAATGCCGTCTCGATGAGCAAGGCGAATCTCGGCGTGTTTCTGCAACACGGCCCATTGCGCGTGCTGGGATTTCAGTTTTTCGCCTCCCTGTTTTCGATGGGAACCGGACTCGCGCCGCCATCCTTCATGCACTTCGATCTATCTTCCTCGGACTGGAAGTTCTTTCTGGTACTGTTTCTTATCGGCTGTCTTGTGGTCTGCCTGGTTCGGGCCCGTGCGAACCGCACCACCTACGCCTGTCTCCTGCTTGGCTTGTTCATGCTTCCCTCGCTGGCCATGCATTCGGCTCCGAGATACCTTTATTTCTGCCTTCCCGCCTTTTTCGCTTTCGTCGGAACATGGATCTGGAAAACCGGCACGAAACGACCCTTGATCCGTCCGTTGTTCGTGGCGATGATCCTGCTATGGAGCGTCGCGAGCCACATCCTCACCTGGCACGGTACGCAAGGTTCCCGTTGGATACGGCACGATCTGGAATCGGTGCGTGAGGCCGTTTCCGGCGAAAACGTGAAAATCCTGTACCTCGTGGACTGGTGGCCTCTGGCGATCAACAGCGAGCTGTGGTTGCCGAAAATCCTCGAACAACCCGACGCCCGCATTCGTCTGTTGAATATTTCCCCCAGCATTCACCGGCCTGAACTCATCACCATCGGGCTCTGGGTTGCCTGGCTTTGGAGTTATCCTACGGGCATTCCGTACGACGAAGAACGCTACAACTGCCTTGAAATTCTTGATGATACGATTCTTCTCAGCCGTACCGTACCCGAAGGCGCTTCGCTCGCCGCCCTTTTCGATGTGGAAACGGTGTGTAAGTACTGGCCTTCAAACAAAGTGATTCGCGCGCCCGACGTGACCGTCGAATTTCGTGGACCGAAAAAATCCGGTTGCCCGAACCGAATGAGCTTCATCCTTCCTGCAAAGCTGGACGCACCGGGAATTTTCGTACTACGGCGTACGCCGGAAGGATTCCGCCGCATCCAACAGGACGAGAACGGCCATTGGGATCTTTACAACCCTCCACAATGCCCTCAGACTCGCTTGGCCCCCTAACCTCCACACTTTTTTCCACGGTGTGGAAAGATTTCAACCCTACTTGTCGGCAAGTGTGACAATATTGTCCGGTTTTTGCTGGATTCCCTGAAAAGAAAGCCCTCGAAAATCCGGCATTGATTCTCACAAGTGGTTGATAATCATGATTTTTCCCGGGATGCTTCACACAATGCATCTTTTGGCATATCTTTTGCTTTTTAAATATATTGAACCCGCTACTGAACCGGCGGGAGCGGTTCTTTCCTTTGGGATCGTTTGCGACCACGGAGATTTTTGGCCCTATCCCCGTGGTGTTTTGGCCTTTCCGGAATGCACCCTTCTTCACTTCCCTCCCACGGTTCATACGGTTCAGCCCCGGCGAAAGCCGGGGTTTTTGTTTGAGCCGATCCACGCTCCGCAATCCCTTGCATTCCACATACAATACTCGGTGAAATTCTCCCCGTGTCGAATAAACGAACAAATACAAATTTCGTCTACACGCCGATGACGGACCATGCTATGCTTTTTACGAAAAACCGTTACGGAACAAATGATTCGGATACCCTATATGTCTAGATTCATTGAATTATTTGCCCTGATCCTGTCGCTGACGGCTCTGTTTAGCTGCGCTTCGACCGCACCGGCCTGGTATCTGGACCATCGGGTTCCAGTAGAAAACGGCTCCCAGGACCATGCCCTCTGGAAACAAGTCGACACCTTGTATCAGCAATGGGCGCAAAAAGAAGGACGTCCGGGGAACATCCCCATACCCGACCCATTGTTGAATCGTGCCGCGAAACAACTTGCGGAATTGGCCCTCGTCACGGACGGCGAAAGCCCCAACCGCTATGCAGCCCGAATTCTGGCCGACCAGGGAGAATACGCCCTGCCCTTCCATGCGGTATGGTTTAAAAGTTCCGACGAAGCCGAATTGGCGAAAAAAATCATGCCTCGGTTGCTGACGATGGAACAGGACGGCTACCGCTTCTGGGGAGCGGCAACTTCCCAAAAAGACGGGGAAACCGCCGTTGCATTGTTGACAATCCGCCGAGACGTCGCCTTCGACCATCCGTTGCCGCTCTGGATCGAACCCGACCGTTCGATTCGTCTGGAAGGCACCGTGACCGACGACATCGGACGCCTTCAATTGGTCGTGCTCGCCCCTGGCGGGAAGATCCGCAAGCGCTTCGTCCCATACACCGGCGGACGCTTCACCATCGACCTTACACTATCTTCAAGTGGTTGGTATTACTTGCAATTCGACATCGGAGAGGAAAGCCACGGCAGGCGCAATGCCGCCATCGTACCCGTGTACGTCGGAGATTCGAAGCCGGATGACATTAAAATCGCCACGGCGATGACGGTGGAACCCGCACGTTTCGTCCAGGCGATGCATCAGAACATCTCCTTGTGGAATCGCTGGTTTACAGACGGCACGCCGCGTCGTATGCCGCAAGCGGAACGCTTCCTAATCGAACAAGCCAACAAAGAAGCCGAGCAACTCTCACCCGGTCAAAGCGGGTTCTATCGGAGCGTTTCATACGGCTCCAATACCAACAACGGTCAGATCGATTGCTCCATATTGTCGCAATGGACCGACGATCTGGGCTTTCTCGTACAGGCCAATTCCGTTAGTCCCACCTATCGATTCTGGAGCACGGGACGTGCCGCCGCCGCATACGAGGCCACCAGCGCACCCAGCCGGGGAGGCTGGCGAGTGCTGGAAATCATCTGTGGCGAGAAACGTCCCAGCCTGCTCGACATCGGCCTGCGGCTACCACTCGATCGTCTCGAAGCGCTGCTGCGCATGGAAGACGAAGAACTGCGGGCCTCCGTCGGGGTCACCTGGAACGAACCTTATGTGCGCAAGCAAGAAGATTGGATCGTGCTCGCCACGCTGGAAGTTTTCCAGAAATCGGGAAATCTCGTGGAATATCTGCAAAATTACGCCGCGCTGGGACGCGAGGAGCAAGCCGAGTTGGCCAAAAGGCTGGAATCGCCGATTTCCAGGCAAGTGGAGCATTTATTGGGTGTCGCGCTACGGAAACACGGCCAAAAAGACCGCGAAGAAGGCGCCATTCGCGTCTTGTTGCTTAAAACCCTGCTGATCGCCGGACGGCTCCCGGAAGCGCGCGAGGAATTGGAACGATGGGACAAAGACGGCCTTTCCCAATCGGGCAACGGTTCTGCTCGCATGGCGCTCGCGAAGGCGTGGGTGGCGCTGGCTTCCGGAGATCCTCAGGAAGCCATGCTGCATCTGCAAAATGCCCGTATGAAGTACCGGCAGCTTCATATGGACCTCACAGAGGAGCAGATCCGCCGCCAGATCAGCGAACTCGTTAAAAATGAAGGATTTCCACCACCACCTGCAACGGTCTGGAACTAAGATTTTTGGGGTTTGTTCCTCTTAGGTATGATTTTTATCGGGAAAAAGCATGTCGGGTAAAACAATCACCCAACCTACAAGCATCACAACCCATTGAAAATATAGACTATTATTCCCTCTCCCTTTGGGAGAGGGCTAGCCCGCATTATTCATGAGGATCGTAGCGAGACGCAGAAAACCGAAGATATTTCATGAAGTTGGACCGATTTTCACCCGCAGGCATACTTTACAGTCTGTCGAGGATGAAAATCGGGAAACAAGTGAAAGATCGAGGATTTTCAAGTCGCAGTAGATTCTTCATGAATTATGCGGGCTAGGGTGAGGGAAACGAAAAATGCCCCTCACCCGGTGATGAAGCACAGGCATCTCCCAATGGGAGAAGCTCTTGAACCCTTCGAGGCCGTTCCAAAGTTTGCGTTTTTATAGTTTCACGCCAGTTTCGTCTCCATGCGTCAATTTTGGTTGCGTCCCGCGAGTTATATATTGTAAGAATACCCAGCGACTCTATGGACGCCGTGGAAAACGGCGCGGTCAAAATGCATTTCATGCGGGGCGGAGATCATGTTCGAATCGATCGTGCGTCAATTTCTCTACCATCCGACGCGCCTGGCGACGGAAGCGCCCCTCCCTTCTTATGCCAGAGACGCCGAGGAGCGCTTTTTCAACTCCGACGACGGCGCACGGCTGCACGCCCTGCACTGGCCCGCCACCCCTGGAAGGCCCACGATCCTGTTTTTTCACGGCAATGCCCAGTCCGTGTTCGAGTGGGCACTGATCCGGGAAGATTTTCTGCCTCTCGAATGCGGTCTTCTGCTGGTGGATTATCCGGGCTATGGAAAAAGCACGGGCAGTCCCTCGGAAGCCTCGCTGTACGCCTGTGGCCATGCAGCACTGAAATTTGCGGAGCAAAGCCTGCATCTTTCGGATAACTACTTGATATTGTATGGGAAATCTCTTGGCGGTGGCGTGGTTTGCGAAATCGCGCAACAACGGGCTTTCAAAGCCGTGGTGCTGGAATCCACCTTTACATCCATTCCGGCGGTGGCGCGCAACCTTATTCCGATCCTGCCCGCCGACGCCATGTTGCGCACGGAACGCTACGATTCCATTGAGAAAATCGGGGCATTTAAAAGTCCCGTTCTAGTGATCCATGGGGAAAAAGACAACTTGATCCCCGTTTCGGAGGGAAAAAAGCTTTTCGTGCGGGCATCGTCGCCCAAATCTCTGTATCTGGCCGAAAATGCAGGACACAACGACGTTTCCATGATGGAAGGCACACGCTACGGCCAAACGATCCGGGAGTGGCTCGACGGCCTGGAGGAAAAATAACGAATTTTAGGCTTCTGAAATTCAATACGGAACCGAACCAAGGGAGATTTTCGCGTGAAACTGGTTCTTGAAGACAACAGCATCTGGGAGGGCCGCTCGTTCGGCGCTTCCACGGGATTCGAAGGAGAGGTGGTGTTCAACACCGGGATGACCGGCTACGTCGAAACCCTTACCGATCCCTCGTACAAGGGACAAATTCTGGTCTGCACCTACCCATTGCAGGGCAATTACGGCGTACCCGAACCGGAGAAACGCGACGGCCTGCCCTGGCCTTTCGAGTCCGACCGGATTCAGGTTTCGGGGTTGATCGTCACCCGCCACAGCGAGCGTCACAGCCACCATGCCGCCGCAAAAACCCTGGGACAATGGCTGGGCGAGCAGGGCGTTCCCGCCATCGAGGACATCGACACCCGCGCTCTCACACGGCTTTTGCGGGAAAAAGGCACGATGCGGGGAAAAATCCTGCCCGACAGCGATTCCCAAAATCGTGCAACGAACCTGCCAACCATTCACATGCCGGAGGTCGTGGATCTCGTCTCCTGCAAAACCGTGCAACATTACAAACGGGGCGATATCCGTATCGCGCTCGTGGATTGCGGCATGAAACGCAACATTTTGCGCAGCCTGCTCAAACGAGGGTTGAGCGTCACCGTCGTTCCGTGGGATTACGACCTTGCCAGCCTGTACGACGAGGTGGACGGTTATTTCATCAGCAACGGCCCCGGCGATCCCAAGGACGCCGACGTGCTGGTCCGCAACCTGCGGGAATTGCTGAAACGGCAGAAACCCGTTTTCGGCATCTGTCTGGGGCACCAGCTTCTGGCGCTCGCCGCCGGAGCCGACACCTACAAGCTCCCCTACGGGCACCGCTCCCAGAATCAACCTGTGCAGGATCTGCTTACCCGGCGCTGCTACATCACCAGCCAGAACCACGGCTATGCGGTGGACAACACTTCCCTGCCCCACGACTGGGACACCTGGTTCGTCAACGTCAACGACGAGACCAACGAGGGAATCCGTAGTGTTTCCGGGCCTTTCGCGTCGGTGCAGTTCCATCCCGAAGCCAGCCCCGGCCCCACGGATACCGCTTATCTTTTCGATGAATTCGTTCGCATGATCGCACGTTCGAGGTTTGTAAATGTTCGGTAACTACCTTCCCATGAAGCCCAAAAAAGTCCTCATTCTAGGTTCCGGTGCCCTGAAAATCGGCGAGGCGGGCGAATTCGACTACTCCGGCAGCCAGGCCATCAAGGCGCTGAAGGAAGAAGGCATCCAGACGGTGCTCATCAACCCGAACATCGCCACGATTCAGACCAGCGAGGGCATGGCGGACCGTATCTACTTCCTGCCCGTCACGGCGCGTTTCGTCGAGCAGGTCATCATCCGGGAGCAGGTCGATAGCATCATCCTCGGTTTCGGCGGTCAAACAGCCCTCAATTGCGGGCTGGAACTCGAAGAAACCGGCGTTTTGGAACGTCTGGACGTGCGCGTGATCGGCACCCAGGTGGAAGCGATCCGCAATACCGAAGACCGCAAGCTGTTCGTCGAAAAACTCAACGAGATCGACGTTCGCACCGCCCGCGCCGTGGCCTGCTCTTCCCAGGAAGAAGCCCGCGAAGCAGCGCTGAACACCATCGGTCTACCGGTCATTCTGCGCGGGGCGTTTTCGCTGGGCGGCAAAGGCTCTGCCATCGTAAGTACCCGAGAAGAGTTGGAAAAAGTGCTGCCGGTAGCGTTTTCGGGAAGCCCGCAGGTGCTGGTCGAGGAAAGCCTCGCCGGGTGGAAAGAGATCGAGTACGAGGTGGTGCGCGACGGCAAAGGCAACTGCCTGACCGTCTGCAACATGGAAAACATCGACCCAATGGGCATTCACACGGGCGAATCCATCGTTGTCGCGCCTTCGCAGACCCTGAACAACCACGAGTACCACATGCTGCGCGAGTTGGCGATTCGCACAGTGCGGCACCTTGGCATCGTAGGGGAATGCAACATCCAATACGCCCTCGATCCCGCCAGCGACGAATACCGCGTAATCGAGGTCAACGCCCGCCTGAGTCGCTCCTCGGCGCTGGCCAGCAAGGCCACCGGTTATCCGCTGGCCTACATCGCCGCCAAACTCGCTCTGGGCTACACCCTGCACGAACTCACCAACCTGATAACCCGCCGCACAAGCGCCTTTTTCGAACCGGCGCTGGACTACTGCGTCATCAAGTGTCCGCGCTGGGATCTGGAGAAATTCACCGGGGCGGAGGTGAAAATCGGCCCCGAAATGAAAAGTGTCGGCGAAGTCATGAGCATCGGGCGAAGCTTCACCGAAGCCTTGCAAAAAGCGCTACGCATGGTGGGGTTGGGCGTCAATGGTCTGGAGCCGGAAGCCTTCGAATTCGAAAACCTCGAATACGAGTTGCAGAATCCTTCGCCCAAGCGGATTTTCGCGGTGGGCAAAGCGCTGGAATCTGGCATGGGGGTGGAGCGCATCCACGAATTGACGGGCATCGACCGCTGGTACCTGTACGAGATCGACCACATGATCTCGCTCGGTAGAGAGTTGAAAAAACACGAAGAACCGGACGAAACCCTGCTACGCCGCCTGAAAAAAGAAGGCTATTCCGACCTCGGCATCGCAAAAATCCTCGGAAGCACCGAAACCGATGTGCGTATGCTGCGCCATCGCTGGCACATCCGCCCGGTGCTCAAGCAGATCGACACCCTTTCCGCCGAATTCCCTGCTGAAACCAACTACTTATACCTTACCTACCACGGAGGCGAAACCGACGTCCGCTCCTCGTGGCGCAAGAAAGTCATGGTGCTCGGCGGCGGTCCGTACCGCATCGGCTCCTCGGTGGAGTTCGATTGGTGCTGCGTCAATTCCGTGCAGGCCGCGCGGGAGTTGGGATACGAGACGGTGCTCGTCAACTGCAACCCGGAGACGGTCAGCACCGACACCGACACCTGCGACAAACTGATTTTCGACGAAATCACCTTCGAGGCCGTTTCGGAAATCTACGACATGGAGCAGCCTTACGGCATCGTGGTTTCGGTGGGCGGGCAGATTTCGAACAACCTCGTGTTGCCACTGCACCAGGCGGGAATGAGAATTCTCGGCACCTCGGCCACCGACATCGACCGCGCCGAAGACCGGCATAAGTTCTCGTCATTGCTCGATGAATTGGGCATCGACCAGCCGAAGTGGACCGAAATGTCCCGCATCGAGGATCTTCCGAAAACCATCGAGGAATTGGGCGGCACACCGATCCTCGTCCGACCCTCTTACGTGCTTTCCGGTGCGGCGATGACCGTCGCCCACGACGAAAGCCACCTCGTGAACTTCCTCAACCGGGCCGCCGAAGTTTCGCCGGACCACCCCGTGGTGCTGACGAAATTCGAGCGCAACAGCAAGGAAATCGAAATCGACGCCGTGGCCGACCACGGCGAGGTGATTCTCTGGGCGATCAGCGAACACGTGGAAAACGCGGGGGTCCATTCGGGAGACGCTACGATGGTGCTCCCCCCACAAAAGCTCTATCTCGAAACCGTGCGGCGCATCAAAACCATCGCCACGAAACTGGCCGAAAAGCTGCAAATCACGGGGCCATTCAACATGCAGTTTCTCGCCAAAAGCAACTCGGTGAAAGTCATCGAACTCAACCTGCGCGCCAGCCGAAGTTTCCCCTTCGTCTCCAAAGTCACGGGCAACAACTACATTCGCGAAGCCACCCGCAGAATGCTTGGCGTGCGCGATCCCCTCGTCAACAAAGCGCTCGATCTCGATTACGTGGGCGTCAAGGCGGCGCAGTTCTCGTTTTCACGAATCAAGGGGGCCGATCCGACGCTGGGCGTGGAAATGGCGAGCACCGGCGAGGTCGGCTGCTTCGGAGAGAATTTCCACGAAGCCCTGCTGAAATCCCAGCTTTCCACCGGGTTCCGCTATCCGCGCAAAGGCGTATTGCTGAGCTTGGGCCCGGTAGGCGACAAGTACCGTTTCCTGGAACCTGCGAGAATCCTTGCGGAAATGGGTCTGAAACTCTACGCCACTCCGGGAACGGCGGACCTGATGACCGAAGAAGGCTTCGACGTCATCAAGGTGGGCAAAAGCCGCCAGCCGATGGAACCGATGGGCCTGGACATCATCGACCGGGGCGAGGTGGATTTCGTCGTCAACATTTCCAGGGACTACGACGAGGAAGGCCGCCCCGACGGCTACTTTATCCGCAGGCGAGCGGCGGACCTGAACATTCCGCTGATTACCAACATGCAACTTGCCATCGCGATCGTGGAAGCGATGAGCCTGTACAAGGAAGAAGACCTGCCGATTCGGCATTGGGGCGATTACGTGCTTTCCGGGCAATAGGCGATTCCGGAAAACACCTGAGAAATCATCAGTTTACAAAGACGGGTAATTGCTCTTGCCCGACACATGCATTGGATGGCGTCGGGTGAAGAATCACCCGGTCACCTTGCTGAAAATACCTGAGAAATCATCCGAACAAAGAGAGAAGGGAAGTCGAAATGGCTTCCCTTCTCTCCCTTCCGCTCTTCGTCAGTGTATGTCCTCCGTTTCTTTCTGGAAGCGGAAAGCGGAAGGGAGAAAAGAGAGCGACCGGATGGAGGTGCGGAGTCCGTCCGATCTGCCTGGCAGTGCGGCGTTGGGAGGATAGAGAAGCTCGTACTGCCGGACGAGATCCTCCAGGATGAAGGTAAGGGACAATGAGGCCGACGGGTTATCCATCGTCGTTGGCCAATCGACGAATCCGTTGAGAGCGTAAGGATGTTCGATTCTTTCTTGCGAGAAACTCTCTAAAGGCATGGGAACCGTTTCTTGCTGCTTGTCTTTTTTCATGTCGTCGGGCTCCTCAAGTGTTCACTCTGCTTGGCGACTCCATCGAACGCCCATAGGATACAGCAAGGCCTGTGCCAAAATTGAAACAACTGAACATCTTATTGTATTTACTTGTCTTTTTAGATTTTTCACTCACTTATAGAACGCACCGAACCCCTATAGACAACTGTCCCTTATTTTCAATATAATGTGGTATTTTTCACCACATTTCGAGGAGTTACGACACCGGACAAACGTCCCTGTGGGACATATGTCCATAGGGGTTTTGAAGGCTCGTTTTTTCTTGAATCCGTTAGGAATTTTCGGCGCGTTTCAGGGACTTGCGCAAGCCGGAAGGCGTGATCCCCAGCAACCTTGCAGCGGCGTTTTTGTTGCCATCCGTGCGTCGCAGGGCTTCCTCGATGAGCAGCTTGGGCGCTTCGCTCAGCGTGGGCAATGTCTCGAATAAAGAGAACGGCGACTCGACCGGAGCATCTAGCGGGACGGTCGAAGAAACACCCGTGCGGTGTTTGGAAATGTGCTGGTGGAAGGTGTTGAGCGAAAGCATCCGGCTCGTGTGGGAACTGACCGCCTCGAAGACGATGCTTTCCAACTCCCTGACATTGCCGGGAAAATCGTAGTGCTTGAGCACCTGGTAGACTTCTTTGGGGACGGTCGGTTTCGCCTTGCCGAGTGAATCCGCCGAGCGTTGCAGAAAGTGCTCGACGAGCAACGGCAGGTCGTCGAGACGCTTACGTAGGGGAGGAATTTCGATGGCGTGGGTCTGCAACCGGTAGTACAGGTCGGCCCGAAAACGTTCTTCCCGCTGCAAGCTCAGCAGGTCGCGGTTTGTCGCCGCCACAATCCTCGCAGTAGAAGTTTTCGGCGTGTCGGAACCAATCGGCATGTACTCGTTTTCTTGGAGCAAACGCAGCAGCTTGACCTGGCTCGGAGGCTGCAAGTCCCCGATTTCATCCAGGAAAAGCGTCCCGTTGGCCGCCGTTTCGATCAACCCCGCCCGCATTCTGTCGGCTCCGGTAAACGCGCCCTTGACGTGCCCGAACAACGTATCGGAAAACACGTTGTCGTCCAGACCGGCGGCGTTGACCGCTACAAAGCGTCCCGCGCATCCCGACGCCAAATGCACCGCCTTGGCCATCAACTCTTTCCCGACACCCGTTTCCCCGGTAATCAGCACCGGGCGACTGGAAGGAGCCACGGTTTCGATGTAGCGGAAAATCGAAAGCATCGCGGCGTTTTGGGACACGATATCCTCGAACCACTCCGGGTGGTCCAGTTTGTTGTCCAACACCCGTTGCCGGAACGAAAAATACTCCGTCCGCAACTCGCTCAATTCGATAGCCCGAAGTACGCAGGAAATCAGCCGGGCGCTTTCGAAGGGTTTGACGAGGTAGTCGAACGCACCGCTCCGAATGCAGCGGATCGCGGTATCGAGGTCGCTTAGTCCGGTCACGACGATGGCGGGCGTCTGGGGCTGCTCCGCCATGATGATTTCCAGCAGCTTTTCGCCCGATACGTGGGGCATCGTCAGGTCCAGAAGAATGGCCGAAAACGAATGCGAACGAATCCATTCCGCAGCTTTGCGACTGTCCGATACGGCCAAAACCGGATCGATGTTCGCCGAACGCAGCAGCAATTCCATCGTCTCCAGCACGATCGGTTCGTCATCGACCAGCAGGACGGGCCAAGTCATGTTCGGGGCGTGTGTCATGCTGTTTTTGTACCATTTTGTACGAATTCCGACAACTTATTCCACACCAAGACGGAGGAAGTCCCGAAACGTCTCCACCCTTTCATTCTCGTTGATTCGATGTCGCCGATACAAATTTTACGGCTGTTTTTCGGCCTGCAAGTACCGGGAATGAATCCCACGCTGTCGGAAGGTTTTTTCAAACAATGTTTGCGGCAATTCTTCGCCCCATTCACTGTTCTGCCAGTCATGGGTCCGGCGCAGAATCCGAAAGGGCGATGCTTCGAAAAACACCGCCGTTTCCTCGAAATATTCGAGGTGATCGGTTTTGAACTCGACCTTCGCTCCCGGCTTGAGAATTTCCGCCATATGCCGGACGAATTCCTCGGTGACCATCCGTCGGTACAGATACCGTTTGCGTTTCGACCAGGGATCGGGAAAGAACAGAAACAGTCCGTCCAGTTCGTTGGGATCGAACAGCCATTGCGGGTAGTTCGCGTCGAAGCGAAGCAGACGGATGTTTTCGAGCCCCATCTGCTCGATACGTTTGGCCGTCTTGAACAAGCGTTTGAACTTCAGCTCGATTCCGACGAAGAAATGTTCCGGCCATCGCGCAGCCTGCTCGGTGAGAAAGTGCCCCAATCCGGTACCGATTTCCAGGAAAAGCGGCCTGTTTCCGGCAAGTTCTCGCCATTTCCCTTTTTGGTCGATCGCCTGGAGTGGATGCACGACGAAGCGTTCGTACTCCATCAATCGATCGAGATAAGGATTGGTTTTGCAATAGCCGTCCTCGTCGTAAAACGGACGGAGGGGAGCCGGGGGTTTTCGTCGTTGCTTGGCCATGTCCAACTATCTGAAAATATAACAACAATTAAAACTACGGCGGAAACTCATAACATCCCCAAGGAAAAAAGGAAACGATTTCTTTTTGGGGAAAACAGCATCACATTTCACCGGGCGGAAATGAAATTAGTGCGAAACATTGTAAAAGCTTATTCCAAGGAGAAAAAACGTAGGGGCGAGTGTAGTGAACAAAGTGAACGGAGATCCCCAAAAACCGAAAAACTCTGTCAGAACGGGGGGCTACAGTCGCTATGCTCCTTTCACCCTCCCCTACATTCATCCTCCCTTTTTTAAGGTTTCAAACGAAAAAACAGATTTTGCACTATTTTAATTCACGCCCCATTTCACCCCACAATCCCATTGCGTTTGTGATCGCACGCGCTATGATAGATCTGGCGGTTCCGAGACCTCGAATTGCCATAAAAAACGTTCCAAGTTCATCATTCAAAGGAAGCTTCTCTCATGACGACCTCCAAAGCCGTATTATTTTCTCTCTGCTTTCTCTCTGTAGGCATTTTCGGTTGTGCCACGTCCAACACTTCTACTCCGGCAGCTCCTGCCGTGCTCTCCGAAGCCCCCCTGTTGCCGGACATTCCCGAAACCCGTAGGGAAAACCACGACGAAACGATCCACGGCTACGCCGTTTCCGATCCTTACCGCTGGCTGGAAGACGAGAAAAAAGCCAACGCCTGGATCGAAGCGCAGAATTTCCGTACTCGTGAATACCTGGCGCTCCAGGATCGACCCAACCTGGAACAAGACATCGAACGCTTTTTCAAAGTCGGATACGTCGGCTCGCCTCAACGGATCGGCGACAAAGTGTTTTACGAAAAAATCAGCCATCCGCCCGGAAAAGTCATGAATCAGGCAGCGCTGTACGTGTTGGAAAACGGCGAGGAACGCAAGCTCGTCGATCCCGACGCCCTCGATCCCAGCGGAAAAACTACCATCGATTGGTACATAGCTTCTCCTAAAGGCCGTTACGTGGCCTACGGCCTGAGTCTTGACGGCTCCGAAAACAGCACCCTCTATCTGCTGGATCTCACCACCGGAAAGACGCTCGCGGATCGTCTGCCGGAGACGCGGCATTGCTCGGTGGCATGGCTCAAAGATGAAAGCGGCTTCTACTACACCCGTTATCCGAAAGGCGAACGATATCACCGCCACGTATACTTTCACCTCCTGGGGGATGACATTTCGAAGGATGCCGCCGTCTTCGGCGAGAAACGCAAGAAAACGGACTGGCCTTCCCTGGATATCTCCGAGGATGGCCGCTTTCTTTTCGTGATGGTTTTCACCACCTCGACCAGCAACGACTTCTACATGCTGGATCGCAAAACGGGACGCTGGCAAACCATCGCCGAAAACCTCGACGGGACGTTTCACGGGGCGTTTTTCCATGAAAATCAATTATTTATGACCACAACCTACGACGCTCCGAAAGGGCGCGTCATCCGTTTGTCTCCCAAAAAGCCAGCCCCGAAACACTGGAAAACCGTGATTACTGAAGGGGAACACACCCTCGCCGGAGTAGCAAATACGAAAAGCACTCTTGTAGCCTACACCATCGAACGCGCCGTGACTCGTTTGCGCCTCTATGGTTTCGATGGCAGCGAGCAAGGCGAGATTCCCCTGCCGACCCTGGGTAGCGTGGAGTCCCTGGACTTCGATGTAAAAGACGACATCGTGCTGTTCTCCTTTGCCTCGTTCATGCATCCCCCGACGCTATACAGCGTCGCAATCGGAGAAAAACCCAAGAAAATCGCGGAAGTCTGGACGCCCGACGACCTCGACCTGGACCGTTTCATCGTCAAACAGGTGATGTACCCGTCCTACGACGGAACCCAGGTGCCGATGTTCATCATTCACCGCAAGGATCTGGAGCTCACCGGAAGCACCCCTACTCTGCTCAACGGTTACGGCGGCTTCGATATCAGCATGACCCCGTATTTCAGCCGCAATACGCTGTTTTGGATCGAGCGCGGCGGCGTGTATGCCGTGGCGAACCTGCGCGGTGGCGGCGAGTTCGGACGAGCCTGGCACGAAGCGGGAATGAGAGAGAAAAAATACCAGGTATTTCAAGACTTTCAATACGCCATGCGTTACCTGCACCGGGAAAACTACTGCTCCCCGAAGACACTGGCTATCATCGGCGGTTCCAACGGTGGATTGCTGGTAGGCGCGATGCTAACCCAGGCTCCGTACCTTTTCGAAGCCGGGGTTGGAGACGTCGGCCTGTACGACATGGTGCGCTACCATCTCTTCCCGCCGGGAGAAATCTGGAGCACCGAGTACGGCATGTCGAAAAATGCGAATCAAACCGGATACTTATGGGCCTATTCCCCCTATCATCAGACGATTCGGGGCGCGCATTACCCCGCCGCACTGATCGAGACCGCCGAGTCCGACACCCGCGTGCATTGGATGCACTCCGCCAAGTTCGCCGCCGCCATGCAATACGCCAACGCCTCGGACAATCCCATTCTGTTCCTGCTGCGACGTAAAGCCGGTCATGGGCAGGGGAAAAGCTGGTCGGAATCGGTGAAGGAATACGCCGACAAATACCGCTTCATCATGAGCCGTATCGGCGACCCGTCCCAACCTTGACGTCGAGAAACGGACGCGGAGCAACGAGTATTCCGCGTCCGTTTTCCGACGCAAACCGCATCGACGAACTGTTTTCGAGCTTGTTTTGTTCAGAGTTTACAGAATTTTGGCATAAAAAAAGACGGCTTTAAGCCGTCTGAAAAATCGTTCTTCCCTGGGTTTTTGTGGAAATGAATGTGACGCACGTTACCATATAGGGAGGGGAAATACGGTGAAAAATCTGGGACAAGATTACTAGCGGATATATGACCCCAGGGAAGACGTGAATTTATTTGTCAAATATCAGAGTCGTTTGCGAATCGGTTCGGGAATGACGCCTTTGATAGCGTGGCGAACATTCTGTACGACGAGATATTCTATCAATTCCAGCATCGCTCTCATGACGAACTCCTTACTGACATAAGTGGATGGGAGACCGGGTTCACGAACCACGGGAATCGATGAAGATGATACTGCTGAGGATACTGATGTTAATGCATGGTGCTGATTCCGATGCAAATCACCGATGATGAATACTAAGAGCGGGAACAGGAACAGTCACGGTACAAATCGTTTCAGCAGAACCCGGTACCCCATGAAAGTTGCGGACTGGAAAAGTCGCTAAGGTTGATTTTTAAAAGAACGCATGTTCTGACCAAGTAAACCTTGCAGAAGTCGTGCCAAAACAGTTTTTTCAAGAAAATTTTACCTACAACCGCTCCAACCACCTATAAACATTAGCATTTTTTTCAACCTGACATGATCTGACATAATTCCGATATTGAAAGAATTCAATTTTCGCGCAAATATTTCGTCTCCCCTTCTTTTTCCTCATTCAAACATACCATCTTTTCTATATTAACTCCTTATTAACATCGACATTTATTTATACTTCTATGTTTTTACTAGCTTTTTTCCGCGTGACGCATTTTTTTCGCCTATTATGTTGGCTTCGCGCAAGAAGCGCGAATTATTTTCGTACATTAAAAGGACTATCGCGCAGCATGATTTTTCATTATACTTTTACGTATGATACCCACGATGCGCGGAAAACCGAGCCCCTCGCTTCCGATTGAGATTAAATGTGTTAATTCATATAGTTGGCAAGAGTTGAGATGAGTTCCTCCCCTCCTACCGACCCTTTCGACTGGGCCGGAAAAATCCTTTCTCGCCGCGATCACTCCGAAGCGGAGTTGCGCCAGAAAATGAAAGCGAAAGGTTTCGAGACCGAAGCCATCGACCGCGCCTGCCTTCGTTTGCATGAGTTGGGCTGGCTGGACGACTCCCGCTTCGCTAAGGCCTTCGCGCGGGATCTCCTCGAAGTGCGCCGCCTCGGACATTACGCAGCGAAGGCAAAGATGCGAGCCAAGGGCCTGGATCACGGCCTGATCGAAAAGACGCTGACCGCGCTTTCCGATTCCAGCGCGGAACAAGCGCGCATCCGGGAGTGGATCGAGCGACGTTCACGCGGTCTGAACGAATCCGATCCTCGCAAGCGCAAACAAAAACTGTTTCGATTTCTCGCGGGAAAAGGTTTCGATTCGGAAGCCATTCGCGACGCCATCGAGGAGATGATAGGAAACAACGATGACGAATGACCTCACTTCCCGTTTCGCCTCGGTAAAACTGCTGGTGCTGGATGTGGACGGCGTGATGACCGACGGCGGCATCTACTTCGGTCCGCGTGGGGAAACCTGGCGGCGCTTCTATGCCCCGGACGGCCTCGGCATCAAGGCCATGGCTCGCTTGGGCGTCCCTACGGCCATCGTCACCGGCCTGGAGTCGGAATCGGTCACTCACCGGGCGCAAAGCCTGGGAATCGACCTTCTGTGGCAGGATCAGAAACAGAAAGACCGCAGCATTCGGGAAATCCTCGCCCGCACGAAACTCGACGCGCAAGACCTGGCATTCGTGGGAGACGATCTCATCGACCTCCCCGCCCTGAAACTCGTCGGCCTGCCCATCGCCGTGACCAATGCCCACCCGGAAGTGAAAGCCGTAGCCCGGTACATCACCCGCAAGCCCGGCGGATTTGGCGCGGTCCGTGAAGTCTGCGAGAAAATCCTGGAAGCACAGGGAAAACGGATCGAGTTTTAGAAGGTTGCACTACGGCTCATGTGCTTGATATCCTTCATATATTTTGGTTCGATCACCCTTTGACGCCCCCCGCCGTGAGTCCTCCGACGAGATGCCGTTGCAGCACGAAAAACAGCCCCATCACTGGCGTGCTGACGAGGATCGCTCCCGCCGCGAACAATCCCCAATCCGTGGAATAGCTTCCCACGTGCCGTTGAAGCGCCACAGGCAGGGTAAAGGCCGTTTCCTCTCCTAGAAATGTGGCCGCGAGAATGAACTCGTTCCAGGCAGTCATGAAGGAAAACAGCGCCGTCACGGCGATGGCAGGACGTGCAAGAGGCAGGATGATTTTCACGAAAATGGTCCACCGGCTCGCCCCGTCCATGAGGGCGGCGTCTTCCAGATCCTTTGGAATCGTATCGAAATATCCTTTGAGCATCCAGACGCAAAACGGAACAGCCGTAGTGGAATACACCAGTGTCAATCCCATCATGCTGTCCAGCAGGCCGAGATTGTCGAGCAGAATATATAGAGGTACTGCCATCACCACGCCGGGGAACATCTGCGTCACGAGAAACAGCGACATCCCCAGTCGCGCCCCAGGAAACATAAAGCGACTGAAGGCATAGGCAGCCGTGGTGGCGAGCCCGATCCCCAAAAGCGTTGTGGCCACGGATACCGCGATGGAGTTGAACAGCCAGTGGCCGAACAGCCAATGCCCTGCGAGGTCGGTGGCGGTCAGCAGTTGTCGGAAATTGTCGAGGCTGACGGTTTCCGGCAAAGGATTGGCCGAAAGCGAAAACGCCTGCGAGGGTGTAAGCGCCATTTTCACCACCCACAACACCGGGTAAAGCGTCGCCGCACATACGGAGATCAGCAACAGATGTATTCCGATAGACTTGGCGAGAGAAGTTCCTCGATGCATGGATTACGCCTCCCTCGCGAGTTTTTTCGTGCCCCAGCCGTACAGCAGCAGCACGAGGAAAATCAGCGTCGCATACGCCGCCGCGTAGCCGTATTGCTCCTGGCGCGTGAAAGCCCAGCGGTAGGCTTCCGAGATCAGAATTTCGGTGGAGCCGTCCGGCTCGCCCCCGGACACCAGATAAATGATATTGAACATGTTGAAGGTCCAGACGCCGCCGAGTATCACGGCAGGCAGTAGCGCCGGTTTCACGAGCGGCAAGGTGATACGGAAAAACCGCGTGACCCTCCCCGCGCCGTCCACCTCGGCGGCTTCCTCCAATTCCGCCGGAATCGCTTGAAGCGCCCCCAGCGTAACGACCATCATAAAGGGAAAACCGAGCCAGACGTTCGTCGCCAGGTTGGCGGCAAAAGCCGTCCAGAAATGGCTGAACCACGCGACGGGCTCCAGCCCCAGCCAGTCGAGCAGCCCGTTGACCGCCCCGAACTGCCGGTGAAACATGCCCTTCCAGATCAGCGCCGTAATGTAGTTCGGCACGGCCCAGGGCACGATCAGCAACACCCGGTACACGCCCCTCAGCTTCAGCCATTCCGGGCGCAGAAGCAGCGCCAGAGCCATCCCCAGCGAGACGTGCAACGCCACGTTGGCGGCAGTCCACATCACCGTGACGCCCAGCGTAAAGTAAAACGAGAGGGGATCGGCCACCGGGTAATCCTTGCAGGCGAGAATGCTTGCGAAATTCGACAATCCCACGAAGGTGAACTCTCCGGCGCGATGGGCAAACAACGAAACCAACGTACCCACCACGAACGGCGTGAACACCAGCAGCAGCATTCCCACCGCCGCAGGCGCAATGTAGGCGTAGGCCGTGCGATTCTCCCACATCTGAGAAAACGTACCTTCGTGCTTCATTTTACGCCAGAACACGAAAACCAACGCCAAAAGCACTCCCAACGCAAGAACAAGATATACGAGCGGATCGGCTGCCTTCGGTGCGGGTCGGCTGACGATTTTCAGCATGTAATCGGCATGTTCGAGCGCTTTTTCCGGTGAGGCGGCACCGCGCAACACCTGTCTCAACGCCTGGTTGGCGGGCTCCCAGACCGAACGCATCAGGGGATCGTTGGGCATGGGAATCGCCGAATCCACCATATCTTTAAAACGTAGAAGCCGCTGCATCTCTTTGGAAATATTTAGATTTTCCTCGTTTTCCAACTCTGCGTAGGTGTTTTTCCACGCGACCGTCTGCCGCCCGGTTTCCAAGCGGATACGCGCTCCTTTTTCCTCGGACAAAAAGCGTGCAAAATCAAGCAGTTTGGCGGGTTTATGCTTCGAATTCTCGGCGAGAAACAGCCCCTCGACGGTCAGAAACGGTGTCGCCGCCTTTCCCGTCGCAGAGACACGCGGAAGCGGGTGGATATCGTAGGGCACCGAGGAGTCGATCTCCCCCATGAACCACGGCCCGTTGATGACAAAAGCCGCCTTCCCTTCGTTGAAAAGCTGGGAAACGAGGGTCGAAGTCGGTTCGGCGGGCAGGTCGCCGCGATCCGAAAGCGACTTCACGAAAGCCAGAGACGCCGCGTTTTCGTGACGGTTCAGCCGCACAGAACCGTCATCCGAAAAGATCTTCCCACCGAAACCATACAGCCACGCCGCGTGATGGTAGAAATTGCCCGCTTCGTAGGCCAGACAGGTTTTTCCTTGATGATTTTTACGAAAAGACGTGCAAAATCGCTCCAATTCGTCTGTGGTTCGTGGAACCTCGCGCCCTCCGAGCAAGCCGCGATGCACGAACAACGCCGTGCTCTTGAAAGACAACGGCCAGCCGTAGGAACGGCCTTGAAACGTCAGCGCATCCACCGTCGCCGTAAAAAAGCCCTTTTTCAAGGACAAGGTCTCCTCGATGCCGTCAAGGCTGCGCACGATGCCGGAACGCGCCCAGTCTCCGAGACGTTCGTGGGCGGCGATGAAGAGATCCGGCCCGTTTCCGCGAGGTACGGCAGAGGTCAGTTTGTTGCCATAGGCTTCGAAAGGTACGGCCAGCGGCTCGACTCTCTCGACCGGATGCTCCCGATTCCACTGCGAAATCGCCTTTTCCAGCGCTTCGCGTTCCACGCCCCGGTAACTGTGCCAAAGCCGAATCGGCTCCGCTTTCTCGGCTTCGACCGAAAAAGGCGCAAAAACGGTAAAAAACATGCACAATCCCACAAAAAGGCAAAACGACGACGCCTTTCCAACAAGAGATTTCGTGACGTTTCGACGTGCTTTCATCCGTTTTTCACCGGGAAGAGGGCTTTTTGCGTGTCGAGATCGAACAGTTTCACATCGGCGGGATCTACGGCGAACGTCAGCGTGTCCCCGACTTCCAGCGACGGAAGTTTATCCGCCGCCACGTGGGCGATCATTTCGGCATCGCCTACCCGGCAATGCAGATGCAGATCCCACCCCACCGTTTCGATCACCTCCACCGTAGCCTTTACCGTACCCGGCAGAGACTCGTTCAGTTTCAGTTCGTGTGGTCGAATACCGATTTCCAGCGTCTCCGGCAGGGTTTCCGACCGTTGCGACTCGTGCAGAGGGACGAAAACCCCCTCCCCTTCCAGCTTTCTGTCACGTAAACTCACGCGCAGAAAATTCATCGGCGGCGATCCGATGAACTCCGCCACGAAACGAGATACCGGCCTCTCGTACAAATTTCGCGGCGTGTCCACCTGCCGGGCGTAACCGCCCTCCAGCACGCAGATCCGGTCGGCGAGCGTCATGGCCTCGATCTGATCGTGGGTGACGTACACCATCGTAGCGCCTAGCTTGCGATGTAGTTTCTTCAACTCTACCCGCATTTCGGCCCGCAGGTTGGCATCGAGATTGGAGAGGGGTTCGTCGAACAAAAACACTTGGGGACGCCGCACGATGGCGCGCCCAATTGCCACTCGTTGCCGCTGTCCCCCCGAAAGCTGCTTGGGATAGCGATCCAACAGGGTTTCGAGGCCGAGCATCCGCGCCGCTTCTTCAACCTTGCGAGCGATTTCCGGTTTGGGTTCTTTGCGAATGTGGAGAGAAAAGCCCATGTTTTGCCGAACGGTCATATGGGGATACAGTGCGTAGGACTGAAACACCATCGCCACGTCACGATCTTTGGGCGGCACATCGTTGACCCGCCGTTCCCCGATACGCAACTCGCCGCCGGAAATGTCTTCCAGGCCCGCTAGGCAGCGTAAAAGCGTGGATTTCCCACAACCGCTCGGACCGACGAGCACCAGGAATTCACCGTCCGCAATGTCGAACTCGATTCCCTTGAGGACGTGCGCGTCTTTTCCATAGGTTTTTCGAATGTCCTTCAGCGTCAATCCGGCCATGTTCTTCGTCCTATCGCGCCACGAGCACGCGCACGGATTGCGGAGGCACGGACAAGTTCAGCGTCCCATCCGCGTCTACCGAAAATTCGGCACTACCATCCATTTCGTCGATCAGCTTCGTTCCCGGTGTAAAGGAAACGGACATTTCGCCACCGCCGGAATCCAGGGCATTCGTGGAACCGGTTTTCGTTTTGTGGGCATTGAGCACCACCAGCACCGTTTCACCGTCGTAACTTCGCTCGAAGGCAAAGATTCCGGCGTCCGTCTCCTCGCCGGTGTGCTCGGTAGACCACATCACCTGCATTTCTCCCCGCCTTAACGGAGTGTAATGCTTTCGAAGCCCGATCAGTTTCTGAATCCAGTGGAAGGTCGCCCCGGAAGTGTCGAAACCGCTGTTCCAGAGGTCTTCGCGGTTTGCCGGATCATTTCCGCCGTTGAAGTTCTGCTCGGTTCCGTAATACAGGCACGGGATGCCGTCCATGGTCAGCAGCAGCGCCAACGCGGCGCGAAGCGTCGCCGTGTCGCAATTGCAATCGTAGCGGGCGGAATCGCAGGTTTCGCCGTCGGGAAGGCAAGGCAGATCTTCGGAGCCGTCATCCACAAACAAAAAGCGCGGAATGTCGTGGTTGTCGAGAAAATTCACCAGCATCTTGTACGGTGGAATTCCCTGCCCTTCGGCGTCGGTCGGACCGTCCATGTGAGCGGTGATACCGTAGTTCTGGTTTTCCTGTGTCACCGTCTCGCCGGGAAAACGGTAACTCCACAATTCTTCGATGGATTTCGTGGAAGCACCCTGCTTGAACACCCCATCGAAAGCGGTGTATTTTTGCGAAAAATAGAATACGGAATCCAGTTCCTGGTTTTCGGTGAAACTACCGATCAGGGCGTCGTTGCCGTCGAACGCCTCGCCGAACATGAAAAAGTTCCGTTTTCCCGCAATTTTCGCCCGCTTGCGGATCTCCGGACAAAAAGTCTGCCAGAAACCGTGTTCCACGTGCTTGATCGTATCGATGCGGAAGCCGTCGAAGTCGGCGGCCTCGATCCAGTAGGCGTAGACATCCGTCAGCGCCTCGCGCACGTCGTCGCGTTCGGTGTTGATATCTTTCAAACCGCCGGGGAAATCTCCCTTCGTTTCCTGAAGCCGCACATATTCGTAACAGTCGGGAATCGTGGACCAATGCGCTCCGCTTTCATACGTCGCCTGGTCGATGATCCCCGCGTCCAGGCAAGCATCCAGTTCACGCCCCCAGACCGTCACCCGCCCCATGCGATGGTACCAGTCTTCGTTCGCGAATTCGGCGGGCCACGGCGGTACACGATTGATGGAAGGGTCCCAAATCCACTCGACGGACGCAAGTCCCGACGCTCCCAGCGAAGTGTATGCCTGCACGCCCCGACTGTCGAAATCAGGATCCCATTCGGTGGTGCGCGTCAGGGGAGACGACGTACCGCTGCCCATCACCAGTTCGTTGGGCTGGCCGTTTTTGTTGATATCGTAGTAAAAAAGCTGGCCGATGTGATTGGTCACGATATCGAGCACCACCTTGAGGCCGCGTTCGTGGCAAGCGTCCACCATCTCGCGCAACTTGGCCATGTCTCCGAAATGAGGATTGACCTCCAGAAAATTCTGCGTCCAGTAGCCGTGATATCCGCCCACCCCGGCATCTTCTTCCACGTTTTTGACGACAGGCGAAATCCACAACGTCGTGACACCGAGTTCCACAAGGTAATCCAGATGGTCGATCACGCCCTGATAATCGCCGCCGTGATAGCCCGCCGGAGCATCGGGAATCACATTGTAATCATTGTTGAGATCGCCATTGGCAAAGCGATCCACCATAAGTTGGTAGATGATTTCGTCGCGCCAGTCCTCCACATGGCTGGTGAGCACCTTCTTTTTCGACGCATCGGGATCGACACAGCCGCACACGACGAGCACAAGCGCCAGCAGCACGGGAATGACGAGGATGTCGCGCATGTGGTTCCTCCTTACTGGTAGCTGCTGCTGTCAAGCCACCATTCGACCTGTACGCCGAAATAGTGCTGCCAGGATGCGTCCCGCCGGGCATCCCAGGCGGGGAAGAGTTCGAGCGCCGCCCCGTTCAGGTGGCTGGCCGTGTACACGAAACGAAACTGCGGACGACGGTACATGCCCCGATCAAAAGAAATAGCAGGCATGACGGAAAGCTGCCAAACCTGCGGAATCAGGAGCTTATCGGTGTCGGAAGTCAGCCCGTTGGGTCGTTTCCACTGGTGGGAGACTTCGAATAGCTGGTGGATGTGCCGCGTAATGAAAATTCCCGGCCTCACCACGGCGATACCCTCCCAATAGTCGTCCAGATCTTCCTGGTCGCCGTCGGCGTCCTCGAAATACCGGCCATAGCCGCCCGCCATGACGCCGAACCAGTGACTTTCCCAGTTGAAGGAAAACGCGCCCACCGCCTCTTTCGCGCCTTTGGCGGTTCGATCCAGGGAAACGCCCCACGGCACTCCCCACTCTCCGTAGGCGGCGAGATCCCAGGCATAACGCAGGAAAAGATTGAGATGACTTCCGTTCCCGAAACCCCAGAAACCGAGTTGCGCTCCGACGACGCCTCCCCGGTCCTGCGGCATTTCCGTGACATCGCCTTCCTCGGCATCCAGAGCATAGGTTTCCAGGTATTCGGAATCTTCCGCAGAATAACGGTATTCACCGTCGGGAAGATGGTGAATTTCACCGTAAAGTGCGGCTTTCATGGAAAAATCGCCTGAGATATCACGAGCCAGGTACTCGGCCTTGAACGACGAAATCAGGCGCTGGCGATTGACGAGCGTGATTTCGTCGGCCCCGAACGTGGTAGGAACGCTCAACGTGCGAAACTGGTACTCGTTGCGCAACCGATTGACGCCCACGTGCCATTTCAGTTGCAGTCCGTAGCCGTTCCACTGAAGGCCGCCGCCCAGCGTGTTGAGGTTGTCGAGGGGCCAGAAGTCGAGCAGGTAGATGTCGTCGCCCCGGTACATTCTCGAACCGACCCACAAGCGCAGATCGACACCGGGAATAAAGTGTCTCGCCTCGGCATAAAGGTTGCGCATGGCGATACCCTGCGTCGCATCCCCCGTGTAGTGGAACACTTCGTCGAAAAACGCCAGCGTCGCCAGCACACGCACGCCGAAACCGTCGTCGGTGTGCACCGTATACTTGAAATCGAACTCGGCATACGGCCCTTCCATCAGACGCGCGCCGTGGGAAACGACGTTGCTGTCGTCGCCCGGCTCCTCGTGGGCGTTCCAACTCGCCTGAATGCGACCATAGGTGCCGAAGGAAAAGCCGTCTTTGAACCGGCGTTTTTTCTTCGAAGGAGGCTCCTTCGGCGTTTCTTCCGATGAAGAAATCTCGGTATCGGAAATTTCTTCCGAAGCAGGATTCTCCACCGGGAGGATGAGTTCCTCTTCTCCGTCCGTCTCGATTTTACTTGAATGCGGGTCCGATCGCTCGCCGGCAGCCGCCAGTAAAACCGGCCAGCAGACGAAAAACAGGCATCCCGCCATCCATACCCGATAAAGCCGGTTCATCGCGTCTCCATGGAAATGCGGACAGATCGAGAACCGCCTACTCGGCGTCCTCGGCGACACACTTCAAATCCCGTTCCACGTAGCCCGGTGCGCATTCGTCGCAGAAATCTCCGGCGTAGCCTTCCAGGCAATCGCATACGGGACGTTCGTTAATCACCACGCAGGTTCCGTACACGCAGTCGATTTCTTCGCAGGGACCATACGCCACGCAACGCAACCCCCGCACGATGTAGCCTTCGGCGCAGGTATCGCACAAATCGCCGGCGTACCCTTCCCAGCAGGCACAGGAAGCCTGCCCGCCGATCTCCTCGCAGGTTCCGAACACACACGGGTCTTGGTCGCAGCCTTCGGCGAACGGGTCCGCGCAGGAGCCGTATCCCGATCCGTAGCCGCATTCGTCGGCGGGATTTTCTCCCGGATCCCAGGCTTCGTCTTCGCTTTCGGTGTCGGCGTCGCCGGACGAGTGGTCGCCGTCCTCGACGCGGTTTTCCCCGGACTCCCCGCAACCGGCAAAGACAAGTAATATCCAAAAGATACAAGCGAATTGTCGTGCTATATCAACGGACCGCATGGCAAACCTTCTTCGATGCAAGCGTCATGATAGCATAGGGCTCCAGGGTCGCATGAAGCCTTTTTTCGGAAATCGAAAACGCCGATCCGGAGCCGGTGCAGTCCTCCAGATCCTCGTACCAATCTCGTTGGGCGTCGAAATCGGGAAGCGGAATTTCGTAGGAAAGCGCACGGGAACTGCGCGAAAGGACCACGATGGAGCGGTCCTCCTCGTCGGCGAGCAGGTAAGCGATGGCGTCCGTTTTTCGCAACAGATCCGTCCGTTCGCCGTACCGCCACGAATGGAGATTTTGCCGAAGCCGTATCAAACGCCCTACGTTTTCAAGCATTCTCTGCTGATGTTCGTTCAGCGCCTCTCCGAAGACCATCGCACGGCGGTTGTCGGGATCACCCGCCCCGGCCATGCCGATCTCATCGCCATAATACACGAACACCGCCCCGCGCTGGGTCAGCAAAAAGGCGTGGGCGACTTCCATCAGGCGGTACGGAGCGGCGTCCGTGGGTTGATCGGGAGGGTTTTCCACGCCGTCGCCCTCGTCCCCCGCCGCAACGGAAAGAAAGCGCGTCACGTCGTGATTTCCCAACATCAACCCCATCACCGCACCGGAACCTTCCCAGGCGGCATGGCTCAGGTCGGCTTCGTCCAACAAGGTATCCATAGTATGAAGTCCCTGCGCGACAACCTCGCGCACGCTCCACATCAAGGGAAAATCGAACTGCCCTGAAAGACCGTATGGCCCAAGATACCAACGGATGTCGTCACGTCCCGCGCTTCCCGTGTAGGTTTCTCCGATAAGATACGGACGCACCAGGTCTTTTCCCAATCGCCGTTCGACTTCGTAACGCAAGTGGCGCGTAACCAGGCGGGGCATCATCGCCACGGCGTCCACCCGAAGGCCGTCGAAACCGAAAGAATCCATCCACCACACGGTATCGCCTATCATCGTGTCCAGGACGTCTTCGTTCGTCCAGTCGAGATCGGGTAGGTAGTCGATAAACCAGCAGTGCTCGATATCGCGGCCCCAATCGCATTCCCGTCCGCACACGCAATCGCCCTTCGGATGGTTGAACCACTCCTCGCGATGCTCCACGAAGTAAGGGTGCTCGATATGCGTATGGTTGGGCACGATGTCGAGAATCATCCGCATGTTTCGTCCGTGGGCTGTATCGACCAGCGACCGAAGCGCCACCTCCCCTCCCCAACGCGCATCGACTTTTCGGGGCGCAATAGGCCAATATCCATGATATGACTCGTATTTTCGCCCGTCGAAGCCTTCCCACTCGCCCGCTGCGTTCTCGTAAGCCGGGGAGATCCATAAGGCGTTCACTCCCAACGCCTCGAAATAACCGGACGTTATCGCGTGCTCGATCCCCTCGTAATCGCCCCCCATGCGGTGAGTAATCGGTCGGGAGTCGTCCACGACCTCCCCTGCTCCGTGCAAAAAGCGATCGGTCACGATCTGATACAACACCGCATCTTCCCAACGAAAGATTGTGTCGTCGTGGTGAAACACCAAAACCGCAGTATTTTCGTTATCTTGCGAGTCTTTCATGACAACTTCCAGCCGATGCGGCCCCACGGTTTCCGGCGCGGCGAGCGTGATTTCCACGGTGGAATCATCCACCCATTCGTGCTGGAAATCCACGGCGGCGCCATCGAGCGTTGCAGACAATTCCAACGCAACCTTCCGCCGGTAGGCGGTCTCCAACCACGCCGTAAGTACGCCATTTTCCAGGCTTTTCATCTCCAACTCGCCGTATGGAGCGTTGCAATCGCGCTGAATCAGCAGGCTGTGCTCCCGGCCATCCCTGCCGAAGATCGTCAGCGGATTCGCCTCGTCGAGCAACTCCGCATCCTCCCCGGTAAGAAAGCGGTAGGCATAGCGTCCCGGACCGATGGCGAAACTTCCCTGAAATCGCCCCATTGCGTCGTTCTTCTCCAAGGCGTAGGAATCCGGGTTCCAGCCGTTGAAATCCCCGATCACGAAAACGGAATCCGCCCCAGCGAGATCCTCGGTAGAAACGGTAAACGTAGCGGTACAAGGCGCGGGAGCATCTCCCCCACCCTTGCTTGCATCCTTCGAGCCGCAGGCCGTCATCCCCAAAAGCACAAGCCACAGCACAAGTTGGAGTGTTTTCCGACTCATGGCCTCGCGGTGCTAGGGAGTACATCCCGCTCTTCATTTTGGCCGTATTTTTGCCATAAATCCACGATGTACGCCCCAGCGCCGAAGCCGACCATGGGCACTGCGCCATCGTAAGCAGCGGTGTTGGGATCATGCAACTCCGCGATAAGACCCATGTTTTTGTTCGCTTGCGCCGTGATCCAGTCCAAAAGGGCGTCGGCGTCCGCCTCTCTTCCTGCAAGTCGCAACGCATGGGCCGTGCGGAGATCGATGAACACCCACTCTTTGGAATCGTACGCGCCGCCGTCATCGTTGCGGAAATATCCGTACCCGTGAGACACTTTAAGATCGGTATCGAAACGCGCGAGCGTGGTTTGGGCGACTTCTCCCGTAGGCGAAAACAACTCCCAGTTGAAGGCGTCCACCACGGAGGCATCCACGTAGCCGGAATTGTTGGCGAATTCTTCCACGCTCTGCACGAGGAAACCATCGTCCATGGCGTGGGTCTCGATCCCCGAAACAATGGAATTTTTTGCCTGTAAGTAGATCGAACCAGTGGTAGGATCTCCGGCAAATGTCGCAAGAGCGAACGCATATTGAAGCCCAAACGCTGCCGCAAGGGATGTGTACGTATACTGCTTCTGCATTCCGTTCCAATGCACTTCCCAGATCGAACTGTCCGCCGCAATCATGTCGTTTTCATCGATTAGATCGACAAGCACATCCGCTACGTCATCGCGAATCTCGGTCCAGTAATTGTCGAGAAAATCGGTATATCCGGTGGCAACGCGATATTTTCCGAGCGCCCAGAGGAACAGCCCGAAGCCGTCGAATTCGATGTTCGAACCATGGGCGTCGAAATCCGTCTCTTCCAGTCCTCTGCCGTAATAACGACACACCGAAACCTGGTAGTTCATACCGACTTGCTCGGTATAATGCCCACTGTCAGCCTTCAACACGAATTCCAACGCCGCCCGCGCTTCGTCGGTGTGGCCGGAGTCGATCAGCGCCGAAATGGCATAGGCCATGTCGCGCACCCAGGTGATATTCCAGTTTCCTGGAGGCAGCGCCGCGAGAATCTGCCCGTATGGCTTGTGGAAACTGTCCCCGCTTGAATCTTCGTTGTTGGCTTCGCGCACCTGACCCATACGAAGCACGGCTTCGGACACGCGGTACACGGTGGTTTCGGCGGCACTCATGCCTTCCGGGGCGGGTTTGCGCCAAGTTTCCCATTCTTCCACCGCGCTTTCCAACACCTGTTCCGGCATCGAGGGACCGTAGGCCGTCGCCAACTCCGACAGCATCCCGGATGGTCCCTCGAACAGTTCGTAGGCGCTGACCGAGCCCAACCAGCCGCTTTCTTCAGGTGCCAACGTGAAGGATTTCTGGAATCCGCAACTTCGGTCGTCGCCTTCGCTGTCGTTTTCGTCGCCGAGATCCTGGTTGGCCGACAGTCTGCGCCACGGGTTGGCGTCGTCGTAAGCACCGCCTGCCCCCCGATGGGTGAAACTTCCCAACGGACGATGCACGAGAGCCCCGATGGGGCCTTCCTCCACGTAGGCTCCCCCGTTGGAATCCCAATAGATTTTCTCCCCTACCGCCGACGGCGTAGCGGGATCGTCTTCGGGAGCATTCCCCAAGTGGTAGTTGTGGATGGAATACAGCGACACTTCGTGAGACGAGCCGCCGACGTTGGTCGCTTTAGCAAGCATCACAAGCGCAGGACGATTCAGGAGAAAAGGCGCATAAACCATCGTTTCCACACGGATATCTCCCACCTGCTGCACGAGATGAACGATGCCCTCCTGCTCGTAATAGCCTGCATATTCCAGCGGCACGGTGTTCAACCATGTTCCCGCACCATCGATTCGCACGCCGAAATAGGCATCGTACAGTAGATCGCGCGAGGGGACGCCTTCGCCCCACATTTTGTAAATGTGTTCCCACATTCGCACGGCTTTGCGTTGGTCGAGATCCACCACTACCGCCGAAAAACCGTTGGTGGACACCAACTTACCGAACGAAGCGTGGGCGAATGAACAGGCATCCGCCGAAACGTCGCAATCGGCCACGCAGACCCCGGCGACGTCGGAATGATTCGCCGGACAGGAAGTTTCGGGAACGCAGAGATCCCCGCCAAGCACGTAGCCTTCGGCGCATTGGTTGCAGTTTTCTCCGGCGTATCCCGCCTCACAGGAGCATTCCAGGCCGTTTCCCGTGCAGGTTCCATGGCCGGAACAAGTCGTCGCGGGATCACAGGACACATCCTCCACGCACGCATCTCCTTCAAGATGATATCCGGCGTCGCAATCGCAAACCGCGAGGCCGTTTCGGTCGCGACACACGGTGCGATGGCTTTCCGTACAGGGATTGGGTTCGCAAGGATCGGTGCTCTGCACCACGCATTCTCCGCCTTCCCAGCCGTAGCCGTCGTCGCAGACGTCGCAATGCTCGCCCGTATACCCCGGATCACAGATGCAGGAAAGCCCTTGTTCCGCGCATTGCCCGTGCCCGCTACAGGTCGTCGCGGGATCGCAGGAGACGTCTTCCGCGCACGCGCCGTCCTCGTCGTGCCAACCGGGATCGCAGGAACAGACGGCATCTCCGTCTTCATCGATACAAACGCTTTTATGCTCCAGAGTACACGGATTGGGCGTGCAGGGATCTTGCGCGTTTTCCGGCACGCATACGAGTCCCTGGGGCACGTAACCTCTGGCGCAGCGGTCACATTCGCTTCCCTCGTAGCCGTCTTCGCAATCGCAGACCGCCAAGCCGTTCACCTCGGAGCACGAGCCGTGCACACAGGGATCGGGATTGCAGGGACTGACGGCGACGCACTCCCCGCCGCGGTTCTCGTACCCCTCGGCACACGCATCGCAAACCGTTCCGGCGTATCCTTCATGACAGGCGCATTCCGCCTGCCCATCCACCACCGAGCAATCCCCGTGCACGCAGGGAGACGACGTACACGGACCTTCCGTTTCGACGGCCACGCAATCCAGGCCGTTTTCATCGCGCTCGTAGCCCGTCGCGCATTCGTCGCAGCTTTCTCCCGAATATCCCACGTTGCAAACGCAGGTCGGGAGGTTCTCCGGGTCGGCACAATGGCCGTGCACGCAATTTTCCGGGAGGCAGAGATCGGCGAGGCACTCCAGGCCGGAGGCATGATACCCCGAGTTGCACGAACAGGTGGCCTGACCGTCCGCCACGAGACACGCCCCGTAGCCCGAGCAAAGCACGCCTTCGCAAGGGTCGCCGCCACCGCCACCGGAATCGTCACTTCCGAAACATCCGCCAACAAACCACGAAATTCCGATAAAAAACATGAAAGGATATAAAATTTTCGAGAACAAAACCGTCGTTTTCATCGTTTCTCCATCGTCGAAACGTTTCAATTCATGGATTCAGGACATAAACAGCCGAATCGAGTTCCGAAACCGTCACGCTGATTCTTCCAGAATGTACGGATACTGTAGAGTTCGTGAACACTTCTCTCAACGTGTCACCCTCCGAAACACCGAAATCGGACATGCGGAAGGATTCGCTCCTGCGGCTTCCCCGGTTGAGAACCACGAGCGCCACGTCCGAATCCTTTTTCAGCACGTAAGCCCAGTAATTGGCGTCCACGGATAGCGTGGTCAACTCCCCGGTACGCAAGGCGGGATGATCCAACCGCGCCTTACCGATTTTCCCCACGTGTTCCAACGTCGCTTGTTGCTGCGTGTCGAGTCCCTCGAAAACCATCATGCGGCGGTTGTCGGGATCGCCTGCGCCGGGTAGCCCGATTTCATCTCCATAGTAAATAAGAGGCACGCCGGGCACGGCGAAAAGAAAAGTCCAGGCCATGCGCAACCGCGCATAGGGCCATGATGTACTAGGGTTTCCCGGCGGGCTCGTCCAGCCCTGCTCTTTGCTGCCGTTTCCCCATAAATCGCCGATGGAGCCGTCCGCGTGGGACAACACGCGGGGCACGTCGTGGTTGCCCAGGAAATTGGACATCACCGCGTCCGAGCCGTACCGGCCCATGTTGCCTACGACGAAGTTTTTCAAGTCCGACAAGCCCGCCTCATGTCGCACCAGCGCCTTCAAAGACGCCCAGAACAGCGGAAAATCGAACTGACCATCCAGCATGTTCGAACCTACGAAGGCCGCAATAGCGTCCTGCCCGTTTTCGCCCGTAAACGTTTCGCCCACCATGTAAAACCGGATATCCTCGTGGGTGTCGATCTCTTCGCCGATCCGCGCCCGGATGGTGGTGCTGAAATCGAGAATCATGTGCTTGACCGCATCGAGCCTGAAGCCGTCGATGTTCGTTTCCTGAATCAACCAGATCGCGTGATCCATCACGGTCTTCATCACGTTCAGGTTCTTGTATTCCAGGTCCGGCAGGTACTCGGCGAACCAGCAATCAATAGGCCGTTCCCAGCCGCAGACGTACCCCTGCCCCGGCACGCCGTTATTCCAGTGAAACCAAGGACTTGTCTCGTTCAGATGCGCTTCGTACAGCGGAGAATCGGAATGCACGTGGTTGGCGACGAAATCCACGACGATACGGATACCGTGCTCGTGCGCCACCTGCACCAGTGCCTTGAATTCCTCCAGAGTGCCGAAATGGGGATCGATGACCTCCACCCCGGACAGGGGCGCGTCGCCCGTCCAGCCCGTGGAAATCGGCCAATACGAATGATATCCCGAATACTTATGGCCATCCGATCCCCAGAACGCGCCCTCGGTATTCATGATTGGAGAGGAAATCCACAAGGCGTTGATGCCTAGGTCGGAAAAATAGCCATCCTCGATTTTCTCCCGAATTCCCGCAAAATCGCCGCCTTGCCAGTTGGCTTTCCAATCGAGTTGGGAGTCCTGCACCGGCGCGTCGTTGGACTCGTCGCCGTTGTGGAAACGGTCGGTCAACACGAAATACAACGAGGCGTCGCGCCAGTCGAACGACTCCGCCTCGATCCAGACGGGTACGAACAGCGGTTCGGTCTTCAAGCCGTTGGTGTCGGAAATTTCGAATAAATACGAATATTTACCGGGAGCGAGGCCCGATTGCTCCACCGTGAGGACACCATCCTGCGGATTGAACCAGTCCCCGTTCAACACTTCCCCGTTCCGGCGAACCACCACGCTTCCGGCGTCCAGTCCGACCCGTCCCCGACCGTAGGACGCGCCCACCGTGATACGGATGGAGTCCTCCCCGACGACGGGCGGGGCCAGCAATTCCAGCAAAGGTGGCTCGCAATCGGGAACACGCAGACGGCTGTTGGCCACTCCTTCCACGTACTTTGTATAGGGATTGTTGGGGTCCAAAAACCATTCGCCGGTTGACTGGTCGTATAATTTGTAGGCGTAATCGCCTTCATCCAGGGAATCCAGAGTCATTTCCCACACATCGCCGTTTTTCACCAGCGGATTCGCCAACGACCAGGAGTTGATTTCACCACGCAGGTAAATCGGTCCGGCGCTCGCGCGACGAAGTTGGACAGTCACCCCACAGGAACGCACGGGAATGTCGGTGGTGTCGAGCACGCAGGCGTCGTTCTCGCCCTCGCGGTAGCCATCATCACACAAGCAGGTGAAATTCGAACCGGAAACGAGGCACACTCCGCGATGCTCCCCGGTGCAGGGATTCGGATCGCAGGGATCTTCGATGCTCCCCTCCTCCACACAGGCTTCTCCGTCCCACAGGTATCCGTTATCACAGGCACAAGCCGCTTCGCCTCCCATATCGAGACATTGAGTCCGGTGGTCTTCGGTGCAGGGATTCGGGTCGCAAGGATCAAGAGAACTCGCCGAAATACAGGTCGCACCCTGCTGCACGTAGCCTTCGGCGCAAGCGTCGCAGGTTGTGCCCGTATATCCCGTATCGCATTCGCAACGCCCTAGACCATTTTCCAGGATGCAAGTTCCGAAAAAGCAGGGATTGGGTGAGCAGGGAGAATCCGGCTGACAGGTCAGGTTTTCGGCATGGTAACCATCGGCGCAGGCATCGCAGAACTCGCCCGCGTAACCCTCGTGACAGACACAGGTTTTTTCTCCGTCGATCATCGCGCAAACGCCGAACGCACAGGGATCGTCCTCGCAGGGATCACCTTGAATGCAGCGCCCGTTCATCGGCCTGTACCCGGCGTCGCAGTGTTCGCACAGGGTTCCCGCGTAGCCTTCGTCGCACTGACAGGAGGCCACACCACCAACCACACGACATAGACCGAATACGCAAGGGTTCGACGTGCAGGGGTCTGCAATGCAGCTCAGTCCCTGCGTAATATAGCCGTCGAAGCACTGGCACACGGGCTCGCCATTTTGGAGAGCGCACACGCCCTCGCCGCAATCGATGTTGGCACAGGGTTCGAACGTTGCCGGAGCATCATCCGAAAAACACCCCGCCAGACAGACTGCAAGATAGAACCCCAGAACAAGCGAAATAACGGACGACGTTCGAAAACCACGCATGGAGAATCGGCGCTTTCCGTACAAGTTGTTGAAATGAATGGTCATCAGCCTATCCTGTCGGGTTATCACCCGTATGGGGCGGATTGTCAAGACCGAAGCGGCGCTTCAATCATCCCACAATCCCGATAGAAAACATCCGACAAAGTACGCCCAAATAAAAAGTTCCCGGATTTCAGGGAAATACCGGGAACTTTCGTAAAGAAACGACAGCAAATCGGAGACTATCAGCGACCTCCGCGCCCACGACCACGGCCACCACCGCCTCCCATGCCGCGGCCTCCGCCTCTGCCGCCACGGCATCGGCCCATGCCGCCGCCGCGCGGACGTCCTCCGCGTCCGAGTCCCAACAGTGTCGTGCTTTCGCCGTCGATCCGCTCTTCGTTTGCCGGAACGTCGCCGTTGTTGCGGCAGCGCCCCATGCCTCGTCCCGTCATCGGCCCTTGGCCTTGCGGCCCTGTCTTGTCATATCCTGGCATGATGATCCTCCTTGTCTGTGTGGTCCTCGCCTGCGTCGGCATGGACCGCCCGCCCGTTTCCAGGTCGGAAGTACCGGTATCAGCAACCCCGCTTTGAGTTCCTCGAAGCGCGGCTGTGCGCCGCCGGTCAGGTTCGCGACGATTTCCACGCCCGAACCGGTCAGCAGCATCCAATCGCGGCGGCGAATTCCGCCGCACAGCAGTTTGCCGGTTTCCCTGTCGAGAATGGTTTGTAGCCGTCTGAAATCCTCTCCGTCGTCGAACTCGACTCTCGTCGCATCCGACCACTCGCCCTCCAGAGGAACGAAAGCCAGACTCGTGCAGCAATCCAGCCGGGGGGAGATTTCATTTCCAAATAAGGCAACGGCGACTAGCATCTTTGCACTCTCGCGAATTCGACCAACCAAACAACCATAAAGTATTGCACGCCTCGTGCCAATCCGACAATGCCCGATCCAAATGCGAATTCGGAGCAATCCCGACAATTTCGCTGAAATAGTGCAAAAAAATAAGACAAGCGTTCCAGGAAACGACACACCGACCGTGACAGTGTTTCAGTTATGGAACATTTTCCGCTTTAGTTGGAGGGCCTCGAAGACGCGAAACGAATGACCTTTCCGACCTCGATCACCGTCAGCCGGTCGCCCAGCACCTCGCGGAAAGTCTTTATGCCAATGTCCGAGGTATCGTGGCCCGAAAGCTCCACCCGCTGCACGCCGCAGCGGTCCAGAGTCATGGCGGCTTCCCGTGCGTCTTCGATCTTCAACGTGGGGATGGGTCGGGGACCGGTGCCAAGGTATTTTTGCAGGGGAATGCCGAACTTACGGATACGGGAGCCATCGACGGGAAAATGCAGACCTCCCACCACGGCAACGGGATATTCCCCGAATTCCTGCTTCACCTGCTCCAGGATACGCGGCACGGTAGGGTGTCCGCATCCCACAACCACCACGAGGCCATAGTCCTTCACACGAACCACCAAGGCCATTTCACGGATGGTTCCCATCAACCACAAATCCCGTTCCAGCGGTGGCAACAGGAAGACATCCGGGAAGATTTCCGTACGAATTCCAATCTCTTGGAGCGGCACCACCGGATGGTGCATGGCCGTGGGGACGTACCCTTTCCACTTCTTGCGCTCCACCGACTCGCCCGAAAGGCGGAAGGTTTTGTTACGCTGATTCACGATGCCTCCCACGTGGTCGAGATGCAGGTGGGAGATCGCTACGGCGTCGATGGAGTCGAGATCGACGTCCAATTCCTTCATGTTACGCAACAAGGCGGATGGATGTTCACCGGATGGATTGAATCCCACGTCGAAAAGAACCGTCGCCTCGCCCGTACGCAGAAGGTACGAAACTCCCGCTTCGCCCGTCAGTCGCTCCGACGCCGTAAACCAGTCGATCAAAGGAAGAAGTTCGAGCGCTTCCACTCCGCATCCGCCCTGCAATTCCGCCGCTGCTTTCATGCCGCCACCCATCCTGTGAACATCCAAATGCCCAGGGTGAATGCAAATCGAAAGCCAATAGGAAAAACCTTCGCATTTCAATGAAACGCTCGGTCCTAAACGAGGCAGTGTGACACACTGAAATTTTATTCGGATTGTCGGAAGTTACTTCTTCAACACCGGCTGGAAGGAGGTCTTGCCATCTCTCGTCACGACTTTGAACCCGACGCTTTTGGCTCCATGCTTTTTCTTTAGCATTTCCGCTTGTTTACGCAGCTTTTTCTTGAGATCTTCCCGATCGATATTCACGTCTCCGCCTTGTTTGGCCCGGTGCTCCACGTATTTATCCAGCAGAAGATCCATCCCTTTGTTTCCGGCGGGTTTCTTCTCGGAGGTTGGCTGGCTTTGAGCTTGACCAGTGGCAGGACCAGGATTCGAGGGTTGCGCAGTAGCAGCCACGTTTGCTTCTTTTACGGGACTTTGTGCGGTTTCGGCGTTCTCTCCACCTTCTTTGGGCGGCAACTGGACGGCGGTTTTGGAGAAATAGGACTTCGCCTCGCTTCCTTCACGGCGTTTGATATTGGCCCGGAAAAGATCCCGTTTGTAGGTGCCGTCTTCGATCTGTTTACAGATGCGGGTCCAGTATTGGTTCATGGCCACGAAACGCGCCGCAGCCGACTGAAAACGGAACTTGATCCTGGGATTGCGAGGGGAAATCTCGTTCAGGCGGGCGATCAACCGCTGGATACGCACCTTTTTATCCGAAGGGTCGATGTTGTCGATCCCTGCGAAATACAGATCGTATTTATGCTTCAACTTCTCGATTTCATCTTCGAGCTGAAGCACTTCCTGCATACCCTTGCGGTTTTTCGGATCACTTTTCAACATCGGAATTCATCCTGACATCGGTCTAAAATCAACCCGGTTATCATAGCGGATCTTCGAACGGCCAACCATGTTTTTCTTTCTTCTTCGAAAGGGGCGGAAATTAAAATAGTGCAAAATCTGTTTTTTCGTTTGAAACCTCAAAAAAGGGAGGATGAATGTAGGGGCGGGTGAAAGGAGCATAGCGACTGTAGCCCCCCCGTTCTGACAGAGTTTTTCGGTTTTTGGGGAGCTTCGTTCACTTTGTTCGCTACACTTGCCCCTACGTTTTTTCTCCTAGGAATAAGCTTTTACAATGTTTCGCACTAATGTAATTTCCGCCCATTCGAAAGAACCAAAGAAAAAACCAGTTTGTCAATCGTTTCGCTTGCTTGTCATGACATTTATCATTCTCCGAACAAACAAAACGAACTATGACCCCTGGACAGTGCCGCAGATCCAGCCAGGCTTTCGCACCATGGTATCAAATAGAGTTTCACCCCTTTTCGATAATCATTCCACAAAATGATGCGCGAACAAATCCCAAACTTGCACCCGTAGCAATTGATGGTACAATATCGTACTTTTTCGTTTCACCGTGACAAGAGGACATTGAATCATGGCCAAAAATATCGAGGAAAAAGCCGCAATTATTCAGAACAACAAACGATACGCCATCGCGCCCCATCTGCCGGGTGGACTGATTACCCCCGACCAGCTCCGTAAAATGGCCGACGTCGCGGAGCGTTTCAATGCCGATGCCATCAAGCTCACTTCTTCCCAGCGCATTGCGCTGATCGGCATCGACGAAGATAAAATCGACGAAGCATGGGAAGCCGCAGGCGAACCGCAAGGCATGGCCATCGGAATGTGCGTGCGTAGCGTGAAATTCTGTCCCGGCAGCCAGTACTGCCCCTTCGGCCAACAGGACACGATCACCTTCGGTATGAGGCTGGACAAGCTGTTTTATGCGAAACAACTGCCGTCGAAAGCCAAGCTGGGCGTGACCGGCTGTACGCTGGACTGCGCCGAAACCTGCATCAAAGACATCGGGTTCATCGGGTTCAAAAAGGGCTGGCGAATGGTCGTCGGTGGCAACGGCGGTCCCACGCCACGATTGTCGCAGAAACTCGTCAACAACCTGTCCGACGACGAGGCGGAAGCCCTGGCGCTCAAAGTCGTGGACATGTTCATCGAAGACGCCCCGAAAAGTCGCATGGGCAAATGGATCGAGAAAATGGGCTTCGAGACGTTCAAGGAGCGTCTGGGCCTGTAGCGGTCCTGGAAGTTCGCTGAGAAAACAAATGGGGGGGGAAATCAAACCGTCGCCGAAGTGTATTTCGGCGCAGATCAGGAGTGTTTATGTCGAAAAAGCAGAAGTTGCTCGAACAATTCGTACCGGGCGACGAAGTACATACGATGAAAGAACTCGCCCGGCGGGTCGCCGGAACCGCTTCGGCGAAGCGATTCCTCAAGCCGATCCTGGACGACCTCGTGCGCCAGGGTGTGCTGGAGAGGGAAAGAGGCGGTCGTTTCCGGCTTGTAGGACGCAAACCCGATGGAGTCACCGAACGGGGGGAGTGGTCCCGGCTGCGAAAGGCACGTATCGAGGATATTTTTTCCGAGTTGGGTATCCCGGTGCGGTTTTCTTCCAAAGCCGAAAAGGAAGCCGAGCGCACATCCTCACAACCTGTGAAACCGGAACCGAGCCGCGCCGATCTGCGAGCGCTGCCCTTCGTCACCATCGATCCCGATTCCGCCAAGGATTTCGACGACGCCGTAACCGCCGAGAAAACCGTAAACGGCATCCGGCTACACGTTGCCATCGCGGACGTGACGCACTATCTCAAAGAAAACGGCCCCTGCGACCGCGAAGCGCGTCTGAGGGGCACGAGCGTGTATTATCCCGGCGCGTCCATTCCGATGCTGCCTCGCGTCCTCACTGAAGAAGCCTGCTCCCTACAACCGCAATGCGACCGCCACGCCATGGTGGCGAAAATGGATTTCGATGCTTCCGGGGTCATGCAATCCTACCGATTCACGCCCGCCGTGATCCGCAGCCGCAAACGCCTGACCTACGACGAAGCATTTCAAATTCTCAAAACTCGGCAAAAGCCGGAAAATCTCGATACGGAAGCCTTCGCTTCGCTGCAAGTGCTGTACGACTTTTTCACGCTCCGCCTGGCCAGACGCCTGGAACGGGGTGGAATCGATCTCGACCTACCCGAGGCCAAAATCATCCTGGACGACGACGACGAGATCGCCGACATCCGCCCCGCCCCGCGCAACGACGCCCATCGGCTGGTGGAGGAATGTATGCTGGCGGCCAACGAAGCTGCCGCACGACAGCTCGAAGACCTGGATTATCCATGCCTTTACCGCATCCACGAGTCTCCCGACCCGGAAAAAACGGCGGATTATCTACGTACCGTTTCTCTGCTGGGTGTGGCCGTTCCTAAAAAAGGGAGCCCTGAATCGAAGCTGCCGCACGTTGCCAAGGAGATCGAACCTCGCGACGACGCCCGCATCCTGCACGGACTGCTGCTACGTTGCATGGCTCAGGCGCGCTACAGCGAGGAAAACCTCGGCCATTACGGCCTCGGTCTGGAGCATTACGCCCATTTCACCAGCCCGATTCGGCGCTATCCGGACGTCATAGTGCACCGCCTGCTCAAGGAAAGCCTGGCGATGCGCGACAAAGGAGCACGGCAAAAACAGGCGGCCATTCGCGCCGAACACCTACCGGACCTCGCCGCCTTGACCAGCATGACCGAGCGCCGCGCCCTCCAGGCCGAGCGCGCCATCGTGGACGTGTTTCAGGCCGAATATATGAGCCGTTTCATCGGCGAGGAATTTACGGGGCGCGTCAGCGGCGTGCAGCCGTTCGGGTTGTTCGTCACGGTGGACGAGCCGATGTGCGAAGGGCTGGTTCCCGTGCGAACGATGTCGATGGATTACTTCGATTTCGACGAAATCGGCCATGCGTTGGTGGGGCGCCGGAACGGATTGCGCTTTCGCCTGGGGCAGAAACTCCGCGTGCAACTCGTGCGTTCCGACGTGGAGGACGGCAAACTTGAATTCGGGCTTGTCCACGATGACAAACAGGTGCCAATCCCACCGAAAAACCGGAAAAAAACCGCCGGAACGCGCCCGCAAAAAGTGGTTCGCCGATCGCGTAGCGCACGCAAACCACGCCGCCGCCGCTGATCGCTTCGAAGCTGCGAACTGCTGGCTTTATCCGGGAATTCGACCGGAATATCCGCCTCGATATACGCCCGGAGGTGCTACCTCCGAAGCGTGTTCGAGACGGATTCCAAACTATACCGAAGACATTTTTGTAAATTATTTTCTCTAGTATTTTCAAGCACTTAAAAATTCTTTCACGCGCATAGCTCGTATTTCCGGGGCTTTCCGGTGATTTGACAGCCCCATGAAAAAGCGGTAGAATGCGTCGAAACTGATGGGTTGAATGGGTGTCCGAGTGAGCGCTTCAGTTTGGGTGCCTTTTCTTTGCCTTTCCCATCTTTCTTCATGAATGGGCGCGTTTCGCGCCCATTTTTTTTGGAGTGCGACACATGAAGCGAATCACCCTCGCTGCCGGAACTCTGCTGCTTCTTTTCGTCCTGGTTGGCGTCACCTGGGCGCAACTCAAGCCCCCGATCATCGCCGACGTCGAAACCGGGCATCAGAAGGTGATGTACTCGGAATCCGGCAAACATCTGTACGACCTGCGCTGGACCCAGACCAAAACCGTCGAGGACGGTCGGACCCTCGTCAAGTTCAGCAGTCGCGGCAACAATACCCTGAAGGGTGAGGAGCGCGTGGAGTGGACCGAAGAATCCCTCGCGGAACTGACCTCGAAAGGGTTTCGGACGCTCTCCTGGAAAAAAGACAGTTCGGGAGCCGAAAAGGAAAGCTGGAAAATCACGTACAACTGGCAGAAACACGAAGCGGAATACGTCTACCAGGACCACCTAAAAGATAAAAAAGAACGAAAAGTTCTCAAATTTTCCGCCAATACGTTTCCCAGCGACGCCATGTTCGTGCTCCTGCGTGGCTTTCCCTTCGAAAAAGGCGAAGGCTACAAGATCGAAGGAGACTTTCTGCTGACCGACGGCTCAACCCTCTCCGGCGCGATCATCCACCGGGGCGAGGAAAAACTGAAAACCGCCTTCGGCGTGCTCGACGCCTACAAGCTCGAAATGAAACCTTCGGGATTGACAGGAGTTTTCGCTCCTACGATGTACCTCTGGTACAGTCGCAAGCCGCCGCACGTGTTTCTCCGCTTCGACGGTCGGGACGAGGGCGTGTTCAAACCCCGCACCACAAACGTGATGGTGTCGTTTTCTCCCGAACCCTGGGTGCATCCGTAAACCGGCTTGACGAAAACCCGGTCGGAACGGTATCTTAAGAATGTTCGAGACTTCTGGGGAAACGAGGACACCGAGGGTGAAACATCGAATCGTCGCCATGTTGTTGGGAATCGTAGGATTCCTGCTTTTCGCTCCTCACGCACAAGCGGAGGAGAATTATTTCGACTTCCGTCATGCCGATCCTTCGGCGGTGATCCTGCCTTCGGACTATGAAAAAGAACGCGAACACAATAATCCGCCCGATCCCGGTCCCGAACTGTACCTGGAAGTCCGCAACGTTCCGTTGTATTTCTTCCAGGAAGCCCCCGAAGGCACCCCGGCGGAACTGTGGGCAAAACTCTTCGACAGCGCCTACGGCGGAAAATGGCCGGAAAAACAGGAAATCGACGCGACCTGGCGCACGAGGATCGACGCCTCGATGCCGATTCCCACCATCGAGGCGCACGACCGCCCCGACGACTCCGGCGACGCCGTGGAAATCGTAGCCGAATGGCGGCGCGACGACGGCGGGGCGTTTACGTCGGACGATTTCGTCACCATGCGGCAGAAGGTCGAAACGGTGGAGTTGCTCCGGGCCGACGATCCCGCAGGCCCCTGGACCAAGGTGGCCGACGTTTCCCGATACAATCACGACCGATTGGCGGACCTCACGTACCTGCACAAAGCCTATTACCGCGTCATGAGTGTCCGAGGCCGTTTCTACCGCGCAAGCGATACGATCGGCCCCGTAGAGGCCAAAGCCAACTGGTTCTACTTCGGACGCATAAACCTGCTGCTGGCCGGGCTTTTTCTCGCCGCCGCGATTCTATTTTACATCCGCAAGGCAAAGTCGGGCGGAGACATCCCCATCCGACGCATTCACGGTCTCGAAGCCATCGACGACGCCATCGGACGCGCCACGGAAATGGGGCGAAAAATCCTCTTCGTACCCGGCATTATGGATGTGGACGACCCCCAGACCATCGCCGGGCTGACAATCCTAGGCCACGTGGCCCGGTATTCCGCCGATTACCACACCGAATTGGAAGTTCCGGTATCGCGCTCGATGGTGATGGTCACGGGCCGGGAAGTGGTGAAAGAAGCCTACCTGAAGGCTGGTGCCCCGGAAGAATACCGAGAGGACGCCATCCACTACCTCACCGACGATCAATTCGGCTTCGCGGCGGGCGTGGACGGCATCATCGTGCGCGAAAAACCGGCGACGATCTTCTTTCAGGGTTCGTTTTTCGCCGAATCGTTGATTCTCGCGGAAACGGGGCATTCGGTCGGCGCGGTGCAGATCGCGGGAACGGCACAGGTCACGCAGCTTCCGTTTTTCATCACCGCCTGCGATTACACCCTGATCGGAGAAGAACTCTATGCCGCCTCGGCGTATCTTTCCAAAGAGCCGAAATTGCTGGGTTCTTTGAAGGGCCAGGATCTCGGCAAGGCGGTGGCGCTTGTATTTCTGGCGTTCGGGGTGGGCGTCGCCACGCTGGGTTCGCTCGTTTCCAGCCCGTTTCTCGTCTCGCTGTTCCACAATCTTTTGCTCGTGGCGGATTGAGTGCGCTTTTTGAGGATTTGTTACCATTTGGACGAAATGTTGATGAAATGACGCGATTTCTGCTTTTTTATGGGATGTTGTTTTGTCTTGGATCGTGTTTGCAATGCGGGGGAAACCGCTCCCTTCACGTGAGCGACGCCACCTCCGTCACCCGTCCCGCCTGGATTCCCCGACCCAACCGGGAACATCCCGACTACCTGTACGTCACTGCCGTCTGTCACGACCAGAACGGCTTGCAGTCCGGGCGGCGCTGTGCGCTGTCTTCGGCACAAAGGCAGTTGAAACAGGAACTTGGCGCGGAGAACGTACAGGTCAAAGGCTCGTTCGTCGAGGATGAATACTCCGAAAAACGGGGCGGCAAACTGGATGTCTGGCTGCTCGTCGCCTACCCACGCGCCGAAATTCGAAACGCGGAAATTCTCGTACAAAATCGGGTGCTTTTGGGCTATGTGTGCCAAGCGGACCCGCCAAGCGCCTGTGCCTCGGAGTTCAAGGAGCGCATCGAGCAAACCGTCACCACGACAGGTATGGAACTGGCCCCAAGTTATCTCCCGGAAGAAATGATGACCACCGCTCGCAAACAGCCGGAATCCGTCGTACATCATGCGAAAGACGCCGAAGCGGCAAAGTTGCTGCTTGTGGGATTGGACGCGGAGTTCATCTCGGAAATGGACGGCGAATTTTACGCCAAAGGCTCCGCATGGTTCCGCCTTGTCGATGCCCTGGACGGCAAAATCCTGCAAACCTTCGAAACGGGCGAAGTCAAAGGCGGGCATTATTCGAAAGAAAAAGCCCTTCGCAAAGCCCTGGAAAAGGCTTTGGAGGAAGTCTCCCCGGCGCTCTCCACGTTACCTAAATAACGGTTATTGCGCGGGAACCATTTCGTAATGCTGTTCCTGGTAGGCTTCGAGTTTGTCGAGTCTTTTATTGATCCTAGACAAATGAGCAGCAGAAATTGAACCCATAATTACAGTCGTTGCCAATCCTCCTCCAATCGAATATAGCAATAAATTCCAAACCGAATCACCTCCTACTCCCATGAATCCCAAAGTGACCATCGTTCCACCCACTGCAAACAAACCAAAACCAACTCCTACTGCGATTTCATTGCTTTTTTTGTACTTTTTATACTCGCCCAACAAATACTCATCGAAGTCTATCTTTTCGGAATCGTCAGATTTCGCATAGGCTGCGTATTCAGTATAGGTAAGGTCTGTGTCCACAACTTCCGACATTTCTTCAACCATCGCCTTGTTTTTCGGCACCACTTCCATATCGACTTCCAGTTTCAATTCTTCAAGAGGAGCCAGACCGATGCTTTTCTCCTGCTTGACGAAACCGGGATGCTCGAAACGAAGCTGATAGGATCCGGCTTTCAATTGATGGTAAAAGCCGTATCGTTGTTCGTTTTTTTCGGTTCTCATCCATTCCCAATTAAATTTCTTGCGATCCAGTTCTTCATCATTCGCAAACAAAGTCGTTTTTTCAGGCCGCATCATAACTTGCAAAGTCCCCGACTCCATATCCAGAATGATTTTCTCGGCAGTTTCTTTGTACGGGTTGTTCTCTGGAAAGTCGGTGAGGAATGTCCTCAGAATGGATTTCCGCTTGGCAACTGAAAGGCTTTCATCCTGGCTCAGTGGGTAGACAATCTGCCACGCCTGATACAACGAGCGGCTATACTCCATCTTTTCCTGTTCCCGCTGCTTTTTTTCCTGCCACATGCGCTCGTATTCCGAAGGGGCTTGGCTTTCGGTCCTCAAACCGTCGAACGCCGGAGCTTCTTCGGAACCTTCCATCTTCATCTTTGGAGCTTTTTTCATCTCCAAGCGCATCTTTTCATATTCCGAGACTGCCGGTGCCGCTGCAACCTGCGTTGGAGCACTTCCGCCCTTAGATGCTCCTCCCTGCGCCACCGGAACTACTGCGGGTGCCGATTTCGGCAGGTTGGATTTGCCGACGAGGCTTTCCACCAATACACGCACCGCTTCCACCACCGCCCCTTGCAACCCTCTTGCCCCTACGCGAGCCTTGGCCGAAGCCGTCATGCAGCCTTCTTCGATGGAGTACAATTGCAAGACCAACGTTTTTTCTTTACCAAACGTAAGAACTTTGATTTTCAACTCGGAATTCGCGCTGACTTCTTTGCCCAACTCGCATTGGGACGTATCCGCGTAATTCATGTTGTGACTGGCTTTTTTGATGCGCCGCAACTCCTGCTTGTCCAGTTCATCCGCCACAAGGTCGAACTTCGCCGACTCGCGAAGCTCCGAACGCACCATCTCCTGCAGCGCTTTGCCCTTTTTCACTTTTCTTCCGTTTTCGTCGGAGGGAGCGGAAACGTAAATGCGCGGGGCCTGCCGGAAATACATCTTGACGATGGGAACGATCTGCTCGATATGCGCATGACTGGCCAGCAGATTGCCCTGCCAGGAGAACAAAAACGCCTCGGGAAGCTTGCTGACGCCAAATTGATCCTGAATGCTGCTGTCGAAATCGCAGACGATTTTATCGGGATTCCAACCAGGTGGAGAGCAGCTTCCGCCCTCCCCCACCGAAACCACGATCAATCTCAAACCCCAGTCACGGTACTTTTTGTGGAGTTTGTCCCATTGCGGCACCGCTTTCTGGCAGCCCGTACACCAGTCCGCGTAGAACTCCACCACCACAAGCTTCACCCCCGGTCGACGAAGTTCCGCGGAAACGTCGAGTTCGTCCCAAGCCTGCGCCGAAGTTATACATGCTGTGAAAACCGCAAAAAGAACTCCGAGAAACAAACCACAACGTGTCATTTTCTTTTTCCCCCGAGAAAAAGCGATCGATCCCTAAATATTTGGATTTGTCAGTTGCTGTAATACAGTATCCAAAATTGGCATAGGGTGTCAATTTTTTCGGTTTTTTTTGAGAGAAACCTCCGAAAGGCCTCCCCGGCGCTGGCGTCGTTGCCTAACTAGCGGTTATTGCACGGGAACCGGTTCGGGATGCTGCTCCCGGTAGGTTCTGAGTTTGTCGAGTTTCTCGTTGCCCTCGATGATGTTGGGAATTCCCAAAAAGCTTCCCAGCAAAACGCCCTGGAGAACTACCAAAGTGCCTATTCCGCAAAGCAATCCGGTCGTGGTGGAAGAGGTCTCCAGCAACGCTCCGGTCAGTATCAACGGAACCCCGAAACCCAGTCCCATTCCATACCCCAGACCCACTCCGAGTTGACCGTCCTTTTTCTGTTGTTTCGATTGATCGATCATGTATGTAAGGAAATCTTCCTGCTTCGCTCGTTCGGATATTTGATAGTTTACATACTCCCGATACGTAAGATTGGTTTCCAGCACTTCGGAAAGGTTTTTTACAAGAGCTTTTTGTTCCGGCACCACCTCCAACTCGATTTCCACTGTCGATTTTTCTTGAAGAACGATTTCTATGGTCTTTTCTTGACTGACGAAACCCGGTTGTTCGAACCGAAGGGTATACGATCCCGGCTTGAGATAATGAACGAAACCATACTTGTATTGACCGCTTGCTTCACTTTGTAGCCATTTTCTGTCCATTTGCGATGATTTTGTCTCCGTATCGCCAACCTTCAATGTAAATTCCATAGGCTGCACGATAAGTTGGAGATATCCCGACCCAAGCCTTTCTATCAGCTTTTTCAGCACGTTTGTCTGGAAGGCGCTGTGAGGGTAGCCTTCCAGATATTTTTGAAGGATTTCAGTCTTTTGAGTGGCCGACAATCTCGTGTCTCTGTAGATTTCGATGACGGTTTTGATGGTATTGTTGTTTTCAGGATTCGGTTCCCAATAGACATGGTATTCGTAAAAAGTCGGAGTCTTTTTGTTATTTTCTTCCGCCGGTTTCCGGACAAATGCCTTCGTCTCCAACTGCTCGATTTGTCTCGGCAATTCGTGCCTGCCAATCAATCGCTCCACAAGCACGTTCGTGGCCTCCACGGCAGCCGTTCGTAGCCCTCTGATACCTACACGGGCTCTGGCCGAAGCCGTCATACAGCCTTCATCTACAGAATAAAGCTGGAGCATCAGCGTTTGTTCTTCTCCGAACGACAACAGCTTGATTTTCAATTCGGAATTCGCACTGACTTCCTTGCCGAGTTCGCACTGGGCAGCCTCGGAATAATTCGGGCTATAGCTGTCTTTCCGGATACGCCGGAGTTTCTCTTTTTCCTCTTCGTCGGCTACCACGTCGAATTTCGCCGCTTCGAGAAGCTCCGACCGGACCATTTCCCGCAATGCGTCACCATCCTCGCATTCCTCGCCGCTTTCATCGGTGGGGTCCGAAACAAAAATGCGCGGGGTTTGCCGAAAATACAGATTTACGATGGGAACCACCTGTTCGATTTGCGCATGGCTGGCCAGGAGATTTCCCTGCCAGGAAAACAAAAACGCCTCGGGAAGTTTTCCCACGCCGAACCGCTCCTGAATGGAGCCGTCGAAGTCGCAGACGATTTTGTCGGGATTCCAGCCGGGAGTGGAACAACTTCCGCCCTCCCCCACCGAAACGACGATCAGCCGCAAACCCCAATCGCGGTATTTTTTGTGAAGTTTGTCCCATTGAGGAGCCGCCATTTTACAGCCCGTACACCAGTCGGCATAAAATTCAACGGCGACGAGCTTGACACCCGGACGGCGTAACTCGGCGGAAACATTGAGATCGTCCCAAGCCTGCGCTGGCGAAACAAAAAATGTCAAAACCACAAAGAGAATTCCGCAAAACCAATCACGCGTAATTTTTTTCATCGCCTCTCGCAAAGATCTCGGAGAAAAGGAATGCCCTGTTTATGTTTTACTCTGGATGACGTTGCGGAGAATGTAACCGGATTGAAAGTGGATTGTCAATTTGTTCACATCGTAAGAAAAAGCAAAAAGAGAGAAATACGGTTTTCCCTCCTGAAGCCAAGGGAATAAAAAAAACACCCGGCTCTCGCTCGTGAGAACCGGGTGTAAAATGGAATTTATCAGTTTTTTCAACCCTTTAAAAACGCCCGTAACGCTTCGAACACAGCCTCGGATTTCGCCGGATCGCCGCCACCCGCCTGGGCCAGGGCAGGTTTTCCGCCTCCTCGCGCCCCCGCCGCCGCAGCCGCAGCCGCGACGATTTTCCCCGCCGGGTAGTGTTTTTGCAGGTCGGGCGTCACAGCCACGACAAGCGCCAGTTTACCTCCGGCTTCCGCCGCAAGCGCCACAACGCCGCTTTCCATGTTGCCGCAAAGTTCCTGCACCAGTTCCCGAAGCGCCTTGATGTCGTCCGAGTCGATTTTCGCGGCCACGAGTTTCACGTCCCCGATGCTTTCGGCATGGTCGATCAGGTTGCCGGTCTGGGAGCGTGCCTGCTCTTTTTTCAACGATTCCGAAAGTTTACGCTCTTGCTTCAACTGCTCCATGAGCTGTCCGACCGCTTCGTCCGCCTTCTCCGGCGAGCAACTCAGACGTTGGGAAACGTGTTGCAGGGCGGAAAGCTGTTTCTGGATGTGCAGCAGCGCCGCCTCGCCGGTCAATCCTTCGATGCGCCGGATGCCCGCCGCGATGGAAGACTCGGAGAAGATTTTGAACAGTCCGATGTCGCCACTGCGGGAAACGTGCGTACCGCCGCACAATTCCATGGAATCGCCGATGCTCACCACGCGCACCGTGTCGCCGTATTTTTCGCCGAAAGTGGCGATGGCTCCGCGCGCCTTGGCTTCCTCGATGGGAAGAACCACGGTGGACGCCGCGTGATTGGCCACGATGGCGTTCTGCACGTGGCGCTCGATGCGCTCCAGTTCTTCAGGAGTAATCGCCTGGAAGTGGGCGAAATCAAAGCGCATTCGGTCCGGCCCGACCCACGAGCCCTCCTGCCGGACGTGGTCGCCCAACACGGTGCGCAGGGCGTCGAGCAGCAGATGGGTCACGCTGTGGTTGGCGCGGGTCAGCCTCCGACGCTTCCGATTGACGAGCGCCCGGACGGGAAGCGCGGGGCGCGGCGAGCCTGCAAGCACCTCGCCGATATGGACCGTCAGACCTTCCACCGGCTTGATCGTGTCGTCCACGCGCACGACGAGCGCCGCGTCCGGTCCTTCCGGCATCGGGAGGTCTTCCGGCCAGCGGTGGGTGGCAGCGTCGAAATCGATGCTGGAGGGGTCGATGCCCGCACCGAGGATCAAGCCCCGGTCGCCGATCTGTCCGCCCGATTCCCCGTAAAACGGGGTGTTGGCCAGTACCAGTTCGACTTTTGCACCCGGTTGAGCCTGCTCCACCCGTTCGCCGTTTTCGAAGACGGCGACGATTTCGGAGGTGGCGGATTCTTCTTCGTAGCCGGTGAATACCGTTTCACCAGCTTGGGCGCGAAGTTCGGAATACAACTCGGCTTTGGCGTCGGTGGCGCTTCCTTTCCAGGATTTCTTGCCCCGTTCCCGCTGCTTCTGCATCTCGGAATGAAAGCCTTCCTCGTCCACGGCGAGGCCGTGTTCTTCGGCAATCAACGCGGTCAGATCGGCGGGAAAACCAAAGGTATCATATAGTTGAAATACGACCTCGCCCTTGAGCGTGCCACCGTCTTGGGATTTGGCCTGGCGGATTTCCTCGTCCAGCAGCCCAAGCCCCCGATCGAGCGTGGTTAAAAAGCTTTCCTCCTCCCGCGTGGCCACGGTGAGGACGAAATCCCGGCGCTCGACCAGTTCGGGATAGAAACCACCCATTTGTTCGACTACCTTGCCGCAGGCATCGGCCAGCATCGGCTTGTCGAAACCCAGCAACCGGGCATGACGCACTGCCCGGCGGATGATGCGCCGCAGCACGTACCCGCGCCCCAGGTTGGAGGGCAGTACGCCGTCGGCCAGAAGGAAACTGATGGAGCGGGCGTGGTCGGCGATGACGCGCAGGGAAACGTCGGCTTCGACCGAAGCGCCGTAAGTGGCACCTCCTCCGTGGGCGACGTGATGAATCAGCGGCAAAAACAGGTCGGTGTTGTAGTTGCTGTATACGCCTTCGGTCACGGCGACCATGCGTTCCAGACCGCCTCCGGTATCGACGCAAGGCCGTGGAAGGTCGGTCAGGCGACCGTCGGGATGGCGTTCGAACTGCATGAACACGAGGTTCCAGATTTCCAAAAAACGATCCGAATCGCCGTAGATGGTTTCGTCGGCCCAGATGCCTCCCGGTCCCGCTCCCTGGTCGAAGTGAATTTCACTGCACGGCCCCTGGGGGCCGGTATCGCCCATCATCCAGTAGTTGTCTTTTTCGTCCAGCCGGAACAGCTTGTCCGACGCCACGCCGATCTCTTTGTGCCAGAGATCGTAGGCTTCGTCGTCCTCGCGAAACACGGTGACGACCAGCCGGTCGGGGGGAAGTCCGAGGTTTTTCGTGACGAATTCCCAGGCGTAGCGGATCGCGTCGCGCTTGAAGTAGTCGCCGAAAGAGAAATTCCCCAGCATTTCGAAGAACGTATGGTGGCGCGCCGTGCGACCGACGTTTTCGAGGTCGTTGTGCTTGCCTCCCGCCCGGACGCATTTCTGGGAACTGCACGCGGTGGGGAAAGGCGCTTCCTGTCTGCCGGTGAAGTAATCTTTGAACTGGTTCATGCCCGCGTTGGCGAACAGCAAAGTAGGATCGCCCGCCGGAACGAGGCTCGAACTGGGAATGCGCTTGTGGCCGCGTTGCTCGAAAAAGTCCAGAAACGTTTCCCGCAAAATGTCGGAACGCATGGATGATTCTCCCGTAAATTCCGCAGTTTAGCGGAATTCCAGCTTGTTGATTTTCAGCAGGTCGTCCAGCACGAGCTTTGCCTTTTCGGGACCGCAAAGAGGATGGATCGACAAGGCCATCAATGCAGCGTCGTAGCTCCGTAAAATGCCCGCCTCGACAGCCAGGGTTTCATAGGCTTTCACCGCCTGCATCAGACCGAGGATTTTCGGCTCCGGCGGCTCCACCTTGAGAGGAACGATTTTATCTTTCGAAATATGCGCAGAGATTTCAACCACTTGACCCGCACCGATACCGTCCACGCAGTCCCCGGCCAGCACGTTGACGATGTGAGTCTGGTCGTTGAGCCCCATCAGCGAAGTCACGAGATCGATGGCGATTTTCGAGTAAAACGCACCGCCGCGCTTGGAAAGCGCTTCCGGCTTCGTAACGACGGACTCGTCTTTGTACATCGCCAACAGTTCGTTTTCGATCTCCATGACTTCCTGAGCACGGGATTTCGGCTTGGCCCATTGCTTGCCCAGCATATCGCTCGTGGCGTAAAAGTAGCGCAGGTACGGCGAAGGAATGAAGCCCAGTGCTCGCACGAAGGCAGGATCGTATTCCAGCTCGGGAATGTTCGCCGGACCTTTCTGCTCGGCCAGATCCGAGATGATGCGCTCGGTAACATCCTCGCCGTCGAGGAAAACTTTGCGAATCCAGGACAGGTGGTTGAGGCCGACGTAATCGATGGTGATCCGGTCGGGATCACACTGGAGATACAGGGCGAGGTCCATCACCGCACCGATGGGAATGTTGCACAACCCAACGACACGAGACAGACCCATCCAATGCAGAGACTCGGTAATCAACCCGGACGGATTGGTGAAGTTGACGACCCATGCATCGGGACAGTAGTCCTTGATATCTTTGGTGATTTCCTGCATCACGGGGATGGTTCTCAACGCCTTGGCGAAACCACCCACACCAGTGGTTTCCTGGCCGATCAACCCGTGAGCGTGGCCGAGTTTGATGTCTTTGTGACGGCCTTTTTGCCCACCGACGCGAATTTGCGTCAGCACGAAATCCGACCCTTTCAACGCCGAGGGACGATCCTGGCTCAGTGCCACGGTAAACGGGGCTCTGGCGTGGGCCGTCATGCGTTGGGAAAACTCCCCGACGACCTTCAGCCGTTCGGGATCGGTATCCAACAAAACCACTTCGGTCAGGTCCAGTTTTTCCGCGCTTCGAATAAAACCGTCGATCAATTCCGGGGTGTATGTCGAACCACCGCCGATCACCGTTACTTTCATGACTCCTCCATAAAGACTGGGACCAAAACGCGCACAGACTAACCAACAATAGGAAGCGAGTCAAGGAAGGAAGGGTACGAAGATAGGATGTATCACTGGGTTCCAGCCGCGATGGTCGCCAATATACAGTTTTGTAAAAATTTGCTAAAAATTGCCTTACAAAACCCGCCCGTCGGTTCTTCCAGATTCTTTGCAAAATTCTCGCTTGAAAATCCGATGCTGATTGTTTTTGGTTATTTACCCGTCTTTTAATTGCGAAACCGAAAGTTGTCCAACCATTACGAGGTTTCATACAGGATCGGGAAGCGCCGAAAATCACACAGATCGTGTATCAACAGCCCTACTCTTCCCCGGCCAGTCGTTCTTCCAAAAGCCTGCGGATTTCTTCGGGATTTCCCTTACCGGCCAAACGCTCCATCACCTGTCCCACGAAAAAATGGATCAGTTGGGTTTTGCCGTTTCGGTAGCTTTCCACCTCATCGGAAAACGAGCGAGTCACGGCGAACACGGTCGTTTGGATGCGATCCAGATCCTCTACGATGTAGAGTTCCTCCATTTCGGCGACAACCAACGGGTCGCGGCCTTCGTCGAGGGCGCGGGTGATGGCGTTCTCGACGTTACGGCGCGTGAAACGTTTCTCTTCGATCCCGAGAATCAACTCGGCCAAGCTGCTCGCACGAAACGGACCACCCGGTAAAAATGCGTGTCCACGTTCGCGAAGTTTGCCTAAAATTTCGTTGTTTACCCAATTCGCCGCCGCCACGGCGGGAGCACCTTCCTCCACCACGGCTTCGAACCAGCGTGCGCGCTCCGTTTCGGCCAATAACGTGAAAGTAATAGAGGGATCGAGCCCCAACTCCTCGACATACCTCTGGAATTTGGCCCACGGCAATTCGGGCGGCTCCTCGCCCACCGCTTCGGCGATGAACTCCTCGTCGATCCCCAGCGGTGGAAGGTCCGGTTCGGGAAAATAGCGATAGTCGGGGCTGCTCTCCTTGGAACGCATCGGCTCGGTTTTACCGGTTTCCGGGTTCCAGTTGAGCGTCACAGGGTGGCGTTCGTCCTCTTTTTGTGCACTTTGGCGCTTGATTTCGTATTCTACAGCCTTTCGAATGGCCTGAAATGAATTGAGATTCTTGATTTCGGTTCGCACGCCGGGTGGATCGTCTTCATGCTCGCGTATAGAAGTATTTACGTCGCAACGCAACGCGCCTTTTTCCATATCGCCGCTGCCGATTTCCAACATGCGCACAAGTTTCCGCACCGCCGATACATAAGCCGCCGCATCGGCTGCGGAATGGATATCGGGGCGGCAGACCATTTCCACGAGTGGCATTCCGCTGCGGTTGAAATCAATCAGACTGTATTCGCCGTGGTCGGGATGGGTCGAGCGACCGCTATCTTCTTCCAGATGCAGGCGTTCTATACGAACCTCGAAGCGGCTGCCGTCATTGCGGTACACGGGAATGTTCCCGCCTTCGGCCAGTGGACGGCTTTGCTGCGTAATCTGGTAGCCTTTGACGAGATCCGGGTAAAAGTAGTTTTTCCGTTCGAATAGGCTCTCAGGAGCGATATCCGCCCCGATGGCATGGGCGAGTCGCACGGCGAAAAGCACGGCCTTGCGGTTCAGTTTCGGCAATGCACCGGGGAGTCCCAGACAAACCGGACAGGTCAGCGAGTTGGGTTCCTTGCCGAAGATGTCCGTCGAACAGGGACAGAACAGTTTGCTGTTCGTCGCCAATTGAATGTGAATTTCGATCCCAATCGAAGCGATCACGCCACAGTGCCTTTCTCCCGATGGGAGTGGTAACCTATGGTAAAAACTCCGTTATTCAAGAATGTTTGCATAACGCAACCCCCAATAAGGGAGCAGCCACACCATCGGACCGGCTAGCCCTTTGCCGTCTCTTCCTTCTATTGCACTATAGGGGTTGCCATTCCACCAGAAGGCCCGGATTTCGTCGTAGGGAAGCACTTCCGTAAGCTGTTCTTCCCCGAAACGATCGCGGGAATCCTGGGTTTTCACGTCGGTGCGCTGCAGGTTGTCGAAATACCATTTGCGTAGATCCAACGGCATTTCACGCAAGGTCCGCAGGGCATCGTCGATTTCCGCCTCGCCCACGAGTTCCGATCCCGCCGCCAAGGAGACGATGGCCGCCCACAGCGGGTTGCGTTCGGGCTTTTCGTATTCGTAGAAGAATTTCAGCGTATCGATCCAAATCTCCCGCCGTTCGTCGTTGGGCTCGTAGCGGATCAGTGTGGCATAGGCCAACATCGCCAGTTCGTGATCGGAATGATTCTTGATACCCGGCGTCGTGACAGTGTACGCATTGTGCACACCCATCACCACCTCATCGTATCGATACTCGCGAATCAGCATTTCGTAGGCATCGTAGAATTTCTTTTCGCCCGTCATGTGGTAGGCGGACAACATCACGCCCAGAATTTCTACCGAATTCAGCCAGCCGCCGCCGAATGCGGCGTCGCCGCACATCTCGATCTTTTCGAGATCTCCACCCACGCAGGCATCCAGGCCATCCACCGCAATGGCCAGATATTCCGGCGCAAAATGCCCGTGCCCCGTTTTTTCGCCATCCAGGTCGAGCAGCAGAAATCCGTGACGCAGGATGTAATCGGCCAGCGCTCCGGCGTGGTCGGCGACGTTTTGTTTCTCGCCGTTGTCCTCTTGGGCGCAGAAATCGTAATACAGCGGAAATCCGTAGAAATGGCCGTCGATTTCGTCGGAGGAGGTATCGTCTTTCCAGTAATAATTCTCGCCTTCGTAGGTCACGGGATGCCAGTTGTCCTGCGTTTCTTTGCTCGTGTAAACGTCGCCTTCGTCGTCGCGCACCAACGAACGAGTAATGAAACCGTAGCCGAGATCCGTCTTTTTGAAATCCTCGCCCGGTACGTCGATTTGCAGCAGCATGTTGCCCATCGCCTTGCGGGCTTTTTCGCAGTATTTTTCTTCACCGGTCGCGCCGTAGGCGTAGGCCCAACCACCGATCATCATCTGCGTCCAAAGGCCGTCGTTGTCCTTGTCGTGCAGTTTTGCGGGCTGGCTTTGGTCCCATGGATCGTCGCGAGAGGCGTCCGACGACACGAAGCCGTCCATGCGCCAGTAGTCGCGATCCAGTGTATCTTCAAAGATTTCCATCTTGTCTTCCAAAGTCCGTTTCACGAGATCCACGCGGGTGATGCCCTTCGAGGTACCGAACCAGCGGGAGCCGTCGTTGCCGAAAGCCACCGCGTTGACGTGGTTGTCCAGCAACCAGCGCTGGGAATAGTAATAGTCTTTATGCTCAAGAGAGCGATCCGCCGCCGTAAAACGCAGGTACGTCGCGCCGCTTTGGTGGCCGATCAGCAACTCGTTGCCCTGCACGTCGAGATCGGTGGCGAAACGGTTGGGAAGCTTTCCGTATTCGGCGGGAAACTGGAAATCCGCTTCCGGCAGGCTCAGGCCGTAGGAGGTAGCGACCCATATATCCATCGCCGCTCCGGTTCCCCCGAACGCCACTTCGCGGGCGCGGTTGTCGGACAGTTTTTCGTTTTCCGCAGTGAATTCAGTGATATTCGTCCCATCGAAAATCTTCACACCTTCGTCCGTCCCGACGATCAAACGACCGTCCATGAGCAAGTCGTTGACCTTTTCTCCCTCGCAAAATTGTACCAATACAAAGTCATCGCGATCATCGAAATAAAGCGTATATACGCCGTCGGAAGTGCCCAACCAGACCATTTCCGCCATTTCCGGGTCTGGAGGGTTGCCGAAAAAACCGGTCCCAACCGTCACCGCGTTCACGGCGTCTCCAACCCATTCATAGGATCGCACCGTATCGTTCTCCACATCGTACATCACGACGAGCCAGTTCTTCGGGGGCGTCTCCTCGCCTTCCATTTCGGTTTCAGACTCGGCGAGTTCGGCGTTTTCCGCTTCGATTTCATCTTCCAAGTCTTCCGCGTCGGCGTCGCCACCTTCCTGGGGTTCGTCGCGCCGCTTGGAATCCAGAAGGTCGGGCAGTTCGAATACCGCCACCAACTCTCCGGTGTAGGTCAATTTTCTCGACATCGCCACCACGGCAGCGTCACCGGTCTGCGTGTCGAGGGTTTCGAAGCGATCCTCGCCAGGAAGATAGCGCATCAGTCCCCCGGCGCCACCCGCGTATAGGGTACCGCCGAGGAACGCCAACGCCCGCACGTCGAGATTGGGGAGTTTTTCCGTCGTGCGGTAATAGGTGGTTTCCTCGTGATCGAAGGTCACATCGGGACGCGTCGCCGCCGGGCTTCGAACTTCGTGAACACCTGCGCTTTCCGGGTAGCTATACGGAAGGGACTCCTCCTCTTCCATCTCTCCGTTTTCGGAAACGAGATCTTCATCACCCATCGTTTGCGTGCTCGAGTCGCCATCGTCGCAGGCAAACGAAAGGAAAACGAAGACCAAAACCATTGTTAGTTGAAAGATGATGTTGCGAGTATGCATGAACCGCTCCCAAATTAGAGTTGCGAAAGATTGCCGAACGTGAAACTATCGTGACGTTTCCGTTAAGATTAGTCGCAACCCTTCCCCAGGTCAAAATTATTGTGATTCCCACCCTCCCGAAAGCACGATGAAACGGACGAAAAAACGGCGAAATTGCCGGGCTTTTTTCGGGATTCGTGCATTCGTGGCCTGGACGGTTTTCCTGCTTTCCTTTGCTTCGCCTGAAAAAGCGCCTGCCGCCGACCGTCCGCAGTGGTTCGAGTGGCCCACCGGAGAAGAAATCCAGCTTCAGGCCGAGACCCTCGATTTCGACCGCAAGGCCCGGAAAATCACGGCCAAAGGCAAGGCATCCTTGACCGTGGCGTCTTTGAATTTCGAAGCCGAGACCATCGAATGGTTCACGGAACAGGGACTCGTCGTCGCGACAGGAACGGTGCGACTGGAGGCCCCCCACCGGACGCTCGAAGCCGGTCGGTTGAGGATCTCGCGCGACGGAAGCATCGTCGAAATGGAAAACCTGCGTATTCGCTATTCAATCCGACCCGACGCCTGCGAACGTGCGCTCGGTCAAACACCCCGCCTGGAAACAAAAGGACTGTTTACAGCCCGGAAATTCTGGAAAACCGAAGATGGTCGCTGGAAGTTCGAAGGTGGAAGCTACACGAGTTGCTTGTGTCCGGAAGGAAAGGAGCCGGACTGGGTGATGCGGGGAGAGTCGGGGGAATTGTCCCTGGACGAATGGGTACGGGTAGAGGAACCACGCTTCGCGGTCGGGGATACGAACCTCGTAGAGTTGCACCATGTCGAGACGAGTCTCAAAGCGAGAAAATCGGGGTTGCTCGCACCGGGCAGCGGGTACGAAGAACGCAACGGCGTGATGCTTCGCCAGGAAGCGTATCTCACGCTGGGACGGGGTGCGGACACCACTTTCGGTGCGCAAGGTATTTCAAAACGCGGCGTAATGCCTACCGGCGAGTTCCGTTACCGCTACCCGGACGTCGGCGGCAAGGTGGAGGGATTCTGGCTGTACGACCTCAAGGGACGAAAATCGGCAACGGAAGCGGACCACCGTTTTCAGCTTCGATGGACCCATTTCTGGGAAACACGCCTCATACGACAGTACGCCGACGTGGACGCCGTGTCCGACACCGGCCTGCCCAACCTCTTTCACCGTTCGCTTTCGGCCAGAAACGCCGACTATACGCGGTCGGTCCTCGGCTTCGAAACCAAGCGACTGCACGATGTAAACGCCGAGATTCAAACCCGTTTCTGGCAGAATCTCGCCTATCGCGACAACCCCGACGGCACGTTTTATCAACCCCAGGACAACCAGAGTGCTCAGGTGCTGCCCGAGCTGAGCTTCTCACTACCCCCGCTTCCTTTGGCCGAGGGCTGGCTGCTGCCCTCGTTCTCCGTGGGAATCTCACATTTGTTCGTGCAGTCCGATCACTACAACGAAACCGCCCTGGATACGGATTATTACGAAGGCTTCACCTTGGCCGACGACCGCTTACTGCTCGATTTCACTCGGCTTTCCCTTCGTCCCGAATTGCGCGTGCCGTTGTCGTTTCCCCCGTTTCTCGATGGTTCGCTGGCGAGCTTCTACCGAGGAGATGTTTTCTTTCCCCATCGCCTGTACGATTCGGAAAACACTCGTGAAATCAAGGGAGAATGGTGGCTGGAAGCAACGATAGGCAGCCGCCTGCATCGGGTATTCGAACTCGGGGAATCACGCGCCATGAAGCACGAGATCGAGCCCGTTCTGCGCTATCGCTACTTGGCGTATCATCACGGTTTGGACGAAGACTCGGTGCTGCGGGCCATCGAACCACCCGGAGACGCCGTGGCCCCGCACTGGGCGGAAGCAAGTCTGCGGCAGCGTTTCGTGTGGAGAAAAGGCGATGCTTTTCGGGGACATATCGGGCCGGTGCTGGAACTCGTCGCGGCGCAACGCTACTTTCTGGAAGCCCCTCTGGATGGCCGCACCCGCAAGCATCTAGACATTCCACGCGCCCGCGTACGCCTGGATGCCAACAAGACGCTCTGGCAATCGGAAATCGGCTGGTCACCGGATCATTCCCGACCGCACACCGCTTTTTCCAGCGTTCGCATCGGTCCTTTCAACGGTTTTCGCATCAAGCTGAGGCACGAGTTCGCCGACAAAGGGCCGCCCATCGGCGCGCTTCTGGGATATCGCGAAACCAGCCTGAAACAACGGATTCACCAGATCGGAGCGGAACCTTCCCTTAGCTTGCTACGCAATCGACTTATCTTGAAATACGGTATTGATTTCGATGCCTTGCACGGCGAGCCGGTCGAGCAGCGGGCCGGGTTCTTCTACCGTTCCTCCTGCCGCTGCTGGTGGCTGAAATTCGACCTGGCCCATCGTCCTGGTATGCTGGCCCCCGACGTCTACCTTGCCTTCGAACTGGAACTGTGACGCTTTCGCCCGTCCTACACGACCCATCCCCAGTTTTATGAAAGCCTGACTTGACCAAAGATAGGATGAGTCCGCTCGTCCCGAGTGCCGCCCGTAAGGGCGGTGTATCGAGGGATCCAGACGAAAAAACGCTATAGTTCGATACGATTTGCTTCGCAAATCACTCACTATGAGCGTTTTTACTCTTGCCTGAAAAACTGGGGATGAGTCAGCCGTCCCATATGATTTTCAGGGAAATTTTCGGGAATAACTTGTGAATTGGCGCCTAGTTATGGAAAATATACAAAAGTGCGAATTTTCACAAAATTTTCAAACGAGTTCCATCATCATGCACAAACGATTGCTTTGGCTGGGGATGCTGGCGGGGATTCTGCTTACCAGCTTGATGGCAGCCGCCAGTTGTGAAAACGACGGCTCCACCGGACAAAATCTTCTTGATGGAGATAGGGATAGTACCGACACGGAACTAGCTCCGCAGGGAGATGAAGATCTCTATGATCTTGATAAGACTGAAATTTCCGATCTGCCGGAGATCGTGGATGAAGAGGAGTGGGCCCACGAAGAGGACGACGCGGATATAGATCCCGCCGAAAACGAGGAAAACGACGCATTCGAGAACGAAGAGGAACGCGAGGAAGAAGAGTCACTCTGCCCGGAAACATGGGAAGGTCCGGCTCCCCCCGATTGCCAGCGATACGACTGCGACCTGCTTCCCTACCCGGATTGCTGGGACTGTCAATTGTTACCGGACTTGTTCCAGGAGGGATTCTCGTGCAGTTGCACGGGAGGCGAATCGATCTGTTTCTGCCGTATGGGGGAATGTCTGCCGCAAAGCGGCGGGGACGAAGATGGCGAGGCGGAAGAAGAAATCGAGGAAAATGAAATCATCTCGGACGATTCCACCATCGACAGCATCGTGCTGGCAGGGGACTCGTGGTCGTCGGGATTCATCCTTTCGGTACAAACGCTTTTAAATGAAACCGGCCATGCGGACGTAGAACTTCGCTACGAAGAAACCGCGATTCCCGGTTCGAGAGCCGCCCAATGGGCCGACAACGAAGACAACAAGCTGACGAAACTGGCTGCAGCGCTGGACCGTCCACCGGTCGCCGAGGTGCTTTTGCTGGTGATCGGCGGCAATGACATCAATTTCGAAATCGTGGGGCACGACTTCGACCAGCGGGGAGAATGGTGGCGAAACCTCGTGCTCGACGGCATCCGCGACGATATCCGCACCATCGTGGATTTCGCCCTCCAGGGACGTCCGCACCTGCACGTGGTGCTCATCGGCTACGACTACATCCATTATGAGTTTCTCAAGGCGGCATATGGGTTGGGCGACTGGTCCACCCGTCCCTACAACGAAACATTCGTTTCGCTGGGCGAACGTAAACTGGCGTTGGCAAATACCAACGAAAACGTGCATTACGCCCACAATTACGGAATCATGCAGTGGACTTTCGGCGATACGATCCACCTGCCGTTTCTGCTGCCTCCTATCGCTTACGATCCTCACGTCGTTCCCAAGCCGGGAACGTCGCCGAATTACATTCCGATGCCTGGAGGCACCGTGGAAGTTCCCGGACCGCTGGATCATCTGCCCGACGGGATACATCCTACCGCGGAGGGATTTTACACGATCATGGAGCATTCCTTCAGCCAGGGTGTATTGCAGCTTATCGAGGGAGACCCGTGGCCGTAGTCCATTTTGGGCTATGAACGTAGATATCGAGCGGATTTTCAACCAGCCCCCTGCCATGTCAGGGAAGATGATCAACAACCTGTACGTGTACGTACAGAGTATATCTCGTAAACTGTACGTGCACGTATAGGTTTTACTCCCTAAGAATCAACAGCACTTTTCGATATTACTATTTGATATCACAGGCTTATTCAACCGTAACCCATGGCAACTCCATACTTTCAATATCCTGTACCTGTACGTACACTTTCATGCTGTCAAAGTGTACGTATAGGTACAGGTTGAAAACCGAACCCATACATTTCGTATGAGAGTCACTATTTTCCAGCATACACCCTTAAAAAACATACTCCGTTGCTTTTGAATGCGAATTCCAATATTGTAATGCCCTCGCAAGTTTTCCAAATGAAATAATTCTAATGAAATAATTCTAAGGAATAATACTCCGAAAGAGAAACGCCATGACCACCACATCTCGCAACCTGTTGTTTTTCTTCGTTTTTCTCCTTTCCCTGCTCCCCGCCTGCGGAAGTGATGACTCCTCCCCGGTCTCTAGCGGTGATACCGATGCCCAGACCGAAGCCGAGGCCGAGGAAAACGTCCCCACCTGCACACTGGACAACAGCCTCGCCCCTCCACCCCATCCCACCGATGTGTTGGGCTACGAACCGGTGACACGGGAAGCGGAGGGGACGCCTCCGACGGAGGAGGAAGTCACCGCGTTTACCAAGAAAATTACGGCTTTCTTCAAGGATACCGGCTACTTCGACTGGGTTTGGCGCACGAGCCACGGATTGGACGCCTCCTACAATACCGAGCACGGCACCGAGATGATGCCTTACAAGCTGTGGTGGCAGGACGTCGGAATGCGCAAGGACGGCGACGCCATCGTGTTCTTCCATCGTGGTCGGGCGGAAAACATTTGCAAGCGGACAATCAAGGTGCTCAGCAACGCCCTGGCCGGATACCTGCTTACCGGGGACGAACGAATGGGTGAGGTGGCCGAACAACTCATGCGGGGCATGGTGGCGCTTTCACTGGGTCTGGAATTCGAAAAGGAAGACCCCCTCGTCAAATACCTCCAAGCACGCGCCGTGTTCAACCACAACCATGAATACACCGTGGACGGTCGCAAAGTGTCCATCGATTATAAGGGCATGTACACCCCTTCGTTCAAGTGGAACGTCCACGTGTTCGAAATCCCCGACAATCCCACTTACGGCGATATCTGGGTCTCCAACATGCGTTCGAAAGACGATGTACCGTACATGTACCTCTCGCTTCCCATCGCCACACGTGCCTTTTACGAAGCGGAAGACGAAAGTCTGCGCGAAGCGGCGAAACTTTACATCGAGTACATGCGGGGACATTCCCAAAGCATCGTGGACAATGATTGGTACATCCTGACCAAATACGAGGATGGCGAGGCGGTCATTGCCTACGACGCAACCAAGAAAGACAATCCTCCCGCCGATCTCGGCAGCTACCGGCATTGGGAAGCGGTTTTCGGCCCGGACGCCGAATGCAACGCCCAACTCGGTGCTGCGTTGAGCGGCTACGGTTACCCGGCGGATAGGGGCCATTGCCCCGGCAATCACGCGGGCTGGGATTTCGAGTTGCTCGCGGTGGGATCCAACTACTTCAACTACAATATTTACAACTACTTCCACCTGGCGGCGATGGCCAATGCCCAGTTGTGGGGCTGCAACGATATCTCACGCAAAATCTCCGAAGACATGGTGTTTCGCTTCGACGAAATCCGGCACAACCCGACGATGCCCAACACCGACGATCGCGAGTTCGACTCCGACCTTGCCGGGGTGTTGCTGGCCTCCGCCACCCACGGCTATCCACTCACCGCCGACGAAGCCCGACACATCATGGACTGGTACGGCAAGTCTTCCGATTATTACCGCCAATGGGAACACTGGGACCCCTGGAACAGCCTGGAGGACGGCGAAGAATTTACGGATTACAAGGCTCCGAGAGTCGGAAAAGGTGACGATGGAGAAGGAGGAGAGAAGGACATTTCCTATGTACGACTTGTGGAAATGCCCTACATCTTCGAATACTGCTATTCGCCGATCAACAGCGCACAAACCATGCGCTTCATCGATTGCGACATCGTGGCCGATCCATCGAAATGGGGAGAATAAAACCCACGAACGCTTTTTCAAAGGCCGCCTTTGAACGGCCTTTGAAAAAATTCCCCCTCCCCGGGTTTTAAATAACAGTATGAGACGGTATTATAGAGACAAATTTCGCGTGTTTCAAGAAAAATATTTGATGAAATGTTTAGAAATCGTCAAATATTCGAATTTTCAACGAAAACTGAAGTGTAGGAAAAGTCTCTAGCTCAAGTCGTCGGGACCGAAGGCATCGGGCAACAAATCACGTAACCTCCAGGATTTCCAGGCATTTTTCGTCGTCACCGCAACGATTTCGAGGTCGGGTGCGAATTCGTACAGCATTTGGCGACACAGACCACATGGAGGGGTCGGAAGGTCTGCAGCCGTATAGACGACGAGCAGGTCGAAGTCCCGTTCTCCCTGCGCCACGGCAGAGCAAAGCGCCCCTCGTTCGGCGCAGATCGTCCCGCCATAGCTCGCGCATTCCACGTTGCAACCGAGAAACGTTCGCCCGGAACGACTCCGCAACACGGCGGCAACATGAAAGTTGGAATACGGCGCGTAGGCATGGGAAAACGCCGTCCGGGCCTCGTCGAGCAGTGCGGAAACGTCAGTGGGAGGGGTTGATGTCGTCGTCTTCGAGTCCATCGATTTCCACGTGACGGTTCGGAATACGAACCGATTCGAAAATGTAGCGGTTGAGACGTTCGCGGTTCCATCCGGTGAGATTGAGAAAACGGACGCCTATCAGGCAGCAGGGGTTCTCGCTGATCCAGACGACCTCACCCTGCACGAGGATCTCGCTGTCGTCTTCGGGGAAGTTGATGACGATCTCCACGACGGAACCCACCGGCTCGGGTTCGGGGGCGAAAAGCGACAGTCCACCTAAGGAAATGTTTTCGATTTTGTGGAAAAGCAGCAGGTTTTCACCTTGCAGATCCACAGTGGCCTGCACCTCGAAACGAGGATAGACCCTATTGAGGTAGAACGATTTCCATTTCTTCATCATCATCGACTCTCAAGGGGTTGTCGCCGATTCCCTCCCCGGCATTGGAATGACCGTAACTTCCCGATTATCATACCATCCTTACCGGGTTTTCGCAAAACCTCAGTACTGGAAACCGATGTTCACCATCCACGACACCTGCAAGGCATCCGTGAGTTTCACACGGGTTCCCACTTCGTTGATCTGAGCGTAATAATCGCCGGTGTTCGATGGACGTAACGTTTCCGGGTCGATGGAGTCCGCCACCGAAAGAAAATGCTCGGTCCGATATCCCACCGCACCCCAGGCGCTGAAGGTGAAGTAGTGGCCTAAAATGCCGTTGAGCCCGAATTGGGAATGAATCCGCGCGTAGCTGCTCGATTTGGGGAGGTGGTAGCTCGGAGCGGTAATGGCAGATTCTACACCGCCTTCGGAATTGGGGTAGGCGTAGTATTTTCCATCTCGACTGTCCAGCGGCCAGAATGTCTGGCCATCTTGGTTGTCCAAGCCTTTGCGCCAGGCCAAAGCGTCGGTGATTTCGTTGTAGCACTGGCCGGGACCGAACATCTGGATACCCAGCCGCCAGTCGAATGCGACCCTCCATTTGGGTTCGTTCGCCTGCTTCTCTTTGAACTCATACGTGACGAATTCCATCCCCAACAGCCCACCGCCCTGCCATTGCGGATCGTGAATGAAAGACCCGGCGGCGAAGGGAATGTGCAGGTTCAATTCGGCGTAAGGCTCCCATATTCCAAAGCTTTTCGCGGCTGCCGTCTTGAGAATTAGCGCGAAGACCTGCGAGCCGACTCCAATGCCGCTGGCCTTGCCTTTCTCCGGGTTGCTCAGATCGCGTCCGATGGTCGGCTGGGGACTTCCGCCGGAAGGCACCTGGAAATCCAACGTAAAGTTGACGTCCGGTCGGGTCGGATCGCGGCCCTCGTCGAACACTCCATAGGTAAATCCGAAAGTCATGTCACCCACGCCCTTGTGGGTCACTTCCCAGGCGGAATAGCGCAGGACTTTATCGGTTTGCAGGGAAGGACGTCCCGTTTGATGGAGGTTGGAAGGGTCGTACTCACCGGCCCACCATTTGTCCCGCCAGTGCACCGACATCTCTCCGGTATGGGTTTCGGAAAGGTGAACCGGGATGGTGAAATGCAGTTCAAGGTCTTTGTACAACCCGATGCGTCCGGTGATGTCCATAATGTGCTTGATGTAGTGCACATCGAACTCGTCCTGGTCGATCATGTCGCGAACCGTCGCCCCGACCGTGTTGCGCTCGCGGGCGACGGTCGCCCACTGCATTTCCTGGCGATAACCGATGCTTATGCGCACATCCACCGGATCGTCGGGACCGTCCGCCGCATCAAGCACCTCGGTAAACTCGGCGCTTTCGGCAGGCAAGACGAACAGGCAGGCCAAGATTCCGGCCAATAACAAAATACGGATAGGCTTGGCGGAGAAAATCGATTTCACGCGGCCCCCTTGCGGTTCGATGAAGGACGTTCGCGACGCATCAAGCGCTCCTTGAGCCTCCGCAACGCCAGTTCGGTTTTCGCTTCCCGTATTTCTCCCTTTTCACAAAGCTCAAGAGCTTCGTCGAGGTCGAAAAGTACGGATTCCAACAATTCTTCCATCACGGACCCGTCCCGGCGAGGTTCCTCGCATGAAGGCGAGTCGATCTCGACACAGGCCAGATGGATTTTTTCCGTGTAAATACCGGGAGATACGTAAAACGCTCCCCCCAACGGCTCGATGCGCGAGACATCCACGCGCAAACCGGCTTCTTCAAGCAGTTCTTCCCGTGCCCGGTGCAAAATCCCATCGACGGAGTTTTCGCCTTTTTCCAACACTCCGGCAATCACTTCGTAAATGAAAGGCACCCCTTCGGGCGAACGGTCGCGAAATGTCAGCGCGGGACGGAAACTTTTCAACAACATCACGCGCCAGACCCCGTTTTCCTGCCAGAATGGCAAGACTCCTACGGCATCCGTTCCTTTGTGGGACACTACGTCCAAAGTGTATCCGCGGGAACGCTCTCCGCTTTCGTAATGGTTTGCGAGTTGGTAGGTTCGAAGACGGGTAACCTTCCCTTCCTGAACCATCGGCTCGTCCAGCGGCTCGATACGTTTTAGTCGCTTATTTTGTCCGTCCGGTGCTACCAACGCTTGCATCCTCGTTCCGGTTTACTGCTCTTGCGCCTGCAACGAACGTTGCAAACGCGCCTGGCACTGAAGCATCTCGCTTTTGTTATTGACCGAGGCAAGGCAGGTTTTAAACTCGCTGGGCATCGCCTGCCCGTTCGTCATCACGTCGCAGACCCGGTCACACTCGTGAATGTCCTGCGCGTTGTAAATCGTGTAGTATTCGCAAACATCCGCAGTATCGTCCATGACCTTCGCGGAAACCGAAAGATTCTGCCAAAACAACCCCTCTTCCGGAATTTCGGTGGAATACATCGCGTCGGTTTCGAAAAATCCGGCCTCGTCATCAAGCAGCTTGTAATAGCTGGCACTGGCGCAACTCCCGATATTTGGCCAGTTTTCCGGCTTCTGGGACCAACAGTATTCGTTTTTCCATTCGCTTTCCGCGTACCAATACTCTATTAGACAAAAGCCGTAGGAATTGGAGCGGTTGACGGCCTGGCAGAAGTCGTAGCAATCTGCATTGGATGAGGAACACCCCGCCAGCGTGGCAAGCATCAGGGCCAGCGACACGAGAAAACCGCCTAAAAAGATTCGGGAACGACGGGAAGGTTCAGCCATGTTCGTCACTTTCTCAACAATCTGCGGATAGTGGCCAGTCCGAAACGTTTTTCGGACCTTGAAACAAGAAATTACGCCTTTATCCGTTTTCTTTTTATGATTCGTAGGGAAAACGCTATTGTCCTACCGGCGACGATCCGATAAACTTACATCACTTCCTAGCATATAGACGTTGCGAGGGTCAAGATTTGCGTTCGTTCCCTTTCCCAATTTGCTTGGATTGCACGAAATAGCCGGTTTAAAGGAGTGAATTATGGCGAAAGCCGCTGAATTTTCTGGTTTTTCCAAAGAAACGCTACAATTTTTCGACGATTTGAAGAATCACAACAATAAAGAGTGGTTCACGGACAACAGGTCTCGTTATGACGACTACGTGCTGGAACCGGCCAAGGATTTCGTTCTGGCAATGGGAGAGAGACTTAAAGAGCTTTCACCGAAAGTCGTAGCCGACCCACGCGTCAACCAGTCCATTTTCCGCATCAACCGGGACATTCGCTTCAGTAAAGATAAAAGTCCCTACAAAACTTACCTGGGCTTATGGTTTTGGGAAGGCTCCGGAAAAAAGATGGAATGCTCCGGCTATTACTTCCAATTGGACCCACCAAACATAATGCTTGGCGTCGGCCTGTATGGATTTTCAAAAAACCAGCTTGCCGAATACCGTCGCAGTCTCCTGCAGAAACGCTACGCCGCAAGCCTGCTTGCTGCGGTGGATGCATTGCCCGAGAAAGGCTACGAGATCGGCGGTCGTCACTACAAGCGCGTGCCGAGAGGGATCGATACGGCGCATCAGATGGCGTCCTGGCTCAAACACAATGGTCTTTATGTAGGCATCGAAACGTGCGTCCCGCGCATTTTCACGCAAAAAGGCTTTGTCGACTACTGTTTTCGCCGCTATCAAAACATGAAACCCATACACGACTGGCTGCTGCTACTGACTCGCAGGGCGGGAAAAACGAGCAAATAGCGGCACTGGTGCGAAACCAGTCCTAGAAAATCCGGATTTGATGTGCAAAGGAGCGAAAAATGATTCAATACCGCTTCGAATTCGACGAAAACACGGCCATAGAGTTCATCATCGACGAAAAAGCCGACACTTCCAACGAAGATGGACTGGCCGAGATTCCCGACTGGATGCGACTGGACCAGTTTCGCTGCGACTGCTGCCTGCTTCCTCCCGAAACTCGGAAAACCTGCCCTGCGGCGCTGGCCATGAATCCAGTGATCGAAACTTTCAGCAAGCGGATTTCCCACGAAAATATCAAGGTTACGGTCGAACAGCACGATGTTCGCATTCAGGCGGAAACCTCGATGCAGAACGCCGTCCGATCGCTTTTGGGACTGCTTCTCGCCCTGTCGAGTTGTCCCGTGGTTGGCCGCCTACGCCCCATGGCCCAGTTCCACCTGCCATTCGGAACCAAAGAACACACCGTCTTCCGCGCCATCGGCATGTATCTGACCGCGCAGTTCGTCCGTCAAAGAGAGGGATTCGCTCCGGATTGGGACATCATCGGACTCAAGGAATTGTACGAGAACGTCCATGAGGTAAACGCCAAATTGGCCGAACGCATCCGGGCCGCCTCCGAACAGGATGCCGCCGTCAACAGCCTGATTATCCTCGACGTTTTCGGTTACGGCGTGACGATGAGCATCGACGACAGCGCCAGAAAGCTTAAGCCGATGTTTTCCATGTACCTGGAATAACTCTTTATTTACTGACAGAACAAATCAAGAGCCATGCAGCAAACCTCCTCCTCTTCGTTCGTTCTTGGCAACATCGCCGTGTTGGCCACCCTTTCCGAAAAATACATCCACCCGGAAAACCCGCTCGGAATCGTTGAAAATGCAGCCCTGCACGTAGAAAACGGGCTGATCCAATGGGTCGGTTCCAAATCGCAACTTCCCGAAATCCTTAAAGAACTCCCCTACCAGGATGCAGAAAAAGCGGTTGTGACGCCAGGTTGGATCGACAGCCACACCCATCCGGTATTCGCCGGGGAACGCTCCGGGGAATACGCCGAACGCCTGCGCGGCGTACCCTACACCGAAATTGCAGCACGTGGCGGTGGTATACGGAAGACGGTCGAAGCGACCCGCGCCGCCTCGGCAGAGGAACTCTACCGAAGCGCCCGGTATTGGCTGGACGAAATGCTCGGCTACGGGGTCACGACTGTAGAAGCGAAAAGCGGCTATGGGTTGACCACCCAAAGCGAACTCAAACAGCTCGACGTCCTGGGACGACTCCAAAAGGATGCCGCGCCTGAGATCGTGCCTACTTTTCTGGGGGCCCACGAATTCCCGGTGGAGTTTCACGATCGGCGCGATGCCTACGTGGATCTCATTGTGGAGGAAATGCTACCCGCCGTTGCCGAGCAGGGAATCGCGCGATTCTGCGACGTATTCTGTGAAAAGGGCTGGTTCGACGTGGACCAATCGCGCAAAATCCTGCTTGCCGCTCGTGAATACGGCCTTTTGCTACGTCTGCACGCCGACGAATTCTCGCCATCCGGTGCGGCGGAACTCGCGGCGGAACTCGATGCCGTGGCCTGCGATCACCTGATGGCGGTCAGCGACGAAGGTCTCGCACGTATGGCCGAAAAAGGCGTCATCGCCGCCGTGCTACCCGGCACCACACTGAATCTCGGGTTGGAAAACTTCGCACCTATCGAGAAAATGTATGAGGCGAGGTTGAAAGTCGTGCTCGCGAGCGATTTCAACCCCGGTAGTTGCGTTTGCGCCAACCTGCCGTTGATCGCCCAGCTTTCCGCGATGCGTATGCGCTGGGTTCCGGAAAAACTGCTGCCCGCCGTCACTTCGGATGCGGCCCGTTCCCTGGTGCTCGACGACCGGGGAAGAATCGAGAAAGGCTTACGGGCGGACTTGGTGCTGTTCGACGCTCCCGGAATCGACTATCTCTTCTATCACTGGGGACGCAATCACGCGCATCGTGTTTTCGTCGCGGGAAAAGAGCATCTTCCCTCGCACCGAAACGCGCTTTTCACTTCGTAGCAACATCTGCCACCAAAGAACGAATGGCCGATGCGTTTCGATATCAGTCTCCGGAGTCGTTTTTTCGTGCCAAACACAAAGAATTTCATTGCACCTGCAAGAGGGGCTCCCAAGAACGTCCAAGTCGGATCTGCAAAGGTCTTGAAATTTCGGGAATAAAAAAACGTGCGCATACTTGACATGCGTCCATCTTTCAGTCTAAAAGGACTTCTCCAACGGCGTGTAGCGCAGCCTGGTAGCGCGCTTGGTTCGGGACCAAGAAGTCGGAGGTTCAAATCCTCTCACGCCGACCATTTTCAATAAAGATTACGGCAGGTTATGCGCCTGCCGTTTTCTTTTGCCGCTATTGTGCCGCTAATCCAGTACCTTCACCGATTTACTCAAAGCCCCCTTGCACAGGTGAGCATATCGCATCGTGGTGTTGATGCTCGTGTGGCCCAACAATTCTTGGATGTGTTTGAGCGAGACTCCCTTCATCGCCAGATGGGATGCGAAGGTATGCCGGAACACATGCCAACTGATATGTCGTAGCTCAGCCTTTTTACAGGCTCGATCCAATGGACTGCGACATTGAGCAGCCGTTAGCTGTCCGCCGTTGGGATTCGAGAATACGAAATCGCTCCGCCGTTTCTCGAATGATCCAGAAGTGTCTGGTAGAGCATTTCGCACATGGGGACGCCACG
>CAXXHC010000003.1:0-1845220 GCA_963663525.2 Myxococcota bacterium
AGGATTCAAGCTCTTTGAAAAATCAAAAACAAGGCATCCGGTCATCTTTGGAAGCCGGAAATCCGCATGAAACACGGTAAATTTTTGCACTTTCTACAGCCAAAGGCAAACGATTCCATCAAACTTGATCAGAAGTCGAGTTCCCGGAAGATCAATTGCCTACGCAGCTTGTCGCCATTCATACCGATGATGCAAGCCACCGACACGTGGAAATGAAACAACTCTGGCTTTTCCTTCCGGTCTTTTCATCACCGGGCGATGCTCGCAGGACGCGGTGTGTACGGACCACCGGACACTTTTGTCCAGAAGGCATTGACGAACGGCATTGTTGTTTTGCTCGCTTATACTGGCGGTTGTTTGCTTGCTTGTTTCCATACAGAGCCGTCGGATGCAAAGAAATATCATTGCTCAGCCATTTTGACCGACGAATGGGCATGTACGGACCACCGGACGATTTTCTCCAGAAGGCATTGACGAACAGCACGGCTGAAATCGAGGCCTGGATCAAGCACCTGGCAAGATCGGAAAAGAGACTGGTCAGTTTCCGTCACCAAGCGCTGATGGCGCTTAAGTTTCTCTATTTCGTGACGCTGGATCGCCCTCAGGTTGCGGCCTGCTTTCTTTCTCCCGGGAAGCCAGGGCCGATTCCCGATCCTCTCTCTCTGGGCAATCTGAACCGACTGCTTGATGGCGTTACTTCAGAGCTTCACAAAACGGTTTTGACCGTAACGTTCGGCGGCGGTTTGCGCATAGGCGAGACCTGTCGCCTGCGGACAGGAGACATCGACGGCAAAAGGATGCTGATCCGTCTGGAATCTACAAACAGTGCGTGGCCCCAATTCATTCCGCTTCACCCGGAGACACTCGATACTCTGCGCCGGTGGTGGCGCGACACCCGACCCCGGACGGATCTACTTTTTACACGCGATCACGATGGAAATCCACTGACTCCCGGTCCCATGCAAAAGGCGATCAGGCAAGCTGCAAGCCTCCTCGCTATTTGGTGTGGGTAAGCAGTTTCATCTGTGGCAGGTTGAAGTCTAGCTTGCCCGCGACGAGGAAGATCATGGTGCGAAGCTTCCTAAACGACCTGAACCCCCTAGCCTTGCGCTTGGCCGCCTGAATTATACCGTTGATGCCTTCCACCAGCCCTTGTGTCAAACCTGACTGAAACCACCGCAATACCCCATCCCAGTGGGTCTTGATCGTTTTGGCTACCTTGATCATCGGCGGCAGTTGGCTGTGCGTGGCCCAGAAATACCAGTACTGCAACTGCTTCTCACCGTCATCTGGATGGCCTGCGTAGTCGGCATATACCGACTGAAGCGTCTCTTTGAGCCGATAGCCCCTGGCCGTTTTCAGCGTGCTGTCTTTCAACTCATCGAACTTCTCTCGCTCTTTGTCCGTAAGGTTTTGCTCGTTTTTCAACCAGACCCATCTCGTCTTTTCCAACTCAGTCCTGTCTTGGCGCTCCTCACGCCGCACCTCGTCCACGGCCTTGTTGACAAGCTTCATCACGTGGAAGCGGTCGAAGGTCATCGCCGCATCGGGAAACTGTTTCCCAACCCCCTTGATGAACGCCGCTGACATGTCCATGCTGAACTCTTTCACCTGTTCGGGTTTACCGCCGTGAGCGTGAAGCTCAGCCTCGAAGCCCGCCACCGTCCGGTGGTCTTTGCCGGGCTCCACGTGCAGAACCTTCGCCTCGTCCATGTCCACGAACACCGTCACGTAGTCGTGCCCACGGGAACGGCTGGTTTCATCCACGCCCACCGCTTCGACCTCGGACCAGTCCTGCTTCGCCAGACTCGAGTCCACATAGTATTCCAGCACCCGCCAGATCCGCGTGTCGTGCTCACCAAGTATTTCGCCGATCCCCTTGGGCGTCATGCCCTTTCTGGCCATAAGCAGTACCAGCGCCTCAAAAAGCAGCGTGAACCCCGCACCAGGACGCGCCCAAGGTACCTCCACCGTTTTTACTCCGTGTTCAGGGCATTTGATCCGGGGTAGGCGTGCGTGAAGATACGCCTCGTGCTGAAAAAAGTTCAGATGTCGCCAACTCCTCTCGTTCGTATCGTGAACCCCGCAAGCCACCTCGCATTGCGGGCACGCAAACCGGCTCCCGGCGGGAAAATCCAGGTACAGATCCAACCGGTGGCGCTCGGCGTCAAAGTCAATATCCACCACCTCCCAGGGAGGGGTCAATCCAAGAGCCATCGTGAAAAGTCCGCGCTCGTCCATCTCTTGCTCCTTCAGTGTGCAAAGGTTACACTGGCAGAACTTCGGCGGAGGATAAGGCAACGCGGGGACGCGACCCGAGCGCCGTCGAAGGTCCGAACCTGGAAAGGAGGGGGAAACCTCTCCTTTTCTCTTTATCCCTTATTACAACAACCAGGTTTGGACTTCAAAGCGATAAATCCCAGGGGTGCGGGGACGGGTCCCCGATCGGCGAAGCCGATGCATAACCAGGTGTTACCCACACTAAAAAGCGAAGAGCCAGCTGCAATCGATGGCGGTTTCGATTATACGACGATCGAGAAGACACTGCGTTATTCCTTCTTTATGCATCGTCTGACGCAAGCAGATAACCCGCGCGAGGTCAGGCACATCTTGCGTTGCACCTCCATCCGTCCCGCCCCGGCGAGTTTCATCACCCGGAAGAAGGCGACATCTTTCCATGCATGCGAAGCCGTGAAAGGAGGTCGGATATGAGAAGCGCACGTCAACGAATGGTGCGGCAGATGAAATTGAGAAATCTTTCTACCTCCACGCAAGATGACTATCTGCGCAGGCTGAAAAAACTCGAGCAGCACGTCGGCAAGTCGTTGGGACGAATCGGCCTGGAGGAGATCCGCGACTACCTGCTTTATCTGCATGATAAACGCAGACTCGCTCCGGGAAGCGTCAATTCTTACGCCCGCGCTTTCCGATTTTTCTTCCTCAACGTCATGGACCGACCCTGGCCGCTGGCCGCTATTCCAGCGGCCAGGGAGCCCAAAACGCTTCCCGTGGTGCTTGCGCCTTCGGAAGTCGTCCGCTTTTTCGACGCCGCGAAAAGCTTCAAATACCGGACGATTTTCCAAATCATGTACGCCTCCGGTCTACGCGTCTCGGAGGCGGCCAATCTGCGGGTCAGTGACATCGACAGTCAGAGAATGGTCATCCGAGTAAACCAGGGGAAGATGAACAAGGACCGCTACACAGTGCTGTCCCCAAAACTGCTGCTTATCTTACGCGAGTACTGGAGAACGTGCAAACCTGCAAACGTCCAGGTGAAGCGAACGGATCCCTGGGTGTTTCCGGGAAGAAAGCCGGGGAGCCACATCACGACCGCTTCCATCCAGACCGCCTGCAAAAACGTGCGTGTCCAATCAGGCCTCGAAAAGAACGTGACGCCGCACAGTTTTCGCCATAGCTTCGCTACCCATATGCTGGAGAACGGCGTCGATCTACGCACAATCCAGGTGCTTATGGGGCACGCCTCCTTCTCCACCACGACCATCTACACCCACATCGCCACTGCACGCATTGCCGGGATGCGAAGCCCCTTCGACCTTCTGCCGGGATCGGAGGCAAATCATGAGTAATGATAAAACCATAACGGCTGACGTTCTCCGGGAGAAGTGGGATGAATTTCTCGACGAGTACGGCGATCTCTTATCGCCTACACAGATCAAGGCTGCGCACGACATCATGGCCTGTCGCACACCTGAAATGGGCGGACACTGCGAGCGCAGGCGCTGCGACCATTGTGGACATGAAACGAAAGGCTACAACTCGTGCGGCAATCGCGCCTGCCCCAGATGCGGCGCACTGGCCAAGGCAAAGTGGCTGGCAAAGCGAAGAGACGAACTCTTGCCCGTGCAGTACTTTCACGTTGTCTTCACCATCCCGAAACAGATCGAAGACCTGGCGCTGGTCAACCGGCGCGTGATCTACGACATCCTCTTCAAGACCTCGGCAAAAACCATGCTCACCATCGCCAAGGATCCCAAACATCTGGGCGCGAACATCGGCTTCACCAGCGTACTGCATACCTGGGGAAGCACATTGTTGCATCACCCCCACATCCACATGATCGTCCCCGGAGGAGGGATTTCTTCCGACTCCAAACGCTGGGTGAGTTGCCGCGAAGATTTTTTCCTGCACGTGAATGTTCTGAAAAGCCTCTTCAGGCGATTGTTTCTGGAGTCTCTCAAAAAGGCCTATGAAACGGGCAAGCTGCGCTTTACCGGAAAGTCCGAAAAACTCGCCGATCCGAAAAAGTTCGACAGGTTCATCAAAAAGCACCGTGGGATGAAGTGGCATGTCTACGCCAAGGCGCCCTTCGGCGGGCCGGAGACGATGCTCAACTACCTGTCCCGCTACACCCATCGTAGCGCCATCTCCGATCACCGCTTGATCGGAATGAAAGATGGCAAGGTTTCCTTTCGTTACAAGGACTATAAAAAGGAAGGGGAAAAGCGCGTGATGACGCTCTCGGCAACGGAGTTTATCAGGCGTTTTCTGATGCACGTTCTTTCCAAAGGTTTTACTCGCATCCGGTATTATGGCTTGTACGCCAACCGTTTTCGGGCAAGCAATATCAAGCGCTGCCGCAAACTGCTGGGCGCTCTGGAGCCTGCCCCCATCGAGCGATACGACGAGATGAGCTGGGACGAACGCTACATGGCGCTCACCGGACACGATCCGCTCTTGTGTCCGGTGTGTAGAAAGGGACGCCTGAAGCTTGTGACAGCCTTTCATGGTCGGCAGGAAGACCCTGGCGGTGCGCAAAACATGGCGGATCATACGCCAAGCAGAAACGATCTCGGACAGGCGACAAGAACTCAAGAAAAAATAGGTGCTTCACCGCCCGTCTGAGTTGACGTGAAAAGTTGTTGGCCGAACTCCCTGCGTGGTGAGCCTATGGAAAGGCTTCACGAAGAAGACGGGAGCCTTGTATCCGGATGATCAAAAACAACCGTAAACGGCGCTCAAAGGATCTTCGAAAATGAAAGACAGCAAACGAAAACAATGATTCTCCGGAAGCGCAAACACCATTCTTTCTCTTTTCACCATGGCTCGGAGCCAAATCGAACCTTTCAAAGCAACACGCCAACCATTCATTCCACATAGCGTAACATCGAGGTAAAGCGCCTTCGTACAGAGTTCTTTTCCGCAATGCGCGCTTGCGCGCGACCGCGGAAGAAGACTTTTTAATTAATAAGGTATGCTCTGGGGAGCCATATTTTAAGCCCACCAACTTTGGTGGGTTTTTTGTTTAACAAGATATGAATTGCTCTATACCTGCCTGATTTCTAAGGGTTTTCCCGATTTCTAATTTTTCACATCTGTTGCTAAGAATCGCACATGATCCGTCCAAAAGTTCGTGACACGGTTGTTCTGGGGTCAAATTTATTCTGAGAACCTAAGAACGGGTAGAGAATAACAAGGCGTGGTGAACAGCTCGGAATATACTCAATATACTGGCGGTGAACAGCTATTTTTTATGTCATTGATATTATTAGCTTTTTCTGTTCACCACTTTTTGCGGTTTGCGAGAGGTAATTCTGGACTTCAAAGTGTACTACTCGCGAACTTTTGGTGAATGACTTTAGAAATTCGAAATAGTCATGAATAATCAGATATTTGCGCTTGGCGTTGAATGAAAATTTCTCTGGTGAACAGGAAGGAGAAAAATTTTGCCCTTCCGTTCCTCGAAGTCGATTGAGGCTTCATCTGTCAATTTTCATTTGATTTTCATCTGTCCAGGTACCCGGACTATCTCGGACAGTAGTTTTATGGGCTCGGTCCAGTTTGGATGCCCATCGGTGAAACGGAAGCAAATAAGCAACACCTTCCCTGCCACCTAGTCCAGGTATTCGGGGGGCTAGCCAGACTGGCCGGGCTGGCCAAGACTATCGGGACTGACCGGGACTGCCCGAACGGAGTTTCCGGTGCCCACGGGGAACTTACCATGAGCAGAAAGCGGATGTATCATCACAGCAGGAACCACTACCGCCGGAACAATCGTAACTACATCGAACCCTATGCCCGTTGTCGTAGCTAATCGTAGTCTCACTAGTTTGTCCGTTCGGGCATGAATGGTAGTTGTCCCACGAATACTCCTGGGTAGCGCAATCATACGTGAATCCAGTATCCGAGCAGGCGGACAGCTTGCAGGTTCTATCGTCGTTTTCCACCTTGCTGTATGAAGCGTGTCGCCATTCGCAGCAGGTTAGTGTCCCGCATTCCATTTGCAGGAGGCACATGGCGAGTTCCAAATTGATACTCCGCACGTCCTCGCACATTTCTTGTCCCGCCTTAAGCCAATCAGCAGTCAACGTGCCGTCCTCATCGCAATCATAAAGCTTTTGAAGACCGTCTTTACAAGCTTGTACTTTGCCATCTTGATTATCGCCGCAACCCACGGCAAGTAGAATATTAGCAAGAAGGAGAATCGTGATTTTCCACATCTGTGAAACTCCTATTTTTGTTTATTTTTTAACCCTATGGTTTTCCATCCTCTCTTTGATGTCAAGCCCTTCCTGACCCCCAAATGGCGGAGGCGCGATTGACGATTGGCGAAGGCGTGCAGAGGCATTGACTTGTCATCTGTCCAGGTATTCGTGGTGGCTGCCTGGCCGGACTGGCCAAGACTACGACTACCGGGAATGGCCAGGTAGGAAGGGCGGAGGCATGGCGATAGCGATTAGCGATAGCAGTTCGCAGACAGACGCCTGCTGATGCATTCATCTGTCCAAGTACCCGAACTACCCGGACTGGCTACGCTAGCTTCTGTCTTGGTAGGAGGGCGGTTGGCGAATCGGAAGGAAATGAAAATGCAAGTAATTTCAGCGTGAACGGAGTTTTCAGTAACGACGAGGGTAGTAAATCACCGGCGCGATACCGTTAAAGTCCTTTGAGGCGATGATCTTGCCGAGCAGCCACATTGTATCCCGGTCGGCGATCTTACGTGCCAGTTTCTCCATCAGGATCTCGTGGTCCATACTCTGGAAGTATTTCCGAATATCGCATTTAAGAACATACTTTTGACGCTTGAAGAATTCCCGGAAGCAAAAGAGGGCTTTGTGGGTGCCCTTTCCAACCCGGCAGGCGTAGGAATCAAAAATGAAGGCTTTGTCCAGAGTCGGTTCGATCACGTTCAGTACGGCGTGGTGGATTACCCGATCCCGGTAGGGTGCTGCGGAGATCAGTCGTTTCTTCGAGTCGGAAATGAAAAAGTCCCGATATTCTCCCGGTTCGTAGGTCTTTGTCTCCAGTTCTTCTTGCAAGCAGAGCAGGTTTCGCTCCAGATCGAAGTTGAAAGTCAGTGTGCTGTCTCTGTAGCGCCTTCCTTTCTGGGCTTTTCGGGAAGCCTTGAGCAAATTCTGGAAATCGGAAATTCGGGGATAGATGTGTTTCAAGCGTTTCGGCATATTCACTTCCCTGCCGCCTGTTTACGCCAGCCGCCGATCTGGCGGCCTAACTCGTCTACCTGCTTCGAGACGTGCGCATAGCCTTTGTTGGCCAGACCGCCCAGTTCGTTGGCCAGCCGAAGCAGAAAGCGCAACTGCTCCAAACGGGTATTGGCTTCATCCAAATAGTCTACTTTCTTCCTGGAATACGCCGCTTTTACCAGAAGATCCTGAATGTCAAGCACGTGCCCCATCACCCGGTCGCCCAGGACGTACTTGTACTCCTTGGGGAACTTCGCGGCGCGGGGGATCAACTCCTTGGACAGGTCCAGCGCCTTCTGGATGACCGGCAATTCCTGTTTCATAAAAAAAATTTCGAGGCGCGCCTTCGGCGCGCCAAAGGGTTATAGGAAAGAATCCCAAGGGTAAAAGTGTAAAAGAGACAAAGTGTCAATTTCGGTCCCGAACAAGACGAAACCCGCTGTAGCTGTCCCGGTAGTCGGGGTTAAAGTTGTCCCGATCCGCGGAGCGGCAGTACCGAGCATCGAAGCCCCAGGAACCGCCGCGCAGAACGCGATCCGCACTCGTAGCCGGGCCCGTAGGATCTGTTCCCACATCGTTCTGGTACGCCGCCTGATACCGGTCCCAAGTCCACTCCCAAAGGTTGCCGCTCATGTCGTACAGACCAAAGGCGTTAGGCTCCTTGCCACCGACAGGCTGTGGCCCGCAAGTCGTTGATCCCGTGTACCAGCCGCTGCAATTGTATCCACCATCATAGATCACGCCACTGTTGCCACCATACCAGGCTATCTGATCCAGGTTCGGATCCAGCGGGCTTCGCCCTGTTTGGGTGATTGTCCCGTTGTTTCCATCACTTTGATAAAATGCCGTGTACTGCTCTCCTGCACGGATCGCATATTCCCACTCCGCTTCCGTCGGCAAACGGTAGCCTTCGCAGTCCTGCGGCACGCTAACACCGTTTAAAGCCACCGTACACTCATAGCCATAGCAATAGGTAATTCCGCCGCAGCCCGAACCGATGGTCCCCGTGCAATTCGTCAATGTGTAGCATTCGCTCAGACCGGCATTCCGGCTCAGGGCATTCGCGTATTCCAGCGCTTCATACCAGTTCACCAGATCCACCGGGCAGTCTTCACCGCAGTTCGAGAAGTAGCTCGGATCTTCACCCCAACCTTCCGCCTGGGCTACAGCCCGCCATTGGCCCTGCGTCACTTCCGTGGTCATCATCTCGAAATCGTAGCTCAGCGTAACCTCGTGGAGTTCTTCGTTCGTACCCCGCCCCGACTCGTCGATGCACGAACCCGGATAGCCCCCAGGGCAATCGCCATCCGGCGAGCCCATCCAGAAGGTCCCGGCAGTGATGGAGACGAAATCAGGGGTGGGCTCAACCTCCACATCTTCTTCCGTCTCATCGGATAATTCCTCGTCCTCGTCTTCGTCGCCGTCTACCGCTTCTGGCTCACAGTCTGGGTAGCCCTCGTAACCGTCAAGACAAGCGCCGCAGTCCTCAGTCATGAATTCGTTGTCGCAGGTACAACTTCCATCCGCTGAATCACAAGTGCCGTGTCCGTTACAAGGATCAGGTTCGCAGGGATCATCCCGGCAGTCCGGATAATCGATGAAGCCTTCCTGGCAAGCTGAGCAATCCTCAGTCATAAACGCGTTATTGCAAACACATTCCCCGTTGCCATTGCAGCTTCCATGGTCATTCCGGCAGCTTGTTCCATTCGCCAAAGCTTCGTAACCACAGGATTCCGTTCCCCAGATGAAGATTCCAGACTTACACTCCGCATCCGGGCAACTCGGTGCAACCGTTTGAAATTGTAGTATAAATTCCTCTCCAAGTGTATTGCCAGAGAGGTCCGCCAGCCCGGCTGAAAGGGTGAAGCTGTATTTTCGGCCATCTTTAAAACTCACGTCCGGTGTGAACACTACTGTCGTACCGTTTTCCAGCGTCGTTTCTCCTGAAATCGTTTCGCCGGTCAGGTTTCGTTTCAACGTGGTTTGCATACTCGCCGGGTTTATCGTCTCGTTGAAGACAACTCGAACTTCCGTTAATCCCACGAGGTTTCCTTGGCCATTCGTTGGCATACTCCAAATCATCCGGGGAGATTCCGTATCCGCTACTTCATCCAGAATCACCATCCCGAGATTCCACGTGCCATTCTCAGGGACTTCACCGGAAATTTCTTTGGACAATCCAAGACCGTCATGCTTGATTTCTACTCGTGCCGTCCCAGCTGGGACTGCCGAGACGACAAAACGCCCCTGAACATCCGTCTGGTCAATCAAATCCCAGCCTAATGCGGGATGCACCGTGACGCGTGCATTCTCCACTGGCGTACCTAAAGGACTTAAAGCCTTTCCTCGAACGCTGCCTTTGGCTACGTTGTTCGGAAGTACCAGGACAGGAGCCTGTACGGTTTGACTCGGATCATCCGAGACTTCCGCTACTACCGAAGTCAGCGTGTCGTCTAAAAACGTCCCGTTTCGGCTGGCGGCAACCGTCAAATACGGAGACTTGTGACAGGACACCCGTATCCCGGAAATTGTATAGCTACCCTGGTCGTTGGTAGTATCGTCCAGCATCCGTCCGCGTGCACCCATCGCAAATACACGGATATCACTGAGGTTTTGCTCTAAATCATCTTGGACCAGTCCCGTCACGGTATACTCTGGCAGACTGCCTTCCGGTTGGACAAGCCCACCTGCCGAGAAATGAGTTAAGCCACCCTCTATGGTTTCCAAAAGCGTACCATCGGCGTTTGCTTCTAGCACAGCAGCCTTTTCCCAAGTCAGAGTCGTGTCATCAAAGGAATGAAATTCGATTTGTTCCCCTGGAGCCAATTCTAGCGTGTTGGGTAGGGTCAGACGGGCAGGTTGAGCAAACCTTGTCCCATCCGGACCGAAATGGAACATTTGAACCAATTCTTTTCCTGCTGGTAGATCATAGGGAGCCGCTGATGGATGGCCTTCGCCCATGAAAAGAGTTGTCCCTGTACCATCGGGAAGCTGTACATCGTTTGCTGAAAACGCCAGAATTGCTCCATCAAGATTCGATGCGGATACCTGTCCCAATGACACCGGTTGTGAAGTCTCCACAGGCAGCAAGTCAACCACGAATACCGAGACCTCATCTTCTGGTAGTACTTGCTTGTACTGACGGGAATACATGCCTTTTACTGACATTGCTCCATCCGCAGCAAAAATTTGACCGCCGTCTTCGGGAAGGATTACAGCTCGGCCACGACTGTCGGTTGTAGCGAGTAAAGCGTCTTCTCCCCAAAGGCGCAACTCTGCTCCCGGTATGGGTTCACCTCTTGGGTTTACCACCAAAATCAATACAGTTTCCGGTGGTGCGCAACGGCCCGACAAGTCGATATCGCCGCTTGCTTCGCCCTCACTAGCATTGGTTTCGATGTGGATTGCTCCGGTCAATTGCCCAGCTTCTCTTGGAGAAAACACGACTGAACAGGAATGACTCAGGCCAGGTGCTATCAGAATGGGATGCTGAGAACTGGCGGTACAGGAATCGACGTCGAGACGATAATCCCTAGTACCTTCCGCTATTTCCAATTTCGTAATCTGCAGCGTTCGATTGCTCTGCGGATCTTCGGGAAGATTCCAAATCGTTAGCGATTGCGTTTCTTCTTCGCCGATATTTCCAGCATAGCCAAACTCTAAACGTGGCGTAACGTCCAGTCCTGATTCGCCTTTTTCATCGGCGAAAAGAGAAATTTCCAATAAATTACCCTGGAAGCCTTCTCCAATAATCTGCAAGGTCCCGGTATCGGAACCGGCGTCTACAGGGGCATACTGCAAATTGATAGCTAGATTCATCCCCGGTACCAGGACTACTGGGACTTCAATGGCTTGATCGCCTTGCAACATGGTTTGAACGGAGAATTCTGGTGTCGTGGCTTCGCTAGTCCGCACCACGGAAATTGTCAAATCCTCTTTGCCATCATTCGTCAACGTCAAGGTTTCCGTGGACGTATCTCCCAATACTACTGCCCCGAAGTGGGTTTCTTCCGGGCTGGCGGAAAGCAATCCCTGGGAATTTTCTTCGTCTTCTGGGAATGTTTCATTTTCGGGAAGGTCAGTAAAATCGGTAACATCGCTATCGCCTGTTGGGTTTCCTGTGCTGCCCCCAGAAGAACAGGAAACAAGGAATAGCATCATTGTCGACAGGAAGAAGAAACATCTAAAAGTTCCCATTGTTTTCCTCTTTTAAAGCGCTACAACTCTCGAAGAGTTACCGTTTGGATTGCTTTTGGGTCAATCGATACGACTTTTTCTATATGCCGAAGATACCATGAGGCAGCTTATCTGTAAACAGCGATTGAAAAGCAAAAAACGCAACCGACGTTTTCTGCCGATTCGACGACGAAAAGAATATTTTCGAAGATATTCCCTTGTCTGACTATTCCAACCACTGCCGCTGTTCGTCCCAATCCATCGGAATCGCTTTGCGAAGTTTTTCCAGCGATAATACAGAAGGTTCACGTCATCCAGGATTGCAAGAATGATATCCGGAGCCAGCAAAGTCAGATTGAGCGTCCGACCGACGTAAGCCCGGTCAAGACCAAGGGAATCTGCCAACTCGGCGAGAGTGGAAAAATGACCTTCTTCAAGCAATTCCTTCCAACAATGCACGCGTGCCAGAGCTAATACGATGGGTTTTAATCGGCGAGAAATCCTCGTCAGATCCAGGTTATTAGATATCCGTGTCACGTTCCTGGGGCTCGGACGATTCACTCACGTTGTCGGTGGACGATTCCAGAGAACTCGACGTATCTTCCAGTCTATTGTAGGTTTTAAAGTATTTTCCACCGATGCAGACTTCGCTGACTCGACCTTCCTCCGTTTTGGTGTCACCGGCTTTGCATTCCTCGCTTCCGGACTCCATACCGCATCCGTATCTCATACCTTCTTCTTCATCGTCGTAAACGGCCATACAGATAAAGTCTTTATCCAAACGCGTGCAATCGTACTCGAACAGGACGCCGTAGTCGCAATCTCGAATTGTTGACCCATCGCAGTTTGACTCCGTGCAGCCGTCTCCCATGCCACACTCCGCATCCCCTTCGTTGTCAAGGTAGCAATTCATACCTAAATCGCTGCAATCAAACGATGACATCACGCCGCCATCGCATTCAACGATATCCGAACCTTCGCAATAAGAAGAGTAGTTCTCACTTTCGCAGGTACCCGATCCGCACGTCGCCTCGCCATAGGAATTCACATAGCAGGTTTGCCCATCCTCGACCTTCGCACAATCAAATTCAATCGCGTAGCCTTCATCCGAGTCGCAGGACGTGCTAACGCTTCCATTGCAGCTATCAGTGAAGGACGATTCTTCACATACTCCGACGACTTTTTCCCCGTAGGAGTCGTTGGAACAGGCTGCGGCAGCCTCGCAACTCGTGACGCTCTGTATGCAGGTCAGCAAGTTATGGTAGAACTCTCCGTAGAAACTGTTGCTGTTCATGTACACGTCAAAGCTGGGAATATAACTCAACACCAATTGCGACGAGTCGCTCAGGCTTCCATCGTCGAAACAGGACGAAACCACATATGCATAATCCGCTGCCGCACTCATGAGATCCAGTTTCTTATCGTCGTCCTCGACGAAATACCCCTGAGTCTGGTATGCGCCCACTATGTCGTCAGAAGTTTTAAGTGCGATTTCTAGAGCGAACGCCTGCCCCTTGATGAAGTCGTCCTTTGCAAGTGTGCCTTCCAAGTACATGATGCTGGTTCCTTGGCCCTCCGCGCCAGGCAAAGACGCCAAGCCAGCGGTGACTTTAAGGTATTTCGTGGCGTGTTGGACATAGACGATCGCGCCGTCCACACTTTGGGCAAGCTGCGAATCGGTCAGAATCGACACTGTGAAAGAATCTCCCAACTCCGATCTCGACGGCAACGAAACTTGGGAGATCTGTGGCGCGGTCGTGGGATCGCTGAGACCGGTCGGTTTTTCTCCCTTAATGACGTCGGAATTGGCAAAGTTCAGGGCATCTGTCAGGCGGTTTCCCAGTGCCTCGGCGGTTTTTTCCGTATCCATGCTATTGTCATCGCAGGATGCAAAAGCTAGAAAAAAAGAACACATGAAGAACCACGCGATTAGTGAACGAGCACGGAACATTATGCCCTCCCTCTTCAAGATTTATAGAATAGGTTATCTTAACAATTGCAGGAGTTTTTTGTCAAGCAAGGACAGAAATGCAAACATTGGTCGAAAAGCACAGAGGACGCTTTTTTTCGATTCGATCACAGCCAGGATACAGGTTTCACTCGTCTAGTTGCCACCACCGGGGACTTTTTATCCTGCACTTTGTCTCCAAGCCTTTCTCTGCTCTCCCCAATCCACCATTGCTACCAGATCTCGAACGGATCGCTCCGTCATAAAACAAGCATCCGTTTCATCATCCGAACTTTCAGCAAACAAGATCAATTCCTGAATATCCGGAGCAAGCAATATCAAATTCAATATCTGTGTCACTCTGGCCCGGCTGAGGCCAAAAATCCTAGCCAATTCAGCACGATCTTTGACTTCACCAGAAGAAATCAACATTTCCATATGGTGAGCGAAGGCGAGCGTGTACGCAAGCGGAATGGGACGTGGAGCTGCGGAAATAGCAGACTCGGATTTTTCACCTGACTGCTTTTGCGATCTCGATTTTTGAAAAGCGAATCCCTTCCCTTTGCGAACCCGGAAGATTTTCCCGGTATAAACAAGGGAAAAAGGCGAATCCGCTATCGGAACGCTGCATGCCGATGTCTCGTTATGTATTTGCGATTCTATTTCCAATTCATTGCTCATGCTCTTGCCTCTTCTGCCGCGTTGGCCTGGTCTCGGTAGTCCTGGCGATTCCGATCATTACCTTCCATGTCCCGTGAATCCTCCGTCCAATCCCGCATGATTACAGTCGCGGTATCTGTTTTCTCATTGACAACGACCTCCCGAACCAATACCAGGACCAGTCTTTGCCGATTCTCCAGTGTCATGGTCTGCCATAACACTTCGAAATTTTTCAGTGTCTTTACCACCCATGCAAAATCAGCTTGCGAATCGTTCAATGCATTGAGACGGCATTCCAGGTCCTGCATTTGCTTTTCGCTATCGGCCAACAAGTTTCCAGTTTGATTCAGCTGATTTTCGATGAGCTTACGTGCCGCACTGGAGATACCACTACCGAGACTTTCTACAAGCCGCCTGGTTTCAATGGATAATCTGCCGATCTCAGCAGCAAGCAATTTCCTTTTTTTACCAAGCAAACCTTTCTCTTCCGCAATTCGAATTTCCAATGTTTCATAAGCAGCTTTGATAATCGTCTCATCTTGAGCTACTTTTTTAATTCTCTCAATCACGAAGGATTCAATGGCATCAGCAGGCAATGGCCTGCTTGGACAGGCTTCTTTTCCCTGTTTGTCCCGTGTAGAACATCGATAATATCTGTATTCTTTGGTCTCCCCTTTTTTCTTCTTTTTTCTCGTGGATCCCGGCGTCATGGCTGCACTGCAATGAGCACAGCGAATCAGGCCGCGCAACAGATATGCAGGATTGTGAATAATTCTTGAGTTGCGGGAAGCAAATGTATTTCTATGTTTCAAGACATCCCGATACTGGGACTCTTCGATAATGGCTTCATGCTCGCCGGGAACGATTTCATCGGCTGCTCGGATGAGTCCGGCATAAATCGGACTGGTTAAAACATGACCTATTGATTGTACCGTCCAAGGTCGTCTCCGTTCCGGCGAACCGTTTCGAGCTTTTATTGTTTTTAGCAAACCTCGCTCATTCAACGATCGTGCAACTGCTAGCGAGGATTGAGTTTCCAAATAGAGAGAATAAATTTCACGGACGATCGCCGCTTCGCTTTCGATTACTACAAGTTTTTTGTTTACGGATTGATATCCGAACGGCACGGTGCCACCCGTCCATTTGCCTCGTTTTCGAGATGCCAGCATTTTATCACGGGTTCGTTCCGCGATCATTTCTCGTTCAAAGACGGAAAAGGACATCAAAAGCGAAAGCGTAAGCTTTCCCATCGCATCGGCTGTGGAAAAGTTTTGCGTCACAGATACAAAGGAAACATGATGCTTCTCAAAAAAATCAATGATCCGTGCGAAATCCAGAAGCGAACGGGATAGCCTGTCCACTTTATACGTAACGATTACATCGATTTTGCCCGATTCGACATCTGCCATGAGACGCTGAAAGGCCGGGCGATCGATATTGGCTCCCGTGTACCCTCCGTCGTCATAGGGGGCTGGCAACAATGTCCAACCTTGTACTTCCTGATTTTTGATATACGCCTCGCAGGCTTCACGTTGGGCGTCTAGGGAATTGAAATCTTGCTCCAGACCGGCGGAGGTACTTTTCCGGGTATAAATAGCACAACGTTTCATGGGTTTTGCATTTGGAGAATTCGTGTTTTTTATCCCGTTACCCTTCATCGATCAGAACCCCGGTGCTGCTGGGTCAAATTAAAAAACAAATATCCATTCCAGGACGTACCCGTGATTACTTTTGCGATTTTTGATAACGAACGGTAGGCCTGGTCCTGGTATTCGAAGCCGTTTCCCAGCACTTTCACTTCATGGGTGATGCCTTTATGTTTCTTGGTGATAATGGACCCGGGAGTCGGCAAGCGTGGGTCTTTGGGATGGACAAGCTTCGGCTGATCCTGGCTGGTCGCCTTTTTATGAAATCGAGCCGGAGCATCAATTGCCAATTCTTCAATCCGCTGTTTTGCCCGTTTGGACAAGCCGCCTTCGGCAATTTCCTGAATCCGCCAGGCGATTTTCTTTCTCAAGTAGTCTTTGTTGAAGGAACGGGAAGCCTCGCCGAACAGGTCTTGGTATTTTGTTTTCAGCTCGGTGACGGTCATATGGGCTAGTGCCGATAGCTGCTCGGTGATACTGCCGATTTCTTTTCGTGCATGTACGGCTATTTTCTGCTTTTGTGTTTTTCTATTTCCTGTCGTCATTTCATCCTCCTTCGTTTTCATGCTCTTTTTTTCGAGCGTTTTCGATTTCTCACGGAGCGATGAACGCTTGGTTTCTCAACAATATCAAGAGCTTTCTGAGAATGAATGGCAGAATTCGAAGCAGATTCACGCCCATGGGTAGGTGCGAAAATATCTCAACGTATTGATATTATAACGATATTCGGTCATGAAGGGTCGGCATATTTCTTTTGTACACAGCACCCTCTGGAGAAAAAGCAATCAGGAGTAGGTTCGTAACGTATTGTTTTTGATGATGTATTTCGTCTCACAGGCTTAATCGGCATCCGGCTTCGTTCGGATTCGTTCATGGGTTCCGATACCTGTTGTTCCCCGGGATCGTTGCCTCGAATGCATGGGTTGGTAAGCTGGTAGGGATTTCTACCTTCAAGCCAACGGACAGGTTTTTTAACATCGTGTCCGCGACGTGGTCGTCATCCCGGCTCTCCTTGATCGATCAATTCTTGGATGGAAGTCCTTGTGCGTTCCATTAGGCTTTCGACGGTCTCATTTTCTTGGAGTTCAATAGGTTTTCCGAACCTCAATATGGCTGAACCAGAGTGGATCCGCCTCGAACCCGGCGGAAGGATTCGTTCCGTTCCCAAGACGACCATCGGTTGAATGGGAACGCCTGCCGAAAGAGCAAGATAAAACGCTCCCTTTTTGAACGGCAACAAACCTTCTCCGGGCTGGCTACGCCTTCCTTCCGGGCAAACCATGACGTGGGTGCCGTTTTGAATCAGACGCCCGGCTTCTTCCATGGTGGCTCTTGCTTGCTCGGAGTCGTCACGGTCCACGAACAGCATTCCGACTTTTTCCACGACCGGACCGAAAAGTGGAACTTCCCGGATGGATCGTTTGCCGATGAAGGAGAGAAATACTGGTTCGTGAAGCAAAATCATCGGCGTGTCATACAAGCTGCGATGGTTGACGATCCAAACCATGGGTCTTGAGAGATCCAGGTGTTCCCGTCCCTCCACGAAAGGTTTGACTCCCGCCAAAACCAGGAAACATTTCGACCATGGATAGACGATCCAATGCCGAAGCGTGGATTTCGAAGCGCCCAACGCGGAAAGGGTCAGGGCGAAAATGGCGAAAAAGAAGGTAACAACACCAACGAAAGTTACTCCGTAGGCTTCGATCAACAGGTTCTTAAGTGTTTTCAAGGGGTTATCTATTCATCATCTGCAAGCAACTGAACACTGACCCTCTATGCGCATCATCGATTCCTTCCTTCATCACCCGATATTTTGTCTCTCAATATCTGGCTTGGTTTGAAGGTCAGCACGCGGCGTGCGGCAAGATCCAGACCTTCGCCGGTTCGTGGGTTACGAACCTTGCGCGCTTTTTTTTCGCGAACAACGAAACGACCGAAACCCGAGATTGTGATTTTCTCCCCAGTTTCCAAGGTTTCCTTTATAATCTCGAACACCGCCTCGACGATGTCGGCAGAAGCCTTTTTCGTCATGTCGATTTCTTGGAAAACCTTTTCAATCAAACTCCTCTTGGTTGTTGTCATCTGTCTCCCCTCGTGGCCTTTTATACTCAACCGTTCTTCTCATCCTTTGTCGAGGCTCTATCCACCCGATCTCTCATTTCTTTACCGACCTTGAAAAACGGCAGACATTTCTCGGCGACATGGACGATTTCTCCCGTGCGTGGGTTGCGGCCATCGTAGGCCGGGTAGCGCCTCGGAACGAAGCTGCCGAAGCCGCGAATCTCGATGCTGTTCCCATTGGCCAGAGCGTTGGACATGGAATCGAAGAACAGATTCACGATTTGTTCGGCCTGTTTCTTCGGAATATCGGCTTGCTTCGCCAATGTCTCGATCAGATCGGATTTGTTCATCATTACTCCTCGTTCGGAGAGGGGTCGGGCGAGTCGTCGAAAACCAAACCCTTGTCCTCTACCGTAAGTCCCAACGCCATCAGAATCCGGCGCTGGCTACTCATCCGACAGGCAAGACCCTTCTCGATGCGGGCGATGGTCAGCGCCGACAAGCCGGTACGCCGTGCCAACTCCGCCTTCGACATCAAGCGATCTTCTCTGAATTTTTTCAGCTTGTTCATACGATTCAACAGGCATCCTCGCAACGTTTTGCCGCCCTCCCGTCGACGTCGATCTTTTGATTATCTACTTGCGGGGAGCATTATTATCAAACATGCAGAATTTCTCAAGGTTTTCTCATCCAGAGCTTCCGGAACCCCAAGCGCATCCCGGGAAAGAACGGAATCCGAAAGTGGCTCGCATCTTCTCGACGGGATTTGAAAAACGAGCGTGAGGGCAAATCGATTCTGTGTTACGTTGGTCTTGGCGGTCGTTTCCTTTTCGATGAATGATTTATTGAGCGCTATCATTCTCCCGGGAGGACGTGGTCGCCAGTCGGTCCCAGGAAGATTTGCCAGGGACCGACTTTTCATTCAAAAGGGAATGGTTCGCGGAGATCGCAACCCATTCCATCGGCGGATTGTGATTCTGCGTCCTGTTTGAAATGGGTCCATTGGGGCGAGCGGATGCAGAACGCCGCATCTCATGCAGCGCTTGCATGATATGCTGTTTAGAAATCGCCAGGTCGACCGGTGTACCCACCATTCGACTAGCCTCCTTGACGCAGATTCTCGCCGCATTTTGGCAAAAGTGCGCGATGTCAGCTCCGGTAAATCCGGGAGTATGGGAAGCCAGGTCTGTGGCGAGGTGATCACGATCAAGTGTCGGATCGAGCACGAGAGGTTTCAAGTAGTGACGGAAAATAGCGATTCTTCCTCTTTCATCGGGTGGTCCCATCTGAATGACTCGATCGAATCGACCAGGTCGACGCAGGGCAGGATCAATGTCGTCGGGTCGATTGGTGGTGGCGATGACAAAAACCTTCCCGCGTTCTTCCAAACCATCCAGCAGCGCCAGCAGTTGCGTGACCATGCTTTTTTGATACTGGGCATCGGCAGAACCACGGGATACAGCCAAGCTGTCGATCTCATCGAAAAGAATCACCGAGGGCGAAAACTCCCTGGCCCGCTCGAAGATATTCCTCAACGATTCTTCCGTAGCTCCGACCCATTTCGAAAGCAGTTCCGGTCCCGATACGGATTCGATATGCGCGCCGCACTCACCGGCTACTGCACGGGCCAGCAGGGTTTTTCCCGTACCCGGAGGACCGGCGAGAATGACACCCCCGGCCTGGGGTTTAGCGCCGATGCGAAGAAATAGGTCGACGTGCTTTAAAGGCAGTTCGATAAGGTCCCGCACGGCCTCCACCACGTCATCTTGACCTACGACATCTGCATACTTCGTCGATGGTATTTCTCGTTTCGGGGTTACCTGATCTGCATTCCCTTTTTGGCGTTCAGCTTCCAACCAAAGATCAACACTGATATTCATGCCACTGGAGCGCCAGGGATTGTCTTTCGTTTTTCGCAATGTCGGCGGTATTTTCTCGCTGGTGGGCCAGATCCACGCTGGTTTTCCAGAATCACTGTGATAAAGTTGAATCCAGCTTTCGCCGTCGGCCTCGACTGTTTTCGGCAAAGTATCGATCTTTGACAATAAAATATCACGTTGGAAAAATGGACATAGCCGCACCCCACTGTTGCATTCAGCGTCGAGTTGACGCTTCAATGCTGACTTGTCAATTTCGACTTTTTCACCGTCGAAGCTTCCCACAGTCCACCATGGTGGAGTATCGCATCCAGAATAATTCAACCATTCGTGGGAACCCCAGAGATTCAGGGCGTCGCAACCAAGGATGCAGGTCTTTCGACAAACCTCTTCTCCTTGCTTTTTGCGCTTCAGCCAACAGCGGCGGGTGTCTTCCAGATGGTCCATGAAATCCTGAAGATCATGCTTCCCCACCAGTTCGCCATCAATGGAGACTTCGGTGCTCTTCCAGGCTTTGACGATGTTCAGCAGATTGTCGATGCGTTTGGCGTTTTCGACGAGACCTTGCGTAATCGACAACTCGAACCAGGATTCACGGCCTTTGTCGTCATTCGTGATGTCAAGGGAACCGAGTTTCGCCAATCTATTCAATCGCTTGCGGATGATGGGGAAGGTCGGCGAAGTCGAACGGGCAAAGGCGATTTTCAGATGGCGAGTGGATTCCGAATACGGAATGGAGGGTGAACCTTTTTCAAGGTCGTGATGGTTTTCATGGGTCATTCGACCTTTGTTACACTTTACCTGTTCCCAGCCTCGCTTGATATTGGTCGCCAACCAATCATCCGCAAAAGTATGCAACGTCGTTTCACGGGTTGCCACACGCAAATCGGTCTTCAAGGGCTGTTTGCGACCTGGAGCGTAGTCGGTAAAGAAGATCACGAAGTTGGGATAGGCTTCATCGATTTCATGCTTATTGGTTTTCCAACCAACCAACTTTCGTACAGCCACACCCTTTTTGCTTCGCTTGGTGTAGACCTCGCGACGAATGATTTCGGATTCAGGTAAAAATGCTGGATCAACGCATTCCTGCTCAGCAATCGGAACGAGATCCGAGACCTGTTCGACGCGTACATCCGGTCTGACAACCTGCTTGTCTTCACGGACACGTCGAAACACGGCGTGGCCTCCTCGCTATTTACTGTGGGTAAGCAGTTTCATCTGCGGCAGGTCGAAGTCTAGCTTTCCAGCGACGAGGAAGATCATGGTTCGAAGCTTCCTAAACGACCTGAACCCTCTGGCCTTGCGCTTGGCCGCCTGAATTATACCGTTGATGCCTTCCACCAGCCCTTGTGTCAAACCTGACTGAAACCACCGCAATACCCCATCCCAGTGGGTCTTGATCGTTTTGGCTACCTTGATCATCGGCGGCAGTTGGCTGTGCGTGGCCCAGAAATACCAGTACTGCAACTGCTTCTCACCGTCATCTGGATGGCCTGCGTAGTCGGCATATACCGACTGAAGCGTCTCTTTGAGCCGATAGCCCCTGGCCGTTTTCAGCGTGCTGTCTTTCAACTCATCGAACTTCTCTCGCTCTTTGTCCGTAAGGTTTTGCTCGTTTTTCAACCAGACCCATCTCGTCTTTTCCAACTCAGTCCTGTCTTGGCGCTCCTCACGCCGCACCTCGTCCACGGCCTTGTTGACAAGCTTCATCACGTGGAAGCGGTCGAAGGTCATCGCCGCATCGGGAAACTGTTTCCCAACCCCCTTGATGAACGCCGCTGACATGTCCATGCTGAACTCTTTCACCTGTTCGGGTTTACCGCCGTGAGCGTGAAGCTCAGCCTCGAAGCCCGCCACCGTCCGGTGGTCTTTGCCGGGCTCCACGTGCAGAACCTTCGCCTCGTCCATGTCCACGAACACCGTCACGTAGTCGTGCCCACGGGAACGGCTGGTTTCATCCACGCCCACCGCTTCGACCTCGGACCAGTCCTGCTTCGCCAGACTCGAGTCCACATAGTATTCCAGCACCCGCCAGATCCGCGTGTCGTGCTCACCAAGTATTTCGCCGATCCCCTTGGGCGTCATGCCCTTTCTGGCCATAAGCAGTACCAGCGCCTCAAAAAGCAGCGTGAACCCCGCACCAGGACGCGCCCAAGGTACCTCCACCGTTTTTACTCCGTGTTCAGGGCATTTGATCCGGGGTAGGCGTGCGTGAAGATACGCCTCGTGCTGAAAAAAGTTCAGATGTCGCCAACTCCTCTCGTTCGTATCGTGAACCCCGCAAGCCACCTCGCATTGCGGGCACGCAAACCGGCTCCCGGCGGGAAAATCCAGGTACAGATCCAACCGGTGGCGCTCGGCGTCAAAGTCAATATCCACCACCTCCCAGGGAGGGGTCAATCCAAGAGCCATCGTGAAAAGTCCGCGCTCGTCCATCTCTTGCTCCTTCAGTGTGCAAAGGTTACACTGGCAGAACTTCGGCGGAGGATAAGGCAACGCGGGGACGCGACCCGAGCGCCGTCGAAGGTCCGAACCTGGAAAGGAGGGGGAAACCTCTCCTTTTCTCTTTATCCCTTATTACAACAACCAGGTTTGGACTTCAAAGCGATAAATCCCAGGGGTGCGGGGACGGGTCCCCGGATCGGCGAAGCCGATGCATAAGCTGCCGTTACCCACACTAAACAGCGAAGAGCCACGGCGTGGATCATGCTGACGGAGGGGGCTGGACCAAGCGGCGACCAGCCGGTTTGCTCGCTAAAATTCATTGCCATACGCCGAACGGGTTCGTTTTTGCTGTTGGCCGCAATGAGATCGTTGCATTTGACCTCGATGACAAGGTCCGGCTTCACCCAACGGTAGTGTTGTCCATGGTCGTTCGTTTCGCGATAGGTGGAATCACAGGCCAGCGGCGTCAACCTTTTTTGCAGGTTGGCGTTCTCAGCCCGGCTCCAACCTGTTTTCACGCGACCGATGAGCTGAAAAACGCCTTCCGGTTTCATCAGCGCCAGCAGAAGTTCGGAGACGCCGGAGTTATTGCACACATACCCAACCACCGCCGCGTCGATGGAAATCTCCGGCTTGACCTTGTAGATCCGACCATCGGCAGCATGAACGACGAGGCCTTCCGCGCCGCCGGAAGTCACAATGCGCTCGTAGTCTGTAGCGACTGCAACGGGTGTATCCGCTGTCTCGAAAGCTGCAAGATGGAAACGACCATTGGCCGCAATGGGACGTTGACGCAAACAGTCGATCCGTTCGACAAAAGGTTCTCGTTGTACATCCGCCTCGCCATTCATCAAAATATCGAAAGCGGCAAAGCGCAGGCAATCCGGATTTCCCTTGCGTCCCAAAGTGGCGTGAAGGTCGAAAACACGGGGTCGGCCCGAATCGACGGCGGCATACAATTCTCCTGCCAACACACCGCGCCAACCGTTCAACACCTTTTGTGCTTCCATCGTGAGCGGAATATTTTCCAGCTTTTTTCCGAACGGGGACAAGAGAATACAGCATTCTCCATCGGCATGCAGAAACCAGGTTTCTCCGTCGATTTTCTCGGAAACGATGGATGGCTCCGGAGGAAGTTCCGCTTCGATGCGATCCGGCGCAAGCGAGCGATAGGCACCTGCTACATTGCGTTTGTATGCCGCGATCATGGTCTGGATCGCATCCGTCATGACGACATCTCCGGTCGTTTCAACTCGAAAGCCGCCAGATGAAGCACGAGTCGATAACGATCGCCCTTCGTCCGACCCTCCAGAAAACCCTTCATGGGGATCCCGTTTCGTTCCAGAATCAGCGGACCAGTTCCTTTCGGTCCTGAGCCGACCAGAGCCATCGAGTTGCACTCCTCCAGGTATCTCGCCAGACCGAAAAGAAAATCAAATTCCAGTCCATTGCTATGGCGTATCTGGTAGACCCGCGTGAAAGCATATTGCCGAATGGCATCCATTTGGGGAATCAACTTCCCTGACCATTGCGGTGGTGCATCGGGAACAAGATTGGACGGGATGTTTTCCGGTTCGTGGCGGGCGATTTCGTTTCCATTCCGATCATGAATCACTTCGATGATACGTGTGGAAAAAAGCGGCTGCCCGTTCTCACCGACGTAGACTCGATCGCAGGGACCGGCGTCACGGCCTACCGTTTGTACATCGATTTCGGGATCGCCATCGATCAACGCTTGCGCCAACGAATCGGGATCGTCGTATTGCGACAACAAAGCAGAGTAGTTCGTTGTCTCCGTTGCTTTGATCCGGCGTGTGAATCGAACGGGTGAGCCGGAGGAATCAGTATAGGACACGTCGGAAGTTTTTTGGCGAGGGACCAGCAAAACTGTCGCCTCGCGTCCCCGAGGATCGGCGAGTCGGATCTTACGGCAGGGCATGATCGTTCCTCCAATCGATTTCGAAGTCGAATTCCCCGTTCTGATCATCATCCCACTCGCCTTCGAACTCCGAAATCGTCTGTTCCAAACCTACAAAGTCGAATGAACAGGTTTCGGCCCGAACCAGAAAGATGCCGTGTTTGTTGGCCAGCAGAAAGGTGGAAGAATCGGTGTACGTGGCGCGTGGATGATACGGAACACGGAAGATCGCACCGTCGAACAGTGCTTCCTCCAACTCCGGATCAAGGGTTTCGACTTCCAACATATGGACTTGGGTCACGATATGACTGAGAAATTCGTCCAAATCACCTGGATTTTCAAGGACTTCCGTTCTTCCTACTGTCGCCGAAAGCTTTTTCAACGCCTTCCCGCTCTCATCCACGGTGACCAGCTCGCTTCGACGTACCACCTCACCATCATCATTGATATAGAGATCCGACGTGCTTCCCGCACGCAAAAGAAAACGCCCATCCCGTGTGAGATGAGCGCTGGCGCATTCGTTGCCATTTTCGTCAAGCGCGATTCTTTTCTTGAAACCGTGCAATTTTTTACGGTCGATCGGCAAGAGACGAAAGCGAGAAGTCCCGCCTCGATAACCAACATCGAGGCTTCGTGTCATGGCGAATCCTCCTCGTTCGGATTTTTCTCAAAGGATTCGACGATCTCGAACCTATCGACACCGGGAATCAAGGCCAGACTGCGCTCCATCCCGATCCACTTGACGATGATCTGCGCCAGCGGGCCTTCGGTGACCTCGATCACGAGTCCTTCGGATCCGGACGGAATCGGATCGGGATCGTTCGGCATTTCGATGAGACGAATCCGATCTCCTTTTCGAACGCAGTCCATGGTTTACTTTTCCTCCATGTTGGATTGGGTGGATGGGGACTTTCTCACGTTCTCGTCCAGGTACTTTTTGTCCACTCTGGGCAATGCCACCGATGGGCTGAATCCCTGTTTGTGCCAGTACACCAGCGCCTGTCGCACAATGCGCCGAATCTGCAACATACTGGCCTGAGCTCGGGGTTTAAGGCCATCTTTGCCTGGCTGCATGGTGGCAGCTTCACTCTTGAAAAACGTGCTTACATGGACCGGCAGGATGTTTTTGACCTCCTTGCCTTCGCCCATTTCAGAAATCAGCAGATCCAGCGTGCGTCGGGCTGTACCGAGGGTAGAAGGCTTTTTGCCGACCGCTTTCAAATGCTCCAGATACTGTTCGCAGGCCTCTTTCAGGTTCTTGGTCGTATCCATGATTCGTCTCCTTCAATCGTCGATGTCTTCGTTTTTCAAAAAAGCCTCGATCTGATGGAGCAGACACTCTACGTGGGAGATGTCGCCCACATGACCATAGTGGATGGATTCAGCCGCTTCGGCGTGGCGATCGAGTTCCTTTTTGATAGTGGCAAGGCGTTTGTCGATTTGCTTTCTCTTCTCTTCGTAGGCTTGCTGGGCGGTCTGCGTGCTCATCGTTTTCATCCTTTCTTGGTCTTGTTGTCGTGTTGTCTGTTGTCATGCAGATTGCGGTCCAATTCAACGTTTTTGCGGGTGAAAAATGCGACTGTAACCCGTCGAAATCACGGGACTTTTCGCATCGGTTTCTGGCATGGAATCTCGTCGATGCCTCCACGAGCCGAACGGTGACGAAGAAGGTCTTTGAAGTCTGTTCCGTTTGTCACGAAACGCCCCAAGCCTGCAAAATCACGCCAAGATTTGCAGTACCCAGAATTGACACTGAGATGGTGGGGAGAGCCCTGAATGGTCCATGGAACAGCTCCCATGCACTTCACCTGCCATTTGCGAGACCCCATTTCAGGCCTCCCCGTGGCTTTCATAGCGCTGCTCGACATGAGTACAAATACGAGAATGAAAAAGAACGGAGATTCAGCATGGTCTGATTGGACAACATCCCGTAATCACACAAGAATCATCGTTTTCCGCTGTTAATAAAGAACCCTTTGAAATGGAATGGATAGAGCGTGATGAAACGAAAGAGACAAGAGAAACTCCGTCATCGTCCAAGTACGCCCAATCACGGATCAATTCGCTGTGACAAAACGATCGCAGTGATGGGAAACTGGTCAGAGCGGTTATTCGGCTAGGCGGACATTGTGGTAAAAACCATGTCCGTGCGGGAATGGAATTGAAGGCTGTTCGCGTCAAGTCTATCCATGGTTGGCAAGAGCCGACAAGCGAGTGGTACAAGCTCCGTGTTTGCGGGCGGCCTGATTCCCTTTTTTGAAAGAGCCTGCGTTCACTTTTCCTGCGGCGGGAGGTCTGTTGGCTTTCTGTTTTTCCGTGCGTTGATCCCCGGACAGGCTCAATCCACCATGCAGACGGCAAACCTTTTTTCCCCGTACCGCAGGATTTTTGCATCGTTTCCCGGTACGTTTGCATTTCGCGGAGCAGCGAACAGCATTCGGATTGAGTTTGCTAGCGTCCTGTTTCGCCATTTTACCTCCAATTACGAGTTGCTATTATTGAAGATATTCGTCAAGTATGCACAAGAAGGACAATGGCTTATTCACGCCGATTCGACTGGTATGAAACGTCCTATCTGACGTGTTCCATACAAATTCAATAATTCCATTGTAATCTCAAGCACTTAAATGTCAATGGAAGGTAACGGGACGGGCGAAATGAGGGAATATTCCTAGTAATTCAGAGGGTTTAGGTGAGGGATTCATTACATAGGGTGCAGCCGTTACGGACTATGGAACTCGTACCGAAGGCAGGCTGAAGGTAGCATACCTGACGATGTTCAACCGAGAAAAATGTAGGCAAGAGTTCTGTTAAGTGTTATGAATGTACTCACGATTTGGGGATCACCAAACGACTACTCATCATGCCTGCATCCCCGAATCGCTTCTCAGAGACACCGAAAAAAACAGGATGGATCCGATATGCCGCGTGGTCGTACATCGAAAAAGAAGAAAACCGCCGCCAAGAAAAATGGTGTCCCTGTCAGGCTTCAATGGGACAGTCGCGAATAACCAAATTCTCGATTCTTTCCGCTCTTTGAAAAATAAAAATGAGAAGGATCTGATCGGGCAAAAGCCTCTGCGAGCTTCCCAAAAATGGTCCTGGGATGATTTCCAAGCAGGCATCGCCTTCGTTGTCGTCATCCGGGCGCAACTCACCTATGATGAACCCAAAAACAGATTTTCACAACCTTGATCTACGCAGCCTGCTTCAGCCGATAGCCCGTGATTTTTGTCTCGGCAAAGCCCTTCACTTCGATGTGTTCCGGCACGGCCTTGGCATCCTTCGGCACGAAGGGAACGGTTTTGTCCCGGTAGACCTGGCTTGGCGTGGCACTGCCCAGAAACTCATGCGGCCGCCACTCGTTGTACCAGACGACGAAGTCTCCGCAAAGCGCCAGAAGGTGAGTGTACCCACGAATAATGGCCACACGCTTGAGCCATTCATATTTCAGGGTCTCAATTACTCGCTCCGTCACCGCAATGCTGCCATGTTGCCCTACCGCGCCGAAACGATGCTTGACCTTGTATTCATCCAGGCACAGGAATTCCGCAAAGGCAGCACAGGTGAATTGCGGTCCCTGATCGCTGACCAGATGTTTGGGAATACCGAATTGGGCGAAGGCCGCTTCCAGCGCGTGGATCACCCAACCGGCGTTCGGGCCTTCCAATGGGACCACGGCGACGACCTTGCGGGAGAAATGGTCGATGGCCACGAAGATGTAGATCTTCCACAAACCCCAGCGATAGACCTCGGTCAGATCCACGCTCCAGAGATGATTGGGATACCAGGCTGGAATGCGACAACCGTTTTCGTCGAGAAGCTCCCGTTTCTCCGCGCATTTCGCCGGAGATGGATCTTTGGGCTGGGGACGATTGAGAATGTTGCGAACGGTGGAGGCGGACAGGAAAATACCGAGTATCTTCAGTTGGTTGGCGATGCGTATCCTGCCCCACTGGATGTTGTCCCCAGCGAAGCGCCAGACCAGCCAGGCCAGTTCATCGGGTGTCTTGTTCCAGGCCTGGCGTTCGGAATCCTCTTTATTACCCTGAATCCAGTCCAGCCAGCGATAAAGGGTCGAAATGGAGATGCCGAAATATCTGCTGACATGGCTGCGCGGAATCTGGAAGAACGCCATATGCCAGAGGATAAACAAGCGCTCTTTCAGGGAGTGGCGGGGCTTTTTCGAGGAGGCATGGCAGCGCTTCTTCAGGATCTCAACTTGGGTTTTCAATTGATGAACCTGATCGCGTAGAAAGACGATCTCCTTGTCCTTTTCATCGGCGGATATCTCTGCGATGGATTCCAGTCCCTTTCTTCTAGCTTTTCCCGCCCATGCGGCTGCGAGGAGTACGGCTTTGAGAAGCAGGGTTACAGCGTAGACGATGAGTTCCTTCCTCGTGGTCGTTTCGGCCATGTTTCCATCCTGATAATCGGTCAAATTCTGCTTTCGAATTCATATTTCATAGCATACATTGGCACGAAATGGCAAAAATGGCACTTTGAAAAAGATCAGTATTTTCAACTAAATGGAGTCTCCCATTATCGCTTGACAGGCACATAGTAATTCAGAGGGTTTAGGTGAGGGATTCATTACATAAGGTACAGCCGTTACGGACTATGGAACTCGTACCGAAGGCAGGCTGAAGGATCGCGCTTTGACAAGCGTTCATCGGACAACGCGATCGTTTGAAGAAACATTCTGACTTCTTCAGGTGTGGTTGGTGATGTTTTCGTATAGTCCTGATGACTGAGTTCGAGATTGGCGGTCGGATTTCGTTTTCCGCGTCCCGTTTTATGACACCACGCAAAGAATAGGCGATAAATGCTGCGAATCTGATTCATCGTGTTTGGACAGCGGAGCCGTCCACCATCTTGTCCCTCCTCCAATTCGACAAGAGCCGCATTCAATTTGTTTCCGGAAATCCGGTCCAAGCGCGGATTGCCGAGTCTATCCACCAGCATCTTCAGTTTGGATCCATAACTCACAAGGGTCGCCTTGGATCGTCCGGAGGCTTTCAGGTGTCGCTGATAATCCGTGCTATTGGTCAATGCATTCTGGAGAAAAGCGTCCGGTGGTCCGTACATGCCATCCGTCGGTCAAAATGGCTGAGCAATGATATTTCTTTGCATCCGACGGTTCTGTAGTATGATACGACCATGAAATCAACTCTACAGAAAAAGCGCGTTTACGACCATCGGCTTCGCGAATACGTTCGGACCACTGGCGATGTGAGCTTGGCTAAAGATCTCGAGGTTCCCAGATCGACGATCAATGGCTGGTTGCATGGACCTGAACTGGAAGTCGTGAGCCATGAGATTTTCGACATGACCGATGATCCTTTGGTCCGTCAGCGGATTTTGAAGCTGGAACGACGTTTACGGATCGTAACGGCTGTGATGATATTGCTCCAGACCCTCTGCCGGATTTCCAAGAACCGTTTGGACCAGCAGAGATTGCCCGAGGGTGCGGATAAAAAGAAACTGCTCTCAGCCATTGAAAGAGGCTGCCGGGCTATACCCATGAAGGCGGTTCTGTCCATCGTCGGCATCAGCCCTTCGCGGTATCACATCTGGTGTCGTGGGAAGGCGGCGGGTTGTTCGCTTGATGATCGTGCGTCATGTCCCGCGATCCACCCCACCCAGTTGACACCGGAAGAGGTTCGCCTGATGCACGAGATGGCAGTTTCCGACGACTATCGTCATGTGCCGACCAGTCGTCTTGGGATGCTTGCACAACGTCTGGGCAAGGTGTTTGCGTCTCCTTCGACGTGGTTGCGCTATGCACGTGAACGAGACTGGAGACGTCCGCGAACCCGAGTTCATCCATCCAAGCCTACCCAGGGTATTCGCACGAACAAGCCGGACGGCATTTGGCATGTCGATGTGACGGTGGTTCGACTTGTCAACGGCTCGAAGGCCTATATCCAGGCGATCATCGACAACTATTCTCGGCGCATCCTGGCCTACCGAGTCAGCGAGAAGCTGGAGCCCGCATCGAGTGCGGAGTTGCTGGTCAAAGCCTATGAGTCTCGCAGTGAGGTTGGGGACCAAATGGACCCGCAGGCGGTGATGGTGGATGGTGGAATAGAGAATTTCCACAGTGCGGTGATGAAGCTTGTGGAAGAGGGTTTGCTTGCGCTGATCCTGGCGCAGACCGCCGTGCTTTTTTCGAACTCGATGATCGAAGGTTTTTGGCGTGTGATGAAGCACCAGTGGTTATTTCTGAACCAACTGGACAGCGTGTCGGCGCTGGAACGTTTGGTGAGGTACTACGTAGAAGAATACAACCGTAATCTGCCGCATTCGGCGTTCGATGGTCAGACCCCTGACGAAATGTACTTCGGTCGGGGTGAGGGAGTACCGGAGGAACTGGCCGCGGCTCGAGCGAGTGCTCGTCAAGTCCGTTTGGAGGCGAATCGGGAGCTGAGTTGCGAAAGCTGTCCTAATCTGGCAATGGCGGTCAATGGGTGAAGAAAGGAAAACAAAAGGTGGAAATACGCAGTTGAATCGGTCATTTGGAATGATGTGTCAGCGTGTCGATTTAGCTGCCTCCTGCAGCCCGGCTAGTTCACGGGCAGGACAATTGTACTGTTTGGAGTGTTGATTTGAACAGGTCAATATTGAATCCGAGTCCAGATCGGTCGGACGTGGCATCAGTAGACCACATGTACGGACCACCGGACGCTTTTCTCCAGAAGGCATTGACGAACAGCACCGCTGGCTCTGGGGGGTGGCCCGATAGGCTCTACTATCATTCGCCAGAAAACTCGCAAACATACGTTGAATGAAACGACTAAGTTTCGCAAGTGCGAGATTAGCAACAAAAAGAGGTTTCGCCCAATTACCCAGCGACGCCAGTTTTACCAGCTTCCCTTCAACACCACCCCATTTGCCACTATGAAAACCCGCAACGCTAACAATACCCAGAACGTTCGGGGACTGGTGTATAGCCAGGTTAAGCGCGCAATAACCTCCTGTTGAGTGCCCAACGACAATCACTTTTTTGTTACCAAATAGCTTGGCAAGCGCTCCATGCATTACACGAAAAAACCAGGAGTCAGTCACCTGCTCCGGCGCAAAGTCCTCAGGCACAGAGGAAGGATGATGAGCGGGTAAACTCAACGCATACCAGGGTCTACCCTCTATAAAACTAGGCGGAACGCAATCGAGCCAAAAATTAACAGAAGCAAGAACGCCATGAATAAACACGATCGCCGGTTGCTCGCTTTGCGCGTCCAAATGCTCATTCACAGCAAGATAAGCCAGTCGGTGCCCCTCTGACTCAACGAAGCTTTCATTTACTTTCATATTAACCTGTCATCCCAAGAAGAATATTGGCTCGCTGAAATGCAGCGCAGCTATAAAACTCCTTGCTTGTGTCGCCGCCTTTACTTCCCCAATTGAACGACACCTTTGAAGGTTCCTGTGATAATATTGCCATTGTGTCCAACTTCGGTAGCAGCGTAGGTGGTGTTGTATTTTCCATCTTCGCCGATCACTTTGAAAAATGCGGATTCCCCGGTACCCCAATCCAACGCTTCGAGCGTCCAGTTATCCTCTCGCTTCCCGATGCAATAGAACAGACCGCTAGCCGCACTCATTGTCGGAATACCATTGGGGCAGCCTACATCTTTGTTGAACCAGCTCTGTTTAAGAACCCTTGTTTCAGGATCCCAAGTAAACTGCTCGACCCCCCAGGCAGGCAACCCCTGTATAACTGGCATCATGCCACTTCCTGCCTCCTCACCATAATCGTTGCTGACAACAACAACCTGATAACCAAGAATCAAAACAGACTGCTCTGAGATGGAATGTGTAGCATCTTCATCGCCGAAGGTTATAGGTATCTCAGCTGCAATACGTCGATCTTTTCCCGGCGCGATGGCTTGCCAGTCTTGCGGAATCTCTTCACGCCAAAACATCACGAGGTGCATTAGTTCCTGACCATCCGTAATCACCACAAACCGGTCCTGATCATCGACACCCATCAGAGAAGGCGTACTTCCCGAACCAAGACCCAGGCGACCGCTTCCCAAGTCTTCCCCTGTTTCATAATTGGCGCTCCAGGCACCATCTGCCGAATCAAGACTCAGATGTTGTCCGGTCCACTGTACTCGACGCATTTTTCTACTCGTAACAACATAGATCCCGCCAGTTTCATCAACGGCAAGCGAATTGGATATCTCCTCTCCATCATCAAGGTTGATCGTCTGATAGGTGCTGAAATCACGAGAGACGATACCAACCGTTCCTTTTGATGTGGCGAAGACCAGCATACCGTCGAATGTCAAATTGATTGCCAGTAATTCTCCACGGATCTCGTTTTCTGGAAAGGTGATGGAGTCCCGTTCAACGATCCCTGAAAGACGATTGCCCTCTTCAACATCGGTAAAAGAACGAATCCCTGATTTTGTCGGCACGAAAAAGACGTTGTCTTGATCGATTAGGGTATAGGCTCCAACGATGGGGTTAAAGTTGTTATCTGCCTTGTCCAGTTTGGCGATCACTTGAATCGGGTTGGTTTCCGGATCGATTTTAAAGACACTGCTCAGGTTTGAGCCCCAAACCACACGACCACCGTCGGAAAAAATACCAGAATAGGCCAAAACGATGGATGGAAAATCGAACTCAACGAACTGCAGGTTGGCTTCAGAAGCCATGACCGGTCCCGGTAGGGGTGATGAAGCTTGAACGTAACTGTTGCCGTGTGAGATCGGCCATTCTGAGTCTGCAAGAAAGGGGTTCTTGGGAGGGAAAGGAAAGGATGACCCCACTTTATCTGTTTCCAACTCAACGTCATAGTCGCCGTCCACAGTTTCTTTTGCATCTTCACAACCAGACAGTACGGTCAGTAAAAAGAAAGTGACCACGAGCACGGCAAATTCTCTGAGTATCATGGTTTTCATCCAATATCTATAATATCACCAAAAGATGAACATGCTATGAACCTAAGCACTCTTTAGTGTTTTTTGTAAACACAATCAGTCGGGATCACATAAGCCGTCGCAATAGCGCACAATCTCTCCGGTTAGTAGGAAGTTAACAGTTTGCTGAAGCACATGAGGTAACGTTACTGCATTACCGTGGACACCGTTGTCTGAAACCGGAGGAGTATTGTCTTCCGGAGGAGGATTATCCAAAACATCTTCCACCAAATAAATCTGCTCTATACTCGATTCTGTTGTAGGGAAGGTTGTCGTTTCCAGTCCAGGAATCTCGTAAATAGGCGGTACCATCTGTTTGACTCCGATGGCTCTGGCAAGCATGTCGCTGGTCATATTGGGCACCTGGCTGTCGCCGATGGCCACCTGCAGCAAGACTCTGCGCTCAGAAGGAACATCGGGCAAGGGACTTTTGAACAATAAACGGGACAGGTTGACAGGATCCGAGTGATCAAACCGGGTCTGCACGATGGCAATACCTATCTGCTGCAAGAGAGGATCGGGATAGCGAAGGTCCATTATCGTTTTGATGGGCCACCAGTTACTCGACCGGGGAATCATGTTCATCCATCCGCATCCGGGCACGATCATGGCACCTCGTTCGAACCGTGGGGAGATGGCCATAAAAGAGGATCCCTGAATGCCCCCCAGACTGCCACCCCCATAATAGACCCGTGTGCTGTCGATGAGGTCATTGTTACCGATCTTGACCTGGGGATCATTGGAAAGGTCGCCAATGACCAGTTCGGTAAGCGTCAGGTTGTTGATCAGGGATTGTTGGAGACGATCGGTGATCAAGGTGATCCGGTTCAAGTCAGGCAGTATTTCACTGATGATCAAGTCTCGGTCCCCGGAAGAAAGGCCAATCCAGTCCGTGGCGACGATGATGATTCCTGCATTTTGAGCCAGCGGTTGAATGATATCCTGGCCCATGCTACCCGTGAGATTTGAACGGCCGTTGCCAAACAAACCGTGACCCCACACCATCAGAGGCAGAGGTTCTCCGAGTTCGGCTTTCTTGGGAATAACCAGTGTGAAAGGAAAAGACAGGTTGTCCGGCTGCCGAATGGGATGGTGCTCCTCATCGTACTCAAACGTCTGATCCTCTTTCAGGAAGGTGGGAACCTCGAAGGTCCCTTTGACAAGCCGGGCTACATTGGCATTGGGATTATCGTCGACACTTTCGATAACGTAATCAAGCCCCGTTCCCACCATCTCGTCCAAGGAGGTTTCCCGCATTGAGATGATTGATCCTAAAAGATACTCTTCGCTGGCTACCATGAAATCAAAGGCCAGCAGGAGCCTGTCGCGGCGATAATCGTTTTCTTCTAGGAAGGTAAAGATGTCTTCGTAATGATCTCTTACAGTTTCGATCTCGAGATTTGTCACCGGAATCCGATCGCGCAAGACGGCAAAGGCTTCGGGAGATGTCAGAGTCAGATTGTTTTCCCCCGTGATGGTGTCGGTCAGCACGACCACATGGTGATGCCCCATTTCCATCGGTTCCATGGGCCGGATAATCAAGGCGTAGCGATCAGGATAGTCGTCCTTACGATTCATATCCATCTCGGAGATAAACCGCACCCGCTGCCCGGTATCCATATCGAACAGGGCGATGGGCGCACCGGGTGCTAAGGATTCGTCGAGATGATGAATATCGGTGAGGTGATCCAGATGGATGTCTGTTGCGAAGTGGAGAAGGATTGGGCCGGCTGGCGAAACGCCATCGGCGGTGTTCGTGATTTCCATGCTGACGGGAGTCACGTCTTCAGGTATATTCAGGGCTGCTTCGGGAATGTTAACTCTGACACCGGTGGGGCTTGTAGGGTCTTCAACCTGGAAAAAAGCGCTCGGGTATGGCAGAAGGCAGGCATCGCTTGTCATGAAAGGATTGCAACCTTCCATGAGATCAAGAGTAATTTTCTCGATTTCTTCATCGTCGACTTCGCTTGTGTCGGATGCGGCATCGCCGTCTCCATCGGCTGTGCAATCACCCCCTGCCCCGGCATTGTCGCTGCAAGATACCGTCGTCATAACCACCAAAAAGGTTAACACGGCCATTACGGCGACTATCCATGGTTTCCTTTTCATATCCCCCCCCCCCGAAAAGCTGCGCTTCCCCATTCAAACATTGTTTCTTGTCTCAGATGTATCTCTATATCATGAACCCTACACGGTATTTCCCGATTGTCAAATCTGTATAAATGCCTGATGAAGCACAAGCCTGTGAAAAACCGCTGCCGTTTGAACCCGGATTGCCCACTTCATGGGTAGTTCATCACCATACCAAGCATCCTAAAAATCAAAAAGTTTGCGAAAGTCAAAACTGCTGAGCACTACATACCTAAAAATAACTTTTTTTGTAAACCATTGATTCTTAATGGGATTTTCAACTTGGCCTTCTTTCAGTTCTCAGAAAAAAGTTCGTAATAAGGTATGCTCTGGGGAGCCAGAATTAAAGTCGCTAAATCAAGGCGGCTGGTTCGTTAACGCAAACCCCGGAGATTCACGTCTCCGGGGTTTGTTGTTTCTTTCGTGATTCTCGCCGCTTGCGCATTCCGCTTCATGCCGGAAATTCTCTCCTTCGTCCGGCATCCGGTCCGGGGACCGAGACGCATCCCTGTTTTCCATGTCCATTTCCAAAACCTCTCTGCTTTCTCTCCAGAGAGAGCATCACTGGTTTACAGAAACCGGGTTGGCTTTGGTCAGCGGGAAGGACTTTCTCAGGAATGGGCGAATCGTTGAAGATCTCTTCATTTAACAGATGACTTCTTAAAGCATCGGCAAATATCTAAACCATTCCTATGCACAATAAATCTTTAAGGTTTAGTGTGCATAGCAAGGATTAGAGAAAGCAAGGGACCCATCGATACCGCAAAGCAAATGGCGAAAATATAGCTGATTCAGTTCTCTGATAGATGGTCGAGGTCGAGTGGATCGCTGGACACGTAGTCCTGAGCCGTGAGGTCCGCCAACGTGGTTACGATTCCATTGACCTCTTTGAACCGACCGCAGGGAGGAATCATATTTTTCCATTTTTCAAGTTGCTCCGACCAGTCCGAAAGAGCTTCAGATCCGGATTCACGAATGAAGTACAACATGATTTCCACCGACTCCGCGTCCCAGGAAGGTGCGGCTTGCACTCGGATCTCTCTCAAAGATCGCAGATCGCGTCCTTCGTCGCTGTTTTTATCGTGCTTTTCTTTTATGCGGACTTGCAATTTTCCCGCGAGTTTGACGAAGTCATCCGGAAACGCGACACGAAGCCGTTTTCTCGCCAATGCTTGAGAAAGGTTTCTAAACTCAATGTCGGTACAGCAACCGACAATTCGCTTCCATTTGAGAATCATGCCCTTTTCAATGGTCATAATTCGGTCGAGATCAGCGACCAAGTTATGATTGGAGACACCGGGGACGTAAGCGTATTGGGGACGTCGGCAACGCTCGATTTCTTTCAAATTGCTCGGTTCTACTTCCACCAACGGGCAGACTTCCAGAAAGGGTCTTTCTTTGCAATTGCGCACGATGTCGCAAGTTTGGCTGACGACCATCAATCCTTCTACCACTGCTTCGACGAGATCAATGTCATCGCCTTCATCCAAATTCGTATTAGCGTCGATTGTGATCGGAGCCTCGGGATCGAAACGGTACACGAAACCGAAATCGCCAAGAACGCAGTCGCCTTGACGCCAATCTTTAAGTGCTTCGTTCGTTTTCAGAAACGTGTTTTCGGGTTCTTCCTTCACGATTTTTGTTTTCTCACTTTACGAGCACGAACAGGATGGGGGTTTCCTTTTTCCTTATGTACAGTGTCGTGAAGAGCTCCCATCAGGTTATCGGGAGCAGGAGGCTTGCGTGCGTCCCAAGCCTCCTTGGAAAGCCGGGGTGATTTGAAACTATGCTCACCACTCCCTGTTCCTACAAGCATGACGAAACGTCCGTACTCTCCTTTAGCAAGCAAATCGAATGGGATGACGTCTCCGTGCTGCCTAAGTAGCATCGATTTATTTGCCGAAGAAGCACCTCGGTCAGTTTCACGAATCGTCGTCAACAAGGTCCACAAACGTTCTTCGTTAGACGTGCTCAGGGACTTACCACTTGCCCATAGGTGAAGACTTCGGCGAGCGACCCCGAAAAGTTCAGCCAGCTTTTCCCAAGTAAGACCACTCAAACGCCTAAGTTCCATGATAGCAGAACCGGTATCCTGAGTTTTATCATCAACCTTGAAATGACCGGCTGTCGTCTGATTAAACATCGATGCGTACCCGTTCCACGGCTGATTGCGCGAAACGGTTCCCGCTTCGAAAAAAGATCCGAGAGGGATGGACTCAGAACGCTTCTCGGGTTTAATCGAACCGGCGGAAGAGGTTGACCAGTACATGTCTTCTCGGTCCGGAACGGAGTGATACAGGTTCATAGCTGTCCCCCATACCGGCGAAGGAATTCGTCCGTCACCACCCAGCGGAAGACGGTGTAGATCCGCTGGGAGAATTCACGAGCCTTTTCCTCGATCTTTTCCGGATCGAAGCTCATTTGCTTTTGCGAAAACATATCCAGATCGAGTATCCAGCTCCGTTCGTCAATCGGTTCTACAGCATTCGGATCCACTGTGCTTTTAGGTGGTAGAATTCCCCAGCGGGAAAGTATCCGCTCTTCGGAATCCGGATAAGAGAACAGTGTCTCAGATGTCGAATGGCTAATATAGTCGGACTCAAGAACAGCCGCTACACCAAGTGCTTCGCTTCGCACAAGCTGGTCAATCTCACCAAGATTGTCGCCTGTTACCCTGTCGATATATCGAACTCCCAATCTCTGCATGAAAGCAGGTTCAGCAAAACTGTTGAACTCACCAAGAATGAATCCGAAGCGTGAGAAAAAATCATCACGACTGGTATATGACGTCGTTTCTATGGCGACAAAATCCGGCGTCAGAGAAACGCGCCACCCGCCATCACTGTCGGTGAATCGCCACGCGGTTTGTGCCTGCCCTGGAGCCAGGCCTTGAGCACTCATTATGAAGCCCTGATTTTGCTCCTTTTTTGAGATAGGATACTGTTTGCGTATTGCTTCTTGAAATGGGGCGATGAAGTCCTCTTTGCCAATAGAAAGAATCGCGGGAAACCGAACTTGTGCAATCACCCGCACCAGAGGAGAGTTCGGTAGGGGAACCTCAATCGGCGGCGAATCAGTTAAAGGATTGTTTTGAGTAGTCAATGGACCTCCTTATTGGAATACCTGGCGCTCGTTTGCTCGGTCAGCGCGACCAAGATCGCCAGCATCACTTCAATGGCAAGTTACCATAGCCCGGACTATTTGTGAAGTATTTTGTGAAGCAATAAAGAAATATCCGTGACCCCAAAAACGACGAAGCTAGATAACATACTGAATTCTATAGCAATATTACAGAACTGATGCTTCGTTTCTCCAAAACGGAATTTCCTGCCATTTTATCCTTTGCATGACCCAATCCGCCTCCCTTGCGATCTCCCGGACCTGGTGTTCGGTGATCGGCTCCTTGCCTTCCAGCACACGAGGCAGGAACAGGATTTCTTCCTGAATATAGGGGGCGAGGTTGAGCAGATTCACGATCTGGCTGATACGCGCGCGGGTGACGGAACCATCGACCCCGGCGTATTGCTAACCCCGGAAGGCCTACGCATCGAGGAAGACAGTCCTGTCTCGGTATCGGTTTCACCAGGCGATGCCACGTTTCCACGTTTCGACCTGGTGGTTTGCATCCACGAGTATTTGCCGACTGTTCCGAATGTCGCAGCGCATTTCGAGGTTGTCACCGGCACGCCCGCTGATAATCCGGACTACCCGGACTTGCCAGAGCATGCTGTTTTACTTGCCACATGCCGAATGGAGAAGGCAGAAACCTCCTGGAAAACGGTTGCCAACGCAGGCCCACCGGTGGGTACAGCCTGGGAATTAGCCGGTCCCGCCCGAACTACCGAGACTGTCTATGATAATACAGAAGCCATTATAGACCTTGCCGGGACTGGTCGAACGTCCGAGACGGTAAAAGGTAATGCTGACGACATAGCCGATGAAACTACGAATCGGCAAAATGCAGACGATAATCTTCAACAACAAATCACGAATCATCTGGATGACACGACCAGTCCCCATGCGGCCAGCAGTGTGCCGATACAGGATAGTAATAATCGTTACACCGCTGAAAACGTAGAATCTGCCTTACAGGAAATTGCCGGGGTAGGGCGGTCCAATCAAACGGTCAAGGGCAATACAGATTCCATCACGAACCATGTCGAAAACGCCTCTGGAGCGCACGCCGCCTCGGCCATCTCGTCACAAGCCATTTCCGGATCGCCTTTTTCGCTATCGCAATCGGAAGTCCAAGCAGCATTGGCAAGCATGGTAACCGCCATGAATCTACGTTCTTTAAAATCAGGCGACACGTTTTCCGGACCCGTCACTTTCCAATCAAACGTCATCTTCGACGCCGACGATGTCGACAATGTTAAATTCGACGGCGATGTCACGTTTGCACGGACAGTCAGTGTTGCTGCGGGTCTCAGTACCAACTGCACATTTAGCAACGCGCACGGCTCCTGGAAGATGCAGCAGACCGATGACGAAGTCGCCATGCCCATCCCCGGCATGGATAATTGTAAACTGCACAACGTGAAATTCTACTTCATGAATGAGCCGGGCAACCCCAATCCAACCGACGTTAACTGCAGCGTGTATAAAAAGACAGCTTATACAACATCGGCCAACGCGATCCTAATCGCCGAAGAGAACTCATCGATTTTAGCTGACCCCGTCAACAACATGCCCGGAGCCATCGATGTCGCCTGCAACGATCAAGACATGGTCTACCAAAGCGGTGCTGTGGCGCATACGTATTATGCTGTCGCCAAACTGACCGAAACGGATACCATGGATAGCCCTTGTCATTTTATTGGGGTGTTGGTTGAATATAAAAGGCGGAGGGTGGTGGTATGATTTTGGGGGAGTAGTTGACCGGATGCGTAATCGATTTATTCTTTAAGACCCATCCCGGACACGCCAGACAGAATTGACATGCAAACTAGTTGGATATATCCCGTGCACAGCGAAAACCTGTATCGGTTGATGTGATATATTGAGTGACTCCTACGCGCCAGGAAGCCCGTGTGTATTGGGCAAATGTCCCATAGCACCCACCGCGAAGTACACGTAGCCCGCAATCACCACCTCCCCAGACGTCGCCCGTACTTGGAGCACCATCGTAGTTATTATTCCAGCAGTCCTCCACCCACTCACCGACATTGCCTTGCATATCGTACAGACCAAAAGCGTTGGGATCTTTCTCCGCTACCGGATGTGTTTTGTTGTCGCTGTTTTCTTCGTACCAAGCGATGTTGTTCAAACAACTTGGATCGTCGCCACAGCTCCAGATCGTTTCCGTTCCCGCCCTGGCAGCGTATTCCCACTCGGCCTCACTGGGTAGACGTCCACCAACTAATTCACAAAACGCTTTGGCCTCAAACCAGGCAACTTGCTCAACCGGGCAATCGCCACCACATGTTTCAAAAGCGCTTGGACGCTTCCCTGTCACGGCATGAAATTGCTCCTGTGTGATCTCTGTGACCGACATATCGAAGGCCTGCACCGTCACCTCGTGCGGTGGTTTTTCATTACTACCGCATTGAACAAGACTGGTCGCGCAACCCATTTGGAATGCGCCGTCAGGAATATTTACCCAGTTTAGTGATATCCCAGCAGATACATTTGTAAATTCATAGTGCACAGGACCTGTATTGTTTTGGGCGAAATCACGGAACTTTACAAGCACCTTTTTCACACTATCATCTGCCAATCTTACCCAGCCCCTGGTTCTAAACTCGATCCACCCATCCAAATCCGGAAGACAAAACCTTTCATTGCCCTGGCAAGTCTTGATGCCGTCGTCGATTATGCTTTCGCTCGTTATGCATTCATCCGTACAGGCTTGCACAAGCATCTCGTCAGCGCTTTTTACTGCAAATACTAATTCGGCTAAGAGATCAGTTTGACTGTTTGAAACTACTATTGGAGTGGTTGACGTTATGGCTGCTTCAGTCGGCGGTTGCGTATCGAGAATCAATTCGCGGGATATCACCTCTGACTCATAGCCTCGCTCGTCGATCAGCTTGAGAAAGACCGTTCGTACTCCATCGGAAGTATCAATCTGCCCTTTATCCAACTCCCAATCAGGAATCAGGTAGTACCCTTGATCATCAATATCCAAGGTATCTAAAGGGAATACCGAACTTTCGGTCTCAGAAAAACCCTCGCCGTTGGATATGGCAACTTGCACGGCTCGCTCGGCTTTAAAAGCAACGTCCACCTTACGCTTGTTGGTGTAGCAGTCCGGACACGAATCTGGTCCGGTAGCTTCAGGAAAATGAATCGCTTGGGTTTGGCCAGTTGTGTCTATTTCTGGAACCACAGGAGCACCGACGATTAAAAGCAGAACCGGAACTTCAACATGCTGACCCGGTTGTAAGCGAAACGTTTCGCTTTGTCCGTAATACAACGTGTGGTCGGTCTTCAGCAGGCCGTCCTTGAGTTCAACCGACACGACAAGATTCTCACCATTGGGCACTCCGTTGAGATCGAGAGCGACCCCGTCTGTATAAGGAACTACCGACGACTCCGCCACCTGCAACCCATCTTTCTCGACTTTTCCCCAGACACCTAGGCCGTTCGTATCTTCCGGGACACCGTCCTGCCATTGAAACACGATAGAGAAGGTGCCGGGAGTTGTGTTTTCAAAACAACCAGCTGAGAAGCTCACCAAACTGGCTCTTCGCTGTTTAGTGTGGGTAACGGCAGCTTATGCATCGGCTTCGCCGATCCGGGGACCCGTCCCCGCACCCCTGGGATTTATCGCTTTGAAGTCCAAACCTGGTTGTTGTAATAAGGGATAAAGAGAAAAGGAGAGGTTTCCCCCTCCTTTCCAGGTTCGGACCTTCGACGGCGCTCGGGTCGCGTCCCCGCGTTGCCTTATCCTCCGCCGAAGTTCTGCCAGTGTAACCTTTGCACACTGAAGGAGCAAGAGATGGACGAGCGCGGACTTTTCACGATGGCTCTTGGATTGACCCCTCCCTGGGAGGTGGTGGATATTGACTTTGACGCCGAGCGCCACCGGTTGGATCTGTACCTGGATTTTCCCGCCGGGAGCCGGTTTGCGTGCCCGCAATGCGAGGTGGCTTGCGGGGTTCACGATACGAACGAGAGGAGTTGGCGACATCTGAACTTTTTTCAGCACGAGGCGTATCTTCACGCACGCCTACCCCGGATCAAATGCCCTGAACACGGAGTAAAAACGGTGGAGGTACCTTGGGCGCGTCCTGGTGCGGGGTTCACGCTGCTTTTTGAGGCGCTGGTACTGCTTATGGCCAGAAAGGGCATGACGCCCAAGGGGATCGGCGAAATACTTGGTGAGCACGACACGCGGATCTGGCGGGTGCTGGAATACTATGTGGACTCGAGTCTGGCGAAGCAGGACTGGTCCGAGGTCGAAGCGGTGGGCGTGGATGAAACCAGCCGTTCCCGTGGGCACGACTACGTGACGGTGTTCGTGGACATGGACGAGGCGAAGGTTCTGCACGTGGAGCCCGGCAAAGACCACCGGACGGTGGCGGGCTTCGAGGCTGAGCTTCACGCTCACGGCGGTAAACCCGAACAGGTGAAAGAGTTCAGCATGGACATGTCAGCGGCGTTCATCAAGGGGGTTGGGAAACAGTTTCCCGATGCGGCGATGACCTTCGACCGCTTCCACGTGATGAAGCTTGTCAACAAGGCCGTGGACGAGGTGCGGCGTGAGGAGCGCCAAGACAGGACTGAGTTGGAAAAGACGAGATGGGTCTGGTTGAAAAACGAGCAAAACCTTACGGACAAAGAGCGAGAGAAGTTCGATGAGTTGAAAGACAGCACGCTGAAAACGGCCAGGGGCTATCGGCTCAAAGAGACGCTTCAGTCGGTATATGCCGACTACGCAGGCCATCCAGATGACGGTGAGAAGCAGTTGCAGTACTGGTATTTCTGGGCCACGCACAGCCAACTGCCGCCGATGATCAAGGTAGCCAAAACGATCAAGACCCACTGGGATGGGGTATTGCGGTGGTTTCAGTCAGGTTTGACACAAGGGCTGGTGGAAGGCATCAACGGTATAATTCAGGCGGCCAAGCGCAAGGCCAGAGGGTTCAGGTCGTTTAGGAAGCTTCGAACCATGATCTTCCTCGTCGCTGGAAAGCTAGACTTCGACCTGCCGCAGATGAAACTGCTTACCCACAGTAAATAGCGAGGAGGCACCAAACTCATGCAAAATGTCAGAAACAGTATTTTAGTCGTAACCCGCTTTACCATTGAACTCCCCCCGCGGGAATGGCCTTCTCACGCACGATCGCCGTGCCACTGCCTGTCTCAGGCTTGTTGCCTTGCATGGTGCCCAATACAACACCGGTTGTGACACCTCCTGCAACGACGACACCCACCGTTGTCCAGAACCACTAGGTTTCCCACCATTCTGGAGGCTCTTCGATCAGCGTAAGATTCACCTGGATCTGGCGCGCAGGTTCGATAAACACATCACGCTCCAGTGGAAAGTAGTCTTCCTTGGTTGCACTCAAGTGATACTTGCCGACCTGCAAGGTTCCCGGATCTTTCAACTCGGGTGATTGGCCTAACGGATCACCATTAAGAAACACTTCCGCTTCTTCTTCGTTGACAGCCAGCTTCATCAGGCCCTCGCCCTGGTAGGGAGCACCAAAGACACGGCGCAGGGCAAAGCGGGCAGCGGGAAGGAGATCGTCCGCCGGGCCGACGAAACTCTCCTGCTCCCGACCAATGATTTTTGCTTCGCGAATGTCGATGACTTTCAAATTCACTAGATAGGTTTCCTCGATTTTGCCTATATTGCCATTGACAATGTAGTTGACACCTAAGGCATTGCCGATTTCCGCCATGCATCCCTCATCCGTGCACCCCATAGACTGCTTAACTCCCTCGAAAGACAGCATCGTTGCAATCTCGGTATGGGATATGACTTGGAAACCCTGGAATTGTTTCAGTTCTACGGTGACAATTTCCGTAATGTTGTGGGCCAAGCTTTTTTCCACACCGGAGGCTTGGAAATTCATCACAGCAATTTTAGGATTTGGACCGAGTTCTTCCTTGCGGATCACGACCGCTCCCGTGATTCCCTTGAGTTCCTTCAGTAATAATGTTGCTGCTTGCATGGCGATTTGTACAAGTTCTTCATCCTCTTGCGTGTTTTTCACTACACGTGCAGCGACCTTTCCTTGCTTGACATCCAGCAAGTACAGAGTCACAGTCCAAGTTTTACCGATCTGTCCAATGCTGCCGTCGAATACAAGGTCTCCCTTGGCTTCGTTAGCGATTTTCATCAGACATTTTTTGTTTTGGGAACAGGCTAAGTGCTTGGATTCTTTTCCAAATTGGGTCAACTTTTCAATTTCTTCCGGTGTAATTAAGGCAGCCCCAGACTTTTTTTGGAGGACTTTGCGAAGGTTATCGTTGATTTCCTTCAAAATGTCGGGAGATACCTTATCCGACTGGAGATTCATGGCCACCAAAGAACGATACTCGGAAGCGTAAGTGATTGAAGTGAAGAGAAAAATAGCGAGAATACACGCCAATCGCGAAAGCATAGGCCATGGAGACATTACATTTCCTTGTCTATTGAGGAGCAGATAACTTGTGCTGTGTTTACGGCTTATTGAGGCAAAGCTACCATAATGGCTCCATTGAGAAAAGACATTTTAGAAAATCTATTTCTCAATACTTACACAGATCCTCGCCCCGGAAGTCCAGTAATTGTTCAATGGATCTGAATTCTGCGAATCTGTCTTGGAAATCGTGGGACTGAACCATGGAAACAAGACCCGTTTGAGATCCCTCCGATTTTCATTCTACACACCTGAAGGAACCGAAGCTCGAAACTGTCTCTACAATTCGAGTTTTTGAATCGTTTTGAGTCATTTTCAAGCCTGCTTCATCACCATACCAGACATCCTAAAAATCAAAAAGTTTGCGAAAGTCAAAACTGCTTAGCACTACATACCTAAAAATAACTTTTTTTGTAAACCATTGATTCTTAATGGGATTTTCAACTTGGCCTTCTTTCAGTTCTCAGAAAAAAGTTCATAATAAGGTATGCTCTGGGGAGCCAATATTTAAGTCGCGAACTAAAAGCGACTTTCTAGTTAACGCAAACCCCGGAGATTCAGGTCTTCGGGGTTTGTCGTTTCTGCTTGTGATTTTCGCCGCTTGTGCGTTCCGCTTCATCCTAAAAACTCTCTGGTTTGAAAACGGTTGGCTTCAGGGTTCAAGCCCAACCTCAGTTTTGGATGAGGAATCAGAAAAGTTCTCTCTTTTCTCTGGAGAGAGCTATCTGTTGGTTAACAGTGGTACGTCCGTTTTGGTGGATGGAGCGGACGGTTTTCAAACTTATGCCCATTGGTGAACAGGTCGTTCTCTACTCCAAAGCCTTTAACGGGAAGCAAGCCTACCCTTTGGAGTAGCCACCGAAACTTTCTGAGAAACTGAGTGTAATAAGCGTCCCCCATCAGTGATTCTGACCAGCTTTTCATGCACGAAAGAAATGCTATTAAATGATGGCGGTATTCTCCCACCTATAAACAATCGGAACCACATTCCAAAAAGGAAAAACTGATGACAATGGTAAGCTCCATCTTTTTTCTGGCTTTCTGGGTGAACGACATATCTGTCAACTCGTGGTCCACTCTTGGGATTTACGAACTCTAATACAAGACATGATTGCTCAGGAAATTGGGATTTTCCTAGAAGATAGTTTTGATAAAGCTTATTGTACTTGTCTCCAAAATTGACTTCTGAAAAAGTTTCGCTAACGCTAGCACGCCATAAAACGCTTGCAGCGAAAAGGGCGATCTTTTCGGTATTCAAGTTTGAAGCATCACCAACCTGATCATTAGTTCCAGCAAGAGACGTAAAATTAAGAAGTTGATCAAGTGCTGGAAAGCTATTGTCACTTTGAACCGCAATTATTGAGATATAGTCTTCCCAATCAGAAAATAATTCTTCGCAGTCTCGACACAGTAGATATTCTTTCGCTTGCTTTGGATAAGCCATTGCGGATCCGTCTGCGATTCTAACGGGACTTGCTGGCGTACCAGCCGGATTGCCTTTGATTATACGTTTGTAAGTCCACCTTGGAATAATATGGCTGTCCTGCATCATTGCAGTAGTTTTACAAAGTGCACAGGGCTTATTGGGAGCACTGGATTGATTCATGATGCATTTCCTTTGCGTTCCAGAAACACTTATATCATAAAGCCTTCTATTTTTGCTTGATGCTGTCGTGTCTGAACGACGATACCACCTTCAGTTGCGTGCAACACACGAATAGGATCGCGGGAGGAAACTTCCCCCACCTGCTTTCCACCTGTAGTAAACCACTTCAGTGTTTTGCTTGTCAGGAGGCCAAAGCCTGTTTGCGAGACCACGAGCTGACCCTGTCGGTATACATCAAGGAAAGCAGCAAGCTTGTTACCATCCTCGATCACGTATAGTCTCGTAGGTGTTAGAAAATAGGCGTAACGTCCTGTATCTACAATCTCGTAAGGACAGGTTCCTATGTCGTACACGCGCTCGGCATGGCCATCTTTGGAAACCAAAATGACTTTTCCTGAGTATGTAGCGACATACGCACCTCCATCAACTGCAGTGTAAGTTGCCCCGTAGACCCAATCCTGTGGGGATCCACCTGTCATTGTCATTTCAATTCGCATACCCGCAACTTCAATTACCTCATCAGGTCGAGTACGAGCAAAATAGGTTTTGTCGGATTCTTCAAAATCGAGAGTATTAGGATCCACTCCTGTAAGAACTTCAAAAGCGTGATTAACGGCTTTCATTTTATCGCTGGCTTGAGGATTATTCGGATTTCGATCCGGATGGTTGACAAGGGCAAGCTTATGGTATTGTTTCTTGATTTCGACTGGATTAACGGGAAGCGAAAGACCGAATAGACGTAAAGCCTCTTCGATTTCTTGACTTACTCCAAAGCTTTCACTTCGACGAACTACTCGTGCCCACCCTTCCTTCAATGGCATTACAAGACCCCATTCAGCGGAACCTTGCAATGTGCAACACCAAGCTTCATCCGCGAGCGTAAATAGATAGCGCTCACCATCGGGCGAGATATCAATAGCTCGTACCTGAGACTTGAATTCTCCCCAATAATCCGTCTCTATCGTTTTGAAATGCTCCTTAACTCGATTATCTTCCCGAAGATTGGTTTCTAACACAGGATTTAAGGTGTCATCATAAATGTACAGAACACCATCAGAACTCATTAGAGCAATGTTTGAGCTGGAAATGGAACAACTTTCACGATACACATCATGGTGCAATACTTTTTCCGCTACCAGGTTGCCATTCCTGTCCAGTCGCTTCAATACTGCCTTGGCATCATCTTGATCGACACTGGATGCCGACCGGTCAAGCAACCATGTGCCCGTCCTGCCCAGAGAAACAATACTAAAAGCAGGGTCTGGACGATCATCGCCTTTCAATTTTATCTCATCCTTAATTGACCAGGGAGAATCATCAGAAACGTTGAACAGGGGTTCGTCGGATGGTTTTCCAACATCGATAGTCTGAATTTTATGTTTTTTCCCATCCTTGTCCAGTTTCTTTATCACCCGATTCAATCGTCGCTTGTCTACATCCTGCACGTACTTAGGAACCGAGTCGAACATCTCAATGCAAAGCTTTGCTGCAGCCATATTCTGGTCAGCTTTCATTCGCTTGATGACTAGTTTACGAAAAGCTTGTGCAATTACCTCACCAACCTGGCCTTGACGCTGCTCGTGTGAAATCCCCTTCGAAAGTTTCACAATCGGCTCTTCGCTGTTTAGTGTGGGTAACGGCAGCTTATGCATCGGCTTCGCCGATCCGGGGACCCGTCCCCGCACCCCTGGGATTTATCGCTTTGAAGTCCAAACCTGGTTGTTGTAATAAGGGATAAAGAGAAAAGGAGAGGTTTCCCCCTCCTTTCCAGGTTCGGACCTTCGACGGCGCTCGGGTCGCGTCCCCGCGTTGCCTTATCCTCCGCCGAAGTTCTGCCAGTGTAACCTTTGCACACTGAAGGAGCAAGAGATGGACGAGCGCGGACTTTTCACGATGGCTCTTGGATTGACCCCTCCCTGGGAGGTGGTGGATATTGACTTTGACGCCGAGCGCCACCGGTTGGATCTGTACCTGGATTTTCCCGCCGGGAGCCGGTTTGCGTGCCCGCAATGCGAGGTGGCTTGCGGGGTTCACGATACGAACGAGAGGAGTTGGCGACATCTGAACTTTTTTCAGCACGAGGCGTATCTTCACGCACGCCTACCCCGGATCAAATGCCCTGAACACGGAGTAAAAACGGTGGAGGTACCTTGGGCGCGTCCTGGTGCGGGGTTCACGCTGCTTTTTGAGGCGCTGGTACTGCTTATGGCCAGAAAGGGCATGACGCCCAAGGGGATCGGCGAAATACTTGGTGAGCACGACACGCGGATCTGGCGGGTGCTGGAATACTATGTGGACTCGAGTCTGGCGAAGCAGGACTGGTCCGAGGTCGAAGCGGTGGGCGTGGATGAAACCAGCCGTTCCCGTGGGCACGACTACGTGACGGTGTTCGTGGACATGGACGAGGCGAAGGTTCTGCACGTGGAGCCCGGCAAAGACCACCGGACGGTGGCGGGCTTCGAGGCTGAGCTTCACGCTCACGGCGGTAAACCCGAACAGGTGAAAGAGTTCAGCATGGACATGTCAGCGGCGTTCATCAAGGGGGTTGGGAAACAGTTTCCCGATGCGGCGATGACCTTCGACCGCTTCCACGTGATGAAGCTTGTCAACAAGGCCGTGGACGAGGTGCGGCGTGAGGAGCGCCAAGACAGGACTGAGTTGGAAAAGACGAGATGGGTCTGGTTGAAAAACGAGCAAAACCTTACGGACAAAGAGCGAGAGAAGTTCGATGAGTTGAAAGACAGCACGCTGAAAACGGCCAGGGGCTATCGGCTCAAAGAGACGCTTCAGTCGGTATATGCCGACTACGCAGGCCATCCAGATGACGGTGAGAAGCAGTTGCAGTACTGGTATTTCTGGGCCACGCACAGCCAACTGCCGCCGATGATCAAGGTAGCCAAAACGATCAAGACCCACTGGGATGGGGTATTGCGGTGGTTTCAGTCAGGTTTGACACAAGGGCTGGTGGAAGGCATCAACGGTATAATTCAGGCGGCCAAGCGCAAGGCCAGAGGGTTCAGGTCGTTTAGGAAGCTTCGAACCATGATCTTCCTCGTCGCTGGAAAGCTAGACTTCGACCTGCCGCAGATGAAACTGCTTACCCACAGTAAATAGCGAGGAGGCATTTTTCTTCGGTTTGGATAAGTCATCACATACCCCAACTTCCTCTTCCCCCGTAGGATCTATATAGTTCACCGGGTCATTCCCGACGTACACGTACAGGTTCTCCTGCCCACCTGCCCACCGAATAGGATCTTTCGCGGTCCAACGGCCCACTTCCGAGTCGTAATCGCGAGCGCCGAACCTCACCAGCCCCGTGTGCTCGTCGTACAACCCACCGGCAAAGCCGAAAGGCTGGAAGCCGGGGTTCGTATCCGCAACCACTTCTCCCCAGGTAGTATAATCGATCCTTTGTATGATGTCACCCGTTTCGGCGTTCACGACCAGGCGCACCGAGCCTAAGTGGTCGGAAACAAGGCGGTATTTGACGCCATCCCGAATCATCAGGTCCGGGACGTGCCCCCGAGACGCGTACACGAACTCCGCCACGATCTGCCCGTTCGCATCGATCTCGGCCACCGGGTTCAGGCCGTCTTTGTAGATCCAACCCTTTTATTGAGAGGAAATGTTGGGTGACGATTCGATCGACTACGAAATTGATTTGTTTTTAAAAATAATAAAGGAAAAGAAATAGAAAAATCCCGGAATACCCATCCAGATTGATAAAAATAAAGTGTACACATATTTATAATCCATTGCAATCATTGCAATCATGGGAACGATTAAAAACAATAATAACACCTCAAGAATAATAACAATAGCTGTTGTCGCTATTATTCTTACTGGATTCCATTTTTTAATTATCACTCCCCAAAGTATAGTTAAAATAGGCCAGGAGCAATAGCTAATGGCCATAAATACAATATCCATAATTAGTAACTACTCCATAGTATTATGGTCCGGTAACTTCTGATGCCCAGTGCCAACAATTATTTGTAGCGGAATTATAGTCTGGAACTTTTTTCCGGGATTCCTGGATTCGATCATAAACATCTTTATCATGTTCATCATTTTCATATACATCATAAACCTCGATGAAAAAGGGAACGTCTTCGATATCTTCGAGAGGATTACTGACTATTCTTCCCGGAACGTCACGTCCAGTCAACCACCTGAATGGGTCAAAATCATCATTCTTATAGTCTGGACCAAACTGATACACCCCATCATAGTCATGATTTTCCGATCCTTCAATAATAACGACAGCATGAAATCCAGCAAACACTCCGATGGTAACTTTCAACCCACTCGGATCAATCCCATTCACCGGATCATTCCCAACGTACACATACAAATTCGCCTGCCCGCCTGCCCAGCGGATGGGGTCTTTCGCGGTCCATCTCCCTACCTCGGGATCGTAATCGCGAGCTCCGAACCTCACCAGCCCCGTGTGCTCGTCGTACAACCCAGCGGCGAAGCCGAAGGGCTGGAAGCCGGGGTTCGTGTCCGAAACTACGTTACCCCATGTAGTATAATCGATCCTCTGTGCGATGTCACCCGTTTGCACGTTCACAACGAGGCGCACGGAGCCTAAGTGGTCGGAAACGATACGGTATTTGACGCCATCCTTAATCATCAGATCCGGGACGTGCCCCCTCGAAGCGTAGACGAACTCCGCCACGATCGCCCGTTCGCATCAATCTCCACGACCGGGTTCAGGCCATCCTGGTAGATCCAGCCCTTGTCGAAGTTTCCGCCGATGCTGCGTCCCACGCGGCGGTTCTTGCCGTCGATCCGGAAGTTGATGTGGCATAGCCTCCCAGCCTGTGGCTGGGAGGCTATGCCACATCAACTTCTTTGGCTCTTCGCTGTTTAGTGTGGGTAACGGCAGCTTATGCATCGGCTTCGCCGATCCGGGGACCCGTCCCCGCACCCCTGGGATTTATCGCTTTGAAGTCCAAACCTGGTTGTTGTAATAAGGGATAAAGAGAAAAGGAGAGGTTTCCCCCTCCTTTCCAGGTTCGGACCTTCGACGGCGCTCGGGTCGCGTCCCCGCGTTGCCTTATCCTCCGCCGAAGTTCTGCCAGTGTAACCTTTGCACACTGAAGGAGCAAGAGATGGACGAGCGCGGACTTTTCACGATGGCTCTTGGATTGACCCCTCCCTGGGAGGTGGTGGATATTGACTTTGACGCCGAGCGCCACCGGTTGGATCTGTACCTGGATTTTCCCGCCGGGAGCCGGTTTGCGTGCCCGCAATGCGAGGTGGCTTGCGGGGTTCACGATACGAACGAGAGGAGTTGGCGACATCTGAACTTTTTTCAGCACGAGGCGTATCTTCACGCACGCCTACCCCGGATCAAATGCCCTGAACACGGAGTAAAAACGGTGGAGGTACCTTGGGCGCGTCCTGGTGCGGGGTTCACGCTGCTTTTTGAGGCGCTGGTACTGCTTATGGCCAGAAAGGGCATGACGCCCAAGGGGATCGGCGAAATACTTGGTGAGCACGACACGCGGATCTGGCGGGTGCTGGAATACTATGTGGACTCGAGTCTGGCGAAGCAGGACTGGTCCGAGGTCGAAGCGGTGGGCGTGGATGAAACCAGCCGTTCCCGTGGGCACGACTACGTGACGGTGTTCGTGGACATGGACGAGGCGAAGGTTCTGCACGTGGAGCCCGGCAAAGACCACCGGACGGTGGCGGGCTTCGAGGCTGAGCTTCACGCTCACGGCGGTAAACCCGAACAGGTGAAAGAGTTCAGCATGGACATGTCAGCGGCGTTCATCAAGGGGGTTGGGAAACAGTTTCCCGATGCGGCGATGACCTTCGACCGCTTCCACGTGATGAAGCTTGTCAACAAGGCCGTGGACGAGGTGCGGCGTGAGGAGCGCCAAGACAGGACTGAGTTGGAAAAGACGAGATGGGTCTGGTTGAAAAACGAGCAAAACCTTACGGACAAAGAGCGAGAGAAGTTCGATGAGTTGAAAGACAGCACGCTGAAAACGGCCAGGGGCTATCGGCTCAAAGAGACGCTTCAGTCGGTATATGCCGACTACGCAGGCCATCCAGATGACGGTGAGAAGCAGTTGCAGTACTGGTATTTCTGGGCCACGCACAGCCAACTGCCGCCGATGATCAAGGTAGCCAAAACGATCAAGACCCACTGGGATGGGGTATTGCGGTGGTTTCAGTCAGGTTTGACACAAGGGCTGGTGGAAGGCATCAACGGTATAATTCAGGCGGCCAAGCGCAAGGCCAGAGGGTTCAGGTCGTTTAGGAAGCTTCGAACCATGATCTTCCTCGTCGCTGGAAAGCTAGACTTCGACCTGCCGCAGATGAAACTGCTTACCCACAGTAAATAGCGAGGAGGCACTTCTTTTTTATCAGAGATTTTACTATTGTAACGGCCACCTTGCAGTAAAAGCCATTTTCCTGTCAATGAAACAAGAAAAGCCATAACAATTTGCACTGGAATTACTGCCAATAGCAAAACGAAAAAATCCTTGAAGCTTTCTATGGATACTTTAATGCTTAGAAAAAGTGAAACTAGCAAAGTGATCGAAACGTTTACAATTTGATAACACATACTTTTCTTTATCAGTATTTTATCATTTTTCTTGAAAGTTAACGATAGAAACCAATATAATATAATACAAGGAATAAAGTAGTAGATAAAATATAGCTCTAGCATTCCGAACATACCCATTATAAAAGCACTATCAAATGTCTTACCAAGAAAAATTAGCCATATAATACTTACAAATACAGCAGCAACAATATTTACTATTGCATGAATAAAATATCTAATGATAATTTTCATGAATTACCTCCTATAATTTTATAGGAAATGTTTCCAAGTTAGCTCAGTTTGTTAGTTTTAGGTTGAAAAACTTTCCACAAAGATTATTTCTCCAAGAAAGCTGAATTATCTGGCTAAAACCTTAAAAGTTAAGGTTTAAATTCTGTTAATTATAGTATTTACATTGTTGCAATTACCTTTACGTTGCTAATATTAAATTAATCACATATTAGATTATCCTGCAATTCTCTGTAACGATCTATTGCAGAATCGACAAAATCTTGACAATTATGACCAATAGGACAATATTCACCATTATCAGGAGAAAAGCTGAATCCTGGCTCCCAATTGCCAGATTTCTCTAACTCGTGTATTACATAATCCATAAGATCATCGTCATAGCCTTCACGAAGGTCTTCATGCCACGTAATTCCTTTGGGTTCTTCTTTTACTCCTTCATTTGAATACCCCCACGCATTCCCATCATCAAGCATAATAGCTTCATGCCAACGCCCTCGATTTGTATCACTACCATCACCTCCGTGTTCTGGATTTGAATGGGGTGTTTCAATATATTTTCCAATATAATTTATTCTCTTTCTCATTACTCTCCACAACCCCGTAGGATCAATTCCATTCACGGGATCATCCCCGACATAGACATACAAATTCGCCTGTCCGCCGTCCCAGCGGATGGGATCTTTCGCGGTCCATCTTCCCACCTCGGGATCGTAATCCCTGGCTCCGAACCTCACCAGCCCCGTGTGCTCGTCGTACAACCCACCGGCGAAGCCGAAAGGCTGGAAGCCGGGGTTCGTATCCGCAACCACTTCTCCCCAGGTAGTATAATCGATCCTTTGTATGATGTCACCCGTTTCGGCGTTCACGACCAGGCGCACCGAGCCTAAGTGGTCGGAAACGATACGGTATTTCACACCATCCCGAATCATCAGGTCCGGGACGTGCCCCCGAGACGCGTAGACGAACTCCGCCACGATCTGCCCGTTCGCATCGATCTCGGCTACCGGGTTCAGACCGTCCTGGTAGATCCAGCCCTTGTCGAAGGAAAGTGTCATGTGAAAACTTATTAATCATGCAAACATTGGGCATCGGTTCGTTTTTTTATAATATTTATAATAAATATTATATAATAACAAAGCACATGAAAAAATAACACCACAGAGCATATAAATATTACAATCGTGGGAATGAGTTCGTGGATATCCATTGGAAAAATGTTGTTGTCATGCAATGTTACATTTAAAGTTCCATAACTTATCAGTAAATTTATCTGAACCCAGATAATTAATACACACATTACTAAAGTTTTTAATCTTGGATAGAGAAATGAGAAAAATAAAGGCACTGAGTAAAAAATCCATGCTGTTACATACATACCAGCAGCTATAAAGGAAGTATATGTTATCATAAAGACAAGTATTGATGAGTTTAGTCTTATTGACCATCTAAATATATTTTCATTCATTTTAATCATCTTCTTTTGCAATTGAATACAAAACTGTTTGTGTAAAACTAGGCACACATTTTTCAAGGACGCACGTTATTGTTTCCATTGTCTTATTTCTATTTCTTTTATACTCTTCCTGGGGATCTTCTTGACCGCATTCATTGTTACCTCCCCCATTGTCTTCACCGCTTTGAGAATTTTCGTTATTACTTTGCTCTGTATTAAAACATTTTTGCCAACATTTAGTTCCCCAACTGATTATTGTCCAAGCTGCCCCCACAGTACCAGCACCTATAGCAACTGCAACAATATGAGCAGCCTCCCCACTTGGATCTATCCCATTCACCGGGTCATTCCCGACATACACGTACAGGTTCGCCTGCCCGCCTGCCCACCGAATGGGGTCTTTCGCGGTCCATCTGCCTACCTCGGGATCATAATCGCGAGCGCCGAACCTCACCAGCCCCGTGTGCTCGTCGTACAACCCACCGGCGAAGCCGAAGGGCTGGAAGCCCGGGCTCGTATCCGCAACGACGTCTCCCCAGGTAGTATAATCGATCCTTTGTATGATGTCACCCGTTTCCACGTTCACCACCAGGCGCACCGAGCCTAAGTGGTCGGAAACGATACGGTATTTGACGCCATCTCGAATCATCAGGTCCGGGACGTGCCCCCGAGACGCGTAGACGAACTCCGCCACGATCTGCCCGTTCGCATCGATCTCCGCCACCGGGTTCAGGCCATCCTGGTAAATCCAGCCCTTGTCGAAGTTTCCGCCGATGCTGCGTCCCACGCGGCGGTTCTTGCCGTCGATCCGGTAGGTGATCGTCCCAAACAGCGGCGACGTCACCGAACGCAAATTGCCGAAGGCGTCGTAATCGAAACTCATGGCGCTTTTCGTCGCCAGACTGCCGTTGCCGTTGTAAGTCAGCTCGGAGTTCCCGACCTGCGTCAGGCGGTCGTCCACGTCGTAGGTCCACACCTCGGCGGGATCGTCGCCGCCCGGCGTGCGGTTGCCGTTGACGTCGTAGGCGTACTGCTCCGTCAACACGTCGTCCAGGTAAACTTCCGTCAGACGGCCCACGCTGTCGTAGCGGTAGCTCCACAGGTGCTCCTCGCCCTGCACCGACTCCACCCGCGTGCGCACGCGCCCGAGCCTGTCTCGCAGAAAGCCGTCGTGCAGCCCCGGCACGGAATCCTCTCGCTCGAAGACCTCCGAGAACAGCACGTTGCCGGTCAAGTCCTTGAAAGTACGGCTTTTTTCTTCGCCGAAGCTGTTGTAGTTGTAGTTCTCCACCAGGGACGCAGCCCCGCTTGTGGTGGAAAGGCTTGCGACCGCGCCGAAATCCGTGTAGGTCAGCACGAGATCCTGCGCAGGCAACGGACCCGCACCGACGAGGCGGCTGTCGTCGTCGTAACTGAACCTCTGCGGACCGAAGTTCGATCCGGTGTTCAGATTCGACAAGCGGTGGGCGTTGTCGTAGGAGAAATGCACCGTCGCCTCGAACGGCAGGCCCACGCCGCTCCACGCTTCGCCGGTGTGCAACGAACCACTGTAGGCTTCATCCAGGGCGATGTTGTCCAGCGTTTTCAGAAATTGTACCTGTCCTGTGGTCTCACTGTACTCTATCATGACCATATAACCGCTGAGTGTCGAGATGGCGTACATGCGTCCGTCATCGTCGTAATGAAACTCGACACGATCGCCCGTCCACGTTTGCGTGGTCAACTGCCGCGCCGGACCGTAGGTGCTGGTGGTTTCGTAGCCCAGCGGCGTGGTGTAGCTGGATTCCAGGTCCACCGAGCTGTAGGCCATCGCGTGTGACGAGTCCTCCTGCGGTAGCAGTTCCGTGAGGTTGCCGTTGGCGTCGTGGACGTAGCCGATCTGGTGGTCGTCGGGACGTACGACCGACACGAGGCGGCCCGCGGTACTCCAGTTGTAGGTCGTGGTCTGGCCCATGGCGTCCCGCAACGAGGACAGGTGACCGTTTTCGTCGTAACCAAGCGAATATCCTCGGGAAACAAAGCCTTCTCCCTGCCATACGCTCGTCAGGCGGCCCTTGTCGTCGTAGCTGTAGCGCACGTCTTCCAGTCCGGGCCGCACCAGGGTCGCGGGCTGGTCGTGCTCGTTGCTCGTCAGCGTGGTCACGATGCCCAGCGGGCTGGTCCAGGTGCGGGTGTCGTCGTCCTCGTCGTAGGCGAGCGTCCAGACCTTGCCGTCCAGGGTCAGGGTCTGGGTGGAAAGCCCCTCGTTCGCGTCGTAGCTGCGGGACATGTTCATGGTCAGGGCCGGTCCGCCGGGAGGGGTGATGACCGTTTTTCTGGCGTAGGGCACGTGCGGTCCGAAGCGGGGATCTTCCCCCATGATCTTCTGAATCAGCGTGCCGTCGGCCAGCGTGACGGTGGAGTTGCCATCTTCGGTCTGGATGGAGCGCCCGACAAGTCCGTTGGGAAGCGTGACTTCGCGGATGAAGTTGCCGCCGTTCAGGCTGGGATCGAGGCGGGAATAGAGTTTGGAAACCCAGGTGCCGCTTTCCTCGCTGCCGGTAAACAGCGTGTCCAGGGTCACGTCCGCGCGGTTGTTGCCGGGAATGCGTTCGGCCAGCGTGAGGGTTTTCACGCCTCCGGCGGGATCCTCGTCCTTCACCAGACGTCCCAACTCATCGAATTCAAAGCGGTATTCGCCGCCGTTGGGGTCGGTCATCGTGGCCAGCAGGCCTTCGTGATCCAACCGGTACGGGTTGTAGTCATTCGGCTCAGTGTAGTAGGTGAACCCGTAAGCATTTCCACCCGGATCGGAGATGCCGGAAAGGTAGCCGTATTCGTCGGTTTCCAGGGTCGTTCTCAGTCCGTCGGAAGAGAGGATGGCCGTAGCCTGGCCGGTGGCTTCGTCGCGTTCGATGGTCGTTTCGCTGCCCCAGGCGTCCCGGATGACGGAAATGTGGCCGTGGGTGTCGTAGTCGAAATCGTACACGGTTTCCCCCGTCGAGGCGAGAATGGTCTTGGAATGCTTGCCGGAAGGCCCGAACACGTAGATCTCGGAGCCGTCTTTGGACGGCACGACGATTTTCCCGGGGGGAATCGTCACCCCCTTCGGCAGAGGTGTCGTGTTGTTCACGCTGCGAAGATAATGGGTATATTGTGTATAATTCCCATTGGTTTCTTTCCGATTTTCATCCATAAAATAGAGATTTCCCGCCGGATCGACTTCCAGACTTTGCGGCCAGATGGTTACGTCGAGAGCCAACGCCCCGGTCTTCGCGTTGTTGGAAACCTTGTTGAAATTGGCAATCGAAACGTACTTTCCTGCCACATGTTCGGTCGTGCCGCTCGATAGGACTTTACGAATCACGCCTCCTTGACTGCGAACCGCCCAAAAACCTGCATCGAAAATGTCTTCCGTGCTACATAGCGTACGCAAACTTTGTTCCGCGATGTACACGTTGCCCTTGTCGTCCAAGGCGATTCCTTCGGGGATACCCATCCGTGTACCCGGCGCGAACACCCCATCCGCCTGTCCGGGCAAGAAAAACTCACTTCTATCTTCATCCATGTTCAGACGGCAGACACTTTGCTCGATTTCTCCTTGTAAGAATCCTCCACCGGCAAACAATTCAAGATCGCCGGTTGGATGAATTTTATAGACGGCATTGCGCCACTCCAAATTCCAATAATTATCCGTAAGATGCATGGATGCGACGTATACGGACCCGTCATCCGCCACAGCCATGTCGATAGGATAGCCCAGGTGGCAATCTTTCAGGAACCCCTGGAAACCCTGTTCCGCTGCCTTTTCGGCGCAGGAAGGAAGAGGAGGATCTGCAGCCTCGGGATCGTCGACTCCGGCAAGAGTCACCACCTCGCCGTCGGTATCGATTTTGCGGACTTTGGCATAGCGCCGCGCTTCGTAGGGTTCGGATCCCATCGACCCCCAATCCAAGACGTAGACCGCGCCCTCGGCATCGACTCCCACCCGAATCGGGTTGGCAAAACGCGCCTCATCGAGAGAGCCGTCTTCGCTTCCGTAAACATCCGGATGCCCGGCAAACCGTGAAAGCTCCGTCTCATCGGGGCCTTTTTTATATACTGCATGTCGGATGTCAACAAGTCCGCTATTATCCCTGACCAGCACGAACATTCCGCCCTGTTTGTTGAACGCAACATCCGTAATATACGCTTCCTCGATTTCCAGCAACGGATCGGACGAGAGGTCGAGGGCATCGACCAGGCGGTGCTCACGAAATTTCAGGATTCGCCCTTGATGATCCTTCGTCAGCGTATATTTCCGTTCATTGTTCTCCACCGGAATATCGGTGATGGTTGCTTCCGGAGGAGAAATCCGGCTGCCGTCCCCTTTGTAAACCGTTTTCGATACGGGATCGTAGGCGTGCAACGGCGTCAGCGACCAGCCGCCCAATTCGAACCCGCGTTTCTGGTCCCACAGGCCAATCTTCACCGGGTAGCGTGTGGTAATGACATAATTGACACGACCGTAACAATTATAGCGTAACTCCAAAGGATCACGGTTATCGCATGGCCCTACGAATTCACCAGTAGGTTCTCCAAAACTGGTGAAAATCGTCACATCATCGGTATCTCGCCTCCTAATATTTATTCCCCCGCCGCCCCCGATAGCCGGAGCGGGAGAAATATAATAGGCGAAATACGAGTAATCAATCGTCACCACTCCCAGCCGTATTCCGTTGACGAAGCGTCCGTGGCGGTCACGTTGGTCCCATTGGACCCTGCGTGTCTCGTGCGCTTCCAGCGTGTGCGAACCACTGGCTCCCCACGTATCTCTGCGGGCATCGTCCACTTCCGGCACTTCGTACAAATTATCCCAAACCCTCAAAGAAACGTAGGCGCCGTTGAAGTTTTCGCTGGTGACCGGTTCGTCGCCCGCCACCGGAATATCCAGCGTCCGTCCGACCTCCCAGCCGAATACCCGATCGCTTTGATAATGCAGGGAAAACGGCACGCCCTCGAGATCGATCTTCTCCCCCAGGATCATGTTGTCGCATTCGATGATGGACCCGTTGCTTTTGCAGGGATCGTCCTCAGGTTTTTTTCCGGGAGGATCGAAGTCGTCAGGGTCGTCCGGACTGCCGTTTCCCGTATTTGAAGCAGCCTTGGCGTCGTCGGGAATGTCGATGGGAAAGTTCAAGTCACAAATGGAGAAATGCCGGATCGAGGCACGCCAGAACGACTCGCCGGGCTCGTAGCGCTGGGCCAGTTGCACCAGCTCCAACTCTTCAATCTCGTAATACTCCAAATACAATTGGTATTCTTCTTCATCCTCGTAGGCCGACTCGTCTTCCGGGGTTTCGGGGGCGTCCGCTTTCATCCGCAGCACCGCCATTCCGCCAACAATATCCGCCACTTCGATCACCACGCCGTCCCTGGAAGCCGTCCAGGCATCCTCGGTTTCGTCGTAAAAACCCACCGGTACCGGAGTTCCGGGATCGAAGCCCAGGAAATTGTCCACGTAATACGCCAAGGGACGGTCGAACTCCACGTGCGCCCCCTCGGCTTCCTCGATACCGAGTTCCACCGCATAGGTATAGGAGGTCGTCGGCGGAAGATCGCCCGGCATCGCGTTGGGGCCGTTGTCCCCCACCGTGTATTCCGTCATGCTGATGTTCACTTCGCCTTCCAGGACCACATCCGTACCGTCTTCGCGATGTACCGTAGCTTGGGTTCCAGCCGGGATCATCAGCCGGGCCTGTCGCGTGCCATCGTTATCCGACACGGTTTCGCCGTCCACAATCTGCATCTGGGTTGCTTGCGCCCCGATCATGGCCGACACGGTCGGCGCGGTTTCCGTCAGCACTACGGGTTCGAGAAACGCGAAATCCTCCCAAGCTCTCGGAACTTTCCTTTGCACCGGAAGATAGCCACGCTTTGTGAAACGGACCGTCAGCAGCTCGCCGCCGTTGGCCAAGATATCGTATTTGCCGTCGGCGCGACTGACCGCCAGACCGTACTCCGGGTGATCCTTCACCCGAATGCGCACCCCGGAAAGCGGCTCGCCGTAGCTGTCCATCACCTTGCCGGAAAGATGGACGAGTTTGTCGCAGTCCAGCACGTCCTCCAGGGGGGCGGCCTCCGGGGACACTTTTTGCACCGCGTCGTCGGTTTCCACGAGAAACAGGCTCGCCCCGCAGATATCGACGCTTTTCGTTCCATCGAGCGCTTCGGCTCGTTGTGTGGGATCGGGCGGCACCGCCGGTTCCGAACAGCGATTGTCCGGGCCGCAGGTGGAAAAAGGATCGCAGCTTCCACATTCCACGGTCTCTCCGCAGCCGACGTGCAACGTGCCGCATTCGGCGCCGAACTCGGCGCAGCTCGTCCCGACATCGCAGATGCAGGTTTCGCCGTCTTCGGCCAGGTAATAGCGGTCGACCGGATCGCAAACACACTCGCCTCCCACGCAGACCTCGTGGTTCTCCGTATTGCAGACCACCGGGTCGTTCGTGCATCCCTCCGGTCCGCAAATATCCACCGTGCAGGGATCGCCGTCGTTGCACAAGGAACTGTCCGGCGTGGACAAGCAGCCATGTTGCGCGTCACAGACCTCCACCGTGCAGCCGATGCCGTCGTCGCAAATCGCATTTTCCGGAGCGTTTTCGCAACCTTCCTCCGGGTAGCAGGTGTCGATCGTGCAGGCGATGCCATCGTCGCAGTCCAACGCTTCGGCGGGTATGCAGGCTCCCGTAATGGCGTTGCAGGTCTCTATGCCGTCGCAGAGGTTGCCGTCGTCGCACAGGGCATCCACGGGTTCGGTCGTGCAGTGATCCGGGACGGGATCGCAAACGCCACGCAAGCAGCCATGGCTGTTGGAGTTGCACGTGGTCGTATCGTACAAACACCAGGGTTTGATAGTGATCGTCGATTCGTCCGATTCGTTGCCCCTCTTGGCCCGGATTTTGTGCCGCGTGATCTGCCCACCGACGATGGGCAAGCCGCCATAATCGAAGGTTTCTCCCCGACCGATCTCCACCGTGACACTTTGCCCGCTTTCATTGGTGTACGTCGTCGTCCACACTACACGGGATGCGGAGCTTGCATCTACGCTGAAATGGATCTCCGCCCGATGCTGGAACGTCGCCCCACTCACAGGGTTCTCGATTTCGAGGCATCCGGATAAGATTATTGTAGCCACAATCAAGAAAATAACAGATAACTTCCGCATACAATCAAGCCGTATCACGTGAGTCATAGTACTTCCCTGCAGTTGATATGGGTAAGGACAGTGTTCTTTAATGCATAGGACGCGTTCTTTGGAAAAGTCTATGCTTTTTTCGTGATTTTTGTATGAAAAAACGCTCGAATCCGATTCTTCTTGACGACTGTCCTCCAACGGCTATGCTGAAAGAAACCTGCTCGTCAAGCTGCTTCTTCACGTAAAGAACGAGCCCTTGGGGTAGGTTTTCGGAGTAGCACCATGCCTCCAAAATCAATACCTACAAAATCCCCAAAACTCACCCCACGCCTGCAATCTCGCTTGGCCACGATGAACAAACGCCTGTACCCGGCGAAACTCCGCTGGAGAGAGGATTCCGGCAAATTCTTCATTGCCTATCGCCGAAAAGGACGAAACGTCCGAAAAGTCCTTTCCAACGACATTGAGTTGGCCTACGAGCAGGCTCTGTTGATTCGGAAAGCCCTGGATGAGGCCCCGGTCATTTCCAACCGCCAGGTCACCCTGGAACAATGGTACGAGCGCTACGCTGAAGAACGCTACGGCAAGCTATCGCCGAAAACCGTTCACGGCTACAAATACGCCTGGGGGTTGCTTTCTGACGATCTAAAGGCCATGCCACTTGCAAAAATCACCAAGGAGCAAGCGGAAGCCACTGTGGAAGCCATTCCCGGACCGGGAGCCAGGAAGAATGCCGGGGTGTTTCTTGCAATTCTCCTCAACGCTGCAATCAAGACCGGATTGTTGGAAAAGAATCCTTACACACCCCATTTCGAAACACGAAAACGAACGGTGCCAGTCTTGTCCGTCGATCAACTGACTCGACTCTGTCATTCCGTTTCCCAAACGGCACAACCTGCCGTAATCCTGGCTGCTTTCTGTGGAGCGCGCCGTGGAGAAATCATGGCCCTGCTTCGGTCCGACATCGACCTCGATGGGAGATTGCTTTACATCACCAAGGCCAGAATCAAGATTTACGAAAAAGACGGTGGCATCGATGAAGTGAAGCAGACGAAAACCAAAGATCCACGGGTTGTTCCCATTCCGGAAATAGCCGTAGATCTACTTCGTCCTCATATCGAGAATCTCGCACCAGACGAGATGCTGTATTCCATCTGGAGGCAAGACCTGGACAAGCGACTGTCTGTCGGAGCAAAACGAGCCGGATTACCCAAGATATCCATTCACGGATTGCGACATGTGGCCGGAAGTCGGCAATTGATGGAGGGAGGTCCAGCCGTTGCTCAAGCACTTCTCGGGCATCGTGATATCTCGACGACGGTCGATACTTATGGCCATTTGACGGCGGTTTACCTGCAACGACAGGTCGACTGTGCCAATTTGAGCCAAAAAAAGCTCGCTCGGCTTGAAGAACTGGCAAGAAAGACCCTGGAAATTTCCGAGAAGAATCCACCGAAGGTGGAAGAAGTTCTTGAATTGGCCTCGTTAGCCCTGCATTTTTGGCACAAATTGGCACAGAGGCAATAAAAAAGGACTTACGAAAACTCGTAAGTCCTTGATTTTCTTGGTGGAGCAAGGGGGAGTCGAACCCCCGGCCTTCTGAATGCCATTCAGACGCGCTACCAACTGCGCCATTGCCCCATATAGGTCGGCGACAAGCAAGGGTGATTTTTAGTCTCTCAAGGGACATTTGTCAATTTTTTTCGGTCTATTCTGTCTTTTCATGATGCATTCTCCATCCTCCCCTGACCCATTTCAGAAAAAACGCATTCGACGGAAGATTCTTTCTCTCCGACCCATTGGGACATAAAAGATTTCATAGAAGTCTCGACGTCACGATTCCGCCCACATCTCAGCGAACAACCCCGCAACCAAATCCATCGTAAATCGTCGTTACTGGTTCGCCAGGGTTTCGAAAACCGGAATGGGACGGGCGAGGTCGAGTTGAAGAACCAAAGGTTCGATGGCGGCGAGAAAGGCCGCCTTCCGCTCGGCGGCAAGGTCTGGGTATCGCACGCCGTGGACCTTCAGCGGGTTGACAACCTGCCCGGCGGGGGTGCGCAACTCGTAATGCAGGTGCGGAGCATAGCTGCGGCCCGTATTGCCCACGTATCCGATAACTTCCCCGGCAGACACACGGCGACCGACTTTCGCCGTTTCGGCGTAGGCGCTCAAATGAAGGAAATAGGCGTGGTACGGCTTCGAGGCGTAGCGCAGCACGAGATAGGTTCCGCTGCGCCGATCCGCGCGGTGCGCGTCGATCGTCCCTGAGAACGGAGCATGGACCGGCGTCCCCACCGGAGCCTTGATATCTATGCCGTTGTGACGCGGACGACGGTCTTTCAGCAGCGCCGTGATTTCCTCGTAGTCCTTCAGCGGTCCCTCGACGATTTCGGCCTGGGTGGCCACGGCATCGCGACCATAATAGCGACCGAAGGTTTCGTCCGAAGCCTGGTAGTAAAAACTTTCGAAAGTCTCCTGGTGGCGGGTTCCTTCCACGCGGGCGGCGAGAATGCGCAGCCCGTCGGTGCGCGCGTCGTCGAAATCGAACACCACGGCAAAGCGGTCGCCGGGACGCAGATCCTTGCGGAAATCGATCTTGAACATGAAAATGCGCTTCAGATGCGCCGCAAGCTTTTCGGCCAGCAGGGTTTCGTCGGGACTGTGGGCATCGAGCGAAAGCCGCACGGAACGATACAGGTTGTCGTCGATGCTCCCCGCCACGGAGAAATGTCCCCCGGCGTCCGGGGCTTCAACAGGCCAGGTCGGAACGGGACCGGTCGGCATCGCGGGGGGGTGAACCTCTGAAACGGCAATGATTTCAGCTTCTTGTGGATTCGAAGGAACCAGTGCGGCGTAGCTCTCCGGGGATTCGCGATCCAGGCAATATGCCATGAGGACTCCCCCTAAAACAGCCAGCAACGCAAGGTATTTCATCATCACAGCTCTCGATGGGAACGAAAGGTTCTATTCGGCGGATTCGGGCTCGGTCATTTTTTCATCGAGATAGGAATGAAAGCGGCTGAGGAAACTTCGCGAGCCGCCGTTGTGGGCGAATTCCATCAACAGTTCAAGTCGCACGGTGGTTTCGTGGTCGAGAAAATGCTCCATCTTGCAGGCGATGTCGGTGGCCTTATCGATGGGGAGCTTGAGCAGCGTCTGAAGCAGGGAGTTCATCACATCCTCGCGTCGCACGATATCCCGAGCGATTTCACCGCCGGATTCGGTCAGCTTGACGTAGCCGTACCGCTCGTGCTCCACAAGGTCCATTTTCTCCATTTTCTTCAGGATTCCACTGGTGCTGGGGTAGGTCACGCCCAGCGCTTGAGAGATTTCCTTGACCCGCACCACGCCGCGCTTGAGTTCGATGCGGTAGATCGCTTCGAGGTAGTCTTCGATATTCGAGGTGATTTTGCTTTTCTGCATCACGATTCACTTTCCTTCGGCAGTCGTAAGTGGCATCGATCACTAGAACAATCGGAGCAGCGACACCTTTTGTTGATACTTCCTAACATACCGAGGCATGTTAAAAAGCTCATTTCGTTCCGTCAAGTAATTTCTTCAGATCCTAACTTTATTCGGATTCTACGGTTTTAGCGAACAGAAAGCTTTCGATTCATGCGTAAACCTGGAATTCTTCCCTTTCGAAACGAGTTGCACGGATCGTGATTTCAGCCTCGAATCTGCAACGAGAAACCCACCATCGTTCGACGACGGAGCATTATTGCATAAAATGTAGTGACTTGGTGCGAGATAGCACGGCAAAGACTTGGTGTGTTTTCTTCCACAAAGAAGCGTGAACATACCACTCCCTTCTTCCAGAAACCCATAATTTCGGCAAAGGTCGTCCCATTTTTCGCGAAAAACTAGCCCGAAGAGTATTCAAATGCTCAGGATACTTGACGAAATTGCCTCCCCCCGCCTACAATACTCCGGTACGTCAATGGCTTTCTGAATAATCAATCAACTCGGGGTAATGGCGAGGCCGTTCCCTATACGTTGTGGAAGGCGGGAATCCCTGATGAAGGTGACTTATTTCGGTTGTCGGGGTTCGCTTCCGGCTCCTGGGCCGGGAACCTTGAAATACGGTGGAAACACGACCTGCCTGCTGGTGGAAACGGACAAGGCGACGATCATCGTCGATGCCGGTTCCGGCCTGCGCAACCTGGGCAACTACCTTCTCGGCAAAACGTTCGGGAAAGGCAAAGGCGCGGCATCGTTTTTCTTCACGCATGTTCACTGGGATCACATCCACGGCTTTCCCTTTTTCGTGCCGGGCTACATCACCGGAAACCGCTTCGAGTTCTTCGGCATCGATTCGATGGGATACAGCCTCGAAGAAGTGCTTTCGCTGCAGCAGCAGTTCCAGAACTTCCCGGTATTGTTCGAAGAAATGCCCGCCGACATGGTCTTCCACACGATTGAGGAAGACCACCCGGTCGAGACCGAAAAAATCCATGTCACGGCCCGCCGCCTAAATCATCCCGGAGGCGTTCTGGCCTACCGCATCGAGGCGAACGGCAAAGCGCTGACCTTTGCCACCGACGTGGAACACTATTCGATCCTTGACGAACGCTTGGTGGAACTCGCCCAGGGATCGGACCTTCTCGTATACGATTCCCAGTACACACCGAAGGAATACGAAAGCCACATCGGTTGGGGACACTCCACCTACGAGGAAGCGGTAAAAGTCGCGAAAGCGGCAGGGGTCAAGGAACTGCACCTGACCCACCACGATCCCGACCACGACGACAGATTTCTGGAACAGAAAATCCTCTCTCCGGCTAAGAAAGAATTCGACCGCACGTTCCTGGCTCGCGAGGGATGGGCATTTAAACTGTAATTTCAATAGGTTGGCGATCCTCGCCACCAGAGACGGGAAGTCGTCGTAGATGTGGGTGATTTCGACCGACCGGGGAGACGTTCAATTCAAGGACCGCAAGGAAGTCCGTCAATGGCTCCGTAGGGGTCTGTTGCGAGTGGACACCGAAGCCTGGAATTCCCTCTACAACGAGTGGACCACCGTCGCCGCGATCGTGCGCGGTGAAAGCCCGGACGACTGGGAATCTACCGAGACCCTGCACACCTCAGTTCCTCGCACACCGCAACCTTCCCGAAGACTGCCGCTTCCCAATACCGCCGAAAACCTCCCGCGTCCCCAGACCTTTGGAGGAGAAATCCCGCCTTATCGCCCTCGCCCAGTCCCGGAACAGGGCGAAAAGACAGCGTTTTTCTTCCATCCCATCATCGTGCTGTTCGCCCTCGTGTCCGTCACTCCGCTGGGGTTGTTGCTGCTGTGGATTCGTCCGCAAAAGGACTTCCTCGGCCACCCGCTGGCGCGCGTCGTGCTGACGTTATTGTTCTTCGTTCCCCTGATGAAATTCTGCATGGATGCGGTCTGACTCCGCCGTCGTTACGCATCCCGAATACCACACGAAACAAAAACACGGCAAGGAACCTCGAACGGGGCGAAAGGAATTCCGAGAAATCTGGAAATACAGATAATTTCCGTGCATTATCAATAACTTACATGCGAACAAACCCACCGAAAAGAATTGACTTTTCGCCCCCCCCAAAGTAGGATGAATATACTTTTGAATGGCCGCCGACATCGTTGACGCGCCACGTTGTTTCTTGTGATCGAGAGTGCCCGACTATGCCCAATCAACCGACCGAAATCCCTGTCAACATCGTGGACGAAATGGAGAACTCGTACATCGAGTACGCCATGTCGGTCATCATTTCCCGTGCACTTCCCGACGTGCGCGACGGCTTGAAACCCGTCCATCGCCGGGTGATGTACACGATGTATGAACAGAAGAATTTTTACAACCAGTCGTTCAAGAAATCGGCCCGCATCGTCGGTGATGTCATGGGTAAATATCACCCCCATGGCGACTCCGCGATTTACGACACCATCGTCCGCATGGCTCAGCCCTGGGCGATGCGTTACGTGCTGGTCAACGGACAGGGAAACTTCGGTTCCATCGACGGCGACTCCGCCGCCGCGATGCGATATACCGAAGTCCGTATGATGCGCATTTCCAGCGATATCCTGGCCGATATCGAAAAGGAAACCGTCGATTTCGCACCCAACTACGATGGATCGGAAAACGAACCCACCGTGCTACCCAGTCGCGTGCCCAATCTGTTGGTCAACGGCTCGGCGGGTATCGCCGTCGGCATGGCCACCAACATGGCGCCGCACAACCTCTCCGAGGTCATCAACGCCGCCTTGGCGCATATCGACTACCAGCGCAAGCTCAAGCACGGCGAAATGGAGCCTCTGTCCCAGGAAGAACTGCTCGACCTGATGATGGAACACGTCAAGGGTCCGGATTTCCCCACGGCAGGCTTCATTTTCGGGCGGGACGGCATCCATCAGGCCTACCTCACCGGGCGCGGCATCGTCAAAATGCGCGCGCGCGCCATCGTCGAGCGGAACTCCCGCAACGATCGCGAATCCATCGTCGTCACCGAGATCCCCTACCAGGTCAACAAAGCCCGGCTGATCGAGAAAATCGCCGACTTGGTCAAGCAAAAGAAGCTCGACGGCATCTCCGATTTGCGCGACGAATCCGACCGCGAAGGGATGCGCATCGCGATCGAACTCAAACGCGATGCCGTGGCAGGCGTGGTGCTGAACAACCTGTACAAACTCACCGCGATGCAGAGCAGCTTCGGCATCAACAACCTCGCTTTGGTGGACAATCAGCCCAGGCAGCTTTCCCTGGAACGGCTCGTGGCCCACTTCATCGACCACCGCCGCGACGTGGTAAGTCGCCGAAGTTACTACGAATTACGCAAAGCCGAGGAACGAGCCCACATCCTCGAAGGCTACATCATCGCGCTGGACAACATCGACGAAGTCATCAAGCTGATCCGCGCCTCGAAAACGGTGCAGGAAGCCCGCGAAGGCCTGATGAAACGTTTCAGCTTCTCCCAGGCCCAAGCCCAGGCCATTCTGGACATGCGCCTACAACGCCTCACGGGTATGGAACGGCAGAAGGTGATCGACGAGTTGGCCGAAGTCCGCGCCAACATCGAGTACCTGAAGGCGATTTTGTCGAGTGAAGACAAGCTGTTGGACGTGATCTGCGAGGAGCTGATTGACATCCGCGAACGCTACGGCGACGACCGCCGGACCGAGATCATCGACGATCCCAAGGAATTCTCGGTGGAAGATCTGATCGTCGAGGAAGACATGGTGATTACGGTCTCCCACACCGATTACATCAAGCGCAACGCCATCAGCCTCTACCGCGCCCAGCGACGGGGAACGCGCGGCAAAACCGGCATGACGACCAAAGAAGAGGATTTCGTCTCCAACCTGTTCGTCGCCTCGACCCACGATTACATCCTTGTGTTCACCACCAAGGGCAACCTGTTCTGGCTCAAGGTGCACCAAATTCCGCAAGGAGGACGGGCCAGCCGGGGCAAAGCCATCGTGAACCTCATCAACGTGGAAAAAGACGAGGGCATCGCCGCCGTATTGCCGATCAAAGAGTTCAGCGAAAAGCAGTTCGTCGTGTTCGCCACCGAGCAAGGGACGGTGAAAAAGACGAACCTCGTCCAGTACTCCAACGTGCGCAACGTGGGCATCAAGGCCATCGGTCTGGATGAAGACGACCGCATCATCGGCGTGGCTCTGACCGACGGCCAGAAGGATCTGATTCTCTCCACCCGCCAGGGCAAAGCCATTCGCTTCAGCGAGTCGGAGACCCGCCCGATGGGACGCACGGCACGTGGCGTGCGCGGCATTTCGCTGGCCAAAGGGGACGGCGTGGTGTCCATGGCGGTGGTCAACGAGGGCTCGTCGCTGCTGACCGTCACCGAAAACGGCTTCGGAAAACGCACGGCCATCGAGGACTACCGGCGTCAGGGTCGCGGCGGTCAGGGCGTCATCACCATCAAAACCACCCAGCGCAACGGCGAAGTGGTCGGCGTGCGGATGGTCACCGACGACGACGAGATCATGTTCACCACGGATGGCGGCATCATTCTGCGCATGAAACTCGCCGACGTGAGGATCATCGGGCGCAACACCCAGGGTGTGAAGTTGATTCAGCTCGGCCAGGGGAGCCGGGTCACGGGAATCGCCCTTTTGGCCGAGCACGACGACAGCCGGGGCAAGGAAACCAAGCCGCTCGAGGAGGAAACGGTCGAGCAACAGGAAATGGAGCTTGGACCGAAGGACGAAGAGGACGAAGAATAGCCGCTTCTCGATACACGATACAACGTATCCGCAAAGGGTTCGGGCAAAAAGCTCGAACCCTTTTTATTTCCAGGAGAAAACAACATAAATCATTATAAATACAGGGATAATTAGGATTGTTGATATTAACCCGCATTATTCATGAGGATCGTAGCGAGACGCCGAAAACCGAAGATATTTCATGAAGTTGGACCGATTTTCACCCGCAGGCATACTTTACAGTCTGTCGAGGATGAAAATTGGGAAACAAGCGAAAGATCGAGGATTTTCAAGTCGCAGTAGATTCTTCATGAATTATGCGGGTTAAAGCTTTCATTCGTTTGGTTTACAAAAGTTACCACATTTTATAATGCACTCCTATCCGGCCAAACTCCGCACCTGATCTTGACAAAAACCACGATTGCCGTACCATACTGGGAACATCGTTTTCGAAAAATACCTCAAGCACACATAATTGCTTGATATTGGGACATAATTTCGCTTCCGATAACGAACATTGAATCTGTATCGAACCGGTCGTCCCGCGCTCTTCGGGAAGGCTGTCTTGGTAACGCTTTTTTCTATCGATTTGGAGGTTCCCGGATGAAACGTTTCCCGAGATGGACAGGGGGATTTTTGCTGCTCGCCGTTTTGCTTTTTACAGCCTGTACGTCATCGGGTGATGCGGTGACGTTCGAAGGGGATCAACTCGGAATAGCCCACGTCAGGGTGTATTTTGGCCAGGAAACCGACGAGGAAAACGTCTCGAAACTCATCGATTCCCGCTTTTCTGGATTGTTCGGCTGGCGCTTTCTGACCCGACAAGGCGAACTCGACCGCGTGGAGGTGGAAATCCAACCCGCAGACGTGGTGCATGACATGACCGACAACTTCGATAAAACCATGATCCTGCCCGTGGGACTCCAGACCTTCACCGCACGCGCCTATTACGACACGGACGACGGAGAAGTTCTCGCCGGAGAAGGCACGGCACAGGCCACCATCGTAGTCAACCAGACGACCGATGTTCAGGTCACGATTCTGGACCTTACCGGCCCGGTGGACGGTCCGACCCATGCTCCGATTATCAGCTCTTTGACGGCTTCCAATACGAGTCCCGTCATCGACGAAACCATCAATCTGGAAGTCGTGGCTCTGGACCCCAACGAGGACGAACTCACCTACTCGTGGAGCGACGACTGCGGCGGCAGCTTCACTGCCGCCGATCAGGCACAGACCGACTGGTCCAACGACCAGAGCATCATCTGCGAACTCAAAGTAACCGTTTCCGACGGGACATTCGAGGCCGAAGGGACCGTGGGCGTGACGGTATACCAAGACAATACGCCCCAGGGAACCACCGAGCTGAACTTGGACTACCAGGAAAATCCATATATTTACGCCTTCACCATGGGTAATACCTGTCAGTTAAATTGGAACCCCAACTGGATCAGTTGCACCATCGATGGGCAATATATCATTGGACAGGAATGCCGTGCATTCCAAAACGCCACCTGCGCTCAACCCGCAGTTCCGGGCCATGTGTATGGATACACCAGTTTTGTCGTCCAATACCTTGATCGCAATGCAGATTCCTCGGACACGACCGCCACCTTGACCGACAACTGCGGCGGCACCTCGACGTATCTCGGTGATGAGAGTGGCGAGCTATTTTGGTTCAACTGGCAGGCTCCCAACGAAACCGGCCTGTGTATGCTGACCGCCACGATCGAGCAATACGGCATGACGGATAGCATCGACATCGCCGTCCTGGTGGCCGAGGAGTAAGCTTCACGAAAAAACAAAAAAGCGGGGCGTGTCCGAAAGGCGCGTCCCGCTTTTCTTTGTTCTGTGCATTAAAAATTGCTCGCGTAGGTCGGGTAAATTCCTTGCCCGACAGGCAACAATAACATCGTACATCGGTCAGATCGTCATTCCCGCGTAGGCGGAAATCCATAGTAATATCAATCACCTGGATCACTGTCTACGAAAAATGAGGATTTTACGAAAGTCGCTATATTTTGTGATGCACCCCCTATCCAACGGGCGGAAATTTTTTTAGTGCGGATTTAGGATGGACCCGAAGGGTCCAAGCGCCTCTCCCTTTGGGAGAGGCCGGTGCTTCAGCACCGGGTGAGGGGAAGTTTCGTGTTCCCTCACCCTAACCCTCTCCCAAAGGGAGAGGGGATATAAGTCTTATGTTTTCAATATGTTACAATTGCCTCCGAAATATTTCGCACTATTTTAATTTCCACTCCTATCCGGCCCAACTCCGCACCTGATCTTGACAAAAACTACAATTGCCGTACCATACTGGAAACATCGTTTTCGAAAAAGACGCCTTGGTGCCCGTAACATTTTGATATTGCAAGAGAATTTTGCACCTGTATCGAACCAGCCGTTCCGTACTTTCCGGGAAGGCTGCCTTGGTAACGCTTTTATTCTATCGATTTGGAGGTTCCCGGATGAAACGCTTCCCGAGATGGACAGGGGGATTTTTGCTGCTCGCCGTTTTGCTTTTTGCAGCCTGTACGTCATCGGGCGATGCGGTGACGTTCGAAGGGGATCAACTCGGAATGGCCCACGTCACGGTGTATTTCGGCAAAGAAACCGACGAGGAAAACGCCTTGAAACTCATCGATTCCCGCCTTGCGGGACTGTTCGGCTGGCGCTTTCTGACCCAGCAATACGAACTCGACCGGGTGGAAGTGGAGATTCAACCGGCGAACGTGGTGCAAGATCTCGCCGACCGCACCTATGAAGAAACCTTCATTCTGCCCGTGGGACTTCAGACCTTCACCGCGCGAGCCTATTACGATACGAATGATGGGGAAACCCTCGCCGGAGAAGGCACGGCGCAGGCCACCATCGAAGCCAATCAGACCTCCGATGTACAGGTCACGATTCTGGACGTTACCGGTCCGGTGGACGGCCCGGCCCACTCTCCGGTTATCAGTTCTTTGACGGCCTCCAAGACGAATCCCGTCATCGACGAAGCCATCACTCTGGAAGTCGTGGCCGTGGACTCCGACGAGGACGAACTCACGTATGCGTGGAGCGACGATTGCGACGGCAGCTTCACCGCACCGGACCAGGCTCAGACCGACTGGTCCAACGACCAGAGCATCTCCTGCACGATCAAAGCAACCGTTTCCGACGGCATACACGAGGCCGAAGGGACGGTGGATGTGACGGTCTACGAAAACAACACCCCCCAGGGAACCGCTGACCTGAGTCTGGATTATCGAGCGAATCCGTATATTTACCACTTTGAATTGATCGACACTTGCGTGTTTCACTGGGATCCCAATTGGACCAGTTGCGTAATCGATGGAGAATCCACCATAGGACCCGAGTGCCGTCCGTACCTAAATGCCACATGCGATCAACCTGCACGCCCCGGTGTGGTGTATCCCTTTACCAGTTTCGCCGTGCTATACTTGGATCAGGACGCGGACCCCTCCGTTACGACGGCCACCTTGACCGACGATTGCGGGGGCACCATGACCTACAGAAGTACCAACGGTATATATTTTTACTACGATTGGCAGGCTCCCGACGAACCCGGACTGTGTATCTTGACTGCCACGATCGAGCATTACGGGTTGACGGATACTGTAGAATTCGTCGTACTGGTGGCCGAGGAGTAAGCGTCACGAAAGAACAAAAAAGCCGGGCGCGTCTTTTCGGACACGCCCGGCTTTTTTGTTCTGTATTTTCTCAATCGTTCACTGGAACGAGATGCTGTAAACCGCTTTCTTGTATTGCTCGTCCATATCTTTCAGCAATGCGTCGCGGTCGATGATCTCCTCGTCCCGTTCGTTGGTCACGCGGATTTTCCCGAGGTGAGTGTCGAAGTTCATTTCACCTTTGTAGGTCTTGACGACGAAACGGAAGAAATCCTTGCTTTCGATGATGTGACGGGCTTTCTGGCCCTTCTTTTTGGTGTAAAGCACGTACTGGTTGATCATCAGGCACTCGACACGATCCGGGGAGGCGTCGGAGACTTCGTAGCAGTTCTTCTCCCCGTTTTCCCGGTTTTTCTTATTGAATTCAATGGTTTTGATCTCTTCCCAGGGGACGAAGAACTCGTTGCGGTCGTAGGTGACCATCAAGCCTTCGCTGATTTCCCACTGGGGTTCGGCGCCGTGATCCGTCAGGTTCGGTGCCGTCAGGAAATTGATGACGGTGCCCTTCCAGATTTTCTTGTCTTTCAGCTTGATGCTGACCTTGATTTTTCGACTGTCCGGCGGGAATTTCGGTTCGGGGGCTTTTTCAGGCTCGGCCTGTACCACAGGTTCCGCCTTCGCTTCGGGCGCAGCCGGTTCGGCCTTGGGCTCTTCGGCGGGTTCGGTAGCGGGTTCGGCGGCAGGTTCTGCCGGTTTGTTCAGCATGGAATCCAGAGAGTTTTCGAACTCCTCCTCGGAGGGGCCGGTCACGCCGTCGTCACTCGCGGCAAATGCCGGAATCGCCATGACAAATACAAAAAGGAACGGAATTACAAAGCCTGCAACGGTTTTCATAGTATGGTCTCCTCGTTCGTCCTCCCCACACGGCCCAAGCTTACCGCCCGTTTCCCCACACTGTCAAGTTCGAAGCCCCCGTGACGCGTGAATAAAATGCCGGAAAATCCATCGCGATTCATGAAAGCACGTTTGCGGTTTCGCAGGTCGTATCCATCCTCGTCCGGACATTCGTTGCGTGTCCCGATGTACGAAGCCGCTTCGCGGCAGTTTTTAGCCCCTGCCTGTCCGTAAGTTCTTGCTCGACTCCAGCCATATTTTTGTGATCGTATCCTGCGTTGAAGCCCTTTGGCGCGTTTGCAATCTTCCCGTTTTCTCCCGCAATACCTTGCCTGAATTCCCATGACCCCGACATCCTTGTGATTTCAGTCGTCCGATTTCCGGGCGGCGTCAATCACGAGGAGGAGACTCATGGGACATCTCAAAGAAAGAATGAGCGAGGATCTTTTACGGTACGGGCTGCGCCTTGCCACGCGCAAACAGTATCTGAACCACGCCGAATCGTATGTCCGACATTTCAAGCGATCGCCGGATCAACTGGGCGCGGCTGAAATTGAGGCATGGATCCGGCACCTGGCGAGAGCGGAAAAGCGACCGGACAGTTTCCGGCAGCAGGCGCTGATGGCGCTCAAGTTTCTCTATTTCGTGACGCTGGATCGTCCAGGTGTCGCAGCCTGTTTTCTTTCTCCCGGCAAGCCGGGACCGGTTCCCGATCCGCTCACGAAGAGCGAGATGGACCGGCTGTTTGAGGGCGTTGCCTCTGAGCTTCACAAAACGGTTTTGATCGTAGCATTCGGCGGCGGTTTGCGCCTGGGCGAGACCTGTCGCCTGAGGACGGGGGATATCGATAGCAAAAGGATGCTGATCCGCCTGACTTCTTCAAACAGCGCCTGGCCCCAATTCGTTCCGCTTCACTCGGAAACTCTCACAACCCTGCGCCGGTGGTGGCGCGACACTAGGCCTCGAACGGATCTGCTTTTCACACGCGATGGCCATGACAATCCCTTGACTCCCGGTCCCATGCAAAAGGCAATCAGGCAAGCTGCAATGGATGGAGGTTTCGATTATACGACGATCGAGAAGACACTGCGCTATTCCTTCTTCAGGCATCGCCTGACGCAAGCAGACAACCCACGCGAGGTCAGGCACATCCTGCGCTGCACCTCCATCCGTCTCGTCCTGGCCAGTTTCATCACTCGGAAGAAAGCAACATCTTTCCATGCATGCGAAGCCGTGAAAGGAGGCCGGATATGAGAAGCGCACGTCAACGAATGGTGCGGCAGATGAAGTTGAGAAACCTTTCCGCCTCCACGCAGGCCGACTATCTGCGCAGGTTGAAAAAACTCGAGCAGCACGTCGGCAAGCAGTTGGGACGAATCAGCCTGGAGGAGATCCGCGACTACCTGCTTTATCTTCATGAGAAACGCGGATTCACTCCGGGGAGCGTCAATTCTCATGCCCGGGTTTTTCGCTTTTTCTTTCTCAACGTCATGGACCGCCCCTGGCCGCTGGCGGCAATACCAGCGGCCAGGGAGCCCAAAACGCTTCCCGTGGTACTTGCGCCTTCGGAAGTCGTCCGTTTTCTAGACGCCGTCCAAAACGTCAGGTATCGCACGATCTTCCAGGTCATGTACGCTTCCGGTCTACGCGTCTCGGAAGCGGCGAATCTGCGGGCGAGCGACATCGATAGCCAGAGAATGGTCATCCGCGTTCGCCAAGGCAAGATGAGCAAAGATCGCTACACCGTGCTGTCTCCGAAACTGCTGCTCATCTTACGGGACTACTGGAGAACATGCAAGCCGGGAAAACATCAGGCAAACAGTAAGAATCCATGGCTGTTTCCAGGAAGAATTAAGGGACGCTGCATTACGACCACTTCCATCCAAATTGTCTGCAAAAAAATCTCCATTCAATCGGGGTTGGCGCCGAGCAAAAAGGTAACGCCTCATAGTTTTCGCCACAGCTTCGCCACCCATATGCTGGAGAACGGCGTCGATCTACGCACGATCCAGGTGCTCCTGGGGCACGCTTCCTTATCCACCACGGCCATTTACACCCACATCGCCACGGCGCGCATCGCCGGGATGCAAAGCCCCTTCGACCTCCTGCCGGGATCGGAGGCGAATCATGGCGAATAGCAGACTCACGACGGCCGAACTTCTCCGGAAGAATTGGGATGAGTTTCTCGGTCTGTACGGCAATCTCCTGTCGCCCGAGCAGACCAAGGCCGCTCGTGACATCATGGCCTGCCGCACCAACGAGATGGGCGGACACTGCGAGCACAGACGCTGCAACCAATGCGGACACGAAACCAAAGGCTACAACTCATGCGGCAATCGCGCCTGCCCCAAATGCGGCGCTCTGGCCTCGGCCACGTGGCTGGCCGGACGCAGAGCCGAGCTCTTGCCCGTACCGTACTTTCACATCGTCTTCACCATCCCGAAAGAGATAGAGGATTTGGCGCTGATCAACCGGCGCGTGATCTACGACATCCTCTTCAAGACCTCGGCGAAAACCATGCTCACGATCGCCGGGGATCCCAGGCATCTGGGCGCGAACATCGGCTTCACCAGCGTGCTGCATACCTGGGGCAGCACCTTGCTGCATCATCCCCACGTCCATATGATCGTCCCCGGAGGCGGGATTTCGCCCGACGGCAAAAGCTGGGTGACTTGCCGCGAGGACTTCTTTCTGCATGTGAACGTTCTGAAGAGTCTCTTCAGGCGATTGTTTCTGGAGGCGCTCAAAAGGGCCTATGAAGCGGGCAAACTGCGTTTTACCGGAAAGTCCGGGAAATTCGCCGGCCCGAAAGCTTTCGATCGGTTCATCAAAACGCACCGTGGGATGAAATGGCATGTCTACGCCAAAGCGCCCTTCGGCGGGCCGGAGACGACGCTCAACTACCTGGCCAGGTACACTCATCGCACGGCCTTCTCCGATCAGCGCTTGATCGCAATGAAAGACGGCAAGGTTTCCTTCCGGTACAAGGATTACAAAAAGGAAGGGGAAAAGCGCGTCATGACTCTTTCGGCGACCGAATTTATCCGGCGCTTCCTGATGCACGTTCTCCCCAAGGGCTTTACGCGCATCCGGCATTACGGCTTGCACGCCAACCGCTTTCGGGCGAGGAATATCAAGCGTTGCCGTGACTTGCTCGGCGCGCCGGAACCCGAACCCATCGAGCGATACGACGAGATGAGCTGGGACGAGCGCTACCTGGCGCTCACCGGGCACGATCCGCTCTTGTGTCCGGTGTGCAAGAAGGGACGGCTGGAACTCGTCACGGAGCATGATAGGCCGGACGGCGCACAAAACATGACGGCCTATCCGCCAAACGGAAACGAACTCGGGCAGGCGAAAAGACCGGAAATGGCAGGCGCTTCACCGCCCGTCTGAGCTCGTGTGAAAATACGCTCGTTGCATTACCTGCGTGCCGGATCAGACGGAACCTCCACGAAGAAGACGGGCGCCGTGTGTCCGGAGGGCGAAAAGCAGCCGTCAATACCGCCCAAAGGACCTTCGAAAATGAAAGATCGCAGACGAAAACCATGATTCCCAGGAAGCGCAAACACCATTCTCCCTCTTTTCAACACGGCTCGGAGCCGAGTCGAACCTTTCAAAACAACCGCACGTCATTCATTCCACATAGCGAGACTTCGGAGTAAAGCGCCTTCGTACAGAGTTCTTTTCCGCAATGCGCGCTTGCGCGCGACTGCGGAAGAAGACTTTTTAATAACAGATAAAAAAACTCTTTGCTTTACAAGTCAATGCAACGATCCATCTTCGCAACTATCCGTAAATACATGAAAATCGTAGGTCGGGTGATTTTCACCCGACACTTTTCGAAAACCATCCTCTTTGTCGGGTGAAAATCACCCGACCTGCCAATACATCTGTAACTACTTGTAATTACAGTATTTTTCTCCTCCTTTGATGGATTTGCCGAACGCGGCGAAACGAAGTAACATCTTCGTCATAGGCTTCTTGACACAAACGTTCCACGACGGAGACCCCCATGCCCCGGCGCTACCATCTCGACGCCCGAAACGTCCCCCTCGACTCAATGCGGCGCAGCCTAGCGTCACGAAGATTGATTCCCAGCCGCGTCCCGTTGCAGGACCAGCTTGACGAGCGCTTCGCCGTGTTGAGCGAGGCGGGTCTTTCCACCGTGGCAGACCTGCTCGACCGTCTGAAGTCCAAACAGGCCATCGAGCGCTTTCACGCCGAAACCGGCCTGCCCGTGGAGTACCTCACGTTGCTCAAGCGCGAAGCGAAAAGCTATTTTCCCAATCCCGTGCCGCTTGCCCGTTTCCCCCGCGTACCGCAAAACCTGCTGAAAAGACTGGAAAAAAAGGGCCTCAAGCATTCGAAGCATTTGTTCGAGCACGTGGACAGCGAAGCGGCGTTTTCAAGTCTTCACGAGGAAGTGGGAGGCTCGCGAGAGGCATTGAGGAGACTGGCGAAGCTCGCGGATCTCGCCCGGCTCTACGGCATCGGCCCGGTGTTCGCCGATCTGCTGCTGGAAACGGGCGTGGAGTCGGTCGATGCGTTTTTAGGCTACGAACCGGGCGAGGTCGTGGCGCTTTACGAAAGCCGGATGGGAAAAAAGGCGGATTTCACCGAAGAAGACATCCGCTTCACCCTGAAATTGGCTCGGCACCTCGCCGAGTTCGGGAAGGGTGAATGATCCTGACCTTGTTCGATTACGAAGAGTAGGTCGAACTAATTTCCAGCCCGACACCTTGGTCTTGTCGGGCAAAAAATTTGCCCGACCTATCGTGAGGCACTTGTTTGGGGAAGAAGGAAAATCTTGAGGGATTTCCAACGGTTGAGTAAATTTCCTAAAACAGCGTATAAATAAACGGTGCCGATGCCTGACTTGTGGCGACGAGCAACGCGACGAGGCCCAGCAGCAGACCCAGCGGGACGATCCAATACACCTTGTTCTGCTTGGCGAAGTCCCAGAATTCCTTGAAAAGTTTTCCGCTGTATCCCAGTTTGCCCATCGTTTTTTCTTTCCGTGCCCGATTCTCCGGTTTTCGAGAGATTGCGCCCGTGCGCTTCGGCGGTCAGTCCAAGGCGAATTCGCTGCGCCAGTCCTTCATTTCTTCCCACTTGGGCTGGCTCGTTTTCTCCAGCAGGAACGAACCGAGCACCAGATCGTCCATTTCCGTGCGCATAAAGCAGCGGTAGGCGTCCTCCGGCGTGCAGACGATCGGTTCGCCCCGCACGTTGAAACTCGTATTGATGACAATACCATATCCGGTGCGTTTTTCGAAAGCCCGAATCAATGCATGGTAGCGGGGATGGGTCTCGGCGCTGACCGTCTGCACCCTCGCGGAGTGGTCCACGTGGGTGATGGCGGGGATGTCCGATCGTAGACGGTTGACCCATTGCAGCAGGTCGTCGCTGCGTTCCGGCTCCTCCTCGCCCCGCCAGCGCTCCCGACGCACATCGGCGACGAGCAGCATGTAGGGCGAAGGCCGATCCAGCTCGAAAAAATCGCCGACGCGCTCGACCAGGCAACTCGGTGCAAAGGGTCGAAACGACTCACGATATTTGATCTTCAGGTTCATGATCGACTGCATCTTTTCCGAACGGGCGTCGCCGACGATCGACCGTGCGCCGAGCGCTCGGGGACCGAACTCCATGCGTCCCGAAAACAGCCCCACCACGTGCTCATTGGCGATGCGTTCGGCGATGCGCTCCGCCCAGACGTCTTCGCCGAGACGTTCGTAGGCGTAACCTCTCGATTTCAGGTAGCTTTCGATCTCTTCGTCCGAGAATTCGGGACCAAGATACGCGCCTTGCATGGCGTCGTGGATGCCGTCCGTCTCCCGTGACAAGCCGTGGAGGTTGTAGGCCACGGCCATAGCGGCGCCCAGCGCGCCTCCGGCGTCGCCTGCGGCGGGCTGAATCCAGATGTCGTCGAAAATCCCGGAGCGCAGCAGCTTGCCGTTGGCCACGCAATTGAGCGCCACGCCTCCGGCCATGCAAAGATGCTTCATGCCGGTAACATCCCGCGCGTGACGCGCCATGCGTAGCACGATCTCCTCGGTGACGTCCTGAATCGAGCGTGCGAGGTCCATCTCACGGCGGGTGATCGGCGTCTCCGGTTGGCGGGGAGGACCGCCGAACAGCCGGGAGAAGCGGCGGTTGGTCATGCGCAGGCCGCCCAGGTAGCCGAAGTAGTCGAGATTCATGCGAAACGAGCCGTCCGCCTTGAGGTCGAGCAACTCGTCCAGGATCACCTTTTTGTAGGTCGGCTCGCCGTAGGGAGCCAGACCCATCAGTTTGTATTCGCCGGAGTTGACGCGGAAACCGGTGAAATAGGTAAAGGCCGAGTACAGCAGTCCCAGCGAATGCGGAAAGCGCAATTCCTTGAGGATTTCCAGGTGGTTATCCTTACCCACGGCGAGGGTGGAGGTCGCCCACTCGCCCACGCCGTCCACGGTCAGCACTGCCGCCTCACGAAACGGCGAGGGGAAAAACGCGCTGGCGGCGTGGGACTCGTGGTGCTCCGGGAAATAGAGCTTTTCAGGCATCCCGACGCCCAGACTCTCTAGCGTGCTTTCGATCTCCACCGGAATCCACAGCTTTTGCTTGAGCCACAACGGCATGGCCTTGAGATAGGAGCGCAGGCTCCAGGGAGCCATCCCGAAATCGGTTTCGAGAATGCGGTGGAACTTGGTCAGGGGTTTGTCGTAAAAAGCCACGGCATCGAGTTCGCCGGAACCCAAGCCGCCTTCGGCAAGGCAATATCGAATGGCGTTTTCGGGAAAGGAATGGTCGTGCTTGACGCGGGTGAAGCGCTCCTCTTGGGCGGCGGCGACGATGCGGGCACCGTCGAGCAGACAGGCGGCGGAGTCGTGGTAGAAGGCGCTGATGCCTAAAATCTTCATGGGTCGCGTCGAGCCTCCTTCAAGCCGTAACCTCTCGGAATTCCATCAGAATTGACGTTCGTAGGACGGCTTCTCCGCGTCCTTTTCGCACCAGTAGCTTTCCAGATTTCCGGGAAACCGCCGGGCCAAACGGTCACGGCGTCCGCGCCGCAACAACAGGCCGAACGGCAGGAAAAACAGAAAATACAGCGGAATCAGCGTAATCCACCCGGCGATCGTTCCCAACAGCCAAGCTACTCCCCCCACGGCTTTTTCAAACGCCGCATAGCCGGACAACGGCGAGAGCAGTCCCAATACGAGGGTCAAGCCGGTGAAGAAAAACACAATAAATCCAAGAGTTTCATGCACGAACAGGAAGAGTAGCGGACCGGCAACGACCCCGACGCCACCCTGGAAAAGGGCGCGGTTGATGCGTTTGGATTTCAACGCACGGGTCTGTTCTTTGGCGCGCTCGCCCGTGGGGTCCCAGACGCTTTTCGAGGCTTGGGAGGGGTGATCCATCCGTTTCTCCGGGGACGAAAGGGGGCGACTCGCCTAGCTTTCCGAAATCTCGTGATACGTGGACTCGGGCAGTTTTTCGAAAGCTTCCATGCCGTGCTCGAAAATGTACTGCTTGACTTTATCGGGCATGGTTTCGGCCTGCCGGATCAGTTCGATGAAGCGGTCGTAGCGGCTCACCGCCCGCGAGTACCAGGCGCGGGATTCCTTTTCCACGTAGCGATCGACGATGGGCGAACTGGCGGCGTCGAGCATGTTCACCGCCTTGTTGGCGGCCTGCCACTCTTCCTCGCTCAGGCCCTCGCCCATGTCGCGCACGCCGAGCATCAACGTGTCGATCCACTTGGCGAACAAGGCGGCCACCTGCTTGCGGCCTTCATTGTCGGCCTTGGAACGGGCCAGTTGCAGGGCGTGAATGTTTTCGACCTTGCCGATGCCCTGCACCACGGGAACGGCCACGCCGTCCTTGTCTTCGAGGGTGGTGCGGCCACTGGTCATCGCAATCCACACCGGGCGGTTACCCAGGTTGTCCGGGATCGTGGCCTTCGGCGTACAGGAAGCGGCCAAAAACAGGATCGATACGACCAAAACAGTCCAAACGAGTCTCGCGGCGCTCATGCGGTTTTTCTCCTTCGGGTTCATGACGAACGTTTCCGTAGGTTGCATTGTAACCAGCCGTCGGGGAAGGTCAAGAGATGCGCCGTTTTGGAAGAAATTGTACATGAAAAATTAGCGCGTAGCGCGTAGGTCGGATAACTCGTTATCCGACAACAGAGTATTGACAAACCTCCTGAATTTGATTTCCAGCCCCAATTTAGCATAAATGTCATTCCCGCGCAGGCGGGAATCCAGAGCAATATCAAGCACCTGGACCCCCGCCTTCGCGGGGGTGACAAATGTTTCTACAAAGATAGATACTTTGTCAGCAGGCTGTTGTCGAATAGAGCGGTTGTGATTTGATTTTAGCGCTAGAAACCCTTGGAAACAAAGGCTGGCACGGGCGAAGCGACGTGAAACGTCTGCTTGCCCGTGTACGAACGATGTCCATGGGCAACCTGCGGTTTGCCCATGCCACACACCCGACAATAGTAAGCTCAAGGTCGGGTAAAGCAATTTCCCGACCTGCTTTTGATACGAATTCGCCGCTCGATACAAAAAAGCCGGGCTGGAAATCAGCCCGACCTGAGTATCTATCCTATTGATATTTCTTGTAAATTCTATCGTATCTCGTACCGCCGCCCCGAAAAATTTCAGGCCAGACCGGAACGGACCCCTGTCGGAGCGCGCAGCACCGGCTCGGAATTCCAACGCTGGGGCTGGGCAGGCAGTTCCCGACCGCTACGGCGTGCGTCCACCAGTTGCTGGTAAAAGCCAAGCTGCCGCTCGAAGGTCACCGGCCAACTGAAATACTGCGCCACGAAACGACGTCCCCGAAGTCCCATGGTTTTGCGTTCGGGATTTTTCAAAAGCCCGATCGTGGATTCCACCAGCCGTTCGGTATTGCCGTGGGGCACCAGCGTTCCGCATTGCGAACGGGTGATCCAGTCTCGCACCGCGCCCTTGTCCGCGCCGATCATCGGCACGCCGGAACTCATCGCCTCGACGGCGGAAAGACCGAACGTTTCCCAGGCGCTCAAGGCGAAAATGGCGTCCGAGGAGGCATACCAGCGCGCCATCTCTTCCTGGTCCTGCACGAAGCCCAGGTAATGCACGTCCTCGCGGCTTTCCACGAGGGGCTTCAGTTGCGGGTAACGGGGGCCAGTGCCCGAAAACACGAAAACGCTGCCGGTCGCATCGGCGATGCGGGGCAGGGCTTCGAGCACTTCGTTGATCCCTTTTTCTTCCAACAGGCGATGGGGGAAGAAAATCAACGGGCGATCCTTGTCCACGCCGTAGGCCGCGCGCAGTTTTTCATCGCGCTTGCGGGGGTGAAACATATCGACATCCACGCCGAGCGGCGTCTGCATCACCCGGTGGATGCCCTGCCGGTCGAGTTCGTTCACCACGCAATCGGCGCTGGCGAACGTCGCCGTGTACTTTCCATAGGTGCGGCGCGCCCAACTCCATCCGAGACGACGGGCGGTCTTGCCCACCAGCGGATGCACCCGATCCCCGATGGTTTCGAAATAGGCGGTGGGAAAGTCGGCGTGCCAGAATCCGGTAATCACGGCGTCCATCCCCTTGGCCGCCGAACGGATCAGCAACGGATCGAGGTAGGGGCTGCCCGCTTCGATCAGGTCGGGCTGCTCTTCTTCGAAAATCTTCCGTAATTTCCGGGGGTTGATGACGTGCCGGTAATTGGGCGCACCGGGAATGGTCGGCGCTTTGATGTGTCGCAGAATCGCAAAGCCGTGGCGCTCGATGTCATCACGGTCCGAGGGAACGGCCAGGCAATAGCGCACGTCGGGACGATTTCGGTAGAATTTCAGCTTTTCCATGTGGTAGGTACGCACCCCGCCGCCGGTGAAACTGAAAAAGTTGTTGAAGTCCAGGATACGCAACATCTGTCGGCCCTGAAGCGATCCCAAACCACCACCCGGTAGTTTTTCGAGCACGACACGTCGGTTTTGATCCTGATAGGAAGCTTTCCACATGTGGAGCCTGCCTTTATAAAACGGTGCGCAATCCCGCTTTGTTGGAATTGCGCCCTGATTTTCGTGTGTTACGCAGCAGCGTCTCGTCGAGAATCGCAGAAAGACGCCGCGCGGTTTCCTGAACCGAGAAGTTGTCGATGAAATGTCCGTCCCGCTCGGCCTCGAAACGCGCCCGGTCGAGATTCCATGCCTGCGAAATCCCCACGGCGATCTCCTCGACCGAATGGGGCGACAGGCTGACGCCGCTCCGGCTTTGCCGAACCAGCCATTGCAACTCGCGGTTTTTCGTCAGATCGATGAGAAAACTCCCGGAGGCCAGCGCATCGGACCAGTCCGGCGGCAAAAACGGCTCGTGGCCGTCCGAACCGAGCAGTACCGCGTGGGCCTGATCCATCCACGCGCGTCGCGAGACGGTTTCGGCGCAGGAAAGTACGCGCATACTCAATTCAAGGCCCATGTCCCTGGCGAGAGTCATGGTTTCGCCCGTCGGCTCGTCCAGCAATACCAGACGAATGCGCTTGGAAGGCACGTACTCTTTGGCCAGAAAACGTCGCAACCCCTTGAGAATCCTTGTTTTTTCCTCACAGGAAAACGAGCCGCCCAGCACCAGCGTAAACTTGGAATCACGCGCGCGCGTCCCCAGTTCCACGGAAGACGACCCGAAGGGATCGTACACCACACCAAAACGTTCCGGCGGCAGATTCGGGAAGCGTTCGCCGTAGGTTTCGCGGGCGTGGCGGGAGTTGAAAAGGATTTTTTCCGTCGCGCGCAAAATGTGCCGGTCGAGGGCATGTTCCGCCTTGCCGAAAATGGAAAAATCCTTTCCGCCGATGGCGTCGTCACCGAACCAGGCAGGGGAAAAGTCCAGGAATAACGGCAACTTGGTCAGACTGTGCGCGAGATAGCCGATCGTCGCCGCCGTACGCGAAAAACCGCTGACAAACAGCAGCGCCGTATCGGGATGCATTTCAAGCGCATCCTTGCAGGCGCGAACGGCTTTCGGCACGAGAAACGGCCAGGCCTTGGAAGGATGAATATGGTTGAAAACATTCCACTTTTTCGGATTCGAAACGAACTTCGCCAGCGTGGAAGACCACGACTCGGACAGCCTGGAACAAGTCCGTTGACCGGCCTCTTCCGGGTTCGTGACACCGAAAGTGAAGGGCAGCCGCTCCACGTCCGGCCCAAGGTTCGATTCGGCGAGGGAGGGGGAAAACAAAGGGGTCGGAACGGACAAAACCAAGGGCTTCCAGCCTTCGGCGGGAAGTCCGCGCACCATGCGCCGAAGGCGTGCGTGGTCGGCTCTTTCCAGCGCCGGAGTCACCACCAGCACCTTTCTTCGAGATCCGATTCCCTGGTTTTTCACGACGCGCAACATGTTCGTCAACCCCTGGACAAACTTCCTCGTGCCACCGAATTTTCGACTTTAAAAACCTAACTTACTGAATTCATTAATATAATTGAAGTTAACCTCGCACACATACATCTACCGACAATCCGTTTTGAAACATTAGTGGGTTTCTCCACCAAAATCCTTGCAGAAAAAAACACGATTTTTTCAATTTTTCTTATCTATTTAATATAATTCTAATTTTACCATGCTTTTCTCACTTTACCAACTTCTTTCAACCAAACGTGCAAGCGTGGGGCGGAAATTTTTTTAGTGCGGATTTAGGATGGACCCGCAGGGTCCAAGCGCCTCTCCTAAGGGGAGAGGCCGGTGCTTTGCACCGGGTGAGGGGAAGTTTCGCGTTCCCTCACCCTAACCCTCTCCCAAAGGGAGAGGGGATATAAGTCTTTTAATTTCAATATGTTGCAATTGTATCCGAAATATTTTGCACTATTTTCATTTCTGCCCGCAAGCGTGGGGCGGAAATGAAAAGCGTGAAAGTGGCATGGACCCGAAGGGTTCGATGACCTCTCCTTCTTGGCTATCGATCCGATTCTTCCGTTGGTTTAGGTCGGGAAACCTGAACCAACGGACGGAATCATCTACGCTCATCCCGAGTAGGCGACGTGAGTCGCCGTATCGAGGGATCCCTTCGATACGATTTCGCTTCGCGAAATCACTCAGGGTGAGCGTCGACCCCCCTTAGGTTTAGGTGCTATTTCCCACCTAAAAATCCCATCCATTAAAAAGTCTTCTTCCGCGGTCGCGCGCAAGCGCGCATTGCGGAAAAGAACTCTGTACGAAGGCGCTTTACCTCGATGTTACGCTATGTGGAATGAATGGTTGGCGTGTTGCTTTGAAAGGTTCGATTTGGCTCCGAGCCATGGTGAAAAGAGAAAGAATGGTGTTTGCGCTTCCGGAGAATCATTGTTTTCGTTTGCTGTCTTTCATTTTCGAAGATCCTTTGAGCGCCGTTTACGGTTGTTTTTGATCATCCGGATACAAGGCTCCCGTCTTCTTCGTGAAGCCTTTCCATAGGCTCACCACGCAGGGAGTTCGGCCAACAACTTTTCACGTCAACTCAGACGGGCGGTGAAGCACCTATTTTTTCTTGAGTTCTTGTCGCCTGTCCGAGATCGTTTCTGCTTGGCGTATGATCCGCCATGTTTTGCGCACCGCCAGGGTCTTCCTGCCGACCATGAAAGGCTGTCACAAGCTTCAGGCGTCCCTTTCTACACACCGGACACAAGAGCGGATCGTGTCCGGTGAGCGCCATGTAGCGTTCGTCCCAGCTCATCTCGTCGTATCGCTCGATGGGGGCAGGCTCCAGAGCGCCCAGCAGTTTGCGGCAGCGCTTGATATTGCTTGCCCGAAAACGGTTGGCGTACAAGCCATAATACCGGATGCGAGTAAAACCTTTGGAAAGAACGTGCATCAGAAAACGCCTGATAAACTCCGTTGCCGAGAGCGTCATCACGCGCTTTTCCCCTTCCTTTTTATAGTCCTTGTAACGAAAGGAAACCTTGCCATCTTTCATTCCGATCAAGCGGTGATCGGAGATGGCGCTACGATGGGTGTAGCGGGACAGGTAGTTGAGCATCGTCTCCGGCCCGCCGAAGGGCGCCTTGGCGTAGACATGCCACTTCATCCCACGGTGCTTTTTGATGAACCTGTCGAACTTTTTCGGATCGGCGAGTTTTTCGGACTTTCCGGTAAAGCGCAGCTTGCCCGTTTCATAGGCCTTTTTGAGAGACTCCAGAAACAATCGCCTGAAGAGGCTTTTCAGAACATTCACGTGCAGGAAAAAATCTTCGCGGCAACTCACCCAGCGTTTGGAGTCGGAAGAAATCCCTCCTCCGGGGACGATCATGTGGATGTGGGGGTGATGCAACAATGTGCTTCCCCAGGTATGCAGTACGCTGGTGAAGCCGATGTTCGCGCCCAGATGTTTGGGATCCTTGGCGATGGTGAGCATGGTTTTTGCCGAGGTCTTGAAGAGGATGTCGTAGATCACGCGCCGGTTGACCAGCGCCAGGTCTTCGATCTGTTTCGGGATGGTGAAGACAACGTGAAAGTACTGCACGGGCAAGAGTTCGTCTCTTCGCTTTGCCAGCCACTTTGCCTTGGCCAGTGCGCCGCATCTGGGGCAGGCGCGATTGCCGCACGAGTTGTAGCCTTTCGTTTCATGTCCACAATGGTCGCAGCGCCTGCGCTCGCAGTGTCCGCCCATTTCAGGTGTGCGACAGGCCATGATGTCGTGCGCAGCCTTGATCTGTGTAGGCGATAAGAGATCGCCGTACTCGTCGAGAAATTCATCCCACTTCTCCCGGAGAACGTCAGCCGTTATGGTTTTATCATTACTCATGATTTGCCTCCGATCCCGGCAGAAGGTCGAAGGGGCTTCGCATCCCGGCAATGCGTGCAGTGGCGATGTGGGTGTAGATGGTCGTGGTGGAGAAGGAGGCGTGCCCCATAAGCACCTGGATTGTGCGTAGATCGACGCCGTTCTCCAGCATATGGGTAGCGAAGCTATGGCGAAAACTGTGCGGCGTCACGTTCTTTTCGAGGCCTGATTGGACACGCACGTTTTTGCAGGCGGTCTGGATGGAAGCGGTCGTGATGTGGCTCCCCGGCTTTCTTCCCGGAAACACCCAGGGATCCGTTCGCTTCACCTGGACGTTTGCAGGTTTGCACGTTCTCCAGTACTCGCGTAAGATAAGCAGCAGTTTTGGGGACAGCACTGTGTAGCGGTCCTTGTTCATCTTCCCCTGGTTTACTCGGATGACCATTCTCTGACTGTCGATGTCACTGACCCGCAGATTGGCCGCCTCCGAGACGCGTAGACCGGAGGCGTACATGATTTGGAAAATCGTCCGGTATTTGAAGCTTTTCGCGGCGTCGAAAAAGCGGACGACTTCCGAAGGCGCAAGCACCACGGGAAGCGTTTTGGGCTCCCTGGCCGCTGGAATAGCGGCCAGCGGCCAGGGTCGGTCCATGACGTTGAGGAAGAAAAATCGGAAAGCGCGGGCGTAAGAATTGACGCTTCCCGGAGCGAGTCTGCGTTTATCATGCAGATAAAGCAGGTAGTCGCGGATCTCCTCCAGGCCGATTCGTCCCAACGACTTGCCGACGTGCTGCTCGAGTTTTTTCAGCCTGCGCAGATAGTCATCTTGCGTGGAGGTAGAAAGATTTCTCAATTTCATCTGCCGCACCATTCGTTGACGTGCGCTTCTCATATCCGACCTCCTTTCACGGCTTCGCATGCATGGAAAGATGTCGCCTTCTTCCGGGTGATGAAACTCGCCGGGGCGGGACGGATGGAGGTGCAACGCAAGATGTGCCTGACCTCGCGCGGGTTATCTGCTTGCGTCAGACGATGCATAAAGAAGGAATAACGCAGTGTCTTCTCGATCGTCGTATAATCGAAACCGCCATCGATTGCAGCTTGCCTGATCGCCTTTTGCATGGGACCGGGAGTCAGTGGATTTCCATCGTGATCGCGTGTAAAAAGTAGATCCGTCCGGGGTCGGGTGTCGCGCCACCACCGGCGCAGAGTATCGAGTGTCTCCGGGTGAAGCGGAATGAATTGGGGCCACGCACTGTTTGTAGATTCCAGACGGATCAGCATCCTTTTGCCGTCGATGTCTCCTGTCCGCAGGCGACAGGTCTCGCCTATGCGCAAACCGCCGCCGAACGTTACGGTCAAAACCGTTTTGTGAAGCTCTGAAGTAACGCCATCAAGCAGTCGGTTCAGATTGCCCAGAGAGAGAGGATCGGGAATCGGCCCTGGCTTCCCGGGAGAAAGAAAGCAGGCCGCAACCTGAGGGCGATCCAGCGTCACGAAATAGAGAAACTTAAGCGCCATCAGCGCTTGGTGACGGAAACTGACCAGTCTCTTTTCCGATCTTGCCAGGTGCTTGATCCAGGCCTCGATTTCAGCCGAGCCCAGTTGCTCCGGCGAGCGCTTGAAATGTCGGACATACGATTCGGCGCGGTTTAGATACTGCCTGCGCGTGATGGGGCGCAGTCCGTAGCGTAAAAGATCGGCGCTCATTCTTTCCTTGAGATGTCCCATGAGTTTCCTCCATGTGATGGACGTCGCCCGGAAATCGGACGACTGAGATCACGAGGATGGAGGATTCATGGGATTTGAAGCAAGGTTAGCCGGGAAAGAACGGGGAGACGCCACAGACGCCAAGGGGCTTTACGATCATAAGGACAAAGGTGGGATCGAGCACGGCCTTACGGACCGGCAGGGACTAAAAACTGCCGCGAAGCGGCTTCGTACTTGGAACTCGCAAAAGTCGCGCAATTTCACGCACATTTGCGTCATTCTGCTCCAGATCGTGCAGTACGAAGCCGCTTCGCGGCAGTTTTTAGCCCCTGCCTGTCCGTAAGTTCTTGCTCGACTCCAGCCATATTTTTGTGATCGTATCCTGCGTTGAAGCCCTTTGGCGCGTTTGCAATCTTCCCGTTTTCTCCCGCAATACCTTGCCTGAATTCCCATGACCCCGACATCCTTGTGATTTCAGTCGTCCGATTTCCGGGCGGCGTCAATCACGAGGAGGAGACTCATGGGACATCTCAAAGAAAGAATGAGCGAGGATCTTTTACGGTACGGGCTGCGCCTTGCCACGCGCAAACAGTATCTGAACCACGCCGAATCGTATGTCCGACATTTCAAGCGATCGCCGGATCAACTGGGCGCGGCTGAAATTGAGGCATGGATCCGGCACCTGGCGAGAGCGGAAAAGCGACCGGACAGTTTCCGGCAGCAGGCGCTGATGGCGCTCAAGTTTCTCTATTTCGTGACGCTGGATCGTCCAGGTGTCGCAGCCTGTTTTCTTTCTCCCGGCAAGCCGGGACCGGTTCCCGATCCGCTCACGAAGAGCGAGATGGACCGGCTGTTTGAGGGCGTTGCCTCTGAGCTTCACAAAACGGTTTTGATCGTAGCATTCGGCGGCGGTTTGCGCCTGGGCGAGACCTGTCGCCTGAGGACGGGGGATATCGATAGCAAAAGGATGCTGATCCGCCTGACTTCTTCAAACAGCGCCTGGCCCCAATTCGTTCCGCTTCACTCGGAAACTCTCACAACCCTGCGCCGGTGGTGGCGCGACACTAGGCCTCGAACGGATCTGCTTTTCACACGCGATGGCCATGACAATCCCTTGACTCCCGGTCCCATGCAAAAGGCAATCAGGCAAGCTGCAATGGATGGAGGTTTCGATTATACGACGATCGAGAAGACACTGCGCTATTCCTTCTTCAGGCATCGCCTGACGCAAGCAGACAACCCACGCGAGGTCAGGCACATCCTGCGCTGCACCTCCATCCGTCTCGTCCTGGCCAGTTTCATCACTCGGAAGAAAGCAACATCTTTCCATGCATGCGAAGCCGTGAAAGGAGGCCGGATATGAGAAGCGCACGTCAACGAATGGTGCGGCAGATGAAGTTGAGAAACCTTTCCGCCTCCACGCAGGCCGACTATCTGCGCAGGTTGAAAAAACTCGAGCAGCACGTCGGCAAGCAGTTGGGACGAATCAGCCTGGAGGAGATCCGCGACTACCTGCTTTATCTTCATGAGAAACGCGGATTCACTCCGGGGAGCGTCAATTCTCATGCCCGGGTTTTTCGCTTTTTCTTTCTCAACGTCATGGACCGCCCCTGGCCGCTGGCGGCAATACCAGCGGCCAGGGAGCCCAAAACGCTTCCCGTGGTACTTGCGCCTTCGGAAGTCGTCCGTTTTCTAGACGCCGTCCAAAACGTCAGGTATCGCACGATCTTCCAGGTCATGTACGCTTCCGGTCTACGCGTCTCGGAAGCGGCGAATCTGCGGGCGAGCGACATCGATAGCCAGAGAATGGTCATCCGCGTTCGCCAAGGCAAGATGAGCAAAGATCGCTACACCGTGCTGTCTCCGAAACTGCTGCTCATCTTACGGGACTACTGGAGAACATGCAAGCCGGGAAAACATCAGGCAAACAGTAAGAATCCATGGCTGTTTCCAGGAAGAATTAAGGGACGCTGCATTACGACCACTTCCATCCAAATTGTCTGCAAAAAAATCTCCATTCAATCGGGGTTGGCGCCGAGCAAAAAGGTAACGCCTCATAGTTTTCGCCACAGCTTCGCCACCCATATGCTGGAGAACGGCGTCGATCTACGCACGATCCAGGTGCTCCTGGGGCACGCTTCCTTATCCACCACGGCCATTTACACCCACATCGCCACGGCGCGCATCGCCGGGATGCAAAGCCCCTTCGACCTCCTGCCGGGATCGGAGGCGAATCATGGCGAATAGCAGACTCACGACGGCCGAACTTCTCCGGAAGAATTGGGATGAGTTTCTCGGTCTGTACGGCAATCTCCTGTCGCCCGAGCAGACCAAGGCCGCTCGTGACATCATGGCCTGCCGCACCAACGAGATGGGCGGACACTGCGAGCACAGACGCTGCAACCAATGCGGACACGAAACCAAAGGCTACAACTCATGCGGCAATCGCGCCTGCCCCAAATGCGGCGCTCTGGCCTCGGCCACGTGGCTGGCCGGACGCAGAGCCGAGCTCTTGCCCGTACCGTACTTTCACATCGTCTTCACCATCCCGAAAGAGATAGAGGATTTGGCGCTGATCAACCGGCGCGTGATCTACGACATCCTCTTCAAGACCTCGGCGAAAACCATGCTCACGATCGCCGGGGATCCCAGGCATCTGGGCGCGAACATCGGCTTCACCAGCGTGCTGCATACCTGGGGCAGCACCTTGCTGCATCATCCCCACGTCCATATGATCGTCCCCGGAGGCGGGATTTCGCCCGACGGCAAAAGCTGGGTGACTTGCCGCGAGGACTTCTTTCTGCATGTGAACGTTCTGAAGAGTCTCTTCAGGCGATTGTTTCTGGAGGCGCTCAAAAGGGCCTATGAAGCGGGCAAACTGCGTTTTACCGGAAAGTCCGGGAAATTCGCCGGCCCGAAAGCTTTCGATCGGTTCATCAAAACGCACCGTGGGATGAAATGGCATGTCTACGCCAAAGCGCCCTTCGGCGGGCCGGAGACGACGCTCAACTACCTGGCCAGGTACACTCATCGCACGGCCTTCTCCGATCAGCGCTTGATCGCAATGAAAGACGGCAAGGTTTCCTTCCGGTACAAGGATTACAAAAAGGAAGGGGAAAAGCGCGTCATGACTCTTTCGGCGACCGAATTTATCCGGCGCTTCCTGATGCACGTTCTCCCCAAGGGCTTTACGCGCATCCGGCATTACGGCTTGCACGCCAACCGCTTTCGGGCGAGGAATATCAAGCGTTGCCGTGACTTGCTCGGCGCGCCGGAACCCGAACCCATCGAGCGATACGACGAGATGAGCTGGGACGAGCGCTACCTGGCGCTCACCGGGCACGATCCGCTCTTGTGTCCGGTGTGCAAGAAGGGACGGCTGGAACTCGTCACGGAGCATGATAGGCCGGACGGCGCACAAAACATGACGGCCTATCCGCCAAACGGAAACGAACTCGGGCAGGCGAAAAGACCGGAAATGGCAGGCGCTTCACCGCCCGTCTGAGCTCGTGTGAAAATACGCTCGTTGCATTACCTGCGTGCCGGATCAGACGGAACCTCCACGAAGAAGACGGGCGCCGTGTGTCCGGAGGGCGAAAAGCAGCCGTCAATACCGCCCAAAGGACCTTCGAAAATGAAAGATCGCAGACGAAAACCATGATTCCCAGGAAGCGCAAACACCATTCTCCCTCTTTTCAACACGGCTCGGAGCCGAGTCGAACCTTTCAAAACAACCGCACGTCATTCATTCCACATAGCGAGACTTCGGAGTAAAGCGCCTTCGTACAGAGTTCTTTTCCGCAATGCGCGCTTGCGCGCGACTGCGGAAGAAGACTTTTTAATAACTTCGGACAAAACATGACGAAACGGGACAAAATCTCCCCCATTTTTCGCAATTTTAACCGAAATCTGCGAAGCGTCGGCCCAACCTGTACGTACACGTATGGGGGTAGGGTCCATTTTTTATAACTTTGCGTAAATACACAGAAACTCGTTTTTCAACCTGTACGCTAACGTACAGGTTGGGGGTGATTTTTTGCGGCCAAAGTGTACGCTGGCGTACAGGTTGAGAGAGAAGCCCGAAACCATTCCGCCTCTGATCTCGGTAGATGAAGTGCCCTTCTTCTTTGGAGCAAGTGCGGTTGGCTCAAATCTCCTGCTTGAACCATAAGGTTTCATGTCGTCGGGTTGGAAAACTGACATGAAACACATGGTTCAGGTCGGGAGACCTGAACCATCATAGTCTCATGTTTTCAATAGGTTACAAAGCTTCAGGGTACAATCGCCCGCATGGGTTGGTCCCGATGGAATCTATTGAATACACTGCAAAGTCGTGCATTTTCGTGCAAACTCACGTCATGCTTGATTCATGCCGCAAAACTCGTGCAAACTCACGCCAAACCGTGCAAAGTTCCCCCCGGTTTTCTCGCAACGAGTCGAGGGGTACCGAGAAAAAAGTGTAAAGCAACTGGACAAAAACGGCGTTTTTCGATCCCAAAGCCACGCAACGTGCTATTTTCTCTCGCAACGCGAGTGGTTCCGAATCTGCACGTTTTTTCACCTATTTGCACGTTTCGTCGTGGGTGTTCCTACTTGGAAGGAAAAGTGTCGTTTCGTACCGTTTTGGCACGAAAATGCACGCAGATGTGCCGCCCAGGAATTCGCACCATTCTCTCCCTACGAAACCACTACCCGAAACGAAAAACCCCCGGACTTTCGTCCGGGGGTGTTGTAAGTTGCGATGCTTACGCAGCGGGGATTACTCGACGGGAAGCGCACCCTGCATGACCACGAGATCGTAAGGATTGCACATGCCGGAGGTGTAGGGATTCATCCTGAGATAATACCGCCCGGCAGAGGGTGCCGTATACGAATCGATGTATTCGTCGTCGGACGAGCTGGACGAACTTCTCAGAATGCTCTCGCTTGCATCGTACAAGGTGATGTCGATGTCTCCATCCGCATGGCTAAACGCCACGTAAATGGAAATCGTTTCACTCTCCGCAAGATCGAAGGCGAACCAGTCGTAATCCTTCGTGCCTTCGGTATCCCGTACCGACACTCCTTGCAGGTACGCGCCGTTGCGGTCGATCTCAAGAGCTGAGGGCAGAGGCTGGGTTAGATCCTCGATGAGGTACGCGGAGGCGAGATCATCGTTGTCCTCGTACTGGTCGTCCTGGCAGGCGAACACGCATTCCTCGCCCTGCATCTCATAGCCAGCGTTGCACTCGCAGTCGCCGGTTTCCTGGTTGCAAGAGGCGTTGTCCGGGCATTCGACCTCGTAGCAGAGATCCTCATAGCAGGCTTCCTCGATGTCATCCCAGAGGTAGCCGTCCATGCAGACACACTCGTAGGCGTCTGGCGTCTCCGCGCTGTACTGCCACTCGCACATCATGTGGGTTTCGACAGGATCGCCGCAGAGTGGTGTGTCGGTGTTGCAGGGATTCTCGAATTTCACGATGGCTAACTCGTAATCGTTGCACTTGAACTCTCCGAAGGGCGTGAGCTTCAGATAGTACCGGCCCGCTTCGGGCGCCTGATAGCCTTCGATGGCTTCGTCGTCGGTCGAGCTGGCCGAACTCCTGACGGAATACGTGCCTGTTTCGGTGTACAACGCGATGTCGATATCCACCTCTGCATGGGTGAAGAACGCATAGATGGAAATCACGTCCTGCGCCTCCAGATCGAAGGAATACCAGTCGTAATCCTTGTCGGTGTACCCGCCTCCCGTCTGAATCACGCCTTCGAGGTACGCACCGTTGTGCATTTCGGGATCGACGGCTTCGGGCAGCGGCTGGGAGATATCGAGGAGGTAGGCTTCCTCTTTCACGTCGTTGTCTTCGTACGGATCGTCCTGGCAGGGGAATACGCATTCTTCGCCCTGCAGCTCGTAGCCATCGTCGCAGACGCAATCGCCGGTTTCCTGCTCGCAGGTGGCGTTGTCCTGGCACTCGACTTCGTAGCAGAGATCTTCCACGCATTCCTCAAGCATTTCGTCCCAAATGTAGCCGTCCACGCAGACGCAATCGTAGGCTGCGAGATCGACTTCCGTCGGGGTCCACTCGCAGGTAGTGTGCGTGATTTCCGGATCGCCGCAAACCGGCGGCTCGGCGTCGCAGGGGCTTGCCGGCTTGAGGACGTACAGCATGTACGGATTGCACATGGGATAGCTGCTCGGAATGATTTCAAGGTAGTACGTGCCGCTCTCAGGTGCAACGTAAAATACCGTTTCCTCGTCATCGGAATAGCTCCAGGAGTAGGCCACATCGTCGTACGCACCGTTGGAAGCCTCGTAATCGAACAGCGAGATGTTGATGTTGCCGTCGGCGTGCGTGAAGTACACACCAATGGCCACGGCCTCTCCAGCCTCCAGGTCGAAACGGTACCAGTCGTAGTACTTGTCGGAGTAGCCCTCGGCACCGGAAGCCGCTTCCACATACGCACCGATTTCGTCGTTCGGGCCGACCACCTGGTCCAGCACGAGTTCGGTTGCATCGGCAGACGTCTGGTTGCCGTTGTAGTCGTCGTTGCAGGCGAAAACACATTCTTCACCCTGCATCTCGTATCCCTCGACGCAGTAGCATTCACCGTCTGCCGGAGAGCATTCGGAGTTGTCCGGGCAGGTTACCTCGCCGCAAAGATCCTCGATGCACTCCTGAGTCTCTTCCCACCAGGCATATCCTTCGTTACATACACAGTCGTAATGGCCGAGATTTTCCTCTTCCGGCGTCCACTCGCACGCCATGTGGGTGTCGTCCGGGTCTCCGCAGACCGGCGGTTCGCCGACGCAGGGATTCTTCGGCTTGAGGACGTACATCGTGTACGGATTGCACATGTAGTAGGTGTAGGGCTTGATGCGCACATAGTAGGTTCCGCCTTCCTCCGAGATGTAGAACATCGACTCGTTGTCGGAGCTGCTTGTGGAGGAACCAAGAGCACCATACGAAGAGGAGTTTTCGGCCTCGAAGTCGAACAGTGCAATATCGATATCGCCCATGTCGTCCGAGAAATAGACACCGATGGCCGCCGCTTCACCGGCTTCCAGATCGAAACGGTACCAGTCGTAGTCTTCTTCCTCGAAACCGCCCTTGCTGGAAATGGCCTGTATCATCGCGCCCATTTCATTGTTCGGGCCTACCTGCTGGTCGAGAATGAGTTCCGTCGCCTCGGAGGAAACATCGTTCTCCTCGTAGTCGTGGTCCGCACAGACGCATTCGCCTTCGAGCAGTTCGTAGTAATCATCGCAGACGCAGTCGTAATTCAACTCCGCATCCCAGTTGACTACGCAGGTGGAGTACATCGGGCAATCCGACATCATGCAGGGATCTTCGACACACTCGGTGCCGTCCTGACTCCAGACGTAACCGCCCATGCATTCGCAGGCGTAATGCTCTTCGGCCTCGAAATCGAGGAAGCAGTTCTGGTTTTCACCACAAGGAGCGGTTTCGCAGGGATTCATTTCCACATAGATATCGATGCTGTACGGCAGGCACATTTGCGTGCTTTCCTCGTCCGCACCGAAAATCGCGAGCGCCCAGCGCGTCGGATCGCCTTCGAACACGAAGTATTCGAGAGACATTCCGTCTTCGCTTTCCCAGCCCCCACTGTAGAATTCGCTCGTCGCAAGGTCGAACAGGCCAAGCTCGAGATAGCTGACTTCCGGGTCGAAGGCCACGTTGGCGAAGATGGTCTCGCCCGGCAGGGCGCGGAAGGTGAAGACGTCCGGCGACTCGGTGCTGGTAATCACCATGTCGTCTGCCGAGAACGGCATTTCTTCGACAGGCACCTGCGCGTTCATGTAGGGATCTTCCTGGCAGTACTGCTCGCAGACTTCCTGGTCGTTGAGCGCGTAACCCGGCTCGCATTCGCAGGTGTAATACGTCCAGTCGTCGCCACCCAGCCAGGGCTTGAACTGGCAGACTTCGTGATCGCCGCAGGGATCGTCGGCGCAGCTATCTTCCAGCGGGGTAAGGTACAGGTCGTACGGCACGCAGGTGTAATCATACGGGCTGTAGATCTGGATCAGGTAGATTCCATCCTCGGGAGCCTGCAGGAAGATGTTCGTGCTCTGCTCAAGGTTGAAGGTGGAAATCGGCTCGGGATACTCGTCGATCAGACTCTCTTGCGAGAAGAAGTTGACGATCAGTTCCTCTCCCTCTTCGAAAATCACCGTGGTCGCCATCCACTGTCCGGCGACGAAGTTCCCGGAGAACCAGTCTTCGTTGACTTCGCCGTCCCAGGTCTTGGCAACCAGACCCAAGGCGTGGCCTCCCGTGGTCGTATCGAACGTTGCCGAAGAGAAGCCGTTGTTGTTGGGCTCGAGGTAGTCGTCCTGGCAGTACTCCACGCAGGCTTCCGCTTCGTCGTCCCAGATATAGCCTTCCATACACACACAGTTGTAGTAGTCGTCCGGGTTGTCCCAGTCGTTGACGCAGATCATCATCTCGTCGATTTCGCTGCAATCGACTTCGTGCAGCACGCAGTAGTCGATTTCGGTGCAGGCGGTTTCGGGCTGGCCATCCAGCGGATCTCCTTCGAAGTGCATGTCGCACAGGCAGGAGCCGTCCGCCACGTCGCAGTAGGAATTCGCCGGGCACTCGACGCCCATGCAGTTGCCTTCCACGCAGGTTCCGGCATCGTCCACGTAGCCGTAATCGCATACGCAGGCGAAGAAGGGCTCGGCCTCCAGGGCGATTTCGCAGTGGGCGTTGTCCTGGCACTCCACACCCTCGCAGTAGTCGATCATCTCGCAACCGTAGTACGGATCGAAACCGAAGTAGTGCTCGTCGCACAGGCAGATGCCGCTTTCGGGATCGCAGGTGGAGTTCATCGGGCAGTACATGTCGTAGCAGAGATCCGTATCGCACATCACGTCGGGATCGCCTACGAAGCCTTCGTCGCAGACGCACTCGCCACTCATCCAGTCGCAGGTGGCGTTTTCACCGCAGGTCACCTCCGCGCAGAGATCTACGCAACCTTCTATGGGCATATTCACAAAGCCTTCGTCGCAGACACATTCGCCATTCATGTCGCAATATTCGTTGTCGCCACAGGTGACATCCGTGCAGGGATCGGCCATACAGCCGCCGCAATCGCCACCGAAGATGGCGCAAAACGGATTGGCTTCCGATCCGTCGAAGACGTATTCATCTTCACACACGCAGGTGATGGGCATTCCGTAATTGGCGCCACCGCTGGTGGGATCGAACACGCACAGGGAGTTCGTGCCGCAACTGAAATCGTACTCCTGAGCCGCCATGGCGCAGTAATCGATCGGCGTGCAACCCGCATCCGGGTCGCCTTCGTAAAAGTCGTCGCAGAAGCAAAAGCGCTCGTAAGGATCGCAGGTGGCGTTGTCGCCGCACTGAATGTCCAGGCAGGGATCGGGGACACAATCGCCATCGACTTCCACCGTGCCGGGATCGCATTCGCAGTAGTAGTAATCCGGGTACATTTCCAGATCCACCACGCAGGTACGACCCGCGTCGCAGGCTGCGCCGTCGCAGTAGTCGATCGGGACGCAGCCGTCCACGTCATCATAGGTGTAGTGCTCGAAACACTCGCAGCCGCTGACGAAGGGATCGCACTGGCCATACTCGCCGCAGGGCACGTTCCAGCAAAGGTCTTCGTAGCAGCCCAGCGTGTAGGGATTGCCCAGGAAGCCTTCGTCGCAGTAGCACAGGCCGTTGGCGGGATCGCACATCGAGTTGTCGGGGCACTCGGTCTCGAAGCACAGGTCCGGCAGACAGCGTCCGAGTTCGGCGTTCCAGGGGAAGCCCTCGTCGCAGACGCATTCATAATAGTCGTTTTCCTGCAGTTCGAGATCGATTTCGCAGTGGGAGTAGTTCGAGTACTCCGCGGCGCAGTCGATGTTCTCGCAGTAGTCGATCACGGTGCAGCCAACGTCCGGGTCGCCCTCGAAATGTTCGTTGCAGAGGCATTCGTAGAACACTTCCGGAACTTCCCAGTTGACGTGGCAGGTGGCGTTGTCGCCACAGGTCATGCCGGCGCAATAATCGATTTCGGTGCAGCCCGCAGTTGCATCACCCTCGTAGTGCATGTCGCACACGCACTCGTAATACACGTCCGGGACATCCCAATTGACTTCGCAAGCCGCATGGTCGCCGCAGGTCACGCCGTCGCAATAGTCGATTTCGGTGCAGGCGGTTTCGGGTTGACCGTCCAGCGGGGTGCCTTCGTAGTGCATGTCGCACACGCAGGAGCCGTCATCGAGGTTGCAGGTGGAATGATCCGGGCACGCGACGCCGAAGCAGTTGCCGACCACGCAGTTGCCCTGGCCGTCGTCCACGTACCCGTAATCACAGGTGCATTCGTAGTATTCCGGCACGAGGTCGTAATTGACGTGGCAGCTCGCGTTGTCCTGGCAGGTTACGCCGTCGCAGTAGTCGATCAGCGTGCAACCGTCGATGGGATCGAAGTCCCCGTAGTGCTCGTCGCACAGGCAGTAGCCGTTGGAAGGATCGCAGTAGGAGAACGCGGGGCATTCTTTGTTGAAGCAGAGGTCTTCGGTGCAGCCCGTTTCCGGATCGCCCATGAAGCCTTCGTCGCAATAGCACTCGCCATCCAGCGGGTTGCAGAAGGCGTTGTCACCGCAGGTTACGTTCAGGCAGTTGTCCATCACGCAGTCGCCGGTGTCGGGATCGACCACGTAGTCCTGGTCGCAAACGCACTCGTAGTAGTCGGGAGCCATGTCCAGGTTGATGACGCAGGAGGCGTTGTCCTGGCAGGTCATGCCGTCGCAGTAGTCGATCGCCGTGCAGGCGGAGCCCGCATTGTCCGCCACCGGGGCGCCTTCGTAATGCATGTCGCAATAGCAGAGGCTGTCCGCCGGGTCGCAGTAGGAATTGTCGGGGCAGTTGACCAGCACGCAGGGATCGTCGGTGCAGCCGCCCTGGCCGTCGTCGATGGTGCCGGGCGCGCAGACGCACTCGTAGAAATCGACCGCCACGTCGAGGTTGATAACGCATTCTTTGCCCGCGTCGCAAACCACGCCGTCGCAGTAATCGATCGCCGTGCAGTTCGTGTCCGCGTCGCCTTCGAAGTGCTCGTCGCACTTGCAGTCGCCGTCGGCGGGATCGCAGTACGCATTGTGGCCGCAGGTCACGTTGGCGCAGAGGTCTTCGAAACAACCCGCGCCGTAGGCGTCGCCCAGGTAGCCTTCATCGCAGGAGCACAGGCCGGTGGTCGAATCGCAGGAGGCGTGATCCACACAGTTCACGTCCGCACAGAGATCCGGCAGACAGGCGTTGAAATCCGCGTTCCAGGGGAAGCCGTCGTTGCACTCGCATTTGTAATTGTTTTCTTCCGCCGTATCGATCACGCAGTGGGAATTGACCGAATACAGCGTGCGGCAGTTGATGCCGGCGCAGTAGTTGATCGGCGTGCAACCCAGGTCCGCGTCGCCTTCGTAGTGCTCGTCGCACATGCACAGCCAGCCGTCTTCCAGGGCATAGTTGTTTTCGCAGTGGGCGTTCGCGCCGCAGGACTGGGTGGCGCAGTAGTTGATCCCGGTGCATTCGGTGGTGGCGTCGCCCTCATAGTGGGTATCGCAGACACAATGGTAATTGTCTTCAAGTCCGAGATCCATTTCGCAGTGGGCGTTGTGGCCGCAGGTCACGCCGTCGCAGTAGTCGATGGCGGTGCACTCGGTGGTGGCGTCGCCCTCGTAGTGCTCGTCGCAGACGCACTCGTACTTGTCATCCACTTCGAGATTGATGACGCAGTGGGCGTTCGTGCCGCAAGTGATGCCGTCGCAGTAATCGATCAGTGTGCAGCCCGCATCCGCGTCGCCTTCGTAGTGCTCGTCACACACGCAATCCCCGGCGTCGCAATGAGCGTTGTCGCCGCAGGTCACGTCCGTGCAGGGATCGCTTGCCGTGCAGCCCGCATCCGGGTCGCCCTCGTAGCCGGTATCACACACGCAGTCCCCGGCGTCGCAGTGGGCATTCGCGCCGCAGGTCACGTCCGTGCAGTCGTCGCCCGCCGTGCAACCCGCATCCGGGTCGCCCTCGAAGCCTTCGTCGCACACACAATCGCCGGCGTCGCAGTGGGCGTTCGTGCCGCAGGTCACGTCGGCACAGGCATCGCTCGCCGTACAGCCGGTTTCCGGGTTGCCTTCGAAACCGGTGTCACACACACAGCTTCCCTCCACACAGGAGGCGTTGTCGCCGCAGGTCACTCCGGCGCAGGCGTCTGTCGAGGGCACGCAGGCGTCGGTTTCGTCCCGCTCGTAGCCTTGCACACATACGCAGTCGCCCGCCGAGCAGACCTCGTTCGTGCCACAGGTTACACCATCGCAGGAGTCTCCCGTGCTTTCATCGTCACCGCCGCCGCACCCGACGAAAGCGAGCACGAACGTCATCAGAAGGAGAATCAGTATCTTGCTGGATAGATTCATGTTCCCGTTCCTTCCTTTCACTGGATAAAACAAAAAAGTATCAACAATGAACCGTTTGGCCGTCACAGTAATCGCAGGTTTCCCCACGGATTTCTCGTTGTCCTTGCATACAAGCGTGCATCAAACAAGATAGGCGAACCGACTTTTGCGGTCAAGCGAAAAAGAAGATTCGATTCGCAATCTTTGTGAAAAAACGGGTCAATTTCCCAATTATCGAAACAAACTCCTCCCACCAACCTCTCGTGATTCTTCGCTTTTCATCCCCCCTCGAAAAGCAGGGCGCGCACCGGCGAGGCTTCGGCTCCCTCCAGCCGCAACGGACAGCAGAGCAGTCCGTACCGACCCTCGGCCACTTCTTCCAGCCACAAACCCTCCAGAATCAGCACGCCGTTTCCCAGCAATTCCCGGTGCACGGGAAAGGCTCCGCTGCCGTCTTCCTCGATGGAAAGTGCATTGATTCCAACAAGTTGCAGCTTTCTTTCCACACACCAGCGCGCCACGGGGAGGGTCACCGGCGAGACGACGGCGACATCCTCCGGTCGGTTGCGGATTCCATCGGGAAGACGCAACAACACACCTTCTCCCGGAGCGGGATTTGCGGCTTCGAGACGCCTGAGGACGGTTTCGGCGTTTTCCGTCCAATCCACCACGTGGACTTCCAACATGCAGGAATCGGCGCCGTAGTCTTCCGAGCACGCCCCGCCTGGAATGAAATGCGCCGGATAATCCAGATGCGTGCCGGAGTGGGTGGAGAGCGTCAAGCGACTCAAGCTGTAGAGGTCGCCGTTCTCCACCTCCGAAATCCGCTCCAGACAGACCTTCGGGTCACCCGGATACGCCGCCGTCCGGGGACCAAGCGGAAGGCTGATATCGAATATCTTGTTTATTTTCGAGAGGTTATGATTTCGTTCCATCATTCGAGACTGCGGGCTTCGTCCCCTTCGCTTCGATCGCTTTTCTTCGCGGTCGAGGCCGGACGGACTTCTGGATGACGCTCGATGACCCACTTCTGGCCTTCGGTCAGATGCATTCCGCTGCTACCGATGGCAAACGAATCGTCGTTGCCCATCTGCCAGAACATCAGGTTGTCCGCACCCCGGCCCTGGCATTCATTGAGGGTGACGACATAATCGCCGTTTCGATCCAATTGCGAGGGACACATCGGGGTGTCGTCGATGGCGTCGAAAAGGGTTCCGGTGGATTCCGTGGGGTGGAACAAACCGAACCAATGCCCGGTTTCGTGGGCCATCGTCGCACCGAGCGTGCGAGGCCAACCATCGAGAATTTCAGCGGAAATCACGACGCACGATGCGCTCGTGCCCGTTTGCCTTCCCGGTCCGGGAAGCCCCGAAGCATAGCCCAGAATGGTGAACGTCTCACCGTCGTAGGCGTATTCCTCCAGTTCGATTCCCCGCACGAGAAACACGTTGACGCCTTCCGGCGCATCCTCGCTTTTGCGACAGATTTCATGGATTTCCGGGATATTGTTGACGTAGGCATACGGCTGACTTGCGGCGTCGAGCAACGTGAAAAAACGGGTTTCATCCAAAAAAACACCCACATGAGCATACAAATCGCGATACACGCGAAGAGCGCTCGACAAGGCGTCGTCGTCTTCGGGATTGACGGTATCGAACAAATCCGCCACCTGCACCAGCCAGACGTTCAGGTCGAACATCTTGCCCGGATTGCGCTGTTTGACCAGCACGGAAGGATCGTTTTCGAGCGGCGTACTATCCTCCACGAAGACCTCGATCTTGTACTCTCCGGGAACCAGCTCGATGCGCTCGGTATTGGGAAGCATCAGCGACAGAAATCCGGCATCGGGCACGAAATGGAAGTCGTAGCGGTCGTTGATCTGATAGTTGGTCCAATCGGTTTGCAGATCGTACAGCACTGCCCCGTTCGGATCGGTGATGCGCGCCGGGAGGATGTAGGTTTCGTCCGGGTAGGGAATCCACAACGTAAAGGAGAGATCTTCCGGGTTGACGATGACCGGTTCCAGTTCGACCAGATCGAACCCGGTGAATTCCGGCACGTCCATCTCCACATATTGCTGCTGCGAGGCATCTTCCAGCGATTCGCGTTCGCGATCCACCGGCACGTACTCGAAATCGGCGGGCACCGTGGGTTCATCCTCCACGCAGACGCCGCTTTCGTCGAAAGAATATCCCTCTTCGCAGCCTTCGAGTTCCGCAGAACAACTCAGTCCGCCGCAACTACCCAGCAAAACAAAAAAAACGGTGGCGAATACGAAATTCAAACGCGGCATCGTGCAAACTCGCTAAACGTATGGTACTTGCCGGAAGGATACCACTCGCCGGACCCACGGTCAATGACCCCGCGAATTCCCCTAGCACCTTCGCGGGTGCCACGGTCTTTCGCCGCTAGGCGAATGGCCGTGAAAACACAGGCAATCCGGGCCATCGATCCGTTCCGGCTCGAAGACCCGGGCACCCTTTCCTCGATTCACCGAGTTAGATTCGTGCCGTATCAAGAATTGAATTGCCCCGCAAATCCCCTACCGCCCGCAACTCCACGGATTCGCTTTCGGGAAAGGCTCCATGTTGGTAGAAATACTCGAGCAGGCTGTCTTTTTCGGCGAAGCGCTCCATCAACCATGCCGACGATGCCCCCTCGCCCTCGGGAATCTCTTCGATGGGAAAACGCCGGACGTGCAGGCGGACTTCGTGCACGTAGCCTTGAATCCACTGCCAGAGGTTCGGCACGCCATCGTAGTAGGCGACGGTCAGGTCGTATACGGCGTCCAGGTGCCCCCGGAGCGCTCCCACGGTCGCCTCGAACCCTTTCGTGCGCGGAAGCAGGACGTGGGCCAGCGGTTCGAGCCCCTGCGAGCGGGAGTATTCCTGGCTTTTCTGTAGTTTTCGGGGAGTCTGCCGGGTGCCTTCGGCAAAGTTGACGATCCACACCGGCACTTCGAAACGGAGAATTTTGGCGAACATGTTCTCGATATACGCCCGGTCCGCCGTCCAGTCCCGCTTGATAAACAGGCAGTCGAGAAACAGCATACCCCATCCAACCCCTGGAAAATACTTGATAATATCCTTCACGAACCATTTTAGATCGCCCAGGCTGTCTTTCGTTTTCGCGAAATCGAGCAGCACCGGAATGTCGGCGAAGGTCTGATGATTGGACAGGAGCACGATATTTTCCCGCCGGGGAACCTCATCGCCCGACACCACCACCCGCGTGTCGTGCATCGCCCGTACCGACCACACCGACCAGCCCCACCAGGTGTCCGCGCACCAGCGGTTCACGGCCCGAAACGCTTTTTGCGAAAACGGTCGGAGCACCATGCTGGACATCTGAATTCCGTTAAAAATCAGGATCGCCGCAAAGAGAAACCCTGCGGCCAGGCAACCTTTCAGAAACCCGAGTCGTCGGGCGTTCGAAGCGGGAGGATCGGCAAGAGGAGGAAGCGGCATAGCGGCTCCTTGAAAACACACGGCGAGGGCTCGTGTGTGGCAATACTACATTAGATGTTTTGTACGTCGTCGTGATTCCGCGCTGCGAATCATGGAACAACCGGACGCCGCAACGCGCCCTTTCCATGTACCGCAATTCCACCCAGCATCGTGTAAAAGTAATGTAAAAGCAATGATATACGAATAAAAAAGCGGCTCCCCAATCCGGGAAGCCGCTCCGTTCGCAGAAGAAAATCCTGCTTCAACGCCTATTTATGATGGTCTTTTCCCTCTCCGTGCACGTGTCCATGACTGTGCACATGCTCGTGCTCGTGACTGTGCGGTCCTTGCGGGGCCGGGTCATGCATGTGGCCGTGGTCGTCGCCGGAGGAGTGGTCGTGCTCGTGACTGTGTGCGTGGGTATGCTCGTGGGTATGCAGAGCGTTTTCGTGCTCTGCGGCCACGTGGGAATGATGCGTGTGGTCCTCGCTATGTCCGTGGGTGTGACCATGGGTGTGGACGTGCACATGCTCGTGGGTGTGAGAATCGTCGGAAGCCGGGTCGTGCGTGTGACCGTGACCGTCGCCGGATGAATGCTGATGCTCGTGGCTGTGCACGTGCTTGTGCTCGTGGCTGTGGGGGCCATCCGGGGCCGGGTCGTGCTCGTGATCGTGGACGATATCGTGCGCGTGGGCGTGCTCGTGTTCGTGGGAATGCTCCGCCTCTCCGCCGTGTGCGTGTTCGTGGACGTGCTTGTGGGTGTGGACGTGGGCATGATCGTGGGAATGCGGATGCTTGTGGTCCGAAGGATGTTCGTGCTCGTGGTCGTGATCGTGATCGTGGGGAATTCCCCGGATGTGCTGCATCAGGTGTTCGGACGAGCCTTCCACGTCGTCCAGCCAACCGCTATCGGCGTCGGCTTTGTCGTCCAAGCCCTTGATATAAGGCTTCAAATCAAGTACCGGCGTCCCGTCGTAGACGTCCACCCCGTAGGTATGAATCACGTTGCCCTCGATTTTCAGAATCGGTACGATGTGCATTCCGATGGGGTTGGGACGGCGCGGGCTGCGCGAGGCGAACAACCCCACCTGCTTGCCTTTGGCCCATGGAGGCGTGGCGAGGGTTTCGATCGGTTTTTTCTGATTATCCAGCCAGGTCAGTAAAATCACGTAGCGGAAGCGGTCGAGGTCGCGAAGGGCCTCGGTCCATTTTTCGTCGATTACGATCCGGCAGGCCGCACCTTCGCGCTCCAGCGGCTGATTGGGAGTGAAGTCCGGGTCGAAGGGACTATGCACGACGCCGATCGGCGAAAAAGACATATTTTCTGGTGTATTGGACATGACGATCTCCCTGATTGGGGTTTCGAAGCATAAGATAACCCATCTAGGATAAGGATAATTTCGCGTCTCGGCAAGCCCCAACGATGTTTCTTGTCGAGGAAATTTGACTCATCCCCAGTTTTTCATCCAAGAGGGTAAACGCTCATGGTGAGTGATTTGCGAAGCAAATTGGTTCGAACCATAGCGTTTTTTCGTACGGACTCCTCGATACACCGCCCTTACGGGCGGCCAGAGTATTGACAAACCTCCTGAATTTGATTTCCAGCCCCAATTCAGCATAAATGTCATTCCCGCGCAGGCGGGAATCCAGAGCAATATCAAGTACCTGGACCCCCGCCTTCGCGGGGGTGACAAATGTTTCTACAAAAATAGATACTTTGTCAACAGGCTGACCGCCCTTACGGGCGGCACTCGGAACGAGCGGATTCATGATATCTTTTGCCAGATCAGACTTTCATAAAACTGGGGATGGCTCGGCGAGGAAATCGGTCCCAGCACCCATTGACATCCCCCGGAATTGACACAATTTATTTAAAAAGATTTCAAGGAAACCATTTTCCTTCATGCTTTTGGAGGCTGCCATGCTCGAAACCGGAAATACGATTCCCACCTTTTCCTTGCCCGACCAAAGCGGAGAAAACAAGTCTTTTCAAGACCTTCTCGGCTCCAAGGGATTGGTCCTCTACGCCTATCCCAAGGACAACACCCCCGGCTGCACCGTGGAGGCGCAGCAGTTTACGGAACTCGTCGGGGCCTTCGAAAAGCTCGGCTTCAAAGTCGTGGGCATTTCCAAGGACTCCGTGAAAAGCCACTGCAATTTCACCGACAAATTCAAGCTGGGCTTTCCCCTGTTGAGCGATCCCGACAAAACCCTGCTCGAACCGTTGGGCGCGTGGGGCGAAAAGAAGCTGTACGGCAAGACGTCGATGGGCATCATCCGCTCCACCTTCGTCACGGACGCCGAGGGAAAACTGCTGAAAGTTTATAAAAACGTCAAGGCCAAGGGACACGCCGAAAAGGTGCTGGCCTTCGTCGAGGGTTTGTAAAATACGTGTAGATTCAGCGAGTTAGCCTTCGTCGTCCCCTTCGGGCAGGCAGGCGTATAGAAGCTCGGGATAGCCGTCCTCGCAGGTGGCCAACTCGACGCAATCCGCCGTGGCGCGTGAATAGCCCTGCTCGCCGCAGTCCTTCACGCAGTCGTCCCAGGCGATGTCGGCAGTGGCGGGCAGACATTCCCGCATCTTGTCGCAGATGCGGCGACAGTTGAAGGTCTCCTCGTGGATACCGGGGAAGTCGTTGAGGCCCGGCGCGCTGCAAGAACCCAGCCAGAGCACACACAGGAAACCGCAAAAATAGGTCAAAATCGTGCCGAATCGGTCCATGATGCCTTCCGAAAAACGTTTGTCCCAGATTACCGCAGCTTTCGCGACGACTCAAGCGCTTTCGTGATCTTCCCTCAGGGCGATTCATTTCTTGATTCGGCTCGAATCGAACTTGTTAGATGAAGGAAAGGGTGCTTGGAGGGGGGTAAATCCCTGATCTCCTCCACATTGACACCGGCACCTGGGAACGGTACACTCAAAAATATCGATGTTACCTGTCCTATGAGAGCCTCACCGGAGCCCGATGAACGAAACGTACCTGCTCGTCGTTCGCGAGCAACCGCAATCCAGGGAAAGCGACCTCGCCCCCCTGATCGATGAGTTGCACGCAACGTTCAGCTTTGATCGCTACTCCACGCGACAGAGCCTGATCGGCTTCGGGCGCTCCTTGCTCAAACGCGGCGACTACCACGAGCTGAAGGAAATCACACCGCTTCTCGACTCCTACGGCGTGGCGTGGTGGCTGGTCAAACACGGAAAACCGCCCTACTCCCAACCTGCAATCATCCGCAACTTCTCGAAAACAAACGAGAAATTCATTTTCGAAACCGCCGAGGGACAATTCGCCGTGGATCACGACGAACCCATGGTGGCGGTACTCGGCGACCTCACCGGCACGCCGATCCAGAAACTCGTGCGGAAATCGGCGTATCAAGGCGAGCGAACGACGGGCACCAGTCAGGAAGAGTTGTACAAGCAGATTCTCATGTCCAAGCCGGTGCTGGATCTCATCGTCCCCGATACCCGCGCCGAACACAAAGGCAAACTGAAGGCCGTGTTGCGGCTGATTCCCACCAAATTCAATCCCGACGCGCTAGGAGAACAAAAAACGCCCAGCGCCGTGCAGAATTTCGACCAGGTGATTCGGCTTCTAAAAGAACGCTCCGGCTCCTTCGCCCTGGAAATGGATTTCGGCTTTCTAAAACTGCCGGGCTGCCACATCGAAACCAACCACCTCGACGCCAACGCCCTGCAACGCAACCTGAAAAGTTTCACCTACTACGGGTGGTACATGGCCCAGATGCACGCCCAGAAAAACTGGCGACCGGAACGCGGGTTTCGGGAACTCATGGGCGGGCAGAACGCCGCACCGATCGCGGCGGCTTTCGGTGTCGTTGGGGGAAACTGGATGCTGGACGAGTTGCTGTCCGATGGCGATGGGAAAACGGACGCCCTTCCTTCTTCCACAGGAATGCCCGAACCCGATCCGCTTCCCACGCCTCCCCTGCCCATCGACCACATGGACGTGCGCAACCTGAAGAAATACCTTCCACTTTTTATCGGGGCGATTGCCTTCGTCGGCGGGATTTACGCGCTGGCCGACACCGACCCGGGAAAGCGTCTGCTGGCCCTGGCGGCGCTGGTCGGCGTGCGTTACGGCGTGATATTGTTCACGTTTTCGGCGCTGTTCTTTTTCGCCTCGTTCCGCTTTTTGAAACTGAAACGCTGGATCGAGAACACGCCGACCTCCAAAACCCGTTCCATGGCCATGGGTATGGTGGAACTAATTGGCACGGCTGAACGCGCCTACAATCTGTTTTCACCGATGACGCACGTCCGTTGCGTGTACTACCGGATGCGGAAATACAAAAAGCAGCGCAATCCCGCGAACAACAGCCAGTCCACCTGGGTGCTGAAAAAAAGCCTCTCCAGCGGCAACGTCCCGTTTTTCCTCAAGGATGAAACCGGACGGGTGCGAATCAACCCGCAGGGGGCCGACGTCCGCCCCAGCCACAAGCAGGAGTTCTTCGGCGGACAGCTTGGCACGCTCCTGGGCAATACGATCACGCTGGGACCGGACGATCGCGTGGTGGAGGAAATGATTCCGGAAGGCTCGCCCCTGTATGTACTCGGTTTCGCCCGACCGGTGCGCGGAGTGCGGCAGTCTTCTTTGGGAGCGCGCGTGGCGCGGAAGCTGCGTTTGCTCAAGCAGGACAAAGAACGAATGCAGCAATACGACACGAACCAAGACGGGCGTATCGACGAGCAGGAATGGGAGGCGGCGCGCGAGGATATGGAACGCGAGGCGTTGCACGATGCGCTTAAAGAGAAATCCGCCGAGGAGGAAGATGCCGAGCAGGCCCTCGTGGGCCAACCCGAGACGAAGGGGCTGCCGTTCATCATTGCGGCCCGCGAGGAAAGCCGGCTCGCCACTTCATACGGATGGTATAGCGGACTGCTGTTCGTCGGGGCGCTTGGCACCCTGGCAGCAGGTATGGTATTATTGTTGAAAACGATAGCCTGAACGGCGCGTGTTCGACACTTTCAAGGGAAGGAACGGGGCATGGATACCGGTACGGTCGCATTGGTGTTGCTGGCGGTGATTCTTCTACTGATTCTCGGCGTCATCATCTACGTCGTGATGATTTACAACGGGCTGGTGGGTCTCAAGCACAATATCGACAAAGCCTGGAGCAACATCGACGTGCTGTTGAAGCAGCGTTTCGACGAGCTTCCCAAGCTGGTCAAGGTCTGCGAGGGCTACATGGACCACGAACGGGAGACGCTCGAAGCCGTCGTAAAGGCCCGTTCCCAACTCAATCAGGCCACCGGGGAAGAGGCTCAAATGCAAGCCCAGAATCAGATCAGCCAGGCTTTGCGCTCGCTGTTCGCCGTCGTCGAACGCTACCCGGACCTCAAGGCCGACACCGCCTTTCGCCAGTTGCAGGGCCGCGTGACACAGATCGAGGATCAGATCGCCGACCGGAGGGAATTCTTCAACGACGCGGTGAACATCTTCAATATCCGCATCGAGCAGGTGCCGGACGTCTTCGTCGCCAACGCCTTCAACTTCCAATCGCGCACCCTGTGGCAGATCGACCCCGAACACCGCGCCGATGTGGAGATCTCCTTCGGCAAAGACTGAGGGATTTCAAGCACTTGGACTAAAACCATTTCGTTTGTCGATTGGTAATTTGTTGGAGTTCGTGTAGATCGGCGAGTGGCATGGGCGAACCACAGGTTGCCCATGTTTCGCCCGCGTCACTCTTTGTTTTCAGGGTTTCCTGTCGCTAGAATAACTGCGCTATATCCACAAGGTCAAACCCACTGAACCCACAATCTGGAATATGGATTCGTCTATTTTTATACTCTCTCCATCATATTCTTGCTTGATCTTTCCCGTTCCGTAAACAAATCGCAGCATAAAGTCTATCGACGCGAAATCTATCGGCAGGAAGGATATTCCCGGGCCTCCTTCAATAATGAAAAGGTTTGTTGTAGTTGTGGCGGTTTCGTCAGCATACTTCGCTTCACCCTTTGTCATGCCATATCCCACACCGATCTGCAAAGGTACAAAAACCGAATCCGAAACCCATATATTGCCTTGAAAGTATGGAAACAGTCGAAAGTTCGTCATCGTTTGTTCACTTCCACCGGATTCGAGGGAGAGATATTGGAACAGTAGATTTCCTCCCACCTCGATCCAAGGCGTGATGGTATACCCTGCGGAAACTCCCAGTCCCGTGGCGCCAATGCTGAACTGTTTTTGCTTCGTGTCGTCTTTCTCGCCTTCATATTCTGTCGTGGTTTTTGAGTAGTCGAAAGCAAGCAACTGCGTTCCCAGCTTGAACTTTCCTCCCATATCGGGGTTGGCGAACACCGATTCCGATCCAAGGATAACCATCAGAAACAAAACCACGGCTACGATCCTTTTCATACTCGCCTCCTCTCACGGCCTTGTCCACAGGTGACAGATTGTCTGATTTACGCCGAAACTATTACATCATCAATTTCCGAAGGCAAGTAATTTGTCGATGGGTGTAAATGTAGATGTGGGGAAAATATTGGATTTTCTTTGTAAATTCGTGGAGTTAAGCCGTAGGATGACTCGTTATCCGACCTATTCCTAACAAACTGAGCATATTTTGTGTGCCCCGCTTGTTTTTCTCAACGGGTTTCCATCATCCGTTCACCCTGAATGATTTCGCGAAGAAAGTCGTTTGGGTAATTGCTTTGCCCCGCACCTTGGCGATGTCGGGTAAAGCAATTGCCCGATCTACGCAAACGTTCGCAAAAACCTATAAAAAACGGCTATAACTTCTTGAATTCAAACGACTTTCTAGTTCCCCGACATTCGCCTTCGACCCTGTTCAAGGCTTGAAACGCACGGGGCAACCGACGGTCTCGGTTTGCTTGAAGTGAGCTTCCTTGTTGTCGAACACGGCCTTCAGCGCGCTTCGCACGTAATCGAGCCGCCTATTTTTCACTCCTTCGGGGTCGTCGTCGATGGCTCCCCGATAACGCAGCACCCCTCTCGGATCGATGACGAAAACCGTCGGCGTCTTCTCGACCTGGTAGCGTTTGGCGATTTTCCCGGTGGTATCCATCAGGGTTTGAAACGGAATCGCCTGTAATGCGCGCCATCGTTTCGTCTGTTCGGGAGTATTGTAGTGATTCGAGTTGATCGCGAACCACTGCACACCGAACAAAGCGACGGAGTGCAAGGCCGTATCGTCGATACCGTCCTGGCGAGAATAATACCCCTTGACGATCTGGCAATCGGGATCGGTCCATTCCAGCACGACGACTTTTCCCCGGTAATCGGTCAGTGTGTGGGACTTGCCCTCTTCGTCCTTCAGGGTGAAATCCGGGGCGGGCAGTCCGACCTCGGCCCGCTTGAGGGGACGTTTGCCCGCCGGGAACGCCGTGCCGGAAACGACGCCCAGTCCTATCAGCACCGCCACGGTGATCGTAAGGCATTGGAAAACGCCGGTTTTTGCGGACAGATGCAGTTTTTGAAACATTGCGAAACCTTAACCGTATGGGGTTGCACTCGACGCAAAACTTTGCTATGAGAGAGAACGCTTTTTCGCAATCCGTGAGGATTCTCGCTTGACTTTGCGTCTAGAAGTAAAATCCTGATACTAGAATAACTTCTCGGCCCTGCATTGAAAAGACGGATTGCAGCTTTTTTTTACTCGCCGAGGATGTACCGGAGGGCATTTTGACCACGCTTTCATCGTTTGGCATCGATGCCATTTCTACATATGTTCCCAAATTCACTCTGAATTTGGAGAAACTGGCCCGCAAGCGCAAAGTCAACCCGGAAAAATACCGGATCGGCCTCGGCTTGAAACGCATGTCGGTGGCCGGACCCCAGGAAGATTCCCTGACCATGGCCGTGGAGGCCGCCCATTCGCTGTTCCAACGCTACGAGATCGAAAAGGAATCGGTCGGGATGCTGATCGTCGGCACCGAAACCCCGATCGACGCCGCCAAGCCGCTGGCTTCGTACGTGCATCGGATGATCGAGTTGAGCCCCTGGTGCCGCACCTTCGACACCAAGCACGCCTGCTACGGCGGAACCGCCGCCCTGCGCCTCGCCGCCAACTGGTGCGCGAGCCCTTCGGGCCGGGGACGCAAAGCCTTGATTATCATGACCGACATCGCCCGCTACGACACCGAATCCCCCGGTGAACCCACCCAGGGCGCGGGCGCGGTGGCAATGCTGGTTTCCGAAAACCCGTCGATTCTGGCGCTTGACGACGTGCCCGAAGCGGTCTACACCTATGAAAACATGGACTTTTGGCGTCCTCTGTACCGCAGCAAGGCCATCGTCGAGGGGCAGCAGTCCATCAACAGTTATCTGCACGGTCTCGACCAGACCTACATGCAGTACAAAGAAGGCAGCGGGTACGAGTGGGACGACTACCGCTACCTGCTGTTTCACGTTCCCTTCCCGAAAATCGCCTACAAGGGATTCAAGCGCCTCTTTCAGAAAGAGGTCATGCGGGTCAACGGCCACGGCACGCAGGAATTGAACGAGGACTTCGAGCGCAAGGTGGAGCCGGGTCTCTGGGCCAATACCGAGGTGGGCAACATCTACACCGGGTCGTTGTACCTCTCTCTCGCCGCTTTGTTGGATCGCGCAGGAAAAGACGCCGCCACCCGGCGGATCGGTCTGTATTCCTACGGCAGCGGCAGTTGCGCGGAATTCTTCAGCGGCGTGGTGCAACACGATCCCTCCGCCTGGGAAGGACGCATCGGCCTGCAAAGCACTTTGGCGCGACGGGTAAGCCTGTCCTACGAGGAATATCAGCGTTTCCGCAAGGAAAACGAGCTGTTATCCCAGATCGACAGCTACGCCCCCGACGTCCTGACCCCCTGGAACCGGCACCAGTCGGTGGTGTTCTGCGGCATCCGCAATCACGAACGGATTTACGGACTGCGCGAAGGCATCGGCGACCGCAAATCCCTTTACGAGGAAAAAGACCTCTACCAGAGTCCGATCTACGTCGTAAAGTAGCGTTTATAATCGTTGCTATTTGATTTTAGCGATAGAAAACCCTGGAAATAAAGCGTGGCACGGGCCAAGCGACGTGAAACGTCCGCTTGCCCGTGTACCCAACCATGCCCATGGGCAACCTGCGGTTCGCCCATGCCACACATGACGCGATGATCGCTGATACAAAGTAAGAACGGCATACTGGGAAAAAATAGACATCCCTCACGGAAATCCCGAAACGAAAACGGGCCAGGACATACAGTCCCAGCCCGGAAAACGTCTCACACGAAGTCGGATCACAAAGGAGAAACCGACCAAATCCCGTAACTATAGTGAATCGCCCAGGAATCTTGTTCCCCCTGCGTATCCAGGACGCCCTCGGTAACGAACATCGGCTCCTCGCGATACGGCACGAGATGGAATAACTTGAGGCTGTATCCCACATCAGTATGCGAAGCGCAGAAGGGGATGGCGAAGATATCCACCCAATCATTGCAATCGTATTCATATGTAACGTTCAATAGCCAAGATCCTTCGCAAGGACCGTTCACGATCATGCTTTCCGTGACGGCGCCTTCCTCTTCGTCGAAACGCATCGTCCCCGTTCCACATCCGTTGGGAAAACTGCACGTGGAGAGGCTGTTGATCGTGTCTTCGGAACAGCGATATCCATCGGGTGACTGCATGGACAGATCCACATCGATGAGATTGCTGGAAACCATGAAGTTTTCTCCACGATAGTAGGTCAGTTCGACGTACCACCGCACCTCGTCTACGGTCCGCACGGTGATTTCCGCCGGTTCGGAGCGGCAGCCGTCGTCGTCGCGTAGCGTGAAGGAGAGTTTGTAATCTCCCATGACATCCGGCGTCAGGCAGATTTCGTGCAGGTTTTCTTCGACAATCGTAAGTTCGGCCTGGCTGCCTTCCGGGCGTCCGACGAGTTCCCAACGGGGATCTTCCAACGTGCCGTCTTCGTCGATGCCGGCTCCGTACAGGCAGATCCCTTGACCGATGAGGACTTCCACAACCTGCGGAGCAGCGTCCTGCTGGTTTTCGTCCCGCAGGATAGTGGCCGTGGGACAGAGGTTGCCGGAGCACAGGGACGCGTCGTAGACGTGCAGGCAGCCGTTCAACGGGTCACAGGAATCCACCGTGCAGGAATAGCCATCATCGCAAGCTGCCGGGTCCGGGATGTGGAGGCAGGCTCCCGTATCGAGGTTGCAGACGTCCTCGGTGCAGGCGTGGCTATCCTCGCAGTCCTCGTCGTTCGTGCAGTTTCCTACGCAGTTTCCATCCATGCAAACGCTCTCCGGCGCGCAGACGCTTCCATTGGGCAAAATCATGTGCAGGCAACCTTCGTAAAGGTCGCAGGTGTCCTCGGTGCAGGGGTTGTCGTCGTTGCAATTCTCGGTAGGCACTTCGAAGCACTCCCCGTTGCGGCACTCGCCGAAAGCGCAGGGATTTCCCACGTCGCAGGCGGCGTGATTGTTGATATGAATGCATCCGCCGGCTTCGTTGCAGGAATCGTCGGTGCAGGGGTTGAAGTCGTCGCAGACAACCGGCGTTCCCACGCACATGCCTTGCGTGCAGGCATCGTTCATGGTGCATACGCTGCCGTCGTCGCAGGCCGCGCCTTCGGGTTGGCCATAGCATTGCGGATCGTCATCGCAATCCATGAGTGTGTAGATGGTGCGGAATGGCCACTCACAGTCCGAGCTTAGAACTTGAATTTCGTTGTCTCTCGGCACTATTGAATCAGGAGAAACCGAAACGTAAAAAGTTAGGGATCCGCTTACCGGTATCGTCACAGGCAAATCCGGTCCCCGGATATCAAACCATCCATTGTTCCTTAATACTACTGAATAAATCGTCAAGTCACCACTGCCGATATTACGTAGCGTGACAGGCTTTTGGGCAGTCGAACCCACCGCGACACAGCCAAAGATGAGCCCATCGGGAGTTATGGAAAGCACCGGCCCGCACAGCGTTTCGGACATGCAGTACAGGTTGTCCTCACCACCGCAAGCCTTTGAATTATCTGGAGAATCGAGGGCCAGCGTCCGGCAGCCATCCACGCAATCCCATTGGCGACAACCGCCCCCGGCGTTGGGAAGGCAGAGCACCGCATCCGAGGTTTCGCAGGGGGTGCATTCTTCCATGCAGATCGCCATGATTTCCGCCGAGACGCCCGACGGTGGCTCGTCGAAGCAATAGGCGTTTCCGCACTCGGTGGGATTGGAGTCCTCGTAGTCCGTGGAGATCAGGCAGCCGAAGGCGTCGTAATGTTCCTGGCACAGGGCGATCGCATTGTCGATGCACTTGCTGGGGCGTCGTTCGCAGGCGTTGACGACCTCCGGGCATTCGTGCTCGGACGGATTTCCGTCGTATTCGAAAGCGCCGATGTCAAAGCCATCGCCTTGGGGTCGAACCACGCCGTCGGCGTCGCTCCAGAGGCGTATCCCGGCCAGCAGCGGGTCCATGCCGGAATCGATGCAGGGGCTGTTGGGTTGCAGGTGGAAATCGCCGTTTTCGGCATCGACGAGCAACGGATCTCCGGCCAGGTTGCCCCCGGCAGACACGCAGTTTTCCCAGGCACATGCATTGAGCGCGGCCACCGAATCCACGTGGGTGGTCGAGGAAGCGTCCTGCACGAACACCACGCCCGCCTGATCCGGCAGGTGGAACAGGTTGTGGTAGGAGGTCAGTTGCGCCGCCGAACCGGTCTTGAACACGCTCAGGGTTCCTTCGGACGCTTCGGAGGGAAAGATCTGGAACACGTTGTTTGCGGCGACCACGCTTTTCTGCCCGCGAAGCTCGACGAGCAGACTTCCGGCGCTTCCCGTTCCGGAAAAGACGTTGTTCGAGAAAATGCAGGGAACTTCTTCGATTTCCACCATCGGGCAATCCGCCCCGCAAAGCGCGGTGTGGATAAAGCGGTTGTTGGCGGCTTCCACGCGGCAGTTTTCGTAACGAGTACAGGAGTTTGCGACGTACAACAGGGTAGAATCCGTCGCGTCGCTGGTACTCACGATGAAATTGCGGCGGAGCGAAACGAAGTGGGGCGCCTCGGTCCGCACGCCGACTTCATTCGAATTGTTCTGGAAACTCAACAGGTTGTCTTCCAGGCGAACCGTGACGTTTTCGCCCAGGATGACGCCTTCGCCACTCTCTGCGGAAGTCAGAACGACGCGATTGCGAAGCAGTTGGCTGTCGCCGTACTGGGCCACCTGGATGCCGACGACATGCCCATAAGTCGTACTGGAAGCGGTCCGGACGAGGTTGTCGGCCAGTACGGTCCAGGTGTTGTTGAGCACGGAAATTCCCGCTGTGGTCTCGATGTCCCCACCTCCGACGGGAGCCACGATGGAAAAGCCCTGGATCGTGATCCGTCGATTGGAAACCGTTTCGTGGACGGTGAGATTCGCGGAGGCGATGTCGTACACTTGCAGGCCGAATTCGGCGTTCTCCGCCATGTGGGCCGCAATGACCGTCGTATGGGCATCCAGGTCGCGCGTCCAGGTCGCGGCTTCGTATCCGCCATACAGGGACGCCATGGTGAGCACGGATTCGGGATATTCGCCCTCGGCGACGAAGACGGCTTTCGAGAATCCCGCCAATTCCACGCCCCGACCGATGGTCGCCACCGGTTCCTGCATCGTGCCGGGCGCATCGTCACTACCCAAAGGAGGAGGCGCGACGAATACGCCGTCGGAGTCGGAAGGAATCGGGGCGAGATTTCCCGAAGACCAGGCCGCATTGAGTCTCGTGGGATCACCCAGCGCGACGAGGTTGTCCTCGTTCAACTCGTTTTCGTCGATCTGGCCGTTTTCGTCCAGATCCCGGTACACGGCGAGCGCCCCGACGAAGGCTTCCCGCCACTGCTGCAACAACACGGGGTTGCTCTCTTCATCGAGGGAAAGGCTTTCGGCCTCGTCGTCTTCGGGCAGTTTGCGAGGATCGAGGACGACGATCCAATGCTCCCGCGCGGATTCATCCCATAAAAAGCGTCCACCGACCGGCGCGAAAGGCAATTGTCCGTTGAGTGCGGTGTGCAGGCTGCGGGTGCTGCCGTTTTTGTGTTCGCCTTCAAGAATTAGCGCATCGCCGCTTTCCTCCAGGCTGAAGTCCAGCGAGCAGTATTCGAGCGTTGGTTCGGTAAACATGCGAATTCGTTTGGTTTCCGAGCCGACCAGGGAAAAGTCGAAGGTGCCGGAATGGCTTCGAAGCACGGAGCCGTGGTCGGTGTCGCAGTGCTCGCTGGATGCCAGAAACGCCCCGCTGATCCGCAGGTTGACGCGCGTCCACTCCACTTTGCGCTCGATTTTTGGGTCCGTGGGACGTTCGCCGAAACCGATCACGACGATGGCCGGGTTGCCTTCGGTGGTTCCCGTACCACGGATAATCATTTCCAGTGCTATCTCGGGTTCGTCCCCACTCCCCTCTTGCTCGGAGGTGTTGTCCTCATCTCCCTGGGGAAGGGAAATCGCGCCGCCCGAATCGCTGCAAGCCGACGAGAGCGACAGCCACAGGGCCAAAAACAAAAGCGGCAGCCATCGTCCGAATTTCGTACTTCCAGACATTTTCATCCTCCACGTGTTAATCTTCCCCGCCGTCTCCGTTCGAGCGGGTCAGGGGAAACAGGGCAAAAACCATTTGATAGACGTTTTCCGGCGCGTCGTCTTCGTCCACCACACGTCGGATTTTAGTTACGGCATCTTGAAGAATTTCAGTGACTTGCACGTAGGCATCCTGCGAAAGCGTCATCGTGTAGCCACCCAAATGGCGTTCCTCGCGGCTTATTTCCAACGACGCGGACGCTTTCTGGAACATGCGCTTGTAAAAACTTCGCAGGGCCACGTTGGCGATATCACCCGAAACGTCCTGGTGGGCGTGCACCGCCTCCAGTTTTCCTGTCTCGTTGCGGGCCAACAGACCCATTTCCAGCAGTCGTTCCAACGCCTGTTCGATCTTCTTTTTTCCGGCGCGTCCACGATAACGCGAAGCGATCCACTGCGGATCTTCCGAAAAATCTTTCAGCGCCGCCATTTCGCGCAAGGTCAGCGTCAGGTCATCGTTGAGATAGTCGAGGCGCTCCAACTCGACCCGGTGGACGTCCAAAAAGCGGGACTTACGCCGCAGCCGGGCCAGAATCTCCCGCTTCTGGCGGTCGTTACGCGCCTTGGCGAAACGCACGAGTTCCATGAAGAAGTCTGTCTCGCGGGCGTTGAGGCATAAAAGGTCCGCCAGTTTGGAGGCCAGCGGCTCGGAAAGATGTCGGGAGCCGTCCACCACCATTTTCAGGTGGCTTTTCGAGGACAGCCCCAACCGGTTGGCCAGAAAACGATAGGAATACCGCCCGTCGCCGTTTTTCAACTCCTCCAGCCGATCTTTTAAAAAGGCCCGGTAGTCGGTGTATTCGAACAGATTGAGCGTGCTGGGTTTCATGGTTCCTTTCTTCCCTCGCCCGGCGAGATCATCGGGCCTCGGTGACGTCTCAAGTGTGTGAAAAAACACCGTGGAATTCAAGAGAAAAGCACCGGAGCAAGCCATTTAACGTTCACAACCTGTGAACGTTAAAGATAGTTTAAATACAATATTATCATGAAAAATCAATAAGTTAAAAGTTATTAATTTTAGTTATTTTCACTTTTTATCTTTTATTTAGTGAACGTCCGGCGAAAAAATTCCCAACGCCAAGTGGCACGGGCCAGACTGAAGTCCTGCCCGTGTGAAATACGGTACAGGCAAGCTCCGTGTTCAGGGCGATTCAATTCTTGAAAGATTACCCCCTCCAAGTACCCTCGCAGGTGCCACGCTCTTTCGCCGTTAGGCGAATGGCCGTGAAAACACAAGCAATCCGGGCCATCGATCCGTTCCGGATCGAAGACCCAGGCACCCTTTCCTCGATTCACCGAGTTCGATCGTGCCGAATCAAGAATTGAATCGCCCTGGCTCCGTGTTTGCCACACTTGGAAAATCGAAGCGATTCGGGTACAATCCTGTATTGTTCTTGGGTGGGATACCTACAAAGAACGTGTTTCATTCCATAGTTTCCCGGTTTTCGGTTTCGATGCGGGGAGCGGATCGCGCGGAAGCCCGTACTCCCTTTCATTTTCCGGCGCGTTTGACGATGGAGACGACATGAACCGATCGATCCTCGGTGGAATCCTGCTTCTAGGATGCATTCTTTTGGCGTTTCCAGCCTGCGTGCAGACCAATACGCGGGCCTACGTGATTCCCGACCTCGAACTGGACAAAACCCAGGTCAAGTTCGGCATTTTGGGATTCACCGGGGATCGCCATGATTACCAGACCATCCTCACCGACGCCGTTACGTTGGAATTGTTGGGAAAAGGCTACATTATCGTGGAGCGTAGCCGCCTCGATCCCATCTTCAAAGAACACGAGATGGCGCAGACCGGCATGATCGAGGGCGAGGCCCAGCAGGCGTTGATGCTGAATAATGTCAACTATTTAGTGCTCGGCTCGATGGATTCTCGCTCCGGTCGTCTGACCCATATGTCGGTGCGGGTGGTGAGAATCAAAACGGGACAGGTCATCGCCGGAGCCAGTTGGTCCGGCAGAGTATCGTTCGACGAGGTATCCGAGGTCGCCTGCTCGCTGGCCTCGCGCCTGGCACGGAAAATGGATTGATTTCACTCGCGCTCGACCGTTAGATTCCGCTTCCGTGAAAACAATATAACATTCTGATATCATTCGCTTTTCAGCGTCTGGATGTACCTTTTCAAGCCCTCGTTCCACGGCGTGAAATGCTGCCGGATGCCCGCTTCGTCCAGGGCGCGATTTTCCAGCACGGAATATGCCGGGCGACGGGCGGCGGCTCCGTATTCCTCGGCGGAAACGGGGGAGAGATCCGCCTCGACACCCGCTTCCTCGAAAATGCGTACGGCGAAATCGTACCAGCTCGTTTCGCCCAATGCCGTGGCGTGAAACAGGCCAGTGACTCCGCGATCGACCAGTTCGGCCATCGTGCGGGCCAATTCCAGTGTGGACGTAGGGGTGATGATCTGGTCGTTGACCACGCGCAGGGAACGCTTTCTTGCGGCTGCGGAAAGCATGACATCCACGAAGTTGCCGCCTTTGCCGGTCGCACCGCCGATTCCGTACAACGCACTGGTACGGATAACCCAGTGTTTTTCCAGCGTTTTCGACACGACGCGTTCCGCTGCCAGTTTGGAATGACCGTATACGGAAAGCGGGCGGGGAGTGTCGGTTTCGAGGTAGGGAGTCCGTTTTTCGCCGTCGAACACGTAATCGGTGGAGAAATACATCATCCCCAGACCGTGGGCGCGGCAGAAGTCCGCAAGGTTCTGGTGCCCGATTACGTTGACTTCGTAGGTGCGTGCCACCTCGGATTCGCAGCGGTCCACCCGATGAAAGGCGGCACAACTCACCACAAGATCCGGACGTGCCTCCTCCAGGACTTCCGTCACGAGGTCTCGCCGGACCATATCGAGGGTTCCGTGGTCGAAAGATACAATGCTGCAATCGAGCCTTGTGGGCCACGTTTCAGCGATATCGCGGGCGAGTTGCCCCTTCGACCCGATGAGCGCGATGCGCATAGTTTGTACGATTATTCCGTGATTTCAGCTAGTTGTGACGCCTGGGTCTTTTTCTTCCAGGGAAGATCGATGAAATGCCGGGCCGGGAGGAACATCGAGTCTTCCTTGCGCCGTTCGGCGAACCATTCGTCGAGCATCCGGGCGTGTCCCTTGTGAAGCGACTCGAAACGCAGTCCGAAGATGTGAATCACTCCCGCCGTAGCGTCTCCACCAGCCTGGGGAACCTCGATCTCTTTCATGGAAAATACCGATGTGGTATCCCCGGCATCGAAAACCGGCAGAATCACTCGCTTCGGCGCGGCGGGAAGACGGTCCATTTCCACCATCACCTTGAAGGTATTCGCCGCCACTTCATTGACGACAATCGGGGTGCTTCCACAAGTGGCACAGTTGCCTTCGAAATTCGGCGGTACACTTCCTCGGAACATCCAGACACCTTTGATGCAGATGCCCTGACCCACTACCCAGGTGCCTAGCACGTCCCACTCCGCCTGCGTGACCTTGTGATTCACATCGGAACGGAGGAAGAAATCAACTTTGCCTTTCAGGGGGATTAAAATCTCCGGATTCTCGAAATGAGCCAGATCCAACAGCACGATGGCCCGCTCTTCTTTGTCTTCAAGCAACTGGGCCAGTCCCTGCGCCTGCCGGGGGTTGGTCAGCTTGTCCACGATAAGCATATGGTACGGCGTCCGGCTTCCGGGAGCGGGATTGAGGTTCAGTTGGCGTCCCGCGCACCCCACGGTGAACAACACGAGAAACGAAACCATCCACAGGGTCCAGCATTTCGACATCACATCCCTCCAGGCTGAGAGCTTTTCGTTTTTTAAACCTGTTTTCGATGAACTTCGATGCCTTTTCAGCCAAGAAGACTTACCGTCGCGCCTTGCGCCACACGCTTTTTTCCTTCATGCACGGTCCGCCCTATCGAAACAGAATCTTGGATGAATCGGATCAGGAATCGCAGCCTAGCAAAAAAATGCTTGACAATCAAGCGAAACCAATTAATGAATTAAGTATATATCCATTAAATAGAGGATACTGGATAGGAGGAAGCATGGAACGGGCCATCGATGAAATCCGACGTTGCTCGCATTGCGGACGAAGTTTCACGCCCCGGTTCACCTACCAGGTCAAACCCGTAGGGGCTGGAAAATTCACGTATTTTTGTTCCCAGCGCTGCCTTTTGGACGCCCAGTCCGAGGGGGGCCGGGTCACCTGCCACACTTGCGGACGCTCTTTCGTCCCGGAACAGGTCTGGCAGCGGGTGATTCATGGAGGAAACGCGCGTTTTTACTGCTCCCAGGAATGCCTTCAGCCGGAAAAGGTGGAAACGCACCGGGAGCATCGAGGCACCCGGCGCATCGCCGTGCTGAATCAGAAAGGCGGCACCGGCAAAACCACCACGGCGATCAACCTGGCGGCGGCGCTGGCTCAGCAGGGATACTCCACCTTGCTGATCGACCTCGACGCCCAGGGCAACGTCGGCGTAAGTCTTGGAATTACCGGGGAATTCACCTCGTACCATCTGTTGATTGAAGACCGCAAGGTGGACGAATGCGCCGTGCCGATCCGCGACAACCTCGACATCGTGACCAGCAACGAAACGCTGGCCGCCGTGGAAGTGGCGCTCGATTCCATGCCGTTACGGGAGCGCGTGTTGCGCAACCGCATGGTGGATCAACGGGGCGAACGGGACTATGATTTCGTCGTGCTCGACTGCGCCCCCGCACTGAGTCTTCTCAATCAAAACGCGCTGGCCTACGCCGATGAAGTGGTGGTGCCGGTCAGTTGCGATTTTCTGGCGCTCGTGGGCGTCAAGCAGGTGCTCAAAACGCTTGGCCGTATGGCGCGCCTGATGCGCCGGGAGGTGGAAATCGCGGGTGTGCTGCCCACGTTCTACGACTCACGCACGCGCATCAGCGGCGAGGTGCTGCGCCATCTCGAAGCCCACTTCAAAGACCGCGTGCTTCCGCCGATCCGGCAGTCCACCAAACTCAAGGAAGCGCCGGGATTCAAAAAGACGATCTACGAGTACGCCCCCGATTCCAACGCGGCGGTCGATTACCTCGCCGTGGTCAAAAAACTGGTTCCTTGACCCTCTAACGACTTGAAAGGATAGGAGAATTTCGAATGAAGGAACACGAAAGCGTCTTGCCCGAAAGCCCGCTGAGCGACGACGACGTGCTCGACAACTTTTTCAAGCCGACGCGGCGGGTACAGGCTCCGAAAACGAAAAAACCTGCTCAAAAACCCGCGCATTACAAAATCTGCTGCATTTCCTTGTACAAGGAAGATATCGAGAATCTGGAAAGCATGGTGCAGATCCTCAAGCGACGCGGATACTCGAAGGCCAACAAAAGCCAGCTCATCCGCTACGCGCTGTCCACCGTCGATCTCGATTCCATGCCTAAGCAGCTGTGATTGCACGACTTTTCGGGCACGTCACCCGACGCGCACGACGATCTCGTCGCCTTGGACCTCGACCGGGTACGTTTTGATGTCTTTTTTCGCCGATCCCGAAAGGACGTGGCCTTCTTTGTCGTAGACGCTCTGGCCGACCGAGCAGCACCGGACGCGCTGTCCGCCGTCGATCGGGTCCAGGCGCCTGCCTCCGTGGGCACAGCGGTTATGGTACGCGACCCACTGGTCATCCTCCGCACGCATCACCAGCACGCGCTCGGACATGCCGTTTTCCTCCAGGCGAATCGCCCCTCCGGGCTCGGACAGCTCTTTCGCCTTGGCGAGATCGATATAAATCACGCCGTTTTCGAAACGCCAGCACGAGGCGTCCACTGGCGGCTGGGTCTCGCAAATGCCCAAGAGTTTTTTAAAAAATCCCATCACGGCCTCCTTCGTTTCGGTTCGTTCCCGTTTTGGCACGATTTGTCGTAAAATGGCATGAATCGAGTCGGATTATCGCGAATCGTGCGTGAAAAATCCATTATGAGCGAAAAAAAAACAAACGGTGCGGACGACATCCCACCTCGAACCCGCCGAAAACATTCCAGCCTCGGCGTCATCCCGGCGCGCTACGAATCCACGCGCTTTCCCGGCAAGCCGCTGGCGGATCTTCACGGCAAACCGATGGTCGTGCGCGTGTACAAAAGGGCGGCTCTGGCAGGACTGGACCATCTTTGCGTGGCCACCGACGACCCACGCATCCGAGATGTCTGCGACCGCGAAGGCGTCCCGGTACGACTCACCCGGCGGGACCATCTTTCGGGTACGGAGCGGGTCGCGGAAGCGGCGCGAGCGTTCCAGGCCGAAATTGTCGTGAATATTCAAGGGGATGAACCGCTGATCGACCCGGCGTGGATCGGTCGTGTGTTGAAGGTTTTCGAAAACGATCCCACCGCCGAGGTCGTCACCGTCTGCGCGCCGCTCTCCTCACCGGAGGACATGAAGAATCCGAACCTCGTCAAAGTGGCCCTCGATGCGCAGGGGCGAGCCCTCGACTTTTCCCGAAAAGAGATTCCCGGTGTCTCACGCCTGTATGGGCACATCGGGTTGTATGCGTTCCGGCGTGAAACGCTGGAACGTCTGGTTCGGCTCCCTCCGTCCGAGAGAGAACGCGCGGAATCCCTCGAACAACTCCGCGCGCTGGAACATGGAATCCCCATTGCCTGCATCGTGGCCGAGCATATGAGCTGGGGCGTGGACACGTTGGAGGATCTGGAAAAGGTGCGAATGCTATGGAAACCGATTCGACCGTAAGACCCGTGCATGTCGGTGATTTCGCCATCGGCGACGGGCGGCCTTTTGCCCTGATTGCGGGGCCTTGCGTGATCGAAAGCGAGTCTCACGCCTTGCACATGGCCGAAGCCATCGCCATCATCGCCCGGAGGCGCGGAATTCCCTGCGTGTTCAAAGCGTCGTACGACAAGGCCAATCGCAGTTCGCTCTCCTCGTTTCGCGGTCCCGGCCTAAAAGAAGGATTGCGCATTCTCCAGACTGTGAAGGCACGCACCGGCCTTTCCGTGCTGAGCGACGTCCACGCCGTCGAGCAAGTCGCCCCGGCGGCGGAAGTGCTTGATATTCTACAGATTCCCGCCTTTTTATGCCGCCAGACGGACCTGCTCGCCGCCGCCGCACGCTCTGGCAAGCCGGTCAACGTGAAAAAGGGACAGTTTCTCGCGCCGTGGGACATCGGGCCGCTCGTCGAAAAACTGGAGGCCAATGGAGCCACGGACATCCTGCTGACGGAGCGCGGCGTCACCCACGGATACAACCGCCTCGTGGTGGATTTTCGCGCCCTGGCCGCAATGCGTAGCTTCGGACATCCCGTGGTGTTCGACGCCACCCACGCCGTCCAGGAACCGGGAGGACTGGGACACGCTTCCGGAGGAAACCGCGAGCACGTCCCGTTGCTGGCGCGCGCGGCAGTGGCGGTGGGAATCGACGCGCTGTTTCTCGAAGTCCACGACGACCCCGACCACGCGAAAAGCGACGGCCCGAACATGCTGAGGCTGGACGACCTCGAAGACCTTCTGGCGACGCTTCAAGCGATCGATCGGGTGGTGAAAAAACCGGTTTCGTAAAGGTGGCCTCTCGTTCATTGCACGCTTCGAATCCACATTTTCATGAAAAAACAGCCATTTCCGCACCATTTCACTCATATCCACGACACGGAGAAAGTCCACCCCGTGCTTGACGGAACGCGACGGCAGGATTTATAGTGCGCGCACTCGGTACTTTTGCCGCGACCGACGAGATGCAAAATTTGTTGAAAAGGAGTAGTTCCGTGGGAATTCGAACTGCATGGCGAGGATCGGTGTGGGTCGTATGTTTGCTGCTGTTGTTCCCGGCAAGTGTCCACGCAGGCGCGTTTCGGATGTTGGGATACGATACGTCGACCATGGCCACGGCCAACGGCAACGTCAGCTATGGCGACAGTCTGGGGGTGCTGTACTCGAATCCGGCACTGCTGTCCCGCTTCCCCGCGAAAGCTTCCATCGGAGTGACGGTCTGGGTACCGAACCTGCACATCGATCTTTTCGAAAAACCCGCCTCCTCCAACGTGCCGTTATCCATCTACAATTCCCGCATGGGCAACGATCCTGGACAGCAGGATCTCGCCGTTCCGACCATCGAGTTGTGGAAAAAACGCAGCGATACCAAGGTGAACGATCCCTACGCCTACGTCGGTTTCGGGGCGTCGATGGAACTGTTCGAGGGAATGCGCTTCGCCAACCTGATGCTGATTCCCATCGACAGTCTCAACATCATCTCGATGAATACCTATTATTACAATGAAAACGAGCAGCACTTCACGAACAAGCTGCACTTTCCTCTGTTCGGAGAATGGCCACGCACCATCGATGGTCTGATGGGTGTCTCCTACGCGCCTAACGACCTGATTTCCTTCGGACTTTCGTTGAAAATCGGCATCGCCACCGTGGCCAAGATGGACATTTACATGCCGGACGCCTCCGTGCAGGATTACTCCCTGATGAACAACTCCACCGAAGCCTCGTTGTCGCTCAAGCCGCTGGTCGGCATTCAGGTGCAGCCGCTGGAGTGGATGGCCATTGGCGCCACGTGGCGGCATTGGTCGTATATGAAGGTGGACGGAGGCGGCAAGATGTCGCTGTGGCAGTTCCACGAAAGCAGCAACGACTACACCATCCCCAAACGGGCCAACCAGTCGCTGACCATCCTCGTGGACTACGAACCGATGGAGGTTTCCGGCTCGTTCGGTATTAAAAAATGGGATTTCACCACCCAGGTCAACGTAACCTGGAACCTCTGGCGTTTCTACATCGACCAGCACGACCAGACGCCCCAGGAAGCCGCGCACTGGCCTCCCTCGGCGTACTACGAAGACCCGATGGATGGCAAAACGGGACGTTTCAAGTTCAAAGATACGATCTCGGTTCAGTGGAGCGGTCAATACGCCTACTACAAAGACACCGACCTTTCGGCGGAAGTAAAAACCGGTTTCGGCTACCATCCGTCACCGGTTCCGGCCCAGGTGGGACGAACCAACTACGCCGACTCCGACACTTTGTGCCTTTCGGCGGGCCACAAGTTCGATTTCACGCTGTTCGAAAAGAAGTTCGGCTTCGATTACGGGATGCAGTTCTGGTACATGATTCCCCGCACGGTGTACAAAGATCCAAGTCTCGTGGTGGATGAATTCGCCGACGAAACGACGACCATCGTCGGAGATTTGCCCATCGCCGAGGCGCAGGGACTCCAGACCAACAATCCGGGCTTTCCGGGTTACAAAATGGGCGGCTGGATCTTTTTGGCGAGCGTATCGTTCAGCTACTATTTCTAATCAACCGGCAAGCAGGAGAAAAACAATGAAAACAAACGCTTGCGGCATATCGATCCTTTTGCTGTTGGCTTCGTGTATCGTCTGGACCGGTTGCGAAATCGAGGAAGGCATCCCCCTGTCCGAACGGGGAGATTCCATCGAAGAAGTGTTGGGATTTCAAAGCTGCGAAGTCTCCTCGGACTGCGGCATCGGCAGCTACTGCCATCCCGAAAAAAACCTGTGTACCATCGAATGTACCGCCAACAAAGATTGCTATTTCTACGACGAAGCCGCCCGCAAGGCCTGGCAGGAAGCTCAGGCGGCGGGGATTTCTTTCGAAGATGCGGAACTCCCAGCATTGAGTTTCAAATGCTCCGAATGCGGCGGCTGCATTCCGGTAGACCAGGAAGAGGACGAACGCTGCCCGCAAAAATCGGTGTATTTCTGCGAGGAAGATGCTTTCTGTCAGCAGGTGCTCGGCAACGAGTGGCTCTGCGGCAGCGATGGCTACTGCACACTGTCCTGCGACACCGACGAGGATTGCGGTACGATGGATCGCGGCCACATATGCGGCGAAGATCCCGGCAACGACCGAAAGGTCTGTTACAGGTGGTGTTACGACCATTCCTCCTGCGCTTTCCACGGATACGACTGGCGCTGCCAGCTTCCCGATGGCGTCGATCAGACCGAAAACTTCTTCTCGCGCGAGACGGTTCTCGGACGCTGCACCCACACCGATGACGGCGTGGACTGGGGCGAATATTTGGACGAAACCAAGGAAAATCATAAGATTACGGGAGTTTACGGAGCAATCAACAACTCTACGTTCACCAATTGCGGCTTCCCGTTGGTCAACTGCCAGGACACCACCAACATTCACCACCTGCTGTTTCGCATCCGACAGACGGAAGATGGCATCGAATTAGACGGCAAATACTGTTACCATGAAGCCAAAAATTTCCGTGCGGACGAAACGAACGAGACCAAAGACGTTCCCCGCACCGAGTTCGACGACCTCGCCTGGATGGAAGTTCCCGCCAAATATACGCTGGCCGTGGCCTACCACCACTGGAACGCCACACCGGAGTCTTTCAATGTGGGCGATGCCTTCCGCACCGATCATTACCTGGAAATCCGAGGGGCGCTGCTGGACGATCCGGCGAACGATCCGCTGCCCACCCGCGACACCCTGGAGACCTCCTGGGACCAGGACCGCGACGGACTGCCCGGTGTGACCACCGTGATGAACGGCATCCTCACCGGTGAAATCTACAACGTCAACCGCGCCGACCAGTTCGGTGATTTCGAAATCGCCCAGGTGGACGAAGATGGTCGGGTGATGAAAATCAAGGGCTTGCTCACGACCGAAAACGAATCGTTGATTCTCGGATCGAGCGATCCGGCTTACGACGTGAATATCTCCCCCAATCTGTACGCAGACGCAAACCGCTCCTTCATGCGTTTCATGCGCCTGGACGACGACGCCACCTGCCTCGACGTCATCAAGCTTGGACGCAGCGAAGAAAATTGCGGCAGTGATTACAATGCGTTACGCATCAGCGTGGACGACGACTCCACCTATCTGTGCCACACGCCGACGATGGACGGACCTTCCGACGACTGAACCACGGTGACTGCTTATGGATCTCCTCACGCAAATCAAGGGACTTCATGCCGTGGGCTGGCGCAACGTCGGTCAGGCGGTAATCTACGGACTGAAAAAGACATTCTGGGACGCCAAAAAACTCCAAACCCTGAACGCCGCTCCGCATCGATGGCAGGAAATCGGGGCGTTTCAACAGGTTGAGGAAGTTCCGGGAGGCATTCGGCTGGATTTCGAGCACGCCTCGCTCGAGGCCGTAGTGCTGGCCACCGACTTGGTGCGTTTAACCTGGACGCCCGGCGTGTTGCCGGTGCCCTACGCCCTCGCCCGCACGGACTGGCCCGAGGTGGAATTCACCCGCGTATCCGAAGAAAACCTTGAGATTTTAAGCACTTTCGAACTCGTCGTCCGACTTGAACACGACGGAAACGTCACCTTCGAGACACCCGAAGGCGCGGTGTTGCGTCGGGAATCGCCGCCCTTGCGCGTCGGCGACGGTTGGCGACACCGGGCCGCATTGCGGGAAGAAGAACGGGTGTTCGGCCTTGGACAGCGCAACCATGCGTTGAACCTTCGTGGGGGGCGCTACCTGATGTGGAACGAGGAGCCGATGGGCGACTACGGCCCCGGCAAAGATCCAATCTACGTCTGCATTCCCACCTACCTAGGACTGCATAAGCAGGGGAATTACCTCGTCTTTTTCGAGAATTCCCACAAGGCGACCTTCGATTTCGAACGCGACGCCACCGCCGAATTCACCGGGGGTGCATTACGAAGCTACTTCATTCCGGGTCCGATGTCGCGGGCGATGGAACGCTACGGCGAACTGACCGGCAACGCTCCGTTGCCTCCGATCTGGGCGCTGCACTACCACCAGTGCCGCTGGAGCTACAAGACGGAAGAAGAAGTGCTGGAGTTGGTGGAGGAATTCGAGCGCCGCAAACTGCCGCTCGGCACGGTGCATCTGGATATCCATTACATGGACGGCTACCGCGTATTTACGGTGGATCGTTCGCGTTTTCCCGATCTTTCCCGTTTGTGCGCGACCCTGCACGAAAAAGGCGTCAAGGTGGTGACGATCCTTGATCCCGGCGTGAAAAAAGATCCGAATTTTGCATTGTATCGTGAAGGACTCGAAGCGAACCATTTCTGCAAGTCCCCGGACGGCGACGTGATTCATGGGCCGGTCTGGCCGGGCTGGTGCGGTTTTCCCGATTTCACCGACCCTGAGGTGCGCCGCTGGTGGGGAGAACAATACGAAAGCCTCGTGGAACAGGGCGTGGACGGCTTCTGGCACGACATGAACGAACCGGCGGTGTTCAGCGGTACAAACCGACCGACGCTTCCTTTGGATACCGTACACCACATGGAGGGGCGCGGAGGCGATCACCTGGAGGCGCACAACCTCTATGGGTTGCTGGAAAACCGGGCCGCCTTCGAAGCGCTCGAACGGCTGCAACCCGAAAAACGTCCCTGGATTTTAACCCGTTCCGGCTGGGCGGGCGTCCAGCGTTACGCCTGGAACTGGACCGGGGACACGGGCTGCAACTGGTGGAGTTTAGGGCATAATTTACGGCTGGCGCTGATGCTCGGCCTGTCCGGCGTGCCCTACACCGGCTCCGATACGGGCGGCTTCAACGGCGATCCCTCGCCGGAACTGTTCGTGCGCTGGTTCGAGATGTCCTCCCACATGCCGTTCTTCCGCACCCATTCCGCCGTGTTCACCAAGCGGCGCGAACCATGGAGTTTCGGCGAGGAAGTAACGGAAATCACGAGGAAATTCCTGGATTGTCGTGTAAAACTCCTGCCGTACTGGTATACCCTGGCCTGGGAAGCGTCCCGCACGGGGCGACCGTTGGTGCGCCCCCTATGGTGGAGCCAGCCCGAAAACGAGGCATTGTGGGACGTGGATGACGCCTTCATGGTGGGCGACAACCTCCTCGTGGCTCCAGTGCTCGAAGAAGGTGCGCGGGGCCGGGAAGTGACCTTCCCCGACGGGGATTGGATGTCCCTGGAAGACGAAACCTGGATGGAGGGATCGTGCAAAAGGTTCGTGAAGGCGGACCTGAACCACCTGCCGCGCTTCGTGCGGGCGGGCAGCCTGCTTCCCTTGCACGAAGGGGAAAATCTCTGTCTTCACGCCTACTTGCGTCCCGATACGCCGTCGTTTTTCTTCACGTTGTATTCCGACCAGGGCGACGGCGGGCAAGAAGGCCGCATCGACCGTTTCGAGGGAACGCCTTTCGAGGGCGGCTGGGAGATCCGCCGATCCGTGGAAGGAAAAGTCCCCTTCCCTTACGAAACCCTGGAAATCGCCGTACATGGAATATCGTTAGGCAAGATCGTCGCCGACGAACGGGAAATTCCGATTGAAAACGGACGTGCGAAGGTGGGACTTTTCGACGTGCTCCGGCTGGAAATCTCCTGATAACGGGAACTTGCATCACCCGGACTGAAACAGGAGTATCCAAACCGCCACGGAAGATAAAATCAGCGTCACTGCGGCAATCCAAGGCAGGGATTCGTTCAGCCAGACTGCAGGCATGATGGTGGTGTCGTTGGCGGATATCGTGGCTGAAGGCTCCCGTTCCCCATAATCGACGAGTGACAGGCGACTTGGGGTTTTCTGTAAAAATGGATTGCTCATCTTTTCCTGCAAGCCGAGTTTTTCCTCTTCCAGACGTTCCACGAGTTCTTCTTCAATTCCGAGAAACTGAAACGCGGGATGCGATGCGATATCCACCGCACTGCGGAGCCTGCGTGTTCTCGCCAGGGGAAGGTCGTCCTCGGATTCCTCTTTCGAGTCTCCGATCAGATCCAAACCGATTTTGTATGAAAGGATGTCCGCCGCCTGGATCAGCGCCACCAATCGCCGGTTCTGCAATGCCCCTTGGAAATTGTGGTGGCTGCTGACCGCTTCGACAATCATTTCGGGCAATTGCCAGCGTTCCACCACTTCCAGTCCGGCCATGGTGTGAAGGTCGTCCATGGCGATCTCGACGATTTCCGGAGCAGGAAGCGGGCTGATTTCGGCACAGGCCACCACCGAACCGATCAGCGCGGTCTTGCCCGCATCGTGCAGCAAACCCGCGAGAAACGCCGCCTCCGCATCCAGATCGAATTCCGGGGCCAGGCGACGCGAAAGCACCGCGCAGCCGATGCCATGCATCCATAGCGCGTTGACTAGTTTCTGATACGACTTCGAACGAAACACTTTCGTTTCCAAAAACAGGCCGAACAACAGGTTTCGCAACGTGTGCTGGCCAATCCGCACGATGGCGTCACGGATGGAATGAATCTTCGAAATTCCCTTAAAATACGAGGAGTTGGCATAACGTAGAAGGCGTACGGCCACCGCCTGATCCATTTCGATCAGCTTTTCGATTTCCCGCATACTGGAATAGGGATTGTTTGCCAGACGCATCGCCTCGGCCAGTGCGCTGGGAATGCTGGGGACTTCCAACCCGCCTCGCTCGATCCAATGCAGCATGTGGCCGCGAAGGCAGGCCACCTTGGATTCCTCTTCACAGCCATTGAAGGCTTCGGGAGAGGGCGGTCCCGTTTGTCCGGTCAGGCGATCCACAAAGCGTTCTTCCGCCTTTGGGTTCGAGAATGCTCGAACCTGGAAAAAAACACACACACTGTTATGAAATCGGCCATAGGGAAGGAATCTAAACGATGCTTGTAATTATGGAATCTTAAAGGGGTGTTTTTTCAGGAACTTGCGCGAAACGGACAGGAATAGTAAATAAAAAGATACTTTTTTTCCGAATGAAACGACGAGGCAAACCACATGGCGAATCTATACTGGGAAAAACAGGACCATATCGCGCTGATGACCTGGGATGAGGGCGAAAACCGCCACAATCCCGATTTCGTCGGCAGACTTTTGGAGCTTTTCGATGAAATCGAGGCCGACCGCGAGGTCAACGCCGTGGTGATTCGCTCCGCAGATCCGAAAAACTGGTCGCTGGGCATCGACTTGCAATGGATCATGGCCGCTATCGTCGATGAAAAGGGACGAGACGACGCACGAACCTTTCTCACCGATCTCAATATTTCGTTCAAGCGCGCCCTGACTTTCCCGGTGCCCGTGATCGCCGCCATTACCGGCCACGCTTTCGGCGACGGAGCGATTTTCGCCTGCGCCTGCGACTTCCGCTTCATGCGCGCCGACCGGGGCTTTTTCTGTTTCCCCGAAGTGAACATCTCGATTCCGTTTTTCCCGGGCATGTGGGCCATCAACCGGAAAGCCATTCCCTATCACAAGTTGGAGGAAATGATGCTTACCGGAAATCGTTATGGCGCCGTCGAGTTGGCCGAGCATCACGCCATCACGAAAGCCTGCCCCACGGCGGAAGCGACAGTGGAAGAGGCGCTGGCCTTCGCCTCCACGTTTGCCAAAGATCGCGCCATTTTCGCCGAAATGAAACGGCGTGCGAACCAGTGGATTCTCGACGTCATCGACCGCGAAGACCCGCCGCTGATCGAAAAACTGCAACTGACGGCCTAGTATTGAGTCGGACTGAAGACGACTAACCGCGAAACTCCTTGAACTCGCCCTTGTTTTTGCGGCTTCGTTGTGGTACCCCTCGGACGGAGCGACAATGGAACTACGCATTACAATGAGGCGGAAATGAGCGAACTCACGATTCGTTGGGCCGGCCCCGGAGATCGGGACGCCATTGCGAAAAACAACCGCGCCACGGCGCTGGAAACCGAAAAAATGGAACTGAATGAGCGGACCTCGCTGCTGGGCGTCTCCGCCGTGTTCGACAATCCCTCGCGGGGTTTCTACCTGCTGGCGGAAGCCGAAGAAAAAATCGTAGGGCAGTTGATGATTACCTACGAATGGAGCGACTGGCGAAACGGACTGTTCTGGTGGATTCAATCGGTGTATGTCGATCCCGAATGGCGGGAAAAGGGTGTATTTTCGGCTCTTTACACATATTTGAAAGAGAAGGCGCAGAATGACCCGGAGGTCTGCGGCCTGCGACTGTATGTGTTTCACCGAAACGACATCGCCCAGAATGTTTATACCGAACTTGGCATGAAGCGCCCCGGCTACAACCTTTTCGAGGTCGTTTTCGCCGACGAATGAGACTCCCATGAAGCCAATACTCCCCATCGCCTGGTGGGAGCGCGCCACGCTCTCGCTGCTCAGACGGCAGATCCCGAAACGAGTCCAGAAGGGTGGCTCCTTAAGAGCGCTGGCGCGTGCGCTGGCTCCCGGCGTGCAGGAACTCAGCTATGCATTCAACCACGAACGGGGATCGCTTCCCCCGGCGTACTTGCAAGACAAACGCCTGCTTAGCGCGTACGTCGGCCATTTCGGCCTGCTCAACGCCGACCGGTCTGCGGCGGTGATCGGACAGGCGGGCGAAGTATTGGATTTGTTTCGCAAAATCCGCCGCGAACGACCTCTGGAACTGCTGGATCTCGGATCGGGCACAGGAGCCGCCATGGCGGGATTGCTGGAAGTTCTGGCCCCGGATGCCGACGGTCTGCCTCCGCGCGCCGTGCTGGTGGACCGCTCGCATCCCGCGTTGAAAACGGCGGGCGATTTGCTGGCCCATGCACCCAGTTCCCCGAAAGTCGTCCCGATCCGTCACGACCTCTCGCGCGGCCTGCCTTCCGGCCCCAGCATGTCCCGTGGTTTCGATGTCGTCGTCGCCGCCAACTGCCTGAGCGAACTGGCCGGATTTCCCTACAATATCAGGCCTTTTCTACAGCGCGTGGCAACGCTTTTGCGTCCAGGAGGAATCCTCGTACTTATCGAACCCGGCACCCAGGAACTCTCCACCGGCCTGATGACGCTCAAAGAAAGCGGACTCGGTTGGCGCACCGTGGCTCCATGCCCCCACGACCGGCCCTGTCCGCTGCACGTTCGCGGAAGCAAGGACTGGTGCCACGGCTCGTTTCCCTATCAACGCTCGACGTGGATGACCACCCTGGACGCTGCCACCGGGCTCGATCACGACCGCCTGACGTTTTCGTACTGGATCGTTCAGCCCGGTGACGCAAAAGGTGAACCTCCCGCCTGGTGTCGTCTCGTCAGCGACGGTTTGCCGAGCGATGACGGACCGGTGCGCATCTGCTGCACGCCGGATGGACTCGAACGGCTGCCTGTGGTCTCCGCCATGAGAAAAAAGGCGAGAGGCGAGCGCTGGATACACGATAAACCGCAGTCATAACAAGTACATAAGAAAAACGAAGCGAAACCGGCACGAAAGGAAACGAGCATGAATGAATGGGCCGACAAAGTGTTGACCTCCGACGAATCGCAACTCGTCGTGATCGACATTCAGGACAAGCTGTTTCGGATCATGCCCGCCGAACGTAGGGAACTGGTGCGAAAAAACAGCGTCATTCTCATCCGGGCGGCGATCCAGCTTGGGGTGCCGATTACCGTATCCGAGCAATATCCCAAAGGACTGGGCGGCACGCTACCGGAGTTGTCCGAATGGCTGGACACCGAGACCCCCGTCGTCGAGAAAGTCGCCTTTCCCGCCACCGCCGAGGCCGATTTCATGCGCAGCCTGCACGAACATTCGGATCGGAAACGGCTGGTCGTCGTCGGCATGGAAACGCACATCTGCGTGATGCAGACCGTGTTGAAACTGTTGTCGGAAAACTGGGACGTCCACGTGGTCGAGGACGCCTGCTGCTCGCGCCTGGAATACAATCACCCGCTGGGCCTGGACCTCATGAGCCGGGCCGGGGCGGCGATCACCAGCACCGAGACCGTGCTGTTTCAGTGGCTGGAAAAGGCGGGCACGCCGAGTTCAAAAGCCTGCAAAAATTGATTATGTGAGGCAACTTTACGCCGAATTCCTTCTTTTCACGCAAACTCGGTACAAAACCCATACGCATTCCAACTACGGCGCGTCCAAGCTGGCCATCGGTCCCAACTTTTCGAAAACAATGGGGATTTTCTCGTAACGATCCACCTCGCGGCAGAACTTGAAGAACTCCGCATAGTCCTCCGGGGAAATCACCTGGACGGGAATGGCGTGGCGGCGCAGCAGCACCAGGCGACCTTCCTTGAGTTCCATCGTGAAGCGAACCACGCCGAAGCGGCTGCGGATTTCCTGGCTTTCGGGGAAACTCGCGATACGGTAGCCTTCCGGCGGAGATAGCTCCACCTGCATCACCGACCCGTTGGGTGCATTGACATACAACGGATAACGGCGCATCGGCATCTTGATGTAGCTGTACGTCAGTTTCAGCGGGTAAAATCCCTTTTCGAGCCGCAAGGTATCGGTTCCGGTACGGCGAGCCAGTTGCAGCGCCGAAAAATCGTAGTTCAGCCGCAGCGGTTTCGCCGGGTCTTCGAGATCCACGATGTCGAACTCGTGCAGTTTCGCACCCCAGAAATTCGTATTGAGCAGTGATTCCAGGAACATGTTCAGGCGGTCGGCGGGAATCCGTTCGAGCACGTTGCGATAGCCAGCCGAATAGTAGCCTTCGGCGGACTCGCTGATGGCGATATTTCCATTGCCTTCCGGCGTAACCTGCACCGCCATTTCCAGCCAGCGCATGTCGGGAATCGCGCTTCGCACCGGCAAACGCGCGAACACCGGCCCATCCTCCAGCGGAAGGATTTTCGAACCGCTCAGAATCGGGCTGGTTCTGCCGAAAAACGAGCGTTTGCGCTCGGAATCGACGATCGCCGGGTCGTGGTCGTCGAAAAACACTTCCAGCATCAGGTCATCGTACACGCTATTGAGCGCCCATTGCGTTTCCGGTTCGGGAAACGTCACGGGACGGGCCAACACGAAACGGTTTCGAATGCCTACCATATCCAGCAGCGCGGCCAACACCAGGGTTCGGTTGCCTTTTTTCGAAAGCAGTGCGCTCGTGGCGTCTTGCCGAAGAGTACCCGCCTTTCCGTCGCCGTTGACGACTTCGGCCAGCGCGTAGAAAAGCGTCTCGGCGCGGCGGTAGTCTCCTACTTCGGGTCCGGGATCGTGCTCGGCCAGAAAGCGTTCGAGCGTCACTGACGGGCGGTTCAGCCTGCGGATTTTCTGCCGGTAGAAGTCTCGCAGCGTCTCCCAATCCTTCGGCGTGACAACGGTGACTTTCGGGTGGAAATAGCGGCTCGGCGGTCCCATGGGTTCGGGAACGAGTTCCTCCAGGCGGCGGTTTTCCCAGGTGCGGACGCGCCAGCCGTTATCCGTCGTCTCCACGGGCGACGATCCTTTGTAGTTTCGCGGCGCGAACTCGACTTCCATGCCTTCCGGGTGCATGACCACGAATCGGGAGCGATACACCGGAGTCTGCGGCATCTGGAAATAAAACCCGCCTTCCAGGTGAGGTTCGCCGTAACTCCAGGAAGGGCTGTTCGACGTGGCGTAATCCATTTCGATAAAGTCGCCGATGGCGGCATCGGGAAACGAAAGGCTCTTTTTTCCGTCGAATTTCAACGGTTGGAAGGTCCGACCATCCGGCTTGACGAGTCGCGCCCTGTAGAGAACCGCACCGCCGGGAAGACTAACCTCGCTGTGGCGGTCCAGCGCTTCCTTGCTTTGCATCAAAGTGATGTTGTGAACCCGGCTCAGTTCGGTGCCGTCCTCATAAAGAACCTGCGCTACGCTGTCGAGCACCAGCAACTCCCCGGCGTCGGATGCGAAGGGATTGGCCTGAAATTCCCGAATGATTTCCATACCATCCAGCCGGTATCGTTCCAGCAGTTCCCTTCCCTCGTTTTCCGACAGGAAGCGCCGCGCGGAGAATGTTCTGGGCTTGTCGTTCAGTGCTTCATCGAGAATGCGCAGGGCTTCCTGCGGGTTGCCGTCGAGAAATTCCAGGTCGGCACGTTGAAAGGCGTGGGAATAGGCGTTTCCCGGACGAAGGTTGAGTGCCGCATACTCGCCCAGGGCTTCCTCCACGCGATTTTGGGCGCGATACAATTCCGCCAATCGCAAACGATACCAGGAAATTTCAGGATGCCGCTCGATGCGCTTCTTCCATAGGGCGATGGCCTTTTCTCCTTCGCCGATGCCTTCGAGCCTGGCCATTGGGGCGGGGTTGTCCGGGTCGAGTTCGAGAATGCGGGTTTCGAAGGCTTTGGCTTTCTCGATCTGAAGCTTGTCGAAATAATGGATGGTGGCGGTTTGCAGCAGGGGCAGGTTTTCGTCGTTGAGCGCAAGTGCAGCGGCCAATGCCTCTTCCGCTTCGGTTTTCCATTCCTTGCCGCTGTACAACTCGTACAGACGATGGTCCCAGGCGTAATTGTCGGGAGCCTGATTTTTCAGCTCTTGAAAACGGGCGATGGCGTCGTCGATCCGATCTTCTTCGATTTCCACCTCGGCCAGCCTGAACTGGGCGATGGCCTGGGACGGGTCGATTTCCACTGCCTTGCGATAGGCCGCCAGCGAGATATCCCTCGCAAGTCCTTGAGGAAGCTGGGGATTTTCCCGCGCGATTTCGCCTCGAACCGTCTGGAACGCGGCGAAACCGCCAAGATCCGTGTCGAGTTCCGGCAACAGGCGCTCGATGGCTTCGAAATCCTTTTTCAGCCAGTTGGCGAGCAGGGATTGAAAACGAAGCAGGCGATCGCGCGGGTAGCGTTCGAGCAGGGCTGCGCAGGTCTCGGCGGCGTCCGGAAGGGGCTCGTCTTCCCGCCAGTTGCCCAACTGATAGGCGGGTTGATCGTCCAGCGTAGCGCGCCAGTCGAGCACCACGGGCAGGCCGTCGCGGCGAATCACCGACAGCTTGAAATCGCTCCGTTTCCAGTATGCGCCGACCTTTACGAGCAGTTTGTGCCATCCCGCCTCGACCCACAGCGCGGCGCGGGTTTCGGGAGGAAGCACCCCTTTTCTCGTATCCCGCATGAAAGCGGGCTGATCGTCCAGCAGGATCACCGCCGGATCGCGGCTTTCGAGCGTAAACTGCAATCGTTCGGCGCTTTGCAAATGAAAATACGCCGCCGCATAAAACACACCGCCGCTCTCGGCGATGTCCTGGAAACGGACGGTCGCCTTTTCCAGATCGATTTCATGGGTTTGGGTTTCTCCACGAAGTGTCGGGTATACGGCTTTGACCGTACCCGGCTGTTCGGGCAAAAACCTTTCGTCGATTTCCAACCAGCCGTAACGTCCGAACGGCCCGGCGTACAACCAGGTTTCGACGTTTCCAAGCCTGCGTTTCGCTCGCTTGGCGCGTTCGAACTCCGCTTTCGATTCGTGAATGCGTTGTTTGATCCCGGCGGCGATCGTGCGTAAAACAGGCGTGGTTCTGGGATCGTCCAGCGCGAAATCCATCACCGGGGCGGTCTGCTCCCTGTAGCCTTTGACCTCGCCGTACAGGCGTTCCACCAGCCTTCCCGAAATCTCCGCTTCCGGGCTTGCGGGATCGTACTGAATGACCCGCAGGAAGCAGGCCAGCGCTTCACCGTTGCGGCCCTGAAACCAGGACAACAACCCCATACCGAAACGGGCATCCCCACCGAAAGGCTCCAGGTCGAGGGCCGACTGAAAACGCCGCTCGGCCTCACCCGGATTCGCGTCGTACATCCAGGCGATCCAGGCGGCGATCACCTGGTCTTCGTAGGAGGGATTTTCCGGGTTGCGAGCGGCCTGCAATCTCGGAGAATCGGGGGTCAGCGAAAACGCACCGTGGGTCGGTTTGGCGCAGCCACCCTGCGAACCCCACAGGACAACCGCCATGCAAAAGAACCAAAAAACGTTCCAAAACGGGCGAAATCGCGCCGTTTTCGGTTCAGGGGTTCGCCCGAACATGCTCGCCTCCCTCGCTGTCGAGTACGATCAACTGTCGCGTGGCTTTGTCGATTTCCTGGCAGAAACGCTTGAATGCGGGATAGTCACGAGGAGAAATCACCTGCTGCTCGAATTGCACTTCGCGCCGGATTTCAACTCCTTCGGGCAGGGATTTCACTGCAAAAGAAAAGCGCCCGAACACCTCATCAAGCTTCATGTTCTCCGGCAACCGAACGATCTTCGTTCCCGCCGGGAACGTGAAAAGCGTCCTGAATCGGCCATTGTCCGGGACGGCCATCACCAGCGGGTGTTCCCGTTCGGACTGGGGCGCGAGGTTCTTTTCGAAACGGGAATCGGAACTTGCCGGAATCACCCAGTGCGGTCCCTCTTTTCTGGCCATGGAAGGCACCGAAATATCGAAGGTCAGCCGGGGCGAGCGCTCGAAGTCGTCCAGGTCGTGCAATTCGAACGACGCCAGTTCGGAGCCCGGAAAGCTCCGATTGAACAGGCGTTCGAGAGTTTTCCGTTGCTGCGCGGTGTCTTGCAACGCCCTTCTCAACGGGGGAGCCAGAACGCCGTGCAAGGCAAGCTCGCCCGTCATCTTGACATCCTCGCCGCCGGACCAGGCGACGTTCATGTCCTGCGCCACGTAATTTTTTTCGGGCTCTATGGGGGGGATCTGCACGAAACGAACGCTTTCGGCATCGAGCACCATGGCCTGGCCGCGCCGATCGAACTGGTGCAACTCGCCGGTACCCGCGAATTCGGCGGTGCCGTCGAGGTAGAGATCCAACTCCGGGATGTAGGCAATGGCGTGGTTGAACATGTTGAGCGACGGCGGATACGGCTCGATGGCTCCGAGGTTGCTGGTGCGCAAAACCACCATCTGCGCCGGAACGCCGAGTTCCTCCAGCATCGCGATCATCAAAGACGCCTTGTCCTTGCAATCGCCGAATTTGCGCTGGTAGATGTCGTTGACCTGGTAGGGCTTGTAACTGTGGATGCCGAATTCCAGCCCGATGTAGCGGGTGTTGCGCACCACCCAGTCGTATACGGCAAGGACTTTTTCTCGTGTAGTTTCAGCCCCTTGGGCGGCTTCCCGCGCCGTGCGCCGCAACTCCTCCCCGGCGTCCAGTTGATCTTCGATCAAGCCCCAGTACCAGCTTCCCATCGCCTCCCAGTCCTCGAAAGTCGAAACCTTGAGCGGCGGGGCGATTTCGAAAAGTCCCGGCATTTTGGGCTCTTCCTTGACCTTCGGCACGTCGCGCGCCAGCCAGCGGTACAGCGTTTCCTCGCCACGCGGCTCGACCGAGGGTTCCGAAGCCTGGGTCGGATGATTCCAGAACAGCTTTTTCTCTCGTGGGGCGAGCACCACCACTTCCGCCTTGGCGATCGGTTCCTTCGTGCGCAAAGGCTCCAGCAGTCCGAAGTAATCGGCGAAGAGATTGTTGCGGGCGGTGTCATCGAGACGATAGCGGATTTCGATCACGTCGCCGGGAGCCAACTCGTTGAAATGAATCGAAGTACTCCGGTAATCGAAAAACATTTTGTAGCGCTCGCTCATGCCTTGTTCGTGCACGGCGGAACGCTCGATGACCCTGCCGTCGGGCTTGAAAATCCGGGCCTGCTGCACGGTAAGCATCTGCCGGTCGGCAGAGTAACTTTCGTATTGCACCCGGTAGCGCTCCACAGCGCTGAACGTGTTGACCCGTATGAGGCTTTGATGAAACACGCTGGAAAGTCCGTTGGCGTGGACCTTGTACACGTTCAGTTCGAGCAGTCGCCGCGAGGGTTCTTCATCGTTTTCGATAGGCGGGTTGGCGGCGATCCAGGATTCGGCGTTCACGAGAAATTCCTCTTCGAAAGCGGGAACCTGCGGACTTAGCCAAACCACGTAGCGGCTCAAATCCGGGTTTTGCGGGACGATAGCCAGCGCTTTTTCGAAGTAACGTAACGCCTCGGAAACATTCCCTTTTCCACGTTCGAGATGTCCCAGGCTTTCGAGCAGTTCGTGGGATTCGGGAAACAGCGTGAGTCCTTCTTGCAACGTGGCGCGCGCGCCTTCGTCGTCGTCCGCCGCCTGCAACAATTCTGCTTTCTGTTGCCGAGAGTATGTATTGTAAGGTTTCAATGCCAGGATGCGATCGAGCACTTCCCGCGCTTTATCGAGGCGTTCCAATTGAACCCAGCGACGATAAAGGCGCGAAAGCAGGGAAGTATCCCGCTTGTCGCGCGCGAGGAGTTCGTCTTCCAGCTCGCGTGTTTGCGCGACCATTTCCAGATCCCGGCACCGGAGCAACAATGCGTTTTTAAGATATACCACCGTAGGCAGCGCTTCGTGCAGGCGTCGCACCCTTGTCAGCGCCCGTCCAGGTAAATTGTCCCCGGCGTCCATTCGGGCCAGTTCCAATTCCGCCTCGACCGCGACTTGAGGAATTTCCACAAGTTGATTCAACAGGTTACGCGCCTCGGTATCGTGACGGAATTTTCGCAGTTCGCGTGCCAGCAACAACTGTGGGCGTGGGTTGTCGGGTTCGAGATCGCCCCATTGTTCGATGCAATGCCGCCGCCGGTTGGCGTCGCTTTCGATATCCACACAGACTTCGTAAAATTCGGCCTTGGGGCGTTTCGCCTCCATCGCCAGACGCAGCATTTCCTCGTCCAACTTGCGTTCCGGCAGAAAATCCCGGTTGGCGCGCAGCAGTCGAGCCGCCAGCAGAGCCTTGTCTTTATCTCGGCCTTTTCCGGCTGTTTTCAGTACTTTATCGTGCATCAACGCAATGGGTCGTCCAGCGGCTTTTTTCAGGGGACGTCTTGGAACGAGGCGAGCTGAAAACCGGGACCGATCGTCGGCGTTTAAAACGTCCACGCCGCGAAGTTCCCTGCCCCGACGGTCACCCAACGAGAGGCGGAAGGAAGGTTCCCGGTTTTTCGAGGAGATTTTCACGAGGATTTCGTTGAACCCTTTTTTCAATGAAATTTTAAAGGCATCCTGCAATTCTCCCCAATGGCGTCCGGTTGCCTGTTCGTGGACCTGCCTCCCGTTGACCCACACCTTCGCAGCCCCCGACGAAGCGAAAAACACCGCCGCTCGCATGGCTTTTCGAGCCTTGACCCAGGACTGAGCGTAGACCGTCGTCTGCTCCACCGGGGTCATCACGTTCTTGAAACGCAGGCGTCCGTCGCCGGGAAAATCCGGGAAATCGCGCCAGCGCACCGGGCGTTCCTTGCCGGCGTAATCCCTGGAGAGATCGAATTCCTCCTCGGGCGGGTATGCTCGATCGTGGCCCGATCCCCCCTCGTTGTCGAACGGACCCACGAAGCGCCAGTGCCGTACAACCCCCAGTTTTTGCTGGATTTTTTCCACTTCTTCGGCGTCGTCGGCCATCCAGGCTTTTCGGTGAAACTGCCATAGCGCCAGGCGGCGCGTTTCGGGTGCGAGATTTTTTCGCTTCAGCAACTTTTGGCAAAGCTCGAACAGGCGGGCGTCATCCGAAAGTTTGCCGTGCAGGCGGACGGCATCGTGCAACGCGGCCAGACCTTCCGGAGCGGAGGCCCGTTTCAACGCAACCTCCGCGAAGGAATCGAAACGGGCGTCCCACGGGTTGGGATATTCCGCCCCCGCCCGAACGAATCCGGGTAGCAGCAGCCACACGGCGAGCCACGTCCCAAGCCACGCCAACCTATATGTATTACGACGCCTTTTCACCATCGTTCGCTTCGCTTTCGTTACGATTTCGCACTCAAACGTCGAGTCTTCATTCATCCTAATCGGGTGCATGGATAGACTACATGGAAAAACGCATGTCGCCTGCCGATTATTTCCGACTGGCGAGTGAATTTCCCGGGTTTATAGCAATTTTTAATTCAAATAGAAACCGCTATAGATCGTATCTTTATGAAAAAAGACACTTTTCACCGTCCGGTTCCGATGCTCCGGAACGCACGGTCTTCGAGCACGGACGAAGCCTTCAATCGTCCACGTCCCCTTTTTGCTCGAAAACCAGCTTGTAAAGGATTTTCCGCTGCATGTCCTCGAATACAGCCGGAATCAGCTTGGAAAACTGCTTGAGCAAATCGGTCATCAGTTCGCGAATCTGCCATTGCGCACGCGGATTAAGTGCCCTTTGCTGAAAAACGTGCCGCCACTGGCGAAGGTTGAAGGTTGCGACGATCTCCGTTTTCGTGCAATTGGGCAGCACGCTACGGGCGTCCTCTGGAGGAATGCCCGCTTCGAGAAGGTAATTGTATTCGTTTTCCGCCTGCTCGACGTGGGCGCACCAATGGTCGTACAGCGCGGCCCGGCGCGCGATGGACGGCGGGCAGATGACCTGGAGTCCCTTCTTCCCATAGTTGCAATAGCGTTGAGATTCCTGGGAAAACGATCCCAGCCGGTGCCGAACGAGTTGATGAGAGGCAGAACGGTCGCAGATAAACCGCACAGTGATGGAACAATGCTCCAGCACCGATTCGTGGCCGCGCTCGATCATGTATTTCTGGATGAACGGCTCGGCGGTCCCTTCGGTGATGCGTTCTTCGGATTTGTAACAGACACGACCGTAGCGTTCGATCATCCGGACGTATTCCTCGATGTGCTCCAGCGGCGTTTCGACGACGACTTGGGGGGAGACGATTTCCATAACGGTTTCCGTGTCTTAGGGTTCTGCTTCATGCCAAGAAATCACTTGAATCGCACGATATCCCTCGGCGGCGTTTTTCTCTTGCCACGAATCTAGCACATCTCGCCCGGCTCGCCAAGAAACAAGGACCGGGCTGCGAGAGGTGCATCGTAAAATGTAACAAATAGGTCCATTGATGTTGAAACTTTCATTCGTTTGGTTGTAGCGGCGAGGCGTAAGCCCGCCGAAAAGAGGGATTGGAGGGTATAAAAGCAACTTTTGAAAGGCAAAAACGGCGGGCTTACGCCTCGCCGCTACGAAAAAAGAGGATTTTACGAAAGTTGCACCATTTTGTGATGCACCCGAATTTCGTCCCTTTTTTCGTACAAAACTTGCGTAGATAGCCGAAAACAGGTAGGTATGGTGCTCCGTGGCGGGACGCCGACCGGTTTCGGCGGTGATCCGGGGGCCACGATCGACAATCTTTTCCCAGGTTCCGTGAGCCTACCCGTATCGGAGGTAACACATGCCATCCTCGAAAATCGAAATTCATCATCTGATCGACATGAAACGGCGGGGCGAGAAAATCTCGATGCTGACCGCCTACGACTACCCAAGCGCCCGCATTCTCGACGAAGCGGGCATCGAATGCCTGTTGGTCGGCGACAGCGCCGCCAACGTGGTGCTAGGCTACCCGGACACCCTGCCGGTGGACATGGACGAAATGATCATGCTGACCCGCGCGGTGAGCCGGGGCGCGAAACGGGCTTTCGTCATCGGCGACATGCCTTTCATGTCCTACAACATCAGCGTGTCCGACGCGATCCGCAACGCGGGACGCTTCATGAAGGAAGGCCGGGCCAACGCCATCAAGCTGGAAGGCGGCGGCGCGGTGGCCGACACGGTGCGGTTCTTGGTAAAGGCCGGAATCCCCGTGGTGGGACATTTGGGCCTCACCCCCCAGACCGCCGGAATGATCGGCGGCCTGAAAGTGCAGGGACGCACCGCCGAACAGGCCGCGTTGATCCTCGAAGACGCCAAGCGTCTCGAAGACGCCGGAGCCTTCATGCTGGTGCTCGAAGCCGTTCCCAAGCGGGTGGCGGCGCTGATTTCCAAGCGTGTTTCCATTCCGGTGATCGGCATCGGCGCGGGCTGCGACTGCGACGGCCAGGTGCTCGTACTGCACGACATGCTCGGCATCAGCGCAGGGTTCAAACCGAAATTCGTCAAGCGTTACGCTGAGTTGGAGCAACAGATGCTCGACGCCGCCCGACGCTATCACGAAGAGGTGCAGGCACGCACTTTTCCCGCCGAGGAACACAGCTTCGCCATCGACGACAAGCAGTATAGCCAAATCGAGGCGGCGCTCGGCAAAACCCCCTCCAAATCGAACGGCGGCAACGGACGCTCGAAACCCAGAGCGCGCGTTTCGGTCGCCACCAACTGATCCTTTTTCGAAGCCATAAAAAAACCGGCAAGCGAAAGCTTGCCGGTTTTTTCTTGAAAATCGTGTAAAATCAGCAGGTTCCACAGCTTCCGCAACTACCGCAGCCTCCCGATTCATACCCGGTGGGCTTGTTGAACTTCATGGTGAAGCCTTCGCCCATAGCGGGGTCTTGCACGAAATCGATGCTCAGTCCCTCGAAGGAATCGATCATCGTCTTCATGTTTTCGTCCCCGATAATCACGAGTCCCTTGTCCTGGTAGATCATCGGTTCGGCTTCGGGTTCGTCCAGTGCGAGACCCAGTTGCGGACCACTGCATCCCATGCCGGTCACGATGATGCGCAACACCTTGCCCTCGGTTTCCTCATTCTGCATGATTTCCGAAAGCTTGCTCGCTGCGGCGTCGCTGACATCGACCTGGACCGATTGCGTTTGCGTCATTTGACTTCCTTTCTTCCGTGTTTTGCCATTTCAGCGGGTTTCGTTATCCCCGCCAATTTTCCCAGGCCGCCTTTTCGGCCTTCGAATGAAATCCTTATGTGAGCATCCCTCGGAAGAGAATCGACCGCGCCCGGTCCGTCGCCTTCATGGGGCGGATCAGCTACACCCGCCGGAAGAGCAGGAACCGCTGGAACAGGAGGACGCGCTCTTGAATTTCACGCTGAATCCCGTTCCCATCATCGGATGATCGACGAAATCGATCTCCACTCCTCCGTACATTTCAATCATCGACTTCATCTGATTGTCGGCGATGATGGTCAATTCGTTCTCCGAGTAGACGTTCATTTCTTCTTGTGGCTCATCCAGAGCCATGCCCAGACTGGGACCGCCTCAACCCATGCCCGCGACAAGCAGGCGCAACACCTTGCCCTGATTTTCATCCTGGGCCATGAATTCGCCCAGCTTTTCGCCCGCCTCAGGGCTGACGAAAACGTTGTAACTTCCTACGCTGCCCATGTTTTTTCCTTTCGTTACGCTGTCTTACGGATATCCTAGCTCCACTCGAACCTGACGGCGACCGCCGCCTTAAAACTCAAGCCCCTCACGAGCAACCGCCCGATCCGCAGGAAGAAGACGTTGGCGGTCCTTGATAGCCATCCTTCCCGACGGAGGCGAAACCGGATAGAATCCGGTGCACATCGGTCGATCCGCATGTGGGACACTTGAGGTCGTCGGTATCGTTTTTTCGAAGAATCAACTCCTCGAATATCGTTTTGCATTCTCCACATTGAAATTCATACATCGGCATCGTTATAAACCTCACGTTCCAAACCGTTCTTAGCATGTAGAGCCGTCGGCTGCAAAACGGTTGCAAATGAAATCATTCCATTCACAAGGTTACTATAGTGCTTTCCTTTGAAATGTCCAGTATGTGAATCGATTAACCCGGAACATTTATGAAAACCGTAACGAGACGCAGAAAACCGACGTTATTTCATGAAGTTGGAGCGATTTTCACCCGCAGGCATACCGAACCGTCTGTCGAGGATGAAAATCGTGAAACGAGTGAAAGAGCGAGAGTTTTCAAGTCGTAGCAGGTTTTCATGAATTTTCCGGGTTAACGCAGCGATGCCTCGCCCTCCGGGTCGAAGCTGTAGTGTACGTGCTGGAAATGACTGCGCATTTCTTTGACTTCCTCCGGGATGTACTTGCCCTCGATGAGGCATTTTTTGAACAGGTCGGCGATGGCGACCATGTCGTCCTCACGCATTCCGAAGCGGGTCATTTCCTGCACGCCCAGACGGATGCCCGCCGGGTTGGCCACGTGTTCCAGCCGTTCATGAGGCAAAAGGTTCATATTGAGGATAATCCCGTTGTCTTGCAGGATACGCGACACTTCGTCGCCACCGCCGAACCGGGCCATGTCCACTGCAACCTGATGACTTTCGGTGAAATCGAATTCCCGAGCCTGGACGTCGAAGCCTACGTCATCGAGCGCTTTGGCGAAACGCTTGGCGTTGCGGATTACCTGGTCGGCGTAATCTTGAGCGAAATCAAGCATTTCCGACGTTGCAACGGCAAGGCTGGTGAGCGTGTCGAGGTGATGATTGGAACTGGAGGCCGGGAAGGCGCCCTTATCGATCTTGCGCCACTCAGCCGGACCGGCGTTGCTGGCGATGATGCCTCGCTGGGAACCGAAAAAGGTTTTGTGGGTGCTGCCGGTCATCAGGTGCGCCCCCTCGCTCAGCGGCGATTGAAACCGCCTGCCTGCTACGAGGCCCAGCACGTGCGCCGCGTCGTAGACGATCGTCGTGTCTTTGCCCTGCACCATGTCGGCCAGTTTTTCCAGAGGTTCCGGGAATAAAAACAGGCTCTTGCCCAGAATCAACACTTTGGGTGTAAAGGTTTTCACGATCTCCCACGTGGCGTCCACGTCGATGTGGTAGCCGTCTTTGGTGAGAGGAAAGTCAATGATATTGGGCGTGTACTTGCCCACGGAGCCCGCTTTGTGATGGCTGATGTGCCCGCCGCCGGGGGTCGAGTTGACCATCACGACATCTCCCCAGCGAATGTAGCGCGAAAACACCGCCTCGTTGGCGACGGTGCCCGAAATAGGCCGGACGTCCACGTTTTTGCACTGGAACAGGCTTTCCATCTGGTGGCCGAGACGATCCTCGATGTCGTCGATTTTGTCGGTTCCGCGATAGTAGCGCGTGCCGGGATGACCCTCGGCGTAGCGGTGGGCGAAGTCCGACCCCAGCACCCGGCGGGCGCGGTTGCTCAGCACGTTTTCGCTGGCGATCAGGTTGAGGGTGCCGAGCCGCCAGTCGTTCTGCTCGCGAACCAGCTTTTCGATCCAACGGACGTTTTGTTCGTACACCATGGAATTCTCTTCCTTTCAAACCTCGGTCCCAAAGTCCGACCCGTTCTTCTCGCAACGATAGAGCCTCTCCTGCCCGATAGGTTGCCGAAATATTGGCATTCGTGCAAACGCTTCCGGCGCTTATTCCGCCCCGGAAGCGTTCACAGGCTCTATCCCCCCGTTTTCATTGGAACTTTAACGATTCCTAGCCTTCGTCAGACACAGTTTCGGCTGGTTGAATCGGGCTCGGTTCCTGCCGGTCGTCCTTCCCGGAGTATTTCACGAAAAACACCACCAGGCAGGCGATAGCGGCCACCTGGCCGATCCAGAACAAAAAGGTGGCGACGTATGCGGCAAGCGCCGCCCCGGCCAAGCCGAACACCAGAGCCAATACAAGCAATATCCAGCCAAATCCCATGATTTCTTCCCGTTTTTGCGGTCAAATCCGCCGTTTCGATGGCTCCACTATACCAGCCGATCACGGATGGCAAAATCTTTTTTGCTGCGGAGGCGCAACCTGGACCGTCAACGATCCGGCGGTCGTCACCTCAAGGATGTACAGATCCCGGTCGTCCGTATACGGACTCAGAGATACAAGGTCGCCGGTGACTTCTACGTGCGTGGACGGCAGAAGCTGCGCATCATCGAAGCTGTCGTTGGGTTCATCGATTTCCGCCAACGATTCCAAGGGGTTGGAGTCGTCCACGACGAGCACGTAGGGACCATCCGCCGCGCCGTACAATGCGGCATCGTTGCCGGTGACTTCCACGACGTAGGTTCCCGGCTCGAAGGTTCTCGTAAAGCTCGCTTCCAGACCGTCCTCGGCGGTGGCTTGGCGCAGAACCTCCGTCATATCGGCGTTGTACAGGATGATTCGGCTTTCAAGGTAATAGGCCCATGCCTGGATCGAGCAAATCTGGTCCGTGCCGCAGGTGGCGGCGGTTTCGCATTCTTCGGTGCAACGCCAGCCCCCAGTGACATACAAACAGGCGCCGGAGGCACATTCGAAGTGATTTTCACATGTTGCGCCGAGTTCGAGACCGGTTTGCAACGTTTCCGGTGCGCAGACCCAGTGGTTGAGGTCGCGGGCGATGCAGTTCAAGCCCTCTCCACAGGGATTCGCCTGTTGCGGGTCGCAGGACTCTACGCAGTACCTTTGCGGCGCGCCGTCGCCCGGGAAGCGCGAGCAATCCCCCGACAGACACTCCACCGGAGCTTCGCAGACGCCGCCGGTCGCCGTATCGCCCAGCGCGGCATCGGGCGTGCAGAGGAAAGTTCCTTCCGTGGTGGCAACGCAGGTCTGGTTCGCTTCACAGTTCGGAACACGCGGATCGCAGGAAGTTACACAGACGGGCGATGCGGAATCGAGGAAGCAGTGGCCGCTTTGGCACTGGTAATCCGCCCCGCAGCTTTCGCCGTTGATACGCACGCCGATCAACGCCGGATCGATGCAACGACCTCCATCCACTCCCCAGGGCTGGCAAACCAGACCCTCGGGGCAGTCCGCCGGATTCCAGGGACGGCAGTTGTCGGTGCAGATCGAGTCCGGCCCGTCCGACCAGCAATAGCCGGGATAGCAGTTGAAGTTTTCCGTGCAGGCGGTCCCCATGTTTTCCCCGGTCGGAACCTCGTTGCGTGGCACGCAGTAGGTGTTTTCGGCATCGGTAATGATACACCAGAAATAATCGGGACAGTACTCGGCATCGCGGCGTTTGCCGGTCAGGCAATAGGCCGAACAGCGCTTGCCCACGTTGAATTCCAGACACTTCCAGCTATCGCACTGGTAATGCTCCTCGCAGGCCAGGGAATCCCATTCCCCGTCGTCCTCCCAGTCGTAGATGTGGATCGTCTGTACTTTTTCGGAAGGCAGGCAGAGCTGCACGCCTTCCTGGCCGACCGACAGATCGCGGTGGCTGTAAATGGCGCAGGTGTATCCGTCGCCGCAGTCCCCTTGCGTGCCGGGCTGGTCCACGCAGGTCTCGGCGCAGATATCCGCAACGCAGTAATCGATGGAGTCCAGGCAGTCTTCCACGTTGAAACAGTGGTCTTTGTAACTTCCCGGAAGATGCGTCGGGCGGCAGTCGCCGTTTTCACAGAAGCCGCATTCGCCGCAAGCGGTTGCGGTTTCACAGGGATAGGAACAATACCAGTGGTCATTGTGACTCTTGTTGCAGGTCATCGGGGAGTAGCATTCCGCATCCCGGTTGCAGGTGCGACCGAATCCCAGATCGCTACCCCACACCACGCCCGTTTCCAGGTTGTTCGGTACACAGACGTTGGTGTCGTAACCATCGCGGACCGTGCAACTCCATCCGGTGGGGCATTCATCCGACGTGCAGGGCATCGAGCAGTAGCGGATCGGCGTCCCCGAGTGAGTGTCGCTCAAACAAACGTCGTATTCGCAGCCCGCTCCCGAATCGCAGGACTCGCCCAGCGGTCGGGCCGTGCGAACGATTCCGCAGGCTCCGTTGTCGCCGATGGCGAAATCGATGCCTTCGATGTCGGTGTGGAAAATGTCGTCCGGATCGATGTGAATGCCGGGTTCGCCGTCGGTAACGGTGTTGCCTTCGAAACTGCCGGACACCGAGTTGTCCGCTTTGAGCCGGGCGCTGACGTAAAACAACCCGGTCAACAGGCCGTCGAACGTGTACTCGATGTACTCATTATCGCCCGCCGCCGCATATTCCGAGATTTCCAGGACATCCCGCGCGGAATCCGACAGCAACACCTCGAGCACTGCGCTACGATGCCAGGGAAGCAGGAACACCTTGCCTTGGATGGAACCGGTCGGGGGTGGAAGTTCCTCTTCCGTTTCGATCCCATCGGCGGCATCGTCTTCGATTTCATCCGTAATATCGGTACCTTCCACGATATCTTCATCGGCGTCGGCATCGGTGGTTTCGTCGACATCGGTATCGGTGTCTCCGGGTTCGAAGTCATGATCGTCGTCGGCGTCATCCGTGGTATCCACGAGATCCTCGTCCTCGTCGGCCACCGGTTCGTAATCGCCATCGGAGGGGATCACCGAGCTTTCGCAGACCCCCTCGTCGGCGTTGCAGGTACGACCAAGCAAGTTGCAATCCTGTTTGGCGTTCCAATTGCCGCTCGCACCGCAGATTTCCAGCACGTTGTCGGTGCAACGATAGGCCCCAAGTTCGCAAGACGACGAGGAACCGCCGTCGGAACAAGCCGCGAAAAGCAGCAGGAACATCACGGCGATACCGGAAAACAGCGGGAACCTTGACATCGAGTCCTCCTCCCTTTGAAGAAAGGCGCAACCCCCTGAACGCCACGGGGTTCGACCAAAAAGCGACAGAAAGAAAACATTTCGGCACAATGTTTTCTTCATCCTTGGCCGCTTTCGAGATCTATTCGTCCACGATTATAATGCAATCGTCGCGATTTTGCCAACATGGATTTATAGGGATCAGGGTGATTCAATTCTTGATTCGGCACGAATCCGACTCGGCGAATCGTGGAAAGGGTGCCCGGGTCTTCGATCCGGAACGGATCGATGGCCCGGAATCTTCGTGCTTTCAAGGCCATTCGCCTGACGGCGAAAGACCTTGGCACCCTTCCAAACAAATATCCTTCCATGGAAATCGGGGAAAGAAGTAGGATTGAATCGCCCTGTTGTAGGGATGCAAGGCGGGCGTGAATCATAAAATGTTGCGATTAAGTGGACCTGTAAGGTCCCCTACAGGAGACAGAAAATCACCTTTTCTATCAACAGGTTACGAGGGAGTGAGATTGTGACCCCATCGATACGCGGGAATGTATCACATGATGGGAGTTCGAAAATTCCGGGAAATCCACCCGAAGCGCTTTACGACGCAGCGGCGGTTTTGCGGCATCCTTCTTTCAAACGAACGAAATAAAACCCTTCATCCACGGGCCTCAGCCGGATCGCATCGCCTTCCTGTACTTCGCCTTTGAGGATCATGTTCGACAGTGGCGCTTCCACGAGGTTCTGGATGGTCCTTCGCATCGGACGTGCGCCGTAACGGGGATCGAAACCGCCGTGGTCGGCCAGATGCTCGAAGACCTCCGGGTCGAAGTCCAGCTCGATACGCCGCTCGCGCCAGAGTTTTTCGGCGCTCCGGTGCAGTTGCAGTTTTGCGATTCGGGCCACGTCGTCCCGCGTCAGGCGGTCGAAGACGAACTTTTCGTCGATACGGTTGAACAATTCCGGGGAGATAGAGCGACGCACGATTTCGATGACCTGGCGTTCGGTATCCTTTTTATCCGGCTGATCGCCCATGAAACCGATGCTTTTTTCCGTGCGCTCGAAGGCTTCGACCCCTAGGTTGGACGTCATGATGACGACGGTATTCGTGAAATCCGTGGTTTTGCCATGGGAATCCGTCAGACGTCCGGCATCGAGAAGTTGCAATAGAATCTGCTGAACATCCGGGTGAGACTTTTCGAATTCATCGAATAAAATCAACTGGAAAGGCTTGCGCCGCACGGTATCGACCAGCGACCCGCCCTCCCGATATCCGACGTAACCTGGAGGCGCGCCGATCAGTTTCGAGGTGGAATGCGCCTCGGAAAACTCGCTCATATCGTAACGCAGCATGGCGTCGGGCGAGTCGAACAGTTCCATCGCCAGCGCGCGGGCAACCTCGGTTTTTCCCACTCCGGTGGGACCGGCGAACAGAAAACTTCCGATGGGGCGATCCCCCGAAAATCCGGCGGCGTTGCGTTGCAGTACGAGGGCGATGTTTTCGAGCGCTTTTTCGTGGCCTACGATGCGTTGCGACATCCGGGATGCCAGTGAAAGATACCGTTCGGTATCGCTCAACACGAGTTGGGACATCGGCACGGCGGTGAGCCGGTGCACGCGCTCGGCGACATCCTCCACCGTAACCTCGGTGCGCTGCTCCCGTTGGGCGCGACTTCCGGCAAAGTCGATCAGCGAAAGCGCCTTGTCCGGCTGGTGTTGTTCCTTGAGATAGCGGTTGGAAAGCTGAATCGCCGCCCATTGCACTTCAGCGCTGTAGGTAACACCGTGGTGCGCCTCGAATTCCGGGATCAGGCGGTTGATGATATCGAAGGTCGCTTCCTGATTCGGTTCCTTGAGTTCCAGAGGATGGAAACAACGGACGAAGGCCGGAGACTGCTCGCGGATCTCCCGCAGATCTTTCGGCGTGGTGGTGGCGATGCACGGAAAATCGCCGGCGTCCAGCGCCGACTTGATTTCCTGCACGAAATCGTTCAGGCCGTCGACGTTGTACCCGAAGAGATAATGCAGGTTGTCGAGGAAAATAATCACGTTTTCGCGGGCTTGCTTCACTTCCTTTTTCAACAGGGAAATCCGCTCGGACAACGCCCCGCGCATCCCGGTTCCCTGGGCCAGAGTGGAAAGATCCAACTCCAGAATACGACGACCCCGCAGACCGGGCAGCGTGCATCCCTCATCCGCCGCCTGCAACGCCAGACCGTGCACGAGGCTCGTCTTGCCGATGCCGGGTTCTCCCACCACGAGTGCGTTATTGGCGCGGCGTTTATTAAGGATATCGGTAAGTTCGGAAAGTTCGTTCTCGCGACCGATCACCTCGTCGAGACGTCCCGCCTCGGCCAAAGTGGTGAGATCCTGAGTAAGTTGCGCCAGCAACGAATCCCGGTTCGCGCCGGGGCTGGCGGCGGAAACGGGGCGGGAGTGTCGTGCGGGAGCCGTTGCCGTTCCGGCGACCGGGCGCGGAGCGGAAGGTGTCGCCCCAACCTGGCGGCGAGCGGCTTCCAGCATTTTTTCTTGATTGCGCTTGTGGTCCTCGAACAGCTTGCGGTATCGGGCAGGCATTTTACCGTTCATCATCGCAATCGCCTTCGTACGCAGCTTGCCGAAGGAGACATTGGCCTTTTCCATGATCCGATGCGCCAGCGAGTTCCGTTGCCGGGCGATGCCTACCAGCATATGCAGGCAGTTGACCTCCGGAGACCGGTACATATCGGCGATTTCCTCCGCCCCGTTGAGCACGTCCTCAGCCATCGGCGGATTTTCAACCACCGATGGATGAACGAAGGGCAGGAAATCATTCTCGGTATAGCCAAGTTCCTCGATCAGCATCAACGACGAATTGGGAACCATCAGCGACGAGAGGAATAGATGCAGACTGTTGGGCTCGCGCTGCTGCCGTTCTGCCAGATTGAGCGCTTCTTCCACGACGAAGTGAAGTTCGGGGCTGTAAGGTCGGGGCATTTCGCGAATCTTTCCAATGGATGAAGAGAGAAATATACTAATTATACTTTCCCCTCGCGAAAATTGCAACGAAGTTTCCCCATGCTTTTTTGAGCGTTAGGACGTCTGATATCTCTCATCACCGGACAATTCAGTTGATCCGACACCCGGTTTCGTCGCTCCTCGACAACCTTCATCTTTCGGGGTTTGGCATGTCTGGGGAATTTGTAGTATTATGCGGCGGTTGTTGAAACCTGGATGTTATCGGAGCGGAAAGTCAGATCATGGCGAGTTTTTTCCGAATGTGGATGTTCCTCGGCCTTTTTTTGCTGTTCGTAGCCTCTTGCGCCCCCGAACCGGCAGCCATCGACGTGCATCCACCGTTCATTAAATTCAACAATCTCAAACGCGCCGTCACTCTGGACGTCTCGGTCCAGGATGAAAACGGGCGCACCCTGTCGCACATCGATCCGATGCTGCATTCCTCCGACCCAGGCATCGTGCGCATCGAGGGCAAAACCGTCTATCCCGTCGGTTCCGGGGAGGCCGTGGTCACCGCCGAATACGAGGAGCTTTCCAACCGCTGCCACGTGCTGGTGGAACTCGCCGACAAACTGGTCCCCCCCATGGAAAAAATCACGGTGCCAGTCGGCACTTCTTTTTCCACGAAACCCAAAATTTACAACGAAAAGGGAAAAGAAATCCCCTATAAGCCGATGATTCATTACAGCATGAATCCCGACCTCATATCCGTGACCCCCTCCGGGTTGGCCACGGCGCTCGCTCCCGGAAAAACCGCCGTTGTTGCGGTGTATTTACGGTTGCGCACCGAAATCGCTGTGGAAGTCGTTCCCGCCACACCGGCAAAGCCTTGACCCGCATTATTCATGAGGATCGTAGCGAGACGCCGAAAACCGAAGATATTTCATGAAGTTGGACCGATTCTCACCCGCAGGCATACTTTGCAGTCTGTCGAGGATGAAAATCGGGAAACAAGTGAAAGATCGAGGATTTTCAAGTCGCAGTAGATTCTTCATGAATTATGCGGGGTAACCGCACCGGCCCCGATGTGGCCGTTTGCCCACCCTACGGGGAATCGCCGTCCTCGCCACTATAAATTCCCTGGAAAACCAAGGAAAATCGGGTCGTTATATGCGCAGCGGGAACGGCGACCCATGCCGAACCGGCGGGTGCTACAGCAATTTCAATACTCCGTCCTGACTCACGTTGGCCTGGGCCAGCATCGAAGAAGTCACCTCCGTGAGAATCTGCGACTTCGAAAGGTCCGCCGTTTCAGACGCCACGTCCACGTCCACGATCCGCGCACGTGCGTCCGCGACGTTCTGTACCTGGTTGCTCAGGTTGTTGACCGACGACTCCAGCCATTTGAACGTCGCCCCCAAACGCGCCACCTGGCCGGACACCTGGCTCGAAGCCTTTTGAATCACGGCGATCGCCTCCACGGAACCCGTTTGTGTCGTGAGATCAATGGTGGACAGGTTGTTGGTGCGGTTCACCTGGGTGATACCCGTGCTCAGACCTGCGTTGGCCGCACTTCCGTTGCTGGTGATGTTGATCTCCCGGTCGCTTTCGAGCTGGATCGTTCCATACGAAGTGCCCGCCGACAATCCGGTGATCGTCTCGCCGGTTCCTCCCGCCGCCACGGTGATGTTCCTGCCGTCGGTAGCCGTCAACACAAGTTTTTTGTCTCCTCCCGCACCGTCATCCAGACTGGCGACAACTCCGGTCTGCCCGGAAACGGCATTGATCGCCGCCCGCAGTTTGCCGTCTGCGTCGTCGTTGGAAACTTCGCCCTGAATTCGTACACCGTTGATTTCGATGTAATTCGTGCCGTCGAGTGTGCCGCCGGAGTCCGCGATTTCCGCCGATCCCGTCGCCGTGTTGGCATTGACTATGGCGGTTACCCCGTGATGCACGGAGGACGAGTTGATCGCCGCCGCCTTGGCGATGGCCGACGCCGCCTGATTGGAAAACGACAACGTGTCGTCCACCGCATCGCTGGCTCGAACCGTTTGCCCGTTGAGCACGAGGTCTCCTTCGGACAACGCCGCATCCGTCACGCTGCCGGAATCCACCCTGGCGACGGAACCCAGGTGGAGGGCTTGTACGGATTCCACGGAAAATCCCACGCTTTGGCTGCTTCCTGCGCCGATGTGGATTTTCGTGTCCTGCAACGAACCGTCGAGCAGTTTTTTTCCGTTAAATTCGGTACTTGTGGCGATGTTCTCGACCTCGGCGATCAAGTCATCGGCCTCCTGTTGAATGGCCTGGCGATCCGAAGCCGAATTGCTGTCGTTCGAAGACTGCATCGCCAACTCTCCCAGGCGTTGCAAAATGTCTCGAACGTCCTCCAACCCGGTCTCCGCCGTTTGCGCCATGGAAATGCCGTCGTTGGCATTTCGCATGGCCTGACTGATCCCATTCACGTTGGCCACCAAACGCTCGCTGATCGCCATACCCGACGCGTTGTCGGCTGCGGTAATCGTCTTCATGCCCGTAGCCAACCTTCGGAAATTGTTACTTAATTTCGAATTATTGTTGGTGAGTCTGCGTTGGATGTGAAGGGATGTCACATTGGTCTGGACAGCTAATGTCATTGCGTTCCTCCTTGAACTGTGGGATGACAGGCGTCCCTGCCTGCCAAGAAAACAAATGGAATCCTTTCTCTTTGCACCTCCTGGTGATTTTTTAGATCGAACCGGCATCTCCTTCCGGTCCGGTTTCTTGTACTTAAAAGTTTGTTCGACGGTTTTCGGGCGGACTTGAGTGCGTGAAGGGGACCAAAGTGTGAAAAAGTTGTTTGACTGCAATAAATATGTTAGGCGCACTTGACTTTTGCGCCTCTGCGCCTATTCTTTAAATTAACAACAACGCCTTTCAAAAGAAAGGCTATACAAATAATACAATCAAGGAGAACGAATCATGCAACATGCCAGCATTCACGCAACCAGCAGCCGTATCGAAGACGCCAAAAACGCCGCAGACCACTATGCCGAGAAAGTCCTCGGTGAGAGCACCTGCCTTTCCTGGTACGACCGCACGCGCGGCGTCTGTTCGCCCAGCGATTCGATGATCTGCCATTGGGAAAAGGATTACGGACAATACGCTCGCAGCCTCGGTGCGGACCTGAAAGTCGAAGTCAATTCCGGGGACGTCGTCCTCTTTTACAAAGACGTCCGCGATTTCGAGAGTTCCGGCAGTAAGTCTCCCCGATTGATGGTGGAAGACGTGCCGGGCTATCTTGCCTGAACACACTCCCTCCTCTTTGAACCCTCCACCACGTGTCCCTGGGGCGCGGGATCCACCCGCGCCCCTTTTTTCATGCCATTTCCGCCATTGTGTGAGCTATGCAAGGCACGAGAATTTTCCGGGTTAAACGAGAAAACATTGCAATACCTAGTGGATCATTCGGATAGAAAAGCGGGGTATAGAGATTTGAGTTTGATACGAGCATCTTCGGTTGTGAAACGCCAGTCGACGCCGATTTGACATTTGTTTCGGTTTCGTTCCCATGCCTTGATTTCTTTGCGCATGTTGTTGATCTCACCGATCCGTCGCGACAAGCACTGCCGTGTCATGGCCGACAATTCGCACTCGGCGATATTCAACCAGCTTCCATGTTTCGGCGTGTGATGGATCTCCAATCTGCGTGTCAGCCGCCGCGCCTCTTCCGGTTCGAACGCTTCGTACAACGAACCGACGCTGTGTGTGTTCAGATTATCCATGACCAGCACGACCTTTTCGGCGTCCGGATAATCCACTTCCAGCAAGGTTTTGACTTCCTGTGCCCAATCCTTCTTCGTCCTGCGCTCGCGTGCTTCCACCCGCCGCCACGATCCCAAAGGCTCCGTAAACAGGAAGATCGCCGCCGTCCCGTTTCGTTCGTATTCGGAATCGAACCGAGCCGGATGACCGGGGGCGACGGGGACCGGAACCCGTGTTTCTCGGATCAACTGCACCGGTTGCTCGTCCATGCACACCAGGGGCATGGATGGATCGTAAGGGCGTTTGTACACATCCAGCACGTCTTCCATGCGTGCTACGAATTCGGCATTCGCTTTCGGAGGAATGCACCACATCCGTTTCAGGTGAGGCTTACATTCATTTTTTTACGTGTCTCCATCACCGTTTGAGGCGAGATGGAATCCACGACATTCAACTCCACAAGGCGGTCGGCCAACAATTTCAAACTCCAGCGCGAGCGACCCTCGGGTGGCGGCGAGCAGGCCTGAGCGATCAGAACGGCCTCTCCCTCGCCGTCTAGTTTGCGTTTTCTGGAAGGACGCTCCTGCTTCTTTCGATTCAACGCGCCTTCAAGTCCGCGTTCGACGAAGCGTTGCCGAATCTGGGCCACCGTCGAGGCATGGCATCCGTAGGCTTCGGCGGCTTTTTCGTCAATCCAGCCCGGACCGTCAGCATCCACCGCCAGCAATACGTGAGCATGACGGATCTTGTAAGCCGCCGTGCGCCCTTTTTTCACCAGAGCCTCAAGGTACTCCCTTTCCTTATCCGTGAGACGAACGATATAATATTTGGCCATTATCTTCTCCATTCAATATTCTACAGTAAATGGAGATATTGTACTCGAAAATACTCATCGATTCAATACGAATGATGCACTAGTCGTCCCTGAAAAAGTCCTCCGAAGAGATTTCAAGCGACTTCGGAATGGATGAGAACTCCCTGTTGGCAGTTTTCCTGTATCGACGGGGGGAAAATCTCTCCGAAAAGCACTCCTGGAAGGAGGCGCAAAAGAAGCCTCAGCAGCTTCCTCAGGTTGTATCCGCAGGCCGCCAGGATCGCGTTCATTCGGTCTCCGTCCCGATCCAGCAGGTAGTTGCGATCCATCCGGTTGTCGTGTTTCACGTGTCCGATCAAAGGCTCCACCGCCGAACGACGACGCTGCCACTTCCTCTCCGAACGCGTCTGTCTGCGTTTCCCGTGTCCCTTGCCCGGAAGGTGAATCTGCGTTTTGCCCTCGTAGCCGTGACCGCGATAGCCTTTGTCCACGTGTGCGTGACGGGCGCGCAGACCCGTGAGGCGCTCCATCGTATCCAGCGCCTCGCTCAGCGTGTGGCCGTCGTAGGGATTGCCGTGATGCGCACGAACCCCCACGATCCAGTTGTCGCGGCTCGTGCTCACCACGCTAACCTTGCAGCCGAACTCGTAGCGCTTGTGCGCCTTGCCTTTCGAGATGCACTCCACCTCCGGCGCGTGCAGGCTGTACAGCTTGTTCTTCGTGTGACGTTCCTGCGCGTGCAGACGCCGCGTCATCGCCAGCAGATCCTTCAGGTCCGCGTCCGGCTTCGGACGTTTGCGCTCGATGTCCCGGATCACCCGCCCCAGCCAGGTCTTGAGCTTCTTCAACTCCCGCTTCGCCCGGCGATGCTGGCGGGCGTGCCGGTAGCGGTTCTGCATCACCAGCGCACGCTTCGACACCCGCTTGTAGCTTTGCCTCAACTCGATACCCCGCAACCGCGCCGCATCCGCCAGTTTCGCCAGCATCGTGAACATCAGCTTCGCGTCCGTGGGATACGCAATGGCCTTTTCCTGCACCGTCGTGTCCACGTTGACGTGCGCCATCTCCCGCGAATTCAAGTCCCCACGACTTTTGGCCGTTTCCAGCAGCTGCGACAACAGCAGTTCCATGCGCCCTTCGCCGATACGTTTGCGCCATTTGGGCAGCAGGGACGAATCGCAGGGAAAGGTGTGCTGGAAATACGCGCAGCCGCAGAAGTACTGCCAGTACGGGTTTTCCACCCACCGGGCCACAACGGACTCGTCGGATTCGTCGAAGGCGTGCTTGAGATAGTGGATGCCGATCATCAGCCGCAAGTCCTTGCCGGGCCTGCCCATGGTTTCGCTGTACAGGCTGCCGAGTTCGGCGTCGAAGACCGGCCAATCGATCTCTCCGGCCAGTTTGCACAGCGGGTGGCGCAGGTCCAGGATGTTCTTCAGGCGAGAACGGAACAGATCGCCCGGCGACGGTTGACGTTTCGGCTTCATGTTTTGCAACCTTTTCAAGGGGATTCAAGCATTATCTTGCAATTTCTACTCCCCTTAGACTGCCAAAACTCCCTTTGTATTCAATAGATTATGTGTTTTTCAGGGACGACTGCGTAACTTCAGGTGAACGGAGCCTTTGGAGTTAGCTTTTCATGATTGAATTGCGTCTGGATTTCGCCAAAGAGTATGGATCCGTTCGAAAGTAGCCATTGACCATTTTGCCAATGGTCAAAAGTCCTTCCCGAGGAGCAGATTCCTCCCGTTTTCAAGTTTTCAAAAACCGAATAACTTCCCAAACCCGTCATTCGCGACTGTCCCATTCAAGGTTGACATGGTCATCACATCCGAAAAACATACCTGATGGGGTTTCGATACCCACCACTCACTTTCGAGTAATTATTCAAACGGCACTCTTTGGAACCCAGCCTCAATACTCCGTGATCTTGAAGTTGTCCCAGAGGAACGCGCCATAGGTATGGAAGCCAACGGCGTTCGGTTCTTGCGATAAAAACTCATCTGTATATTCGAACATGAATTCCCCGTCGAAATACAGTTTGTAAATGTTTCCCCGTTTCTCGATCAGAGTGTGATGAGGAACACTTGGATCCCAAGAATAATCAATATATTCTGAGTAGACGGAGGTTCCCGTTGAACCATTCCAAGCTCTTGCTTGCGCTTCTGTTTCCGTAACAGCAACGTCACCGAAATTTTCGCCTCCTTTGCCAATGTAAAGCTTGAGCCTTTCGCTCTCGCTAACCCAGAATTGAATTCTCGCGCCATTATATCTGTATGTGCTCGTGTACTCAGATAGATAAGAATCCACCTCAATATCGTAGTACGCGGTTGTAGGATTGTACGGATCATTCAACACGATACTTCCCTGGGGGCAGGTACTTGACCCGCAACTGTGACTGTAATACCCCTTGAGCTTGCCGTCCACAATCGACCAGGTTCCCACATACGAGGTCCAGTTGGAGAGATCGCCGGAGAAGTCATCTTCGTAGATGACTGTTCCTACCCTATCTGGCATTCGATAAGAAGCAAACTCGTTGTCGAAAGTAATATCATCCCTCCCGCCAAGGAAATACGCAAATGAACCATACACAAATGTCCCGGAAGTTCGGTTCGGAACCGGGATCGACCAGTTCGATTCGGTTATCGTGCCCTCGTTCGTATTCCAGTCATACCATGAGCCACTTGTAGAATCCGTATCCTTGATATGAATTGTCCCGTACAAGCCCTTTATCGAGGTTCTTCCTTGCCTTCCTCCCGCGTTCGGGGTTCCACCGGAAAACTCAACAGTGTAAGGCTCCAACGCACTTGTTTCGTCGCTCGGATCGAAGACTTCGAATTGAACAGTTGCATCATTGAACACGGATCCCCAAAGATAAATCAGTCCCTCATCTCCCGATACGCAATCGACTGACCCCGTATTCATCTGCATATCACCTACATAGGTTAACGATTCTGCGTCGGGATCCAACCTGTAAATCCATCTCTGGTCCGATCCGTTATGACCACCGAATAAATACAAATACCCGTTATCGGCGGCGCAAATACACATGGCCCATATATTTCCAGAGTAAGCAGCAGTTGTTTCTCTGGCGGTATCGGTTTCCGGATCGTACTCGATGACGCTTTTGTGGGTTCCCCAACCGTTATTTATCGTTGGCCCCTGAGCAGGAACCAGGTAAAGCTTCCCATTGTCGGCAAGGGCGGCATTGGATGAACTTCCCCACCAGGCGGCGTAGGGTAGAGTTGCCGTCATCGTTTCCCATAGTCCTGATGTGGCGTCGAAAGAATATATATTGTCACTGAACGGTTCATCATCATTATGAAGCCCACCGAAAACAAAATACTTTCCCTCGATATCCTGATCGGAAATTGCCATACCCCAATTCTCCGTTCCGGGGAATGGTGATATCGGAGTATTGCATGAATTCCCTTCACAGAAAGCATTGTACTCTGCCAGGATTTCAGTGCCGCTTAAAGCACGTTTATAGATCTTCATCTCATCAATAAGACCGGAATAATAGTTTAATCCGTTACCATAAGAATATCGACCAATTGCAATATAGTTGCTACTGGAAGGATCTATTGATGATGAACGACTATTGACCTTGTTACCATCTATCCATAATTGATAATCGCCTGAATTTCTGGTGGCTACAATATAGTGCCAGGAATTGTCGGCAATTGTCTCACTACTGCAGACGCGTTCGAAGGTACCATCTCCATTTGACATTTCCGCCATTGCGGCTCCATCGCCTTGAACACCGGTGTCACAACTAACCTGATCTCCAGAAGAAATCATCAAACCGTAATCTTTATCATGGTTCATTGCCGTATTGTGCTTTGAGATTATCTGAACGGAAGCTCCACTTGACGGGATGTCGCCTGTCTTTATCCATGCTGACACAGCGAAATCACCTGTACCGGGGTTCAAATCAGCATGATCCTCGACACGAATCCACGAGTCACTACCATTAAAGTAATATGAATTTCCTGAAATTCCTTCATAACCAAGATCTGCATTGGTATTTGTTCCAGCATGACCATTCCCCGTGGCATCAATAGCCGTCACTGCCCCCTCCTCCTCATCGAAAGGCCAATAGGCCACAAGCGTACCGTCCGTGTCATCGCACACATCACCCACCCCGTCTTCATCCGTATCCGCCTGATCCGGGTTGTAGATGTTCGGGCAGTTGTCGTAGCGGCCATAGTGACCATCCTCATCTTCATCACAAAGAATCTGAGTAATGATAATGTTATATCCTTCATAGATAAAGAATGGTTCTTCCTCAGAAGTACCTGTGCTTATCGTCTGGGAAACTTGGACACGGAGTTAATGTGTAGATGGAGTTGATTCCGGCTCCCAAGATCCGGCAGAATGACCGGAGGAAGGAGCGAGTCATGAGTGAGAATCCGAAAAAACGCCAAGCTTCGAAACAACCGAAAGCCGGTACCCGTGAGGATGGATCGGGCGAGGATTTCATCCGTAAGGTCCGACGCAAAACCCGTCGCCGGTACACCGCCGAGGAAAAAATCCGCATCGTGATGGAAGGTCTGCGAGGCGAGTTGTCCGTGGTGGATCTGTGCCGCCGGGAAGGCCTTCATTCCAACGTCTATTACAAGTGGCTGAAGGACTTCATGGAGGCGGGCAAGGCCCGACTGTCGGGGGATACTCGCCGGGATGCCAGCAGGGATGAGGTGGACGGCCTCAAACGTGAGAATGCTCGGCTCAAAGAGCTGGTTGCAGAACTGGCGATCGAGAACCATGGTTTAAAAAAAATTGTGAGCTGAAACTCTACGAGAGGCAAGGAAAGGAGCATCTCATGATGGAGCAGAAGCTTGCGATTTTGACCGAGGTGGAGAGGAGTCCCAACAAGAAGAAGTTACTGAAGTCCATGGGAGTGTCCCGCTCGACGTACTACACTTGGAGAAAGCGGGTTCGCCGGGAGGGGAAGACCGGCCTGGAGCATAAAGGACGTGGGTCGCCGGGATGGAACCGCCTGTTGGATTCGGAGCGGGAACACGTACTGGAGCAGGCACGAGCGTTTCCTCCGTTGAGCAGCCGGGAGTTGGCGGTTCGGATCACGGACAGCGGTCGGTTCTACATCAGCGAATCCAGCGTGTACCGAATCCTGAAGGCGGCGGGTCTGATCAAACCCCACATCGTCGAAAAGAAGGCTGCCAAAGAATATCATACGAAGCCCAAACGGGTGAACGAGCAATGGCAGAGCGACATCACGTACATCAAGATCGTCGGCTGGGGTTTCTATTTCCTGATCTCGGTGCTGGACGACGTGTCCCGTTTCATCCTCGCCTGGCACTTGTCGCAAGACATGACGGGGGAGTCGATCTCGGACGTGGTGGAGGCGGCCCTGGCTTTCGCCGGAATCGAAGAAAACGACAAGAAGCCGCGTTTCCTGTCCGACAACGGCTCCGGCTACGTGGGAGCGGCGCTCAACGACTACCTTGATTTCTGGGGCATCCGGCACATCTATGCCGCGCCGTATCATCCCCAGACCAACGGCAAGATCGAGCGATATCACCTGACGCTGAAGATCGACGGCAGTCTGTTGGTGTTCACGACACCGGACGAGTTCGTGCGTTTCATGGAAGTCTTCGTCGATTACTACAATCACGAACGTGTCCACGAAGCCCTGGGGAACGTGACCCCGGCAGACGTGTACTTCGGACGCCGGGAGACCATCCTGAAGGCCAGGGCAGAGCTGAAAGAGCGGTCCATAACCCGCCGCAAAGCCAAGAACCAGTCCGGTATCGACCTGAAGCTGCCGGTCGAACCGATTCGGAAAATGGCCGACGATCATCCCTACTGGAAGTATTTCGGGGTGTTGTCTCGGACGGAAAAAGCGGATCTGCTTGTCGGTAAAGGAGAAACAAGTTATGCTGATTGAACCTGCCTGGAGGATAGGGCAACGCTGGGGAGCGACCCGAGCGCCACGGTGGGTGAACGGCGGACAGGCGGAGCTTCATGCTCCGTCGTCCCTTTATCCCCTGTCCGTTGTTCCAAGAAAGCGATAAACCCAAAACAACGATGGAAACAAGTACTAAATTTACAAGCCGGGCTCAACCGCTCTCACATTCAAAACGACCCCTAAGTGTCCAATTTCGGCTGAAGACGCACATTCGCAGATGCTGTACTGCTCCATACCTTCGGGAGGATTTTCATTGCCATCCTCATCCACAAAGGCGGGGACAGAATTCCAGCCCTCAGGGCAATCCCAGTCCTTCATTCGTGGAAGTTCGGGTGGCTGGATGGCTGGTAACTCAGACGTTTCCGAACTTTCTTCCTGTTCCGCTACGTCCTCGTCGCCACCGTTCGGATCGTTCCCGGCTTGTTTGGAATCCGAGGAACACTGTACGAGACAGAGAGGAAGAAAGAGCAGGCAAAACCAGATCAAACCGCTCCAAAACCTATCGAATCGTTTCTCTTCCAGCATGTTGTTTCCCCTTTTTTCTCTAGGCTCCCAGATTTACTCGCCTGAATTCCCCGATCCGATGGTCCCGTTTGTTTGGATTTGGAAAGTCCCAGTATATCTAGTTCCCATCTCGAAACTCATAACGTCTGAATATCAAAGGAAAAATAGTGTAATCTACTGAAAGAATATCGGGACTTCCTCATCTTGTCGAGTTATCATATGGTTGCGTAACTCATTGATAATACGAAAGAAAGAAGTCCCGATGCGAGAAAGCATACACCAACAACCGTCACTTGTCGAGAACCCAATTCATCACGATCATGGCAAGGAGCTACATCAGATGGCCTTGCTTCTTGCCGGTCGTCCGGAGATCTTCGATGGAGTCCATGCCGATCTGGTCCGTGGGATCAGGCATCCCGAGACAGGCCGCAAGGGCCGTATGAGCGCCGAGCAGGTGATCAAAGCTCTCCTGATCAAGCAGATGAACGGCTTCAGCTATGAGCAACTCGCCTTTCACCTTGAAGACTCTCGGTCGTACCGCGCCTTTTGCGGTTTCGGGTTTGCCGACGTTATTCCCTCGCGCAGCGCGCTTCAGCGCGACATCAAGCGGGTGCGCCCCGAAACCTTGGAAGAAGTCAATCTCGTTCTGCTCGTGGTGGCGACCAAGAAGAAAATCGAGAAAGGCCGCAAAGTCCGAGTGGACTGCACCGTCGTGGAAACCGACATTCATCATCCCACCGACTCGTCCTTGTTATATGACGGCGTCCGTGTGTTGTGTCGTCTGACCCAGGCGGTCAGGGAACTGATCGACGTGACCGTGACCGATCACACGCGCCGGGCGAAGAAGCGGGCCTTGGGAATCCTGAACGCGAAGAACCAAAAGGTTCGAACCAGGCTGTACCGGGATCTCTTGAAGGTTACACGCAAGGTGGTCTGTGAGGCAGAACGTGTGGCCGAGACCTTGCGGGAGTCACCGACGAACGATCCCATCGCCGCCATCGGCCTTGAAGGAGAACTGAGTCATACCATCCCGCTGGTGCGTCGCGTTATCGATCAGGCCGAGCGCCGTGTCATCAAGGGCGAGAGCGTGCCGTCTTCAGAAAAACTGGTTTCTATCTTCGAACCCCACACCGACGTGATCGTGAAAGACCGGCGTGAAACCTACTTCGGACACAAGATCGTTCTCACCGGTGGTGCGTCCGGACTGATTACCGATCTGGTTGTCGAAGAGGGCAACCCGTCGGACTCCACTCTGGCTCAAAACATGATCGCACGGCAGACAGAGATATACGGACGAGCGCCGCGTCGGGTCGCCTTCGACGGTGGCTTCGCCTCGAAAGACAACCTGTCGGCGATCAAGGCGCAGGGGGTCAAGGATGTCGCCTTCCACAAGAAGCGCGGGCTGAAGATCGGCGAGATGGTGAAGAGTAGCTGGGTTTACAAAAATCTGCGACGTTTCCGCGCCGGGATCGAAGGTATGATCTCTTTCCTCAAGCGCAGCTTCGGCCTTGACCGCTGCACCTGGAGCGGCTTGCCATCCTTCAAAGCGTACGCCTGGGCCTCGGTGGTGGCCGCCAATCTCCTGCTGATTGCCAGACACTTGATTGCCTGACGACGTGATCCCTTGCCCGACTCCCCTCGTGAAAGCCGGGAAGAAGGCAAAGGTGCGTCCGGAAATCGATCAAACCGGCAAACAGCACGAATCAGACAAAAACGAAAGACGCATTGGCTCAACTGAATGAGTCAGGCACCATCGGCAGGTCCGATACCGAAACAGAAAAAGCATGTTTCGAGATGGGAACTATCTAGTGCTTCCCTAATCAAACATTATGCCTAAATGCAACAGACTTTCTTAATAATAATCGTAACCTTTTATTGCAGTAGCCGGATCGGGTATGGGTATCTCTGTTTTGGCGTTGTTCACTTGGTTGTCAAACAGCAGGACATTGTTGTCGAACAAGGAGTAGTTATAATTATCATTCAATATGTTCAAACCGATCTTGTTGCCGGTAATCCCTCCATTCTCCAGATGCAGCTTTCCTTCTCTAGCAATCAAAACGCCCGCCAATGCGCTTCCTTCTATCCAGAAGAAATTGATCGAAGCGTCCGCGCCTTCGACAACAGCCAGTCCGTGTCCTGCTCCGTAATTTATGCCACCGCTAACGCAGGCTCCTTCCTCTCCTTCAGTAATCTCACCGCAGGCAGCAAAACGGGTATTCAAGATGCACACATCCGTTGCATTGAGACTGGTCTGCGGATCCTGGTCCGTACCGTACACGATCAATCCGACTTCACGGTTGTTTTCAAGCAGCAAACGATTCGCCGTAACCTGTGCTCGAAGAGAAACCTCCAAACCACGCCCCCATCGCCCGTCCGTTTGCGGCTCGCTGTTTCGAATGGTGACATCCTCCAGAAGCATCGTGCAAGGAGCTCCGTCCATTTCATCGATGGCAAATATTCCAACACCGGCGTTGTGATTCAGCAGCGCTCTTCTCAAAGTGAAATCGGCGCCATCCTGGATGTCGATGCCACGGGGAAGAACGCCTTGCAGTTCCTCTCCGACATTCAACGTACCACTGACGACCAAATCCTCAACCACTGCCTTGGGAGGGTTGGGGTTGTCAGGATCTCTACCTAGGAACAGGCCGAGTTCGACGTTGTTTTCGATTTTGCCTCGCGAAAGTGACACGTCGGCATTGCCTTGAATGGAAATGCCTCGACCCCGATGAAGAACCAATCCCGGTTTTGTGTTGCGGACGATGAAATCCTCGATTGCCAGCGTTGTTTTATGTATCGAATCTTTGGAAATCAATACGCCGTTGCGTTGCACTTGATCGACAACGAGGCCACTAATCGACACATCTGCCTGGTTGATGATGGAAATACCCTCACCCTGGCTGGATTCGATGTCGATTGTATGATCGCGGACGAGCACGTTGCTGAGACTGGCCTGTGTGGGTTCCACATCGTCGTTCGATGACGAAGGTTCGGTCCCGATGATGTTGACACCACCACTATTGTTTCGTTCCAATAAAAGGTCTTGCAAGGTGATAATGGAGCGATCTTGGATATGAATACCCGTGCACATCATGATTTCCTTGCCGCTTGGTTTATGGATGCCTGGCAGACAATTAGTATCGCGCACCGTCAGTTCATTTACGTGAAGTTCCGGAGATAACTCCAAAACCTTTGGTGAAACGAAGATTCCCACATGATCGTTTTGCTCGACCAGCCAACGAGTTCCAGTAACGCTGGCACCGTTGTATACACCGATCGCATGGCAAGCCTCGTCTTCTTTCGGGCAGTTCGTTGTGTCGTGTACCCAGAAGTCGTTGATTTCTACTTCAGGAGGTTTCTCACTTCCTTGGCCCTGTTCGAAAAGGGCGGCCCATCCAAGATTTTGGGACAACCGTGCTCCGTTTATTGTCAAGATGATATCGCCAATCACCGATAAACCCAACCCTGGACCTCTCGTCCCGGAAAGCGTTTCGGTTGCCAATAGGTGCTTAATTTGAATGTGTCCTTTACCCTTCAAGTGTTGAGCTTGAACTTGTAGTGCCGCATCCCTACACCGACGCAATATGATGCCACTCATTTCAACGTTGGCCGCTCCAAACGTTATGATGCCAACTCCCTCAAGGGTGCCTTCTTCTCTCATGTCCGTTACAGTGACATCAGTAAGGATATTAGCAGCTGTTCGTTCAGGGAATGCGTTTTGAATGGTGATCCCACTGTTTCCGTTGTTGTCAATCAATGTACGATTAATTGTTGCTTTAGCACCGTCGAAAAGTTTAATTCCTCCATCTCTATTGTTGCGAAGAACGACATCCGTTATATCAACTTGGGTCTGTGGTGAATCGCCCGTACCAGCCGCATATATACCGGCTGCCTCATGAGTATCGATAAGAACGTCGGTTAACATCAGGTTGCTTTTTGGGTCCAGATAAATCCCGTTTCCATGTTGGCCCGAATTCTTTTTGATAATGGATTGTTCCAACACTAGAGAAGGTGTGCCATCTGTTTCCAGGGTTTGGAAGATGACAGTGCCGTTTCCTTTCGAACCAGTTAGCACAACACGATTTCCGGATAATCGCACTCCATCCAACGCTACAAGAGAATTGGATAGTATTTCGTTGCTATTGACACTGCTCTGTGTATTTGAAATGACCACATCTTCCAGAGAAATGATGTTTGGTGCATCTCTTGTGGCGAAGGCGGCGACAAATCCGGCCATGGTATTATTGTCTATCAGGATTTTAGAGAAATTGATATCAGCGGCTTCTTCAATCGTCACCCCGCTGCCGCATCCAGAGGCACAGTTGATGTATTCACTTCCCGGTTCTATTGTGGATGCAATGATTGAGTTGGTTATTTGAATTGGATCCGCTGAGGCTACGATAAAACCGACGACATTATTCCTCAGTATGCTGGTGTCGTTTATAGTGCAGCTTTTGGCATTTACAACCGCTATTCCAAATCCATATCCATAACCTTCATCGTTGACTACCTGTGTGCCAGCAACCATGCTTCCAGAAATGTTCGTTGTACTCTCATCTCGAACCATAATTCCTGCACGGCTAGCCTCCACGATCTGCAAATTGCTTGCGTTAATGTTGCTCTGATTATCAACTAATAAACCAATTTGCGTTCCTTTCAGCGTGAGGTTTTTCACTGTCAGCATGGTTCCATCGGCGATCACGGAGGCAAGGTTTTTGTCGTGTTCACCCGTGGATTCGATCGTCACACGGTCCACGCAGGCTCCGATAAGAGAAATATTGGTCAAGGGTTTAACATGTTCCTGGTACAGCCCCTCGCCAATCAACACAACGTCGCCGTCCACTGCAATGGCCACAGCTTCACCGATCGTGCCAAACGGAGCATCGGAAGAGCCGTCTCCGCCTGATGAGCCCGTTAAAACGTGCAGAACACTTCCTGCGGTTCCTTCAGGAAGGTTGGGGAATGTACCGTCAGGACAGGCATCGCCGATGTGGACGCAGTCAGTCTGACCCAGTAGTGGCATCATGTTAACCGGGCATTGCGCCGGCGGTTCTGGCGGTATGCAATAGGTAAACTGCTCCATGTCTTCGGGGGGATTTTCGACCCCGTTTTCGTCGGTGAAACCCGGCATAGCGTTCCAATTATCGGGACACTCCCAACTTTCCAGAACCGGCAAAGCCGCACAGCCCGTCGGGTTGTCACCCTGAAGACATTCGGGAAGCTCGGGCAATTCCGCACAACCTGTCGGGTTTTCGCCCTGGAGACATTCGGGGAGGTCAGGAGGAGATGGCTGGGCGATTTCGACAGGGCAGCCGTTTAGCCATTCACTGTCAAAGGTTTCACCCTCTGAAATGCTAGGTTCTAGATCTCCGTCGCCATTGTTTGCCGAATCGTTCTGCGACGCGCAAGCCCCAAGTAGCCAAGGCGCGGCAAATATGAAAACAGTAATTATTCGAACATTCATGTTTCCCCCTTAGTGGTCTTCGACTCCTCTATTTTCCTCGATCAGGCGATTGCCGTTAAAATTTCCATCCTTTCTTATCAACGCTTCGTTGCTAATCAATCAAGCGTGGAGTGAAAACTATCGGCCTTCACGAATTTACTACAAAAGACCTATTGGGATGCCTTCAGGCATACTGATCTGCGCCCCCATCGAAAGATGGGTCCAATTGTTTTCTCTGTGGTGGCAAAGCATCTTGATGCTATTCTGGGCATTAATGTAGGCCCATTCCCTATTTCTGCCGTGCGGAAAGCCGAGAAACGATAAAAACAAAATTTACACTGCTTTCTCCATCCCATTTACACGTTCTTCCAGCTCTTTGCTGACTTTGAAAAATGGCTTGCAGAATTGCTAACAAAGCATGCAGTCTGGGTTTATGCTAGCAGTTTTTCACTCTTGTACTCTTCCTCAGACATCCTTTCGTGCTTGAAAATGAAGAAATACTTTGTACGATCCATAATATAGAGATTCAAAAGGAACAAGAAACAACACTTGATTAGGGAAGCCCCGAACTTTCGGAATCTACGACTGCTAATCTGACTCATCCATGTCTTTCATGGGTTGAATCAATTCCGTGGGATCGGGAATCTGTATGTTCTCTCGGGAAAAGTCACTGATATTGTTGAAATTGTACACATTTTCCTCGATTGAACTCAGGTCGAAGGACTCATCCAAGATGTTAATGCCGATTTTGTTTTCCGTAATCGATCCGGTGTGTATTTCGACATCACTCTCTTTGGCGAGGAGCAAGCCAACCGCGAAAGAGCCGCTGAGGGTAAAATTGTTGCCGTTAATTTCCCCTCCAGTACCCGAGAACAATCCGTGCCCCGCACCCTCGTTCGCTTCGCCGATGATACAATAATTCGGGTCGTCTTCCGACAATTCCGAGCAGTTTGCATTCCTCGTGTTCCGAATAACCATCTGAAGAAAAGAGAGCGAGGAGGTTTGTGGATCGGTCGGAAAAAGCGGGTCTTCGGAATCCCATCCATACACCCCTATTCCGATTTCTCGATTATCCTCCACAAGAACGTTGGTCAGTTGCGCACTGGCGCCTCGGTTGATTTCGATACCGCGTCCCAAACGATCAGACAAGTCGCTCGACTCAGTTTCTTTTATTACGCCGTTTTCAATAGTGACGGATGTCCCGTCCTGCGCCAAGAACAGTCCATGGGACCGATTCTCCTCCAATAGCAAGTGGGAAAAGGTCGCCGTCGCTCCACCTTGCATGCTGATGCCACGTCCGAAGTGGCTGGATGCATCCTGCGGTTGAGTATTCCGGACGGTGAGGTAATCCAAAATAACGGAAGTGTTTTCCTCACTGATGGCGATCCCGTGATCGACGGCTTCGTCGACCAGCACCCGACTTCCTTCGATTTCAGCTCCGCCATTGGCTTCGATTCCACGACCGAAATAGCCGTCCATGATCGAACTCATGGAAAAGACGGCAACATCTTCCAAGGTCATTTTTACCGGCGTATTGCTGGCGAAAATCCCGATGTCGTGCGCATGATCGATCGTTCCGCGCACCAATGCGATATTGCTTCCGGTTTGTCCTCCGATCCCTCTGCCAAAAACCATCTGTCCCTGTTCGTCTTCCCTGGCCAAAATGTTGCGGATCACGAAATCTTCGAGATGGAGCCTGGCGGCTTGTCCGCAATCCTCCAAGCCGTCGCAGCCTTTGGCTTCCGCTCCCGCCGTAACGGCTCCATCCACCAGCACGTTGGCCATGGTGACGGACGCTTCGTATTGAACGTTGATACCCAATCCTTGGGTTCCAATGAAATCGGAACCTATGGCGAGTTCGGTGTCCAAGATGACGACATCTTCGGAATCCTCGACGGTGGAGCCTTCACTAACAACGAACAGTCCCGCTGCATGATTGTTTTTCAGCAAGACCCGTTTCAATATTGCTCTCGAATTCTTCTCAAGTCCGAGGCCGACACCGGTATCCTTTCGAATGTCTTTGCCTTCCACCAATGGATAATTTTCGGCTGGTTGGGTATTTTGAACCACCACATCCGTAAGGGTCGCGGAACTTCCTTCTTCAAGAAGCTGCAATCCCGACGTAGTACAGTTGTCTATCTGGGCGCGTGACAGTTCCAACATTGCACCCCGTTCAACGAACACGCCATGTCCCAGTTTGCCCGTGTAGTCGCCTACGGAATTGGGTTGAAAATCCCGAACGATCAGATCGTTGACAGTGGCTTTGGTGTTTGGACCATCCAGTAAAAGACCGGCCATCGTTCCCCCGACGATGGAAACTCTATTCAGGACAGCCTCGGTACCGTCTTCCACGATAATTCCACTGCCTCCTCCCAAAGGAGACGACTCCTTGGTGTCTAAAACGACAAGGTCGCTACCGAAAACCTTTACGTTGATATCGCTTGATTCACTTTCAGAGTCTTTATAAGCGTAAAAACTTACATAGCTATTTCGTTCTACCAGAGAATTCTTGATATCGACTTGGCAATTATCGATGGCAGCTAAACCGTATCCGATGTGGGTTGTCATCAGCGGGGCCGTATCTTGAATCACCAGACTTTCAGCTTCCATCGTGATCGTGTTCGATGAGTTGCTACCGTCACCCCATAAGATTATGCCTGCTGAAATATTGTTTTCGATAAGAGTATGTTTCAAGTCGAGGGTGACGCCTCCTGTGGCGACATTAATCCCCTGGCCATTGCTCTTGCCATCATTCTCCGCCGCTGTATGGTTGATAGAGAGATACTCCGAAGAAAACGAAGTTCCCGTATCCCAAACTACAATACCGGCAGACATGGATTGCAAGATGGCGCTTCGTTCTGCCGAGCACGTCGCTCCCGAATTAATAGAAAGTCCAGTACCTCCCCATCCTTCGTAGTTTCCACTCTTGATTGGCAATGTATGACGAAACAGGGTATCTGCAAACGATACGGTCGTTCCCGCATCGAACATCGCTCCCGAAGTATTTGTCATTTTTTCGAAAATAGCGTCGTTTATAGAAACATTGGAGCCTGATTGTGCAAGCAAGCCATATCCAGATCCCGATTGAGTGGCGGTGGCGAAGACCACCAAGTCGGTAGCCGTAAGGCTTCCAGGCAGTAAAACGGTCTGTCCACCTTCGTTATCCTCCCAAGATCCAACAAGGATGCCTAACGTCTTGGAAGCCACGATCGCGACACCTTGAAGATCGACGTGGGAATCTTGTTCGTACACCGAAATACCGTAGCCCTCGCCGGTGATTTTGAGATTTCGCAACGTGACGTTGGCTCCTCCTACGATCGTTACGATTCTTTTGGAATCCTCCGAAAAGGGCGTTGTTTTGCGAATAACGGTTTGTTCCACACAAGCTCCCAACAGCGTGAGATTTTTGTCGATTTGCAGCGGGCCTTCGTATTCGCCTGAGGCGATGAACAAGACCGATCCGGCAGCGGCGGCCTCGATTGCGGCGGCGAGGTTGCCGTAGGGAGAAAGTTCGCTTCCATCGCCTGCCGTGGAACCCGCTTTCACGTATACACGGGGACCATCGAATTCCTGGGGTACATCCGAAAAAGTTCCTTCCGGACAGCTTTGACCAATCGTTTTACATCCCGTTCCCCATAAAACAGGCCGCAGTCCGGCGGAAATATCGCAAGATTCGTAGTTTTCGGCCAACTCCCCCGACGGCAGAGGCGTGCTGTAATCCGTTCCTTCATCCCCCAAACCCGGAGCGAAAATACGAGCGACTTTCGGTGGACGGCAATACGTGAACGGATCGCCGTTTTTATCCGCAAGTTCCTCGTGCGCGACAGGTGTCCAACCTGCCGGACAGTCCCAACTCGTCAGTCGGGCCGGGCCTGCAAGACTGCTCCAGGTATCGGGAGGTTCGCACCACGAGAAAGATTCTCCATTATCATCTGTCAAGCTGTCATGATGGGTTTCGGTCCAATATTCCGGGCAATCCCAACTCTTCAACCGGGCCGGTCCCGTGGGTGTTTTCCATGATTCCGGCGGTTCGCACCAGGTGAAAGGCTCCCCTTGTTCGTCAAGCAGGGAATCGTGCGTTACTTGCTGCCACTCATCCGGGCAGGTCCAACTCGTCAACCCCGCACATCCGCCATCGAGAAGGTAGCAGGCGATTTCGCCGATCTCGATGTCTTCTTCCTCCGCGTCGAAGTCGCCTTCCGGAAGATTGTCGGACGGTTTTTCGGAATCATCGGCACAAGATAAAAAGGAAGCAAAGCAAATGAACATGCTGATTCCAATCCAGATTCTCATCATGATCGATTCCTCTGTCTTTGAATTGTGAAAGAAAATAGAGTTGTCGTTCTTTAAAAAGACCAATCATGATGCTCTATTAACGGTCCAACTCTTGTCATGATTCGAGAACGAGAATTATCTAGTATTATCAAGTATATTCCTGGCCCATCCGCCTTTGTTTAAGAGTGCAGATGGTAGGTTTTCGTCGTTTCTTACAGTCATATTCGCAGGGATGACCAGTCATCCTCAAAAATCAGGTGATTGAATTAGGAAAAAATACCACGGAGATTTCATAAATGCAATCGATATATATAAGATTCTTAGTGCTTTAAGCGTCCCTTTCGAGCACTTTTTCCGGGCGGTACGATCAAAAGTTCGTAACATCCATGGATCGGATCAACTCGGCGGGTTCGGGAATGGGAACTTCTTTCCTGGCGAAGTCCGTGAGATTTCCGTAATTATAAACTTCGTCGTCCATCAGGCCGATATCGAAGGTATCGTCCATCACGTTGACGCCGATGGCGTTATCTGTAATCGTTCCCCGGTGGGCTTCAAGCTGACCACCGCGGGAGATCAGGATTCCTTGTTGTGCCGAACCGGAAATCAGAAAATCGCGAAGCTCGGCTTGGCCGTTTTCAAGAACTGCAACACCTGTACCTCCTCCCAGATTCTCTCCGTTCTCGATGCAGGAGCCATCTTCACCTTCCGGAATCTCTCCGCAAGCCGAGAAAATAGTATTATAAATTAAAACATTTTGAAGGGAAAACTGAGAACTTTCGTCCATAATTAGAATGGAAACCTCCCTATTATGGATTAGAACCGATCTGTCAATAACACTTTTAGCTCCCCCCTGTACCACCATTCCCCGTCCACTGATTCCATCTAATATACTTTGTGTATCTCGAATAATCGTGTCAGTCAAATTCACAAAGGTTGGTACGGTACTTTCACTTTTTGCAACAAAAACACTAATCTCTCGATTTTTTTCGAATACAGTATTCTCTATAGTAACTTGGCCACCCTCTTGGACACATATTCCCCGTCCACCGGTCCCATCGGCTATGTTTTGTGTATCGCTAATGATCGCATTGGATAAATTCAAGATTGTTGGCGTGGTGCAATCAAGGCCTGTAACAAAAATCCCAGTATCATGATTTTTTTCAAACATAGTCCTTTCAACGGTGACTTGGGCACCATCCTGAATACTAATACCCACTCCATTGGTTCCATCCGCAGCACTTCGTGTATTCCGAACGATAACGTCGGCCAAATTCAAAGAGGTTGACATAGAACTATCAAGACTTGACACAAAAATCCCAACCTCCCGGTTCTCTTCAAATATAGCCTTTTTGATAGTGACTTGAGCCCCATCCTGGATGCTTATTCCTCTGCCCATGGTTCCATCTGCTTGACTTTGTGTGTTCCTGAGAATTACTTGGGCCAAACTCAAAGATGCCGGTGTGGAATGATCGAGACCTGATACATAAACTCCAATCTCTCGATTTTTTTCGAAAACGGCCCTTTCGACGGTGACTTGAGCTCCATTCTGAACACTCATTCCCCGGCCACTGTTTTCGTCTACTGTAGCCTGTGTTTCCCTAACAATCACGTCGCTCAAATTTAAGGAGGTTGTTGTGGAACTATCGAGTCCCGATGCAAAAATCCCAACATCCCGGTTTTTTTCGAAAACAACCCTTTGGGCAGCGGCTTGAGCACCATTTCGAATGACCATTCCCCAGCCCATGGTTCCATCGGCATCACTTTGTGTATTTCGAACGATCACGTCGGTTAAATTCAAGAATGTCGAACTGAAACTATCAGGGCCCGATACAAAAATTCCACTTTCATGATTTTTTTTAAATACGGTTTTTTCGATGGTTACTTGGGCACCATCCTGGATACCTAGTCCCCATCCTCCGGTTCCGTCAACGTGGTTTTGTGTGCCTCGAATGATCGCGTTGGTCAGGTTCAAAGATGTTTGTGCAATGTTATTGAGACCCGATGTAAAAATCCCAACATCGCGATTTTTTTCGAAAACAATCCTTTCAGCAGTGACTTGAGCGCCATCCTGTATACCTAGTCCCCATCCTTTGTTTCCATCCTCGTCACTTTGTGTATTCCGAACAATCACGTCTGCCAAACTCAATAATACTTGTCTGGATTCATAATTAACAGCGTTAATTCCAACATTACGGTTTCTATTAAAAATTGCCTTTTCAACGTTCACGTTGGCACCCACTTGCGCCCACAATCCAACACCTTCATTATCCCTCACGATCACATCCACCAATTCAAGATGCGAATTTCCGATGCTTGCATCCACGCTTAAATCGTTTCCTGTGTAAATCCCGAAGTCATGGTTTTTCTCGATACTTGTACGAGATACATAGGCGCTGGCACCGTAGATTACACTCAACCCACGTCCCAATTCATCGGCTTCCGGGTCGGGCAACATGCCACTGAGATAACAATTTTCCGCTTCCAGAGTTCCTTCACTTACAAGGATTCCGTGCCGTTTCGCCCCATACACCCACACGCCTTCTGCATTGGTATATGCGTTTTTTCCAGAAACATGGATACCGACCTGCATTCCCATCACGGACAAATTACGCAAGCTCAGTCGGGCACCGTCCCGCACCATGATTCCCCCGCCTTCCAGTCCCACATACGGACCCGGCGCGTCGATCACGGTATTTTCCACACATGACCCCCATAGGGTGACATCCACCGACGGTTCGACGATTTCTTCATAGCGCCCTGCGCCGAGGACGATTACCTCGCCGCCGCTTGCCGTCGCCAACGCATCGTGAATCGTACCAAACGGCAAAGACGAACTGCCATCGCCGTTGCTTCCTGCTTTGACGTAGATCCGTATGCCCATGATCTCGTCCGGGATTACGGGGAAATCTCCTTCGGGACAGGTATCCCCAATATGGACACATTCGCTACTGCCAAGCTGAGGCATAAACCCGTCGGGACAGTCTTCTGGTAAAGACGGAGGTTCACAGATCGTGTATTGTTCCATTCCTTCAGGGACGTTTTCCTCCCCGTTTTCATCCACGAATGCCGGGACGGAGTTCCAACCGTCGGGACAATCCCAATCTTTCATTCTCGGGAGTTCGGCGCAACCGGGAGGATTTTCCCCTTGGAGACATTCTGGAAGCTCTGGCGGTTCGGCGCAACCGGGAGGATCATCCCCTAAAAGACATTCCGGCAGGTCGGGACCGATGTATTCCTGATCGTTCTCACCATCTCCGTTCTCATTGCTGGAACCGTAGTCCCAAGGATAATCCCCCGTTTCTTCGATGTATTCGATGGGCTGATCGCAGGCAAAAAAGATGAAAACCGCCCAAAACAGTAATAAACAGGAAAACTCGTTACAAAACGGATGAAATCGTTGCTCCTCCGACATTTTCGGTCCCCCATGTGCTTTTTGGGAAGAGGTTTAATTATTCACCTGCATCGGTTTCCCCGATAGCCCCGTTATTTTGGATTTGGAAACTTCCGGTCAACTCTCCGGTTTCCGCAATCAATCCTTTGTTGCCGATCAGTCCCTGATCCATGACGAGACCAAGCGATGGCATGACACTTTGGGGGATTGTAATTGCCAGATCCTCCGCCAGTGAAGCATCGTTTTCTTCCAAGGTTTCGTCGATCGTGAGTTCTTCATCCCAAGTGGCGTCACGCTCGATTCCCGCCTGGGCGCGGAAACCGTAGGTTCCCGAACCGGTGATGGAAATCTCCTCGATTTCCACCGTGGCTTCTTCTTCCGTACTGCCGCTCAACAACACCCCGATGCGTTCGTTGTTTGCAAGTTGGAGACGTTTCATTGCAATCGTTCCCGCCAATTCGACCGCGTGGATGCCGTCGCCCCATTCGGTAACCGATACTTCTCCTGTCGAAATCGGCAGCAGGGTGGTTCCAGATAGCGTGGTATCTTCGATTTCGATGTCATCCGACGAATGCACCACCAGCGCCGCACCGGAGTTACCCGCAATGGTGTTGCTTTCGCCTTTCAGGGAAAATCCTTTTCGTTCCCCTTGGCTGGAAACATCCTGGAGCCAGACTCCCGCGCCGGAGTTGTCCTGCACCGAAAGATTCTCGAAAGCACCCGTGGATTCGTTGATTAGGAGACCGATTCCCTCGTTTTCCTCGATGCGTAGGTTGGAAGATGTCAAGGAACTTCCACCAGTCGCGGACAAGGCGAAAACCTGGTTGGATGCACTGCAACTGATGAGCTTGCAGTTTTCGACGTGGGCGATGTCCACTTCGTTCATGGTCATGTCGCTTCCGTCAAGAAACACACCGACGCCAATGTTGTCCTCAATGAGGCTTGATGCCCATGACCCGGTAGTATCGTTCAAAATCGCTCCGAAACCGGCAAAACCCGATACATCCACTCCAGACATTTGCACATTCCGGGCCGAAGAGAAAGCCATCCCGACCGCAGGCAATGTGTTTGGATCAATGGGGTATGAAACAGAATCCGCCTGATCAATATGCCCGGAAAGGCGAAGGTTGGTCAAGGAAGCCGACGCCACATCCTGCGCCGCCAACCCAAATCCCTTGTAGCAGGTCACATCGAGGTTGTTCAACACGACGTCCTTGTCGCCAACCAGCATGATTGCTACACTGGCGTCGGATTCAATTTCGACATCCTGAATCGACGTCGGAGGATCGTCGTAAGAGTGCATTTTCACGACAAAACCCGGCTTGTCGTACACAAGCTTGACCGAGCCATCTCCGGTGGTTTTCAACGAAACCCCACGGGGGATTTCGAATGGACCGTAATATGTTCCCGGTTCCGCCAGCACAATGTCACCGGGATTGGCACGGGCTAGACGATCTCGCAAGGCATTCGAAACCTTCTCAGCATCCATTACGTCCTCACAGGCAGGTAGGGACGTCAACAGCCAGGAAAATAAAGCTATACCAAAAAACGTGATGCAATGAGGTTTTTGCATTTAAATACCCCTTTGGGTTGGAAACGTACTTATAAAATAGACTCGTTTCCCCTGATTTTCATTCATGATTCATGGTCTTTTCATCATATTGCTACTTATGGATTTTGCAAATCCTTTTCGCTCACCAGAAGGAACCGATGCTCGAACTGTCTCTACAATTCGAGTGCTTGAATTGATCTTAGAGTCTATCCCAGTAGGCCGGAAGCGCGCCAAGTAATAATTCCGAGGGCGAAATGTAGCATGGCTAGATAGCAATCGGCGCGTTTCTCCCAGCGGATTAGTATTCTCCGGAAACGGTTCATCCAACTATGCGTGCGTTCCACCACCCAGCGACGAGCCTTGAAACCGGCTTCCTGCTTGATCGCCTTTGCCTCCTCGCCCCGCGAACGAACGTGCGCCGTGAACTTGAATTCCTCCACCAAGTCTCTCACCTCATCGTAGTCGTACCCTTTGTCCAGGCACAAGCCTTGCGGCTTGCGTTTCGTCGGCTTGGGACGTTTGATCTCGATGCCTTCCAAAGTCGCCTTCACCAGTTTCATGTCATGCCGGTTCGCCCCGTCCACCGCCACGGACAGCGGAATCCCCTCCAGGCTACGCTTGACGCCGCTTTTTCCGCGGTCGGTAGGGTTTCGGCCCGTTTTTTTCCCCGCCCAACGGAGCTTTGGTCATCGCGCCGTCCATCGAACACCAAACCCAGTCGACACCCTTGAGCTTGTCGTACTCCAAAAGGCCCTGTCGCCAAAACGCCTCGAACACCCCGGCCTTGGTCCACTCCATAAACCAGCGGTGCGCCGCACTGGACGAGCAGATGCCCGTCGCGTTAAGCGCGTTCCACTGACAGCCGGTGCGCAAAACGAATAGAATGGCGTTCATCGCGTGGCGCGGCGGAACCGGCGGGTTATGGCAACCCAAGGGATGAGGTTTTCGCGCAGGCAAGAGCGGCTCCATCTTTTCCCACAATTCGTCCGGGATTCTCCATCCATCATCTTGGGTTGCCAATCCCATATTTATCTCCTGTAAATATACTATATTCACAGGACTATAGCACAATTCACCCTACTGGGATAGACTCTAAGTCTGTTTCGAAAGATTTTTCTGCATACCGAAAGGAACTAATTATCAAACTCTCTCAGATTTCGGACTTGAGAAAATCGGCGAGAAAATCGAAAAAAGCCAATGATTCCACGAGAAAAGTTCGAACGCATTATTGCCTACCGATTTTCATTTTCGAAACGTTCTCTGTTGAAACTCAAAAACCTAACCTGAATAATTCACAATGTCGGGAATAACGAAAGGGCGTTTTCTGTTTTATCGAGTGAGATCAAGCACTTGTAGTGATAAAACAGAGGAAACGCCCATGACGCAGTGTAGCGGAAAACTTGAGCTTGGCGCAATCGGAAAACGCACAATATCGGTCGATTTCAATGGTGGAGCCATCGCTTCCGACGGAGGAATCCTGCTGTTGCGGGAGGTGGAACGCCGGGTTGGCCTGATCCATCGCCTGTCCGGTTGTCTTGAAGATCGCCGTGACCCGAACCGCATTCGCCACACGGTGGAGGATCTCCTGCGCCAGCGGGTGTTCCAGATCTGCTGCGGCTACGAAGACGCCAACGACGCCGACAGGCTCCGCTCGGATCCTGCCTTGAAAACCGCTTGTGACCGCGAACTCGATCCCGACGATGACCTGGGAAGCCAGCCCACGCTGACTCGCCTGGAAAACGCGGCGGACAACGACACGATCCAGCGTCTGTTGCAATCCCTGGTGGATCACTGGCTGGAGCATCGCCAACGACCCGCCGATGGCAGGATCATCCTCGACGTGGATTCCACCGACGACGAGACCCACGGGCAACAGGAGTTTGCCGAATTCCACGGCTATTATCGGCATTACTGCTATCAGCCGGTGCTGATTCACGATGGCGAAACCGGCGATCTGATCCTGCCTTTTCTGCGTCCCGGGCGGGTTTCGGCCAGGCTGGGCGCGGACGGGCTGTTGATCTACCTGGCCGACCGCGTTCGTGAGAAATGGCCCGGCGTGCAGGTGATCGTGCGCGGCGACTCCGGTTATTGCGGCGAGGATTTCTACCTCGAACTCGAAACGCATGGCATCGACTACGTGCTTGGCATCGCGAAAAACGCCAACCTCAACAAGCTTGCGGAGACGGCGATGAAGGCGGCGCGGCTGTTTTCGGCCATGACCGGCCGCAAGACGACGATCTACGCCGAAGGCCGGTACCGGGCCGGATCGTGGACGACCTCCCGGCGGGTGATTGCCAAGGCCGAACGCCTGAAAGACAAAGACAATCAACGGTTTGTGGTGACGACGCTCGACGAGCCGCCGGCGTGGATCTACCGGGAGTTCTACGTCAAGCGCGGCGAGGCGAGCGAAAACCGGATCAAGGATCTCAAGCTGGATTGCTCCGGAGACCGCTTGAGCTGCCATCGTTTCATCACCAACTTCTTCCGGCTGATTCTGCATATGGCAGCCTACGCCCTGATGCACGAGTTACGCAAAGCGTGCAAAAGCACCAAGTTCGGCACGGCGAGAATCGAAACGCTGAGATTGAGGCTGCTCAAGATCGGCGTTCGAATCCGACAGACGACGCGCAGAATCTGGTTCCATCTGTCCGAATCCACCCCGGAGAAAGAACTCTGGACGGAGATCATGAGAAAACTTGTGGCGGCGTAACGAAAACCCCGGTCGGCCCGATCCGGGCGAAAAGGAGGCGCGATGACAACCGATAGATCCAAGGGGGACGAAACCAGAGGATAGGTTTGTCCGATCCTCGAAAATCGTTTCAAATTCGATCGGACATCTCTCGCCCAAAAGTCCTCGACGAAACGTCATGAATTTTCCAGGCTAACGGCATTAATTCCCACTTCTCTGTTTCTTTCAAAAATTCCTCTAGTGGATCATTCGGATAGAAAAGCGGGGTATAGAGATTTGAGTTTGATACGAGCATCTTCGGTTGTGAAACGCCAGTCGACGCCGATTTGACATTTGTTTCGGTTTCGTTCCCATGCCTTGATTTCTTTGCGCATGTTGTTGATCTCACCGATCCGTCGCGACAAGCACTGCCGTGTCATGGCCGACAATTCGCACTCGGCGATATTCAACCAGCTTCCATGTTTCGGCGTGTGATGGATCTCCAATCTGCGTGTCAGCCGCCGCGCCTCTTCCGGTTCGAACGCTTCGTACAACGAACCGACGCTGTGTGTGTTCAGATTATCCATGACCAGCACGACCTTTTCGGCGTCCGGATAATCCACTTCCAGCAAGGTTTTGACTTCCTGTGCCCAATCCTTCTTCGTCCTGCGCTCGCGTGCTTCCACCCGCCGCCACGATCCCAAAGGCTCCGTAAACAGGAAGATCGCCGCCGTCCCGTTTCGTTCGTATTCGGAATCGAACCGAGCCGGATGACCGGGGGCGACGGGGACCGGAACCCGTGTTTCTCGGATCAACTGCACCGGTTGCTCGTCCATGCACACCAGGGGCATGGATGGATCGTAAGGGCGTTTGTACACATCCAGCACGTCTTCCATGCGTGCTACGAATTCGGCATTCGCTTTCGGAGGAATGCACCACATCCGTTTGGCTCTTCGCTGTTTAGTGTGGGTAACGGCAGCTTATGCATCGGCTTCGCCGATCCGGGGACCCGTCCCCGCACCCCTGGGATTTATCGCTTTGAAGTCCAAACCTGGTTGTTGTAATAAGGGATAAAGAGAAAAGGAGAGGTTTCCCCCTCCTTTCCAGGTTCGGACCTTCGACGGCGCTCGGGTCGCGTCCCCGCGTTGCCTTATCCTCCGCCGAAGTTCTGCCAGTGTAACCTTTGCACACTGAAGGAGCAAGAGATGGACGAGCGCGGACTTTTCACGATGGCTCTTGGATTGACCCCTCCCTGGGAGGTGGTGGATATTGACTTTGACGCCGAGCGCCACCGGTTGGATCTGTACCTGGATTTTCCCGCCGGGAGCCGGTTTGCGTGCCCGCAATGCGAGGTGGCTTGCGGGGTTCACGATACGAACGAGAGGAGTTGGCGACATCTGAACTTTTTTCAGCACGAGGCGTATCTTCACGCACGCCTACCCCGGATCAAATGCCCTGAACACGGAGTAAAAACGGTGGAGGTACCTTGGGCGCGTCCTGGTGCGGGGTTCACGCTGCTTTTTGAGGCGCTGGTACTGCTTATGGCCAGAAAGGGCATGACGCCCAAGGGGATCGGCGAAATACTTGGTGAGCACGACACGCGGATCTGGCGGGTGCTGGAATACTATGTGGACTCGAGTCTGGCGAAGCAGGACTGGTCCGAGGTCGAAGCGGTGGGCGTGGATGAAACCAGCCGTTCCCGTGGGCACGACTACGTGACGGTGTTCGTGGACATGGACGAGGCGAAGGTTCTGCACGTGGAGCCCGGCAAAGACCACCGGACGGTGGCGGGCTTCGAGGCTGAGCTTCACGCTCACGGCGGTAAACCCGAACAGGTGAAAGAGTTCAGCATGGACATGTCAGCGGCGTTCATCAAGGGGGTTGGGAAACAGTTTCCCGATGCGGCGATGACCTTCGACCGCTTCCACGTGATGAAGCTTGTCAACAAGGCCGTGGACGAGGTGCGGCGTGAGGAGCGCCAAGACAGGACTGAGTTGGAAAAGACGAGATGGGTCTGGTTGAAAAACGAGCAAAACCTTACGGACAAAGAGCGAGAGAAGTTCGATGAGTTGAAAGACAGCACGCTGAAAACGGCCAGGGGCTATCGGCTCAAAGAGACGCTTCAGTCGGTATATGCCGACTACGCAGGCCATCCAGATGACGGTGAGAAGCAGTTGCAGTACTGGTATTTCTGGGCCACGCACAGCCAACTGCCGCCGATGATCAAGGTAGCCAAAACGATCAAGACCCACTGGGATGGGGTATTGCGGTGGTTTCAGTCAGGTTTGACACAAGGGCTGGTGGAAGGCATCAACGGTATAATTCAGGCGGCCAAGCGCAAGGCCAGAGGGTTCAGGTCGTTTAGGAAGCTTCGAACCATGATCTTCCTCGTCGCTGGAAAGCTAGACTTCGACCTGCCGCAGATGAAACTGCTTACCCACAGTAAATAGCGAGGAGGCTGCTTCTTCTGTGGCGGCCTGAGAATATGTATTGCGATTATCCAGCACGTGCCCCATCACTCTGTCGCCCAGGATATATTTATATTCCTTGGGGAACTTCGCGGCGCGGGGGATCAACTCCTTGGACAGGTCCAGCGCCTTCTGGATGACCGGCAATTCCTGTTTCATGAAAAAAATTTCGAGGCGCGCCTTCGACGCGCCAAAGTCGAAACACTGATCATACTTCGTCATTCACGGATGGAATTCAATGCGCGGGGATGCTCATGGTCTTGACCGTGGGTATGCCCGCGCGTATTAGAACCCAAGCACCAGGGCTATCCGGTGTTTCACTTCGTCGAATAATTCACCCGGGAGTACACCTGCACGTTTCGCCAGACGGCTGGTCGAGATGGTGCGAAGCTGATGGCAGAGGATCATGCTGTCTACCTTCAGTCCCCCGTCGCCCTTTCGGACGGATACGGTGAAGGCATGTTTGAAACGCACGTTGCTCGTGATGGGAACCGCCCAGACGAGTCCGTGGGGAATGCGGTTGAAATCATTTACGGAAACGATCAGGCAAGGACGCCGACCGCCTTGCTCGTGGCCCTTCACCGGCTCCAGATCCACCCACCAGATGTCACCACACTTGGGAGATCCTTTTTTCGGGCTCATGGAGCATTCTCACTGTCCAGGCCATCGTTTAGCGTCGTATCCCAAGCCTCGCGTTCGGCGAGTTCGGCATCCCAGGCGTCCTTATCCTCGCGCATGGCACGAAACTCCTGCTCGGCTTGCGCCCAGAACAAGCGTTTTTGATACGCATCAAGCGCTTTTGCAATCACATCCTGCATGGTCGAATCCGTGCGACGGGACAATTCGCGCAGAAGATCTCTGGAATTTTCGCTGATTCGGACGGTGGCTCCCGGCATGGTAGACCTCCTTTTTAAACGATGGGCAATGGTGACCACCGTCTTAAGTATCTACGATATAGTCTACCACTAAGTAGCCTTTTGTGTCAACCGATTTTGTCGATATGAAAGTCTAACCGGGCCCAACAACGGACCATTCTGGGCTCTCCTCACCATCTCAGTGTCAATTCTGGGTACTGTAAATCGTGGCGTTATTTCGCAGGCTTGGGGCGTTTCGTCACAAACGGAACAGAATTCAAAGACCTTCTTCGTCACCGTTCGGCTCGTGGAGGCATCGACGAGATTCATGCCAGAAGCTGATGCGAAAAGCCCCGTGATTACGACGGGTTACAGTCGCATTTTTCACCCGCAAAAACGTTGAATTGGACCGCAATCTGCATGACACAACAGACAACACAAGAACAAGACCAAGAAAGGATGAAAACGATGAGCACACAGACCGCCCAGCAAGCCTACAAAGAAAAGAGGAAGCAAATCGACAAACGACTGACCACCATCAAAAAGGAACTCGATCGCCACGCCGAAGCGGCTGAATCCATCCACTGGGGCCACCATGGCGATATCTCCCACGTAGAGTGTCTGCTCCATCAGATTGAAGCTTTTTTGAAAAACGAAGACATCGACGATTGAGAAAGGAGAACACGATCATGGGTACGACCAAGAACCTGAAAGAGGCCTGCGAACAGTATCTGGAGCATTTGAAAGCGGTCGGCAAAAAGCCTTCTACCCTCGGTACAGCCCGGCGCACGCTGGATCTGCTGATTTCTGAAATGGGCGAGGACAAGGAGGTGAAAAAGATTCTTCCCTTGCATGTGGATAAATTCTTCAAAAGCGAAGCTGCCACCATGCAACCTGGGAAAGATGGCCTTAACCCCCGTCCCCTTGCCGGACCGTCCGATAAATTGAATGCGGCGTTAAGCAGAGAATCTCTGCAAACCGAGAGAATTTCGGAAAGGCCGTGGATGGGGCCGATCAGGCAGGATGTGTGGAAGGCTGGATATGCTCTAAGTTAACGGATCTGAACGATTTTTTTGTATGTCGCGCTGCTCGCCGTTATTCATTTCTCTGTCCGTTTCGGCGGAACAAACCCACGCAAAAGAGAAGGCTCGATTTGAGGACTGGCCGTACCGTTCGGAAGCGACCGGTGCGAAAAAATGAGGGCAACGGGCCTGGAGTTCGGGGCTGAAGCCGCTCAATCCGTCCTCGCAGAGCCATGCCACAACCTGATTTCCATAAAGCGCTTGCAGAAAACCCCTTCCACGGGAAAATCGGACGGCGTCATTGCGGCTACCAGCGATCGGGATGATTCCAACCAGCTCCTTTCGACCATGCCGAAGGCTGGACGGAGGGCTCGTTTCACGTTCTATCATCCGCTTTTCCGACATCAGGACATACCACTCCTTTCACGATCAAGTCGTCCATTCTGCATTTGTACTGCACGATAGCCGAACCCGATGTCTCTCAGGCAGCCTGCTCGTCGTCCACCCAGCGGTAGCCCACCAGCTTGCCGTCGGCGAACTCCACGCTTTCGAGTCGCTTGGCGCGTACATCGTCGATCCGGGTCACGTCCGCGATCCTCTTCCCAACGGCGTACTCGGACGGCGTCATCCCGTCCAGGGCTTCGTGGGCTCGGTACTCGTTGAACCAGGTCCGGTATTCATCCAGCAGCCACTGCAACTGCTCGACGCTCTCCACCCGGAAATGGTTGAGGAACTCCAATTTGATGCTCTGGAGCGCCCGCTCGGCGAAGCAGTTCATGGTGGGGTATCTGGGCGGGGACTTCAGTTCCTTGATCTCGGAGACCGCCAGCAGGCGCATCACCTGGCCCTTGAAAAGCGGATCGCGGTCGTGGATAAGTTTCAGCGGATGGCGCTTCCACTTGCGAAACACCTCAACCAGCGTCCCGGCAACGCGGAAGGAGTCAAGGAAGCGATAGCGCTCAAAGGCGCGAATCTCCAGAATCTCCTTGGTAAATGTATCGCTGACCAGCAGGATGGCAACCTCCGTTCCCTTTCTCAGGTGCGTGAAGAAGAAATCCATGCACCACACCTCGTCCTTGAAGGTTCCCATCCACTTCTTCAACTTGGGCCGATTGTCATCGATGGGATCGAGGCCGTGTGCCTTCAGAATCCTGGCCACCGTGAATTTCGAAACTTTGATGCCCATACGGGCCAGAGTTTTAGAAATCTTGACCGCTCCGAACCTCGGGTTCTCCCGCTTAATTTTCAGCACCCATTCGACGATCAGCGCGTCCACGGGCGGTCGGCCACCGGGATTCTTCGGCTTTGTGAACGGATGGCGCAGGCGTGCCGTCCAGGTTTTCACCGTGGCCGGGCTGGAGCCAAGGAACTTCGTCTGGAACAACCGATTCCCGCGCGTCAGCAGGTAAGCATAGACTTGGGCCAGTCGGGTCGAAAGCGACATCGGAGCGCGCTTGTTTCGCGCCCGGTGCAGTTCCTTACGGAGCGATTCATTGACGGCCTTCAGCGCCAGGTTTTCCGAGTAAAGGCGGCGCAGTTCGCTCGGATGGGGTGAATAGCCGATCTTGGAAAGCTGATCGACGATCAGGAGTAAAGGCCAGGTCAGACAGAGGCGGAGCAACGGCAACGGCATAGGACAACGACTTTCTACATCCAGCGGTTCGGAGTACATCTCAACTTCAGGGCGGCGAGGGTACAATATGGAATGCTGAGGACGCAAGAATGCTTATCGTCTGGGAAACTTGGACACGGAGTTAATGTGTAGATGGAGTTGATTCCGGCTCCCAAGATCCGGCAGAATGACCGGAGGAAGGAGCGAGTCATGAGTGAGAATCCGAAAAAACGCCAAGCTTCGAAACAACCGAAAGCCGGTACCCGTGAGGATGGATCGGGCGAGGATTTCATCCGTAAGGTCCGACGCAAAACCCGTCGCCGGTACACCGCCGAGGAAAAAATCCGCATCGTGATGGAAGGTCTGCGAGGCGAGTTGTCCGTGGTGGATCTGTGCCGTCGGGAAGGCCTTCATTCCAACGTCTATTACAAGTGGCTGAAGGACTTCATGGAGGCGGGCAAGGCCCGACTGTCGGGGGATACTCGCCGGGATGCCAGCAGGGATGAGGTGGACGGCCTCAAACGTGAGAATGCTCGGCTCAAAGAGCTGGTTGCAGAACTGGCGATCGAGAACCATGGTTTAAAAAAAATTGTGAGCTGAAACTCTACGAGAGGCAAGGAAAGGAGCATCTCATGATGGAGCAGAAGCTTGCGATTTTGACCGAGGTGGAGAGGAGTCCCAACAAGAAGAAGTTACTGAAGTCCATGGGAGTGTCCCGCTCGACGTACTACACTTGGAGAAAGCGGGTTCGCCGGGAGGGGAAGACCGGCCTGGAGCATAAAGGACGTGGGTCGCCGGGATGGAACCGCCTGTTGGATTCGGAGCGGGAACACGTACTGGAGCAGGCACGAGCGTTTCCTCCGTTGAGCAGCCGGGAACTGGCGGTTCGGATCACGGACAGCGGTCGGTTCTACATCAGCGAATCCAGCGTGTACCGAATCCTGAAGGCGGCGGGTCTGATCAAACCCCACATCGTCGAAAAGAAGGCTGCCAAAGAATATCATACGAAGCCCAAACGGGTGAACGAGCAATGGCAGAGCGACATCACGTACATCAAGATCGTCGGCTGGGGTTTCTATTTCCTGATCTCGGTGCTGGACGACGTGTCCCGTTTCATCCTCGCCTGGCACTTGTCGCAAGACATGACGGGGGAGTCGATCTCGGACGTGGTGGAGGCGGCCCTGGCTTTCGCCGGAATCGAAGAAAACGACAAGAAGCCGCGTTTCCTGTCCGACAACGGCTCCGGCTACGTGGGAGCGGCGCTCAACGACTACCTTGATTTCTGGGGCATCCGGCACATCTATGCCGCGCCGTATCATCCCCAGACCAACGGCAAGATCGAGCGATATCACCTGACGCTGAAGATCGACGGCAGTCTGTTGGTGTTCACGACACCGGACGAGTTCGTGCGTTTCATGGAAGTCTTCGTCGATTACTACAATCACGAACGTGTCCACGAAGCCCTGGGGAACGTGACCCCGGCAGACGTGTACTTCGGACGCCGGGAGACCATCCTGAAGGCCAGGGCAGAGCTGAAAGAGCGGTCCATAACCCGCCGCAAAGCCAAGAACCAGTCCGGTATCGACCTGAAGCTGCCGGTCGAACCGATTCGGAAAATGGCCGACGATCATCCCTACTGGAAGTATTTCGGGGTGTTGTCTCGGACGGAAAAAGCGGATCTGCTTGTCGGTAAAGGAGAAACAAGTTATGCTGATTGAACCTGCCTGGAGGATAGGGCAACGCTGGGGAGCGACCCGAGCGCCACGGTGGGTGAACGGCGGACAGGCGGAGCTTCATGCTCCGTCGTCCCTTTATCCCCTGTCCGTTGTTCCAAGAAAGCGATAAACCCAAAACAACGATGGAAACAAGTACTAAATTCACAAGCCGGGCTCAACCGCTCTCACATTCAAAACGACCCCTAAGTGTCCAATTTCGGCTGAAGACGCACACATTTAGCGATCTAATAGGCAAGCCGAATCGGAATTCCTTTAGAGATTCAGCACTTATACGCCGGATTCCCAAACGACAACCGGCCCGGTGATTTCTCACGGAGCCGGTTGTTTCTTGAGTTATTGGTGGAGGCGGGGGGAATCGAATGCCCCGACGGGGATTCTGGCAAGTTCAGTGATTACGTTAGCTTACGACCTATCTGTATGAATTCACAAAACAATGTCTATCCCGTTCCATACCGACCAAATACGTTCGATTCCAACGAATGGTGCAGAGTCTGGGCATTATTTGGGCATTATCAGGGAATCACATCGGGACAGGACATCGATAGCAAACCGGTATACCTTTCAACAAAAGATACTCGGTGTATCGAGACTTTCTACGGAAAGCCTGCCAGGAAGATGAGAAAGAAACGTCGGTGAATCAACCTAACGATGAGCCATCATATCGTCGATTCTGATTCCGATCAAGTCGATTCATTGCCTACCATCCGGTAAAGTTGACCCCGGAACCGTTATCGTTTATAATGCAAAAGCATTGCAGAAAGGACGATAAAGAAGCTTACGATGCATGTCTCCCAAACACTGGAATCTTTCCCGAAAAAAGCACCAAACTTGATGGTGACGGGAGATTATCGATGTCTGAATTCCGTCTCCAGGCACGGATAAAAGTACGTCCCTTACTGCACTCATTGATTTCAAAAACCATCGAACTCGCCAATGACCTGAAGAGGCATGACAATCCTCTCCTGAGTTCCACCACACACATAAACACAGGCTATAGTTGCGGTCAATACGGATATCTCAAGCAAGCTTGAGCTAAATAGGTTCTTTTTTTGTCTAAACGATGGCAAGATGTCACAAAACAGATCAAGTTGTCCTGGTTCTGCACATTGAACAGGATCTACTAAGGCTATAAAATGCTTTCCATGTTCCTTGATTTACTGGAAGGGAAAGAGGCATAATGTGGAAAGCAGAAAACAAACGAAAGAGCCTGTATGAGAATCTGGCCAAGTTGGGGGAGTTCGACGATTTGGCTACCCAGGCGGCGTACAACAAAGATGAAGTGTACTTGACCTGGAGGACGAGTGGAAAGAATACCTGCAAGGAATGTGCAAAACGTCATGAAAAACACAACTTATCGGTGATTGGGATGAATTCCCGCCCTTGCATCCCAACTGCAGGTGCCAGTTGGAGGTTACGAAGGTGGTTCTGGCTGCCGGTAGTGAGGAGATGCTATCGTGGTATACCCCACAGGGTGAAAGGGTCAAGTCAGGAAACTTGAGTAAACCACGGATGTACATCGGGGGGAACCCGTTAAACAGGATTGACTCGACGGAGAGGGCTCTCGAAGACAACGATCCCGTTGACAACGAACCGTCCCTATGGGGATTCATGAAATATATCACGGGGATAGAAGACCCCGTTACAGAGGCGTTAACAAACATCCGGTAACGGGTAGCCAAGGAGAAACATGACGAAGCCGTCTTTGGAAATCCGACAACAGCCGACTTCAGTGGGATTGAATCCTACGGTCGTCAGTATGCTCAAAAGATAAATCAGGCAGGAGTCAAGGCCGCCAAGGCCGGGGAGGTCGGACTTCAGGTTGTATCCATAGGACTGCCGGATCCGACGGATGCCCTTTATCTTGGACTTGCATATGGCGGCTTGAAAGTCGTCCGTAAATTGCCGGGGTGGGCCACGTTCAGCTCGACAAATCTGAGGAGAAACATGGTGAGTGCCGGTCGTATTGCACCGGACTACGAACATGTTGCCCATCATATCGTTGCCGGGTCAGGGTATAGTGAGGCTGCGTTGGAAGCCCAGAAGATCTTGTCGAAGTTCGGAATCGGACCGGATGATGCCGTGAACGGAGTCTTTTTACCCAAGTCGATACATGCACCTTTGTATACAAAAAGGTACTTTGAAAAAGTAAATTTTGCATTGCGTGAAGCTGGAAGCAAAAACGAGGCAATTGGCATTCTGGAAGACATTGCTGATCAATTAAAAGCAGGTACCTTTTAAGGAGGTTTGAAATGTCCATTTATACGATATTCCACGATCATAATTATTCCAATATTTCTTTCGTTGACCTGGATGATTACGACGATTGCGGCGATGTGGTTCGACCCTTCATCGGTGAAAAAGCCAGCCACCGGTATTCCCACAAATGGAAAGCACTCTACGGGGATGATTCACTGAAGCGGCCGAACTGTCCTTATCTAGGAGCAGGGTACATCGTGATCGACGAACAGGCCAAAGAGATACTCATGTCCCATATCGGCCACGAGGTCGAACTGTTACCGATAGATATCGAGGGGCAACCCCATTACATCGTGAATATCATCAATGTCATCGATTGTCTTGACAAGGAGAACAGTGAAATCAAATATTTCAAATCGAATCCAACCAAGATTATGCGGATAGTCAAGCATGTTTTCCATGAGGAACATACGGTGGATTCCTTTATGTTCAAACTACCAAGCATAACACCGATGTTTTGCACCCAGAAATTCAAGGACTTGGTGGAGCAGAACGAAATTACGGGCTTGAGGTTCGACAGGTTGAAGTAGTGTTGTGGATGTGACTGACAACGTGTGTGGAGAAGAGTTTTTGAGAGAACTCAAAAAAACTGAACCCCGAAAACTTGCCACGGATTTGTCACGGAAAAAAGACATCCGCAGAGTTGTCAACGAATTTGGACCAAAGTGGAGCAATGAAACCCACGTTCCTATGGGGACCGGTTGCTGCCACGTTCATACCGATACCTGCCATCATGGCCGTCAACTCGTCCCTGGATGGTATCGTCATCGGGAAAGTGTTTCGTTTATAGCTCATGACCCAATCTTTCGGCCAGGAGAGAATCAAACTACTGGATCGACATAAGTATCATCTTGTCTGATACTGATACCTTGTCAAATTCTTGAGAATTCTAACTTGGGTGCAGTCGATTCATTGAAGACCTTCCAGGATCGTTGACCCAATCCCTGCTATCGTCTATAATGCAACTACATTGCAGAAAGAACGATAGTGAGGTTTTCGATGTACGTCTCCCGAACCCTGGAAGCATTCCTTGAAAAGGCCACCAAACAGTTCCCTGTCCTCATGGTGACGGGCGCCAGGCAGGTCGGCAAAACGACCCTACTCCAGCACCTAGCCGAAAAGAAACGGCAGTACGTCTCCCTCGACAATCCATTGATTCTGAACCTGGCCAAAGAAGATCCAGCTTTGTTCTTCCAACGATACCAGCCCCCCATCCTGATCGACGAAATCCAGTATGCCCCCGAACTCCTGCCTTACATCAAGATGGCAGTGGACGAAGATCGAAACCCCGGACGGTTCTGGCTGACCGGCTCCCAGCAGTTCCACCTGATGAGAGATGTTTCCGAATCTCTGGCCGGTAGGGTTGGCATCGTCAACCTGCTGGGCATGTCCCGCGGGGAAATCGGGGAACTGGGACAAAAGGTGAAGCCATTCCTGCCGTCCAAGGGTAAGCAGACGAAGAAGGCCCCGACCGTTCTTGCCCTGCCGGAGCTTTACAAGTTGATCTGGAGGGGGAGTTTTCCTGCCGTGGCTCTGGATCGAAACGTAGATCGGAACCTTTTTTACAGTTCGTATGTCCAGACTTGCATCCAACGGGACGTTCGGGATTTGACCAAGGTCGGGGACGAAATGGCCTTCCTTCGGTTTCTCCGGGCCTGTGCCGCCCGAACCGGGCAACTCCTGAACATGACGGACATGGCCAGAGATGCCGACATTGCCGTCAATACGGCTAAGAACTGGTTGTCCATCCTTCAGGCTTCGGGGGTGGTCTACCTGCTGGAGCCGTACCATACGAACGTCACCAAACGGCTGGTGAAGACTCCGAAGCTATACATGTTGGACACCGGCCTGTGTGCCTACCTGACCGAATGGTCGAGTCCCAAAACCCTGGAGGCCGGGGCTATGTCGGGAGCCGTTCTTGAGACGTGGATCATTGTGGAACTCCTGAAAAGCTACTGGCACAACGGCTTGCAGGCTCCGTTTTACTACTACCGGGACAAAGACCAGAAAGAGGTTGACCTGCTGATCGTTCAGGACGGAACGATTCATCCGGTGGAAATCAAGAAGACGGCTTCCCCCGGCAAGAAGGATGTCCGGCATTTTCAGGTGCTGGACAAGTTGAACCTGCCGGTCGGAGACGGGGCGATCATCTGTCTTGCTACGGAGTCATTGCCACTCACGGAGTCGGTCTGTTCGGTACCGGTGGGGATGGTGTAAGGATTCATTGCCTTGAATCGTGCCGACATTACTCGGCAGGAATGAATCAGGCAAATAACGGACAATACGAGTGAAATACCCATGAAAAAATCCACCATCCTCGCAACACCGCGAGAATCCTTATGAAAACGGCAACGCCCGTCCGGGATCGCCGGGCGGGCGCTTTTCGAGTTAGAGACTTTTCCGAAAAATAGATTGGTGGAGGCGGGGGGAATCGAATGCCCCTACACCAAATTGGAAAACTTTAATAATTACGTGACCTTGGCTGGTTTTCCTCAATGATTCTGGAAAGTTGTATGCTCCGCTTAAACCCGTTTAGAACCGTCTCTTTCCCTTTTGTGGAGGCTCTTTACAGCACGTATACAGCACGGGAAACAAATACCTGAATCATTGTCCCAACCACTGCCCATCCGTGGTTCGAATCAGGATTTGACCAGCTCTACCACCTGCTAAAACCTCCCCGGTAGGTAAAAGCGCGAGTTCGAACACATTTCCATCCGTTTCGAAACTCCAAATGTAAGGGTATGGATCATTGTATCCAGAATAATAATGTGTTGATATCGCGAAATAATGGTCCAGTTCCCCGCTCGCCGGGTCGTATTCATACGGTCCAGGTGCGATGATCCACCGTCCGTCGGGCATTTGGACGGCATCCTGGAGATTCACTGGACTACCGCTGTACTCGATCTGTGGAACGACCTCTTCGATGGATGTCTCCCCCTGGCCACTGATTTCCCGAATGCCCTCTTCATTGCAGAAAAACAGACGGTCGTCATGCGTCCGGTATTGCCCTTCTTCTGGGAATTCCACATAGAGCTTGGCGGTAGCTCCTTGCAACAGGTAGAGTTGTGTGGAATCGGGTTCGTAGTAAACCATGTTGTTGACCTGAACATACGCCTGCCCACCACAGGAAAGCAGGCGTATCGGCTTGAATTTATTGGGAAACTGGATGCCCTTCACTTCTTCCCATACCAATGGTTCCGCTTGAGGATCAGAAGTATAGTACAATCGGCTGTCCTCCCCGTATTCGTCGTAAATTCCCACTACGTAAAGGCCACCATCGTGAACGCGCAGGACGCTCCGGCCTTCGAGCCACTCGGAAGTCGGGCCTTGGATGCTCGACCATTCGTCGCCGATCCCATGGATCACTTCCGGTCGTTCGCCCACCACCCAGATTTCTTTTCCATCGTCGTAAAGAGCCATAGCCCCTTCGGAATCGGGGTAGGCTTCTTCCCATTCATGGCAATCGGTACGCCGTATCACGGGAAGCCGAAATCCCGTAACATGCACCCGGAACCGGTCATCGCAGGCGGTATGCACTGCCAACGAACGCACGTAGGCATGAGATTGGTAGCCCGGCAAAGCCAACAATGGATGGCGATATGCCAACTCCCAGCGGATTTCCTGGGGATTGTACTTGAAGTGTCCAAACGCGCCAGGGGCATAGAGGCTATCCACGCCAAGACCATACATTTGGTATGCCGCCCAACCACCATAGCCGGTACAAGGCCAGGTAGGCTCTATGCCCTCGAAATCTTCCATTCCAGGTTGTTTGATGAAGAAAAAGGAAGCACCATCGTTGTTGGGGTTGTTGGGATAAACGCTTTTCGAACCGTAAACAATTCCGGTGGACCAATCCTTCCAGGACATCAAAGGCTGATGATTGCCAATTTCGCCAGAAGGTACATAATTCGTTATGCTCGCCGGATCACTCAGCATTCCTTCCACATGAAGATTGGATCCTCCTGCATAGAATTCGCAGGTTTCCGGTTGGATCGTGGCAGAGTAAAATGACGTAGTGAAACTCTCATCTGGAGCTTGCCAAATAAGATCCAAAGCATCCTCTTCTTCCGTTACACGAAAAATTGCAGCCGTCATTGCAGGGTTTTCTTCATACTTTATTCCACCGAAAAAATATGTATATCCGCCACACTCGAACAATCTGTCAGATGAATTGTGCATTGTATTTTCATTCGCATCCGTAACCTGCACCGTAGTTGCTACGTTTCCATCCCAGCGCGTGAAACTTCGAAAGATTCCTGTCGACCATGACCATATGGTTCCGTTGGAATCCACATCGAGATCATCAACGATATAAGGACCGTCACTGAAATTTTCATACTCCAAATGCCATTGACTATCACCTTCCCTGAAACGATAAAGTACGTCTCCTCTTGGTGTGCCACCTGCAGCGTACCATTCTCTATGGTCGCCTTCTACAGTATGAAGAACATATACATTTTCCGGAAAAAACGTCGTCGGCTCCTCATTGGGAGGAATCAGGATGATGTTTCCACTTCCGCTAAAAACAACGGAACCATCGTAAGAATGCTCAATGTGCGTCCATCCCCCATCGGGAAACATTCTCGGAAAATCAAGGATCCAACGGCTGAGTTTTCTTTCCGGCAGGGAGCATTCGACGCCATTGGGATATATCTGAGGATCGCTTGCCAAGCAGATTTCCGAATCGGGTTCATCGTCGTCCAATTCTTCGATGTCGGATTTTTCCTCATTTTCTTCGGCAAAATCCAAGTCTTTCTCTACAATTGAGTCGAAGTTGTCATCGTCCTTGTCGAAGTGATCCACCTCTTCATTATTTGTATCAGTGAAATCTACGGCATCGAGATCACCGATAGCTTGCGTCTGGCCGCTATTGCCACACCCTCCCCCAGCAAGGAGTAGCAATACGATAAACCTTGCGGAGGTTAACCTCCGCAAGGCCTTAAAATTGAAAGTGCTTTTTGGGCTTATCATATTTTTTACTGTGACGAGCAATCTGCTTGATAGGTTGCCGAATTCCACGTACCAGATATACTATTGACTACGGTTATATTGTCACTACATTCAGCCTCATAACCTTTTCTTACATATCCATCTGTCAATCCGGTAGTACCATCATTCGTGAAAAAGTTGTTGGGAGCCATCCAGTGTGTAAAATAGTCACAACATTCAAAAGTTCCACAAGAGCCATGTTCGGTTAATGCCACGTGATAATTATATGGGTCATATGGGACTTTTATGTAGTTCGCCTGTCTATTGTTATAATCACCTCCAAGGACAAATGAATTCGCTAAATCGTCGTAATAAGCCGCTCTTACACCTACAATATTTGCAGTAATAGTGTTGCAACGAAAATGATTCGTCATTGATGAGGACGAATTAACAATAGATACACCAGTTGATAGCGATGAGATAGTATTTCTGTAAATCCTGAACTCCTCAACCAAATCGATAGAAATACCTGTAATCCAGTTCTCAATTACATTATCCTCTAATACCATTTCCTCCCCATAGGTTTTGCTTATGCTCGTACTGCTGATCACATTTGGATCACTAATAAGTTCATTATTCCTGATATACGTATTATCTCCATCAAGTGAATAGAGAAAACGGGCATGCTCTGAAGTTGGATAATCTGCCATTCCATAATCTATATGGTGTATATTTAGCGAGTCGGTCCAATTTGCTACTATGCCGGTACCACAATCCCATAGATCAGGATAATCGGGAATTCCATCAAGAATCCCCTCGATTTCGACAGAATCACTATTCTGTATTAGCATACACACTCCTCGCATATTAGCTTTCTCGGCGTTCCATACCCAGTTACTATATAAATAGACATCCTCTTCATTGTCAATGTATATTCCTGCATCATAATCACTAAACACATTTGTCATTTCTAGGCAACCAATGATATTGCCTGTAATATTGACCTCTCCGTAGGCACTGTATGTGCTGTTATATATGGAGCTAATACCGTTATTCTCGAAGCCATTCATAACATTGTACTGTACCAAGCCATCTGCGGTATTGTTTTTAAGGTCGATCACTTTCTCCCACAAAACATCCTCGGTGGAAGCATTGCTAAAAACATTGCTTTCGATGATGAAGGGGTCGCTGTCGACGACATTGGAGCAGCTTTCCACACGAATCGCGTAATAGGAGTACACAAGCGGGTCTTCATCCACATCGGCAAAGGAAAAGAGGTTGCCCTCGATGTCGATCCGGTCGGCCTCGGTGTTGCCGTTAATCCAAATCCCTCTCAAAACAGGATTGTAAAATTCATTTTCGAGAATTTCAACCTCTCCAGTGCCATTGAAATACATCAATTGTGCCGTATTCCAAACTTCAGTGAGGTCCATGTGAAAATCGGAATCTCCCTGAACACGAAACATGTAATTGTTGTCCCAAGGACTGTAACAAGAGACTGTCATCGGAAATTTGTGGACGACTCCACTATCACCCGACAATGAGAGAGATGAGCTGTCTTCGACTAGAAAACGTGGTGAAGTGTAGGCCCCGCTGAATACCGTTTCAACGTCTTCGAAATCAATGGTCGAACTAAGCAACCCACTTCCATACGCATAAATGCGTGTCGATATTTCAAAATATGAATTCACACCGTAAAAGTTCGATCCTTCCAAATTCATCCGATCACCCACGTATATCATTGCATCCGAGGTTGCTTCCGAGGTTATTGTCAAAGTCGAACCATCGTAAACAAGAATATCATCGTTGATATCGATCGTGCAACCTTGGATGACAAGATGACATCCGTCCTCAATAATCAGATCACGGCTGATATTTCCGGGACAAGTACCTCCGCTGCTACTCCACGTCCACGTAGTGGCGCCACCGCTACAAACCATATCCGAACCCACGGTTGCACACGTACATGTGGACCGGGTTCCACTTTCCGTACTTCGACCGACCGGTCGGTCATCCTGCATTTTTTCGGAAAGTGTTTCTGCTTCGCTATCGAGGAAAGAAGGAACGTTTTCCGATTCGCGTTCCAACGAGCTTGTCGCCTTGTACCCATACTTTTCTTTGGCTTCCTTCGGCGAAGGCCACCCTTTCTTTATACGCATTTTTTCGATCAGCGCTTTCACATCCGGTCCATTTTGGAAATCCTCCTCGGAAAATCCGAAATGATCCATCGGGTTCGCTTTCTTCTCGGCAGCAAAACCGTTGGAAAACGTGAAGGAAAAAAGGATACATACGACAAACAGAACGCTCGCAATCCGGTACCGTTTCATTTCCAGGCTCCTTCGTTTGAAAAAAGAGAACAAAACCGCGATAGTACGTAAACCAACCAATCGGGCGAATCCTCGATGATCGTTTTTCTGTAGATTTTACGAGTAGACTCATATGCTTTGGAATGCATTACATATCACCAGATTAAAAGCATTACAGCGACCTGCCAACGAGAGACTATTCTGGACTCAAAAGGCTTGCGAGGAATCGGAATGATGAGGAAAGGTGCCTTTACAAGCATAAATGTAATAAATAAGACGTCAAGAGAAAGTTCTTTTGTGAATATTAAACCCTTATTAATATTCTACAATGTACATTATCAAACTGGAACGCTTTATTGCTTATACTATCGACTTTATAGATTTTCCTTGCCAAAAGTTGACACAAGGTAATATTGAGCGGATCCAGTCAAAGTCCATATTGACTTAGAGTCTATCCCAGTAGGCCGGAAGCGCGCCAAGTAATAATTCCGAGGGCGAAATGTAGCATGGCTAGATAGCAATCGGCGCGTTTCTCCCAGCGGATTAGTATTCGCCGGAAACGGTTCAACCAACTGTGCGTCCGTTCCACCACCCAACGTCGCGCCTTGAAACCAGCCTCATCCTTGATCGCCTTCGCCTCCTCGCCCCGCGAACGAATGTGAGCCGTGAACCCGAATGCCTTCACCAATTCCCGAACCTCGTCGAAGTCGTAGCCCTTGTCCAAGCACAACCCTTGCGGTTTCTTTCGCGTAGGCCTCGGACGTTTCGTTTCGATGCTTTCCAGCGTCGCCTTCACCAGCTTCATGTCATGCCGGTTCGCCCCGTCCACGGCCACGGCCAACGGGATTCCCTTCGCCTCCACCAACAGACTTCGCTTGACCCCTTGTTTTCCGCGGTCGGTAGGGTTTCGGCCCGTTTTTTTCCCCACCCAGCGGAGCTTTCGTCATCGCGCCATCCAGAGAAAGCCACAACCAGTCGATGCCTTCAAGCTTGTCGTACTCCAACAAGCCTTGCCGCCAGAATTCTTCGAACACCCCGGCTTCGGTCCATTCCCTGAATCGGCGATAGCTGGAACTGCACGAACAGATCCTCGTGGCATTCAGCGCATTCCACTGACAGCCCGTCCGCAACACGAACAGAATACCGTTCATCGCATCCCGGTCGGGAACGCGAGGATTGTGGCATCCCAATGGATGAGGTTTGCGTTCGGGAAGAGATTTCTCCATCTTTTCCCACAACTCGTCCGGGATTCTCCATCCATCATCTTGGGTTGCCAATCCCATATTTATCTCCTGTAAATATACTATATTCACAGGACTATAGCACAATTCACCCTACTGGGATAGGCTCTAAGCCCTGTACACGGTTACCGGGAAGACCCTTCACGTGGTCTGAAGGACTTGGGATGATGCTTCCTGCAAGAAATGAGAGTCTTACCGGATCAAGGTCGTGGGAGCAGACCACTATTATCTTGCTTTCTATATTTAATGCTTGTAGTGTGGCTGCGGTTCTTAATGATGAAAATGAATAACGGTCGGGTTTTCTTCTGCAGATAAGCATTACTCCCCAACAAAAGACAACATCCTCCGAATCTTCGCTTCTTCATTATGTCGGGAATGGTTCCGGAACCGAACTACTTGTGCTGAAAGGAATTGGAACATGCAGAACAAACTTTACGTTGGTGGCTTGGCTTGGGCAACAGATGACGCTGGGCTCAAAGACGCTTTCTCCAAATTCGGAACGATCGAAGAATCTAAGGTCATCACGGATCGTGAAACCGGTCGTAGCCGTGGCTTCGGCTTCATTACTTTCGCCGATGAGGAATCTGCCGAGAAGGCACTGTCTCTCAATGGCACCGAGCTCGATGGTCGTGAACTCAAGGTCAACATCGCTCAGGACAAACCGCGTCGCGATGGTCGCGGCGGTGGCGGGCAACGCTGGTAACATACCGATAGCGCAATCAGAAAGCAGGGTTCGCCCTGCTTTCTGATTTTTTATGCGCCCACATTTCGGTGCTTCTCTGAGAAACTGTTGTTGTTTGTGTCTATGCACAGGCTGGGCTGTCCTTCCCATAAGAGCCGCTCTCCGACCGTAAACGGCGCTTCTGCAGCTGTTTGGGCATCTGAAAGGGTCATCGCCTACAAGGGCTTTACAGGGGGCGAAATCTGACTTATTCCATATTCTGGATGGGGGCTGGTCGGTTAGCTCCACCTATGCTAGGATTCATCGTAGAACTTCCCTCGTGGAGGAGAAGCGATGGAACCGGCATTGGTTGCAGGACGCGATTACCCGACTACCTATCGCGGATTTGTGGAGATGTTCCCTGATGACAACGCATGTGTGGCTTACCTGATGCGTTTGCGCTGGCCGGAGGGCTTCATCTGCCCGGCTTGCACAACGTGTTCTACTCCGTGGATAGAAAGCCGGAGCCGCATGGCATGTCCCGTCTGCCGTCACCAGGCATCAGTGACGGCGGGGACGATCTTTAACAAAACGCGAACCCCTCTGACGACATGGTTTGAGGCCGCGTGGCATGTGACGACCGCGAAGAACGGGATGTCGGCCAAAACCCTGGAGCGCACACTGGGCGTCCGTTACCGTGTGGCCTGGACGATGTTGCAGCGTTATCGGGTGGCGATGGTGAACGCCGAACGTAAGCCGTTGTCGGGCGAGGTCGAAGTGGATGAAACACTGGTCGGCGGCGTTCAACAGGGCGGCAAACGTGGCCGTGGCGTGAGCAAAAGCGTGGTGGTGATAGCCGTGGAGATCAAGCAACCCAAAGGCTTCGGGCGGGTGCGGATGCGTCATGTTCCCGACGCTTCCGGCGCCAGTCTGTTGCCATTCATCCGCGAGGTCGTGGCTCCTGGCTCGGTAGTACTGACGGATGGATGGAACGGCTACAACGGCTTGACCGAAGCCGGATACACACGAAAGGCAACCGTGTTGTCATCTTCGGGCGATCCCGCCCACGTTGCCATGCCGGGTGTCCATCGTGTTGCGGGCCTGCTGAAGCGGTGGATTCTTGGAACTCATCAGGGGTCTATCGTTCCGGTCCACCTGCAATCCTACCTGGAGGAGTACACCTTCCGGTTCAACCGGCGCACCTCCCGGAGCCGTGGCCTTGTCTTCCGAAGACTTCTCGAACAAGCGGTTGCGACGAAACCCGTTACCGAGGCCGATGTTACGGATGGGTACAACTGGAGTTTCAATGGAAGGTAGAATGAGGTGGAGCTAACCGACCACCCCCCCATCTGGAAAATTCACCCGAAGTGAATTTGTATCGCAAGCACATGAAAGTAAGAATTATTGCTTGTTATTTTAGGCACTTATAAAGAACTAGAACGAAGTTAACCGGACATCTGTGGTCGGAGACCTGCTCCAACGAGGATGAGACTTGCTCCAACGAGATAAGGTCCGATTTCTCGCTACATTTTATTGCGCATCCTCCGTCCATCCATTCTCATCTCCCCTAAAAAATCACCCCCGAATCGCCTTGAATCGTCGGACTCCGCTTGGCAGAAATGCGGGGATTGTGTTAGGGTTTTGCCCAGTTGTAATCGTTGAGCCGCCCATGAGGCGACCGCTTTCGAAAGACGAAGACGATGCCCAAGACGCTGATTATCGGGGCGGGCCTTGCCGGTATGAGTTGTGCCCGCTCGCTGAAAACCGGATACGAAATTCTGGAAAAAAACGCCCATGCGGGCGGATTGGTCGTTACCGACGAGCGGGACGGCTTCCGCTTCGATCTCACCGGCCACTGGTTGCATATGCGCGATCCGGGAATCAAGCGCTGGATCGGCGGCCTGTTGGGCGACCGCATGACGGTGGTCGAGCGCAAGGCGCGGATTTTTTCCAAAGGGGTGGTCACGCACTACCCGTTCCAGACGAACACCTACGGGCTTCCACTGCCGGTAGTGCAGGAAATCATTCGGGAATTCGTTGAGGACACCCTTGTGCATCCGCCCCGTAAAAATCCTCGTACCTTCGAGGAATGGGTGATGAAGCACATGGGGCGGGGGATCGCCCGACACTTCATGATTCCCTACAACGAAAAGCTCTGGCGCACACATCCGCGCGACATGACCCCCTACTGGTGCCAGCACTACGTACCCAAACCGACGCTGGACCAGATCGTCGAGGGTGCCGTGGCCGCGCCCGACCGGAAAATCGGCTACAACGCCACGTTCAGCTATCCGTTGGAAGGCGGCATCGGCGAGCTTTCGCGGGCCATCGTCGGGCAGCTCGACGCCTCCCGCATCCGGTATTCCACCTGGCCCGTGCAGATTCACGCCAAAACGCGAAAAGTCACACTCAACGACGGAAATGTCGTGGAATATCAACGCCTTGTGAATAGCGCACCCCTGCCGGAACTGGTCCGGCTCATCGCCGACGCGCCGCCGAGCGTGCGCGCCGCCGCCGAAAAACTGGTGCACAACGGCGTGTTTTACTACAACATTGCACTCAAACGCCCGCCGCTGAGCGACGCCCATTGGATCTATTTCCCCGAAAAGGAGTTTCCGTTCTACCGGGTCGGCAGTTTTTCCAACGCCGTGCCTTCGATGGCCCCGGAAGGCAAGGGAAACCTGTATGTGGAATTTTCCTATCGTGGGAACATGAATCGGCGCGACCTGTGGCGTCAAACCTCCAAGGCGCTCGTGCAAGGCGGCGTGATCGCTTCCGAAGACGACGTATTGTTCGTCGATCCGAAGGAAATCCCTTGCGCCTACGTCGTTTTCGATTCATCGTACGAGCGGAGCCTGAAAACCATCTTCGGGTGGCTGAAGAAAATGGACATTCATTCCATCGGGCGCTACGGTCGCTGGACCTACAATTCGATGGAAAGCGCATTGATCGAAGGCCGGGATACCGCGAAGAGCATTCTCGAAGCGCAAAAAGAGGATGCGTGACCTTTCGCGTTCCCGGAGCGAAAGCAGACGGAAAGGGTACGACGTGAGTGGAACGGCTTCCCCGCTGGTGTCTATCGTGATACCGGTGTACAACGAAGAATCAATCCTGGAGCAAGCCATCGAAAACCTGGTGGCGGCCTACGACGAAAACCCGGAATTCGATTTCGACTACGAAATCCTCATTTCCGAGAACGGTTCCTCCGACCGGACGGTGGAAATCGGCGAAGCGCTGTCCAACCGTTTCGACCGGGTGCGGCTGCTGCGCTGCCCGTTGCCCGACTACGGCGAAGCCCTGCGCCTGGGGATACTCGAAGCCCGAGGCGAGTTGATCGTCTGCGAGGAGATCGACCTCTGCGACACCGATTTTCACCGGCGGGCGCTTGCGATTTTGCGCGAGGACGAAGCCGACATGGTGGTTGGCTCCAAGGCGCTGGGAGAGTCGCAGGACAACCGCCCGCTTTTCCGTCGCGTGGCGACAAGGGTGCTCAACAAAATGCTGTGGGTCGCCGTCGGTTTCGAAGGCACCGACACCCACGGGCTGAAATCCTTCCGGCGTGAACGGCTGCTCGAAGTCGTCGAACAATGCGAGCTTCGCAAGGATCTCTTCGCCTCCGAACTGGTGATCCGCGCCATGCGAGGCGGCTATCGCGTGAAGGAAATTCCCTTGGTGCTTCAGGAAGTACGTCCACCGTCGATCCACCTGTATCGCCGGGTGCCCAAGGTGCTTTCCGACCTGGGGCGGCTGATCGTGCTGATCCGTTTCAAGGGGTAGGACATTTCCATTCGAAACGTGGTGCATTTTCTGTAACTCTATGAATGTACTGCAATATCTGGATTGCCTTCCGAGGAGAACAATTCGAGGAATCATTGTGCGACTGCGACCAGCGAGCGAAATCGAACCGCGAAACCCGGAGTGAACGCGATGCGCAAGATGAAATTCGGACGAACTTTGCGTGAAATGGCGCTTTTATTGTTCTTTTGTGTCGTTTGTGTCGCCTGCGGTTCGGACGACGGCAGCGCATCTCACGAAGACGGCGACGCGGATCGTTTCGAGGAAGAACGCGAGATCGCCGACGGTACGACGGAGTGGCCCAGTCCGCCGGAATCGCTGGCCGTGACAGTCGAACGCACCTCGGCGGGAGACGCCCTGACCGAGGAAGACGTCCAGCGCTTCACGCAGACGATGACCGCGTTTTTCAAGCACAGCGACTATTTCCGCTGGGCCTGGCGGCACAGTTCGGGACTGGCCCACGACAACCCATGGAACCAGCCCGGTTATCGCATCTGGTGGACCAACGCTTACGCCGTCAAGGAAAACGGCGTGGTCACCACGCGCTGGCACAACCCCTCGGACAATTCCACCGCAAAGGTTTCGCGGGTGCTGGGTCCGGCGCTTTCCTTGTATATGGCCTCCGGTGATGAGTCCGCCGGGGATCTCGCATTGGACCTGATGCGTGGACTTTCGGCGCTGTACGATGGCTACGTCTGGGGAGACGAAGACCCGGTGGAAGATGCATTGATGGCGCGGGCGATTTTCCATCGAAACCACCAATACGAACTGGACGGCGGGCGCATCGCCGCCGTGGATTACGACTCCGTGCGCTACGAAATCGAGGAGCGCCGCCACGACACGTGGCACAACCCGAACAACCCCACCTGGGGGGATATCTACGTGCGCAACAAACGCTCGAAGGACGATTTTCCCTATTTGTTTCGCTGCGTTCCCGTGTTGATTCGCTTCGTGCGGGAAACCGAAAACCGCGAGATGCGGGACGCCGCCGAAAAACTGCTGGGTCAGCTTCGCGCCATGGCGCAGGATATCGTCGAGCAAGGTTACATGATTCGTTCGAAGGACTCGGAGGGCAAACCATTCGTACCCACGGTCGAATCGGGCGAACCGGACGACTTCGCCAGCTTCGTCAACTTCGAAATCCTCTTTCCCAATGCCGAATGCAACGCGAAAATCTCCACCGCCTATCTCGCATCGGGCGAAAAGTTGGACAACGACTGCGGACAGGGCGACGGCGGAAACTACGAAGACATTGCCATCGGGACGCAGTTCTGGGCCTCGAACATGATCTGGGGCTACCATATCACCTCCACGTCCATGGCGCTGGCGATGGGTGACACCTCCACCGCTCAAACTCTGCTTAAAGGACTCGCCGCGCGGGCGGACGAAATCCTGCACGAAGCCGACCCGGACGAGCCCTACTGGCTGCCCGACGTCGCCCAGTGGCTCGTGCTGGCGGCGGCCTACGGCCTGCCGCTGACCCACGAGGAAGCCCGTCTGGTGCAGGAACGCTACGCCGAGGGAGCCCGTCATTACAGCGAGGTGACGATTTGGGATCTGTGGGACGATTCCATCCCGGACGGCGAATACGAATACATCCCGGACCGCCACACGACAGACACCGACGGGAACATCATCGAGGGTTTCGTGCGGATTACGGAAATCGTCAACCTGTTCGAATACTGCCGCTCCCCGCTGAAAGATCCCGCCGGGACGGTGTTTATCGATTGCGAGAAGCTTCTCGATCCGTCGGTCTGGGCGGATGACCCTCCGGCGAAGTGACGTGAAAAGGGCGTTTTTTTTCAAGAAGTTGCGAATGAGCCGACAGTGGACTCCATCTCTGTTGCCTGTTCTCTTTCTTGATGGGCGGAAATTTTTTTAGTGCGGATTTAAGATGGACCCGAAGGGTCCAAGCGCCTCTACCACTGGGAGAGGCCGGTGCTTCAGCACCGGGTGAGGGGAAGTTTGTGTCCCTCACCCTAACCCTCTCCCAAAGGGAGAGGGGATATAAGTCTTTTGATTTCAATATGTTGCAATTGCCTCCGAAATATTTCGCACTATTTTAATTTCCACCCCTTTCTTGATTAGCCCGCATTATTCATGAGGATCGTAGCGAGACGCAGAAAACCGAAGACATTTCATGAAGTTGGACCGATTTTCACCCGCAGGCATACTTTACAGTCTGTCGAGGATGAAAATCGGGAAACAAGTGAAAGATCGAGGATTTTCAAGTCGCAGTAGATTCTTCATGAATTATGCGGGTTAAAAACGATTCCAATCATTGACAGGGTTTCCATCCTGCGATAATTCTATTTGGTCTATCTTTTTTCTTTTATACGCTTTTTGCTTACGAACACACTTTTCAAAAAAGCGCTCGGATGCATGGCGCGTTGAAAGGAAAAACGGACGTCGCTTCGGTCGTTTCCAGACGACGGGGACAGGCCGGGACTCTTTCGAACCTTCTTGGAGAGAAACGGAAACATCATGAAAAGGTTTACACGTGCATTGTGGGTCGTGCTCTTGGTTTGCCCGGCGCTTTTCTTTTTCGGTTGCCTGAGCGAGGATGGAGGCTCCACCGGATCGACGGGTGACGAAGACGCCAACACGGAGACGGACGATTCTTCGACAGAAGGCGAAAACAACTATCCCGATCCCTGTTCCGGGGCTTGCAGCGATACCGACGCTTCGTTTTGCGTAAACAGTCGGAGCCTGTGCGAGTGCGATGGCGGTGCTTGGAGCACGCTGAACTGCGAGACGTACTGTACCGATATGGGCGGGACGCACCTGGGTTGTGGAGCCGGTGGAAACGGGGAAATCGGCTGCATGTGTTCGGGTGGCGGAGACGAGGACGAGGAAGAAGAGCAGCGAGTACCGTTCAACGATCCGGGGTGCCGGGGCTGGGATTTCCCGGTGAAAACCCAATATACCCGCTACGTTACAGACGACGGAGAACCCTACTGGCTCTACATCGCATACAGCCGTGAGAGCACGCCGCTGGATATCCTCCAGGTGACCATCACTCCGAGTTCGGGTGGTCTCGACGAAGCGGGCACGGTGGTGATCGAAGAGGCCGATACGAAATACGAAACCTGCGCCAACTGCGTGGTATTACGCAAGAATTGCACGGTCGATTCGACCACCCAAGCTCTGGTGTGCGAGCGCTTCTACATGCCTCGTGCTGGAAGCAAGCTCAATATTTCGAACATCGATACCGCCGTGGGTACGGATTTCATCGCCCAGTTCGATTCGATGTACCTGGAGGAGGTGACCATCTCCCAAACCGCCACCGAGCGTGTGGAGGACGGTGAAAGCTGGTGCTTCGATCTGTTCGATATCGACTCTTACGTCACCGAAGACGGCTACGTGCACATGGAAAAACCGGAGAATCTACCCTGCGATTATCCGGATGGTCCGTATTATTTCATGGGTCCGGAGCAAGGACAGTCCTCCCCCGCGCCCGGCACAGTGCCTCCGATGGCCTGGCCCGGCGCCTATTACAACGGCGAGGTGGTGGGATTCGACCTGGGAAGTTTCCGTTGTGAACACCCGGAGGTGAAGACGCTGTTCGTCGCGGTCATGGCCGGTTGGTGTTCGGCTTGCAAGTCCTTTATGAAGGAATACCTTTGCAACGAAGGCGGGTACATCGACCAACTCGATGGTCTTTCGGCGGAGTTCCTGTTCGTGGTCGGGGACATGGGGAGTCAGGGCGTTCAGGCCACCGATTTGTACGCCAACCAATACATCGATTATTACCATTGCGAAGGCGGCTACCGTACCGCCGACACCGACAACAGCTCCGGGGAGCGGGTGATATGGCGCAACGACATGAGCGACAGTATCCCCTTTGTTGCCGCGATTCGCCTAAGCGATATGAAACTGATCGCCACCCAGGGCGAATACATCCTCGATTTCGTCGGCATCGCCCAGAGCAATTTGGCTGACTAATGCCCGAATGAGCCTTTTTTACCGCCCGCAAGGGCGGTTTTTTCATGGAGCGAGATACGATGCGAAACCTGAAACTATGGATGCTGGGATGGGTTGTGCTGGCCGCGTTCGCCTGCCAGGACGACGGCGACTCTTCGACGAATGACGGCGATCTCGACCGGGATGTCACGACGGAGCAGGAAGAATCCGCTCCGGGGGACGAGGATCTCGCGCCGGAAGTCGAAAAAGAGCTTGAAGAGATGACCGAAACCCAGGACGAGGCGGAGGAAGAATTCCCCGATTGCGACGGAACCTGGCTGACTTCGGTGTCGGGAACGGTGTTGAATGCCCAAGGCCAGCCTCAGACCGACGCGCGGGCGATCGTCTGCATCTTCAAGGTTTCCGGCGGGGAAGCGTGTCTCAATCCCGTGGCCGCCGATGCGGAGGGCCGGTTTGTCGCGGTTGTCCCTTCCGTGCACGGATGCGCCGAGGAAGTCGCCGTGCGCGTTCAGGTGGCCTTGAAACCGGGGTATGCCATTCCTTCATGCCGATACGAACCCACCCAGGACGGGGCGTTCGAGTTGCCCGAAGCGATCCGCATGGTGGAAGCGCCCGAATGTACTCGCGATCCGCTGGGTACTGTCACCGATGCGCACGTCATTACCGCGTCCAACGATGCAACGCTGACCGTGGTTCCCGACAAGCTGTTCCTTCTTGAATATGGTTACGCAGACATGAACCTGCTGGTCTGGGACGACGCCGGGCAGGGCTGGCCCTGTTTCATCGATCCTGACGATCCTCCCGCGATGCTGTTGGCTTTCGCCCCCGAAATCGAAGTCACCGACGAGGGAGGGGCGCTTATCGCGTTTCCCAACTCTGCCGCACTTTCGGCGGGCGACGTGGTGGACCTTTACGTGGTCGGAGGATCGGGAAGCCGCAACTGGGAAGACGAAGCGGTGGACGAGGGGCTGTGGACGGCGCTCGGAACCGCCACCGTGAGCCAGGACGGGACGACCATCGAAATGAACGATGCGCGCGGCCTGCCGTTTTTGACCTGGGTGGGGTTCAAAACCCGCTGATTCTCGCAAGTTTCACCGTTTCCAGCGCAGTGTCGATGCGGGCTTTGAGATCCTCGTACGGCGTGAACCCGGCGCATAGCCGGGTGATCTCGTCGTTGGCGATCAGCAACAGGCTGGGGGCGATTTCGATGTCGAGATCGTCGGCGAGGTCGAAGTCTTCCTCGGTTTTTTCCATAATTTCAGGGGTTTGGCAAAGTTCCAGTACGCGCTCGGCATCCACGCCGACCTCTTTGGCCGCAGCGGCGAAGGTTGCGTTGTCGCGTGGATCTTCCCCTCCGGCGAACAATCGCCGCTGCATGTCGTGCACGAAAGCCATTTCCCGCGTCGGATCGATGGCCCGCACGGCCAGTGCCGCACACGTGGCGGGCAGGCAATCGTAGCGGAAGCCCTTTTTTGCCAGAAGATCCCAGAATGATTGAGAAAACGCCGCTCCGGTGCGCCGCTCGATGCGGGCGACCTCGGCCCGGAAGCCGTCGAGAAGATCCGGCGTGACGGCCAGCGCGCGTTCTCCCGGGCAGAGCCCGTAGTGGTGCATCTCGAAGGGAAAGCGGGGTGCAACCTCGTCGATGATCCGTTCGATGACCGGACTCATACCGAAGCACCAGCCGCACAGGGTATCGGTAAAATAAAGAAAACGTATGGAATTCATGGACTTGCTTGTATCAGATGTTGTGGTCGAGGACATACAGCGCGCCGATCAGCAGGACGGAACCCACCAGTAGGAACATGGGGGAAAACAGCCAGAGCACGAGCGGAATCGTGAAGTAATAGCAGCGCATCCCGAAGGAATTGTGCAGGAAGCCGTCGTTGATCGATTTCAGGACCAGTTTCAGATTTTCTTCCTTGCCTTCCGTATTGGGAAGGTGAATCAGGAAACTGACGTGGTTGAAGTGTCGGATCGCCAGGGTGAAGTTGAAAAAGGCGAAAAACAGGTCGGCGGCGAGAGCCAGCCATTTGAACTGCCAGGAAAACTCGCTGCGCATCTCGAAAAGGCCGAAATTCTGAAGGATATCGGTGGGATGGGGAAGTTTGAAGGCCACCGAGAGCATCCCGAGACTCAGGACGATGGCGGAAGAGGCGAGGAAGCTGGAGGCCATGATCCAGTTGCGCAGCGATTGCACCGAAACCGTGTGATTTTCCGGCTTCATCATTTCTTCTACCCAGGTGCGGCGCAGGTGGTTGGCCAGCCCCTGGGAAAGCGATGTCGGTTTTCGACGATATTGCGCCAGATAGTAAGCGTGATACGCCAGAAGTACGGCCAACGAAATGCCGATGAAGTAGATTTCGGAAGCGACCATCGCACCCTTCCAGGATTTCCGTCCTCACGTTCGAAGCAGTGCCCAAACGCGCTGTTCCAAATCGGTAAATCTTGTTAAAAATAGGCTCAAATCCTGACAAATCAAGACAAGTACCGAAAACTTATTTGAGGATTTCCATGAACTTAAGTACTATAAGCAGTCTTATCAAAGGGAGTGAGTTCGACGGATGTTTTCTCCTTGCATGGGAGGAGAGGGAATATGGCGCGCACGTTTTTATGGGTTTGGATAGCGGTATTTTTTGGGCTTTTTCTAGTGGGTTGCGGTGGAGGCGACGTGGATGAAACCGCCGGTCTGCTGGAAAACCACGCCTTGTTGCAGGCGCTGAAGATGGTGGATGGCTCGATTGTCCAAGGTGCGCCGCCCACCGGTCTGACGGACGAAGCTCTGGCACCTCAGCCCGGCCTGTTCGGAGCGCCCATCGAACTCAAACTGGGGCAGACATTTGCGGTCACGATGTCCTCGCTGAAACCGGACGATATCGCGAGTGTGATCGTTCGGGCCGACGGCTACGTGGGGTACATCGAGATTCCGGCACGTTTCGTGTTGTCCGGGACGACCTACAGGGTCGAATTATTCGGAAAACTGGTCGGTGAAGACGCATTGAAAGGGTTGAGTTTCGACCTGGGGATTGCGTTTAAAGGGAAAAACGGCAACGTCGGCTCGTACCAGTCCTGGAGCGTGAAGGTTTCCTCGATGACGGCCATGAACCTCGATGCGTTCGCGTCCAACCTGGTATTTCCCGACGCAACGCTGGAAACCGGCTTGTATCCCAAGTGCAGCGCCGCCGCCATCGTTCCCCAGGTTACGAAAATCGAGGCTCCCGCAACGATTTCTCCGGGTGGCTCGTTCGAAATCACGCTTATCATGGATTCCTCTTCGGGGCAGGTATCTTCCGCTCTGTTTGCCTTGCCTTACACTCAGGGGTATCAGAAGGTTCCGGTCGAAGCGAACACCGGGGAGGGGACGACCTCTTTCACCATTTCTGGCCTGCTAAGCGAAGAACAGGGGCTTTTCGCGACGAAAATATCGGTAATGGTCGCACTCTCCACCGTCGACGGCCAGACCGGCGTCTACCGGGACTGGTCTTTCAGGCTGGAGGATGGTGGCGTTGTCAATCCAAGCGATTGCGACGACGAAGACCCCTGCACGGTGGATGAAAAAGTGGGTGACGAGTGCCAGAACACGCCGAAAGACTGCTCTGACGCCTATGAATGCACGGAGGATCTTTGCGATACTTCCTCCGGCGATTGCTCGAACGAACCCAAAGAGGGGTTCTGCCTGATCGATGGGGAGTGCTACGAAAACGGTGCCGCGAAATCGGACGATCCTTGCAGCGTATGCAATGACAGGCTCGATCCACTGGGCTGGTCGGCGGCGCTCAACGGTCAGTCCTGCGACCCCGGCGACGATCTTCCCTGCACGACGGGGATCTGCCTTGCCGGAATCTGCGAGAAGCGCGTCAAAACCACCCATTGTCTGATCGACGGAAGCTGTTATGCCCTGGGAGACGCCAATTCTTCCAACGAATGTGAACTGTGCGGTCAGGCGGCCCGCGAGGCATGGAGTTCCAAGGACGACGGCACAGCCTGCGGCGACGGAAACCAGTGCGTGGCGGGGGATTGTCTGGACTGTTTCGACCTCGACGGCTGCGCGGATGTCGCCAACGACCTTGAATGCGCGACGATCGCCTGCGAGGAAAACGCCTGTTCCGTCGATGCAGCGGGTCGGGATGGCGAAGCCTGTACCGACGACGGCCTGGACTGCACCTTCGATCTCTGCAATGCTTTCGGGGTTTGTTCCCACAACACGATTCGGAACAATACCTGTTACATCGGCGGAGCCTGTTACACGCGCAACCAGGAAAATCCCTCCGAGCCCTGCCAGAGCTGCCGCATGGAAGACCCCTGGAACTGGTCGAATAAAAACGATGGAGCTGTCTGCAGCGATGGCGACCAGTGTCTAAGTGGAAGCTGCGTGGAATGCGTGGACGACAGCGGCTGCTTCGATCTCGATCTTGAGGGGCGTGACCTGGAGTGCACCGCCCGGCGCTGTATCTCGAACGCCTGTGTTTTCGAACACTTTTCCGAGGCGACCGCCTGCCAGGTCGATGGCGAGGGGGACGGCTCCGACCAATGCGACGGTGGGGGCTTTTGCCTGGATTGTCTGGACGTTTCGGCCTGTACCGAAGTCGATACCAGTGAAATGGAATGCGCGGAGACCGTCTGCGAGGGGAACGTCTGCCTGATGGATCTCGATGCCCACGACGGCGAACCCTGCACCGAGGACGGAGTGAACTGCACCACCGACGTTTGCAACGCCCAGGGAGAATGCACCCACGTCACCGGCGACGACGCCTGCATCATTGGGGACCAGTGCTACTCCGACGGCGAGGTTCGTCCCGACAGCCCCTGCCAGGTCTGCGATGTGGAGCAGAACCGTTTCGGATGGACATTGCTGGCCGACGGAGCCGTTTGCGGCGACGGCGACCAGTGCACCGGCGGCATATGCAAGGATTGTTACGATCTGACCGGCTGCGAGGATTACGACTGGGGAACGTCGAGCCGACAATGCGGGGAGTTGTCCTGTTCGGGCGGAGCCTGTGTGTTCAACAACCTGCCTCCTGGATTTCCCTGCAAACCCGACGGTTCGGATACCGCCACCGATCAGTGCAACGCCGAAGGCGCGTGCGTGGATTGCACCAACCTGAACGGTTGCAGCGATCTCGATATGGGCGACAAGGACGACGAATGCGCCGAAATCGCTTGCGATCCGATGACGTTCTCCTGCGGTTTCGTGCTGCCGGACGAACCCGGAGGAGGCTGCAAGGTCAACGGAACCTGGGACGGGCAGGGTCTTGCGCCCGACCAGTGCACGACCGAGGGCCTGTGTATCGACTGCATCGACGACGAAGGCTGCGCCAACCGGGCGCTGGGTACCGGAATCGATGGCGAGTGCGCTCGCTGGTCCTGCGTGGATAGCGCCTGTGAAATGGACTTCGAGCCGATCGATACCTTCTGCGAGCGCGGCGGTCCCGTCGAAGGGGAGGAATCGGACCTGAGCGACCAGTGCGACGGAGCCGGGCACTGCATCGACTGCACTTCGGGTTCCGGTTGTATGGATATGAATCTGGGCACGTACGACGCCGAGTGCGTGTCTCTGGCCTGTCTCGAAAACGAATGCGGCTACGATTTCGAACCTGCCGAAACGCCTTGTCAGAGCAACGGGACGGGGGATGGCAGCGACCAGTGCGATGGCAGCGGGTACTGCAGCGATTGCCTGACCGATTCCGGCTGCGCGGACCTGGACTGGGGCAGCCGCGATTCCGAGTGCTCCGACCGGGTTTGCTCCGTCACGCGAACCTGCCGTTTCGCGGATACTACCGAGTCGGACGGCTGCTCGCGTTCCGGCGAGTGGAATGGCCAGGGCGTTCCCCCCGATCAGTGCGGCCCGGTGGGGCAGTGCCTGGACTGCGTGAACATCGATGGCTGCTACGATGTGGAACTGGCCGGTCGGGACGAGGAGTGCATCAACCGCCAGTGTCTGTCCAACGTCTGCCAGGTTTCGGATCTGGCGGATGGTTCCGCCTGCAAGGAAGACGGCGTGTGGGACGGCCAGGGAAACCCGCCCGACCAATGTAAAGAAGGCTACTGCCACGATTGCATCGACCTGAATGGCTGCACGGATCTTCCCGACGACGGCCTGGAGTGCACGGTCCTGCTTTGCGACGAGGAGGTTTGCCGCCACGACGCACAGACCCGTGCGGGCGATACCTGTACGGACGACGGTCTGTCCTGCACCGTGGATTCCTGCAGCGGTGAAGGTGTTTGCGAGCACGACACCGTGATTCCCGGAACCTGTCTTATCGACGGGGTGTGTTACAACCATCTGGACGCCAACCCGGAAAATACCTGTCAGTACTGCGACAGTCCGACCTCCTGTGGCGATGAATGCGCGGCCACCCGCCGAGAATGGCAGACCAAATACGACGGCATCGCCTGTGGAGAGGAAGATCACGGCCAGTGCAAGGATGGGGCTTGCGTTGAATGCGTGTATGACTTCGCCTGTTCTTACCACGATATGGGCGATCTCGACTCCGAGTGCGCGAGTTGGCTTTGCAACCAGGATACGAATACGTGCTATTTGTACATCGCGTCGGAAATGTTCGGTTGCAAAACAGACGGAGAGTGGAACGGCACCGGCAGTCCGCCCGACGTCTGCGACGATGCGGGCCACTGCATCGACTGCTACAACGTCGATCATTGCTCGGAAGTGGCGGACGACGGCATCTGGTGCACAACTCTGGAGTGCGTGGATCACCAGTGCACGCAGGATACGTTGGTGGACGAAACCTGTTACATCGACGGGGAATGCCACTACTTCGGCACCGAGGACACCTCCGAGCACGCCAAGCGCTGCGGATGGTGCCAGGCCGACAATCGGTACGACTGGACCCCGAAAACCTGGGGCACTTCATGCTCCACCAACGACCAGTGCGACGGTGAAGGCAACTGCGTGGACTGCGTGCAGGCGGACGTCGCCTGCGAGGATCTTTCCTGGGGAGAACGCGACCAGGAATGTACGATCAAGCAGTGCAACGATCACGTTTGCGAATTTGGCGATTACGAGGTGGGCACGACCTGCGAAATGGGTTCCTCCACCGGGGCAAGCGACGAATGCAACGGCGAGGGGTTGTGCGTGGATTGCACCTCCGACAGCGGCTGCGGAGATTTGTACATCAATACGGGCATTTACGACCGGGAGTGCGTCGAACCCGCTTGCAACACGCCGAGCAACTCTTGCTACGTGGATACGGACATTTATTTGGACGAAAGCTGCAACGACGACGGCTATTATTGTACCATCGATCTGTGTGACAGCCAGGGTACGTGTACCCACGATACTCCGCTTGAAGGCCATTGCTTTATCGAAAGCCAGTGCTGGGCGGAGGACGACCGCCGCGGAAGCGTGCAGAACGACTCCTGCCTGTATTGCAAACCGGGAGCCGAAGGCGGTTCCTTCGGCTGGAGCGACGTCCCGTCCCAGACCGCGTGCTGGGCTGATGCCTACGGCTGTACCATCGACGTCTGCAACGGCGGCGGTACCTGCACCCACGACCAGATTGCCGACGGAACCTGCTTCATCGGTTCGACCTGCTACGACGAGGAAGGCTTGCGCTCCTCGGTTGGCAATTACACCTGCCAGGTTTGCCGCCCGGACGGTGCGGGAGGACAGCGAAGCTGGACTTTGAAAGACTCCGGTGAGTCCTGCACGATGAGCTATACCTGCCCGGACGAAACGGGCTGCGTGGAGGGCGAGACCTGCACCAGCACCAGTTGTAATGCATGGGGAAGTTGCCTTGTGGACGAAATCCTTGTGGGCTGTTTTATCGATTCGTCCTGCTGGTCCGATGGGGATCGCAAAGAAAGTGCGGGTGACGACAACTGCCGGGCCTGCGATCCCTCAGGCGGTGGCGGAGCGTCGGATTGGAGCGTGCTGACCGACGGAACGTATTGTGTGGATGCCCTTTCATGCACTGAAAACGAGTGTTCGTCGGGTGCCTGCGTGGTCAATTCGGTAACCACAGGCTGTTACATCGACGATGCCTGCTGGACCGACGGGGATATAAAAACCGCTTCCGGTGCGGACGCCTGTCTCGTATGCAGGGAGACGGAAGCGAGTCAGGAGTGGAGCTGGATTGCCGACGACACTGACTGCGACGACGACGACGATACGACGGTGGAGGACATTTGCACCAGTGGCGTGTGCGTGGGCCGGGAATTCGACATGAACTGGATCGAACTCAGTTACGGCACGAAGCCTTCCGAACGAGCCTATCACGATATGGAGTACGACGCCGCGCACGACGAGATCGTGCTGTTCGGTGGATTGGGAGATGGGAATGCCTATTTGAACGATACCTGGAAATGGACTGAGGAAGGCGGCTGGAGTCAGCTTTCGCCGACCGGGGACGTTCCCGAAGCTCGTTACGGACATAAAATGGTCTATTTCGCCAAAGAAGGCGATGAAAAGATCGTACTTTTCGGCGGCCTGGCGGAGAGCGGCGATTACTCTTCGGAAACCTGGATCTGGAACGGAAGCGTTTGGACAGAATTGGATACGACCACCAATCCCGAGGGGTGCTACGGTCATACGATGGTATACGACGAAACCCACGAAGTAATCGTACTGTTCGGCGGTCGTGAGAACTACAGCTACTCCAATAGTACTTGGCTGTTCGATGGTTCCGAGTGGTCCCAGGCCAGCCCTTCGCAGGTTCCGGACCGTCGTTACAATGCCTCGATGGTCTACCACCCGGACGACGGCACGGTCCTGATGTTCGGCGGATACCGGTACAGCAATTTCAACGATACCTGGATCTGGAACGGCGGCACCGGAAACTGGCAGGAAATCAGTCCGTCCAGTCATCCCGGCGCGGACAGCCGAATGGACATGTTCTTCGATCTGGATCGGCGGCGCATCGTCTATCTCGAAGGTGACACGCGTTACAACTGGGAATGGACGGGAAGCACCTGGACCCGTACTGCGGCGGATTCCCGTGTGGATTCGCGGCGGGGATTTTCCATCGCCTACATTCCCGGATTGCGCGTGGCCGTGATGTTCGGAGGCAGTTATTACAACGAAATGAAAGATACTTGGCTGTATGCCCGCGATACCGACTACGACGGCATCGCGAATGACGGCAGCCTGTCGGGTACGGTCGGGGATGAACCCTGTACAGATGGTCAGACCCAGGGTTGCGACGACAACTGCTCCGTGCTTTCGAACGCGGACCAGGCGAACATGGACGACGATACGCTGGGCGATATCTGCGACCCGGATCGCGATAACGATGGCAAAGAAAACGAGGAGGATAACTGCCCGAATGTCTCCAATGCGGATCAAGCCAACCGCGATTCGGATGGTGTGGGCGATGTTTGCGACAACTGCCCCGATCACGCGAACGCGGGCCAGGAGGATCAGGATGGCGATGGTGTGGGCAATGTGTGCGACAACTGCCCGACCACGTATAACGTCAATCAGGCCAATCGCGATTCGGACGAATGGGGCGATGCCTGCGACAACTGTCCCGATGATGACAACTCCGGTCAGGAGGATCAGGACGGCGACGATTTAGGGGATATCTGCGACCCGGACCGAGATGGAGACGGCATGGACAATGGGGACGACAATTGTCCTGACGACGCGAACTCAGGCCAGGAAGACATGGATGGCGATGATATCGGCGATGTCTGTGACCCGGATCGTGATGGAGACGGGACGGACAACGATGCGGACAATTGTCCTGACAACTACAATGCGGATCAGGCCGACGAGGACGACGACGAGATCGGCAATGCCTGTGATGAAGACTACTTCGGTTTGGTAAAAGTGCCTGCCGGGTCGTTTGCCATGGGCAGTTCCAGCAGTGAAATCGGGCATCGTAGCGACGAAACGATGCACACGGTTACGTTGACGCGGGACTTTTTGATCGGCAGGACCGAGGTAACGCAGGAGCAGTTCGCTACCGTGCTTTCCGGCGGCGTGTACAATCCTAGTTATTTCACCTCCTGCGGAGATGCCTGTCCGGTAGAGGATGTCAACTGGTTCGAAGCGGTGGCGTATGCCAACAAACTTTCGGAATCCGAGGATCTGATCCCCTGCTATACCATAACCAACTGGGAATGCACGGCGGCGGTCAGTGTGGCGAGTCCCTACGATTGTTTTAGCGACGAAAATCAGGGTTTTGCCTCGGGTACTGTGGAACTTAACGGTGTGGCGACGCCATATGAATGCGAAGGGTATCGCCTGCCGACGGAAGCCGAGTGGGAATACGCCGCGCGAGGGCTGAAGGAGACGTCGCTGTATATCGGAGAGATCGAAAGCCTGGAGTGCTCTCCCGTGGATACCCTCGTGGATGAAATCGGGTGGATGTGCGATACGAGAACCTATCAGGTTGGGCAGAAAACCTTGAATTATTGGGGACTTGCGGATACCTGCGGAAACGTGAGAGAATGGATTGGAGACTGGTACCGGTCGGATTATGAAAACGACCTTAGCACCGATCCGTTCGGCCCGGTCGATGGAGAACTCAGGGTGCTTCGCAGTTCGAGTTATCAAATGGACTCCCAATATTGCCGTTTGGCGTTTCGCGACTCCGTAGGTTCGGCTCAACGATCGCGTGCAATCGGTTTCCGTATTGCCAGAACCGCCCCGTAGCGATGGAGGCACGATTTCGGCGATGCGGCGTCACCGCTCGCCGGACCATAATTCCCCACCGGGTTCCATCGGTAGTTGGTGGATCTCCCGTGGAGTCGTAGCCGAAAGCGGGCGATGGCGCCCGAAGGGTGAATGTTGAGCGAAACTTCCTGGAAATACACAGGATTTGATAGATCCATACCGGCTTGGAATGTCCTTTCCGTCTGTCTTATTGCTGCGTGCGTGTTTTTCTCAACGAGCGGCGTGTATGCCGCCGACGCCGGGAAGGAGCAGGATTCCCCCACGGATCGCGTCGTTGTCGTGGAGGGCGGCTGGGCCGTGCCGAATCTCGACGCCGAAATTCTCTCTACATACTCCAATGAATTGGCCGGAAAACTCCCCGGTTCCCCAAAGCGGGGCGACGTGTCCGCCGGGCGTGAGTTATCGATCGCTCTGGACACTGCTTTCGGTGCGGCAACGTTGATTGTTGCGCCTCCGTTGTCGTCCTCTGCATGTCGGGAAACGCATTGCTGTCGTTGGATTTGGACCGGGGGGGCGGAATCTTTCGAGCGTTCGGAGTGGGAGACGAAAAGCTGCAATATCGTACTCGACACACCCCCTCCTTGGGAATGGGTGCGGGTGGCGGCGGAACACGCCGAGGATACCGGGCGCTGGCAGGGGCCGATTCCCATGCCGAAACAAGGCGTGGAGTCCAGCGGGGACCGTCAGGTGTCCCATACGCTGTACAGAATCAATCTCGTCCTCGATTTTGTGGCTCTGGGACTGTTTTTCGGGTTGCTCATCTGGGTTCTCCGACGCTATGAGCGCCCCTCGAACGGTGGGAGTGGGATTGTCTATCTTCTGATTATTATTGGCGTAATTGCTTTTATTTTTCGCTGGCGGATGGGCGTATGGGCCTACGTGCACGATTTCAATCACGGTCCGTCCCTGGTATTTAAAATGGCGAACCTGGACGAGTTCTGGCGCAAGCGTGCCTTGTACGGACAGGTGGTGTTTCTGTTCCATTCCGTGTTTTTGTGGCTGGGATTTCCGCCGGAACGCACGGTGTTCGCCGTCAACGCCTTGGTGGATTCTTTTACAGTGGTGTTGGTGGGATTGACCGCGCGAAAAATCTGGCCTTATCGCCCGGTGGCGGCGTTGCTGGCGGCGCTGTGTTTCGCATTGCTTCCCGTGCATCTGCGCGCTGCTCCGAGCGAAATCACCATGTCCGTACACGGCTTTTTCACCACAGCCGTCCTGTTTGCCTTCGTGCTGTTGCGACGTGAAAAGCATTTGATTACATTCGTATTTTTCGCTTTGACGCTCTTTTTGGCCGTGCAGACCCGCGAGGACGCCAACCTGCTCGCCCCGGCGGCGGCGGCGGGATTTCTCCTGGTGCGACCGGAGTGGGGACGTTGGCGGGACATTTGCTGCTGGCGGTGGATCGTCGTGTTGTTGGGGGTAGCTTGGCTGCCGCATTTGCTCTTTACCTGCCTGCACACCCTGCCGCAGGTGGCCGGGCAGGTTGGCGATTCCAACCGGTTGTTCGAGTTCCTATTTCAAGAACCGCGCTGGGGAAATGTCGTCAACAATTTGTTTGTCGATCCCAGCGTTTCGTTTCCCATGATTCCGCTGCTTGCCTTCCTTGGAGCGTGGGGACTTGTGCGACAAAACCGACGGTTTGGTCTTTGGGTGCTGGGAACGCTGGCGGCGATCATTGCGCTGGCGAGCCTGAAAACGTATACGGATGTGGACCGCGTGCTGTTTCACGGGCAGTATCAATCCTGGCTGGCTCTGCTGGTCGGTGGCGCGGTAGCGCTTTTTTCACCGACTTCTCGTATCGGACGCCAAGGGTGGCGCGTGTTTCTGATGGTTGCTTTCGTTTCGGTTCTGATCCAACCATGGTGGGCTTCGTCGTGGATCGGTGAGGAACGCCTGTTGCAGAAGGAATACCGCCTGGAACGTCGTGCACGGGCTGTGCTCCCGGACGATTGCCGGGTCATTGCATTTGAAGCGGAACACGACCCGAGCCGGAATTTTCCCCCGGTGATGGCCTATCGCCCAACCTGGGCGCTGATGGAACGGCGGCTCGTGTCGCTGGGCCGGTTTTTACAAAATCCTGCCGACGAAATCGAGGAAGGCGCGTGCCTCGTATTCTATCGCTCGTCCGCCTGTTACACGTATGCTTTCGACGAGTTGGACCTTGGCGACGTCGAAACGGTGATTGATGCTTACAGGAGTACGAGGGATCTTTTTCAAGAGCGTAGAGATTCGATGGAACGCGATGAATGCCAAGAGATTTCAAAGCGTTACGAGTTGCGTCCCGTGGTGGAACTGCAAGTGGAGCGTCCCGACTGGGACGGCGGAAACATCCCCCAGAGGAACATCACGCTGGGTTATTATCGACTTGGCGTAAAGAAAATGCCGTGAAAGAAAGTACGATGTCCATTTTCGGAACAGTGCGCAACGCACTGGGCGGCGCAAAAGGAGGGGCGAGAGAGCTTCGGCGGGGGATGTCGTCGATTCTAGATGTTTTAGACCTCATCGCCGCTCGCAACTTGGGACACGTTCCGAAATCTATGCCGTTGCTGTACATCGAACTGCTCCGGCGCTGCAATCTGCGTTGCGTGACCTGCGGTTTCTCCTCCGACTACCCGGACGACGGCCCGGAAATGACGACCGAGCAGGTGCAGTGCATTTTACGCGAGTCCTTGAAATTACACACGAAAATTGTTTCGTTCGGTGGAGGAGAGCCGTTTTTACGAGGGGATCTTCCGGAGCTGATCGAGACCTGCGAAAATCTTGGCCTGGCGGCGCATGTCAACACCAACGGTACTTGCATTTCGGATGAAACGGTTGCCCGGCTCGCCGAGTTTCGGCGGCTGGCGCTCGTATTCAGCCTGGATCACCCGAACCCGGAACAAAACGACTTTTTACGGGGGAGCGGCGTATTCGAGAAGGTGCGGGATGTGGTGGCAAAACTGAAGGACCGAGCGCCGGCGGTGCATCTCGGTCTGAACTGTGTCGTCAGCCATGGGAACGTCCATGCCATGGAGGACATGGTGCATCTTGCCGCCCGTTGGAGTGTCGATTCGGTTAAATTCACGCCATTTCACGACAACTTGAACCATCGCTGGCGCACGTTTTCCGAACTCGATAGCCTGCGGCTGTCTCCAACGGACCTGCCCGCACTGGCCAGACAGGTGGAACGGATTCCGGAGTTGGCCAGACGTTTCGGACTGATGACGAACTCCCGTGCTTTTCTGGAAGGTATGTTGGAATTCGCCGCTGGGCGCGTGCCGGAACTTCCCTGTTACGCGGGATATATGTATGGCAATATCGATCCTTACGGACGTCTGTTTCCCTGTTACGACCACCGGGAGCCGCTCAACGTGCTCGACCTCGGGCTGGTCGCCTCCTGGAGAAGTCCGGCCATGGAACAAATGCGGACGCGGGTGCGAAGTTGCACATCACGCTGCTGGAATACCGGCAATGCCGAGCCGTCGATTCGGCTGCATCCCGCCACATTCGTCTTGAATCCCGGACAGGCTTGGGAAGACCTGCGTTTTTATCTTTTTTTGAGCGCCAAACGGTAGAAAACTGCACGAATGGAACGTGTAGAAGAGAGCTTAGAATAGCCTTGTACAGGGCGATATTGCAGAAACTACTCATCCTTTTTTGATGCTTTGAGACGTTTTCGAGAGATTGGCAAAGAAAGGAGCCATTGTTTTTCACGCAACAAAAACCATAGAAACTGTTGCTAATTCGCCGTTTTTTGGCTAACATTGTTTTCCAAATCTGCATCAGTGAACGATCCACGTTTGTCTTTAAGGGTTTTTGCGGAAGGATTGATGCCGCGAAACTGGCAACCATTCAGGAGCTACCGATGGCCAGAACAGTTGTATTTTTTCTTTTCATGATCGCGACGCTTACCTTGGCTCCGGTCATGGCAGGGGCGGAAACCGCAGCGAAATCGGCTGCAACGACGGACACTAAAGCGCCGGCGTCGAAAGCGGGAGAAGACACGCAAAAACAGTATGACGTGAAGATCAAGCAACTGGAGGAGAACATCACCCAGTTGAAAGAGAAGATCTTCCGCTCCAAGTCGCGTCTTCTCGTGTTGCAGGAAACGATTCTCAAAGGGGTGATCGCCGGGGCAAAAGCGGTGGTGTACCACGAGGACCAGTTGGGAGGTCTGTATTACCTCGAATCGGTCGCCTATTACCTCGACGGCAATCCGATCTACGGGCGCACCAATGAAAATGGTGAACTCAAGCCCGGTGAGGAAATGCAGGTGTACGACGGGAACGTCAATCCCGGCAATCACATGCTGACCGTCTACATGATTTATCGGGGCCAATCTTCCGTGTTTTCCTACATCGAAGGCATCCGCGTGAAACTTAAAGCGAATTACGTCTTCAAGGCGGAAGAAGGTAAAGTGACGCGCGTGGACGTCAAAGGTTTCGACAAGGGCGGCGTAACGGCCCAGTTCGAAAAGCGTCCGGGCGTCAAGTTCGATTCCAACTATCTCGACTTCACGGAAATCGGCACGACGGCCAATTGAGGTGGGGCGGTCAAACACACGGGTGTTTGTCTCTTCTGTGAACCCTCGATGGGAGAAGCGTTTTGCGTAACCTAATGAAACTGACCGTTTTCCTTACGGTTTTCCTCTTGGCGGGAGGGACGGTCGGCGCAGCCGAACCGTCTTCAAAAAAACAAAAAGAGTTGGATCGACAACTCGGTGAAATGGACACCGAACTCTCGGCAGTTGAAGAGGAAATCAAAATCAATCAGGGGCGCTACGTGCGGACCATTGCGCGTCCCGAAGGCGAACATTTCGAGGCAAGGTACGAGTCGGCAAAGTTTCATTACGGTGAGGAAGACTACGCCACTGCCGCCATCATCTTTAACGATCTGATCGAGTTCGAAAACGTAAAGGAGCGCCCGGAATACCAGGAAATTCGATATCTTCTGGGGGACTGCCTGTTTCGCAACCGCAATTTCGACATGGCTGTGCCGCACCTGATGAAAACCGTCGCCGAGGACGAAGAGGGCGAGCGTCGGCAGCTGGCGATTTTGAAACTCGTGGATTGTTTCGTGAATCTGAGGAAGTTTGAAAACGCCCAGAAATATTACGAAATGTTGAAAAAAGGCGGTGCGGGCAAGGATTTCTCGGAAATCCAGTTCGACTACGCAAAAGCACTGTATGCGATGGGAGAGTGGGAGCGCTCTTTTAATGTATTTTCCAATGTGCCCGACGACGGTACCTACCGCTGGCAGGCGGAATACCACCTTGGAGCGATCCGGGTGCAGCAGGCCCGGCAACTGATTGCCGAGCGCCAGCCGGAGGAAGCTTCTGCCCTGTTGATGGATGGAATGATGATGTTCGACGGCATCCAGGCGCGCACTCCAATTTCGAAGGAACAGCGCCTGATTCGTGAGCTTTCCTTCCTGGCAGGAGCGCGGATTCGCGTCGAACTCGAAATGCTGGACGATGCGATGACGATGTATCGGCGAATCGATTCCCGATCGCCCTTTTTCGATCAGGCCCTGTACGAGATCGCCTGGGTGCTGATCAAGCAGGAGAAAATGCAAGAGGCCGAAAACGTGATCGAGGTGTTGCTCGTCACGGTTCCCGGAAGCATTTTCGTGCCGGAAGCCCACTTGCTCAAGGCCAACATCCTGATGCGGAAAGAGGAGTACTCCGAGGCGGAATTGCAGTTCAAGTCCATTATTGACCGCTATCTGACCACGGTGGAGACCCTGGACCTGATGGTGGCGCAATCCAAAGGCCAGTCCGCCGAGAAAGTCCTGCAAATCGTGGATTCGAAGCAGGGAGATCTTTCCGTCACCGTGATGAATTGGCTCAATCACCGCACTAGCGTAGATCGTGCCGTGCGTCTGCAAGCCATGATCGAAGAAGGCTACAAAGACACGCAACATTCTCAGCGCGTGATGGATGCTCTGGCGGTGCACCTGAACCAGAAAAACAAGGCCAATATCTTTTCGAATCAGCGGGAAGGACGGGAAAAAGGCAAGGATGTCGAACACAAGCTCACTTCCCTCGACCGCGACCTGCTGGATCTCACGGCCATGCTATCCGGGGCCAAAGACGAGAAAAAACTCCAGGAAGCCCACGCGCGGCGCAAAGAGTTGGAAGCCAAGTACGAGGCGGTTCCCAAAACGGAAAAAGAGCGCAGCAAGCGTCGGATGAACAACCTGCTGCGGCTCGACAATCTCCGCCGGTCCGCCGATGGCCTGGAGAAGGAAATCATCAATGAAATGGACCCGGTGATCGAGGACGTTCGTCGCCGTTACCTGTTCTGGAAAAACCACCCGGATGCCTCCCCGGAGAAGCTGGCGGCGATCGAAAACGAACTCAACACGCTGCGAGAAGAGCGAAATGCGGCTTTGAAAGAGACGCGTGCTTCCCTGGAGGAAGTCAGCAAGCAGCGGGAAATCACCAAGATCGGCGATCAGGCGGAGACCGAGGACGACAAAATCCGCAAAGAGCTTGAAAAAGCTATCGAGGACGAAAAACGCCTCTTCGCCGCGTTGCCTGCGGGAGCGGTCACAGGGTCGATGCTCGAACGCCTCAAAGAGCAACGCAAGCGTCTGGATAAGGCCAAGGAAGACAATAAAAAGTACCTGGCCGACCTCGAAGCCCTCGTGGCCGAGCAAGCGGCGTATCTGGCCGATCGAGTCGGTCGCGAAGCGAAAATTCTCCAGGAATATTATGGAGATGTGGTCCGGTACAGGGAAATGGCCAGAGAGCTGGCCGCCGAAGTGGCGTTCGACAACCTGCTGTATGTACGCAACATGTTTCACGAAATCGTGTTGCGCGCCGACGTGGGGAATGTGGATATCGCCTGGGAAAAACGGGATCGCCTGAGAGCCAAAATCGATCAGCTGCTCAACCAGCGTACGCAGGAGCAGCAGGTTCTGGACCGGGCTTTTGCAACAGGGCACTAGCGGGGCTGCGATGAAACAAGGCGGCTTTAGGTCGAATTCGACACGAGTTTTTGTATTCGTACTGATCTGTTGGCTCGCTGGCGGCATTGCCTTCGCCCAGCAGAGTCCGACCGGGACGACTTCGGACGACTCCCTGCTTAAATCCGTCGCGAAAAAAAGCAGACGGGTTCAGGCTGAGCCGACCGAGGAGGATATCAGCCAGTACGAAGAGGCAACGAAACGGTTCTCCGAGCATGGCAAGTCGTTTTACGAGGGCATTCAAAATCGCATTCAAAACGAATACGATCGCAAAAAGCTGGAACTCGAAGAGCGTTACGACCGTGAAGTGGAATTGCTCGAAACCAAGGAAATCGATGCGATTCTGGCCACCATCGAGCAGATACGGAAGTTCATCAAACGATATCCCGACGAACCGAAATTCACCCCGGACGCCCTGTTTCGGCTGGCCGAACTGTACTATCTGAAGTCCAAGAAAGAGTACGATATCGACCGTCAGGGAGCGATTGCCCGGTACGAGCAGTCCCTGCGGGATTACGACAAGGCGCTGGAAGACTATGACCGCGCGATGAACAAATGGTTCGATGAAGGCGGGAAGGGACCGGAGCCTAAACCGCCGGCAGAGCCTGCACCGCCGGGGCCGGATTTTACCAAAAGCCTTGCTTTGTACGATTTGATTATCAAAAAGTTCTCGGATTACAGATACATAGACGTCGTATTTTATCTCAAGGCTTTCGCGCATCAGGAGCGTGAGGAAACCGAGCAGGTGCGCCTGGCGATGAAGGCCCTGATTAAAGCTCGACCGGATAGCCGTTACGTGGGGGAGGCCAATCTCCGGATCGGTGAAGCCTATTTTACGGATTTTCAGTACGATGAGGCGCTGAAGTATTTCAAACTCGCCAGAAAAATCGACGATGCGGAGTTGCGCGATCAGGTGCTGTACAAACTCGCCAGCGCGTACTTCATCATCGGTGATTATCCCAACGCCATCAAAACGTTTGGCGAACTCAATGACTACTCCGAGATCATGCTCCAAGATCCGGAGTATCTCAGGCATTCCTATTTCCGGGAAGAGTCGATCAAGTACATCGCCTATTGCTATCAGCAAAGCACCGGATATTGGAAAAAGGCCGGTGTTCGCAGTGCGGTACGTTATTTCGACAAACTGGGACCAAAACCCTGGGCGGGTGAGGTCTTCAAGGCTCTGGGTGATTACTTTAAAAACACCACTCGTTGGGACGATGCAATCGCTTCCTATCAGCAGGCCATCAAACGCGATCCCTGGAATCCGGGAAATCCGCAGATCCAGGATCAAGTCATTCAGATGTACTTCCAGAAAAGCGACGAAAAGGGGCAGGCCCGAGAGCGCCAGCTGCTTGCCGAGCAATACTCGCCGTCCAGCGAATGGGCCAAAAACAATGTCATGAACCCCGAAGCCGTGCAGGCGGCGAGGGAATTGGTCCAGGAATCCTTAAAGAATTCGGCGATGTACCAGCATTCGCTGGCCCAGACGACCCGTGCTCAGGCCAAGGAGACCACCGACGAGGGCGAGGCCCAGCGTCTTATGGATGAAGCAAACGGGCTTTATCTGAAGGCGGCCTCTCTTTATTACGACTATCTCGTCAATTATCCCAACGATACCGACTACTACGAGTTACGGTACCTGATGGCGGATGCCTATTTCTATGCGGGCAAGTATCGGGAGGCGATTCGCGAGTACAAGGTGGTTCGGGATAGCAAACTCTCTCGAGAACACTTCGAGGACGCCGTGTTCGGTATCTTGATGGGGTACGACAACCTCATCGCGATGAAGAGCAAAACCGGCCAGTTGGAGGCGACAAAGGAAGAAGAGGAGCAGGCATCCAAAGACGTTCGGGAAGGCAAAATCACCGAAACCCCGTTCAACGAGGACGAACAGGGTTATATCGATGCCGCGGACTACTACGCACTTCACGGAAAGCCGGGTCAGGACAAGCACATCGACGAATTCGCGTACAATACCGCATTCATGTACTTCGAGCATAAAAAACTGGAAGAGGCGCGCAGTCGCTTCATTCAATTCGTCGAAAAATTCCCCAATTCTCCCCGCGCCGGAGACGCTGCCCGCAAGATCGTGGACACGTACATCCTGGTTCGCGACTGGGTGAAAGTGCAGGAGTGGTCCACGAAACTGAGCGAACTTGCCCTGGGTGAAGGGGACGAAAAACGTGCGCGCGTGCGTGGCGAAATGCAGAAGGTGCTGTCGCTGGCTATCGCCAAAAACGCCCAAGTGCTTCAAGAACAGGGAAAATACGAGGAAGCCGCCGAGGCTTACCTTCGCGTTGTGGACCGGCAGAAGGACGACAAGGAAATCGCGGCAGCGGCCTTGTACAACGCGGCCATTATGTATGCCAAGGCCAATTCTCCTGCCAAAGCGATGGAACTGTACAAGCGGATGGTGAAAGAATTCCCCGACGCGCCGTATTCTGCCACCGCCCAGTTCAACCTGGCCGACGCGGCGTATTCCAGCTACAATCTCGACGAAGCGGCTGTGGCTTTCCAGAAATTGTACACCAAATATCCGGTCAAGGCAGATGATCCCGACCGGGAGACCAATCTCAAACGCAATTGCAACGCGCGCTATCTGCACGCGGAACTGATGGAATTCAATCACGATTATTCAAAAGCTGCGAAGCTGTATGAAACGTACGTTGGAAAATGCGGCGATGTAATGGAAGACGGCGCGGAAGTGTTGCTCAAGGCCGCCAAGTTGTATTCCAGAGTCGGGGATACACGTCGAACCGACCAGATTTACAAGAAATTCGTCTCGAAATACAGCAAGGACAAGAAGCAACAGCGCTGGGTGGTGGATGCTTACCGTCGCATGGGCGATATGTACTGGAAGCGAAAGAAAACGACCGACGCCAAGAAATACTACAGCAAGGCGATCGAGTTCTTCCATGATCATCACCAGCTTGCGGTAGACCCGCTGGCCAACGAGGCCGCAGCTGCGGCGGAGTGGGTGTTCCTGGAGCAGGAATTCGAAAAGTTCAAAGCGTACAAAATCCGGGCCAAGCGCCAGGATAAACTGATGGAAGAGTTCGAGACCAAGAGCAAAATGGCTTTGGAAATGGTGGATCGATACAAGGCGATCTTCCAGTACAAATCGCCGGAACACATTCTTGCCGCCAAATATCGTAGCGGATTGTGCCTCGAACTGTACGGAAATGCACTATTCGATGCTCCCGTTCCCCGCGACGTGGAGCGTATGGGCGACGAGGCGATCTTCATCTACCAGGATCTCCTCAACGAAAAAACGAGACCCATTTACAACAGCGCCACTCAGCAATACATGGCAACCCTCGAAGAGGGGCAGCGTGCGAAACTGTTCGACTCGATGTGGATGAAGCGGTTGATCGAAGCGCTTAACCGCCCGAATTTACAAGAGTTTGTAACGGGTGAGTTCAAGGCGCGCAAGCAGGAAAAGAGTGCTTTCAGAGAAACTGTAATGGTGCCCCTCAGGATGGACGACGGTCGCGAGAAAGCCCCGGTTTCGAAGCCGGAGGAAGAACCCGGCGCGGAGCCTTCCGAACCGACCGAGGCGGAGTCTGTGGATTCCGGAGCGGTGGAAGGGGGCGAAGTTGCCGCCGCGAGCGACAGCAGGGGTTGATGATGACGGGTAGGAATCACATGCGAGACTGCCGTTTGCGTTCGGCCATTTCCCTGTTTCGGGGTTGTGCGATGCTAGAAGGCGATGGGTGCCGCGCCCTTTCGTGGTTAGGCGTTTTATTGGTGTTCGTTGTGGTTTCGGGCTGCGCCGGAAAAAGCGCCGTGCCGAAAACCGATGAAACCACGGCAGAAATGCTGGCGGTGGAACCGGTAGAGAGCCAGCAGCAACCCGTTGAGGAAGCGGAGGCTGCCCCGGTCGAGCCTGCCGAACCCGAACCGGAACCGGAGGCGCAACCCGCCATAGCTGCAGAGGAAACGCCTGCCGAACCCGTTGAAACGAAGAAAAGCCACGTGGTCGAGGGAGTCGGAAAGGCGAAATTCGATGAAGCGGTGGAAACTGCGCCGAACGACCCCGAAAAAGCGAAAATGCTGTTTGCGGAAGCGTTGCAGCAGGATGCGAATCTCTACCAGGCGTACAACAACATTGGTGTGATCGAGATGTGGCAGGGGCAGTACGGAAAAGCGCGCCAGTCTTTCGGCGAGTCGATCCGCCTGGAGCCGGAATACGAAGAGCCCTACATCAACATGGCTTACACCTGGACCCTTCAGGGAGACAATGATTCCGCCTGCGGGTATCTGCAGCAGCAGGCTCGGCGCTCTCCCGATCTGCTCGACGTGCGGGCGTCCTATGCGCGGTGTTTGATCGATCAGAATCGTATCGGGGAAGCCATCGAGGAAGCCAAAAGCATCCTGAAAAAGGACGAGCACAACATCCGTGCCTTGTTGGCATTGGGATGGGGGTTTTTCGCACAGGGCAAGCAAGAGCTGGCCAACATGGTGTTCAACACCGTGAAAACGAAGGACGAAAACGAGGCGGAAGCCTATTACGGTATTGCGGTGGTGGCGTATAACGACGGTCGCCGCGCCGAAGCGAAAGTCCATTGGGAAAAAGCCGTGCAGATCCGACCGGACTTTCCCGAAGCGCATATCAATCTCGGCACATACTACCTGGAAGACCAGGAATTCGAAGAAGCGCTGGCCAGTTTCGACAAGGCGTTGGCCTACAACCCGTTGTTGGTGGAAGCCTATCTGAATCGTGGCAATGCACTTGCCGGACTCGGGCGGGAAAAAGAAGCGCTCGCCATGTACGACAAGGTGGAGCAAATGGATCCCGGCAGGGTGGAGTTGCTGTTCAACCGAGCGCTTTTAAAACTCCAGATCGAGCCCGTCGAGGAGGAAGCCGCTGCCGAGGAAACCGCTGGCGTGGACGAACTGGTGGCGCAGGTCGAGGGAGGCGAGGAAGCGAAACCGAAAGCCCCGGATCTTTCCCGGTTCGACGAGGAAATAGCGCAATTTAACAAGAAAAACGCACGCATACGGGAAGGGATTGCGTTGCTGGAGGAATACAAGAGCAAGGCCGGATCTCTTCCCGCAGACGATCCTACCAACCAATACATTAAAGAAGCCGAAGACACGATCAAGCGCAACGAACGCGAAATCCAGGTCGCGGAAAAGAAAAAACAGCGTGAAATCAGGCGCTTCGAGGATGAGCAGGAAGAAGCCCGTCTTCGCGCCGAAGAAAACGAGCGGCGTGCCGCCGAGGGATTGCCCCCCCTGCCGGAGCCGGGTAGCGAAGAGGAAATGGCAGAGGAGATTCCCCCGATGGAGGGTGAGGAAGCCATGCCGGAAGAAGGTTTTGGCGAGCCTGTACCCGAAGAACCTGCTGCCGAGGAGCCGATGGAAGTCGCCGCGCCACCCGCTGAAGCGGAAGAAGCCCCGATGGAAGAGGCTGCCTCCCCGGTTGAGGAAGCGGCTCCCGTTGCGGAAGAACCTGTAGAGGAATCCCCCGCTGCCGTACCTCCTCCTCCAGCCGAGAATGAAGCGGTTCCTCCGCCCCCGGCGGAAGAAGCGGTCGAAGCTCCGCCCGTCGAGGAAACGGTACCGGCAGAGGAAGCCCCTGTCGAAGAAGCTGAGGCAGAGGCTGCATCCGAACCCGTCGAGGCTGCGGAAGAGGCAGTGCCTCCTCCTCCAGACGATGTGGTTCCTCCTCCGCCCACGGGAATGTGAGAAGAGATACTGGGAGGCTTTTTTTCGAGATCGAAAGACGGAAAGTGTCTGCTGCGTGACATAGGAAATGGGAAGAAAGCGGCTCAACGAAGAAAAAAGCTGTCCTATCTGAAGGAATTGGGTTAGAAGATAATGGTTTTGGCGGAAAAAAACCTTGAATTCGTGAGGTTCCTGAAGTAGCATCCGCCATATCCGAAACCTTGCGAGGTTTGGAATGAGAAAGTGGCTTTTCTTGCTTGCTCTGGTGGGGGGACTTGTGGTCATGCCTTCGTCTCCCGCTCTATGCGCGGGAAAAATCGAACTTGAGGAAGGTAAAATCGAGGGTAAGATCGTTCGACCGGAAATGTCGCTGATTCTTCATCGGGCCAAAATCGACTACGACACCTTGCGAACGAATTACGATTTTCTTAAAAAGGTCGTGGAAGCGGTGGAAAAAGAAGACGTTCTTCACTGAAAGGCGTAAATATTTTTCAGCAAGCCGAAACGATTGAAATAATAGGGACGTTTTCAGGAAATTTGGGAAAATAGTGCGTCTAACGCACAAATTTTTCGACTAGACAACTCTTAAGGAGGAAACAAATGGAATGGTTGGGTGGTATTCAGAAGTTCATGATGGACGGCGGCGCGTTTATGTGGGTTATCGCCGTGGTATCCGTTCTCGCGATTGGTGTTTCGCTTGAGCGCTTTTACTTCCTTTTCTTCCGTTTCAACATCAATGCTTCTCAGTTCTGGACCAACGTCCAGAAGCTCGTGATGGCGAACAACATCGACCGCGCGATCAAGCTTTGCAATGCGGCTGGAAACGCCTCGTTGCCGAAGGTCATCAAGGCCGGTCTGACCCGCGCCAACAAGGGTGAAATCGAGATCGCCAACGCGATCGAAGAAGCGACCCTTGAAGTGCTGCCGCAGCTTCAGAAGCGTACCAACAGCTTGCTGACCGCCGCACAGATCGCCACCTACCTCGGACTGCTCGGAACGATCTTCGGTATGATCGCCGCCTTCGAGGCCGTGGCCAGCGCCGCCCCGGAACAGAAAGCGACCGCATTGGCCAGCGCCATTTCGATCGCCATGAACACCACCGCCTTCGGTCTGATCGTCGCGATCCCGTCCCTGGCGGTGCACATGGTTCTTTCCGGCCTGACGCAGAAAATCATTCACGAAGTCGATCAGTACTCCGTGAAGCTCGAGAACCTGCTCGTTTCGCGCAGCAAGGGTAGCGCCGAATAACATTTCGCGCTTTAGGCGGATTTATTGTCCGAACTCTTCGGCGGAAGACCGACCGGTTCTTTCGCCGAAGGGCATCCTAATTAGCGTGAGAAATTGGATGGATCAACCCGGAGAGGCGACATGTCCAGGCGTTTAAATCGATACAAGAAGCTTGCTGAAGGCAATGACATGAATCTCATCCCGATGATGAATCTCATTGCTCTTCTGATTCCGACTCTGATGATTTCCACAGAGTATCTTAAAATCGCGACAATCGCGGTTTCTTCTCCGCAGGTTGGACCGAAAAATACGGCTCCTGCCGATCCCAACGAGGAAGAAAAGGAAAAGCCTCTCCAGCTCACCCTTGGTATTACGAGCATTGGCTTTTACCTGAAATGCAATGTGGACGCCTGCAAGCCGCCGGAAGGCGTAGCCGCCACCGGTGGACAGGGTGCGGATATCGGAAAAGTTCCCGTGGATGTTTACAACACCCGCGAGGAATCCGGAATCACACGGGAAGTGCTGCGCATCTGGAAAGGTGCGGATGGCAAGAAATACATGCTCGGCGTCAAAGAAGTGGATGACGAGAAGATCGAGGATATTCTGAAATCCTACAAGGAAAGTGGAAATCTGATTTCCAGCAAAGCCCAGGATTTCGACTATCCCGCGTTGCACGCGCGCCTGCGCCTGATTCACAAGCAGGCCACCGATGCGAACAAGCCGGACAAGAATCAAGTCATTCTTACGCCCGAACCGAAGATTCCCTTCCACAACCTCATTCGCATTATGGACGCCTCGCGTTCCTACGTGGAAACCGAGGGCGACAAAACGAAAAAGATGCCGATGTTCCCTCAGGTTGTCCTGAGTGCGGGTGTGGTGTAGCGAGATTCTTGAGTCGCCTTTCATTAGGGGAGGCAGGACGAACGTCGTAGGGATTTTCTTCCGAGGAAAGAAACGATGAGCGATCAGGAAAAAAAAGAACTGACCCTTGAAGAGCTTGAGGCCATTCAGGATTTCGAGGTCATCAAGGCGAAACGAAAAGCCAAGAAAGCCTCTCGCAGCGGCGGGAGTGAGGCGGGGTTGTCCATCGATTCTCTTTTGGACATTCTCACCATCCTCCTGGTCTTCCTTTTGATGAACTACTCGACGGATTCTACAAACGTCACGCCGACGGACGATCTCCAACTCGTCAAGTCCATCGAAATCGAGAAGTCGCACAAGCAGATGGTGCCGATCGGAATCACAAGGGATTTCATTCTTGTGGACAACAAACCCATCGTGCAGGTCAAGGACGGTCGGGTCAGCGCTTCCGCCAAGCGTGAAGGAGCGGACGGCTTCTTCATCACTCCTCTGTTCGACTCGCTTGAGGAAGAGTCGAAAAAGCAAAAGAAAATCGCCCAGTACAACAGTTCCGTTAAGTTCGAAGGTCAGATGATGGTGATTGTGGATGAAAATGTCCCGTACCGTCTGCTGTCGGAAGTGCTGTACACGGCAGGACAGGCTGAATTCGCGCAATACGAGTTCGTCGTGCTGCGGAACGAATAATAGAGACAAAAAAGTTACCAGGTATCGGGATATTTTCACAGAAGGGGACACGCGCGGCTTAGAAATTGTAAAGAGTCGCGCGTTTGATTGACAAAAAAAGTTTCGTTGCCACGGGATCTTGTGTTATCTTATATGACACAAGGATCTAAGTTTGAAACAAACAGGCAACAGCGCTCGTTCATCCGTATGAAAGACCCGCGCCGCGTGAGAGGATCGTTTGATGGCTGAAAAGAGCCCGGAGAGAATTTTACGTATAGGTATTATTCAGAGCGGCAAAATCGTGGAAGAACGCCTGATGAGGCGACGTACCACGGTTACCATCGGTACTTCTCCCAACGCTACATTCATCGTTCCGTCCACGAGCGATAAGTTTCCCAAAGCCTATCCTGTTTTCAACGTACAAAAAGGGCAGTATTTCCTTTCTTTCAGCGATGATATGAAAGGAAAGGTCTCCATCGGCGGAGACATGCTCGAACTGGACGAGTTGCGGAAATCAGGCAAGGCCCACAAGTCTGGGAAAAATTACCAGATTCCAATTACGGATAGTTCACGGGGGAAGGTATCGGTCGGCGATGCGACATTGCTCTACAATTTTGTCGCGGCTCCTCCGATTCCTCCGAAGCCCAGACTTCCCGCTTCGATTCGGGGCGGATGGGTTAAAAGCATTGACTGGGTATTCGCAGCCGTGGTAGTGGGCTCGTTCCTGGCGCATTCAGCGTTATTTGGAGCGGCTGCCATGGCTCCAACGCCGAAGAAAATGTCGTTGGAGAAGGTGCCCGAACGATTTGCAAAGTTCGTCGTCGAGAAAATGCCTGAACCCGAACCACCGGAAGAAGAAGTGGTCGTGGAAGAAGAGGGTGTCGGCGAAGCCGTGCAAAAGGAAGAGCCCAAAAAAGCCGAAAAGGCGGAACCCAAAAAACAGATGAGTGATGAGCAGCGCGCGGCTGCCGAGGCGGAACGCCGTCGAAAGATTGCGGAAAAGGTTTCGAATACAGGTTTGTTGCAACTGTTGACGGCCAAGGGGCCTGGTGGAAGCAATACCATGGGAGCGTTGGTCGATACCCTTTCGGATGGGCAGCGCATGGGTTCGATCTCGGACGCCATGGAGGGTGTTTCAAAGTTGGCTGTGGCCGACGATGCCAGCAACAGGGCGCGTCGAGGTATCGGCAGTGGTGGTGCCGCTGGCGGAACACGGGATGTAGGAAATCTCGATGTGGCAGCCGGTGGTGGGAAAACGACGACGAAAAAGGCCGAGAAGAAGGTTACGGCGAAGATGTCTTCCGGACGGGCGGACATTATCGGTACGTTCAACCAGTCTTCGCTGAAGCGGACCATTCGCCGGTACGAACCTTCGATCCGAAGCTGCTACGAGCAGGAATTGCGGAGAAATCCCAATCTTTCGGGTAAAGTGTATATCGATTTCACCATCGGTGTGACGGGCAAAGTGACGCGAGCTTCGGTAGGTCGCAGCAGTTTAAAGAGCCGTGCCGTGGAATCGTGCATCGTAGCGCGTGTCAAGGGATGGCGTTTTCCGAAGCCGCCGGACGGTGAAGTTGAAATTACCTATCCGATCGTGTTCAGCGCGGCGAGATAGGAATTGCGAAATAATAGCTTATGGGGCTAAAGTTCAAGGCTAGTGAGACGAAATAGACACTGTTCAGTAAAATTGAAAAAAAATTAATTCTATTGACAAAGCCTTGACACTGATATATAGGTTTCTTAAGCTATACATCATGTGACGTTTGCATAACGAGACTGAAGCTTTCACAATTTAACAGGGGAACGAAACAACAGGTCGTTGTGTCACGAATCTAAGGTTTGAATACAGCGGCTTCCCATTTAAACACTATATCTATTCAGGATTTGAATAGGGGGCAAAGATGAAAGGTTTTCAAAAAGTTCTTACACTCTCCATCATGGCGGCTTTTCTTGCCGTGATCGCTTTACCTGTGGGAAGTTCCTTCGCTCAGGAAAAAGACGCGATGAGCAAATCCAGCACCAAAGCCACGGAATTGCAGAAGAAATCGCAAACGGAAATGGCGCAGATCGATGCCAAGATCAAAATCTACACTGCGAAGCTCAAGGATAAAAACCTTACGGCAAAGCAGCGCAAAGATTACACAAAGAAACTGAAAGATCTAAAAGACTACAAAAAAATCATCGTCGCGAACTTGAAGAGTTCACAAAAGTGCACGGATGACGCATGTCTGGATAAAAAACTCGCCTTTTTGGATCGAGTCGGGGAAAACGTTGCAAAAACCACGGCGACTGAAACCGCTGCTGGTACGGAAGTCGCGCCGTCACAGCAAGCTGCAGCAGTAGCCGCTGCCGAATCTACGGAAAGCACGACTCCGAAGGGCGACGCCTTGCAGACCACCGTTGCGGATGCTACGACGGCCTCCAGTCTTCAGAGCGGTGGTCGTATTGGAGCGATCAGTCCCGACGGTTCGGCGCCTCCTGCCGACCCCAACGCCACCAGTACTTCACCCACGGATGCGGCTTCTGGTAGCGGCGATAGCACATCAACTCCAAGCACTGTCGTGATTAGCGGCCAATAAAAAAATGCGTCAGGGGAGGGGATTTTCTCTCCCCGGCGTCACAATAAGGATTTACGAGAAATAAAAAGGGGAATATTGATGAAACGAGCGAAAAGAGTCGGAACTTTCGCAAGCCTGTTTTTGCTGGGCTTGCTTTTCGTCTTGCCTGTATCTGCGTATGCACAGTCGGCAGCGGCAAAGGCCGATATCGATAGTGGAGCCCAGAACAAGGCAAAGGGTTTCAAAGTCGGCAAATTCGTCATCCACCCCGGTCTCAGCTTGCAGAACGTTTACGACACCAACGTGCAGGCCAAGCCCTCGGGAGAAGAGCTTAGCGACTACATCCTTCGTATTCTTGCCGGTTTGAAAATCAACTATCCCGATCCCGACGTGGCTTTCACCTTGGATGCCAACGCCGGTTACGCACACTACTTTGGCCTGGATGAGGACGATTCCGGCAATGATACCGGTGAGTTGAGCAACGTTACCGGGCAGGTTCGCGCCACTCTGACGCTCTTCCCCTCCAATGTCGTGGGTGGCTGGATCAACGACAACTTCCGTCGGATGTCCAGTCCCGAGCAGGTCGCCACGCTGACCACAACCGACAGAATTACCAACATTGCCAATGCCATGCTGAGCATCAAGCCCGGTGGCGGGCAACTGCGGTTCTTCTTGGGATACACCAACAGCCTTTTGATTTACGAAGAGGACGCGGCGAAAGAAAACAACTGGGTCGAACACAAGGTTGTGGCCCAGAGCGAATGGGAATTCCTTCCGGAAACGGCTGCGTTCGTCGATTTCAACTTCGCGTATCGTACGTACAATGATTTCGAGCTGTTGACTTACAATGACGGTGCAACAACTGTGCGAACGGGTAAGTATTCTCAGGCCGCTCCGGATGCCATGCCGATTCGTTTCAAACTCGGTCTGAAGAGCCGGTTCACCGATTGGTTCTCGATGACTGCCGCTGCCGGTTACGGAAATACGCTTTCCAAAAACGGAACCGACGATTTCAGCAGTGTGGTCGCCAACCTCGAAGGACGTTTCGATTTCTCGAAAAATACCATGCTCCGCGTCGGTTTCACTCGTGACTTCGCTCCCGCGCCGACCTATTGGTACACCGCCAACAACAAGGTGTACACCGAGTTCAAGCAGATGTTGCTCAATGAGCAGGTTACGCTGTATCTGTACGGTTCTTTCGATGCGCTTCAATATGGAGAGCCTTCCACGGGCGTGTTGTTTGGCGGCAGCAAATTCGTGGGTGACGAGTTGGATCGTCTCGACATGATCGCGACCTTCTCGCCTTCCATCAAGTATGCGCCGTTCCCGTTCTTCCAGACGGAGCTCGGTTATCGTCTCAGCGCCAAGATCACCGATTACGAACTTTACGATGATGCCGTAGCGAATCCCACTGCTGCCAAATACGACTACACGCGGCATGAGATCTTCCTCAAGCTGGAAGCGCTCTACTAAAGTCAAAAGGCAACGCCACAACGACGCCTGAAGGACAGTTGTCCTTCGGGCGTTTTTTTTGGCAATCGCTTGTAAATTGCGGTAAAAGACAAACCGTATCGAAGAAAAACGTTTAAAAGGTGCGGGAATGAACTTAACGATAAAAACTTTTCTCTTTCTATCGGTTACTGCAGGAATCCTCGCCATTTCGGGTTGTGTCCATACACGTCAAAACGGGAAAGCACGAGACATTGCGCCGCGAATGACATCGAGCCAGGAAGCTGCGGCGGAAAAAGATGGAGATGCACCGAATAATTTGACCAGTCAGGCAGTGTTAGGGCCTTCGGACGTTATCGACGTACAGGTTTTCAAGGAAAAAGATCTGAGCGGGATTTATCGCATCAACAACGATGGGACCATTATCTTCCCGCTGGTAGGGTCGATCGATGTCGACGGCAAGACGGCGAATATGGTGGCCACAGACTTGCAAAAAGCGCTCAAAACGTATCTTAAGCATCCGTATGTATCCGTTTTTGTGAAAGAATTTAATAGCAAAAAGGTGTACGTATTCGGGCAGGTGAAGAAACCGGGAACCTTCAAATACGAAGAAAAAATGAACGTCGTCCAGGCCATTACTTTGGCGGGAGGATTTTCGGAAAGAGCCGCGAGAGATTCCACCAGCGTTACGCGCATCGTGGAGGGCAAGGAAACGCGCATTACCGTGAAAGTCGATGAAATCGGCCACGGAAGGGCTCCGAACTTTCTTCTCGAACCTGGGGATATCGTCTACATTCCCGAAGGGTTTTTCTAGAACGAAAAAAGGCAAAAAATCGTCCAAAAACGCTCCAGAACGAAACATGTAGGAACACCAGGACGGCGCAGCGACTCCCCCGGCGTTGCGGGAACGTCTGAATGGAGAGGACGCGATACATGGACGGCTGCCGGGTGTTTTCTTGCTACGGCAGCAGTATATGCCTTATTGACCTGCCACGACCTGCAATGGAACGATGCCGCCGAAATCGTCCTCGCCGCGCGCACTTCTTCGATTATTCACCCTAGCGGATATCCTTGGTATAGCCTGTTCACCTCCGCATTCTGGGCGCTGCCGGGGATAGGCGGCGTGTACGGAGTCAATTTCTTCTCCGGGATCGGGACTGCGGCTTGTACGATCCCGATCTTCGCAACCGTCAGATTGTGGAGCGTTTCCCGGCCTCTGGCAGTAGGAGTAGCCGTTTTGGCTGCGTTTTCCGGAGGGATGCTGGAATATGGTGTGCTCGCGGAAGTGTATACATGGCAGGCGTGCATCCATGCGACGATTTTTTATGGGCTCGCACGTGGACTGTTTCAATCTCAGCGCGAAAAAGAGGCAGCAACGACCAAACGTGCGCTTCTACTGGTGGCTGGTGCGCTGGGAGTCGGACTGGCACATCATCTGACCACCTCATGGTGGTTTCCCGTGCTGCTTCTTCTGGTGGTGTTGCGGCGTAAAAGCCTTCCGAAAACCGTCACGTTCTGGGGGCTTGCCTGCGCGATTTTCGTTTTTGGGCTTGCAGGATACGTGATTCTTTGGTGGCGGTCTATCCAACAGCCTTTTTTCGATTACGGGGCCGTGAGCGAAGGATTTGGGCCGTTTTTCTCGCATGTCTTTGGTGGAATGTTCCGCTATCGCCTGGGTTTCGCCGGATGGGACGGGCTATTGGCCAACGCGCAAAACTACCTGGAATCTTTGACCTCGAACTGGCCTTGGCCGTTTTGGCTGGGACTTGCACCGGGGGCTGTTTTTGTCGTGAAAACCTCGAACCGGGAGGCTTTCGCGGCGCTGGCGCTTTGGTGGCTGAGCGGTCTGACCTTTTGCCTGCTGTATACCGTGCCGGACCCCCAGGGCTATTTTCTTTCGTTGCACCTGCCGTTGGGGGCCTTGGCTCTGTTCGGATGGTGGAGGCTTGGAAAACGTCTTTTAGAAAGGCGATTTCGACACGTCAACCAACGCGCGGCCTGGTTGTTGCCGGTTGCCTGTGCATTGCTGGTTTTTCCGCAGACGCTGCGGGCCGATCTTTCGGAGGAACGCTCCCTAACGGATCTCACGCGCCTTATATGGAAAGACTGCCCGCCGGGGACGTTGCTCGTGACGCAGGATCTGAGCCTTGCATTTTCGACTCTCTCGATGCAACTCGATGGTGAATTGCCCAAGGAAAACATGGTGATATCCGAGTATCTGCTGCCTCTGCCCTGGTATCTCGACCACCTTCGGCGGCAGTATCCCGCGATGGCGTTTCCCGAAGGATTCGAGGCCGATCTCGTCCGAAACGTCAAAAAGGCGCGTGCGGTGGACGGTCGGCGGCACGGAGACGCCATGCAGCGCATTGCAGGCGAGGCGGCGCGCGTGTTGGCACGGAAGAATTTTGACGAAAGGGAGGTGCGGCTGTACCGCGCGGAAAACGAACGGATGCCGGAGCGCTGGGGCCAACTTTACCTTGAAGATCGGGGACTTACGGCTCAAGTGTTGCCTGCTCGCAGGAGCCTTCCGCCTTGGAGATGCGAAATTCCACCTCGCTATCTTGAACCCGATGACAGAAGCGCAGGCGAGACGACGGTGGCCACGAGACTCGCGACTTCATGCAATCGGCTGGCGATTCACCTGTACGAGGCAAATAGAAATGCCGAAGCGCTCGAAGCGGTGGAAAAGGCGTTGAAAATCGACCCGGAATACGCGGCGGCGTACAAAAACCTCGGGGTATTGCGCCTCAATCGCTTCCAGGACGAAGAGGGCGCGCGCCGCGCATGGAAGCGCTACCGGGAATTGTCCGGGCCGCGAACCGACGCGGCGATTCGGCAGTGGCTCGACATCCACGGGGAGAAGGAGCGATGATGCATTCTCGACGCCTCATCGTCTGGTTTTTACTGGCTTGCGTGTGTTGGTTGGCGGTCCCGGTGGCAGGTGCGGCGGAAGAGTCGGAGAATTTGCCGGAGTCGTGGCGTTTGGAACCGATGGCCGGGCCGGGGGGCATATTTTCGCGTGGGGCGGCCAATGTTGCTCTGTTGAGCGACTTACGATTTGCGTATTTCCCGAGTGATTTATGGCGGTTGGGCCTGATGCACTCCATGCGCTCGTTTCCATGGCGCAGGGATCGCAGCCTCTTTCAGGTGCCGGGATTGGAGGGAGAGATCCGCCCGTTGTCGTGGCTGGGGTGTGGGTTGGGAGTCGGTCCCGCTTTGATCTACTTGCGTTCGGGCGAGGCGCGGGAATTCGCCATGGGACTTGGGTGGACGGCGCACGTCTCTGCGGAATGGCGACCGAGACCGATGGTAGGATTCGGAGCGAAAGTGCTTTTGCAGCAGATGCTGGTCCGGCGCTCTCTATATAGCGGTGTGGGGATGGTCGCGGGGCCGGTGATTGCGTGGTAGGTTGATGAAAATACAGGAAATTTCGTCTCGGATTGGAAGATAGAGCAGTTGTTATTTGATTTTAGCGATAAAAAAACCTGGAAACAAAGTGTGGCACGGGCGAAGCGACGTGAAACGTCCGCTTGCCCGTGTACGAACGATGTCCATGGGCAACCTGCGGTTGGCCCATGGCACCCGCGAAAAATAATCGCTAAAACCAATTAAAAACCACTATAAACGAAAAAAATCAGTCCATCGTGTCCAAAACCGACGTGCCGATTTTTTTCACGCACCGAACGTAATGACGATCGTTTTCGATGTTTGCGTTAAATACTTCAGCGGTTTGAAATGTAATTGCCCAAACTTGGTCGTTTTCGAGTTCATTCATGGTAGATGACCAGTACGAACCGCATGGACCATAGAGGCTTTTTTTCCAATAGCACCCGTTTGCATCTCCCTCATCTTCCGGACACGGGGAGCGGCCTGACAAACAGTCAGGCGTGGCACAAGGCCAACTGTTTTCCGAATATCTACAATGATTTACAAGCGTATGCAATTCGTCGAACGTCGGCAGATGCCAGCCCGTTTGATTGTTGAGTACGAGTTCATTGCAATACGTGGCGGCCTCGTCCAGGGACATCTCGGTTTCACTGGATGGATTCTGCCAGACGAGCGTTCTGAAACGCATGGAGTCGCCGTAATATACGGAAAAATCACAATTTCCCTCGAATCCATCGGCGTTGAAAGTAAATGTCGTTGCATCCTCTGGAAAATACCGTCGGGAAAGTTCCACCTCATGAATTCCCGCCCGTTTTGAGGAGCAAAATCGAAGGCCGTAATGCGCAGCCGTAACAGATGCGATTTCCGAGGCGATTTCGTCCATGATCGGGTACAGATCGCTTTCTTCTTCCACGAAATAATGGCCGTTTTTTCCAATATTTTCAAAGTGTTCGTTTTTTCCGTATTCCCCGTACCCGATCGTATACACATGAAACGGACTTCCCGATATGGCAAGGAGTGTATCCTCGTCGGAGACGCGGGCGGCGCGGTCGACCCCTCGACTTAAAATGACCACAGACCCGAAGAAGACCTCGCCGGGATTCAGGTATTTTTTCTTTTTTTCGAGGATTTTCAGGCTTTGGACCACGGCCCCGTTGAGGTTGGCGGATTTGTCGTCTGGAGTTGAGACAAGCATAGGGACGATTCCAGAGGTCAGGTCTTCGACTTCCGTGGTGAAATATCGTCTGAGAATGGGTTCGGTTCTTCCATCGAAAGTGTACAATGCAACGGGATGCTCGGGGGTGAGTTTTTGGATGAAGTATTCGAAGTCTTTTTTCAATGTATCCGTTGAAATTTTATCGGCTTCACGATGGGATTCGGAGATATCCATAAGCAATATCGTGGCAGTGTGAAGAGTGTCTGAAAGAGAAGCGAGTTCTTGCTCTGTTTCAAATACGGAAATCGCTATGTCGTCCTCTTTGATCAGGAAATCGTTCGCCTTGAGATTTTTCACGGGGTTTCCGTCGCCGTCCCGTACCTGAAAATACAGCTCTACGGTGTTTGGCTCATAGGTAGACGCATCCAATAGCTTGAACTTATAAAGGATTTCGTTGGAATCGTTTTCCGTCGAAGAACCACAAGCGGCGATCCACAACGAAAAAAGCATCAAACCGATTGAAATCGCGGAACGCCGACTATGCATTTCTTGCCTCATTCGCGGGTTGGATCGAAAAAGTTGTGAGATCCTACCACAATACAGTCATTGTGCAAGTCGGCTTGCGCGTATTTCGAATTCGTGAGGTTCTTGCAGTTGGCCTTTTCCCGCCTCTACTGCGGTTCGTGACGTTCGGAGCGCTTCCTGTCGTTGTGATCCAAGTGGCGTTTGCGCACGCGGATGGATTTGGGGGTGAATTCCACGTATTCATCGTCGTTGATGAACTCGACGGCTTCTTCCACGGTGAGATTGCGGTGTGGTTTGAGGAAGTTGGCTTCGTCGGCTGCCGCCGCACGCATGTTGGTGAGTTTCTTGCTTTTTCCCGGATTGACCACGATGTCCCGCGCCCGGTTGCGCTCCCCGATGACCTGCCCGGCGTAGACCTTTTCCCCCGCCGGAACGAAAAACATACCCCGGTCCTGCAATTTCCACAGGCCGAAGGTGACGGTCGTGCAGGTATCCTGCACGATGATCGCGCCGTTTTTGCGTCCCTGCATCGGACCCATATAGTCTGCATATTCGTGGAAAACGTGGCTTAAAATACCCATGCCGCGTGTGTCGGTCATGAACTGCGAGCGGTAGCCGAACAGCCCCCGCGTGGGTACGATGAAATCCAGCCGCGTGCGCTCGCCGCGCATTTCGCGCATCCCGGTCATGCGTCCGCCGCGCCGGTTGAGTGCGTCGATTACCGTCCCCATGTGCTCGTTGTCCACGTCGGCCACCACGGCTTCGTAGGGTTCTTCCTTGCGGCCATCCTCGCCCTCTCGCAATACCACTTCGGGACGCGACACCATGAACTCGTAGCCCTCGCGGCGCATGGTTTCGATCAACACCGACAGGTGCAGCTCCCCGCGTCCGGAGACGACGAAGGCGTCGGCCTGGCCGGTAGGCTCCACCCGGAGCGACACGTTGGAACGGATCTCTTTTTCCAGGCGTTCCTTGAGGTTCTGGCTGGTGACGTACTTGCCTTCCTGGCCGGAAAACGGGCCGGTGTTGGCCCGGAACGTCATCGAGACGGTCGGGGCGTCGATGTTCATCAGCGGCAGCACGCGCGGGTTTTCAATGGAGGTGATGGTTTCGCCGACATTGAGGGAACTCATGCCGCTCAGCGTCACGATGTCTCCGGCGACGGCTTCGTTGAGGTCGAAGCGGTTGAGCCCGTGAAAGCCGAACATGCGCATGATGCGGAATTCCTCGCGGGAGTCGTCGCGATGCACCAGCAGCACCTGGTCACCCACCGCGAAACGCCCGCTCGATACCCGCCCGGTGGCCATTGCACCCAGATAGTCGTCATGGTCGAAGGTCGCCACCTGCAAGCAGGGAGAGAGGCTTTCGTCCACTTCCGGCGCGGGTACATGGTCTCGGATGATCTCGAACAGCGGACGCAGATCCTTGGGTTCGTCGTCGAGGGAATGCACGGCGTAACCCTGCTTCGCCGAGGCGTACACCACGGGAAAGTCCAGTTGCTCGTCGGTGGCGTCGAGCGAAATGAAAAGGTCGAATACCTCGTCCATCGCGCCATCCGGGTCGGCGCCCTCGCGGTCGATTTTGTTGAGCACGAGGATCGGTCGAAGCCCACGCGCCAGCGCTTTCTGAGTCACGAAGCGGGTTTGCGGCATCGGACCTTCGAAGGCATCCACCAGCAGCAACACCGAATCGACCATTTGCATCACCCGTTCGACCTCGCCGCCGAAATCGGCGTGGCCGGGGGTGTCCACCACGTTGATATGCAGGCCCTCGAAATCCATCGAGGTGCACTTGGAAAGGATTGTGATGCCGCGTTCGCGCTCCAGGCTGTTGGAATCCATCGCCCGATCGATGCCCTTTTCGCTGCGTTTGAGGCTGCCAGACTGTTCGAGCATACGATCCACCAGAGTGGTCTTTCCGTGGTCCACGTGGGCGATGATCGCGACGTTGCGGATGTTGTCTTTGTTGCGTAGCGAAGATGAGGAGGTAGTCATGACGGTTTATCCGATCCCAGGGGTTCATACACAGACGACACCAGAAAACGGCTTTATCCTGCCGGTTTTCCGATCGCCCCTCCGAGGCTGGCTTCATCTCACAGTTCGACCGAAGATGCAAGTTTCGAATCCCGTAAGGTGTCGAAAAAGAGCAGGTTTTTGTGAAAAGGTGGGTTTTTGGCCGACCCATCCCCCGTTTTATGAAAATCTAATTTGTCCAAAGATATTATGAGTCCGCTCACCACGAGTGCCGCCCGCAAGGGCGTTGTATCGAGGGGTCCGTGCGAAAAACGCTATGGCTCGATACAATTTGCTTCGCAAATCACTCACCATGAGCGTTTTACCTCTTGAATGAAAAACTGGGGATGAGTCAGGTTTTTTTGCCTGTATTTTGCTTTTGCGTAGGGTCGATTTGCGATGGCCTGAATGCAGGTTTCTTATATTTGCCTCATTCTCCAGGGGTTTCGCAGACAAATTCCGCCGTGATTTCGCCCAAACTAGGCGGACAGCCTTCCATTATGCATACGGCAGAAACGCGGTAACTTCCGGAGTGCAGAGGATGCCAGGTGATCTGCCCATTTTCTATTTCCGCACCGGATAGACCGAAAACGTGCATCCGGCAATCTTCTGCAAAAGGTACCCATTTCCATTCGTTTCGCGTTTGGCACTCTGGGTCTAAAGTGGTTGCTTGCAAAACCTTTCCGCCATGCGTAAGAGGCACCAGATCGGAAACGGTCTCGAAAAGCTCGTGCAGTTTTCCATTGCTGAAAATAAAACGATTGGTATTGGATTTGGCCAACGCTTCTTCCGCTCTCTGGAGTTCGGTATCGGCTGGTTCTCCTTCCAGTTTCCGAACCAAGGCTTTGAGAAGTGCGATCCCAGCTTCTCCTTCGTACCTGATTTTTTCAAGCGGAAAGACCAATTCATCAACGATATCCGTAGCCAGGCCGCTATGGTGAATCTCGGATTCCAACACAGACATACGCGAGAATAGCGGCAACAACAGGGATGCATCTTCGAGACAGGCAGCATCATCCCTGAGCGAACGTGTAAGCGAATCAATGCGAGTTTCCATTTCCCGACTTCCCGGTTGGGTTTGTGCATCCCCATCAAACAACTTCATCAGGAAAAGGACGGCTTCTTGGTCTGAAGTGCTATCCGATTCGGTTCCGATGCGGAACGTCATCTCACGGTTCACTGCCGATTCTCTCGCCTTGTTGGGATTGTAGGCAATCGGGTCATGCAGGTATTCGAGGAACGTTCCAAGCGTCAGCCGAGAAAGCGCTCCCTGGATGGAAGGATTGTGCAAAATACCCGATACGGTCTCGACCAGTAAAGCATCCCGGCCAGAAAACGCACCCAAGGGGATTCGTCCGGTAAAACCGTCACCACCGTCATTGGCCCAAAAGTTGTCCCAGATGATCGGTTTGCGCCCTACTGCTTCCGTAAATGTATGCATTTCTTCGGCGGTCATGCGCGCATTCGAAGTTCCAGGTCCAGTCCAATACACTCCGATTGTCGAGTCCAGTGATTGCAGAGCTTCCAGATAAGCCATTCCTTCGTCAAAGGAGGTAACACGGTCGTCGCTGTAGACCGTGGGGACAAAATCCAACTGGATATCCGGATTTACGGTTTTCATATCGTTGAGAAGCCTGTTGGCAATGTCTGTATGCAGGGTTCCCATGTCGGCGTCGACCGGTGTGTCCAGCGCAAACTCGATATCGTCGGCCAGCAGTGTGACACTCTGTGCGCCCATGGCAAGGAAGCCTTCCGTTTTGGCAGCAAGAATCGCGTAATCATCTTCCGAATGCGTATCGAAATCGAGGAACGGACTGATTCCGAAGGAAAACATCACCCCGCGTTCGGAAGCGTAAGAGATCAATTCTTTGAAATGCTCGCGTTCTTCTTCCGAGTAAATCTCTCGCCATTGTTCGCGGTGTATAGGATCCCATTTCGGGGCGTACAAGTAAGTTCCCAAACCGCCGTCACATAAAAGATCAATCATTCTCATGCGTTCCGTCCAGGACCACGGCACGCCGTAAAAGCCTTCGATCACACCGGATTTTGGATGATTGGGACCAGTGCTGGTCTCGTTCTGAGTATTCCACAAGGCCGTTTCGGGCACCCATGCCATGATCTCGAGTTCTTCCAATTGGGCGGGACCGCTTGTATGGACATAAATTTGCAGGCAGCCTGCCTTTTCACCGGAAAAGCCGAGGACAGGGAGAAGCTCTTCTCTTTCGATGGTTTGAAGCACTTTCCCTCTGCAGGCTTCCAGGCGTTCGACACGCAAGCGATCCACAGCGCCGCTGAATTGGAGGCGAACGCTTTTCAGTGATGCTTCGGCTTGAAGCCAGGGTTGAAAATCGATCTGTAACATGGATGGAGAGCCTTCGGGGATTTTCCAGGACGTATCTGGCCTTTCATCCCGGATCGTGGAGGCCGAATCGAGTGCTTCACGGGGCCAGGGGAATAGTTCGGTGGCGGTTCCGCTAGCGTTCAAACGTGCGTAGTTCACGATATCGACGAGCGTTTGCTTTGCGTCGTCATCGTTCTCGCCTGTTTCCGCAGTTTCCGGATTGTCTTCATCCGCTTCGGGTGAGGGTTCCGCCTCACCGGACGCACATGCGTACAGCAAAAGGGAAATCCCCCAAAACGCCGTAGATTGAATTATTTCTTTGTAAATAACGAGGAGAGGTCTTTTCATGGAGGCGTTCTGCTCACAATGCTTTGCATACTTAAAATGTCGCGAGATAATGACAGTGACTGTCATTATGGTATCACGATCCTATTCTTGGTGGCAAACGAAATGAATAGTCGAAACAAAGAGAAAGAAGATGATGGTGACTAACCCGCATTATTCATGAAGAATCTACTGCGATTTGAAAATCCTCGATCTTTCACTCGTTTCCCGATTTTCATCCTCGACAGACTGTAAAGTATGCCTGCGGGTGAAAATCGGTCCAACTTCATGAAATATCTTCGGTTTTCTGCGTCTCGCTACGATCCTCATGAATAATGCGGGCTGAACGAAAAAGTCCCCGCCGGATGGCGAGGACTTCGTTCCTAGGATTGTGTATGTATGCGGAATTACAGCGCCACTTCGAGGATACCACCCCAACCCACCGAAATAAACAGCGTATTGTCCTGGCGGACGCCGCCGTTGGCGAAGCTGTAGTAGCCGCCGATGCCGGTAAGGGGCTCGTCGATTTCCAGCGTCGAGCCGTCGGGGGCGATGTACATCAGGTGCATCCGCGTGGTGGAAACGCGGTTGCTTTCGTCGAGGGTCAAACGCACCAGCATTCCGCCGCCCTGGACCTCGGTGACGTCGTGCCCGCCGGGAACCGAAACCGTCGCCCGCGTGTCGCCCGTCTGGGCGTCGATCACGGTCACGATCGCCTGCTGGTACGGCACGACATCTTCTTGCGTCTCTTCGGTCGTATCTTCACCGCAGGGATTGGTGAGGGTTGCAACGCCCACCGTGTCGCCATAATCGAGGTACTGTTGGGCGACCAGGAAGAGGGTTTTGTCCTGCACGACGAAGGTCGTGTCGTTGGTGGTGTACTGCACGTTGGCAGCCAGAAGCTTGGCCGTAGGCTCCTCTTTGACACGGTCCGTTTCGTCGTACTCGACGGACGTTTCGTTGTCGGAGTCCTCCTTTTCTGTTGAGCCGGAGGTTGCGGGTGTCATCGTCTCGTAGGGGTCGGACGAGGTGCTGTCCTCGCCATCGTCCGCGATGTCGTCCGCGTCGCAGCCGTATTCGTAGTAGCGGCTCCAGCTGTTTTCCAACTCGAAGCGGGCCACGATTTCCGCGCCGTCCTGACCCAGTGAAAGCACGTTGATCCAGTAGCTGTAATAGGAGCAGCCTTCCTCTTCGCCTTCTTCCCACTGGCGGTCGCGGGTGTAGAGGATACGTCCGTCTTCGCTCACGCCGACCACCTCGCCCGGTACGTTGACGCTGCCCTGGCGCGCGGGAGAGTTGGGATTCGCGGCATTGAACATCACCGCGAAGCAGGCCAGCATCGGGCGGCCCTCATCGTCGCGCCCGGCGGATTCGCAGTGCGGGATGTAGATTTTGTCGCCACGGCTGACGAGTCGTGCCGGTTTGGGCATACTTCCGTAATAATAGTCGTCGTAGTAATACATGCCTCTCGGCGCAACGGCCACATCGTCCACGAGATCGATGCCGCCATAGAAGTAGCCGGAATAATTGAGGTATTCACGGAACAGGCTACGGAAGCCGTTGAAGCGTCCGTTCTCCACCAGCGTGACCTGGGTCGGGTCGCTGGCGTTGAGGAACTGGAGGTACCCTTCGGCGCTTTCATCGTCGCCGTCCCAGTTATAGGACACGCCAAGATAGGCCAGCGCGCCGTTTTCGGTGGCCGCCAGTCCGCTGCCCCACTGGTAGTAGGTATCCGAATCGTTCTCCTCGCTAGGCAGTTCCAGCCGTGTGACGCCCAGATGCTCCGGGGAATCGCCGTTGAGGTCGAAGGCGTGAACCGCCATCGTGCGCTCGCTGACCCATTCGCCGTTCATATTGTCCCAGTGGCCGTAACTTTCGGAGATGAGGTACGAAATGTCGCCCCCTTGCAGGAGGGAGGCGCGGTCGGTGAAGTTCTCGGCCTGAGCTTCGAGCATCTCGCTTTCGAACACGGGGCGGAAATCGCTCACGGCGAGATCGTAGGAGCGAATACGCAGGGTATTGTCATAGTACGCGCCGCCCATGTCGCACAGTTTGTCGCCGCATTGTTCCAGACGACCGACGTAGTTCGCCGTCACGAGGCGGGAGAGCGAATGGGGATTGTCGGGGTCTTGGTAATCGATCAACTGGATTTCCATTTCGGAAAGCGAAGCGATGTACGGATCGATGCGGACGCCGCGTCGGACTGCGCTGCGGGAATCCACGTGGCCGCGCTTGCGAAGTCCGTAATTGTCGGATTCCGTATCCGTATCGAAGCTGATGAAGGTCAGTCGATGGGCCATGTTCCGGTAGTCGGTGGAATAGGTTTCGCTGGGCATCAGGATCAGGCCGAGATCCGTATAGATTTTGAAGGCTTTCCAGTCGTAGTTGGCTTCCGAACTGGCGTAGCCGCCATCCTCGGCGATTTCCACGGTGTCGATTTCCACCGGGTTGGTCGGATCGACCACGGAGTACATCGAGACTTTCGCGCCACCTTGTGCCGAGTCTTCGCCGGGGGCGATGATGTGGTCGTCGATGATTTCCATGTATGTGGAATACCCTGGAATTTCGAGCTGTCCCAGTTCCGTGGGATTGTCGGGGTTGGAGAGATCCACCACATGCAGCGGGTCCACCTGTTCGAACGTCACCACGTAGCCGCGATTTCCCGTGTACTTCGCCGACTTGATTTCCTGGTTGCGGATCAGGGTCACTTCGCCCCGCTTGACGACGTTCATCGGGTCGGAAATGTTGAAGGTTTCCATTTTCGCCACCATCTCGCTCCAGTTCTGACTGGCGACGGCGAAAAGGTTACCGTTTTCGTGCATCCAGAATCGATCGGAAATGATGCCCTGGGCGTAAAAATCGCCTTTTTTCACGATCGTTCCTTCGGGGTCGGTGATGTCGAGGTAGGTGATTTTGGAGCCCTGTCCCCCTTCGGACCACTGGTCGCCGGTCTGGGCCACGTACATCGCTTTTTGCGACACGTACACCGTCCAGCCCCAACTGTCGCTGACGAATTCCTGGTTGTCTTTCAGCAGGATGTCGGAGGGATCGCCGATGCGGATGGAACTGATGAGCGTGCGGGAGTTGTAGGAGTTATCGGTGCAGTAGCTGTTGAAATAGCCGTAACCGGTGGACACCACGTAAATCACTTCGCCCACCTGACGGCTGTCGGTGATCTCGCCGTCGAGTTCGAACGAGTTGAGCATGATCGGCGAGGCGGGGTTGGATACGTCGATGGCCAGAAGCTGGCTCGACGGCTGACTGTATCCGTAATAATAATAGTCCTGTACCGGATTCAACAGCACGTAGGCGATGCCTTCGTAAAGGTACATCTCGATGGGAATGCCCTGGAAAGGCACGTTTCCGAGGATTTCCAGGGAGTTGGGGTTCTCGGTACCGACGATATACAGCCCCCGGTAGCGGTTGAGCGCATACAGCGTCGTGCCGTCCACGTGAAAGATGTCGGATTCCACGATGTCGCGGCTTTCGGAACTGGAATCGCTCGAAGCATTCTGCTCGCTTCCGTCGTCGACGGCGGTCGGAGCGGCGGTGCTGTCGAGGGAGTTCTCGCCTCCGGCGCGCGCGTAGCTGTCCCAGGAATCTTCATATTCCCCGGCGGATTTGAATTTCATGGCTTTGTACTCGTTGGAGCCGGAATCGCTCGAACAAGCCGGGCCGAACCACACCAGCGTGAGTGCGATCAGCCATACGATAGACGGTTGAATGGGATTCGATTTCATCGGAACGCCTCCTTGTCAAACCATACTTCGAAAGGTTGTCCGACAGATATTGCAGGGAACGTGCCATTGTATCAGAGCGAAATGGAAAAAACAGTGCAAAAATGCGCTATCCGATATTATCGAATATAAACAATAGGTTACATAGAGGTGTTCATGGATTTTCCGGGAAACGTCTCACCCTCTGGAACCCTTGCGGGTCTTCTGACAAGCCGAATTGCCGGTTTGATTGCGCGGCTGACATTTGTGTCATAGCGCGATCCAATGCCGAGAACAGAGACCGATCCGGAAAGCCAATGACGATCTGAAAAATCACTGGGTGGAAATTAAAATAGTGCAAAATATTTCGGATTCGATTGCAACATATTGAAATTAAAAGACTTATATCCCCTCTCCCTTTGGGAGAGGGTTAGGGTGAGGGAACACGAAACTTCCCCTCACCCGGTGCTGAAGCACCGGCCTCTCCCAGCGGGAGAGGCGCTTGGACCCTTCGGGTCCATCCTCAGACTATTGACAAACCTCCTGAATTTGATTTCCAGCCCCCATTTAGCATAAATGTCATTCCCGCGAAGGCGGGAATCCATAGCAATATCAAGCACCTGGACCCCGCCTTCGCGGGGGTGACAGATGTACGAAGCCGCTTCGCGGCAGTTTTTAGTCCCTGCCGGTCCGTAAGGCCGTGCTCGATCCCACCTTTGTCCTTATGATCGTAAAGCCCCTTGGCGTCTGTGGCGTCTCCCCGTTCTTTCCCGGCTAACCTTGCTTCAAATCCCATGAATCCTCCATCCTCGTGATCTCAGTCGTCCGATTTCCGGGCGACGTCCATCACATGGAGGAAACTCATGGGACATCTCAAGGAAAGAATGAGCGCCGATCTTTTACGCTACGGACTGCGCCCCATCACGCGCAGGCAGTATCTAAACCGCGCCGAATCGTATGTCCGACATTTCAAGCGCTCGCCGGAGCAACTGGGCTCGGCTGAAATCGAGGCCTGGATCAAGCACCTGGCAAGATCGGAAAAGAGACTGGTCAGTTTCCGTCACCAAGCGCTGATGGCGCTTAAGTTTCTCTATTTCGTGACGCTGGATCGCCCTCAGGTTGCGGCCTGCTTTCTTTCTCCCGGGAAGCCAGGGCCGATTCCCGATCCTCTCTCTCTGGGCAATCTGAACCGACTGCTTGATGGCGTTACTTCAGAGCTTCACAAAACGGTTTTGACCGTAACGTTCGGCGGCGGTTTGCGCATAGGCGAGACCTGTCGCCTGCGGACAGGAGACATCGACGGCAAAAGGATGCTGATCCGTCTGGAATCTACAAACAGTGCGTGGCCCCAATTCATTCCGCTTCACCCGGAGACACTCGATACTCTGCGCCGGTGGTGGCGCGACACCCGACCCCGGACGGATCTACTTTTTACACGCGATCACGATGGAAATCCACTGACTCCCGGTCCCATGCAAAAGGCGATCAGGCAAGCTGCAATCGATGGCGGTTTCGATTATACGACGATCGAGAAGACACTGCGTTATTCCTTCTTTATGCATCGTCTGACGCAAGCAGATAACCCGCGCGAGGTCAGGCACATCTTGCGTTGCACCTCCATCCGTCCCGCCCCGGCGAGTTTCATCACCCGGAAGAAGGCGACATCTTTCCATGCATGCGAAGCCGTGAAAGGAGGTCGGATATGAGAAGCGCACGTCAACGAATGGTGCGGCAGATGAAATTGAGAAATCTTTCTACCTCCACGCAAGATGACTATCTGCGCAGGCTGAAAAAACTCGAGCAGCACGTCGGCAAGTCGTTGGGACGAATCGGCCTGGAGGAGATCCGCGACTACCTGCTTTATCTGCATGATAAACGCAGACTCGCTCCGGGAAGCGTCAATTCTTACGCCCGCGCTTTCCGATTTTTCTTCCTCAACGTCATGGACCGACCCTGGCCGCTGGCCGCTATTCCAGCGGCCAGGGAGCCCAAAACGCTTCCCGTGGTGCTTGCGCCTTCGGAAGTCGTCCGCTTTTTCGACGCCGCGAAAAGCTTCAAATACCGGACGATTTTCCAAATCATGTACGCCTCCGGTCTACGCGTCTCGGAGGCGGCCAATCTGCGGGTCAGTGACATCGACAGTCAGAGAATGGTCATCCGAGTAAACCAGGGGAAGATGAACAAGGACCGCTACACAGTGCTGTCCCCAAAACTGCTGCTTATCTTACGCGAGTACTGGAGAACGTGCAAACCTGCAAACGTCCAGGTGAAGCGAACGGATCCCTGGGTGTTTCCGGGAAGAAAGCCGGGGAGCCACATCACGACCGCTTCCATCCAGACCGCCTGCAAAAACGTGCGTGTCCAATCAGGCCTCGAAAAGAACGTGACGCCGCACAGTTTTCGCCATAGCTTCGCTACCCATATGCTGGAGAACGGCGTCGATCTACGCACAATCCAGGTGCTTATGGGGCACGCCTCCTTCTCCACCACGACCATCTACACCCACATCGCCACTGCACGCATTGCCGGGATGCGAAGCCCCTTCGACCTTCTGCCGGGATCGGAGGCAAATCATGAGTAATGATAAAACCATAACGGCTGACGTTCTCCGGGAGAAGTGGGATGAATTTCTCGACGAGTACGGCGATCTCTTATCGCCTACACAGATCAAGGCTGCGCACGACATCATGGCCTGTCGCACACCTGAAATGGGCGGACACTGCGAGCGCAGGCGCTGCGACCATTGTGGACATGAAACGAAAGGCTACAACTCGTGCGGCAATCGCGCCTGCCCCAGATGCGGCGCACTGGCCAAGGCAAAGTGGCTGGCAAAGCGAAGAGACGAACTCTTGCCCGTGCAGTACTTTCACGTTGTCTTCACCATCCCGAAACAGATCGAAGACCTGGCGCTGGTCAACCGGCGCGTGATCTACGACATCCTCTTCAAGACCTCGGCAAAAACCATGCTCACCATCGCCAAGGATCCCAAACATCTGGGCGCGAACATCGGCTTCACCAGCGTACTGCATACCTGGGGAAGCACATTGTTGCATCACCCCCACATCCACATGATCGTCCCCGGAGGAGGGATTTCTTCCGACTCCAAACGCTGGGTGAGTTGCCGCGAAGATTTTTTCCTGCACGTGAATGTTCTGAAAAGCCTCTTCAGGCGATTGTTTCTGGAGTCTCTCAAAAAGGCCTATGAAACGGGCAAGCTGCGCTTTACCGGAAAGTCCGAAAAACTCGCCGATCCGAAAAAGTTCGACAGGTTCATCAAAAAGCACCGTGGGATGAAGTGGCATGTCTACGCCAAGGCGCCCTTCGGCGGGCCGGAGACGATGCTCAACTACCTGTCCCGCTACACCCATCGTAGCGCCATCTCCGATCACCGCTTGATCGGAATGAAAGATGGCAAGGTTTCCTTTCGTTACAAGGACTATAAAAAGGAAGGGGAAAAGCGCGTGATGACGCTCTCGGCAACGGAGTTTATCAGGCGTTTTCTGATGCACGTTCTTTCCAAAGGTTTTACTCGCATCCGGTATTATGGCTTGTACGCCAACCGTTTTCGGGCAAGCAATATCAAGCGCTGCCGCAAACTGCTGGGCGCTCTGGAGCCTGCCCCCATCGAGCGATACGACGAGATGAGCTGGGACGAACGCTACATGGCGCTCACCGGACACGATCCGCTCTTGTGTCCGGTGTGTAGAAAGGGACGCCTGAAGCTTGTGACAGCCTTTCATGGTCGGCAGGAAGACCCTGGCGGTGCGCAAAACATGGCGGATCATACGCCAAGCAGAAACGATCTCGGACAGGCGACAAGAACTCAAGAAAAAATAGGTGCTTCACCGCCCGTCTGAGTTGACGTGAAAAGTTGTTGGCCGAACTCCCTGCGTGGTGAGCCTATGGAAAGGCTTCACGAAGAAGACGGGAGCCTTGTATCCGGATGATCAAAAACAACCGTAAACGGCGCTCAAAGGATCTTCGAAAATGAAAGACAGCAAACGAAAACAATGATTCTCCGGAAGCGCAAACACCATTCTTTCTCTTTTCACCATGGCTCGGAGCCAAATCGAACCTTTCAAAGCAACACGCCAACCATTCATTCCACATAGCGTAACATCGAGGTAAAGCGCCTTCGTACAGAGTTCTTTTCCGCAATGCGCGCTTGCGCGCGACCGCGGAAGAAGACTTTTTAATGTTTCTACAAAGATAGATACTTTGTCAGCAAGCTGGTGTCGGGTAAAGCAATTACCCGACCTACATTTTTTCCTACTTCGCGTCCGAAACGATGACACCTTTTTGCGACGCACCCGAAAAATCACTTTAATACAAGATATTTAGTGGACTAAATACCTCCAATTGTGTATCATACGGATATTGTACGGGCATCATGTGACTTCGAGGAAGGCGATTGCGCCGTTTCTCTGTGAAAAACGAAGAAATTTCAACAGGTTGAATATTTCTTATTCGTTTTCCATGGAGAGTCTTCGGCGGTGTGGCGTCGAAACTTGTCGAGCCGTACTGGGAGATCCCGCCGTGGCGGGCGACCTTGAGGGAGGTTTTCGATCATGTACATGTATGTGGCAGGTTTGTGTCTGTTTGCGTTCGGCATGGCGACGCTGGCCATGGTCACCAAAAAAATGAAGCCCACCCTGCAGGCGGTCGGAGAATTCGACTCCAACCCCGAAACCATCCTCAACCGGCGCATCCAGTTGATTTCCAAGCATTTGATTTCGTTGGATTATCACGTGCCTCAAAGCAGCGACCCCACCGGGCGGGTGATGACCCGCCAAGCCTTCGAACACCTGGAAAATCACTTTCGCAAGGCGATGGAATACGATGCGGCGCTGGTGTCCTACCAGGATGCCCTGTTCGTTCTCAAAGATCTGCATACGCGCAAGCTGGCGGACGATTCGGACGTCGAGCACTTCGTGCGTAGCAAAAGCGAATACCTGGGCGAAGCGCTGGAACGCCAGTTGAACGACCTGCGTCAGACCCCGCCGATCGAGCGCGGAAAGGACGGTTTCTCCAGTGAAACCGCCTACTTGATGAGCAATACGCTGGAATACCTCATGCAGTGTGAATGCGATTCCGAGCGTTGCCGCGAAAAACTGAAACGCATCTGGCCCGAAGTGAAGGGCCTCGCCAGCGCGACGAAGTTCAACTTTCGCTTCGCCCAGGCCGTAGAGGCGGATCTTCGCCGTGAAGAAGACGTGCACCTTGCCTATCATTCGCTGCTTTGCCATCTGGCCCAGGAGAAAGCGCTGGACGTGGCCCTGCTCGTGGAGCAGGTCTTGAAAAAACGCATTCGCGAACTGACCCCCGATTCCGAGTTCTGCTGAGCGAAAAGAATTTCCCGCTCGAAACAAACGTCTCGCCTCCTTACTGATTCCTTTGCAACCTGTCAGTGTACGTACACTTTCGTGCGTGCCGCAAAGTGTACGTACACTGACAGGTTGAGCGGGTAGGTTGGATTTCGATGATTCAGGTCTCCCGACCACACCATCCGTTTCACGTCGGGTTTCGAACCCGACGGAATGAAGCTGCGAAGCAAGTCGGAAACTTGCTCCAACGAAGAAGGACTACCGAAAATTCGCCAATATATAGGTGATTTAGGGTGCATCACAGGATATTGTCATTTCACTCAGATTGCAACCCGCTCACTCCGAGTGCCGCCCGTAAGGGCGGTACTCGGAGTGAGCGCTTGTAAAAGGCTCTTTGCTCGTTCCTGATAACTGCCGCGCTTTGCGTGGGTGGGAGACTCGCCATAAGCGTTTTTTGCAAAGTGGCAATTTTGGGGGGATGCACCCCGTGATTTATGTTCCGTGCAAAATTACTTGAACGAAAACGACGGGATGTTATAGTACCTGCCGTTAATCAATTGCACATCCAGATGAGCGGATAAAATCGGTGCGTTTAAACACGGGAGGTCCAAGCATGTCACGGGACAAGATGCTGAAAGGGCAAGAAAACGGCCATCCCTCCAGATGGCTCACTATAGCGATTATTTTGTTCGTCGCAGTGGCGATAATCGTTGCTTGCGCGACGAAGACGACGAGTCTAATTGATTTCGCACCCAAAGATAAACAAGATAAGATCAGTTGTGAATGGGCTGCGAACCCAGCCGTTTTCGATGAGCAAGACGAAAACGGGACGGCGAGAAGTCTGGCGTTTGTAGGCATTTCGTCTGAAAGTCCGACGGAAAAGGTGGCCTTCGACAGTGCGATCCAGCATGCCCGTGTGCAGATGACGAATTATCTCGGCGTTTACGTCCAGAATGTGTCGGAACTCTATTCGTCCGAATATACCGCAAACGGAGGGAATACGACCTCTTCATCCTCGTTTGACTTGAGTGAGGATCTGGCCCAAACCTATTCTTCGGCGGTCGTGAAATCGCGGGAAGAGAAGAAATGCATGTTCCGTTACCAGCGCCCGGACGGCTCGGAATTCTACATCGTCAAGGTGCTTATGCTGATGGATACCAAGGAGTCGCTAAGCCGCACGGTGGACGAACTGGCGCAAACCAACGGCCTCGCGGTCGAACGCCTGGAGGCCTTCCGTAAAAAAGCCGGGCGCGCGTTTCTGGTCCCGGAAGTGCGTAACCAGGAGATGGTTTACATCCCTATTGGCGGCGGTTTCTGGATCGATAAGACAGAGGTAACGAATTATGAATTCAGTAAAGTTTTCAATTCAAAATCCTACTGTAAAAGTGAATTGCGGAATGATCGGCGCTTTAACTCGGCCAATCAGCCGGTTTCGGGGGTATCGTTTGAGTGTGCAAGAGAATTTTGCGGTAGCATCGGTAAACGACTTCCTACACCGGAAGAATGGAGTTCAACCGCATTCGGGTATCACGATTGGAAATACCCGTGGGGCGACGAAGAGCCCAATTGCCGCCTGGCGCACTTTCACCCGAAATCCATCGACCAGAGCGGGTGTGGGACGGGTAGAACGGCACCGGTCGGCAGCTACCCGGCAGGGGCAAGCCCTTATGGCGTATTGGACATGTTCGGGAACGTAGGGGAATTTGTCAATCCGGTTGTTCCATTTGATTCAGATTGGGGCATAAAATATGAGGATGGTACTTTCGTGGCCTCCCCGACGGTTGATATCATTGGGGGGAATTGGAAGTCAAAGGAATTGATAAAGAAACTCTGCCATATAGGCAAGGGAGAACCTTATTATAAAATGCAAAACTGCTATGGCTTCGATGAAATGCGATACGATGGAACGGCAAACAAAAGGCTGACCTTCGACAATGTCGGCTTCCGCTGCGCGAGCACGACGCGTGAGAACCCCAACTGGTACATCAGCAACTGAGCCGGTCTCGTATCCTACAAACGAAAACTGGGAAGACGCGCTTTCGATGATTCAGGTCTCCCGACCACACCATCCGTTTCACGTCGGGTTTCGAACCCGACGGAATGAACCTGTGAAGCAAGTCGGAAACTTGCTCCAACGAAGGAAAATAGTATAAAGCTGGCGTACATATACAAATACACTGCCATGAAAATACTCAAAGCCACAACAGAATATGATAAAGAACTGCACAGGATTCATACTGCTGCAGTCCATGCAAGCTGCACGAATTTCTACACCGAAGAGCAACTTGGCAGTTGGCTCAACGGCAGATCCCCCCAAGGATATCATGGCGGAATAAAAAACGGGGAAATGTACATCGCTATTGATAAAGAAAAAATAGTTGGTTTCGGTCACGCCATCCCAGGTGAAGTTGTTGCTATTTTTGTTGACCCTACTTTTCATGGCAAGGGTGTTGGAAGACTTTTACTGGAATATGGAATTAAAATAGCCTCAAAGGATCACAAAAAAATAAAAGTCGATGCAACCCTCAATGCAGAGGGTTTTTACAAAAAACATGGTTTTGTTAAAGTGGGTGATGGTTCTCATACAAGAAATGGTGTAGAAATTCCTGTTGTTGTGATGGAATTTGAATACGCTCGCTAACAGCGGTGTATACGACTCAAATCATTGATATGACATCGAAATTTGCATTTGAAAAAACAAACTACCGGACAGCTGTGGCCAGGAGACTTGCTCTATCGAAGAAAATCTACTGAATACACTGCAAAGTCGTGCATTTTCACGCAATCGTGCGTCGTCTTGATTCGATGCCGCAAAACTCGTGCAAACTCACGACGAAACGTGCAAAGTCGCCACCGATTTTCTCGGAACAAAGCGAGGAACCCTCGCAAAAAGTGTCAAGCAAACTTGACAAAAACAGGGGTTTTCGATCGAAAAATCAAGATCCGTTTGGTTTTTTCTCGCAACGCTCGTGTTTCCGAATCTGCACGTTTTTTCACCCATTTGCACGTTTTTGCACGCGGTCGAGAAGGGAAGATTTCAGGGGGATTCGTGGCCGAAGATCGATGAATCGATGCCCAAAACGAAGGCCGCCCGGAATCTCCGGGCGGCCTTCGTGCGTTCGATGCATGAAAAGGCGTCAGTCGGCAGGCTGCTCGACGCATTCGCCGTCCTGATCGACGAAACCGGGGTTGCAGCCGCACGACGGGTAGTGATCCACCAAGGTGCAGACGTTGCGGTTGGGCTCGGTGCAGGGGTTGATCGTGCAGCGGTCGCCGCAACTGGGGAAACACATGCCGGTGTTCTGCACCTCGGAGAGGTCGTAGCCGTACTCGTCGTTGAGAATTTGGGTGTACGCCTCGGAATACGCGATGGGCGCACCGCAATGGGTGCCTAGCGGGCAATCGGGCAGGGGGCCGCCGAAGTCGCAGGGGCCCCAGGCTTCTCCGAATCCGAAGGGCAGGTACGGCATTTCGTAGTTGGCGAAATTGCCGGGTACGCAGATGAAGATTCCCCACGATTCCGTTTCGTTCATCATGAGATCCACGCAGTACAGCGTGTCGCCGTCCAGGTCGGAGGGGCAGCGAGGCCGGTCGGAATTGTAGCCGATGATGGAGAAGTCGAGGTTGGGGCAGCTCGACTCGTTGATGAGGCTTCCCTGTGCTTCGCAGGCGGGGAACTGGTATTCGTCGGGCGGCGGACCCGCCGGACGAATGCGGGGATCGAAGTCGTTGCAGTCGTAGGCTTTGTCCTCACCCAGCGTCGGATCGCCGTAAGCGGTCCAGCCATCGCCGTCCAGGTCGGTCAGGTAGCCGTCGCAATTGTAGTCGATCAGCTTGGTCTCGGCGGTGTGCTCGATCGCGTTGGGGGCGAAGTCGTCGCAAAACGCGGCGAAGCGGGTATTTTCCTCGTAATATTCAGCAAGTAGACCGACTTCGCTACCCAAGGTCGAACCCGGGAAGACGTCCGCCATCGTGTCGTTGCAGTCGGTGCAGGGAACCGGTTCACCCTGGGCATTGAGCACTCCCTCGGCTTCGATACAGTGCTTCACCCACGCGAAGCCATCCGCGTCTTTGTCGATGAAAATGTCGTCGCAGTTTTCATCCACGTCGTTGGACGCGATTTCCGCCGTGCCGGGGTTGATGTCGGGATTGGTGTCGTTGCAGTCGCCTTCTTTGTCCGCTCCCAAATACGTATCGCCTGGGATCGTCCAGCCGTCGGCATCCCGGTCGGAGGCGATGTCGTCGCAGTTTTCGTCGATATCGTTGCCGGGTTCGTCGGGCACGCCGGGATTGATATCGAAGTTCGTGTCTTCGCAATCGCCTTCTTTATCTACACCCAGGTACGTGTCGCCTGGGATCGTCCATCCGTCGCCGTCCTGGTCGGAGGCGATGCCGTCGCAGTTTTCGTCCACATCGTTGCCGGATTCGTCGATGACCCCCGGATTGATGTCAAACATCGTATCCGCACAGTCGCCGATTTTATCCTCGCCCAGGAAATCGTCTCCCCTGACGGTCCATCCGTCGCCGTCCCTGTCGGAGGCGAAGCCGTTGCAATCCTCGTCGTATTCGTTGCTCGTGGTTTCGTCGTCGAGTAAGGCGCAGGGGTTGTTTTTGCACAGTTTGTTCCACAGGGCGGGATCGTCGGGGTAGAATTCCCAGGCGATGAGCTGGTCGTCCTCGCATTCATTGTACTTTTTGCAGGTTCCGTTGTCACAGATCCGGCTTCGGCATTCGGGGTTCTCGTTGCAGGCTTTGCCGGAATTGCAGGGTTGGCAGTCGCCGCCGCAGTCCACGTCGGTTTCGTTGCCGTTCTTTACGCCGTCGCTGCAATCGGAGGCCTGGCAGATGTTGGTTTCTTCGTCACAGACCAGGCTGATACAATCGCCTGCCACGGCACAGATTTTCCCATCTCCGCAGGGATCGCAAAACGTTCCGCCGCAGTCCACGTCGGTTTCGTCCCGGCTGACGACGTTGTCCTCGCAAGTGGCGAGTTCGCAGGTGTCCAGGCAGTGGTCGCGGTTCTCCAGGTTGCCGTCGTCGCAGGTTTCGTGCCCCGCCCACAAGAAGCCGTCGCCGCAGGTGGCGGAGAGGCAAGTGTCCAGGCAGTCGTCGGTGTTGTCGTCGTTGGAGTCGTCGCATTCCTCGGCCCAGAAATCGTAATACGTATCGCCGCAGACGGTTTCCGGCAGCTTGAGATTGACCGTGATGTAGCCGGGGTCCGACTCTATCGGGTCGTTGTTTTCGTCGATGTAACCGTCCGTGAAATAGTACGCAATATCCGCCTCGGAGTACTCCACGTTGTTGTACACGGGCGGTTCGTAGAGCACGAAAAGCTTGTCTTCGGAGAGGCTCATTTTCCCTCTGATGAGATTGCGCTCTTCATCGAAATTGTTGACCGAAAGCAGGGTGATGGGAGTGTCCGGGTAGTACGTGTCGTGCCACAATACGTCCCATTTGTCGTTGGCCAGCACGTCCAGTTGCGCCGGACCCCGGTTGAATTCCACGTCGAATTCATCGGATACGCCGTCGGGATGGTCGTAGCCCAGTTTCACCGAGACGGTCGCCGTTGCCTGCACCGCTTCGGTGCCGATGGTGTAGGTGAAGGTCTCGAAGCCTTTGAAATCTTCCGCAGGCTGGTAAAGGATCTTGTGCAGGTCGTCCGTAATGCCTGCCTGACCCCCATGGTCCGGTTCGGTGAGGCTCAAGATCGTGGGTACCCCGGAGATGGAATCCGAGTCGTTGGCCGTTACGTTGAAGCGGGCGGGCGGCGAACTCAACGGCAGGGCGTAGTGATCCCCGGCGGCGATCAACTCCGGCGCAAGCGGTTCCTCATCATCCAGTTTGGCTCCGGAAAACGACGCCCACATCGCCAGCGACATGGCGTCCAGCACTTCCACATCGTCGTCGGGATTGGAGTCGATGTCCGCGAACTGCCCCATGTTTTCCATCAGCGCACAGACCCCGATCAGGTAAGTGCAAAGGTAACCGTCCAATTCCTCGATGCAATCGTCTCCAGGATTGTCGTTCGGTTCGTCGTCCACACCGGAAACATCCTGGACGCAGCTTACCACAACTTTTCCGTCCTTGATTTCATGAACGAGGATAGGTTGCGACGGATCCAGTCCGCCGCAGTCGCAATCGCTGACCAGTTCCTGCATTTTTTCCGCCACGTCGGCGATCATCAGGTAGCCGCCGATTCGCACCCCGCCAAGTACTCCCCAGAATTCGTCCACGCTGTCCACGGATTGCAGCTTGCGCGTCCGATCCACCGAACGCAGCTTGCCGTTTTCGTCGATCAGCGGAGCCACCATACGGTAATGGATGAGGTTCAAGGGGAAGGGCGTACCATCGGGGAGGGCGATATTGAACGTGATGCGGTCCGCCTCGCTGACGAGATCCACCGAGCCGTCGTTCTTGCGGCTGCCCGCGACATAAGCGCGGTTTAGCTGGTTGCCGGGGCCGTAGCCGCCGGAAAACGTGCCGCGATTGACCTTGTAGACGCCGTTGCCCTGCATACGCTCCGCCATGGACTGGTCCCGACCGCCGTCGAAATCGAGATCTCCCTCGCCTTCGAGCATCGCCACCTCTGCCGGGCCGCACATGTCGAGTGGAAGTTCCCGATATTCCACGAGATAATTCGTCATGTCCTTGTCTATGGATTTCTGGATTCTCGGCGAGAAGTCAAAATCGGTGTTCGGCATCAGCACACGCATCAGGGTCAGCAGCTCACCCATGCGGTCATCGGGATCGCCATCCTTGTTGTGGTCGAAACCGGTTTCGGTGCCGCCGCCGAACTCCACGGGAACCTGCATCCTGGATAAGTAGCTAATTTTGCTAGAGAATTCATACTGTTCCGCATCGATCGGCGCGATGCACTTGGTGCTGATGCACTTCTCGTCGCCCGAGCAGTCTTCGTCCGTGGCGCATTCCGGATCGGCGTAGGTGCAGACCGGTTGACTGCCGTCGTCATCCGTTTCCGACCCTTCCGAGCCGTCATCCTCGGTGGCATCGTCGTCCCCGCCGTTTTCGCCTGCGTCTTCATCCCCGGCAGGTTGATCGCCGGGGGGATTCTGCCCGCTCCCGCCACCGGAACATCCCGCAACGATGAATACAAAAAGAATGGCACACATCACCATCCCGAAAAGAACGCTCCCGTTGGTTCGATTCATCATGTTGAAAACCTTTCGAAAAATGGTTTGCACGTTTACAAATTTTGTTTGAAAAAAGAAAAGACCTTCCTTTTCTGTCCCCCATTTCCACATTAATAATAGAATAATATAAGAAGTATCGTTGATTTTAGGAATCAGGTCAAGTTCGGGTCTTCATTCGTTTGTTGGAGGGGTGCGTCTCAAGATATTGTCATTTTACTCAAATTGCATACCGCTCACTCCGAGTGCCGCCCTTAGGGCGGTGTATCGAGGAGTAAATGGTATGGCTCGATACGATTTGCTTCGCAAATCACTCGCCATGAGCGTTTTTTTTGCAAAGTGACAATTTTTTGTGATGCACCTTTGTTGGAGGTGCCGTGGGTTCCGTCATGTTCATCAACAAACACGTAACTCTCTGACAATAGTAGATTTTACGGCCATTGTGCCTAGAGCGCTTCCGTGCTATGGCGTCATGTTCGGCGCGCTCCATTTTTCAATTCCGCAGCATCACGCACGGGTTTGTAGAACGAATGGATTTCTGTTGAAACTGTCGGCTGGAAAAAAGTGAAGCAAGACGATGGACGAGAACAACGCTCGTCGAAGCTTTTCCAAAATGTCGGGTGGATTCAGGCGTTGTCCGGGTCGTCGAGGGTTTCGTCTTCGGGACCGGCGATTTCGATCATCATGTCCCCGGCGCTCACCACATCGCCCACGTTGCAGTGAATCGCCGCCACTCGACCGGCAGCGGGAGCCGTGAGCGTCGATTCCATCTTCATCGCCGAAACGACGGCCATTTCCTGTCCTTTTTCCACCAAGTCTCCCTTGGAAACCAGGATCTGCACGACCGTTGCGGGCGTCGGAGCAGATACGCCACGAGGACCGCGTCGCATCGTTGTCGAGGCTTCGACCAGCGCCGCGACATCTCCGGCGGGACGTACGAGCCGCGTGCGGCCATCGACCCAGACCCAGCTTCCATCCCGGTTGGCCGCCACGCTGAAGGCATGGTTTCGGCCATCGATCTCCAGGTTCATCCGGTGGTGGGAAATCGGAGTGATTCTCACATGATAGCGTCGGTCTCCCAACGTCATCCAGGTGGCCATGCTGTCGTCCAGATCCCCGGTGTGAATCCGCGTTTCATTCTCGGCGATTTTAACCTTCAAATGCATCGATCGCTCCCGTATATCCCGCCTGCTCCGCCAACTCTCCCGCGTCCAGAGACGCCCACGGCAGCGGCTCGTCCGTTGGGCTTTCTTCCGGCTGGAAGGTTTGCAGTCCCCGCGCCTCCAAAAGCCTTCGCGCCGCGAAACCGATCAGCGCCAGGTCGTCGCCCTCGTGCGAAGCGGTCCAGCCGGGAAAATGCTCGTCCAGAAAACCCGTATGCGTGTTTCCATCGCGAAATTCCTGCGAATTCAACACGTCGGCCATGTATTCCAGGGACGTTCCCGCGCCGAGCACCACCGTTTCTTTGAGGGCGCGAATCATCCTGTCAATTGCAGCGTTTCGATCCTGTGCGCTTGTCACGAGTTTTGCGAGAATCGGATCGTATTGCACCGGCACCGTAAAGCCCGCGTACACGCCGCTGTCCATACGCACGCCCGGTCCTTCCGGGTGCTGGGAAAACATGATTTTCCCCGGCGCAGGCATGAAATTCTCTTCCGGATTCTCCGCGTAGATCCGGCATTCGAAGGCGTGTCCCCGTAGCGTCAGATCCTTCTGTTTAAAAGGCAGTTTCGCACCGGAGGCGATTTCCAGTTGCAGTTTCACGAGATCCAGGCCGGTGATCGCTTCGGTGATCGGATGTTCCACCTGAAGCCGCGTGTTGACTTCGAGAAAGTAGAAATTCCGGTCCTCGTCCAGCAGGAATTCCACCGTCCCCGCGTTTTCGTATCCGGCATCCCGGACGAGATCCACCGCCGCGCGCCCCATGCGTTCACGCAATTCCGGGTCCATCACCGGGCAGGGGGCTTCCTCGATGATCTTCTGATGCCGCCGCTGAATGGAGCATTCGCGCTCGAACAGGTGCACGACGTTCCCGTGGTGGTCGGCGAGCACCTGAATTTCGACGTGCCGGGGACGCTCCAGATATTTTTCGATGAAAATCGCGCCATTTCCGAAAGCCCCGAGCGCTTCGTTGGATGCCTGCCGCGCGGCGGATAGCAATTCGTCGGGCTTCCGCACTACCCGCATTCCTTTTCCACCGCCACCTGCCGCCGCCTTGATAAGCACGGGATAGCCCGCCTGTTCGCAGAATTCGAACAGCTCTTTTTCGTCGGTTTCGGCCACGATGCGACCGGGAACGGTGGGAACCCCGCTTTGCTGCGCCAGTTTGCGCGCCTCGATTTTGTCGCCCAGCCGGGCCATGACGTCGCCCTTGGGGCCGATGAACGTCAGTCCGTTGGCGGCTGTCTTTTCGGCGAACTGGGCGTTTTCACTGAGAAATCCGTATCCGGGATGAATCGCCTGGGCCTTCGTGACCTTTGCTGCGTCGATGATTTTATCCGCGTCGAGATAGCTTTCCAGGGGGTTGGACGGTCCGATGTACACGGCTTCATCCGCCGAAAGGACATGCAGGGCTTTGCGGTCGGCGTCCGAGTAAACGGCCACCGTGCCGATCCCCATTTCCTTGGCCGTTCGCATGATCCGCACGGCGATTTCCCCCCGGTTGGCGATCAGTATTTTCGAAAACATCGGTTCCTCCGACCGAATGGCCTTTTATTTCCAATTGTTGATGTTGTGTTCAACTAACAAACGTTACAAATATGAGAACTCTCAGGAACAAATCAAGAGGCCCGAGTATTTTCGCCGAAAATCCGCAGGTTTCCTGGCTTGGATGTGAATTTTTTTCGGGGAAATGAGAGTTGACGGAAAATATCGGAATATTCCAATGTCCTGTAGCTGCGAGGCGTAAGCCCGCCGTGAATTCGGTTTTTATCCGGCGGGCGTACGCCTCGCCGCTACAATTCTTTCGTCTCGTTCTTTGAATTAACCTGCATTTTGCTTCTTCCTCCCCCTTGGCTTGGGCGGAAATTAAAATAGTGGGGATTTGGAATCGACCCGCAGGGTCCGATGTCCTCATTGCAGAACAAGAGAGAACATATGTCTGTAATGTCAATAAGTTATAGCGGTGGGTGCCATGGGCTAACCGTAGGTTGCCCATGGATTTCGTTCGTACACGGGCAAGCAGACGTTTCACGTCGCTTAGCCCGTGCCACCCTTTGGTTCCAGGGGTTCCCATCGATAAAGCCAAATCATAACGCCTAAACATGGTATAATTTAGAGTTTCGCTCTTTTTTCATTTCCTCCCTCCCCTGATTTTTCGCCACGGAATACCATTGATTTGCATCCCTGAATGGCGTACACTGCCTTGTCTACCGACTTCCACAAGTATTTTTTCATTCATCGGAATCAGGCTGTCTCTGCGTAGACTGTCGGGGATAGAAGTTTCGTTCGAACGAAAAACCCACATGCCGAATGGAGTCGGTGGGGTTTCTTTGGTGCCGTGAGTTTTCAGCGCACCAGGATGCAAGCGTGGGAAGAGTCATGAGTTGGCGAGTTTTCATGGCGGTGGTCATCGGGGTGTGGCTTGGCCTGAACGCCTGTAAAGAAGAAATCGATGCGGAAGCCGTTGCCGAGGGGCTCGCCAACCGCATTCTCGAATCGTTGGATTTTGACCAACCCACGACCCTCGTCGAAAAACCCCTGCCCGCCGAATCTCCTGACGGCCCTGTAATTTCCGAAGCGATATTTCCGGAGGTCGGGTTGGATGATTCGCCCGATTTCACGGTGACACTTGAAGTGGACCCGGAAACCGAGATCGGAGACGTGGTTCAAACGGTGGTCGGGTCGAAAAAAGACGGCGTGCCATCGTCCACGTATCTGTTGGTCGATCATGAAACAAGCGTCGAAAACCGCTTCGTCACCGTTTCCGGAAGCTTAGCTTGGAATGAGGAAACGGCGGGAGAGAAGTTCGAGTTGCTGTTCGCGCTGAAAAACAAAGAAGGTCTCGTAGGTTCCTACGTGACGTGGCTCGTCACCGCCCCCGAATACGAACCCGTTCCGTGGACCGATGCTCCCGAGGAACTCACCTGGCAGAATCCCCCGGAAGTTGAAACGATGTCGTGGGAAGAAGCGGTTGAATACTGCGACAATCTCGAATTGGAAGGGGCCGACGACTGGCGGTTGCCGACCATCGACGAGTTACGCTCGTTGATTCGCGACTGCTGGAAAACGGAAACCGACGGATTCTGCAATATCTCCGAAGACGATTGCCTGGAAATGTCCTGTCGCTCGGCGGCCTGCGATGGCTGCGAGGACGACGAAGGTCCGCAAAACGGTCGCTACTGGCCGGTGGAAATCGTCGGTTCCTGCATGAATTTCTACTGGTCCTCCACTCTAAGAGGGGACGACGAGTTGAGCGCCTGGCTCGTGACGTTTTACGATGGCGGCATCAGCCACAACGGTATTGTACAAGACGACGGCTCCGTCCGCTGTGTCCGCTCGGAGCAATAATTCCCCAGTAAAATCCCTCATCGCCCAAGTGTACTTGATTGAGTTTTTCCCAAAGATTTCGAATGAGATGGATTTGTCCACGCTCAAACAACTCATAGGTGACACTCATCACACCTCCATAAACCCTTATTATCGGCGTATGGCCTGTTTTTGAATGGATCCCATTATTGTCTCACGAACAAAGTTCGGAAGGCTGTGTCTTTGAAGTTTTCATACCACCTTGCCTTGAGCACTTCCGGTCCGATGTCTTCGAAACGTTTTCCGGCAAGCGCATTCATCCAAAGATAATACCAAAAAAGCGCACAGCTTCCCACCATCTTTCGGATGTCGTGAGACGATGGCGTACCTCGATTCGAATCGAGAGGCAAACTTCAATTCGCCTGTCCCTTGTCCCTTTTTTGTCTAAAATCTATTGAATACACTGCAAAGTCGTGCATTTTCGTGCAAACTCACGTCATGCTCGATTCATGCCGCAAAACTCGTGCAAACTCGTGTCGAACCGTGCAAATTTCCCCCCGGTTTTCTCGCAACGAGTCGAGGGGTACCGAGAAAAAAGTGTACAGCAACTGGACAAAAACGGCGTTTTTCGACCCAAAAGTCTCGCAACGTGCTATTTTTTCTCACAAAGCTCGTGTTTGCGAATCTGCACGTTTTTTTACCAATTTGCACGTTTTTGCATGGGGTCGGAAAGGAGCGGCCTCAGCGGGATTTTGGGGCCGTCGTTCCCGACACCGAGACCTCGGTGCCCTCGTGCAACCGGCTTTCAACCTCGACGTCCAGGCCGTGCAAGGTCGCGATTTCCTTGACGATGGCCAGTCCCAATCCCGTGCCTCCGGTGCGCTTGGAGCGACTTTTTTCCACGCGGTAGAAGCGGTCGAACAGGTGCGCCCGATCCGGCTCCGGAATGCCGATGCCCGTGTCGGAAATGGCGAGGCGGAAGCGGCCCGATTCGCATTCCAGCGACACCCGAACCGCTCCGTTTTCCGGCGTGAATTTCACGGAATTGTCCAGTAAATTCACGACCATACGCCTGAGCAAAAGATCGTTGCCGTGCAGCGAAGTCTCGTCGATGCGCTCGAGATCCATCCGCACGCCGCGCGCCTGGGCGAAGGGCAGCACCTCCTCGTAGGCGCGCATCACGGTGTCGTCGAAGGCCACGCCGGGTGTCAGCGGCGGAACGTTTTTGGAATCGACCTGGGAGAGAAACATCAGGTTCTCGACGATGGAAGAAAGCTGCCCCACTTCCTGCAACAGGTGCTCCAGGGTGTCGCGGTAGGTTTCGGCGGAGCGCTCTTTGCGCAGCGCCAGTTCCAGTTCCCCCCGAAGCACGCTCAGCGGCGTGCCCAGTTCGTGGGCCACGTCGGCGGAAAACCGCCGGATGCGTTGAAAGGAATTTTCCAGGCGGGAAATCATCTCGTTGAAAGTTCGTGCCAGCTCGCCGATTTCGTCCTGGTCTCCCAAGGCATCGACGCGAAGCGAAAGGTCGTCGGCGGAAATGTTCCGGGCGGTGCGCGCCATACGTTTGACCGGCGAAAAGGCCCGCCGGATGACCCACGATCCGACGAAGGACACCAGCAGCACCATGCCCAGAGCCAGCATGAAGTGTTCCCAGATCTCCTCGATCCAGGCTTCCTCGGTCATTTTATGCCGGAGTCCCACGATGTCGGCCCCGATGAAAAACAGCAGCACGGCGCTCGTGGTGCCCACGTACCAGTAGGTCAATTTTCGGCGGATGGAAAGCATCACGGAAGCTCCTTGGAAAGGCGGTAGCCGCGCCCTCGAAGAGTGTGAATCAGCGGCGAGGAAAACTCCCGGTCGATCTTGCTTCGCAGCCGGTGCAGGTACACGTTGAGGACGTTCGTCCGGGGATCGAAGTCCATGCCCCAGACGTTGCGGATCAGCTCTTTTTCGGTCACGATCCTTTCGGGATGTTGCACGAAATAGTCCAGCAGGGCATATTCTTTGGGCGTCAGTTCGATCCTCTTTCCCTGCCGCAATGCCGTGTGGCGGATCGGATCGAGCCGGAGTTCTCCATAGGCCAGTCCCGGTTCCTCGAGCAGGTGATGACGGCGCACCTGAGCCTGCACCCGTGCGAGGAGTTCTTCCAGGGAAAACGGCTTGACCACGTAGTCGTCCGCCCCGGCCTGCAAGCCTTCCACCTTGTCCTCAACCGCGTTTTTCACGGTCAGCATGATAACCGGCTCCTGGCGGTCGTTCTCTCGTAGTTGGCGGCACAGGGACACGCCGTCGAGACCGGGCAGCATCCAGTCCAGCACGAGGCAGGAATACCCTCCCGAAAGCGCCCGTTCGAGCCCTTGGAGACCGTTTTCCTCCCAGTCCACCCCGTAGCCGTCTTCCACGAGTCCGCGCCGCAGCACGCCCGCCAGGGCTTCGTCGTCCTCGACGATCAAAACCCGCGTCCGACCGCTTTTCGAGGTTGTCGCGTTGCCTTCGTTCATGTTCTCGCCGTTCGAAATCGTTACCGTTTCAGCGTATGCCCGGAAATCCCCGGACCCAAGTTAATCTTACGTAATCTTCGCTTTCTTTTCCAGGTTGCGTGCTTTTTCGGGAGTTCAGCAAACGCAAAGTATTGAGTGCGTCTACAGTTCCGAGTATAGTAATCGTCTTACGGGGAAACGGGAAGTTTCCTGATATGAGAAACAATTTCGGGCGACAGTCCGGGCAAGGAATGCCAGCGATGAAAATCGAATCGTTGAAGCTCCGAAATTACAAGGCTTTTCAGGACGTTACACTGGAGGACATTCCGGCTTTCTGTGTGCTCGTAGGAGCCAATGGTACGGGCAAAACCACCTTTTTCGACGTGTTCAGTTTTTTGAAAGATTGCCTGACCTATAACGTAGGAACGGCCTTGCAGACCAGAGGCGGATTCAAGGAAGTGGTTTCACGAGAAAAAGGAAACGAAAACATTATTATCGAATTGAAATTCCGACTCGTCATTGCCCAAAAACGACGACTGGTGACCTATTATCTGGAAATTTCCAATGACAAAGGCAAGCCCATCGTCGAACGGGAAATTCTACGATATAAAAGACAAGCCCACGGCAAACCCTTTCATTTTATCGATTTTAGGCGCGGCGAAGGCTACGCCATTACAAACGAAGAAGATTTCAGCAAACCGGACGAAGAACTCAAACGGGATTACCAGAAACTGGACGATCCCAACATGCTGGCCATCAAAGGATTGGGGCAGTTTCAGCGATTTAAAGCGGCCAATGCGTTCCGTCAACTTATCGAAAACTGGCATATTTCCGCTCTCAGCATTGACCTCATGCGCGGAGGCAAAGACGTCGCCGGATACGACACCCACCTTTCCAGGACAGGGGACAACCTGCAACTGGTCGCCAACAATCTCCTTCAAAATCACCCTAAAACCTTTAATAAAATCGTGAAAACGATGACGAAACGAGTTCCGGGAGTTTCGACGATCGAGCCGCGTCTCACCGAAGATGGACGTCTGCTCCTGCGTTTTCAGGACGATAGTTTTGTAGACCCGTTCATCGACAAATTCGTGTCGGATGGAACCATCAAAATGTTCGCCTACCTTGTCTTGCTTAACGATCCTCAACGCCACCCGTTATTGGGTGTCGAGGAACCGGAAAACCAGCTTTATCATTCTCTGCTGGTAGAACTGGCAGAAGAGTTCAGAGACTACGCAAGAAATGAAAGACAGGTTTTCGTCTCCACTCACTCTCCGGAATTCCTCAACGAAGCCAAAACGGACGAAGTGATTTTTCTGACTAAAGAAAACGGATACACGAAGGTTCGACGTGCAAGTACGGACACTCAAATTGTTGAATACATGAACGATGGCGACAAAATGGGGTACCTCTGGCGGCAAGGGTTGTTCGAAGGGGTAGACCCCCAATGAAAACGCTCGTTTTTCTGTTGGAGGAAGCTTCGGCTAGGGAAATGTTGAAAAGTTTGCTTCCACGTCTTTTTTCCGAATTGCCACAGATAAAATATATCGTTTTCGAGGGAAAAAGTGATCTCGAACGAGAGCTTCCTAAAAAGCTGCAACGTTGGCTCACTCCGGACACGCATTTCGTTGTGGTTCGGGACCAGGATCGCGGCGATTGCAAAGCCATCAAAGCGAGGTTAAGGGAAAAATGTATCGCGGCGGGAAAACCGGACGCCTTGATACGAATAGTCTGCCGGGAATTGGAGAACTGGTATTTTGGGGACTTGCAGGCCGTTGGGAAAGCGTTGGAACTTCCCAAACTTTCCAGTTATCAGCAAAAAAGTCGATATCACGATCCGGATCAAGTGGTACATGCTGCAAGGGAATTAGTAAAGTTGACGAATGGAAGGTACCGAAAAATAGCCGGATCGCGGGAAATCGGGAAATATTTGTCATTGGAAGGAAATCGGTCGCATAGTTTTAACGTGTTTATCGATGGATTGAACCGATTGGTTGCATAACCCTTTTAACTTCCCTTGGGAACTCGTTACGCATGAACGCTCTATATCCCAAACGTTTTCTCTTTTTCGCACTTTGGATCGTGTTTGCGTTTTCCCTCGCCTGTTCCGAGTCCGACACCGGTCTCGGCGTCGTGGATGTCTTCCACGTCACGGTGCCTGCCGAACAGGTGCGTGGGAATGTTTCCGTGCGCTACGCACTGCGGGCCGATCCGGCGCAACTGGTTGAAACTGCAGTAGAATATTGCCTCGATGGCGAAACCTGTCTTCCCGCAACCGCCACCGTGTCCGGTGGCGCGGGCTTTGGCATGACCGCCGAACCCTACGGGACGTTCCACGAATTCGTCTGGGACAGCCTGCATGACCTCGGGCAAGAGCAAAAGCAGCTTTCGATCCGTGTGCGCGCCGCCAACAACCATGCGGAAACCAAAGGGGTTTCGGTGTTGTTTTCCGTCGAGAACGGCAACCTCGCCCCCACTCTCGATGCCGAAACGCCCTCCGGTGGGGCAAGCCCGGTGTCGCTTTCCTTTTCCGTCTCCGACGCAGAAAGCGACCTAGTGACGGTTCGCGGCGAATACTCCCTGGACTCCGACGCGACCTGGCGCGCGGCTTCCCTGATCGGCGATCTCGACGCCCTCGAATCCGGCGACGAGGCCGGGTCATACGTCGCGTCGTGGAATGCGATCGAGGATCTGGGGGCGGGAGCGGTCGGGAACGTGCGTCTGCGACTGACGCCCCTGGACGCTTTGGGCGACGGAGAACCCTGGGTCAGCGATCCGTTTTCCTTGACGGGCGAGGCCGCGCCGTCGCTCGTGCTTGTTTCGCCGTCCAGTGCCGTGCGTTACGACGTGCCGTTTCCGTTCTATCTCTTCGGAGACGTAAGTGCTTATTATTCCGTGCATTTTCGCTATTCCTCCGACGGCATCGACTTTTTCGACGCCAGCCAGCAGGTTACGGCGGTGGACGGCGCAACCCGTCTGAAGGCCGATGCTCGGGGCGTCGAACACGTGTTCACTTGGGATTCCTTCACCGATATGGGACAAACCACGGTTCGGGGGCTCGTCGTGGAAGCCGTCCTTGCGGATGCCTTTGGCGAGCCGCTGGAAGGCGTATCCCCGGTGCGAACCGGTGGCTTCGACGTGGTGAACAGCTCGATTTCCTACGGGCCGATTATCAGCGAAATCTGCCTGCACGACGCCACGGGTCCGGGTTTCGTGGAAATCTACGGGGAACCCGGATACGTGCTCGACGGCATCCGGCTGTTGGAATTCGACCGGCGAGGCGTCGATTACGTGCCGATGGACCAAGGCTATGTGGATCTGGATGGCTTGGAGATCCCCGAAAGCGGGATCATCGTCGTCACTGCACCGGGAGGGTTCGAAAACGCCGACCTGTTCGAAAGCCGATTCGCCAGCTTTTTCGAGATCCCGCCGCCGGAAAGCCTCGTGCTGACCCGCCCCAGCGTGGCTAACAGTTACGATCGCATCGGCATGGGCAATTTCGCCGATGCGGGCTACGTGTTCGCGGGCGAAGGCTCCCCCGCGCCGTATCCTTCCGACGGCCTTTGCCTGCATCGCGTCTTCACCAACACCGATTCCAACGACAACGCGGCGGATTTCGTCCTGGCGCCGCCCTCTCCCGGCGAGGGGATCATCTGGTAGTTTTTCGGCGTGTCGCCGGTTTTACAAGGATTCACCTATGCGTATCACTTCGTTTTTCTTCTTCTTTTCCGCCTGGATGCTCTCTTTGATTCTTCTCGTCGCTTGCTCGGATTCCGGCGGGTCGTCGAACCATCCCGTGGGAGATACGGACGCCGACGAGTCGGCGCTTTCCGAGATGGACGAAGAGGAGGAGGAAAGCGCCCCGGCCACCTGCCTGACCGAGGGATGCACGGGCGGAAAAATCTGCGACGAAACCCTGGTCGAGTGCCGTGACTGCCAGACCCACGACGAGTGCGCCGCGTCGCTCGACGGAGAGGGTTTTGCCGTCTGCGAAGAAGGCGTGTGCGTGCGTTACTCCTGCCCGGCTGCGGAACTTCCCGAAACCTTTCCCATCGCCGCTCCCTACGGCGGATGGCCCAACCCGCGTCTGGATGCCGAACGGCAACTCGTCGTGCAATATCTCGACCGCGCCACCCGGCTGTTCCCGCTGGGCATCGAGGGGCTGCCGATGTCCATGGTTTCCGAGGCGCGCGACGCAGGATTCACCTTCCTTTCGGCCAACACGCCCTGTTGCGGAGTGGAGAGCCTGGAAGAGCAACTCGACTATATGCGCCAAGGAAATACAGACGGCCTGTACGTGGTGCTGAAACCTTTCGATCCTCCCTGGCAGGTGGAAGACCCTTACGATGCCGCCGTGTTGCAGGCGCTGAGCGACAGGACTTCGACGGACAGCCAATCGCTGCTCGCCTGGCTGGGCTTCGAGAACCCGTCGGTGATTTTTCGCAACCGGGACGATTTCCCAAGCTATTTCGAGAAGATGCGCGATGCTGTGTACGAAATCGACGATGCCCAGAAACGCCCCATGGCGGTATCCGACCTGCCTTCGACCGGACTGGCCCAACGCGCCCCGGATGCGGCGATTCTCTGGCCCACTTTGCCCGCCGATCCCGTTGAGGCGTTTGCGGAACTGCGAACCATGCGGAGCGATCTTCCCGATACGGCGATCTGGGCGCGGCTGCCCGTCGTCCCGCAGGAGTGGATCGACTGTCTGAAAGACGATGCCTGTCCTCCGGCGCAAACAGGCGCGGGGGTGGACGCCGAAACGTTGAAACTCCTTGGAATGACGGCTTTCGCCGCCGGGGCGGATGGATTGGTGATGTGGGGCTACGAATACGCGGCCTACACACTGGACGACCACAACGCCCGCTGGGGGCAGGTCAAAGCCCTGGCGACATGGTTCCAGGCGCGCAGCGGGGTGTGGATGGCCGGAAAACCCACCCAGGCCGCCACCATCGACAACGCAAACGTCGGCTTGTTCCAGCGCCAGACCGACAAGCTGCACTACCTCTATCTCGTCAATCCCGGAACATCCTCGGCGGAGACGGCGTTGTCTCTGCCCGGTAGTGACGAATTACGCTGTGTTGCGGGCGTGAACGGCGAAGATATGGAACTGACTGCGGAAACCGTCCAGAACGTGGCGTTGCAGGCCGGAGAAATCCGCCTCGTCATGCTTGGTACGCCTCGCCGGGTGGAATCGCGTTAGCTCGCGCATGTCGGGCAAATTTCTTGCTTGACATGCTTTCTCTGTCACAGAAGCGGAAATCCAGAGTAAATTCATAAGGCTATGCGCTTTTTTCTTCCCCGTTTGGAGACGAGCCGTAGTGGTGGACATCCACCTGCGGGAAGGGAATTTCCACGCCTTCGCGGTCGAAGGTTTCCTTCACCGTGCGCTGTACGTGGAAGAAAACGTTCCAATATTCCGTGGTCTTCACCCAGGGACGCACCGCGAAATTGACCGAGGAGTCGGCCATCTCGATCACCTCGATCACCGGGGCCGGGTCTTTGAGCACGCGCTCGTCGGCCTTCAAAATGCCTTCGATCAGGGCGCGCGCCTTGCCGATGTCCTCCCCGTAGCCGATACCCACCGTCATGTCCACCCGGCGTGTGTCGTGGGCGGTGAAATTGACGATCGAACTGCCCCAGATGTTGCGGTTGGGAACGACGATCTTTTTGTTGTCCGGCGAATTCATCGTCGTGGCCATCATGTTGATTTCCTCGACCGTGCCCATGTGCCCGCCCGCCTCGATGAAATCCCCGGCCTTGAACGGTTGGTTGAGGATCAGCATCAGGCCCGCCGCAAGGTTACCCAGCGATTCCTGGAAGGCGAAACCGACGATGAAACCCGTCACACCCAGTCCGGCCACCAGCGGGGCGATATCGACACCCAGCCGGGGCAGGGCGACCATCAGCAGCAACACCCACAGCACCTTGCCGGTGACGTTCAACACGAAGCGCCGAAGGGTATCGTTGACGCGCTTCGATTTTTTCAGCAATCCTCTGACCAGGCGCAACAGGATTTTGATGGCGAAAAAGCCGACGAACAAAATGACGAGAAAGGCGACGACGTTCATGGCGAAATCGACGCCCTGGGTCATCATCCAGTCTTGTGCCTTGGCGATCAGTTCGATTTCTTTCATGAGAGGATCTCCTTGAAAATACTTGGTTTTACCGGGCGATCATCCACGGATCAATTGAAGGCCACGTATTCGTAAAGGGCGTAGCTGAGCGTCGCGAGGATCATGTTGCGCACCTGCCATTCGTTCAACTGGGCAGGTTCGCGGACGGCGGAGAATTCGTAGGCCAGCGACATCCACTCCACGATGCGGAAATCCACCCTCAATGAAATATCCACGTTCATTTTCTCCAGACCTTCTGCGGCGTCAGACTCGTGGCTTTCGTAAAACGGCATCATCAGTTCGGAACGCGCCAAGTAGCCGATTTTCTTGTCGAGCAGGTCGCCCCAGATCTTGATGATGTTTTCACCGCCGACCTGGTACAGGTTTTCGAGAATCGCCACTTCCAGCTCCGGTGTGGTGTCGTCGTCCTTGACGATGCGTACGCCGTCGCTGAAGTTTTCCCAAGCACCCAGACCCAACATGATTTCGACGTTGATTTCCTCCCGTTCGACGGGTCGGAAAAACGGACCGGCGCTCTGTTTGAGCACCAGCGGCGAGAACGAGTTGGCCAGTTTCAGGTGATCGGAGTTTTTCGGAACATGGATCTTTCCCGGCTCGACGATCAGATACGCCACCGGGCTGGCCTGGTAGTCGTAGTCGGGAAACAGCGACGAATGCAAGGCGAAGCGTCCGTACACGCCGAACCAGTCGTAAATCGAATACAGGTACATGCTTTCGAAGAGCAGGGAGTCCGTGTCGATGACGAACTGTTCGAGGACCGGCGTCCGGGTGATCGACTCGGCGACACTCAGCGTGTTGCGCCACTCGTGCTTGTCTTTTTTCATGGTGGCTTCGCTGTCGAGGTTCAGCGCGAAGGTCAGCGTGTAGCCGTCGGTCTGGCCGATGACGTTGTTGCTGTCGCTGAACATGAAGCTCGAACTGGGTTTCAGGCGGAAGTGCCAGCCGTTTTTCAGGCCTTTTTCACCCTCATCTTGTTTCAAAGCGTTGTCGAGGGTTTCCGTGGGAACGAATTCCGTCTCCTCGGCCCAGGCGCTCGAAAGTCCCGACAACACCATACAGGACACGCAGACGATCCATAACAAAGAACCCGAACGAAATTTCATCATCTCCCCCGTTTCTGTGGATGGAAAAAACCGAACACCACCATCATACCGATAAATTGGAATTGTTCAACCTGAAAGAGTGATCTATTTCGCACCATTTCGTGCCGATTTGCACCGTTTGAATGGTTACCGAATGGTTGCGAGGGGAGGAAAAGAAAGCCCTATTCGAACGTCCGCCCCAGATAAAGCTCCCGTGCCCGCTCGTTTCGACGCAGCTCTTCGGGACTTCCCTCGGCTTCGATCCGTCCTTCGTGAATCAGGTACACGCGCCCGCAAAGGTCGAATGCGGCGCGGGCGTTGTGGTCGCTCAGCAGGATCGCACGGCCCATTTCGGCCAGACTTTGGACGTGCTGTTGGAGAAGCTCGACAGTCAGGGGGTCCACCCCGGCGAAGGGTTCGTCGAACAGAAGCAGTTCGGGCCGGGTGAGTAGCATCCGTGCCAATTCGCAGCGTCGTCGTTCCCCGCCCGACAGCGTACCGGCGGGGGCGTCGAGCAACTCGCCCAGTCCATAGCGCCGCGCCATGGGTTCGAGCGCCGAAAGAGGTTCGGCGCGCACCGATTCCTCGATCGCCATCCGCAGGTTCTCGCGGACTGTCAAGTTATTGAAAAGACTGGGATTTTGAGAAAGATAGCCAATGCCCAAACGTGCCCGCCGCCACATCGGAAGCCCGGTGACGTCATGGGATTGAAATCGTACGCTTCCTTTGCGGGGGGATTGCATCCCGACGAGCAATTGCATCAGCGTGGTTTTTCCCGCACCGTTGGGACCGAGCAGACCCACGCATTCGCCGGGTTCGACTCCGATGGAAACGCCGTGTAGCACCGGTTTTCGCCCGTAGGCGAATTCCAGACTTCGGGCGTCGAGCAGGAGGGGGACGTCTACCACGTCAAGGCGAATCCGCCGATACCGGGTTTGAAGACGACCTTTTTCTCCTCGTCGCTTTCCGGGGTTTCGGGCGTGCCGATCCGGCTGCCGGGGGGCAGCATGGCCTGATTCGGCGTGCCGCTGCTGGAGGATTCGAGTTCTTCATTGTAGTGTACGGCGTACATCGGCACGGCAAGGATGGTAATCAGCCTGCCGGTGCTGCCCAACGCCATGAAACCCATGCCGAAGGGACCGAGTGCCTTGGAAAGGTTTTCTCCGTTCATGTTGTTGGCGATAATCGCCGCCATGCCGCCGTAGAACATCAGGGAAAACACGGTTCCGGCCACGCCAATGCCCGTATTGTGGGCATAATAGCCACCCGCGCCGAATCCGATAAAGAACTCCAGCGCCCAGGCTCCCGCCACCGACACCGGCTTGAGACCTTCCTTGAGCACGCAGCTTTCCCCGACCGCTTCGTAGCGCAGGGGATCGCAGTACACCTTTTTTAAATTGAGTTTTTCCGCCCGTTCCGCCGGCATACATTTACCTTCGCGGCAGACTTCGCCTTCCTTGCATTCGGGGCGGCATTCTCCCTCGATTTTCGTCATGGAATACGCCACTTTACGAGGGGCTTCCGGCTGCACATCGAACACGGGAGACATTGCCGGAAGGTTGTCGGAAGGTTCATTGCCCCATGCGGCTGTTGCGAGGAGCACCATGCACGCCGAAAGACAGAAAATCACCCATGCTCTCATGCCATCGTCCTTGCGTCGGCCCGGATCGTCGAAAATTACCGGGGAATACAAAATCATCGGAACTATCGCCGTTAGGTTACTAGAGCTATCGCTCCCCGACAAAAATGTCAAGTTATCGCGCGAAGATCCGGGCTCGATAAAGAATGGGGGAAGGACGGAAGGGGAGGGGCTCCCTGTCCGGAAATGGGTTCATCCCCAAAAAAGAGGGGGGAAAGCGTCACGGGGCTTGGCCACGTGAAGGACGATATCGGAATCCAGCCGAAAGTCAGGCAAATCTACCGAAACGAGGTACTTCCTCCCGGGCGGAAATGAAATGAGTGCGAAACATTGTAAAAGCTTATTCCAAGGAGAAAAAACGTAGGGGCGAGTGTAGTGAACAAAGTGAACGGAGCTCCCCAAAAACCGAAAAACTCTGTCAGAACGGGGGGCTACAGTCGCTATGCTCCTTTCACCCGCCCCTACATTCATCCTCTCTTTTTTGAGGTTTCAAACGAAAAAACAGATTTTGCACTATTTTAATGTCCGCCCCATCCTCCCTTTCTTCTTTCTTTGATTTTCACTCCCTGTCTCTTATAATCATGTCCTGCCGTTTATCGTACCGATTGCACTCGAACACGGCGTTTAAAAGGAACGGGGTATGATCGTCCATTCCCATACCAGGAAAACCGTAGGGAGGATTTACCGGGATGCGGGAAAGGATGGAGTCTGATTTTATGGCGTTTCATCGCTCGATTCCTGACATCAGAATATCTTCCCCATACATCTGGATGCCCATCGCCTTTCTGGCAGGAGCGTTCGTGTATTGGCCGGCTTTTATCGGGATGGATACGGATTTTCACGGTGCGGCGATGTTTTCGGAGCGAATCGCATCCGGATTGAGGCCGTACTCGGATTTCTTCACGCACAAGCCCCCGCTTTTCTTTTACATGCTTCTTCCCGGATCGATCTTGGGGGGTTCCTATTGGGACTATTTTGCAGTCTATCTGGGTATGGTCGGCGTTTTTCATGCCGTCGTTGCGTATTTCCTGTTTCAAATCGTTCCGGGTCGTTCCGGGGTATTGGCGTCTGTATTCACGCTTGTTTTGTATACTGCGACCACGTTTTTACCAAACATGAGCTACGGCAATCTCAATGGAAGCATCATGATTCCGATCATGATCGTTTCGTTGATCGCCGTGCTTTTTCTGGACGAGGCCGTGCGCAGGCTGGCGCAGGGTCGAAACGCGGATGTTCCCGTTTTTATTGCCGGTTTGTTATGTGCCATAGGATTCTGGACGCGCTTCAGCCTCGCGCCCTACGGACTTGTTGTCGTCATGGGACTGTTCCTCGGTGTTATTCACCGCGTGCAACGGCCTGTTCTCATCAGGCTTGGCCTTCTCTTCGCGGCTTCTCAGTTTCTCGTAACTCTGCTTATTCTTTGGGTTTTGGGGTTTCCCCTCGGGGAAATGTTCGATCAGCTCATCACCTTCAACCGGGCCTACGCTGCCATGGGCAACGCCTCGATGAGCGAGGCGGTTGCGGAAAACGTCTGGGTCTATTTCTTGACCGTTGGAAAGATGGTTTTTCCCATTGTCGCCGTATTCCTGGTGTGGGGCGGTATTGCCTTGGGGACGATCTTCCTTCAACCCGGCAAAATGGACCTGTCCGCGATAGTTCGAGATCCGGAGAGCACGATACGGCGCAATCGCCGGAACTTGATCGTCTGGCTGCTCCTGCTTGCGGGTTTCGAATTCGGAATGGTTCTTTTGCAAGGGCAGAAAACCAAGGCATATCCATATTTTCCCTGCGTACTGTACCTGTCGATCGTGGCCGGAATCGCCGGCGCGGATGCAGTCAGGCGCCTTTCCCGTTCGACCGGAAAAGTTCTTTTCAAACCGGTGTTGCTTGCCGCGCTGGTGGTGTTTTTTCTGCTGTACGAGCACGCAATCCATAAAAACGTCCGTCGGATTTCGGAGGTTCTCGAATTCCCAGACGCCGAGCTCATCGAGGTGCTCAAGCAACATATCGAGGGGCTAAGCGACCTCTACACCTTCGATTACGCGGCCTATCTGTATCTCGAAACCGGCACCCTGCCGCCCATCGGTCACAATTCCTACGTTCCTTTCCGGTGGACGGCTGTGGGCACGAAGCCGGAACAAGTCCATGAAATCATGAGGGAATTGGAGCGCGCCGCCCCCAAGGTGGTGGTTCGAAGGGAAAAGACACGAATTCCGGGATTCGCCCAGGATTTTTTCAGCCATTATCGAAAAATCGGGTCGTATCCGGTGAGTTATCATCCTGCCGGGGGGCCTTTCGCCGTTTATCTGCGCCGGGAGAAGTCTTCGAATCCATCGGAATAGCCGCCTATCGAAGTTGTCACACTCAATAAAAAAAGGGGGGGGGTGATAGGGAATGGAAATGCGTCGGGAGTTGACGGACATGCCTTGGCAAACGCAGTCCGATGAACCTGGCGTGGTCTTGAAAATGGGCTGTAACTACTGAATTTCACAGGTGTTATGTGGCATGGCAGTCTGTATGGAGGCCTATTTGCCTTCCAGTTATTCGTTGACGCGGAAGGTGGGGAATGGTACTTTTTTCAAGATCACGAAGTCATTGAATCGGCCCGATTGACCCGCACCGAAGGTAGTACGCAGTTGTTTTTCCCATGCCAAATTCGCGTTTTTCGTTCCAGCGCCGTTTTGGATGATAGGTAAAACCATGACCGCGAGCCATGCCCCCCAAGATCCGGTTTCCGTCGTCATCAATGTGTACAATGAGGCGGAAACCATCGAATCCGAAATCAGGGCGATCCACGAACAAATTGTCACCCGGCTGCCGGGTTCGGAACTGATCGTAGCCGAAGACGGCAGCACCGACGGTACCAAAGAGATCATCCTGCGCCTGAAAGAGGAGTTGGGGCTCATTCATTCGACCAGTGAGGAACGAAAAGGCTACGCCAAGGCGCTTCAAGATGCTTTCATGCTGGCCCGTTGCGAGTATATCTTTTTCAGCGATACCGGCGGAAAGCACGACATGGCCGATTTCTGGACCCTTTATCCGCATCGAAGCGAATACGAACTCGTCATCGGCGTCAAGACGAACCGGCAGGATCAAAAATACCGGCAGATTCTGACATGGGGATACAATCGGGTGTTGTGCGCGTATTTCGGCGTGCATTTGACCGATGCCGATTCCGGTTTTCGGCTGTATCGTAAATCTGCGGCGAGGCAGGTTTTTTCCAGGCCTTTACTCAACAAGGATCTCATCGCCTCCGAAATCGCTCTTCGGGTGATTTTTTCGGGCGGGCACATCAAAGAAGTTCCCGTGAGCTATCGCCAGAGGGCAGGGGTTTCGCGGGGATTGCCAATTGAACGCGTATTGGGGGTCATGTACCGCGTGTTGGGCAATTTTCCCAGGCTGAAAAAAGAACTCCAGACCTCCGATGCTCCGCTCGGCGACGCTTGACAGAGCCCTTCGCCATGAACGATACCCCGAAATCGAAACGACATCTGGCAGGTACTTTGATCCGGGCGGGGTTGTCCGTTTTGTTGATTGGTTATCTGGTGCACGTGGGCGTGCTGGATTTTTCGGTCATCGGCTCTCTACACTGGAACGTTTTCTGGCTGGGATTCGCGTTTATTCCCGTATCGTATGTGTTTACAACCCATCGTTGGTTGGAGTTGTTGAAAGCCCAAAACATCCGCTTGGGCTTCTGGCCAGCCCTTCAACTGAACCTCACCGGGTCGTTTTTTTCGCTGGTCATCCCCGGGAGCCACTCCGGAGATCTTGTTAAAATTTATTACTCCGTTCGGCGAACAGAGAGCATGAAAACCCCGGTGGCGCTTTCGATACTGCTAGATCGGCTCATCGGCCTGCAAACGATTCTGATCCTCTCCAGCATCGCCCTCGTGCCTTTGAGGCTGTTTTACCCTGAATTCTTCACAGGGGATTTTGTGCTGATATTCTGGGCAGTTGCGGGAGCGGGACTCGCTTGCCTCGTCTTTGCAATCCTCTTCGTCACCGTAGATCTCGAACGCATCCGGCCCGTTTTTTGGATTCGAGAAAGGGTGAAAGCGACTTTCATTCAAAGAATGCTTCAATCCGTACTGACCTGGCAAAAACTCTACCGAGCACACCCTGTTCGCCTGCTCAAAGCCTACGGATATTCCGCTTTGAATCAACTCTGCATCGTGGTCGTTTTTTTCTTCTGCGAGCGCTTGGCCGCTTCCGTGTATGCTGCAAACCAGCAAACCGTTCCGAAATTACTCGGTTTTTTCGAACATGCAGGAATGGACCTCATCAACATTGCCGTGTCGTTTATCCCGATCACTCCCATGAGCATCGGTGTGCGCGAAGGGATGGCTTCCTATTGCTATCAACATCTCGGTAGTCCTCTCGGAGCAGAGACTGGCATTCTAATTACCATCAGTTTCAGTCTGTGGTTTGCGGTAGCGGGTGGACTGGCCTTCAGCCTGCTTCGAAGCAAAGAGCCGAATTTGTTCAAGGAATTCGATTTCAACCCCAAATAATCTTTGTAACAACGGCCTTTACTGCAGCCACTTTGTTGCGTACTCGATAAACACGCGCCAGTCGTCCTCGGTCACGTCGTGTCCTCCAGGACGGATGTGGTAGCCGATCCGACTTGAAATCAGTGTGTTGGCCGGGGGGAATTCTTCTGCTTCCATGCCATCGACACCCAGCAGGCGATAGACGGGGGTTGCTCCCTTCGCTCCCAGGAATTCTCCCTCGGGATCGGCCCAAGCATCGTCTTGTGCACTGGCCACCAGCACCGGACGCGGGGCGATCAAGGCAATCAGAAAGTGCTGATCGAACGGCAGTTTTTCTTCGAGATCGTTGAAGGACTGCAAACTCGGTGCAAACCAGTGAGGATACAGGCTGTTGAGCCAGAAAAGCGTTTCGCCCTGCTTGCGCCGGTGCATTGCCGCACCCATACAGCCAGACATATTCGAAATGACCAGGGCGATGCGAGTATCCTGCGCTCCGGCCCACAGGGCCGCTTTGCCGTTTCTGGAATGCCCAACCACGACGATACGGGAAGAGTCGATTTCCTCTATATTTTCAAGGGCATCGACCACTCGCGACACTCCCCAAGACCAAGCTCCGACGGCTCCCCATTCGTGCGTCCCTCTTTGGGGGTTGGATGCATCGTGAAAATACGGATGAATGCCATTGGAGAAGTCGTCGAAATCCGGGTCCAGGGCTCCATGGTAAAAAGTGGCAAGTGCATATCCATGCTCGATAATCCGTTCAAGCGGCCAGCGTCCGGCGGACGTTCCACGGGAACCTTCAGTGGCGTGGTTGTCCACCACTCCCTCCCCGCGAGAAGGAACCCACTGGGACGTTAGCGGGATGCGAGGGTCCGCGTGAACCGTATGGTTGCCGAAGAAATTGAGACCCAAAAACACGGGGGCTGGTTCTTCCGTATCGTTGGGGGTGACGAGCAGTAGATCGACGGGAAGGTCGCTTTCGGGACCGACGCCAAGTATCATACAGTGAAGGGTGGCGGAATCGTTGAGGAAATCTTCCGCAGTAACGACCGTTTCGACCGAGGGTTGTGCCTTAAAATCCGGCGTAAATCCATAGGCATAGTGTTGGAGGAGTTGTAGAATCTCGGGTCGTCGTTCCTGTTCCCATTTTTCTGCGGTATCGACATGTTCTCCGTTCCACAACACGAGCGGATCGGGTGTTTCTTCCTGGAAGGGCAATTGGCTGATGTTCGGGAAAACAAACGGGTTTTCGCCTTGCGAATCGGAATCGCCGTTTGAGGTATTCGTCTCGAACTCCGAATCGCCACCTTGGATTGAGGTTTTTTCGTCTATTTCCGAGCCGAAACAGGCCAGGAAAAGCGGTGACATGCAAACGACGACAAAAGCGGCGACACGATGACGCATGGCGTTCTTCCTTGGGCTGAAATCGAGCAATGCACATCATCATAGCACTGCTGGAAACCGTTTTTCCAGAATCGGTGAGAAAACGAAGGAAATCGAAGCACTTTTGACTTCGAGACTGAAAATCTATGTGATTTCAGGCGGTTCTAACTTTAACATGTGGGGAATAGGTTTGTCTCGCACGAAATCTGTTTGTCCTGGTTTCCAGCCTTTACCTGATACAATAGGTTTCGGTTGTGCAGATCGGGCAAATTTCATACTCGGCATGGTCAAAGTGTCGGGCTAGAAATTAACCTGGCCTACTCGCCTTTTTTCAACATTGGTGTTTTTAAATGGTCGCAATCGTTTTTTAATCGCCTGTATGAGTGAAATTCCCTTATTTTCAAATAATTACACAAAATACAGGATAAAAAAAACGGGACGCCCTTGGGCGTCCCGTTTGATTCGCTACAATTCCCTAGTGGAATTTATTTGATCGACTGGTAGTAGGCACCCAGGATCTTGGCCACTTCGGGGCGGGCGAATTCGACCGGCAGGTCTTCGCCGTTGGACAGCATCTCGCGAACCTTCGTGCCGGACAGGAAGACAAAGCTTTCCTTCTTGTGGCCTTCGGGGGCTTCACGCAGCATGATGACTTTGTTCAGCTCACGGCTGTAGGCGGTGTGGTCGGCCTTGAAGATCTTGATTTCCATCGCGCCGACGGGCACTTCGTAGTCGAAGATGTCCTGAGCGTCGAAGGGGCCGTAGTAGTCGCCGACACCGGCGTGGTCGCGACCGACGATCAGCCAGGTGCAGCCCATGTTCTGGCGGAACAGCGCGTGCAGCACGGCTTCACGGGGACCGGCGTACAGCATGTCGAAGCCGTATCCGGTGATTTCCACGCTGTTGGGCGGGAAGTACAGTTCGACCATCTTGCGGATCGCGGCATCGCGCACGTCGGCGGGAATATCGCCGGCTTTCAGTTTGCCGAGCAGCATGTGAATCACGGCGCCGTCGCACTCGCAGCGTTCCATGCACATACGGACCAGCTCTTCGTGGGCGCGGTGCATCGGGTTGCGGGTCTGGAAGGCGCAGATGTTGTTCCAGCCGTTGGCTTCGATTTTGTCGCGGATTTCTTTGGCGGTTTTGAAGGTGCCGGGGAAATCGGTGGCGAAGTAGGAGTAGTTCAGCACTTCGATCGGACCGGAAACGGCGAATTTGCCCTGATTGTTGAAGGCTTTGACGCCCGGGTGCGCTTCGTCGTCGGTGCGGTAGACTTTATCGGTCATGTAGGCCATCTGCGCGTCGGTGACTTCTTCGATGGCTTCCACGGTCTGGATGGCGAGCACGGGGTTTCCGTCCACGTTCGGATCCAGCAACGCGATGCGCTTGGCATCTTTGATCGCGGAGATGTCTTCGACCAGGTTCATCACCGGAACGGGGAAGAACAGGCCGTCCTGGGTGGTCATACGACCGGCGCAGGACATCGCGTCGGCGACGTTCATGTACCCGGTGAGGGGGTTGAAGTAGCCGCTGCCCATCATCACGGCGTTGGCAGCCGCAGGCGAGGACACGACGATCGAAGGCAGCCCGGCGGCTTCTTTTTCCAGCTCGGCGCGTTTGGCATCATCCTCGACGTAGAGCAGATTCAGAGTTTCGGATCCGTGGGGTTTAATCATTCCTGTTCTCCTTCCAAATGGTTCATTCGAAAATATGGCACATGCGGGTTCCTCCCGCGCAAGGTCGGATCGGATGCGTCGGCCCTATTTCAAGGCCATTGATCCGCTAACATTTTTTCGCAGCCCCGTCAAGCTAATATGAGTTATATAATGATTGATCTCATGCTCATGAGAGACCATTCGAAACACCGGAGAAAATCAAGCCCGTATCCGAAAACCGGCTGAAATCAAAAGAAACCACCTCATTTAAAACCATTCTGCATTCATCCATTTGAAAGTTCCCGCTTTCGTGTCGGATAAAGCCCCCCTGGAGCACACCTGCATCTGGCATGTATCTTGTTGAAATAATACACTTTTTTCCTTAAAGCAGGCTAACGGGATTTTTGTGCGAACACGGCGCGGGGTTTGTCGGTGAGGTCGTTTTCGGCGCGTACCGTCTCCCAATCCCCCGAGCGTTTGAGCACTTCGACTGCCAACGGCATGGTAGTGTGGTCGAGTTCCAGGGCCAGCCATCCAAAAGGAGCCGTCAACATGGCTACTTCCTCAAGCATCCTCCCCGCGTAACGGAAGCCGTCGTCGCCTCCGTCGAGCGCCAGCGTGGGTTCGAAATCGCGGACCTCACGGGGAAGGGATTTCATGGAAGGGCTTGGAATGTAAGGCAAATTCGCCACGACGATATCGAAAAAGCTTGTTTTTTCGGCAACGGGCTGCAAAAGGTCGCCTTCGAGAAAATGCAGCCGCTCCGCCACCCCTGCCGTTTCGGCGTTGACACGAGCCAGATCCAGCGCGCCTCTGGAGACATCCACAGCCCAGACCGTCGCCATCGGCCATCCCGACGCCAGCGCGCAGGCGATGGCCCCGGAACCGGTGCCGACGTCCAGCACCTTGCATGGCTTTTCGGAACCGGAGGGCTGCACCGTCTCGAAAAGGCGCTCCACCAGCCATTCGGTTTCCGGTCTTGGAATCAGCACCCGACGGTCCACACGGACTTTGAGGTCGTGAAAGGGCTGCTCTCCGGTGATGTACTGTACCGGCTCTCCGGATGCCCTGCGCCGTACGGTATCGCGGAAGCGGTCGCGCTCGTCCTCGGACACGGGACGATCCCAGCGGGTGTAAAGGTCCATGCGTTCGCATTCCAGCACCCAGGCGAGCAGGATTTCCGCATCCACGCGAGGCGAGGAGAGTCCTTTCGACTCGAAATACCCGGTCGTCCACTTGATGAGTTCGATTGTCGTCCAGCGTTTTTCCGTCATCGAGCCGTGCACCGAGGAAAACGAATTTCTTGCCAGTTGCAGCAAGCTACGTTAATAATTGGGGAAAGTCCAGCTTTCCCCACATCTTTCAATTCTGGACGTACGAGGGGCATTCAATGACGGAAAGGATCGGAATCATCGGGGGTTCGGGTCTGTACAACATGGACGGACTCGACATCAAGGAGCGCATCGAACTCTCCACGCCGTTCGGATCTCCCTCCGACGCCTATATTCTTGGCACGTTTGCGGGAAAAGAGGTCGTTTTCTTGCCGCGACACGGCAAGGGACACCGATTTCCGGCGCACCAGGTGAATTACCGGGCGAACATCTACGGAATGAAGAAACTCGGCGTGGGTCGGATTCTGAGCGTATCGGCCACCGGATCGCTTCGGGAACGGTACGAACCCGGCGACATCGTGCTGGTGGACCAGTTTTTCGACCGCACCCGCAATCGGGCGTCCACATTTTTCGAGGACGGCATCGCGGTTCACATTCTTTTCGCCGATCCGATCTGCCGCCGACTGAACGAGATCGTCTACGATGCCGCGAAAGACATCCTGGGCGAGCACGCCCACAAGGGCGGCGCGTATCTGTGCATGAACGGGCCTCAGCTTTCCACCCGCGCCGAATCCCACGCCTACCGCAGTTGGGGTATGGACATCATCGGCATGACGAACCTCACCGAGGCCAAACTCGCCAGGGAAGCGGAAATCTGTTACTGCACGATCGCGATGATTACCGATTACGACTGCTGGAAGGAAAGCGACGAACCTTTTAGCGCCGAGAAAATCATCGAAACCTTCAACGCAAACATCGGCAACGCACGGAAAATACTAAAGAATGCTCTCGAAGCGTTGCCCGCCGAACCCGACGACTGCGCCTGCCGACACGCTCTGCAAGGCGCGTTGATGGCCAACCCGGAATCGCTTCCGGCAGAGGTCAGAGAGCGGCTCGACGTGATCGCCGGACGTTACTGGATCTGAACCTGAATTCAATCGCGAACGGAACGACGCACCGTTTTCGCGTATGGGAGAATGTCACCATGTCCGTACTGATTGTGGGCTCCGTAGCCCTGGATACCGTGGAAACCATCAAGGGAAAACGCGAGGAAACTTTAGGCGGTTCCGCCACGTTCTGTTCACTGGCGGCATCGTCGTTCACCGGCGTGCGGCTGGTAGGCGTCGTCGGCAGCGATTTTCCCGAACGCCACGTCGAGTTGTACCGTCGTTACAAGATCGACCTCGAAGGACTGGAAACCGCCGAGGGGCGGACTTTCCGCTGGGCCGGCAAATACGCCGACGATTTCTCCACCCGCGAGACGCTGAACACGGAATTGGGTGTTTTCGAGCGTTTCGACCCGAAACTGCCTCCCAATTATCGTCGAACGCCCTTCGTGCTGCTGGGAAACATTCAGCCGGATTTGCAGGCTCGCGTACTGGATCAAATCGAGGGAAAACCCTTCGTGGTCGGCGACACGATGAACCTCTGGATCGACCTCTTCCCTCAAAAGGTCGTCGACCTGCTTCCCCGGCTGGATGTGTTGACGATCAACGACGAGGAAGCCCGGCAATTGAGCGGAAAGCACAACCTGTCTCAGGCGGCGCGCTGGATTCTGGATCACGGCCTCGGCGTGCTCGTCATCAAGCGCGGTGAACACGGGGCCAGCGCCTTTTCGAAAGACGGTCGCCAGTTTCATCTGCCTGCCTACTGCGTGGACGATGTGGCCGATCCCACCGGGGCGGGCGACACCTTCGCCGGAGCGCTGACCGGCTACATGGCGTCGCGCAAGGCCACGGATTTCGAGACATTCAAAAAGGCCCTGGTTGCCGGAACGCTGTGGGCCAGTTTCCTGGTCGAGGGATTTTCGACCGACGGATTGCTGCAACTGAGCCACGAGGACGTACTGCGGCGGCTGGCGGCGTTTCAGGAACACACGGCGCTACCCGAAATGCGGTTGGCCATGCCGAACGATACGCCCTAAGGGAAGGGAAAACCATGTCGGACGATACACGCTACCTGTATACCGGGCTATGGATTTCGGTGTTGCTGCTGTACCTGCTGGGCCGGGTTCAGTTGGTCCCGCCGTATTTCTCGCTGGCCAACCCGATTTCGCTGGGATCGTTCGCACTCATCAACGTGCTTTTCGCCGGAGTCTTGCTAAGTCTGCGAAAAAACACGAACAAAGCGCTCGAAACCGCCATGGTTACGGATCCGCAGTCCCTGATGTACAATTCGGCCCACTTCTACAGCACCGTGGAGGCCGAGATCGACCGCTCCAAGCGGCGAGACTACACATTTTCCATCATTTACAGCGACATTGACTATTTCCATCGTTACAACGAGGAAAACGGGATGAAGGCCGGGGACGACGTGCTGGCGCACATGGGTGAGATGCTCGCGGGCATGACGCGCAAATACGACATCGGTTTTCGGTTCGGCAACGACGAATTCGTCGTGCTGCTGCCCGAAACGGACAAAGTGCAGGCGCGTTTCATCGCCGAGCGTATCGGGGAAGCTTTTGGTCGGGCCTACGAGGGCTCGCTCTCGCTAAGCATTGGTATCGCCCAGTGGATAGAGGGAGACACGGTCGATTCCCTGTTGAGAAAAGCCGAAGAATCGATGAACGATGCTCGCCGGGGAGGTGGCAACCTCATTCGGACCCACATCGACCGGGGGCAGGTCTGAATATCACTGTAATTCCGAAATAGATCCTGAATATCAGCCCACTTGAAATCTGTCCGCCCCATGGCTTATTTGGCTCACCAATGTGCACCTCACTGTTTTCGTGCGTGAATTTTCTGCCGATGGAGCAAAATATGAGGCGTCGTGGGGTGGCGAAATGGACAGGCATTTTCGTATTGATGATATGGGGGACGATGCCAATTGTCCCGAAAGCGCAAGAAGTGGGAAAATCTCCGACGAAATGGCAAAGTTTTCGAAAAGCAGTCACCTCGGCGCACCTCGGCGGTCTGCCGACGACGGATTTTGCGCCGAACCTTGCAGAATTCCATGCCCAATCTATCTTCATAGGTGCTCAATTTCGGGTAGTATTGAGACTTTGCCTTTTTTCGGATTGTCACTCATGACTCGCTCCTTCTTCCAACCATTCTGCTGAATCTAGAGAGCCGAAACCAACTCCATCTACACAGTAAACCCGTGTCCAAGTTTCCCAGACGATAGGCACCCGCAGACGAGCCGGAAAAGGATTGAGATTTCTATCTGTAATTCTCTTTTTTCCGATCCTTAAAAAGGGCAAGTGCTGCATTTCAATGGAGTTGACGGCAAGATTAAATTGAAGTACGTTGATAACGCTTCCTATTTGGAGGAGTGGCCGAGTGGTTGAAGGCGGTGGTCTTGAAAACCATTGATGGGAAACCATCCGGGGGTTCGAATCCCTCCTCCTCCGCCAACTTATCCCTTTCATTCCAATCAGTTAGCCATCTGACTTTCCGGCTGTGCCCCTATTGTGCCCCTAGAGTTAAGCAGTTGAACCGCATCAATCTTAACGTCCTGAGATAGATGGGCGTATCTCATGGTCATCTGGATTGTCGCGTGACCCATCAATTCCTGAACCGTAACGATTGGCGCACCCCGCATAACAAGATGGCTGGCGAACGTATGCCTCATCGTGTACCAAGAGATTTGACGCAACCCAGCTTCATTGCAAGCTCGTTTCAAAGGATGCTTGCATTTGTTGTCTCGTAGCGGTCCACCGTTTTCATCACAGAAAACCCAGATTCCATTTTTGTGTTTATGGGCGATAAGGGCTTCCACGGCGTCATCACATAACGGTAACACCCGACTTCGGCTATTCTTTGGTGGGCCGATGCGCCCCTCTCGACTGATTGACCTCCGAACATGAACCAAGGGAGTTGTTCGGTTGAAATCAATATCGTCCCACCTCAATGCATGAAGCTCACCCGGACGCATTCCGCATTTCAGAGCAATAACAATCATTGCTCGCCACTCCTTTTCGGCAGAAGCAATAAGACTGTCAGCCTCCCAGAATTCCAGAAAATCAAAAACCGGTTCCGGTTCTTTCAACTTCTTAAATTTTGGAACGCGGTCAATGATCTCCCATTCTTGAGCGACATTGAGAGTCTTTCGCAAGGTCTGAAGGATTTTATTGATGGTTGTTGGGTTGTACTCTTCATCCTGCTTGATGCGTTTGAAACGTTCAAGGTCACGCACTCCGATTTCATCCAATCGCATTTTTCCAAGCTCAGGGAGAAGATGCTTCCTGAAATGAGTTTCCTTTGATTTTACTTCACTTGGTTCATTGTTGACTCGTGAATAATTGTCCATGAACTCCTGCTTAAACTCACTGAGTTTTGGAACCTCCTTTCTTCTCCCATAACTGCCAAGGCGTAGTTCCACAAGGGTGTCGCGTTCCCATTTTTCCGCATCTCGCTTTGTCCAGCTTTTTTTAGACTTGCGGATACGTGGAACCTTTTGACCATTTGGAAGAATGTAGTTGTGAATATCGACCTCCCACGATCTACTTTTTTTGCGAAATCGCACTGACATGACTGACTCCTGTATCTATGCGAATCGCAACTCTAGCCGCAAAGCGACTGTAGCACGGCGCGTTTTGAAAAGCGAAGTTGTTTCCCAATCCTAGAATGCGGAATGGTCCCGGCTTTGCATTCCTCGTAGATCGTCTTGACGTTCACTTTCAATAGGAATGCTGTTTCGGATGCCGTCATGACATCGGTTTCAAGAGTTGGAGGGCTTTGGTTGGGATTGTTGTGGTTGGCTTCAAATCGTTTCTTCGTCATGACACACTTCCCTTTCGAGAAAAATGTGCCAGTCGAAGAAAAATTGGCAGTCAGGACGCACCGTTCGTTCTGGCTAATTAAATTTTCCGTTTTCCGGTAAGTCTTTGACAAAGACCGCCATTACCGGAAAACAAATCCAGTTTAGTCCAACCGAGAGAGTTGTCAAGAAAATTCTCTTTGTTTTCAATGACTTAAAAATGATTCAAGTGCAAGGTGATTTCACCAAGCTGTTTCCAAAAAGCGTTGGTCATCTTTTCCCTTCAGTTTGCTGGAAATTTAAGCTAATATTATCCCGCTTCTCGCAATTTGTGCGTTTCCTGCCTCTTGAGGCTGGCGGAGTGACTACCCGCGAACGGAAACGCTCGAATTACTGAAGCAGACAAACAGGTTAGCCCGACGCACACCCATATGCGCCGTGCTAGTCACACGTGCGCCTCTTTGGGCGGGGCGCATGTGATGGGCTAGCCTGGTTACATGTTGCCCCGTTCTTTTTTTGGGGCAAAGAAGAAAGGCTACCAAAGGGGGAAAGAATGAGCTATCAAAAGTACAGTAAAAGAAGCGAGTTTTCCGTCAATCCGAATAATGTCTTTTTGTTGCTGGGCATCGTTTTTGGCGTTCCCGTTGTGGCTGCAATCGTCATACAAGTAGAGTTGTTTTTTCTTCCTTCCGATTCCGATTCCCACGATGTCAGACATCAGAAGGTAAATCACCAAGCACCGGCACAATCTGCATCCAATTCTACACCAACCAATAATGTAACAAACCCTGAATGCGCCCCCTTTCAAATACCGAAGATTATCGAGGGAAAAGAAAAGCGTATCGAGTGCAAATCCGTCAAAGATTTTGCCCAGCCTGGAGGTCATATTTTCAATATCAGAAAAGCACTGAGCAATGAATTGGCTAAAATTGGATTGAAAATCAGCATCTATTCTGATGGCAAAAAAACGCTTTATGTCAACCTGATTGAATCTCCCGTAAACAGGCGGGAAAACATGTCCAAGGCCGTGAAACAGGCGTTTCAAGAATCCGAAAAGTACATGGCCGGACTGAGAGCGGAAGGCATTGAAAAAGTATTTATCTGGCGAGCGGGATATTTGTCTGGCAAGAACTCTGTTCTTGATCTGATGAATCTAGGAACGGTTGCTACAGGCAGAGGGAAGCTTCCTCAGAAAGCGGCAAAGATCAAGTGCCAACAATATGAAATTGCTGAACATTATATTCATTTCGGTGGGGATCGTCCATATCAAACAAAGGCGGTTGCCAAATGCGTTTTCAATATTGACGGTATCGTGAAAAAGCTCAAAATTCCGATGTCCGATGATGACACTCCGCCCCATAGCTGGAAGAAAGTGAAAACGGATACCACGAAATATAAATGGGTTGGCAAGGGCTATGATTCGGTTTACAGCATCGAACGGGATAAGCTGGTAATCATGGTCATAATTCAGCCAAACGCGGTTTCAATGGCAAAACTCGCAACCGATGTGAGCCGAGTTATCCACATCATTCTACCGGGCAAGGAAAACGATGTTTGGTCAAGACTCCCTTGGGATAAACTGGATATTGGGCAAACGAAATCTGTTCGGTATAGGGAATTTCTTTTCCGGCTTTCGCTTGGGGAGGAAATCGCTAACCAAGACATGACCACAATCACCGTTGAAATCACGAAACCATGATGATCTCAGGTGTTCAAGCGACTGTTTGCTGAGGAAATCATCCCACCGAAATTCAATATATTTGACCGCAAAAGTAAAGTGATTACCGAAATCGGGAATCTGTGTTGGTGTCGCCAGAATGTTACGGGAATTTTCTACGCAGCTTGGATTTTGCTTACTGTTCAAAAGTACAGGGTAATATCAATGTGTTGCATGGTCGGTATTCTCTGAAACGGTAGCAAAAGAGCTTTCGGACAGATTCATCGAAAAAGGACTGAAATCAGTCTAGAACCGCAGAAAATCATTCATTAACCGTTTTAAAATCAGTGGTTATTGAAATCTATGGGTAGCAACGGCAAACCACGTTTTCCGACCCTCATGAGGAATCGACTCGGTGCCTATGACCGAATTTCGACCCGCCGGGGTCGAACCTTTTGAGAACTTGTTTTCGGGCTATTTTGACCGGGAAAGGCGTTGGCTAACAACGCGATGACAGGAAAGCAGATATTCGGTTGCAGTCAAACCGCACCTTTTGGCGGTTTGCTGAATTTCCGTTTTCTCAACGGGTGTAACCCTTAGATTCATCCTAGCCGATTTCACAAGCAGGCTTTCTAATTTGTCCTGATGAACACCTTTAAGTGAGTTTGCCAGTTCGTCAAGCATCCGTTCTTTTTTCGTTTGTTTTGGCATCATGCAGCCTTTTCAAGAATCGTCCAAACCACTTTCGGCGTCCATTTACCATTGCCATTTTTTGTTGAAATACCACGCTTGTCAAGCTCTGCCGCGATCTGTCGGATGGACATTCCAGATCGTCGAAGTTGCTGCATCAGACTGATAGACTTTTGCTCTTGTGGGTTTTCAAGCAAAGTTTTTCCATCCGAAGCCAGATTCCAACCGAACGGAATCTTGCCAACCCGCTCACCACGCGCCTTCTTTGCTTTCAGTGCGGCCTTGGTTCGTGCGCCAATTATAAGCCGCTCATATTCGGCAAAAGCGTCAACCATGCGTCGCATTAGAATATCGGTCGGGTTGTCGGAATCCGTACCTTCTCCCATCGTAGAAACCACGCGGGCTTTCTTGCGGCTTATGGCTGCCTCGATCATGGCTACAGCGATTGGATCGCGGCCAAGCCGGTCACGTTTGGCGACTAACAAAACATCGCCCTTTCGAAGCAGAGAGACGGCTTCTAACAAACCCGGACGCTCTTCCAGTCCCTTTGATCCGCTGATTCCCTTATCTTCCATTACAGCCTCGATTTGAAGCCCATTACGCTCTGCATAGGCATTGCAAGCATCTAGCTGAGCGTTCAACCCGGCTTGTGATTCTGCTTGCTGAGAAGTAGAAACCCGAAGATAGGCGATGGCTTGATTCATGACTTCGGCTCCTTTTGAAATGTCATATGTACATAATGTATGACACACGTACAGAGAAGTCAAGAGAAAAGTGTTTCCTACCGACCGGTTGGGAACAAAATCGATAACGACTAGTAATTGTAAGGGATATTCGTTGACGAAAACTCGCTTGCCTACAGGCTCGGAAAACGCTTTAGTGGTAGGAACAGCCGGTTTTTCACGCGAAAATCTCAGTGATCTTTTATTCGCTCGCATGAGGAACCGTGAAAAACGAAATCGAGGATATTTTGAAACAAATAATCCGATTCCCTATGGAGTATTCCATTTTAGCATTTCCCTTTCGACTTCTCCATTTTGGAGATACTTTGCGGGACGGAAACATGAGGAACAATGACTGGAATCAAGCCAGCATCCATCAGGTGCCTGTTCAATCATCCTGACAAACGAGGAAAGAATCCAATTCTCGTGCGGATCAAATCGAAGAAGGCCCATGTTTCGCCATTTCCTTCTGAGGTTGTCCATATAGGAAGCTGATAGTTCCTTTTCTCCATGATAAGATAGCGTCTGACTGGCCGCTTCATACCGCTTGCCAAGAACATCGGCCATTATCAGCCGATACCGATAGTGAGAGCGCCACTTCAAGCTCTTTAGGTATTCATCCCGAACCGTAAGTGGGTTGCACTTTTCTCTGGAGAATAGACCTCTCCTATCGAAAACGAATCGTAAAAAGGATGTCCGTCCGGAAAAACTGAGGGCTTCGGGAATGGTTCGATTTGACAAATTCACGCGTTTCAGTTGCTTCGCACCGAAGATTCGGCTTTCAAGGCGAAAGGTTCCCACAGGAACTTGACCGGCTATTTCCGGGCGATGCTTATAGCATTCAAGCTGCTTGTCGTATGCCACTTGCTGCAAATTGCGGCGCTTGCCTCGATTGGTTGTGGTGCAACCCGAAAGGTCTGAAGGAAACTCGCCCATACACAAATCTTCATCCTCAGAATGAACCTTGTGCTGTGAACTCCATTTTAACGGCGATGCTTCAAGGCTATCTAAAAGAACTTTCCAAACCCAAGGGGAGCAATGGAAGTCAACGAACAGATCCATCCTGCTTAGTCGCCATTGGTCAGAATAGACAGACGGAAAATTCGTAAACGAAAGTTTTTCAGCGGCGAAAGCAAGCAGGGATTCAAGCGTTTCGCAGATAGCGAAAGCATCACTCGGCATTGCTGATTCTATACGCCGGGGGTCTAATAACCGACTTGCCGAAAAGCGTAAAAACACTTTGAAGGAGGTCGTTATATTGCCGCGAAAACTCAAATAAACGCCATACTCCGACAAGGGTTGCGGAAAGCGGAAATACCAACTGTCAGAACTTGTTCGTGTAAGAAATGGCGTTGAAATGTCAATTAGCCCGTATGTGAAGGCAGAAAATTGAAAAGAGTCGATACCGATTGGAAGCATTTTACTTGGATGCGATTTCATAACTGTTCACCTCGCAAGCTCGGTTCTCAGAACGCACACCCGCCCCCAAACGCCAATAAAACGAGACTCGCTCGGAGAAATAAAGGGACAGAAGTTTGCCTTCAGTAAATGCGATAGGGCGTTACCGGCAGGTGTGCGTTGGCTCTCGGAAAGGCAAGACCTTCTTCTCTGAAAAGGAAAACACGTTGAAAAAAAGTGGAAAGTGTACGCAATATATTCTTGACATATGATTCGGCGTAAGCATCTGTATCCCATGTCTGTGCCCCTATTGTGCCAAAACACTGCGGCTCAGACCGGATTCGGATGGTTCTAGTTGGATTGAAATGGGATAAGTTTTAGGAGTGGTTTCAATGGGTTGGCGGCTAGGGTTGCGAAATCATTAGGTTTTTTGAATTGCCTAAATCTGGCTTCGAATCCCTCCTCCTCCGCCAGTTTTCTACTGTGATTCCGCATAGTTACGAAATTGCACCACGTTCTGTGCGATATATGTGCGATAACTCGGCAGTTTTTCCACTGCAACATGGCTGATTTGCGGGTTGAGATGGGCGTACCGTTGCGTGGTTCGGATGTCCGCATGACCGAGGTATCGCTGCACTTCCATGATGCTGACGCCTGCCTGCACAAGATGACTGGCAAACGTGTGTCGGAGGACGTGCCAGGAAATCTGTCGGATGCCTGCACGACTGCAAGCCTTCTTGATCGGCCACTTGCACTCGTTGTCCGTAAGCGGTTTTCCTTTGCTGTTGGTGAAAAGAAACCCGCTCTTGGACTTTTTCAACGTCGAGAGAGCTTCGATGACCGCATGATTGAGAGGTAGAATCCGTTCCTTGTTGCTCTTGGGAGTTCCCACTCTGCCGCGAAACAAGGAATGACGCACGATCAAAAAGCGTTTCGTCAAATCGATGTCCTGCCACTGCAAAGCCAGAAGTTCTCCTTGCCGTAATCCTGTTGAAAGTGCGAGCAGAATCATGACCTGCCATAGCCCTTCCGCAGCCTCTACCAGTTGGTGAGCTTCCTCAGGCAGAAGATAATCGAACTGCGGAGGCGGCACTTTCAAGCGACGGACACGAGGAACGAACGGAATCAAGCCTGACTCTACGGCTTCTCCCAAGATTCTCGTCAAAACCGTGACGTGGTTGTTGATTGTCTTGGGGCTTAATCCTGCTCTTAGCTTCTTGCTCCTGTAAGCCTTGATGTCGTCCCGCGTGATTCTGTCGAGCGGTTTTCTGGAGAAGACAGGATAAAGATGATTCTTCAAGATCCGTTCCTTGCTGATGACTTCGCTAGGCTTGTTTTCCACTCTGGCATATTCCGTCATGAACGATTCCGCATACTCCCTGAAACGTGGACAGGGCGGCTTTTCTTGCGGGAGACTGTCCCTTTTCAACATTTCCTGGCGTAACTGCGCTTCGTACTGCTCAGCCCCGCGTTTGGTGTTGACGGGACTGATTTTGCGGATAATCTCCTTCCTTCCATCTGGGTGATTGTAGGTGATGTCAATGAGCCACTTTCCGTTGTCGCGCCGTCTGTATACACTCATGAAGTGTTCTCCTTGACGCGACGCTGGTCAATACCCAGATAGCTTAACAAAATATCGCGGGAAAATCGAAGGGTTCTTCCGATTCTTATCAAACCGGGAATCTCTTCCTTGGAAGCGTAAACGGATTTCGGAGAGATGCGTAACAATTCCGCAACTTCTTGCACGGTGAGAATCGGAGGCAAATGGTCTTTTTCTTGCTGAGTCATCGTGCCGTTCTTTCCAGCAAGTACATTTCCATATCTTCCACTTCCACCTGAGAAAAGAAGGGAAACTGTTTCTTGGCTTTCTGAAAAAACTTTCGGGAAGAGCAGATGATGAGGGTTCTTTTCGCACCTGCTTGCGTGTTGGCTTGGATTCGCTGTTGCAGGTTTCTTGAATTCTCATTGGCAATTTCAATAGTAATGAAAAAATCTTCATTCGGTCGTTTCGCAACGATATCGCTGTCGTGCTTCTCGATCTGCACGTCAAAACCTTGCCGTCGAAACCGCTCCTTGACGAGATGCTGATGAACACGATGTTCCAAAGACCCTTTGCCGGGGAACGTTTCTATCTTTACCTCGGGATGATGGATGTTGAGGAACTGCTTTCCCTTATCGGTAAGCTGATGCAGTACAGGTTGCCTTCCACGTCCCTTGAAAAGCCTGACCTGCTCCTTTTTCGTGTACCCGTTCTCGGTAAGATGGTCATCCGCACTGATTCCCGATTGACGATTGAGTTTGCATTGGGCAATAGCTTTCGTAAGAGGCGATAACGGATTAAGAGCAAAATGTTTCAACAACGCTCCCGAGCCGGGAACCATTTCCTTAATCGCTGACTTGCCAACGGGCTTCTTCTGCCCATAGATTTTCTTGATTTCAGGAAAAGAAGTTGTTTGCACTTTGTTTTCAAAATCGGGAAGGTTGTGCAAGGCTACCAATAACGGGCGGTTGAATCGATTCGTTGTCACTGCTTATCGTCTGGGAAACTTGGACACGGAGTTAATGTGTAGATGGAGTTGATTCCGGCTCCCAAGATCCGGCAGAATGACCGGAGGAAGGAGCGAGTCATGAGTGAGAATCCGAAAAAACGCCAAGCTTCGAAACAACCGAAAGCCGGTACCCGTGAGGATGGATCGGGCGAGGATTTCATCCGTAAGGTCCGACGCAAAACCCGTCGCCGGTACACCGCCGAGGAAAAAATCCGCATCGTGATGGAAGGTCTGCGAGGCGAGTTGTCCGTGGTGGATCTGTGCCGCCGGGAAGGCCTTCATTCCAACGTCTATTACAAGTGGCTGAAGGACTTCATGGAGGCGGGCAAGGCCCGACTGTCGGGGGATACTCGCCGGGATGCCAGCAGGGATGAGGTGGACGGCCTCAAACGTGAGAATGCTCGGCTCAAAGAGCTGGTTGCAGAACTGGCGATCGAGAACCATGGTTTAAAAAAAATTGTGAGCTGAAACTCTACGAGAGGCAAGGAAAGGAGCATCTCATGATGGAGCAGAAGCTTGCGATTTTGACCGAGGTGGAGAGGAGTCCCAACAAGAAGAAGTTACTGAAGTCCATGGGAGTGTCCCGCTCGACGTACTACACTTGGAGAAAGCGGGTTCGCCGGGAGGGGAAGACCGGCCTGGAGCATAAAGGACGTGGGTCGCCGGGATGGAACCGCCTGTTGGATTCGGAGCGGGAACACGTACTGGAGCAGGCACGAGCGTTTCCTCCGTTGAGCAGCCGGGAGTTGGCGGTTCGGATCACGGACAGCGGTCGGTTCTACATCAGCGAATCCAGCGTGTACCGAATCCTGAAGGCGGCGGGTCTGATCAAACCCCACATCGTCGAAAAGAAGGCTGCCAAAGAATATCATACGAAGCCCAAACGGGTGAACGAGCAATGGCAGAGCGACATCACGTACATCAAGATCGTCGGCTGGGGTTTCTATTTCCTGATCTCGGTGCTGGACGACGTGTCCCGTTTCATCCTCGCCTGGCACTTGTCGCAAGACATGACGGGGGAGTCGATCTCGGACGTGGTGGAGGCGGCCCTGGCTTTCGCCGGAATCGAAGAAAACGACAAGAAGCCGCGTTTCCTGTCCGACAACGGCTCCGGCTACGTGGGAGCGGCGCTCAACGACTACCTTGATTTCTGGGGCATCCGGCACATCTATGCCGCGCCGTATCATCCCCAGACCAACGGCAAGATCGAGCGATATCACCTGACGCTGAAGATCGACGGCAGTCTGTTGGTGTTCACGACACCGGACGAGTTCGTGCGTTTCATGGAAGTCTTCGTCGATTACTACAATCACGAACGTGTCCACGAAGCCCTGGGGAACGTGACCCCGGCAGACGTGTACTTCGGACGCCGGGAGACCATCCTGAAGGCCAGGGCAGAGCTGAAAGAGCGGTCCATAACCCGCCGCAAAGCCAAGAACCAGTCCGGTATCGACCTGAAGCTGCCGGTCGAACCGATTCGGAAAATGGCCGACGATCATCCCTACTGGAAGTATTTCGGGGTGTTGTCTCGGACGGAAAAAGCGGATCTGCTTGTCGGTAAAGGAGAAACAAGTTATGCTGATTGAACCTGCCTGGAGGATAGGGCAACGCTGGGGAGCGACCCGAGCGCCACGGTGGGTGAACGGCGGACAGGCGGAGCTTCATGCTCCGTCGTCCCTTTATCCCCTGTCCGTTGTTCCAAGAAAGCGATAAACCCAAAACAACGATGGAAACAAGTACTAAATTTACAAGCCGGGCTCGACCGCTCTCACATTCAAAACGACCCCTAAGTGTCCAATTTCGGCTGAAGACGCACAGTTGTCACGACAGCATCACCTACTTTGCAGTTAAGCAGTGCAAACTCTATCTGTCGGGTGTTGAGCCCCATGCTCTTGGCGGAAAGCTGATAGAAACGAACATCGCCCGTTTTCAACAGAATTTTCGTCGAGGTATTGGTAGCGTAAATCTTGGGAAACGCTGTCTGAGTGGCGGCCACCAGAGCCAACCCCGCCGAACGTTGCTGACAAATGATGCTATCCAAGACCGGCTCGCCAAAATCCGCCGAAACCTTCTCCCGATCCAGACTCAAAAGATAACGGGATTCATCCACCAGAAAAGCCGTTCGCAACTTGTTTCTCTTGTTTAAATGGACGTTGTGCTCGTACAAACTCCAAAGCATATAGGTGATTAGCAACGCCTGTACGTCCTGCTTGCCGATATCGTTGATGATGACAAGCTTTCTGTCCCAATACTCATGAGGTTGAAAACCGACCCGTAAAAACCTCTCGTCACCGAAAGCTTGCAGAAGATAGTCAAAAACACCGATGAGCTTGTTCAACTGCTGTGGTGTCAACCCTGACGATTTGCCGGATTTCGTTTGGGCAATTTCATGGCGAACTTCCTGCAACGTCGGAGATTTGTTTTCCATATAGAAAGAAAAGAGAACCTTGGCAATCAGACTTCTCGTCCAAAGCAGATAAAACGTGGACGCGACGATATCCGCCACTTTGTCCGCTTGAATCTCGGGTTTAAGGAACTGTTTCCGTTCGAAAATGTTGGTCAGAATTTGCGACATCCTGACATGGTGAAACTGAGGAAGATTCTGGTTTACTTCCTCTCGGACGTTGAAAAGCCAGCAGCCGATATCTTCGTAATGACCGAGATGACTGGCGATGTTGGAAAGCAACGTTGTCTTGCCCATGCCCGTACCGCCGACAATGGACAGTCCTAAAAGCAAAGCTTCTTGGAGATTAAGCTTCAATGCCTCGTTTCTCGTTCCGATGCGTCCGAGACTGAAATCACCTTCCGCTAACTGCTTGACCTCTTCCCTGCTGGGAAGCTGAAAGGGCATTTCGGAATACTGTTGAACCTCTAAAGCCTGCCTGTGGGCAAGATCGTAATCCCGATGAACCCTGGCATAAAAATCCTTGAGCAGTCTTTCATTGCCGCATTGTTTCATTAGGATTTTGAGTTTTTCATTGCTCATCACAAGCCCTACAAATCTGTTTCTCGTGACAGTCGGCACAGAGGGGAGCATTGCATTTCATGCACTTGGCAACAGGCGGTTTCAGTTTCGTGCTGGTTTCGAAACTGAGCAGTTTTCCACAACCGCAAGTGAAAAGATGAATGTAAAAGCGTTTGACGAAGTTTCCGTTTTCAATGAGATCCTCTTCCCTGTCGGTGAAATCATCCAGTTTGCTTTTAATGATGTAGCGATGCTCGACAACGGCTTGCGGGAAAGCCTTTTCCTGCTTCTCCTCTTGTCGAAATTGCTGGAAAATGGTCATCTTAGATGGCTCCCACGTCCTTCTTGATCTTGCTCATGATCTGAGCATGGTTCTGGAAAACCTGCCGCCAGTTGAGCATCAATGCTGGAATACTGCGCAATTCAAACGGCAGGTATCGTCCAAACCGTCGGAAATATTCCGTGCAAAGTGCTTCAATCTCTTCCGCGTCGAAAGCGTTGATTTGCTCGAAGATGAAGGTAATGTAAGCGTTGACTTGCTGATTGATCAAATGCCGCTTGATCTTCTCGAAAAACTCGTTCAATCCAGTCTGAGTGCCTTGTACTTGATCGTGAACGGAGGCAAGATTGACCACCCTGAGAGCTTCCAAAGCCTTGCTCAGTACATACTCTTCAGGCAATCGCAATCCGTAACGCTCATAAAGAATAGCTGTGTAGAGAACAATTCTTTCTTTGGTGCCTTGGAAATCCTCGATTCTTTGGGGAAATTTCTGTTCCACTTGATAACGAGCTTGCAAATCAGCCTTTTCAATGGGAGCCGTAACTTTGTTTTCAATCTCGTTAGCCTGAATAATTCACAATGTCGGGAATAACGAAAGGGCGTTTTCTGTTTTATCGAGTGAGATCAAGCACTTGTAGTGATAAAACAGAGGAAACGCCCATGACGCAGTGTAGCGGAAAACTTGAGCTTGGCGCAATCGGAAAACGCACAATATCGGTCGATTTCAATGGTGGAGCCATCGCTTCCGACGGAGGAATCCTGCTGTTGCGGGAGGTGGAACGCCGGGTTGGCCTGATCCATCGCCTGTCCGGTTGTCTTGAAGATCGCCGTGACCCGAACCGCATTCGCCACACGGTGGAGGATCTCCTGCGCCAGCGGGTGTTCCAGATCTGCTGCGGCTACGAAGACGCCAACGACGCCGACAGGCTCCGCTCGGATCCTGCCTTGAAAACCGCTTGTGACCGCGAACTCGATCCCGACGATGACCTGGGAAGCCAGCCCACGCTGACTCGCCTGGAAAACGCGGCGGACAACGACACGATCCAGCGTCTGTTGCAATCCCTGGTGGATCACTGGCTGGAGCATCGCCAACGACCCGCCGATGGCAGGATCATCCTCGACGTGGATTCCACCGACGACGAGACCCACGGGCAACAGGAGTTTGCCGAATTCCACGGCTATTATCGGCATTACTGCTATCAGCCGGTGCTGATTCACGATGGCGAAACCGGCGATCTGATCCTGCCTTTTCTGCGTCCCGGGCGGGTTTCGGCCAGGCTGGGCGCGGACGGGCTGTTGATCTACCTGGCCGACCGCGTTCGTGAGAAATGGCCCGGCGTGCAGGTGATCGTGCGCGGCGACTCCGGTTATTGCGGCGAGGATTTCTACCTCGAACTCGAAACGCATGGCATCGACTACGTGCTTGGCATCGCGAAAAACGCCAACCTCAACAAGCTTGCGGAGACGGCGATGAAGGCGGCGCGGCTGTTTTCGGCCATGACCGGCCGCAAGACGACGATCTACGCCGAAGGCCGGTACCGGGCCGGATCGTGGACGACCTCCCGGCGGGTGATTGCCAAGGCCGAACGCCTGAAAGACAAAGACAATCAACGGTTTGTGGTGACGACGCTCGACGAGCCGCCGGCGTGGATCTACCGGGAGTTCTACGTCAAGCGCGGCGAGGCGAGCGAAAACCGGATCAAGGATCTCAAGCTGGATTGCTCCGGAGACCGCTTGAGCTGCCATCGTTTCATCACCAACTTCTTCCGGCTGATTCTGCATATGGCAGCCTACGCCCTGATGCACGAGTTACGCAAAGCGTGCAAAAGCACCAAGTTCGGCACGGCGAGAATCGAAACGCTGAGATTGAGGCTGCTCAAGATCGGCGTTCGAATCCGACAGACGACGCGCAGAATCTGGTTCCATCTGTCCGAATCCACCCCGGAGAAAGAACTCTGGACGGAGATCATGAGAAAACTTGTGGCGGCGTAACGAAAACCCCGGTCGGCCCGATCCGGGCGAAAAGGAGGCGCGATGACAACCGATAGATCCAAGGGGGACGAAACCAGAGGATAGGTTTGTCCGATCCTCGAAAATCGTTTCAAATTCGATCGGACATCTCTCGCCCAAAAGTCCTCGACGAAACGTCATGAATTTTCCAGGCTAGTCTATAGGGGGAAGCCAGAAATGAAATAGGCAACCAGAAAATCGTTTTTTTTTAAATTATTGATACGCCCTGCTACGCTTTTCAGTTTCTAAAATGAAACCCTTCCAATTAAATAAGCTGGAAATATTTTATCGGCAAAATAAATGACCCGAAACCGTGAGATCTCGTGGATTTAGATTAAGAGTCTATCCCAGTAGGGTGAATTGTGCTATAGTCCTGTGAATATAGTATATTTACAGGAGATAAATATGGGATTGGCAACCCAAGATGATGGATGGAGAATCCCGGACGAATTGTGGGAAAAGATGGAGCCGCTCTTGCCTGCGCGAAAACCTCATCCCTTGGGTTGCCATAACCCGCCGGTTCCGCCGCGCCACGCGATGAACGCCATTCTATTCGTTTTGCGCACCGGCTGTCAGTGGAACGCGCTTAACGCGACGGGCATCTGCTCGTCCAGTGCGGCGCACCGCTGGTTTATGGAGTGGACCAAGGCCGGGGTGTTCGAGGCGTTTTGGCGACAGGGCCTTTTGGAGTACGACAAGCTCAAGGGTGTCGACTGGGTTTGGTGTTCGATGGACGGCGCGATGACCAAAGCTCCGCTGGGTGGGGAAAAAAACGGGCCGAAACCCTACCGACCGCGGAAAACAAGGGGTCAAGCGAAGTCTGTTGGTGGAGGCGAAGGGAATCCCGTTGGCCGTGGCCGTGGACGGGGCGAACCGGCATGACATGAAGCTGGTGAAGGCGACGCTGGAAAGCATCGAAACGAAACGTCCGAGGCCTACGCGAAAGAAACCGCAAGGGTTGTGCTTGGACAAGGGCTACGACTTCGACGAGGTTCGGGAATTGGTGAAGGCATTCGGGTTCACGGCTCACATTCGTTCGCGGGGCGAGGAGGCGAAGGCGATCAAGGATGAGGCTGGTTTCAAGGCGCGACGTTGGGTGGTGGAGCGGACGCACAGTTGGTTGAACCGTTTCCGGCGAATACTAATCCGCTGGGAGAAACGCGCCGATTGCTATCTAGCCATGCTACATTTCGCCCTCGGAATTATTACTTGGCGCGCTTCCGGCCTACTGGGATAGACTCTAAGTCAATATGGACTTTGACTGGATCCGCTCAATATTACCTTGTGTCAACTTTTGGCAAGGAAAATCTATAAAGTCGATAGTATAAGCAATAAAGCGTTCCAGTTTGATAATGTACATTGTAGAATATTAATAAGGGTTTAATATTCACAAAAGAACTTTCTCTTGACGTCTTATTTATTACATTTATGCTTGTAAAGGCACCTTTCCTCATCATTCCGATTCCTCGCAAGCCTTTTGAGTCCAGAATAGTCTCTCGTTGGCAGGTCGCTGTAATGCTTTTAATCTGGTGATATGTAATGCATTCCAAAGCATATGAGTCTACTCGTAAAATCTACAGAAAAACGATCATCGAGGATTCGCCCGATTGGTTGGTTTACGTACTATCGCGGTTTTGTTCTCTTTTTTCAAACGAAGGAGCCTGGAAATGAAACGGTACCGGATTGCGAGCGTTCTGTTTGTCGTATGTATCCTTTTTTCCTTCACGTTTTCCAACGGTTTTGCTGCCGAGAAGAAAGCGAACCCGATGGATCATTTCGGATTTTCCGAGGAGGATTTCCAAAATGGACCGGATGTGAAAGCGCTGATCGAAAAAATGGCTCTTCGCTGTTTAGTGTGGGTAACGGCAGCTTATGCATCGGCTTCGCCGATCCGGGGACCCGTCCCCGCACCCCTGGGATTTATCGCTTTGAAGTCCAAACCTGGTTGTTGTAATAAGGGATAAAGAGAAAAGGAGAGGTTTCCCCCTCCTTTCCAGGTTCGGACCTTCGACGGCGCTCGGGTCGCGTCCCCGCGTTGCCTTATCCTCCGCCGAAGTTCTGCCAGTGTAACCTTTGCACACTGAAGGAGCAAGAGATGGACGAGCGCGGACTTTTCACGATGGCTCTTGGATTGACCCCTCCCTGGGAGGTGGTGGATATTGACTTTGACGCCGAGCGCCACCGGTTGGATCTGTACCTGGATTTTCCCGCCGGGAGCCGGTTTGCGTGCCCGCAATGCGAGGTGGCTTGCGGGGTTCACGATACGAACGAGAGGAGTTGGCGACATCTGAACTTTTTTCAGCACGAGGCGTATCTTCACGCACGCCTACCCCGGATCAAATGCCCTGAACACGGAGTAAAAACGGTGGAGGTACCTTGGGCGCGTCCTGGTGCGGGGTTCACGCTGCTTTTTGAGGCGCTGGTACTGCTTATGGCCAGAAAGGGCATGACGCCCAAGGGGATCGGCGAAATACTTGGTGAGCACGACACGCGGATCTGGCGGGTGCTGGAATACTATGTGGACTCGAGTCTGGCGAAGCAGGACTGGTCCGAGGTCGAAGCGGTGGGCGTGGATGAAACCAGCCGTTCCCGTGGGCACGACTACGTGACGGTGTTCGTGGACATGGACGAGGCGAAGGTTCTGCACGTGGAGCCCGGCAAAGACCACCGGACGGTGGCGGGCTTCGAGGCTGAGCTTCACGCTCACGGCGGTAAACCCGAACAGGTGAAAGAGTTCAGCATGGACATGTCAGCGGCGTTCATCAAGGGGGTTGGGAAACAGTTTCCCGATGCGGCGATGACCTTCGACCGCTTCCACGTGATGAAGCTTGTCAACAAGGCCGTGGACGAGGTGCGGCGTGAGGAGCGCCAAGACAGGACTGAGTTGGAAAAGACGAGATGGGTCTGGTTGAAAAACGAGCAAAACCTTACGGACAAAGAGCGAGAGAAGTTCGATGAGTTGAAAGACAGCACGCTGAAAACGGCCAGGGGCTATCGGCTCAAAGAGACGCTTCAGTCGGTATATGCCGACTACGCAGGCCATCCAGATGACGGTGAGAAGCAGTTGCAGTACTGGTATTTCTGGGCCACGCACAGCCAACTGCCGCCGATGATCAAGGTAGCCAAAACGATCAAGACCCACTGGGATGGGGTATTGCGGTGGTTTCAGTCAGGTTTGACACAAGGGCTGGTGGAAGGCATCAACGGTATAATTCAGGCGGCCAAGCGCAAGGCCAGAGGGTTCAGGTCGTTTAGGAAGCTTCGAACCATGATCTTCCTCGTCGCTGGAAAGCTAGACTTCGACCTGCCGCAGATGAAACTGCTTACCCACAGTAAATAGCGAGGAGGCAGACCATTTCCGATGTAATAGCATTTCTGCAAGTTATGTTGGTGTTTGGGCACAGTATTCATCAAGCAGCGCGGCTGATTCGTTTGTTCTCGGGGGAGACAATAAGCGTGCGAATTACATCAAAGTTCCAAATAGTGGAGGCACTTATCATGTAGCATTAGATGCAGATGGTTTTGCATGTGGAAGCTATGCTACCCACTGGTCTGTTTCCCAAAATTTCTTTACTAATGGTAGTTCTGACGGACTGACAGATGCTTCAGTTAGGAAAGGAGCATATGATCCTTGTGATGATTACATTGATGTGACAAACAGTATAACCGATACATGGGATTCAGATGATCACCAGGAGTATTGCTCGGAATGGAATCAGTAAAAGAAACATGCTGAATCATTTCGCTATGTATAGTACTGGTTGTCTCGCTGTGCGGTGTTTTTTTATCACCGCACAGCTTCTTGTTTTATCGCTTTTAATAGGGGGGGGATGCAACGGTGGTCAAACGCAAGCTATCGGTGATCTTGATGCTGTGGATTTCACTGATACGAACGATGAAGAAATGGACCGCTTCGACAATTGGGATGACGACTTCGATTCAATTGTAGATAAGGACTTGGAATTAACCGAAGAAGATGAAGAGAAATCGGATATCGAAGACATAGAAACAGAAGAATCAGATTCGGAAATCTGTTTAGCAAGCGATCCTCGGATTTATCCCAATTCCTTCAAATGTTCCCTGCCGGAAAGAAAACTCAGTCGCTGGATACTTGATTTTCCAAGAATGTTTCCCGACAGCGGAATAACATCTTTGGAGCATTCATACGATGGAAGTGTGGTCTTCAGTGGAAGTGGGAATATTGTTTTGATTCCTCCCGGCGAGGAGCCGACGACGTTTTTCCCGGAAAATGTATGGGTTCTTCATGCTGTAGAAGGAGTGCCAGGAGAGTGGTATGCATCGGGTTCTACACCGTTAGGATACGTACTTTTTCATTTTCGGGAAGGAAATAGTCAATGGCAACTGGAGTATGAAAATTTTATTGACGGTCCTTATATCGCTGATGATCTCGATGTGGATTCCAATGGAACTGTATGGTCATGGTCTACAGGAATCTTTCGAAGTTTCACACGCTGGGATGGAAACGTAGCAACTGCGGTGCAGGTTACGGATGCGAATGAAAATACAATACACAATTCAACTGACAGATTGTTCGTGTGCGGCGGACATACCTATTTTTTCGGTGGAATCAAGTATGAAGAAACTCCTATAATGACGGCTGCAATTTTTCGTGTAACGGAAGAAGAGGATGCTTTGGATCTTATCTGGCAAGCTCCAGACGAGAGTTTCACTACGTCATTTTACTCTGCCACGATCCAACCGGAAAGCTGTGAATTTTATGCTGGTGGGGGAAATCTCCATGTGGAAGGGATTCTAAGCGAGCCAGTAAGCATAACGAGTTATATACCTTCCGGTGAAATTGGAAATCATCAACCTTCGATGTCTTGGAAAGATTGGTCTACCGGAATTGTGTACGGTTCGACAGACATTTATCCCAACAACCCCAACAACGATGGTGCTTCCTTTTTCTTCATCAAACAACCTGGAATGGAAGATTTCGAGGGCATAGAGCCTACCTGGCCTTGTACCGGCTATGGTGGTTGGGCGGCATACCAAATGTATGGTCTGGGCGTGGATAGCCTCTATGCCCCTGGCGCGTTTGGACACTTCAAGTACAATCCCCAGGAAACCCGCTGGGAGTTGGCATATCGCCATCCATTGTTGGCTTTGCCGGGCTACCAATCCCATGCTTACGTGCGTTCGTTGGCGGTGCATACCGCCTGTGATGACCGATTCCGGGTGCACGTTACGGGATTTCGGCTGCCTGTCATGCGACGCACCGATTGTCATGAATGGGAAGAAGCCTATCCCGATTCCGAAGGAGCCATGGCCCTTTACGACGATGGAAAAGAAATCTGGGTGGTGGGAGAACGACCGGAAGTGATCCATGGGATCGGCGACGAATGGTCGAGCTTCCAAGGCCCCAGTTCCGAGTGTATCGAAGGCAGGAGTGTCCTGAAAGTCCACGATGGCGGCCTTTACGTAGTGGGAATTTACGACGAATACGGGGAGGACAGCCGATTGTACTATACTTCTGATCCTCAAGCGGAACCATTGGTATGGGAAGAAGTGAAGGGCATCCAGTTTCCCAATAAATTCAAGCCGATACGCCTGCTTTCCTGTGGTGGGCAGGCGTATGTTCAGGTCAACAACATGGTTTACTACGAACCCGATTCCACACAACTCTACCTGTTGCAAGGAGCTACCGCCAAGCTCTATGTGGAATTCCCAGAAGAAGGGCAATACCGGACGCACGACGACCGTCTGTTTTTCTGCAATGAAGAGGGCATTCGGGAAATCAGTGGCCAGGGGGAGACATCCATCGAAGAGGTCGTTCCACAGATCGAGTACAGCGGTAGTCCAGTGAATCTCCAGGATGCCGTCCAAATGCCCGACGGACGGTGGATCATCGCACCTGGACCGTATGAATACGACCCGGCGACCGGGGAACTGGACCATTATTTCGCGATATCGACTCATTACTACCCTGACATTAATGAAAGATATCCTTACATTTGGAGTTTCGAAACGGATGGAAATGTGTTCGAACTGGCGCTTTTACCTACCGGGGAGGTTTTAGCAGGTGGTAGGGCTGGCCAAATCCTGATTCGAACCACGGATGGGCAGTGGTTGGGGCAGTAGTGAAATTTTTAGACAGAGGGCGTGGCAACCTATTGAAACCATTTCCTAAAACTACCTGCTGAATCTCTTCCTGAGAGTTTCAAGGGTTTTGTTGTACCGCTTCTGAACAGCCTGCCGGGAAATGTTGAAATGCTCACCAATTTCCTTGAAACTCTGACCTTTGACTTCCCGCCTCGTAATGATTTCCCTGTCGATGGGGTCAAACTGCTCTAACCCTTCCATGATTTGACCGAGCAAAACATCGTCTTCCTGCGTGGCATGACGAGGAAGCATTTCAGCAATCTGCTCAGGAGAAAAAAGCGGCTGGTAAGTTTCTTTCTTCTCTCGTTCAATTTTATGAAGCTCATCGAGATAAAGTGGATAGAAATGCAAATACATCTTCCACAAGGGCTCAAGAATGCTTTGATCTGTCCCGTATTCTTCCCTAATACCAATTTTATCCATCAACCCGCGATAAAAAACGATGGAGGTGACTTTATCGGCACCGAAAATCATTCCCCGCACGAGAAAGTTTAGAAACGGTACGTCGTTGTCAATGAGCTTGTTGGGACTGAAGATGATCCGTAACGCTTTCTTTTGCTGCGGATCACTGACGGCTCTACGGTTGTTCTCGGCAATCTTGGCAACAAGAAAGTTGAATGAAATCTGGCAAGTGCGAATGAAAAATTGCTGAAAGTTGGCTTCCGTGCGACTGAAACTTTGAACAAGCTGGAAAAAGTTGCGATGCTTTTCAATCGGTTGATGCAAAATAGCTCGGTGCTGTCTGAGTAAAACGATTAGCGGTACTTTTTGCGCTTTTTTCAACTCGATAGAATTGTCAGTGAAGATCTGCTCCAAATCTTCAAGTACGGTTTGAGAATACTGCCTGAACGATGTTTCCTTGAACTCGGCTAACCATCGCGGGATGTGGCTTCTTTCTACAATAGCCTGATATTTCTGTCCTTTCTCCCTGATGACGGCTCTTAATCGTGCCTCTAAAGCTTTGGTAAAGTCGGTTGCCTGCCAGAAAATCCTTCCCTCTTGGATGTGCTTGAGACTTTCTTCGTATAACTCGGAAATGCCGTCAATGGTTTCCTGCTGGATGAGAATGTCTGCAATTTCTTCACAAGCCTGCTGATGCAACTGCAAGTATCGGTAAAAGAAATGGGGGTAAATGAAATTGCCTGAATTGACGAGAGCGTAATAATAAAACGCCTGCTCAGGCAAGGCTAGATCGATGTCTGATTTCCTTCGCTTCAGATTGAGGTAAAGCTTTTCTAAATACTCGTAAAAATCAGGACTTCTGCCGAACTGCAAGGCGGCTCCTCGGAAAATCTCGAGTTTTTCAAGTTCCACCCGCTTGAAAACTCTCTGTGGCCCGAAGTTCTGGTAGATTTTGCCTAAATCTTGGGCGGAAGTGGTGCTGGCTTGCCTTTGGTTTCTGTTCAGTTCGTTTAGGGAGAAGTAAAACGCTTCAATTGGTGCTTGTTCTTTTCCGTGTCGGACGAGATTTAACGAGTGGTAGAGGATGTCAATCGGCAGATTTGTAGGAACAAAGAACGGGATTCTGCTGTCTTGGGGATCAGCGGTGAAAAGATTGGTTTGTAATTGTGGAAATTGCTTCATGGAGGGATTGTAGCTTTCTGTTTCACAAATTTTTTAACTAGGCGGAGAATGTTCATGGCATGATATACGAATACATAAATGGTGATAAACCAAGCATAACTCAGTATAACATACTAGGATTATTCAAGCGTTATGGGATCCAGCCAGATCCTCACGATCCTATTTATCAAGCCTTGTATCCACACGTACAAGATTGTTTGTGGGAGTGTGCAAGTGAGATTGCTAAATATCATTGTGGCTTCGCGACTCAACATTATAAGTCCTTAGTTGAACTGCTCCCAGAAGATAAACGAGAGGCAAAACTTGAACTTCTCCGAAGCGATGCCTTTGACTAATTTCATTTAGGCAATGTCAATATCTTCTTTCTCTATCTTTTCCTGACCAAGCCAGACATTGAATTTGCGTATCCCATGAAAATCCGAACCTCCTGTTTTTAACAGGTCAAATTTTTGGGCAAGCTTTTTATATAAAATAATCCCTTCCTCATCATGATCAGCATGGTAAATTTCAAGACCCTTTAGCCCGTAAGAAACAAGCTCTTTAATCAGCGAAGTAAGTTCCTTTGGATTTATTTCTAACTGAGATGGATGAGCTAATACAGGAATCCCGCCAGCAGTAAGAATTGCCTCAATGGCTTCTTTGGGTTTGATCTTATCTCTTTTAACGTATGCTAACTTGCCCTTTTCCAGATACATTGAAAAAGCTTCATCTCTATCTTTGACAATATTTTTATGAACTAGAACGTCAGCAAATTCAGGTCTGCTTAGATTTTCTTTTTTACAAATTTCCCTTGCTTCTTCCAGAGTAACTTGAACTCCAAGAGAATTTAACTTTTCAATGACTTTTGGCTCTCTGTTTTTCCTGCTTGAAAGACCTCTTTCCAATAATTTTAAAAGTGAATCATTATTTTGATCAATGTAGTATCCGAGAATGTGCATGTTTCCGTGCGGATAATCGATGCTAACCTCAACTCCAGGAATAACCTTTAATCGATCCTTAAGATTGTGTTTTGAAACGGCTTTAATTGCCTCCTGAATGCCCCCCAACTTATCATGATCTGTAATCGCAATTGTGGATAAGTTCAAATGATAAGCCATAAAAACGATTTGTTCCGGAGAGAATGTGCCGTCAGAATGGTTCGTATGGATATGTAAGTCTACATGCGCCATTTTCACAACCTCCTTCAGCAAAGCTAAATTGGTATTGAAAACTTCATTATATCTTCGATTAAATATACGCTCAAGCGAATTATCGACGATCTTTTCTAAAAAAGCTGCCTTCTTCTGAGTTTCCTTTAGTTAAGGTTCTGGAGCCATCACAACCTATATATCTCCCTGAGAGAAGAAAAGTATCGAGATGTTAAAATTTTAGCTTAAAGTCTTTCATTTCAACATGCTATGAATGTACTGGCCTCCAATTACCTTTTTATATGGCTCCTGCTTTTATCTTGATATTAGAATAAAGATGAAAGAAAAACTCGCTTATGCTATGATTCTGAAAAACGTTCCATATGGTCAAATTCCAATACTCCGAGAGATTTGCACAAACGATAGTACGGCAATAGGTAAGTACGATGACTGATGAAAATAATTTAAAAAAACTTAGCAACCCCTATTCAACAGGTGGAGGAGGCGTACATTTTGAGGCCAACGTGCAAGCTTCCTTTGCCGTCCTTATGCTTACATGTGGATTTGCTCCTTGTTTGCCAAATCATCCAATAAAGAAAATTAAGTTCCAAGGTAAATATGCTGGCTATGAAACCGATGATCTAATTGTCTTTGTAAACAACGATAGAAACAATGATGAGCGTAAACTACTGGGTCAGATAAAGCATTCAATCGGAATCACTAAAAATGACAAGCAATTTAAAGAAGTGATTCAAGCTGCTTGGAACGATTACAATAATGTTAATTTATTTGCTCGCGATAAAGATATTCTTGCTCTTATTACCGGCCCATTAAGAGCCTATCCCAGTAGGCCGGAAGCGCGCCAAGTAATAATTCCGAGGGCGAAATGTAGCATGGCTAGATAGCAATCGGCGCGTTTCTCCCAGCGGATTAGTATTCTCCGGAAACGGTTCATCCAACTATGCGTGCGTTCCACCACCCAGCGACGAGCCTTGAAACCGGCTTCCTGCTTGATCGCCTTTGCCTCCTCGCCCCGCGAACGAACGTGCGCCGTGAACTTGAATTCCTCCACCAAGTCTCTCACCTCATCGTAGTCGTACCCTTTGTCCAGGCACAAGCCTTGCGGCTTGCGTTTCGTCGGCTTGGGACGTTTGATCTCGATGCCTTCCAAAGTCGCCTTCACCAGTTTCATGTCATGCCGGTTCGCCCCGTCCACCGCCACGGACAGCGGAATCCCCTCCAGGCTACGCTTGACGCCGCTTTTTCCGCGGTCGGTAGGGTTTCGGCCCGTTTTTTTCCCCGCCCAACGGAGCTTTGGTCATCGCGCCGTCCATCGAACACCAAACCCAGTCGACACCCTTGAGCTTGTCGTACTCCAAAAGGCCCTGTCGCCAAAACGCCTCGAACACCCCGGCCTTGGTCCACTCCATAAACCAGCGGTGCGCCGCACTGGACGAGCAGATGCCCGTCGCGTTAAGCGCGTTCCACTGACAGCCGGTGCGCAAAACGAATAGAATGGCGTTCATCGCGTGGCGCGGCGGAACCGGCGGGTTATGGCAACCCAAGGGATGAGGTTTTCGCGCAGGCAAGAGCGGCTCCATCTTTTCCCACAATTCGTCCGGGATTCTCCATCCATCATCTTGGGTTGCCAATCCCATATTTATCTCCTGTAAATATACTATATTCACAGGACTATAGCACAATTCACCCTACTGGGATAGACTCTTAATGGGTATAAGCCCGGCAGCCTCTTTCAATGGCTGAGAGCAGTTTCTTTTTATCCGCACCCTCGGGCAACCGCTGCTGGTCCAAACGGTTCTTGGAAATCCGGCAGAGGGTCTGGAGCAATATCATCACAGCCGTTACGATCCGTAAACGTCGTTCCAGCTTCAAAATCCGCTGACGGACCAAAGGATCATCGGTCATGTCGAAAATCTCATGGCTCACGACTTCCAGTTCAGGTCCATGCAACCAGCCATTGATCGTCGATCTGGGAACCTCGAGATCTTTAGCCAAGCTCACATCGCCAGTTTTTCGGACGTATTCGCGAAGTCGATGGTCGTAAACGCGCTTTTTCTGTGGAGTTGGTTTCATTGTCGTATCATACTACAGAACCGTCGGATGCAAAGAAATATCATTGCTCAGCCATTTTGACCGACGGATGGCATGTACGGACCACCGGACGCTTTTCTCCAGAAGGCATTGACGAACAGCACTGATAAAACTCACGTTTTTACTCTGTTTTATTCCTCCTCATCTTCATCCTGATCGTCAATTACTTTGCTTCTGCTATTCAGATAAGCCGTATCAAGGTTTACCACAATTGCCGCCAAAAAAGTAATCAGAGCGACAAATCCAAGTACAAGACCAATCACAAGAGCAGTGATCCATCCAAAAAACTCAAGGGAAAGCAAAACGCTGATAACCACGAGAGCCAGTTGTATGGAACCCAGTTGCATACGGTTGCTATTGATACTATCCAATATCCTGGAAAACGACATCATCTGGTTAACTTCAACTTGTCTTTCAAGATATTGGAGCATGTCGTCAAATTCATCATCAACTTCATCGCCGTACTCTTCGTCAAGCTCCACGTCGTATCCAACCTCATTTTTACCATTTCCGAAAAGAAGTATCGGTGGTCTACTTTTTGATGATCGCTTCGTTTTTTTCTTTTTCGACATATCCTCTCCCATATCCGAAATCCGGATTTCATTCACACGTCTTCGGACCTACGCCGCTTCCCGATAGTAGTAGTTCAGCATTCCACCAAGTCGCTCACGGCACTCCACCCGGCCTTCAGTCCTCCCTGCCGTTTCATCCGGTTCAATCAATTGACCATCGAGTCCCTGATGAAAACGTTCATGGTTGTAGTACCGGACATACTCAGCCACCGCACGGCGAAGATGGCTTTCACCAAGCGGAATCATTCGATCCAAACACTCTGATTTTATTGATAAAACGAACCGTTCCGCGTAGGAATTCAGATTCGGGCTATGCGCCGGAAGCCGTACGGGCTTAACTCCACTATCGGACAACATCTTGCGAAAAGCGAGGGTAAAAAGAGGATCACGATCCATTATGAGATAGCGCATGTCCAGAAGAAACCCATCAAAGGCGTCCGTCAGGTTCCTCACCATTTGCTTCATCCACTCCTCGTGAACCTGATTGCTGATCCCGGCTATATGAACGCGGCGTGTCGCCAAATCGATCACGAAAAGTACCTTAAAACAGACAAGGCCTTTCAGCGTCAACACCTCAACGGTGAAAAAGTCCATCGCCGCAATCGTCCCGGCTTCCATGTGGATTTTGAGAAAGCTTTTCCAGGTAGTTTTACGCTTCCGCTCCGGGGCGGGTTCGATCCCGTGATCCAGAAGAATTCGCTTCACCGTGGTGCGGCCAATCTCGTGACCAATATTGCGTAAAGCGTTCCTGATCGTTGTGTATCCCCAACCTGGATTATCCAGCGACATCATGACGACGAGATCGGCGATTTCCTTGGAGGTTTTCGGCCTTCCAGGACTACGGTTCGCCGAGCCATCGTACTTTTTGCCTACAAGGTTTCGATACCAGGCCAGGATGGTTTCCGGCTTGACGATGCCAGCCAGTTCGTTCAGATCCTTACGATCCAAAGCCTTTCCCTTCACAGCCAAACGGCGGCGCTCGTCATTGGTCAACCGAAGACTGTGCCCTTCGAGCCTTTTGAGAAGAATACGGTTTTCTTCCTTGAGGTAATCAATGCTATCCTGCTGCTTGCGGTTGACCCAACCGGCGAAGAACAACAGGAGAAACTGCAGTGCTGGCGATAGATTTTCCATGACAATGTTTTATCCAGATTTCAGCGCCTTCGCAAGACCTGATCGCACATTTTTTCGGCTTCGCTTATTCAGGAATAGTGAACATGCCTCATTTTTACTCTGCGGTAAACGCTGGAATTTATAGGGCGTTTGAGTTTCGGTACAGGAAGCGGATCAACTACGTTCAATAACAGGAAATTCCAAGTCGACTGACAGATTGGCAGAAATAATTCTTTCAAATTAGGAATACAATTCCCAATATGCTTGACTGTTGGCGGAAATTCATTTATCCTCAAAGACATGAAGACGATCAAATACCACGAACGAACCTTGTCCGGCGTCCTGAAACGCGCTGCCTCTCAGTTTCCGGCGGCTGTCGTCACCGGGCCAAGACAATCCGGTAAGACCACCCTGGTACGGAAGCTTTTCGGCGCCACTCACAAATACGTCACGCTGGACGATCTCATCGTCCGTGAGCAGGCGGCCAATGATCCCAGGCTTCTACTGGAACGCTACCCTCCCCCCATTATCCTGGACGAAATCCAGTATGTACCTGAGTTGCTTCATTACGTCAAAATGGATATTGACGAGCACCGCGATGAATCAGGACGCTACATTATCACCGGATCGCAGCATTTCCCGCTGATGCAGGGTGCGACCGAATCCCTTGCAGGGCGGACGGCGGTATTGTCCTTGTATTCCATGTCCGTCAGGGAGTCGGCGGAACAGCCGGATATGGAAACGGATTGGCGGGATCTGCTCTTTCCCACGAAGAAGTCGGCAAAGAACGCCAAACGCCACTCCGACGGTTTATTGCGATCCATTTTCACCGGTGGTTTCCCCGAACCTGCCTTGTCTCCAGACATGGACGTGCGGCTCTGGCATTCGTCCTATGTCCAGACCTACCTGGAGCGCGATGTCCGCAGCCTTCGCGCCGTGGCCGATCTGGGTGACTTCCAGCGCTTCCTTTTTGCTCTGGCGCATCGGGCAGGCAGCCTGATCAACTATTCCGATCTGGCGCGAGATCTGGGCGTCACAGCCAAGACGGTCAAGGCTTGGGTGTCTGTACTGGAAGCGGGCGGGCAGGTTTTCACGCTGAAGCCCTTTTTCACGAATCTCGGCAAGCGGCTGATACAACGTCCAAAAGTTTACTTCCTCGATACGGGCGTCCTGAGCTACCTGCTGGATCTGACCGAAGCGGATCAGGTGACGCAGGGCATGCACGCCGGTCCGCTGTTTGAAACAGCCGTCCTGGGACAACTGGTACGGATGTTTGCCCATCGAGGCCAGACGCCTCGACTGTATTTCTGGCGAACCGCCGCCGGGCACGAGGTGGATTTCATTATCGAGGATGGGCAGAAGCTTATTCCCATTGAAGTGAAGCTCACAGCCACGCCACGCGCCAAACATGCCAAGGCGATTGAGAGCTTTCAGGAATTGTTTGGAAAACGGGCCGGAAAAGGATTGCTTGTCTGTCTCTGCAATGAACGCCATCCTCTGACTCGGACGGTGGAGGCGGTGCCGTTCGGGGCGTTTTGATTGCCACTTTAATTTCTTTGCATCCGACGGTTCTGTAGTATGATACGACAATGAAACCAACTCCACAGAAAAAGCGCGTTTACGACCATCGACTTCGCGAATACGTCCGAAAAACTGGCGATGTGAGCTTGGCTAAAGATCTCGAGGTTCCCAGATCGACGATCAATGGCTGGTTGCATGGACCTGAACTGGAAGTCGTGAGCCATGAGATTTTCGACATGACCGATGATCCTTTGGTCCGTCAGCGGATTTTGAAGCTGGAACGACGTTTACGGATCGTAACGGCTGTGATGATATTGCTCCAGACCCTCTGCCGGATTTCCAAGAACCGTTTGGACCAGCAGAGGTTGCCTGAGGGTGCGGATAAAAAGAAACTGCTCTCAGCCATTGAAAGAGGCTGCCGGGCTACCCATTAAGGCGGTTCTGTCCATCGTCGGCATCAGCCCTTCTCGGTATCACATCTGGTGTCGTGGGAAAGCGGCGGGTTGTTCGCTTGATGATCGCGCGTCATGTCCCGCGATCCACCCCACCCAGTTGACACCGGAAGAGGTTCGCCTGATGCACGAGATGGCAGTTTCCGACGACTATCGTCATGTGCCGACCCGTCGTCTTGGGATGCTTGCACAACGTCTGGGCAAGGTGTTTGCGTCTCCTTCGACGTGGTTGCGCTATGCACGTGAACGAGACTGGAGACGTCCGCGAACCCGAGTTCATCCATCCAAGCCTACCGAGGGTATTCGCGCGAACAAGCCGGACGGCTTTTGGCATGTCGATGTGACGGTGGTTCGACTTGTCAACGGCTCGAAGGCCTATATTCAGGCGATCATCGACAGCTATTCTCGGCGCATCCTGGCCTACCGAGTCAGCGAGAAGCTGGAGCCCGCGTCGAGTGCGGAGTTGCTGGTCAAAGCCTATGAGTCTCGCAGTGAGGTTGGTGACCAAGTGGACCCGCAGGCGGTGATGGTGGATGGTGGAATAGAGAATTTCCACAGTGCGGTGATGAAGCTTGTGGAAGAGGGTTTGCTTGCGCTGATCCTGGCGCAGACCGCCGTGCTTTTTTCGAACTCGATGATCGGGTTTTTGGCGTGTGATGAAGCACCAGTGGTTATTTCTGAACCAACTGGACAGCGTATCGGCGCTGGAACGTTTGGTGAGGTACTACGTAGAAGAATACAACCGTAATCTGCCGCATTCGGCGTTCGATGGTCAGACCCCTGACGAAATGTACTTCGGTCGGGGTGAGGGAGTACCGGAGGAACTGGCCGCGGCTCGAGCGAGTGCTCGTCAAGTCCGTTTGGAGGCGAATCGGGAGCTGAGTTGCGAAAGCTGTCCTAATCTGGCGATGGCGGTCAATGGGTGAAGAAGGGAAAACGTAGGTGGAAATGCGCGGTTGGATTGGGCGTTTTGAATGATGTCGTGTGGCGTGTAGATTTAGCTGCCTCCTGCAGCCCGGCTAGTTCACGGGCAGGACAATTGTACTGTTTGGAGTGTTGATTTGAACAGGTCAATATTGAATCCGAGTCCAGATCGGTCGGACGTGGCATCAGTAGACCACATGTACGGACCACCGGACGCTTTTCTCCAGAAGGCATTGACCAACAGCACGGCTGTTGTTGGATTACGGAATTTTGGCGAGTCACAGGTTTCATCATCGGAATGCATGGTTTCTTCCAAGAAAAATGCCGGGCGAAGAATCCGGCCCGGCATGAAGACATCGTTTTTTCAGAACCACAACGCGATGCGCTAAAATTCCGCACCAAGGTTGAAACTGATGGCGTAGGCTTCGACCGAAGAAACCTGGATCTCCGGGGCAAGGTGGAAGGTCGCCACGATCAGCTTCAAACCCGCGTACCATCGGTGAATGATTTCGTCTCGATCGGGCAGTTTCAGCAGTGCATCTTCCAGGTAGGCGTCGAAGCTCGGATTGAGAATTCCCGGTCGCAGGAAACTTACGAGAAAGGCGTAACCGGTGTAGGGGGTAACTTCCACAACTCCGGCGGCGGGGAAGGATTTCGAAATCACCAGATCCCAACCGAATTGGCGCATGTCGAGGTCCGTGGAGCCGAAAAGCTGTCCGTAGTTCAGACGAAGGGCCACATCGGGGGCGTAGTCGTGGAAATCTTCCAGAAATGCGTATTTTACGTTCATGCCGAAATAGAACAATTTCGAATGCAGGAAATACGTGGCGTCGAAACCGATGTCGAAGGAATACGGCAACCCCTTGCGGATGGCGAACTGGAAGGTGGACAGCAAATTGTCGGCTTCGCGGGCCTTGTCACCGTAGGGATCGAGATCGGCGAAACGCTCGACGCCTTCGAGCGCGTCGTTCCAGTGGTCCCCCTTGCTGACCGAAGTCATCGTATAGTCGAAGCCCAGGTTGAAACCGCTCATGCCGAGCGTATCGGCGGCGGAATGATATTTTGGCGCGAAAAGCATCGAAAACTGCTGGGCGAACTTACGCCATTTCGTCTTGTCGGCCAAGGCGCGGGTTTCCTCCCTGACCACCTGACCCGGTTCCAGCAGGCAGAGGTTCGAGGCGGTGGTGTCGGGATTGCGCTGACACATCCGCCACAAGGTCAGGTCTTTCGGTGCGGCCTGGACGGGCAGGGAGGCGGCGAGCCACGCCACGGCGAAACCGCAGGCGACCCAGCGAAAAACGGCTCCCCGAATACGTTTTCCGGTGAGATACGAGTTTGGCGAATCGACTTTCCCCATGTTACTTCCGGCCCTTCTTCTTCCCATTTTTCGACGACTTCGTTTTCAGGATCTTGAACTCCACCCGGTCGTTACGCGGATTTTTATCCCGGCCAGGCACCAGCGGCTTGAGGTTGCCTACGCCCCTGGGCTTGAGAATCTTGGCATCCACGCCCTTCGACATCAGGTAATCCGCAACCTTGTTCGCTCGTTGCTGGGTGAGATCTTTCTGCTTTTCGAGACTCTGGCCGTTGTCCGAATGGCTCTGCACTTCGATCAGCAGGATTTGCGGATACGAGCGGATCACATTCGCCATCTGGTCCAGCACCGGGAGAATCTTCTCCGAAAGGACTTCCTCGCCGTCCTTTTCCTCGAAGCGGATGCGCTTTTTCACCAGGAAGCCTTCCTCGTGAACACGCACCAGAACCTCTCCACCAGAGTCCGGACAACCGTCGGCGTCCTCGAAATCGTTATAGACTTCCCGCTCCAGCGGGCATTTGTCGTCTTTGTCGGGTACGCCATCATAATCGTTGTCGGCGTCTTCGCAGCCATCTTCGTCGAAGTAGGCGTCAGGATCTTCTTTGTAGTACGGACACAGGTCGACTACGTCCGGGATGCCGTCGCCATCGTTGTCGAAGTCGGGGCAGCCGTCCTCATCCTGGAAACCTTCCTTGTCTTCCGGCTCGTAGGGGCATTGATCCTTGTCATTGGGAATGCCGTCGCGGTCCACGTCCGGGTTGGGGCAGCCGTCGGTTTCCCCGGCGGTATCTTCCGCCGAAAGCGGGCAGTTGTCGATCTCGTCGAGGATGCCGTCCCGGTCGTTGTCGGGTTCGGGGCAGCCGTCCCAGTCCTCGAAATCGTCGAAATCTTCCACGTCGTCCGGGCAGCGGTCGTCGGTGTCGAGGATGCCGTCGCCGTCGTTGTCGGTATCGGGGCAGCCGTCTTCGTCTTGATTGCCGTCGCGATCTTCAGGTTTGGACGGGCACTGGTCCTCGTAATCGTCCACGCCGTCGTTGTCGCGATCGTTGTCGGAATAGGTGTACGCGATGGTGAAATAGCCACGCGCCAGCGGCGCACCATAGCCGTACGTGACGCGCGTTCCGACGCCGGTGAGCAGCGACAGCCCGAAGTCGAAGTCGTAGCGGAATCCGCCGTCCGCCATGATCGGGTTGTTGAAGCTCTTTTTGAAGGGTTCGGTCGCCAGCGAAGCACCACCGATGTCGATGTACAGGTTCCAATGATCGCTCGGCTTGAAACGCACTGCTGCGGAATACAACAGTTCGTCATCGACTTTCTGAGATCCCAGGATAGTATCCCCGGATCGCAGGCGATATCCGAAATTGATGCCGAGCAGCAGCCAGTCGAGCGGTTCGGTATCGACCAGCAATTTGAACTCGGTGCCGAATCCGCCGTCGCTCAGCCAGCTTTCGTCGTCGCCCGTGGGCAGAATCAGGGTAGTGATGAAGCCCACGCCGACCGGGGACTGTGTCCGGTCCAAGATACGGAATTTGTTATGGATTCTCAGATCCCCCACGCCGGAGACGGCGGGGTCGTCGTGGTTTAGAAACCCTTCTCCATCCTGAAACAGCGCCACGGGAAATTCCAGACCCAACTGGTAGTATTTCCAGAACGCGATGGCGTATTGCATGTCCATGCGCAACTGGGAACCGAGCAGATCGATGGTTTCGGTCTTCTGGGTGTTGGTGATTCGCCGGTTCAGCTCCAGCAGCCCGTAAGCGAACTGCGTGTGGACCGCTCCGCCCATACCCCATTGCGAGTAAAGCGCGGTCGAATCCGTCTGGAGGAATCCGAGGTTGTCCACCGGGGGATGGAATTGATTCAGGTCCACGCCCTGGCTCTGCGCCCAAAGGCTGGAGGGAATCCACACCATACAAATAATTATTAGGCTCCGCAGCCACCACGAATGCAGCACCGCACACTCTCCCTGCAAAGGTAACATCCAAATCGCCCCATCATGGCACGAGCATGGGCGGTTTACAAGAAATTACTGTCCGTTAGACGTTTTCGGCGGCAAAAACATCGAAGGATCTACCAACAATCTCGCTTGAGGATCTCCTCCACGGGTTTCCGCTTTTTCTCCCTGGGTTGATAATCCGGTAGCGGGCGGCCAAGCGGCGTCATCGCCACGACCTTGACTTCCCTCGGAATGCCCAGTTCCCGCTGGACGGTCTCCTCGTCGTACACGCCGAGCCAGCAGGTGCCGTAACCCATCTCCCAGGCTTTCAAGGTCAGGTGATCGAAGGCGATGCCCATGTCCACGTATTTGTAATCAATACCATTATAAACTCCCGATTCTCCCGGCACCGCGCAGGCGACGAGCAGCATCGGCGCGTATTTCGCCCAGCGGTTGGTGGATTTTTCCATCCAGGGAATCGTCACCAGTGCTTCGATCTTCGCCGGGTCGGTCACGGCGATGAATCGCCACGTCTGGGTGTTTTTCCAGCTCGGAGCCATTCCGGCGGTTTCGAGGATTTTCAGGAGGTCTTCCTCCGGCACGGGGTCCGGCAGAAATTTACGGATCGAGCAACGGGTTTTCGCAAGTTCGGTGAAATCCATCGTGCCTTCCTTTGTGGTGTCAAGGAAACGGAATCGTTAAGGATTTCCTTTTTAGTACACTTTTGGACGGCTGTAAACCCGAAAGCGGAGAGAATGGGAAATGAGGAGTTTGGTTCATTTCTGCGAGAATGGAGGTCAAGTAATTTTTACCCGAACCAGAAAGCCGTTTTTGGGCATTGCCGGGTAAAGCAATTACCCGACCAGACTACCGTACACACCGGACACCGTAATTGCCAGCAACGTTATTACTACGCACACGACCGACGTTAAAGTAGACGCCCCACGTGAGATTGTAAACATCCTCAACGGGTGACGACGACCAATGATAGCTGCATGTTCCACTCAATTCCTCTGGCCAATAGCAACCTGAGGAACCACCATTGTCGGAACAGGAATCTGGAGCGCAGGAATCCGACCAGCACCAGCTTTTCAGACAAGCATCGTCTGAATTCACTCCGCAGGCCGAACACACATCCTTCACCTCGCAGACACCGCTCGTTTCGATATCCGTACAGTTGCGAATCAGACTGCGCAGTTCGCTGATGTTCGGTAAGCGCCAGCCGGTGCCATCCAACGTCAACTCTTGGCAGTGTGTTTTTGCTGTTGTCCATTCCATCAATCCGCCAGTCGGCGTATCCTGCCACTCGAAACCAGTCATCAAATCTTTGCAGATACCGTTTGAACAGGCGAAAGAATCCGAATCGCCATCTTCTTCGATATCTTCTCTATCAGCCTCATCACCGTCGGCAACTATTTCCTCATCACCGTCGGTAACTATTTCCTCATTGTCGTCGGAAACTGTTTCCTCATCACCATCCCCCGCGTCGAGATTCACGCAAATACCGTATTTACAAACCAGATCCCCCCGGCAGGTGTTTTTCACCGAGCACGACTGGCCTTCGCCGCCGATTTCCTCTAAAAAAGCGTTGCAGCCGAAAAAGAAAGAGACGAAGAGAAAGAGAAAAGCAATTGATAAAAACCATCTATCATTCCCGCGAAGGCGGGAATCCGGTACCCTTCTTTCAAGCAAGGATTTCCTCATATAAATCTCCAGGTTGGATTCATTTTCTCAATCAATTTCAGCTTCCACGCTCGCTTAAGTTGTTTCTCTCGTTGAATGGCTTGCTTCGCGTCTTCATGTTCCTCGTAATGCACGAGACGATACTTTGTACTTGCGGTAAAACCTTCTAATTGATTATTTTTGTGCTGCCATGCTCGCTTTATCAAATCGGAAATCACTCTGATGTATAATGTCTCGTTACGTCGGCTCGCCAGGATGTATTCATGGAATCTTTTTTGCATCGTATCTTCTGGATTCCCGCTTTCGCGGGAATGACATGATGAAAGGCGCGAAAATGTCGAAAACTTTCACCATCTCCCACCCAACGTTACCATCGTACCATTCTCATCCATAGCCAAACCTGCCGATGCAGAATGCTTCTTCCACCACGTTTCATCTCCTGGAGATAATACCCACAACACAATGCCTGTCACCATCAACGCACCACCCACGCCGTAACCGATGCCCATGCCCGCCGTCCATCCGCTGTTGCGATCCTTCGCACTCCAATTTCCTGATTTGTAGTCATTCGCTGCGACTTTCGCCTGCCACGTAGCGATTCCACCGAAAGCTGCAAGGCCAAACCCAGTGAAAAACATAACATAGCCATACTTCTTGTATGGATTCATCGGGTAATCTCGCTCCAGGATCAGGTTCAAACGAGTTGCTTTTTGCGAATCCACTTCGACGGATCCTTTGGCTGTCTTGTAACCCTCTAATTTTACTTCTAATTTATGTTCTCCCATATCCATTTTCCGATTGAAGGGTGTAGTGCCTTTTTCCTTTCCATCAATAAAAAGAGTCGCACCGGAGGGCTCAGTTTTCACAATCAACTGTCCTATCTCCACTACGGGTGAAGCCATGGATTTCGACTCGGACTTCGTCAAAGGTGCAGATGCTACCGTTTTGCCAAACAACTCTGCTACTATACCGGGAAGGCTTTCGATCAAAATGTTGACATCGCCTTTAATGTTGCGGCTACTCCGCCCGATCACTTCCGCTGTGCGAACGTTGATCCGTCTCAGGTTCAGCATCCAGTAGTCGCCGATTTTTCCGATATCGCCGGAAACGGCTTCCGGTACGCCCAGTGCCGCCCCGATTTCGGCCATGCAAGAAGTATCTTCCACTCCACATTTTTGGCGGGTTTCCTCACCCCTGAGGATGGTTTGAACGTCCGCCTCGGAAACAACTTTGTTTCCCGAATACTTGGCCACCTGGTTGGTTACGAAATTGGAGATAAGGTTGACATCGGTTTCGTCCACCCCTTTGTTCGCCTGGAGTTTCCAGACCACGATACCGGCATGTCTTTCCGCCAGACACATTCCGGGGAAACTCGCGAGGATCGTCAATCCCCACAATAGCGATATAACGATCTTGGATTTCATCTTTTCCGTTCCTTGTGATCCGCTACGCATTAAAGGAACATCAGGAAAACCGAATGTACTGAATAGGCCAACTATACAACGAAAAACCCTGCATACGCAAATACACAATAGGTTCACTGTAAACAACTTGTTGTTTTTCAATGGAAAATGAAGTAATCAATGGAGAAACGGAGAATGACGCAAGGAAAGGACGAGGCGATGAGAACGACGGGTTGGACGGTCGTGTTGGTGGGATTGGTTTTCTGGCTCGCGTGCGGATGCGACTCCAAAGACGAAGCCTCACCCGCTACGGAGAAAAAAGCGGCTCCCGCCGCTGAGGCGCAGGCGCAACCGGAAGCGATCCCTTCCGACAAGCCGAAGAAAGAATTCGACGTACCGCCCGGACTGGCTCCAATCACCTGCGATGGGGAATTGGCCCTGGAAGACATTCCCGACCACCCGGTCTCCGGCGTAATCCACGAAAAATATCTTCAACCCAACATGGCCTTCGTCAAGGCGTCGAAATTCATGAAGCAGGTGTCGTTCGACTTCGGCAAGATGAAGCACGTCAAGGAAGAAACTCCCTGTTTTTCCACGGGGTTACAGCTTCGCGCCTCCGTGTATTACAAGCTGGACAAGGTACGTCAGGACAAGGATCTCACCATCCCGGCGGGCACGCACATGTTCTCCAGCGAGAAGGGCGATTACAGCTTCGTTCCGGCTGGCCAGGACCAGCCGAAAAAGCTTTCGGCGACCGAGCGCAACAAGTCGCCCTGGCGATCCTGGTACGTGTTCGAGCAAAGCAGCGGTACGCCGATGTCGGTGAATCCGCCGTATTACGGTATTCTCGTACTGGACGAACTCTCCGTGGAAGGCAAGCCGGAAAAACCGTTCGCCTCCGCCGGGCGGGCCAAGGGTCGGCTGGCGATCTGTTTCAAGGATCAAAGCGCAAGCTGGCTCGCCGGAACCTTCGACGTGCCGGTCTGCCGCTAAATTGCACTCCAGAGATGGCCGAAAGGCCGCACCCCGATGCGTTTACGTTCCAACGTCTTGATTTTTCACCTGTTTTTCTTTCTCGTGGCGGGAGTTTGGCTGTTTCCTCTCGACGCCTGCCACGCCGGGTACGTGGACCACTTCGCCGTCAAGGACGACGTCGGCAAGTTCAAAGTGCCACGGTTCGGAGATTCGAACGTGCTGGTGGTGCCCGTCAACTTGGATACCCGGCGGCGTGAACGGATAAATCCCGAGAAATTCAAGCGTTTTTACAATTCCGCACAGCCGGGAGTGAACTTCGAGGAGTACTTCACCGTGGCGTCCGGCGGGCGCTATCGTCCCAGGCCGCTGGTCATGAAACCGGTGGAGTGGGAAAATTGCCCTTTGTTGCCTTACCAGCAGGCGCGTTGCACACCCGAACGCCGCGACCCGACCGCGATATTCACCGCTCAGCGCCTCGTACGGGACATTCTGCAACGTATCGACGAAAGAGGCTTCGATTTCCGCCGCATCGACCGCAATGGCCCCGGAGGAAAACCGGACGGCTGGGCCGACGGCGTGGTGATCGTGACCAACATGGACTGGTTCGGCATCGCGTTTCCTTTCGGATTGATCGCCGAAGAAATAAACGACAGCCCGGAAGACATCCCCAGCTTCGATGGCGTGCGCGTCGGCGCGGTGGCGATTTCGGCGGGACCGCGCGCGTTGCGGATGAGCATCCACGAATTCGGCCATCTGCTCGGTCTGGCGGATCTCTACGACGAATGGAGGCGTACCTACGGCGGAGCTTTCAGCCCGATGGGCGGCTGGCGCTACTGGAACAGCCCGCCGGTGTTCGACGCCTTCAGCCGCTACCAGATGGGCTGGGGCGATCCTGTGCAGGTCGAAGGCTGCCGCCGGGTGACGATTCCTCCTGCTGCGGCGACGGGAAAGTTGTACAGGCTCGGTGTGGGAAAAGAGTATTTTCTCGTGGAAAATCGTTATGTTACGGGAAATTACGACGGACAATTCCAGGAACCCGGATTGGCGATCTACCAAGTGAACCTGGGACGTCTTCCCCAAAAGACGTCGAACAATCTGGCCTTTGTGGAACACGTCGTGAACTGTCCCAACTGCGATCCCTGGAAGCCGTTGGTGCGCAACGTCCAGGCCGACCGTCGCCACGATTTGCAACACCGGGATCGCGGGATTCGTGGAGAAAACCGCGACCTCTTCCGCACCGGCGACGCCCTTCTGCCGCTCCCCCGCCGACTGCCCAGGGGATACACCAACGAATATTGCGCCAGCAACGACGCTTCGGGACGTCCCACGGGGATATCGGTCACGGACATCGACAGCGACAGCCAGTGGCCCAACGTCATCGCGACGCTTTGCGCCCCTTATCTCGAAGATGCCTGCGCCGACCTCGCCTGTCCCCCGGACAGCCGCTGCCTCGAAGGAAGCTGCGTGCCGATTTTCGACGCGGAGGATTTCGACACGTTCGCCGGAATTCCGCTTTCGTCCCGCACGCGCAACGTTCCGGCGGATATCCCCACCTCGTGGCTGCGAAACGTGACCGGTTCTTTGGTGGGATATTCCCTGCCTCAGGGAAATTCGCTCGGCTGTCAGTCCGCAGAGCTGGGTTGCGAGGAACCCGTCCTGGACTGGCGGCTGCTGTCGTTCGTGCCGTTGATTGTCTGGTTGCTCATGCGGAGACGTTTGCGAGACGCCTACGAACAGCGCAAAGACGTACACGAAAAAGGAAAAGACGAAAGTAAAACTTCCCCCAAAGGCGATTGAACCGCTTTTCAGCACGGAACTTCTTTACCCGAACCAAGAAATCGTCTATGGTCCCGCTTCCGTTTCTCTGGATTAAACGGAGCGGTCACCCCAGTGGACGCGATTTTTAAGAAAGAATGAGTCATGCACATTCAAGAAGCGACGCCTGAAAACCTGCACGAAGTCCTTGAAATCGAGCGTCTCGCTTTCGGAGAGGATGACGAAGCCGATTTGGTGCAAAATCTGCTGAAAGATCCCAGCGCCGAGCCTCGTCTTTCCCTGCTGGCCTGGGAAAATGGAAAGGCCGTGGGGCATATCCTGTTCACCGCCGCTCGCCTGGACCCCGAACAGCCGGAGATATCCTGCTCTGAATTGGCTCCGTTGGCCGTACTTCCCGAATGGCAGAATCGGGGCATTGGCGGGGCGTTGATCGAAGAGGGCCTGAAAAGGCTGAAAAAACAGGGTGTGGATCTCGTCTTCGTGCTCGGTCATATCGACTACTACCCACGCCACGGTTTTCGTCCTTCCGGCGTGCAGGGCATCGACGCGCCGTATCCGATCCCGGAAGAGGTCGCGGACGCCTGGATGGTTCAGGCCCTGCGTCCGGGCGTGTTGGGTGAGGTAAAAGGCACACTGCGTTGCGCAGAGGCGATGGACCGCCCGGAATATTGGCGGGAATAGGGCTATTTTTCGCGCTTTGGATGAAAATCCACGACCAGGCATAATCCGAATCCGCAAAAAGCCTATAGAATTTCCGCCATATTTTTTCCTGATGACGCATTTGTGGTGCTTTTGATGCAATTTGGCACGAATTATTCGTGTCTCCCGGTTTTCTGTACCTTGCTTTTGTCCGTGGCTGCGCTACAATTGTTCTGAGATGGAATTCCCGAGTGGGAGTTCGCGGTTTTTGACGTATCGGACGGAGGAAAAACGATGACGCTGGTTCCCATAGTGGTCGAACAGTCCCACCGGGGCGAAAGAAGTTACGATATTTATTCCCGGCTGCTCAAAGAGCGCATCGTCTTCATCGGCCAGGCCATCGACGAAACCCTGGCCAGCGTGGTGGTAGCCCAACTTCTGTTTCTCGAATCCGAAGACCCGGAGCGGGACATCCACCTCTACATCAACAGTCCCGGCGGCGTGATTACCGCCGGCATGGCGATTTACGACACGATGCAGTACATCCGGCCCGACATCGCCACGTTCTGCATGGGCATGGCCGCCAGCATGGGATCGGTTCTGCTCACCGGCGGCACCAAGGGCAAACGCTACGCCCTGCCGCACTCAAGGGTGATGATTCACCAGCCTTTGGGGGGATTCCAGGGACAGGCTACCGACATCGATATCCACGCCAAGGAAATCCTGCGCTGGAAAAAGACTTTGAACGGTCTATTGGCCGAACACACCGGCCAGCCTCTGGAAAAAGTCGAAAAAGACACCGACCGTGACTACTACATGACCGCCAAAGAAGCCATTGAATACGGCATCGTAGACAAGCTGCTGTCGCACAAGGAGGAAGTTGAAGAAAAATAACTGCGAATCGGCCTCAAAGAAAGAATCGCAGCAACCCGAGTGACGGAAATCATTCAGTTTCCCGAATGGGTAACGATATATACATTGGGTTGGAAACACCCCCGAAGATTGCGCTCGCCATTCAAACGCCTTGGCTTCGAGCCTTCTTCGGGGGACGAATGGAGAAATCATGAAAGAACTTCGCTGCTCGTTCTGCCATAAAAATCAACGCGAGGTGAAAAAGCTGATCGCCGGACCCTCGGCGTACATCTGTGACGAATGCATCGCCCTGTGCAACGAGATCATCGAAGAGGAGATCGGCAAAACCAACGAGCTTGGCCAAACCTTTAAAGTACCCAAACCGAAGCAGATCAAGGAACGACTTGACGAGTACGTCATTGGCCAGGAAGACGCCAAGAAAATTCTCTCGGTTGCGGTGTACAACCACTATAAGAGGATCAACTACAAGGGACACATGCACGATGTGGAACTGGCCAAGAGCAATATCATGCTCATCGGTCCCACGGGAACGGGAAAAACCCTTTTGGCGCGGACACTTGCGAAGATTCTGGACGTACCGTTCGCTATCGCCGACGCCACCAACCTCACCGAAGCCGGGTACGTGGGTGAGGACGTCGAAAATATCCTCGTGAACCTGGTGCAGGTGGCGGACAACAACATGGAACTCGCCTGCCGGGGCATCGTTTACATCGACGAAGTGGACAAAATCGCCCGCAAGAGCGAGAACCCCTCGATCACCCGCGACGTCTCCGGCGAAGGGGTACAGCAAGCGCTGCTGAAAATTCTGGAAGGCACCGTGGCCAACCTGCCTCCCAAGGGTGGTCGCAAGCATCCGCAGCAGGAATTCCTGCCGATGGACACCACTCACGTACTCTTTATCACCGGAGGCGCATTTTCCGGGCTGGACAAAATCATCGAGGAACGCATCGGAGTAAAAGCCATGGGCTTCGGTGCGGATGTTAAAAGTGTGGAGGAAAAACCTCTTGGCGAACTGTTTTCCAAGGTGGCCAACGAAGACCTCATCAAGTTCGGTCTGATCCCTGAATTCGTCGGTCGCGTGCCGGTCGTCGCAGCTTTGCATGAGTTGGACGAAGAAGCCCTAATCAGCATTCTTACCGAGCCGAAAGACGCCCTGACAAAACAATACACGAAGCTGTTCGAAATCGACGACGTGGCATTGCGTTTCGATGACGCCAGCCTGATCGTTGTGGCGCAGGAAGCCATCAAGCAGAGATCCGGCGCGCGCGGGCTACGCACGATCCTCGAAAAAGTCATGCTGGAGATCATGTACGAGATCCCCTCCCGCGACGACATCCAGGAAGTTCTCATCAACGAGGAAGTCATCACCAAAGGCGCAAAGCCGGTGATCGTCTACCATGAGGAATCGCAATTGGATGAAACGGCGTGAAGATTTCCGGTGTCGCTCTGCCGATCTGCATGGCGTTAAAGCGTAAAGACGGTATGGCAGCGCTTTTTGTATTTTAAATAACCTCTTAATTTTCAAGGGGTTTCATGGATCGAGGGGGACATGTAGAGCTTTTTGGGGCTTGCCTTGGCCATGAAAAAGCCTACTATTAAATGAGAGGCTGTTCGATTCACCGAAAGACGGATGGCCCGGACCTCGAAACGAGATATTTTCCGCCGCGAACGTTGTGACCGGCGGTTTTTCGAAAGGACATGGATTCGATGAGTTCATCAAGCAACAAGGATTCAACACCCCCGCGCAAGAACGTCTATCCGTTACTTCCGCTACGAGACGTAGTGATTTTTCCGCAGATGATGGTGCCTCTGTTCGTCGGACGGGAGCGGTCGATTCAGGCGCTCAACGTGGCGATGGAACGCAACAAGGAAATCGTACTGGCCACCCAGCGCGCTCCGAAACAGAACGAGCCCGATCCTAAAGACGTCTATTCGGTCGGAACTCTCAGTAAAATCAGCCAGATACTAAAGCTTCCCGATGGCACCATCCGGGTGCTGGTCGAGGGCATTCAGCGCGTCGGAATCGACGTGTACACCAAAACCACCGATTTTTTCGAAGTGGAAGTAGAGCGTCTGGAAGAAACGGTTTCGGACAACGTGGAGCTCAAAGCGCTGCGTCGCTCGGTGATGTCCTCGTTCGAAACGTACCTGGATCACGCCAAAAAGATCCCGAAGGACGTGCTCAAGTCGCTCAACGCCATCGCCAATCCTTCACATTTCGCCGACACCATCGTGCTGTCGCTCAACCTGAAGATCAAGGAACGCCAGGATCTTCTTGAAACGGTCGATCCCAACGAGCGTTTGGAGAAGCTGTACGAACTGCTCCAACGTGAAATCGAAATCCTCCAGGTGGAACGACGTATCAAGTCACGAATCAAGAAACAGATGGACCGCCAAGGCCCTCCGGGGATGCCTCCCGAAGGTCCGCCGCGCGAAGGTTCCGAACAGGACGAATTCCGCAACGAATTGAATGAGTTGGAGGAATTGATCGAAACCACGGCGCTGAGCGAGGAAGCACGCACGAAAGCGACCAAAGAGCTGAAAAAGCTCAAGATGATGTCGCCGATGAGCGCCGAAGCTACCGTGGTTCGCAATTATCTCGACTGGATGCTTTCGGTACCTTGGGAAACCTACACCGAAGAAATCAACGACATCGACCGCGCCCATGAAGTGCTCGAAGAAGACCATTACGGGCTGGAAAAACCCAAAGAACGCATCCTAGAATACCTTGCCGTGCACAGCCTTGTGGGCAAGTTGAAAGGCCCGATTCTCTGCTTCGTCGGACCTCCCGGCGTTGGCAAAACCTCTATCGCGATGTCCATCGCCCGCGCCACGGCTCGCAAGTTTGTGCGTCTTTCGCTGGGCGGCGTACGGGATGAAGCCGAAATCCGCGGCCACCGGCGCACGTACATCGGTGCGCTTCCGGGCAAGCTGATTCAGAGCATGAAAAAGGCGGGAACCTGCAACCCCGTGTTTTTGCTGGACGAAGTGGACAAACTCAGCTCCGACTATCGCGGCGATCCGTCGAGCGCGCTGCTCGAAGCACTGGACCCGGAACAGAACCACAATTTCAACGATCACTATCTGGATGTCGATTACGACCTGTCCAAGGTGATGTTCCTCACCACGGCAAACTACCTGCAAAACATTCCGCCCGCATTAAAAGACCGCATGGAAATCATCGAGCTTCCCGGCTATACCGAGCATGAAAAGCTCGAAATCGCTCGGCGCTACCTGATTCCGAAGCAGCAGAAAGCCAACGGTCTGGAAGAATTCGACGTAACGATCACTGACGGCGCGCTGTCGGACATCATCAACGGCTACACCCGTGAAGCGGGCGTGCGCAATCTGGAGCGGGAAATCGCCAAGCTGATGCGCAAAACCGCAGTGCAGGTTCTCAAGGACGGGAAGGAAGCAGAAAAGGAAAAATCCCACAAAATCACGGCACAACACCTTGGAAAAATGCTCGGCGTCCAGAAATTCCTCAAAGATCCCGTGGAAAAAGAGGACCGCATCGGGCTGTCCAACGGGTTGGCCTGGACCGAGGTTGGTGGAGTCCTGTTGCAGATCGAAACGCTGATTTCCCACGGCAAGGGCGGGCTGATGCTCACCGGCAAACTGGGCGACGTAATGAAGGAGTCGGGACAGGCGGCGCTGTCGTGGGTCAAGGCTCAAGCCGATGCACTGGGAGTGGACCGGAATTTCTTCCAGAATATCGACATCCACATCCACGCCCCCGAAGGCGCGGTGCCCAAGGACGGTCCCTCCGCCGGGGTGACGATCATCACGGCGCTGATGTCGGCGGTATCGGGCATTCCCGTGCGGCATGACGTGGCGATGACGGGTGAAATCACGCTACGTGGGCGCGTGCTGCCCATCGGCGGCGTGAAGGAAAAAATCATGGCCGCGCACCGCTACAACATCAAGGACGTGATCCTGCCCGCCGACAATGAGAAAGATCTCAAGGAAATTCCCGTGAATATCCGCAAGGTTATGAATCTGCACCTGGTTTCGCATATGGATGAGGTGCTTGACTTGGCCCTGGCTCGTTCCTGGCGACAGGAAAAGGCACATCCAGGGAAAGCCTTCGGATTGGATGCCGAATCCCACTCCGGTACGGCCTGATCCAAGATTCGCACTTTTCAATCGAAACTCTACGACCGGAGAAAATGTTCTCCGGTCGTTTTTTTTGAACATGGAGTTTTTTCAGCGGGCTACGGCGTATTCGATGTTGACCAGCTTCCAGGCATTGTCGAAGCGTCCGACGATCAGCCGGTGGGGCACTTCACGTTCCTCGGAAAGGATCGACACCGCGAACGTACCATCCTGCCTTGTTTCAATGTTCGTCACTTTCATGGGCCATTTCAAGGACTTGAACATGCGCATCGCTCGGCGGTGCAGACGTTCCTTGAGGTTTTCTTTTCCTTCAGGGGTTTGCATTTGCCGCAGGTAACCTTCACGCTCGGCGGTAGGCAGGTGGCTAGCGTGGCGTTCCATCCATTGGCGCGTGTCGGCGAAACTGTCGAGGTTTTTCCAGGCGAGTTTCTGCACCGCACGAATGTTGCCGATGACAAATCGTTCGATCTTTTTATGCAGTTCCCGCGACACTTGGGGACGAAAAATCTTTGTTTTTACAGGAGTTTTTCCCGGATTCGATGAAATGTCCTCCTTTGCGGAACCGACCTCCCCAGGCGTTTCTACCACAGGTGCGGCGCAGCCGATCACGAACGGCACAAGGATCGACGAGACGGAAATTCGTATCACCCATTGGAAATCACGGAGTTTTTTCAGTTGTTCGACCATTGGATTCCTTCTCCTTCGAGTCGTCGGCATTCGTCGAGCACCGCGCGTGGAACCAGGTGCGATACACTCTTCCCTTGTTGCATCCTACGACGGACATCCGTACTGGAAATATCTGGAAACACAAGGGAATCTCCCTCGCGCTCCGCGTGTCCCGACCGCCCGAACCAGTGAATCGGCGTAGAGGTTTCCAGCTCCTCCCAACGATACCATGAAGCGGTCTCCTCCCGGATGTCGCTGCCCAACGCCAGGGAAAACCGCGCCCCGGAGTGCTCGCTTCGCAAGCGTTCCAACGTATCGAACGTTCGGGATACACCGCCCATTTCGGCTTCGATCCGGCAGACGTCCGCCCTTTCTCCGAAGGGTTCGATCAGCCTGCGACAAAGCCGCGCCCGCGCCTCGAACGGCAGCAGGGATTTTTCGAAAGCATGGTGAAAACACGGAAGTAGCCATACTTCGTCCACATCGCGGGTTTCCAGAAGCGCCAGCACGATCATCTGGTGCACGAGGTGCGGAGGATTGAACGAACCTCCGTAAAGGGCAATGGAACGGGGAGAACGATCGGTCATGGCTGGGCATCCATCCTGCAGTTCATTCCTCTTCCGGCTCCGGTATAGGCTCGGGAAAGTCCTCCGGTAGATCATCGTCGCCGGGGAGATTCTCCTCGGGGACATCTTCGATATTCGCGGGGAGATCGTCGCTGGGCAGGTCTTCCGGGGGAGCATCCTCGACATTCACGGGAAGATCGCCGCTCGGCAGGTCTTCTTCAAGGCTGTCATCTACGAACGGTGGCGCATCGCCGATCGGCAAAAGGTCCGCGGGTTCAACGGCTTCCATGGCTTCCACCTCTCCCGAGGATTCGATGTCTCCGCCTTCGGGAGAAGGCATTTCTTCATAAGGACCGTCCGCGCCATCTCCTGGCCCCGGTTCCGGTTCCGGCCCGGAGCGGGTCTGGTTACTGGTGCCTGCGGTGTACTCTTCGATGAGATGCTTTTCGCAGATGAGCTGGCCCGGCTGGACGATAGGCTCTAAACGCCAGAAATAGTTCTTTTTCGCCAGCTTGGCGTTGGCTGGTTTTCCAGTATCGCGGATCGATTTGAGGTGTTTGAACACCATGTATTTTTGCAGGTAAGTCACACGGTCGGTGGGATCGTATTTATTGGGGCCTCCGTCGAAACCGGTATCCTTGCAGATTTCCACATATTCAGAGGGAAGCTGATCGCAAGTGAACGTACTGGGGTCCATGTCGTGGCTAAACACATAGCGATGAAGTTGATACAGCGGGAAAAGCAAACGCTGGGGAAGCGTGGTGGTTTCGGGAAACTCCAGTTCCCGAAAAATCTGCCGGGCTTTGTCCGGCGGAACATCGTCGAGCAGCATCCGAAGAAGGAAGCCCATCAGTGAAAACGACAGACATTGTTCGTAAAGCTCTTTTGCCGTCGGAATCGGCGTTCTGAGCAGCATCTTGCACCACTGGGGATCTTTGGTGTCGTAGACCTTGCAAAAACAGTGTTGGATGAAAAGCTCGTCCGCCATCGGATAGGGACTGCTGAAAAAGGCAAGCATGTCCTTGTCGTTGAATTCCAGGCCGTCCTTGACGAGATTCTGAATCACCATGTCCTGGCGACCGAGGTCGAGCCCTTGGAAGGAATGCGGCTTTTTCCCGGCTTGCAGGCGATAGCGGGTGATTTCCTCACGGCTGTGTGGGGTATAATCTACGACGATTTTCCGGTCCACCACCAGGCGACCGGTCTCCTTTTCCGTTTTAATCGGGGGGGGAGGCGGAGGGGGGGATTCGGTTGTCCTGAGATAGATTTCCATGCCGACCACTACGATGGCCAAGCCGACGACTGTTCCGATGATTTTCTTCAGCACGGGTCTTTCTCCGAGTCTTGAGCGTTCGAATATTCACCGTTTTTCAAGCACTTCGGCGTGGAACATGCGACTTGCACACCGATTGGTGGCATTGTACCGGAATCGGACAGGGAATCCAAGCCTCTCGATGATCCGGGAACGATCAGGACGTAAGTTCCCGATACAACTCCAGATATTCTCGGGCCATGCGTTCCGGGTGGAAACGCTCCAGCGTCGTCTGCCGTGCAGCCTCGCCCAGAATATTGCGTGTGTTTTCGTTCAGCGAGCGCACGGCCTCCCAGGCGGCGGCGGCATCGCCGGAAGGAACCAGCAACCCATTCGTTCCGTCCTCGACGGCTTCTGCCAGTGAGGGTAGATTTCCCACTACCACCGGCTTTGCAACCGACATCGCTTCCAGTAGCGCCAGGGGAATGTCCATCTTCGCGAACAGCGTCTCGACCGGAAAAACCACGCCATTACAAGCGTTTAGCAGTGCGGGAAGATTCTCGACCTCCCCGATGAAATGCACTCTTTTTTCAAGATTGCGTTCCGAAACCAAGGCTTGCAGTGCACGGACTCCGGCGGAAGTGTCCTGTGTTTTTTGACGATAGGCCAGTGCGAGTTTCAACCCCTCGATATCGGTGGGAAACGTCTCGATCAAACGATGCGCCGCGTGCGAGTGCTCGATATCTCCCGGATACACCCACACCTGCTCGTTGTCCTCCCAGCCCACGCGATGACGCAGGGCGGCGGCGTCTTCGTGTTCGGCGGGATCGAAGGGCGGTACGGCGGGTCGAACGAGGCGCACGTCCCTTCCCGTCGCTTCCATCAACTTTTTTTGCGTGGCGCGACTGACGGCGACATCGAGGTCGGCGAACAGGTGTGGGGTATCGTCCGCCGGAGCGGCGCAGTGGGTGTGCAGCACCGGATCGTGTCCGCGCATTCCGACGGCCAGCCGCACGAGACGCGCCGTAGCGGGGTTGGTCTGGAAAAAGAAATGCACGAGAAGATTGGAATCGGGTTTGAAAATACGTAGAAACAACCGGGCTTTATTCTGCCAACCGAATCCGGCGTCAGGATAAATCGGCTCGGCTTTGCCCAAATTGGGATCGAAAGCGGCCCCCGCCGTGAGGAGATTGGGTCGAAATCCTCGTGCATTCCGGGCCAGCGTCCAGGCGAGACGTAGCGAGGCATTGCGCCATGGCGGCTCAAGCGGTGCCGTCGCGAAAAGAACCTTGATGATGTCCGTATCCCTGTTCATGGCGTTTTCCGAGCGTTGAAGTTGGATGTATTTATAGCAGTTTTTGAGGAAATATGCCGATTTCTTTTCCAGCCTTTTCCAGAGTGAAGTCAGGGAATCGCAATATCTACCCCTTTCCAGGGTGATTCAATTCTTGATTCGGCACGAATCGAGCTCGGTGAATCGAGGAACAGGTGCCCGGGTCTTCGATCCGAAACGGATCGATGGCCCGGATTCTTCGTGCTTTCAAGGCCATTCGCCTGACGGCGAAAGACCTTGGCGCCCTTCCAAACAAATATCCTTCCATGGAAATCGGGGAAAGAAGTAGAATTGAATCGCCCTGATACCCCTTTCCAGGTCATTGCTTTTCGACGCCGATTCGCGTAACGTGGCGGAATCGTAGGCATGAACGAAGCGCTCGGAGACCATGAACGTAGCTTTTGTTTTCGCACCATATTCCCATAAAATTTTCGCCGAAAATCTCGCGGTCGTCGATGAGGATTTTGGTCGTTTTCCGCCCATCAATCTCGCCTACGCCGCCGCGTTCGCCGAACAGGCCGGGCATCGCGTGTGCCTGATCGACGCCAACGCCCTCGAACTCACCATGGAAGAAACCATCCATCGCCTGAAGGAATTCGAGCCGGACGCGGTGGGTTTTTATTTCACGACCTACATGTTTCACGACACCCTCGACTGGGCCGCCGCCGTCAAGGAAGCATTGCAGGTGCCGATCCTGGCGGGGGGCATCAATCTGGGACTCTATCCGGAAGAATCGATGGTGCACGGGATCATCGACTACGGCATTGCAGGCCATGCGCAACACAGCCTTCCGGCGCTGCTGGACGCGTTGGAAAACGGGGAAAAACCTCGTGATATCCCTGGCTTGACATACATGGACGACGAAGGGTTTCATTACACACCGCCCGATTCCACGCCGATCGATTTCGACAGTTTTCCCTTTCCTGCGAGGCACTTGCTGGAAAACGACCGATATTATTCAATCACCTCGCAGCTTCGAAATTTCACCATCATGACCACCACCGTGGGCTGCGCCCACAGGTGCACTTTTTGCGCCATTGCACCCATTCGCTACCGAAGCCGCAGCGCAGAAAACGTGCTGGACGAAATGCAGGAATGCGTCACCCGCTACGGGGTACGTGAAATCGACCTGTTCGACGCGGATTTTCCCTTCGAGCGCAAACGGGCGCAGAAAATTTGTGAGGGTATTCTGCAACGCGGGCTGGAGTTCGAGTGGTCCTGCCGGGCTCGGGTGGACTCGGTAGACGCCCGACTGCTGCGCCGCATGGCCCAGGCGGGATGCCGAAAAATCTATTTCGGCGTAGAAACCCCCAATGAAGACAAGTTGTTGGCCACCCGCAAGGAAATCACCGTCGATCGCATCCGGCAGACCATCGCCGACGCCAAAAGCGCAGGCATCAACCCCCTTGGTTTTTTCATGACCGGCCTGCCCGGCGAAACCCGCAGTTCGGTGGTTTCGACGATCCGTTTCGCGTTGGATCTCGATCTGGATTACGCCCAGTTCTCACGAACCATCGCCAAGCCGAAAACGGAATTCGACCGGGAAGTCGTCGAAAAAACGGGGGAGGATTTCTGGAGCGGCTATATCCGTGACCGCAATTCCATCCGACGCATGGGTAGCCCGTGGACAGCGATGTCGGAGGCGGAAATCGAATTCTGGACCCGTTGCGGGTATTATCTGTTTTACTATCGGCCTTCCTACATTCTGCGGGCCTTGCGGCGCGTGCGCTCGACCGACGAGTTGCTGCGTAGCGTGAAAACCGCCGGTCGGATGTTGTGGAGCGCTTTGAAGCGGGATCACTGATCGTTTCGGGAGAACGTCGCTTATGCGTCCAAAGGGGTTTCCAATTCGTTTCGTCGTGGCGCTGGGATTGTCCGCGCTGTGTGCCGCACTCGCCGTGCGAAACGTGGATTTCTCAAGAATTTCGGAGGTTTTCGGACGCTTCGACCCTGCGCCGTTCGCCCTCGGCGTGCTCGGCTACGCCTCGATTCCCATCTGGCGTGCGTTTCGCTGGAAATTGCTGCTGACGCCCATTCGAAGCATCGGCGCCGCTCCCCTGTTCGGCTATCTCTGCGTGGGAACCCTGGTAAATCTTGTGGTTCCGGCACGCGCCGGGGAACTGTACCGGACCTGGCTCGTGGCGCGCGACCACCGGTTTTCCACGGCCACGTCCCTGGGTGTCGCCGCTCTGGAACGTCTGTTCGATCTCAGCATACTGCTGGTTGCGATCCTGCTGGCGCTGGCATTTCTCGAATCTTCCTCGACTTGGGTGTTGGACCTCAGCCTCTTGCCGCTCGCCGGACTCGGCGTAATGGTCCTGCTTCTTTTCGGCGTGGCGCTGTTTCCCCATAATGCCCGAAAATTGCTGGAATTTTTCGTCGCGCACCTACCCGCCTCATGGCGGCGCGTCGTGGGCGAAACCCTGGAAAACCTGCTTGCAGGGCTGGCAACGATTCGAAATCCCGTGATTTTTCTGAAAGCCCTCTATTTAACAACCTTGCAGCGCGCCTTGAAATTCGCCTTTTTTCTTCTCGCGCTTCTCGCGTTCGGTCTCGATATCGGTCCTTTCGAAACCCTGTTCACCATGTGCGCCGTAGCGTTTTCCTCAATGATTCCCGCCGTGCCGACCTCCGTCGGCGTCCATCATTACGCGGTGGTGGCCTCGTTGTCGCTGTTCGGTGTTTCCTCTACGGAAGGGATTTCCGCCGCCGTGGCGATCCACTTGGCTGAAGTCATTACTGACGTAGCGTTGGGTGTGGGATCGATGCTCATCATGCAGCTTCCTTTCCGTCTTGATCCGGCATCCGTTCCAGCGACAAAGGACGAGCCATGAGCCGCGCGGTCGAATCTCGCCAACATAGCGTTTTCACAAAGGAAAACGCTGTCGTGCTCGTCAATCCCCTGCGTGCCGATCCGTGGCGCATCCCCAAAAAGGTGCATCCCCCGAAAAACCTGTTGTACCTGGGTGCCGCTTTGGGGCAACGGGGCCACTCGGTAAAAGTCATCGACGCCAACGCCTGGGATATGACGATCCCCCGCACCGTCGAAGTCCTCACTCGACTCGAACCCGCGCTGGTAGGTTTTCCCCTGTTTTCGGACATTTTACACCCCACGGCGCAGTTGATCCGCGCCACCCGCGACGCACTGCCCCATACGCCCATCGTGCTGGGGGGACTCCACGCCACGGCCTGGCCCGAACGCACGATGAACGACATCCCGGAGGCCGACTACCTGCTTGCCGGATACGCCGAGGAGACACTATGCCAGCTCGTCGAAGTGCTCCGCGACGGGATCGCCCCAGAGACTGTACCTGATTGTTATTTCAGGAGAAACGGGCGCATCGAAACTGGAGGCGGGCACATTGAGCCGTCAAATATCGACGCCTTGCCGTTTCCGGATCGTTCGCTGGTAGCCGACGCCTTCGAGGCGAACCGCTACTACCAGTTGTTCAACACCCGACCTTTCGACAGCATCGTCACCGGGCGCGGATGTCCCCGAAGTTGCCATTTCTGCTACAATTCCGCACGTAGAGGGTTTTATTATCGTTCCGCCGAGAACATTTACGAAGAAATTACAAGCCTTTACGAACTTGGTGTGCGCTACCTCGACGTAGACGACGACCACTTCACCATTCCCCGTTCGGTGGCGCACAAGGTCTTCGACCTGATGATCCGGGACGGGCTGGACCTCGAACTGTTCATCAAATCGCGCACGGATGGTGTGGACCGTGACCTTCTCCGGCACGCCTCCGAAGCCGGGGTGCGCCTTATCAGCTACGGGCTGGAGTCGGGCGATCCCACGCTTCTGGAGGCCATGAACAAAGGCGCGACCGTCGAGGACGCCGAACGCGCCGTGATCCTAGCGCACGAAGCGGGCATTCGTGTGCATGGCGGCTTTTTCATCGGCTATCCCGGAGAAACGCCGGAGACGATAGGCCGGTCCATTCAATTGGCTAGGCGTCTTCCGCTCGACGCCGTTTCCTTAGAGATTCTAAAGCCTTACCCCGGCACAAAGGTGTACGAGGACGCCGAACGGGACGGTACGCTGAAGGGAGACTGGAACACGGACCGTCCCGAGTTGCCCTGGGTGCGTCTGCCCTGGACACAGACGCGGGAGGATCTCGTCACCTGGCAGGGGCGTTTTCTGCGTGCGTTCTATTTTCGACCGCACGTCGTACTGTCCATGGGCAGACGGATTGCCGCCAATGCAGACCTGCGACTGGCGCGCTTCGCCACCCGCGCCGTTTTCGAAGCACTTAAAGGTATCGACCGCTTCTGAAAAACCGCTCGCATCCAGCGCACAAATGGGGTTGATCCTCACGCACAACTCAGGCTAAAATACCGTCAAAGTAAAATACATCGAAACCATTTCTTGGGGGAAAGACGGAATGCGTAAAATTATCGCGACGGGGCTGTGGCTATTTGTACTTGTTTTGGCAAATGGGGCGGCAGCGGAAGAAGAGTTGTGGGTCATTGGAAAAGGCGCCGAAAACATCATCTGGAGCGCGCTGGGCGGTGAGGATTCCCTTGATGGAGGCTGGAAGCTGGAAACCGTCTCCATCCAGCGCACGAAAGCGAAAGCTTGCTACCATCGTGAAACGTCGAAACCTTTCTGCATATTCGTCGAACATCCCGCCCATGCGGCTAAAAAGGCCCGGACTGCGGGATCGGTGGCTTTGAACCTCGGCGATGCGGTCCTCGACAATCCCCGAAATGAACTGCTCGAGGCCCTGACTCGACGAGCAAAACATAGCAACTGGACGACAGTGTGGAAGCAGTCCCGAAAAAAAGGCGACGATGGCAAAATCGCCAACCCCCAACTGCTACAACTGTTGCAAATCGCGGACTATCTCCATCAGCAGCGGAAACTCGAATTCCTGCCGTTCGTGCTTGATATGGCGGCGGCCATCGATGCCGACAACCCTGAATTGCAACTGCGGAAAATCCGGCTGGATGTATTGGAAGAACGATACGAAAACGTTCGAAAATGGCTCGGAGAGCATGAAGCGCGCTATCCGGACATGGCGGGAAAATTTTCCGAGGAGAAGGCGAAACTTTTTATTTGCGAGGAAAACCTCCCGAAGGCGCTGGAAACTCTGGGAAAAATCAAGCGCGAAGGAAAACCCACGATGGAGGAGTGCAGCGGTGTCCTGGATATCGCTCGGCACGTCGAGGAAAAACTTAGTCCTCAAACCGAGTTGGAATTTCTGATGAAAGTGCTGGACTTCTACGAGGACTGCGATGACGTGTGGACAGCCTACGCCGAGCGGATGTTCGCCGAAGGCCGAGCGGAACGCTTTCTGGAGCACATCGACGAGAAACTCGCCGAACACCCTGAAAACACTTCATGGTTGCATCTCAAGGCAAAGGCGCTGATGCATCTCCGGCGTTTTCGAGAAGCGCGCAGAGTTCTGGAAGCGCTGTACGATCTCAAGCCCGACCCCAAACTCGTGGAGGCGCATTCCACGCTCGTCGAGCGCCTTTCCGGCGATAGATACTTGTACGATCACATGCTCGGTCGTGTGAAAGCCAAAAAAGACGATCTCCTCGGCCTTCACGCCCTGGTGATTCTCGACTGCCACCGGGGCTGGTACGAGTCCTGTCGTTCGCGAGTGGACATGCTTCATTCCAAACTTCCAGACGATTCGCTGCTTTACGTGTATGGCGCGTTGAGTCGTTACGAACTGGACGACTGGGAAGGAATCCGGCAATGGCTGGACGAATTCGCCAACAAAGGGCTGGGCAACCGAGATTTGTACTACCTCAAGGCTATACTCTGGCACCGAAAAGAGTTGCCCAAAGCCCTTCGAAATCTGGATAAATACCTCAGTTACCCCGTCGGTCCCGAAGACGACATCGACAAATACGCCCATGCGTTGGAGATTCGGGAACGGCTCGTCAAAGGCGAAACGATCTGGGAATGGCTGCCGCACGAAGAATATCCCATCGATCCCGTCTGGATTCCCCGCCTGATCCGTTACGGCGTTCCGGTGGCGGTTGCTGTGCTGCTGCTGGCCGTGCTAGGAATCGTCTCGTGGAGGAGAAAACGAAAGAACGGGTAAACGAAGCCATCGGTTTTATCCGAATTCTGTAAGAAATCTCAGCGTTTATCGCCCAACACTCGCTGATAAATCTCCTCGATGCTTTCGCGTTCGATGTCGCCCAGAGGTTCGGGCGTGCGCATCAGCCGCACGAAGCGGTCACGTACGGTGTCCAGGTAGGTTTCGTCGTGGATGACACCTTGGCTCGTATACGGCAGGTCGAAGAAGTCGAGCGTCGTTCCCGTTTCGGGAACAAGGGTCAGTCCCAGCAATTCGGGTCGGGAATGCGCCAGGCAATTGCGGTTGAGCAGGAAGTCCTGCAAGATTGTCATATGGATGTGCCGTCGGTGGCGAAGGCAGAATTTCAGTGTGTTTTCAAACTCTTCCCGGCTTTCATCCGGGGCGAGGATCAAGTACACGCTGGTCTCGATGCCATTTTTGCTCGTGTTTTCAAGCATTTCCGGCACTCGTTCCAGGTCGATGCCCTTGCGGTAGCTTTTCAGACGATCCTTGTGCGCCGTCTCCAACCCGAAGAAAATGATACGGCACCCCGCGCGTGCAAGTAGCCGAACATATTCGGGATCGGCGAATTCCTTGTTGAAACGGGCCTGCATGAACCACTCGATCTCCAAGCCCTCTTCCAACAGGTGTTCGCAGATTTCTCTCGTGACTTGCGCGTTGACCGCGTTGTCGATGAAGGAAAAACGCCGCACGCCGGTTTGTTCGATGTAGACGCGAACACGACGGACGATTTCGTCCGGGGCGAGCTGAATCCACTGCCGGTCGCTGTAATTGTGCCAGCAAAACGTGCACTTACGGTAATAACACATGCTGGCGCGTTCCACGGGCAACGACAGTTCGGTGTACAGATCGAGGTTCAGGCCGGAAAAATCGGGGGGCGGCAGGTGGTCGAGCGGCAGGGAAAGTTTTTCGGGCGTGCGCGTGGGAACGCCGGTGTCGTCGCGGAAGATTAGGTTGGGAATTTCGTGAAACTCCCCGCCGTTTCGGGTGCGCTCGACGAGATCGAGCAACGGTTCCTCGCCGTCACTGGTGACGAAAACATCAAAGAAATCAAAGAGAAACGCGTATTCACGGCGAGTCAGAAACTCCCGCCCCAGTTTCACGTAAGGCCCCCCGGCCACCAGCGGCGTATCGGGCCGGAGGCGCTTCCACTCTCTCGCCAGTCGGCAGGCGTACACCACCTGTTGCGGAGAAACGAGCGACAGTCCCACCACGGCGGGCTCGAAGCGGTCCAGTAAGGTTTTCAGGCGCAACTTCAAAAAGGTGTCCATCAGTGGATCGCGTACTTGCAGGTGCTTGAAAAGTTCGTCCCGGTCGAGGCGGCGAACCGCAGTCCTCTCGTACAGCCAGTTGAAGATTTCCTTACGGTTTTCATGCACATAGCGCCGCAATTCCTCCCCGGAAAAGACGCTCTGATCGAGAAACCGCGCATACAACCTTTGAACCGCGCCAAAAAAGCAGTCGTCGCCGATGGCGAACGAAGCGCGCAGCCACTTCATGAAAAGCTCGAACGCCCCTTTGCGGAACAGAAAATCCCCCCAGTAGCGGGCGTTCCAGTCGTCCTGTTCCACGCGCCTGCCATGAGATTTCAGGTAGGCGGTGAGCCTCGGCAGGGCGATTTCCGGCATGAAATAGCACTCATAGGAAGGCGGAAACACCAGCCAGGCGTCCAGAGCTTGCACGTCGCGCGTCATCGAAATCGCTCCGCCAGCCGGTCGAACAGCGGATGCGTCTTGCGCCCGGCGAGGATCTCGGCCTTGGAAAACAGTTTGAAATTGAAGGTTTTGTAGACTTCCTCCATGAAAGTTACCGGCAGATCCGGTGAAGCCAGCGGAAACAGGAAGGAATCCAGGTCTTCGAGCCCACGGCCTTCGTACAGATGCCGGTACTTGTCGAAATCCTCCGTACCCGGAATGGGGGTGTAGACCCGGATGTCGATCAACACGTGGCGCTCGACGATGGCCTTCAAGTCGTCGAGCACGTCGTCCTCGGTCTGTCCGGGATAGCCGATCATGATGACCGCATTCACGCGCCGCCGCTCGAAACCCGCCCGAAGCGCCGTTTCCACCCCGGAATCGAAACGTTTGAACAAGTGCCTGCGGTGAAATTCCGCGATTTTATCCATTCTCGTGGTTTCCAGCGGCATGATGATGTCTTTGAAACCGGCCTGCTTCATTTTCAGCGCCAGTTCCATATCGAAGTGCGCCAGGGAAAAACCGCTCGGCACGCCCAGTGACACCCCGCCTTTCAAGGCAATCAACAGATCGAGCAGCGCGTGTGCCTGGTTGAGATCCAGTAGCAGGTCCGAGTCCCAGAAATGCAGCTCGCGCAGTCCCCAGACGACGTAGGCGCGAAGCTGTTCCATGAGGCCGTCCCGTTCGAGAGTGCGAGCCCGACCCTCCAGCTTACGCACTGCGCAATAGGAGCAGCGGTTGTTGCAGCCGTAGGAGCTTTTCAGGCTCATAGACGGATTTCCGTAGTGTTTCCAGGTGATTTCGTCGATCCACTGTGCCGCGAGTTCACCGTCTGTACCAACGGCTACGTCGTCCGCGCCGCTTTGTCGGGCGTGTTCGGGACACAAACTGGGGTAAATTCCCCCCAAACGAACGCGAGCGGAAGGGAAACGTTCCTTAGACAACTCGACCATTTCCCAGCTCGTCGGCCAGCAGTAGGTGAAAATCGAGGAAATCGCCACCTCGTCCACGTCATTCGGTAGGGCGTCGAGGCGGCGGCGTATCTCGTCGGGGGTCAGGCCGATACGGAACACCGGGCGGGCGATGCCCTCGTTTTCGTAGTTGCCGCAGGGAGCCAGTCGGCGGACGCGATCCCGACGGAAAAAGGTTTTTCGCTGCATGATGTCGGGACCGAGGTTGAAGGCGTCGAGCAGGTGGACTTCATACCCTCGGTTCCGGTACAAACTCACCAGTTTCAGGGCGGCCAACGGAAAATTCGTCACGAAATCAAAGGCATAGTCCATCACCGCCATAGCGGGATTTTCCAGCGGCGGGACGATCACCAGGGCTTTTTTGCGTCGTTTGAGAAGGGGAATTCCCACTTCGGGAGTTTTTTCATCGTTTTCGCGGGAGTCGCCGTGCCTCTCGGTTTCTTGATTCTCTGCGCGTTCTTGGGTGCCTCCAACAGATGGCCGAAGGGTTTCAACGGAGGACGCGCGAAGCGGAATCACAACGTTCTTCGCAGGCGAATGAAGGGCTCGGGAGTTTTTTTTTTCGTCCCCTCCACGTGAGAGTTGGGCATTTCCATACGACCGAAGTCTCTGAGACGGTCGCAATAAAACAGGTCGTTCAAACGATAGTAGACCACGCGGTCCACGCCCGCTCTCAGAAGCAGGCTCGGAAGTTCGCGGTTGTCTGGATCGAGGTAGGCTACTACGGTGACGTTTTTCTCCGCTAAGCGCTTGATGCCCGCCAGCATGTGTTTGTGTGCATCCGCGACACGAACATAAGCATCGTATTCCGCCGTGCTTTGTCCCCACACCGGCACGTGCAGTTCCCGCAATCCGGCCTTGGAAGCTTTCGCGACCATATCCGGTGAAGCGAAGATACGAGCGTTTCCGATTGCACAGGCGTTGTAGCCGTGACGGGTGATTTCCTCCACAATTTCAAAAGCTTGCGGATGTAAGAATGGTTCTCCACCCCGCAACCAGACGTCGGAATAATCCAACGGTTCGGCCTTCCAGAGCGCATCGAGTTGGGATCGCAGACTAGGCCCTTCGGACCGGCTCCGGCTGGTGCATTCGGGGCAGCCGTTGGTGCAACCGGTGTGAAACTCGATCTTCTGGAAATCCCCCAGCGGATAAAGATGGCTTTGCGGGTCTATGCCCTGTTCGATCATTCGCAGGAAATCCGGCGTCATCATCGGGCAGCGTCCCTGCTGGTGCACGGGGCTGAAAAAACGGTGTCGCCGGGCGCGGTCCAGAATCACGTCCAGCGGTTCTTCGCGGATGTTGCCCAGGTAAATCGGAACGAAATTGCAGGGTTGCACCTCTCCGTACGGAGAAATGAACAGCGATCCGCCGCTGATGGCGGGGCAGCCTTCGAAATCCGGCAGGTTCATGCCCTCCGACACGAAGACGAAGCGGTTGTCCACGTGGCGATTGATGGCGGCCTTTTCTTCGTCGGTGAGCAGGATTCCGGTGTTGTCGAACCAGCTTCCGGAAGCCAGCGGATACAACAGACGGATTCCATTGACCTTTTTCCTTTTCGCCAGCGCAATCAACTCCTCCAGCCTGCCATCCTTGAGATGCTCGCGAAAGATGCACGTCGAGTAAAACAGCGGAATGCCTTCGCGGACGAGGATGTCGGTGGAGCGCATGATTTCGTCGAACACACCCTTGCGGCGATGCATCTGTTCGTTGAATTCCGCATCGGCGGAAAACAGGCTCATGTACAGCAAACTTACACGGGCTTGCTTGAGTTTCCGGGCGGTGTCCTCGGTGATGCGCACGCCGTTCGTATCAAGCGTGAGATACTGGGTTTTGTCGCGCACCGCCTGCAGAATGTCGAAGATATCCTCGCGCAGCAGCGCTTCTCCGCCGAAAAGGTTCAATTCTTTGAGTTTGTGCTCGGAAGCGTCTTCGACGACGCGGCGGATTTCGTCGAACGTCAATTCCCCTTTGGGATCGACCGGATAGGAGCCTTGAGAGCAATGCACGCAACGGCACTGGCAACGATAGGTGACTCCCAAAATCAATCGTTCCAGTTTCATCCGTGTTTCCAGCGTCCTTTCAGGTCAAACGTCGAGGGTATCTATAGAAAAAGACTATGCGATGATTCGGCGGGCTGTCAAGGAGCGCGGTTTGCGAACACGAACAAAGGTTGTTTTTCATACGTACTAAAGTCATCAATAAAACGACTCGATGAACGAGACCATTGCAAGAACAACCGATTCGGGGGAACGAAAAGATGCAACATATCCTCATCGATATCCTTGATTTCTCCTGCAACTTTCCGATATTATTTATAAATTGTTCGGAGAGGCAATGAGTGAAGTTCGAGAATCACCAAAGAGGATACATGCCATGTCGGCGACTACACCTTTGAAAACATATTTCGCACCCGCCGAGAGGGCGTCGAAAGAGGAAATCCAACAGGCATGGCAAAAAGTGCTGGAAGCCGGTCTCGTCAGTTCCGTTTTAGACATCATCCCCGATCCTGCATTGATTCTCAATACCCAGCGACAGATCGTCGCCATCAACCGGCAGATGGTCAAAGAGCTGGGGTTTTCCTCCCGCGAAGAGGCGTTGGGTAGTCGCCCTGGCGAGCTTTTTGGCTGCTATGAAGCCAACCATGCTCCCAATGGTTGCGGAACGGGAAAGGGATGCCGATATTGCGGATTGCTTGGCACCGTGCTTCAAGCGAACCAAATCGATACCGAAGCCGAGGGCGAGTGCAGCATTCGCCTGGATTCCGGCAAAGCGATGGATTACTACGTGCTCGCAGCCACACGGGAAATCGACGATATGCTGGTGGTGTTCGTTGGGTTGCGGGACATTTCGGCGGAAAAACGCCGCAAAATGCTGGAGCGGACCTTCTTTCACGACATTCTCAACACGGCGGGCGGGATCAAGGGATTCATGGCACTGCTAGGAGAAGACGAGTTCCACGAGCCGGATCGAAATTACAAATCAGCCATCAAAGAACTTTCCGGGGTACTGGTCGATGAAATTCACAGCTACCGCCAGTTGATTCAAGCCGAGGACGATACGCTCGTCCTCCACGAAACCACCATTTCGGCGCGAAAGCTTTTTGAGAACCTGCGGTTGCTCTATCAAAATCACGTCGTAGGAAAAGGGAAAACCATCCGCATTCTTCCGTTCGAAGACCGCCACCTGTTCACGGATCTATCGCTGTTGCGCCGCATTATGGGCAACATGCTGAAAAACGCGCTGGAAGCGATCAAAGAAGGCGAAGAGGTTACACTCGACATGCGCGACGGCCCGGATTTCGTCGAGCTTCTCGTGGCCAATCCCGGCGTCATACCGGAAAAGGTCCAGGCGCAGATCTTCCATCGATCGTTCAGCACCAAAGGCACGGATCGCGGCCTGGGCACGTATAGCATGAAACTGCTTGGCGAACGCTATCTTGGCGGCGAGGTGTTTTTTGAAAGCACACCGGAAGTGGGTACTGTTTTCTGTTTTCGCCTCCAAGGATCGACAAAGAATGGCAATGAGCACGAAACGCTCATTCCCGGAGCGCCGGAAGTTCCCCAACAGATAGAAAACCTTAGTGGTCTCCGTGTGTTGTTGGCCGACGACGACCGCTTCAGCCGCAAAATTTGCGCCATCATGCTCAAGAAACTGGGCTGTGACGTTCACGAGGTCGAAAACGGTCAGGAAGTCCTGGAACACCTGAAGACCGAAATCTTCGATTTCATCCTGCTCGACGTGCACATGCCGGTGATGGACGGTCTCCAGGCAACACGCGCCATCCGGGAGGAAATCGGCGACCGTTCCACGCCGATCATGGCCATCACGGCGGGGACGCTTGAAGAAGATCGCGCCGTCTGCCTCCAGGCCGGGATGAACGATTTCATCGATAAACCCGTGGACCCCGACGACCTGAACCGCACCCTGCTCAAATGGAAGAGACTGGCATCCGGCAAATAGACTTTCAGTTTCGTTTGCTTCACGGTCGGAAGTGATCCGCAATTGCCTTCCGTTCACGATCATGAAATCGGAACATCATCATTTTCAAACTCACAAAGGCTTGACAGATCCCGCACACCGATGATAGGGTATTGCCAGTTAACGTCCACTGGCAAACTTTTATCTAAATGACTGATAATACTCAGGATCTTAGACTTTCTACCGGCGAGGCCGCCGAGCGGCTGGGGATTTCTCCGCGAACGATTCGTTACTGGGAGGAGAAAGGACTGCTCGAAAGGCCCAAGCGTAACGGCGTGCGTCGGATCTATTCCGCCGACGACCTGCGCAAGATGAAATTCATCCAGCGTCTGAAGCTGTTGGGACTCACGCTCGCCGAAATTCAGGAGTTGGGGCGCGTTTACAAAATCCGCCGTTCCAACGACCAGATGCTGGAAAGACTCACCGAACTGCTTACCGCGCACCAGCGGCACATTCACGAAAACATTCAATCGCTGCTGGCACTTAAAAAAGATGTCGAGGACTATCTCGTCCGTATTGAACACAAACTGAAATCCAAACGTTAACCCACGGAGGAAAAACATGAAGGATGTCGTCATCGTTTCCGCCGCCCGAACCCCGGTCGGAGCCTTTCAGGGCGCATTGTCCACCACCCCGGCGTGGAAACTCGGCGCGATAGCCATCAAGGGCGCGCTCGAAAAGGCGGGCGTCAAGCCAGAACAGGTGGATCACGTCATCATGGGCAACGTGCTGATGGCTGCCCAGGGACAGGCTCCCGCACGGCAGGCAACACTTGAGGCAGGCATTCCCGACAGCGCCACGACCTTTACCGTGAATAAAGTCTGCGGATCGGGACTGAAAACCGTGCATCTCGCTGCCCAGGCGATCATGTGTGGGGATGCGGAAATCGTCGTCGCCGGCGGTATGGAAAACATGACGATGGCCCCCTATGCCATGCCCCGCGCCCGAAGCGGTCTGCGCATGAACGCCGTGAAGGGCGATCTGCTCGACCTGATGGTCTACGATGGTTTGTGGGACCCCCAAAACGATCAGCATATGGGTAGCGCGGCGGATCTCTGCTCGCGTGAAAAAGACCTTCCCCGCGAAGCAATGGACGATTTCGCCGCCGAATCCTACCGACGCTCCCAGAAATCCATCGAGGACGGACTTTTCAAAGAAGAGATCGTGCCGGTGGAAGTCGCAGGGCGCAAAGGGCAGGTGACGGTTGTGGACACCGACGAAGGCCCGGCGATGGTCAAATTCGACAAGATTCCCAAGCTTCGTCCCGCCTTCAACAAGGAAGGCACGGTTACGGCTGCCAACGCCAGTTCGATCAACGACGGCGCAGCCGCCGTGGTAGTGATGAGTGCCGACAAGGCCAAGGAACTCGGCCTGAAACCCATGGCCCGCTTCGTGTCCTACGCCGAAGGCGCGACTGAGTGGAAGTGGTTCACCATTGCCCCGCCGATCAGTATGCACAAAGCGCTGAAAAAAGCCGAAATGAAGATCGAAGATATCGACCTGTTCGAGATCAACGAAGCCTTCGCCTGCGTGACGATGTACGCCATGCGGGAGTTCGGCCTTGATAATTCCAGGGTCAACGTGCGTGGCGGCGCCATCGCCATCGGCCACCCCATCGGTGCGAGCGGCGCACGGCTGCTCGTGACTCTGCTGCACGCCATGAAGGATCGTGGCGACAAGACGGGCCTCGTCTCGCTGTGCATCGGCGGCGGCGAAGGCAACACGATGATCGTGGAAGCGCTGTAGTTTTTTCACGGCCCGCCGTCTTCGGCGGGCCGTGCCTTTTGGGTCGTTTTTTCTGGATTTGTGGGTTTTGGTTCTTTTTGGCTCGATTTGTTTCGAAAAGGTTTTTTTTAACGAAGCGTAGCCCGGGAAACCGGGTCGTCTTATTCGACAACTTGACCTTCCGTTCCGGAAGATCCACAGCTGATCCCGTCGGGGAATGTGGCTGTTATGGTTATTTTTCGGTCATTCGGAACGGAATGTGACAACGCGGGAGGGCGCGATGCGGAAAATCGGTGTGGTCGGTTCCGGCCAGATGGGAAATGGAATCGCTCAGGTGTCTGCGATGGCGGGCCTGGACGTGGTGATGCTCGACATCAATCTGGAATTCGTGGATCGGGGTCTGGCGACGATCGGCAACAGCCTGGATCGGCTGGTGAAAAAGGAAAAAATCACTATCGCCGACAAAGCCGCCGTACTGGAACGCATCCAAGGTACGATCGATTACGCCGACTTCGCCGACTGCGATATCGTGGTGGAAGCCGCCACCGAACGCGAGGATCTCAAGCGCGAAATTTTCGTCAAGCTCGACGAAATCTGCAAGCCGGAAGCGATTCTGGCGACCAACACCTCATCGATTTCCATCACCTGGATTTCGGCGGCGACAAAAAGGCCGGAGCAGGTAATCGGGATGCACTTCATGAATCCTGTGCCGGTGATGAAACTGGTCGAGATCATCGACGGTCTCGCCACCTCGCAGGCCACCCACGACGCGACCGTCGCTCTGGCGGAGAAAATGGGAAAAACCTGCGCCATTGCTCAGGATTATCCGGGCTTCATCGCCAATCGCATCCTGATGCCGATGATTAACGAGGCGGTGTATTGCCTGATGGAAGGCGTCGGCGAGCGGGATGCCATCGACACCACCATGAAACTGGGCATGAACCACCCCATGGGGCCGCTGGCGCTGGCGGATCTCGTCGGGCTGGACACCGTGCTTGCCATTTTGGAAGTGCTGCACAAGGGCTTGGGAGACAGCAAATACCGTCCCTGCCCTCTGTTGAGAAAGTACGTGGACGCCGGTTTCCTCGGTCGCAAGGCAGGCCGGGGATTTTACGACTACTCGAAGTGAACGCGAATCCGAACGAATGAGGAGTGAACATGAGCTATACCTACGTAATCCTTGAGAAAACCGCCCCCGTCGCAAAACTGACGATCAACCGCCCCCGCGCCTTGAACGCGCTCAACACGGACGTTTTAAGCGACATCAAGGCCGCAATCGATGAGTTGCAGACGGTGCCGGGCGTCGGCGCGCTGATTATCACCGGTGCGAAGCACGAACTGACCGAAGAAGACATTCAAAAGGCCGAAGCCAAGGGTAAAAAAGCCCGTCCGTTGCCGCCGTCTTTCGTCGCCGGGGCGGACATCAAAACCATGCCGACGCTGACCCTCGACCAGGCCCGCGCCTTCGCCAGCCTGGGTCACGAAGTGATGCGGACGCTCGAAGAATTGCCTTATCCGGTGATCGCCGCCGTGGACGGCTTCGCTCTTGGTGGTGGCTGCGAACTGGCGTTGAGCTGCGACATGATTTATGCCTCCGACCGCTCTTTGTTCGGACAGCCGGAAGTCAACCTAGGCATCATTCCCGGTTTCGGTGGAACCCAGAGACTGGCGCGGCTGGTGAACCGTAACATCGCGAAAGAACTGATTTATACCGGCGATCACATCGACGCCGCCGAGGCGCTGCGCATCGGACTGGTGAACAAGGTGTTTCCTGCCGAGGAACTGATGGAGAACGTCGAGAAGCTGGCGAAAAAAATCTGCAGCAAAGGGCCGCTGGCGGTCAAGTACTCGAAGTATTCCATCAACGACGGCATGGACAAGCCGCTCGTCGAAGCCAACAAGCAGGAAGTGGATTACTTCGTGAAATCGGTGGATACCGAGGACCGCGTGGAAGGCACCACGGCGTTCATCGAAAAACGCAAACCCGACTTCAAAGGCAAGTAATCTCGAATAGTTAGGCCAATTGAGCCGCCGAAAAGGAGCTTTTATGTTCGAACCGAACGAACAGCAGCAGATGATCCGCGACGAGGTGCGCCACTACGCACGGGGCGTGCTTGTCCCCAGGGCGGCGCGCCGGGACGAGGAGCACATCTTCCCTGCCGAGGAATACCGCGAAATGGCGGGACTCGGCCTGCTGGCGATGAACGTTCCGGAACAATACGGCGGCTCCGAGGTGGGCGTGGTCGCCTACGCCATGGCCGTGCAGGAAGTGGCGTATGCCGATGCCTCGGTGGCGGTCGGACTGTCGGTGACGAACATGGTCGCCGAGGCGCTGGTCAAGTTCGCGCAGCCAGAGGTGGTGGAGCGTTACGTGCCGAAAATCGCTTCCGGCGAATTCACGGCGGGAAGCTTTGCGCTATCCGAGGAATCCGCCGGTTCCGACCCCGGAGGCATGAAAACTCGTGCCGTGAAAAAGGGCGACCGCTGGATTTTGAACGGCACGAAGCTGTGGATCACCTCGGCGACCCACTCCGGTGTATTCATCGTCTGGGCGCGAACCGAACCGGACATCAAAGGTCCGGGCGGACTTTCCGCATTTGCCGTTCCCGCCGACGCTCCCGGTCTGAGTGTGGGAAAAGCCGAACGAAAACTGGGACTTCTGGGGTCGAGCACCTGCGAGTTGGTGTTCGAGGACTGCGAAATCCCCGAAGATCACCTGTTGTACGAGCGGGGTAAAGGATTCCGGGTGGCGATGATGGCCCTCGACGGCGGACGCATCGGCATCGGTAGCCAGGCGTGGGGCATTGGCTGCGCCGCACTCGATGCCGCGAAGGAACACGTCAAGCAGCGCAGGCAATTCGGTCGGGCGCTGGCGGATTTCCAGGGCACGCAATTCAAAATCTCCCAGCTTGCGACCGAGCGCGACGCCGCATGGTTGCTGGTGATGCGTGCGGCGACGTTGAAGGAAGAGGGGCGTCCGTTCACGCGGGAAGCCTCGATGGGCAAGCTTTACGCCTCGGAATGGGCGAATCGCGCCTGCGCGGAATCGATTCAGATGCACGGCGGCATCGGCTACACGAAAGAGTTGCCGGTGGAGCGCTATTTCCGGGACGCACGGGTGACGACGATTTACGAAGGTACGAGCGAGATCCAACGGATCGTCATCGCTCGTGAAGAACTTACAGACTGACATTCGACACGCGGAGCCGAATCATGACGAAACTGATCGACGAAAACGCCCTGCGGGAGATCATCGAGCAAAAAGAATCCTGGACTTCCGGCGAACTGGCCAAGGTGCTGTCACGCTTTCCCGAAATGGACAAGCGTTTTAGCACCATCTCGGACATGGAGATCAAAAACCTCTACACGCCGGAAGATATCGCCGACCTGGACTACGAACGAGACCTGGGCAATCCCGGCCAGTACCCGTTTACGCGGGGTGTACAGCCGACCATGTACCGAGGGCGCTACTGGACCATGCGCCAGTTCGCCGGATTCGGCACCCCGGAAGACACCAACAAGCGTTTTCATTTCCTGCTCGACCACGGTGAGACCGGCTTGTCCACCGCCTTCGATTATCCCACGCTGATGGGCTACGATTCCGACTCCGAGCGCTCCCACGGCGAGATCGGCAAATGCGGCGTGGCCATCGATTCGGTGCGAGACATGGAAGTGCTGTTCGACGGCATCCCACTGGATAAAGTCACCACCTCGATGACGATCAACCCCCCGGCGTCGATCCTGTTGGCCATGTATCTCGTGGTTGCGGAAAAGCAGGGGATTCCCTACAACAAACTCGGCGGTACGAGTCAGAACGATATCTTGAAGGAATACATCGCCCAGAAGTCCTGGATTTTCCCGCCGCGTCCCTCGATGCGTCTCATCACCGACATGATCGAGTTCTGCACCGAACACGTGCCGAAGTGGAACACGATTTCGATTTCCGGCTACCATATTCGCGAAGCCGGTTCCACGGCGGTGCAGGAGTTGGCGTTCACCCTGGCCGACGGTATCGGATACGTGCAGGCCTGCGTGGATCGCGGCATGGACGTGGACGCCTTCGCCGGGAGGCTGTCGTACTTCTTCAACGCCCATTCGGATTTCTTCGAGGAACTCGCCAAGTACCGGGCCGCACGGCGCATGTGGGCGAAGATTATGAAAGAGCGTTTCGGGGCGAAGAATCCGCGCTCGTGGATGCTTCGTTTCCATACCCAGACGGCGGGTTGTTCGCTCACGGCTCAACAGCCTTACAACAACGTGGTTCGCACGACGATCCAAGCCATGGCCGCCGTGATGGGCGGCACCCAGTCGCTGCACACGAATTCGCTGGACGAAACCCTTTCCTTGCCCACCGAATCCGCCGTCACGATCGCGCTGCGCACTCAGCAGATCATTGCCGAGGAATCCGGGATCACCAACACCATCGATCCGCTGGGCGGCAGTTATTTCGTCGAGGCGATGACGAACCGTATGGAAAAGGAAGCCTTCGAATACATTCATAAAATCGACGAAATGGGGGGCATCATCCCCGCCATCGAACGCGGTTTTCCGCAAAAAGAAATCGCCGACGCCGCCTACCACTACAACCAGCAGACGGAATCTCTGGAAAAAACCGTGGTGGGCGTCAACAAATATAAAATGAAAGAAGAGGGCCGGATTCCGATTCTCTACATCGACGAGGAGGCCGAGCGCCGCCAGGTCGCCGCCTTGAAAAAGGTCAAGGCCGAACGGGACCAGGAGAAGGTAGCCAAGCATCTCGAAACGCTGCGCAACGTCGCCGGAAGCGGCGACAACACCTTCCCGCACATTCTCAACGCGGTGCGCGACTACGTGACCGAGCAGGAAATCTGCGACGCCTTCCGGCAGGTTTTCGGCGAGTACCAGGATCCGGCCTACATTTAAGGAGAAACGAACGATGAACCAGGGAAAAATACGAGTGATGGTCGCCAAGCCCGGCCTGGATGGCCACGACCGTGGCGCGAAAATCGTGGCGCGGGCGTTGCGAGACGCCGGAATCGAAGTGATTTACACCGGGTTGCACCAGACGCCGGAGATGATCGTCAACGCGGCGATCCAGGAAGATGTCGATTTCGTGGGACTGTCTGTGATGTCCGGCGCTCACCGGGTGCTGTTTCAGAAAGTCACGGAGCTGCTCAATCAGCGCGGCGCGAACGATATTCTCGTATTCGGCGGCGGCATCATCCCGGACGAAGACATCGAGTTTCTCGAAAAGCTCGGCGTGACGGGGATTTTCCGTCCCGGCACGCCCACGGACGAAATCGTGCGTTTCGTGCGCGAAAAGGCCAAGACGAAAATGGAGTCTTTGGGCGCGGAGCTTTAAACGGTTGTTGGTGAGCATTCCGAGAACGAGGAATGCAAACGATATCGAAGGGTTGAGTTCGTTCCTCGAAACGGAGCGGGCTTGCCGGAAGTTCTTTTAACCAGGAAAGGAAGGCTGTATCCATGATTACTTTTTCGGAGCGCCAGTTGGCCACGCCGAAGCAAATGCGTCCGGTGTACATCGTCGCCGGAGGCATGAGCGATTTTCGTAAGCAGTATTGGGAGCGCAAGACGGAAGAATTGTGCATCGAGGCGTTTCGGCAGATGGCGCTGGACAACAACCTCAAGGTGGACGGCATCCGCGAGTTGAAAAGTTACATTCATAGCTGTTATTACGGGCACTTCGCCGACCACTTCGGCGACCAGTTGCTGGGCGAGGCCGTGATTCACGACCGCCTGGGCCTGGATCCGTTGGGCAACATCGGCGTCAAGACCGGCGGCGCGACCGGCGGTTCCACGCTCTGGATGGCGGCCAACGCCGTGGCTTCCGGCTACTCGGACTGCGCTTTGGCGCTGGGCTGGGAACGCATGGACGAAGTGGACACATGGGTCGGCAACCACTACATTTCCACTGCCGCCGACAAAGATTACGAAACCGAACTGGGCCACATCTACACCGGCTACTATGCCCTGATGGCGCAGCGTTATTGGAAGATATTCGGCAAAAGCTCTCCGGAATTCCGGCGCACGATGTCGAAAATCGCCGTCAAGAACCGGGGTTACGGCTACCACAACCCCTACGCTCAGGGTGGCAAGAAAATCACCGTCGAGGATGTGGAAAACTCCCCCATCGTCGCCGATCCCCTGCGCTTCTACGATTGCTGCCTGATGTCGGTCGGTTCGTCCTGCGCGCTGCTGTGCGACGAGGACACCGCCTACAAACTCACCGACAACCCGATCAAGTTCGACATCACCGCCGGTTCGCACACCCTGCGCACCGCCGACCGCCGCGACATGGAAATTCCCCTGCTGCCCAACGAAACCGCCGATCTGTACAAAGACCTTGGCGAGCGTTTCCCCGGCGGCGACCGCTATCCCGGCTTCACGGGCTTCCTCGCGGCGCGCATGGCGGCTTATTACGCCTACCACATGACCGGCGTGACCGATCCGGTCGAAGATCTCGACGTGATCGAGTTGCACGACGCCTTCACGATTTCCGACATTCAGACCTACGAAGATATCGGCCTTCGTCCCTACGGACAGGGACCGGAATATATCGAAAGCGGCGACTGCTATCTGCGGCATCCCGAAACGGGCGAGCCGGGGCGGCTGCCTTCGAACCTCAGCGGAGGACTGCTGGGTTGTATGCACTCGGTGGGCGCTACGGGCATCATGCAGGTGGTGGAAGTCTTCTGGCAGCTTCGCAACCAATGGGAGAAGTTCCACGCAGACCCGAAAATCTGGGAAAAATGGGGCAAGACCATCCCCGAAGATCAAGAGAACCTCCAGGTTCCCAACGCCCGGAGAGGACTGGCCATCAGCCACGCGGGCGTCGGTTCTCACGTGACGTGCAGCATTTTGCAGCACCCGGACCATCTGCTCAAACCCCTGAACCGCTAAGCAGACAAGGAGAAGAACCATGAGAACCTACGATTTCAACAACTTGCATCCCGATGCGACCATCGTCCGCCAACTGGACCCCATCGTCGTAGAAAAGCCGCGCAATCCCATTCACATGCATACCTACGGAGGGGAGACGCGCTTTTTCAAGGCACTGACCGAGGGTCGACTGATCGCCACCAAGGCCGATCCCAACGGCGACAATCCCGGCGCATTCTATCTGCCGCCGCGCGTATACGACCCGGATACACTGGAGTTGGCCGAGTGGGTCGATGTCACCGATATCGCGATGAAAAAAGCGAAAATCCACACGCACATCACCGTGCATCATCCGGGCGCGTTCAACCGCGTGCCGTTTCCCTGCCATCTCATCAGCGTCGAAATCGAAGGCTGCGCCACGATCATGATGAGTTACCTCCTCGACGGCGAGCCGGAAATCGGCCTGCCCATCGAGCCGCGTTTCAACACCACGAGCCCCACGTATTCGATCCTAGATCTGCACTGGGTGCCGAAGAAGTAGTTTTCGGGGACGGCGGACTTTCACGTTCGCCGTCCCGTTTTTCACGTTTTGTTGCAGGTTGTTTGTTTTCGTTCCGTTTTTTTTCTTTATTTCACGTTCCGTCGAGGAAGCGACGGACGATTTCCGATGTTTTTATCATAACCGAACCATCGACAGCTCAGGCGCCCCCGTTTTTACCGCGACCCCTCCTGTAGATCTCTCGTTTGACGCATGACTTGCGTAAAAAAGCCGGTTTTGCCGCCGATATGACGGTTTTTTCTACCCAGCAGGAGGAAGAGCATGGATTTTAATCTGAATGAAGAGCAGGAAATTCTACGCCGTGAGGTACGAACGTTCGCGGAAGCCGAAATCGCCCCGCACGCCCTGGAACTCAACGAAAAGGAAGAGTTTTCCTACGAACTGACGCAGAAAATGGCCGAACTGGGCCTTTTCGGCATGACGGTTTCCGAAGAATACGGCGGTGGTGGATACGATTACCTCTCGTACATCATCGCGGTGGAAGAATTGGCCCGCGTGGATGGCTCCCAGGCGGCGACCGTGGCGGCGGACAACTCGCTGGGCATCGGTCCTTTGTACTATTTCGGCAACGAGGAACAGAAACGCAAATACCTGCCGGATCTCTGCGCGGGAAAAACCCTTTGGGGCTTTGGACTGACCGAACCCGGCGCCGGATCGGACGCCGGCGGCTCGAAAACGAAAGCCGAAAAACTGGAAAGCGGAAACTGGCGCATCAACGGGCAGAAAATCTTCATCACCAATGCCGCCAATGAGATGACGGCAGGCGTCACAGCCCAGTGCGTGACGGGCAAGGACGAAAAAGGCCGCAAGGAGTACACCTGCTTCATCGTCGAAACGGGAACCGAGGGGTTCAAACCGGTGGCGATGCACAAAAAACTGGTCTGGCGCGCCTCGAACACGGCGGAGCTGTACTTCGACGACGTGGAAGTCCCGGAAGAAAACATGTTGGGCAAACGGGGCGACGGCTTCAAGCAGATGCTCCAGACCCTCGACAAGGGGCGGTTGTCCATCGCTGCGATGGGATTGGGTTGCGCCCAGGGAGCCTACGAAGCGGCGGTGAAATATTCCAAGGAGCGCCGCCAGTTCGGCAAGGCGCTGTCCGACTTCCAGATCACGCAGTTCAAGCTGGCCGACATGGCCGTGCAGATCGACGCCGCCCGCGCCCAGCTTTACAAGGCTTGCTGGATGCACGACAATAAAATGAATTTCGCCCCTTACGCTGCGATGGCCAAGCTGAATTGTTCCGAAGTGGCGCATTTTTGCGCGAATCATTGTGTGCAGATCCACGGCGGATACGGCCTGATGGAGGAATACCCCGCCGCTCGTTTCTACCGCGATCAGAAACTGCTGGAAATCGGCGAAGGCACGAGCGAAGTGCAGCGCATCGTGATTTCCCGCTGGTTGCTGAATCAATGAAATCGTAAATTGTTCGTAGGTTATAACGACAAAGGCCGGGAAAATATCCCGGCTTTTGTCGTTTTTTTAGAAGTTTTCACACTCTTACGTAGCGTGAATCACTTACCTGCCTGTTTACGACGCACTCGGGCAGCGATTTCTGGGGCTTCGGTGATTGTCGTTCCCAGCACTTTTACGGCGTCTCCCATGTGGTTGAACGTCGTTCGGTCCAACTGGGCGTATTCCGCCGGAATGCTTGGGAAACCGCGTTCGGTGGGGGTGAGTTTCTCCCAGTTGTGGAACAGTCGTCCCCAGTCGCTTTGCAGGGCATCGTCGAGTCTTTTGAGTCCTTTTGTAGGGTACCAGTACCAGTCATGGTACAGCACGCTGGCGATGTAGGCCCAAGGCGCAAGCCAGGTTTTCAGCGACCATTCCACCGCCGTTTTCAGGCGTCCCCAGTAAATCTGGTGCTGCATTCTGGCCGCGAAGGTGAGGTCTTTCATCGGTCCTTCGAAACGCCAGTTTTCTGCGGCGACGCTTTTATCACCAACGATTTCAATGTCTTGCATGTCCGCGTTGCCCAGTTCCATGTCGTGGGCGATCTTGAGATATTTCAGGCTCAACGGGTTGAATCCCATCATTTTGGCGGCCACGGCATCGATGGCCACCGGGTCGGAGGACGCCAGAATCACGTCTTTGACGAAAGGTACCATGCAGCGTGGTCCGGGACCATCTCCGGCGAAGGTGCCATCCATCACGGCGAACAGACCGGAATGGATTTTTTTCTGAATCATCAGCAGATCCACGAGGGTTTCGTGGATGACCGGATGGGTCCAGTGGCGATGTTCGTTGAGCAACCCGCCGAAGGCGTTTTTCATCGCACCGGTCGTAGTGGTGAATACGTGGGTTTTCACGGTCGGAAGGTGAATGATGTTCTCGCCGATGAAACGTTTCGGAATGGAAAAGCCTTTCGGATACACATCGTTGAGCACCAGAAAATCCTTCGCCAGATCCCCCACGGCCTCGCGGACATCGATCCACTCCTCGTTCTCGTACAAGTGAATGTTGCGTAGCCCGTGATCTTCCACCGGTTGAAGTTGCTTGTTTTCGCGCTCTCCCAAATGGGCGTCGATGACGACGGTCCGGTTGTGGCACCCGTGAATCAGGTTCGGGTCGAAGCCGTCGGCCTTCATGGCGCGAATCACGCCTTCCAACTGCCACGGTGTGGTGGAAGCTGCGGGGAAGAAGAAATGCCAAGAAATGTTGATTTTCAGCGCCGTATCGGCGGCTTTGTCCAGCGCGTTCTGGTAGTCGGCGAGGTTGAGCAGTTCGTGGTAGTCGGCGAACACGCTTTGCGGTCTCGTTCGCAACACGGCGACTTTGGATTTTTTCCTCGACATTACGGATTCCTTCCTTGAGTTCGCTCCACCTCTACGGGATATCGGATACGTTTTTTTCTTTACTATCCGTCTTTTTCACGGGTTTCGAGCGTTTTGCGCTCAATTCGGCATGGGGTAGCCGCGTCCAGTCTTTTTTCGCGTCGAAATGGCGCATCACCGGATGTTCCGGACGATGGCAGAGTGTGCAGCCTTCGGTATCGGACACACGCAACCCGGCAGCCTCGGCGGCGGGTTTGTCGCACATAATGTATGGTTTCGAATAGTAGCGCCCCGGGCCGTGGCACGATTCGCACCCGACGGTTTTGTCGTACCGGCTGTCTGGGTTGCCGTGGCAGGCAAGGCACTGGGGATCGTTGCGTTCGGCTCCTTCCAGGCTGTTCATCGAATGTCCGTGGGGACCGTTGACCCAAGCCTCGTAATAGGCTTGGTGGCACGAACCGCAGACTTTGGACCCGACGAACGGTTCCTCGTCGTTCGCCCCGGCCTGGTCGAAGGTCAACGCGATGGTACATGCTAGCGCCAAGACTGCTAGAACGGCTCCCGCCGCATTTCGCGCTTTCACCAACCGTTTCGCCAGCATCGGGGGGATCGCCATGTCGCTACGCTCTCCATACTTCCATATAGGTTCCGAGACCGGCCAAGCATACTACCTAATCCCAATGAAAACAACGATTTTCATCGGCAGCGGACGACTTCGGATGCAAATGAAATATATGGAAATCGCTGCTTTTTCAGGAAAACATGGATTCAAAGCATAGGCCGAGTGATTTTCCCCGACGACTTCCATAGGGTACGACAATCCTTGTTTTTTTCTCCGATTCGTCACGACGAGTGATATGGTTCAGTCTGTCTTGCCAAGCGTCGGCCTCTCGCTTATAATCGAGCTTTACGACCCCAATCAACACCCAACGAGGGGAAACTCCCCCAGGAGCTGGATGATGAAAAATATCCGAACTTTCAACGTGTCCCCCGCACTGCCGGATCGTCTCAAGCCCCTATTGCGCATTGCGCATAACCTATGGTGGGCCTGGAATCACGAAGCCACGGAACTGTTCATGCGCTGCGATATGGAACTCTGGGAAGAATGCTACCACAACCCGCTCGAAATGCTCGGCCTGATGCAACAGGACCGCTTCGAAGAACTGCTTGAGGACGAAAGTTTTCTTTCCCACATGGACCGGGTGGAATCGGAACTGGATTTCTACCTGACCTCCCGATCCTGGTACGTCTCCAACTTTTCCGACCGCGAAAACGACTGCATCGGCTATTTCTCGATGGAATTCGGCCTGCACGAAAGTGTACCGATCTACTCCGGTGGCCTGGGAATTCTGGCCGGGGATCACCTGAAATCGGCTTCCGACCTGGGATTGCCGCTTGTCGGCGTGGGTTTGTTGTACCGCGAAGGATATTTTCGCCAATATCTCACCGCCGACGGTTGGCAACAGGAAATGTACCCGGACAACGACTTTTCCCACATGCCCATTCGTGTGGTCAAAGACGCCGACCGCAATCCCATCCTGATCCGCCTGGACTATCCCGGTAGGGTGGTCAGCGCCCAGGCGTGGAAACTCCAAGTGGGTCGCGTGGTGCTGTACCTTCTCGACACCAACATCCCGGAAAATTCCGAGGAAGATCGGGCCATTACGTCGCGTCTGTACGGCGGCGACCACGAAATGCGCATCAAGCAGGAACTGCTTTTGGGTATCGGCGGATACCGCCTATTGCGCACTTTGGGACTCGATCCCAACTGCTGCCACATGAACGAGGGACACTCGGCCTTCGGAGCGCTCGAACAGATCCGTTACGCGATGAAGGAGCATTCACTTTCCTTCGCCGAAGCGCTCGAAGTCGTCTCCACCAACAACGCTTTCACCACCCACACTCCCGTTCCGGCGGGCAACGACGTCTTCCCAATGCCGCTGATGGAAACTTATTTCGGCGGATACGTGCACCAGCTCGGCATCGACATGAACACCTTTTTAGGTCTGGGCAAGCAGAATCCCCACGATCCGCACGAGAATTTCTGCATGACCGTGCTGGCGTTGCGGCTGTCCGGAGCTTGCAACGGCGTGAGTCTGCTTCATGGAGAGGTCAGCCGCGCGATGTGGCAGAGAATCTGGCCCGATCTGCCGGTCAACGAACTGCCGATTTTCCACATCACCAACGGTATTCACCTACCCACCTGGATTTCCTACGACATGTCTATGCTGCTCGACCGCTACCTGGGCCGGGATTGGCGCTACGAGCCAGAGGACGAAAAAGTCTGGTCGCGGGTGGATTCGGTGCCGGATGCGGAGTTGTGGCGCACCCACGAACGGCGTCGCGAGCGCTTGGTGGCATTTTCCCGTAAGCGCTTGTCTTTACAACTGAAATCCCGTGGTGCGCCGCCTTCCGAAATCGCACGGGCGGACGAAGTACTGGACCCGGAGGCGCTGACCATCGGTTTCGCCCGCCGCTTTGCCACTTACAAGCGCGGCACGCTGATTTTGAGCGATATCGATCGCCTGTTGAAGCTTCTCAACGACGAAGAAAGGCCCCTGCAACTGATTTTCGCGGGCAAGGCCCATCCTCACGACGTCGCCGGAAAGGAACTGATTCAGCAGATCGTGCGTTTCGCCCAGAGCGACGATGTGCGTAACCGCTTAGTTTTCCTGGAAGATTACGACGCCAACGTCGCGCATTACCTCGTCCAGGGCGTGGATGTATGGCTCAACACCCCTCGGCGCAATCTCGAAGCCAGCGGCACGAGCGGCATGAAGGTGATCGCCAACGGTGGCCTGAACCTGTCGATTCTCGACGGCTGGTGGGTGGAAGGCTGGGGCGGAGACAACGGCTGGGCCATCGGGCGCGGCGAAGAGTACGAGGATCTCAGCTACGCCGACCACGTGGAGAGCCAAGCGCTGTTCAACCTTCTGGAGCACGAGATCGTCCCGCTTTTCTACGACCGCAAGAAGGGGATTCCACGGGGCTGGGTCAAGCGCATGAAGCGTTCCATGGAAACCCTGGGATGGCGTTTCAACACCCACCGTATGGTAGAGGATTACGTCCTGCGCAGCTATCACCCATGTATGGGACGTAAGGCGGCGCTACTGTCCGATGCAGGTGAACCGGCGCGGGGATTGGCCGTCTGGCGAAGGTCGATGTACATGCGCTGGCCGCAGATCAACGTGGAGGAGGTCAACGCCGAAAAACTGGTGTCGCTCAAAGTCGGGGATGAACTCGCCGTGTCCGCCGTGGTGCACCTGGGCGAGATCCAACCCGGAGACGTACGAGTGGAACTGTTTTACGGAGCCATCGGCAGTTCGGGGGAAATCGAGCGAGGCCAGAGCCTGGGCATGACCATCGTCAAGGAACTGGGCAGCGGACGATACCGCTATGAAGGACGGGTGCCGCTGGTCGTGACGGGTAAAAACGGGTTCACGGTGCGCATCACCCCCGATCACGATCTGATTGCGACCCGCTTCATTCCCGGCCTGATTGCCTGGGGATAGACTACTAGATGCACGGCTTTTCGGATGAGTATTCACGAAAAGCCGTGTGTTTTTCGAGGATTATCTCTGTTTGAAGAATTCCTTGAGCAATTCCTGACGCACGATCTGGTTGTTTTCGATCATCGTGCGCATGGTGCTGGATACTTCCTCGTGGAGGGCGGCGTCATCGGGCGTCGGAGGGGGCGGCAAGGTGCCGTGCACCAGGTCGAAAATGAATTCCTCCGGGGGCATTTCCACTTTGTGTTCCAGCCGATGCACCATTTTAAGCAAGGTTTCCATGGAACCGGGATCGGATTGCATGATGTCCATGGAAATATCCGAAGGCTGACTATCGAAGTCCGGCAGATCCAGAGCCATGTCTTTCGTTTCCACACGGGTGGAAGCGAAAGTCTCCTCCAGATCGTCATCGATCAGGCCTTCGTTCAGTTCCTTTTCCGCCTCCATCAGCCATTTTTCGTCTTCGTCCGCGTCGGGAAGATCGGGATCGATTTCGCGGTCTTCATCCTCGGCGTCCGAAGATCCAAGCCAATCGTTCTCGGATTCCGAAATGGGAGTTTGTTCGGCACTTGATTCCAGGGGAGCCGCTTCGATGGGATCGGCATCCAGCTGGATCATTTCCGAGGTATGGTGAGGAATTTCCGACGCTTCGGCATTGGCAGGCACTTCATATTCCGTGCTTTCCATCGAGCCTTCCAGGTCGTATTCCAACATTTCGCCCTCGGAGTCGAAATACTCTTCCAATACCTTGGGAGGCGTTTCGGCAACAGCGAGGGCTTCGTCTACGAGATCTTCTTCGGAATGCGGCGCAGGTGGTGGGGGCGGTTCGTCGGAAGATGCCAAAACATTAGTTGTTTCAAAGGTTTCCGGCTCTTCTGACATCAATTCTCCGGGGAGCGGTTCCGCTTCCACCTGGTCGAAAATGCCGTCGATATCTTCAAGCACCGCATCGTCACCGCTTGGTGGCAATTCCGGCGGTTCGGCGTTTTCGGCGGAAACCGCTTCGGCGACTTCCTCTTCGTCTACTTCCTCGATGGACGGCAAATCAATCGTCACTGATTCGCGCTCGGCGGGTGCCGCTTCGGCGACTTCCTCTTCGTCTACATCCTCTATGGATGGCAGATCAATCGTGATCGATTCGCGCTCGGCGGGTGCCGCTTCGGCGACTTCCTCTTCGTCTACATCCTCTATGGATGGCAAATCAATCGTCACTGATTCACGCTCGGCAGGAGCGGCTTCGGCAGCTTCTTCAACGTCTACTTCTTCGATGGACGGCAAGTCTATTGTCTCAGATTCGCGTTCGGCAGGAGCGGCTTCGGCAGCTTCCTCTTCGTCTACTTTCTCGATGGACGGCAAATCAATCGTCACTGATTCGCGCTCGGCGGGTGCCGCTTCGGCGACTTCCTCTTCGTCTACATCCTCTATGGATGGCAGATCAATCGTGATCGATTCGCGCTCGGCGGGTGCCGCTTCGGCGACTTCCTCTTCGTCCACTTCTTCAATAGATGGCAGATCGATTGTCACCGATTCACGTTCGGCAGGAGCGGCTTCGGCAGCTTCTTCGATGTCTACTTCCTCGATAGATGGCAGGTCGATTGTCGTTGCCTCTTCTTCGTTCACTTCGACTTCCTCGATGGCGGCTAGGTCAACTGTCGTCGCCTCCTCATTATCGAGATTTTCCTCTGTGGTTTCCAGCTCTTCCGTCTCGGTGTCATCTCCTATCGGAGTTTTCGACGTAGCGGAAACCATGCGTTCCACTTCTTCCAGATCGAACACGAAATCCTCGCCACCTTCGGGAATCGTATCCTCGGCGTCGATTTCATCATTCGCAACAAACGCTTCCGTCGCTTCGACCTCGGCTTCGTCCGACTGGAGAGCCGTCATCTCAACCGTGGTCCTCGGCGGAGTGGCGTGGGCACCCGGTAAAGGTTTTTCAAGATCCTCGTACTTGGGAGCCGAAGTCCCCGGAATCGGTACTTTTTTCGTGGTTTCGGTCGTGAGATCGATGTGCTCGATGGCGAATTCGAAATCGGATTTCTGCTCGTCCTCCTCGATGGGGTGATTGAACAGCGTTTCGGCTTCTTTGAGCAACTCGTTGGAGATTTTATCCGTACCGATCATGATGTCGGTCTCATCGAAATCCTCATCGAAAGAGGGGGCGGCTTCCACTTCGACGTCCTCTTCGGCTTCCGCTTGGACTTCTTCCGGCTCCTCCTCAATCAATTCCGGCATGAGAATTTCAGTGGATTCGCCGTCGTACTCCTCCGTTTCATCGACAGGCTGGGGTCCAGAAGAGCTGGAGACGCGGGGAGCTTCTTTCCCGTTCGGGGTATCGCCAAGGGTGATTTTCAACGAGGAGGAGCTTTTCCGCTTCCAGCGCCAGATGTAGCGTTCGATGGCTTCGAGAACCTGGGTCAGCGAGGCGACCACCGGCTTTACGCGTTTCCCGGTTTTTGCCTCGATTTTTCCGATGATCTCTTCATCCGTGGGATCGAAGAACGCCACGTAGAGGACTTCTTCTTCTCCCTCGCGTTTGATCGATACGGGGATGAATCGTTTTTTTCTCGAAACTTCCGCAGGATAGATTTTGGCAATGTACGACGGAATCCGCAAATGACGCAGACTGACCAGAGGATAGCCGGTGCTGGAGGCGATGTTCTGAGCCAGATCGTCTTCGTCCATCTGGCCCTGCTTAATCATCATTTCGGCGAAATGCAGACCGGAACCGTTGCTGGACTGAACATATTTTTCGACGTCTTTGGCTTCCGCCATTCCAATGTCAACGACAAATTCGGCCAATCTCTGGTGACGAGTCATCTGAAATACCGATTTCTACTGCGACGGCCTTCCTGATTACGACCAATCGTTTGAAGATCTCTCACGAATGTTACGAATGCGTCCAACTTGATTTTGAACTCGCCCCCCGTTCCTTGAAGAAACAATGGCGACATTTTCTTTTCGACGCTTGAAAAAAGAAAAATTATTTATTCCGGTTCCGTAAACAATCGGCTTACGCTCTGAAAAAGTGTAAACAATTCAAACGCATAGTCGGTTCGGGAACACAGACTAGCAATTTCCAATCGTATTATTGTTGATTTTCTTTCGCTTTGCAAGGAATTCCCTCGAAAATGCCCTATCTCGTAACTCTCTCGAATCGCATCGTTTTTTCTCATTTTTGCAGCTTTTGTGAAATTGACAGGGATCTTGGCTCTTGTTACCATGATCCCGCGTTCCCTCGGTGGCCCAGATTAATCGCATTGTCACCGTGGTATTTCAGCGGGTTCCCGAATTCGGCGTTCCGGTTCGGGAATCTGTAAAGGTTGGAGTTTCCGTGCCATGCAGCAGCCATGCAGGAGTTTCGGTTGAGTACGCCCCATCGGGTCCAATTCGTTGCCAAATGGTTGCTATGTGCCTCGGTGGCCTGTCTGGTGGTTTTGCTGGTTTCGGTCCCTGCCCACCCCCAGGAAAATCCCACCGACTCTCCCGCGATGGACTCTCCCGACAAGGCCGAAATGAAGGCTCGGCTCTCCCAGTTGAAAAAACTGGAGATCCAATTGAATGTCGCCCTCAACAAACCCAATCTCAGTGAAAGTGAAACCCAGATCATTTTGCTGCAATTGCAGTCCGTTCACGACGAAATGGACAGCATCGAGAAAGAGTTGTCCCGTTCCAACTTGCCGGTTTTCGACGTAGATTTAAAGTCGATGGACATGGAGGACTGGAAAATCTTTCTCTTTCAGTACCGTTTCTGGTTGATGGCCGGTTTGGGAATCCTTATCGTTCTGCTGGTGTTGCGCTGGATGTTTCTCGAATGGCTGAGACAACGGGCCCGGCCTGCGGAAGATCAGGCGCAGACCTCTTCCTCGTCGTTTTCGACGCTTTCGATTCCGGCGGTGAGGGGACAAACCGCCACGATGGAGGCAGCGGAATCGTCCGGGACGACGGCGCAGGTTCTCCAGGCGGACGCAGGACAGCCCGTCCCGCTCCGGGACTTTCAAGCCTATATCGAACGTTTCTACGAAACCGAAGGCGGCATGGCGGCCCGCAAAACGGTGGTGTTCATTCTCGAACAAGGGTTGCTGTGGAACGCCAGCGACATCCATTTCAATCCCGAAAACGAACACACGTCCATCGGCTTTCGCATCGATGGAGTTTTGCAGCAATTGGCCACCATCGATCACGAACGCTATCGAAAACTCGTCAACGTGTTGAAAGTGCTGGCGAATCTGGTTCATTACGAAAGCCGTGCCGCCCAGGACGGGCGCATCATGCTCAACGCCAACGGGCGAACCATCGAATTCCGCGTGGCGACCATTCCGGTACTCTTGGGGGAACGGGTCATCATGCGGGTGGTGGATACGGTTTCTACGGAATACGATCTGGACCGTTTGGGCCTTTCAAGCGGCACACTTGGCGAGTTAAAAAAAATCGCCCAGCGGCGCGATGGCGTCATGCTGCTGGTCGGCCCGATCGGCTCCGGCAAAACCACGACGTTGTATGCGCTGCTGAAATGGATTCGGCAGACCATGCCGGGGACTTCGATCGCCACGCTGGAAGATCCCATCGAGCACGCCCTTCCCGGCGTGGCGCAGGTGCAGGTCAACGTCGCCAAAGGATTGACGTACACCCAGGGTTTCACCAACCTTTTGCGTCACGATACGCAGGTCGTGCTCATCAGCGAGATTCGCAACCTCGAACTGGCGAAACTGGTCATGCAGGCAGGGCACACGGCGCAACTGGTGTTTTCCACCATTCACAGCGCCACGACCGAAGGCGCGGTGGACCGCCTGTTGGATATGGGTGTGGAACCTTACGTCCTGTTCAACGCCGTAAAGGCGATTCAGGCGCAACGCCTCGTGCCGCACAACTGTCCTCATTGCCGCGAAACCTACCTGCCTCCGTCCGATTTGCTCGAACGGGCAGGCGAAGTAGTCGATATAAACCGGGCCGTCTGGCAACATAGTGTAGGTTGTGATCTCTGCGGCGGAACCGGCATCAAGGGAAGGGTGGTGATCGACGAGTTGTTGCGTCTCGACGATCCCAGCCTGTTGCAAACCATCACGAACCGGGCGGAACGGCTGGAACGACTGCGTTCCATTAAACCCCATACGCTCTGGGAAGACGGCGTGCGCAAGGCCTTCGAAGGCGAAACCACGCTGGAGGCCGTCGCTCAGGCGACGATGATATGAACCGACGACACGCCGCCTTTCGTTCGTCGAAAAGGCCTGTGAATCAATCACTTACGATTCACAGGCGAAGCGAACCAGGTGGCCGAGATCAGGAGCTGAAACGTGGCTGACGATATGCAAAACGAAATTTCCGAGGATTCCAAAGAGAAAAAGCGCCGAACCTGGCTTCGTCGTCTGGTCAAAATCGGTCTGATCGGTGGCGGTCTTTTGACGAGCCTGGTGGTTTTCGTGCTGATTTTCGTGATTTTCCTCCCGCTCAACGCCCTGTTACAGCAAGTGGCACTGCCCCAGGCGAGAGAAATGCTTCAGCACGAGGACATCACTGTCGGTCATGCCGAATTCTACCTTTTCGACGGCTTCGAGTTGCACAACGTGCACGTCGGGCCACCCAAAGGATACACCGAGGATCTCGTCAATCTGAAACGGTTGGCGGTGCACTACGATCTGTGGAGCGCCCTGGACGACAACCTGATCGTGAAAGAAGTCGCCGTCGAAGGTCTCAAAGTCTACCTTGAAATCATTGAGGAAAAACCGAGCGTGCAAGCCCTTTTGGACAACCTCCCGCCTTCCGAGGAAAAACCGGAGGAACCCGAAGAAGAAAAGGTGGAGGAAGAACCCGGCGAACCACCCACGATCAAAATCACCTTGGAGAAAATCGCACTTACCGGTTTCGAGGCGGGCTTTTCGGATGGCAACATGAAAGCTGCATTCGGCGTGCTCGACGTGCATTTGAAAGGCTTTTTCAGTTTCAAGGAAACGCACCTCGATCTCAACGTGGACATCGCCGGGCATGAAGAAGAAAAGCCCAACGTCTTTTTCAGCCAGAAAGAACCGATCCCGGTTGAAGCCGAACTCATCATGAAAACCGATCTCGATGTGGCGGTGGACGTCGGCGAGCAGCTCGACAAACCCAAGGCGAAGGTCGATCTCGGCTTCTTGCTGGCCAGTACGAAGCTGGAAGGACCGCTCGACCTGCCGCCAATCCGCTTGGAAGCGAACACCGAGGCGGGCGCGGATCTGGAGGGAGACGACGCCCGGCTGGGAAAACTGTCTGCCTCATTCAACGGCGAGGAACTGCTGAGCCTGCGGGCGGATCTCAAAGGCTTGGAAACCCAGGATTTCGTGCTTCACCTCGACAAGCTACGGCTGCCGTTCGCCACTTTTGCGCCTTACGCCCGCGCCGTGCTTCCCGAAGGCAGCCGCCTGGAGATGGAAGGCGAAGCCGGTCTGGAAAACTTCGTCGTCAAAGGCAACGTTCCGAAATTGGCTGAAATGGCATTGCCAGAGGTGGAAGGCCGGATTTTCGTGCGGAATCTCGGCGTGGATGTCAAAACCGTGCCCGCGCCTCCTGCAGCCGAGGGCGAGCCGAAACCGCTGATCGATCTGCCGATTCCCGCGTTGCAGGTGCGCGTCGGCGGGTTGGAAACCGAGTTGGATGTGTGGGTTACGCCGGAACCCAAACCCTTGAAATCCAAAGAGATTTTGAAAAACCTGAAAGCGGCGGAACCCGTGGAGCATCCCACTGTGCAACTCAAGGGACACGTCGAGTTGGGATCGCTGGCCGGGTTCGGGGCGCAGGTCGAATCGTTGCGTGTCGATCTGGTTGCCGGAACCATGTTGAAAGAGTTGGAACCCGGCGAACTGGCCGCCGTGGTGGATGTGGCGCTCAAACGCGCTACGTACGACGTGCCGGAACAGGGCCGCGTCGAAACGTCGCTGCACGCCGGACTCGATGTCTCCGGTGACCTCGCGACGATGAGCTTCGACCTGTCGCGGATGGACGTGGATGTCAACGATACGGTGAAACTCGCCACGACCGCCCAACTGAAAAACATGGGAGAAAAAGGGTTTACGGTGGATTTCCGCCTCGATCCGCTTTCGTTGCCCAAAGTACTGGCGATGGCTCCGCCCGGCGCCCTTGCCTCGTTGCCGCCCGGTTTAAAGTTGGATGGCGCGATTCGCCTGGACATGCATCTTGACGGCACGCTGCCACCGATGGAGAAACTCTCGACGCTGGGCGACAACCTGCCCGCCGCTTTCCGACTGCCGGTGAATTTCGATATCACCCCCGCATTCGAGAATTTAAGCGTGTCCGTTCCCGACCAGAAGCTGGCGGTGAAAAGCCTGGACGGCGCAATTCGTTTGCATGGCACGCCCGCAGACATCACCCTCGAATCGCCCGCCGACGATCGTCTGGGGATCGGGCGCATTGCAAAAAGCGACCTGGACGTACAGGTGGACGGCGTGAAACTGCCGCTGAAGCTGGTTTTCAAGCCGTTGGACGCCGCCGCAACGCTCGATCTGGATACGGGCATTACTGTTGAAAGAATCGAGGCGGGACAAGCCGGGGCGACGGTCGAAGGGCTCGCCGTGAGCTTGAAGAAGTCGCTTGGGTTGCCGCTGACCAAGGTGCTTGACGGAGGGCGCTTCGATCTCGGCAAGATCGGTGTCGGCGTGGAATTCGGCGTGGAAGCCGTGCACCTGGCCCAGGAAGGCACGACACTGGACATCCGCAACCCGGAGAAGGGACCGGCGGGGACGCGGACGAAAATTCTGCGACAGAACGTGCGTTTCGAGTACGATCCGGCGCGACGCCCCGACGAAAAAGGCGTGATTTATCCCATTTCGTTGCAATCGCGAACGAAGCTGGGCAACGTCTCGATCAAAGAACAGCAACTCGATGTGAAAAACCTCGTCACGGAAGAGCGGATCGACATCGCCGGGTTGTGGCTGAAGGGGCTGAGCCTCAACGATCCCGTACCGAAGAGCAAACCCCGCTGGATCAAAATTACCGGCGGATTCCGACCCAACGACGATCCCGATGCCGTGGGAAGCGAAAAAGAGCGGCGTCTGCGCATCACCAAGCCGGACGCTCTCGATCGACCGATTGCGGACAACCGCTTTGACCTGGATATCCTTGTGTCGATTCCGCGACTGCGCTATCCGCCGGTGGACAAAGACATTTTCGCTGATGTGGCCTTCGTGGAAATCCGCAATCTGGAGTTCCACAACCGTTCCCACGGACCGAAATTCAGCCTTCAGGGGAGAACGGAGCGCATCGTCTATCCGGGAGCTACGCTTCCCGAATCGGACATCCGGTTGTTTGCCGGGATCGAACTCCCACCGGTCACCGAAAAGCAGGACGCCGCCCATATTATTGCCATGGGCACGAAAAAGGATCACACCTACACAAGCGTGGAATTGGGCGGAAAAGTCGGTTTCGAGGCGCGGGTGCGCAACCCGACTCCCGAGATGGGCGAATTCGCCGGGAAACTCGTCGCCGACAAATTCCACGCCTGGATCGAGCAACACGGACAGGCTCCCAGCCTGGAGGATGGCACCAAAGTGTACACCATCAACGATCTGCACCTGTCCGACATGAACGTCAACGTGCCGATCGTGCAACACGCCGACATCGCCTACGTCAACGAACTGGCCGCCGATCTTCCCAACAAGTTGCCGGAATTGCTGAAGAATCCCTATCTTCTCTGGCCGCCTTCACGGCGGATTTTCGAAAAAGAGACCAGTCCCATCGTCAACGAAATGCGGGCCTATGGGGAAGAAGTCTCCGGTATCGGCATCGACAAGGTGGAAGTCAATACGAATTATCGTTACGTAAAAGACAAAAAGGAAACCGGTCGTGTGGATGTGCCGCTGGTGGTCGATCAAGTCGCCGTGGATATGAAATACGAAGACTGGGTGCTCGAACTCAACCGGATCTACCTGCAACTTCTCAACGGAGACATCGGCGGAAATCTGGCCGTACAGATCGTCGGTGTGGACCCGTTGGACGTCTACATCCAGTTGCGCAGCCAGATCGGCGGCATCAATCTGGCGGCACTCGACCCCAAGCGGGCCATGGAACTCAAAGACATCCCCGTCGAGGAACGTCCCCCACTGAGCGAAAGCACCGAAATCGCCATGCGCGCCGATCTCGATTTCAAATTGCAGGACCGTTGGACCAGCGGCGACATCCACGTCACCAAGTTGTCCCTGAAGCACTTGAACGAGTTGCTGAAATTCATCGATCCGGGCCGCAAAAACGAGGCGATCCAGGATCAACGCGGCCTTATCAATGCCTGGTACGTGACGATGTGGAAACCACAAGTCAAACTGCTTTCGCTCAATATTCGCCACGGAAAGCTGAACGAAGCGCTGAAACTTCGCGTGGCGGGCATTCAGGCCATCATCGACAACGTGCTGGAAGGACTCAAGGTGCACGACCTCGACATCATCCCGGTGCTCAACCAGTACCTCGATCCGGTATTTCCGCGCCCGACGCCGGTTCGGACCGTGGAAATCGGCCCGACGCCGGACGAAATGGCAAGCCCGGACGGTCCCCGGCCCATGTGAGGTTTCATTAAAAGATCAGAATTTTCAAGATATTAACCCCAATGAAGTAGCCCAAGGAGTGGCCGCCATGCGTTTGATACGAATCGTTTTTCCCCTGCTGGTAACCTTCGCCCTGTTCGCGGATCTCGGCTGCATGTCGATCCGTCCCCAGGTGGTCAGCCAGAAAACCCAGTTGGAACGCCAGATTCTTGGAGAGTTCGAACAACTCGAGAAAGACCTGGTGATGGTGTCTTCGGTGCGCTCGAAAGGCGCGCCCGACGCGGAACTGAGCCCCGCCCACCGAGAAGCGCTGATGGCGGTGATGAATCGCCAGTTCCGTCGGGACGACATCGAGGAATACAAGCGTTCCAAAAACGCGGGTGAAGGATTGGACGGCTTGGTGCGTTTCTTCCCCACTTCCGAAACCCGCACGGACGGCGCGCTGGAAAAACGCATTCGCAAGACCCTGGACGAAGAAAACCGTGACCGCGAGATCATCATGCGGCGCGTGATCGACATGCACGAAGGGCTCGACGATGGAGACCTGAAAGACGTGCAGGCCATGATGGGAGAACTCAACCAGGCCGATTGTCTTCCCGGCGACCTGATCCAGGACGAAGAGGAAGGCTGGATTCCCAAGCCCCTGCCGCAGCCCTGATGTGTTTCATCGTATGCAATTCCGCTCTTCGTGAGCGATGGACGATTCCTGAAGGAGGCCATCCGATGGTTCGGCGTTACGCCTTTACTCTATTATCGCTTATGCTGCTGATTTCACTGGGAATCGGCGGCTGCGCCAAACGCTCGCGCGGCGGAGGCGCTTACGTTCCGGAAGAGCTGCTGCCGATGTTCGTGCTCGAAGACGCGAAAGGCAAGGCGGTCCGTCCGGTCGAACTAACCCGCTATTCTACGCAGGAACTGTACGGCAGGCTTTCGCCTTCCGGGAACCTGCTGGCCTACGCCGGAAACCAGAAGGGCGACTTCGACATCTGGCTACGCGACCTGTCCACGGGCAGTATCGAGCAGATCACCGAGCACAGCGCCGCCGACGGGATGCCCGCCTGGTCGCCGGATGGCGAGACGCTGGTGTTCGTCTCGATGCGCGACGACGTGAAAGGCGATCTCTACCTCTGGCGCGGCGGTGGGGAAGCCGTCGATTCGGACGACGACCAGCTTACCGCCCGAACCTACGCCGACCTCTACCCGGTATTTTCGCCCGAAGGCCGCTTTATCTACTACGTGCAGGCTGACGAAACCCGTAGCCGGATCGTGCGGCTCGATTTGAAACGCATCGACGAGAAAAAGAACAAATACGACGATATCGCGCAAACGCCGATCACCGACTGGAACCGCTACAACGCGAGCCACCCCGCGATTTCCCCGGACGGCTCGCGTCTGGCCTTCACCATCTTCCGTGAGGGTCGTCAGGCGCAGATTGCCGTGATGAACGTTCAGTATCCGTTCGAAGAGATGGATCAGGAAAAATTCTTCGAGAAAATCCGGGATCTCGACGAGGAAAAGACGCCGATCCGTTACGGAAAAGTCCGCAACGCGACCACCGGCGGCTATCCCTGCGGTTTCCCTGCGTTCGGCCCGGAAGGAGAGAAGCTGTACTTTACCCGATTCCACAAAGGCGCTCCCGGTCGCTATCTGGATGCGAACGCGGAAGGCTCGCTTTGGTCGATTCCCACCGCCGGTCTCGGCAAAAGAACGCCCAAAGACGTCATGCAGACGGCCAAGCAGCTTACGCCGGACAGCGGGGTCAACGTGTTCGTGCAGGCTCACCTGGCGGGACTGGTGTTTTCCACCGGGCGTGGCGAGGACTTCGACGTCTGGTTAATCCCGCCCGAAGGGATTCTTTCCCACGCCGCCGACGCAAAATCTCAGGCCGAGCAAGCCGAATTTTTCGACGACGACTACGGTCGGGTTTACGCGCTGGAAGCGCTCACGGCGTTTCCCGCCGACGATACGGTAATGAAAGGACTGTACGAAGCCGCACAACTGTATGAAAAACTTGGAGAATTCGAAAAACAACAAGACGTGCTGACCGCTCTGATCGACAAGCCGGAAACAAAAGGGTTTTACAAAGACGCTGCGTTCGCGGACCGTGCGGTTTCCCCGGCTTTTGCGATTCGGGCGCGCACGGTGGAAACCGGCGTGCGTTTGCAGCCGGACGACGTGCACCAGGCCGAAACGCGTCTCGACGCCGTAATATCGTTGCTTGCTACCGAAAAAGGAAAAGGATATCACCTGCTTCGCCAAGGTGATTTGAAACGCCTCCTGGCCGAGCCCGCCGAGGCACGCCGTTTATACCGCAAGGCTTACGAGGAATTCTCGGACCCATGGGTGAAAGAAAAGGCATACATCCGTTTGGGGGCCTTGCATGAAATTTTCCCCGACCGCAATCCACTGGCCGAATACTATCTCGCAGTGTTCGACCGCTGGCCGGGACAGAACGACCTCCACCGCGAAGCCGTGGACGCCCTACTGGAAGCGAACGCCGAAAACACCAGTACGGACGAGCAGTTGGAGCGCCTGAGCGCGTGGATCGACCGGCACGGGAATAAGCCTGTGTTCGTGGCGAAAGCGCTGTTGAAGCGAAGCGAACTGTTCGAGGCTGAAGGGCGTATCGAGGCAGCAGCTACGGCGGCGGCAAGCGTTTTCGAACGCAATCCCGATCTCGATCCCGAAGCCTCGGTCGCCGCCATGAAGGCGGGAGATTACGCCATCGATCTCGCCGAAACCCTGCGTGGCGAGGGTCGGTACAACGAATCCAATTCCTATTACGCGCGGGCGCTCGACGCCTACGAGCGGCTGATTAAAAACTACCCGGCACGCCATCCCCGCCACAAGCGGGCGAAAACCCGTTTCCTGAAACTGTCGCTGGAGTTGGCCTATCAGGCCGAGCGCGACGGGGATCATGCACGGGCCTACAAGCTGTACGGAAGGCTTATCGACGTGGAGCCGGACATGCTCCAGGCTCTGCGCAAGCGGATTACCACCGACCTTTTCCGGGATCTTCCCCAGCCTCCCGAAGCTGGAGCCGACGAGGCGGCGCTAAAACGATACGCCGACGACTTCGAAACGCGGCGAGAGGAGAACTGGAAGGCGCTCGTCGAGCAATGGGAACAGGCGCTTCAAGAGGAACCCGACCGCGCCTTCGTGCATTACTGCTTGGGATATCTCTACACGTACCGACCGGACCTGTCCAAAGGCGATCTGAATAAAGCGGAAGCGTATCTTCAGCGCGCCAAGGATCTGGATGCCGCCAACCCCTTCCCTATCATGACGCTGGGGTGGATCTACGAAATGCGGGAACGGCTTTTCGGCGATGTGTCGGACTCGTGGATTCCGTTGGCTATCGACGCCTACGAAACCGCCTACAAACTCAATGATCGCAACTTCGACCGCCAGACCGAGGCGGATCTTCTGCTCAACCGCGCCATGGCCTATTCGGCGCTAGGCAACGGGTGGAACATTGCTTACGATTTGTTTGTGCAGCGGCGAAATCTGGGGGTTCCGTGGCTGAACGCCGACCGGGAATTGATGATGTGGCGCGGTTTCGGACAGGCGGCGTACCAGATCGACCGCTTCGACGAATCGATCTCGCACTACGAGCGGGCGTTGTCCATCGCGCGAAGGCGTGTCGGGGAGGAAACCTCCCTGAAAACGCTAGCTTACAAGGCGCTTGAGGCCGAGTTGATCGCTCGCATGGCGCTCGTCTACCACGCTGCGGGGGACTACGCCACCTCGACGAATTACTTCGGGCAGGCCATCGAAAGTTACCGGGACGCCGGAAAAAACTACTGGTTGGGACCGCTTACGCGCTCGATTGCCTACAATTATATATTGCAGGGAGATTACCGCAAAGCGGTGGTGAAAATCCGTGAAGCGGAAGGCTTTGTCGAAGAATACGGCGTGCCGCCTTCTCCCGACGTCAGCCGGATCGCGCTCAACCCCAATTCATCCCTCGCCCCCAATGGCTTCGACCGCGAAGGCGAACACTACGTCCAGATTTCCATGCGTGAAATGGTGCTGCGGCGCAATCACGCCACGTGGTACGCCGTGGAAGAAGCACGGTTGAAGCTGGAAAACCGGGAAAAGAACTGGAAGCGGGCGGACGACTCGTCCAAACCCGACGCCGTGCGGGAAGTGTTCACCGTCGCCAATCGCCTGGGGCTGGACGAACTCGACCTGGGCCACCGGGAGCAGTTCGAGGAATTCGTGGATTTCGTATACGAAGAAGCCCTCGAACTGCAATGGGACGCCACCATGCCAACCGGCACCGAGTTCCAGGGCAACCCCGACGATTTCGGCGTGATGGCGGCCAACGTCACCAATGCCGCGGAACGCCTGCTGAAAGATCTCGACCGGGGAATCTGGGTGGAACCGGAGGAATTGGAACGACAGGCGTTGCGCATACGGCAGATGGCGCGTTGGCGCTACGACACCGAATGGCGGCAGGGCGGAAATCTGTTCGTGAACGAAGAAAACCGCCTGAAATTCCTCAACGCTGCGGCTCTGTTGCAACTGGCCTACGGACGAGCCCTGGCGACCGAAAAAGAGCCGGATTCGCCGTTTACCTTGAGTGGCAAGGTCGATGCATGGCTGGTCCAGGTAGGCTGTTTTTCCGACGCCGTGGGTCTGCTGCTCGAAGCCGTGCGACGTACCGCGCCGGAAATCGAAGGCATCGTGCTGCCGACGCCGGACTTCCGCGAGGCGGGCGAAATCGCCCGTCAACGCTGGCACTTGCAGGCGCTCGTCAACCTCGCCGAGGTGGCGTCCTACTTTACCGCGCCCGGTGAGATTTCCGACGACCGGGGTATGGACTACCTGCGGCAAGCCGAGGCGCTATGTCATCCGCCCGCCCCGGAAGAAATCGAGGAAGAACCCGTAGAGCCACCGAGGCAACTGGATCTTGGCGAGATGTGCTGGATCGTGGACATGGAAATCGCGGCCCGTACCGTCGATGGAGAGCGCGCCGAGCGCATCATCGACGAGTACGTCAGCACCTGGCCTGCGCTTCTGGGTTCAACCTACCTGCAACGTTCCGCCACCGTTCGGGAGGCTTTGTTCGGTCGTGCGCGGGAAATCGCTCGCGCTGCAAAACGGTATCGGCGGGTGTTCGAGCTGGCGGAACTGGAAGACCGCAAAATGGTTGCGGATGAACTCGCGGCCTTCGGATTCCGTTCTCCTTTCGCGCCCTTACAACAGGCATTCGATTATCTGAACCAATGGGTTTCCTACTACGACCGGGCCGCCGCCAACCAAAGTCTTGAAGACGGCTTCGAGGCTCAACACGAGCAAGCGGTGGAGGCCATGCAAAAAGCCCGCTCGCCGGAGGTCTGGAAGGAAATCCGGCAGCGGATCGAGCGGCAATCTCCAGAAGCCCATAACCTGCTGTTTCCCCAGGCTTTTCCCGCCGAAACCATCGTGGAAGCGTTGGGAGACCAGGCGGCTGTCGTCAGTGCTGTACGTGCTGGCGACGAACTATGGTTTTTCGTGCTGGCGAACGCTGGCGGAGATCTGAAAGTCCTGCCGACTCGTGCGGGGCTGGGCTTTTTCGAAGCCGCGAGACAGGCGGCGCTTGGGCGCGAAAATGTGGCGTCTTTCGTACAAAATCTCAAACTTGGCAAACTCCGGCAGCGGCTGGAAGGCAAGACGCTGGTGTACTTCGACCTGTCGCGCCTCTCGCCATACGTAGCCGCCGAAGCCTTCGCCTCGATGGTCGCCCCTGCCGATGCCCAAGCCCTGTTCCTCACCGGAGCACAGGAGCTGGCCGACGCCTACCGCGCCCGAAATGTCTATGATTCCAACCGTTTGCTCCTTGCTTCTTACCGGGAAGAATCCTCCGTGATTTCGGAAGAAACCACCGAGACTCTGGAACAATCTCTGCCGGGTTGGGACATTCTGAGGGACACTGCCTCGCAAGGCGAGAACGCGGCGTTTTCCCTGCAACAAGCGGGCGTGCAGATCTGGCTCAATCCGTTGCATGTGGAACCGGGAGCCGTGGCGAACGTCAGCCTTTCGCTGGGGGGGGAAGTCCCCGGCCTCAAAGACCTGCGTTTCGCGCATCTCCTCGGCGAACGTTTCAAAACGCGCCTCGTTGTGGCCGCCGCCGCCGATCCCGCCGACCGCAACCGCAATCGGCTGCTGATGCTGTGCCGGTACCTGCACGCCCTGGGTGTGCCGTCCCTGGTTTTCGTGCCGACGTCCGCTTTTTACGAAAGCGATCTCGAAAGCTGGCTTGCGGATTTTGCGGGCAAACTCGACAAAACCGCCGCCGCCGAGTCGTTTTTTGCCACCGTACCTCCCGAAGCCGAACTGGAACTCGTCACGGGACCCTTTAAAGACGACGAGGGCCGAGGCGTGGATCGCTTCGATCGGCCACGGTTTTTCGGCTACGAGGGGGCGACACCCGGAAAAGCGGGGAAGGGATTGGCCACGAACGCCGCCAATCTTCTCGCCGAAGGGAAACGGGAACGTACCGAAGGCTGCGACCGCTGCGCCGTGGCCAGCCTGGAAACCGCACTTGAATTGCAAAACGGTGGATCGAAGGCCCAAACTGTGGAAATTCTTCGTCTTCTCGCGTCTTCCTACGAGCGTCTCGCCGACTGGGACAACGCCATCCGCATCGGGAGGAAGCTCGTCGAAAGCGGAGATCCGGAAGATGAGGATGTACTTGCCATTCGTACTCGGCTGCCGCGTTGGCTGGCCAGTGCCGGAAAACTCGAAGAAGCCCAGCGTGAAAACGCCGAGGTTGAAAACATTTTAAGGCAACGTCTGAAGAATGTCCGTGGAGCGAAAAAGCGAAGCACGCAATTGCTGTTGACGCAGACGTTCTCGGTGCGTGGCGAACTGCAACGCAAAAACGGAGATTTCGAAAAAGCCATCGGTACGTTTTCACAGGGTGGGCAATGGATTTCCGGGCTGTCGGACGGCAACGACGCGCTGAAAGCCTCGGCTTCCGGGATGTTCGCCGAGGCGGCGTCCACCGCTCTCGATAGCCTGGACGACCGGGTACGCGCCCGGAATCTGCTGGAAATCTCTCGCGAGAATCTGCCCGGACTGGATCGTGCCGCCTATCTCGAACTCGAAAAGAAACACACCGAGTTGGCGGAACAGATGCGACAGGCCGGAGAGGGAAGTGCTTCCCGCAGGCTCGCGGCGCAACTCAAAACGCTGGAAACGCAGTTGGGTCCGTTGCAAGAAGCCGCTCTTGCCCACGCACGGACGGAAGCAGTCGAAGCCTCCCTGCGCCTCGCGACGGGGGATGCCTCCTGCGCCGCACGCATGGCCGGACGAAGCCGGGAACTTGCTGAATTCGCTGGAGATTTTCAGCTTGCTCGCCGGGCGGAAACCCTGCAAACCGAGGCGTGGATCGAAAGTGGCAATTGGAACGAAACCCTTGAGGAACTCGAAAGCCGCCTGTCTCTGGCCGGAGAGGATGCATCCCGGCGTGCCTCATTGCTGACGCTTCGTGGCCGTGCGCTTGCCGCAACCGGAAGGTTCGACAAAGCCCTGGAAAGCCTCGAAAAGGCGCGAAAGCTTGCCTTGACACACGATTTGGAGAGTCTCCGTGTGGAGATTCTGCACCGTATCGGCCAAACCCATATCGCCCGAAACCGTCCCGTCGAAGCGCTCGGTGCGTTTCGTCGGGCCGTCGTGGCCGCCCGCCTGCTTGGCGACCGGCGCGCCGAAGTCGAAAACATCCTGTACGTGTCCGAAGCCCTGGCGCTCGACAATCGCCCGAAAGAGGCACTTTTAACCGTGCGTGCGGGACGTGAAGCCAACCGCGCGTTTCATTCGCAAACCCTCGATCTCAAACTGGACGTTGCCGAGGGAAGGCTGCTTCTGACCTTGGGGAAAGCCTCTCAAGCTGCGGAACGTTTCGAAAAATCCATTCAAATCAATGATTTGGCCGCGCATCCGACGTTGCATCGGGAAGCGCTTTACCGTCTGGGAGAAGCCGAATACAAGCGTAAAAACGCGCAAGCCGCCGAAAAACACTGGCGCAAAGCTATGGAGATCGTCGAGCGCCAGCCCTCCCGTCTCGCGGGCGGGGTCTCCTCCGTTCCCTCTCTAGACGCCCGACCGAGTGACATGTACGATGCCCTTGTGCGTCTGTTCTGGGAACAGAAACGCACCGAAGAAGCGTTCGATCTCTCCGAGCGACGACGCGCCAGAGGATTTTTGAACCTTCTCGGAACCGATAATCTCTCGTTCGCGTTGGAATCCCAACGGGCCGCTGCCGAAAGCTATCGTGAAGCGCTCGGGAAACTGCGCGAGGCCGAAATCGCCGCCGCCACGAGTCCGGCTGCCGAGCAATCTCGCTTCGACATCCTGCGCGATGACGCGCGCGAACGGGTTCGCACGCTTCGGGCCTCCCTTGCCGCTCAGGGTGTGGAATTGCCCTCCTATCTTTCGGTCGATTCCCTGCCATATCGGGAACTTGCAGCTTCGCTTCCGTCGTTCGCTCCGGTGGTCAGCTATTGCCTGCTCGACGAACGCCTGCTGATTTTCGTTCTGAAGGGCGAAGACTTGAAGGCCGTGGAAGTAAGCGTAACCAGGCAGGAATTGGAACGAAGCGTCAAGGAATTCCGCCGGAAGATGGAGACGTTTTCCCCCGTCGAAACCCTGGCCCAAAAGCTGTACAGCTGGCTCGTGAAACCCGTGAAGGAAGCGTTCGGCGAGGAAGTCCTGATCGTTCCCGACGGTCCCCTGCACTTCCTTCCCTTCGCCGCCTTGTGGGATGGTGAAAAGTGGCTGGCCCAAAACAGTCGCATCGCGAACTTGCCCAGCGTGAACTATGTGCGTTTTCTGTCCCCGGCAGGTTCCGGGGCATCCATGCCGATGGCTTTTCAGTGGAGCGGTATGGGGAGCGATACCCTGCCGCCGGCCACGACCAGGCACTACGCCCGCCGTTTGCTCGAATGGCGGGAATTGGCGCGGGAATGGCCGGATCTGCCGTTCACCGGCAAGGAAACCGAAAGTTTTGGCGAAACCTTCCGCGCCGCGAAATTGTTTTCCGGCACCGACGCCTCGCGGGTGAATTTCCTGAACGAGGCGAGCCGCGCCGGGCTGTTGCATGTGGCGACGCACGCGGTCTACGATGAAACGGCTCCGATGCTGAGCTACCTGCAGTTCGGCGGACGTCAGGAAAGCGAGCTTTTCCCGCGCTTCGACACCCAGCGCGTAACCTGGTTCGACATTCTGGGACTTCGTCTCAAGGCGCGCGTGGTGACGCTTTCGGCCTGCGAAACCGGTCTGGGAGATCCCGCCGGGGGAGCGAACATCCTGGGCTTGCATCGGGCGTTTCTTACGGCGGGAGCCGGTACGGTGATTTCCAGCCTGTGGAGGATCAGCGACCTTTCCTCCGGCGTGCTGATGAAGAATTTCCACCGCAATCTCGCAAAGGGAGAATCGCCGGGACTGGCGTTGCACAATGCTCAGAAGAGGGTCATGCGCTACTGGCCGCATCCCGCCCACTGGGCCGGGTTCCGCCTGGAAGGGTTGGGCCGGTAACTGGGACTTGCTTTATGGCATTGATACAACGTCGGTGTGCCATAATCTTACGCGCGAAGCGCGGAAGGCTGTGTTTTCCATAAGTTGCACAGCCTCCCGGACTTGAAAGTCCGTGAGACTATGGCACACCGACGTTTCTTTTTCGGAATGTACGAAGCCGCTTCGCGGCAGTTTTTAGCCCCTGCCTGTCCGTAAGTTCTTGCTCGACTCCAGCCATATTTTTGTGATCGTATCCTGCGTTGAAGCCCTTTGGCGCGTTTGCAATCTTCCCGTTTTCTCCCGCAATACCTTGCCTGAATTCCCATGACCCCGACATCCTTGTGATTTCAGTCGTCCGATTTCCGGGCGGCGTCAATCACGAGGAGGAGACTCATGGGACATCTCAAAGAAAGAATGAGCGAGGATCTTTTACGGTACGGGCTGCGCCTTGCCACGCGCAAACAGTATCTGAACCACGCCGAATCGTATGTCCGACATTTCAAGCGATCGCCGGATCAACTGGGCGCGGCTGAAATTGAGGCATGGATCCGGCACCTGGCGAGAGCGGAAAAGCGACCGGACAGTTTCCGGCAGCAGGCGCTGATGGCGCTCAAGTTTCTCTATTTCGTGACGCTGGATCGTCCAGGTGTCGCAGCCTGTTTTCTTTCTCCCGGCAAGCCGGGACCGGTTCCCGATCCGCTCACGAAGAGCGAGATGGACCGGCTGTTTGAGGGCGTTGCCTCTGAGCTTCACAAAACGGTTTTGATCGTAGCATTCGGCGGCGGTTTGCGCCTGGGCGAGACCTGTCGCCTGAGGACGGGGGATATCGATAGCAAAAGGATGCTGATCCGCCTGACTTCTTCAAACAGCGCCTGGCCCCAATTCGTTCCGCTTCACTCGGAAACTCTCACAACCCTGCGCCGGTGGTGGCGCGACACTAGGCCTCGAACGGATCTGCTTTTCACACGCGATGGCCATGACAATCCCTTGACTCCCGGTCCCATGCAAAAGGCAATCAGGCAAGCTGCAATGGATGGAGGTTTCGATTATACGACGATCGAGAAGACACTGCGCTATTCCTTCTTCAGGCATCGCCTGACGCAAGCAGACAACCCACGCGAGGTCAGGCACATCCTGCGCTGCACCTCCATCCGTCTCGTCCTGGCCAGTTTCATCACTCGGAAGAAAGCAACATCTTTCCATGCATGCGAAGCCGTGAAAGGAGGCCGGATATGAGAAGCGCACGTCAACGAATGGTGCGGCAGATGAAGTTGAGAAACCTTTCCGCCTCCACGCAGGCCGACTATCTGCGCAGGTTGAAAAAACTCGAGCAGCACGTCGGCAAGCAGTTGGGACGAATCAGCCTGGAGGAGATCCGCGACTACCTGCTTTATCTTCATGAGAAACGCGGATTCACTCCGGGGAGCGTCAATTCTCATGCCCGGGTTTTTCGCTTTTTCTTTCTCAACGTCATGGACCGCCCCTGGCCGCTGGCGGCAATACCAGCGGCCAGGGAGCCCAAAACGCTTCCCGTGGTACTTGCGCCTTCGGAAGTCGTCCGTTTTCTAGACGCCGTCCAAAACGTCAGGTATCGCACGATCTTCCAGGTCATGTACGCTTCCGGTCTACGCGTCTCGGAAGCGGCGAATCTGCGGGCGAGCGACATCGATAGCCAGAGAATGGTCATCCGCGTTCGCCAAGGCAAGATGAGCAAAGATCGCTACACCGTGCTGTCTCCGAAACTGCTGCTCATCTTACGGGACTACTGGAGAACATGCAAGCCGGGAAAACATCAGGCAAACAGTAAGAATCCATGGCTGTTTCCAGGAAGAATTAAGGGACGCTGCATTACGACCACTTCCATCCAAATTGTCTGCAAAAAAATCTCCATTCAATCGGGGTTGGCGCCGAGCAAAAAGGTAACGCCTCATAGTTTTCGCCACAGCTTCGCCACCCATATGCTGGAGAACGGCGTCGATCTACGCACGATCCAGGTGCTCCTGGGGCACGCTTCCTTATCCACCACGGCCATTTACACCCACATCGCCACGGCGCGCATCGCCGGGATGCAAAGCCCCTTCGACCTCCTGCCGGGATCGGAGGCGAATCATGGCGAATAGCAGACTCACGACGGCCGAACTTCTCCGGAAGAATTGGGATGAGTTTCTCGGTCTGTACGGCAATCTCCTGTCGCCCGAGCAGACCAAGGCCGCTCGTGACATCATGGCCTGCCGCACCAACGAGATGGGCGGACACTGCGAGCACAGACGCTGCAACCAATGCGGACACGAAACCAAAGGCTACAACTCATGCGGCAATCGCGCCTGCCCCAAATGCGGCGCTCTGGCCTCGGCCACGTGGCTGGCCGGACGCAGAGCCGAGCTCTTGCCCGTACCGTACTTTCACATCGTCTTCACCATCCCGAAAGAGATAGAGGATTTGGCGCTGATCAACCGGCGCGTGATCTACGACATCCTCTTCAAGACCTCGGCGAAAACCATGCTCACGATCGCCGGGGATCCCAGGCATCTGGGCGCGAACATCGGCTTCACCAGCGTGCTGCATACCTGGGGCAGCACCTTGCTGCATCATCCCCACGTCCATATGATCGTCCCCGGAGGCGGGATTTCGCCCGACGGCAAAAGCTGGGTGACTTGCCGCGAGGACTTCTTTCTGCATGTGAACGTTCTGAAGAGTCTCTTCAGGCGATTGTTTCTGGAGGCGCTCAAAAGGGCCTATGAAGCGGGCAAACTGCGTTTTACCGGAAAGTCCGGGAAATTCGCCGGCCCGAAAGCTTTCGATCGGTTCATCAAAACGCACCGTGGGATGAAATGGCATGTCTACGCCAAAGCGCCCTTCGGCGGGCCGGAGACGACGCTCAACTACCTGGCCAGGTACACTCATCGCACGGCCTTCTCCGATCAGCGCTTGATCGCAATGAAAGACGGCAAGGTTTCCTTCCGGTACAAGGATTACAAAAAGGAAGGGGAAAAGCGCGTCATGACTCTTTCGGCGACCGAATTTATCCGGCGCTTCCTGATGCACGTTCTCCCCAAGGGCTTTACGCGCATCCGGCATTACGGCTTGCACGCCAACCGCTTTCGGGCGAGGAATATCAAGCGTTGCCGTGACTTGCTCGGCGCGCCGGAACCCGAACCCATCGAGCGATACGACGAGATGAGCTGGGACGAGCGCTACCTGGCGCTCACCGGGCACGATCCGCTCTTGTGTCCGGTGTGCAAGAAGGGACGGCTGGAACTCGTCACGGAGCATGATAGGCCGGACGGCGCACAAAACATGACGGCCTATCCGCCAAACGGAAACGAACTCGGGCAGGCGAAAAGACCGGAAATGGCAGGCGCTTCACCGCCCGTCTGAGCTCGTGTGAAAATACGCTCGTTGCATTACCTGCGTGCCGGATCAGACGGAACCTCCACGAAGAAGACGGGCGCCGTGTGTCCGGAGGGCGAAAAGCAGCCGTCAATACCGCCCAAAGGACCTTCGAAAATGAAAGATCGCAGACGAAAACCATGATTCCCAGGAAGCGCAAACACCATTCTCCCTCTTTTCAACACGGCTCGGAGCCGAGTCGAACCTTTCAAAACAACCGCACGTCATTCATTCCACATAGCGAGACTTCGGAGTAAAGCGCCTTCGTACAGAGTTCTTTTCCGCAATGCGCGCTTGCGCGCGACTGCGGAAGAAGACTTTTTAATGAAAACAAATTTTAACAGGTACCTTCATCTCGTTATTTGGTAAAATGTTGTATTTACAATAGGTTATAAAACCGTAGCGAGATTTTTTAGGGAAATCCTAAGTACGAAGCCGCTTCGCGGCAGTTTTTAGCCCCTGCCTGTCCGTAAGTTCTTGCTCGACTCCAGCCATATTTTTGTGATCGTATCCTGCGTTGAAGCCCTTTGGCGCGTTTGCAATCTTCCCGTTTTCTCCCGCAATACCTTGCCTGAATTCCCATGACCCCGACATCCTTGTGATTTCAGTCGTCCGATTTCCGGGCGGCGTCAATCACGAGGAGGAGACTCATGGGACATCTCAAAGAAAGAATGAGCGAGGATCTTTTACGGTACGGGCTGCGCCTTGCCACGCGCAAACAGTATCTGAACCACGCCGAATCGTATGTCCGACATTTCAAGCGATCGCCGGATCAACTGGGCGCGGCTGAAATTGAGGCATGGATCCGGCACCTGGCGAGAGCGGAAAAGCGACCGGACAGTTTCCGGCAGCAGGCGCTGATGGCGCTCAAGTTTCTCTATTTCGTGACGCTGGATCGTCCAGGTGTCGCAGCCTGTTTTCTTTCTCCCGGCAAGCCGGGACCGGTTCCCGATCCGCTCACGAAGAGCGAGATGGACCGGCTGTTTGAGGGCGTTGCCTCTGAGCTTCACAAAACGGTTTTGATCGTAGCATTCGGCGGCGGTTTGCGCCTGGGCGAGACCTGTCGCCTGAGGACGGGGGATATCGATAGCAAAAGGATGCTGATCCGCCTGACTTCTTCAAACAGCGCCTGGCCCCAATTCGTTCCGCTTCACTCGGAAACTCTCACAACCCTGCGCCGGTGGTGGCGCGACACTAGGCCTCGAACGGATCTGCTTTTCACACGCGATGGCCATGACAATCCCTTGACTCCCGGTCCCATGCAAAAGGCAATCAGGCAAGCTGCAATGGATGGAGGTTTCGATTATACGACGATCGAGAAGACACTGCGCTATTCCTTCTTCAGGCATCGCCTGACGCAAGCAGACAACCCACGCGAGGTTAGGCACATCCTGCGCTGCACCTCCATCCGTCTCGTCCCGGCCAGTTTCATCACTCGGAAGAAAGCGACATCTTTCCATGCATGCGAAGCCGTGAAAGGAGGCCGGATATGAGAAGCGCACGTCAACGAATGGTGCGGCAGATGAAGTTGAGAAACCTTTCCGCCTCCACGCAGGCCGACTATCTGCGCAGGTTGAAAAAACTCGAGCAGCACGTCGGCAAGCAGTTGGGACGAATCAGCCTGGAGGAGATCCGCGACTACCTGCTTCATCTTCATGAGAAACGCGGATTCACTCCGGGGAGCGTCAATTCTCATGCCCGGGTTTTTCGCTTTTTCTTTCTCAACGTCATGGACCGCCCCTGGCCGCTGGCGGCAATACCAGCGGCCAGGGAGCCCAAAACGCTTCCCGTGGTACTTGCGCCTTCGGAAGTCGTCCGTTTTCTAGACGCCGTCCAAAACGTCAGGTATCGCACGATCTTCCAGGTCATGTACGCTTCCGGTCTACGCGTCTCGGAAGCGGCGAATCTGCGGGCGAGCGACATCGATAGCCAGAGAATGGTCATCCGCGTTCGCCAAGGCAAGATGAGCAAAGATCGCTACACCGTGCTGTCTCCGAAACTGCTGCTCATCTTACGGGACTACTGGAGAACATGCAAGCCGGGAAAACATCAGGCAAACAGTAAGAATCCATGGCTGTTTCCAGGAAGAATTAAGGGACGCTGCATTACGACCACTTCCATCCAAATTGTCTGCAAAAAAATCTCCATTCAATCGGGGTTGGCGCCGAGCAAAAAGGTAACGCCTCATAGTTTTCGCCACAGCTTCGCCACCCATATGCTGGAGAACGGCGTCGATCTACGCACGATCCAGGTGCTCCTGGGGCACGCTTCCTTATCCACCACGGCCATTTACACCCACATCGCCACGGCGCGCATCGCCGGGATGCAAAGCCCCTTCGACCTCCTGCCGGGATCGGAGGCGAATCATGGCGAATAGCAGACTCACGACGGCCGAACTTCTCCGGAAGAATTGGGATGAGTTTCTCGGTCTGTACGGCAATCTCCTGTCGCCCGAGCAGACCAAGGCCGCTCGTGACATCATGGCCTGCCGCACCAACGAGATGGGCGGACACTGCGAGCACAGACGCTGCAACCAATGCGGACACGAAACCAAAGGCTACAACTCATGCGGCAATCGCGCCTGCCCCAAATGCGGCGCTCTGGCCTCGGCCACGTGGCTGGCCGGACGCAGAGCCGAGCTCTTGCCCGTACCGTACTTTCACATCGTCTTCACCATCCCGAAAGAGATAGAGGATTTGGCGCTGATCAACCGGCGCGTGATCTACGACATCCTCTTCAAGACCTCGGCGAAAACCATGCTCACGATCGCCGGGGATCCCAGGCATCTGGGCGCGAACATCGGCTTCACCAGCGTGCTGCATACCTGGGGCAGCACCTTGCTGCATCATCCCCACGTCCATATGATCGTCCCCGGAGGCGGGATTTCGCCCGACGGCAAAAGCTGGGTGACTTGCCGCGAGGACTTCTTCCTGCATGTGAACGTTCTGAAGAGTCTCTTCAGGCGATTGTTTCTGGAGGCGCTCAAAAGGGCCTATGAAGCGGGCAAACTGCGTTTTACCGGAAAGTCCGGGAAATTCGCCGGCCCGAAAGCTTTCGATCGGTTCATCAAAACGCACCGTGGGATGAAATGGCATGTCTACGCCAAAGCGCCCTTCGGCGGGCCGGAGACGACGCTCAACTACCTGGCCAGGTACACTCATCGCACGGCCTTCTCCGATCAGCGCTTGATCGCAATGAAAGACGGCAAGGTTTCCTTCCGGTACAAGGATTACAAAAAGGAAGGGGAAAAGCGCGTCATGACTCTTTCGGCGACCGAATTTATCCGGCGCTTCCTGATGCACGTTCTCCCCAAGGGCTTTACGCGCATCCGGCATTACGGCTTGCACGCCAACCGCTTTCGGGCGAGGAATATCAAGCGTTGCCGTGACTTGCTCGGCGCGCCGGAACCCGAACCCATCGAGCGATACGACGAGATGAACTGGGACGAGCGCTACCTGGCGCTCACCGGGCACGATCCGCTCTTGTGTCCGGTGTGCAAGAAGGGACGGCTGGAACTCGTCACGGAGCATGATAGGCCGGACGGCGCGCAAAACATGACGGCCTATCCGCCAAACGGAAACGAACTCGGGCAGGCGAAAAGACCGGAAATGGCAGGCGCTTCACCGCCCGTCTGAGCTCGTGTGAAAATACGCTTGTTGCATTCCCTGCGTGCCGGATCAGACGGAACCTCCACGAAGAAGACGGGCGCCGTGTGTCCGGAGGGCGAAAAGCAGCCGTCAATACCGCCCAAAGGACCTTCGAAAATGAAAGATCGCAGACGAAAACCATGATTCCCAGGAAGCGCAAACACCATTCTCCCTCTTTTCAACACGGCTCGGAGCCGAGTCGAACCTTTCAAAACACCGCACGTCATTCATTCCACATAGCGAGACTTCGGAGTAAAGCGGCTTCGTACAGAGATCTTTTCCGCAATGCGCGCTTGCGCGCGACTGCGGAAGAAGACTTTTTAATAACATGAACGATTGCCAAATTCCGCCTCAATTTGGTACAAAAGGAATGAGAACGCACTTGCGATCTTGAAAGTACGAGAACAACCGAAGGGGTGAACACGATGGAGCGTATTCAAGCCCATATCGAAGATTTTCAGGTAACGTCTTCGGACGGCACCCGCATCCAGGCGTATTCCTGCGGCAAGGGACCGCATCGCTGGCTGTTGCCGCCGGGCCTGGGGACGCCGGTGTCCTGCTGGCGCTATCTTTTCGAGTATTTTCAAGAACATATGACCATCGTGACATGGGAACCGCGCGGTTGCTATCGCTCGGGACAACCTGCCGACCCCTCCCGCATCACGGTGGAGGATCACGTGCTGGACGGCTTCGCCGTCGCCGACGCCGTGGATTGGCTGGGAAAAGCCGAGAACAAAAAGTACGTCACCGGCGGGTGGAGCATGGGTATCCAGATCGGCCTGGAGATGTACCGCCACCAACCGGAAAACGTTGCGGGGCTGACACTCATCAACGGAGCTTACGAGCATGTATTGCGCACGGCTTTTGCGTTTCTCCCCTATCCCGACCGGGTGCTGGGGGCTGTGCTCAAAGCGTTGAGCCGGGGTGCGGGGGTCGCCGCGCCGCTGAGCCGCTACCTGCTGGGACAGCCCTGGGCCATCGAATTCCTGCAAAACCTCGGAATTGTCGCCGAAAACGAAGCCTTCTTCGGGGAAGTGCTCGGCGATTTCAAAGAACTCGATTTCGGCTTCTATTTCCCGATGATCCTGGCGCTCAACAAACATTCGGCGCGGGAGATTCTGCCGCTGGTCGATGTCCCGACGCTCGTGACCGCCGGAACGATGGACAAAATGACGCCGTTGTCGGTCTCGGAGGATCTTCACCGGCGCATCCGCGACAGCGAACTGTTCGTGATTCCCAACGGAACCCACTATACGACCATCGAATACCCCGAAATCGTCAATTTGAAACTGGAACAGTTTTTCCGCAACCGGGTTTTTCCAGGAAGCTGGTAAATTGTATGAAAATCAAGGAGTTACGAGCGATTCAAGCCGAGCGGTAACCGCTTTGCCTTCGAGCGTTTCTAGCCCGAAAAATTCATGAGGATCGTAGCGAGACGCCGAAAACCGATGATATTTCATGAAGTTGGAGCGATTTTCACCCGCAGGCATACTTTACAGTCTGTCGAGGATGAAAATCGGGAAACGAGTGAAAGATCAAGAGTTTTCAAGTCGCAGTAGATTCTTCATGAATTTTCCGGGCTAGTTCCATCCTGCAAAAAGAAACCCCCGCCTCGAAAGGCGGAGGTTGGTAGAATCTCGACTGGACCACAAACGGTCCGTGCATTATAACTACAGAAGATCGCTCACTTTTTGTGGATTCCACTGGGCTTTTTCGTCGGTGTGGAATGCTGCGAGGGAAACCGAATGTGCACGGGAATGTCGATGGACGGCTGATCGGGATGGTTCGTCTCGATCTTGACCTTCGTGCTGAAGGGTTCCGAAACCTTCGCCGGAGGCGTTACGGAAATCTTGTAACGCTTGGTTTTTTCAAGGGTTTCCACTTTTGCTTTCAGTTTGCCTTTGGGATCTTTCGCCTCAAGCACCTTGAACGGGTTTTTCTTGGAGGACAAGGTGATGAAGCGCTCCTTCATCGGCTCGCCATCCCGACTGTAAAACGTGATGCTGGTCGGCTGGGCTTGCAGGTCGCCACGCACCTCGCCGGAAATCCTCAGCACCAGTTCCTTGGGTTTTTCGCGGTTGGTTTTGATCTTCACCGAACGGGACAGCCGTCCGTTTTTCGTGGGAGTGACTTTGACGGTAAGTACCGCCGTCCGCTGGCCTTTGGCGTCTTTCTTCCACGAGACGGAGGCCACGGTGTCGGGGTTGCCGGTTTCGACCTCGCCGAACTCCAACCCCTTGGAATCTTTGGCGATAATTGGAATAGTCGATTCCTCGGTCTTGCCGATTTCGAGGTTGTTGAGGCGTAAAAAGGTTTTTTCCAGTCCCAGTATGACTTCCACCTTGCCTTTGAGGGTCAGGCGGGTGATCGGATTCGCCGGGTCATCGGAATAGACCCGAATGCTTTTGCTCAAAGGGCCTTTGCGACCGCGCGTGCTGACTTTGACTTCCACTTTTGCTTCCCCACCCGGGGGAACGTCCGCCTTGGAAACGATGGCGGCTGTACAGCCTCAAGATCCTTTGGCTTTTTCGATGTTCAGCATTGCCTTTCCCGTGTTGCGCAAGGTGAACACGTGGGTGGCGTCGTCGCCTTCCTGCACGGTGCCGAAGTCGAACTCGGCTTCGGTGGCGGTCAGAATGGGATATTTGCCGTCGGGAAATTTCTTGGCGATCTCTTCGGCGGACAGGGGCTTGGCGGTCGAAGCGCTACGGTTTTTAAGGTTCGCCAACTTATTGGAAACCTCGGCCTTCGGGGTGATGACCGCCTTTTTCGCATCTGTCTTTTTGGCCGCCTCCGAAAGCGGCGCCTTCGGGGTCTGACGTTCACAGGCGACGTAAGCCATGAACGCAAATACAAGGAATAACAAGGGAAATAGCCTTTTCATCCGTACTGCTCCTTTGCTTCGGAAACGGCTGCATACCTGGTTCGGCCCATGCCGACGCAAGACGTGCGTCCGTATCCATCGGGATCGATTCGAAAAGCGACCATAGCATTAAACGGCGCGTTTTCACAAGAACAATGACATATCCGCCAGTGTGATTCAATTCTTGATTTGGCACGAATCCAACTCGGTGAATCGAGAAAAGGGTGCCCCGGAACGGATCGATGGCCCGGATTCTTCGTGTTTTCAAGGCCATTCGCCTGACGGCGAAAGACCTTGGCACCCATCCTTCCTTGGAAACCGTGGAAAGAAGTAGAATTGAATCGCCCTGACATATCCGCATGGTTTCGAGCTGTCTTGGGAAATGGGCGGAAAGGTTGCCTCCCGGAGACGGCAACCCACGCGAAAACCTGCCGAAGCAAGACGGTATCTTCCCTATAAAGCGATGGACTGGAAATTCCGAAAAATTTTCAGCGATACGATGCTCATGGTGTATAGTGTTCGCATTCTTTTTAGCAGACGCACGAACAGATCCACAACGAATGAGGCTTTGGGGAAGGCATGATGGTGACGCGAAAAATCCACGGGTTCGGCGCTTTTTGTATGTTGTTGCTCTTGCTCTTTACGACGGGCGAGGGGCATTCGTCCGGGGATACCCTCGACATCCAGGCCGAGTTGTCCCGACCGGGGGTGAAACTTCTCGTGGTGGAGTTCTACGCCACCTGGTGCAAGCCCTGCATGGCGGCGGTGCCCAAGTGGAAGGAATTGCACGGGAAATACAAGAAATCCGGCCTGCGCTTCATCGTGGTGAGCGCCGACGAAGGCGTCTGCTCGAAGCCAACCAACTGGACCCCCGACGAAAGCCTGTGCGATCCGACGGGTGAGTTGCAGAGAAAGATGGGGGTGAAAACCTTGCCGACCTCGTTTCTGTATTCCTGGGAGGGCAAGGTGGCGATGAAATCCCATCACGTCGATCCGGTGGATGAAGCGATCCGCAGCTATTTTACGGATATCCATTACAAGGTAGAGGTGGAACCGGTGGAGGTGGTGGGCGACAAGTACGCCATCGGAGGGAATCCCGAGCGAGTACGGGACGAAATCGTGACCCAGTTGCGCAAAAAGAGCAAGCTGGACGTGGTGAGCGAGCGCAGGAAGGCCACGCGCCGGGGATCGTCGGAGGTCTGCGCGGTGGATTTTCCGCCGAACAGTACGTTGCGTATCAAATTGATGGGGTACGAGACCGGCGAACGGATGCTGACGTTGGAGTTGGAAAAGGATGGCTGCGTCAAGGCCCAGGCGACGCACCCCTACACCGGAAAAGGATTTCACGAGAACTGGCCCTCCTTGCAACGTGCGATTCAACGCGCCGTTTCCGACCTGTTGGCGCAGATTATCCGCGTGCGTTCGCCGGAACTGGTCGGGGACGATGCGGGTGGCGGCGACGACTGGTTTTCGGGGGGAGAACTGGCCGTATTGGGCTTCGAGTCCACACCGGCAGGGGCGACGGTGCTGGTGGACAACCAGCCTGCTTGCGATGCCACGCCCTGCTCGAAATCGTTTCCCCTGGGAATGCATACCATCGCGATGCTGAAAACGGATTACGTGACCAAGAGCGAATCGCTGAATGTCGATCGCGACCGCAGCTTGCAATGGGAGCTTACACCCAATTTCGGCTGGCTGACCGTTTCCGGTGTTCCGGATGGGTTGGATGTAAAAGTGGATGGAAAAACGGTGGGTAAAACACCGCTGATCCGGAAACAGCTATCGGCGGGACAACACCGGGTGGAGCTGGTTTCTCCCTGTTATTACCCGCTGAAATCGAGGCAAAGTGTCGAACGCAACCGGACAAGCGATTGGAAACCGACGGTTCAAGCGCGCGAGGCGGGTCTGGATGTTCGTGCCGTGGATTCGGAGGGAAACGCTCTGCGGGCGGATGTGCTCGTGGATGACGAAAAGATCGGGCGAGCGCCGGGAAGGTTTAAGGTAAACGTCTGCTCGAAGAAACTCACTGTGAAAACGGATGGTTACGGGGATTTCACGCAGGATTTGAGCTTGAAAGAAAAGAAGGTCTCCAAGATCCGTGCAGTGTTTGAAAAAGAAGTAAAAGCTGGAATTTCCCAAGATAATAAGACATGGACTAATCCAGTAACGAGACTTATGTGGCAGAACCCGCCCGCCAAGAAAGAAATGAATTGGAAAAATGCCGTGAACTACTGCAAAAAACTGAGCTTGGGCGACTACGATGACTGGCGTCTGCCAAGCAGAAATGAGTTGGAGTCATTGCTGCGCAAGGATGCTCGGGGCTGCAAATGGCCAAGTGAAATGCTAGGAGAGTGCGGTTGGTTTTGGTCGTCGTCGTCCTACGCGAGCAGTACAGACCGCGCGTGGTACGTCGATTTCGACGACGGCTACGTGAGCGACGGCTATAAGCGCTACTACAGATACGCCCGTTGTGTCCGCAGTGGACCGTGAAATTGATGATTCGGTCATTGGGTGATTCAATCATTTTACCCGAGCGAAGCGAGGGTCGAGCCCTGTAGCCCTGTAGGTCGGGTGATTTCACCCGACATTTTTCGAACCCCATCCCTTTTACCGGGTGAACCCCATTTTCATTTTATCGAATTCTCCGACCCGACAGCATGAACCTGTGGAGCAAGTCAGGAGACTTGCTCCAACGAGATGGGTTGGCCCATACCCCCAGACAAACAAATTTCCCCAAATTTTCCTTCTCGACCGGTTTCCATTACACCCTTAGCCCGCATAATTCATGAAGAATCTGCTACGACTTGAAAATCCTCGATCTTTCACTTGTTTCCCGATTTTCATCCTCGACAGACTGTAAAGTATGCCTGCGGGTGAAAATCGGTCCAACTTCATGAAATATCTTCGGTTTTCGGCGTCTCGCTACGATCCTCATGAATAATGCGGGCTAGGGGGAGCGTTTGCATTTGGGTTCCGCTCGGTATGAGGAAACCTTTCGAAATGATTCCCGATCTTCTTTTTTCTTTTTCCCGCCGACTCCACACCCGTCCTCCCAACAACGAAGCCTCTTTCCGACGTCGAATCCTATGAGACACATGACGAGACCCCTGGGCAAATGCCGGATGCAGCATCTTTCCCAAAACATGTCAAACGAATGCCCAAATAAAAAAATCCAAAGATAAGGTACGCAACAATTTCTCTAACGGTTTGTAATTTCGAGTGGTTATGGATTAAGGACAAATCGTTTTTGTTACCTTGAGGTGCTCAAAATAACTCCTTCAGAGGCGGATTTTTCTTGCCTTTCCACGTGCTGAGAGAAACACTGGCAACATGAAGAGGACTGAGCTTAACATTTTTGAATATACCGACTTCAGAGATTTTCTGAACGATCGCCTGAACGAGTTGAAAGACGAAAATTCCACGTTTTCGAGGCGTTATTTCGTAAAAAAACTTGGCCTTGCTTCAAGTAGCTATCTATCCAGAATCATTGATGGTTCCAAGAATCTGTCCGAAAGGCTGGCCAGAAAGCTGCCCGACGTTCTCGGATTGAGCGCCGAGGAAACGTCTTTCTTTTACGACCTCGTTCGCTACGGACAGGCGAAAACGACGGCGGCCAAGGTCGAGGCGCTGGACATGCTTCGCCGCAACCGGCGGTTCATCAAAGTGCATCAGTTGGCGCTGGATCGTTTCGATTACTACAGCGATCCGTTGACCCTCACGCTGAGGGAAATGGTCGCCAACAGGGACTTTGTGGAAGATCCGGACTGGATCGCCAAGCGGTTGCCGTTTAAAAGTTCGCCCAGGAAGATCCGTATCGCGATCGAAAAACTGATTCGACTCGGACTTTTGGAAAGAAACGAAGAAGGAAAACTCGTCATATGCACCAAGCACGTCAAATCCGGGGATCGTCTGGGGTCGGTGCCGTTGCGCACCTACCATCGGAACATGCTGGAACTGGCGATCGACAGCATCGAAAAACCGGTCAGCGTGCGACATTTTCGTGGCTTGACGATGTCGATTCCGTCGGATACATACGAGGAGATCACGGAGCAGATGGCCATGTGCGTCAATCGTATCCGAGCCATCGTCGATGCCAGCGGAGCATCGGACCACGTGTACCACCTGGAAATGAGCCTATTTCCCTTGACCGATAGAGACGACGATGATGAGACGACCTGACCCGAAAACCGGTGGTTCGACCGCAACGACGACGAGGATTTCCCTGGCCGCGGTTTGGGTTCTGCTCGTCGTGGCGGTCCTGCTTTTTTCGGCCTGTTCCTCGAATTCGGGCGGTCGATCCGAAGGGGATCTGGACGTCGAATTGGATGTGGAAGGTGAAACCGAGCCCGCATGGATCGAGCTTCGCGACACCAGTTCCGAGGGCGGCAACGCCATTGTCGTGATGTTCCGTTTCAGCCCTGTAGGTGTTTCGGGTCATGTCGACTGGTCCTCCGTCGAATTGTCGTTCCACAACGTCAGTCTGGATCGCTCTACCGATTGCGACGCCACCGATACCGTGACTCTGGAGTCCAATGAATCCGAGTTTACGGTGAGACTCGTCAATACGACGCCGCTTGGTCTGAAAATGTATGTTCCGAACGATTCCTATTGTTTGATGAATTTGGGATTCGTTCCCACGCTCACTGGAATTCATGCCGAAGGTAGTCTCGATTCCGGGATACATCTCATATTGGATACCAATCTGAGCGGATCGATTCCTTTCTATCCCCAAACGGAGCGCTTTGAGTTGGACGGCGAAACCGACGTATCCTGGATCGCCGAAATGGATCTTTCTTCGTGGGTTTCCGAGGAATTGATCGAAAAATTGGAACCGACGGCGGAGACTCAGCGAAAAACCGTCGATTACGAGCCGAAGTGGGTCACCATTGATGACACGCACAACGTTGACGCACTCGCGTCGATCAACCACGAGATCCTTGAATCGATCCTGCTCGTGAAAGATGTCAACAGCAACGCGCTGCTGGACCCGGAAGAGCGGCAAGCCTCGAATATCGTTGCATATTCCATCCCACAAAAGGAAAACGGCGAGGAAGAGCTTGAAGGCGACGAAGACGAAGACCTCCCGCCGGGCGACGAGGACGAAGCCGACTTTGCCGAGTTGGAAGAAGAAGTCGAGCCGGAACCGGAGGCGGACGAGGACGAGTTCAATCCCGACGATCTCGACGGCGACGGCATTTTGAACGACGGGGACAATTGCCCCAACGCCTGGAATCCACTCCAGGAAAACCACGACGACGATGCCCGCGGCGACGCCTGTGACAACTGCCCCTGGGCGGACAATCAAGAGCAGGAAGATACGGATGAGGACGGCGTCGGCGACGCCTGCGACCCGACACCGAACTCCGGTGCGATCTGCCGCACGGTGGACTGCTGGGGCGAAATCCTCGATTGCGAGGACTACGGGCTGGAATGCACGGGGCCCATCGTGCCTCCACTACCCGGCAAATGCTCCAAATCCTGTGACGGTGACGGAGATTGCCCGGCCCCCTGGACCTGTGTCGAGGGAAAATGCGGTTGCGGCAGCGACGAACCCGATACCTGCCCTCGTGAACTGTGCATTTCCGAGGAAGGCATGGATTGTAACAACGGCGCGGGGGTTTGTATTCTTCCCGACGGGTATTGTTCGCAGTCCTGCACCGGAGATACGACGTGCAAAGAAACATTCGGTGTCAACTGGTATTGCTCCGAGCATTTCCCGTATCCGGGTAAGTATTGCTTATGTGAATGATTTTTAGGTTTTCAAACGCTCTTTTTCACGGTATGAAGAAGTTTCCGTTCCAAAATTGGAAAACGGACGAAAGAAGGTGGATCATGAAGTTGAAATCGATTGGAATCACGATCGCCGTGCTGGCATGGGTGGGGATGCTGGCGGCGTGCAGTGAAAGCTCGACCAACGCGTTCGGCAATTGCACTTCCAGCACGGACTGCGACATCGGATACCGCTGCGATAGCTATTCGGGCCGTTGCGTTCCTGCGGGCTGCGATCCGGCCTGTACGGATGGCACGTATTGTTACAATGGACAATGCCTGGCCCTGAGTGACGTCGAATGTACCGATAGCGCCGATTGTCCTGCCGGATATTCCTGCGATACCGAGAGCAAAGCCTGCGTCGAGGATGCCAACGCCACCGAATGCGGAGCCAACAAGACCTGCTCCGAAGGCTACGAGTGCGTGGAAGGTCCGGACGGCTCCTCGAAGTGTGTGCCTGCTTCTACGCACGGCGACCAGGACGAGCCCGTCGCCACCTGCGATCCTCCTTGCTCCGATGCCATGATGTGCTGCGATAACCAGTGTGTATCGAAATACCCGGACTGCGTGTCGGGAATCAACTGCTTCGAAGGACAGACCTGCGGGGAAGAGCTCGTGTGCACCGGCGAGCCGACAAGCTGCGAAAAGCAGCTCGATCCCGCCGCCGATGTGGATCTGCCCGCCGATGAGGACACCCCTCCCGCCGACGAGGATCAAAACCCCGCCGATGAAGACGAGAACCCACCCGCCGATCGGGACGACGCCGTGACCCCGGATCGCGAAGACAACCCCGTGTCCTGCACCTCCGACCGCAACTGCGAGGATGGCACCCATTGCGGACCCGATCGGGTCTGCGTGGCGGATTGCACGTCGAACACCGGATGCCCCGAAGGTGCGGCCTGCAACCCGAACAATGGCCGTTGCGAATACTGCAATACACCTTGTCCCTCCGGGCAATGCTGCAACTGGAACGTGGACTTCTGGTACTGCGGAAGTTGTTGCGAACCTCCCTGCGCCGATGGCAAAGCCTGCCAGGGCGGCAACTGCGTGGATCTGCGTTGCGATTCGAGTTGCGACACGCTGTGCTACGATTGCGGAGCCTCCACCGCCTATATTTGCGTACGCAAGGAAAACTACGATTCCATTCCAGGCTGCGGCGCTCCCGATGGCGATTACGACCAGGAACGCTCCCGGACCTCCTGCCTGCCCGCAAACTCCTCCTGCGTCGTGGGTGTGGACGAATGCTGCTCGGGTACTTGCCTGATGGGCACTTGCCTGTAAGCGTTTTTCGGTTTCGTTCCTGTTTCGTTTTTTGGCTGGAGGTTGTACAACCTCCGGCCTTTTTTGTGTGTTGGCCGGGATATGGTCGCCCAACGGGTGGAAGCAAGTCTCTAAAAACAGTATTGTCTGAAACAAGTTGTGCCAATCGATGGCGAAATGACACGAAACGTTGCAGTTTGGCATGTTGACAAATCCCCGACGGGGAGCACATTATTGAAGATACGGCGCGATTGTGGATGCCGCATGTTTTCGAAACGTTTTTTCGAGGCGTACCCGTTGGATGTTCCGTGTTTTTCACCGATTCGCACTTTGGTGCCGACGGCAGGGGTTTGGTAATGAACGAGATTTTGGAAAAAAAGGTGTTGGCCCCCAAGGTCAATTATTTCAGGATTCGTGCCGAGCGAATCGCCAAAAAACGCAAGGCGGGGCAGTTTGTCATCGTGCGCATTACTCAGGAGGGAGAGCGGATTCCCCTGACCATCGCCGATGCCGATCCCGACGAAGGCAGCATCACGCTCGTGGTGCAGGAAGTGGGGAAAACCACGGAACAAATGGGGAAATTGCAAACCGGCGATTTCCTGCTGGATGTCGTGGGTCCGTTGGGACGACCCACGCATATCGAGAAAAAAGGCACCGTGCTGATCGTCGGTGGCGGCATCGGCATCGCCCCGGCGCATCCGATTGCCCAGGCTCACCGGGAGATCGGCAACCACGTCATTGGCATTCTTGGAGCGCGCAACCGGGAAATGCTGATTATGGAAGAAGAATTGCGCCGTGCCTGCCATGAAGTGATCGTAATGACCGACGACGGCTCTTACGGCGAAAAAGGCATGGTCACGGATGCCATCAAGAAACTCGTGGAGACCGGCGTCACCATCGACGAATGCATCGCCATCGGCCCCCCGGTGATGATGAAATACGTCTCGCTAACCACGAAACCCTTTAATATTCCAACACTTGTGAGCCTCAACACCATCATGATCGACGGTACGGGTATGTGTGGAGGCTGCCGTGTGCGGGTGGGAGGAAAGAACCGCTTCGTCTGCGTGGACGGTCCCGAATTCGACGGGCACCAGGTCGATTTCGATAACATGATGCTTCGTCTGAACAGCTACAAGGATCAGGAGAAGCAGTCCCTTGATCGCTGGCATGAACACGGTGGACCGGGCTGCAACATGGAGCGCGCGATCAAAGAGTTGGAAGAGCAAAAGGAGGGGGAATGATGGACGTCAAAGATCGGAGCGAGGACAACCAGCGAGAACTTCTCGAAGAATTGCGTTCTCACGAAAAACTGACACCCAAGCAGCGGCGCGCCATCGAACCTCAACCCATGCCCGAACAGCCTCCCGAAGTCCGGCGGCACAACATTCAGGAAGTTCCTCTGGGGCTTTCCGCCACAGCGGCGATGATCGAAGCCTATCGTTGCATCGATTGCAAAAAAGCGCCCTGCGTGTCGGGTTGCCCGGTGGGGATCGACATTCCCGGGTTTATCCGTCGCATTCAGAAGGGGGATTTCAAAGGAGCGATCCAAGTCATTCGTGAAACGAATTGCCTGCCCGCCGTCACCGGTCGGGTCTGTCCCCAGGAAGTGCAATGTCAGGCCAAATGCACGGTGGGCAAGGTGCACAAAGACGTCTCCATGGCGGTGTCCATCGGGCGGCTGGAGCGCTTCGTGGCCGACTGGGAAAGAGACAACAAGCAATTCGAAAAGCCCGAAACAGCCCCTTCGACCGGCAAACGGGTGGCGGTGGTCGGATCGGGACCGGCGGGACTGACCGTGGCGGGGGATCTCGTGCGATTGGGCCACGGCGTGACGGTGTTCGAAGCTTTTCATAAACCTGGAGGAGTGCTGGTGTATGGCATTCCTGAATTCCGTCTGCCCAAGGAATCCATCGTGCAGAAAGAGGTGGATCTGCTCGAAACCCTTGGCGTCTGCTTCGAAATGAACGTGGTCATCGGTCAGACGATCACCATTGACGAGTTGTTGGAAGAAGAGGGTTTCGATGCCGTATTCGTTGCCACTGGGGCAGGGTTGCCGTATTTCCTCGGTTTGCCGGGTGAAGAGTTGATCGGTGTCTACTCCGGCAACGAGTACCTGACCCGCGCGAACCTGATGCGTGGCTACGGTTTTCCCGAAACCGATACGCCGATGGTCCCGTCGAAAAACGTTGCGGTGTTCGGCGGTGGAAACGTGGCCATGGACTCCGCCCGCACGGCGCTTCGCCTCGGCGCGGAAAACGTCTACCTCGTCTATCGACGTTCTCGCGAGGAAATGCCCGCCCGCAACGAAGAAATCCACCACGCCGAGGAAGAAGGCGTGCAGTTCATGTTGTTAAACAACCCCGTGCGTTTTCACGGCAGCGACGAAGGACGCCTCAAAGCGGTGGAACTGCTTCAGATGGAACTGGGAGAGGCGGACGCCTCCGGTCGTCGTAGGCCGGTGCCTGTCGAAGACAGTAATTTCAAAGTGGAGATCGACACCGCCATCATTTCCATCGGCAACGGCCCCAATCCCCTGGTTCCGGCTACCACGCCGGGGCTGGAGACGTCTCCGAAGGGGAACATCATCGCCGACCGGGACAGCGCGAAAACCAGCAAGCGCGGCGTATTCGCCGGGGGGGACATCGTGCTGGGAGCGGCGACGGTGATTCTCGCCATGGGAGAGGGACGCCGGGCGGCGCGGGCGATTGACGAATATCTGAAAACAGGGAAGTGGTAGGTCGAGCCCGTTTGTCATAGGGAAATATTTCGAGAATAAGCAGAATGGGGAACGCTCCGTTTCCTGAACCTATGGATTTCGTGCGAGAATAATGATTTAACGGCATTTTACTGCCCACCCTTTCGAGACTTGAAACAAACGCCGGTTTGACGAACGCCTAGCCGGTATGTTATCGAAAAGAACAGAAAAACCGATCCATTGGAGCCGATCATGCCGAACAAATCCTGGTTTGGAGTGTCTTTTGCCCTGTTTTTCCTGTTGGTGCTTGCGGGGTGTGAACCTTCCCCACTCGAAAAAGCCACCAAGGAGGCTTCGCTCGAAAACTACGAGGGAGCAATCCGCATTCTCGAAAAAGGCGTGCAGGACGGGCAGAAAGTCGCCAATGCCGATGCCCTGCTGACCGAATGGCGAACGAAACTGGAGACCCAGAAAAAAGAACGATGCGAGATGCAGGCCAAGAGCTTCGTTCAGATGCTGGCCGATTCGAAAGACGTGGAAACCTGGGACAAGATGGTGAAGGAGTTCGAAGCGCTCCAATGTCCCGGTTTGGATACGAAACCGATGGTCGAGAAAGCCTACGTCGATTTCATCGCCTACCTGGCTCGAAAAAGCCCGTATGCCGCCGCAGTTGCCAAATTCTGTGACCATACCGGTTGCGAAGCGGGAGAAACCAAGATCCGCGTGCGAGAGGAAATCATCGAGGAAAAAGACGAAGAAGGAAAGAAACAGGAAAAAGTCTATCAGGATGAAATCCCCATCAGCGATTTCGAACGCTCCCGTGAGATGTTCGCCTGGCTGTTTTCCAAGGATCGCAAGACTGCCCGTCTCTATGATCGTTACGCAAAATTCCTGTACGACATGTTCCTGTACGAAGAGGCGCTGGAAGTCTACAAGCAGATCGCCGGATGGAAGAAGGCGGGCTTCGAATTTCGCCAACGAGCCGAAATGATGATGGAAAAACTTCCTCCCTTGGTTCGTGGCGCGAAACGACCGGAGAAGGAAGAGGCCAGCGAACTGAGGTTGTTTTGGGTGGACGAGGCCGAGCAGAAGAGCAAAATCAAAGGGCTCAAACGGTTGCTCGATGCAGAAAAAGAGGCTGAGGAAGCCACGCCCAAACCCTGACGCCCGGCGACGGAGGACGATTTCACATCCCCAGAAGCGGGGCGGCTGAATGCGGCTGGTATCGCGATTCAACAACACACAGACGTATAAAGGCCGATACTGGTTGCCGGTACTGGTCCTCGTACTGGTCTTTTTCGTGCTGACGTTCCGTCTGGCCTACTTGCAACTGAACAAGGGGGAATACTACAACATCCTTTCACAGGACAATTACATCCAGGAACGTCGGTTGCCCGCAATCCGTGGCGAGATTCTCGATGGCAAGGGAAGACTGCTGGCCGGTGATCGCCCAAGCTACAACGTTTACATCACTCCGGCTTTCGTCTCCCAGGTAGAGGAAACGGTGATCAAGCTGGAAGGCGTGCTGAATCTGTCGCCCGTCGAGGTCGCCGAACTGGAAGATCTGTTGATGCACAGCCGAGGCGCGGCGCGATATCAGCAGATACTTCTGGATGTGGATATCACCCGCGAACAGGTGGCGCTGCTCGCGGCGGACAAACTGGAACTTCCCGGTGTCGAAGTGCTGCCCGCACCCGGTCGGCACTATCCCTATGGTGAACTGACCGCCCACCTGACCGGCTACCTCGCCCGGATCAACAATCGCGAGTTGGAAACCCTTCAATCGCAGGGCTACAGCCGCAACGATAAAATCGGCAAATGGGGCCTCGAAAAGAAGTACGAATCGTCTCTTCGAGGTCGCGACGGTCGCAAGCTGCGCGTGGTCGATGCCCGAGGGAGAGTCAAGGGCGTGAAGGAAACTGAGTTGATCGTGGGACAAGTCCGGGAAGTGCAGCCGGAAAACGGAATTACGGTACAAACAACCTTGGACATCGATTTGCAACAGACTGCGAAGGACGCTTTCGTACACGAGGCGGGCGCCGTGGTGGCGATGGAAGTGAATACTGGCCGGATTCTGGTGTATTACTCCAAACCGGCTTTTGACCCCAACATGTTCGTGAGGGGGTTCGGACGTGCCGAATGGCGCAGGCTCAACGATTCCATCTTGGACCCTATGATGGATAAAGTGTCCCAGGCGGCCTACTATCCCGGCTCCACTTACAAGGTGATTCCCGCCGTGGCTGCGTTGGAGGAAAAGATCGTCGAGCCGAAGACCATCTTCTGGTGCCCCGGCTATCGTAGCGTTGGTGACCGGATATTCCACTGCTGGAAGCGTAGCGGCCATGGGTACCAGTCGCTGCCGATGGCGTTGCAGAATTCCTGTGACGTGTATTTCTACGAAGTCGGCGAGTTGCTGGGAGCGGAAAAGATTTGGAAATGGGCCGCAAAATTCGGACTCGGACAGGCTACCGGCATCGATTTTAACCGGGAAACGGCAGGTGTGCTTCCCGACTTCGAATACCACAAGCGCGTGCATCGACGTCGCTGGTTCGTCGGCGACACGATGTCTCACGTCATCGGGCAGGGAGACACGAAAACCTCGGCCCTGCAGTTGGCTGTCCTTTACGCCGCCGTTGCAAACGGGGGGACTATTTACAAGCCGATGATCGTCGAGCGGCTCGCCGAAGCTTCCGGGGAAATCCTGGAAACGTATTCGCCTGCGGTGCGCTGGCAGATCGAGGCCGACGATGAAACCTGGCGCATCGTGCACCAGGGGCTGGATAGAGTCGTCAATCACCCGAAAGGTACGGCGCATTCTGCAGCCCTGGAAGTTCCGAAATTTGCCGGAAAAACCGGTACGGCGCAGGTGGCTCGCCTTCCCAAAAACCGAAGGCGGCGTGACAAATACCTGCTGAAAGATCACGCACTATTCGCCGCATTCGCGCCGGTAGAAGAGCCGCGTATCGCTGTCGTCGTCGTTATCGAGCACGGCGAATCCGGCTCGGGAGCGGCAGCACCGGTGGCCAAGAAAGTCATCCGGCGCTGGTGGGAGTTGTACGGTGAACCTGAACCTGAAGTATCGCCGGAACCTCGTTGAAAGCATATCTCAGGCCTTATACGATTTCGGCATCAATCATCTCATTTCAAATCTATGGACTTGTCATCCTTCGCGAAGGTGGAATATCCAGTAGGTTGTGCTAATCTTCAGCCCGATTGTCGGGCAAGAAATTTGCCCGACCTTGTATGATTCATACGAGTGCCCGCAGCGGCTGTTTTTACCGTTTCGTGGTAACATGGTGACACTACGCGAGATGTTATACATGATGGCTCATCACGTCCATTTTTGTTCTACGACGCCACGAATAAAAAACGGAGCCCGAACATGTCGGGCTCCGTACCGAAATGGTGTGGGATCTCTTGCCATGACTCTTTTTCATTCACGGTAGTGTCATGCCAGACGCAAGAATCTTCTCCGCTTACGCAAGCCAAGGACCGCGAGCACTAGGAAGAGCCACCATCCTGCTCCTGGTGCGGATTCCTGACACAGCGACGCGCCATCGTCCACGTACTCTGGCATTTTTTCCTGCTCATCGAGTTCTATCTCGAAGTCCAGGTTGAAGTCGGTGATTTCCTGGACATCGGGATCGGAGTCCCACTCCTCTTCTTCTTCCATTTCCACCTCGTCAAGGTCACCGTCTGGTTCGTCGTCGAGATCCGTTTCTTCTTCCCAGGCTTCTTCTTCATCTCCGTCGGCTTCGATCTCATCGGCGCCGACGAGGCCGATGCTGAAGTGGGTTACATTCGCCGAAGCGTAATGAGTACCATTAACCGTTTCAAGTTCGACGTTCAATTCTTCTAACGTAGTCTCGTCGCCGAACACGGACCAGAAGAAGCCGACCGCCTTGCCGAGGCTTTCGTCGTCGTCATAAGGAATCATAACCTTTACGGGTTGGTTGAATTCGAGTCCCGCCGGTGAGAAACGCCAGACCGTACTGACTGGATTCCACGCGGAGACGTCGAGGTCGGTAACCTCTTCCACGGAAATCGGCGTTTCTGATTCGACCGCACCGCGAGGAACCACCAACATCACGCCGCCTTCCATCACATAAGTTCCGCCCTCCGGTGAAAGGAAGATACCTTCCTGCAAGGCCAATTCGAAGCGCCCCTCGCTACCGGTGGGGCTGAAGACCTGGATAATGGCATCCCCGGAGAGGGACAACAGGCTTTCCGAGATGTTTTCGGCCTGGCCCGCCTGGGCGTTATCTACAACGAGCATACAACTGTCCTGTGCGGTGCAGCCACCAAGAATGGCGAAAGCCACATCGAGATTTTCCGACAGAGGCGTCAGGCTCAGGCGATAGTTCATGCCGGTGTTCAGCGTAACGCGATAGAAGGCATCGCGCACTTCTCTCGGAGGCGTATAACATGGTGGTTCGATCGGAGCGTAGGCGTGGTAATCCACGAATTCGGCTTCCAACGTTTCGTCGGATACGATATCAATTGCCCCCTCGCAAAGGTCGTTGGACGGAACCTCTTCGCAAACTCCATCCAGGCAATAGGCGCTCGTGGAACCGTCCGAGCAGCTCGTCCAATCGAAGAGTTTCTGGTATGCGCAGCCTTCAGTAGGATCGCAGAAGCCTTCCGTGCAGGGGTTTTCGTTGGTGCAAAGAGCATTGTCCGCTTCGTGCGAACAGCTGCCGTTTTGCGGGTCGCAACTATCCACCGTGCATTCGTTGTCATCGGCGCAGTCCTTCGGTTCGCCTATGCATTCGCCTTCAACGCACTGTTCGTTGACGACGCAGAACAAGCCGTCGTTGCATTCGGCACCGTCTTCGGCGTTTTGCTCGAAGCAATCACCATTGGCGGGATCGCACAAAGACACACGGCATTCTGCTTCCGGCTGAGTGCATTCCACAAATTCCACGCCAGTACAGATTCCTGAGGAACAGGCATCGAGAGTGGAACAAGCGTTTCCGTCGTCGCAGGTGTCGCCTTCGTGGGGCGCGGGGTCCTTGCCGCAGACGTAGGTGTTTGCGCCGGTGCTCTCGCATACGCCTTCGTTGCAGGCGTCGTCGGCTTCGTCGCAGGTGGGCGTCGAGCCCGGGGTGCAGACGCCGGCGCTGCATGCGTCGTCGACGGTGCATCCGTCGGAATCGGCGTCGCAGGCTTCGGCCTCGTGCAAGGGCTGGCATCCGTCGCAGCAGAAGGAGACTCCGCTGCAGGTGCAGTCGGCTCCGAGGCAGACGCCGTTCGAGCAGCTGTCGGGACCGGTGAGCGGGTTTCCGTCGTCGCAGGTGTCGCCTTCGTGGGGCGCGGGGTCCTTGCCGCAGACGTAGGTGTTTGCGCCGGTGCTCTCGCATACGCCTTCGTTGCAGGCGTCGTCGGCTTCGTCGCAGGTGGGGGTCGAGCCCGGGGTGCATACGCCGGCGCTGCATGCGTCGTCGACGGTGCATCCGTCGGAATCTGCGTCGCAGGCTTCGGCCTCGTGCAAGGGCTGGCATCCGTCGCAGCAGAAGGAGACTCCGCTGCAGGTGCAGTCGGCTCCGAGGCAGACGCCGTTCGAGCAGCTGTCGGGACCGGTGAGCGGGTTTCCGTCGTCGCAGGTGTCGCCTTCGTGGGGCGCGGGGTCCTTGCCGCAGACGTAGGTGTTTGCGCCGGTGCTCTCGCATACGCCTTCGTTGCAGGCGTCGTCGGCTTCGTCGCAGGTGGGCGTCGAGCCCGGGGTGCAGACGCCGGCGCTGCATGCGTCGTCGACGGTGCATCCGTCGGAATCTGCGTCGCAGGCTTCGGCCTCATGCAAGGGCTGGCATCCGTCGCAGCAGAAGGAGACTCCGCTGCAGGTGCAGTCGGCTCCGAGGCAGACGCCGTTCGAGCAGCTGTCGGGACCGGTGAGCGGGTTTCCGTCGTCGCAGGTGTCGCCTTCGTGGGGCGCGGGGTCCTTGCCGCAGACGTAGGTGTTTGCGCCGGTGCTCTCGCATACGCCTTCGTTGCAGGCGTCGTCGGCTTCGTCGCAGGTGGGCGTCGAGCCCGGGGTGCAGACGCCGGCGCTGCATGCGTCGTCGACGGTGCATCCGTCGGAATCTGCGTCGCAGGCTTCGGCCTCGTGCAAGGGTTGGCATCCGTCGCAGCAGAAGGAGACTCCGCTGCAGGTGCAGTCGGCTCCGAGGCAGACGCCGTTCGAGCAGCTGTCGGGACCGGTGAGCGGGTTTCCGTCGTCGCAGGTGTCGCCTTCGTGGGGCGCGGGGTCCTTGCCGCAGACGTAGGTGTTTGCGCCGGTGCTCTCGCATACGCCTTCGTTGCAGGCGTCGTCGACCTCGTCGCAGGTGGGGGTGTCTCCCGGGGTGCAGACGCCGGCGCTGCATGCGTCGTCGACGGTGCATCCGTCGGAATCGGCGTCGCAGGCTTCGGCCTCATGCAAGGGTTGGCATCCGTCGCAGCAGAAGGAGACTCCGCTGCAGGTGCAGTCGGCTCCGAGGCAGACGCCGTTCGAGCAGCTGTCGGGACCGGTGAGCGGGTTTCCGTCGTCGCAGGTGTCGCCTTCGTGGGGCGCGGGGTCCTTGCCGCAGACGTAGGTGTTTGCGCCGGTGCTCTCGCATACGCCTTCGTTGCAGGCGTCGTCGGCCTCGTCGCAGGTGGGGGTGTCTCCCGGGGTGCAGACGCCGGCGCTGCATGCGTCGTCGACGGTGCATCCGTCGGAATCGGCGTCGCAGGCTTCGGCCTCGTGCAAGGGCTGGCATCCGTCGCAGCAGAAGGAGACTCCGCTGCAGGTGCAGTCGGCTCCGAGGCAGACGCCGTTCGAGCAGCTGTCGGGACCGGTGAGCGGGTTTCCGTCGTCGCAGGTGTCGCCTTCGTGGGGCGCGGGGTCCTTGCCGCAGACGTAGGTGTTTGCGCCGGTGCTCTCGCATACGCCTTCGTTGCAGGCGTCGTCGACCTCGTCGCAGGTGGGGGTGTCTCCCGGGGTGCAGACGCCGGCGCTGCATGCGTCGTCGACGGTGCATCCGTCGGAATCGGCGTCGCAGGCTTCGGCCTCATGCAAGGGTTGGCATCCGTCGCAGCAGAAGGAGACTCCGCTGCAGGTGCAGTCGGCTCCGAGGCAGACGCCGTTCGAGCAGCTGTCGGGACCGGTGAGCGGGTTTCCGTCGTCGCAGGTGTCGCCTTCGTGGGGCGCGGGGTCCTTGCCGCAGACGTAGGTGTTTGCACCGGTGCTCTCGCATACGCCTTCGTTGCAGGCGTCGTCGGCCTCGTCGCAGGTGGGGGTGTCTCCCGGGGTGCATACGCCGGCGCTGCATGCGTCGTCGACGGTGCATCCGTCGGAATCTGCGTCGCAGGCTTCGGCCTCGTGCAAGGGCTGGCATCCGTCGCAGCAGAAGGAGACTCCGCTGCAGGTGCAGTCGGCTCCGAGGCAGACGCCGTTCGAGCAGCTGTCGGGACCGGTGAGCGGGTTTCCGTCGTCGCAGGTGTCGCCTTCGTGGGGCGCGGGGTCCTTGCCGCAGACGTAGGTGTTTGCGCCGGTGCTCTCGCATACGCCTTCGTTGCAGGCGTCGTCGGCCTCGTCGCAGGTGGGGGTGTCTCCCGGGGTGCAGACGCCGGCGCTGCATGCGTCGTCGACGGTGCATCCGTCGGAATCTGCGTCGCAGGCTTCGGCCTCATGCAAGGGCTGGCATCCGTCGCAGCAGAAGGAGACTCCGCTGCAGGTGCAGTCGGCTCCGAGGCAGACGCCGTTCGAGCAGCTGTCGGGACCGGTGAGCGGGTTTCCGTCGTCGCAGGTGTCGCCTTCGTGGGGCGCGGGGTCCTTGCCGCAGACGTAGGTGTTTGCACCGGTGCTCTCGCATACGCCTTCGTTGCAGGCGTCGTCGGCCTCGTCGCAGGTGGGGGTGTCTCCCGGGGTGCATACGCCGGCGCTGCATGCGTCGTCGACGGTGCATCCGTCGGAATCGGCGTCGCAGGCTTCGGCCTCGTGCAAGGGCTGGCATCCGTCGCAGCAGAAGGAGACTCCGCTGCAGGTGCAGTCGGCTCCGAGGCAGACGCCGTTCGAGCAGCTGTCGGGACCGGTGAGCGGGTTTCCGTCGTCGCAGGTGTCGCCTTCGTGGGGCGCGGGGTCCTTGCCGCAGACGTAGGTGTTTGCGCCGGTGCTCTCGCATACGCCTTCGTTGCAGGCGTCGTCGGCCTCGTCGCAGGTGGGGGTGTCTCCCGGGGTGCAGACGCCGGCGCTGCATGCGTCGTCGACGGTGCATCCGTCGGAATCTGCGTCGCAGGCTTCGGCCTCATGCAAGGGCTGGCATCCGTCGCAGCAGAAGGAGACTCCGCTGCAGGTGCAGTCGGCTCCGAGGCAGACGCCGTTCGAGCAGCTGTCGGGACCGGTGAGCGGGTTTCCGTCGTCGCAGGTGTCGCCTTCGTGGGGCGCGGGGTCCTTGCCGCAGACGTAGGTGTTTGCGCCGGTGCTCTCGCATACGCCTTCGTTGCAGGCGTCGTCGGCTTCGTCGCAGGTGGGCGTCGAGCCCGGGGTGCAGACGCCGGCGCTGCATGCGTCGTCGACGGTGCATCCGTCGGAATCGGCGTCGCAGGCTTCGGCCTCGTGCAAGGGCTGGCATCCGTCGCAGCAGAAGGAGACTCCGCTGCAGGTGCAGTCGGCTCCGAGGCAGACGCCGTTCGAGCAGCTGTCGGGACCGGTGAGCGGGTTTCCGTCGTCGCAGGTGTCGCCTTCGTGGGGCGCGGGGTCCTTGCCGCAGACGTAGGTGTTTGCGCCGGTGCTCTCGCATACGCCTTCGTTGCAGGCGTCGTCGGCTTCGTCGCAGGTGGGGGTGTCTCCCGGGGTGCAGACGCCGGCGCTGCATGCGTCGTCGACGGTGCATCCGTCGGAATCTGCGTCGCAGGCTTCGGCCTCATGCAAGGGCTGGCATCCGTCGCAGCAGAAGGAGACTCCGCTGCAGGTGCAGTCGGCTCCGAGGCAGACGCCGTTCGAGCAGCTGTCGGGACCGGTGAGCGGGTTTCCGTCGTCGCAGGTGTCGCCTTCGTGGGGCGCGGGGTCCTTGCCGCAGACGTAGGTGTTTGCGCCGGTGCTCTCGCATACGCCTTCGTTGCAGGCGTCGTCGGCTTCGTCGCAGGTGGGCGTCGAGCCCGGGGTGCAGACGCCGGCGCTGCATGCGTCGTCGACGGTGCATCCGTCGGAATCTGCGTCGCAGGCTTCGGCCTCGTGCAAGGGCTGGCATCCGTCGCAGCAGAAGGAGACTCCGCTGCAGGTGCAGTCGGCTCCGAGGCAGACGCCGTTCGAGCAGCTGTCGGGACCGGTGAGCGGGTTTCCGTCGTCGCAGGTGTCGCCTTCGTGGGGCGCGGGGTCCTTGCCGCAGACGTAGGTGTTTGCGCCGGTGCTCTCGCATACGCCTTCGTTGCAGGCGTCGTCGGCCTCGTCGCAGGTGGGGGTGTCTCCCGGGGTGCAGACGCCGGCGCTGCATGCGTCGTCGACGGTGCATCCGTCGGAATCTGCGTCGCAGGCTTCGGCCTCGTGCAAGGGTTGGCATCCGTCGCAGCAGAAGGAGACTCCGCTGCAGGTGCAGTCGGCTCCGAGGCAGACGCCGTTCGAGCAGCTGTCGGGACCGGTGAGCGGGTTTCCGTCGTCGCAGGTGTCGCCTTCGTGGGGCGCGGGGTCCTTGCCGCAGACGTAGGTGTTTGCGCCGGTGCTCTCGCATACGCCTTCGTTGCAGGCGTCGTCGGCTTCGTCGCAGGTGGGGGTGTCTCCCGGGGTGCAGACGCCGGCGCTGCATGCGTCGTCGACGGTGCAGCCGTCGGAATCGGCGTCGCAGGCTTCGGCCTCATGCAAGGGCTGGCATCCGTCGCAGCAGAAGGAGACTCCGCTGCAGGTGCAGTCGGCTCCGAGGCAGACGCCGTTCGAGCAGCTGTCGGGACCGGTGAGCGGGTTTCCGTCGTCGCAGGTATCGCCTTCGTGGGGCGCGGGGTCCTTGCCGCAGACGTAGGTGTTTGCGCCGGTGCTCTCGCATACGCCTTCGTTGCAGGCGTCGTCGGCTTCGTCGCAGGTGGGGGTGTCTCCCGGGGTGCAGACGCCGGCGCTGCATGCGTCGTCGACGGTGCATCCGTCGGAATCGGCGTCGCAGGCTTCGGCCTCGTGCAAGGGCTGGCATCCGTCGCAGCAGAAGGAGACTCCGCTGCAGGTGCAGTCGGCTCCGAGGCAGACGCCGTTCGAGCAGCTGTCGGGACCGGTGAGCGGGTTTCCGTCGTCGCAGGTGTCGCCTTCGTGGGGCGCGGGGTCCTTGCCGCAGACGTAGGTGTTTGCGCCGGTGCTCTCGCATACGCCTTCGTTGCAGGCGTCGTCGGCTTCGTCGCAGGTGGGGGTGTCTCCCGGGGTGCAGACGCCGGCGCTGCATGCGTCGTCGACGGTGCAGCCGTCGGAATCGGCGTCGCAGGCTTCGGCCTCATGCAAGGGCTGGCATCCGTCGCAGCAGAAGGAGACTCCGCTGCAGGTGCAGTCGGCTCCGAGGCAGACGCCGTTCGAGCAGCTGTCGGGACCGGTGAGCGGGTTTCCGTCGTCGCAGGTGTCGCCTTCGTGGGGCGCGGGGTCCTTGCCGCAGACGTAGGTGTTTGCGCCGGTGCTCTCGCATACGCCTTCGTTGCAGGCGTCGTCGGCTTCGTCGCAGGTGGGCGTCGAGCCCGGGGTGCAGACGCCGGCGCTGCATGCGTCGTCGACGGTGCATCCGTCGGAATCGGCGTCGCAGGCTTCGGCCTCGTGCAAGGGCTGGCATCCGTCGCAGCAGAAGGAGACTCCGCTGCAGGTGCAGTCGGCTCCGAGGCAGACGCCGTTCGAGCAGCTGTCGGGACCGGTGAGCGGGTTTCCGTCGTCGCAGGTGTCGCCTTCGTGGGGCGCGGGGTCCTTGCCGCAGACGTAGGTGTTTGCGCCGGTGCTCTCGCATACGCCTTCGTTGCAGGCGTCGTCGGCCTCGTCGCAGGTGGGGGTGTCTCCCGGGGTGCAGACGCCGGCGCTGCATGCGTCGTCGACGGTGCATCCGTCGGAATCTGCGTCGCAGGCTTCGGCCTCGTGCAAGGGTTGGCATCCGTCGCAGCAGAAGGAGACTCCGCTGCAGGTGCAGTCGGCTCCGAGGCAGACGCCGTTCGAGCAGCTGTCGGGACCGGTGAGCGGGTTTCCGTCGTCGCAGGTATCGCCTTCGTGGGGCGCGGGGTCCTTGCCGCAGACGTAGGTGTTTGCGCCGGTGCTCTCGCATACGCCTTCGTTGCAGGCGTCGTCGGCTTCGTCGCAGGTGGGGGTGTCTCCCGGGGTGCAGACGCCGGCGCTGCATGCGTCGTCGACGGTGCATCCGTCGGAATCTGCGTCGCAGGCTTCGGCCTCATGCAAGGGCTGGCATCCGTCGCAGCAGAAGGAGACTCCGCTGCAGGTGCAGTCGGCTCCGAGGCAGACGCCGTTCGAGCAGCTGTCGGGACCGGTGAGCGGGTTTCCGTCGTCGCAGGTGTCGCCTTCGTGGGGCGCGGGGTCCTTGCCGCAGACGTAGGTGTTTGCGCCGGTGCTCTCGCATACGCCTTCGTTGCAGGCGTCGTCGGCTTCGTCGCAGGTGGGCGTCGAGCCCGGGGTGCAGACGCCGGCGCTGCATGCGTCGTCGACGGTGCATCCGTCGGAATCGGCGTCGCAGGCTTCGGCCTCGTGCAAGGGCTGGCATCCGTCGCAGCAGAAGGAGACTCCGCTGCAGGTGCAGTCGGCTCCGAGGCAGACGCCGTTCGAGCAGCTGTCGGGACCGGTGAGCGGGTTTCCGTCGTCGCAGGTGTCGCCTTCGTGGGGCGCGGGGTCCTTGCCGCAGACGTAGGTGTTTGCGCCGGTGCTCTCGCATACGCCTTCGTTGCAGGCGTCGTCGGCTTCGTCGCAGGTGGGGGTGTCTCCCGGGGTGCAGACGCCGGCGCTGCATGCGTCGTCGACGGTGCATCCGTCGGAATCTGCGTCGCAGGCTTCGGCCTCATGCAAGGGCTGGCATCCGTCGCAGCAGAAGGAGACTCCGCTGCAGGTGCAGTCGGCTCCGAGGCAGACGCCGTTCGAGCAGCTGTCGGGACCGGTGAGCGGGTTTCCGTCGTCGCAGGTATCGCCTTCGTGGGGCGCGGGGTCCTTGCCGCAGACGTAGGTGTTTGCGCCGGTGCTCTCGCATACGCCTTCGTTGCAGGCGTCGTCGGCTTCGTCGCAGGTGGGGGTGTCTCCCGGGGTGCAGACGCCGGCGCTGCATGCGTCGTCGACGGTGCATCCGTCGGAATCTGCGTCGCAGGCTTCGGCCTCGTGCAAGGGCTGGCATCCGTCGCAGCAGAAGGAGACTCCGCTGCAGGTGCAGTCGGCTCCGAGGCAGACGCCGTTCGAGCAGCTGTCGGGACCGGTGAGCGGGTTTCCGTCGTCGCAGGTGTCGCCTTCGTGGGGCGCGGGGTCCTTGCCGCAGACGTAGGTGTTTGCGCCGGTGCTCTCGCAGACACCCTCGTTGCAGGCGTCGTCGGCTTCGTCGCAGGTGGGCGTCGAGCCCGGGGTGCAGACGCCGGCGCTGCATGCGTCGTCGACGGTGCATCCGTCGGAATCTGCGTCGCAGGCTTCGGCCTCGTGCAAGGGCTGGCATCCGTCGCAGCAGAAGGAGACTCCGCTGCAGGTGCAGTCGGCTCCGAGGCAGACGCCGTTCGAGCAGCTGTCGGGACCGGTGAGCGGGTTTCCGTCGTCGCAGGTGTCGCCTTCGTGGGGCGCGGGGTCCTTGCCGCAGACGTAGGTGTTTGCACCGGTGCTCTCGCATACGCCTTCGTTGCAGGCGTCGTCGGCCTCGTCGCAGGTGGGGGTGTCTCCCGGGGTGCATACGCCGGCGCTGCATGCGTCGTCGACGGTGCATCCGTCGGAATCGGCGTCGCAGGCTTCGGCCTCGTGCAAGGGCTGGCATCCGTCGCAGCAGAAGGAGACTCCGCTGCAGGTGCAGTCGGCTCCGAGGCAGACGCCGTTCGAGCAGCTGTCGGGACCGGTGAGCGGGTTTCCGTCGTCGCAGGTGTCGCCTTCGTGGGGCGCGGGGTCCTTGCCGCAGACGTAGGTGTTTGCACCGGTGCTCTCGCATACGCCTTCGTTGCAGGCGTCGTCGGCCTCGTCGCAGGTGGGGGTGTCTCCCGGGGTGCATACGCCGGCGCTGCATGCGTCGTCGACGGTGCATCCGTCGGAATCGGCGTCGCAGGCTTCGGCCTCGTGCAAGGGCTGGCATCCGTCGCAGCAGAAGGAGACTCCGCTGCAGGTGCAGTCGGCTCCGAGGCAGACGCCGTTCGAGCAGCTGTCGGGACCGGTGAGCGGGTTTCCGTCGTCGCAGGTGTCGCCTTCGTGGGGCGCGGGGTCCTTGCCGCAGACGTAGGTGTTTGCGCCGGTGCTCTCGCATACGCCTTCGTTGCAGGCGTCGTCGGCTTCGTCGCAGGTGGGCGTCGAGCCCGGGGTGCAGACGCCGGCGCTGCATGCGTCGTCGACGGTGCATCCGTCGGAATCGGCGTCGCAGGCCTCGGCCTCGTGCAAGGGCTGGCATCCGTCGCAGCAGAAGGAGACTCCGCTGCAGGTGCAGTCGGCTCCGAGGCAGACGCCGTTCGAGCAGCTGTCGGGACCGGTGAGCGGGTTTCCGTCGTCGCAGGTGTCGCCTTCGTGGGGCGCGGGGTCCTTGCCGCAGACGTAGGTGTTTGCGCCGGTGCTCTCGCATACGCCTTCGTTGCAGGCGTCGTCGGCTTCGTCGCAGGTGGGGGTGTCTCCCGGGGTGCAGACGCCGGCGCTGCATGCGTCGTCGACGGTGCATCCGTCGGAATCGGCGTCGCAGGCCTCGGCCTCGTGCAAGGGCTGGCATCCGTCGCAGCAGAAGGAGACTCCGCTGCAGGTGCAGTCGGCTCCGAGGCAGACGCCGTTCGAGCAGCTGTCGGGACCGGTGAGCGGGTTTCCGTCGTCGCAGGTGTCGCCTTCGTGGGGTGCGGGATCCTTGCCGCAGACGTAGGTGTTTGCACCAGTGCTCTCGCATACGCCTTCGTTGCAATCGTCGTCGGCCTCGTCGCAGGTGGGGGTGTCTCCCGGGGTGCATACGCCGGCGCTGCATGCGTCGTCGACGGTGCAGCCGTCGGAATCGGCGTCGCAGGCTTCGGCTTCATGCAAGGGCTGGCATCCGTCGCAGCAGAAGGAGACTCCGCTGCAGGTGCAGTCGGCTCCGAGGCAGACGCCGTTCGAGCAGCTGTCGGGACCGGTGAGCGGGTTTCCGTCGTCGCAGGTGTCGCCTTCGTGGGGCGCGGGGTCCTTGCCGCAGACGTAGGTGTTTGCGCCGGTGCTTTCGCATACGCCTTCGTTGCAGGCGTCGTCGGCTTCGTCGCAGGTGGGCGTCGAGCCCGGGGTGCAGACGCCGGCGCTGCATGCGTCGTCGACGGTGCATCCGTCGGAATCGGCGTCGCAGGCTTCGGCCTCGTGCAAGGGCTGGCATCCGTCGCAGCAGAAGGAGACTCCGCTGCAGGTGCAGTCGGCTCCGAGGCAGACGCCGTTCGAGCAGCTGTCGGGACCGGTGAGCGGGTTTCCGTCGTCGCAGGTGTCGCCTTCGTGGGGCGCGGGGTCCTTGCCGCAGACGTAGGTGTTTGCACCGGTGCTCTCGCAGACACCCTCGTTGCAGGCGTCGTCGGCTTCGTCGCAGGTGGGGGTGTCTCCCGGGGTGCATACGCCGGCGCTGCATGCGTCGTCGACGGTGCATCCGTCGGAATCGGCGTCGCAGGCTTCGGCCTCGTGCAAGGGCTGGCATCCGTCGCAGCAGAAGGAGACTCCGCTGCAGGTGCAGTCGGCTCCGAGGCAGACGCCGTTCGAGCAGCTGTCGGGACCGGTGAGCGGGTTTCCGTCGTCGCAGGTGTCGCCTTCGTGGGGCGCGGGGTCCTTGCCGCAGACGTAGGTGTTTGCGCCGGTGCTCTCGCAGACACCCTCGTTGCAGGCGTCGTCGGCTTCGTCGCAGGTGGGCGTCGAGCCCGGGGTGCAGACGCCGGCGCTGCATGCGTCGTCGACGGTGCATCCGTCGGAATCGGCGTCGCAGGCTTCGGCCTCGTGCAAGGGCTGGCATCCGTCGCAGCAGAAGGAGACTCCGCTGCAGGTGCAGTCGGCTCCGAGGCAGACGCCGTTCGAGCAGCTGTCGGGACCGGTGAGCGGGTTTCCGTCGTCGCAGGTGTCGCCTTCGTGGGGCGCGGGGTCCTTGCCGCAGACGTAGGTGTTTGCGCCGGTGCTCTCGCATACGCCTTCGTTGCAGGCGTCGTCGGCTTCGTCGCAGGTGGGGGTGTCTCCCGGGGTGCAGACGCCGGCGCTGCATGCGTCGTCGACGGTGCATCCGTCGGAATCGGCGTCGCAGGCCTCGGCCTCGTGCAAGGGCTGGCATCCGTCGCAGCAGAAGGAGACTCCGCTGCAGGTGCAGTCGGCTCCGAGGCAGACGCCGTTCGAGCAGCTGTCGGGACCGGTGAGCGGGTTTCCGTCGTCGCAGGTGTCGCCTTCGTGGGGTGCGGGATCCTTGCCGCAGACGTAGGTGTTTGCACCAGTGCTCTCGCATACGCCTTCGTTGCAATCGTCGTCGGCCTCGTCGCAGGTGGGGGTGTCTCCCGGGGTGCATACGCCGGCGCTGCATGCGTCGTCGACGGTGCAGCCGTCGGAATCGGCGTCGCAGGCTTCGGCCTCGTGCAAGGGCTGGCATCCGTCGCAGCAGAAGGAGACTCCGCTGCAGGTGCAGTCGGCTCCGAGGCAGACGCCGTTCGAGCAGCTGTCGGGACCTGTGAGCGGGTTTCCGTCGTCGCAGGTGTCGCCTTCGTGGGGTGCGGGATCCTTGCCGCAGACGTAGGTGTTTGCACCGGTGCTCTCGCATACGCCTTCGTTGCAGGCGTCGTCGGCCTCGTCGCAGGTGGGGGTGTCTCCCGGGGTGCAGACGCCGGCGCTGCATGCGTCGTCGACGGTGCAGCCGTCGGAATCGGCGTCGCAGGCTTCGGCTTCATGCAAGGGCTGGCATCCGTCGCAGCAGAAGGAGACTCCGCTGCAGGTGCAGTCGGCTCCGAGGCAGACGCCGTTCGAGCAGCTGTCGGGACCGGTGAGCGGGTTTCCGTCGTCGCAGGTGTCGCCTTCGTGGGGCGCGGGGTCCTTGCCGCAGACGTAGGTGTTTGTGCCGGTGCTTTCGCATACGCCTTCGTTGCAGGCGTCGTCGGCTTCGTCGCAGGTGGGCGTCGAGCCCGGGGTGCAGACGCCGGCGCTGCATGCGTCGTCGACGGTGCATCCGTCGGAATCGGCGTCGCAGGCTTCGGCCTCCTTAGGAGTGGGGTCCTGGTTACAAATGTATGAATTCGTTCCAGTGCTCTCGCAGACGCCTTCATTGCAATCGTCGTCGGCTTCGTCGCAGGTTACCGTCGAACCGACTGTGCAGTCTCCTGCGTTGCAATAGTCATCCAAAGTGCAGCCATTGTCATCGGCATTGCACGAATCTCCTTCGTGGGGAGAGGGATCGGTGTTGCAGACATAACTATCGTTCCCTGTGCTCTCGCAGTACCCTGTATTGCAGGCATCGTTCAGGGAAGTGCAAAACTCCTCTGTTCCCACTACGCAAACACCATTGGCGCAGGCGTCTCCGACGGTACATCCGTTGGAGTCGGCGTTGCAGCTTTCTCCCTCTTGGATCGGATTGCATCCATCGCAGCAATCGTTTTCTTCGTTGCAGATGCACCCCCCAAGGGTGCGGGCGGGTCGGAAACCGACGCCGTAGGATCGTAGCGTTGATGGATAGAAAAAGTTACGTGCTGCAAAACGGTTGTAGGTTGGCGGATCAATCTCCCAAGATCCGCCACGGATCATTCTGTAAGGATTCGTATCCAACACGGGGTCTACTTCGGGCTCCGCTTCCGTCGAGGGAGGATAGGCATATGTTCCGTATGAATCGTAAACATGTTCCGCGACGTTGCCCAGTACGTCGAACAATCCCCATTCGTTGGCCGTTTTGCCGCCTACAGGCAGTTTTCCTGCGCAGGCGGGACCGCCGGACCCGGAAAGGTCCACACAGCCGTCGTATCCAACGTTGGCATTGTTGCAGTACCAAGCGTAGGAAGATAATTCAGCATCGAGGGGGGAGCAAAGAAGCATGGAAAGGTTGCCGCCATATGGCAGTGACGAGGTATTGCCGGAACGCGCCGCGTACTCCCATTCGGATTCGGTGGGTAGACGGTATCCCGTGCAATCCTGAACCTTGGCGTACTGGGATTTCAGTGCGCAACTGACGTCGGCTCCGCTACCCGTGCAGTCGAAGCACTCTGGCAGCGCTTCGGAGAGCGACAAGGCATTGCAATACGCCAATGCTTCATGCCAACTGACGTTTTCGACGGGACAGTCGTTCCCGCAAGAGGAAAGCAGGCTGGGATCATAACCCATCAGCGCGTTGAACTGAGCCTGAGTGACTTCAACGTTTTGAATCGCGAAATCGAAGGTCAGTTGCACGTAATGCCAGTATTCGCCAGCATCTCTCCCGATTTCTTCATCCGGGCTTCCCTGGTAAAAACTTCCGGCAGACAACGATACGAACTCGGGGGTTACGCCCGTTCCGGAATCGTCATCCTGTTCGGTCTCCCCTTGTTCGTCATCGATTTCGAGGGCGTCGGTGTCGTCGTCGTCCACGGCGTCGATCTCGTCGGCATCCGCATCGTCCTGGTCGGGATCGATGTCGACTTCCTCTTCCTCATCTCCGTCGATCTCAGGAGGGCCGCCCCCGATCGTTGCCACAAGGCGGAAACCAACCGTATCGGAAGAACTGTTCGTGGGATCAAGCGTGCCGCGAGCCGCCGAGCGGCATTCCTGGGCTCCGTCGTTCCAACTGCCGCCACGAATGACTTTGACGCTTCCACTTTCCGGTCCCGTAGGATCGTACGAGTTGTCGGAGGTGAAGACTTCGTACCAGTCCCAGACCCACTCGGCGACGTTTCCGCTTTGATCGTAGGTGTAATTGTCGTTGATAGCGAGTTGACGCACGGATTGAGGACCGCTCGAGGCGTTGTAACAATACCAGCCGATGGCGGTCAGGTTGGTGTCCTCGGAGCACCCCGTCTGAGAAAGGTCGCCGCTGTAAAGGGCTGTATCGGTCCCGGCACGGATCGCGGCCTCCCATTCGGCCTCGGTGGGCAGACGGTAGCCGCGGCACTCCTGGGGAATGCCGTTGAATTCGTCTTTCAGCGTGCAGGTGACATCCGGTAAGGTGCCGGTACAGTCGAAACAGGTTTCTAGGCTCGAATTCTGCGAAGCCATGTTGGCGTAATACAACGCTTCATGCCAGCTCAGACTTTCCACAGGGCAGTTGACGCCACAATCGGTGTAGAAGGATGGGTTGTACCCCATCAGAGAGGTGAATTGTCCCTGGGTGACTTCGGTCTGTTGCATGTCGATTTCATACGAAAGCGTGACCGAGTGGCGCTCCTCGTCCGTGTCTCGTCCCGTTTCGCCAGCCGGGCTTCCCATTTCGAAATTTGTTGCGTAAATCGTGGTGTAGGCGGGCATCAACTGGCAGTAGCCGTCCGCGTTGCATATTTCGCCTCCCCCGCAGGAACCGCAGTTTTCGACGCAGCCGGTTGGTGACGGCCCGCATTCGCGATCGCCGCAGTCCTCGATGGCGACGCCTTCGCAGGTGTCGCTCACGCACGTATAAACCATACAGTCGTCCGGGTCGTCGTCGCAGGAATTCCCATCCAGAGGATCGTGCACGCAATCGTCTATCGTACATTCTCCTTCGCAGAGCGCACCGTTGCAGTAATCGTTCGTACAGGGATTTTCGTTGTTGCAGTCGAGTTCGGTCCCACCGCAAACTCCATTGTAACAGTAATCACCGCTCGTACAATTGTTCGAGTCGTCGCAAGCGTCGTAATCGTTTTTCGGCGTATAGTCGCATTCACCGGTAGTCGGGTTGCACTCTCCCGGATCGATGAGGCAGGGATCGGTGGGTGCCGGGCAGGTCACCGTGATCGGACCCTCTTCGCACTGGCCGGAGGTATTGCAGTAGCCGGTGTCCGTACAGGCGTTGCCGTCGTCGCATTCGGTGTTTTCCGGAAGGTAATTTTCCACGCACTCGAAAGAACTCGTGCCCAAAGAATTGCATGTTCCGACCACGCAAAGGTCGTCGTCGAGGTACGAGCAATCGGCCCAATCTCCAGGTTGGCACTCTCCCGATACGCAACTGTCATCCCTCGTACAACCGTTGGCATCCGCATCGCAGGAACCTCCCTCGTTGGCGTTGTACTGGAGACATTCGTAAGAGTCGGAATCTATGGAGTTGCAGACGCCTTCGGTGCAGTCGCCGTCCAGGTTCGAACAGTCCGCCGCCGCACCGGGTTGACAAGAACCCGACAGGCACGTGTCGCCCACCGTACATCCGTTCGCATCGGCGTTGCAGCCTGTTCCGTCATCCACGGGAAGAAGCTCGCCGCATTCGCCGTCGGTGCAGGTTCCCGCCTCGCAGGGATTGCTGCCCGAGGCGCAAACCGTTCCATTGGCTTTGTTCTGGACGTTTTCGCAGACGCCGCTTTGGCATTGGCCAGGGTCGGTGCAAGCGTTGCCGTCGTGGCAGGGTGTACCATCGTCGAGAGCCTGTTCTCCCAAGCAGTCTCCGGTGGCGTTGCATTGACCGGCCTGTACACACAACCCGCTGCCGCCGCATTCGGTTCCCTCGGGAAGCAGTGTGCCCTCGCAGACACCCTCGGCATTGCATTTGTCTTCTAGTGTGCATTCCTTTCCATCGACACAGTCCAATCCGACTTGTGGCGTACCGCCCGTACAGACACCATCCAGGCAGGATTCACCATCCGTGCAAGCATTGCCGTCGCTGCAAAACGATCCGTTATCCACCCAGTTGTCCACGCAGCCGACGCCGGGTTCGCAGTAGCTGGTTGTACAATCATTGTCGTCGGTGCAATCGATTTGAGTCACTTGAGAGCAAATACCGGCGGCGTTGCATTCGGCTGTCGCCGTGCACGGATTGCCGTCGTTGCACGCCGTACCTTCCGGAGCGAGGCTTCCCGTCTGACACCACCCATCCCAGCATTGTTCGCCAATTGTACATTCATTGTCGTCCGGGCAGGCTGTGCCGTTGGCCTCGTTGCCAGTAGACATACAAAAGCCGGAAAGACACCGGTCTCCAGCGCTACACGGATTGTTGTCGTCGCATGGAGTTTCATCCGCAAGCGTACTTTCGATACACTCGCCGGACTGACACTGGAATACGGTGCATTCCACTCTTTCACCGCAAGTCGTTCCGTCGTCATACACCGTTCCACCAGTACATTGCGCCGATGCATCGCAGGTCGTACCCTCGGTACAGGCGTTTTCATCGTCGCAGACCGTACCGACCGCCAGGGAATCCCCCTCGCAAACCGAGCCGTTGCAAGACGTATTCGTCGTGCAGGGGTTATTGTCGTTGCATTCGTAGCCGTCCAGGACGGTCGTTTCGCACACATTCGAACTGTTGCAAGTGCCTTGCACGCAGGGATTGTCGCTGCAGGAGGAGCCTTCCGGCAACCAACTGGTGGGAACACAGGAGCCGTTGCTGCATTCGCCGTTGCCGGCGCAGGTGTTATCGGGTGTACAGTTGCTTCCATTGGTCGGAGTGCCGTCGTACTGGCATCCCAATTCGGGATCGCAACTGTTTTCCGTGCATGGATTTCCGTCGTCACAGATCACTTCTCCCTCGCCATCGCAAAAACCATTTTTGCAATAGCTGGCTAACGTGCAGGCGTCTCCATCGTCGCACACCGTGCCGTCGGGTTGACCCACGCATTCGGGATGCGATCCGTCGACTTCTCCCTGGTCATCGTCTCCGCCCTCGAAACAGGACGCCACTTCGATACAGGATGCCTTCAGCTTCGAGACCAAACAATCGTAATCCTCCTGGGGAACTTGGGGATTCGGGCAGGATTCCTTGCAGGAGAGATATTCGTTTTCCGTAAAAAAGGCGCATTCGTAGACTTTTGCACAGACATCCAGGCATTCCTGCATTTCCACGGAGATGCTTTCTTCTTCTTCAGCTTCCGGTTCATCGTCATAGTCCACATCGTCGTCCGCGTCGCCGTCGGGAGCAGTGCTGGTGGTGCGTGCCGGACGAAAGCCCACATGGACCTGACGCGTACCGGGGGTGTTGTATTCCCGTGAGGCGGAACGACACAGTTCCACGTAGTTCCAATACGCGCCGCCACGGATGACGCGCCCACTTCCCGACTCAGGTCCCATGGGGTCCGTTTGAGGGTCCGAAGTGAAGGTGTCGTAGTAGTCACCCACCCATTCGCTGACGTTGCCGCTCATGTCCCAGAGACACCACGGGTTGGGATCTTTGTTTCCGTATTCGTGGGTGGCCGCCCCGCTGTTGTAACCGTACCATGCGATGGCCATCAGATTGGTGTCCTCAACCTGGCCGGTGCTCGTTCCACAGTCTCCGTTGTAAAAGGCGGTTGTTGTTCCGGCGCGAACGGCGTATTCCCATTCCGCCTCGGTGGGCAGGCGGTAGCCCGGACAATCCTGGGGTTTGCTGTAGGTGCCGGATAGCGAGCAGCTAAAATCCGGCTGCGTTCCGGAACAGGTGTAGCACTCGTCCAATGCCTGATTCGCAGAAAGCTGGTTGCAGTATTTCGCCGCTTCGTGCCAGCTTACGGTATCTACCGGGCACTGGTCGCATGAGGGATTCGCCTGGCTGGGGTTGTACCCCATGACGGCGAGGAACTGGGCCTGCGTCACTTCGGTGGAGTGGAGTTCGAAACCGTAGGTCAACGTGACTTCGTGCTGGGTTTCGTCATCGTCGCGGTGAAGGCTTTCGGGAGAGACGTCCGGGCTGCCCATCGTAAACGTCCCGGTGGAGATTTCAATGAACTCGTCGGCAGGCGCGGAACAGCCATACGGATATTCGATTTCGGACTCGGCTTCGGTCTCGCCTTCGTCGTCCATATCGCCTTCATCTTCATCTTCGAGACAGGAATCGATAGTCGCGCAATCCTCGTCCACGAGCGCGAGCATACAGTCCCATTCCGACTGGTCGAATTCGTCGCCGGGGCATCCCGCCTTGCACAGGGCGGCCTCCTCCACGGTTACGACATCGCAGCTCAACAGCTTGTCGGCCAGCGCGTCGCATTCCGCTTGGGTTTCCCCGAGGGTGGGGGGAAGATTCGTCGAGATGGACAGCTTCGCCACCGGAGCCGACTCTCCCCCGAAAGGCGACCAATCCCCTGCCCAATCACAGGCTGGGAAAAGAATCGCCGAACTCAGTAAAACCACGATGGTCAGTGCATGGAGACTACGCATCATTCAACCTCTCTCGCAACGAAACGCAAACCACTCGTTCGAACGTTCGATTCGGCGTTTCGGCGTCGATAAAGCGTTCGATCTGTTTCTTTTTTATCGAAAAAACGCACGACGGCAAACCTCGACCCATCATCCCTTCTCGGTTCGTTCCCTCGAAAGCCGACAGGTTTGAAACGGCTCGGTCAATTCTCGACCTTTTTGACCTCCCGCTTCCGGGAGCGATCCAAGGTCGAAGCATGATTCGGCACCGTTTTCGCCAAAAGGCGTTTATTCTCCATAAAATATGCAAGCAATTCACGGACCAAAGGTCGCATTTTTTCCAATAACTATTATTATGAACGAAAAAAGTCAAAAAATCCTCCAATCTCCACAGGTTAGGACGCAACCCGCGATTCGTCCTTTTTAAATTGGACGCGCCGGATTGGCTCAAATTCAATGCAGGAATCGGAAAACGAGCAATTGTTGCCAAGTTTGTAAATTTTTCCATATTTTGTCATGGTTACACGGAGAAAAATCATAAACAAGAGCGTGAAATATCATGAAAAACGATGTCGATTTGCATCTGGCGTCCAAACCGTGTAGGTTGCGCCCGGAAAGGGGCAGATCGGGGAAAGAAATGAAAGACGTGGGAGGAGAATTTTGAACGGCAAACCGCCGCGTGGCGAGGTTCGCAGATGACCCAAACACTCAAACGCCTGTTTAAAACCAACAATACGGTTCGGCTGATGCTGATCGCCATTCTCGTGGGACTGGTTTCGGGTCTGGGAGCCATCCTGTTCTTCCTGGGCCTCGAATGGACCACCCACCTGACGATGAACGCCTGGGCGGGCATGGCCATGGAAGCGCCGCCGGGCGAACGCATGTTCGAGACGATAGAGACCGTGCCTTTCAATCGATGGCTTTATTTCATTCTGCCGATGATCGGCGGACTGATCGCCGGGTGGCTGGTCTATACCTTCGCTCCGGAGGCAGAAGGCCACGGCACGGATGCCATGATCGACGCTTTCCATAATAAAAACGGGCAGATACGTAGCCGCATTCCCTTCGTCAAGGGGTTGGCGACCATCGTCACCATCGCTTCCGGCGGCAGCGCCGGCAGGGAAGGGCCGATCGCACAGATCGGCGCGGGCTTCGGCTCGTGGATTTCCAGGCAGTTGGGTTTGTCCATCCGCGAGCGCCGTATCATGTTGCTGGCGGGTACGGCAGGTGGCCTGGGCGCGATTTTCCGCTCGCCGCTGGGCGGGGCGATCACTGCCATCGAGGTGCTGTACTCGGAGGATTTCGAGACCGAGGCGATGATTCCCTCCATCGTTTCGTCCGTGGTGGCGTACACGCTGTTTTGCTCGGTATTCGGTTATGCCACGATTTTCGACGTCCCCGACTTCACTTTCACCAATCCGGCGGAGTTGATTGGCTACCTGATTCTGGCCATCGTCTGCGTGCCGCTGGGTGCGATTTACACCAAGACCTTTTACGGAATGCGCGATTACGTGTTTCGCCCTTTGCCTATTCCGAAAGTTTTCAAACCCGTACTCGGCGGCCTGGGTGTCGGACTGCTGGGGCTGATGGTTCCCGAAGTCTACGGCGGCGGATGGGGCCTGATTCAACAGGCGCTCGACGGCCACCTGGCCATCCGTTTCATGGCGATCATGGTGTTGCTGAAAATTCTCTCGACATCGTTCACCATTTCGTCCGGTGGTTCGGGCGGCGTGTTCGGACCGACGCTCTTTATCGGCGGGATGATCGGCGGCGTGGTCGGATTCAGCGGACACGCCATCTGGCCGGAAGTCTTCGTGCATCCGGGAAGTTTCGTACTGGTGGGTATGGCCAGCTACTTCGCCGGAGTGGCCAACGCCCCCATCGGTGCGTTGCTGATGACGCTTGAAATGACCGACGGCTACGGCCTGATTGCCCCGCTGCTGCTGGTGTCGGTCGTGGCGTTGATCTTCACCCGGCGATGGTCGATCTACGAAAAGCAGGTCAAGGACCGCTTCCAGTCTCCCGCCCACAAGGCGGATTTGCGGGTGGATGTACTCGAAGAAATCCACGTGCGAGACGTGATGCAACATCATGATATTCCTAAAGTTTTTCCCGGCGCGGACTGGAGTTCGATCCAAGAGGCGTTCACCCGGACCGATGGCGACCTTGTACAGGTGTGCGACTCGCAGGGGAGCGTGCTGGGGTTCATCAGCGCCAACAAAGTCAAGACCGCTTTTCTGCACGATGACCTGCGCACCCTGCTGCGTGCTTCGGACCTGCTCTCCGAAAAAATTTATCTTAGTGAAAACGACGACTTGCACGCCGCGCTGGTGGCGTTTCTGGAAAGCGGCTTTCTCGAACTGGCCGTGCGCCTGGAAGATGGAGAACTGGCCGGGACGGTCAGCTACAGCGCCTTGATCGAAGCCTACGATTTCGCCATCAAGGAAGAGGATTGAGCCACGCCGGGGCGGAAATTAAAATAGTGCAAAATATTTCGGAGGCAGTTGCAACATATTGAAATCAAAAGAGTTATTTTCCATCTCCCTTGAGGGAGAGGGTGAGGGTGAGGGTGTCAAAAACTTTCCCTCACCCGGTGCTGAAGCACCGACCTCTCCCAACGGGAGAGGCGCTTGGACCCTTCAGGTCCATCCTGAATCCGCACTAAAAAAATTTGCCCTCCACGACGCCGTTTCCTCGGCGGAAGTTGTCCACCTCGCCGTTTTTATGGTAGCGTGCCCCGAAACGTGACGAACCGGGATTTCCCGAACCCTCTGAAAAGGATCGTTTCCATGACCCCGGAACTGAAGGTCGCCGTTATCGACATGGACGAGACGCTGATTTCCTCGAAAGCGTTCATCGTGGAATTTCTTAAAGGTGCGTTTGCCTACCTGGGCCGACCGTTTCCCTCGGAAGTCGAGGACCGGGCGTTTTCGATGGACGAGCGGACGTTTATCCAGACGTACTTCGACCCCGCCACGGAAGTGGATAAGTTGTTGGAATACAAGAAGAAAGTGGCGGATGAGAAAGAGTGGGTGCGCTTCCCTAAAAAGCCCATGGCCGACGAATTTCTGGAGCGTGTCGCCTCGCGTTGGCGTCTCGCTTTGGCCACGAACCGGGCCGATTCCGCCGATAGCGTGCTCGAAGCCTACGGCTGGGACAAGCATTTCGATCTCGTGCTGCACGCGGGAAATTTTCCGTACTCGAAACCCGACCGGCGGGTTATCGGGCACGTGATGGAGACGCTCGGTGCGAACGAGGATGAAACGGTAATGGTGGGAGATTCCCCGTTCGACGCCGAGGCCGCAAGAAACGCCGGGGTGCTTTCGATCCTCGTGGGGGACGACGAAGACGATTCGGGCGATTTCCAGGTTTCCGGATTGATGGACGCACTTGTCTTGATGGAAAACTGGCCCGACACGTGGAAAAAAGGCCGGGGAGATCGGTGACGCCATGAGCTTTTTGGGACGCCTTTTTCCGCCAAGCACGTCGGCGACCATCGACCGCATCAACAGGCTCGAAGCCTTGATGCAGGCGAAATCGGATCGTGAACTTGCCGAAATCACACCGTTTTTAAAGAAACGCCGCGAGGCGGGAGAGTCGCACCTTGCACTTTTGCCCGAAGCCTTCGCCGCCGTGCGGGAGGCCGCCCGCCGAACGCTGGGGATGCGGCACTTCGACGTGCAGTTGCAGGGCGGCATCGAGCTGGCACAGGGAAACATCGCCGAAATGAAAACCGGCGAAGGAAAAACGCTCGTCGCCACGCTGCCGGTCTACCTGTTCGCTCTCGACGGACTGGGCGTTCACGTGGTGACGGTCAACGACTACCTCGCCCGACGCGACGCCGAATGGATGGGGCAAGTCTATGATTTCATGGGACTTTCCACGGGCTGCATTCAGGAGGAAATGGGCGACGGCGAAGAGGAAGACCGCATAGCGCGTCAAACGGCTTACGCGGCGGACATCACCTACGCTACCAACAGCGAACTCGTATTCGACGACCTGCGCGACAACCTCGCCCAGGAGGTCGACGAGCGCGTGCATCGCGGTTTTCATGCCGCCCTCGTGGACGAAGCCGACCTGATTCTGCTTGACGAGGCGCAAACGCCGCTCATCATCTCCGGGCCGGGAGACAGCGACAACAAACTGTTCGCCCGCGTGGACAAAGTGATCGGAAAACTCAAGGAAAACAAGCACTTCGTCGTGGATCGCAAAATCCGTGCGGCGGCGATGACCGAAGAGGGGCTGCAAAAAGTGGAAGCGGCGCTCGGCGTGGGTCCGTTGGATCAGCCCGACAACCTGCCTTTTTACCATGCGGTGCATCAATCGTTGCAGGCCCACGGCGTGTTCCGCAAGGATGTGGAGTACATTGTCAGCGAAGGCCGGGTGTTTCTGGTGGACGAGCACACCGGGCGGGTCAGCCCGGACAAGCGCTTTTCCGACGGTCTGCACCAGGCACTGGAAGCCAAGGAGCGGGTGCCGATCCGGGAGGAAGATCGAACCTACGCCAAAACCTCGTACCAGTATTTTTTCTTGAAATACAAGCACTTGTGCGGAATGACCGGCACCGCTTGGGGCGACCGCGAAGAGTTGCGCAAGGTCTACAACCTTCGTGTCAAACGCATCGAAACCCACAGACCGATGATCCGCACGGATTACCAGTGGGTGATTTTCCGCAATAAAATCGAGAAGTTCGACGCCGTGGCCGACGAAATCGAGGACATGCGCGAAATCGGACGCCCGGTGCTTGTCGGCACGACCCACGTGGAGGAATCCGAACAGCTTAGCGCGGTGCTCAAGCGTCGGGGGATCAAACACGCCGTGCTCAACGCCAAGCAGCACGACCGGGAGGCGGACGTCATCGCCCAGGCGGGACGCAAAGGCGCGGTGACGATTTCCACGAACATGGCGGGGCGCGGCACAGACATTCTACTGGGTGGCGATTCGGTGCGTCTGGCGGCCCAGGAGGCCGAGTCCGGCACGCAAGAGCATGAAATTGCTCTGAAAACCTGGAAACGACGCTGCGAGGAAGAGCACGAAGAGGTGGTGAAAGCCGGGGGCCTGCACGTGATCGGCACCGGCGAGCACGAAGCCCAGCGCATCGACGAGCAGTTGCGTGGTCGCGCCGGTCGCCAGGGCGATCCCGGCTCGTCGATGTTCATCGTGTCGATTCAGGACGATGTGTACCGGCGTTTCGGGGAGTGGCGCGACGAAAAAGCCAAGCTGCCCTCGGCCTACCAACGCATCGCCGAGACCATCGCCGATCTTCCACATGGTGACGCGGTGGAAAGTCCGCACGTGGCCCGCATTCTCAACGATTTGCGCAAGAAGGTCGAAGCCGAGAACCGCGCGATTCGACTGGAGGTTTTCAAGTACGACGGCGTGATCAACGACATGCGCAACACCCTGTACGATCTCCGTCGGAACGTGATGGAAGCAGGCGATTCCGCCTCGTGGCGCGCGAAGGTTCCCGATATCCTGGAACCTCTGTTTGATGAGATGAAACGCCGGGTCAAGGACGCCTCCGAAAAAGGCGACGCTCCGGGAATGCTCTGGGCCGGGGCCATTCACGAGCGCCTGGGCCGCACGATCTTCGACGGCGAGGAAAACGCCCCGAAAAGCGCCGAGGAAGCCAACCGCTACCTGCTCGACGCCTTCGAGCGTCGCTACCTTGGCAAAGCGGACGAGGATCTGGCCGAGTGGGAGCGCTTCGTGCTGCTGGATTCTCTCGATTCGCTCTGGTCCGAATGCCTGAGCGAACTGGAACGCATCGAAGAGGGCATCGGGCTGCGTTCCTACGCCGAACTCAACCCGCTAGTGGAATTCCGCAAGGAAGCCGGGCACGTGATGAACCGCTTCATGCTCGACGCCCTCGACCACGCCTTGCGGCTGTGGCTGAGTCTCGACGTGCAGGCGTCCGAACTGGGCTCCGTGTCGGCGTCGCGGGGACTTTCTCCGCAAGACCTTCGGGCGGGGTTCAAAGGGGGCGACAGCGACACGATCGACAGGAGGCTTTCGCGGGCGCAGCGCCGGGTACTGAAGAAAGTGATGCGCAAAACGAAAAAGGCGGGTGGCAAAAAACGTCCCAACAAGCCTAAAAATCGCCGAAAACGCAAAGGATAACCGCGACGGGGAAGGGGGCGGTTTCCACTGGTATTTCCCTCATTTTTCAATAAAGAGACGTGCATAAATCCGCCATTTTTGCGGCATTTTATAAAACTTCGTGTGCCATAGTTTTACGCGCGAAGCGCGGAAGGCTGTGTTTTCCACGAGTTGTACAGCCTCTCGGACCTGAAGGTCCGCGAGAATATGGCACACCTGAATGGCCCTGAAAACACAAAGATTCCGGGCCATCGATCCGTTCCGGATCGAAGACCCGGGCACTCATTTCTTCATTCTCCGAGTCAGGTTCGTGTCAAATCTGGAATGGAGTCGCCTTGCACAACGACCCCACGTCTTGTTTCCCTTCCGGCCTCGTGCTAATCTTTCGTCGGACCATCGAACGAAAGGAGAGACGATGTACGAAATCGACCGGATCGCGGAGTTTTCCGCCGCCCATTACCTGAGAAACTACCACGGCAAGTGCGAAAACCTCCATGGCCACAACTGGAAAGTCAAAGTCTTCGTTGCCGGGGAGACGTTGGGACCGGGGGATATGCTGATCGATTTCCACGAAATCGATGGCGCGATGAAAAAAGTGCTCGCGCTGCTGGATCATCACGACCTCAACAATACCCCGCCCTTCGACCGCATCGAGCCGACGGCGGAAAACATCGCCGCATTCATTTACCGGGAGGTCGGCTCGCTCATCAATCGGGAGAACGTGGCCGTCTCCAAGGTGCAGGTATGGGAAACCGACCGTTCACGTGCGACGTACTGGGAACCATGATGAACGCATGGAATCGGTTGTAAAAAGGAACGAGAACCGTTGAGTGAAGAAAAAAAAGAACGAAAAAGCATGTTTTCGGGACGAACGCTGTGGTGGGCGGGCGCACTGCTCGGATTGCCCGGACTGTTTGGGGCCACCACATTCTGGGCTGTGGGAGGATTTCCCGGTCCCGTGGAGCAGGACGCCCCCGTTTTAGAGGGCGACTGGGGCGAAGCATCCCCGCCGCCACCGGACGGAGCGTTCAAAGTCGTGACGTGGAACATTCACTACGGCGTGGGCCCCGAAGACGATTTCGAAGCGCGCGTGCCGAAACAGCAGGTCGAACAAACCCTGGAAGGCATCATAGAGGTGCTCAAGGCGTACAATCCCGATGTCGTGTTGTTGCAGGAAGTGGATTTCGATTCGGCCCGGACCTACGGCATCGACCAGATGCGCGCCATCGCCCGCGGTCTGAACCTGCGCTACATGGTTCCCACCGTGACCTGGAAAAAGGGGTACCTGCCGTTTCCGTACTGGCCGATTTCCAGACAGTATGGGCAGATGAACAGCGGTCAGGCGATTCTTTCGCGGTACCCGGTTTCGAAAACCCGGCAATTGAGGCTTCCCAAACCCAGGTCCAATCCCTGGTACTACAACCTGTTTTATCTCGACCGCCACATCACTATGGCGGAGTTGAAAATCGGCAAGGCCTTCGTTCATGCGTTCAATGTGCATCTGGAAGCCTTCGACGCGCCCAACCGCATGATTCACGCCGAAAAACTGCTGGATTTCTACCGCCAGCAGGCCGGGTATCTCGACATCGTGGCTGGGGATTTCAACTCGGTGCCGCCGAACGCGACGCTGAAACACGCGTTTCCCGACGAACCCGATCAGGACATGCGCCAGGATCAGACCATCACCATCGCGAGTCTGATGGAATTGAAAGAAATCGTTTCCAAGCAGGAATACCAAGCCGACGAGGCAAAGTATTTCACCTTTCCCTCGCTCGATCCCAACCGTCGTCTGGATTACCTCTGGCATTCCGATCGTTTGAAACTGGTGGAAGGCCGGATCATGCACGAAGCGGGAACGTGGTCCGATCACCTGCCCGTGGCCGCTCGTTTCGAGTGGACGATGAAGTGATTCGCTCGACGGAGAACGACGACCATTTGTATAGCGGTTATTTGGTTTTAGCGATCATTTTAGCGGGTGCCACGGTCTTTCGCCGGAAGGCGAATGGCCGTGAAAACACAAGCAATCCGGGCCATCGATCCGTTCCGGATCGAAGATCTGGGCACCCTTTCCTCGATTCACCGAGTTGGATTCGTGCCGAATCAAGAATTGAATCGCCCCGTGCCACCCTTTGTTTCCCAGGGTTTTCTATCGCTAAAATCGAATAGCAACTGCTGGAATTATCATCCTCCGTTGGAGGTCATCGTGGGTTCGATCTCGGCGGCGGGTTTGTCTTCCGTTGGGGTTTCCGCCGGGGTTTCGGCTGGGGTTTCTGGAGAGGATTCCGTCGTATTTTCGGGGACTTCGGCAGGAGGTGCCTCCGGTGCATTCGCCGGGCTTTCCTCGGACGGAGCGGGTTGTTCGGCGGTTTTAGGCTCGTCTTTTGCCGCCGGTTCGGTTGGAGCCGCTGCGGCGGGCGAAGGCGTCGTTTCCTCCGGTTCCTCTTCCTTGAGGATCTCCTCCTGCAAGGCTTTTTCCAGGTCTTCCAGAGGAATTTCGATCGTTTCGGGGTTTTCTTCGTCGGTTTCCTGGACCTCTTTTTCCCTCTGTTCCTGCAATTCCGGCGGCAACTCCGGACCGTAGACGCGCCGGGCGTCGCCCTCGGCTTCGTTGCGCTTGATCGCCATCCGCACGAGCGCTTTCAATACTTTGTTGCGCTTGACGTTGCCCAGGATCGTTTTCACATCTTCGTAAATCGTCGGGTCGAACACCAGCCCGCCGATGGTGCCCCGCCCCTCGCGAATCTCTGCCGTGACGAGTTTCAAATCCTCGGTGGCGTCGGCCAGGTTCTTGATAATATTGCTTTTATCCTCTTTGTAGATCAGGTTGTGAATCACGCCCTCTTCGGTTTGCAGCGTCTGGGCGATGTCGCGAATCGAGGCGGCGGCTTCCCGCAGATCCTTGGTGATTTTCCGACCGTCGTCGTTGTAGATCAGGTGGTGCACCGTGCCGTTGCCGGAACTTACCTGGCGCACGATGCCATGAATGTCCTGGCTGGTCTGCACGAGACTTTCGCTGAGCAGGCGGGCGTTTTTCACCGTTTCGCGGAAATCTTTTTGCGGGCTGCCGTCGTAGATCAGGCCGTGAATCAGTCCCTTGCCCTGTTCGATTTCCTTCATGATGTCGTCGATGCTGGCGATGATGTTCTGTACGTGGCCGACGGTGGCGTCGTTGGAGAAACGGTCCACCGCTTTGCGGATGCCTTTGACCACCTCCACGCCGTTGTCCAGAATTTCCCCGGCTTTGGATAGCATGGCAAGCATGTCGCCGCTTTCGATGGGATTGATGAACTGGCCGTTGCGAAGCCGGAGTTTGTCCTTGCTGCCCATGGTGAGCTGCACCACCTTGTCTCCCAAAAGACCCTGGGTGACGATCTGCGCCATGCTGTTTTCGCGGACTCGCTCCATCACCGAATTGTTGACTTCGATGGAGACGATGATGCTGGCTTCCTCCAATGTTTCCGGGAACTTGATATCCACAACGGAGCCCACGTTGACGCCGCCGAGTTGGACCATCGCCCCCGTGCGCAGTCCCTGGACGTTGGAAAACTTGATGAAAAGCTGGGTGGTTTCCTCGAACAGGCTGCGTTCTTTACCCAGCACCGTGACCACCACGACGATCAGCGCCAGGGTCACCAAAAGGAAGAAACCCACCTGGAACATGAGTTTTTTACTGTAATTCATTCGTTATCCCTCGCAGCGTCGATCGGGGCGACGCACCGAAATCATTCGGGAAATCCCTCGAAGCGCCCCTCCACGAAATCGCGTACCTCGCGAATCGAAGTGTTGCGCACGTTTTCGGCGGTATCGCAGAGAATGATTCGCCGGTCGTATAAAAACGCGATGCGGTCGGAAACCGTGAACGCCGTCCCCATGTCGTGGGTCACCACCACGCTCGTGACGTTCAGGACTTCCTGCATCCGCAAAATCAAATGATTGATGCGGCTTGTGTTGATCGGATCGAGACCGGTGGTGGGCTCGTCCCACAAAATGACCTTCGGATCGGTGGCGATGGCTCTTGCGAGCCCGACCCGCTTCTTCATGCCGCCGGAAAGGTCCGCCGGATGCATGTCCTCGATGCCCTGCAGACCGATTACCTGCAACTTTTCGCCCACCACTGTGGCGATGCGCTCCTCGGGCCAGTCCGGATGGTGCACGCGCAGCGGGTAGGCGATGTTGTCCTTGACGCTCAACGAGTCGAACAGCGCCCCGCCCTGAAACAGCATCGACACCTGCGCACGAATCGGCCCCCAGGCTTCCTCCGAGAGGTCCGTGACGTCCTCGCCGAAAATCTCGATAATTCCCGAATCGCAGGTCAACAGTCCCGTCATCAGCTTCAGCGCGACGCTCTTTCCCATGCCGGAACCACCCATAATCGTTAGGGTTTCCCCGCGTCGGACGTCCAGTGTGAGGTTTTCGTAGATCACCTTGGGGCCAAAGGCCTTGGTCACGTCCATCAGCCGGATCGCGAGTTCTTCCCGCTCCGATGAAGACTCTTCGCCCAAGGCGTTCGCCGTTTGGTATTCTCCAGTCATGTCCGCTCGCTCGCCGAAATTCACGGTGCTGGTGTCGGTCGCTAAAAAATATTCAATATAATATCATGAATAGAATAAGAAGGAAAGGATTTGTTCGGACTGGCGAAACGAAGGGGTGCATCACAAAAATTGTCACTTTGCAAAAAAAACGCTCATGGCGAGTGATTTGCGAAGCAAATCGTATCGAGCCATATCATTTACTCCTCGATACACCGCCCTCACGGGCGGCACTCGGAGTGAGCGGTAAATTGCACGGTTCGTTGTGGTTTGTCGCGAGTTTGACTCTATCGTAACAAGTGTGCGTGAAAATGCACGATTTTGCAGTATATTTAGTATGTTTTAAGTGAAAAAAACTAGGAGAGATCAAGGAAAGGGTGAATGAAAACAGGGGGTTTTGCTTGATTTTAAAAGGCACACAGCCTCTCGAAATTCGTTCGTGAGACTATGGAACCCGTCGTTCAATCCTTCGAGTTCCGGCCATCCGCCGACCAACAGATCCTGGGAATGAAAAGCTTTTAGTCCTCGTCGCCATCCGTGTCGTCGGAGTTGTCTTCCGCCTCCGGTAGAGTCGGGCCATCACATGTATCGTAACAGTCGAGCCAGTCATCGCACTCGGCCTCGGGATCGCAGGCCAGGGCGCATTGTGCCCACGTTGCGGATTGGTTACGATTGCAGCCGGAAATGCACTCGCCCAGGCCTCCCATTTGCGCCATGGCAGATGCTCCCAGGCACTCTTTCGCTTTTTCACACCAGATTCCGCACTCGCCGGAAGAGTCGTCACCGCAGGAAAGAAAAACAGAGCCACACGCCAAAACGATCAGCAAAAAGAGTTGCTTGCGCATTGATATCTCCATAGATTTATAAAGTAATATTACCCTATGTCTCTCTCTGGAAGTTTGTCAAGAGATTGCTTTGCCCCCCGTTGTGCGGATCTATCACACGGGCAAACTTCGTTTCACGAATCTTAGCCCGTAACACCCGAAATTCCGTCCATCTTCCATTATAACCACGGAAAAAAGTAGAACGGAATTACCCTATACAAAACCCGCAATTTATTGACAACAAGGCCCGGATCGGTCATGTTGTGCGTGCCGATCGGGCACAACCAAAGCATCGCGTATTCGTTCGTTTGCTACCCATTCAAGGAGGTTTTTCATGGAAGATGTTTATATTGTCAGCGCCGTGCGTACTGCCATCGGATCTTTCGGCGGATCGTTGAAACCGCTGCTTTCCAACGAACTTGGCGTGATCGTCGCGAAAGAAGCGATCCGACGCGCCGGAATCGAAGACCCGGCGATCATCGAAGACGTGCTGGTCGGCAACTGCTTCATGCGCTCCGATGAAATCAACGTCGCCCGCGTGATTTCCCTCAAAGCAGGTATTCCTTTCACCACTCCCGCCAGCACGATCCAGCGCCAGTGCGCCTCCGGTATGCAGGCGATGGCCTTCGGCGTGCAGAAGATTCAAACCGGCGAGGCCGATGTGGTCATGGCCGGTGGCGTTGAAAGCATGTCCAACGTGCCGTTTATCCTTAAGGATATGCGCTGGGGCGCGGGATATCGCCACGTGCAGGCCACCGACGGCCTGGCCGAGGGTCTGACCGATCCCATCGATCACATCCTGATGGGTGAAACCGCCGAGCGCCTCGCCGACAAGTACGACATCACCCGCGAGGATATGGACGAAGTGGCGTTGTTGAGCCAGGACCGCGCGCTGGCCGCCATCGACAACGGCTGGTTCAAGGAAGAAATCATCCCCGTGGCGGTTCCGCAACGCCGGGGCGATCCGAAGATGTTCGACACCGACGAGCATCCCCGTCGGGGCACCACGATGGAAACTCTCGCGAAACTGCGACCGGCCTTCCGGAAAGAAGGCGGGCGCGTCACCGCCGGGAACGCCAGCGGCATCAACGACGGCGCCGCCATGACGATCCTGATGAGCGGAACCAAGATGCGGGAACTCGGAATGAGGCCTCTGGCGCGCATCGTGGGCCACGCCGTGGCCGCCGTCGAGCCGGACCTGATGGGTTACGGTCCCGTTCCCGCCATCAATAAGTTGATGAAGCGCCTGGGCCGCAACATCCACGACATTCCCATGATCGAACTCAACGAAGCCTTCGCCGGCCAGTACATCGCTTGCGAAAAGCTGCTCGAACTGGACCGCTCGAAGACGAACCTCGTCGGTTCCGGCATCGCGCTGGGTCACCCGGTGGGAGCCACCGGCTGCCGTCTGGTCGTCACCCTGCTGCACCAGATGAAGCGCCTGGGTCTCAAAGAAGGTGTGGCGTCGATGTGCGTCGGCGGTGGCATGGGCAAGGCCATGATGCTCGAAATGGAATGATGCGTCGTTCCTCTTGAATTTCACCGAAACCGGATTATTTTCCTTGTAGGAAATTTTCCGGGACGACGAATCTTTAGCCCGCCCGGACGAAACATGTTCGGGCGGGCTTTTTTTCGAAAGGGCACACTATGGCGGACACTGAAATGCGCGTTCGATGGCTGGGTACGGCGGGACTGGCGTTGACGGTCGAAGGCGTAACTCTTCTCAATGACCCGTTTTTTCCGATGACAACGGAGATGGAGCCCTGGAAGCTCTCGGATTTTGCGAAGGTGGAAGCCATCACGGTCACCCACGCCCACTTCGACCACATCCGCGACCTGCCGGAGGTGCAGGAACATACGGGGGCGACGATTTACGGGCCGGAGAAGGTCGGACGCAACCTGCTCAAACATGGTGCCGCAGGAGTGCCTTTCGAGGCGCCGGAGCCGGGGCGCGCCTTCGAAGTCGGCCAGTTTCGCCTGACGCCCCTGCTTTCCAAACACGCGACGTTCGATGGGCCGATCATCCGCGATACGCTCGCCCGTTGTCTGAGTCCCGACCACTTTTTCGAAGCGCTGGATATGATGCGTGTCCATGCAGGGTATCCCAACGGGGAAACCTGGGCCTGGCAGGTGGAAGCGGCGGGAAAAACCGTACTGATTTTCGGCTCTTGCGGATGGCGCGAACGCGGTCGCTACCCCCTTGGCGCCGATGCGCTGTTCGTGGCGTTGCAGGGGCGCTCGGACATCGACGCCCAGGCGTATGCCCTCACACGTCGCCTGAAGCCGAAAACCGTGCTGCCGTTCCATTTCGACAACAGCTTTCCGCCGATCTCGATGGCGGTTCCCACCGCGCCCTTCGTCCGACGCATCGAGCGGGATCTGCCGGGAGTCTCGGTCGTCGTGCCGGAGTACGATCGGGAGTTCGTGCTTTCTTGAACCGGTCAGGGCGATTCAATTCTAGATTTGACACGAATCTAACTCGGTGAATCGAGAAAAGGGTGCCCGGGTCTTCGATCTGGAACGGATCGATGGCCCGGATTGTTTGTGTTTTCACGACCATTCGCCTAGCGCCGAAAGACCGTGATTCCATAAGAGAGGGCTTTCCCCCGGCAGGGTCGATGGTATCATCGCCCTATTTTGATGACGGGATCGCTTGAGCGTCCCAAGCAGGAGGAAAGCCCATGATTTGTATTGGAATGGATGTGCATCAGAAGTCAACCACCATTTGCATTCAGGACGATACGGGAAAGCAGGTTTTTCTCGGATCCTGTCCGACCACCTTTTCCGGATTCTCCGAAACGCTCCGGCCCTGGCTCGAAAAGCATCCCGGTGCGCCGGGGATGGAAGCCTGTTCGAAGGCGTATTCCACAAGCGGAATCGTCGCCGTATTGGGAGGATGCCCGCAGGTGTACCCGGCGGATGAAGTGGCGAAGAAAACCCGCAGCCGGAAGAAAAAGACCGACACCCGCGACGCCCAGGATCTCTGTACCAACCTGCGCACGGGAGCCTTGGTTCGCGAGGTGGTTCTGCCGCCGGAGCCGATGCGCAAGCTTCGTTCGGTGCTCAAGGCGCGGGCGCTGAACGTGAAGATCCAGACGCAGGCGATCAACGCCGCCAAGGCGCTGCTGAGGGAGTACGGCCTGGATGGCGCCTCGGGAAGCATGAACACCCAAGCGGCCTGGAAAAAGCGGCTCGACGCCAAGATGCCCGAGATGGTGAGACAGCTGTTGGAAACGCATTTCGCCAGCTTCCTTTTGGCCTCGAATCAGATCGAAGGGTTGACGACGATGGCCGAGGATCTTGGCCGTGAAAACCACGCGTTCGATGGGGTGCAGACGATTCCGGGAGTGGGCCCGATCACGCGGCTGGCGCTTGCGGCGCATCTGTTCGACATCGGTCGTTTCCGTTCGGGAAAGCAGGTGACGGCCTACGTGGGTCTGTGCCCGTCGAGCTACGATTCGGGGGATCGCGAGCGCAAGGGACGCATCACGCGGGAGGGGCCGGGGTTGTTGCGGGCGTTGCTTGTGGAGTGCGCGCAGCACGCCCGGAAGCGAAAGAAGCCGCTGAACCCGTTATCGCCGCTGGGTGGAGAAGCACGGTGCCAACAAGGCGAAGGTGGCGCTTGCGGCGAAACTGTGCCGGATCGTGCATGCTCTTTTGAAACGTTCCGAGGGCTTTTCGCCCGAGGCTTTGGGGGTGGTGCCGGACGGTTATGGGGGTTGGGAGTTTGCAGGCCGTGCGTCTGGTGGCGACGGGTGCGATTCCAGGCCTCCCCGTCCGTCGGCTTGTGCCCAGTAGCACGAGCACCGGGCGCGTCAAGGCCAGGCTCGCTTCGCTCGTGCTTTGCAGCCTTGACCCGCCCGCCTTGCTCGTGCGTGAGAGGGTTGTAGGCGACGGACGGGGAGGCCTTCGGCGAAGGCTCCGGCCAAGGAGGTATCGACAAGCCACGAGATCAAGAGGTAGACGCTACCCTGAATAATTCACAATGTCGGGAATAACGAAAGGGCGTTTTCTGTTTTATCGAGTGAGATCAAGCACTTGTAGTGATAAAACAGAGGAAACGCCCATGACGCAGTGTAGCGGAAAACTTGAGCTTGGCGCAATCGGAAAACGCACAATATCGGTCGATTTCAATGGTGGAGCCATCGCTTCCGACGGAGGAATCCTGCTGTTGCGGGAGGTGGAACGCCGGGTTGGCCTGATCCATCGCCTGTCCGGTTGTCTTGAAGATCGCCGTGACCCGAACCGCATTCGCCACACGGTGGAGGATCTCCTGCGCCAGCGGGTGTTCCAGATCTGCTGCGGCTACGAAGACGCCAACGACGCCGACAGGCTCCGCTCGGATCCTGCCTTGAAAACCGCTTGTGACCGCGAACTCGATCCCGACGATGACCTGGGAAGCCAGCCCACGCTGACTCGCCTGGAAAACGCGGCGGACAACGACACGATCCAGCGTCTGTTGCAATCCCTGGTGGATCACTGGCTGGAGCATCGCCAACGACCCGCCGATGGCAGGATCATCCTCGACGTGGATTCCACCGACGACGAGACCCACGGGCAACAGGAGTTTGCCGAATTCCACGGCTATTATCGGCATTACTGCTATCAGCCGGTGCTGATTCACGATGGCGAAACCGGCGATCTGATCCTGCCTTTTCTGCGTCCCGGGCGGGTTTCGGCCAGGCTGGGCGCGGACGGGCTGTTGATCTACCTGGCCGACCGCGTTCGTGAGAAATGGCCCGGCGTGCAGGTGATCGTGCGCGGCGACTCCGGTTATTGCGGCGAGGATTTCTACCTCGAACTCGAAACGCATGGCATCGACTACGTGCTTGGCATCGCGAAAAACGCCAACCTCAACAAGCTTGCGGAGACGGCGATGAAGGCGGCGCGGCTGTTTTCGGCCATGACCGGCCGCAAGACGACGATCTACGCCGAAGGCCGGTACCGGGCCGGATCGTGGACGACCTCCCGGCGGGTGATTGCCAAGGCCGAACGCCTGAAAGACAAAGACAATCAACGGTTTGTGGTGACGACGCTCGACGAGCCGCCGGCGTGGATCTACCGGGAGTTCTACGTCAAGCGCGGCGAGGCGAGCGAAAACCGGATCAAGGATCTCAAGCTGGATTGCTCCGGAGACCGCTTGAGCTGCCATCGTTTCATCACCAACTTCTTCCGGCTGATTCTGCATATGGCAGCCTACGCCCTGATGCACGAGTTACGCAAAGCGTGCAAAAGCACCAAGTTCGGCACGGCGAGAATCGAAACGCTGAGATTGAGGCTGCTCAAGATCGGCGTTCGAATCCGACAGACGACGCGCAGAATCTGGTTCCATCTGTCCGAATCCACCCCGGAGAAAGAACTCTGGACGGAGATCATGAGAAAACTTGTGGCGGCGTAACGAAAACCCCGGTCGGCCCGATCCGGGCGAAAAGGAGGCGCGATGACAACCGATAGATCCAAGGGGGACGAAACCAGAGGATAGGTTTGTCCGATCCTCGAAAATCGTTTCAAATTCGATCGGACATCTCTCGCCCAAAAGTCCTCGACGAAACGTCATGAATTTTCCAGGCAATGCGACAGACGAAGATAGACGCTAAGTGACAGAAGCAACGTGAAGAGATTTCGATGTTCCATACGTTCTTTCGAATCACCGTTTCGTCCGACCCCGCGGGTGCCAGTGCTCCGACGAGAGCTTGACCGTGAATGGGGCGGACGATTCTTGCACGGAATCATGGCGCGTGAAATACGACGCCGAATAGATGGATGAACGAAGGACGGCTTGACATCGATGAAAAAAATGGGGGAATCTGCTTGACAAACAGGTCTCTCTTATAGATGGCACCCGCGCAATTGTCCGACCTGCAAACCATTTTCGTTGCATGAGGCCCATTTCAATCATTGCAGTATCGGCAGAATTTCGTTGAAGGCTACGACGAAAATCCACCCTCCGAGCAGCAGAAACACCCCGTAACGCTTGACGAAGGCGGGCGGCGGCTGGACGATCGGATTGAAAAGGCGCACCGGGATTCGTTGACTGAAAAACGCTACCAGACCCAGCGACAGCACGAAGAAAAACAGCAGCCAGCCGATTTGGGGTGTATCGGAAGGCAGGTTCTTGTGCCAGCCGGTGAAGTAGATCGTCTTCAGCACGAAATAGTGCAGAAGGTATGGAAATATCGTGACTTTTCCCCACGCGCTCCAGCGGAATTCCCTGGAGGGTACAAGAGAAAGAAACGCCGTTCCTGCGACGAAGGAACCGGCATACACGGCCAGGCGTGGCCATGTGTCGCTCCAGTGGTGGACGCCGATATCGCGGTACATGGCGTGGCGGAACCATTTTGTGTCGAATTCGGACCCGTAGACCAGCATCAGCGCGAAAAGACCGGCAAGCACCACGAGGGACGCAACGCGCGCCTTACGTTCGAACAGCGGGTGCAGGTTTTTGTTTTGCGCCAGCAGGCCCAGCACGAAAAACGGAGAAAAGGCAAAGGTCTGCGTCCAGCCCATGCGACCGGAAATGAAGGGATTGAAGCCGATCAGCAGGCCGAGCATCACCGAAAGCAGTAGAGGGTAGCGGACTTTTCGGAAGATCGTGGCGGACATTCTCCAGAAGAAAAGGGCGGGCAGAAACCACATCAGGTCGTAGGAGTGGAACAGGTCCAGCGTCAGCGTCGAGTGGCCGTGCATGAGAAAAAGGAACAAACGGTACAGGAACATGAAAAAAAAGTACGGAACGATCAGACGGCAGAATGCGGAAAAGATGCGATTCGAGTCGAGTTCCCCCCGTGTGAAATAGCCAGACACGAAGGCGAACAGCGGCATGTGAAACAGGTAGATCCACTGCCAGACGGCCCGCAGCAGCGGACGTCCGCCCCAGGCCAGTTCGAGGGCATGGCCGAATACCACGAGAAGGATCAGGACAAGCTTCAGGTTGTCGAAACGCGGGTTGCGCTCCGACCGGGTTTCGGACGGTGGTGTGGGTCGAACTTCCATAAGATCGTGACAAATCGCTCCGAATCGTTACAAAACGGCTTTGCCCGTAAGATAGGATTCCGTTCCGAAATAGCCCGTGATTTCCACGGTGAAAGAGCGGTTGGCGCGAGGGGTGACCACCTCGTCGGCGCTGTTGAAAAACAGCAACAGACCCTCGGCGGGCCAGGTCCGCCCCGCACATTCCACGTACCAGTAGGTGTCGTGCACGTCGTCGCCCACATGAGAGCGCAGCAGACGATGTTTGCCGATACTCATTTTTTTCATGCGGTCGGAAGGCAGGCATGTGAACTCCATGCCTTCCCCGCCGGGCATCCCGATCATCACCTCGTTGAAGTCGTCCACTCCGCCGGGAAGCAGACGTTGCTGCACCGAGCCGGACTGGGTTCCGGTATAGCGCAGGAAACGTTCCCCGTCGCGCCGGTCACGGATCGCCGAAATCTTCGTTCCCTTGCCGATGGAATAAAGATCCTCGGCGCTGTCCTGCAGGACGTAGACCCGTTGGGAACTCGTTTTTCCATCCTCGGCAGTGGGGCAGGAAGCCAGGATCGAAAAGCCTTCGAAGCCGCGATTGAGCAGGCGAATGGGCCGTTGCGTGTTTTCGACCGTGCATTCCATTTCAGACTGTGGGGCTTGGGCTCCCTTCTGTTTTTCCTGCTGTTTTTTGCGCAGCTTGGCCTTGGTTTTGTCGTCGATGGTGACGTCGTTGGGGTTGTCTTTCAACAGGCGCAGGGGTTTTCCGCGATTGGTTTCTTTCGGGTAGAAATTACAGCCCGCCACGACGAAGCCAAAAAACAATAACCAAAGAAAAGCCAATAATTTCATCATGTTTCTTCTCCCCCTCGCCCGAAGGCGCATTATTCCTGCCACTCTCTTTTCACGTTTTTGCGCACCGCGAAATCGATGGCTTCCTGTTCGGTGCCGGTGAGAATGTAGAATGCCCAGGAATCGCTCCGATCATAGCGCAGCGAATTGTCGATGATCTGGATGCTGTCCGGTGCTACGGTGTCTTCTTTGTTGGGAATGCGCGGCGCGAGATGGCAGACCGAAGTGTCCAGGATCAGCCAGCGGTCCCCGCCCAGTCCGAGCAGCCCGTTGTGCAACGGAAGATGCGTGTAACCGTAACCTTCGAACCAGAAATCCTCGCGCGCATAATGTACTGTTTCGGCGTCGATCAACCCCGGAGAATAGATGATATCGTCCGCCGAATACGGCATGGTCAACATCGCCGAAACACGGTCGGTTTCGTCGCTCGTCGGAGCGGCCACCGCCGCAATCTCGACCCGCACTTCACGCACGTTGTCTCCATGCGAGTACCAGGAAACGTCCATCTCACGGGCGCTTTCGGTTGGGATATCGAACAGCGGGTCCACCGCATCCGGTGCTTCGGGGAAGATCATCTCGCCGACGACCTCACCCGTGGAGTTATCCACTCGGATGTGCTCCCAACCCTGGGTATCGCGCACGCCTTCGAGCACGCGGCCTGCGGCTTCCTTCGCCGCCTCGGCGTGGCTCAGGCTGTATTCGACCTCCTTACGCCAGGGACGCCAGCCCGTGGAGTCCGAACAATGGGCGAACAGCAGCTCGCGCACGGCGTCGTTGAAATCGTCCTGGAGGGCGTCGTTCGGGTAGGCGGCCAAAGCGGTTTCGGCAGCCAAAACCTTATGATATGCTTGCACATTCGTGGCCAGTACGTGGTTGTCCTGCTCGTCGCCCGCGCCTTCCTTGCCGCCCATCCACAGGAAAAAGTCGTCCGTCTTTTTCGGGTGCCAGGTGCCGTCCAGCACGGTGGGAAGGGTGGGTTTGGCGATGTTCTGGGCTTCGAGGTGGGCGACGTACTCGGAAATCGTCACATGCTTGTAGCCTTCGGTTTCGAGGTCGGTAAGCTCCTTTGCGTAGGTGTCCATTGCGTCGGGATTGTACTGGAAATACGGCAACATATAGGGATTGAGCATCCCCGTCGCCATCAGTTCGCCGTCGTCGAAGAAGGTCCACACTAGGTCGATGCCCGTTTCGGTGTCGTGCACTTCCTTTTCGCAGATCACAATGTCGATGCCGTGGAGGTCGAACCAGGGTTTGCCGTCGAACGGCTTCGTGAAAAACGACAGCAGGTTCATGGCATACAGCCCAGTGCGGTAGTCGTTTTCCTTCATCAGCGGCACCATGCCTTCCCCGAACTGGCCTTCCTGGGTGAAGACCGAACCGCGTCTCGGCAGGCAGGATTCACGCAAGGCCTGATCGTTGCGGGCGATGGACCACTCCATGGCCCGTTTGGGATAGGCCAGGAAAAGCTGGTCGGAGTAATGCCAGCTTACGATTTCGGCCCGGCCTTCCTCGACAAGGTTGCGCAGTTTCAGCATGGTGTCCGGGAAGCGGTCGCGCACGGCTTCCACCATGTAACCCTGCATTTCGAGGGTGACGTGCCAGTCCGGGTGCTCGTCGTAGAAATCCACCACCGGCACGAAGCTTTCGCGAATGATGAGATCCTCGGTTTCCTGCTCGTCGAGGTTGAAGATGTCCGGCTGGGTGTCGTCGTAGCCTTCCAGGCCGCCCGCCACGTATTGAAGGTTGAAATGCAGCAGGTTGACGGCGAATTTTTTCTGTTGGAGATCGACTTCGTATTGGGGTTCCACATAGGGCGGACAATCGAGGACGTCTGCCTCGGCGTTTTCGCCCGCTTCCATCTCGGTATCCGTATCTCCTCCGGTGGAGGGGGTGCCGGAATCGTCCGAACAGGCGAACGAGAAAAGCAGCAATACGATCCATCCGGCCATCTCAAGTTGTCGGGTCAGTTTCATGACAGTCCTTCGGTGCGAATTAAGGAAGTTGCGCCGTTTTCCCTTTGTTTTGGCTCCCCGGTGGGGAAAAGGCTTTCGGTTTCATGAAATCTTGCACGTGTTGAATAAAAAAGCTACAGGATTTTCCGCCGGGGGTCAATCCCGGGTGTTGCGGATCAGGGCGATTCAATTCTTGAAGGATTACCCCCTTCAAGCACCTTCGCGGGTGCCACGGTCTTTCGCCGTTAGGCGAATGGCCGTGAAAACACAAGCAATCCGGGCCATCGATCCGTTCCGGCTCGAAGACCCGGGCACCCTTTCCTCGATTCACCGAGTTCGATTCGTGCCAAATCAAGAATTGAATCGCCCTGGTTGCGGATGCTTGCAAGCGACGTTTTTGGGCCGCATTTTCCCCACGTGGAGATCCAGCAGTAAATCCGTAATAGAGAAGAATTCCCGGAACTCCTCAGAATCTCATGGGAAATGTGGTATCATCCTTGTCGGATACCTTCGTTCCTTCTCCTCCGTACACGATGAAAACTCCGTCGAGGTTCCCATGCTGCCGAAAACGTTTTCACTCGTTCTGTCGATTCTATGGGTCTGCATCGTCTGCGCCTGTTCGGACGACCGCTCCGTCCCATTTTTCGAGACCGGAGATACCGACGAAACCGCTGAGGTGGAACCCGATGGGGAAGAATTCCCCGAAATCGAGCGCGAAGCCGATGAGAGCGAGCTTTCGGAACAGGATCTTTTGGAGGAAGACGGTGCCGACGATGACATCGATGACATATTGGAGGACGGCAGCGAGGAGGAGGACGATTTTGACCGCGAGGAAAACTCCGAATCCGAGGAAGACACCGACGCCGACGAAATCCCGGAGAACCTCCGACCGTTCAAACTGGCCGTCGCTCCCTTTCAGTTCGAAGTCAAACCCGCAAATATTCGCAGTGTTTTTCGTTTCGACGGTTTTGAAGGGAACGTGGAGGTGATTTCGCTGCACACCGACAACTTTTTCGGCATTCCGTGGGACGCCTTCATGGCGGGGGAGGAGCCGCCGCAGGCGTGGATCGACAATATGACGGCCATCAAAGCCGCTGTCGATGCCTTGGGTGCACCAATCTATCTGTCGCTTACACCGTTGGGTGGCGTGCGTAACAGGATCGCGTCCAAGGTCCTGGAAAGAAACGGAGAGCTCGAAATCGATGGGGATTGGCGGCCCGTATGTTACGATTTCATCCAGGGCGAGGACCACGAAGACATTTTCGAGGCTTATCTGGCGTATGTCCGCTGGATGGTGGACTTTTTCGAGCCGCAGTGGCTGACGCACGGGATCGAAATCAACCTTTACGACGTGTTTTGCCCGGAACAGTACGCCTCCCTGATTCCACTGCTCAATGCCGTGTATGACCAGGAAAAGGCCCTTCGTCCCGATCTGCCGATTTTTCCGACCCTTACGGTGGATCACATGTGGCTTGAACACGAAACCCTGGATTGCAGCTTTCAAACCCGCATCTGCCTGCGTGCCAACCTGGAGAAACTCGCGACCCTCAAGCGCGACCGCATCGGACTGAGTGCCTACCCGGTCTGGCATTTCAACGAGGTTGGCGGCCCGATTCCCGGCTATTTCTCCGCATTTGCAGAAGAAACCGGAGAGCCCCTGATGGTGGGAGAAACCGGCGTCACCAATCGCGTGGTGGAAGTCCCTTTCCCGACCACGGACGATCCCTGCCTGATGGTCGTCGCATCAAGCGACGCCGCCCAGATCGAATACCTGGAATACCTGTTGAACGAGGCTGAAACGCTGAATATGGATCTCGTGGTGTGGTGGTCGCTGGTGGATTTTCTGCCCGAGCACATGCTGGAGGGCTGCCCCTGCACCTCACCCTGGCCTTGGTGCATCGTGTACCAGGTGATGGCCGATTCGAACCTTCTGCACGCATTCATCATGTGGGGAGGTATGGGAATTTTGGATTACGAGTTGCAGCCCAAAGCCATTCACGAAACGTGGCAAAGCTGGCTGGCTCGACCGGTGCAGACGGAATAAAACGGCGCTTCATTGAATTTAGCGATGATCGATGGGGGCCTTGGCATGGGTGCCCGGGTCTTCGATCCGTAGGAGCGATGGCCCGGAAGATTGTTTTCAATCAGGCACGGCCATTCGCCAAACAGGCGAAAGACCGTGATTCCATAAGAGAGGGCTTTCCCCCGGCAGGGTCGATGGTATCATCGCCCTATTTTGATAATGGGATCGCTTGAGCGTCCCAAGCAGGAGGAAAGCCCATGATTTGTATTGGAATGGATGTGCATCAGAAGTCAACCACCATTTGCATTCAGGACGATACGGGAAAGCAGGTTTTTCTCGGATCCTGTCCGACCACCTTTTCCGGATTCTCCGAAACGCTCCGGCCCTGGCTCGAAAAGCATCCCGGTGCGCCGGTGGGGATGGAAGCCTGTTCGAAGGCGTATTCCACAAGCGGAATCGTCGCCGTATTGGGAGGATGCCCGCAGGTGTACCCGGCGGATGAAGTGGCGAAGAAAACCCGCAGCCGGAAGAAAAAGACCGACACCCGCGACGCCCAGGATCTCTGTACCAACCTGCGCACGGGAGCCTTGGTTCGCGAGGTGGTTCTGCCGCCGGAGCCGATGCGCAAGCTTCGTTCGGTGCTCAAGGCGCGGGCGCTGAACGTGAAGATCCAGACGCAGGCGATCAACGCCGCCAAGGCGCTGCTGAGGGAGTACGGCCTGGATGGCGCCTCGGGAAGCATGAACACCCAAGCGGCCTGGAAAAAGCGGCTCGACGCCAAGATGCCCGAGATGGTGAGACAGCTGTTGGAAACGCATTTCGCCAGCTTCCTTTTGGCCTCGAATCAGATCGAAGGGTTGACGACGATGGCCGAGGATCTTGGCCGTGAAAACCACGCGTTCGATGGGGTGCAGACGATTCCGGGAGTGGGCCCGATCACGCGGCTGGCGCTTGCGGCGCATCTGTTCGACATCGGTCGTTTCCGTTCGGGAAAGCAGGTGACGGCCTACGTGGGTCTGTGCCCGTCGAGCTACGATTCGGGGGATCGCGAGCGCAAGGGACGCATCACGCGGGAGGGGCCGGGGTTGTTGCGGGCGTTGCTTGTGGAGTGCGCGCAGCACGCCCGGAAGCGAAAGAAGCCGCTGAACCCGTTATCGCCGCTGGGTGGAGAAGCACGGTGCCAACAAGGTGCCAACAAGGCGAAGGTGGCGGTGGCGGCGAAACTGTGCCGGATCGTGCATGCTCTTTTGAAACGTTCCGAGGGCTTTTCGCCCGAGGCTTTGGGGGTGGTGCCGGACGGTTATGGGGGTTGGGAGTTTGCAGGCCGTGCGTCTGGTGGCGACGGGTGCGATTCCAGGCCTCCCCGTCCGTCGGCTTGTGCCCAGTAGCACGAGCACCGGGCGCGTCAAGGCCAGGCTCGCTTCGCTCGTGCTTTGCAGCCTTGACCCGCCCGCCTCGCTCGTGCGTGAGAGGGTTGTAGGCGACGGACGGGGAGGCCTTCGGCGAAGGCTCCGGCCAAGGAGGTATCGACAAGCCACGAGATCAAGAGGTAGACGCAATGCGACAGACGAAGATAGACGCTAAGTGACAGACGAAGATAGACGCTAAGTGACAGACGAGGATAGACGCTAAGTGACAGAAGCAACGTGAAGAGATTTCGATGTTCCATACGTTCTTTCGAATCACCGTTTCGTCCGACCCCGCGGGTGCCAGTGCTCCGACGAGAGCTTGACCGTGAATGGGGCGGACGATTCTTGCACGGAATCATGGCGCGTGAAATACGACGCCGAATAGATGGATGAACGAAGGACGGCTTGACATCGATGAAAAAAAATGGGGGAATCTGCTTGACAAACAGGTCTCTCTTATAGATGGCACCCGCTACCTGCAAGAATCACTAAAACCAAACAATAACTGCTATAAAGCGAGTTTTATTTCCATTGTCCGGGACAATCCCAGACGACGCCATCCGGGTGTTTTTGGCAGCCTTGACCTGCAAGCAGCCCCTGCACGTCGAAGTTCCAGGCCATGTTCTCGACCAGCGGCCAGTCCGGGTGCTCGCGGAACTTCGCCAGTTTCTGCCCCGGATCGAAAACCCGGTAAAGGTCTAGAAATACGAAGCTTTCTCGTGATCTTAGAAATTGCAGCTCCGGTTCGGGCGAACGATCGCCGGGGACGAAAACCAGCATCTGTCCGCCTCGAACGCGGCATAGCACGTCGAGCGAATGCGGACAATCCCGGTTATGGCCTTCCGGTCGCTCCCGGCCTTTTTCGATGGAATTCAGAATGCGGTTGAAGCTCAACGCAGGCCAGGCAAGGATCGTCCGGTCGTCGGGCAGCGTGCGAGCCACCTCGTCCAGGCGGTCGCGCCAGGTATTGACGGTCAGGCGGTCGTCCCGGTCGTGCATGGTCTCTCCGGTCATGCAGGACAGCACGAACAACAGGCCGTAGATCCCCACGAGGATTTTTCCGGCCCTTCCTTTTCTCCAGGTTTCCCGAACCACCAACCCGACGATCCACGCGCCCGCGCCGAGATACAACGAGGCGTGGCGTTCGTCTACCTGAAGCACAAGCGCTGCTGCGAACACGCCGAGCACGGAAAAGGCGAAGATCGCCACCTGGTAACGAAACGTCCGATCCCCGACGAGTTCGAAAAAACTCCAGATCGTCATAGCGACAAGCACGAGGCAGGCGGGCCAGTCGGTGCCGCCGAAGAACAGCAGCAGAAAGACGAGGGAGTCCGACAGCGACTCCCGCACGGGACCGTATAAGTATTCCTCGATGGCGGTGCCCGTACCCTGGGGAATGGCCCAGAGCGCCAGCGGCGCGACGAGCAGCAGCGGCACGCCGAGCCGGAAGAGGTCGCGGCGAAAATCTTTGCTGCGTCGTGAAAACAGGGCATTCGCCGCATCCGCCGCCCAATGGAAAACAAGCAGGTAATCGGTGAGCAGTCCCAGCGCACGCAACGCAGGATAACCCAGGCTTGCGCCGCGATTTTCGTGCCGGTGCAGCCAAGCCATCGAGGTGGCGAGGCTCATCAGCAGCATCATGGAATAGGTGGAGTGGGTCTGAGACACCAGCCGCGCCAGGGGATGCAGGGCCAGAAAAGTTCCGGCGGCGAGCGCCGCCGCCCATCCGGTGCGACGTCCGAGGAAGAGCATCAGCAGCAGTACCGAAAACAGGCCGAATACGGCGGAAGGCGTGCGGACCGCTGCCGGATCGCGGCTGAAGTTGGCCGGAATCAGGTGCATCAGGTGATATAGGGGCGGATGACGCTGGATTTCCTGGCTGGCGAAAACTTCCCCCACCGTTTGGCGCATCAGGCCGCTTTCGTTGTTGTCGAGGGGAAGCGCCCCCAGATCGTGAAAGCGTAGCCACGCCGCGACGAGCAGGACAAACCCCGCCGCCACGAACGGTACTATTTTATTTTTCTTCAGCAATTTCAACATATTACTGTTGTTCAACTCTGTCGTTGCCGGGTTTTTTCAACGGTCTTTCGATCCGATACAGCGCCAATTGCAAGTACTCTCGCGAAGGATAGCCGATGTAGCCGTCCGGTGTGCCGACGTTGGGGACGTCCTCGCTCCAGAGCGGCTCCGCCTGAAAACGGTTCAACAATTGTGCGCACGCCGGATGCATGTAGTCTCGTGGCGAAGTGGGCGGTTTTCTCGCCGCGAAGGCGTAGCAGCGCATTCCCAGGTAGAAATACGCCTCTTTGGGTAGCTCGCCTTCGGCATGACGCCGGGTGAATTCGTCGATGGACAGCAGGTTGACCTGCCGGTTTGGAGGTCGAAAACGGATCAGGGGATATTCGATGGGCACGCTTTCGGGCCTCGGAGCATCCCCGCGCATGGCGACGAGGGTTACGGGACGATCCGCAGGCAGCGTTTCCGCCACGCGCCGCAAGGCGGCTTCCTCGTGGCTCTGGTTGTCGATTTCCCAGAGATTCTCGATCGTTCCGAGCGATTGGAGCCCGAACAACCCTCCCACAACACCTAGCATCAGAAGTGTTTGTTTCGGCAGGAAAAAAGCGTATTTCTCCGCGATTGCCGCCACAAGCGCCGCCGCCGCCAGCGCGGTGAAGGTCAACGAGGGTGCTTGCAGCCGGGTGAGGGATTCGGCGGGGAGATCCACCATGTAGGCGGCGAAGAAGATCAACGAAACCAGCGCCGGTCCCAGCCAGACCGATAGCTTCCGGCGTCCCAGTGCGAAAGGCGCGAAAAGCGCCATCAGGCTGAGCAGCGCCGGAACCATCGCGGGGTTGTAAAGCAGGCTACGGGAACCAATGAATTCCCGAAACGTTCCGGCGACGCCCGCAAGCCCCGCCCAGGTCTCGAAACGTTCCGAATAGGCGAGCTGCCCCGCCAGCCAGAAGACGTGCAAGAGCAGGGGGAATCCCGCAAGTATTAGTAATCCCAGGAGTTTTCCTGGGTGGCGGTCCAGCGGGACGAGGCGACCGTCGGGCCGTCCCAGCGCCAGCGCCACCCAGACCAGCGGAATCAATACCACGAACAGCGGGCGAATCGTCACCGCAGCGAGCATAAAAGCCAGCCCTGCCGCGTTGTCCGCGAATCCCGCTTTTTCCTGTGGGCGTCGCTCCCAGAAATACAGCCCGCCGAAGAGGAAAAATATCGCGGGCACAAGGTTGCTTTCGGTGACGTGATCCAGCGCCAGAATCGGCGTCAATCCCACGAAAAACGCCGCCGCCGGAGCCGCCCATTTGAAGCGGGTGTAGCGTGCGAACCACAGCGACGCCAGCGCTACGCTCCCCAGGCCCAGAAGGCGGTTAAGCAGGATGTAGGTGTCTACTTCCGGCCCGAAGGTGCGCAAAAAGACGTGGTACAGCAGCGCTCCTCCGGCGCCGTATTTCCAGTACAGCAATTCCCAGGCGTTTTCGATCAGCCGATAACCGGTGTAGGCCATCACAAGTTTGTACGGAGCGAACAGCCGCACGGCGGCGGCCAGCGCCAGGAGCAGCACGAAAACCCACCGGGCGCGGGCGTCGAGGTGGGCGACGTCGCGGGCGATCCGACGCCCAAGACGGCCTGAAAACGCCAGGGCGAATAGGAGAAACAGAGTCGCCACCAGCAGTTCCGAGCGCTCGATGAAAAACCACTGACTGTCGTTCACGCCGGGCAGCGGAGATTGAAGCGGCAGCATCGGCGGGAGATTTTCGGGGTTTTCAAGGCCGGGAAGGGGGGCTTCTTGAGGCAGCGGTGGTGGCGAGGATTTTTCCAGGCGTGCGCCGAGTTCGCGCATCAGTGCTTCGAGCGCCGGGGTGGTTTCGTGTCCCTTGAAATACAGGGTGAAGGCTCCGGCATCGAGAAATGAGGGACAGCCGCCCCGGTTGCAGATCGCCACCCGCACCCGTCCACGGTCCCGGCCCTGGAAATCGAGCAGCACCTCACCGTGTTGCACAATGCCACCGATGAACGTGAAATCTTCAAGAATTTCAGTGGGTTCAAGCTCCATCGCCTCCAGCCACGGATCGGCGGAAGCGGCCCGGGCGTCCCACGGGAACGCCCAAAGGACGAGCAGCATGAACCCGATACGCATCATGAAAGGCGTACCCTGCGCACAAAAAGGACAAAACCGAGTGCAAGAAGGCTCCACCATCCCGTGCGGAATCCGACGAGACGGCAGCAATCGTCGTCGTCATCTTCCATGGAGTCGTCGGACTCTTCCGGCGCTGCTGCGGCGTTGTCTTGGGCGATGTCGTGGGAGCGGCGGGGAAGCCATTCCTCCACGATGCGCCCTTCTTCCAGTCGGCGCAGGGCGTCGCGGGCGAAGTCGATTTTCTCGGCGCGATCCAGTGGCGTGTGGGGCGCGTCGATGTACTGCCGCACCATGGTTTTCGCCCGTTCGAGGTCTTGGCGTTGCGCGAGAATCGCCGCGCAGTAGTAATAATCCTTGTCCATGTTCGTCAGCTTGGGAAGGCGCTCGATGCGCTCCCGTGCCCCGTCGGAATCGCCCAGTTCGTAGCGGGACATCCCTCCGTAGACCCACACCCGCGAGTTGTCGGGCAGTGCCTTTTCCAGGCGGTCGGTCAGCGGAAGCACCTCTTCGAATTCGCCCCGGTAATAGTGGCAGACCGCCTGAGCGTGCATGGCCATGAGGTCGTTCGGGTCGTTTTTCAGGCGCTGGGCCAGGCGACGATCCACCGCGTCGGGGTCCGGATGTGAGGCGCACACGGTGCTGTAGGCGCTGAGGATGTCATCGCGGTTGGGAGAGATTTTCTGAATCTTTTCATACTGTTCCAGGGCTTTGTCGTGCTGCTTGAGCAGTCGGTATCCCGTGGCCTGACGGGAAAGCCAGTCGATGTCGTCGGGCTTGTGTTCCAACCTAAGCCGCCCCAGTTCGATAAGCGCTTCGCCTCGGTTCGCCTCGATGAGAAGCTTCGCCAATTCCCGGTCGAAGGCTTCGCAAGCGGCATAGGTGCGGGCGGCGTCGAGCAGCAACGCAACGCCGTGATCGTCCCGCTTTTCCATGCGTCTCCAGGTGGAGAGCAGGCTCAGGGGGCGGCAGGAGTTGTCGTCCCGAGGCGCGAAATCCTTGAAAGGCACGGGCGGCTCTTCGCCTGTTTTCAGCGCCAGCCGGACGCCTTCCAAGTCCATCGACGCCCGAAGATGCGCCGTGAGTTTTTGGGACGATTCGAGAGAGGCAAGGGCTTTTTTCAGCCGCTCCCCGGCGTTGCCATCGCCCCGCTCGATACCGAGACGCAGATCCAGCAGCAGGATGTCGAGATCCTGAGGCTCGCCGGTCCGCAAGGCGCGGACGAGATCCTCGGCCACCTCGAAGTTCCCGGAATTCAACAGGTTTTCGGCGGCATTGCGTATGGTTTGCGCCAGGAAATGCCCGTTGGGCGCATTGAGGTTCGTCCAGTAGTCGGCGGCGCGTTCTTTGGGACCGAAAGCCTTTTCCACGGCGTCGAGCAGCGGACCTGAATTCTTTCCTTCGCACTCAACATGCAGGGCGAAAAGCCACTCTCCATTGCGTTGCACGAGACGATCCCCCGGCCAGTAGCGGGAAGGATGAAGCAACGTTGCGGAAAAGCGTGCGTTTTGGGTGCCTGCAAGTTGGAGCGTGGCTCGATTCCGCTCGATATGCACGCGCTCCAGGTTCCAGCCCTTCGGCAATGCCTTGGACAGTCGGGTGTCGAAGGCTTTGAAATTCCGTTCGCATTCCGGCATCAGGACGAACCCGGAGCCATCACCTTGCACCTCTTGTGCAGCGATTTCAAAGGGTTGCGTCCACATCCACGCCAGACAGAGCATCACGGCACATAACCGTCCAAGATTTGTTTTCATGATATCCTTTTCCGACTTTCAGGGAATCGTTTCAGCTTGTATCCCTACCCATGCTGCCACGAACAGGCTCGAAATTCCAGGCCCTTTTCTACTAAGACGAAAAAACGGACCCCGAATCGAGGGGTCCGTGTGAAAACATGGCACGTCAACCAAAAACGTGTGTCGAATTTTCAGGCCATCGCATCGCTTTTTGGCGGATCGCCGAGAAGGTCGAAACGAAGAGTTTACGCCTTACTTCAGGCTGGCTGCGAGTTTGCGCACGCCTTCCACGAGGTCGTCCTCGCTGTACACAATGTATTCACCGCGCTTGACGATGCGCTTCTGGGCGTTGTTCATGATTCCGGCGGTAAGCACGTAGCCGTTGTCGGCTTTGCCCACCGTGGAGGTTACGGTGTAGTCGGATTGCATCGTTTTCTCGATGCTGTCCAGGCAGTCGTCGTCGTCGCAGGAACCCAACAGTGCCCCGGTGGTGGATTGCTGCATGATCGCGGCGGCTTCGTCGGAACAGATCACTTCGTAGGTTTTCTGGGCCGCCAGTTCGGTGCAGAACAGGTTGGTCAGGTTGGTGCGCAGTCCGTCGTTGACGTCCGACCCGTTCATTTTCTGAACGATCAGTTTGGGAAGGTTCGCCGTTTGGGCGGTTTTGGACATATCCACCGTGCGGCCTTCCGGTGCCTTGGCGCAACCGCCCAACAATCCCAGACCCAAAATCAGCCCCAAAACCAAAATCGTACGCATTGGAATCTCCTTTTGAAGAGTGAATGGCGTGTTTTTCCGTTTCCGAGTCATCTCTTTGACCGGTCGAAGGCTCGTTTTGTTTAAATTTTTTCGTCTTGAAACGATTTTTTCCGCTTTTTCCAGGAAATTGTGGGCAATTTGACGGCCCACGTCAAGTCGTTTCCGCGTTTTTCACGGCCTTTTGGCACTTTTCCTTCGCGTATCACCGCGTTTGCCACGACGTTTCGACTTCAGTTTTTTCGAGGACTTCGAGCTTTTTGCGTCTTCCGCCTCGATGAACAGCATCCCCTTGTCGCCGTCTTTCAATGCTGGAGCCCCGATTTTCTCCCGCACGAGTTTTTCCATCGCGGTCAATTGTTTTTGATCGGCTCCGGCCAGAGTGGTGAGGATGGAGCCGTCGGAGGTGGCCACCAAAGTTGCAGGCAACGAGACCGATTTTTCCGTGTTGAAGAACCGCCGGGTGACGATCTGCATTTTATCCGAAAGCACGGGGAATTCGGGCTTGATGGCCTTCATGATGGCCTGGGCCTTCTCGATTTCCTCCGGGTCTTTGTCGATGTTGACCGCCAGTACCTGGAAGCCTAAATCCTTGTATTTCTTATAGAATTCGTTTAGCAGCGGAAGTTCTTTCTTGCATGGCTCGCACCAGGACGCGAAAAACGCGATCCACAGCACTTTGACGGGACGCTTGGCGTTGTCACCGATGTAGCTGTCCACGAATACGAACTTCGCGCGTTCGCCTTCCGGAACGCACAGGGGTTTCAGACCGAACGACTGCACCTTCTCGCCCTCTTTCACTTTGAATTGGGCTAGTGCGGAATCGGGAACGGCAATCAGCATTAGCAGCAGCCACGATAACAGCAGAATCGGTCCCCTGTGACTCATCGGTCGATCTCCCCATAATGAAAAAATTTCCAGCAATTCCAAGTTCTTGGTTCACATGCAGGCGTATTGTAATCAAGGTAGGGACAAACGTCAAGCTCGCCGCTTCGTCCTGTCGCTAACAAGTGATATGTCCGGGTTGTTTAACAAATGATTTGTCCGCTTTTGCGGATTTCGGCGATATTTGTGCTGGAGGTTACCAGCATGGAAAGACAGTATCCGGAATCCGCCGTGAGGCGGGCGATGAAAGTACAGGAAGTGATATTGAAGGCGATCGGTGGCGAGATCAAATGGATTCAGGCGGCGGATATTCTTGGTGTATCAGCGCGCACGATCCGTCGCATGCACGCCGAGTATCGCGAGCATGGTGTTTCGGGTCTGATGGATAAGCGCTCTAGCAGGCCATCACCCCGGCGTATTCCCTACGAGGAGGTGGAGCGGGTTTTGAAGCTATACCGTGAGAGCTATTTCGACTTCAATGTCCAGCATTTCCACGATCATCTGGTTCGGGATTACGATTTCGCCTACAGCTACAACTGGCTGCGCATGACCTTGCAGCAAGCAGGTCTGGTGAAAAAGAAAAAGGGGCGTGGCAAACATCGCAAGCGGCGTGAGCGGCGTCCGCTTTTCGGCCAGATGCTGCATCTGGATGGCAGCAATCATGAGTGGTTGTCGCTTTGTCCCGGCGAGCGCCAGGTGCTGCTTTTGGTTGTGGACGATGCGACGGGCAAGAATCTGGCCGGCGATCTGGTGGACGCCGAAGCGACGAAAACCTGCCTGGGAATCATGCGTCACGTGGTCGAAGAATATGGGATCGCCGCTCAGTTGTACACGGATCGCCACAGCGTTTACTGGCATACGGCAAAAGCCGGAGGCAAGGTGGACAAAGACAATCCGACGCAATTCGGACGGGCGATGAATGAACTGGGGATCGAGATGATCCCGGGTTATTCGCCGCAGGCCCGGGGTCGTGGCGAACGCTGGAACGAGACCTGGCAGGACCGTCTGGTCAGCGAGATGCGGCTGAAAGGAATCGACCACATCGACGAGGCCAACCGCTATATCCAGAACGTGTTTATCCCCGACATGAACCGGCGTTTTTCGGTGGAACCGACGAACCCGCAGAGCGCCTTCGTGAGCGCACGCGGCGCGGATCTGGACCGCATTTTCGCCATCCGCTACGAGGATCGTAAAGTGGGGATGGACAACACGGTGCACGCCAATTCGCTGGTTTTCCAGATCGAGAAATCGCGCTATCGGGTCAGCTTTACCAGATGCCTGGTGGACGTGTACGAGCACCTGAACGGCAACTACAGCATTGTCTGGAAAGGGCGTGTCATTGGAAGATACGATCCGGCAGGAAAAATATTGGGTTTAACGCATTCTGGGAATCCGGATGGGCAACTGAAGAAGAAAGGCAGGACGAAACGCCCTGCCCATCCATCATCCACCCGTCGTGGCGCTCCGGTTGCTCCCCAGCAGAGCCCTATCCTCCAGACGGGCAAAGAAAGTGTATCGCAAGATGTTTGAAATACCAACCGGACATTTCATTTGTTTTTAATACCGGACAACTCCAAATGTTGTTGACAGCTCGCCGCTTCGTCCAACAGGGCGGAAAATTTTTTAGTGCGGATTTAAGATGGACCCGAAGGGTCCAAGCGCCTCTCCCACTGGGAGAGGCCGGTGCTTCAGCACCGGGTGAGGGGAAGTTTGTGTCCCTCACCCTAACCCTCTCCCAAAGGGAGAGGGGATATAAGTCTTTTGATTTCAATATGTTGCAATTGCCTCCGAAATATTTCGCACTATTTTAATTTCCACCCGGATGAATGTAAATGATTGTGCTCGGTAGACATCTGGCATGTTTTAGAGGCCGGATGTCTGGTGAAATTTAGACCCAGCAAACATAATTAGAAGCACCATTGATTTTACTGAAACCATGCTTACTTTAGCGATACCGGATTTGCGACACGCTCCGGGCCGGGCTTTGAAGTGGAACCACCAGCCGCCCGGAATGCAACGAAATACAACGAAAGGGATTCATAATGAAAAAATCGCTGGCAACTTTATTTTCCGTGTTCTTCTTCCTCGCGGCGACGGACGCCTTCGCCGCAGACGTCCCGTGGAAACTGGACGGCGCCCACAGCGAAGTGGGATTCTCGGTGCGACATCTGGGGATTTCCAACGTCAAGGGTCGCTTCACCAAGATTTCCGCCGAGATCGTGGCCGACGAAAAGACCGGCAAAATCTCTTCCGTTTCGGCGTCGGCGAACGCTGCGAGCGTGAATACCGGCATCGATGCGCGCGACGACCACCTGCGCGGCGCGGACTTCTTCGATGTGGCCAAGTACCCGGAAATCAAGCTGAAATCGCGATCGTTCAAAATCAAGGGGGACAAGGCGATCCTGGTGGCCGATTTCACGATGAAAGGGGTCACGAAAAAGGTCACCTTCAAAGGCGAATATTTGGGCTCGCAAAAGGCGGACCTCGGCGGCGGAAAGACCCTGCGCGCCGGCTACAGCCTGAGCGGAAAAATCAGCCGCAAGGATTTCGGGCTGACCTGGAACAACCTTGTCGAGGGTGTTTCCGCGGTGGGCGACGACGTGAAAATTCATTTCGAGGTGGAAATCTACCGCGACCTGAAGTAAACGGATTTCCACGCCGCACCTTCAGCGGTCGAATTCACCAAAGCGGGAGATTCTCCCGCTTTTTTGCGTGTTGCTTGTGGGATCGGCAAGCAAACCCCGGCTTCCCTGCCTATTGTCCTTTTTCTCAAATCGGCATCAGATTAATGATCACGATTTGTGGGCGACACCAGAATCTCATGCGAGGTGCGAAACCTCGTTCAAGACCAATGCCATTGGACACAACCAAATATTTGTTATTAGGTAGTGCTGTGATACCAGAAGCCCAATTCCGAGGGACTTTAGACAAAGTGACTAAAGGACCAAAGAAGGGAATTTGCACTTGTCCCCCGTGCGTATGTCCTGCGAGCATTAAATCCGCATTGGCATTGCCCAGAGAAAAGTCAGGAGCATGGCCGAGAACGATGTGAAACTCTGGCAAGGCAGGCAATGAAAGACGTGTATTTCTTGATGATCGCCACGAAAGAGCGGTCACTGCCAATTTACCGAAATGGTATGTCCGAGTGACATTTGTCCGGATACTGGAAAAAGGGAGATTGGCGAAAATATTTTTCCATCCTACAGGGTCCACATTTCCTTCGATTGCTACGATTCCATGTTTTGGGTGGCAAGGGAGTTGTTGTAACAGTTGGTTGAGAACGACTGCCTGATCTTGGAAGCGCTTAATTGAGCTTGATTGAATGTAGTCCCCTGCAAAAAAGATCAAGTCCGGTTTTTCTTTGCAAGTTCGTATGAAAACCTCTTTCTCATATTCCCCGATGTGATCCGTCTGCAAATCGGCGAGCAGTGCGATTTTTATTGGTTGTTGCAGCTTTGCAGATCGAATTTCCAGTTCTTTGACCGATAGCCAGTGGGGTTCGATGAAAAAGGCATCTAGGCCAATCAGCAAAATGACAAAGGCTACAAGGATTGAATAAAATGGTACCCGTTTAGATTGAATTCCAAGGACTAGCGAACTCGCCAAAATGGCTAGGGGAAGATGGAGAAAAAGTCCGTAACTTAATAAACGAACGAAACCGAATCGGTCCTCTCCAACTGTGTAGGCAATAGTACATAGAGCAATAATGTAAGAGTACTCGAGTATGCGAATAATCCAGCGCTTTGGAAATGCAGCCAGCACTAGGATAAATAGTGCGAGTATCGCAGCCATAATCCAATGAAACCATACTGTTGCTGTTAGCATCATTGCCTTTGAGGGTTCAGGTTTTCAACCTGAATTTTGATGGCGCGTAGCCTACCTTAGAATGGGTGTATCTTACTCTCACGAACGGAATTCGCAAGCCTCGTTGTTCCGAATCTGCACGAATTTTCATCAAATTGCACGTTTGTCCCACGGCGTTTTTCAGGTGCCGAACGGCATCCCGAAGAGACGACACGGCGGGATTTTCCGGCGGAAGCGGTGCGACCCTCCCTGCAATTTCGTGCACAATCGCACCGAATCGTGCAAGATCGCGCACTTTCACGAAAAACAGACGTGAAATCCTTGTAAATATGCACGGGGATCCGCATAATGCATGAAGGAGAATGCTTTCACGAACGATGGACGATGGGGCAATCGGTTTTTCCATTCACTTTTCGAACGCACCGCTATTCGTTTTCCGCTCGGATTCGTCTTTGGGTTTTCCGAAACACCCGGTATGGAGTTTTTGCATGAACGTCACGACTCGAATGTCTTCCTTCTCAAACGCAACATGTTGGAATCGCTTGGGAATCGTATGTCTCGCCTTGCTGCTTGTCAGCCTCGGCGCCGCTCCGGCATGGGCTCAGGCGCTTCGGATGGCTCCGGTCAACCCGGCGTTTCAGGACTACCTCGACGACGTGCAGGCCCAAAACCTTCGCCGCGATCTTTCCGACGGGCGGGTTCTGGGCGTCGTGCCGTCTCCCGTGCTTTTGCCGGAGGTGGAGGTCGCCCCGCCGGCGGACTGGCCGATCCTGCGCTTTACGACGTCCTACGACCTGCGCGATGAAAACAAGCTGACGTCGATTCGCAACCAGCTCGAGTGCGGGGCCTGCTGGACCTTCGCGACGTATGCCGCGTTCGAGTCCTACCTGATGCCGGGGGAAAACCGCGACTTCAGCGAAAACCACATGAAAAACACCCACGGCTTCGACAACGGCCCCTGCGATGGCGGACACATCCAGATGTCCAGCGCGTATCTCACGCGGTGGGGCGGTCCGGTGAACGAATCGGACGACCCGTACCACGACTGGGACGACCGGCCCAGTCCAGGCGGGACGGTGCAGAAGCACGTGTATGAAATCCAGTGGCTTCCCAACCGCACGAGCAGCCTGGACAACGACGCCATCAAGAGCGCCCTCGTGAATTACGGCGCGGTGATGACCTCCATGCGATGGGAGGACGACTCCTACGATTTCTCCACCTCCTCGTACTATTATTCCGGTTCCGACGTGGGAAACCACGGCGTGGCGATCGTGGGTTGGGACGACAACTACTCCCGCACGAAGTTCTCTCCCAGCGCTCCGGGCAACGGCGCGTTCCTCATCCGAAACAGTTGGGGCACGGATTTCGGGGATGGCGGTTATTTTTACATTTCGTATTACGACTCCATCGTCGGGTCGAACTGTGCCGTGTATTTCGATGACATCGAAGGGGAAGATCCGGGATACGACACCATTTATCAGTACGATCCGCTCGGCATGGCTTCCTCCATCGGGTACGGCTCGGAGACCGCCTGGGGCGGCAACGTGTTTACAGCGCAGCGGGATGAAATCATCGGCGGGGTGGGGTTTTATCTTCCCAGCGCTGGATCTTCCTACACGGTGAGAGTTTACACCTCCGTCGGTTCGAACCCCTCCAGCGGCACACTCGCCGCCAGCCGTAGCGGTTCCCAAACCTACGCCGGGTATTACACCGTCGATTTCAGCGACGACAACATCGCCGTGACGAGCGGGACGAAGTTCTCGGCGGTGGTCCAGTTCACCACGCCGGGCAGCAACTATCCGGTACCCCTGGAGTTGTTTGTTTCGGAATACAGCAGCGGGGCTTCGGCCAACGCGAACGAAAGCTGGATCAGTTACAATGGAACGTCCTGGACCGATATCACCAGCGCCGATGCGACCGCCAACGTGACGATCAAAGCCTACACCTTCGAACCCGCCGAAGAGGCGCAGTGCAACGTCTGCGACGACGCGTCGAACGCATGTCCGAGCGGCTACGAATGCGTCCAATACACTTCCGGAGACGGGGAACGTTTTTGCGTGAAGAACTGTACCCAGGGTGAAAGCTGCCCCAGTGGTTCGACCTGTGTCCAGGCCTTGGAAAACGCGAGCGTCTGTGTCCCGGATATCACGGGTTCCCAGTGTGAAAACGACGACGCCATGTATACGGATAGCTGCGGCAGGGAGTATGTCGGCGAGGATTGCGACGACGAAATCGCTTGTACGACCGATGCCTGCGTGGTCGAGGACTACGCCACATGCAGCCATCAGGCAAACGACGCCCTTTGTCAAGACGGCCAGTACTGCAATGGTCAGGAAATTTGTGACGTTACAGAGGGTTGCAAAGCGGGCGAACACCTAAATTATGACGACGGAATCATTTGCACCGTGGACGCTTGCGCGGAAGGCTCAGACGTCACCGACAATATGGGAATCATTTCCCACGAACCGGATTCAGACACGTGCCAGGACGGGCTTTTCTGCAACGGCGAGGAAGTCTGCGACGAAACGCAAGGTTGTCAGGCGGGTACGCCACCTTCCACCGAAGACGATGACGTGTGCACGGAGGGCGTCTGCCTGGAAGGCGACGACCTGACCGACAACCTCGGCACCATCGAACAGCAAAGCTCCGCCGCCGCCTGCCAGGATGGGCTTTTCTGCAACGGTATGGAAACCTGCGACCCCGTGCAGGGATGTCAGGCGGGTACACCGCCGAACCTGAGTGACGGCATTCCCTGCACTGCGGATGCCTGCAACGAGGGCCCGGACGATTCCGACGACGTGGGTTTCATTACCCACGATCCCGATCCCACATCCTGCCAGGACGGTCTTTTTTGCAACGGCGAGGAAGTCTGCAATGAAACGCAGGGCTGTCAGGCGGGCACGCCGCCGGATCTGGGCGACGGTGTGTCTTGCACGGTGGATACCTGTCATGAAGGCTCCGATACGACGGATAATTATGGAATGGTGCTCCATCACGAGGATGCAAGTCTCTGCCAAGACGGGCTTTTCTGCAACGGCGAAGAGGTTTGCGATGCCACGAACGACTGTCAGGCGGGTTCGCCGCCTTCCACCGAGGATGGGAATCTCTGTACGGAGGGTGTCTGTCTGGAAGGCGACAACTTAGCCGACAACCTCGGTACCATCGAGCAGCGTAGCTCCGCCGCCTCCTGCCAGGATGGGCTTTTCTGCAACGGCGAGGAAACCTGCGATCCCGTGCAGGGTTGTCAGGCGGGCACGCCGCCGGACCTGAGCGACGGAATCTCCTGCACTACGGATAGCTGCAACGAAGGCGCAAACGTGCATGACAACGCAGGAAACATTCTACACGAACCGAATGCAAGTCTTTGCCAGGACGGGCTTTTCTGCAACGGCGAGGAAACCTGCGATCCCGTGCAGGGCTGTCAGGCGGGCCCACCACCGGACCTGGACGACGGTGTGTTATGCACGGTGGATACCTGCCGCGAAGGCGCGGACGAGACCGACAACTACGGGATGGTGCTCCACTACGAGGACGCAAGCCGATGCCAGGACGGACTTTTCTGCAACGGCGAAGAGGTTTGCGATGCCACGGACGATTGCCAGACGGGCGTGCCGCCTTACCTGGACGACTCCATCGCCTGTACCCAGGATCTGTGTGCAGAAGGCGAGGATGTCACCGACAATGCTGGTACCATCCTGCACCGTCCACAGGACGCACAGTGCAACGATACCGTCTGCGCCGCCGGAGTCTGCGACCCGTCTCAGGGCTGCACACTTGAGCCGATTGAAGACGGTACGATTTGTCTCACGCCGACAAACGCCGCCGGGACCTGCTTGTCCGGGCAGTGCGTGTCCGATTGTACGAATAATGCCGACTGCGACGACGGCCTGCCCTGCACCACCGACGCTTGCGACACTACGAGGGGCAAGTGCTCGAATCAGCCGGACGATGCATATTGCGACGACGACAACGTATGTACGCAAGAGGTATGCGACACGACGCTGGGTTGCCGGTATACCAATGTCGAAGGCTCCTGCGAGGATGGGTTGATCTGCACCGTGGACGACACCTGCATCCAAGGCGAATGCCTGTCCGGGCGTCCGATGGATTGCAGCGGCCAGTGTTTGAGCGGTACGTGCAGCGAAACGGAGGGGGGCTGCACCGGCGATCCCGCGCCGGACGGCACCTCCTGCGACGACGAGAACCTGTGCACGATCAACGACGAATGCAACGGCGGAAACTGCCAGGGAACGGCCATCGTCTGCGACGATTCGAACGCCTGCACCGAGGACTACTGCAGCCCCGTCCAAGGTTGCGTGCACGAGGATTGGCTCGACTGGACGGCGTGTACGCTCGCGGGAGAGGTCTTCGCCAACTGTTTCGCGGGACAATGCGAGGCCAGGGCCGCAAACGACCGCTGTCCTCAGGCCGTCGAAATCGAGTTGGGAGAATCCGAAACGGTGGAAGTCCGTCGAATGCATCCCACTTATTCGTATGATCTCTCCTGTTATCCCATATTGCTTCAAGGTTCGGATGCCTATTTCATCCTCGACACGGAAGAAGGCTGGAATTATTCGGTGGATGTTTTCTCCGACGACGATCACCTCGCTTTGGCTGCGGTAGCCTGGACGGATTGCCCTCAAGAAAACGACTGCCCCTTCGCCGTGGATTATCGTCCCGCGGGCGGAGATATTCTGTGGGATCATCTGGAAGGTACTGGTGAAAGCTACATTTTGCAGGTGATTGTCACCGAAGACGACGGAGCATCCGAAGGTGCTGAAATTACGGTATCTTTCGACGGGGAGGAGATTCCCCAACCCGATGGCGATGAGGAATTCGAAGAGGAAGCCGAAGAAGAGATCGAGGAAAACGGTGGGGACGAAGATGTTGCGGATCGGGACATCTGGGAGGAAGACTTGTCGGACGAGGACATCTGGGACGATGACCTGTTCGATGAAGACATCTGGGACGACGAGGGCGGAGATCCCGACGACGAGTTGGACGTCGTGGACTGGGACGACGCGACCGGAGAAGAATCCGAGCTTGTGGACGACGAGGGATTGGACGCCGAAGAGGAATTCGCTGAGATCGACGCGACGGACGAAGCCGAAAAAAGCGATTGGTATTATGAGTCAAGTGAAATTCCCGGTTCTGCCACAGAAACACCGGAGGCTTTGGAAGAAACCCGGTTCTCCGGCGGAGTTTCCGCTTGTGCTGCTGCTCCTGATGGCAGCTTGCCTTGGCTTGCGTTCGTGTTGTTGACACTCGTGCTTGTACGGAGAAAACACAACTGGGAAAGATAGGAACGGGCTTTTAATCGTCCGTATCGTCGAAAAGGGTCACGTCGGATTCGTCGAGATCGTGTACCAACCGTTGGCGGAACTTCGACTCGGATTGGCGAATTTTCGAAAGCTGGCCGTCGAGCCGCTGCACCCAGACGATCCACCGGGTGGTGTCGAAGTGGATTTTACGTCCCGTGAAGCCCCCGACGTTTTCCGCAACGACCGGAATTTTCTCGTTTTGCAGGTACCAGCGGGCGAACTGGACGTTGGCCTGACCGATACTGCCTTTTTCTTCCGCACCTTTTAACACGACGCTTCCGCCGAAAATCTTGGCTTGCAGGGTCTTGCGAGACGCCCCGTAGTGCATCATCCGGTTGATGAGCAATTCCGTGGCGTTGATGCCGTAGCGTCCGGCCTGGGAACGCTGGAATTCTCCATTCCGCGTCGGTTCCGGCAGCAGGAAGTGATTCATTCCCGCCACGCCGGTTTTTATGTCCTTGAGGCAGATGGCGATGCAGGAACCCAGCACGGTTTCCAGAATCGCGTCCTGTTTCGTGACGTAAAACTCACCCGGGTGAAGAAGGACTCGCGGTCGTTTTCCAGGCTGTCGGTTGAATGTCACCATGGTTTCGCTTGCGTCCTTCCGTTGTGGTGCAACAAACCTCATAATAGAATCGTACCGATTACATTTTAATCAATTAAATTTCCAAATAAATGAAGATCGGCATATAATTTTGTATAAGTGGTCTGGAATTGCCCGTAATCGTAGGTGAAAAACATTCCGAAACGGGAACTGTGGCAGGTTCGGAGCATTCTTTTGAAACGTTACGAGCGGAGACAGGACGCCGGCACGACTTGCAGGCAAAAGAAAAGCCGCGTTTCCCATGGTGGAAAACGCGGCTTGAAATGTGAAACGTGTTATTTTTATTCGGGAAGTTTTTCCCGACGGATGATGTGGTAGCCGAAGGCGGTTTCGACGATGCCGGAGATTTCTCCGACTTTCATGCCTTCCACGGCCTGATCGAATTCGGGAATCATCCGGCCCTTGGTCCAGACTCCGAGGCTTCCCCCCTGCGCCTTGGCGGTGGGATCGTCGGAAAATTCCTTGGCCAGATCGGCGAATTTTTCGGGATTCTTTTTGACTTTCGCCAGCACTTCCTTGGCCCTTTTCTCAGCTTCTTCCTTGGTGCGGGTCAATTCGGGATTCGCCCGGCGGGCATCTTTGTACGCGATCAGAATGTGGCTTCCGGCGAACTGCGGAGGCTCGACGGGCTCGATGCGCTGAATCAGGTGATAGCCGTACTGCGTCTCGACGGGCTCGGAAATCGCATTGAGTTCGAGATCCCGCACCGATTGGTCGATCGCCGGATGCTGCCCGCGCCCGGCCATCCAGATGCCCAGTTCCCCTCCTGCGGCTGCGCGGAAGCCGTCCGATTCGGCCTTGATGAGGGCGTCGATGCCGTCGGGATTCGCCACCATTTTGGCGCGAAGTTCCTGGGCACGTTTCAAGGCTTCTTCTTTGGTGCGGGCGACTTTGGGTTTCGCGCCGCGTGCGCCGTTCCAGGCCACGAGCAGGTGGCGGCCCGAAAGCTTCGTCTGAGGCGGCAAGGCATTTCGCTGAATCACGTGGTAGCCAAACATCGTCTCTACCGGCTCGGAGATTTCACCGACCTTCATCCCGGAAACGGCGGTGTCGAATTCGGGAACCATGCGGCCTTTGGTCCATACACCGAGGTTGCCGCCACGCTGGGCGGTGGGACCGTCGGAGTACTCGGCGGCCAGTTTGCCGAAGGAGTTCGGGGCGTCTTTGGCCTTTTGCATCACCTCCTGGGCGCGTTTCAAGGCTTCTTCTTTGGTGCGCGTGACTTCCGGTTTGGCATTTTGCGCGCCTTGGTAGGAAATCAGAATATGCGAGGCCGCGAATTCCTCGGGAATGGGCGACGGCTTTTCGGCTTCTGCCGGTTTGACTTTTTCCGCCACCTTTTCAGCGACTTCCTGCTTGGTTTCTCCCGTCGCCGGGGTGTCTTTGGCGTCGTCGGCTTTTTTCTGGGTGCATCCGGCTACGGCAAAGATGAATAATACGGCGACCCAAGCGATGGATTTCATGGCATACCTCGATTTTCTTTCTAAAGAATGGAATCGTCTCATACGCTTTTTCGAGACGCTAACAGAATCGGGCCGGAATGTCCAGCTAGGAGGAAATGCCGGGGGATTGGTAGTGTCGTTTATTCCTCTTTATCGCGGCAGCCTTCCGTGTCGCACAGGTAGGCGCCGGGTTGTTTTTTCGGCAATACGGTCAACGTCCGGATCGGTTCGGGCAGGCTGCAATCCTTCTGGTCGTTGTGGTCTTCCCCGCAAAGAGAAATCGTGCCTCCGAAAGGGCTTTCTCGAAACAGGGAGTCGAGAACGCGGGTGTCGTCGGGAGTGTTCGACGGGCAGCCTCGCAGGTCGTATCCGGTGGAACTTTCTAGGATGATCTGGGTCGATCCGCCCGCCCGTTGGATTTCGATTTCGAAGGGGTCGATGCCGCCGCCAACGACGTTTTCGATTTCCAAGCTCTCGGCGTCGGATGCGCCGAGATCCCTTTGCACGGCCCGGCTGCTTCCGTCGGACACGTTCACTTCGATTGTCAATATGCCGCTTCCCTGGCCGACGCCGTGGTCGTCCAAAAACGCTTTTTCTTCCGAGGAACCCGGAATGTCGGAAGGCCCGTCCGGCCATTCCATGCCGCAGGCGCAAATCGGCAATTTGTTGATCCAGATGCCGGTCACGTGCAAAACATCGCGTGAAGCGTCGTACTCGAAGTCGAGGGTTGTCCACGCGGGAAACGGCAAGGACTTTCGTTGCGAGGCGGCGAACGCTTCGGAAAACCCGAAATACGCCCCGATATCATAGCTTTGGGCGTCGCAGAGAATCACGCTTTCTTCGTTTTCCGGTTCCGATTTGCCATCTTCGTCCAGGACGTCTGCCTCGTTTTCGATGTCGTCGAAATCGCCGCCGGAATCCTCGGTGGGATCGGAGTCGCCGCAACCGGCGAAAAGCCATGCCAACGCCAAAACACCGATGAAAAGAACGTGCGTTTTCATTTCGTTGCTCCAGTCGCGTTTTTAGACAACCACGTTGTCATGTGAGTCTCGTACCCGTTTATTGTCATCATCCGAGCAGTCCGTGTCAACCATGAATGGGAGGTGCCGAACTGACCCATCCCCAGTTTTTCAAACAAGAGTAAAAACGCTCATGGAGAGTGATTTGCGAAGCAAATTGTATCGAACCATAGCGTTTTTTGTACGGATTCCTCGATACACCGCCCTTACGGGCGGCACTCGGGATGAGCGGACTCATAATATCTTTGGTCACGTTAGCGGCGAGGCGTAAGCCCGCCGTCTTTGCCTTTTTGAAAGTTGCTCTTATGCCCTCCTCTCCCCCTTTTCGGCGGGCTTACGCCTCGCCGCTACAACCAAACTGATGAAAGTTTCAACATTATTGAGCCTATTTGCTACATTTTGTGATGCACCCGTATCGAAGCCGCCAGATACTTGAAGTCGTCCGCCTCTTCCTTTTTCGTGGCGGTGTGGTATAATTCTTATTCGGATCGCGCTGCAAAGTTGCTTGGAACCCGGAACGACCGTTGGACGATCGGGAAGGTTCATCTTGCGAAATCACCTGGAAATCCGGGGGGATAGGACTTTATAAACGGAGCACGGTCCTCGATCATCGACGCGGGAGGGGAATGCATGACCATGGCAACGAATCCTACATCGGCGGACCGTGTGGTCGCCATCAGCGGGGGAGCCAACTTTCTGGGGGCCGGCTTGACGCAGAAACTGCTGGACGATCCCCGGACGAAAAAGGTGGTGCTGTTCGATACCCGGCAGCCGCCTTCCCAGGACGGTCGCCTCGTCTATTACAAAGTCGATATGACCTTGCCCTCTGCGTCGCAGATCATCTCGAAAATCCTTGCCAACGAGCACGTGGACACTTTTTGTCACCTGATTTTCAGTTTCGGCCTTTCCCGAAGCCGCTCCATCGCCCACGAAATCGAAGCCATCGGCACGATGCACATGCTCGACGCCTGCGAGGCGGCGGGTGTACGCAAGGTCGTGGCGCGCTCGACCACCGCAATTTATGGTGCCAAACCCAAAGGCCCGGCGTTTTACACCGAAAATCACCCGGTGGACACCGATGCCCGCAACTCGATGGTGACGGAAAAGCTCGAAACCGAACGCCAGCTTCAGGTTTTCGCCCAGCGCCACCCCGACAAAGTGGTTACGATTCTAAGAGCTTGCACCACCATGGGGCCGACTGCCATCAACTTCCTCTCAAACATGCTGATCCAGCCCAGGGCGGTGAAACTGATCGGCTATGATCCGCTGATGCAGTTCGTGCACGAGGAGGATCTGTACCGCGCCTACAAGAAAGTGATCGACGAGGATCACCCGGGCGTATACAACATCGTCGGAAAGGGAACGCTGCGCTATTCGGAGGTGCTCGACACGATGGAGACGCGACCCATCCCCATGCCGCTAAGCGCCTGGGAACCGGTTTCCAGCGTGCTCTGGAGTCTGAAGCTTTCGGACATTCCCGACAAACTGACCCGTTATCTGCAATATCCTTGGGTGGCGGACGGCACCAAGGCGGTCCAGGAGATCGGATTCATTCCCGAATTCAGCTCTCGCGACGCCTTGCTGGCGGCCTATCACGTTCACCGGAAATCGAAGAATTGAGGCAATCCGTGGCCAGGAAAAAAAACAGCGTATTGGGAAACGATCCTCTTTCGAACCGCCTGGGCGAGAACGCTCCCGGCGAGCCCGAAACCAAGGCCGAGTCGAAACCCGGCAAAGCCGTGAAGAAAAAGGCCGCCACCAAAAACTCGAAAACGAAGGCGACGAAAAAGACCGCTTCGAGTAAAGCATCCACCGGGAGCAAAAAAACCGCCACGGTCGCCCAAAAAACGGCCCCTAAAACAACATCCGCGAAAAAAAACGCTGCGACGAAAACGACGAAAAAAGCCACTGCCAAAAAGGCCGCATCTGGGAAAAAGGCTGTAAAAACGAACACTTCGTCCAAAAAGGCAAAAGCTCCGGCGAAAAAACGTACTCCTGCAAGCAAGAAAGAAACGGCCACGACGCCGAAACCGGCGACTCCTCAACCGGAGGTCGAGGTGCTGGCCGCCGAGGGAGGCAGGACCACTCTGCCGCAACCTCGTGTGGGAAACGCGCAACTTCCCGTAAAATATGCGGAAAATCCCCATGCCTTCGTCGGCGATCCGGCCTATTACGACAAACTCCGGCTCGAAGGTGTCAATCCCGGCGAAGAAATGGGTTTCGATCCGAAATTCCGTGAGCGACTGGACCCCATTGTTTCGTTTCTTTACAAATACTGGTGGCGGGTGCAGGTGCGGGGCGTTTCCAACATCCCCGAAAAGGGCCGCGTGGTGCTGGTCGGCAACCATTCGGGCATTTTGCCGTATGACGGTCTGATGGTGATGTCGGCGGTCCATAAAGAGCATCCCGCCTCCCGCAACATCTGGCCGATGGTGGAAGACTTCTTCTACTACCCTCCGATTTTGGGCGTATCGCTCAATAAACTGGGGTTTATTCGCGCCTGCCAGGAAAACGCCCAGCGCCTGTTGTTGCAGGACGAGGCGGTGCTTGTCTTTCCGGAGGGTATCAAGGGCATCAACAAACCCTACGGAATGCGCTACCAGCTTCAGCGTTTCGGTCGGGGTGGGTATATCAAGCTCAGCCTGACCACCGACGCCCCTGTCGTGCCGGTGGCGATCATCGGCTCGGAGGAAACCAACCCTCTCATGGGCAATGTCCGGGGCATCGCCCGGTTATTCAAGCTGCCGTATTTCCCCGTGACGCCGACGTTCCCCTGGTTGGGACCGGCGGGCCTCGTGCCCTTCCCGGTGAAATGGACGATCCGCTTCGGCGAGCCGATTTACGTCAACCGCTTCGGACCGGAGGCCGCCGACGACCGTGTGGCCATCGGCAGGTTGTCGAAACAGGTGCGTGACTCCATTCAACGAATGCTCAACGAGGAACGTGCCCGCCGCGCTTCCGATTGATCGGGAAACGCTACTTTCACGCCTTTTTCAGCCAGGCACCGTGGGTGCGGGCGACGTTTGGCCGCCTGGTTACCTCGAACCCGGCGTTTCGGGCGAGATATGGTGCCGCCGGATGTCATTCGTTCCAGGGCCAGCGAATCATGAAATCCCCGCTGACGATGCTCCGGCTTCCCGCCTCGGCGTGAATGCGGAAATACGTGCGAGAATCCTCCTGTCCCTGCATCACGTAGCTGCCTTGGGTGGAGGCGGAGGCGTCTACCGCCGCGTCCTGCCCGTAGTCGGGGATGTCTTCGCCCCATTCCACGCGAAACGTCGCCGCTTCGTTGCATTTCCAGGTGATCGTCGCCGTTTCGCCGTTCTGTTCGATTTCGATATCCGTAATCAGCAGTTGCGTGCGCTCGACGGCTTGCGTTCCATCATCGACCAGTTTTTCCGCCGCATCGGCGAAACGGCGCATGTCGGAAGGCTGTGCCGGATAGGCATTTCCCAATTCCGCCTCGGCTTCGTCGGCGGATTCGTTCAGGCGGTCGATGGCGTACCGAATCCAGCCATCGTGGTCGGGCAGGTGGCGCGCCCAGAGGATTTCGGCCACCCAGGTCCAGGCGCGCAACGCGTAGTGATGTACGCGCAGTCGCTTGTGCAAGTCTTCGTAATCACTGGTGTTCAGAGAATCCTTGATGGAATCCAGGTCGGCGAGACTCAACTCCACGAGGCTTAGTGCTTCCAGTTTTTCCTGGTGGATTTCCTCGACGGTGGCGAGGTCGGGCTCGGACAGGCGGTTGTACCAGTCCTCGTAATCGGGATCGTACAGCGCCATGTTGCGTTTGACGAACTCCGTAGTCGCAATGCTGTCCGGCATCGACGAGCTTTTTTCCAGCGCCCAGAATCCCAGGATGTAATACATCTTCCGGTTGAAGTCGTAGGATCTTTCCAAGGAACGTTGCAGGATTTTTGCCTCCGTACTACCGGCAGTAACACCATATTTACTTTCTAACCAGCTTTGCCACAGGTCGTCGTGTACGTTTTTATAGCCGTGCTCGTGAAGATACGAAATGGCGAACACGTTGATTTCATTGGGTTGTCCGATGGTATGGTCGCTGCCGCGCTCGATGCGCGACACCGTGCCGACACCCCGATGATTCCACATGTAATCCCAGCGTTCGATGTAGTATTTCGGAGCCATCCACAGAAGGTAGGAGCGTCCCCAGTACTCCCCGGCGAGGTCCAACTCGACCACCGACGGCCTCGGTCCCACGTCGCCGATCAGTTTGTTGTCGGGATAGTAGGGTTCCCAGTCCTGCGGCTGGTCTTTGCTCATGCCGTAGAAACCAAGGTCTTCGATGGCTCGAAGTCCCATGCCGACGTACTCCAACTCCTGCGGCGAATGGATGAAGGAACGCACGTACATGCCTTTGCCCAGTTCGTCCACCACCACCTCGCCGACCATCCGCGTCACCTGTTCCACGCGGTCGTTTCCGTTGGGCCAGATCAGCGGTACTTCACCTTCCGGGATGCTGTCCAGGCACCAGTCGCAGGTGCAGATCGAGTACCAGATGTCGGGACTTGCCGAGCCGTACATCAGCACGATGCCGTCGATATCGGGCTGCTGTTCGAAAAACAGCCGGTAGGCGTCGCGGCGCTCGTCCCAGAAGGGGTCTTCGGGATCGAAGCAGACGTTGATCCGGTTGCCGGTGAACTCGTGCGCCCAGGCGAAGACCTCCAAGCCCTCCGCTTTGGCCAGACTGGCCGCCTCGGCCAAGCGTTCTCGTCTTTGCAGGGAGTCCTCGTCGTCGAAAATCACCTCGTCGATGTCCATAATCAAATCGTGACTGAGCTGCACGTGGTTGACACCGAAATCCTTAGCCATTTTCACGACTTCAGCAACGTGATCCAGATTGGAGTCGAGCAGTATCCAGCCGTTGACCGGCGTGTACCGGTTGCGGTCGAAGGTCCACTCCTCGGCGCTTTCTTCCAACTCGGTCGCCTCGTTTGCCTCGAACGCCTCCGAGTCGGTGTCACCTTGAGAGGAGGAATCCGACGACGAGGAGCAGGCGGCTGGAATCAGGAGGAAAAACAAGGCGATACAGCAAAGGCGAAAACCGGTTGTGAAAGGGAGTTTCATTGGATGCTGCTCCAGGACGTTCGTAAAAAATTGAATCGGTCGAATATTTATGGCACAATTAACAATTAATGGTAACATGAATCGTCTTATGATTCGACGGATCGCCACACGTCGTTACATAGCGGGAGATTGGCTTTCGTGCAAGACGTGAATGAAATTCACACCGAAAGCTATTATGTTTGTTCGCCCGAAAAAAAACGGCAAACCAAGGAAAAAACGACGAAAACAGCCTTCAAGCTGCTGCAAATGTTTGGCTTTTGCTTGACAGTTTGTTCCCCTGTCCCTAGACTTCGGGATTGCTTGATGGCAATGCGATGATAGTAATTATTTGATGGCGTGCCGGAGTTGTCGGAGCGCCGCGGCCTTTCGTAAGATAAAGGAGATCTTTGATGAAAAAGCTTCACATCCTGTTTTTGGTGGCGCTGTTCGCTTTTTCTGCCGGACTCGGCGGCTGCATCGATTTCGGGGGAGACGACGAAGGCAACGACAACCCTTCCAACGGCGACGAGGATTCCGAAGGCTCGGACTCCAGCAACCCGTACACCAATCCCACGACCTGCAGCGGAAGCTGCACCGCCAACGAAACCACCTGTCTGCCTAACGGTGCGGGAGGATACACGTGGTGCATCTGCCCGCCCACGACGCTCGTCTGGAGCCCGCAGGACTGCTCCACTCGTTGCGGGGATGACCCTGTGATCGGTTGCGCCGATGACCCGACCGACTCCCTGGGCAACAAGCAGGTGTGTATCTGCGGCGATGCTACCGCCAACAAATGCGGCAACAGCGTGCTCGAAAGCGGTGAGGAATGCGAACCCGGCGTAGCCGCTTGCACCGAAGAGGGAGAAGTCTGCAACAGCACCACCTGCATGTGTGTGCCTCAGGGACAGGAAGGTTGCGGAGACGGCACGATCAACGGCACCGAGGAATGCGAGCCCAACGACCTCTCCAACTGCGAAACCGACCAGATCTGCCGCAATTGCATGTGCGCCTACGAGTCCGATCCCTACTGCGGGGACGGCAACATCGATGAAAACGAGGAATGCGAGCCCACCAACCTTTCCAATTGCACTACGGGTCAGACCTGCAATTCCATCACCTGCCAATGCCAGGGCGGTACGAATCCCTACTGCGGTGACAGCGTCGTCAACGGCACCGAGGAATGCGAGCCCAACGATACCAGCAATTGCGGTACAAACGAAACCTGCAATTCGACGACCTGTATGTGTGAAGGCGGCGAGACCTACTGCGGGGACGGCACCGTCAACGGCACGGAAGAATGCGAACCGACCGATCTTACCAACTGCTCGACGGGTCAGAGCTGTAATTCCATCACTTGCGTGTGCCAGGGCGGCGGAACCGAAACCGGGACGTGCATCGCGTTCGGTGAAACCACCCTCCAGTGCCGTCAGCAGTGCAACCCGCAAAGCCACTCCTGCGGTGAAGATTTCATGTGTTACGGCTATGTCGCGATGAATTCCAGCAACCAACTGATCCTGGGTGGTGGTAGTTGCCAATATTTGGCTTCGACCCAGACCGAATGGGACAACTGGTGGAATTCGCTTGCCGATTGCGGGTCGGATGGTTCTTGTGCCACCGGCACGGTCTGTCTGGGCAGCGACCCCGGAAAATGCCTCACCGAGTGCAATATCACTTCCGATACCTGTCCTTCGGGGTATCTCCCCGGTTACGAAAGCTACAACGAGATTCCGTGGGCCTGCGTGAGGTATTCCGACGGCAGCGGAAACTATACCGGTCTGTGCGACCCGTGGGGCGACGCGCCGACCTGCTCGTCCCAAGGCGCCTCCTGCGACCCCAATCCGTAAGTAGCGGATATCACAAAACTGTTTTCGAAGCCTCCTCGGTTTGTACCGAGGGGGCTTTTTTATTGTCATCGAGATCGTCGCCGATGAAAACGGGCGAAGTTTCCGAGGCGAAAAAGTGCAAAATGGCGCTTTGGTTATTCCTTTTGCGACCGATTAAATCATGGTATGGAAATTCAAGAAGCGGGAGTCTCCATGTTTCTCGGTCGTCGCAAAACGAAGAAAAGCACGCAATCCCCCCCATCCACTGCAACTCCGAAAAAAAGCTCGTTGAAGCGGTTCGAAAACAAAACCGAGATCGAACGGACCCGTTGGAACGTCTCGACAGAGGATCTCGACGCCTCCGAGGCGGGGAAAACGCTGAGAAAAACCCTGCTCGACCTTTTCAAATCCCCCGATTACAAGCCGCCCGTGCTTCCACGCATCGCCATGGAAGTCCACGAACTCACCGGCCAATCGAATATCACCTTTGCGAAAATCGGCGAAGTGCTTGAAATGGACCCGGTGCTGACGGGACGGGTGCTGCAAATCGTCAATTCTCCGTATTACGGAGGAAAAGCGAAGATGATTTCGCTGGAGCACGCCATCGTTCGTCTTGGGTTGGACACCATCCGGGATATTGTCTGGCAAGTCGCTGTGGACATGCGCGTATTTCGGGTCAAGCGGTTTTCCGAACAGATGGATTTTCTACGTCATCACAGTGTGGCTGTGGCTCGCATCGCGAAGTTGATCGGCAACCGCACCGGCCTCGTGGAAGGTCAGGCGTTTCTGGTCGGCCTGATGCACGATATCGGCATGGCGGGCTTACTGATTGCACTGGGGGAAGGAAAAACCCCGGAGGCAAACTACAGCCTCGATCTGCTGTGGCCAGCCCTCAACGACCTGCATCAGGAAACCGGCGGCATTCTGGCCGATCTCTGGAAACTACCTGAAAACATTCGGGAAGCCATCGTCTACCACCACCAGTTCAAACCGGACCAGAGCATTACCCCGCCCATGGCAACCGCCTGCCTGGCCGAGTGGATCGCCAACGAAGTCGATGCCGGAATTCTGGACGATAAAGAACAGAAAAGCGTGACAATCATCGATTACACCATGCCGAAAATGGTGGAAGCGGCCTGCCGTACATTGCGCCTCGATGGCGCAAAACTGGATCGGCTCATCGATGACGCCAGAGAAATCGTAGAATCTCTCGACGAATAATTTCTCTTATGTGCTCTTTTTGAATGTTTCGTGCTTATCGTGCGTGATTTGACCCGTTTCGTTCTTCCTCGATTTCTTCTTCGAGTGCTTCCTCGTCCTCGAACAGTTCAAAGACGAACTTCTTCTTTGCGGCCCGAATACGGGCGCGGCCCACGGTGATGTAGGAAAACGGTCGCCCTCCCGCCCGTTCGCGGTAGTAGGCGTCGAGCGTCTGTTCCGGGTCTTCGGCTTCCAGGTCAATGTTTAGAATTAGTTGCACGTCGGCAACTTCCAGATCCCCACGCACGAGGTATTTGTCATCTCCCAGCGTTTTGACGGGATCGTCTTCCTTGTCGTGTTCGTCGGCGATTTCACCGACGATTTCCTCCAGCACGCATTCCATCGTCACGTACCCCTCGATCTCACCGTCCTCGCGGGCGACGGCGCACATGTGGAAGCGTCCGATCTGCATTTCCCGCAACAGGTCGTCGGCGGGCATGTCGCCGGGGCGAACCTGAAGCGGTCGGGTCAGTCTGCACCAGTTTTCCCGCTGGGTGGCGAGTACCAGATCTTTGATATGCAACATGCGATTCATGGGAACGCCGCTTTTGTCGTACACCGGGTAGCGGGTGAAACGGCTCCGACGGATTTCTCTCATGACCTGATCCAGGTTCCAGTGCCGGTGGAGCGTGGCGATTTCCCCGAGAGGGATCATGATTTCTTCGAGCAACGTCTTGTCAAGCTCCAGGGTTTCCTGGGCCATACGGGCTTCTCCGGGCTCCAGTTCCCCTTCGGCCTGGCTCAACCCCAATGCGGTGGAAATCTCGTCCTGGCTGAAATGTCCCCGCCGGGGGCCGACTTTCCTGAACAGTGGCCGCATGATGAGATCGGTAATGGACTGCGCCACCCAGGCCATGGGCCAGAACAGGCGTTTGAACAGGGAAATGGGCCAACTTACCGCTTTGGCGATGCTTTCCGGCCAGTACGTCGCAATGGTTTTCGGTGGAATTTCGCCGAATAACAACAACAGCAGCGTCACGACGATGGTCGCCGTTAGCGGTCCCCAAAGGTAGGCACCCAGCGCGGCGGCAGCGACGTTGACGAGGTTATTGCCGACCAGGATCGTTCCCAGCAGTGAACCCGGCTCGCGGATCAGTTTTAGCGCACGATCCGCCGAGCGGCTGCCTTTTTGGGCCTCGGTGGTGAGAGTCAGTCGCCGACTGCCGATCAAAGCCGTTTCGGAACCGGAGAAAAACGCGGAAAAAAGCAGTAAAATCAACAGACCTAGATAGCCCAGTGTATCACTTTCCGACATGGGATCGCAGTTGTGCCTCCGAATGACGATAATGAGCAACTATACCACATCACGCGCGTTTTGTATCGAAAAGCGCGTTTCTTTTCGTTTGCGCGGTGCGGGTGAAATTCTACCGTAGGAGCCGAGGGGGCTCCGGTTTTATCGCTGACTTCCAAGGTCGTAAAACGCGCCTTTGATGTAGAAATCCGGGTTGTTTCCTACCGACCAGGCCATGAAGTAAATTTCGTCTTTGATGTGAGTGATGGTCGGCTGATAGGGAGGAAGCGATGCCGACGTGTCGTGCACCGCATCCATCGTGGTTTCAAGCTCGCTTCCGGATTTTCGAAATCCGACGTAACTCAGGTAATGGCCCTGATTTTCCTGTGTGGCGTAGTAGACGGCTGCCCCCCGGTCCGGGGACACCGCGATGACAGGGCCGTGCTCCGATTCCGCAGTGGATGCCAGCCGGACATTCGTTGTCCCGCCGTTTTTGCGCGAAGCGTCGATGAGCATCACGTCCCCTTCGTCTGCGCCAAGGGTGGTAAACACCAGGTATACGGGAGCGTTTTCGGCACGATAGGCGGCGATGTCCACTCCTGCCGCGCCGTTCTCCTGCCGGGTGTCGTATGGGGTTTCGGACTCCGGCGTGGCTGCTCCATAGGGAATCACGTTGTATTGCACCTGATCGTCGTCGTTTTCCCAGGCCACGTAGAGATTTCCGAATACGTCTGTCCCCGCATCGGGGAAGACCTGCGAGGTGGAGGGATCGAAATGGGGCTTCACGACGGAACCCAGCGGTTCACCTTCGGAGTCGATCACCTGCGAAAACACCTGCCATTTTCCGGGGTTGTCCTCGCTTATGGTGTCGGGGTCGGCCCATGCTCCGACGATGGCGAAGCGCCCTTCGGGCAAGGCGACGACTTTCGCCATCCAGGCGTTGATCGCCTCTTCGCCGTCATTGCGCACCGGGCGCATCACGCGGTCCTCATCCATTTGCGGGGTGCCGTCGAGACTGTACATTCGGTAATGGATGGACAGGTTGTTGGGTTGCTCGCCGTTGTCGGATTGCCAGACGAAGACCAGGCGATCCCCGTCGAGGTCGAGATCCGGTTCCGTTTCGTTGGCGTCCGTGGTGTTAACTTTGAACGGAGCCACCAGCACTTGCCCGTCGCAGGCGATACGGGTGGCGTACACGTCGAATTTGTTTTGTTCGTCGGGACGGTTGTAGACGATCCAGACGCCTACGCCGTCGAATTTCGCGGCCACATGGATCTGACAGCTTCGACCGTCGGGGTCGAGGTCGAATGTCTCATCAAGTGTCGGTTCTACGGTCGAGAGGAACGCGATGGGTTCCAAGACAGGAGGTGGGACTTCTTCTTCCTGCTCTGCGGCTTCTTCTTCTAGGTCCGTATCCCCTTGAATTGGCTGGGATTCTTCGATTTCCGCCATTTCGTCGGCGTCTCGGTCTCCGTCCTGGACAGTCGAGCCGGAGTCGTCGTTTCCACAACCGAAAACGAACGGAAAAGCGCAAATACACCATAAAATCGCTAGATTTCGTACCCTCGACATCGCCAAAGCTCCTTCGATCGGGGAGTTGCCAACGGCGTATTGTACCTCGAATCGTGCCGGAAGCACGCATTTTCGTGGGAAATCTCGGCAAAACTCTGGGATAAAACCACCCCAACGCGACGAATGTCCGCGAAAACTCTATTATCCTCACCGGGTTGCATGTCCTGAAGCGGTTTCTCGCGACGTTCACGGCAGGTTAGAGAAATGTGAACGAGTGTAAAAAAGTGGCACCGGGTATTGCTTAAGTCGTCTTCAAATGATATTGCAAGCTTCATGAAGGAAAGCTCGACGACAAATGAGGAGACCCCAGGGAAAAAGAAGGCTTCGTCCTTGCTCGGTGAATTGACCAATCTGCCGAACATGCTGACGATGGGGCGGATTTTTGCCGTTCCAATCGTTTGTTACCTGATGATGCTGGATACTCCGCTGGCGTCTTTCGTGGCCGCCGCCGTTTTCGGCCTTGCCGCCGCCACCGATTTCCTGGACGGCTTCCTCGCCCGCAAGCTAAACCAGATTTCCGTGATCGGGAAATTTCTCGACCCGCTAGCCGATAAATTGATCGTATTGGCCGTGCTTCTCGTGTTGCTAAACCTGGAGCGTGTGCCGCTGTGGCTGGCCACGATTCTCATGGCGCGGGAAATCACGATTACGGGTCTGCGAGCCATTGCCTCGTCCGAGGGGCTGGTCATCGCTGCACGATCCCTGGGAAAATACAAAACCGCGTTTCAACTCAGCGGGTTGGCCGCCATGATCCTGCATGGGTCGTACGTCATCAATTTCGGCTTGTGGGAAGGCGAAGCCGACCTGCACGACGTGGGTCTTGTGCTGCTGTATTTCGCGTTCTTTTTCTCGGTGACTTCGGCGCTGGATTACTTCGCCGGGTTTTACCGCGCGATGAGAGACAAGCGCTCGTAGGAATATTTTCCAAATAAAACTGAAGGGTTAGCTGAAATCGCTGGTGTCGAGTACCCGGTTTCGTTCCTGCAATTGTCGCCGGAAGATGAAATTGACGATCTTGCAGCGGTCCGTTTCCGAAATCCCCACGAATTTCACCCGAACGATGTATTGTTTCAACGTACCGTCCTGCACCGGCTGATCTCCGACCACGCGACCTGCGATGCGCAGCGTGTTTCGTGGAAGCCCGATTTCGAGGTACAGTTCCTGTCCCTCTTTCATCGGCTGATCCAATAGAAGCGCGATGCCGCCCCCGCTGATGTCCCGGCTTTGCACGCGCTGTCCTTCGGCGTCGCATTGGGCGGCCCACTGCTTCTGGCTGGAATTTCTCAGGGCGAAGCCGTCCAGATAGCGCACGGGGATCATTACGGGAAGATAGCGGATGTCCAAACGGGTGTAGATACGAAAAAACTCCCGGTCCACCTGCTCGATGGGAGAGATGGGTTCCCCGAGTCGGAGCAGCATGTCACGTTCGCCCGTGGCGTCGCTAAGCAGATCGAGGTCTTGAATGCGGAACGTTCCCAATTGGACGATGTTTTGCTTGAGGTATTCCACCACCACTTTTTTTCCCGGTTTTAGCGCCTGGGGCGTGATGGCTTCCGGAAGGTACACTGCCAGATCCCTCGATGTCGTGGTGTGGTGGGTCTTGGCGCCGACCTGGAGATAGTACCCCATCGTACATTCGATGGTGAGCGCCACCAGTTGATCGACTTGTGGAACGGCAAACTTGTGAGACATCGCGGGTCTTCCGGCTCGGTTTCCAGGGTGTCGACTTTCGTCGCGTTTGCCATGGCCACGTTCCTGTGTCGCAGTCGATTGGGACGGCGAACGAGCCATGTTTTCTCTTTTTACACCCGAAACGATCTTCACGCAACCGGTCGGACTTCATCCGCGTGGATCTTCCGAAGCTTTCCAGCGCCGGAGGCCGTTTCCCCGGCTTGTTTGAAAAGCAACGAAGCGGTTGAATTTCAATCGGTTACGTGCCGGTTGAATTCAGGCGACTTTAAAAATCATCCGCAAATAACTGTCGTTCGCCGATGAGTCCACATTCTCCTCGCTCGCTTTCGCTTCATTGTGTGTGGCGGAAGCGGTCAGCGTGTTCGCGAGACTTCGTCCTCCCGGCGTTTTGTGCATCTGCTCCAGTCCGGCCTGGAATTCCACCGAAACCCGCTCGTACTCCTGTGCGAGTCTCTGGCATTCGGCGTACTTTCGTTCCAGTTCCTTGCCGAACGAGGCCTTTAGTTCGGGGGACCAGTGGGTGGACTGGTACATCATCCGCGCCGCCGAACGATAGGCATTGAGGGAACTTACGAGCGAATTGAGCTTCAATTCGCACTCGGCGTGCAACCGGAGAAAACTTTCCGGATTGCGCCTGGCCTTCTTTTTCCTGAGATTGGCAAACATGACGAACTCCTTGCAATCCTTTGCAAACTTACTGAACATCCGTGTCAACAAATGAAATCGGCGTTCGTCGAAGATCCTGAAATTAGATTTTTCAGGGAGGAGTTCGATTTTAACCCGCATAATTCATGAAGAATCTACTGCGACTTGAAAATCCTCGATCTTTCACTTGTTTCCCGATTTTCATCCTCGACAGACTGTAAAGTATGCCTGCGGGTGAAAATCGGTCCAACTTCATGAAATATCTTCGGTTTTCGGCGTCTCGCTACGATCCTCATGAATAATGCGGGTTAAGGTCTATTCGGTCTTTTGCTCGTGGAGTGTAGTGAGTTTATGTATTTATTTGAATTATTTACAAAAAGTGGCAATATGCCTGCGACGCCTTGAGGACAACACCCATGCCAGCAAGAATGCAAGAGATGCGTTGTGGAACGCACCGTTGGTTCGGCAGCCGCCGGAGGACGACGACGAGGTTTTTCCCTCGGTGTCGGAGTCTCCTTCCGATCCATCTTCATTCTCGGGGGCGACGGGGGGACAGTCCGCGTTGTCCGTCGGGGCGGTGGTGTCGCCGTCGGGCTTTTCGCAAAACCCCTGCAACGTTGCGTCGATTTGGAGATCCAACGGCGGCTGTGCTTCGTCCGAGACGTTGAGAATCAGTGAAATCATGAAGGCTCTGGCGGGGGCGTCGGTGGCGAAGTATTCGTTTCTACTGGAGTTTTCGACGAACACGCTAAAGCGCGTTGTCGTTTCGTCGGTTTGAGGCGTGGATACGGTTTCGTCCGATGCTTGCCATTGCATGGTGGCGAGATCGAGTGTTGCCGTACGGATTTCGCCGTCTGCGATTCCGTCTTCATCGACCACCGCTGTTTCCACGTCAAGCAGGCCGGTTCCATGAAAATCCGCCGTTTCCAACGCCACATCCAGGCGATAGTAGGGGAAAATCATCTCCGGGGCCGGGTTGTCGGTTGCGGAGCGCAGATCGATGGGGAAATCCACCCGCGCGAAGGGGCCGGGTGCGGCAGGATGGAGAATCACGGTTTCGTTTTCGTACTCCATGGTTTCGGTCCAGGCGGACATCCGGGGCCGATAGGAAGCGCCGAATTCTACGAAGCGGGCTTTTTCGAACGGGTTGGCTCCGGATTGCAGCACCGTACCGATCATATGCGGGTTTTCAAACAGGCGATCCACCAGATCCTGCACCGAAAACTCCAGCACTTCAGAGACGATTTCGGGCATCGAGCGTCCGTAGGTGAAGTCCCGGTCGTCCACGCCATGCAGGTGTTTGGTGGAAAGGCCAGTTTCCGGGTCGATGCCGAATACGGCCCGGTCGTCGAGGCGCACTCCGCCGTTTTCGTATTCCACGGCGATGTAATCCATCCATTTTTCGATGGTCTGGAGGTCGGGCACGATGTCTCCGTCCTTCCCAGTCGGTTTGATGTAGGAGGTCCATTGCGCCAGTCCGCTGACCACGCCCATGGAGGCCTGGCAGGGTAGGGAACCTCCCGCGCCCTCTTTGCCGGTCATGCGCTGTCGGTAATTGGTGGAACAGTCGATGGCGGATTCCCCGTTTTCCACCACGATGGGGTAGCCGTGGCCAAGGTTGTCGTATTCCGTTACTCCGTACAGGGAGGCTAAAATACCTTCTGAGGAGGAGCCCAGCGAGGCGGCGTCGGTCATTTGCAACATGGATTCGGGATTCATCCCGGTGGTGGCTTCGTCTATCACACCCTTCCAGTCGATGTGCATTGTTCCGTCGGAATAGCGTTCCAGGTCCACGGCGTAACCCAATTTCGGGTTGCGGTTTCCGAACATGGTTTCGGCGTTTTCAGTCGATAAAAAGCCTGTGTTTTCATAGCCATAGAGCATCGGATGGGCGAGGATGTCTGTGGGATAGCCATGGAGTCCGTGGACGTTGAAGACCAGCGCGGCCCCGGCGCTGTCGATGAACGTGTGCCGGTTGAAGAGGCTGCCGGAAGGGTTTACCCAGTCGGGGATGATGTACTCCATATGCCCGCGCCAATCTTCGACGGCGTGGGCGGCGTAGCCGAAAGCCCATGAGATTTCGGGGATATCCCGCGCATTGGCCACTAGGTGACGGGACCAGGCGAAGGTCCGATCCGGGTTCGTGTAGTGCCCCCAGCATTCGTTCGAAATCTTTCCGTTGTCCTTACCACAGGACACCGTGCAGAACGAGGCCATGAAATCGTCCGAAAGGATGTACCACACGTCGGGCCCGTAAGAGCCGTGAATCAGCAAACCCAGGTTGAAGGCGTCTTTCCAGCGGTGGGAGATGCGCTCGTACCCGTGGACGGTCAACACCCCGTGCACACCTGCGCCCCAGCCCCAGGCCAAATTCGGACTACAGACCGTCAGTAAAATAAACAGCGAGATGAAGATCGGTATTGCGCGCAGTCGATGTGTCATCGGAATAACTCCGAAATGGTAAGAATGAGTGGAGAAGACAACGTTTCCCATGAAAACCCGTTCATTTCATGCTTTTCACCTATACCACGTTTTCTTTCCATAAAAAAGGCCCGTCGTCATGACGGGCCGATACTGTGTAACCGGTTGAAATTATACGGGGTTTACCGCTCGCGCTCACGGTGGCGGATTTTCCTGCGTGCCGACTGGATGATGGCCTGGTCGCTGAGGATGTCCTCTTCATACAGGCTGTTGACCCGAGGCATTTCCCTGCGGGGCCGTGGTGGGGGTGCCATTTCGCGGGGGGCGCGGTCGAAGAAGGACGAAGGAAGAGACTGGGGCGGTGCCACCAGTTCCTCTTCGTCGGGTTTCGAGATGGGCGAGTCGTTGATCGAAATGTCGTCTTCAAAGATCTCCACCGAAGAACTCGACGAGGCGCGGAGGTCGTCGCCGACCTGCAATTTCCGGCGACGTCGGGGAGAGCGTCTGCCGCGCGATGGGGATTCCGTATCGCCGGCTTCGTCGGGGAACCCGGTGGCGATGACCGTCACCTGCACGCTGTCCTCCATGGTGTCGTCCACCACGTAGCCGAAGATCACCGAAGCTTGCGGATCGGCGCTTTGCTGGATGTAGGTGACCGCTTCGTCCACTTCGGAGGCGCGAAGCTGGGTGGAACCGGTGACGTTGATGAGTACGCCACGCGCGCCTTCGATGGACAGATCGTCGAGCAACGGGGACGAAATTGCCATGCGGGCGGCGTCCATGGCGCGGTTGGTGCCGCTGCCCAGTCCGGTGCCCATGATCGCCATGCCCATATTCGACATGATCGACTTCACGTCGGCGAAGTCCACGTTGACGTAGCCCGCCGTGGTGATGAGATCGGAGATGCCGCGCACCGCGCCGACGAGTACGTTGTCCGCCTGTTTGAAGGCTTCGACGAAGCCCAGGTTGCCGCCATCGATGTCGAGCAGTTTCTGGTTGGGAATCACTACCAGGGTATTGACGCAGGCCTTGAGTTCCTTGACACCTTCCAGCGCTGTATTCATGCGCTTTTGACCCTCGAAATTGAACGGTTTGGTGACGACGCCCACCGTCAGGATGCCCATGTCCATCGCTTTTTGCGCGATCACGGGGGCTGCGCCGGTGCCGGTTCCGCCACCCATACCCGCCGTGACGAAGAGCATGTCCACGCCCTGGATCATCTCCTCGATCACCGCCAGCGACTCTTCCGCCGCCTTCTGGCCCACTTTGGGATAGCCGCCCGCACCCAGACCTCTGGTGAGCGACTCGCCCAACTGAATCTGCAAGGCCACTTTCGAGCGTTCTAGCGCCTGTACGTCGGTGTTGGCCACGATAAACGACACGTTCTTCACATCGGCTTCCATCATCGACGTCACCGCGTTGCTGCCCGCGCCGCCCGCGCCGAGCACTGCAAGTTTCGCCGAGCGGAAGCTCAGTTCGTCCGCCATGTTGAATTTGATCTCGAAATCGTCTCTGCTTTCACTCATTCTTTTCCTCCTTTGGGCTCCCTGACCCGGAATGTCCGAATATCGGAAATCGAACTAAAACTGTTTCAATTTTTTTCTTCCATTCCGGACGCGAACGATCCGCCCATCGTCCACGCCGGAAAAACCGTGACACTACTCTCAACGTGCTGAAATTCTTGAATATTATGGATTGGTCGATTGATGCCGCACAGGGTTACGCGCACATCGTCGCCCTGTCCGCCCTCGATGCAGCGACTCCAAAGGCAATCGGAACGCACCAGCGGCATCAGCAGGGCTTCGACCTGTTCCAGCGCGTTTTCCCGAAGCGGGCTGGAACGCACCGTCAGGTAAACGGTCTCGTTGCGTTCCAGGGGAACTTTCCACGACGAGGAACGCGATACCGCTTTGAAAAAGGCATTGCGGGGCGCAAGGCCGCCTTGAGCCGAAGCGGAGGATACGGCGAAGCACGCTTCTTCGAAGCATTCTCCTTCCCCGTTTTCGGAATCGTGCGCCCGGCTCGCTTCCTCCATGAACAGGTCGCAGACCGTTTCGATAAGCTGCGCCATTTCTTCATCGCATTTTCGGAAAATCGCGTAAGTACCCGATTCAATGGTACTTTCGTCGATATCCGCTCCGGTGGCGCGAACCACACCGTTGCAGGAGTTTTCCAACTCCGCAATGGCTCTTTGGGCCGTTTCGTTGCGGCTCGCGCCCTCGAAATCGAAAGGCATACCCACCACGGCGATGGTCGTGACGCCCCGCTTCCGGGCTTCTCTGGCGATCACCGGCAGCGCGCCGCTTGCGGTGTCGCCTCCCAGTCCACCCACGAGAACAAGCCTTTTCAGCCCACGAAGCTTCAAGCCCCAACGTCTGCGGGATTCTCCGGCGCATAATGCGCCGTATCGGCCATCGATGGGACCGCGATTGGCGGGAATTCCCTGGCCGATTTCCATCCGACTCAACGGGCGCAGGTGGGACGATTGCAGCAGATCCTGGTCGGCGTCCAGCGCCAGCAGGGAGACGAGTTTCGGCAGACGCTCGCGCACCTGGAGAAGCACGTTCATTCCCGCTTCTCCAATGCCGAACACTCCCACCTGGCAGGCTCGAACCCTGTTTTCGATGTGTTCTTTCAGTTCATTTTCCGACATATTTCGATGCTCCTTGTCCTCGAGGGACGATGCTCAGGGTCCGAAAAACTTCGCGATTTTATTCCAGAAACTACGTTTGCCGATTTTGGTGGCGCCGTGGCGTGCTCCGTACATCACGAGACCGACGCTTGTCGAAAACTTGGGTTTAGCCACCATGTCCGTAAGTCCGGTGAATCCTTTAGGTTGTGCGACACGCACCGGCATATCAAGCATTTCCTCGGCCAGCGTTTCGATACCCTTCAATGAGGTGCAACCCCCCGTGAGCACCGTTCCGGCTCCCACGTATCCCGCCATGCCGGAAATCTCGATATTGGAAATGATGGCCGAGAAAATCTCCTCCATGCGCGCCTCGATGATGTCGCACAGCGCCATACGGCTGATGAGGTGACTCGCGCCAACGCCTACCCTGGGGACGTCCACCGTATCGGTATTGTTGACCAATTCGGCCAGAGCGCAGCCTTCGTGTTCCTTGATGCGCTCGGCGTCTTCGGGCGGCGTGCGCAGGCTGACGGCGATGTCGTTGGAGATCATGTTGCCGCCGGAAGCGATCACGCCGGTGTGCACCAGCGCACCCTTCGAGTAGATCAGAATGTCCGAAGTGCCCGCGCCGATGTCCACGAAGATGCAGCCCAGGTCTTTTTCCGGGGGCGTCAACGTGGCGTAGGAGGCGGCCAGCGGCTCGAAAATCATGTCGCAGACGTTCAGCCCGGCCTTGTTGCAGCAGCGCTCGATATTCTGCATGGCGCTCGCTGCGGCGGTGATGATGTGCACCCGGGTTTTCAGCCGCACACCGCTGATGCCCAAAGGCACCTTGACCCCGGCCTGGTCGTCGATGACGTACTCCTGCACCTTGGTGTGCAGCACCCGGCGGTCCATGGGAATCGGCACCGCGTTGGCTTGCTCCAATACGCGGTCGATGTCGCTCTGCTCGATTTCCTTGCCTTTGATCGGTACCGTGCCGTCGCTGTTCTGGCCTTTGATGTGCGGCCCGCTGATGCCGACGAAAACGTCCGAAATCTGCACGCCGGCCATCAGTTCCGCGTCACCCACCGCGCTACGAATGGAATGGACGGTTTCCTCGATATTCGTGATGCTGCCGTTGGACATTCCCGACGACTTCTGCGTGCCTACGCCGATCACTTCGACTTCACCGTCTTCCTTCACCTCGCTGGCGATACAGCGCGTATTGGAGGTTCCGATATCGAGGCTGGCGATGATTTCTCCTTTTTTGGCCATGGTTTACCTTTCCACCTCCTCTTCCGCGAACTCTTCCTCGATCGATTCGGGTTTCGGAGCTTGGAACCGAATGGAGATCTTTTCCGACCGGTTGCGGTTGTTCATGTTGATGCGAAGCGGCTTTCTTTCCCGGAGGAAAAGTTCCGCCCAGTTGGCGTCGAGCCGGTCCAGCTTGCGTCGCCAGTCGTCGTCGCCGACGATCACCTTCGTGGGGACCGATCCGACGACCAGCGCGAAGCCCGTCGTTTCGAGAAGCACTTCGCGCAACTCGGCGCGTTTCGACAGGGGATGTTCCCGGTAAAGCTGCATGATGTCGAAGGCATTCGAAACGTTCTCGTTTTTCTTCTTTACCTGCTCCGTTTCCGGCGGTTCTTCGAGGTCGGCGGGGGTCAAACCACGAATGACGACGAATTCCCCGGTCGAATCCGAGTCCGCGAGTTTGAACGCGCGGCCTTCGGCGTCGAGATACACCAGCGCACCGACGTCGGCCACGGCGGCGACCTTGTGTTCGGCGACGGAAATCGTCACCGTGCGGTCCAGCCAGTTTCTCGTCGCATCGGCCTTGGCCACCCAGGGAAGTTCCTCGACACGGTGCGCGACGTGCGGCATATCCATGCCGAGCAGGTCCATGCCCGAAGTCAATCCCGATTGGAAAATCACGGCGCGATCGGGGGTTTTTTCGCTGCCGGAAACGAATACCCGATCCAGTTCGAGCAGGCCGAACGACGACACCGGCACGATGCCTTCCCAGGCCAACGCGGCGTAAGCGAGGGCGAGCACCAGAAGTGCCGGGACGAAAAATCTCCTGAAATTCCAGGGACTTTGCGCGTTTTCCGCCGGGTTTTCCAGCTTCCGGTTTTTTCTCACCAGAATGTTCGCCGTGCGCTGCGGAGTCATCGTAAATGGCCTTTCATGCGTCGGAATTCGTCCGTGCGAGTCCCAACGAGGCGTCCAGCAACATTTCTTCCATCAAATCATCGAAGCCGATGCCGACGCCCTGGGCGATTTTCGGCACGAGGCTGTGCGAAGTCAGTCCGGGCATGGTGTTGATTTCCAGCACCACCGTGCCGCGCGTCTTGTGAAAAATCAGGTCCGTACGAGTCACACCGCTGCATCCGAGCGCCTTGTGCACCTTCAGGGCCAGGTCGCAGCATTCTTTATAATCTTTGGGTTGAATGCTGGGCGGATACAGGTAATGGGTATCGTTGGTGAGGTATTTGGCCTCGTAGTCGTAAAATTCTCCCTTGGGCACGATTTCAATGGCTCCCAACACCCGGTCGCCCAAAATGGCCACGTTGATTTCCTTACCGGGATGGAATTCCTGAATCAACAGGGCGTGTTTCCCCTCAGCCGCCTTTTCGATCGCCGGTTGCAACTCGTCGGGATTGCGCACGATGGATACGCCGACGCTCGAACCCTCGGTGTTCGGTTTGATGACCACCGGCAGGGAGAAATCCAGGTCTTCCACCTTCAGCAGGCGGGCGTCGGCGGCATCCACGCGCTTGTATGGAGGAACGGGAATGTTTTCAGCCATCAGTACGCGGGAACAGTAATCCTTGTCCATCGCCAGCGCGGAAGCGAGCACCTTGGAGCCGGTGTAGGGAATGTTCATCGTTTCGAGTAGACCTTGCAGGCAGCCGTCTTCTCCCCACTTGCCGTGCAGAGCGATAAACGCCACCTCGACACCGTGACGGCGCAGGTCGGCGGCGACATCGGGGCCGACGTCGATGTCAACCACTTGATATTGCTTGCGTTTCAGTGCGGAAAGTGCCGCGCGCCCGGATTGGAAAGATACTTCGCGCTCCGCCGATTCGCCGCCCATGAGCACCGCCACCTTTTTTTGCAGCATTTCTTCCCGGCTGTAACTCATGATTCCTCCCCCTCTCTTTCTTTCAACATGGAGAGAACCTTCGGCCCCGTGCGGTGGATGTCCCCCGCGCCGAGGGTCAGCAGCAGCGCGCCGGGCGCGAGCATATCCAGTGCACGTCGTCCGGCCTCGTCTTTGTCCGCCACGTACTGCACTTTCACTCCCTGCGCTGCGATCCGCTCGACCAGCGTCGGGCTGTCGATGCCGTCGATGGGCGGTTCGCTCGCGGCGTAGATGTCGGTGACGAACAGCCGGTCGATATCGCCGAAGGATTCGGCGAAATCGTCCATCAGGTCGCGCGTGCGGGTGTAACGGTGAGGCTGGAACAGCACGGTGATGGGTCCGTCGAAGCACTCGCGCGCGGCTTTGAGCGTGGCGCGGATTTCGGAGGGATGGTGGCCGTAGTCATCGACGACCGTCACTCCGGCGGCCCGGCCCCGGATCTGGAAGCGACGCTCCACGCCGTCGAAGCAGGCGAGCGCTTCGACGAGGGTCGCCACCGGGATATCCAGTTCAAAACCTACGATAAACGCCGCTAGCGCGTTCAACACGTTGTGGCGTCCGGGCAGCGGCACCCGCGCGCGAATCAGTTCCTTGCCGCCGTACACGATGTCGAATTCCATGCACAGGTTATTGGCTCGGATGTGACGGGCGCGAAAGTCGTTGCCTTCTTCGAATCCGTAGGTCACGTTTCGGCCCTTGATCCGTCCGCTGATTTCCCGCACCACCGGATCGTCCCCGCACAGCACGTTGACCCCGTAAAAGGGAATGCTGCTGGCGAAGCTGACGAAGGCGTCCTTGAGGGCTTCAAACGTGCCGTAATGGTCCAGGTGTTCGCGGTCGATGTTGGTCACGACCGTCAGCATCGGAGTCAGGCGCAGGAAACTGCCGTCGGATTCGTCCGCCTCGGCCACCAGCATCGAACCCTCGCCCAACTTGGCGTTGGTGCCGTAGCTGGTCAGGCGTCCTCCGACGAAAAACGTGGGGTCCATTCCGGCGGCGGAGAGCAGCCAGGCGATCAGGCTGGTGGTGGTGGTCTTGCCGTGCGATCCAGCCACGGCGACGCCTTCCTTGAGGCGCATCAGTTCCGCCAGCATCTGGGCGCGCGGAATGACCGGAATTCCCCGGCGGATGGCTTCGACCAGCTCCGGGTTGTCCGGGCGGATGGCGGAGGAACAGACCAGCACGTTGGCGTCGCCCAGGTTGGCGGCGTCGTGTTTGAAACTCAGCCGCACGCCGAGTTTTTCGAGTCGTTTCGTGTAGCGCGACGGTTTCAGATCGGAGCCCGACACCTCGAAGCGCAGGCCTTGAAGCACTTCCGCGAGCCCGCACATGCCGACCCCGCCGACGCCTACGAAATGCACTTTTTTGAAGCGCTTCAACAACATGGTGTCAAACTTTCTCCCATTTCGCGCAAAAATGCGTCATACAACGCCATTTCATTCAATCTTGCGCCACCTCTTCGAGCAGCCGGGCGATGTGCTCGGCGGCACGGGGATGGGCGGCGCTTTCAAGCCTTCCCGACATGCGGGCTAACTCTTCCGGGTCCGCGATTCGTTCCTTGATGAAACGCACCAGTTCGGGCGCGTCGATGTCCTGTTGTTCTCTGACCCAGGCCGCTCCCGCTTCCACGAGTTCGGCGGCGTTGTGCACCTGGTGGTTGTCCGCCGCCCCCGGAAACGGAATCAGCAGGCTGGGACGTCCGGCGACCGCCAGTTCCGCACAGGTGGCCGCACCCGAACGCGCCACAACGAGGTGGCTCCAGGCCAAAGCCCCGGCCATGTCGTCGATGAAGGCCGTAGCCTCGGCATCCAGGCCGGTTTCGCGGTAGCGTTCGGCAACGGCTTCCTGGTCGGTGGCGCCGGTCTGGTGGCGGATCGTCAACTGGCCGTCGAGCGTTTTCAACTCCGGTGCGGCTTCTCTGAAAAGGTTATTGATAAAAGTCGCCCCTTGGCTGCCGCCGAGAATCAAAATCCGCAACGGGCTTGAAATCTCTCGGGTTTTCTCCTCGGAAGCGTCGAAGCGGTCGAGGAATTCCTGCCGTACCGGGGTGCCGGTGAGCACGGTTTTATCCGGGTCGAACCACTGTCCTGCGTGCCCGAAGGACAACGCCACTTTCTTCGCGAAACGCCCCAACTGGCGGTTGGTCATACCCGGTACCGAGTTGGGTTCCAGAAGTACGAGCGGCTTGTGTAAAAACCACGCCGCGAGACATACCGGCCCGGCGGCGAAACTGCCCAAGCTTAGCACCGCGTCGGGACGGAAACGCAGGACGATCCACAACCCCTGCAAAAAGGCCAGCGGCAGCCGCAGCAGGGAAAACAGCGTCTTGACCAGTCCGACCCGTTTCAATCCGCTGGCCGCCGTGTAGCGCACCGGCAGGTTTTGTTGAGGCAGAATGCGGGCTTCGAGGCCGTCGCGGGTTCCGACGAACAACACCTCGTTGCCTTCCTGCCGCAGCCATTGTTTGGCTACGGAAATACCCGGAAACAGGTGCCCTCCGGTTTTTCCTCCCGCCAGCAACAGGCGCATCACGCGCCTCCTTTCGCGTCGTTCACTCCGTGACGGCTGATGTTCAGCAGGATGCCGAAGGCCGCCAGGATGGCCACCAGGGACGATCCCCCGTGGCTGCACAGGGGCAGTACGATGCCTTTCTGAGGCAGCAGTCCCATGACCACGCACATGTTCATCAGCGCCTGAATGCCGAACAGTGCGCTGATGCCGTAGGCGGCGTACATGCCGAAAAGATCCGGAGCCTTGAGGGCGATTCTCCAACCCCTGAAAATGATGAACAGGTACATGGAAATCAGGGCCATCGAGCCGATGAATCCCAACTCCTGAGAAAGACTGGAGAAAATGAAGTCGCTGTGCATCTGGGGAAGGAAGAAAATCTTGATTGTTCCCTGTCCCAGTCCCATGCCGGTAAGTCCACCGCTGCCGATCGCCATTACGGACTCGCGCAACTGGTAGTCCAGCACGGTGAGATCCTGATTGCCGAACAGGAAACTCAGCGACCCGAGGTAGTCCCGGAGTCTTCGGGCGACGTGATCGAACTGCCAGGCCGCCAGACTCAGGCCCAGAAGGCCGATGAAAAACAACGAAATGATGTAAGAAACCTTGGTTCCGGCGACGAACATCATCACCATCACCACGCAGCCCAATAGCGCCGCCGTGCCGACGTCGGGTTCCGGGGCGATCAGTCCCATGACGAGGATCGGCAGCAGCAGAAAACGCAGAAATCCCGAAGAAAATCGCTTGAGTAGGAATTGGTCCTCCATGGACCAGCGGCTGAGCGAAAAGGCGAGAAACAGGACCAGGGCGAACTTGGCGAATTCGGAAGGCTGGACCTGGAGTCCGAACAGGCGAATCCAGCGGGTGCCGCCGTTCATCGTCACGCCGAGTGGCGTGTATACGAGCAACAGCGCCACGATGGCCCCCACTAGCAGGTGGGGAGCCCACCGGTCCCAGACGTGATAGTCGATGCGGCTCATCAGGGCCATCAGACCCAGACCCGCGAGCGCATACAACGACTGTGTTCGCACGAAGTGGAACTGGTCGCCGTGATTCTTCAGGGCCAGAAACGCACTCGACGAGTAGACGACCAACAGGCCGCCCGCCACGCAAAGTACGATAACCGCCCAGAGAAGGGCATCTATCGAACGCTCTTTTTCCAATCCAACCACTCCCTAGAGGTTGAACTTCAGCTTCAGACTCGCAAGGCCCACAATGGCCAGAATGATAGACACGATCCAAAGCCGCACCACAACCTTGGGCTCCGCCCAGCCCATCAATTCGAGGCTATGGTGAAACGGGGCCATCTTGAAAATACGTTTCCCCGTCAACTTGAAACTTCCAACTTGCAAAACTACGGAAATCACTTCAAAAACGAAAATTCCGCCGATGATCGTCATCAGCAGTTCCTGCTTGGTCAGAAACGCCAGCACGCCCAAAGCCGACCCGATGGTCAGGCTTCCCACGTCCCCCATGAAAACCTGTGCGGGGTAGGTGTTGTACCAGAGAAACGCCAGGCAGGCCCCGAACAGCGCCCCGGCGAACACCGCAAGCTCCCCCGCTCCGGGTACGTAAACCACGTTTAGGAACTGGGCGAACTTCACGTTGCCCGCCAGATAGGCGAGAATCATGAAGACGACCGTCGTCGCCATGGCCGGTCCCAGCGCCAGCCCGTCGAGCCCGTCGGTGAGGTTTACCGCGTTGGCCGTCCCGGCGATGACGAAGGCCGCAAACGGCACGTACAGCCACAACGAGATGTTTTCGACAGGATTCCAGACGAACGGCACCTGGAGGTCGTTGGCGAAATCGGTCAGCGTGAACAACAACAGCGCGGCAACTCCGGTCGCCAGCAATTCCAGTCCCAGGCGCAGTTTTCCCGAAATGCCCTTGGAATTGTTTTTGGAAACCTTCATCCAATCGTCCCACAGGCCGAGCACGCCGAAAAAGCCCGTGACCAGCATGGCGATCCAGGTGTAGACGTTGTCCAGCCGCGCCCAGAGGAACGTGGAGCACAAGAGGGAGGCCAGAATCAGCGTGCCGCCCATCGTCGGCGTTCCGGCCTTGGAAAGGTGCGACTGCGGGCCGTCGTCGCGAATGGCCTGCCCGTATTGCCGGCGTTTCAGGTCGCGGATCATCACTGGAGACAGCAGGAAGGTAATCAGCAGCGCCGTCAGCGCGCCGCCCGCCGTGCGGAACGTGATGTATTGAAACACGCGAAGCGCCGTTTCATCACCACCGAACAGTTGATATAAAATATGATACAGCATCAGTCCCCGCGTTCCGCGTTCGCGCGTTCGAGTGCTTCGACGACGCGCTCCATTTTCATCGAGCGCGATCCCTTGACCAAAATCCAGTCTTCCGGAGCGGCAAGCGCCGCCAATTCGTCGGTCAAATCCTCCAATTTTGTAAAAACATGCACGTTTTCACCCGCCAACCCGGCACTCATTGCGCCTCGGGCGACGTCTTCGGCGTGGGTTCCGTAGGTGAAAAGGTGGTCCACCCGGTAGGCCGCTGTTTGATTGCCCAGTCGTTCGTGCAGTCTCGCGGCGTGCTCGCCCAACTCTTTCATATCGCCCAGCACCGCCAGCTTGCGAGCGTCTCCCGCTGCACTGGACAAATACCCCAACGCCGCTGCCATAGATGCGGGATTGGCGTTGTAGGTGTCGTCTATCACGTGGATATCATTGGGTAATTCCACGATCTTCATGCGGCTTCCCGGCACCGAGACCGAGGCCAGTCCGGGAAGCAGTTCGTCCAGGTCGAGGCCCGCAGCAATTACAGCCCCGAAAGCCGCCAACGCATTGGAAACGTTGTGGTTTCCCGGCAACGGTAACTCGGTGCGGTAGACCTTCAACCCGGCGAGAAACTCCAGATTGGTGGAAACGTTTTCCGGCTCGACGTGCGTCGCCAGGACATGCGCCTCGGGATTGTTCAATGAAAACGTGATCTTGCGGCAGGGCGCGCGGTAGGATTGATCCATCACCCTGGAATCGTCGAGGTTCGCCACCGCCACCGCGTCGGGGGCCAGACCCTCGAACAGTTCGCCCTTGGCCCTCGCCACACCCTCGATATTTTTCAGTCCTTCCAGGTGCGCTTCCGCTACGTTGAGCACGATTCCGACGTCGGGATGCACGATTTCCGTCAATCGCGCCAGTTCCCCTTCGGCGTTCATGCCGCATTCCACCACGGCGAAGCGCTCACCGGAGAGTCGAAGCAGTGTTTGCGGCACGCCGATGAGGTTGTTGAAATTCTTCTCGGTTTTCAGCGTTTCGTATTTCGTCTCCAACAGCGAGGCGAGGATTTCCTTGGTTGTGGTCTTGCCGGAGGAACCCGTCAGCGCAAAAACCATGGTTTTCGATCGTTTCCGGTGGAAACTTGCCAGATCTCCATACGCTACGAGAGAATCCGGGACCAGAAACAGCGGGGCGCTTTCCGGCAGGTCGGCGTCTTTGAAACCGAGTTCCACCAGCGCTCCGGCGGCGCCGCTTTCGAGCGCTCCCCGCACGAAGGCGTGGCCGTCGAAATTGTCACCTTTGAGCGCCACGAACAGTTCGCCGGGGCGGACGCTGCGGGAATCCGTGCAGACACCCGCCACGTCGGCGACATCGCCGCGCGTCTGCGCGCCGGTCGCTTCGATGATTTCCTGCACGCTGAAAACGGGGCCGCTCATGATGCAACCCCCCGTTTTTTCAGGGCTTCCGCCGCAACCTCGCGGTCGTCGAAGTGGCGTTTTTCCCGACCGACGATTTGGTAGTCTTCATGCCCTTTGCCCGCGATCAGTACCGCGTCTCCCGGTGCAGCCCAGGCGATGGCTTCGGCAATGGCCCGCTCGCGCTCCTCGATCACCGCATACCCCTTGCGTGCTGCTTTTCCTTCGGATAACTCCTTGAAACGAGGGATGTTTTCCTGCTTGATGCCGTGTTCCACCCGTTCGAGAATCGCGAAAGGGTTTTCCGTGCGGGGGTTGTCGGAGGTGGCCATCACGAGATCCGCCAGCTTTGCGGCGACCCGTCCCATGGGTTCGCGCTTGGAGGCGTCGCGGTCGCCGCCGCAGCCCATTACGACGATCACCCGGTTCGAGCCCGCGTGGGCGCGCAACTCTTCGAGCGCTTTTTCCAGAGAATCGGCGGTGTGCGAGTAGTCCACGAAGACGTGAATTGCATCGTGGGCTACGCGCTCCATGCGACCCGGAATCGTGGCGCAGGTCGAAACCGCCGCCACGGCGTCTTGAAAATCCTCTCCCAGCGCCAGTGCCGACGCGATGGCCTCGGAGGCGTTGGAAAGGTGGAAACGCCCGACGAGGGGCAGCGCCATCCGGGCCGACTGACCCGCGAAATGCAGGGTGCCGACGACTTCGCGCAGGGTGCATTCTCCCGGCTCGACGGTCAGTTCCACCCCTTTTCGCGGCGATGTCGCGACCCGGTACACGGGACCATCGAAGCCTTCGATGATGTCCGCTCCCCTGGGATCGTCCATGTTCGTGACCGCCGCCGCCGGTTTTCCGCCTTCGGGAAGCACCTGTGTGAAAAGGAGGCGTTTGGCTCGAAAATAGTCTTCCCGGTCGCGGTGATAGTCGAGATGGTCCGATGCCAGGTTGGTGAACGCGCCGACGTCGAAAGCGACGCCGAGCGCCCTTCCCTGGTCCAGGGCGTGGGAACTGACCTCGCAGACTGCGACATCCACGCCGTCCTCGGCCATACGGGCCAGAATGCGTTGAAATTCCACCGGTCCCGGCGTGGTCGTCGGGGCGGGAAGCTCGACTCCCGGCCAGCGATAGGCCATGGTGCCGATGATGCCCACCGTATGTCCCAGGCGTTTCATGATCGCCTCGAACAAGTAGGTGAACGAACTTTTGCCGTTGGTGCCCGTCACGGCGACCAGTTTCATGTTTCGGGAAGGCTCGCCGAAAAAGCGCGCCGCGATGTGCGAAACGAGCGAACGGGCGTTTTCGAGCACGACCGAGGGGGCCAAAATGCCTGTATTTACTGGGCGTTCCGCCAAAATCAACGCCGCGCCGTTACGGGCGGCGCTTTCGATGTAATCGTGTCCGTCCGCGAGATGGCCTTTGGTCGCGATGAAAAGGCTTCCCGGTTTCACCTGGCGCGAGTCGTCCACGACGTCGAGAACGTCGATGTCCCCGAGCGCTTCGGGCAGGTCAAGCCAGGGTTTGAACAGTTCGGACGCCTTCACGATCACAACCTTTCGGCATACGCCGCGCTCTCGTCGTTTTCCGTCGAAGCGCTGGGGCGGATGCCACGGATATGCATGATTTTACGGGCGATTTCGGAAAACACCGGACCGGCCACTTCCGATCCGTAATACGCGCCCTTCTTGGGTTCGTCGATCATCACCGTCAGCACGATTTCGGGGTTTTCTGCGGGGAGAAATCCGACGAAGGACGAAACCCAGTGTTTTTTCGAATATTTACGAGTGACGGGATCGATTTTCTGGGCCGTTCCGGTTTTGCCCGCCACGGTGTATCCCGGAACCGAGATCGCCGAACCGGTGCCTTCGGGGCCCATCACGTCGATCATCATCTTCGTGACCTTCGCCGCCGTCTCCTGCGAAAATGCGATTCTGCTTTCCCTGTTGCGTCTCCAAGTCGCTTCGTCGAGAGGTTGCAGGTCGCTGTCGAGCACGTTGCGGATCAACGTGGGCGGGACGATCACCCCGCCGTTGGCGATGGCGGCCACGGCGCTTGTAAGTTGGAGGGGCGTCAGGCTAAGTCCTTGACCAAAGCCCAGAATCGCCAGGTCGGCGGGCTTCCATTCGGCCCAGGGATTGAGCAGTCCCCGGTTTTCGCCGTTGGCCTCGATGCCCGTGGGCTTGCCGAAACCGAAGGTTTCGAAAGCGAAGCCCAGCTTTTGCGCACCCATATCCTGGGCGAGTTTCGCGCAGCCGATGTTGCTCGACACCACGATGATTTTATGCAGGGTCAGCCAGCCGTGTTTGGACGTATCGTGAATCGTCGTGCCCGGCACATCGTAGGCGCCGTTTTCGCAGTAGGTGATATCGTCAGGAGTGGCCAGGCCGTATTCGATGGCGGCGGCTGCGTTGAGCACCTTGATCGTCGAGCCGGGCTCCATGGCGTGCTCGATGGCGAAATTGTGCAGGTTGGGCACATCCTTTTCGCGGATGTTGTTGCCGTCGAAACCGGGATACTGGGCCATCAGCAGTACTTCGCCCGTATGGGGATCGAGTCCCACCGCCACGGCGAGGTTGGCGTCGTGTTCTTCACAGGCCTTTTTCAGCGCTTTTTCCGCGAAATACTGGAAATTGCGGTCCAGTGTGAGCACCACGTGGCGTCCCTGGGGAACGTCCAGGTCCAGGTCTTCGGCTCCGGCGGCCACGTTGCCGCGCGGATCTTTGATACCCGGCTGCTTGAGATTTTCGCCGCGCAGCCAGCGATCCATCTGGAACTCGATGCCCATTTTCGGGCGCATTTCGATGTTGGTGAAGCCCAGCACGGGAGACGCCAGCCCGTTTCGCGGGTAGGTCCGGCGGACTTCGGAACGTAAGCCCAGGCCGTCGAATTCGTCGTTGCCGGTCATCTCCTTCACGATGCTTTCGAAGCGCCGGGCCTCGTCGTCTTCGATGCGGCGTTGCAGCCAGACGAAGGAATGCTTCGAGGCAAGCAGTTTTTCCACCCGTTCGGAGCGTTCACCCAGGAAAGTGGCCATGATGGCGCGGGCGGTTTCCTGGTCTTTAATCATCGACGGGTGGGCGTAGATCGACGACACGCGCTTGCTGACTGCCATTTCCATCATGTTGCGGTCGAAAATGGTGCCTCGAAGCGCTTTGATATGCAGGTTTTTGCTGGTCTGCGCCGATACCGCCGCCTTGTAGCGGTCGGCATCGACGATCTGAAGTTTGTACAGACGATGAGCCACGACGCCGTAGCCAACAGCGAGAAGCGCACCCACGAGCAGGATGCGAAGTTGCATGTTGTAGACGATCGAGGCGCGCATCAGTTAATCATTCTCTCCTTCGGCAGGGTGATGACCTTCGCCGGGTCCGGCACCCGCATACCGTAGCCAAGCGCTTCGGTTTCCACTTTGTCCAGCGGGGCGAGGTCGTGAATGTCGGCAAGCAGTTCCTGCGTTTCCTGCATCAGGCGTTTTTCCTGCTTCTGCATGGTCGAAATCTCGAAGCCCAGGCGGCGTTGTTCGGTATGGGTCCAGGTCAGGAACATCGCCGAGGCGAGCAGCAGCAGCACCGCCGCGAGAAACGAGGCATAGCCCGAATGCACGATCTGCGAGAACGTCGAGCGGCTTTTTCCCTGGACTCCCAGCTCTTTCGAGGGTGGCGCGACGGGTTTACGAGGCACATCCGGCGCGAGCGAGAGCGGCGAAAACGCGGGGCCGTCGAAGCTGGCCGTTTCGTTTTTCCGCACGCGCACCAGTCGGCGACCGGCGACGACTCCGGGGCCGGGAATCACGATCCTGGCCGATTTTTTCGTGTTGGCGCTTGGGGTTCTCATGGCTCACCTCTTGCGTACTGCCCGCAGCTTCGCGCTACGGGATCGTGGATTTTCGTCGACTTCTTCCGATGTCGGCGTCACGGGTTTGGGAGTCAGCACTTCCACCAGGGCTTCCCGGTCGTATCCTGGGACCGGAAGACCCGGAGGGCCGTCCTGGCGGCGGGTCCATTCCTTGATGGCGTTGCGGACCATGCGATCTTCCAGCGAATGAAAGCTGATGACGGCCAGCCGCCCGTCGGGGGCCAGCACGTCGAGCGCGCAGGATAGAAAGCGCTCCAGGTTTTCCAATTCGCAGTTAACGAGCATCCGCAGCGCCATAAATGTTTTGGTCGCCACGTGAATTTTCTTGGGCCAGAACTTGCGCGGCACCGCCGAGGCCACCACCTGGGCGAGATCCTCGGTGGAAGCGATGCGCCCCTGAGACCACTCCCGCTTGATGGCTTCGGCGATACGTCGGGCGAAGCGTTCCTCGCCCAGTTTGCCGATGCTCGCGCCCAGTTCCTTGACGCTTGTTTTCTCAAGCAAATCGGCCAGTTGCAGGCTCTCTTCGCGATCCATGCGCATGTCCAGGGGACCGGATCGCTGGAAGGAGAAGCCGCGCTCGGCCTCGTCGATCTGGAAGGAACTCACGCCCAGATCGGCCACGATGCCGCACACCTGACCGCGTTCCTCCGATCGCAGAACATCCGCGAGATTGGCGAAATTCCCGTGACGGGTTTCGAAGCGCGAACCGAAGCGTTCCAGGCGCTTTTTCGCGCGCGCGAGTGCGCCCGCGTCACGGTCGATGCCGACCAACCTGCCGGAATCGTTCAATAATTCCAGAATCTCTTCCGAGTGTCCACCGCCGCCCAGCGTGGCGTCCACGTACAGTCCGTCCGGTAGGACGTTCAGCAGGCGCACGGTTTCCGCTTTCAGCACCGTGACGTGCCGCAGGGCGTCGCCCATCCCTTCACTCGTGGGAGACATGCCGTGTGAAGGAGCGATCATGACTCATCTCCTTCCCCCGGCGGCGTTCCCGGTGCTGCGGGAGGAACCGGTTGCATCCCCGGTGCGGGATACTGAGCAGGCCATGGCGGGGCCGCTTGAGGCCACGCTTGAGGAATCGCCGTCATGTGCTGTGGGGGGTAGGGATAAGCGGGGTTCGGCGGCCAGCCTTGTTGCGGGTATTGTCCCGGCCAGGCGGCTTGGGGTGGTGCATATCCGGCGGCTTGGGGGATATAGGTAGGAGCCGCGCCACCCTGTGGCGATCCCATGCCCGGCATCGGGGCCGGTCCTGCGGGATTCGGGGGAGGCGGAGCCATCGCTCCGCGTCGGCGATTTTCCCTCAAGGCCCGCAAATACGCGGGGGCGGAGGGGTTGATGTTCTGGTAGTCCTGCTCCGCGGTGCGGACGGTCCACAGCTCGGCGTATTCGCCCACTCCGACCCAGGAAATCTCCTCGCGGTCGGTCAGGAGCAGGGCGGATCGGATGGATGCCGAGAGCGTGACACGTCCCTGCTGGTCGATGTTGGCCTTCATGTGTTTGCCCACGTAGTGGCGGTAGAACACGGTGCGGAGTTCGTCGTCCGGAGCGCTGGCGACCATCTCCATCTGTTCCTGCCAGCCGTCCAGGGGCCAGGCTTCGATGTGGCGGGGTTGGGACAGACTGGGGACGAGGACGAGCTGGTTCTGCCCGAGTTCGCGCAGATCCTTGAGGAACGGCGCCGGGAAACTTGCCCGGTGCTTTAGATCGACTTGGAAGGGATACGATCCCCACCAGTTGATTTTTTTTGTCGTTTCATCAGGCACGACAAATCCTCAGTCCCAGTTCGAAGTGAAGTGTATATTAAATACCCAGTAAAATTCTTTACTGATTTCAATAAGATAAAAATAGCATTATTTCAGAAAATACTAAATGGGCCGATGTGGAACATTTTAGAGCGATTTGGGTCAACTTGGCAAGGAAAAAATCAAATCTAAGTCCCTGAATTTCTTTAAAAATATACTTAATATATTTTTTATCATGTTCGATTCTAGTGTTATCAAATACTTATGGAATAGTATATAGTTTAAATTGCAATCCCAATCAATCCTTTTTTCAATTCCCAATCCTGAAATACGAATACAACGTGGGTCGGATGAAGTCTGATTTTAGAGATAAAGGAACGAAATGGGGTGGGGAAGGTGAAGACGGTGAGGTGAGTTCTTGCACGACATCCGTTGGTTCAGGTTGCCGGACCTGTGAATCATTCGTTTCTCGTCGGGGTTTAATCCGATGTTATGTATATGGTAACTCTTTCTTGGTTTTAGCGATCATTTCATCATGTGTGGCATGGGCCAACCGCAGGTTGCCCATGGGTATAATTCGTACACGGGCAAGCTAACGTTTCACGTCGCTTCGCCCGTGCCACACTTTGTTTCCAGGGTTTTCTATCGCTAAAACCAAACAAGAACCGCTCTAAGTCCTGTAGGTCGGGTGATTTCACCCGACATTTTTCGAAAACCACCTCTTTTGTCGGGTGAAATCACCCGACCTACGCTACTAAGATTATGATATTATTGGAAAATCTACTGAGGATCAGTTGTAGTCGCCCAGCTTTTCTATTTCCGCCTTGGCCTTGGCGGCGTAGTCGGACCCGGGAAAGCGGAAAATGAGATCCTCGAAAAAGAGTTTGGCGTCCCGTTTCATACCCAGACCCAAAAAGCACTTGGCCAGCATGAACAACGCCCGGTCCTGCATGTCGCCATTTTTGTATTCGTCGAGCACCTTTTGATAAGTCATGGCGGCTTGGTGGTAGTTTTTCTCGTCGAAATAGCTGTTGCCGATCCATACTTGCGCGTCGTCGGCCATCGAATCCTTGGGAAAACGTTTCAGGAAATTGAGCATCAGCCGCCGTCCCGGAATGGTTTCGCCCTGCTTGATGAGTTTCCGACCCTGGCGGAACAACGCCTTTTTGTCCTTGATGTCCGAGCCGTCTTGGATCGCGGGTTCTTCCTCGGGGGTGGGTGTGGGAGTCGCCGTTGCCGAAACGCCGAGTTTCGCTTCGAGTACTTCGACGCGTTGGGCGAGCTGCTCGATTTTCTGGCTCAACTCCATGCGCGCCATCTGCGTGGCGTGGTCGTTTTGTTCGATCAGGCCGGTAAGCATCTGAATCTGACGGCGCAACTCCTGCACTTCCTGACTGTCCAGGATATTGTCTTCACCCATCCGCTCTTCCACCTGGGTGATTTTCGCCGACATACCCTGATCGCGCTGGATCGATTCTTCGGCGCGCTTTTTCTGGTCGTCTTCCAGGGTTTGTAGATGGGCTTGTACGGCAAGAAGATCCTGTTCGAGCCGTTCGTGCTCCTCCTTGGTCACAAGGCAACCCGGCAGCAGCAGGCCGATGGAGATAGCGAGGGTAAAGATGCTCCAAGCCAAGGATTTTTCAGGAATTTTACGCGGTCGGGGAGGATGGATCATGCTTGTTCTCCTGCCTCCGATTTGAAAAAAGGGCGGAAGAGTATCCTTCCGCCCTTTGGAATTCGATCCGAGAGGAACTAGTCCTTGATGTTGATTTCGCCGCGCCGGTTCTTGGCCCAGGCGTCCTCGTTGTGCCCGTAGGATACCGGCCTTTCCTCGCCGTAGGAAATCGTTTCGATCTTGCTGCGCAGGATACCGAGGTTGACGAGGAAGTCCCGCACCGCGCGTGCACGCCGCTGGCCCAGCGCGAGGTTGTATTCGAGCGAGCCGCGCTCGTCGCAGTGGCCCTCGATGACGACGCGGACAGTGCCTTTGCTCTTGAGGCACTCGTAGTTGTCGCGCAGGGTCTGGCGGGCTTCGCTGGTGAGGTAATACTCATTGAAATCGAAGTGAATCCGGTTGATTTCGCAGGCTTGGGTCGTAGCGGACGAACCGACCGCAGGCGGCATACCTTTGCGCCGGGCTTCTTCTTCGCTCATGCAGCGATCCTGCCAGCAGACGTTCTCGCCGCTGCATTCGTCGCTGGATTCGCATTCGGCGACGCATTTGCGCACTTCGCCGGTCATGCGACAAACTTTGTTGGAGGGGCAATCCTCGTTGTCGGCACATTCGTGTCGGACTTTGGATTCCAGGCAGTTGCCGCCGATACATGCCATTCCGGCTGCGCAATCCGAGTCTTCCAAGCACTCGGGTGGCGGCGGTGGCGGCGGTTCCTCTTTACATCCTCCCAGCCACAACACGCCGACAAGCAGCACGCCGATAATGATTCCCGGTGCGTAAGCACTTTTACGGCTGGATCTGGTCATCGTAACCCCTTTCCTTCCTTTAAACCGAAAAGCATTTAACTATTCGTCTTCGTTAGAAAAATTCAGTATCACCCCTTTGGGATCGGAACCCGTCGTTCGCAACGATCTTTTACAATTGTAAGTTTAGATCGTCGTGCGTCAACATCTATTTTACGCAAATGAAAAAATCATTTTCACTTGTGGGTTAAATTCTATTAAATATACCCATAAAGATCAAGCTTTTTTCACTGCCGATAAACGGGTTCGCGCGTTTTTTTCAACCTTTTACGGTCGAAAAGAATACGAAAGGCTTACCAAAAGGTTTTCAGGGGATGATCCATCGTCTTCGCGAGGGCTCGCGGGAGATTCAATCGACACGATGTTATCGTGTGGTGTACATATAAAGCTCTTTAGTATCCATAAGATACCAATTTTTACAACAGGTGGGGATCGCGAAATTCGGGGGACTTCGTGTGAAAAACGTATCGTCTCGAACTCAAGTGCCGTACCTGTGTAAAATCTACTGAATACACTGCAAGCTCGTGCAAATTTACGCAAACTCACGTCATGCTCGATCCATGCCGCAAAATTCGTGCAAATTCACGCCAAACTGTGCAAAGTCCCCTCCGGTTTTCTCGCAACGAGTCGAGGGTAAGCGAGAAAAAAGTGTAAAGCAACTGGACAAAAACAGGTTTTTTCGGGTGAAAAGCCACACAACGTGCTATTTTCTCTCACAAAGCTCGTGGTGCCGAATCTGCACGTTTTTTTATCAATTTGCACGTTTGCCGGGGGTTATCCGGCGACATGAAAACCGAGGAGTGCGCGAGGGATGACGAAATCGTATTGACATGGGATGTCGTCGTTCGTTACACTTAAAACAGCAAGCAGAAGATGAAACGATTCGGGGGAATGGTTAGGCCGTGCCTGGATCGCGACCGATGATGCCAAGTTGTGCTCGCAAACATTCATCTTCTGAACAATGCAATCGAAACCTTCTCTGTGTTTCGGTTGCACAGGGGTGATGAATTGTTCTTACGTAATCTGATTTTAGGAGTGAAATGACTGAAAAAGGGGCAATAAAACCCCTTCCGTTTTGGGGACGAGGGCTTGTTTTTCTACTGAGTCTGCTGTTTTTCCTGGCGCTATTGGAGGGGAGTTTGATTCTGATCGGGAAGTTTCTTCTCGATCGGCAAAGCGTGGCGGTGCGCGGCAAAAATCCCGACGCCATACGAGTGCTGTGCGTCGGCGACAGCTACACCCACGGCGGTCTGGACGCCTACGAGGATACCTATCCGGGACGCCTGCAAAAGAAGCTGAACGAGACTTTCGGGCCGGGAAGCTTCAGGGTGTTCAACCAGGGGGTGTGCGAAACCAACACCACGGAATTATTGGCCTATATGCCCAAAGTGCTCGAACGCTACCGGCCTGACATCGTAATCGTGCTCGTGGGTTCGGCCAACCTTTTCAATCCCTGGGATTACGATGTCTATCTGCACAACGACTGGAAATCCCGGCTTATCGGTTGGTTTCATGACCGCCGCATCGTGCAGATGGCCCGATTGATGGCAATGAGTTTCGAAGAAAACGTGGTGGCCACCGAAGCGCTTGAAGACGAATACAACTTCGATAGAACGTACACCCGGATCAATTACATCTGGGACAAACAGATCACTTGCGGTTTCGACGCCAAGGAATTCGAGAAGATGTTCGCTCGTTCTCCGTCGGGGAACGAGGATATAGCGCCCGTTTTCTGGGAGCACGTGCGTGAAGGACGTATTGAAGATGCACTGAAAGTGGGAGATGCGCTGCTGGACGATCCGAGCCGAAAAGACGAAGGAAATCAAGTCCTTTACAAAATGATCGGCATGAGCATGGATCGCGACGACGGCGAAAGCGCCGGTCGGTGGGTCAGTCGTCTGTTACCGGGAAACGGGCATTTGTCTTCCGACCAGATGCGTGCCTGCAAAGAAAGATATTTTCGTTTTCTCGGCGATTTCCACACCCGGAACGGTCGCTACGACGATGCCGCCGAAGCTTACCTGCGCGGTCTGAAAACCTACCCGGTTTCCGAGGACTGTTTTTATTGGCTGAGCAAGGTGTTCGACCGCCAGAGCCGTATCAATGCCCGAACTGTGGTGGAGACGCTTAAAGCCCTGAAAGTGCAGGAGGAACACGCCCTCGATCCGTCTCCCAGCCCGTTTCTCGACCTGTACCTTCCTATGTTCGAGGACAAGCAGAAGTGGGAACGCCAGGTAAAACAGTGGCTTGCGCACGATCTGGACATGGTGGTTCGCACGATCCATCGGAAAAGCCGGGCGAAGATCGTGTTCCAGACCTATCCCATTCATTATCCTCTCGCCAATCGTGCGTTGAAGGCCGTCGCCAGTGAACACGATCTTCCTCTGGCCGACCAGACCCCGGTTTTCGACGCCTTGACTCCCAAGAACGAGTATTTCCTCGACGACGACCATTGCACGCCCAAAGGGCATCAGGTGATGGCCGACACGGTGTACGAAATACTCGTGAAGGAAAGGATTGTAGCGCCATGACCCAATCATCGTTGCCCGAAGAACCTGAAAAGCGGGAACACGACGCCGAATCCGAAAACGGAGAGTATCCCGAGTTTCAAAGCAACTGGGATTTGCTGCTCTATTTGTTTTTACGCATTCGGGAAAACAAGAAATACTACCTGATTCCCTTCTGGCTGGTGTTGGCTTTTCTGGGATTGTTTCTAGGTCTGACCGGAAATTCCTCCATCCTTCCGGCCATTTACGCCATATTCTGACGTCGCGCGATGCCCACACGCAAGCTATGGTTGGTTCGAACGTTCAAACTCCTCAAAGGTGGCGGTCCCATTCCTCCCCTGGGGCTTTTGTCGCTCGCCGCTGTGGTGCGTGAAGCCTTCGGGACGCGCTACGAGATCCGCATTCTGGATACCGGCGTCATGGGTGTCGACGCGGTACGCGAGGCGTTGTCCGCCGGTGAGGCGGACCTCGTGGGGTTCAGCACGATGAGTTGCGAGGACGACCTCCTGCACGATCTTGCAAGTCATGTAAAAGAGGTGCGGTCCGATACGTGGACCCTCGTCGGCGGGCCGCACGCCACCGTGTTGAAAGAGGATCTTCTCGACGATTCGAATCTGGATGTCGTGGCCGTGGGCGAGGCCGAACGCAGTTTTGTGGAGTTTTTGGAGGAATTCGAGGGGGAACGCCGGTTCGAAAAGGTGGCAGGTCTGGCGTTGCGGAGTGACGGTGCAAAAATCCGCACCGACGAACGAGCCCCTATTGGAGATCTCGACGAGTTGCCGTTTCCAGCCTGGGATCTGATCGACATGAAAGCCTACGCCGCCTTCGCCAACTGGAACGGCGCGTTGAAGGCGGAGTACTACGCCGTGATGTCCTCCTCGCGCGGTTGTCCCTACGGCTGTTATTTCTGCCACAATCTGTTCGGCAAACGGGTGCGTGCGCGAAGCGCCGAAAGCGTGTTCGGGGAACTCAAGCGCTTGTACGAGGAATTCGGCGTGCGGGAAGTGCACGTGCTCGACGATATTTTCAACTTCAACGCAAAGCGCGCGAAAGAAATTCTGACGCGGGTGATCGATTCCGGGATGAAGATCGCCTTCGCCTTTCCCAACGGCCTGCGCGCCGACCGGATGACCGACGAGTTGATCGGGCTGTTTCGCAAGGCGGGCACGTACAAAGTCAACTACGGCTTCGAAACCGCGTCCATGAGGTTGCAAAAAGTCATCGGAAAAAATCTCGACGTGGCGAAGGCGGCGGACGTTTTCGAGAAAACCTCGAAGGCGGGCATCCTCACCGGGGCGTATTTTATGTTCGGTTTTCCCACGCAAACGCGGGAGGAAATCCTCGAAAGCATCGATTTCGCGGTGCATTCCAGCCTGGACGCCGCGTATTTTTTCAAGGCCACGCCCTATCCGGGAAGCGGATTTTTCGAGGAAGTCCACGGTGGGGAACACGGAAAACGTCCGACGAATTTCGCGGAGCACCATTTTTTCTCGTTCGCCCGCAGTTACGGCGAATTGGACGCCGCCGAGTTGAACGAGTTGATCCTGCTGGCGCAGGAGCGCTTCATTTTCAGTGTCCGCCGCCTGTGGCGCGGATTTTGGAAAGCGCCCAAGAAGTGGCGGTTTGTAAAAGGGGTTTTCGAGGCGCTGGCCCTGGGGCTGCAAGCCTTTCTCATCCGTCGGCTGATCGCCGTGCCGAAGAAGGATGGCAAGGCATGAAACGCTTTTTCCTGTTTTTTCTGCTGCTGTTTGCGTTGTTGTTGCCCTGGCGGGCGCGGGTGCTTTTCACCGAAGGGTTGGGCTGGGTCTTGCAGGGACTTTACGGGGTGTACTTCGCGCTGATGCGCCTGCTTTTGAAAAATCTCGAACGAAAGAGGGCGGACGAATGAAGGAAGTCGCCGTGCTCTTTTCGGGCGGCACCGACTCCACCGCCGCCGCCGCGCTGCTGGCGCAATCCTACGACCGCCTTCATCTGCTTTCCTACGGCCATTCGGGGATTTTTCGTCCAGAAAACAGCCGGGTCAACGTGGCCTTGCTGCGCGAACGCTTCGGCGACCGTTTCGTGCACGAGGTCTTCGACGTGGACCGCCTGTTTCGCTGGATCACCTACCTGGACTACTGGGAGAACCTCCGGCGCTTCGGATTTTTCAACCTGACCACCTGCGGTCTGTGCAAACTGAGTATGCACGTGCGAACGCTGGCCTACTGCCTGGAGCACGGACTGTCCGAGGTTGCCGACGGCGCGAACCGGCACATGTCGCATTTTCCGGCACAGATGCGGGAGGGGCTCGACGAGTTGCGGGCGATGTACGAACGTTTCGGCATTGCGTATACGAATCCGGTGTTCGACTACGATTCGCCCGATGGCCTGGATTGGTCGCACAAGGTTGGATTGGTTCGGGAAAAAGAGGCGAATAGGGATGATTCGGAGACAAAACCGCGCACGACGGGACGACTTTTAACGGAATTGGGCATTTTGGAGCGTGAAAACGTCAAAGGCACCGAAACCGACCGCCGTATGCAGGCCCGCTGTTTTCAACTGACGCTGCACAACGCCTTCGCTTTGGGATACTATATTCCGCGTTACGGAGAAGATGCTTATCGCCGTGGCGTGCAGCGGTTTTATCGCCGGAAAATCGCCCGGATCTCGGAGTACCTGGAAGACTTCCGACAGCATCCCGAATCCGGCGTGCTGGCACGAATGATCGATCAAAAAACCTAGTGAAATCCATATGATGACGCTACGGAACCGAAAAAACGCGGATCGTCTGGCCCGGTTGCTGGCACTGGGGTTCGGGGTGCTGTTGCTGGTGCTCGTGGAACTCGCCGCACGTCTGGTGGACGGCGGCGACGACGAGTTGGAGCGCATCCTCGACGTGCTGGAGCGCGACCCGGTGCTTTTCTGGCGGCAGCGCCCGCACCTGAGCACGACCTTCGCCGGGCACGTCGTGACCACCGACGCGCGGGGGCTGCGTGTCGCCGAAGATGACGAAGTGTCTGGAAATAAAGAAAAAAAACCGTTTCGTATCGTGTGCCTGGGGGCGTCGCCCACCTTCGGATGGGGCGTGGACTACGCCGACACCTACAGCCACCAGCTTGAAAAGCGCCTGGGGACGATCGAAGGGCGGCACGTGCGAGTCGTCAATGGCGGGATGATCGGCTATTCCTCCCACCAGGGGCGGCGGTTTTTCGAACGGGAGATCTTGCCGCAACCTCCCGATTTGATTACGATTTCCTACGTCATCAACGACGTGGACAGCTACCGCTTTTTCCGCTCCGACGGTCGCTCGGACCGCATCCTGGAGTCGGAAAACGCCTGGGTGATATGGATTCGGAATCTGTTGGACAAAAGCGCGTTCTATCGCCTGCTGGGTCGTCTTTTCGCGAAAATCTCGGGGGGAGAGAGGCTTGACGGCAAGCCCCTGGAACTCTACCGACCGGGATCGGAGCGTGTACCTATCCGACATTACTGGGAAAACCTGGAGGTGATGAATATTTTGGCAAAGAGAGAGGGCATATCGGTGGTGCTGATCGCCATGCCGGTGAATCTTCCCGTGGGGGAGGTTCCCGACAAGCCAACTCTGAAGACCGCCCGCTCCTACCTGGAACAAGGGGCGCGCTTCGCCGAGGAAGGCCACTGTGAAGACGCCCTGCCGGAATTTGAAAAAGCCCTGGAACATGTGCCGGATTTATCCCTTGCCCATTATTATCGGGGTGTCTGTCTGGTCAAGCTCGGACGCCGCGACGAAGCCCGGCAGGCGCTGCAACGCACGGTGGAAAGCGAATCGAAACGCTGCGGGAGAATGGGCCTGGAATACAACGAGTTCCTCCGTGCGTTCTCTCGCGAAAACAAAACGCCCCTCGTCGATGTGGCGGCGGCGTTCGCGGAGGAGCCGGAGTATTTGTTCGTCGATCCGGATACCGACCCGATCCACCCCAACGAGAAAGGCCACCGCATCATCGCCGATCTGCTGGCCGAGCGCATCGCCGAGATGGTTGATGCTCCGTAATGCAAATAGGCGCAAACGGGCCGTTTTTTTGAAATTCCAGCGCGCTTCTGCTACATCCTTATACGTTGGAAATCGTGCGAAAATTGTCCCGGAGTTTTGCCGTGAAACGAAATCCGTTCGTCAATCTTCATCCGTATCGGTTGCTGCTGGTTCGCCTGTCTGCGATGGGCGACGTGATCCACACGCTTCCTGCCGTGCGGGTGCTGCATCGCCGTTATCCTAAAACCCGCCTCGTGTATCTCGTGGACGACCGCAACGCCGAGATCGTCGAGGGTCTGGAGGATCTCGAAGAGGTGGTGGCTTTCGACCGTCGCGACGCCACGAGCCGGTTCATGTACGTCCACTTCATCTGGGCGGCGTTTCAGTTCGTGTTCGAATTCGTCCGTCGGCTGAGAAAGTTCCGTTTCAACGGATCGTTCGATTTCCACCTGCTTTTTCGCTCCGGCTTTTTCGCCTGGGCTTCCGGGGCGCGCATCCGCATGGCGTTGTCCACCTGGCGCGAGGGAAATCGCCTGTTTCAGACCCATACGGTGAAAAAGCCGAAAGCGCCGCACGCCATCGACCGCAACATGCATCTCGTCGCCCGCGCGGTGGGGGCTTCGGACGAGGCCGAGCGCGTGCCGGTGGCGGTGAGTCAGGAAGAAAGAGCCCACTCAGATCTTTTCATGAAACAGCACGGATTGGAATCCGGTCGCTTTTTCATGCTGCTGCCCGCCGCATCCAAGCGGGCGAAAATGCTACCTTTGGAGAGCTACACCGAGATCATGACCCAGGTGGCTCAGCGCACGGGACTCCAAGGAGTGATCGTTACTGGGCCGGGTGAGGAAGCCATCGCCGCCAAACTGGACGAAGCCACCGGCGGGAGCTTCGTCGTGGCGGATAAAATGGGGATCAAGGCGCTGGCCGCACTGGCCTTGCAGTCCCGGCTTGCCATCGGTCCCGATACCGGACCGCTCCACCTGTGCGCGGCGCAGGGTGTGCCGGTGGTGGGGATTTACGGGCCGACCGATCCGGCGGTGTTCGGGCCGTACTGGGAACCCTACGAAATCGTGGACGCGGCGGCGGGAACCAAACGTCTTTCCATGCGAAAATTAAAGAAATACAAGGAGCCGTGCCCGTCGTTGAAAAACCTCCATCCCGATACGGTGGTGCTGGCGGCGTTGCGGCTTCTGGCGAAATCCGAGGCCGGACGAAACGAACACGCCGGGTGATCTCCGGATGAAATCCAGAAAACTCCGTGATTCTCAATAGTTGAGTAGAGTACGATAAAACGGAACCCCGTGGAGAGGATGGAAGTTACGATGCAAGCTGGTGACTGTTGGAAGGTATTATTTCCGTTTTTGTTGATTGTGGCAGGATTGACCTTCGCCTGTGGCGACGACACGTCGAATGGGATTTCGGACGGCGATGGAGACGTGGAAGTCGGAGCGGAAGAGGAACTCGACGCCGAAAGTTCCCCTCTGGACACGCTTTGGGCGGATTGGGAACCGGTGGGTGTCTCCATCGCAGCGATGCTCGGTGTCGCCTCGCACATGAAGCAGAACGAAGGGGAAGACGAGAACCGCAACTTCGAATTCGGCAAGTATAAAGAACTGGGGCAGGCCATCGTTCGCGAGCATTTCCGCTGGAACCACCTCGAACCGGAGGACGATGCATGGGATTTCGCGCGCGTGCAGACGCAGGTGGACATGGCGCAGGAAAACAACGTGCGCCTGATTCCGCAGGTGGGGTACGACGTGGACTGGGCCGAGACCGGAGAGGGAGATAGTTCCCTGATTCCTGAGGAATATGGAGAGTTTACGCGAAAAGTGGCAGAAAAATACTGCGATGTCATCAAGGATTACGAGCTGTGGAACGAGCCCAACATCGATGTGTTCTGGGAGCCGGAACCGAATCCGCAGCATTACGGATTGCTGGTCAAAGAAGGCTACACGAACATCAAGGCCGTCTGTCCCGACGCGCAGGTATCCATCGGCGGGTTGGCCTCGTACTCGCTCGACGATCATTTTTACGAACGCTGGTGGTTTTTGAAGGAATTGATCGTCGAGCACCCGGACATCGGCGACTACTTCGACGTACTGGCTTTGCATCCCTACTCCTGCATGATGTCCTATCCCCCGGAATACGACGAGTTGAACGGCGAATACCAGGCCGAGGGTCAGGTGCTGATGATCGAAATGGCCCGCGAAATGCTTGCCGGAATCGGTAAGGAGGACGCGCCGATCTGGTTTACCGAGGTGGGCTGGCCCACGTTGTCGCTGGGGGAGGAAGCGTCCGCCCGCTATCTCACGAGAAGCGCGTTGCTGGCCTCGCGGGATCGCATCGAGGCGTACCGGCTCTTCGCTGTTTAGTGTGGGTAACGGCAGCTTATGCATCGGCTTCGCCGATCCGGGGACCCGTCCCCGCACCCCTGGGATTTATCGCTTTGAAGTCCAAACCTGGTTGTTGTAATAAGGGATAAAGAGAAAAGGAGAGGTTTCCCCCTCCTTTCCAGGTTCGGACCTTCGACGGCGCTCGGGTCGCGTCCCCGCGTTGCCTTATCCTCCGCCGAAGTTCTGCCAGTGTAACCTTTGCACACTGAAGGAGCAAGAGATGGACGAGCGCGGACTTTTCACGATGGCTCTTGGATTGACCCCTCCCTGGGAGGTGGTGGATATTGACTTTGACGCCGAGCGCCACCGGTTGGATCTGTACCTGGATTTTCCCGCCGGGAGCCGGTTTGCGTGCCCGCAATGCGAGGTGGCTTGCGGGGTTCACGATACGAACGAGAGGAGTTGGCGACATCTGAACTTTTTTCAGCACGAGGCGTATCTTCACGCACGCCTACCCCGGATCAAATGCCCTGAACACGGAGTAAAAACGGTGGAGGTACCTTGGGCGCGTCCTGGTGCGGGGTTCACGCTGCTTTTTGAGGCGCTGGTACTGCTTATGGCCAGAAAGGGCATGACGCCCAAGGGGATCGGCGAAATACTTGGTGAGCACGACACGCGGATCTGGCGGGTGCTGGAATACTATGTGGACTCGAGTCTGGCGAAGCAGGACTGGTCCGAGGTCGAAGCGGTGGGCGTGGATGAAACCAGCCGTTCCCGTGGGCACGACTACGTGACGGTGTTCGTGGACATGGACGAGGCGAAGGTTCTGCACGTGGAGCCCGGCAAAGACCACCGGACGGTGGCGGGCTTCGAGGCTGAGCTTCACGCTCACGGCGGTAAACCCGAACAGGTGAAAGAGTTCAGCATGGACATGTCAGCGGCGTTCATCAAGGGGGTTGGGAAACAGTTTCCCGATGCGGCGATGACCTTCGACCGCTTCCACGTGATGAAGCTTGTCAACAAGGCCGTGGACGAGGTGCGGCGTGAGGAGCGCCAAGACAGGACTGAGTTGGAAAAGACGAGATGGGTCTGGTTGAAAAACGAGCAAAACCTTACGGACAAAGAGCGAGAGAAGTTCGATGAGTTGAAAGACAGCACGCTGAAAACGGCCAGGGGCTATCGGCTCAAAGAGACGCTTCAGTCGGTATATGCCGACTACGCAGGCCATCCAGATGACGGTGAGAAGCAGTTGCAGTACTGGTATTTCTGGGCCACGCACAGCCAACTGCCGCCGATGATCAAGGTAGCCAAAACGATCAAGACCCACTGGGATGGGGTATTGCGGTGGTTTCAGTCAGGTTTGACACAAGGGCTGGTGGAAGGCATCAACGGTATAATTCAGGCGGCCAAGCGCAAGGCCAGAGGGTTCAGGTCGTTTAGGAAGCTTCGAACCATGATCTTCCTCGTCGCTGGAAAGCTAGACTTCGACCTGCCGCAGATGAAACTGCTTACCCACAGTAAATAGCGAGGAGGCGGCGTACCTCTGGTATACCTTCTACGACGAAACGCCCGATCCGGGGGCCATGGACGATTTCAGCAATTATTTCGGACTGTTCGGCTACCCGGAAGACGAAACCGAACCCCGCCGCGTGAAAAAGACCTGGGAAGCGTTTCGCGATTTATCGCAGGTTGTCGGCGACGCCCGTTTCGCGCGCGATCTCTCGCCCGAACTGAACCTGCCGGACGATGTGTACGTGCTGGGATTTCTGCGAGAGGACGACTCCAGGCTGCTGGCCGTCTGGGACGGGCGGGAGAAGGGGGATATCATCGAGGGTACGGAAGCGAGCGGTGGCATGGATACGACCTACGCGCTTTCGCTGCCGCTGCCGGAAGACGTTGCCGAGGCGGTAATTATCGACAGCTCCGGGGCGGAGGAATCCCGGTACGTGCCGGAAGCGGAGGAAGACTCCCCGACTCTGGAGGTGACGCTCGATATCCACGTGCGGTACATCGAACTGCACTGACGGTTTCCGAAATAGGAGTTTTTTGCACGTTTTGGGAGATGTTGTCGCACATTGACCCGAAAATGAAAAACTTGTAGGTTGTGGATTCTTTTTCAGGGTCGCAAAATAGATGAAGAAATTCGGTTTCATGCGCCGGGCGCATGGAAAGGAAACGAGACGATGATCGAACGATATACCCGCCCGGAAGCGGGAAAAATCTGGACCGACCAGAGCAAATACGAAAACTGGTGGAAGGTCGAACGGGCGGCGGCGATGGCCATGGGCGAGTTGGGTGTGATTCCCAAGGAAGCCGCCGAGGAAATCGCGGCGGCCACGGTCGAAATCCGCCCCGAGCGCATCGAGGAAATCGAAGCCGTCACGCGCCACGACGTGATCGCCTTTTTGACCCACGTCGAGGAGCAACTGGGCGCTGTGTCGCGCTGGGTGCATTTCGGCATGACGAGTTCCGACGTGCTCGACACCGCCTTCGCCCTGCAACTCATGGACGCGGGCGCGCTGATCGCCGAAGATCTCGACGCCCTGCTGGATACCCTGAAGCGCCGGGCGATGGAATACAAGCATCAGCCGATGATGGGCCGCAGCCACGGCATTCACGCCGAACCGGTGACATTCGGCCTGGTGCTCGCCGGATTTTATGCCGAATTCGACCGCCACCGCGCACGCTTCGAACGCGCCCGCGAAGAGGTTGGCACGGGGATGATTTCCGGGGCGGTGGGCACCTTCGCTCACATTCCTCCCGGCGTCGAGGAGCGGGCCTGCGAAATCCTCGGTCTGAACCCCGAACCGATTTCCACGCAGGTGATACCGAGAGATCGCCACGCGGCGTTTTTCTCCTGTCTCGCGGGCATTGCGAGCAGCATCGAGCGGCTGGCCGTGCAGTTGCGCCACCAGCAGCGGACCGAGGTGCGCGAAGTGGAGGAAGCGTTTCGGAAGGGGCAGAAGGGCTCGTCCGCGATGCCGCATAAAAAGAACCCGATTTCCGCAGAAAATCTGACCGGTCTGGCGCGGGTGATTCGCTCGAACGCCTTTTCCGCCTTCGAAAACGTGGCGCTCTGGCACGAGCGGGACATCAGCCACTCGTCGGTGGAGCGCGTCATCGCGCCCGACTCGACGATCCTTGCCGATTATGCCCTTTGTCGCCTGACGCGGCTGATGGAGAACCTCGCCGTGATTCCCGATTCCATGCAACGCAATCTGGAATTGACGCGCGGGCTGGCGTTTTCCCAGCCGTTTCTGCTGATGCTGGCTCAAAAGGGGCTGAAACGGCAGACGGCCTACGAAATGGTGCAGCGTCACGCGATGAAGGTCTGGGACGACGACAGCCTTACCTTGAAGGAGTCTCTTTTGTCCGATCCCGAGGTGGTGGAGAAGATCGGTCGGGAAGCGATAGAAGACGTGTTCGATCTCAAGCGGAACCTGACGCACGTCGATGCGATTTTCGCGCGGGTGTTCGGGGAGTAGTGTTTTTGCGGGTTTTCACGTTCGAACGTGAAAGCATACGAAACGAAGCAGGATTGCAGAACGGGGTGCAAACCATGGGCGGATTCGAAAAGGTGGAACGGTGGCGGCGCGTGGGACTCGCCATGTTATGGGTATGCGGTATGTCGATAGCCTTGCTGGTATCGGGCTGCGGCGATCCGCCGAACTTCACCTGGCCGGACAAACTGCCGGAACTTCCGGCGGTGGATGTACCCGACCGGACACCCTACGACGCCTGGAAGGAATGGCGTCTGGCGCAGAAAAGCCACGAGTTGATTGTGGGCGCCAAGGTGGTGGACATCACGCCGCTTCGTGAAAAAGGCTACTGGCTGGCGGGATACTCGGCGAACAAACCTTCACGGGGCGCGAAAGGGCGCATCACGGCGAGGATTTTGTTTCTCGACGACGGCAGGCAGTCGCTGGCGATGGTGTCCTGTGACACCGTGGGCCTGATGAACGATCGCATCTGGAACATCCGCAAGCGTCTTAGCACTACCTGGGGCAAAGATGTCATTGTGACGTCCACGCACAACCATGCCGGGCCGGACACGATGGGCCTGTGGGGACGTTCCCTGCTGTTGATGGTTCCGGTGGAAAGCGGGATCGAAGATGGCTACATGGCGCGCATCGAGCAACAGATTGCCGACGGCATCCTGGATGCGGCGAAGTCGGCGGTTCCGGCGGATCTTTACGCCGCGCGGACGATGATCCGCGAGCAGGTGTCGGAAAACGCCCACAAGCCGGGCTGGAAAGACGACGAAATGACCGTGTTGCAGGCCCGATCCCGTGTGGACGGCCAGACGGTTTTCACGATGGTGAACTACGGCAACCACGCCGAATCTCTGGGCGGCGATCAGGACTACATGCATCCGGATTTCCCCGGTTTTCTGTACCCTCGCTTGGAGCGGCGCGAGGGAGGTGTGGCGGCCTTTTTCAACGGCGTGGTCGGGGGCATCATCGTGCCGGCTCTGCCGAGACATCTGGAGTATCATAGTGAGATCCGTTACAAGTACGCAAAGAAGTTCGGAGAATTCCTGGCGGATCGCGCCGCCCTGGCGATTCGTTCGGGACAGAAACTGAAGCTGCGCTCGATTCGGGTATTCCGGCAGGCGTTTACCGTGCCTGTGGACAACCCCGTGTTCAGGGCGCTTGCCTCGAAGGTGGTGCTGAACCAACGAACGTTCAAAGACGGTCGCCTGTATACGGAAGCCTGGCGCATCGACCTGGGAGACATGCAGATTGTTTCCGTGCCGGGCGAGATTTTCCCTTCGCTGGGTTTTGCGATCAAAAGTCGCATGAAGGGGCGCTATAAAATGATATTGGGATTGGGTGCGGACGAGCTTGGGTACATCATGACCCGCGAGGAATACGGCGAACCGCTGTATGCTTACGAGCAATCCGTATCGTTGGGGCCGAAGACCGGGCCGATCCTGATGGGACAGGTGCTTGGACTGTTGGAGAAGAACTGAAAAATAAGGATGCGTTTGGAAGCCGAAACAGCCTTGGGTGGTCGGTGAAATACGGAGAAACTCGGAAATTTCGCATATCTGGATGTTTTGTAAAAAGTCGGCGTTGGCGGAACTTTCTGGAAATTTTCGATTGATTTCGGTATAATAGCTTTCGTGCCTGTCAAAATCGCGTGTCGCGGGAAAAATGAAAAACGGATTTATGCGGAGGCGGGGTGACATATAAATATGAAAAAGAAAAGATGATTATGCTATAATTTTGTATAATTAAGTTAAATTTGATAATTATTTGACAATTTCACTTTCGTTGGAGTATAATTGCTTTCAATAAGATTTGTTTCATTTTATAATGGAGAAGCAACGTGAAGGTCCCGAACAATGTTCGGCGGCTTCGAGAAGCCCAGCTGATGAGTAAAGCGGAACTGGCACGTAAAGCTGGGCTTTCGGCTCTGACGATCGATCGAGTGGAAAGTGGAAAGCCCTGCCGGATGGATACGATGCGGAAGATCATTCTTGCACTTGGACTGGATTTGGAGCAGAAGGATCTCGTTTTCGGCTCGGAATATTTCAAGGCGGAGGGGGTGGTTTTCCCCGAAGCGAAGGCAGAGGGTAAACACGCCCGTTAAAGACATCGAGGTGCCTGCATGGGTCGCGGATTGATAGGGCTGGACATTGGATCGAATTCGATCAAGGTCGTCAGCCTGAAAAAAAACAAGCGTGGGTATGAATTGACCAACTTCGGTCTGGCGCCGCTGCCGCAGCAGACGATCGTGGACCGCTCCCTGATGAACTCCGGGGCGGTGGTGGACGCGGTGCGTCGCCTGATGGATTCGGCGGTCATCAAGACCAAGGACTGCGCGATTTCCATTTCCGGCCACAGCGTCATCATCAAAAAGATCAGCCTTCCCCAGATGACGAAAACCGAGTTGGACAACTCCATCCAGTGGGAAGCGGAACAGTACATCCCCTTTGATATCAACGACGTGAACGTCGCCGTGGAGATTCTCAACCAGGAAGGTTCCGAACAGGGGCAGATGGACGTCTTGCTCGTCGCGGGTAAGAAGGACATGATCTACGACTATACGGCGGTCGTCTCGGAGGCGGGACTCAATCCGCTGGTCGTGGACGTGGACGCCTTCTCGGTCGTGAATGCCTTCGAAGTCAACTATCCGATTCCTGCCGACGAAACCATTGCGCTTATCAATATCGGCGCGTCGGTGACGAACATCGTCGTCATCGCGAATAAGATGACTACGTTCACCCGCGATATCACGATGGGCGGTAACCAGTTCACTGAGGAGATTCAGAAGCAACTCAACCTCAGTTACGTGGAAGCGGAAGATCTCAAGCTTGGTGGTGAGCCCGGCGTGGATTCCGATTCCGTAATTCCGCAGGAAGTCGAACGGGTCATCCGGGAAGTCTGCGAAACGCTAAGTTCCGAAATCCGGCGTTCTTTGGAATTCTTCTCGGCCACCAATCAGGAAGGTGAAATCAGCAAACTGTTCCTGTGTGGCGGAACCTCCAAGATTTCTTCCCTGCCCAAAATCCTGGAAGGACGAACCGGCCTGCCCGTGGAGGTCTTCGACCCCTTCCGCAACATTCGTATCAACGAACGTATTTTCGATATCAACTTTATTCGGCATGAAGCGCCCAAGGCGGCTGTCGCTGTGGGCTTGGCGCTGAGGAGTTTCGACGAATGATTCGGATCAATCTACTTCCGGTCAAGCAGGCCCAGAAACGTAGCCTGGGCCAGCAGCAGATCATTCTCGCGGTGATCGCCATCGTAGCGGTGGTGGCTTTGCTGTATACCGGCAATCAGCGGGAAAAATCGAAAATCACGGGTTTGCAGGCCAAAGTCAACGACCTGAAAACCGAGTTGAGCAAGCTCGACGACCTGATCGGTGATGCGGAAGAAGTCAAGAAGCGCGAAGCGGAGTTGCAAAAGAAACTGAATGTCATCAATAAGCTGAAGGCTTCGAAAACCGGTCCGGTTCGTATGCTCGACGAGTTGTCCACCATTCTTCCGAGAAAGCTGTGGCTGACGAGTTTCAAGATCGGCGGAGCGATGATCCAACTCTCCGGCGTGGCCGTATCGAACAAAGATATTGCCGTGTTTATGCGCAATCTTGAGTCCAGTCCGTTTTTCACGGGTGTGCAGCTCAAGGAAGTCAAGGCGCACCCCGCCAAGAAAATGGCCGTCGGGGCGGATGTTGAGTTCCTGTCGATCTTCAAAATGAGTGTCAAGTACATAAAGCCCAGCAGCTAAGCTCGGAAAGGTTGGGTTCCCATGGAAGAATTTCTCGATCGATTTGCAAGAATACCGATTCTTCACAAGATTCTTGGTTTGATCGTAGTGTTGATCCTAATCTACGTGGCCAACATCTTTCTTTTCCTCGCTCCTATCGAGGACGAGCAAGCCACGGTGAAAAGCAAGATCTCCAACCTCGAATCGGATCTCGAAAAGAAACGGAAAGTAATCGCGGAGTTGTCGATTTACAAGCGCCGTAAAGAGAAACTGGAGCAGGAACTGTCTCGTGCCATCAAGCTGCTGCCAGAAAAAAGCGAAATCGACGGGCTTTTGCAACGGCTTTCGGCCCTGGCGCGCAAGGCGGGGTTGTTCATCACGAGTTTCGTGCCCAAGCCGGAGAAAACGAGCGGATTTTACTCGACGATTCCGATCAAGTTGAATCTGGAGGGAACCTACGTAGAACTGGTATCGTTTTTCGATTCCGTTCAGAAATTGAACCGAATCGTCAGTGTGGGGGACTTCAATTTCAATTTGGTTAAAACCGGCAAAGGCAAGGTTACGGGCAAAAAGCTTTTGGCCGCGCAAGTCACAGTGACGACGTACCGGTTTTTACCGGGCAAACTGAAATAGCCCCGGTGTAAGAAAGGGCTACCAGGATGATTGGAATGAAAACAGGTCGGATAGCGCTCGCATGGCTGATGATTCTCGTAGGCTTGGTTTGGTGTGGCTGCGAGGACGAGGCACCGGTTGCGAACAAAGCCCAGACGGCGAAAGGTGCCGAGGGGGCTGTGGGAGATGCCGCCCAGGCCGCCGGAGATCAAAAGGGCGCGGACAACGGGAAAAAGGGCGAAGAAGACGGAAAGACTACGGAAGACTACGTATACATTTCCGTTGGCAAACGCGACCCGTTCATGTCGATTTATGAAGTTTCAAATATCAAAACGGAAAACCAGACGGGCGGCGAGAGCAAGCCTACTATCCTCAGTCCGTTGCAGCGCTACGACGTGCAACAGTTCCGTATTACCGGAATCATCTGGGGTACGGCTGCTCCGATGGCGAACGTCGTCGATCCGTCAAGTCATTCCCATGTGGTCAAGCCGGGCAGCTTGATCGGGCGAAACTGGGGAAAAGTCACGAAAATCAAGAAAGACAGCATCATTGTCTCCGAGGTGATCGGTGGCCCGGAAGGGCGTAAGATCAATCATGAAATCGAGCTTCGGATGTCTGTGGGCGGTCTCGAAACCGGGACGGAAGATATCTACGGCCTGGAGGAACTTGAAGGGGAGGAAGGCAAAGGCGCTCAGGACAAGGCTGGCGGCGCGACGTCGCCGGAAGACGATTTGAACACCGTGCTCGAACAGTCCAAGTCGATTTCCGTCACGTCTCAGCCGATTCAACCCAAGTCGACTACGCCGTCATCGCGTCCCTCGCCGAATTCCACGTATCTGTTGGATTCGAGCAACGATGTCGTGACGATTCCCGATGTGGATTTCTAGGTGAGAAAGTTGCGGTTTTTGGTTAAAGATAGTATAATATACTAAATATAGTTAAAAAGGACTGCAAAAGTTCCCAAGCGGTTTGAATTCCAGGGGATATTCGGACTGAAAACGCAAACCGTACGGGAGTCGATATCAAAAAGATGATCGCAAGAGCCAATCCGGCTCGGACAGGATATGGGCAGAGGAAAGGAATTCAGTGAATATGTTTCGCGCCTTCAATCGAAACCGGAATAAAGGGAGCGGCTATGTTTCGAACCACCGATTCATGCAGCCGTATAAAGGGAGTCCAATGAACAGGCAGACGAACGTGTTGCAGCTTGCGAGTCTGTTGCTGGTGCTTGCTTTGACGAGTTGCGCCTCCGGAAAAGCGAATGCGCCTTCGAGCGAACCCGCTCCTCCGGGGGACGACATCGCCAGAATTCACTCGCTCGAAATTGACCGGCAGCAGAGCCAGACCCTGATTTCCATCGAAGGCGAAGGAAAGCTGACGCCGATGGTCCAGAAATTATTCGATCCTCCACGACTGGTGGTCGATTTTTCGGACGCCGTCGGCGATGAGTTGCCTTCCGTCAACGTCGTGGAAGATGGCTTGATCGAGGTCATCACCGCCAATACACTAATAGGACCTGATCGCCATTCCGTTCGGCTTCTGTTCGGACTGGAGCAGGATCTTGAGTATGCGGTGCGCGATACCGACGGGAAGCTGGTCTTGGTGCTGAACCATCCCGCAGGCTACGTTGCCGAAGCCCCGGCGGAGGAAGGCGAGCAAGTTCCCGAAACCGTTGCGGTTTCAGAGCCTGAAACGGTTGAGACGATCGACACGCCGGTCGAAGTCGAAACCGAAGCTCCGGTTCAAGTCGCCGAGGTTCCCACCCTGCCCGAATGCGTGAACGGCGAGCCCGTCGTGATGCATCAGGCCAAGGGCGTTTCGAACGCGACGGTCAGCGCCCTGCGTTTCGAGAGCACCGACCATGGCGGGGTGCTCCACGTTCGCAGCAACCGGCCTTTCGAGGACGACCAGTACACTTTGCTGCGCCTGTGCGATCCAGATCGGTTGGTGGTCGATCTTCCGGGAGCCAGAGCGGAAAAAAGCGTGAAAAGGAGTTATAAAGGCGACGATACCTATCTTAATGGAATTCGAATCGGCAAGCACAGCCAGAAAGTACGTATTGTACTCGACCTGAAACAGCCCCTACCCGTGTTCGATTTCGCGACCGAAAAACGCGGTACCCGCTTTGCCTTCTCGATGCCCGAGGCACCGAAAGCGCCGGAAGCGACAGCCGTTGCCGTCGTGGCTCCTCCAGAACCTCCAAAGCAGGAAGTAGTTGAAAAGGCAGAGGAAATTCCTCAGGTGGTCGAGCCGGCTCCCGTGGCCGAGATCGCCAAGGCCGAGGAAGAAAAGCCTCAGATTCCTGCCGGAGTGGCGCGGCTCGATGCTCTCGAGTTTCGTCATGCTCCCAAGCGGGCGGTGGTGGAAATGAAGCTCGATAAGGTGACCGACTACCGCCTGGTTTCGGCCTCCGATGACCAGTTGGTGCTGGAACTGCCGAACACGCAGATTCCCTCCCACCTGGAACAAAGTCTTGATACAAGCGAATTCAACGGTCCGGTTCAGTTGGTCAGTTCCTTCAATTCGACCGACGGTGAATCGTCGAGTCAAATCGTCGTGCATACCTCCCAAAAGGTGGCGAACCGGGTCTGGAACGACAACAATACCTTATATTGGGAGTTCGACTTCGATGGCGAGCAGGCTTCCAGCGGCAGCAGCGAAGGCAAAATCGCCGTGAATTCGGCTGGCGATACGGTGATTGAATACGCCAACGAACAGACCGCTCCCATGGAGGAAGGTGGAGGATACACTGGTGCTCCCGGGGAAGACTTCTCGTATCGCGATCCGCTAGGCGACGCCAGCGGTGGCCAGCGGATTTCCCTGGAATTGAAAAACGCCGACATTCTCGACGTGTTGCGTCTGATTTCGGACGTTAGCAAGCTCAACATCATCACCTCGGACGTGGGCGGAACCGTTACGGTGCGATTGCTCAACGTGCCTTGGAAGCAGGCGTTGGAGATCATCCTTCGTTCCAAGGGATTGGACATGGAGCGCAAGGGCAATATCATCCGCGTGGCTCCCATCGGCGTACTGGCGGCGGAGCGGGAGATCAAGCAGAAAATGTGGGAATCGGAAATGGAAAGCATTCCCCTGCATCTTCGCCTGATTCCGGTCAGTTACTCCAGTGCGAACGACCTTTTGGACGACATGTCCCAGCTTCTCTCCGAGCGAGGCAAGGTTAGCGTGGACTCGCGCATGAACGTGCTGATCGTCAAGGACATGCTCGAAAACGTGCTTCAGATCGAACAACTCGTGGCCAAGCTCGACATGCAGACGCCTCAAGTGAGTATCGAGGCGAAGATCGTCGAAGCCGACGTGCGAAACGTGAAAGGGTTCGGCATTCAATGGGGTGGCTATTACCAAATGTCCGCACTTACGGGCAACCCCACCGGTCTGGCCTTCCCCAGCAACCTGGGTATCAACGGTGGTCAGGATCTGACCAATAGTCCCGGTATTCCCAGCACAGACGTACCAGACTACGTCGTGAACGTTCCCATCGCCACATCGACCTCCGGTATCGGGATGCAGATGGGCAGTTCGAACAATGCTGCGAACCTGGCTCTGCGCATCCAGTCTGCCGAGATCAACGGCAAGCTGCGGGTCATTTCCTCTCCGAAAATCACGACCTTGGACAACACGGCAGCCGTGATTGAACAAGGCCTCCGGATTCCGGTAACGACGATTTCCGCCACCGGACAGCCCAACTCCAAAATGGTTCCCGCACTGCTGCGTCTTAAAGTCCTGCCTCATATTACAGCCGATGGCAGCATCATCATGAAGCTCAACATCGAAAAAGACGAGCCGGACTTTTCCCGCCAGAACGAACGAACCAAAGACCCGGCTATCGTATCCAAGAAGGTACAGACCGAAGTGTTGGTTCGTACGGGTGAAACAGCCGTAATCGGTGGTATTTACACCAAGAAACTCGACGAATCGTCCCAGGGTGTTCCCGGATTGATGCACATTCCGATTTTAGGGTGGATTTTCAAAAACTACAGCACTACCCAGGAAAAAACGGAACTGCTCGTCTTCATCACCCCACGTATCATGACCAGGACTCAGTCCTCGATGTCTATGAATTAACAGGTGGTTACAATGAAATTTAAACCTATCCCGTTCATTCCACTGATGGTTTTCGCGATCCTATTGAGTGTCGCTGGAACTGCCTGTGACAGCCCAGACCTGGAATCACTCGTGATTTTCGGGATTCTGGACCCCTGCGAGGATACCGTTCCCGATCCTTCAGGTGGTGGCGAAGCGACGCTTATCAACACGGGAAGACTGGATCTGGCCGTTCAACAGTACACGGGCAATTCGGGATACGAAGGATACGTGTGGTTGGCCAACATGGCGGTATCCAGCATGAACGAAGCCATGAACCAGGATGAAGGAAACCGCATCATGCTCGACAAAGCGAGCGTCAGCTTTATCGTTCCCAGCACATGGACGAAGCTGAGTGGTTTCACCCACAAGCTTAACTCGGTCATGTCACCCGAAATGTCCGCCGGATTGCGGATTCCTCTGCTCAATGCGTCGGTGTTGGACGAAATTCGCGAGATTTACCAGACCCGGTCCTATCTTACCGAGCAGCAACTGGCGTTCAGCGATGAAGTGCTGTACATGGATTACGACGATTACCGGGAAATTTTCGAAGATCTCTACGTCCTGTGTGAAAGTCTCCAGCAGGATGCCTGTATGGCGGCGGTGTTGCAGGCCAAGTTGATCTCGGACATCGAACCTCTCATCGAAGACATCAACACCTTGTCGGGAGGCGCGGCTGCGTCCATCGTGACCAAGGTGGCGGCTTTGCGCGAAAAGGTGGATTCTCTGAAAAACGGTCAGACCGCTTGCCATCCGCAGACCGCTATCTGGGATTGCAACGGATTTGCCTGCGAAATGCCTCTTGGATACGATTCCACCCAACTTGCCGATCTAAGTACCAAATCTTTCCCGGCGGACCTCAACGATCCTACCATCGATCGACCTGGTTTCTGCCGCCCGGATTGTTCCGTGCTCTCAGGTTGTTCCAATGTTTGTTACGACATTTCGACCTCGGATGTAGAAGCTTGGAATTATCGTAACATATTAAATAACACCTGGACGAGCTATCTTCGTTCCATGGAAGTGAAATCCTGTGACTACGGTCCCCAGGATAATGGGGTTTGCCGGACGAGTTGTTTGCAAGGATCGGTGGAATGTGAACCCTTCCTGCATCCGATTTCGGGTGAAGTCATTCTCGATTATGACTGTTACGGCACGATTTGCAGTCCAAAAACCGCAGACTTGAATCCGCACCGAGTGGAAACGCTGATTGCCAAAATCAAGATTTTCGGTACGAGGATGGATGGATCGGGAACCGCGACAAACAGCTTCCTCTACCCGATCGAAATCTGCAAAGGCTGTTTGTTGATGCAGGACGATGATCGGTGTGGGGAGGCTGCTGCGACGGTCAAGCAGTACTATACGGATAACTACAATTCGGAATGCGTCGTCAAGAATCAGGATTTTCCGGTCTTTTGCGAATGGCTGACCGGATGTTCAATGCAATTCTGCCCCAATTGAGCTTTGTTATGAGCGTCTGATGTGAACTATACCACGTTGCGAATTCTCTTGCATGGCGGCGAAAGCCGGATACACTGTGAGAGACGTGCAACGGATTCGAATTGGCCGGTTTCGTTGCAAACCGGCCTTTCCTTTTTTTCAGCACCAGGAAAAGGGCGAGACCATGTTCGATGAAATCCTGAAGCAGGTGGTGGAGAAAACGCCGGGCGGTCTGGCCGGAGTGCTGCTGGCTACGGACGGCATCATCGTAGCCACCTACCAAGTTCCCGATTCCACACTGGAATTGGAGTTGATGTCGGCGGAAATCGTGGCGATTTTCAACCAATGGCGCACCGCATCGTCGTCCAGCAGTTTCGGCGTGGCCGAAGAGTTCGTGTTCAAAAGTCCCGAAACCACTCTGATTTGCAGTTTTCTGACGAGCGAATACCTGCTGGCGCTGGCGGTGGATGCCAAACAACCCTTTGGCAAGGGGCGCTATCTGCTGCGTCTCGCCGCCGAAACCGTACGGGCGGAACTGTAGCGTTCCTTTTTCTCGCGTCCACGGAGTCCAAGGAAAATCAAAGGAGTTGTTATGCCGAAGGCCGAATTCGCGAACCCGTTTCACTTTACGTTGACGGACCTGTTTGATGTTCTCAAGCTCGATGCCCTGTGGCTGTCCAGCCTGCCCGCCATTCAGCATCAGTGCGGATTCACCGGGTCGGCGGGAAACATGTTGCTGGCGCGAGACGGTCGCCGGGTGATCTTCGTGGACGGTCGCTATACCGAGCAGGCGGGGTTGCAGTGCGGCGATACTGCGCGCGTGGTGACCATTACCCACCCGTACAACGATATGGCCGACGAATGGATGAAAATGGACCTGCATCGCATCGGATTCGAAAGCCTTGCCGTGACGATATTCGAGCATCAAATGCTTTCGGATCGTCTCGAAGAGGTGGAGTTGGTGCCGGTCGAGAACAACATGGCCTGTTTGCGTTCCGTGAAAAACGCGAGTGAAATCGATATCTTGCGTAAGGGAAATGTACTTGCTGGGAAGGTTTTCGAAGACGTCGTGGCCAATGCTTGGGCGGGCATGACCGAAAAAGAGTTGGCCTGGGAGTTGGAAAAGGGGTTTCGTCAGGCGGGAGGCAGCAAACTGTCTTTCGATACGATTGTCGCCGCCGGGGAGCGTGGGGCTTTGATCCACGGATTTCCCAGTGACAGGAAACTGAAAGAGGGCGATCTCGTGGTGATCGACCGGGGGATGCATTACGAGTATTTCGCCACGGACGAAACCAACACCCTCGTAGTGGGCGAACCTACTGAAAAACAAAAGGAAATCTACCAGGTCGTCAAAGACGCCCACGACTATGCAATGGACACTATCAAGCCGGGAGCATCCCTGCCCAGGCTGGACGAGGTGGCGCGAGGACATATCGAATCGAAAGGTTACGGCGAATACTTCACCCACCGGCTGGGCCATGGTGTAGGGTTGGAGGTGCACGAGCAGCCGGTGTTGTCGCCGGCATTTCCAGGAGTCATCGAGCCGGGAATGGTATTCAGTGTTGAACCCGGTATTTATATTTCCGGTTGGGGAGGCATCCGTATCGAGGACGTGGTGGTGGCCACGGACGACGGATACGAGCTGTTGACCCGCACCGACAAATCGAAACTGCGAAGTTTTCCCTTTTAATACCCAGAGGATGTTTCATGTACCTGATTAGTGAATTCCGCAACAATCTCAAGATCGAACTCGACAACGATCCCTACATTATCGTGTCTTATCAAGCGGTTATGCCGGGAAAAGGCGCCGGATTTACCCGGACGCGCCTTAAAAACATGATTACCGGGGCCGTGATCGAGCGGACCTTCAAATCCAGTGAAAAAGTCAAGAAGCCGAACCTCGAAGAGCGCACGATGCAGTATCTTTACGACGACGGCACCGGCTTCGTCTTCATGGACAACGAAAATTACGATCAAATCACGATTCCTACCGAAGTGCTTGACGAGGACCGTTATTTCCTCAAAGAAAACGTGAATGTGGACGTGCTGTTTTTCAATGACCGTCCAGTCGGTGTAAGTTTTCCGAACTTCGTCGTGTTGCAAGTCACCCAGTGCGATCCGGGACTGAAGGGTGATACGGCATCCGGTGCCACCAAGCCCGCGACTTTGGAAACCGGCCTCGTGCTTCAGGTGCCGTTGTTCGTCAACGAAGGCGAGCACCTGCGCATCGATACCCGCAGCCGCGAGTACATCGAACGTGTCAAGGTCTAAACTGCCATTATAAAAAGCAAAGCAGTAGGACGCGGGGAGATTTCCCCGCGTTTTTTATGTTATGGAGTCGCCGCCAGGATGGCACCGTAGCGTTTATCTGTGCCCTGAATATGTTGCACGAGCCAGTCTTTGAGGAAATTCATGACGTTGAGTGAAAGCATCAGTTTGCCTTCCTTGAAATCCTGCTGAAACTCCTTCACTTTCTCAACGAATTCCCGATGTTTGGCTACGTGGTCGTAGTATTCCTCGTAACGCACGGATTTCATGGCGATTTCTTCCTCGGAAAAGTGGAAGGCGGCATAATCCACCAAGGCATCGAGCACCGGTTCGAGTTCCTCGCTGGCTTTGCGCTGTGCCATAGCCTCGTTGAGGTGATTGATGAGTGAAATCAGTTCTTTGTGCTGTTCGTCGAAGCGTTCCACACCGACGCTGTACGCGTCTTTCCATTGCAGAAAAGCCATTGCTTCCTCCTGGGTTTCGGGCCTACCCGATTAATCGGACAGCGTGGCAAAAACTTGAGGTACTTTGGAGACATCCCAAATAGGCTCGGACAATGCCTAGGAATGCCGTTTTCAAAAGGTGTGACACTTTTTTCGATTTTCGGTGTTTTTACATGTGAGGGAAGCGAAATCTTTCGCAAAACCGTGAAAGAGAGGAAAATCGGTACCTTAGGCAGATAAAGAAAACGACCCGCCGGGGAGGCGGGCCGTCGATTGAAGAAGGCGAAAAAACAGACCGTGGTGATTTTGATAGGATGAATTCGTGTTCGGTGATTGGTGAAGAATTCGATGCAATTAGGAGGGATCTGCGTTCTGAGTGCTGTCTGTTTTTCCGCCGAGAAGGCTTTCGATTCGATTGCGATACTGCTCGACTTTCGCTTTCGTGCTCTCCCCCGCGCGATCCAGCACCTTGGTGTAGATCCCGTTGAGCTTTTCCTGACCTTGTTTGACCAACTTTTCGCGTCGCGTTCGCAGTACTTCCTTGTCCATGTCGCGAAGATCGGTCAGAGTGCTTTTGACTCGTTCCACCATTTTGTCGGTATCGATGGTGATTTGCATGAGACAACTCCTTGGTTGGTAGGTTTGCACCCTGTTCCACGACAAATACGCTATCAAGTCTATTATAATGCGTCGCGTCAGATAGTCAACGTTTTTTATCGCAATGCGTCAAAAAAATATCAAAGATCATATCTTGCAGACTTTCCCGAAATAGGTAAAGTCGAAGTCATCGTGTCGATGATTGCAAGTTCGTTGTGTCAAACAAACGGGAGATGCAGTTTATGTGTTCCAGCCAATTTGTCAAGAAGTTTCGTGTTTTTACCGTTTTCTTTTTCATGATCGTGTTCATGACGCCCGGATGGCAGGCCGTCGCCGCCGAGGATGAAGAGGAAGCCGCGCTGGACGAACTCCACCGTGACCTGCTCGCCGCCGAATCCGAGCTTTCCGCCGAGAAAGCCTCTCCTGCCGCCGAACCGGAGGAGGAAAACATCGCGAAAGAGGTCCAAGAACCTCCCGCAGAATCCGAAAAAGCACCCGAAGTTGCGGAGAAATCCGAGGAAACGAAGGAATCCGCCGAGGAATGGTACGATTACGAGAAACCGACGGGCGACGCCTGTCTGGATCGCTGCAACCGGGCCTGTACCTGCCGCTGGGAGTTGGGCGGAGGCGGGCCGGTAATCATGGCCCTGCATCATTTCGGCTACGATTCCGGCTACGGAAACTTGGACGGTTTCGGAGTCTGGGCCGGAGGGCGTGGCTACGGCTACGTGCTGGACGACCAGTTGCGCATCGGCGGCATGGGATTCGGTGGCGGAGTCGGTTCCAACGTCAGCCAGACGACGGTGGCCGGGAAAAATATCCTGCTCGACTCCGAATATCGCACCAGTTCCGAGCGCAGTATCGGCGGTGGCTACGGCGGTATGACCCTGGAGTATGTGTTTCGCATGATGGACGGCGCTTTTGAAATTCCGCTGGGAGCCCTGGTCGGTTTCGGCGGGGCGGGGTACATTTCGCGCGTGGGCAAGGTTGAATCCATCGGCGGAGAGGTGGTGGTTCGCGAAGACGGCATGTTTTTCGCGCTTCAGCCGATGGCAGGCGTCGATATCAACGCCGCGCGCTGGTTGCGCATCGGCGTGGCGGCCACTGCGCTGTATACGCCCGTGGTGCAAGGCGACCTCGACGACCTCAGCGGCGCGGGGGTGATGGTCAACGTCATGTTCGGCAATTTCACCCATGAGGCGCTGCTCTGGGAGTGAAACGGACCTATGTCTGAATATTTATAACTATATGAAATTATAAAAGAAACACGCTTGAATAGGTCGGGTCAATCGGGTCCGGCCTCTTTGCATACCCTACGAGAGATTGGCTTGGCACGGAGTGATCCACAAACCGTTGTCATGCAAGAAACTTTTACATTTTTCAAAACGTTTCAAGAAACCGGAAAAACGGGGGACGCATCGTGGCGAAATGGCTATGTAGAATTTGTGGGTACATGAACGAAGGCCCCGCCCCCGATGTGCCTTGTCCCATCTGTCAGGCCGACGAAACGTGGTTCGTGCGCATGGACGAAAACCCCGACGCCTCGTCTTTCATCGTGTCGCCAGATTCCGAGAAAACGCCGACCGACCCTGAGAATGGGGACGAATAGAGCGAAAAACGTTGGGGAATCTCCATTTGAAGCGACCGTTTGAGATAATCCGGGAATGCTTTGATATTTCTCGTTCCGTCCCCAAGTAAGGGGCGTGATTTAAAATGTAGGGAAAATCGCTATTTTCTCAGAAAAACATGGATTTTTAAGTGTAGGTCGGGTGATTTCACCCGACCTACGATTTTTCCTACAAAAAAATTCACACCCCCAAGCAAGGTCTATAGAAATTTAACCTTCCTTTTGTTCTTTTCCCATACTAAGATATTATGATGAAAAACATGAAAACGGGACAACCCAAAGGCGGAGAACGTCGTCTGAGGGTTGAAATGGGGAAAGAGACGGAATGTCGCACGGATTTCCAGAGATCGATCTTGCTCCCGAAAACATCCGGCGTTTTTCGGATCTCGGATTCCGTGTAAGTTTTCCCGGCAACATGGACCCGGAGATGTGGTCCAAGGTGCGTCCCTATCGCGTGTTGATCGACGAGGTGTACGCTTCGCTCCATCACGATGTCTTTCCCGCCGCCAGGGTTCTGGCCGAAAAACTCAACGAAGAGGAGCACTTGCAACGTCTGCTCGGTCTCGGTCGAGAACTCGCCCCGGACGGCGTGGCGTTGAATGTCGTGCTGAACATCCAGCCTCTGCCCTGGAGCGTGGACGAGAACAAGCTGTGGGACCAACTCGAACGGCTGATGGAAGTCGTCGAGGTGCGTGTGTCGATTTCCGATTTCATGTGGGCGCACATGCTTCGCAATCGCTATCCCGACCTGCGGATCGACACCTCGGTCATCGCGAAAGTGAACAGCGTGTTCAAAGCCCAATACTGGCAACGCCACGTCGGTTCAGACACCATCGCCGTGGATCGCAACATCAACAAAAAACCGCATATTCTTCAGCAACTTACCGATGCCGGGTTCACGGTCAAGCTGGTGGTTTCGGACGGCTGTATGCCTTCTTGTCCGGTGGAGGCCAATCACTGGGTATCCACTGCGTCTTCGACCAGGGAACAGCTTGGTGCCCGTTTCTTTCATACCGACGCCTTCTGTCGCTTCATCAAGGAGCGCCTGCCGCTGTGGCACATGCTGAAAAAGGAAGTTCTGCCGTTTCACCTGCCGAAATATGCCGGGATGGTCCACGTCGTGAAGCTATGCGATCGGATGGCCACCACCGAGGAAAACCTCGCCACTCTTGCCGACTACGTGCGGATGAAATCGGACGTGCATCCGCGATACCGCTACCGGGAAAAGCTCCGAAGCCTGGATCGGCTGGATCGTTGCGACTGGAACTGCCACGGTTGCGATTGGTGTGCGCGGCAGATGACGCCTCTGGTGGACGACCCGCCCAATGCGTTGAAAGAAAAAGAAAAAGAAGCCATTTCCGATGTGGTTGGGAATCTTTTCGACACCATTCCCAGGCCGGAGACCCGGATCGTCAGCCATGCCATGACCCGGTTTCAGGATTTCGATCTGGACGAATCGTGGACACAAGCTTCGGAAATTATTCAAGAAAACGACAATTCGCAGGAAGTCGGCGAACCCGAAGAAGAACCTCGATGCGAAAAAAGCACCAGCGACGCTGAAGCGGACGGATTGCTTGCTTCCATCCGACGCGCCAAAACCGAAGCGGAGCGCGATGGCGACGACGCTTTTCCCGCATTTTTATCCACCGCGATTCAGACTTTTCGACCGTTTCTCGTTGGGAGTCGCCTGTTGCCAAGTGGCCATGCGTTGAAAAAACTCCACCGGAAAAGTCGCCAAGGTCTTGTATTGACTTGGAAAAACGAGGAATCCGACTTCAAGATTTCCCTGATTTCCGCCACAAACGGCCAACCTGCGGCGATTTCGGGAAGGAGTCTGGCGATTTCCTTCCACATCGACGAAAAAACGGATGAAACCAGCCGCCGTGCGTTTCGGGACAACGAAACATTCCTGGCGGATTTGATCCGGTGAATGTGGACAAGTCGGGAGAACAGGTAAACTTTCGGCATCTCCGATAAAAAAGGCCGGGGCTAAAGCCCCGACCGAATGTGAAATACACGTGGAAATTCGATTACTTGGGTTCGATCTTCACGACGAATTTAAGAAGGCTTTCGTTGATGTTGGTTCGGGTGAAGTGACCTTTCTTGATGTCTTCCACCGGGATTTGGTTGAGTTCGATCTTGGCGATTTCGTCGTGGTCAGACAGGTCTTCATCCATTACCGTCATCACGATGGTCTGGGTTTGTGACAGCACCACGTCGATGAAATCATCCCATTCCGGTTGCAATGTGTCGTCAACGGTTGCCGTGTTACCCTCCTCGTCGTCGAATTTGTAGGAAACGAAGGGATCGGGCATTCCTCCCAGGGTGTCCCAATCGGAATTGTCTGATTTGTTCTCACTGATTTGGGCCGATTCGAAGGTCAGGCGATATTCGCGGCCATACGCCGTGACACATTGATCCTGATAGCAGATCGAGTTTTCGTCGCAGTCGTCGTTGGTTTCGCAGCCGCAAACGCCCTCAAGACAGATTCCGTTCGTGCAGGTTCCGCAACTTCCATTGCAACCGTTATCCCCGCATTCCTTGCCCGTGCAATCGGGCACGCAGTCCGCGTAGCACAGACCTTCTTCCGAGCAGTTCGGGGCGGCATCGGGACAGGTTCCGCAGGAGCCTCCACACCCATCGGTCCCGCATTCGCGTCCGGTACAATCGGCAATGCATTCTGTAACGCATTGTCCGAAATCGTTGCAGATCGGTGCCGTACCGGGGCAGGTTCCACAGGAACCACCACACCCGTCGCCGCCGCATTCTTTTCCGGCACAACTGGGAGTACAGCTTTCAACACACAATCCTGCATCGGTGCAAAACGGTGCAGCATCGGGACAGGTTCCGCAAATTCCACCGCATCCGTCGTCCCCGCATTCTTTTCCCGTGCAATCGGGAGTGCACGATTCGTCGTCGCTATCGCCGCCGCAGCCAGTGAAAACGATGAGCATCATTGCAAACAAAACGATCCAATACGCTCTACTCCCCATTTTTTCGCTCCTTGGTGCATCCATATAGTAACTTGGTAACGAAGATGTTCATGCTGGAAGTATAAAATGATAGAAAGGATGCCACTTTTTACGATAATGTCAAGTTATTCCTATAAAGCCCCCCTGAAAAGAGTAATATATTTTCCTCTGAAAAACGTTCGTCAAACGGCGATGGCATCATTATAATGTTGCATCTTGTAATTCATCGAAGGGCAAACGATGACTCCCCTCCGGCGCGTCGGCCTGGTTTTCGCCGCTTTGGCTGCATTTTTTCTGCTGTTGTCCCTGATTCCGGTGAATCCCGCCCGGTTGCACGAGAACGAAGCCCGCCGCGTGGTCGATTCCCTGCCGTTGTGCGGAGAAAGCGGCCCCGAACTCGTGGTATCGGCTCCGATAGAAGACCTGCGCCCTCTCGCCAAGGAGATCGAAACCCGCTGCAACTCTTCCCGCAAGACATCGGGACAGACCGCCTTTTCCCTGACACGGGCCGGAAACCGTCTGACCCTCGCGCCTTCGCAGCAGGATACGTTTTCCCCAGTCTCAGTTACGAGGGCGCATTGGAGTGCGTTGATTCCCGCCTTGCTGGCCGTGGCGTTGGCCATCGCCACTCGGTTGCTGCTGCCCTCGCTGTTGGTCGGCTTGTGTGCCGGGGCGTTGCTCCACGGGTTGGACGGTACCTGGATCGGTCCCCTGGCCGGGGCGAGCGTCGGGACGGGGCATATCCTCTATTCCGTGATGACCGACGAGTTCCACGTCTGGATTTTCGTGTTCACGTTCTCGTTGATCGGTATGGTCAACGTGATGAGCGCCGGAGGCGGCATCGAGGGTGTGGCCCGGCTGCTGACGCGCATCGCCGGAAAGGCTCGTTCCACCCAGGCAGCCACGGCGCTGATGGGACTGGCGGTGTTTTTCGATGATTATTCCAACGCGGTGGTAGTGGGCGCATCCATGCGACCCCTGAGCGATAGGGCGCGTATCGCACGGGAAAAACTGGCTTTTCTGATCGACTCAACGGCGGCGCCCGTCGCCGGACTGGCGGTGATATCTACCTGGATCGGCTACGAAATCGGGCTTATCGGGACCGGGCTCGACGAAATCGGTCTGGACCCCTCGCCGTTTTCAGTGTTTCTGGCGGCGTTGCCGTTTCGTTTTTACTGTATTTTCACGCTGCTTTTCATCGCCGTAAACGTCTGGACGGGTCGCGAGTACGGTTCCATGCGCGAGGCCTGTCGTCGGGCTCTCGATTCCGGCGAGGTGCTGCGTCCCGGTTCCCATCCTCTGGCGGGTGCGACCTCCCCCGACGCAAAGGGCGAGCCAAGAGCGCTCGGAGCCATTCTGCCCGTGGCGGTGGTGATTGCGAGTGTTTTGATGGGCATGGTGCTGGACGGGGCCGGATTTTTCGGAGATGTTTCATTGCGCGAAGCGGCGCAAGCCTTTGATTGGAGTAAGATTTTCGCGCTAGAGGGAAGCTACCTGACCCTGGGAGAAAACGGTGCGATGGTGTTGGCCTATGCCGCTTTGTTGGGCAGCTTGCTGGCGCTCGTGCTAGGGCTCGCTCTCGGTGGCGCACCATTTTCGTGGTTGGTGAGGGCCTGGTTTTCGGCGGGCAAGACCCTGCTTTTGGCCTTCGGGGTGCTGATTCTCGCCTGGGCGCTGGGACACGTCAATGGCTTGCTGGGGACGAGTTCCTTCATTGTTTCTTCGTTGGCGGGGGATACTCCGCCCTGGGCGCTACCCGTGGTGGTGTTTTTCATCGCGGGGGGGATTTCCTTCGCCACGGGGTCGAGTTGGGGCACGATGGCGGTATTGCTTCCTGCCGTGATTCCGCTGGCCCATCATGTCGGCGGGTTGCCGCTGTTGCTGGTGACGGTCGGGACGGTGCTGGACGGCTCGATCTTCGGCGATCACTGCTCGCCGTTGTCGGATACCACCATCATGGCGTCGATCGCCGCCAACTGCGACCATATCGACCACGTACGCACTCAATTTCCTTATTCTTTTACGATCGCGGTGGCGGCACTGGGGGTGGGATATTTATGGGTTCAATGGGTGCCGCCTTGGGTTTCCTACCTGCTCGCTCCGGTGGTTTTCTTCATGATTTTCAAACTGTTCGGTCGTCGAGTGTATGGGAAATAGCTGGGAAGTCGACCCACAAAACATCAAAAAATGTGCAAAGTTGTCAACGAATGCGAACGATGCTATCGTTTTTCCGCTCGGAATCGTAAGGGTACGGAATTGGGGGAAGGGCATGAAAGAATCTTCAGGGGCATTGAATCTGGTGGATATTCTCGACATCGCCGTGGGCATGGAGCGGCGCGCCGTGGAGTTCTACCGGGAAGCGGTCGAACGCTTCGGTACCGATGAAGAAAAAACGCGGGCTTTGCTTGCGATGGGCCGAATGGAAGAAGAGCACGTGGTGTATTTCAGAGATCTTTTGGAGAAAGCATCGGCTTTGACCGGAGTTAGTCCGGCGGGTCACGATGAAATCGTCGAAATAGACTATACCTTCTGGTTCGACAAAAGCCTTTATGAAATGGACGAAGATCTCTCTACCGTTCTTAAGTCATTGAAGACAAAGAAAGAAATTCTTCTTTTCGCCCTGGAAATGGAGAACAGGTCCATTTTGTTTTACTCCGGCCTGCGTCGGTATTGCGAGGATGTGTCGGTTTGGAACATCATCAATCAAATCATCAAGGAAGAATACCGCCACGGGTACGACCTTGTGGGGATGCTTCCTAAGTTATAATTGGGCAGTGCCCGCCTGAACCGAAATGGAGGAGCCATGCCGATGTTGTACGATGTTGCCCGACCCCAGGCATGGGTGATCGCCATCGGTGAAGAAATTCTGCGCGGCGAATTGGTAGACACCAACACGGCTTTTTTAGCCAAGCACTTGGAAAGGCTGGGCTTTTCCGTTCGTCGGCATATCGTGGCGGGCGATGCACGAGAGGAACTCGTGGAGATTCTCCGGGACGCAGCGGGAAGGGCGCGTGTGGTGATGTGCACTGGCGGGTTGGGACCGACAGGCGACGACCTGACCGCCGCGTGTGCCGCCGAAGCCTTCGGGCGCAGGATGGTACTCGACGAGGAAGCCCGCCGCATGGTGACGGAACGAATCGCCGTGTATGGCTTGAAGCCCGACGCCGCAAACCTGAAACAGGCTGAAATCCCAGAAGAGGCGTGTATCATACCGAATCCACTGGGGACTGCTCCGGGAATCGAGTTACGTGAGGGGGAATGCACGCTGTTCTTTTTTCCTGGCGTGCCGCGAGAAATGAAACCCATGTTCGAGGAAACGGTGCGGACACGTTTGGCGGCGATTTCCGGGATTCCCGAAACCCGCGAGTCGATTCGGCTGTCGTTTTTCGGCATCGGGGAATCACGCGTGGCCAAAGCTGTGGCGGACTTGGAAAGCAGCTATCCCAACATCGCCTTTCGCTATCGGTTCACGTTTCCCTGCAATCACCTGACCTTGCAAGCGACCGACGACGAAGCCGCCGGGAAACTTGGTCAAGTTGTGGAATCCATTGAGGAAAGGCTTCGAAAGTACCTGTTTTCCCGCAACGGAAAAAGTCACCCGGAGGCGGTGCTGGACCTTCTTCGGAGCCACAACGCCACGTTATCCACGGCGGAATCCTGCACCGGCGGCTGGATCGCCAAACTCGTGACGGATATTCCGGGATCGAGTGACGTATTCCGAGAGGGTGTGGTGACGTATTCCAATGAAGCCAAAATCCGATTGCTGGGGGTGCCTAGCGCACTCGTCGAGGAGCATGGCGCGGTATCCGAACCGGTAGTAAGGGCCATGGCGGAGGGTATGCGGAACCTTGCCGGAACGACCTATGCCGTAGCGGTAAGCGGTGTGGCCGGTCCCGGTGGAGGGAGCGAGGAAAAGCCGGTTGGAACCGTCTGGTTGGCCATGACCCATCCCGGCGGAATCTATAGCACATTGAGACGTTTTCCCGGTTCGCGCGAGGCCGTCCGGCTGTTGTCCGCCCACGCCGCTCTCGAACTGGTGCGCCGTCACCTGGCGGGATTTCTCGAAGATGCCTGATGGCAAAAGCCCGTTCCGGCGATGGCTGGCTTTAGTTGGGAGATTTGTGAAAGGGAGAAAATTTCTTGACAGTATTCCAGGCTTGGAGTACAAACCGAGTCCGAATCGTTCTTTGAGTGTGCGGGAATAACTCAGTGGTAGAGTGCGACCTTGCCAAGGTCGAAGTCGCGGGTTCAAATCCCGTTTCCCGCTCCAAATGAACCCAAGTGGCGGACTCTCGAGTCCGCCCTTTCCTTGTGGTTCTCCCTTCGGGGGCGCCGTGGCCAAGTGGTAAGGCAGAGGTCTGCAAAATCTCCATCACCGGTTCGAATCCGGTCGGCGCCTCCACATTTTTTCCAAATCGTAAAGTGGGGATAAAACGACTTTCGTTTTTGAACGATTTCTTTCTTTGTCCTTTGTCGGGGGGCGACGCGGAGCGCATGAAAAAGCGCACCGATGAAGCGAAGCGCAACGGATTTCATCGCCCGAATCGTTCTCGGTAGGGGTGTGTCGTTTTTTGGGGAAAAATCGGACAAAAAAAGAAAGAAAACGGCAATTTTTTTTTTGCCTGTCATGAGTTTCGGTTTTTTCGCGAAAAGCAGTAGCCCTTCTTCTTCGCCGTCTACAGGTGAGGGCTCTTTAGAGCATTTTTAGACGGTTTCAATTCCTTCGATCAATTCAATAGAAATTGTATAACATTATGAAATAAAAGAAAAACCCTTGAAGTTATTTATTCCTAAGATTGATAGGGCTATATGATTAACTTTGATCCTCTTTTAAATTGCAAAGGCAGCGGTGCTACGTTTTTTAAATGAGTATGCAGGGCGTCTTTTTTTCTTGAAAAAAGTTAGGGCCGTAAAAGTTTCAAAGGGGCCGTGAAGAGGGTGAAACTGAGCAAATCACTTGTTTCACCAAGGACTTTGTGATATTTCTTTCCAACGCGGCATCGTGGTGGCCGCAAACAAAGTCTGTGATTGCAATACCTCGTTGGATATCGATTTTCCAACGGGCAACCCAAAGGGTCCCGCAAACTGTGGGTTTACATAGTTTAAGGTTACATGGTGTCGTTTGGTGATTCATGACTGGATCGTAGCCGGATTTTGTGCCGTGTTGCGTCAATTCACAGCCAGAAGCCCGGTTAGGATCGACTTTTTCTGATGGGTAAGCAAAGGAGATCCCGAAATGATTGAAACCAAGGAAAAGAAGAAGGATTGGAAGGGAGACGAAGTGGAAGTGCTGGGCGCGACCTACGAGGAAGGCGTGACAGAAACCCCTGATCGGTGGCGGAGCAAGTTTCGCAATCGTGACGAGATGATGAGCTACCTAAAAAGCAGCTTCCGGTATTGGTACGCGAAAGACGAGGAGATCTTCGGCAGCGAAAAGCGCAAGACCCCTGCGTGAGATCGCGATCTTCATTTGAAACGAAACGAGTCTCATTCCATAAAGCTTAATACGGAGCGAATTTATGGCTGTTGAAATTCCCAAAAACTCTTATTCGGGATCGATTCGGGCCATCTCGGTAGCAGGCGACAAAGGTTTCACCGTTGGTGGTGAAACCACGATGCCTTTCTACACTTTCGAAGGCGAGATGCCCAACAAGACCCGGATTGCGATCGAAATCAACGATATCGTCCCCGAAGAGTGGGCTCCCGAACTCGAACGAGTGTGGGGCGACGTTTACAAGGATCCGGTGGCTTGGGCCAAAAAAGCTCAGGACGAATTCCATGCGGATCTGATTCACCTCGAACTGGTGGGCACCGATCCCAACGGCAAGAATCTTGGCCCGGAACACGCGGCGGAAGTCGCCAAGAAGGTTGCGGAAGCCATCGACGTGCCGTTGACCGTCTGGGGTTCCTCCAACCAGCCCAACGACATCAAGATTCTGCGTGCCGTGGCGGAGGCCGTCACCGATCGCCAACTGCTCATCGGTCCGATCCAGGACGAAAACTACAAGCAAATCGGCGCAGGCGTCATGGCGTATAACCACATCGCCGTGGCCAACTCCCCGATCGATATCAACCTTGCCAAGCAGCTCAACATTCTGCTGAGCAACCTCGGCGTGAAAGACGGCCAGATCATCATCGATCCGACCATCGGCGGATTGGGTTACGGTCTGGAATACGCCTACTCGGTTATGGAACGTGCGCGCCTAGCGGCCCTCGTGCAGCAGGACGAAAAACTCCAGTACCCGATCTATGCCAACCTCGGACGCGAAGCCTGGAAGTCCAAGGAAGTCAAGCAGACCATCGAGGAAGCGCCCGAACTGGGTGATCCCGTCACGCGCGGCATTCTCGTTGAAGCGGCTACCGCCGTGGCTTGCCTGATTGCCGGAGCCAACGTGCTCGTGCTTCGCCATCCGAAGACCATCGAACTGATCCGGCAGTTTGCCGAGGAAATGAGCTCGGATGAAGCGCCGGTGTACGTCAAGCTTCCCGAAGCCTCCGGCGATGTAGAAATCAAGCTGGATGCCAAAGCGGCGCCGAAGGCGGCTCCCAAGCCCGCGCCGAAGCCCGCCGCCAAGCCGGCAGAGGATGGAGCCAAGAAGAAGGCCGAAGCCGAAGCCAAGGCCAAAGAGGAAGCCAAAAAGAAAGCGGAGACCGAAGCCAAGGCGAAAGCCGAAGCCGAGGCGAAAGCCAAGGAAGAAGAAAAGAAAAAGGCCGAAGAAGCGGCCAAAGTAAAGGCCATGGAAGAAGCCAAGGCCAAAGAAGAAGCAGCCAAACCCGCTCCTGCAGCTCCCGTAGTGGAAGCCAAGGAAGAAGCCATCACGGTTTCTGCGGATGAGGCCGATGTAGACGTTGCGAAATCGTTTAGCCTTCCGGGCAGTGCGACAGGACCCGTGCGAATCGTCATCACCGTTGGAGAAGACGAGGGCGATGATGAAGAAATCGCCGCTCTTCGCGCGATTGTAGAACAGCAACAAGCTGCGATTAAGGCTCTCAAGGAGCAACTGAAAAGGAGAATGTCGTGAAAATTGAAATCAAAGTCGGAGAAGAGAAGAAAAGTAGCGGGATTGCCGCAAATCTGAAGACTCTCATCGAGCAGCAGAAAGCGGAACTGGACGAGCTGCGCAAGCTCATCGAAGGGGCACCCGCTGCCGCTCCCGCCGCTGCCGCTGCTCCTGCCGCTGCGCCCGCCGCGAAAAAGGTTGTGGCCGCCGCGCCTAAGAAAAAAGTGTTCACCGGTCCGAAAAGCGTGGATCCGACTTCGGCGCCAACGTTGAAGATCGCCGAGGAACTCAACGTGATGACCGCTTGGGACCGCCTCGAAAAACAGACCCCGCAGTGCCAGTTCGGTGCGGGTGGCATCTGTTGCCGTATTTGCGCGATGGGCCCCTGCCGGATCAAGAAAACCAAGGAAGGCGAGCCTGAAAGCCGAGGCGTCTGCGGTGCTACCGCCGACGTGATTGCCGCCCGTAACTTCGTCCGCATGATCGCCGCCGGTGCGTCAGCTCACTCCGATCACGGTCGTGCCGTTGCCGAAACCTTGGTAATGACCGCCAAGGGCGAGGCTCCCGGCTACGAGATCAAGGATGAGCAGAAACTGCTGATGATCGCCATGGACTTCGGGATCGAAACCGAAGGTCGCACGGTCAACGAAATCGCTCTCGATGTCGGCGAAACGGCTCTGGCCGAGTTTGGCAAGCAGAGCGGCGAACTGCTGTTCCTCAAGCGCGCCCCGCTGAAACGTCAGCAGATCTGGCGCGAAAACAACATGGCGCCGCGTGGCGTGGACCGCGAAATCGTCGAAATCATGCACCGCACCCACATTGGTGTGGACCAGGAAATGAAAAGCCTGATGCAGCAGGGTTCCCGCGCCGCCATCGGCGACGGCTGGGGCGGATCGATGATCGGCACCGAGTTGCAAGACATCCTGTTCGGTACCCCCGTTCCGATCATGGGCGAGGCCAACCTCGGTATCCTCAAAGAGGATCATGTCAACATCATCATCCACGGGCACGAACCGATCCTTTCCGAGCAGATCGTTGCCGCCGCCCAAGATCCGGAACTGCTTGAGTACGCCAAGTCCAAGGGTGCCAAGGGAATCAATCTCGGTGGTATCTGCTGCACCGCGAATGAAATCCTGATGCGCCACGGTGTGAACGTCGCCGGTGACTTCCTGCAACAGGAACTGGCCATCATGACCGGTGCGGTGGAAACCATGGTCGTGGACGTGCAATGCATCATGTGCTCGCTGCCCAGCGTGGCGAAGCCGTTCCACACAAAGATCATTACCACCAGCCCGCGTGCCCAGATGAACGGTGCCGAGCACATCGAGTTCCACGAGCACGACGCGATCAATACCGCGAAGAAGGTCGTCAAAATGTCGATCGACAACTTCCCGAATCGCGGCGATAAAATCAATATTCCGAAGAATACACAGAAGCTGGTTGCCGGGTTCTCCCACGAAACCGTCAGTTACCTGCTCGGCGGCGTGTTCCGTTCCTCGTATCGACCGTTGAACGACAACATCATCAACGGCAAGATTCGCGGTATCGGCGGCGTGGTCGGCTGCAACAACCCGAAAGCTACTCACGACGCCTACCACATCGACATGGTCAAAGAGTTGATTAAAAACGACGTGATCGTTTTGATGACCGGCTGCGGTGCGTTGGCACTGGCCAAAGAAGGCTTGATGGTTCCCGAATCGGCGGCGAAGTTCGCCGGTCCCGGACTGGCGGAAGTCTGCGAAACCGTCGGTATCCCGCCGGTGCTGCATATGGGCTCCTGCGTGGACAACTCCCGCATCCTGATGGCGGCCACCGCCGTGGTCAAGGAAGGCGGACTGGGCGACGACATCAGCGACCTCCCCGCCGCCGGTGCAGCCCCCGAGTGGATGAGCGAGAAAGCCATCTCCATCGGCCAGTACTTTGTGTCCTCCGGTGTCTATACCGTGTTCACCACGGCTTTCCCGACCTTGGGTTCCCAAAAATTCACCGACTTCCTGTTCAAAGATTACGAGAACATCGTCGGCGGCATGTGGGACTACGAGGAAGATCCGGTGGAAGCGGCCCGCAAGATGATCGCGCATATCGACAAGAAGCGCAAAGCGTTGGGTATCGACAAGGCCCGCGAGCGCGTCCTCGTCGGTATGGAAGACCGCATCTAGACGGGTGGATTAGAGATTATCGCGTATACGAGTAACTCTCTTGACTCATAAAGGAGTATTTCGATGTCGAAAATCATTGCTTCTGCTGGTATTCGCGGGGCTTATAAAATCGTAGCCCGCGCGGAAGAAGCCTGGAAAAAAGCGATGGACAGCCACGGTCCGAAAACGGAAGTGGGTCTGCCCAACACCGGTTACTACCTGCCGATCATTTACGCCCTGCTGGGCCACAAGGTCGAAACACTGGACGATATGGCCTTTGTCATCGACCGTTGCAAGAGCCTGCTTCCGCCGCATGTCTACGAAACGTACCACTTACCCTATCTGGGACCGGTGCTGGACGCAGGTATGGCGACCCTGTTCGCCGAAGAGATATTCGAGTGCATCCGCTACCTGAACGAGCCGGATTTCTACCTCCAGAGCGAAGATCCCACAGCCGACAAGCTCTGGTTGGGAGCGGCGGACGATGTCATCATGCGTAAGCGTGGCGTCGAGTTCGTCGATGGTTCGGCCCCTGGTTTCGCCGCCATTCTGGGTGCGGCCCCGACCCCGCAGATTGCGGCGGATATCGCGCTCGAACTGCAGAAGAAGAACCTCTACACCTTCATGGCGGGCAGCTATCAGGGCAAGACCTTCTCCGAGCAGCTCGTGGAAGCCGGTGTGGAAGTCGGTTGGAGCACCCGTCTCGTGCCCTTTGGACCGGATACTTCCTCCGCCATTTTTGCGGTCGGCTTCGCAACCCGTGCGGCCATGTCCTTCGGCGGTATCGAGCCCGGACGCGCCCGTGACATCCTGATTTACAACAAGGATCGTGTGTTCGCTTTCGCATTAACTTTCGGCGAAGTCACCGACGAGTGGTACGCCAACGGCGCCGGAATCATCAACTATGGCTTCCCGGTCATCGCCGATACGCCGATTCCCGAAATCCTGCCCACCGGTGTCTGCACCTACGAGCACGTCGTGTCCAACGTGGATTACGAAAGCATCGTGCAGAAGGCCATCGAGGTTCGCGGCCTGAAGGTCACGATCACCGAAGTGCCGGTGCCCGTCGCTTACGGCCCCGCCTTCGAAGGCGAGCGCGTCCGTGGCGAAGACATTTACTACGAAGCGGGTGGCGGTCGCACTCAGGCGGTCGAACTCGTCGTTTCGAAGGAAATGGACGAAATCGAAGACGGCAAGATCAACCTCGTCGGTCCCGACCTCAAGGATCTCGGCCCCGGCAAGCGCACTCCGCTGGCAATTTACGTCGAAGTGGCAGGTCGCCAGATGCAATCGGACTTCGAGCCGATCCTCGAACGCCAGATTCACCACCTCATCAACTTCGCCCAGGGCATGATGCACATCGGACAGCGCGACATCGCGTGGGTTCGTGTTGCCAAGGGTGCAGTCGATAAGGGACTGAGCCTGAGCCACATCGGTAGTATTCTGCACGCGAAGTTCCACCAGGACTTCGGAACCATTCTGGACAAGGTGCAGGTGACGATCTTTACCGAGGAAGAGGAAGCCACCAAGATTCTCAAGCTGGCCCGTGCCAAGTACAAAGAGCGTGACGAGCGTATCGAAGGTATGCGCGACGAAGACACCGAGACCTTCTACTCCTGCACGCTGTGCCAGTCCTTCGCGCCGACCCACGTTTGCGTGGTGACTCCCGAGCGTGCCGGTCTGTGCGGCGCCTATTCCTGGCTGGACTGCAAGGCCTCCAACGAAATCAACCCGACCGGCCCGAACCAGCCGATCGAAAAGGGTGAAACCATCGATGAGCGTCTCGGCCAATGGACGGGTGTAAACGATTTCGTGTCGAAGGCTTCACGCGGGAACGTGGGTAGTTACAACGCCTATTCCATCATGGACAACCCGATGACGAGTTGCGGCTGCTTCGAAGCCATCGCGGCCTTCCTGCCGACCTGCAACGGCATCATGATCGTGGATCGCGACTATCGCGGTATGACCCCCTCGGGCATGAAGTTCACGACGCTGGCCGGTTCCGTCGGTGGTGGTGCGATCACCCCGGGCTTCGTCGGTCACAGCAAGCTGTACATCACCTCCCGCAAATTCGTCAGCGCGGACGGCGGAATCAAGCGCATCGTCTGGATGCCCAAAGCTCTCAAGGAAGAAATCTCCGATCGCTTCAACAAGCGTGCCGAGGAAGAGGGTGTTCCGGACCTGCTCGACAAGATCGCCGACGAAACGGTTGGAACGACGGAAGACGAAATCTATGCCTGGCTGGAAGAGCAAGGTCATCCGGCGCTGAGCATGGATTCGATGATGGGATAATTCCGAATTCCCGGTCCCTTTTCAGGGGCCGGGTTTCGGCATCTCGTTCGTTGAACTGCTCTTAGGAGTGAAGGAGCCAACACATGGGCTTAAGTGGTATTCAGATTTTTAAAATGCTCCCCAAAACGAATTGTGGGGATTGCGGTGTTCCTACCTGCCTCGCCTTCGCCATGAACCTGGCTTCCGGCAAGGCCGAACTCGATTCCTGCCCGCACGTCTCGGACGAGGCGCGCGAGCAGTTGGAGTCGTCTTCCGCACCGCCGATCCGCACCGTGAAGTGGGGTGAAGGAGACAACCAAGTCGCCGTGGGTGGCGAGACGGTTTCCTATCGTCACGAAAAAACCTTTTTCAACCCTCCTGGACTGGCCGTGCTCGTTGCCGATGACGAGGATGTGGATTCGGTCAAAGGCAAGCTCGATCGGCTGATGAAGCTGCAATTCGAGCGCGTCGGCGTGAATCTGCGTGGTGAGTGCGTGGCGCTCAAATCCAATACGGGCGACGCCGGGAAAATGAAAGCTCTCGCGACGCTCGTCAAGGAGAATTCCGACGCCGCGCCGATCCTGATGGGCGAGCCGGACGTGATCGAAGCGGGCCTCGAAGTGCTCAAAGACCGGAAACCGGTTCTGTACGCAGCACACCGAGGAAACGCCCAGGCCATGGCGACTCTGGCGCAAAAATACGCCGCGCCGCTGGCCGTGGTCGGTGAAAGCCTCGACGAGGTGGCGGACCTGACGCAGAAGCTGACCGATGCGGGCCTGAAAGACCTCGTGATCGACAGCGGTTGCCGCAGCATCAAGCAGGCTCTGTTCGACCAGGTGACGATGCGCCGCTTGGCGACCCAGCAGACTTTCCGCCCGCTGGGCTTCCCCTCCATCGTGTTCCCCTGCGAAATGACCGATGATTTCATGATGGAGAACATCTACGCCTCGCTGTTCATCGCCAAGTACGCGGGTATCGTCGTAATGAGCGATCTTCGGGGCGAAAACCTCTACCCGCTGACCGTCGAACGCCTCAACATCTACACCGACCCGCAAAGGCCGATGAAGACCACCGAGGGCATCTACGAGATCAACAACCCGACGGAGCAATCTCCGGTGCTGATTACCTCGAACTTCTCGCTGACCTACTTCGTGGTGTCCGGCGAAATCGAGGCCAGCCGCGTGCCGACCTGGTTGTTGGTGCTCGACACGGACGGTCTTTCCGTGCTGACCGCTTGGGCCGCCGGAAAATTCGTCGGCGATACGGTGGGAGCGCTCGTCAAGAAATGCGGGATTGCGGACAAGGTTTCGGCCAAGAAACTGGTTCTGCCTGGCTACGTGGCGGTGTTGACCGGCGACGTCGAGGAAGAGCTTCCCGACTGGGAAGTCATCGTGGGACCGCGGGAAAGTGCGCACATTCCTGCCTTCCTGAAGCAAAATTACGCTTGATGACGCAGGTTTGGATTGCGAATTACCCGGCTTTTCCTGTATTTTACAGGGGGAGCCGGGATCTTTTGTTCTAACCTTTATGTGGAAGGGAAGGAAAAATGCTTTTTGTCGCTGAAAACATTAACGTGATGTCCAAATCCCTTGGGCCTGCCATGCGCAACCGCGATGCCGGACCGATCGAGAACATGGCCAAGATTCTCGCCGCGAACGGTGCGGATTACCTCGACATCAACGTGGGGCCGGCTCGCAAGAATGGCGCGGAAATGGTCGAATGGATGGTCAAGACGGTCCAGGGCGTGGTCGACAAACCCCTGTGGGTCGACACCACCAACATCGAGGCTATGGAAGCCGGACTGAAAGCCCACAACAACAGCTGGGGTCGTCCGATCATCAACTCCATCGACGCCACCGAAGCGCGCATGGATAAAATGATTCCGATGGTTTCCCAGTACAAAACGAAAATGGTGGCCTTGCTCTACGGCGTGGACGGCATTCCCCGCGACGAAAACGAGCGTGGCCTGATGGCGGCTGACCTGCTGATGAAGACCATGGAAGCCGGCATTCCCCCGGAAGACATTTTCTACGATCCGATCGTGGTGCCCGTGTCCTCGCAGCAGAACCAGGTCGTGGCCTGCACGGCGTTCATGGAAATGCTGCCCGAAATCGCCCCCGGTGCCGGGAGCACCTGCGGTCTGTCGAACATCTCCAACGGTTCGCCCGAAGAGTTGCGCCACATCCTCAATCATGCCTACGTCATTATGCTCAAGCATCGTGGCATGAGTTCGGCGATTCTCGACGGTCTCGACAAGACCATCATGGACATCGCCAAGGATCGCCGTCCTGACCTTGAAGAGGCGGTGACGAAGGCCGAATCCGGCGAGTGGACGAACGCGACGGAAGGCCTGAGCGAGGATCAGATGAACATGGTCAAGTCGGTGAAGATTCTCACCAACAACGCCCTGTACTCGGACTCCTGGCTCGAACTGTAACCGAAAAACCGAAGGAATGCGATGACCTCGGAGGTGAAGCGCCCCGAACTCGTCAAGCAGACCAACCTCGATACAGCCTTGCAGTTGGCGCTGGATATCCTGCGCCAACGCAAGGCTGTCGATTTTTCCGAGCGTTGCGGGGCCGAAGTCTTGGATATCGACGGGAAAACCGTCGTCGATCTGCCGTATTTCAACGAACGCTGCCGATTCACGCTACCCGATTGGGATGCTGAAATGGACAGCGGTCGCCCATTGTATCTCTACGAGAAGATTTTCCTTTTACACTACCTGGCTTCCGAAGGGAGCGAAACCGACGAGGAAGGGCTGATAGCTTTCAGCGAGATCCCGGATGGGCGTTTTTACGAAGACGCCTTCCGTCGCCGCGCCAAGGTGCCGCTGGTGGGTATTTTCGGTGAGATTCCCGACAAACTGCTTGAAGCAGCGACGAAATACCTCGATGCCGAGCCGACGAAAGATGCCGACGTGGCCTTTCGATTGTGGGTTTTTCCGAAAGTGCCGGTGACGGTACTGCTTTGGAGAGGCGACGACGAATTTCCACCGGAAGGCAACTTTTTGTTCAAACCTGACATTAATCACTTCCTTTCGGCTGAAGACGTCGCCATATTAACCGGTATGGTATTGGGGAAACTGAAATTCGCGCTCAAGAGTTTTGATGAAGAAGGAGAAGCGACGTGAGTTTGAAACTGGCGATTGGCGGCAAAGGCGGAGTGGGAAAAACGACGGTTTCGGCCCTGTTGTCGAGGATTCTGGCGAGCAAAGGCCAGCGCGTCATCGCCATCGACGCCGACCCGGTAACGAATCTGGCCGCCGGGCTGGGTATTCCGGAGGACGAGCCTATCACACCGATCGCCGAGCTTTCGGAACTGATCGAAGAGCGCACCGGAGCGAAGCCGGGCACGATGGGCGGATTTTTCACCCTCAATCCCAAAGTGGACGATATCCCCGACCGTTTCAGTCGGGAACGCGACGGCGTGAAACTGCTTGTGATGGGTACGATTCAGACCGGCGGTATGGGCTGCATCTGCCCTGAAAGCACGATTTTGAAGGCGCTCATGCAGCACCTCGTGCTGTATCGGGACGACATTGTGATTATGGACATGGAAGCCGGGGTGGAGCATCTGGGCCGGGCGACGTCGCGTTCGGTGGATGCGTTGTTAATCGTTGTCAATCCCGGCGCGCGCAGCCGCATGGCCGCCCACCGGATTCGCAAGCTGGCCACCGACATCGGTATTCAGCACGTCATGGTGCTGGGCAATCGTTTTCGGGGGCCGGAAGACGAAAAACTGCTCAAGGAATCCCTGCCGGACTTCGAAGTTATCGGCACGATCCCGGAACTGGAAGACGTGATTCAGGCCGACCGCGAAGCAGTGCGCCCCTTCGAGAACATCGAAGAGGCTCCCAAGCCGCTGTTCGATCTGGCGGCGCGGGTGCTTACTCTGTCCCGCTGAACACGATACGGTTTGACATGTAGTTGATTTCCGTAATGGTTCCGGTGACTTCCACACTATCACCGAGAATGCCGCGAAGCATGAATTTGCCGTTTTCCAGCGGCATCACTTTGGCGACGCTTTCCATCACCAACTCTTCTTTTTCCCCTTTTTTTACATACGCAGCCGATTCGCACATCGTATCCTCCATCTCGCATTCGGTTCCGTTTCCGGCATTTTCGCCGATCGGAATGAGTCAGTCTAGCACCGTTCAACCCATCACGAATTTATTCTAGGACTCGAACCGGGGTGGGTCAAGCGGTTCGAAGAGGGCAAGTGCAAAATTGCGTGTTTATGGATAGTTTTTTGCGTTCTTGCTCTAAGATGCGAAATCGGGTTACAATCCCTCTCAAATAGTAAAACAATGGCGCGAAATCCTGGTCGATGGTTGGGAAAATCTGCACAGAGAGCGAATGAGGGTGGGCATGACGTGGAATGTCTCAACAAGGTAAGGGAAAGATTGTTGAGGCATCAAGGAAAGTCCTTACATCCGAGTGAAGGAAGGCTGACGTGATCGGAAAACTCGTGATTTTACTGTGTGTCGTGTGTGGGATGTTTCCTGGGCTGGCACAGGCCGAAGCGTTGTGGGTCATTGGCGCAAAGTCCGAAAAAGCGATTCTGGGTGCCCTGGGAGGAGACGAGGCGTCCATCGAAGGGTGGACGCTGAAAAAGGTATGCATCAAGCGCTCGATGGCCAGGGCTTGTTTCGAGCGAGGTGAGGCAAAGCCGTTTTGTATATTGTTAGAGCATCCCGAACAGGCCGGAAAAAACGCCCGTCGCGTGGGTTCGGTATCGCTCCGTGCCGAAAATCCTTCCTCTGATGCCACGTCCGGAAAACTGTTCGAGGCTGTGGCTCGCCGCATGAAAAAGGTCGATTGGCGATCCTTATGGTTTCGCTCGAAAGAGGAATACGATGCCGGGGATGCTGTCCAAAGCCTTGATATGGATCACCTTTTGCGCATGGCGGATGCCTTGGCGTCTCAGAGGGAATTCGAATTGAGCCTCGCCGCGATTCGTATGGCGGAACAGATCCAACCCGAAGATGCCTTGTTGCGCCTGATGAAGATCCGCCGCCACATCATGAAAGGGGAAATTCAGTGTGCGCGAGAGCTGTTGGATGTTCCGGAAGATGCGTTTCCCGATCTTCGTGTCGGCTTCGCTGCGGAACGGGCGAAAATCTACGCGCTGGAAGAGAACATCTCGAAATCATTGGAGATTTTGAAAAATCTGCAGACGGATGGAGCGATGCCCGAAGGCGCCTGCCGTGCCGTGATCGAAACCGGCAAACTGATTGGCGAAGGAATTTGCGACCTGGACGCGCAGGATTTCTACATGCAGGCGTTGGAGTTTATCGAATCTTGTGACGACCTGTGGCAGGTGTTTTCCGAAACGATGATGGATACGGGCCGCTCGGTGGAATTGCTGGAATGGCTCGATAAGTCATTGAAAAAACAGCCTGAAAACACGCAACGGCTGCGACAGAAAGCCATGGCCTTGTGGCGTCTGAAACGTTTCGAAGAGTCCATGGAAGCCTGGCGCGCGTTGTACGATCTCTCTCCCGATCCGAAAGTGCTGGAGAACCATACGTCGTTGATTGAACGGCTGGACGATAAAAAAACGTTGCAAGATCAAATGGTTGCGCGGATGAAGACCCATCCCGACGACAAACTCGCCCGCCATACCCTGGCCGTGCTGCACTGTCATTTCGGCAGATATCAGACCTGTGAGGAAGAGGTGGATACGCTTTTGCTGGATTCGCCCGACGATACGGTGCTGTTCCTTTACGCGGCGATCAGTCGTTACGAATTGGGCGATTGGGAAGGAGCCAAGGAGACACTCGACAATCTTCACGTCAAGCGCAACAAAAACATCCTCAATCGCGAACTGTACTATTACCAGGCCATGATCTATCACCGAGAGGATCTGGAAAAATCCCTGCACTACCTCGACATTCTATTCGGTCGTCCCATCGGTACGGAAGAGCCCCTGGCCCAGTACGCCAAGGCGCTGGAAATCCGAAAAAGACTTCTCAAAGGCGAAACCATTTGGGAATGGCTGCCGGATGAGGAGTATCCGGTCGATCCCGACCTTGTGCCCTGGATTGTCGGAACGTTGCTTCCGGCAGGGGCTGCCGGTGTCGTGATTTTCGTGCTTCTCGTTCTTCTTTTCGTGAAAACTCGCAAAAATACGTAAAAAAATCGCCCCTTTTTAGTCCATTGAAAGTATACCAACCACGCAGCGCGGCAGTTCTCAGGAACGAACAGGGAGCCTTTACAAGCGCTCATTCCGAGTGCCGTCCCAAGGGCGGTGTATCGAGGAATTCCCTTCGATACGATTTCGCTTCGCGAAATCACTCAGGGTGAGCGTTTGATGAAGACCCGTAAAAACAAGCGTAACACACAAAAAATTTGCGCTGTTCCTCAGGAGTGCTTCGCGACAACCTCCGGGAAGGTGGTGCCTTTTCTCGTCCAGTTCCAGAAACCCTCGAAAACATCATTCTTTGAGGGGAGTTCTCCTGATATCCTGTTTGCATGAAAACCGTGCGTTCGGCTGTCCTATGGGAAAGCGTTTTTCCTGAATCTCCGTATTTGTTTCGGCGTTGCGGTTGAAGTACAATACGGCGACTGTTTTCCGGTATTGCGGCGAGCGCACCCACACCAGGATGATGCACGGTTGCGGACACGACGAGAAAGGCTTGGACATTCCATGGCGTTTTCGCTCGAAAAGAGGCGTTTTTCACGCGGCGAGGCGCAAGGCGTTTTTACGCGGAGGACGTGGTCTGAGAGCGCTTTGGGGGCGCTGTGCGGAATCGGGTTCGCCGTGTTGTGGTTCGGTTCACTGTTTTTCATGGCCTGCACCGAGGAATCCCGGTCCGTTGTCGCCACGCGCTTTACGGAATCGGAACAGGGGTATCACGCCTCAGGCGAAGGCGATACCGACGAGGTATTACCCGATCCGACCGGCTGGACGGGTGCGGATGACGACGACGATTTTAGTGGGGACGCCACCGAGCTTTCCGACGAGGCGGAACCCGAGGTCACGGATACGGAAAACGAAGCGTTGCGGGTGCTTGCCCTGAGCCTGGAAGGGGAAAGCGGCAACGTGGAGGTGACTTACGAAATCACCGGTCAGGCATCGGAGGCGATGAAATTGCTTCCTGGATACAAGGCGCAGGGGGGAGAGTGGGGCGAAGCCCACACGACACCCGTAGAACTTCCCACACAGCCGGGATCGCACACGGTGACGTGGCACAGCCATCTGGATCTTCCGTTTTCAGAAACCGAAAACGTGACGTTCAACCTTTCCTGGAGTCCTCCCGAAGGCGAAAACGCCACGGTTCAGGCCGAGCGACTCGACAACCGTTACGTAGTGGCACCTCGACGCATGGATAGCCCAAGAGAAATCCCAGCCCACGGGGAGGCTCCGCAGGTGTTTCAGGCGAGAGACGCTACCCTGTATCTGCTGTGGAAAGAGCCGGAAGAGAAAGGGCGGCACGTCTGGTTCAATCGCGCTTCCGATGGTTTGAACTGGGATGCCGCCAGCGTGGAGATTCCCTTCGGGGATGCCGATTTGGCCGAAGATTCGACGGAGGACGCCGAGGAGCTTTTCACGATCTGTGCCGACGGCAAGGGCAACGTGGCCGTGGTGCGTGCTGCGATGCAAGGCGAGTTGCGACGGATCGAACTGCAGGTGTCCGAGGATTACGGAAGCCAGTGGTTCACCGCACCGAGGGTGCTTGCCGAAGCTTTTGTCGATCACCATCCCACGCGCAACGTGCAGTGCCTGCTTTTCGATTCGCAATTGCTCGTTTCCTGGGTGGAACCCGGAGAAAACGGCGAGGAATTGAAGCTGCTGGACACCCATCTGTCCCTGTTGCACGATGCCCAGCCCTGGAGTGTCGCGGAGGGAGGCGGGGAGAACCTGTCGGTCATGGCTCCCCGTCTCGTGATCCACGGCAACGTGTTCCGGCTGTATTGGTTGGAAACTCATATGGAGACGCTGGACCAGCGGCTTCTCTGTCGCGCGAGAATCAGCGCGTACAACGAGTGGGAAGAGGCAGAAGTCGTCGAACTCGGCCTTACCGACGATGACACCATTATGGATTTTCACGTTCGTTCCCTGGATCATTTGCTGGCGATGCAGGTGCTGACGCTGCGTTCCCTTGTCGCACGGGTGCGGTTGCATCTCTCCGAGGATGGCGGGCAGCAGTTCTCGGAAGACGTCAGCCCGATGAGCGATTCATCCACGGTAAACAGCTCGTGGTACATCGATCCTCCTGCGTTGATTCTTCGTGGCGATCACATGGTAATGGCCTGGCTGGCGAACGATTCGTCCAATATCGTGCTGAGAGTGGCCTATTCGGCCACGGCGGGGCGTTTCTGGTCGTTTCCTACGGCAATGGCGTTGCCCACGAGTCCGTCTCGAAGCTACGTGGCTCCCAGATTGGCTGCCGCCGGGGAAGCGCGTGTGGTGATGGCGCTATGGAGCACTTTCAACGAAGAAGACGTGGAGCGGATTGATCTTAAGGTGTTTGAAAGCTCCAATCATGGCACATCCTGGTCACAGGCCGAAGCCGTGACGGATGGGCTGAAACTTGTACGGGAAGACATCGCTTTGCAGGCGCTGAGTCTCGGTGAGGATACCGTGGCGCTGCTGACGTCGGGAAAATTTCACCAGCGCGGTCAACCACGCTGGTTCGAGTCCACCGAGCCGGGGCAATGGCTGGAAAAAGATCCCCGACCGGGCCATTACGGAAGCCGTTCAAATTCCTATGGGGTGAAACTTTACGGGACGGAAGAGACATTGTACGGCGTGTATATCGACGACCGTAACGATGTAGGTTTTCCCTATTTTTGCGCCAGCACCGACGATGGAGAAAGCTGGAGAATGGACCATCCCATCATGCTTCCCATCCCGGAAGAGGACGCTGTGGTCTACGACGTGGATTTCGACGTGGCCGATCCTCCCGCCGTGCTGGTGCAGACCCGCGATGAGAGTGTCAGTCACTATTATTACGGTCGGAGTGTAGACGAGGATTTCGTGCCTAACTCGGCTCTGGGGTCGTTTTCCGGCGAACTCGAAGGGCGTCTTTTGCAACTCGTTCACACGGATCAGGGACCGTTCGCCTTTCTGTATGCCGAACCCGGTGCCCAACACCTGCTTCGAGTGCGGACCTCTACCGACGGTGGGACGACCTGGGACTGGGCGGTCGGGGATCTCGAAATGAAGCCGGGCTTCGATCGGGGACCGTATCTCGCCGTGGAAACCGATCCTTTCGAGGCGTTGGTGGCATGGTACGCGGTGCGCTCGAAGGACGATGAGGTGGTGTACGATCTCGTGATGGCCCACTTCAATGGCAGCAATTGGGAGACGATTCAGAACTCCTGGCTTTCTGGGGACACAGAACCGCGTGAAGTACGCCCGATCTCTTTGAAAAATGGCCGTTGGGTGCTGCTGAAAGTGACGAATGAAGTCCCCTACGGAACCATTGAGCTGTATACGGCGCTCGATGGCGCAAGAGGAGATTGGACGAAGCAGGAGGGGCTGGTATTCACGTCATACGATCCGCCGGTATTGGAGCATCGCGTGGACGAGGAAGGCTCGTTGCATCTGCTGTACGGGCAGGCGGTCGATGTGGGGACGATGCTCACCTATACCCGTTTTGATCCCTCGTTGCGCTACTGGAGCGAGCGCCGGTCGGTACAGCCGGTGGTTCCCGATGAAGGTTCGGTACGCCTAAGGGGATTCGGATCGCGAGCCTTGTGGGTCTCCTGGATCGAAACCTTCAGCCGCTCGCGCGTGTTGTTCGGCGTGTTCAGCCACGACGGCGGAAATACCTGGCGCGCTCCGATCATTCTCTCACCGGACCAGGAATACGTGTACGATTACGACCTTGCTTTCTCCGGTGCGGGGACCACGCATTTGGGGTTTTCCATTGTCGATGGCGACGATATCAACCTCTACGATATCCGCTGGCCCGCTACGGCGGAGGATCTCGAAGAGGCGCGCTGAAACGTGCAAAAACGTGACTTTTCGTGCAATGATGTCCAAAAATGCCATCCCCCTTGCTTTGTCAGTTCAAACTCGCGACAAACCATGATAAAACGCGCAATTCTGTACGGATTTTCTTGCAAAGGAGCAACCTAAGCTCGAAAAAAGTGTAACGGAACTGAACAAAAACCGCGTTTTTCGGTCGAAAACTCTTGCAAAGGAAGAGATTCCCTTGCTTTGCAAGTTTCATCTACTCAGTATAATTTGTATAAAATAGCCTGAGTGGAAAACGCCGTAAATGACCCGATTCGATGTTGCAAGTGGGGGAAAATCGAACGTGGGCTTGCTTTCCGTGATGCGACGTATTATGACGTCTTGTGTCATTTTTAAGAACTGCATCGAAGGAGGTGGACGTTGGCGTTTTCCAATCAGCTTACGAAGGCGTACAGTACGTTTTCCTTCCTGCCCGAACCGATGAGAACGTCTGTATTTTCGGTAGCTTTCGGTCTGAAGGTGCCGTTCATGGCCACGGCGGGCGTCAAGATCGTATCGGTCGAGGAAAAGCGGGTGGAACTGGTACTGAAGAACCGACGCAAGGCGCAAAACCACCTGAAACAGGTACATGCCTCGGCGATGTGCCTGCTTGCGGAAACGGCCACCGGCCTGATGGTCGGCATCAACCTGCCGGATCATTCGCTACCTCTGATGAAAAGCATGAAGCTCAACTTCGTCAAGCGTTCCACCGGAGATTTCAAAGCGGTGGCAACTCTCACCGACGAGCAACTCGCGAGCATTCGCGACGATCCGAAGGGGGAGGTGACGGTGCCCGTCACGCTCACCGACGAGGTGAACGTCGAGCCGGTGCTGTGCGAAATGACCTGGGCTTGGGTGCCGAAAAAGCGAAAGTAATCAATCGGTTGTGGGCTTGGATAGGTCCGGGTTGACCTGGATCACGAGGATCATCACGCCCTTTTTGTAGCGGGCGCCTCCCAAAATCACCATGTGGCCGTCTCGAATCAGAATGTCGCTTTGCACCAATTTGGGAATCGAAAGCGTAATTTTCCACATGTCGCGCTGTTTTTGCACTGGCGTCAGCGAAAGCGGTTTGCCGTCGGGGAGAATCAACGTGCCTTTCTGGCCTACGTTCAAGGTAAGGGTCTGTTCGTTCTCCAGTTGATACTGGGTGAAATCGAAGAGCTGGTTGAGTCTTTTCTGCAAAGGTTTCAAGCGCGGATCGACCTTGGGTTCCCCCTTGGCGGCGTAGACGATCTGCACCTTCAGGGTGGGAGAAGCCGCCGCCGCGAAGACGTAATGCGATCCTGCTGCCAGTAGTGCCAGTGTTAAAGATAAGACTATGATAATGTTGAAAAAATCGCGTTTCATCGATATGTCTTCAGTGAGTCGGTCCGTATGAAACGGACGGCAAAAGGTTCGTTTCGGATCAATTCACGCTGTCCTCTTCGAACAGCCAGATGACTTTCACCGGTTCGTTTTCCCCGTCGAGCCGGGTATCGTAAATCTGGGCCTTGGAAGAAAAGGTTTCGAGGTTTTCGACGATGACGCTGTTCGGTTGCCAACTGGAGGTGGACTGCCGGTAGTGGTAATGCAGGCCGATCGCAACGACCAGCGCTGCCGCCGCCGCAAAGGAAAGCGGCTTCCATAAAAAGCGGAGTCGAGTGGAACGCGACGAAGCTTGTTCCTCCGCCACGCGCCGTTCGATTTCGTTGGCAAGCGCTTCGGTGTCGAGCGAGCGCAGCGCCTCTTCGGTGTCGTGTCTCAGTCCCTCGCCGATTTCACGAAGGCTTCGAGCTTCGGCTTCCATGGAAGGATCGTTTTTCAAAACTTCCATGATTTCAGCCTGTTGAGCTTCGTCCAGTTCGCCGTCGTGCAGGCGGTGAACGTTTTTCAAGGTGTCGTTGTCGTGTTTGTTGGTGCTCATTCCATTGTCCCTTCGCGTGAACGTTTCATCGATTTCTGTATTTTCTTTCGCGCATGGAACAGTCGGGACATGACCGTTCCAAGACTGCAATCGACCGCTTCTGCGATCTCTTCATAGCTTAATCCTTCCACTTCCCGCAACACAATGACCGCCCTGTGTTTTTCGGAAAGTTTCTCCATGGCGGTACCGACCTGTTGGCCAAGTTCTTTGGTTTCCAGTGCCTTGAGCGGATGCATTGGAGCGGAGGCCGTTGGAAAATCGCTTTCCTCCGCTTCCGCGAGCGCTTCGGGAAATTCGCCGTACAGCACGGTTTTCTTGCGTTGGATTTTTCCGGCGGTGCTGATCGACAAATTGACGGCGATTCGATACAGCCAGGTGTAAAACGAGGAGTCGCCTTTGAACTTGTGCAGATGCCGAAACGCCCGTATGAATACCTCCTGTGTGGTGTCGCGCGCCTCTTCTCGGTCGCGGACGATTCCGAAGCAGATGCCAAATACCCGACCCTGGTAGCGTCGGACTACTTCTCCGAAGGCCCTGGAATCGCCATCTCGGCTTCGTTCGACCAGTTCGAGGTCGCTCAAAGGGTCCGGCTTTTCTCGTCGAGCCTTCATACCTACTCTTTAATTGGACTTCCCGAAGGTGGAAACCATTCAGAAAGAAATTTATTTTCATCCGTTTCAAGGATATTTCGAACTAATCGGATCTCGAAATCCCCATGATATCCTCGAAAGATGTTTTCTCACACTTGTTTCGAAAGGGTCAGGGGCGAAAAAATTCAAAAATTCCGGCATGTTTTTACGAAAGCATCAAAAACAGAGAGCTTCACCCCAATTCTTTTGTTGGTTCAGGTCTCCCGACCTGAACCATTCGTTTCTCGTCGGGTTTCCAACCCGACGGCATGAACCTGTGGAGCAAGTCGGGAGACTTGCTCCAACGAAGCGAATGACTTTAAAACCGCTCATGGCGAGTGATTTGCAAAGCAAATTGTATCGAGCCATTCCCGTTTTCCTCTAGAATATTCACACTCTTGTGTTGACGCTATCAAAAACCCCTCGATACACCACCCTTCGGGTGGCACTCGGGACGAGCGGATATTAATCTGAGCATCCTTTCTTTTCGAAATCTGCCTTCCCGTTGGTTCCGAGTCGGGTGAAATCACCCGACCTACTTTTAGAGATTCACCCCAATTGGTCTGCTAAACGATGCCGATGCCGTGGTAATCGAACCCCATTTCTTTCAGCTTTTCGGGCAACCACAGGTTTCTGCCGTCGAAGAGAGCTTTTCCGTTCATCAGCCGGGCGATGCGTTGGAAATCCGGCGAGCGGAATTGCCGCCATTCGGTGACCAGCACGAGCGCGTCGGCTCCTTTGCAGGCGTCGTACATGTCGTCGCAGTAGAGGAGGTTGGGTTCGTCGCCGAACACCCTCCGTGATTCGTTCATCGCTACCGGGTCGTAGGCCTGCAAACGCACCCCGGCTTCAAGCATCTCGCGCGCAAAAACGACCGAAGCCGCCTCGCGCATGTCATCGGTTTCCGGTTTGAACGAAAGCCCCAAAAGACCGATGGTCCGGCCTTTCAACTCGCCACCGAAGTATTTGCGGATTTTCGTTCCCAGCACCAACTTTTGCCGGTCGTTGCGCCCGTGGACGGCGGCGAGCACCATCGGTTCCACACCCGCGTCACTCGCGGTGCGGATCAGGGCCTGCACGTCTTTGGGAAAACAGGAGCCGCCGTAGCCGACTCCGGGGAAAATGAACGAGTAGCCGATACGCGAATCCGCGCCGATACCCTGGCGAACCCGGCGGACGTCGGCCCCGACTTTTTCGCATATGCAGGCGATTTCATTGATGAAACTAATTTTCGTGGCCAGCATACAGTTGGAGGCGTATTTGACCATTTCCGCCGACGGTGGGTCCATGAAGATCAGTCGGTCCTGGCGAAGCTGGAAGGGGCGGTACATCTCGCGCATGAAGCGCTCGGCGCGTTCGGATTCGCAGCCGACGACGATGCGGTCGGGCTTGAGAAAGTCCCCGATGGCGGCGCCTTCCTTGAGGAATTCGGGGTTGGACACCACGTCGAAGGAAAGATCCAGACCGCGCCGGTCGAGTTCTCCCTGAATGGCCTCTCTCACCTTGGCTGCCGTGCCTACCGGCACGGTGGATTTGTCGATCACGACGGTGTATTGCGTGATGAGCGAGCCGATCTGGCGGGCGGCTTGCAAGACGTAGGAAAGGTCCGCCGAACCGTCTTCACCCGGCGGGGTGCCCACGGCGATGAAGACCGCTTCCACTCCTTCGATGGCCTTGGACAATTGGGTGGTGAACGACAGGCGGCCTTCGCGGACATTGCGTTCCACGATGGCTTCCAGCCCCGGTTCGTAGATCGGAATTTCGCCGGATTTGAGCTTGATGATCTTCTGCTCGTCTACATCCACGCAGACCACATCGTTGCCGACTTCGGCAAAGCAGGCTCCCGACACCAATCCCACGTAACCCGTTCCTATCATGACGATTTTCATGCTTGCCAACCCCGATCGGAATGTCAGTACGGTTCCAAAAACGCAGCCTCATGCATAGCTTCAAAGCGGGGATTTGTCAATCGGGGGAAAAGGCGATAAAACGGAAGAACCTATAACCGGAGAGGACCGAAACGTCTTTATTTAGGGAGCTACAACGTGCCGTTTAAAAACGCGCGGTGGCGGGGTCGGCTTCGATTCTCTTTCCCAAGTGCAGGGAAGGGTGTTTTTTGCTGACAGTCCGGTTCCGTTTTGCGTATAATGCCTTCGGAAATGAGACGAAGGTTGTTGACGCAGTGCGAAGAAGTGTAAGGCAACGACCGAACATGACGGGGAAATTCACGATGATACGCCGATTGTTTCTAGTGTGTGCCGCCTGCTTGCTGTTTTCCTGCGAGTCCAAAGGAACCCGTGTCTATGAACCATCCCAGGGGGGTGGGGACCAGGATACCGACGTCGTGGCCGAAAGCGGCGATTCCTCCTGCCCGGACGGTGAAAGCTGCGATGACGGCATTGAGTGCACGATCAACGATACCTGCACCAATGGTGCCTGTCTGGGCTTCATCCGTGCCGATTACTGCTACATCGACGGGGAGTGTTTCGAAGGCGCGACATTCAATCCCGACAATCGTTGCCAGTTCTGTTCTCCGGCGCAGGATCAGGAAAACTGGGTCAACATGCAAGATGGTCAGAGTTGCGCCGACGGGGCGACCTGCACCACCGACGACACCTGCTATGGCGGAGAATGCGTGGGGACGATCCAGGACGGCTATTGCTTGATCGACGGGCAATGCATCGAAGAAGGCGCGAATCGGGGCTTGAACATCTGCCTCGTATGCGATCCCGACTACGACCCGGAAGGGTGGCGTTCTTACACGGTGTTGCCGGAATGCGACGACAACGACCCCTGCACCACCGATAGTTGCGATATCGAAAGCGGCAACTGCAAAAATAAGGAAATTCCCAACGATTGCGGTAGCTTGGCCTGCGGTCCCTCGCCTTCCGGCTGCTTCGAGTGCGGGGATTGTTCGGGTTTCAACACGGTGTGCGAGCAAGGGGAATGCCAGACCCTGGTAGAAGGCTGTGCCGATTCGAGCGGTTTGCAAAGCGGTGCGGCCTGGCCGATGGAAGGATATTGCGTCACCCACCAGGGACGAAGCCCGTATGAAGGTTCTACCGATGGACAGGTTGCGGCAGTGGCTACCGCCAGCGGAGCGATCCGGGCTCCTGCGGCGATCAGCGCCAGCGGCAGGGTGTTTTTCGGATCGACCGATGGCAAACTATATGTCTACAACCCGGCAAGCAACTCACTCGAATGCACGTTCACGGCGGGGGACGACATTCTGTCCACGCCGGTCATTCATCGCGATGGCCTGATCCTCTTCGGGTGCCAGAACGGCAACCTTTACGGCATCAACGTCGGATGCAATCAGGTGCTCAAATTCCAGGCCGACGCGGCGGTGCATTCCTCCCCGATCGTCGGACCGGATGGCATCGTCTACTTCACGACGGAAAACGGTTCGTTGTACGCTATCGATCCTTCCAAACCGTCAGGGGAACGGCTTGTATGGAAATGGGAGGATGCCGCTGCCCACGTTACGACCTTCAAGAATGTATCGCCTGCGATGGACGAAGACGGCAACCTGTTTGCCGGTTCCGAAAGCGGGTATTTCGTCGCTGTGAATGCTTCCGGCTCGAACTTGGCCACCATCGGATTAGGTCGGCCCGTGGTCAGTTCGTCCGTGGTATTGCCGAGCGGGGAAATTCTGGTGGCGACCCAGGACAATAAAATCTACTCCTTGTTTTTGAATGAGGATTTCGAAAAAAACTGGTCCGCCAGTACGGGAGGCGCCGTGTTCACCCCCGCAGTCACCGCCGATGGAATCATGCTATTCCCCTGTGTGGACCAGAAGCTCTATGCTTTGAATCCGGCGGTTGGCACCGTCTCTTTTCGCTGGTCGTTTCCTCTCGGAAGTCCGGTGAGTTGCCAGCCTATCGTGGACGCGAATGGCATGGTGTATGCCGGTACCGAGAATTCCCGCCTGTATGTAATCGATCCCAGCGGCGCGGCGGCAGCGGTGCAAACCAGCGTGACGGTCAGTTCACAGGGTACAGGTGGAAAGATCTGGGGCCTGGCCATGGCCGAAGACGGCACGCTCTACCTCAGCTCCGAGGACGGAAAACTCTATATTTACAAGTAAGTTGCGTATTTTCTGGACTTGAAACCCCATAGCCCATCAATGGGTTGGGTTCTTAATCTGTCACGTCTTCCCGGGTGGAAGGAGTGGGGACGTCTGAGGCAGTGACTTCTTTCGAATCGAAGAGTCCCGGTTTCCAGGTTTCATCCGTGGACGGAGGTGCGGCGGTGCTCGATGCTCCATCCGATGTCGTGGCGGTCTTTTGCTGGGTTACATCCAGGCGAGGCGCTGTGGCGCGTTTTTTGGCGGAGGCATCCCGGTAGGTTTCGTATAGATGTCCCCAGTCCTCTCGAAGCAAGGCTCGCAGTTCGTCGCCGGGGGGTGAAATTTTCTCGGCTTCTTCGGCTTTGACGGCGTTTTCCTTTGGAATATCCAAAGGTTCCGGTTGTTTGGTTTCCTCTTTTTCCGTAAAAGTGTCCGTTTTGGGAGCCATTTCCACGCTATCCAGCATGGGCGGCAGTGGTGGTGGTTCGTCGAAAGCCGTCGATTCGCTTTCCAATACGGTTTCTTCTTCTTCGTCCATCAAGTCCTTGTCTTGACTCTTCTTTTTGCGTTCGAGAATGATTTCTTCAATACGCCAACCGGCGAGGGCCGAAAGCTGGGTCAGTTTGGACAGCCGCGTGGGCGAGGGCCGTGAATCGGAATCGACATAGGCCAGCACCGGGACGCGCCCGGCGACACTGACCGGAATGGCGACGAAGGGTCGGGGCGGTTTGAGACCGCGCATTTCCAAGATGGCGCGCCATTCCGGCAGCCCGGTGGAGACGCCTCCGACCGGCACGCCAGAACGCAATGCGCGGGAGAAAGGGCTCGGAGCATCCAGGGGAACTACGAGGTTGTCCAGCCGCGAAACCTTGCCGGTAGAGGAAAACGTTTTCCAGCCGTAGGCGAGGGTTCCCTTGACGTTGAACAGCAGCACGAATTCGAACCAGTCCGTCAACAGATCGCCGAACAAAAGCCCCACTTCACCAGGCGTGCGTCTTTTTTTCAGCCTGTTTTCGAAGTCTTTCAGGAATTCCGCGAATGTGGCGGCTTCGGTCATGCCAACTCCTCAATCGTCCGGTGTTTCGCCGTAGACAATTCACGGCGCATCACCATCGTGTCCGCCCATCGGTCATGTGGACTTTGCCCTTGTTTGTCCTTATATAACCCTAACAGGGAAAACCCTCCCGCCGCAAGTCCGAAAATCAGGCCGAGCGTTCGTTTTGTACTGCATATCAATCCCGCCGGTTCGGTGTTTCGACGCACCGTGCGAATGCCCAACACGGTCTGGCCGGGAGTTTCCCCGCAGGTTGCCGTGAAAAACACGAGGTACACGAACACGACGGTAAGGTACAATACCGCCATGGATGCCAGCATCCACGGGTCGGCGCTCGCTGCCGTGAACGACGAAACAGGGTCTTCGCCGAACGCGCTGCCGAGGAGCGATCCGGCGAAGAAACGGAATCCTGCCCAACTCATTACCACGAACAGGGCGGTGGTCATCGTCAGATCGAACAGTCCGGCCCAGACACGGTCTCTTGCCGCCGCCGTAACGACGCGCACCCGTTCCGTTTCCATAGGCGTTTCGGTGTGATAGCGGCTTTGTGCCGCACCGAGAGGCAACTCCTGCTGGATGGGGTGCGAAGAGGGACGTCCGACGTGGTGCGAGGGTTTTCGGCTCCAGGGCGGATCGGCTGTTTCCATGGTAGGAAGGCGAAGCTCGGTGGAAGAAGGAATGTCGTCCTGCACGTCGTCGCAGGCGATCAACGCTTCGTCCTCGCCGAACAGATCCTCGATTTCGATTTCGTCGGATTCGTTGCGGAAATCTTGTGCTTTTTTCGGAGGTTCTTGAGCTTCGGGGCCGGTTTCGTCGAAAATATCCCGCAACAGGGTTTGCAATTTCTCGGAAGTATCTTCCTGGGGAGGCACTTCCACCGTTCCGGGTGCGGCGACATGTCGTTTCGATACGTCGATTTCTTCTGTGAATTCGCGCTCTTGGGAACGGGAAGCGGGAGATGGAGCGTTTGAATTGGACCCGACTCGCAACGGTTCGACGTGTCGCCAGGGGTTGTCCCGGTCCTGACGACGAGGGTCTTCCAGTTTCTCGCGAGATCGTACCAGCACGAAACCGTCGTCTGAGTTTTCCTGGGCTCGGACGAGGCCGCCGCCGGAAGCTTTTTGTCGTGCTTCCTGACTGAGCGGACAGCCGCAGACTTCGCAATGCGCGGCTTCGGAAGGGCTGGGCCAGTAACATTTCGGGCATTCGACGAAATCGTGTTTCTCTTCCATGACGGTCCCTTTTTCTATCCATGGATCAACCCGCCGAACCCACGTGCGAGATTCAGCTGGTTGGACGTGTCTTGCGTCAGGCCATGTCTCCCCATAGTCCTTGGATCAGCGTGGCAGCGGCGACCGGCGCCGTTTCGGCCCGCAACACCCTCGGCCCCAGGGAGGCGAGGCGGGTATTGTTTCGTTGCATGTGCAGCATTTCGGCTTCGGTAAATCCCCCTTCAGGGCCGCTGAAGGCCCGGACGAGGTGAACGTCCGGGTGTTCCCGATGCAGGGCGGCCAGCGGTTTGGCCTCAGGGCCGAAATGCAGCATCAGATTCAAGCCCTCCCGTTCGTCGTTCAACGCCTCAACCAGCGAGGCCGGAGGGGTGATTTCGGGCAGGCGGATACGTCCGCACTGGCGACAGGCTTCGGCGGCCAGGGTGTGCCAGCGCTCCAAGCGGGTGGCTTTTTGGGCATCGATCCGCGCCACGGTGCGCTCGGTCGCCACCGGGCGGATCGCCGACACGCCCAACTCCGTGCATTTCTGTATCGCCCAGTCCATCCGTTCTCCTTTGACAAGCGCCGGCAATACTTCGACCGTGACCCTAGGAGCGTCTTCCTGCCGGACTCGTTCGAGGATCGTGGCTTCGGCTTCATGGCGAGAGATGTCGTCCAGGGTCGCCCGCCATTCGTCCGAAATCCCATCGAACACGAGGAAATCCTGTCCCTTTTTCAATCGCAACACCCGAACGAGATAGTGTGCGGCATGGCGTGGCAAACGAACCTTGCCCGGTGCCTTGACCTCTGGTAAATATAACCGTTCCATGTTCCTCGCCGAGCGATGGCCTGCTTCATGATATATTCATTATATCACCTTGAGCGAAAGATGCCAACAAAGATTCGCGTTTCGGGAGGATGGGAGGATGGGGGGTGCATCACAAAATATAGCAAATAGGCTCAATGATATTGAAGCTTCCATTCGCTTGGTTGTAGCGGCGAGGCGTATGCCCGCCGAAACGGGAGATTGGAAAGCATAAAAGCAAGGCAAAACGGCGGGCTTACGCCTCGCCGCTACGAAAAAAGAGGATTTTACAAAAGTCGCTATGTTTTGTGATGCACCCGAGGATGGGACTGACGAATGCTTCGTGCGCTTCGCTAGGTATGGTGTGGCGTATGGGGCCTGTTTTTGCACAAAGAGGTGGAATTTCATGGATCAGGACAGGATTGCAGACGATTCCCAAAAACGACCGGAACTGAACAACATCGCCATCGTACTGGTGGAGCCGCTGTTTCCGGGAAACATCGGTTCCGTGGCGCGTGCGATGAAGAATTTTTCGCTTTCGGACCTGCGCCTCGTGCATCCTCCGCAGGATCGTGGTCGAGATGCCTACAACATGGCGCACGGCGCGCGTGAACTGCTGGAAAACGCCCGGCGAACCTTCACGCTGGAGGAAGCCATCGACGACACCCGCTACCTCGTCGCCACGACGGCCCGGTTGGGTGGTTGGCGGCGAAAAACACTGTCTCCCAGGGATGCCGCCCCGAAAATTCTCGAAATCGCGGCCACGAACAAGGTCGGCATCCTTTTCGGAGCCGAGGATCGTGGTCTGACCAACGAACAACTCAGCGCCGCCCAGATGCTTGTGACCATCCCCACCGGCGAGATGGCCTCGCTCAACCTTGCCCAAGCCGTGCTGCTGATGGGGTACGAATTGTTCGTCGAGCCCTTCGATTCCGGCGAAAATGCGGGGCGGGAACTGGCCAAAGTTCAGCGATTCAATAAGCTTATCGAGCACTTACGTGACTCCTTCACGTTGATCGACTTCATGCGCTCGTACAATACGGATTATTGGATGCAGGCCATTCGCAGGATTTTCGGGCGTGCCCGTCTCGACGAACACGAGATCGACATGCTCTTCGGGCTGGCGCGCCAGATCCGCTGGGCCGCCCGCCATCTTCCGGACGCCGAGGAGCGTTTCGGGCGTATCGGTCAGCCTCCTTCGGAAACGGAGTGATTTTCGTCGGTTTGTGGGGAAAACCAATCAAACGCCGCAACGTGCGGATCGAATCGAGAACTCGTATCGAGTTATTTTTTCTTCTGTGAAACCGTGAAAAGCTCGCCGGGATTCTCCAGCCGTTTCACCGAAATCGTCTCCCAGCGTTCTATTGGCACTCCATCCTTGACGAACTCGACGGTTTGCGGGAAGCGGTCGTCGGTAAGAGGGCTGGACCAATTGAGAAGATTCAGCTGGAGCGATGCCCCGTCTTTGTCCTCGATTTGCAGCTTTACCGGTGCGGCAAGCCATTTGTCGAGCAATAATTGGGGTTTGTCGGGCTGATCGGCGGTGGCTCCCGCCACAAGGCAAACCTGCTTGCCGATGCGGTCCAGGCGCGTGGGTGTCGTGGAAACGTTGTGACTTTTCAGGAACTTGGCGAATCTTTCGTAGCTGGATAACGAAGCGTACAGGTCGAGAAAGGTCCGCACGTGCGGTGCGAGTTCTTGGTAGGCGTCGTTGGTTTTACTTGCACGGATGGCCGGGGGCTTTTCGCTACCAAGCGTTTCCAAACGGACTTTCCCGGGAAAAACCACCGAAAGTTTGGCGTGTTGCCGCACGTCGGTGGAGACGGAGCGGGCGTCGATCCGTTCGAACGACACCTCGACTCCTTCCCAACGGTTCATATATTTGAAAAACGGGTGGGTCAATTCCTCCAGGCTTTCGACGTAACCCGACAGCACCAGGGAAAAAATCAGACCCGTGGCGAAAAGCGCAACAATTCGAATCAGACGCATGGCGTTCATAATCGCGATCCCGATGAGGTTTTCATGGGCTTATTCCATCGCATTCCGGGTGGAAGGTCCAGTGAAAACCACGCGAACCGTCACTTTTTAGGTTCCGGGGTGGCGGCGGCTGTCTCGGTTTTGGGCGCGATGTTTTCCACGGGAGCGGTTTTCTTCGGTTGCTCGGTCTGGACAGACGCGGTCTTGGAGGTCTCGACTTTGTCTTTCGGTGCCACTTTCTTGGGAGCGGCTTTGGCTTTTACGGCCTTTTTCTTCGGGGCGGCTTTCTTCGCTTTTTTCGTCGCGGTTTTGGCCTTTGCCGCCTTTTTTACCGCTTTTTTAGGAGCCGCTTTGGCTTTTTTCGCGGTCGCCTTGGCCGGGCCTTTCTTCTTGGGGGCCGGTGCGGCTTTGCTTTCGGAGACGGCAGGGGCTTTGCCCGGTGCGAGGATGGTCCAGTTTTTCAGGCTGGCGAGGTACGACGGGACGCCGTCGTTCAGGTACATCGAAAGTTCCCGCATGGATTTGAAGGGCTTGCCCTGGTAATCCAGGGTTTTGTCCGCGGTCACGATGACATTGATGGGAGTCTTCTTATAATTCGCCTGAAACACAGTGCCTTTGGGATATGCGTTGGCCCGTTTGATGGTCGTTTTTTTGGCTTTTGGAGCAGGTTTCTTTTTCGCTGCCGCCTTACGTGGGGCCTTTTTGACGGGGGCGGCCTTTTTCACTACCGGAGCACTTGCAGCATCATCCAGACCCATCAAGCGGTCTTTAAAACTATCAAGTTCGGTTTTCAAATCGAGCAAAGAAAGATAGCGCGTCTGCAACTCTTCGAGGTCGCTGGCTTGCTCGCCAAGCGCTTTGTTCCACTGAGCCTGCACGGCAGTGATCTGTTTTTCCAGAAAAGAAGAAAGTTCCTTGAAAGCACGCATGAGGCAATCTCCAGAAAAAATGTTATATAAGAAGGAAATTCAAATCTGATATACCACTTACATTATGGACTAATTTCGAGCCCGTCAACTTTTTATTACATTTTACAGCATATTTTGTTTTATAAAGTACCGAAATGAGTACTTTTATAACATAGAAGTGTGATATTTCCGATTTTGATAAAAGATATGACATTTTTTGTGAATCTTGCACTCATGGAAAATTTCAAGCGGCGGTAGTTCAATCAAGGAGTTCAGCGACGATGCGAAAGCGCCTGGTTTGTGATCTGCATTCCCATTCCGGATATTCCGGAGGCGTTGGGAGGATGAACCTGCCCGAGCTGCTCGCGGCTATGGGCCGCAAGGGGATCGATGTATTCGGTGCGGGAGATGCCCTGCATCCTGCGTGGTATTCCACGCTGCAACGGGAACTCGTTCCGGCCTGCCCTGGTTTGTGGGCCTTGCCGGGATTCGAAACGACGTTGATGCTGCAGACCGAGGTGGTGTTTACCTATCCGTATCCGCGAGGCGGACGAAAATCGTTTCACCAGGTGATACTTTTCCCCTTCTTTTCCGTCGTGGCCGAGGTGGCGAAACGGATGGAAAGCTGGGGTGTGAAAAACACGGTGGGGCGTCCTTTCGTCCGCTGTGAAACCGTCGAACAATTGCGGGAACGTGTGGTGGAAATTGCAAAGGTGCACGAAGCGATTGAGCAGTTTCCGGCTCACGTGATGACGCCGGAAGGCGTATTGGGATCGAAACACCCTGTCGATTCGCTGGTCCAGGTGTTCGGAGATGCGTTGGAGTGCATTCACGCGGTGGAAACAGGGCTTTCCGCCGATCCGGACGTACTCTCGTTGATCCCGGAACTGGACGGCTTTACCCTGCTGTCGAATTCGGATTGCCATTCTTCGCGTCTCGATCGTTTGGGTAGGGAATACACCGAATTTTCGGTAGAGGAAAAAAGCTACGCAGGCATCGTCCGGGCGATTCGCGAGCACCGCGTGGAACGCACCGTGGAAATGAACCCCATGGAAGGAAAATATTACTCAACCGGCCATCGCGGCGACAAAATGCGCCACGAAGGTCGGTGCTGTCGCTTTGGTGTGGATGAGGCGCCGGAACTCTGCCCGATCTGCGGCAAACCGCTGACCGTCGGTGTGGCGCAGAGAGCTAGGGATCTGTCGAGAATCCAGGGGGCGGACCGTCGTCCTGGAAAGGCAGCCGCAAAACATCCGCCCTTCGTGCACGCCGTGCCGCTGGTCGAAGTCATCGCCTTGGCTTTGGGCCTGAAAAATCCTTTAGGAGCACGTGTTTTAAAAACTTATAGCACCGTGCTCGATGTTCTCGGCGACGAGGCGCGACTCTGGCGAATGTCTGCAGCCGAGGCGCGTGACGTGCTCGGCGGAGCATTGGACGAAAGGGTGATGCAGGCCATCGACCGTATTAAAACGCGGCGGTATTCCATGGAACCGGGTTACGACGGAGTGTATGGAGTTCTCTCCTGGTAGATTTGGGCGGACATTAAAATAGTGCAAAATCTGTTTTTTCGTTTGAAACCTCAAAAAAGGGAGGATGAATGTAGGGGCGGGTGAAAGGCGCATAGCGACTGTAGCCCCCCGTTCTGACAGAGTTTTTCGGTTTTTGGGGAGTTCCGTTCACTGTGTTCACTACACTCGCCCCTACGTTTTTTCTCCTTGTAATAAGCTTTTACAATGTTTCGCACTCATTTACATTACGCTCGGTAGATTTCTCTTTGGAAAAAGTGCTTGAATCTATTGTGAAAGTAGGATTCATTCGTGAAATTTCTTCACTAGCCGGAAATTTATTCTCAATTCCATGAAGCAGTTTGTCCATCAGGGCGATTCAATTCTTGAAGGATTACCCCCTCCAAGCACCTTCGCGGCCGTCACGGTCTTTCGCCGTTAGCCCGCATTATTCATGAGGATCGTAGCGAGACGCCGAAAACCGAAGATATTTCATGAAGTTGGAGCGATTTTCACCCGCAGGCATACTTTACAGTCTGTCGAGGATGAAAATCGGGAAACGAGTGAAAGATCGAGGATTTTCAAGTCGCAGTAGATTCTTCATGAATTATGCGGGCTAGGCGAATGGCCGTGAAAACACAAGCAATCCGGGCCATCGATCCGTTCCGGATCGAAGACCCGGGCACCCTTTCCTCGATTCACCGAGTTCGATTCGTGCCAATTCAAGAATTGAATCGCCCTGTTTGTCCATCGATAACGTTTACAAAGGCTAGAAGATGTGTTATCTTTGTTATAGAAATGATTTGATGCGGGCAAAGTCGAACAGGAAGTTCTCCCTTGATTCTGTGGCGCGCCAAGCGGGATAGACGAAATACCGGGATGTGGGTGTTTTCGTTGCGTGCCGATAGGGTATGGTGCCTCTATACATTTGGAGAAGAAGCATGGTTGGGGACGCGACAAGCAATGACATCAGCTTATTGTTTGTAGACGACGAACCGGTCATATTATCTTATTTTTCCAATTTTGCACTCAAGTATGGATATAAAGCCGATACGGTTGCCAGTGGGAAAGAAGCTCTAGCGCTTCTCGAAGAGACTTCCTACGACGTTGTAATCACTGATGTTTTAATGCCTGGAATGTCTGGTATCCAGCTATTGAAAAACCTCCAAAAATCGTTTCCCGATATCCCCGTCATTGTGGTTACAAGCGATCCCAGTATTGAAAGTGCGACGGAATCTTTGAAGCTGGGGGCTGTGGATTACGTGGTGAAACCTATCGATCCAAAGAAACTCGATCACACGATTCGACGTGCCCTGCACCAACGTACCCTGGAGATAGAAAACCGGAACTATCGGGAATCCTTGGAAAAACTTGTCGAGGTGCGAACGCGGGAACTTCAGCGGGAAATCGCTGACAGGGAAATTCTTCAAAACGATTACGAGGCTCTTGTCGAAAACAGCCTGCAAGCCATCGTGATTTTGCAAAAAAAACGAGTTCTTTTCTGCAACTCCATGGCGAGCGAAATCACCGGATATTCCCGCAAAGAATTGAATTCTTTGCAGTTGGAGGATTTTTTTCGGATCGTTCATCACGATGATGTGTCCCGGATAGTCGCCACCGTCGAGGCGCAGTGTTCCAGAAAACAGAAGCGTGTCGATATCGAATTCAGATTGAAGCACAAAGATGGAGACTTTCGCCATGTCATGGCGGCGATTTCCAAACTGCAACAGCGCGGAAGCGAAGCGTTGCAAGTGTCATTTATCGATATCACCAGGCGAAAGCAGATTGAAGAAAAGCTGCAGGAAAGCGAACGTCAGAAGGAGTTGGCGATCGAAGGCGCGGACCTTGGAACCTGGGATTGGGATATCAGAACCAGCATAGTGCATTTCAATGATCGCTGGGCCATGATGCTAGGGTATCCACTGGAGGAAATCGAGCCGCATTTAGATAGTTGGAACAAACTTCTACATCCCGACGACGTTTCGATTGCTTATGAAGCCCTCAATTCCCATTTATACGGTCAGACTCCAAACTACGAGTCCGAATTCCGGATGCGTTGCAAATCCGGAGAATGGATATGGATACTGGACCGGGGAAAAGTTGTGGAACGGGATGAATCCGGTCGACCCGTTCGAGCTTGTGGAACGCATCAGGACATCACCGAGCGTAAACGGAGCCAAGAAAACGTCGAACGTGCACTCAAGCAAACGATAAAACAGAAGGAGGAACTCGAAGCCTTGCTGGATGGTGCGAAATCCATCCTGGAAAACAGAGATTTCCCCACGATAGCCCGATCCATTTTCGATGCGGCGAAGCGAAGCACCGGGGCTGCGTCCGGTTACATTGCGCTTTTAAGAGAGGATGGTCGCGAAAACGATGTGCTTTTTCTGGAATCGGGCGGGTTGCCTTGCACCGTCGATCCAGACCTGCCGATGCCTATCCGAGGATTGCGGGAACAGGCGTATGTTTCCGGAGAGACTGTGGCTGAAAACGATTTCGAAAACAGTGAATGGAAACAATACCTTCCTGAAGGGCACGTGTTATTGAAAAACGTACTGTTTGCGCCTCTTGTGATCGACGGCAAACCGGTGGGCGTCATGGGGCTGGCGAACAAACCGGACGATTTCACGCCACACGACTTGCGCCTGGCAGGGGCTTTCGGACAATTGGCTGCCATTGCACTGAAAAGCAGTCTGGCCATCGATGCACTGCAAAAAAGCGAACAACTGCTCCATTTCGCCATCGACCAGGCACCGATTCCCGTCATTATCGCCACATCTCCGAATGTACGAATCGAATGGATCAACGAACACGCCAGAGCACTGCTTGTCAAACCCATGCCCGCACCTACTACGGTTCCGTTGGATGAACACAGCGAATTCTGGCCGACGTTCCACCCGGATGGGACTCCTTACGATGTCAATGAACTGCCTTTGACACAAGCGGTACAGGAAGGGAAAACGACGGAAGGACGTGAAATTCTGCTACGTTGCGATGACGGAGACCACTGGTTGAGCGCCAGCGCGGCTCCACTGTTCGATGAAAACGGGGAAATCATTGCCGGAATCGTGACTTTCCCGGACGTGACGGAAAAGAAAACGTTGGAAGAGGAATTACGAAAGTTCGGTCAGCATCTTCACGAAGCGACGGAAGAGGTTCGTAAAACGATTGCTCGTGAAATTCACGATGAGGTGGGTCAGGCGATGACGGCCCTGAAAATGGATTTGAATCATTTCGCCGAACATCTTTCAGACAATATCGAGCAATTGCAGCATATTAAAACCATGATGGCTTTAATCAATCGTACGATCGAGAGTGTAAAGCGGCTACAAATGGAATTGCGACCCAATCTTCTCGACGATCTCGGTCTGGAAGAAACCTTGCGATGGCAGGGCAGGGAGTTCGAAAGAAGGGCGAAGCTGGAATGTCGCTTCGATATTCCGCAATTGGAGTACGAATTTTCAGAGTTGGAGAGCGTGACGTTGTTTCGATTGTTTCAAGAATCTCTGACCAACATCATGCGGCACGCCAACGCCAAAAAAGTAGAGGCAAGCCTGAAGAAAATTGAGGATGAAATTCTTCTCCACGTATCCGACGACGGTCGGGGAATTCCCAAGGAAACGTTGACGAGTGCCAGCTCCTATGGGCTGATTTCGATGCGTGAACGGGCGCTGGCGTTGCATGGGGAAGTGAGCATCGAAAGTCGTCCGGGGCAGGGAACGAAGATCGAGGTTCGTATTCCAGTGACAAACCGAGAGGAGTCCCATGAAAACCGCTCTTGTCGTCGATGACCACGCCATCGTTCGCGAAGGGTTGATTGCCATGCTGCGGCGGATCGGGTTCGAACGTGTCGAGGAGGAATCTTCCGGATATAAAGCGCTCGATCTCTTGGAAAAGAACGATTTCGACCTTGTGGTTCTCGATATTCACATGCCGAGCATGGATGGCTTGGAACTTCTTGAAAGAATTAGGGAAAAGAACAAAAGCCTAAAAGTTCTCGTGCTCAGCATGTATTCCGAAGCCCACTATGCCGTACGTGCTCTGAAAGCCGGAGCGAACGGATATCTGACGAAAGACACAGTATCGCACGAACTGGAAGAAGCGGTAAAGAAGGTTGCGGCGGGAGGGAAATACATCACCATGTCTCTTGCAGAACGCTTGGTGGACGAACTCTCCGGCAACCGGGAAACGCTTCCCCACGAACGATTGACGAAGAGGGAATTCCAGATTTTCAGTCTCATTCTCGACGGTAAAAGTCCCTCCGATATCGCCGATCAATTGCACCTCAGCGTGAAAACCGTCAGCACCCACCGCGCGAAAATCATGGAAAAGATGGGGATGAAATCCACTGTGGAACTGGTACGCTACGCCATCAAATTCGATCTCTGCGAGTAACTCCGACTCTGGCCAATCCTTCCTGCTGAAAACGACCATTGGGCAAAAACATGACAAAAATCGGAAAAGGACTGCGGGAAGTAGGAATTGTTTGTGTAAATATTAGGAAAAATCTGTTAAGATAACAGGAAGCAACCTATTTGAAGTACTCGCAACACATGGTACCCTTATAACCGGTGAATGATTTCGTTATGAGTGGGAAAAGGAAACGGAGCCGATGATGCGAGTGCTGATCGTTGAGGACTCGTCTTTGATTCAAGAAAGGCTTGTGAAAGCAGTGTCCTCCATTCCCGAAGTTTCCGAAGTTCTCGTGGCCCGGACGCTGAAAGAAGCAAGTGAAGTAATCGAGAAGGAGCCGTTGGATGCCATTACGTTGGACCTGCGCTTGCCGGATGGCTCCGGTCTCGTGCTTCTCGAACGGATCGCGAAGGTTCAACAGGCGGGAAAAGTGATTGTATTGACGAATTTTCCTTACCAGGAGTATCGGCAGTATTGCGAACGATTCGGAGTGTTTCGATTTCTTGATAAAAGCGATGAATTCGACAAGTTAAGTCAAACGATTCGAGAGCTGATGGAAAAAAAGAAAAACATGGCGTGAATTCGAAGGAGTTTATTGGAAAAGGGGGAAGACATGGCGACGAAAAAAGAACAAAACGATGAAGGACAATCCAAAGTGAACCTGGAAACGAAGATTTTGCAGTCCATCAACCGCGTATTCCGGGAATGCATCCATTGCACGACGCTCAAAGACTTGTGTGAGGCCTGCCTGTCCGTCGCGGAGAAATTAACGGAGTCGAAATTCGGGTGGATCGGGGAACTCAATCCGGTCGGCAAACTCGATACCATCGCCATTAGCAATCCGGGGTGGGACGCCTGCAAAATGCCGGAATCCAACGCAACGATCATGATCTGCAACATGGAGTTGCGCGGCCTTTGGGCTGGAGTGCTTCAAAGTGGGCAGTCCATGTTTACCAACGACCCGATGAATCACCCCGATTCCGTAGGTATTCCGGAGGGCCATCCTCCTCTGAATTCCTTTCTGGGAGTTCCCCTGAAAAAAGGCGATCAGATCGTGGGAATGATCTCCCTGGGCAACAAAGAAGGTGGATATTGTGACCAGGACGTCATGGCCGTGGAAAGCCTTGCCGTCGCGATCAACGAGGCCATCCATTCCAAACGATCCGAGTTGAAAATCGCTCGCCAGACCCAGGAGTTGCTCGAAATATCCACGCCCATTTTGAAGATATGGAGCGGTTTGGTCGTGGCGCCGCTGATCGGTACGTTGGACAGCCAGCGAACGCAGCATTTCATGGAACGGCTGCTTTCCTCCATTGTGGAGCACAACGCTCCGATTGCGCTCGTGGACATCACCGGCGTTCCTACGGTGGACACGCAAACCGCCCAACATCTCATCGAAACCATCAGTGCGGCCAAATTGCTGGGGGCGCGGGTGATTCTCACCGGAATCAGCCCCGAAATCGCCCAGACACTCGTGCATCTGGGGATCGATCTTTCCGATGTCGATACGCAGTCCTCGTTGGCCAGCGGCTTGAGAATGGCGCTCAACGAGATGAATTTGAGTGTTATTTCCAAGGATGGACGGGATTAAACGGAGGAAACGGAAAATGACGGAAAGCAACAATTCCTCACAATCGGTGGAAAACACAAGCAGACTCAAGGGAATGGAGGAAATCATTCGTAAATTTCCCGAGGTGATTTACGTGACCGATCCTCAAACCCACGAAGTGATCCTCGTCAACGATCTGTTTGCCGAAGCCATCGGTGAAGACCCGGTCGGCAAAAAATGCTATAAAGCGTTTCAGAACCTCGACGAGCCTTGTCCGTTTTGCACCAACGACATTATCGCCAAGACGAATAAGCCGTATACATGGGAGTTTCACAACCAGAATCTTGACCGCCATTACTACATCTCGGATCAAATGATCGACTGGCCCGATGGTCGGAGAGTTCGGTTCGAAGTGGCAATCGATATCACGGATAAGGTCAAGGCAGAGAACGAACGGAATAAATTCTTCGATTTGTCGATCGATATGGTCAGCATTTCCACTCCGGACGGACAATTCAAGCAGTTGAATCCCGCTTGGGAACAGGCACTTGGATGGAGCTTGGAAGAATTAACATCCAAGCCCTTCGTAGAATTCATTCATCCTGATGATTTGGAAAAAACAATTGACGCCACAAAGGATTCTCTACAAGGTGATATCCTCAATTTTCAAAACCGATATCAACACAAAGATGGATCGTTTCGCTGGCTCAGTTGGGTCAGCCGCTATGATGCCAACGAAAAGCTCGTTTACAGTATCGCTCGGGACATTACGGACGAGCGTGAACAGGCCATCGCTCTTCAAGAACGCATCAAGGAACTCAATTGCCTCACTGAGGTTTCTGTGCTTCTGGCGGAAGCGGATACCGACTACGACGAAGCCATGCAGCATATCGTCGATTTGATTCCGAAATCCTGGCAGGTTCCCGAGCGGACGAGTGCGAAAATCACCGTAACAGGGAAAACATTTTCCTCTGCCAATCTGAAGGAAAGCCCGATTCGTCAGACGATGAAAATTACATTACCGGGGGACAATCACCCCGGTGTGATCGAAGTGTTTTACGACGACCAAGATGGAACGATAGGCCCCAATCCATTTTTGGAAGAGGAAGAAGTTCTTCTCAAATCCATCGCACGTGAAATCAGCAAATTCATTGTGCGTAGGCGAGCGCTCTTCGAACTTCGCGAGCATAAAAATAACTTAGAGAAAATGGTGGCGGAACGTACGGACGATCTGAAGAAAGCCAACGAGCAGTTCGAATGGGAAGCCTCGGAAAGCCGACGCAAGGCGGAAATCATCAAGCAGCAGGCGGAAGATATCCTGGAGCTTTCCACGCCCGTCATGCAGGTGTGGGACGGTGTGCTGCTGGCCCCGCTGATTGGCAATCTCGACAGTCGGCGCGCCCAGAATTTCATGGAAGTTCTTCTGAACTCTGTTGCCAGAAACAATACCGAGGTGGCAATCATCGACATTACGGGAGTGGGGATTATCGACACGGAAACCGGACGCAACGTGCTTGAAACCATCACGGCCATTGGTCTTTTGGGTGCGAAAGTGATCCTCACTGGAGTACGAGCAACGGTTGCGCAAACCCTGGTTCATCTCGGAGTGGACCTTTCCACCATCGAGACCCGCTCTTCGCTCAAATCCGGGTTGCAACTTGCGTTGGCGATCCGGTCGAACGACAACGTGAACGGCATGAACAAGCGTAACGGGAGGTAAAGATGCCGGAAGAAAACATCTCCGTAATCCGCGTTCGTGACAAACTCCTCGTTACGATTCCTCCCGATCCGGACGACCGGACGATTTCGTTGCTTCAGGAAAAGGTGCTTGGGGCGATGGAGCAATCCGAGGCGCTTGGACTGGTTCTCGACGTGTCGATGGTCGAGACGCTGGATTCCTATTTTGCCCGGACCATCGTGGAAACCACGGACATGGTTTCCATGATGGGCGGTTCGACCGTGATCGCCGGGATGCAGCCCATGGTGGCGATAACCGTAACACAACTCGGTCTTTCCTTGGGTCGCACGATGGCGGCTCTCGACGTAGACCGGGCTCTTGATCTTCTCAACGAAATGAACATCGGAGATCAACATGGATAGCCGAAAAAACGGCGAAGTGAATATTTCGAGCGAAATGGACATTATCACCGCTCGCAAAGCAGTCAGGCAGGTGGCCGTTGAAATTGGTTTCAGCCTTACCGACGTCACCCGTATCGTGACCTCGGCTTCGGAATTGGCCCGAAATATCGTCACATATGCCGAAAAAGGTGTCATGAGCTGGCGCAAGATCAACGGTATGGAGGGAAAGGGTATCGAGATTACGTTTACGGACAAGGGCCCCGGAATTCCCGATATCGCCGAGGCGGAAACACCAGGATTTTCAAGTGGAAAAGGATTGGGTATGGGGTTGTCGGGTGCGAAAAGACTGATGGGAGAGTTGGACATCGAATCGGAAAAAGGCCAGGGGACGAAAGTCACCGTTAGAAAATGGCTTAAGAGGTATCATGCAGAACGATCCCTCGGTGCTTAAAATCGATATCAGGGAAGAACCGGACGCGCTTCAGGCGCAGCGTCTGGCTTCTCCTTTTCTGGAAAACAGTTTTTCATCAAAGAAGCTTTGCGACGAAGTGCTGCTGGTCATCAAGGAACTGGCCACCAATCTGGAACGCCATGCCAAAGGCGGAATCCTCATTCTACGAAACATCCAGGAAGGCGACGAACGCGGAGTGAGTGTTCAATCGCTGGACTGGGGGCCCGGCATCGCCAGCGTGGAGCGGGCGATGTCCGATCGATTTTCCACATCGGGAGGATTGGGATTGGGGCTTGGAACGGTCAATCGCCTGATGGACGAAATGTGGATCGAACCCAGGGCAAGCACCGGCCAGGGAACGGTCGTGACTTGTAAAAAATGGGATGCGGTGCTTCCGGGTGTGTTGGAAAAATCTCCGTTGCAAATCGGAGTCGCCAGCCGACCGCATCCGGGTATGAGACAGAACGGTGATTCCTTCGTTGTCAAATCGGGCAAGGATTTCGTATTTGTGGCTGTCATAGATGGCCTTGGACACGGACAGTTCGCCCATCGTGCCTCGCAGAAGGCGCGGTTGTTTTTGGAAAACCATTACAAAGGTACTTTCGGGGAGATTTTCCGTGGTGTCGGCTATGAATGCCGTTCGACCAGGGGTGTAGTGATGAGCGCAGCACGGATCGACTGGCGCCGAAAGCGGTTCGCTTTGGCGACCATCGGCAACATCGAAACGAGAATTCACGGCAGCTCCCAGCCGATTCACATGCCCACGAAACGGGGGATCATTGGTCAGGGGATCGCTCAGCCGAGAATTACCGAGCAGGAATGGGAACCTGGCGCGCAACTTGTCATGTTTTCCGATGGGTTGTCCTCTCATTGGCAACCGGAGGATATTCGACGCATCGCGAAGGATTCGGCGCAGTCGAGCGCTGCCCGGCTGTTGAGAAAGTACGCCAAGGAGAACGATGACGCAACGGTACTGATTGCAAGATCGAAGGGGATATGAACATCGACAAACTCAATGAAGAAATCGCGTCTCTACGCAGTCAGAACCATGATCTCGTGGAGGAATTAGAGCGTACAAACCACGAACTGATGGAATTCGCCGTCATTCTCGACGCAAAGGTCGAAGAAAAAACGAAAACCATCATGGAGATCAACAGCCAGCTTGAGGAGCGAGTACAGCAACGGACCCGAGAACTCGAAGCCGCCAACAAGGAACTGGAGGCGTTCGCGCATTCGGTGTCGCACGATCTTCGAGCCCCGCTGAGAGCGATCGACGGCTTCAGCCAAGCTATTGTTGAAGACTATTCGGATATTTTCGACGATACCGCAAAGCTTTATTTCGATCGCATTCGCAACGCTACCATGCAAATGGCGAGTCTTATCGATGATTTGCTGGAGTTGTCGCGAATCACCCGCTCCGATTTCAGTACTAGTTCCGTCGATCTTGCGGTACTTGCGAACGATACGATACGACTTTTGCACATGACGGAGCCGGAGAGACCGTATACATTCATTTGTCCTGCCAGTATCAACGTTCGGGCGGATCTCGGTCTGATGAGCATCGCCCTCAACAATCTTTTGGGAAATGCCTGGAAATACACGGCAAAAACGGACCGTGCCATGATCGAGTTCGGTTTCATGGAGCAAAACGGGAAACCGGTCTATTTTATCAAGGATAATGGGGTTGGTTTCGACAACAAATACGTGGATACCCTTTTTCAGCCATTTCAGCGTTTGCATCCCCGTTCCGAGTTTGAAGGCACCGGTGTGGGGTTGGCCACTGTCGTTCGGGTGATCCAACGTCACAACGGAGAAATCTGGGGAGAAGGGGAAGAAGGAAAAGGGGCGAGTTTTTTCTTTACGCTGGGAACCCGATCGGAGGTTTCATCATGAATCCACGCAAACGCAATGTCATTTTTATGGTAGAGGACAATCCGGACGACGAACTTCTCACGAGAAGGGCGTTGAAGGCTCACAATCTCATCAACGAGATTGTTGTGGCCCACGATGGTCAGGAGGCCGTGGATTATCTTTCCGGTGAAAAGGAGTACGGGAACGGACGCCTGACCGAGCGTATCGCTATCATTCTATTGGATCTAAAGCTGCCGAAAATCAATGGTTTGGATGTGCTGAAATGGATTCGAGCCAATTCTGCAACGAAGACGATACCCGTAATTATTCTGACGTCTTCAAAGGAAGAAAGCGACATTGCCGAAAGCTATCGTTCCGGTGCCAATAGCTATGTGCAAAAACCCGTTGATTTCTCGAAGTTTACGGAAGCGGTCAAGATTTTGGGCATGTACTGGCTTATTCTCAATGAACCCTATTCCGGCAATAACCAATGAACGCGCACCTCAACATTTTGTTTATCGAGGATTCCGAAAGCGACGCGCTTCTTTTCGAGCGTGAAATGAAGAAAAACGGCTTTGTTGTCGATTCGACTCGAGTGCAGACCCGTGAAGAGCTTGATGATGCGCTGCGGCAGGATGACTGGAACCTGATTGTGATCGACTACGTGGTTCCTGGTCTTAATGGCTTGGATGCTTTGAAGATCTGCACCGAAAAAAAACCGTTCGTACCGATTATCTCTATGAGCGGAATCGTGGATGAAAACGTCATTGTCGAGACCTTGCAATCCGGTGCTTACGATTACGTGTTGAAATCCAATTTTCGGCGGGTTTCGCACGCTGTGCGACGCGCCATCGAAAATGCCGAAATTCGCAAAAAAAATGCGTGGAACGAGGCGGAAAACGTTCGCCTGCACCGGGAATTGGCGCTGAAATACGAAATCGCTGACATCTGCCTATCGACGCCGGAAAAGGATATGTATAGCGCGGTGCTGAATGTCGTACTGCACGAACTGGACAGTCCTTTGGGTGTATTCGGCTACGTCAACGATCGAAACACCCTCGTCTGCCCGTCGATGACCTTCGATGTTTGGGAACGCTGCCAGATTCCAAACAAAACCAACGAGTTTCCGCAACGGATTTGGGGAGGTATTTGGGGCAAAGCGCTGATCGAGAAAAGGGTTACGATGACGAACGAACCCTGCAAGGTTCCCCAAGGGCATCTTCCGATTACAAGGTCGCTCAATGTTCCGGTGTTGTACAAAGGCGAGCGCATCGGCCTGTTCATGGTGGCAAATAAAACGACGGATTACACGGAAAACGACACGTTATTGCTGAAAATGATCGCCAATCACATTTCTCCGATTCTCCAGTCCCGGCTCGAAATGGCAAGGGAATTGTACAGAAGGAAACGGGCCGAGAATCGGTTCGCACTTGCCATCGAAGGTGCCAACGACGGTGTATGGGATTGGGATATGCGCACCGAAGAAATGTATTTTTCGCCTCGCTGGAAAGAAATGATCGGATATCGCGACGAAGAGTTGGAAAACCGCTTGGAAGTCTGGGAGGAACGTATCCACCCGCAGGATCTCGAACATGTTCGGGGGATGATCCGCTCGTGTCTGTATGGTGAACGGGACAGCTTTTCCCTGGAATATCGCATTCGTCATAAAAATGGCGATTACCGGTGGATTCTCATTTGCGGAGCCTGCAAACGCAACGAGACAGGAAAACCTGTGTTGCTGGCGGGTTCCCACACCGATATCACCGAAAAGAAGCTGGCAGCAGAGGAACGCGATAGGCTGTACAAAGAGGCCGAGCAAAAGGCCAGCGAGACGAGTTCACTGCTCGATGGCGCGAAAGCCGTGCTGGAGGAAGACGAATTTATCGTGATTGCCAGGAGATTGTTTGATGCAGGTTGCCGAAACACCGGCGCTACGTCGGGATATGTGGCTCTGCTGAGCGACGACGGACAGGAAAACGAAGTCCTTTTCCTGGAATCTGGCGGGTTGCCCTGCTCGGTAAATCCCGATCTGCCGATGCCGGTTCGGGGATTGCGTGGACAGGTGTATGCATCCGGCAAAGTGGCCTTCGACAACAACTTTCAAAACAGCAAATGGATGGAATTCCTGCCCGAAGGGCATGTCCAGTTGAAAAACGTACTTTTCGCGCCACTCAACGTGGAGGGGCGAACTGTCGGCATCATGGGGCTTGCGAACAAACCCACGGATTTTACGGATCAAGACCTGCATATTGCCGAGGGATTCGGAGAACTTGCGGCGATTGCTCTGAAAAACACGCGTATTCGCGAGGCGTTGCGGCAAAGCGAAGAGAAACATCGCCTGCTGGCCGAAAACACTGCCGATGTGATTTGGATGATGGGATTGGATGCGACGTTCACTTACGTCAATCCAGCCATCGAAAAATTCTTCGGATACTCTCCAGAAGAATTTATCGGCACCAATATCAGTAACCATTCGGACGATAAGAATCTACAGATCATGCTTGAAGTGATCCAGGAATGTATAGCGCAAGAGCCGAATTTCGAAGCGGTTACCTTCGAAGTGGAAATGATAAGAAAAGATGGTGAAACGATTCCCGTAGAAATCATGGGAAAAATCCTCACGGACGAAGATGGGCAACCCGTGGCGTTGCAAGGTGTGACGCGGGATATCACCGAACGTAAAAAAGCGGAACGGGCTCTGATCGATTACAAAGAGCACCTGGAAAAAGAGGTGAAGGAGCGTACCGCTGACCTTAGAAATGCATTGAATCAGGCCGAAGAATCGCACGAACGCATTGACACCATCTTGAAATCCGTGGCCGATGGATTGATCGTCACCGACAGGCACAACCACGTGCTGCTGATGAACCGCGCGGCGGAGGACATTTTGGGAATCCGTTTCAGCGAAGCGGTCAGTCGGTCCATTGAGTACGCCATTGAAGACAAAACCCTGCGTGAAAAGATCATGTACACGCTTGGAAAACAGCAAACCGGCTACGAGTTCGATTTCACCCACGAAGATCCGGTGAATCGCACGAAAAAGACCATGCGTGGCCGTACATCGGTCGTACCGGATCGGCAAGGTGGTATCAGTGGTATCGTGACGATTATTCAGGATGTCACCAAAGAACGCGAAATCGACCGCATGAAGACGGAGTTCATCTCGACGGCGGCCCACGAACTGCGTACGCCGCTGACCTCGATTCGGGGATTTTCGGAGATTCTGCTCGTTCGGGACGACATTCCCGAAGAAAGCAGAAAAAAGTATTTAGGATACATCAACAAGCAATCCGTCGGACTGGCGAACATCATCAACGATTTGTTGGATATCTCCCGTATCGAATCGGGTATCGGATTCGCGTTGCATAAAGAACTCTGTGACGGTAGGCAGGCGATCGAAGCCATTCTACCGCAATTCCAGGAAATCGGCAAAAAACATGTTTTTGTTGTACAAATGTGCGAAGAACCGATTACATTGTACGTAGATCATGATAAAATGGGGCAGGTTTTAACGAATTTGTTGAGTAATTCCGTTAAATATTCACCGAAAGGTGGTACAATTACGATAAAGACCGGCATTGAAGACGCGAAAAAAGACAACGACCGACCGAGCTTTTTCATTTCGGTGCAAGACGAAGGAATGGGAATGACGCAAGAGCAAGTGGAACATATTTACGACAAATTCTACCGTGCCGACGCATCGAACACGGCCATTGAAGGAACGGGACTCGGCATGAGTATCGTCAAGCATATCGTGGAAGCTCACGATGGCAGAATTGACATCTCAAGTCAAAAAGGAAAGGGAACCACCGTTACGGTTTTTCTCCCTCTGAATGGGAAATGATCTTTTACTTAGCATGGAGACTTTTGATGAAAACAGTACTGATAGTGGACGACCAGCCGGAAGTTCGCGAACTCGTCAAAGTTGCACTAAGCATCGAGGATTTTACCATGCTTGAAGCAACCAACGGAGACGAAGCCGTGCGTCTGGCCAGGATGAACAGACCCGATTTAATCATCATGGATCTGATGATGCCGGGAAATATTGATGGACTACAGGCCACGAAGCTTATCAAAGGTGATGCTCGCCTGACCAACTGCAAAGTCATCATCCTGACGGCACGAAACCAGAAAGGCGATGAGGAAGAGTTCGTCAAGTCGGGTGCGGACGACTACTTTTTCAAGCCGTTCAGTCCATTGGAACTGATCGATAAAGTCGATGAAATTTTGGAAAAATGATGGTTTTTTTCGAGAAACTCCCGATGGTGCGTGAACCGTACCGGGTACGGGAGGAACAAACGACATGAATGCTAGCAAGACCAGACCGAAAAAAGATCACGTATGGGTCGTAGATGCCGAAGAGTCTTCGCGGCACGAGACAGTCGAGTATCTCAAGATACAGGGATACAAAGTCGTGGGGATTCAAGACGGTTTGAACTTGCTCGAAATGCTTGCTCAAAAGCTTCCGGATGCGATCATTTTCAGTCTGGACCGAATGGAGAAAGACGGGTTGAAAATCTGCCGGACCATCAAAGGAAATCCTGAAATTTCAAGGATTCCGGTGATTTTCATTGCTTCCTCGACCGACAGGAGCCTGCGTCTAAAGGCCACCGTTTCCGGTGCGAACGACGTCCTTGTCAAGCCGCTTGATCTGCAATATCTTGCGTTACGTGTGCGCAATGCGGTGAATATCAAGAAATTGTACGACGAGTTGAGCGAAAGCTACCGGAAATTGCAGGAACTGGAGGCGTTGAAGGAATCGCTGGTGCAAATGATCGTCCACGATTTCCGCACTCCGCTGCAAACGACGTCCATGGCGCTCGAAATGGCTCGTGCCGATTGGGTGCCGCTGGAAAGCAGGCCGGAATACATCATGCAGGCCGAGAAAAGCAACGACCAGATCCTGCACCTCGTCAACGATCTGTTGGATGTGGGAAAAATGGAGGAAGGGAAAATGACCTTGGTGAAAGCCAAGGTCAATCTGGCGGAAATTGTTGAAAAAACAGTCTTTTCTGCCTCCATGTTTGCCCGCAAAAAGAACATCGATCTGAGTATTCATGCGCAACCCGTGTATGTCGATGCCGAGGAAAAACTGATCGAACGGGTGATTGAAAACCTGCTGACCAACGCGCTGAAATACACCTCGGAAGGCGGCTCGGTTGTCGTCAGGGCGTTTGAAAGGGATGGAAGAGCGCGTGTGGAAGTGCAGGATACAGGGGACGGCATTGCCGAAGAGGACAGGCAGACGATTTTCGAGAAATTCGGCCAGGTGAAAGCCCGGCAGAAACATCGCAAGTATTCCACGGGTCTCGGGTTGACGTTCTGTAAGATGGTCGTCGAGGAACATGGCGGCGTCATTGGGGTCGAGAGCGAAATCGGTCGTGGAAGTTTATTCTGGTTCGAATTGGATTGCGTGTCTTAGACTAGGGATAAATCATAGTCGGGGATATGCGAGCGGGAAAAGGCAACCCCGCCAGACAGAAGGGGGCGATGATGCTGAACGAAGTACCCATTCAGAAACTGATCGATGTTTTTCATGACAGTGTACTGTTAATCGGTCCGCAGGGAATCATCAAAGGGGTCAATCGTCAGTTCTGCAAACTCACGGGAATGAGTCAGGAAAGTCTGATCGACACGACCCCGGACTACCCGTTCATTCCCGAAGATCAACGCAGCCATCTGTACCGTTGGATGGGGGAAATCGACAAACTTCGCTGGGCGATCAACATCGATATCGTCAATGCCGACGGCGTGCGGATTCCCGTGCGGTTCGAGCCTAACCGGTTGGTGTCGGGAGACGACGGAAACCTGCTGGCCGTGCTGATTTTCGACAAAACCCAGGTCGAAGAGCGCCATTTCCAGCACGCCTTTACCAGTTTTTCCGAAGCGACCTCCCAGGCGCTTGCGACGACTTCCGTCGGGGGGATCATTCGCACATGGAATCCGGCGGCGGAAACGATGTACAAGCTTTCGCAATCGGAAGCGGTAGGAACATCGATCCGCTGCATTTTTCCCGCAGAGCGTGCGATGGAAATTTCCACGCTGATGGAGGAAGTCTTTTCCAGCGGAAAGCCTGTTATCCGTGAAATCACCAATCAAAGTAGCGACGGACGACTTTTTCCGGTGGAAATGACGTTGGCGCCCATGGCGAACGCTCAGGCAAAAATTTTCGGTGCGGTGTTTTGCATTCAGGACAAAAGCCGAGAGACTGCCGACGGGCTGATTCTCAAGCGTTACGAGCAGGAAATCGTGAAAAACCTGCGTTTCAACGCGCTGGGCCGTTTTCTCAAAGGAATCGTCGCTTACAGCAACAACGTGCTTCATGCGCTTGGTACGCAGCTTGGAGAAGTGCGGAATCTGTTGCCGGAGGATCTCGGCGCAGACCCGAAGTTCGACAACTTTCAATCGATCCTGAACCGCCTTCACGACGCCAACGCACGACTCTTGGAGTTGTCCTCGCGACCGGCGGAAAGCCTGCCGAAACAAGGACTTACACTCGATGCCGCCGACACCGTGGAGAAAGTTCTCGACTTGTGCAAATATACGTTTCCTTCCAACGTATCCGTGCTCGAACACATCATGCCCGGTCGTGTACAGCTTGCGGTTTCGGATGCCGCTTTCGCTGAAATCCTGATGCAGACGTTGTCCGTAACCCAGGAAGCCCTGGCCTTCGGCGGTGTTATCAAGCTCGGTCTCGATCGGATCCGTCTGGAAGAAGGCGACGCTCTGTTGCGGGATCATCCGGGGCTGAAACCGGGGTTGTACGCGCAATTGTTGGTCGAGGACGACGGGGAAGGCTTCGTTGAGGAACTACACCATAAGACCCTGGACGAAATCGTACTGAACCTTGGATGGAACGACAGGCGGTTGACGGAGTTTTTCTACCTGAAAAAGCGAATCCAAGAGCGTCATCGAGGGGCGTTGGAGGCACGTATCGAACCGGGGATGGGGCTTGTACTGCGGATTCTGCTTCCCGTGCTCGATATGGAACCTGCAGCTTTACCGAAAGAGGAACTGGCCTACGAAAAATCCAGAGATATCGCACCCGATAGCCCCAAGCATATCCTGCTCGTCGATGACGAGGACGTGATTCTGGCGCTGGGGGAAACCGTGCTCACCTCGCTCGGATATCGTGTAAGCACGGCCCGTAACGGTGCGAAAGCCGTCGAGATATTCGAGACCGATCATGGGGATATCGATCTCGTCATCATGGATATCGTGATGCCTAAAATGAACGGCCTCGACGCCATGCGCCGTATGAAAGAGATCGACGACGGCGTTCCGGTACTGATCGCCACCGGCTATTCGGACATCGCTACGCCGGAAAACGTGAAAAACGCAGGGGCGGCGCACCTGATACTCAAACCGTTCAAGGTGGATGACCTATCCTCGCTCGTACGGAGGCTGCTTGCGCCGCAATCCGGTGATTCGGCGGAGATCAACGAGGAGTTCGCGCCGCTGAATTCCTCTACGTGGAAAAAGTGATTCCGGCGATTCCGGCGAGTGAATCTTCGGCCAAAACGGGAGTATTTCAGGCCGCTTGGACGGAGGTTTTGATCCAGCGCTTCCGCGAGAACCAGAAGGCCATCAGCAGCCCCTTGGCCACGGAACTAAGGGCGATGGCCCACCAGACTCCCGACGGTCCCCAGTTCAGCGTGACTGCAAGAAGATAAGCCAGCGGAATACGCATGGCCGTCAGTGGGGTGCAGATCAAAAGGGCAGGCATCGAGTTCGCCACGCCGCTGAACGCGCCGGTAAGCACGATTTCCAGAAAGCCGATCAGCCAGCAGATTCCCACGATGCGAAGGTATTCGGAGCAGATCGCCACGACGGCGGGATCATCGATGAAAAACCGCACGATGGGTTCGATGGCGACAAGGATGACTGCCACCACCGGCACGATGGCCACGAAACAGTACAGGCAGGTTTTCCAGACGGCGTGGGCGGCGTCCTCGTATCTCCCCGCGCCCACGTATTGTCCCGCCAACGAGGTGGCCGCCATGGAGAACCCCACGGCGATGAAGTAGGGAAAGGATTCGATCCGGTGCCCCAGGCCGATGGCCGCCACGGGGGCCGAGCCGAACGAGGCGATGACCTTGGTCAGGCCGACGTAAATCAGGCTGAACAGCACGCCGTTGGAGGCGATCGGTAGGCCGATGGAGATGATTTTCCCGAACCATTTCCAGTGCAGGTTCCCCCGCCAGCGGCGGGTGAGATCCGGGAAAAATCCGCGTCGATGCAGCAGCCAGGCGCCCAGTCCCAGCGCGATGACGTGGCAGATGATCGAAGCCCAGGCCGCCCCTGCCAGCCCCAGTCCCTCGAATGGTCCCACGCCCCAGATCATCAGAGGATCGAGCCAGGCGTTGACGCACACGATCACCAACATCAGTTTCAGTGGGGTGGAGGTGTCGCCCAGGCCGCGAAAGGCTGCCAGCACCGGCAGCGTAAGGAACACCACCGGCAGGCCGATCAACCAGGGCAGCATGTAGTCCGAGGCCATGGCGATGACGCGGGGCTCCAAGCCCACGAGGTCGAACATCGTTTTCCGAAGCGGCAGGATGAGCATACACAGCGCCAATCCCAGAAAGAAGGCCAGCGTCAGGCAGTGCCGCAGGCGATTGCGGACCCTTTCCACGTTTCCTGCGCCCACCGACTGGGCGACCAGCGTCTGCGCGGCGACGTCGCCCAACTCGCCCACGGAAGTCAGACTCCACAGAATGAACGACACCGCCGTCACCGAGGCCATCGGCTCCGCGCCGAGCTTGCCCACCCAGAACGCATCGACGACGTGATACAGCGATTCGGCAAGCATCATCAGTGACGAAGGAATCGCCATTTTCGCAATGGCGCGAGGCAACGGCATTTCCGTGAGATTGGTGTGGGTCCGATCCGGATTCATAAAAGGAAACCGCCGTTCGTGGAAAAAGGAAAGAGATCAGTCACCGGGGGGAAGATCCTTGCGTTTGCGTGGTCGAGGATACAGGCGCACGGGCGTGCCCTCGAAACCGAACGTCTCCCGAAACCGGTTGAGCAGGAAGCGTTCATAGGAAAAATGCCAGCGATCCTTGTAGTTTACGTGCAAAAGGATCGTCGGCGGCTGCACGGCGACCTGGGAGGCGTAGTAGATTTTCAGCGGATGCCCGCCCTTGTTCGGTGGCGGCTGGTAGGCCACGGAGCGTTCCAGCCAGCGGTTGAGTTCCCCGGTGGACACGCGCCGCTTGCATTGCTCGTACACCTGATCGATAACGGCCAGCACCTTTTCGGCGCGCTGGCCGGTCAACGCGGAGATAAACACCACCGGCGCGTAAGGCATGAATTTCAGTTTTTCGCGGATTTCAAGCTCGTATTCGCGCGCCGTGTTCGTGACTTTTTCGATTTTGTCCCATTTGTTCACGACGATGATGCAGCCGCGCCCCTTGTTGTGGGCAAAACCTGCCACCTTGACGTCCTGTTCGTGGATGCCACGCTCTGCGTCGAAGAGAATCACCGCCACGTCCGAACGGTCGATGGCTTTTAACGCCTTGATCACCGTAAGCTTTTCCAGTCCCTTGCCGACTTTCTTCTGGCGGCGGATGCCTGCCGTGTCGATCAACAGATAATGGCGGTCGTCCTTGCGGTGAATCAGCGAGTCGATGGCGTCGCGCGTGGTGCCTGCGGTGGGAGTGACGGCGTGGCGCGCCTCTCCCAGAAGGCGGTTGACGAAGGTGGACTTTCCCGCGTTCGGGCGGCCTATGACCGCGACTTTGCAGGTGTTTTCCGGCAGGCCGGAAAAATCGGCGGGCAGGCTGGGGTGGTCGTTTTCCACATCGGTGAGCAGGTCCGACACGCCGCCGGAATGCTCTGCCGAAATCGCGTACAGCGGGCCGATGCCGAGGTTGTGGTATTCGTATACGCCGTCCTCGTATCGGGGACCGTCGATTTTGTTGACGAGGTAATACGCAGGTTTTCCCGCGCGTCGGATCAACTGCACGACCTCCTCGTCGGAGGCGGTCGGCGGCACGCGACCGTCGAACATCAGGAAGATGATGTCGGTCTCCTCGACGGCCAGCAGCGCTTGGTTGCGCATCTCGATATTGATGTCTCCCTCGGCGTCGGGATCGAGGCCGCCGGTGTCGATCATCGTATAGGTGTAATCGTAAAACGTCGCCTCGCCGTAGTGGCGGTCGATGGTCACGCCGGGCACGTTCTCGACGAGCGCCGTGCGTCGGCCTACGAGACGGTTGAACAGCGTGGATTTTCCCACGTTGGGACGGCCCACGATGGCGATGGTGAGCGGTCCCTGCGCGGCGAGATTTTCCATGGTTGTCATTTCGAATACCCCAGGCGATTCAACAGGCGTTCGTTGGTGGTCCATCCACTGGAAAGTTTCACCTGCAAACCCAGAAACACGTCCCGTTCGAGCAACTCGCGGATGTCCTCGCGGGCGCGGCTCCCCACCGTTTTCAACGTTTTTCCACCCTTGCCGATCACGATGCCTTTCTGGCTCTCGCGTTCCACGTGTATGACGGCGCGGATCTCGAAAAGCTTTTTATTTCCGGCAGGTTCGAGGAACTCCTCCACTTGCACGGCCACGGCGTAGGGCAATTCCTGCTCCAGGACATCGAACAGTTTTTCGCGCACGATCTCCTCGACCAAAAAGCGCAGGGTGCGGTCGGTGTAGGTGTCGTCGTCGAAGTACGACGGTCCTTCCGGCATGTGTTCCAGGCTCAACTCGGCCAGCAGGTCCACGCCGTCGTTTTCGAGGGCGCTGACCGGCACCACGCGGTCGAATTCGAATTCCTTTTGCAGGCGTTCGATGAACGGCAGCAGGCGGTTTTTCTCGATCAGGTCCACTTTGTTCAGCACCGCGAACGCCGGGCAACCCGCCTTGGCGACGAGATCGAGAAGCACCCGGTTGCCCTGGCCGACGTCCGGTTTTTCGAGGAATTTCGGCGAAACTTCCAGCATCACGTACACGAGGTCCGCGCCGTCGAGCGCACCCATCGCCGAATCGACCATGAAGCGGTTCAAACCGCCCTTGGCCTTGTGAAAACCGGGAGTGTCCAGCAGTACGAGCTGGCCGCCGTCCATGTGACGCACGCCCAGAATCCGATGCCGCGTGGTTTGCGGCTTCGGCGAAGTGATCGCCACTTTCTGGCCCACGAGTGCGTTGACCAGCGTGGATTTTCCCACATTGGGGCGACCCAGGATCGCCACGAATCCGGAGCGATAGCTCACGATGAACCTCCTTTTCGCCGAAAGTCCGGCGAGTGTTTCCCTCTCTAGCACGCCCAAGCGGGGAAGTAAACAGCGGGGGATTTTCGGGGGCTCAATTCCAGATCCGGTATGAACCTGACAGGGGGAATGAAGGATCTGAATTTAACGATTTTAGGAAGGAGGCACCCATGATTTGATACTTGTTTGTCCCGGCCACCCGCCCGGAATTGGTAGATGCGCTAGATTCAGGATCTATTAAAAAGTCTTCTTCCGCGGTCGCGCGCAAGCGCGCATTGCGGAAAAGAACTCTGTACGAAGGCGCTTTACCTCGATGTTACGCTATGTGGAATGAATGGTTGGCGTGTTGCTTTGAAAGGTTCGATTTGGCTCCGAGCCATGGTGAAAAGAGAAAGAATGGTGTTTGCGCTTCCGGAGAATCATTGTTTTCGTTTGCTGTCTTTCATTTTCGAAGATCCTTTGAGCGCCGTTTACGGTTGTTTTTGATCATCCGGATACAAGGCTCCCGTCTTCTTCGTGAAGCCTTTCCATAGGCTCACCACGCAGGGAGTTCGGCCAACAACTTTTCACGTCAACTCAGACGGGCGGTGAAGCACCTATTTTTTCTTGAGTTCTTGTCGCCTGTCCGAGATCGTTTCTGCTTGGCGTATGATCCGCCATGTTTTGCGCACCGCCAGGGTCTTCCTGCCGACCATGAAAGGCTGTCACAAGCTTCAGGCGTCCCTTTCTACACACCGGACACAAGAGCGGATCGTGTCCGGTGAGCGCCATGTAGCGTTCGTCCCAGCTCATCTCGTCGTATCGCTCGATGGGGGCAGGCTCCAGAGCGCCCAGCAGTTTGCGGCAGCGCTTGATATTGCTTGCCCGAAAACGGTTGGCGTACAAGCCATAATACCGGATGCGAGTAAAACCTTTGGAAAGAACGTGCATCAGAAAACGCCTGATAAACTCCGTTGCCGAGAGCGTCATCACGCGCTTTTCCCCTTCCTTTTTATAGTCCTTGTAACGAAAGGAAACCTTGCCATCTTTCATTCCGATCAAGCGGTGATCGGAGATGGCGCTACGATGGGTGTAGCGGGACAGGTAGTTGAGCATCGTCTCCGGCCCGCCGAAGGGCGCCTTGGCGTAGACATGCCACTTCATCCCACGGTGCTTTTTGATGAACCTGTCGAACTTTTTCGGATCGGCGAGTTTTTCGGACTTTCCGGTAAAGCGCAGCTTGCCCGTTTCATAGGCCTTTTTGAGAGACTCCAGAAACAATCGCCTGAAGAGGCTTTTCAGAACATTCACGTGCAGGAAAAAATCTTCGCGGCAACTCACCCAGCGTTTGGAGTCGGAAGAAATCCCTCCTCCGGGGACGATCATGTGGATGTGGGGGTGATGCAACAATGTGCTTCCCCAGGTATGCAGTACGCTGGTGAAGCCGATGTTCGCGCCCAGATGTTTGGGATCCTTGGCGATGGTGAGCATGGTTTTTGCCGAGGTCTTGAAGAGGATGTCGTAGATCACGCGCCGGTTGACCAGCGCCAGGTCTTCGATCTGTTTCGGGATGGTGAAGACAACGTGAAAGTACTGCACGGGCAAGAGTTCGTCTCTTCGCTTTGCCAGCCACTTTGCCTTGGCCAGTGCGCCGCATCTGGGGCAGGCGCGATTGCCGCACGAGTTGTAGCCTTTCGTTTCATGTCCACAATGGTCGCAGCGCCTGCGCTCGCAGTGTCCGCCCATTTCAGGTGTGCGACAGGCCATGATGTCGTGCGCAGCCTTGATCTGTGTAGGCGATAAGAGATCGCCGTACTCGTCGAGAAATTCATCCCACTTCTCCCGGAGAACGTCAGCCGTTATGGTTTTATCATTACTCATGATTTGCCTCCGATCCCGGCAGAAGGTCGAAGGGGCTTCGCATCCCGGCAATGCGTGCAGTGGCGATGTGGGTGTAGATGGTCGTGGTGGAGAAGGAGGCGTGCCCCATAAGCACCTGGATTGTGCGTAGATCGACGCCGTTCTCCAGCATATGGGTAGCGAAGCTATGGCGAAAACTGTGCGGCGTCACGTTCTTTTCGAGGCCTGATTGGACACGCACGTTTTTGCAGGCGGTCTGGATGGAAGCGGTCGTGATGTGGCTCCCCGGCTTTCTTCCCGGAAACACCCAGGGATCCGTTCGCTTCACCTGGACGTTTGCAGGTTTGCACGTTCTCCAGTACTCGCGTAAGATAAGCAGCAGTTTTGGGGACAGCACTGTGTAGCGGTCCTTGTTCATCTTCCCCTGGTTTACTCGGATGACCATTCTCTGACTGTCGATGTCACTGACCCGCAGATTGGCCGCCTCCGAGACGCGTAGACCGGAGGCGTACATGATTTGGAAAATCGTCCGGTATTTGAAGCTTTTCGCGGCGTCGAAAAAGCGGACGACTTCCGAAGGCGCAAGCACCACGGGAAGCGTTTTGGGCTCCCTGGCCGCTGGAATAGCGGCCAGCGGCCAGGGTCGGTCCATGACGTTGAGGAAGAAAAATCGGAAAGCGCGGGCGTAAGAATTGACGCTTCCCGGAGCGAGTCTGCGTTTATCATGCAGATAAAGCAGGTAGTCGCGGATCTCCTCCAGGCCGATTCGTCCCAACGACTTGCCGACGTGCTGCTCGAGTTTTTTCAGCCTGCGCAGATAGTCATCTTGCGTGGAGGTAGAAAGATTTCTCAATTTCATCTGCCGCACCATTCGTTGACGTGCGCTTCTCATATCCGACCTCCTTTCACGGCTTCGCATGCATGGAAAGATGTCGCCTTCTTCCGGGTGATGAAACTCGCCGGGGCGGGACGGATGGAGGTGCAACGCAAGATGTGCCTGACCTCGCGCGGGTTATCTGCTTGCGTCAGACGATGCATAAAGAAGGAATAACGCAGTGTCTTCTCGATCGTCGTATAATCGAAACCGCCATCGATTGCAGCTTGCCTGATCGCCTTTTGCATGGGACCGGGAGTCAGTGGATTTCCATCGTGATCGCGTGTAAAAAGTAGATCCGTCCGGGGTCGGGTGTCGCGCCACCACCGGCGCAGAGTATCGAGTGTCTCCGGGTGAAGCGGAATGAATTGGGGCCACGCACTGTTTGTAGATTCCAGACGGATCAGCATCCTTTTGCCGTCGATGTCTCCTGTCCGCAGGCGACAGGTCTCGCCTATGCGCAAACCGCCGCCGAACGTTACGGTCAAAACCGTTTTGTGAAGCTCTGAAGTAACGCCATCAAGCAGTCGGTTCAGATTGCCCAGAGAGAGAGGATCGGGAATCGGCCCTGGCTTCCCGGGAGAAAGAAAGCAGGCCGCAACCTGAGGGCGATCCAGCGTCACGAAATAGAGAAACTTAAGCGCCATCAGCGCTTGGTGACGGAAACTGACCAGTCTCTTTTCCGATCTTGCCAGGTGCTTGATCCAGGCCTCGATTTCAGCCGAGCCCAGTTGCTCCGGCGAGCGCTTGAAATGTCGGACATACGATTCGGCGCGGTTTAGATACTGCCTGCGCGTGATGGGGCGCAGTCCGTAGCGTAAAAGATCGGCGCTCATTCTTTCCTTGAGATGTCCCATGAGTTTCCTCCATGTGATGGACGTCGCCCGGAAATCGGACGACTGAGATCACGAGGATGGAGGATTCATGGGATTTGAAGCAAGGTTAGCCGGGAAAGAACGGGGAGACGCCACAGACGCCAAGGGGCTTTACGATCATAAGGACAAAGGTGGGATCGAGCACGGCCTTACGGACCGGCAGGGACTAAAAACTGCCGCGAAGCGGCTTCGTACAGTGTCCAATACGGATGTGGGGGTTCGAGTCCCCCCTTCGGCACCATTCAAATCAAGCACTTACGTTATTTCGTAGGTGCTTTTTTTGTGGGTGGAAAAACCCTCCCGTGGCAATCCGTGGCAAATTTTCGAGGTTCAGTATTTTTTCGGGAGTGAATCCAAGGCTGAAATGGGTCTGCTTCGTAGTGCTTCAGTGGAAATATCAGGGGGGCACGTGGCTATAAGCGTAATGAAATGGAGCTTGCCCATGTTTGACAACCTGGAACATGGGCAACCTACGGTTCGCCCATGCCACACGCCGGGGACTGGGACGATGGGATTTGTAGTTTTAGTGGATAACTTGGGTATTAAAAATGTTTAGATGCATGGTGGTAACTCATGTTTTCACAGAGAATAAAGGAATCAGTGTTTATTTATACGATTTCTAATTTTTAATTTATAATCATCAATAATAGTACATAGTTTACCATAGATGAAATATTCTAACCAATTTAAGTACCTAGCTTTGAAAACTTCTTTGGATTTCGTACTGTATACTGATTCTTCTGAACGATTCTTTTTAAGATCAATAACTTTCAAATCAACGCAGTTTAAAAGTCCTTCTTCTGCCTTTGAAATAAGAAACAATTCTAGCTGTTCCGCAGATTCAAGAGCATCTTGGGTTAGGTTAAATTTTTCAAATATTGAATAATTGTAAAATGATGTATAAATTGGTACATTTTCTTTTTTGTTAGCCATTGTTATTTCTACAACATACACTGCATTGGGCGGATAGTATATGCCATTGAGGTTGTAGCGAATAGGTGTTATCCACATGGTTTGGTTGTTTTTAAAAATATCCTGAATAAGAAACCACTGTTTTTTATTGCTTTTTACAATATACTTACCATTTGATGTTGATAAAACTAATCTTTTATTTATATCTTTAGATTCTAACATCTCGTTAAGCTTAACTTTTATGTTGTTGCTATAATAGTATTCGATTGGCGGAAATTGTTTTGAATACACCTCAAATGGTTTTATAATCAATGGACAATTTTTAAAACTTTCAATTTCTAAATAGTAATTGTGACCAATAAGAAGGTACACATCAAATATCACTAGAGCTTTGTCTTTTAGATTTTCAATCATAATTCGGCTAACAAACTTGTCTTCACAACCCACCTGTTCAGCTACACCCCAATAACCTCTAATATCTAAACCAGATTTAAGTGAAAATCTTTTTATGGCAATAATTAGTGATAGAATTGATACCGCTAATGCTAGTATTGAAATTGGTGTTGAATCCATTTAGTGTCTTTCTGTGGTCCATAGGTCGGATAACTGATTATTCCATACAATTCACACGACCTTTTTCTTTTCCCAATCTCATACATACCATATCCATACCTCGATAACCAAAACTACTCCTCGTTGGTTCAAGTCTCCTGGCTTGAACCAAAAGTTTCTCATCGGGTCTCCTGACCCGATGCAGCATGAACGTGTGGAGCAGGCCGGAGACCTGCTCCAACGAGATCCGCCCTCCCTTTCATGCAAAATCTACTGAATACACTGCAAACTCGTGCATTTTCATGCAAACTCACGTCATGCTCGATCCATGCCGCAAAATTCGTGCAAACTCATGTCAAACCGTGCAAAGTCCCTCCCGGTTTTCTCGCAACGAGTCGAGGGTACCCGAGAAAAAAGTGGTAAGAAACTTTACAAAAACAGGGTTTTTCGACCGAAAAACCACACAACGTGCTATTTTCTCTCGCAACGCTCGTGGTTGCGAATCTGCACGTTTTTTCATCAATTTGCACGTTTGCGATTGTCGCCGCTTTCGTCCTCCTGTAAGGTGAAAAAGCGAGTTTTTTAGAGTGACCGAGACGAGAGAACGGCAGGAGACCCATGACGCCCGGACGCCTTCGACAACGACCCAGTGTTTCGTTTTTCCCTTTGTTTCTCGTAAGTTGGATTGTCGTGGGCTGCATGGCGACGAGGCCGTCGCTTTCCGCCGAATCCCACCCCGACGATCCCCGCCTGCGTGTGCTGGACACCCTGCAAACCGAATTGGAACGCAGCCGCAGCGAGTTGCGGATGGAGGATTACCAGCCGCCGTACTTCATTTCCTACCTGATGCAATCCGTAAAAAAGCATGAAATTACAGCACGTTACGGGGCTTTGTACGGGTCGCGTTCGAAGGTGGAAAGTACCCTGTTGCCGGAGGTGCGGGTGGGGGATTACCGCTTCGACAACGTGGCCGATTCGCAGATTCCGTTCGACATCGATTCGCCCGATCAAACCTATTATTCCGAGTTCGGCCCGATCGATTTTTCCGCCGAAGCGTTGCGAACCTCCCTGTGGTTGCTGACCGATCAGCATTACAAGCAGGCGGTGTTCGCCTTTCAAAAACGGCGGGGCGATCGTGTGTACAAAGTCCCCGATCCCAAGCAGGACGCCATCGCCAGCTTCTCGAAAGAGCCCGCCAGTAGGTTCCTGGCCAAGCCGGTGCGCAACGATTTCGACGGGCAACGTTGGGAAAAAATCGCCGTGAAATTGTCCGAGCGTATCGCGAAGCACGCGGACTTTCTCGAATCGGGAGTGCGCGTCGATGCCCGTCATGTGACGATGTACTACGTCAACACGGAAGGTACGAAAATCATTGAGGAAAACACTTATTATTCCATCATCGCCTCCGCCTTCGCGAGGGCCAAGGACGGCGCGATGCTGGACCACAGCGTCTCCATTCACGTGCGTGACGAGCAGCAGTTTCCCTCGTTCGAAAAGCTGGTTGGAAGAATCGACGGCATGTGCGAGGAATTGCAGGCGCTGGCGAAAGCCGAAACCCTCGATCCCTACACCGGTCCCGCCATTCTGGAAGCCCAGGCGGCGGGGGTGCTGTTTCACGAGGTCATCGGCCATCGCCTGGAGGGAGAGCGCCAAAGCTCCCAGGAGGAAGGCCGGACCTTCCAGGGGCGTCAGGGGCAGAAAATCCTTCCAGAATTTCTGAGCGTCGAGGACGATCCGACCCTCGTTTCCTGGACCGACAAAACCCCGCTCAACGGAGCGTACCGCTATGATTCCGAGGGCGTGCAGGCCCAGCGTGCAGAATTGATAACCGATGGAATTCTCAAAGGATTTCTCATGTCTCGCACCCCCATCGAGGGCTTTTCCCGCTCCAACGGTCACGGGCGCAGCGATGGCCTTTCCCGCCCCCGCGCCCGCATGGCCAACACGATCGTCCGGTCGTCGAAGGCTGTGGACGAAAAGCGCCTCAAGGCCATGCTGATCGAGGAGATCCGCGAGCGCGGCAAACCCTATGGGTTGCGCATCCGGGACATGTCCGGGGGCGACACCAACACTTCGACGTATGGCTATCAGGCGTTTCGTGGTGTGCCGAGACTGGTGTACAAGGTATTTCCCGACGGCAGCGAGGAGTTGGTGCGCGGCGTCGAAATGGTGGGTACGCCGCTGGCGTCTATCGGGAAAATCCTCGCTACGGGCGACGATGACGAGGTGTTCAACGGCTATTGCGGAGCGGAATCCGGTTACGTGCCGGTGTCGGTGGTGGCGCCGTCGATGCTGATCGGCGAGATCGAGTTGCAGCGGAAGTCCGAGCGCAAGGCGAAACCGCCGATTCTGCCCGCACCCGTGTCTCTCGAAAAAGCGAAGGAAAATCCATGAGATCCGCCGCCTGGACCGTCCTGCTGCTGCTCGGTTTCACCGCACCGTTCGCCATGGCGGAACCTCCAAAAACGAGCGAGGAACCCCTCGTCAACCTTCTCGACCTCGCCTCGGACATCGTGCCCGACATGCGCTATGCCACGAAAAACAATTTTCTGGGACAGAAACTATACGATGCTCCGGTCTGCCTGTTGCGTCAAAGCGTGGCCGAACGGGCGGTCAAGGCGCATCTCGATCTCAAACGCCAGGGGTATCGCCTGCGCGTGTACGACTGCTACCGCCCGCTTTCGGTGCAGAAAGCGATGTGGAAGGTCAAGCCCGTGCCGGGACTCGTGGCGAATCCACGCACCGGCTCCAACCACAATCGGGGCGCGGCCATCGATGCGGGACTTTCCACCCCGGACGGTCGCGAAGTGAAAATGCCCAGCGAGTTCGACAGTTTCACGAAAAACGCCTGGTCCGCTTACCAGGGCGGGCCGGTCGAGTTGATCGAGCACCGGACGATTCTGCAAAATGCCATGAAAAAACAAGGCTTTACCACGATCCGCAGGGAATGGTGGCACTTCAATGCGCCCCATCCCAAGCGCTATTCGATTCTCGACGTGCCGTTGTCCGGTGAGGCCCCGAACACCCGTTCCAAGGAGAAACCCACGCCATGATACTCCAGGTGGTGGCGGACATCCACGGAGCGCACGAAAAGCTCCGGCGGCGCATCGACCCGGACCTGCCGCTCGTCGTGCTGGGCGACAGTCTCAACCTGCTGGATTTCCGCACCTTCGACGGCGTGCTGCTGAAAGTGCTGGGCAAGCGCAAGCTGGCGGGCATTCTGATGACCTTTACCACGCGGGGTAAAAAGGCTGCCATCGAACGGGCGGACCGCCTGTTTTTCCAGAACGAGGATGCCGTGCGCCGCACGCGCGAAATCGTGGAGGAGGAATACGCGAAGCTGACCGAAGTGCTTCCCGAACGGGCCTGGGTGATTCACGGAAACGTGGATTACCCCGACCTTTTGGTGCAGGCCGTGGGTGAAACCCGTTACGTGCGGGGCGGCAATCGGGAGATCGGTGGCCGCCGGGTGGCCTTCGTCGCCGGAACGCCGAGTTATCATTTTGCGATGAACCTGCCCGGCGAATTGTCGGACGAGCGTTTTAGGGCGAATCTCTCCGCCATCGAGCCTTGCGAGGTGCTGTTGAGCCACTACACACCGCGTATCGAGGACGTGATGTACGACACCGTGGCGCGCAAACCCTGGGGCGGCAGTCGTCGTCTCGTGGGATTCTGCCGGGAACACGAAGTGGCGTTGCACCTGTTCGGCCACGTGCACAATCCCCGGCGGCGCATCGTCGAGCACGGCCCGACGCGTTTCGTCAACGTGGGCGGGTTCCGCTACAATGGCCGGGTGGGATTGTTGGATACGGAAACGCTGGAATTTCGGTTCAAAGATGGGGCATAGCGGAGACTCGATCCACGCAAAGACTTATAATGGCAAACAGCCATCGACCAACCGTAGCGGCGAGGCGTAAGCCCGCCGAATGAATGGACGGCGGACTTATTAAACTGGCACTTAAAACCTAACCCGCATAATTCATGAAGAATCTACTGCGACTTGAAAATCCTCGATCTTTCACTTGTTTCCCGATTTTCATCCTCGACAGACTGTAAAGTATGCCTGCGGGTGAAAATCGGTCCAACTTCATGAAATATCTTCGGTTTTCGGCGTCTCGCTACGATCCTCATGAATAATGCGGGCTAAGGCTTTTCATCGCTCACCCTGAGTGATTTCGCGAAGCGAAATCGTATCGAAGGGTCCCTCGATACGGCGACTTAAGTCGCCTACTCGGGATGAGCGTAGATGATTTTGTACGGTAGACATCTGGCATGTTTTAGGTGCCGGGTTAATACCTGCCCCCACGTAAGGAAAGAAAATGAAAAACTCTGGCTTCTTGTGGCGTTCTCTTCCGATAGGAATTCTTCTTATCATGCTGGCAGCCTGTAACGAAGATGGAGACATTGCCTACGAGGGCGACAACGACATCCCCGAAGCGGACGCCGATCTCGACACCTCCTCGGATACCGAGCCCCCCACAGAAAACGACACCGACGGCGTAATGGAAAACGACGAGGAAGAATTGGAAATCATTTGCGAACGAGGCACCTATCGTTGCCGAACGTGGTCAGAGGTACAATTCTGTGCCGGGGATCGCTGGCGATTCGTCAAGGAATGCGCCGAATCCGAAATGGTTTGTTTCGAAGGGGATTGTGTGGAATATTTTCCCGATGGAGATGAAAGCGAAGACACGGAGTGGGATGAGGAAGCCGAGGAAGAGTGCGAACCCGATCGCGATGAAGGGGAGGAAAACGCCGAGGCAGAATAGGATCTCTGGGATATATAGAAGTTGCTATTTGATTTTAGCGATAGAAAAGCCCTGGAAACAGAGGTGGCACGGGCGAAGCGACGTGAAACGTCCGCTTGCCCGTGTACGAACGATGCACATGGGCAACCTGCGGTTGGCCCATGCCACCCATGATGAAATTCCCGTTTTCCCTACCGATTGGCCGTAAATCCGCAGGCGATTCCCGAAATGATGAGTTTCTGAATGTTGGAGGTGCCTTCGACCACTTGCAGGGATTTCGCGTCGCGGTAAAAACGTTCGGCGGGGTACTCGGTGGAGTAGCCGTAAGAGCCGAAGATCTTCATGCATTCGTTGGCGGCGTGCACGGCGGCTTCGGAGGCGAAGTATTTGGCCACCGACGTTTCGTACTGGTTGGGCAGTTTCTGGTCTTTGGACCACGCCGCCCGGTAAACCAGCAGTTGCGCGGCCTGGTGTTCGGCGACCATTTCGGCGATTTGCGCCTGCACCATCTGGTGTTTGGAGATCGGTTTGCCGAACTGCGTGCGCTCGTTGGCGTAGTCGATGGCCAGGTCCAGGCAGCCTCCGGCGATGCCCAGCGCCCCGGCGGCGCAACCCAGGCGGGTGTTGTTCAACTGCCACATGCAGATTTTGAAGCCGTCGCCCGGTTGGCCCAGCATGGCGCTTTTGGGCAGTTTCGCGCCGTCGAAGGCGAATTCTCCCGTAGGAGCGCAATGCAGGCCGAGCTTGGTTTCGATGGCTGCGGCGATGCAGCCGTCGAGGTTCTTCGGTTCGAGGATGAAGCAGCTTACGCCCTTGTGTCCCGCGCCCCGATCGGTTACGGCGTACAGCAGCCCGGCGTCACCGACGTGGGCGTTGGAGGTCCAGATTTTCGAGCCGTGCAGCTCCCAGTGGTCGCCCTTGTCGATGGCGTGGGTTTTCATGCTGGCGACGTCGGAACCCGAGTTCGCCTCTGTGATGGAGAAAAAGCCCATCTTCGTACCGTCGATCCAGCCGGGAATGTAGCGCGATTTCTGCTCGTCGTTGCCGAACTTCGCCACCGTCAGCGCGGGACCGAGGTTTTGCATGTTGAACGGCAGCCGCCAGGACGCGGACACTTTCGCGATCTGCTCGGCCATCAGCACCGATTCCAGAAAGCCCATGCCGTTGCCGCCCAACTCGTCCGGCAGCGCACAGGAGAAAAAGCCCAGCTCGCCCATTTTCGCCACGCGCTCTTGTTTGAACTCGTGCTTGCGCTCTTCCTCGGCCACCGTCGGAGCGATCTCCTGTTCGGCGAACCGTTTGGCCATATCCTGAACCATCTGCTGTTCTTCGGTCAGTTGGAAATGCATCGCGTCCTCGCTTGTATTCGAAACGAATCTTCATCCTTTTTCCAAAACGCCTCCGGAATTATACCCCGGTCCAAAAGCTTGGGAAGAGAAATCCGAGCGTGCCAACCATGAAAAAAGGATTCGAAAAGGAACGAATTTTCGTTATTTGGTGTGTTTTTGGCGCTTTCGTGTGTTTTTTCCGGCGGCGGACAGCAACCGGGGCGCGAGGTCGCTTCGCCCCGCCTGCTTCAACGCCTCGCGCACCAAAGGCGCGTTTTGCGGAAGATGGTGCAGAATCAGCGCCTTTTGCAAGCGCTTGAATTCCGGTCGTTTTTCCACGAAGACCGCTCGCCCGGTCGCCGGATCGCGTCCGGTGGCGTACATGACCGTGGAAGCCGTGCCGGGCGTCGGGGTGAAGATCTGGCATTGCTCGGCGTGCAGGCGACGCTCGCGCAGAAACAGCGCCAGTTTCACCATGTCTTCCAGACGACAGCCGGGATGGGCGGCCATCAGGTAGGGAAGGACGAACTGCTTTTTCCCCGCGTCGCGCGAGTAAGACGAAAACCGCTTCTCGAAAGCGTCGAAGTCGTTGCCTTCCGGCTTACGCATGGTTTGGAGTACTGTGGGAACGACGTGCTCCGGCGCGACTTTCAATAAGCCGCTGGTGTGGTGCTGAGCCAGGGCGCGAATCAGCGGGGTGCAGTGCAGGGCGAGGTCCATGCGGATACCGCTGGAGACGAACAGATGTTTCACGCCGGGGCGTTGCATGGCGGCGCGCAGCAACGCTACATAGGGGCGCTGGTCCACGTCGAGGTGGCGGCAGCGTTCGGGCCAGAGGCAGGAGGGACGGCGGCAGGGTTTTTCCCGCGTGCAGCGCAGTCCGTACATGTTGGCGGTGGGGCCTCCCAGGTCGCGCAGCGTTCCCCGAAATTCCGGATGCGCCGCGATGCGGGCGACTTCTTCCAGGATGGAGCGTTCCGAACGGCTTCGAACCTGCTTCGACTGGTGCGCCCCGATGGCGCAGAACGCGCAGCCACCGAAACAGCCCCGGTGGGTCGTCACCGAAAAACGCACCTGTTCCAGCGCTGGAATGCGTGCGCCGTCGTAGCTCGGATGGGGATTGCGGGTAAAGGGAAGATCGTAGAAACCGTCCAGTTCTTCGGTACTTACGTTCATTTCTCGGGGATTCGACACCACGCGCATCCCACCGCAATCCTGCACGAGAATGCAATCCGAACGGGTTTCGAACGTGCGAAAAGCTGCGAGATGCGCCTCCGGGTCGTCACGCACGGCGTCGTCTGACGGCAACACGAGGGCGTTTTCCGGGAGTGGAAGCCGTTGGGGAACGCGGTAGCAGAGGCCCGCCACGTCGCGAATCGCATCGAGTTGTCGGGCCGGGTCGCAGGGGCTTCCCGCCGATCGTCGCTCGCGAAAATCGGTGTCGGTATCGTACAGGGTATCCAGGCGGCGGGCGATCTCCACCGCCGCCTTTTCCCCCATGCCGTGGACCAACGCATCGGCTCCGCAATCCATTAGGATTGGGCGTCTTACGGAATCGGACCAGTAATCGTAGTGGGCGAAGCGTCGCAGACTGGCTTCGATGCCTCCCGCCACGACGAACGCCGACTTTCCGTAGGTGCGTCGGATCAGGTTGCAATAGACCGTCAAAGCCCGGTCGGGGCGACCTCCAGCACGTCCGTCGGGGCTGTAGGGGTCGTCCGAACGTTTCTTTTTCAGCGCCGTATAGTTGGCGACCATCGAGTCCAGCGCGCCGGCGGTTACACCGAAAAAAAGCCGTGGTAAACCAAGTACTTGCACGGATTTCGGGTCGCGTGGATCGGGACGCGAAATCAGCCCCGTGCGGAATCCTGCGCTTTCCAGCACCCGACCGATGAGGTTGGCTGGAAAGGAGGGATGATCCACGTGGGAATCTCCCGTAACCAGCACCACGTCGAGCGTCTGCCAGCCGCGTGTTTCCATTTCTTCGGGGGTGGAGACGAGGAAAGTCATGGTTCGCCGGTGGTTTCGGAAGCAGGTTTTCGTGTATCGGGACGCAGACGCAACAACAACACCAATGTGACCAGTTCGGCCCCGTTGAGCACGAGCCACATCAGCACGCCGACCGTCGCCGGGAGGGTGAACGCATCGGCCAGCCAGACTCCCATCGCAAACATCAGCGTCACCCCAGAGATGGAACTGGCCAGAGTCGAGGTGGTTCGGCCTTCACGGACCAGAAGTCCTCGAAAATACATGCGAAACGCGACGAGTAGCGGAGTAGGTACGAACCAGATGGCCAGGATGAGGCAGTGGTCCAGTACCTCGTCGGTCGCGCCGAGCAGGGTTCCGAACACGACCGACGAAAGCGGCTCGAAACTGATAGCGAGGAACACGAACGTGAAAAACAGCGCGATCAGCGCAAGAAAACGGATCACGACCGCCGTTTCTTCAGGGCTGCGGGTGCGGGCGATGGCCAAGGTTTGGCTGCTCATCAGCACCGAGGAAAGAAACCAGGTCACGCTTCGCAGCATACTGAAGGTCGCCAGCGCCGGTTCCGGGTTTTGCGTGCGGCTCAGCACGAGGTTGATGAGCAGCCCGCTGGTGGTTCCCACGAGAATGGACATGAGGAAGGGCAAGGCGAAGCGGAAGATCCGACCCAGGCTGCGCACGTGTTCGCTTTCCTCGACGTCGCGCAGGTCGCCCAGGCGGGCGCGGACGTTCAGCCCGACGAATGCGGCTTCGGCGATGATGGAAAACAGGAAGGCCGCAGCGCCCAACAGGGCACCGGGGATGTCTGCCCAGACGCCGCCGATGATCGTTACGGCCATCGTCACCAGGCGCAGGAAGGTGCCGTATCCCACCATGGAGGTGTGTCCTGTGTAGCTGAACACCCCACGGAACACGCCGCGCCAGGAAATCAGCAAAGGCAGGGGACTGAACAGGAGCAAAGCCCACCGGGCCGATTCCGCCGATTCGGGGGAAAGATTGAAAAGGTCATGAAAAACAAGGTATTGCAACGGCGAAAACACGAAAAGCAACTCGATCAGACCGAGTGTGCCGCCGGTGATCGTCGCCGCCAGCCAGACTTTTTTAAACGAGTTGCGTCCTCGGATCAACGCCACGGCGGTGGTTTCGAAACCGAAGGTCAGGGAACTGAAAAAGATCGAGATCGTGAAGGCCACGGCAAAGGCCGCAAGCTGGCTCACGGGGTTTTCCAGGCGGCTGATGCCCGAATTGACGAAGGGCGTGGAGCCCGACATCATCAGCATTGTCAGCGCCAGGGGAAGATAGTACGACCAGGCGTCGCCCATGTTGCGCATAGGGGCCGAACGGTCGCGTTCCGCCTTTCTCGGTCGTGGCGGGATGGTTTCCAAATCTACGCTCGTCAACGGATTCCTCGCTCGGAATGCTGCGAATTTCGTCTTTCGTTCCTCTCAAGACATAGCGCAAAATCCCGGTTGTCCGAAAAGAAAAACGGCGGTTCCATTTGGAACCGCCGACGTTTTGGGTCACCAAACGGTGTCATTCGCTTTTTTCGACGGGATTTGCGTCGCTCGGAGCCTCCTGTGCTTCGGCAGGAGCTGCATTTTCTTCCACCGCCGGTTCGGCTGCCGGAACCGCTTCGATCGGCGCAGGGGCTTCCGCTTCGGGAGCCGCTTCCTGCATCGCGGGTTCTTCGGCGGGAACTTCCGCCGCCGGGGCGAAATCATCGACGATCGACGAGGTTTCACTCGACATGTAGGCCAGGATCATCGAAGTGAGCATGAACGTCACGGCGGCGGCCACGGTCATTTTCTGTAAGAAATTCATGCCGCTGGACGTACCGACGTTGGCCTGGCTCGACCCGCCGAAAGCCACTCCCATGCCCGATTTTCCGCTTTGCAGCAGGACGATCATAATCAGGAACAGGGCGGCGGCGATGAACAAAATGGTTATCAGAGTCTGCATGGCGTTCTCCGAAAGGCTAGAAAATCCAAAGAATGTGCTGTGTACCCGAAAGCGGCGCAAAAGTCAACTTTTGGACAGCGATGAAAAAAGTGGGGCGGAAATGAAATGAGTGCGAAACATTGTAAAAGCTTATTCCAAGGAGAAAAAACGTAGGGGCGAGTGTAGTGAACAAAGTGAACGGAGCTCCCCAAAAAACCGAAAAACTCTGTCAGAACGGGGGGCTACAGTCGCTATGCTCCTTTCACCCGCCCCTACATTCACCCTCCCTTTTTTAAGGGTTCAAACGAAAAAACAGATTTTGCACTATTTTAATTTCCGCCCAAAAAGTGTCGAGATCAATTTCGTAAATACCCGCTTCTTGCTTTCTTTCGTGTGGCAGAAGCGAAACCGCAAATACCTCAGAAATCCGGTAGAAACTGGGTTTGCGCGGTGTCGGGACGCAGTTTGCGGTCCAGTTGCCTAGCCAGCGCGTAGGCAGGAACGCCTACGAAAAAAGTGGCCAGTGCTCCCAGTAAAAGTTGGGATAGATCCGGCCAGAACGTCACCAGCGAGGACGACTTGAACACGAACACGTAAAAATTCGCCAATTCGCGGCTAGGGGCGCTTATCAGCGCCGCGAGAAACGCCAGATGTACCGGATGCTTGAGCAACAACCGCAGGGAAAGAAACGACACGAAAAGGTACAGCGTCACTGCGACCAGGAACACCAGCGGCAGACTCGCCGCGCTTTGGGCCGAAACGACGAGCGCACAGAAAAACGTGGACGCCAGGCCCAACACCGGTCGCCGCATGGTGCTGAAAAACACCACGCCCAAGGCCAGAAAGTCGGGGCGGGCGTCCCTGAGTCCCAGCAGAAACGAGGCGTTTCCTGCAAAAAAGCCCAGCAGGCCGAAGCCTAAAAGTAGAAGTATCCAGCGCACTTACAGACCTCCGGTGGGTTCGAGCACCAACACTTCCTCCAGACGGGTGAAATCTACGGCAGGTTCCAGCACGGCTTCGATGAAAATGCCTTCGCGCTGCTGGGAAAGCTCCGCGACGGTGCCCATCGGCAACCCGGCGGGAAAACGGCTGTCCATGCCGGACGTAACCACGAGATCGCCTTCGTGAACCCCTGTGGTGCGCAGGCTATAGACGATCTGGCATTGCAGCTTGTCCCGGCCCGGCAATCCCTGCACCATGCCCTGGGCGCGGTTGCGCTCCACGAGAGAATCAATAGCGCTGTTGGGGTCGGTCATCAGCAACACCTGGGCGGACGACCCGAAAAGCTTCCAGATGCGTCCCACCACGCCATGCTCGTTGACCACCACCGCCTTGCTGCTGATGCCGTCCCGACGTCCCCGGTCGATGGTGATCGAGCGGTATGCGCCGAAGAGATCGACCGCGACCACGTTCGCGCCGATGGCTTCGAGCTTGTGCGCCTCTTTGAATTGCAAAAGCCTTTTGAGGCGGATGTTCTCCTTTTCGGCGGCACGAAGACTTTGGAGTTCGAGTTCCATGCGATGTTTCGCCGCCATGGCTTCTTCGGCGCGTTGGGCGGCATCGGACAACGCAATATAGCGCTTCCAGAGATTGCCCAACCCCTCGAAAACATAGGTGGTTCCCGATTGCAGCGGAGAAAAGACAAACTGAGCCGCCGACTCGGCGGCGTTGGTTTCGTCGCCGTCTTTTCCGTGACTGACCAGCGCCAGCACGGCCAGCACGATCACGATCAACAGCAAAAAGGAGATTCGGTGCTTGAACATTCGCCGCTCACGTCTGGTTGGAGGCGACCTCCTTGAGCAGGTCCAGTTCGTCCAGGGCTTTTCCGCAGCCGATGGCCACGCAGCTCAGCGGATCTTCGGCGACGATCACCGGCACGCCGGTTTCTTCCCGCAACAGCAGGTCGAGCCGCCGCAGCAGCGCGCCGCCGCCCGCCAGTACGATGCCCCGGTCCATTACGTCCGCCGCCAGCTCCGGCGGCATTCGTTCCAAGGCCAGTCGCAGGGCCGAAACGATCGCCCGGATGGGCTCTTGCAGGGCGTCGCGGATTTCCTCGGAGTTGATTTCCACGATGCGGGGTACACGGGCCACCATGTCCTGACCCTTGACCTCCATCGTTTCGATTTCTTCACCGGGGTAAGCGTTTCCGAGGGTGACTTTGATCATTTCGGCGGTGCGTTCGCCGATGAGTACCTGGTGCTTTTTCTTCAGGTGGGCCACGATCGCTTCGTCCATCTTGTCCCCGGCGACGCGCACGGATTTGCCGTACACGATGCCTGCCAGCGAAATCACCGCCACTTCGGTCGTTCCACCGCCGATATCGATAATCATGTTGCCGGAAGGCTCGGTGATGGGCAACCCGGCACCGATCGCCGCTGCCATGGGTTCCTCGATCAGGTAAACTTCGCGCGCACCGGCGGAGGTGGCCGACTCGCGGACGGCTTTTTTCTCCACCTCGGTGATGCCCAGCGGCACGCCGACGATCACGCGGGGCCGGACCAGGCTGGAGTCATTGTGCACCTTGCGAATGAAGTGCTTCAGCATCGCCTCGCAGACGTCGAAATCTGCGATCACGCCGTCTTTGAGCGGACGAATCGCCACGATGGAACCGGGCGTGCGGCCCAGCATCTCTTTCGCTTCCTTACCCACGGCGTGCACTTTGCGTCGTCCGGCGCGGTCTTTCTGCACGGCGACCACGGACGGTTCGGAAATGACGATGCCTTTATTTTTCACGTAGACCAACGTGTTGGCCGTTCCCAGGTCGATGGCCAGATCGTTGGAAAACAGGCTGTAAATCCAGTTCATTTCGCAGCTCCCATGCCTATCACGGCACGTAAAAAAAGGAACGGCTTCGGCTCGGCGTGGAACGAAGGCCCAAGACGTGCAAGTCTTCGATATCTCAAGAGTTCACCCGACTTACATGCCGGATGCGCCTCTAAGATCGCCCACGCGAAGCGTCTCAAAATTCCTCACACTATATTTCCTATTGATACCCTTGACCACTAAAAAGATGGAAAAAGGCGAAAAAATCGGAGCGTTTCCCGACGCTTTCACATACGGCTGCTGAGAACCTCCAGCCTTTTAAGCACGAGCTGTTCCATCACCAGGGCATCCGCTCCCCCGTTATAAAGATATTTGCCATCCACAACCACCACGGGCGTGCCGGGAATGCCGATTCGTATGCCTTCATCGATGTCGCTTCGTATGGCCTTCTCGGTCTGTTCCGACGACATGCAAGCATTCAGGCGATTCATGTCCAATCCGATTTCGGCGGCCCATTTCCTCATCTTGGTTTCGTCGAGGCTGCCCTGGTTGTTGAACACCTCTTTGGAAAACTCCAGGAATTTCCCCTGGTTATCCGCACAACGGCTCATTATCGCCGCCTTGCAGGCCCATAGATTATTCGGTTGCTTGAGAGACGGGTTGCAGGCGTTGTCGAGTGGAAAATCCTTGTGAACGACTTTCAGATCCGGGATGCGTACCACGAGACTCCTCAACCCTTCATCCAATGCTTTGCAATGAGTGCATTCGAAATCGGAGAACACGGCCAGCGTCACCTTGCCGTCCTTGTTGCCGAACGTCGGGCCGTCGAGGGAAACCGGAGGATCGATTTCGGAGAGGTTCTGCGTCAGGTTTTCTACGGTGGGAGGTTTGCGAAAGGCTTCGGCTGCCGAAGTATAGTAGAGCGCGCTTGCGACGGCGGCGGCGGCGAACACGAGGGAAAGCACGCGATACGGGGCGGAGCAATACTCGCGCAAGTCCTTGAAAAGAAAGACCAATCCCTTGACAATCGAAGTCTCCGAAGCCCAGAACGCCAGCACTGTCAGCGCCAGATTGACTGCGTACAGGGCCATGCACATCAGGCAGAACGTGCCGATCACGGCATGGCTGACCCAGGCCAGCAGCGCCGAATACAGCATCGAAGCGACACCCAGCCAGGCGATCAGTTCGATGGCTCGGGGATAATAATTCCCGATGCGCCAGCGAACCTGTACCGCCAGCATGGCGATTAGGGCGTAAAACAGCATCCCGAACGCGGCGATGGGCACGCCGAACAGTGTGGACCATTCGCTGGCGGCCACGCGGTCGCAGTTGACTTCCGCCGAGAGGTTGCAGTGGCTCCGATAGCCTTCGGTTCCGGCATCCACGTGATATTTGATGACCAGTAGATCGGCTGACACGAGGATGCCGCAGACCGCCACGAGGGCGAGGGCCAGTACGAGTCGCGGATGTTTCACGGCACACCTCTCTTACGTATAAAAACGGTCGATGATTTCCTTGTATTTTTCCTCGATGAAACGGCGTCGCAACTTGCCGGTGATCGTCAACTCTCCGGTTTCTGCGGAAAATGCTTCGGGAACGATGTGAAATTTCTTGATTGTTTCATAGCTTGCAAGATATTGATTTTTCTCTTGAATCCCGGTTTCAACCAGCTTGATGACCTCCGGATGTTCGCACAGGGCGTGCCAGTCCCTTCCGCTGCCGATATTCCGCTCTTCGGCCCATTTCTCCACACGCTTGCGTTCGAGCGTGACGAGGGCCGTGAGGTAGTTCCGCTTGTCGCCATGCACGAGGATTTCCTCCACGAAGTCCACATCGCGCAGCAGATTTTCGATGTTCTGTGGAGAAATGTTCTTGCCGGTCGAAGTGACGATCAGGTTCTTTTTGCGGTCGGTGATCGACAAAAAGCCCTCGCCGTCGATCTCGCCGATGTCCCCGGTTTTCAACCAGCGGTCCTGTGTGAACGCCTTCGCCGTATCGTCGGGAAGATCGTAGTATTCCTCCATGACGATGGGGCCGCGAATCAGCACCTCGCCGTCGTCGTCGGTGACGGTCTGCACGCCGTGGATGGATTTGCCCACCGTGCCGAGTTTGTAGTAATTCAAGGTATTTACGGTTGCCGCCCCGCAGGTTTCGGTCATGCCGAAGCCTTCGAGAATCATGATCCCGGCGGCCCGAAACGCCTCAGCCACCGGTTTGTTCAGGGGTGCCCCGGAAGAGATGAACCATCGCAGGCGACCGCCGAAGCTTTCGTGCAGATCGTCGAAAAAAAGCCGCCGCGACAGCCGGTAACGCAGGGAAAGCCACATCGAAGGCTTGCGGTTGTCTTCTAGGGCGCGACCGAATTTGCGGCCCGTGCGAATGGCGCGAGAAAAAAGCCAGAGGTTGAGATCCCCGCGCGATTTGGCACGACTTAGTGTGGTTTCGTAGATCTTTTCATAGACGCGCGGCACCGCCGCCATCCAGTGCGGACGGACCTGGGCGATGTTGTCGAGCAGTCGTTCGTAGCTTTCGGCATAGGCCGCCACCACGCCTGTGCGAATGCACAGAAATTGCAACACCCGCCCGAAAATGTGCGCGAAAGGCAGAAACAGCAACGTGACGTAATGTTCGTGGAGGGGCAGGGCCCGTTCCAGCCCTTCCAACTGGGCCAGCATGGCTTTCTGTTTCAGCACCACGCCACGGGGCGGGCCGTAGCTGGAAGGTGTGTAAACAATGGTAAATACGTCGTTTTCGTCGGTGAGCAGGCAGGTGCTTTCGTAGCGATCCGCTTCCGGGACATCTCGCCCCATTTCGAACAGAGACTGCCAGGTGACGACCGTGTCGTCGTCGGGGTCCGATCCTTCGATGAGAATCACCCGTTCGAGGTGAATCATCCGCGAGCGCGCTTCCTGAATGCGGGCGTAAAGCGCGGGGTTTTCGACGATGACGATCTTCAGCTCGCACTGCTGAATGATGTACTCGCATTCCATCGGACGGTAGGAATGATTGATGGGAACGGTCACGCCGCCTGCACCCAGTATCCCCAGGTCGGCGAAACTCCATTCGGGACGGGTGGTGGCGTACAGGCCGATCTTGTCGCCCTTTTCCACGCCCAGCGCCCTCAGTCCCTGGGAGATGAGGCGGACCTTTTCCATCATGTCGTTCCAGGTCCATTCCACCCAGCGTCCGCGCCGCTTGTAACGCAATGCGCCATTGGGGCCCGAAGCGTGGACCCGCTTCAGGAACAACCCGTTGATTCCCTTAGCTTCCATACGGCATCCTTTCTGCCGGATTCGATTGTTTCCGTTATACACCAGTCCCGAGAGATGGGCAATGCTCCGGGTGGTGAAGGTGTCGAGACGACGCGCTGCCTCTACAATTCAACGGGACCATTTTTTAGCATTTTATAGAATTTCGTGTGCCATGGTTTTACGCGCGAAGCACGAAAGGCTGTGTTTTCAATGGGTTGTACAGTCTCCCGGACCTGAAGGTCCGTGAGACTATGGCACACAAACGTTTTCTTGTGTTGGAGAGGAAGCGGGAATGCCTATGAAAAATATCGTAAGGCGTTGATTTTACGGTGGATTACGTTGGGTTGGAAATCCGACGAGAAACGAGTGGCGCCTTGGGGAAACCACGGAATAATACGAACCAACGCATCAGATGTGACCGATAGAGAAAAAAGCCCTGTGCTTTCAATGGGTTGTAAAAACTTCCGGTCACTTGGAAGTGTTGATGATCGGCATGGTTGCGCCTTCGCCTGTGATGATGACTTTATCGCCCTGGGAGACGCGACTGTACAGTTCCCTGACATTTTCCAGTTCTCGTAACTGGAGATAGGACTTGTTCAGTGCCTTGCCGACGATTTGATAGTAGATGGCTTCGGCCTCGGCCTCGGTCTGGCGCACCTGTTTCATCCTCTCGGCCAGTTTCATGCGGTTCTCGGCTCGAAGCAACTCCATGGCCTGCTTGGCTTTTTCCTCTCCGATCTCGATTTCCCTTTTGCGGCGTTTTTCCACCGCGTCGGTAATGACTTTGGGATAGTCGAAGTTCGAGGCCGCCACCACCGGGACTTCCATCGGTGTTTCCTGCATGGCTTTTTCCAGTCGCTCGAAAATATCCTGCTGGATTTTCTCGCGGTTCTCGCGGATTTCCGTGGTGGCGAATTTGGAAACCACACCACGTGCGATCGACCGCGCCTGGGGCTGGACGTAAGTCTGGTACAGCGTTTCGAAACCGAGCACCCGCGCATTGCCGCCGCCGACGCTCATCGGTTTCATGTTCGCGCCTTTGCGGTTGAACAGGTCCATGATGCCGTTCGTATCCGCCGTTTTCAGTTTGGCTCGAACCTTTAGATCGAATTTGAAGTTGAGGTCGTCGGCACAGAGAATCGACAGCGGCTCGGAGACGACTTCCTCTTTCATTTCAATGAGATACATTCTATCGCGAAAGTAGCACCTGTGGCGTCCGGGCTGGAGAGACTCTCCGGTCAGACCGTCCGGGGTCATCACCATGCCGACGTAGCCCGCCGGAACTTCGGTGGTAAGGAAATAGCAACCGGGGCTGGTCACGAGAATGAGAAACAGGGCGATCGGCAACCAGGAAAACGTCGGCTTCATCGGTCGAACCTTTCGATAATTTGTGAATACGATGGATTACGAGGACGGAGTATACCGCAATCCGTGAAAAGGGGAAAATCAAATTCCTGTTTGCAAAAGCGGGAGATTTGTCATGGTCTGCAACCAAGATCCTCTATACTGTCTCTAGAAAAGTACACGGATGCCGTCGATGGAAAGGAGTGCTCCGATGCCGATTCGACGTGAAGAAGAACAAATCCCGGAAAATACCGGGCAGAATATCGAAAAAACGAGTGATTCCGGGGAGATTCCTGCGGAAAAAGACGTTTCGCGGAAAACGTCGCGCTGGTTGCGTGTGGGAATAGGAATCTGCGCGGGAGCGTTGTTGGGATTTGGGTATTATTATTTCGTGGGTTGCGAGTCGGGCGGGTGCCCGCTGACATCGAACCCGGCGATCACCGTTTCGTATGGAGCAATCCTGGGAGGAGTCGCCGCTTCCGGCTGACTCGGACGGATGGAACATGGAAGGCAGATGCGATCGTGAACGGGCTTCGTGAGGTGTTGTCGTGACGTTGGACCTGATGGGAATTTTCGCCGCCGGGCTGTTGACTTTTCTAACCCCCTGCGTGCTGCCACTGATGCCGATCTACCTGGCGGCGCTGGCCGGGGGAGATCTTGGCGGCTTGAGCGCGTCGGGGCGCGGACGTCTCATGGTGCGCGCCGGTCTGTTTTCCGTCGGGTTCTTGCTGGTCTTCACTCTCATGGGCCTGACGGCCTCGACCCTCGGTGGGTTCCTGGCCGACCACAAGGCGGCGATTCAACTTGCCACCGCCGTACTGATTCTCCTTTTCGGTTTGAAATTCGTGGGGTTCATCCACATTCCGCTGTTCGATCGCGTGGTGCGCGCCGATGACACCCGCTTCGACACCCGCTTCGGAGCTTTCAACGCCCTTATCATGGGTGTGCTGTTCGCGGCGGGGTGGTCGCCCTGTGTCGGTCCGGTACTGGGTTCGGTGCTGACCTACACCGCCTCGAATGCCGGAGATCCGCTGACCGGTGCGGTCTACTTGACGATTTACGGGGCGGGTTTCGCGCTTCCACTTTTGCTCGTGGCGCTTTTCGCCCAGGCCGGAGTCCGTTTTCTGCGAAAAATCAATCCGTTTCTGCCCAAAATCGAGCGTGCCATCGGTGTCCTGCTCTTGCTCGTCGCGGCCTACCTTTTCGAGGGGCTTCCTCTGGGCGGGGTTGCGCCTGAGCCGGAAGCGGTCGCCGCCCAAACAAACGACTTCACCCTGCACGAGGATGGCAAACACTGGCCGGTGATGCTGGAGTTGTATTCCGAGTCCTGTTCGGTCTGCGAACGGATGGAACCCATCGTGGCAGGCATTTCGGGCCAGTGCCACGGAAAACAGGTCCGCATTGTACAAGTGGACGTTTCCGCACCGGAAAACCGCCACTTTGCCGAGAAATTCCGGCTGGTTGGCGTGCCGACATTTCTTTTCCTGGACGAGGGAGGCGAGGAGGTCGCTCGCCTGGTCGGCGAACAGACCGACTCCGCCCTGCGGCAGGCGTTGTCGGCGCTGAGAGGCGAACCCTGTCCGGGAGTGGGAGACGTCCCGGACATTGAGGACATCGGCTCGGAGAAGCCTTCTGCGGCCTGTGGAGGAGAGCACTTCGATCCCGTGGAAATGTTTCAGGATTCCCACGAAAACTGCGATATCTGATTGCGAACGGATCATTAGTAATCAAACAAAACTCCGTAGCTCCAGTTGTCTCACACAGGGTCATGCCTGGTCGAGCCAGAGAGTAGGTCGAGTAATTGTTTTACCCGACCTCAGAGTATTGACAAACCTCCTGAATTTGATTTCCAACCCCAATTTAGCATAAATGTCATTCCCGCGTAGGCGGGAATCCAGAGCAATATCAAGCACCTGGACCCCCGCCTTCGCGGGGGTGACGAATGTTTCTACAAAGATAGATACTTTGTCAGCAGGCTGATGTCGGGTAAGGCAATCACCCGACCACAAAACTTCCCTTCTCCTTCCTCCCATCTTTCACGTGAATCGTGCCGATCCGAAATCTCACTTCGGCATTCCTAAAAAAATATGATGAAATTAAGTCTATAGACTTGATTGTCTAAAATTCTTACGCATAGTTAATGATAACGAACATGGGATCGTTCTTTATAAGTATCGAAAACAAACTATGTCGGGTGGAAAAGTCACCTTCTTTTTCTCGAAACCGTCCGCCGCGTGTTTCGGCGACTTGCTATTCCCCTTTTTCATCCGACCGGCCCGTTTGACACCTGACCCCCTCCCGATGGAGGACTTTAGGAGGAAAAGCCGTGGAAATCGAAAACACGCGACGTTCGCCGATCGAGCATCGGCACATTCACAATCAGCGATTCGGCGCGACGCCTACATCCACCGGATCGATTCACGAAACCGGACGCTGGCCCGGTATCGAACTGTATTATCCGCCGATCAAGTTCATTCCCGAACGCAACACCTACGAGACCTTCGAGGAAGCCGAGCGGCGCTTCTGGAAATGGGGTGCGACCACCAAGGCCACGACCCTCGTTTTCGACTTGGAGGACGGCTGTCAGCGCAAAAGGGAAAGCCGTGACTTTCTGCGCATGGTGTTGCCGAAGCTGGAGCGTGACGACCTGATCGTCGCCGTGCGGATCAACCAGTTTCTTTCCGAGGAGTTCAACAAGGATCTTGAGATGGTCAAGGATCTCAAGGAACATATCCACGTTCTCGAACTGGCCAAGGCAGGAGAAGAATACGGGGCCGCCGAGATCCGCGACCTGGCTTCCTGGCTAGTCGGCATTCAGGGCGCCATCGCCGTGGAGCCGATCATCGAACATCCCAAAAGCCTGAAAATCGTGGACGAAATCCTCTCCTACGATCCCGTCTGCCACGTGGTGTTCGGCATTCACGACTTTTCCAAGGCCATGGGCATCCGCATTACGCCGGAAAACTGGCCCAACGAACTGAAAACCTACCGCGACAATCTGCTGTTCGAAGCGCGTCTGGCAGGCAAGGGCGTGGTCGGTGGCGTGGACACGTTGATCGGAAACAAGAAAATGCCGGATTTCGTGGAATGGCACGAGATTCAGCAGTGGCTCGAAGGCGAAGCGGACGAGGCGTCCCGCATCGTATTCGCCCATGCGTACGAAGAATCCCAACTCGGACTGACTGGCAAGCAGGTGATTCATCCGTACCATATTCCCCTGGGACGTGCGGCGTTCTATCCTTCTCCGCTGCGCATCCAGGATCGTATCGAGATCCTGCAGAAAGCGATGGATGCCGGAGCTTTGAACGGCGGGGCGATCCTCCACAAGGGGGAAATGCTCGATCCGCCGATGTTCGGCAAGGCGCTGCAAAGCCTGCTCAAAGCGGCGGCGCTGGGCACCCTGCCCCCGGAAAACCTGGAATTCACCTGGAAGGTCATCAAGGCTCTGCCGGACTACGCTCTGCGCGAGAACTGGCCTTACAGCGTCATCCTTTAAACAAAAACACGAACGGGAACGAGAGGAACCTTATGGAGGAACAACGGATCAGGCAGTTGGAGGAGTCGCTGGGTGCGTTGCCGCGCGGAGCAGGACGCATCGGCGTGGATATCGTCGAAGTATGGGAATTCGAGGGAGTCGCCCCGGTATCGCTTCGTGAAAACTTTTCAAACGACGAAATCGCCTACGCGAACGACAGAAGCCACCCCGCCACCAGTCTTGCCGGAGCCTGGGCGGCCAAAGAGGCGTTTTTCAAGGCGGTGGGAACAGGGATCGCGTCGGGGGCGCTGTCGCCCCACGAAGTCGTTTTGCGTCACCGCGAAGATGGCTCTCCCGTGCTCGATTTCCCGGATTCTGTGGCACTCAAACTCGGCGTGAACCCTGCCAGGGTGGCGGTGTCGATCGCCCACGACGCCGGACGTGCCGTCGCCGTGGTGGCCCTCCCGGAAGGAGCCAAGGCGCTCGACAACGTGCGTCCCATGGCCAAGACGGGCGGTGTGAAAAATTACGAAAAATCGCGCACGGATGTGATGGAGCTGTTGCAGGGAAGTCCCGCCGCCGAAGCGCCTCCTCCTCCGATCTTCCACGCCGAGGGCGAGCTTTTTCAGGCGTTGGCGGCCAAGGCGGACGATCCGGAACTCGGCCCCGTGTTCGATCTGGCGAAACGCTGCGGTCTGGAGTTTCGGGTGGTCGAAGTGCATCCCGACGCCTACGAAAACCTGGACAATGCGGAAGAATCCAACGATTTCAGGAAGTTGGCTCCCTTTGCCCAGCTTCATTTTCTTGCGATGACCGTCGATGCCGAATCCTATGCCACCATCGAACACGCTCCGCCGCTTTCCGAAGGCGCACGCGGTGCGGTGCTGGTCAACGCCGGGCTTTTCGACGGTCCCGAAGATCTCGCCGACGCCCGCGACCTGCTGCTTCGGAGCGAGTTGCTGCACGAGGCGGCGCACTTCGAAGATCCTTCGTTCAAAACCGAAGGAGAGGAACTGGTGTACGAGTGGTTCCAGGAAGCCGCCGGGATGGCGCGGCAGCTTTCGCGGCTTTCCCAGGCTCCACAGGAATTGCGCCAGCGCGCCGAAGCGCTCGTGACCGACACGCTCGAAGACAACCCCGTGCGACCGTCGTTCGATCTCGAAATGGGCGATGGCTCCAAGCGCCGGATCGCCTCGAAAACGTTTGTTGTGCTGGAAATGGAACTTTCGGAGTTGCACCGAAGCTTCGGAACACTCACGCCCGACGGTATGAACCCGGCGCTGTTCCGGCTGCTGGACCGTTTTCTGGACGACCCGGAACTGTTTCAAAAGGAAAAGGCGGCGCTCACCGACAAAGGCATCGAGGAGTTGCTGAAATACGCCACGAAGCAGGACAAAGACCTGCGTCGTCAGGTGAAACGCGAGATGGGCGTGCAGTTGCAGGAACTCGTCGCACCCGCCGGAGCGGCGGCCAAGGTGCATGAAATTCTGGCACGCACCGAGGATCTGCTCGCCGGACGTGTCGAGCCTGATTTCCCCGAGCCCAAAACGGCGGCTCCCGCTTTGGAAGAGGCTCCCGCCTCCGAGGCGGCGCCGACCTTCGCCGCCGCCGATCCCTTCCATATCGAGAAAGAGCGCCGGGCGAAGCTGTTCTCCGTCACGCCTTCGCGCAATCTTTCCAAGCGAGTGTCGCTACTCGTGCGCTCCGGAGATGATTTCGCGAAAGCGGCCTCGCACGGAGACATCGTGCTGAACCTCCAATACGAACGCACCAGTACCCAGGCGCTTGCTGAAGCGCGAGACGCTGCCCTGGAGGCTGCGAAAAATTGGATTGCCGGTGGAGGGAAACTCTCACTGAAACTCAGCCGCGACATTTCGCAGGCGCAGGAAGAAATCCGCAGCTTTTTCCCGGAGTTGCGCGACGGACTGTACGACGTCGTGGTCGAAGTGGAAACGCCGGAAGACGTATGGGCGCTCGACGACGAACTTACGGAACTGGAAGGCGTGCTCGGCCTGAAAAAAGGTTCCGTGGGCCTCCAGGTTGTGTTCGAATCCCCCAAAGCTCTGGACGATGCCCGGCGGATTCTCACCTGCACGCCGCGTGTCGCCGCCGTGGAACTCGGCGCGACGCTTCCCGCGCAACTGGGATGGTTTTTCGTGCCAAGGGTCGGTGAAAACGAGCAGGAGGCTCAATCCCGCCGTATCCGGGAGGCCGAAGAAGCGCTGGAACACGGGGCGGGCTCGATTCGCTCCATCGCCCGTCCGCTGGGCGTGGCGGTGTTGCGGGGACCGCTGGCCCTGGGTGATGGCTCTACCGCGCCGGAGACGATATGGGAAGCCCTGCGGGAATACGACGGCATCCGTCTGGGAGATTGCAGTCAGGCAGTTTTTCTGCCGGACGAACCTCCGAAAACCGACCTGGAACAGCGCCTGGAAAGCTTCGAGGCGCTCGTGCAGGGTGGTGAAATGACAGACACGGACCTCGCTTTTCGCCTGGAAGAAGATTTGCGCGTGCTCGATGCCGCCGTGGCCCGAAAGGCCCTCGAAGGCGAAGCGCTCGAACGTTTCTGGCGCGCCAAGTGGACGATGCTTTACGACGAAGGTGTGCCTGCAACCATCGAGATTCCCGATAAAACCCTGCCGGAAGTTTTGCTCGAATCCGCCCGCAAACACCCGGAAAAAACCTTCCGCTACAAGGCAGAACGCATTACCCACAAGGGCGAACGCGAAGTGCTCGTCGCCGAGATTCCGTTTCTCGACATTCTCGATGCCGGAGCCAACCGCGTAGCGCACATCCTCAAAGACCTGGACATCCAAAAAGGCGATCGCATCGCCCTTTCGACCAGCAACACGCTGGCCAACATCGCCGTATTCCAGGCGGCGGCGTCCATCGGGGCGGTGATCGTGCCCCTCGATCCTTCCAAAGCTCATCTGGCCGACCGTTTCTTCAACGATGCCGAGGCCAAAGCGCTGTTTTTCGATGCCGGAACCGGTGGCGACGACGCCGAGTTGCACCACGCCCGGTTGATGGCCTGGGCCGGAGAGCACGACCTGGACGACGATACGGCCTTCATGGCCGAGTTGCGAAAAGCGCGCCGCAAGCTGACCGCCGAAGATTCTCCTGCCGCACGGGACGCCCTCGCCGCGATGATCCCCGCCGATTTGCGCCCCGAATTCGCGGCTTTGTGGAACCGCAAGCTCGATCCGCCCCGGAAATTCGCCGAGGCGCTGGTCAAGGTGCCGTCGCTGCGAGCCGTCGTGCTGACCGGTGTGGAAGATTTCGTGCCCGGAGCGGAGCCGTCCCGCGCCCCAGAAAGCGAGGAAGAATTCAGCCGGTCGCTGGGCGATAAGGTCAAGGTTTTCCGCTTGCGCGATCTCCTGCCGAAGGCTTCGACCGAACCGGTTGCGGCGGACGTCGCCCCGGACGATCCCATCGCCTGGCCCTACACCGGCGGCACGACCACCGGTGTGAGCAAGGCGGCGGTTCACTCTCATAAAAGTCTGCTTGCGCTGGGATTGCAACGGGGGCTGACGATGATTCCCGAAAGCGGCGACGGCGCGCACGTTGTCGCCACGACCCTGCCGTTCACGCACACCTACGGGTTCGCTACGGGTGTGCTTACGCCGATACTTACCGGGGCGGATGCGCTGGTGGTGCCCAACACCGGACCTCGCTATTTAAGCATCGTGGCCGACGCGATGGCGGGCGAGCAGGTAAGCATTCTGTTTTCCTCCCGTTCGGCGCTCGCCACGCTGGCGCGGATGATTCCCGAATCGGCGAACCTTTCCAACCTGCAGCGCATCGCCTCCAGCGGAGATACGCTCACTCCGGCGGTCACCGAAATCTGGCACCGGCGATTCGGCGTGATTCCCTGCTCCGGCTACGGTTCCACCGAAACGCCGTCGAGCCTGATGAACCCCGCCCGTACCAACCGTGCAGGCACCGAAGGCATTCCCGTGCCGAACGTGGAGGCCCGCATCGTCAACGCCGTGACCGGCGAGGTGGAGCCTCCGGGAGTAGCCGGATTGCTCCAAGTGCGCGGACCGCACCTGTCGTTGGGATACGCCGGGAGACCGGAAGCCAGCGCCAAGGTGATGCTCGACGGCTGGTGGCAGAAAGATGACATTTTCAAGATGGATCGCGACGGCTATTTCGTCTTCCAGGGACGTGCCGACGACATGTTTACGGTCAACGAACTCAACGTGTACCCGGAAACGGTGGAACAGGCGCTGTTGACCCTCGACGGCGTGTCCGAAGTCGGCGTGATCGGTGTCTTCGACGAAAGCATCGAGACGAACCGCGTCAAGGCCTTCGTGGTGCCTGCCGCCGGAGCCGAACTGACGCCCGAATCGGTCATCGAGGCTGCAAAACCGTTGCTCGAAGCCCACGAAACGCCGACGCTTGTCGAAGTCGTCGGTGATTTGGCCAAAAGCAATTTCGGCAAACTGGCCCGTGCCCAGCTTCGCAAAGGCGAAAAGGCGAAGGATGATACGAAAACCGCGAACGCCAAGCCTTCCAAACCCGTTCCGCCACCCGCTCTGCAAGCCGCCGAAACGGCATTGATTTTCCCGACGGGCGGATCGCATTGGTCCGGTATGGGGGCGGATCTGGATCTAGATCACGATCTTTCAAGCCTTGTGGACCGCGCCGAGGAAGCGCTCGGCGAAGTCGGCGTGGCGAAGGGAGAGCTTCGACGCCTGATGGCCGGGGAGAACCAGGCCAAGCGCATCCAGGTCGAAGGCGGTGGCTGGGACTGGGCCGGAAACTTCCCGCTCAGCGTCGCGGCACAGACCGTGCTCGGCATCGCGTTGGCCCGGCGCTTCGAGGAGGTCCACGGCGAGCCCGCCGCCATTGTCGGGGAAAGCATGGGCGAACCTGCGGCCTACGCTGTCGCCGGAGCGCTCACCCCGGAAACGGCTGCGGTCGTCGCCTATCGATGGGCCGCCGCACTGGCCGGATGCGCCGACGAAATCGGCCTGCGGATGGCTGTAGTGGAGAACCTCGAACGCGACCGCATGGCCGAGGTTACCGCGCCGCTCGGCGCTTCGGTGGTGATCGAGGAGTCCAAGACGCTGTTCGTCGTGGCCATTCCCCGCGAAAACCTCACGAAACTTGAAGAGGTGGTAGGACAGGCCGGAGGACGGGCGCTGGTATCGAACAACCCCTGCGCCGCCCACGAACCCAGACTGGCGCAAGCCCCCGGAATCCTGCAAGAATACCTCGATTTTGTCGAAAGTCTCGATATCCGTCCCACGCGCCTGCCCATGCTTTCCACCCTCGATCCCGGGCAGCCGCTCGACTCGAAAGAGAAAATACTCGACAACCTCAAACGCACGTTCACCACGCCGCTGAGGTGGGCCGAAACCATCGCGGCGGTGACCGAAAACGGCGTTCTCAATCTCATACAACTGGGCAGTGCAGGTAGCGCCTATGTCCTGGAAAAGATGCGTGGTGAAGGCGTTATCGACCCCGACACCCGCATCCACTCGGTAGGCACGCTGGCGGGCGTGGAAACCCTCGATGCCTTGCCGGGTCGGGCCTACCTCGGGAAATCCGTGGAAATCACGGGGGAATTCATCAAGGCGCTGGCTACTTCCAGCGGCGACCGTAACAGCTACCATCTCGACGAAGACTACGCCGCTCGCACCCGTTACGGCTCGGTAATACTGCACGGCGTGGGTTCCGAGGGCATCGCTTTGGCGGAATTGGGACGACGATTTCCCGCGATGGAAATCACCGCCGTGGAGCAGCCTTCCTTCAAAGCTCCCGTGAAAATCGGCGACAGCGTAAAACCCATTGTGGAGATTCTTGACGCTACGCCGCAGGAAATCAAAGTGGGGCTTCAGGCCGTCAACGATTGGGGAGATATCCTTTTCGACGCCACGGCCTGGGTTTCGCCTCGCACGGGTTCTCATCCCGAAGCGGGTGAGATCGACCTGGCGGAATTCTCCAAGGATGTCCGGCCCTTCGAGCCTCGTCCCGCGCCCGACTTCCAAGAGGGCGATGGCGAAACCTTCACCTTCACTCTGGACGAGTCTCGCATCGCCGCCACGCGAAAACTTTTCCCCGGCGGAGATGCCGCTTTTTCCGCCACACTCGGCATTCAACTGCTTTCCTTTGCCTCCGCGAGCTTCGTTCCCGGCTACGTTTTGACCGGCACGAGCCTGCTCGATGTCCGCCGCGTCGCAAACGAACTGAAAAGCGGCGTCGCGCGCGCCGGAGCCACCGAGGATGACGTGCGTAAAGCGCTCGAAACGGCTCAGGACGCCGGGTCATTTCTCGATGCCTTGCCGCTGTCCGGCAAGGCTGGACGGTTTCTGAAAAAAGCGTTGCCGTCCAGCATCGAGCGCATGTTGAACCGCCTGCTCGCGACTCCGCACGGAAAAGAATTGTTCCGAACCACCTGGGATAGCGTGGAACGTCCCCTCGAACCGGGGGATTGGATGGTGCGTACCGTGGTGGAGAAACTGGAAGGCATCGAGCCGGGGCGCTCGGTTGCGGTCGGCATGGAAGTGACGGACGCCCTGGGACGCCTCTTGTATGTCGGTGGCGTTACGAAGAAGGAAACGGCGGTCGGCGGCGAAGCGGAGCTTCCAAGTCGGGACGACCAACTGGCGAGTACGCTGGTGCAGCAGAAAATCATCAACGTCTTTCCCGTCACGCGGCCCCGCGACGCGGAAAACAGCGCCGCCGACCCGGACGTCAACGCCGCGTTGATTGACCTGGAAGACGCCGTTTCCCCGACGATGCGCCGCGAGGCGCGCCCACGTGCGGTGGAAACCTTCCACCGCGTGCGGCGGGATTCCAGCCCCGCGAAAAAAGGGCTCATCGCCGCGCTGCAGACCGCGCGTTCGCGTCTCAAAGGCGCGAATATCACCGAAGCGCTGATGCACCCGGAGGTGAACGATCTTGAAAGCCTGATGGGCAAGCTCGATTTCCGCAAGAAAGGCGGCGAGGATTTTCTAAAAGCGATGAAGCGACCCCAGCAAAAACTGCTGAAAAGCTACCTTGCCAACGAAGGCACCCGGCGCGTACTCGCCGACTCGCTGGGACATCTCGATTTCGGCGGAAAAGTGCTCAAACTGCGACCCAACAACGTGCGCACTACGGCTTCGGCAGCGGATTACTTCGAGGTCGTCCGGCACGTCGGGGACCGTATCGACGCCCTGACCATTCCGAAATCCCGCGATCCTCGCGAAATCGTCGAAATCGACCGCGTGTTGACGGCGCTCGAACTCGCCAAGGGGTGGCCCGTCGGGCACATCAAGCTGGAGTTGCTGATCGAGCATCCCCTGGCGGTGGAATACGTGGACGAAATCGCCGCCGCCAGTCCCCGAATTATTTCACTGATTTACGGCCACGTGGATTACGTCGCAGCTACGCGGGGATGGGACCAGAACTACCAGTTCGAGTTCCAGCACTACGCCAAGCGTCGCACCGTCGAAGCCGCCCACGCCAACGGACAGATCGCCATCGACGCCATCACTCCGTCGATTTCCACCGAGCTTGCGAAAATCGACGCAGAAAAAGCGGCGGCGATGGGTTTTGACGGCAAGTGGTCGATCCACCTGGAGCACATCGCCGGAATCCGGCAGGTGCAGTTCCCGCCGCCGAAACTCACGATCAAACCTCACTCCGGGAAAGCGGAATTCTCCAACGGAGTTTTCGATCTCGACGAGTTGGGCCGCTTGGCCTCCTCCGAGTCGCCGCTCTATGGGGACCCCTTGCCGGTTTCGCGTGCCATCGCACCGGATCGGAGGGCCATTCTCCGCGTCGGCCCGGAACGGCTGGGAGATTTCGACCCCGGAGCCGCTTCGCAGGTGCAGGTCGATGCGAGGGGGCACTCGCTTGAAAGCGTCCGCTCTGCCGTCCAATCGCTGGGCGACAAAGCCGCCGTGGTGCTCGCACCCGACGCATCCGCCGAGGAATTCAAAAAAGCCCGCGAGCTTGCCACCACCCTGGTGATCGAAAGTGCAGGAGGCGCACCGATCGACGAAAAAGCCCTCGCGAAGGCCGAGGAAAGTTTCGGTCCGCAGGGATCGATCCAATTGGGACTGACTCAGGCCGAGGAGTTGCAAAACGCCTTCAGTCTGGCGCGCGACCACGCAAGCGTGACCGCCCTCATCAACCAGATCGCCCCCCTGGACGATTGGGACGTCTCCGGGGCTCTGGTCAGTGCGGCGTCCGGCCTGGGGATCGACCCGATTCAAGGCGTGGACGCCAACGACGAAGGCCATACCGCTCGCGCGTTCCGTGGAGCGCATATGGGCATCCGGGGGCAACTCGTGGAAACGCCGCAGCATCTGGAGGAAATCCGCCAGGCTTACACGCCGCGCGACGACCTTATCGCCGAAGCCTCCGCCGTGGTGGAACGCTACTACAAGGCCGAGCGAATCGAGAACCTCGGCGCGATTCCCTACGAGTTCACCTACCTGTTGGAAAAACCTACCCGTGGGCTCGTCGATGCCGCCACGGCGAAAATCTTCGATGTGGTGATGAACCGCGCCGCCGAGTTGAACCTGCTTTCGGAGGAACAGCGTGAAATATGGCGTAGTTACACGCTTCGATGGCGCTGGAACGACTCCGGCGAGGAGGTCGATTTCACCCGCTGGCAGTGGTCGAAGGAATCGACCGACGAGATCCGACGGCGCGACGATCCCTCGATCACCGCCAGTCTTGGCAGCCATGCCGGAGGATTTCGACCCGAAGGCGAGGACGAATAGACCTTCCCCCGGTTTCGATTCCGGGAAACCATTCCATTTTTTCACAAAAAAGCCCGCTTTGTCGCAAGATGAAGCGGGCTTTGGCGTTTTGGCGCAATTCGGCACAATTCGTTCGTTTTGTCAACCCGGAAAACATGATAAAAATGGGAAGATTTGTTGGGAAAATAGTTTCCCCTCGGTCCTTGAAATGTTATGGTTCGGGATACTCTCATGCATATTTTTGAATGGTTTTGAAAACGATTGACTTGGAGGAATGCAAATGAACGTTTTGAAACCGGTGTACGTATTCACGCTCCTATTTCTCATGCTGGCGCTTCCCGCCTGTTTCGAGACCGATGCGGCGAGCACAGGAGACAACGAAAACCCGTCCGACAATCCCTGCGACACCGACGTACAATGTGCCGCCCTGTTTCGCACGTGCGAAAACCAGGAAGGACAGGCGGTTTGCGGCGACTGTCTCAATGGATATGAAGACATCGATGGAGAATGTGTCCAGCAGTCCGTGGACCTCTGTCAGGATGATACCTGCAACGGCCACGGCCAGTGCTCGGACGACACGGGCGCAATCGTCTGTACCTGTAACGTAGGGTACGCCGGAGAACGTTGCGAGAGTTGCGACACGGAAAACGGCTGGCACCTCTCCGAGGACGAAACCTCCTGCATCACCGACGCCTGCGCCGAAGCCTGCGACGCCGAAGCCCACCGCGTCTGCGAGACCTCCTCCGGCGAGTGCATCTGCGACAACGGATATTGCGATATCTTCGGCGAGTGTGTGGCCGATGGCACCACGAACCTCAATCATGTCTGCGAAATCTGCGATTCCACCGCCGAAAAGAACGGCTGGTCGCTCAAACCTTCCGGCGAACTCTGCCGTGAAGCCCAAGGCGAATGCGATCCTGCGGAATCCTGCGACGGCGAGAGCAAGGACTGTCCGGCGGATGCCTATGTGGACAACGGCACGGACTGCGACGACGGCAACGCTTGCACTGTGGGAGATTCTTGCGTGAATGGGGCTTGCATGGCGGGAGATCCCCTGGATTGCAACGATGACAACCTGTGCACCGACGACCAGTGCGACACGGAAACCGGCTGCGAATATCTTTTCAACGATGAAAGCTGCGACGACGGCGACGCCTGCACGCTCACCGACGTCTGTCACCTGGGCGAATGCCAGGGAAAAGATCCCAATCCCTGTACGCCGACCGAAGAATGTCGCGAACCCGATACCTGTAACCCGGAAACCGGCGAGTGCAGTTTTACCGTTTCTCCCAACGGCACCGCCTGCGACGACGGCGACCCGCAGACGCTCAACGACGTCTGTATCAACGGCGAATGTCTGGCGGTTGGCTGCACCTGCTCCGAAGTGAACGACTGCTGCAACGGATGCGTTCCCCGCGCCGACTTCACCGCCTGCGACGACGGCGACGCCTGCACGGCCACGGACGTCTGTCTTTCGGGAGCCTGCCAGGGTTTCGATTCCACCGACTGCAACGACAACAACCCCTGCACCGACGACTCGTGCAACTCGACACAAGGGTGCGTGCATACCGACAACACCCTTCCCTGTGACGACGGCGACCTGTGCACGGGGGCGAGCGCCTGCCAGAACGGCCAATGTATGGGCGGCGATCCCGTCGTCTGCCAACCCCTTTCCCAATGCCATGCTGCCGGGCAATGCAACCCGCTGACGGGTCTGTGTACCAACCCGACCGTCGCCGACGGCACCAACTGCGATGACGGCAATGCCCAGACCAGCGGCGAACAGTGCACGAACGGCATGTGCGTCGCACAGGGCTGCGAATGCGCGGGTGTCAACGACTGCTGCGACGGGTGCGACATTCGCAACGAAAACGCGACATGCGACGACTCCGATGCCTGCACCGAAAACACCACCTGCCATGCTGGAGTTTGTGCCGGTACGCCCCTGCAATGCAACGACAACAACCCCTGCACCGACGATTCCTGCAACGCGGCAACGGGTTGCGTGCATACCGACAACACACTGCCCTGCAACGATTCCAACCTGTGTACTCGCAACGATACGTGTTTCGAAGGGGAGTGCCATGGCGTGGACGTGGTCTGTTCTTCGGACAATCCCTGCGTGTCGGGCGGCGAATGCAATCGCGCCAACGGTGAATGCCGTTTCCAGGCGGCTCCCAACGGTATGTCCTGCGACGATGGCAATCCCAACACATCCAACGATGCCTGCCTCAACGGCGTGTGCATCGGGGAAGGTTGCCAGTGTTCGGGCGTCAACGAATGCTGTGACGGATGCCATCCGATGGCCGACCTGACCCCCTGCAACGATGGCGACGCCTGCACCGTGATCGACACCTGCCGGGCAGGTGTTTGCAACGGACAGCCCCGCGACTGCAACGACAACAATCCCTGCACCGACGACGCCTGCGACGAAGAACTGGGTTGCATTTACGGGCACAATAACAATATGTGCGATGACAACGACCTGTGCACCAGTGGGGATACCTGCTCGAACGGCCAATGCCATGGTTCCCCAAGCGTCACCTGCGATCCCCCCGACGAATGCCAGACCGAAGGCGTCTGTCAGCCGGAAACCGGCTTGTGCGACTACCCCAACGTTTCCGACGGAACCGCCTGTGAGGGTGGAGAATGCCGAAACGGCATGTGTGTGCCGCAAGGCTGCGAGTGTTCGGGCGTCAACGACTGCTGCGACGGCTGTCACGCGCAGGCCGAGGGGAATTCCTGCGACGATGGAAACGCCTGCACGATGAACGAGCAATGTTCGAACGGCGTCTGCCAGCCCCAGGGCACGGTGGAGTGCAACGACGACAACCCCTGCACCAACGACGCCTGCAGGCCGGACACCGGCTGCACCTACACCGACAACAGCAACCCTTGCGACGACGACGACCTCTGCACCACCGGGGATGTCTGTTTCGAAGGCGAATGCAACGGAGTTGCCGTTTCCTGCAACGAAACGTACCAGTGCAAGGCTCCCGGCGCGTGCAATCCGGATACGGGACTGTGCAACTACGAACCTTCTCCGGACGGCACGCTTTGCAATGACGGCAACCCCGCCACCTACGGCGATGCCTGCACGAATGGGTTGTGTCTCGGTACTCCGGCCCAATGCGGAAACGGAATCATCGAAGCCAACGAAACCTGCGAAACCGACAACGATTGCGCCTCGAACCTGCTTTGCGTCAACTGCCAATGCGAAAGCGATCTCAATGGCGTGGCCGAATGCCTGGATTACAAAGGGCTTTCCCAATGCTGGCAACATTGCACTCCCGCTCCCAATACCTGCACCGATCCCGATAACTTTTTCTGTAGCGGATTCGCGGGAGTCAACGAACAGAACCAGTTGACCCTCGGTGGAGGTTCCTGTATTCCGGCCACGATGACCGATGCCCAGTTCAATATCTGGCTCAACAACCTGACGGAATGCGAAACCAACGAAGACTGCGGAGATGGAGAAAGCTGCATTACTTTCGGTGGAAGCATCAGCCGTTGCGTGGAATCCTGTGAAATCAGCGCCGACACCTGCCCCTCCTCGACCTTCCCCGGATACGAGCAACTCGGCGAAGCGCCTTGGCCCTGCGAAGAAACCGTCGTGGACGCCGAAGGGACGCGCGTGGGCCTGTGCGATTCATGGGCCACGACGACGCCTCCTTGCGACGTGTTGGGTGAGGAATGCGATCCCACCGGGGCCGATCTGCCGGTTTGCGGAGACGGGCTGGTGGAAGGCAGCGAACAGTGCGAAAACAATTCGCATTGCGGCGCAAACGAGCACTGCGAGGAATGCCAGTGCATCGAGGGAGCACCCATCGAAGGCTCCTGCGTGGTATTCGACGAAACCGACTACCAGTGTCGCCAGGCCTGCGAATTCGCCACGAATACGTGCCCCGACCCGGCCACTTACACGTGCAACGGATATGCAGGGCTGGACGAGAACAACCACGCCGAATTGGCAGGCGGCGCTTGCATTTTCCTGCCCACGACCCAAGCGGAACAGGATGAATGGTTCGCTACGCTGACGGACTGTGAAAACAACGACGACTGCGAGGACACTGAGGTGTGCATGGGATTCTCGAGCGGCATTTCCAAATGCCTCTTGAAATGCACGATGACCGGCGACACCTGTCCCTCCACAACGCTACCAGGATACGAGCAGTACGGACCAGCCCAATGGCCATGCCAGGAATACAAAAGCGGAAACGGGGAATCCTTCGGATACTGCGATCCCTGGGGTGACCCGCCCGAGTGCACGACGCCTGGAGAAAGCTGCGACCCGGTGTATGGAAGCAGCGAACCCGTCTGCGGAAACGATATCGTGGAAGAAGGCGAAGAATGCGAAACCGACAACGACTGCGACAGCGGAGAAACCTGTACGGACTGCACCTGTGTCACCAACAGCGTGCAATGCGGCAACGGAGTGATCGAGACGGGCGAGGAGTGCGAGTCCGACAACGATTGCGGCGACGATGAAAGCTGTATCGAGTGCTCCTGCATTTCTGACGATGAAGTGGCCATGTGTCTATTGTTCGGCGAAGACAGCTACGAGTGCCGACAGTTCTGCACTCCGCTTGCCGATACCTGCGGCGAAGATTTCCGCTGCTACGGTTACCCGGGAGTGAATGAGAACCAGCAATTGGAAATTGGAGGCGGATACTGTGCTTTCCTGGCCTCAACCCAGGAAGAATACGATACGTATGTGGAAGGTCTGACCGATTGCACCAACGGCGCCTGCCCCAGCGGCCAGGTCTGTTTGGGGACTTCCCCCGGAAAATGCTACGATTCTTGCGAAATCACTTCCGACGTCTGCCGTTCTTCGGTTTATCCGGGATACGAGCAACTCGGCGAAGCCGCGTGGCCTTGCACGGGATATCGGACCAGCGATGGCGGCACGGTGGGCTTGTGCGTGCCATGGGGTGGTGCTCCCGAATGCAGCCCGCAGGGAGCGTTGTGCGATCCGGAAAGCGGAGAGAGCTACGACCCCGTATGCGGCAATTCCATTGTCGAAACAGGCGAGGAATGTGAGAGCGCAGATCATTGCGAAACCGGTGAAAGCTGCGTAAACTGCGCATGTGTCACCGGCAGCGAAGAATGCGGCAACGGTGTGATTGAGTCTGGTGAAGAATGCGAGTACGACAACGATTGCGACAGCGGCGAAAGCTGCGTGAACTGTGCCTGCGTCTCCGGTGGAGCTGTTTGCGGTAACAATGTGATCGAGACGGGCGAGGATTGCGAAACCGACAATGATTGCGACAGTGACGAGAGCTGCATCGATTGTATCTGCACCATCGTCGACGAAGAACTGGCCATGTGCCTGATGTTCGGCGAGGACGATCTCCAGTGCCGCCAGTTCTGCACCCCGCTTGCCAACACCTGCGGAGAGGATTACCGGTGCAATGGCTATGCCGCATTCAATGCGAATCAACAGTTGATTCTCGGTGGAGGTTTCTGCACCTTCCTGGCCGAGACGCAGACGGAATACGATACCTGGTACAACGGGTTGGACGATTGCACCGACGGTGCCTGCCCCACCGGGCAGGTCTGCTTGGGAAGTTCCCCCGGAAAATGTTATGATACTTGCGGAATTACTTCCGATGTATGTTTGTCCTCGGCCTATCCCGGATACGAGCAATACGGTGAAGCGCCATGGCCTTGCGTGGGATACAATACTACCGACGGCGGCACGATCGGTTTGTGTGAAACGTGGGGTGGTGGCGCCGAATGTTCCACTCAAGGTGCGCTCTGTGACCCCTTAAGCGGCGATACCTACGACCCCGTGTGCGGCAATTCCATCATCGAAGCAGGCGAGGACTGCGAAACCGAAGATCAATGCGAAACCGGAGAAAGCTGTGTCAACTGTGTGTGCACGGGTTCCGGAGCCGAATGTGGCAACAGCGTGATCGAAGCGGGCGAGGACTGCGAAACCGACAACGACTGCGACAGCGGAGAAAGCTGTATCGATTGTATCTGCACCATTGCCAACGACGAACTGGCCATGTGTCTCTCCGCCGGTGAGGATACCAACCAGTGCCTGCAGTTCTGTACTCCGGCCACCAACACCTGCGGCGACAATTACCGCTGCTACGGATATGCGTCGGTGAACCCAAGCTCTGAATTGTATCTCGGGGGGGGCTATTGTTCTTTCCTCGCCGAGACGCAAACGGAATACAACACTTGGTACAACGGTCTTGACGACTGTACCGACTATGCCTGCCCCACCGGACAGATCTGTTTGGGAAGTACTCCCGGAAAATGTCTGGATACTTGCGAAATTACATCCGATATCTGCCTGTCGGGCTATTATCCGGGATATGAGGATTACAACGAGTTCGCCTATCCTTGTGTGGGATACGAGACTAGCGACGGCGGGACCGTGGGCCTATGTATGCCCTGGGGCGATGCTCCCGAATGCACCACTCAAGGCGCGTTGTGCGACCCTGAAAACGGCGATACCTACGACCCCGTGTGCGGCAATTCCATCGTCGAAGCGGGAGAGGATTGCGAGATGACCGACCATTGCGATACCGGTGAAACGTGTGTGGACTGTATCTGCGTCCAACCGTTGTAAACGGAGAGGTTTCCCGTTTCGTATCGATCAAAAACTCATAGAGAGGCACCCATGTACGGAAAACTGAAAGCGATACTTGCCGAAGAACTGGAAGCGATCAAAACAGCCGGATTGTTCAAGGAGGAATGGCCGATCCAGACCCCCCAGGGCGCGGATATCGAAGTCCCCCAGGGGAACGTGCTCAACTTCTGCGCCAACAACTATCTGGGGTTGTCCTCCCATCCCAAGGTGATGCAGGCCGCGCGGGAATCTCTCGAAAAGCGGGGCTACGGCATGAGTTCCGTGCGTTTCATCTGCGGAACCCAGGACATTCACGAGGAGTTGGAGAAGAAAATCGCCGCCTTTTTAGGCACCGAAGATTGCATCCTGTACTCCTCTTGCTTCGACGCCAACGGCGGGCTGTTTGAAACCCTGCTGTCCACGGAAGACGCCATCATCTCCGACGAACTGAACCACGCCAGCATCATCGACGGCGTGCGTCTGTGCAAGGCCGAGCGACACCGCTACAAAAACAGCGATATGAACCAGCTTGAAGACATCTTGAAGAAAACCCAGGATAAGCGCCTGCGCATGATCGCCACAGACGGGGTTTTCTCGATGGACGGCTACCTGGCTCAACTCAAGGACATCTGCGACCTGGCCGATCGTTACGACGCGCTGGTCATGGTGGATGACTCCCACGCCACCGGCTTCATCGGGCGCACCGGGCGCGGTACCCCTGAATACTGGGGCGTGATGGACCGCGTGGACATCGTGACCTCCACGCTGGGCAAGGCGCTGGGTGGAGCCTCCGGGGGCTTTACCGCCGCGCACGGCGAAATTGTGAGACTCCTGCGCCAGCGCAGCCGCCCGTACCTTTTCTCCAACGCCCTGTCGCCGGTGATCGTCAGTGCGTCGATGGTCGTGCTCGATCTGATCTCCGAAACCACGCAGTTGCGCGACACGTTGGAGGAAAACACCAACTATTTCCGCCACGAAATGTCGAAAACCGGCTTCACGATTCTCGAAGGCGTCACACCCATCGCACCCATCATGCTTGGGGATGCCAAACTGGCGTCGGACATCGCCAAGGATATGCTGGCCGAGGGGATTTACGTCAAGGGTTTCAGCTATCCGGTGGTTCCCAAGGAAAAAGCGCGCATTCGCGTGCAGATCAGTGCGGGACACACGAGGGAGCACCTCGACCGGGCCATTGCGGCCTTTACGAAAGTCGGTCGCAAGCACGGCGTCATCGGCTGATTTCCATCGCGGCGGATCTGCACGAAATGGCACGATCCGTCGCGTTTTTTCTCGTTTTTGCACGAATAGCCGTAAAAATTCCCAACGAATCCCCGGTGTGTTTCGCCGGGGATTTTTTCTTTTCGGCATAGATTCGGCATAGATCGGTTGCTATAAAAGCTACTTGCGGATGATTTTGGCCTTGGGTGTCCGGTTGCCGATCACGCGGGCGGTCGCCCACGCGGCGGCGAATTCACCCTCCAGTCCCAGGTCGGGTAGGTTGTCCGGGCCGACGATGTAGCCGTGGTCCCAGGGAAGGCAGATCGGTGCGCCGTCGGGTACGGTGCGATGGTCGTTGAAGTTACGGTAAATGACTTTCCGCCCGGCCAGTTTCCCCATGCCGTCGGTGGGATCGTCTTCGAGGGGAACGGCCCACTCCTTCGGGATGCGGTCGTCGTCAATCTGCTTGAGATGGGGTTCGGCGAAGGGAAACAAGAAATCGAACTGATTTCGCATGGTTGCCTGGATGCGTTCGAGGCCCGCCGCATCGAAATCCGCGACAGGAATCGGACAACACAACTCGATGCGTTCCCGGTCGCTGTTCGCATGAAGCCTGGGATCGCGTAAAAATACGAAGGGCGCACCGTTTTCTTCGTCGAGACGCATCACGCGTAGGTCCATGCCCTCGGGAATGGCGGATTTGTCGAGCCAGTAGCCTTGACGCACCCAGACGGCTTCGGGAGCGACCGACTTGCAGCGTTTTCGATAAAAACGAGCAAGTTTGGAAGTTTCACTCAACAGCGGCAACAAGAACGGATCGGACGCGAAGATGAAATTCTGCCCCGAATACTGCTTGTTTTCACCTTCGAGGACAAAGACCCCACGCTTGCGGTGAAAGCTCCGAATCGTGAAATCATCAAGAATTTCGCAGCCTTTGTTCTTTAGCCGGGACTCGACGATTTCGCCGAAATCCTCCTTGTCATTCGGATAGAACACGCGGGCCAGGCTGTTGGCCAGCTTGCGATACACACAAGGGTTGTCCGGGTCCGTTGACGAAAGCTCCAGTTCTCCGCGCGAGGGCACGATCAAGGAGCCGAAACAGGTATCCGTTCGCAGTTTGTCCAACTCGGCGAAGCGTTCCTGCTGCTCCGAAAGGGATTGCTTCAGTTCAGCGCAAAATTTCGCGTAGCGGCGTCGTTCGAGGAATCCCATGGGAAAAAGGGGGTTTTCTGCGGCCAAAAAGCGGTCGAAGGGTTGCGACGCCTCCGCCAGAAGGTCGAGTAGCCGTGTGGTGTCCTCCCGGTGGTGCTCGTCGCGAAAAGAGCGGCTCAATTCGTCGAGGAACTCGTCCGGGTCGCCCATCAGGGCCGTGCGGCGGCCCCCCTCGACGATCTGGCAGGTTACGGGGAGATAGTTTAGAGAGGAACGAAGCCGGTGGCCGATCTTCATTTCCCGGACGATGGAAGTGGGCAGGGGTAGGTCGAGGATATCGGGAAACACGGGCGACGAGGCGGTTGTGGGCCAAGACAGGCGAGGTGCGCCTTCGCGTTGCCAGCGCCGCACGACCAGCACCGAGTAGTGCCGGGCGCTCAGGATTCCAGCCAGCAGTCTGCCCGCGAGATTGGAACCTATGATGATTGCATCGTAATACTTCGTTGCCATCGAACCCGCTCGCCCCTCCTGTGTTGGGAACGCCCGATTATGCCCCAATTACCGGAGTTTGTCCAAAACCTCCCGCGCCAGACGGTACGGGTCGATTTCCCTGTGAAGAAGCTTGCGATCCCAGTCTTCGTATTCCGGTTGCTCTAAAATCTCCCCGATGCGGTCGTCGAGACGGTCGCGGAGCAGCCCGAAAAACTGGAGTCGTTCCCGTTTGAGGCGGCGTTGCTCGTCCTGTCCGGTGCGTTCCAGCCAACGGGCGTGTTCCTCGATCGCCTGCGCGAGATTCTCGATGCCTTCGTTGCGAAAAGCCACGGTTTTGACAATGCGAGGCTCCCACGTTTCCGCATCCCCGTTCGGTGCGTCGAGCATGTGCAGCATCTGGTGGATGTCGGCCATCAGCCGCTCGGCGCCCTCACGGTCGGCCTTGTTGACCGTGAACACGTCGGCGATTTCCATGATGCCCGCCTTGATGGCCTGGATTTCGTCTCCCAGGCCGGGGACCGTCACCACGACGGAAGTCTGCGCGAACCCGGCGATTTCCACTTCCGCCTGTCCCACGCCGACGGTTTCCACGAGGATCGGATCGCAGCCCATCGCTTCCATGATCAGCAGGACTTCCCCGGCGGATTTCGACAGCCCGCCCAGGTGTCCCCGCGTAGCCATGGAGCGGATGAAGACCTTTTCGTCGTTGAAATGTCGGTTCATGCGCACGCGGTCGCCCAGAATCGCGCCTCCGGTAAACGGGCTGCTGGGATCGACGGCGATCACCCCGACGTATCGTCCCTCGTTGCGGTAATGGGAAATCAGGCGATCTACGAGGGTCGATTTGCCCGAACCGGGGTTGCCGGTAATTCCGATGATTCGTGAGCGCCCCGTATGGGGAAACAACGCCTGCAAAACCTTGGGAACGCCGGGATGCAGGTCGTCGGCCAGCCGCATCAGCCGGGCTGCGCTACGCTGATCTCCCGCCAGCACGTGATCGGCGAGTGCCATGATGCTCCTTCTTCCTCGACGTCGTTCGGACGTTCGGTTTTTCATCCGAATCTTGCCGTTTCGACGTGTCTTTTCGCGAAATGCCGGGTCTTGGGACACATTTGCTTGTTGCAAAGCCCGGCCCGGTTAGATATCAATAATCGACCGCCACGATTTTGGCAACCTTGTCGGAAGGTCTTTTCATGGTTTTGAAACTGTTTTTGCTATTTACCATCGTTCCTTTCGTGGAACTGTACCTGCTGATAAAAGTCGGTACGGAGATCGGCTTATGGAATACCTTGGGGCTGATTCTGCTGACCGGCGCGCTGGGAAGTTGGCTGGCCTGGCACGAAGGGCTTCGCACGATGCTCCGTTTTCAGGAGCGAATGCAACGGGGCGAAATCCCCACGGATCAGATGATCGACGGCCTGCTGCTGCTCGTGGCGGGCGCGGTGCTGCTGACGCCGGGATTCCTCACAGACGCCATGGGATTTTTCCTGCTGTTGCCGCCTGTCCGGGCGCTGATTCGTGGCGTTCTGAAGGGATATATGGAAAAACACATGGAAATCCACACGCTGGACCCCGGACCCATGGGGCCGGGAGACGTCGGGCCACGTCCCGGAGGTCCGATGGAGGGCGGCGGTCCCACCCGCAGACCGCCGGACGTGGTGCTGGACCGCGATTCATACAAAATAGACGAGTAATAATCAACACTTGAGGCTATTCATCGAATTCTGTCAGGTGGGGAAATCGGCATGAATCTACTGTTTGACGTGCGCGGGGCCAGTCTTTCTTTCGGTGACACGCGGCTGTTCGACAACGTGTCTCTGACCGTGCACGAAGGCGAACGGCTGGGCATCATCGGGGCGAACGGCGTGGGAAAAAGCTCGTTTCTGCGCCTGATGACCGGCGAATACGTGCCCGACGCCGGAACGGTGAACCGGCGCAAGGGATTGCGCATCGGCATCGTCGAGCAGACCCCCGAATTCGACGAGGCAAGCGCGGTCGAGGACGTGGTGGCGGACTACATCGCCCGAAACGAACCGAGCGAAGCCGAAAACGAAGTGGAACGACAGGTTAAAGCTTCGATTATACTGGGGAAACTCGGTTTCGAAGACGGTCGAAAAGCCGTAGGTACGTTGTCGGGAGGGTGGCTGAAAAGGCTGGCCCTCGCCGTGGCGCTGGTGCGCGATCCCCACGTTCTGCTTTTCGACGAGCCGACCAACCATCTCGACATCGAAGGCATTTTGTGGCTGGAACAATGGTTGCGAAGCTGTCGGGCGGCCAGCGTGGTCATCAGCCACGACCGCGCTTTTCTGGAAGCCACCGCCACGAAAATCGTCGAACTCGACCGCTCCTACCCCGAAGGTCTGCTGATCTCCGAGGGCGGGTACAGTCGCTTTCTCGAACGCCGGGCCGTTTTTCGCCAGACACAGGCCAAGGTCCTGGAATCATTGGAAAACAAGGTTCGCAACGAAATCGAATGGCTCAAGCAGGGAGCGAAGGCCCGTGCTTCGAAAGACAAGCTCCACACCGGGCAGGCGTACAAACTCATTGAAGAGTTGGCCGACATGCGCCGCCGTGCCGACGAAACCCGCGTCGGCATCGATTTCACCGCCAGTGGACGCAAAACGAAACGGCTGCTCGTGGGGAGGAATCTGGCCAAATCCAGGGGCGGAAAAACGCTGTTTCAGGGGCTGGACCTGCTGTTGAAACCCGGCCTGAAACTCGGGCTCGTCGGGGCCAACGGTAGTGGAAAAACCACCTTGCTTAAAATCCTCGCCGGGCAGCTGGACCCGGACGAAGGCGAAATCCGCCGCGCCGACAACCTGAAAGTCGTGGTCTTCGACCAGCAGCGGGAGACGCTGGACCCCTCGCTTTCGCTGGGAAAAGCATTGTGCGAGGACGGAGACGGCGTGGTGTTTCGGGAAAAAGTGATCCATGTGGCAAGCTGGGCGAAACGTTTCGGCTTCGACACCCGCCAGCTCGATACGCCCGTGGGCAGACTGTCGGGAGGCGAGCAGGCGAAAATCCAGATCGCCCGGTTGATGCTCGAAGCGGCGGACGTCCTGCTGCTCGACGAGCCGACCAACGACCTGGATCTTCCCACCTTGGAGATTCTCGAACGCAACCTCGCCGAATTCCCCGGCGCGCTGGTGCTCGTCACCCACGACCGGTACATGCTCGACCAGCTTTCCTCCGTGCTGATCGGTTTGGACAGTCGAGGCAATCATCACATCGTGGCGGATTACGCCCAGTGGCTCGACACGTTGGAAGAGTTGCGGGAGGATAAAAAGGAAAAAGCGCCGCCGAAAACGGAGAAAAAGAGCCGAAACAAGCAGCGAAGCAAGAAGCTGTCGTACCTCGAACAGCGGGAGTACGACGGCCTGGAGGCGGCGATTCTCGAAGCGGAAGAGAAGGTTTCAGGACTGGAAAGCCTGCTCGCCAACCCCGAGGTCGCCTCGGACCCGACGAAAGCGGAGGAAGCGTACAACGATCTTCAGCAAGCAAAAGAAACGGTGGATGCGCTGTATCTGCGCTGGGAGGAATTGGAGGAAAAGCAGGCGTAGGGCGTTTTCCGTGTTTGGCGAAAATACCCCAAATTTTCGTGACGTTGTAAAGGATCTCCAGGAAAACCAAGTGATTCTCAGGGATTGAATACCTCGATCATCGTGCGCAGTTCCGTGTCGATCTCATTGGGATAGTTCGTGTCGGAATCGACGTTTTCGGGAACTTCCGGCAATGCGCCGCCCATCAGCGCCACGTTGCCGTTGGCCAGTCCCGCCGTTATCATATGCGCCCGAGGATAAGCCATCTCGAAACTTCCGACGCGCGTCAACGCGCCGTTTGTGCCGAACTCCAGCCGGTCGCAAGAACGCGCCGCTTCCAAACCCTCCGATACCGGATTTCCGCCGCAGACCAGCAGGTCGGCATCGCCCGCCAGGGTTATCGACGGTTCCGAGCGCACGGAGGATAGCAAGTCCTCGACGGTTGCCACGACCTCGCAGGAAGTCCCCAGGCAGGCGTGATTGTAGAGCAACCCGGAAGTCGTCTCCGCGCCTCCGGCGAACAGTACTTTTCCTTCCCCCATGGCCTGAGCCATGACGCCGGAACGGTTCGGCCAATCCACGGCGTGGGTCGTCGTTGCGAAAGTCTGAACGTCGATGAACAGCACTTTTGCGGTTTCTCCATCCGCCTCGACTCCGAACGCCACCACGCCTCGCCACGCCTCCAGGAACACCGGAGCGCAGGCCAGCGTCTCGAAGCCTTCGGGCAGATCCAGCACCTTTTCCATCCGGCTCGTTTCGGCGTCGATGCGCCAGACCTCTCCCAGCGCCTGGGTGCGTTCGGTGTCTGCGTAGCCACCTACGAGCCACGCCTCGCCGTCGCCCGTCTGGGCGAGACAGGGAGAAAGGCGACCCGCATAGTTTCCGTCCGCCTCGACCTCGCGCACGACGGCGGTATCGTAACTATCGAGAATCGTTACCGTATCGAGAATGTTCTCGGTCCCCGACACGCTTTCACGGCCACCGGCCACCACGACGGCGTGGCTGCTGATGGCCGACACGGCGTGGTCCACCATTCCCTTGCCGATGGTCACCGCCTCGCCATTCCATGTTGTCAACGCGCCCACGGTCCAGGTCAGAGGCGAGAAAATCTCCACCTCGGCCACTGTATCGGCCAATTCGTCCGCGCGTTCGCGCCCGCCGACGATCAACACGTCGTAGCGATTGGGCAAACCGAGCCGCGATCCGACACGCCCGTAGGTCAGTTCGAGCGGAGCCGTGGTGATACTGGACGAAGAGGCAAAGTACATGGCGCGATTGGCGGACAGCGACAGGTCGGGATCGGAAGCCAGACTCAGCCCCCAAGCCAGCCTTTCGCCTGCGTCGTCGAAGCCCTCGATTTTCAAGGACATTTCCGGGAGCATGTCGAGACGCCCGGAAAGAAAGGAAAAATCCGCAAGGTCCGAACCGGTCAGTTCGCGTGCGCTTCCTTCGTCGGGTTCGGAAGGGTCGAACACGGTATAGCGCAGCCGCGAAACACCCTCCAACGGGTCTTCGTCGCGGGGCAGCACGATTTCGAAATCGGTGTAGACGTCTTTGGCTTCCTCGCATCCTCCCGCCAACCCAAGCGTGACGACGCTGAGGATCATTCCCAAAAAGACGTTCGAAAACAGTCGCATACGATGTCGGTCCTTTCGCGGTTCTTTTCGTTCAGGGACGCACGGCGGTACGGACCACCAGGGAATCCTTCGGGTCTTTCTGCACGTAGTAAACGCCGATCATTCCCCCGGCGAAGGCCGCCACGCCAAGCGCGGTCCAGAATCCCCAGTGCTTGTACCACGGGGTGTTTTCGTCCGACCATCCTTTTTCGCTGGGTTCGAAATCCATGTCGAACGACGGCTTGGCCTTTACATCGGCCACCTCGTGCCACAATTCGCCAGCCTTGGACGAAGATTCTTTTTCATCTGTTTTCGGCGGGTTTTCCTTCGGGGGCGTCTGGGAGGATTTCGGCTCGGTTTGTGGCACTTTTGCAGGTTTTGTCGCGGAAACGTCCACCGGTGCTTTTTCCGTTTGAGGTTCCTTTTCCGTCGTGGCGGTGGCGACGGCTGCAGTTTTTTCTTTCGGTGTGGGTTCCTGTGCAAATCCTTGAGGCGGCAAACACGTCATCGTGAAAAACGTGAGTAAAAGCAGCCATATAGCCGCATGGTGGAACCTTCGGAGGGATCGAATCTTCATCAAAAACACGGTTTCGTTCGAGGTTGCAGTCTGTACATCCGACGCTTTCGGCGGGACTTTCTATCGTTTCGCCATTATCACCGCCACAAGTTGAAATTTCAACGCCTTCCATGAAAAAGGGGCGGAAATTAAAAAGCGATTTGAAGCTTGCTTACAAGGTCGGGCAAATTTCTTGCCCGACAATGCCAAGGTGTCGAGCTAGAGATTTGCCCGACCTTGTACTTTATCGATAACTTCAACCCCATGATTTTCCACGGAATATAGCGTAGGTCGAGTAATTGTCTTACCCGACTTACGCAATATTTTGCATTATTTTACTTTCCGCCCCCATTAAAAAAGGCCCCCGAAGGGGCCTCGTTCGGATCATTGAGCCGCCAGCAGCATCGGCATACCCATCAGCGGCCATATCAGCCAGACGAACAGCGCCAGCACCACAATCAGCATCAGACTGGCTGGAATGCCGCAGGCGAAGAACTCTCCGGAGGTGAACTGCTTGCTTTCGTAGGCGATGGCGTTCGGCGCGGCTCCCACGAGCAGCAGGAAGGGCATACCCGCCGTGACCAGCGCGGAAAACACGATCACTTCCGGCGCAACACCGAGGTATCCCGCGACGACGAGCGAAACCGGTAACACCGCCGCAATCGCCGCAACGTTCATGATAAAATTCGTCAAAAGCAGGACCAAAAAGGCCACACTGATAACGAAAACGAACCAAGAGTAGCTCTTGAAGATGTTGAGCCACACCACGGCCAGCCAGTTGGCTGCACCCGTCTGCCACAGACAGAAACCGATGCTCATCGCACCGCCGAATAGCAGGATGATGTTCCAGGAGACGTCTTCGAGATCTTTCAACTCCAGGATGCGGAACACGAAGAACAGGATCGTACCCGTGAGAATCACCGCACTTTTGTTGACGGGTTGCAGGGCAGGCACCAGGGAACGCACGCTCAGGAACACGATCACCGCACCCACGATAATCAGCGCCGTCCACTCCGCGCCTTTGACCGGTCCCAGCTTGGAGTACATTTCCTTGGAACGCTGCCGCAGGCCGGGGATGGTTTTGCGTTCGGGCTTGAAATAAAACATGAAATAGGCCCAAAGAAGGAGCACCATCAGCGCGCCGATGGGGAACATGTAATAGCTCAATTCGAAAAAGGAAATCACGTTGCCGGTGATTTCGTGGTAAAAGCCCAGCGCCACCGCGCCGCGCGCCGCGCCCAACAGCGTGATGATACTGCCCGCGCCCGCCACGAAAGCCATCCCGATAAACAAGCCCTTGCCGAATTTCGTGGGCTTGTTGTCCTCCTGGTAGATGGAGTGAATCGCCATCAGCAGGGGGAAAATCGTCGCCGCCACGGCGGTATGCGCCATAATCAGGGTCAGGGCGGCGGTCAGCACGAACGATCCCAGGTAAATCATGCTGGTTTTCTCGCCGACCACGGAAAGCATTTTATAGGCCATGCGCTTGGTCAGCCCCGTTTTGGTAAACACCATGCCGATCACGAGGGAACCCAAAATGAACCAAACGGAAGGATCGAGGAAATCGGTGAAGGCGGTGCGGGTTTCCCGGATGAGAAACAGCGATTGCACGACGCCGATCAAAATGCCGGTCACGCCGATAGGCACGACCTCGAACACCCACCAGATCGCCGCGAGGAAAAACAGCGCCACGGCTGCCTGTCCCTGCGGAGACATCTTGAAGACCTTGCCTTCCGGGTCGATCGCGTCGGGAAACGACGGCATCAGATACACGAGGGTGAACATGCCCACCCCGGAGAGCATGAAAATCAGCCTTTTTTTGTCGATACGCTGGAAAATGGACGCCTTATTTTCGGTCTCTTTGCTGGAAACGGCTGGCGGGTTTTCGGTACTCATATCATCACTCCATTCCTAGTATTCCACACTGTGTGAGTCGCCTATCGAAACAGTCAGTCTATCCGGCCAAAAACAAGGCGGCGAAAAACCACCCGCATTGGATTTTGGATTAAGCTCGGTGAGAAATCACCACCCTTTTTTCTTTAAAATGTCGTCGATTTTTTCGGCGGAACGTTCTTGCACGACGACCAGGCGCTTTTGGGCGGCGACGGAGATTTTATCCATCAACTCATTGATATCCGCCGGTTTTTCGAGGAAATCCATCGCGCCGCTTTTCATCGCTTCGATCCCCTTGCCCACGGTGCCGTAGCCGGTGAGGATGATGACGCGGTGTTCGGGATCGATCTGCATCAGCCGGTTGAGCGTCTCGATGCCGTCCATTTCGGGCATCTGCATATCGAGCACGATGGCATCGAAGGAATGCTCGCGGGCCAGTTCGAGGGCGACCTTTCCGCTGGAGGCGGTCATCACCTCGATGCCGCGATTTTTCAGGCGTTTGGACAGAATCGAGGTGAAATCCTCTTCATCGTCCACCAACAGGATTTTTTCGTGGGACATCGTCATTCTCCTTTATTAAGCGCGAAAACACCGGCAAGAACACAGGCGAGCGTCTCCGAACAGGCAACATGCACTCGGCCAGAGCTTGAACTTCGAATTGTGGGTATGACTTCGCGCGACTTGAAAACAGATGTCGGGGTGAATTCCCCCGCATGGAATCGTTATATCTTCAGGCTTCTTCACGGGCTTATCACCCTTTCAAAGTCGAATTGCGCAAATTTTTAACAAAACGGCTGCAAAATTACCAGACAAATCGGATGCTCTCCGCCTTTTTCTCCATAAAAATGGTGGAGATGGGAATGATTCAAGGGGACTCTATTTGAAAGAAAGAACCGCCCTTTTATTCGATTTATACAGGTTTCATAGATTGCCTGTTTTCCGTGTATCGTGTCCGAAGCAGGGTGATTCAATTCTTGATTCGGCACGAGTCCAGCTCGGTGAATCGAGGAAAGGGTGCCCGGGTCTTCGATCCGGAACGGATCGATGGCCCGGATTCTTCGTGTTTTCAAGGCCATTCGCCTGACGGCGAAAGACCTTGGCACCCTTCCTTCCTTGGAAACCGTGGAAAGAAGTAGAATTGAAGCGCCCTGGTGTCCGAAGTCAATTTCTTGACGCAGTGCGTGAATTCACGTATAGTCGGTCGGACTCGATGACAGGAGGGTCTTTCATGGCACGATGGTTCCCGAAGGCTCGCTGGCTTTCCCGACACTCCCTTTTCTTCGTCGAAACGCTCAACGGCACGCATCGTTCTCCGTCCGATGGCGAAGACTCCGAAGAACGCAAACTGGCTTTTACCCTGGACGCCGCCAGTGAAAACCTGTTGGACGTTCTCGCTTCTCCGATGCACGAGGTCCGGCGGCTTCACGTGGAAGGCATGGTGCACGCCGAAGGTCTGGCCGACTGGAACGGCCTCGAAGGCGCGCTGGAAATCGACCTTTCCGCGTCCCAGCGGCTTCGCTACCATTTCGATTTCGTGGGGGACGACGGCTGCAAATACCGGTTTGAAGGCGTCAAGAATTTCACCCTGTGGCATCCCTGGCAGTCGATGACCCGCCTGTACGGCAAAATCATCCGGCGCGAGGACCATTCCATCATCTCGACAGGCACCGTGTATTTTGATGCAGTGCAACTGCTTCCGTTTCTGCTGACCTTCCGCATCCGCAACGGCGAAGGGATTTCCGGCACTGCGCCGGAGGAAGCGGGCCGTCTTTCGTCTGTTCAATAAGGGAACCGTTCGTATTTTTAACAGCGTATCGTTCGCATTCGGATGTTTTTCGATGCAAAGAACTTTGGTCGAATGCCTTGTGGTTCGACTTTTTAAAGGTTCGTGTTTATTGGGCAAAGAATTTATCGACTTGCGATTCTTGAAGTTCTGTTTTTCCAATAGCAGAAAAAAGGCATGTAGAATCAATGACTAACGGAAAGAGAGTTGGCATTGCAGACGAAGCAGAATTGTGTAAAACGTTTCAGTGGCTAAAAAAGGTTGCGAAGCAGAACGATGCCAATGCTTGTTTTGATTTGGCAGTCATGTATGAAAATGGAGAAGGCGTTCATAAAAATATCAAGAAATCCCGTCAATGGTTTGTACGTGCTGCCGAACTGGGGGATGGCGATGCGATGATAATTGTTGGCGAATCGTATTTGGATGGTTATGGCTTAGATAGTGTCGTCACGAGAAGTCGAATATTCTAGACATGATCATTGTCTTTTTGATATATTTCTTTTGAATAGAATATATCAAAGGGAACTGCTATGGAAGCCGCCTATCATCGTCATGACATTTCCGATCATGCATGGGAACTCTTGGAACCTCATTTACCGGGACGCAAAGGTTCTTGGGGTGGTGTTGCCGAAGACAATCGACGCTTCATCAATGCTGTTTTCTGGATTCTTCGCACCGGTGCTCCGTGGCGTGATCTGCCGCCGGATTATGGCGACTGGAACAACACCAACCGTCGCTTTTGCCGGTGGCGCGATAAAGGAATCTGGGAGGGATTGCTCGAAATCCTCATCGACGATCCCGATTACGAATGGTTGATGATCGACGCCAGCCACGTCAAAGTTCACCCGCACGCGGCAGGAGCGAAAGGCGGCAACCAGGCGATGGGCCGCACAAAAGGGGGCTCAACACTAAAATACACCTGGCCGTGGATGCGCATGGTAATCCGGTCCGAGCGATTGTTACGGAGGGTCCACGAGCAGATTGCAAGGAGGCTTGCGCACTGATCGAAGGGATCGATGCCGAGTATCTGCTGGCCGATCGTGGCTACGATACGGACAAGATTATCGAAGAAGCCGAAAATGCGGAGATGGAGGTGGTCATCCCGCCGAAGAAGAATCGGAAGGTCCAACGACCCTACGACAAAGAGCTTTACCGTGCGCGGCATCTGGTCGAAAATGCCTTTTTGAAGCTGAAACGCTGGAGGGGAATTGCTACGAGATACGCAAAAAATGCCGCATCTTTCCTCGCCGCCGTTCATATTCGATGCCTCTTTCTTTGGCTGGATATCTCGTGACGACACTATCTAATAAAAGACGAAAAAACAGGTATCAAGTGGCTGGAAAAAGCGGCTCGTTTGGACAATGCTGACGCAGCCTTTTTGCTTGGAGATTGCTATGAGTATGGCAATGGGGTTCGAAAAAACGTCAAGAAATCATTCGAATGGACTCGAATAGCCGCAAAACTTGGCAACAATGATGCAATGTTGAATCTTGGCTACAAATATTTTTATGGCGAAGGGATTGCAAAGAATTGGAAAAAAGCCATTCTCTGGTATCGTCGAGCAGCTAAAGAGGAAAATTCCACCGCCATGACAAATATCGGTCTCTGTTATTTGCATGGACATGGTGTGGAACAAAACAGAGAACAAGCTATCCGTTGGTTTCAAAAAGGAATCGATAAAAATGATATCGGGAGTATTATGCGTTTAGGAATTCTGTATTGGGATAAAAAATCCTATAAAAGATCCGTTGAATGCTTTAAAAAAGGTATTCCTCATGATGAACCTGATTGTCTTTGTTACTTGGGGATTGCCTACCACAATGGCTTTGGCGTGGATCAAGATTTCAAACGTTCCGTCAAATACTATCGAAAAGCAGCCAAACTTGGGAATAGCGATGCAATGTACAATTTAGCGGATTGTTATTTGGAAGGGGATGGGGTTCGACGAAATAATAGGTGGGCAAAGTTTTGGCTGAAAAAAGCTGCGGAACTTGGCGACAATAGAGCTAAAAAACGGCTGGAAAAATTATTGCTAGGAGGTTGAGCCTCCTTTGGAAGTATCCCGATTCGTGGGATCGTATCGTTTCCTAGTAACTTTTCCCCAGAACCAAGTCCCTATCCTCTAAAAACAACCTTTTCGATAAGGCAACCCGTGAAACGATCTCCTCTTTCCCACTCCGACGTTTTTCGGGGTTTTCAACCGTACGGAATTCTGCTATAACCAAAAGAAATGCCTGGCGGGGTAGATCCGCCGGAATGCAGGCAACCTATCTTTCCGATTTTTCGATAGATTTCAGAAAGTATCGTTTTTACCCGTAACTACGGAGGCACATGATGCGCAAAATCGTGATCGCAGGAAACTGGAAAATGCATCTCACACCGGAAGAAGGCGTGCGGCACGCCACCGAATTGAAAAAACTGGTGGCCAATACCAAAGATGTGGTGGTGGTGCTCTGCCCGGCCTTTCCGGGCCTGAATTCGCTGGCTCGCACTTGCGAGGGGAGCAATATCCTCGTGGGCGCGCAAAACGTCTATCCCGAGGAAAAAGGCGCGTTCACGGGGGAAGTCTCGCCGGGGATGATTAAAGCCACCGGCGCGCGCTACGTGATTGTCGGCCACTCGGAACGCCGCGAAATCTTTGGGGAAACCGATGAATTCGTGCGCCGTAAAATCGACGCCGTGCACCGAGTGGGACTCAAGCCTATCGTGTGTATCGGGGAAACTCTCGAAGAGCGCGAAGCAGGCAAAACCACGGAGAAAATCGCGCGCCAGCTCGACGCGGCTTTCGTCGGTCTGAGCCACGAGCTGGCGATGCAGACCATCGTGGCCTACGAACCCATCTGGGCCATCGGCACCGGCAAGACCGCGACGCCCGAACAGGCGCAGGAAATCCACAAATTCATCCGCAAGCGTCTTTCGGACCACCTGGGCCCCGACGCGGCGGCTCACATCACCATCCAGTACGGCGGGTCGGTCAAACCGGCCAACGCGGCGGAGTTGCTGTCACAGCCGGATATCGATGGCGCACTGGTCGGCGGCGCCTCGCTGACGGCGGAAAATTTCGCGGGGATCGTCAACTACAAAAAGTAGTGATCGTTCTCAAGGTTTTCCAAGCCGGAGTATGCAAGTGTCGTGGCGTGCTCCGGCTTTTTTTGCGGTCGTTTCGTTTCGGTATTATGGCATGGTTGGTTGGGATGACCCTTGCAATTCAGAACATAAAGTATCGCGTAGGTCGGGCAAATTTCTTGCCCGACAATGCCAAGGTGTCGGGCTAAAAATTAGCCCGACCTGCGTAAAACAAGATGCTTTTTCTTCTTTCAAAGCTCCATCTGAGTTTCGTGAGCCTTGCTGGGATAGGCTCTAATACTCAGGGACAGGCCGCAGAAGTGGAGAATGGCCGATAGAGTATCGAGACGGGGACTGTGCTTGCCTCCCAACGTTCGATACAGGGTTTGCCGATTCAACCCTGTGGCTTTGGCCAAAGCCCCGACTCCACCTTTGGCGTCCACGACGGTGCGGATGGCGACGAGAAAGACCGCCGTATCTCTGTCCTTTTCAAATTCCTCCAGAGCGACTTTCAGGTAGGCCGCCGCCGCTTCTGGGTCGGACATTTTTTCGGTGGCGACTTCCCGCCATGTTCGGTGACTCATGATGCCCGCTCCTTGTATTCCCGCCAGTATTTCTTGGCGGTCTTGATGTCCTTGTTTTGAATTCTTTTGTCTCCCCCACAAAGCAGGATCACCACGGTATCTCCGTCCTGCGCCAAATAAACCCGATAGCCGGGACCGTAAGGAACCCTCCGTTCCGAAACGCCATCTCCGATGGCTTTGCAGTCGCCCCAGTTTCCGAATTCCAACCTGTCGAGCCGATGCGTGATCCGGGCAACGGCAGAGTAATCTTTCAACCCCTGAAACCAACGGGTGAAAGGCTCGATTCCGTCTGGAGTTCGGTACACTACAAGATGTCTCGGCCTCGTTTTCACACTTCGAGTGTCGCATATAAGCGACATTTCTGTCAAGGGAAATGAGCTTTGGAAGCATCCTGATGGCGGGAGGTGTTGTATGGGTTCCGAGAACAGGAATTTGACCACTTCTATTTGGCCTGACGGAATCCATCTTTCCCGAAGCGACCGGCAAACTGTTCAGGGCGATTCAATTCTTGATTCGGTACGAACCGAACTCGCTGAATCGAGGAATGGGTGCCCGGGTCTTCGATCCGAAACGGATCGATGGCCCGGATTGCTTGTGTTTTCACGGCCATTCGCCTCCCGGCTTCCAGCCGTGAGACCGTGATTCCATAAGAGAGGGCTTTCCCCCGGCAGGGTCGATGGTATCATCGCCCTATTTTGATGACGGGATCGCTTGAGCGTCCCAAGCAGGAGGAAAGCCCATGATTTGTATTGGAATGGATGTGCATCAGAAGTCAACCACCATTTGCATTCAGGACGATACGGGAAAGCAGGTTTTTCTCGGATCCTGTCCGACCACCTTTTCCGGATTCTCCGAAACGCTCCGGCCCTGGCTCGAAAAGCATCCCGGTGCGCCGGGGATGGAAGCCTGTTCGAAGGCGTATTCCACAAGCGGAATCGTCGCCGTATTGGGAGGATGCCCGCAGGTGTACCCGGCGGATGAAGTGGCGAAGAAAACCCGCAGCCGGAAGAAAAAGACCGACACCCGTGACGCCCAGGATCTCTGTACCAACCTGCGCACGGGAGCCTTGGTTCGCGAGGTGGTTCTGCCGCCGGAGCCGATGCGCAAGCTTCGTTCGGTGCTCAAGGCGCGGGCGCTGAACGTGAAGATCCAGACGCAGGCGATCAACGCCGCCAAGGCGCTGCTGAGGGAGTACGGCCTGGATGGCGCCTCGGGAAGCATGAACACCCAAGCGGCCTGGAAAAAGCGGCTCGACGCCAAGATGCCCGAGATGGTGAGACAGCTGTTGGAAACGCATTTCGCCAGCTTCCTTTTGGCCTCGAATCAGATCGAAGGGTTGACGACGATGGCCGAGGATCTTGGCCGTGAAAACCACGCGTTCGATGGGGTGCAGACGATTCCGGGAGTGGGCCCGATCACGCGGCTGGCGCTTGCGGCGCATCTGTTCGACATCGGTCGTTTCCGTTCGGGAAAGCAGGTGACGGCCTACGTGGGTCTGTGCCCGTCGAGCTACGATTCGGGGGATCGCGAGCGCAAGGGACGCATCACGCGGGAGGGGCCGGGGTTGTTGCGGGCGTTGCTTGTGGAGTGCGCGCAGCACGCCCGGAAGCGAAAGAAGCCGCTGAACCCGTATTATCGCCGCTGGTTGGAGAAGCACGGTGCCAACAAGGCGAAGGTGGCGGTGGCGGCGAAACTGTGCCGGATCGTGCATGCTCTTTTGAAACGTTCCGAGGGCTTTTCGCCCGAGGCTTTGGGGGTGGTGCCGGACGGTTATGGGGGTTGGGAGTTTGCAGGCCGTGCGTCTGGTGGCGACGGGTGCGATTCCAGTCCTCCCCGTCCGTCGGCTTGTGCCCAGTAGCACGAGCACCGGGCGCGTCAAGGCCAGGCTCGCTTCGCTCATGCTTTGCAGCCTTGACCCGCCCGCCTTGCTCGTGCGTGAGAGGGTTGTAGGCGACGGACGGGGAGGCCTTCGGCGAAGGCTCCGGCCAAGGAGGTATCGACAAGCCACGAGATCAAGAGGTAGACGCTACCCTGAATAATTCACAATGTCGGGAATAACGAAAGGGCGTTTTCTGTTTTATCGAGTGAGATCAAGCACTTGTAGTGATAAAACAGAGGAAACGCCCATGACGCAGTGTAGCGGAAAACTTGAGCTTGGCGCAATCGGAAAACGCACAATATCGGTCGATTTCAATGGTGGAGCCATCGCTTCCGACGGAGGAATCCTGCTGTTGCGGGAGGTGGAACGCCGGGTTGGCCTGATCCATCGCCTGTCCGGTTGTCTTGAAGATCGCCGTGACCCGAACCGCATTCGCCACACGGTGGAGGATCTCCTGCGCCAGCGGGTGTTCCAGATCTGCTGCGGCTACGAAGACGCCAACGACGCCGACAGGCTCCGCTCGGATCCTGCCTTGAAAACCGCTTGTGACCGCGAACTCGATCCCGACGATGACCTGGGAAGCCAGCCCACGCTGACTCGCCTGGAAAACGCGGCGGACAACGACACGATCCAGCGTCTGTTGCAATCCCTGGTGGATCACTGGCTGGAGCATCGCCAACGACCCGCCGATGGCAGGATCATCCTCGACGTGGATTCCACCGACGACGAGACCCACGGGCAACAGGAGTTTGCCGAATTCCACGGCTATTATCGGCATTACTGCTATCAGCCGGTGCTGATTCACGATGGCGAAACCGGCGATCTGATCCTGCCTTTTCTGCGTCCCGGGCGGGTTTCGGCCAGGCTGGGCGCGGACGGGCTGTTGATCTACCTGGCCGACCGCGTTCGTGAGAAATGGCCCGGCGTGCAGGTGATCGTGCGCGGCGACTCCGGTTATTGCGGCGAGGATTTCTACCTCGAACTCGAAACGCATGGCATCGACTACGTGCTTGGCATCGCGAAAAACGCCAACCTCAACAAGCTTGCGGAGACGGCGATGAAGGCGGCGCGGCTGTTTTCGGCCATGACCGGCCGCAAGACGACGATCTACGCCGAAGGCCGGTACCGGGCCGGATCGTGGACGACCTCCCGGCGGGTGATTGCCAAGGCCGAACGCCTGAAAGACAAGGACAATCAACGGTTTGTGGTGACGACGCTCGACGAGCCGCCGGCGTGGATCTACCGGGAGTTCTACGTCAAGCGCGGCGAGGCGAGCGAAAACCGGATCAAGGATCTCAAGCTGGATTGCTCCGGAGACCGCTTGAGCTGCCATCGTTTCATCACCAACTTCTTCCGGCTGATTCTGCATATGGCAGCCTACGCCCTGATGCACGAGTTACGCAAAGCGTGCAAAAGCACCAAGTTCGGCACGGCGAGAATCGAAACGCTGAGATTGAGGCTGCTCAAGATCGGCGTTCGAATCCGACAGACGACGCGCAGAATCTGGTTCCATCTGTCCGAATCCACCCCGGAGAAAGAACTCTGGACGGAGATCATGAGAAAACTTGTGGCGGCGTAACGAAAACCCCGGTCGGCCCGATCCGGGCGAAAAGGAGGCGCGATGACAACCGATAGATCCAAGGGGGACGAAACCAGAGGATAGGTTTGTCCGATCCTCGAAAATCGTTTCAAATTCGATCGGACATCTCTCGCCCAAAAGTCCTCGACGAAACGTCATGAATTTTCCAGGCAATGCGACAGACGAAGATAGACGCTAAGTGACAGAAGCAACGTGAAGAGATTTCGATGTTCCATACGTTCTTTCGAATCACCGTTTCGTCCGACCCCGCGGGTGCCAGTGCTCCGACGAGAGCTTGACCGTGAATGGGGCGGACGATTCTTGCACGGAATCATGGCGCGTGAAATACGACGCCGAATAGATGGATGAACGAAGGACGGCTTGACATCGATGAAAAAAATGGGGGAATCTGCTTGACAAACAGGTCTCTCTTATAGATGGCACCCTTCCAAACAAACGTCCTTCCATGGAAATCATGGAAAGAAGTGGGATCGAATTCCTAGCCCGCATTATTCATGAGGATCGTAGCGAGACGCCGAAAACCGAAGATATTTCATGAAGTTGGAGCGATTTTCACCCGCAGGCATACTTTACAGTCTGTCGAGGATGAAAATCGGGAAACGAGTGAAAGATCGAGGATTTTCAAGTCGCAGTAGATTCTTCATGAATTATGCGGGCTAGGCAAGCCCTCCCCCTTGGGGGTTGCCGACAGGCTTCGGGTTGTGGTATTTCATGGAAGCACGAAACGCGTACTTGTCTTCTTTGTTGGCTGTAACAATTTGAAAACACGAGGAAAATTCCATGACGCACGACCGTCTGCATTTGCGTGAATGCCGCAACGATCCCCCCGAAGCGCCCAAGGACGGCGAGGTGTACGGCATCCTGGATCACCCGGAAGGGATGTGGTCCGACCACGCCCACGGCGTGGCGCGTTTCGAAGCAGGCGCATGGACGTTCACCGAGGCCGAAGAAGGGCTGGAGGTGTTCGTCGAGAGCGAGAACCGCGCATTTCGCTTCACCGGAGGGCAGTGGCGACCGGTGGACGAGGAAGATTCCTTGCCGTCAGGGTCGTACCTACGCGGGTTGGTGCTGGCCGTGCTCTCTGGCCTGTTGTTCTACGTGTCGGATTATCCCGTGCACGCCTGGCCGCTGCAACTCGTGGCGCTGGTCCCCCTGCTTTTCGCCCTGAAACACGATTTCCGCACTCCCGATTCTGCAGCTTTTGCAGGCGTCTTTGCCACACTGGCCTACGCCGTACCTCTGTTGATAAGACTCGATTTCCCCCTGCACCTTGCGTTTGGTTTCGCGCTTTACTTAGCGATATTCTGGGCGCTTTTCGCGCTGATGGCACAGGCGCTGTTCCGGCGTCCGGGTGCGCTTTCGGCGCTGGCGCTGGCGGCGGTGGCGGCGATTCTGGACTGGGTGAGCGTCTCCGCTTTCGACTTCTGGGGTACGGCGCAATCGTTCTACAAGGTCTGGAGTGCGGCCCCGTTCCTGGTGCAGTTCGTCTCGTTGACCGGCATGTCCGGGGTGGCGTTTTTCGTGGTGGCGGTGCAGGCGCTCGTGCTGGCCGCCGTCTGGAATCCCGCCGAGCGTCGGTTGTCGCTGGTCCTGCTGGGACTGATCGCCGGAGCGGTCGTGCTGACCGGGGTGTTGCATCTTTCCACGCCGCATACGGGACGGTTGCGGGTCGGGGCCATCGGCTGGACCGAGGATGGCCGCAGCCCGGAACAGGTGGCTTCCAACTATGTACTGTTCGACACGTTGTACCTTCCGCTGATCGACCAGGCGGCGAAAGGCGGGGCGGGGCTGATCGTCACGCCGGAGTTCGGTATCCGCCTGAAAAAAGAGGAGAAAACGGAATTTCTCGATAAATTCAAGGGGGTTGCGAAATCCTACGGGATATGGCTCGGCTTCGCGTATTTCGATAAAGAGGCGCAGAAGAACCGGCTGGCTTTCATCGGTCCTTCCGGGGAGATTGCGGCGCAATATGAAAAGACCCACCTGATTCCAGGTATCGAAGATTACGAACCCGGCGACGGCACCCCGGTGCTCGTGAATGTGGACGGCATCGCCATCGGCGGCATGATCTGCCAGGACGACAACTTCCGCGACCTGTCCTCGATGTACGGCGATGCGGGCGTGCAGATCATGGCCGTACCGACCAACGATTGGGCCGAGGTCAAGGAATATCATTACGAAAACAGCCGTTTCCGCGCGTTGGAGAATCACTACGGCATCGTGCGAGCGGCGATGAGCGGCACCAGCGCCATCGTGTCGCCCAAAGGTTTCGTGCTGGCCGAACACGATCCCTTCACGGACGGTCCCGGCATGATCGTTGCCGACCTGCCGGTGGTCGAGTCGGAAGCTCTGGTGCGCGCCTCCTCGGGCCCATTCCTGCTTTTATGTCTTTTCCTAGCGATTCCGGTGCTTTACCGTCGCATCCGCTATCCCTGGCTCGACTGACGCGAGGGAGAAAAACAGACTCATCCTCAGTTGTTATCGTATCCTCTGTCAAGTTAGGTTTGCACAAAACCAGGGAAGGGTCAGGAGTAAAGACGCAGTTTGGAAACTTTGCCGGAAGACCACGATTCCCCTGTTTCGTAAAAGTGCAAATTTGCGAAAATATATGCAAAAACACAACCCTTGCAAAGGCAGAAAAACCACTGCCTTTGCTCGAAAAACACGAGCTAAGGAAGACTTTTCCTCCGGTTTTTGTACAAAACCTTAACGTTTTTTCGAGCTTCGCTCGCTTCGTTGCTCGGCCTGCGTTGGGGTTTTGGCAGGTTTTGTCGTGGGTTGTCACAAGTTTGGCTGTGTGGAAACAAGATGACGCAAGTTTGCACGAGTTTGCAGTATATTCACGCGACTTTGCGCGGATGTATACCGAGATTTGTACATCCGCTTTTCCAGATTTTGTTTGGAATCCTTGCAAATGTGAGGTAAAAGAGCCTGATGAGAAAAGCGTCCCCTTCGTGCGAAAAAAACCACGTTCCTCGTCTTTGCCGACGAGGAATCCGTGTTTCTAGACGGCTCGACTCTCGCGCCGTCTGTCGTGAAGGGAAGGCGTATACAACCCACAGGTATTATCACTCTCTCGACGAACAGGAAACGCGATGAGCAACGACAAACCGGAACGGCTGTCCGCCAGGGAGCGGCTGGTCGAATTCTACGACAAAGACACGTTTCACGAAGTGGACCGCCATGTGATGCACCATATCACCGGCTACGGCATGGAGAAAAAACGGGTGGCGGGAGACAGCGTGATTACCGGATACGGCCTTGTCAATGGCCGACCCGTGTTCGCCTTCAGCCAGGATTCCAGTTTCATGGGTGGCAGTCTTGGTGAGGCCCACGCGAAAAAAGTCTGCAAAATCATGGACTTGGCGATCAAAGAACAAGCCCCGGTGGTGGGTTTCAACGATTCCGGCGGAGCGCGCCTGCAAGAAGGCGTGATTTCGCTGGCCGGCTATGGTGACATCTTCTACCGCAACGTGCGTTCCTCGGGCGTGATTCCGCAGATCAGTTGCATCAACGGCCATTGCGCGGGCGGCGCGGTCTATTCCCCGGCTCTGACCGATTTCATTTTCATGATCGAAAACCAGAGCTTCATGTTCATCACCGGCCCGAAGGTGCTAAAAGCCGTTACCGGCGAAGACGTCGATCAGAACCAGCTCGGCGGTCCCAAGGCCCACGCCACGAAATCGGGCGTCTGCCATCGCACCTTCAAAAGCGACATGGACGCGATCCTCAACATTCGCAAAGTCCTGTCCTATCTTCCGCAAAACTGCAACGAGAAAACCCCGGTGATCGAGCCCGACGACGACCCCTGGCGCTCCTGCCCGACGCTGGAAGAAATCGTCCCCACCGACACGAAGCGCGGCTACGACGTGCGAAAAGTCATTAAAGAGGTGATGGATAAGAATTCGTTCTTCGAAATCCACAAGGACTGGGCCAAAAACCTCGTGGTCGGCTTTGCCCGACTCGACGGCCACGCCGTCGGAGTCGTCGCCAACCAGCCTGCCTATCTCGCGGGAACCCTCGACGTCAACGCCTCGCGCAAGGGCGGGCGCTTCATCCGCACCTGCGACGCCTTTAACGTGCCGCTCATTACGTTCGTGGACGTTCCCGGCTATCTGCCCGGCGTCAACCAGGAGCATAACGGCATCATCATGAATGGTGCGAAGATCCTGTACGCGTTTGCCGAAGCCACGGTGCCGAAACTGACCGTCATTCTGCGCAAAGCCTACGGCGGAGCCTACGACGTGATGAGTTCCAAACATATCGGGGCGGACTACAACTATGCCTGGCCCAACGCGGAAATCGCGGTCATGGGCGCACAGGGTGCGGTCGGAATCCTCCACTACCGCACGATCAAAGGTTTCAAGGACGAAGGCCGCGAGGACGAACTCAACGAATTCCTCAGCAAGACCATTTCCGAGTATGAGTCCACCTACATGACTCCCTACATGGCAGCCGAGCACGGATTCATCGACGACATCATCGCCCCGGAAACCACGCGCAAGGTTCTGACGAACGCCCTGAAAACCATCGGTAACAAAACCGAACTCACTTTTCCGCGAAAACACCGCAACGCGCCGCTGTAAACCGACGCTCGACGAGTACTCAACCCCGTGTATCTGTCTGGATTCACGGGGTTTTTTATGGTGCTACACCGAAATTACCGTGATTGCCACCGTATTGGTTCCAATGGCGGATTGCGGCTTCTTGACCTACATATTTGGGTAAAAAATCGCCATAAATCCCAGTGTTTATATGACAAATCACACGGAAACGACGAAAACTGTCAAAGAAACTTGTCACTTATCCCGCAAACCCTGACAAAACTGTCTTTTTTTGAGACGACTTACGGTTTTCAGAAACCGATTGTTGACTCGTATATTGAATAGATGTATAATTCTTTTTGCGTTATCTCTTTGATTTTCCTTGGTTTTGAGTTAAAGGGCTGTGGCCGGACGCGTTCCTGATGCCGAATTGGAGAGATTTGGTATCATCCTTGCGCTATGGAAGGTACAGATTGGCCCTGGCATGGAATGAAAATGAAATTCGCTTGAAAATCAACCCTTTCCAAATTGGGTGAAGGAGGGACGAGGCCGCCGGAAACGGCTGGAAGGGTGATGAGGATCAAGCAGCGAAGTGGAAGCGAGAATGGACTTTACCGATATCATTACCGTATTGGCTCATACGATCGTATTCGTGGTTTTCTGTAACCGGTACATCGTCGGCCTGTATTTGAAGCGCATCAAGGGAAAACGGTTCGACGAGACCGTGGAGGACTACGAGCCTACCGTCTCCGTCGTGATTCCGATGTTCAACGAAGGCGAGGGTATCTACCGAACGCTGAAAAGCCTCGTTGAAATGGACTACCCGAAGGACAAGCTGAAGATTGTGGTCGTGGACGACTGCTCCACCGACGACAGCTACAAGTGGGCCATGAAAGCCGCACGCGAGCACGCAATTGTCAGCGTGTTGAAAAACCCCGTGAACATGGGCAAACGAAAGGGGATCAACCGGGCGGTCAGAAGGTCGGATTCGGAAATCATCATTTCGGTGGATTCGGACGTTGTGGTGGACAAAAACGCGGTGCGGTCGCTGGTCAAACGCTTCGTCCGGCCCGAAATCGCGGCTGTGGGTGGCCGGGTGAACATCATCAACCGGAACGAAAACTGGCTGACCCGTATGCAGACGATCAAGTATTACTTCGGCTACGAATACCTGAAAAACGTGGAAAATGCCTTCAATACGGTCATGTGTCTTTCCGGCTGTCTGACGGCTTACCGCCGCGAAGTGCTGATGGAACTGGAACCGATCCTGGAGAACCGCAAGCTTTTCGGAATCCCCATCAAGTACGGCGAGGATCGCTTCCTCACGCGGCAAATCGTCAAGGCCGGGTATCAGACCACGATGACCCTCGAAGCCAATTCGTACACCATCGCGCCTCCCACGCTTTCCGGGTACTTTTCCCAGCAGCTTCGCTGGAGGCGGTCGAACATAGTCGATTTCCTTGGGGGAATCTGGCACATCTGGCATGTGAATCCGTTTGTAGCGGTGCACTACCTCGGTCTGTTCGGCATGATGTTCATGTACCCGATGGTCATTATCCACACCATCGTAAGCGGGAATTTCCTGCCGCTGGCGGCGATTCACGTGGGGGCGCTGGCCGTGTTCAGCACGCTGTACAAACTCAAAACATGGAATCTCCCGCAGGACATGAAAGTCGGCCCGCTTTTCTTTCTTGCCATGGCGTTCGTGATGCCCGTGACCTACATTCTGTTGACGCCGCTGGCGATGTTCACCCTGGATTCGGGAAGCTGGGAGACGCGGGGCAAACCCGCCGAGAGCCCAGCCGAGGAGAAACCCGAGACTCCGATTGTTCTTCCGGCTCCTATGCCCGAACCAATCCGTCTCGACTATGTGTTCCACAGGCGCTCGATCGCCGTAGCCACGGACTCCTGGTCTGAAAACGCATTGGAATTTCGTAAGGCTGCGGATAGCGGTGGCCGGTAAAGATAGAAAAGGAATGGTATCCAATGTGGAAAAACCTGGTCAATCAATTCAACAGCTTGTTCGTCAATGCCTACAAACTCATGGGATTTGCGGTACTTACCGCCATTCTGGTGGGGATTGTCAGCTACCTCGGGATGAGCCTTTTCTACCTCGTAGACCGTGAATGGGTCGCGCCGATCATCCTGTCGCCAAGCTCGGAGCGCGTGATCCAGATGAACTCGCAGCTCATCCAGCAGAAATACAACCACGACAAGCTCGAAGTCGAACGCATGATGCTGGAAACCCAGCTTCGGAGCATCGAGCGCACGCTGGCCGTCAATCGCACGTTTCAGGAACGTTTCAAGAAGGCCATCAGCGCCGACAGAGCGGTAAAACAGCGTGAACTCAAAGGGTTAAGCAAAATTTATAGCGAATACCTGGCCACCAAAACGAAAGTGCAGGAAGCCAACGAGGCGTTCACGAAAATGAGCGAGCAGGACTTGAAAAAGAACTTCGAAGCGGGCCTGGTCGACGAAGACGGCTACATCCGCACCAAGTTCGCTCTTTCCCAAAGCATCACCAATAAAATCGCTTACGATCAGAAGCAGGTGGATTTCGAAAGCCGGAAGCTGGAGTTGGAACGGAAAATCGCCTCTCTGCGAACCCTTGAGGACCGTTTGTCTCAAACGAACAGCATCGGGGAGCACCCCAATTACGACGTGTTGTTGATGGAGAAGGAGTACCAGAATTCCCTGCTGGAAGCCGCGGAACTAGAATCCCAAAAACAGCCCATCGTGCAGCAGATCGCCATGCTGGACAGTTCGATGGAGCAATACGACAAAATACTCGCCACGATCCAGCAATCGCCTTACTACAAAGCCATGACCGAGAAAGTCTCCATCGCATTCTCGCCGTATTCCAACCTGCACAACATCAGGCAAGGCGCGCCCATCTACGGTTGCTCTCTGGAGTTGATCTGGTGCCACAAGGTCGGAGAAGTCGTGAAGCTGCTCGACGGCGAAATATCCGCGAGGCATCCGATGTTTTCCAGCGAGTTGCGCGGTGTGATGGTGGAGATCAAGCTGGACGACATGACCTGGGCGGAAGAGCAAGCCCTTCACGTCGATTCCAAACCGCTGTTGATATAAGGCCGGTACCCCAAAACGCTGTTGCGACAGGGCGACGCAAATCCATTCCTGTTCGGTTCTTCTTTTCTTGCGTCGGATACGGGTTCTGGTCGCTTCTGGGCGACGCAAACGACCCCGCCTCTGTGCAAATCGACGCATCGAACCGCAGGTGTCACAGGGCTTGACTGGGGCAGGTGCTCGCAAGCTTCCGGTACGACCGAACGAAAGGTGCATCCATGAGTCCGCATCCCTCGATCGTCAAAATCTCTTGGCTGGTCACGGTTTTGTTCCTTGCCGCTTCGGGGCTCACCTGGGGGGAAGAGATGGCTCTTTCGGTCACGAAGCAGGCCGACCCCCAAGACGACGGCTATTGTGCCTGGGTGCTCGCCACGGCGGATTCCAAACGCGCGCCGCTGATGTACCCGGAAATTTACTCCCAGTTGGGGCCGACGGCCTCCGGCTCGCAGGAATCGGGTGACGAAAACAGCACCTTGGATAAAATGGCCCTGCGTTGGACATTGGGTTTGCAATATCGCTTCATCAATCTGCACAAGGGGCTGCTGATGGCGAAATCCGCCGAGGCGGAATGCCGCCGACATCGCGTCCAGACCCGATTGCAGGGGGCTCTGGCCATCGGTTCGGACTGGGGGCGCAAACCGGCGTTTGAGGCGCAAGCCGAAGTGATCGAGAAGGCGTTGCCGGAGGCGAAGAAACAACTCGACAAATTATACGATCAACTCGCGAACAACCTGATTACCGTGGAGGAACTTTATTCCAGCCAGATGAAAGTCGATGCCCTGCGCGAAATGTCCAACCGCACGAAGATGGAATTGGAACGCCTCGACAGCCTTCCCCAACTCCCGGACGAAGATCTTGCCGTCATGCTCGACCACTTCAATCGGGCCGACGACGATCAGGAACACTTGGAAGGGCGTCTGCGTCGGGCGCAGCCCTGGTCTTTCGACCTGAAAGGCGGGTACGATCAAAATTTCGGCGCGGAAAAAGATTTTCCATACTTCGTTCAGTTGATGCTTTCATTCAATTTCGGGGCTTTCGCGCAACCCTCCGCAGACAGGCGAGCCGCCGAAGGGCGTCGCAGGTGGCGCGAAAAGGGTCTGACTTCGTTGTCGAATCAGGTGGAAAACCTGGAGCGGGAACTGTCCATCGTGGCTCATGCCGAGCGTATGCGACTGGATGAAGTGGCGCGCCTGGCGGATGAACTTGCGGGCAGGCTGGCGACGCTCGAACGCATCGATACCGAGAAAAGCCGCCGTTTCCACGACCTGCTCTGGCTCGATTACGTTCGACTCAAAGCGGAGCGTCGGTACTTGGAAACCCATCTCCAACACCTGAGCGGCTTTGAAAGGGAAGAGGTGCAATGATGAGTATTAACCCGGCACCTAATACATGCCAGTTGTCTACCGAGCAAAATCATCTTCGCTCATCCCGAGTAGGCGACGTGAGTCGCCGTATCGAGGGACCCTTCGATACGATTTCGCTTCGCGAAATCACTCAGGGTGAACGGCGAAAAACCTTAGGTTTTAAGTGCCAGTTTAATAACATAAGAATTTTACTCGCATTTTTATTGTTGATGCTGGCTTCGGCCTGTGCACATAGTCCGACAAGCGAACCGGCGAATTCCGAACAAATCTCGTCGCAGGCTCCATTGACCGATCAAGCGGTGTCGGAAAAAATCGCCGTAGCTTCGTCGTCTGAAAAGGCGTTGCGGTTGAGCCGCAAACGGTTCGACGTGACCTATGGGCGGATCGACGCGGGGTCGGAAGGACGGCTGCTCATCGAAGACCCGACCATTCGAGCCGTCACTGACGCCCCGACTCCGGGTGCGGCGCGTCTGCGATTCACCTATCTGGGGCCAAGCAAGAAAGAACGGGCGCTGGCCTCCGGCCAGATCCGTCGGCAGATCGGATTCAAGTTGCTTGCGCAGGATACCTGCAACCTTCTGTACGTCATGCGTCGCATTGGCCCGGACTCCTTGTTGGCGGTGCAGGTCAAGCGAAATCCCGGAAAACACACCCACGCCCAATGCAGGGCCGGTGGCTACACCACGCTGGAAACGGTTCCCTTGCCGCAGATGAATCCCGGCGATTCAGGGGAGTTGTCCGTGCGCATCGAAAATGGAGTGTTGATTGCAAGTTACGACGGCGAAGAACGAATTCGGGTGTCCCTGCCTCCCGAAGCCCTGGAACTGAAAGGTCCCATCGGTCTGCGCAGTGACAACGGTCGTTTCGCCGCCGCGCTTGAAATCGTCGAGCCGTAATTTTTGTCTCATTGAAAGGTACGAACATGGAATCCCAGTCTTTTCGAGAAGTTGTGCGAATGGGGACCATGAAGATATGGCCTCGTCTTTATTCGTGGCTGTTTTTGCTGTTCGCCGCATGGATTTTATCGTGTTCGGATACCAGCGGAGGGAGCGGCGCGGACAAAGACGAATACGAAGACTGCGGCGAATCGGATATTTGGGAGGAAGAATGGTTCGAAGAGGAAGAAGAGTGCGGGGAAAACGATCTTTTGGAAGATGACGAAGAGCAAGGTTCCGAAAACGGCGATTTCGATACCGACGTTTCTTCCGGGCCCGTGCTGACCGAACCGGCATCGGGCTTTGCGCTTTCTTTCGACGACGATTTCATCGACCAGTGGTGGGACGTTCGAGATTTATTTACGCAATACGACGTCAAAGTCACCTTTTTCATCACGAGATTCGACAAACTGACCGAAGAGAGAATCGAAAAGCTTCGTGATCTTCGCGATCTCGGGCACGAAATCGGCTGCCACAGCCTGACGCACGTCGATCCGGAAGAATTTCTGGAGACGCACACCGTTCAGGAATACATCGATGCCGAGGTGGTTCCCGCGCTGGAACTGATGTGGGCGGCAGGGTTCGAACCCACATCGTTTTCCTATCCCTGGGGAGGGCGTACTACGGAACTGGATGCGGCTTTATTCGAGTATTTCTCGGTACTTCGCGGGTCCGGTCGTTTGTCCAAGCCACAGTCCATTTACTACGATTGGTCCGGTGAGCGTCTCGTTACCGGGGCGAGTATCGATACCACCCGTGCAGAGTTGGACGAGATTCTGGCTGCGTTGGAGACCGCCGCGTTAGAGGGAATCGCGCTGATGATTTACAGCCACCGCATTCTCGATGAAAGCGAGAAGAGCCACATTCCCAGAGAGCGGTTGGAAGCCATGTTTCAGAAAGCGCACGAATTGGGTTTGAAATCATATACTTACGCTGAACTTCCCCTCGCCACGGGGGCCGAAACAATCTATGGTTTTCTCGACGATGGCGAGGTGGAGTACGCAGACCTTCTTCTCGACGACATCTGGTATACGGCGAATCGTTTCGAACCGATCAAGCTTGATTGGCCTCTTACCTGGACGGAAGATCCGTACAACGAGAATTACTGGCGATTCATTTTCTACAGTCTTCGTCCCACCCGGCACCTGCTCGCGGCCTATCGTCAGACCGGCGACGAACGCTACCTTGACAAACTCGTGGATATTCTTCGATCTTTTTCGGAAACGGGGCTCGGTTCGTCGCATATCGACGACAAACACACCGCCGCGTTTTTAGGGATGGTGGCCGTTAACTGCTATTGCAAGCTGAAACGCTGGGGAAAACTCGACGAAGAGCTGAAGGAAGGACTCCGGCGAGTGATCGAAAACCGAGGGGAGTTTCTCGAAAAGGACGAGCATTTCGAAAAGAACAACAACCATGGTGTCACGCAGGCGGCAGCGCTGGCGACGATCGGACACAACCTGCGGTCCTTGCCGAAAAGCGCGTACTGGCGGCAACTTGCCGCCGAACGGATGGAACAGGTGGTGGAGAAAAACGTGGACGAGGATGGCGTGCAGATCGAGCAGTCACCCTTTTACCATTTCTACGTATTCAACTTCTTCTGGCAGATCTACCACTGGGGAAAGCTTTTCCAGACCGAAACGCCTTCTGCGCTCAGCGAAGCCACGGAGGGGATGCTCCGCTTCGCCACCTACATTACGCTTCCGAACAGGAATATTCCGCTGATCGGGTCCAGTCAGGAGTATGATGTTGGTATCAAGTATCCCGATATTTACGCGCAAGCGGCAGAGAGCGATCCCGCCTTCGCGTGGGTCTGGTCGGCGGGGAAACAGGGAACGCCTCCCGAACCCTTGAACAAATTGTTTCCCACCGCCGGGTGGGCGATTCTGCGCTCGTCGTTCGGTACGGCGGATAATTTCAACGACCCGACCCACATCGTCTTCGACGTCGGCCCGTACCGCACGGGACACAGCCACCGGGACGCGCTGAACCTGACGTTGTACGCGCACGATCGCACGTTGCTGACCGACTCCGGCCTTTTCACATACGAAGATGGGACGGAATTCGACTATTACTTCGGTACGGCGGCGCACAACACGGTGGTTGTCGATGGCAAGAATCAGGAGAAAGGCTCCGCCGAAGAGGGGGCGATTCACTCCGGCGACGGTTACGCCTGTGCTTCCGGGCGTCACGGACTGTACGATGGCGTCACCCACCGGCGCGCCCTCGCCTTGATCGGCGGGGATCTTGTCGTCGTGTGGGACCACTTGACTTCCGGCGGCTCCCACGAGTATGCCCAACGTTGGCACCTGTTTCCAGAAGCTCAAATCACCCAGGACAACCTCACTCTTCGAGCCGCTCCCGAGGGTGCTGCGCCGGAGTTGGCGATCTATCAGGCTTTGGGCACCGATTTGACGTTGCATACTGTGAAAGGGCAGACCGATCCCTACGACGGCTGGTTGTCCATCACCTATGAAGCCGCCGTGGAAAACTGGGCGGTCGAGTACGTCCAAAACGGAAAAACGGCGGATTTCGTTACGGTTTTCGCTTTGGGTGAATTGGCTGCCGAGGAGTTGGCGCACCAGGCCGCTATCGACGGGGATGCTCTTTCCTTCGACATTTCCTGGGGCCAGAATCACGTGAAACTGCACCTGGACAACGACACCGGCGTATGTCAGGTCGAATGACCGTTCGGCGTCGGTGAAACGTGGGACGCCAGGTAAAAATTGACAGTACCCCAAACCCGACGATATGATTCGGTATGTCACGATCCTTGCCGAAAGGCGGGAGCGTGCGGACGTTTTTCCGGACTAATCATTCACAATCGTTACGATTTTCCGGGCTTAAGGGAGGGTGCTCACGATTCGCTTGCAACAAACCCCATCGACGCTGTTGTTTGCCTTTGTCGCCATGCTTTCACCGGTTTGTATTCAAATGTGGTTGATGATGGATCAGGGTGAGCTGTTTCCCTTCATTCTTCCCGGACTTCTCGACGGAATTCTGGCCGGAATCGTCTTTCTTTTCCTGCTTGTAGGCGCAAGCGGACTTCACAAGGCTGCCGGAGTAATATTTACGCTGATCTGGTGTATTATGCACCTGATGGCCTACGAGTACGCCCGCGCCATTGGCGTGATCGGCCATTACTCTCTTCTGTCTTACCTTTCCGACTCGGTGTTTATGGAAGGCTCCGGGTCGACGCTCAGTCGCCCGTTCGGTGAGATCGTGCTGCTTGTGCTGTCCGGTGGGCTTCCGCTTTTGGTGCGTCCGCCCGACAAACGAACGGCCATGGCGGGCGCGGCGATCGGACTGGCGGGGCTTTTGGGAGTCGGAGCGGCGACGGGCCAAGGCGATGCGGACTGGCGAAGCGCCAACCCGGTGTTGCAGAACCTTCGCTGGGCGATTCAAAGGAATTTCACGCAGGAGCAGTACTCTTCCGCAACGGGAGCGGCGCTGGCCATCGCCGAGCACGCCCACGAGGCGGACCTCTCGGGAACTCCTTTCCTGCGTGCCGAAGGACGTCCCAACGTGCTGCTCGTGATGCTGGAATCCGTCTCCGGGGCGTATTTGCCATCCGTCGCCGGATACCACAGACTTCCTGCCGCTCCGATCCAGATGCGGCGTCTGGACCGCTTTGTGGTCTCGTCGTTGTCGGTTCCCACGTTTATCTACAATCAGCGCCAGACCAACCGGGGGGAATACGCGCTGTTGTGCGGCGATCTTCCCAAGCTCGACATCGGCACCGCGAAGATGACCGAAACCGCCTACGGGGGACATCCGCGCTGTTTGCCCGAAGTGCTTTCCAAGGCGGGCTACCACAGCCTGTATCTCCAGGCCGCTCCCCTGAGTTTCATGAATAAAGACGACTTCATGCGTTCCGCCGGGTTCGACGAGGCTCTGGGTCTGGCATGGTTCAAAGGAACCGAAAGCGCCGATCTGTCGGTCGATGGCTGGGGCGTGGACGATCGCATGTTTTTCGACAAAGCCCTGGAAAAGCTTCGCACCATGCCTGCCGACAAGCCGTGGTTTGCGGCCCTGTTGAACGTCGGCACGCACCACCCGTTCCAAGTGCCCGATTCCTATAAGGAATTCGAAGGCGCCGACGAGCGGGTGCGGGCGTTCGGTTTTCTCGATTCGGCCTGGGGTGCATTTGCCGAAGGACTGGAAAAACACGGCCTGCTCGACAACACGCTGCTGATCGTCACGGCGGACGAGTCGCTGGGTGTGAAGCTGTTCGAACGCCTGCCGGAGGAATTGAGCCAGAATATGGGGTTTCTGGGCATCCGCGCCCCGGAGATAAAAGGCCCGATTCGGGTGGAAACTCCGTACCAGCAAGCGGATTTGGCGCTTTCCATCGTCGATTACCTCGGTGTAAACGAAAAAACGTCCTACTTGGGACGCAGCCTTTTCCGCCGTTACGAAAGCCCGCGACACCTGTTTTTCGCCAATGTGTATCGCCGCAAAACCTATTCCTGGGATACGCGGGGCTGGTTGACGATCTGCCCCTTCGGGTCCACGCAATGCGAAGGCCGGGATACGCGCGGCTTCCCGCTGTTCGATCTGCGCCTGCCCCGCATTAAAGCGGCGGATTTCCGTGTGGCAGTCTTGAACGCAGCCGTGGAACGCGCCTCGAAAACCGCCGTCGCCGCTACGGAAACCGTGGTCAAGGTGTATCGCGTCGAGCAACCGGTTCCGATTCCTCCGCCGGGAGAGGAGTTGGTGATGCTGGTGGACTCGGAGCCTCTGCCCATCCCTGCGGGGAGCTACATCGTGTTCAACGCCAAAATGAGGTTTCAGGGGACGAAGGGAGAAATTTCTCTGCGTCTGGAATACATGGACGGCGAACAGGTGGTGGGGAGCGTGCAGCGCCCGACTGAGGTCGAGGAAAACGAAGACGAATTCGAATACCTGATTCATATACCGGTGGAAAGTTCGGTGGAAAATGGGCACTTCCGGCTGTCTGTCGGATTGGTGAGCGGAGAAGTGCGTTCGGTGCTGGCCGAAGAAATACGGATTCAGTACAGTCTTCGCCAGCCTTCCAAGTGACATCCGAAGTCTTTCGGCATGAAAGCCGCTGTTTCCGTGTGATTTGCCGGGAAGTATTCGTAGAATAGGATTTCGCCCGGCTTTGGCGACTCGGACTTCACCGGTTGGCGAGAATCCGAAGCTCCGGTACGGTGCTCGTACCGGATCGTAGGGTTCGCGGCGGGACGTTCCCGCCTTACGGAAGGAGGTTGCAATGTCCGATATGCACGTGAAATTGACTGAAATCCTTGGGGAAATCAGTGGCTGGGTCTGGGGACCGCCCCTGCTGATTCTACTCGTCGGCACCGGCTTTTTCCTCACGTTTCGAAGCGGGTTCATTCAATTCCGCCTGCTGGGGCATTCGCTGTACCTGGCGTTGGTCGAGCGCAAGGAAAAGGGAAGCGCCGAAGGAGATATTACGCATTTTCAAGCCCTTATGACCGCACTCGCGGCGACGGTCGGCACCGGCAATATCGCCGGAGTGGCGACGGCCATCGCGTTGGGAGGTCCGGGCGCGCTGTTCTGGATGTGGGTCACCGGCCTGGTCGGCATGGCCACGAAGTACAGCGAGGCGCTGTTGGCGGTCAAGTACCGGGTGGTGACGCAGGACGGCTCGATGGGCGGCGGACCGATGTACTACATCGCCAACGGGTTGAAACTCAAGTGGCTCGGCGTGCTGTTCGCCGCGTTCGCGGCCATTGCCGCATTCGGGATCGGCAGCATGGTGCAGACCAATTCCGTAGCCCACGCGCTGCAAAGCACGTTCGAGTTTCCGGCCTGGGCGACCGGAGTGTTGATGGCCGTGCTGACCGGCGCGGTTGTGATCGGCGGCGTGAAGTGGATCGGTCGCGTAACCTCGTTCGTGGTGCCGTTCATGATCGTCGCTTATATTTTCGGGGCGTTGTGGGTGGTGGCGGTGCACGCCGAACTGGTTCCCTCCGTACTGGCCGATGTGCTGGTTCATGCCTTCACGCCTACGGCGGCAGCCGGAGGATTTCTGGGAAGCGCCGTGATGATGACCATCCGCATGGGGGTGGCACGGGGGATTTTCTCCAACGAATCCGGCCTGGGTTCCTCGCCCATCGCCGCCGCCGCCGCCAAAACCAAAGGGCCGGTGCGGCAGGCGCTGGTCTCGATGACCCAGACCTTCATCGACACCATCATCGTGTGCAGCCTCACGGGGCTGGCGATCCTCACCACGAAGGCTCACACCCTGCTCGATGCGAGCGGAAACGGGCTGACCGGGGCCGAACTGACTTCGCGAGCATTTTCTCTCGGGCTTCCCGGAGAGACGGCGGGGGCGGTGGTCGTGTCGCTGAGCCTCGTCCTGTTCGCCTATTCCACAATGCTGGGCTGGTGCTATTACGGTGAAAAGTCGGTCGAATTCCTCTTTGGCTCCAAGACGATCTACCCCTATCGGCTGCTGTTCATCCTGACTGTTGGCCTAGGCGCGGTATTGAAGCTGGATCTCGTTTGGAGTTTCGCCGACGTAACCAACGGCCTGATGGCCTTCCCCAACCTCGTGGGACTGCTTCTGCTGTCGGGCGTGGTGGCTTCGGAAACCCGCAAGTACCTGGAAGAAAAGAAGAAAACACCGTAAGTGACAGTTACGGTTCCCTCCAGCGCAGCGCGATGCAGCGGTGGCCGGGATCGAGTTTCAGCGTGTTGACGTGTGCCTCATCTCGGAAAAGCTCCAGGTGATCGGGCAGGATCTCCACCGTGTTCGCTTGACGAAACGCCCGCACTACGTCGAAGTGGAACAATCGTAGCGCCGCCGTGGAAAAGCGGCTGTCTCGGCGCTCTTGGGCACCGAAATCGTGGAAGGACCACACCCGGCGGTAGCGGATCGTGTTGCCGTCCGTCTCTCCGTCGAAGACGAGATAACGGAAGAAATCCCAGTACAGCACCGGAAGCTTCAGGTGGGTGTCCAGGTTGTCCAAAATGACTTGTAACATCCCGTTTTTCTTGTGCTTTACCGGAACGAGTTCCTCAAGTTTTTTGGGCAGATAGTTTCGCAGGGCGTTGAGATGTTTCAAGGCGAGGGCGGCGGTTTTCTCGCAGCCGTAGGAATGCGGGAAATGGCCGATCAGACGATGCGGAAGGATGTTGTTGCAGGGCCAGAGTGCTTCGCCCCGCGTGTTGCGTGCTGTGGCGTTTTTGAAGAGCGCCGAGACGTCCTGGTTTTCGGCGCGCACGAAATATTCCACGCAACAGCGCGGATAGCCCAGCAATTCCCCGGTGCGGCGGATGACGGCCTCCTCTTCACGGCGGTTACGCGCCTCGGACGAGCGTTTTTCCAGCTCGGACAGTTCGGAAGCCATGTGTTCTTCATGGGAGACGAACACTGTGGAGAAGCGCGTACCGGGCTTGCGGCGCATCTGGTCGTCGAGGTCGAAGCTTTCTCCTACTACCGCGAAATGACCTGCTTTTTCCGCCCCAAGCAACAATTCCCGGACCTGTCTGGCGTCGCGGTTTTCGAAGGTCGCGGCGGGAAGGGCTCCGGCCTCGAAAAGTGCCGTGTTGAGGTCGATCCAGTCGGTGAACAGCGGAATACGTGCCGCGTCGCCGAAGGGATCGTCGTGTTCGAAAGCTTCCGCCGGAGGAAGTTTGGGATCGGCGCGACAGGCTCCCTCGGAATACAGATTCCAGGCAAGTTCCCGTTTTTCTTCACGAAACGCCGTTTCCAACTCGTCGTTTGCAATATCGGCGATGTCGACTCGGTTGCGGCGTACGAGGATGTCGTCCAGCACGGTTTCTCTTTCCCGTGCGATGGTTTCGGCCCGTTCCATGGAAAATCCCAGTCGGGGTTCGTGGTTTCGTCCCCAGCGGGCGATGTCCGCCGCCAGGGTTTCCGTGGCGGGGATTTCCACGATTCGCAGTTGTCTGGACGCACCGGAGTGCATCAGCTTCAGTGCGAAAACGCCTTCCTGTGGCCGAAAGAGACGCAGGCTGCCGCGCTCGAAACGGGCCTCCACCCAGTTCTGTTCTTCGCGATATTCCTTCTGGCCGTAGTGCAATCCGACCGGCAGATCTCCGTAACGAAGATCCGCTCGCAGGCAGCCCAGCCGCAGGTCGCCGCCGTCACCTTCGGTGCGGATGTCGTCCGGGGTGTCGAAGCCGAGGAGGTGCAACAGCGCGAAATCATCAAGTAAATACTGATCGAGCATACTTAAATCATGGTAGCGGAAGGCATCGTAGTAGCGGTCGAGCACTTCGATGGGGCGGGAATCGCGCACGAAAAGCAGAGTTTTCAGGCGTCCCATGCGCTTTTTGCGGATTTCTTCCACGAAGCGAAGAGTATTGGGTTCGGCCAGAGAGCGCGGGAACCAGCGGCAATCGAAACCTGTGGTCTCGGATAATTCGGCGACCTGGTTCCAAACCCATGGCGGGATCAGCGGATCGCCGACCAGCGCCAGCCGATGATTTGCCGGAACGCCTTCGGCGAGGATGCGCAACTCCTCGAAATCATAGCGGGTTTCCGCAACGTGCAGGAGTGCTTTTTCGTCTATCGAAACGCCGCGTTGCCGTGCGAGTTCCTCCACCACACCCAGGCCGTCGTTGCGTGAGATGTGTACTTGCAACGGGGAAAAGCGCCGGGCTTCGGTTTCCTTGTCCGGGCGCACGACGAACGGACCGATGACCAGCCGGTCCAGGCCCATGTGAAGAAACGAGGCGACCGCCTGGGCGGGCGTCATGACGATGGGTTCGTTGCGGTGGTTGAACGAGGTGTTGAGTACCATCGGAACGCCGGTCAGGTGCTCGAAATGCTCGATAAGGCGGTGATATAACGGCAAAATCTCCCGTTCGACGCCCTGGGGTCGGGCGGTGCCGTCCACGTGCGTGATGGCGGGCACGAGGGCGCGTTTTTCGGGCCGGGTTTCGAAGGCGATCAGCATGAAGCGCGAAGGTCGCCAGGGGGTAAACCACTCCTCGGCGCGTTCCATTAGCACCGAGGGCGCGAGCGGTCGCCAGGATTCCCGGCCCTTGAGCCGGTTGACGCGATCGAGCAGGGCTGCGTCGCGGGGATCGGCGAGGATGCTGCGGCTTCCCAGCGCTCGCGGACCCCATTCCATGCGTCCTTGGAACCAGCCGATCACCTTGCCGTGCGCCAGCAGTTCGGCGGCATCGCGGGCCGGGTCGTCGCTGCGTTCGAAGTGCAAAAGCTTTTTATGCGCGGCGTTTTCGAGGACCGCCGCGATGGCTTCCTCCGAATACTGTGGTCCCCATGCGGCGTGGTTCATGGGTTCGATACGCTGACCGAGGCGGGCGGCGGCTCTCCAGGCCAGGCCCAGCGCCGTGCCGGAGTCGGCGGAATTGGGCTGGACGTACAGCCGACGCACGAAGGGAAGGCGCGAAATCCTGCCGTTGAGCGAGCAGTTGAGACACACGCCCCCAGCGAGGCAAAGATCTTCGAGCCCGGTTTCCTCGTAGGCCAGGCGCACCAGGCGCACGATGTTTTCCTCGAACGCATGTTGAAGCGTCGCCGCGAGGTTTTTATGTACGGGAAGCAGCGGTTCGCCCGGTTTACGCAGGTTGGCGCGGAAACGATTGTGAAAACTTGTGAAATATTCGGACGAAACGTGCTCGAAATCGCGGATGTCGAGCAATTCGCGTCCGTTGTCCATCACGGTTCCATAGGGAGCCAGTCCCATGACCTTGCCCTGGCCGAATTCGCCGAATCCAAGCTGCTGAGTCATGTTTTCATAAATTCCGCCGATGCGCACCGGGTCTTTCGGGATGGCGCGCAGCCGTTCGAGACGATTTCCACGGCCCCGAAACAGCACCGTCGTGTCGTCGTCGCCCATGGCGTCGATGGTGAGCACGTTGGCTTCTTCGAAACCCGAGGCATAATAGGCACTTGCCGCGTGTCCCAGGTGGTGTTCGCCGTGGCTTGCGCCGTCGTCCCAGTCGTCTTGCAAGGGGAGCGCAGGCAGTGGGGGAGGGGGGGAGAATTCCCGCCCCAGACGTTCGTACAACTCCCGTCGGGTAAGCTGTCCCACCACGAGGTGCACCTCGTCCAGCGTCAATCCCGCTTCCGCCAGGCAGTATTCGATGGCACGTTTCGGAAATCCGCCGTAGTGCTTGACGCGGATGAAGCGTTCTTCGTCGGTTGCCGCGACCAGCTCGCCGTTTCGCAAAAGACAGGCCGCGCTGTCTTTTTGAAACATGTTCAGTCCGAGAATGTAGAGCGGCGTGCGGGTCATGCGTCGATATCCGTCCATTCACCGTGGGTGTATAAAAACGCTTTTCCTTCTTCTTCGTTGTACACGACCATGCCTTCGGCGGGATCGGTGTAAATCCAGCGTGCGCCGTCCCATTCGGCGATGCCGTTGGGATGCGCCGTCCAATCACCTACAGGACGGTCCAAGATCCCGATACGCAACCCTTTTTGGGGATGCTGCGGCGGTTCGTTGTCGTCACGCACTACGGGGGGATGGGTCTGTTTCATCGAGATCCTTTCCGGCGTCGCCTCGTTTCGGCGAAAGATGGATTTCACGTTGCAATGGGCGCGAGCATTTTGGGTACGCCTTCGCCCGAAATCGTCGGTTTTTCCCAAAAGAACGCCATCATGAATTTCCACGATACCGATTTTCGCACGCCGGGCGACAGTCTACCATGATTTTCACGAAACGGCACTTTACAAAAAAATGGACATTTCCGCATACGCCTTTACAATAAGCGTAAATACGTCCAATCGTACATCAACCGGCGTTCGAAAAACATCGCCGGAAAGTCTTTGTTCCAGGAAAGAAAGGAAGCACGATGTCGTTGAATGGGATGAAAATTCTCCTTTTGGGATGCTTTTTGGCGTTTTTCACGGCGTGCGGATCGGATGCCATGAACATGGAATTCAACGGGAACAACCCCGACGACGCCAAGGGACTGGCCGTGGTGAGCGTGAAGCTGGACCAGTTGGAAAAAGCCGCGAAAATCAATCCCAGGGCCACCACCCGCCCTTCCGACATCGTGCGTGTGGAGGTTTCCGCCCAACCCGCTGATATGACCGACGAGTTGGAATACGTGGACGATACCAACACCTTCACGGGGTTGATGGTGGTGACCGTCGGCAGCCAGGTATTTACCGCCAACGCTTACGATGAAGATAATACCCTTGTGGCTCAGGGTACGGCTAACGCCGACATCGTTGCCAACCAGACCGCCTCGGTGTCCATTGATCTGTTCGACATCAGCGGGGATCTGCCCGATCCTCAGTACGGGCCGATCATTCTTTCCATGACGGTTTCCAACACCAACCCTCGCATCGGCGAAGAGATTACAGTGTCCGTTCAGGCCGAAGACCCGGACGGCGACCCGCTGGAGTACCTCTGGGAGCACAACTGCTCCGACGCCGCTTTTGGAGACGCCACCGCCGCTTCGACCACCTGGAGCAGCGAAGTTCAGGAAGCCTGTACGCTGACGATCACAGTCACGGCAGGAGGGCTTTCGGATTCGGATAACACCGGCGTCGTGGTGTTTCCCAATTCGAGTGAAAGCGGAGCCGCCGAGATTGAGGCGGAATACTTCATCCATCCAACCATTTACAAATTTCGTATCCAGGACAGCGACGGGACGCTTTGCGAATACAGCAACGACTTTAATTCGTGGCTTAATGAATATACTTGGGTGACGAATCCTAGCGATTATCGAAGCGAGTTCAACGGAACCTGTTACACTCCTTTAAAACCTGATTATGAGTATGATTTCAGGACTTCTGTGGCCGGTAACTTTCATGATGCTGACCCGGAATATGAAATATTGATAGATTGCGGTGGGGAGATACTCAACTCGTACAATTACACAACCAACTGCAGCTGGTTGTACAATACCTGTATACAGAATCACCAGTGGGAATGGCGCAGCCCGGAAACCGTGTCCCTCTGTACGATCACGGCCAAAGTTACGGCCTATGGCTTCGATGACGAACTTTCCTTCGTCGTGCTCGTCAAAGAGGAAGAGGAGTAGTAGTCCGAAAAAAAGGCATTGATATGAGCGACGTCCGAGTTATCTTCAGCACCGCACCCGATACGCAAACCGCCGAAGACATCGCTTCGCGACTCGTCGAGCATCGTCTGGCCGCCTGCGTGCAGCTCGTTCCGGGGCTGATTTCCGTGTATCGCTGGCAGGGCGAGGTTCATCGAGACCCCGAAATCCTGATGATCGTCAAGACCCGTGCGGAACTCGTCCCCGACGTGCTAGAGCACCTGAACCGGTGGCATCCTTACGAGGTGCCCGAGGGCGTTTCCCTGCAAGTCGAGGACGGGCTTCCCGCCTTCCTGAAATGGGTGGTTGATGAAACGCAAGACCCTGAAATAACAGGGTAAATCGGGCTACACTTCCCCGATCAGCGGCAGGATTTTTTCGACCTTGAAATACACCAGCGTGCTGTCTTTGCCCTTGTAGCGGTCGTACAGATCCTGGCTGCGTCTCATGCGTAGCGAATCGATCAATTCCATGTTGGTTTCTTCGTGGTCTTTTTTCAGATACAGGCGTTTTCCTTTGTATCCGTGCCCATCTTCGATGAAAAGATACGTGGCGTGCGGGTTCTGGCCCACGTTGGCGTATGTTTTCTTGGCTCGCATGACGAAAGCCACCGTATTTTCGTCGATTACGTGCGGTCGCGAGTACACCGCCGCGTTGGTTTCGCCGCCGCCATCCGCCGTCGCCAGAATGCCTTTTCCTTCGGTATCGTTGAAATATTGTTCCAGATTGTGATCCATCGTTGCCTCCTTTGAAAATCCCAGAATTAGGTAAAACTAATTTAATGGCAATTCGGGGGATGTCAACCGTTCGTGGAATTTCCTTGCTTTGATGCGTCTAAAAAGAGACGGCAAGGCGGTTCTTCGTGCCGCAACATTGCCGATTCGGGACGGCTTTGGTACACTGCGAATCCGTCCTTTTAGCCATTTTGCGAGGAATGCCATGCGTGGTTTCTTGGTTCTGCTTTCGTTGGTTTTCATTCTCTGGTCCGGCCCGGCGCTGGCCGACTGCGACAACCCCGCTTTGGGTGCCTCCTGCCGCTTTCATGCGCGGGATTACGGCACGGGTGGGGCGCAGGATACCTTCGTGGATGCTACCTGCCGCCGGATCGGTTCGTACAGCTATCTTTACGTGGCGGACGACCTCGCCAACGACAACGTGCTGAGCGAGTCCCACCTCGACGAGTTTGTGGAAGCTCTCGAAACCGGTTGGAGTGGCAAAGAGGCGATTTTCGAAGGCATCGGCGATCTGGTGGGATATGCACCGGACGTGAACGATTACGATCCGAAAGTGTACATTTTGGTGCATGATTTCAACAATCTGATTCCTGGAAAATACGTTGCTTATTTCCGACCGGAAGACGTCACCCGCAACGATCCCGACGGCAACGACAGGGAGGTGTTGTTCGTCGATTCCGGTTCCGATTCGCCGCTCTTCGATCTCGCCGGCGAAATGAGCGAAAAGCACCTGAGTTGGCTGGCCTATTCCCTGTGCGCCATGACGGGCTACGTCTCCGATCCCTCGGAGGACGACTGGGTGGTGGATTCGATCTGCCGCGCCGCCACGTATCTGACCGGCTATACCTCCCCGTTTTTCAAGGAAGTTTCCGATTTTTCACATGAACCCACATTTCCGTTGCTTGGTCGGGATGGAGAACTGGACGATGGGGCAACCCTGCTTTGGGGGCTGTATTTTTACGATAGCTTCGGGCAGGGGCAGGCCACCGAGATCCTGAATTTCTGGCTGAACGAAGATAAACAGGGCATCGAGGGATTCGAAGCGGTGTTGGATCTTACCGCTCAGGAAAATCCGACATTTGCCTATGAATTGCATCAGTGGGTGCATTACAATTTCATCGGCAAGGAGCCTTACGCCTATCTTTCCGCACCGGTTCCGGTGTTCAGTCCGAATGTGATTCAGGAACACCCCAGGGAGAAAATGGTGTCTGTGCCGTCCTTCGGTGGGCAGTCGCTGAAAATCTACCTCACGGATGTAGGCAACGATCCCCTTGAAATTACACTGGAAACGGACGATCGCACCGCTCTGAAAACGTCGTACTGGATCGATCGTGGCTCGAACCCTAGCACGAACGATGTGGTGGACGTCGAATGGCCCATGACGGGCGAAGCGGTGAAGCTGACTTTCGAAAACCTTTCGAATGCCGACAACATCCGGCTATTTTTCTCCTATGCCGCTCCCGGTGATTACAAGGAAGTCACCGTCAAGACGAGAATCGTCACGGACGACCCCGTGGACGGCGACATGGATGATGAATCCGGGGAAACGACGTCGGAAGATGAATCCACGGACGAGCCGTTGCCCGGTGACGAAGACGACCCGGCGGAAACGGCGGAGGAAGAGGCGAGCGGACCGAGCGGTTCGTACTCGTGCAAAGAAATCGCGTCGTGCGTCGAAGACTGCCTGCAACAAATTTGTTTCGAGCGCTGCCGCGAGCGTGGGAGGCTCGACCAACAGACCCTATGGGACGAATACAACGCCTGTCTGCAAGGCGATGTGCCCAACCCCACCGGAACGAACTGTCTGGCGATCACCGACCAGGAAGAACGGGCCTACTGCATTTATAAAAACTGCAATGCCCTGGCCGAAGCCTGCGAACCGGACGAAGACGGCACTATCAAAAAAGAGAAAACCGGCTCGTCGAGCTGTCGCGTGGCGGGAGTGGGAACCGGTGCGGGAGCCGCCGTGTTGTGGATGTTGTGGCTGGTGTTGCGAGGGCGTCGCCGCCGTCGCGTGTAAGGAGGAAGCATTTCCAACCCTATGAAAAGACTATCGTTTTTTCTTCTTTTACTGCCTTTCCTGGTTTCCTGTGACCTTTTTTCCGAGGACGAGCCGGTATTGGGGCCGGAGTACAAGCCCAATTTCGACGTTCCCGAACCGGGGGAGAACACACACTACAACAGCTCTATCGAGTTGCCCGGTTTTTCCCCTCCCATCGTGACGTATCAGTCGGATCGCGCCCTGGTGCTGCGTTTTCCCGAACTGAAGCGGGAACGCAGTTTCAGTGCTCACGCCTACATCATCGTATGCAAGCAGACTGCCCGCGCCTTAGTCATCGATCCCGGAGCGGATCAACTGCCGATCCTTGAACTCTGGATTCGGGAAAAACGCCCGAAAATCGAGGCAATAGCCGTGACGCACGCGCATTTCGATCACGCGGCTGGGGTCGGAGTGCTCAAAGAAAATCTCGGCGGCCCGCCGATCTGGTGCGGCGAGGCGGACAGCCCCTGGATGGCGCGCCTGGACGAAGGCGCGCGCAAGGTAGGGATGCGAAGCAAGCCCGCACCCGCCTGCGACCGGACGTTCAAGGGCGGCGAGTTGTTGAAACTGGGGGAACTGGATCTGGCCGTGCTGTCGCTTCCGGGCCACACCGTGGGTTCCGTGGGCTATCTGCTGATCGACGAAAAGGTGCTCGTGTCCGGCGACACGTTGTTTTACGACTCCATCGGGCGCACCGATCTCCCCGGAAGCGCCGGGCAGGGGAGGCTTTTCGCCTCGATCGTCGAACATATCCTGCCTTTGCCGGAAGATACGCTCGTGCTTCCCGGACACGGCAAAACGTTTCACATGTTTCAGGCCCGGAAGGAAAATCCCTACCTGCGTTCGTTGATCGAATATCCCGAGCGCTTGTTGCCTGCCGGAGCACACGATAAAAACACACCACCCTGAGTTCTATAGCGGCTGCTATTCTATTTTAACGATAGAAATCCATGAAAACAAAAGGGTGGCGCGGGCTAAGCGACGTGAAACGTCCGCTTGCCCGTGTACGAACGATGTTCATGGGCAACCTGAGGTTGGCCCATGCCACTCGTCGCCGGAGGCAAACACGCCCCCCTGAAATTCCAGTCATGGAAAAGAAAGGGCCACCCCTTGCGGAGCGGCCCTCGTGTCATGAACGGTTGAGATGAAATCAATCGGGCAGGCATTTTCCCGCGTCGCAGTGGTAGTTCCACGGGCATTCGTCGGTGATACCGCCCTCGACGCAGGCTCGGCACAGGCCCTGCACCAGGTCGCAGATCGGTGCGTCCGAATCCACTCCCAGCGGGCAATCGTGCTGAGCGTCGCATTCCGAACAGCGTCCTCCGAGGCACAGCGGAAGGGCGGGGTTGTCGCGGGCGCATTGGTCGTCGTTGGTGCAGCCGGTGCAAGCATAGACGCCCGACACGTCGGCGCAGATTTTTCGCTCGTCGGCGCATAGCTGTGCGGTATCGGGATCTTCCGTGGTGGCCGGTACGCAAACCACGCAGGCGCCGTTGTTTTTGTCGCACACGGGCGTGTCGCTGCCGCCTTCCTCGCGGGCGCATTGGGCGTGTTCGGTGCAGGTGATGGACACGCAGTCGTTGGATTCGCAGGTTTCATCGGAATCGCAGGCTCCCGGATCGTTTTCAGAGCAGGGTTTGCATTCCATATCCACGCAGACCGGATTCAGCGGCGAGGTGCAATCCTCGGAAATCAGGCAGTCCACGCAGTTTCCGCTGTCGATGTCGCAGACCTTGGAACCCGTGCAATCTTCGTTGCTTCGGCAGCCCTGTCCCCGGCAGGTGTGTGCGGCGGTGCAGACGGCTTCGCATTCGCCCTGGACGTCCACGCAGCAGTGCTCGTCGGTGACGCAGGCGTAACAGCGGCCCAGAATACGGTCGCAATAGGGGGCGGGATCTTCGCAGTGATCGTCGTTGGTGCAGTCCACGCACTTGTCGAACAGCGGATTGCAGATCTGGCCGCCGGTGCATTGCTGGCTGCACTTGCCGAATACGATGGCCCAGGCGTCGTCGCAGTTGGTTTCCGGCGCGGGAGGCAGGCTGGGGTCGCAGGGGTTGTTGCATTCCAGGTAGACGTTGGTCGAATCCAGCAGGGCTTTCTGATCCAGCGCCGTTTCAATGAAGCAGTCTGTCTTCAACTCCGGTGTAACGTCGCAACCGTTGCGGTTCCAGGTGTTGTAGGTGGTTTCCCTAGCGATTCCGAGACCTTCGATGAATACCATTTCCTCTTCGCTGGGAGCCTGGCCTTCGTCGAGCAGACCACAGAGCACTTTCAGTGTCCAGTCCATGGAGCAGTAGGCGTCTTCCAGCGCCACCTTGGCGGCGATCAGTTCGTCGCGGTCTACGCCGTTGTACCGCAGGTAGGGAGCTTTGGCCGTTTCGCAGGCGTAGTCGTCGCCGATGTAGAACGGCATCGAGAACGCCACGTCGATGCTCACCGGGAAACGTCCGTACAATTGCAGCTCCTCCTCGTCGAAGGCGTCGTTGAGAGAGGTTTGCAGCGTCAACGGCGGATGCGTGACGGAAACGGCGAGATCGTCCATCGCCATGCGTACTTCGCCGCCGTGGTTGGGACACATGCATTCGCTCTCCTCGCCCTCCGGCGCGGGTTTGACCCAGTATTCCATGCCGACGAGATCGATGGCCGCCTGCTCCAGCGTGGTTTCGAACGTCGTGCGGTTGATGAAGACGGCGGTTGTCTGGCAATCCGGCAGCGGGTCTCCGTCGTCCGGGACGAGCGCGGCGCAGTATTCGGCCACGGATTCGTGTACGGTTTGCGGCCAGTCTTCCGGCGGATCGGCCACCGGATCTTCCAGAAACGCCTTGGCGGAACCGGTAAAGCTGGTGCTGAGGTCGAGGGTGATGAAGAAGTTCGGGTCGATCAGGTCACGGGGACCGAAACCGCTGAGCGACAACGTGCCGTCCAGACCGAAGCTGCCTTGTTCGACGTAGACGGCCTGGCCTTCGGGCATGGGATTTCCCGTGTAATTCAGCGTGATTTCCGGGGCGTCTTCCAGTGTGCCATCGGCGTTGGCGTTGTTTACCGTGTACTGGAACACGCCGCCGCCCTCCCGCGTGAATCGCAGTGAGCCTGTGAAAGTGTAGTCGCCGGCCATCACCAGCCGCCAGTCGTTGCGGGGGTCGCCGTCGGCATAAGTGCCCGGTTCCAGTCCTGCCGGATCGCCGTCACGGGCGCATTCGACGTCCCACTGGCTGACTTCCTCTTCGGGGAAGCTGTAGTCGGCGAGTTGCTCGATCTCCGTGCCCGATTCCGGCAAGGTAAAGACCACGCCGTGGGTCGTGCGATGAATCAGCATCACGCCTCGCAATCCGGCCATGTTGCCCTTGCAATGGCAGACGTTGAAATCGGCCAGATAGTACCCGGAATGCCCGGAAATACGGCGCAGGGCCGGAATACAGTAATCTAGATCCTTAAGCCGATCGCCCAGTTCCGCCGGATCGTCTTCTTCCTCGCGGCTGGCGTTGTCTTCCTCGAACAACAGCCGGACATCCTCGTGCACGAGCGCCTGACCGGCGGCGACGATGGCTTTTTCCAGCGATTCGGCGGTGTCGATGCCCGGAACGATGGTCACGAGGGAGCCATCGATCTGCATGGATTCGACCTGTGCCAGCGCTGGAACTTCTTCTTCCGCTTCCTGTTCCACGACGTCCTCTTCTTCTTCCGCCGCAACTTCTTCGGCGTCTTCATCTCCGGGCGTGGTTTCCTCGTCGCCCGGTGCAAGATCCTCATCGGCGACCGGAGTTTCTTCCTCGGTGGCGGGATCCTGGTCCGCCACGGTCTCCTCATCCCCCGTGGCCGGTGCTCCTTCGTCGGAGCCTCCGCAATTCCAGCTTAGAAATGCCGGGACAAGCATCACGATCCAAAGCCAATTTCTCAACGATTTCCGCATGTTCCCCTCCCGTCGATTCATGTTATCACGACAAATACGATTCCCGCCGAGGCGTTTGGTCGGCTTCGTTCCCAATTTTAAATTGAGTGCAAAGCTAAAAGTACGTGGTCACGAATGTTGTAATCGTCTCTATTGCGATATTCTGAATTTTCGACTCGTTGGGAGCAGCTAAAATTCATGTGATTTTTTTGGGACGTCTTTTTTTGAAAATGGGGCGAAGCGATGGCAAGGGGCATGAATGAAATGTGTGGAAATTCAAAGAACGAACCGAAAAATTGTAGCGGCGAGGCGTAAGCCCGCCGCGATTTCGGTCCTTTTCCGGCGGGCTTACGCCTCGCCGCTACAATGGATTGAAGGGTTCCGAGGTTTTTCTCGATTCTCGCTGATGGCAAAACACCGAGAAAAGCCCCATGGACGGCGGACGCTTTTCATGGTATCACCCAGCCACCAAGAGCCTTTCCATGTCGTTTTCAAAAGGCGAAATCGTTGAGCGGAAATTAGAACATCTCGAAAATACAAGTGAAATCTCCGTTTTTTCAAGAATAGAACCGGAAGTGAAAATCATGACAGAACGCAAAACCTTTGACGACCTCGTGCGACTCATGGACCGTCTGCGCGATCCGGGCGGCTGTCCCTGGGATCGGGAACAGAACCTGGCGACCATCAAAACCTATTTTCTGGAAGAAGTGTACGAGGCGGTGGAGGCCATCGACGAAAACGACGGGCCGGGCGTCGTCGAAGAACTGGGAGACGTGCTGTTCGAGGTGGTGTTTCTGGCGCGCCTGGCGCGGGAACAGGGCTGGGGAGACGTCTACGACTCGGTGCATCACGTGCACGAAAAGCTGGTGCGCCGCCATCCCCACGTGTTCGGGGATTCCAGCGTGGAGAACTCCGAGGCGGTGGCCGATCAGTGGCAGAAAATCAAAGGGGAGGAACGCAAGGAGCAGGGCAAGCGGCGAGGTTCCGTGCTGGACGGCGTTCCTCAGGTGCTGCCGCCGCTGCTTCAGGCTTTGCGCATCAGCCAGCGGGCGGTGGCCAAGGGTTTCGAATGGCCGGACCTGAATGGTGTGCTGGACAAACACGCCGAGGAGGTGCGCGAACTCGCCGAGGCGGTCAAAGATGGAATGCCCAAGGAAAAAGCCGAGGAGGAGCTTGGCGACATTCTCTTCACTCTGGTCAACGTGGCCCGCTGGATGCAGCTTGATCCCCACGCCGGACTGATGCGCACGATGCGGAAATTCCGCCGTCGTTTCGGATATATGGAAGATCGTCTGGCGGATGAAAACAAGGACATGGAAGCCTGCACGCTCGACGAACTGGAAAGCCTCTGGACTCAGGCGAAAAAGGAATTAGGATAGACTAGCCCGGAATATTCGTGAAAACCTACTGCGACTTGAAAACTCTCGTTCTTTCGGTCGTTTCACGATTTTCATGAATATTCCGAGCTTAACGGAAAACGAATCGTGGCGAAACATTGCACGAAAATCGTTATGCAAGTCTTTCTCTTATGTTTGTTGCTGGAACAGGGGCGGTCGTGACGGAAGAATCCGAAAACAGAACATGGATCGACGTGGAGGAACTGGTGCGGCGTCTGGATCATTGGTCGTCGGCCTGGCACCTGAAACGTTCGAATCAAAAGCCGGATGATATCCTATACAGCAAGATTTTCGAGTTGCACCGGAAAAACTTTTCCCTCTGGCACCTGGAAAGCCGATCCCGCAAGGAAGGGCCGAGCGACCGCGAACTGGTCTTGATGAAACGGAAAATCAACGAAGACAACCGGCGTCGGCATCAGTGCATCGAACTCGTCGATACCGTACTTGCCCGAAATCTGGAAGAAATGGGCGTTGTTCCCGCAGCGGACGCGGTGTTGCATACCGAGTCGCCGGGGCCGATCATCGACCGACTTTCGGTGTTCAGCCTGCGACGTTTTCACCTGGAACGGATGCTGGAACGCGCCGAAGAGAACGCCCCGGATCGGGAATTTCTGCAAAAACGGCTCGAAACCACCTGCGAATCCATGCGTTTGCTGAAAAACGCCTTCACCGCGATGCGAGACGACGTACTCGCCGGACGCCGGGCCTTTTTCATCACCCACGAATTGAAAGTCTACAAAAACACCGAATCCCCCGCCTGAGAGCCTCCGAGACGCGCATCACTTTCCTTTTTCCCACCTGATATCCGACATGGCGCGGTTTCGAAATTCAATTATCCTGAAAGAAATCGGCGATTTGCGGCGAGGTTCGACCATGAAAAGCAATTTCTCACCATTCGGCCTGTGGGTCGTGCTTGCATCGTTCATTGTGTTGTTTGCCTGCGAGGACGGCACAGGCGGCGGATCCACCGACAATGGAAGCGGCGACAGTGACGAGACATCTGGATTTTCCGAGTCCGATTCGGACGATGAGGGGGGAGGCGCGACGGAAAACGCACCAGAGGAGGAAGATCCCTACGTGGTTCCGGAGGATCTGGGAGCGCCGCCCAGCGGTACGGCACGGGTCAAAAACGCCTCGCTTTTGGAACGGACGATTCCCAAAGCGCTCGACGCGCTGGACGAGGTTCCCGATGTCGTAGCCCTCGAATTCACCCAACCGGTGCTCGAAAGCACTACCCTGCGGATATTCCAGAACAAAACCGGAGTGGAGCAGGAAGCGCCCGTGTGGGATGCACAGATGAAAAGGCTCGAAGTGCCGTTTGCGCCCCTTGCGGAAACTGGGGTGTTCGACGTGCTGTACAAGGTCGTTCACGATGAAGGTGAGGAGACGGGATATTTCGTATTTTACGTGGAAAATCGGGAATATAAAGGACAGCGGCTCGATTCGGTGCTGGATTTTCGGGAGAACTCGATCAAAGGACCGCAGTACGTCGATCTGGAAGGATTTCGCCTGAGGATCGAAGGGCTGGTGGAACGTCCCCTGGAATTGAGTTACGACGAGGTGCTGCAAAAAACGCCGTCGATTCGAGCATTTCCGCTGAATTGCGTCGAAGGCTGGTCGGCGAACGTGCTCTGGGAAGGCGTGCCGATCATGAATCTTTTGAACGAGGCGGGAATCGGCGCCGATGCCGTGACCGTGATTTTCCATTCCTACGACAACTACACGACTTCGGTATCCCTGGATTACCTGGAAGAGCACGATCTGATGCTGGCTTATGCCATGAACGAAGTGCCGCTGCCGGCCATGCGCGGCTTTCCTTTCCAGGTGGCCGCCGAGGACAAGTGGGGCTACAAGTGGGGAAAATGGGTGTATAAAATCGAACTTTCCGACGAAGCCGACTACCGGGGTTTCTGGGAATCCTACGGCTACAATCAGGACGGCGACCACGACGGTCCCATCTGGGACAAACGCAAGCGCAAGAACCTGCTTCCCTATTGCGGGCACTTTGAGTGATACAGAATTAAATCCAGTAAAAACGAGATGTTAAAGGCGAATGTTCACCTTTCGGATGGCGTCGAAGTCTTTGGGCCCCAGACCCTCTTCCATGGCCAGGCGAATGTGCCCGATTTCCTGCCAGTCCAGGTCGAAGAGGCGGCAGGCGCAGATGTCGGCGGCGACGGGATTGTCGGCGGCGATGACGGTGTTGGTCCAGCGAACCCCGGTGATGTCTTTGCCGTCGGGACCGTTTGCGGTGCGGGTGCGTGTGGCGTCGATGACGGTCAATGCACTGGGAAAATTGCGGTTGAGATCGACGATGTTGCGGTCGAGTTGCTTGTGAAGCTCGCCCCGGTTTCCTCCCGCGATGCCCATCATGTTTTTCAGGCTCAGCGAAACCCCGGTGACTTTGTGATGTTTGGCCTGGGCGAGATTGATGATGACATCGCTTTTCAGCGCCGCTCGGGAGATGGGCCACTGTTTGAGCCATCGGCTTTTTTCGAGCGGAATTTCCCGAAATGTCTTGCTTTTGTCGATGCGTCGGACGAGTTTCAGCTTGCTGCTGCGGATTTCCTTCAAGCTTTCTTCCACGCCGGTGGTTTTCAGACAGTGTTTCAGGCGGTTGAGGGGATGGTCGAAGACCGTCACCCGTTTGGCACCGGCGTCCAGACAGAGCTGAGCCATGGCGCGGACTATTTCCGGGTGCACGGTGTTTCCCAGTGCGGGAGAGCGGTTCCAGCTCATGTTGGGTTTTATCAGCACCGATTGTCCCTTGGAGACGAAGCGCCCGACTCCGCCGATTTCCTGCAAGGCGGCTTCCAGAATCACCTGGGGGCGTCCTCCTCGAACGTTGGCGATGTTGGCGAAAGGAGGGACCGGGGGGACTTCTCCGGCGAAGGCTTGCGAGGTTCCTGCGACCAGTACGCCCGTTCCAAGAATGTGGAGAAAACGCCGCCGGTCGCACGAAAGCGTTGGAATTCTTTCGCTTTTTCGCATGTAGCTATCGAGTGGTGCCAAGGAGAAACTTCCTTCCGCCGGGTCGGCGCTGTATTCGTGATGGCGAATTATACACCAAATCCGCGCCGGATGGAATTTCACGACGGGTAGAATCAGGAACTGCGCAGGAGAATTCGCGAAAAACGGATTCGTTTGCCGTCGAATACAAGTCCGGTTATATTGACCGCCTGAAATTGACATCGCCGTCCGAAACCGCTACGTTGCGGTTCGATGTTTCAACCGCCTGGAGCGAAAATGGCTCAACGCACGCCCGGATTTCTTCAAACGATACTGCTCGTCCTCCTGGTCTTCGGACTGGCCGGGTGCATCACCGACCAGCCGGGAGTCGCAATGCCGGACGATATCATCCACTTTCCGATCAGCGTGGACGTGCATCCGGCGGGCCGTTACGCAGCGGTGGTCAACGCCAATTTCAACCAGGCCTACAACAACGGATCGGTGGTGTTTATCGATCTGACCACCTACGAAATCGTGGATCGCTGGACGATGCCCATCGGCACTTTCGGCGGAGAATGCCGCTTCAACCATTCCGGGACGCGGCTGTACGTGGCGATTCGCGGACCGATGAACCCGGTGGACGACCTCCCGGCGCAGCTCAGCGACCACGTGGTCGTGGTGGATATCGATGCCGAAATGGCAAGCCAGCCCGTATCGGAAAGCGGGAAAATCTGGAGTGATTTCCGAACGATACCGGTTGCAAAAGATCCTTACGGCATCGTGGTGGACGAAGAGGATCGCTACGTCTACGTGACGCACGTCTCCGGCGGTGAAGTGTCGGTGATCGAAAACGAAATCGGTGTGATTTCCGACGCGCGGGAAGGGCGGCGTTACTGCGTGCCCGAAACCCTGCAATGCCCCTCCGGGGTCGATGCGGGGGTCTTGTGCGGGGCGTGTTCCGCCGATGCCGAATGCGGGGGTGTCGCTTATTTCGTCAATGAAAACGATACGTTGGTGGAAGAGCAGGGCGACAACGCCTGCCTCGCCGACTTCCGTTCCGGAGCGTCGTACTGCGCCACATTCTGCGAGGTGGACCGCTCCCAATTCGATACCGAAGGCCGCGTGATTCGGCTGGGCTGCCCCGAAGGCTACATCTGCGAGGATATTCAGCCGTTGCAGAAAATCACCGAGCGCAAGTTCAGCCAGGGCGGCAACCAGGCGGTGATTTCTCCCCTGACGGGCACGGTATATATTTCACACACCGAGAGCCGTTATCTGGGGGTGTTGCGTCCTTATCGCAACGAAGGGGCCGGATTGGGGCTGCGCGTGGACGAAGTCGCGGTTGGCGAGGGCGTGGACGTGCGCGGGCTGGCGTTTTCGCAGGATGGACAAACCCTGTACGCCGCCGTGAGACAATTGGATTCGAGCACCGCCTCCCCGGTGGTGGCGTTCATCGATACCCGTGTGAAAACAGAGGGTTGCGACGATCAGCAAAAGATCGGCGACACCGACGCCTGCGAGACCAACGAAACGGTGGATTTCATCGAAGTGGACAGCAGGCCGGGCAATATCGCGATGTACGGTGACATGCTGTACCTGACGATTTACGGTTCCGACGATCTGGAAGCCATCGACACCCAGACCCGCCGGGTGGCCGACGTGGTGGATCTTTCGCCGGAAGCGTTTATATCGGAGCCGGGGATTTTCGTAAAATATTCGAGACCTTACGATCTCGTCACCTACGAAGCCGCCCAAGGGGCGTATGCGCTTGTAGCCAATTTCAACGCGCATGAAATCGTGGTGATTCAGCTTTACGATTCCGAGAATCAGCCGGTGCATTCGGTGGTGCGGAAAATCGAAAACCGCGCAAAACTGTACAAGGAAGACCAACTTTGATCCACGAAACCGATCGATCGACACAAACCCGCTTTTCGAGCCGGAGACGAACTTCGGGCCGGATTCGAGGGTGCGAGGAATTCCGGAGCGGGCGATTCGTTCGGGCCGCAATCCTGCTGCTGGGAGTTCTCACGTCCGCGTTCGGTTGCAGTTCCTACGGAGACACCACCACGACCGCCAGTTCTCTGGATCGTCCCACGGCGATCGTCATCGCCAAACTGGAACACGAGCCGACATCGAGCGAAATCAAACTATACGATTATTACTTACGTTACGCCGAAGACGACGAGGTGCTTTTCGAGGAATGCCTCACCTTCGACTACCGAGCCTTTGCGTTCATCGCCAATTCCGGTGGAAATTCAGTCGCAAAATTGGATCTTTGCAAGCGGGAGGTGATCGACACCCACGCGGCAGGCAATCCCTTCGTGGTCAGTCACATCCCCGTGGGACAGTTTCCCCTTGATCTCGCTGTGTCACGAGACGAGCGACAGTCCCGCGTGTTCGTGTCGCTGGGAGGCGAGGACGCTTTGTCGGTGCTGGACACTTACGCTGGTCTGGCGTTGGCGCTGCCGGTGACATTGCCGGGACGACCGGGTGCGCTGACCGTGGTTCCTTCGGAAACCACGCCCGAAGGGCGGGTGGCGGTGCTGCTACCCGAACGGGGCGAAGTGGCCTTCGTGGACAAGGTGCAGGGAAGCGACGTAGAGCGCTGGCAGGTGTCGGAAACCGTCTCTTTGGCGACTACCGCCACCCCCGATCCGCTGCCGAACGGGCTCGTGCTTTCCCCCGATGGCAAAACGCTGTTCGTCACGGACCTGAATTCGGAATATTTTTACATGCTGGACATGGCGCAACCGACTTTACCGCCGCGCGTGCGCAGCGTGCAGGGGCCGCAACAGTCGGTGTCGGTCAGTCCCGACGGACGATACCTGTATTTCGCCAAGTTCGAAAAGTCGCGCGTGGCGGTTTACGATCTCGTGCAGGATGCCTACGTAGACACCAACGAGGAACTTCCCAGCCACCGCAATCATCCTCCGGCCTCCAACACCTTCGATTACGACATAGCGGTGCAGAACCTCCCGGAATTGCTGGTATTTACGGAGGTGAAGAAGGTTTTCCCGGACTTGTCCGGCGGGGACGAGGATGCGGAAAGCGTGGAAGAGGAGATCGAGACGGACGGCGACACCGAGCTTGAAGAGATCGAGGTGGAAGAAGAAGCGGAAGACGACCCGAATACGGGCATCGGCGGGACGGACGTGATTCCGTCTTCGGTTGCGCCCGGTCTTTTCGCCTATGTGATCGGCCAGCGCGGGCTCGTGCAGGTGGTGGACGTGCACGACGACATGCACGAACTGTTCGACACCCGTCCCTCCACTCCGCCTTCGATGCAGATCGTCAGCGAGGATGAGTTGGAGAAGGACAACGGCCAGTGTCTCGCCGATCTGGACGTCCGTGTGTATCGCAATCGCACCCCGGATGCTTTGTGGGAGTTGCAGTACAACGGAATCGTTCCGCTTTCCGGGGAAAGCAACTCCGGCGTGATCGATGCCGAAAAGAACCGTTTTTACGACGCTACGCGCAATTTCGCCAACGTTTCCGCGCTTCAGGCGCGCAACGACCATTTTAATGGCGATCACATCGTCATTACTACCTCGCCTATTGCCGCTGCGGGAGAACACCAGGGCTGCACCCAGGAATATTTGAACGAAAACGGCGAACCCGCCGTGCGCATTCTTCAACGTGTCAAGCTGGAAATTACCGGAATTACTCCGGATTATCTCGAATTCGATTCCAACGGCATCGATCTCGAAGAATGTTTCATGACGGCGGTGTCTTACGAGATCCGATCCAATGACAATTACGTCGTGTACATGACGGAACTGGATCGCAACGCCGTGCGGATCGGAGAACGCATGTACCAGGGGCGCGCCGGAAACTCGGAGTTCATGCCGTCGGACGTGATTCACGGCGAGGATGAACTGGACCAGTTGAGTTTCGAAAGGGACGACTGGCTCGACTACCTCTGCATCATGTCGCTCGACGATGGCGAGGGGGGAGAAATCCAGGAATATCGCTTCCGTACGACGCTCAACCTGAACGGCTCCGACGACTCCCGGCAAGGTATTCGCTGCCGGAATCCATGGGAGGACGACGATTCGTATGGTACGAGTTTCTCCAATGATTTCCTGGACTTCTCGATTTGCCAGGATATCGATTCATCCTCGATTCAGGCCAAGCGCCAGGAAACGTTCAAGTACTCTTTCCGAACCACGAGTGGCATCAATCAGATTCGTGTGGGTGGACTGGACGACGACGAATACGACGCGGACGATGAATACGATTCCGTGGTTGGGTCCATTCCGGTGGATGCCGCTTTGCTGGATTTCTACGAGAATCATCCCCGTTTGTACATCGTGGACCAGGCCGAGGAGCGTTTGTACATCGTGGAACTCGATACCGACAACCTGTTGGTTTTAACGCTGTAAAGTCGGAGTGTCTTCGCCGGTCGCCCACGGATTTCTTCCCGTGGGGGTTGCCGAATGACGAAGGCCATGATACCATATTGCGGTTTGAAATCGGGATTGGCATCCCCTTTCGAAAGGGCAAGCGTCATGACGAAAAAGTATATAATTCTAACGGGTTGCATGATTGTTGCGGCGTGTGTCGGCCTGTGGAGTTGCGGCAGCGACGACGATGGCTTTCAATGGGATGGTAGTTGCACCGTGGCGCAAGATTGTTGCCAGGGCAACGAGGAGTGCGACGCCCTGTCCGAATGGAAGTGCTACGAGGGATCCTGTTTCGTGGCTCCGTGGTTCTGCATGGAGAATTCCGAATGCGTGAGTGGTTCCTGTGATAGCCATTCCTGCGGTCCTGCGGGCCGAGTGTCGGGGGACGTTAATCCCGCCGACGGAGACGCCGACGAAGACAACGGCGGAAGCACCGAGCAGGATGAATTGGTCGTGCCTTGCGAGTACGTCTGCTGCAGCGATTCCGACTGCTCGTCGACGCAGACCTGCGTGCTGCACGAGTGCATCGAAGTGGTCCAATGCCTTGCCGGGGAGGAATGCTGCGCCGATTACCAGTGTTGGGAAACGGAAGAGGACAAGGCGAACAAAGTTTGTTACCTCAAGATGTGTCGTCCCAAGGATCACCTTTGTCCCGACGAGTACGAATGTTGCGTGGACGCCGATTGCAACGACGACAAACTGTCTTGCAGCAATAATCAGTGTGTGAGCAACACGATCGAATGTACATTGGGCGATATCGGTTGCTGCGACAACATGGATCCCGGTAACCCCACTTGCGTGGCCTTCGGGGCGGTCAAATCGGAAAAGGCAATTGAGTGCGTGGATACCGACAATGATGGTCAAGGAGATGACTGGGTGGTGATTCCCTCGCTGGAGGAAGATCCCGATTCGATTCAATGTCCCGTGTATCACGATTGTGTAACCTGCATTGGGTGGGGGGGAAACAACGTATGTACCGAGCTGCTTTGCTCCTATAACCAGCGCTGCGAACTGGACGAAGCCGACAAGGACGACCCGGACAAGGCGCTTGCCGCCTGCCAGCAGGTATCCGAGACCGATCCGGACAATCCTCCCCTTTCCAGGCGATGTTTCACGGACAAGCGCCCCGGAAAGACCGGCTTGATGATCTGCCAGGATTCCCTGTTGCTGGGTGAAACGTGCGCTCGTTGGATCGAGCCGGAAGAAGGAGGCGATCCGTATCCCTACGAATTCGGACGTTGCTTCCCGGAAAGCCTGATCTGTAATTCGGCGACTCAGGATTCCTCCAATGCTTGTGAATACCCCTCGAAGAAATGACATTGAGGTGGCTTTTTTAAAAAACGGGGATGAAAATCCCCGTTTTTTGTTTTTTTTGACGATTCGTTTCAAGAATGAACGTCCACTCCTAGAAGGTCTGTTCGAGGTGTTTCGGAACTTTACGATTTTTAGAGGATCGGGGGGGATTCGGACCGGTTGAACGGGAAAAGGAGAATCTTATTTAATCGAGTGGTTTCAAGGATGTGCGCTTGGGCCTATTTATCTGATTTTTATAAGATTTCTCCGAAACATGCTCTCTAAAAAAACCTTGCGTCAGGTTCCGCTTCATGTTATGCCAAGCTGACTTTTACCCGGTAGGCGCCGGGCTATGCAGGAAAACGAAATAACGGCTGGCGATCTCATGCCATGCTATTGGGCCAATACGGAAGACCAAGTTATTGTTGATGAATTTTCAATCGGCAACCTTATTTCTCAGAGTGAGGGTCATGAACAGTCTAAAAACGATGACGATCGGGATATTCGCCACCTTCTTGATTCTCCTGCCTTTTTCGGCCATCGCCCAGGATGAGGGCGGGGAGGACTACGGGGAGGAAATGGATGAAAACGTGGGCGAGGACATGGATGCGTCCATGGAAGACCTCGGCATAGCGGAAGAGGAGGAGGTCGTCGAAGAAGAAAGCGCCACCTCCGAAACGCGCTCGAAGCGGAAAGAGGTGACCATCCCGCTTGAAAAGAAAGCGAAAGTGGTCCAGAAAAAGCTCTATCCGCAGGTGATGAAGCACGAAGTCAACGTTTTCAGCGGCATCAACGCTCTGGATGGACTGACCTGGAACCTCGCCGTGGGTGGACGTTACAATTTCCGCTTCCACGAGATGTTCGGCGTACAGGCGACCGGCGCCTACGTGCAGAGCTTCGACAAGGATCTGCTCAGCACCATCGAGGAAGGCGGTCTGGACGCGGAGAACGTCAAGAACTCGCCTCTGTCTTGGTGGGGTGGCGCGGATTTCGTCTGGTACCCGATGTACGGAAAGTTCGCGTTGCTTTCCAGCATCATCGCCCACTACGACCTCGGCATCTACGCCGGAGCCTCCGCGATGGGTTTGGACAACGGCGACATTCATCCCGCTCCCGAAGTGGGCATGATGACCAACCTGTACTTCAACCGTTGGCTGTCCCTGCGAGTGGACGTGACGTACTACGCGCTGCTCGCCGAGGATGACACCCGCGATCCCGCCACCCAGGGAGAGCAGAACATCGGATCGATGATCAGCTCTGGTGAGAAACGCGGCGGCACGTTGCTGCGCAACGTTTTGTTTGGAACGGTGGGTCTGAGCTTCCATCTCCCGCCGAACTGAGAGCCGAATAGGGAACCGTATTAACCGTCAAGGGACGCCGCCATTCGTGCAAGGCGGTCACCACGATAGGGAATGCTGATGAATAAGCACTTTTCGTATATGTTGCTATGGATTCTTCCGGTACTATTCGCCGGCTGCGCAGGCGTGGAAACCCGCGAAGAGCTTCTTTCCCGTTACGATACAATCAATCCCAATCCCGAGGTGATGCAGATTCCCCTCGTGCGGGATGCCATCCTCGCATACAACTCCGAGGATTACTGGACGTCGGCCATCGGTTTTTTCAAAGTGACCCAGGAACCCCAATTGCGTGGGATTCACGATACGGCCACCTTCTATTTTGCCGAATCCCTGTATCGTCTCGGGATGTACAAACCCTGTACCTACCTTCTTTCCAACGACATCCTTTTCAAAGGGCCGGACAATTCGCAGTACTTCACCCCGGCGCTGATCCGTCTGCTGATGATTACCTACGAAACCGGTGATGAGGATGTCATCTTCGCCGTGCTCAGTTCCGTGGAGCTGACGAGCTTCCCGCAGAAATTCCAGAACGAGTTGGTGTATCTGCTGGGCCGGATGTATTTCCAGCAGGGGCAGATCGACGAAGCCTACATCAAGTTCAGCCAGGTGCAGGAAAATTCGGTCTTTTACGCGAAAGCCAACTATTTCCGAGGCATTATCGAGATCAAGCGTAAGGAGTACGACAAGGCCAAGACCACTTTCGATATGATCCAGCGCCTTCCCGAAGTGGCGGTGGAATTCGGTGAATCGCAAAAAGTCAAGGAAATGAGCAAGATCGCCACCGGTCAGCTCTATTACGCCGCCGGTCACGATGCCGGAGACGAGGATAAGGACGAGATTTTCTACACGGCGATTCGGTACTATGACCGTGTGAGCCGTTCGAACGTCCGCTGGTTCGACTCCCTTTTCCAGAAAACCTGGGCCGCCACGCTGATCGGTCGTTTCGACGTGTCTTTGGGTACCAGCCTGACGCTGGCCTCCCCCTTCTTCGACACCCGATTCATTCCGGAAACGCACCTGATCGAAGCCATTACCTGGTTCCAGCTTTGCCGCTATCGGGAAGCCGATCGCAAGCTGAAGTGGTTCTTCAGGCATTTCGAGCCGATGGAGCAGGGTACGGCCACGTACCTCGCCGAGTGGCGGAGCAAGCCTTCCGAAACCGTTTTCGACGATATGGTATGGCAGTACAAGGAAGCCTACCGTAATCCCAACAAGCAGACCACGGCGCTGTCCATCCAGATTCTTACGCACTTGCTCAACGACTCCAGTTTCACGAAAATGTATCTGCACATCCAACAGTTCGATAAAGAATTCGCGATCATGGAAAATGCTCCCAAGGAATTCCTGGCGACTTCATTCCACGAAACGACGGTTCGCCGTATGGAGCGCCAACAGTTGAACTTGCGCAAGCGCGCCGGGAAATATCTGCTCCGTGGCCTGAGTGAAACGCACCGTATGCTGCGCAACCTGATCGGCAACGCCCAGAACGTGGACGTGGAAGTATCGAGCGCCATGATGGAGCAGGCGCAGAAGCGTGATATTCAGGGGCTGGACATTGAAGTCGATATGATGGGAGTCGGCGAAATTTCGGAAGAAATGGAAAAACTTCGCACGCCTGCTGTTCGAGACGATTTCCAATGGTGGCCTTTCGACGGAGAATACTGGTACGACGAGTTGGGATATTACCTGATGACCGTGGACCAGAAGTGCGAATAAGCAACGATCGTTCATCCGCCCAATTTCAAACGACGAACGGGTAACGTTATGGCAGTTAGATTGCTCAGACTTGCTATTTTCTGGCTTGTGTTTCTCGCGTTTTGCGCCGGATCCTTCGTAATGGATCAGGTTGTGGTCGCGAACCATCAACCCGCCTATGCACAAAGCACGAAAAAGAGAAAACGCCGCAAGCGAAAAACCGAAAAAGACGAGAAGAAAAAGAGCGGCGAAGACGAGATGGAAAAACTGCTCAAGGGAGAGCAGGAAGATCAGTTGATCGATCTCAAGCTTTTGAAGGTCGAAAAAGATGTCTCGATGATGGATTCCAAAGTTGGACGCAGTATCGACATCACCATCAATAAGCTGCTCAACGTGCTCAAGCGCTATCAGACTGCCCAGACGTTGCGTCGATTGGCCGAGCTGTATTCCGAGAAGGCCAAGCGTCTCAATATCGACACGATGGAGGCGCATCAGAAGCGGATGGAGAAATGGTTCCAGGCCAACCAGGAAGGCGAGCCGCCCAAAGAGCCGGACCCGGATCTCTGGCTTCGTTACAACCGCAAGGCCGTGACCGTGTGCGAGTTCATCATCGATCGTTACCCGCAATACAGTGAAATGGACGATGCCTACTTCTTCATGGCGTCCAACCTGCGGGAAATCGGCCAGGCCGCGAAAGGCAACGACTATTTCCGCAAACTCGTGACGGAATACCCCAAAAGCGATTTCGCCCCCGAAGCCTACATGGCCATCGGCGATTATTATTTCGGCAACAACAACGTTTACGACGCCATGCCGGCGTTCAAAAAGGTGCTGGAATACGAACAGACCAACAAATTGTGGGGGTACGCCAAGTACAAACTCGCTTGGTGTGAGTACAATCTCGGTGCCTACGATACGTCGATCAAGTACTTCCAGGAAGTCGTCGAATGGTCCGATGCGCAGGGAACGGCTTCGAACATTACATTGAAAGAAGAAGCGTTGCGCGATCTGGTTATGGCTTACGCGGACCAGGAAAACAAGGATCAGAAGGAAATCGTCCGCGAAGCGGAAGAATATTTCATGACCGTCGGCGGGAAGAAGTACTTCCGCATGATGTTGGTGCGCCTGGGCGACATTCTCACCAACCAGGGCAAACTCGACGGCGCGATCATGGTGTACAAACGCCTTATCAACGATTATCCGCTGCACCTGGACAACCCCGAATTCCAGATGCGTATCGTCGAGGCGTACTCCAACAAGGGCGACAAGGAAAACACCACGAAGGAAATCATCACCCTCGTCGATTACGCCAAGCCGCCGGAGGAATCCAAGTGGGTCGAGGCCAACCACGTCAAAGAGCCGGACGCCATCAACGAGGCTTGGGTAACTGCCGAACGTATGTTGATCCGCACCGTGGTGGATTATCACAAGGAAGCCCGCAAGATCAACCGTGATGAGGTGTGGGATCGTACCCAGGAGCTATACGATATCTACCTGAAATACTTCAGTAAATCCGATAAGTTCTACGATGTGAACTGGAACTATGCGGAATTGCTTTGGACGCGCGCCCACAATTATGACAGAGCCTGTCATAGGGGTGGGGATGCTGCGGCCCGTCAGGCTAATTGCGATCTCATGACGGAATACTATCACCGCGCCGGTAAAGGCTACATGAAGGTTGCGGAGATGGACCGCAAAGGCAAACACTTCGAGGAGGCGTCCTACTCGGCCATCCTGTCGCTCGAAAAGCTGGTTCACGAGGAAATCCGGGATTGGATGAACAAAACCAAGGAAAAATCCCGCCGTGTGGACAAAGGCTACAAACTCAAGGAAGCAGCAGTCAAAAAGGAACGGGAAAAGACCCACGTCGAGCGTTGCGAGGAAACAGTGGCTTTCCAGGAGCAGTTCAAGCCGCGTCAAATGTCCGAAAGCGTAACGAACTTCGTGGCCGCCTGCGACCTCTACATCGATAACATCCCGAAATCAAAGTACAAAATCGACATTATCTACAAAGTCGCCATCATTCACTACACGCACAACAATTTCGATGAAGCGGTCAGCCGATTCGAAATGATTACCAACGACTACCCCACGCACCGGCTGGCCGAGTTCAGCGCCAACCTGATTCTGGACTCTCTCAACCTCAAGCGTGATTGGCGCGCCTTGTACACCAAAGTGCGTGAATACCTGAAAAACCGCCGCCTGACCAGCAAGGCAGGATTCAGGCGTGAGCTTCGCGAACTCAACGAGAAGGTGACCTTCAAAAAGGTGGAGACCACCGAATGCGAAGCGCTCGCCTTGCCGGAAAGAACTCGCCCGGCTTATGAAAAATGGTATCAAGCTGCGCAGGAATACCAACAGTTCTGCGACGAGTTCAAGCGTTCGAAATTCCGCGAAATGGCTATGTACAACGCGGGTGTGCACCTCGTGGCAGCGGGTCGGATTCTGCAAGCCATCGATCAGCAGAAGCTTCTGCTCAAGACGTATCCGAAATCCGCGTACCGGGAAGAGGTCCATTACAAGATCGGTCTGAACTACATGGCCATGGCGATGTTCGACGATGCCGTCAAGCAGTTCGACGACTACACAAAGATTTATCCGAAAGGAAAACATAAAGACGAGGCGCTTTACAACGCTGCGATTTTCCACGAGAATCTCGGAAATACGGCGAAAGCGATCGAGTACAAAAAGAACTACATGAAGACGATCGACGATGAAGACCAGAAAGACAACATGCGCTTCACCTTCGGTATTATGTGGAAGGAACAGGACAAGGTATTCCCCGCCTACGATGCCTTTACCGCTTACCTGAACGGGCGTAAAAAGGACATCACGTGGCCGAAATTCGATAAAAACGGCAACGTGGAGAAGCGTGGCCAGATTCGAGGCGAGCCCAATCGTATCTTTGCGGCCCACCTCGAATTGCTGGAGATTTACGATCACCCGCGCGTGAAAAACTACAAGGCGAAGGAAGCCACGTATCAGACCATTTACAAGCTGGGTTTCTGCGACATCGAAGAAGGCTATGCACTCGGGCAGGAAGCGCGCGACGCCATCGCGTTGACCCACTTCCGCAAGATCGAGCCGGAATTGAAGGCTTTCAAGGAAATGCAGCTTGTTGTCAATTACAATCCCTGGGAGTGGACGTCGGCGAAGATCAAGAAGTGGGACAGTAAGATGAAAGAAAAGCTGACGACCAAGGTGGAAACGGCCAACGATCTCAAGGGAAAATACCTCGAAATCCTCAAGCTTAAGTCCACCAAATACACTCTGGCTTCGTTGTACAAGCTGGGCGAAGTTTTCCGTGAACTGTCCGTGGCGATCTACAACTCTGAAATGCCTCCGTATTTCATGGAGTTCGAGAATCCCGACGATCTGTATGTGCAATACGTCGATTCCGTCATGGAGCGCATCGGCAAGCCTGCGGAAATCGAAGCGATCGGATTCTGGGAACGCTGCTTGCAGACGTCTTACAAGCTGGGTGTCTACAACAAGTACTCCATGGATTCCCTCGATCAGTTGAGCATCCTCGTGCCCGATGCGTATCCCCCGGCCAAGGAATTTGCGCCGAAACCGGGATTCGAGAGCGATTCCTGGTACATGGCCCGTTTCAAGGCGCTGAAACTCCCGGATAACCCGGAAGCGCCCCAGGTCGAACCGGTCGAACCCGCCCCGGCGGAACCCGCCGAGCCGACCCAACCGGTCGAAAGCGCCCCGGAACCCGAAAAAACGGCCTGTCTTGGCACGCAAGCGGCCATTTTATAACAAGGCAAGATGATTCTCATGAATTTTCAGGAAGCTGGAAAAGCCAACGTTCAAGGAGCCGAGATGTCGATCAAAGCGCGGATAATCACCCTGCTTTTGCTTGCCGGGATCGTTACGGCGCTTGGTGCCTGCGGAAAAAAGGACGAACCCGTAGGCCCCCCGCCCGAATGTATGACCGATAGCGACTGCGGTCCTTACAAAGCATGTCGTGCCGCGAAGTGTATCGTGGTGCAGACGCCGGAAAATCTTGCGGGCAACGCACTCAAACTCGCAAAGGAAGAGTTGGAGAAGTCCGACGTCAATTACGAAAAGGTTCTCGAACTGTACGACGAGGCGCACAAGCATGTGCCCAACATCGAGAATATGGACTTCAACATCGCGCTGATCTACGTCAAAATGCGGCGTTTCGAGCAGGCCATGCCGAAAATCGACATGCTGCTGGAAAAAGATCCTACGAACGAGGAGTTGATCCTCGCCAAGGGTAAAATTTACATGATGCAGGGTGAAGAGGCGAAGGCCCTGGAATTTTTCCAGAAACAGGCCGATGCCAACCCGGATAGCCTCAACGTGCGCAACAACATCGCCACGATCTATCGCCAGCGCAAGGACTGGGACAACGCCCTCAAGTACATCCGGCAGATTTTCATGCTCGATCCCGCCCACGCGGGGGCTTTCAACAACCTTGGTCTGATTTACCTCGCCCAGGATAAAATCCTGCTGGCCCGGATGGTGACGGCCAACGGCATTCAGGCCCAGGAAAACACCAAGCGACCCAAAGATGCCGGTCTGTACAACAATCTCGGTCTGATTTACCTTAAAATGGGTGAAAAGGACCGTGCGGTGGCCAATTTCCGGACCGCGTTCAAGATCGATAAAACCCTGATGGCCGCAAACCTGAACCTCGGTCATATCGCCGTGGCGGGACGCGACTGGAAACATGCCCGCGAGCATTACCAGCGTGTGCTGGCGGAAGATCCGCAAAATCTGGAGGCCACTTTGGGTCTGGCGCAGGCTCTTCGCGGATACGGCGAGTTGAAAAAATCCGAAAAGCTGTATCTGAAGGTGCTCAAGGAACAACCCGAAAATCCGTATGCTTTATTCAGCCTTGGCGCTCTTTACTGCGATCACCTGTACGACAAGAAAAAAGCGGACGAGCAGTTCAAGCATTTCCTGGCTTTGAATCTTGACGACGAGAAGCACAATACCCAGGCCAAGAACTTTATCGAATTCTTCGAGTGTAAGAAGGTCGAGGTCATCGAGGAGAAGCGCCCGACTCCGCCGCCGGTAAGTCCGAAGACCGAGGCTCCGCCGGAGGAAGGCCAGCCCCCTGCGGAAGGTGAAGCGACTCCAGAAGGTGAGCAGCCCCCTGCGGAAGCGGCCCCGGCAGAAGCCCCCGCCGAGCAGCCTCCTGCGGAAGCGGTCCCGGCAGAAGCCCCCGCCGAGCAGCCTCCTGCGGAAGCGGCTCCGGTGGAAACTCCAGCCGAGCAGCCACCCGCGGAAGCGGCCCCTGCGGAAGCCCCCGCCGAGCAGCCTCCTGCGGAAGCGGTTCCGGCAGAAGCCCCCGCCGAGCAGCCTCCTGCGGAAGCGGTCCCGGCAGAAGCCCCTGCCGAGCAGCCTCCAGCGGAAGCGGCCCCTGCGGAAGCCCCTGCCGAGCAGCCACCAGCGGAAGCGGCCCCTGCGGAAGCCCCCGCCGAGCAGCCACCCGCGGAAGCGGCTCCTGCGGAAGCCCCCGCCGAGCAGCCTCCAGCGGAAGCGGCTCCGGTGGAAACTCCAGCCGAGCAGCCACCCGCGGAAGCGGCCCCTGCGGAAGCCCCCGCCGAGCAGCCACCCGCGGAAGCGACCCCTGCGGAAGCCCCCGCCGAGCAGCCTCCAGCGGAAGCGGCCCCAGCGGAAGTCGCTCCGGTAGAAGCACCAGCGGCAGAATGATGCAATTTTGTGAAAAATCGCTACTGAGTGGAAAAAAGAAGACGTTTTTCGAAAAACCGACCGGTTGTTCCGGTTTCAGGCATCGTAAATAGTGACTAAATGAACTCCCACAGGGAGGAAACGATGAAAAAAATCTTGCTTGTTTCGTTGATGGCGATTGTATTGGTTCTGGTGGCTGGTTCCGTGTCGGCCCAGGACGTTCAGTACAAGAAGAAAACCGTGATCGACTTCGAGGATCTGTTGATCGAAGGCGAGTTGAAAAAACCTACGGGCGATTACTTCTTCGAGCGGAAAAAGCGAAAATTCGATTCGCTTATCAAAGTGCGGAAGAATTTCGAAGCGGAGATGTTCAAGTCGGTGGACGACCTGAACTGAACGGGTTTACGACTCGCCGTTTTCGGCACATGGCAATCTAGAACGGGTGTAGCGGATAGATTAGGAAACCTGGAACGGTTCTTGGTTGAGCAGCCCGACGGAAGAAAGTACCATGGCGGACAAAAAACTTTGCATTCAGCTTCGCGTGAAAGATACGGAAGGCGAGCGAACGCTGCATTTCGATCAAGGGTCCGTAACGATCGGCAGCGGAAAGAGCTCGGAATTGAAGCTTTCCGGCGACGATGTTTCCGTCGTTCACGCGATGTTGGACAGCTCAAGAGGCAACGCCTTTACCCTGATGGATCTCGGTAGTGAAAAGGGAACCTACGTCAACGACGAAAAGACCAGCAAGCACGACCTGAAAAAAGGTGATACGATCCGTCTAGGATCGACTACGATCGATGTGGTGGATGTGGGATACAACCTTTCCGAAAAGGAAAGCAACACCGAATCCGCCGACGAGGATGCACCGGAAGCCGTCGTTTCCGAAGAAGCGGCGAAGGAAGATACCCAACCCAGCGAACCGGAACCCCCTATGAAGAAAAAAGACGAGAAGAAAAAAGAGCAAAAGGCCGTCGAAGAGAAGAAAGACGCTTCAAGCGAGAAGAAAGAAGCGGTCGAGGCCAAAGAGGAAACTTCCGAGGAAGAGGAAGCCGAAACGCCTGCCGAGGAAGAAAAAGCCGAGGCAAAGGACGAAAAGAAGGCGGAATCGGAGGAAGATCTTCTCGAAAAGAAAAAAGCTGCGTTCGAACGGGCCAAAGCCGAGGCGCGCAAGCGCAAACGCCAATCTCGTTACGTGTTGGATCTGATTCCGGAGAAGGTGGAGCGATCCACTTCGAAGCAACAGGTCTTCGAAGTCCGCGAAATCCTTTGGAATAATATGTTGATGGATATGCTCCATTACAAACACGCTCCCAACATTCTGGTCGGCGAGCGCGGAGCGGATTTCTTCGTGCGCCAAGATCATCTTCCGCATGACGACAAACCGTACGAACTGTTTACAGGCAATGGTAGTGCCGCCAAGCTGAATTTCACGAAGACGATGAAGGGTCGGTTCCAGGAAGGCGACGATTCCTTCACTTTTGAAGAGTTGATCGACAAAAACAAGGCGCAGAAGAAGTCGTCCAACTCTTACAGCATCGATGTGGCCCCCGGGTCGGCTGTGACTGTCGATTTCGAAGAAGTCCAATACTACGTTCGTTGGGTGCCTCCTGCAGGCTACAAAAAAGCGCCGTTTACGAAAAACCTGGAATATCCAATAGTTGGACTGTTTGCGTTTCTGTACACGCTCTTCGTACTGTTCTACATCCAATTGACAACCATGCCGCCTCCGGAAATTGCGGATATTCTCGATGCTCCCGAACGTATCGCCAAGTTCATCCTGGAGCCGATGGATGATGAGGATGATATCGAGGAGCCGGAAGAAGAGAAAATCGACATCCGCGACTCCGAAGACAAAGCCATGGGCGATGAAGGCAAAATCGGCGAGGAAGAATCCGTCGTCGATAAAACCGAAGGCGACGCCCGCAAGCGCCTCGAAGAAGACCGCGTTGTGGACGGCGCGGGTATCTTGGGTGCATTGGACACCGGTATGGAAGCCATGGACCGACTCTTCGGCGGTGGCGGCCTCGGTGCCGGTCTGGACAAGACCCTTGGTATGCTCGAAGGCATCTCCGGTCTGGATATGCGCGGTGTCGGTGGTCTCGGTATGATGGGTGCCGGTATGGGCGGCGGTGGCGCGGCTCTGGGTATCGGCGGTCTGGGAACCCGAGGACGAGGTGGCGGACGCGGCGGTGCGGCGCGCTACGGTATCGGCGCCAGTGGCAATCTGAAAAAGCGCAAAGGTAACATCAACATCCGTACCGGTTCGCCGACCATTCAAGGTTCTCTGGATAAATCCATCATCGCTCGTATTATCCAGAAACACCGCAGCCAGATTCGTTACTGCTACCAGAAAGAACTGCAGCGTTCTCCGGGCCTGTACGGCAAAATCAAGGTCAAATTCACGATCGGCCCCCAAGGCAACGTGCTCTCTTCGATGGTAGCTGTCACCACCATGCGCAATTCGAGCGTGGAAAGCTGCGTGGCCAACGTTATCAAGCGCCTGCGATTCCCCTCTCCCAAGGGTGGCGGTATTGTTGTGGTTAACTATCCGTTCATCTTTAACCAGAACCAGTAACGGAAGGTCGCACTTCCTTAACCATAATGGTTGGAACCGATGAATAGAAAACACCTGGAATTCACTGTGATTCTCGCGATTTTCGCCTTGCTGCTTCCGTTGTCCGCCGTAGCGCAGGACATGGAGGACGAGGAATTCGCCGAAGAAGGTTTCGAGGAAGAAGCCGCCGAAGACGAAATGCCGAGTGACGGCGAATATTTTGACGAGGAAGAAGGCGTGTCCGCCGAAGGCGAAGAATACGTCGAGGAGAGCGAGGCCAAGGACGATAAGGAAAGCGGTAATGAATTGGCCGTTTCCGCCGAGCGTCGTGGTGTGGAAACGTACTGGGGCGATCCGGATATCGTCGAAGTGGTCAAGGGCTTGTATATGAGTTCCCGCTTCGGTTTTTCGACGTTTCTCGTGGGTGACATGGCCGACCAGTCCGATCCGGGCATGATGACGGGTTTCGGAGTCGGGTACGACATCGTAGACCGCTGGTTCGCGCTCGAACTGGACGTGCTGGCGACGATCAACCAGGCCGGAACCATTGAGGAAATCTCTCCCACCACCGGCAGACTCGTTCCCGTGGAAAACGCGGTCATCAAGGGCGATGCCTTGGTGATGCAGGTGCCTCTCGTGGCGCATCTCCGGTATGCGGCGACCAAGCGCCTGGAAGTCTACCTCGACCTGATGGGCGGGTTGGCGTTCAACATGGCGGCGGCGGATGGTGTAGAGACGGTCCAGACCACCGATGCCAACGGAGATCCCGTCGTGCACCGCACGGGTTTCAAAGATGGTGACCTGATGGACTTTTTCGGGGGTGGACGACTGGGCGTCGAGTATTACACCGGTTTGCGGCATTTTTCTGTCGGTTTCGAAATCGGCTCCGGCTATCTTATCAATGCCTCCAGCCTTTACATCGCCGCCAATCCGACTTTGAAGTACACCTTCTGAGATCGGAAAAACTCCGTATGATACAGGCTCTCGCGTTTGTCGGGAGCCTTTTTTCTTGGAGCCTTCACGGGTTCGTGAAGGCCGTCACGAACGGTGAAAAACATCAGGGGAGAGGCTTGCTTTTCCCCTCGGTCTGTGGTTGACTTCGCCCTGCAATGGAGTGGCCGTCTTCGATGTCGAAACGGCGGCTTCGGCGGAGTTTGTGGAAGAAAATCCGCAACATCCACAAGGCATGAATATTCCCAGAGGGATTCGGACGGGACAGCGGACGCATGGCGGAAATTCCGCCGGAGCGGCGCGAAGACCGGTGTTTCCCAAGGGGTGGGATGACGTTTCATCGGAGGTTTCCCACCGATGCGAATCAAACGATTGGACATTTCCGGGTTCAAATCTTTCCCGGATAAAACGACGCTGCTTTTCGATAAGCCCATTGTCGGCATTGTAGGGCCGAACGGCTGCGGAAAGTCGAACATCGTCGACGCCATCCGCTGGGTGATGGGCGAGCAGAGTGTCAAAAGCCTGCGCGGGCGCAACCGGGAGGACGTGATTTTTGCGGGCAGCGAATCCCGGCCTCCCAAGGCCGTGGCCGAAGTGACGCTGACCTTCGACAACCGAGCCCGTCTTGCACCTGCCCAGTACAACGTGGACGACCTCTCAGTCTGCCGTAAGCTCTACAGAAGCGGGGAAAGCGATTTCTTCATCAATAAAAGTCCCTGCCGCCTCAAGGATATCACTCACTTGTTTTTGGGGTCCGGAGCGGGAAACAAGGCGTATTCCATCATCGAGCAGGGCCGGATCGGGTTGATCGTATCCGCCAAGCCGGAAGATCGTCGGTACATGATCGAGGAGGCCGCCGGCATCACGCGCTACCATTCCAGGAGGCGTGAAGCCGAGCGCAAAATGCAGCAGACCCGGCAAAACCTGCTTCGCACCGAGGACGTACTCGCCGAGCAGAAACGGCAACTTAACTCCTTGAATCGACAGGCGAAAAAGGCCGAGCGCTATCGTATTATCAAGAGTCGTCTCAAAGAACTCGAAATGGCTTCCGCCGCTTTCGAATACGACCGGCTCAACGGGGCGATTGCGAAAAAGCGTAAGGAACTCGGCGGGTTGCTCGAAGATCGCGCCCGTTCGCGCACCGGTCTGGATACGATGGAAACAAAGTTGGAGACGGTGCGCATCGAGCAGGACCGCAACGAGGCGCGGCTGAGGGATCTCGGCGAGGAAATCCACGAACTGGAGCGGCTGATTTCTCTGGAGGAGAATAACCGCAAAGCCTATAGGGAGGAAGAGGAACGGATTCGTAGCAGAAAAACCGACCTTGCGAACACGGAAAAGGAACTGGAAAAGCAGAAAAGCGAACTGGCCGATCAAATCGAGGCTTCGCGCGAGAAAAAGAAAGAACTCCTGAGTCAGATCGACGAAAAAAAGAAAGCGCTCGAAGAGCGGCGCAAGCAGTTCGACGAGGCGGAAGCCTCCTATCGCGACGCGCAGAAAACCGTGGACGAGCGCAAGTCGGCGCATTACAAAATCGCCAGCCGGATCGATTCGAAACAGGGGGAAATTCGCTTCCTGTACCAGCGCATTTCAGACAGCAAAGATCGCATCAGCCAGAATTCCGTACAAAGAGCCATGGCGGAAAAAGAGTGCCAACGCTTGGAGCAGGAAAAAGCGGAATTCGTCGCGAAAAAGAACGAGTTGCACGAGAAAGAAGCCGGACTTCGTCAAAAAGCGCAAGAGGAGGATACGAGTCTCAACGAATTGCGCGAGCGAAAAAACGTGGCAGCGAAAGAACTTAGCACCATTCGGGACGAGCGATTGAAAACGGCGTCCCGGCTCGAATCGTTGATGGAGTTGGAACGCAACCTGGAGGGTTTTGCCGAGGGCGTGCGCAAGGTGATGTCCAAAAGCGCCGAAATCTTCGACGAAGGCGAACTGCTGGGGACGTTGGCGGATGCCGTGGAAGCCGATGCCGATTACGAGGCCGCGCTCGCGGCGGCGCTTACCGATCGCTTACAATGGCCGGTCACTAAAAATCTGGAGGCGGCGGTCAAAGCCGTGCAGGTGCTGCGTTCCAAACGATACGGGCGGGCGAGCTTCGTCCCCGCCGGACTGACCCCGGAGCCTTCCGCCACTTCCGATGCGCCGTTGCCTCGTTTGCTGGATCGTGTCCGTGTGCGGGAAGATGTGCGCAACTACGTAACATCGCTGCTGGCCGACGTGCTTGTCGCCGGGGATCTGGAAGAAGCCGCCCGCTGCTGGATGGAGCATCCTGGGCGCTTCTCGCTGGTCACGCCCGAGGGAGAGTTCATCGACCGCCGGGGCTGCCTCACCGGGGGGAGTTCCGAGGCCCAGAGCACGTTGTTGCTGATGCGCAAGCGGGAAATGGGCGAGTTGGAGGAAAAACTTGCTCTGCGAGACGCCGAGATTGAAAAACAAAGCGCTTCCCATGAGGAAATGCTTAGTAATTTCGAAGCATTACAAAAACAATTGGAAGTCACGCGCAGCGAACGCCGCCAGGTGGAAATCGCCGTTCTAGGGGTGAGCAAAGACCTGCATCGGCTAGAGGCGGACCTCGCCCGCGAAGACGGTCGCCGCCGTCGCCTGGACCACGAACGCGAGGAACAGGACGCCCAAACGGCGGCCTGGAGGAAGCAGGCGGAAGATATCGAGAAGACGATCCAGGAAGACAAGGACGCCCAGCAGCAGTTGCAAAAGCAGTTGCAGGAAAGCCAGGATGTATTGCTTGAGGCGGCGGATCGTCGCAACGAGCTGAGCGAGCAGTTGCGGGCGGTGGATGTGGAATACGCCCAGCTCGTCGAGCAGCAGCGCGGATTGGAGAATCATTTCAGCCAGTTGCGCCAGCGTGAGGGCGATATGCAGCGTTCCGTCGAGAGAAACCGGGACGAGGCGGTACGGGACGAGCGGCGGCAGAAGGAATTGGAAGAAAAAACGCGAGAAAGCAACGCCCATTCCGGCGAACTGGCCGAGAAGCGCTCGCGTCTGGACGTGATCGCCACGCGCATCCGCGAAGAGTTCCTGCAGAAAAAAGCGCGTGTGGATGAAATGGGCGAAGAAGCCAAAAAAGCACGTAAAGCCCTGGAAATCATTCAGGAAAACGTGCAGGATGCCGAAGTCCGGGCGGTGCGCGACGAAGGCGCTCGGGACTCGCTGGTGCGCGTGATTCAGGACCGCTACGCCCTGGAATTGTCCGAATGCTGGGAAACTTACCGCCGCGAGGAACCGTTGAGCGACGCCGAGGAAGAGGAGCGCGTGGATCTGCGGGACAAACTGGAGAAAATCGGCTCCGTCAACCTTCAGGCGATCAAGGATTACGAAGAGCTTTCCGAGCGCCACGACTTTTTGACCCACCAGCGGGACGATCTGCTCGGTTCGATGACGGCGCTGGAAAAAGCCATCGAGAAAATCAACCGCACGACTCGCAAGCGTTTTCGCGAAACCTTCGAAGCGGTCAATGCCAAATTTTCCGAGCTGTTTCCCCGCATGTTCGAAGGCGGCCACGCGCAATTGCGCTTGATCGAACCGGAAAACCTGCTGGAAACCGGCGTGGAAATCGAGGTACAGCCGCCGGGGAAAAAGCTGCAAAGCGTGAGTCTGTTATCCGGCGGCGAAAAAGCACTCACCGCGATGAGCCTGATTTTCGCGATTTTCCTGTATCGCCCGACCCCGTTCTGCCTGTTGGACGAGGTGGACGCGCCGCTCGACGACGTGAACATCGGGCGTTTCATCCAGACGGTGCGGCAGATCAGCAAAGTCAGCCAGTTCATTCTGATTACCCACAACCGGAAAACGATGGAAATCACCAACACGCTGTACGGCGTGACCATGGAAGAACCCGGCATCAGCAAAATCGTTTCCGTCGATCTCAACTGAGGAAAAGCTTATGGATTTGGATGCGTTGCTTGTGGAACTAGGGCTGGAAAACATCGATTTCGGGGAGTTTTTCGCGCAGTACCTGGAAACGCTCAACGGTCCGTATGGATACGTAGCCGGTGGATTTTTCCTGATCCTGGTCGTGACGATCCTGCTTCGCCGCAAGCGGCGTAAAGCCTTGAAAAAACAGGACGAAGGGAGCGAGCCCGCCTTCGCACAGAAAGACGCATCCGAAGAATCCGCCGTTGAGCGAGAAATGCGCAGCAGCGATCCCGGTTTCGTGTCCGGTGAAGAAGAAGAGGTTTCCGAGGAAAAAGAACGTCCGGTGGAAGTCGGACTTCCCGAACCCGAAGAGCCCGAAGAGGAGGCCAGGCCCGAAGTCGAGGTCGAGGAGCCCGAACCGGAACCAGAGCCCGAAGAGATCGAGGAGCCCAAACCCAAGCCGAAAAGCCTGTCGGAAGGGCTGAGCAAGACGAAAAAAGGCTTCATGTCGCGCCTAGGGAGGGCGTTGTTCGGGGCGAAGAAGATCGACGACGACCTGTTGGAGGAACTCGAAGAAATTCTCTACACGGCGGATATCGGGGCGGCGACTTCGCAAAAAATGTTCCGCGCCGTGATCGAAAAGGCGCGTTCCAAGGAACTGTCCGATCCCGCCAAGGTGATGGAATTACTCAAGGAAGAGATGCTGGAGATTCTCGAACCCGCGCGGGGAGACTGGACACTCGAAGACGACAAACTAAAGCCACAGGTGATTCTGGTCGTAGGTGTCAACGGCGTGGGCAAAACTACGACCATCGGCAAGCTGGCGCATAAATACGCGGATCGCGGGCACAAAGTCGTGCTGGCGGCGGGTGACACGTTCCGGGCGGCGGCGGTCGAGCAATTGGGCATCTGGGGGCAGCGCGCCGACGTGGAAGTCATTTCGGCCCAGGAGGGTGCGGACCCGTCGAGCGTGATCTACAACGGCGTGCAGGCGGCGCGCGCGCGCAAGGCCGATCTGTTGATCGCCGACACGGCGGGGCGTCTGCACACCAAATACAACCTGATGGCCGAACTCAAGAAAATCCGCCGGGTCTGCGGCAAAGCGCTGGAGCGCGACCCGGATGAAATCTGGCTGGTGATCGACGCAAACACCGGACAGAACGCCATCAATCAGGCCCGAAAATTCAACGAGGAGTTGGACTTGACCGGGCTGATCGTCACGAAACTGGACGGAACGGCCAAAGGCGGCGTGATTTTCGGCATTACCGACGAGTTGCGTCTGCCGATTCACTTCATCGGCATCGGCGAAGCGTTGGAGGATCTACGACGCTTCGACCCACAGGAATTCGTAGAAGCGCTGTTTTAGAAACGAAATGGGGCATGTCGGGCTAGACATTGGCCCGACCTCGCTTTTAAATTACGCCTGATGACTCAGGGAATTTCTTGACCTTTTTTCACCCGGCAGACTAGATTGTAAAGTATCGTTGTTCCACAGAAAAACGAGGAGTGACCGCCATGTTCAAACGCAATGGAGTCCGTGTCGGTGGATGTCTGGCCGTATGTCTGGGAATCATGCTGCTTGCCGGGCAGGCGTGGAGCCAGGTGGGCAGTCCCGCACCGTTTACGGTCAACAGTTCCAGTCGTACGCTGACGGTGGTCTACGACGTGACCCGCACTTCGGTTTATGCCGTAACTCCTGGATCTCCCTTGGAATTCAGCCTGGAAGGTCCGGCGAAGGTTGCGTTGGAAATGTTCGTGAACCGTCTCCCCAACGACCCGGACAACCTCAATCGCCAGGCGACGTTCACATTTTCGATGAACGGGGCGGAAGTCAACGCGATGCCGGTGAACGGTCCCAAAAAACTGGGGCAGATTTACGCCGAAACCGGAGAGTGGTTCCCCAGTTCTCCGACCGAAAGCGAACTCGACGTGACCGAAGGGTTGCACAAGTTCGTGGTGACGTTGGGAGCCGACACGCCGCAGGGTGGCTCGTTGGCCATCACGGCGACAAAAACCGCACCCCCGCCGAAGCCCATTGCCGTGGTTGCCGCCGTGCCTGCATCGCGACCCAAGCCGCCGGAAAGCAAGCCTGAGGAACCCGCCAAAGCCGAAGAGCCGAAAAAAGAAACCCCTCCGCCTGCTCCCGTCGCGGCGACGGAAGACAAGGGAGATTCCAAAGTATTCCTGATGGTGGAGCCGCGTCTGGGCGTGAACCTCGCGATGTCTCCGCAGCAGGGAACCAGCGTCAAGGGCATGTTCGCCTTGGGACAATCCCTGCATTACGTTCTGCCCTGGATGGACCAGAGTATGCGTGTGGGGTTGGGCCTGGATTACTGGTCTTACAATCTCAGCACCAGGCAGATCGCCGGAACCGTGACGTACCAGTACGACGACGACCTGAGTTCGCTGGTTCTTTTGCTGGAATACGAGTATCATTTCCACTCGTTGCTCAAACCCTTGGTACCCGAACACCTGCGTTTCATTCGCCCCTTGGCGGGAATCGGTCTCGGTATCTCCGCCGACTCGCTGATGCGTACCATCGCCTCCACCGACAGTCGTTACGACGGAAAATACGTCGAATCCGACGTGGTTTCCTTTGCGATGGGCATTTGGGGCGGTTGCCGCTTCGACATTTGGAACGGCGGACCGCTGGTGAAGTTCCGGTACACGTACTCGCGAGTGGATCACGAGAGCGAGGTGGTGGACAACGGCGTGCGCAAGACGCAGACCGCCATTTCGGGAGCCGAGCACGGTGGCTTGCAGTTTTTCGTAGGCTACCAACTGGAATTGTAACGCGTTTTCAATTGCAGAGAAGGCCGGGGATTTCCCCGGCTTTTTTCGTTTCGGGAAGGATGCGGTTCGACGACAAGCGGGTGCATCACAAAATATTGCAATGAATTTTCGATAATGAGATTCGGCAAGTTGTTGATATGATACACAAAATCTCTCTCCCCGAGGGAGATGGTTAGGGTGAGGTTTTTCCATAATGGTGCTTCGCACCGGCCTCTCTCTGTGGGAGAGGCTCTTGAACCCTGTGAGTCCGAATGGGTACCGAATTTTCGTAATCCCCCTGTGAAGCTCCCCGACTTGTCCCGGATTTTCCTTTTTCGGCCCAATGGTGTACACTTCGACCGTTTTTCGGACGCTTGAAAACGCTTTCGCCCATGGAGACGATGCCACGATGACGGCGGACCCCAACAACCCCTTCGACCGAGACCGAAACGAGGAAACGAACGATTCCGGCGGACCCGAGTCGCGTGAGCCCTACGAGCCGCCGAAGGCGGAAGACTCCTTCACCGTTCGATTGAAAAAAGCGGCACGGCAACGACCGAAACCGGTGTCCCTCGAAGGCTGTTTTCAGGACGCCTGGCGCATTCTCAAGCGCCACCCCAACCGAATTTTCCTGATGACCCTGGCTATGGTGCTGGTGACTCTACCCAGTTCGTTCACCATCGAAGCGGGCATGAAACAATACCAGGAAAACCCCGAATCCCTTTCCGAAGCCTATCGGATGTTCAGTTGGGCGGGTATCTTCAAACTTTCGGATACGCTGTTCGAGGTTGGCATGACCTTCGGGCTGGCGCTTTCCCTGCGTGGAAAACCCTTGAAATTCCTGCATATTTTCTCGGGTTGGCGTTACGTATACATTCTTCCGCTGCTGATTCTGATCTCCAATAGCGTGCTGCTGCTCTCCATGCTGCTGCTCGTGAGGCAGGATTCCAGCGCCTTTTTCGGGCTTTTCCTTTTCATTCCGGGAATTTTCATGACGATCGGCTTTTCCCAGGCCGGCATGGTTCTGCTCGACCGTCGCCTGTCCTTCGCCTCGCTCAAGGAGTCCTGGATTCTGATGTTGGGCCAGTTCTTCCCGTACATTCTGCTCAACATCCTTCTGATGGTCTTCCAGGGCGTGTTGACGACGCTGGTCATTCAGTTCACCACCGATACGGACCTCGTGATCGACAGCCTGTTGCGCATGGTGATCTACCCGCTGGAATTCAGCCTGTTCGCCGCCTTTTACGACCGCCTCATCAGGCCGCGTCCCCAACCTGCAATCCTTTGATTTTCTTGCCGATTCGGAGAAACCCATGATCGACTTCCACCCGGAAAACCACACCGATTCCTCGAAACGCTCTCGCCTGCTGGAGCGCCTCAAGGCGCTGTCCTACATCGAAGGCGAGGTGACGCTTGCCTCGGGCAAGAAAAGCGATTTCTACATCGACTGCCGCCAGACTTCGCTGCACCCGGAAGGCGCGGCGTTGATCGGAGATCTGTGGTCCGATTGGGTGCTGGCCTTCCCGGAAGAGGTCGAGGGCGTCGGCGGCATGACCCTGGGTGCCGATCCGCTGGCCACCGCCACCTCCGTGGCGCTGTACTACAAAAAGAAAACCTGTCCCGCTTTTCTGGTGCGCAAAGAAGCCAAGGGGCACGGCACGGGAAGGCAGGTCGAGGGACGCGCCAGCCTGCCTGACGGCTCCAAGGTGATCGTGCTCGAAGACGTCGTGACCACCGGCGGCAGCACCATCAAGGCCGTGCAAGCCTGCCGCAACGAAGGGTTGGAACCCGTCGCCGTGTTCTGCTTGGTGGATCGCCTGGAAGGCGGTCGAGCCAACGTGGAAAACGCTGGCCTGCCGCTGTTTTCCCTGTTCACGCGCAAAGATTTCAAAGGCGACGCCTGATCTTTTCTACGTTCGAGGAAACCCATGGGTTGGATCGTCCTGGCCTTCGCTTCGGGGCTTGTCACCACCGCGCAGGGTGTCGTCGCCAAGCGCGGAGTGAAGACGGGCAACGCCCTCTTGCTCGCTTGGGCGGCCTCGCTGTTCAGCCTGCCGTTTTTCGCCCTGGACCTGCTGCTTTCCACGAATTCTCCGACGCAGGTAAGTCCTGAATTTTACTTTGTATTTTCGCTGAATACGGCCTTGCTGGTTTTCGCCAACGGCCTGTACTTTAAGGCGCTTCAGCGTGGGGAACTCTCGCGGGATCTGGCCCTGCTATCGCTGTCGCCGGTCTTCATGCTGCTGACCTCCTGGCTGATCGTCGATCAACGTCCCACGCCGCTCGGTGCGCTCGCCGTGGCGGCCATCGTCGGCGGCTGCCTGTTGGTGCAACACCGGCTCGGTCATCCTCCGGGCGATGCCTTCCGGGCGCTGGCCCGCGAAAAAGGCTCCCGGCTCATGTTGGCCGTGGCACTGATTTACTCCGTCACCTCGAATCTCGACAAAATCTGCCTCACGCATGTGGGTGTCCACGCCTATCCGGCGCTGATGAACGCCTCGCTGGCGCTGTTTCTCACGCCGGTATTGAAGTTCAATAACGTTCGTATTTTCGAGGGCTTGAAGCGTTTTCGCCTGCCGTTGATCCTCGTTGGAGCCTTGCAGGCGGCCTTTTCGCTGTTGCAGATGAAAGCCGTCGAGCTTTCCCCGCACGTAGGCTACGTCATCGCCTTGAAGCGGGGTGGACTACTGGTTTCGGGCCTTGCGTTCGGCTTCCTGCTGTTTTCAGAACGCCACACCGCGTGGCGGGTCGTGGGAGCGGCGGGGATTCTGGCGGGGCTGGCGCTCTTGGCTTTCGATGCGGCAGGATAGCAGGAAACTTCCTGTAATTCTAGGATGTTATGATTTTAGCGATAGAGCCCCCAGGAAACAAAGCGGGGGGCGATTGAATTCTTGATTCGGCACGAATCTAACTCGGTGAATCGAGGAAAGGGTGCCCGGGTCTTCGATCCGGAACGGATCGATGGCCCGGATTCCTTGTGTTTTCACGGCCATTCGCCTAACCCGCATAATTCATGAAGAATCTACTGCGACTTGAAAATCCTCGATCTTTCACTCGTTTCCCGATTTTCATCCTCGACAGACTGTAAAGTATGCCTGCGGGTGAAAATCGCTCCAACTTCATGAAATATCTTCGGTTTTCGGCGTCTCGCTACGATCCTCATGAATAATGCGGGCTAACGGCGAAAGACCGTGATTCCATAAGAGAGGGCTTTCCCCCGGCAGGGTCGATGGTATCATCGCCCTATTTTGATAACGGGATCGCTTGAGCGTCCCAAGCAGGAGGAAAGCCCATGATTTGTATTGGAATGGATGTGCATCAGAAGTCAACCACCATTTGCATTCAGGACGATACGGGAAAGCAGGTTTTTCTCGGATCCTGTCCGACCACCTTTTCCGGATTCTCCGAAACGCTCCGGCCCTGGCTCGAAAAGCATCCCGGTGCGCCGGTGGGGATGGAAGCCTGTTCGAAGGCGTATTCCACAAGCGGAATCGTCGCCGTATTGGGAGGATGCCCGCAGGTGTACCCGGCGGATGAAGTGGCGAAGAAAACCCGCAGCCGGAAGAAAAAGACCGACACCCGCGACGCCCAGGATCTCTGTACCAACCTGCGCACGGGAGCCTTGGTTCGCGAGGTGGTTCTGCCGCCGGAGCCGATGCGCAAGCTTCGTTCGGTGCTCAAGGCGCGGGCGCTGAACGTGAAGATCCAGACGCAGGCGATCAACGCCGCCAAGGCGCTGCTGAGGGAGTACGGCCTGGATGGCGCCTCGGGAAGCATGAACACCCAAGCGGCCTGGAAAAAGCGGCTCGACGCCAAGATGCCCGAGATGGTGAGACAGCTGTTGGAAACGCATTTCGCCAGCTTCCTTTTGGCCTCGAATCAGATCGAAGGGTTGACGACGATGGCCGAGGATCTTGGCCGTGAAAACCACGCGTTCGATGGGGTGCAGACGATTCCGGGAGTGGGCCCGATCACGCGGCTGGTGCTTGCGGCGCATCTGTTCGACATCGGTCGTTTCCGTTCGGGAAAGCAGGTGACGGCCTACGTGGGTCTGTGCCCGTCGAGCTACGATTCGGGGGATCGCGAGCGCAAGGGACGCATCACGCGGGAGGGGCCGGGGTTGTTGCGGGCGTTGCTTGTGGAGTGCGCGCAGCACGCCCGGAAGCGAAAGAAGCCGCTGAACCCGTTATCGCCGCTGGGTGGAGAAGCACGGTGCCAACAAGGCGAAGGTGGCGGTGGCGGCGAAACTGTGCCGGATCGTGCATGCTCTTTTGAAACGTTCCGAGGGCTTTTCGCCCGAGGCTTTGGGGGGGTGCCGGACGGTTATGGGGGTTGGGAGTTTGCAGGCCGTGCGTCTGGTGGCGACGGGTGCGATTCCAGTCCTCCCCGTCCGTCGGCTTGTGCCCAGTAGCACGAGCACCGGGCGCGTCAAGGCCAGGCTCGCTTCGCTCGTGCTTTGCAGCCTTGACCCGCCCGCCTTGCTCGTGCGTGAGAGGGTTGTAGGCGACGGACGGGGAGGCCTTCGGCGAAGGCTCCGGCCAAGGAGGTATCGACAAGCCACGAGATCAAGAGGTAGACGCAATGCGACAGACGAAGATAGACGCTAACCCGCATTATTCATGAAGAATCTACTGCGACTTGAAAATCCTCGATCTTTCACTCGTTTCCCGATTTTCATCCTCGACAGACTGTAAAGTATGCCTGCGGGTGAAAATCGGTCCAACTTCATGAAATATCTTCGGTTTTCTGCGTCTCGCTACGATCCTCATGAATAATGCGGGCTAAGTGACAGAAGCAACGTGAAGAGATTTCGATGTTCCATACGTTCTTTCGAATCACCGTTTCGTCCGACCCCGCGGGTGCCAGTGCTCCGACGAGAGCTTGACCGTGAATGGGGCGGACGATTCTTGCACGGAATCATGGCGCGTGAAATACGACGCCGAATAGATGGATGAACGAAGGACGGCTTGACATCGATGAAAAAAAATGGGGGAATCTGCTTGACAAACAGGTCTCTCTTATAGATGGCACCCTTTTTAATAAATTTCCTTCAATGGGAATGGTGGAAAGAAGTAGAATTGAATCGCCCTGGGAATTTTCCCTTCGGCTTGCCAAGATCCACCTACTTGCGTCATACTGGCCTATCGTCTTCGCAAACGGGCATTCGGGAAAGGGACAGTGTTATGGCTAAAAAGCGCCGGTTGTTGCCGAAATTAAGCGTTTTCAGGCTCAGCATACTGGTTTCACTGGTCTTTTTCATGATCTTCCTGTTCAAGGAAGAACGGGGCTGGGATTTCGGGTTCTTCGACCTGATGGAACTCAAAGCCTTGGACGTGAAATTTCTCAATCGGGGTGTCACACCTCACAGCAACAAGGTGGCCGTCGCCGCCGTCGATGAAAAATCCATCGAAGCCCTGGGACGATGGCCCTGGAACCGCAAGCACGTCGCGGAGATGATCGACGCGCTCAACATGGCCGGGGCGCGCGTCATCGCCTTCGATGTCGTGTTCTCCGACGAAGACCGCAGCCGCTTTTCCTACGTCGTCGATGAACTGACCCAGGACATCCGCAAGCAGGAGCCGGAAGACTGCGACGAATCCTGCAGGGAAACCCGCGAAGATATCATCGAATACATGGATGGCCTGAAAGACGAAAACGACCCCGACAAGATACTGGCCGAATCCATCGCAAAGGCCGACGAAAACGACGTCGGCGTGATTCTCGGCTTTTTCATCTTTACCAGCTCGGAAGAAGTCAAGCACCTGGACAAACAAAAGCTTGCACACGGCATAGAAACCGTCGAGTTGAGCAAAATCAGCCTCACGAGTCCGCTGTCTCCCGAAGACGAAAAATCCTACCAGAAGCACTATCGCAAAGGCCTCGCCATCCGTGCGCCGCTGGACATTTTTGCGGACGAAACCGACTACTTCGGTCACTTCAGCTTTCAGCCGGACACCGATGGCAGCTTACGCCGAGCCGACCTGATCCAGGAAGTCGAGGACGACGACCCGGAACACGAGCTCCTATATCCCTCGCTTTCCCTGAAGGCGGCATCGGTCTACCTCGATCAGGAAATCATCATCAACACGTATCATAAAGGCGTGGAGTCCATTTCCCTGGGACGAAACGAAGACGCGGTACTGATCCCCGCCGACCACCAGGGACGACTGCTGGTCAACTACCACGGACCGGAACAGACCTTTCCGCACTATTCGGTCATCGACATCCTTCGGGCGACGGGTTGCCAACAGATTCGCGAGACCGATCCGGACATGTACCGAGAGTTGAGTTGCACCAAAATCATTCATATTTTGAATGAGTTGAAGGACAAAATCATCCTCGTGGGCGTCACGGCCATTGGCGTATACGACCTGCGTGTTATGCCCTTCCAGGAAGACTTTCCCGGAGTGGAAATCCACGCCAACGTGATCGACAACATCATCAGCAAAGACTTCCTCAGCCGCCCGGACTGGGCCTATTTCTTCGAATTGGGCGTGGTGCTGTTTTTCGGCCTGCTTTTCGGCATCGTGCTGCAACGGGTGGCGGCCTTGTGGGGAGCACTGTTCATGATCGCGGTGATCGGCTCCTACATCGTGCTTGACAAATACCTGCTCTTCAACAACGGCTACCTCATCAAAACCGTCATGCCGCTCACCGAAGCGTTCATGATTTTCCTTTCGGTCTACATTTACCGGTACGTCACCGAGGAACGCGAACGCCGCCGCACCCGCAGCGCCTTCCAGCAATACCTCAACGCCTCGGTTATCGATTCGGTGATGAACGACTTCGAAAAACTGAAACTCGGTGGCGAGCGGCGCGAGGTGTCGGTGCTGTTTTCGGATATTCGCAGTTTCACGACGATATCCGAGACCCTCACCCCGGACGAGCTGGGCCGCCTGATGAACGAGTACCTCAACCCGATGACCAAAATCGTGCTCAAACACGACGGCGTGCTGGACAAGTACATGGGAGACGCCATCATGGCCTTCTGGGGCGCTCCGGTAAGCCTTCCCGACTCGGCCCACCGGTCCTGCAAAACGGCGCTGGAGATGATCTCCCGCCTGGACAAGCTGCGGAAATTCTGGAAGGAAACCTATCCCGACAAGCCCAAAATGCACAATATGCGCATCGGCATCGGCATCAATACCGGGGAAATGTGGGTCGGCAACATGGGTTCGGATCTCCGCTTCGACTATTCGCTGCTGGGCGACGGAGTGAACCTGGGGTCGCGCGTCGAGGGGGTCAACAAGGAATACGGTACGTGCATCATCATTACGGAGTTTACAAAATCGAGAATCGGGGATACATTCCTGTGCCGTGAACTCGACTCGATTCGGGTGAAGGGCAAGCTGGAGCCGGTGCGGATCTTCGAGTTGATGGCCGAGGGCGAGGGAAGCCCGGAGCAACGGGAACTGGCCCGGAACTTCGAAGAAGGACTGGCCTACTACCGGCAGCAAAACTGGAAAGAAGCTGTCGCCAGCTTCGAAAAGGCGCTGGAAATCGTCCCCGACGATTTTCCTTCGCGTTCGTTCATCGGTCGGGTCGAGCAGTACAAGAGCAATCCGCCTCCGGAAGACTGGGACGGCGTGTGGGTGATGACGACGAAATAGGATGTACACCTTGAAAAGAACCTCCGGCGACGATCCGATCCAGTGGGTGTTCGAACGTGAAATGTTCGGCATCAAGTTAGGGCTCCACAATATGAAACGACTGGCCCGCCAGATGGGCAATCCGCACCTGACCTATCCGGTGGTGCACGTGGCCGGGTCCAACGGCAAGGGATCGTCCTGCGCGTTTTTATCGAACGTGCTCACGGCGGCGGGATACAAAGTCGGATTTTATTCCTCGCCGCACCTGATTCGCATGGGCGAGCGCTTCCGTATCGACATGCAGGAGGCGAACCTTCGCAAAACCCGTACCATGGCGGCGCGCGTACGCCGCGCCTCGAACGAATTGACGCGAAAAAGTGCGAAAAAGAACCCCTTCAACCCCACGTTTTTCGAAATCACCACCGCCATGGCGATGGACTATTTCCTTCGGGAAAAGGTCGATATCGCCCTGTTCGAAACCGGCATGGGCGGTCGTCTGGATGCCACGAACATATGCTCGCCGGTGGCGACGGCAATCACCTCGCTATCGATCGAGCACACCCAGTGGCTGGGCGATACGCTGGGAAAAATCGCCCGTGAAAAGGCGGGGATACTCAAACCCGGCGTCCCGTTGATTTCCGGTAGATTGCCTAAAATTGCCGAAGGCGTGGTGTCGCGACGTGCGCAAAAACTGGGCGTCCCACGTAAAACGCTGGGGCGGGATTTCGGCTGGGTGCGGGATTCGCGGGCTTGGACCTACGTCCAGGGAGAGAAGCGCATCGACGACCTGGAGCCGGGCCTGTGGGGAGAACACCAACTCGACAACGCCTCGCTGGCCGTGTCTCTGGTTCTGGAACTGCGTGAAAAAGGTTTCGAGATTCCCGACGACGCCGTGCGCCGGGGACTGGCCGCCACCCGCTGGCCCGCCCGCCTGGAACCCTTCGGTCAGAATCCCGGCTGGCTGCTGGACGGCGCACACAATCCCGAAGCTGTCGCCTCGCTGGCGAATACCCTGAAAAACCGATTCCCGGACACACCCGTGCTGGCGGTCACGGGCATGATGTCGGACAAAGATGTCGAAGGCGTGCTGGCCCCGATGTTCGGTCTCGTAGATCAATGGATCGCCACACGAGTGCGTTACGAACGCGCACTGCCTCACGAGCGACTCGCCACCATTCTCAAGGAGCACGGGCAGAAGGTCCACCGCCGCAAGACCTGCTCGGCGGCCCTGCGCCTTGCCCGCAAGCTGGCTCCCGAAGGCGGACTCGTCGTGGTGTTCGGTTCCCTTTACATCGCTGGAGAGGCCCGCCCATGGCTGGTGCGCCACTTCCATTAAGACTAAGACGGCGTTTTTTGCCGTGCGGGGTTCTTTTCCTGCTCGGACTGCTCGTGGCGTGCGCTACTGCCACGGCCCACGCCGCGAATCGCATCGAGCGTATCGAGGGTAGTGAAAAGGGTGGAAACTTCGAAATCCGCGTTTCCGGCAGCGAACCGCCCCAGTTTTCCACCTACGAACTTTCCGATCCGGCGCGGATATTTTTCGAATTCAGTCCGGCAAGCTTCGCCCGACCTCCGGCTTTGGAAATTTCCGAGGATGGATTTCTGGCCCAGGTCGAAGTCGAAAACGTGGTGGAAACAACCACGGTGCTTTTGATTCTCTATCCCCGTGTCGAGGTCGAATTCAGCGCCGAATCCGATGGGGAGGCTCTGACGATTCTCGTCGAACCGCTCGAACCGTATGTGCCTCCTCCTGTCGCGGTGGCGCAGGCGACTCCCAAACCCGAAGAATTGGAAGAGGAAGCCGCCCAGGTGGCGGCCCTGCGCCTGGAAGAAGAACGAAAAAAGCGTCTGGATCAGGAACGCCGCGAGGAGGAAGAGCGTCGCCGTCTTCTGGCGCTCGAAAAGAAACGGGAGCAGGAGCGCCGCGAGCGGGAGGCGATGATCGCGGAACTCGCCGCCCGCCGCGCCGAGGAAGAAGCCCGTCAACGCATCATGGATGCCCTGCGCAAAGAACGCCGGGGCGTCTCAAAACGGGCCGACGAAAAACGCCGCCGCGTGGAGGATGAATCCCGCTGGATCTGGCAGGCGCAGCAGGCGGTGGTCGTGGAGCGGGAACGGGTCGAGGCGGCACGACTGGATAGCCAACGCAAAGAAAAAGAACGGATCGAACTCGCACGGCTGGAACAAGAGCGCAAAGAGCAAGAACGAAAGGAACGTGAATGCCTCGAAGCCCTGCGCCTGGAAGAGGATCGCCGCGAACGCGAGCGCATCAAAATGGCCCAGTTGGAGAAGGAACGCAAGGAGCGCGAGCGCTTGGAGGCATTGAAACTGGAAGAGGAGCGCAAAGAGCGCGAACGCGCCAAACAGGCGCTATTGGAAAAGGAACGCGAGGAAAAACAGCGACTTGCACGACTTCAGGAAGAACAGGAACGGGAGCGAGTCCGCCTGGCGCAACTCGACCGGGAGCAAAAAGAACGCCGCGAACGGGAAGAGCAGGAACGCGAAAAACAAGAACGGGAAGCCCGCGAACGCGCCAAAGCGGCCCTTCTCGCGCAAAAACCGCAAAAAACATCCACGGAAAATGTCGAAAACCGCAGACAGGCGTTGGAAAAGCAATGGAAAGAGCGGCAGGAATCGTACTCCAGAAGGAAACTTGAAGCACCAGGAACCTCAAAAGCACCCCCCAGAGCCCCCGAAAAACAAGGTCCGGCCATACTGAAGCCCATCGCCTTCGAGGCGGAGCATCACCGGGCGACGATCACGATTCCGCTGGAGGGGCGGTGCAAGGTAAGTTGGACGTGGAAAGGACAGTCCAGGCTTTCGATCAAGCTGGAACCGGTGGTTGTTCCCTCCAGACTGCTATTATTCCCGTTATATACCCAGATCATGAAAACGCCGGTGGCGGCGGTGCGTCCCGACTGGAATCCGAAACAAAAAACCCTGTTCGTCGAAATCGAGCTTCGCCACCGGGCACGCTTCAAACTCCGCCAACGTAGCGGAAGAGTCGAGGTACAGGTTCTGCCGGGCAGAAAATAGCATTGTACGAACGTGGAATGGACCCGAAGTGCTGGAAATTCCATGGGTTACGCAAATGTATGTCGGGTGAAATCACCCGACACCAGCTACGATTTTTTCCTACAAAAAAATTCACATCCAAATTTCCCATTCACACAGATGGGAATTGCCAGAAACCGAAGGTATCGGGTATACTACTTTTTAGTCGATAGGATTCCGAGAGTCATGGGGTATCCCGGCTTGGTCCGTTCGACGTGGAGAGCATCGTACGAAACAAAGTATGGACATGATGAAGCGATACCGTTGGATATTCTGGCTCGCTCTTGGCATGTGGTTGTACGCCGCTTCCTGCGGGGAAAACTCCGGGAGCGTCGGGGAAGTCGATTGCGGGGAATGCCCCACCGGGTGGCGGTGCGATTCCGAGCGGGGATGCCGCCCGGAATGCCTGAAGAATCCCGACTGCGGAGAAGAACTGTTTTGTGTGGAAGGGGTATGTACGGCCTCGGTTCCTTATTACCCCGTCGATGCCTTTCCCGATGGCGATGACGACGCCATCGAGGTAGAACCGACCCCCGAGCGCGACCCGGACGAGCCCTGGATGGTCGTCAGCCCTACCCTGCTGGATTTCGGCGCGGTGAATCACGGCGGCTCCGCCACGGCGGACCTGCTAATCAATAACTATGGTGGCGGTGCGTTGGAAATTTCTCGCTGGGAACTCTCCGACGGTGCGCAAGGTGTGGAAATTATTGAGGAAACACCACTAACGATCGAGCCTTCCGGGGAGATTTCGATCTCCGTGCTGTATCGTCCGTCAACCTTCGACAACCTCGACGCCGAATGGACGCTTTTCACCAACGATCCGGTTCTTCCAGAGGTCGTCGTCCGACTGCGTAGTCTGGTCAAGCAGGTGCCAATCATTGCCGTTTTACCCGATCCGCTCGATTTCGGCACCGTGCGCGCCGAAGAGGCGGAGTTCGCCTTCACGCTCGAAAATCAGGGAGGAAGCGGGCTCGTTGTGTTCCAGATCAAGCTGGAAAACGCAGGAAACAGCGGCTTCGAACTTCCTTTCGAGCTTCAGTCGGTCAACCAGTCGAATCCCTTGGAAATCGAAGCCTTCGATTCGATCGACACCCGGCTCTGGTTCCACCCGGAAGAACCCGGTTTCTACAGTGATAACCTTATCTTGCAAAGCAACGACGAAAACAACCGCCGGTTCATCGTGCCGGTGTCGGTGACGGTTTGCGAACCGGAAATCGACGTCGTGCCTCTCGTGCTCGACTTCTCCACCGTTCCCGCCGGACAAAGCGAGATGCGCTCCACCGTCGTTACGAACCTGGGATGCTGGCCCCTGGACCTGCAAGTGGCCATGAGCGAAGAATTGACCACCGAGTCATTCACCTGGGACGAAACTCCCCCTGGATCCGCAACGTTGGAGGAAAACCAAAGCCTCGAACTCAAGGTGCGTTACGACCCAGGCGAGAACCTCGACGACGACACCGGTGCGATTCTTTTGACGACGAACGACACCGACGAAGCCGAAGTGGTCGTCGTGTTTTCGGCCAATTCGGTGCCACCGGACGTGGAAGTCACCCCGGAGGAGTTGCGTTGGAATTCCAACGCCAGCATCAAGGAGTTGCGCATCCGCAACATGGGGGCGGGTTTGCTGGAGTTGCGGAATTTTTCAATCGTCATCGACCAGGGGTCGGAAAACGCCTTTTATCTCACCGATCTTCCCCCGGTCAGTCACTTGGGACCGGGCCAGGCGCTTACGCTGTCGGTGGGCTATTCGCCCCGAACCGAGAACGAAGATTTGGGCCGCCTGCGATTTTCCACCAACGACCCGGATGAAACCCTCGTGGAAATTCCCCTGAGCGGCGACGGTTTCAACCTCTGTCCCGTGGCGGATGCGGGTGAGGGCTACCAGGTCGCGCCTCTGGAAACCATCATCCTCGACGCTACCAACAGCCACGATCCGGACGGCGAGGTCATGCGCTACCATTGGGAAGTCATCACTCGGCCTCCGGGAAGCCGTAGCCAGCCGCTGACGTTGCTCGATGCACGACCGTCGTTTTTCTTCGATCTCGCGGGGTATTACGTGTTTCGTCTGCGTGTCCAGGACGACGACCTCGCCTGGAGCTGCGACCCGGAATTCTCCGAAGTGATGTTCCGGGCGATCCCCGATGAGAAAATCCATATCCAGCTTACCTGGGACACCAACAACACCGACCTCGACCTGCACCTGATCCGCCCCGCAGGCGAGTTGTGGAACACCGATTTTCCCGACGACTGCTACTATGCGACCTGTGTTCCGACCGAGGAAAACCCCGATCCGGTGGATTGGTACGTGTTCGGTCAGCCCTCCCTGGACATCGACGATCGCGACGGCTACGGCCCGGAAAACATCAATCTCGACGACGCCACCGACATCGGCGATTTCGAGGTGTACGTGCATTTCTGGGACGACTGCTACAACCCGAACCGCCCATGTGTGGACGACGAAGACCCTCCCCGGCAGACTACCGCCACGGTGCGTATTTTCATCAACGGCAGCCAGGAACACGCGGAATCGGTGACGTTTACCGACGAACATTTCCGCTGGCATGTCTGCGATATCCGCTGGCTGCTGGGCTCGGCGGCCATCGTCAACACCTCCACCGAAATCGTGGAAGACCGGCACGGCAACTGAAGGTTTCTATCGCTTAACCCGCATTATTCATGAGGATCGTAGCGAGACGCCGAAAACCGAAGATATTTCATGAAGTTGGACCGATTTTCACCCGCAGACATACTTTACAGTCTGTCGAGGATGAAAATCGGGAAACAAGTGAAAGATCGAGGATTTTCAAGTCGCAGTAGATTCTTCATGAATTATGCGGGTTAAATTCCAAGGAATTCCGCATCGTTTCCCGTCACTTCTTCGAGAGAACGAACCCTCCAATGTTTTCTATCTATTCTCATTTCCCCGAAAAAAATTCACATCGAAAACATCGAAAAGGATGGGTGCATCACAAAAAATTGTCACTTTGCAAAAAAACGCTCATGGCGAGTGATTTGCGAAGCAAATCGTATCGAGCCATATCATTTACTCCTCGATACACCGCCCTTAGGGCGGCACTCGGAGTGAGCGGTATCCAATCTGAGTGAAATGACAATATCCTGTGATGCACCCGAAAAGGATTCTCTACTGAAATATTTCTGGAAAAACAAAAATAGTTTGGAGTAAAATTGGTTATCTGCCGGTTCGAACTCGGTGTTCATCGGGGGGGGGGCGGAGTGGTTTCGGACTGAATTATTAAAAAATCTCCAAAAAACGATCTACTTCATTTTCCTGCGAAAAAGGTTCCATAGTCTTTTGGGCTGAGCAAGTATTTGGATAATGGTTCTATTGGGAAAAGTGCTACTTAACAGGCAAGAAGTCAGTATCGAAGACGGGAAAACATGAAAACGACGTGGCGTCCTCTGCGGTTTGGCTTGACGGGGGTGGTTTCGGCGATCGCGATTCTCGTGGCGTTCGGCTCGGCCTTTGCGACCGAAGCGAAGACTTCCGTCGAGAAAAGTCCTTCTACTCTATCCCACAAATTGAGCTACGTTTTTCCACCCAAAGCCTCGGAATCGTTTCAGGAACTGACTCGCGATCCCTTCCCCACGCCCTGCGGAAAAGCGCTGAATTCCGTGCGACTTGAAACGACGACCGCACACCTGACCTTCGGCGACCCTCCCGCATTTTCGGTGGCCTTGACCCATCCCGGATTGAAAATCGATCGGGGCCGCGTGACGAAAACGTTTCGCGTGCTGCCGGAAGACAACATATGTCCGGAAGCCGTGGAGCAGGTCGCCCGCATCCTGGACGAAAGGGAGCGTGAATCGCTTTTCATCCAGGTTGAAACAAAGGTCGCCGAAAATATCAGCAATGAAAAGCTACCGATTCACGACATGAACATCGAGCCGGATGCAACCCTTTGGGATCTGTTTTTACAGGGTTTTTTCCCGATTCTGCTGGTATTCACCTTCTTGTTGATTGGCTTTCAGTCGTTTTTATGGATACGTCGGGATTACCTGAAATTCTCTGAAAAGAAATCAGAAAAACGGGCGATCGTTTTCACGTTGGGACTGTCTCTTTTCGCGCTGACCCTTGGGTTCTACCTCGATCCTCTGCCGGCCAACTGGTATCCGGTCGTGTTTCCCGGTTATCGCTATGCTTATATATCCATCCTGTTCGCACAGATTCAGCCGCTGGTTTCCCGCTTGGGCATCGTTCCCGAACAGTGGATCGCCTTCTGGGTGACGCTCGCGGGAGCGCTTTGCGTGCTGTTGTCCTATTTGGCCGCACGGCGTTTCGTCACTCACCGACGGGCGGTGCTCGTCGCCTTGCTGATGGCCGTTCTGCCACGAATCGTGATGTACTATTCTTCCGACTGTCAGCACGTCGTGAGTCTGGCGATCTGGCTATGGGGGTTTTTGAACTGGGCGGATTTCCGTGCCGGAAACAAAAAAGGCATCGGAGGCGTGATGCTGGCACTGGCGCTGCTTCCCATGCTCAGACTCGAAACCGCATGGTGGAGCGTATTGTGGGTCGTGCTGTTACCCCCCCACATCGGCAAACGGAAACTCGCCTTGATCGGTATCCAGGCCCTGGTGTATGGAACCGTGGTGTTTCTGATTCTTGATATGATTGATTACGGGCACTTCGATTTTTCGAGCTTTCTCTATCTGCCGGTCACTCCAATCATTTATATCCGAACCCTCACGCACTTCGACGTTCTTTTCCTGCTGCTCACGATATCTTTCCTGTTCGGAATTTGGATATCGTACCGGGAGGACCGATACCTCCTGCTGAAACTGTATCTTGCGGGATGCCTGTCGTTTTTCTCTGGAGCCGTAACGGGAAAAACGGCGTTTGAATTTGTATCTTTCCGGTACTTTATGGTTGGTTTGTTCCCTTTGATGCTGCTCGTAGCTATCGGAGCGGACGGCATACGAACGCGGCTGAAAAACAGAATCGCGCTGGGAACCGCGCTCGCCGTATTGATTCCCACCTTGGTCGTGGAAAGCTATTTCGTCTTTTACGATAAAGAATTGCCCATTTTTCAACAGGAATACCCGTTTTTGAAAAAGGAACTTTCCCGTCTCGCGCCGGGCCAGACCGTGTGTTCCATTTCTCCGCTTTTTCACTACCATTTATGGGAACAAGGTCAGGATATGGATATATCGCTTTATCTTCCTCCCAAAATGGAACGCTACTTCAATTTCAATATTCATTGGAAATTGTTTCAAGATGAAATCTCCGGAGATGAAATCTGCGACTACTACTACGAAGCCAGCGTATGCCAACTATACTTTTCACCGGAGTTTCTTTCGAAAAACCCCACGCTGAAAAAAACATGAGTATTTACCAGAAGGTGTGCACGCAGATGCAGGAAAAGTACGCCAAAGTCCTCGTCGCTCAGGCCACAGGTTCTCAAAAAAAACTACCCTTCATAGGGAGTCAAGATGGTGAAACGAGCCACACGATCCTCATGCGTCTTTACAAAACCAAGCCGGATTCGATGAAAAACTGAGGCGATTTTACACATATGTGTGTGCCTGAGACCTTCGGCAACCTCGCGGACGAGAAGGCTCGGGATTTTCTATTTGCATTGTGTAAGGATTTGAGAAAACTCGGTTTTCCCTATTTGAACCCTTCCAGCTTGAAATTGTCGATCAGGAAAATCTGCCCCGGAGCTTTCAGTTGCATCCGAACCCTGAGATCGGGGATGCCGCCCGCTTCGTCGAGACGGACACGATAATCCAGCGCATAGTTTTCGTAGCGTTGCAGGCGCAAGGTCGTCTCCCACTGCTTGCCACCGTCGGTGCTGTACTGGATCGTTGCCAGCCCCTCTTCATCATCCTGAAGGCTGTCGTAGTAATAATCCACAACGAGATCGACTTCCCGATACTCCGTGGCGTCCACCGGAACCGTTTCGAGCGTGAATTCCTCGCCCGTGCCGCCTTGCTCCTCGTACCAGGCGTAATCCACGTAGGCGAATTCCGAATCGTGCTCGTAGCCGTATCGATCGGTGGAATCGGGCTTGCCGCTCCCGATGCACCAGCCTCCCGCCGGGCAGTTGTCGGGCGTGGTTTTCCAACGTTTCGAATCGAACGTTCCCTCGTCGAAATCGTCTTCCAACAATGTGTCCCCCGTGGTGTGGGTCAGGGTCCAGCGGTCGAGAAGTTCACCCTCCGGCGTTTTCACCGTCGCGGTGACGCGCTTGTCGTCCACCTCGATTTTCATCACGTGAAAGACGTAATGGGCGAACGAAAACGTCATTTCCGAGTTGATTTCGTGGTCCAGCGAGGCACCACCCCCGCCGGTGATGACCTGAAAAAGCCCGTTCTGGGTGTACCGTTCGTAATCGTGCGTGTGCCCGCAGAAATAGGCGTCCACCCCTTTGTCTCGCATCAAGGGAATCAACGAATCCCGCAGGCGGGTTTCTCCCACGTACCCCTCGTGACCCCACCCCCGGCTCCAGCCCGGATGATGGGAAAAGGCAAATAGCCACTCGGCATTCTGCGCTTCCGGGGAATCCAGCATTTCCTCAACGATTTCCATTGTTTGGAAATGAATGGGTTTTTGCACGTTCGTATCGATCACGACGAAATGTGCGTTGGCATACGTAAACTGGTAGTAGTTCTCGTATTGGTTCTCGTATTGGGGATAACTGGAGAACCGGTAATAGTATTCGGTGTCTTTTTCGTGGTTGCCGATTGAAACGTAATAGGGATGACTATAGGTCAGTTCCCGAATGGGATCGAAGTGCTCGGTCTGCCACTGGTCGTATTCATCGCCTGAACCCACCACATCGCCTACGTTGATGACGAAATCCGGATCGTCTCGCAGGATCGCGGCGGCGGTGGATTCGTGGATCGTCGGAAGGCTTCTTGTATCCCCATACACCGAGAACGTAAACGCCACGTCCGGGTTATCGGGCGCGGTGGTGAAGGTATGCTCTTCACTGGCCAGACCGTCGGACACCACGCGATAGCGATAGGTGGTCAGCGGTTCCAGCCCTTCGATCACAGCTTCGTGAATTCCCAACTCTTCCCCGACCTCCACGTCCATGCCGTAGAAATTGACATCCTCGATCCCCCATTCCACCCAGGCCGTGGTCGAAGGCTCTTCCGTCTGCCACATGACATGCATCGTCGTGTCGGTAAAGTGCTGAAGATACGGGCCTTTGATGGGTTCCAAGTCCCCTTCCGGCTCCGGCTTGCGCCAGGTGGAAACGGGCGCGGTCTCCTCGTCGACTTCTGCGACCGAATCCGTATCGCCATCGTCCGGTCCGATTTCGGAATCCGAATCGTTACAGCCAAATATCAAAACACCACTAAAAACACCCAACAATACAAACAAGAGGAACGACCGTTTCATGGCGTCGCCTTTCACAAAATGGCATCGTTTCAACCCCTAACAAAATCCTAACCACAAGGCAACCCTTCGCGTCATGAGAAAAAGAAAAAGGCATAAAAAACCCCGCCATTGGGCGGGGTCGTATCCGAGAAAACCTCGAATTATTTCAGGATTTCCATCAGCTTGAGGGACAGGGGCAGGTTGCCCTGAACTTTCAGCTTCTGGGTGGCGTACAGGCTCATCGGATTGGCGGTTTTGTCCATCATCGCCACGAAGTCCGCTTCGGCCATGATGATCGTGCAGTCCGCGCTGTCGGCTTCGCCTTCTTTGATGGCGCCGGGGGCGCTGGTAAGGTCGAGAATCCATTTGCCGCCATTGTCACCGCTGATGTCGAACTGATAAACGGCGTTGATGCTGCCGGCCAATTCGGGCTTGTTGGTCAGGTTTTCTTGAATCTTGTCAATCCAGAACTGGGCGCTCTCTGCCATGATAGCCTCCTTGAAAGGTAAGTATTGGGAGCGAGTGAATGAATCGTCATTCAGACCGTGAAAATTTAACACCCGCGACGCATAGTGTCAAGGGCAAAAAAAGCGTCTTTCTCCCGCTTTCGGAGAACCGACCGCAAGGACTATTTCCATGGCCACACACGAATTTTATGGGATATTTTAGAAGAAACTTGCTCTGAATTCCACGAATTGAATATAGTAGGGGAAACTCGTTCATACGGAGTATGGCAATGTCTCGTGTATGCGTGATGATTTTTTCGCTTTGTCTTCTCGCGGTCTTTTCGGCTTGCGAGGACAAGGCCGCAATAAGTTACAGAGATCCCTTTTCCCAGCCTTCCGGGGACAAGGATACGGAAACCGTTGTCGGGGAAGAAGACTCCACGGAAGAAACGGAGAACGCCGACGCGGACGAAGATGTTGAAATCGCCGGAGATTTCGATACCGATCAGGACATACTCCCCGGCGACGAAGAGATTGCGGATTACCCGGAAGTCGTGGAATTGCCGGAACATGAAAAAGATGAAGAAGTCATTGAAAGTGACAACCCCTGCTTCGGTGTCGATTGCAACGACGACAACCCCTGCACAGACGATTTCTGCTTCCCGGACGAAGGCTGCCAGTACTTCTCCAACAACAGGTTATGCGACGATGGAAACGTCTGCACGACGGGCGATTACTGCGAAGACAAGGAATGCAAGTCGGGTATCGCCACCGATTGCGACGACAACAACCTGTGCAACGGCCTGGAAACCTGCGATCCCGTGGAAGGCTGCCAACCCGGCCAACCGCTCGACTGCAACGACGACAATCTATGCACCGAGGACTCCTGCGACGCGTTGGTAGGCTGCAAGCACAATGAAGCGGTCGATTGCAACGACGACAACCAATGCACCACCGATTCCTGCGACCCGGCTACGGGCTGTCAATACAATCCGGTCGATTGCAGCGACGGAAACAAATGCAATGGACTGGAAACCTGCGAGCCGCTTTTCGGCTGCATCAACGGGGAACCGCTCGACTGCAACGACGACAACCCCTGCACCACCGATATCTGTCAGGAAGTAGCGGGCTGTCGTTACGTATATAACCACGAGGATTGCGACGACGACGATCCCTGCACCCTGGATGACTATTGCGCAGGAGGAGAATGCAGGGCCAACACGATCGACGACTGCGACGACGGCAACGACTGGACCGAGGACGAATGCATCGAGTTCGAGGGCTGCCGCAACGTGGATTCACGCTGCGATGGAAGTTCCTGGTTCACTCCGGGAAGGAATCTTGAGGAGTGCGTCTGGCTCGATACCCAGGGCGAAGCCATGTCGCAGCCGTTCGACCCGCAGGAAGATTATCCAACGGACTGCCACGACAAAACCGCCGAAAACAAGGCTGCGGACGAGGATTGCCGTATCGTCTTCCCGGAAGAAGCCTGTTCCGTCATCTGCAACGCCGCACCGCAACGTTGCGGAGGAGACTGGATCGGCGACGAAGAGCTACTCGGCTGCGTCGAGTTGCCGGAACGGGAGGACATCGAGGCCGGGTGCCAAATGACAGGTGCCTGCGAACAGGACACCACCCTCTGCACGCCCGATTACCTCGACAGCGACATGGATGGCGTACGCGACGACGGCGATTTCTCCTGCCGTGCCGGAGACAATATCTGTCCGTCCGGGGTGAATCGCAACTGCGACGACAACTGTCCGAACACGCCCAACTCCGACCAGACGGACAGCGACGGCGACGGCATCGGCGACGCGTGCCAGAGCGGGCCGTGAGTCCGTAAACACCTAGAATCACAACACAAAACGCCCCCGTTTTCACGGAGGCGTTTTGCGTTGATATCGGTTGTATAGCGTGGTGAAGACTACTGGGCGCGGGCGGATTCCGCTCCCTTGGACAAACAGTCCATGTTCATCGGTACGAGCTTCGGCTTGGCGGCGAAGTTGGCTTTCACCGCGTCCTCGATCAACTCCCAATCGCATATGCCCGTCCGGGCGACGAAGGCCCCCAACGCCACCACGTTGGCGGCTTTGGCGCTTCCGCTGGCGATGGCGATTTCGTTGCAGGGCACGTGGATTTCGTCCACGTCGTCGCGTCCCGATTCGATGGGAATCAGCGAACTGTTGACCAGAATACACCCGCCTTTTTTCACCTTCGGGGCGAATTTTTCCAGCGAGGGGCGGTTCATCGCCACGAGGTTGGTAGGGTGCACGATGATCGGTGAACCGATGGGACGATCCGACACCACTACCGTACAATACGCCGTTCCGCCACGCATTTCGGGTCCGTAGGACGGAATCCAGGCCACGTCCAGCCCGGCCTTCAGCCCCGCTTTGGCCAGCATTTTGCCGATCAGCATGATGCCTTGACCGCCGAAACCGGCAAACATCACTTCGTTTTGCATCGTTTCCTCCCCTATTGCGCGTCTTCCGGCGTTTTCTTGTCTCCCAGCGGATAGTATGGCAGCAGCACCTCTTCCGCCCACTGCACGGCCTGAACCGGCGTTTTACCCCAGTTTGTGGGACAGGTGGAGATCAACTCCACGAAACAGAAACAGCGGTTTTCCATCTGATATTGAAACGCCTGCCGGATCGCTTTTTTCGCTTTCGTAATGTATTTGGGACGAATCAACGCCTGGCGGGTCACGAAACCCGGCGTTTGCAGCGTCGCCAGCATTTCCGCCATGCGCATCGGCATCCCGGTGAGTTCGACGTCCCGCCCCATCGGCGAGGTGGTGGTGCGCTGTCCCGGCATGGTGGTGGGCGCCATCTGGCCGCCGGTCATGCCGTAGACCGCGTTGTTGATGAAAAACGTGCAGAATTTCTCGCCCCGGTTGGCGGCGTGGATGATCTCCGCCGTTCCGATGGAGGCAAGGTCGCCGTCGCCCTGGTAGGTGAACACCATCAGTTCGGGACGCACGCGCTTGATGCCCGACGCCATCGCCGGGGCGCGTCCGTGGGCCGCCTCCTGGAAATCGAGGTTGAAATAGTTATAAGCCAGCACGGAACAGCCGACCGGAGCGATTCCGACGGTGCGGCCCTGAATGCCCAACTCGTCGATGACCTCGGCGATCAGGCGATGCGCCACACCGTGCGTGCAACCTGGGCAGTAATGGGTCTGGCGCTCGGAGAGGCTTATCGGTCTCGTGTATGGGAACGGCATCGGTATCCCCTTTCCTTTGTCAGATCAACGATTTGAAATGCTCGATGACTTCCGTGGCGTCCGGTACGACACCGCCCGTCTTGCCGTAATGCGTAACGGGCTGGCGTCCCTGGTTGGCGCGCTCCACGTCTTCGATCATCTGGCCGAGACTCATCTCGACACAGAGAATCCGTTTCAGCGCCGGACGCTTGGACAACTCGCGAATCCGATCGATGGGGAACGGATGGACCGTGATCGGGCGCAAAAGCCCGATTTTGACGCCTTCGGCCTGGAGATCGTCCACCATGGTCTTGCAGACCCGGCTCGACGTGCCGTAGGAAACGAGCAGATACTCCGTGTCGTCGTCGATGCCGTACTCTTCGAAGCGAACTTCCTGTTCCTCCATTTTCCGGAATTTCGCAAGAAGCTGCTGGTTATGCCACTCCAACTCGTCGGAATCGAGATACAGCGTGCGGATGAGGTTGCGCTCGCGACTCTTTTTACCGGTGGTGGCAAATTGTTCGTAGTCGAGCGTGGACGGCTCGTAGTTTTCGGGAAACTCCACCGGTTCCATCATCTGGCCGATCAATCCGTCGCCGATGACCATCACCGGGTTGCGGTACTTGTCGGCGAGGTTGAAGGCGTCCATCACCAGTTCGACCGATTCCTGCACGGTGGCGGGAGCAAGCACGATCATGCGGTAATCGCCGTGACCGCCGCCCTTGGTCGCCTGGAAGTAGTCGCCCTGGCTGGGCAGAATCCCTCCGAGCCCCGGACCGCTACGCATGATGTTGACGAACACGGCGGGCAGCTCGGCGGCGGCGATATAGCTGATGGCTTCGCTCATCAGGCTGATGCCGGGAGAGGACGAGGTGGTAAACACCTTGGCTCCGGCTCCGGCGGCTCCGAAAATCATGTAAGAGGCCGCAAGTTCGCTTTCAGCCTGCAAAAATACGCCGCCCGCTTCGGGCATCCGTTTGGAAAGATACTCCGCAACCTCCGTCTGCGGGGTGATCGGATAGCAGAAATAGGCCCGGCAGCCGGCGCGAATGGCCGCCTCGCCGATGGCTTCCGCTCCCTTCATCAGTTTTTTCGCCATGCCTCTAACTCCCGTTCGCTTGAGTACGATAAAAACCTACTTTTTCGGTGTGATGCTAATAGCCACATCGGGACAAACCTGCACGCACATGCCACACATGATACAGGTTTTTTCCGGGTTCTGTCGGGCGTAAAAATACCCTTTGACGTTGATTTCCCTTGTCAGTTCGAGCACATCCTTGGGACAGGCTTCGACGCACAGGCCGCACCCTTTGCAGCGGTCGATGTCGATATGGTGTTCCAACTCTTCTTTCTTGTAACTCTGCTTTTTAATCTGTGGTTCCATCCTCTCCTCTCAATGCAGAAGGAATTGTTTCGGACCCAGTTTTTCGCCATGCGCCCATGGCGGCAGCAACATGCGCTTGAGCGGCAGAATCTCGCAGCCGACCGCCTCCCGGTCGATCTCGGTCAACAGCGTTTCATCCGCCGTGATGAACTCCAGTTCCAAATTCCCATCGCGCGCCACCTCGCGGGCGAAATCGTAGCCGTCGAGAATGGTCTGCGCCGTGGTTTCTTCCATCAAGTGGCTATTGCCGATAATACCCGTCACCGTCATCCCGCAGGAGGCTTCGATGCTCCGGCGAATGTTCGCGCAACCCTCCACCGTGTCAGTAAAAGGACGCAGGTGATTGACGACCTGTAGCATCTGGTATTCGACACCGCGAAATGCATCCGCCAACGTGCGCAGCACCTTGGCCCCGGCATCGTCGCCGCCGACGTCCAGCAGCGCCAGTCCTTGCGTCGCCTGCCCGATCAGTCCGCTGACCCTGGGTACAAGGATCGGCAGGTCCGCGTCCTTGTACATCGGCGCGGGCGTGACCACCTCGATGCCTTTTTCCATAAGAATTTCGCGGGCTTCACGAGTTCGAAAGTAGGGATTGACGATATCGAGATCGGCGATGGAGGTACGATTTCCCTGTTCGGCGGATCGGACGGCGAGGTTGAGAGAAACCTCGGTTTTTCCGCTTCCGTAATTGCCGATAATCAGCACAAGACCGGACAGGTCGATAGGCAATGGACCTCCTTCGTTTCGGGACGTGTACGCCTTCAAAGTGGCCCAGAGTGTAGCACGCCCCATGGGAACCTGCTAAGGGATTTATCACAAATCGAACAGACAAGCCAGCCTTCCGGTCATTCGATTTGTTTGCCGTTGGCATTCCTTCCAGAGATAGAGGATCACGTCGCGTACGGGGAGGATTCTCAGTACATTCAGAAGGTTGGGATGGAGACCGCACCGAGTCGGCACACAGGACCGACACGATTTCAAGAACGCGTCGACGTGGGTGTGCTCAGATGGAAGGGGTGTTGTCGAGTTCTTCGTCGGGGTAGAAATACGGCTCCCGCACCGAAGCGATGTAGCGGGCGATCAATTTCTCGGCTTCGGCGGACAACATGGTGAATTTTACGCCCATTCCCGGATGTGTGGCGGGATAGGCCGCATTGAACTCCCGACTCCAGATGACTCTGGCTTGCGCTTCCACCGGGACATCGTCCGGCGGCAGAGCGAAGCTCAGGCGGAACGTCTCGTTGATTTTCAGGGGAGTGTAGGTTGCCACGAACAACCCGCCCGTAGACAGGTTGACCACCATGGCATCATCGAACAATCCAATGTAGAAATTGGATTCGGAATATTCGTTGATTTCGACTTCCAGTTTCGAACCGGCATGGACACGCGCTTGTTGGCGTTTTTCCTTCATCACGAAACCTCCCTACTTATTACGAATCCGTTCTTTTCTTTCGGAACGCAATCGAAAAAAGAACCGATATACTAGTGATTAATAGTTTCACAGACAACAACAGAATTGTCAACTATATATGGCATGAGTTTTTAATTTTCTTTACACTGATGTCAGTTGCTGTCAATATATTGTTAAAATGTCGTCAGCAATGCATCCGCCATCAGGGAAAGTCCCATGCCGATCATCACGAGACCGGAGAGCACGTTGGATAGCGTGCGGGCGCGACGCAGAAAGGGCGCCAGACCCATTCCGACAAGAAACAAGCCGGGCAAAGTGCCCAAACCGAACGCAGCCACCAGCGAGGCGCCTTCCGCCATCGACTGCGCCGCAGCAGCACGCGCAAAAGCGGCATACGACAGGCCGCAGGGAAGCAGTCCCATGAACACGCCGAAAAGATAGGTCGCCCCGACCCGGCGACGGTTCAACGCCGCCGTATGCACCCGCCGAAAACCCGGAATTTTCCCCGGAGTCGCCACCGCCATCCACGAGGGTTCGCGAATCAGGCCAATGCGCGCCAGTCCGAGAACGAGCAACATACTGGCGGCCAAGAGCGAAATCATGATTTGAATACGCGCCACCCAGGCCAGCGAATCGTCACCCGCGCCAGCGGCCCGCAATCCGCCACCCAGCAGACCGAGAAGCGCCCCGAGCGCCGTATACATAGTGATACGTCCCAGGTTGTACGCGAGATGCACGCGCCATGCACCGGTCCCGGCGGGCAGTATCGCCACGAGAGGTCCGCACATACCGATACAATGGGCCGTCCCTAACAGACCCATCAACAACATGGCGACCATCTCGCTCCAATCCGGCATCTTCCCGTCCTTGCTGGTGTTTTGCGCTCTGTTCGGACCAGCATAGCACGATCCCCACCCGAGAGATTCGGGAAAAGAAAGAAAATAGCTTGACAAACGCGACTTACATCGATAGACACAATTACTAGAAATAAGCATACCTAACTTAGATTGGCTTGTTATGCATTTCGGACGTTTCCAAGTTTTATTCTTCATCACGCTTTTCATCGGCCAGACATGGTTGGTGACGACCGTGGACGCCCTCACACAGCGTCATTACTGGAACACCGAACGGCAGCAATACGAACATGCCCCCATGAAGGCGGTGAAGGTTTTCTGGGACGGCTCCCTCTCCGATGCAGTGGAAGCCAATGCCGATGCCTGGACCGCCGACCCCTGCCCCGTCCCGGACCTGATGCATAGGTGCTCCTCCTCTCCCAATGGCGAGACCGGCCCGTGCTCCGACACCGATATTCGGACCTCTCTTGCCGTGTCACCCTGGCAAAAGGAACCGGGACGGGACGTTTTCCAATTCGCACCCAAACATTCCCCACCCATGGTCTGAAAGCATTCCGAGGCGGTTCGTTGCAAATTCGCAACCCGTGAAATTTCCACAGTTTTCTGAAAGTCAGCACCATCTTCGAGTGTCAGGACGACTTCGTTTCGCGCAGGCGTCCAAGTGCTCGAACGACCGGTGACGATTGGCGAAACGCAAGCGGCTTGCGCGAAACGAACCCCTTGTTTTTTCACAGGAAAGTTCGCGTCCACGGACACGTGCGTGCGACGAACTTCGTACAGCATCGAAGAAAGGACATCCCATGTTGGAAGTACTCGAAAAAGGCGGCGTGATGATGATCCCCATCCTCTTCTCGTCGATTATGGCGCTCGCGGTGATTGTCGATCGCCTCGTGCGTATCGGTCGTGTGAAACTGGCCGACGAAGAGGAATTTTTAGAGGTTTTTGAAGCCATCCGCGAGGACCATGACGACGAAGCCAGAGCGTTGCTGGAATCCAAACGCACGCCGAGCTATCACGTGCTCGACGCCATTTTAAATGCGAAAGGCAACGAAAACGCCAGGGAAAAAGCGGCGGGAATCGCCGGGGACCACGTGCTGCGCGAACTCAACCGCCGCCTGGAATGGCTGGCGATTCTGGGCTCTCTCGTGCCTCTGATGGGACTGCTCGGCACCGTCATCGGCATGATTAAAGTCTTTTCCGACGTAGCGGCGGCGGGAGACGTGAGCGATATCACCCTGCTGGCCGGAGGCATCTGGGAAGCGCTCCTGACCACGGCTGCGGGCATGGCCGTGGCGATCCCCATCCTGCTCGTTTACTACATCTTCCAAGGCAAAATCGACAAAGTGGACTTCGAAATGCGCCACAATGCCGAGGAACTTCTCACCGTGTTGCGCGACACCGGGAGGCTGGGATGATCCGCTTTTCTTCGCGAAAACAGCGAACCACGGGAGATGTCAACCTCACCCCAATGATCGACATCATTTTCAATCTGTTGATTTTCTTCCTGATCGTCGCCGTCATCAGTCAGAAGGGCCTGAACATCACCCTACCCAAAACCAGCACCGCCGAAAAACGACCCGACAAAAGCCTGGAAATTTCGGTCACGAAAGAAAAAACCTACCTTTTCGACGGAGAAATCGTCCCGGAAGAGCGGATCGAGGCTCGACTGAAAGCCGAAAAGGACAAAGCCGAGGGTGAAAAAGCCGACAACATCATCCTCAAAGCCGATCAGGACGCCCCCTTCGGCATGTTCGTGGTCGTCATGGACACCGCCCGGAAACTGGGCTTAACCAACCTCGTCATCGCCACGCAACTCAAACCTTCTCCCCAAACCGAGGAGAGTCGGTGATGAGCGACCGATTCTTCATCGTGGCGGTCGTGGTGTCGCTCCTGTTCCACGCCGGATTGCTGGCCCGGCATACGAACTGGTTCGGCAAAGAGGAAGGAAAGATTCTCCGTATTCCCCTGTTGTTGGAGGAGCCCCCCCCTCCTCCTCCACCGCCTCCACCCCCGCCGAAACCGAAACCCAAACCCAAGCCTCGAAAACCCAAGCCGGTCGATCTTCCGGAACCGATCGAAAAAGTGGTGCAGGGCGAAGGGTTACGAACCGGCGAACTGGTCGATGCGGAAGTGGGCGACTACAAGCCCGGCCCTCCCGAACCTCCACCGCCTCCACCGCCCAAACCCAAGGTGAACGTGCGTGAACTGACTCGCGCTTTTTTACATAAAGTCCGCGAGGAACTGGCGAAACACAAGCAATATCCGACAGTTGCTCAACGCATGGGGCTTCGCGGACGTGTGCTGATTTCTTTTATTATCCTGCCGAACGGCCTGTTCGACCGCATCAAGGTCAAACGTTCGTCGGGACAGGCGATGCTGGACGATGCCGCCGTCCGCACCGTCGCCGATCTCAGCGGAAAACTGAGCCGCCCCAAAGATCTGGGACGACACCCTCTGAAAACCTCGGTCACGTTGCATTATCAATTGAATTAAGGAGAAAAGGATGTTGAAGCATATGATACGTATTTGCGCCTTGGTCTGCCTCACCATCACCTCGGCCTACGCCCAGGAAACGCCCGCTGCCATCCCGCCCGATTCGGACGAACTCACGACGCCCGCAGAAGCAGAACCCGCTCCACCTCAACCCAAAAGTCCTAATTTCCATAAAAAACAGACACTTACGCCTACATCTGAGCCCGCCGAGTCGATGAAGTTCGAAGGCGTGGTGCTCGATCCCAACGGCCTGCCGATTCGCGGAGCCACCGTGCGCGTGCTCGAACTGAACCGTGAAACGAAAAGCGCCAAAGGCGGCGTCGTATCGCTGGAAGCCCCTCCCGGCGAATATACCTTCGTTGTGGAATCAAAAGGTTTCGAAACGCTGACGGAACCTCTTGAGTTGGACGAAAGCCTCGCCGCCACCGGCTTCGAACTGATGGTGGAATACAAAATCGAGGACGTGGTGGTCACCGGCACGAAGACGGAACGGCTGGTCGAGCAGGCCCCGGTGAAAACCCAAGTCATCGACCGCACGAACATCGAGCGCAAACAGGCCGAAAACCTGGCCGACGCCCTGGACAACACCACCGGCGTGCGCACGGAAATGAACTGCCAGAACTGCGGCTTCACCCAGATCCGCCTCAACGGCCTGGAAGGCCAGTACACCCAGATTCTCATCGACGGAAAGCCGGTGGTATCCTCTTTGGCGGCGGTATATCTCGCCGAGCAGATTCCCGAAGAGATGATCGAGCGCATCGAGGTCGTCAAAGGCGGCGGTTCGGCGCTGTACGGGGGCAACGCCGTCGGCGGCGTGGTCAATATCATCACACGCAAACCCGTGAAGAATTTCGGCAGCGTGTTGTTTCGCGGCGGAAGCGTGGGTGTCGGAACGGACGACAGTTCGCAGGAATTCCGCCTTTCGGCCAACGGCGGCGCGGTCAGCGAGGATCGGACAATGGGACTGCACGTCTTCGCCGGGATGTTCCGTAGAAACGAGTGGGACGCCAACGACGATGGCTTCTCCGAAATCGGTCGGATACGGCAGCTCGAAGGCGGCGGTTCGGCTTTCCTCGAACTGATTCCCGATACCGAATTGCAGTTGAAATTCCACGCCTTACGCGAGCATCGCCGTGGCGGCGACAACATCGACGTCCCCGAACACGATGCCGCCGTGGCGGAGTCGATCCACACCAACCGTCTGGGCTTCGACGCCCGCTGGAAACATTGGGTCACGGGCGATGCCAATTACGAATTCGGCTACGGTCTGGCGCTCACCGAGCGTGATTCTTACTACGGCGGTGGAGGAAACGTCGATCCCTGGAGCCTGATTCCCAACAACTACACCGATTTCACCGACGCAACCTGGGCGGAGTTCATCGAAGCCGCCGGAGGCAAAGAAGGGGGCGTCAACGCTTATGGCAAAACCAAAAACACGGTACACACCGCCGATGCGACCTACAACCACCATTTCGAAGCGCTCGGCGATCACATCCTCACCGTGGGCGCGCAGTTTTCCGGCGATGGCCTGGAGGACGAATTCCCCGGCTACGACCGCAAGACGGACGAGTTTTACTGGAACGTCGCCGGGCTGGTGCAGCACAACTGGATCTGGGCCGACTGGGGCGAGTGGGTGCTGGGACTGCGCGTAGACAAGCACAGCGAACTGGACGATCCGGTGCCCAATCCCCGCGTGGCGCTCAAATTCACGCCGTTGCATTACCTGAAACTGCGGACCTCCTTCGCCACCGGCTTCCGCGCCCCCCAGATTTTCGACGAAGACCTGCACATCACTATCATGGGCGGCGAGGCGCAGTCCATCGTCAACGCCTCCGGCCTGGAGGCCGAGAAATCCTACAGCTTCTCTCAGCAGATCGCGCTGGACGGCAGCGTGGGCGGCGGCTGGGAGCTGTCCGGCGGTGTCAACGGATTTTACACGACCATCACCGACATGTTCGCCCTGGACGAGCAGGACGACCCGGCGACCCTCGATCAGCTTGAATTCGTGCGTGTCAACAGCGGAAAAGCGCAGGTGTACGGCGGTGAAATCGAATTCGGCGCGGAATACAAGAACATCTGGGACGTGGATCTCGGCCTGACCCTCGAAAAAGCCGAAAACGACGAAGCCGACCCGGACTTCGGCTCCAAAGAGCTGTTCCGCACGCCGAAAATCTACGGTTTCCTCTCCACCTTCGTTCAACCGGTCGAGGGGTTGGAAATCTCTTCCAGCATGGACGTCACCGGCCCGATGAAGGTACCGCACTACGAAGGGGACGTTCCCGTGGACGCCGACGGCGAAGCGATTCCGCAACTGGAGGATTCCCCGTGGTTCTTCGATTGGGACGCCAGCATCTCGTATCGCTGGCAGGTGAAAAATGACTTCTATTTGAAACCGTTTTTAGGTATCAAGAACATCCTCGACGCCTATCAGGACGACTTCGACCAGGGCGACGGACGCGACGCGGGCTACGTCTACGGTCCCCGGCAGCCCCGCACCGTTTACGGCGGCATCAAGGGCGGCTTCTGATCTCCGTCCCTTTCATCCCGAAGGCCGCGTGCGCCAAATGCGCTCGCGGCCTTTTTCGTTCTTCGGGGAACACAGAGAAGAAATTTTGCCAGTTTTTAATAGATTTTCGCGAAAGTTTGCATAGGTCGGATAACTTGTTATCCGACCTTGTTTTTTCTCACAAAATAATTCAGCCCCTCCGCCCCCTGTCCGAAGCGATTGCCTTCCCGACCAAACGCGGGTACACTAAAGAAAGGAATTCAGCAAGCCATTCGGCGAAGGGAGCGTTTCACATGCTGACCCCCGAACTTCAGGAATACAAAGAAACCATCGAGGAGATCGCCAAGGGGTACGGGCTCGATTTCTTCGAAACCATCTTCGAAGTGCTCAACTGGGAGCAAATCTGCGAAGTGGCCGCGCGCGGCGGTTTTCCCGTGCGCTATCCTCACTGGCGCTTCGGTATGGAATACGACAAGCTGTTCAAAGGTTACGCTTACGGGGCGCAGCGGATTTACGAAATGGTCATCAACAACAATCCCTGTTACGCCTACCTGCTGGCCTCCAACCCCATCGTGGACCAGAAAACCGTCATCGGCCACGTGTACGCCCACTGCGATTTTTTCAAGAATAATCTGGCGTTCGAAAAAACCAATCGGCGGATGATCGACGACATGGCCAACCATGCCGTAAGAGTCCGGAAATACATCGATAAATACGGCGTGGAAGAGGTGGAGCAGTTCATCGACCGCTGCCTGAGCCTGGACAACCTGATCGATCCCCACGGCCCGTTCATCCGTCGTCAGCCGAAACCCAAAGACAAAGACGCTCCACCCCAGGAACTCCCCCGGATCAAGGCGAAAAAATACATGGATCGCTACATCAATCCGAAGGAGTTCATGGACCGGCAACAACAGAAAATCGAGGAGGAAAAACGCAAGGCGGCCCGTTTTCCACCGGAGCCGGTACGCGACATCCTGGGCTTTCTGCTGCAACACGCCTCGCTGAAAGAATGGCAACAGGACGTGCTGGGCATCATCCGGGAAGAAGCCTACTATTTCGCTCCGCAATGGCAGACCAAGATCATGAACGAAGGTTGGGCCACTTACTGGCATTCGAAAATCATGACCGAAAAAAGCGCCACCAGCGCCGAAATCATCGATTATGCCCGCACTTACGCCGGAGTCGTCGCCATGGGACAGGGACAACTCAACCCCTACAAAATCGGCGTCGAACTGTTCCGGTACATCGAGGAACGCTGGAATCGCGGCTGCTTCGGCGAGGAATACGACCACTGCGATAACCTCACCGAAAAACTCAACTGGGACCGGCAACTCGGCCTGGGACGGGAGAAAATCTTCCAAGTGCGTATGCTGCACAACGACGTGACGTTCATCGACGAATTTCTTACCCCGGAATTCGCGAAAGAACAGAAAATGTTCACGTTCGCGTTCAACGATCGGCGGGAACGCTGGGAGATCGCCAGCCGCAAGTTCGAGGAAATCAAGCAGAAACTGCTGTATCAACTCACCAACGCAGGACAGCCGTTTATTTACGCCGTGGACGGCAATTACAAGAACCGGGGTGAATTGCTGCTCAAGCATCAGCACGAGGGTGTGGATTTGAAACTCGACTTCGCCGCCGCCACCCTGGAAAACGCGACCGCCATCTGGGGACGTCCGGTCAACATCATGACGTCCGTCGGAGACAAGTGGATGCTATTCAGTTTCGACGGCTCACGCCATGAACGGGTGGAGATCGAGGACAAACAGGCCCGCGAGTATCAGCCTCATACGTAACGTATTGAATTCGCAAAGGAATCCTTCATTCATGACCAACGTCAAAGCCTTTCTCGCCTGGAGCGGGGGAAAAGACAGCGCCCACGCGCTTTTTCGCCTGCGCCAAACCCCGGAAATCCGCGTCGAAGCCCTGTTGACCACCGTCACGCGCGATTACGACCGCATCAGTATGCACGGCGTGCGCCGGGAGTTGCTAGAAGTCCAGGCTCGCTCCGTCGGACTGCCGTTGGTCGTCGCCGAAATCCCGGCCAAGGGAGACAACGCCGCCTACGAAGCCGCGATGCACAGTGCGTTGGACAAGTTCGTCCGGCAGAGATTCACAGCGGCGATTTTTGGAGACATCTTTCTCGAAGACGTGCGAAAATACAGGGAAAATCAGCTAAAGGGCACCGGTGTGGAACCCTTTTTTCCACTCTGGGGGATCGACAGCCGACGCCTGGCCCGGGATTTCATCGAATCCGGGTTCAAGGCTAGGCTGTCCTGCGTGGATACCGAACAGATCGACGCTTCCTTCGCCGGGCGACTTTACGACGAAAATCTGCTTCGAGATCTGCCGGAAAAAGCCGATCCCTGCGGAGAAAATGGAGAATTTCACAGTTTCGTGTACGATGGTCCCATTTTTCAAAGCCCATTGAACGTCCAATGCGGTGAAACGATTTTGCGGGACCAACGGTTTCAATATTGCGATCTGCGTCCCGCTCCATCCGATCCCGAACCGGAGATTCCATGAACCCGTGCAAACGACGGCCTTTCGCGTTCTCCTGCCTCATCATCATGTTGACACTGCTTCTGGCGTCCTGCGAGTCGAGCGAGTCCTCTTTTTACATTAATCCCGACGAGGACACGGACCGCAATCCGCCCACCGATAGAGATTCCTTCGACGGAGGAGAATCCGAAGAAGCGGATGGAGAAGACGCAGCCGAAGACAACGAAACGGAATTGGAGGAAGACGCCCCGCTGCCGCCGGTCGGCTATTATCTCGCCTGCGAGGAGGCGAAAGCGCAGGTGCAGGCATGGGAGGCACAACGCCCCGGCAGTTTGACCGTCTACGAGGCCGGAACCTCGTCGATCTCCGCCGGAAGAACCTTTTCGGGCTCCGTATGGATGCGCGACGACGCGAAAGTAACAACCGGAGCCAGCGCGGACCCCATCGAAATTCGCGGGCACCTGATTCTTTCGGGAAACGCCGTATTCACCGCCGAAGGTGCGGAATTCGAATGGAAGGAAAAGGCCAACCAGGAGCAGAAAGAACCTCACGGTTTCACGGTGGTGCTGCTCGACGACGCCACCGCCGAATTCGACACGGTGCGTATCCACAACTACGCCCCGAACATCCTCGCCTGCGGCAACTCCGGCCTGCGCCTAAAAAACGTGGAGTTCGACGGCGGACAGGCCCGCATCGACGCCGCAGAGGCCGCCGTGATCGAAGCCAAAGAGTTCCCGTATGGCGAGATCGAAACCTGGATCGCCAACAAGGCTACCATGGTGCTTCAGGATTCCCCCCAGGCCGATTTACGTCCCGGACAGGTCATCGGTTCCGGCTGGGAGGTGGAGCTTTCTCCTCCCGCCATCGGATCGGTCGAGGATTTCCGAGTGAAAACCGCCACCCACGGCGTGGCCTACTCGCTGACCATCCAGGACTGCCACGTGATCGCCTGGCCGGTGGAGATCCGCAAGGAAGCCATACTCGCCATCCGCAACAGTCGCCACGAACGAGACGGCGTTCCCCAATTCGACCTGGAAAGCGGCGCGAACGGTCTGGAACTCATCCTGCCACTGACCGGCCAGCATATCCTTGAAAACCTGGACGACCACACCTGTCCCGACCGCTTCGAAAGCACTCTCGAAGATCGGGAAATTCTTATTGAATCCAGTTGCTTACGACACTGGCGGGTGCGTGCCAGCGGCGGGGCGCAGGTGGCTCTTCGGCAGTGTTCGCTGGGAGGATTGGAGACCGACAATACCGCCGAAGTGACGGTGGACTATTCGACCTTCACCGGCGAGGCTCCCCTAGTAGCCAGAGGACAAAGTACAGTATCCTTGCGCAAAACGGTGTTTCACGGCCCCCCGGCAACTTACGACAACGCGAAAATGGTCTTCTCGGACAGCACTTCCCAATTGACCGAGGACGAGTTGAACGACGGCTCCCACGACGAAAGCCTGCTGGCCTTCAATTCGGTGGAAGGACGAGTTCCTATGGAGGCTTTCGATAAAAGTCTCAACGCCCATTTGAAGTTGGAAAGTCTAAAAGGAGAAGACTGGACGTTGAAATTGCGGGGCACCGCCAAAGGGTATCGCGGCCCGTACAACATGGGAAACACTGGCTTTTTTACGGCCACACTAGTCAGCGCGGCGGACGGCTCCGTGATCCACGCGGCGGGTACGAGCGGGGCAACGATAGAAGGTCGGGAAATCGCCTCTTTTGACGTGATTTATGCCGGGGATTATCGGGCGCTCATCGAGATGAGCGTGAACGTGGGAACGGCCATCCAGGAAACGATGATTTCCTCGCTGGTGACAAGTTGGTCGCCTCCGGAGACCGGCAAGTGAGCCCAATAGTCTGAAATTTCCCTCATAGCCTTGACTTTTGCCCTAATATCATCTATTAGCGCAAGTCCGTATGTTTGAAACGAGAAGGAAATGTTCGAGAACCTTAGTGAAAGACTGACTCAGACCTTTAAAAATCTCAAAGGTCAGGGGAAAATCAGCGAAAAGAACGTCGAAGACGCCATTCGTGAAGTGCGGATGTCTTTTCTCGAAGCCGACGTCAACTTCCGCGTCGTCAAGGAATTCATCCAACTCGTCAAAGAAAAGGCGATGGGCGAGGAGGTGCTTAAATCCCTCAGCCCCGGCCAGCAATTCGTCAAAATCATCTTCGAAGAACTCGTTAAAATCCTCGGCGACCACCACGAGGGCATCGACTTCAAAACCAAGCCTCCGGTGGTGGCCATGGTGGTCGGCCTTCAAGGTTCGGGTAAAACCACCTCCATCGCCAAACTGGCCAACCTACTGAAAGAAGACGAGAAAAAGAAGGTTCTGCTCGTTCCCTGCGACGTCTACCGCCCTGCCGCCATCGACCAGCTCACCAAGCTGGGTTCTCAGGTGCAGTGCGACGTCTTCCCCGCCACGACCGACGATCACCCGGTGGTGATTTCGGCCAGGGCCAAGCTCAAGGCCGAGTTGGAAGGCTACGACGCGGTGTTGATCGATACCGCCGGACGGCTGCAGATCGACGACGAATTGATGGGCGAACTGGAGCAGATGAAACGTGCGCTCTCGCCCCAGGAAATCCTGTTCGTGGCCGATGCGATGACCGGTCAGGACGCAGTGACGGTCGCCTCCGAATTCGACCGGCGACTGGATATTTCCGGCGTGATTCTCACCAAAATGGACGGTGACGCCCGCGGTGGCGCGGCGTTGTCCATCAAGGCCGTCACCGGAAAACCGCTGAAATACGTCGGTGTCGGCGAGAAAATGGACGGCATCGAGCTGTTCCATCCCGACCGCATCGCCCAGCGTATTCTCGGCATGGGCGACATCCTGACACTGGTCGAAAAGGCCCAGAAAAAGATCGAGCAGGAAGACGCCGAGAAGATGCAGAAGAAAATGCTCAAGGGCAACTTCACCCTTGAAGATTTTCTGAAGCAGATGCAAATGATGAAAAAAATGGGCTCGATGTCCTCAATGCTGGGAATGCTTCCCGGTCTGGGCAAACTGGCCCGTCAACTGGAAGAAGGCCAGGAAGGCGAGCAGGTCGAAAAGGAATTGAAGCGCATCGAGGCGATGGTGCTGTCGATGACCGCCAAAGAGCGGCGCAACCACGCGATTCTCAACGGATCGCGAAGGAGGCGCATCGCCAAAGGCAGCGGCACCACCGTGCAGGAACTCAACCGTTTTATCAAGCAGTTCCTCGAAATGCGGAAAATGATGAAAAATCTACGTAAAGGCGGCATGAGGAAGCTGTTCAAGCAACTGGGGATGAATCCCAAAGACATGATGCTTCCCCCGCGATGACCATAAAGGTTGCTAAGATTATCGACAAAATAGCGTTTGTTTTATTTGCTTGCATACTTGAAATGCGATAAACTGACAAATGGTTCCGAATAGGAGGTACACGAAATGGTAAAACTTCGACTTACGCGCATGGGTGCCAAAAAAAGGCCGTATTACCGGGTGGTTGCCGCAGATTCGCGCTTCCCTCGCGATGGCCGGTTCCTGGAAAACCTCGGCACGTACGATCCGTTGCAGGAAAACGACAACGTCAACCTGAAGATGGACCGCGTGCAGTACTGGCTTTCCCAGGGTGCTCAGCCCAGCGACACCGTGCGCAGCCTGATCAAGAAATCGAAAAAAGAAACGCCGCAAACGACCTGAGTTCTCAACGACTTTCCCTCTGAAAGTGTCGGTGTGCGCATCGCCTTGGAATGCGCACGCGCTTTCGGACGAGAAAGGAAGATCCTACCGTGAAAGCAGAACAGATTATGAAGGAACTGATTACCAGCATTGTCAAAGCGCTCGTGGACAAGCCCGATGAAGTCGTGATTTCGGAAATCGTGGGCGAACAGACGTCCGTCCTCGAACTGCGGGTGGCCAAAGATGATCTCGGCAAGGTAATCGGCAAGCAGGGCCGAACCGCTCGTGCGATCCGCACGATTCTGAGCGCCGCCTCGACCAAGCTTCGCAAACGAACCGTTTTGGAAATCCTGGAGTAAACGGCGCACATTTCGTTTATCCATCCGACAATTTGATGAGGGTAAGGGGTTTATCCGCTGTCCCGAACTTTGACACGCCAATAAGCATAATGCGGCGCGTCATTTCCGGCGACCCCATCGCCTTTTACCCCCATTTATCCTCTAGTGGGCAGAGAAGGTCGGGCTAATTTTTAGCCCGACACCTTGGTATTGTCTGGCAAGAAATTTGCCCGACCTACGCGAGCTTTTTCCGTTCAAAGAGTTTTTTCCTAATAAAATCGAGATCTTGACGCCTTTTCCATCGTTCGATCCGTCCCTAGCCCGAAAAATTCATGAAAATCGTTACGAGACGCCGAAAACCGAAGATACTTCACGAGGTTGGAGCGATTTTCACCCACAGGCATACTGAACAGTCTGTCGAGGATGAAAATCGTGAAACGAGTGAAAGATCGAGAATTTTCAAGTCGTAGTAGGTTTTCATGAATTTTTCGGGCTAGCATTCCATCACTCGTGGGAGGGAAAAAGCCACCAGGCGAGGAAATAACAGCCCGCCGCCAAAAACAGAACCAGCGAAAAGCCCCAGGTCATCGCCAAGATGACCGCCAGCACGCCTGCCAGCACCGAGGCAAAGCCGTTGAAGGCCCAGGCGTCGCCGACCAGCCCTTCCCCACCGCCGCGTTCACGCAACATGCGCAACGCCGAAGGAAACGGCAGACCCAGCATCAATCCCAACGGAAACACCACGAGCGACGAAAAACCGTAGCGCAACACCAGGGGAGAAGCGATCAACTTCGGAGCAAGGGCGAACATCACCAGGGACAAAACCGCGATCCACAGCCCCAGAAACAGCACGCAACGCCGGGCCTGTCCACCGTTCAGACGCTCGGCCAGGAAGCTGCCGATCCCAGCGAAAAACAGCAGGCCGAACAGCACGAAGGATAGCGCATACACCGGATGTCCCAGTAAAAGCACCAATCTCTGAGACAAACTCACCTCGATCAGCATGAAACCGAGCCCCACTGCAAAGAAATAGCCCCGTCTCCGCCACAACCCGGCGTCCGGAGACGTCCGCAGGTTCAGCAATTGCGCCGGAAGCAGCAGGAGCACGCTACCCAACACCAGCAGCAGGCCGAATACCAGCACCAGGATCGTCTGGCCGTCGAAACCTCTGAGGATCTGGGTGAGCAGGAAGGAATCGAACCGAAAAATATCCTTCCAGCGGCGCGGTTCGAAAAAGAACGGCGAATCGTCGGTGGGAGGATCGATATTGTAGGCATACTCGGCCCGAAACGCCTCTTTGTCCGTTGCCCGGGCGTAGGCGTAATAGGCGCTGTCTTCCTTTCCTCCGGGCTCGTACAGCACGTGGAATCCCATCTGTCGGCAGTAGACCTTTGCCCGGGAGATCTGCGCCTCGGAAAACGGCGCCTTGCGCGCAAGGATCACCGTAAACAAGCCCGAGCGGAAAAAGAAGAGGTTTTTCGACGGGTCTTCGATTCCCGCCCGCTGCATCCCTTCCCACAGCAACGTCAAAAGACGTAGTGAAAATCGCGGTTTACCATCTTTGCCGGGAAGATACCAGCGTGTGAGCGTCAGGATGCCGCCGTCCCGCAGGCGGTCGAGATACGTTTCCACCGCCTCGATGGTGTACAGGAAATTTTCGGTCAGCGCGAACGCGCCCGCCTGGTTCGCGGCGTAGGTATCCACTCCCGAAAGCTGCACGAGATCGAACGAACCCGCCGGAAAGCCTTCGGCCACATGCCGCCCTTCCCCGGCATGAAGACGAACCTGGGGATGCCCGTAGATATCCCCCGAAAATTCGCGGTACGGTCCGGTTATCGCCCGCACCACGCCCCGGTTGATTTCCACCGCTTCGATATTCTTCGCCCCCATCGTCACACCGGCGCGCACGTCCAGCCCTCCGCCCGCGCCGATAACCAACGCTTCGGGACGATTGAGAAAACGGTAGGCGAGATAGGCGGGCATGTGACGGAAAAGATCCTGCATCTTCTCGCGCTCGAAAGGTTTCAGCGTGCTGGTGTAGGCCCAGGCATCCAGAATGATGCCCTTGCGCTCCGGCTTTTCTCCCTGATAATGGTCACTGATTCCCCAAAGTCCGTAGAGAGACCAGTTTTCGTGTTTTTGCGCGAATACATCCACCCGGCCCGCCGAGGTCCAGGTAGTGTATTCCACGTCTTCCGGAGGCACGAGCGCCAGCGGCTTGGCCAGCGGAATCGGCAGATGGATCAGCATGTCTCCCCACACCGTCAGCCCAAACAACAACAGCGCCGACACCGCTCCCGACAACGCCAGACGCCAGGTCCGCCCCCAGAGCATCATCGTTCCGGCCAACGCCATCGCCGCTCCGCAGGCGAGCAGCGTCCTCGTGCCTCCCAGCACTTCGAGCGCCACAAGCACGCCGAGGCAGCCCAGCGCCGAGCCGACGAGATCCAGCGCGTAAAACCGATGCACGTTGCGCCAGGCGAGGCGCAGCAGCACCCCGACCGTCAACCCCATGGCGAAATACGCCAGCGTGGATTCGAGAATCACGAGGATCAGCCGAACGAACTGCCCTCCGGTATGCAACGTGAACATCGGGGAGAAATGGCTTTGGGTAATAAGCCAGAAACACAGGGCCAGAAGCAGCCCCGACAGGCACATCAGGCTACCCACCAGGGCATCCGGATGCCAACGCTCCACCCGGTCGCCCAAGAACGACAGCGCCACACCCGATACGGCGAGTCCCAGCAGGGCGACGGTCAGCACCAGAAAACTGTAATGATACCAGAACATGATGCTGAACACGCGGGTCAGCGCCACCTGAGACGCCAGAAACGCACCGGTGAACGTCGCCAGCGCCAGCAATCGTCGAATCGTGGGCGACATATCGCTTACCCCCCCCATCCCAGCAACCGGGCCAGAATGCCCGTTGCGGTCGGAATGTCATGCAAAGTGTACACACCGGTGTACGCGAAGAAATAGACGGTGAACGCCACGGCGAGCCAGTGCATCGCCCGTGCGTGGCGCGCCGAAAAGCGCTGTAAAGATTGCAAATAGATCAAAGCCCCCACGGGCCGATGCGCCACAAGATACCATAAAATCTTCCAGCGACGCAGGAACGACAGGCTCACCCCCTGAATCGCCCCCCACAGCAACCAGTTCCAGGAAATCGAGTGCCATACTCCGCACAGGGCGAACGTCACCAAGTAGTTGAAATCCGACCGGCGGCGATTGCCTCCCAGCGGTAGAAACACGTAATCCCTCAGCCAGAAACTCAACGAGACATGCCAACGTCGCCACAATTCGGCGAGATTCACGCTGAACCACGGGAAATAGAAATTCTCCGGCAGGGCGAAACCCATCATGCGACCGGTGCCGATGGCGATGTCGCAATAGGCCGAAAAATGCAGCCAGACTTCCAGCAAACCCAGCGGGTAGGTCAATATCACCTGCCAGTAGTCGTACTCGTGAAAGTAAAAGTGGGCATTCTGCCGCCACTCGATGAGCAAGGCCGCCCAGAACAAGGTTTTGAACAGCCCCAGGGATATCCTGTACACTCCGTAAAATACGTCGAAACGTTCCACGCCCCGGCGTCGTAACCGTTGCAAATCGCGTCGGAACCGGGGAAAACGCTCGATAGGTCCGATACGGAAACAGGGGAAAAACAGCAGGTACAAGAGATAATCCCGCACGTGGGTCTCGCCGATGCGCCCTTTGAGACGCTCCACGATGAAATGAATCAGTTTCGGCAACACGAAGGCGATGCCGGACAGGTGCAACATGGGGATGCTCACCCGGTCGCCCATGGGAAACGCGGCGTGCCATTCGGGGAAGCTCTCCCAGAGCAGAAACGCACCGAACAGCAAACAGGTCAGCGTGACCCAAAACGCCGTCCGGCGGCGCGCCGAGCCTTCCGCGCCGGGCCGACCCGTCGCCCAGTAGACGAGCAACGGATATCCCGTAAACGCCAGCGCGAACGCGCTCCCGTGCAGCATCACCAGAAAGCCGATGCTGGCCGCAAGGAGCCACGTGGCGCGAAAGCGGCGCGGCAGCAGGTAGAACACCGGCAGCAGCATCCAGAACAACAGGTAGTCCGCGTATTCGTACCAGTACTTGAAAAACGGCGCGAATACCGTAAACGTCGCATCCCGCACCCAACCATCCCCGAAAATGGCGTAAATCCACTCGGCCAGCGGTTTCAGCAGATGGGAGAGGTCGAATTTCACGGTCCCGTTCCCTTGTCGATGCGGCGGAACTCGATCCAATCCGCCGCGATATCATACCCTTTGGATGCCGGATTTTTACCTACGGACTGCAACCGTATAGTATGACGTCCCCGATCCAGCCGAATCGTCGTTTTCGCACGCACCCGCATCGGACTGCCCGACTCCACCTCCATGAATCCATCGATCTCCGGAAATACCGGTTTGCCGTCCACGAGCAGACTCCAGACGCCGTGCCGGGGGCCGCGATCGTATGCGAGATACACCTCGTACAGGCCGTTTTCGAAAATGTACTGTTCCACCTCCATCCAGGCATCCGGCGTACGGCTTTGGAGGTTCAACGAACAGCCTTCCCCGTTCGACAGCGGCTTCTCCACGCTGGGATCGGCTCCCCTAAAAGCGTAGCCCTGATGCACCCTGGAAGGCGGCAGCTCGGTTTCGAACTCCAGACGCACGACATCCAGGGGCGGACGATCCGTCTCTTCGATCAACTCCCAGAGATCCAGATCGAATCGGTAGATGTGGCGGTCGGGATAGTATTGGCGCATCAGTCGGTTGGCGATCGGCCCCAGGTCGCGGACGTAAATCACCGGCCAAGGCGGCGTCGGGGTCATCAGGGCGAAGCCGATGGCATAAAACGCGGGGATGTGCACCACGGCGGGTTCCTCGATGCCGGTCCCCTCCTTGCGCAGGCTGGCGTCCACCCCGAAAAAACGGTTGCCCAGCGTCGAAAACACCTCCGGAAGGAAGAAAAACAAGTTGAAGGTCAGAAAGGTCAGCCCCAGTGCCGGGGCAATGGCCCGCGACATCCGCACGGCCAGACCTTCCCCCCCTTTCACGAGGTTCTCGATCCACCGCGCAAGATCAAGCAACCCCGCCGCCACGAGCAGCAACACGGCGAAGCCCATCTCGTAATAATACCGGCCCATCAAGCCATGGAAATAAAAGGTGAAATACCCCGCCACCAGCCAGAGAATCACGCCGAACAGCACCCATTTTCCACGGCCTTTGCGTCGTAACGCGAACGGTACGCCCGCAAGCAGGAAAAACGCGGGCCAGCCGAACAGCGTTCCTAAATAGGTATTGATACGAAAATGGAACACGTCTACCGCGTCGAGAAAGCCGAACCCGTCGGGAAAATGATTGTCGGGATGGATGTTGGGACAGCCGACGCTCGTTCCGAATCCCGGACGATGGCAGCCGGGTTTGGGCTCGCTCGCATCAAAATAGACATCCTGCGGCCAGGTCATCGCGTCGCCGCTCATCACGTGGTTGTATACGAACTGAATCGAGGCCAACGCCGCCGTAAGCGCAAGGGCCGCCACCAGCCAGCGCACCCGCAGCCGCCCTTTGAGCAACGGAATCATCAAGATGGAGGCCGCCGTCAGGCCCGTGGTCGTCGCGTTCATCGCCCGAACGAGAAAACACAGCCCGATGGCTCCACCCAGCAGAAGATACCAACCGGCCCGACCATCTTCCAGAATTCGCAGCGTCGCCCACAACGCGACGAGCAGCAACAGGCCGGAAAGCGGGTGGCTCAGCACCATCGCGGGCATCGAAAGCTGAACCGACGACACCGCCAAAAACAGCAGGGCCAGCCGGGCTTCCTTTTCACCCAGAAGCCGCTTTCCAATGGCGTAGATCAACGGCACCTGCAACATGCCGATCAGCGGATTGACCACGAACGGTACGCCCGCCAACACGCCCAAGGCAAGTACGGCAGGCCAGCCGGGCTGAAACAGGCTGTACCAGCGCCCGTCGTTGATGAAAAACATCTGGTGGAAAAACTCGGCCAGGTCGTGGGATTCGACCCACAAGCGACCGCTGGCGAAGGTCCGTGCCGTCCACAAATACGCAATGGAATCGGGCGTGTGCGGCAGGGACTCCATCGGCACGTAGGCGATGTAGATCCCGCAGCCGAGCGTTATCAACATCACCCCGCCGACATAAAGCCGAATGGGAATGTTTATAAAAATCCGCCACAGCGCCTGCAACCGGGAAAACCCCACCGAAGACGCGAAAAAGGCCAGCACGAACAGCAGGTACAGAATGCCCCCGTAAGGCAGAACCCAATGCCCTTCCTGCAGACCGATAAACAGCCGCGACGGCTGCCACTCGAACACGAAGGCCATCACGAGACAGAACAGCCCGAAACTCAGCGCGTGACGCAGGTCTTCCCGCATCCCACCGTTTTTACTGGTGTTTTCAATTTCTTCGCCCTTCGGAGGCTCTGCCTGTGGTGGTGTCATCCGGGCCACCCGCAATCAGGAGGGGCGGTTCGTTCCCAGGAAAAAGGCGACTCCGCCCACAAGATAAATCAGCGCCGCCATCGAAAGTACGAAGGTGAAGCCGGTCGCCATGGCCAGCATAACCGAAAGCACCGAGGCTGTCACGCCCGCCGCCCCGTTGATGCCCCATGCCCACGGCACGAAACGAGCCTGTTCCTCGCCGACCACCTTCAGGCCGGTGGGGAACGGCATTCCGAGAAGCAGCCCCAACGGCGCGATGGTGGCCACGGCGATGATGATTCGCGTCGTCAGCGACAAACCGAGCAGCGCCTGGAACCACGGACCGAGACCCACCATGTACACCAGCGAAAGGACAGCAATCGCCCCGCAGATGACCAGCAGCTTTTTCCGGGGATCGCCGGGCAGTTTTCCTGCCAGCATCGAACCGATTCCCGCGAAAACCAGCAATGCGAACATGGTGGTGGTAATGGCGTAGGTCGGATGTCCGACGAACAGCACGAAACGCTGCATCAGCGAAATTTCCAGGAACATGAAGCCTAGGCCGAGGCAGGAGAAAAAGCCGATCAGCCCCGCCGTCCCCTTGACCTTCAGCCCCCGGCGCTTGAACAGCCAGAGCGGCACCAGGATCATCGCCAGCGCCAGAATGAGCGCCTGCACGAGACTGAGCGCCAGAATAATGAAGCCGATGGGCGTCATCGCGTCGAGGTACCCGCCGCCGGAGTGCTTGCGGGGGGCGAACAGCGAACTCCACTTGTAGTACTTGAAAAAGAAGGGACTGTCGTCGTCCACGGGTTCGATATTGTATGGATATTGTTCGAGAAATACGTCCGTCAGGCCATCGTGCAGCGCCTCGAACCATCGACTGTAGGCATTGCGTTCGGTCATGCCGGGATAATACAACGCCGTGAATTTCGGGTTTCGCTTTACGATTTTCCGAAACTTCTGAACCTCCTCATCCGTAAACGGGCTTTTTTTGGCCAACACCGAAGCGAAAAGCTCCTGTTGCAAAACGATCACGTGCCGGGAAGGATCTTCGACGCCGCGTTCCTGCAAAACTTTCGTGAGCTGAGTGATGATTCGCAGGCATTCGCGCGGAGGATGGAAAACCCAGCGCATTTTGCACAGGATACCATCGGGCTTGAGGCGGTCGAAATACTCGTGATAGGCGTCCATCGTGTAGAGGTAGTTTTCGCTCAGTACGTAAGCGCCCGTCATCAAGGCCGACCAGGTATCCACCCCGGACATTTGAATGATATCGTAGGTATCCTGCGTGCGGCGCAGGTAGCTGCGGCCCTCTTCACGGACGATGTTCACCGAGGGCTGCTCGTAGGGATTGTACTTGAAATCCGTAAAGTAATCCCTCGCGGCGTCGATCATCGCTTGGTTGATTTCCACACCGGTGATTTTCTTCGCATCGAAGTGCAAGGCCGTCATGATGTCAGTGCCGCCGCCCAGGCCGATCACCGCCGCTTCCGGCTTATCCTTGAAGTAATAAGCAGCGGCGTACAGCGTGTTCCCCAGGATGTCAATGTCCCGAAAATGCTCGGTTTTTCCCAGCGGCATGGCCATGGTGAAGGCGTCGCCATCGATCATGAAAATCCGCTCCACCGGCACGTTAAAGTAGCGGGGCATTTTTTCGAATTCGGGCGAGGACACCGAGTCGATCCGGGCGATGGGGTCCCATTTCGTGGAGTGAAAGTGCAGGTCCGGGTCCATGGCCAGCGCCTGACCCATCGCCTTGCTACCGGCAGGCCGTACCGGCAAAAGCACGTGGGAGATGGGGATCAGCAGCAGCAGAACCACACCCAACCCCAGAGCAATCCAGCGTTTTTTCGGCGTGACGTACAACCCGACGGAGCCCAGCACCGCCAGCGACGCACCGATCAGCAGGCCGTTTTCACCACCGGCCCACAACAGCAGCGGAATCACCAGCAAACAGCCCAACGCGCTGCCGACGAGGTTCGTGAAATACAGCCGATGGACCTGCTCCACGAAGCGGGACAGCACAAGCGTGATCGCCAACCCGCCGAAGAAAAACGGCACCACCAGAAACACGTAATACAGAAAGATATAAAAGCCCTGCAAAGCCATGTTGGCCATGAAGGAATCCAGCGGAATGCGGGTAAGGATCATGAACGAGGCCACGTAACTCAATCCGAACGCCGTGCCCGCCGTGCCCGCGAGATCGCGGGCGTGGAGATCGTCCCGAATCCCTCGGATCGCCACATACGCTCCCGCCGCACCGAAGCCCAAAAGGGCCACGGTAATCACCATGTAGGCGAGGTGATGCCACATCATCACCGAGAAAATTCTCACCTGCAGCACTTCCAAAGCCAGCAGCGCCGTACTCACGGCTAGCAATCCTATGTACATTCCGACGTTTTTCGTCATCTTTCCTCTCGTCCTCGCAAAGGATTTCAAATTGGCGGAGCACCATAGCACCGAAATTCCGCAGGGTCAATTGTTCGGAGAATATGCGTTTGCTCATTTATAAGAAACTCGCACTTTTTCCGCAAATTTCCGTCAAAACGAAACGTTTTGGGAAATTTCGCATCGAATCGCCCACAAACGTGAATTGTCGGAAAGAATCGAAACGAATCGTACCAACTTCATCCATTTTCGTTACACCGCACGACATTTCGAACGTCCGAAAAACGCCATGTTCCGCATGTGCATTTTCATGCAAATTGGCAAAAAAACGTGCAGATTCGGAACCACTCGCTTTGCGAGAGAAATTCGAGCTTTGCGAGACTTTTCACCCGAAAAAGCCTGTTTTTGTCCAGTTGCTTTACACTTTTTTCTCGGTACCCTCGACTCGTTGCGAGAAAACCGGGAGGAACTTTGCATGGTTTGGCGTAAGTTTGCACGAGTTTTGCGGCATGAATCGAGCATGACGTGAGTTTGCGTAAAAATGCACGACTTTGCAATATATTCAAGCGATTTTGTATGGGGATGGTGGGTGTTTCCTTCGTTCATGCCCTCGGGTGATTCCACATCCGGCACAACGGATGATTTTCGAAAATCGTGGGGCAAGAATCACCCGACCCGCGATTTTCACCATGAAAATTCACATCCAATTTGCGCTTTCGATCGGGCGGACATTAAAATAGTGCAAAATCTGTTTTTTGGTTTGAAACCTCAAAAAAGGGAGGATGAATGTAGGGGCGGGTGAAAGGAGCATAGCGACTGTAGGCCCCCGTTCTGACAGAGTTTTTCGGTTTTTGGGGAGCTCCGTTCACTTTGTTCACTACACTCGCCCCTACGTTTTTCTCCTTGGAATAAACTTTTACAATGTTTCGCACTCATTTAATTTCCGCCCCTTTCGATCCGCAAACCTTTGCAAAAACGATTCAAACAGTGCTATTTAGCTAAAGTTCGCGATACAATGCAGCAATCCAACGTTTCGGAGCAAAAACGATGAAAATCCTGGAAGGCGAACTCAACGCCCAGAATCTGCACGTCGCCATCGTGGCGGCCCGTTTCAACTCGTTCATTACGGACCGCCTGGTCGAAGGGGCGGTGGATACGCTCGTGCGCCTCGGAGCGAACGAGAACGACCTCACTCTGGTCAAAGTTCCCGGCGCGTGGGAGATTCCGTCCATCGTCAAGCGCCTCCTGGCGCAAGACGAATACGACGCCATCATCTGCCTGGGCGCGGTGATTCGCGGCGGAACCCCGCACTTCGATTACGTCGCCGCCGAGGTTTCCAAGGGCGTCGCACACCTGAGTCTCGAAAGCTCCATTCCCATCACGTTCGGCGTGCTGACCACCGACACAGTGGATCAGGCCATCGAACGCGCCGGAACCAAGGCGGGCAACAAGGGTGCGGAAGCGGCGCAGGCCGTGGTCGAAATGGCGAGACTCCATGCACGGCTCTAAACTGCAAAAACATTTTCGCGGCGCGCGACGACAGGCGAGAATCTGTGCCCTGCAGATCCAGTACGCCATCGACATCTGCCACAACTCGGCGTACGAAGCGTTGCGCGCCTATCGGGACGGTTTCGTCGATCCCGTGCACACGTTGTACGAGTTGTTGGGTCCGATGGACGATCAAGTTCTTGCCGACCAGGAAGAAAAACGCGACGAACTGTATGAATTTACAGAGAAACTCGTCACCGGCATCGAGGACAACCGGGACCGCCTCGACGACCTGATTCAATCCAGTTCCCGCAACTGGAAGCTTTCGCGCATGGCGGTAGTGGACCGCAATATTCTGCGCATCGCCGCCTACGAACTGACCGAGGCCCAGGACATCCCCAAGCGGGTATCAATCAACGAAGCCATCGAGTTGGGCAAGCTGTTCGGCTCGCAGGATTCCGGCTCCTTCATCAACGGCGTGCTGGACAAGATTTCCCAAGGTGTCGAAAAGGACTGAGCCCATGTCCTTAGAAACCCTGCCGTTAAGCCTCAAAGCGCTCGACCGCACCCACGCAGACCTCGTGGTGCTCACGCTGTTCGAAGACGAACGTCCCCTGCGTGGACTCAACGGACTGGTGGACTGGCGTTGGGACGGCAAACTGAGCCGCTCCATCGCATCCGGGGAATTCAGCGGAAAAATGGGAGAACGCCTGTTGCTGACCACCGACCGTTACCTGTCCATGCAACGCATGGCGGTATTCGGCCTCGGACTTTCGAAACAGTTCGACCAGGCGACCCTGACCCACGTCTGGGATACAATCTGGAAATCCGTGCAGCAGCTTTGTCCGAAATCTCTCGCACTGGCGCTGCCGGGACGCATTCAAGCGCCCCAACTCCTGAAAAAGCACCGGTCGAAGCTCACGCAACGCCTTGAAAACGAAAAGAGTTTCTCCATTTTCCTTTTCGATGGCGCGGACACGTCGAACGCCCCTCGCAACGCTGCCAAATGACGGCGATTTCTCCCGATACGGATATCCTGATCGTCGGCGGCGGCATCGTGGGCCTGGCCACCGGGTTGGCGCTGACTCGCGCCTCGCGGGCTACCGTCACGCTGATCGAGGCCGAGTCGGAACCCGCTTTTCACCAGACGGGTCGCAACAGCGGGGTGATTCATTCGGGACTCTACTACAAGCCCGGCTCGCTAAAAGCCACCAACTGCGTAAAGGGTCGGGAGAAAATGTTCGCCTTCTGCCGTGAACACGGCGTGCCCCACGAACGCACGGGAAAATTGGTGGTCGCCACGAACGAAAGTCAGCTTCCCCACCTGGAGGAATTGGAACGACGCGGACACGCCAACGGCCTGAGGGGTCTGCAACGGATGGCGCCCGCCGAGATGCACGCCATCGAGCCGAACGTGGGCGGCGTCGCCGGGCTGTTCGTCCCGGAAACGGGGATCGTCGATTTCACCGCCGCCGCTCACGCCATGGCTAAGGCGTTTGCCCAAGCGGGAGGCACGCTCATCACGTCCCACCGTTTCCTTGGCTTGCGTAACCATGCGGATCGACTGGAGATTTCCACAAACCGGGGAACGCTTACCTGCCGGGGACTTGTCAACTGCGCCGGGCTGCAATGTGACCGCGTGGCACGCGCCTGCGGCGTGGAGCCGCCCGTGCGCATCGTGCCGTTCAAGGGCGAATATTACAGCCTGCCCGCCGGTGAAAACGCCCCGGTTCGAGGGTTGATCTACCCCGTGCCCGACCCCTCGTTTCCCTTTCTCGGCGTGCATTTCACCCGCCGCGTCACGGGGGAGATCGAGGCCGGTCCCAACGCCGTGCTGGCCTTCAAACGGGAGGGCTACGAGCCGCTGGACTGGTCCACCAAAGATCTCGCCGAGACCCTGAGTTACGGCGGTTTCCTTCGTATGGCTTTCAAACACTGGAAAATGGGCCTGGCCGAGCAGTTCCGCTCGTGGTGCAAACCGGCCTTTGTGCGCGAGTTGCAGAAGCTGGTTCCCACGGTCGAAAGTGGGGATCTCGTTCCCGGAGGCTGCGGGATACGCGCCCAGGCCGTCACGCCGGACGGAGCGCTGGCCGACGATTTCATCCTGGCCGAGGGACCGCGCTCGCTGCACGTGCTCAACGCCCCTTCCCCCGCCGCCACGGCCTCGTTGAGCATCGGCGAGGAAATCGCCACCCGCGCCCTGAGGCACTTCGAACGGCAGGACGAAACGGCGTGAAACAAGGTGCATCACAGGATTATATTCGAGAAAAAATGAAATTATTTTTGTAACCCATGAATAATTAAAGGCAATTTAATCCCCTCTGAGGCTTCTGAAGCCTACGGGTCCGATTTCTTCGTTCCATTCTATGATACATCCACGAAAACACCGCACGGGAGATCCGATTCTTGCTTTTGCGGAAATATCGCGGAATGAAACGTTGTTGCACGATTTTGAAGATCTTTTCACCGAGCGATCCTGTTGCATTCGCTTGCTGGATGGACTAGATTCGTACCATCGTTTTTTAAAGTGTTTTTCATGAGGAATTTATGAATTCGGAGGCATCATGAGCGAACGAGCCCGCCAATTGGCCATCAAACTTCTCGATTATTCGACCGAAATCAAAGAAGGCGAAAAGATTCTCATTCAAGCCGTCGGCACGAGAACCTATCCCTTCGTGGAAGCCCTCGTAGAAGAGGCGTATGCCCGAAAAGCGCTGCCTTACGTGACACTGCGCGACGAGTTCGTCGAGCGGGCGCTGTTGCGGGGCGGAAGCGAAAAACAGTTTCAATTTCAAGCGGATCTCGAACTGGCCCGCATGAAGGAAATGGACGTTTTCATCGGCGTGCGCGGCTCGTCGAACGTGCTCGAAAACTCCGACGTCCCGCCCGAGGGACTCCAGGCGTATTCTTCCACCGTGATGAAACAGGTGCATATGGAATGCCGGGTGCCCGATACCCGCTGGGTCGTGATGCGCTGGCCGAGCCCCGCGTTCGCGCAGTCCGCGAAGATGTCCACCCGCGCGTTCGAGGACTTTTTCTTCAAATGCTGCCTGCTCGACTACTCGAAAATGTCCGCAGCCATGGACCCGCTCGTGGCGCTGATGGACCGTACCGACAAGGTGGCGATCAAAGGACCGGGCACGGACTTGACGTTCTCGATCAAGGGACTGACCTCCGTCAAATGTGACGGCAAACTGAATATCCCTGACGGCGAGGTTTTCACCGCCCCGGTGAAGGATTCGGTCAACGGCGTCTTGCAGTACAACACGCCGACGCTTTACGAGGGAACCCTGTTCGACGGCGTGCGACTGGTGTTCAAAGACGGCAAAATCGTGGAGGAATCCTGCCAGGTCGGCGACGCCGACAAACTGAAGAGCATCTTCGACCGTGACGATGGCTCCCGCTACATCGGTGAGTTCGCCATCGGTGTAAATCCCTATGTCACCGAACCGATGCTGGATATCCTGTTCGACGAGAAAATCGCCGGATCGTTCCACTTTACGCCGGGCGGCTGCTATGACGAAGCGGACAACGGCAACAAGTCCAGCGTTCACTGGGACATGGTGTGCCGCCAGTTCGAGTCCAACGGCGGCGGAGAAATCTGGTTCGACGATGTGTTGATCCGCAAAGACGGCATGTTCGTCACCGACGAGTTGATTCCTCTCAACCCTGAGGAATTGTTGAAATAAACCACTCTCGACCACGGGGAAACACGATGCCGGAAACCATTCTCGCCATCGATCAGGGAACGACGGGCAGCACGGCGCTGATTCTGGACCGCAACCTACAGCTTTTGGGCAAAGGCTATCGGGAATTCGAACAGGTGTACCCGAAGCCCGGTTGGGTCGAGCACGACCCCGAAGCCATCTGGAACAGCGTCCGGGCGGCGGTAACGGGCGCGCTCGAAAACGCCGGAATCGAGGGATCGGATCTCGCCGGAATCGGGATCACGAACCAGCGCGAAACCGTCGCCATCTGGGAACGCGCCAGCCACAAGGCGGTGCGCAACGCCATCGTCTGGCAGTGCCGCCGCACCGCCGAAATCTGTAACCGGCTGAAAAAAGCAGGCTACGAAAGCACGTTCCGCGAAAAAACCGGCCTCGTGCTCGATCCCTATTTCAGCGGCACGAAAATCCACTGGATGTTGAAGGAAGATCCTTCGCTCGTCGCCCGCGCCAAGGCGGGGGAACTGGCCGCCGGAACCGTCGATTCCTACCTCGTGTATCGCCTGACCGACGGCGCGGCGCACGTCACCGACGTGTCCAACGCTTCGCGGACCCTGCTGCTCGATATTCACACGATGAAGTGGGACTCCAACCTGCTGGATATCCTTGAAATTCCTGCCGAATTGCTTCCCGAAGTGGTGGACTGCTCCGGTGTGTACGGCAAGACGAGGGGGCTGGATTTCCTGCCGGACGGTATCCCTGTGGCGGGCATGGCCGGGGACCAGCAGGCGGCGCTTTTCGGGCAGGCGTGTTTCGCGCCCGGTGAGGCGAAATGCACTTACGGAACCGGGGCGTTTCTGCTGATGAACACCGGCGAACGGGCGGTGCCGTCGCCCTCGCAACTGTTGACGACGGTGGCCTGGCGTCTCGACGGCAAGGTGACCTACGCTCTCGAAGGCAGCGCCTTCATCGCCGGAGCCGCCGTGCAGTGGCTTCGCGACGAATTGAAACTGATCGATTCCGCCCCTGAAATCGAAGCCTTGGCCGAAACGGTGGATTCTTCCGATGGCGTGGTGTTCGTTCCCGCCTTCGCCGGGTTGGGCGCCCCCCACTGGCGACCGGAGGCGCGGGGCGTGATTCACGGCCTGACGCGCGGCAGCAATCGCGGACACATCGCACGCGCCGTGCTGGAAGGCATCGCCTTGCAGAATTTCGAAATCCTCGACGCCATGGAGAAGGATTCCGGGATCGACCTGAAAGCCCTCAAAGTGGACGGCGGCGCGGCGGCCAACAACCTGCTGATGCAGTTCCAGGCGGACATCCTCAACCGACGCATCGTGCGACCTCAGATGCTGGAAACCACCGCGCTGGGGGCGGCGTTCCTGGCCGGGCTGGGCGTCGGGCTTTGGCAGGATCAGGAAGACATTCGCCGTGCCTGGAAGATGGACCGGGAGTTTTCCGCGCAAATGGATCAGGAGGAGCGCACCCGGCGTCGTCAACTCTGGCGGGAGGTCGTCGCCAAGGCGTAACGCGTTCGAAGAACGCGCGATTCGAACGGATGGCATACTTTTTTGGCAGGCCGGGTGATTTTTCACCCGGCTTGTTTTTGAAATCGCCTTTGATTTCAAAAAGTTACGTAGTCGGATGATTTTCACCCGACAATTTTCAAAAAACGTCCTCTTTGTCGGGGGAAAATCACTCCATTTACATTTTGAATTCACGTTTTCTTGAAAAAAGCGATTTCCTCCACATTTTCATTCACACCCTTATTCGCCCTACTAGAAATTCCTACGGGGAAAGCGTATACTGTTCGTATCCCGGAAGCCAAACGCCGGGAGGTCGGAACATTATGTATTGATTTCCAGGGCTTGAGCCCGTTTCTCTACGGACGATTTCTTCATCGGTTCGCATCGCGTGCGGCGAAAGTGCGAGGCGTCGGGAAAGAAACAAAGCCGAGAACGAGTATGCGTGTATCTTCCAAAAACGAAGTTCTGTTCGTCACGACAGAGCTTTCGCCGTTTGCTTCGGTGGGGGAACTGGCCGATTTTTCGAGAGGTTTGGCCGATGCGCTCTCTCGGCAATACGGAATGACCGTCCTGCTGCCGTTGTATGGCTCCATCGATCGTGAACGGCATCACATCTGCCGTATCGCCGGGTTGGGAACCCAGGACATCGACATCGCCGGACGACGTTTTCCCGTGCGTTTTTTTCGGGCTTCGCTGCCCCATTCGCCGGTTCGGGCGATTTTCGTCGATTGCGACGAACTCTATGGAAAACCGGGTATTTACGAGCACCCGGACACCGATGAACCCCACGAAGACGAGGTGTGGCGTTCCCTGTTGTTGTGCCGATCCGCCGAATTTCTCATGGATTCGGCGTTCCTGAAACCGAACCTGCTGCATCTCAACGGGCATCAGTCCGCCTGGCTGGCGGCCTTGTTGCGGGCTCGCGAGTCCGGCGCCAAGGACGGGCCGGGGATTCTGCTGACCGTGCACCACGCCGCCTACCAAGGGTTGTGCACGCTGGATTGGGTGGAGCGTCTCAAGCTCGACCGCCGGTACGCCGTTCCGGGAGGAATTCTCGAATATTTCGGCAATTTCAACCCCTTGAAAGCGGGAGTCGCTCTGGCGGATCGGGTAAATGCGGTATCGGTGGAGTACGCGCGGGCCATCCGTGAAAGCGAAGAATTCGGCCTGGGCCTGGAAGGGCTGTACTGCTCTTTGGGCGAGCGCTTGAGCGGCATTCCCAACGGCGTGGATACCGAGGATTGGAACCCGGAGACGGGATTTCGGATTCCCGTGCGGTTTTCCCGAAGAAACCTCCATGGAAAACGGCAAAATAAAAAGCTTTTGTTGCAGGAAAGCGGATTGAACGAGGAATTCGTCAACCGTCCCCTGGTTTCTTACGTCGGGAAGCTCGACAGTTACGGTGGAGCAGGACTGATTATGAGCCTGATCGACCGCTTCATGGTCAACGATCTGACCCTGCTGATGGTCGGTACGGGGCAATGGCGCATCGAAAACGACCTTGCTGAGTTGCAACGTCGGTATGCCGGGCGTTTTGCAGTGATGTTCAGTTCGGATTCCGAAACGGTTCATCATGTGCTTGCGGGATCGGATATTCTCCTCAATGCCTCCCGTTTCGAGCCGTGTGGCCTGTCGCAGCTCAAAGCCATGCGCTACGGAACCATCCCTGTGGCGCGCAGTCAGGGAGGCAACAAGGATTCAATCCACGAGGCCGAGGATTTCGCCGGAGAAGGCTGGGGCTTTCTGTATCGCGGCGAGCAGGGAGACGATCTTCTCGAAGCTCTGTTCCGAGCCTTGAAACTGTACGAAAACAAAAGGGCCTGGCGTAAAGTAGTACGCCGGGCTATGAAGCAGGATTTTTCCTGGGATAAAAGCGCCGAGGGCTATGCTGGACTTTACGAAAACATTCTCTCCGAACGCGGATAAGCACCTGCACGTCTCGCTGCTCGACCACCTCAAGGAAGTGGATTCCATCCTTACGGAATTCAACGTAGGTGTGTTGGCGTTCGATCCGGACGGCAATATGGTCTGGCGCAGCAACTCGTTGAAAATTCTGGGTTATTGCGATCCCGACGACGAGCAGGGGCAATGCTATCGGCGTGACCCGGAAGGGGAGCCCTCGCTGTGCATGGACTGCCCGTTTCACACCCGCTTCGAGGACGACAAATACCAGCGCACCTGTATTCATACGGGAACGGGGGCCGCGAAGCGCCATTTCGAAGTCACCTCCGTGCCGCTGTACGAAGGAGAAGAACTGAAAATATGGGTGCGGCTCGTTCAGGACGTCACCGAGCGGCGGCGCAGGATTCAACAGGCGCAAAACGAAGAAATCACCCAGATGCTGATCGACAACACCGCCGACGCCGTAATGACCACCGACGACATGTTGTTGATTCAGAGTTGGAACCAGAGTGCGCGGGAAATGTTCGGCTATTCGGCGGATGAGGTGCAGAAAAAGCCCATTACGAATCTCTTTTCCCTGGATTCCGACACCCAGGACAAGTTCGCCCGCATCCAGAACGTTGTGCGCGAGGAAGGCGCCGTGCGCAACGAGCGGTTGCTGATGGTTTCCAAAGAAGGGCGTCGCCTGAACGTGGCCATTACCTTGACGGCCATCCGCAATTCCAGGGAGGAAATCACGGGATATTCGCTGATCGTGCGGGATTTCAGCCTCGTGGCCGGGCTGGAGGACTCCCTTTCCGAAAAGATCGATCATTTGACGAAACTGGACGGTATCAACGCTGTCGTGCGTATGGCGAAAAGCAAGGAAGAGATTTACGATGCCGTGCTGGTGGCGGTGACCGCCGGGGAAGGGCTGCGCTTCAGCCGGGCTTTTTTGTTCATCGTGAACAAGGGTCAGAAAGTGCTGGCCGGAAATACGGCGGTGGGACCGGCCAACGCGGCGGAAGTGCTGGATGGACGGAAAAAGCAGTATTATCGCTCGCGTTCATTGCAGGAAATCATCTCCGAGCGGTCCCAGCAGAAGGGAGCCCGCGATGTTCTGGTAACCCAGATCGTTCGGCAATTGCGCATTCCGCTGGATCAAAAAGACCATCCTCTTATCCGATGTCTCGAAAATCGCGAACCTTTTCTGTTCAGTCGCAGGGAAACGGAAGACGTCTTGGCGGCCCAATTGGCCAATCAGTTGTGGACCGAGCAGTACGTGGCCGTTCCTCTGGTCTGGCACGACGAAAAACTGGGAGTGATCGTCGCCGACAACCTCACAACCCGCAGACCGATTACCGAGGACGACGTGTCATTTCTCGCCGGATTCGCCGAGCGTGCCTCGTCGGCCATGGCCAACCTGTCGCTCAAAGACGATTTAGAGGGAAAAGTCGTGGATTTGCAGGAGGCGTGGAGCCAGCTCGACGATCAGAAAAAGAAGATGGCCGACCAGAAACGATTGGCCGGACTGGGAGAAATGGCCGCCAAGGTCGCCCACGAAATCCGCAATCCGCTGGTGACGATCGGCGGCTTCGCCAAGATGCTGATGGAGCGCGATATTGACCCGGAAACCAAGAAAAGCCTGAATATCATTTCCGAGGAAGTGATGCGACTGGAAGGTATTCTGGAAAACGTCCTTGGTACGGCGCGTCCCATTCAGCCGGAGTTTGTCAACACCAAAATAAATCCGATTCTGCACCGTATCGCCACGTTGCTGAAAAACCAGGCGATTCAAAACGATATCGAGATGGCGGTGCACCTGCAAGATCCGCTGCCTACGATCATCCTTCAAAAGGATCAGATCGAACAGGTGGTCATCAATCTCATGAAAAACGCCATCGACGCCACGGGGCCGGGCGGTCGAGTGGTGCTGGCTTCCAAATTGAAGGACAACGGTAAGGCCATCGCCATTACGGTCAAGGATACGGGGGTCGGGATCGATCAGGAGCATCTTCAGCATCTGTGGGACCCGTTTTTCACGACCAAATCGGAAGGCACCGGGCTGGGATTGCATATTTCCAAACAAATTATCAACGATCACGGCGGAAAAATCACCGCCACAAGCAAACCGGGCAAGGGGACTTGCTTCGAAGTGCTTTTGCCTCTAAAACCGAAGGTGAAGGAGGAAGAAGATGCCTGAAAAGAAAAAACTGCTCATCGTAGACGACGAGCCGAACATCCGAGAGTTGTACAAGGAAGTGTTCCAAAGTGAAGGTTACGAGGTGGTGCTCGCCTCGACGGGACCGGAAGCCATCAAGCTCGTAAAGAGCGAGGAACCCGATCTCGCGATCATGGACATCCGTATGCCAGGGATGGACGGCGTGGACGCCATGCACGAAATCCTGAGTCAAAACAACCGGTTGCCCGTAATTATCAACTCGGCCTACACGCACTACAAAGAGAATTACATGAGCTGGGCCGCCGACGCCTACATCGTCAAGTCCGCCGACATGACCGAGTTGAAAAAAACGGTAGCCGAATTGCTGGCCAAACCTCGCTGAAAAACCTTGACCGCTCCGACGATTGGTTTATCATCGCAACGGCGTTTCAACGAACGACAAGGTTCCCATCCCGGAGGTTTCGATGAAGGTTCCGAATGATTGCCTTTACACGAAGAATCACGAGTGGCTCAAGAAAACCGATGACGGCTACCTGATGGGCATTACCGACCACGCCCAGGAGCAGCTCGGCGAAATCGTCTACCTGGAACTGCCGGAAAACGGCGATACATTGAGCGCGGGCGATGCCCTCGGCGTGATCGAATCGACCAAGGCCGTCAGTGACATCTACGCCCCGGTATCGGGAACGGTCGCGGAACGCAACGAGGAACTTCTCGAAGACGACTCCAACCTGCAGAAAATCAACGAATCTCCCTACAGTGAGGGCTGGCTCTTGAAGTTCACGGACGTGGACGAAAGCGAGCTGGACGACCTGATGGACGCCGACGCCTACGAGGACTCCATCGCCGAGTAGGACGTGGTTCGAATCGGGTGTTTCCGACAAGTTATGGGGGGATGCAGGTCGGGCAAATTTCTTGCCCGACAATGCCAAGGTGTCGGGCTATAAATTAGCCCGATCTACCGATTTTTCCTGTGGAAAATGGGCGGAAATTAAAAAAGTGCGAAATCTGCTTTTTCGTTTGAAACCTCAAAAAAGGGAGGATGAATGTAGGGGCGGGTGAAAGGAGCATAGCGACTGTAGCCCCCCGTTTTGACAGAGTTTTTCGGTTTTTTGGGAGCTCCGTTCACTTTGTTCACTACACTCGCCCCTACGTTTTTTCTCCTTGGAATAAGCTTTTACAATGTTTCGCACACATTTAATTTCCGGTCGTTGCAAATTCACGTCCACGGAAGGTATCGCTTTTCAAACGCGAGCATGATACTATCACTGAGCGGATGTGGTTCTTCCTTCCGAGAACCTTCCTCGAATCCATCGACGAATACGCCATGTCCGTACATGTGAAATGCTACGTATCGAGGGGAAAGGTTTGGATCATGGGCGGCGTTGCGTTTTTCCGCATGGCGATACTTCTTTCGGCCTTTATCTGGGTTGCCTGCGATGGGATTCCACTGGATTCCCAGTCCCATGCGGATTCCGATCCGGATTCCGACTTCTATTCCGACACTGCGGAAGTGGAACCGGAGAGGGATGTTTCGGACGAAGAGGACCGGCACTTTGATATGCCGGAAGCGTTCGATGAGCAACCCGACGTGGATGAGGCGGAATTGGAGGAGGAAGAGGAGTTCCGTTTTCCGTGTTTCGTATCTTCCAACTGCCCGGACGGATTGATTTGCGGACCGGGAGGCTTTTGCAAGAAATCCTGTCTGGAAACGGGGTGTGAACTCGGAAATTGCAATGAGAATACGGGGCTTTGCGGCTTTTGTCAGGCGCAATGTTCTGAAGGCCAATGCTGCAATTACAATCAATACGAATTCTGGTATTGCGGAAACTGTTGTTCTCCGCCATGTCCCGAGGGAACCGCTTGCATGGCAGGGGATTGCGTGGACCTGGAGTGCCCCGAATCTTGCGATGTAGACGAAATCTGCGGACCCGAAACAGGCTATGTGTGCGAGAGAGATCCCGATTACGTTTGGCATCCGGTATTGTGCAATACCAATCTGGAAACCGAAAAAGGGCTCACGCTTACGTCGATCCGTTCCATTCCTTTGCCGCTTTCCGGGATTTCGACATCGAGCGAGAATGTCGTGCACTCCGACTGGGTCATAGCCCCGGACGGAAGACCGTCGTTTTCGATCGCCGCAAGCGAGGCGACGGCGAACGGCTGGCGCAATTCGCTTCATCTGGTCACGCTCGATGCACGGGAGGGATTCGAAATCGATACCATCGATTCTTCACTTGCACCGAACCGGGCGGCTTATGAATCCTTGACCTTGCGCGTGGATTCTTCCGGGGCGTTTCACGTCGTGTATGGAGAAAACATTAACCTGCGGTATTTCACGGGGAGAAACCATGTATGGGAATCGCGAACGATTCCAATGCCTTGGAAGGAAGGCTTCAAGTATCATCTCCATGACATGGACCTCGACGGCACCGGATGCCCGCACGTCGTTTTCAGCTTTCATCGGTATGTTCAGGAGGAAATGTGGGTGTTCCCGTATTGGGTGTTCCCGTATTTAGACGATGAATACGACCTGCTTTACGGCTCGTTTTGCGGGGATGAACTTGTCACCGAAAGTATGGTGACTTTAAAGGGAAATAAAATACCCGAAGTCCGCTTGAGAGTGGATTTCCAAGGAAATCCGGTTGCAGCCTTCATCGATGACGGAAAAGGAAACAATGATGCCTATGCCGGTCTCGTACAACGTGGAATGGGAGAGTGGGACATCGAAGCGTTGACGAATTGGTCGCTATTCAGCATCGATCATTTCGATTTCGAATTGGATTCGGATGCGAATCGATATATCTCCGTACAAATCAAGGAGACTTCCTATTATTCTCCTAGATTCTATTATCACGATACCTTCCTGATTCAGCAGTCATCGGAATTGACATGTCTGGATATGGAAAAGGATATCGTCGCTTTCGCGATCGACGCCGAGGACAACTACCACCTTCTTGTCCAGGATGAGAAAAGCAGCCGATATTGCACGGACCGTTTCGGCGGAAATCTGTGTACATTTGACGATGCAATGATGCCTTTGGGGACAGTGAAAGGGATGGCGGTCACGGAGGACGGCAGGGTTCACGTGTTGCACTCTGACGAGTTGGAGTACGTTTCCTTCATGCCAAGCAGCGTGCAATAAAATGGCTTCATTTGAGCCATGACGAGGCGGAGGTGACTGATTTTAGCGACCATCAAAGCGGGTGCCATCTATAAGAGAGACCTGTTTGTCAAGCAGATTCCCCCATTTTTTTCATCGATGTCAAGCCGTCCTTCGTTCATCCATCTATTCGGCGTCGTATTTCACGCGCCATGATTCCGTGCAAGAATCGTCCGCCCCATTCACGGTCAAGCTCTCGTCGGAGCACTGGCACCCGCGGGGTCGGACGAAACGGTGATTCGAAAGAACGTATGGAACATCGAAATCTCTTCACGTTGCTTCTGTCACTTAGCGTCTATCTTCGTCTGTCACTTAGCGTCTATCTTCGTCTGTCGCATTGCGTCTACCTCTTGATCTCGTGGCTTGTCGATACCTCCTTGGCCGGAGCCTTCGCCGAAGGCCTCCCCGTCCGTCGCCTACAACCCTCTCACGCACGAGCAAGGCGGGCGGGTCAAGGCTGCAAAGCATGAGCGAAGCGAGCCTGGCCTTGACGCGCCCGGTGCTCGTGCTACTGGGCACAAGCCGACGGACGGGGAGGACTGGAATCGCACCCGTCGCCACCAGACGCACGGCCTGCAAACTCCCAACCCCCATAACCGTCCGGCACCACCCCCAAAGCCTCGGGCGAAAAGCCCTCGGAACGTTTCAAAAGAGCATGCACGATCCGGCACAGTTTCGCCGCAAGCGCCACCTTCGCCTTGTTGGCACCGTGCTTCTCCACCCAGCGGCGATAACGGGTTCAGCGGCTTCTTTCGCTTCCGGGCGTGCTGCGCGCACTCCACAAGCAACGCCCGCAACAACCCCGGCCCCTCCCGCGTGATGCGTCCCTTGCGCTCGCGATCCCCCGAATCGTAGCTCGACGGGCACAGACCCACGTAGGCCGTCACCTGCTTTCCCGAACGGAAACGACCGATGTCGAACAGATGCGCCGCAAGCGCCAGCCGCGTGATCGGGCCCACTCCCGGAATCGTCTGCACCCCATCGAACGCGTGGTTTTCACGGCCAAGATCCTCGGCCATCGTCGTCAACCCTTCGATCTGATTCGAGGCCAAAAGGAAGCTGGCGAAATGCGTTTCCAACAGCTGTCTCACCATCTCGGGCATCTTGGCGTCGAGCCGCTTTTTCCAGGCCGCTTGGGTGTTCATGCTTCCCGAGGCGCCATCCAGGCCGTACTCCCTCAGCAGCGCCTTGGCGGCGTTGATCGCCTGCGTCTGGATCTTCACGTTCAGCGCCCGCGCCTTGAGCACCGAACGAAGCTTGCGCATCGGCTCCGGCGGCAGAACCACCTCGCGAACCAAGGCTCCCGTGCGCAGGTTGGTACAGAGATCCTGGGCGTCGCGGGTGTCGGTCTTTTTCTTCCGGCTGCGGGTTTTCTTCGCCACTTCATCCGCCGGGTACACCTGCGGGCATCCTCCCAATACGGCGACGATTCCGCTTGTGGAATACGCCTTCGAACAGGCTTCCATCCCCGGCGCACCGGGATGCTTTTCGAGCCAGGGCCGGAGCGTTTCGGAGAATCCGGAAAAGGTGGTCGGACAGGATCCGAGAAAAACCTGCTTTCCCGTATCGTCCTGAATGCAAATGGTGGTTGACTTCTGATGCACATCCATTCCAATACAAATCATGGGCTTTCCTCCTGCTTGGGACGCTCAAGCGATCCCATCATCAAAATAGGGCGATGATACCATCGACCCTGCCGGGGGAAAGCCCTCTCTTATGGAATCACGGTCTCACGGCTGGAAGCCGGGAGGCTGTGTTTTCCATGTATTGCGCAGTCTCCCGGACCTTCCGGTCCGTGAGACTATGGCACCCTTTGGAGTTGTAAAATACGAATAAAAACCAAGACTTACCGCTTGTTTATATGGCATGTGACGACACTGCCTAGAACAGGAAAGGGAAGTCCGGGGCCTGGTATTTTTCCAGAAACTCGTCGTTGTAGATCCGCTCGATGGAACGGTTGTTGTAGAGTTGGAGCGTCGTCCACATGGTATGCAGGGCCAGCAGGGTGCGTCCCCAGCCGTTGCGGTCGTCGGTATGGATTTTCTTGGGGAGTTTGCGCAAGAAACCGGCGGCTTCGGCGGGGTGCTGGACGATCCCCCGGCACAAACGGTAGTGCCCGTTTTCCTTCAACAAATGGCACTGGAAAATCGCCCCTTTTTCAAGTCCCGCCATGCCGCGATCCTCGAAGATTTCGAAACTTTTGCCGGTAAGCAGTTCCTTGAATGTGCCGAGTTGTTTCTTGGGGTTCAGCTTTTTAATCAGAAACACCCCGTAAATCGGTTCGCAGAACGCCTTGAAAACCTCCTGCGCGGCGTCGTCCATCGCCGTGGAATGCAGACGGAAATACAGGCGGGCGGGGGTCAGGCCCATCCGCTGGAAATCCCAGTGGAAAAGGAAAAACTCGAAATACTGGGAAATGCGCAGGTTGAACATAGGATCGTCTTCGAAAACCTCCCGCGTCTGCTCGAAAAAGAAGCGCCGCGCCCGTTGCAGTTCGAGAGGATGGTTCTCGTTGAAATAGGTAATGATTTTTTCCTGATACTCGGTAAACAACGATCCTTCCTTCCCGAACGTTCGCAAATCTCGTCTTTTTCATACTAAACAGCAGACCAAATCCTTACAACAGTTTTTCCCGGTGCGCTCGATTCCAAAGCATATCCGGTAGTTGCGTCTTTGGATTTTCGAGGCGTTTCACAACGCAGCGCCACACGGCGGATCGGTTGAGGGTTTGACGGCAGGACGAGATCCGGTTGCCGAATTCGACGTGTAAAGTCGCGTGAATATACTGCAAAGCCGTGCATTTTCACGCAAACTCACGTCATGCTCGATTCAAGCCGCAAAACTCGTGCAAACTCACGATAAAACGTGCAAAGTCCCCTCCGGTTTTCTTGCAACGAGTCGAGGGGTACCGAGAAAAAAGTGTACAGCAACTGGACAAAAACAGGCTTTTTCGACCGAAAAGTCTCGCAACGCGACAATTTCTCTCGCAACGCTCGTGGTTCCGAATCTGCACGTTTTTTCACCAATTTGCACATTTGCGGAAACCGGAACGAATGCCGCCGAGAAGGACGGCGTTTTCATTTCAGGACCGTTCGAACCCCGAAAGCGTGAATCGAAAAGAACAAGAAATGGACAAAAATAATTGAATTCGATATAATATATTCAAAATCCTTTGCTGGAGTTTCGAAATGATTAAGCGAGCTTGCACGCGGTGTTACACGCCGACACAGAATCCTTTGGCCGAATATTGCTCGGTTTGCGGCACGAGGCTTCCGATCATCACGAACTTCTGCCCTTCCTGTGGCGCCAAACTGGTGCGCGGACAGAACTATTGTTCCCTATGCGGAGTTCGTTTCGATGGCGTGGCGGACCTTTTCGTGCCGCAAGATGTACGCGCCGCGCAACAGCAGTACTTCGAAAGTCCCGAGTATGCCTTCAACGCCCCGCAGAACCGGGCGCGTTCGCGGCTGCGGGCGATCATCAACCAGCGTCTGAAACTAAAAAAGGCGAGTCGCTGAAAACGCGAACCCGCCGGAATTCCTAAGAAAATTCTCTTCTACGCTATTCGTCGCCACCCCAGGTCATGCCGTTGGCGAAAGGCGAAATCTCGCGCAATCGCTGAATGATCGGCGGCAGCTTTTCGAGCACGAAATCGATTTCTTCTTCGGTGTTGTAGCGGCTCAGGCTGAAACGGATGGAGCCGTGCGCGGCGGTGAAGGGAATGCCCATCGCCCGCATCACGTGCGACGGTTCCAGCGAGCCCGAGGCGCAGGCCGAACCCGATGACGCCGAGATGCCGAATTCGTCCATCATCAGCAGAATCGCTTCGCCCTCGATGTACTCGAAGCTGACGTTGAGCGTGTTGGGAAGCCGGTGGCGTCCGTTGACCCGCGTGTCGGGGCAGGTGGCGAGGATGCCTTTTTCCAGCTTGTTCCGAAGATAGATCAGCCGCTCGTTTTCTTCCTTCATGTGCTTTCGGGCCAACTCCGCCGCCATTCCGAGCCCGACGATGGCCGGGACGTTTTCGGTGCCCGCACGCTTGCCGCGTTCCTGGTGCCCACCGATAATCAGCGGCATCAGCTTGGTGCCCTTGCGCACGTACAATGCGCCGATACCCTTCGGTCCGTGCAGCTTGTGCCCCGACAGCGAAAGCAGGTCGATGGGCGTATTTTTCAGGTCGATGGGGACTTTCCCCACGGCCTGCACGGCGTCGGTATGGAACACCACGCCTTTTTCGTGCACGATCTCGGCGATTTTCTCGATGGGGAAAATCACGCCGGTCTCGTTGTTGGCCCACATGATGCTCACGATGGCCGTGTCGGAGGTGATCGCGTCGCGAAGCTGGTTCAGGTCGAGTTCGCCGTGGTTGTCCACAGGCAGTTCCGTCAGCCGGTAGCCCATCTTTTTCAGGTGGTGGCACTGGGAACGCACGGCGGGATGTTCCACCCGCGTGGTGATGATGTGGCGCTTTTTTCCTGCCAACGCTTCCAGCGTGCCGCGAATGGCCAGGTTGTCGCTTTCGGAGCCGCCCGCCGTAAACACGATTTCCGACGGATATTCCGCGCCGAGCAGTTCGGCCACCTGTTCGCGAGCCCGGTCCAGGTGTTTGCGCACGCCGCCGCCGAACTGGTGCATACTCGACGGGTTTCCGTAATAATCCTCCCAGAAGGGGCGGATGGCTTCGACGACTTCGGGAGCCACGCGCGTGGTGGCGTTGTTGTCCAGATAAATGACCGGATTCATTGCACTTCCTCGACGACCAGATCTTCCGTAACGAATTCCCTCAGCTTCGCTTCCACGACGTCGCGCAGCGTGAAAAACGCCACCCGGCATTGGGAGCAGGTGCCCCGAAGCGAAACCTGCACGACGTTGCGGTCCACGTCGATCAATTCCAGGTCGCCGCCGTCTTTCTGCAGGATCGGACGGATTTCCCGGTCGATGGTTTCCTGAATCAACTGGATTTTCTGGATGTTGGTCAGGTTCTTCTTGGAAGGTTCCTTGACCTCTTTTTCCTGTTCTTCCGGCGGTTTCCCGGTGATTTTCTCGATGATCAGGGCGATGTCTTCGTGGCAGCCGCCGCATCCTCCGCCCGCCTTGGTGTAGTTGGTGACGTCCTCGACGGTGGTCAGGTTGTTTTCGCGAATGGCGCGTTCGACCTCTTCTTCCGTGACGCCGAAGCAGATGCAGACGAGGCGGGATTCCTCTTTCTTTTCGGGGAGTTCGCCACCCTGGCGCTTGCGATAGTCCAGCACGGCGGCTTCCAGCGCCTCGCGTCCCAGCACGGAACAGTGCATTTTCTGATCCGGCAGGCCGCCCAGCCGGTCGGCGATCTGCTGGTTGGTGATCTTCTCGGCTTCCTCCAAGGTCAGGCCGACCATCATTTCCGTCAATACCGAAGACGACGCGATGGCGCTGGCGCAGCCGAAGGTCTGGAACTTGGCCTCGGTGATTTTGCCGTCGTCGTCCAGTTTGAACATCAGCCGGAGCGCGTCGCCGCAGGCCATCGAGCCGACCTCGCCCACGCCGTCGGCGTCCTTGATGAACCCGATGTTGCGCGGATTCTTGAAGTGGTCCCTGACTTTATCGGTATAATCCCACATGATTCTCTCCCGGAAGTGTTTGCCTCACAAGCAGTGGTTCATCCCTTGACCGAAACGGTTCCACAATACCCAAGTGTTTCACGACCGTTTCGCTATAAGTCTTTAGTTTGTCCGGGCATTGTCAAGGGGTTTTTCTTTTTCGTACAATAGATTCTTGCATTCTTTGGCGGAAATCGGCGTATTTTTTCGTGTTTCGCCCTTGCGAAGATTTTTCGCTTGCCCGAAAGTCCCCGAGGCTTATAGTACTCGTATCAGGGATTTCGGCGGAGCGGAGTGCAACGTGAACTCGAAAGCCATCGTGGAAACACCGAGAGAAATGGGAGAATGCCGGGCCGGGATCGTGCAGTCGCTGGATGGTGAAACGGCGGTTGTCACGATTCCGAGAAAAGGCGTGTGCGACAAATGCGCTGGAAAAGGCGCGTGTTTCGCGATGGGCACCGACACGCCCGACGCCATCCGCGCGGCCAACACTGCCGGGGCAGCCGTAGGCGATCAGGTGGAAATCCAGTTCCCGGAAAATTCCAAGGTCAAGGCGACGTTTTTCGTCTATCTCGTGCCGATGTTCGGCCTGTTGGCCGGAGGTTTCGCCCTGCAAGCGCTGTTCGCCTCCCTGGGGTTCGACAGCGACGACGGCGCGATTCTGGGTTGCGTGGCGGGATTTCTCGTGGGTTTGGGAGGCTCGATGCTGTTCGACCGGCGAGAAAAAACAAAGGCCCGATTCGCCCCGGAGATTACACACATCGTGCGTAGCAATGCGACGTTTTCTCCTGTGGCCAAGGAAGCGGAAGCCGCCCCGGAGGTTTCCAACTAAGCGAATAAACTAAAGAATTTCGATTCTCGGCCCGTTGCCGTCCCAATTGCAGGTCTGCCCGATTTCGTAGGGGTATTCGCCGTGCTCGCGGGCGATTTTCATCGTTTCGGCGACGTCTTCCGGGCGGCAGACGACGCAGAAGCCGACGCCGCAATTGAAGGTACGGTCCATATCCTCGCGGGGAACGTTGCCTTCTTTTGCAAAAATTTTAAAAATCTCCAACTCCGGCCAACTCGTGCGTTGGAGTTTTGCGCCGACGCCTTCGGGCATCACGCGGTGCAGGTTGCCCGGCAGTCCACCGCCGGTGATGTGGGCAAACCCCTTGGCCAGTCCTTGCTCAGCAATCGCCAGCGCGGATTTCACGTAGATCCGCGTCGGTTCGAGCAATGCATCCGCCACCGTGCCTTCCAGTCCGGGAAACGCATCGTGTACGTTCAATCCCATGCGCTCGAAGACGATCTTGCGCGCCAGAGAAAAGCCGTTGCTGTGCACGCCGGAGGAAGCGAGGCCGATCACGGCGTCACCGGGGCGGATGTCCCTGCCGTCCACCAGACGATCCCGATCCACCGCACCCACCGAAAATCCCGCCAGTTCGTATTCTCCCGCGTGCATCATGCCGGGCAACTCGGCGGTTTCTCCCCCGATCAGCGAACATCCCGCCAACTCGCAGCCTTTGGCGATGCCGACGACCACCTGCCGTCCCGCTTCGGCGTCCAGGTGACCCGTGGCGAAATAATCGAGGAAAAACAGCGGTTCGGCTCCCAATACGGCGATGTCGTTGACGCACATCGCCACCAAATCGATCCCCACCGTGTCGTGCTTGTCGGCTTCGCGGGCGACGATCAGCTTGGTGCCTACGCCATCGGTGCCGCTGACCAGCAACGGATGCTTGAATTTCTCCAGATCGAGCGCGAAGAGTGCGCCGAAGCCGCCCAGATCGGTGCGAACCTCCGGGCGGAAGGTTTTCCGGGCCAGCGGTTTGATGAGATCGACCATGCGGTCACCCTCGTCGATATCCACTCCGGCATCCTTGTAAGTGATCGAATCGCCCATGTTTTCCTCCTCGCGCTACGAAAGAAGAGGTATCCTAGCGATGGAAGGCGGCGACGTCAAGCCCCTTGGGGTTCACAAAATATAGCGAAATGACCCCGAAAGGTTCGACCGTTTCTCCCTGCAGGAGAGGGGATATTTATTTTGTTAAAACAGGTGTTTATAAAATATCGAGAAAAATCGTAGGTCGGGTGATTTTCACCCGACAAAATGAGTGGTTTTAGAAAAATGTCGGGTGAAATCACCCGACCTACTTTTACTTCAAAATTCCGTCAAGGCCTGCAAGGGTTCGCGGGGGTAGATCACGCCGTGATTCGGAGGCATGGAGTTGTACACCCAATCCACATCCAGGCTCCCGGCTCGCAGGCCGAATACCCGCCTGAAACCGTTGAACGTCCCACGCACGAGTACGTTTTCCATCGCCATCGTCAGGCCGAATACCGCCAGCGTGTCGCCGGGTTTCAGCGCATTCAACTCCTTGCGATAGGCGAGTGTGGAGAAGGCGAGGCGTCGCTGGTCGGCGGCCTGGCACTGCAAAAGCGGTGTGATGACCGGAAAGCCCCGTTCGTCGATGGTCGCCACGAATTTCAGCGTGTCCATGCGGTCGAAAAGCGCTTTCGACCAACTGTTGAGGATGGGATCTCCACCGTTCGTTTTGAAGCGATTTTTCACGAGTTTGGTCAAAATGGATGCCGGAACGATGCTGTGCAGCGGCAAGGATTCCTGAAATCCCGCCTCGACGAGATCGAGGTAATGCACCGTATTGATTCCGAAATAGCTGTTGTAACGGTACATCGGCTTGTCGTTGTACATTTCGTATTCGGAGCCTTCGGTGCGGGCCTGTTTCCACAGAGCGCGTCCCCGCCAGAGTTGGCGCGCCACGTTCATGATGAGAAAGCCCACCTTGGGGTTTTCCCGCATGTTGCGCTTGCTCAGTCCCTTGCTGAACTCCCCGACGATCATTTCCGTGGGCGTGTTGGCCTGGATCGACGTCAGAAGCGAAATGTGTGGCTTTCCATCGGGATCGACCGTCGCCACCAGCCCGATTTTGGCGCTGGGCTCGAACTGCTTCATTTCATTTTCGAAAAACTCGGTTCGCGTGCGCACGGGTGTGCTCCCTTCTCCCGTCAACAGGCGTCGTAGCCTTTGACGAGGCGTAACGGGGACGGCTTCTTTTCGTCGTCCGGATCGTCTTCCAGGCGGGCGGCTCCCGTCGCCTGTACGTGCGACGGCTCCACCCCGCTGTTTCGGGCGATGGCTTCCAGTTCTTCCAATTCTTCGGCGGTCAGCAGCGGGGTGCTTTCGAATTCCCACGTCTGGCCCAGCCGCTTGTATTTGTCGATGCAAAGGTTGTTGAAGGCGCAAAGCTCCCACCGTTCGAGCCACTTGCCGACGTGTTGCGCCAGATGGCCTCCGATACCCGTAAGATTTTCCTCGGTGGCGGTCGCACCGGGAATCAGCGGGGTGCGTACCCAGAGTTTCGGGGCAGGGTGGTGGGAACGAAGATAGTCCACCAGATGTTCCAGGTTGGCGAGGATCTTTTCGTTGGAATGCCCGGTGAATTTCTTATGCCTTTCCGCATAGATTTCTTTCACGTCGAACAATATAAGGTCGCTCAAAGGCAGGAGTTTTTCCAGCGTTTCCCAGCGGCATTGTCCGCAGGTGTCCAGCGCGGTGGAAATCCTCCTCCGCCGCAATTCTTCCAGAAACGCAACGACGAAGCCGTCCTGCAAGGTTGCCTCACCGCCGGAAACCGTTACCCCGCCGCCGGATTTCTCGAAATACGCGCGGTCCTTGGCCACTTCGTCGGCAAGATCCGCCGCCGTCCATTCCCGGCCCAGCAATTCCAGCGCCGTGGAAGGGCATTCCTCCACGCAGAGCCCGCAGCCGTCGCAGCGTTTGCGGTCGATGGCGATTCCCTCAGGCCCGGTGTCGAGCGCATCGCGCGGGCAGGTTTCGAGGCAGGTCTTGCAGCCGATACAACGCGAGCCGATCCATTGGATTTCGGGAGTGAAACGGATGCTTTCCGGGTTGTGGCACCAGGCGCAGGCGAGCGTACACCCTTTCAGAAACACGGTGGTTCGCAGACCGGGGCCGTCTTCGGTGGACATCCGCAAGATTTCCAGCACGCGGCCTTTGGGAGATGGGACGTTCGATGCGCTCATGATAATTCTCTTAAAACCGACCGTGGCTGACGCGCGCGATCACTTCGTCCTGCAATTCCTTGCCGATCGAGGTGAAATAGGCGTTGTAGCCCGTGACACGCACCAGAAGGTGGCGGTAATCCTGGGGATGCTTCTGTGCGTCGCGCAGCATGTCGGGATCGAGCATGTTGATTTGCAGCGCAGTGCCCCCGTTTTCGATGTAACCCCTTAAAAACGCTTTGAATTTGTCTCTGTGCTCCGGGTCGCGCAGAATCGAGGGATTGAAGGTGATGGTGTGGCTGGCTCCGTTGGGCAGACTGTTGCGGTAGTCTTCCCAGTCTCCGTCGCCGTTGTCGCTTTTTCCGCCGAGCACTTTGCCCACAGAGTTCGCGTTGGCGGTTGGGCCATGGATATCCGCCCCGTTGACCGGGCAGATGGCGTTACTTAAAAAGCGTCCTTTTGGGCGACCGTCGGGGCTTGCGGTCATGATGTAGCCGTCTCCGGCCCAGTAATTCCAGCTCAGCATTCCCGGCCTGAAACGCCGCCCGGTGGATTTCGTGACGTGCTTCCAGGTCTCGTCGCACCATAAATCCATCACGCGGCGGCCCACCTCGTCGGCGTGGTCGTCGTCTCTACCGTATTTCGGGGCTTTGTGGACCGCTTTGGCCTGCAAAACCTCGTGGCCTTTCCAGTTGTTACGCAACGCCTCGATCAACTCGGCCATAGTGCAGGCTTTTTTCTCGAAGACGAGATATTCGATGGCTAGCAGCGAATCCACCGTGTTGGCGTAGGTCACCGCTTCCAGCGTCGTGAGGTTGATTTCCGCCCCGCCTTCGGTGATGTCCTTGCCCGATTCGGCGCAGCCTTTGACGAGACAGGAGAGGTACGGCGTGGGGAAGAAGCGGGCGCGGACCTTTTCGGACTCTTCGTAAATGTCCACGCATTTTTGGATGATGTACCGGGTCTGTAGGGCGTAGGCGTTCCAGAACTCCTCGAAAGTCTTGAAATTTTCCGCCGTGCCGGTGCGTGGGCCGTCCTGGGTGATTGCGTAGACTTCGCCCATTACCGGATCGCTGTGGGGCACGAGGTCTTTTCCATCGCCCAGCGCCAGTTCCACGGCTTTGAGCAGGTTGAGGTTGTTGTCCACCGTGCCGGAGCGGTCGTTGCCGACCATGGTGTTTTCCAGGCAGCCGACGGGCGCGTAATCGCATACATTGCCGGAATGAATGAGCTTTTCCAGTTTTGCGCGCGTGGCTTCGCGCATCATTCCGGCGATGGAGCGCTCGTCGAAATTGATGAGGAACGGCGCGCCCTGGCTCGTGGAAATCATCTCCACCACGATGTCCAGCAGTTTTTCCGGGCTGTCGCGATGCAGCCGCACGTTGGGTTTCGGCTCCAAAATCGGCGACATTTCGTCGATGACTTCCAGCATCGCATAAGTCAATTCGTTGGTGGCGTCCTTGCCGTTCGCATCCAGGCCGGAGAGGGTTAGCAACTGGCCGAATCCGGCGGTGATTCCCTGGTTTCCGGTGTGGATTTGCGCGTCGTAGGCGGTGTTGGCGTGCACCCAGAAGCATTTCAGGATTTCCTTGCCGAACTCGCGATCCATGCCTTCTTCCATGGAACGTTCCCAGTAGGGCAGCAGGAATTGATCGATGCGACCGAAACTCACGCCCGGACCGGGGTAGTTTTCGTCGCTCATCACGAGCATATGATTGATCCACAGCGCCTGCACCGCCTCCCAGAAGGTCTGCGGCGGCTCCCAGGGTACGCGCTCGAGGTTGGTCGCCATGGATTCCAACTCGGCTTTGCGGGATTCATCCCGCTCTTGGGCTAGTTTTTCCCGGCAGAGTTTCGCGTAGCGGGCGGCGAGTTCGCGGGGGAGTTCGGCGGCGGTCATCATGGCGCGTAACTGTGCGCCTTTACGACCTTTTTTCTCGGAGCGGGACAGCGCCGAGTAGAGGGCTTCCAGTTCCTGATAAACCCCCTTCCAGCCGACCGTCAGCACCTTTTCATGGCCGGGAATCAGGTGGCCGCTGGTGGCTCCGGTATTGCCGTAGCCGTGATCGTGGAACCACTTCACCTGCTCGCGCGCGCCGCCCTTGCCGGAGGTGAGACGGTTGTACTCGTCCTGTTCCTTTTTCGTCAGGCACAGCGAAACCTGCACGTTGAATCGCGCCCCGCAGACGAGATCGCCGGGTAGCAGTTCTTGCGGCAGGCGGTTCGTCATCACTTCCTTGAGGAACCAGGACCGGCGTTCCGGTAGGCTCCAGGACCAGAAATCCTTAGGAAGATCCACGTCATAGGCAGCCTGCTTGTAGGATGCGCCCATCGCCGAAAACAGCGGGTAGACCTCCGGGACGATGTAGTACGTCATTTCCTGAAACTGGATGTCCCAGGGCGTGCCGGTGGACCACACAGTGAACTCGTTGTTCCAGGCACGCTCGGTACCCTTGAAATAGTAGTCGCGCAGCCACTGAATCCGTGGCGAAAGCCCCTTGGGTTCCTTGAGGGAAACGGGGGTCTGGGCGGTGGAAACGCTCATGCGGTCCTCCTCTCGTGTCGGGCGATGATCTCGACGACGTGGGTTTCACCGTGGGCCAGCAGACGTTTCATGATGTCCACGGCCTCGGCGGGGTTTCGCTCGGTGATGGCGGCAAGCAGGTCTTCGTGAAAGCCCAACACCGTGGCGGCGACCTCCGGCAGGGCGAAGAACCTGCCGGAAATATTGGTGAAAAGCGGTTTGAAAGAGTTCATCATCAGGGGGTAGACGAGATTCCCGCCCGCCATCGCCACCGTGTGGTGCACGCGGAAATCCAGCTCGGCGCGTTCTTCGATCTTCCCGGAATCACAGGCTTTTTCCTGCCGAACCAGGGTGTCGAGTTCGTCGAGGTGGCTCTCTTCGCGATGCAGGGCGGCCAGTCGCGCGGTTTCGATCTCCACCAGTTCGCGCATCCGCAGCAGGCAGTGAAGCAACTCCGGGCTCACGTCGCCCCGATGGTAGTTGAACAGCGAGTGGATCACCGCCAGCGAGCCTTCCCGGCGGTAGTCGTTGACCACGGTGCCCACGCGGGGCGTCATGGTGACAAGTCCCTTGAACGAGAGATCCACCAGCCCCTCGTGCACCACCGGGCGGCTGACGCCCAGTTGCAGGGCCAGTTCGCGTTCGGAAGGCAGTTTTTGGCCGATCTTGAAGCGGCCCGAGAAAATCAACTCCTCGAATTTACGGACGAAGACGTCCGTCAGGCTCTCTTTTTTCAGCGGGGGCAGCAGGTCTTTCATGATCCTCTCGGCTGGTGGTATGACCAGCAACCACTATAAACCCCTGTTTCTGAAATGTCAAATCCGAATGTTGCGATGGTGAGAAAAATGCGAAAGCGAGCATGTGCGCGAAGGCTGTCCTCTCGGACATGTCATATATACGGGCAAGCGCCACCATATGTCTCCGTCCCTCGCGCGAAGGCTGTCCTCTCGGACACAGTAGCTATAAGTTATCTGATGAAAACCAACGTCTCCGTCCCTCGCGCGAAGGCTGTCCTCTCGGACGAAGCGGAGTACCTAAAAACCGTTCACAATAAGTCTCCGTCCCTCGCGCGAAGGCTGTCCTCTCGGACTCTAGGGTTTGCAAGCCCTTGAAATCGCTTTGCAATTTTGGCCGAAATTCAGAACCTCCTCCAAAACCAACCGTTTTCGGTCGAAAATCACAGAGGTTCTGAATAGGGTAGTTTTCGACAGCCTTTTCATGCTCGCTTTCGCATATGAAATTGCCAGAGATCGAAGTCTTCCGAAAACGCCCTCTACGCGGCGTTTCGGAGGTCAGTCCAGTTTGAAATTCGGGTCGTGGCGCTGGACGATCTGCACCAGTTCCTTCAGTTTTTCCTCGGTTTTCAACAACTGGCTTTTCGTCTTGAAACGCTCGTCGCCCATGGCGCGAATGCGGCCCTCGTATTGGCCGATCTGCTTGCGGGACGCCTGCACCTGCCGACGCAACCCTTCGATTTCACCCTTCATTCGTTCGCGCTCCAGTTCTTCGTCTTCCGTGCCGATCATGATGCCGCCGCTGGACTGCGACAGCGTGTTCCGCACGGTCTCCAACTCTTCCTGGAGAAGGGTGATTTTCGTTTTCTGGTCCTCGATGTGCTTTTTGTACATCTCCACCGCCGGATTCGTGCCGTCGGCGCTTTCTCCGCTTGCTCCGGCGACGGCCTCCAACTGGAGTTCCAACTCTTCCAGGCGTTGGGCGTCCTCGCGTTCCGATTCGCTGAACATCGCCCGCGCCCGGCGGAAATCCTCTTCCATCCGGCGCAGCATGGTCCAGCCTTCGGCGAGTTTCTGCTTGAGCGGACCCATGCCCTGAATCGCCTCGATTTCTTTGGGCAGGGGAAGTTCCTCGCCGGGAGCGAGGTTCCAGTTCGCCACCACGCCCGGAACCGCCGGAGCCAGGGGTTTCGCGGGAGTGGAAGAGCCGTTGCCGCTGTGCCGTTGCAACTCGATTTGCAGCGTTTCCACCTGCTTGGTCAGCGCCTCGTTGGCGTTTTTCAGCCGGGCGAGCACCTCGCCGTTTTTCTGCGGGATCGCCGAACTCGAGTTCTGCAAGCGCTCTTCCAGGTTGATGCGCACCTGCTCGGATTCCTCCAACGCCTCGGTTTTTTCCTCCAGGGCTTCGGTCTTCTGCTGAATCGAGGCTTCGAGCGCGTCGATTTCCTGGGCGTAAATCCGACCTTCTTCCTTGAGTTTATCCGCCGCTTCCTTCACTTCGGCCAATTGTTCTTTAAGTTCGGCCACTTCGCGTTCCAGAGGCTCGGCGGCCTGTTGTTTTTCCTCCAGTTCGCGCTGGGTTTGTTCCAGGCGCTCCTTGGCGAGTTCTAAGCTGTCTTCCAATTCGAAAATCTGCGCCCCGTGGTTGTAGGCATCCTTGCGGGCGTGCTCCAGTTCTGCTTCCAACTCGTCCAGCCGCTTTTTCCAGTCGGAATCGCTGGCGTCGAACTCGTTTTCCCGGCGCTTCAAACGTTCGTTGAGCACCTGGATCACCTCGGCCTTTTGCTGTAGTTTTTCGTGGGATTCGATCAGCCGCGCGCTGGATTGCTCCAACAGCTCGTTCAGCTCTTTCTCGCGGCGTTCGAGTTTTTCCTGCATTTCGCCAAGTCGCTGTTTGTACTCGTCTTTCTGGGCGTTGAGTTCGACGCTCAGCCGGGAAAGCTCGCCTTCCTTTTCGGCCAGAAGATCGCTTTGAGGTTCGAGCGCATGCACGCGCTCGCGAAGGCGGGCCAACTCGTCTTCCCGCTCGATGATTTCCTTTTGCGCCGTGGCGAGCTTTTCTTTCGCATCGCGCTCCGCGAGTTCACGGATTTCCGCAAGTTCCTCCTGAGCGCGTTCTTTTTCGGCTTCCAGTTGGTTTTCCAACTCTTCAAGCTGCTTGTCGCGCTCGGCCAGTTCTTCCCGCACGACCGCGAGCTTTTCGGAGAGTTCCCCGCCGAGTTGCTCGGTTTCCTCCTGGCGCAACTCGAGCAGTTTCTGCATTTCCTCGGCCTTGACCTCGGAGTCGCGGCGCAGGTGCTCTAGTTGAATTTCGCGCTCTTTAAGCTGGTTTTCGAAGTTTTTGGCGGATTCCTCAATCCGATCGCGAAGCTGTTGGATCGTCTCCTCGTGCTCGGCGATTTCGCTTTTGAGTTCTTCCCGCTTCTGCGAAAAGTCGCTTTCCTTTTCCTGCCACTGTTTGCGTTCGTTTTCCCACTCGGAAACCTGTTGTTCGCGTTGGGTTTCGAACTCCTGGCGTGCGTCTTCAAGTTCCTGATTTTTCTGCTGCAATTCCTCCTGCAACCGCTTGATTTCATTCGAGGTTGGCGCATCGTTCAGGCGCGCGTGCAGGGTTTCCAACTCGGCGTTGCGGGCTTCGAGTTCTTCCAGGCTCGTTCGGTGTTCTTCTTCCAGCGAGGCGAGTTTTTCGCCGCCGGTCTCCACCTCTTTTTCCAACTCCTCGGCCCGGCGGGTTTTCTCGCCGAGTTCGCGCTCCAATTCCTCCAGTCGGGCCGACGACTCGGACCTGGCGGTTTCCACATGCGTGCGTGCTTCTTCCTGCGAGAGACGGAGTTGCTCCTCCTTCTCGGCCAGGCTTTCTTCCACCTCCGCGAGCTTCGCTTCCAAATCCTGTTGCAGCGTATCTTTTTCCGCCGCCGCCGCTTCGACCTCTTTAAGCTTCTGGCTCCATTCGGCGACGATGGTGTCTCGTTCGGCTTCCAGGCTCGTGAGCTTTTCACCCCAGCTTTCCTCAAGTTCCTTCCGAGATTGCTCCGACTCTTGTGCGAGCTGCTCGACTTCTTCTTCCAACTCCGCGATTTTCGCGCGCAGCGACTCGCTTTCGCCCTCCGCCGTCGCGGCTTTGGAGCGTATCCCGGCGATGTCCGACTCGCGCTGTTCCAACTCTTTGGTGCGCGTTTCGAGCTGGGCTTTCAATTCCTGGGAGAGATCGACGAGTTCGAGGTTCTTTTCGCGAACTTCCGAGAGATCCCGTTCCAATGTGCCGTGTTCGGTTTCGGCGCTTTGCAGTTTTTCGCCCAGTTCCTCGATACGCTCGCGGGCTTCATCGGATTCCTTGCGGGCGGCTTCCAACTCTTGATTTCGCCGCTCCAGGTCGCTTTCCAACCCCTCGATTTTCTTGCGTTCCTGCTCCATTTCCAGGCGCAAGGGGTCCATTTCGAGGCTTTGGGACGAAAGCGTGGACTCGACATCGTCGAGCTTTTGGGACAACTCCATCGTCCGGGAGCTTTCCTCGGCGTATTTCTGTTTCGCCTTTTTGTACAGCGATTGTGCCTTGCGGGCGTTTTCCGCGAAGGATTTGGCTTTTTCCACCGCCGAACGCCGCAACTCCTCCGTGCGCGCGTACTTGGTTTTTTCCTCCTGCCAGGTTCGGCGGTATTGGTCGCGTTCCCGCTCCAGGTCGGAGATCCGTTTTTCCAGAGATTTGCGCTCGTCCTCGCTTTCCGTGGTTTTCGACGCTTCGAGTTCCTCGATGCGTTTTTGCAACTCCTGGTTGCTTTGTTCGGTCTCCTGTAGCTTTTCTTCTACAGAACTCCGTTGTTGGAGGCTGAGGGCCAGTTCTTCGCGCAGCTTGCTGATAATCTCCCCGGTATCGTCGGAGGGCACCGACCCTTCCGGAGCAAGGTAGCTGACCGAGGTGCTCGAATCGTTCTGGAGGGTCGTCATGTCGTTCCGAAGGTCGGAGATGTCGGTCTTCGCCAGCTCATCGGATTGATCGATCCAGGTCTGGTCGAGCGAGATGGCGGTCTGCTCCATCGTCGGTTGAGGAGAATTTCCCCAGGGGCTCCAACCGAGCAGTCCGGCGAGTTCGGCGTAAAGCTGCTCGGCGGAATATGGCTTGTGCAGGTATAAGTCCGCGTGACGAGCGAGTTTTTTGTGCTCCTCGAAGGTCTGCGGATGCACGTCGGCCCCGGTTATCACGACCGTGGACTGGCGCGTGGCCGGGAGGATTTTCACCCCCTTGAACAGATTGAACCCCGTGGTGTCCGGCAGATTCATGTCGAGCACCACCACGTCGGGTTCCACGCGCTGGGAGACTTCCATGCATTTGCGGCCCGAATCGGCCACTTCCACGTTCACCGGAGAGGAGTCGAAGTCGTCTTTAAGTCGATCGACGAAATCCTTGTCCGGGTCCACGATGAGAATTTTGTATCGTCCCATGCTTCTAACTCACCTGCTGGCTTGGAGAATCAGTCTTTGCCCGTCAGTTTTTTGATGGCCCTGCCGATGGCTTTCAAGCTGCCCAGACCGCGCGAGGCGAGAAAGCCCATGACTTCCGGTCCACCCTTGGCGAGAATCTTGAACACGCCGAGTCGCGTAAGCTTGAAAAAACCGATGTTAAGCTTGGCTTCCAAGGACAGCGCCGGGTCTTCGGAAACCATGATTCGGAAAAACTCGACGCCGTACGCGCCGATGTTGTTGGAATCGAAGTCGTGTAGCCGTTTGATGGCCGCCGGGCTGATGGTGAAAATGATGTCGGGGCTGCGTGGGAGTTCGCCCTCTTTGAGCACCGAGCGTTTCGCCTCACGTATCACGTAGTACGGGGCATCGTCGCCGGTGATGTTCATCTGAAACAGTGTGCCGTCTTTCAGGGGTTCCGCAGCGCGGACGGCGACCGGGCGCTCTTCGAGAAAGCTTTTCAGCAGCCGGAAATCTTCCGTGGGCATGTAGGGTCTCCTTGGTGAATTCTACGATCGTTTCCTGAGCACTCCATCCTACCACAAACTGCCACGGACACTAGAAAAAGTAGTTTTCTCGTCACTCGTTTTTTCGGGGCTGGAAGCCGGAAATCGGGGGCGAATGCTCTAACCCTTCATTATAACTTGTAAAAAATGCCGTTTTGGGTAAACTTCGACGGGTGGAAATTTCCGATTTCCATGTGAAATTCTAGGAAATTCTGTTTCTTTCGCTTTTGTGGTTTTCTTTTATGAATCCAATCGTGGGTGAGAGAATTTCCCCTGGCAAACTCCCACCGGCGCATCTCCAAACAAGGAAGAAATTTCGCCGTTTCGATAGTTGCCTAAACGGAAGATTCTGCTAGCATAGACACTATGAAAGGTTTCCGAGCCGCGAAGACGACCCGCCGGAAGGCGAGCGAAACGCGCAGGTGTTGTCGAGTGGGGCAGGGGAGTAGAAAAAAGCATTTGATTTCAACCTTTTAGACGAAATTGCGAGGCCATGGGAAGTATTTCCATAGATTTCATCGAGCCGGAAGCGTTGGGACTTGCGGGCCGTATCGGCCTGACGACCCTGCCGCAAAGCGACACGGACATCGCCCGGCTGAAAGACGAATATGCCGTGGATCGTCTGATTACGCTGATCGAGTACAAATACCAGGCTACGGCGATCTGGCAATGGGCGCAACAGGCGAGAATAATTAACGAATGGTTCGCCATCAACGACTTCGATGTTCCCACAGACATGGACGCCTACGTCGAGTTGATCGATGGCATCGTGGAAGCGCTGGAGGACGGCGAAACGGTGGCGATTCACTGTCTGGCGGGATTGGGACGGACCGGCATGGTCGCGGCAAGTATCTTGGCCGCACTGGGCAAGGAACCCAAGGAAGCCATCGAAGCCGTGCGTGAGGTGCGAAAAGGTTCGGTGCAGACCAAGGCGCAGGAGAAATTCGTCAAAAAGTTTCATAAAGCCTGGTCGAAACGGTAACGAACGAGCCGCCGGTGGTTCCGATCGTCGGCGGTACGATACGAATATTCATTGATTTCAACAGGTTGCATGACATCATCGACTGCATCCGCCCGGCGACGCCGGAGGCGCGGTTTCTTTTTCGCGAAAGCCGGTTTTCGATGAAAAATTCTACTGTGAGTCGTGTCTTTTCCGGTGTTTTTCCCTGGATTGCGGGAGCTTGCCTCTGGCTGTTTTTTTTCCTGCCGAACGCCGTTGCATTCAACGAACTTGAAAGCTGGGAAGAACCTGCATCGCCGTCGCCGTCTCCGCAGCCTAAACCCGTGAAAACCGAAGACGTGGAAAAATCCGAAGACACCGAAAAGGCACAAGACGCGCAAAAAAAGAACGATTCGAAACAAAACGAGCAGGAAAAAAGGGACAGCGGTGGAAAGACCTACCGTATCGGGCGCTTCGGATTGTCGCCGAAGCTGGGATATTCCTGGATGCAGAAGATGAAATCGAGTGCCGATCTCGACGTTCCCACGCGCAATGCCTTCAAACTGATGCTCGACCTTTCCTTCGGAGGCGATGGCTTCGGCTTCCGGTTTTCTCCCGTCTTCACCTATCAGACAGCAAATACACGCAAGTGCCCGGAAACCTCCGCGTTGATCGGGCTCATCACCTCGACGACCTGCGACGAGGACGACGAAGTGCCGATTCACTACCGTTTCAAGACATTTGGAGCCTATTTCGGTTCGATGTACCGCTTTCAAATCGGCAACGTGCATCCGAGCATCGGCCTGGGAACACAGGCGTCGTACTATTGGGACGACAACATCGAGCACGGCTTCGAATTGTTCGGGCGCATTCCGCTCGAAGTGATCTGGTACGTCACCGAACATTTCGCCGTGGTGGCGGAGTTCGCGTTTCTATACGGTGCGACGGGTTGGCAGGGAAGTCAGAGCCTTTCGAAAAAGCTCGACCTCAACCTGGATTTCAACGTGGGGTACGGCTTCGGCCTGGACGCCCTGATCGGCGTGTATTTTCCGTAACTTGGCGTAATTCCGTCAGCCTTGGCGGATCACGAAAACCCGGCTGCAGCGTGGGCACTCGATGCTCAACGACTCCTGACCCTCCCAAAGCTCCTCTTGCTGAGATATCGGCAGGGAGGTGAGCATGTTCAGCACGTATTCGTCGGTGCAAAGGCACTCGTAAAACATCCGATATTCGGCCATGCGGGTGAGTTTTTCGTCTCGAAAAAGACTGTCGCCAAGCTCCAGCAATTCTTCCGTGCTCGCTTCCATTAAAATGTCCAGTTGACCTTCGGGCATGGATTGAAACAGCACGCCTTTGGAGGCGGAACGATCCAGCGCGATCCGGCATTCCCGCTGGTCTCCGGTCTCGAAATACTGCTCGAATGGCCGTGCCGGATTCTCGGAAGCCTCGGGGGTGTAGCTCGACTGGCTCGGCGTTTCGCCGCCTTTCGAGCGTTGCACGGTGACGATCCAGTCTTTTCGATTCGTAGGCATGTGCCGGGCTACGACCATGCCCTGCGGCTCGACGGCGACGAAGTAGCCGGTGCCGATGTCTAGTGCGGGATCGGGCATGTTGATGGAAAAAGCCCAGGAAAAACGGTCTGGTACGGAACATGCCGACAACGCGGCGGCACAGGCCAGTTGGTCGAGAACAGGCCCGTGTTCCCCCGAATCAATGTTGTACTTGGTCTCGTATTCCCGTCGTCCCTTGTGCAGTTCGGGAAATTCTCCCCGCACCACGATGAGGTTTCGTTCTTTCCACAAAAAGCGCTCCACGGGAGCCAGGGGGATGCCGTCGAAATTCATGAGTTTTGCCCGTTCGTGACAGTTTGTTCCGCTTCGTGGCGAATCGGCACTACGAAAAACACCGGTTTCAACGCGAAGGTCGAAACCGGTGTGTCGTCTCTGGCGGTCCCAGCGGGAATTGAACCCGCGTTTCAGGCTTGAGAGGCCCGCGTCCTAACCCCTAGACGATGGGACCAAAAGAAAACCGGACACCGCTGTCCGGTTTCAAAAAAGTGGCTCGGGGACCAGGGGTCGAACCTGGATTAACGGGGCCAGAACCCGTCGTCCTGCCATTAGACGATCCCCGATTATTCGGCTATAAAAGTGGCTCGGGGACCAGGATTCGAACCTGGATTGGCGGAACCAAAATCCGCAGTCCTGCCGATTGAACGATCCCCGATCCCTGAAAGAGCTTCGTTACGATCCGGGCGGTGGCGATGCATCGCGGGGAATGAACTGGATGTACACTCCGGTGCGAATCCGGGAGATGTTGATCCCTATCCACGGGTCTTTCGACCGATAGCTGCGAAAATGCGTCAGTTTCACTCCAGGGAGGGAAAGTGCCGTGAAATGCACCACATCGTTGCGTCCGCGAAATTTCTTCGTGAAGAATTTCACGGCATTGTGATGCATCATGCCGACTTTGTAACGATGCTCCCCGACCTTTTCAGCCGAATATGGAAGCTTCATGCCAAAGTGTTCCGCAGCCGATGCATAACCGGCCCAACAGCCGATAACAAGTGAAAGAACGATGGAGATGGCCACGGTTTTCATGGTTGTTCTCCGCAAAACGGGCTCCATTAATAGCCGAGAGTGAAAACGTCGTCAAGATTTTTCTTCACGGTTTGTACGCCCGTTTCGCTGGAAAAAAACACTCCATTGAAACGAGCGAACCGCTTGTTTTTTATACCTTTAGGAACCGTATTTGTAAAGTTTCTCTCCATCGATTGCCAAGTCTTCGGTCAGAAGGGTTCGATCGGCACGAGTTGGATGCCGTAACGGCCCTCCCGCGTGAGAAACTCCCGCACGTCTCCTGCTTCGGTGTAAATCAACGCTGTGGCGTCGATGTCCCGCTCCACGTTCTGACGGAAGGTTTTCCCCGCCGTTCCGGGAAGTTCTGGACTCAGCCAATGCAGACCGGCCACGACGAGTGCCACCGATAGTAACCCCAGCAGCAGTTTGAGCCAGCGAAGCGCCATCAGATCACCTCGGCGAACAGAATGCCGCCAAACGCCAGCCAGGCTGCGAAAAGTGTGAGGAAGATGTTGAAGCTCTGACCGATGATGTACAGGATGATCGGTTTTCCTCCGACAAGCTGCCCCGCCAAGTCGCGGAAGTTCGATTCAAGTCCGATGCTTACGAAGGCCAGGCAGAAGAACCAGCCCCGGAACACCTTCGTCTGGTTGAGAATCGAGGATACGCCGTCTCCGCCGAGCAGGGGCATCAGGATGAAACTGAATACCACCGAGGCCAGCACGAAACCCAAAATGAATTTCGGGAAACGGTACCAGATTTCCATCAGGCTCGGACGCGGGGCGTCCGGGTCGCGGTCCACCTTCGTCACCCAGGCTACGGCGACGACGAAGGCCACGAAGCCGATCAGCACGTTCTGAATCATTTTCACTACAGCCGCTATTTTCTCGGCTTCCATGTCAAAAAATTGTCCAGCTGCTACAACTGCCCCGGTAGAGTCGATCGTTCCGCCAAGCCAGGCTCCACCCACGGCTGGAGACAGGCCGATGGCTTTGGCCAGGGCAGGCATTCCCACCATCATGATAACGGTGAAGATCATCGTCATGCCGACGGCCAGCGTGAGTTCCTCTTTCTTGGCCCGGCAGGCCGCCGCCGTGGCAATGGCCGCCGAGACGCCGCAAACGCTCGTTGCGGCGGCGACGATGATGACGAAAGGTTTCGAGGTCATTTTCAGAAAGCGCGTGCCGAAGTACCACATAAATATAATGACGGTTGGCGTCACCATCCAGGCGACGATCAGTCCCGGTCCGCCCAGCTTGAGGATTTTGGAAAACAGGATTTCCGCACCCAGCAGTACGAGACCGGTTTTGATGAACATTTCCGAGCGCGCTCCGGCAAGTAGCCACTTGGGAGTGCCGATCGTGTTGGAAATCAGAAGTCCGAGTCCCAATGCCCAGATGGCGTAACCGATACCCCAGGCTTTCATAGTGCTTTGATTCGCAAGAACGTAGGAGACACTGGAAATAATGAAAATCATTGTGAAACCTGGGAGATACTGTTTCCAATTCTCCTTCATGGCCATCATGCCAATTGTCGTGAGAATGGCAAGGCCTAAATAAAGGAGCAACAATGGACTGAAAAATATGAATAACAATATAAATGTTATGCCACAGAATAGTGCAAAAATTAAATTGTCCTTAAATATCAGCATTTTACTGAGGATAATAATTAGCAAAAAAGTCACGATTGCGTGTTCAATGGGAAAAAACGCGTATGCGGGAAAAGCCATTAAAGGGTTTGTAATCCAAGAGCCAAATTTTGGCACCTTCTCTATGATGCCAGAACTGGCAAAAAGGGTCAGCAATCCGCCGAACCAGATGGCCCAGTAATCTTCCTTCAACCACAAGTCCGTCCAGCCGCTTTTTTGCTCCTCCATCGTGTCGCCTCCTCTTGCGCTTCCCCCGGACAGCGACCCGACGCCCGAACCTCCAGAAAAGCCGCGTGCAGAATGGAAATGGTCGTGTCGGGGGATGGTTTCCTCTTTCGGAAACCCACTTTACCCCCATTGACTTGAGATTGCAATCGCAATTTGGAATGTTGTGTGAACTTGGAACGAATTTGATGAATATGGAGTGATTTGTAACGAAAAGACCCGCCATTTCTGGCGGGCCGTTGCGTTTTCCAGTCTGTTTTTTGGGGAAGATCAGAACGAGTTGCAGAAATCCTCCTGCAGTGAAACGTCGGGAAGCACCACATCCTTGTTCTCCGCATCGGTGGCGTCGATGGAAACGGGGGTCTCCACGGTGTGTACACCGCAGTACGATCCGTCGTGGTCGACCGAGTATCGGAGGTAGTAGTCCCCGCTATCGAGATTCGGTATGAAATAGGTCACTCGTTTGGGATAGTTGGTGACTTTAATCGGTTCTTCGACGATCAGATCCTGCGTGAATGCTGCGTCGGAAGCCGCTTCGATCACGAACGAATCGTACTGGAACGATGAATATTCGTAGGTAAATCCTCCTTTGATGGAGCCGACGCCATCGAGGGGCACCGTCGAGTACATATCTACGTTTTCGATCCGATCGGTTCCCTGGTCTAGATCGATGACCAGGGGTTCCGGCTCGCCCAGCGTCTGCGCGATACGTTGGAAACGCTGGTATCGATTCACGTAAGCTCGTGGGTAGTACGTGCCGCTTTCCAGGTTGATCGCCTCGAACGTGTAGGTGGGATAGTCGCCACCCGGGATCTGTTCCGCCCAGGCGGAGGCCAGAATCTCATCGTAGGACGTGCTGTTGTACAAAATCACTTCGACGCCCATCAGGTCGAATTCCGGAGCCGTGACCACGGTTCCGCTGATTGTCCCCAGCGATTCTTCCTGCACGCCCACGTATAGCACCACGTCTTCAGCCGTCGGGTTTTCCTGGTCGAGGGTGATGGGAGTGGAGAGGTAATCCACGATGCCGCGCTGCTCTTCGTAGTACCTGGCGCGCAGGTAATAATGACCCGGATCGAGTTCATCCTCTTCGAAAGGAATCCTGCCGGTTTCCGCATCGTATTCGCCAAGCTCGAACATGGCGATATCATCGGTTCCGCCATCGCTAAAAGGTCGTCCATAGCTGGCTTCCACCGAGATCCAGCGTTCGGCGAGTTCCGGCGCTACCTGGAGATAGCCCCGGATCGTTGGAGTATAAGGTGGAGTGAGACCCAGGTAGAAATCGATGTCGGTATAGACGGTCGTTTCGGTATTGGAGTAATCCACCGTGATCGGGTTGAAATAGTATTCCATTTCTCCGCCGTGTGTGTAGATTTTCGCGTAATAGACGCCTTCCGGAAGGTCGGTGAAATAGTATTCCAGCGTGAAATCCTGATCTTCGCTGACTACGGGCATGTCGTCCACGAGAACCAGTTCGGCGTCTTCGATGTAGTAGGCGTCACGCAATTCGAAGCTGACGTCTCCTCGGCCTCCCCAACTCGGTTCGTTGTAATACGCCCGGCCCTTGATAATCCCCCGGTTCGTCGTTTCGATTTCGCTGTTGTCGATGCAGACGCCTCCCAAACAGGGACCGTTGGGACAGTCGCTACTGAAAGAACACTCGCTCGGTACGCATTCCAGAGAGTCGGCGTCGCACCACCAGGGGCCGCCGCCGAAGTTGTCGATGCAGTCCTGCGAGGTGAGGCAGTGGAATACGATTTCCTCGTCGCCCGTAGGACAGAGACCGCACTGCCCGTTGAGGTCGAGGCAGCAGTAGTCGTCGTCCGGGTATCGTTCGTCGCAGTAGTCCTGGCCGTCTTCGTAGCAGGGCCCTGGTCGGCAGCAGCCATATTCCGCGCCGGAGTCGCACCACATCCGGGCGGGGCAGTCGGAGTTCTTTTCGCAGAACGCGCTTCCCTCTCCGCACAGCAGGCAGACTTCGTCATCGTTTTCACAGCCCGAAGCGTCTTCTTCTGCCTCCGTGTCGTCGCCGTCGGTGGGGTAATCGTAGCAGATGCCGGCCTCGCAGTATTGTCCGTCCGAGCAATCGTCGTTATAAACGCACTGGGTATTCTGATCGACCTCCGGGACGTCGATGATGTCGAGTTCGCCTTCTTCGAGTTCGATCCGGTCTATTCCATCGGGAATGTCCGATTCGGGCAGGATGCCGTCGCCTTCCTCGTCCGAGTCGATTGTATCCGTATCGAGGTCCAGGTCCGTGTCCGGGATTTCGTCGTCTTTATCTCCCTTGTCCAGTTCGATCAGTTCGATATCGAGACGGATTTCCTCGTCATCGTCCAGATCTGCAACACCGTTCGAGCCGCCTCCCCCGCTACAGGCGGCCATCGAGAGAAATAACACCAGCCATAAAACCGCAGAATATATTTTCATAGGATGAAAAAGCAGCTTTTTTGCGCGGTTTTTCCCGAATATGTGCGATTCGTTCGTTTTTCGCATACCAGTTCGCTCCGGTTTCTGATTGGCTCACCCGTCGATTCGATGCGCTACGGGGTAGCGGCTCCAAACGAAGGCTGCATCCGGGAGAGGAACATTCGTTCCTCTCCCGGATGACGGATTATTTCAGTCCAAGACGACCATCGGTAACATTCACCGTCTGCGTCTGGGACGGAGTGACGGTTGTGGTCTTCGCGGTGTCGTTCAGGTAATCCATCAGGGATTCCGAAGCGGCCTGATCCGTTTCGTCGCTTTCCTCGACCACGTAAGTCTTGGCGCAACGGAAACCGACGGTCAGATCCACGTCAGAAGGCAGGATGCCCGAGCGCCATCCCAAAGACATTTCTTCGTCGGCAAAGCTCGCGCCGCGCACCACTTTGCGCTGGCAGGTCGCTTTGCAGACACCGTACTCTTCATCGCGGAAGGCGTTGAGGTCGTCGGCGGAAAGGTCGTCGGGGTGCATTTCCGCATCGATCCGGTTGACTGCCTTATCCACTTGCTCGAAGCAAGTGGCCATGCAGACTTCCGGACTCTGTGGGGCGTTTTTCCCGTACTGTACGCGGTGTTCGGGAGAAAGGTACCAGTCGCCGGTCCATTCCGAAACGTTGCTGAACATGTTGAGCACGGACGTCTCGGAAGCCGGTTTGAGTCCGATGTGCTTCTCGACGTGCACCGTATCTCCCTCGCCTTTCCGGTACAGTGGGTTGGGTGTGGCGTAAGAGAGATCGAAGTATTTCCCGTCCGAGACCGAATTCCTGGCCGCCCAGGCCCATTCGATTTCGCTGGGCAGTCTTCGACCCACCCACTTGCAGTATGATTGCGCGCCGTCCCAGGATACGTTGAGCACCGGATAGGACTGGTAGTCCGGGTCGAAGAAGTAGTCTTTGCGCGTGGCGGAGTCGTAGGCGGCGTCTTCACCCAAGGCGGGGCAGACACCCTCGTTGACGCACGAGGCGTACTGGGCGTTGGTGACTTCGGTGCGGTCCATCCAGAACGGATCGACTTCGATGCTTTGGGTGTCGGAGGTCGAAGACGCTCCAAACAGAGAGCCGTCAAGCACCAGTTCGCCGCCTTCGAACATGTGCATCGTACTGATGGGCATCATGCGTTCTTCGTCGCATTCCTTGGTGCAGCGGCAGACCTGGATCTTGTAGGTGTAGGCGTCCGGTGTCCACAGACCGGCCTGAGTTTGCAGGCGATACGTGAAGTAGAACGTGCCGTTTACCAACTCGCCATCCCCTTGCGTGACGTTGCCGCTCTCGTCGAACGTGCTGCCGCGCTTGATGTAGTAGCGGATTTCCTTCCAGAATCCGTTCTCCTGGCCGGAAGTAGTCATGTAAACGTAGTTGAATTTCCACGGATACGAGGAATCCAACGGATGGTGATTTGACCTGAAGTTGGAGTCGATGCAGAACGTTTCGGTACACAGTTTGTACGGCGTCTGCGCGTCCCCGTTTTCGTTGATGTACTCGATGTAGGTCACGCTCTCGTCGTCGCCGACGTCCTGACGATGCGGGTTGTCCTCGACCGAGGAATCTTCCGGAATCTTGTCGGGGACTCCTACTTCGGGACCAAACGCTCCATCCGTGACCGTAAAGGAAATAGCCCTCGGTCCAGGATTCTCGCCTTCTTCATCCACTCCCGCCAGGCTGCCGAGATCGAGCGAGAACAGCGGCTCGTGGGCGTAGTCGTTGGCATGGCCGCTTCCCTCGCCGGCATCGATCTGGTCGGCCTCGCATTCGAGGTTGTGGCTGTGCGTATCCGATTCTGCTTCAGGCAGTTCGAAGGACGTGGCTGCGCGGTCCACCCAGAACTCGCGGCAGATTACGTTCGAGAAGTTGCCTGCTGCATCCCTGGCCTGCACACAGAATCGATGGCGACCGTAGCGGGGCACCGAGCATTCGGTATCCGGCTGCGGATCGTCGGAGGTTTTGCGGAAGTAATCGTTGTTGATGGCATCGAAGTACGGCAGACGGGTGCCCGCACCCAGCCTTTGGGTTGCATCGTCGGAGTTCGTGCATTGCTTGTAGGCCGGTTGAGGAATCGGCATCAGTATGGGATCAGCCTCTTCGTCCTCCGGGAAGTCGTAGACCGGCGTGAGAGAGTAGTAATAAATATCACCGGTGGCCGGGAATCCTGAGGCGGATTCTTGATCGTCGGTTACGGGATGCACATCCTCCGCTTCTTCCCAGTAGAAGAAGAACTTGCTCGTGCCGATCCATTCCTCCTCAGGCGTATCATGCTGGGCCAACCACGCGTCTTTCTGCGATTGAATCGTTCCTGCATTATACCACCATTCCGGCAACAGGGAATCCAGCACCCAAAGTCCGTCCGGGTTCAGTATCGGTGGGGTCATGTCCACTCCAAGAACCTGGTGCGTCTGACATGGACGCTCGGTGCCGCTGAAGTTGCAGATGGATACGTCGGTTTCCCATCGGGTGTACTGGTACTGGTGGATTTCCCCGGTCGTCGTCGTTCCAGGCCGGACACAAACATGTTCGGTCGGATCACAGATCGAATCGTATTCTCCGTCGTTGGAACAGACGCTCAGGTCACAACGGAAGTTGGCCGGACAGGTGTAAGGCACGTGCGCGCTGCATTGACCGGCTCCTTCACAATGGGAGTATTCAATCTCGCAGTAGTAGCCGGAGCCGCAATCTGCGTCCTCCGAGCAGGACGAGGCTTCCGACGGTCCCATGCACACGCTGGTGTCTTCGCAGGCATAGCCGCTCTTCGAACAGTCGGGAGACGCTTCGCTGCACTTGCCGTCGCCGATGCATTTATGCGTGGTGGTGTTGCAGTAATAACCGCCCGCCGTGTCGCAGTCGCCGTTGTCGTTGCAGCTTCCGCCTACGCAACTGAATTGGGTTTCGCACTGGAATCCGGTGAGGCAGGTCGTCGGATCGTCAACCGTGCACTGTCCCGGACCGACGCAGTGGGAGCGGTCCACGACACACTCGTAACCTGCGCCGACGGTGGAGGTGCAGTCGAGATCGGTGGTGCAGACGCTGGCCCCGCTTTCTCCGATGCAGCGGCTCAATTCGCATTTGGTCAGACACTGCTTGATTTCCTGAGCGCCATCCTTCGTGCTTTCGCGGACGAGTTTGCAGGCTTCACCGTGATCACAATCATCGTCGGTATCACAATAGCCGCATGGCGAAGGTGGATTTTCGTCCAGACAGGTGTTTCGCTTCTCGCCTGGGAGGTAGACATGCTGGTCACGTGCTCGCGCGTAGTAGCAGTAGAAACCGTCTTTTTCCTCGTAGTCGTTGGTCCATCCGGTGAGGTCGTTTTTATCGACCGATACGGGTGGCGTGCAGGTGAAGCCGCTTGGGCAACTCGGACTCGCAGCGGAGCATTTGTCCATTCCTACGCAGCGTTCCTGGCTGTCGCAGGCATAGCCGGAACCGTAACTGTCGATGCAGTTGCTATCGGTGGTGCAGGTTCCCGTATTCTCGATGCAGGAAAACACCAGCGTGAGTTCGGTCGCGATACACTGACCCGGATCGCTAACCTGGCACTGGTATTCATCCGGGCAGCTGTTTTCGTCGTGGCTGCACTGATTGGGTCCGATGCAACGCTTCGGGTTGCAATAATAGGAGCTATTCGGGCAATCGGAATTATCCGTACAACCTTCATCGCCAATGCAGGCCCCCAGGACTACGCACTCTCCTCCAAAGTCACACGTCGGGTTCTCGGTGGTGCAACCAAACTTCTGGACACACATTCCGCCACTGATGCAGGCATAGCCATTGGGGCAGTCCGAATTCGAGGAGCACCCCATATAATTCAGCACGCAGTAGGGGTCCAATTCGCAGTGATACCCGTCTTCGCCACAATAGGGATCGTTCACGGTGCACGTGTTTACTGCAATGCATTCGCTTTGCCCGCAATGGTAGCCATCGGGGCAGGTGCTTGTTTCACAGGTGGTTCCTGCTGGACAGGCTCCCGGATTCTCTGCCGTGCACTTTCCTTCGCCGACACAACGATGGGTATCGGATTCGCAGTAGTATCCTTCTCCATAGTTTGTCACGCAATCGGATCGGGTCGTGCAGGTTCCGGGCGCGCTCGCACAGCTTCGGACCTCGAAATTCTGCTCGCATTCGAAATTCGTCGGGCAACTCGTGTCCTCTGCGGAACACATGCCCTGACCCAGGCAACGGGACAGTTCGATGACACATTCGAACCCCGACTCACAATCGGAATCCGTTTTGCAACCATCGACTTCCGACGGCCCGATACAGGTACTTGTATCTGCTCCCAACTCGCAATGATATCCGGTGGGGCAGGTTTGATCGCCGATGCTGCATTCGCCGTCGCCCCGGCAGCGTGAAGAACCGGAATCGCAGTAATAGTCTTCGGGACAGTCGCCATCTTTCGTACAGACCAGGCCGTCTGGATTTCCTATACAGTGGCTTTGTTCCTCACTTGTCACACAGTTGTACCCGGACGGACAGGACGTGGGATTGCCGACGCTGCATTGGCCTGCGCCCTCGCAATGCGAGGTCACGATGTCGCACGCATATCCCGTGCCATACAGGGTTTCGCAGTCGGTGTCTTCAGCGCAGACGCCGCTTGCCGCCTCCTGCACGCACGTGCTGCGATCCTCGCATATCGGCCCGTTTATGCAGGTGCTGGTATCCTCTACACTGCAGTTGTAATTTCCGGGGCAGTCGCTGTTTTCGTAACAGCCGCCCGAACAGACGCCGCCTTCGCTGACTTCGCAGTAATAATTTTCCGGACAGCTCGGGTCCGAGGCACTGCATTTTCCGACGCCGACACATTTGCCCAGGGAACCGTCGCACAGGTATCCATTGTCGGTGCAGCTCTGTTCGACGATGCAGTTGTAATTTTCAGGACAGGTTGGTTCGAGTCCGCTGCATTGACGGAAGCCCTCGCAATGCCCTGTATCCAGGTTGCAGGTGTAGCCCGAAAGAGAGCAGTCGTCGGAAACTTCACAGAAGAATGCGGGGGGACAGTCGGTATTGGTTTTGCTGCACTGTCCCAAACCGATACAGCGGTTGATGCCGGTATCGCAGTAGTAGCCATTGTCTGTGTCGCACTGCGAGTTCTCCACACAGACGTTTTCACCCACGCAGCGGCTCGTATCCAAGCACGTACCGGTGGTGCCGACGCATACGCTGTTGTCGTAGCAAGAATCCCCACCGATGCAGGAACTCGTGTCCGTAACATTGCAGGTCGCTCCCGTTGCGCATTCCGAATCGGAATGACAGGAAATGCCGAAGTACGTCTTGACTGCGGGAACCCAGTCGGATTCGTGAACCGTTGGGAAGTCTCGGCAATCCAGTTCCGCCAGATTCTCGTAATATCCCCAGGTTTCCGGTGGGAGCTTGGCGAAGTAGAATTTGAATTCCACGTGGTCGCCATTGTCGAAGATGTTGTTCTCGGCCTTGAGGTTCAGGTCACTCATTCCCAGAGCCGTGGGCAGGAAAACGGACTCGCCTACGTACTGGTTGTACAGGTTGTCCTTTTCGCCAATCTGCTGCCAGTTGGTCCAGAGGGAATCCACCTCCAAAGCGCCCGGTTCGTAAGGTTTCGTTGAGACGTGGAAACGCTCGGTGAGGGCGTCGTCGTGCTGGTTCTCCGGGATTCCCCAACTGATCTTGTTTCCTTGGGAATCCTTGAACCACACGTAAATTTTGTTGTCCTGCACGTCGCCGTAACTCTCGTCGAGTACCCAGTTGAAACGCAGGTCGAGGATGTTTTCGCTTTCCTGAACGAGGCATTCGTCCGTGAGCAGTTCCACCAGTTCGTTTCCGCCCTGTGGAGTTTCTATGCATCCGTTGGGATCGACGCTTACCGCTTCGTGGAAATTCTGCGGAGCGCTGCAACCCGCCGTGGGAGGCTCAGGATCGCGTTCCCATACGAACCAGCCACGGGGATTCTCTACCGAGCAGGCGTCTTCGATGCAGTCGATATCGGTGCCGATGCGGATCTGAACCTTTGTAATATCCTCGGCGCCGTTGGCGTCCACGAGGCTGAACGTGACGCTCTGACGGTCGCCTTTTTCGGTCGCCGTCTGTCCGTTCGAGCCGTTCGTGCGAAGTACGGGATAGTTCACCCTGGCGTCCAGATCGGAGGTCACAGCCGTTCCCGTGGCCACCTTCAACGTACCTCCCGGTTTCATGCCGGGGGCGGCGTTGGTGCGGCTGACGTTGCTCCACGGCGACCAGGATGGCAAGAGTTCACAGGAGAAACCTGAGCCGCAGGAATCATAGCCCATCGTATAATCTCTTTCACAGGGCTCTTTACCTACACACTGTCCCAACGAGGAGTCACAGGTGAATCCATCGGGGCATTCGGAGGAACTAGAACAGTAATCCCAGAATAACAAGCAATGGGGCGAGACGCCGATTGCTCCTTCTTCGTTGCGGGACTGGACGCGCATACAATAGTATTTTCGGTCGTCGATGGTGTCACCGGTAAGTGCCCAGACGCGATCCAAGTTCCAACATTCTTCATCGTTTCCGGTGTTGCAGGCGGTATCGATGGAAGAGTTGGACTGATTCGGATTGTGGATATACAACAGTGTCGGGTCGCCTACGCTTGCGGGCGGATTGTTGCAATCGTCGATTTTCTCATTCAATTCCCACACTTGGACGGCGTACAGCGTATTGATCGAGTTTTCCTTTCCTCCCGGCCAGGAGGGCACGCCCTCGAAAGTGACACGCAATCCCGGGTTTTCACCCGAAACCTGGACCAGTGTAGGAGTCGGCGGAGTTAAGGAATAGGAGAACGCCGTGATGCCCGGGATGCATTCCTGCGTATCCTGGTTGGTGAATACGCAATCTTTGGGGCAGGTCGCGCAGTTCAAGCTCGCAGACTGGCATTCGGGAGCGCAGTTGGCGCAGAAATCGTCGGCGCTGCAACCGGGGTAGCTGGGGAAAGTCGTGCCACCGTCGAAACAGCCGTTTTCTTGGGCTTCCACTGCGCATTCGACGCAATCGCTCGGAATCACTGCACAATCGGGATTGCAAAGGGATTCCGTCGTCTCGATGCTGCGGTATTCGCAGAACAAATCGCCGCCACCGAAGTTTTTGCAGATTTCAGAGGCCGAAGCATGGCAATCCAGGGGATCGGAACACGGAACTCTTCCCACCCAATCCGAACAGTTGGACCGTGCGTCACACGAACGAATACGGCTGGCGACGCCCGTATTGGGTTCCAGGTCTTCTACGCCCCAAAAGTATTCGAACATCGGGTCGGATTCAAGGTCCGGTTGAGCGGCAACTTTATCTCCGAAACTCCAGTCGTCCCGGCAGGCATCATCATTCTGAAGGCGTGCCAAGGTCTCGAAATAGCCATATTCCATATCCGAAATTACGGATCCTTTGATCGCCTTGAATAGTTTGTTGTCGTCCAGCGACATCTCCAGTGCAGTGCCGCTTTCCGCCCAAGTAACGATTACCACTGAAGAAACGGTTTTTGCCGGATCGATTTCCAATCCGGTCCAGAGACGATCCCACTGGTCGCCTGTGGTATAGACCATAGTCTCCTGTTCCAGTGTTTTCGCCGTTCCTGTGGTGTAGTTGACGGTCATACGCGCCGGATTGACCCAGTTGGCTCCCGAAACGGGGACTCTGTAATAGCGCGAAAGCAGCAGCAGAGGATTCGTGGAATCGGCGAACGACATGGCTCCGGTGAGGTAGCGACCGAAATCTCCACCGTTATTGATGTCGGCTTTCGCACAATACTGGCCGGAGAAGCAGTTGTGATCGATAAGCAGCAGATCGTGTTCGGCTCCGTTGTTGTAGTCGTCCACGTTGCCTTTTTCGAACCCCATATTGCTCAGCAGATTGCTTTCGTTGCCGCTGTAATCGTATCCGACTATGTAATAGTAATAATCGGAGCCGACGTCGCCATTGTTGTCCCATTCAAATCCGACAGCCAAACTGTTTCCATCCCATCCGCCAATGTACGGGGCCATTCTGTCATACGAAAAGGACGGTGCATTGGGAGGCGTCTGGTCGACCGCCACGACGTCATCGTAGTAGTACCTCAAGTCGGTAGAACTGCCCGGAACAACCTGGTCATCGGAAAACGGTATGAATTCCACGTTGTCGATTCGAACTACGGCCTCGTCCACGGCGATGCCGATAGGATAAGTATCGGCGTAGCCCGTACTCGTGAACCAGGTCAGGACGGCTTTCTGGTTGTTGTCGGCCCAGGCGTTGTCGAAGATTTGCGGTTCGCAGTTATATCCCGTTTCAGTGCATGTGAAGTTGTCCGTGCTACATTTTCCATGACCGACGCAGACGCCAGCGCCATCGTCGCAAACGTAGTCACTGCCTACGGCTGCGATGCAGTCGGCATTGGACGAACAGGTGCCACCCACGCAGGCGAGTGCGTTTTCCGCGCGCCAGAAGAGTTTGTCGTCCACGTAACCGTACGCGCTATCGCCTGCCACGCGAATTTTGGCCGTCATCCATTGATTGGTCGGGATCGCGCCCCATTCGTCGCTATCGGTTCGTTGGCGGTTCTCTACGTGGAAGTAGTTGGGAATGTCGAACTTTTTGACGCCATACAGGCGGTTTTCGAAGGTGCCGCTGTTGTCGGGATGTTCCTGGTGGAGTTCCCAGACGAGCTGTCTTCCGAACCAACTGAATACGATTTGAATGCCGCCGTCGTCGTCGTTGCCTTCACGCATGAAGCCGAAGCTGAACATATAATTATCCGTCAGACAACGCTTGACACCGTTGAGGTTCTTGCATTCGAACGCCTGCTGGCAGTCGTACCAATCGTCCGGAGAACATTTTTCCATCAACCCCGGTTCGTAGTCTGTAGGGACGCAACGGTGAGTAACACTCGGGCACCAGTATCCATCCGGACAATCAAACATGTCGTCGCAGGAACTGCGGCTTTGAGTGAGATTCGGATAAGCGACAGGATGATCGCCTAGATACCCCGCGCCCTCGGTGTTGAACAGGAGGTATTGGTTGGAAGCGGACCAGTATTGCAAAGATGTGGCATCTCCGGTCAGACTCCATGCGGGGTTTTGCGTGAAATTCATGTCCGAGAAATCGTCGAAGAATCCACCTACAGGCTGGTACCGGCCATTGAAAGGCTCGCTGTTGTCGGAATCGATATCGGCGCGGAACACGCCATAGTCCCGATCTACTGTTGTGGGATCGTGACCTGTCCAGACAACCTGCATATGGCTCCAAGCAGGATCGTAATCATATTTGGCCGTAGCTTCCAGCGGGGTCGGTGAGTCCGGCCCCTTGCGGATAGGCACGAAGGTGCTGGAGGCCGGTGTCGGATCCGTATCCAGCCACTTGCATGGTCCTCTGAATTCCGTCTCAAGCGGGTCGATTACACCATCGAAATCCGGGTATTCCATCCTGGCCTGAGCCTCGAACCCGTAATAACCGGACTCGAACAGGTAGGTTTTGACGCTTGGCCAGTCGTCTCCCGACAGCCACATATCGACGTCTGCCGGAGGATAGGTGTCTTCGCCGGGCTTGGACAGCCACGGCGTGTCCAAGGTCACGTAGGTGGTGTCGTCCGGGCCGGTGTACGGGTATTTGACGACTTCGCGGACTCTGTATGAGAGGTATTCTTCATGTTCGGTATCATAAAGCGCGTCCATATCGGTCATCTGCCATGTGACCGCACCTGTTTCCGAATTCAGCCGGGCGTATTCCTCCGTTTTCGTATAGAAATTAAGGATTGGAGCGGAAATGGGCCAGAATACTCGTTTGTCCACGTCGTTGTCGAAACGTTCACCCGAGAAATTACCCGCAAGCACAGGGTTGCCGTCGTCGCAAAAACCGGGATGATTGGTCTTTCCGGTATAACTGAATCGCAGGTATCCATCCGAACCCCGCTGGGCGTTTTTCAGTCCGTTTTCATACAGGGCGACAAGGGCGACAAGTTTTTCGTCTTCCGTGACCAAACTCTCGTCCAGTGGCGGCGAATCGAAGGCCACGTCCGCCATTTCGATGAATGCATAGGAATCAATATCCCAGCTGAGCGATGCTGGCCACTGCTTGGCGGGATCGGTTTCCACCATATTGGCGGAAAGCACGTTGAGCATGGTGCCGAGGTCGCTGTTGAAAATGTGGCAATTGTCGAAGGCCGCTCCCTTTTCCAGCAACGTGTTTTCCGTCAGCGAGATTCCATTGGCTTTAAGGTTGCCGAATTCGGCATATTTGACTTTCAGGTACGTACTTGCGAGACCCACATCGTCTTCGCCGAAGGTTTCCGGGGGATTTTCGAGAAGGTTCGGGAATGGATCGATCGTCAGATAGCTTTTCCTCGCGGAGAACTGCCAGTAATGATCGTAGTACCACGGACCGCCGGTTGCGTCCTCGTCCCAGGCCACCTCAAGATGAGCAGGATTGTTCGATTCGCCCTCGATTTCCACTCGGGCTCCGGTGAATTCCAGCCTCGATTCGTTGCCCGGTCGGAACCATGAGCCGGGCTTCATCACGAAAGTGGACTGCCGATACAGCGGCTCGATGGGATCGGGGGTGGCGTCCGGGTCTCCCACGCGATACAGGTAGCTTTGCACGCTAAAAGAATCACCCAACAGGAACAAGCCCGCGTACAGTTTTTCTTCATCATCGGACCACGAGGCCAGAGGTGGGTTGATGATGAAACGCTCGGTTTCGACGACTGCATCGCCGACCGGCAAAGATCCGAACAGTCGGATCGAGCCAATGGCATTTTCATCGGTTGGAGCGGGGGCGGAAGAATCGAGAATCACCCATGAAAACCGCCAGGATGCGCCCGCTCCCAGTTTTTCATACCAGAGATCCGTCGAACTGCCGATTCCCGAAAGTTCCGTTAAGATCGCTTCCGTGTCCAGAAAGACCGATGCGTAGACCGTAATCCAGGTCGTGGTATCGAAATTGAATGCCGTGTGGGATTCGAAAGCGAAAGGTTCTTCGATACACCCGTCACGGTTGTCGCACCAAGTGTCTGTTGCCAGCAGGGAGGTATCTCCGATTCCCAGCGTGAGGTTGCAGTTCACCAGAGTCAGGTTTACCCGGTCGGAATACATCCCTGAGTCGTTGATCAAACTGGAATCGAGTTGGATCGTCGTTTCGAGACCCTGGACATAGGATGTGTCGAACAGTTTCATCGAGATGCCGGAATCGTCCCTTCCGTTGTCGGCGAAAATTCTCGAGCCGCTTCCAAGTTTAAGGTATCCGTATATCTGAATCGCAACGTCATCTTCATTTACGGGTACGTATCCGGCTCCGGCGGCACCCGTGGCCCACTTGGGCATTTCAAAGCCATAGGCTTCCTGCAACGGTTCGATATACAAGGAACCTTTTCCAAGATCGAACTCGGCGTTTTTGGCCAGTTTGAACATCAACGCACCGCCCTCGTGGTCGGTGAAGTTTTCCCGGCGATGCCAGCCGAGAAGACGGATTTCCACGCCATCTCCATCCGATCCGGTCTGGTTGAAGTTCTCGTGGCTCCATTTGGCGTCCAACCCGGAAAGATGTTCCAAAAGCAGATATTGCGTGCCGTCCACCAATGCTCCGCCGGGAGAGTCCGCGTTGTAAAGGTCGAGTTTATTGTCCCCATTGTTGGAGATTTCCGCACGAATGTCGTACCCGGTTTCGGCGTTGATTGTGTTGACGAGGTTCTGTATCGTCGCCGCGACAGTCGCTCCGATTTGCACGTAATGCGTTCTGGCATCAGCCGGAGGATCCACCGGCAGCGTACCTTTAAAAAAGTACTGTTCGTAGTTTTCCGCGCTTTTCGTCATTTTTACCCAGGAGTCTTCGAGCAGCGCGAGTCCGTCGTCATCGCCCAACAGGGTGAACGTCGCTTTACCTGGTGAACCCAGGATCAGACGGCCTTCGTTACCGGTCAGGCCATCTTGGTTGGAGCCGATTTCCAGCCGGTCGCTGATGTAAAGATTATGACCCTCAAGCATCATCACGCCGCGTTTGATGATCAACGTATGGATCGATGTCGGGTCCATCAGGGCGACGGAACAAATAGCCGTGTCGCTGCCGTCCGGAATGGTACAGGTTCCCACGTTCGGACTGCCGGGGTCCACGCCAAAGGCGTCCGGGTCATCAGACTGCGAATAGGATTTTCCGAAATCGTCGTTGACGGTGAACGCTCTCTGCTTCATCGCGTCCCAGTCGATTTCACTGCCGCTGGAGTATACGAGATTCTTGGCGACGATCAGCGTTCGTACGAGGAAGCCCGCATCTGCGTTCCCCCAGACGGTTTCGAAATCCGACTTGAGAGAGGACTGGCTCCAGTAAATATTATCCAGACTTTCCGTCGTCAGTGTAACATCGCGGCCACCGGGAATTACCTCACCCTCTGAATTCGAACTGTATACTTTGATATACGATGCCGTGGAATTAATGTATTTCAAAACGACAGTTGAATCACCTTCTGTCATGGCAGCGTACAAATTTATTCGTGCATCGGTTTCGTCGGCGCCCATAAGAACTTCAATGTTTCCCGCCGCAGCATCGCCCACATTTGCCACGAATTCGTAGATGTCTTCGTCGCCGGTAGCGTTGTCCTTGATTTTAACAAGGCCATGCTCCTGTATGCTGCCTGCGAAGACCAGCCTCGAGGAAGTGGGTTCTCCACCCGCTTCGACGGACTTGAACTTAGGCAGATCGAAGTGCGTGGGGGAGTCGCCCACGAGAATGAATCGTCCATCCGCTTTTTGTGCGGAATCGCTGCTGTTGGAAGGATTTTGGCGAATCAGGCTGTTGGTGTCCATCGTGAGGTCACCGTAAAGGAAAATATCCATGTGCTCGGCCTTGATCGATCCGGCAATTCCCCCCGACGTTGACGGAAAAACAATGTCTCCCATCACGGTCAGTTTGGCACGATCGGCGTCCGAGGCAGCAGTGGTCGGGCCGATGATTTCGCCCTGAATGTTCAACAGGTTGGAAAGGAACAATTCCGTATTATTGTTGGAAAAGTACAATTTTCCGCCGGACATAATAGAAAGGTTTCTTCCGGCTGGTCGGTTGCTTGTGATGTGCGGCCAGTTGTAGGGTGCGGACACTTTGCTGGGATCGATGTAAATATTTTTATCATCGTTGCCGTATTCCCCTGGATAGGTAGTTGTTTCAGAGCCGTCTTCGGTCCAGTTATTCGGATTTTCCCAAAGGTCATCTTCGGCACCCGTCCAACGCCAGCCGTTGACGTTTTCCCAATAGCTGAAAAACTCATCGGTGGAAGGCGAATCGTCGTGAAGCAGATCGGTACCTCCCGTTTCAGTGATGCCCAACTGCGGGTGGGTCCAGTGGATGAACTGATAGAACTGACCAGGTTCGTTCTGGTCTTCCTGGACCAACTTCGTGGCGTTGATGAATACGCTTTGCGTGGTGCCCTTAGGCCATGTGTGCACCGTGTATTCGTCGCCCACAGGGGAAGTTGCCGTGGTGAATGGATATCCGTTGAATTCGTATTCGATGGCCAGCGGAATGTTGCTTCCCATTTCCCGCGCGCCGATTTTCACGGTACCCGTGATTCCGTCATCGATACTTCCTGGAGTGAGTTCCAAACGTTTCGGAGAACCACAACGATCAGTGGATGAGTCGCTACGGATCATTTCGTTGACGTCATCCGCTGACGTACATGTGGCGCTGCCCGCTGTCGTGCAATGGAAACCACCGCCGTCCTGATAGTTGATTTTCACTAGGCCGTAGCCGCCGTAGCCGCCGTTGTGACGGTCGGTGTCTCCCCACTTTCCGTAAGGATCTCCATGGTTGGAATAGCCGGAATTTCCTCCCCAACCTTTGCCGCCCGCTCCCCCAAGTACGTCGAAACGCCAATAGTTGTCGTCGCGTTTTTCAATGGTGACGGTCTTGCCGAAAAGGCTGATTCCACCACCGGAACCACCGCCCGCGCCCCCGCCGGAGCCGCTTCCCATCCAGAATTTATAAAGTTGGATTCTGTTTTTACAGTATTCACCGCACCAGCAGAAAGGACAGGGATAACACTTGTATCCACCGTAGCAGTAATCGGCTTCTTTGGTGCCACGGTAGCCGTATATGAATTTGGTGTCGCTCCACAGGCAACGACCACTGTTAATGCATTTTCCTTCGACGTTGATCGGCGCGTACCCTTCTCCGGCAGCGCCACCGTCGGCTCCTCTGGCCTGGATGCGACCGTTGCCCTGCACGAAAAGCTCATCCTCGGCGACCAGAACGACCGCCCCGCCGCCCGTACCGCCAGGGCTTCCGCTTCCGTCACGGTTCAATCCCTCGTATTGATTCCAGTCCCACAAGGTTCCCCAGTATGCGAAGGCGTCAGTATCGTCAGGATCCAGTTGATCCATGTATAAAATATTATCTGCGTCCCGTCCGTGGATTCGCACGAAAACCCGGCCTAAACCGTTTGTGTCGCCGTTGAACACCCATTCCAATAAGTTCCCGAAGTTCAGATGTTCTTCCTCTTCCTGGTTGTTTTTGTAGCCTGGCGCCCATGCACCGGCGCCGCCGCCGCCGCCGCCGCCGCCGCCCGATCCAATATGAACTCCTATGTTTTCAGTGGAAAACTCCTCCAAAGCCGGGGCTTCGTCGCCTCCGTCTCCGCCTTGATTGTAAGGATAGGGAGAAACCGGAATGGTTTCGGACTTTTCTCCGTAACCTCCTCCGCATCCGAGAGTGGCGTTGCCACCACCCGAACCGCCGCCCGCGCCGCCACCACCAGAATAGTATTTGTCGATTACGGCTCCGTTGGGAATCGCTCCTTCCGGCACGCGAACGCCGCTTGTACCGGATGTACCCCCCATGCCTCCGGCCAGTCCTTGACCGTCTTCACCGGCTTTGCCCGGTCCCATCGCGTCGCTGGCGGAATCCGGCACGCCACCTCCTGCTCCGCCGACGGAACCGGCATAATTCGCGTCGATCAACCCTTCAATGTGGATATCCGTAGCGTGGATTTCCAGGAGACCGCCGCCGTTGGCTTCGCTGGGAACGTGTACCGTGGCGCCATCTTCGACCGTGAAGATCCCGATGTTGTAGTGCTTGCCATGCATCGTAACCGGCGTCGTACCGGAAATCGTCAGGTCGTTTCCACAGTAATCTCCACCGGTTGTGCTAGGATTCACTGTGGGATCGATGCATTCCGCCGACCATGCGGGACGGACCCAGCCAAGGCAGCATAGGGTCGCCGCCGTGAGACACGCAAACAAGATTTTCGAGGTGGCAGAGGCTTTCATGACATCACCTATGGCAAGGAAGGGAAAAAACCGGAAATGATTCCAATCATTATGCACTTTTTTCATAGAAAACACCACGTTCCAGAATGGGCTCTTGGTTGTTTACGGTGCCGTTTGAGTAGATCGGCATGGCTAACCGTTGATCCAGACGGGAATATTGGTTCAATACTTTGATTGTATCGATTCTCGTTCATGCGGCAAGCATCCAACCTATTTTTCTTTTTAAGATGAAATGCAATTGCCACACCAAAACCGTAACTTGTCGTGGTAAGTTCGATTTTTGTACGATTATTGCCTTTTTCGCATTCTATGTTCCTTTCATGGGATCACTTTCTTGTAAGGCGTTTTCTTATTAACCTGACAATATCAATATTGTGCACCAATCAGATCGACATTCTCCCGAAGGCGGGAATCCATAGTGTTTTCAAGCCTCTGTTCCACCGCCTTCGCAGGGGTGATATGAAATGGTCGTAATTTATAGTTGCCGGGCTAATAGTACCGGGCGGAAATTAAAATAGTGCGAAATCTGTTTTTTCGTTTGAAACCTTAAAAAAGGGAGGGTGAATGTAGGGGCGGGTGAAAGGAGCATAGCGACTGTAGCCCCCCGTTCTGACAGAGTTTCTCGGTTTTTGGGGAACTCCGTTCACTTTGTTCACTACACTCGCCCCTACGTTTTTTCTCCTTGGAATAAGCTTTTACAATGTTTCGCACTAATTTCATTTCCGCCCAGTAGTACCCGCGCGCTTCGGCTCGCTTGACAGTCTTCGGCTCCCGGTGCTATTTTTTCCGTGACTCGCAACGAAACGGACCGCCACGGAGGAAGCATGGACCGCGCTGCACTTGCGCCTTATATACGCCGAATCACCGGACGCCCGGAGGTGGAATTCTCGGTCGGGAAAATGGTCGGAGATGCCTCGACGCGGGAATATTTCCGTATCGATCTCGGTCCCGACGCGACGCCGAAATCCCTCGTGCTGATGAAATTCGAGGCGGAACGGGCGTTGGCTTCGGACGAAGCCGTGAACGCGGAGGAACGCATCGAGGAACTCCCGTTTCTGACCGTCCAGCGCTATCTTTCCCAAGGCGGCCTGCCGGTTCCCGAGGTGCTTTTGGCCGATGTGGACCACGGTCTCGTGTTTCTCGAAGACCTCGGCGACCGCCTCTTGATGGATGATGTCCTATACGCCGATGACGAAACGAGGCACAGGTGGTATAGTAAGGCGATTGACTTGCTGGTTCGTTTCCAGGACCACAACATGCATTTCGGGGAAGCGTCGGGCATTCATCGGCGTTTCGACAAGGATTTGCTGTTGTGGGAATTCGAACATTACCTGGAATGGGGGATCGAAGCGCTTTACGAAGTCAAGATGACACCTGCCGAGCGCGGCACTTGTCGTGAGGTATTTTCCCGTATTTGCGATAGGTTACTGGGATTTCCGCAGATGCTCGTCCACCGCGATTTCCAAAGCCGGAACCTGATGGTGCGCGACGGTGCGCTGGCGTTGATCGACTTCCAGGATACGTTGTACGGTCCGTGGCCCTACGATCTAACCGCCCTTTTGTTCGATAGCTACGTGGTGTTGTCCGAAACGCTACGCGACCGCCTGATTCGGGAGTACGTCGAACGTTTCGAGAAGGTATGCGGTTCCGGGTTCGATCTCGATGCGTTCGAAGAGCAATTCTACCTGCAGGCTCTGCAACGCAAGACCAAAGATGCCGGGCGCTTCGTGTTTATCGACAAAGTTCGGAAAAATCCCAGTTTTCTCCAATACTTGCCGGATACTTTGGGCTATGTGAAGTTGCTATTAAGCAAGGTCGAGTCCATGGCGGAAGTGTGGGAGATTCTGGGCCGATACGAGGAAAGGCTTCGCCCATGAAAGCGATGGTTCTGGCTGCCGGTTTCGGGACGCGGCTTGCGCCGTTGACCGATGAAATTCCCAAGCCTTGCATTCCTGTCGTCAACGTGCCGTCGATCCTTTTCACGTTGAATTTCCTGAAATCGCAGGGGATCGATGAAGTGATGATAAACCTGCACCACCTGGGGCAAGCCATCGAACAGTCTTTGGGGACCGGTGGCGGAAACCTGCCGAAACTGGTGTATGCCCATGAGACGGAAATCTTGGGAACGGGCGGCGGAATCAAGAACGTGGAGGCGTTTTTTGAGGGCGAGAGCGCGTTTGTCGTCGCCAACGCCGATGCATTGATGGAGTTCGATCTTCGTCAGGCCGTCGAGCGCCACGAGGAGAGCGAAGCCGCCGCGACGATGTTGCTAAGCAGCTCGATGGACCTGAAAAAGTATTCTTCGATCGAAATCGACCTGCGCGGCACAGTGCGCAACATCGCGGGACGGCTGCACGATCCGGGAGATCCGCGCAAGGCGGGGGGCTTCATCGGCGTGCACATCCTGGGACAGAAGGTGTTCGAATACATTCCCCCTCACGTGGAAAGTTGTATTAATTCATACACTTATCCACGCATGATCGAAAACGGCGAAGAGATTCGCGGCGATTTCGTCGAAGGTTCCTGGCACGATACGGGCACGCTGGAAACCTACTACCGCACCAATATGGATCTGCTGGACGACGGCATCCGTTTCAGCTACCTGGACCCCTTCGAATCCTATCCGCTCAAGCCGAAAAACGCTTCCGGCGGCGGGGTCGTCATGGGGGAAAACGTCGAGTTGGGCGACGGGATCGACATCCGGCCTCCGGTGCTGATCGGGCACAACACGAAAATCGGTCCCGGTTCGAGGATCGGCCCCTACGTGATTCTCGGAAACGGCTGTCAGATCGGCAAGCGGGTGGAAATGGTCGAAAGCATCGCGTTCAGCGGTGCGAAAATCCGCAACCGCAAGCGATTGAGCGGGATGTTGATCGGTGTCAAGCACGCGGCCCGCATTCCTCCCAGCGCCGCCACCACGGAATCCGTCTCGGAAGAACTCGAAATGACGGAGAAGGAAGCGGAGGAATCCGGCGAACGGGAGGTGTGAACGACCTCACTCTCAGTGGGTTTAAGTGCATGAAAATTCAGTAGGTCGGGCAAATTTTTTGCCCGACCATATAAAGGTGTCGGGTCTAACCCGCATTATTCATGAAGATCGTAGCGAGACGCAGAAAACCGAAGATATTTCATGAAGTTGGACCGATTTTCACCCGCAGGCATACTTTACAGTCTGTCGAGGATGAAAATCGGGAAACGAGTGAAAGATCGAGGATTTTCAAGTCGCAGTAGATTCTTCATGAATAATGCGGGCTAAAAATCTGCCCGACCTTGTTGCGATTTGATTTTAGCGATAGCCCCCCCCTGAAAACAAAGAGTGGCACGGGCGAAGCGACGTGAAACGTCCGCTTGCCCGTGTACGAACGATGTCCATGGGCAACCTGCGGTTGGCCCATGCCACTCATGATAAAATGATCGCTAAAACCAAGTAAGAAATCCTGTAACCCACTGAAAATTCAGAATAATCCGGCCATGGGATCAAAGCTTTCCTTCTGTGGGTAACAGACGTCGAGGAAGGGGCAGGCGTCCGCGTGGCAGATGGCTTCCGGCGGATGCCGCCAGTGTTCCCATCCGGCCTGGGCTTCCTCTTCGATGGCGTCGAGGCGCTTTTCCCACGCACCGACGATGGTACGGCACGTACCTCCGCCGATGTCGAACTCCCTCATTTCCGGAACGTCGCCGAGGTACACGAGGCGCGCTTTTACAGTGCGTCCCGGGTCGGACTGGCGAATGGCGCAGGCGTAGGTCTTGCACTGAAACTCGTGGATTTTCCTTGGGTTTCCCGTTTTGAATTCGATCACTTCCCGCCCGCCGCCGGGATCGACCAGCAGCAGGTCGAGCACGCCCTTGAGCCGCACGAAGCGACCGGAAGGAAAATCGAAGCGCGTGAGCACGGCCAGTTCCCGAAATGCCTCAGCACCATTTTCGAGGCGCTCCCGAACGCTTTGTATCCATTCCGAACGGAACAGCGCCTCAAGGATTTCCTGTGGTCCGGCTAGCGTTTCATCGTCGGTTTCCACAAGTGATCTCAGCAGGTTGGCGATTTCTTCGCGTGACACCGGCCTGTTCAGCGGCAGACGTTCCAGCGCGGCGTGCAGTAGCAATCCCCGTTGCCGGGCTCCGGCTTCGGGCAGGGGAGGGTCGTTTTCCCTGGACACGCCGTGCCAGAGTCCCGCCGAGCGATCGATGCGGCGTTGCAGGTGAAAGCGCCGAGGACAGCGGTCGTGCATGGCGAGGCGGCTGATGCTAATTGTTCCCATACCCAGCGGCGTGAAAGGCGGCTCCGGGTCTTTCGCAACCCAGCGGGGCGGCTCGGTTTTTTCCTCGCTTGGCGGTCTGTTTTCGGTGGCTTCCACGTGGTGTTCGGCGATTTCGTGGCCAGTTCGGGCGTAATTCCATACGGCGTCCAGCCAATGCCGGATGTCCGGGCCGGGTACGGGGCCTTTTTCGATCTGCTTGCCAGTGCGAACGGAGGAAAAGGCCAGGTATTCTTTCGCACGGGTCAACGCGACGTAGAACAGGCGCATCTGTTCGGCCTGATCTTGCAATGCCTGAAGTTTTAACCCTTTGATATAACTGTAGGTTTTCTCGAAACGTCCCGCCCCGGCATAGTACTGGATGCCTGCCTGCGAAGCGCCGGTGCGGTACACGCGCCCCCCCTTGAACGGCGGATACTGGGCCAGTCCGGGCAGCATCACGATGGGGAATTCCAGCCCTTTGGCCTGGTGGACGGTCATCAGTTTCACGGCGTCGGCGAGCAGGTCCGGGGAGGCTTCCGCGTCTCGGCCTTGCAGTTGCAGTTTTCTCTTCCACAGGCTCAGAAATTCGTCGAGAGAAAGTCCCGGATGGCGCTTATGGAAGTCCCACGCGCGTTCCAGAAGTTGGCGAAGATTGGCCTTGGCGCGTGCGCATTCCGGTCCGCTCGTGGAAAGTGCGAACAAGTCGCTTCGTTCCAGCAGCGACTCCAGCAGTTCCGGGACAGATCGCAGGTGACGCATCTCGCGCAAGCTCTTGAAAACATTGGAGAATGATTCCAGACGGCGCAAGCCCTCATCCGAGACGTTTTGCCTGCGTGCGTATTCGATCAACTCGCCCGGACGTTCTAAAAACAGGCTCCATTCGGGATGGCCCAGGTGCAGGCAGGCTAGGTCGGGGTCGTTTAGCAGCAGGGCGGGAGAACGGGCGACGCCGAGGGCCGCCAACGGGTCGCCGGGATCGGCGACGAGGGTCAGAAGCTGGAGGGCGTCGAGGATCTCCGGGCGACTGGAAAATCCGTAAGACCCTGAAAAGGCTAGGGGAATTCCTTGTTCTCGCAAGGCTTTCTCGAAATCGGTGGCGTGCTTGTTGCGGCGGATCAGGATCGCGAAATCACCGAAGGTCGGAGGGCGGAAGCCGCCAACGCCGTCGGGAATTTTCACCGTTTGATTCGCCACGATTTCCGCGATGCGCCGGGCGATGTGGCGTGCTTCGATCTCCCGGCCTTCGGAGGCCGAGCCCTCGAATTCGATAAGGTTCAGTTCGGCGGGCGTTCCGGTTTCGGCGGCGGATTCGTCGTTTCTTCCGGCCTTGAGATCGTCCTCGCGGGTGTAGTGAACCTCCCAGTCTTCTCCGCCTCCGGCGAGCACGTCCGGGAAAATGCCGTTGAACAGTCCGATCAACTCCGGGGACGAACGGAAGTTGTCGCCCAGATGCACGATGCGTCCTTCTTCGTGGTTGGAAAAAGTCCGTTCGGAGCGGCGCATCACCGCCACGTCCGCACCCCGGAAAGCGTAAATGGACTGCTTCCGGTCGCCGACGAACAGGCGGCGTGTGGGAAGGCGTTCGGAGTTTCCGGGGTGGCTGAGCAACTCCACGAAATCAAGCTGGCGCTGGTTGGTGTCCTGGAATTCGTCCACCAGGATCACGTCGAAGCGACTGCGCCACGATGCCAGCACGGAAGGGTTGTTTCTCAATACATTCAAGGACATGGAAATCATGTCGTCGAAGTCGATGCCTCCCCGGCGGCGCTTTGCATCGGCGTATCGGCGGTAGGCTTCGGTGGCGAGTTTTTTCATGCCCGACAAGTCGGGCCGGGCAAGCCGTTCGGCGAATACCGCCCTTTGCAACTCCAACAGTTCCATCAACTCGCCACGCAGGGAACCGACGGGGCGCGGCCAGCGGGTACTTTTGGCGTAGATGTTCGACGCCTGGTCGAATCGGGCCAGACCCGCTTCGGCGTCGTCGTCAAAATCGAAGGTCTCCGGTTTCGGCAAAGCGGCGAAAAAGTCTGCCAGTTTGTCGGCTTGCAGGGTAGAGATTTTTTCCCGATGGCGAAATGCGTCGAGTTCGTCGAGCCGCGTTTGCTGCTCTCGTTTCAGGCGCTCGAATTCCCGTTTCAGGTCTGTTTCATCGTCGTCGAAATCCTCTTCGAGGCTTTCTTCCCCGGATAAAATCATGAGGTCTTTCAACCACTTGACCAATTCTTTCCAATGCGTGGCCGCCGCCAGACGCAGAACGGTAGGATCGTTTCCGGCCAGCGCTTCGCGTAACACTTCCTTGATCGCTTCCTGGGCGAGCAGGGCGGCTTCTTCCTCCGGCAGCGCTTCGAAATCGGGAGGCAGGCCGAGGTCGAATGCATGTTCGGAGAGGATGCGCACGCCCAGGCTATGAAACGTGTGAAACCAGGACTCCCCGACCCACTTCCACATCGGGCCTTCCATGCGCTCGCCGAGTTTTCGCATCAGACGTTCGGCCATTTCGGCGGCGGCGCGATTGGTGAAGGTGATGGCGAGAATCCGTTCCAGCGGCACGGGTTCCATGCCGCCCCGGCCTTCCACGAGCCGCACGCACAACTCGACCAGGGCCGTGGTTTTTCCGGTGCCCGCCGATGCCGAAACGAGGGTGTCGCAGGGGAATTCGAACAAGGTGCGCTGGGCTTCGGTCCATTGCCAAGGGACCGATTTTCCCGCACTTTTCATGCTTTCGTCTGTTTCCATTTTTCGCGAAGGGCGTAGCAGATTTCGGCCACGCGAAGCATGATTGCCATGACGCCGGGAAGCTCTCCGGCCAAAGCTTCGAGACCGCCGTGTTTGAGGCGGTGGGAGTAGGAGTGAATCGTCATCATGCGTTTTTCAAGTTCTGCGATTTCCGTGGCCGGCCAGTTCAGATAGTATACGCCATCGGAAGTCTGAATCGGGCTTGCGCCCAGCAGCCGTCCTCGGAAAACCTCGTACACCTCCCAGGAAGTCATCGGGCCGTTGGCGTTTTCGCCCGTGTACAACAGGTCTTCCTCCAACGATTTTTCCACCAGGCGGCGCGCGGAAAGGCTGGAAAGCTGTAGGGAATCGTCGGTCAAAAGGCGGGTTTTACGGCGGACTTTCGCGCCCAGTTCCTGCCAGAGGTCTTCGAGAAGGATGGTCACCGCGTCGCGATGGGCTGGGGAAATCTTCATGATCTTTTTCGCTCCCGTTGGGATTGCGGCGTAATGAATCGCGCGGGCATCGTGTGTCAAAGCTGGCATGAAAACAGTATAACATGTTGAAAAATCAATGGTTTTACGCCAACTCACGTGAAGGAAAAACGAAAATTTCGTCAGTCCTCTTTTTGGATTTCTTTCAATATGTTGGTTGCTGTTTTGACAAAATCCTTGTTTTGATTTCCTTTTTCCTTTTCCACGTAATCGACGAGGTAATCTTCGGCTGCCCGGAGTTCTTTGAGGTTCCAGGCCGCCATCCCGGCTGCGAACAGGGCGTCCGTGAGTTCGGAATCGATCTCCACCGCCCTTTCGTAGGCCTCGAACGCTCCCTTCAGGTTTTTGGCTTCCTCCCTCACGAAACCGAGATTGTACCAGCACGGGGCGCAGTTCTCCATCTGCGTCACGAGATGCATGTAGACATCCTCGGCCTTTTTCCACTCTTTTTTCTTTTCGTAGCCTTTGGCGAGATTGACCAGCGTTTCGGGGTCGTCGGGAAACTCGGCCTTGGCTTCTCCGCCCGGTTCGGTAGGGGCTTTCAACCCAGCCAGCATGTCTTGCACGAGCGGATCTTCCGGGTCGATTTTCTTGGCTTTTTCAAGGGCTTTCCTTGCTTCGTCGAAACGACCGGCAGCGACGAGCGCCTGCCCCAAAAAGCGGTGGGCGTCGATCCAGCGAGGGGATTGGGTAATGGCTTTTCGAGCCGAGGAAATGGCCTTGGTCGTCTGTTCGCGCACCAGATGAATTTGAGCTTCCAGCAGCGACGCCCAAGCCAGATTCTTGTCGAAATGCCTGATTTTATTGACACAAAGCATCGCTTCGCCGGGTTTTTCGAGCGCCAGCAGCGCCCGTCCCATGCCGACGTGCGCCGCCACGAGTCCTCCGTTGCTTTTCAGCGCCGTTTCGTAGTGTTCCACCGCGATATCGAACATTCCGGCGTCGAGGGCTTCATCTCCCAGCGTTAAAAAACGGTCGGCGTCGCCGGAGGTGACCGTGGTGTCCATGTCGAGCACGCGGGTGAGGGATTTTCCGTACTTATTGAATTCGGCCTTGAACAGGCGCTCGATCACGCCGATCATCATGTACGGCAGATCCGAGACGCCGCCGCGTTCGGTTTTCTCGACCTTGTTCAACACCGCCCCGGAAGCCGCGTGCACCCGCGCTACCACCTTCAATCCCTTCGCGCCCTCTTCGGCCTCGACACGCACCGCCCGCTTGATGGCAAGGCGGCTCAGGTAAGGTTTGGCGCATTCGATGGTGGAGCACTTCAGCAGGGTTTTTGCGGATTCCCCGTGTTTTTCCAGCAGGTTACCCGGATGCACGACGTCGAGCCAGATATACGCCGCCATTTCCTCGCGGCACATGTTGTCGGCGTATTCCAGGGCACCTTCATTTCCAGAACCCCCAACGACTTGGACGGGAAAAAGATAGATCGAGTTTTTCTCCGCCTGGGCGCTTGCGGGTAGGATCAGGAGAAACGCCAGCAATTGCAACAGGTTTCGTCCCATGGCCGTTTCTCCTTAAGGCATGAAATGGAAGGGATACTCGATTTCCACCTTGAGGGCGCGGCCTTCGGGCATCGGAAAGCGCAGACGCCGCACGGTACGCAGCAGGCAGTCGGTCGCCTCCTGGTGGCCTAGCGTGTTTTCCAGCACGTCCACCGAGGAAACCCGTCCCGTCGGCGTGATGGCGATCTTCAGTTTCACGTCCCCGGAGGCGGCGGGATCGTCGGCCAGGGCTTTGCGATAGCACACCTTGATGGTGCTGTTTCGCTTGTTGACCACCCGACGGAACACTTCAGGGTCCAACCCGGAGGAGATTTTCAGCGCTTTCGGATCGAATTCGAGCCAGTTTTTTGTGGGTGCTTTCTCCGCCTCGACCGCCTTTTTCGAAACTTTCGGCGCGAAAGAAGCGGGATCGATGGCCATGGGGCCGCGAGGCGCAGGCTGTGGCGCTTTTTCCCGGTTGGAGCAAGCGGCAAGGGCGATCAACACCCCAAAAGCAACGGCTACAGCCCAGCGCGTTCCCATTTTTCGGCTCCTTCCCCACTTTACGAGCGCCCGACCGCTCGGAGCGGTCGGAGCGAATGCGATAACGACTTGAAATTACTTCTTTTCTTTTTCCGGTTCGAACTTGAACGGGAAATTGATTTCCTGGCGCGGGCCTTTGGTTCGTTCGGGGAAGCGCAGCTGGGAAACCTGATCCACCACGCAATCCACGACCTTCTTGTTTTTCATTTTGGTGGCTTGGCGCACCGCTTTGGCCCCGGAGACTTTGCCGTCCAGTTCGATGGTGAAATTGACCACCACACGGCCTTTGAGGTTGTGATCGGTCTGAAGCTCTTTATTATAGCAGGCTTTGATGCCCTTTCTCTCGTTTATGACCTTGAGAATGTCTTCTTTCGTCAACTCGACGGGGAGTTGCTCCTCTTCGTAGTCGAGGCCGCCCGCTTTCTTTTCGTCGTAAGGGTCTTCCGAGCCATCGTCGACGGCAGGTTCGGCGGGTTGCGCCAGGCTTTCGTTGAAAGAAATGGCCGAAAACGCCACTACGCAAGCCATTACGAAACCGAGAAACAACAGGGATCTGGTACTCATGGATGTCTCCTTTACCTATCAACGTTTCCTGAGAAACAAGCATCTTGAATGGATCGTACCACCTAACAGGCACAAATTTCCATTGAAATTCAATGTCTTTCCCCCCAGCCGTCAAGCCTCCTTTCCGCCCCGTCCCGGTGTTTTCCCGCACCGCCGACCTTTTCTGTTTCGCGTCGGTTTGAGGACGCCTTTTAGTACTTAGACGAAATTGACTTGACAGTTATTCCAACAATCTTTAGCATGTTTATGTTGAGTCAGGGAGTCAAGGTTTTTTCTTCTCGCCACGTGCCCACGTTTCGATCGGTGTTCCCGGCCTGGGAATCGCCGATGGTTGCACGCATTAATTCATTGAAATTTCACCAATTTCTTGACTTGCCCAAATGGGACAGCTAATCTCCGTCTGTTTTAGTCTATGATGGACTGCCGGGGGAGTGCCTTCCGGCAACGATGTACCTTGAGATAGGAGGAAAAGGATGAAGAGGAACTTCTTGGTATTGCTATTGATTTTCGTCTTAGCATTTGCCCTGCAAGCCTGTGGGTCCGACGACAGCACCGAGGGCAATAATAACCCCGATGGTGATACGGACACCGGCTCGGACAACGACGCTACCGCTGATTATCCCACCCAGGGATGCGATAGCTGCCTCGCCAACCAGTACTGCGACGCCAACGACACCTGTCAGAACATCAGCTGCACCTGCTGTAGCGAAGATTATCCCTGCGACGAGGGAATGTACTGCACCAACGGCATGTGCGTCGGCCTGTGCCAGGGCGAAAGCGACTGCCCCGGCGGGTTCGCGTGCAGCGGTGGCGAATGCACCCTGGCGGCGGGTAAAAAGTGCCCGGACGGTTACGACGATGCCTGTACGGATTTTCCCGCAGACGGTGACGGTGAAGAAGAGCCCCCCCCGGAATGCGATCCGGCCTGCAACGCCTTCCAGTACTGCGACACCACCGACGCCGAGAATCCTTCCTGCGAAGACATCGAGTGCACCTGCTGCCACGAAGACGATCCCTGTGACGGCAACAACACATGCAGCTGGATCAACGGCGAGTACGGATTCTGCGCGCCGACCTGCACGGAATCCACCGATTGCTCCGGCGGTTTCGAGTGCATCGCCGGTATGTGCAAGCTGGCCAGCGGAAAGCAGTGCCCCACCGACACTGGCGACAACTGCGATCCCCACCAGGCCAATGCGCCGGGCGGCGTCTGTGCCTTCGGTACCGTATGGCCCGGACGTTCCTGTGAAGCCGGCGTGGGATGCTTGGGCATCGCGGCGGATTCGACGGACGCCACTTCCCAGTGCAACACCAACGACGATTGCGCAGAGAAGGGCTTCGGCCCGAACGGCTTCTGCGACTGGAGCGTGAGTGCGGAATCCGGCTATTGCGCCTTCTCCGTTTGCGCGTCCGATTGCGACGCCAACAACAATTGCCCCGACGGCATGTGCTCGATGATGATCAACTCCGGCACCGTCTGTGTCTGCCTCCCCGCAGACAGCCCCTACGTCCAGTGCACCGGCGACCAGATGCCGGGCGATGTCTGCGAATTCCCGTCCGATGACGGCAACACGACCTACAACGAAGGCCTGTGGTGCGCCGAAGGCGGCGACTGCTTCTCCGTTCCCGAAAATTCGCAGTTGGCCTGCACTGATGCCGACCCGACCGCCGATCAGGGTTGTATCGACCTGCTCAATAGCCCCCATGCTTTCTGTGATGCGGGATACTGCCGCACCTCCTACTGCGCCGGTCGCGCCGAGAAGGACGCTCAGGACGTATGCGACTGTTCGAGCTACGTAGGATCGAACAACGAAGAAACCTTCGACATCGGCTACGAATACGTCCAGCTTCCCGACAACTGCTGGTGCGCTCCGTGGCCCGAAGGCAACGCCATCGGTGACCAGGAAGTCGGCGAGCCCTGCAAATACACCTTCGATGCGGCCTACGACGGACTGTTCTGTGTTGAAGACGCCTACTGCATCAACCTCTCCCTCGGTGAAATGACTCCCTGCGCCGGCGATGACACGGTGTGTAAGGAAACCACCAACATGCCGACCGCTAGCTGCTTCGAAGGAAGCTGCCGCAGCAGCTACTGCGCTTCCGAATGCGTGAGCGACGCCTGCGCCGAAGCCGGAGAGTGGCCTGTGGAGATCAGCGGATACTGCTTCTGCGTGCCCTACCCGATGGGTGGACCGACCGACGGAACCAAGCAACTCGGCGAAACCTGCCAGCTCGGCGCGTATAACGTCCCCGGCCTGTGGGATGGCGAGTACTGCGTGGACGGCCTCGAGTGCGTCGGCAAAGGCGAAACCGAGACCGCCTGCACCGCCGATGCCGAGTGCGTCACTGCCCACGGCGCGAACAGCAAGTGCAATACGACTGCTGGTAAATGCGCCTACTCCGTTTGTGCCGATCGTTGCGGCGGCGGCAGCCTGCTGACCTTCTGCGGCGCGGATCAAGGCCATCTGAAGGACACCGAAGCCTGCTACTGTATCCCCGGCGATTCCTCTCTGGCCCTTCCGGCGGGCACCGGTGTTCTCGGCGCGGCCTGCGCTTACAACAACGATGCCGTGGCCGCCTGCGGCGCCGGTATGGAATGCATCGCAGTCAACATGAACGATCAAACAACCGGCGAGTGGGTGAGCTGCACCGAAGCCACTCCGTGCCAGGGTGACTGGCCCATCAGCGGCGGCGCCAACGGTGCTTGCACGGCCTACGGCATCTGCAACACCTCCTTCTGCGCGGCCCGCTGCAACGACCAGAACGCCTGCGACGCCGGCGAAAAGATCGACTGGTTCGCCGATGACCTCGGCTGCTGGTGCACCACGACTCCGTACAATACCACCGAGACTGCCGCCGAATAAGGCCGGACTCGGAACCGATCACCGGTTCGAATCGAACCCTCAAGCCCACGGGTATACTCCCGTGGGCTTTTTTTTAAATCGTGGCGCGTGGCGCCACTTCAAGGAAAGGGATGCAATGTCCACCGCCAAAAACGGAAATGTCGTCCAAGTTCATTACACAGGAACGTTGCAGGACGGAACGGTCTTCGACTCGTCGAAGGATCGCGAACCTCTGCAATTTCAACTGGGTCAGCATATGGTGATTCCGGGCTTCGAAAACGCCATCATCGGGATGGGAATCGGAGAAACCAAGACCGTGCAGATTCCCGTGGAGGAAGCCTACGGCCAGCATCAGAAAGATATGGTGCTTCAGGTGCCTCGCAGCCAGCTTCCCCAGCATATCCAGCCGGAAGTCGGCCTGCAATTGCAGATGGGGCCCAGTCCCGAAGAAAGTATGCCGGTGGTGGTCGTCGAGGTTCACGACGATCATCTGGTGATTGATGCCAACCACCCTCTGGCAGGCAAGGATCTGACGTTCGAACTGGAATTGGTCGGAATCGAGTGATTCCCGGAGATTCGTCCGTTGCGGATGATTGAGGCAGGAATTTACGGATAAAAAACGAAAACTTCCCGGTGCGCGTGAGATCGCGAACCGGGAAGTTTTTTTCGTGAAAAACGAATGGGTGGGGCTTTTACTCCGAGAACTCGAAATTCGTTCCCACGCCGGTTTCCTTCGCTTTTTCATACACATAGAACGCCGTGGAGATGTCCTGCACGGCCAGTCCCACGCTTTTGAACAGCGTGATTTCCTCGTCGTTTTCGCGCGCCGCAATCTTGCCCGTCACCACGTCGCCCAGCGAGCCGTGCGCCTTGGACCAGTCCCATTCCCCGGCTTCGACCGGAATCATGAAATCGCCCGCCTCGGCCCGACAGGCGTCCACGAGGTCGCAGACGACCTTCGCGCGCTGCACGGTTTTCACGTCGAGTTCGCGCATGGCCGGGGCATGGGAACCGATGCCGTTGACGTGGGTTCCCGGCTTGAGCCAGTCGCCGTCGAGAATGGGGTCTTTGGCGCTGGTGATGAGGGTCAGCACGTCGGCCCGTCCGACCGCTTCGGCTGGATCGTCGGCGATCACGATGTCGGCTTTCACGATGTCTCTCAGCGACTCGCCGAAGGCTTCGATTTTCTCTTTCGGATCTTGGGAATACAGCACCAGCGTGTCGATTTCCCGTGCGCTGTGCACGGCCCATACCTGGGAGCGCGCCATGCCGCCGGTTCCGAAAACCGTGTGTACTTTCGCATCCTTACGCGCCAGAAGCCTCGTGGCCAGTCCGGCGACGGCTCCCGTGCGGATGGCGGTCAGGTATCCGCCGTCCATCAGCGCGATGGGCTTGCCGGTGCGTTCGTCGTTCATCAGGATCGTGCCCATGACGTTGGGCATCTCGTAGCGTGCCGGGTTGTTTTTGAACACGGTGACGATTTTCGCCCCCAGAGCACCCATTCCCTTGAGGTACGCGGGCATGAACAGCGCGAGACCTTCCTCTTTCGGGACGACGATCGGCGTGCGTTGCGGCAGTTCGGCGTCGCCGTTGGAGAGATCGGCAAACGCCTTGGCCATGATATCGATCACTTCCGGCATATCCAACAGTTTCGCGACGTCGCTTTTCGACAGCAGCAGGGCCATGGCGGTTCCTTTCGATGAGGGGAAAACAAGCAATCCGAGTCTTTTCGGGATTGTAGCAAGTTTCCGCGCTTTTTCAAGGGAGATGTGGGTTTGCTTTGGGTGATTCAATTCTTGACTCGGCACGAATCTAACTTGGTGAATCTAGCCCGCATTATTCATAAGGATCGTAGCGAGACGCCGAAAACCGAAGATATTTCATGAAGTTGGACCGATTTTCACCCGCAGGCATACTTTACAGTCTGTCGAGGATGAAAATCGGGAAACAAGTGAAAGATCGAGGATTTTCAAGTCGCAGTAGATTCTTCATGAATTATGCGGGCTAGGAAGGGTGCCCGGGCCATAGATCCGGAACGGATCTATGGCCCGGATTTTTCGTGTTTTCACGGCCATTCGCCTAAAGGCGAAAGACCGTGGCACTCGCGCGATAGAAAACCCTAGAACCAAAGGGTGGTACGGGCGAAGCGACGTGAAACGTCCGCTTGCCCGTGGTCCCAAACATGCACATGGGCAACCTGCGGTTCGCCCACGCCACCCATGACGAGATGATCGCAAAAACCAAGTAAGAACTGCATAATAGACAACCCAAAGGGAGAGGGGATAAAACCCTATAATATCAATATGTTACAAATAATTCTGAAGAATGTACACTCTTCAATGATGCTCTTCGGCGAAGAAAAACTCCCCCTACCGGGACACCTCGTCCCGTTGCAATCCTGCAAACAGCCCGATGAGGTGCTCCAGACCGTCCAGCAGTCGTGGTCCCGGTACGGCGAACAGCGATTCCGGGAGGAAATACACCTGCTTGAAGCGCACGGCGGCCAGTTTTTCCCAGCCTTTGCGTCTGAAGATATCGTCGGGGTCCAGGCCGCTCGGGTCGTCGCCCTGGCCCGCCCAGCAGATCAGCACCACCTCGGGGTCTTCCTCCAAAATGCGTTCCTCGTCGATGGGATACGAGGGATAGTAGCGGTCGGCGAAAGCGTTTTTGCCGCCCGCAAGCTTGATCATGTCCGTCATCCAACTTTGCGCACCGGCGGTGACGAAGGGATTGGGCCAGAGTTCGATGTACACCCTCAGCGGTCGATCCGCACGCGGAACGAGGCGCATCAGTCGTCGTCGGCGCTCGTCGAAACGGGCCACCCATTCGGCGGCCTTGTCTTCCTCGCCGATTTCGACGCCCACCGCGAACATATCGGACAGCAGGTCGTCGAAGCGTTCGGTCGTCAGGTTCAGCACGTGGAGCCCCTGAGATTCCATGGCGTGAATCGCCACCTCGGCTCCCGGATAGGTGTTGGAATGGATCACCAGGTCGGGGTTGAGGGAAGCCACTTTGTCGGGGTCGATGTTGTCCGGCGGACCTACCGGAGTCCACTTGGATACAGGTATTGGAAGATCCAACCCTTCACAGCATCCCACGAGGCGCTTTTCGGCTCCCAGCAGGCATAGAATCTCGGCGGAAGAGGGCGTGCAGGCCACGATCCGTGCCGGAGGTTGGGAAGAACGCTCGTTCATGGTGCCTCTCAAAAGGAAAAGGGCACGGTAAAATACCGTGCCCGAAAGGTTCTAAAGGCTTGAAATGTCTATTCTTCTTCTTTGGAGCGCTGGTACTCCTCGACGACCTTTTTCATCACGTCGGGCGGCGCTTCCTCGTAGTGGCTGAATTCGGTGGTGAAAATCGCCCGGTCCTGCGTCATGGAGCGCAGGGTCTGGGAAAAGTCGTGCATTTCGGCCTGGGGAGACTGGGCCGATACTTCGGCGTAGCGCCCGGCTTCCTCCATGCCCTGCACGCGGCCACGGCGGGAGTTCAACTCGCCGATGACGTCGCCCATGTGCTCGGACGGCACCTTGACCAGCACGTTGATGTACGGCTCCAGCAGCACGGGTTCGGACTTCTCGAAGGCGGTTTTCCAGGCCAGGCTGCCCGCGATTTTGAAGGCCATTTCCGAGGAATCGACGTCGTGATACTTGCCGTCGAACAGCTCGATCTGCACGTCCTGCACCGGGTTGCCGGAGAGGTCGCCGGTCATCATCGTATCGACGATGCCCTTTTCCACGGCGGGAATGTATTGCTTGGGAATCGCACCGCCAACGATGCAGTTGACGAACTCGAAGCCTTCGCCTCTGGGTTTGGGCGATACGCGAATCCAGCACACGCCGAACTGTCCCCGGCCACCGGATTGTTTCTTGTGTTTCCCTTCGACTTCGCAGCGGCCCCGGATCGTTTCGCGATAGGGAACTTTCGGGACGCGAAAGTCGATTTCGACCTTGAAGCGGCGGGCGATTTTTTCGATCGTCACGTCCAGGTGCGCCTGTCCCACGACGGAAAGCAGCAACTCCTTGGTCTGTTCCTGGCGCTCCATCTTGAGCGTGGGGTCTTCTTCGAGCAGGCGGTTGATCGCCTGACCCATTTTTTCTTCTTCGCCTTTCTTCTTGGCGTAGATGGCGAAGGTCATCATCTGGATGGCTTCCGGCAGAGGAGCGAGCACGGCGTTCTGTTTCGCGGCGGCCAAAGTGTCGCCGGTTTTCATGTCCTTCATCTTGGAAACGGCGACGATTTCGCCTGCGCCGACTTCATCCACGGAATCGTGTTTTTTGCCGCGCATGTAAAACAGCTTGCCCATGCGCTCTTTCGAGTTGCGGTTGACGTTGACGAAATCGTCGTCGCTCGCCAGTTTTCCGTTCATCACGCGCAGGTAGTACACCGTGCCGAAGGGATCGGCCAGCGTCTTGAACACGTAACCCAGGAAGGGGCCGTCTTCGCTGATTTGCACCGTGTCTTCCAGTTCCTCGCCGCTGTCGAGATCCACCATCTTGCGGGGGGCTTCCTCGTTGGGAGCCGGGAAGGCCGCCTTGAGGGCTTCAAGCAGGCGGTCCACGCCGATGTTCTTATAAGCCGAACCTACGAGCGCGGGAACCAACTCGCCCGAAAGCGTGCCTTTTTTCAGGCACTTGTAAAGTTCCTCGGAGGTGACTTCCTCGCCTTCGAGGTATTTTTCCATCACTTCTTCATCGCCTTCCACGAGGCGTTCGATCATGGTTTCGCGAGCCTCCTCCACGGCGTCGGCCATGTCGGCGGGAATGTCGGTTTTCTCTGCTTTTCCGCTATCGTCGGCGTAGACGTAGGCTTGTTTCTCCAGGAGATCCACCACGCCTTTGAAGCTGTCTTCCTGGCCGATGGGCAGTTGAAGCAGCACGGGATCGATGCCGAGTTGTTCTTTGACGGCGGCCAGCGTCTCGTTCACTTTGGCCCGTTCCTTGTCGAGCTTGTTGACGAACAGCATCATCGGAAGGTTGCGTTCCTCGCAGAACTCCTTTAGGATGCCGTGCTGGTGCTTGGGGCCATCCACGGCGTCGATCGGCATCACCACGCCGCCCGCGACGGTCAACGTGATTTTGGCTTCGGGGATGAAGTCCGAACTGCCGGGGGTGTCCAGCATGAAAAACTGGGTGTTTTTGTACACGATATCGTTGGTCGAAGAACTGACCGAGTACAGGCGCTTGTGTTCTTCGGGTTCGAAGTCCATTGCCGCCGTCTGCTGATCGACCCGACCGATCCGGTCGGTGGCCTTGACGAGCCACAGCATTGCCTCGCACAAAGAGGTTTTGCCGCAGCCGGAATGCCCGGCGAACCCGACGATGCGCTTGTTACCGATTTCCAGTTTTTTCGCCATTATCTCTGCTCCTTGATGGATCCGTAAGCTTTGGTGCTTTTTCCGAGGCCCATCCATATTGTATCCCCGGAATGCGCCAATGTAGCAGGATATGCGGGCAAGTCAAGTTTTACGCAGAGGAAATGGGGTGTATCATCAGGATATTGTCATTTCACTCAGATTGGATATCGCTCACTCCGAGTGCCGCCCTTGGCGGTGTATCGAGGAGTAAATGGGATGGCTCGATACGATTTGCTTCGCAAATCACTCGCCATGAGCGTTTTTGGGGCAAAGTGGCAATTTTTTGTGATGCACCCGAGGAAATGGGGTGTATCACAAAATGGTGCAATTTTTGTAAAATCCTCTTTTGGGGTAGCGGCGAGGCGTAAGCCCGCCGTCTTTGCCTTTCGAAAGTTGCTTTTATACCCTCCAATCCCCCTTTTCGGCGGGCTTACGCCTCGCCGCTACATCCTTTTTCGAAAATTGTCGGGTGAAAATCACCCGACACGCGAGCGCTATGAATGTGCTTGGTAAAGCCAATGCCCGACCAGCTCTCCGGGAAGCCATGCAACGTCAAAAAGTCTAAATATTCCGAGAGGATACTCTGATCTAAAGATCATTCTGGCAGAGGATGTTGAAGTATATCGAAATTTTTATATAAGTGCAGTTTGTGCGATTGGACGTTCTGTGGTAGCATCGAAAAAGCACGACCGATGAAGCATGAAGTCCAAACTTTCATCAAGGATACGATGCAAGGGAAAAGCATCATGAACGACGCACGAAAAAAAGAAGGGCGGACCTACAAGTACCGGGAGAAGGGAATCGTCGAGGACGAACGGGGACGGGTGGCCGGAATGTGGCTTCGCAAGCGAAAAGGGCAGGTGGAAACCATCCTTTTCGACAAGCCGATCAAAAAGGAGAAACCGTTTCGGGTCGTACGCAAAACGATCACGATCGACGGGAAAACCTACCAAGACATTCCGGTCAAGGTGTTCGGCGAAATCAACAATCTGACGCACTGGAACAAGTAGCGCCCGCAAAAAAAGACGGTTTTCCACCGCGTCTCACTACTCTTATCGGCAGTACCGCATAATCATGAAACCAATCGGTGTATCGGATAAAACCCTCCATGACCTGGAGTGGCCCGCCGTTGTGGCGGCGCTTCAGGCGCAAACCTCCACTTTACGAGGCCGCACGGCCTGCGAATCGCTCTCGTTTGCCGAAAGTATCGACGAGGCGCGGGAATCGCTGGCCCAGGCCGCCGAGATGATGACCCTCATCGAAAGCGAGGAAGAACCCTCGTTGGCGGGAATTCACGACGTGCGGCAGTGGGTCGTCGGGGCGAAAAAAGAGATTCCCATCGACCCGGAAGGGCTGGTGAGTTTGCTCGAAACTATGGAATCGGCCCATCGTCTACGACGATTTCTGCAGACGTCAGAGCATACGCCCGCCTTGAAAAAGTTGAGGGACCGCTTCCACCTCGTCGAGGAAGTCACCGACGGCATCGATTACGCCGTGGATCGCGCCTCCAACCGGCTGCAGGACTGGGCCAGTTCCGAACTGGGCGAGTTGCGCAACCGCGCCGAGGGATTGCAGCAGCGGGTTCGCGAGACCATTCAGCGCATCATGCATCGGCGCGAAGTGGCTGAAATCCTTCAGGATGATTACTTCACCGTGCGGGACGACCGTTACGTGCTGCCCGTGCTCAGCGGGCGCAAAAACATGCTTCCGGGCATCGTGCACGGTTCCTCCGCCACGGGCGCGACGATGTACATCGAGCCGCAGGAGCTGGTCAATCTCAACAACGAGTTGAAAGTCGCCCGGATGGAAGTCGAGCGCGAGGAGCGCCGCATCCTGCGCGAGCTGGCCGAACTGGTCGCCACGCACGCCGACAAGATCCTGCGCAACCTGGAGGCGCTGGAGTGGATCGACCTGCTGCTGGCCAAGGCGAAACTGGGGGTCGCGTGGGACGCCTCGATCCCGGAAATCGTCGAGGACGCCCGCGCCGATCTGATCGCCGCGCGCCACCCGGTGTTGCTGCTCAAAGGGGCGCGAGTCGTGCCCAACGACCTGCGCATCGGCAGCGATTTCAAGGTGTTGGTGCTGTCCGGGGCGAACACCGGCGGCAAGACCGTCGCGCTCAAAACCGTGGGTCTGTGCGTGCTGCTGGCGATGGCAGGTATTCCCGTGCCTTGCAAAAAGGGAAGTAAAATCGGGATGTTCCGTGAGGTCGTGACCGTAATGGGTGACGAGCAGTCCCTCTCGGACGACCTCTCCACCTTCAGCGGCAACCTGGTCAAGCTCAACCGCGTACTCGCCCAATGCGGACTCGAATCCCTGGTGCTGCTGGACGAAATCATCGTCGGCACCGAACCCACCGAAGGCGCCGCGTTGGCTCAGGCGATTCTGGAAGGTTTTGCCGACCGGGGAGCCTGCGCCATCGTCACCACCCACTACGAACCGTTGAAGCGCATGGCCTTCGCCCGCAACGATTTCACCAACGCCGCCGTGGGTTGCGATTTGAAGACCTGGAAGCCGACCTACGAGGTTTCCATCGGGCTTCCCGGCGCGTCGGCGGCCTTGCAGATCGCAGCGGACCTCGGTACGGATACCGGGGTGATCGCCAGGGCCAGGGAAGTGCTGGAGGGCCGGGAAGACCCCGATTCGGATTCCCTGGTGAAAGACCTTCAGGCACGTCTGGAAGAAGCGAACGAGCGCAACAAGGCTCTCGAACGCCAGCGCATCGAGTTGGAAGAGATGAAGGCCCGCCTGGAAGCCCGTATCGACGAAATCGAGGAGCGCGAGCAGGAAGAGGAACTGGTGCGCGTGCGGCTGCGGCGTGATCTTCTTCGGAGAACCGAGAACGAGTTGAAGGAACTCGTGAAAAGCCTGCAGAAATCCAAGGACATGCGCGCCACGAACCAGCAGTTGCAGGACATCCGGCAGGAGTTGAAAAGCACGGCCAAGGACGAAAGCTTTTTGGAAGAGGAAGACGAGGACGTCCCCGCCGAGGCGCAAAAAGATGCGCAGAATGCGGGACGGGGCACTTCGTCGTCGTTGCGTAGTGTGCGAATACCGGACCTCGAAACCAACGGCATTTTATTGGAGGGCCCGGACAAGCGCGGCTTTGCGCTGATCGAGATCGGTTCGATCAAGATGCGCCTCGAAAGTTCGCGCTACGTGGAACTTGACGGCGAAGGCGTGGAGGCCAGGGCGGGCGTGAAAAAGGCGTCGCTGATGGAGGCCATCGCGCAATCGAAAGCCGAGGCGAAACACAAGACCAAAACCGGCAGCGCCTTCGGCAGCCACGCGTTGACGCTCGACCTTCGAGGCGAAACCGTGGAAACCGGTCTGGAAAAGCTGGAAAGTTTTCTGGATCGCAGTTTTCGCGACGGCATCGGCCAGGCGACGGTGATTCACGGGCACGGCACCGGACGGCTCAAAACCGCCGTTCGGGACTACCTGCCCGACGCCCCGTTCGTTGCACGCTGGCGACCGGGAGAAAAAGGGGAGGGCGGCGACGGCGTGACCGTCGTGCGGATCGCGCCGCGATAAGGGGTTGATAATCGGGGGAAACTTCGTTATTCGCTTGAAGGGAAACGGCATGGAAAATTTCGAGGCATGGGGCACGATGTTTGCGAATCGTTTGCGGGAAATGATGGAAACCGCCGATTACCTGTGGAACAACGGTTGGGCTGAGTGCAACGGCGGCAACCTGTCGATTCGTCTGGAGCCGGAAGACGTGGACGACTCCAAGTTTGCGTCCAACGCAGCGCCCATCACGCTGGCGCGAAGCTATCCGACGCTGGCGAATAAACGTATTCTGGTGACGGGATCGGGGCGACGTTTTCGCGATCTCTCGCGCGCGCCCGACGCCAACGCCTGCCTGCTCGCGCTTGACGGCGAAGGCGCGTCGTACCGCATGGTGTGGGGAGGAGCGTCCCGGAGACCGTTTCGTCCCACCTCCGAGTTGCCTTCCCACCTGCTGCTTCACGACTACTTCGCGCGAAACCATCCCGACCGTTCCACGCTGGTGCACACCCATCCCACGGAGCTGATCGCGCTCACCCACATGCCGGAGTACGGCGACGAAGGGGCGCTCAACCGGGCGTTGTGGGGGATGCTGCCCGAGGTCAAGGCCGTGGTGCCGAAAGGCGTGGGAGTGGCTCCCTATGCCTTGCCGGGCTCCGAGCAACTGGCCCGGGTGACGCTGGATTCATTCACGAAAGGACACCCTGCCGTGTTGTGGATGATGCACGGTTGCATCGCCATGGGAAGCGACGCCCTGGAGGCTTTCGACATCATCGACACGCTGAACAAGGCTGCGAAAATACTGCTGTTATGCCGTTCGGCGGGGGTGAAGCCCGTGGGTTTGAGTCAGGCGCAATTGGATGAACTGGTGCTGGCGTTCGACCTGGACGCATGAAGCCGCCTCTGAGAGGCGGCTTCGATATCGGAATAACTCTGTAAAATCAGTTGGTTAGTTGAGTTTCTCGCGTTTGCGACACTTGGCGCAGACCCCACCGAAATGGATCTTGTACCCCTCGACTCGAAAGCCGTTGTCGGAGGTATCGGGCATGTGGGAAAGCTCGATCGACGGGTCGAAGATGTCGGTGATTTCCTTGCACACCGAGCAGATCGCGTGATGGTGCGGGGCGACGTCGGGGTCGTAGTGCTTGCGTTCGTGGTCGATGGTGATTTCCTGGATTTCTCCCATAGACACCAGTGTTTCCAAGGTGTTATACACGGTGGTGAACGATGTGGAAGGATGATCGACCAGAATTTGATTGTAGATTTCTTCGGCGGAAGGATGGCTTTTGTTCCCGTCGAGAATTTTCAAAATCGCCAGTCGTTGCGGCGTGATACGATATTTTTTCTTTCTGAATAGGGTGATCGTATCCTGAATCGATTTCATGCTCCCACCTTCCTGCCTGGAAAAACGCCAACAGTCTGTACTCGTTCCAAAATAATAGAAATAGCAGATTTGTCAAGAAATTTTACAAAACCGTAATGTTTGCATGAAATTTCAATGATTTATAGTTTAAACAACCTATTCTTTCCAGACATATGCCTATTTGCTTTATTGCGAAAACAAGGCCGGGTGTTTCGCAAAGTTCAACCCCCATGCCTTTCAAAATCTTTGTTCGACCGGGAAGAAACTCATTCGTTTTATCCCCCGAACGAGACCCCTCCTGCAAACATGCAAATAGATGAAAAAACGTGCAGATTCGGAACCACGAGCTAAGGAAGTGAAAACCAGACTCGAGTCTGGTTTTTGGCCGAAAAAGCCTATTTTTGTCCAGTTTCTTACCACTTTTTGCGAGGGTACCTCGACTCGTTGCGAGAAAACCGGGGTGAATTTTGCACGGTTTGACGTGAGTTTGCACGGGTTTTGCGCGATTGAGTCAGACTGACGCACGTTTGCGTAAAAATGCACGACTTTGCAGTATCTTCAATGGATTTTGTCGGGACCAACCCATGCAGGCGATTTTACCCTAAAGCTTTGTAACCTATTGAAAATATGGGACTTCGATAATTCATGTCTCCCGTCCTGAACCACCTTTTCTCGTCGGATTTCCAACCCGACGGCATGAATCTGTGGAGCGCGTCAGGAGACTTGCTCCAACGAAGACCATCAAAGGCATTTCATCCACCGAGATCCCAGGCTGCGTGGTTTCGGCCTTCCATCTCAACCTGTACGTTGGCGTATGGTTTGGCCTCCGAAAATCATGCTCAACCTGTACGTCAGCGTACAGGTTGAAAAACGAGTTCCTGTGTATTTACGGAAAGTTATAAAAATGGAGGTCTACCCCCATACGTGCACGTACGGGGGTAGATTTATTTCGGTAAGAATTGCGAGATCCGACCTGAAAACGGGGGGATTTTATCCCGTTTCGTCGTGTTTTGTCGGAAGTTTGCACGAACCGGAGCGAAATGAAGCAAGTGTGCGTGAAATGGCGCGAGTTTTTAGTGTGTTCAGTAGAATTTAGAGTAGGTCGGGTAATTGTTTACCCGACATTTTCGAGCGCCATAAATGTGTCGGATAAAGCAATTATCCGACCTGCACATACTACTCACGGCATCAGAAAGAAGGGAGGAGGCTGGAGCAAGTCTTCTGACGTGCTCCGCATGTTCATGCCGCCGGTTGGAAATTCGACGAGAAACGAACGGTTCAGGTCGGGAGACCTGAACCAACGGATAGGTTTCACGTCGCTTCGCCCAGACCACCCACCCGAAATGTCGGGTAAAGCAATTACCCGACCACAAAAAAACGCACGAAAAAAGCCCAACGCAGCGGAGGTCGCCGGGTCGGGCTTTGTGTTTCGGTTGGAAAAAACCGTTAATATTCGCGGCGTTGCGCATCTTCTGTGGGTAGCACGGTAAAGGGAGCCTGCGCCGGTTCCTTGCCGGGAATCGGGTTGAAGACGATGTTGTGCTGACCTTCCTTGGTGTTTTTCATGTCCAACAGCAGGTCGCGGCCCACGATGGCTTCCTCGCGGCTGTGAATCGCCAACGCGGGGTGGCCGGAGTCCATCCGGATCGCGTCCTCGGGACAGGCCTGCACGCAGAAACCGCAGTAAATACAAGTGAGTTGGTCGATGACGAAGGTCTTCGGGCGGCGGTCGATCTTCTGGCGTCCGGTGTAGTAGGGCTCGATCTCTTCGGCCTCGATGGTGATGACGTTCGCCGGGCAGGCCATCGCGCACATCTGGCAGGCCACACAGGTGATGGAGCCGTCCGAGCGACGCGTCAGGTAATGGCGACCGCGCGTGCGGTAATAGGTGTCGAATTTCTCTTCCGGGTACTCCTTGGTGACGGTCTTCTCGCGGCGGAAGAAGGGCCAGTTGGACATGAAGTGGCCCAACGAGACGCTCATTCCGCGAAGGATTTCGGGAAGATACAGACTCTCCCAGAAGTCCAGTTCCCGGTTGAGGTGCATGTATTTGAATTTGGGGTTCTCGCTCATCGTTCGCCTCTCGGTTGAAACCGCGAAAAGATGGGAATCCGTTGTCCCTTTTCGCCTATAGCAGCATCACCACCGCCGTGACAATGAGATTGAGCAGACTCAGCGGCAGCAAAAACAGCCAGCCGAAGCGCATCACCTGATCGTAACGGAACCGGGGCAGCGTCCAGCGCACCGCCAACTGGATGAAGCAGAAGAACGCCACCTTCGTGGCGAATACGGCAAACTGTCCGGCGGCGGTGATGAGTCCCGCCAGCGTCGTGTTGCCGAGCGTCTGCACGAGCCAGGCGTGCACCGGCGTCCAGACATCCACCCAGGGAAGCACGTGGTAGGAGCCGAAAAACATCGTCGTCAGCAACATGCCCAACAGCACGATTTCCACGAACTCCCCGAACATGAACATACCGAAGCGCATCCCGGAGTATTCGAGGAAGTAGCCGACGATTTCGCTTTCACCCTCGGGAAGGTCGAAAGGCGCGCGCTTCGTTTCGGCGATGCCCGCCGCGAAAAACAGAAGGAAACCGAAGGGTTGCAGGAACACGCCCCAGGCGCCTCCGCCCTGCATGGCGGCGATTTCGTCGAGCCGCACCGAGCCCATGACCATGAAAATGCCCACAAGCGTCAGGCCCAGGGTCACTTCATAGGAGATCATCTGCGCCGAGGTGCGCATCGAGCCCAAAAGCCCCAGCTTGTTGTCCGAGGAATACCCGGCCAGCACGCCGCCGTAAATGGACAGTCCGCTCAACGCGAAAATCAGCAGAATGCCTTCGCTGATGGGGGCGATAATCATCGGCACGTCCGCGCCGAACAGGTTGAACGTCCCGCCGAAGGGCACCATCGCCAGGCTGATGAGCACCATCGACAGCCCGAGGATGGGTGCGAGGTGGAACAGGAACTTGTTGGCGTTGTCCGGGATGACGTCTTCCTTGAAAATCATCTTGATGCCGTCGGCCAGGAAGTGCGGCAGACCCCACAGGCGAATGCCCATGATCGCCGCCCGGTTGGGGCCGATGCGGTCCTGCATGTATGAGGACTGCTTGCGCTCCTGCCAGGTCAGCAGTCCCGCCAGTCCGAGCGCGAAGCCCAGTACGAGCACGCCGAACTTGACGACGGTGGCGATGATCTGGATGGCCAGCTCGTTCATTGCGTTCTCCTTATCTCTCCAATTCGCCGCCGATCATGTTGATCGAGCCGAAGGTGGGAACGATGTCCGCGATCTGACCGCCGATGCACATCTCGGTCAGCGCCGCCGTGTTCATGAAGCAGGGAGGCCGCACGCGCACGCGGAACGGAATGCCCGACCCGTCGGACACGATGTAAAAGCCCAGCTCGCCGTTGGGAGCCTCCACCGCGTAGTACCGCTCGCCTGCGGGAACTTTCACGCCTTCCATCACGTGCTTGAAGTGGTGGATCAGCCCTTCGATGTGCCCGTAGGTGTCTTTCTTTTTCGGCTGGAACACCTTCGGATCGTCGAGCATCACGTCCCCGTCCGGGAGCTTGTCCAGGCACTGGTCGATCATTCGCAGGCTTTGTTCCATTTCCTCCATACGGATCAGGTAGGCGTCGTAGTTGTCGCCGTACTTGCCGGAAGGTACCTCGAAGTCCAGCTTGTCGTAGAACCAGTACGGAGCGTCCTTGCGCAGGTCGAGATCGCTTCCGGCGGCGCGCAGGCGCGGACCGGTCATGCCGTAGGAAATGCAACGGTCCAGCGGCAACTCGCCGGTGTGGCGGAAGCGGTCGTAGAAGATCCGGTTGCGGGTAATCAGCTTGCTGCCGTCTTCGATCAATTCGCGAATCTGCGGTTCGACGTCCTCGCGCCACTCTTTTTCGAAACCGTCGTAGAGGTCGAACGCCTGCCCACCCACGCGGCTCATGCTGGTGGTGACACGTGCGCCGCAGATCTTCTCGAACATGAAATAGATCAGTTCGCGCGCTTTGATGTAGTAGAAAAAGTGTGTGAAACCGCCAAGTTCCATCGCCGACGCGGTGACGCAGGTCAGGTGGTCGGCGACGCGCCCCATTTCGGAGACGATCATCCGCACCCACACCGCTCTTTCCGGCAGCGTGATGCCCATGTGCTTTTCGATGGCGGCACAGTAGGCGGCGTTGTTCAGCGTCGGGCTGACGTAGTTCAGCCGGTCGGTGAAGACGACGTTCTGGTCCCAGGTGCGATGCTCGCACATCTTTTCCATGCCCCGGTGCAGGTAGCCGATGGTGGCGTTCATGCCGACCACCAGTTCGCCTTCGGCGATGGTGTCCAGCTTGACGATACCGTGCATCGCGGGGTGGGAGGGGCCGAGTTGCAGCTCGAACGCCTCGGCGGGCACTGTCCCGACGTCTTCCACGACGGTGGTCTGGGATTTCGTGGTTTCTTCGCTCATCTGAAGCCTCTTCGAACGTTGAAGCCGGGACCGTTCAGTCGTCCAGGCCGTCGGTGAGTCCGTATTGCTCGATTTTTTCCGTCTTCGTCCACTGGTAGGGTGGATCGGGTTCGGTCTCGATCGGGGTGCGCAGCTCGATCGTCGGTTGGTGCTTTTTCAAGGGATAGTCCTTGCGCAACGGATGGCCCTCGAAGCCTTCATACATCAGCAACCGCTGGATTTTCCCATGCTTTTCGAGATCTGGATGCCCTTCGAAAAGGATGCCGTACATGTCCCAAACCTCGCGCTCCAGCCAGTCGGCGTTGGCCCACAGGTCGGCGATGGAACGGATCTTGGGGTCGGCTTCCGGCACTTCGGCCTTGAGGCGCACGCGGTAGTTGTTCGCCTGGGAATAAAGCTGGTACACGACCTCGAAGCGTTCGCCCTCGCGACCGGGATAGCCCATGTAATCGACGGCGGTCAGGTCGGTCAGGAAATTGAACTGAAGATTCTTGTCGTTCTTCAGGGTTTCGAGCAGCTTGTGCACCTGATCGGCCTTGACGACCAGATGGTCGTCGCCCTCGACGGGGATTTTCTCGACGATGGCGTCTTTGGCGGCTTTTTCAAGCGCTTGGGCAACCTTGTCCAGGTTGAGGGTGATCGGTTTCACGGATTTCCCCCTTTACGGGTTGACGAACGGACTCAGACCCTTTCCAATTGGCTTTTTCCGGTCTGAATGGCGGCGGCCAGCGCGTCCTTGACCGGGGTTTCCGTATCGATTTTCTCGTGGAGCTTCATCAGTCCCTGAAGCACGGCTTCGGGGCGCGGAGGACAGCCCGCGATGTAGACGTCCACGGGAATGATGTGATCGATGCCGGGCACGGCGGCGTAGTTGTCGTAGACTCCGCCGGTGGAAGCACAGGCTCCGAAGGCTACCACCCATTTCGGTAGCGCCATCTGGTCGTAGACCTGCTTGAGCACAGGCGCCTGCTTGTGATTCACGGTGCCCACGACCATCAGCAGATCGGACTGGCGCGGCGAGAAGCGGGGAAACTCGGCCCCGAACCTGGCGATATCGTAATGCGCGCCGACGGTGGACATGTATTCCATGCCGCAACAGGCCGTGACGAAAGGATAGAGAAACAGGGACCATTTGCGACCCCAGTTGACCCACTCCTCCAGGCGCGTGGTGACGAATTCGGAATTACCGGCGAATCGCTCTAATCCCATTGCAGGGCTCCTTTCCGCCATTCGTAAACCAGAGCTAAACAGAGAATCAGGAGGAAAGGAAGCATCACGGCGAATCCGTACCAGGCGAGGTCGCGGTAGATGACGGCCCACGGATAGATGAACACGGCTTCGAGGTCGAAAACCAGGAATAAAATCGCGACCATATAGTATTTTACGGCGTAGCGTTTGCCCTGGGTTCCATACGAGACGTTGCCGCATTCGAAGGGCGCGTTCTTGACGTCGTTGCGCTCCTTGGGACCGATGAACGCCGCCATTCCGGCCATGGCGAGCGCCACGCCGACCCCGGCGGCAAAAACAATCAATACGGCCAGATAGGGGTCCATGATCCGTACTCCTGAAAAAGGTAACTAGTTGTAGTCATTCGGGATCTCGAAAATCCTTCACCAAAATGCAAGCGGAGCGTACGCCATCGGCCAAATTTTGTCAAGAGTAACTCCGTTAGATGCTGTCCTATGGATGGGAATTGAAATGCAGGGGAAATCGAGGAATCTTCACCATAAACTCGTGGGTTTGAACCGTAGGTCGGATCACTATTCCTGTCTTCGTTGGGCCGCGTTTCTTTGCAAAATCTGAGGAAAACGATTGAAACGGTACGAATTCCGTGCATGAGTAATTTTGTGGACGTGAAAAGACTGCGGAGATCCATCGGGAAAGGTGGTGAAAAACCGACATTTCCATTTTATTCATAGACGTTATGTCCTTGTTGACTGGAAGGAAATCGCGAGATCGGGTAAAGGTGGTAGAACCTGACGGGTTACCAGGTAAATAAAATCAGCGAGCATTCGTTTTTCATCATTCCGTGACGGAGTGGCCGACTTCCTTGGGAAGAGGCCCATACAGGAGTAGTCATGTCACGACGCAGAAAACACAACCATGAGTATGCCGCCTTGGGAAGTCGCATTCGCCAGCTACGAAAAGGGCGCAACTGGTCCCAGTACGAAATCGCCCAACATGCCGGACTGAGTTCCAGTTACCTCGCCGAGTTGGAACGGGGAGGGCGCAATCCTTCGTTGGAAACGATTCTCAACATCGCCGCCGCGCTCGACGTCAACGCCGGGTACCTCGTCGATGGCTTGCGGTACGATCCGCCCAAAGGGCTGGAAGACGTCGCCGAGTGCTGGAATGCTTTGGGGGAGGAAAGTCGGGCCATCGTGGTTCGGCTGGTGAAACATCTGCGACAAGCCTCGAAATGATTTTTCGTGATTTCTCATGGGGGGTGAGGATTCCAAAACTCGGCTGAGCGTCGCCGAAACTTGACAAAAAACGGACGGATTTGTAGCTTGAAGGCACGAAATTCACCCGTATTCGAGGCGACACCATGGACGAATCCAAGTATCAGAAAATGCTCAGCCTCGCGATTTTCCGCGAAGTCGAGGCCTACACGTTTTATCGCGAAATCGCCGAAAAGGTCCACAATCCCGAAGTCAAAAGCCTGTTCGACTGGCTCGCCGACCAGGAAGAGGAGCACGAAAAGCAGCTCGACAAGATTCGGTCTCAACCGATCCTGGCGCGCAGCATGGCCGTGACCCTGGATGGCAACTTGCTGGAGGAACCCGAGCCTCTGCCGAAACTCACCGTGGACATGACGCCGGACGAAGCCCTCGCGCTGGCCATTACGAAAGAGCGCCAGGCGGCGGAGTTTTACGACTCGCTGGCGAGTTCCGCCGAGGATGACTCCATCCGCCGTCTGTGTCTCGAACTTTCCAAGATGGAACTCGGCCACGAGCAGGCGCTGAAAAGGCTGTTGTCGACATCGAAAACGTTGCCGAATTGGGAAGCTATCGCACTTCCCGAAGCGTAATCGCAAAAGGATCTACCTGAACTTGACCTTTTCCACCTGCAATTCGCCGTTTTCGTCCCATTCGTAGGTGTGGAAATACCCGGCGTCCGGGGTTTTGGGCGCGGCGGCGATCCATGGGATACCCAGGCGATTTTCCCATTTGGCAGCCTTGTGGTGGTGACCGAAAAGCATCAGATCCACCCGGTTCTTTATCACCTCGCAAAACTCCTTCGCGTCGATCAATTCCTCCCCGAGTTTTCGGTCCCAGGGATGGTGGTGCAGTATCAGCACCCGCTTGGATTTCGTGGGGGTAGACAGGTGTTCGTCGAGCCGGGCGAGCTGGCGCTTGTGAATCCGTCCCCGGGCCAGCAACTCCCGGTTTCGCGCGTCGGAGTCGAGCACGATGAGTTCGACTTTGCCCCGCATGATCTTTTTCACATGGGGATACAGCTCGTCGGGTACGCCGAAGCGCTCGGCGAAACGACGGCGGGCATCGACCGAGTACAGCCATCCAGCCGCGCCGTAGTCATGGTTGCCCGGAGCCGCGACGATGTTTTTCACGCCGTGCAACAAGGTATCGAGTCGCTCATACTCCCATTTATAGCCGTTATCGACAAGATCGCCTGTGATAAGGATCGTATCCTTGGCGTGGTGGGCTTTGATGGTTTCGAACAGCACGGCATCGCGGTCGTAATCCTCATCAAGCAATAATTTCAATCCCACATGAATATCCGACAAATGCACTAATTTCGGCATGTTCGCCTCCCTTCTCGGGTTATTTGTTCCACTTATCCAGATATATATAAATCGACCTGTAGATAAATGTACCCCGAATGACGCAACATCTCAACGCAAAAATTGCGTCATTTTGTGCATTTTCATGATATTTCACAACAATTCGCGCTATTCAGGCGATATCGTCTTTTCGGATTTCACACGAAGCAGACCCAAATGACGATGATGATGAAAAAAGATGGGAAAAGGGAAGGAAGGAACAAATAAAAAAACCCGCCCGAAGGCGGGAATCTGTATTTCAGTTGCGGCCACGCCGCTGAAGCATCTCGATTTTGTCTTTCTTCAAGAGCTTCAGTTTTTGAATGCGCTTGCGTTCGACCTGTTCTTGCGGCGTAAGATAAGGACGGCCATTCAGGGCTTCCAGTTTACGGTCCAACTCGGCGTGTTCCCGCCTCAAACTGGCGATGCTGTCCGTGATGGCTGGATCGAATTCCCGATTGATTCTCATGAAAGATCACCTCCTGAAAAAAAAGCACGAACATGCTTTTTGCCTGGCTTCATGGTTTTCGCTTGCGTGCGAAGGAAAGGGTCAGGCTGGGTTTCGTTTGCTTCATGGTTATATAATAATGAACCCGATTCATAATAAAGTCAACCCTTTCAGGGCGATTCAATTCCTGATTTGGCACGAATCGAACTCGGTGAATCGAGGAAAGGGTGCCCGGGGCTTCGATCAGGAACGGATCGATGGCCCGGATTGCTTGTGTTTTCACGGCCATTCGCCTACGGCGAAAGACCGTGGCACCCGCGAAGGTGCTTGGAGGGGGTAATCCTTCAAGAATTGAATCGCCCTGTCAACCCCTTCGACCACGAAATCAAGAATTTCAACAAGTTAGCACCATCAGTCTCTTTCGTTTCGACGCGTTTCGGCACGCAGCCCCACGTTCAGGTAGGGCAGCGGCAGATAACGGGCGGCATCGAGAATCGACGCGTCGCCCTTCTTCAATGGATAACCGGCGGAACGCTCGCCGTATTCCACGAACGGTTCGAAAACGGTCTTCGCCGCTTCTTTTTGCGTTTCATCCTCGCCGGAATCGTTCTCGTGTACCGTCCATGTGCGACAGCGCCAGCTTCCCATTCCCAGGCGCGCGGACGAAGGTTCCGCGCCGTTCGAGCCCGTTACCCGCCAAAGCACCGGCAGACCGAGATCCGGCAGACGACCGAGCACGCTTCGCCATGCGGCAGGGGCTTCGAAATCGCGCCCCTTCGCCTCACGAGACAACGTGGCGAGTTGAGCGAAACGCCCGGCCCAGGTCCACCACAATTCGGCTTTTTTTCCTTCGTGACGCACCGATTCCTCGCGAGCCAACCCCGCCAGCGCCGCGTAAGCCTCCGGACGGGCGGCGATTTCAGGCGGGCGGATCGGAATGAAAGCCTGCGGGCCTCGGTCCGTTGGCGACGCCCGATGCCCGAAACAGGCCGCCACGGCGGAAAGGGGGAAATCCTCCGAAAGCCGCGCCGGACCCAAACAGAGTTCCCACGCTGTCAGGTGAGGAGAAACGGCGTCTCCGGCGATGCCGTCCAGGTTCTTTTGTGCTTTCAATTCGCCCGAGCCTGCCTCGGCCAGCAGCGACAGCGCCCCCGACCAGGGGCCGGGGCGATCGCGCCAGCTTACGGGAACGCTTCTCGTGAAATCCGCCCCCTCCAGCGCCAGCAGGGGAAACGGGCGCAAAACCGGTCCCCCGTCCGGGGCGAGCGTTTCACCGTCGCCGGGGGTGTTTTCCCCGGCTTCGTAGGCGCGCCGGAGAGCCTGGAGGTTCTCTTCGTTTTCGATATCCTGCGGCAGGGCGAACGAAAGGCTTTTTCCCGCTTCGAACAGACGCGTCCAGTGCGGCGTTGCGTCGTGCAGGGTCCGTGCATGGCGGCGGTAGGTGTCGAGCGCTTGCCGCAGGGTTTCGTCGCTACGCACGAGATGCAGCAGGATCGCCGCTTGCATCCAGCCTTCGTCCCGAGCAATATTCACGGGGTAGAGCGCGGCGTATTCCCGGGCGCGTCGGGCGGCGGAATCCGGGTTCGGCGGCAGGAGGGAAGGCGTCAGCCGGTTCGCGGCGCGTCCGTGGTTTCGTGCCCTCAAAAAGGTCTGGAGCCGCAGTTGAATCGACTTGTGAAACGTGAACTTGTACTCGCGGGTGGGATCGTAGAAACGCGCCATCGCCGCCACGTCCGCGAGAAGATTCTGCAACGCGCCGATCAGCCGGGGATCGCCCCGGTTCCAGGCGACGAATCGAGCGTCCAGTGCGGCAAACAGTCCGTCGAGAAACACTTTCTGGCTTGCTTCGAAGGCTTGAAAATTCTCAGCGGCGGGTCGCTCGATGTCTTCTATAGCCAGAAGCCACAGCCAGGCGGGCGTCGCACGCCAGATCGCATCGGAGGGAGCGGCGGAACAGGAAAGCTCCGTCGCAGTCGCCGAAACCGTCGCGGGCTTCCGAGCCTGAGCCAGATTGACAAACAAGATCAACACGGCAAAACAGACCAGCATCGCCACTCGCCGTCCCCAGATACCGTTCAAGCCGCGTGCATCCATCGTCGCAGTTCACCTCACGAATCGAGCGAGAAAAATCCGTTTTTCACGGTGTGTCTTCCCGGCGGTCCAACGTGACCGTGGGAATCGGCGATTTGACCTCCACCACTCCTTTCGCCCAATCCGGCAGCGGCCAGAGCTGGGGTTGCAACACGTCACCCTTTTTCGACGTTTCCGTCACCAGTTGCACGTCCACGAAAAGAAGCAGATCCTTGAGCGTCAGTTTACGCAGAATATCTTCCGGTCCCTTGAGCGTCAACGAAACCGCCGCCGGGTCGAGCGCCCATGCGGGATCGGCCAGTTCTCCTCGCCAGCGGACCGGCAGCCCGGTAAAAGTCTGCTCCACAAGGATGCGTTCCAGACGAACGTGTGCCGTAACGGTTTCGATGTCCGGGAAAAAGACGTTCCGGCCAACGCGCTCCAGCCCGATCTGTACGGAAAAACTTCCTTTTTTCTCGGAAAGATCGACAGGCAGCGTATTGACCGAAGGCAAAAATCCGATTTCGCTTTCTTCGCCCTCCACCATTACGGTGTTGGGTTCGACTTTGATTTCAAGCAATTTATACCCTTGAGTGGGTTCGTTTTTCCAACGCGCCACAACCGGCACCGTCTTTGAAATCTTCGAGGCGAAATTCGCCGTGATCTGCACCGGAGAAATTCGCGTGATGGTGATGCTTCGCGGCACTTTGAACTGGCTGTCCGTAAGGTTTTCGATGGTTTTTCCGATTTTTGCGCCGCTGAAATCGACGACGATTTCCTTTTGCGGATCCCAGGTTTTCAACTCGACGAGCTTTCCCTGCAACACCAGGGTCACGGTCTCGGGGAGATCCTCCAGCAGTACCTTGTCGGTGGGGAGCTGGTATTTGATCGGCAGGGTGACGGTCTGGATTTCGTCCTCCACACCCATAATCAGAAGCCAGAAAATCACGGCGATCACAAAAGAAAACAGCTTCAACCCGATATTTTCGGTAATCCCTAGAATGATGAATTTATAGATCATTCGGGGAAAGCGCAGCTTCATGATGCGTCCTCCACCCTTGGCTGTTCCACGGTGGCCGTTTCCCGTTTCTTCTGTGCGTCGGCGATTTTCGTCATCATCGTGGACCGCATCGAGCGACGCTGTTCGGTCGTGCGACGTTTGGCGGGGTCGGTTTCGACGGGGCTCCATTGGCGGCTCGCCGGGCCCACCATGCCCAGCGCCCGTTGCAGTACTTTTTTCAGCATCGAGGCTGTCAGGTCGCGGGTGATTTTTCCATCGGAAACAAAGGAGATTTTTCCGGTTTCTTCACTGACCACCACGACGAGGGCGTCGGTTTCCTCGCTGATGCCGATCGCCGCCCGGTGCCGGGTTCCCAATTCGCGCGAAAGACGCGGGTTGGTCGTCAGCGGCAGCACGCATCCCGCGTAAGTCATCATACGGTCCTGGACCAGGATGGCTCCGTCGTGAATCGGCGAGGTGGTGTGCATGATCGCCAGGATCAGCTCCTTGCTGACGGCGGCGTCGATCCGCGTCCCGTCCTCGGAGTATTCCGTCAGATCCGCCCCGCGCTCGATGACGATCAATGCGCCGATTTTCTTCGAAGACAAGGTGCTTGCTGCCTTGACCAACTCCTCGATGTAGAAAATCTCCTCCAGGGTACCCACGCGCCGGAAAAACGGATTCTGCCCCATTTGGGAGAGCAGCTTGCGGATGTCCTGATGAAAAACGACGATGAAAATAATCAGCAGATTGCTGAAGAAGTTGTCCAGCAGGAAGTAAAAGGCCGTGAGGTTCAGCACACGGGCCGCCAGGTAGGCAATCAGCAGAAGCACCAATCCCACCAGCGCTTGTACCGCCTTCGTGCCGCGAATCACCAACACCAGGCGGTAGATCACGTACCAGATAATCAGCAGGTCCGCGACGGTCGCGACGATTTTCAGGGCAGGTGCATTGCCGATTGTATCCGCCACCAGAGTTTCGAACATGATCCGATTTCTCCCGCTACCCAGTACCTTTTGAGGAAACCAGCTTCCCGCCGTGCTTCCCACGATGTGAAACCGCTACCGGCGTCACTCGGCGCGGCCCTCGCTTTTTCCCACGATGGCGTCCGCGACGAGGCGCAGCACATGGCTTGGCCGGACGTCGTGAACGCGCACGATATCCGCCCCATGGGCGACGCCCAGCGCCAGACTCGCCAGCGAGCCTTCCAAACGCTGATCCACCGGCAGACCGGTGATGAGCCCGATGAACGATTTTCGCGATGCGCCCAGCAGGATCGGGCATCCCAACTCCTTGAAACGCTTCAGGTTTCGCTGTAACAGAAGGTTGTGTTCGAGCGTTTTCCCGAAACCGATTCCCGGATCGACCGCAATGCGTTCGCGGGAGACGCCCGCTTTCTCGGCGGTTTCGACCCGCTCTTTCAAAAAGCCGAATACCTCTTCCACCACATCTTCGTATCGGGGATCGTTCTGCATCGTTTTGGGATTGCCCAGCGTATGCATCAGCACGCATTTCACGTGATCGTTCTCGCGCAAGACCTCGAACATCTCCGGGTCGAAAGTTCCGGCGGAAATGTCGTTGACGATCTCCGCCCCGGCCTCGATGGCCGCGCGCGCCACGGAAGATTTGGTGGTATCGATGGAGATCGGCGCGTTCACCTTGCGCGCCAGATCGCGCACTACCGGAACGACCCTCCGAAGTTCCTCTTCCGGCGCAATGCTCTCGCTGCCGGGACGGGTGGATTCTCCCCCGATATCGAGGATATCCGCACCTTCCTCGACCAGTCGCAGGCCGTGCTCTACTGCATCTTTCAACTCGTAAAAGCTGCCCCCATCCGAAAAGGAATCCGGAGTAGCATTGATGATGCCCATAATCGCCGTCCGCCGCCTGAAATCGAGGCTCCCGTTGCGAAACCGCCACGCTCCATCGTATCCGATCGTCATGCTACAACCCGTCGAAATTGCATGGAAAACCGCACCGCGCCCATCGCTTCAGGCATTGGAGGTTTCCTCACTGTCGTTGAGAGGACCGAGCCAGGAATTGCGCTTTTTGCCTTTTTCGCCACCGCCAGCATCCGAACTGGAATCGGAATCGTTCTCGGAAACGGGGCGCTCGACGACTTCGCCGTCGATGACCCGCATGATTTCGATGCCATCCAGGGTTTCGTATTTCAGCAAGTGCTCGGCCAGGGAGTCGAGCTGTTCCCGGTACTGCTTGAGAATTTCGAAAGCCCGGTCGTACTGGGTTTCGACGATGCTACGCACCTCGGTATCGATATCTTCGGCCACTTTGTCGCTGTAATCCTGGTGTTTCGCCACCTCGCGCCCCAAAAACAGGTGTTCTTCGCGGGAACCGAAGTTGAGCGGCCCCATTTTTTCGCTCATCCCCCACTCGGTGACCATCTTGCGGGCCAATGCCGTGGAACGCTCGATGTCGTTGCCCGCGCCGGTGGTGCGCTCGTCGTAAATCAGCTCTTCCGCAGCGCGTCCTCCCATGGCGTAGCAGATCGTCGCGAGGATGTAGCTTCTCGACTGGGTGTATTTGTCCTCTTCCGGCAACGTCTGCGTGAGCCCCAGCGCCATGCCACGCGGGATGATCGTCACCTTCTGCACGGGGTCGTAGTTTTCGGTGCGGGAAAGCACCGCCGCGACGATGGCGTGTCCGGCTTCGTGGTAGGCAGTGACTTTCTTCTCTTTTTCGGAAATTATCATCGACTTGCGCTCGGCACCCAGCAGCACCTTGTCTTTGGCGTGAAGGAAATCGCTCATCTGCACTCGGTCGCCACTTCGCCTCGCCGCCAGAAGCGCCGCCTCGTTGACGAGGTTTTCCAGATCCGCACCCGAAAAACCGGGAGTTCCGCGCGCGATGACTTCGAGATCCACGTCCGATTCCAACGGCGAGTCCTTCGAATGCACCTTGAGAATCCCCAGCCGCCCGGCAAGATCGGGACGCGGCACAACCACGCGACGATCGAAGCGTCCGGGACGAAGCAAGGCCGGGTCCAGCACGTCGGGGCGGTTGGTAGCGGACACCAGGATCACGCCGTCGTTCGACTCGAAGCCGTCCATTTCGACGAGAAGCTGGTTAAGCGTCTGCTCGCGCTCGTCATGACCGCCGCCCAGGCCCGCACCGCGATGGCGTCCCACGGCGTCGATTTCATCGATGAAGATGATGCAAGGGGCGTTTTTTTTGCCTTGCTCGAAGAGGTCACGCACGCGGCTCGCGCCGACGCCGACGAACATTTCCACGAAGTCCGAACCGGAAATGGTGAAAAATGGCACGCCCGCCTCCCCGGCGATGGCGCGGGCCAACAAGGTTTTTCCGGTGCCCGGAGGACCGACCAGCAGTACGCCCTTGGGAATGCGTCCGCCAAGACGTGTGAAGCGCTTGGGATCTTTGAGAAAGTCAATGATTTCCACGACTTCTTCCTTGGCTTCCTCGATCCCGGCCACGTCTTTGAACGTGATTTTCTTGTCGGGAGAATTCAGCAGGCGCGCGCGCGATTTTCCGAAAGACATCGCCTTGCCGCCGCCGGACTGCAACTGGCGCATGAAAAAGATGAAAATACCGAACAGGACGATGATCGGCAGCATGGAAAGAATCAGGTCGAGCCAGATCGACCGTTCGCCCTCTTCCACGAACTGGATTTTCGTTCCCTGCGTCACAAGCAGATCCAGGCTTTTTTCCGAAATCGGTCCGGTGGTCACGAAAGTTTTTCCATCGGAGAATCGTCCCTCGATGTGATTCCCTTGAATGGTCACCTCGCGAACCTCCGGCTCGTCGCCCTCCTCAAAGCTCTGCACGCGACCGAGAAATTCGTTGTACGATACTTCGTTGGTTCCGTGTGGCTGGGCTTTGAGCATGGCCCAGACCATGAATCCCATGGCCAACATCACGAGCCAAAGCATCAACGTCTTGTTTGACTGTTTCAAAGCTGCAATCCTTTCGTCGGTCGAAAAACCCGCACGTTTTTAAAAAGAGCGAGTCGTCAGTCATCTCGAACTTCAATAATCTGCGTTGTTTTCAGGCCGTTTCAAGCCTGAAAAACAAACCGTTTCCGACATTTACAAGCTTCAAGCATCGGCACGATACCCGAATCGTCGCGCGTCGGAACTCCCCCATCTCCCATAAGACCATAATTTTGCTGTGAAATCAACGAGAAGCCGTGGAAAAGCGCACCTTTCATCGCCGAAAAAAGGCTCTCTCGACTACCGCCCCTCCACAACGCGATACGCTTCCGATTCGCGGAAGATATCGAACAGTTCACCGTCCAGTTTGCCGTCCTTGACCTCGAACCCGATGATCTGCAAGGCGCGGTCGGTGGACATCGCCTTTTTGTACGGGCGATCCGAGGCGGTTAAAGCGTCGAAAACGTCGGTAATACCCATCATTTTCGATTGCACGGGGATTTCCGGTGCGGCGAGGTTGCGCGGATACCCGGTGCCATTGAGGCGTTCGTGGTGGCCGTAGGCGATTTCCGGCACCCGTCGAAGTTCGCGGGTCCAGGGGATTTTCCGCAGGAACTCGTACGTATGGGTCACGTGGGATTCGATCTCCAGGCGCTCTATGTCGGTCAGCGAGCCCTTGGGAATGGAGAGGATCGAGGCCTCTTCCTCTTCGAGCAGGTGGATCTCCTCGTCACCATCGAAGAACTTAAGCGCTTGGATTTCCTGGAGTTTTTCGAAATTTCCACCCGGAAGCACCTTGGGCATGTTGGATTCCCAGATGATCGACATGTACTCTTCGAGCTGGGCCATCAGGCGGCGGTCTTCCTCGTCCAGTTCGGCCAGCCTTCGTTCGACTTCGCGAGGATCGCTGTTTTTGAGCAATTCAAAGCGTTTGCGCCATAAATTGGCTTCCATCAGCTTGCGGATGTATTTTTCACGCCCCCGGATCGCGGTGGCCTGCCAGGGATGCAGCTTGTCGGCTTTTACCAGGATGTGCTCGCGAACCCCGACCTTGCCGAAATCGTGCAGCAGGGCGGAATAGCGCAACTCTTGCAAATCTTCAGAGGAGAACACCGTCGGCGCGTAAGTTCCGGTGGAGACATGATCCACCTTTTTTGCCAGTTCCACGGTCAACAGCGCCACGCGCTCGGAATGGCCGGAGGTGGTGGGATCTCGAGATTCGATGGCGGTTACCGACGCCTTCACGAAGCCCTCGAACAAATCTTTGATCGATTCGTGGAGCAGGTTCTTTTCCAGCGATACCGCCGCCTGCGAGGCCAGCGACTCGACCACCGCCGTGGCCTGTTCGTCGAAAGGCTCCACCATGGTGATGGCGGTATAGGGGTCCACTAAAAGAGCCTGACCGTCGCGTTTGCGGTTGATGAGTTGCAATACGCCGACCACCTCGCCCTTGAGGTTCATCATCGGCGCGGCGAGCATCGAAATAGTACGGTAATTGTTGTTTTTATCGAACCAGCGCTGGTGCTGAAACGGGTATTCGCGACCGATGTCGTATGCGTCTTTGATAATCAGCGGACGCGCGGTCATCGCCACGTATCCGGCGATGGATGTGCGGTTGATCGGCAACGTGAACTCGAACATTTCGATGGGCACCGAGTCGTTCTGCGTGTACTTGAAACGCAGGCGACGCTCGTCGTTCTCCCCCTCCTCGACGAGGTAGATGGAACCGGCATCGGCCTGGGCCAACTGGCGGGAACGGCGCAGGATCAGGTCCAGCAGTTTGGTGTTGTCTTTTTCGCTGGAAAGCGCTGCACCGATGCGCGTCATTTCCCCCAGATCCGAACTCAGGCGGCGGTTGTTCTCCCGCAGGACGAGTTGATCCACCGCATTGCTCACCAGCGACGAGATCAGGAAATCACGGGATTTTTCGTCGAGTTTAGGCACCCATGCGTGCAGGGCGCGGGCGAACTCCGGCGAAACTCTCGGTTCGGGAGAATCCGTATCGAACACGATGAGGCGCAGTCCACGCCGAAGAAAAGGCATCAAGGCACGAGGCGAAGTACGCTCGAATTCCCTCTGGTCGAATACCATGATGGAGGGCGCCCCCGGCAGTGTTTCCATTGTAACTTCGGAAAGATGCCGAACGTTGAGGCGATCGTCGATTTTGCGAAAATCCACCGCAAGACCATCGTTTGTAAACAGATTCGTTCGCATATTTCGTCCAGCACCCCCGGTCGTCGCACGTGAAGGCGGTTCGCTCTATCCATATCATGGAGTAGTTTGGAATTCATCCAAACTACATGGTGTACTAGATTATCATTAGTTCGAAAGGATGACAAGTCAATCGGCCATAGTGCGATTCCGAAGAACACATCACAATAGGAGCACCTTTTAAAAATCTTCTTTTTTCGTAGCGGCGAGGCGTAAGCCCGCCGAAAAGGGGGAGATGAAGGCATAAAAGCAACGTTCAAAAGACAAAGACGGCGGGCTTACGCCTCGCCGCTACAACTGAGTCGCTATCGGGAACGAACAGGAAGCCTTTGACAGGCGTTTGTACACGCTCATTCCAAGTGCCGCCCGGAAGGGCGGTATATCGAGGAATCCCCAATGAATCCGCACACCTTCGAACCAATTTCGCTTCGCGAAATCACTCAGGGTGAGCGAATGATGGAAACCCGTCGGAAAAAACAAGCGTATTGTGCTGTTCGTCACGAGTTGCCGACGCTCCGAAAGGAATTTGAGTAAAAAACATCAAGAATTCGGCAGTATTTACGATTCTTTCCACGTCGATTTCGGGGAATGCCAAGCAACGCTCGCCCCGTGTCGAAAGAACTTGTTCATTCGCTTTTTCAAAGGGTAGAATGAAACCATGCGGTGAAACGCCGCACCGGAAGCTCACGGACGGAGCAAGGAGCGAAGATGGAAGAAGGCCCCTATTTCAAGGGTATTATAGATGTATTTCAGGAAAGCCTCGTGCTGTTCGGGCAGCGTGGGGTGATTCTGGGTGCCAACGCCTCGTTTTCCCGGCTAGTCGGATGGCAACAGGAAGAACTGGAAGGCCAGACGCCGGATTATCCCTTTATTCCCGATGACCAGCGAAACCGTCTGTATACCTGGATGGGCGATGCACAAGCCTTGCAAAATCCGCTGAACATCGAACTTCTTCGAAACGATGACACTCGCATCCCCGTGACTTTCGAACCTTCCTGGCTTTCTGCCAGGGACGGCACGGATGCCCTCGCCGTTCTGGTCGGCACCCAGGAGGAGATTTCGCAGCGGCGCAAGGCGTATCTCGCCGACAGCATCCTGGAAAACATCGACCAGGCGGTGATTTCCACCTCGGTGGTCGGTATTGTGCGCAGTTGGAACCGCATGGCCGAAAAGATGTACGGCATCGAAAAAGAAAACGCCATCGGCAAGCCGGTCAAGCAGATCGTCCCCTCGGAGCGTGTCGAGGAACTGCATTCCTGGCTTGAAAAAATGTACGCATCCGGATTGCCGTCCCACCGCAAAACCACCCACGTGCGGGCCAACGGCGATCTTTTCGCCGTGGATATGTCGATTTCCCCCATTGTCAGCGACAGCGGCAGCATTCTGGGCATCTGCCTGATCGTCCGCGACATCAGCCATGAATCCGCCATCGAAACGCGATACAAGCGCATGGAAAAGGAGTTGCTCGAAGCCCAGCGGGCGAAGTCGCTGGCCGACATTACCTCCGGCATCGCCACGGCCAACAACAACATTCTTCAGGTGTTGAGCGGAGAGGTTTCAGGACTTCTGGCCACAGTACCCGGCACGGATACGTTGTATCCCAGGCTGGAGCACATCGATAAAGCCGTGAACAAACTCATCAATTTTAATAAAAATCTCATCGAATTCACGCGCGGCGGCCAGGCGATGTACGAAAATGGAGACCGGGAAGTCACCAATCCCGGAGAGGTGCTGCGTTCCGTCGTCGAAATCTGCCGCGGAACCTTCCCGCCGACGATCACGATCGTGGAAAAATTCACCGACAGCACCCTTCCGCTGTCTATCGATTCCACGGAACTCAAGCAACTTGTCATGAACCTGATGACCAACGCCCGCGACGCCCTGCCGAAAGGCGGTGTGATCGAACTGGTGCTGGAAAAAGCGGACATCGGCGAACGGGGAGAAATCCTGAAAATTCCCGTTTCTCCCGGCGATTACATGCTGATTCAGATCAAAGACAACGGTGAGGGTGTCTCCCCGAAAATGCTTTCCCGCTTGTTCGATCCGATGTCCTCCACCAAAGGCAGCGATAAAGGCCACGGTTTCGGCCTGTATTACGTGCGCAACATCGTACGAAAACGCAAAGGCTACATCGAAGCCATTCCCGGCATTCCGCGCGGCACGACCTTCGAGGTTTATCTGCCGGTGTCCACCCCCAAAGATGTCAAAAGCACCTCGAAAAGCCAGGCCGTGTTGGAACGCGGTGCCGAAACCGTACTGCTGGTGGATGACGAGGAACTTATCATCAGCATGGGGGAAAGCATCCTGAAATCGCTGGGTTACAAGGTCATCATCGCCCACAACGGGCTGGAGGCCGTGCAGACCGTCGATAGCCGTCGCGACGAAATCGACGCGGTGGTGATGGATGTGATTATGCCCAAAATGGATGGCCTGGAAGCGCTGAGGAAAATCAAGCAACGCTTCTCCAACCTTCCGGTGGTGATTTCCACGGGCTTCGCCGATATTGCTCCCATGACCGATATCAAAAAAGCCGGAGCAGACCAGATTTTGCTGAAACCCTACAAAATCGACGATCTCGCCGCCATGCTGAAGGAAATCTTCAAGAAAAAGCACGCCGCGCGAGAGGAATCCGACGAGGAACTGGTGCTTCTCGATCCAAGTGAATGGGGAAAGTAGAACAGGCGCAATACATATAATCCAACGCAAAAACCGCCGTAATCACGGCGGTTTTTGCGTGTTCTAGAAGTCGTTTTTCTCAGTTGCTCATCGAATCAAGGAAGTCCTGGTTGGTGCGGGTCTTGGTGATTTTGTCGAGCAGGAATTCCATGGCGTCGATTACACTCAGCGGATGCAGGAGCTTGCGCAGAATCCACATCCGGTGCAATTCGTCCGGCGGCATGAGGAGTTCTTCCTTGCGGGTGGCCGAGCGGTTGATGTCGAGGCAGGGGAAGATACGTTTTTCCATCAGTTTGCGATCGAGATGCAACTCGCTGTTGCCGGTACCCTTGAACTCTTCGAAAATCACTTCGTCCATACGCGAACCGGTGTCCACGAGCGCGGTCCCGATGATGGTCAGCGAGCCGCCTTCCTCGATATTGCGCGCCGCGCCGAAGAAGCGTTTGGGCTTGTGCAGGGCGTTGGAATCCACACCGCCGGAGAGAATTTTTCCGGAGGCGGGAATCGTCGTATTGTAGGCGCGCGCCAGCCGGGTGATGGAGTCGAGCAGGATCACCACGTCCAGTTTGTGTTCCACCAGCCGCTTGGCTTTTTCGATAACCATTTCAGCCACTTGCACGTGTCGCTGGGCGGGCTCGTCGAACGTCGAGGAAATCACTTCGCCTTTGACGGAGCGTTCCATGTCGGTGACTTCCTCGGGCCGCTCGTCGATCAGCAGCACGATGAGCACGATTTCCGGATGGTTGGAGGTAATTGCGTTGGCGATATCCTGCAACAGTACGGTTTTGCCCGCGCGCGGAGGAGAAACGATCAGGCAACGCTGTCCTTTGCCAAGCGGCGTCATCAGGTTGAGGATACGAGTCGAGAAGTTTTTCGTCGTGAATTCGAGGTTCAGACGCTGTTCGGGATACAGGGGCGTAAGGTTGTCGAACAGAATCTTGTGCCGCGAAACTTCCGGATCTTCGAAGTTGACCGTCTCGACCTTCAACAGGGCGTAGTAGCGTTCTCCCTCCTTTGGGGGACGGATCTGGCCGGAAATCGTATCTCCGGTACGCAGGTTGAAACGGCGAATCTGCGACGGGCTGATGTAGATGTCATCGGGACCGGGAAGATAGTTGTAGTCCGGAGAACGCAGAAAACCGAAGCCGTCGGGCAGGGTTTCGAGGACGCCTTCGGAATAGATGATGCCCTCTTTGGCGCTCTGAGCCTGTAAAATCGCGAAAATCAGCTCCTGCTTTCGCAATCCGGCGGCGCCTTCGATACCCAGCCGGTTGGCGAGTGAGGCGATTTTCCGAATCGGCCATTCCTTGAGTTCTTTCAGGTTGATACGGCCCTTTTTCGAAGTGATTTCGTTGTTTTCCAGTTCCACGGAAGGGCTTTCCCGAACCGTCGCTACCTTGGGTTCGTCGTCTTCCGGTGGCTGGAAACTGGCAGGTTGAGGCCGTTCCTCTTCCACTCTCGGTGCCACGTATTCTTCAGGCTCGCTGGGAAGTTCGGGCTCGGGGCTCTTCGGCGCTGCTGCACTGCGGTACCGGGGAGGCACAGGCAGGTTGGGATCGGGAGCGAAATCGGTTTCCTCTTTTTTTCTGACTTTTCGTTGCAAGGAGGGAGGTGGAGGAGGAAGGTTCGGGTCCGCCATTGGTTCCTCGGAAGTCTCCCGCTCGATTCCCGGCAGGGGCAACTCTTCCTCCTGCGGTTTTGGACGCATGATTTTGCGAAAACCCGCCTCGGCGTTTCCACGGTTGGAGGATTGACGCCGGATGTTCGTCTGGCCGCCGGAATCGGACCGAATCACCACGCGACGACGCGGTTTTTTCTTCGGTTTTTCCTCGGCAATGTCGTTCGCCCCATTTTTTTTGTTGTTTTCATCGTTGGACACGGGATTACCTCGCTATTTTCAAAAAAACTTTCAAATGTCCGGTTGAATGGTGTTTGGAATCATTGAAGGAAGCAGAAATAAGATGAGAGGTCGATCTCGCTTTCGTGGGAAAGACGGGAAGCAACCCGCTCGGAAATTAGGAATCAAAGGAGACTACGCGCCGAAATCGACTACCCCACCGTTCGACCGTTGTCAATTGTTTCAAGGATGAGGCTTGGTTTGCCGGTTCCGTCGGGAGGCAACGGGCGACGAAGCGGGATAGGGTTCCTTGAATCTTCTCCCTAAAGCATCGCAATCTCAACGCGGGCTGTCAAGTTTTTTCGTTCGATTGGACACGAAAGGGGCGTGATTTAAAATGTAGGGAAAATCGCTATTTTCTCAGAAAAACATGGATTTTTAAGCGTAGGTCGGGTGATTTCACCCGACAATTTTCGAAAACAGCCCCTTTTGTCGGGTGAAATCACCCGACCTTGTATGATTCTTGCGAGCGTCAGTTTTGGGGTTGTCTGTGGTAGAATGGTGACGCTACGTGTACTGAAAACTCCAGTTTCTTCGTGGGGGACCAACTCGAAGCAAACAAATTTGAGTTCAACGTCTTTAAAAACAGCGATTTCCCGCACATTTTACATTGCACCCAACAAATTTCCATTCCTTGCTTGCCGCAATGCAAAAAAAGGTGTTTAGTGCTATGTAAATCGACGGGTTACGGATCTTGCTTGTACCGAAATCGAGAGGGACGCACGTCGAGTGGAAAAGCTCGGTTTTCGGGTGACGGGTCCATGGAAGGTTTTCGGTTTTTTTACGAAAGGTTCCAACATGTGGCAGGCGGTGAAGAATTATTTCGCAGAGTTTAAAATTCTCAAGATGTGCCCGCGGGAATTCTGGCTGCTCAACCTGGTCATCAACTTTTTCGAGATGCTGGCCTACTTCTCGTTCATCACCGTACTCACTTTATACCTGACCGAAAACATCGGTTTCGACGATCAGTGGACCGGCAACCTCGTGGGATTGTTCACGCTGGCCATTTCGATCGTGATTTTCTTCGTCGGTTTCATCATCGACGTCATCGGGATCAAAAAGGCTCTCGTGTTCTCCATGGCGATTCTCATTCCCACCCGTTTCGGCATTGGCACCACCTCGTACATGGAAAACTGGTACATGAACAATTCCATGGACGTGAAAGCCGCGAAGGCGAAGATCGTCGAGCTGCATTACGACGAGCACGCCTTCTCGAAAAACGACAAGCGGCTTCGGGAGGCCGAAAACGCCCTGCTGGAGAAAATCCACGCCGAAACCGGGGAAAAGAAGGAATTCACCGACGAAGGCGAGATCATGACGGCGGTCCGTACTTTCGCCAAGGGAAAGCGCTTTTCCGTCGATATCGACCGGGAACTGCAAAAGGGGAAGTCCATCTACCTCGAACGCCTGCTGCACAAGGTGGTGGAAAAATCCATCGACCCGGAGGAAGACAACCTCGCCGAAATGGAGTTGGAAGATCAGTTCGAGTGGCTTTTCGAGAAAGAGAAAAAGCCGATCTCCGGCGATTACCGCACCGACATGCAGTCCGTCGTGTCCATTGCGAGAAACCGCAACGTGGTACTCGACGTAGTGGAGGACTCCAAGGCCAGTCCGGGCCTGTACCGGGAAATCGTTCTCGTCGGACTCGTCAACCGCTATCCCGATCTCAAGGAGAAATTCGCCCCCTCCATCGAGCGGCTCCAGGGCGAGGAGCTCAAGCAGCGGGTAATCGAAATCGTCAAGGCATACACGGAGTTACGCACCGAGTTCGGTATCCAGGATCTGATGAAACTCTATGTCATCATCCTGCTGGCGATCATGGCACTGGGTGAGGCAATGATGGTCCCGGCGATCTACGTGGCGATCCGGCGCTACACCAACAAACGCACCAGCGGCACCGGCTTCAACTTCCAGTATCTGACGATGAACATCGCCGCCGTCATGGCCGGCTACGTCATCGCATTTCTCCGAACCAGTTACGGCAACGAATCGATTTTCCTCTGGGGCGGGGTGTTCGCTATCATCTGTACCGTGGCGTCGGTGATGTTGCGGACAAACATCGATCTCGACGACGAAGGCAACATCATCGACCTGTCCGAACGGAAAACCCAGAAAGAAAAGGACGAAGCCGCAGCGGAGGGATTTTTTACCATGCTGGCGCGCATGTTCCAGGAAGTGCGGGATCTGTTCATGAGCGTGGTGACCCAGGTGCATTTTTGGCGTTTCATGCTGTTTCTGATCCTGCTTTTAGGAGTGCGGCTGGTGTTCACGCACCAGTTCCTCGTGATGCCGAAATACTACACCCGCGTGATGGGACCGGACGCGCCCATCGGGCTGCTCAACTCGATCAACCCCACGATCATCGTCATCGGCCTGATTCTGGCGATTCCGATTTTGAACAAGTTTTCGGTATTTAAACTGATTATGGTCGGTACGACCGTTTCCGCCTTGTCGATGTTCGCCCTTGTGGTGCCGGTCCAAAGCGCCATTGCCATTTTCGGCGACCTTCCCGCCCACTTCATCAGCGGGTGGAACTCGGTCATGGCGGCCTTCGGCGGCTTCATGGACTGGGCCAGCATCACCGTGCGCAACAATCCGCTGAGCCACGTCTACTTGATTCTCATTCTGCTGCAGATCGTGATCTTCGCCTTCGGTGAGGTCATCTGGTCGCCCCGGCTTTCGGAATACACCGTGACCATCGCCCCCAAGGGGCAGGAGGCGTCCTACATGGGACTCGCCGCCCTGCCGATGTTCCTGGCCAAGCCGATCAACGGCTGGCTCTCCGGCAAACTGTTGACCAACTACTGCCCGGAAAACGTGCTCGACGACCTGATCTCCGGGGCGCGCAATTTCTGGAACGGCCCGGAATTCATGTGGCTGATCTACGCGCTGTTGGCCATTTCCAGCCCGATTCTCGTATACGCACTGAAGAACGTCATCAAACCCAAGGAACGAGACGACGAGGACGAAGAGACGACCGGAAACGAAGAGCAGCCGCAGGAAAGTTGATAAAAACGACGGGCTTGGTACAATCGTGGCGTTGTTTTCATGAACCCGTAGCGTTTCTCCCGTTCGAAGGACAGCCCCCGACGATGCAGAGCCCATCGCCCAACCTCCGTGCTTTCGCCCCCCGGTCCCGTGCCGGGATCGGCGGTGTCGGGATGTGGGCGTGGCTCGTGCTGCTTGCATTCGTTCTTGCCGGATGCAGTTCCGCCTTTTTGTCTCCCGATACGCCGTCCGGCACGACCGGCGATTCCGACCGCGACATGGACGAAGAGGAGTTCATGGAACTCGAAGAGGAGAGCGAACCGGAGTTGGACGAAGAGGACCGGGAGGAAATCGAGGAAGAGGGAAAAGTCTACAACCTGGGGATTTTCCCGCCGTTCGCCTACAAGGAACAGGAAAACACCATCCGCATCGAGTTCAAGAACGCCGAAGCCCTCAAACAGCAGTATGGATCGGAAAACATCCTGCCGAGTCGTATCGAAGTCTACGACCAGTGGATTTTCGTCAATTACGCGGAATTCAGCGCCGAAGATATGGCTTTCGATCCCGTGCGCATTTTCGTGTCCAGTTCCGCCGAGCGCGGCGAGCAGGAAATCAGCGCCAAAATCGGCATCAACGGCAAACTGATTACCGAGCACGGCCTGTTCTTCATCGCCGATCCCCCGCAAAAAGGAGCCGGAACGAAAAAAACGACGGGAAAAACCGTGGTCGTTCCGATGAAATCCCCGGTGGTCGCACCCGCCAAAACCGCAGGCAAACGTTCCAAACCCCGCTGAATCACAGGAGGAATTTCCCATGCACGCCTTGCTGCCCACGCCGGAAAAAGCGGTCGAAAACGGTCGCGTCGCGTCGTTCGGACATTTCCAGACCCCTTTCACGCACCTGAATTTATTGGAAACCGACCTCTTCGGCCTGCCCGTGGGGCGCGCCTTCGTCAATCGAATGCGCCTCAAGCAATGGCAGCATCACTTGATCGTTCACCCGGAATTCTCCCTGGCCTTCGCCGTGGTCAATACGGGCTACATGAGTTCGACCTTCTGTTACGTGCTGGACCGCGCCACCGGCGAAATCACCGAGTACCACAAGCAGTCCCACGGCGGAACCTCCCGGCTCTCGCGGGAACTGTGGGACGACCGCTGCGCCTATCCTTCCAACGGGTACGACATCTCCATCGAAAACCGCCTGAGCGAAGGCCTGCACCGCATCCGCATCGACATCGCCGGGCGCGGCACGAAACCGGGCATCCGGGCCGATCTGGAACTGCTGGAAAATCTTGAGGAAATTCAACCCCTTGTGACCGTGTTGCCGATTGCCGAAAACCGGCCATTGTACACTCACAAAGCGCCCGTGCCCGTGCGGGGGGAAATCGCCCTCGGTGACCGGAGCGTTACCCTCGACCCGGCGAGGGACACGGCGTTGATCGACGTGCAGAAAACCTTTTATCCGTACAACACGTTGTGGCGCTGGGCCACCTGCGCGGGTTTCGACGCCGACGGTCGCCGCATCGCGCTCAACCTCGTGCAGAACATGATTCAAAACGACGACACTTACAACGAAAATGTGCTCTGGGTGGACGGCAAACTCAGTGGCTGGGGCGGGGCGCGCTTCGAATTCGACCCCAAGGACACGCTCAAGCCCTGGAGCATCGAAACCACCGACGCAAAATGCCGCCTGAATTTCACGCCGACGGGCGAACGCGCCGAGCGCATCGACCTGGGGTTGATCCTCTCGGACTATCACCAGCCGTTCGGAACGTTCGAGGGAACGGTCACGGACAATGAAGGAAACGTGTACGAACTGAAGGATTTCTTCGGCGTGACCGAGTACCACCTCGCGCGGTTTTAGAGCGGTTATTATTTGATATTAGCGATAGAAAACCCTGGAACCAAAGGGTCTCCTGACCCGACGGCATGAACCTGTGGAGCAAGCCAGAGACTTGCTCCAACCCGTGGTTTTTACTATGCTTTCCTCTTTTCTCCACTCTTCACCTACTCATCCGAGAGCGACCTGGGCTGCTCTCTCACCTGGAGGAACGGACGGATTTCGGTGAGGCAGGTGTCGTCTCCATCGCCGGGATACCATTCGAGCACCTTTGCTTCGACGACCAGTCGGCAATAGTCGTGGGGGGTGAGTGTGAGTGCGTCGTAGGTCGCGTTGAAAAAGAAAACCTGCCGCGCGGCTTCGTTTTCCAGGGCGAGGACGACTTTGCCGTCGTTGCGGATGAACAGTTCCTCGCCGGGGATGCGGATGTCGCTTTTCTCCATCAGAGCTGCAAAAGCCTCCGGCTTCGGTTCCTCGTGGGTGGACAGTTCGAGCAGGCGGATGGCCCGGTATTCGTCTTCTTTCAGGCAGCGCGTGTCCACGATGAAGCCCAACATGTCTTCGTCTTCATCGACCGATCCGAAGGCGAGCGTCCAGCCCAACTTGTCGAGGTCGTCGTCCGATTCCCAGTAGGTTTCGGGGTCGTCGTCGATCATCGCGCTCGCCGGATGCCGCGAAGCGGAAGGGGCCTTGGTGTCGAGTGCGGGCGGCAGGATCGTGCCGCGAAGGGGGGCGTCGCCTTCGTAGGAGCGGTAGGCCTCCACGTCGAGAACCACCCTCTTTTCGGCGGGTTCGGGTGGCAGCCGGCTGCCGGAACTCCCCGTTTTGTCGGTGCAGCCAACGGCGGACACAAGCCCCAGAGCGCAGGCAAAAAGCGTCAAAAGCATCGCCTTGAGAAAATGGCAGTGGGAAAAAGCGTGTGACATCGAATCCATCGCGGGCCTTTCGTAGACTCCATGGCGAGCCGCAATCTTCTTTTTTCTACGGCGTCGCGTTCCTATCGTTGCTTTATAGCACGATTCGCGCGCCCGTTCCATGCTGGGAGACGTTTGTGCGCACTTTTTGCCAAGATGTTCGATCTTTGCGCAGGAATGTCCTGTTTCGAATGAAAACGGACCAAGAGCGAGATCAGATATAATCGAGCAAGAGTGGGCGCTTGGCTTGCAAATAGCCATCTGCCTTTTCGATGTCGGCTTTTCGGAAACTTTCGTTGAGCAGCTTATTGACCTGACCGTTCAGGCAGAAGGGTTGAAAGTGGTATTTTTTCGTGGGCCCCGACTCTTCAGGGTGAAGGATTTTTATCTCCAGCATACGCCGTTTTTGCTCCAGTCGGCCTTCATGTTCCCAAAACAGGTTCGATAAACCGCGCTCCCGAACCACGAACGGGATGTATTTTAGCCCGAAGTCTTTGTAAAACTCCGTAAAACGATCCACGATTTCGGGTTCCTGGTCATAGGTCGCACCGGGCACGTTTCCGTCCGTGCAGCAGGGAATGTTTTCTTCCATGCAGATTTTTATCGCGACCGTATGCATACAGAGCTTGCAACCGAGGCAGTGAAAGGTTCCTCCATGGATCAAGAGATCCTTCAAAGTGGGTCGTAGAACGACCTCTCGGAACATTCTTGTCACATTTACAGAGCGATAACTGACCCTTTCTTGACCGAAACGCTGGGCCAGACGTTTTTCCATGATTCTAGAGCGGGATGTGTTTAAAAGGAAATCATGATGGCAAGTGACGAGGAGAACCCTTTTTCCTTTCTGTATCAGATTCAGTGCAGCAATCGTTGAATCGACTCCGCCACTGAATAGCACGGCGCAGTCGGCCTTCCGTGATGACTTTGAAAACATGACAATTCCGTCCCTTGTCGTGGCACCCGAAAATTTGGTACATGCTGTTATTATTTGCTATTTCAGTCTCACTCTCGGATTCGCGACGCATTTGGCCATTTTCGCAGGGTTCCACGCACGTATTTTCTCCAGAATCGTTGATTTCATCTTAAAAATCAATGGAATCCACGTCGGAATCGCCTGTAGCTTTGGACGTTGTAGAGGAGCTACAGCTAAAAAAGCTACTTTGGTACATGAAAAATTGAATCCAGCGAAACAAGGCATAGAGAACTTTACGATTCATTGCATCTCTCAACTCGACAAGTGTACGCTTCAAGGCCTCTGCACAGCCTCCCACCTGTTTTCCACTATCGGAACACTCCCTCCCGCCAAACCGCCCAGACGATCAAACCAAAGATACCGAGGAATATCGATAACGGTCTGGATGTATCTCCACATCCTGAACACCCCGGCTTCGTTTTTTGAACGACCGTCTTTTCAACTTGGCTTTCTTCATCCACTTTAGGAGGTGGCTGGTTCTTGGCTGCCTGCAATTCATGATAGTAACCGAGCCTGGCCTTATATTCGGCAGTTGAACATTTATTTTCTCTTTCTTTTTCTTTCTCCGTCATTCCCTCGACCAAATCAGGGCATAGCTTTATATCCGGGCAAAGGCAAGTAAGGATGACCTTATCCGCCCGGCCTCCCCACAAGCCTTCTCCATACCCAAACCATGGGTATTTTTCTGTGATCGTTTGCCAGTTTTGTCTAATTTCTCCAAAAAATTCTCTACCATTGGGGGGAATCCCCTTGTTGACTTCTTCAATTTTAACATGATCTAACTTTGGCCGTTTTCCTAGCTTAATTCCTTTTTCTCGTGCATAGGATTCGACATAGGAAACAACGGATTCCAATTCATCGGACGTGTAACGCCACTTTTTCAAGCTATCAAGAAATACAATATCCCATTGTTTAAAAGATTTTTTGTCTTTCAACCTTTTATTGATGTAACTTACCTGAAACTCTGGGTAAGCAATTTCAGTTGGAAATTGAACGATAGGAAACAAAGCCCGTACTGCCATGTCCGCAATTTTTTGCCGGATCATCACACCCGACTGAAAATCACCAACTCCAAATACACATGTGTTGTAATAACCGGTGCTTGGTAATACGTTTTCCCAGTAGCCAAATTGTTTTTGAGCCCGAGCAAAATCTCCTGGATCTGTATTTCCCAGTTGGCTATACAAAAAAGCAACATCTGCTTTTTCCGGCCAGTAAATCATTTCAGCAATTTTTTTTTGCAGCTCGAAATTGGGTTGTTCTTTGTTGATACTAAAACAACTTTGAACCTCGTATAAATCTCCTTCCCACAATTTATATTGAGGCACTTCTTTTAATTCGTCCCCATAAACACTTGCTATAGGAACAAACAAACAGATACATATCATGAACCCAATATGTCTCATTTATAATTCCTCAGTGATCTGGAATGCTTCTATACTTTTCATTTTATTGAGCAGGTAGCTTGTTTTTGAACGTGTGCCATTGTCTCACGAACGGAGTTTGGGAGGCTGTATATCTTCGAATCTTCGAATATCTACACCGACTATCCGTTTTCATACTACCTTGCCTTGAGCACTTCCGGTCCGATGTCTTCGAAACGTTTTCCGGCAAGCGCATTCATCCAAAGATAATACCACAAAAATGCACAGCCTCCCACCATCTTTCGGATGTCGTGAGACGATGGGGTGCATCACAAAATATAGTGACTTTCGTAAAATCCTCTTTTTTCGTAGCCGTCTTTGCCTTTTAAAAGTTGCTTTTATGCCCCCAATCTCCCTTTTCGGCGGGCTTACGCCTCGCCGCTAAAACCATACGAATGAAAGCTTCAATATTATTGGGCCTATTCGCTACATCCTGTGATGCACCCGAGACGATGGCGTACCTCGATTCGAATCGAGAGGCAAACTTCAATTCGCCTGTCCCTTGTCCCTTTTTTGCCTAAAATCTATTGAATACACTGCAAAGTCGTGCATTTTCGTGCAAACTCACGTCATGCTCGATTCATGCCGCAAAACTCGTGCAAACTCGTGTCGAACCGTGCAAATTTCCCCCCGGTTTTCTCGCAACGAGTCGAGGGGTACCGAGAAAAAAGTGTACAGCAACTGAACAAAAACGGCGTTTTTCGACCCAAAAGTCTCGCAACGTGCTATTTTTTCTCACAAAGCTCGTGTTTGCGAATCTGCACGAATTTTCATCTATTTGCACGTTTTTGCACGCAGTCGGGAAGGAGCGGCCTCAGCGGGATTTTGGGGCCGTCGTTCCCGACACCGAGACCTCGGTGCCCTCGTGCAACCGGCTTTCAACCTCGACGTCCAGGCCGTGCAAGGCCGCGATTTCCTTGACGATGGCCAGTCCCAATCCCGTGCCTCCGGTGCGCTTGGAGCGACTTTTTTCCACGCGGTAGAAGCGGTCGAACAGGTGCGCCCGATCCGGCTCCGGAATGCCGATGCCCGTGTCGGAAATGGCGAGGCGGAAGCGGCCCGATTCGCATTCCAGCGACACCCGAACCGCTCCGTTTTCCGGCGTGAATTTCACGGAATTGTCCAGTAAATTCACGACCATACGCCTGAGCAAAAGATCGTTGCCGTGCAGCGCAAGTGCCACGGTCTTTCGTCGTCAGGCGAATGGCCGTGAAAACACAAGAAATCCGGGCCATCGATCCGTTTCGGATCGAAGACCCGGGCACCCATTCCTCGATTCACCGGGTTAGATTCGTGCCGAATCAAGAATTGAATCGTCCTGGTATGCCGTATTTTAGCACCATAAAACTCGTTATCCCGAATTCATCAAACCAATGACAGAATCACCGAATCCGCGATAAATACCCCTTCGTCGGTCAGTTTCAGTCGCCGGTTCTCTTCGTCAAGGCAAAGCCATCCCGCCTCCGTCATCCTCCGAAGCGCGTCTTTTTTCCGGGAAAGGAGGTCGATTCCGTAGATTTCCAGAAGGGCGCGCAGATCCAGTCCATCGACTTGCCTCAGTTCGAGCATGATGCGCTCAAGGCCCAACTCATCTGTTCCCAACTTGTCGATTTCACTGGCAAATTCTCCATCACACCGCAACTCGTCCAGCCACTTTTTCGGGTCGGTGTGCGTCCGGGTGCGCCGACCCGACAAGGGAAATTCCCGGTAGACGAAGCCGCTGGCTCCCGGTCCTAGACCCAGGTATTCATCTCCCCGCCAGTACAGGCGATTGTGCACCGATTCCCTGCCTTTTCGCGCGAAATTGCTGATTTCATAGCGATCGAGCCCCATGTCTCCCAATGCCTGCACGGCATCCCGGTACTGACGGCGCTGGTCCTCTTCCGACAGGGTCAGGCATTCTCCCTTTTTTTTCCGCCGGACAAACGGCGTGTTACCTTCGAGGGTCAGGAAATACACCGAAACATGCTCCGGGGCGATGTCCTCGACGGCGCGTAAATCCTTGGTAAGACTGCGAAAATTCGAAGCACGGCTGCCGAGAATCAAGTCGAGACCGATGTTCTCGAAGCCTGCCTCGCGGGCGGCATCGAGGCACTTTCGTGCGTCTCGGGAGTCGTGGGCGCGTCCCAGAAAACGCAGCACGGCGTTGTCGAACGACTGCACGCCGACGGAAAGACGGTTCACTCCCGCCCGTCGAAACGCCTTCAGTTTTTCCTGTGTGACGGTCCCGGGATTAGTTTCCAATGTAATTTCAAGGGTTTCCGCCGCATGTGAGCCCGAAAGAAGTTCCAGCAGCGAAGCCACTTCCCCCGGCGGCAGTAACGAGGGCGTCCCGCCGCCGAAATAGATCGACGCCAGTGTTTCAGACGTGCGCCGGGGATCGTCCCGCGCGAATTGCTTTTCAATACCTTCGGTCCAATTCGGATCGGGGGAAACGGCGTAGGAATTGAAATCGCAGTAATGGCACTTGCTTACGCAATAAGGATAATGTACATAGATTCCGTAGGTTCTTGGGGCGTTCGCTGCCATCGTCGGGGAGTCTCCCGGGAATCGTGGTTCCACAGTTCACATCTCAAGATCGGTTCTACCATGACACACCACGACGGCAAACAATCCGGCAACGAAAAACCATCGGCGGGCACGTACCGCGAACGCTGGGAAAAATTGAGGGACGACGAGAGGATATTGTTCGAAAATCTGGTGCTTGACCACGAAGGAAGCACGCATTTTTCCGAAATTCGCGAGCATACGGGAAAAAGCAAGTCCGAACTGAAAGCGATGGTGGCGCGGATCAACTCCCTGGGGGAAGAGGCCGTCCGCATCAAAGGCAACCTCTGTCACCTGCTTTTGAAACCGACGCGCGAGGAAGAGCTGGAAACCCTGCGCAATTTCGCCCAATGGGCGCTTAAAAAGGGATATTTCGAAACCGCCCGGAAAACCTACTTTCTCCGCTACCTGCTCAATCAGAGATTGGGCGACGAATTCAACGCGGCGCAGGATCTCGGCAACGCGGGCGTCGTTTGCATGATGGCGGAATTTCCCCACCAGGCGGCCCCGATTCTCGAACAGGCGCTGGAGTTGCACGAAGCCCTGGGCGACTTGCCGGGCATCGGGCGCGACGCCGCCAACCTAGGCTCTGCTTATACTTCCATCGGGGAACCGGAAAAAGCGCTGAAGTACCTGGAAATGGCGATCGAGGTATTCGAAAAGGCGGGCGAGCCGGAAATGGCGTCCAAAGTACGCCTGGATCAGGCAAAATTGATGCACATGAAGTCGATGTGAAAGGAAGCACGCATGTCCAACCGATCGATGTGGGACGGCAAACGGGAACGTTTTTACGAGGTATGGGACGCTTCGTTCACCCACGAACCCTCCGGCAGGGGATTTTGGCTGCGCTATACGCTGCTCAATCCGTCGGCCAAGGACAATCCCCGTCACGGTGGGCTGTGGTTCGCCACGATGGACGTCCGCGACCGCATCGTCCCCTTCGGCGTGCATCGCTACTTTTGCGGCGACGACGTGCGATTTTCTCGCAATCACCTGTCTCTGCAATTCGGCACCGGGCGTTTCGAGGAGGGGATGCTTTCCGGCTCGCTGGAACAGGACGACCACGAAATCTCCTGGGAGTTGGAGTACACCCCTTCCAACCAACCCATCAACACCGTAACGCGCTGGATCAACCGGGTGCCGACCATCGACGTGGGGTTGATTCTGGCGAACCCGGATGTGACACTCCGGGGGGAAATTCGGGTGGACGGCGAGGTTTTTCAATGCGACGGCTGCCGCTGCACGCAGTCCCATTACTGGGGCACCTACTGGGCGCACGGCTGGCTCTGGTCACACTGCAACGATTTTGAAGAGCGACCGGGCGTGGTGGCGCATTCGGCGACTGTCAAGCTGACCCGCTTCGGCCCGTTGAGCCTTCCCTCCACGTTTTTTGCATTCCGCGACGAGGCGAAGGGCATCGACTTCAAAATCAACTCGCCTTTGAAAATGCCGCTGTTCAAGAGTTCGTTCGAGGGCGGACGCTGGATCTACGTTTTCGCCGACCGCAATCGCCGCGTGGAATGGGACGTACTGACCCGACCGTCACGGATGGTCACGATGGAATTCACCTCCCCGTTCTACAAGCCGTACTGGTGCCATAAATGCGTGGTGGCGTCTTCCCTGTTACGCCTGTACGAGAAGACCTCCAAAGGCTGGAGCCAGACGGACGAGTTGTTTTCCAAGGGTACGACATCGAGCGAAGTGATGACCGACGAAGACCGACGCCCGGCGTGGATGCGCTTCGGGCCGAAGTTCAATCCTCGCCTGCTCGATCCCTACGCGCTCAGGGAGTACATGAAACAGGCGGGGTGGGATGTCTCGCCCCAGGAGATCTAAGCTAACGATGCAATGGAAAAGAAGTAGGTCGGGCTAATTTCTAGCCCGACACGAGCTTGCTTTCGAAGCATCTCTTTTGTTGGAGCAAGTCTCCCGACTTGCTCCAGAGGTTCATGCCGTCGGGTTGGAAACCCGACGAGAAATGAATGGTTCAGGTCAGGAGACCTGAACCAGCGAATAAAGCGATTCTTACTTGGTTTTTGCGATTATTTTCGTGACGGGTGCCATGGGCCAACCACAGGTTGCCCATGGACATCGTTCGTACACGGGCAAGCTGACGTTTCACGTCGCTTAGCCCGTGCCACCCCCTTTCGTTGGAGTCGGGAAACCTGAACCAACGAATAAAGAGATGCCTTTGCCGGAATTCGTATCCATCGCCCTGCCTTTGCCCATGGAACGGCTGTTCACTTATGCCCTTCCACAGGACATGGAGCATCCACCACGTCCCGGCGTGAGGGTCGAGGTGCTTTTCGGCGCTCGGCGGATGATCGGCGTCGTCTGGGACACGCCTCCCGACGTCGTGCCCGGTGATGTGAAGGCGATTCGCAAAGTGCTCGACCGCAGGCCCGCTTGTCCCGCCTCGCTGATGCGCTATTGCGAATGGGTGGCGCGCTACTATCTCGCCTCCATCGGCGATGTCCTCAAGGCAGCGCTACCGGGAGGACTGCTTCAGCCCGGAACGCCCCTATATGCCCGTACTTCCAGTGGAAAAGCCTTTTTGGAAGGTCGACTGGACGCCCAGCCGCAAAACCTCTCGGCACGCGAACGCACGTTCTGGCTTGGAGCCTTGCAGGCGTTGGGCGACACTCCGAAACCGCTGAAACGCTGGCGAAAAGACGTCCGCGGCCTCACCCCTGAACGCCTCGCCTGGGCCATGGAGCGCGGATGGGTGCGGGAACGGGCGGCGAAGGCCATCAAAGCCCCGGCAAAAATGCGCGTGCCGTTGTACGTTCCACAGTGGGAACGGGCGGATCTCGACCGCCTCGACCGAGCCCCGCGACAGAGGCAAGTCCTTGAGTTTCTTCTGGAAAACCCACACTGCCCGCGAGAGAGGCTGCTCGAAGCCATTCCCAAAGCCCAAACCGCGTTGAAAAGCCTGCTGGACAAAGGAGCCGTGCGGATCGAAGAAATCTCCCGCCGCCGCTCTCCCCTGGAAGCCCAGCTTCTTTCGCGCAAGATCCAGGCTCCTCCGCAACTCAACGAGGAACAGTTCGTCGCCGCGAAATCCCTGCAAGATGCCGTAACGAAGGGGGAATTCGCACCGTTCCTCTTGCACGGCGTGACCGGCAGTGGCAAGACCGAAGTCTACCTGCGTGCGGTGGAAACCTGCCTCGAAGAAGGCAAAAACGCTCTGTTGCTGGTGCCCGAAATCGGCCTTGCGCCCCAACTCGTCAGCCGGGTTTATGCCCGTTTCGGCAAACGGCTGGCGCTCTGGCACTCCGGCCTCGATCCCGCCGAAAGGGCGGACGAATGGCGCAGGGTACGAGACGGCGAGGCGCGTGTGGTGATCGGCGCGCGTTCGGCGGTGCTGTGCCCGCTGGACCACGTGGGCCTGATCGTCGTGGATGAGGAGCACGACAGCTCCTACAAGGCCGAAGATGGCCTGACCTACCATGCGCGGGACTGCGCGGTGCAGCGTGCGAACCTCACCGGAGCCGTGGTGGTGCTGGGGTCGGCCACGCCTTCGGTGGAAACGTTTCACCACGCCCGAGACGGTCGGTATAGGCGTCTCACCCTCTTTTCCCGCGCCACCGAGGCGGTGTTTCCCACCATTCGGCTCGTCGATCTCTCGATCCAGCGCACGGCCAAATCCACCCTGCTTTCCACGGAACTGATTCAAGCCCTGGACCAACGCCTCCAGCGGAAAGAACAGGCGATTCTGCTGCTCAACCGCCGGGGATTCTCGCCATTCGCCATCTGCCGCGCCTGCCGGGAGGTGATCTCGTGCCCGCATTGCGCCATCGGGATGACCTACCACCTCCAGGCGGGGAAGCTGGTCTGCCACCTCTGCGACGCCCATACGGATTTGCCCGACCAATGCCCTTCCTGCGGACAAAAAGCCCTCGAACTCGTCGGCGTGGGCACGCAAAAACTGGAACGGGAACTGGCCGAGTACTTTCCCGAAGCGCGCGTGGCGCGGTTGGATCGGGATCGGGTGCGGGCCGGGAAGAATCAGGCGGCAGTGCTGCGAGCCTTCGGACGTGGAGATTACGACATTTTGCTGGGCACCCAAATGGTAGCCAAAGGACACGATTTCGAAAACGTCTCTTTGGTGGGCATCCCGTTTGCGGACCAGGGATTGAACCTCCCCGACTTCCGCGCCATGGAACGCACCTGGCAATTGCTGGTGCAGGCTTCCGGACGAGCCGGGAGGCACGAGGTGCCGGGCGAAGTGATCGTGCAAAGTTGGAATCCGAAACATCCGGTGTTCGCCAACCTGGGACAGGAACCGGACCTGGCGTTTTACGACCTCGAAACGCGCATTCGTGAAAAACGCTACCCGCCTTTCACGCGGCTGGCGGCGGTGCTGCTGTCTTCCAAAGATCCCAACCTCGGCTGGGCGGAGGCGCTGCGGCTGCGGCGGGATCTCGCAGCCATCATCTCCAAGCGCGATCCGTGCCGAAACGTCGCGTTGCTGGGACCGGCTCCGGCCCCCATCGAAAAAATCCGGGACCGCTGGCGCTTCCGTCTGCTGGCGCGCGCCGCCACACCACGGGAATTGCGCCTATTTCTGAAAATCGCAAAGGATTCCGGCGCGTTACGATCTACAAGCTCCCTCGTCCGACTGGCCGTGGACGTCGATCCGGCGCACATGCTGTAGAGGATACCAGGAAAAAGCCCAAGCTGCGTCACGTCACTGTTTTTCTTCGTATTTTTCCTTGTACGTGTACGTTTTGCAAACGTCTCCGACGCCATCGCAAGCCTCTTCACGACGATACTCGACAATACGCCCCTTTTCGTCGTAGCTCAGCGTGCGGCACGTGGAACGATCCTTTCCGTCGCAATACAAATCCTTGTAATATCCAAGGAATTTCCCATCATCGGTCCTTTTCCAAACTTCGCATCTCGGTATTTCCAATGTCAGGTGTCGATTGCAGTCTTTGCCGTAGGTTATTTCAATGAGATTGCCGTTATGATCGTAAGTCCATTCTGTACAGTCTACATCCGCATTGCCGCTGCACAAAGTGTCCCGGGAATAATAGGTCTGTCGCCCTTCCTCATCGTAGCGCCAGACTTTGCAGCTCCAATTCCTCGTTCCATCACAATCGACACTACACCCGTACTCGGTCGGTTGATTGAACTCGTTGTAGCTCCATTCGCAACAATACTTGTCCGACTCGCCGTCGCAATTGGTATCCATCGTTTTTCTCGACACCCGTCCGTCATCGTTGTACGTCCAGCGTACGCAATCGGAATCGTAGGTACCATCGCAATCGTCATCGTACCCTCGGAAAATAATGAACCCGTTTTCATCCTTCGCATACACGATGCAGTCGGAATAATTATAATTGGGTAGAACGCTTAACTCTCCATCCGCTTCGATGACTGCGAAAGATCTTTCATCGGTATCAACGGACGGCAGGTCGTATTCCCAGGGGTCCGGGTTCTCTTCGGATGCAGGAAGAAGATCGGTGAACCGGAACGGATCGGGATTACTGTAAAAATCCTCGTACGCCCAATTCATTTCCACGACTTCATCCCATCCGGTCGAAGATTCACAGCAATGCTCTTGTTCGTCCCGGATATCGTTGCAGTTGTGATCGAAAGAGGCCCAGAGAAAATCTCCCTTTTCATCGTAATAATAGAGACGGCAATAAGAGGGTTTTCCAGTACAGCCGGGATCGTAGATTTCTTTTTTTCTCAACACGCTATCTCCGGGAAACTCTTCTTGGCCATCGTCGCAGGCGGAAAAAACCGCCGGAAACAAAGACAGCCCAAGCAAGCACACGATCCACCGCGAAAAGATCTTCATCCGCTTCTCTCCCTATGTGCCGCGTCAGTGTTTTTCTTTGTATCTGTAGCTCTTGCACGTATCTCCGACGCCGTTGCAATCCTCTTCACGTCTGTACTCGATAATACGCCCCTTTTCGTCGTAACTCAGCGTACGGCATTTTGAATAATTGATGCCGTCGCAATACAAATCCTTGTGATATTCAAGAAATTTCCCATCCTCGGTCCATTTCCAGACTTCGCATGTCGGCATTTCCAAGGTCAGGACTTCATCACAATCCTTCCCATAGAACACTTGGACGAGGTTCCCGTCATCATCGTACATCCATCGCGTGCAATCGGCATCCGCGATGTCGTTGCAATCTTTGCTGCGTGCGTAGTAGGTTTGCCGTCCCTCTTCGTCGTATCGCCAGATTTTGCAGTTCGTGTCCCATATTCCGGTACAATCTTCGCTGCGTCCGTACTCGGTCGGTTGATTGAACTCGTTGTAGGTCCACTCGCGGCAATCCTCGTCCGGCTTGCCGTTGCAATCGGTGTCCGTCGTCTCGCTCAAGACCCGTCCGGCATCGTTGTACGTCCAGCGGATGCAGGTGGAATCCAGAGTGCCGTCGCAGCCGTCGTCTTTCCCGTACGACAGCACCAGCCCGTTTTCATCTTTGAAGTACACGGTGCAATCGTTCGTCGTCGAATCACAATCCTGATTGGATAAAACGACCCGCCTTTCCTCTTCCACGAGGGTTTCGACACAGGAGCTATAGGTATACATCCCCCCGGAAGGCACGTTGTATTCCCAGGGATCCGGGTCGTCTACGGACGCGGGAAGAAGGTCGGTGTATCGGAACGGATCGGGATTGCTGTACAAATCCTCGCCCGCCGCATTCATCTCCTCGACTTGATCCCATCCGATCGAAGACTCTGAGATGCGCTCTCTTTCGTCTCCAACGCCGTTGCAATCGTGATCGAAAGCGGCCAGGACGAAATCCCCCTGTTTGTCGTAATAATAGAGGCGGCAATAATAGGCTTTTCCAGTACAGCCGGGATCGTAGATTTCTTTCTTGCGCAATACGCTATTTCCGGGAAATCCGTCGTCGCAGGCGGCAAAAACCGTCGGAAACAAAGACAACCAAAGCAAGAGCCCGATCCATCGAAAAACGATCTTCATCCACTTCTCCATATGCTTTAGAATGCTCCCTTCTTCTCATTAGTGGGGATGCGGAAAAATTCCTTTTGCGTATTTCACGCTTTGGCATGAAAAAAACTCACAAACAAAAGCCGGAAAGCGACAGACCGGAACGTGGTCTTTCATACACATGCCTCCTTTTTTCCCTTCCCCCTTGCAAAACCCTACCAGGTCGGGCATGGTAGGAACGAACCACGAACCCTGGAAAACATTGGACTTTCGCCATGCCGCACGACGTTGCGAGAACAGAACACGCATTGCCCCTTTCTTCCTCCAAACCCTGGCTTCTGCCTCTTCTGCTGGTGGTGGGCGCGGTGGCGGGTTTCACCATCGGCGGGCTCTGGGGCGAGGCGATCGTCTCGGGCGACATGCCCTTTTTCGCCGGGTTTCTAAAACTCCTGGGCGACCTGTTCATGAACGCGCTCAAAATGATCGTCGTCCCGTTGATCGTCTGCAGCATGATCGTCGGCATGGCGGCGCTGAGCGAACAACACAAGGTCGGCAAAACGTTCGGCTATACCTTTCTGTACTATTTTTCCACCACGCTTATCGCGGTGTCCATCGGACTGGTGCTGGTGTCGATCGTGCACCCCGGCGTCGGGTTCGGCGTGGATGCCTCCGTCCGATCCGAATCGGTGCGCGTGATTCGCTGGTACGATGCCCTTTTCGACCTCGTGCGGGGGCTCGTGCCCTCGAATCTCGTCGAAGCCGCCGCGAAAGGCAACATCCTGGGATTGCTGGTGTTTTCCCTTGTTTTCGGCGGCATCCTGACCCGTATCGGCGAGCCCGGCCAAAAAGTGATCGAACTGGCCGAAGCGGTCAACGAAGTGCTGATGCGCATCGTGCGTTTCCTGGTCTGGCTGGCTCCCCTGGGCATTATCGGCTTGGTGGCCTATCGCGTAGGACAGGAGGGCGGCGGACAGGCGGTGTGGTCCGAGTTGGGACGGCTGGCCAAGTATTTCCTCACGGTGCTGGGCGGTCTGACGATCCACGCCGCGTTCGTGCTGCCGCTGTTGCTGTGGATCTTCACTCGCCGCAATCCCATCCGCCACGCCGGGCATTTCGCCGAACCGATGCTCACCGCATTTTCCACGGCGTCGAGCGCCGCGACCCTTCCGCTGACCATTCGCAGTGCCGAGCAGAACGCCGGACTCGACACCAAAACCTCACGTTTCGTGCTGCCGCTGGGGGCGACGATCAACATGGACGGCACCGCTTTATACGAAGCCGTGGCGGTGGTGTTCATCGCCGAAGCCTACGGCATTCACCTGAGCGGCGCGCAACTGGTGGTGGTGCTGCTGACCGCCACACTGGCGGCGGTGGGTGCGGCGGCGATTCCCCAGGCCGGACTGGTGACGATGGTGATGGTGCTGACCGCCGTGCACGTCCCGGTGGAAGGTGTGGGCATCCTGCTGAGCGTGGATTGGTTGCTGGATCGCTTCCGCACGGCGATCAACGTCTGGGGCGATTCCGTGGGTGCGGCGATCATCTCCGAAAAATTCGGGAAGAACCCTCCCGATTGATTCCGATTCTCTTTTGATTTCAGGCTATTACGCTTCGGGAAGTACAAGGTCGGGTAATTTTCGCCCGACTTACCCGCTGCCTGTCCTCGTGCAGAAATCGGAGCCCGATTTCTTATTCAGGCGTCAGCCCATGCGATCTAGCGCCTGCACGACCTGCTCGGTCCGTTCGATCAGCGCCCGGAAGTTTTCGAGCTGTTTTTCGCGTTCTTTCTTTGTTTTCGCACGGATACGCATTCCACGCGCCACGGCCTGTTCGATGTTCTTCTTGTATTCCTCGACGCGCTGGTTGACCTGGTGCTTGAACTGCCGTGCGCCCTCGTTGATGCGGTGGACGAGATCCGCCCGGACACGACCCATGTTGCGGTCCAGCAGCGGTTCGACCTGTTTCAGCGCTTTTTCGACCACTTTTTCACGGTACACGGGGTAGGCCATTACACGGGCCGAAATCCAGTTTTCCACCTTCTCGTATTCGTAGAAATGCGGCTGGTCGTCGAGGCTGAAGAAGAGGTCGGAGCGTTCGGGCAGCGACACGTCGAGATCCACGTCTCCGGGTTGGAAACCGAAAATCTGGCCTGTGGCGGATTTCAGCGAGACGAGGATGTCCTCCAGCGCTTTCTGGTACCGGATGAGGGATTCCTCGTAGCCTTTTTCGGCACGCGAAAAAGCCCGTTCCCGCAACTGTTCCAGCAGCTTGAGCGAGGAGCTTTTCCGCTCCTCGGAGAGGATGTCCACGAGTTCATCCTTGCGTTCCTCTTCGATGCCCTGAGCCGTCTTGCGGATCTCTTCCTGCACTGGTGCCACGGCGCGTCGCAAAAAGCCTTTAAGCACCCAGTCGATTTCGGCGAGCACGACCTCCAGGTCGGATTCCAAGATCGCTTCGTGCTCCGCGCGCAGGCGGGCGAGGCGGGTATAGGCTTTTTTGAAGCGTTGCAGCTTTTTCTCGTTCTGTCCGACCGGCTTGTCCACGCTGGCCATTTCGACGCTCAGCGTATCGATAAAGGTCGTGGCGACTCTCCGCCCTTTTCGCACGAGCGACGCCTTGAGCAGACTCAGCGCCTCGGCGCGGGCAAGATAGGACAGTCTCTCCCGAAGGCGTCCCACACCGCCGTCCACGTCCAGTTGCGCGTCTTTTGAGATCTTTTTAAACGGGGCGATGGCGGCGGTCAGGTAGATTTCCGGGTCGGGATCGACTCTCGAAAGCACCGAGCGGGTGAATTCGAGCACTTCGTCCCGTTCGCCGGTGGAAAGCTGGTCGCTTTTGTTGATGATATAGATCATCTTTGGCACGGTGGGGCCGATTTCGTCGAGGAAGCGCATTTCCTCCTCGCCGATGGGTGGAGAACCGCCCAGCAGGATCAACCCGGCATCCACCTGGGGTACGAATTTCCGTGTGGTATCGGAGTTGTGCGTAAAGGTCGAGCCGAGACCGGGAGTGTCCACCAGAACCACGCCACTTTGGAGCAGGGGAGACGGCACGGCGATGCGTACCGCATCGACGTTGCGTTTGTTGTGGGGATTGTCGCGCTCGGTGACGTACTCGCCGATTTCTCCCGCATAGATGCGCTTTTCCTCGCCGTTTTTGAAACTGACCGAAATCTGACGCTTGGCCCCGTATTCGATCAGCGTGATGACGGACGTGACCGGAAGGGCGCCCGTAGGCAGGATTTCAAGATCGAGCAAAGCGTTGATGAACGTGCTTTTTCCACGCTTGAACTGGCCGAGAACGACCAGGTAAAATCGCTGCTCGGCCAGCCGGCGGATCAGTTCGCTCGTCTGCTGGGCGAGTTTCTTGTTTTCGTCGTGCTGCACCAGTGAAAGCAGGGATTCCAGCACGGCGTTCAGCTCGTTGTCCGTCGAGTGGGGTTGCACGGGAGGTTGTTGTTCCATGTCGTTCAACTACCGATTGAAAGAAAGCTGTGGTGATTTCACGCACTCGGATATGAATTCGGAAAAAACGAATCCTCAAGCAGTCTTATAGTGGATTGGCGGAAAGATTGCAAACCCTTGGACCGATTTGGAAGGGAGTTTTCCCGATTCGTGGGGCACCGTCACAAGATACTTGCATCTTCTGCGCACTGAGCTTAGGCTGGGGAGGAAAGGACGTACGATCGATGCGGAAAACCGGAACGACATTGGTAACGCTGCTGGTTTGGGCCGTGCTTTGCTCATGCGCCATGTCCGGAAATGCCTATGCCATGAACCCGGACAGCGACTGGCAGGTGGATTTGCGCCCCGGGTTTTCGTGGCTTCGAACCCACGAGCGCGATTACGGCGGATTGTCGTTGACCGGTGGTGCGGCCTGGCGTTTCTGGAACCAGGCACAGCTTCGTCTCGATCTGCAATACGCCGGGTTCGGGGTGCAGCAATCCGAAAAGGTGCATTTCACCGACGCGACCCTTGGCCTGCAATACGAACTGGACCGGCTACCCATCGTGCCTTCTTTCGGGCTGGCGATGGGATCGTACATCAGTCATTCGGGAGTAACCCATCGCTGGAGGACGGATTTCGGCATCCGCACCAGCTTCGATCTGCACTATTTTTTCGGCGAGAACTGGGCCTTGGGAGGGGCGGCGCGGTATCACTACGTGGCCACCGATTTTCCCAATACGCCGATTTTCCTGGATCTGGCGCTGAAACTGGTGTGGGAATTCTAACGGTCGTTTTGCGACGAGCCGAGTTCGTCGTAACATCGCGTAATTTCTTGCAATTTCAGGCGGGGACGTGAACGAGAAAGAAACCGTACTGCTTATCAAACCGGGATGGCGCAACGAGGTGGCGTTTCCCCTGGACCTCGCCTGCCTGTCTTCCGTACTGAAAAAGGCCGGATGGCGGGTGGAAGGGCGCGACCTGGACTTCGACTTCTTCGACACGGTGCTGGGCCGGGCCAGGGCGTCTTCGGTGCAGGCGGTGATTCTCTCCGTCCGTCATTTTCAGCTTCGCCAGACGATTTCGCTGGTGCAAAGACTGAGTGCCCTGCGTCCCGATCTTCCCGTGCTGCTCGTCGGCGAGATGCCCTCACTCGAACCTGAAAAAACGCTTCTCGCCACCGGAGCTCGTCTGGCGATTCGCGGCGACCCCGAACGGGTGGTGATCGATGCTCTGGCCTTCGTGCGCGGCGACGGCGAAGCCCCGGAGGGCGTCGTTTGGATGGAAGACGGCCAGTTGCGCTTTCACGGACCCGCGCGCCGCGAACGCGACCTTCACCACCTGGAAGCACCCGACCGGGACTTTCTTCCCCTGCTGCGCTACGGTCGGGCGTATCGTAGTGTTGCCTTGCCTTTCGCGGCAGCGTTTTATAGTCGGGGCTGCCTTTCGTCCTGCCGACATTGCCAGGTTCCGTCGCTGCGACGGGAATCTGTCGCCTATCGCGACGCCGCTACGATGGCAGAGGAAATGTGTCTTCTTTCAAGGCGTTACGGCATTCGGGCGGTGCATTTCGAGGACGACGCCTTTGCGGCCCGCCCCGAAAAAGTGGACGAGCTGTGCGAGAAAATCCTCAAGCGAAAACCGCCGGTGGCGTGGGAGTTGGTCAATGGAGTGCGTCCCCGTGAAATGGACCCGGCGCTGTTTCCGGCGATGGCCGCCGCCGGGTGCCGCCGCATCGCGCTGGGTGTCGAAACCCTGGGCGTGCCGCACGACGCCGTAAGCGCCGCATGGCGGCACGAGCCGGACCTCATACGGCGAATCGTCCGGGCGGCGCACCGTTCGGGGATTTCGATCACAGGCTATTTTCTGCTCGGCCTGCCGGATTCGACGCTCGCCGAAGATACCGCCACCGTGCGAGATTCGCGCGAGTTGGGCTTGGATCTGGCCCATTATTCGGTGTACGAGCCGTGGCCCGGTTCGTACTGGGAAAGCCGGGACATAGCTCCCCGCTCTGACCGGCGCGAGGCTCTCGCACGCAGCGCGTATCGGCGTTTTTACCTGACGCCGGGACAGGTTTTCAAACTCGTTCGGGAAATCGCGGTCGAACCGGGGCTGGCTCCGGCGATGGCCTCGAAAACCTGGACGGATCTGGCGGGGTTGTCTCCTCGCTCGAAACGCTGAAGGATCGCCATGTTTCACGTCGTGGCCCGGCACAATATCAACCTGGATGCGGCGGAAGTCGCCGAAATCCTTGGGCAATTATTCGCAGGCGACGCCATCGGCGAAGACGCCGTGGCCGCCTTCGAGGACGATTTCGCCGCCTATCACTTAGCCGAACATACTGTCGCGTTCAACGCGGGACGCCACGCGCTGTACGCCCTGCTTTCCTGTCCGGGCTGGCTGAAGGGACGCGAGATCGTCCTCCCCGCCTACAGCTTCCACTCGATCCCGGAAGTGGTCAAAGCCTGTGGATTTACTCCGGTTTTCGCGCCCTGCGATCCGCTTTCCTATGCCCTCGATCCCGGGCGGCTGGAGGAGTTTGTCACCGAATGCACGGCGGCGATACTCGTGGAACATCCTTTCGGCCAGAGCGCAGAGATGGACCCCATCTGCGCCATTGCCCAAAAACAAGGCGTGGCGTTGATCGAAGACCCGTCCCAGTCCATCGGCGCGAAATACCGGGGAAAAGCCGTCGGTATGCTGGGCGACGCCGCCTGCTTCAGTCTCGTACACGGAAAGAACCTGATGACTTTCGGCGGTGGTGTGGTGCTGACCGACCGGGAGAATTTGTATCGACACGCGCTGAACCTTGTCCTGTCGTCCACACCGCCCACCGGCAGGCAAGTCCGCCGACTGGCTTCAAGCGGGCTGCGGAACTGGTTGATGACCACCGCACTGGGCTACCGGGTCGGGCCGTTCGTGCCCTTCTACCTGCTCAATGCTTTCGATCCCCGCCGTCTGGATGCGTTGTTCGAGGAAGCTCCCCGGCTCTACGATCCTCATAGCTTGCAACCGCTGAGCCGCCTGCAAGCCGCTTTGGGACGCAAGCAACTGGAGCGGCTGGACAGACGCAACCGGCGTCGGCGGGAAATCGCCGAACGCTATCTGCACGATTTGGCCGACCTCGACGCCTTGCGACTTCCCAAGGAAGTGGAAGGCAGCGAGGGAACCTGGAATTCCTTCCCGTTGCGCGTGCCTGACGCCCGCACGCTGCGGCGGCGGCTGATGGCGCGGGGTATCGACAGCCGCGCCGACTATATGACGGCGTTCGCCTTCGCCGACGAGTGGAAATCCTACGGGGAAGTGTTCTACCTTCCCAACCACCCCGGCATGAGCGATGCGCAGGTGGAGTACGTCTGCCGAATCTTGCGGAAGATTTTTAGATAAGATCCCGAAATCACGGAAGAATCCGATCTTTCCGTTCGTGGTGGATGGATCAGGGGAGGAACCCCTTTTGACCGGGTTCCAATTCCTTGACCATCTCGACGTGGGGCGTGTCGGCTTCCATGAAGGGCGCGCCCTGTTCCCGATAACCCAACGACGCCCAGAAGATCTGCGCCCGCGCCTGGGCGTGCAGGGTCAGAGTTTCGACGCCCCTTGTTTCGGCCCACTTTTCCACATACCGCACGAGCGCGCGGCCCACGCCCTGGCGTCGGTAGGTTTTGCGCACTGCAAGGCGTCCCAGTCGGGCGGTGTCGCCGTCTCGGACGATGCGTGCGGCTCCGGCGTTGGTTCCATCTACCCGAGCTAAAAAGTGGTCGCAATGGGTGTCGAAGGCGTCGCGTTCGATATCCGGGGCCACCTGTTGTTCCACTACGAATACTTCGTAACGAATGGCGAAAGCTTGTTGTCTGAGGTCGTCGCTTTGGCATTCCAGCAGTTCAAGCGGTTCCCGGCTCATGGCGTTCCTCCTGTTCGGCGGGCGCGTCGTTTGAGCACCAGCAGCGCTTCACGGGCTTCCGGCGCTTTCACGAGGAGCAACAAACCACCGAAAATTGCGGCGCAAAACGGAATCAGCACGGCGAGCCGCACGGCGGCATCGAGGCGCCCGGCCACGGGATCGGGAAACAGCGCCCGGTCGAGTCCCCAGCCGGCCAGCGTCATCAGCGCCGTGGCTAGTGAAATTCGCAGCAGCGCGCCCACCCACGGCCCGCTTGAGAACAATTCCAGGTGGCGGTTGGCCCAATACAGCAATGCCACCGCCTGGGCCAGCACCGAAAGGGAATTTGCAAGCGCAATGCCCCGTTGTTGCATCGGTCCCAGAAGCAGAAGGCAGCAGGCGACGTTCACCACGAGCGCCACCACGGCGGCTTTGACCGGGGTTTTGGTGTCTTTCATGCTGTAAAAAGCCGGGACGCAGATCCGTCCCACCCCGATGAACACGATGCCCATTGCGTGGAAGAAAAAGGCGTCGGCGGTCAGGCGCACGGAACGCTCGTTGAACAGCCCGGATTTGAACAGCATTACGATGGCCGGTTCACGAATCAACAACAATCCCGCCGTGGCGGGTAGAGTTACTAGCAGCGTCATGCGCAGGGCAAACAGGAAGGTGCGCTTCATTTCGTCGCTCAGGCCGTCGCGCACTTGGGCGGCCAGCGTGGGTAACACGGCGGTGCTGATGGCAATGACGAATACCCCCAGCGTGAATTCGGTCAGCCGTGTGGAAAATTGCAGGGCCGCCAGACCGCCTTCCAGGTCGAGGTAGGTGGCGATCATCTCAGAGAGCATCACGTTGAGTTGGTAGACTCCTGCCCCCAGCGCGGCGGGAGCGAACAGTAACATGACCTTTTTCACGGCGGGATGTCGCCAGTCGAACGAAAGCCTGATTTTGATTCCCAGACGCCATAAGTATGGAAGAAGAAAGAGGAATTGCAGCATCCCTCCCGCCAGTACACCCACCACGAAGGCCCAGACCGGCTCGACCTCGATCCAGGGAGCCAGCAGCAGAGCCGAGGCGATGATCGACAGGTTGAGTAGCACCGGCGTAAAAGCTGGAGGTCCGAAGACTTTGTGCGTGTTGAGCGCCGCCTGCGCCACGGCGGCCAGGCTGATGAAAATCAGGTAGGGGAACATCCAGCGGCAGAGCGTGACCGCCCATTGCAGTTTTTCGGGGTCCGAGGCGAAACCGCGTGCGAACACGTGTTCGACGAGCGGACTGGCGAAGACGATGAAACCCAGTGTCAGTAAAGTGACGAAACTGGTGAAAAGTGCGAACACACGGGAAAAGACTTTGGCGAAATCTCGTTTGTTTCCGGCATGATCGACGAATACCGGCACCACGGCGGCGGACATCGCGCCTTCGCCCACCAGACGCCGAAAGAGGTTGGGCAGCATCCAGGCAATGACGTAGACGTCGGCAATTTTTCCCGTGCCGAGGAAGTGGGCGATCACCATTTCCCGTCCCAGTCCCGCCAAACGACTTAAAACAGTGAACAAACTCATCAGCCAGGTGGAGCGCAATAGCGATCGTTTCAGACGGTCTTCCCCGCTGCGTTTTTCGTCGGCATCCGTCGGGGACGGGCGAGGTGGCGAGGCGTCTTTCATGGAAGGGGCGTTCCTCCGGTTAAGGGCCGAAACCGCGAACGAAAACGAAGACTTACTTCTCGTGTTTCCACCCGGTTTCACCTGTAGGTTCACCGGGACAACATACAGAGCCGCCGCCTTCAACTCAAGCGTTTCTTTCGATGGAATGCATTTTAGCTGATCCATTCCCAGTTTTTTTCCAAGAGGTAAAACGCTCATGGAGAGTGATTTGCGAAGCAAATCGTATCGAACCATAGCGTTTTTCGTAGGGATTCCTCGATACACCGCCCTTACGGGCGGCACTCGGAACGAGCGGACTCATGATATTCTGGGTCAGATCAGGCTGTTATAAAACTGGGGACGGGTCAGGCATTTTGGTGGGATTTCGTTCTTTGGAGCGAGCTAACCCGCATTATTCATGAGGATCGTAGCGAGACGCCGAAAACCGAAGATATTTCATGAAGTTGGACCGATTTTCACCCGCAGGCATACTTTACAGTCTGTCGAGGATGAAAATCGGGAAACAAGTGAAAGATCGAGGATTTTCAAGTCGTAGCAGATTCTTCATGAATTATGCGGGCTAAAGTTCGGCAAAACCTTCGGCCAGTCGCGGACCGATGCGTTTCCAGTCGTAATTTTCGGCATCTATTGCAGCGGCCTTTCCCAGGCGTCGGCGCAAATCGGCGTCGTTGCGCAGGTGTAAAAGCGCCCGCCGAAGGGCTCCCTCGTCGCCGGGAGGCACGAGCAGTCCGTTGCGTTCGTGCTCGATCACACTCGGTATGCCGCCGGAAGCCGTGGCCAGCACCGCGCGGCCCGAGGCCATTGCCTCCAGCAGTACCTGGGGACAGCCTTCGCGGAAATCCAGCCTTGAATGCGAACAAATCGCCATTACCTGCGAGCGCCCGAAAAGCTGGAGTTTGCGCTCCCCGTCCACTTCTCCCAGCATACGCAGGCTCACCCGCAGGGAGCGGGCCAGGCGTTCGATTTCGTGGCGAAGGTAGCCTTCTCCGCCGATTTCCAGTCGCAGTCCCTCGATACCCGATATCGCCCGCACCAGGTGCCGCACGCCTTTGCCTCGGATCAGACGTCCTAAAAACGCGACACGTAATTCGTCGTCGGGGGCGTCGAGTGCGGCGAGGCGGCGGTAGGGTTCGGTATCGATACCCATCGGCACCACGCGCAGGCGGCGGACGAAGGCGTCTCCCGATTGTCTGCGGGTCACGGCGCGGATTTCCTGGGCGATCTGCGGACTTACGGCCACAATGTCGTCCGAACGTTCGAAAATCCAGCGTGCCAGCACCATCCCGCCGGGGGCGCGTCGGAGGGTCATCCAATCCGATCCGTGCACGATGAGTTGGTGCGGCAGGCCGTAGCGTTCGCGCACCGCCGCGCCGATCAGCCCCGCCGGGACGATCCAGTGACTGACCACGCGGGAGGCATCAACGGCTTTTCCCCAGGCTTCGTGGGCCAGTGCACCCACCGCGTAGGGAATCAGGGCAAGTTTAAAGGGATTTTTCAGGTTGACCGGCGCTCCGGAGCCGTAAAACGGGCCGGGCAACTTGCGAAACAGCGCTCCCGAGCGCACCACCCGGAAACGTTCCGCATCCGTACCGCGAAATCGGGCGTGGCGGTCGTCGGGACAGACCACCGTGACCGGGCCGGAATCGGCGTAGTAATCCAGCGAACGCTCGACGAAAGCCCCGGCGTAGTCCCTGGGATGGCGGGGATAAGAACTGGTAATCACCAGGGTATGTTGCCCCCGCTTGGGTTTGTCGAACGAATCCCTAATCCAGATTCTCCCTGATGCGTTGGACGTCGCGTGTCATTTCCGCGACCAATTCGTCTACGCTGCCGAATTTCTTCTCGCCGCGCAGGCGCATTGCGAATTCGATCTCGATGGCTTCCCCGTAAATTTCCTCATCGAAATCCAGGATGAAGGCTTCCACCGACTGTTCCAGGTTTCCGAAGGTGGGGTTGGTGCCGACGCTGATCGCTGCCATGTGCCTGCGACCGCCGACGATGCAATACCCGCCGTACACCCCGCGTGCGGGAACGAGACAGCCCTGGCGGCTGAGATTGGCGGTGGGAAACCCCAACGTTCGTCCACGCTGAAAGCCCTTGACCACGTGCCCGCATAGGGAGTACGGATGCCCCAGCATGGCGGTGGCGGCCCGGCAATCCCCATCTGTAAGTGCGTTGCGGATGCGTGTCGAACTGACTGGTTCGTCTTCCCACAGGTAGGGGGGGAAGACGTCCACCTCGAAGTGCATTTCCTTGCCGAATTCGGCGATTTTCTCGGCGGTTCCCTCTCGTCCTTTGCCGAAGGTGGAGTTCCATCCGAGCACCAGACCCACCAGTTCGAGCCGTTTCAAGAGAAAACCCGTGAAAAAATCCCGCGCCGGGGTGTCGGCGAGGTCGCGGTTGAATTCGACCACCACCACGGCGTGTGGTTCGAGCCGCGCCATGGACTCCACCCGGTCGCGCAGGGTTTGCAGCGGCGTGAAATTTCCCGGGCTGAAAAGCTGGACGGGGTGCGGATCGAAGGTGACGAACACCGGCTTTGCGTCCAGTTGTCGCGCCCGCTTGACGGTGTGCTCCAGCAAGGCACGGTGGCCTATATGTACGCCGTCGAAATTGCCCGCCGTGAGCATGATTTTTCCCTCGTTGAAAGGGAAATCGGAGAAACGTGTGTAGAGATTCATCGATGTTCCAAGGCTCGTGGGGTTCTCCAGGCTTCGGGCTTTTCAGCCCGCAAGGATCTCGGTGGCCAGTTTTTTGACCAGCGCCGGATCGACCTTGCCCTTGTGGGTTTTCATCACCGCGCCGACGACTCGCCCGGCGTGGCTGGGTTGATCGAGCCCCTGTTCCGCCACGATCGTTTCGACGAGTTTGCGCGTCTCTTCTTCGGAAAGAAGCTGGGGCAGAAAGTCCTTGAGGTAGTCGATTTCGAACCGGGCCTGGGCGGCTTTTTCCGCTCCCTGATCCCCGGCGCGCTCGAAATCCTCCAGGGCGCGTTTCATCTGCTTGACGTACTGGGCGACGACTTCGCGGGCCACGTCGTCGGTCACCTCTCCGGAAAAGCCTTTTTCGGTTTTTTTCTGTTGAAACCGGGTTTTAACCATCCGCAGCACACCCAGTTCTTGCGCGTTACGGGACTTCATCGCCTCTTTCAAACGGGTATTGAATTCTTCCAACAGTGACATCGCCTTCTCCTTTCATCGAAGGGAACTTCGTTACATACAATGTTGTTGCTTCGGGGTCAACCCTCCAGGCATGTCTTGACGATGCTCGGGCGGAAATTAAATTAGTGCGAAACATTGTAAAAGCTTATTCCAAGGAGAAAAAACGTAGGGGCGAGTGTAGTGAACAAAGTGAACGGAGCTCCCTAAAAACCGAAAAAATCTGTCAAAACGGGGGGCTACAGTCGCTATGCTCCTTTCACCCGCCCCTACATTCATCCTCCCTTTTTTGAGGTTTCAAACAAAAAAACAGATTTTGCACTATTTTAATGTCCGCCCACGATGTTCGGGCGAAATCTAGAGGCGTGATATTTACCTTGAATATTTGCAACCCATTGAAAAATAAGATTATTATTCTGTTTCCCGGTGGGTTGTCGATTGCGTACGGCTTCTCCGCCAACCCTGTGATCCTGCTTCAACCTCTTGATTTTCCACGAAATTACCCGACCAGCCATTTCTACATTTTGCGAGGCACCCTCTTTTTACGATCCACTGTTTTTTTCCTTCCAATTTCCGACGAGTGGGTATACAAAGGCATCGGTAGTGATTTGGAGAGAAAGATGAACGAGGAACCGTACCCAAGTACCGGCAGGCCATTAGGCCTCGAAAATTTCAGGGGTGAAACGACGTGCTCAGTCGTAAACAGCAAACGCTGTTCAACGCGATCAATAAACTCTTGCGTAAAGGCGCAACCGTGCGTCTCGAACGCTTCCTGGAGCGTGTGCACCCTGCCGACCTCGCACTGATCTGCCGTTTCCTTTCCATCGAAAACCAACAGAAAATCTTCTCGCTCGTCCAGTCCGACGAGGCCAAAGCCTTCGTGCTGGCCGAACTCGACGACGTGATCGCCACGAACCTCGTGGAGGCAATGAGCGGAGAAGAACTGGGCCGGATTCTTCAGCACATGGACCCCGACGACGCCGCCGACCTGCTGGCCGAGGTGGACCCGGAACTGAAGGAATCCGTCCTGCAAACACTCCAGGTCGAGAACCGCGAGGAACTCAAGGAAATCCTGCAATATCCACCGGATACGGCGGGCGGTATCATGACGCCGATGTTCGTCGGCGTGCCCGCGACCACTACCGCCGGTCAGGCTTTGCAGGAAGTGCAGACCCGTGAGGATGAACCGGAACTGATTTCTTATGTGTATGCCACCGACGAACACGGCGAACTCGTCGGCGTGGTTTCGTTGCGCGAATTGCTCCAGGCTTCCGAGCACGACGTGATCGAGGATTTCATGGAAACCGACCTGATTTCCGCCCACGTCAGCCAAGACCAGGAGGAAGTCGCCCGGATGATCGCCAACTACGACCTGCTCGCTGCTCCCGTGATCGATGACAAAGGCGCGATCGTCGGCATAGTCACGGTGGACGACATCATCGACGTCATCCGCGAGGAAGCCACGGAGGATATCCTGCGTCTTGTCGGTGCGAACGAAGAAGTCCTGGAAGATTACAGCCTTAAACAAAATATCATCTACCGCGCGCCGTGGTTGCTGGCGAGTTGGGCAGGAGGCATCCTGGTGATGTGGGTCATCAGTATGTTCGAACCGACGCTCGAAAAAGTGCTGCCTCTGGCGGCGTTTATCCCCGTGGTGATCGGCATGGCGGGTAATCTGGGTGCGCAATCCGCAACCATCGTCGTGCGAGGTCTTGCCCTGGGGCGTATCCACGTAGACCAGATTCTCTTCACCATGCTCAATGAAATCGGTACGGGTATCGCGCTGGGTAGCGTATACGGGCTGCTGCTGGGCGCGGTTGCGTACCTGATCTACGACGAAATCTCGATGATCGGTTTCGTCGTCGGATTCGCGTTGTGTGTTGCGATGATTTTCGCGGCGGCCATCGGAGCGTTCGTTCCCATGGCCCTGCAACGCATGAACTTCGACCCCGCCGTGTCCACCGGACCCTTCGTCACCACATCTATCGATATCGTTGGAATCACGGCGTATTTCATCATCGCCACCCTGTTGATGCCGGGACTTTCCTGACGCCCGGTCGGAAGCGTTTCATGGCTCGAATCAAGGACCAGGCCATCGTCGTTCGACTGCAACCGCTACGCGAGGCCGATCTGATCGTAGGGCTTTTCTCGCTTGCCGGGGGACGTATCGACGTGCGCGCCATCCAGGGACGCAAAAGCATCAAACGTTTCGGCGGGATTTTGCAGCCTTTTACCCGTTTTGAAGCGGAATTGCAGACCCGACGGCGGGACCGCATGGCGACCCTGATTTCGGCCCACCTTATCGATCCATTTATAGAACTGCGCGAAAGCCTTGGGAAAATCGCCTTGGCGAGCTGGTATTGCGAACTGACGGCGGAGCTGTCGCCGTTGGGGCAGTCCGAACCTCTGTTATACGAGTTGCTCGCGTTTTTCCTGGACCGGCTGAAAAGCGTTCCGGCGACCTTGAAACACCGGGTGTTTTTCGAATTGCGGCTGCTCGATATCCTCGGTCTGCGTCCCGATCTGAAGCGTTGCGCCCGCAGCGGTGGGCGGCTTAAAGGAACGGCTTTCGTCGATCCTTCCGTGCCGGGACTGGTGGCGGCCTCCGAAACACCCCTGTCCGACGTTTGCCGGGAATCCACGAGACAGGCGCTGTCCGAAGCGTTGGAACGTCCCCTGCGCGAGCTTTCCGGCGTATGCCTGACTCGTAGTCAGGCTCTCGAAGCCAAGGCGCTGCTGACGCCTCTGCTGCTCGACCAACTTCCTCGCAAGCCCCGTTCGCTCAAAATGCTCGAAGAGGAATTGACGGCATGAAAGCAACGTGGCGAAGAATCGGCGAATTCGCTTTTCCCGAACGGAAATACCTCTATTTGTCACTTCTCGCCACGATTCTGGGTGCGTTGGCGACGGGAGCTTATGCTTTTCTCATCGGGCCCGTGGTCAAAGTGCTGTTTGCCGGTCCGGCGGCGGCGACGGAATCGCTTCCCTTGTGGCTGCGGGAATTCGTTGCCATGCTGGCGGGAGAAAAGGCGGCGCTTTGGGGCGTGCCCGCGCTGGTGCTGCTGGCGGCTTTCGGTCGTGGATTGGGGCAGTTGGGACGTTTTTACTGGATGGGTGTCCTGGGCGAGCGAACGGCGGCTGCTCTGAGAACCCGAATGATGCGCAAGCTGCACCGACTGACTCCGGAAAAACTGCGCGAGGCTGGAACGGGTGGGCTGGTGGTGCGCTTCACTTCGGACGTAACCCGCGTGCAAGAGGCCGTAACTCACGCGGTAGGCTCACTTTTTGCGGATTCACTCAAGGTGCTGGTTCTACTGGGCGTCGCCGTGGCGCTGGACCCGCTGTTGTCGGTCGTCACCTTTCTTGTGCTGCCGGTGGCCTCGTTGCCCATTGCCTGGGTGGCGCGGCGGCTGCGGCGAACCTCGACTCATCGGCAGGAAGCCTTGGCCGCACTGGCCGACCACGTGGAGGAAGACGTCCGAGCGGCGGGGGTGATCCGAGGCTTTTCGTACCGCGAACCGCGAATGCAGCGCTTTCTCGTGCAAAATCGCGCATTATTGCGCCATTCTCTGAAAAGTTACTTCGTGCGGGCGTTTTCCTCGCCGCTGATGGAGGTTCTTGGGGCCTTGGCGCTCGTGGGAACCTTGCTGCTGGCCGGAATCCGCCACCGGGACGGCGTGCTGGTGCCGGAGGATTTTTTCTCGTTTCTCGCCGCCGTCCTGATGCTCTACGAACCGTTGAAAAACCTGGGCCGCCTGCAAAATCTCCTGCAACCCGGTCGTGCAGGATTGGGGCGCATCGCGGAGTTTCTCGACGCGCCGGAGGAAGACCTGCACCGGGGAGTTGTTTTGCCGAAATTGAAAAACGCGATTCATTTCAAAGAGGTACGCTACGCCTACGGACCCAGGAAAGTGCTCGCCGGGGTGAACCTGGAGTTGCGCCGGGGGGAAATCCTCGCCCTCACGGGGGAATCGGGAGCGGGGAAATCGACGCTCGCCGCCACGTTGACGGGAAGATTGGAAGGCTACGGCGGGTGCATCGACTGGGACGGCCTCGACCTGCGCGAGGCACGCATGGACGACCGCTGCCGCCGCAGCGCGCTGGTCGAGCAACGCCCCGTGCTGTTTGATATGGGACTTTTCGACAACCTGAGCGTCGGCGATCCCGACCTCACGCCCGAAGCCTTCGAGTCCGTACTCGCCTCGCTGGGACTGGAACACCTGCCGCAGGCGTCACGCGAGGGACGCGGCGAAATGCTTGGCCCGGAAGGTGGAAAATTGAGTGAAGGCGAGCGTCAGCGGGTGGCTTTGGCCCGCGCGTTGTTGAAAAAACCGGACCTGCTGGTGCTTGATGAAGCCACCAGCGCATTGGACGAAGGGACCGAAAACCTCGTGCTCGACGTGCTCGACGAGGTGAAGGCATCTTGCGCCGTGCTGTTCGTCGCCCATCGCCCCGGCGTGGTGGCGCGGGCAGACCGCGTGGCGCACCTAGAGGGCGGGAAGATCGTCCGAATCACGGAAAACGAATACGTATCTCCTTGAAATTATTTTGCTTTTCTTCGAAGTTCCTCGGCTTCATCGATCAGTTCGCCGTCCTCGGCCATCAAGGCGATGGATTCCAGCTTCAAGGCGAGTTGCCGCTTGCTGGGCAACGGTTCCACTTCGGCGATTTTCGCAATCTGTCGGATGGCTTGCAAGAGGACGGCTTCGTCATCGCATTCCAGCACCCGGTAAAGAATCGTGGTATCGTCCGGGAATTCCTTGTGTTTTTTCGTATATGCATTGACCGCCTTGCGGAGGGCCGCAGGGCTGGAGGCGTCGCGAATGGCTGCAAGCAGGCGCAACTGGCCTTCGTCTTTCGGCTTGGACAGCGCCGCCATATCTTCCTTGAGGTAGTCGGGAATCACGCCCTTGTCGAAGATGTCGTTGAGGTCGTTTTTGTACTGCTGGGTGACGTGCTTTTCTTTCCGGGAGGCGGAGGGACGCTCGTTGCGCACCTTCTTTCCGCTGCGTAACTTGTCGATTTCACTCCAACTCAAGCGGTCGCGGTCGTCCTTGTCCCGAACGCTGCGCTTCTCGGCCCTGTCCCTGTAATCGTCCTCTCGACCCATGACATCCTCCGGTGGGGGTGGGATTCGTCGTTTGCTCTTTCATTATCGTGGAAACGGCGGCGTATTACAACCGGAGAACGCGGGAAATTCCCGGTAAAAACAGCTACATTCCGGTTTTGTTCGCAGGTTCTACTCGAACGTATAGTTCATATACACACCCACCGAGCCGAACCAGCCCTTCGAGCGGTAGCCCGGATAGCCAGGATTGTTGGTCTGGAGTCCGGCGCTTTCCTCGATGTACTCGTCCGTTTTGTTGTCGCGGGAATCCGGGAATTCGTCAATAATTCCCAAGGTATCTTCGATCACCCCGGAGGGCGCGAACACGGCTTTGGTCTCGGAACGCGGCACGAGGGGAATGGCCTGAAAATGCACGCCTACGGATAGCCCTTTCACCTGGGGAATGCTTACCTCGGTGCCTAGCGCACACTGGATACGGTCGTTGTCCACGTAGTTCGTGCGTCCGTTCTGTTCGGGTACCGGGGAGTACTCATACGAGGCCCCCGTGCTGATTTCCACGTTCTCGTGCACCTTGACGCGCATCCCGAGCTTGGGAATCCACACGTCACTGAAGCGTTTTCGCTCGCTCGATGCCAGCATATCCTTGAAAAGCGACCACTGCCGCCATACGAGGTCGGCGAGGAAGGTCCAGGAATCCATACGATACGATGCACCTCCGCGCACCTCTCTGGGGGAATATGAAAAGGCATAGCTGAATTTCTGGTGTGTTACCGGTTCGCCCTTATAGACCTCGAAACTCCAGAACTGAATCTCGTTGTGCAAGTTCGCGCCGTACCAGCTCGGTTCCCGGTACGAAAGGCCGATGCCCAGTTCTTCAAGGGGTTGAAAATACACGCCGGCCACCGGAATGAACGAATACTGCACCCCACCGTCCAAGGTGAGATAGACGTTGGCCTGGTCCAGGGGATCGGGCACGAACATTTTCGGCGTGGCGACGATTTTCGCCTGCATGTCCACCCCGACGCCTACCCCGAACCACTCGACGGGCCGGAAGCCCACGGCGGCGTTGATCGAAGGACGCTGGCTGCGGTCGCCGATCAGGGAAAAATGCAGGCGGTTCGAGAAATACTGCTCCCGTTCGTCGGGGTAGAAAAAGCGGGCGCGGGCCATTTCGTTCAGAGGCATGTGGACGCTGAATCCCAGTTTGAACCAACTCAATCCAAGGTCATGGACCAACCCTCCTTGGAAGGCGATGGTATTGGGAATGTTGTGGGTGTCGCGCCGGGCGTTGACGAGATCCTCCGTCGCCAATGGACGGATGGAATGGGCCACCGCAGCGGAATCCATCGGCAGGGAATCGTACATCAGGGCGGGCACGTCCACGTCGTTGGGCCTGTTTTTCAGTAAAATGGCCACGTCGTCGAAGGAAAACAGCAGCCCCGCCCCGAAACCGTTGGGGACGAACGGCAGCTTGCCAGGGTTGTAGTAGGCAGCGGAGTAGTCGTCGGCCCCCGCCGTCGCCGCCCCTCCCACGGAAATCTGCCGGGAGGAAAGTCCGTAGGTATCCAGCGGATTCGCCTTGGCGGTATTGGGACGCAATCCGAAATAGAGATGGGCGAACAAAAGCAATAAAATCACCCGATGCAGCACGAAAGTTCTCGCCGTATGCATGGGATTTCGTATGAATGGACGTTGTGCGGCGTAAAAACGAATCGGTTCGTCAACCCAGATCATCGATCTTTCCCGGTCAAGGTTTGTAATTTTCCGTCACCATGCCTTCGAAAACGCCTTTTTGCGTCTTTTTCGGAGGCGAAACAAAGGCTTGGTTCTTTTCCCGGATTCATCCATACCGCGTCACGTCAGAAATTCCAACGCAATTGGACGAAAACCTGGTCGTTTTGCGAATATTTTCCGAAAAGCGTGTCCTGGCGTGCCCCGTTGGTGGAAAACGTGCCGAAACCCACCGGTTCCGACATCCAGGATTCCAAAAACAGCGCTCCCAAGGTCAAACGCAAGTTTTGCACCACTTCGTAGGTGACTCTCGGCACGATCAGAAACTCTTTCGTGGCGAATTGGATCTGATGAACCACTTCCAGCTCGAAGTGCTCGTCCAGCGCCTGGATTCGCGCGGTGGCGTACAACCCCAGATTGTTCTTTGTAAGGTTGAGAAGGTTCACGCCGTCCGGCAGGTTGTACAAGTTGGAGCCGAAGACCTCAACGGATAGAAAAAGCTGGTCCAGCCAGATGTTTCCCTCCGCGTCGGCAACGCTCGTTTTGAGGTATTCCAGCCCTGCTGCCCACTTGACGGTATCGGTTTCGATCCATTGCGTGTCCGGGGTGTAGTACAGCTTTTGCGGGAGCCACGTCCCCTCGGCCTTGACGCCGAAATCCCAGATCGTCGTGCCGAATTCCGTTCCGATGCTGTGTTTTCGCCGGTAGTGGCTGACCACGAAATCCTCGGTTGTGGCTCCCAGGGAAAGACGGTCACGAACTTCGGTCAGGTAGGCCGTGGCAAGGTTTTCGTCGCCGTCACGCAGCGCATCGGACAAAGCCCATACAAGGGGATCGGCCTCAAGCCTCGGCAACTCCTCGTAAGCGTATAAGTAGCTGATTCCATAGTCGAAACCGCCGTGCGATCCGGTGATTCGCGCGCCCGCCTGGGCGTTTACCGGGTTGGCGTCCGGTTCGGCAGTCGTCGCGAGGATGCCTTCCGGGCCGTCCTGCTTGGTGGCGTCCAGGAAATCGTCGATTTCCGGTAAAGGAGAAGGCGTTTGCGCGTAACTCGCCGCGTACTGGAACAAGCCGAAGTCCCCGCCGTACAGGTCGATTTTCCGAGGCGTGAAAAACGGCATCAGCAGCCCTTCGAAGGTGAATCCTTCATACAAAAAGCGTGCGCGAACCGCGTAGGAGGCTTGCTTGGTTCCGCTCACGTCCGTCCAGTAAAATGCGTTTTGATCGGCGGGGTTGACGCGATCCACCGGGGAATTGACCGTCACCGTACCCCAGGGCGCGAGAAACAGTCCCACGCGTAAGTCAAAGGAATCCCAGTAGAAATCGCCGTAGGCTTCCTTGATTTCCATGAAAAAGCGGTGCCGGTACCTTTCGCCGTTGACGAGAATGGTCGGGTCGTCCTCGTTGCGCTCGCCCGAAATGGCGTGCTCGGCGTACAGTTCGATGTACACCTGCGCCCAACGCGCCAGCTTGAGCCGGGTCCAGAAATCGAAGCTGTTGCGCCAGTCCACCACATCCTCGACGCCTTCCTTTCGCGCGGCGGCTCCCGCTTCGGGAACCACCAGCACGGCGTCGTTTCGCACGTCGATGCCCAGCCGCGAGCGGATCTCCCCGCCGTAATCCACGGTAGACGTCCACTCTTCCTCGGTTTCCTCTTCCAGTTGAATGCCGAACATCGGATCGACGAAAACCTCCGTCGTTTCAGCGGTTTTTTCTTCTTCAGAGGTGACGGGTTCCGCACTTTCCGGAGTAGGTTCCGGCTCGGCAGCGCTTTTTTCCGGCGGTGGTTGGGGAATCTCTTCTGGGGTGGATTTTTCCTCAGCGGGAGGCGTCTCAACCGGGATGATTTCCATTGGATAACCGAAATAATCGCCCTCTTCGCCGCTTTCCTGTCCAAAAACCGGGCTGGAAAACACGCAAAGCAGAACCGACAGGAGCGCCGCCGCCCCAGTACGAAAGACAGGGATGCGGCTACATCTTGGTGATGCGTTCAACGGTAAAATCTTCCTCGGGAATTTGGGCTTTGGTGTTGATATTCTCGATCATCAGCCGGGTGGCTTTGCGGTTTTTCATGTTGCGCATGGTGGTCTGGGTAATCACCGTTTTTCCATCGACGGTTTCGACCTTCTCGGCGCTCATCACCTTCAGGATTTTGTCCGGGTGTTTGATTTCGTGAAAAATGACCCGCCGGGGAATGAAGGTGTTTTTCTCGACCCAAGTCAACAACTTACCGTACTGCACCTTTGTCGTATCTTTGGGAATCGACTCGATCACGTAGCAATCGAAGGGGCCGATTTTCTCGTCGGGCAACTTCTTGTGGGAGTAATCTTTGACGTCCCGACTTTCCATATCGCCGTAAGTGAACTCGGTGCCGATGAAGCTTTCGCTTTTGCCCGATTCGCCGCCTTTGCGGATCGCTTTTTTCAGAGCAGGCATGTACAGCCATTGGTCGTCGTTGCGGTCCTTGTTGTCGAGGTACAGAAAGGCCATGCCGGAAACGTCCTCCGGCTCGACGAAATGCAGCACCGTGCGGGTGCGGTCGTCCTTGCGCGACGCCTTTACCCGTACCTTGCGTTCCTCGACCACCTTCGTGTCCTTGACGATGAGAATCATTTTCATGTCCGCCGTCGCCGAATCGAAGTCGAATACATTGTGATTGTAGGACTTGTCGATAATGGTGTCGGCGTTGAGTTCTTCCGCCGCAATTTGCCGTCCCGGCAGGAAAAGCACGGAAAAAACGAGAAAAAATCCAAAGATTTCAGGGAATCGCCGCATCGGTCACCTCCCGTCACGGTGTACGAACTATTTAATGATTTCATCAAGTATCACAACCGAACCCAAAAGGCAAAACCCTGCGAAAACCTTCATGAACAACCGGTCCTAAAAGTAAAAAAAGCTTTTCATTCGGTGAAAATTTCCCATAATGAGCCCGGATGAAACCACCGATACGTGCAGCAGAAAGGAATATCGACCATGACCGTCGCCGTAACCGGAGCCTCTGGACACGTTGGGGCCAATCTCGTCCGCGCCCTCCTGGAACAAGGAAGAAAGGTGCGGGTGCTCGTGCGCGAAGACACTCAGGCCATCAACGGTTTGGATGTGGAACGGATTCAGGGAGACTTGCACGACGCCGAAGCGCTCAAGCGTCTTGTAAAAGGAACCGAAGCCGTGTATCACGCCGCCGCAAAGGTTTCCATTGAAAACGGTGGTTACGGACCGCTCCGCCGTACGAACGTGGACGGCGTGCGGAATATCATGAATGCTTGCCTGGAACACGGTGCGGGAAGGCTCATCCATTTCAGCTCGATCCACGCCATGACCCAGGCTCCGCTCGACGAAGCACTGGACGAACGACGCACCTTGTCGAATTCCCCAAGCCATCTGCCCTACGACCGGACCAAAGCCGAAGGCGAAGTGGTGATTGCCGAAGGCATCGAGCAGGGATTGGACGTCGTGATCGTCACGCCGACCTCGGTCATCGGACGAAACGACTTCAAACCTTCATTCATGGGAACCGTGTTTTGCTGGATGAGCAACGGCTATTTTCCCTCGCTCGTGAACTATGGATACGATTGGGTGGACGTCCGGGATCTCGTGCAAGGCGCGCTGGCGGCGGAGAAAAAAGGCCGCACAGGCGAAAAATACCTTCTTTCCGGCTCTTTTCATACCGTGCGGGAAATGGCCGAGGTAGCCATGCCGCTCGCCGGTCGTCGTCCGCCTTCCTGGGACTGTCCGATGTGGTTGGCCAAGGCGTTCGCGCCGGTTGCGGAACTGGCTTTCAAAGCCGTGGGAATTCCTCCGCTTTACACCTGGCACACCCTGAGGATCGTGGAAGAAGCCAACACGCACATCAGCCACGCCAAAGCGGAAAGAGAATTGGGCTACACCACGCATACGTTCGAGGAAACCATGGAAGACACCTTCCGCTGGTTCCACGACCGGGGCGTCATCCGTAGCGCCTGAAAGGAGCCGTCCGGTGACGGAAGAAACGCTGTACCGCATCCTGCTGTGGGGATTTATTCTCAGCGCAGTGGGCACCTTACCGATTCTGCTTTTCATTACGGCACCTTACGGTCGTCATACGCGCAAAGGCTGGGGGCCGCAGATCAATGCTACGGTGGGATGGGTGGTGATGGAGTCGCCCTCGGTGCTCGCCATGCTGGCCTGTTTCGTCGTGGGAAGCCAATCCTGGAATGCAGGCGGGATCGCGCTTCTATGCCTGTGGATGCTGCACTACGTCAACCGGACCTACGTGTTTCCCTTCCGCAGAAGGGGCGGATCGAACAAAATGCCGTTGTTCATCGCGGCGTCCGCCTTTACTTTTACCAGTATTAACGGGTATTTACAAGGCCGCCACTTGTTCACGCTTTCGGGGGGGTACGGCGCGGAATGGCTGCTCGATCCCCGTTTCATCTGTGGTGCGGCGCTGTTTCTTTTCGGCTGGGGCGTCAACCTGCAATCCGACGCCATTTTGCGCAATCTTCGCAAACCTGGTGAAAAAGGCTACAAAATCCCCACCGGCGGATTGTTCCGCTATATTTCGGCTCCCAACTATTTCGGGGAAATTCTCGAATGGACGGGCTGGGCCATCGCGACGTGGAGCCTTCCCGGTGTGGCTTTCGCCTTCTGGACCTTCGCCAACCTCGCGCCCCGTGCGTTGTCGAATCATCGCTGGTATCGCGAAACGTTCCCGGACTACCCCACGAACAGGAAAGCACTCATCCCCGGATTGTTCTGAAAAATTCGGATGTTACGGTAGCTTGCGGTTGGGTAATTACTTTACCCGAAACCTTCTTAGGAAAAACGAGTGTTTCGGCGGAATCCTGAAATTCCGCCGAAACTTCCGTCATGGTAGATCGACTTTAAATAGTTGCTGTCCCAAAAACATGCTGTCGCCGTGAGACAGCGGGGTTTCCTCTGAAATCTGCACGAAGGTGCCGTTGCGCGACCCCGTGTCTTCGAGGAACCAGTTGGGACCGTTGCGCTTGATCTGACCGTGGCGTCCCGAAATGTAGGGGTCCGTCGGGAAGCTCAGGTCGCAGCCTTCGCGACCGATGGTCAGGGCGCTGTTCAGCGGATAAATCACCGACCCCAACAGGCCGTTCATCATGATCTGGCTGATTTTCAGCGAGGGGGGCGTGCTCTCCAGAGGAGTTCCCAGGAACCGGCATTCCTCTTTTTTTTCTTCCAATTCGTTCATCGGGGGATACTGGGTCACTTTGTTGACCTGGAAAAGCTGGTTGCCGATTCTGAACCGCATTCCATCGGACAGTTCGACCGGAGAACTGATGCGCACGTACACGCCGTTGAGGCTGCTTTCGTCGCGGATGAACAGTTGGCCGTCACGGAAAAACAGTGTCGCATGACGTGGTGAAAGGAAGGGATCTTCCGCGAAGGTGATCGATCCTTCGTTGCGTCCGACGGTGTTTTCTTCCTGGTCCAGCTTGAAAGGCAGCCCTTCGCCGCCACCGCCGCGCACCAGCACGAGGTTGGCTTCGGGGAACAGTGGTTCCGGTTCTGGCTCCGGCTCAGGTTCCGGCTCAGGTTCCGGCATGGCGGGTGGTTCATTCAGGGAAATGGATTCGGACACGGAAGCCAAGGCTGCCGCCGCCGCTTCCGCCGCGATATCCACGGACTCCTGAATCGAGGCCATCGCCGCCGGTACGGCATCCGGGAATTTTCCTCCGCAACTGCTGCAAAACTTCGCTTCCGCCTGGTTGGGAGAGCCGCAATTCGTGCAGTATTTTACTTCCTGAGACAGGCTGGGGGAGCTCGATGAGGCAGGAACGGCTGGAGGTTCCTGGGAATCGCCCGGCAGGTCGTCGAAGGAAATGCTTTCGGGCATCGGATCTTTCAAAGTTTCATCGAAGCCCGGCGGGTCATCGTCTTCCGGTTCGGCCAGGGGAGGAGGAACTTCCTCCGCTGCCGGAAGCAGATCGTAACCGCAGGTTGCGCAGAATTCCGCACCGTCTTGATTTTCGGCTCCACAATTCGTGCAGATAATCATCCGAACCCCTCCGTGTTGGTGGCTTGCGCCCTCTCGATTCGAAAAAGTGTAAATACTTGTATATTTGTCATTTCCCTTAGACCCAAGTTTTACGTGAAACCGAGTCCACGGTCAAGCTGGAATGCCGAAAATCCTCTTTCATGGGAGCATCACAAAAAATTGTCAGCATTTCGGACCCGAAGGGGCCAAACGCCTCTCCCGCTGGGAGAGGCCGGTGCGTTAGCACCGGGTGAGGGGATTTCATGTACCCTCACCCTAACCCTCTCCCAGAGGGAGAGGGAATATTTCCCTTTGTTATTCATGGGTTACAAAGGGATTTCATGGTTGTTGGGCAGCTTTTCGTGATACACTTCTCTTTCATTTTCCAGATGATCGAAACGATCTGCTCCAGCGTCCGTTTCTTGAATCACGCTCCTCCCTCTTCGGCCTCTTTGAGTTTCTCCTGCAATTCGTCCTCATCCCAAACCGCGACCCCCAGTTTTCGCGCCTTTTCCAGCTTCGATCCGGCATTTTCCCCCGCGACGACGACATCCGTCTTGGCGCTCACACTGGAAGACGCCCGACCGCCGAGAGCACGGATGCGCGCCTGCGCTTCGTCGCGTGTCAGGTCGTTGAGCTTTCCTGTAAGAACGAAGGTTTTTCCTGTAAAAACCGTAGGTTCCGCTTGATTCGGCGGGGTTTCGGGAGGGATCGGAGCCACGCCCGCTTCGGTCAGACGTTCGAGCAGGAGACGGTTGGCGGAATCGGCGAAAAACGTGGTCACCGAACGCGCCACTTCGGGGCCGATCTCCTCGATTTCGATAAGTTTTTCCTCCGTGGCTTGGGCAAGCTCGGCAATATCCGGGTATGCCTCGGCCAGTTTCAAGGCCAAGTGCTCGCCCACATTGCGAATCCCCAAGGCGAAATAAAACCGACCCAACGGGGGCGTTTTGCTGGCTTGGATGGCCTGCATCAGGTTGTCCGCCGATTTTTCGGCCAGGCGCTCCTGGGCGGCCAGGCGCTCCCGAGTCAGGTCGTAGACATCGGCCATGGTGGAGATTTCCCCCGTAACCAGCAGGTTTTCCACGATTTTCCGCCCCATGCCGTCGATGTCCATCGCCTTTTTCGAGGCGAAGTGCACAATGGATTCCAGCACTTGGGCCGGACAGTCGCGATTGGGACAGCGGGTGACGGCTTCATCCTCGACACGCACGAGCGCCGAACCGCATTCGGGACAATGGCTTGGAAAAACGTAAGGGCTGCTTTCGGCGGGGCGTTTTTCGAGAATCACGCCGACCACTTCCGGGATCACGTCTCCCGCCCGGCGGACGAAAACCCAGTCTCCCTCGCGCACGTCCTTGCGGGCGATTTCGTCGGCGTTGTGCAGGGTGGCGCGGCGGACCTCCACTCCGGCGACCTGCACCGGCTCCAATTCTGCTACAGGCGTCACCGCCCCCGTGCGGCCCACCTGCACCACGATGCGCTCGATGCGGGTGGCTTTTTCGATGGCTGGAAACTTGTACGCAATGGCCCAGCGCGGGGATTTTGCGATTTGCCCCAGCATCTCCTGGGTTTCGAAGCGGTTGACCTTCACCACCATGCCATCGATGTCGTAGGGCAATCCGTCGCGGAGATCGAGCAGTTTCCGGTACTGTTCCAGCACTTCGTCCAGGTTTTTGCAGAGATGGTGATGCGGATTGACCTGGAAACCCCACGTGGAAATCAATCGCAAAAACTCCAGTTGCGACGGGGGCTTGGGTCCGGTGGTTGTTCCCAGTGCGTAGGCGAAAAAACGCAAAGGGCGTTTCTGGGATATAGCGGGATCGAGTTGCCGCAGGGAGCCCGCCGCCGCATTGCGCGGATTGGCGAAGGTCTTGCCGCCTTCCTCGGTCTGTCTCCGGTTGAGCGCCTCGAAGCCCGCGCGATCCATGTAGACTTCGCCGCGAAGATTGAAAAGCTCCACGTTTTCAAGGGGTTGGATAGTGTGGGGGATGTCGGAAACGTTCCACACGTTGCGGGTCACGACCTCGCCCACGCTGCCGTCTCCGCGCGTTACGGCGCGAGTCAGCGTGCCGTGCTCGTACTCCAACTCCAAGGAAAGGCCGTCGATTTTCGGTTCGGTCACGTACTCGATATCCACTCTTGAAGAAGAGCCGAAAAGGTCCAGTTGACCCTCTTCCAAGGTCGATCCCAGACGTTTGAAAATGCGGGTTTCGAAATCGCGCAACTCGCCTTCGTCGAAACAGTTTGCAAGAGACAGCATCGGCACCCGGTGGCGGTGTTTTTCGAACTTCCCCGACGCCTTGCCACCGACTTTTCGGGTGGGGGAATCGGGCGAAGCGAATTCCGGCCAGGCGTTTTCCAGCATCTCCAACTCACGCACGAGGCGGTCGTAGGATTCGTCGTCGATGACGGGGGCGTCCCGTTCGTAATACAGCTTGGCGTGGGTTTCGATCTCCTGACGCAGGGTTTCGATCCGCGCCTTCGTTTTTTCCCGCTGTTCGTCCATGAAATCCTCGGAAGTGCTGCGTGGAATATGCTTCGCGACCCGGAGCCCAGTGTACCGCAAAGCATGAATCGGGCAAATGAAATCGCGATTTGTCACAGGGCGATTCAACTTTTGAAGGATTTACCTCTCCAAGTACTTTCGCGGGTGCCACGGTCTTTCGCCGCAAGGCGAATGACCGTGAAAACACGAGGAATCCGGGCCATCGATCCGTTTCGGATCGAAGACCCGGGCACCCGTTCCTAGATTCACCGAATTAGATTCGTGCCAAATCAAGAATTGATTCGCCCTGAGATTTGTCGCACGACGAAAAAAGCCTGTTCGTCTATTGTGGAAATTTCTCGATTTTGTGCGAAATGGTGGAATTTTCACGGAGTTTCGGTGTTTTTCCATGTTGCACGCAGAAAACAGGCGGTTTATAGTGACCCCGACGCCACGTTCATTTTCTTTTTATAAGGGGTGAAAAGCCATGAAGATCATTCTGTTGGGTGGTTGCGCCGACATGGCGACGCCGATTCTGGAACTCATCGGTAAAGAAGAAGACGTCGAAAAGGTTACGCTGGCCGATCTCGATCTGAAAAAAGCTCAAAACCTCGCCCGTTCTCTCGGTGACAGGTACGATGCCGCACGGCTCGACGCCAACAACCATGACGAAATGGTCCGCCTCGTCGGCGATTACGATGTGGCGATGGGCTACATCGGACCGTTCTACCACTTCGAGCACCGCATTGCGGCGGCCTGCATCGAGGCGGGAACGAATTACGTATCCATTTCCGACGATTACGACGCCTACCTGCACGTGATCGAACTGGACGAAAAGGCCCGCGAAAAAGGCGTGACGATCCTCTCCGGCCTGGGCAATTCCCCCGGACTGACCAACCTGCTCGCCAAAAAAGGCTACCAGTCGATGGATACACCGAAAAAGATCCACATCCAGTGGACCGGCGGATCGGACGAAGCGGTTGGCCCGGCGAACGTCAAGCACGTGATGCACATTTTCGAGGGCAAAACCCTGCAATGGCAAAACGGCAAGGAAGTCTGGGTCGAATGCGGCGGCGGCGAAAAAGTCGTGGAATTTCCGGAACCTATCGGTATTCAGACGGTGTTTTACACCGGTCACGCCGAATCGGTGTCCGTGCCGCGCAACCTTCCGGGGCTCGAAGAAGTCACGCTGCACGGCGGTGCGCGGCCCGTCTGGGTGGCGCGGCTGGCCACGTGGTTCGGCAAACTGGGCATGACAACCACCCATGCCAAGCGCGAGCGTCTGACGAAGCTGCTCACCCCGATGATGGGCTTGTTCCAGGTGGGCGACAGCGCGGACAAATCGGTGTTCCGTATCGATGTCTACGGCGAACACGAGGGCCATCCCCGTCACCACATTTACTCGGGCGTGGGGCCCATCGCGGAAATCACCTCTTTTCCGCTTCTGGAAGGCGCGCTGAAACTGGGGCGCGGCGAGCTGGACAAAGCCGGGGTGTTCGCGGCAGAGGCGTTGCTCGACCCGGACGAGTTCCTCCCCCGCGTGGTGAAACGAGGCGTCGAAATGATGTATTATGAGGGGGAAAAGGCGGTTTGATCGGGAAAAAGGCCTGTAATTTCGGCCTTTTTCGCACCGATTTCCACAATCCAGGCCGCCCGGCTTGAAGTTTCCGGGGGAGCGGAGTAGACTGCGTGCTCCGAGGCGGAGCGACGCATCGGAGCGTCTCTTTTTCAAAAAGACGCTATATGTGAAACGCTCGAAACGGATCGTGAAAAAAGATGGGTGGGCCGGGAGGTTATCGGATTTCAGACCGGCCCCTGCGAGTTCGAGGAAGTAATGATAAAGCGCATCTGGGAAAAGATCTTCGGTACGGCGAACGATCGCAAGCTGAAACAGATTCAACCTATCGTGGACGAAATCAACGGGTTGTCGGATCGCTACGAGGCGATGAGCGACGCCGACTTGAAAGCCTGTACGGGCGATTTCCGGCAGCGTTTCGACAACGGCGAGCCGTTGGAATCGATCCTGCCCGAAGCCTTCGCCGTGACCCGCGAGGTCGCCTGGCGTACCCTTGGGATGCGACACTACGACGTGCAACTCGTCGGCGGCATCGTGTTGTATCGCGGGATGATCTCCGAAATGAAGACCGGTGAAGGAAAGACGCTGGCCGCCACCCTGCCGATTTACCTGCACGGCATGACCGGCAAGGGCGCGCATCTCGTGACGGTCAACGACTACCTCGCCAAACGCGACGCCGAATGGATGGGGCGTATCTACCGGTTTCTCGGCCTGAGCGTGGGGACCATCGTCCACGGACTGACCAATGAGCAGCGGCGTGAAGCCTACGCCGCCGACGTAACCTACGCGACGAACAACGAACTTGGATTCGATTATCTGCGCGACAACATGAAGTTCCGCCTTGAGGACTACGTGCAGCGTGAGTTGAATTACTGCATCGTGGACGAGGTAGACTCGATTCTCATCGACGAAGCCCGCACGCCGTTGATTATTTCCGGCCAGGCCGAAATGTCCACGGACAAATATTACCGTGCCAACGAGGTGATTTCGAAGCTCGTCCAAAAAGGGTTCCAAGAAGGGGTCGAACTCGCCCGCCGCGCCGAAGAACAAGCCGCAGAAAACCCTGAAGTTTCGAAGGGTTTGCGCGCGCTGGCCAAGTCCATCAAGGGCGACCAGCACGACGACGACATCAGCGGCGATTACTACTGGTTCACCATCGACGAAAAGAGCCGCAACGCCATCCTGACGGACGCGGGAGTAGAGTGGGTTCAGGAACGCATGGGTGTGGACAACCTGTACGATCCCGGCAGCATGGAAGTGCTTCATTCGATCAACAAGGCCATCGTGGCTCACACGTTATACCGGAAGGAAGTGGAATACATCGTCGAGGACAGCCAGGTGGTGATTATCGACGAGTTCACCGGTCGCAAGATGCCGGGGCGGCGTTGGTCGGACGGTCTGCATCAGGCCATCGAGGCCAAGGAAAACGTCAAGGTGCAGAACGAAAACCAGACGCTGGCGTCGATCACCTTCCAGAACTTTTTCCGTATGTACAATTCTTTGGCCGGTATGACCGGCACCGCCGAGACGGAAAAGAAAGAGTTCATGCAGATTTACGGACTGGACGTGTCGGTGATTCCGACGAATCAACCGGTCCAGCGTCTCGACCACCAGGATATGGTGTACAAGACTCCGATGGAGAAGTACAACGCGGTGGTTCAGGAAATCATCGAGTGCCGGAAAAGGGGACAGCCGGTGCTGGTCGGCACCGTAACGGTGGAAGTGTCTGAAATCCTTTCCAAATTGCTGAACAAACGCAAAATCCGCCACAACGTGCTCAACGCCAAATTCCATGAAAAGGAAGCCGAGGTCGTGGCCCAGGCGGGGCGCAAAGGCGCGGTGACCATCGCCACCAACATGGCGGGTCGCGGCACCGACATCGTATTGGGCGGCAACCCGGAATTCCTGGCCTGGCTGGAAGTCGGCACCGATGCGCCGCTGGAAGAATTCCAGGAAGCCTTCGAGCGTATCAAGGCCAAGTGCGAGGCCGAAAAACAGGAGGTGCTCGACGCGGGCGGCCTGCACATCATCGGTACGGAGCGCCACGAGTCCCGCCGTATCGACAACCAGCTTCGCGGTCGTTCGGGCCGACAGGGCGACCCCGGTTCCTCGCGCTTCTACATGTCGTTGGAAGACGATCTGATGCGCATCTTCGGCGGCGACCGCATCAAGCAGATCATCGGCTGGACCGGCCTGGAGGAAGGCGAGCCGATCGAGCATAAAATGCTCAGTCGCGCCATCGAAAACGCGCAGATCCGCGTCGAAGGGCGCAACTTCGATATCCGCAAGAACGTGCTCGAATACGACGACGTGATGAACCAGCAGCGGACGACGATTTACCGTTTGCGCCGCGAGATCCTGGAAGGGGGGAGCGAAGAGGAACGCTTCTTCGATGTCGTGGAAGATCTCGTGGTCGATCTCGTGCAGTCTTTGGGACCGCAAAAAGGCAGGATGAACGATTGGGATTCCGCAGAGTTGATCGAAGAGGCGTTTAAAAACTTCAGCATCGATCTCCGGCCCCGGTTCGAAAGCGATCCTCCGGAGGATCTCGAAGCCATTCAGGAGATGGTCTACGCGGAAGCGGAAAAAGAATACCATCGCCGGGAGGGCATCGTCACCGAGGTTTTCGAGGACGGAGGCGAAAACTGGCGGGCCTTTTTGCGGGAACAGTACCTGCGTATCCTCGATCAGCTCTGGCGCGATCATCTGTTGCAGATGGACCACCTGCGCGAAGGCATCGGACTGCGCGGTTACGGAAGCCGCGATCCGAAATTGGAGTACAAGAAAGAGGGATTCGCGATGTTCACGGACATGATGGACCGCATCGGCGGGGATCTCGTCCACCTGATCTATCACGTGCATATCCAGACGAAGCAGGAAATCGAGGAAGCCCGCGAACGGGAACGGCAAGCCCGCGAACGCGAACGCGAACGGATGCGTTTCACACGAGGGGACAACCAGCCCCAGAAAGCCGCCCAGATCAAGCGAAAGGCGAAAAAAGTGGGACGAAACGACCCATGTCCCTGCGGATCGGGCAAGAAGTTCAAAAAATGCCACTGGGGACAGTCCGGCTACGAACAATATATGTGACCACGGAGAAATGATGAGGATCGGTTCGGAGAACGGACATAAGCGGGGGCGACACGTCGCACGATACATTCTGGCGATCGTGGTCATTCTGCTTTGGTGTGCGTCAACCGTTCCGGCCTTCGCGCAAGTTGCCTATGACCAGGAAAAAAAGCGGATGACTTTCGGTGAAAAGCCCTTCACCTGGGAGGAATTCCGTTCGTATTACGCCGAAATCTGCAAGCGCAACATCATCGCGATGAGCGAGAAAACCCGTCTGAAAAACTTCCGTATCATCGCGCCGGAGGGACTTTCCGACGAGGATGTCTGCTCGATCTCCGACGACATCCTGTTCGCCATGCAGGGCGCCTATTATTACGTGGGTTCCTACATGCAGGAGGAAAAAGTCCAACTGACCTGGCGTATTCCGCAGCCGGTACTTGAAGAAGGTTTGAAGCGCGTCGATCCGAATTTCACTCCGGCCACGGTATTCGTTCCCGTGCAGACCCCGGACATTCCCACGTTGGTCAAATTGCTGGATAAGCTACGCACGCCGGATTCCTACGTCCGGGAGTTCGGAGACGACCGTATCATCATCGTGGACGATCAGGACTACATCGAGCGAATGGTGACGCTCATCAAGGCTCTGGACAGTCCTTCCACGAGTACGAAAGTCTTTTTGTGGACTCCGAAATATTCCGCCGTGGAGGATGTAAAAAACATCGTCGAGCAGCTTTTCAAACCCGAACGCAAGCAATCCGAACTGGATGCGCTTCTGGTGGACGAGCGCACCAATCAGCTCATCATCAAAGGACCGGAGGCGGCGTGTAGGAAAGTGCTTGAAATTGCACCGAAATTCGATGTCGCCATCCGTGCCGAAGAAGAGCTTGAAGTGGTTCGGCTGGCGTTCCAGCAGGCCGAGGAACTTTCCAGCGTGATTTCGAACATCGCCACGAGCACCGGTCGTTCGACCAAGAAAACCAACAAGCGCGAGTTTGGAGAAGACCTGGATGTGAAGGTATCGGCGGACAAAGCGACCAACTCGATTCTACTGGTTGGTTCCCCGCGCGGCATCGAGGAAATGAAAAGCCTGATCGAGCGTCTCGACCGCTTCCCAAAGCAGGTGTTTCTGGAAACGATGCTTTTGGAAATGACGTTGACCGACGACGTGAGTTCGGGTCTGTCCGTGGCGGCCATCAAGGGTGTGGGAAACGACTCCCAGATCGTCGCCGGAACGAATTACGGCGGGTTGAGCGCGGCGAACCTCAATCCGGCAAGTCTGATGGGTCTCGCCGTTGGGACGGTCGGGCCGGATTCCGGGAAAGACGGCGAAGCGCTCAATCTGGGTAGTGATTTTCCCTCTTTCGCCGCCGTGATCCAGGCACTCGAAACGACTTCCAGGGTCAAGGTGCTCTCCAATCCGTTTTTGCTCGGTGCGGACGGCGAAGACGCGGAAATCGTCGTTGGCTCGAACGTGCCGTACATCACCGGTTCATCGAGGGACAGCAACAACCGACCGGTTTTGTCGATCCAGCGCCAGGATGTGGCGCTGACGTTGAAATTGAAGCCCGAAATCAACCAGGGCAACCGGGTCAAGATGAAGGTGGACATCACGATCGAAGACATGACCAGCCAGAGCGAGACCCTGGGACCGACGACATCCAAGCGCGCGATGAAAACCGTATCCATCGGCAAATCGGGTGAGAAAATCGTGATCGGCGGGTTGATTCGTAACGTGACAGGCGAGGACATCGAGAAAGTTCCCCTGATGGGTGATGTGCCGATCGTCGGCAGGCTGTTCCGTACCGAATCGGACCGGGACGAAAAAACCTCGTTGCTCGTGTTCATCACGCCCCACATCATCGAGAACATGGAGACGCTGAAAACGATTTTCAAACGAAAAATCAAGGAGCGGCGGGAATATGTCACGCAGAGCTATGGCTCGGAAATCGAGGATTACGACGTTCCTCAGGATCTTCACGACCGCGTGGGACTGATCGAAGCCATTCGGCAGATCATCGAGGAAGAACGCCTGGAGTTGGAAAAGTCGCGTCCCAAGGAAAAAGTTCTGGTGATTACCCCTTCCAAGGCTCCCGAACCGGAAGCTCCCGACAACGAAACCGTGGAAAGTCTTGATTTGAAACAGGATATCGAAATCAATCCCACCACGCCGCCACCGCCCGAAACCGCTCCACCGCCCGAACGCCCGTAGTTATCTGTGGAAGCGAGACGAAATGCTTCCTCTCCCAAATTGTGACAAAAATCACTCCATTTCGCGATAACTTCCCTCAAATTCTGCTTTTTTGCCCGAAACGGGCGATATCGAAACCTTCCGTTCGTCCAATTAAATAGGATTTGGCGAAATTTTCGGTCAAATTCCACGCTTGCTTTGACAATTTGGTGGCTTCCATTAGAATCAAAGGGTTATTCCTGATTCTGTCTTGGTTGCCGATTCGGACCGCCGCCGATCGAGGGTGTCGGTTCCACGATTCGAAAGACGTTTCCTGCATTTATGGGATGCCGTGCAGGATTTTCTCGGTATGTACCGAAAACGGGGATCGAAGAATGATGAAACACGTCAAAATCAGTACGATGCTTTGCCTCTGTTGCGTGGCCGCTGCGTTCCTGCTGTTGCCGAGCGCTGCTTTCGCGATTACGGCGGAATTCTCTGCCGTATCGATTGAATCGTCTGCGGGGCAATATTGCACCAATCATTGGTGCGATTGCACCAACGCGGCGGATAGTTGCCAGGAGGGCATCACGATTCAACTGAACGGAGCGGGAAGCGAGCCCGACGAAGGATGCACGATCAGCGAAGCGGATTATCGCTGGACCGCCAGGCGCATCACGGACAACTACGCCATGACGATTTCCGCCCAGCGTATGCCGGGGGGAGCGGCAGGATGGAAATTTCCGGATCCGGGAGATTGGGAAGTAACCCTCACCGTAACCCAGTACGGGTGCGTCGGCCACGCAGGCGAGCAGGCTTCCAAAAGCAAAATCCTGTACATCAGCAACGGAAAACCCGCTCCGATGTTGTGGATCAAGGATTCTACTGGAGCGTGGAAAAATCAGAACACGGCGGGAAGCAGCATCCCCATCGTTTTAGGACAAACCAGCACGGTGGACTGCTCGACGACGGTTCCCGGACACGATGCGATCGGTTCGCAGGACGTGGCAGGGGGCGCGATTTCCAAATGTGAATGGGATTTCAACTACACGACAGGGGCTTTCAACCCGAACGGCAATCCTTCGACGACCAAACCTCTGCTGTTTACCGAACAGAGCGAACTCGGTCTGCGCCAGGTTGCCCTGAAGGTCACCGACGCCGACCGCGACTACTACAACCCTTCGAATCCCACGGACCCTTACGACCCCGGCGACATCAACCTCCCCGCCGACCGATCCGATATTCTCCCCAATCCGGAAACGGCGGTGGCGGTGGTGCTTGTCAACGTCATCAACGAAGGTCCGGTGCCGGTCATGGACATGGCCGAGCCTTTTGAAAGTTGCAATCCGGATGCCGAACCCGGCGGTTTCTGCGAAGGCATCGAGTATGTATTCGACGGTGGCCTTTCCACCCCCGGAGACAATCCGTTTCCCACCACGGAATGCCCGGACGAGGAACCCGCCATCGAACGGTATTATTGGGATTTCGATTACGATCCCGAAGAGCTCGAACCGACCTGGGAGATCAGCGGTACGACCGATGAAGAAGTCACCTGGTCTTGGCCCGACAAAGGCGAATACCTGATTCGCATGAAAATCATCGATGTCTGCGGACGAGAAAACACTACGCAGCCCAAACGGGTGGAGGTGGTCAACACCTATCCTTCCATCGAATTGGAAAAATTCGTGTACCACAACGCCCAGGCCGTCGATAGGCATCCTCTGGAAGGCCCCGGCGACGTCGTTCGTTTCAGCACGGCGAACGCCACGACGCCGGAAGCCTCGCCGACTTCTCCGGGACAGCACATCCAGACGAGGCGCTATCAGTTCGATTATTCGCCCGACCTCGAGTTCGATTACGCGCTGTTCGCGCCCGATCCCGCATACAACAACCAGAGTGCGCCATCGTATTCTTTTCCACAGGACGGACGATACCGCGTGGTGGCCTGCGTGTACGACGACGACTGGGTGAACAACCCGGACAGTCCGTACTATCTGTCCAGGGCCTGTACCTATGTCGATGTCACGGTGGACGACATTCCCCTGTCGTTGACCTTTGGTGGACCGGAAGGCGAGGAGGCCGTAGAGGAAGGCACCCAGACCGAGTTCAACATCTGGAACTGCGACGACACCAGCCGCCCGATGTCCCAGCCCTGTTTCGAAACATCCTGCCCGGACCGGCACTGTTTCGGCGATCTGTGCCCCTATCCGTCCTGCAACAGCGAGACGGATTTATACAACTGCATGGTGTACTGTACCGGTTCGCCGACGGATGCCATCGTGGATGTGGAATGGGATCTGGATATGGAAATGGTCAGCGGTACCCAGCGCCCGCAACCGAGTCCCACCGTCGAATGCGACACGGACCCCAACTCCCCCGACTGCTGCGAGTGGCTGGAGGGAACGGAAGATCAGCAATGGGTCAAGTTCTGTCCCAACGGGGAAGACAACGTTTTCTGGCGCAACTACGACAAAGTGCAGGTGACGTTTACCTCCAACCGCGATTATTATGTCGGCGTGCGCGTAACGGATGGCGACCCGGACTCCCCCGAGACCCGGTTTTCCGTCAAGAAAGTAGGGGTTTCCGACGTCCCGCCGATTCCGAGGATTACCGGCCCCACCGAGGTGGACGAAGGTTCGTACGAGGGCATGGAGCACGAGTGGAAGTCCGGAACTTCTACCATAGCAGCGGGTAGCATTTTAAAACGCGAATGGGACACCGACTACCAGGGAGATCCCGAGGGCTTTACGCCCGATCCCAATTTCACCAACTTTACTAATATACCTTTGCGTTTCGACGACAACCACCCGGAAACCCATAAAATCGCCCTGCGTCTTACCGACGACGACGGCACCCAGGCCATCACCTCGGTGATCGTGGACGATTTCAACCCGGACATCACCTCCGAGTTCATCACCATCCGCAATGTGGTGCCCGTGTTCGACGAGGATTCGTTATCCACCACCGCGAATGAGTATGTTCCCGGCAATACTTCACCATACCAGTTCGTGCCCGAGATCATCGAACCCAGTATCGTGGACAAAATGAACCTGACTTGCACCCTGCTCGACGGTCCGCCGACCATGACCGTCGATCCCAACACCTGCCAGGTGTATTGGGAGCCGACCAACGAGGACGTCACCTGTCTGCGCCACATCCCGCCGGATCAACCCCACAGCGCGACGATCATGGTGGACGATCCCGACACCGCGTTGACCCCGGAGCAGGACGGTGGCATCCAGGAGTGGAAAATATCCGTCACCAACGTCAACAACAAACCATATTTCGATGGACTTTATCCCAGCAGTGAACCATCATGTGTTGTAGGCCAGTCGAGCTTTGTTCGCGTGGCAGTAGGTGATTACGACAGTGCCTGCACGGAGACGTTTTTCTACCGTGTGGAATCCGGTCCGTCCTGGTTTTATTTTCCGCAAATCACCGACAGTAGTGCCAAATGCGCTCCCACCGAGGAAGACCTGGCAGGTTCCTGCTCCCAAAGTTTCCCCGTGACCGTCTGCTTCGAGGACGACGGGGACGCTAACGGTGAAAACCACTTGGGAGATTGCCACTCTTTCAATGTGGTAATCCACCGCCCGGACGTCGAACCTACCGTGGAAGCCGATCCGGCGCCGGTGACGGGCTGGAATCCGGGCATCATTCCGTTGTCCGGCAGTTACACCGTGCCGGGCGGAGGCGAGGCCACCGTCATCGAGTGGCGGCAGTTGATCGAGGAATCGGGCAACAAAAAGGTGTACATCGAAAACAAAACCAGTCTTTCCACTCAGTTTGCGGCGTTCGATGCCGGGGAGTACGTGTTCGAACTGAAGGTGTGCTCCGATTGCGACGGCAACGATATTTGCACGGTCGATACCGTGACCCATACCGTCATCGAATACCCGACCCACGCTGCGGCGAGTTGCAAGAAAAACATCGATCCTCTGGACACCGGCGCGACAATCGGCGCTTACGGCTCGGGGGACTGGAACCTGGCTCAGGCCTTCCCCAGGAGCGTGGAACAAACGCCGCTGGAGGAACAGGTGGATTACCTGTGGACCGACAGCAACAGCGTGGAACTGATGGCCGAGGACCAGCAATCCAAGATGACCCCCGCGCTGTCCACGACCTTCGTCGAGGCGGGTGTGTACGAGTTCAGCGTCCAGGCCCGCGAGCACATCGAGGGTCTTGAGGAAGGCGAGGAGGGCGCGCCGTGGTCGGAACCGGTGGAAACGTCCATCGAAATGATGAGCATCGACCTCGAAACCCCCGGAAACAGCGACGTTCTGCCCGTGGCGATCATCACTCTGGAAACCGATCCGCCGCTTTCGACGGGAGCCATCGTGCTGGACGCTACGCTCAGTACGGCCCGCAACGGGCTGACCATCGATCCGCGAGATTACCGCTGGGAATACGTCAGTGGTCCGACGGAAAACCAGGTTATCGAAGCCGCCGGTCCCGATGGGGAGGAAGACTGGCGACAGATGTCTTTCACCCCGGCGCGTCAGAAAGGTCTGTACACCTTCTCCCTGGTGGTGGAAGCCGGGAACAAGGTAAGCCCGCCGACGACGATCACCATTCCCGTGGAAGCCGTGGCCTCGAAACTTCCGGTGGCCCACATCCAGATCGAAGACGCCTCCGACACCATCCAGCTTGCTTATCCGCAAGGGGGCAGCGCCCTGAACAGCGCGATTCCCTACGCCAGAACGCGGCTACTCGGGACGTCTTCGGAATATCCCTTCGGTTCGGTGGCCAATCTGGATTACCACTGGCGGCAGATTCGGGGCTGGCCGGTGATGCCGGAATACGATCCCGACAACGAAGCGACCGATTTTGTGCTCGGCGATACGCTGGAGCTGACCTTCTTCTCGCCGGGGCTGTACGTTTTCGAACTTACGGTGGCCGACAGCACCACCCGGCAGGGAGCTTCCGTGCTGGAAGCCCCGGACCGTTCGGAACCCGCAACGGTGACGATCCGCGTGCACAGCAGCAAAAACCCCTCGGTGCCCGAAATCTACCGTATCGAGGACGGGGCGATGGCGACCGGCAACATCATCTTCACCAATCGCACCAACGAAGACGTGGAAATGGTGGTGGGCGCTTTCGACGATACGGAAGACCTTGAAAATATTCAGTTTTCCTGGTGCCAGACCGCCGGGCCGCCCGTGGTGCTCTCCAGCTACGAAGGCGACCGGGTGTCTTTTGTGCCCGACATCAACCACGTGCAGTACAAGTTCGACGTCTGGGCCTTCGACGGGGAATTGCAGTCGGCTCCGCTGGAAATCACCGTGATTGCCGATACCTGCAACTGTCCGCCCGTGGCCCTGATCGAGCAGTGCGACGGACAGGACGCGGCGGAATGCTACCTCGAAGGCGAAGAATATCAGGAAATCGTCCTGATTTCGGCATCGTACGACTCCACCTCCTGCGGCGAGCAGGAAGACTGTCCTACTTTGCCGCTGATTCACTCTTGGAATCAGGATCTCGAACAGAGCGCGGAGGAAGTGGAACTGACCTATGGAGAAGACGACGGCACCGTCAGTTTCACTCCTGAAAAAGAAGGAAACTACGTGTTCGAACTGATCGTTTCGGATGGCATTCTTCAGTCCGAATCGGCCTTCGTTTCGGTGAGCGTCAACAGCAACCGACCGCCGGTGGCGGTGATCGACGAGGACAAAATCAGCGGGCGTCTCAACGTGGGGCTCAGCCTCGACGGCAGCGGTTCCTACGACCCGGACGACGACGACATCACTTTCCAGTGGACCGTCGGCGAACGGACGGGTGACATGGCCGAAAACGATCTCGATCTGAAAAACGCCGACCCCAACTCGTCGCTGGACTGGTCCGAGGCTACGGAAGTGACGTTTACGCCGGAATACGAAGGGACGGTGACGTTCGAACTGGTCGTGACGGACGAGTTCAACAACCAGTCGCAGCCCGATTCGGTGACGGTGACGGTCGTCAAGGACTGCACGGACGAGGATGGCGACGGCTACGGCGATGGCGCGGATTGCCTGGGTCCGGACTGCCGTCCCAACGACGAGAACTGTTGGAGTGAAGGGGACGATTGCTGCGAAGAAACCCACGTTTGCGAGCCCGATCTCGACGGCGACAACTATGGCTCCGGCGAGTATTGTCTGGACGAGGATTGCAACGACGAAGACGCCACCTGCCACACAGGAAAATGCTGCAAAAAAGGTGGTGGTGGTTGCAGCAACTTTGGCGAACCGGAGCGGAATTCCGGGCCGTGGACGGTGTTTGCGCTGCTGGCGGCATTTGCATTGGCCATCTTCCGGCGATCGCGCATGCGTGGTTGAAACGCGCGTTTCTGCCGGAAATAGCTGGGAATCTTATGCTTTTCTCGATTGCGTGACCCCAAAGCGAGTAGGTCGGGTGATTTTCACCCGGCCTATGATTTTTCCTACAGAAAAATTCACGTCCCGGCAGGGAAATCCATCCGACATCAAGAGGATGACAGCATGACACGCAAGTGGATGATTTTATATGTGATTTTTATATTTTTCCTGCTCGCTTCCTGTTCGAATGACAGTTCCGAAGATGGTTCCGACGGGGATTCCGACGTCGATTCCGTTGCTGGCGACAGCGACCGAGAATGGGAAGATATCGGGCGGTTGGTTGATCTCGTCGATCCGTTCATCGGCACCGGTGGAACGGGTTTCGGCATCGGAGCGGCGGTTCCGGGAGCCAAAGCGCCGTTCGGCATGATTTTTCCTTCTCCCGACACCACGGGCGAGAACGGCCAGTTCGGCTTCTATCATTGCGGTGGCTATTACGACCCAGACCCGATGATCGAGGGTTTCAGTCACACCCATCTGCACGGCGTCGGAGCGCAGGAATACGGCAACCTGATGTTCGTCCCGCTGGCGGGATCGATGAGCGACGAACGAACCAAAGTGGAGAACTACCGAAGCACCTATTCCAAAGACACGCAAACCGCCTCTCCCGGATATTACGCGGTGACGCTGGACAACGGCGAGATTCGCGTGGAACTCACCGCCACCGAAAGAGCCGCGCACCATCGCTACACCTACCCGGCAGAGGAAACCACCTCGGTGGGGACGGTGTTCATCGACGTATCGCAGGTTTTGACCGACGGAGAGGTCATCGATTCCGAAGTCACCGTGGACACCGTCAACAAGCGTGTGGAAGGATGGCTGCTCAACGACCACGGTTTCAGCGGGCGCTACGGCGGGATCACGATCTATTTTTCCATTCGGTACAAGCAGGACACCACTGCCTGGGGCACGACACTGAACGGCTTTCTCAAGCCTGAAATTTCCGAGCAGGAAGGCGACAGACTCGGCGTCTATCTGGAGTTCGACACCTCCGGCGGGGCTGAAATCGAATTGCAGGCGGCGATATCCTTTGTAAGTGTCGAAAAAGCACGGTTGAACCTGGAAACGGAAATGCCGGACTGGGATTTCGACGGCACCCGCGCCCAAACCGAACAGATGTGGGAGGACGAACTTTCCGTGGTGAAATTCCGGGGCGGCACGCAGGAGCAGCAGGTTATTATGGCCACGGCGCTGTATCACGCCTTTCTGATGCCGGATCTGTTCATGGATGTGGACGGTAGCTATCGGGGCTTCGACCTGGAGACCCACATCGCCGAAGACTTCGAATATTACACGGATTTTTCGATGTGGGACACCTACCGCACCCTGCATCCGCTGTTGTCGCTCGTGCGGCGCGAACGGCAGGCCGATATGCTGCAATCTCTGGTGACGATGGCCCGCCAGGGCGGTTCGCTGCCCAAATGGCCCATGGGTGTTGGCTACACCGACTGCATGATCGGCTCGCCCGCCGATATCGTGATCGCCGATTCCTACGTCAAGGGTATCCGTGATTTCGACGTGGAAGATGCCTACGAATTCATGCTGGAGCACGCCGAGGGTCCCGTGGCCAAAGCCGGGCGCGAGGACGTGGAATCCTACAATAAGTATGGATATTGTACGGTAGACACCACCGGCGGATCGGTCTCCAAGACGATGGAGCACGCCATCGCCGATTTCGCCATTTCCCAGATGGCGGAAGCCTTGGGCAAGACCGAAGACGCGGAACTGTACGCAGAGCATTCGCTTCGCTATCGCAACCTCTGGGATGCCGAAAACGGGTTTTTCACCGCCCGGCACGAGGACGGCTCGATGGTGGAGGACTACGATTTTCTCGAATGGGAGGATTTCTATACCGAGGGCAATTCCTGGCAATACCTCTGGCTCGCACCGCACGATCCTTTCGGGCTGCGCGACCTCTTCGGCTCCGACGACGCCATGCGCGAAAAACTGGAAGAGTTTTTCGAAAACGCCGCGACGGAACGGGAAAACTGGAACTCCTTGAACGATTTGCTGCCTCCGGCCTACTACTGGCACGGCAACGAACCCGACATTCACGCGCCGTATCTGTTCCTATACGTTTCCAGGCCCGACCTGACGCAAAAATGGATGCATTGGATTGCCGAAGAACTGTACAGCACCCAACCGGATGGCATCGCCGGAAACGACGATTGCGGCACGTTGTCGGCCTGGTACGTGTTTTCTTCTCTAGGATTTTACCCATTGGCGGGAAGCGACACGTATTGGATCGGTAGCCCGATTTTCCCATACGCGGAACTGGACATGGGTGACGGAGCGACGTTGATTGTCGAAGCGCCGGAAGCCTCGGAGGAAAACATCTACGTCCAAAGCGTGACATTGAACGGCGAAGCGTTGGATCTTCCGTGGTTTACCCATGCCGACATCGCCCAAGGCGGGAGACTTGTTTTCGAAATGGGACCGCAGCCCTCCGATTGGGGTAAGTTGTCGAAATAACGCGGGAATTTAGATAAAAAATCCCGTTCCTACCACTCGCCGCAACGAATCAGTGAGCTTTCCGTGACGATGGCGTGCACCGGCAGGTCGTGGGCTTCTCGCGGGACGCGCGCGACCATCTGGTCGTCGAAGGCCAGGGCGATGCGAAGCGCCCCGGATGCCGCCAGCAAGCGGTCGTAGTAGCCGCCGCCGTAGCCGATGCGTCCGCCGTGAGCATCGAACGCCGCACCCGGCGTCAATACGATGTCGATGTCTTCCGCAGCCACTTCGGGAAGTTCCAGCGACGGTTCGGGAATTCCCATGTAGCCCGGCGATAACTCATGTCGGCTGTGTACTTCTTTGTTGAACATTTCGTGTTTTTTCGCGTCGATCACGGGCATCACCACCCGTTTTCCCCGTCTCCACAACTCGTCGAGAATGGGAAAGGTGTTGACCTCCGAACGGAACGAGGCGAAGACGTGGATTGCGGAACGTTCCCGCAGGATCGGCAAGGCCAGCAGCCGTTTGGCGATTTCCAAGGCTTTGCGCTCGCGTTCCGAGGCGTCGATGGCGTCCCTTCGGGCCAGCGCCTCACGGCGCAATGTGTTTTTTTCCGTTTTTACATCCATGTTTTCAGTCCTGTATCGTGATCCGTGTTCCCACTGGCAGAAGAGAAAACAACTCCTCGAAATCCTTCCGGTTCATGGAAATCGAACCGTCGGAGGCATTGTCGAAAACCAGGTGTTCTCCCACGATTCGAAGTGGATCGACCCCCACGAAAATGGACACCTGTCCCATTTCGGGAGGCGGCGAATAACGTTTTTTCAAGGCGGCGGCACGGAGTTCCTCGAAGCGTTCGGACGTCAACACGCCCTCTTTTACCGCCTCGGACAGGTCGATCAGGTTCGGATAGCTCAGCACGAGCCGCGCACCTTTTGCATCTTTCTCGATTTTGTTGAGGATAAAATACGTTCCGCTTGGCGTGCGCAGATCGTCGATTCGTCGTTTGGGTCCGGCCCGGTATTGGCGTCCGAAGGACACGAGATAGCGCTTGGCCACATGCCCGTTCGACAGCACATTGAGCAGGTGGCTTTTTTTGTCGATCAGCAGGGAAAGAACGATGTCCCCACCATCTGTCTTTTTGCGCTGCAACAACTTTTCGGGTAGCGTCTCGAACGTGTCGAAAACGGCTTCCTGGAGCAGATCCACGCCGAGTTCCGTCTCTGCAATCTCCACCTGTTCGCGCGGCGGCTCGGGAAAGGGGCTGCGATGCGTGGGATAAAATTCCACGGTCTGCGCCCATGCCAGTTCGGGAGTGGGCGCGGGATACGGCAGAAATCCCAACACGCCGTCCGAGGACACGGCGCGGCCCGAGAAAACCAGGGCCACTGCACCGATGGCCAGAAACAGCAGCGCAAACACCAGATCCCATACGTGGGAATCCTGTTTCGGCAATTCGTTATTGGGATTGTCCGATGCCGATGCTTCTTCCCGGGAAACGGGAGCGTCTTCCTGGGTTTTCGGGTCTTCGTTCATCGGGTACAAACTTTCACGATCAGGATTCTTTCTGGAACAGATCCATCAGCGAGGTGTCCCGCGAAGCCTGCCGCGCCCGGTCCTGACACCAGTCGCGCAGCGCCTTGACCTGTTCCTCGCTCGTGCGGTACAGCGGTACCGCCGTTTGGATGGTGTACATCAGGTCGTCTCTTCCCATGGCTTCGTTGCGGCTGAAGGCGCGGTAAAGGGCATCGATGACTGCCTGTTCCAACTCCGCCCCGGTGAAATTGCGTGCGGTTTCGGCCAACTCGTCGAGATCCAACTCGGAGACGTTCGTCCCACGCTTGTCCAGGTGGATGGTCAGGATATCCTTGCGTTCCTGCTCGTCGGGCAGATCGACGAAAAAGATTTCATCGAAACGTCCTTTGCGCAACAGTTCGGGCGGCAATCTCGACACATCGTTGGCGGTGGCGACCACGAACACGGGTTGTTGTTTTTCCTGAAGCCAGGTGAGGAAATAGCCCAGCACTCGCATGTCTTCGGAAACGGCGGTCTCTCCCGTTCCTGCAAAACCTTTCTCGATTTCGTCGATCCACAGCACGAGCGGGCTCAGAGCTTCGAGCGTGCGCAGGGTCCGGCGCAGGGTTTCCTCGGGGGCTTTCCCTCCGAAACGCAGCGCACCCAGGTCCAGGCGGACGAGCGGGAGGTTCCAATGTCCCGCCACGCAGCGTGCGGACAACGATTTGCCGCAGCCTTGCACACCCAACAGCAACATCCCCTTGGGTTCGGGAAGTCCGAATTCCCGCGCGCTTTCGTCGAAAGCTCTGGAGCGCTCCTGGAGCCAGGATTTCAACGCCGCCAACCCTCCGATATCATTGAGGTTGTATTCGGGATCGAAAAATTCCAGCACACCGTCGGCTTCCAGCAGGCGGCGCTTTTCGGCGATCACCGTGCGGATCTCCTCGGCTTCGGAACTGTCGGATTTCAAGGCGATCTGGCGGAAAGAGAGTCCCGCCTCCTCGGCGGTCAGTCCCTTGGCGGCGCGGGCCATGATTTCGGCGAATTCCGGCGTGGTTTCCTTCGTGCGGTAGCGGGACACCTGCTTGTAAAGCACCAGCAAGTCGTCCACGTCGGGAAGTGGAACCTCCACGATGGCGAACTGTTTTTCCACCTCCACGGGAAGCATCACGCGCGGAGCGGTGACGATCACCACGTGGCCCAATCGTCGCATCATGGAACGCAGGTCGATCAACTGCCGCATCGTCCATTCTTCCCTCATGCGCAGGTGGAAGTCGTGCAGCACGAGGAAGGTGGGCTCGGAACAGGTTTCGAGAAATCCGACGGGGTTGTCGGCGTCGGCGGAGGCGGGCGGCTCGGGCTCGAAGCCGTTGTAGGCGCTCCAGCAGGTGAAATGCTTTCGCACGATCCCCGCGAGTCGTTGCAACTCCACGCGGATTCGCTCTTCTTCCGGGCTGACTAGGTAAATGTAAGGATGACCGGCCCGGATTTTGGTTTCAATTTGTTGCCAAACCTTCAATCCCATTCCTCCTCCGACCGCCGTCTTTTCCTGACGGAGACAGGCCGGTTTTTCTCTGGCGTCGTGCGTCCCTGTGCCTTTAGAATCCTACCGCATCTACGGTCGAAATACAAACCGGCGAGACGTCCTTTTGAGACTCTTTTTTGTCAAAAATTCCGTCGAAATCCTCCATTTCGTTCCAAATGATATGAAAATGCGAAGGCGATCCAATTCCAGATTTGACATGAACTTGACTTATTCGATGAAGGAAAGGGTGCCCGGGTCATCGATCCGGAACGGATCGATGACCCGGATTGCTTGTGTTTTCACGGCCATTCGCCTTGCGGCGAAAGACCGTGGCATCCGCGAAAGTACTTGGAGAGGGTAAAATCCTTCAAGAATTGAATCGCCCTGATGAAAATGCATCCAAGGTTGACAGCTCCTCCCGGTGGGTCGTATAGTTTTCGTGGAAGTGGAAGAGTACCTGGTGGGCTCCGCGGTCTTCAAAATCGTAGCGAGGCACTGACCGTGTCTTGGGTGGGTTCGATTCCCATGCACTTCCGCCATTTTTTTCATCCGCCCGGAACGCCTCCCGTTTCCGGGCTTTGTTTTTGAAAAGGTGGACCGCCGATGCCCAGGTCGAACCGCCATCCTTTCCCCCTGTCGAGGCGACTTTTCGCGCACATGGCGTTGGGATTCGCCTGCCTGCTGCTGTTCGCCTGCTCCAGCGACGACAATCCCTCCATCGGGGGCGATGCCGAATACGAAACTTCGCTGCCGGAGCACTGTGACGCCCCCACCGACCTGTTTTCGGTCGAGGAGTTGCTCGAAAACCCGGAACATGCCTGTTACGACTGGATTCACGCCGTGTACACGCGCGCCGCGAAAGGCGGAACCGGTGGAAGCGCCGCGATCTGGAGTCTGGACACCGAACGCGGCAACGGACTGGCGCTTTCGGCGGCCCACGTGCTGAAGGATTTCGACGTGGACGAATCGGGCGACGCGCCCGAAACGCTCGTTACTCCCGACGACGAAACGGGCCTGCATTTCGTGCGATTGAGCCGCCCGGAAGCCGGAATACCTCCCGAAAACTACACCGCCACCTTTCCGTTCTATCATCCGGCCATTTCCGAGGAAGAAATGGCCGACGGCTTCGCGAACATCCTGCCGCGTCACGATTTTTTCCTTTCGGCGGTCGATTCCCAACTTGCTGCCGAACGCGAATCCTTCGAGGCGATGTGTTCCGCGCCACCCGTGCTTCCTTTTGCACAAGATACGGAAATTCCCGATATTTTTCCGGCAGACGCAGAGCCCGGCGATCTTCTCGCGATTCTCGGCTACCCGGCGAACGGAGTCTTTGCCAACCAGCTTGCGGCGGTCGTGGTGCGGGTGATGACGGAAGCCGAAATCGCCAAAGCCTTGGCCGAGTTGCGTAATGTTGGCGACGAAGAAGGCGGTCTTTCCTACGACGCCGACGCGGAAATGATTCTCGAAGGCCGCGCTTTACCGGGCATGAGCGGTAGCGGAGCTTTCGACCGCGAAGGACGTCTCGCGGGTCTGCTGGTGCGAGGTTCGACCGAGGAAGAGGCGAGCCTTTTCATCGTGCGAACGGTCCGCACGCCGTACATCGCCGGGTGCATCCGCGAGGCATTCGAGGCGCTGGACGAGACGCAGCAGGAAAAGATAGAACCTTGTCTCGATCCTGCGATTTTGGAACTGTAAGCCGGAAAATCCCCTTGGAAAAACGCCTGCTTGCGGCTATGCTACGCCTCCGGTCGCCGAGAAACGGCCCCGATTGTACGGCAATTTCCAGGGAGGACGACATGCTCAACCCGATGGACATCATTCACGAACAGGTAGCCGATCCCGCTCTGTTGATTCGGCGGCAAAACGCCACCGCCGGGTATTTCGGCGCGAATTTTCCCTGGGAAATTCTGCTCGCCGCCGGGTTCGCGCCCGTGCGTCTGTGTGGTTTTCCGGGCGAAACCTCGACCGACGAGGGGCTTTCGTCTCAAACCGCCTCGCTGTTGGCCGCTCATCGCCGGGAAGCGCTCGGCCTGGATCTGCTCTGCCTGCCGGAGTCGCATCCCGATTTCGACGCCCTGAACGCCGAAAAAGGGCTGACCGAACGGGTGCTGGTCCTTCCCGATTTCGACTCGATGCCGGAAGAAACGTTGCAAGTTTTCACGCAACTGCTTGAAAAACTTAACGAAATCGGTTCTTCCTGCACCGACGAAGCGTTGACCGCCGCCCTCGTGCGTTCCAACCTTGCCCGGTATCGTTTCGGAGAGCTGGAAGAGAAAATCTTTTCGGCCAAAAGCTTTTTGCAATACTCCGACCTGCTCGCCATGTCCCTGCTCGGACAATGGACCGACCGCGAGTCGTGGACCGATCTCGTCAACGATCTCGTGGCCAACCCCCTGGAAAACGTGCTGCTCGGCCTGCCGGTGCGGGTTTTTCTGGGTGGTGGCGATATTGTCTCGCCCATCATCGCCCACACGCTCGAACGCCTCGACCTGCACGTCTGCGCGGACCGGCACGGCGCTACGGGCGGTCACTGGTCGGGAGCCATCGAACCCGACGACGACCCGCTGAAAAACCTTGCCGATTTCTACGCTAGGAAAACCACGGTCCTTTCCGAAAACGACGTCCAGGCGGAAGCACTCCTGCAACGCATCGAGGAATCGAGGGCTGATGGCGTGCTGTGGATCGCCGACCCGGACGACGCGCAAGAAGTCCGCAATGCCGAAATCCTTCAGGCCGCGCTGGAGAAAAGGGAAATTCCGGTTTGCGTGCTGAAACACCGGCCCTGGTCGGATCTCGAAGAGATCCAGTTCGAACGCCTCGAAGCATTCGCCGAAACCCTGTAGGAACGGCAGGCCCGCTATGCCATTTCAGTTCAAATTGCACAAAATCGATCCATCCGGTGCACGAAGGGGACGCATCTCCACGAACCGGGGGAGCATCGACACCCCGTGTTTCATGCCGGTGGGCACCCTGGGGAGCGTCAAGTCCGTCACCCCGGAGGAATTGGTCTCGCTGGGGGCCGAAATCATCCTTGGCAACACCTATCATCTCATGCTGCGCCCAGGCGAAGACCTCGTGGCCGAGGCGGGCGGCCTGCACCGTTTCATGCACTGGGACCGGCCCATTCTTACCGATTCGGGAGGATTTCAGGTGTTTTCCCTGGCTCGGCTGGTGCGTTTGCAGGAAGATGGAGCGGAGTTTCGTTCTCACATCGACGGCTCAGCCCACCTCCTAAGTCCGGAACGCGCCGTGGAGATTCAGGAAGCGCTCGACAGCGATATCATGATGGCGCTGGACGAATGTCCCGCCGCCGACAAGCCCCGCGAGTACGTCGAAAACTCCATGGCGCTGACCACGCGCTGGGCCGAGCGCTGCCTCGCCGCCCGCCTCGATTCCGAAAGAAACGCGCTGTTCGGCATCGTGCAGGGCGGCGTCTTCGCCGATTTGCGAGAGCGCCACGCGCAGGAGTTGTCCGCTTTGCCCTTCGATGGCCTGGCCATCGGCGGGTTGTCGGTGGGTGAAGAAAACGCCGTGATGTACGACATCGTGGAAGCCACCACGCCGCATCTGCCCCAGGATCGTCCGCGCTACCTGATGGGCGTGGGAGAACCGCGCGACCTGCTCGAAAACATCGAACGGGGCATCGACATGTTCGACTGCGTGATCCCCACGCGCTGTGCGCGCACCGGACGCATGTACACACGCCACGGCATCGTGAACGTGAAAAACGCCGCCCACACCCGCGATTTCGAACCTCTGGACCCGGAATGCGGCTGCCCGACCTGCCGGAATTACTCGAAAGCCTACCTGCGTCACCTTTTCCTTTCCAAAGAATTGCTGGTGTACCGGCTGCTGACCCTGCACAACCTGCACTTCTTCCTCGATCTGATGCGCGGGGCTCGCCAAGCCATCGAATCGGACCGCTTCGCCGCGTTCAAGCGGGATTTTTTGGAAAAGTTCGAGGGCGGGAACACCTGAAAGAAGAAAACAAAGACTCGAACTTTTTTCTTTACACGGGCGGTGCGGATGGATATGCTCTCTCCGCTCTTTGATTGGACAATGACCCCAGGCCCAAGTGGTGGAATTGGTAGACACGCTATCTTGAGGGGGTAGTGCCGAGAGGCGTGCCGGTTCGAGTCCGGCCTTGGGCACCAAAAAACGGCGACATCCGCAGATGTCGCCGTTTTCATTTCGCAGGTACCGTGGCAAATAATGCCACGATGAATTTCGTGGAAATTTAACCCGCATTATTCATGAGGATCGTAGCGAGACGCAGAAAACCGAAGATATTTCATGAAGTTGGACCGATTTTCACCCGCAGGCATACTTTACAGTCTGTCGAGGATGAAAATCGGGAAACAAGTGAAAGATCGAGGATTTTCAAGTCGCAGTAGATTCTTCATGAATTATGCGGGTTTAGGGAAAAGCAGCATATTTTCATGGAGAGAGTAGGTCGGGTGATTGTTTCACCCGACACCATCCTAAAACCAACGAAGAACGGCTATAAGCGAGAAAAGCGACATAATATCGTGGAGTTACATACGCTAGAATAGTTTTGAAAGATCGAACCATGGCCGAGAAACCCATAGAAGACTGCCGCCGTATTCTGATCCTTGGGAGTGGGGGGGCGGGAAAGTCCACCTTTGCGAGAAAACTTGCCGAACGCCTGAATATTCCGGTGGTTCACTTGGATCGTCATTTCTGGCGAAGCGGTTGGTGTCCGATGGAGGCATCGGACTGGACGGCAGAAGTAGAAAGGCTGGTAAAGGCCGAAAAATGGATCATGGACGGCAATTACGACGGTTCTTTGAAGATCCGGCTCGCGCGCGCCGATGCGGTTTTTTATCTCGATTTTTCAACCACTCTCTGCCTTTTTCGAGCGTGTCGGCGCTGGTGGCGCTATCTGGGAAAGAACCGTCCGGATATGGCTCCAGGATGCCCGGAGCGCCTTTCCCTGGAATTCCTGGTGTGGATCGCCGGATTCAGAAAACACACGAGACCAAACGTATTGAAAATCCTGGCGGAAAAACGGGAAAGCGTCCCTTTGATCACGTTTACCGGTCCCAGGCAGGTCGAACGATATCTGGAGGGGCTTAGCCCGGAAAATTCATGAAAACCTACTACGACTTGAAAACTCTCGATTTTCTGCGTCTCGCTAGATAGTGTCGTCACGAGAAGTCGAATATTCTAGACATGATCATTGTCTTTTTGATATATTTCTTTTGAATAGAATATATCAAAGGGAACTGCTATGGAAGCCGCCTATCATCGTCATGACATTTCCGATCATGCATGGGAACTCTTGGAACCTCATTTACCGGGACGCAAAGGTTCTTGGGGTGGTGTTGCCGAAGACAATCGACGCTTCATCAATGCTGTTTTCTGGATTCTTCGCACCGGTGCTCCGTGGCGTGATCTGCCGCCGGATTATGGCGACTGGAACAACACCAACCGTCGCTTTTGCCGGTGGCGCGATAAAGGAATCTGGGAGGGATTGCTCGAAATCCTCATCGACGATCCCGATTACGAATGGTTGATGATCGACGCCAGCCACGTCAAAGTTCACCCGCACGCGGCAGGAGCGAAAGGCGGCAACCAGGCGATGGGCCGCACAAAAGGGGGCTCAACACTAAAATACACCTGGCCGTGGATGCGCATGGTAATCCGGTCCGAGCGATTGTTACGGAGGGTCCACGAGCAGATTGCAAGGAGGCTTGCGCACTGATCGAAGGGATCGATGCCGAGTATCTGCTGGCCGATCGTGGCTACGATACGGACAAGATTATCGAAGAAGCCGAAAATGCGGAGATGGAGGTGGTCATCCCGCCGAAGAAGAATCGGAAGGTCCAACGACCCTACGACAAAGAGCTTTACCGTGCGCGGCATCTGGTCGAAAATGCCTTTTTGAAGCTGAAACGCTGGAGGGGAATTGCTACGAGATACGCAAAAAATGCCGCATCTTTCCTCGCCGCCGTTCATATTCGATGCCTCTTTCTTTGGCTGGATATCTCGTGACGACACTATCTACGATTTTCACGAATTTTTTCGGGCTAGACCGATAGAGTTGTGAGGGCCGTTTTTGCGAGTTTCAACCGTTTTGGACGAACATCTCGTTGATTTTTTGCTTAAGTATCTGAATCTGGAACGGTTTTTCGAGGTAGCGTCCCGGCATGGAATCCAGAAAATCCCGCACGCGCGGCGTGAAACTGCCGCCGGTGATGAAAATCATCTTGCCTGCCAGTTCGGGGTTGTGCGATGTCACCCAATCGTACAGGTCCATGCCGCTGACATCCGCCATCATCAGATCGCAGACGATGACGTCGAAGTTGGGATCTTCCTCCAGGCGTTCCATGGCCTGCTGTCCGGACGTGTTGACTTCCACCTCGTACTCTTTTTTCAACGACCGCGCGAGGGTCAGACCGATCAGGCGTTCGTCGTCTACGATCATCACGCGCAGACGTTTCGAGGAGGGTAGGGAGGGTGTTTTCTCGGGTTTCGCGTCGTGGTCGGTTTCGGTTGGTGTCTCTGCCTTTGCGGGCAACGAAATCGTGAAACGGTTGCCTCCGCCTCCGGCGCGGGCACCAATGGAAATGGACCCGTAAAGCGATGCCGCGATTGCCTGAGCTGCCGCCATACCCAGCAAGGTGAGGTCTTCCTCCTCCATAAATGCTTCCGGATGGCCGAGGGGATACGAGGCTTTTTTCGCCGTTTCGGGGCTTAACACGTTTCCCGTGTCGGTGATTTCGATTTTTATCCTGTTTTCTTCCAACCAGGTGCTGACGCGGATTTCGTGATTGTTGGCGTTGCCCTCGCGAATCGTGTGCGCGGAAAACACCAGGATATTCAGGATCATATGAGTGATCTGGCTGTGGCTGGCCAGAATGATCGGTGTTTCGCCCAGATCCTTCGTGACTCTGGCGCGATACTTGATTTCGTTGAAGGCGAGGTACAGGGCGGTTTCGATCACGCGGTTGATACGCACCTGCACGAACTTGCTTTCCTGGAGGTTGGAAAAGGTTTTCAGCGCCTGTACGATGCGGCGGATTTCCTGCGAACCGTGGTTGGCGTCTTTGACCAGGGATGTGAGGTTTTCGAGGAAGTCGTGCGCGAAGAACTCCCCGATATCGCTGAGGATTTCCGTGGAAACGTGAGGCCCCAGCCTTTCGGCGAGCACGGCCTGCACGTAGCGCATCGAACCGATGAGTTTGGGAAGATCCTCGTCGAGCTGATCGAGGTTGAACATCAGATAGGTCAGGGAATTGTTGATTTCATGCGCGATACCCCCGGCGAGGTAGCCCACCCGCGAAAGGCGGTCCGCCGTGACGACCTGATGAATCAACTCGGCTTTTTCCTGGGCGATGCGAGCGAGATTGACGGCCATTTGCAGCGTGGAATGAATCTGGTCTACCGAAGCGTCCGCCATTAAAGTGCCGTCGGCTCCGGCTTGAATCCCGGCAAGGGCGTGCGGAGTGTGCGGTTCCGCTAGTTGAAGCAACACGACGAACCGGGTCTGATCTCCTCGATCGGCGAGATGTTTGCAAAGGCGCAACTGGTCGTCGTCCGGCATGGAAGAACCGACCACGACGACGGGGATTTTTTCCTCGTCGGGCATCCTCCAGGCTTCGGCCATGGTCAGGGTTTCAATCGAAGCGTCGACGATCGACTTTGCCGCTTTTTCGAACGGGGAAAGGCTATCCTTCGCCGGTTCCACCAACAGTATTTTCATTTCGGCACCTTGATCCTCACCCATAATGCCGAACGAACCGTTGGAAAAGCTACGGTATGATCCGGCAAATCTGTCACGGATACTCCCAATGTGTCAAATAAAGGGTAAGATTTCAAGAGAATGTGCATCTTGGTTTATAAAATCGTGGTCAGATGCCTTTTCTTCTTCGTAGGCGCCTGAATCACGGGAAGATGGATGTAGAACGTCGTCCCTTGCCCCACCTCGGAAGCATAGGTGATCCGTCCTTTGGCCTGGTTCACGAGGCGATGCACCATGGCCAATCCAAGGCCGGTGCCCTTGCCGTCTTTTTTCGTCGTGACGAAAGGCTTGAAAATATCCTTGCGCAGGTCTTCGGGGACGCCCTCCCCGTTATCGGTTACGGTCACGAGGACGAATCTGCGCTCGGGACGGTCCTGCTCGGAACTCACGCCTCCGGCCAGTCCCAGGGAAATCTTGATTTCGCCGCCCTGATCCATCGCATCGCGGGCGTTGATGCACAGATTGAGCAGAATCTGCTGCAACGCAACGGGCTTGATTTTCACCCAGTGGGGGCCGCCATCGTCCTGAAGCGTGATGTGCACCCGGCGTCCGACCGCCGTTTCCATCATGTCGAAATGCTTGCGCACGCTGTCGCAGATTTCCAGCGGCGGCACCTCGGTTTCGGCGGTGTTGCCGTTGCGCACGAACCCCAGCAGATGCCGCACCAGTTCCGTCGCGCGTCCGATGGCTTTTTCGATGTTGGCGACGTTCAGTTGCGCCAGCTCGTCATCGGGCATTTTGCCGGAAATGATGCCGATTCCGCCGGTAATGATGGTGAGGAAGTTGTTGATGTCGTGAGCCACCCCGGATGCCAGTGCGCCGACGACTTCGAGCTTCTGACTCTGCAACAGCGCCTGCTCCAGTTCTCGACGCTTCTGCTCGTGGCTGATCTGCTCGGAGCGGTCGCGGAAAACCAGCAGGTGAATAAACTGCCGTCCCTGTCGGACGCGCACCATGGTTACTTCGACGTTGATCGTCTTGCTTTCGAGGTTGGTGATGTCGAGATTGTCCACGTAGCCCCGTCCATTGTCCTGGAAATCGCCGCTGAGACGTTGCAGTTTCCGAGGATCGGCCTGGGACATGATGTGTTTCAAGCCCATCCGGTTCATTTCGCGCACGTCCGCGCATTTGAGCATCGTACAGGCGGCGAGATTGCTGAAAATGATCTCGCCTCCCAACTCCTCGCTGAAAATGTCCGTGGGCGCGGTGGCGGCGACCACGCCGACCGGCAGCGATTCCAGCATCGTGCGGAAGAGCACCTGGGAATCTCGTTCGCCGGACAGATCGTGCACGGCCATCCAGAAGAATTCGCCGTTGCGTTCAGGCATTCGCACGCAATCGACGCGGACGGGAATCTGCTCGTTGTCCGCCCGGCGGTTTGTCGTAGAGAAAACGAAGCCTTCGGCGGCCTCGTCCGTATGTCGGAGCAACTCGAATTCGGTCAGCGCATGGGGTCCGAAAATCAGTCCCAACGGAGCCTGAAGCAATTGCTCGCGGGGCTTGCCGTACAGTTCGCAGGCGCGTTCGTTGGCTTCGGCGATGCGGAAATTCTCGTCCGTGCCGACGCGCACGAGCAGCATTGCCTCCACGGAATTTTCGAACACGGCTTTGAGCGAAAAGGCATTCAGGGACTGTTTGTTCGTCTCGACCGTCTGTTCTACCTCGGCGGCACCGCCGCCCGAAAACGAGTTGCTTGCCATTACAGGTATCCTCCACTACTGATTTTGGCACCACTGATGGTTTCCGCCTGCTGGTGGAGCATCTGATGCCAGCCGTCCCGAAGTTTCTGGACCACATCCCGGCACGAATCGAGCGCCTTGCGGTCCTTCGAGATATTGAATCGGATCAATTCCCGATTGATGTAGTCGTAAAGTGCATGAAGGTTTTCGGCGATTTCCCGCCCGTCCTTCATGTTAAGAGAATTCTGCAGTTCGCTGATGATGGCGATGGCCTTGCTCACGGACTCTCCACGAGCCTTGACATCGTTGTCCATCAGGGCGATTTCGGCGCGTTCGATGGATCGCAATGCCCCGTCGAACATCGCCAGAACGATTCTTGCGGGCGACATGCCGGAATACTGATTGGTGGTGTACGTTTTGTTGCAGGCGGCGTAAGATACCATGACAATCACTCTCTTCCATGAGTTGGTGGTTTACAGCAACGCCAGTTGCTGTATTAAAAAATCTCCCTGTTGGTTGATGACCGATAGCGCCTCTTCCATGGCGGCGAATTGTTCGCGATATCGTTCCTCAACCTTTTCCAGACGCGCTTCCTTGCGCTGTATGCTGTCTTGGATGGCTTCGATCTGATCGGCCAGCGAGCTGTTCCTCGCTCCCAGAACGGATTCATCTCCGTCGTTGATGAAGGCCACGAGATTCTTGAAACGTGTGTCGGCTCCTTCCGTTACGTTCACCGAACCGACCGATCCGGTCGCAGATCCGGTGTACTCGATTTTCATATCCGCAAGATCGTCTCCCGTTTCTTCGTCCACGATGAGGGTCGCCCCCACACCGGTACAGATTTTCCCTCCGATCGTGCCTTCGACGTCCTGCCCCTGACCTTCGATGACGCCCGTCCCGATGCGGGACGTATTGGCTCCCGAGGCGACGTTGGACTGAAAACTGAATGCGAGATCCGAACCGTACTCCGTCGCTTCGATGGTCAGCGTTCCCGAATCGTTGTAGGCTTGCAGGCGTACTTCTTCGGTCTTGAACGCCGAGTTGAGTCGGTTGATGACGTCGCGCAGGTCGGAACCCGAAATCAACTCCACGGAAAAATTGACGTAGGTGGGATCGTCGTCGTTCGCACCCGTCGAATACGTGAAAAAGATGTTTTCGTCCGCAGCCAGGGTATCCGACTGTGCGGCCAACGCGGTCGCATCGCCTTTGGTGGGCGGTTGCGTGATATTGACGGCGTAACTGCCGGCCTCGATTTCGTCGGGCCGGTTGGTTACGGAAATCTGACTGTTGGCCGAATACGTACTGGAAGCGAGCACCCGAATCACGTCGCTGCGGTGCTCTTCGAGCATCTCTTCCAATTCGCTGCTATCCAGGGTCAATCCGCCGTTTTCGTTCATCGACACGCCGATGTCGAACAGCGTTCGATAATTGTCGTCCTCGACCCCTTCGGCAGGGGAGAAGATTTCGCTGCGAAGCTGGGAAAGAATCAGGTTTGCGGTGCCATCGCCCAGCAGGATTCCGGCTTCCTCGTCAGATTCCGGGTCGTATTTCTGCTGCTCCCGGATCATATCGACGAGTTCGTTGTAAGCTTCTATGAAGTTGTTCAGTTTGTCGATCACGGGTTGGGCTTCCCGCTTGATTTCGAAATGCAGATCCTCTTCTTCGTCGGCGATGTTGAGCGTCAACGTAATGCCTTCAAGGGCATCCTCGATCTCGTTCGACGCTCGCGTTTGCAGGATGCCGTCCAGTTCGAACACCGCGTTTTTGGCTTCCTGCAAGGTCGGAACGGTGGCGTCCACGAAGAAGCGGTCTCCCGCCGTAAGGGTTCCCGAATCGCTGAAGGCGATATCGACGCCATCGGTGTTTCCGCCGATCGCCACCGCGGCGGTACTGGCGACGTACCCGCTGCCGCCGTTGTCGTCCCAGGTCATGCCGCCGTCGGTCGAAACCTTGTACGTCGCGACGTCCGCCGCGCCGGAACTGATGATTTCCAGCTGATAGGTCTTGCTCGTGCTGCCCGTGTACGCTCCCGAGGTCGTCACCGTTCCGGTGTAGGCCATGGAGTTGTTGTCGTGGGCCACGGCATCTTCGATCGTGTTGTTGTCGAAATCCAGATCGGTGGGATTGCTGGAGACGATCACGGTATTGTCCACGCCGGTATCGACGGAAGTCAGCACGAGGCGATAGGCGTTGCCGACGGTGCCGTCGCTGACGACGCTGGCCGTCACGTCGCCTTCCTCCGCATTGATGGCCTTGGCGAGGTCGTTGAGCGAGGTTTCCGTGGTGATTTCCACGGAAATCTGTTCTCCGTCCGCACCGATCTGCACGGTGAACGTCCCCGGAGCGGAGGAAATCGGCGTGGAATCGGCATCTTGCCAGCCCTGCGAAGCAAGGCGGTGGGAAGAGGCAAGCTGGTGAATCACCATGTCGTGGACGCCGACCAGGGCGTCGGATTCGGCGGTAACGGTGATTTCCTTGATGTTGTCGTTATCTACAAGAACTTTATTCAGGTTTTCTTCGGAAAGCTCGCCTGCGGCGCTTTCGAGATCGGTAATCAGCGGGGCCAGGGAACCGTATACCTTCTGGTAACTTTCGATTTCCTGGATTTCGGCCTGAAGGGCGTAGATCGGGCGTTTCTCGATGGCCATCATCTTTTCGATCATGCCGTCGATGTCGATGCCCGATGCCAACCCGACGCTGAGACCACCCACTGCCATCACGCACTCCTAAAAACATGTGAAGAAAGTGTCGAAATCGTTCCAATTCGTATCGCGATGAGAGGCTCTTTTTTCTCGTATCTATCGGAATTTACGGGACTTTGTTTCCTTCCCGCGAATGCCGCACCTCTCTCGTCGCGTCTTTCGACACTTTTTCAAAGAACCTTCGAATCTCGGAAAAATTCGGTGCCGTCGTTTTTCAAAAAGGGGGGGCGGGAAGCCCCGCCCCCGCTGGACGTTCAGCCTAGCCGAGCAGACTCAGAGCGGCCTGATTCGAAACGTTGGCCTGGGCCAGAATCGAGGTCGAAGCCTGCTGCAGGATCTGGGACTTGGAGAAGTCCGCCGTCTCGCTGGCGAAGTCGGCATCCATGATCCGGCTGCGGGCCGCCGAGAGATTCTCGGACGAAGCGCTCAGGTTGGAAACCGTGGATTCCAGCCGGTTGAGCGTGGCGCCCAAGGACGCACGTTGCTTCGAAACCTGCCGCAGGGCCTTGTCGATCGTACTGATGGAGGAATCCGCCCCGGCCTGGGTCGAAAGGTCCATACTGCCGATATTGGTCGCGGTGTTGACGCTGGTGATGCCCGTGGTCAGACCCGCGTTGCCGATCGTGCCGGTACTGGTGATGTTGATGTCGGAGTCGCTCTCCAACGTCATCGTACCGTAGGTGGTTCCCGCGCTCACACCGGTGATGGTCGCGCCGGTACCGCCGGCCACCACGTCGATGTTCCGACCGTCGGCGGCGGTGAGCACCAGCTTCTGGTCCGTCGCGGTGCCACCGTCCAGGCTGGCCACGACACCCGTCTGCCCCGAAACCGCGTTGATCGCCGCGCGCAGTGCGCCGTCGGCGTCATCGTTGATGACGTCGCCCTGGATGCGCACGCCGTTGATTTCGATGTAGTTGGTGCCGTCCAACGTGCCACCCGCATCCGCGATTTCGGCGGCGCCGGTGTGTTCGTTGGCATTCACCGTGGCGGTGACGCCGTGCTGGGAGCTCGACGCGTTGATCGCGGCGGCCTTGGAGATGGCCGACGTATCCTGTCCGGTGGAGGACAGAGAGTCGTCCGTGGCCGAGCTGGCGCGAACCGAAACACCGTTGAGCACTACGTCACCGGCGGACATTGCCGTGCCGGTCACCGTGGCGGTCGTTTTGCTGGCGACGGCGCCCAAGTTGGCGGTCTGGGCCGAATCGATGCTGACCGAGATCGACTGCGAGCTGTTGGAGCCGACCTGGATCTTCGCGCCGTTGAACGAACCGTCGAGCAGTTGCCTGCCGTTGAAGTTCGTGGTGCCGGAAATGCGGTCGATTTCGGCGGTCAGCGCGTCCGCTTCAGTCTGGATCGCCTGGCGGTCCGTGGCGGTGTTGGAGTCGTTCGCCGACTGGACGGACAGTTCACGCAGACGTTGCAGAATGTTGCCGATTTCTTCCAGACCACTTTCCGCCGTTTGCGACATGGAAATACCGTCGTTGGCGTTGCGCACGGCCTGGTTCAAACCGCGAATCTGCGAGGTGAACCGGTCGGTGATGGCCAGTCCGGCGGCGTCGTCTTTGGCAGAGTTGATGCGAAGGCCGGAAGACAGCCGCTCGAAGTTGGTCTGAAGGCGGTTGCTGTTCTGGCCCATCGTTCGCTGTGCGTTTAGCGAGGCTGAGTTCGTCAAGATTGAGAGAGTCATCATTTCCTCCTTGGAAATCCCTAAACAAGGGTTGGTATTTCAAACAATCGGCGTCCGTGCCGATTCAGCCCAGAATAACGCTTCTGGCAAGCGGTGATCTGAAAGAACCTGGGGCGACCGTTGATGATACGAAATTGCAGTTTCTTCGAATCCGCAAGTCCTTTATTAGTACCCGAAACGCCGGTAAACCTCCTTTCGACGGGCATGGGTTGCCGGGTTTCTTCCGCGTACACAAAATCCATATCGGCCCCCCCCGAAATGTCTTTAATGGAAAAAGCGACTTCCCCACCAATAAAACGACTTCAGCCACGATTTTCCCGTCCGATAGGTATTGTTGCGACACGTCGAGAAAGAGAACCGCCAACGAAAGAGGTTCCAGCGTGATTCGAGTAACCCGATTGCAGGGCGATTCCATCGTCATCAACGCCGAACACATATTACTTGTGGAATCGACGCCGGATACGACTGTCACCCTGACCAACGGACAGCGGGTGCTCTTGCAGGACGACGTAGAGGAACTCATCGACAAAATCGTGCAATATAAGCAACGTTTCCTTCTGTCCGTTCCCCGGATCGCTCCGGAAGACCAAGGAGAGACACAAGACGTGAACAGCCAACAGGAGTAGGCACGTGGACTTAACAACCATTATCGGTATTATCGTCGGCTTCGGCGCGATTTTAGGCGGCCAGGCTCTGGAGGGCGGACACATCAGTTCGCTGATTCAGGGACCGGCCTTCATCATCGTGATCGGCGGTACGATCGGCGCGGTGACGGTCGGTTTCACCGGAGCCGATCTGAAACTGGCGATGCGAGATCTCGTCATTTCCTTCAAGCCGCCGAAAGTGGACAATCTGCAAATCATCAAGGAAATCGTGGAGATGGCCAAGGTCGCCCGCAAGGACGGCCTGCTTGCCCTCGAAAAGAGCCTGGAAACGGTTTCGAATCCCTTCATGAAGCGTTACCTCCAGCAGATCATCGACGGCCTGGAACCGGAGATGGTACGCGAGCACATGGAGACCGAAATCTACCTCGAAGAAGAAGAGGCGGGCATCGGGTCGAAAGTGTTCGAATCGGCAGGCGGGTTCGCCCCGACGGTCGGCATCATCGGTGCCGTGCTGGGACTGATTCACGTGATGCAGAACCTCGACGACCCCTCCAAGCTCGGTGGCGGTATCGCGGTGGCCTTTGTCGCCACCGTTTACGGCGTGAGTTTCGCCAACCTGCTGTGTTTGCCCATTTCGGTCAAACTGAAAAGGCGCGTCGCCGAAAAAATGATCGCCTATACGGTGGTTATGGAAGGTTTGCTGGCGCTTCAGGCCGGGCACAACCCGAAAGTGATTGAAGAAAAGCTTCAGATTTTCCTGTCGGAGAAGCAGAAAGAAGCGGAAAAGTAGGGCGACATGAAAAAGAAGAAACATGAAGAGCACGCCAATCACGAGCGGTGGCTCGTGTCCTACGCCGACTTCATTACATTGCTTTTCGCCTTTTTCGTCGTGATGTACGCCGTCAGCGAAGTGGATGCCCAGCGTATGAAAGACGTGGTGGGGGCCATTCGTTTCGCCATGCACTTCGAAGGCACCGGCGGCGTGGGCGAACCGATGATCTTCTCCGGGCCGCAGGCCAACCAGATTTTCGTCAACCAGCACAAGGTGAAAAGTGGCGGCGGCATTCCGATCAGCCAGCGGCTCGACCTGATCCAGATCAAGGAAAAACTGGAGGAGCGTCTCAATTCGGGACACATGAAAGACGAGGCGACGAAATCGCTGCAACTGGCCGTGACCGAACGCGGGTTGCGCATTCGGATGCTGGACGCCTATTTTTTCGATCCCGGATCGTCCGTACTTCGCCCGGAAGCCATTCCGATCATCGATTCCATCGCCGCGATCATCAAACCGCTGAAACACATGATTCGCGTCGAAGGCCACAGCGATTCCGAAGGCTCCGGCGGTCGCGAGGAATTCATCAACTGGGAAATCTCCACCGACCGATCGCTGACCATCGTCCGGTACCTCATCGAGGGCTATCGCATCGAGCCGCAACGGCTGTCCATCGGAGCGTATGCCCACTATCGTCCCGTGGCTACGAATGCGACCGAGGAGGGCAGGGCGTTGAACCGTCGCATCGATATGTTTGTCATGACCAGTGGAGAAAGTGTACAATTGCAATGAGAGAAACGAACGGGTGAGAATTGAAATGTGGAGAAAACCGGCATTTCCAATTAAAAACGTGGGTCCAAAGCGTAGGTCGGGCAAATTTTTTGCCCGACATGCCCGGTTTCGTTGTCGGATAACAAGTTATTCGACCTACTCCGGATTTTTTCCTGTGGATTCTCATTTCCCCGAAAAAAATTCACACCCGAAATGAACCGGCTGAGTTTTTTCAGCCTTTGAACTAAAAGGAAACATTGCCATGCAGACCGAAAGCACTTCGGAAAACAGGGAATTCGATATCGATAGTCTTTTTGAGGATTTCAGCAAGAAAATCAAAGCGAACCGGATCGAAGTTCCGCCTTTGCCCCACGTTGCATCGGAAATCATGCGCCTTTCCATGCAGGAAGACACCACTTTCGCCAAGCTGGAAAGCGCCGTTCGCATGGATCAATACCTGGCCGCGAAGATCGTGGGCATGGCCAACAGCGCGCTTTTCGCCCGCTCCTCCGTGCAGACCGCCAACCTGAGAATGGCCATGTCCCGCATCGGATTGCGCGGGGTTCGGGATCTCGCGATGGCCTATTCTCTGGCCAACAATACCTTTCAAAGCACGAGTTTCGCCGACAAACTTCGCTCGGTGTGGGTTCATTCGTTGAGTACGGCGATTCTGGCCGAACTGCTCGCTCGCGAAGTGGGCGAAGGCGTGGAGTATTCCTTTATGGCGGGGCTCGTCCACAACATCGGCACGCCGACGATCGTGAAATCGTTCGAGTCCTATCCGGCCACGGCATCGCTGAAACCGGACGAGGTGCAGAAAACTTTCGCGCGCCTGGACTTCGCCCTGCACTCGCAGATCGGGGCGTTCATCGCCAAGCGCTGGAGTCTGCCCGACCCGCTGGAGCAGATTCTTCGCGAGCACCACAAAGACGATTTGCCGCCCGATCCGACCCACTACCCCGTGCATCTGGTGCGTTGCGCGTTGCGTCTGGCGTCGCACCTTTCGAACGGCGCGACCGATTACGAAACGGCGACTCCCGAAGAGGCGCTGCAAATCCTGTTGCCGTATTTGGGAGAGGCGAAAACCGGGGCGTTTGTGGAGGATTGGCCCGCCACCAAAGAAGTGGCGGAGATGACGTTGACGTCGATGCTGTAACGCCGGTTTGCGTCATTTCATGCGACTCGCAAAAGTCGCGCAATTCTACGCACACTTGCTTCATTTTGCTCCGATTCGTGCAAATTTCGGACAGAACGCGACGAAACGGGACAAATTCCCCCCGTTTTCAGGTCGGATCTGCCGATATCCGCGACGTTTCGCCTCAACCTGTACGTAACGTATGGGGGTGAGGCGCATTTTTCATAACTATTCGTAAATACACAGGAACTCGTTTTTAAACCTGTACGCCGACGTACAGGTTGGGGGTGATTTTTGGCGGCCAAAGTGTACGCCAGCGTACAGGTTGAGATGGAAAGCCGAAACCGAACCTGCCTGGGATCTCTGCCCTTCTTCGTTGGAGCAAGTGCGGTTGGTTCAAGTCTCCTGGCTTGAACCATAAGGTTCATGTCGGGTCTTCTGACCCGACCGCATGAACCTGTGAGGCAGGCCGGAGACCTGCTCCAACAAATGCTCTATGTTTTCAGTATGTTACAAAATATCAGGATAAAAACGCCTGCTCGGAAATCTCCTGATTCATGCGGCTAAAATCTATTGAATACACTGCAAAGTCGTGCATTTTTACGCAAACGCACGTCATGTTCGATCCATGCCGCAAAACTCGTGCAAACTCACGCCAAACCGTGCAAAGTCGCCACCGGTTTTCTCGCAACGAGTCGAGGCAACCTCGTATAAAAGTGTAAAGTAACTTGACAAAAACGGCCTTTTTCAGTCGAAAAGCCACGCAACGCTCGAAAATCTCTCGCAAAGCGAGTGGTTGCGAATCTGCACGTTTTTTCATCAATTTGCACGAAATGGCACAAGAGTGAAAAGAGGGCTGCGGAAGGGGGCAAGGACGGAAGGAAATCGGGAATCAGGCACGAAAAAAGGGCGATTCCGAAGAACCGCCCCACCTTTGAGATCACTCGCTGTCGTTGGCCCTAGAATTTGAAAGCGAGGATGATCGCGATAACGAAGGCGTAGATGACCAGGGACTCGATCAGGGCGAGGCCGATAATCATCGGGGTAAACAGCTTGTCGGAGGCGCCGGGATTCCGAGCGATTCCTTCAAGCGCGGCAGCGGCGGCGCGGCCCTGTCCCAAGGCTCCACCGAAAGCGGCGAGGCCGATTCCGAGACCGGCGGCGAGGCCGACCCAGCCCGTGTCCACCGCACCCTCGGCGGCGAAAGCGGGAATGGCGAACAGGAAAACTACCATACCGGTCAACAGTGAATACAAGCGGCTTTTCTTCATCCTTTGTTTCTCCTTTCATCAGGATCGCAGCGTTAGCCAGGAGGCAATGTTTCCGGACTATCTCCTAATGATCGTGACTTGTGGCCATTGCGATATAGACACCCGAAAGTAACGTAAACACAAATGCCTGCACGAAGCAGACGAACAGACCGAGGAAATAGAAGATCACCGGGATCACCACGTAGGTCAGGTCGGTGAAGATGCCGAGCACCATGTGGTCGCCCGTCATGTTTCCGCCGAGACGAAGGCTGAGGCTGATGGGCCGCACGCTGTGACCGATGATTTCGATGACGAACATCAACGGCGCGAGCCACCAGACCGGACCGGCGAAATGCTTCATGTATCCGCCGAAGCCGTGGGTGATGAATCCGCGATAGTTGTAATAGATAAACACCGTCAGACCGAGGGCCAGGTTGGTGGCGATGGTCGTCGTGGCGGGCGGTGCGCCGGGAAACAGTCCTAGCACGTTGTTCAGAAATACGAAAATGAAGATGCCGCCGAGCAGCGGGAAGTAGTGGTCGCCGCCGTGGGGAATCAGGCCGCGCACGAGGTTGCGCAGTTTTTCCACGGCCACTTCCATGATATCCGTCAGTCCGGCTTTTCCGGTAGGAACGGTGTGATCGCCTTTGCTGTAGCGTCCTTTGACGATCAGGCCCAGCACGAACAGAAACAGCACCACCAACGTGAGAGAAATGCAGTGGGTCAGGCCCGCATCTTTGCCCAGAAATAAATCCCCGAAACTTCTCAGTGTTTCAACAAGATAGCTATAGCCCGGAAACAGTTCGTACCAACTGAAATGGCTCATCCGTCACTCCGTACCGTCTTCGTTGTACTCATCGGACTCTCCGGACGGATAGAGCGCTTCCAGAGCGATCGCCGCCGGGATGTTGGAGATTCCCAATGCAAATCCGATAATGTCAACCTTCACCACGAACACGAACACTACAATCAGCAGCCCCAACAACCCGTAACGCAACACGAAACGCCCGGCGATTTTCCATGGTTCGGGACGGTCCTGAAACATCCTTCGACCGAAACGAACCAGAAGAAAATAGTTGAAACTACCAATCGCTCCACCCGACGCCACGCCCCAGGCGAAGCGGTCGGCCACCGAAATCCCCAACATCGAAGGCAACGCAAAAGCCGCGATGGTCAGTATTCCGGCAAGGATCAGGCTGGCTGAAAGGATACGCTTGAGGCGGGCTTGCGGGAACATCGTCATCCTATTTTTTCTGTAGCTTGCGGGCCAGGATTACAAGTCGGATCATGGCCCCGGCGCTACCGAACAACAGCATGACTAAAATCCCTATGGGGGCTGAATCCAACCAGTTATCAATTAGATAGCCAATCGCCGCAGCGCCCACGACCGACCCGGATACTTCGAATCCGAGTACGGTGAACGTCAAAGCTTTACGCCAAGCTCGTGAATCTTTTCGATCCATTTGGTCCTATTCAACCAGACCACGTGTCGCTATGATCTAGCATAGGGTCAAGATACCGTCAATAAATTTTTATTTCCAAGTTTCATGCTTTCTTTTCAGAAGCGGAAATTAGAAAGCAGGTCGGAGGAAATCACCCAATTTACATTACATTACCACACTACACATGATCATGCTACATCGGGTCAGGAGACCCGATAAGAAAACTTTAAGGTTCAAGTCGGGAGACTTGAACCAACCAAGAGACCAGCGAAAGGGTGGCATGGGCGAACCGCAGGTTGCCCATGGACATCGTTCGTACACGGGCAAGCGGACGTTTCACGTCGCTTAGCCCGTGCCACCCTTTTGTTCCATATCGCGTAGACAATGCTAAAGTGTCGGGCTAAAAATTAGCCCGACCTACCAACTCCTAACTTTCATTAACTTGGTTGTAGCGGCGAGGCGTAAGCCCGCCGAAAAGAGAGATTCGAGGACATAAAAGCAACCGATAAGAAAACTTTAAGGTTCAAGTCGGGGGAGACTTGAACCAACCAAGAAGACCTGCGAAAGGGTGGCATGGGCGAACCGCAGGTTGCCCATGGACATCGTTCGTACACGGGCAAGCGGACGTTTCACGTCGCTTAGCCCGTGCCACCCTTTTGTTCCATATCGCGTAGACAATACTAAAATGTCGGGTAAAATTACCCGACCTACGAATAAAATGAATCGGTAAAACGAAAACCAAGCCATTTACCGATAAAAAAATCACACCCGCTTCACGTTTTCTTCTCCGGCGAATCCGCACTTTTGGTCTCTTTCGGCAAGGCCAGATATTTAGGATCTTTCGGCGGAGCCATCCACGCGGTGGTCCGCCTTCCTATACATGGCACAAGCGCCCGGAACCACAGAAGAATCGCCATGAACCACGGCACGATGGCCGAAAATCCTCCGGTTTCGATGAGCCGCAGCACCTTGTCGGCGATGCGCTCCGGCGGGGTCATGAACGGGCTGAAGTCGGGCATGTCGCCGAAGCTGTCGTTGTCGAAAAAGCCGGTTTTCGACGGTCCCGGATTGACGATGCTCACCCGCACGCCATAGCGTCGCGCCTCTCCCCAGAGTGCATCCGTGAACCCGGCCAAGGCACATTTGGAGGCGCTGTAGTCGGTCATCGAGGGCAGCGGTCCCAGGGCGATGGACGACGCCACGTTGATGATGTGCCCTTCGCCGCGCCGATAAAAGTGGGGCAGCAGCTTCTTGATGAAGGTGATCGGCCCGAAATAGTTGACATCCATCATACGGCGGGATTCCTCGATCGAGCACTTTTCAGCCGCCATGTACAGGCCGTATCCGGCGTTGTTCACGAGAATATCGATGCGGTCGTGTTTTTCCAGCAGCGTGTCGCAGGCCGACTCCACGGCCTCGCTGTCGGCGACGTCCAGGGGCAGCACTTCGGCGTCTCCACCGGCGCGGGTGATTTCTCCGGCCACCTCGATCAGTTTGCTTTCGGTGCGGGCGACCAGCACCACATAGGCTCCCCGTGCACCGAGTTTCAGGGCGATCAGACGACCGAAACCGCTGGAGGCTCCGGTCACGACGGCGATTTTTCCATCCAAATCCATGGGGTTGCGCTCCTTTTGCAGATCAGTCCAACAGCCATTTGCCCGGATTCATGATGCCGTTCGGGTCGAGCAACTTCTTGATTTTACGCATGGTTTCCAGCATTCCGGGGTCGATGCGGTCTTTGAGTTTCTCCAGCGCCCAGATCGGCGTTTTGTACATCACGTAACCGCGCTCGGTCAGGACGTCGAGCAGGGTTTCGTTCAACTCGCGGATGCGTTGGACCTCTTCGGCGTCCTTTTTGTCGAACACGGCGATGAAGCGCAGCACCATGAAATGCCCGCCGCGCATCGGTCGGGACACCACGATGGGCGCAAAACCCCGCTCGATCATGATTTTCTCGCAGGTTTCCGCCGCTTCCGTGGCGCAACTGAGCGGTCCGTAGGTGCCGATCCAGGTCAGGCCGCCGCCGGGATGCTCGGTGAGGAATTTCAGGTCGGTGGGGAAATCGGCAAAGGCGCTCATCGCGGGGTTGACCTTGACCAGCGTCGCCACGTCGAGGGGTTTTTCGTAGCGTTCCTGCAGGGTTGCGCCCAAGGCGTCGATGACCCGGTTGATCGCCTGCTCCTTGATCTTCATTTCCTTTTCGCTCTCGGCGGTCAGGTCGAGATACAGGAAAAATTTCGGCTCGCTTTTATCGATCACCGGATTGGGATGCTGTACGCCCATCATCATTTTCCCGGAAGGCCAGCTCAACCCGCCGATGTCGTCGAGCAACTCCAGGCGGGTCAGGCGCAACATGGCGGCGAAGGTCGCCCGGGCGGAGTAGGTCAGCACGAACAGCCGTTTGTTGTACGGATGGCTCGGCCAGAGTTGAAACGCCATTTTCGTGCAGATGCCCGTCGTTCCCTGCCAGCCCGTGAACAGTCCCGTGAGGCCGGGCATCGGCGGTTGTCCGAAGGGTTTGACGCCTGCGGCCCACGCGCCGGTGCGCATCGTCGAGCCATCCGGCAGGACCATTTCCAGGCCGGAAATCCACTCGTCCATGCTGCCGTATTTGAGCGAGCGGTTGGTCAGTCCTCCCATAAGGGCATTGGCCAGCACCGAGGTATACGGCGGAGCCAGCGAAAACCCCAGCGCCAGCGGCAGGTTGTTTTCGATCAGGTAATCTTTCAATTGTTGTTGGGTGACGCCGGGTTCGATCACCGCCACCATCTCGTCCACGTCGCATTCGAGGATGCGGTTCATTTTCGTGAGATCCATCACCAGCCCGCCCGGCGAAGGAATCGCCAACCCGCCGATATTCGTGCCCGCCACGCGGGGTGTAATGGGAATTTTCTTCTCATTACAAAGCCTTACGATAGCCTGTACCTCTTCGGCCTCGGTGGGAAAAACCACGAAGGCCGGGTCGGCGGCCTCGATTTCGGTACGGTCTTCTCGGTATTCGGCCAGGAATTCTTCCTCGGTTCGCACGCGCTCTTCGCCTAAAAGTTCGATCAAAGCCTGTTTCACCTTGCTCCTCCTTAAGGAAGTGGTAAAAGAGTATCGACAACGCAACGTCGGATGTTCGAAGATGTTTCGCTAAAGGTTCCCCATAGTGACACAAGGAGATTCAATGTTCAACCTGAAAAAAATCGACGAGTTCCGCACCGAGGTGATGGGAGCGAAACAGCCGGAGGTTCCCACCCTACCTTCCCGGCAGAGCGTTCTCGAATGCCTGGCCCTGATCGACGAGGAACGCGGCGAACTAGCGCGGGCGGCGGCGGCGGGCGACCTCGTGGAAATCGCCGACGCACTGGCGGATTTGATCGTGGTGGTCACGCAGTTGAGCTTCCGGGCGGGGATCGACATCGACGCCGTATTGGCCGAGGTGCACCGCTCGAACATGACGAAAGTGGGTGGCGCATTCAACGAGGCGGGGAAATTCATCAAGCCGCCGACCTATGAACCGGCGAATGTGGTCGGAGTGCTCGAAAAACAGGGCTGGAAAAAACCGTGATGGCTGCGGTACGGAGATTTTGCTCGGAAAACGGGCCCGAATTTCGCTTTTTCTTCCCCCTTTCCGTAAACGCGGAAGTGGGGTAGCATGGGACGCGAGTCCAGGGATCGAGAAAGTTTTTTGCAGGTGTTCTCAAGGTTTTTTTTAACGAATCGGAGGTTTAAGGATGGTCGCAAAAGGGAAAAAGATTTGGTTCGATGGAGAGTTGATGAACTGGGACGACGCCAACGTCCACGTACTGACCCACGGCCTGCACTACGGCACATCGGTATACGAAGGCATCCGCGCCTACAAACTCACGAGCGGTGGCGGGGCGATCTTTCGCCTGAAAGACCACATGGCCCGCTTCGTCGATTCCTGCCGTATCTTGCAGTTGCAGACCAAATATACCGTGGATGAACTGTGCGACGTCGTGCTGGAAACCGTCCGCGCCAACGACCTCGACGAGTGCTACATCCGCCCGCTGGCCTGGGCCGGAGAAGGCAACATGGGCCTGTTCGCCGACAATCCCACCTCGGTGATGGTTGCCGCCTGGCCCTGGGGCGCCTACCTCGGTGACGAAGCCCTCAACAATGGCGTAAAAGTGCACGTTTCCACCTACAACCGGCATCATCCCAACATTTCGATGATCCGCGCCAAGATCGGCGGGCAGTATGTCACCGGCGTGCTCGCCAAGCGCGAGGCCCAGGCCCACGGCTACCACGAAGCGATCATGCTGGACACCCACGGCTACGTGGCGGAAGGCTCCGGCGAAAACATTTTCGCCATCAAGGACGGCGTGGCCTTCACTCCGCCGGACAGCTCGCCGATTCTGCCGGGATTTACGCGGGACTGCGCCATCCGCCTGCTGCAAGACGCGGGTGTCGAAGTGCGTAAGGAGTTGTTTCCACGCGATTTTCTCACCATCTGCGACGAAATTTTCCTCACCGGCACGGCGGCGGAAATCACCCCCGTCAGCGAAGTGGACCGGCGTTCCGTGGGAAGCGGCAAGCCCGGACCCGTCACGAAAGGCATTCAAAAGGCGTATTTCGGCTGCGTGCACGGTGAAAACGAAAAATATGCCCACTGGCTCGACCGCCTGTAGGAAAGGGATTTTCCATGGCCCGTGTCCGCAGTCCCCAATCGGGACGTACTCCCGGTCCTCCAAAACAGCAGCGTTTCCTGATGGTTACACTCATCATCGGTGCGATTCTGGCCTACATGATGATTATCCAGCCCTGGCGTCCCGAAGGCGAGGAGCCGGAAATCGTCCAGAAGGTCAAGGAAAAGACCGAGAGCGTCAAGCCGCCGCCCCGCGCCCATTTCAAGCGCCACTGGAAAATCGACGGGATGCCGTGCTCGTTGACCCTCATGGGAGAAAAGTCCAAAGTTTTCGAAGACTTCGCCAATACCTGGTTTCAGACGGTCCGCAAGCGCCTGAAGGATCTCGAACCCGATGGGGAAGGCTTGCTGGGACGAATCAACCAGGAAGCGGCGAAAGGCCCGGCGAAGGTCGAACCCTGGCTGCTCAAGGAAATCCTTTCGGTAAAAAAGGTGGGCGAGAAGACGCGGGGACAGGTGGATCTGACACTGGGAGCGGTGCGCGCCGCCTGGAACCTGTCGAGCGGCAAAAAAGAGATTCTGCCTCCCGACGCCTTGCAGGAGGCTTTGAAGCAATCCGGCTGGAACCGGCTGGACATCGACGAGGAAAAGGGAACCGTGGCGTTCGAGGAACCGGGGATGAAACTCGACCTCTGGCCCGTCCGGGACGCCCTGGCGGCGAAACTGGCGATCGAATTGCTCAAAGATTGCGCGGCGAAGGAGTGGGCGTTTCGTATCGGGCGCGTGGTGAGTGTCGAAGGCAAGGGACCGGAGGGGCCGTGGACGGTCGAGGTGCCGCATCCTCGCAAGGAGGGGACGGCCTTTTCCCGTTTCGCGCTGACCTCCGGGACGGTGGCCTCGTGGGACGACAACGGGCCGCATTTTTCGGACAAAGGGTTTCGATACCATGAAGTGTTCGACGTGCTGACCGGCGTTCCCAGCCAGTTGAGCTGGAGCGCCACGGTGCTCAATCAAGATCCGGTGCGCGCCCAGGCCTATGCCTATGCCATGTTCGTGCTGGGCGCTCGGTCCGGGGGCAACATGGCTCAACAGACATTGCCCTGGCTGCCGGTGGTCTGGGTCACGCGCTCCGGGGACTATTTCATCACCGAGGCGATGCAGGATTTTCTCGTGCGCGAAGATTTCGAGATGAAGCCTTTCGGACCGGTTTACTGACGGGGAGGGCATCACAAAAAATTGTCACTTTGTAAAAAACCGATCATGGCGAGTGATTTGCGAAGCAAATCGTATCGAGCCATCCCATTTACTCCTCGATACACCGCCAAGGGTGGCACTCGGAGTGAGCGGTATCCAATCAGAGTGAAATGACAATATCCTGTGATGCACCCACTGACGGGGGTAAAGCGCTGCAATGGTTGACTTTCCCCGGACTTGTGGCTAATCTCGGCTCATCGTTGTGGGAGAGGGTGAAAGGATGGAAGCATGAAAAAATCGGTCTTGGTGTGCGTAGTGACGATGATCGCCTGTTGGACGTTGTTTGCTTGGGCGCAACAGCCGGAACAAGCAGCCGCCCCAGCCGGAGACGCTCCGGCGCAAAAAGCCGCCCCCGCCAAGGAAGTCGTTCCGGCGGACGCGAATAAAGCCCCCGAAGCCGCCCCGGAAAAGGCCGTCGAAGCCGAAAAGAAAGATCCCTTCGCGTTTGCCGAAGAACTGTTGGGGCAGATCGAAAAGGCGGTACGCAAACTTAGAACCTACACGTGCGAATTCCACAAGCAGGAATACAAAGACGGAAAAATGCTGCCCAAGGAAATCGCCATTATGAAATTTCGTGAAAAACCCAAACGTATCTATATGAAATGGATCGGCGAGCACAAAAAGAACCAGGAAGTGCTTTGGGGACCGGACTGGAACGATGGCGAACTCAAGGCCCACGAGGGCGGATTCTTCGGCTTCGTGACCGTCAATCTCGATATCAACGGCAAACTGGCGATGAAAGACAGCCGCCACCCGATCAGCGACGCCGGATTCCGTGAACTGATGAAAAAACTGCGCAAGGATCTCAACCTCGCCAAAAAGCACAAAGGAGATGGCGTGGAGTTCATCGATCACGGATTCAAAACGGAAATGGGCAAGAAAAGCCGCTGTTACGAAGCCCATCTTCCCAAGGATCAAAATTCCAAATTCTATTGTTATAAGGCGTACATCTGCGGCGAAGCCGACACGCATCTGCCCAACACGGTGAAAATCTGGGACAAGGAAGACGGCAAAATGCGCCTCGTCGAGTACTACGCGTACACGAAAATCAAGCGAAATCCGAAACTTACGGACAAGGACTTCGACCCCAAAAACGAAGAGTACAAATTCTGATCTCGATCGACACTTACTTCTCTCCCGTTACCTTTCGTGCGGAATGAAAACTATGAGCAGCGACGATTCCATTCAACTCATTCATCTACGCGGAAAGACCTACACGATCCGCTGGCCGCGCTCCGTCAACCGTTGGGACGAACATTTCGACCAGATTCTCGGCATGTGGGAGGACGGCGAAACCTCCACCGGTGACGCCGAACGCATGTTGCTGGCGATCCTGAAAAAATCGCCTGAATTCATCGATGTATACAACTCCGTAGGTGCGATCTGCTGGCGTGACGGCAACATCGACAAGGCGCTGGAATATTTTGAAGAGGGCTGGAAACTCTGCCATTTTCTTCTTCCCGGCGATTTCTCGGGAAAGCTTCCCTGGCGTCTGGAGGACAACCGACCTTTCCTGCGCCTGATGCACAATATCGCCCTGGGATACCTGTATCGCGGAGAAGAAAAAGAGGCGCGCCGCCTGCTGGAACGCCAGATCGCGCTCAACCCTACGGACGACCAGGGCGCGGCCATGCTCATCGACGATATCGAGAAAAAACGGCTGGCATTCACCTCGCGCCAGAGAATCAGCCAGATTCTCAACGTTCCCGAAGCCGAACTGGGCCCGATTCTTCCCGCGATTGCGGAGCTGGAAAAGGATTTCCAGGACAAGTCCGAGGATCAACCGCCCTCGGGCTTCGAATTCGAGGCGGACAAGATCGACGCCCCGTATTTCGCCGGATTGCTGTTCTACTACGCCACCGGAGTTCCCGAGGTGCCGGAAGAGTGGCTTTTGAGCTTGGCGCTTCACGCCGCACAAAGCTGCCGACCGCTTGAAGGAGGGGGAATTCCTGCATACATTTTCAGTATTTACGCCTACCTGATCGAGCGGGAAAAATTCGACGACTTGGACCTGTACAACCTGCGCGACCTTCTCTACATCCGCGCTCCCGGAGATAGCTGGATCGCCAATCCGCTGGACGCCACGATTCTGGCGCGCCACTTGATGGACCCGGGTGTATACGACGAATACGAGCGCGACCGGCTGGTATTTCTCCTGCTGGCGTACGAGGAAGTCAGCCGGGAAGCTTCCGTGCTGATCCTGCACGACTTTTTCTCCAACGCGATCCAGCAGGGGGACAATGCGTTGGAAATCATTCGGGATATTCTGGCGTCCACCCTGCCCGGTCCTTTGGGAAACGAGGATTTCTGGGAGATCCACGACCGCTATCAGCAATCCCTGTACGAACAGGATTACTGGGAACTGGACGATCATTTTCACCCGATGGAATGGTCGGGCTGGGAAGGTTTCTACGCGGACGACGGGGAGGAATTCTTCCCGGAATACTATATCCCGGACCTGGAAGACCTTTTCGAACGCTTGAGCGCAGAAGACGATTTCTCTCACGAACCGGCGCGGCTGGAATATTTCCCGTTGTCGCGGGATGAGTCGCTGTACGAGCTTCCCGACGATGACTGGACGGGATATCGCCGTATTCGCACGCCGCACCTCCCGCCTCGAATCCGTCGGTTCGCGATTCGCGCCCTGGCCGCGCTTACCGGCATCGAAACCACCATTCGGCGCTATCGCAAGGTAGAGACCTTGCCCGACTTCAACTTCCCGGAAATCCGGCACGGCGTGCTGGACCTGATCGAGGAATTCGAAGGCGAACTGGACCAGACTTTCGTCCGGGAATCGCTGGCAGGCATGGCTTTCGACACGGCGGGACACGTGCGTCTGCGCGCCCGCGCGCTGGCCGTCGAGCGTGGATACAGCCTGTCCAACGCCAAAACGCGCCCCATCCGGCGGTTCCGTCGCCGCCCAACCTCGATGTAGACGAAGCCCATGTTCTGGACGCTCCTCGGTTCGGCCTTCGTGTTCGGTGTCGCCTTCATCCTGGCGATTCCACTGCTGGCCAACGGGGTGGCGGGATTGCTCCGTGGGGAAGCCTACGTTCCCGATTTCCGTCCCAAGGCACCCCATCCCTGGAGAAAAAGCCGCGAAATCGGCATTCGATCCTGGGCGCTGGGCTCGCTGATCTTCGCCCTGGCCATGCTCTCGATGGCGGGAGTCGGGTTCAAGTCGCTTTACCTTGGAGAACTGGGCGCTTACGTCACCCTGCTGGAATTTCCGCCCCCGCACGATCCCCAGGCGATCACGTTTACCCGGCTGTCCGACGGCGTGCAGGTGGCGTTCAGTCAGCCGATGGCGAAAGACGCCCTCAAGGAGCACTACCGGAACTATCTGAACGACGAGGGCTGGAACATCGAACTCGAAACGCCGCTATCCATCTCGGCGGTGCACGACGAAACGCGCGTGCTGATTACCTTCACCGGTCCTTACGTGGACGACCGGGGCGCGTTTCCCTGCCGAGCGATTTTTGTCGTCAGTAAGACGCAAAAGGTCGGGAAGACTGTAACTCCCTGAAAATTCAGTCGATATCGTACCAGCACCCCTGGGCGGCATCCATGAAGGTCCGGTCGTTTTCGTCGATCGTTCCCGACCGGTCGAGGTCCGCGCCCTCGCACCAGTCGTTGGCGTCGTCGCAGGCGGAGTCGGCGTAGGAAGATTCGAGGCTCTCGAAACGGCTCAGATCGCTTTCATCCACCGCGCCGCTGGTGTCGAGGTCGGGCCTTTCGCAGCCCAGCCGCGCCCAGTCGCAGTTGAGAACTTCCGGGTTGGTCACGCAAACCGGTAAAGCTTCGAGCAGCTTGAACCCGCCGATCACCTTGTGTCGGGGACGCTCGACCTCCTGCCACTCCAACGTGCCCTCCGGCGTATGGATGCGCGCCTCGTAGCCGTTTTCGGTCCTTCTCATCGGCGGTGTGGAACCGTAGGTTTCCTCGTATCGCGCCTTGACTGTATCGCTACGCCCGGAAAGCCTGTCTTCCACTTTGTCGGATATCTCTTCATCCGTCAGCAACTCGGCGGGCGTCGCTTCCTGGAAATCCAGCAGAGAATCCAGGTAGGCGGCGGCGCTTTCGGCGCGGGTGAAGTCGTCGAGATCTTCCGCGATCGGCTCGCGTTCGGCCCAGGCGTCGAACAGGGCCGCTTCGTAGCGACGGCGCGTCCAGCGGTCGGGCTTGGTTTGTTTGTAGATGATGTCCGCGAAGGTTCGCATCAGGTCGGTAAGGTGCAGCACCGTCTCTCTCGCCTCCTCCAACAGCGCGAAATCCTTTTGGATTCTGGCGTAATAGACGAGCGCCATCATGCCCAGCGTCATTTCGTAGTAGTCATCCTGGAACGAGCCGATGAGCGTCTCGGCGGAACCGGGGGAATCGTTTTCGATCTCCTGCGCCATTTCCAGCCACGGCGTGCCGAAAAAGTGCAATTCGTCGAGGTTTTTCCAGTCTTTTCCGCAATACGCTTCGCCGATGTCACTGCACAGACGCACCGTTTCAGAGGCTTTGCATTCGTCGAAAATGCCGTCCATGATGAACTCGATAGAGCCGGGCAGCGGCAGGGACGGGGACGGAAGCGAAAGCCCTTCGGTGGAAATCGCCCGCGCTAAAAAAGCCATCGGACAACTCGAAAGGCTGCCTAAATCCTCGATTTCCGTTTCTCCGTCCGGGCGGACCTCCCCGGCGACGGTCAATGTCTCGTAGTCGTGGTGCTCGTCCACGGTCATCAGGCGGCCTTCGTAGGTCTGGACCGAATCCCCCACCCGTTGTCCCGACGCCCAGGCGTTTTGCGCCGCCGCTTTCACGTCCTCGTCCAGGTCGTCCATGCCTGCGGCTTCCATCGCGGCGAGATAGCCCAGGCCGAGGTCCGGGAAGTTGTCGCGGGAATTGTGGTTGCTCCAGAACGCCCCGCTCCAGGGATAACCGGAAGGCGTCTGCATCAGCGAGGTGCAGCAGTCGCTCACGCGGATGTAATCGGGTAGCATACTGAATCCGTAGGTCACGCAGTAGGGGCCGACTTCGGTTGCGGGCATGTACTGAAACATGAAGTCGGCGGGATTCTCGCGATAGGTGACCTGCAACCCGTCGAAAAAGGCGTGGATGATTTCGCTTTCGAGATCGGCGGAAACGGGCGTCGGAGACACCACCGTCTGATCGTTGCGGCTGCGGGTGGCGGTGCCCGCGTTGCCGTCGATGACCATGGTCCAGCCGGGATAGGCGTTGCGGGCGGTGAGACCGGGATGTCCGCTGACACCCTCCATGAAGGCCAGCCCTTCGAACATGCGCACCATACCCAGCGCCAGAAGCCGGGTGCGGAAGATTTTATAGGCGTTCCAGGCGGTCCAGACCGACAGGCCGATCATGTTGTTGTCGTTGGGGCCGGGCACGATTTCCAGGTGGTCGCCCTCGCGGGCCACGCCCGCCTTGCCGATGGTCACGCCGAAACCCGTATCGCCGAAAACCCCGTAGCGCTGGTAGGCGATTACCGCCCGTTCCACGCGCTCTTTGTAGTAGAGTTGAAACGCCTTGGCCGCCGCTTCCGGGCGGAATTCGTAGGATTCCTCCGCCTCTTCCATCTCTTCCGACTCGGTGATGTCGCCGTCGGTATCGCCCTGGAGTTGAGAGGGGGAATCTTCCGTATCACACGCGACACAACACAGCAAAATCCCTACGAAAAACCACGAAAAACGAAAACCTGCGTTCATGCTCCCTCGCCGAAGGCCGAATCCCGTCGCGTTGCTTCCTACTGTCCCGGCCATGCAAAATGTTGAAACGATTCCCGTCGAACACCGACTTAGCGGCAGACCATGAATTTCTTCTGGTCGATGAACGGCGGATATACCAACTCGCCCGTATAGTGCCCGTTTTCCTGCACGAATTCCGGGAAAACCAATCCCCGCCCCAGGGGCGCTTCTTTCGTGCGTTCCTCGATCTCCGCCTTGAGCGGGTCGGTGTAGCAGTATTTTTCCTTCAGCGCGATGGCGGCGGGCTTGTCCCCGGCGGCCTTGATGTTCGCCACCATGCGCAACATGGATTCGATCGTCTCGCTCACCTTGCCGAAATCCAACTCGAAGCGGATGTACCCGTCTTCTTCCCGCCGAACAATAGCGCCCTGCTCGTCGAAGTAGTGCCACATCATCGTGCGCGCCTGGGTGTGGGCCTGGTTCGGCTCGAATTTGAGGGAAGTAATCATCGAAAGCAGCATACTGTAGTGAGACGCACGCACCATGTCGGGTCTGACGATCCCCGCCTCCCCGATGCGTTCCGCCGCCCACATGCCGAACAATTCGGCTCGGGTTTCTTCCAGGGCGCTGTACTCGGCTTCGAGGTAGTCTCGGGGCTCTCCGGGATGGTCCGGGTCTTGCCGCCCTGTGGTGTGGCCGATTTCGTGCAATGCGGAATGAAGCTGGCCTGCGTCGAAGATGTTGTCTCCCAGTTCCTCGACGACGGCCTGCGAGAGGAATTCGTTGGCGATCATCGTTCCGCTGATCGAATGCACCGCGCGTCCCGTATTGCCATAGACCATGTTAACGGTGCCTACGTTTTTGCCGACCCATTCGTCGTTGGGCAGGGACTGGGCGATGGTGGTCATCGGCCCGGTGACGTAATCGCCGGTCCAGCATACGACGTCCACGAATTTCAGCCGGGGCAGGGCGTCGGGGTCGATTTCCTCCCGCCGCCAGTCCCAGGGGGCGTTCGCCTCCAACGCGGGAACCTGCGCCACGATTTTTCCCAGCAAGGCTTCGGCGTCGCGGTTGATGACGGTCACGTTGCCGCTGGCGGCTCCCTTGAAATTCTTCCAGTTGTCCAGGTAAACCTCGATGGCGGTCGAAAGAATGATGTCGAAGGGACTGTCGTGACGCACCCAGTGGTAGTCCGCGAGACGGCGCGCTTCTTCGCTGCCGGTGCGGAGTTCCTCGATTTTGGCATCCAGGTAGATCTGGAAACTGATATTTTCGGTCAGAGCGCGCGCTTGTTTCAAATGGCCTATGGCATCCAGGCAGGCGTCGCGGAAAAGCTCTTCATTCAATTTCACCGACAATGTGCCGTCGTTTTTACGCACGATGGTGGTGTTGACCTTGCGGGCGTCTTCTCCCAGCGAGGCAAGCTCGTCGTCGGTGAGATCCTCCGGGTAGAAATTCGCCTTGTCGGGCAGGGGAACGAGATCGAAAAGGAAAGGCTCCACCCGCCCGTACATTTCCTGCAAACCGATTTTCTCTGCCAGATCGGCAACTTGCGCCCGGTCGCTCGACAGGACGTGATTCTTGCGTGGCAAAAACGACCACGGGCCGTTTTGCAGGTGAAGTACGGTCCGGTAGTTCTCCAGATCCTTTTTCAGCGTACCGGTCGAAGCATCGATCAGACGATCCACCAGTCCTGTCAGTTCACACGTAACCGACGTGACCTGCTCGCGAAAGACAGCGTTCATCGACTCGGCAGCGGCGACGAGATGCCCCAGGAGTTGGGTTTCACGTTCGGAATATCCTTCGAGATCGAAAGGTACTGGAGCGATTCCGGCGCGGCGCGGCGGTTCTCCGGGCTGACGGTACGGAACGAATACGATGTCGGGCAGAGTCATGGAAAAACCTTCCTCCCCGTTATGGGGCGTTTGCCGACATTTCCAAGGAAAACCGGCGTCCATCCAAACCATTCCAAGTCTATCGAAGCCGCAGGGAGCGTCAAGCCCGATGGTGAATTCGATCCGATTTTTCACCTTTTGTTCCAAAATGGAACGAAAAGACGCAAACAGGTTCGAAAACGTCTGGCGTCAGGAGGTGACGATCATCGGCTCTCCGAAAGGTTTGATGCTGCCGTCTTCTTCGAGCGTGGCGTGAATGCAGACCACCTGCCGCTCGCCTTGCTCGATGAGTTGTTGCACGGTGGGCTCGAACGAGGGCAATTCTTCCGCCGAGGCGGTGAACAGCGTTTCCGCACCGTCGAGTCCAAGGTCTCGGCTCATGCGTTCTTCGTCGAAATCGTCGGGCCGCTCGGCCAGGTTGCAGATGTAGATGACGGTTTTCACGGTCGATTCCTCGTTTATGACGTTCCGAACACGAGGACGCAAGCTTAATGCGTCCGTGGATTTCTTGCAAGAAGCGTAAACCACCTTCCGCCAAAATCCGGGCGTGACTTTTATAGGAAAAATCGTAGCTCGCATCCATGTTTTCCTGAAAAACAGCGATTTCCCCTCCACATTTTCATTCACACCCGCCAAAATCCCAGGGCGATTCAATTCTTGAAGGATTACCCCCTCCAAGCACCTTCGCGGGTGCCACGGTCTTTCGCCGTTAGGCGAATGGCCGTGAAAACACAAGCAATCCGGGCCATCGATCCGTTCCGGATCGAAGACCCGGGCACCCTTTCCTCGATTCACCGAGTTCGATTCGTGCCGAATCAAGAATTGCATCGCCCTGCCAAAATCCGCGCCAAGGTTGCAATCCTTCACGTTTCGGGATATTTTTGATAGGATTTTTCGTCCGAAGCAAGTCTAACGGAACGAAACGTCTTGAAAAAGGCGGATTTTCACCGTTTTTCGGGTCTTCGTCCCGCAGGACTGCCGGTCGAAGCGCGAGGTCAACCGAAACCATGGAGGTGTTCCCATGCGCGTCAAATGCGTGGGCCTGCTCGTCGTTTTTTCCGTATTCCTCATTTCGTGCGCCGCCAAGCAGGGGCCGTCCGCCGGTCCGGAAAGCCGCCCCGTGACGCCCCTCCAGGCTCGTGCTTTCGGTACGGACGGTCAACTGCTGCTCCAGTGGAAAGTCCAGCCGGGCGAGGGTGAAGGCAGCGTCGTGGGATACAAAATCCTGCGCAAGGAAGCCCCGATCGAGAATGCCACCGAGGCCCAACTCAAAACCGAGTTGATCGCCGACGTCAAACTTCCCGTGACCGACGGTGTGGCCGGTCCCAGGAGGGCTGCTTCCACGGTGCTCGAATACACCGACCGGCAGATCGTCATGGACAACTGGTACACGTACCTGATTCACAGCTACAACACGAACAAAGAAGTGTCGAAGCAACCGTACGTGCTTGGTCCTTTCCAGGCCAAGACCCCGGAAGAGGTTCCCAAAGCCATCGAAGCCACGAGCGGAGACGGAGCGGTGGAACTCACATGGCAGCCCTATCCTCCGCGTCCCTATACGATGGAGGAGCGCCGCCGCGTCGAGTCGGGTGAAACGGTGAAAGTCGGCCCGACCCATTACATCAACCTGTATCGAACCGAGGACAAGGCGAGTTATTCCGCTTCCCCGATCAACCGGACGCCGCTTGCCAAGGGTATTTACGTGGACAACGCGGTGCCGCTCAACATCCCGTTGCACTACCGGGCGCGCGCTCTCGGACAGGTCGCCAACAACGTCTGGTTCGAAGGCGCTCCGGGGCCGGAAGTCGTCGTCACAGCCCAGGATGAGAATCCTCCCTCTCCTCCGTTGGTCGAATGGGTCTGGGTGCTCTCCGAGAAAATCACCCTGCGTTGGCAGAACAGCACCGACGGGGGGCTTTTGGGCTACCGTCTGTTGCGCCGTCCCGCCAACAATGAAGAAGCCAAGTGGGACGACACTTCCGGGTTCATTTCCGTCAACGAATTCACCGACAAAAGCCTGCCCAGCGGCGGGGAATACGATTACAAAGTGGAAGCCTGGGACAAATCGGGCAATTACGCGCAGTCGGGTACCTATCGCATCGCCTACAATGCCAGTGGAACCGATCCCTCGGCCAAAAGCGGGGCCGATCTGCTGTTTGCAGCCGCCCCCAAACCCGTAAAGGCGAAAAAGTCCCTGGTTCCCGTGCGGGGTGAGCGTCCCCCGACGCCTCCGGGACCGCCGGAGCTTCCCGACCCGATGTCGGTCGAGCCCTTCCCGCCGGAAGCCTTCGAAGCCGAGCCCCCTCCCGCGCCCGCTCCGGCGGCGGCTCCGGCCTCGACACCCAAAAAGAAAAAGGAAGAAGACAAGCCGAAGAAAAAGAAGAAAATGGTTCCGATCATGCCTTTGATTCCTCTCACCCCGTAAAGGAGATTTTCATGCAACCGCGCGGTATCTGGACGGCCATCGTCACCCCATTCACTTCCGGACGCTTCGACGCCCCGGCCTATCAAAAACTGGTGGAACGCCAGGTGGAGGCGGGAGTGCAGGGAATCGTGTCCCTGGGTACGACCGGCGAGTCTCCCACCGTCTCGATGGCGGAGCGCGAGGAAATCATCAAGCTGACCCTGAGCACGACAGCCGGGCGTATTCCGGTGATCGTCGGCTGTGGCAGCAATTCGACCGCACACACCCTGGAGCAGTTGCGCCAGGCCGAAACCCTGGGAGCCGACGGCGCTTTGGTGGTCACTCCTTATTACAACAAACCCACTCCGACGGGACTTTTGGCGCATTTCTCGGCCTGTCTCGGTGCGACTTCCCTGCCGATCGTGGCTTACAACGTGCCCGGTCGCACCGGGTGCAATATCGATCCGGATACGGCGTTTGAACTGAGCCAACTCGAACGCATGGTCGCGATCAAGGAAGCGTCCAACAATATCGGGCAGTTCCAGGAAACCGCCCGACGCACCGTTGGATGCTGGACTGTCCTTAGCGGCGACGATCCCCTGCTGCTGGCCTCGCTGGCCTGTGGCGGACAGGGACTCATTTCGGTAACGAGCAACGTGATTCCCAAAGAATTCGTAAGCATTTGGAAACACTGGGAAAACGGCGAAATCGACGTTGCGCGAGAAGAGATGTTCAAGGCATTGGGATTGATTCAGGCGATGTTTGTCTCTACCAATCCGATTCCGGTCAAGACGGCCCTGGCGATGATGGGCCTGATTCGCGAGGAATTCCGCCTGCCGATGACGTCTTTGGACGAGGCGTTGAAACCGAAAGTGGCGGGTGCGCTGAAAGAATACGGCATCGAAATTCAGGAAGGCTGACACCATGGGCGACCAGATCCGAGTAGCCGTTCACGGCGCAGCCGGACGCATGGGCCTGCGCATCATTCACGAGTTGCAATCCACCTCGAACATGGTGCTTGCGGCGGCTTGGGAGGCTCCGAACCACCCGGAACTCGGCTCCGACGCCGGGAAATTCGCCGGGGTCGGTCCCCTGGGCGTGGCATTTTCCGAGATCGACCCCGACGCCGAGGTGGATGCGATCCTCGATTTCTCGCTGCCGGACGGGATGCGGCGGCTGCTCGATATCGGCCCGAAAAAGCCTCTGATTACGGGAACTACCGGGATCGGACCGCAAGAGCGCGAAGGGCTGGACAAATGGTCGAGTGGCGCGCCCGTGATCTGGTCGGCCAATTTCTCGCTGGGCATCAACATCCTGAAAAGCATCGTCGAGTTCTCCGCCTCCCGCCTTCCCGAAAGCTTCGAGGCCGAACTGTTCGACCTGCACCATGGCCGCAAGCTCGACGCTCCCTCCGGCACGGCGCGCCTTCTGGGACGAGCAGTGGCCAAGGGACGCAATCAGGATATGTACGAGGTGTTCAAGATGGCGCGCGAGGGCACGAAAACTCCCCGAAAACGCAAGGAAATCGGCTTTGCCGCCCTGCGTGGAGGCGACGTCACGGGCGAGCACACCGTCTTTTTCCTGGGCGAGGGCGAACGGTTGGAATTGACCCACCGCGCCACCGACCGTGGCATCTTCGTGCGGGGAGCCATCCACTGCCTGCGCTGGCTGATGGACAAAGAACCGGGCATGTATGCCATCGAGGATGTACTCGATCTCAACGGCCACGAATAAGCACTTGCGAAAGGGAAGGGCAATGTCCCGCAACTACCCGTTTTCGTTTCGTTTTACGCTATGCTTGTGCGTTCTGGCGGGTGCGAGCCTGATTTGCGGCTGCTATAAACCATTAAAACTTTCCGAAAAAGCGCCTCATTTTGCCGAAAGCCGGTTTTTCGTCGATCCCGATGTGAAAGTCTACGGCGATTTTCAGCAGGAATGTCGGGGACAGGAAACCTTGCTCTACAAGGCGGCGGTCGAACGGCTGACCGATGCAGGCTTCCGGGTGGTGACCGACTCCGCCGAACCGTATGATTTCAAGCTGGATATCCAGGCCGAGGAAGAAAAAAAGAGCGATTTCCTCGACCGCATGGCCCTCGGTCCGGAAAACCGTTCTCCTCGAAATCTTCCCTACGATCCCCACGTTTCCGAGCTCTATCGTATGGAAAATACACACCAATACACCTATCGCGTCCGCACGGCGCTGGAGCGCGACGGCCAACGGATGCTCGTCGTGACGTCGTACAGCACCATTCCCGATTGCATCGATTTCTTCGGCGTGGTGGCCGCCGACATCGCCAACGAACTGGTACGTGCGTTGGTCGAGGCCCAGCCGGAAGGGACTTCCAAGACCCCGTAAACAGGGGATTTTCAAGCACAATACATTATTAAACTGGCACTTAAAACCTAAGGCTTTTCGTCGCTCACCCTGAGTGATTTCGCGAAGCGAAATTGTATCGAAGGATCCCTCGATACGGCGACTTACGTCGCCTACTCGGGATGAGCGTAGATGATTTTACTCGGCAGGCATCTGGCATGTTTTAGGTGCCGGGTTAATATATTATCTCACCCTTTGTTTCCAGGGTTTTCTATCGCTTAATTCAAATAGAAATCATTATAAAAGAAATCTTGACACTAAACAGGAATAGTGGTACCAGAATTATAGAAATGGATTTTTCGCAAGGAGGCCGTCATCAGTACCCTGGTAAAAATGTCCGAAGCGACGGCTTTGGCCATCCACGCCATGGCCTTTCTCGCCATGAATCGGGATCAGACCATCAACGCCGCCCACCTGGCGCAAGCCTGCCACGCTTCCGAGGCGCACATGGTGAAAGTCTGCCAGCGGCTGGCGAAGGCGGGCTTCGTTACGCCGCGAAGAGGGCCGGGCGGCGGATTTCGAATCGAGCGCGACCCGGAAGAGATTCGCCTCTTCGAAATCTACGCCGTGTTCGATGGCGATTTGAAAGTGAACCACTGCATGTTCGCCACCGGCTCATGCCGCCAGGGTAACATGCATCAATGTATTCTTGGATCGAAAATGGCCGAAATCAATCGGGAGATCACCCGCTATTTCCAGGAAACCCGCCTGTCGGACATCGCCGCCAACTGCCATGCGAGGCAGATTGTCGATGAGCCCGTCAAGCCCGCCAAGCCACGCGGGAGGGAGTGATTCATGCAGAGATTCAAACAGCTTTGGATCGTCGCGGTGCTGCTGGTACTTGTCGCACTGACCTTTGCCGTGGAAAGAAACAGCACCGCAGGGGATGCGAAGACCGAACCGGCGTTCGAGAAAAAGCACCGGTCGCACCTCGATCATGCGGCGTTTTTTCACGAACCTTTCTCCTCGCCCCAGGCCGTCACCGATGCCTGCCTGGAATGCCATGAGGACGCCGCCGAGGGGCTGATGAAAACCGCCCACTGGAACTGGCTGGGGGACGAAGTAATGGTGCCGGGACATGACAAACCGATGCGGATCGGCAAAAAGAACCTCATCAACAATTTCTGCATCGGCATTCAGGGCAACTGGCCTTCGTGCACACGCTGCCATCCGGGCTACGGCTGGAAGGACGACACGTTCGATTTCAAAAAGGAATCGAACGTGGACTGCCTGGTCTGCCACGACTGGACCGGCGACTATCAGAAGGGCAAAGCCGGAATGCCCAAGGAAAACGTAGACTTGCTGGCTGTGGCGAAGGGGGTGGGCTATCCCAAGCGTGAAAACTGCGGCACCTGCCACTTTTTCGGTGGCGGCGGGTTGGGCGTCAAGCACGGCGACCTGGACAACAGCCTCGACTATCCCACCGAGGATGTGGACATCCACATGAGTCGCCACGGTTTCTTGTGCGTGGACTGCCACAAGACGGAAAATCATGCGATTTCGGGCAAGTCCATCACCGTCAGCGTCGATCACAAGGGAGGTATCGGCTGCACGGACTGCCACCGGGAACCGCCTCACAAGGATCAGCGTATCAACGACCATCTCGACGCCGTGGCCTGCCAGACCTGCCATATTCCCACGTTCGCCCGCAAGGTGCCGACCAAAATGGATTGGGATTGGAGCAAGGCGGGCGACGATGCGCGTCTCGACAACGTGCACGAATACCTGAAGATCAAAGGGGAATTCGTTTACGAACAGTCCGTCGAGCCCGAATACACCTGGTTCAACCTGACTTCCAACCGCTACATCCTGGGCGATCCCATGGACCCGGACGGCGTGACCTCGATGAACACGCCGCGCGGCGACATCCACGACCCCACCGCGAAAATCTGGCCGTTCAAGGTACACCGGGGAAAACAACCGTACGACGCCGTAAACAAGTATTTCATTTCGCCGGTTACGGCTGGGGAAGGCGGATACTGGCGAGAATTCGACTGGGATCAAGCCATGCGTCTGGGAGCGGAACTGGGCGGGCTGGAGTACTCCGGGCAGTACGGGTTCGCGAAAACCGAAATGTACTGGCCGCTGTCCCACATGGTTGCGCCGAAGGAAGGAGCGTTGGGCTGCGCCGACTGCCACGGCGAAAAAGGCCGTATGGACTGGAAGGCGCTGGGCTACGGGGAAGATCCGGCCCGGACGGGAGGTCGTCGATGAAAATCTTTCGTCTTTTCATAGGGTTATCGGTTACGCTGCTCTGGCTTTCCTCGGCCTGGGCCGAGCCCAATCGCATTCATCCGCTGTTTCCTTTGCTGGATGAAACGGGCGCGCTCGTGCGCGATTCCGGCGGGACGATCGATACGAAAACCACCTGCGGAGCCTGCCACGATACGGATTTCATCCAGACCCACAACGACCACGTGGCCGACCACGTGCAGGCAAGCTGCATTCAATGCCACTTCGAAGGCGGCAAACTGGAATGGAACGCCGAATCCTTCGACGAACAAGGCCGCTTGCTTCGCGAAAAACTCCAACTGCATTCGCCGTTGCCGGAAAACTGCGGTGCCTGCCACGGTCTCGTGCGTATGGGAGATAAACCTTTGACATTGCCGGACAATTTTTACACCACCGGCGCGAATCCCAATGACGATCCCTACAGCATGACCCGGCGGACGGGCTCGGTGATTTCCTCGCAGATGCTGGATTATTCGTATATGAACCTGGAAGGCAAGCAGAGCGCCGCCCATCCCTGGGATATTCACGCCGCCCGGATGGTCACCTGTACCGACTGCCACCACGCGGCGAATCATCCGCAAAAGGGCGGCAAAAAAACGAACGATCTTGCACATTTGCGCAACGATCCCAGAAGTCTTTCACATGACAAGTACTTGCTCCGACCGGATCATCGTCTGGAGACCTCCACCTGCACCGACTGCCACGACCCCTTCGTCACGCACCACGACCTTCCGTACGTCGAGCGGCATATGGAGAAACTGGCCTGCCAGAGTTGCCACGTCGCCGACCTGCGCGCCCCGGTGCTGCAAAGTGTGGATGCAACGCTGGTCGATGCCGAGGGACTGCCTCGGCGAACCTATCGAAACGCGACACTGAAAGAGGGTGAAAACCCAAATGCCGGATATGTCACGGCTTTTCAGCCTTTCCTGCTGCCTTCGGCGAAAGACGAGGGCGTGCTCGCCCCATTCAATCTCGTGACCCATTGGACCTGGATCGACGAAGCCACCGGAGCCCCCGTACCTTTGAAAACACTCCGCGCGGCGCTGTGGACCGGTGCGACACTCCACCCGGATTTGCGTGCAACGCTCGACGCGAACGGAGACGGGCAAATCGACGCCGACCGCCAGCCGCTGACCGACGCCACAGTGCGTCAGGTCATTGAGAACCGCTTGAAATCGCTGGGGATTTCCAAGCCGTCGATTCGGGCGAGCCTCGAATCCCACGCCATCCACCACGGCGTGCAAGGACCGCCTCAGGTGAATCTTTCCTGCACCCAGTGCCACGGCAAGGATTCCCGGCTGACGCGCGACATCGATCTGTCTCCCGTTGTGACCGCCTCGGTGCTGCCCATCTTTCCCAAGGGAGGAGATTCGCACCCCACGGGGACGGTGGTCGAGAGGAAAGGCAAACTGACGCTCGAATACCCGGAAAACCTCGCCGGATACTACCTTCTTGGACGCGACCGCGCCGCCTGGAGCGATTCGCTGGGTTTCCTGTTTTTCCTGCTCACGGTGCTGGGAGTCATGGGACACGGCGGGCTGCGAGTCTACGCCAGCCGCAAATACCCGACTACGCACGTGGAGACGGAAAAAGTCTATATTTACACGGCGTACGAGCGCTTATGGCACTGGCTGATGGCGGCGAGTATCCTGCTGCTCGTGCTGACGGGCTTCGAGATTCATTACCTGGGCGCGTTCACCCTGTTTGGGTTTTCCAACGCGGTATTCGTTCACAATTTCGTGGCTGTGGTGCTGATCGCCAACGCCTTCTTGTCGCTGTTCTATCACCTGGCGACGACCCACATCCGGCAGTTCATTCCCAAGCGCGAGAACTTCATTCAAGATACGCTGGCGCAGGCCCGTTATTACATGCAGGGGATTTTCGTCGGCGCGCCGCATCCTACGGAAAAAACGCCCGAGCGCAAGCTCAATCCTCTACAACAAATGACTTACATGATGCTGCTCAACGTGCTGTTTCCGTTCCAGGTGATTACCGGCATCGTGATCTGGGGTATTTCCCGCTGGCCTGCGTTGGCCGAAAGCATCGGCGGACTGAGCTATGTGACGCCGTTGCACAACCTGGGATCGTGGCTGCTGCTGTCCTTCGTGGTGGCTCACGTTTATCTGACCACCACCGGCCACACGATTTTTTCCAACATTCACGCGATGATCGACGGCTACGACGAACTCGAAGCCGGTGCGGCTCGCGAAGCACGGAGGTAGCCATGTCTGCATCCAAACCGGAGAGAGCCTATATCAATCCCTACGTGGGAGGAGCCATTTTAGGTGTCGTGTTGTTTCTCGCCTTTTTCATCACGGGCGGGGGCCTGGGCGCGTCGGGCGCGGTGCACCGCGTACAGAGTTTCGTGGTGGATACCGTCGCCCCGGATCACGTGGACCGCGTGGCCTATCTCGCCAAAACCGCCGGGGGTGAGAAAAACCCGCTCGATGACTCCAGCGTGGCGATGCTGCTGGGTACCTTCGTCGGAGGCGCGTTGTCGGGATTGTTCAACCGGCGCTTCAAGGTCGAGTTGCGCAAAGGACCGCGCGCCAAAAACGGCACACGGCTGGTGCTGGCCTTCCTGGGAGGAGCGATCATGGGCTACGGAGCCCGATTCGCACGAGGATGCACGTCGGGACAGGCATTGAGCGGCGGCGCGGTGCTGAGCGTCGGCAGCTTCGCCTTCATGTTCTCGATTTTCGGCGCCGGGTACGCTTTGGCCTGGTTCGTCCGTAAACAGTGGACCTGAGCGAGGGAGGTATACCATGGCTCCTTTCGATGTAAGCGTCTGGTCTTCCTGGGTTAGCTACCTTGTATTCTTCCTGATCGGCCTCGGTTTCGGGGCGACGCTGGAGATGTCCGGCTTCGGCGACTCCCGACGTCTGGCGGCGCAGTTCTATCTCAGAGATATGACGGTGCTCAAGGTGATGTTCACCGGCATCATCACCGCCGGAACGCTGATTTTCCTCTCCACCGCGATGGGCTGGCTTGAATTCGATCGAGTCTGGGTCAACCACACCTACCTGTTTCCGGGTATCGTCGGCGGATTGATTATGGGTGTGGGTTTCATCATCGGCGGATTTTGTCCGGGAACGTCCATCGTCGCCACCTCCACGCTTAAAATCGATGGCGCGGTGTTCGCCTTCGGCGTCGGCTTCGGCATCTTCCTGTTCAGCGAAACCGTCCATCTTTTCGAGGACTTCTGGACGAGCAGCTACATGGGCCGTTTCACGATCGGTGACTGGCTGGGTGTGGATGCCGGAGTGGCGCTGGTGCTCGTGGTGCTGATGGCGCTCGTCATGTTCTACGGTGGGGAAATCGCCGAAAGATTCTTCGGTCAAAACATCCCCTGGAAAAACATCCGCCTGCTGCCGTCGAGCACGCCTAAAATCGCCGCCGCGTCCGCGTTGGTCGTGGTGGCGCTGATCGTCGCCGGGATGGGACAACCCACCCTGGCGGATCGCTGGAAGCGTGTGGCGAAGAAAGCCGAAAAGCAGCTTGCCGAGCGGTCGGTGTACGTGCATCCGGGCGAAGTGGTCGAACTCTCCTCCAACGCCTCCATGTACGTTACCGTTTTAGACATCCGTAACGAGTCGGATTTCAACCTCTTTCACATCATGAGTGCGCGTCGCGTCGATCTCGAACGGACCGCCGACCCGGAATTCCTGCGCTCGTTGACCAAACTACCGGACAACAACGTCACCTTCGTAATCTCCAACGGCGAGAAAAACGCCACCGCCGCATGGAAAAACTTCGTCGCTTTCGGGTTGGCCAACACGTACATCGTCGAAGGCGGCTACAATAAGTGGTTGGAGGTCTACCCCCCGGACGAATGCGTCACCAGCAAGCGCGAAAAACGCCCGGGCGACACCGAGGAAAGCCTGCAATATGCCTTCTTGCAGGCGGTCGGCGCACGCGACTACGCCGCCCATCCGAGTTGCGCCTGCAAGGAGTATCCGACGGACTGCTTCCTGGCCTCCCATCCCGAACTTCCGCAACGACCGACGATTCGCCACAATCCTCACGTGCCGAAGATCGAATACGAGCGCAAGGTGAAAATCAAGGCCAAGAAGAAAATCAGCGGGGGATGTGGCTGAGAAAAGGTTTCCCGTTTATTGGAAATGTCTGGTCGGGTGATTCGTCACCCGACTTTTTTATGGGAAAAAGCAACTTATCTAATGCTGATAAATAGCCCGTTTCATGTAGATAAGTTACGGAGTTTCCTCGGTTTCTCCGTCTTCTTCGTCCATTTCAACCGCTTCTGACGTTTCCTCGTCTCCGTCGGTTTCCGTTTCCGTCTGTTCGCACAGGTTGGTGCTCGATGGGCACTCCCAGCCCGCTCCGAAGGCGGCGACGCAATCGTCGTCCGAGTTGCAACGGTACTCGGCCAACGGGTCGTCCACCTCGCAAATGCCCAACATCGTGTTGCAGACGTAGGACGAGCCGAACAGTTCCACGCATTCTATGTCGCTCAGGCACGAGTTCGTGACCGAAGATTCGTCCCCGTCTCCGCCGGAGAGCGCCACGCAGATTTCCCCGTTGGCGCAGGATAAATCGTCGTAACAGGTGCCGTTGGCGAAGCAGGCGCAGCCTTCGTAACCTACGATGCAAGCTTCCTCTTCTTCGATTTCGTCGTCTGTGTCACCTTGCTTCGAAACGCATAGACCCTCGACGCATTCGAGGCCGTAATAACAGGACTGACTTTCGTAACACTTGCAACCTTCACGCCCCGTAATGCAGCTTCCACCGCTTTCCTGCTGTACGCAGGCGAAGGCGACAAGGCAAATCGGGATCAACATCCACATCTCGCTTACAAATCGACGCATCTTCCTTCCCGTTCCTCCCCACGATCCCATTTCGCCCCACGAAAAATGGCCGAACGCGATTGCGCCCGGCCATGATGGTTTCAAGTCCGGACGACTCGTCAATCGCCCTCGTTAATCACCAGCCGGAAATCGATCATGTCGAAGTCTTCGCCGGTATTGTTGACCGTTTTCAGCTTCCACAGCCCAGTGGTCCAGTTGCCTTCTACCTGGCTCGTAAAGTCGTGGCTGACGCTTGCCGAACCATCGTTCGGAATGTTGATGATCGTGTCGTCGGGCATGGTCAACGTGAACTGCACCTGGCTCCGGCGACTGTCGGATGTCGCCCAACTGTAGGAGAACTCCGCCTTGTCGATACGACGGATCTGGTTCATCCACCAGGAGAATTCCTTGGTGCCGGCGGATGCGGAGGGACCGCGTTTTTGATACGTGTCCTGCTCGGAGAACATCCACTCCTGGTCGGAGTAGTCTTCCTCCAGTTTGAAATCGAGGCAGAGCTTGCTCAATGTACTTCCCGCAAACGGAATGTACTCGGTGTCGGTAATCGCGATTTTCCAGGTTCCAAGCGCGTTTTCTTCGAGGAAGTTCATCATCTGCCAGGGGGCAGGCACGTCGGATTCCCGGCCTTCGTTCCACAGATTGACCGTAGTTCCCGAAGGCGAGGTCAGGTTGATGATCTTGTCCTGAAAGTCGCCTTCCAGCTGGCCGCTCATCGAAATGATGAAGTTGACGATGAACACCGGGTCTTCCATATCCACTTGCACGTCGATTTCGATGAAACCGTCCTGATTGGTCCAGGTGTTGTGATCGGGAATCGCGATGGAACCGGTGTTGGTGGGGCAATAGGTGCGGTCGGTGAAATTGTAAGGCAGGCATTCGGTGCCGACTTCCTCGTACCCTTCATCGCACTCGCAAATAACACCCGTAGTTGAAGGCCGACACACCGTGCGGTGGATGCCTACGCAGGGATTGGGTTCACACATCTCGGTATCGTCGAGCACGCAGATGTTTTCGATCATGAGGTAGCCCGAATCGCACTCGCAGATAATCGACCCGCCGATGTCGCGGCAGATCGTTTGATGTTCCTGGGTGCAGGGATTGGGGTTGCAGGGGCTGTCCGGGTTGTATTCAATCGCTTCATCACGTTCCCGCTGCTCGTAGATGTCGCCGTCGTCGTCCAGGTCGGCGTCACCGTCGCTGGAATCACTCGAAGGAGTTCCTTCCTGGCAACGTTGGAGCGTCATGTTGCAGTACCAGTGTTCCTCGAAGTTGGTCTGGCAGGTTGCATCGTCCGTGCAGCGGTACTCGGCCCAGGGATCGTCCTTCTGACAAACGCCGTTGAGTGTGTTGCAGACGTAGCCTTCGCCCATCCATTCCACACATTGGGCATTGGAACTGCACAATTGATCGTTCCCGCCGGAATCGCTCTCCCCGCAACCCGCGAGGCTGAAAAAGCCCAACGAAACCAGCAGTATCAGCATTGATGTCAAAACATGTTTCCCGGCCATCGTTCTCTCCTCGTCTATCCGTGTCAACCGCCCGAAATTATAGGCGCGGCGCTTGAAAAAATCAATAACCCTCGAATATCGTTCATGGTTTCTTCGGATTTCGGGCCGCCAAATAGACGCGGCCTTCACATCGGTATTCTCGTGGCGCACGCAAAAATTCCCATAAAAAGAACGGAGTGTCAATAAAAACAACACGTATTTCAGGAGTTAGACGTTGCAAGCGAGCGGATTTCTTCCGTCATTTCGGAAGAATTCGACAGATTAAAGTGGGTTTCTTCCACGCCTGAGAAAAGTACCCGTAGGTTGGGCTGATTTTTCGCCCGACACCTCGGAAATGTCGGGTAAAACAATTACCCGCCCTACGCGAGCTTCCTAGTAAAATGCAGTGAAAACAACTAGTTGTCAAAACTTCTGTAAGCCGGATTCCGGGGTTTACAAGCACCATGGAGGAATGGAGGAATAGACCAGCTCGCAGGTGTAATTCTCCACGCCGATTTCATCGTCCAATGCGTCGCACCAGATGGAGCGTGGGTCCACGCAATCCATCGGATCGAAGGGACCGGTGATGGCGCGGAACGGATTGGCGTAAGGAGAAGCGGTCAGATCCGGAGCCGGGGAGGTGGGCGTCACCGGTGTATAGGGAATGATCTCGATGTCGCCATCGCCTGTCTCGTCGAGATCCTCGACCTCTTTTTCAGCATCCCAGAGGATATCCGCGACCTTCCAATACGTGCGGTTCTGGTCGAACTGCATGGAAATCGGTTCGTCGGTGGTTTCTCCCGTGATCGGGTCGTAATAGCTCTTGATTTCGCCGTTGATAAAAATCTGTACATATGCCGTCGCGGGGGAATACGGAGACACGTCTCCCAACGGATCGGCGAAAAGGCGCACGATCACACGGTATTTTCCCGTGGCCGGTTTCCGGAGCGAAATGGTTTCGGGTCCGTAGCCGGAGGTGTTGTCGATGTCCAGAGAGGGATCGTCGTTCTCGTAGCCTTCGGTTCCCCAGTCGGGATTCCTATGTTGGAAGGAGCAGGTATCGTTGATTGCGTCGTTCGGATGCTTCGTGCAGATGTTGATGTCGTCCCCTTCTTCGTTGGCACGGACACTGCAAAATCCTCCCGCAACGCTGCATGTGGAATCGTTGCGAATGCAGGAACAGGATGAATCCGTGCAGCAATCCTCTTCGCTTCCGCAGTGCTTCGAGGTGTCGTTGGAGCAGATGCCGCAATAGACCGTGGATGGAGGATAGGGTTGGCTTGCCGAGGGCGGGTATTCATAATGCAGGTCGCACGTCGGCGACCCGCTGGCGTGATCCTGGTTGCAGTAGTAGCCGAATGTGTGGTCGAAACATTGCTGGTCGCTGGTGCAGATTCTGTCGCAGAAGCCAATTCCCGTGTCACAGTGGAAGCCGTTGGAGCAATCCCCGTCGTTCGTGCACGATTCGCTCTGCCAACTCTCCGGGTCCAGACGGTCATCGTAGGCGTGTGGAACGGAAAACGTTCCCGCGTCGCGTTCCCGCACGAGGTAAAGATCCATATCCACCCCTCGCACGCCATCTCCGCCCTTGTCCCAGACGAGTTCGACGTACAGTTTTTTAGATGGCCGCACTTTGGTTTCCCGGATGCAGTATTCGGGGCAGTCGGGGCACTCGGTGGTGGGGCCGGATACCATGCCTGCGGTGTCTTTGACTTTCAGTCGGAACTTGTAATTTCCGGCGACGGGGAAGAAAATTTTCGTTTCTCCGCAATCGGTGAATTCGTCCCCGCTACGGGTGATGTCGTTTTCGAGGTCGTAGTCTACGCCGGGCTCATTGCAGACCAGTACAGCTTCGTTGGCGTAGGCCGGGCGGCCTCCCGGAGCCCATGACCACTGATACGTGAACGGTTTGCGGGCATCTTCATAAGGACTGGTCGAATTCAGACCGCTCATTTTAAATTCCGTGAGAGGCTCGGGATTGGCATAGACATCATCCACCGTAATAATCGGTTGAGGTGGACCGCAGTTTTCCACGCACTCTTCTTGCGGAATCCTTTCCGTTTCGAAGGTACTGAAAAAATCGAAAAAACCGCTATATCGGTTGGCAATGGGAGGCGTGTAGATTTCCACGGTATTGAGCGGCAAACCGCCGGATGATACTTCCAAACCGCCCGAAACCATGACGTTGCCGTTGTCGAGGGTCGTCACCGCGAAATCCTGCCTCGGCACCTGCATCGGATTCGTGCCGAAGGGTGAGTTGGCCCGGACGCCTTCCCCCTCTTCGCGTTCGATGGCGCGGACCGGAATCGGCTCCAAGTCCCAGAATCCTCTGCAACTTTCGTCTCCTTCGTCGTAAGAAAATCGGTAAATCTGCGCGTTTCGATTGCCGGAATCGGTCAGGCCGTTTCCCGTGCCGACAACGAGTACGGTGTGGGTGGTGGTGTTGAGATGGTCCCAATGCACTTCGTACATCGGAAGCTTGTCGGTTCCGAAGACCTGGCAGGTGATTTCTCCCCAGGCGTCGATCGAGGGATATCCCTCGGTGTTTCCGTAGGTGGGGAAGGTTCCGCTCTCACTTCGGTTGATGCCGCCGACCAGGATCACACGGGCTTCATCGATATGATCCGAATCCGGTTCACCATTTGTCTTGGAATAGAGGGGAATCGCGGCATGTTCCGCGCGGGTGGCGAACGTGGATTCGTCTTTGGGTCGGCAACCTTTTTGGCAGGGGTCTGCGAGGCAGTCTTCGTTTTCGGTGTCGTATCCAAAGCATGAAAACGTATTTTCTCCAACCGTAAATACTTCCACCAGAGAGACGGTGGAAATGACCTTGGAACCATTTTCCATGCGGTCGGTATACCCTCCGGTGACGAGGACGTTCCAGCCCTGGAAAGCTCCCTCCACGCTGGCGGGAAGCGCGGTCATGGCGTGGCCGTATCGCGGCTCGTACAGGTTGTTTTCCAGCGGGGTGATGAGGTTGGACTCTAGATCCACCAGTACCGCCTGATCGCTGGCCTGGCCGATGGAGTTCTTTCCTCCCGTAATCAGAACGCTTTTCGTTCCGGGAAGTTCCACGGCCCTGACATATGCGGCAGGAAATGGCAACGTTCCCAGTACTTTGATAGCGATGGCTTCGGCACCTTCCATGTAGGAACCGATAAGGATTTCGTTCAGGGGTATCCCGTCGCCCGTTTCGCCACCTGCGATCAGGAAGCGCATCACGATCGGTCCTTCTTCCGGATCGAAGTTCGACAGGCTGTCCATTTTACTGAACGCGAAATGCGCCCGACCGCCAGTCCAGCCTGACACGGGGATGGATTTCAGCGTGCGGGTGTCGGGATCGAAAAGGTCGGCGTTGTCCGGGGTGATATCGATGCCGGATTCGTTGGCACGACCGCCGATCAACAGCACTTTTCCGTTCGGAAGTTTTATGGAGGCATGTCCCTGGCGCGCGTGAGACATCGACGCGGACGCGACGGCGACTCCTTTTTGCAGTTTAGGAACGAGGTTGAAACTGTTGGTCTGCATCATGAAAAACGCGAGTACCAAGGGCGTTGAATCGCCGGTACCCTCGAACGTATTGGATATGGCGCGGGACGTAATGTTGCCGAAGCTGTCCGCCAGTTCGATCACCATCCGGTAGGATTTTCCTTTTTCGGCTTTTTTCTTCAGATCATCGAGATAAGGCGTGATTTCCTTCAACAATACCGTGCTGTTGCAAGTCCATTCTTTGGAAGCAACCAGATTTGGAGTAAGATTTTCCTCGGAATTTTCGAATATTCCAAAGCGTATGCTTTCAACACCTACCATGTAGTTGGTTGAAGAACTTCCCTCGTACCCGCTGAAAATACGGACGATATCCTCTTCCGCAGTGTCAATGGTCGTGCAATGCGCGCAAAAACACACCGGAAGTGCGAGAAAGATGTATTGAAACAGGAATCGTTGGATTTTCCGACACGAAATTGCCCCAGTCATATCTCCACCCCCATGGAGTTCGAATGCGTAATTATTCCTTACGGTACAGCGCTTTGGATATTGTACCGGTTCCGGGGCGACCGTCAACCAAAATCGGGGGGCTTACAGTGTGGAAAGCAAAGAAGTCAGAGCCGTTTCTAGATCGGGGTATTCAAACCGGAATCCGGCCCGTTCCAACGTCGCGGGAAGAACCTTTCGGCCTCCGAGCAGCATTTCTTCGGCGAAATCTCGTCCGAAAGCCGCTTTCAGCGCTATAGCGGGTACTTTTAGGAAAGCCGGTTTTTTGAGATGGGAGGCAATGCGGCGGGTTATTTCGGCGTTGGTGGCCGGGTTGGGCGCGGTGATGTGCACAGGACCGCGTAACTCCTCGGAATCGATGAGGAATTCCACGGCGTGGGCGACGTCCTCGACGTGCACCCAGGAAATCCACTGCCTGCCGGTGCCCAGCACTCCTCCAACATACGACTTGATGGGAGCCACCATTTCGGGGAGCGCTCCGCCTTTGTGGCTTAACACAATGCCGGTTCGCAGCAGCACCCGGCGTACTCCCAGGTCTTCGACCTTCAGGCTGGCGGCCTCCCAGCGGCGGCAGACGTCGGCAAGGAATCCCGTGCCGGAGGCTTCTGACTCCTCCGCTACCGAATCCCCCGTCGAACCGTAAAACCCGATCGCCGATGCCTGAATCAGCACGCCGGGCTTTTTCTCTGTCTTTTCAATGGCTTGCACAATGGATTCGGTGGCGTCGAGTCGGCTTTGGAGGATGCTTTTTCTGCGGGCGGCGGTCCATCTTCCCTGGCCGATGTTCTCCCCGGCGAGGTTCACCACGGCGGCGGCACCTTCCACATGTTCGGTTAAGCTGCTAAAATTGCGACCATCCCAGGCCACGGGCCGGGCCATGTCTCCAAGCGTTTTGCGGGCGGAATCGGGGTTGCGGGTCAGCGCCACGATATCGTATCCATGCTCGTGAAGACGCGCGGTCAACACTCGGCCAACCAGTCCCGTGGCTCCGGAAATGACGACGTGCATGGTCCCTCCCTGGAAGACATGGTAAAAAAGCTCCAATGTGCTATGAATAATCTAAGGTTCCCGTCAACGAGATCAAGCGTCGGGAATGCCGGGCGGTGGAGCGAAAAAACGACCAACCGTCGAAGAATCCAACCGTTTGAGGAAAGAAAGCGCCGATGAACGAACGAAACCCGGTCGAAGCTCTGGTGGAAGGATTGTCCTACGAGCAGCGCCGACACCGTGGCCTGAAGCCCACGGAATTCAAACTCGCCGATACCTTCAAGCCGACCGGCGACCAGCCCGCCGCCATCGACGAACTCGTGCACGGGATCGAGGAAGGGCAAAAACATCAGGTTTTGCTAGGAGTTACAGGATCGGGCAAAACTTTTACGATGGCCAACGTGATCGAGCGCGTGCAGCGCCCGGCGCTGGTGCTGGCCCACAACAAGACGCTGGCCGCCCAGTTGTATTCGGAGTTCAAGGAGTTGTTTCCCGAGAACGCGGTGGAGTATTTCGTCAGTTATTACGACTACTACCAGCCTGAAGCCTACATTCCTTCCACCGATACTTACGTGGACAAGGAATCCACAATCAACGACGAAATCGACCGGATGCGCCTGTCCGCCACCCGTTCGCTGTTCGAACGCGACGACGTGATTATCGTGGCTTCCGTGTCCTGCATTTACGGCCTCGGAAGCGCCGAGGCGTATTTCGGCATGATGGTGTTTCTCTACGAAGGGTTGGAGATCGACCGGGGCCGTTTTTTGAAAAAACTCGTATCCATGCAGTACCAGCGCAACGACATGGATTTCCATCGCGGAACGTTTCGCGTGCGCGGCGACAACGTGGAGATTTTCCCGGCTTACGAGGAAGACCGTGCCCTGCGCGTCGAATTCTGGGGCGACGAAGTGGCCGAAATCAAGTGGATCGACCCGCTGACCGGCAAAGTGACGGGCAAACTTACCAAAGTTGCGGTGTATCCGGCATCCCACTACGTCGTAACTTCCGAACGCCTCCACCGGGCACTCGACTCGATCAAGGCCGAAATGGTCGACCGGGTGGCCTATTTCGACGAAAACATGCGTCTGCTCGAATCTCAGCGCCTCAGCGAACGCACCCGCTACGACCTCGAAATGCTGGAACAAATGGGATATTGCGGCGGCATCGAAAACTACTCCCGGCATTTCACCGGACGTCTTCCGGGCGAGGCTCCGCCCTGTCTGCTGGATTTCTTCCCCCAGAAATGGCTGATGTTCATCGACGAGTCCCACGTCACCGTGTCTCAAGTGGGCGGCATGTACCGGGGCGACCGCTCCCGCAAGGAGAACCTCACCGAATATGGATTCCGCCTGCCCTCGGCGCTGGACAACCGGCCATTGAAGTTCGACGAGTTCGAAAAGCGCCTGGATCAGGTGGTTTACGTCTCCGCCACACCCGCCGACTACGAATTGGAGAAAGCCGAGGGCGTGGTGGTGGAGCAGGTGATCCGTCCCACCGGGTTGGTGGACCCGGAGGTGGAAGTGCGTCCAGCCAAGGAGCAGATCGATGATCTGCTGGAGGAAATCCGGCTGCGTGTCGAGAAAAAAGAGCGCGTGCTCGTGACCACGTTGACCAAGCGCATGGCCGAGGAACTGACGGATTATTACAACGATCTCGGCATCAAAGTGACCTATTTGCACTCGGATATCGACACGTTGGAGCGCATGGCGATCATCCGGGATCTTCGTCTGGGGAAATTCGACGTGCTGGTGGGCATCAATCTGCTGCGTGAGGGGTTGGACATCCCCGAAGTCTCGCTGGTGGCGATCCTGGATGCCGACAAGGAGGGCTTTTTGCGCTCCGAGCGCTCGTTGATTCAGACGATGGGTCGCGCCGCACGACACCTCCACGGCAAAGCGATCCTCTATGCCGACTTCGAAACGGACTCGATGAAGCGGGCCATCGGCGAAACCGAGCGGCGGCGGAAAATTCAGGTGGCATACAACGAAAAACACGGCATCGAGCCGCGCTCGATCCAAAAAGCGATTCACGACATGGGCTACTACGCCGACGGCGATTACCTCCAGCCGTCGACGCTTGACGATGCCGCCGAACCGCTTGACATGGGCCGGGAGGAGATCAAGGACGAAATCGAGCGTCTCAACCAGGAGATGATCGCCGCCGCCGAGGCGTTGGAGTTCGAAAAAGCGGCGAATTTGCGCGACCAGATTAAAATTCTCAAGAAGATCGATCTGCAACACGAATCGGTTTGGGGCAAAGATGAGAGTCGCAAGGATCGCGAAAAGGTCGCCCAGCGTACCCGTATGCAAAAAAAGAAAAAAGCGAAACGAAACCGGAAAAAACGGTAACTTTTATGTGAAAGTGTATTACGGAAAATGGGTTTTCAATTCCGGGAAGCGCAGCCTGACTTTCTGAAATCAATACAGTAGAATAGCGCGAGGCAGGACAAACTCATTCCAGGGGCGATGGTGTTCGAGCATGGTTTCCATCAGGTACCGCGCTCGCAAGAACATTTCTCTGGCGAAATGCGGATGAACCACGAAACGGGTGGAGGTGACGAAGGAACGAATCAGTCCCAAGGCAAGGCGGGCGTCGAACGTCTCATCGTGGTGGTGGTGGGCGAAGCTTTTAGAGAAATCGTACAGGCTGTCGGAGACGAAATTGAGGCGTAAACGGTGGTGAGCCTCGAATAGAGGCAGACGAAACGAAGACACCAGGAATACGGCGATGTCCTGGATGTAATCGGTTTGCCTGGAACGGTTGAGATCGATGAAATTCACCTGCTGTCGGATGGCGTCGTACAGAATATTGTCGATATTGAAGTCCCCGTGCACAAAGACGGAACACGGAGCCGGAAGATCCCGTTCGATGACGCGAAGCTCCTCGATCAGTTGATTCGTTGCGGGCAATTCCAGGCTATCGATACGGGCGGCGGGGGTGTCGAATTCGGGATGCAGTTTGTACACGCTCGGCAGGCGGTCGAGAAGCTGCCGCATGAACCGCGCGTTGGCGGGTTCCTCCAGCCAGGTCATTTCCCACAGGACTTCCAGCAGATTTTTCAAGTGATTCATGCCCTCTGCAAGCAGGTTGGCGTCGGGTTCCAGGATGATTTCCTGAAAATTCACGCCGCCCAGGTATTCGAGCAGGAGCGATGCATACTTGGTTTTTGCCTGGAATCCCAGTAACTTAGGTGGTAAACCGGGACAGAGGCACTCCCATTTTTCGATGTTTTCTTTCTCCCGGGTCAGTTTTCCGAGGCTGCCGTCTTTGAAAATCGCCCAGCGGCTTCGATTCCCTGCGGTAGCCTGACGCACGCGCCCGATGCGACAGCCGGAGCGGGTTTCTCCGATGGTTTCGAAAAGGGTGCCCGGATCGGAAAGGTCTGGAGGCGGATCGTCGGGGTGGGCTTCGTCGAAACTGCTGCGAAGCGCCAAATACTGGTGAATTTTAAGTTTTTCTCCAACCACCGACTCGATGATCGCTTCCCCGATATTCAAAAGGCTGTCGCCCATTCGTTCGAGGTAGCGGAAAATCAGAAGCGCCGTCACCAGCCGTTGGGCGTCATCCGGTGCGGAGTCGGTTGCCGGAGCCTGAAGTTGCTGTAGAATGCCGTGGAAATCCTTCTTGTACAATTCATCCAAAGAAAATTCGCACTTGCAGATTTCCAAGGCGGTATCGAGATCCTGTGCGAACAGCGTGCCTTCGACCGTGGCCAGCGCCTTGTGGATATGCTCGAAATGAGGGTCGAAATCGAATTGCTTCAAAAAGCCGGCATCGTCCAAGTGACGAACCTGCCGCACGATGTTTGTACAGAAATCCGCAATGTTTTCAAGATTGTTGACGATTACGAGACCCGCCTTGAGGATCTTCACCACCGATTTGTCGAAATTGCGGGACTCCGCCAGTTTGCGAAAGACGTTGCGGGAGATGAAGTCTTTCATGCGGTCGATGTAATCGTCCCGGTTTCGAATGCTTTCTCCCAAACCGCTGTCCCAGTCGTTCAGAGCCCGGTGGGTTTCCTCCACCTGCTTGGTGACTTCCACCACCATCAGGCTGAAATTTTCTCTCAAAGCGCTTAAAGGCGGCATGGCGGGCTATGTCCTGACGATCAGGTTGCCGGATTTGGTGCTGCCGGATTTGGCCTTCCAGCTAAATTGCAGGTTGATTCTCGAACGGTCTTCGGCGCGCACGACGCGAAGTTTCAACGTGATGAGATCGGAAGGGACGAGTTCGATTTCCTCTTCCTCGCTGTCGAAAACGATCCGACCGTTTTCGATGCCTTCCCACAGGGTTTTCAGATACTTGACGATGGATTGGCGATCCTGAATGGATTCATGCTTGAATTCGGCAATGGATTCCGGCATGGTGCGGCTTTCCTACATGCCCGAAGCTGGGCACGTTAATATTCGAAATATCAGAGTGATGCCTCAATGAGGCAGACATCGTTTCAAAAACATGTTATATAATAAATATACACCATTAAAATCTCAGTATAAGGCAAGGATGGGTAAAAATTCAAACGAATTTTTAACATTTGGAACGTTTTCCTTTCGTGATCGGATTCATCTCCTGTTTTTATTCAAGAGCACAAACGCCCATGGTGAGTGATTTGCGAAGCAAATTGTATCGAACCATAGTGTTTTTGTGCACAGATCCCTCGATACACCGCCCTTGCGGGCGGCACTCGGGATGAGCGGACTCATGATATATCTTTAGCTAATTCAGACTTTCAGAAAACTGGGGATGGGTCAGATTCGTGACTCTTTCGCCACAGGGCAAAACGTCACGAATGGGAATGATCCAGCACGATTTTTATCGCTCCGGTCTGTTTTTTGTTGGTAAAGGCGCGGATGGCGTCCTTGTAGCGATACATGGGAAATCGGTGCGTGATGATGTCCACCGGGTCCACCGCGTCGTTGAGCAGCAGGTCTGCGGCGAGGTCGAACGAGGTGCGCCCGTCGGCCTCGGTGGCGTGGCAGTTGATGCCGACAAGTTCGATTTCCTGAGCCCAGACCGGGCTGTAGTCGATCTTTCCCGGTTTGAAGTTGATACCCACCAGCACCACGCGACCGCCGCCCTTCGTCCAGCGCAGGGCGTGGTGCAGGCTGTTGTCGTTGCCCACGGTGTCGTATACCGCGTCGAAGCCTCCCAGCATGATTTCGTTGCCGAAATAGCCTTTGGCGTAGGTCGCGCCGGTCGCGGCGGCCAGGCGGGTGTAAATCGACTTCGAATGGTCCGCGATGGCGATGCCGCCGAGTTTGCGCACCACCTTTCGTTGAAACGGATGTCGGGCCAGCACGTGAATCTCGACCTCCGGGGCCAGTACCCGAAGCGCCGCGAGCGTCAGCAGTCCCAGCGTTCCCGAGCCGATCACCAGCGCTTTTTGCCCACATTGCAGCGGCGCCTTGAGCACTCCGTGCACTGCGCTAGCCAGCGGTTCCAAAAGCAGGGCTTTTTCCAGGGAAAGTTCGTCGGGAATGCGGAACGCCTGGGAGCGATGCATCACCATCACGGGGGAGAATCCCCCTCCGGGATTTTCGATGGGCAACGGGCGTTTTCCCTGGTTTTCACACAGCATGTAATTGCCCTTGGAACATTGAGGGCAGGGCGGGTCGAATTCCATCTGGAAACAGCTCGGCCAGTCGATGCGCATCGCCACGCGGTCACCGGGGGTGAATTCCGTGACTTCTCTGCCGCATTCCAGTACTTCTCCCACAAGTTCGTGCCCCAGGAATTTGCGCGAAATCCCCGGCACGGCGGCGGGAAAACATTTGGGGTCCATGTCCATATACATAAAGTGCAGATCGGTGCCGCACAGCCCGCAGGCGAGGTTGCGGATTTTCAGCCAGCGGGGATTGGGGATCTCCGGTTCGTCGATCTCGTCGTATCGGAGCGGCGATATCGGCCCCAGGGCCGCTTCCTTGTGCACCAGCGACGCCGCACGCATGGCGACCACTTTCGACAGGCGATTTTCGAAAAACAGGGCTTTCATTCCGTTTCCTTTCCGGTTTTCATGGTGTCAAATACGGTATCCAGCATGTCGATGGCGCGTTTTCGCTCGGATTCGTCGAGATTCAGCGGAGGACGTAAAACGACGGTGTTTTTCGCGACTTCGCCCGTTGTCAACAGGATGCCTTCCTGCGCGGCACGCCGCACGAACTCGTCCGCCGCAGCTTCATCGGCGAATTCCAGGGAGAACACCCCGCCCGATCCTTGCACGGAAAGAAGCGTTTTTGCGTGCTTTTTCTGCAAATCTTCCAAATCTTTTTCAAGGAAACATCCGGCATCTCGCGCCTTATCCCAGGGCTTTTCGCTCTCGTAGAGTTCGAGAGCTTTCAGCGCTACGCGACAGCCGATGTCCGAGCCGCCGAAGGTGGAGAGGTGGATCATCGGGTGCTCGTTCATGAAGCGGTTGACTTCCTGCGTGATGACCGTTGCGGCGATGGGAAACATCCCGCCGCCCAGCGCTTCACCCAGGATCAGTACATCCGGTTCCAGACCGCTTTCGAGGAAGGCGAATTTCTCGCCGGAGCGCCCGAAGCCGGTCTGGGTTTCATCGACGATCAGCAGCGCCCCCATGTTCCGACAGCGTTTTTGAAGTTTTCCCAGCCATTCCGGGTCGAGTGCGCGGCAGTGGTTTTCCACCTGGATTGGCTCGACGATCACGGCGGCGGTCTGGGTGTCGATGGCGTCGAGGAAAGCCTGTTGCGTATCGGGGGAAAGAGCCTGCGTTTCGGGAATCAGCGGACCGTAGAGGGTCGCATCGGCGCGCGTGGAGAGCGAAAGGGCGAAGCCGGTCTGGCCGTGCCATGCGCCTTCCAGTGAGAGCAGCTTACGTCGCCCGGTCGCGCCGCGCGCTACTTTGCAGGCGAACTCCAGCGCTTCGCCGCGCACGACGCTGAACACCGAGCATTCCAGATCGCCGGGCAGGAAACGGGCGAGGGCTTCGGCCAGGGCGGCTTTTTCCATTGAAATCATTGGGAAATTTCCCTGGTCGGTTTCGTGGGCGGCCTGTTTCAGGGCGTCGGCCAGCTCGGCGTTGCGACGGCCAAGATTGTAGATGCCCGCCCCGTTGAACCAGTCGAGTACCTCGCGACCGGTTTCGTCCTCGAACGAATTTTTTCCTCGTTTCGACTCGAAAAAAGCACGGCCAGTTCGTTGCATTTCTCCTAGGATGCCCGATCCGAAGAGGGATTCGCACGCGGACTCGAAGGTTTCGGCGTTTGTGTTCGGGTTTTGAGTCATGATCGGCTTCCTTTGAACGGATCGGTGAGGGCTTTGAAGACGTCTTCGACGCTGCGCAAGGCTCCGAAAAGCCTGGTCTGTACGGTTTCGCTGTTCAGAAGTTGCAACAGGGCGGGGATTTTCGCCGCCGGTAGCGCCAGAGGCAACAGAGTTTTCATGTCGCGCAGGGCGAGACCGATGGCGTCGATCAGCTCCTCCAATTCTTCCTCGGAAATCGTGATCGGGGCCATGAAGCGCATGACCTGCGGCGCGTTTCCGGAATAAGCGGCGAATACCCCGTGTTTGGCCAGTGCGTCGGCCATCATCGGTCCGAGGAATTCGTGGATGTACTCGATGCCGACCATCAGTCCTATCCCACGGACATCCTTGATGATTTTCGGATTCTGGCGCTTCAATTCAAGCAATGCTTCCCTAAATCTTTTGCCGCGCTGCTCGGCGTTCTCCCACAGGCGGTGTTCCACGATGAAATCCAGCACCGCCGACGACACCCGGCAGCCCAAGTCGCTGCCTCCTGTGGCGCTGGGGTGAAAGCGGGGATGGGCATCGACGAATGCGCCCAGGGGACCGTCGCCGCGATACAGCACCGAGGCGTTGGGGTAGACGCCGCCGCCCAGCGATTTCGCGACCGTGAGAATGTCGGGAACCACGCCCGACCACTGGCAGGCGAACAGTTTGCCCGTGCGCCCGAAGCCGGTCTGGATCTCGTCGAAAATCAGCAATATACCGGAATCATTGCAGATTTCTCGCAAACCTTGCAGGTATTCGTCGGAGCCCACGAAAATCCCGGCTTCGCCCTGCACCGGTTCGACGACAATGGCGGCGGTGTCGTCGTCCACCGCGTTTTTCATCGCCTCCAGGTCGTTGAAGGGAACGAAGTCGAAGCCCGGCATCAAGGGTTCGCAGTAGTTGCGGTAGTGCTCTTTGCCATTGGCCGAAAGGGCAAATCCGGTGTGGCCGTGGTAGGCTTTCACGGTGGAGAGAATCCGGGACTTTCCCGTCGCGCCTCGTGCCATTTTCATGGCGGCGTCCACGGCGTCGCCGCCTCCTGCGGCGAAAAGAATGCGGTTGAGATCTCCCGGCGCGAGATCGATAAGTTTGCGAGCGAACGCCACTTTTTCGGCGGAAAGCAGGTTCCATTCGCCCATGTCCAGCTCGTCCGCCGCACGGTCGAGCGCTTCGATGATTTCCGGGTTTCCCCGACCGACGTTGAAGCATCCGGCGGAGGAGAAGCAGTCGAACATCGGCCTTCCCGGTAGAGGATCGACGAAGCGTACACCGCTACGGCGGGTCTCCACGACGTCGAGGTGCCCGGCGCGCAAATATCGGACCTGTCCCCGGTTGACGTATTTCATGAACCGCTCGACGAGGCTTTTCTTTTCTTCCTGCGTCATCGTTGATGGAAGGCTGCCAGCGTGTTGAGAATTTGTCATCTGCTTTGCCTCATATATGGTAAGTGTGGTATTGTGTCAGAAGGTGATAATTTTCGCATCCAGGAGCAAAAAAAACTACATTTTCCCATGCAGGCGTCGATTCTTTCCTGCAAAGAAAGTGTGGTTTTCCGCGATCCATTTTGAATGGCAATTGTAGCGAGACGATGCATTCGATTCAACATTAATTCCAATTTCGTGGAAAGGGGTGGCTATGAAAGCAACTGATTTCAATCTTCAAAACGACCTTCGTTTCAATCCCGAACAGGGTATCACCTCGTTTAGCGATTCGAGATTGGTGATTTTCGATGCCAACGCCATCGGATTGTTGCGACAGAATCTTTTGGAGGAAATCGGCCTGGAAAAAGCCCGGCGGTTTTTCCTCCGTTTCGGATTTCAGCACGGTTTCGCGGATTTTATGCAAATGAAAATCAATTACGAGTTCGATTCGGAAATGGATCTGCTTGCCTCCGGACCGGTGATTCATACCTGGGAGGGGATTGTCCACGCGCAACCCAAAGAGCTTGATTTCAATCGGGAAACCGGTGATTTCTACTTTACCGGGATTTGGAGCAATTCCTACGAGGCCGAACAACACCTTAGTTATAACGAAACCGGTGACGAGCCAGTGTGCTGGAGCCTGATGGGCTACGCCAGCGGATGGAGCACCGGTTTCTTCGGCAAGCCGCTGTTGGCCATCGAACCGGTATGCATGGGCAAAGGCGACGACCATTGCGAGTGGAAGATTCAGCCGCTCGACAAGTGGGGCGACGAAGCGAAAATCTACATCGAAGCACTCAAAGATTTGTTCTAGGAGGCGACCATGGGCGAAAAACTCGTAAAATACTACAAATTCGTCGGCGATCAGTTCGGACTTTCGGCCAAGGTCAATCTGGCCAAAGAAACCAAAATTCCTTCGATCAAGGCTGCCATGGCGGAGGATTCGGACGAAAACATCAAGATTTTCAAGGATGCGATTCTCAAAGTGACCGGTCAGTCGGCTCCCGACATGTGATTCTACGCGAGAAATTCGGCTTAAAATGCCGGATTTCTCGCGTTTTTCTTTTCCTGTCCAACCCCTTTCCTTTCTCACAATTTTCCAAACCCGTTCGAATCCAAACGATATGCAAAAAAGAAAACCCCGGAATCGCGGAGAGGATTCCGGGGTTGAATGCGTGACGTTCGTTGCTGTTTACTGCTGCAATTCCTCCGGGTAGGTGAAGTTGGGATCCCAGCATTTCGTGAAACAGTATTTCCCGGTGATTTCCCGACTTCCGCACGTACAGAAAAATGACACTCTAACCTACTGAAATCACTTGTTTGGATTTCAAATTTGGGTGTCCCGGTGGTAAAATGAGGCATGTTTGTTCGTCGGAAGCGCAATCAAAGCGGCACCATCAGCGTCCAGGTCATCGACAAGACGAGGGGGTATCGGATGGGTTCCACCAGCGATCCCGAAGAGATTGAACGCCTCGTGGCGCTTGGACACGCCTTCATTGCGCGTCAATCCGGTCAGTACCAATTGTTTCCGAAAGACGAGACGCGCAACGCAGCGGTACTCGACTTCGTTCATCGCGTACGAAACAGCCAGATTCGAACCGTGGGGCCCGAACGGATCTTTGGGGCATTGTTCGATCGCCTCGGCTTTGATGCCGTCCCGGAGCAACTGTTTCGCGACATTGTGATCGCACGCCTGGCCTATCCGACCAGCAAACTCAAGACCGTCGATTACCTGTACCGCTACCAGGGCAAGCGAATCTCGGTGGATCGCATCTATCGCTTTCTGGACAAGCTGGCCGACCGATACAAGGAACAGGTCGAGCAAATCGCTTACGACTACTCCCGATCCGTTCTCGAAACCATTTCCGTCGTTTTCTACGACATGACCACACTCTACTTTGAGGCCGAAGACGAAGACGACCTGCGCAGAGTCGGGTTTTCCAAGGATGGCAAGTTTCAGCATCCGCAGATCATGCTCGGCTTGTTGATCGGCGAGAAAGGCTTTCCCATCGGCTACGATATTTTCGAAGGCAATACGTTCGAGGGCCACACTCTGCTGCCGGTTCTCGATGCCATCGGGGCCAGGTATCGTCTGGGCAAACCGGTCGTCGTGGCGGATGCGACGATGTTATCGGCAAAGAACCTCAAATGCCTCGATGAGGCAAACTATCCTTTCATCGTGGGGGCGCGATTACGCAACGAATCGGAGGCCATACAGGCGGAGATTTTGAAAAAGAGCGCGGGACTGATAAACGGAGCAAGCCTCGTGATCGACAAGGGCAACGGTCATCGGTTGATCGTATCTTACTCCGACAAGCGGGCGGCCAAGGATGCCTACAATCGCGAGAAAGGACTCAAAAAGCTCAGAGGCAAAATCGGATCGGGCAGGTTGACGAAACAACAGATCAATCAACGTGGTTACAACAAATTTCTCCGCCTTGTGGGTGATGTGAAGATCGACATCGACGAGACGAAAGTGGAGCAGGCCTCCCGTTGGGACGGCCTGAAGGGCTATCTGACCAGCACGGCTCACTCGGCATCCAAGGTCATCGACAATTATCGGCAATTGTGGCGTGTCGAAAAGGCGTTTCGGATTTCCAAAACGGACTTGCGCATCCGACCGATCTATCATTACCGTCCACGACGCATCCAGGCTCATGTCTGTGTGGCCTTTGTCGCGTACACGCTTTACAAAGAACTGGAACGCCTGCTGGAAGCAAGTGAATCGCAAATCAGCGTACAACGAGCCGTGGAACTGACCCATACGATGTATGAGATGATCGTAGAATTACCCGATGATCCCAGCCCTCGACACATCCTGCTCGGTATGGATCCGCATCAACAGGAACTTCATAACCTACTCCACTGATTCAGGGTGTCCCAGTGCGGAAGTCAGGAAACAGGTATCCGTAGCTGCGCCGAATGTGCCTGCCGGGCACGATGCGCAGGAGTGACCGAACGCCGACTTGTATCCCCATTCACAATTGCACACCGGCCCATCGATATAACTCAGACACTCGCCATGACCGTCGCAGTGGTAGAGCTGGCATGGATTCTCCACCTCATTATGGACTTAGCGGACGTACATATAGGCTGAGGACGGTGCTGTCCAGAAACGCGCGGTGTAAGAAATCAACGTGCCAGTAGAGATCCTGAGCAGCTGCCTCCGGGTGAGAATCGGGGGTGTTGACCCAGTAATTCGGGAAAACCGTGCCACCCGTGCAGGATCCATTCAAAGCCTCAGGCCAGTAGCAATTTCCGGTCTCGCTTGGGCAACCGGTACAATTGCTGATGCTGTGGGAACAAGCATCGTGCAGCATACAGGAACTATAGGGTCCCGTAGAATCACAATTGGTGATGAGTGTTCGAACATCATCGATGGTCGGCACGCGCCAATTGAAGAAACCTTCCAGCTCCAGGTTGTCACAATAGTCTCGAGCATCGAGCAGGGGCATCCTGGTGGAGGTCGGCGTCACCTGCCAGATTCGATGGAAATAACTGTTTGTGTAGGTCTGTGCCAAATAGTGGCAGTCGTAGTCCGACCATCTCAGAGTCGAGTCATCGTAACCGCAATCACAGGCTGCGGCCTGAGAGTACTGATCCAAATAGCAATTACCGTGGCCACTGCAGGAATTTTCCTCACCGCCGGGGCATTCCGCATGACAGGCATAACCCTCCCAGCCATTATTGCAGTTGCAAAAGATCTCGTCGTAGTTTTGATCTACATATCGATAGTCGCAAATACTAACGCACCAAGCCAAGCATAGCAAGCCTCATTCCGAGAGGGCAAACTGTACGGGAGGTTCTTGACTTTTACAGCCCCGTTCGATTCAAAGACTGTAATACAGATTCATTTCGAAGGGATGCGGGCGATTGCGGACCGCCACGACTTCTTTGGTTTTTTCCCAAATCCAGGCTTCGATCAAGTCCGAATTGAAGACATCGCCTTCCAGCAGGTAATCATGATCGTCCGCGAGATGCTGCAACGCCTCTTCGAGCGTCGCCGGAACGGACAGGAGGTGATCCTTCTTTTCATCGCTCCATTCGAAAACATTTTCATCGAAAGGTCCAAGGCCGTTTTCCGGGGTCGGCATGATTTTTTTGCGCACACCGTCCAATCCCGCCATCAACAAGGCGCTCATGGCGAAATAGTAGTTACAAGTGCCGTCGCCTGTACGAAATTCGATGCGCTTGGTTTCCTCATTGATGGCGTAGCGTGGAATCCGAATGGCCGCGCTACGATTGGCCAACCCGAAAAACAACTTCACGGGGGCTTCGAATCCCGGCAGCAGGCGCTTGTAGGAATTGGTGCTTGGGTTCGTGAACGCGGCCAGAGAGCGACCGTGCTGCAAAATGCCTCCGATGAACCACAAGGCCGTATCCGACAGATCCGCGTAAGCACCCTTCCGATAAAACACGTTTTCGCCGTTTTTCCGAAGCTGAATGTGGAAATGCATTCCGTTGCCGGGTTCGTCGTAAAGCGGTTTGGGCATGAACGTTGCGCTAAGATCGTGGCGAAGGGCGGTATTGTGGATGATGTCTTTGATGTACATCATGCGGTCCACGATGAAACGGAAGTCCAGAAGCTCGGTTTCTATCTCCTGCTGTGAGGAAAGCCCGACTTCGTGGTGATGGTATCTCACGCGACAGCCCGTACGCTCGATCAACTCGACCATTTCCTGGCGAACGTCCGCGTATTTGTCGAAGGGAACGTCAATATGATAGCCCTTGCGGTTGGATACGGCGGTTCCGTCTCTGTCTTTGTAGCCGAACGGGAGATCGTCCTTGTTTTCCGCCGACGTGAAACGATATCCGGCGCTGAATTTTCCGTTGTGGATCTCGGCGTCGTTGAAAAGGTAGAACTCGAATTCCGGTATCCAGAGAGACTGGTCCGCCACACCGGAGTTTTCTAAAAACGACTGTGCACGCTGGGCCAAGCTGCGAGGATCTTTGGCCACGCCCACTCTCGTTTCGGAATCGCAGATGTATGCCAACATGCGAAACGTCGGACGGTCGGTGAACGGATCGATAATCGCGGTTTCCAGGTCGGGAATGAGCAGCATGTCTCCCGACTCTACGGAACGCATCCCCGGAATGCTCGACCCGTCGAAAGGAACCCCTTTGGTCATGACTTCTTCAAGCCGCCGAGATGGAAAACCGATGTGATACCAGTTGCCTACGAGATCCGAATATTTCACGTCGATGCTCTGGATGCCATGCTTTTCGATGTCCTGTTTGATCTGCGCCAGTTTCATGTCCACCTCCCATGATGCCGCTTTGACCGCACTCCGAAAATCATAACCAACCTGCCGGTATCAATGTACCATAAAGCCGGTTTGTCAATGTGTTAAAAATCATACCAAATTGCACCGAAATGAAACCAACCGACGCACGTCTACGGTAACACCCAAGAGCGAATCATGGGCGTGGGTTGCCATTGAGCAAATCCGTTCCCTGGCTTAGAAGCAATGCGTAACGGGCTTTGTTTTCGTTCATTTGGGCAATGATGCAATCGTTTTCCGATTGAGTGTGCAAGGTTTGAGCTTCCAGCAGGTCGGAGGTGGTGGCGTCTCCCGCATCATACCGCAATTTCTCGATTCGCAGATTTTCCTTGGCTTGTATCACCTGTCTGCGAGCCACCACCAGATCTTTTTGGGCTTGTTCCAATTCCAACCACTTGCTTTTCACTTCGAGACGGATTTTGTCGCTTCCCTCCGTGATCTGTTCCTCGGCTTTCGCCATAGTGGCTTCGTAGGCTCTCATTTTATAATAGGAAACACCCCATTCCCAGATATTCCACGACATGACCAGACCGCCGAAATACTCGTTTTCGGGCTGCGTCACCCCCGTACCCTGCATGTTGTGATACGTAAAGACGAGGTTCAGTTCAGGAAGCATTTCTCCGATGGCGACCATGCGTCCCGCATAGGCTGCGGATTCTTGGGAACGTGCACTGGAAAGTTCGGGACGCGAGGAAGCCGCATGCGCCTGTCGGTTTTCAAGGCTTTCATCGATCCTCACCTCCATCATTTCCGTTTCGTCGGGAGTCAGTTCGGCTTCCAGTGAACGTCCCATGTACATGTTCAATATCGAGACCGCCAACTGTTTCGCCTTCTGGGTCGTGAAAAGTTTGCGCTCGTAATCGGAAGACGCCACCTGGACTTTCAACAAGGCGTTGCGCTCCACGACCTCCGATTTCACGAGAAGCGCTACTTGTTTTTCATACTCGGCCAGTTGCCGCAAGGCGGCTTGGACGGTTTCCTCCATTTTTGTCGCCGCGATCAATCCCATGTATCCTGCAACCACGTCCATTTGAAGGTTTCTGCGGGAAGTCAGCGCGTCGTAGCGTGCCGCGTCGGTCAGATGCTTCGAGGCTCGTTCGGCGTATGCGATCTTGAAAAGCTGTCCGATAGGTTGCGCCACAGTCAATCCCGCTTCGTATACGAGATTGTCTCGCACCTTCAGTTGAAGGCCATTCTGCTGGAATTGTGCAAGAGCGGCCAGAGTCTCTTCGGACATGAATCGCTGAAAATCTCCGAGCAAGGTGAAAAGAATATCCAGATCCACGGGAATATTCACGTCGGAATCGAAGCGGATCACCTTGCCGTCCAGACGCAAAACGGGCAGAAAGTGGCCTCGAACGCTTTTTCTGCGGTTTTCCTGAATGGAAATTTCATGACTTGCCACCTTCAAACCATGACTGTTTTCCATGGCGGCCTTTAAAACCTGTTCGAGGCTCATCGTTTCCGCCGTAGCGATCGATGGCAAACATTGAAACAAAACCCAAACACTAAGCAACATTCGTTTCATTTTGTAACCTCTGTCGGAACGCCGGCGGCGCTCGGTTCGCTCGGATGTACGATTGGGCGGTTTCCAATTCGAAAATTTCGCCACGGGCGGCGGATCGCGAACCAGGCAAGAAGGCTCCAGGCAAGAAACTGCAAAGCCATCCACCATAGCCACGGTTCGAGGATCGCCACTCCCGCTTGTCGCATGGACGTGATACGAAAGGCCTGCAAGACCGGGGTTGCCGGAAATATGGACATGACGGCCTGTACGTGTCCGGGCATCATGTCGAACGGCCACGTAAAGCCGGACCCTAGAAAAACAGGCGTCGAAATGAACATGAGATACTCGAAGGAAGCGAAATTGTCTTTGAACAAATTCGATACGGCCATCACCATCGGGGTCATGGTGACGATGAAAAGCGTGAATAAAACAGTGGTTGTGGCGTAGCTGGTGATGGACCAGCCGAAAGAAGGCATGAAGACGCCGAGAATCAGCACGAGGCCAAACAGGTAAAAAACATATTGTCCTAAAATTTTTCCGAGCATGTACAACACCGGATGGGGATGATCCTCGGCGAAATCACCTTCTTTGCGTTGGAGTCCCACACTGAAAGCCATGCCGATAAGCATGAGTTGCTGAAGAACGATCAGCAATATGCCGGGCACCACGAAATCGCCGTATGCCGCCGACGGATGAAACAGAAGCCTGTCGTCAACGGCCAGGGGCTGAACGCGATCTGCGGCGGATTCCGGCGGGATACCGTTTTTCATCAGGAAAGAGGCGTTCAGGCGTGCGTTGTACGTGCCCACGACCGCATAAACTCCCGGCAACGCGCTGCCGTAGGTGAAGACATTGGCCGTGTTGACCCATAACTTGACCGTTCCTTGTCGTCCACGTTTGATTTTGCTGGAAAAGTCGGAAGGAATGAAAAACAGCACTTCCGCTTTTCGCTTTTTGATGGCGTCGAATCCCTTTTCCACGGTGCTTGGTCGATCGACGATTCGCAGCTCTTTCGTTGCGTCCAGGGCCGTGATTAACGAACGGGAAAGCGCGCTGTTGTCCTGATCGATCAGCAACGTGGGACGTTCATAGGCGCTGTCGTTCATGTACAGATAGGAAACCGTCGGCGGATAGATCAAAGGAATCGCGAGAAGCACCATAAGTAGCGAAGGATGACGGAAAATGGCGCTCCATTCGGATTTCATGCTTTTCCAGAGCGTGTGGATTATTTGCATGACGTGCGCTTTCTCAACGAACCGATCAGGGCGTAAAACAGCGTCGCAACCAGGATGAGACCTGCATAGAAAAGGATCTGCCCGCCGAAAAACCCGAAGATATCAGTCATGTCGCCGAAATTCATCGGGTAATGAAGCAGCATTCGAAACCCACGAGCGAAGGGGGTAAAGGGCAGAATCATGGAAAACCACTGAAACGGTTTCGGAAACATGTCGGTGGGCCAGGTGATGCCGCTGAACATGAGCGACAGCATCCCGAGAAAAATCGTCACCTGCATGGTCGTAAGCGGGATGCGGAACAGTCGGCGGACTCCGATCACGAACAGAATATCGGTGGCGATAAATACGGCCAGAAGCGCGAGAGTCGGTCCCACGTCGCTTTGCACGAAGATGTGGGAACGCTGGAGCATTCCCCACATGAGCGCGCTTGCCAGCAACAAGCACCAGATAAAGAGCCCCAAAAACGCTCCCGCACGTTCCGTGGCTTTGGGATAGTCACGTTGCACCGCCAGCGCTCCGATCAGCAGGTAGATGTGGAACAGGAAAAAAACCACTGCGGGAACGAGGTAAATGGCGTAGTTACGGTATGGGTTGAAGTTGAAATTGGTTTCGAGAGCGATCGGCAGCACTTTTGCCATGGATTGTTCATCGGGCGCTCCGAGTTTTTCCACCGTCGTCAAACGAACCCCGGCTGAAAAGGTCGTTGCCACCCCGGAAATCGCTGCCGAGGCGTTGCGCCCGATCAGAATGTTGCTCATGTCGGTCGCTACGAGTACTTCGCCACGTTTCCCTTTTTTTATATTGATGGAAAAGGACGAGGGAATCACCACAACGGCTGCGATTTCATCGAGAACGAGCAGATTTCGGGCGTCCTCAACGGAAACCGGACGGTGTTCCGAAACCACCAGTTCGCTCGTGGCATCGAGAAATCGCACCAGGGTACGTGACAAAGAGGAATTGTCGAAATCGATTACGGAAATGGGGATATCGCGTACCGTGAAGCCTTGGTAAATGTCTATAGACAACCAGGCCATCAGCAACATCAGCAGCAGCAACAGGCGATGCCTTCTAATGATGACGGGAAGAATGAACTGATGAAGGCAAGCCGCGAAAAAAGTCCGCCCGCCCATGATTTACCCGCAATTCCAGCGAACGGTCATGCCCGGTCGCATCTCGGGAACCGGGTTCTCGGGCCGCGCCTTGATTTCGAAACTTTTCAGGTCGAACGCGTTTTTGTCCGTTGTCGCCTTCCACGTGGCGAAGTCCCCCATGGAAGAAATGTTGAATATTTTCATGGGGATGGTGCGATCGATAGCGGGAAGATAGACCGTGATCCGGTCGTTGATCCTCAGTCCATTCAACATGTCCTCGCGTATGGAAAAGCTCGCCCACATGTCATCGGTATCGACGAGGGTAAGGATGGGGTATCCCGTTGCCGCCAGTTCACCGGGATGCAAAATCACTTTCGAGACTTCGCCATCGATCGGAGAATGCTGCATTGTTTCGTTTTGATAGCTTTTCACTTCGTCCAACATGGCGCTTGCCTTGTCTACCAGAGCTTCAAGCGCTTCGATTTGTTCTTTGCGCGCCCCTTGCAACACCATGTCGTATTTGGCTTCGGCCATGGCGAGCTGATCTTTGGCGACATTGTATTTGAATTCGATTTCGTCGAATTTGCTTTGTGAGATCGCTTGCTGCTGAACCAGCGGAAGCATCCGATCGTACATTTTTTTCGTGATATCAACTTGATGCCTGGCTGCATCCAATTGCTTGAGAACGGCGCGCTTTTCCTGGGGGCGAGCGCCTTTTTTTGCCAGTCTCAACTGGGCTTTGGATGCGTCGATACCGGCATTGACCTGCGCTATCTTGGCTTCGATCTCATCGCTGGTCAATTTAAGAAGCGCTTGTCCGGCATCGACCCTATCTCCCTCACGGACATTGATTTCTTTGACGCGCCCGGGAATTTTCGAGGCGATGTCGATCTCCGTAGCATCTATGAGGCCGGTAACGATGTTGTCGTGAATGGCCGGTTTTTCGCAGGACGACAGTGCAAAAAAAGAAAGGAAAAGAAAAATCGAAGAGATAGCGGCTGATTGCGGTCTGAACATGGCAAACCTCGCTATTTTCTTTGAATGGCTCCATCGAGGAGAAGAGACATGGTTTGTTGAAGAATTTTGTTCATGGCTTCTTCGTTTTTGAGATCCCGATTCCAAAACTCTTCGGCCAAGGGACGCATGTTGAAAAAGTTGAAGAACAAGGAAGTAATAGATAGAGATAGGGTATGCAACCGGATGTCTTGTCTTAAAATGCCGCGTTCGATACCTTCTTCCAAGACATTTCGCAGCGTGGAAATGCCCCCGAAGGCTTGCCGGGCAAGGCGTTTCAACGAACTTTTATCCGCCAGAAGGATTTCCCAAGCCAACAACCGCACGAAGTTCGGATTATTCGCCAGAAAATAAAAATACTGGCGCATCAGATTTTCCAAACGCTCGAAATAATCGCCTTTCGTTTTTTCGCCGGAAACTTCCAATTCGTCGAATTTCGCGAAATTCGTCCGTAAAACCGGCTCTTCGCTGTTTAGTGTGGGTAACGGCAGCTTATGCATCGGCTTCGCCGATCCGGGGACCCGTCCCCGCACCCCTGGGATTTATCGCTTTGAAGTCCAAACCTGGTTGTTGTAATAAGGGATAAAGAGAAAAGGAGAGGTTTCCCCCTCCTTTCCAGGTTCGGACCTTCGACGGCGCTCGGGTCGCGTCCCCGCGTTGCCTTATCCTCCGCCGAAGTTCTGCCAGTGTAACCTTTGCACACTGAAGGAGCAAGAGATGGACGAGCGCGGACTTTTCACGATGGCTCTTGGATTGACCCCTCCCTGGGAGGTGGTGGATATTGACTTTGACGCCGAGCGCCACCGGTTGGATCTGTACCTGGATTTTCCCGCCGGGAGCCGGTTTGCGTGCCCGCAATGCGAGGTGGCTTGCGGGGTTCACGATACGAACGAGAGGAGTTGGCGACATCTGAACTTTTTTCAGCACGAGGCGTATCTTCACGCACGCCTACCCCGGATCAAATGCCCTGAACACGGAGTAAAAACGGTGGAGGTACCTTGGGCGCGTCCTGGTGCGGGGTTCACGCTGCTTTTTGAGGCGCTGGTACTGCTTATGGCCAGAAAGGGCATGACGCCCAAGGGGATCGGCGAAATACTTGGTGAGCACGACACGCGGATCTGGCGGGTGCTGGAATACTATGTGGACTCGAGTCTGGCGAAGCAGGACTGGTCCGAGGTCGAAGCGGTGGGCGTGGATGAAACCAGCCGTTCCCGTGGGCACGACTACGTGACGGTGTTCGTGGACATGGACGAGGCGAAGGTTCTGCACGTGGAGCCCGGCAAAGACCACCGGACGGTGGCGGGCTTCGAGGCTGAGCTTCACGCTCACGGCGGTAAACCCGAACAGGTGAAAGAGTTCAGCATGGACATGTCAGCGGCGTTCATCAAGGGGGTTGGGAAACAGTTTCCCGATGCGGCGATGACCTTCGACCGCTTCCACGTGATGAAGCTTGTCAACAAGGCCGTGGACGAGGTGCGGCGTGAGGAGCGCCAAGACAGGACTGAGTTGGAAAAGACGAGATGGGTCTGGTTGAAAAACGAGCAAAACCTTACGGACAAAGAGCGAGAGAAGTTCGATGAGTTGAAAGACAGCACGCTGAAAACGGCCAGGGGCTATCGGCTCAAAGAGACGCTTCAGTCGGTATATGCCGACTACGCAGGCCATCCAGATGACGGTGAGAAGCAGTTGCAGTACTGGTATTTCTGGGCCACGCACAGCCAACTGCCGCCGATGATCAAGGTAGCCAAAACGATCAAGACCCACTGGGATGGGGTATTGCGGTGGTTTCAGTCAGGTTTGACACAAGGGCTGGTGGAAGGCATCAACGGTATAATTCAGGCGGCCAAGCGCAAGGCCAGAGGGTTCAGGTCGTTTAGGAAGCTTCGAACCATGATCTTCCTCGTCGCTGGAAAGCTAGACTTCGACCTGCCGCAGATGAAACTGCTTACCCACAGTAAATAGCGAGGAGGCGTAAAACCTCGGAATACAGCTTTTCCTTGGAACCGAAATACACGTAGATCATTCGTTTATTCAATTTCGACTTCGATGCGATCTCATCGACCGTTACGACGTGGTATCCTTTTATTACAAAGAGTTTTTCCGCTTCGCGCAACAGACGTTTTCGCGCCGCCTTGGCGTCGCGTTTCGGTTTCGTGGTTTCCATGGCGATTCTTTTCCTGCCATATAAGTAACTAACCGGTTAGTTACTTATGGTCATTTTAACATTCTAACGCAAAGTGTCAATACGTTTTTCGAAAAAATCACGACTGTCCGAAACGGGGGGGAATCATCGACCACCTGCTGCCAAATTTAATTGGGGGACGTCAACGTTTGACAATTTCGGGAGTTGATCTAAGTTCCCGTTATCAGGAGAAAAAGGCATCATCTGGTGGATCAATTGGAACTATGGCAGGGTAAGGAGCAATCGCCTTTAGGCCGTGCCCATAAAACTGCTTTGAGTGGTTGGCACTTTTACAAATTTTCGGTTTCACTGGAAGTGACAACTGGAAACTGAATCACAAAAGTTGTTCCATTTTCTTCGTTTTTCGTAAATTGGATTCGACCGTGAAAACCTTCCACCATTTTCTTGACGATGGCGAGACCGAGCCCTGTCCCCTTGCTTGTGTGAGATTTCGCGTTGGGGGCTCGATAAAACTCGTGGAAAATATTTTCTCGAATATTTTCCGGAATTCCTATACCGGTATCCGCAATGGTCAACTCTGCATGATCGCTCTCTTTTTTCAATACGATGGAAACCTTTCCATTGTCATGATTGTATTTGATTGCGTTGGAAATCATGTTTGCAACAATCCTCTTAAGTCCGTCTCGTGTGGCGCGGACAAGTACGGCTTCCAGCGGTTGCAAGCATTCTAAATGGATTTTACGGGTTTCCGCCTCGAGCCGGTGGATTTCAAGAACGGCATCAAGAATTTCACCCAAATTTACCGGTTCGGCTTCTCCCTGCAATCGATCCATCCGATCTTCGGCCAGCAAGAGCAATTCATCCACCATTTCCTGGAGTTCTTCCAACCGTCCGTCGGCACGGCCCATCAGAGTGTTTATCTGAAAAGCATTATGGGCGTATCCATCGCGAATGGTGGCAAGCATACTACGAACGGCGCTTAGCGGTGCCCTGAGGTCGTGGGCTGCGCGCCGGTAAAACCAAGTTCGCGTCCGGACTTGTTCCATCAACTGCTGGTTGGTCATCGTGTTTTGAATGTCCACGGCGACGAGATCGCCAAATATCCGAAAATACTTTCCCTCCTTCTCGAATCGTTTCGGATATTGAGAGGTCAGGCAGAATGCCCCGAACGTCCGGCCACCCACCCGCAGCGGAACGAGAAGCATGGAACGTTTTCCGCCTGCGTCCAGCCACTGGAGGGATTGGCAATCTTCGAAACCGGTCAACAAACGCAAGTCATCCACGACGAACTGGTCCTGCCGTTCCAGAGCGCTCGCGACTTCCTTTAAATCTAGCAAACTCGAATCTTCGGGCGGTGGCGTGTCCAAACCGTGAAACGCCGCGAAAAAATAGGATTCTTTTTCAGGGTTTTTAAGCAACACGAATCCGGCGCGGATTCCCCATAGCCCTGTAGCTTGTTTCAAGGCAGAATCCAGGAGATCATCCAACGCGCCGTGTTCACCGATGGAATGAATGATATAAAAAATCGCTTCCAGGCGCTCGGAGGTGTCTTCCAGCCGGACTTTCGTTGTCGAAAGCTGGTACATACGCTGCCGAATCAGATTGCTTACCCAATGGGTAACCCCAACGAGCGTGAAAGCGCTGATGGCGAAACTCGTCAGAATTGCACAGATCGTCATGGGGTCGGAATGAAGCGAAAGGGAGGAGTTCGGTGAAAGCGGATGAAGTGGAATCAGGCCGGAAGCTTCCAAAACAGCAAGTCCGCTCAGCAAAAAGACGGACAGCAACGCAAGAGGGTAAATTGTACGTGCGGGAAGCAGAATCGCCGCAATGACCAGATGGAAGAAAAAGAAGAAAATACAAGGACTTAAGATGCCTCCGGTCAGGTGGATCAATAGGGTGACGGCCAGCCAGTCGGTAGCGATCTGCATCGTATTGAACCGTCTCAGATGGTCGCTGCGCACGTCTGAATGGGTAAAACGGGAATTCAAACCATGAAAAAGAGTGTTGATAAGCGCCAACCCGATTGCGATCGCGAAAAAACGAGGCAAATCAATCGGATAGCTCAGGAAACGGAGCGCAATCCCGCCAACCGCGATTCCGACGATCGCTCCCCATCGTAAACGGATAAACCACAACGAACTTTTACTGATTTGGCGCTTGATCGACCGAGAAATTTCCCGGTCAATTCGTTCATCGTTCGCTTTTCGTTTCACGTTGATCCTGTCTCCAGTTCGCCCAACGGCTTCAATACGCGGTCCAGTAGGCCGTGCAGATACGAAATCGCAACCCCGTAGTTCGTAATAGGAACGCCTATTTGCGCGGCTTGGTCCATTCGGACGCGCATCGCCTGCGGCGTAATCATGCACCCCGCGCAATGTACGATCATTCGATGCCGCGACAAATCCTCGGGAAAACTGTGCCCTTGAGTCGTTTCGAATCGGAGTGTTTTTCCCGTGTACGTGGAAATCCATTTGGGCAACTTGACGGTAGCGATGTCGTCGCGAATCGGGTGATGGGAGCACGCTTCGGAAATCAGCACGCTGTCCCCGTTTTCCAGCGTGTCGAACGTATGTGCTCCGTCTACAAACGTTGGGAGATCTCCCTTGAGTCGGCAGAAAAGAACCGAAAACGTCGTCAGTCCGATATCGTTGGGAACGATTTCCGCCACTTTTTCAATCGCCTGGCTGTCGGTAATCACGAGATCGGGTTTTTGGTTGAGTCGCGATAGGGCGTCCCGCAAGTCGCTTTCCTTGACGGTCAAGGACATGGCATCGTGGTCCAGTACGTCCCGGAGCGTCATCACCTGCGGGAGAATGATCCGGCCTTGGGGAGCCTCGTAGTCTATGGGAACCACCAGCACGACGAGGCTTCCTTTTCCGATCATGTTCCCCAAAACGGTAAAGGGTTTATCGACGATTCGTCGGAGTTGGTCGGATAGTTCGTTTTTCAGCGTATCGATGTTTTCTCCGGTCGTAGCGCTAACCCTGATTTCGCCGTCGATCGGCGCGATTTCGCTTTGAATCGTGTCGATTTTATTGACCACAAGCCGATACGGTTTACCGGAAATTTTTAAAGAATCCAATACCTTCTGCTCTTGCGGTGTCCATGTTCCTGCTTCGGCGACGAACAACACCAAATCGGCCATCGCAAGTTCCTGACGAGCGCGCGCCACCCGTTTCACCCCCAACTCGCCGATGTCGTCCAAGCCGCCGGTATCGACGAAAACAACCGGGCCAAAGGGTAGTAATTCAAAGGCTTTGCGCACGGGATCGGTCGTTGTGCCGGGCGTGTCGGAAACCAGGGAAAGCGGCTGGTTTGTAAGGGCGTTCACCAAGGAGGATTTGCCCACGTTGCGTCTTCCCACCAATACGAGGTGAGGACGAATGCTGCTTGGCTCTTTCTGCATGATACGACCTTTCGTAAAAACTCCGGTCCATTTTCGAATTGCAAAAGTCGAGCCATTGAAAAGTGCTTGTTTTCGGGATTTTACCACGTTTCACGGCGGGAATGTTAAACGAAATATACACTTGTCCTTCTCCGACTGGCGAGGTTTCCGATTTTTCCCGTGAGTATGGAATTTCTGTTTCTTCCGAAAGACCGCTTTGTCGATTCGGCTTGGCTTCGAAATAAGCTTTTAGAGTGCTATCTAGTTGTTTTTACACGTATTATCTTGCCTCAAAAGGGATGCTCGATTTTCGTGTGGTCTTCGAATGAGGGACTTGTCCATCCCGCATCGATTCCACCTCGGATTGGCATTCGTTTTGCGATGCATCGGGACAGCGTGAGGAAGATACGCGAAACGAGTGAGAAAAAATACGGTACGGAAAACGGATCAAACCCAGGAGGTTGAACCATGGCGAAAGTTCTGATTGTGGATGACGACCGCGATCTCGTGGAAGTCATGAGCCTGATCCTCGATAAGGAGGGATACGAGGTCGTATCCGCTTCGAATCGGGACGATGGCATGATCGCCGTCAAGGAGGATAAGCCGGATGTGATTCTGCTCGATGTCATGATGGATTACGAGGACGACGGATTCGTGATGGCTCAGGAATTGCGCAAAGGAGGTTGTAAAACGCCCATCATCATGCTGACCAACGTCTCTCGCGTCACCGGGATGGATTTCGGCGTCGATGACGAAATGGTGCCGGTGGACGAATTCGCCGAAAAGCCTCTTCCCCCCCAAGCCCTGCTTGCGCTCGTGCGCAAGTACGTGAAATAGGAGGGATTTCATGGCATCGATCACAACAAATCGTATCCAGGAAGAAATCCGCGCCGCGAACGGCGGAGATCCGGTGAAGGGAAAAGCGAAACTTCTGGTCGTTCTTCAAAGAATCCAGGCCCGTTTCGGGACCATTTCTCCTGAAGCGATGCAGGAAGTCGCGGACGCGTTGGGCATTCGCCCCGTGGAAGTCGAAGAAGTCGTTTCGTTCTATTCCTTTCTAAGTACGGAAAAGAAAGGAAAATTCACGTTTCGTCTGTGCCGGACGCTTTCCTGCGACATGAGCGGGAAACATCGCGTGGCGCACCAATTGGAAAGCGAACTGGGCATTCGTTTCGGCGAAACGACGCCGGATGGAATGTTTACGTTGGAAACCACCAATTGCATGGGAATGTGCGACCAGGGTCCGGCGATGATGGTCAACGACCGGATTTTCACGCACGTGACGCCAGAGAAAGTCCACCAGATCGTTGAAGAATGTCGCAGGCAGTTCGGCGAGTACGGGACCGGCATCGTCGATTTCATTCCGAACACTCGCAAACTGGGACCGATCTTGACGGGCGTCTCCGAACCGGAGGCCGGATTGAATAAAGCCCTGGCGATGTCGAGATCCGATGCCATCGGAGAGATCCGCGCGGCCTTCCTTCGCGGACGCGGCGGCGCGGGGTTCCCGGTTGCGACGAAATGGCAGCTTGCGGCGGCGGCCAAGGGCGAGCGGAAATTCGTGGTCTGCAATGCGGACGAAGGCGAGCCCGGAACATTCAAGGATCGCCTGCTGCTTCTCGATTTCGCCGACAATGTGATGGAAGGAATGACCATCGCCGGGTACGCCATCGGTGCGGAGCGGGGATTGATTTACCTTCGAGGTGAATACGCGTTCATGAAGGAGTCGTTAGAAGAAACGATTCGCACGAGAATGGAAAAAGGACTTTTGGGCGAATCGGTGCTGGAGAAGGAATTCTCCTTCGATATCGAAGTTCGCATGGGTGCGGGCGCCTACGTCTGTGGCGAGGAAACCGCGCTGATCGAATCGCTGGAGGGCAAACGAGGCGAGCCTCGAAATCGTCCTCCCTTCCCGGTCAATACGGGATATCTGGGATGTCCCACGGCGGTCAACAACGTGGAAACCTTCGTCAACGCCGCCCTGATTCTGGGCAAGGGAGCACACTGGTATAAGGAGTACGGAACCGGAAAATCGACGGGAACCAAGCTTTTCAGTATTTCGGGCGATTGCTCCATGCCGGGAATTTACGAGTTTCCCATGGGGATTACGATTTCCGAAATGCTCGACGAAGCGGGAGGAGAAGACGCGAAAGCCGTCCAGATCGGCGGCGCATCCGGCCAGTGCGTTCCCGCGAGCCGCTTCGAACGGATCATCGCGTTCGAGGATGCCCCTCCGGGCGGATCGATCATCGTCATCGGTCCCGACCGTGACGTGCTCGATGTGGCGGAAAATTTCCTAGAATTCTTCTGCGAGGAATCCTGCGGCCAGTGTATTCCCTGCCGGAAAGGCACGAACGTGCTGCTCGAAGGAGTGCGTCTCCTGAAACGAGGGGAGTGCAGCCTGGAATATCTGGTGAAATTGCGAAAACTGGCGGGTAGCATGAAAGCCGCATCAAAATGCGGCCTGGGACAAAGCGCCCCCAACGCTTTTATGGGGATTCTCGATCATTTTCAAGACGAAATACTTGGCCGCAAGCCGCAACGCTAGGAGGAAGCGAATATGTCGAACGAAAGGTTGGAAACCGGAGAAATCGGCGGCCTGATAAACGTGACCATCGACGGCAAGACGATTACAGCCCGCCTTGGAGAAACCTTGCTGGAAACCGCTCGCCGCAACGGTATTTACATCCCTTCGCTTTGTTATCACGAGGATCTTTGCGTGGCTGGCTCCTGCCGCCTGTGCATCGTCGAATTCGAGGAAACAGGAGCGATTCAAACGGCTTGCACCTATCCCGTGACGCAGAGCATCAGGGTATTGACCGGCTCTCCAAAAGTACGGCAGGCCCGGCGCGATATTCTGGGTCTTATTCTGCGCGATCATCGCGCCGAATGTACTACGTGCCTCAGAAACGGCAATTGTGAATTGCAGACGCTGGCGACCGAATACGGAGTCACCGATCTTCCATTCGGAAAAAGAGAAAAACCGAAGCGGAAGATTTTCGACATGGGACCGATCGCCCGCGACATGGACAAGTGCATCGAATGTTTCCGTTGCGTGCGGACCTGTCAGGAATTGCAGGATGTCGGCGCGTTGGGAAAAATCGGGCGTGGCGACGATACCCGCATGGCCACGTTCCTGAATTACAACATGCTCGAAGTCTTGTGCGTCGGTTGCGGCCAGTGCATCAACCGTTGCCCGGTGGGCGCATTGACCGAGCGCGACGACATCGCGAAAGTCTGGGCGGCCATCGAAGACCCCACAAAACACGTCGTCATACAGACCGCGCCTGCGCCGCGTGCAGCCATCGGCGAATGCTTCGGACTTCCGCCGGGAAGGTGCCTGACGAAAGAACTCAACACGGCGCTGAAACGTATAGGTTTTGACAAGGTTTTCGATACGAACTTCACTGCCGACCTGACGATTATGGAAGAAGGTACCGAGCTGCTTTTACGGTTGAAAAAAGCCCTATCGGACAAGCAGCCCGTGGCCTTGCCGCAGCTGACCTCCTGCTCGCCGGGGTGGATCAAGTTCGTCGAGCAGTCACGGCCCGAACTTCTGGACCACATTTCGACCTGCAAAAGCCCGCAACAGATGTTCGGTACCTTGATTAAAACCTACTACGCCGAGATGAACCACTTGGAACCCTCGGATATTGTTACTGTTTCGCTGATGCCCTGCACAGCCAAGAAGTTCGAGTGCGAACGGCCTGAAATGGGAGATTCGGGCTTCAAGGACGTGGATATCGTTCTGACTACTAGAGAAATGGCCCGAATGATAAAGCAGGCAGGGATCGATCTGCCTAGTCTGGAGAAATCGGAATTCGACGAACCGCTGGGGTTGGGCACCGGTGCGGGGCAGATTTTCGGTGCGACGGGCGGCGTAATGGAGGCAGCGATTCGAACCGCGTATGAAATCGTGACCGGAGAGGAGGTGCCGTTCGAAAAACTGCGCGTGGAGCCGGTACGTGGCATGGAGGGAATCCGTCAGGCGGAACTGCCAATCGTGAAAGCCGTGGATGCCTGGAAGTTTCTCGAAGGTGCGACGTTAAAAGTCATGATTGCGCACGGTCTGGCCAACGCCCGCGTCGTGATCGACAAACTTGCGGCGGGTGAACTGGCCGACGTGCATTTCATCGAAATCATGGCCTGTCCGGGCGGGTGTCTCGGCGGGGGCGGTCAACCGATCCCGACGACCCCGGAAGTACGTGAAGCCAGGGCGAGGGCCATTTACAAAGAAGATGAGGGTATGCCCATCAGGAAATCGCACGAAAACCCGGTCATCACCAAGATTTACGAGGAATTCCTGACCGATGGCCCTTGCGGTCAAACAAGTCACAAGTTGCTGCATACCCACTATACCGCCAGGGGATCGAAGATTGTCTGAAAGGACAGTAAAATGAGCGAAAAAGAACGACAATTCATCGATGTGAACGGCATCTTCTCGCTTCTATCCGACTGGAGCGAGCCGGATGCCGCTCACGTGAGGGACGTTCTGGACCACGCAGCGGAGCAAAAAGGGCTTTCTCCCGAAGAAGTTGCGGTTCTGGTGCATACGCGCAACCGTGATCTCTGGGAGGAAACCTTTGCGCTCTCCCGCAAAATCAAAGAGGACATCTACGGTCGGAGAATCGTTCTTTTCGCGCCCCTGTACGTTTCCAATTACTGTTCGAACGACTGTGTGTATTGCGCGTTCCGGCGCAGCAATTCCGCTTGTTCGCGACATGCCTTGAACGATGAGGATTTACGGGCCGAAGTGCTTGCCCTGGAACAAGCCGGGCACAAGCGTTTGTTGATGGTGTATGGCGAACACCCGAAATACGGAGTCGATTACATCGCTGAAACGATCCGAACCGCTTACGAGACCCGAACGGACGACGGACACGGGGAAATCCGCCGCGTGAACATCAACGCCGCTCCGATGGAAGTGGATGAATACCGAAAACTCAAGGATATCGGCATCGGAACCTACCAGGTATTTCAGGAAACCTATTACCCCGGACGTTATGCCGAACTTCACCCCAAAGGCACGAAAAAAGCCGATTTCACGTACAGGCTCAATGCCTTGCATCGTGCACAGCGCGGGGGATTGGACGATGTAGCGATAGGTGCGCTGTTCGGTCTGTACGACTGGCGATACGAGGTGTTGGGGCTGTTGCTCCATGCACTCGAATTGGAGCGTGAATTCGGTGTGGGCCCTCATACCATTTCGTTTCCCAGGATCGAACCGGCCATCAATACGCCCTTCAACGAAGAAACGTCGTACAAGGTTGGCGATGAGGATTTCAAGAAAATCGTCGCGATTATTCGCCTGATGGTTCCCTACACGGGAATGATTCTGACGGCGAGAGAAAAACCGGCCCTGCGACGTGCCGTAATGCATCTGGGGGTTTCGCAGATCGACGGCGGCTCCCGGATCGGCGTCGGCAGCTACCAGCGGGACGATCCCGGCCCGGTTCTTGAACGGCAGCAGTTTTCGATTCACGACGATCGTAGTTTGGATGAGGTCGTGCGGGAACTGGCGGAGGACGGGTTCATCCCCAGTTTCTGCACGGCCTGCTATCGGCTTCAGCGCACGGGCGATCATTTCATGTCGCTGGCGAAAAAAGGATTCGTCAAGCGTTTCTGCCAGCCCAACGCGATCTTGACGTTCAGGGAATTCCTGCTCGATTACGCGGCACGCGAAACGGTGGAAGCCGGGGAGAGGGTCATCGAACGCGAAAAGTTGGAAGTTGCCGAAAACACTCTGAATCCTCTGGAAGAAAAACTGGCGCACCTTGCCAGCGGTGAACGGGATCTCTATTTCTAGCCCGCTTTCGGTATCCCACCCACCGAATTTCTTCGAATGACGGCTCGGCCCTTGGCCGAGCCGTAGCCTTTTCCGGCACAACGCCCGATATCCTTGAGATTATTCAGCAATTCCTCGTGGGTGGATAACGTGTACTCCACGATGGAGGTTTTGCCGGGATAGATGTCGTACAGACGCCGGTAGCGTTCCGGTGTCAGGTTCGGCATTAAAACGTTCGCGCCTCCATCGAGAAAAGAAAATCGTTCCCGCGAGCCCGAAAGGGCTTCCACGGCGGTAGTCGCCGGAATATTGGCTTGAGGGCAGACGAGGCGTGCAAGCGCCACGACCTTGAGCGTCATCTCAATTTCGGACGGAACTTGCATGGATGTGCACGAATTTGCACGTTTGACCGAAAGCGGAGTTCCAGGATGGGCGATGAAGGGGCCGATGCCGATCATATCCAGGTCCAACTCATGAAACGTTGAAATATCCTCGGCCAGGACTTCGAACCGCTGCCCCGGCAATCCGACCATCACACCGCCGCCGATTTCGTACCCGAGATCACGCAGCCATTTCAGTCGTTCGATACGTGGATGCACGCCCGAACCTCTTGTAATGTTTCGATCGTGCAGGAACTCGAACAATGTGCGGTCGGAGGTTTCGAATCGTAGCAGGTAGCGATCCGCGCCGGCTTCCCGCCAAGCGGCGTAGTCCTCGAAGGGGCGTTCTCCCAGGCTCAGCGTTACGGCGATATCGAAACGGTCCTTGATCCGCCCGATGAGATCGGCGACCCAGGTTGCATGATGGCGGGGATCGTTCCCCGCTTGCAGGACGACCGTTCCGAAGTTCATCTCTGCGGCGCGAGAGACTGTATTCACGATTTCATCGGCATCCATCCGGTAGCGCGGAATACTTCGATTTGCGGCACGTAACCCACAGTAATGACAAGCGTTTGTACAATAATTCGAAATCTCGATCAAAGCACGCAGGTGGATTTCGTCGCCTACGTGAATGCGTCGAACGTCGTCGGCCTTTTCTTTCAGGCAATCGATTCGTTTGGGGTCATCTTCCCGCAACCAAGAAAGGATTTCAGCTTGTTGCATCATCTTTCGCTACGTTTGATTCGGAAGCTTTCGGCAAATGAACGGTAAACGTCGTACCGACATTTAAGGTGCTTGAAACGGAAACCGTCCCACCGTAAAGCGAGGCGATTTTCCGCACGATGGCCAATCCCAATCCGCTACCGGGAATGTCACGTGTTTTCGCATTACGTATCCGTGTGAATTCCTTGAACAATCGGGAAACATCCTCCTTTGACATGCCGATGCCGGTATCCGATACACGAAGGATAAATCCGTTTTTTTCTTCCGTGACGTCCACCGTTACCTTTCCACCATCGCGGTTGTATTTGACGGCGTTGGTCAGCAAGTTGTTGAAAATGATCTCCAACTCGCTTCGATCGGCCTGGAATTGCATGGATTCAGGAATCACAAAGGCAAGATGAATTCCACGATGAGACACGGAATCGGAGATATTTTCAAGGCTTTCCTGAAGGATTTCGCAAACATCCACCGTTTCGATTCGACGAGTCCGCTGTCCCGATTCGATCCGCGTGAGATCGAGGAAGTCGTTGATGAGTTTTCGCATGTCGGAAATGCGCTTGAAACAGCGCTCGATGGATTGCGTGTATGCCTCGGTGGAAAGGGATTCCGGTTCCTTGAGGACATACAGATGGCTTTCCAGCGCACTCAGCGGAGCTTTCAATTCGTGAGATACAACTGAAAGCAGATCGAAACGCGCCCGGCGTTTTTCCTTGGTCAGCTTTTTCGCGTGCCGTTGAAGCACCAAGTGGCGAATCGCTTTTTCCAGGGTCGCTTGGAGTTCTTTCGGGGTGAACGGTTTTGCGAGAAAATCGAAGGCTCCGCGCTTGGTTGCGCTGACCGCCGCCTCGATGGAGGCATACGCGGTCACCATAATCACGGTGATTTCCGGCTGGGTTTCGGTCAGATGCTGCAACAGGTCCATACCCTGGATACCGGGCAGTTTGTTGTCCAGCAACATGAGATCGGGAGCCTGTACGGTGATTTTTTCCAAGGCTTCTTCGCCACTTGCGGCTACATCGCATTGCAACTGAAACGTATCCTCGACTTCCTCCACGTATAGACAGAAATTTCGAAGGCTTCTGCGCATTCCTTCACGCATACCGGGTTCGTCGTCCACGATCAGCAGGCGAAGATCAGTCATGGATCGTCTCCTTCAGGGGGGCGCCGATGTCTTTTTTATGCGGAAGCGAAAGGGTGAAGGTGGTTCCCGTCTGTCCTTGCGCGGGATCGGCATTGGTTTCGACATCGATTCGCCCACGATGCATTTTGACGATGCCGTATGCAACGGCCAAGCCGAGCCCGGTTCCGTGGCCCATTCGCTTGGTGGTGAAAAACGGCTCGAAAATGTGATCCAGGTTTTCCTTTACGATTCCCGTTCCCGTATCCGAAATACGGATGATGATCCAATCGTCGCTTCCTTCGGTGGAAATTTCCAGTTCACCACCTCGATTCATGGCGGCGACCGCGTTCGAAACGAGATTCGCCACGACTTGTACGATCTGATCAGCGTCGATTTCGGCGATGAGCGGACGGCGTTCGTGCCGCAGAGTCAGGTGAATCTTCTTCTCGTGAACGAACGAGGGGGCGCAACGGTCGATCATGTCCGTGATGTCCGTCGCCGTCAGATTCAGTTTGTTCCGCCGGGAGAAATCGAGCAGTCCCGAAATGATCTTTCGGCATCGCTCGGCCTGTTCGACGATTACGGAAACATCCTGGTAGTGCTCCGAGGCCCGACCGATTTCGTCGAGCAGCATGTTGGCGTACAGTACGACCACGCCTAAAGGATTATTGACTTCATGGGCGATACCTGCGGCAAGCTGTCCCATGCTCGCCAGACGTTCGGATTGCATCAGCATCTGTTGGGTTTCTGCCAGTTTTCGATGAGATTCGGCCAAGTCGTCCACTGTACGGCGAAGACGTTCTATCGTATATGGTAGGCACATTTCGTTTTCCGCCTGACCATCGATAACTGCAATGGCGTGCTCGCGGCAGGTGTCGTAGCCGCAAGCCCCGCAATTGAGTTCGTCCTCGGGCTTGAACTTGCCCAAGCGTTTCAAGGCGCTTTTTAACTGTTTTTCCGAATACCCGGAGCCTCGCATGTCGTTGGGGGAAAAAGAACGTGACAGATCCAACGAATCAAAGTCCGCCTGCCGCGTTTCTGTTTCGTCCGATGCGCTGGCGAGCCTCTCACGTGCGTACTGGCTGACCATCGCCCGCCGCCGAAACATAGGATCTTGGGTCGTCATGCCAGGCCCCATGATGCAGCCGTCACAGCAGAGGATTTCCAGCAATCGGGCATCCAGCGCTCCGGACTCGAATTCCTTGATCGCCTCGACGAAATTGACGCGCCCGTGGGCAGCCACCACATCGCCGGTTACGAGATCTTCTTTCAGATCGGCGGTTTGCAGCATACCCCGACTGATGGGAAAGAGCAGACCGAGCCCGGCATGGGGTGGATCGGTATCGGATGAAGGAGACGTGGAAGGAACGATTCCTTGCATCTCGAACAATTCCCTCAGTTCGGCAAAGGTCAATACCGCATCGATTTCCCCCGCCACGAACGGATCGAGGGCTTCGCTTTTTTTTGCGATGCACGGTCCGATGAACACGATTCGTTCCAACGAGCCGTTTAGGGTGCGCAACGCCCGAGCCGTCGCGATCATTGGCGAGACGATTGGCGCAAGTGCAGGTACGAGATCCGGATGGTATTTTTCGATGTATGCAATCAAGGCGGGACAGGAGGTAGCAATGTACTTTTTATCACTGTTTTCTTCCAACAGTTCTCGATACCGAGCGGCGACGAGATCGGCTCCGAAAGCCACCTCGTACACGCTGGCGAAACCGAGTTCGCGCAACGCTCCGATCACCCGTCCCGGCTTTTTCGCCGAAAATTCCGCAGGGAAACTCGGTGCAAGGATCGCCACAACGGGTTCTACGGCATTCAGTAATTCTTTTACATGGGGAAGGTCGCTTCGCACTTGTTTGGCTTTTTGGCTGCAAACACGCACACAGTTTCCACAGCCGATGCAGCGTTCCTCGATCACTTCCGCCTGTCCGTTGGAAATCCGGATGGCTTTGGCCGGGCATTCGCGTACGCAGGTATAGCAGGTCCGGCATTTTTCCTTGATCGTCGATACGAGTGGAACGCTCATTCCGCTTGGCTCCCGCATTCAGACCGTTTCGATTATACCGCTTTTTTTATAATTTTGGTCGATTTCTTTCCTGTCGTTTTCCTTATGTAGACCCACCAATACGTCGAACCCACGAAAAGCGCCCCTCCGACGATGTTCCCCAACGTCACCGGGATCAGGTTGTCCACGAGAAACGCGTTCCAAGTCAAACCGGTAAGGCTGGAACCGGTAGCCATCGTGCCTTTGAGCATCAAGCCCATCGGAATGAAGTACATGTTCGCCACGCAGTGCTCGAAACCCAAGGCGACGAAAGCCATGATGGGGAAAAAGATCACCAGGACTTTCCCGGTGATTTCCCGTGCGGAGAGCGACATCCACACCGCCAGGCAGACGAGCCAGTTGCAACCGACGCCACGGAAAAAGGCTTCCGAAAAGCTCAATCCCACCTTCGCATTGGCAATGGCGAGAGCTTTTTCTCCCACACCGCCACCTCCCATTTTCCAAACGCCACTTTCGTATACGATCCACGCCAAAAGCACCGAGCCTAGGAAATTTGCGAGGAAAACCAGAGTCCAGCGCGCCAACATGAGTCCACCGCCGAATTCGCGTCCTAGAAATCCGGCGATCATCAAATTGTTTCCGGTGAAGAGCTCGGCGCCTGCGATGACCACGAGGATCAACCCCAGTGAGAATACCGCGCCAACCGCGACCTGAGACAAACCCACCCCCAGAACCCGGAAGGCGTCGTGGCCGACAAGCGTCGCCATGGCCGCGCCGAAACCGATATAGGCTCCGGCAAGAGCGCCCAAAACGATCGTGTTGACGATGGACAGGGCTATTTTCTTCGAACCGACGGCCCGTGTAACCATCTGTGCAACGGCCTGCGGGCTTCGGTCTTCGTAGACTTCGGGGCCGGGCAAACGTTCGCGAATCGATCCGATCAGACGCGAAAAGCCCGATGAAGCGCCGCCCTCGACGTGATCGTCAAGCGCTTTTTCCACGGCGTCAGCGATCTGGTCGGGAGTGAACGGCTTGAGAATGTAATCCGAAACGCCTAGACGTGTTGCCTCCGAAGCGGTTTCCACATCGCCGTATCCTGTGATGATAAGTACGGCTGATCCTGGACGGTTTTCCCGGACGTTTCGGACCACTTCCATTCCGTCGATCCCCGGCATTTTCAGGTCCACCAACGCGCAATCGAAGTGCCCCCTGCGCGCCATGTCCAGACCTTCTTCACCGCTATTGGCGGTTTCCACGTCGTAGCCGCGTTCGGAGAAGATTCTCTTGCAACTCTCACGCACGAAAGGTTCGTCGTCGATCACCAGAATTCTCGGTTGATTCATCATGACATGAATTCCCGTTACTGTTCGTTTGCTAATTAAAGAACGGTTCGATTACCAGCGTTCGGCACTCAAACGGCGTTCCAGCCAGGTTCGTTCTTCATTGGTCAGTTCTCCGCAATGCTTTTCGATCCAGGCAACGTCTCCCGAGGCGATCGCCTGCTGTGCTTCCGGGCTGAGGGCGTACCCTTCGAGCACTCGGCTGCCTTGTTGCCAGAGCGAAAACGCAAAGGCGTTGTCACGACTGATGGCCTTGAGCACCTCTTTCACGAGGTCCGCCTCGATACGGTGGCCGTCCGGTCCCACTTCGGTCAGAGAATCGTCCACGCCGCGGACGACCGCCTCGCTAATTTCGTCGGGCGTAAACGGCTTTTCGATGAATTCTTTTACTCCGAGACGAATGGCTTCCACGGCGTTGGGTACGCTTCCATACCCCGTAATGACAATCACCGACGTTTCCGGGTGCGTCTTGCGCAGTTTCCGTACTAGGTCCATACCGTCCAGGTCGGGCATTTTCAGGTCGGTTACGACCAGGTTGAACGTTTCGTTCATCGCCAGTTCGAGTCCTTCCAAGCCACTGTTGGTCGTAACGACATCGTATGAAGTTCCGGCCAGAATCCGTTCACAGCTTTTCGTGACCACCGGTTCGTCATCCACGATCAAAATTTTCGGTTTGGGTATCATGGCGTCCTCTTTCTCGGGTTAAACCCGTGATCGATCCGAAGTTCCACATACGTGAACAGAGCATTTCACATGCCAAGTTCCCGAATTCTTCTTTGACGGAAGAACACAGTAAAAACGACGAGATAAGAGCTTGATCCACGAAACGACTGGTGTGAATTCCGAAAAGTGAAAATTCGGGAACTTCAGGTGTATATTTTAATAGGACACCGAACGTATTGAAATCCTTGAGAATACTGGATTTTCCACTTGATTTGGTTTCGCAAACGACGGATAATCGATCCAAGATTCCATTTGTCGGAGGTCCAAGTGAATTTTGCACGCAGACTGACGATAAGTATGCTGATGGTTGTCTTGATTGCGTGCGGTGCTACGGCATCCATCGGGGGATTTCTTCTTTGGCAACAATGGAAAAGCCAAGCCGAAAATCTGGCTTGGCAGGATATCCGCACCGTTCGTAAGATGTTCGACGGCTCCATCGGCGCCATTGATGCCTCGTTGCGATTCACCGTTCTCGGAGAACGTTTCAGCCAAGCCGTGGGAAACGGCGAACTTACCTATCTTGTTCCCCGATTGAAGTTGGTGGCAGAATCCGCACGACTCGATTTCCTCCTCGTTACCGATGCAAACGGCGTCGTCCTTTACCGAGTACATAACCCGGAATTTTCCGGAGACAGCTTCAAGTCGTATTCTCTCGTGTCCCGTATTCTGTCCGGGGAAAAGATGATATCGGGTACGGTGCTGTTTCCTCTCGACAAACTCGCGCACGAGAACAAAATTCTTGCAGACCAGGCGAAATTCGAAAACGAAAACCCCATCGGAAACGATTCCTGCAAAAATCCCGATTCCGCACTATTTCAAATGGCTTCCGCAGCCGTATACCTGCCGAATCGACAACTTGCCGGAGTATTGGTCGGCGGAGTGCTGCTTCATCGAAGAACGGACCTGTTCGGTGAGACCGAAAACGGCGATGGCGAGTTGTCCGGACCGTATCGCACGGTTTTTCTGGATAAGACGCGGATCACGACCAACGTAAAGAATCCTGCCGGTCGGATGGCGTTTGGGACATGCGTGGACGATACGATATACGATCGGGTGATAATACAAGGTCGGTCGTGGCTTGGGAAAAGCCACGCGGCGGGGTTGGAATACATTGCCGCGTACGAACCCATTCGCAACATCGACGGACGAATCGTGGGCATTCTGGGAGCGGGTGTCCCGGCGGATGTTCAGCAAAGGATCATCGTCAAAATTCTTCTGATGTTCGGGGCGGTTTCACTGGCGGGTACGCTTTTTGCAGGTTTTATAGGGTGGAGATTTTCCCGGTATTTCTATCGTCCACTAAAGGAACTTACCGTGCTGACGGACGCCATCGGCCAGGGAGATTTCGACACCGTACCGCCCCCCCGTAAAAATGACGAATTCAAACGCTTGCGCTATGCTTTCGAACGTATGGCCAGATCGCTCAAAGAGCGGGATGAGATTTTAAAGGAGCGCACCCGTCGGCAACTTACCCAATCCGAGCGGTTGGCGTCCGTGGGAAGGCTGGCGGCGGGTGTGGCGCATGAAATCAACAATCCGCTGACAGGTGTACTCACCTTTTCTCATATGCTGCGCCGAGATGCACCTGAAGGTTCTCAACAAGCCGAGGATCTGGACACAATTATCGAAGCCACGACCCGCTGCAAGCAGATCGTGCGGGGCTTGCTCGACTTCTCGCGTCAGAACGAACCGAAAAAAAGCCTCGTCAACCTGAACGAAATCACTCAAAACGCAATCAATTTGATGAGAAACCAGGCCAAAATCCACCAGGTGGACGTGAAGATGGAACTCGAATCCAATCTGCCGCAACTCGTCGTGGACGGCAAACAGCTTCACGATGTGATCGTCAATCTAATCGTCAACGCCATCGACGCCATGCCGGAGGGCGGTCAATTGCATATAGCAAGCCGATCCGAAAAAGACGAAAGCGGCGACTGGCTGGAAATCGAGGTCGGCGACACCGGTTCAGGAATTCCGCCGGACACGATCGATCATATCTTCGACCCGTTTTTCACGACGAAACCGGCGGGAAAGGGAACGGGTCTGGGGTTGGCCATCGCGTATGGGATCGTTACCGAACATGGAGGCACGATTCAGGTTAAAAGCACGATTGAGAAAGGATCGACTTTTGTCGTTCGTTTGCCTTTGGGAAACGTAGGAGAAATACATGCCTAAGCCGTTTCGAATTCTCGTGGTGGACGACGACCCACTGGTAAGGAAAAGCATCAAACGAGTGTTATCGGAAAAATATTTGCTTCACGTTGTGGAAAAAGGACACGATGGCCTGGAGATTCTCAATAAAGGCCGCGTGGATTTGGCGTTGGTCGATCTCAAACTCCCGGATATCGGCGGCATGGAAATTTTGCGTCAGGCTCCCGATCGCTTTCCCACCGTGCCCATTATCATCATTACGGGATATTCCACGGTGCGCAACGCCGTGGAAACCATCAAATTAGGAGCTTTCGACTATCTCGCGAAGCCGTTTACTCCGGAAGAACTTGAACGGACCGTGGAAAGGGCTTTGCAGCGTCAACGCCATCTTCGTTCTTTCGGTGAAATCAGTGGAAACGTCGTGGACGAACGCGAAGGTTTTCGCCTGATTGGACAGAGCGAATCCATGAGGCGCGCCTTCGATCTCATGCAGCAGGTGTCTGTGACGGACAGCACCGTGCTCCTTGTCGGAGAAAGCGGAACCGGCAAGGAATTGTTCGCGCACATGATTCACACAGGAAGCCCACGAAGTAAAAATCCTTTTTTGGCGGTGGATTGCGGGGCGATTTCTCCCCAACTCGTTGCAAGCGAACTGTTCGGCCACATCCGTGGATCGTTTACGGGAGCGGCATCCAACCGTGCCGGATTGTTTCAGTCCGCCAATGGCGGCACCTTTTTCATGGATGAAATCGGCAACTTGCCTCTCGATCAACAGGCCACGCTGCTGCGGATTCTGGAATCTCGCGAAGTTCGGCCCGTCGGAGCATCGAAGTCGGAAAAAATCGACGTTCGTTTGATTGCCGCAACGAATCGTGATCTTGCGGAAATGGTGCAAAACGGCAAATTTCGTCAGGATCTCTATTATCGCCTGAACGTGTTTCCCATTCTTTTGCCTCCGTTGCGGGAACGTCGGGAAGATATTCCGCTTCTATGCGAGTATTTTTTGAGCAAATTTTCCGAACGAATGAAGAAGCCTATTACAGGATTTAGTGACGAAGCCCTCGATATTTTGAAAAACCACGACTGGCCCGGAAACGTTCGGGAACTTTCCAACGTCGTGGAACGACTGGTTATTCTCTGCGATCAGAGGGTGGTAGGTAGCAAGAATATCCGGCAGGGAACACCGATTGGAGATATGGCGACTTCAGTTCCGAAAAGCCTGGAAGAATTAAACGATATCAAACGCGAATTACGCAATAGAATCGTGGAAGATGTGGAAAAGGCGTTTTTGCTCGAAGCTTTGGCTCGGAACGATTACAATGCCAGCCACGCCGCCAAGGACGTGGGTATGCAACGCTCGAATTTCCAAGCTCTCATGCGAAAATACAATCTGAGAATTCGGGATCTTGCATCCGGAAGGTAACCTGAATTAGTTACGATCTTCCCGGACAATTGAAAGATGCAAAGAGGCCAGTCCTTGGGAACTTTGAAGGGTTCCCAGGGTCAGTCTCTTTGGTAGTCTCAATTGTCCGGCAAGATTGCGGCTAATTCATATAATTTGATCAGAAGAACTTGATTTTTACCAATCTTTATTTCAGAATTATTTTAAGATTACAGTATGCATTTCAACATTGGTGAAAAGATAGTTTACAATGCCGTATATATCTCGAAAAATTTGGGATATTGAACTTCTGTTTTTTTCTCTCCGCTATTTCCGCTATTAGGGAGTTTTAATCATTAACATGAAGACTGCTTTAAAAAACCGCTTCCTTGTATATATGCCTATTTTATTGTTGTTTGCAGGTTTACCCTTCTCTGGTTTTGCGAACCAAAAATATTCGAAATTCAGTTCAAACCTTGAAACAAAATCTTATGCTAAAAACGACGCTGTATCACTGACCAAAGAAGAACAAAAATGGATAGATGAACATCCAGTCGTTCGTCTCGGCACGGCTCAGGATTATCCACCGTTTGATTTTACAGACGATAACGGTCGGTACATTGGAATTACACCCGATTATCTCAGACTAATCACCAAGTACACGGGATTGCAATTCGAAGTTTCGATAGACAGGCCATGGTCTGAGACCTACGGGGCAGCTATTGAACGCGACTTGGACGGGATGGCTTGTATATTCAAAAGTGAGGAGCGTGAGACCCATTTCTATTTTACAGATTCATATTTCAATTCTCCAGAAGTTATTATAGCGCTCAAAAACAACAAGGATATTCACAGTTTCGGTGACCTTTTTGATAAGATCATTGCCGTTGAGAAAAACTACCTCATCGAAGAGAAACTTATCGAAAAATATCCGGAAGTAAAACGCTATCAAGTAGCTAATCCACCTGAAGCTTTATACGCCGTCAGTATGGGAAAAGCGGATGCTTATATCGGAAATTTCGCGTTGGCTTCTCATTACATAGAAGAAAACCAATTGGCTAATCTACAAGTTGTCGGTCGTTCGCCGTTTGAAATCGAAAAATTCCGCATCGCGATTCGTAATGACTGGTCGAACGATTCGGTTTCCATCATCAATAAGGGTATTCAGGCAATAACTTTCCAAGAACATCAGGCCATCAAACACAAGTGGCTCGGAATACGACTCGAAGCATCAGTGAATGAAAAATCGTCCAAAGCGGACCGCTCCGACAACGAACCGCCGACCTACATGCGACTTTTGGTTTACGTGGCGTTGATTTTCGTGGGTTGTTTGCTGTTGTTCGTTCTCGGACGGTTCACCATAAGCTATTTGTTCAGAAAATTCGCCGGACGAGACTACCAACTCAGTCTGCGCTATGTGCTGATGGTCGGTGGGACGCTGTTTGCCACGGCTGTTTTGTTGACTGGGTGGCTTGGCCTGAAAAACATGGAACAAACCCTGAGAGAAAACGTAGGGGAATCTCTGATAGTGGTGGCTCGTTCCACCAACGAATCCTTGCGAGTGTGGTACGAAGCCCGAAAAGAAGCACTTGTTGTCCATGCTCAGGACAAACGTCTTCTTCCCTGGGTCAAAACGCTTCTGGAATTGCCCCATACCTGCGAAATGCTCAATGAAAACAAAGCCCAAACGGAATTCCGAGAAAATTATCTCAGGTTGCATCAATCGGGAACGGAAGGCATGTTTTTGATCGCACCTGACCGGCTTACGATCTCAACCATGAATCCGAATGCCGTAGGTTCTTCCAATTTTCTTGCTCGCTATGCACCAAAATTGATCGATCGAGCATTTAACGGAGAAACGGTTTTCATTCCACCGATTAAATCCGGAAGCGATTCAGACAATCTATGGAACATCCGACCCCCCCAAGCCCCTCATCTGTATTTGGCCACTCCGGTTCGTGATGAAAAAGGCAATATTCTTGCCGTGCTGGTGCATAATATCAATCTTTTCAAGGATTTCAGCAGCATCTTTCATGCTGGGCGTATCAGTGAAAGCGGCGAAACCTACGCTTTCAATGCAAATGGGTTTTTACTGACCGCGAGCCGTTTTTCCCGGGAACTCAAGGAATGGGGACTTGTCGAAAAAGAGGATCGTTATGGCGGTGTTTTGTCGCTACGCATCGCGGCACCTCCCGTCAACCTGACGGAGGGTCCAGCTCCCGATATTCCCCAAAGAAATTTTCCCCTTACGAAAATGGCGCAAATCGCCATCTCCGGTAAGGACGGGGTAGACGTCGAAGGGTACGAAGATTACCGGGGGGTTCGAGTGTTGGGTGCCTGGATCTGGGACGATGTGCTTGGTATCGGTTTGGCCACGGAAATCGACGAAAAAGAAGCGCTCAAAGCCTTTACATCCACCCGGATCGTCGTCGTGACCGTCGTCAGCATTACCGTGTTGCTTTCCCTGTGGCTGGTCGGCGTGGTTCTCTGGGTTGGGGAACATGGTCGCCGGACATTGGAAACAGCGAAAAACGAATGGGAAAACCTAGCCGAGACACGCACCAGAGAATTGCGGCAGCGAGAAAAGAAATTCAGCGCCATTTTCGATCAGACTACGCAGTTGATGTCCGTTTTAGATACGGAAGGCAACGTATTGGAAGTCAATCGGGCCGCCATGGAGATGACGAAGAACAATTTAGAAGACATGCTCGGGCGTCCGTTTTGGAAGGCATCCTGGTGGGATCATTCCGAGGATTTGAGAGAAAAGATCAAACATTCCGTAAAAAGAACGGCTTTGGGTGAATTCGCGCGATTTGAGCTGACGCTGCCGACTCCTATGGGAGAAAAGGCTTCGATCGATTTCACGTTGACGCCCGTGATGGATGAAAACAACGAGGTTCTTTTCCTTTTGCCAATGGGGCACGACATCACCGAGCGTATCAAGGCCGAACGGGCAATCACCGCTTCGGAAAAGCGAAGCAGGAGTTTATTGGAATCCGCGCCGGACGCGATGATTATCGTCAACCGAGACGGCGTGATCGAAGGTGCCAACAAGCAGGCCGAGACGCTGTTTCGATATACCCGTGAAGAAATTCTCTGGCAGCCGATCGAACGTTTAGTGCCTGAAAATATTCGGGAAAAACACGTAGGTATTCGCAGTGAATACATTTCCAATCCTTTTCGCTTATCCATGGGAGGGGGGCGTGAGTTTTTCACTCAGACGAAAGATGGCGAGATCGTCCCCGTTGAAATCAGCCTCAATCCTCTGGAAACCGACGAAGGGACACTGATCGTGGCGTCTATCCGCGACATCACCGAGCGAAAAAAACTGATGCTTGCCATCGAAAGTGCGGAGGAACGTTCGCGCCTGCTGCTGGAATCGGTGGGGGAAGGCATTGTCGGCGTGAATTCCGAGGGGGTGGTCTCTTTCGTCAATCCTGCTGCGATGCGTATGCTGGGATATTCCCAGCCGGAGATCATCGGTAAGTCAGTCCATTCATTAATCCATCATAGTACGATGACCGGTGAACCCTATCCTCAAGTAGACTGTCCCATGACTGCCTCTTACCGGGATGGAAAAGTCCACATGATCAATGATGAAGTACTTTGGAGAAAAGATGGAACATGGTTCCCTGTGGAATATTCCAGTATGCCCATCGAGAAAGACGGCAAGGTCATCGGAGCGGTGGTGGCTTTCAAGGATATTACCGAAAGCAAACGGGTGGAAAAAGAGTTGCATCAACATATGGACGATTTAGAACGATTCAACAAATTGGCCGTAGGGCGCGAAGAGATGATGATCACGTTGAAAGAAGAAATCAACAATCTATACGAGCAACTGGGAAAACCAGTAAAGTATAGAATTATCCAGGATTTAGGGGAGGACGAAAGTCATGTTTAAGGAAGATCGAGAAGATGCTCGGTTCAATTGGAGTATGATCGGAAATATCGAAATGGGGCGGCCTCAATTGGGGGCAAGCATGGATGTCGCCGTATACCGTCTGATGCAGTTTACGTTGCGGGACGTGTTGATTCAACAGTTCGATCCAGAAACAGCGGATAAAATTTTCTACGCTGCGGGAAAGCTTGCCGGGCAGGAATTTTATAAAACGTTCATAGACAAATCCCTTGATTTCGAAGGATTCGTCACGACGTGCATGGACAAGCTGGCTGAGTTGAAAATCGGGATTTTACGAATCGAAAAAGCAGATCTGGTCAATCTGGCTTTCACGTTGACCGTTGCCGAAGATCTGGACTGCTCGGGGCTTCCCGCGTGCGACGAGGAGATTTGTATATATGACGAGGGCTTTCTCAGCGGTCTGTTTCTGGAATACACAGGCAAGGAATTCGATGTAAAGGAAGTTGATTGCTGGTGCTCCGGGGATCGTGTCTGTCGTTTCGAAGTCCATCCCAGAAAGACGCTTGCATGATCGAAGTCAAGAAAGAACATATCGACAACATCTCCGAGGCGTTTTACCGGATTCTGAAAGGAAAAACGCCCGAACGTGTCGTTCTGCCGGATGACCACCCAGACGACGAAATCCGGCAGGCCGTGGGGTTTATCAACCAGTTCATCGACGAATACAACGTGACGACCGGATTCGTTTTCGAGATTTCCAAGGGGAATATCGACATCCAGCCGCCCAAAGGTGGTCTTGCATTGATGTCTTCCGTGAAAAACCTGCAAGCCAGTCTGCGGCATCTGACCTGGATTTCCCAGCAAATCGCTAAAGGAGATCTAAGCCAGCGTGTCAGTTTCATGGGGGATTTTTCCAAAGCATTCAATGCGATGGTCCAGCAATTGGAGTCGGCGTTCAAAGTGCGGGAGGAAACAACGAATGCTTTGCAAAACCGAATAGAAGATCTGGCTAGAACACGGAGGGCGATGCTCAACATCATGGAGGATTTCGAAACCGCACGAGAAGCCGCCGAAGTGGCGACCCGTGCCAAAAGCGAATTTCTCGCCAATATGAGCCATGAAATCCGCACACCCATGAACGCAATCATCGGCCTGTCGCACCTTGCGTTGAAAACGGAACTCACGAAGAAGCAGCACGATTACATCCGCAAAGTTAGCACATCCGCCAACTCGCTGCTGGGAATCATCAACGATATCCTGGACTTCTCCAAAATCGAGGCTGGCAAACTGGACATGGAACGGGTCGATTTCGATCTTTCCGACACCCTTGAGCACGTTGCCGATATGATTACGGTCAAAGCTCAGGAGAAAGAACATCTCGAAATCCTGTTCCAACTGGATCGGAATGTGCCTTTGTACCTGATCGGAGATTCTCTACGGTTGGGGCAGATATTGGTGAATCTTGGAAACAACGCCGTAAAATTCACGGAAACCGGCGAAATCGTGCTGACCACGCAATTGCTTGAAAAAACAGAAGAAAAGGTGCGTGTGCGGTTTTCCGTTCGAGATACGGGAATCGGCATGACCGAAGAACAGCGAGGCAAGTTGTTTCAGCAGTTCAGTCAAGCCGACACCTCGACCACGCGCAAATATGGTGGCACCGGCCTTGGGCTGACGATCAGCAAGCGTCTTGTCGAGATGATGCACGGGGAAATCTGGGTGGAAAGCGAACTAGGTGTAGGCAGTGAATTCATTTTCACCGCCGAATTTGGATTGGGCGGAGAAATCGAAAGAATCCCCTTGGTTATGGATGCCGACCTGCAAAGACTTCCCGTCCTGGTGATCGACGATAGCCGCACGTCCCGAACGATTTTCAGGGAAATTCTCGAATCCTTCTCGTTCGAAGTTCAAGAAGCCGCATCCGGTCCCGATGGGTTGGAAAAGCTTCAACGCTATCCACAAGACCATCCCTGTGAACTGGTTCTTGTGGACTGGCAGATGGTGCCCATGGACGGTGTGGCGTTTTGCCGAAAGGCTCGCACCCTGGAAACGCTTGGCAAGCCGCCGAAAATCATCCTAGTGACTTCCTATGCCAGAGATGAAGCGGAAGAGGCCATGAAACAAGCCGACATAGACGGCCTGTTGATTAAACCGGTATCCAATTCCACGCTGTTTGATGCCATCATGGAAGCTTTCGGCAAATCCGATGCCTATAGAGTGACCAAGGCCGAAAAAACCGAAGGAGGAAAAGCCGCCAAAGCGATTCGAGGGGCCAAAATTTTGCTTGTGGAAGACAACGAGATCAACCAGCAGGTCGCCCTGGAAATTCTGGAGAACGCAGGGGTCGTCGTAACCATTGCCGACAACGGGAAAAAAGCCGTCGAGATGGTGGAACGGACGGCTTTTGACGCCGTGTTGATGGATCTCCAAATGCCGGTGATGGACGGCTATGCCGCGACGCGAAAGATCCGTGAAAACCCGAAATTCGAGAAATTGCCGGTGATCGCCATGTCGGCCAGTACGATGACTTCCGATATCGAAAGAACCCAGGAAGCCGGGATGAACGATCACGTAAGCAAGCCCATCGATATCAAGGCTTTGTTCGAGACGCTGTTCAAATGGATCGGGCCACTTGATCGCGAGATTCCGCAAACGGCACCATCCAAGCCCGTATCCGAGAAAACCGCCGAAGATCTTATAATTCCTCAACTCGATCATATCGATACGGACGTGGGACTTCAGCGCGTAGCCGGGAACAAGAAACTTTTCCTGAATCTTCTGGAGAAGTTCCACCGGGATTTTTCCAATAGTGTCGCAGAGATTCAGTCGGCGGTACAAGCCGGGGATTTCGATCTGGCACAACGGCTGGCGCATACCGTCAAAGGTGTCGCCGGGAACATCGGAGCCCAAGACCTTGCCGCTAAAAGCGCTGAATTGGAATTGGCATTTAAAGAGAGAAGTGCGACGGATTACGAGCCGTTGATTGCTCCGTTCAAAGAAAAACTGGACGAAGTCCGGTGCTCTCTCGATTTCTATATAAAACAAAAAGCAGATCAGCAGCCTGTTAAGTCCGACAAACCAACCGGGGACATAGGTAAACTTCCGAATTTATTGGAGGATCTTTTCCGGAACTTGAATAAAAAGAAGCCCAAGCCAATCAAAGAGGCGATGGTTCGGATTACCGAGTGTTCCTGGCCGTGGGAAATCGAGTCCTCGCTGAAAAACGTGAAGAAAAAAGTTTCGAAGTATAAATACGCCGATGCCATGACCGATGTGGAGCACCTACTGGAAGAAGTGAAAAAGGGACTCGGACAAGGATAGATTCTCGAATTCTCACTTATTCTCAGCGGTTGGCAAGGCTTAGGAGATCACGATGTTTTTAAAAAGACTCTCGGAATGTACGATCCTTGCAGTGGATGATACGGAAACCAATATCGATATCATCGTTGAAACGCTTGGCGACGACTACGATTTAGTCGTTGCCATGGATGGTCCCACAGCACTTGAAATTGCCCTGGAAAACCCGCCGGATCTGATTCTCTTAGACATCATGATGCCAGAAATGAACGGCTATCAGGTGATCGAAAAACTTCAAGACGATCCTGTCACGAGAGGCATTCCTGTAATTTTTCTGACGGCGATGTCTGCCAACGAAGACGAAACCACGGGATTGAGACTTGGAGCCATCGATTACATCCGCAAACCCTTCAACGCGGAGGTTTTAAAGCAGCGCGTTCGTACTCATCTGGAACTGTCGCTGGCCAGAAAATTCCTGAAAGATCAAAATGTTATCCTGGACAGGAAAGTCAAAGAACGTACCGAGGAGTTGGAGAATTCTCAGCGGGAGTTGATCTACCGCCTGATGCGCACCACGTCGATGCGAGACTATTATTCGAAAATGCACGTGCACAGGCTCCGGCAGTATATAATGATTCTCTCACGAGCATTGGAACTGAGTGAAACGGAAGTGGATACTTTTTCTATTGCCGGAACCATTCACGATCTGGGAAAAGTAGGAATTCCTGAACGTATCTTGTTGAAACCTGGAAAGCTTGATGAAGATGAATGGGTTATCATGAAAACCCACAGTGATATCGGCTCCGATTGCTTGTCCGGTTCAGGGTCTCCGATTGTGGAGCTTGCCAGAACGATCGCTTACGAGCATCATGAACATTGGGACGGGACTGGTTATCCCCAAGGATTGGCAGGGCAGGACATTTCCCTATCGTCGAGAATCGTTGCCGTTGCCAGTGTGTTCGAAGCCCTCACTACCCGACGCCCGTACCGGGAAGCGTTGAAAACTCAGGAAGCGCTGGATGTTCTGAGGGAAGGCAAAGGGGCCCTGTTCGAAGAGCGAATCGTCGATGCGTTTCTTCAAAACATCGATAAAATCCTTGCATCGCAAAAAACGTATTCCGATAGCCCATGATCTATCTATGCCCTTGTATGAAGGCAAGATATTCCGTTTTTTGATATTTTTTCACCCTTTCCATACAAACACCGACTCCATTCGGAGGACCGCTCGCACATCGTTGTCAATGGATCATCGATAGGATGTAACCATGCAAAAACAACTGTCCGATTGTACTATCCTGGTGGTGGACGATACGGAAACCAACATCGATATTCTCGTGGACGCCCTGGGAGACGAGTACGAACTCGCCGTGGCGATGGACGGCCCGACCGCCCTGGATCTCGTCGAGGAACTGCCGCCGGATCTCATTCTGCTCGACATCATGATGCCGGGAATGAGTGGTTACGAAGTCATTACCCACCTGAAAGCAAATCCGAAATCGGCAAGCATTCCGGTGATTTTCCTGACGGCCATGAGCGATGTCGGCAATAAAACCAAAGGGTTCGAGTTGGGAGCCGTCGATTACATTACGAAACCGTTCGAGGTGGCGGAAGTCCAGGCGCGGGTCGACACTCACCTGAGTCTCAGCCTGATTCGAAACGAATTGGAGCAGCACAACGAGATTCTGGAAGAAAAAGTCCGTGAACGTACGCGTGAGTTGTCGCACATGCAGGATGTGACCATCCAATCCATGGCGGTCGTGGCAGAATACCGCGACCCGGAAACGGGGGGCCACATTCATCGTACCCAGAATTATGTCCGCGCCCTTGCCGAACAATTGCACAAGGAAGGGAAGCATCGCGGATATCTTGACAGGGACAGCATCGAGTTGCTTTACAAATCCGCTCCCCTTCACGATATCGGGAAAGTAGGCGTCCCGGATACGGTTTTGTTGAAGCCGGGAAAACTGAACGACGAAGAGTGGCGGATCATGAAAACCCATCCGATCATAGGCCGGGACGCGATCGCGGCTTCCGAGGAGAGCCTCGGGAGCAACTCGTTTCTGACACTGGCCAAGGAGATTTCGTACTCTCATCACGAGAAATGGGACGGTTCCGGTTATCCCGAAGGTCTTTTAGGAGAGGAAATTCCTTTGTCTGCCCGTATGATGGCACTATCGGATGTCTACGATGCCTTGATTAGCAAGCGAGTGTATTAGCCTCCGTTTTCCCACGAGAAAGCGACGAATATCATTCTCGAAAGCAGAGGAACGCATTTCGATCCTGAAGTGGTGGATGCCTTTGCAACCATTCAGGAAGAATTCCAAGCGATTGCGAAGCAATTTAAAGATGACGACGAAGACATTCCGCAATCTTGAAAGAAGTTGTAGTACAAGGATGTGGAATCATGGAAGAATTCCCGAATACAATACTGGTCGTAGATGATACCGAGACCAACATCGATTTGATTGTCGAATTTCTGGGAGACCGTTACGACATTATGGTCGCTTTGGACGGTCCCAGCGCACTGGAACTCGTCGAAGAATATCCGCCGGACATGATCCTGCTGGATGTGATGATGCCGGGGATGGATGGCTTCGAAGTTTGCGATATCTTGAAACAAAACATCAAAACTCGGAATATTCCGGTGGTGATGGTTACAGCCTTGAACGATGTCAAAGATCGGGTGAAAGCCTTGGAAGTCGGAGCAGACGATTTTTTGAACAAACCGGTCGATCCTTCCGAGTTGATCGCAAGAGTGAAAAGTTCGTTGGAGGTCAAAGCCTTACGAGATAAGGAAATGGCCTATCTGAGAATGATTGAAGAAGAAAAAGCAAAGTCAGACGCGCTTCTACATAACGTGTTGCCTTTTTCCATTGCCGAAAGATTAAAACATGGGGAGAGGCTTATTGCGGACGACCACTCGGAAGCAACCATTCTCTTTCTCGATATTGTAGGATTCACGTCATTGTCGTCGAAAACGGTTGCATCTGACTTGGTTCAATTCCTCAGTGGCATTTTCGACAAAATCGATGGTTTGACCGAAAAACACGGACTTGAAAAAATAAAAACCATCGGGGATGCCTACATGATTGCCGCCGGACTCCCCGAATATCGTGAGGACCAAACTCAGATCGCGGCCAATTTTTCACTGGAGGTTCTCGAAGCCGTAAAAAATCACAAAGATAATCTCGCTGATTCTTTGCAGATTCGTATCGGTATTCATACCGGCCCCGTTACTGCGGGAGTGATCGGGAAGAAACGTTTTCATTACGATCTATGGGGGGATGCTGTCAACACAGCCAGTCGCATGGAAAGTCATGGTGATCCTGGAAAAATCCACGTTACGGAAGCCGTTTACAGAAAACTCAAGGACTCGTTCGTTTTCGAAGATCGAGGAATGATTACTGTAAAAGGCAAGGGGCAGATGCACACGTATTTTCTTATCAATACTCTTTAAAAGAATCATGAAAGCAATTTGCCTCCTCGCTATTTACTGTGGGTAAGCAGTTTCATCTGCGGCAGGTCGAAGTCTAGCTTTCCAGCGACGAGGAAGATCATGGTTCGAAGCTTCCTAAACGACCTGAACCCTCTGGCCTTGCGCTTGGCCGCCTGAATTATACCGTTGATGCCTTCCACCAGCCCTTGTGTCAAACCTGACTGAAACCACCGCAATACCCCATCCCAGTGGGTCTTGATCGTTTTGGCTACCTTGATCATCGGCGGCAGTTGGCTGTGCGTGGCCCAGAAATACCAGTACTGCAACTGCTTCTCACCGTCATCTGGATGGCCTGCGTAGTCGGCATATACCGACTGAAGCGTCTCTTTGAGCCGATAGCCCCTGGCCGTTTTCAGCGTGCTGTCTTTCAACTCATCGAACTTCTCTCGCTCTTTGTCCGTAAGGTTTTGCTCGTTTTTCAACCAGACCCATCTCGTCTTTTCCAACTCAGTCCTGTCTTGGCGCTCCTCACGCCGCACCTCGTCCACGGCCTTGTTGACAAGCTTCATCACGTGGAAGCGGTCGAAGGTCATCGCCGCATCGGGAAACTGTTTCCCAACCCCCTTGATGAACGCCGCTGACATGTCCATGCTGAACTCTTTCACCTGTTCGGGTTTACCGCCGTGAGCGTGAAGCTCAGCCTCGAAGCCCGCCACCGTCCGGTGGTCTTTGCCGGGCTCCACGTGCAGAACCTTCGCCTCGTCCATGTCCACGAACACCGTCACGTAGTCGTGCCCACGGGAACGGCTGGTTTCATCCACGCCCACCGCTTCGACCTCGGACCAGTCCTGCTTCGCCAGACTCGAGTCCACATAGTATTCCAGCACCCGCCAGATCCGCGTGTCGTGCTCACCAAGTATTTCGCCGATCCCCTTGGGCGTCATGCCCTTTCTGGCCATAAGCAGTACCAGCGCCTCAAAAAGCAGCGTGAACCCCGCACCAGGACGCGCCCAAGGTACCTCCACCGTTTTTACTCCGTGTTCAGGGCATTTGATCCGGGGTAGGCGTGCGTGAAGATACGCCTCGTGCTGAAAAAAGTTCAGATGTCGCCAACTCCTCTCGTTCGTATCGTGAACCCCGCAAGCCACCTCGCATTGCGGGCACGCAAACCGGCTCCCGGCGGGAAAATCCAGGTACAGATCCAACCGGTGGCGCTCGGCGTCAAAGTCAATATCCACCACCTCCCAGGGAGGGGTCAATCCAAGAGCCATCGTGAAAAGTCCGCGCTCGTCCATCTCTTGCTCCTTCAGTGTGCAAAGGTTACACTGGCAGAACTTCGGCGGAGGATAAGGCAACGCGGGGACGCGACCCGAGCGCCGTCGAAGGTCCGAACCTGGAAAGGAGGGGGAAACCTCTCCTTTTCTCTTTATCCCTTATTACAACAACCAGGTTTGGACTTCAAAGCGATAAATCCCAGGGGTGCGGGGACGGGTCCCCGGATCGGCGAAGCCGATGCATAAGCTGCCGTTACCCACACTAAACAGCGAAGAGCCCGACTGCCTCCTCGCTATTTACTGTGGGTAAGCAGTTTCATCTGCGGCAGGTCGAAGTCTAGCTTTCCAGCGACGAGGAAGATCATGGTTCGAAGCTTCCTAAACGACCTGAACCCTCTGGCCTTGCGCTTGGCCGCCTGAATTATACCGTTGATGCCTTCCACCAGCCCTTGTGTCAAACCTGACTGAAACCACCGCAATACCCCATCCCAGTGGGTCTTGATCGTTTTGGCTACCTTGATCATCGGCGGCAGTTGGCTGTGCGTGGCCCAGAAATACCAGTACTGCAACTGCTTCTCACCGTCATCTGGATGGCCTGCGTAGTCGGCATATACCGACTGAAGCGTCTCTTTGAGCCGATAGCCCCTGGCCGTTTTCAGCGTGCTGTCTTTCAACTCATCGAACTTCTCTCGCTCTTTGTCCGTAAGGTTTTGCTCGTTTTTCAACCAGACCCATCTCGTCTTTTCCAACTCAGTCCTGTCTTGGCGCTCCTCACGCCGCACCTCGTCCACGGCCTTGTTGACAAGCTTCATCACGTGGAAGCGGTCGAAGGTCATCGCCGCATCGGGAAACTGTTTCCCAACCCCCTTGATGAACGCCGCTGACATGTCCATGCTGAACTCTTTCACCTGTTCGGGTTTACCGCCGTGAGCGTGAAGCTCAGCCTCGAAGCCCGCCACCGTCCGGTGGTCTTTGCCGGGCTCCACGTGCAGAACCTTCGCCTCGTCCATGTCCACGAACACCGTCACGTAGTCGTGCCCACGGGAACGGCTGGTTTCATCCACGCCCACCGCTTCGACCTCGGACCAGTCCTGCTTCGCCAGACTCGAGTCCACATAGTATTCCAGCACCCGCCAGATCCGCGTGTCGTGCTCACCAAGTATTTCGCCGATCCCCTTGGGCGTCATGCCCTTTCTGGCCATAAGCAGTACCAGCGCCTCAAAAAGCAGCGTGAACCCCGCACCAGGACGCGCCCAAGGTACCTCCACCGTTTTTACTCCGTGTTCAGGGCATTTGATCCGGGGTAGGCGTGCGTGAAGATACGCCTCGTGCTGAAAAAAGTTCAGATGTCGCCAACTCCTCTCGTTCGTATCGTGAACCCCGCAAGCCACCTCGCATTGCGGGCACGCAAACCGGCTCCCGGCGGGAAAATCCAGGTACAGATCCAACCGGTGGCGCTCGGCGTCAAAGTCAATATCCACCACCTCCCAGGGAGGGGTCAATCCAAGAGCCATCGTGAAAAGTCCGCGCTCGTCCATCTCTTGCTCCTTCAGTGTGCAAAGGTTACACTGGCAGAACTTCGGCGGAGGATAAGGCAACGCGGGGACGCGACCCGAGCGCCGTCGAAGGTCCGAACCTGGAAAGGAGGGGGAAACCTCTCCTTTTCTCTTTATCCCTTATTACAACAACCAGGTTTGGACTTCAAAGCGATAAATCCCAGGGGTGCGGGGACGGGTCCCCGGATCGGCGAAGCCGATGCATAAGCTGCCGTTACCCACACTAAACAGCGAAGAGCCAACGTATTTTCGTTGTCTTCTCTATGGTGGTCGTCTATTGGTTAGGTTATTTTCTTCCTTTTCCACAATATTTGAATCACCCGCTTGTCGGCGTTCCCTTCGTCTGGTTGCTGGGAGTGATCTGGACCATGGTCGCTGTGGGGCATATCGTTTATTTTCTGCTACGCGCCAATTTCATGCAACGGTACGCATTGAATCGTCGGGTTCGTGAACAGACAGCCGAAATTCGGAAATTAGCCCACAGTCTGATCTCGATTCAGGAACAAGAGCGGAAAAGGATCGGCCAGGACATTCACGACGAATTGGGCCAGATTCTCACCGGTTTACGTATGGAATTGGACCGTTTGCAACTGATAGGCGACTCCGGGTTTCTGGAAAAAGATCGGGTGCTCGAAGGGCTGAACTCGGCGAGTCGTTTATTGGATGCCGTCCATACTTCTATCAATCTGATTTTAAGCAAATTGCGCCCGCCAGAGTTGGAAAACCAGAGTTTTTCAGCAGCACTCGAAGTTCTGATTTCACGAGTTAAGAATCAGTGTCCCACGAACATCTCCTTGGGTTGCACAGTAGAGATGGATTGGCTCCATTCTGCCCAAAGCACGTCTTTGTACCGCATCATCCAGGAATCATTGACGAATATCGCCCGCCACTCCGAGGCTTCCGAAGCTTCCATCCGTTTCGACTGGGTGGAGGGTGGACTGCGTCTGCAAATTCGGGACAATGGAAAAGGTTTCGATCCGGACCTGGCGGGTCGATCCAGTCGATTCGGGATTCTTGGAATCAAAGAACGTGCTCGTTGGCTTGGAGGGAATTATAAAATCGATAGCACTCCGGGAAACGGTACCTGCGTGACGGTGGTTCTTCAGAAAGACAGGTTGATGGAGGAGGGCGAGTAATGATTCGCGTGTTTATCGCCGACGACCACGATATCGTCAGAACCGGTCTGACGCGATTATTGGCGGAAATTCCCGAAATGAACGTATGCGGGGAAGCGGCAAGTGCCACTGAACTGCTTGAAAAACTTGAAAATGCACGTCCTGACGTGGTTGTTCTGGATGTGAACATGCCCGGGCATACGGGTCCGAAATTGGTCAAACAGCTTTTATCCTATCCTTGTGCTCCCAAAGTGGTGATGTTTTCGATGTATGAAGAAGACAGCCACGCTGTAGCGTTTTTACGTGCTGGAGCATCCTCTTATCTAAGCAAGAAACGTTCCTCTAAGGAATTGATCGAAGCGATTCGAAAGGTTTTTCAGGGTGAACGTTATCTTTCCGAAATGCTTGAGAAAATGCTGTTCGATCGAGGGATAGACATCGAAAAGTCCCTTGTGGACGAACTGACACAGAGAGAACTTCAGGTCGTTCGAAATTTGACCGAAGGGTTGCGCTCGGTGGATATTGCCGAAAAAATGGGATTGAGTGCGAGCACGGTCAACACTTACGTGCAGCGAATCAAAGATAAACTGGGGTTCAAATCTTTACTGGAAATCATTCGGTTTGCCAAAGAAAACGATCTGTCGGATTCTTGAAGCATGATCCGAGCTATTTTTCGATTAGCGATGGTTGAGGATATAATAGGACCGGTTGGCGTCTAAGTGTCTGAATCCACTACTGTCCGGGTATTGATTTTTAAAAACCAGGAAAGTATAGAAAATACAGTTAGATAAGGCTGATAACAAGGCGAATCGATTTGAAATTGCTGGTAGCCTTCGGCAACTCTAATTTCAGCGGAGTTGCCGATGAATTCTGGACGAATCATTTTTTCTCAAGTCATGGACTTTCTTCCGATGCGGGAGTTTCGTCAATGCGTAGCTTGCTATCGAGGACATTACAAGGTACGGTCTTTCACCTGCATGGATCAATTCCTGTGCATGGCATTTGCTCAACTCGCCTATAGAGAAAGCCTACGCGACATCGAATGCTGTCTGCGAGCCATGCAGCCCAAGCTGTACCACATGGGCATTCGCGGCAAAGTCTCCCGAAGTACGCTGGCCGACGCCAACGAGCGTCGCGACTGGCACATCTGGATGGACTTCTCCCAGGTCTTGATTCGTCAGGCAAGGGATCTGTATGCCGGAGACTCCTTCGATGTGGAATTGCAAGAAACAGCCTACGCTTTCGATTCCACCACCATCGATCTTTGTCTGTCGCTGTTTCCATGGGCGAATTTTCGCAAAAAGAAAGGCGGTGTGAAAGCTCACACGCTGTTGGATCTGCGGGGCGACATTCTCTGCTGGGTACATGTCACTCCCGCCAATGTTCACGACGTGAACGCGCTGGATCTGTTGCCGGTAGAAGCGGGTTCATTCTACATCATGGATCGTGGATACCTGGATTTCAAACGACTGTTCACGATGAACCGGCAGGGGGCATTTTTCATCACGCGAACGAAGCACAACACCAAAACCCGTCGCCTGTATTCGCAAAAAGTGGACAAAACCACGGGTTTGCGATGCGATCAGACCGTGGTGCTGACGGGCTTTTACGCGAAAAAGGATTATCCGGACAAACTTCGAGTGGTGAAATTCGTCGATCGGGAAACGAACGGGCGCTATGTATTTTTGACGAACAACTTTGTCTTGGCCGCTCTGGATATCGCCAAGCTTTACAAACTTCGCTGGCGGGTGGAGTTGTTTTTCAAGTGGATCAAGCAACATTTGCGAATCAAGGCATTCTTCGGAACCAGCGAAAATGCGGTCAAAACGCAAATCTGGATCGTGATTTCAGTGTATGTGATGGTGGCGATCTTGAAAAAACGGCTTGCTCTCGACGATCTGAGCCTCTACACAATTTTACAGATTTTGAGCGTGTCTTTGTTCGAGAAGAAGCCTATTTTACAGGCTCTAATGCCACCGGACTACACAAGTCACAAAAAGGGTGTCGGCAACCAGTTGGAATTATTCAACTATTAACCGGACAGCAGTGAAGTAAAAGTAGACGTTGGATTGGATCGTTTCTTCAGGGGGCACATCGTATGCGCCCCGTAAACGCTCGATCTTTCCTTCGATTCAGAAAAATGCAGAAATGGCAATAAGTGGATTAAGGCTCGTTTTCCTTGGAAAAACGAATGATTTCCACGATGGATTTCAAGCCCAGTTTATCTTTGATCCGCTGGACATAAGTGTTGATCGTGCTGGAGCTGACGCCCATTTTCTGAGCGATATCCACCGAACGCAGGCCTTCGGTCAAGCGACACGTCAGCTATCCGGATTTCATGACAAAGTTGTGCAAAAACCCGTTCCGTCGGTATCGGTATGGATAGGTCGTCTACGCTACTTGCGCCGAATCAGTTGTGCTCAGAAATCCGTGATGGAGACCGTATTGCCGAAAGCTTCAAGCGATCCTGCTACCTTGAATCAGGATCGTTGATGCGTTAAAATTCCACTGTAATTTCAAAATCTTATTGAAAAATACGGAGCCGAGTTTCCAAGATGAAACCAGACTTCCGTCATTATCCGAGAAGGCGGATCATCCCGTCTTTGTGCTTGAATTCCTAGCCCGGAAAATTCATGAGGATCGTAGCGAGACGCCGAAAACCGATGATATTTCATGAAGTTGGAGCGATTTTCACCCGGAGGCAACCTGAACAGTCTGTCGAGGATGAAAATCGGGAAACGAGTGAAAGATCAAGGGTTTTCAAGTCGCAGTAGATTCTTCATGAATTTTCCGGGCTAGATCTTCCACCTTCATGGAGGATGACAAGTCCATGATTTGAAATTAGATGATTGATACCGAAATCGTATGAAGACCATTTTTCAAGCAATGTGAGCATCTATCCAATAAAATTCGGCGGAGGGAACCATCAAGATGCTGTCCAGGAAAACATATTTGAAACAGGTGTGACTGGTTGGACTTCGTTCTTCATTTGTACCATCCGAGGGGAGAATTCTCAAAATCCTGGGAAATGTGGGAGTATCATGGGATAATGTCACAGAATCGCACGCGAATATTTCTGTAACATATAGAAATCAAAGACTTTTCTTTCATTATTCTTTTAGTGAGACGACAGGAGGCTCCAAAGACTATTTTAGAACTGTGCGACAAAAGTCCATCCTTTGTAGAATGTCGAGTCAATTTTTTTTACACATTGGGCGAAACTTGTTGGTGTTTGGAAAAGATATTAGGTATAATCCTTAGAACATTATTATCCTTTCTTTCCGTTGTATCGATGTCAAAATTTGAAGTTTATATTCCAGGTTTGCCGAAGAAGAAGCGTCCCCCGCTGAAAATGCGCATCGACGCCCCCGACTGGAAACAAACAGCCGTGATCGGCATTCAGACCACCAGAGGCTATGGATCGATCAAAAAAGACGCCCTTATCGGAAAAATGCGCGGCGATGGGCTCTTTTTCGTGATGGACAATTCCGACAAGCAAGTCCTGCTGATTCGGGATCTTTCCGTGGACCCCAAGGTCTGGACCGTTATCGATTACAAGCGCAAGTTCCGGGAAATTCTCGGTTTCGACCTGCCCGACACCTTGATTAAAGACAACCGGGCGCATGATTCACTCGAATCGCTGGACCGGCCTGTGGGCGAATCCTCGGACGGAGACTGGACTTACGTCTCGTCGGGAGCGCTGGCAGGTGTGATCGACGACGGGTCTATTGACCGTGCGCTGGATACCATCGAACCCTCGATGAAAATCCCGGTGGCGGCAGCCAGTTCCACGGAACTGCCGTTGATCGAAGAGGAATTGCCCCTCACTCCGCCCCCGTTGATCTCCGAAAAAAGAAAAAGCAGGGATACCGACGAGTACATGCCCTTGCTGGCCGAGAGCGAGGTGATGGATACCTCGGCCACCAGTTCATCTTCCGTGGAACTCGATGTGGTGCGCCAACTCGATCCGGTTCCCGTGAACAACACGATGTTTCGCGGCGAATGGGAAACATCGTCTGGGACGATCGTGTCCAAGGTCACGGGAGGCACCTGGGACATCGACGACCTGTTGACCGAAATGTTTATGGAAACCGGGAACTTCCACGACATGAACCTTCAGGACGTCTGCCGTTTCACCCTGGATCTGACCCATCGCATTGCGCGAAGCGAATCCGCTTCGATCATCGTCAACCAGGATAAAAACAACGTCGTCATGCGGCATTTCATCGCCGTTCGCGGTCCCCAGCGTCAGCTTCTCGAAGGCTTCAAGCTTCCCTGCCGCAGCAACGGTCTACTGGACCGCTGTATCGAGGGAAATCAAGTGATTTTCAGTGCGGATGCGGCTTCGGAAGATCCCGTCTATGCCAAGATCGATCGACGCACCGGTTATATCACCATGTCTGTATTCTATGTTCCGATTCCCTACCAGGAGCGCGTGCTGGGAGCCATCGAGGTTATCAACAAAATCGATGGCTACGAGTGGTCCGCCGATCAGCGGGCGGTTGGAAAATTCCTGGCCGGCAAGCTTGGAGAGAGATTGGGAGTCATAGAAGAATTCAAAGAAAGCATGGAATTTGTCGTTGACGACGACTGACGACGCAGTTGGGCAGAATCACCCAAAGATACTTGCCGGACCAGGAGGGTGGGCGTAATTCTTCGGCCTGAGGCCGAATTGTGCAATCTGTGGCGAATCGAGGCCACATCATTTTCCCCATTGAAGGTTGCGTTTTTGAAACAGCGAGGGTTTCAGTCCGCTGTTCCCTTTGAAATCGTTGATTTTCAGTTCGGTCTTGTGACCGGTCAGCATATCTTCCATTACAATCAGGTCGTACCGGCGATAGCCGCCTTCCCATAATTTCAGGTTATGGCTGGTCATACGCTTGTACAACTCGTCCTTGGCGTTGTAGAAATCGATTCCCTTGAGGAAATATCCGTCTTTTTCCACCGAGATCAGAATGTGGTCCCAGTCGCGTTGCTTCCCTTCTTTCAGGTCGCAGCGGATGGTCCACACCTTGTCGTCCTGACCGACGAAAGAGAGATCGCAGATCGGTCCGTACAGCGAGGAGGCCATGTCGTTGTTGGTGAAATCCGACCCGGCGATGGTCTGGTTCATGTCCGAGTTGGAAATGCGGCGTACGCGCTTGAAGGCGGGCAGGTAGACATAGGCCTTGGCGTCGCCTTCCATTAAAATGCTCATCCCCTTGTTTTCACCCGATAAAAATCGCACGAGGCGCTTGTCCATACCTAGTTGTTGCACCACCAGGCGGTATTTTTTGATGTGGTCCTTGCCATCGTGGATCACCATTTCCATGTCCATCTGCTGGTCTTTGTAGCCGCTGATTTCCTGGTCCATGTGCTGGATGATTCTTTCCACGTCCACTTTGTCGGTGGTCTTGAGCGTCGCGGCGTCGGGCATCTGTGCATGAAGATGTGCGGTCGAAGTCAGCATCGCAAAAGCCGCAAAAGCAAATATCGTGGAGCATCTCGTGGTGAATTTCATGCAAACCTATCCTTCAGCTTGAGCGGGTACATCCGACAAGTCATTGAAATCACTAATTTTTTGAAAAATATCTCAGTTAATCAGTTCGTCCGAATTCTCCGAGTTCTTTTCGCTTTGTTTTTGTACCTGGGCGAAGTTATCTCTCGCTTCAGGCTGATACGGTTCCGTAATCAACCCGAACATATACAAGTCCAGCAGCACGGAGGTGATCTGCGCACCTTCGGCTTTCAGGTAACCGCTGACCAGATGGTTTTCGATCAATTCCTTGATCGCCCCGAGGAACGAGTAGGCGATGATATCCGGGTCCAGCGGCCTGAGAATGCCCATCGCCTGCGCCTGTTGCACCAGTCCGCTCATCCAGCGAACGAGTTGCAATTGAATCTCGCCCAGCCGTTCCCTGGACGTGGCTTCCAAGGCGGTGGTTTCGTGGATGATGATCCGTGCCAGGTCGGGATCTTCGGCGAATACCGCTTTCACACGGTCGAGGTTTTCCTTCACGCATTGAAGGATGGCGTCCGTGTCGTCGAAGGTCGGGGCCACCAGTTTCTCGTCGATGGTCTGGATGATGTATTCCACGAGTGCGGAAAACACTTCGTGCTTGCTCTTGAAGTACAGGTAAAACGTACCGCGGGCGATTCCGGCCCTTTCGATCACGTCGGCGACTCCGGCCTGATGATAGCCTTTTTCGGCGAACACGCTTTTCGCAGCATCGAGAATGGCTTTTTTTCTTTCCTGGGGGTCCATGTCGTCTCCTAACAACTAGACTGACATGTCATTCTTACCGACTGACACGTCATTCTAGTTACAAACGGGGGGTTGTCAAGACAATTCGCAATACCTTCATATTTTAGCAGAATCTTTGCGGTTTTTGAACCTGAACCGGGTTTGTGGCAGGGTGATTCAATTCTTGATTCAGCAAGAATCCGACTCGGTGAATCGAGGAACGGGTGCCCGGGTCTTCGATCCGAAACGGATCGATGGCCCGGAATCTTCGTGCTTTCAAGGCCATTCGCCTGACGGCGAAAGACCTTGGCACCCTTCTAAACAAATATTCTTCCATGGAAGTCGGGGAAAGAAGTAGAATTGAATCGCCCTAGTCCGGAAAATTCATGAAAATCGTAGCGAGACGCCGAAAATCGAAGATATTTCATGAAGTTGGAGCGATTTTCACCCGCAGGCATACTGAACGGTCTGTCGAGGATGAAAATCGTGAAACGAGTGAAAGATCGAGAGTTTTCAAGTCGTAGTAGGTTTTCGTGAATTATTCGGGCTAGGGTTTGTGGGGTGTGAATAAAAATGATGCGAAATAAAAAACGAACCATCCGTTGGTTCATGCCGTCGGATTGGAAACCCGACGTGAAACAAATGGTTCATGCCGGAGACCTGATCCAACCAACGGGCGATTGTTTCCCCCGACACATTCATGGCGCTCAAGAATTGTCGGGTAAGGCAATTACCCGACCTGCCTAAACCGTATGATTTTCAATAAGTTGGCTCGATTCCCTCGACCCCGCCGCTAGAAGTGAAATCCAAGGGAAACATAGGGGATGCCCAACGGCAGGTATTTCCACACGGCGTTGAAGAAATCCTTGTGCAGCGGCATGGTGAAACCGATGTCGCCGTACATCACCTCGCCATGCCCCCGAAAACCGTAACTCCAGAGCCAGATCCGGCTGACTTCCGTGCGTCCGCTTTCGACGAAAAACGCGGGACTCAGGTTGGTTTGAAAGGACCAGTCCCGGTGGAAGCCGTAACGGTAACCCAGCGCGGGAATCAATACCGCCCCGTCATAATTTCGCCAGCGATCTTCATATTTTCCTGCTGTGAAAGAAGTGAAACTGAGGTTGAAAAGGTGATTGTCGAACACGAAACTTGCAGCCGCCTGTCCTCCCGCCACCCATGCGTAAAAGTCAACGCTGGCGACGTAAGTCGTAATCATTCCTCCGAAACCGCCTATGGACAGGTGCAGGAAATCGTTGACTTTTCCGTGAAATTTGAACGTGGGCAAAAGGCCGAACACACTGATTGGCAGGATCGTCACGACGCCGAGCTGTACGTTGTCGTGCAGGCCGTACTGGAAATCCCAGACCGCCGCTAGGTATCCGGTGATGGTGGTCTGTCCTTTTTCGACGCCCAGAGCGGTTTGGGTGTACATCAGGCGGTGCCGGGTGCTGCTTTCGTTGCGGATTTCTTCCGTTTTCGGAGTCTCTACGGCAGGTTGCGCCATTTCAGGGGGTGTCTCCGCTTCTAAGGAAAACCGGCAGCGGGGAGCGTCGAGCAGCGACTTGATTGCACCCAGCGGCAGACATCCCGGCGGGCAGGTCGGCAGGTTTTCCGGCAAAGTGGCTTTTTGAGTTTCCACGAAGCCTTCCGGCACGCAGAACCGTGGGCATTCAGGGCAGGGGGGAATCTCCTGAGCCAGCGCGAGACTTCCCGGAAGTATTAACATGAGAAACGCCGCTAAGATATAGAAATGCTTCATGATTATCCATCTCGACAGATCACGAAAAAACATCATTTGCTTTGCGCCACGACATGCAGCCTTCGTTGCTGGTCGGGGCCACAATTGTTGGCCAGAACGATTTCGGTGTAGGGTTCGTCGGTGTGTGGGTCCGTGGTGTCGATTTCCAATGCTTCGATCCGCACGACGATGGGATAATCGTAGGGTACGAGATCCTTCGGGATGTCCCAGACGACGTGGACATCCTGCACGGCTGGATAGGACGCCATCGTGACGGTAGCATCGCCGATTTTTACCAGCGACCCCCGGAAATCCTCGGTGAATCCTTCTTGTTCCAGTCGCCCGTCGTCGTCGTCGGTGAGATCCCAGGGCGTCGATTCGTAGTAGAAATCCACCTGCACGCGGTCGGCGGCGACCTCGCCAAGGTTGCGGATCGAGGCGGAAATCTCCAGTGATTCTCCCCGTATAGGCGCTTCGGAGCCGAACGCGATATCCGTGACGTTCACCGTCAGGTCCGGGGCGGTGGACCGAAAACGCTCCCCCGTGACGACGGCGTTGTCCGGCGGTGTTGTGGCGATCCCGATGTTGGCCTCGAAGTAGTCCCGCAACGCTTCCCAGGCTAGCATGTGGGTGTCGATGTAGGGTTCGTCGCCGGTCTGCACGACGACGGGCCGCACTTTATCGCCCGTTTCCGGGTCGGTGGCGGAAATGATGAAGTTGAAGATATAACTGAGGTTGGTTCCGAGGGAGTGCACCATCGCCAGCCGATAGGTGCGGTCGGGGTCGATGGGTTCGCCGTTTACCAGGATGGAATCCGACTCGATGCGCTGGAAGTATGGGGCGGTGAGGTCCACCTTGTAGTCCATGCCCGCCAGTTGGATCACGTCCAGCTTGAAGTCCGAAGCCAGACCGCCGGGAAGGATTTCATCGATCATCGCCATGGAATACACCAGTTCGGTGACGTATTCTGTGGCGGTGACCTGCTTTTTCATGCTTTCCTCGTTTTCCATCAACGTGTAATCGTACAGGCCGGGCTGCATTTCGAGGATCACCAGCGGCTCGTCGTTGACGCCCTCGTCGTCGAGTTGGTGAAGCGGCACGATGTCGTAGATTTCATCCTCGGTGATGTCTCCGGTCACGAGATCCGCTCGGTAAATCGACGGCACGCCCATCGCCACATCGCAAGCGACGCCTTCTTCGTTCAATTTCCATAAAAAGGCGTCGGAAATGATCTGGCCCAACCCGCTTTGTGCGCCCGTGCGGTGGCTGAGATCAATGGGAAAGCTTCCCACCACGTGTTCGAAGGGATGGCCGTACTTGGCGTTCACCTTGTCTTTAAGTTCCTGAACTCCTTCAAGAATCTCCTCGTCCTCGGCAATGCGGTCGTCCACCTGAATCAAATGGTAGTCGAGTAGAGTCATTGCGTCGGCCTCTGTGTCGATTTCCAGAGCCATCGCGGCGACGAACTCCCCGGCTTCCTTGGCCTGGGCGAGGTAGGTGGTTCCTCCCGCCGGATTGGTCACGGAAATCGGGTGGTTGAGCTGGACGTGGGAATGGGCCGAGAGAATCAGGTCCACCGAGCGTCCCGATGTGGCACCTTGCCCGTAAAGTGCAATGTATTCGTCCTTGCCCGGCGGGATGTTCACCCGGTCTCCGAAACCGAGCCCGGCGTGGCTGGTGACGAGCACTACGTCTGCGCCTTCCGCGTCCAGGCTGTCGATCCCCTGGTTCACGTAGTCCGACTCGCGGGGGTCGGGGTTGTAGAATTCCATGTTCTGGGAATAGGTCGTGGGTGCGCCGATGACCTGGTAAAGGAAAGGATTTCCAGCCACTTGCGTGTAAATCGCGGCATCCGTGACCACGCCCAGCAGTCCGATTTTGATGCCACCCATGTCGAGCACGAGCGTCTGGTTGTAACGGGCGTCGTTGGTGGTGTTGGAGAATTCCGTTTCGAATTTCGGAATGTAGTCATTGTACATGGACTTGATGGTTTCGGGGTTCACGCTACCCCAGATGAAACGCATCGGCGTGCCCTGGAGCGTGCCGGTGAATTGCGGCAGCGCTCCCTCCACCTGGGCATCCAGAAACGGGGTGCCGAAGTGGTAGTCGTGGTTGCCCAGTTGCAGGACATCCACGCCCATGGCGTCGAATAGGCGATAAAACGCGCTGATGCCGCCCTCGACGTTGTGGAACATCGTGTTCTCGAAGTCGTCGCCGCTGTTGACGATCAACGTCGGGATGCCTTTGGCATCGTTCATGCGGCGGATTTCCTTGAAAATCGTCGCCAATCGCGCCAGTCCGCCCAACGAACCCGCCACACTACGTTTGGGCAATACCCTGGAATGCCAGTCGTTGATTTCGAGCACGCACAGCGGGCGGCGGGTGTCCGAGGCGGGAGCGTAGGAGAACGCGCGAAAGAGCAGCGGGCGCAAAAGGCGATCACTGTCGCGCACTTCGATCAACGCGGAGCCGCTTTGCTGTCCCAACTGGAGGTCGATTTCGGCGTTGCCATCCGGTCCGGTGATGACGCTGGAAGGAGAAAGAGCGACATCGAGGGCGCTGCTCAGTCCCTCGCCGTCGAGCAGGCGGAAATCCAGCGTGACACCGGGGACGCCTTTTCCAGCTTCATCCACGGCTCGAACCGAGAGCGGGGCCAGTATATCTCCATGAAATCCACTTTGGTAGTTGCCGGAAATCTCGACGAGTTTCGTGGCGGTCGGGTTTTCGGAATCGTTCGAATCCGAACAGGAAATGCATAGGGCGAGCATGGCGAGCAGGAATCCAAGGCGCGTCAACCACTTCATATCACAGTCCTTTTTGGCTCCATTAAAAATCAATATCGGCTTGAAATTCCTAATGGAATTCCACGTTTACAAGCTTCGGTACCGTTATGTGTCACATGGTACGTTTGTACTCCCGATGGGGTGATTCTGTCAACGGATCGGGAATGTCTTCCCGGTTGCATGAATTGTATTTGTGCAGGGTCTTGAACCCTATCGATAGGTTGAAAAGGATTGGTAGATCCTTGCATCTTTTTGAATTGACACCTCCGTGCAACAGGGGTGCATCACAGGATATTGTCATTTCACTCAGATTGCATACCGCTCACTTCGAGTGCCGCCCTTAGGGCGGTGTATCGAGGAGTAAATGGGATGGCTCGATACGATTTGCTTTGCAAATCACTCGCCATGAGCGTTTTTTTGCAAAGTGACAATTTTTTGATGCACCACTGCGCAATATCGATGACGAAAAAGCCTATTCAAGACGCGAGAAATCGGGTAGACTGAATCACCATCATGAGTCGAAACGAATTTTAGGCATGTCCGTGGGGAGAACGGGTACGAATATGCCGCCGGGAATTCCGTGTCGATCAAGAGTTTGAAAGGGACCATATTTCCTCTAACCAATTGAAAAGGAGTTTTCTAAACACGAAATAAATTTTGCTTTATTATGTATTATTAAGTGGTAATTAAAACTTATTTATGATAATATGGCTTAATAGAGCGGAAGAAAATCGCCCGAGGAAGTTTGTATGCGCATACTCATGCACTGTGAAAGCAACCCGATCATCGGATCGGACAGCGTGCTGCACACCGCAGCGATGGTCGAGGAACTGACCGCGCGCGGACACGAGTGCGTGCTTCTGTCCAAAGCGTTTCCTTCCTGGCTCGACGACGTTTTCGGAGCGTTACCCGTCAAGAAGGTGGGTGTCGATCCCAAATGCCATTGGGACGAAGACCTGCTGTTTTTCAAAGAAGTGATTGAAGATGAACACATCGATTGGATCTGGATGGATCGCCCCGATCTGGTCGAAAGCCAGCTTCGCCAGGTACGCAAAATCCGCCCTCTGGCCTCTGTGACACCCGCCCCCATGAATCCCGACGCAGCGGATCTCCTGGTGGGGCCTTTCCTGCATCCCGCCAAAAACGGCAACTCCAACCGATTGGGAGGGCATAGGTATATCCCAATTCGGCGCAGTGTCCGGCAGGCCCGGGAACGGGATTTTTACATCGCTCCCAAAATGAGGAAGATCCTCCTCTGGACGGAATCCGATCCGGGAAGCGCCGTGGGATCGACCTTGCGCATTCTTGAAAACGCTTTCGGCGAAAACATCGAAATTACGGTGCCGCTTCCTATAGATGCCTCGCATCGTAAGGAGTTGGAACACGTGGCCGCCATTGCGCCCCATCGGCTGAAGATCGTCGAACCGCCTGTAGATTTCACGGAGTTGTTTTTCGACGCTGACGGGTTTATTTCATTTCCAGGGCTTCGCATGATGGAGGCTCTGAGTCTCGGCGTGCCGTGCCTGATTGGCTCCATACACCGTTCCCAACGTGAAGAGGCGGTACGGGTGTCCAAACGCCAAGCCGCAATATATTACGGTTCTTTAAAATGCACGCCTTCCAACCGTGTGGTTGAATTGCTCTCGGATTTACTTGATGCTCCCGACAAAAGGCGCGAGCTTTCCGAAAAAGGCCGCGAGTTTGTCGATGGTCAAGGTGCCGTTCGGCTTGCAGATGCCCTCGAACGGAAAATGAAAGGCTGATTCCGTTTTATCTTGCCTGATATTACTGGCCGACCTTCCAATCAGAAATAATACCAGATAGTATTGTAATCGTCCGGATTCTCTCCGATTGCCCGCAGGCGTTCGAGGTAGTCGAGGATCGGCATGTCTCGGTACACGTACGTATCCTGCTTGGCGATGTTGCGTTCCCAGGGGTGGAACTCGAAGATTCTCGCGCCATCGGGATCGAGGCCGATCCAGTCGTGGTATTGGGAGGCTCGAAGGTAGTTTTTTCCCAACAGGGGCACGTTGAAGACGGCTTCGTCGGTGCGAGCCAGGCCGGGAAGGAGGCGGGCTTCCTCCTTCTGTTCCTGAAGCAGGCGTGCGATCGGCACCCGGTAGTCGTCGGTTTCCGCCTTGCCCTTGGCGTTGAAGGTGTAATACGGATCGATGCCCACCCGTTTGAGCAGCCGCCGCAGGCAGGAAGCTTCGAAACGCCGGGAATTGAAAAAGGTATAGACCATCTGGTTGTAGACCATGATGCCGCGCGTGCGGAGCCTGTCCACGGCAAGCACCATATCCGGGTTGATTTCGTAGGGGTGTTGTACGTGGGTCACGACATCCAGCGCTAGGCGTCCCGGATCGCGGATTTCCCCAAGCATATCGGCAAGTTTCGAGGTGATCCGCATGGGCATGGTCACGGGAATGCGCGTTCCCAGGCGGATGCGTTCGATGGAATCGATCGCGGCCAGGCGCTCCAGGATGTTGCGAATGCGACCGTCTCCCATAATCATCGGATCGCCGCCGGTGACGAGTACTTCGTGAATCGCCGAGTGTTCGGCGATCCAGTCGATGGCGGTGTCGAGTTCTTCCGGCAAGGCCATGGCGTTGGGCGCCATGGCGCTGTCGATTTCCCAGTTGCGCTGGCAATAAACGCAAATCTGGGGGCAGGTGTTGTAGGGCTTTAAAATCAGCACGCCCACGTATCGGCGGGTAATCAGGTTTTCCGGCGAAGTGTCGTGTTCGCCCATGAAATCCATGCTGTATTCCAGGTCGTCGCGGTGTTCCTCCATGGTTTCGATGTAACGTGCCGGGGGAAAGACCTGGTATCGCAAAGAACGGTCCTGTCCCGGTTCGCCACCCATCAGCGAGAGGTAAAACGGTGTGACGCCGAAAGGCAGGTTCAGTCGCAGCGCTTTTTCGACGTTCGCCCGTTCCTCGTCGCTAAGGGACACGAGACGATCCAGTTTTTGGGGATCTTTGACGACATTGCGCGTCTGCCAGGCCCAATCGTACCAGTTTTTATCCGTACCCTGAAGAGCATCGAGGATCTGCTTTCGCCGCTCGTCGCGAAGCTTCACCACTCCCGGTTCCAGACCGTGGCGATAGCGTTTCAAGAAAACGTCGGTTTCATCCGCCAACTGGTCGAGCTGTTTCGAGCGATGCAACGAGGCTTCTCGCCCGGCGAGATTTTCGTCCATGCGGAAATCGGCCTTGTCCTCGACCACGAAACGGTTTTCCAGTCCCCGGAAAAGGTACAGCAGTTCGGCGAAGAAAGCGGGGGAAAAGCCTTCGGAATTTGGGTGTTGGGACAGGTCGTAAAGGGTTTCCGCGAGACTGAATCCGCTGGCCGCTTCGGCTCGTTCAGTCAGCATGGAGCGGATCTGGCGCGCGCAATCCCTTACGAGGCTTGCCTTGTCGATGGTGCGGAACTCGTCCGAGAGCATCCGTTCCTCGCATACAGCGACATGTTCCTGAAGATGCTGCTTGACGTCTTCGAGGGAGGTGCATTGGCGCAAGGTGTCGAACAAAGAAGATTCTTCTTCGAGCAGCAAATGAAAATAGGAGTTTCTTTTTTCGGGCTCGATTATAGAAGAATATATGTTTTGCTGAGTCAAATCAGCCTCCTTTCCATGGTTCGGCGACCGGTCGGAAAACGGGCAAGTTCTACCGTTCGAGCGCGGTGCACCGACTTGATGGGCACGTCTTGTAAAGGTGCCCTTTGATCGTACTGCGTATGCAAACAGATCGGCGTCAAAGTGTCGTCCGACTGGAAGGTGGCGGAGGATGCGAAGCTTGCAAAAGCGGCGAGGCCATTGGAAGCCGAAGTATCGGAGTCGAAAAATTGGGTTGTGTTTTCGACCATTCCGCCTCATATAGGGCCGAAAACAAGGTACGACTCCAGAATGCTCCTTCCAGTAAGTGCAACCTAACACATCCCTTCGACAAGATCAATACGGGCGGAAATTAAATTAGTGCGAAACATTGTAAAAGCTTATTCCAAGGAGAAAAAACGTAGGGGCGAGTGTAGTGAACAAAGTGAACGGAGCTCCCCAAAAACCGAGAAACTCTGTCAGAACGGGGGGCTACAGTCGCTATGCTCCTTTCACCCGCCCCTACATTCCCCCTCCCTTTTTTGAGGTTTCAAACGAAAAACAGATTTTGCACTATTTTAATTTCCGCCCGATCAACACTCTATAGAAAAATGCCGGATGGGTGGCTGACCCATCCCCAGTTTTTCATCCAAGAGGGTAAACGCTCATGGAGAGTGATTTGCGAAGCAAATTGTATCGAACCATAGCGTTTTTCGTATAAATCCCTAGATACACCGCCCTTGCGGGCGGCACTCGGGACGAGCGGACTTATCATATCTTGGGTCCAGTCAGACTTTCAGTAAACTGGAATGGGGTCAGGATGAGTGATGCTTCTTTCTCGCGTCAGGCAAATCTTCGCGCGATTTCGGCTTGTTTTTTTTTGTGCCCACCCTATGGTTAGGAAGAACAGGAACCCATTGGAAACGGTGGTGAAATGGAAATCATCGAACTAATCAGGCACGCCTTGATGGTAACAGGCTTTGTGGCTGCCATGATGATCCTCGTGGAATACATTAATGTATTTACCCTGGGGCGTTTGAAGTCCGGGCTTGGAAAATCCCGCTTGTTGCAGTACTGCATTGCCGCACTGCTTGGAACTATTCCAGGTTGCTTGGGGGCATTCACGCTTGTAACCATGTATACACATCGTCTGGTGAGCATCGGGGCGGTCGTCGCCTGCATGATCGCTACCTCAGGGGATGAGGCTTTCGTCATGTTGGGGCTGGTTCCCGAAACGGCTCTGTTGCTTTTCGGCGGGTTGTTCGCGCTGGGAATCGCTGCCGGCGCGCTGACCGATATTGCATTTCCTGCCAAAGCTGCACGTGAAACCGGATACTGCCACGAACTGAACGTGCACGAGGAATACGCCTTCCGAATTTTGCCGAATAGGGAAACCTTGAAGGAAATCCGTAACTTATCTCCTGCCAGAGGTATTCCCGGCTTCGTGCTGTTCCTCTATGCTCTGGCGGTTGCCACGGGACAGATCGGTCACGACGCTCCGATGTGGGTTACGGTAACGATTCTCACGGTTTGTGCATTGACGCTGTTCGTGCTGGCTACGGTGTCGGACCACTTCATCGAGGAGCACGTCTGGGAGCACGTCGTCAAATCGCATCTTCCCCGGCTGTTTTTTTGGGCGGTAGTGGTGATCGGTGGTGTGCACTTGCTGGAACACGGCCTGGATTTCGACAACGTTGTGCGCTCCAACGTCTGGCTAGTACTGCTTTTCGCGGCGCTTTTGGGGTTGTTGCCCGAATCCGGACCCCATCTCGTTTTTGTTACGCTCTTCGCGTCCGGCAGCATTCCGTTGAGCGTTCTGGTCACGAGTTCCATCGTGCAAGACGGTCACGGGATGCTTCCGCTATTGGCAAGTTCGCGGCGGGATTTCATCAAGGTCAAGGCAATCAATTTTCTTGTCGGGGTGCTCGTTGGAGCGACGATGCTTGCGCTGGGAACCTAGCCCGGAACATCCACGAAAACCTGCTACGACCTGAAAACTCTCCGACTTTCACTCATTTCAGGATTTTCATGAATTCTCCGGGCTAGCCCGCATAATTCATGAAGAATCTACTGCGACTTGAAAATCCTCGATCTTTCACTTGTTTCCCGATTTTCATCCTCGACAGACTGTAAAGTATGCCTGCGGGTGAAAATCGGTCCAACTTCATGAAATATCTTCGGTTTTCTGCGTCTCGCTACGATCCTCATGAATAATGAGGGCTAGTGGCTATTTCGAACTCCTGACACGGTGCGATTCGTATTCTCGACAAGGTGCGAACAAAAAAATTACCCCGCCTCGATTGAGGCGGGGTTCCCCCCTTAGCTGCTTACCTGCTTACCCACGTCCCCATTGGCTTTGGCAGAGTCACACGCGAATTCGTTTGCGTAACAAGGAGTTCCGCTTTTCTTCTTGGTTTCACAAAGAACATTTTTCGGTTCTACGTTCGATGCTTACTTGATTCTGCATCAACCGTGCCACCTTTCATTTTTATGGTCTTTTTGTGAAAAATGCGTGAAACGTCCAAGCTATTCAATGGATTTTGGGGGAATTGAGGAAAAAACGAATCAGCATCAAAACAGTGCCGATATGTGCGTGTAAACGCCTTGTACAGGTCATTTTTAACGATATATACAGTAGAATTGACGTTTTTTGTCAGTTGCTGAAAAAAGGGATTTCCTGATTTGACAATTTTTTTCCATGTCGAGAAATTGACAGGATTGCTGAAACATGATGCATCTCATATACTGTTCATGAACAAATCCGCAAAAAAGTCCAGGCCGTGCAAAAGTTCCTCGTGATGTCGGTTTTTCGGAAATCGAGAACGAAAACGCTGCCGGTGGGGAAGGGGCCCCGGTTTTCAAAGCCCGAAGTGGACACGTTTTCCCGGTTGGAATGTATTGGTTTTGGTGGTTTTTATGAAAAAAAGCGAGCAATCAATATCATTATATGAGAAAAGACCGTGTAGGGCTTTTCAAGCGGCGCGACGGGTGCCGTGGTTCGTAAGACGGGCGAGAGCATGAGTCTGGAGAAACAATCGAATCTCTTTTTCGAGATGTCTATGGATCTCCTCGGAGTGATCGGGGAGGACGGTCATCTTGAGCAGGCCAATCCGGCTTTTCTGCAAGCCTTCGGATATTCGTTGGAGGAGTTGCAGGCGAAGCCCTTGTTGGAGTTCGTTCATCCGAGAGACCGCGAACGATGTTCGGAGGAAATGCGTCAGGTATTGCCGGGCGGTAGGTGTGTTCACCTGGAGCATCGTTTCCGTTGTCGTGACGGACTTTACAAATGGATGGAGTGCCGGACCCTCATCGAGGGTGACCGGACGTGGATCGTGATGCGCGACGTCACGGCGGTCAAGCATTTCCTGGGAAAAACGCAAGACGAAACCCTGCTTCGAGCCATTCTGGAAAGCACCAATTACATGATTTTCTCGACGGATGAAGCCGGGGTGCTCAAGGTTTTCAACAGGCGCTGCGAGAGAAAGCTGGGCTACCGGGCGGAAGAAGTCGAGGAAACAATGGAGTGGACCTCGTTTCACGATCCGGACGAAATCCAGATGCGCGCCCAGGTGCTTTCGGAAGAACTGGGCGTGGAGGTCGAGCCGGGAATGGACGTTTTCACGGCGCGAGCCCTACGGGGGATGCCCGACGAGCACGAGTGGACGTTGATTCACAAGGATGGCTCATCCTTTCCGGCGAAGGTATCGATTACCGCGTTAAGGGGCGAATTCGGCTACATTTCAGGATTTCTCGGCGTGGCGCAGGACATTACCTCCGAGCTGCAGGCGCAGGAGGAAATCCATCGTTTCGCCGCCGTGGTGGAAACTTCCAACGATGCCATCATTGCGGAATCGCTGGACGGCGAGGTGCAGATCTGGAACGCGGCAGCCGAACGTCTGTTCGGCTACACCGAAGAAGAAATGTTGGGTCAGGACGCGCAGATACTGGTTCCCGACGAACTCCGGGAGGAACTTTCCGCAGTGCATAAACGGCTTTTGCTGGGTGTGCAGATCGATCCTTTCGAGACGATGCGCATCTGTCACGATGGATCTCGGGTGGAAATCGACTTGACGCTTTCCCTGATTTACGGCGAAAAAGGCGAGCCTTTGGGAATTTCCTCCATCGCCCACGACATTACCCGGCGCAAACTCAGTGAACGGCTGCTCCAGGACAGTGAAAAGAGGCTGCGGACTTTCATTGAAACGGTGGTGGACGGTATAGTGACCATCAGTTCGGAAGGCATCGTCGAAAGCTTCAATCCCTCGGCGCAGCGAATGTTCGGGTACGCCGAGGATGAAGTGGTGGGAAAAAACGTTGGTATGCTAATGCCATCGAGCGCCGCCGAAATACATACAGAAAGAATCGCCAGGTACTTGACGCGCCGTACATCGGATATTATCGGCGCACAGACCGAGGTGATAGGAGTGCGCAAGGACGGGACGGTCTTTCCTCTGGAATTGACCGTCAACGAGATGGAACTCAACGAGCGTCTGCTATTTGCCGGTGTGTTGCGGGATGTTACGGAGCGCCGCGAGGCGGAGCGAGCGCTTGTGGAGAGCGAAAAACGCTATCGCGACCTGTTCGAGAGCGCCAACGACCTGATCCAGATGGTGGACGTGAACGGCAAACTTCGTTACGCCAATCGGGCCTGGTGCCGGGCGCTGGGCTACGAGCGGGAGGAAATCCTTGCTGGAGACGTGTGCCTGGAGGATATTCTTTCGGAAGAGTCGAAAGAGCACTGTATGGACACGTTTTGCAAGGTCATGCAGGGTGAAAGACTGGATCGCGTCGAGGCCGTTTTTGTGTCCAAGTCGGGTCAGGAAATCCCGGTGGAAGGAAGCATTACCTGCAAAATGGAAAACGGTCTCCCGTTCTCGACACGTGGCATTTTCCGCGACATCTCCGAGCGCAAGGAGATCGACCGGATGAAGAACGAGTTCATCTCCATCGTCAGCCACGAGTTGCGCACGCCGCTGACGGCGATCAAAGGTTCCTTGGGATTGCTTAACGGCGGTGTTTTAGGGAAACTGCCCGAAAAAGCCTCCGGTATCGTCAAGGTGGCGCTGAACAATACCGATCGGCTGATTCGCCTCATCAACGATATTCTCGATCTTGAAAAAATCGAGGCGGGCAAACAGGAATTTCAGTTCGAGCCTATTGAGATCGACAGGCTTGTGGAACCCACATTGCAGGGATTGCGTCCCATGGCCGAGGAAGCGGGGGTACGGCTAACGTGTTCCGTGGAGCCTGTGGCCGTGGAAATCGATCACGATCGTATCGTGCAGGTGCTCACCAACCTGGTGTCCAACGCCGTGAAGTTTTCTCCCAAAGATGCTGCCGTAGAGGTGGATGTACACGTTCTGGACGGTGACCGTCTGCGGATTTCTGTATCCGACCGAGGGCCAGGTATTCCTGAAGAAGAACGGCACAAGCTGTTCAACAAGTTCCAGCAGCTCGATTCCTCGGAACGTCCGAAAAAGGACGGTACGGGGTTGGGGCTGTCGATTTCGAAGGAAATCGTCGAGCGTCACAATGGGAACATCGGCATGGAATCCCGTTCGGGTGGAGGCTGCGTGTTTTTCTTCGAAATTCCATTGAAACATCCGAGAAGCGAAAAGTATTAATCTGGCACTTAAAACCTAAGGTTTCTCGTCGTTCACCCTGAGTGATTTCGCGAAGCGAAATTGTATCGAAGGGTCCCTCAATACGGCGACTTACGTCGCCTACTCGGGATGAGCGTAGGTGACTTTGTTCGGCAGACATCTGGCATTTAGGAGCCGGGTTGATAATTCAACGACGTTTCTACGTACCAACGATTCCTATTTCTTGTGCACCTTCGTTTCACTTTTCACATTTTCCGATGTCGGCGCGATCTGGCAGGCTTCGGGCTGGTCGGGATCGGGTTTCAGGTATCGCAATAGAAAATCCGCCATGCGTCGGTAGGCGACGTTCCGGTTGGAAAGCTTTCGGATGCCGTGGCCTTCGTCGGGGAAGATCAGACTTTCCACGGGGTGTCCGCGTTTTGTCAGCGCGTCGATGATCTGCCTTGCCTCATTGACGGGCACGCGGGGGTCGTTTTCGCCGTGGACGATCATCAGCGGACGCACGATGCGGTCGATTTTGCGAATGGGAGAGATCGACTCCAGAAACTCGCGGTCGCTCAACGGGCCGTATTCCATTTCCCGTACCTTGCGGCGGTAACCTTTGGTCTGCTCCAGAAACGTTACGAAGTTGACGATGCCGACGGAGTCGATCCCAACCGTGAAGCTCGTGGGATACTCGGTCAGCGCCGCCATGACCACGTAGCCGCCGTAGCTTCCGCCTTTGATGGCCAGACGTTCGGGGTCGGCCAGCTTCGTGGCGATCAGCCAGTCGGCGACAGCCTTGTAATCCCGAATAGAATCCAGCCGCTTGCGATAGTCATCCAAAGCCATATATTCGCTGGTATACCCCGACGATCCCCGCACGTTGGGAGCGATCACCCCGATTCCGTGGGCGAGCAAGTGCTGGAAATTACGAATAAATTGCGGACGAAACTGGCTGGATGGTCCCCCGTGGGCGTACACTACGTAGGGTGCTGGACGTCCGGTGTAGCCTTCCGGTCGGTATAGAAAAGCCGGAATCTTCAAGCCATCGAAACTGGGAATGAACACCAGCTCCGGTTGGACAAACTGCCTGGTATCGATACCCGCCGTGTCGGAAAACGTCAGTTGCTCGAAATCCTGCGCAATCATGTCGTAGCGCACCACGTCTCCCGGTTTCGAGGCGGAACTGAGCACGAAAAACAGGTTGAAATCGTGAAACAACGGCGATGTGATGACTCCGGTTTCCACTTGGGGTTGCGAAAAAGATTCCATGGTTTCGGCATCGTGGAGACTCAGGCGGCTCGCGCCGTGCTCGTTGTACACGTAGGTCAGCAGGCTGCGGTTCGGTGAAAGGGACAGAGATTCGATGTCCCAGGGCGGCTCGGCAAGTACCTGCCACGGTGTTTTCTGTTCGTCTACCGGCATTTTTCCCAGCACGGTGCGTTCGTGTCCATCGTCGCTGAGAAAGAACAACTGCTTGGAATCATTGGAAAAGCGAGCGGTGTGATACATGCCTCGTTCGCGTTTCGAAACCGTCAAAGGGTGTTTTTCCAACGTTGCGAGATCAAGCGTCCAGAGATCCGCCAGCCCTGCTCCTTTGTAATGAACGTAGGCCAGCTTGCGCCCATCGGGGCTGGCGTCCTCGATCCAATGGTAGCCATCCAGTTTGATAAGCAGCGACGCCCGACTTTTGGCCACGTCGAAGCGCCAGAAATCGAAATCCTTGCCGTTTCGGCGGGTCGAACGGTAGAAGAACTCCCGGCTGTTTTCGGCCCAGACGATGCCGTCCGCCCGCACGGCCTTGCCGCTATCTACGGGACGGGGATGGAAGGTCGGGTCGGATGTATCTAGGATAAACAAGTCGTATTGTTCGTCGCCGCCGTGATCTGCGCCAACAACCAGCCGTTTGCCGTCCGGCGAGAGCGAAACGAAGCCGATGCCTTCGGGAAATGCGGCTTTCGTCGTTACTGGAGTCGTTTTGCCGTTGCGAAGTCTATAAAGCTGGTCTACTCCGCTTGACCAGGTGACGTAATACAGGGTGTCGTCCGGCGCGACCTGGGGGGAAGTCACAGAGAGAATCCGCATGTAAGTTTCGACATCCGCCGGAACGGGGCAGGGTTCCGGCGGGGGAGGGGGCGCGGGTGGCAGTGCGGTTGCGCAACCCACGAGAATTACGAGAGAAAACAGGCAGGCGAGGAGCGCTTCCCGCGTTGCATTCCTCGTGAAAAAATTTTCACATTTGTGACGAAGTGCGAAAAAACGCGCCGGTTCGTTCATGATGTCTCCACGGTCCAGAACGTTGAAACGCTTGGAGTGTAGCCCTTCGTCCCGGATCGTCAAGTTTTCCTTTTCCCGGTGATCCGGGAAACGTGCTATACGGGTGCATCACAGGATATTGTCATTTCACTCAGATTGCAACCCGCTCACTCCGGGTGCCGCCCTTAGGGCGGTGTATCGAGGAGTAAATGGTATGGCTCGATACGATTTGCTTCGCAAATCACTCGCCATGAACGGCTTTTTACAAGGTGACAATTTTTTGTGATGCACCCCCAATCAAGTGCTATACTCGCCGAAATTTTCTTCTTTGCATGAGAAATCCAATGGATACCTTGTCTCACCCTTCCCAAGAATCGTCTCATCGACCTGTCCCAATGCCCATGGGTCTGTTGCTATTGGCACTTTTCGGGCTGTTGATCGGGGCGTGGGGCGTCGTTTCGGAGGGAATGTCGCTTTTCGAGTCCGAGGTGGAGGAGGAAAGCTTTTCCGACATGCTGGCCCGGCTTGAAGGCGAAGCGCCACTGGAGCAAAAAGATGCCATTGCCGCGTTTCGCAAGTCGCCGGAGATGATCGGCCAGGTGGAGGATATCTTCGCGTCGCTCGATGGGTTGCTTCCCATGCCCGGAGTCTACCGCACGGCGAATCTGATTTTTGCCGTGATGGCGTTGGCGGCTGGGATAGGTATCTTGAAGCGGAAAGACTGGGGCAGAAAGCTGGAAATCGGCTTCATCGTCGCCGCAACGTTGTTTGCGGGCGGTTACGGATATTTCCTCGTGCCGGGGATCGGTCGCCTTGCCGCCAATCTGGCACAAACGATGGGAGCGGGAAACTCCATCGAACCGTCCAGCCTCGAAAGCAGCCTTTATCTTGGTTGGACGCTTCTCGTGCTGCTATTCGTGTTGCTGCACGGGTTGATTGTCTGGTATCTGATGCGTCCCTCTGTACGTGACGTGTTTTCCGAAGAAACCCGGTAAAATATACGCTGCGCGTTTGGCTTCGAACTTGGAAAACGTAAAAATCCGCAGTTATTTCAAATAGTTTCCCGCCTTAAACGAGCACGAACCCGTCGGCTCGTTCGCGGTCATTATCATGGTCTAAGACGTCGGTTTTGCCTGCCCGAGACGTTCGTTCGTCATTCGAGATCCAGGTTTTCTTCTCCGCGCACACAGCGGGCGTAATACCGGTTGCCTTTGTAGTCGAAATCGATGAACCCGTTGTAAAAATCCACGTAAAAGGCGTGTTTTTCACTGTCTTCCTTCGGGGTGTCGCTCCAGAAGACTTTTTCCGGCATCTTTGGAAACTCGGTGACGGGGAAATTGCCCGGTTCGTCGATCAGACCCATAAGGTCGTACTTTGTCGGCAAGCGCCAGTCGTCGGCGTCTCCATGGTCGAGCTTTTCACAGTAGGCGTGGGCTTCGTTCCAATTCACGTTTTTTACGAAGTCGAGCGCCCATTGCAGACCCGTGTCATGGTCGGTGACAATGGCTTCCTTTTCCACGGGAACCGTGATTTTGTACCGAGAGTCGGCGTAAGACAGAGAGCACAGGAGGACAAGTACGAACGTCACGAGCAGCAACCTGACCGGCCTCCCGCGTCGGTTTGCAAAACGCATGATGAGGCTCCTTTCGATTACGGGTGACAAGGTGGCGAAGCGAAAAATTCCTCCTTTCCCATTCCGCTTGGACGATGTGAACTATATAACAAATAGAATAAACGGAAAATGCGGAATATTCAACTGTCTTTTACGATATTTTCCCTTCTTTTTTTCAAAATTTACTCAAAAAAATACCCCGACCGGAAAGGTCGGGGCAGGACGCAAGGAACAGGAGGGATCAATCGAAGGGAAGACAGATGTTTGAGCCGTAGCAGTCGGTGTCCGGGTCGGAAGCACAGTCCACCGCAGCACAGAACGAGCCAGTGGGGCAGTCGTCATCCGTCTCGCAGGGAAGGATAGGATTGGGTTCATCGGGCACACACACTCCGTAGAAGTCGCAAACGACCTCGCCGGCCTCGTCGGTCCAGCAGGAACCGGTGGCCGGGTCGGTGGTGGTGGACCAGCATTCTACGGAACCATCGTCGTACTCGATGCATTCTTCGGTGACGTCCTGGAATTCACAGATGAATCCCTCGTCGCAGTCGGCATTCGAGGTGCAGAAATCGGAGGAGGGCAGCGGGTATTCGCAGATACCAGTGACGAACGTTTCGCACAGCGCCGGGTCGTCTTCGTTGCAGGGATAGTTCGGGTCGGCAGGAGTCCGGACCAGGTAGCAGACCATGCCTTCGGGGCAGTCGGCGTCTTCGCTGCATTCCGGGTTCGGGGAGGGTACGCAGATGCCTCCGCTGTAAGGAACAGGCTCCTCGTAGCATTCCACCGTGCCGTCATCGAGCCTGATGCAGTCGCCTTCCTGGGGAAGGAAAACGGGAAACTCGCAGATCATGCCTTCAGGGCAGTCGGAGTCCACATAGCATTCGGGTTCGGGGTTGGTGGCTTCCACACAGACTCCGGGGTAAGGCGGCTCCACACAGAAGATTTCGCCGTTTTCGTCGATCCAGCAGCCGTCGGACGTGCCCGAGCCGTAGCAGTCTACCGTGCCATCGGGGTTTTCGATGCAGGTTTCCTCTCCCTCGTACACGGCAAGTTCGCAGACCATGCCGTCGGGGCAGTCGGCATCCGAATAACATTCTTCCGGCTGCTCGATGGGTTTGCAGACGCCTTCGGGGATGCAGCGCTCGGCGCCGCCGCAGTGGGAGGAACCTTCGGCATCGAGTTCGTTCCAGTATCCGGCGTCGTCCCAGTTGATTTCACAGAAGTAACCGGTGGGGCAGTCCATGTCGTCGTAGCAGGAAAGCGGCTCTCCTCCAGGGACACACTGACCGAAGCCTTCCGGGCCGAATTCGCAGACCATGTCGGCGGGGCAGTCGTAGTCGGAGCGGCATTCCTCGCCGCCGAAGCATTCCCACTGGCACTGATTTTCGAGGCAAACGAAGTTGCCTTCGCAGTCCGGGATACCGATCTGGCCGGTTTCGAACAGTTCCCAGCAGTCTGCATCATCGCGGCATTCTTCGGGTTCCGTGCAATCCCACACACACATGCCATTGATGCAGGAGAAGTCGCCTTCGCAGTCGTCGATGGGCATGGCTCCGGTTTCGAATACTTCCCAGCAATCCGCATCGCTCGTGCATTCCTGCGAGTAGGGGATGCATTCGCCGCCCATGGGGTAAGGAGTGGGCATCGGTTCGCCGTTTTCGTCGAGTTCGCCTTCTTCCAAGCCGTCCACCATCGGGTACACCGCACAGAAGTAGCCTTCGGGGCAGTCGGCGTCATCGATGCACTCGTACCAGGGCTCGGAATGGAAGTTGCAGTATCCCATGTCACAGGTGAAGTACCCTTCGCAATCGGGTTGGGGCACGTTGGGATTGGTGTAGCAGTCGTAGTCGGTGCGGCACTCGTCGCCACCGGAGACGCAGTAGCCTACACCGGGATTGGGGGTGCCGGTTGTATTGTCCCAGCACTCGCCGTCTTCGTCGCAGTAGTAATCCGGGTCGGTCGGGTAGACGTACTCGCAGATCATCCCCTCGGGGCAGTCGGAGTCCGAGGCGCATTCCCAGTCCATGCCGCAATGCCACTGGCAGGTATTTTCGATGCAAGCCCAGTCGCCGACGCAGTCCGGGATGGCGATGTCGAGACCCCAGCAATCCTCGGGTTCCACGCATTCCAGGTCGCAGGGCTCGCCCACTTCCACGGTCAGGCGGCCATAGAAGGTGGAGTGATCTTCGTTGTAGACCTCGATATAGTAGGTTTCGCCGTCCACGAGGTTGTGGATGGTGACCTCAAGGTCCATACGGCAGGTGCAGCGGCTGAGTTCCTCGGAAGTATTGACTTCGGTCAACGTGATTTCGTTGCCGCGCAATTCCATGTTGAAAGCCATTTCCGCCGAGCAGTTTTGCAGGCTGTCGAAATGGTACACGGTGACGTCCGTGCCTTCGGTGCGGTAGTCGAGTGCGCCGATGTAAAAATCCGAGTTCCCGGCGTCATCGAGGTCGGCGTCATCGGAGAGCGCCTTCAGTACGAGGTTGTCGTCTTGGTTTTTGCATTCGCTCTGAGAAGGGTCTCCAAGATACACGGAGTCTTCCGAGCCTTCTTCGTCGAAACAGCCAAGGACGAACAGCATGGAAAGACAACATAGAACGATCCAGCTTCGATGTTTCATGGTCGGTACTCCTTCTTCTCTAAATGGAAAACGTGACATCTTTTCTTTCCTAAAAACGCTTCGTGTGTCGTTGAAAAGTAGATTATGCATGAAGCGGGCCAAAACTCAAGATGAGTGAGATAGAGAAAAAAGCTAGAAATAACAATGCATTATGGCTATGCGAATCTAGCGTGATAAGGAGGTGACAAGTTTTCCTGTCACCTGGTTGCGGAAGCTAGTCATGTGAATGAAGGAGGCGAGATGGTGACGGAACATCCAGTATAAATCCTTATTATTGCGTTGTGAGGCAATGGAGAAGCCTTTGCGTCTCTTTTCTCGGGAAGGGTGTGTCGCGGGGGTGCTTGGCGGCAATATAAAAAATGAGAGAAAATTTCACCTGAGATCCATCATGTGAAAAAGGGAATTGCCTAGCGTTTTCGGTTATATAAAAGCCTATTTGCCACAAGTGGATTGTTGCCGGGGTCGCCAAGTCTTAATCAAACCTTGACAGCGTGGCGCAAGTTAAGTAAATTTTAAGTAATTAAACATAATTTAACCCCCTATAACGACAATGGAAAGGTTGGGGTTAATGAGCAAGTTGAAACAGATTCGAAAAGACCGTTTGCTATCCAAACTCGAACTCGCCCGGCAGGCCGGAGTTTCAGCCGTGACTATCGACCGCATCGAGCAGGGGTACAAATGCCGAGTTTCTACTAAACGTAAGATATTAAAAGCACTTGGGATTTCCGTCGCCGATCGCGAAATCGTCTTCGAGGATGAAGAGGATTAGCGCTTTTCGCTTCGGTTGTTTTTTCTTGTGATCTTTCGTATCATTTCCCGTCTTGCCGATTTCACAACGAGCAGAAAATTGCGGAATTCCTCTTGAAAAAGAGGGAAAAATATGCGGTTTTCAGCATAGATTGCATAAGTGTTCCATTTTCTCCTCTTTTCTGCCATTTTACGTAAATTAAAAAGTCTTCTTCCGCGGTCGCGCGCAAGCGCGCATTGCGGAAAAGAACTCTGTACGAAGGCGCTTTACCTCGATGTTACGCTATGTGGAATGAATGGTTGGCGTGTTGCTTTGAAAGGTTCGATTTGGCTCCGAGCCATGGTGAAAAGAGAAAGAATGGTGTTTGCGCTTCCGGAGAATCATTGTTTTCGTTTGCTGTCTTTCATTTTCGAAGATCCTTTGAGCGCCGTTTACGGTTGTTTTTGATCATCCGGATACAAGGCTCCCGTCTTCTTCGTGAAGCCTTTCCATAGGCTCACCACGCAGGGAGTTCGGCCAACAACTTTTCACGTCAACTCAGACGGGCGGTGAAGCACCTATTTTTTCTTGAGTTCTTGTCGCCTGTCCGAGATCGTTTCTGCTTGGCGTATGATCCGCCATGTTTTGCGCACCGCCAGGGTCTTCCTGCCGACCATGAAAGGCTGTCACAAGCTTCAGGCGTCCCTTTCTACACACCGGACACAAGAGCGGATCGTGTCCGGTGAGCGCCATGTAGCGTTCGTCCCAGCTCATCTCGTCGTATCGCTCGATGGGGGCAGGCTCCAGAGCGCCCAGCAGTTTGCGGCAGCGCTTGATATTGCTTGCCCGAAAACGGTTGGCGTACAAGCCATAATACCGGATGCGAGTAAAACCTTTGGAAAGAACGTGCATCAGAAAACGCCTGATAAACTCCGTTGCCGAGAGCGTCATCACGCGCTTTTCCCCTTCCTTTTTATAGTCCTTGTAACGAAAGGAAACCTTGCCATCTTTCATTCCGATCAAGCGGTGATCGGAGATGGCGCTACGATGGGTGTAGCGGGACAGGTAGTTGAGCATCGTCTCCGGCCCGCCGAAGGGCGCCTTGGCGTAGACATGCCACTTCATCCCACGGTGCTTTTTGATGAACCTGTCGAACTTTTTCGGATCGGCGAGTTTTTCGGACTTTCCGGTAAAGCGCAGCTTGCCCGTTTCATAGGCCTTTTTGAGAGACTCCAGAAACAATCGCCTGAAGAGGCTTTTCAGAACATTCACGTGCAGGAAAAAATCTTCGCGGCAACTCACCCAGCGTTTGGAGTCGGAAGAAATCCCTCCTCCGGGGACGATCATGTGGATGTGGGGGTGATGCAACAATGTGCTTCCCCAGGTATGCAGTACGCTGGTGAAGCCGATGTTCGCGCCCAGATGTTTGGGATCCTTGGCGATGGTGAGCATGGTTTTTGCCGAGGTCTTGAAGAGGATGTCGTAGATCACGCGCCGGTTGACCAGCGCCAGGTCTTCGATCTGTTTCGGGATGGTGAAGACAACGTGAAAGTACTGCACGGGCAAGAGTTCGTCTCTTCGCTTTGCCAGCCACTTTGCCTTGGCCAGTGCGCCGCATCTGGGGCAGGCGCGATTGCCGCACGAGTTGTAGCCTTTCGTTTCATGTCCACAATGGTCGCAGCGCCTGCGCTCGCAGTGTCCGCCCATTTCAGGTGTGCGACAGGCCATGATGTCGTGCGCAGCCTTGATCTGTGTAGGCGATAAGAGATCGCCGTACTCGTCGAGAAATTCATCCCACTTCTCCCGGAGAACGTCAGCCGTTATGGTTTTATCATTACTCATGATTTGCCTCCGATCCCGGCAGAAGGTCGAAGGGGCTTCGCATCCCGGCAATGCGTGCAGTGGCGATGTGGGTGTAGATGGTCGTGGTGGAGAAGGAGGCGTGCCCCATAAGCACCTGGATTGTGCGTAGATCGACGCCGTTCTCCAGCATATGGGTAGCGAAGCTATGGCGAAAACTGTGCGGCGTCACGTTCTTTTCGAGGCCTGATTGGACACGCACGTTTTTGCAGGCGGTCTGGATGGAAGCGGTCGTGATGTGGCTCCCCGGCTTTCTTCCCGGAAACACCCAGGGATCCGTTCGCTTCACCTGGACGTTTGCAGGTTTGCACGTTCTCCAGTACTCGCGTAAGATAAGCAGCAGTTTTGGGGACAGCACTGTGTAGCGGTCCTTGTTCATCTTCCCCTGGTTTACTCGGATGACCATTCTCTGACTGTCGATGTCACTGACCCGCAGATTGGCCGCCTCCGAGACGCGTAGACCGGAGGCGTACATGATTTGGAAAATCGTCCGGTATTTGAAGCTTTTCGCGGCGTCGAAAAAGCGGACGACTTCCGAAGGCGCAAGCACCACGGGAAGCGTTTTGGGCTCCCTGGCCGCTGGAATAGCGGCCAGCGGCCAGGGTCGGTCCATGACGTTGAGGAAGAAAAATCGGAAAGCGCGGGCGTAAGAATTGACGCTTCCCGGAGCGAGTCTGCGTTTATCATGCAGATAAAGCAGGTAGTCGCGGATCTCCTCCAGGCCGATTCGTCCCAACGACTTGCCGACGTGCTGCTCGAGTTTTTTCAGCCTGCGCAGATAGTCATCTTGCGTGGAGGTAGAAAGATTTCTCAATTTCATCTGCCGCACCATTCGTTGACGTGCGCTTCTCATATCCGACCTCCTTTCACGGCTTCGCATGCATGGAAAGATGTCGCCTTCTTCCGGGTGATGAAACTCGCCGGGGCGGGACGGATGGAGGTGCAACGCAAGATGTGCCTGACCTCGCGCGGGTTATCTGCTTGCGTCAGACGATGCATAAAGAAGGAATAACGCAGTGTCTTCTCGATCGTCGTATAATCGAAACCGCCATCGATTGCAGCTTGCCTGATCGCCTTTTGCATGGGACCGGGAGTCAGTGGATTTCCATCGTGATCGCGTGTAAAAAGTAGATCCGTCCGGGGTCGGGTGTCGCGCCACCACCGGCGCAGAGTATCGAGTGTCTCCGGGTGAAGCGGAATGAATTGGGGCCACGCACTGTTTGTAGATTCCAGACGGATCAGCATCCTTTTGCCGTCGATGTCTCCTGTCCGCAGGCGACAGGTCTCGCCTATGCGCAAACCGCCGCCGAACGTTACGGTCAAAACCGTTTTGTGAAGCTCTGAAGTAACGCCATCAAGCAGTCGGTTCAGATTGCCCAGAGAGAGAGGATCGGGAATCGGCCCTGGCTTCCCGGGAGAAAGAAAGCAGGCCGCAACCTGAGGGCGATCCAGCGTCACGAAATAGAGAAACTTAAGCGCCATCAGCGCTTGGTGACGGAAACTGACCAGTCTCTTTTCCGATCTTGCCAGGTGCTTGATCCAGGCCTCGATTTCAGCCGAGCCCAGTTGCTCCGGCGAGCGCTTGAAATGTCGGACATACGATTCGGCGCGGTTTAGATACTGCCTGCGCGTGATGGGGCGCAGTCCGTAGCGTAAAAGATCGGCGCTCATTCTTTCCTTGAGATGTCCCATGAGTTTCCTCCATGTGATGGACGTCGCCCGGAAATCGGACGACTGAGATCACGAGGATGGAGGATTCATGGGATTTGAAGCAAGGTTAGCCGGGAAAGAACGGGGAGACGCCACAGACGCCAAGGGGCTTTACGATCATAAGGACAAAGGTGGGATCGAGCACGGCCTTACGGACCGGCAGGGACTAAAAACTGCCGCGAAGCGGCTTCGTACAAAACCGAAAAGAAAACTGTGAAGCGAATCGCATTCCTTGGGAGCGCTACACGGTGAATTTCACCGAGAGTTTTCCCGCAGTCCTTTCGCCGTTTTGGGTTACGGAGGACTTTATGTCTAGTGGCGGAATATCGGGGCCTCCGCTTGACTTCGGAGGGAAAATTGGTAGGTTGATCGGATGTTTCCACGAATTTTGTCCGGACGCGCTTGCCGCGTCCGTTGGGATTCAACCCAGGAGAAAACCATGAAGCGACTTTTTCCCTATTTTGATGCGTGGCTGATTGTCACGGCTGCATTGATTGTTCTTCTCGCTGCGGGATGCAGTTCGGACAGTTCTTCGAACCCTCCGATCGATGGGGATCAGGAAGTCGTCAGCGAACAGGAAGCCGACAACGCGCCTGCGACCACCAAATGCAAAAGCGGCGAACATCAGCCGGAATTGCAGGTCGGCAAGGTCGGTGGTGGGCACGTGCAGTATTGTGTCGTCGGGGAGGATCTCGATGGCGCGGGCATGGACATCAAGAACGATGATGTGGTCGTGGACATCAATCTGGCGGTTCAGGCGGCGGACGATCTCGTCGTGGAGGGTTGGACTCCCATCGGACCTGCCGTGATCTTCAAAGCAACGCCGGTCACTGCAGGTGAGGTGCCTAGCCTGCGTCGGGACGTGGTGGTGACGTTGCCGTTCTCGGTGGCCGATCTTCCCGAAAATGCGATGGATTACCACATCAACGTGCTGATCCAACTCGATCCCGAAAACGGCACTACCAACGGGGAATCCAATGCTCCCTTCTTCACGCCGAAAAATCTCGCGCGGGTGAAGATCGACCGCGACAACGAAACGGTGTCCATCAAGGAAATCCATTTCGGCACCTACCAGGTGGTGGCCCGATCCGAGATTCAGGAAACGTCCGAACGCGCCTTCACCTATCGCGCCATGGCAGGAATTTCCATGGGATCTGCGGGCGCGGCACTCGTTGGTTTCAATAACCCGGAATGGTTCGATATCATCGCCCCGATGGGCGGTTGGATGGGTTTCGATCAGTTTGTCAAAAACGTGCACGATCTGTACCTGGGCGGCTTCTGTACCTTCGATGAGATTACCAAAAAGTACGACGAAAACGGCGAAATGGTGATGGACGGCGACCAGCCGGTGTGGAAAACTCTGGCGGAACTGGATGCCTTCGTGATGGACGAGTCGGCCAAATGCGGCTGGCGCGGATTTCAGACGAATCCCGACTACTGGTACCGTCCCAAGGGCATTCCCCGCACGGGAGACACCGAGACGCCTCCGGGCCGCTGGTATCTTGCACGCCCCAGCGACTTTTTCTATCAGGAAGAAGCGGCGATGAGCGCTCCTGCCGAACACTTGGCGGACTGCCAGTCGATCGTCGTCAATGAAGAGGGATTGAGCGACGAAGAAAAGGCCGAGTTGCAGGAAGAGTTGATAAACCGTTGTATTTACGTGATTTATAACGATTTGCACGCGATGGGGTACAACAACTGGTATTTCGACGACCAGGGTGGCAACTTCAACCGTGAAGAATATGTCAAATTGTTCCAGGATTTGTCGTTTTCTTTCGGCAATCCCACCAACTATTCACCGGATTCGATGTATCTCGCGCCTGGAGCGCTCAACCCCGACCTGAAATATCTGGAAGATATCTACAAAGACGGCAAGGACCGCGAGGAAGCGTGTCTGCCCTGGGTTTATCCGGATAGTATTGGAACATGCAAACACGATACCGACTGCACGTTCGGCGAAAATCTCGATTTGCTTTGCATGTACCAAGGGGCACCGATTTCCGAGGCGTCGTTCTATACGAATGGAACCCCCGAATCGGAATGGCCCAGCGGCGAATGTCGCGTAGTGTGCAAGAAAAACCAGGTTTGCACGGACAATTTCGGAGAGTTTGGTATCTGCGTGGTGCCGGAAGACGGCGACAAGTATGGCATTCCGGCGGACGAGCACGCCTATTTCACCGATGGCACTCCCGAGGACCAGTGGTTGGAGGGATACTGCCAGGTGAAGATGCTTGCCGGGCGGATGCGTTCGCGCTCGCTGGATACGAATTACCGCAGCATGGCCTTACAGAATTTCTACGACCGCGAGTACAACCCGGACGGCGAGTTTCCCATCATTTTATTCTGCGACGGTTCCAACCGATTCACCGATTCGGACGGGGTAAACTGGACGGATCGCCGGGGCGAATTCAAGATGGAAGATTCCGGGCATCTGGCCAACCGGCTGGATATCGGACTGGCTGTGGACTTCAATCGCAACGGTATGCGGGACATCGGCGAGCCGGTGCTTCGGCAGACCTGGGAGCCTTTCGAGGACTGCGGTTCCGACGGCCTGTGTCCGGGCGAAGCCGGCGATACGACGGATGACGATTACAATCCCAAAACCAACGCCCTGGGCACCGAAGGCAACGGACTGTGGGACGAAGGAGAGGCGTTCGAGGACGTCGGCCTGGATGGTGTGGCAGGTACGCCGCAGGCTTCCGAGGCTGGCGGGAGCCCTCTGGATGAAAACGGACCGTGGGATTACGGCGAAGGCAACGGAAAATTCGACAACAATCCCAACATTCAAAACTGGTTCGACAATTGCGCGCGCCAGCACGCGATGAAAATGGGGCTGGATGACCTCAAGCGGCTCAACGTCTGGATGGATGCCGGAATCCGCGACATCGCCTCGTTCGTGACGATGGGCGACAGTCTCATTGGTACGTTGGATGCGCGCCTGAGTGTGGAAGGAATGCACGCGAAAAGTTTCGATTCGGTGATGGGAATGCTCAAGCCGGAAAGCGACGACATCGGGGACTTCGACTTCCTCAAAGTAGATTACGGCAAGCTTGGTCACGACGTGTTGCTGCGCTACGGACGCTACTGGGCTCCCTGGAAGGAGATCAAGTCCGGCGACGGTCGCCACCTTGGGATGCCGAACCAGACGATTTTCCGCGTGCAGGCGCTGTTCGGCTTTGCCGATGCCCACTTCCCCAAAGGGGATTACGAAGTGCTCAATATGGACATGGACCCCAACAACCTGCTTCAGCAATACACCTATTATTCCGAGGTGTTGGGACGTCTGGCGAATTTCTCCATCGCGCTGCCGCCGGGCTACTATTCCAACGCAGATGTGGGCTACGAAGCCAACGCGGAAAACGGCATGGATACCGACGGTTCGCCCAAGCCGCATACCTGCATCGATACGAAGCGTTTTCCGGTCATTTTGCTCGCTCACGGATACGGACAGGAGCCGGAGGACAACGCCGTGGCGATTCCGATCCTCTTCGGTCTGATGAAAGAAGGCATCATGCAGAAGATGATTACCCTGTTCCCCGACGGCAAATGCGATAGCGCCGATCGTTGCCAGAGCGACTGCCGCGAGGAATACCAGCTCGAATCTGAGCGGGAGCAGTGCTACGAGGATCGTAAATGCTCCGAGCGTAAAGCCGAGTGCATGAAGGGCAATTTCTACAGCAACAACGTGGCTTCGCGGCACAATCCGGTGGACGGCTTGATTTTGGATGGCGACCAGCAGGGCAAGCTGATGTCCCAGCACGAAAGCGCGGTCCTGGAGTTGATCGAGCACGTGGACGGCATTTTCTGCACGCGCCAACCCGAAACGTTGACCGTCGATGGCGAAACGATGGACTGGCTGTACTGAGATTGCGGCATGAAAGAGCGGTTCTCGTAGGCGAAATTGCTGCGAGAACTCCTTGAAATCACATGACTTTCCATGGAATGAATGTTCCGATGGAAGATATCAATTTTAGGTGCTCTTGGGTGTCGGGCTGATTTTTAGCCCGACACTTTTATAAAAGCGTGGGACAGGTATCCACTCGATTCCCTGCTTTTCAACGAAGATTTCACATCTTGGCATCGAAACGGAGAACGGGAGTTGGCCACAGAGGGGAAAGATACGAAAAACACGCGGGAACGCATCATCGACTCCGCCGAAGCGGTTTTTGCAAAAAACGGTTTCGGAGGCGCGCGGATCAAGGATATCAGCGCCCGCGCCGGGGTCACCAGCGCGATGATCCATTACTATTTCAATTCCAAGGAAGAGTTGCACCGCGCCGTGCTCACGAGGATGATTCAGGATCTCGTGGAACTGGTGGGAAAAATTGCACCGGAACCGATTCCCCCCATTGCGAAAGTGAAGTTGTTTTTCGAAGGCTTTTTCGATTATGCCAGCCGCCACCGGAATTTCTCGCGCATCACCTCGATGGAAACCGGTCACGACAACCAGGAATTTTTCCTTGATCTGATTAAAGCGTACTTCCGTCCTTTGTACGAGCGGGCGCGAGAATTTTTAACCAAGGGCATCCAAATGGGGGTCTTTCGACCCATTGACCCGGATCATCTGCTCACCGCGATTTACGGCATGACGGTGACGTATTTCTCGGACAGCCTCTTTCTCGAAGTGCTGATGGGTCGGAACAGCACGGCGGATCATCAGATCGATATCCGCCGCGATCTGCTGCTGGAGATGATCTTCCGCATCCTTTTGGCCGATCCCGAAGACAAAGAACCCTAAAAAAATACAGCGAATGGAAAAATGTGCTTTACAATGCGAAAGATATTAACTAATGAGTTAGTTAAACTAACTGTTTAACCTGGAAAATTCATGAAAATCGTAGCGAGACGATGAAAACTGAAGATATTTCATGAGGTTGGAGCGATTTATTGACGGAAGCATACTTGCAGTGTGTTGAGCATAAAAAATCGTGAAACGATTGAAAGATCGAGAGTTTTCAAGTCGCAGTAGATTCTTCATGAATGTTCCAGGGTAGACGATTTTCGCAAGGAGAAGGCGTATGAATACGAGCGATTATCCAATTCGCGTAGGCTTGGATGTTGGAGCTTTGTTCGTCAAGGCTGTGGTGTTGGACGAGCAGGGCCGGTGCTTGTTTCATCGGAGTCTGGTGCATAAAGGGGAGATCTTCCGCGCGACACGAACTTTGTTGAGCGAAGCGGGAGTGGAAAAACACTCTTTGTCGCTGGGAATCGTCGGAACCAGCGGCGCTTTGGTGGCCCATGCCCTGGGCTTGGAAGAGGACAACGAGGTGGCGGCGATCGTTCGGGGAGTCACGGCGAATTACAGTGACGTCCGGCAGGTGATCGACGTGGGCGGCGGGTCGCTTTCTCTCGTCGAACTGGACGAACAGGGGGCGTTTTCCGGCTACCAGACCAACACCATCTGCGCGGCGGGCACGGGGTCGTTTCTCGACGAACAAGCCGCCCGCCTGGGTGTGGATTACGCCCGACTGGCGACGATGGAGCCGGTGGAGCATCCGCCGAGCATTGCCGCACGCTGTGCGGTGTTTGCCAAAAGCGATTTGATCCACCGCCAGCAGGAGGGATTCGGCAAGGTGGAAATGTGGTCGGGCCTTTGCAAAGGACTGGCTCGGACCATTCTGATGACTCTGTTCAAGGGAAGAAAACCACAGGGGAAAACGGTGATGGTCGGTGGCGTGGCGCGCAACCGGGAGGTGGTGCGCTGGTTGTCCGAGGCGTTGCCCGGCGGATTGGAAGTGGCCGAATACGCTCAGGAAATCGGAGCCTGGGGCGCGGCTCTGGCGGGGCGGCTTGTGCCGGGGGAACTCGATCTTTCGAGGCTGGATAACGCCGAGGAACTGGCCGAAGGGGAATTTCGTCGCAAGCCATTGTCGTTGATTCGCAGCGAATATCCTTCTTTCGAGGTCGAATCGTTTTCCATCGACGACGAAGGCAACGAAATCCGTATCAGCCAGTGGCCCGAAAACGGCAGTCTTCGCGGATATTTAGGAATCGACATCGGTTCGACTTCCACCAAGCTGATGCTGGTGAATGTAGACGAGCAAGTGGTGTTGGACATTTACCGGAAAACCGGGGGCGACCCCATCGGGGCGACGCAATCGCTGTTTCGGGCGCTGAAGGTACTGGCGAAGGATCGCGGCGGCGAGATCGAGATTCTGGGTGTGGGCACCACCGGTTCCGGGCGCAAGCTGATCGGTGCGGTGATTGGCGCGGATCGCGTCATCAACGAAATCAGCGCCCACGTCGCCGGGGCGATGCACGTAGACCCCGAAATCGACACCATTTTTGAAATTGGTGGCCAGGACGCGAAGTACGTGCACACTGTCCACGGACAGTTGCACAATGCGAACATGAACTACGTCTGCGCGGCGGGAACGGGCTCTTTCGTCGAGGAATTGAGCCGCAAAATGGGTTTCGACCTGTTCACGCTGGGGGATGAAGTGCTTGGCGTCACTCCACCGACGACTTCCGACCGCTGCACGGTCTTCATGGACCAGGATGCCCGCACCTTGTTGCGCAAGGGCTACTCGCGGCGCGAGGTGATGGGCGCAGTGATGTACTCGGTGGTGCAGAACTATCTCAACAAAGTGGTAGGTAATCGATATTACTCGAAAAAGAAGGTTTTTTTTCAAGGTGCCACAGCTCGCAATAAGGGGCTCGTCGCAGCGTTCGAAAACCTGCTGGATGTCGAGGTTGTGGTGTCGTCGTACTGCCACGTGATGGGTTGCTGGGGTGTGGCGCTGCTGACCAAACGCAAAATGGCAGAACACGGCGAGGAATCCCGCTTTGTGGGTCTCGATTTTGCCGAAAAGAAGGTGAAACTTTCAAGCGAAGACTGCACCCTATGTCAGAACCACTGCCACATCACCTATGCCGAGGTGGACGGCTTGAACGAACGTCCGAGTTGGGGGTACCTCTGTGGGCGCGACCCGGAAGATACGCGCGTCAAATCCAACAAGGATTTCAAGTACTTCCGCCAGCGGCTGCGTCTGTGGAAGACGGCGGGCGACGAAACGAAGCTACCCAACGATGCCCCAGTCATCGGTTATCCGAGGGCCTTGCTGGCTTATAGTTACACGCCGTTATGGCGGCGGTTTTTCGCCGAGCTGGGCTATCGGCTCGAACTCTCGCCCCAGACGGACGAGGACATCGTGAAACTGTCTTCCGATTGGGTCGGCGGGGATTACTGCCACCCGGTGAAACTGGCTCACGGGCACCTTCGTCACTTGTTGGAAAAGAAAGGCGTCGAGCGCGTGTTCGCGCCGTACATGGTCAACGCAGGGGACAGCCTGAAAACCACCCAATCGTACTTCTGTCCTTACAATATTGCGCTGCCCGCCATGCTGCGTTCGGCAGCGGAGCTTAACGGCCTGGACCCCGAACGGGTCATCGCGGCGACGCTCGACCTGCGCTGGGACGAAAAAACCGCCGTCGAGCGTCTCACCGACGATCTAGGTGAGGTGCTGGGCAGGCGGAAAAAAGATATCGCACGGGCCTGGAAACGTGCCCAGGAAAGCCATCTCACCTACGAAAACCAGGTGCGCGAGGCCGGGAAAGCGGCGATGGACGAGTTCCGGGCCTCGGGAAAGCCGGGTGTCGTCGTGTTGGGACGCCCGTACAACACGATTGACGCGGGAGCCAATCTGGCGCTTCCCGAAAAGATCTCCAGGCTGGGTTTCCAAGTGATTCCGCTGGATTACCTGCCGTTGGACGAGGAGGAAATCGGCTCTGAATTTAGCAACCTGTTCTGGAATTTCGGTCGAAAAATCATCGAAGCGGTACGGTATATCGCTCGCACTCCGAATCTTTACGCCGTCTATTTCAGCAACTTTTCCTGTGGACCGGACTCGTTCATCCAGACCTACGCCGAGGAAGTCATGGGCGAAAAACCCATGCTGATGCTGGAGTTGGACGAGCACGGAGCCGACGCCGGATATCTTACGCGCCTCGAAGCCTTCGCCGACGTGTTGCACGCCAACGAGGTGGAGCAGGTTGCACCGTATAGTTTTTCGAAGCCGTCCACCGACGCCAAAGGGCTTGAAGGCCGGACGCTCTGGCTGCCGCCGATGGGCGAGCCGCACCCGCGTTTCATGGCCGCCGTGATGCGCCATGCAGGCATCGAAGCCCGTGCGCTACCCGTGGAGGACCGCGACGCCTTTTTGAAAGGCCGCGAACACACGAGGGGAGGGGAGTGTGTGCCTTGCCCGGCGACGCTCGGCACGTTTCTGGCCACGGTCGAGCGCGAGGGCGGCGATCCGAATCGGCACGCGCTCTTCATGCCGACCGCTTCCGGCCCCTGCCGTTTCGGCCAATACTGCACGCTGGACCGGATGATTTTCAAGCGTATAGGCTGGGATACCCTGCCGATCGTTTCCTGGACCAGCACGGACAGCTACGACGGTACCGACGAAAAGACCCGGCGCAAGATGTGGTCGGCGCTGGTGCTGGGGGATCTGCTGTTCAAAATGCGCTGTAAAGTGCTGCCCTACGAAAAAAATCCGGGACAGACGGAAGCCTTGTACGAACGTTGGATTGGTATCCTTGACGAGACGTTTTCCACCGGGCGGGATCTTGGCCCGGTGGTGGACGAAGCAAAGCGGGCGTTTCTCGACGTGCCGGTGCGCGCCATCAAGAAGCCGCTCGTGGGGATCGTGGGGGAAATCTACGTTCGCAACAACCGTTTCACCAACCAGGACGTCGTACGGCGTATCGAAAAAGTGGGTGGAGAAGCCTGGCTCGCGCCGATCAGCGAGTGGATCATCTACACCGCCTACATGGAATCCTGGACCAAGGGCTATCGTTCGGGATCGCTGGGCGAGCGCATGGGCGCATTTTTGAAAAACCGCTTTTTGGCCAAGGACGAGGCGCAGTGGACGAAGTCCGTCTCTCCGCTGCTCGATGATCGTCACGAGCCGTCGATTTCCTCTACGGTGCATGAAGGCGCGCGTTTCGTGCCGATGGATTTCGAGGGGGAAACCATCATCACGCTGGGAAGAGCTATCGAGTTCATGAAGGCTGGGGCGAGTCTGGTGGTCAATTGCGCTCCGTTCGGTTGTATGCCAGGATCGATCACCAGCGGTGTGTTTCAGCAGATCCAGCGTGAATACGGCGTGCCGGTGGCGAACATGTTCTACGACGGTGAAGGCGACATCAACGCGGTGGTGGATTCCTACGTGGCGAACCTCGTGGAAGGTTCCGAGGCGGAAGCTCCCGAAGGGAACGTATCGTCGGCCTACAACGCGGCGCGTCTGCGCCTGGATCGCTCGTAGAATTCTCGGTTCGGCGTGTCTGGGGAAAATCGGAAAAACGAAAGGAAATTCATGACTTCTCACGAAGATAGAGTGGCCCGCGTGGCGGAAGCGATTCGATTGTCGTCGAAGCAGAAACGCCAGGTGCGTTTCGAAAAGGAAGTGGTCTCGCACTTCGTGCCAAATCCCTATGCGAGTGCATCTTCCGCCCCCGCCATCGACTTCAAGCCGCTCAATCGGTTGCTGGACATCGATGAGGCACGCCGCACCGCCACGGTCGAACCCGGCCTGACATTCCAGGAACTCGTGCACCATACGTTGCCTAAAGGATTGATGCCGGTGGTGGTGCCGGAGTTGAAGACGATCACCATCGGAGGAGCGATTTCGGGCTGCTCGCTGGAATCCACATCCTACCGTTACGGCGGTTTTCACGACAACTGCCTGGAATATGAGTATCTTACCGGGACGGGAGAAGTCCGCACCTGCTCGCCGGAGAACGACCCGGACGTGTTTCACCTGCTACACGGCTCCTACGGCACGTTGGGAAGGTTGACGAAGGCGACGTTCAAGCTTATTCCGGCGAAACCTTATGTACGCATGGAGTATCGTCTTTTCTCCACCTACGAGGAATTCTGGAAAGAACTGAACGAGCGCTGCGAGGCGGGGGATTTCACCTTCATCGACGGTATCGTGCACGATAAAAACCATTTCGTGCTGTGTTTGGGTGAAATGGTGGACGAGGCGCCGTACGTATCGGACTACGAGTGGCTAAATGTTTATTATAAAAGCACTTTGGAGCGTCGTGAGGATTACTTGACCGCCGAAGGCTACTTTTTCCGGTACGACGCCGAATGCCACTGGCTGACCAAGACCCTGCCGTTGCTGGAAACAAAACCGGTACGGGCGTTGATCGGCAAACTGGTGCTTGGCAGCACGAACCTCATCACCTGGAGTCAACGCCTTCGTTCGGTGTTGCGTCTGGTGAAGAAGCGCCCGGACGTCGTGGTGGATGTTTTCATCCCGCGACACAATTTCAGTCGTTTTTACGAATGGTACGAAAAAGATTTCGATTTCTACCCGTTGTGGATCGTGCCGTATAAAATGTCGGAAGTGTATCCCTGGGTGGATCGAAAATACGCCGAGAAAATGGGCGAGCCGTTCGTGATCGACGCTGCCATATACGGAAAGGTGAATAACCGCCCCGACGTGGATTACTCGGAATTGCTGGAGAAGAAAGTTTACGAACTGCACGGCATAAAGACGCTGATTTCCCGCAATCACTACGACGAAAACACGTTTTGGGACATCTACAACCGTCCGGGCATCGACGCCGTGAAGCAAAAACTCGATCCAGAGAACCTGTTCGGGAATTTGTACGAAAAGTTCGCCCCGGACAACTACCGCTGAGTGATTTTAGCGACATTTTTTTTAAATGCTTGAATCTATTAAGATTTCTTCGATCAGGATTTCACGGAAAGAAGCAGCAGGCTGCGGACGATTTTTGCGGCGACCACCGCCGAAACGCCACTTGGATCTAGATCCGGTGCAAGTTCGACCACATCTGCCGCAACGAGATTCAGCGGACGCAACTCCAATAGCAATCTTTCGAATTCGGCATAGGTCAAACCACCTGGTTCCGGGGTGCCCGTTCCCGGCATGATGGAGGGGTCGAGTACATCGAGATCGATGGTGAGATAGACCGGTCGTCCTGCAACCCGCTGCACGATGTCGCGCAACGCTTCGGGAGAAGCGGGAAACACCGTGCGATGCTCGCGCATCCATTGCCATTCTTCCTGTGTCCCGGAACGGATGCCGATTTGGAACATATTGGAATCAGGCACGTTTTCAAGCACGCGACGCATGACGCAGGCATGGGAAAGAGGAGTGGAGTCGTAGGTGTCGCGCAAGTCGGCGTGTGCGTCGAATTGAAGCACGCAAAGGTCTTCGAAGCGCTTTGCAGTCTCACGAATCGCCGCCATCGAAACGCTGTGTTCTCCACCCAGCATCAAGGGTTTCGCCCCGGCGGAAAACAGGTTGGCGAAGGCGTCTGCAATCGCTTTCTGAGAGCCTTGGAGGTCGCCGCGTGGCAGGAGGATGTCCCCGATGTCGGCGAACCGATTCTCGGAAAGGTCGGCATCGAGCACCGGGCAGTATTCCTCCAGTGAATCGGATGCTTCCCGGACGGCTTCGGGTCCTTTACCGGCTCCTCTTCGGTAGCTTCCCGTCTCATCCAATGGCACGCCTAGAATGGTCCATGCCCCTTTCACCGGCTCTCTTTTAGCGCAAAGGTAACGGATAATCATGGGAGTTACGCTTTCGCGCCTCCGATCAGTTGTTTGGCGAATAGAGGCAGGTCGAACGCCGAATACTGCATACTTTGGGAATAGTATTTCAAGTCCGGCAGATTTTCGGCGCGTTCGGAGTCGAAATTCTCCCAGGGATCGCTATGTTCCGAGGCGATGCCGAAGGTCCAGTATCCGGAAGGGTACATGGGGATGGACGCGCCGTAGCACCATACTTTTCCGAAAACCTTTTTCAATTCGATGAAAATGCCCCGAAACACCTCGGCGTCGAAAAAGGGTGACTCGGTTTGTTGAATCATGAATCCCCCTTCGCGCATCGCCTGCTTCGCATCCAAGTAGAAATCGGCCTTGAAAAGCCCTTCGGCAAACCCCACGGGATCGGTCGAATCGATCACCACGACGTCGAACGATTCCCGGTTCGCTTTCATGTACTCGATGCCGTCGCCGACGTGAATTTTCGCTTTGGGATGATCCAGACCACAGGCCGTGAAGGGCAGGAATTCCCTGGAAGCTTCGATGACCTCCCGGTCGATCTCGCATAAAACGGCTTCTTCCACTTCGGGATGTTTCAGAATCTCGCGTAACGTTCCACCGTCCCCGCCACCGATGACCAGCACCCGCTTCGGATTCGGATGGGCGAGCAGTCCGGGATGGACCAGCATTTCGTGGTAGGTGAACTCGTGCTTCTCGGTCAGCATCATGCAGCCGTCGAGGATCATCACACGGCCAAGCCCTTGATTTTCAAAGATTTCCATGTGCTGATAAGGGGTTTTCGTGTCCAGCAACACGTTGTCCTTTCGGATCGCCAGACCGTGATCCCCTTTTTGCAGTTCGTGAAACCATCCCGGTTGTTTCATCGTTTTCCTCCGATGCAATCAGGCGTTTTCGGAAAAAAGCGCCAGCCCGGCAAAAGCCGCGCCGATGGTTTCCACGCGATGCTCGATGGCGATGGATTGGATCTCCTTAATGGGCCATCCCCGGTATTTGAGCGCTTCTTCCGCCATGGATCGCGCGATGCGCTCGATGTCTTCGGCATGACCTCGTGCGCTGTATTCCATAATCACGCCGGGTTTGGCGTCGTCTTTCGGGGTGGCTACGGCGACGCCTGCGGAAATCACTTCCTGCGGCGTTACCGAAGTGATCGATGCATAGGCCACGGGAAGAAAGCCGCCTGGGGCGAAAGTAGCCGAGTCCTTCCGGATCATTTTCGGAGGGAGGATGCTCGACATTTTCATCAGGTTCGTATTTCCGACTCCGGCATTAAGCAGCGCTGCGTCGAATGCATTGAGCGGAGTGTAACCTTCCGAAGCGCCGCTGCAAAGGAGAAAGTGCGTAGGATGGTAGTCAAACATTGCTTTCGCTCCAGTAGGAAGATTTCATTTCGGGTTTGAACGGCAACGGTTCGCCGTTTGCCAAGGGGAAAAGTCCTCGTTTCATTTCGACGTGGGATACCTGCCCGGCTTTCAACTTTTCGCGAAGATGCGAAAACCCTTTCCACGGATCAACACTATGCCCGCACGTGAAAAGATCCAGCGCGGCGTATCCGTATTCGGGCCAGGTATGAATGGACAGATGCGATTCTGCGATGACCACTACCCCGGACACGCCGTGCGGCGCGAAGCGGTGAAACGTTTCGCCGACGATCGTGGCTCCGGCGATTTCCGCCGCTTCCAGCATACTGGTTCGGATCGTGTCGAAATCGTTTAAAATCTCGGAATCGCATTCATACATTTCCACAATGACGTGCTTACCCAGTTCTTTCAATGTTCGTGGCCTCCTTAATGCTTGTTGTTGCTTTCATAGACAAGCCAGGCGTTTTCAGCCTATGGAATCTGACAACGGCGTTTACGCCAAAATCTATCCTTTTGTCAAACCATATGTTCCGGATGAGAGGAGTAGGTTTCTCTTTTTCCGGAACTGAAGAAACGATAGCCCCAATCCAGGCGGATGAACGCCACGTGAAGGGCGATAATGATGAACAACACGACAGCCGTTAACCCGTAGCTGTGCACTTTTCTGTAAAAGATCTTTCCCTCGCCGATTTTCGGCGTAACAACCGGTTCCAGCGGAAGTCCGTATTTTTCCGCGAGCACCCGGATTTTGGAAAGGTGGATCACCGGAACACCGTCGAGTACGAAACGGGTCATTACGGAATCGATATCCACATCTCCACGAGGAATCGAGCGATTCAGACCCGGTTTGAACATTTTCTTGCCGACTTTCGTACCCACGGAAGTGGTGCCGCCTCCGACATTGATATACGCCGCAATCTCTGCATCGCTGGAGTATTCGCTGTAAATAGCCATGCGTTTTTCTACGGATTCCGCATAGTTGGCGGTTTCGAGTATTGGAACGCCGCTGCGGGCAATAACCTGGTCAAGCATTTTCCGAGCGCTTTTCGGCATTCCCAGGGCGCGGTCGTCGATGCCGCCACGCGATATCGCAATGGATCGATAGGGGAAAATGTGCTTCTCTTTCAACAGTTTTTCCATGTCGGGCCACATGAATTCCGAGTTGTTCGCCCCCCATTGGGAAGAACCCGCGCTGGCGATGATGATCGGATCGGCCTTGAGTGTAACGATGGCCGCAAGCACGCAGATGTTGAGGGCCGGAAAGGAGCCGGAAAAGCCGATCGCCACCTTGTCGCCTTCCGTGACGCCCGCCCGTTTGAGCAAGTGCACGATTACAGCCGAGAAGTTTGGGTTCGCGGAAGTTTGTTTCGCCGGCAAATGACCCGGATTCGTGGTCACAGGAGATAGAAGCTCGCCGATCAAGCCCGTCTGTGCGGGGTCCGCCTCCGGGTCGATGGGAATGTTCAGCCGCGCCCGTTCCTGCCGGATCGTGTCGAACGCCTGCTGCGCAAGACGTGCCGCTTTGATTTTTTTCGAATAAAAAGGCTGCTTCTCTTTGACTGTGTAGTTTTCGACCAAAAGCAGGCCGATCACGGCTACAACAGTAATAATCCACAGCAATTTCAACGATATCCGTTGTGGACGCCAGTACAGCTTTTTCATGGCAGCAGCTCCTGGCCGATAATCAGGATGAGAATCAGACGGACGATAATCGACACGATGGTCAGGGAAGCCAAGGTCTGGAGAATCCCCTGCCGGTCCATCCAGATGGCGATCAATCCGGGGATGATGAAGCCGATGACGTCATATTCCAACTGGGTGGCGCCGGGCCATTCGTTGGCCAGCATCCCGATGGTGTAGCCGATGAGGATCATCAAGGCGGTTCTGCGTCGCCCATAAATAATGAGAAACGTGGACAATGCCCGCACGATTCCCCAGGTGACAAACGAAGCGCCCAAGGTGACGAGGATGTCCAGCGGTCGATGCAAGGCCAGTGCGATATAGCCGGGAACGATCAAACCACCGGTGGCGATTCCGAACAACTCGGTAAAAAGCAGTCCGACGACAAGGCCGATTCCCACCGATAAGGGTAAGAATTCCATCATGATGCCACCTCAAAGCAGGACCGGTTCTTGAAAAAACGTACAAGGCTTAAACCTAGCCCTCCGATGTTTCCCATACCCACGATCAGAGTCGTTACGCCGCAATGGCCGACGATGGTTTCGAATAGATCCTCGGTGCGGCTGGAATCGGCGATGATAAGGCTATACGGGTCCACTCCGGATTTGGCCGCGATTTTCGCAAAAAGATACGCTCCCGTACCCATCAAGATCACTTTATCCGCACTGTGCCAGAAGGAAGTTTCTTTGGCCAGTTGCTGCGTTCTCGATGGACGATCTCCACGGAGATTGAACACGCCGATTTTCTGCTCCACGTCCCCGTATTTTTCAAGGGCGTAATTCCAGATGGTTTCGGTCGATTCGGGATCGTTGGCGGCGAAACCGTTGACGAACACGATGTTTCTTCCGAAAAAATCAAGTCGATATTCGGTCAACGCACCGGGATCGGGCCTGGTTTTCCACATGCCCCGCATCGCAGCGGATCGCTCGATGCCGAATTCCTCCAAAACATTAAGAGCCAATGCTACGTTTTCTTTGTGTTCGGAATAAGAAAAATCTGAGAGATCCTCGTCAGTTATGTTTTCGATCTCTTCTTCCTCGGTGGGTTTGAATTTCGTGTTCCGATCCTTGCAGGCTGCCTCGAAAACCTCACGGTGGCGCTGTTCAGCCGTAAACAACATTCCGTTTTTAGGAATCATTCCTGCCAGTGTCTGGGCGACTTCGACTTCGGTCGGTCCCATAATGTCGAGATGGTCGGCCCTGGCATTGGTAATCACTGAGTGCGTGGCGCGGATGATCTTGTCTTCCAAAACCCAATGGAGAATCGGTTGCAAGGCCATACATTCCATGACGATGGCCTGAGTTCCGAGGCTGTTGGCAGCTTTGATGATCCGTTTCTGCTCGATGATGTTCGGCCCAGCGGGGCGGTATACAGGCACCTCCAGGCCGTCCGGCAGAATCATGCGAGAAAGCGTGCCCGTCGTCTTCGCGACCGTCGTGATTCCGGCTTCGTTGAGTCCTGCGGCGATCAGTCGGGCGACGCTGGATTTTCCCCGTGTTCCGGCGACGTGAATCCGAATGGGGATTCGTTTCAATCCTCGGATATGAAACCAGAATTCCAGGATTCCGAGAACCACCAGACCCGCGGACAACAGCGCCATACTCAGAATCAGCATCATGAACACGGCTTTCCTGAAAAAAAGAAATCGCCTGAGGATGAGCCATAAAAATAGGAACCATCAGGCGATGTGACGGAACAAGGCTACAATTTACTTCTTGTTTTTCTTCTTCGGCGGCACGATTGCATCCGCGAAAGATTTGGACAAACGCATTTTCACCACGGTTTTCGCCGGGATTTTCATGGCTTCACCGGTGGCGGGGTTGCGTCCCATGCGGGCTTTTCTGTCCTGAAGCGTGACTTTTCCCAGGCCGGGAATCGTGAACGCTCCGGCGCGCTTGGCTTCCGTTGCGGAAAGGCTGACCAACTCGTCCAGGAAGTTGGCGGTCAGGTCTTTCGTTAACTCGAATTTCTGCGCGAAATGCGTGACGATTTCCGCTTTTGTCATGGGTTTTGCCGGACCTGCTTTTTTCTCTACGCTCTTTTTGGGAGCTGCTTTGGCTTTGGGAGCCGTTTTCTTGGTTGCGGCCTTTTTAGGCGCTGCCTTCGTTGTTGCCGCCTTTTTCGTCGCCATCATGCTCTCCTTTCGATCGATTAGATCATTCTTGTGATAGAACCCGAAAGCTCGTGACAGACACTTTGAGCTTTCCCTTCCCACTTTTTGTCACCTTTCCGGTCAACTCCACTTCTTGACGAACCAGACGAATCAGGTCGTCGTGGTATTCGTTTTTTTCGATGATGTATTCTCGTTCACCGTCTACCGCAATGGCCACGCCGGTGACGTCGTGGTCACCATTCCAGGCGTTTGCGGTCACGATACCGATTAATGTAATTTCAGGCGGAGTACCCATGTTCCTCACGCGTTCATAGATTGAGACGAAAAGGATTCGTTTATGGTTCGTGCGCTAAAGCATTTTGTGTGCCAGAATTTGTAAGATACTGAAATCATAGGATAAAACGAAATATCGTTCAAGGATCGTCTCCCTGTTTCGGAAGTACGGTGTCCTATTTTTCAAGTGCTCATAATGGTGCACTTTGTGTAAGAAGTAATGTAATGTGTTGATTTTATTGGAAAACTCAGAAATGAGACATGATATGTCCTTGTTTGGTACGTATCGGACGTGTGGTGTCTTGTTTTTCGGAGTGGAACCGGAAATGAGGTCGGACCGGAAGTTATTTGTACGATTCTTTCACGATTTTATGCTTGCTGAGCAGTCGATGAAGCTGGCGCGGAGTGATTCCGGCGGCGGATGCGCTTTTATGAATGATGCCGTGATGGGTTGAAAGCAGTTCCTTAAGGTATTGCTTTTCCAATGCGTCGTAGCACTCCTGGCGGAACTGGGCGAGAGTCTTGTTTGGATGAAACGGGACGTGTGTTTCGGCTCTATCGGTAGCGAACAATTCAGCGGGGAAGCTATCCGGGGTCAGGGTTTCGGATTCTTCAAGCAAGTAGGCTCTTTCAATCAGGTTCTCCAACTCGCGGATGTTTCCGGGCCAGTCGTACTGGCGAAATGCGCGGAGGACGTCCTTATGGATGTAACTGATATTCTTGGCATATAAGCGATTGTGTCTCGACAGAAACGTTTCGATCAGAAGCGGAATGTCGTCGAGTCGTTCTCGCAACGGAGGAAGCTCGATCGGGAAGACGTTCAGGCGATAGTACAGATCGCCCCGGAACGTGCCGTCGATTCTTCGCTGATTCAGGTCTTCGTTGGTGGCTGCGACAATGCGAACGTCCACTTCCATCGGTTTTTCGTTGCCGATGCGCTGCATGGAGCCGTCTTGCAGCACATGCAGCAGCTTTACCTGCATCGAAGGCGAAATGGTGCCGACCTCATCGAGGAAGATTGTGCCGCCGTTGGCGATTTCGAAACGACCGAGTTTTTGCCGGGTCGCGCCGGTGAACGCGCCTTTTTCGTGGCCGAAAAGTTCGCTTTCCAGCAAGGTGTCGGGAATCGCTCCGCAATGTACGCTAATGAACTGTTCGCCGCTGCGTTTGCTGTGCTGGTGGATCAGATGGGCGATGACGCCTTTTCCCGTGCCGGTTTCACCGGTCAGCAGAACCGTGACTTTTTTCGCCGCCACGGTGCGAACTTTATTGAAAACCTCCTGCATTTTCGGGCTGTTGGTGCGAACCAGATCCAGGGCGTCTACCTGCCAGAATTGATCGCGCAGGTAATCCAGTTCCAGTTGCATCTGCTTGGTTTCCTGGAGGCTGTTCATCACGTTGTTGAGTTCCACGGGGTCGATGGGGTAGGTCAGGTAAGAACTAGCCCCTGCGCGGATAACTTTGATCGTCTCTCGAATTCTGTCCTGGGTCGTCATGACCACGATATCGATATCCGGGAGTGCACCCCGCAGACGGCGAATGACGAATTCGATTTCTCGGATATCGCTCTTTGAGGGCACGTCGGCCAGAAGCGTATCGATGTCCGCGAACAGCACTTCGACGGGTCGGGTCTTAAGTGACATCAAACGCCTGGCGTCGAGGTCCGAGAACCATTCGACGTCGTACCGGTCGTGGAAACCGCGTGAGAGCATTTCGGCGGCGGATCGATCTTCCGTGACCACAAGGATGGATTTAATCATCGCTCGGCATCCCGATGTTGAAAAGCGAAAGCAGGTTAGCGGATTCCGCGATGCGAAGCAACTTCTCTTGCGTTTCTCGGGGGTCTCGATAGAGGGCTTTTTTCGAGGATGGATTTCGACAAGTCGGGGAGTATTCTCACTCGATAGAAAACTCATAGCCGGGGTAAAACTCGATCGACTATAAGTTACACGCTTGATATTATGCAGAAATCTTCTGTTTCTTCGTGGGTGTGGTTACTCGATTTCGGTGGCGCAACGGAAGCCGATGGTTGTCAGGCGGCTATCCGGAGCGTGGCTGGATTTGTAGCTGACACGCAATTTCCGCGCTTCGTCCCTCCAGGAACCTCCCCGATGATAGTAAGCTTCGCAGGTTTCGTCGGAGCAGTCCTCGACCCACTCCCAGACGTTGCCCAGCATGTCGTAAAGTCCCCAGCCATTGGGCGTTTTTTCTCCCACCGGATGCGCGTGACTCGACCCGTTGTCCAGATACCACGCCACATCGTCCAGGCAGGAGGCGTCTGTTCCGCAATAATATCGGGTAGTTGTTCCGGCTCTGGCGGCGAATTCCCACTCGGTGGCGCTGGGAAGCCGTGCGCCCATGAGCGTGCAGAATTCGCTTGCCTCGTCCCAAGTAACCTGTTCCACCGGGCAGGTCGGGCAATTCTGCCGATAACTCGGATTGAAGCCCATCACGATTTCGAACTGATGTTGCGTGATTTCATACGGTGTCAGCAGGAAATCGCGGTCGAGAACCACCGACTCGCCGCCCTCGTCCGGCATACATTCATCGTCGTCGGGAGAGCAGCCCATCTCGAACGATCCGGCGCAGACGTAGGCGTATTCCAACTCGACGGTTTCTTCCATGCTTTCTTCCACCGTTTCCCCATCGGCCTCGTAGGCATCCGATTCGGAAAGCGCATCGGTTTCGGAAACGTCGTCTTCGGTAGCTTCTGAAGTATCTTCTTCTCCAGTGATTTCAGTGAGTTCCGAAGCGTCTGCGTCCCAATCCGCCGTGTCTGTGGCGTCTTCGTCGCCCCCAGCGGAGTCTTCTTCCTGAGCGGGTTCCAGGTCCGTTTCCACCCATTCGACGGTTTCCGCTTCCGTATCGGCGAGATCCATTTCCGTCTCTTCGTCGGCAAGCTCCGAAACCTCGTCTTCCTGTTGCTCCTGCTCGAAATACTCCGTAATATCGGTGAGTTCCGTCTCCGTTTCCGTATTCTCGGCGTTTTCAGCGAGATCCGTTTCCGGTTCGTCTTCCGATTCTTCCCCGGATAAATCGGGATCGTCGTCGCCGGGTGTCACTTCATCCGGGTCCGGGTCGCTTTCGGTGGAAGCGTCGAGGTCGGTGTCCGCTTCGGCGTTGTCCTGGGTGTCTGTGGTATCGGCTTCGGAAACGTCCTCATCGAGAAGGTCTTCATCGCTGGGCAAGACTTCCGTTTCCGTCGCATCGTCGTCCGCATCGAAGGATTCTCCGCCTGTTTCGTCATCCGAAACCTCAGTGTCGATCTCGAAAACCTCATCCATTTCAGGCGTTTCCGGCGTTTCGAGTACGTCGGATTCTTCGAAGTCTTCGTCGGAATCTTCGTCGCCATCGGTAGGTGGCAGCCATTCTCCTGCGCAGCGAAAACCCACGCCGTGCTCGTAACGGGTGTTCGGATCGCCCGTGGCCCTGGCCGAGGCGCGCATGGTTTGGTTGGAGCAGATCCAGCAGCCCCCTCGAAGAATGCGGGTCGAGCAGTCGCCGCCTTCCCATACGCCGCCCGTGGAGGGCGCACCCACGTAGTTGGGATGCGTGCAGTCCTCCACCCATTCCCAGACGTTGCCCAGCATGTCGTACAAGCCCCAGGCGTTTGGCTGTTTTTGCCCGACCGGATGCGTGGGACCGCTACGCCAGGCGATATCGTCTAAACAGCTTGAATCATTGCCGCAATAATGGCTCGTTTCCGTGCCTGCACGGACGGCGTATTCCCACTCGGCCTCGCTTGGCAGCCTTCCTTCTATGGCTTCGCAAAATGCGCTAGCTTCGTGCCAGGTGATGCCTTCCTTGGGACAGTCGGGGCAGTCGGAGCGATCCGGCTCGCCGAATACCACCCACTGATACTGCATTCTCGTTACTTCTGTGGACAGCAGGCGAAATGCGTCCATGGAGACGTCGTGGGCCGGTTCCTCGGTGCCGGAAACGTAGCATTGCGTGTCGCCCAGCGAGCAGCCCATGCGGAAATCTCCCTCGGGGATCTCGATCCATTCGAATTCCGGCGGCGTGAAGGGCGTTTCGTCCTCTGTTTCCGTATCTTCTTGAAATTCCTCGTCCGTATCGCCGTCCGCGATGTCGCAGACGCCTTCCTCGTCCGTCGAACCGTCGCAGTCGTTGTCCCGCCCGTCGCAGATTTCCACTCCGCCGGGCCTGGCCAAGGCGGTGGTTTCGTCGCAATCCTCGTAGCCGGGGCAGTCGCCGAAGCCGTCGTTGTCGATGTCGTGTCGGTCGTAGACGTACCCGTCGCAGTCCCAGTCCTGGCCGTCGCATTGCTCGGCTTGCGGGATCGTCGCCCCCGTGCACTGAATCTCCACTGCGCAACTGGTGGGATTCATGAAGCATTGGTAGCTTCCCGGCTCTTCCAGGCACTTTCCATACGGCCCCTCGGTGCATTCCAGGCTTTGTTCGATTTTCCAGTAATCCGGGGCTTGTTCGCAGTAAAAATACTTGTCGTTCTCGTCGGTTTCGCCGTCACAGTCGTTGTCGAGACCGTCTACGCAGCTCGGATCGCTGAACGACCCGGCGGCGCAGTGCTCGTTGACGATCGGACATTCCGTTTCCACGTAATCAGGTGGCATATTGCAGGACCATTGCCCGGCCCCGCAGACATTCGCCGCGCCACCATCGGCGCAGACACCCACCGTCGGGCAGGCTTCCTCGGGTGGTACGAGCGCCGGGTCCACGCCGTCGTCGATGCTCCCGTTGCAGTCGTTGTCGAGGTTGTCGCACAGTTCCGTGCTTGGGGTCGTTTCCCCGGTACAAACACCCCAGGAACCGAACGAGCAGGTCTCGATCCCCTTTTCGCATGTTCCCACATCGCTGCCACAGAGCCGGAAGAGGTCTTCGTCCACCGCGTTGTCACAGTCGTTGTCGAGATTATCGCAGATTTCCACGGATGGAGCGGTTTCCCCATCGCAAGCGCCCCAGGTGCCGAAGTAGCAGGTTTGCACGCCTTTGATGCATTCCCCTACGTCGCTGCCGCAGATACGCGAAATATTTTCGTCGGTCTGGCCATCGCAGTCGTTGTCCTCGTTGTCGCAGATTTCCTCGGCAGGGGTGACGCCCCCCATGCATTCGCGCCATACTCCGGCCACGCAGGTTTCGACCCCTTTCACGCACAATCCCACATCGTTGCCGCAGGGGATGGACAGGCCGTCGTCCACCATGTTGTCACAGTCGTTGTCGAGGTTGTCGCAGATTTCCTCGGACGGCGGGGTTTCTCCCTCGCACGACCCCCAACTTCCCGCCAGGCAGGCTTGCACACCGGAACGGCATTCTCCCACGTCGCTGCCGCAGACGCGGGTAAGGTTTTCATCGGTTTTTCCGTCGCAGTCGTTGTCTTTTCCGTCGCAGATTTCCGCTTGTGCCGCCACGTACCCACCTGCGCAGGCTCCCCAGCGACCGATTACGCAGGTTTGTATGCCGAACTCGCATTCGCCGACGTCGGTTCCTCCGCAGGGTTGCGTGTCGCCGTCGCTGCATTCCACGCCTTCGTCCACCCGGCCATCGCAGTTGTCGTCCAGTTCGTTGAGGATTTCCTGTTGGAGCGTGCAAGCTCCGTCCCGGCAGACGCCGCAGGCGCAGTCGTCGTCTTTGGAGCAGGTGCTGCTTACGAGATTGCGGATTACGATGCCACCGTAACCATAGGCCGTAATGAACCGATAGCTGAACCGTCCGTATCCGCCGTCGCCCCAGGTGTCACTCCAGGAGTTGAGAAATTGAAATTCCTGCCTGGCGCGGTCGTAGCCGACGATTAAAATGGCGTGGCCGCCCTGGTAATAATCGCCCGGTTGTGGAAGATCAATCAAAACGGAACGGTTCCATGTAGACCAGACATTGCCGTATACCGGGACGGCGTAAATCACGTTGTAGCCATCGGAAAGCGCCTGTTCCAGCACTTCGGAGCTGCCGTTAGTGACGTTGAAAGGGGAGGCTCCATGGAATAATCCCTCGGAAGCTTCGTCGATCTCCCGGCTTTCCAGCCATCCATAGCAACTGCCGGAGCCGTAAGAATGGCAGATGTAGGGCCAGACGGTTTCCGGAACCACAAACCGTGTGCCGGTCACTGCGCCGACGACTCGCCCCAACGAAGCACCGTTGGTGCAAGAAAGAGACAGTCCCGACATTTGCCAGACGTGGGACTGGCTCATATCGGCGGCGGGCTGCATCCATGAAGCGAGGATGGCTTCGAGGGCGTGGACCGTGGCGAAGGCTACGCAGGTGCCGCAACTTCCCTGGTTGTCGGGCTGCGTCAGGTAGTCGTCGAGGTAGTCGCTTCGGTGGTCCACGGCAGAGGGAAGCGAGCGAGTCAGCGATATGGTCTGGAAATTGTTCGGAAAATGCAGGCTTCCTTCCTCTCCCATGGGATTCCCGGGAAACAGGCAGACTTCCATCCCATTGCCGATATCGACCATGTTGCAGCCTTCGACCTCATCTTGAGGCAGGCAATGAAGCTCGTGATGATAGGTTCCTTCGGGACAACTGCAGGCGATCTCGCCGCTTTCCTGAGAAAGCACCACGCACGCGCCTCCGTTGCCGCACTCCACTCCGGCGCAGGGGTCGAGCGGATCGTTGGGCACGCAGGCGGTTTCCTCTTCATGATATCCCGGCTGACAGAGACAGTGAGGCTCGGAATCCAGCACCACGCAGCGACCGAAACCCGAACAGAAAATACCGTCGCACAGCAGGTCCAGCACATTCACGGAGGTAGAATCCCCGGTTTCGTCGTCGGTTTCGAGATCTTCCGAAGTGTCGGATTCTTCAGTATTTTCGGTATCTTCCAAAGGTTCCAGGTCGTCGTCGAACGAGGTTTCCTCGTCGGCATCGGCGATGGCGGAGAGATCCTCCGTCAGGGCGGCGTGATCTCCACAAGCGATCCAAAAGGTGCAAAACAGTGAAAAAAAGCTCCAGAAGATGAATCGGGGAAGAGAACGCATGAGAGGCTCCGCGAAGAGGATCAAAGATTCATTCGAGACCTGTCCGATGGTGCATGAGGTACGGGAAACGCCTGCACACCGGACCCGGAAGTATCCGGTTTTTCTATAAATCGGCTGTTTTCAGGCAAAATGAATCGTTTCGCGGAGGTGGAATGCGGATGATGGTTTCCGAAAACCGCTTGCGGAAGGAATGTAGGGAGATAAGGGGTTCAGTCTTTTGCGGGATAGGCGGTGACGTGCCAGTCCCGGCCTAAAGGTCGTGTGCGGCGAATGTCGAGCCGGAGGGCGTCGAGGATCGTTTCCACCCCTTTGCCTCCGCAGAACGGCAGTTCTCGTCCGCCGATAAGGATCGGGGCGTAGAGAAAATCGAAGCGATCCACGGCTTTTGCGTCGATTAACGAACGGATGATCCCCGATCCGCCTTCCACAAGCACCGACGCGATGTGGAGTTCTCCCATTTTTTGCAACATTTCTAAAATAGGCACGTGGCCTTCGGGGTCGGCGTCCATGACCCAGACTTCTCCGCCCGCGTCACGGATGCGGGAGCGCCAGTCTTCGGGAGAACGTTCGGTGGTGATGATCGTGGTTTTGGCGCTTTCAAGGGCGAACATCCGACTTTCAGGGGAAACGACGCCTTGAGCGTCCAACACGAAACGGAAGGGATCGCGGCTTTCTTCACCCTCCGGAAGTCGGCAGGTGAGCCGGGGATCGTCGGCCAGGGCGGTACCCGAACCGATGAGGATGGCGTCCAGAGCGTGTCGTCGGCGATGAGTCCAGGCGAAGGATTCCGGCGAGGAAATTCCCCCGGTGGTCTGTCCCGAATCGCCCGTGCGGGTGGCTATTTTTCCATCCAGGCTGAGCGCTGCTTTGACGTTGACGAAAGGCCGTTTCGTCGTGATGAAGTGGATGAAAATCTCGTTGAGTTCGCAGCATTCCAGTTCCATGAAACCGGCTTCGGCTCCGATGCCTTTTTTGTGCAGATAGGCCAGCCCTTTGCCCGCAACCAGTGGGTTAGGATCGACGATGCCCACGAAAACCTGAGTGATTCCGGACTTTTCGATGGCGTGCACGCAAGGTGGAGTATGGCCGAAATGACAGCAGGGTTCGAGGGTGACGTACATTGCGCAGCCCTCGGCGTGGAAGTTCAGCTTCTTTAGGGCGTCCACCTCGGCGTGATCCTGCCCGTGGGCGTGGTGCCAGCCTTCGGCGATGATTTCGTCACCTTTCACCACCACTGCGCCGACCATGGGGTTGGGCGAGACGAATCCCGCACCTCGGCGAGCCAATTCGAGGGCGCGTTTCATGAAAACCGGGTTATAGGTATAGGAATTGGTGGACATGAAAAGCCGTCGAAAAAGTTGTGCGCTACTTGGATTTGGAGCGCTTGATTTCGAGATGTTCGATGATTTCCTTGAAATCCTCGGAATCCTCGAAAGCCAGATAAACCGAGGCGAAGCGGATATAGGCCACGGGATCGATTTCGGCGAGCCGGGCCAGCACGAGTTCCCCGATTTTATCGCTGGGGACTTCGGGGGCGTCCATTTCGTGGATGCTGCGGGTGATTTGCTTGGCCACCTCGTCCAAACGTTCGCGAGGAACCGGGCGTTTTCCGCAGGCGCGGGTCAGTCCGGCAATGATCTTGTCCTCGTCGAAGCGTTCGCGGCGACCGTCACGCTTGACAACGGTGGGGAAGCGTTTTTCCGCGCGTTCGTAGGTGGTGAAGCGGTGCGAGCATTCGGGGCAGTTCCGGCGGCGACGGATCTCCGTGCCGTCTTTGATGACCCGTGTTTCCGAAACGTTGGTGTCGTGGCCGCAAACCGGACAACGCATGGTGCCCTCCACCTTTTCGAAAGGGGATTCGCCTCAGTTCACCGTTATTGGTGCATTTTGCGGACTTTTTCGAGCCGAATCACGTGGCGTTCGGAGCCGGAAAAGGGGGTGTCGAGCCAAGCAGTCACGATGTCGCGGACCACTTCCTTGCCGACGATCCGCGCGCCGAAACACAGCACGTTGGCGTCGTTGTGCTCGCGGGAAAGCCGGGCCGTCGTTGCGTCGTGCGCCAAAGCGGCCCGGATTCCTGAAACCTGGTTCGCGGCGATGGACATGCCGATGCCCGTGCCGCAGATCAGGACGCCTTTTTCGGCCTTGCCTTGCACGATGGCGTCGGTGACCGCCTTGGCGTAGTCGGGATAGTCCACGGCGTTGGTGTCGAACGGTCCCAGATCTTCGACATCCACGCCTTTTTCTTCCAGCAGTCCGATGACGAAAGCCTTCATGTCCACGCAAGCGTGGTCGCCGGCGATCACGATCATGGTGCGTCTCCCTGTCGGGGGTCTAGACTATTCTTCCTCTTCCAGAGGCAGAACTTCCTTGCCTTTGTAATAGCCGCAGGAAGGGCAGACGCGATGCAGGCGCATGGTTTCGCCGCAGTTGGGGCAGTCGATCAGGGCGGTGGTTTTCAGAGCGTGATGCGAGCGCCCCATGTCGCGCTTGGATCGCGATTTTTTATTTTGCGGTACGGCCATGATGTCCTCCGTTTGGTCTCAATGGGCGACGTTCGTTTCGTTCCGTCGCCGAAAACAGGTGATTTCTACAGCAAAATCGGGAAGATGGCTACTATTTTTTTGTCCAATCGGTTTTTAGTTTCTTCAATCCCTCGTTCCACTTCGGATTGGAGGGCAGGGAAGGGGCGTCGTCGTAGTTCTCGGACGCTCCTTCCGCGTGGGGGAGGGCGCATTCTTCCGGGCAATGCAGGACCATCGGCAGGGCCAGCAGATGTTGTTCCAGTAGGAAACGCCCCAGGTCGATTTCGTCGTCGTGATAGAAGGAATTGATGAAATCCTCTTCCTCCAGATCCACGGCGGTTTCGGTCGGCACGCGGAATTCTTCCGAGGGTAGAAACGCTTCTTTCAGTGTAATATCGGTTACATAGTCCAACTCAGTGAGGCAGCGTCCGCACTGGGTGGTCCAAACCAAGGAGGAGGTGCCCTTCAGTTCCACCTTGCGCACGGCTCGGACCAGGCGAAGGTCGTAAAGCAGTTCCCCGTGTGGCAGAAATACATCCTCCGGGCCGATGTCCAGGTGTTCGCGAACCCAGCCTTCCGCCTGGTGGCCTTTCAGGCTTTTTCCCTCTTCCGAAATGTCCGATACGCGAATCTTCATGCTCTTCTTCCAGGATTTCGAGGAACGGGAACCGTTTTTGCAATCGAAAACCGAAACGATCCCGTCTCCGGACCTCAAGGGAGATGCATCATTAGTAAATTGACCTCAAATGTCAAGGGCAAAACAAGGATATTCGGGATTTTGCCTCGTTTCGACTTTAAGCGATCTTTTTTTTGAAGGAAACTGATAAAACGGGGTTGTCTCAAATATGAGACAGTGTATCGTGAAATGTAACAGGTTTGGTGAATCCGAACGAACGGTTTTCGAGAAAGCAGACAGTCATGACCGAACTCGACACTCGTTTTTTTCCGCTGATCTTCAATTCTATTCCCCACGGTATTTTCACCATTGATGCCGAGGGACGAGTTACGGCCTTTAACAATACTGCCGAGCAGTTGACCGGTTATTCCCGCGAGGAGGCCATAGGCAGGCGCTGCTACGAAATCTTCCGGGCCGACGTCTGCCAGCAGGGATGTCCGCTGAAAAAGAGCCTCGAAAGCCGGACCCAGGAAGAGTTGATAGAGGCCACGATTCTCACCCGCGACGGCGTAGAGGTGCCGATTTCGATTTCCACCAACGCCCTCGTGGACGACGACGGCAAGTTGATCGGTGGCGTGGAAATGTTTCGGGATCTGAGCCAGATCGTGGAATTGCGTAAGAAAATCGAGGGGATGTACGAGTTCGAGGATATCGTCAGTAAAAACAGCCGGATGCTGACGATTCTCGAACGTCTGCCCTTGTTCGCTGCATCGAGCAGTTCGGTGCTGATCGAGGGGGTCAGCGGTACCGGGAAGGAGTTGATCGCCCGTGCCCTGCATTCCCTGGGACCGCGAAGCCAAAAACCTTTCGTGGCGGTCAATTGCGCCGCCATTCCCGACAACCTCCTGGAATCCGAACTGTTCGGCTACGTTCGGGGCGCGTTCACCGACGCGAAAAAGGACAAGCCCGGTCGGTTCAGTCTCGCCGACGGCGGCACGCTGTTTCTCGACGAAATCGGCGAAATTTCCCAGCCGATGCAGGTAAAACTGCTGCGTGTGCTTCAGGAAAAAGAGTTCGAGCCGCTGGGAGCGACGCACTCGGTGAAAGTGGACGTGCGCCTCGTGGCGGCAACCAACAAGGTGCTGGTCGATGAAATCCGCGAGGGACGTTTTCGGGAAGATCTTTATTATCGACTCAACGTGATTCACATCGACCTGCCCCCGCTGTCGCAACGGCGCGAGGACATTCCGCTGCTCGCCAACCATTTTCGTAGGAGATTCAATACGTTACAAGGACGCTCGATCGGTCGCATCAGCGATAGCGCCATGGCGGCGCTGATGTCTGCCCCGTTTCCCGGCAACGTGCGGGAGTTGGAGAACGCCATCGAGCACGCTTTCGTGATGTGTCGGGGAGACACGATCCTGCAACGGGATCTTCCGAGCGGAATTTCCGAGAATTATCAGGTCCATTCCGACGATGAACCCGCCAACCCGCTGCACGCCGCCGAGGCAGATGCCATCCGCCAGGTGTTGGAGCGTCACGAAGGAAACCGCACGCGAGCTGCCGAAGAGTTGGGGATTTCCCGCAATACGCTGTGGAGGAAGATGAAGAAGTTCGGTCTTTCGTGAGCTATATTCGCAACTAATGCTTGATGATGGAATTTGATAAACCATTGATATTATGTGTAAATTCCCTTTCCCAGAGGGAGAGGGTTAGGGTGAGGGTTTTCCATTGGCAAAGCCCCTCACCCGGTGCGAAGCACCGGCCTCTCCCACTGGGAGAGGCACTTGGACCCTGAGGGTCCGATTTCTTCGCTACATTTTGTAATCCACCCGAAATCGAACGACTGAGTAGGTCGGATAACTCGTTATCCGACAACAAAATCGGGCATGTCGGGTAAAGAATTTACCCGACCTCAGAGTATTGACAAACCTCCTGAATTTGATTTCCAGCCGCAATTTAGCATAAATGCCATTCCCGCGCAGGCGGGAATCCAGAGCAATATCAAGCACCTGGCCCCCCTGCCTTCGCGGGGGTGACAAATGTTTCTACAAAAATAGATACTTTGTCAGCAGCCTGATGTCGGGTAAAGAATTTACCCGACCTACGCTTTGCCCCACATTTTTAGTTGGAAATATCGATTTTCTCCACATATGAATTCACGCCCTTCATGAGTTGAACAATGAACGTTTATAGACTGGCATCGTATTTGCTTTCCTGCTCGGCGGAAGTTGTTTCAGAAACGTTTGCCGATGCGGTGAAAAACCCCGGCAACCTTTAACCAAAGGACATGCACATGAAAATCGCGATCACTTCCAGTGGCGAAGGTTTGAACGCTCCCGTGGACGAACGCTTCGGGCGGGCGGCGAATTTCGTCCTCGTCGAAGTGGACGGCGACGAGCGGAAGGTCGAGACCGTTCCCAATACCCAGAATCGTCAGGCCGCCCAGGGTGCAGGTATCCAGGCCGCCGAAACCGTGCATCGCAACGGCGCGCAGATTCTGTTGACGGGTCACGTGGGACCAAAGGCGTTTCGGGCGCTGGACGCGGCGAAGATCGAAATCTATTCGGGGATCAAAGGCACGGTCGGCGATGCGCTGGACGACTACCTCGCGGGACGCCTGCAACAAACCCATGGCGCAGATGTGGAGGGGCACTGGTGAGCCGGACGACGATTGCGGTGGCTTCGGGAAAAGGCGGGACGGGCAAGACCACTCTGTCCGTCGCCCTCGCGCTGGCGCTTGCGAAGCGCGGAGAAAAGGTGCGGCTGATCGACGCCGACGCCGAGGAACCGAACGACCACCTGTTTTTGGATATCGAGCCGCAAGACCCGCAGGAGGTGACGATTCCCGTTCCTTTCGTGGACGAGGATCGTTGCAAGGGTCACGGTCGCTGTCGTGAAGTCTGCCGTTTCAACGCCATTGCCATCATGGACTCTAAGCCATTGATTTTCCCCGAACTTTGCCATGGTTGCGGGGCCTGTTCGCTGGCTTGTCCGGAAAAGGCGATCGAGGAAAAACCGAAGGTTGTCGGCTGGCTCGAAACCGCCGAGACGCGGGGCGTCGATTTCATTCAGGGACGCCTGAAAATCGGCGAACCGATGGTGGTTCCGGTGATTGCCGCGCTTCGGGAACGGGAAGCGGACGAAGGCTGGACGATCATCGATGCCCCGCCGGGTACGTCCTGCCCCGTGATCGAGTCCTCGAAGGGGACGGATCATCTTTTCCTCGTGACCGAGCCGACGCCGTTTGGCCTGAACGACCTCGAACTGGCGGTGGGTATGGCGCGGGCGCTGGGGCTGACCTTTAGCGTGATCGTCAACCGGGCGGGTCTGGGCGAGCGAGGCGTCTACGAGTTCTGCGAGCGCGAAGGTATTGAAATCGTTCTGGAAATCCCCTTCGATAAGCACATTGCTGCAACCTATGCACGTGGGGGAACGCTGCTCGACGCCGACGAGGCGTGGGAAGCGAAGCTGGTCGAACTTGCCCACAATACGGCGAAGGAGGTGCGGCCATGAAACAGCTTCTCGTACTTTCCGGCAAGGGCGGCACGGGCAAAACCAGCGTCGTGGCTTCGCTGGCCCGATTGGCGAAAAATGCCGCGTTCGTGGATGCCGATGTGGATGCGGCTGATCTCCACCTGCTGTTGCATCCAAAGGTGCAGCATCGTGAGGATTTTTACTCCGGCTTCGTGGCGAAGATCGACCCGGAACGTTGCGTGGAATGCGGAACCTGCCGGGATCTCTGCCGATACGACGCTATCAACGAGTCTTTCGAGGTGGATTCGTTCTCTTGCGAAGGCTGCGGGCTGTGCGAGTGGAACTGCCCCGAGGAGGCGATCTCCCTGGAGGAAAACCTCAGTGGGCAGTGGTTCATTTCAGAGACGGCAAACGGCCCGATGGTACACGCCAAACTCGGCATCGCAGCGGACAACTCCGGCAAGCTGGTGAGCCTGATTCGTGAGAAATCACGGGAGGTTGCGGAAAAAGAGGGAAAAGACCTGATCCTGATAGACGGCAGTCCGGGGCTGGGTTGTCCCGTCATCGCCTCGGTCAGCGGTGTGGACATGGCGTTGCTGATCGCCGAACCGACCCCCAGTGGATTGCACGATCTGGAACGCCTTCTGGAGTTGTTGCACCATTTCCAGGTGCCGGCCTTCGTGGTCGTGAACAAAGCCGACCTGGACGATACGATGGCCGAGAAAATCGAAGTGCGATGCGCGGAAAAAGGGGTGAAAAGCCTCGGGCGCATTCCCTTCGATGCGGCGGTGGTCAAGGCGCTGGTGGCAGGCGAAGTGTTGGTGGATTATTCCGCCGGTGCGGCGGCGCTGGCCGTGAAAAAAATCTGGGATCGGTTGAAATTGGAGTTGAACCTCCTGGAAAACTGATTAGTTTGAAGCAGGCGGCTCTAGTTCCGGTGAAAGAGAACAGGGACGCCCGAAGACAAGACGTTCTGCGTCAAAACCTTGAAGTGAAAACCAAAGTCGTGTAAGTAACCTGACTTGGTTTCGTTTGGTGACGGGCCATCAAAAGATCTCGGGACGAGTGAACGTTCCGGCGGATCGGTCCGAAACGAAGGATTATCATTCGGCACGAAGGAGACATGATGAGTGCGAACCATGGCGGATGCGGTGGCGGTGGATGCGGTGAAGGCGGCGGCGGTTGCGGCGGCCACGATCACGGCGTATCCGACGAGCAGATCCAGAAACAACAACTGAATTTCCGGCTTTCCCAGATCAAACACAAGATCCTCGTGCTTTCCGGCAAAGGCGGCGTGGGAAAAAGCACGGTGGCGGTCAATCTGGCGCTGGCCCTGGCGCAAGAAGGCAAGAGCGTTGGTCTGCTGGACGTGGACGTCCACGGACCCACGGTGCCGGTGATGCTGGGCCTCGAAGATCAGCGACCCGGTTCCGGCGAAGGCACGCTGATTCCCGTGGAAACCCAGGGAATCAAAGTGATTTCGCTGGGATTCATGCTGCCCGACCACGACAGCCCCGTCATTTGGCGCGGACCGTTGAAAATGGGCGTGATCGAGCAGTTCCTGCGCGATGTCGAGTGGGGCAAGCTGGATTATCTTGTGGTGGATGCGCCTCCCGGCACCGGTGACGAGCCGCTGTCCGTGGGACAGTTGATTCCCGGCGCGAACGCGCTGGTGGTAACCACGCCGCAGCGCGTGGCGACCTTCGACGTGCGCAAGTCGATCCAGTTCTGCCGCCAGTTGAGTATGCCTGTCGTTGGTGTGGTGGAAAATATGAACGGCATGGTCTGTCCCCATTGCGGCGAGCACATCAAGCTATTCCCCGAAGGCGAGGTCGAACGGATGGCCAAGGATCTCGACGTCAAGGTGCTGGCGAGTCTGCCGATGGTGCCGAAGGTGTCCGAGTTCGCCGACAAAGGCCAGTCCATCGCCCACGATCCCGACAGCGCCATCGGCAAGGCGATGCAGCCGCTGGTGGAAACCTGTCTGGCCATGGACGATCCCAAGGAAGCCGACGCATCGAGTTCCGATGCCGGTTCCGAGTCCAAGGAAGGCGTCGTGCGCTTCGCGATTCCACTGGCGGACGGCATGTTGACCGCCCACTTCGGCCATTGCGAGAAATTCGCGGTGCTGGACGTGGACGAGAAAACCGGAAAAGTGCTGGCTCGCGAAGACCTTACGCCTCCGGCCCACGCACCGGGCGTGATTCCCAAGTGGGTGGCCGAGCATGGCGTGAAACTGGTGCTTGCAGGTGGAATGGGGATCAAAGCCCAGGATATTTTCCGCGCCAACGGTGTGGACGTCAAAGTCGGTTGTCCGGCTGAAGCACCCGAAAAGCTGGTCGAGGACTACTTCAAGGGACAGCTTGTCACCGGCGAGAATCTCTGCGACCACTAAACGGTTAAAACGCTCGGTTTCGTCCGAGCGTACATAAATAAAAAGCCAACCGATTTCCGGTTGGCTTTTTTGGTTTCCTGATGTCTGAGCTGTATTGAAATTCTACAGTCCGTAGAGCGCCGTCCATACACCATTGCGTCGGGTGATGATGTACTGATCCGTCTCACCCACCGAGTCCAGGTTGCCGCTTTTTTCAACGTCCGGGAAGAGTTCGGCTCCGCCACCGACGTTGGAGTCGCTGATGGTCAGGCGGTAGTCGGCATCGGTATGAGATCCGCAGAAGGGGATCACGAAAATATCCACCCAGTCGTCGCAGTCGTCCACCAAAACGGCATGGATTTCGTAGTCTCCGTTGACGGGATTGTTGAGACGCAATTCCTCGTAGGCGGCACGTACACCATCGGTGGGGTTGTGCCATTTGCTGAACAACACGGTGCCCTCTGCGTTGGGAAAGGAACAGGTGTGGTTCATGTTCATGTTGTCATCGCAGCAGGTATAGCCCGAGGGAGACATCAGACAGAGATCCAGATCGACGTGGTTCGAGGATAGGAACATGTTGGTGGCGCTCTCGAAGTCCATGCGGACACGTAGCCCCTGTTCGCCGTTGACGTGCACCTTGATGCAGCGCGGCACGCAATCGGCGTTCTCGTTGTCCCGCACCGTCAGGCAGAATTCGTAATCGCCCGGTTCGTCGAATGTGATGCCGACATTGTGGTACTCCGCGTTCATCGGACGGAAGTACGCCTGGGAATCCTCCGGTTTTTCCACCCATTCCCATCGGAAATCGGTCATCTGGTGGTTGGAGTCCTCGTCGGTGGAGATTTCCCCGTAAAAAACGGCGTATGTGTCTTGTTGCATGTCGGGAATGTCCGTGATGATCGGTGCGCCGTGGGGCTGCGTGGAGATCCGGCAGATGGGCGGTTCGTTGGGGGTTTTGGACCTGGCGCGCAGGGGGAAGGAAGCCTGAATCGCTTCTCCGGTTTCGTCGCTGACGTTGTGGGTCGTGACGCGCACCCAGCAGTTGTAGCGTTCCGGCTCGCAGTAGTCGGGATCGGTCGGGTTGAACTGTGTGGTCAGGTAGGTGGCACCGGTGTTGCCGTAAGGTTCGAGTTGCATCCCTAGCATCGTGCCGACGGACGCCGGATCGAGGTTGAAGGGGCTGCAATCGTCGTCGGCATTGCGCGCCATGATTTCGATGTCGTCGATTTCCAAATAATACTGTGTGCCGTTGATGAACGTGACCGGCACGTTGTAGATGCCACCGCATTCCTTGGTGCCGAAATCGATGGGGAAGGGGTAGCTGATGAGCGCACCGCCGCGTGCCACGCCATAAAGTGGCACTTCCTTGGATTGCTGAATGGTGACTTCGGAATCGTTGATAACCTGAAGCATATTTGAGAATTCAATGTTCATATTCATATAATTAGTTGCGTCGTCTGGAGGAGTCGGAGCGAATTCAACAGACACTTCATGACAGGCCTCGTGATCGTTGGAGTGGTTAGCCTGCCGAGGGCTTAAAAATACTGGGGAAAAACTACTGATAAAACCTGAACCAGGAAGGAAATTTGTGTTGGGTTCCCGGAATCCAATATCTTCAATGGTCAGTAGCTTGTTACCCGTTGGATCGCCGCAGTTGCAGATCTTGATCGTTTTTTCCTCGTTGATCATGCCGAAGACCGCGCCCTCCCATTCCAGAATTTCCGGTTCGACGCAGACTTCCCGCGTGCCTTTGAATTCGGAAACGAGCTTGACTTCGGAGATGGGGTTGAGGCAGTCGTCCGTGGCGATGTGCAGCCAGGCCGTGTCCGCGTAGCCGTCGCTCGGCAGATAATGAATCGTTACGGCCAGGGATGCGCCGGGTTCGAGGGAGTACGGAAGCAGGATTTCCTGCTCGCTTTCGTCCACATCCTCGGTGGCGGGATCGTCCTCGACATACCAGGACCAGGAGAATTCATTTGTCTGTGAAGTGTCATAATAGACTTCGTGGACGTTGAGAAGTTCGCCGTTGGTGGAGGCGTTTTTGATGTAAAGGATATCCGTGCGGGAATGGCCGGCGACGACCGCACCGAAGTTGACTTCGCTGGTGCTGAATCCCACTTGCGGGCAGACCTGGGTGATGGGATCGATGCTATCGGGAATGTCGAGATCTCCGCCTGAGCTTCCTTCTCCATCGTCGTCGCCGTTATCCCCGACATAGAGGCAGGCGGCTTCGAAGCAGATGAAACCGGGATCGCAGTCTTCGTTTTCCGTGCAAAACTGCCCTTGGTCTCCATCGGGAGACCCGGTGGCGCCGCTGTCGTCGCAGGCGGCAAAGGCCAGCAAAGCCGACGAAAGAAGGAAAAACGATAAGATAAATGCTTGTTTCATAACGAGTCCTTCATTGCAGAGCGAAAACGTACCCATCCCTTTTCACATTGGACGAGTCCCGACCATATTTTTACGCAATTCGTAGAAATTCGCGACTTCGGAACGTCCTACTGTTAAGGAATTGACAGGACCGAAGCAGAGTCATTATAATTGCTCCTGTACGTCAAGACAACTTCTTTTCATAGTACGGGAGAACGGGAAACAGACAGGAAGGCCAACATGGACGGATTTGGTAGGGCGAAAAAGCGGATGTTTGTCGGTTTTGCGTGGTTCGTGCTGGTGCTGCCCTTAATAGGACTTGCATGTGACGACCAGTCCGGGTCTTCCGGTTCCAATAACGGAAACATGGCCGGTTTGACCTGTTTGGACGATTCGGACTGCGGAGGGCTCAGTTGCCTGAATCTCGCCGGTGACAATACCTGCACGCCGACCTGTGAAACGGACGAGGACTGCCCCGACCAGCTTCCCTGCTGCGGGACGGACATTTCGGCCTGTGTTCCCGAATTGCTCTGCGACGAGTTCAACACCGGCGCCGCAGGCGACGATGACCAGTCGGTCCAACCGGGCGACGGCGATCAGGCATCCAACGAAGAATCCAACGATGAACCGGTCAACGCGAATTGCGAATTCGATACGTACAAATGCGGGGAATCGGTAGAAACCTTCTCGAAAATCCTGCGTTGCGCCCAGACATCCACCGGCACCGAATGGCAGGTGGCCGCCACCTGTGCGGAATGCTGTATCGAAGGCCAGTGCATCACCGGCGATGCCTGCGCCGAAGTGAACCCGCCGTTGGATGGCATTTGCAGTCCCAATACCTATAAATGCCGAACTTGGTCCGAGGTTCAGGTTTGTGCCGAAGACGGTAAGAAGTGGCAGTTTTATCGGGAATGCGCCGAACAAGATATGCTCTGCTACGAAGGTGCCTGCGTGACCGAAATTCCCGGAGGCGACGAAGAAGAGGCGGAAGAGGAATTCGATCCGCGAATCGAGTGCTCCATGGAGGCCGGGTGCCAGCTTTCCGAGGACGAGTACTGTTTCAACACCGATCCGGACGCGACCGAGGGTCGCTGCTGGGTGCGTTGCAATATCGACGGTGGCGATCGCTGCCCGCGCAGCCACGAATGCAACCTGCAAAACGGGCAGTGCGAGCCCATTCCTTCCTATTGCACCTCGGACCTCGATTGCAACACGGACCAGTTCTGCGATCTGATGGGTGGTTCGCAGATCGATGGGTTTTGCACCCGTTACTGCTTCAAATTGGGGGCGAGTTGCCCGATTCGGACCGTTTGCGACACCAATTCGGACAGCTACAACTACGGAAAGTGCATTCCCGATGAGGATTGCAAGGCCTGTGATTACGACGCCATGTGCAATGCCGATTCCTACTGCTATATTCCCGCCGGACAGGTGACGGGCTGTTGCACGTTGCGGTGCACCGACGACGACGGCAACTGCGAGGCGCACGAGGTCTGTTGCTACGGGAACATGGTTTGCCGGGAAGACGGCAAATGCGGCGTGGGGAACCAGGTTTGCAATTGCGGCGGCGTTTGCCCGCAGGGCTACATCTGCGACCAGATGTTCTGCCAATGCGTGCTCAACTGTCCGCCTTGTCCGCTCGACACCTGCTGCGACGCGACGACGGCACCTCAGTGTGGACTGGTAGGCCCGGCTTGTCCCGAATGTATCAACCCGGCGATTTGCGGAATCGGTCTCAAGCAATGTTGTCCGGGACACAATTGCAGTGTATTTCAATGGGCTTATGGGCTCGTCGGATTCTGTGACTGAAATACCGTTGGAACTGTGAAACCACCCCCGGATCGACGCCGGGGGTTTTTTTGTGAAAAAGGTACGATTTTTCACAAGATTTCGCGAAAATGAACCACGAATCGTGCGTGCGTTTCTCGTCTAATTATATTGATGCTCGCCACACGGAACTGAAAAATAGTGCGAAGGTTCGCGATATGTCGCCCGTGTGACGTGTAAGTTGGCAAAAAGCGAGGGATATGGTAAGACTATACGGGGTTTTTCGCGAAGAAAAGAACTCGATACGAACCCAAGCAATTCCAGGAGGCTCGTTGCAATGAATAGGTTCTCTCTGTTTGGTATAAAACTGCCTTTGAGCGTTGTGTTGGTCCTTTTGACAGGACTGCTAAGCCTGGGTTGCGAGGACACCGGTTCGGGTCTCACTGCTGGGGACAATGACTCCCAAGGAGATACCGAACAGGAAAGCACGAATGTCGACGATTGCCGGGACAACGGCGATTGCTCGAACTGCGAATACTGCAACGCCGCATTCCAATGTGAAATCGTTGTCAATTGCGGAACCGGTACCGGTTTCGAGTGCGAAACCAATGACGACTGCGAAGCGACGCAGTTTTGCGCGGCGAACAACCGCTGTAAAACGTTAGATGTATCCAACGATTGCGAAGACCGGAACATCGTCAGCAGCGTCGGAAACGAGTTGAATTTCGGATACGTGATGCTGGGTCGGGAGATTGAAAAAACGGTGTCCATTTCCAACGACGGTACCTGTCCGTTGACGGTGGGGGAAGCCAGTTTCGCCATTCCCGAATCAAGCAGTGAATTTTCGCTTAGGGATCTTCCCACGTTTCCCATCGTGGTGGAGCCGGGCGGATCGTTCGGTTTTAAAGTGGTTTACGAAGGCGTCAATCCCACCGGGGACCGGAAATCGAAGCTGATGCAGATCGCCAGCAACGATCCGGATACGCCGGTCTACCGTATTACCGTTGTCGTGGATATCGGCGGAACGACCAACCTTGAAGTGCGTACCTGCACCGGCGAGGCGTTGACGGAACGCAGGATCAGCATGGGCAACACTCAGCCCGGCACACCCCTTGTCGAATGCCTGGAAATCTGCAACAACATGCCGGAATCAGGCAAAAACCGACCGATCATGATCGAGCAGATCGCCCTCGACGACATGTTGAATTTCCAGTTCGAGCCCACCGAAGACATCAGCGTCCGCAACGGCTATTACTTGCTTCCCGGTTTGGACAACTGCCTGGAAATGATGCTGATTTACAGTCCGGCCACGCAAACGGTCTATCTGGAGGATCACCACACCCGGATCGTGATTTTCGCCGAGGCGGACCAGCATTTCGGGGAAGTTACCGAAGAAAGCAGCATGACGCTGTACGTGAACGGCTCGGCCAACGACAGTACGCTTCTGGTGGTGCCGAATCCCATCAATTTCGGCCAGGTGGTGGTCACCGATCCGGTGGCGATTAAAACCATCGACGTCACCAACCGCGCCGGGCGCGACATCAAACTGGACCTGATCGAGCTTAGCCCTCCCTGTGTGCCGGATTCCGACCAGCGTTGCTGCGATTTCGCCGTCAATGCCTCGAATGCACCGATGGGGCAGCTTGTTGGAGATGAGGAAAGCTTCAATTTCCTCGTGGCATATTCTCCGAGTACCTACGCCGAAGACAATTCCTGCAACGTGGTGATCAAGTACACGCAGGTATCCAGCAATTCGGAAGTGGTTCCGCTCCGAGCCAAAGGCGTCCCCCCCAACACCTTGCCGATCGCCAGGCTGGCGTTGGGACAGAACGAAGCGCCCATAGAATTCCCACTGGAATACGATGAGCCGTTCGATCAGGACGACAACCCGATCACGTTTTGGGCCACGATCAGTGAAGATCCCGATGGCAACAGCGACAACTTGGACTTCAAATGGTCGTTGATCCGGCCCGACCAGAGCAACGCGACTCTGGGCAGCGTGACGGAAGATGTCTTCGCGCCTTCTCCCAACGTGGTGCGTCTCAAGCCGGACATGGTGGGGACGTACGTCGTGGGTCTGCAGGTGAGAGACGAGCAGGGCGGCGAAAGCGAGTGGGAGCATGTCGAGGTGATCGTCGGCGGCAACGACACCATCAAGGTAGAGATGCAATTTTCCGGCAACGGCACGATGAACGTATCTCTCTCCTGGGAGGCTCCAAACGGCCAGATTTGTGATGACCAGCACATGAGCGCCGGTTCTACCTGCGACTTGGGCGACGACTTCGGGTCGGCTTACGTCTCCGCATACACCACTCAGGCAAGTCAGGGAACGAGGGAATCCATCGTGCATCCCAGCGCCGGAAGCGGAAACTATCGGATTACCGTGACTTTCATCGAGGACTGCGCCGGATGGGAATTCGAACTGTTCGGAATTCCCATTTGTCTGGAAAGGCACGATACGGAAGTGAATTTGAGGATTTATCTCAATAACGAACCCTATCCTCATTGGCCTTCGTTTGAATTCGACCTAAATGACATTGGTGATACAAAAGAATTTTCGATCACGCGGACGTCCCTTGGAGTCTGGAACGAGCCGGTTCCGATTCCCTAGGGTGGACGGGACGGTCTGCGCTTTTGGGAGTTGCAATACGGGTTTCGCTCGAAGATAGCGCAAACTTAACAAAAAACGTGAAAAATGATGCAATGTTTCGGAACCGCTTCGGAAAGCGCCCGGGGGGCGATTGTTCGGAAGCGGTTTCGGTGCGTAAAGATTGGTTTCACGATCAGGAAGGCATGGTGAGGAATGGTTGAGTTCTCCAGCCGGTTGCGGGGGGTGACAAGCAAGTGGATCGCTCTGGTGTTGGGATTGTCCCTCGCGGTTTGGATCGTGGGATGCGGCAGTTCGGATTCTGCGGGACAGAACGGGGAGTGCGACTCCAACGACGACTGCTCTGTTGGTCAGTATTGCAATCTGACGTCACATACCTGCCAGTCCGAAACGGACGACGACCCGGAGGCCAGGTCTTGCCGCACCCACGGGGATTGTGCCGTTGGCCAGTATTGCGACGAGGAGACGAAGACCTGCACGACCAGCGATGCCGTCGGAAACAGTGTACCCTGCGGATCGTCCAATGACTGTCCGGAAGGAGAGTTCTGTGCGGAGAATCTCCGTTGCTACGGCGAAGGGGATGATCCCCAGACGGATGAAGACGTGGACGAAACCGATGGCGACGAGGAAGAAAGCGACGCTGCCGACAATCCGTTCAGTTGTGAAGCGGGTACGCAGGATGGAACGGACGTGGAACTCCTTGTGGCCGATCCCCTTGAAATTGTTGGGGAACTGGACGTCGCTGTCGTGAAGGATATGCCGATCCGCAACCTCGGATCGAACATTCTTCGTATCGATAGCCTCGAATTGGGAGATCCGAACGGTGACTTTTCGTTGGACAATGCGGATGGCCTGCCAATCTGCATTCCCCACAATGGCACCTATACTTTGAAAGTCACTTTCACGAAGACCGATGCGGGGGTGAGTGAAAACTCGTTGACCATCGTGTCCAACGATCCGGTTCAGCCCAGTCTCACGATCACGATCAAAGGTACCGAACGTGGTGTGCCTCGCTCGTTGATTCAGCCGTCGTCGCCGATCGACTTCGGCATGGTCAATCCCGATGAAGAGAAAAGCATCGATGTAAGTATCACCAACTTTCCCGATTCTGCATCCGATACCGCAGTACTGAAGGTCACCAACGTGTTTCTGGACCCCGAACAAAACACTCCGTTCTCGCTTTCCGACGATCTCGCGGGACGTCTTCCCACCTTGCTGACTCCCCAGGCACTGCTCGACTTCGACGTGATTTTCACCCCGACGCTCGACAGTCGTCGGGACTTCAACGCGACGCTGGTGTTCGAAACCAACGATCCCAATCCGGTTTACACGGATGGGCGGATCGAATGGCAGCTCGTCGGGGAAATCGGCTATTCACGCCTGGAAATCACGCCTGAAAGCATCGATTTCGGTGATGTGCCTGTTGGTGGACATCAAATGATTCGAGTAAACGTGGCCAATAAAGGAACCATTCCGGTGGAAATCCTCGAATTCGGCTTCGTCGAGGCGTCGGTGAACGAAATCAGCACGTCGAACGCATTGAACGTCAACCAGGTCATCGCCGTGGATTTCACCACCGGCGTTACCATCGATTTCAGGCCGGTTCGTGTCGAGACCTACGAACGCACCCTGCGCATTCGTTCGACGTCGGCTTTCGAGACGATCAAAGAGATTCCCATCACCGGTAGAGGCATTCGCGGTACGTTGGGAATCAGCCCCGATTTCTACGATTTCGGCGGTGTTCCCACCGGTCAGATTTACGAGGAGGAGATTTCCTTGAACAATCTGGGCGATTCGGCCATTACCATCGAATCGTTCGAAGAAGATCCCTCCAACAGCAATTTCGAGCTTATTCTGCACGATACCAACCCGAATGGAACGCTGACCATCGATGGGCAACAGTCCAAAACCGCCACCGCCCGTTTTTATCCGCAGGTTTCGGGATTTCACGCCGCGCAATTTACGTTTAACCTGGAGGACAGCGAGGTGAGGCCCACGCTTTCTCTTCAAGGAACGGCGGGAGTCATTTCCATCGATATCCGAACTTCGGACGGGGAGTTGCTGGTGTCTGGCATCGACTTCGGCGAGGTTCGTATCGGTCAGAGCGCGACCGAGACCGTCACGTTCAAAAACGTCGGCAGCATTCCTTATTACATTCGCGAATTCGTCATGGACCCCGTCCGACAGGAATTTTCCATCGATCCGATGCCGGTTCCCGGCCAGAGCGGCGTGGACCCTGTACCGCTCGAAATCCTTCCCGACGACGAGTTGGACATCGATTTCACCTTTACCCCCATCGAAACCCGAAGGCGGGGAACGCAGCTTTCGATCTATTCGAATCAGGCCGGAAGCATTATTACCTACACCCTTTCCGGTGTCGGAGTGGCCCCGAGTCTGCAAATCACGCCTCAAAGCTCGCCCGGAGATCGCCACGATTTCGGGCCGATTGTCGTGGGAAGGCAAGGGCCGGAACATGAACTCGTGCTGACCAACGTCGGTAGTGGCGGAATTGCGATCGATGCGGTTGTGCTGTTGTCGGAAAACCAGGCGAGAGATACCTCAGATTTCGTACTCGGCGAGCCTTCGCTGAGCATTCCGAGAACCTTGACGGAGGGGGACGAGATCAGGATTCCCATGCAATTCGAGCCTACGGCAGAAGGGGCGAGTTTTGCGAAAATCGTCGTCTACTACGACGAGACGGAGACGGCGATCATTTATTTACAAGGGGAGGGGATCGTCTGTTCGGAGCCGCATTGGGACGTGGATGAGAACCCGGCGGATTGCGAATACACATGTACCTTGTCGGGGACTCCTTTGGGCTATGAATGGTGCGACGAGGTTGACAACGATTGCGATGGCGAGACGGATGAAGACTATGAGTTGCTCGGGCAGAACTGCCGCGTGAATACGAACTGCGAATTGAGCTATTACATCTGCAATCCCGAGAACACCGCCGAAGTCATCTGCGCCATCACCTGGGAGAGCCGGGACATTCCCGAACTCTGCGACGGTGAGGACAACAACTGTGACGGAGCCATCGACAACGACGCCTGTCCGGAGATGGAAAACGCGACGTATCAGTGCATTCCTCCCAATTGCACCTACACCTGCAATCGCGGTTTCCATCGGTGCACCGTCGAGGGCGACGAGCAATGCGTGCCCAACGGCAGTCTGGAACACTGTGGAATGCGTTGCAATGCACCCTGTCCGGGGCCGGATTCGGGGCCTGGATACGGCGACTGCCTGGACGTCTACAACGACGGCTATTTTACCTGTGAAATCATCTGCGACGAAAATTACGTGTCATTCGAGGGGTCTTGCGTGGTGACGCAGGATGTCAACGATTGTGCGGGACAGGATTGCGAGGTGTTGTTCGGAAACGTCGAAAACGGTGTTCCCGTGTGTGTGCCGGAGGGAGACTCCGCCGTCTGCACCATCGACTGCGACCGCAACTACCGCCTGAACGAGGATGGAGACGGCTGCATCCTGAACGATACTCCCACCTGTTGCGGACCGACCTGCGAAGTTTGCATGAATTTCAACCCGCAAACGGAACGACCGATTTGCGAGAACTTCCAGTGCCGAAGCGAATGCCTCGATGACTTTCACCTCTGTTCGGGCGTTTGCGTATCGAACCATGCCGTGGAAACCTGCGGAACGGAAGACGATTTCAGTTGCACGGCCTGCCCCGGACCTTCCAATGGAATGGGTGGACACGCCGAATGCATCAACACCACCTGTGAACTGGTTTGCGACGAGGAGTACCACGAATGTTCGGGGAATCGATGCGAGAGGCTGAACGATCCAAACAACTGCGGGTTGAGTTGCAAAACCTGCCCCACGGTGGATCATTCCGAGCGTCTATGCGAAGACAACCAGTGTGTCTACGATTGCCAGAGCGGCTATCATCTGTGCAACGAAGACGATCCCATCGCCCCGCTTTGTCTGTCCGACACCAGTGCGTCTTCCTGCGGTGACCGATGCGAGCCATGTCCTGGCGATGCGCATGGTATGCCGGCCTGCGTCGCGGGAGAGTGCAGCCTTGACTGCCATACGGACTATCACCTCTGCGGGGGAACCTGCGTCTGGGATTTCGACGTGAACAACTGCGGCGACAGATGCGAGCCTTGTACGACCGATGTCGTGGGGGCTACGCCTGTGTGCGATGCGGGAACCTGCGATTTTGAATGCAACGAAGGGTTGAAACGTTGTGGCGATCTCTGTGTGGCGGTGGATGACCCCGATTATTGCAACAATTGCGCACCCTGCGGGGAAGAAGGTCTCCACGTCGCGTATAGCTGCGAACAGGAAGACGGCGAGACCGGACCGTATGAGTGCGTTCGTTCCTGTGAGGACGATTGGTATGACATCGACGAACTTCCCTCGAACGGCTGCGAGTATCCTTGCACGGTCGTCGAAGGCGAGGATTGGCCCGATGAACAGGGGATCGACAACAACTGCGACGGTGTGGACGGCGAAATCGAGCACGGGATTTGGGTTTCGATCAACGGTTTCGACACGGCCAGCGGTTCTCCCAAGGCCCCGGTGGCAAGTCTGTCGGTAGGGATCAGTAAGGCCGAGACTCAGTTGAAAAAATACGTAATCGTCTCCACCGGAGACTTTTATTCTCCTCTCTCCGTGCGGAACGGGATCTCGGTTTACGGCGGATACAAGCATACGTCTGTGGACTTCGAGGGCTGCGAGGCGGGGGTTCGGTGGTGCAAAAACACGAATGAAACCACGAACATCATCCTTTCGAGCATCTATGGTTTCAACGTGAACAACATCGATTTGCCCACCACGGTGGACGGATTTCAGTTCTTCTCCCCAAATGCTTCCACGGAAGGTCAGAACTCCTACGGTGCATACATTTCGAACACGACCGAAGATTTTGTGGTGAGTAACTGTACGATCACGGCGGGCGATGGCAAAGCCGGAAACGACGGAAGCAATGCCGGACGCAACGGCATGGCCGGTACGGATGGTAGCGACGGCGAAAATGGAGGATCGAACGGAAATAGTAACACGCAAACCACGGGTGGCTCCGGTGGTACCGGCTGTACCGGAGGTGGCCGAGGAGGCGACGGCAACTGGTCCGATCGCAAGGGAGATGATGGTAGTGATGGCGATCCCGCTGTCAACGAAGAGTGGTACGCCGCTGGAGGAGCCGGTGGAATCGTACAAGAAGGGTCTCGCAACGGCGCGAGCGGTCAGAACGGCCATACCGGTGCGAATGGTACGGATGGAACCGGTGGTAATGGAGGAACCGTCGATGCGGGGCGCTGGATTTCCATGTCGGGTGAAAACGGCGGTGTAGGCGGATGGGGTGGCAGCGGCGGCGGCGGCGGCGGCGGTGCCGGTAAAGAGGTTGCTAATGCGAGTGGCGATGAACTTTACGGTGGCGCCGGTGGTGGTGGTGCCGGTGGTGGTTGCGGTGCGACCGGCGGCGACGGCGGCAACGGCGGTGGGGCGTCCATCGGAGTTTTCTTGAAAGACTCCAGCCCGACGTTTGTCAACGTCACGGTTTTCTGTGGCGATGGCGGCGACGGCGGAAACGGGCGTTCCGGCGGCATTGGCGGCGGATACGATGAAAGCGGTGTATGTCACCCGGCCCAGGGAGGCGAGGGTGGAGGATCCGGTAGTTGGTATTACCACAGGAGCGGAACCGGCGGACATGGCGGTTCTGGCGGTTGCGGCGGCAATGGTGGACACGGTGGTGGCGGAGCCGGAGGACCGGTGTATGGCGTCTACCTGGATGGTACGTCGAGCGCCCAGAACATGCCCAGTGGAACATCGTGGATCATATTGGGCACTCCCGGTTCGGGCGGTGCGTCGGAGGGAAATCCTGGAAGCGCCGGTGCCTTAGAGTCGATCGGTCCCTGATCCCATGGCGAATCCGCCGACAGGTCGCGCTCTCATCTTCTGCTTGGGAGTCTGCGTTTGTTTCGCCGTTTTTGCGGCTTGCTCGGCAGATCGTGATCTCGAACATCTTAAAAATACTCGGTTTTCCGACATTCTGGCAAATTCGGGATGGCCTGTGCCGAAAGGCCGTGAAACGTCCGCAACGGTGGGCGAATTGTATTCCAAGTGTCGTGCGTACGAGCGAGGAGCGCAGATTTCCTGCGATGACGGTCGAGCATGGTTCGAACGTCGGAACCTCTCGTATGTTTCGTGGTCTGCGGACCCGTTGCAGGCCTGGCAACACGATCGGTTGACCGTATCCGACGACGCGCCGCTGGTCGTGGTGCCTCGACTCGAAGAAATCGACCGAAACAGCCGAGGATTGGCCTTGCACTGGGAAGGGTGTTTTCTCCATCGGGGAGACGCTCCCATCGACCCGCTGGCTCTTCGAGTAAGCCTCGTATATCTTTCCGGGGGAACTCCGATTGCGGTGACGGGGAAACCTCGCAAGACGACAAGCCGTTCTGGGATTCCTAAAACCTTGGAATCCAAAGGCTTTTTCTGCACTGAACTAAGTTCGAAACGGGTGCAACTCGATCCTTCTCAGGTGGATCGTGCAGTGTGGGTCGTCGAGGGATACCTGGATGTCGGATCGAAACCCTGGATCGGCCCTTTACGGATCGCTCCGGTGGAAGATCGTTTTCCCCTCACATCGAGTACCTCAGGAGTGGCCGTGGCATTCGGAGGCGAGCTTCGTGTAAAACCTTCCATAAAAAAAGGTGCTCTGGCCATTACTTCTCCAGTATTTCTCGAATTGTCCGCTCGCGACGGTTTCTGGTACGAGGGCGTTTCTTCGGACGGTCGGAGAGGCTGGATACAGCGGGATCATCTGCTGGGGATCTGGCCGCCTATACCGGAATCGGTGAAGATTTCGGACGATCTACGGGCCTTCATCCAAAGCCAATGCATCGAGGGAGAGGACGGTTTCTGCCCCAAGCGGGATCAACCGCAGGATGTCTCGATCCGGGTGTTGGAAACCTGGGCACGGGAACGGGAGATTTCCAGCCTGTTTTTCGCAACATACGCCGGTTCGGACCATTCTCCGACCGTTCTTGTGGATGTTTTCCACGGTGCGAAGGATCAGGACTGAATCAGCACTTCGAGCAAAGCGTCTTTGAGAGCCTTTCGGATTTCCTCTAAAAACGGAAACAGCGCCTTGAAATGGGTATTGGGGATGCCCTTCGGATCGAAGGCCGCGAGTTTGAAGGCATAGGATTCCTTGATGCGCTCCTGTCCGGTTTTGGAAGTGACTCCCAGTAGATGGCGCGCGCTGCGCTTCCCGATGCGGTCGTGCAACGTCTTGAATTGATTGAGATAATTCTTATCTTTCTCGCTCAAATCGACTCGGGTTCGCAGATGGAAAAGAATCATTTCCATCGATTCGGGCAAAGGCTCCGCCTGGGCCTGAGAGTGTGGAAGAGGCGCCGATGAATCGCCAGGGTGAGACAATTCCCCGTGCTTCGGTAACGGGATCATGCCCGATTCCGGAGCCATAGGCGTTTCGATGACGGCCAGTCCTTCCACCGCGAGCAGCATCCCGACAAGGGCGATGGCCTCGACTTTTTCCAGGCTGCCCATTTTATAGATTTCCCGGTATCCGAACGGCGCTTTCATTTTTCTAAGCACCTGCTTGAGATGAACGGGAAGGTCCATTTGGGAAACCAGCGATTGAAACATACGGTCGGGAATCAGAAGCTTTCCGTTCATTTCGGCGCGTAAGGTATTGTATTCGGAGGATTTCTTGAAATGGCGATGAGCGAAATACAGCAGCATATAGATGTTGATCCTGTGGGTCGGGGCAGGGGGGCGCTCCTGAAAATCGTTCTGAATGCCCCACGTTCCCTCGCGCAATGTTGTCAATTTACCGATCTTGCGCAGGATCGAGCCGATCGCCGCCCGGTCGTATTCCCGCCGCGTGACCGCGCCTTTGCCGATCAGATAGTCCGACAGCGGAATTCCCGCCGATACGGCTTCGTCGGCGAGAGCCTCCAGCAATCTTTCGTCCATTTTCCGGCTTTGAGAAATCAGTTTGGTCAACTCGGCGTATTTGAAACCGGTACGGACGGCCACCGGTTCGCCTTCTTTGAGCCAGATTTCGCTTCGCGTGTCCTTGTAAATCACGTCGATCCGGCAACGCTTGCGCCCCAGAAACTGCTTGAACAGCACTCGTTCGAGAGACTGGTCCTCCAGCCGTCCCTCCTCATGATAGCGGATCGGTCCACGCACGGCAGATCCTCGTAATCGTTATCGTTTCGACGAAATATCGGGGCAGTTTTCATCGCTGGGCGCGACGTAGATTCCCGCCCCGGCATATCCTTCGCAAAGGTTGATTTGCTCGATATTGAAATTGTACTCAATGGGATCACCGCCATCGACGGGGCAACGGATTCGGATGATGCCGGTCTGGCCCATGTAACCATACCAGCCGATGATATTGCCGTCTTTGTCGGTATAGCGCATGATGCCACCGGCGCTGATATCCACCATGATCCGTACGAAAAGTTCTCCATCGATGTAGTAATCGTGAGTGTTGAAATTGTCGAAATAGCGAATCCAATACCTATTCGTTCCGGGGAACGAATACTTGTAGCCGGAAACGTCTCCGGGGGCTTTTTCGCAGTCGGACCACGCCATCCCCTGAATCGGAACGATTTCCTGCAAGGTGGGGTAAAGGCACGAAGATTCGTATGTATCGCAGTCGTAGACGTCTTCCACTTCTTTGTCTCCGTCTGCGGTGTCGCTGATACAGATGCCTCCCTCGCAAGTGGTTCCTTCCATGCATTGGCTGTTTTGAGTGCAGTTGTCGCATTCATACAGCGCGTTGCAATATCCGGTGTCCGCGCAGTCCGTGCCGTCCCAGCATTCGGGAATGATGCAGTAGCCCAGAACCTCGGCGGTGGAACCGGCTTTTTTCAGGCAGGCCGCCCCTTCGTGGCCGCAATCTGCAATCGCGTTGCAGCATTGGTCCCGGCATATGCCTTCCGAACAGATTTGCGCTTGAAGGCAATCGGTATTGTCCGAACAGTTTTTGGGCACGCAGCATCCGAGATCCGGATCGCAGATTTCCTGGTTGTCCGAGTTGCAATCCCTGTATGTCGCGCAGGAGTTGCAGGAAAGGCAGTCGCGGGTTTCGCCGCAGTATTCCTGCTTTTTGCATTCGGCGTTGGAATCGCAATGCTGGGATTGGTCCTCGTCTTTGCAGCTCAGGCCCATTTCCACAGTGTTTTCGGTGTCGCCGCCGGAAGGGTTGTTTTCGTCCCCGCCGTCGTCGCCACCGCAGGCCGACACGCTTAAAATCACAAACGAAATCAAGGCGAAAATACAAAAACCGCAACGGTTCGTCATACCAAACCTCCAGATGGAACGTTTCAAACTCATTTTCGCTTTATACCAGGAAAGCTCAAACAAAGAAAAACAATTGCTTATTTTTACTCCAAACAGCTTTTTTTCGTCAATTTTCAGTTCCTTTACGAAGTCGGAACGATATGAAATTTCTTGATTTTCTTTCTGAAAATCAAGATGCATTGAATATATTTTATTGAAATCGTTGAGGATTTTCGATTTTTCAACGTTCAATAAAGTTGACAGATTCCCTTTTTTACGGGTATACAGGCTATCGATGAAATATTTCTCTTTGGGGGTTTGTTTTAATACACAGACCTTCGCTGTGAAGTGATAGACGAATGGCAGGTAGGAACCCGAAAAAAGAAAGCAACCGCTGGTCGAACGGCTTTTCGGTAAAGTTGTTTCCACACAACGCCCCACGGCCCACGGAATTTCAGGTAAAACCCTGGCATATCAAGCTGTTGTCGTTTTCGATCCTGCTGCTTGTGGGTGCGCTTCTGTTCTCCGGCACCTACCTGTACTTCAGCCCCGATGCCGAAAAAGAGAACCGACGGCTCAAAGTCGCCAACCTGGAACTGAGTGCCAGACTCCAGGATATGCGTAATAAAATCGACCGGTTGGACAAAACCATCGAGCGCGTCCAACGTTTCAGCGACAAGCTTCATGTGTTGACCGACATCCCCGGCAGCGGAGGGTCGCTGGCCATGGGTCCGCTTTCCCCGGCTGAAATGGTTGCCGCGGAGGGAAGCTACGGGCTTCTCAATCCTGCCGTGGCGAGCAAATTGACGGAAAAATTCGGCGGTTTGGACAGTCTGGATGTATTGGACGAACTCAACCGCGTGCTCGGACAGGCCAAGGATCAGGAAAAAGAACTGGCCGAAATCAGTTCCTTTTTGGAAAACAACCGCCTCCGCCTGAGCAGCATACCGAGCATCTGGCCGGTAAAGGGCTGGATTTCTTCGAATTTTGGCTATCGTTTGTCCCCGTTTACCGGGGAGCGTCGCTTTCATGAAGGACTCGACATCTCCGCACCTCGGTTGACCCCGATTCTCGCCCCGGCGGAAGGCGTCGTAACCTACCGGGGAGAGCGTGGTGGATACGGCAAAGTGCTGGTAGTCGACCACGGATTCAACATTTCGACACGGTACGCGCATCTGTCGGAGTTTTTCGTCCAGGTTGGCGACCGGATCAAGCGTGGGCAGAAACTTGGCAGCGTCGGTAACACCGGTCGCTCGACCGGTCCGCACCTGCATTACGAGGTTCGTGTCCACAACATTCCCCAAAACCCCTTACGTTTCATCCTCGATTGATACCTTATCTCACGATTCCCCGTTTCGAACTCGGCCCTGTGGTGATCGACCACTTCATGGTACTGGTGGCGACGGCGGTCATCGTCGGTGTCGTGCTGTACGACAGGATGTTGTTGCGCGGCGGGGTGGAAATTCGCGTGGCGCGGAACATCGTGGAGGTCTGCCTGGCCGGTGGGTTCATCGGGGCGCACCTAGTGCATGTGCTGGTGTATCATCCGTGGCTGATGGAAAACGACCCCTGGGTGCTCTTGTATTTCTGGTCGGGATTGTCTTCGATCGGCGGTTTTTTCGGTGGCGCGGTGGCGGGATACGCCTACTTGAAGATCAAGCGGCATCCTGTCGTCCCAGTGGGAGACCGTGTGTTGCTGGCGCTTCTGGCGGCCTGGAACTTCGGTCGGTTGGGCTGCACCTTCGCCCACGACCATCCCGGCATCGCGACCGATTTCTTTCTGGGTGTGCGTTTTCCCGACGGCGTGGTTCGCCACGATCTTGGATTTTATGAATTTTTATGGGCAGTTACGCTATCCGCTATCTTGTTTCCACTTTCCCGCAGGCCCCGGCGGGAAGGCTTTTACATGGGGATTATCCTCACGAGCTACGCCCCTTTGCGTTTTCTGTTCGACTTCCTGCGTGTCACCGAAGGAAAGTGGGCCGATGTGCGTTTCGTCGGATTGACACCTGCCCAGTACGGGACGTTGTTGCTTTTCGGCTTCGGCGTGTGGCTGCTGATTCGGCAGCGGAGCCGTCCGTATCATCCTGCGCTTCTGGGAACGATTCAGGGCGGGAAAAGCCAAGATTCCGACCGGAAGTCCGCCGAAACCGGAGAGAAGCGGTAGAAAATCTTGCCAATCCGGCTTGGATTCTTTACAAAGAGTCGGGGATCGCTAAACTATATATTCTCCTGAGTGCGGAGGATGGTGCATGGCGAAAAACAAGTTTCCCGAACCGGTGACGACCCTCGTCAGGGATCTTCACATTCGTTCCTTTCCGTTCATCGAGCGCGGCGAAAAATCGAAGCGCCGAAAAAGGAAAGTCCGTGAGGACGAAAAACATCCCGACTGGGAAAAGGAGACGCGGCACGCCGTCGAGCAACTTGTTGAAAACTGGAAGCATTCCGATACGGAACTGGATGTCTATCTTGACCGCGTGCTGGCTAAGGCGGTGGGTCGGGGAGGGAAACATCCGAAGTACGAAATCAGCGAGCTGCGGCGCCGGGTGTCCGATCTCAACCGCCGCTGCGACCTTCTCGAAATGAAACTGGCCGAAAACACCTAGGGAATACAGGCGGAATATCCATGGACAGAGAGGAACGGTACGGCGTGGTTGCGGATGTCCAGATGCAGGCCGATCATCGCGAACTGCCCATCGACCAGGTAGGCGTGAAAAACCTTCGCTACCCGATCAAAATCCGGGAAAAAGGCGGGGGATGGCAGCGTACTGTCGCCGCCGTCGATATGTCGGTGCGTCTTCCTCAGCAGTTCAAAGGGACGCACATGAGCCGCTTCATTTCGATTCTCAACGAATTTCGCGGACGTATCGAAATCCGAGCCGTGGGGCAGGTGCTCGAAGCGATGAAGGAGAAACTCCAGGCGGATTCGGTCAACATCAAGCTGCAATTTCCTTATTTCATCGAAAAACGCGCCCCCGTGACGGGTGTGGCGGGAATGATGGACTACGATTGCTGGTACACCGGGTCGATCGACCAGGAAGATCAGCTAAAGCTGAGTTTCGGTGTACACGTGCCGGTCACGACGGTCTGCCCCTGTTCGAAAGAGATTTCCGACCGTGGAGCCCACAACCAGCGGTGCCGGGTGCGGGTGGATCTGGAAAGCCAGAAGCTGTTTTGGATGGAAGACCTGATCGCGTTGATCGAAAGTTGCGGGAGTTGCGAACTGTTCGCTCAACTCAAGCGCCCCGACGAAAAATGGATCACAGAACGCGCGTACGATCACCCTCGTTTCGTCGAGGACATCGTTCGGGAAGTGGCGTCGGTGCTGAGGGACGACCCGATGGTTTCCTGGTGCAGGATCGAGGCGGAAAGCGCGGAGTCGATTCACAACCACGAGGCTTATGCGATCATCGAAATCGACCGTAGAAACCTGCCGTAGACTCCGCCAAATGTCGCTTTGTCGTGTGTCGGATGAAAAAGAATGTAGTGCATCCGTCGGAAACGTCGTGTTTTGCTTGAGAAAAGCGGGTGGTCTGTTTATAGTCTGACGGGGGATCGGTTCTCAATCGTGAAGGGAAAGGGAAGGCCGTGAAAGCGAGATACGGAATTCGGCAAAGTCTATCCATGCTGGCAGCGTGGGCGCTGCTGATCGTCTTCTGCGGCGGGGCGATGTGCGGGAAGCATCGGAAAGTCGATGAGAAAGACATGGAGGCTTCAGACAACCACTATCAACTCGCCTTGAATTACTACCAGCAGAGCAACACCATCGAAGCCCTGAAAACGCTCGAAAGGGCCGAGGAACTGAATCCGAACAATCAGGATGTATATTACCTGTACGGTATCATCTATCTGGGCAAGAAACTTCACGACAAATCGGAAAAAGCCTTCCAAAGGGCCATCGAGATCGCCCCCGACTTTTCGGATGCCTACAACGGCCTGAGTGCGGTGTACATGGATCTCAAAGAGTGGAAAAAAGCCGTCGATACGCTGCAGAAACCTGCCTCGGACATTCTTTATCCTTACCGGGACAAGGTGTACGACAACTTGGGCTGGTGCCACCACAAACTCGGAGATAGTGAAAAAGCGACCGAATACCTGATTCAGGCCAGCCACGAAAACCCCAAAAACTGCCATGCCTGGTACAATCTCGGTCGGGTGTATCGCGACTCCGGAAAATTCCACGATGCGGTGCAGGCGTTCAAGCAATCAGTAAGTGCCGAGAAATCTTGCAGTTCTTTCCTGGATGGTCAGTACGAATTGGCCATGGCGGCGATCAAAATCGGGGACCACGATACGGCGCGGGCGGCACTTGGCAAGTGCGTGGAACTCGCCCAAGGGGGCGAACGCGGCGCGACCTGCACCCGCTACCTGGGAACACTGCCGGAAACCCACGACGACATCATCGTGAAATAAACGTCCATTTCTCTCAAAACAGCGGTCATGAGACGCTGCGCCCGGGTTTTTCGCGCAAAGGGTTTCGTTTGTCTGCGATAGCCTCTATAATCCCTCGCATTGTGAAGGAGCCGTGCTCCAGTGCATTCCGCGTGTAAACCATGGCCGTGATTCGACACATTCATATGGGGTATTCTTCGCTTTGGTCCGTCGTGGGGCGGAACCTGGCGTGGATATTGCCGTTGCTGCTCTGGTTTCCGATATCGGCTTGGGCCGAGGAGGCGGAGTCTTCTGTTGCGCCGGAGTCCGGGGTAGAAGTGGAATACGTCCTCGACCAGCCCACCGAAGACGAGGAACTGAATCTGTTCGTCCAGGAACTCAACGATTCCGATGTGGAACGGGATCTGACCCCTTCGAACCTGGAGGCCATTCAAAGCCACATCGGAACCTTGTACGCTTCTGGCTATTTTTCGCAGATTCGCGCGCAAAAGCTGGAAATCTCTGGGGAAACCCGCCTGCGTTTCGTGCTTGCACCGAAAATCCGTATCGATGGCATCATTATCATCGGCAACAAAACCGTCGATGAAGAAAGCATACTCAACGTATTGACGTTGCAGGAAAACGGGGCGGTATTCGAAGGGGATTTGGCTCGGGAAATCAAGAAAATCGAGCGATTGCTTCTTTTGCATGGGTTTCCCAATGCCCTCGTGTTGGGGCGTCTGGTGGAATTGACCCCATACAGGGCGTTCGTGAATTTCTTCATCGACGAGCGCGACCCGGTGCGCGTGACGAAGATTTCGTTCGAGGGTTCCCCCCATTTTCCCAAGGAAATTCTGGAGAAAAAGTTCCCGTTGCGCATCGGCAATCGCGTGGATACGGACCGCCTACGCAACGCGGTGCGCAAGCTGAGAAGTTTTTACCGCGCCAAGCAATTCGAAGAAGTGCGTATTCTGCTGCCGGAATCCTCGCTGGAAACCGAAAAAGGCCGTGACCTGCTGTTGAAAGGGATCGTCCATCTCGACATCCGAAGCGGAAAACCCATCGAATTCAAGTTTCTGGGCAACCACTTGTATTCTCCCAAGGAATTGCGCGCAGCCATCGAACCGGACCTGGCCCCGATTCTTTCGAAAGCCGAGACGCTCAATCCCTCCGATGGAAGGGAAGTTCCAGGACATATGCCACGAAATGTATTGTTCGGCGGATTGCCGCATAAAGACGCGCGCGAGGCGGAAGACGAATCGATGGGATCGGCCCTGATGACCAGCTACACCAACGCAAGCTGTGCGCGATTGGCCGATCGATTGCGGGATTTTTACAAACAAGAGGGCTATCTTTTCGTGAAAATCCGCTACAAAGTCATCCAAAGAGAGCGAAAAAAGACGATTCTGTTTCAGATCCGTGAAAACAAGAGAGTGGAAGTCGAAGATATTCGATTTTCGGGAAATCACGAGGTGAATTCCAATGTTTTGAAACAGGAACTTCAAGCCTTCGTGCGTGAAAAACTGACGACGGGCGAAGAAGACGAGATGAGCGCGCCCGATCCCGGCAATCTGGATCACGCGGTCTACCGGGAGCATTCGTACTATCGGACCCGCTTCAAGCCGTCTCCTCCACCTTTCTCTCGTCCGGCACATATCCAGGCGGATCGCATTTATCTCCCGGAAATCTACCAGGAGGCCTCCGAAAACCTGAAGGTGTTCTACATGGAGCGGGGATATCTGGAGGCCAATATTTCTACACCGCACGCTCGGTTTCAAGGCAGCCGTTCGAGGGTCGGATTGGAACTTTCCATCGACGAAGGCCGCCGGACCCACATCGAGGAAATCCGGGTGGCGGGACAGGAAGCGTTCGGTGTCGAAGAGATTTTCAAGCAGTCGGGTTTGAGGATCGGCCAACCTCTCAATCCTCTGCGGTTTTCGGAGATCGAAAAGAAACTAAGGGATTTTTATGCGGCTTCGGGGTACATCTACGCCGACGTGGATGTAAGTTACACCACGCCCGAAGACCCGGGACAGGCGAGGGTGCTTATCGCCGTGCGGGAAGGATTGCAGGCCAAATACGGCCAGATCGTCGTCGCGGGCGCGCGCAAAACCCGTGCTTCCGTCATCAAACGCGAGTTGACCTTCCGCCCCTTCGACGTCTACGACCCCGCAGAGATCGAAGAATCCAGTTACTTTCTTCGCCGGATGGATATTTTCCAGTCCACCCGCATTCAACCCTGGGAGCCGGAAAAGGAAGAAGCCTACAAACGTATCGTAGTGCGTGTAAAGGAACGTACCACAAGCAGCTACGAACTTTCGATGGGGGTGGCGACCGACGACGGCTTGCGTGGCGGGGCGGGTTATCTCTATAGGAACCTGTTCGGCATCGGGCTGGAATTCAGGGCGCGCATAAAAGCCAACCACCGCATCATGCAGCTTCTGGACCCCGGATTTCGGGAAGTGTACCGCCGGAAAAGTTTCAAAGATCTCTTGGAACGTAAAGTTTCCGCAGGGTTGCGCTATCCTTCGATTTATGGCACCCACATCGGAACCAACCTGGAGGTCGTGCACTTGCGTCGTCAGGAGCGGGCCTACGGATTGGATAAAAACTCCATCGTGCTTTCTTTCGATACCGAAATCGGGCGGCAGTTGTCGCTGGTGCAGATCAACGAATGGTCCTTGCAGGATGCGGAAAGCACCTATGTGCCTGGCACGGGCGTACCCGACAGCGTACGTCCGGACGAACGTCCGCCGAGTTCCTCTTCGATCGACTACTACTACCGCTATCGTCCGCCCGAGGGGAGAAGCTGGGAGTATTCGCCGAAATTCCGTTTGACTTACGACCTTCGGGACAGCCTGTTCGAGCCCACAAGGGGGTTCGTATTTACGCTGTTGGCGGAGTGGTTCGAGACGTTGAGCGGCCTCAATGCCGATCTGATGCGCAACCAGGTCGGGGCGTCGGTGTATATTCCGTTGAGTTTCGGACGCAAGCCGTGGGTGGTGAAAGTGGCGGCGAAAGGCGGTTGGATTCACAATTTTGGCAACCGGGAAACCCCCATTGACAAGTTGTTCAAGTTGGGTGGGCGTACCACGATTCGAGGGTTCTCCGAGCAGCAGGTCTATCCGCTCGACCTTGGAGACGAGGAACGGCAGATCATCATCTGGAACGAGGAGCCCTCCGACGGCGGGGAGACTTTCCTGCTGTACAAAGTCGATCTAAGGGTGCCGATTTACAAGCAGTTTCAGGCGGGAGCGTTTCTGGATTCGGGGGGCTTGTGGCGGCGACCGGGGCACACCCACCTCAACTTGCTGGACTACAAAAACAGCGCCGGAGGCGGCATCCATTACCGAACGCCCGTCGGGGATGTCTCCCTGGAGATCGGCTGGAATCTCGCTCCTCAACGTGATCTGGACGAAGAACCGTGGCGGTTTCACTTCAATATCGGGTTATTCTGAGATCGTGGTGCGAAAAGCTGCGACAAAACGTTAACCCGGAAAATTCACGAAAACCTACTCCGACTTGAAAACTCTCGATCTTTCACTCGTTTCGCGATTTTCATGAATTTCCGGGTTAAAAAGTACGAAAAATCATTCCAGAAATTCGTCGGCGTAGGGATCGGGATCGAGCGGACTTCCCGTGGCTTTTTGCAGGGTGTCGTCCCAGCGCAGTGTCGCGCCGAGATCGAACAGCCTCTCCCGCAGCAGTTCGCCCGTCCGTGGGCAGTCGAACAGCGGTTGCGGCTTACCGGTTTCCCGCTTGAGCATGTGGAAAAGCTGGCCCGCCATGATCTCGCCCAGCAGGTAATTCTGGTAATAGACGGGGGCCGTGGCGAGGTGGATCTTCGACGCCCAGTCGGGACGGTCGCGCCTTTCCGGAGGGCGTATACGCTGGAAGTGCTCCACAAGACTCCACCAAAGTCCGTTGAGATCCTGGTCCGGATCGCGGTACAACTCTTGCTCGAAGGACACGACGACGAGCACCCAATGGGTGAACACCAGCATTTTTTCCCGCGTACTTTTTTCCAATAGCGGGCGTATCGTGTCGAGGGTGTCTTTTGGCGCTTTCGGGTAGGCGGCGAGCCATTCGGGGTCCGAAATCAGCCGCTCGAACAGCAGTGCCACGGCTTCCGTCGTCAACGTATGCGCCGGGTCACGCAGCAGGAAAGGCAGGGTCGAGGGGAGGTAGGCATAATAGGCGCCGTGCCCGCATTCGTGCAGCAGAGTGGAGGTCCAGTACGCATTCGGTTCCAGGTTGACCAGCGTGCGGACGTCGCCCTCGCGGTCGAGGTCGAGACAGAAAGCGTGCTGGCATTTGCCTTCCCTCGCGTGGAGGTCGCTTCGTTGCAGGATGTCGTCCACCGGTAGATGAATCGAGGCATACGTGCGCCGCACGAGGTCCACCGGATCGACGTTCGCGAAAATCGCATCCAACCCCGTTTCTCCATGACTCGGAGCTTCCTGGAAAAAGGGATCGGCGTAGGCCCAGGGGCCGAGTTCCTCCACGGCGATGCCGTAACGTCGGGCCAGGCGGGTGTCGAGTTCTTCTTTGAACGCCACGAAATGCGGCTCGGTGCGGGCGTGAAGGCGGGAGAACACGCCCATCACCTCTTTCACATCGAGTTCCTGAAGGGCGAACTGGAAGGTGAAGTAATTGTCGTAGCCCAACGCGCGGGCGTGGCGATTGCGAAGGTGCGCCAATTCCCGAAGCGTTTCGGCCACTTGCGCGCCGATTTGCTTGCTCGCCTCCCAGGCGGCTTTGCGTCGGGGGACGTTCGTCTCGTGGCGCAGGATGGCTTTCAACTCGTTGTCGGCCACCTTTTTTCCGTCGAGTTCGGCGCGAAACGTGTTGAAAACACCTTCCAATTCCACGCCAAGGCGCACCATCTCGGCCAGATCCTCTCCCTGGTTTTCCAGATAGGCCAAACGTAGAAGCTCTGCCTGCCGTTTCAGCAGCGGATCGACCACGCCTTCCTTCTGCCAGGCGAGGATGTTTTTATAGGCCTGTGGATCGGAATAGAACGTTCGGAATTCCAGTTCGCTGGTTTCCAGTTGGCGGGTGGAGTCGGGGCCGCTGCGAGTGGAATTTTTCCACCATGCCTGCGTAAGAGCTTGAAATCGTGGACGAAGTTCCCGGATGTGTGTGTCTAGAAAGGTGCGGAGGGAAGCGTCATGCATTCTGGTTCTGCCTTCTCAGGCGGCGGGTCAGTACCTTGATGATGCCTTCGGCGATTTCGGAACGTTCGTGCATGATGAAGTAGAAATCGTCCCGACCGATGACGAGGGCGACGACTTTTTCTTTGGCCGTAACCGTGGCGGATCGGGGTTCGGAGTCGAGAATCGCCATTTCTCCGACGCATTGGTTGGCTCCCAGTTCGGCCACTTCACGATCCCCCACGGTCACGCCGACCTTGCCGGAGACGATCAGGTACAGCACGTCGCCGAGTTCCCCTTCGTTCATCAGCACTTCGCCGCTTTCGAAGTTGAATTCCCGCGTGATTCTGGCGATTTCCGCCAGTTCGCTCCCTGGAATGTTCCGAAACAGGTCGATCTGTTTCAAGATCAGCACCCGTTCGACGATCGTCAACATACTTTCCGCCTCCGGCAGTTCCCTGTGCAGACTGTAATGGTTTGATTTGACTCGCGCAAGTCTTTTCCCGTTCCTCTAAAGAAGTATTTCCCGTTCAAAATATTGGAAATTGGCCCAGCAGGGTGTCGATCACGCGATCTGCCGGTACTGTTTCCATGGCGGGGGGATACACGCCCGCCGATAGGGTGAGACCCCCTCGGTAGCCGCTCAATCCTCCTAGAAACTGCGGGGGACGCCCCGGAGGCGGAAGCAGCCATGCGCGCCGGGCGGGGGAGCCGTAAGTCACGTGCTCGGCCTCGATCGGGCCCATGTTGGTGAGGGAGTTGGCCATGCGTCCCTTGGCGATCCAGTCGAAAATCGCCTTCCGTATGTTATTCATGGTGTTTTCGTAGGAAAAGCGGAAAGCGAGTGGAAAAACGAATAGATAGGCGTTCAGGCCGAGCCAGCTTCGCTTCTGCTTGACGGTTTCGCTTCGCATCCTCTGCAACGTTTCCTCGAAGGTGTCGCCCAGCGTTCGTCCCAGGCAATGGTAAACGATGGCGCTGAGGTTGCAGACGGATTCGCCTTTCATTTCGGGTAGATAGTGGCGTCTCAAATCCACCGTGGAGGCGATGCGGATGCGCTGTTCGGGACGAATCTCGTCGAATTCCCGCTGAGTTTGCAGCAAGGCGGCAAGGAAGAGGTCGTTGATCGTCGCCTCGTAGCGCTTGCCGAATTCCCGAAGCGCCGAGACTTTTTCCGGGGAAAGATGCCGCACCTCGAACTCCGGTTCCGCTACTTCGTCTTCGGGGGCGATGGGAAGGCGGAAGGTAGCCGGATGGATCAGGTTTGCGAACAACTCCTTGAAATAATTGATGAAAATTCTGGGGTAGGCCGAGATCGGCACATGGTCGAAGACCTGTTTCGAGGAGCGACGACCGCGATTGGGTTCCGGTTGATAGCCAGGATGCGAATCCAATTCATTGTAAATACTTGAAACAATTCCTGAAATTTCCTTCAGTCCTCCCGCGTCGCAGGATTCGTGCGCGACTTTCAGAATCAGGCGGTCGCCGTCGCTGCGCGGATGCAGGCAGGCTTGCAACTGCCGTCCTGTGGTAGCGTCGATGGAGCGGCAGCGGAAGCGGGACAACGCTTCGCGGCTGTCGGCGATTTCCAACGCCGGAGATTTTGCAACCACCCGTTCCCAATACGGTTTTTTCGGGTCCAGCACGAAACGGCAACCCAGTACGGGCTCGGCGTCCATCGTCAGTTCCAGCGCCTGGGCAAGTCGGTCGGCGTCGAGCGAGTCCGCGCAATCGATTTCGATTTGAATCATCAGGTCGGACATGGTGTCCAGCGCGGGAATGAAGCGATCCAGCGCTTCTGATGGAAAACGCTCAGGAATTTCAACACCTTCGGCGTGTTGCGTGGAAACGTCTTTGGGTAGAAACAAGGCAACCCCCTCGCGGTTTGCAGTCATGATGTTATAGACTCTTCCAATATAACGCATTCTCGTTCATGGAACAAACCCTTGAACTGACAAGAGAATCCGGGGGGGCGGAAATTAAGGACTTATCCATAAATAACCAGATCGGTTTTGTCGTCTCGGCTATTATAATCTCTTCAATATTTTATAGTGGAGGGAAAAATGAAGGGACGCAAGATTCAATCCTGGGAAGTATCCGATGCCTTTTGGGAGCGCGTAGAGCCCCTGATCCCGCGACCCTGCCGCGACGCGGACAAGACGTACCGGCGCAAGCCGGGTGGCGGACGTAAGCCCATAAACTATCGAAAGGTGTTCGAAGGCATCGTATACGTGTTGCGGACGGGAATTCAGTGGAAGGCTTTGCCGAAAGAAAGATTCGGTTCGCCCAGTGCGATCCACCGCTATTTTCGTTCATGGCTGGAGCAGGGATTTTTTCAGCGCCTGTGGCAAGCCGGTCTGGCGGAGTATGACGAACTGGAAGGCATTGCCTGGGAGTGGCAAAGCATCGACGGTGCCACGCATAAGGCTCCCTTGGCTCTAGAAGCGGTCGGACCCAATCCGACCGACAGGGGAAAAAAAAGGAACAAAACACCACGTCCTCGTGGACGAGCGTGGCGTCCCGTTGTCCATCAGCGTCAGCGGTGCCAATCGCCACGACGTGACGCAACTTGAGATCGTGTTGGACGGTGTAGCCGTCGAGCGTCCCGAACCGACGCAGGAAAAGCTGCAAAACCTTTGCGCGGACAAGGGGTATTTCGGAGCAAAGGCGGAGGAGATTATCGTCGAACACAAGTATACGCCGCACGTGCGGCAACGCGGCGAGGAAATCAAGGCAAAGCGTGAGATTCCAGGATACAAGGCACGCCGTTGGATAGTCGAGACGGCCAATTCATGGCTGAACCGCTTCCGAAAAATCCTGGTCCGCTACGAAAAAACCGAATCCAGCTACCTGGCTTTATTGCCCTTAGCCCGAATAATTCGCTAACCCTGGAACAAAAAGCGGGTGTTTTCTGTTTTATCAAGTGAGATCAAGCACTTGTAATGACAAAACAGAGGAAACACCCATGACACAGTGTAGCGGAAAACTAGAGCTTGGCGCAATCGGAAAACGCAAAATATCGGTCGATTTCAACGGCGGTGCCATCGCTTCGGACGGCGGAATTCTGCTGTTGCGGGAGGTGGAACGCCGGGTCGGCCTGATCCATCGTCTGTCCGGTTGTCTTGAAGATCGCCGCGATCCGAACCGCATTCGCCACACGGTGGAAGATCTCCTGCGCCAGCGGGTGTTCCAGATCTGTTGCGGCTACGAAGACGCCAACGATGCCGACAAGCTCCGCTCGGACCCGGCGCTGAAAACCGCCTGCGACCGCGAACTCGATCCCGACGACAATCTGGGGAGCCAGCCCACGCTGACCCGTCTGGAAAACGCGGCGGACAACGACACGATCCAGCGCTTGTTGCAATCGCTGGTGGATCACTGGTTGGAGCATCGCCGACGCCCCGCCGACAACCGGATCGTCCTCGACGTGGATTCCACCGACGAAGAGACCCACGGCCAGCAGGAGTTCGCCGAGTTTCACGGCTATTATCGGCATTACGGTTATCAGCCGGTGCTGATTCACGATGGCAAAACAGGCGATCTGATCACACCCTTTCTGCGTCCCGGGCGGGTTTCGGCCAAGCTGGGCGCGGACGGGCTGTTGATTTACCTCGCCGACCGCGTTCGTGAAAAATGGCCCGGCGTGCAGGTGATCGTGCGCGGCGACTCCGGCTATTGCGGCGAGGATTTCTACCTCGAACTCGAAAGGCACGGCATCGACTACGTGCTTGGTATCGCGAAGAACGCCAACCTCAACAAACTCGCGGAGACGGCGATGAAGGCGGCGCGGCTGTTCTCGGCCATGACCGAGAGCAAAACGACGATCTATGCCGAAGGCCGGTACCAGGCCGGATCCTGGACGACGTCCCGACGGGTGATCGCCAAGGCCGAACGACTGAAAGACAAGGACAATCAACGATTTGTGGTGACGACGATCGACGAGCCGCCGGCGTGGATCTACCGGGAGTTCTACGTCAAGCGCGGCGAGGCGAGCGAAAACCGGATCAAGGAACTCAAGGTGGATTGCTCCGGCGATCGCTTGAGTTGTCACCGTTTCATCACCAATTTTTTCCGGTTGATTCTTCATACGGCGGCCTACACCCTGATGCACGAGTTGCGCAAAGCGTGCAAAAACACCAAGTTCGGCAGGGTGAGAATCGAAACGTTGAGGCTGAGGTTGCTCAAGATCGGGGTTCGAATCCGACAGACGACGCGCAGAATCTGGTTCCATCTGTCCGAATCGACCCCGGATAAAGAACTCTGGTCGGAGATCATGAGAAAACTTGTGGCGGCGTAACGAACCCCCCGGTCGGCCCGATCCGGGCGAAAAGGAGGCGCGATGACAACCGATAGAGACGAGGGGGACGAAAACTAGGGATAGGTGTGTCCGATCAGGGAAAAACGTTCCCAAGGCAACCACTCCTCACGCCGGATGAAACTTCCGGAAGAACATCATGAATTATGCGGGTTACTGAATTTTCCGGGTTAAACTTCATGTCTTGCACTCGAGTAGGTTTGTATCCCGCTTTTTTCGGGTAGAGATACGGAGGGAAATGCATTTCGCTACGGATTTGTTTTAAATTGATGCGAGTTGACGCGACTTTGGCCGATTTTGCATCATTCAATCCTCGTTTTCCGATCCGGTTTGTTGTATATAGAAAGAGATGCAAAAGGAAGGACCGTTGTTCGAGAGCAAACGAAAGGGGTTTTTCATGGCGAAAGCGGCCCTGTTGTATTCGGAACAGTTGGCGAAATTCGATTACGGCGACGACCACCCGTTCAAACCCATGCGTGCCAGAAACACCTTGGAGTTGTGCAACCGATATGGACTGATCGATGTCGATTGCGTTCAGGTAGAGCCTAAAGGTGCTGACGAATCGAAGGCGGCGCTGTTTCACGATGCCGGATACCTGGAGGTGCTCAAGCGCGCCGAGGAAGGAACCTACGATATCAGCATGTTGGAGCGGGGAATCGGTACCGACGATTGTCCGTTCGTACCGAACCTTTATTCATTTTCGCTTCAGGCACTGGGCGCGACGCTGCATGGCGTCGAGATGGTGATGTCGGGCGAGGTCGATAGGGCGTTCAATCTTGTGGGCGGTTTTCACCATGCGGAACGGGATCATGCCGAGGGTTTTTGCTTCATCAACGATGTGGGTGTCGCCATCGCTTCGTTGCTTGAACAGGGCAAAAAGGTGGCGTTCGTGGATATCGACGCCCATCATTGCAATGGCATACAAAACGCCTTTTACAACGAACCGCGAGTATTGAAGATTTCCCTTCACGAATCCGGTGAATCCCTTTATCCGTGGGGAGGAAAAGAAACCGAAATCGGTGAAGGCGAAGGCCGAGGTTACAACGTCAATATTCCATTCGTCGAAAAAACCGATGACCAGGTATACGTGAAAACCTTCCGGCGCATCGTGCCTCCGTTGCTGGAAGCTTTCGCCCCTGACATCGTAATTGCCGAAATCGGTGCGGATACCGTGATTTCCGACCCTCTGACCCATCTGCGTCTTACCAGCAATGGCTACGAAAGCACGATGCAGGAGTTGTGCAAAGCCGCTCCGAAGTTGGTGGCTTGTGGTGGAGGCGGTTACGACGTCTACCGGACGTCCAAATGCTGGACACTGGCCTGGGCGGCGATGTGCGACCGTGAACCTGTCGATCAGTTCGCCGGGCTGGTGGGTGGCATGATGTATGGGTCCGATATGGACAGTTTGTGGGATCGTCCGATTTCCACAAAAGGAGAAGCCAAAGAGAAGGTCATTCGCCACGCGGAATCCGTGGCGAAGTGGATCGAAGAAAACGTTTTTCCGATTCATGGAGTTCGAACGAGTTGATTTTCCTGCGAAAATTCAGAATCAGAACCCAGCTTTTGCTGACGTTCCTTGTGGTTGTGCTGCCACTATTGGCAGGAGAACTGGTTGCCGTGTCTTCATTCCGTGCCGGATTGCGCGACGCGGCGGAAGTGGAATTGACGAACATCGTCGATCACTTGTTCCGCCTGGTGCAGTCGAAGGCCGAGGCAGGGCCGGAAGTCGCTTGCACGGGATACGATGACAAGGAAGGGGTTTTCGATTGCAAAACCCGCTCGATTCGCCATGTGATTCGCACGTTCCGCGTCGGAGCGACGGGCTATCCCTATGTGATGGATTCCAAAGGAAATTTGGTTATTCATCCGGCCCAGGAAGGGCGAAACATTTTTGGAAGCCGGGATTCCAAAGGCTTCATGTTTATTCAGTCCATCGTGGAAATGGCGAAAAAACTTGGGCCGGATGAAGTGGGCACGATCCGCTATCCCTGGCACAACCCGGAAGATGCCGCGAACGTACCCCGTATGAAGATTCTCAAGTTTAAATATTACGAGCCGTGGGACTGGATCATTGCCGCAGGAAGTTACGAGGAAGAAATTTTCGCTTCTGCCAAAGACGTGGAAAAATACATCTGGCCGCTGATCTTGTTCAGTCTTCTATTGGTAGCCGTGGTGGCGTATTTCATGAGTCGGATGTTCAGTCGTCCGCTGATTGCCATTGTCGAGGCGGCCAATCGTATGTCCGCCGGAAATTTCGAAAAACGCGTGCGGGGGACCACTGGAACGGACGAGTTTTCTACGCTGGCGCGCACGTTCAACTACATGGCCGACCAGGTACACGAAAAAACCGAGGATCTAGAACAACTTGTGGCGGAACGCACCGTACAGTTGCGCGATTCTCAGGAAAAGTATCGTAGTCTCGTGGAAGGAACGGTGGACGGCATCGTCACCGCCGATACGCAGGGGGTTATCACCTTTGTCAACCGGGGTATGAAACACATGCTCGGAATGGAAGTGAACGAGGTGATCGGGACGCAAATCTGGAATTTCTATCCCGAAGGCAAAGAGCAGGCGCGTACCATTATGCGTATGCTGCGGGATCAGGGCAATGTGGCCAATTACGAAATGGAACTGATCGGAAAAGACCGCATCATCCCGATACGCACTTCGGCTTCGCGGCTCTTCGATGGCCAGGGAAACGAAATCGGTAGCTTCGGCATTTTCTCGGACATCACAAGCGAAAAGGCGCTTCAAGAGAAGTTGCGCAAAACGCAGGCCCAGGTCATTCAAAGCATGAAACTCAGAGCTTTGGGTGATCTTGTTTCCGGGGTTGCGCATGAAATCAACAATCCGCTGATGGCGGCCATTACCATGTTGCATGTGGCGCGCAAGAAACCCTGTGTCGATTCCTGTCCGAACGCGCGGAAATTCGAGTTGATCGAGAACTGCCACGAGCGAATCACCAAAATCGTGACGCATCTCAAGGACTTTTCCCGGCAGACCGATCTGGAAATGGTCGAAACGGATGTCAACGTGCCTGTGGAGGATTCCCTGCTGATCGCCGGGCAGCAACTGATGAACACGCACGTTTCGGTGGAAAAAGAACTCGATCTCAATCTGCCTACCATCAAGGCAGACCCGAATCACCTGGAACAGGTGTTTTTGAATATTATCAACAACGCTCGCGACGCGATGCGAGATCGGGAACGGAAGGTGCTCGGCATTCGCAGCCATGCAGAGGAACTCGACGGTGCGCCCGCCGTGGCGGTCAGTATATCCGACACGGGCAAAGGCATTCCCGAGAGTCAGAAGGAAAAGCTGTTCGAGCCGTTTTTCACGACGAAAGAAGTCGGTGAGGGAACGGGACTGGGGCTGTCGATCTGCTATGGGATCATCGTCGAGCACGGTGGCCGTATCGACGTGGAAAGCGTCGAAGGAGAAGGTACGACGTTTCATGTGATTTTACCTGCGATTGCGCCGTGAGAGGTGCATCGGACGAAGGGAGAACAATAACGATGGCGAAACACATTCTCATTACCGACGACGACGAATTGGTGTTGATCTCGTTGGAAGAACTGCTGGGTTCGGAAGGGTACGAAATCACGACCGCAACCCACGGCAAAGAAGCTCTGGATATTCTTACCAAACAGCGTTTCGACCTCGTGTTTCTGGACCTGATTATGCCGGGAGGTGTCACCGGTTATGACGTATGCCGGGAATTGAGGAAAACCGAGGAACATAAGGATGTTCCCGTGGTAATGCTGACCGCCAAAAGTACGGAAGCGGATCGAAAAATGGGCTTGGAAGCGGGTGCGAATCATTTTCTGCCCAAACCCACCGATCCCGAGAAAGTCGTGGAGCTGGTGCACTCGATTCTGGACAACTAATCAAGTCGCAGTAGGTTTTATCAATTTTTCGGGCTAAGACTGTTGGAGAGACGATTCGCGACGAAAAGCCGTATTCGTAACGCTGTGGAGAGCAAACCTATGAGCGACACTCGAAAACTGGTGGCTAAGCTGCCTAAAATGGACAAGCTGATGCAGTCCACCGAATTTCTTGAAGCTCAGCGGCGGTTGGGGCGCGATCTCGCCAAGGAAGTTTGTCAGGAAGAGGTGGACAAAGCACGAAAACTAGCTTTGGATGAAGGTAAGGAACCAAACGAGAAAACTATCCTTGAAAATCTAGCCAAAACGAGCACTTATCTCGATTCCACACGGCTAAAACGTGTGGTTAACGCTACTGGTGTCGTGCTGCACACCAATCTCGGACGCGCTCCCTACGGTGCCAATACCTTGACGAAACTCTCCGAGGAATTGGAAGGATACACCAACCTGGAAATCGATCTCGCCGAAGGGCGCCGAGGCGTGCGATCGCTGTTTACTCATCGGTTGTTGGCCGCCGTCTGCGGAGCGCCTGCCGGACTGGTGGTCAACAACAACGCGGCGGCGTTGTACCTTGTGCTCAGCACTTTTGCCAAGGGCAAAGAAGTCGTCGTTTCGCGTGGGGAACTGGTACAGATCGGTGGAGGGTTCCGCATCCCGGATATCTTGAGTGCCACGGGAGCGATTTTACGGGAAGTTGGCACCACCAATATCACCACGTTCGAGGATTATCAGCAGGCCATCGGGGAAGACACGGCGATGGTGCTGAAAGTACATCATTCGAATTTCCGCGTGCGGGGATTCACTCGCGACGTCGGTGTGCGGGAACTCGCTAAACTGAAAAGCGACCGGGTGATGCTGGTCAAGGATCTCGGATCGGGTTATATGGGTGATTTATCATTGCCTGGCCTCGACGAGCTCACCGTGCGTCAGACGGTTTCCGACGGTGCGGACCTCGTATGCTGTTCTGGAGACAAGCTTTTCGGTGGTCCGCAGGCCGGATTGATTCTGGGCGAAAAGGAACTCGTCGCGCGTCTGGGCAAAGCGCCGATGATGCGGATATTGCGCCCCGACAAATGCACGCTGTTCATGATGCAACATGCGTTGAAATTGCACGCCAAGAACGAAACAAACCTATTGCCTTCTATAAACTTGTTGACGCAGCAAAAAGCCGAAATCGAAGCCAGAGTGCGGGATTTCCTGAAACAGCACTCCGAATGCAGGGCGTGGTTGAAGCCGGTGGAGTGCCGATCCGCCGTGGGAGCGGGGAGTGCGCCAGACGTCGAGTTGGAAAGTTTCGGGCTGGCGTTGAAAACCTCCAACGCCGAAGCGGCGGCACGTTGGTTTCGAAAAAGGCCGACGCCGGTTGTTGGTATCGTGCAGAACGATCGTTTCCTGCTGGATTTCCGCACGGTTTTCCCCTGTGATTTCGAAGATATAGCCGATACAGCGGCTTTGTGGGCACAGACTCGCGAGAGTTGTTGAAGGTTTGTGAGATCGAAAAGGTGAATTGGGTGACGAAAGAGAATTCTTCTTTCGGATTCTTCTTTTTTCACTGTTCTCGCAGCGCACATTGATTTCGTGACCAATTGGAATAAAAAATTAAAATTCGTATGCGTGCATGTCGAATGCCGCTTTTTTTCGGAATGAACCGAATCGTTTCCATGTAAAGGAAGTACTCATGACGGATTCGAACCATTTTCCCGAAGTCAACGCCCTGGATAAAACCTGTCCTGTTCCTTTGATTATGACCAAAAAAGTTTACGACGAAATCGCCGTTGGAGAGCGGATGATCACGTTGGTCAACAATCCCACAAGCGCCGAGAACGTGGAGCGCTATATTCTCGAAAACGGTGGCAGCGTCGTCAAGGAAACGGATGGCGAGGTGCAACGGCTGGTTATCACGCGCGGTGACGATAAAATCACCACTGAGGCTCGTTGCGGAATTCCCGCTCCGGGGGTTGCCGCCGCTCCCCACGTGGTGTACGTAGATTCGGATTGCATGGGCCGAGGATCGGACGAGTTGGGGCAGGCGCTGATGAAGGCATTCATCAATACGATCAAGGACGTGCGGCCTCTGCCTGAAAAGCTTCTGTTCGTCAATTCCGGCGTGAAACTGACGATTGCTGATTCACCCGTGCTGGCAAGTCTAAAGGAACTTGAAAGCGCAGGCGTCGTGCTGCGCTCCTGCGGCACGTGCCTGGATTATTTCGGCCTGATGGACCAGTTGGCTGTGGGAAAAGTCACCAACATGTATGAAATTCTCGATGCACTGACCCAGGCCGGGCACGTGGTCAAACCGTAGAGACCGGCATCAATCCACTGGGGAGGAAATCAAGCCCAGGTAGCGCCCCAGCCAGTAGGGAAGCAGCCAGGGATGCAGCATTTCCTCATAGCCACCGTTGCCGGGATGATCGAGCCGGAAGGGATTTTCGCTCCAGCGCATCGCCTGATCCTGGTCGTAGGGAAATACGGTAGTGGCCTGTTCATCGCCGTGGCGGTCGAGTTCGGGGTCCATGTCGTAATCGGCGCGGTGGCTGTTGATGACTTCCCACTTGATGCCGTGCAGATACATTTCCTTCATTGTTCGGACCGAATTATCCAGGTCGTTTTCTTCTGCGTGACGCATCCAGGCGTACAACATGTTGAATTCAGGGTTTCTTTCGATACGTTGAGATTCCCACAGCCAGTCGAGTCCTTCCTGCCAGTAAGCCATTAGGCAGGGGTCGGTCTCGTAGCGGATCAAAGTGGCCATCGCAAGGTAGGACATCTCCTCCGAGTCGTGGTTGATGTGGGCGATGTGGTTGATTTCCTGAATGCGCCTCACCCACTCCGTGTAGCCTTCGTCGATGGCTAAATGGTAGAAGGCTTCGAGGAAACGGGTATCGCCGGTCATGTGGTAGGTGGCGCGCAACCCGCCCAAGATCATCGCCGAGTTGAGCCCGGCATCGCCGAACCTGCCTAAAAGATTCATGAATTCCGGGGAAAACTGCCCGTGGGTGGTGACTTCGCCGTCGATGTCCTCCAATGTATATCCGTGCTCGATCATCCCCAGGTGCAATTCCGAAAAGGCTTCCCGAACCTTCTGTTTTTGGGTTTCATCGGCCACGAGATCGTAAAACAGCGACAGTCCGAACATGTGCCCCACATATTCATCGGCGGATGTATCGCCTTTCCAGCACCACTGTTCTCCATTTTCTTCTTCATAGGCGTGCCACTCACCGCAGTCTGGAGAGCAGGCTAGTTTTTGCAGGCATTCGTCCGGCGGGACGATAGAACGGGAGAAAAAGCCCTTTTTCCCTGTCACCGTCAGAAGTTTCACCATGGCTTCCGCTGCTTCGGAGGCGTATAGGCGCGCCGTTTCGTCGCCCGTTACGGCGTAACGGAAGCACTGGGATGCCAGGTACTGGTTGGTCCATTGGCCGTCATTGTCGTCATCGTGGGTGATTGGCTGAGATAAATCTCCCGGCGCACCCAACCTGCATTGGGAGAACATGCCGAAACGGTTGTGGCGCGTATAGTAGCCCAGATCGATCACCTCGGCCTTGTCGGCCAGTGTCATCGCCGTGCCATAGATGATGCCAACGCCTCCCTGAGTTGCTACGAACAGTGTGCCATCCGAGAAACGGGCCACGTCGTACACGTACCAGTCCGGAATCCAATAGCGTGTATGGTAATAATCCCATTCTTTGGTGTTGGGAAGATAAGTGATGAGCCCCTTTTCCGTCGTTAAAAGCAACAGGCCGTCGGAAGTTCTCGAAATGCCACGAAGATCCCTGTACGGCACCCCTTCTCTGCCTCGTAAAATCGTCAGGGTTTCACCATCGACACCCACGAGGCCGTTTTCGGTGGCCAGCCAGAGTTTTCCATCGTCCAGACATTCGACGCCGTAAACATTTGGCTTGGGGAGATCCTCGGCTGCTACTCGGACTTTTTGCGAACCATCGGTACGGTCCAATTCCCACGCACCCAGCGTCGTACCGAGGATCAGTTTGCCATCCTGCTCACACAGATCGTGAATGCCAAATGCTGCAGAAGGTCCGTAGGTTTCCGTGGTCTGTCCCGATGTCGCGTCCCACAGCAGGAGGGTGGAAGGTTCCTCGATTCGCCAGAGTTTTCCACTACTTGAAGCCACGATGGAGATCACGTCTTCGGTTGCTTCCGTAGTCGTCGGGGCGGAGTCCAGGTCGCCCACGTAAATCGTTCGACCTGAAAGCGCTACGAATTTGCCGTTATCGAGTTGGATGAGTTGGGAATACGCCACCTCTGGCCATGCCGCGACTTTTTCGAAACTCCCTGTTTCCGACACGCGCAGCAGTCCCGCGCCCGTCGCCGCGAGCACGCTCCGTTCGTTTTCCAGCGCCACCACGGCGAAGATGGCGGGGCGTTCTCCCTCCACACCGTCCAGAATGACCGTGGGAAGGTCGTCCTCGATCAGTCGGGACTGCTCCTGCCTATAGGACATATCGTCATAGATTTGAGTCGGCGTCCAGGGATCGGACGAGATATTCCACGGAGAGTCACAGGTGATTTCGGGAGGTTGGAACGTTTCCTCTTCGTCGGATTCCGTGTTCTCGTCGATTTCCCCCGATTCCTGGTCCGTATCGCCCGGAGTGATCGTCGTTTCGTCGTTGTCGTCCGAACAAGACGGAATCAGAAGAAACAATGCGGCGAGAACGATCCATATGAATTTGGAGGACTTTTTCATGAATTCGATCCTTTTTGCATGGGGAAGTTTTCCCCGAACGTATTGGTTTGAATTTTATAAATCTCACACATTGGCAGGTCTTCGAAATCATCTGGCGGGTTTGGTCGCCGAAGTCGAACGAGTCACGAGATACACGCCGGAGAAAACCAGCAGCGCAGCCAGAGCCGTGCGAAGCGTCAACCGTTCGTCGAGCATCACGATAGCCAGACTGATGCCCACGACGGTTTGCAGATACACGAACGCTGCGACGATCGAAGCCGCCACGTTTCGCAAGGCGTAGGCGTTTAAAAAGTAGTTGACCACGGTAATCATCATAATAATCCAGCCCATGGCCGCCCAGATTCTCCAATCCACATCCTGCCCGATTTCCTCCAACATGGGTTCCAGCGACATGGGTTGAATCATCAATGCGCCTATGAAAAAGAACCAGGTGACGAAGTTCAGCGAGTTCATTCCGGGAAGGACTTTTTTGGATAGCAATAAAAAAACACTATAGCTCATCGTGTTGCAGAGGATCAACACATTGCCGAGCTGGTGTTCGGTTTCCAGGGAGAAACGCTCGATTTTCAACAGGATCATTACGCCAGCCAGTCCGGCTAGCAGCCCTGACAGGCGTCGCAGAGTTAGGCGTTCCATGCGCAGTAGTACGGCGGCAGCAAAGGTGAATACGGGAATCTGCACCATGAGAATCGCGGCATTCGAAGCCGTAGTGCGGTCCAATCCGTTCAGAAAGAGCGCCTGATTCAGGACGATACCGAAGAAGCTGCATAAAACGATATAGCCGAACTGCCGTTTCGTGGGTAACGACAATTTGCCGAAAATTCCGGCGAGGGTGAAAAGAATCACGCTCGTGGCCGTCATGCGCAGGCCCATCATGCCGAAAGGCGAGAAATGCTCCAGTGCGATTTTTCCGGCGACAGGAAAAGTTCCGAAAAACAACTGCACGACGAGCAACCCGGCATATGCGTCGAGGTGTCGGCTTCGTATGTCCTGAAGCCATGAAGGGCTGGTGGACGTCATCGGGTCAGCACCGAAAGGTTGCCGAGTGTGGTGTTAACCCGGAAAATTCATGAAAATCGTAGCGAGACGCCGAAAACCGAAGATATTTCAAGAAGTTGGAGCGATTTTCACCCGCAGGCATACTGAACAGTTTGTCGAGGATGAAAATCGTGAAACGAGTGAAAGAACGAGAGTTTTCAAGTCGTAGTAGGTTTTCGTGAATTTTCCGGGTTAAGGAGGTTATCGCCCCCATTGGAGGTTTCGCTTGGTGAAAATCTTGTCTTTTAGTCCCTGGTTGACTTTCAGATTCAAAACTTCGGTCGTGGTTTCGTGGCCGGTGTCCAGGTCACGCCAGGTGATCGAAGGGGTACGCCAGATGTTCCCGTACTTCATGTATTTCGGATCCACGTACATGCGCTTGATGGGAGTGTCGCGGCCTTTTTCGAAAAAGTCGGTTCCGATGAGATCGTAACGTTTTTTGTGAATCTGGAGGACGCGCTTGACGAATGGATCGCTGATACCGGGGTTCGGTTTGACCTCGATCCACCAGAATTCGTCGTCCTGTTTCACCATTTTCCCTGTATAATCGGTGGCATACCAGACCGAGCCCATCTCCTGGTTCGTCACATCCGAACCCATGAATTTTTCCTTCATATTATGTTGAGCCAGTCGGCGCACACGCTTGAAAGATGGCAGATAAATGTACATCTCGTCCTGACTGCGAAACAACACCTTCATGCCCTTTGCTTCGGCGCTTTTGAAGCTGATGAGGCGTTTGTACATCCCTTTCTGAAACAGATCCAACAGGTAGAATTTTTCGGTACCATCGGCTTCGCGAATAATCATTTTCACGTCCATCCAGGAATCGTCGTAGCCGTAAGTTATTTTGTCGCACCCTGCGAGGATTTCTTTCACCGAGGCGTTGGGATTTGCAGCCGGTTGAAGGCCGGGGACCGGTTCCGGGACGTGACCTGCTGGGAAAAAGGAACCTGTTCCAGTATTTTCGGTCGGTTTAGCGCTAGAGGCAGCCTCTTGGGATTGAGCGGAAAAAGCAAAGCCACTAAATATGCCGAAAAAGATCAAAACCAGCCATTTGTGCTTCATTGCCGACCTCGCCTGTCATCGATTTGTTATGTCAAACGCTTCGGTTATATCCGAAAGCAGCGCGATTGCCAACTTTTCCCAAAGAGAGCTCTTTTTTCGTAATAATTTATCTTCATAATTTATCTTCTTCCGGACCCGCGCGCGAAGTTCTTGCAAATTTCGTCAATTTTTCTATACTTATTTAGCTAATCCTGAAAAGAGCGACATTCGCAGACGATACCGTTTTCGTTCGATAAAAAACAGTTGCCTTGTAATCGACCGTTGATTGTTTGGACCCTTTGGGGGAAAGGAAGCAACCATGTCCGATGAAAGCAAAAAAACGCTTGTAAGCGAAACCCGAACGGTAGACAAAAAGGAGGTGGGCTGGTTTCGCTATCTCTTCAGTCTAGGCGAAACGAACCCGATCACTGCGATTCTTGTGATTTTGCTGCTGGTCGTGTTTGCGCTGGTGATTCAGTCCAAAATGAAAGATACGATCAACGAAAACTCCATGGCAGTCGCCAATATCCAGAGGTCGGTAGGGGTGCTTGCCGAACGCCTTGAGGAAACGCGCAACAAAAAACTCGATCAACCGATGCGTGAAATCATCACGATACCCTCGCCGGGGTATTCGTCGCTTGGCAATCTTTTCGGCGCCATCAACATCAAGGGGGAAAAACTTGAGGGTGGTGGCGTGGCCATCAGCGGCGAGATTCTCAATCCCACGGCTTTGACTTTCACCGACCTCGTGTTTACGGTGGGAGACGGCGATGGCGTCGTGATCGGCATCAAGCTGCTTCGTCCCGGAGAATCGAAAGATTTCAGGGCGCAATTCACGAATCTCAAAGAGGTTCCGAAAGCCATCTCGCTGATCTTCAATTCGACGGAAATCGTCTACAGCTATTCCACCAAAACCCGCTGGGATGGTGAATAAGGCGAACCCGTTCATCTTTCTACGGTTATCTCGGGGAGAGGTTTTCTGCCTCTCCCCGGTTTATGTACGAATCCCGAAAAAACGGATTCGTTCATTGTCGATCATGCGTCCGTTTTTCCTTAACCCGGAAAATTCATGAAAATCGTAGCGAGACGCAGAAAACCGAAGGTATTTCATGAAGTTGGAGCGATTTTCACCCGCAGGCATACTGAACGGTCTGTCGAGGATGAAAATCGGGAAACGAGTGAAAGAGCGAGAGTTTTCAAGTCGCAGCAGGTTTTCATGAATTTTTCGGGTTAGACGGGCAAAATAAAAAACACGCCCAACGGTTGTGTTTCGGTGAGATGTGCGTTAATTATTGAGCTTCCCCCTGTTTGAAGGGGGTTTTGTTGTTTCAAGCTTCGAGGAATCGTACATGCAGCGCAAACGGCTGACGCGAATTCTAGAACAGGTACTGAACCTTTCGACCGCTCCTTTCCATGAATACGCCGTGATGGATTTCGTGGATGCCTTTACAGAAAAACTCGGATTGGAGTTGAAGAAGGATCGCTTTGGCAACCGCATCGCGGTCTATCGGGTGGGCGAAAAAGCCAAGGGAAAACAACCGCGTATCGCCTTTGTGGCCCATATGGACCATCCGGGTTTCGAACTGCTTTCCTGCAACGGCACCCGCGCCGAGGCCAAGTGGTGGGGCGGTGTTAAGCGGGAGTACTTCGAGGGTACGAAGGTCCGTGTCTATCCCGACGACGTGCCGGGAGAAGTGGTTTCCACGAAAAAGGACGAGCGATCGACACCGGCTTTTCAGCGGGTCGATACCGCCGTGCTCGAACTGGCCCGACCGGTGGAGGTTGTTCCCGGCAAAACTTACGCTCAGTGGGATTTGAAAGGGTTCGAACTCAAAGACGGGCTCGTTCATACTCGCGCGGCGGACGATCTGTGTTCTGTGGCGGTGCAGTTGGCTCTTTTAGAGGAGTTGGTCAAAACCAAGGCTGAGTGCGAGACCTGGTGTATTTTCACCAGGGCCGAGGAAAACGGCTTCAATGGAGCGCTGGCGCTGGCCGCCTCGAAAATGCTGCCGAGAAGCCTTGTGCCGATTTCCCTGGAAACCTCCAAAATGTTGCCGGGTGCGGTGCAGGGAGGTGGTCCGGTGGTGCGGTTGGGGGACAAAATGTCCACCTATTCGCCACAAGTCGGCATTTATCTGCAAAACTGCGCGGAAAACTTGAAGAAAAGCAAACGCGGCTTCCGCTACCAGAGCAAGTTGATGGATGGCGGGGTCTGCGAAGCGGCGGTGTTCGTGTCGATGGGCTGGGCAACCGGTGCGATGGCCTTTCCTTTGGGGAACTACCACAATATGGCTCCCGTAAAAGGCAAAGGCAAGGCGCATATCCGGCAAGAAACCGTGCATATCGACGACATTGCCATGGGATTGCAATTGATGGTGGAAGCCAGTCTCAACATCCATGAAATCACACACGTTTTAGCGGAAAAGGCCCGATGGTTGCACGAACGGAACGAGCCTTTTGCTCGTAAATTGAAGGAGAGCGCCCGATGAGAAGCGAACCGATGACGATCCGTGGCAAGCAAATGTTGCAAGAGGAACTGAGCCACTCGAAAAAGGTGCTCCGTCCCCAGATCGTGCAAGCCATCGAGGAAGCGCGAGCACACGGAGATCTCTCTGAGAACGCCGAGTACGACGCCGCCAAACAGTCTCAGGGACTGCTTGAAGCGAGAATCCGGGAATTGGAGGACAAGCTCGCCCGTGCCGAAGTCATCGACGCCTCGAAACTTTCCGGAGAACGGGTGGTGTTCGGGGCGAAAGTCTCCCTCATCAATCTGGATACCGACGAAGAAGTTACCTACCGAATCGTAGGAGTGGACGAAGCGGACCTGAAACAGCAGATGATTTCCTTCGATTCTCCCATGGCCCGGCAACTGATCGGCAAAAACGTGGGGGATGAAGTACAGATCAAGACTCCCAAAGGAATTCGTTCCTACGAGATCGTGGACGTGGAGTATTCATAGCCAATATCGTTTTTCTTTTCCGGGTTTGCCGGGTCTTCGAACGGAACCGATGAAAAAGAAACGCTTTTTTTCCGTTCCCAGGCGGTCTTCGTCACGACGTTCGGGTTCCCGATGAGCGCGAAAACTCCGACATCGCCCCCATCATCGACCCCGCCGGAAGGCGTCTCGCCTTTCGATTTGGCGCAGGAGTGTCGCCAGCCTTTGCTGTATGCGGCGCGTGGCAATTTTCAGGCCATGGCCCGCATCAGCGGCTTGCCGGACTACCTCCGTTCGCGCATCGAACGCGCACGACCGTTGCGCCAACCGGCGCGCTGTTTATCCAAATGGGACAAACTTGCCGGTTTATTTGCCGATTGGGAAGCAAAAGACGAGCGGGAAAAGCAACAGGCCGTACTCAACGCCTTGAAATTGCTGGATTCCCTGCAATCTTGTCTATCGGGAAAACATCGCGAAACCGATGAAGATTTCGAGGCCGAACGTAAAAAGATGTTGCTTGACCGATCGGTGCAGGCGATCAAAGGCATTGGGGGAAAGGCGGCGGAAGCGCTGGCGGCGAGGAAAGTTGTAACCGTTGGAGATCTCTTGCGATTTCTTCCCACCCGCTATGAAGATCGCTCCCGACTCGCGAAAATAGCCGAAGCCGTGCCGGGCGAATTCTGCCGTGCTTCCGGGACCATCGTCGGCATGGATCAACGCCCTGTTCGTTGGGGCAAAAAACGACCGTATTCGGTGCTTGTCGAGGATTCCAGCGGCTCTTGCCTGTTGACGTGGTTTCATTATGGCGCGAAAAGCATTCCTCGCCGCTTTCAGGTGGGCGACGAGGTGATTTACAGCGGAAAAGTTTCTTGGTATCGGGACCGAAAACAGATCGTGCACCCCGATATCGAAGCCGCTGCCGAGTCGGAAAACGGGGAAGATGCCGCCGACCGCGAACTAGCCGCCGTGGTACCGGTATACCCGGAAATAGGAGGAATTCCGGCACGTTTGCTGCGTATGCGCATGGGCGGCGTCGCCGAGGAATACGCCCCGCTGGTGGACGACTACCTGCCGGAGAAGCTGAGAAAGTCGCTGGGGCTGGTTGAATTGAGGGACGCCCTTTTCCAGGTGCACCGCCCGCCTAAGGACGCCGACGTGCGCCAGTGGAACCGTATGCGTGGACCGGCCCATAAACGCCTGATTTTCGATGACTTTTTCGCTTTGCAACTCGTACTGGCCCAGCGCAGGAAAAACGTGAAAGCGCAAAAGGGTATCCAAATGCAGCGGCTCAACGGGCTGGCGACGAGTTTTTACCGCAGTTTTAAATACAAACTGACCGGCGATCAGAAAAACGCGCTGTTGGAGATTGTCGAGGATCTTTGCGCCGCCAGTCCGATGAGCCGGATGCTTCAGGGTGACGTGGGTAGCGGAAAGACTGTAGTGGCGATTCTTTCGGCGCTTCTGGTCGTGGAGAACGACTATCAGGTCGCCTTGATGGCACCTACCGAGATTCTCGCCGAGCAGCATTACCGCAACCTGTTGCGTCACCTGCCGAAGGGTATCGAAGCCGTATTGCTTACCGGAGGGAAAAAAGAGAAGCAAAAACAGGAAGTTCGGCGGAGGATCGGCACCGGCGACGCCTCCATCGTGGTAGGCACCCACGCGCTGATTCAGCAGTCGGTGGACTTTAGAAGGCTGGCCTACGTGATCGTGGACGAGCAGCACCGCTTCGGCGTGCGCCAGCGCAGCGCCCTGACGCAGAAAGGCGTTCATCCCCATGGTTTGGTGATGACCGCCACGCCCATTCCCCGTTCGCTCTCCATGACGCTGTACGGCGATTTGGACCTGTCGATCATTCGCGAAAAACCCGCCGGACGCACTCCCGTGCGGACCCATATCGTCGAAGAAGACCAGCGCCCCGCCATGTGGAGAGCGGTACAGCGAGAATTGAAACAGGGCGGACAGGCGTACATCGTGCTTCCGCTGGTGGAGGAATCCGAAAAACTGGACGTGAAAAACGCCCAGGCCGAGTACGAAAAGCACCGGGCGCGTTTCGAAGGCGTCGGCGTTGGACTTTTGCACGGGCGGATGAAAAGCGAGGAAAAAGAATGGGTTATGCTCCGATTCCTTAAAGGGGATATCCGCCTGCTGGTGTCCACGACGGTCATTGAGGTTGGTGTGGATGTGCCCCAGGCGACGATCATGGTCATCGAGAACGCCGCGCGCTTCGGCCTGGCGCAATTGCACCAGTTGCGGGGGCGCATCGGGCGCGGAGAAAAAGCCTCGACCTGTTTTCTCTGCCACGATGGCGACGCGGCGGGCCGGGAACGCCTGGAGATACTCGCATCGAGCGAGGACGGCTTTTTAATCGCAGAAAAAGACATGGAACTGCGCGGTCCCGGAGATGTCACCGGCACTCGCCAGTGGGGCAATACCGGTTTCGGTCTGGCCAACCTTGCCCGCGACCAGGATCTTCTGCTACTGGCCAAGAAAACCGCCTTCGAGATCGTCGGACGCGACCCCGATCTGAAACAGGCCGAGCATCGCGGTATCCGTCAATTGCTCGAACGGGCGAAGGAAAAGATCGGGAACGTGCTCGACATCGGCTGAACTCCCTGATTCCCTGGAAATCTCGCGCAACTCAGTCCAAACGGAACCTTTTGTCGGGAGTTTGCACGAATGTGGGTGAAATAGAAGAATATTGCATAAAAAAACCGGGGCTTTGCAGCCCCGGTCAAGTGTGAATCGTTTAAAGGAGGAGTGGCTACTCCATGCCTTCCTCGGCGGCCTTGGAGGCTTCCTCGTACATGATGTCGGCGATTTTATGCGAGGCGTTGGTCAGTTCGATGAAGCACTGCTTCGTTTCCTCGATATCGCTGCCCTGAAGGGCTTTTTTCAACGCCGCGATGCCGATGTTGATGTCCTGCTTGTCGGATTCGGGAATCAGGTCGGAATATTCCTGCAAGGCGCGTCCTGTGGTGTACAGCAGCGTGTCGGCCTCGTTGCGCAACTCGGCGACCGAACGCTTGTAGGCGTCGTCCTCGCGGGCGGCTTCCGCGCTCATGATGATGGTCTCGATGGCGTCTTCGCTCAAGCCGCTCGACGGCGTAACGCGCACTTCCTGTGCACGACCGGTGCCCAGGTCACGGGCGGAAACGCTTAGGATGCCGTTGGCGTCAATGGCGAATGTAACCTCGATTTGAGGCACGCCGCGCGGTGCGGGCGGAATGCCGAGCAGTTCGAATCGCGCCAGCGACTTGTTGTCCGAGGCCATTTCACGCTCACCCTGGAGGACGTGCACCGAGACGGCGGGTTGGTTGTCCATCGCGGTGGAAAAGACCTGGCTGCGCGTGACGGGAACGGTGGTGTTGCGCTCGATCAGTTTGGTGAACACGCCGCCCAGGGTTTCGATACCCAGCGAAAGCGGGCAGACGTCGAGCAGCAGCACGTCTTGCATATCGCCCGAAAGCACGCTGCCCTGAATCGCGGCGCCGATGGCGACCACTTCGTCCGGGTTTACGCCTTTGAACGGGGCTTTGCCGAAAAATTCCTCGACCGTGGCCTGGATCTTCGGCACGCGGGTCATGCCGCCTACCAGGATCACGTTGCTGATGTCGGTCTTCTGCACACCGGCGTCTTGCAGCGCCATTCGGCAGGGTTCGATCGTGTTTTCGATCAGGTCGCCCACCAACTCCTCGAATTTGCTGCGGGAAAGCTTGGCGTTGAAGTGCTTGGGGCCTGCGGCATCGGCGGAAATGAACGGCAGGTTGATGTCGGTTTCCAGCGTGCTGGACAACTCGATCTTCGCCTTTTCAGCGGCTTCTTTGAGTCGCTGAAGAGCCATGCGGTCATCGCGCAGGTCGATGTCGTGCTCTTCCTGGAACTGGTCCGCCATCCAATCGATGATGCGTTTGTCGAAGTCTTCGCCACCCAGGAAGGTGTCGCCGTTGGTGCTGTTGACGTGGAACACGCCGTCGCCGATCTCCAGAATGGAGATATCGAAGGTTCCGCCGCCCAAGTCGTAGACGGCGATGCGTTCGTTTTTCTCCTTGTCGAGACCGTAGGCCAGCGCCGCTGCCGTGGGTTCGTTGATGATACGCAGCACGTTCAACCCGGCGATTTTTCCGGCGTCTTTCGTTGCCTGACGCTGGGAATCGTCGAAGTAGGCGGGCGTCGTAATCACCGCATCGGTGACTTCCTCGCCGAGGTAGTCTTCCGCCGTCTGCTTCATTTTCTGAAGGATCATCGCGGATACTTCGGGGGGCGAGAGTTTTTTGCCCTGCACCTCGACCCAGGCGTCCTGATTGTCGGCGGGAACGATCCGATACGAGTAAGTTTCCAACGCTTTCTGGATTTCGTCCGAGCCGAACTTACGCCCTATCAGCCGCTTGACCGAATAAATCGTGCTTTCAGGATTGGTTACGGCCTGACGCTTGGCGACTTGTCCTACCATGCGTTCGCCGCTGTCCTGAAAAGCAACGATGGAAGGCGTCGTTCTCGTTCCTTCGGAATTGGGCACGACGACGGCATCAGTGCCTTCGAAGATGGCCACACAGGAGTTGGTCGTACCTAGATCGATTCCGATTATCTTGGACATGTGTTGCCCCCCTTATCCTTTTCCAATTGAGTTTCTGCTACTCAACGGTTTTCGCGGGTCTTTTTTTCGCAAGTGGGTAACGCTAAAACTCATTTATTATAACCCTAGTTGAAAAACGATCCCAAGTAAAAATTTTTTCTCATTTTTATGAAAAAGAGAAGCTTTATTTTTCGTCAGTTTCTGCCTCGATTTCCGACAAATCCACGTCAGTGCTTTCTTCCGGTTCCTCAAATATTTCCGAACCCTTTCCGTTTTCTACCGGCTTCGGGGCAACAGTCTGCTTGGAAACGATGACCATCGAAGGCCGCAGCAATTTATCATTGATGAGGTAGCCTTTTTGAAATACTTCAAGCACGGTGTTGGATGGCATCTCATCGTTGGGGTGTACGTCCATCGCCTCGTGTATGTTTGGATCGAAGGGCTGGTGAAGCGCTTCGATGGGCGTCACATTCCGTTGCTTGAGAATTTCGTTGAACTGGTTGAGAATCAACTGGAGACCCTCCACGAGTCCTGCGTTGTCGCCTTCCCCATCCTTTGTGGTGGACATGGCCCGTTCGAGGTTGTCGAGGACCGGAAGGAACTGCAACAGCATTTCTTTGTGAAACTCGTCCAGCGATCGTTTTTTGTCGGTTTCGATGCGGCCCCGGTAAGAAAGATACTCTTTTCGAACGGAGGACAGGGCGTATTCGAGGTCTTGGATTCTTCGGGCGGCTTCTTCCTCTTTCTTCCTGGCTTCCATTTCCTGCTTGCGCACGGCGGGCAATTCGTGACGGGGCATACCGCGCAACTGGCTGGCCGGGATTTTAGAGGATTCCTTCAGGGAGGAAAGCTTTTCGTCGAGTGCTTCTTCTTCGAATAGATCGTGAAGGTCGTCCAGTGCGTCGGCATCGACTTCCAAACCGGCGTGTTCCTTGTATTTTTTTGCGCCATCGCTGCCTAAGGCATCTTCCATGATGCCCGCAAGTGAAATCACTTCTTCTTCCTCGTCCTCATCCTCTTCTTCTGTTTCTACTGCTGCGGTTTCTTCTTCACTGGTCTCGATGTCGATCACGAATTCTTCGCCGTCATCGGAAACTGCCTCTTCGGAGAAATCCTCTTCGATCTCGGTATCTTCGGATTCCGGCTCGGAGTCTTCATCGTTCTTTGACGATTTGCTGGCTTTGGTTTTTTCCACGCTTTTCAAAGCATCTTCGAACACACTGAACAGGTCTTCCTCCACATCAGTCTGTTCGTCCAAATCTCCAAGGTCAATTACATTTTTGCGCGGCGTCACGTTGGACCTCCCAAACGCGGCTAAACCCTATCGGAACATGAAATTTTACGTAGGACGATCCATTGGCGCCGCAGTCGACAGAAAAACGAACGGCGTAGGTAAATCTCGTTGCGGCGTCGCCGGAAAAACATCCAATCAATGTAATAAATTATCGCATTTCTTAAGAACTGTGTCAAATTTATTGCCAAAAAATGAATATTGTAAGTACTTGTTTTTCTTGCTTTCCCATTCAAATCCAATTCCTAATGTGGATCTGCGGGGAGTTTCGGGTTTCAGATTTCGTTGTAAAAGCGACTTTCGAAGTAGTGTTTTTCCAGGTGACTCCACAAAATCGCCAGGATACAAGCCATAGGTACCGCCAGCAGAATACCCGCAAATCCCATCAGATGACCGAACAATAAAAGGGCGATCAACACCCAGACCGATGACAAGCCCACCTGATTGCCCAGCACCAGAGGCACCACGACCCAGCCTTCCAGGAAATTCACGACGGCGATGGTAATCCCCATGCCGATGAGCACTCCCCATCCCTGCCAGTTGAGCAGTAGCACGATCAGTGAAAAAATGATGGCCGAAATCCATCCTACGAAGGGCATGAAGGAACTGATTCCGGCAATGATGCCGATCGGCAGGGCCATCGGGACACCCGAAATGGCCAGGCCGATGGAATACAGCGCAGCCAGAATCGCACAGACGAGAAGCTGTCCCCGGATGAAGTGAGACATCTTGTCGTCTATTTCGTGGTAGAGATTCCGCGCAAATGATTGATATTTCTTGGGAATCCGTACACGGACCCATCCTTTGATCCGGTCGAAATCGATAAGGAAGAACACCGAGAAAATGGCAATCATCACCGACTGAAACAGCAGGCCGAAGAACCCCGCCGTGTTGACCATCGTGGACATGGCCTGATGGTAGACTTTCGCGACTTCCTCGCCTCCCACGGCTCCGGCCAGAAGGGAGAGTTTCTCGCGGACGATCTCCCGTACCTCGACCATGTCGTGACCCGTCCACTTCTCCAGGTTGGGCAGGAGCCATTGTTGTGCGCCTTCGATCATGTCGGGTAAACGGCGTTGGAACTGTGAAATCTGGTCTACCATTGCGGGCACGATCAGCAATATCAGCACGGCCAAAGCAAGCAGAAAACCGACGAGCATGACGAGAATCGCCGGAATCCGGCCCAGTTTTTTCGTTTCGAGGTAATCCACCAGCGGATCGAGCACGTAGGCGATCAGGAATGCGATTAAAATGGGAAGCAACGCATCGGCGAGCAGATAGACCGACAACAACAGAAAAGCCGCGCCGAGCAGGATCCAGCTTTCTGGGCGTGCAATGTAGCGGCGCAAGCCATTCATGACGATTTCGTTTCCTCGGAGGAGGGCGAATCATCAGGAATGCGAAATAGCCGGGCGATGACTCCGCCGAGCAACCTCGACACGAATTTCGTGTTGGAAAACCCGAAGATAAGCAGGCAGATCACCAGAACGATCGTGATTTCCATCGCATTCAACGCAAGTCTCCTTGCTGGAATCGGAAAAGAATCTGTGTTTTTGTTGTCCGATACTTTGAAAGCCTTGTCAAGTTTCCCCAGGATACATCACAAAATGTAGTGACTTTTGCAAAATTTTCTTTTTTCGTAGCGGCGAGGCGTAAGCCTGCCGTCTTTGCTTTCGAACGTTGCTTTTATACCCTCCAATACCCCTTTTCGGTGGGTTTACGCCTCGCCGCTATATCCAAGCGAATGAAAGTTTCAATGTTATTGAGCCTATTTGCCATATTTTGTGATGCCCCTATTTCCCCACAAACCGGGAAAAGCGATCGGTGCGTTCGGGAACGAGACAATGGATATCCCACAATATTGGGTGCATCACAGAAAATTACTACTTTGCAAAAAAACCGCTCATGGCGAGTGATTTGCGAAGCAAATCGTATCGAGCCATACCATTTACTCCTCAATACACCGCCCTCACGGGCGGCACTCGGAGTGAGCGGTATGCAATTTGAGTGAAATGACAATATCCTGTGATGCACTCCACGATTTTTTCGTGCGTACTTCCTGCTTTCCGAAGCGGGGCCTTTTCTGGTATCCTTTTTGTGCTAAAAGAAACCGATTCGTATGACGCACGCCTTTGACTTTGGTAAGGGGCGCGACTAGCCTAGGCCCACGGCAACTGACGAGACAAGAGTACATGACCCGGTTCGCGATCGTACATCCAACGGCTTCGGTGCATCGTGGGATGCTTCAACAAGGCATTCTCGATGTCTTTCCCTGCCTCGATGCCATGGCCACGCTTTCCGCCGAGATGGACGCCGTTCTGATCGACGCCCTGACCCTGGGACCGCTGGGGCGCGAAACGGAAGACGGTTTCGAGTTGGGAGCCGACCCGGACGAAGTGGCGTTTGCCGTGCGGGATTCCGGGGCCGAGTTGGCACTCGTGCATTTCAGCAAGGTGCAGCGTCTGAAACCGGGCCTGATGGAGCGTCTCGAAAGGCTGACGCATCGCCTGTCCTATGCCGGAATCCGTATACATCTGTTCGATCCGGCCTGTCCCGGTCCGTATCCGGCGAATTTCGACCCCCTTCTGCCACTCGATCGCCTGCCCGCCGTGGAAAGCCTGCTGATGGACGCCACGCCGAGAGGACTGGCGCAGGTTTGCGAGGGTCTGGCCCCGCCCGGTCTGGTCACGCGTCTGGGTTCGAAGGCGCAACTGATCGGAGGTCGAAGCGAAGAAGACGAAAAACCGCCATCTCTTTCGCCGGAACTCGTGGAAATGTATTGCGAATTGTTCGCCAAAGCCCGTCGTCGGGGCTGGCTTCCCGGCGAGGAGGACGAACGGGCCTTTCCCTGCCTCGTCTGCCCGTCTTCCCCGGACTTCGACTACGACCGGGCATGGTTCCGTCTGTCCGAATACCGCAAGCTGGGTATCGATACGCTCTGGCTGATGGACCGTTTCGACGGGGAGGACCACGACCGTTTGCGTGCTTTCGTGGAACTGGTCAACGAGGCGGACATGCGCGTGCGCTTCGCCCACCCGTTGCCGTTTTCTCTGGTGGCGGACGACGTCCTGCCGCCGGTGTCGAATGTCGCCGAGCCCTTTCGGTTGGAACTGAAACCCGGTTTTCACGAAGGCTGGAACACCTACCTCACCGACGACCGTTTTCCCCAGTGGTTCGAAGCCGGATTGCTGCGTATGTGTGCGCAACGAGGCGAAAAAGTGCTGGTGTCGAACATCGGGCACGAGCCGGACGGACAGCCGGAAATCAACGTCTGGCTGCGGGTTTTGGCCCAGGCCTGCTCGATGTACAACTTCCGTCCCGAACTGGAATTCGCGCTGCCGCCCGACGCCTTCGACTTCGAGCCGGAATACGATCTGGTCGCCGCGATGCGCGAGCGTCCCGCCGAGGCGACCGGACCGCTGGAGGTGGATGCACTCGTGGAAACCCGTGACCATTTCCGGCTTCGTACCGGACGCGAGGATCAGGAAAAGCTGATCCTCAACGTCAGTTACCGCTGCAACAACAACTGCGTGTTCTGTTCGGTCGCCGACCGCGAGCGCAAGGACGCTCCGCTGGAAGAACTCGTCGCCTCCCTGGAAAGCGCCTACGAGCGCGGGGTGCGCAACCTGGATCTCGACGGCGGGGAACCGACGCTGTATCCCCATCTTTTCGACCTGCTGGACGCCGCATTGAAGACCGGCTACCGTCGCATGACGATCACCAGCAACGGCAGGCGTTTCAACGATCCGGTTTTTATCGACCGCCTGGTCGGATACCCGGTGGATATCCTGGTTTCGCTGCATGGAGCCGATGCCGGAGTGCACGATCCGCTGGTGCAAGTGCCGGGGGCATGGAAGCAGACGGTGGCGGGAATCGTCCGCGCCCGCAAGCGTTTCGAGCGCGTGGGCGTTAATATGACGGTGGTGTCGGACAACGTGCATCAGGTGGTTGCTCTTGCACATCTCGCGGCGAAACTGGGAGCCGATACCTTCAACATCCAATACTACACGCCTTTCGGAAACATCGACGCCGCCTTTGCCGCCGATCCATGGGAGACGGCGAAGCAGGTGCGTGAAGCCATCGACAAGGCCCCGGAATCGTTGGCGATTCACGTCGTCAACCTGCCGTTCTGCATGTTGGAAGGCTACGAGGCGCACGGGCTTCAGGATTTTTACAAGACGGTGCGCACCATGCGCTTCGTCACGGGCGAGCACGTCAACCTTGCCGACTACCTCGCCGAACGGCGTTTCAAAAACGGCCTGTGCGACAACTGCCGCTACGACAGCCTGTGCCAGGGTTTTTGGGATTACTCCCCTCCCGAAGAGGAAGGGGAGGCGGAAAAGTCCTGGAAAGTCAAGCTGTTGGACTTGATTCCCGGCTATGCCTGTTCCATGGGGTGTATCTTCTGCGCCGTGCCGGACGAACTCCAGAACGAGGTGTTGAGCACCGAACAGGCCAAGGAGAAAATCCGCCGCGCGATGATGTACGACCCCAGCAATCTACGGATCGGCGGCGGAGAACCCACCGAACGGGAGGATCTTCCTCAACTGATCGACTACGCCGCCTCGCTGGGTTTCGAAACCATCGGTGTGCAAACCAACGGAGTGCGCACCGCCAACCGCGAGTATCTGCATGGTCTGATCGATAACGGCTTGAATAAACTCAACATTTCGATTCGCGGAGACTGCGCCGAGGTTCACGATGAGCTGACGAAGCAACCTGGAAGCTTCGAAAAAGCGAAGAAAACGCTCTCGTTGTGCCGACCTTTTCAACCCGGTTTGCGAGTCGAACTGGACGTGCTCGTAGCGACTCCGACGCTTCCCGGATTGCACAAAATCGTGAGTAATTTCGGGAGGATGGGCGTTCGCTATTTCAATCTCTGGATGATTGCCGCCGAAGGCCGCGCGCAATCCCGCGCCGCCGAACTCGTTCCCCGCTACCCGGAGGCGGCCAAGGCGGTACGTAAAGCCTTGAAAATGGGGCGTATTTTGGATGACGAGATCGTCGTGCGTTCCTACTATATTCCCTATTGTTTTCTCCCGGACGCCTGCGAGGCGGTCTGGCATCCGCTGGAGGAAAACGCGCTCGTCTCCACACCCTCTTCGACCTTCCGCCTGGACAAAGGCACGCTCGACCTGGGGCGAAAAACCGAGAGATGTCAAGGATGTAGGATGTTCGACCGCTGTTTCGGCGCGCAACCCGGCTATCTCGATCTGTATGGAGACGAGGACTTGAAGCCGATGTGACGCATGATTCGGAGTGGGGTGCTCTTCTCTTGCTTGTCAAATTTCCCGCTTTTTCATCCACGTTCGTATAAAACACGAAAAATCCGCGAAAACACTACCGTCTCGGAACGTTCCGCACTACAATGCCGGGAATAATTACGACAGGACGGATGTTCTTCTCACAGAACCCCATTTGAACGGACAATGCCGTGACTATGCAAGCTCAAACTCCCGCCCTCTCCGACGACGCCGACCTTCAGGCCGCGCAGAAAGTGGCGGATGCCTTCGTTGAAATCAAGCAGGAAGTCTCGAAAGTCATCGTCGGACAGGAAGCCGTCGTCGAGCAGTTGTTGATCGCGCTGTTCGCCAACGGTCACAGCCTGTTCGTCGGCGTGCCGGGATTGGCCAAAACCCTGCTGATTTCCACTCTCGCCGACGTGCTCAACCTGCGTTTCCGGCGCATTCAGTTCACGCCCGACCTGATGCCTTCGGACATCACCGGCACCGACATCCTCGAAGAGGATCAGGCCACGGGAAAACGCAATTTCCGCTTTTTAAAGGGGCCGATTTTCTGCAACATTCTGCTCGCCGACGAGATCAACCGCACGCCTCCCAAAACCCAGGCTGCGCTGTTGCAGGCGATGCAGGAACGCCAGGTTACCGCGTCGGGAAAAACGCTGGATCTTCCGCAGCCTTTCCAGGTCTTCGCCACGCAGAACCCCATCGAGCAGGAGGGCACCTATCCGCTGCCCGAAGCCCAGCTCGACCGCTTCATGTTCATGATCGATGTGGATTATCCCGATTTCGAGGAGGAAATCACCATCGTGCGCGAAACGACCGGCACGAAAAAGGCCGATCTGAAACCTCTGCTCGACGCCGAAGGCATCATGGAACTCCAGAACCTGGTGCGAAAGGTGCCGGTCGCGGACAACGTGGTGCGCTACGCGGTGTCGCTGGTGCAGGCCACGCGCCCCAGGGAAGGCGGTGCGCCGGAGTTCATCCGGAAGCAGGTGCAGTGGGGAGCCGGTCCACGCGCCGGGCAATACCTCGTGCTGGGCGGCAAGGCCCGCGCGATTCTGCACGGACGCACGGCGGTGAGCCGCGAAGACATCCGTGCTTTGGCCGTCCCGGTGCTCCAGCACAGAATCCTCAAGAATTTCAAGGCCGAGGCCGAGGGCATCCGCACCCCGGAAATCATCCGGCGGCTGCTCGAAACGATCCCGGAAGGCTGAGGACGCGATGACCGCTCCCGTGCAGGACCAGATGCTTCTCGCGCCCGATCTTCTGGCGCGCCTGCAAAACCTGCAACTCAAAGCCAACCACGTGGTGGACGGCGTGTTGACCGGCCTGCACAAGTCGCCGCAGCACGGCTCCTCCATCGAATTCGCCGAGCACAAGGAATATTCCCAGGGCGACGACACCCGGCACATCGACTGGAAAGCCTATGGTCGTTTCGACCGCTTTTACGTTAAGAAGTTCGAGGACGAAACCAACCTGCGCGGGTATTTGCTGATCGATTCCTCCGGCTCGATGGGTTACGGCGAGGGAGACTCGAACAAGCTCGAATACGCACGGGTGATGGTCGCAGCACTGGCCTTTCTGATGATCCGCCAGCAGGATTCTCCGGCGCTGCTTGGTTTCAACGACCGGGTGCTGCGTTACATGCCTCCCCGTTCGGCCAGCAGCCATTTTCAAGAGGTATTGCACGCACTTCTGGAACTCACTCCCGAAGGCGAAACCGATCTCGCCACACCCTTGCGCTTTCTCGCGGAAACCGTGCATGGCCGCAACCTGATCCTCGTGATTAGCGATCTTTTCGACACGCAAACCGACATCGTGCGTATGCTCGCCCGACTCAAGGCGCGGCACAACGAGGTGGTGCTGTTTCACCTGCTGCACCCGGACGAACTGGACTTCCATTTCGAACATCTCAGTCTTTTCGAGGACATGGAGGGCGAAGAACGCCTGCTGGCCGATCCCGAAGCCATCCGCAAAGAGTACTTGAAGGTCTTTTTAGGCTGGGCCGACAAACTGGCCGGAGATTGCCGCGCCAGGGGGATCGAGTACCGCCGGGTGCGCACCGATGAAACGGTGGAAGGCTCGCTGCTGTCCTTCCTGCTTTCCAGGGGGGGCTGATGCAGTTCGGGTTTTTCCATACGGCTCTTTTGGGCGGGCTGTTGCTGGCGTCCTTGCCGATTCTGATTCACCTCATCAACCGTCGCCGGGCGCGGATCGTGCCGTTTGCGGCGTTTCGTTTCGTGCAGCTTTCCAACAAGAAGCTGGCGCGCTCGATCAAGATCAAGCAGATCTTGTTGTTATTATTAAGGATTTTGTTGGTGGTGCTGGCGGTGTTGATTGTCGCCCGGCCTTTCACGACCCCCGAAAACGCCGTGGAGATCGCTGCCGCACAAAATCGTCCAGCCAGCCGCGTAATTCTGCTGGATACCTCGCTGAGTATGCAGGCTATGCGGGACGGTCGCAGCCTGTTTGAACTCGCCCGGAAAAAGAGCTATGAGTTGCTGCAAAGCTTCCCCACCACCGACCTCGCCGCCATCGTGCCGTTTTCACGTGCGGAACCTCGTGAACCCACCGAGTTGACCTTCGACCGGGCCGCATTGCTCGACACGCTCGACAAGATCACGCCCGGCTACCTGTCCACGGATCTTTCCATGGGCATTGAACGGGCTTTGGCGCTGTTGCGGGAATCTCCTCAAGAGTTGAAAATCATTTACCTTGTGGGGGATTTCTCCCACGGCTACCGGCTCGAAAGCTCCCCGCTGCCGGGCAACCCGGACGATCCCCTGCTGATTCCGGTGGACGTCCGCGAGGGAAAACCGCTGCCCAATCTGTCGGTGGAGGAAATCACCGCCGAGAAAACCTACGTCGGCGGGAGGCCGGTGTGGTCGATCAAGGCGACGGTAGCCAATTGGGGGGCCGAGGCGCTCGAAGGCGTGCCGATCAGCCTCGTGAGCGAGGGAAACACCGTGGCGGGCGGCTTTTTGGATCTCTCTCCGCGCTCCAGGGAAGTCAAGGAGTTCGTGCACGGTTTCGCGTCGGCGGGCGTGCTCGATCTGGAAGTGCGCCTGCCGGATGACATCCTGGAGGCGGACAACCGCCGCTCGCTGGTGATCGACACCGGACGGGAAGTGCGGGCGTTGATCGTTTCTGGCGAGCCTTCGACGATTCGCCTCAAAGATGAGGCGTTTTACCTGGCCAGCGCGCTGGACCCGGCAGGGGACGGTCGCTCCCAGGTGCACGTCAAGCAGGTCACCGTGGACCAGCTTCCGGGCATGACCTTCGAGGAATTCGACGTGGTGTTTTTATGCCACATGAGCCTGCTTCCGCTGGATGCCGCCATGCGCATCCGAGAATTCGTGTATGGCGGCGGCGGGTTGTTCATCAGCACGGGGGCGAAACTGGCGGTGGACGACCTCAACGAGGGGCTCAGTCCCCTGCTTCCCGGACGGCTCCGGGGCTCGAAAGCGGCTCGTGTGGCTACGGCGTCCGAGGAAAGTGCGGCGGCGTTGCATCTTTCGCAACTGGATTTCACTCATCCGGTGTTTCGCGTATTCGACGAAGAAACCGCTGCCAGCCTCTATCATGCCTCATTCGAACACCATTTCCTCTACGACCCGGACCCGGCGAAGCCCAAGACGATCCTCGCCCGCTACACCAACCACCAGCCCGCACTGGTAGAGGTAGCTTACGGTTCCGGGCGGGCGATCCTCTACACCTCGACGGTGGACCGCCAATGGACCAACCTACCGATTCAACCCGGTTTTCTGGCCTTGATGCAGGAGACCGCGCATTATCTTTCCGGGCGCACGGACAACCCCATTCCCCAGGTGGCGGAGGTGGGCTCGAAGTACGTCGTCGCTGCCGCCGATCTGGAAGAGAACGTGGAGGTTCTCTCTCCCGATGGCCGCAAGACCGAGCTGGCGACGCTGGACGGCGAGTTGCAGGTGCCGTTCGTGGATCGTCCGGGAATCTGGCGCGTAAAAGGGAAGACCCGAAGCTCGATCTTCGCTGCCGGGCTGGACCCGGAGGAGTCAGATCTCAAACCGATGGAAAGCGGAGATTTCGCAGTGATTTCGGGGCAGTTGCGCCCGCTGGGACAGGGAAACGACGGCGGCCTGCGCACCGAATGGGCGGGAACCTTGATGGGCCTGATTCTGCTCGCGTTTCTCGCCGAGGCGTTGTTGCTGCGCTGGATGGGGTAAAGGTTTTGCGCGAGTTTTAAAAGTATGTAACGAGCGCGGGGCGATGAGATCAGACATATGAAGGTTGAGCCTAAACTCTTTTTCACACATGACAAGAAATTTCTATTCAATGTTGGTAATATTACTCGATAGCGATGAATTTGCCTTGCGTTTTATCGCAAAATACCTATAATTCACTTTATCTTAACAAAAACATCCAAAATGCCTATTATTAAGTGAAAGGTATTTTCTATGTCTACGGAAATGAATAACAATCTAAAACCGTCGAGTAATTGTTTTTTCGAGATCCAAACAACAGATCAGATCAAGCCTGCCGAAATGCTGACATTTTTTCATGATAGATACAATCATATCACGAGTCTTCGATCTACCACAGCCAAACATTATATGACCATCGTTGGATTTATTGCCTTGGTTCTTGCGGCTTTTATACGTTTTGGTACGGACAAATGTGATAGTGACCAGATAAAAGAAATTGTGCAAAACTACCAATTTGAAATGTCGGTGGCTCTATTTCTCGTTGCCTTTGTTGGATTTGGAACAATTATTTACGACGCTATTTGTAGAAAAATTGCGAGTGGTTCTTGCGAAGCAATGAAATTCATCGTCGAAAAATACTTCCAAGACGCTAAAGGAAATATCGGTATTCCAGTAAATTCACGATGGAAATACCTTGATGAAGAATTTTTCTTCAGTTCCGCTCTAATACTTCTCGATGCCGGATTGATTTCCGTCGCCTTTTGTGTCTGGCTGACTCTTTGGAATTGGTGGTGTGTAGTTTTGCTACTAGTGGCTTTGAGTATAATTTATTCTTTGTGGAGATTTGTATTTAAAAGATATCCAGCACCGGGATGGGGATTTCCAGATTCTGATCGTTGTCAGTGAAAAACAGCTACTCGAATTCGTTTTATAAATAATACATCACATAAAACTCTCCCCCCGACCCGCCAAAGGCGGGCCGGGGGAAAGAGAAGAAAAATCAGGAATTCCCGGAGAATTTCAGGGGTTTGAAGCGCATGGAGGGGGATTGGATCGACATGTAGGGGTAGGGGTCGTTGCCGATTTCCTCGATATTCGGCAGCAAATCCAGCAGGTTTCCCGCAAGGTTCATTTCGGTCACCGGGACGAACTTCCCGCCCTCGACGTAGAAACCCCGCACGCCGGTGGAGAAATCACCCGTCACCGGGTTGTAGTTGCCGCCGATGAAGTTGTTGATGAAAATCCCCTTGTCCAGCGCCTGGGCCATTTCCTCGCCCGATCTCGTGCCGGTTTCGAACATCAGGTTCGACGACCCGCCGGTCGTCGGTTCCACGCCCTGTTTTCGCGCCCAGTAGGTATCGAAAAAGAAGGTTTTCAGTACGCCTTTTTCGATCACCGGGCGGCGTTTGGCCGCCATGCCTTCCCCGTCGTATTGTTGGCTTGAAAGTCCTTTGGGCAGCAGCGGATCGTCCGTCATGGTCAGCACCGGCGAGGCGATTTTCCGCTCTTTTTTATCGGCCAGTACGGTCATTTTCCGGTATACCGACGAGCCGCCCAGCGAGCGCAGCAGCAGCCCGGCCACGTAGTCGCCCCAGTAATTGACGATCACCACGGGATATTCTCCGGTGGCGATCGGCTTCGAGCCTCGCATTTCCAGGGCGCGCCTGGCGGCGGTGCGTCCCAGATCTTCCGTGTCTACGCGGTCTTTCCAGTGACGCCACGAGCGAAAGTCCCAACCGACCTGCTTGCGGTCCCCGCCGTCTTTGGCATAGGCCGCAGTGCCCATCGTGAAATTCGTCGAGCGACGCTCGCCGACGAAGCCGTCGGAAGTGATCAGCACCCCGGCGTAATCGGACTCCTTGAAACTTGCCTCCGCATGAAAAATTTCCGGGTCCGCACCCGTGGCGGCGTCGGTCATCTTTTTGCACAAAGCCTCGCTGTTTTCCTTTTTCGAGGCGGCGATGGCGGGGTCGAAAAGTTGCAGGTCCGCGTCGGGAAGTTGCCCGACCCAAGCCGAATCGGGTAGCCCACGCGCCGGATCGGGATCGGTGAGCTTCACCATCTCTACGGCCTTGGTCACGAAATTCTTGAGATTCTGGGCATTTACATCCGACGTGCCGAAAGAGCCGTAACGGCCTTCGACGAACAATTCCAGCTCGATGCCTTTCGAGTTGCTTTCGGTCAGGAGTTCGATCTCGCCGTTTTTGGTTTCGAGATTGTACACACGGTTCGTACCCAACGAAAGACGCACGTGTTCGGCTCCGGCATTTTTCGCCGATTTCAGCGCCGCTCCGGCTTCGTCACGCAGGGTTTCCAGAATATTTTTTGCGAACATCACGCCCCTCCTTTCACCGAACGTCCGCCTACGTTAACACGCGAGATTCTCAGGTGCGGAACGCCGTAATTCACCGTGACCCGCTGGCCGCCCTTGCCGCAATAGCCTGAGGCGGAGTCCGGGACCATCATGTCGTTGCCCACGCGATCCACCCGCGAGAGGGATTCGGGACCGTTGCCGACGATGTTGACGTCCTTGATCGGGGCGGTGATTTTGCCGTTTTCGATCAGGTAGCCGTAATTGACGAAGAAGGTGTAGTCCCCGGCTCCGATGTTGACCTGCCCGTTGGTGAAGTCGATGGCGTAAATGCCTTTCTCGATGCCTTCGAAGACCTCTTCCTTCGAATGCGGTCCGTTGAGCATCAGGGTGTTGGTCATACGTGGCAACGGCGGATGCTTGTAAGACTGTCGCTTGCCGTTGCCGGTGGGTTCGGTCTTGAAGAATTTCGCCGAGATCCTGTCCTGCATGTAGCCTTTAAGCACGCCGTTTTCGATCAGCACGGTGCGTTTGGAGGGGCTGCCCTCGTCGTCGAAACTGATGGAGCCGTCACGGTTGGGCAGGGTGCCGTCGTCCACGATGGTGCAGAATTCGGAGGCGACTTTCTCGCCGATGCGGTCGGCGTAGATCGACACCTTTTTGCGGTTGAAATCGGCTTCTAGTCCGTGGCCGATGGCTTCGTGCAGCAGGATGCCGGAATGGCCCGGACCCAGCACGACGGGCATTTCCCCGGCGGGCGGCGTGATCGCTTCAAGGCTGATTTCCGCCCGGCGCACGGCTTCCTCTGCGATGGCTTCGGGCTTGTTTCCTGCGAAAAATCCCTGGTCGAGCCTTCCGCCTTCGGCGTAGTAATTGCGTTCCTGGCGCTCTCCCTTTTTCAGCGTGACGAAACAACCCAGCGACGTGCGCGGGCGGGCGTCCGCCAACACCTGTCCGTCGGAGCGGTAGATCATCACGCGGCGGTACTCATTGCTGTGCCAGATAAGCGCCACTTGCAAAAGCGACGATTTTTTTCTGGCGGCGGCATCCATGCGCCGGAGGAAATCCATTTTATCGGCTACCGGAAATTCGGTAGGGGCGTACTGGATGGGATACCGTGACTCCACCTGGACGGCCTTGCAGTCCGGCAGGGTTCCCTGGGCCTTGCCGCGTGCGATCATCGAAGCGGTCTGGGCGGCTTGCAGCAGGGAGGCGTCGGAAAGGTCTTCGGTATACGCATAGCCGGATTGGTCGCCCACCACCACGCGGACGCCTGCGCCCAGCGTGACGGAGGCCGATGCCTCGTTGATTTTGCCTTCCTCCAGTCTCAATGAATCGTAGGCCGTGTGTTCGAGGTAGAGTTCGGCGAAATCTCCGCCGTGTTGCAAGGCCCGAGCGATGGTTTTTTTCGCGGTTTCGTCCGAAACATTGAAAAACGCCGAAGATTCGGCTAGCGCGTTCACACTTCCTTGGGGTAACGCGCCTCCATGCGGTTTGGCACAACCCGGAACGATCGGCGCCAGCACGACCAGCCCCGTTCCAACCAGTGCGCCCGAAACGAATTCCCGTCGGGTCATCGAATCCATGGTTTCTCCTTCCCGTGAGGTTCGGAATACAGGTTCATCTATCGTAACCGAACGGCTCCCCGCATACGTTTTTAGGGGAACCGTTTTCTTTTCACATGGAAAATATACCTTCAGGAATTTAGTATGACAATGGCCGCAAAGGAGAAATGGAGAAAAAGATCGAAAACGACACGAAACAGTGCGAAATGGCACGAAAAAGGAGGAAAATGGACGAGAAATCGCGCGTTTTCGGGATTACGGCTGCTCTTCCGGTTTCTTCTCCGGTCGGGAGAGGAAGTCGGCATAGACCCACATTGCGGCTACGATGGCGAAAATTCGGAACGTGTTGCGCAGGTCGTGGCTGATCATCGCCACGAGAAAATAGCTCAGCGCCAACGGCAAGATCAACGAGCCGTTGGAGGTTCTGAAACGTGGAATTTTCCTTAAATACCGGAAAACGAAGAAAATTGCTACGAAACCGACAATGGGGATCGTTCCTACCAATCCCGTTTCACTAAGCAGTTCTAGAAACAGGTTGTGGGCGTGCATACCATCTCCCGGAGCCGTCTGGCCATCTACATAGTATCCACCCAGACCGTGTCCCCATATCGGTTCTTCCTCGATTCTACGGATTGCCGCATCCCAGTTGGTATCGCGGTTGACTCGGTGTGAGAAAGAACGCTCATCCGCGAAAAGTTTGGTAATGACGTAGTTCTGATTTTTCAAGCCGACCCAGATAAAAATCGAAATGAACAGGGTGAAAATCAGTATGATGATGAGGAAAGTTCCCTTGTTCTTGTTTTGTATAAAGAGGGTTGAGATCAAAATCAGGATGGGGATGAATATGTGTTGTCTTCCTCCGACGGAATTTAAAAATATTATGGCAATGAAAGTGATTGCAAGAATGAAAAGTCCTTTTTTTCGGCTGCTTTTCCTGGAAATATATCCCAGCAGCAAGACCAAACCCGTACACCCCATTAAGCCAATACTTTGCGTCGCCACCAAAATGCCTTCGCTGCGCACGTCTTGAGCGATCAAACGCATACCGGTGATTTCGAACATACTGCTGGGTTGGATGATGGGAAATCGAAGGATACTTCCAGCATACAGAATCCCGCTCCCGATAATGAACAAAAAGCTGATCTGAAAAAAGTCGGCTTTGGGATTGGTGATTAAAATGTAGATTGAATAGAAAAAGAACAAAAACATCAGCGTGAAGGTGACCCACTTCATCAAGCAGACATGGGTTTGGGGGCCGTAAAAATACGAGAAAAACAATACGGTTTCGATGATGATGAACCAGAAGACGGGTAAGATCCAGTTTTCTTTTACCGGTATGGGTTTTGTTTTGATAAGCAATAATGCGCTGATGCAAAAGGATAGAAGGGTGCCTATTCCCGCCAAATGGAAAAACGATACCAAGAATCCCAGGATAACAGGACCGAAATGAAAGAAAAAGATGGCGATGGCGATTCTGTTGACGGCGAGCATGGCCATGAAAAAAGCGAAAAGCGTCAATAGAAGGCCAATCATTCCACCTGGAAACCAGAAAATGTACAAAAACATTACAGCCAACGACAGGTAAGCAGGAAAACGCCGTAAGTTCAGGTCATCGGATTGCTGAGACGTGTAGGAGGTTGCGCTTTCCGTCAACCATGCCCTAGATGTAAGAGTTTGCGATGGTACACTCATGTTGATTATTTCAGCCGAAAACGGCTTTTAAAATGGTTTCGGTATTGATTTTCCACGTATGTTTTTCGATGATTTCCTGTTGAAATCGTCTGCCGAGCTTTTCTCGCAATGCTTTATCCCCGGCAAGTTCGACGATTTTTTCCACCATGTCATCCAGGTTTCCCTTCTTGAAAAGCAAACCGTTTTCTCCGGGACGGATGATTTCCTGGATCGGACCGTGGTCCGGCATCAGTACGGCTTTGCCCATGGCTCCGTATTCGAACATCTTGATCGGAGAGCCATAATGCAAACCTGCTTGCGGGGCGAAACAAATATCCATGGCTTCCATCAGGCCGGGAACGTCCTCCAAAGGGACTCTTCCGGTGAAGGTAAAATTGGATTCGAGGTCTTTTTCCCGAATTTCGGAAAGCATCTTCTGACGTTCTTCCTCGTTTCCGAATCCTCCCACAAGAATCATGTTGATATTAGGAATATGTTTCTTTATTCGTTCGCAAACGCTTGGAAAATGCTCCAGACCGTGAAACCATCGCATTGTACCCACGAAACCGACGACGACATTGTCCTCGATTCCGTATTTTTTACGGATCTCTTCTCGCACTCCTCTTTCCTTGAAAATTTCCACATCAGCGGCATTGTGGACCACGAGTACTTTGTTTGCATCGATTCCGCATTCAACGAGATAGTCTTTCAAGTAGCCGCTCACGACGACGACGGCATCCGCCATTCTTGCGATTTTCAATTGGTTTTTAATGAAGTGCGATTCGAAATTCGCTTTTTGGTAGAACCTTCGTTCTTCAAAGTTTACGTGCATTTCCGTAACGTAGGGGATCTTGTTTTCGGTCGCGAAACGAACTCCCGCATCATTGAAATGGCAAAAACGCTCATAGATGAAATCCGGTTTCGAATCTGCGAACAGCTCGTTCAGATTTTTATAGTATTTCGGAACTGACAAGATGGTGTAAGCATCTTTGGCCCAGTCCGTAACGACCTTCGGAACGAATTGCTTCATTCGACTGTAGATTTTATATTGCATTCCGAAATCGATCTGTTTTCCTGAACCGGAAACGTTTTCCGAAGGAGAGATGGGGTACGAGATCACCTCGTGACCGAGATCGGAAAATGCTTTTTTCATCGATGCGTTATGTACTGTCGCTCCTGCCGCTTTCTTCATTCCGTTTGAAAGGACGATCGTCATGTGCAGTATTTTCAATTGAAATCTCCCTTACCTGAGCTGGTAGATGCGACGCCGTGTCGAGTGAAAAAGGTCACTGTTCCGTGGACGTTTGCATCGATAAAGCGGCTTGCGCAGTCATGTTTTTTCGAGAATAAACAAATAGCAACCGATACGCGGCGCCCCCGACAATGCCAATGAAAACCATGACCACGATCAATCGCCAGCCCCAAAAAACGTGATAATACGACATAAACGCCAAAATCACAACTGGAAGCCAGATTAGCAATGCTTCGATCGAAACAAGCAGTTCTCTGGGAATAAGTTCTTTCTGCAAATACAGCGGCAGGACCGATACCGTTTTTGCCGTATATGCAAGTAGAAATGCAAACGACAACCCCGGAGCGCCGAACCGGACCAGCCACACTGCGGAGCCAAGCAAAACGAGCGCCCAGACGATATTGCTCAGCAGATCCCACCCCATCATGCTTTTGGCGACGAGAATTCGAACCATGCCGGAATTGTAAAACGTTATCGTCGAATAGCACATTATAATCAGCAGCGTGAGAAAAGATTCGCGGTCGCTGAACTTGTCGCCAAAAATCAGTCCCATCAACTCGGGAAAGGCGATGATCGGCAAGCAGACGGCCACGCCGAAAATCCATGAAATCAATAAGTTGGAGCGATTGAAGAGATCGCTTTTTCGCCCTTCCTCGCTGCTGAGCATAGGTACGAGGACTGCTCCGACGCGTGTATTCATAAACTGAAGGATGATCTTGATCTGAAAAGCCGCCGTGAAAATTCCGATGTGTATGTAGCCGTCTTCAATATTGGCCAGAATCGCTTTGGCTCCCCACATCGAAGGGGCGATCAATGCCCCGCTGACTGCATTTGGAAGCGAAAAACGCCAGATAAGGGGGAGTTCGACTCCGAGATGATCGTATCGGATTTTGACATCGTTGCGCTTGGCAACCACCCGAATGAAAACGAAATTGATAATCAAGCCCAAAAAAGCCGTGATGATCATGCCTACGACAGCCCCGACGATGCCGGCCAGATAGATTCCGATGACGATCGCAGGAAACGAGATGATACCGCGTGCGGTGTTGCTCCAGGTAAGAGTTTTGAAGGCTTCGAAACCCGCCAAAATCCCGTTTTGGGCACCGTTGATCGCATTGAAGAGCAATAGCAGGCAACCGACCTTCAAATGAAGGGCTAAATGCGGGGCGTTGATAACATCCGAAGCAATGAATTCGGCGAGAAAAAACAGCAAGACGGTCCAAATCGCCGAACTGATCCAGGCTATCAATGAGGTAAGCGCGATGATACGTCCCGCTCGATCCTTTTCGTTCGACTTGAAATCAGCGACGTATCGAGTAGCCGTCAGACCGAGTGCCCATCCGGAGAACACACCGAACATGACCACCGTACTTTGCACCATGTTGAGTTCACCGAATTCCTCGCGTCCGAGGATGCGGGCGGCGACGACGTTGGCCAGCATCGTAAGTCCCTGACCGATGAAGGCCGCCATCAAGGACCAGAATGCGCCTCGCAACAGGCGATATCCTAAAGGGGAGCGTTCGATTCTCCGCCAAAATGGCTGAAGTGGTGAGGGAATCATCCCAACGAGTGTTTCTTTAAAGGACATTGACGCAGCCTTTCTGAAGCGAATTCACCGGAACGCTTGATTCACCCTTGGAGGATGCCGGATAGCCATGCAAGAAGTTTCGCGTCAGCGTGGGAAGTGGAGGTTTTCCGGACGGGTGCCGAAAATGACGCTGACCGTTTTCGTTTCCGCCACGTTCGATGTCCTTTCAGGTGGCCCTTATTGATTTCCAACATCCCGTAACAACTTGCCTTTTTCCAAGGCTTCGTCATGGGACGCTGCTCCCCGAAGCTCCCAGATGAACTCGCGCCTATTCTTAGCTCTGGAAAGGCAATCTGTCAAGGTGTCGGCTCTGGCGATTCAATTCTTGAAGAATTTCCTCCCTCCAAGTATTTTCGCGGGTGCCATCTATAAGAGAGACCTGTTTGTCAAGCAGATTCCCCCATTTTTTTCATCGATGTCAAGCCGTCCTTCGTTCATCCATCTATTCGGCGTCGTATTTCACGCGCCATGATTCCGTGCAAGAATCGTCCGCCCCATTCACGGTCAAGCTCTCGTCGGAGCACTGGCACCCGCGGGGTCGGACGAAACGGTGATTCGAAAGAACGTATGGAACATCGAAATCTCTTCACGTTGCTTCTGTCACTTAGAGTCTATCCCAGTAGGCCGGAAGCGCGCCAAGTAATAATTCCGAGGGCGAAATGGAGCATGGCTAGATAGCAATCGGCGCGTTTCTCCCAGCGGATTAGTATTCTCCGGAAACGGTTCATCCAACTATGCGTGCGTTCCACCACCCAGCGACGAGCCTTGAAACCGGCTTCCTGCTTGATCGCCTTCGCCTCCTCGCCCCGCGAACGAACGTGCGCCGTGAACTTGAATTCCTCCACCAAGTCTCTCACCTCATCGTAGTCGTACCCTTTGTCCAAGCACAAGCCTTGCGGCTTGCGTTTCGTCGGCTTGGGACGTTTGATCTCGATGCCTTCCAAAGTCGCCTTCACCAGTTTCATGTCATGCCGGTTCGCCCCGTCCACCGCCACGGACAGCGGAATCCCCTCGGCTTCCACCAGCAGGCTACGCTTGACGCCGCTTTTTCCGCGGTCGGTAGGGTTTCGGCCCGTTTTTTTCCCCGCCCAACGGAGCTTTGGTCATCGCGCCGTCCATCGAACACCAAACCCAGTCGACACCCTTGAGCTTGTCGTACTCCAAAAGGCCCTGTCGCCAAAACGCCTCGAACACCCCGGCCTTGGTCCACTCCATAAACCAGCGGTGCGCCGCACTGGACGAGCAGATGCCCGTCGCGTTAAGCGCGTTCCACTGACAGCCGGTGCGCAAAACGAATAGAATGGCGTTCATCGCGTGGCGCGGCGGAACCGGCGGGTTATGGCAACCCAAGGGATGAGGTTTTCGCGCAGGCAAGAGCGGCTCCATCTTTTCCCACAATTCGTCCGGGATTCTCCATCCATCATCTTGGGTTGCCAATCCCATATTTATCTCCTGTAAATATACTATATTCACAGGACTATAGCACAATTCACCCTACTGGGATAGACTCTAAATCAAGAATTGAATCACCCTGGGTGTCGGCTCGGGGAGATGGTTTCCCGGCACGGATGGGCGAAGACACACCAACACACCGCGAAAACGGGAGTATTTCCGGGATGTTGGACGAAAGGCACGCTCGCATCATCCGCCATACGGAGTGCAGGCATCCAGCGAACGGACTTTCTGCGTGATCCATCGGTCGAAAATCTTCTGCAATTCCGGGTCGTACCGTGTCAGACGGTCGAAAAGAAGATCGAAAGAGGCCATGGCCATCTGGCAGCGGCCATTGGTCGGCATCTGCCCTACGATGTCTCCCTGAGTGGAGAAATTGTAGATCGGACAGACCCCGCAATACGGCTTGTAGGCACAGTCCGAACAGAGGGGCAACGCATCCTGGATGCTGGCCGCCAGCAGGGATTTGACCTCCTGCGAGTCGATCATTTCGGAGAGTGAATGGTCTTTGATATCGCCGATACGGAAAATGTCGTCTCCCATGCGCGACACCATACGGCCTTCGTCGCAGGTGAACACACTGCCATCGTAATTGTAAGCCACTTGCCCGATGGCCGCCCCGCAGGGGGAACGCAACTCCATGTAGTTCGGATCGCGGTCGGAAAGGATGCGCGTCAGGTAGATCGCCGCCATACGTTCGATCATCTGCGTGCCCTGGAGATTCAGGTCGAGGATGTAATCCAGGCTCTTTTCGTAGAATTCCATGAATTCTTCAGCCGAGTAGCCGATCTCGTCCCAGGTTTTCTTGACGAATCCGAAGGGATTGAGGGGGCGCAGGTGCACGGACATCAGTCCAAGCTTGACGTACTCGTCGATGATTTCCTTCCACAAAGGCAGGCTCTGGCGCGTGGTGGTCATCAGGGCATCGACGTGGAAAACGGTCTGATCGAAGCCGCGCTTGTCGTATGCTTCGTGGAAACGCTCGATCCAGCGCACGGTTTCATCGTAAGAGGAACCGCCGCTAAATGCCCGGTTTTTATCGTGAAGTTCGCGAGGACCGTCTACCGAGGTACAGACGTAGATGTTGCGGTCCACGAGGTAGGCCAGCTTCTCGTCGTCCATCATCGACAGGTTCGAGACGAGGGTGAAGGCCAGGTTTTTGTCGAATTCCCGGTTCTTTTTCTCCGCGTAGTCGATGGTTTCCCGCAGCACTTCCCAATTGGCCAGCGGCTCGCCGCCCTGAAACTCGATGTTGATCGAGTCGGAGGTGGTTTCGAAAATCCGATCCACGACCTGCCGCGCCGTTTCCGGCGACATGTCGAAGCCGTCGCGGCTCATTGCCACGCGGGAAGCATGGCAATATCGGCAGTTGTAGTTGCAGCGAAGGGTGAGGATCATGATGTGCAGGTTCGGACCGCCGTTGAGGAATTCGTTGCGTGCGCGCTGAATACCCACCGCGCGGTTGAGGAAGTCCGGCGACCGCAGCATCAGTTTTTCTTCCAATTCCTTATATAAGGGATTGTCGGGTTTGATTTCTCCCTTGACCATGCCGAGAAAATCGGCGCGGTCCAGCAGCACGAAACGGCCATAATCGTTGGTGACCAGTACGCGATCGCCTCGTTGGCGGAATCGTATGGGGGCGAGAATGGGATCGGTTTGAATCGTTTTCATAGCCATTATCGACTCCTGGTGATGGATTCGAACAGCACGTAATTGGAAAACTCATCGACGATGCTGTCGGCGAAGTCGGGGTCGAAATTTCCCAATTCCACGTTGAAATGGGTAGGAGTTTCGCTAAGTTGCGTGCATCCGATGAACCCCGCGTATTCCTCGAAAGCCACTTGGATGGCGTCCTCGCGGTACAGACTTTTTTCGAATGAGACCGTCAATGTCTTTTCCATGTTCGCTTCCTTTGATTCAAGGGCCGGCGGTTGAACCTGCGCTCCTGTCGTATCATCCGTAGCAAGCATTGCCACAGTATCCTTCCGCTACCTTCGAAACGCAAGCCCTTCGATCATAATCTTTCGTGGTGAGAGAAGGAAAAAGTGCGTTATAGCAAGAAAAACCGGCATCCGTGAGGATGCCGGTGGAGAGTGGCATTCGACAGGGGGAAATCCCTAGTTGCTGGTGGAATATTCACCCGCGTTCGAAACCTGAAGTACGTAGGGGTCACAGGAAGGCACCACGTGTTCGGCGCGGAATACCTTGATGTAGAATTCCTTGTCCTCCCGGCTGCACAGGTTGTAGATGGGACGGTTGCCCCAGGGCCAGCGCATCTCGTTTTCGGGGTTGCTTTCCTCCGGCTGCCAGAGGTCGTCCACGTTAGGATTCACGGTGTCGCAGGGACTCTGGCCGGGGTACATGTACAAGGGAGAACGGTCTTCCACATGTCCGATGTCGTTGTTTTCGTGACCCACCGTAAGGTAGCCGTTGTCCACTACTTGCACAACCTGAGGCGAGTACCCCATATTGCCGCCGTAGAAGTCGTAAGCGTAGGTAAATGGTTCCAGATTCCCGGTGGTGACCGTAGGATCGGTAGGACAGATACGCTCGGAGCAGCTGGCGTAGACCTCGAAACGGTACTGATTTCGCGGATTTTCGGAAAACGCAACACGGAAGTAGAAGTCGTCGGCGCCGGAATCGGCAGAGTCGATGGCTTTGACTCTAAACCAGTCTACATCCGTGCACCACACGATGTCGCCGTCGGCGACCTGGAGATGCGAGGGGCAGGTCTGGCCCGTTGCGGCATTGTAGCGGTATCGTATAATGTTGCCATGCAGAGGCTTGCTGTTGGACTGCGATCCACTGGGCGATCTCAGGTCGGTGATTTCTCCTCCGAATACCGCGTCCGAGCAGCTATCCCCTCGTTGGGACTGGTCGTTGTTATCGGTTTCGCACTCACAGCCGGTATCGTATTCATTATCGATATCGTAATATTTCGGATTACAGGACTCGATTTTGCATACTCCGGAATCGCAGATCGATGTGGCCTTAGGAGCGTTGCAGACCTTTCCGCAGCCACCGCAGTTGTTGATATCGTCGTTGTCGCTGGAGAATCCCTCGTCCACCCAGCAGTCGCAGTCGTTGTCCAATCCGTCACATATCTCGACACGTTCGGGATCCAGGGCGTTGTAGTCACTGCCGCCCGGTTCGGTGGAACAGATGGTTCGTTGTTTGTAGGGATCGGAGGCATCGCATTCCCAATGACCGAAAATCAGATCTTCGGTTTCTGGGTTTGTGCCGCATGTGCCGCAGGCCTTACACTTGTTGGCGGTGCCTTCGGCGATGAAATCTTCGTCGGTTTTGCCGTCGCAGTCGTTGTCGATGCCGTCGCAGACTTCCGCCTCGGGGAAATACTGGGAGCCGCCCGGCAGGGTAGAGCAAACCGTTTGACGCGGGTTGAGACCGTCGCATTCCAGGTGGCCGTCACTACAGGTTCCGACGCCTAAGCAGTGCGTACCGATGTTGTAGCCGTTGTCCGGGATGCCGTCGCAGTCGTTGTCCTTACCGTCGCAGATTTCCTCGCGAGCCGGGTCCGCAGGCCAGCCGACGAAATCCGAACCACCCGGATCGACCGAACACTGGGTTTCGGAAAGATTCTTGCATTCGAGCACGCCGGTTTTCAGGCGGCACTCACCGGTACCGACACAGGCTTGACCCACATTGAGGCCGGGAATGTCGTCGGTGTAACCATTGCAGTCATTGTCTTTTTCGTCGCAGACCTCGATTCCGGAAACCTGCGGGTATTCACTGCCGCCGATACCGGTCGAGCAGATTTTATCGCCGCTTCCGTAGGGGTCACATTCCCATACACCCGCACGTGGGACACGCTGCCCGTCCACGTATTTGATTCCGCATTCTCCAGGAGCGTAACAAGGCCATTCTTCGTCATCCAGATTGAAATCCTCGTCGATTTCTCCATCACAGTCGTTGTCGATGCCGTCGCAACGTTCCTCGGTGGAGCGATCCTGGGTGCCGCCGGGGCTTGTGGAGCAGATCGTCTCGTATTGGTTTTCAGGGTCGCATTGACCGACGCCGTATTTATTGATCGGCGTAGCACCCGAGTAATCTTTGCCGCATTGGCCGATTCCCTGGCAGGTACAGCCCAGGTAAACCATGTCCGTGTCATTATCAACCGCTACCTGAGCAGGGCAGTTGTTGTTGGGGGCTTTGTATACTTCGTCCACCTCACCATCGCAGTCGTCGTCCGAGTTGTTGCACACTTCGTACTCGGCTCCGGCATCGTTGCCCGTGCAGTAGACGGTCATCTGGTTCGGGTCGCTCAGGTCGCAACGGAACACGCCGCTCTGGCAGTCGCCTTCACCTTTGCAGTAGCGGTTGATGCAGTCGTCGCAAATACCGGCGGCGTCTTCGCGGATGTAGTAGATTCCATTGTCGATTTCGCCGTCGCAGTCGTTGTCGTTGCCGTCGCAGACCTCTTTACGGATTGGCAGATTCGGGTCGTAGTCCGAGCCTCCCGGATTGGTCGAGCAGCGTGTGGAACTCGACCCGGCGCATTCGATGTGGCCGAGGCCGCATTCTCCATCGCCAAGGCACCAGTCGTCCACTCCCCAGTCTTCATCGACTTCGCCGTCGCAGTCGTTGTCGAGGTGGTCGCAGTATTCCGGCGTATACCATTTGAAGTATTCCGAACCATTGATATCCGACGAGCAGATCATCCCCAGCTTGGAAATGGGGTCGCATTCCCAGACTCCGACGCCGCAGACGCCTTCGCCTTCGCAACAATCGGGATCGCCCGGCAGGTTAGGATCACAGCAGTTATTGGGATCGGCGTCCGGATCGTTGCAATACAGGACGCCAACGGTGTATCCGTCGTCCACGATTCCGTTGCAATCGTTGTCCAGACCGTCGCAGTATTCCACCCGGTTGAGGGTTTCGGTGCATGGATATTCGCAGTCGGCAGGGTTGTCGTCGAGGTCATGCCAGCCTTCGTCGCAGTCTTTGCCGTCACCGCGGAAATAGACTTCCCGCCAGCCGTACCCTTCGGGACAATCATTGTCTGGGCCGGGTTCACCATAGCCGGGGTGATTCTTTACGTCCAAGTAATCATTGGAACAAACTCCCAATATCATGTCCTGTTGGGTGGGCAGGCCGCTGGGGCAGAACGTCATGTTGAAGTTCAACTCATCGCCGTACGTGGAAAAAGGATGCAGTGTTGCAGGGATGGAGGGGTCGAAGTTGGTCATGTTCCAACTTGATGTTGTACCACCCAAGAACTGAAGAATGACGATGGAATAGATTTGCAGTTTGCCCTGGCCGTCGTTGTAGATTTCCATTGGCAACGAAGGGGAACAGGCGTTTTTCATGACCTGACCCATATCGACGGGGTTGGCCGAGTTGCCGGATGGGACGATTTCCAGGGTTGGATTGACGCCTTTTCCGGTCAGATTGATGGAAACCTCGAAATACGGTTCCCGATAATCGTTGGTTTCGAAAACGAGCTTGCCGTCCAGAATGCCGGGATTGACCATCGGCTGGAAGTTGACGGTGATTTCTTCCGTGCCGCCCAAAGCGATACCCGTGGGCGGAAAATAGTGTGGAGAAAAAGTGAAGTACTGCGAGGTTTCCGGGGCGAGACGGATGTTGTTGATCTGCAAGGCCATTCGACCCTTGTTTTTCAGAATCAGCACCTTATCGTACCCTTCCGGCGAATTCAGCGGGATTTCCCCCCAGTCGATCAACGCATTGAGCGGATCGAAGTTGGCGTCCCTTTCGAGAGAAAGTTCCAGCAATGGAGCGATGGGAGTGCCGACGAGAGGAATCGGCCATTCGGGATCGTGAGAATTGTCGGTAATCATCACCGCCTGACAGGTATCCGTCACGCCGTTGAGTTCGTCCACTTCAAGCGGCATGTATTCGATGACGAATTCCTCGCTTCCACCGTTGGGCGGAATGGGGCGGGGAAGGGTGACCTGGTCGGATACCTGAAGCTGGAAGTCCTCGCAACCTTCGCCGAAAAGGAATTGCTGCACCAGCAAATCTCCTGCACCCATATTGGTGACTTCGATGGTGCAAAGTTTCGGCTCGGTGATGTTGTAATCCACGAGATTGTAATTGCAGGAGGAGGGATTGACCTCGATATGGGACATCACCGCCTTGCAGCTCAAGGAAAGGTACTGGGTTCCCTGCTCGTCGTTGGAATGAATCGCGATCACGCCCTGATAGGGGTCTTCGCGTGCCTGATTGGGGCTGCATTTGACGGAGAACTTGACGTATTGGTTGGGCGGAATACGGAATTCGCCGCTGTCGCTGCCGTGCAGATTCAACTCGAAAACACCATATTCATCCTGAAGTTCCACGCCGGGAACGCCATCGCCGCCGGTTTCCACGATGCCTTGACAGGTGCTGCGCAGGGTGACTTCCTGGCTGACCGTCGAACCGATGGATACTTGGCCGAAGTCGATGCCGGTGGCCGGTTCGAGTTCGAGACAGGGTTTGACGCCCGAGCCCTCAAGAGGCACGACGATGGGATTTTCGAAGGTGCCTGAAGCCGTGTCAGCGTCGTGGTAGATCAGCAGTTCGCTCGTGTGGGTTCCCTGGCTCTGAGGGATGTAATCCACCGTAATCTGAAGGGATTCCGCGTTGCTGACGTGATAGGGGGCCAACAGCACGTTTCGGTAGCTGGCTTCGTCAATGGCGAAGTTGGCGTTGCGGTCGCCGGGGGGATTCAGTTCGACTTTGAGAATGGTCAGAACTTTGTTGGAATCCGGGTCTTCCACGGCGTTGGTGACGGTGATCGTCGTCTGCGTATTGTCGCCGAGATCGATGTTGCCGAAATTGTATTCGGTCGGCGACACGTCGATGTTGGATTTTCCCTTGTACTGGGTGGCCATGGGAATCACCGGCTTGCCGTTGGGCGGATAACAGACGTCGGAACTGTAAATCTGAATGCCGCCCGTGTCGCGACCGGCGTCGGTCGGTGTGACTTTCACCCGGTAGGTGTTGCAGGTCGGGGAACTTTCGGTACCCGGCGAAATGGTGATGGTATCGATGCCGGGATCTTGAATCCATTCGAAGTCGCTGGAGGTGTCGTCGGTGAATTGGAGGGAGAAAATCGTCAATGTTTCCGCGCAGGTATTGCACAGGTAGAGGTTTTGCACGGAGGAGTTGCGCAACTGCACCACGCCGAAGTTCATGTTCGTCGGATCGAGGGAAAGGCACGTCGGTCCATCGCATGAGGTGACGTCTTCTTCGTCGTCATCGGTGCCGGTCTGGCCGGGGATGGCGCAAAGGCATTGGTCGTTGCAGATTTGTTCGGCGTTGGGGCAGTGCAGGTCTTCCGAGCACTGTCCCGGCACGTTGGCGCCCTGGATCAGGCAGTGGTTGTAATACGCCTCCGATGCGTCGCAGTCCGGAACCATGCAGCAGTACTCCACTCCGTCTTCGCAGTCGTCGTTGGACTCGCAAGAACTGCCGACGGCGTTGACGCAGGGGCCTTCTGACAGAGGAATGCAACGGCTTTGGTAGCAGTACTCGTCCACCGCGCAATCCGTGTCACGGGTGCATTCGGTGTTGCCGGGCAGGTCGGAGCCGGACGAACCGCCATCGGTGTCCCTGTCTGCGGGATCGACCGTCCCGGAAGGGTCGTCACAACCCGCTCCAAAACCAAGGACCATGACCAGCAAAAGTACGGCCCACCCCAAATTACATCGACTGGAAATACACCTGCCCATCCCACATCTCCTCAGTCATTTTCCCAAAAGTTGATTTTCCCCTGGGAAGCTATCGATTGAAAACGTCGGTTCGTTTCTCATTCGTCTGGAAATACCTATATTAAGCGATGTTGAAATTTAGTCAAGGGAAAGCTTCTGCCGTTCGCTATCGGATTGAGGCGGAATTGCATGAATGATTTCAAATTGTTAGCAATTGGTAAAAGCTATCGTCACAGACTCCCGAATGCGTTTTCCCTTTCCTGTTTTCCCCTCGAAAGGGGTCGCTTCACCTGCCTTTCGCTGGTTTCCCCGAATCCTTCATCCCGAAGAAACCCGTTCATTCGATTAGACGTGCTGCCCTTGCGGTTTTCGGCATTGCATATGAAAAATTCAATTTCACGGAAAAAATTACGGTTGTTCCAGTTCGGGATCGCGCAATTCGTCCGCAGAAGGAACGCGCGTACCCAGAACCGGCTTTTGCTCGGAAAATCCGCGATGCTCGACGTATTCTCCCGGTACACCGTCGCAAACCAGAAAAAACCGGCAGGTTGCGCAACTTGCGGCTTTGAGTTTGTAGTGGCCGCCGGTAACGGCATACCCCGATTCCCGTTTTTCTCCATGCAGCGCGACGAATTTCTCCACGTGCCGCCGGATGGGCTGGCGGTTCCAGTACAATTCGTCGGCCATGGCGGCGAATTCGCCGAGGTGGCAGAGAGGGACGTTGGCCACGGTCACACGACGATTTTCCCGCTTTGCCATGGTTAGTGCGTCGTGAAGTCCCGGCGCGATAGCCCGGTAGGTGGGGACGATCTCGTCGAAGTGTTCATACGCGCGACCCACGGGACGCACGAAGGCCCAGTGGATTCTCGAAGCGTGTTGATCTATCAAAAATCTCATCAATTCCGGTAACTTGTCGGCGTTGTGCGAGTGAATGACGCTGGTGGCCCAGAAGTCGTGTCCGGCCTCTTGTAGGTTTTGCAGGGCGGCGGCGAGATCCTCGAAAGCGCCGGGAGAACCCGTGGCGGCGTCGTGAACTGCTGCATTCGGACCGTGAATGGAAAGATTGACTCGGCTCAGCCCGGCCTCGAATGCTTCCTGCATGAAAGTTCGATCCGAAAAGCGCCGACCGTTGGTAGTGACGAAGATCGTCCGAAAACGGCAGCGACGGGCAAAATCGACGAGCTCGATGAAATCCTTGCGGATCGTGGGTTCTCCTCCCAAAAACGTGAGGTGATCCACGCCCTTACGGCGCAATTCGATCATTTTTTTCTTGATTGCAGCCGTGGTAATCTGCTGTCGGGCTTCTTCGGCGATGTCGCTGGTCCGGTGGTAGTATTCCGAGCAAAAGCAACAACGGTTGTTGCAGGTGTAACCAAGTCCGATTTCCGCGCGGCGGTCGAGGCCATATGGGGGGGCGTTGCTCATGTTATCGGCTATAAGTATATGATATTACACACATAACGTTTTTTTTAACGCCGGATTGTTGACGTGCCGGAAGCCTTTCGTGAATGTTTCCGGCACGCTTCGCATAAATCACCAGTTTCCAGAGTAAAGAGCCGGTCACGAGAGTCAAGGAAATGCGACATGAACCGCCCACTCTTTTCGGGTGCATCGCACAAAATTGTTACTTTGCAAAAAAGCGCTCATGGCGAGTGATTTGCGAAGCAAATCGTATCGAGCCATACCATTTACTCCTCGATACACCGCCTAAGGGCGGCACTCGGAGTGAACGGTATGCAATCTGAGTGAAATGACAATATCCTGTGATGCACTCCCTCTTTTCCTTGTGCCGTCAAAATTGTTGCATATTTTGTCTGCAAATGTCATTTTATCAGTGTTTCAAGTTAGAAATTGGGGCATTAACTTTCAAGTCAATACCTCCATGCTGTAATGCAAGGTGGAAAATGGATTCCTGAATTTTCCAAAGGTTTCGAATGGTTATCGATTTTATCTTCGCTTCCTACTGCTTGGTTTTCAGCCTTCTTGGAATCATTTCGGGGGCGGTGGTGGTGGTGATGCGCATCGTGGGCCTCGCGATTGGCTACCTGCTGGCCGATTGGATCGCCCCCGTATTGACGCGGATGCTCGACGAAGCCGGCGGCATCAGTCCAGAAACGCTGACCCACGTTTGTTTCGCCGTAACGTGGGCGGTGTTTTACATCGTGGTGGTGATCTGGGGAAAACACACGAGCAAGGGATTGGCCGAAAATTCTGAAAGCTTTAATAAAATAAATATGTTAGGTGGTTTCTTTCTGGGATTCGTACAAGCTGTGCTGGTTTTCCTGATTACGATGTATGTAATCTCCTTCGTCAAGAACACCATATACGAAGTACGACCCGAAGCCCGCGAGTGGGTGATGGAGTCATTGGTGCTCAATTTCTGGGCGGATACGCCCGTAGCGGACCTTGTGATGCCCGGCGAGATGGTTGATCTCGTGACGCTTTTCAAACGCCTGGACAACAAAGTCGGGCTGACTTCTTCGGATAAAAACGGCAAGGAATCGAAAAAGGACGAGGCGGCACGACTTGCGAGCTGCCGAGAGCGGCGCAAACGCCTGATGGCGAGCAAAGAGGCACGGACGATTTTCGAAGATCAGGAGTTGATGGAAACGCTCAAATGCGGGCGACTGTTCGAAGCGATGAGGCACGAGAAAATCCGCGCCTTGTACGAAAATCCTGAAGTATTATACGGACTTCTAGAAGAGTTGCGCGGTTTGTTCGACGATGAATGCTCATTGGAGGAAACCGAGCCGAAAAAGGAAGAACCCGCCCCTAAAAAGAAAAAAAGCCAAAAGAAGAAGAAAAAGAAGCGCCGCAGCAAGAAAAAGGAAGCCGAGTGAAGAAGGGGGGAACCTCACAAGATATTGTCATTTCACTCAGATTGCAACCCGCTCACTCCGAGTGCCGCCCGTAAGGGCGGAAATTTTTTTAGTGCGGATTTAAGATGGACCCGAAGGGTCCAAGCGCCTCTCCCATTGGGAGAGGCCGGTGCTTCAGCACCGGGTGAGGGGAAGTTTGTGTCCCTCACCCTAACCCTCTCCCAAAGGGAGAGGGGATATAAGTCTTTTGATTTCAATATGTTGCAATTGCCTCCGAAATATTTCGCACTATTTTAATTTCCACCCCGCCCGTAAGGGCGGTGTATCGAGGAGTAAATGGTATGGCTCGATACGATTTGCTTCGCAAATCACTCGCCATGAGCGGTTTTTTGGGGAAAGTGACAATTTTTTGTGATGCACTCCCTGACGAAACTCTCATGGCAGAATGATTGACTTTCCTCCCTTAGATTGATAATCACTGAAAGATTCTTTTCCGGGGGGTCAGATATTCGAACCGGAAAGGGCTGATTCTACACAACGTGGCGCGTGGTTTCCGATTTCCCTCAAGCGACAGGAGAACGATCGGTGAAAGACGCACTTTTAATCTTTATGAACGGCATCGTCGGCGTGTTTGCGGGCATGGCCGTGCTGTATCTGTCCATTCGTTTGACTTCGTTCGTGGTTGACAAGTTGGAAAGCAAAAAGGAGGCATCGTGAACGAGTCGATGTTCGCCCTCGTCGATAGCCTGGGCTTTTTGTCTCTCACACCCGGTATGCTGGTGATGTGGATCATCGGCTTCACGCTGATTTTCCTGGCCATCGCCAAAGAATACGAGCCGCTGTTGCTTTTGCCGATCGGCTTCGGGATTCTGCTTGCCAACCTCCCCATGACCCACCTGATGGAGCCGGGGGAGGGTCTGATCTGGCGTTTCTACCATTACGGCATCGAATGGGAAGTCATTCCGCCGCTGATTTTCCTTGGATTAGGTGCACTTACCGATTTCGGTCCTTTGCTGGCCCAACCCCGGTTGATCTTCCTCGGGGCCGCCGCGCAGGCCGGGGTTTATATCACCTTTTTCGTGGCCTGGGCCATCGGGTTCGACCTCCAGGAAGCGGCGACCATCGGCATTATCGGGGGGGCGGATGGTCCGACGACGATTTTCCTTGCCTCCAACCTCGCTCCGCATCTGTTGGCGAGTTGCGCCGTAGCTGCGTATTCGTACATGGCGATGGTGCCGATCATCCAGCCGCCGATCATGAAACTGCTCACCAGCGAAAAAGAGCGGAAAATCAAGATGAAACGCGGTCGCAAGGTCGGTCGCAAAGAGAAAATGCTGTTTCCCATCGTTTCCGCCGTGGTGATTCTTCTGATCGTTCCGGCGTCCGCCCCGCTGATCGCGATGTTCATGCTGGGCAACCTCTTTCGCGAGGCGAAGGTCGTCGAGCGTCTCAGCGGCGCGGCGCAGAACGAATTGATGAACATCGTGACGATTTTCCTCGGGGTTTCCATCGGTGCGACGATGACGGCGGACAGTTTCCTGAAAAAAGAAGCGCTTTTTATCTTTTTCCTGGGGCTTTTCGCGTTTATGATTAGCACGGCCACCGGGGTGCTGCTGGCCAAGCTGATGAATCTGTTCACGAAGAACAAAATCAACCCGTTGATCGGAGCTGCCGGAGTCTCGGCGGTTCCGATGGCCGCCCGTGTCGCACACAAGGTGGGGGCCGAGGCGGACAAGAAAAACTACCTGTTGATGTTCGCCATGGGGCCGAACATCGCGGGCGTAATCGGCACCGTGATCGCCGCCGGTATCTTTTTGATGTTGTTGAAATAGTTCACGAAACAGGAGAAAAACATGGCCAACGAAGTATACGCTCCTCTCGCGGGAAAAATCGTCAAAGTCAGTGTCGAGGTCGGTCAGCAGGTCGAGGAAGACGACGAGGCGATGGTGATCGAGGCGATGAAAATGGAAACACCTGTATACCTGGAATTCTCCGGGACGGTCAAAGAGATCCGCGTGAAGGAAGGGCAGCAGGTGGAAGAGGAGGACGTGCTGGCCATCGTCGAATGAAAAGCGCTGATATTTCCAGGATTTAGGGATTTCTCAGCCACCCGCCGGAACGTCGTTTTCGAGCGGGTGGTTCGCGTGTTTGCCGGGCGAAGCCGATGGAATGAAAACAGGGCCGTATGCATGAAAGACGGTTCGGGTTTTATGGGCTTCCGAAAATGCAACAGACGTTTTTGTTCACGTACCGTTCAATTTTTCTTGCAGGTTGACCGGGCAATGGATACAGTCGCCATGTCATGGAAAACCCGAAGAGTCAGCTAACAGTATGGGAGTCGCAATGGTGCGGTGGTTATTGATAGCGTCGATGGTGCTGGTCTGGTGTTCCAATGCGTGGGCCAACGATACAACGGTTTTGCCCAAAGGCGTTTTCGTGCTCGGTGCGAAATTCGGCTACCAGTTTTCGGATAAGTACTTCCAAAACGAGTGGACGACCAAAACCGAATCCATCGTGGCCGACTACAACATCGAAATCGGTGGTGGTGACCTGGACGCCAGTCTGCAAGGCTACTCCCTTGGAAAGCTGGATGTCGAGTACGAAGCCTTCGGTATGAACCTGACCCTGCAAATGGGCTACGGCATCACCGACCAGATCTCGGTCGTGATGATGCTGCCGTTCCAGCGATCGAGAACGGCGGTCAACTTCCGCCTGCTGGGTTCCGAACTGGGAACCACGCTCGACGAAAACGGTCTTCCGGCGGCTCCGCAGGTATACGATCCGAACAACCCCGACCTGCACCTTCTCGACGGAGAAATCCTCGCCACGGCGCTGAGTTGCTCGAATCCGAATTATCCGCTGTGCATGTTCCGGTACACCTCGCCGAGAGAAACCTTCGACCGCTGGGGCATCGGCGAACTGATTACCGCCTTCCGCTACCAATTCTACCAGTCGGATTGGTTCAACCAGGGCATGACGCTGTTCATCAAGTGGCCGACGGGCCGCCACGAAAATCAGAACCACCTGTTCGACATCAACTTCGGCGACCAGAACTTCGACATCGGGTTTTGGTACGGCATGGATTTCGTCGCCCTTCGGGGATTGCCTGCCGTGCACGAACTGATGTTCAACCTCACCGTCGGTTACACCGACCAGCTTCCCGACCAGAAGGAAAAGCGGATGATTTCCATGTCCAAGGAAGCCGACGGCTGGGAGGTGGGCACGATCCCGCTCTCCGCGTCCTGGCAGAAGATGAAAATCAACCGCGACATCGGTGGCAACTGGGACGTTTACGGGGGCTTCAACTGGGCTTTCGACGAGTGGATTTCCCTGTCTCAGGAATACTACTTCTTCTGGAAATATTACGACAACATCTGGGGCGCCGAACCCGTGCCGAAGGAATACAAGTGGGGTACGTTGATGGTGCCCGACTACCGCGCCCTCGAATACGCTACCGACCAGTCCGCCATCGACATGACCACCGCCGTGGCGCTCAACACCATCGGCTGGTTCTCGCGCGGAAAATTCCCGATTCCGATGATGTTTTCGGTCGGTTACACGGTGACGATCGCCGGAAAGAACTTCGAGCAGAACCACACTTTCTGGGGCAGTCTCGACCTTGCGGGCATGGTCAACCTCGTGGAGATGATCCAGGCCGAGGAAATGAAGGCCACGGATGAAAACCTCGACGCGGAAGCCGCCGCCGCCGAGGAAAAAGGCAAGGTTACGGCCAAGTCCCTGCAAATGCTGAACAATATGCCGCTGCAAAACGTGGGACCGCAGGCGAAATTCAAGCAATATCCATGGTAATGGGCGTACCCGTCCTGTCTTTGAGGCTGGACGGCCATTGCATCGAAACCACCGCGCGGATGCTTTTTCGCGACATGGAGCGGTGTGCCCTGGAAGGCGGCGAGGTGGACGAGGCCGCCTACGCGTTGCTCTCCGATTTTCTACGCGACACCGATTTCGGGAATCTGCGCGGCGAACGTCCGGTGTTGGACGGTCGGACGAAAATTTTCGTGCGGGTTTTTCGCAAAGGGGAAGGGTTCGAGATCGAGGAAGGCGAGGTACTCGACAACTGAGAGGAGAGCCGTTTTTTTCCTCAAGGCGATTCAATTCTACTTCTTTTCACGATTTCCATGGAAGAATGTTTGTTTATAGGGGTGCCAATGTCTTTCGCCGTCAGGCGGATGGCCTTGAAAACACAAGAAATCCGGGCCATCGATCCGTTCCGGATCGAAGACCCGGGCACCCGTTCCTCGATTCACCGAGTTGGATTCGTGCCGAATCAAAAATTGAATCACTTTGGTTTTTTCAGCCCACGGCTTGACTTCCCGCAGACGTGGGGATAAACAGAAGCCCGTCACTTTGTGCAAGGAGCGTGATGAATCGCAGGATCGCCATTGCTTGTCTTTTTCTCCTGTCCGCCGTGGGAACTCCACTGGCGGGATGCGGGGATTACCGCCCCTGCGAAGTGCTCGCCCATCGAATCTGCACGCAATGCCCCACGGTTGCCGAGCATTGGGAGGCCGCCTGCCTCTGCATCAACAACGACAGCCTCCGCGAGCGCGGCTACAAATGCTCCAAAGCCAACGACGAGGAACGGCGTAACTGTCACCAGACCCTGGAGGAATGGGACGAGGATAGCTGCGCCCTGCTCAGCCAGTGACGTGCGGGTGTTTCTTTGGAAAACGTGGAGTGTAGGTCGGGAAAATTTCTTGCCCGACATGGCAGCGTGTCGGGCTAAAAATTAGCCCGACCTACGAATTTTCCCGTAAAAATGGACGTCTTTTCTCCGGTGCCGACGTGCGAAAAACATTTCCCGCGCGTGCTTTTTTCGCTAAAATCACTTCGCTGGAGCAAGTCTCCCGACTTGTTTTCCGCATGTTTATACATCGTGAACAATACCGTTCACTCATGTCGTAAGAGAGCAGGTCGGGTAATTGTTTTACCCGACTGTTCATAGCGCTCGGAAAGGTCGTGTAAAACAATTATACGACCTACACAAACGTGACGAAAGGATTGCGGCGGCGGTCCACGGTCTTGAGGAGTACTCCTCCGGTGCTATGCCGCATCCTGTGGAACGAAAGAACGAAGGGAAGGTTGATGAGAATTCTGGGACTCGACGCCGGGACGAAACGCCTTGGAGTGGCCATCAGCGACGAAATGGGCTGGACCGCCCAGCCGCTGGACGTGATTCAGGGCCGTTCGCAGGAAGAAATGGCGGCTGCGCTCAAGGATCGGGTTGCGGAGTACGACATCGACCGGGTGGTGATCGGCCTGCCGAAACACATGAACGGTTCCGAGGGCGCGAGCGCCGAGATGGCGCGCAAGCTTGGAGAAATGGTGCAAAACGCACTGGGCGTCGAGGTCGAATACTGGGACGAACGCCTGACCAGCGTGGCGGCGGAGCGGGTGCTGCTCGAAGCCAACGTACGGCGTAAAAAGCGCAAGGCGGTGGTGGATAAAATCGCGGCGACGATGATTCTGCAAGGGTGGCTGGACGCGAGGACGTCGTCCGGGTCGGATGGAGGTGCGGTTTGAAAGGATGGAAAGTGGCCTTGCTGGTCGTCGTGGTCCTGGCAGTGGCCGGAGCGGGAACGCTGGCCGTGCTGGTCTGCAACCTGAAAACCTGGTACGAAACACCCACCGGCAATGCGGGAAAGACCGTCACGCTGACCGTACCCGCCGGGACGAGCCTGCGTGGGGCGCTGGATCTGTTGCAAAGCCACGGACTGATCGAGGACCATCCGCACCGGCGCTTTCTCTCCCGCGTGGTCGAGAATCTTCCCGCGCTGCGCGCGGGGGAATTCGAACTGTCTGCCGGACAATCTCCCAAACAGTTGCTCGAAGCGCTCGCCACTAATGTGGAGAAACAGTATCGCGTGACGATTCCCGAAGGGTTGCGCATCGAGGAAATCGCCCAGTTGATCGAAAAGGCCGGAATGGGGTCCGCACGGCGTTTCACCGAGTTGTGCCGCGATCCCGCCTTCGTCGAGCGGATGGGAGTTCCCGGCGACACGCTCGAAGGCTACCTGCTGCCGGAAACCTATTCGTTTCCCAAACCGTTCGTGATGGAGAAAATCGTCGAGCGCATGGTGCGTTCCACGCAGGAGCTGTTCACGCCGGAGATCGTCGCCAAGTTCAAGGCCAAAGGATTGACGCTGCACGAGGCGGTGAATCTCGCGGCCATCGTGGAAAAGGAAACCGGAGCGGCCTCCGAGCGACCGGTGATTGCCAGCGTGTATCTCAACCGCTTGAAAAAAGGCATGATTTTACAGGCCGATCCGACGGTGATCTACGGCCTGAAGGATTTCGACGGCAACCTGACCCGCGCCCACCTGCGCGATCCGCATCCATACAATACCTACGTGCATCCCGGTCTTCCCAAGGGGCCGATCGCCAATCCGGGAAAAGAAGCGATTCTGGCGGTGGCCGATCCCGCGAAGACCGATTTCCTGTACTTCGTGGCGATGAACAACGGAAGGCATAAGTTCTCGAAAACATTGAAAGAACACAATGCCGCCGTGCACAGGTATCAGATCCGGGGCGAGGTGGGGTCTTCCGAAGAGGCACAGTGATGATGAACGTGGAAAAGGGTTCAGAGAATGCTGGGTTGTTGGGGCGAATCGAGGTGAATGCGTGAAGGTTTCGAACGGGTCGCTATCTTGCATCATCCTTTTTTCCATTGTGATTTCAATGGGATGTGCCTCTTCGTCCTCCGGTGACGCCGAAGCGCCGAACGGCGGCGACGCCGAGGCGTCCTCCGAGACGCCGCCCGCCGGGTGGGAGACGGTCGAACTGACGCCCCAAGGCTTGAAAATGTGGACCGAAGATATGGAGCGCTACGTGTGGTTGCTGCCCGCCGTGTGGACGAAAAAAGGAAAACTCGGCGGATTCGGCACGGATCTGTTCTGCAACGTGACCGCCTCGCGGTTGAGTTGCCCGGTGGCGGATCGCGGCGAACTGTTCGTGGAAACGACGGCCCCGGAGCTTGTGTTTGGATTCAACGCCGCCGGAGATGAGACCGTGGAAGCGCTTGCGCTGGAAGGCGTGGCCCAGTTGCCGGGTGCGAAATCGTGGATGTCCAACGGTTTTCAAAGCTGGTCGCAAAGCGGAATGATCGCCTTGCAGGACAAACCTGAAGACGAAATCCTGTGGGAAACCGTGGAGTTGCATGGGGATAACGAGTCCATGCGCGAAGGCCGGGATCTGTCCTGGTGGTACAGTTTTACCGGAGCGGGAGGAATGCACTTTTTCGCCGGAGCGCTTACCGGGAATCGTTTCAAGCCCTGGGTCTCTTTTTACAAGAAGACGGAAACCTCGTTGGGGGTGATGCTCGGTTGTGGCGGTGCTGGTGAAAGCATTGTGCTGAAAGCCGATGAAAGCGTCACCGGCGAACGCTGGTTCCTGGGATTGGGGAACGATCTCGCCGCCCTGCAGACCGACTACGCCGGGCTTCTGCCGTCGCGCAGACTGGAGCAGAACGCACGAGCCGAGGCGGGGTGGAACTCGTGGTACGAGTTGTGGAACACTGTCGATGCCGAGGCGGTGCAGGCCAATGCCGATCTGGCCGGGGAGGCGCTGGCGGATTATTCGAGTGAAACCGGATCGTTACGCATCGTGATCGACGACGGCTGGCAGAAAAAATGGGGGGAATGGGAGCCGAACGAGAAATTCCCCGACGGCATGGCCGCCGTGGCGGAGGATCTTGACGCAAAAGGCTTCACGGCAGGCATTTGGCTGGCCCCGTTTCTCGTGCAGAAAGACAGCGACCTGATTGCGGAGCATACGGACTGGTACGTCAAGGAAATCGATCCCATCGACGGCAAGGCGAAACCGATCCAGTGGATGCACCAGGGACTCGGTGCGATGCAGATTCTCGACCCGACGAACCCGGCGGTGGAGGCGCATCTCTCGGAGGTGATTTCCCGTGTCGTGGGTTGGGGTTACGGGCTTCTGAAGATCGATTTTCTCTTCGCCGCGACGTTCGAAGGCATCCGCGTCGAGGACGTCACCGGCATGGAAGCGTTTCACCGGGGCATGGCGATCATCCGCGATGCCGCAGGCGACGACGCCGCGCTTTTGGCGGTGGGAGCCCCCGCCATTGCGAGCTTCCCCTATGCCGAATCGTGGCGTATCGGCACCGACATCGCCTACGAGCCGTTGGGCATCTCGTGGCTGTTTATGAACAACCAACTGCGCTCGATTTCGAGCCGGTGGTTTTTGTGTCAAAGCGTCTTGTGCGACCCCGATCCGCTGCTGCTGCGAGAGTTGAGCCAGGAGGAAATATCCTATGGATCCTGGGTAGTTACGTTGGCCGGAGGGGGGCTTTTCCTGTCGGACGACCTCCGGCAGCTCGACGCCTCCCGCCAGCCTTGGGGACTCGACACCCTCCGCGTGGGGCTCACGCTCTCCGGGCAACCGGCGCGCCCGGAAAATCCCTACCCCGACGATCCGCCCGAGGTGCTCGTCAACCACGTATACGACTTCGCGGTCAACGCCAATAATCATGTAATTCCAGGCACTTGGGTACTTCCCGACGGCCAGCGCCTGCGAATGAACCTGGACGGAGAGAACGAAGAAGTCGTGGAAGGCGTCACGATTCCCGCACGGGGGGCGCGTCTTTTAACTCCGTAGTTTCAAATGAAAAAAGCCGCGTCTTGCAAACGTGCAAATTGATGAAAAAACGTGCAGATTCGGAACGACGAGGCTTGCGAGAGATTTTCGAGCGTTGCGAGACTTTTCGGTTGAAAAGGGCCGTTTTTGTAAAGTTGCTTGACACTTTTTTCTCGGTTACCCTCGACTCGTTGCGAGAAAACCGGTGGGGACTTTGCACGTTTCGTCGCGGATTTGCACGAGTTTTGCGGCATGAATCGAGCATGACATGTGTTTGCGTAAAAATGCACGACTTTGCAGTGTATTCAATAGAGTTTGCTGGGCATGGCGGGAAGCGGTCGTGGGGGTAGCGAGGTCGGGGATTTTTAGCTGACACAGGGGCTGGTTTTCGAGAATTGTCGAGTGAACTCCACTCGACCTGCGAGACTATCCAGAAAAATAACTTAAAGTCATGCCACTGCTTTGTCTCGGCCTTGCAGGCGGCGGCTTTCATAGTACTCATCTGCCAGCGCTGTCATGGTGAAGTCTGCTTTTCCTTCTGTAAGCTCATCAACAGCGTTGCGGATGTTTTCCAATGGTACCCTGAAGAACTCTTTCCGTAAATTCACCGCATTCACCCGATTTCGGGTAAAACGATGGTGAAGGGACGTTTCCAGGTTTGGTGCATCCTCTGCATAGATGATCGCATGAACGTCAAAGGGGAAGGGAACACTTGCGTCACCGAGTTCCTTTACACGATCCATTGGTTCTAATCGGCGGGTTAAACCAATCTTGTACACGCCTTCCCCAAACGAACCGATATTGCTGATGATATAGACATGGCCACGTCTGGTTTGTTCTGCCATGCTCTTTGCACGTTTTCCATTTTCTTCTGCTTCAGCCAATTGTTGTTCCAGTAGTGCGATGCGTGCTTGGGCTTCTATGCGTTCTGCTTCGCTGACTCTTTCAAGCTCTTTCCGTGCTTTCTCAAGCATTTCTCGGTACATTCGCTCTTCTTTTTCAGCTTTGGCGACAGCTTGCTCGTACTCTTTAATCGCCCGTTGCTCCTCGCGAATCTGTTCCCGAATTCGTTTTTGCTCCTCTTGTTCTTCCTGTTTCTTTAGTTTGAACTGATACTGAAGCTTGCACTCGTTGTATTTGAGTTTGACATACTCCAAATTGAAACCACAATGAAGCGTTGCTGCACTTTTTTCTAATGCAGCCGCTTTGTTTTCTATTTGTTCAAGAATACGTGGAAAGTTACCAGGGCTTACTTTGGCAATCAAGAAGTCACACTCTATGTTGAACGCTGTCAACATAAGTTTGATTTGACCGGCAAGAATCTTTTTATCATGGCTAGAATTTCCCGATATTTCTATGTCTTCTGGGAATGGTATGGCTGTTTGGTTCTTGATCATCTCTTTCTGCCGTTCACGGAGTCTCTTGATTTCTTCTGCTGCAAATTGAGAAGTGGTTTCGTGAAGATAAGCTGGTATTTCAAACATTCCCTGTTCCACGAATTCATCGATCCGAGAATACAGGTCAAGTTTTGCCATGAGTCCATGTAATTTCTCATCCAAGGATTCAAGCGCAGTCTCTTTCTCATCCAATTCGGCGGTCACTTTATCGAGAAGCTCAGAATTGGTATCGAGAGTTACTTGTAACTGGTCCGAATTGGCTTTTAACTCCTGAAGTTCTGTTGTTTCATGATTTATATGATCGAACTGTTGCTGAGCTATTTCCAATTCAGACTGGACGGCTGAAAGTTTTTCCGATGTTTCTCGAATCGCTGTCGCCAAGTTTTTATATTTGGTGATCTTCTTATTTGCCGATGAGCGGGTAACAAGGATTGCTATGATACCAGTGACAATACCGGTGGCGATGATCGCTCCAATATAATACAGATCCATACCTTCTCCTTATTTCAATACCGAGTTTACGACTGCTTCCCGAAGAGATTTCCTTTCAGTGCATCTTTTATCGAAGGCCTTTTTTGCTTCGGCAATTTTTTGTTTGACTTCTTTTTTCTTGACTGAAGCTTCGGCACGAGCAAGAGCAGCCATCTCTTTTTCACGTTGCTTTGCTAATCTTTTTTCTTCTCTACGCAATCTGGCTTTTTCACGAAGCTTATTCTTTCGTTGTTGCTCAGTCTCAGGTGTTATTAGAAAGAGGATTATGTCTCTGGTGGTTAAAATTATAATACCAACGATAAATATCACTCCAATGAAATAAAGAATCATTCTTTGTTCCCTTACTTCAATACCGAGTTTACGATTGCTTCCCGAAGAGATTTCCTTTCAGTGCATCTTTTATCGAAGGCCTTTTTTGCTTCGGCAATTTTTTGTTTGAATTCCATTTTCTTCGCGGCAGTTTCAGCACAAGCAAGTGCAGCCATTTCTCTTTCACGTTGCTTGGCTAACCTTTCTTCCTCTCTGCGCAACCTAGCTTCTTCACGAAGCTGATTTTTTCGTTGCCGTTCAGCCTCACGCGCTGCTTGGGTAAGAGCCCTATCAATAGATTTTGCGATGCTCATTGCCGCTTTAAAGCCACTTCCTTTTCTGGCCATGGATTCAATCCTTTGTAGATCATCGAGCGTAAAATTATTATAGTATGAATAACAACATGCGATCGCTTTAAATTACTACTTGTTGTTTGGATGCAAAGAAGACAAATCTTAAGATGAAAGTATGAGCCAAAAATACCACAGGTATGATTATAAATCCAATGCTTTTCGTTTTCAACGTAGCCAATCAGGGACAATTTCATACGGATATTTCGTATAGTCAAGCAGGTCGGGTGATTTCACCCGACCTGCTTGAGTCCAGTAATTACTCGGGTAGACATTCCCCAGCCTGCTCGACTGCGAGGCACAGCCACCCGTTCCATCCGACTCTTGCCTGGATGGAATTTTTTAGAACCTATGGGTCATTTGTCCACGGTTTTACACAGCTTGTAGTTGTACCCGCTGACGCTCACGCACTCTTGTCCCGTTACGGTGCATGGGTGATCGTCGTCGCACACCGCTACGCAAGTGCCGTTGAAGGGGCTGCATATGAGACCCGAGGCGCAGTCGTTGTTGTAGGAGCAGGTGCCGCCGACCGGCTTGCTGTTGCTGGTCATGCAGAAGCTTTCGGACAGCAGCATGGTGTCGTCCCGGTCGATGCTGGTAATCATGGTGCAGGAGGTGCCGGCATCGCACTCGCTGCCGTCCCCGAAGATGTCGCAGGTGGGCACGCAGAAACCCACCCGAGGTACGGCAACGGACCCCGACATACAGCCCTGGCCTGCTTCGCAGTCACTGTGGGCGTCGCAGGGGCGGAGGCAGGTGCGGCTGTCGAAATCGCCCGTGGAATAGTTGCCGCAGAAGAACCCCCTGGCGCAGTCGTCATAGCCCACGCCCTCTGCGCCGCGGGTGCAGGTTTCGTTCTCCTGCTTGGTTCCTGCGTCGGCCAGGCAGGCGGCCACCAAGGGGGTGTTGCTCCCGGAGCTTACATAAGTACAGCGGTAGCCGTCACCACAATCCTGTCCCAGCAGGTCGCAGCAGTAGGAGGCGATGTCGCCGCTTGGCAAAAGGGGCTCGGCCTCGCCGTCACAGGTGACGATGAAGTCCGGTATTTCGCAGGAGATATCCACGATGCCGTTGGCTTCGTCCCAGTTTCCGGTGCAGGAGGTGGGGGCCATGGAGTAAACCGAGTCAATGGTCAGGTCGTTGCCGTTGGCCGAACCGGTGAAGGCGGCGGAGGCCACGCTCATCTCCAGGTTGCAGTCGTCATCCTGGCGCACGCATGAGAAATTGAAAAAGGATACAAAATCCGAGTCGCAAGTGCCGGTCATGGTGTAGGCACCGTGGAAGTCGTGGCACAGGGCTTCGGGCTCTTCCGTCGATTCCTCTTCCTCCGATGCCATTTCCTGATCCATAACGTCGTCGTCCACGACCTCGTCTTCGAGCGCCTCCTCGTCACCGTCCACCGGCGGTTCCTCGACGAATTCCTCCTGTTCGATGGTATCCTCGTCGCCGTTCTCGGTATTGTCGTCGTCGCTGTTGCAGGCCACGACAAAAACGGAAAAAGCCACAAAAACCAGCACTATACCAATCCTCAACGGTAAAGATTCTCGTTTCATCTTCGCCTCGCAAAAGCAGGTAATAGTCTCGTAGTGGTAAGTCGGTTGATTTTCCCCCCACATTTCCGATCCCAGTGATTTGTCGGGTAAACAGTACACGATTTGCGAGACTTCCGCAAGAGTCGCCGCCGTTCCGTCGTCGGAGTTGACAGGTCTGCAAGTTGCTGTAAATACAGCGAAAAACCGAAAAGCCCAGAAAAATCAAAACACCCCATTGTTTGATCTTCCTCTCCCAAGCTCTTAGGTTTGGGAGAGGAATCTTGGTTTTTCAATTTGTTAATGATATCAGGATGTTATAAGTGCAAGATGTGAACCGGGTTGCTCTCGTGCTTCTATTCGTCGAAGCACTGATAGGTATAGCTCGTGCAAGAATCCACGATCCCGTCGCAGCCGTTGTCATAGGACTCTATCAGCACGTTCCCCTGGGCGTCGAGGGTGTACATTTTGCAGCTATTCGTCGTCTCGTCGTCGCAATCGATGTCGCTTTCTTCCGTCAACCGATTTCCCTGGTCGTCGTAGGTGTAAGCGGTGCAATTTTCATCCGGCGTGCCGTTGCAGTCGTTATCGTTGGAATACGACAACAGCATCCCTTGTGCGTCGTAGATGGCGGTATAGCAATGGGTATCTGGCGTGTCGTTGCAGTCGATATCATAGTAATATGCCAACAAGTGTCCCTGGGTATCGTACATATGGATACGGCAAGTATTCGGGGTGCCGTCGCAGTCGTCGTCTTCCCGCATCGACAGTTCATTCCCCAGTGTATCGTACGTGTAGGTGGTGCAATCTTCGTCAGGGGTACCGTCGCAGTCGGTGTCCGACTCGTCCGTCAACTCGTTTCCCTGGTCGTCGTAGGTGTGGGTGTAGCAACTATCCGGAGTGTCGTCGCAGTTGCTGTCCACCTGTGCCGTCAATTGATTCCCCTGAGCGTCGTACGTGTAGGTCTGGCAATTATCCGGGGTGCCGTTGCAGTTGATGTCGAACTGTCTCGTCAATTTATTTCCCAGGGAATCGTAGGTAAAGGCCGTGCAAGTATCCGGCGTGCCATCGCAGTCGTGATCATAGGAATCCGTCAACTCATTTCCCTGGTCGTCGTACGTTTTTGTGTCACAATTTCTATCCGGTGTGCCGTTGCAGTCGTCGTCTTGCTGTGTCGTCAATTTATTCCCCAACGCGTCGTATGTATAGGTGTTGCAAGATCCATCGGGCGTGCCATTGCAGTCGTTGTCCAACTGTGACGTCAATTCATTTCCTAGGGCGTCGTAAGTGAAGGTGTAGCAATTTCTATCCGGCACCCCGTCGCCGTCGCTGTCGATTTGGCTCGTCAACCTGTTCCCCATGTCGTCGTAGGTATAGATCTGGCTATTATTTGGCGTCCCGTCGCAGTCGCTGTCATATTGCACCGTCAATTGATTGCCCTGATCGTCGTAAATATAGGTACGACAATTTTCCGGTGTGCCGTCGCATTCATAGTCCGCAGCGTATGTCGAGATCAAACAGTACTGATCCGGTATCGCTTCCTCTTCCTCCTCGGTTTCCGCAATCTCTTCCTCGGCTTCCACTTCATCTCCATCGGCGAGGTCTTCTTCGATGGCGTCGTCTTCGACCTCATCCCCATCGGCGAGATTTTCATCGGCATCTACGATGTCTTCCTCGGTTGTCTCATCTCCGTCGGCGATGTCTATCTCGGTAGCGTCGTTTTCAATCTTATCGATATCGGCCTCGGGATCCTGCACATTGTTTCCATCGTCGCCGCCGCACCCGGCGTTCAAACTCAGAAACAGTACCAGGGCGAGTACGAACATGCTTGCAAGAATATCCTTCCGTTTCATGATGCAGCCTTTCTAGCCCCAATTGGTATTCAAAGAAAAATAGAGAAATTCTGGTTATTATTGCTTTAACATCCAAGAATCCACCATTGCCTGCCACAGAACTCACTAAGTTATTGATTTTATAGCACTAATACCATACTGCATGAGGAAGGAACCATCAGGGCAATGCTGAAAATCTAGATATACATGTAATAAGTAATGATTATTATACGTCGTTCGGCTTCTGGTGTCAATTCGGCCCTCTGCCAGGATATCTCCGGGGGGAAGTTAACCCGGAAAATTCATGAAAACCTGCTACGACTTGAAAACTCTCGTTCTTTCACTTGTTTCCCGATTTTCATCCTCGACAGACTGTAAAGTATGCCTGCGGGTGAAAATCGGTCCAACTTCATGAAGTATCTTCGGTTTTCGGCGTCTCGCTATGATCCTCATGAATAATGCGGGCTAAGCGCTGTGCCCGTTGTGGGGTAGGCTGCGGTGTGGCTGGGATAAGGAATGAATATTGAACATCGGAAGATTGCTCATGTAAAGGAGCGAAACACGGGACGCTTGACTTGCAATGATCACTATTCCTCTCAGGCTGCCTGTCGGATTGCAACCGGGTGGAAATTAAAATAGTGCGAAATATTTCGGAGGCAATTGCAACATATTGAAATCAAAAGACTTATATCCCCTCTCCCTTTGGGAGAGGGTTAGGGTGAGGGACACAAACTTCCCCTCACCCGGTGCTGAAGCACCGGCCTCTCCCAGTGGGAGAGGCGCTTGGACCCTTCGGGTCCATCTTAAATCCGCACTAAAAAAATTCCCGCCCATTGCAACCTGTCAGTGTACGTACGGTTTGTTCAGCGCGTGAAACTGTACGTACACTGATGAGTTGATGTCCGGTATTTTTGGTATCTCGGACCCAAAATCAGCCTTCCCAACGATTTTCCAATAAAAATTCATCCCTGAATCGCTTGCCGGAGCAACCCGACTCTTGACACCGGGAGCGGTTGTGGTTAGTGTCTGGCTGCCACGGGGCGGGAAAGGATGAGCCGTTGTTCACGGGTCTGATAGAGAATGTCGGAACGATCGTTCGTATCGAGCGGCGATCTCGCGAAAACGTATTCGAGTTCTCCACGTCGCTGGAGACCGAGACGGTACGCATCGGCGATTCCATCGCCTGCAACGGCGTTTGCCTGACGGCGACCTCGTTGTCCTCCGGTCGGTTTTCCGCCTTGGCCAGTCACGAAACGCTGGCGCGTTCGACGTTCTCCGAGGCGAAGATCGGCGACCGCGTGAACCTGGAACGGGCCTTGAAAATGGGCGATCGCCTGGGAGGGCACCTGGTGGCGGGGCACGTGGATGCCAGGGCGAGGTTGTCCGAGATCCGCCGAACGGGCGAGGCCATGGACCTGAATTATACCTTCGACGATCGAAGCCTGATGAAGTACATCATCGAAAAAGGGTCGATCGCCGTGGACGGCGTGAGCCTGACGGTCAACCGCCTGCTTCCCCAGGGATTCGGCGTGACCCTGATTCCCCACACCGCACAGAAAACCATTCTGACCGACAAACGGGTCGGACAGGGGTCCAACATCGAAGTGGACCTGATCGGAAAATACGTTGAAAGCCTGTTGTTTCAGGGAAGTTCCGGATCGGGAACGAGCCGGGAACTGCTTGAAAAGTATGGGTTTTCCAAGCCCGGAAAATACTGAAACACCGTTCGTTCCTTCCTGTGGGAGCGAGCCATCCTATGAGTTCCAACTCCGCGAGGTGCAGCATGTCGGACCCAACCATTCGAAACCTTCCCGATGTCGATACCGAAGAAGCGATTCAGACGGTAGAGAAGGCCATCCAGTACATTCAAGCCGGGAAAATGGTGATTATGGTGGATGACGAGGATCGCGAAAACGAAGGCGATTTCGTCATGGCCGCGGAAAAATGCACGGCGGAAGGCATCAACTTCATGGCCATCCACGGTCGTGGGCTGATCTGTATGCCCATGATCGAGGAGCGGGCGCAACAGCTCGGACTGAAACTGATGGTTCCCAGGGAGAACAACGCCTCTCGCTTCGCCACGGCGTTCACTACGAGTATCGAGGCCAGGGAGGGCGTCACCACGGGCATTTCGGCCTACGATCGGGCCACCACGGTCCAGGCGGCGGTGGCCGACGACGCCACACCGCAGGACATCGTTTCTCCCGGCCACATCTTTCCGCTGATCGCCCGGCGCGGCGGCGTGCTGGTGCGTACGGGACAGACCGAAGGCAGCGTGGATCTCTGCCGGCTGGCGGGGTTGAAACCGGCGGCGGTGATCTGTGAAATCATGAAAGAAGACGGCACGATGGCGCGGCGTCCGCAGCTTGAGGTCATCGCCGAGGAATTCGACACCCCCATCGTTTCCGTGGCGCAGATCATCGCCTACCGGATGCGGCGGGAATCGCTGATCCGGCGGGTGGCGGCTGCTCCCATTCCGTCGCCCTACGGCATGTTTGACCTGATTGTCTATTCCAACGAAATCGACACCAAGGATCATGTCGCCCTCGTGCTGGGAGATCTCTCCACCGGCGAACCGACCCTGGTGCGCGTGCATTCTGAGTGTCTGACCGGAGACGTGTTCGGCTCGAATCGCTGCGATTGCGGTCCGCAGTTGCACACGGCGATGAAGATGGTGCAGGAAGAGGGGAGGGGGGCCATCGTCTACCTGCGCCAGGAAGGGCGCGGCATCGGATTGGCCAACAAGATCAAAGCCTATCATCTTCAAGACGAAGGCGCCGACACGGTGGAAGCCAACATTCAACTCGGATTCAAGCCGGACCTGCGCGATTACGGCATCGGCGCCCAGATTCTGGCGGACCTTGGTTTAAAGAAATTGCGTTTGATGACCAACAATCCTAAAAAGGTAATAGGTCTGGAGGGTTACGGCCTGCAAGTCGTCGAGCGGGTGCCGGTGGAAATCGAGCCCAACGGCTACAATATCAATTACTTGAAGACCAAGCAGGAAAAAATGGGGCACAAGCTCCACATTCAGGAAATCAAGTCCAAATGAAGGACATTTACATTGGCGAACAACCCCCTCCTCCGTACTGGGGGTGGTTTATGCTGGCGCTTCGAGGGGTGACGGTTCTGTTGGGAATCGCGCTTTTCGCGCTGGGGTTGTACGAATTCCTCGTTGCCGGTGTGGAAGCCGCCCCCGCGAGGGATGTTCCGATGGCGGTCAAGCCGCTGGTCTGGGTGTTCGCCGGGGCGTCTTTCGTCATGAACGGCTGGCCTTTCCTGAGCTGGGTTCGTCTTCGGCGTTTGATCCTTGTTATAATGTTACTGATGCTGGTGCTTTCGTCGTTTTTCACCTTCGGGGCGGTGCAGGATGCGATAAGTCAGGCTTTCGGATGGATTACTTACTTGTGGTTGCTGTTGACAGGGTTGTTGTTCGGGAACGTGCTGTACAACGTCACCTACGAAAACCGCACGGCGGATTGATGGCGAAACGTCCTTCAACATACTGAAAACACTGATTTATTTCAGAATCAAGAAGAGTTTCGGGAAAGGCAGGGAAGAAGCCAGGTTCCCGCCGCTCGGCGAAGCGGCGTGGAAATCGCGTTTTCGAAGAGCGCATCGACAGGTTTTTTTTCGATGCGTTTTCCGTTGGAGGATGGCATAACTTGCCGAATTCGCTTGTTTATTATTTCATTCGAAAATTGCGTTGTAACGGTTTTTTCATTCGGGTACATAAATTGCTTGACAAGTTTCGATGTTGTCTCTATATACCTACGGACCTTGGTATTTGATGGTTCGACGCATGGTCGAACCACAGATAGCAACTTTCGCTCTTTGATACAAATACGGCAAACTTCTGGTTAACTTGCTGGAATTGCTTGTTTTTTATGGAATCAGTTTTTTTGCTGGTGTAGCTCAATTGGCAGAGCAGCTGATTTGTAATCAGCAGGTTAAGGGTTCGAGTCCCCTCACCAGCTCCAGTTTGCGATATTTCAATGTGGAGGGATTCCCGAGTGGTCAAAGGGGACGGGCTGTAAACCCGTTGCGGTCACGCTTCGAAGGTTCAAATCCTTCTCCCTCCACCATTTTTTTGTGCGGGAATAGCTCAATTGGTAGAGCATCAGCCTTCCAAGCTGAGGGTCGCGGGTTCGAGCCCCGTTTCCCGCTCCAGGGCCCACATAGCTCAGCAGGTAGAGCGCGTCCTTGGTAAGGACGAGGTCACCGGTTCAAGTCCGGTTGTGGGCTCCATTTGCCGTTCTGTAGTTCAGGTTTCGACGATTTTGCGGCAATTGCAGCCGTGTGAAAATTAACGAGTCCGTATTTTTTGGAGTCTTGTTCAGGTAATGGGAGGAACCCATGGCGAAGGCGAAATTCGAGCGTACGAAGCCCCACGTGAACGTGGGTACGATCGGTCACATTGACCACGGGAAGACGACGCTGACGGCGGCGATCACGAAGGTTCTGGCGGCGAAGGGCCAGGCGAACTTCACGGCGTTCGACGAGATCGACAAGGCCCCTGAGGAAAAAGAGCGGGGAATCACGATCGCGACGGCGCACATCGAGTACGAGACGGACAACCGTCACTACGCGCACGTGGACTGCCCGGGTCACGCGGACTACATCAAGAACATGATTACGGGTGCGGCGCAGATGGACGGTGCGATTCTGGTGGTAGCGGCGAACGACGGCCCGATGCCTCAGACTCGCGAGCACGTGCTTTTGGCTCGCCAGGTGGGTGTTCCTGCGATCGTGGTGTACCTGAACAAGGTGGACCTCGTGGACGATCCCGAGCTTCTGGAGCTGGTGGACATGGAACTTCGCGAGCTGTTGAGCTCGTACGATTTCCCGGGCGACGACATTCCAATCGTGCAGGGCAGTGCGCTTGCGGCGCTGAACGGCGAGGCGACGGATGTGGGCGAAGGCTCGGTGACGAAGCTGATGGAAGAAGTGGACTCGTACATTCCGGAGCCGGAGCGTACGCTGGACAAGCCGTTCCTGATGCCTGTGGAGGACGTGTTCTCGATTTCGGGTCGTGGCACGGTGGCGACGGGTCGTGTAGAGCGCGGGATCATCAAGGTGGGCGACGAAGTGGAGATCGTGGGTATCCGCGACACGCGCAAGACGGTTGTGACGGGCGTGGAAATGTTCCGGAAGCTTCTGGATCAGGGCCAGGCCGGCGACAACGTGGGCTGCCTGCTTCGCGGGATCAAGAAGACGGAAGTGGAGCGCGGTCAGGTTCTGGCGATTCCGGGAAGCATCACGCCTCACCTTCACTTCAAAGGCAAAGTGTACGTGCTGAGCAAGGATGAAGGCGGACGGCACACCCCGTTCTTCACGGGCTATCGTCCCCAGTTCTACTTCCGCACGACGGACGTGACGGGTATTGCGACGCTTCCCGAGGGCGTGGAGATGGTGATGCCCGGGGACAACGTGAACGTGGAAGTGAAGCTGATTACTCCGATCGCGATGGAGCAGGGACTTCGTTTCGCCATCCGCGAAGGCGGTCGCACCGTCGGCGCCGGCGTGGTCGCGGAAGTCATCGAATAATTTCTCGGAAAGCCTCATAGATCTACGGGGTCGAAGAGAGAATCGAAGCAAATCGGCGACGGCAGGGCCATAAAAAGCCTTGCCGTCGTTTTCGCCTTAAAAATTCAGGAGGTTACGATGGCTGCCGCGGGTAGAAGCAAAGTGATTCTGGAAAGCACAGCCAGCAAATACCGGTATCACACGACCAAAAACAAGAAGAAAACGCCCCAGAAGCTGCAGTTCAAAAAGTACGACCCGATCACGCGGAAGCACGAACTGTTCATCGAAAAGAAGTAACGCAGCGACTTCGGTCGTTTTTCACCGCCGCCGAACACGGTACAGGGGTGTAGCTCAATTAGGCAGAGCGACGGACTCCAAATCCGTAGGCTGGGGGTTCGATTCCCTCCACCCCTGCCAGTTTTCAAGGAGCGATCATGAGCAACCAGAAAATCATTCTTGCCAGCTTTTTTAGCGCGGCGCTGCTTGCCGGATACCTCGCCATGCAGATCGTCGATAGCGTGCTGGCCATGTTCGAGGTAGGTAACCCGCTAGCCGGAACCGGCCTGGAGATTCCCTGGTTGGTCGGACTGCTGGTCGGTGGCATAGCGTTTTACGTTTTCTACAACCGTGAGGATATCAATTCCTGGGCGAACATCGTCGTCAAGGAAGTGCGGAAGATCACTTGGCCGACCTACAAGGAAGCCAAGGCGGCGACCCTTGTTGTGATCGTGTTGACGGGGATCGTCGCGGTGATTCTTGGGATTTTCGACTGGGTGTTTGCCTCCCTGACGGGGATCATTTACTCGTAGCCAAGGGCAGATCGGGGACTGGCGATGACGGGCGACAAACTGGACAGAGACAACGAAACCATGGAAACGCAAAAAGAGGACGAAAAAACGTCCCCTGCCGTTCCTATGGAAGCCACCGATGAGGTGAAGGCGGGAGAAGAAGCCGGTTTCGTCGAAGCTCCAGGGGCTGCCGAAGAGGAAGTCCCGAAAAAGTGGTACGTCGTCCATACTTATTCCGGATTCGAAAACAAGGCCCGTCTTTCCCTGCTCGAAAACATCAAGCGTATGGGGCTGGAAAAATATTTCGGCGAAATCCTGGTTCCCACCGAACAGGTGGTCGAGTCGGTCAACAAGAAAAAACGCACATCGAGCAGGAAGTTTTTTCCCAGCTACATGCTGGTTGAAATGAATTTGAATAAGTTTTCGTGGCACTGCGTGAAGGACACCCCGAAGATTACTGGATTCGTCGGCAATTCGACGCAACCCCCCGCAGTTCCCGAACGGGAGATTATGGCGATCAAGAGCCAGGTCACCGAAGGCTATCAGAAACCGAAACCCAAAATTTCGTTTTCAGAGGGAGAAACGGTTCGTGTCGTGGACGGTCCCTTCGCCAATTTCTCCGGTATCGTGGAGGAAGTGAAGCCCGACAAGGGGCGCGTCGTCGTTTCCGTTTCCGTATTTCAACGTGCCACTCCGATCGAACTGGAATTCACCCAGGTCGAAAAAGAATAGCGAGACATCGAGCGCCGCGCCATTGGCCGTGCGCAGTTGGAGGTTGTGATGGGCAAAAAAGTTGTCGGACAGGTGAAATTGCAGATCGAGGCGGGCAAGGCCACTCCTTCTCCCCCGATTGGACCCGCGCTCGGACAGCACGGCGTCAATATCATGGATTTCTGCAAGCAGTACAACGCCAGGACACAGAAGCAGGCGGGAATGGTGATTCCCGTGCTGATTACCGTCTATTCGGACCGGTCCTTCAGTTTCGTCACCAAAACGCCTCCGGCGTCCGTACTGATTCTGAAAGCGATCAACAAGCCGAAAGGTTCCGGCGAGCCGAACAAGCGGAAAGTCGGAAAGATCACCCGCGAGCAACTGCTTGAAATCGCTCAGATTAAGAAGACCGACCTCAACGCCAACGACGACGAAGCGGCGATCAAGATCATTGCCGGAACCGCTCGTTCGATGGGCGTCACGGTTGTTGGATAGGACGGTTTTTACCGTCGTAACGTTTCTTTTACCGGCTGCGGGAGGTCTGCCGACCGTTTGAACCGCAAGGAGTACAACCATGGCCAAACGTGGAAAAAGGTACGAAAAATTAAGGGAAAGCGTCGATTCGACGGTCAAGTACGCCCTTACCGAGGCTCTGACCAAAGTGAAGAGCATGAGTTCGGCGAAGTTCGATGAATCCCTGGACACGGCGATTCGGTTGAACGTCAACCCGAAATATGCGGACCAGATGATCCGAAGCGCGGTAGTGCTTCCCCACGGAACGGGTAAAACCGTGCGTGTTCTGGTGTTCGCGAAGGGCGAAAAGGAAACCGAGGCGAAAGAGGCGGGAGCGGATTTCGTCGGCGGCGAAGATCTGGTGGAGAAGATCAAAGGTGGTTGGCTGGACTTCGACAAAGTGATCGCCACTCCGGACATGATGGCCCAGGTCGGTAAAATCGGTAAGATTCTCGGACCTCGTGGCTTGATGCCGAACCCGAAGGTGGGCTCGGTGACCTTCGATATCGGAAAAACGGTGGGCGAGATGAAGGCCGGTCGCGTGGAATTCCGCGTGGACAAAGCCGGTATCATTCATTCCTCCATCGGACGTCTGAGTTTTTCCGAAGATAAACTCAAGGAAAACTTTTTGGAACTGGTCAACATGCTGATCAAACTGCGTCCCGCGTCCGTAAAGGGCACATACCTGCTGGGAATCGCTCTGTCTCCCACGATGGGGCCGTCCGTACGGGTGGATGTGGCCAGCGTGCAGGAAGATTTACAGTAAGTGCCTGATTTCAGGCATGAAAGCTTCAAGGTCGATCGGAGTGTTTGGCTCCGTTGCTTTGTCAAAGACCACGGGTGAGCCGTAGCGGTTCTTAATGTTTCCCGTGCAGACGAGGGCAGGCCCCATGGCTCCCTCTCCTTTGGCCGGGTTGTTGTAGCAGGCAATCCGTAAAATTTTCAGGAAAGGGGGAAACGCGATGCGTACGAAACAACAAAAAGCCGAACAATTGGAGGCTCTTAACCAGTTGTTCGAAGAGGCGACGACGGTTATCCTGACGCGCTATACGGGAATTTCCGCACCGAAATTGACCGAATTGCGCAAACGGTTCACCGAAGCGGGCGCCAAGTACCAAGTGGTCAAAAACACTTTGGCTCGTCGTGCTTTGCAAGGCACCAAAATGGAGTTTTTGACCGAGTATTTCAAAGGCCCCGTGGCTATGGCCGTGGGCTTCGACGACCCGTCCGCACCCGCCAAAGTGCTGACCAAGGCCGTCAAGGATGCCGATTACAAGTTGTTGGAAACGGTGATCGGTGCGTTGGAAAGTTCGAAGATCGAGCCTGAAGGCTTGGAGGACCTGGCGAAGATGCCGGGGAAACTCGAACTGCGAGCCCAGTTGTTGGGTTTGATGAACGCGGTGCCTTCCAAGTTCGTACGGACGTTGAACGAAGTGCCGGAGGGATTCGCCCGGCTGCTCGGGAACGTCAACGGTGGATTCGTTCGCGTGCTCGCGGCCCGAAAGGCCCAGCTCGAAGAGTGATCCGATTTCTCGAAACAAACGGTTTACGAAAACGCCGCGAGCGCGGCACACGAAAAAACGATACGAAAGGATAGTACAATGGGTTTGAGCAAAGACGAAATCAAGGAAGCCCTGAGCCAGATGACGGTTCTCGAAATGTCCCAGCTTATCAAAGAGTTGGAAGACGAGTGGGGCGTTTCCGCCGCCGCTCCTGCGGGTGGCATGATGATGGCCGCCCCGGCTGCCGCCGGTGAAGCCGGTGAGGCCGCCCAGGAAGAAGAACAGACCGAGTTCGATGTGATCCTGGTGGACTTCGGCGCCGAAAAGATCAAGGTTATCAAGGAAGTGCGTGCGCTTACGAGCCTGGGTCTCAAGGAAGCCAAAGAGCTTGTTGAGGGTGTTCCGCAGCCCGTGCGTGAAGGCGTGTCGAAGGAAGAAGCGGAAGAGGCCAAGAAGAAGCTGGAAGCCGTCGGCGCCAAAGTCGAGGTCAAGTAACCGGACGCTCTTCCTCCGAGAATTGCGTTTTGGATATCCGGGCGGGTGCGTTCCCGCCCGGACTTTCGTGCTTAATGATTTGAAAATTTGTGGTTTTCTAGTGATTTATGATATTTGAGTCCTTGGCGATAAGCGGGTCTTGGTCAGAGAATGCATGGGTTCCGATCGGAAGCATAGGATCGAAGGTATTGCGAAAGCGCAACGGATCGCGAGGGAACCCCGGAAACGATGTCCGGGTAATCCGGGCAACAAGAGGAACCGCAGGAATCGAGCGTGGGAACCAACGGAAAGAACAGCGTATTATTGTAAACGGATCGGGAACAATCCACGGGGGGTGCAGGGCTGCATCGATCGCGATTGAAACCCGGCGATGAGGAGGCGGAATGTCCTTTATCGGCCAACGTAATTTCAGAGTGCGCAAAAATTACGCCACCATCAGGAAAATCATCGAGTTGCCGAAACTCATCGAAATTCAGAAGCACTCCTATGACGAGTTTCTGCAAAAGGATGTGCTCTTGGAAAACCGCCGGGACATCGGTCTCCAGGCTGTTTTCAAAAGCGTCTTTCCTATCAAAGACTTCAACGAGACGTCTTCGTTGGAGTTCGTGTCCTACAACCTGAGCGAGCCGAAATACGACGTGGACGAATGTCGCCAGCGCGGCATGACGTTTTCGGCCCCGATGAAGGTCATGATCCGGCTCGTGGTCTGGGACAAAGACCCCGAACTTGGCACGATGAGCATCCGGGACGTCAAGGAGCAAGAGGTCTATTTCGGGGAAATGCCCCTGATGACCGAAAACGGCACGTTCATCGTCAACGGTACCGAGCGCGTGGTGGTTTCCCAGCTTCACCGCTCCCCCGGCGCGTTTTTCGAGCACGACAAGGGTCGTACCCACTCTTCCGGCAAACTGCTTTATAGCGCGAGGGTGATTCCCTACCGTGGCTCCTGGTTGGATTTCGAATTCGACGCCAAGGATATTCTATATGTTCGCATCGACCGCCGCCGCAAACTTCCGGCGACGATTCTGCTGCGTGCTCTAGGCTTTTCCTCCGAGGAACTTCTCGCCAAGTTCTATAAATTGCAGACCATTTCGGTGGAAAGCGGTCGGGTCGTTCGAACGCTGGATCTCGATCTGCTCGCGGGAAGCCGGGCCACCAAGGAAATCCGCAATCCCGAAACCAAAGAAGCGATTGTCCGCAAGGGTAAAAAGATCACCCGCGTGGCTATCCGCAAAATGAAAAAAGCGGAAATGACCGGCGTGACGATCAACTGGGAAGATGTGGTCGGCATGTACGCCGCCGAAGATGTCGTGGACGACAAAACCGGCGAAGTGGTGGTGGAAGTCAACGAAGAAATCACCGAAGAAAAGGTGGAGGAACTTCGCAGCCGCAAGGTCGCCCAGTTTAAGACTTTGTTTATCGACATGATGAACTACGGGCCATACCTGCGCAACACGCTGGCCGTCGATAAGGTGAACAACACCGAGGAAGCGGTGATGGAAATCTACCGGCGTCTGCGTCCCGGGGATCCGCCCACCGCCGATTCCGCCAATCGCCTGTTCCAGAACCTGTTTTTCAATCCCGAACGTTACGATCTCAGCCGGGTGGGACGCCTGAAGCTGAACCATAAGTTCGATATCGACGAACCCCTGGACAACGGCGTGTTGACCACGCATGACATTCTTTCCATCGTCAAGCACCTGATCGATCTGAGGGATGGGCGTGGAGCCGTGGACGACATCGACCACCTTGGCAACCGCCGGGTGCGCGCGGTCGGCGAACTGTTGGAAAATCAGTTCCGTATAGGGCTTGTGCGCATGGAACGCGCCATCAAGGAGCGCATGACCCTTCAGGAAATCGAAACCCTGATGCCGCACGACCTCGTGAATTCGAAGCCGGTCAGCGCCGTCATCAAGGAATTCTTCGGGTCTTCTCAGCTTTCCCAGTTCATGGACCAGACCAACCCGCTTTCGGAAGTGACCCACAAGCGGCGTCTTTCGGCCCTCGGGCCGGGCGGTCTGACCCGTGAACGCGCCGGATTCGAAGTCCGCGACGTGCATACGACCCACTACGGACGGATCTGTCCCATCGAGACGCCGGAAGGTCCGAACATCGGCCTGATCGCCTCTTTGTCGTCCTACGCACGTGTCAACGAGTTCGGTTTCATCGAGACGCCGTACCGGGAGGTCAAGGACGGAAAAGCCTCTCCGAACGTGCACTATCTTTCCGCTTTGGAAGAACGCAACCAGGCCATCGCGCAGGCCAACGCCCTGCTCGACGACAAGGGAAAATTCGTCAACGAGTGGATCAGTTGCCGCGAAGAAAACGAATTCGTGCTCAAAAAGGGCGAAGACATCACCCTGATGGACGTGTCGCCCAACCAGCTCGTATCCGTGGCGGCCTCTCTGATTCCGTTTTTGGAGAACGACGACGCCAACCGCGCCTTGATGGGATCGAACATGCAGCGGCAGGCGGTTCCTTTGCTGACGGCCAAATCTCCCCTCGTGGGTACCGGCATGGAAGCTACCGTGGCGCGGGATTCCGGTGTGACGGCGGTGGCCAAACGTGACGGCATCGTGGACAGCGTGGACGCCAGCCGTATCGTCGTGCGCATCGAGCCCGACAAGAAAAACCTCGACGAAGTGACCCACGTCGATATCTACAACTTAGTCAAGTACCAGCGAAGCAACCAGAATACCTGCATCAACCAGGTTCCGATCGTCCAGAAGGGCGATAAGGTGAAGGTGGGTGACGTGCTTGCCGACGGACCGGCCACCGAATCCGGCGAACTGGCCTTGGGTCAGAACGTCGTGGCGGCCTTTATGCCCTGGGGCGGGTACAACTTCGAGGACTCCATCTTGGTTTCCGAGCGGATGGTGATCGACGACGTATTCACCTCCATTCACATCGAGGAATTCGAGACGGTTTCCCGCGACACCAAGCTCGGCAAAGAGGAAATCACCCGCGATATTCCCAACGTTGGTGAGGAAGCGCTCAAAGATCTCGACGAATCCGGTATCGTGCGGATCGGCGCCGAGGTCAAGTCGGGTGACATCCTCGTCGGAAAAATCACTCCGAAGGGCGAAACGCAGCTTTCCCCGGAAGAAAAACTTCTGCGCGCGATCTTCGGCGAAAAAGCGGGCGACGTGCGGGACACCTCATTGCGGGTTCCGCCGGGAGTTTCCGGTGTAGTCATCGACGCGCGGGTCTTTTCCCGCAAAGGTGCCGACAAGGATTCCCGTTCGGACATCATCGAAGAGAACGAAACCAACCGCCTGCTCAAGGATCAGAACGACCAGATCCGCATCATTCAGCAATCGACCTACATGACGATTTGCAAGCTGCTCACCGGAAAGATTCCGAAGTCGAACCTCATCGACGACAAGGGCAAGGTTTTCCTGCAGAAGGGACAGCAAATCACCGCCAAGGATCTCGAAGGCGTACCCCGACGTTTGCTGAACAAAGTCAAACTGCAGAACGAGCCGGAACTGGAAGAAAAAATCGACCGCATCCTCGGCAACATGAACGAGGAGGTCAAGAAGATCAAAGGTCATTTCGAGGCGAAGATCGAGCGGCTGAAAAAGGGCGACGAACTGGCCCCCGGCGTCATCAAGATGGTGAAAGTCTACATCGCGATGAAGCGCAAGATCCAGGTCGGCGACAAAATGGCCGGACGCCACGGAAACAAGGGCGTCATTTCCCGGATTCTTCCTCTCGAAGACATGCCGTTCATGCCGGATGGCCGACCGGTGGACATTGTGCTGAATCCCCTGGGCGTTCCCTCTCGTATGAATGTCGGGCAGATTCTCGAAATTCACCTCGGCATGGGGGCTCGCGGTATGGGGCGGATGCTCCAGAAGTACATCGACGAGAACCTCGGCGTGGATAAAATCCGTAAGGATCTCAAAGAGTTCTACGATACACCGGAATTTTCGGCGGACATCGATGCCGCCTCAGACAATGTGGTTGTCGATTTCGCCCGTACGTTGGCGGAAGGCACGCATCTGGGAACGCCGGTCTTCGACGGCGCACCCGAAACCGCTGTCGCCGACCTGTTGACGGACACCGGCCACGAGGCCAACGGACAGACGATCCTGTTCGACGGGCGCACGGGCGATCCGTTCTACCAGGACGTGACGGTGGGTGTGATGTACATCCTGAAACTCCACCACTTGGTGGATGACAAGATCCACGCCCGGTCCATCGGTCCGTACTCGCTCGTGACTCAGCAACCCCTCGGCGGCAAGGCACAATTCGGCGGCCAACGCTTGGGTGAAATGGAAGTCTGGGCCATGGAGGCGTATGGTGCGGCGCACACCTTGCAGGAATTCCTGACGGTGAAGTCGGACGACGTGGCAGGACGCACGCGCATGTACGAGTCGATTGTCAAAGGTGCGTACGATATCGATTCGGGACTGCCGGAATCTTTCAACGTGCTGGTGAAGGAACTCGAAAGCCTGGGGCTTTCCGTAGAGCTGCTCGATGAAGCTCCCGTTCCCAGCACCTGAGCCATCCGCACCTCGTCATTTTGTGCGTGAATTGTTACATTCTTCTGTATTATCAAGGAGTTGGTCGTGAGAGATATTTTGAGTTTTTTCGAGAGATCTCAACCCTCCATTTCGTTCAACGCCATGAGGATTTCTCTGGCTTCTCCAGAAAAAATCCTCGACTGGTCCAGGGGTGAAGTGAAGAAGCCGGAGACGATCAACTACCGGACGTTCAAGCCCGAACGGGACGGCCTGTTCTGCGCCCGCATTTTCGGACCGGTAAAGGACTACGAATGCCTCTGCGGGAAGTACAAGCGCATGAAGCATCGCGGAGTGATCTGCGACAAATGCGGCGTGGAAGTCACCCAAAGCAAGGTCCGGCGCGAGCGCATGGGGCACATCGACCTCGCCGCCCCCGTGGCGCACATATGGTTCCTCAAATCCCTGCCTTCGCGCATTGGAAACCTGCTTGATCTGACTTTGAAGGATCTGGAGCGGGTGCTGTATTGCGAGGCATACATCGTCACCGATCCGAAGGATTCCTCGCTGGCCAAGAACCAGATTCTGACCGAGGACGAATACTATACGGCGCTCGATACCCTGGGTGATTCCGCGTTTGACGCAGGTATGGGTGCCGAAGCGGTGATGAAGCTGCTCAAGGAAATCGACGTGGTTTCCCTGACTGCTGAGTTGCGCGAGGAGATGAAAGAGGCGACGTCGGAGGCGAAACGGAAGAAAATCGCCAAACGCCTGCGCGTGGCCACTTCGTTGAAGGATTCCGGAAACAAGCCGGAATGGATGATGCTTACCCGCGTGCCGGTGTTGCCGCCGGACCTTCGTCCCCTGGTTCCGCTGGACGGCGGACGCTTTGCCACCTCCGACCTCAACGACCTGTACCGGCGTGTCATCAACCGCAACAATCGACTCAAACGGCTGATGGAACTCAATGCGCCGGAAATCATCATCCGCAATGAAAAGCGCATGTTGCAGGAAGCGGTGGACGCCCTGTTCGACAACGGACGGCGCGGCAAAACCATTACCGGTCCCAACAAGCGTCCGCTCAAGTCGCTTTCGGATATGCTCAAAGGCAAGCAGGGACGTTTCCGGCAGAACCTGCTCGGCAAGCGCGTGGACTACTCGGGACGTTCCGTCATCGTGGTTGGTCCAGAACTAAAACTACATCAATGCGGACTGCCGAAGAAAATCGCGTTGGAACTGTTCAAGCCGTTCATTTATCACCACCTGATCGGCAAGGGACTGGTTTCGACGATCAAATCGGCCAAGAAAATGGTCGAAAAAGAAAAAGACGAGGTGTGGGACATCCTCGACGAAGTGATTCGCGAGCATCCGGTGATGCTCAACCGCGCCCCGACTCTGCACCGTTTGGGCATTCAGGCCTTCGAACCGAAACTGATCGAGGGCAAGGCCATTCAGCTTCATCCCTTGGTCTGCACAGCCTTCAACGCCGACTTCGACGGCGACCAGATGGCGGTCCATATTCCGCTTTCGGTGGAATCCCAGCTTGAAGCCCGTGTGCTGATGATGTCCACGAACAACATTCTTTCGCTGGCCTACGGCAAGCCGATCATTCTGCCGTCGCAGGATATCGTCCTGGGTATCTATTACCTAACGCGCAAAATCCCCGGAAGTGCGGGAGAAGGCACGATTTTTGCCGACCGGGCCGAGGTCATCTCGGCGGTAAACAACCGAGCGGCGCATTACCAGGCCGCGATCAAGATGCGCATGGAAGATGGCAAGATCGTCGAAACGACGCCTGGCCGGGTAATGCTGAGTATGCTGCTGCCGGAAGAAATGGCGTTCTCCGAAATCAATCGGGTGATGGACAAGAAGAGCATCGGGGAGTTGATCGACAAATGCTTCCGTATCGCGGGTGGAAAAACCACGGTGCTGCTGGCCGACCGTCTGCGTTCGTTGGGGTACCGCATCGCGACCGAGGCGGGCATTTCGATCTGCCTGCACGACATGCGCATCCCGGATGAAAAAGACGAAATCATCGGTAAAGCGAACAGCAACGTACAGGAGATCCAGTCCCAATACGACGACGGTCTGATTTCCGACGGTGAACGGTACAACAAAGTCATCGACATCTGGACCGAGGCCACCGACGACGTGGCCGAGGCGATGATGAAAAACCTTTTCAAGGAAAAAATGATCGATGCCGAAGGCAAGGAAATCGACATTCCGAGCCGCAACTCGGTGTACATCATGGCGGATTCCGGGGCTCGTGGTTCGGCCCAGCAGATCCGTCAGCTTGCCGGAATGCGTGGTTTGATGGCGAAGCCTTCCGGTGAAATCATGGAATCGCCGATCACCGCGAACTTCCGGGAAGGACTGAACGTTCTCCAATACTTCATCTCCACCCACGGTGCTCGCAAAGGTTTGGCCGATACCGCGTTGAAAACAGCCAACTCCGGATATCTGACACGGCGTCTCGTGGACGTGGCGCAGGACTCCATCATCAACGAGGACGACTGCGGCACGATCGAGGGTATCGAAGTGCAGGTGCTCACGGAAGGTGGCGAAATCATTCAGACTCTCGGCGAACGTATCCTCGGTCGTGTGGCGCTGAATGACATTCTCGACCCTTATACGGACGAAGTAATCGTTCCTGCCAACGAGATTATCGACGAGAGGCTGGTCAAGAAAGTCGAAGACGCCGGTATCGAACGGGTAGAAATCCGCTCTGCATTGACCTGCCAGACCGAGCGAGGCGTTTGTGCCAAGTGCTACGGTCGCGACCTGTCGCGTGGTATTCTCGTCAATCTCGGCGAGGCGGTGGGTGTCATTGCCGCCCAGTCCATCGGCGAACCCGGTACCCAGCTTACCATGCGTACTTTCCATATCGGTGGTGCGGCATCTCGCCGGATCGAGCAGTCCTCCATCGAGGCACGCTATCCCGGACGTCTGCACTTCGAAAACCTGCATACCGTTGTGGATGGCAAGGGGCAGCTCGTCGCCATGAACCGTAACGGCGAAATCGTCATTCAGGACGAAACGGGCCGTGAGCGCGAACGATACAAAATCGTGTACGGTGCGACGATTCGCTTCAAAGAGGGCGAAACGGTCAAAAGCGGCGATCCCATCGCCGAGTGGGATCCCTGGTCGATGCCGATTCTTACGGAAGTCGCCGGTATCGCGAAGTTCGGCGACATGATCGAGGGCACGACGATGGCCGAGCAGCTCGACACCGTGACCGGTCTGTCGCGTAAAGTCATCACCGAAACCAAAGTCGTCAACATGCGTCCGCGAATTTCGATCCGGGACGAAAACAACCGTACGTTATCGGTCGGTATCAACAAACAGCCTGCCCGATACATGTTGCCGGTCGGAGCCAACGTGATGGTCGAAGACGGCCAGGAAGTCGGTCCTGGTGACGTTTTGGCGAAAATCCCTCGTGAAACGACCAAATCCACCGACATCACCGGTGGTCTGCCCCGCGTCGCCGAATTGTTCGAAGCGAGAAAACCCAAGGATCACGCGGTAATTACCGAAATCGACGGAACGGTCAGTTTCGGCAAAGACACCAAAGGCAAACGCAAAGTCATCGTGACTCCCGAAGTCGGCGAGCCGCGCGAGTACCTCATTCCGCGAGGCAAATTCATTTCGGTACACGAAAACGACTTCGTACGCGCCGGTGAGCCGTTGATGGATGGTTCCTCCAATCCCCATGATATTCTTCGGGTTTTGGGCGAAAAGGAACTGGCAAAATACCTTGTCGACGAAATCCAGCAGGTCTACCGCTTGCAGGGCGTAAAAATCAACGACAAGCACATCGAGGTCATCGTTCGCACCATGTTGCGCAAAATCCGCATCAAAGAGGTGGGCGATACCGATTTCCTCGTAGACGAGCAGGTGGATAAGTTCCAGTTCCTGCGAGAAAACCGCCGGATCATGGCAAAGGGCGGGCATCCGGCCATCGGTGAAAGCCTTTTGTTGGGTATTACGAAGGCCGCTTTGGTCACGGATAGCTTTATTTCCGCAGCTTCTTTCCAAGAAACAACAAAAGTCTTGACAGAGGCTTCGATTTCTGGCAAGGTCGACCACCTTCGCGGCCTGAAAGAAAACGTGATTATGGGCCGGTTGATTCCGGCGGGCACGGGTTCCTCCAAATACGCGAAGATCAACATCGATCTGGATCGTCCCGGCGAAGACGACGAAGACGATGAAAGCACCGGAGAAACGGTCGTTACGGCCAGTGATCCGGATGACAAGACCGAAACGACGGCTGCTGAATAAAACGACGCAGCCTCATACATAGAGCGCGGTGGTATTCTTTACGATAACGGCGCGCTTTGGGTGCCCAAACTGCTCTGCGTAGTTGGGGTAAGTGGGAGCCTGGATTCGAACCTGCATTCTTCACGGGATGCACGGCCTTATTCCTTGTCTCCCCCATTGATATCGAGTACATGCTTTCGAAAAGCTCGTTTTTCGGAAGCGGTTGTGTTGACGGTACTTACCGCGAACAAAGGTTGAGGCGATGCCAACGATAAACCAGCTTGTACGCAAAGGACGTAAAACCATTAAAAAGAAAACCGCGTCTCCCGCGCTGAAGTCCTGCCCCCAGCGGCGTGGCGTCTGCGTGCGCGTGTACACGGTTACGCCGAAGAAACCGAACTCGGCGCTGCGTAAAGTGGCCCGTGTGCGGTTGACCAGCGGGTACGAAGTGACCACCTACATTCCGGGCGTCGGTCACAACCTGCAGGAGCACTCGGTCGTGCTGATTCGCGGCGGCAGAGTCAAAGACCTGCCGGGTGTCCGCTATCACGTGGTTCGCGGCGCGTTGGACGCCGTGGGCGTCGATGGCCGCCGGAACGGACGGTCGAAGTACGGGGCGAAAAAACCCAAGTAATTTCCGGTTGCCAGGAGGTTTACCATGCCGCGCAAACGCGAGGTTCCAAAGCGTCATATCAATCCCGATCCCAAGTACAACGACGTGCTGCTGGCGAAGTTCATCAATTGCATGATGCTCAAAGGCAAGCGCTCGATCGCCGAAAAGAGCATGTACGGAGCGTTGGAAATTATTGGCCAGAAGGCCAAAGACGACGCCCTGCACGTGTTCCGCAAGGCCGTAGAAAACACGAAGCCGGTCATCGAGGTCAAAAGCCGCCGCGTCGGTGGTGCGACCTACCAGGTGCCGACGGACGTGCGTCCCGAACGCAGGCAGGCGCTTGCGCTTCGGTGGATCATCAACGCCGCCCGTGCGCGCGGTGAGAAAACGATGGCCGAGCGTCTGGCCGCCGAGCTTCTCGATGCGTTCAACCAGCGCGGAACCGCCTTCAAGAAACGTGAAGACGTGCATCGCATGGCCGAAGCCAACAAGGCGTTCGCCCACTATCGCTGGTAGCCCTTTATTATTGTATTGATTCAAAAACCCCGTTTGAAGGAGTGAACGGCTTTCGATCCTCGGTGGACCGAAGCCCCAAGAAAACGATCATGCTTGCGCCGAACCTGACCAAAACCCGAAATATCGGCATCATGGCCCACATCGATGCCGGTAAGACGACCACCACGGAACGGATTCTGTTCTACAGTGGCGTGTCGTACAAAATCGGGGAAGTTCACGACGGAAACGCCATCATGGATTGGATGGAGCAGGAGCAGGAACGGGGTATCACCATCACGTCCGCCGCGACGACGTGTATCTGGCAGAACCATCGAATCAACATCATCGACACTCCTGGCCACGTCGATTTCACGGTGGAAGTGGAGCGTTCGCTTCGAGTGCTCGATGGAGCCATTGCCGTATTCTGTGCGGTCGGTGGTGTAGAGCCGCAGTCCGAGACCGTATGGCGTCAGGCGGATCGGTACAACGTACCGCGCATCGCCTTCGTCAACAAGATGGATCGCAAGGGCGCGGATTTCCTCGGCGTCGTGCGCCAGATGAAAAACCGTCTCGGAGCCAATCCCCTGATTCTGGAATTGCCCATTGGCGCCGAAGACAAATTCGAAGGCGTCATCGATCTCCTTCGGATGCGCGCCATGTATTACGATGCCGAAACGCTCGGAATGCAGGTGATCGAGGAAGATATTCCCGAGGCGCTGGTCAAGGATGCGGAAAAATACCGGCAAGAATTGATCGAAGCGGCTGCGGAACAGGATGAATCCCTGCTGGAGCGCTACCTCGAAGGCGAGGGTGAGCATTTCAGCAACGAGGAGATCATCGCTTCGATTCGTAAGGCCACTATCGCTGGCGTCGTGCAGCCTGTGCTGTGCGGGGCGGCGTTCAAAAATAAGGGCGTTCAGCAGCTTCTGGATGCCGTGGTGCATTATCTGCCCTCTCCGCTGGATATTCCGCCCGTTCAAGCCATGGACGCGCAGAATCCTGAAAAAACGGTCGAACGGCGGGCCGACTCCTCGGAGCCGCTGGCCGCGCTGGTGTTCAAAATCATGAACGATCCGTTCGTCGGGCAGTTGAGTTTCCTCCGGATCTATTCCGGAATGCTCAAAAGCGGCAGTGCGGTCTACAATTCGTCCAAAGATAAAAAAGAGCGTGTCGTTCGTGTGCTGAAGATGCATTCGAACCAGCGCGAGGAAGTCGAAGAGGTCAGGGCTGGCGATATATGCGCCGTGGTCGGCCTGAAGCATTCCTCGACAGGCGATACGCTGTGCCAGAAAAACAACGCCATCCTGCTGGAATCCATCGAGTTTCCGCCTCCGGTGATCTCGGTCGTGATCGAGCCGAAAACCAAGGATGACGAGGAAAAACTCTCGAACGCGCTGGATCGTCTTTCGCTCGAAGATCCGACGTTTACCGTCAAGATCGACGAGGAAACCGGCCAGACCCTCATTTCCGGGATGGGTGAACTTCACCTGGAAGTGATCGTCGAACGCTTGAAGAGAGAATTCAAGGTTCAGGCCAACGTAGGCAAACCGCAGGTGGCCTACCGCGAAGCTTTCGGCGGAGCCGTCAAGCACTCCAGTACGGTGGATCGCGAACTCGGCGGAAAACGGCAGTACGCTTCCGTAACCGTTGAATTCGACGTGTCGGAAGACGAAGACGGTCTCCTGTTCGAAAACGGCCTGAAGGCGCAGCAGCTCGAAAAGGAACTGGTCGATGCCGTACGGCTCGGCCTCCAGGAATCGATGAACGTGGGCGTGGTTGCCAATTATCCGGTGCTGAGTCTGAAAGCAAAGCTCGTCGGTGCCGATTTTGTAGAGGGCGAAAGCAATGCCAACGCCTTCCGGCTGGCGGCCTCCAATTGCTACCGGGAGGCCATGCTCAAGAGTCGTCCGGTGCTGCTGGAGCCGATGATGTCGGTCGAAGTGGTCAGCCCGGAAGAATTCATCGGAGATATCATCGCCGACCTCAACACGCGAAGAGGATCGGTGCGAGGAAACGAAGTACGTGGTGGCGCCCAGGCGCTGGCCGCGAGAGTCCCCCTGAGTGCGATGTTCGGTTACGTGCAGGAATTGCGCAGCCGCAGCCAGGGAAGGGCAACGTTTACGATGGAATTCCACCGCTATCAGGTGGTTCCGCAGAAATTGATGGTTGAGATTGTCGAGAGAATCATGGGAGTGAAGCCCGCGTGGCTGTAGCTCTGTAAGGATTCCCTGTATAAGGAGGAACCCATGGCGAAGGCGAAATTCGAGCGTACGAAGCCCCACGTGAACGTGGGTACGATCGGTCACATTGACCACGGGAAGACGACGCTGACGGCGGCGATCACGAAGGTTCTGGCGGCGAAGGGCCAGGCGAACTTCACGGCGTTCGACGAGATCGACAAGGCCCCTGAGGAAAAAGAGCGGGGAATCACGATCGCGACGGCGCACATCGAGTACGAGACGGACAACCGTCACTACGCGCACGTGGACTGCCCGGGTCACGCGGACTACATCAAGAACATGATTACGGGTGCGGCGCAGATGGACGGCGCGATTCTGGTGGTAGCGGCGAACGACGGCCCGATGCCTCAGACGCGCGAGCACGTGCTTCTGGCTCGCCAGGTGGGTGTTCCCGCGATCGTGGTGTACCTGAACAAGGTGGACCTCGTGGACGATCCCGAGCTTCTGGAGCTGGTGGACATGGAACTTCGCGAGCTGTTGAGCTCGTACGATTTCCCGGGCGACGACATTCCAATCGTGCAGGGCAGTGCGCTTGCGGCGCTGAACGGCGAGGCGACGGATGTGGGCGAAGGCTCGGTGACGAAGCTGATGGAAGAAGTGGACTCGTACATTCCGGAGCCGGAGCGTACGCTGGACAAGCCGTTCCTGATGCCTGTGGAGGACGTGTTCTCGATTTCGGGTCGTGGCACGGTGGCGACGGGTCGTGTGGAGCGCGGGATCATCAAGGTGGGCGACGAAGTGGAGATCGTGGGTATCCGCGACACGCGCAAGACGGTTGTGACGGGCGTGGAAATGTTCCGGAAGCTTCTGGATCAGGGCCAGGCCGGCGACAACGTGGGCTGCCTGCTTCGCGGGATCAAGAAGACGGAAGTGGAGCGCGGTCAGGTTCTGGCGATTCCGGGAAGCATCACGCCTCACCTTCACTTCAAAGGCAAAGTGTACGTGCTGAGCAAGGATGAAGGCGGACGGCACACCCCGTTCTTCACGGGCTATCGTCCCCAGTTCTACTTCCGCACGACGGACGTGACGGGTATTGCGACGCTTCCCGAGGGCGTGGAGATGGTGATGCCCGGGGACAACGTGAACGTGGAAGTGAAGCTGATTACTCCGATCGCGATGGAGCAGGGACTTCGTTTCGCCATCCGCGAAGGCGGTCGCACCGTCGGCGCCGGCGTGGTCGCGGAAGTCATCGAATAATTTCTCGGAAAGCCTCGGAAGTCCTCGTGACTTCCGGGTTTATCGGCAATCTTTTACTCAAAGGAGGCCCAAGTGGCGCAGCAGAAAATCAGAATCCGCCTGAAGGCGTACGATTACAAGCTGCTCGACCAGTCCACCATGGAGATCGTCGAAACGGTCAAGCGCACGGGTGCGCGAGTGGCGGGACCGATTCCGCTGCCGACCGTGATCAACAAATACTGCGTGCTTCGCTCGCCCCACGTGGACAAGAAATCGCGGGAACAGTTCGAGATCCGCACGCACAATCGCTTGGTGGATATTCTGGACCCGACTCAGCAAACCCTTGACGAATTGATGAAACTCGACCTGTCAGCCGGAGTCGATGTGGAAATCAAGACCTGATCCGTAAACGAACGATTGAGGATTCGGAAACGGAACCAGGCAGGAGGCGGAAATGTTCGGCATACTCGGTAGAAAGGTGGGCATGTCCCATCTGTTCACTTCGGACGGACAGCGTTACGCGGTAACGCTGATCGAAGCAGGTCCGTGCGTGGTCACGCAAATCAAGACCCGCGAAAACGATGGCTATGACGCGATTCAACTGGGTTATCTGGAGAAAAAGAAATCGGTCACCAAGCCAATGCAGGGTCATTTCAACAAGGCGGGGCGCGGCGCGTTCAAGTATCTGCGAGAATTCAAAGTCGATGATATCGACAACTACGAACTCGGGCAGACGATTCACGTGGGCGATTTCTTCAAAGGTGATGTGTTGAAGATCACCGGCACGTCCAAGGGCAAAGGTTTTCAGGGCGTCATGAAGCGTCACGGCTTTCACGGCGGACGAAAAACCCACGGTTCCCGCTCGCATCGTATTCCGGGCTCCATCGGCAACAGCACGACTCCCGGTCGGACGATCAAGGGGCGTAGGATGCCTGGGCAGACCGGAAACAAGCGCGTCACAGAGCTGAACATCGTCGTGATGTCCGTCGAGACGGATAAGAACCTGATCTACGTGAAGGGCCACGTGCCCGGAGCCAGGGACAACCTGGTGAAGCTGCAGCGTGTCATTCACGTGCCGGTCGAAAACACCGGCAAGCAGGCATAGCAAGGAGAGGAATCCATGTCCGAGATTACCGTATTCGACTTGGAAAAAAACGAAGTGGGTTCCGTCGATCTCTCCGAAGAGGTGTTCGGTGTCGAGGTCAACCCCAATCTTTTTTACGACGTGGTACGCGCACAGCTGGCTTCCAGACGCCAGGGAACGCACCAGACCAAAACGAGGCGTGATATCAAGCATTCGACGCGCAAGCTGTACCGCCAAAAAGGTACCGGACGCGCGCGCCACGGCATGATCTCCTCACCGACGATGCGTGGCGGCGGTACCGTCTTCGGTCCTCATCCCAGGGATTACGGCTATCGTCCTCCCGCGAAGATGCGCAAAGGCGCGCTCCGTAGCGCGTTGTCGATGAAGCTCAAGGACGGTCAGATCACGGTGCTGGAAAACTTCGAGTTGCGGGAAATCAAAACGAAAAAGGTCACCGAGATCATCGAGTCGTTCGGCTGGAAGCGTCCTCTTTTCGTAGACGAAGAGAATTTCAAACTGCGCAAGTCCGTGTCCAACCTGCAAAAAGCTGATGTGCTTCCGCCGGTTGGCCTGAACGTGTACGACGTTCTCAAGCACGACGAACTGGTGCTCACACGGAAGGCTCTTGAGGCGGTGGAAGGAGCTTTGAAGCCATGAAAAGGTTACACGAAGACATCTTGCTTCGTCCCTTGCTGACTGAAAAGGCCATGATCGGACAGGAAGAGGGCAATCGCTACTACTTCGAGGTTCGCAAAGACGCGAACAAGCTCGAAATCAAAAAGGCTGTCGAGAAAATGTTCGACGTCCGAGTCACGAAGGTCAACACCATGCTGGTGCCCGGCAAGTGGAAACGCCTGGGTATGTTCCGCGGACGCGGCGGAAGCTGGAAAAAGGCGGTCGTGACCCTGCACGAGGGCGACGTCATCGAACTGTACGAGGGAGTCTGATAGGAGACAACCATGGGAATCAAGAAGTACAAACCCACCTCGACCGGTCGGCGCAATATGTCGGTTTCCGATTTCGCGGAAATCACGACGGACAAGCCGCACAAGCCTCTGCTCGCGCCGCTGAACAAAAAATCCGGTCGCAACAATGCCGGGCGCATTTCCGTCAGGCGTCGCGGTGGCGGTGTCAAGCAGCGTTATCGCATCATCGATTTCAAACGCGATAAAATCGATGTGCCCGCCAAAGTGGCGACCATCGAATACGATCCGAACCGCTCGGCGCGCATCGCTTTGTTGCACTATGCGGATGGTGAGAAGCGTTACATCCTCGCCCCCGACAAAATCAAGGTCGGCGATACCGTGGTTTCCGGAACGGAAGCGGATATTCTTCCCGGCAATTGCCTGCCGCTCATCAACATTCCGCTCGGTACGATCGTCCACAACGTCGAAATGAAACCCGGCAAGGGCGGACAGATGGCGCGATCTGCCGGAACGAGTGCGCAGCTTATGGCGAAGGAAGGCAAATATGCCATTCTACGTCTGCCTTCCGGTGAAGTGCGGCTCGTGCTGCAGCGCTGCAAAGCCACCGTAGGTCACGTGGGCAATTCGTCTCATTCCAACATCCGACGCGGCAAGGCCGGAAATTCGCGCTGGCGAGGAATCCGACCGAGCGTGCGCGGTGTCGTAATGAACCCGGTGGATCACCCCCACGGTGGTGGTGAAGGACGTACCTCCGGTGGTCGTCATCCGGTCACCCCCTGGGGCGTGCCGACGAAGGGCAAGAAAACCCGAAAGAATCATCGTTCGGATAAATATATCATTCGGCGGCGCGGCAAGAAGTAATCCGTCTGCGCGTACCCGGACAACCTTAAACAAGGGAGCTTGAAGGTGTCTCGTTCGATCAAAAAAGGTCCGTTTATCGACGATCATCTCGCTCGGAAAGTGCTCAACGCCATCCGTAGCAACGACAAGCGTGTCATCAAGACCTGGTCGCGACGCTCGACGATTCTTCCCGAATTCGTCGGCCTGACGTTCGCGGTTCACAACGGCAAAAAATTCATTCCGGTTTTCGTCACGGAAAACATGGTCGGCCACAAGCTGGGTGAATTTTCTCCGACACGGATGTTCAAGGGTCACGCGGGCGACAAAAAGTCGAAGCGGTAAGGAGAGCGCGATGGAAGTCAAAGCCAAACTGAGATATTACCGGATGTCCGCGCGCAAAGTGCGGTTGGTCGCCGATCTGGTTCGGGGCCGGCAGGTGGACGAAGCGGTCAATATTTTGAATTTCAGTCCCAAAAAGGCGGCAAGGTCGGTGGCGAAGCTCATCAATGCAGCCGTTGCCGATGCCGACGAAACCAAAGAGCTTGACGTGGATCGTCTGTTCGTCAAGAAAATCTGGGTCGATGAAGGCCCGACCTTGAAGCGTTTTCGTCCGAGGGCCATGGGGCGCGCCACCCGAATCCGGAAGCGCACCAGCCACGTGACGGTCATTTTGGACGAAATGTAACGAAGGAGGACGCAGTGGGTCAGAAAGTCAACCCCATCAGCCTGCGCTTGGGTATCAACCGAACCTGGGATTCTCGCTGGTTCGCGGAAAAGAATTATTCCAAGTGGCTCCACGAGGATCTTCGGCTGCGCGAGTTCATCAAGAAGGAACTAGCGTCGTCCGGCGTATCCCGGATTGAACTGGAACGCGCTCCCGGTCGTGTCAAGGCGACGATCCATAGTGCACGCCCTGGCATCGTGATCGGCAAAGGCGGAACTGGCGTCGAGTTGCTCAAGGCCAAGCTTCAGAAGCTGACGGACTCCAACGTGTTCATCAACATCATTGAGGTTCGCAAACCTGAAGCCGACGCCCAACTTATCTCCGAATCGATCGCACAGCAGCTCAAGAAGCGTGTCGCGTTTCGTCGGGCGATGAAGAAGGCGATCTCGCAGGCCCAGCGTTTCGGCGTCAAGGGAATCAAGGTCATGGTTTCCGGTCGCCTGGGCGGGGCGGAGATGTCGCGTATGGAGCGGTACATGGAAGGGCGCGTGCCTCTTCACACCCTGCGGGCGGACATTGACTACGGCTTTTCCGTGTCGCGCACGACTTACGGTGTGATCGGCGTGAAAGTCTGGGTCTACAAGGGCGAAGTATTCGAGGAAAAGCAGGCGATTCGCAAGCTGCTGTACTGAACGTATACGGCTTCGGGACGACCATTCCGAAGCGGGAGAAAGATCATGCTGGCTCCAAAAAAAGTCAAATGGCGCAAAGTGCAAAAGGGAAAAAACCGGGGTTTCTCGCAGCGCGGCTGCGACGTGTCCTTCGGGGATTTTGCACTTCAGAGCATCGGTCGGGGATGGATCACCGCACGGCAGATCGAAGCCGCTCGTATCGCGATGACCCGTCACGTCAAGCGTGGTGGACGCATCTGGATTCGGATTTTCCCCGACAAATCGATCACCAAGAAGCCTGCCGAAACACGCATGGGTAGCGGAAAGGGCACCCCGGAAGAGTGGGTGGCCGTTATCAAGCCCGGCAAGGTGTTGTACGAGATCGAGGGTGTGGAAGAAAAGGTGGCACGCGAGGCGTTTCGTCTGGCCGCGCACAAGCTTCCCCTGAAAACCAAGTTCATCCGCCGCGCGGACCAGTACTGAGGAGGATGTCATGAAGGCTTCGGAACTGAGAAGCAAAAAGGCGGAAGACCTGGACAACATGCTGATCGAGCTTCGGGAAGAGCATTTCCGGCTTCGTTTTCAGCACGCGACGGGTCAGTTGGAGAATCACCGGCGCCTGCGGCAGATCAAAAAGGATATCGCGCGTTTGCTGACAGTGATGCAGCAACGCGATACGAATGAGGCCGTGGTGGAGACCACGAACGAATAGGCGTTCCGCAAGAAGCGAAGCGAAAGCGATCGGCTGCGGAGAAAAACCATAAGGACGGTTCGACATGGCAGACAACGAAACCACCAAGCAGGATGTGGAGGTCGTAAAGGGCCACCACAAGGAGTTGCTCGGTAAAATCGTTTCCGACAAAATGGACAAGACGGTGGTCGTGCAAGTGACCAGGCGTTACAAGCACCCGCTTTTCAAAAAGTACATTTCCCGGCGTCTGAAGTACAAGGCCCACGATGAAACCAACCAGTGCCACGTCGGCGATGATGTCGTCATTCAGGAATGCCGGCCCATTTCGAAACAGAAGCGATGGCGCGTAAAAGAGATCACCAAGAAGGCGCTGTAAAATAGGCGGCGCCGCAAGGGTGAAACCTCCAGACGCAAAGGAGCGAAGCGATGATACAGATGCAGACGATTCTCGATGTTGCCGACAATTCGGGCGCCAAGCGGGTTCAGTGCATCAAGGTTTTGGGCGGTTCGAAGCGCATGTACGCCCGCATCGGCGACGTGATCGTCGTTTCGGTCAAGGAAGCGCTGCCGAACTCCAAGGTCAAGAAAGGCGACGTGATGAAAGCGGTCGTCGTTCGCACGGCCAAGGAAATCCGCAGGTCCAACGGAACCTACATCAAATTTGACGACAATTCGGCGGTTTTAATCAACAACGCCAGGGAGCCTATCGGAACCCGCATTTTCGGACCGGTGGCGCGTGAACTGCGAGGGAAGCGATTTATGAAGATCATCTCTCTCGCTCCCGAAGTCCTGTAAGCGAGGCTTTTAAAATGGCGAAGAAAACAACTCTTCACGTGAAAAAAGACGACAAGGTCGTCGTGCTGGCGGGCAAGGAAAAAGGCAACACGGGTAAAGTGCTGTATACGTTGCCCAAGAAGAACCGGGTTGCGATTCAGGGGTTGAACCTCATCAAGCGACACGCCCGCCCTTCGGAAAAGAATCCTTCGGGCGGCATCATGGAAAAGGAAGCTCCACTGGACGCCTCGAACGTCGCCCTGATCTGCCCGAAGTGCGGTGAAAAGATCCGCGCCAAGAGGCACGTGCTGGCCGATGGTAAAGTGATGCGCAAGTGTCCGGCCTGCAACGAAGTGTATCCATAATACGGAGGATGTCATGGCGAGGCTGAGAACAGTATACCAGGAGAAGGTTGTTCCGCTGATGCGGGATGAATTCAAATACAAGAATCCGATGCAGGTTCCGCGCCTGTCGAAGATCATCGTGAATATGGGCTTGGGGGAGGCGATTGCCAACCCGAAGATCATCGAATCCGCCGTGGACGAGCTTCGTACAATCACCGGTCAGCAACCGGTGGTGACCCAGGCACGCAAGTCCATCGCGCAGTTCAAACTGCGTGAAGGGATGAAGATCGGCGCGAAGGTCACGTTGCGTGGTCCGCGTATGTACGAATTCCTGGACCGCCTGCTCAATGTGGCCCTGCCGCGCGTGCGCGACTTCAAGGGCGTGAGCAACAAAGCTTTCGACGGTCGCGGCAACTACACGCTGGGAATTCGTGAGGAAATCATTTTTCCGGAAATCGATTACGACAAGATCGACAAGATCAAGGGTTTGAACATAACGATCGTAACGACAGCCGAAACCGACGACGAAGCGCGTAGGCTGTTGAAGCATTTTGGTATGCCGTTCAAGAATTGAACGTCAAGGAGGATCAATTGGCCAGAAAAGCATTGAAGGTCAAGGCGAAGAGGATTCCCAAATTCAAAGTCCGGGCGTACAATCGCTGTCCGCTATGCGGTCGGTCGAGAGGGTATCACCGGAAGTTTGATATGTGCAGGATCTGCTTGCGAAAAAACGCCTCGAATGGACTGATTCCGGGCGTAATCAAGTCGAGCTGGTAATTTTTACCCGCCTGAGAACGGTAACGGGCTGGAAATCCGGGCCAAGGACTGTGAGGTTTGACCGATGACGATGACCGATCCCATCGCGGATATGCTAACGAGAATCCGCAACGCGAATCAAGCCAACCTGAAAAAGGTGGTTTGTCCGGCATCGAAGATAAAAGCCAATATCCTTGATATCTTCACCCAAGAAGGATTTATCAAAGGATATAAACGCGCCAGCGTAGACGGAAAAGGCGTGCTCGTGATTCTGTTGCGGTATTCCGAGGAAAACACCCCCGTGATTACCGGACTGAAAAGGAACAGCCGCCCCGGTCTGCGCTACTACGTGCGCAAGGACAAAATTCCAAAGATCCGTAACGGCATGGGCTGCGCCGTCATTTCCACGAGCCGTGGGGTGATGAGCGACCGCCAGGCACGCCGAGCGCAGATCGGCGGCGAAGTGATCTGTTCCATCTGGTAGAAAGGAAGGCGAGGAATGTCACGCATCGGGAAACTGCCGATCCCCTTGCCTCCGAAGGTCGAGGTCAAGGTGGACGGAAACATGGTTTCGGTCAAAGGGCCGTTCGGACAACTCGAAACGGAAGTCCGGCCTGAGGTCGAAGTCAAGGTTGAAGAAAACGAAGTCATTTGCATCCGCAAAGGCGAAGATCGCCAATCCGGAGCATACCACGGACTCTACCGCGCCCTTATCAACAATATGGTCGTGGGAGTCTCCTCGAAGTTCAAAAAGGAACTGAGCGTGGTCGGCGTCGGGTACAAGGTCGAGCTGAAGGGACGCGAGATCCATTTGCAGGTGGGCTATTCCCATCCGGTGGTCTTCCCGCTGCCTCAATCGGTGGATGCCGAAGTCGATCCGAAAGCGCTTTTGATAACGCTGACTTCGATCGACAAGGAATTGCTCGGACAGACGGCGGCCAACATCCGCAAGATCCGTCCCCCGGAGCCTTACAAGGGCAAGGGTATACGTTACAAAGACGAACACGTGCGGCAGAAGGCTGGAAAAGCCGGAGCCAGAGGATAAACCGCGCGCGAAGCGAATCATACGTCGGAGGATGGTATGGGCCGACTGACCAAAAAACAGGAAATGCGTCTCGCTCGTAAAAAGCGGGTTCGCCGTAAAATTTCGGGAACCACAGAACGACCAAGAATGTCGGTTTTCCGAAGCATCAAGGAAACCTACGTGCAGGTCATCGACGATTCGTCGGAGAAGACGCTCGTGTCCGTTTCCAGCTTGGAGAAGGATCTTCGCGACCAGGTGAAGGCGATTCGCGAGCAGTGGGACCAAGGTGCCGCCGAGCGCGATGCCAAGCGTGAAAAAGCCCTTGCGGAAGCACAGGCCAAGGAAGAAGCTGCCGTGGCCAAGCAGGACTCCAAAAAGGGCAAGAAGAAGAAAAAAGACCAGGCCAAGCCGGTGGCGGCCCCCAAGAAAAAGGGCGGTCCGATCAACGAGACTCTCAACACCAAGATCGGAATGCTGGTGGGCGAAGCCATCGCCAAGCGCTGCCTGGAAAACGGAATCGAACAGGTCTCTTTCGATACCAACGGGTATCGCTACCATGGCCGGGTTCGCGCCCTGGCCGAAGGCGCTCGCAAGGCCGGGTTGAAATTGTAAACAGCGGTTTAAAGCCGAACCAAGGAGAAAACCGTGGTAGACAGAAGGTTTAAAGACAATCAGTCCCAGGATGAATTCACCGATCGGATCATTCACCTCAATCGGGTGGCGAAGGTCGTCAAGGGCGGTCGTCGGTTTTCGTTCAGCGCCGTAGTCGTCGTGGGAGACGGCAACGGACGGGTCGGAATCGGCAAAGGCAAGGCTCGCGAAGTTCCGGAAGCGATTCGCAAGGGAAGCGAACAGGCCAAACGCAACCTGATCCAGGTGCCGCTGGTCAACGAGACCATCCCTCACGCGGTCGAAGCCCGCTTCGGGTCCGCCAAGGTCGTGTTGAAGCCGGCTTCCCCCGGTACGGGGATCATCGCCGGGTCGGCGGTGCGTCTGATTCTCGAAGCAGCCGGAATTCCGAATATTCTTTCGAAGATCATCGGTTCCCGGAATCCGCACAACGTGTCCAAAGCTACGATGATTGGATTGCAGAATCTGACGACGATCGAAGAATATGCCAACAAACTGGGACGATCGAAGGAAGAATTCATCGAATCCTGATTCCCAGTCGGGTTTCCCTAAGGAGAAGGACCATGCCGGGCATCAAAGTGAAGCTGATTCGCAGCTACAGCGGGCGAACGGAAAAACAGAAAGCGACCTTGCGGGGCTTGGGACTCAAGCGCGTCGGTCAGGAAGTTCTGTTGCGCGATACAGCGCCGATCCGCGGAATGCTGTTCAAAGTGCAACACATGCTGGAAATCGAAGCCATCGAACAGACGCCACCGGTTCGCAGGCGTCCGGGCCGACCGGGCCGTAAAGATAACATGGAGGGCTAGGCCGATGAAACTGCACGAAATCCCCAAGCCCAAAGGGGCAACGAAAAACCGTAAACGGGTCGGTCGCGGGATAGGTTCCGGAAACGGAAAAACGGCGGGCAAAGGCCACAAAGGCCAGCGCTCCCGGTCGGGTTACAACGACAAGCCAGCGAACGAAGGCGGACAGATGCCTTTGAATCGGCGGCTGCCGAAATTCGGTTTCGTCAATATTTTCCGCAAGGAATACAACGAGATCAACCTGTACCGGCTCGCGGATCTGGGGTTGGAATACCTTGACGCGATTGCTCTGTACGAGGCCGGAAAAATCCGTCAGATCAAAGACGGCGTGAAACTGCTCGGTTCGGGAGAAATCGATCGTCCGATTCACTGTGTGGTGAGCCTGGCGACGAAATCCGCCCGCGAGAAGATCGAAAAGGCCGGTGGAAGCGTGGTCGAGTTGGGACGCGGCGAGAAAGTCCCCGAAGACTGGGAAGAGAAAATCGGTCGTAATAGCGTCGTGAGTGAATGAGCCGTAGGATGAAGGAGTAAGCTGTGGCTACCAGTTTCGGTAACATTGCAAGGATTCCAGAACTCAAGCGGCGGATTTTCTTTACACTCGCGCTCCTCGCCGTTTTCCGGATCGGGATTTTCATTACCACTCCGGGGGTCAACCGCGTGGCGATGTCGGAGTACATCGGAACGGCGGGTGGCGGTCTTTTCGGACTGTTCAACATGTTCACCGGCGGCGCCATGCAGCAGGTGTCCGTGTTCTCCCTGGGTATCATGCCCTACATTTCATCGTCCATTATTCTACAACTGCTGACGGTGATGTGGCCCTGGCTGGGACAGCTCAAAAAAGAAGGCGAAGCGGGCCGGGCGAAAATCACCCAGTACACGCGGTATGGTACGATCTTTCTCTCCGTGGTTCAGTCGTCGGCCATCGCCGTATGGCTGGAATCGCTGAAGGTGGGTTCCATGCCGGTGGTGGACCCCGAAATGACCGGCTGGGGCTTCCGGCTCATGACGATCATTTCGATGACCGCCGGTACGGCCTTCCTGATGTGGCTAGGTGAGCAGATCACCGAGCGCGGCATCGGTAACGGTATTTCGCTGATTATCTTCGCTGGTATCGTGGCAGGCATTCCTTCGGCCCTCAGTTCGACGATCGATTTCGTTCGCGGCGGACAGATCACCCCGCTGGTACTGCTGTTTTTGACGGTGCTGATGGTGATCGTGATTCTGGCCATCGTGTTCGTCGAGCGTTCTCAACGAAGGATTCCGGTGCAATACGCCAAGCGGGTGATCGGTCGCAAGCAGTACGGTGGGCAGTCCACCCACCTGCCTTTGCGTGTGAACACCGCAGGAGTGATTCCGCCGATTTTCGCCAGTTCGATCATCATGTTCCCGGCGACGATGGCCCAGTTTATCGACCATCCCATCGTGCAGAACATCCAGAACGCCCTGACTCCGGGAACCTGGGTTTACAACAGCATTTACGTGGCGTTGATTATCTTCTTTGCGTTCTTCTACACGGCGGTTCAGTTCGACCCGATGGACGTGGCCGAGAACATGAAGAAAAACGGTGGATATATCCCCGGTATCCGGCCCGGCAAGAAAACGGCGGACTATATCGACAACGTGTTGTCGCGGATCACGGTATTCGGTTCGATTTACCTGGCGGTCGTCTGCGTGCTGCCGATGTTTCTCCAGAGAGGACTTAACGTCCCCTTCTGGTTCGGCGGAACGGCGATTCTGATCGTCGTCGGCGTGGCGCTGGATACCAGCAGTCAGATCGAATCCCACCTGATTACGCGGCATTACGATGGGTTGTCCGGTGCGCGGGGGCCCCGTATTCGCGGTCGCCGAAGCAGCACCCGTTGATGAGTTGACAGGGAAGGTAAGTCAAAAGGAGCGTTTGCAATGAATTTGATCTTTTTAGGACCACCGGGAGCCGGAAAAGGCACGCAGGCCAAGAAAATCATCACCCGTTACGACATCCCGCAGATTTCGACCGGTGACATGCTTCGCGCCGCCGTGAAGGCCGGAACCGAGTTGGGCAAGGAAGCCGAAGCCTACATGAAGGCCGGAAAGCTGGTCACCGACGAGATCGTCATCGGCTTGATCGAAGAGCGGCTTCAGCAGGACGATTGCGGCAAGGGATTTTTGCTGGACGGCTTCCCCCGGACGGTCAGCCAGGCCGACGCTCTCTCCGGCGTGCTGGAGAAATTGGGAAAGACGCTGGAGCATGTCGTGTGCCTCAACGTGCCGGACGAAGAACTGATGAAACGCCTTACCGGTCGCCGCGTGTGCCGCAACTGCGGTGAGGAATACCACGTGATCTTCAAGGCGATTCCCGAAGACGGCAAATGCGCCAAGTGCGGGAGCGACGATATCTATCAGCGCACCGACGACAATGAAGAAACCATCGGCAATCGTCTGAAAGTGTACCACGAGCAGACCAAGCCGTTGATCGACTACTACCAGGAACGCGGTTTCTTGCGCCTGATCGACGGTCTCGGCGGCATCGACGAGATTCACGGGCGCGTGCGAAGCGCGTTGGAAGGATAAGGTTTTGGGTGTCATACTGAAAACGCCCGATCAAATCGAGCGGATTCGGGACGCGGGCCGCATCGTCGGTGAAGTCCACGAAGCCCTCGAAAAAATGATCGAGCCGGGTATTAGCACCAAAGAGCTTGATGCTTTTGCCGAAAGTATGATACGAAAGCGTGGCGGGACACCCACATTCAAAGGATATCGTGGGTTTCCCGCCACACTTTGCACTTCGAGAAACGAAGTCATCGTCCATGGCATTCCATCTTCGACGGATCGACTGGAAGAAGGCGATATCATCGGCATCGATCTCGGAGTGACGCTGAAGGGGTGGATCGGAGACGCCGCCCGCACCTGGAAGGTCGGCAAGGTGTCCGAACGCGCCGATTTGCTGGTGGAGGCCACCAGACGTTCTTTGACGTTGGCAATCGAGCAATCGTACCCCGGCAGGCGGCTGGGCGATATCGGCAATGCCATCCAGACGCACGTGGAATCTTTCGGGTTTTCGGTGGTGCGGGATTTCGTCGGCCATGGTGTCGGTCGCTATCTGCACGAGGAGCCGCAGGTCCGGCACTTCGGCATCGCGGGTCAGGGACGGCGGCTGAAAGAGGGGATGGTCATCGCCATCGAGCCGATGATCAACGAAGGCGTGTACGATATCGAGGTTTTGGACGACGAGTGGACCGCCGTCACGGCGGATCGGAAACTTTCGGCGCATTGGGAAAACACCATCGCAATTACCGCCGAAGGTCCGAAGATTTTAACGATAACCGGAGACTGAGCGAACACAAAGGGACGAGGCATTCCATGTCAAAAGAAGACATGATCGTGGTAGATGGAATTATCGAGGAATCGTTGCCGAATGCAATGTTTCGTGTGAAGTTGGAAAACGAACATCTTGTGCTTTGCCATATTTCGGGCAAAATGCGTATGCACTTTATTAAAATTCTCCCCGGCGACCGGGTGAAGGTGGAACTGTCGCCTTATGACCTTACGCGGGGAAGGATCGTCTACCGGGAGAAATGAGTTTCGATCCCGAAAAGCATGGAGAACGACGATGAAAGTCAGAGCCAGCGTGAAAAAAATTTGTGATAAATGCAAAATCATCCGTCGAAAAGGCAAAATCCGGGTGATCTGCGAAAACCCCAAGCATAAGCAAGTCCAGGGCTGAGAAAGGAGCTGAGACGTGGCACGTATAGCAGGTGTTGACCTCCCGCGTGGAAAGCGGATCGATATCGCCCTGACCTATATCTACGGAATTGGCCGCACGTCGGCGAAAACGATTCTGTCCAAGGCGCAGGTCGATGGTGCGACCAAATCGGATAATCTGACGGAAAGCGACATCCAGCAGATCCGCCGCGTGATCGAAGAAGAAATCAAGGTCGAAGGCGATCTCAGGCGCGAAGTGCAGATGAACATCAAGCGGCTGATGGATCTCGGCTGCTACCGTGGATACCGCCATCGACGCAAACTTCCGGTTCGCGGACAGCGCACCAGGACCAATGCACGGACCCACAAGGGACCGCGTCGCGTTCTTGGCCGCAAGAAATAGCGGGATTGCAACCAACACAGGACTCTGAAAGGGCATAGACGATGGCCAAAGGTGAAAGACGCCAGAAACGACGGGTTCGGAAAAATATCCAGACGGGTATTGCCCATATCAATTCTACGTTCAACAATACCAAAATTACCATCACGGACGTTTCCGGCAACGTAATCGCCTGGAGCAGCGCCGGTGCGATGGGATTCCGGGGTTCGCGCAAAAGCACGCCGTTCGCCGCTCAGACTGCGGCGGAAGACTGCGCCAAGAAGGCGAAGGAACACGGTCTGCAAAACATTTCCGTGTACGTTCGCGGTCCGGGTTCCGGTCGGGAAACCGCCCTTCGCGCATTGTCCAGCGCGGGGCTGAAAGTGACCCTGATTCGTGACGTGACCCCGATTCCGCACAATGGTTGCCGCGCGCCCAAAAGACGCCGCGTGTAATGATCGAGCATTAGCGATATATGATGCTATATACGAATGGCCGGAGTAAGTGGATTCCGGCTTTCAAGGAGGAGACCATTGGCTAGGTACACCCAGGCAAAATGCAAACTTTGCCGCCGCGAAGGCACGAAGCTCTTTCTGAAGGGCGAACGGTGTTTCACCGCGAAGTGCGCCATGGAGCAGAAGCGCCGCCCCTATCCCCCCGGCGAGCACGGGCAGCGCCGCAAGAAAACGACCGACTACGGATTGCAGCTTCGTGAGAAGCAGAAAGTCCGTCGTATTTACGGGCTGTTGGAGAAGCAGTTCCGTCTGTACTTCAAAAAGGCCGACCGCATGAAAGGCGTCACCGGCGAGAACCTGCTGAGCCTGTGCGAACGCCGACTCGACAACGTAGTGTTCCGCCTGGGATTCGCGGGATCGCGCGACGAAGCGCGGCAGCTCGTTTCCCACCGGCATTTCATGCTCAACGGACGGCGTGTAAGCATTCCCAGCATTCTCGTCAAGGTCGGGGATGTCGTCGAAGTGGTCGAGCGCAGCCGCAAATCGCTGCCCATCACTACGGCCATGGAAACCATCGACCGCCGGGGACTTCCTCCTTGGCTGGAACTGGAAAAGAATACCTTTAAGGGAACGATTCGGGCGTTGCCGCAGCGTGAAGATATCCAGATGGAGATCAACGAGCGCCTGATCGTGGAATTGTACTCCAAATAACGCGATTTCTTGAGTGTCCGAAATCGGCGAGGGGAAGCAATGTACAAACATTGGCAGAACATGATAAAGCCGAAAATGCTGGAGGTCAATCGGGACACCCTGACCGACCGTTTCGGCAAATTCTGGTGCGAACCGCTCGAACGCGGGTACGGAACGACCATCGGCAATTCGCTGCGGCGGATTCTGATTTCGTCGCTGAGAGGTGCGGCGGTGACGGCCATCCGTATCGAAGGCGTCGAGCACGAGTTTTCCACGGTTCCCGAAGTGGTCGAGGATGTGACCCAGGTCATCCTCAACCTCAAGGTGGTGGACCTGAAGCTGCACGACGTCGAATCGGTGTCCGTGACCATCGATAAAGAAGGTCCGGCTGTCGTTACGGCGGCGGATATCGTCAGCAACAAGGTGGAAATCCTCAATCCGAACCAGCACATCGCCACCATCGGCGAAGGCGGACGCCTCCAGATGGAACTGACCATCGCGGAAGGGCGCGGGTATCGTCAGGCGGATCGGTCCCAGGTGGTCGATCAGCCTGTGGACACCATTCCGATCGATGCCAACTTCAGCCCCGTGCGGGAAGTCAACTACCAGGTGACGCCCGCCCGTGTCGGCCAGGTGATCGATTACGACAAGCTGACCATGGAGATCAAGACCAACGGCGCGATCCGTCCCGACGACGCGATCGGGCTTGCCGCCAAGATCCTCAAGGAGCAGCTTTCGATCTTCATCAACTTCGACGAAGCGATCGAAGCGGTGACGACCGAGGAAGAGAAGGGCGAGGAGGAATACAACAAGAACCTCCTGCGCAGCGTCGACGAACTGGAGCTTTCGGTGCGTTCTGCCAACTGTCTGCAGAACGCCAGCATCCGCTACATTTACCAGTTGGTGCAGAAAACCGAGAGCGAAATGCTCAAGACCAAGAACTTCGGTCGCAAATCCTTGAGTGAGATCAAGGACATCCTCTCGGAAATGGGGCTTGCCCTCGGCATGACGCTTCCCGAAGGTTTCAAACCGCCGAAAAAAGAAGAATAAACGTTGGCCCAGAGAGCCAATCAACCAGTATTTGAGGAGTTGGAATCATGAAACACCGCCGGGCCGGACGCAAGCTGCGTCGGAATTCTTCGCATCGCAAGGCGCTGATGCGGAATCTTCTTACTTCCCTGATTTTGCACAACCGCATCACGACGACGGAAGCCAAGGCCAAAGAATTGCGCTCCTACGCCGAAAAAGCGGTCACGCTGGCCAAGCAGGGAACCCTTCACGCCAGGCGACAGGCGGCTACGATGCTGTATGATCCGCAGGCGCTGCAAAAACTGTTCAACGAGATGCCGGAGCGTTTCAAGGAACGCCAGGGTGGGTACACCCGCGTGTTGAAGGTCGGCAATCGCATGGGCGATAACGCGCGTATCGCGATGATCGAATACCTCGACGCCACGGAAGAAAGCGAATCGACGGAAGCCGCCGCCGAAGCTTCGGAAGATTGATACCAGGGATTTTTCCCTCCCTTACGATCAGACAGACCCCGCGTCTCTTTCCAAAGGACACGGGGTTTTTTTTACCGGAAATACCGGAAAAAGTATTTGGGTGGTTGTATGGCAGTGCTTCAAATCCTCTATATACTCGCGATTCCCGCTCTCGTGCTGAAGTTGGAGCCGAAAGTCAAGGCGATACAGTGGGTTTCCTCGGTGATGGTCTGTTACATCGCCGGGTTGGTTCTGGCCAATCAATCGTTTCTTCCGGTGGATACCGACCTTTCCAATGAAGCTTGCGGCGTGACGGTCGCACTGGCGATTCCGTTGCTGCTGTTTTCGGTGGATGTGCCGGGTTGGTTGCGTCTGGCGAGACCGACGGTGATTTCATTCGTGCTTTGCCTGCTTTCGGTGTTCGTCCTTTCCATCCTCGCGTACTTCGTGTTTCACGAAACCCTGCCGGAGAGTCCCCAGTTGTCGGGGATGTTGATCGGAACCTATACCGGGGGAACGCCCAACCTCGCCGCCATCGGCAGAGCCTTGAAGGTCGAACCCGAAATGTTTCTGATGATTAATTCCGCCGATATCGTTATCGGCGGGGCTTACGTGCCGTTCATGTTCATGCTTGCAAGTCGCGTCTATGCCTTGTTTTTGCCGCCTTTCAAGTTTCAAAACGAAGAGAACGCCGACGCGGACGACTCGGAATTTTTCATGAGTCTGGGTGGTCTTCCAAGCCTCGGAAACCTCCTCAAAGGGTTGGGACTGGCTATCATGCTGGTGGCTGCAGGCGTGGGTACAGGGGAACTCGTGCCGAAGTCGGTCCGCGATCCTGTAGTGATTCTGATGCTGACCTCCGGGGCGATCGGCCTGTCGTTCGTGCCTTCGATCCGGAAGTTGAAGGGCACGAACGCGCTGGGGAATTACTTTCTGCTGGCCTTCTGCGTGGCCATCGGATCGACGGCCAATTTCGAAAAACTGCTGGCATCTTCCACGATTTACCTCGCCTACGTCGCCTTCGTGATGCTCGGTTCGGTAGTGTTGCACCTCGTGTTGTGCGCGCTCTTGCGCCTGGATCGCGATACGGTGCTGATTACCTCCACCGCTGCGATTTACGGACCGGCGTTCATCGGTCCGGTGGCGATGAATCTGAAGAACCGCGAGATCATCGTCAGCGGCATGGCATCCGGCCTGGTCGGCTATGCCATCGGCAATTATCTGGGATTGTTCGTGACCTGGCTGCTATCCTGAAACAAATTGCGTCAAAACGGAATAAATCACGTCATTTCAGGACGCGGGTGACCATCGTCTGCTTGTCTTTGGTGTTTTCCGTGTAGATTTTTTCGTAGGCCTTTGCCTGTTGGTAGTCCTGAAAACGACCGATGCAGACCTTGTACCACGTGAGGGTTTCGTTCACCGGAAGCTCCATGATGAAGGGCTTGCGGTCGTCGAAGGGCTTGAACTTGTCGATGACCCGTTGGGCGCGTTCCCTGGTTCTGAACGAGTGGAACTGCACCGTGTATTCTTTCGTCGGCGTGGGCTTTTCGACCTTCGTCGGTGGGGGCGGAGAGGCCGGTTTCTTCTCTGGTGGTGCGGTTTTTTTCGCGGCGGGCGGCTCCGGCTGCTTCACGGTTTTGAAGGACGGCGGCAGGCTGTCTTCCTTGGGCGGAGCGCTTTTCTCGCTGGCTTTGGACGGAACGTCGGGGACGACCACCGGCGTCTTCGTGTCTCCTCCGTTGCGGGCCTTCTGCTCGGCTTGTTCCGCCTGTTGCAGACGGGCGAGCAGGCTGGGGGTGTTCGAAGCAGGCTGCGATGGTTTTTGGGCGGTGGCTTCGGGTTGCCGTTGCGGCGGCGGCGGGATGTTGGGTGTTGGAGAATCCAAAGTGTTTTCAGAGGGTTCCGCAATTTCTTCGGGCGGCATGTCGCCCATGGCGTCGGCCATGGGTTCGCCTCCCATTTCCACCGAAAGTCGCCAACCCACGTTGATTCCAAGACCGAAAAACAGCACCAGCATCAGGAAAATTCCGGCGAAAATCGCCATAAGCTGCCGGTTGTCGAGCTCGAATACGTGCTTGACACGCAGGGGTTCGCCCGCCATCGATTCCTCCATCGTTCAATCTATTAAATAGAGTATATCCTTGTCTTTCGCTGCTGTCAATATCGTGATTTTCTCCCCGGAAGCAGGGGGGAGATTTTTCGGAAAAGTCGGTCCCGGCAAAACGTGCAAATTGATAAAAAAACGTGCAGATTCGGAACGACGAGCTTTGTGAGAGAAAATAGCACGTTGTGTGGCTTTTTGGTCGAAAAAGCCTGTTTTTGTCCAGTTGCTTTACACTTTTTTCTCGGTACCCCTCGACTCTTTGCGAGAAAACCGGGGTGGATTTTGCACGGTTTGGCGTGAGTTTGCACGAGTTTTGCGGCATCGTGTCAGCATGACGTGCGTTTGCGTGAAATTGCATGACTTTGCAGTGTATTCAATAGATTTATAATAGGCGAGTCGAGAGTTTCTTTCGCAGGCGTTTTAACTTTGAAGGTCTATAACATGTCGAAAACATAGAGCATTTGCTGGAGAGGTCTCTGGCCTGCTCCACAGATTCATGCTGTCGGGTCGGGAGACCCGACATGAAACCTTATGGTTCAAACCAGGAGACTGGAACCAACCAAGGGCCTCGAAGAATTCGAAGGTTTCAGGTTTTCCAACTCAACCTGTCAGTGTACGTACAGTTTCAGAGCGGCAAAGTGTACGTACACTGACAGGTTGGCAAGGTGTACGTGCACGTACAGGTTGTTCAAAGTGTACATCAACGTACAGGTTGGTCACTCAAACCTATACGCCGGCGTACAGGTTGGCGATCTGCCCCACGGATTTCGTGGGAAAGGGACGATTTCCCCGTATTTTAACTGTCACCGGCTGTGAATCCGTTCGAAAAGTGGAACAGTTGTTCGAAATGATCGATTTCCGGATTGACGGGGCGGAATCGGCGCATTACCATTAGGAGTCCTGAGAAGGGTGAAGAAGGGGACGAGGACGCAAAAGCATTCGTGTGTTTTATCCAGTCAAAAGGAGAATACCATGTCATTTAAAGTCGCTATCAACGGTTTCGGTCGCATCGGTCGGGTCGTGTTCCGCCGGATTCTGGAGAATCCCGACGCCGAAGTCGTGGCCATCAACGATCTGGCCCCGGTCGATACCAGCTATCATCTGGTGCGCTACGACTCCGTGCACGGACGTCTCAATCGCGAAGTCAGCCGCGACGGCAACAGCCTGGTGCTCGATGGCCGGAAGATTCCGATTTCCTCCACCACCGATCCCGCCGAAGCCGCCAAGAATTTCGAAGGCGCGGACGTCGTGTTCGAATGCACCGGCAAAATCGTCGGTCCTGAGAAACTGAACCAGTTCCTTACCGGTAGCATCAAAAAGGTGCTTCTTTCCCGACCGATCAAGCCCGGCGAGGAAGAGGTTCCGATGTTCGTCATGGGTGTCAACCACGGCAAATACAACGGCCAGAACATTCTTTCCAACGCCTCCTGCACCACCAACTGCCTGGCCCCGCTGGCCTTCGTAATCAACAAAAACTTCGGTATCGTCAAGGGCTTGATGACAACCATCCACTCGTACACGAACGATCAGAACACCCTCGACCAGTACCACAAGGACATGCGCCGCGCCCGCGCCGCGAACCTGTCGATGATCCCCACGACCACCGGCGCTGCCCGTGCGGTGGGCAAGGTGCTGCCGGAACTCAACGGCAAGCTCGACGGTTTCGCCATTCGCGTGCCCACGCCGAACGTTTCGCTCGTGGATCTCACCGTCAACCTCGAAAAAACCGTGACGGCGGAACAGATCAATTCCACGGTTTTCGAGGCGAGTCAGGGCGACCTGAAAGGCATTCTGGGCTACAACACCGAGCCTCTGGTGTCCTCGGACTTCAACGGCGACACCCATTCCTCGCACTTCGAAGCCCTGTTGACTTCGGTGCTTGGCAAGGAAGGCGACAACTTCGTCAAGGTGATTAGCTGGTACGACAACGAAACCGGTTACAGCCAGCGCATGGTGGATCTGGCGCGCTACGTGCTCACCGGCGAATTCAAAATCAACGGCTGATTTCAGCCGTTTCGCGCGGGATGGTGGGATACGGGGGGCGTCTTGCGCCGAGTCGTATTCAAAGGACTTGAACACGAGGAGCATCCATGAAGTCAATCGAACAGCTTGATCTCAAAGACCGCCGGGTATTTATCCGGGTCGATTTCAACTGTCCCGTCAAAAACGGCAAAGTCACCGACGACAGCCGCATTCGGGCCGCGTTGCCGACGATTCTTTACGCACTGGACCAGGGCGCACGCGTGGTTCTGGCGAGCCACCTGGGACGTCCGTCCGGTACGGGCTTCGAAAAGCCCTTCAGTCTGGAGCCTGTGGCGGCCAGGTTGGCGGAATTGCTGGAAAAAGACGTGGTGATTCCCGACGATTGCGTCGGCGACGGCGCGCGGAAGGTCGTGATGGACCTGCGTCCCGGCCATGCCGTGTTGCTTGAAAACCTGCGCTTCCACAAGGAAGAAAAGAAAAACGACGAAGCCTTCGCCAAGCAGTTGGCCGCTCTGTGCGACATCTACATCAACGACGCCTTCGGCACGGCGCATCGCGCCCACGCTTCGACGGCGGGCATGGCGGCGTTCGTCAAGGAAAAGGCCGTTGGGTTCCTGATGCAGAAGGAATTCAAGTACTTGCAACCGCTCGTGGAAGGGCCGGAGAAACCCTACTACGCGATTCTTGGCGGGGCGAAAGTGTCCGACAAGATCGGCGTGCTGGAAAAACTGCTCGACCGCGTGGACGCCCTGATGATCGGCGGCGGCATGGCCTATACCTTCCTCAAGGCGCAGGGCTACAGCATCGGAACGTCTCTTCTTGAGAAAGACCGCATCGACGCCGCCGAGCGCATCCTGAAGGGAGCCAAGGCGCGCAACGTGGAAGTGTTGCTTCCGTTGGATCACGTTGTAGCCGCCGAAGCCGTCGAGGACGTGGAAAAGGAAGTGGTGCTCACTGGTTCGATTCCCGACGACAAGGCCGGGTTCGACATCGGGGTTCGCACGATCGAGGCGTATTCCAACAAGATCATGAACGCGGCGACGGTTTTCTGGAACGGCCCGATGGGTGTGTTCGAGGTGTTTCCTTTCAACAAGGGGACGGTCAGCATCGCCGAAGCCATCGCGGCCAGCGGCTGCACGTCGGTGGTCGGCGGCGGCGACAGCGTCGCGGCGGTGAATCAGTCCGGCGTGGCCGATAAGATCAGCCACATCTCGACGGGTGGAGGCGCGAGCCTCGAATTCATCCAGGGAATCGCCCTGCCCGGTTTCGAAGCGCTCAAATAAAATCCGGCGTTTCGTCACAGCATTTCAAGGCCCTGCCATCTTTTCGGCAGGGCCTTTTTTTCGATACCGACCATGGGGACATCATGAAAGCTTGCGTAAGTCGGGCAAATTTCTTGCCCAGCAAGATAGAGGTATCGGGCTATAAATTGGGCGAAATTAAAATAGTGCAAAATCTGTTTTTCGTTTGAAACCTCAAAAAAGGGAGGGGGAATGTAGGGGCGGGTGAAAGGAGCATAGCGACTGTAGCCCCCCCGTTCTGACAGAGTTTTTCGGTTTTTTGGGGAGCTCCGTTCACTTTGTTCACTACACTCGCCCCTACGTTTTTTCTCCTAGGAATAAGCTTTTACAATGTTTCGCACTCATTTAATTTCCGCCCCTATAAATTAGCCTGACCTACTACTACTTGCTTTCCTCAGCGCTCCATCATACGCTCGCCCTGAGTGATTTCGCGAAGCGAAATCGTATCGAAGGGGTGCGGATATCACGGTGATTCCTCGATACACCGCCCTTCGGGCGGTGGGTGGCATGGGCCAACCGTAGGTTGCCCATGGATTTCGTTCGTACACGGGCAAGCGAACGTTTCACGTCGCTTAGCCCGTGCCACCCCTTATTTCCAGGGGTTCCCATCGATAAAGCCAAATCATAACGCCTAAACATGGTGTATCTTAGGGTTTCGAACTTTTTTAATTTCCGCCCAATAGGCAGCCCAAAGGGAGAGGTATTTGACCCCGTTCGGGTTCGAATGGATGACGATATTCTGTGATGACCTACTACTCTTTAAAATGGTGAAAAAAACCGGCAAAGTTACGTCATTGTGTGTTGAATTCTCACATTTTCCTCGCCCCGATCTTGATTCCTCCATCCAAAACGATTATGAATAGTGCCGGGACACCCTGACAAACGAAAGATATGGAGATCCTTTCCCGGTGATAGGTCGTTCCCGGTGATTTTTAACTTGAAGGAGGAAAAACAACCATGAAAACGCGACGGTTCCCTTTGGTATTTTCGCTCTTGTTCGTTGTCGTGACCGCCGTTTCGTTGTCCGGATGCGCGGCGGGATCTTTTCTTTGGTACAAAAGCTTTCCCGATTATCCGAAAGACGAAACCGACACCTTGGAGATTCCCGGGCTGGATCAGGAAGTCAGTGTCTATTTCGACGAATACGGCATTGCCCACATCGAAGCCCAGAACGAAAAAGACCTTCTGCGGGCTATCGGTTTCACCCAGAGCCGGGCGCGCTTTTTCGCCATGGATGTGATGCGGCGCTTCGCTCGCGGGCGTGTGTCGGAGTTGGTCGGCGTGCAGAAGTTCATGAGCAGCGACACGTTGGAGTTCGATACGAGTATGCGTGGCTGGGGCATCGACAAGGATTGCGTCGAGGATGTCAAGCAACTCGATCCCGAAATACGTGAACTGTCGCAGGCTTATGTGGACGGCATCAACTATGCGCTCGAAAAATACAAACCCCTCGAATACCGCCTGCTGCGCGTGGACCCCGAACCCTGGACGCTGGAGGACACCTTCGCGATGGGACGCCTCAACGCCTGGAGCGTCACGCACAACTGGCACCAGGAAGCCTCCCGTCTCGTGCTCGCCCTGCACGGCGGCGCGGCGCGCTCGGAGAAGATCTACCCCAGCCAGTTCTGGCCGGGTGGCACGAGCGCCCCGGATCAGGACGTGGATGCCACCCTGCTGCCCGCCATCGTGGACGAGATGCGCGAGATGCTGCCGCCGCGTCCCTACAAAGCCTGGGAAAGCAAAAACGAGACCGCCGCTCGGACCCTGCCGGGTGAGATCGCCCAGATCATGTCGGCGTCCAACGCCTGGGTCGTGGCCGGGGATTACTCCGCTTCCGGCAAGCCGGTAATGGCCAACGATCCGCACCTGAGCCACTTCATTCCCTCGATGTTTTTACAACAGCACCTCAAAGCGCCGGGACTCGACGTGATCGGCGCGACCATCGCCGGCGTTCCGTACATTCTCAGCGGCCATAACGGGCACGTCGCCTGGGGTATCACCTCGGCGGTGGGCGATGCGGTGGACCTCTACGTGGAGAAGGTCAACCCCAACAATCCCGACGAGATCCTTACTCCCGAAGGGTACAAACCCATTTTTAAAGAAGAACACGTCATCCGCTATCTCGAAGACGGCGAGATGAAGGAAAAAAGCGTCGTGATTCGCAAAAGCCCCAACGGGCCGATCATGAACGACTTCTACCCCAACATGTTTCCCGAATGGGCGCCGCTGGTCGCCATCAAGTGGTCCAGCACCGGTTTGGGGGAAGGCGTGGCCAATCTCGGAAAAGCCAACCGCGCGAAAACCGTGGAGGAATTGCGCGAGGGCATGGCGGGTATCGTCACGCCGATCTCGATGTTCAACGCCTGCGACGACCAGGGGAACATCGCCGTGTTCGCCACGGGCAGCATTCCCGAACGTGACAGCTACCTTGGCACCTTCCCCGTGCCGGGCTGGGTCGATACCTACCAGTGGAAAGGGCTGCGTCCGCCGCTCGAAATGCCGCTGGCGACGAAAAACACCGGCTACTTCGCCCACGGAAACAACCTCTACCGCAACCCGTTGCACAGCGAACGCTTTTTCCAGATCGACTCCGGCCCGTCCTACCGGGTGGATCGGATTCACGAACTTCTGGCCCAGCGCCAGGATCACAACCGGGAAAGCCTGGCCAAGATTCAGGGCGACGTGAAACTGCTGCGCGCCGCGCGACTGTTGCCCAAGATGCTCGAAGACCTCAACGCCTGTACCGAACTGACGCCGAAAGAGCAGAGCGTGCTGAAGATCCTGACCGATTGGGATTACGAGGCCAAGGCGGATTCCTCTGCGACTCTGGTATTTTACACCTTGTATCGAGAGGCTTATTTCGCAGCCCTGCGCGACGAAGTGGATGAAAAAGCTTTCGATTTCCTCGTGGGGCAGCGCTACTCCACCAACGCTGCCGACCTGTGGTACGACGACCCCAACCACGTGGTATGGGATCATCGCGGCACGGCGGCTCTCGAAACCCGCAAAGATGTTGTGGTGGCGTCCTTCAAAAAGACGGTGGACGACTTGACCAAGAGCTACGGGGAAGATCCCACGGCCTGGAAGTGGGGCGAAGTCCATTACCTGCACGTAAAGCACTTGTTCGGCAGCAAGGAAGCGCTGGCGGATTACGTGAATCTGGATCGTGTTCCGGCGGCAGGCGGCCTGGATTCGGTCTGGAAGTCGCATTTCGATCTCGGCCACCCGGAAACTCCGTTCAAGGCGACCGCCGGCCCCGTGTACCGCATGGTGGTGGATCTCGGCGACCCGAAACACGGCTGGTTTATCAGCGATACCGGCGTGTCGGCCTGGCCCGGTTCCCCGCATTACGACGACCAGCACGGCAAATGGCTGAAGGAAGAGTTCATCCCGATGCTGTACGACTGGGACGAAATCAAGGCCCAGGCCAAGGCCGTGCTGACCCTGAAAAAGGCGGAGTGATTCGGTAAAGGTTTCTTCGCTTGATTCTGATACTAGAACGCCCCTTTTCTCAAAGAAGAGGGGCGTTTTTTCGTAAAATGAAGCAAAAAAGTACGTTTTGAAGGGAAAATGCGCTTGGGCTTGCCCAAAGACTCCGAAACTCAATATTTACCCGAAAGAGGTTTATGGGTGCATCACAGAATGTAGCGAAGAAATTGGACCCGCAGGGTCCAAGCGCTCCTCCCCATGGGAGAGGTTGCAGCTTGCTGACAAAGTATCTATCTTTGTAGAAGCATTTGTCACCCCCGCGAAGGCGGGGGTCCAGGTGCTTAATATTGCTCTGGATTCCCGCCTGCGCGGGAATGACATTTATGCAAAATTGGGGTTGGAAATCAAATTCAGGAGGTTTGTCAATACTCTGGCGCCTCTCCCCGTGGGAGAGGCTGGTGCGAAGCACCGGGTGAGGAATTTTGCCCGATATGGGAAACCCTCACCCTAACCCTCTCCATCAGGGAGAGGTAATTCGTGCATTATATCAATGAGTTAACGAATCCCATCGTCAAATGCTCGTTGCTATATCTTGTGATGCACCCGAGATTTATTTCGCTTCTTGACACTGCCGGAAGCCGATGCTAAAAAGATTGTGAATGACCATTCATTCATTTTTTTCAAGCAGGGTGAAATCGAGGGAGCGCCGACATGGCCAAGGTCGCGGCAAACAATGGGGAAAAAGGCGAGAAATACCACCGGATTCTTGCCGCCGCTCAGAAAATCTTTGCCCAGAACGGTTTTCACAATTCCAAAGTCGCTCAGATCGCCAAAGAAGCGAACGTCGCCGACGGCACCATCTACCTATACTTTCACAACAAGGACGACATTCTTATTTCACTGTTCGAAGATCGTATGCGTATGCTGATCGACGTCCTGAGAAAAGAACTGGCCACCATCGATTCGCTCGCCGACAAGATCCGTGCCGTGATTCGGCTGCATTTTCGCCTACTGCGCGAAGATCCTGATCTGATCGAAATCATCACCATTGAACTGCGCCAGTCCACGATGTTCATGAAAGAATATCAGAACCAGCAATTCCGCAGTTATTTGCAGGTTTTAGGCGATTTGCTCAAAGAAGGAAAAGATCAGGGACTGATTCGGCAGGATGTTTCCCCCGGCCTGATGAAACGGGCGTTGTTCGGCATGATGGACGAGATTTCGTTACTGTTCGTACTGAGTCACAAACAGAACAAATATTCCATCGAAAACGTTTCCGAGGAACTGTCTGAATTCTTCCTTCGTGGAATCTGGCACGACGCCTCGGAACTGCCGTGAAATATGGTTTTACGTGATTGCACCGTGCGCTAGTGACATTTGTTGGAATTGAACGAATTTGTTCTGGACAAGTCGTAGCCGCGATGTTAGGTATCCTTTAAATCTTTGTCTGTTGGCATTATGTGGTGAAATGGTTCATATTCTTTCGCCCGGTTTCCCTTCAATCGAAACGAGTACCAAGGAGGAGAAATGAAGATTCTGGTTAGCTGCAAGCAAGTGCCGGATCCGGACATCAAGGCCAAAATCGGCGATGACGGAAAAACGATCAGCAATGACGGAATGAAGTGGGTTCCTAACTACTTCGATGAAATCGCCTGCGAGGAAGCCCTGCGCATTACGAAAAATACGGGCGGCGATGTCCTCGTGATGTGCGTGGGAGAAAAAGCTTCTCAGACGCAGATCCGTAAAATGCTGGCCATGGGCGCCGTCAGCGGCATCCAGGTCCTCACCGAGAACACCCAGGAAGACGACGGTGCGTACATCCTGGCGAAAATCGTCGAGCGCGAGCAACCGGACCTCGTAATCATGGGCAAACAGTCCACCGACAACGACGCCGGACAAGCCGGGCAGATTCTCGCCGAGTTGATGGGCTGGCCCCAGGCCTGCTACGCCAGCAAGGTGGAAGTCGAAGACGACAAAGTCACCGTGACCCGCGAAGTGGATGGCGGATTGGAAACGATCGCAATGACGCTTCCCGCCGTGATTACCTGTGACCTGCGCCTCAACGAGCCGCGCTACACCAGCCTTCCCAACATCATGAAGGCCAAAAAGAAAAAAATCGAGACGCTTTCTCCCGCCGATCTCGGTGTGGACGAAACGCCCAAAACCCGCGTCGTCTCCCTGACCGCTCCGCCGGAGCGTGCCGCAGGCGTCATCGTCAAAGACGTGGACGAGTTGGTCGCCAAGCTGCGTGACGAAGCCAAGGTTCTGTAACTCGATTGATTGAAACGCCATCCCAAGGAGGATTCAAATGTCAGTTTTGATTCTTGCTGAACATAAAAAGGGCGCGCTGGGCAAGGGCGCTCTCGTGACCGTCAACGGCGGCAAGGCCATCGCCGAAAAGCTCGGACTTGAATACGATATCGTGATCGTCGGAAACGGACTCGACGATGCGGCGGCCACGGCTGCCAAGCTTGGTGCCCGCAAAGTCTACGTTGCGGACAATGCGAAATTCGACAACTACTTCGACGAATCCTGGGCCGAAGCCGTGGCCGAGGTGAAGGAAAAAGCCGGAGCCACCGTGCTGGTCGCCGCTTCCACCACCCAGGGCAAGGCCGTCATGTCCCGCCTGGCCGGTAAATACCAGGCCGGTATGGCTTGCGATATCCTCGGCGTTTCCGATGCCGGGAACTTCCTGCGCCCGGTCTATGCCGGTAACATCACTGCCGAAATCGCCATCGACACCGACGTGAAAATCGTCACCGTTCGCGGTACCGCCTTCGATCCCATCGCCGAAGCCGGCGACGGCGAAGTCGAAAAAGTGGACGTGGCCTACGACGTCGATTCCCTGCGTAAAACCTTCGTCGAATTCGACGAAGTGGTTTCCGACCGACCGCCGCTGACTGAAGCCGAGGTCATCGTCAGCTTCGGACGAGGCATCAAAGACCCCGAGAATCTGCCGGTCATCGAAAAGCTGGCGGACGTCTTCGGTGCGGCCATCGGCGCGACCCGCGCGGTCGTCGATGCCGGATGGATTCACAACGATTATCAGGTGGGACAGACCGGCAAAACCGTCGCTCCCGGCCTGTACATTGCCGTGGGACTTTCCGGAGCCATCCAGCACCTCGCCGGTATGAAGGACTCCAAGGTCATCGTCGCGATCAACAAAGACGAAGAAGCCCAGATCTTCTCCGTGGCCGATTACGGCATCGTGGCCGACCTGTTCAACGTCGTGCCGGAACTCACGGAAAAAGCCCTGGCCGCCAAAGGCTGAGATTTTCCCGCCGAGACTCCAAGGCCGCCTTTCGAGGCGGCCTTTTTTCGTGCCATTATTTCCCCGAAATCGGTTCAGGCTTTTTCGAAAAAGCAGGCGTCGCCGTAAGAAAAAAATCTATACCTCTGCTTCACCGCCTCCTCGTAGGTGTCGAGCACTCTTTGCGTGCCGGAAAACGCGCATACGAGCATCAGCAGCGACGAACGGGGCAGGTGGAAGTTCGTCACCAGCGCATCCACGAAACGGAAACGAAAGCCCGGTCGAATGAACAGGTCCGTCCATCCCGCGTAGCCGTTTTCGTATCCCGTTTCCGGGAGTGCTTCGAGGGAACGCACGGTCGTAGTGCCCACGGCGACGACGCGCCCGCCCCGTGTTTTCGTGTCCCGTATCGCCTCCATCGTGATTTGCGGCACTTCGAACCACTCTTCATGCAGCTTGCCCAGGCGTAGGTTGTCGTCCTCCAAAGGCAAAAACGTGCCCGGACCTACGTGTAACGTCACGTTGGTGCGGCGCACGCCCTTTGCCTCGAGTTTTTCCATCATGGAATCGGTGAAATGCAGGCCCGCCGTGGGTGCCGCCACCGCTCCGGTGCGTTTGGCGTACACGGTCTGGTAGCGTTGACGATCCCGTTCGCGCAGCGAGTCGTCCTCGCGGCGGATGTAGGGAGGCAGGGGGATCTTTCCATAGTGTTCCGCATATTCAAGCAAGGGAATCGGCTCCCGCCACTCCACTTCCCGCGTTTTGAACGAAAGTTTTTTACCCAGAAAGATTTTCCGCTCGCCTGGTAGAAAAACGAATCCGCCTTCGGGAACGTTGCGCACTCCTTTGACGATGGCCTCCCAGCGGTTGAGAGAGTCCAAAGGATGCACGAGCAGGATTTCGGCCTTTCCTCCCGTCGTTTTATTTCCGACCAGTCGGGCGGGAAACACGCGCGTATCGTTCGTGACAAGCAGGTCGCCTTCTCTCAAGCAGTTCGGGAGGTCTGAAAACGTTCCGTGCTCGGGAGAGGCTGCGTCCCGTTTCAAGATCAACAGGCGGCTGGCGTCCCTCTGATCCGCAGGTTGCTGGGCGATCAATTCTTCGGGAAGGTGGTAGTCAAAAGGATCGAGTTGTGTGGACATGAAGCGTTTTTTCGGAAAATGGAAGAAAAACCGCCCCCCGCTGGAAATGCGAGGGGCGGTCGGGGTGAAGCCGAGAAATCGCGGAGAGTTTACTCCGTGGGGCATTCCGGGTTTAGAGAGCCGCCAATGCAGTATCCTTCTCCGTCGCATTGGTCGTCTATCGTGCAATACTGACCGTCGTCGCACGGCGTTCCCGATGCCACAGGCTCGCCTTCGCAGGTGACGGTGCCTTCATAGCACAATCCCTCCTCCCATTCGTCCGGCGTAATGTCGCAGATCACGCAGACATCGTTAGAGCGGCATTCATTGTTGTCATCACAGGAATTGCCCAATGCATATTGCTGGGTGCAGAAATTGCCGACGCAACTTACCGTTTCCGAGTAACAGTTGTGTTGGATGGCGTACTGCGCGCAATCCGCGTCCCCGTTGCAGGAGCACTGGTTCAGCTCGTAGACGCAGGTTCCGTCCCAACATCGTTCGTTGGTGGTGCACGGATTCTGGTCCGCGCAACTCGCGCCGTCGTCAAGGAATTCAGGATTGCAAAGGCCGGTATCGGGATCGCATATCAGTGGACGGCAAGGATCGTCCGGAGAGGGGCAGGTCACTGCCGTCGCGGGATCCGACACGCAACGCTTCGTTTCCAGGTCACACAGCCGTTCCAGACCGTTGCAGTAATTGCCGTCATCGGTATTGGCGCAATCATTGTTGCTGGTGCAGTCGCAGCTATTCGACCAGCTTCCGATGCACTGACCGGCCTTGCACTGGTCGTAGAACGTGCAGGTGTTGCCGTCATCGCAGCGAGTGCCATCGTTTAAAGCGAAGATGTCGCAGTTGCCCGTATCCGGGTTGCACTCGGCATAGAGACAGGGGCTTTCCGGCTGTTCGCATACGATCGGATCTCCTACCTTCACACAGTATTCATCCACACACTCATACGAGCCGTTGCAGAGGTTTTGATCTTCATAGAAATGGCAGTATGTCCACGTGCTTGGGTGGCTGGCCTCCCAATCCCCGTCCTGGTCCGGTGGCGGATCGGTATAGCCATCCTCCGGGAGACACGGACAGCCGGTCAATTCCCTCGTACATACGCCGTCCTGGCATACGCCGTCATCGGTGGTTTGATCCGAGCAGACGTCCAGCAGTCTGCACCTCGAGCCGTCGTCCATTACGTTGGTGACCTCGCAATCTCCCGTGGCGCGATTGCAGGTATAGTCCGAACAGGTGTCGTACAGGTCGAAGTCGCAGGCCGTATTGGGATCGAACAGTGTCGAAGGATCATGCTGGCAGAAACCACCGACGCAATGCAGTTTTCCGTCGCACAGGTTGTGGTCCGTGATTTCGTTGCAATCTTCATCCAGGTTACACGAACAATCTGGCAGGGCTGTACCGATACAGACACCATCCGAACACTTGTCGTTCGCCGTGCACGAAATTCCGTCGTCGCACGAGGTTTCGTCCGCAACCGCTACCATCTCGCATTTGCCAGTGGCAGGGTTACACTCGAACGCTGAGCAGTTGCCCAAAATAGTGTTGTCGAGATATCCGCAGGTGATCTCGAATCCGCTTTCGGCACAATACTTTTGCTCGTCGTAGTTGCCGACGCAGACGGGCGTTCCGTTGCACAGGTTGCCATCCTCCAAGTGGGCACAGTCGCTGTTGAAATAGCAGGGGGTGAAGTTTTCAATGATCGTTCCGCGACATTCACCTAGGCTGTTGCAGGCGTCACCCGACGTGCCTTCGAGTCCGTCATCGCATAATTCACCTTCCGGTAGGAGCGTAAGCTTGCAGCCGCCAGTTGTCGGATCGCATTCATACGATGCGCACGCCGAAGGCGGGTCCGGACAGACGAGTTGAGAAGCGACTTCCTGACAGACGTCGATCGTATTTCCCGTTCCATCTCCCGCATCGACTTCCACACATTCGAAGCCGGTGCAGCGATTCGCTTCCGCAAGGAAGGCGCAATCCAAGTCGCTGTCGCATTCGCAATTGTAGCTTTGCTGCGGGATGCATTGGCCTTGATAGCAGGTTTCTCCAGCAGTGCATTCATAGCCATCGTCGCACAGCACGCCATCAAAGTACGTCCATTCGCACGTTCCGGTTTCCTCGTTGCAATCGTAATCCGCACATGGATTGTCCACTTCCAGCGGATCTTCGCACACTACGGTGGATTCACTCGAATTCACGCATACGTTATCGATACATTGTGGGGATCCGTTGCACATGTTGCCATCGTCGTTGCAGTCGTCATCGACGAGACACATGCAATCCTCGTTGTTCTGGAGCCAAATCCAGTCGCACATACTCAACTGGCATCGATACGACAAACACGCGGCGATACAGACGCTTTCAGAGACTCCGCTTTCGGCGACAACCAGTTCGGTGCATTCGGCGTTCTCCGAGCAGTCCTCCACACTTGTGCAGCGGTTCTGACAAATGAACGGCTCCTGTTCCTGCTCTCCATTGCAGGCATGAGAAGCGTAGTAACCGCAGTCCTGTTCGACCGTTGCGTCGCAGGCGGAGTCGTCGTCGGTTCTCCTACTGAAACACTGGTTCTGGTCGTTGCAGGCCTTCGCACCACGATGTCCTTGGCAGTGGCTTGGATTGTCGCAAATCGATGCAGTGTCGTAAGATTCGGGGCAATCATCCGCCACGGCGCAACAGTCCCCGCTCGAACAGCAGAAACCGTTCTGGCAGTGGCCGCTGTCGCATTCTCCATCGCCGGTACACGTCGCGCCGTTGTTGTCGAAGGTTTCGCATTGGCACGCAGAGTTGTCGTCTACCCAATCGGTATAGCATTCGTAAAGCGTGTTGCAGGCCTTTACTCCCCGTCGTCCGCTACAAGTTTGTCCGTCGCAGACCGCTTCCTGGTTGTAGCTGTCCGGGCAGTCTTCCGCCACGGCGCAGCAATCACCTTGGGCACAGCAGAATCCGTTTTGACAATGGCCTGTGGAGCACATGTACCATGTCGAGCATTCCTGGCCGCTATTGGAGCAATAGTCGCCGGAGTGGTCTTCTTCGTAAGTGCAGCCGCTGCCCATGATGCACTGGTCGAGCGTACAGGGATTTCCATCGTCGCAATCGATGACATCGCCGATGCAGAATCCTTCCTCGTCACAGGTTTCTCCGGTAGTGCAGTCGTTTTCGTCGTCGCATTCCGCACCGACATCGGGTAGTGAAGTACAAAAGCCGGTTTCCGGTACGCAGGCGAGAATTCTGCACTGCTCGTTGGTGGTTCCGCATTGCTTGTCTTCGCCGACGCATTCGCCGGAAATGCAAACCTCGTTTTCAATGCAGAGGTCGGGATGGCGGCACTCCGAATAGTCCTCCTCGTCGATGGTCAATGTGCATTCTCCTGTGGCAGGGTCGCACATCGTATATTTGCAGAGGATATCATTATCCGGGCATTCTTTTTCCGTACCCATACAGACGTATCCGGCGCATTGATCGTTCAGTGTGCAGGGATTCAGGTCATCACAGGGGATTCCGTTCAGTTCGGTGTGGTAGCAGAAGCCGTTGATGCAGTCATCTCGGGTGCAGAAATTGTCCGGAGATTCATGGCAGTTCATCGTTTCGCCAAGGCAGACGACTTCATCGTCTTCCATGGCGCATCTATCCTCAGTGGTGCAGGGATCGCCGTCGTCGCAGGGGATTCCCTCGTCCACCGTGTGCGTGCACAGTCCCGTGAGCGGGTTGCAGGCATCAGTCGTGCAGTAGTTGTTGTCGTCGCAGTTTTTCTCGGCGCCGGCGCAGACGGAACCCTGACAGTAATCTTGCGGACCTGTGCAAGGATCGCCGTCATCGCAAAGCACCGTGTCACCGGTTGCCACACCTTCGTGGACACATCCAAGTTCGGTGCTGCATGTGTCCGTCGTACAGATTTCATCGTCCTCGCAAAGGAGATTGTTGGGGACGAAGTAGCACCCACCCAGACTGTTGTCGCAAAGGTCCGTGGTGCACGCGATTCCGTCGTTGCAATACAGAGGATCTCCTGCTACACAGCCCATGGTTCCTGAACAGGTTTCTATGCCATCGCAAACCTGCTCGTTGTCGCAGTATTCGTGGTCGAGTGTCCGGGTGCAGATGTGCGTCAGGCTGTCGCAGCGGTCGATCGTACAGGTAAGGCCGTCCTCGCATTGCGTGTCGTTTTCGCAGAAGTGCTCGCACAATCCGTTGAAGCACACCCTTCCACCACCGCAATCGGTGAAGTCGGAAATCGGATCGTTGATACAACCTATCGCGGCGTTGCAACTGTCTATTGTACATGGATTCTGGTCGTCGCAGTCTCTGGTTCCACCGGAGCGGCAAACACCGCTGAAGCATTGATCGTTCAGCGTGCACATATTTCCGTCGTCGCAGAGGGAAGCGTCGGGAAGATTTTCGTAATATACGCCGATTTCCGGATCGCAGTAATCCACCGTACATTGCTGGTTGTCGTCCGGGTCGAGGATGCCCTGACCGACGCAGTATGCGCTTTCGCATGTGGCATCGGTACATTCACAAGTATCACCCGTTGTGCATTTGTTTCCGTCGTCGCATAAGCCGAGTATCGGCTCGAAGGCACAGCCGCGTCCGGGGATGCAGATGCCTTCCAGGCAGTCGCTGCCGCTGTCGCATTCGTTGAAGTCGGTCGGCAGACAGAGGCCGCCGGTACAAGTATCACCAAGGCTGCAAACGTCTCCGTCATCGCAGGGGTCTTCATTGTTTTCGTAGACGCATCCCACGCCTTCCTCGCAACGGTCGTTCGTACATGGGTTGTCGTCGTTACAGGTGTTGACCGTCCCTCCCGTGCACTGTTCGTTCTGACACAGTGTGTCGATGGTGCAGGGGTCACCGTCGTCGCAGGCGTAGCCGTCGCGGGAATAATGGATGCAACCCTGATAGATGTCGCAGGCATCGGAAGTGCAGGGGTTGTCGTCGTTGCAATCGATCAGTTCTCCCGAACAGGCTCCATTGACGCACGTGGCGTTGACCACACATGCATTGGTGCTCTCGCATTCCAACCCGCCTTCCACCGGCTCGTGGACGCAGCCTCCTTCGAAGCCGTTGTCAAGATCGGCAGGCTGGCAGGTATCTGTGGTGCATGGGTTGTCGTCGTCGCAGGAGGCATGGTTCGGGACGTGTTGACAGGGTTCCTCATCGTTGCCTGTGCATGAGTCTGTGGTGCAGTCTACTCCGTCATTGCAGTCGATTTCCTGACGCGGCCAACAACCGCGGAACGCATTGCAGTACTCGCCGCCTCCGCAGGCGCTGCCACTTTGACACTGGGAATCGTCGGTGTCGATCTCACAATATTTGCTGCCTTCGCCGCCACACCACTGTTCTCCTGCCTCGCATTCTACGCAACGTTCGTTGACGGTACAGGCGAAGAGATCCACGCAATCCGAATCCTGGTCACATATGATAACGCAACGTCCTCCGGAGCAGGAGCCTTTGTCGAGGTCGCCGAGATCACAATCCTGACCATCGGTTCTAGGATCGGGAACGTTATGACAACCGTTGATATCGCAGGTGTCGGTCGTGCAAGGATCGTGATCGTCGCAATCGAGTTCGGTGTATCCTGCCGCCTCGCAGATACCCGACCAGCACCGTTCATCGACCGTGCAGGGGTCGCCATCGTCGCACCAGCTCTCGTTCGGCAACCATTCGTCGTAGGTGCACTCCCCTGTTTCCTCCACACACTCACCGATGCGACAAGCTTGGTAGGGGCAGATTTTATCGCCACCGCTGACGCAGACGCCCGAGGAACAGAAGTCATTTTCGGTGCAATTCAATCCATCGTCGCAGGGTGTTCCATTCGTGGCGAAATCCTCGACACAACCGATTTCCGGATCGCAGGAATTCACGGTGCAGGGGTTCCCGTCGTCACAATCGATCGAATCGCTGACGCATTCGCCATCGACACATGTGCCGTAATAATCGACGCAAAGGTTGTTCTCGTTCACGCACGAGCCGGTCACCGGTGTATGCTGACATTCTCCACCCTGACAGAAGTCCATCGTGCAGATTTCATCGTCGTCGCAATCGATGGCACTTCCTACGCAACGATCAAGCACGCAGCGATCATTGATCGTGCAACCGTTTCCATCATCACAGAGTTGATCCAGTTTGGCTTCAACAGTGCAGCCTAGTCCCGACTTGCAGATATTGGCCGTGCACAGATTGCCGTCGTCACACATCAGGTGATTCGGCGCAAATACGCACTCTCCGGTTTCCGAATTGCAGGAGTCGGTCGTGCATTCCGTTTCATCGTCGCATACAATGGCAACGCCAGACTGACAACCCGCGGTACTACATGTTTCCGTTCCGTTACACGCGTTGCCGTCGTCGCAGGCCGCATTATTGAACTCATGCTTGCACTTGTTGGATTCGTCGCAGCTGTCTACCGTGCAATCGATACCGTCGTCGCAATCGTCAGCACTCTCGCAGTCGATCTGGCAGAAGCCGGACTGGCATATGCCACGATTGCCACTCGAGTCGGTGCAATGGCCACCGTTGATCGGCGGATAGACGCAGATACCCTCTTCACAGCTATCCGGCCCGGTGCAGTTGTTGTTGTCGTCGCATTCGACGTTGGTCGAGGATACGCAATTGGCGTAGCTGTCGCAGTAGCCGTTCAGAGTACAGGGGTTGCCATCGTCGCATGAAGAACCTACCTGAATCTCCCATACGCAGCCGACATTTGGATCGCAGCGGTCCCGAGTGCAGGGGTTGGAGTCGTCACAGTTTTGCGTGTCCGCACCGATGCATTCGCCATCGGCGTTGCAATAGTCGAGACTCGTGCAGATGTTGTTGTCGGAACAGGATTGACCCAGCAGGATTTCCGCCTTGCAGCCTTCCACTTCGTCGCAATAATTGCGCGTGCAGGGATTGTCTACCGGCGTCTCGAAGCAGTTGATCTGCTCGCCCACACACAAGCCGTTTTGGCACATTCCGTTGGTGGTGCAGGCATTGCCGGTATCGCAGAAGATACCGCTCAGCGGTTCGTGGAAGCATCCGCCCTTTTCTACACTGCACCCATCGGAAGTGCAGGGGTTGCCATCGTCGCAGAACGTCGAGTTGGGCACCGAATGGCAGTGCTGGCTTTCACTGCAGGTGTCGATGGTGCAGTCGATGCCATCATCACAATCGACCAGCGTGGTGACACAGCCTTTGATGAGATCGCAGGTGACTTCGCCGTCACAGTACTGGCTGTTGTAGCCCGGACACGACAGGACAGCCACCGGGTCGAGTACGTATTGGCAACGACCATCCACGCAGGATTCGGTGGTGCAGGGGTTGTCATCTTGACACTCCGCAACATTTTGGCAGGGCATCCGGCATAGGCCGCTCTCGCAGATTCCGGCGGTGCCTTCACCGCAGAAATGGCCATCCTGGTAGTTGGTGAACACGCATCCTGTTTCGGAATCGCAGGTGTCCTCGGTGCAGTCGTTGTCGTCGTTGCAGGTAATGGTCGTTCCTTCACAGCCAAATTCCGTGCAGATATCGGCGATGGTGCAGGCGTCGCCGTCATCGCAGGCTCCGGCTTGGCGTTCGTGCACGCATTCGATATCGGGATCGCAATAGTCGAAAGTACAGTCGTCGCTGTCGTCACAGGCCGCTTCGCCGGTTCCCTTGCATTCCCCGTTAACGCACAATCCACCGGCAAAGCAGATGTTGGCCATGTCGCACGCAACACCGCTCAGCGGCGTATAGAGGCATCCGATGTCGGGATCGCAGGCGTCGTCATCGGTGCAGGGATTGTCATCGCCGCAATCGGTGACATCTCCGGTGCAATTGCTATTTCCGTCGCACACATCATGCTCGGTGCAGAAATTGTCGTCGTTACACGAAATGCCCGCTTCCATCGGTTCGTACATGCATCCGCTGTCGGCAAGGCATCGGTCGCGGGTACAGTCGTTGCGGTCGTTGCAGTTGAGATTCGGTTCGCCTACGCAATAGCCCTGTTCACATACATCGCCCGTGGTGCAGGGATTGTTGTCGTTACAGGAACGTCCACTCAGGTACTGGTCGCGGCAACCGATGCTCGGATCGCAGACCGCTTGGATGCATTGGAACGATTGCGGGCAGAGCGAGTTGATTCCAGTGTGGAGGCATTCATCGAGACCTTCGTCGCATTCGTCCACGGTGCAGAGAATGTCGTCGTCGCAGCTTCGCGGCTCCACCGCAGAACAACCGGTCACCGGGTCGGTCTCTTCGTCCGTGGGGTCGCATACTTCGTCACCGTTGCAGAACAGATCGTCCGGGCAGACTTCATCGTGCCGCTCGTTGATACAGGTGTTGGTGAGAAGGTTGCAACTGTCAATGGTGCAGGAGTATCCATCGTCGCAATGAATGTCTTCCTGGCAGTAGGCCACGCAGTGACCGCTCACGCACACTTCGGTTTCATCCTCCAGCAAGTTGCAGCTTGTGAAATCGGCGTAGAAGTCGCTGCTGTCGCAGCCCGAAACCGGGTCGCATGTATCGATGGAACAAGGATTGAAATCGTCGCAGTTCAACTGGCTTGCGGGATCTTCTTCATCCACCATGCAGACGCCTTCGCTGCAGAACTCGTTGATCGTGCATACGTTGTCGTCGTCGCAGGGAACGCCGTCGCGGTTGGTGGTGTAGCATCCGGTTTCAGGACTGCACAGATCGCGGGTGCAAGGATTGTCGTCGTTGCAGTCCAGCTCTCCAAGCCCACGACAGATGCCGGCGTCGCAGCGGTCTTCCGGGGTGCAGGCGTTGCCGTCGTCGCAGAGTGCGCCACTGATCGGAGTATGCTCCACACCGAAATAGGGATCGCAACTATCCACGGTGCAGGGATTGCCGTCGTCGATATCGATCGCTTCGCCCAGGCACAAGCCATCCTGGCAGGTATCCATCTGAGTGCAGGCGTCGCCGTCGTTGCAGTACGTGCCCGTCAGTTTTTCCTGGATGCATCCCTCTTCGGGATCGCAGGAATCGGCGGTGCAGGCGTTCTGATCGCTGCAGGTCGCGAGACCCGTGGGAACGCATTGACCGTTGCGGCACTGGTCGCCGGTGCTGCAGGCGTTGCCGTCGTCGCATCCGACGTTCGAAAGCGCCACTGTCGAACAGCCTTGCAATACGTCGCAGTAATCGACCGTGCAGGTGTTGTTATCGTTGCAGAGATTCGAACGGGGTTCGTGCGTGCAAGATCCCGTTTCCGAGTCGCAGGCGTCGGCGGTGCAGTCGATGTAATCGTTGCAACTTGGAGGATCGCGGTCGATGCAGCCCACGCCGGGGATACATGCTTTGGGCGAGGTGCAGGCGTTGTAGCCGTCGCAGAGCGCGTCGTTGACGAGATAATAACAGGTGTTGTTTCCTCCCGTCGTGTCGCAGTAGTCCGACGTACAGGCCATGCCGTCGTCGCAGTCCTCGTTGCTGGTGCAGTCGATGTCCGGTACGCATTGGCCGTTGACGCAGATCTTTTCGCCACCCGTTCCGCAAGACACGAAGCCTTCGACCGGATCGTTGGAGCATCCCGTTATCGAGTCGCAACTATCCACGGTGCATGGATTTCCGTCGTCGCAGTTGGTATCTCCACCGCGACCGCAGGTCGGCACGCTATCGCCGGAAAGGAAGCACAGCGTTCCCGACGTGCAGGCGTTCTGGTCGTCGCAGGGTTTGTTGAAAATGATGCTGTTGACGCATCCGGTTTCGGGGTCGCAGCTGTCCGAACTGCATTCGTTCTGGTCGTCGCAGTCGCGCAGTGCACCCAGGCAAAGTCCTTGAGAGCATGTATCGCTGACCGTGCACTGGTCTTCGTCGTCGCATTCGGTGCCGTCGCCCACGACGGAATAGTAACAGTCGGCGTAAAGGGGATCGCAAGTGTCTACCGTGCATGGATTATTGTCGTCGCAAATTCCTTCCCCTTCAGGTTGGCAGAGGCCTTGTGCGGTGCAGATTTCCCCGGTGGTGCACACGTTGCCGTCCTCGCAGGATTCGCCGACGCGGATTTCGTTGTTCTTGCAACCCGTGAACGGCAGACACTCGTCTACCGTGCAGGAGTTGTGGTCGTCGCAAGCCAGTGCAATCGGTTCGTGCAGGCATTGTCCGCCTTCTTCGTCGCACGAATCTCTGGTGCAGTCGGCGCCGTCGTCGCAATCGATCGTCATCCCGGCCACGCAGCCTCGGGTGGGGCTGCAGATTTCCTCGCCATTGCAGAAGAAGCCATCGTCACAGAACTCGTGGTCGAGCGTGATTTCGCAGCGATTCGTGTCGGGGTTGCAGGTCACCTGGGTGCATTCGAATTGCCTCGTGCAGGTGCCGTCCTCGTTGCAGGGGAGCTGGCAGACGCCGTTGTAGCACTGGCCTTCTCCATAGTCGCCGCAATTCGATCCGTTGGTGAGGTAGTTGTTGCGGCAGCCGAACCCCAGACTGCAATAGTCGTCCGTGCAGGAATTGTAATCGTCGCAATCGCGCAATTCGCCTACACATTCGCCCTCGGCGTCGCATACGTCGTCTACCGTGCAGATTTCGCCATCGCTGCAGCGCCTGCCCTCGGCGGGTATGGCTTCGCATCCGCCGTTGTCCGGATTGCACTGGTTGTCGGTGCAGATGTTTCCGTCATCACAGCGGTAGTTGAGTGGCATATGGACGCAGGCGTTTTCGGTGGGGCTGCACATGTCATCGGTGCATTCGAATTCGTCCTCGCAGTCGGGAACTTCGCCCGCTACGCAACCCTTGCCCGGCTTGCAGATTTCCAGGCCGTTGCAGAACTGGCCGTCGTCGCAGGGACCACCCGGTTCGCTGTTGGGAACGTAGGTGCAGATGAACAGTTCCAGATCGCAGACATCCACGGTGCATTCCAGTCCATCGTCGCAGTCTTCGTCGTTGTCGCAGGGACTTACGCACAGACCGGCGTGGCAACGGTCGTAGGAATCCGGATCGCCGCAGGGCGTGCCGTCCTGCACGTCGCTGTGATCGCATCCCAATCCCGGCACGCAGAAATCGTCCGTGCATTCGTTGTCGTCGCTGCAATCCGTGGCTCCCGTGCCGAGACATTCGCCTTCCACACAGAAATCCCCGGAGGTGCATACGTTTTCGTCGTCGCAGGGGAGGTTGTTGTTTTCGTAGTAACACCCGTCACCATCGAGATCGTACGGATTGCAGAAGTCGTAAGTGCATACGTTGTCGTCGTTGCAATCGACCGGCTCGTATACGCAGCCGATTCCCGCCCTGCAGGTTCCGGAGGTGCAGGCGTTTTCATCTTCGCACGTATTGGGTTCACCTGCGCAGATGCCTTCGGAGCAGCGGTCGTTAATGGTGCATACGTCGCCGTCGTCGCAGTAGTCTTCGTTGGCGACATGCTGGCAGCCAAGGTCGAGGTCGCATTCGTCGGTGGTGCAGACCTTGAAATCGTCGCACCAGTCGTGGCGAAGCTCGATCTTGCAGGCGTTGTCCGTCTCGTCGCATACGCCCAACGCGCATTCCGAACTGTCCGGGCATTCGATGGGCGTGCCGGCGATACAACCCTCTTCCAGGTCGCAGGTTTCTAAACCGTTGCAATACTGGCCGTCGTCGCACAGGGCATCGTCGGCGACGAGGACGCAGCGGCTGGAGTACGGATCGCACTGGCCGACGACGCAGGGATTGTCGGATTGCATACACTGCTCGTCGTTGATACAGCGAACTACGCAGGAGCCGTTGAGGCAAGTTTTCGGCTGGGCGCCGTCACTGCCGCAATAGGTTCCGTTGGGCAATTCCTCGGAAAGACAGCCTTCCTGTTCGTCGCAGGTGTTGGCCGTGCAGGGATTGCCGTCGTTGCAGTCTGTGACTTCCGAAATGCACACGCCCGCCTGGCAGACCCCGTTAGGCTCGGAACAGGGATCGTCGTTGATGCAGGCCACTTGGTCCAGTTGGTTATGAATACAACCCGTATCCCGGTTGCAGACGTCGCCCGTGCAGGGGTTGCCGTCGTTGCAAAGCGCGGAACTGACGCTGTGAACGCAGCCCGACGCTTCATTGCAGGAATCCACGGTGCATTCGATTCCGTCGTCGCAGTCGCGGGCCGCGCCCGGTGCGCAGCCGGTGGTGGCATTGGCGCCTGCAGCCGTGGGGGCGCACAGGCTGTCGCCGTCGCAGTACACCGTGTCGAGATCGAGGCAGTACTGGTGGTTGAGCAGGTGAGAGCAGGTGCCGGTGGTGGGATCGCAGGAATCGATCGTGCAGGCTTTGCCGTCGTCGCAGCCGTCTCCAATGTCGCAGCGCGCGGTGCAGACTCCGCCGATGCAGACCTCGCCTATGCCGTCCGTCGTGGAACAGGGCGAGTAGTCGGCGACGTACTGGTATCGGCAGCCAAGCGAAGTGTCGCAGACGTCCACGGTGCAATCGTTGTCGTCGTCGCAATTGGCATTACGGGGTGCGTAAGAACATGCCCCCAGGTTGTTGTCGCAGGAATCGACGGTGCAGGCGATCTGGTCGTTGCAGATGACCGGCTCGCGGTCGAGGTGGCCGTCGTCGTCGCAGAACTCCCGACCGTTGCAGAACAGACCGTCGGAGGGGTCCTGGTAGTCGCCGCGACAGATGCCGCCAGAGCAGACGTCGCCCGTCGTGCAGTCGTTGCTGTCGTCGCAGGAGGCGGTGTTGTTGGCGAACTGGCATCCGAGCAGCGGATGGCAGGAATCGTTCGTGCAGACGTCGCCATCGTTGCATTCTTTGTACATCGGTTCGACGCCTTCACGAATCCGGCATATGCCGTCCCAACAGGCTTCGTTGATCGTACACAGGTTGCCATCCTCGCAGGGATTGCCGTCGGTCTTGGGTTCGTGGGTGCAGCCGGTGCCTTCCACGCAGGCGTCCAGGGTGCATTCGCTGTCGTCGATGCAGCGATCGTGCAATGGGAGGAACTCGCAGGCGTCGGTTTCCTCGTTGCAGCGGTCTTCGGTGCAGTAAATCTGGTCGTTGCAGACCGGCTGGACGGACGCTTCGGTGCAGCCTGCGCCGGGAACGCAGGTTTCGGTGCCGTTGCACCACTGTCCGTCGTCGCAAAGCGCGCTGTTGGGAATGTTCATGCAGATGTTGCCCGGTTGGCTGTCCTCGCGGGGCAGGCAGGCGTCGATCGTGCAGGGGATGCCGTCGTCGCACTGGGAGTTGCTCGTGCAGCCCACGCGCACGCACACGCCGCCGAAGCACAATTCCTCGATCTCCGGGAAGCGGTCGCAGGCGGTGTAGTCGTCCGCCGGCTCGTAAATGCATCCCAGTTCGGGATCGCAATATGAATTCATGCACTCGCCGAGATCGTCGCAGTAGTCTTCCGTGGGCGTGCTGACGCAGTGGTCCAGCGTGGGGTCGCATACGTCGCTCGTGCAACGCACCCCGTCGTCGCAGTCGGGCACTTCGATGTGGCTTTCAAGACCCGTTTCGGGGTCGCAGATCTCCACGCCGGTGCACCACTTCCCGTCGTCCGGGTATTCCACCACTTCGCCCTCGCAGATTTTCGCCTCCGTGCACTGATCGTTCGTAGTGCAAGGGTTGTCGTCGTCGCAAGTGACTCCGGTACGGGCGGTGAACTGACAGCCGGTTTCCGCATCGCAAGTGTCTTCGGTGCAGAAAAGGCCATCGTTGCAAACCACGTCCTGCCCGGCGCAGGTCGGTCCCAGAGCCTCGATGCAGCGGGTACCGTCGGAGCAGGGCGTTTCGGCGTCCGGATCGCAGGGGACGGTGCGGCCTTCGCAGAAATGGGAGAGCGCCAATTTGCAGCGGTCGAAATTGGTACATGCATCCAGGTCGTTGCAGGAGACGTTCTGCAGCTCGAAAACGCAGCCCTCGGACGGGTCGCAGACGTCGCTCGTACAGGGGTTGGAGTCGTTGCAGGTGATTGGCTGGCCTGTCTGGCAGACCCCGTTTTTGCACAAAGACGCGCCCAGGCACTGGTTTTCCTGGTCGCCGCAGAGGGTGTCGTTCAACGCCGTTGTGGCGGTTTCATCCAGCAGGCAGCCTTCGAGCGGGTCGCAGACGTGCGCCGTACATCCGTTGGAATCGTCGCACAAGGTGTCGCTCACGTCGAGGTACTGGCACGAGGGAACTTTGCCCCACTCGCAGGTATCTTCGGTGCAGTAATTGCTGTCCCGGCAGATCGTGCCGTCGTTGTACTCCATCCCGCTTTCAAGACAGGTGTACTCGACCACTCCGGCGCAACGCCGTGCGCCCGGTTCGCACAACTGCCACAGACAGGAGCCCCCGATGCACTCCATACCGTTTTCGCAGAACTGGTCCTCGCCCCAACCCAGGCCGTCGTCGTTGCAGACCTGGAAGGCTTCGCCTTCGTCCGAGCATTTGCGTGCGCCGGGAATGCAGCCGGTCACGACGCCGTTGTCGTTGGTTTTGATGCAGGATTTGCCCTGGTGGGTGTATCCGGTGGGGCATTCGAAGATTCCGCGACCGATCAGTGGAATCCGATAGGTGCTTCGCGCTTCGCGCGTGTCGGAGGCTTCCAGCGCACGCTGGCTATCGTTCGTTTCGATCAGAAGTGCGCCGTGATAGTACGTCGCCTCCGCCGGTTGGAAGCGGATGGCCACGATTTTCGCATTTCCCATTTCGATGGTTTCGCCGCCGATGGAAGGGTGCTCGGCGTCGTTGACGATCGTGAATACGCCCTCGACGGGAGAATCCATGCTCGGATCGCTCAACACGACAAGATCGAGCGTGCCCTGGTTGGCAACCGCGATTTCGACGGTTTCGGAGTCTCCCAAGGGCACGTATCCGAATTCGATGGTTTTGGGATGGGTATACAGAATCGCCAGCTCGCTGTTGCAGACAAGTTCGACTTCGGCGGTCCGGTCCGCTTCGCAGGCCGTCGGGCCGAAGGTGATTTTCAACCGACCGGTGTACTGTCCCGGCAGGGTCATCAGGCAGATCACGTTCAGGGAGGTGGCCGCCTCGGAAGGCAGTTGGATTGGCGGCACGTTCATGATACTGAACACGTTCATGGGGTTTTCGAGGAATTCGAACTGCGTCGCCGTCACGGTCGGGCCGTTTGCACCTTCGCTGGGCTGGTTGGTGATTTCGATCAACCCGCTGGCGACTTGTCCCACCGTGGCATCTTGGAACACGAAGGTTTCGGGAACCTGCAGATTCCCGCATCCCTGGGTTTCCACGACATCCTCGTCGGCGTCCTCGTCGGTTTCGATATCCGCGTCGGCATCGGGTTCCACGTCGGAGTCTTTATCCACATCCACGGGATCGGGATCTTGGTCCGCCTCGTCCACCTTGTCGGTGTCGGGGATTTCTCCCTCTTCTTCCTCCTCGGCGTCTTTGTCGATCTCCGGCAAGTCCCCCCAGTCGATATCTCCGAAATCGATATCGATTCCGTCAATATCTACGTCGATATCCCCCGGGAGATCGGACAGGTCTCCGTCGCAGGAACAAAGGGCAAAGGCGAACAGTAAAACGGCGTACAAGCCTAGTCGGCGCAACATAGGAACCTCCACGAGCCTTGGATAGTCGTTGCGAATATTCTGTTTCAAAGCGAACGAATCCCCATTTCTTCAATCGCAAGAATCCGGCCTAAATCCACTTGGACGGAACGTTTTTCGTTCCGCGGCGGCATTTTTTCCGAGTATGGAAGCTCGAAAGAAAAAACCGCCCTTATTTCAACCTGTTAACGCAGAATCCCTTTCGGCGATCCCTCCGCTTGCCTGCCATTTTCCAAACGAGCGACCAACGTAAAGGGAAAGTATCCCCTTGCGCGTCCCCTTCGAACATGAAAAAAAAGTCATGGCACGCAAATAATTCAAGTTTCCCGTCGCAAGCGCCGAACCGGATTCGGGGATTGAATGGGATGAAAACCGTTTTCTCAAATCTTCTATATTATTAGACCAAGTTCCGAAAAACCGCAACGTTATTGCGGTGACCGTTGAGAAAAGGAGGGCCTCTTTTCCCGGTTCTCCTTCCTTGGCGGGACAGGCTGTGCTACAAAAGAACGATCGTGAGTGAAATGGCCGAAAATCGGCGGAGATGGAAGCATTTTCCCTCCGCCGAACCGAAATCCGGAGTCTTTTTCAAGAACATGCGTCGCCTCGTTTCCATCGGACTGGGAATCCTCGTATTCGTCGGATGCGTCTGGGCGGGTGGGTCGTATCTATTGATTCCTGCTGAGTTTTTCGAGGTTCCCACCCTGCTTAACGGCACGAAGCGGGGCATTTCTCCCGCCTCGTTTCAGGCTCTCGCCCCGCTTGTGGTCACGCCCACGGGACGCATCGACCCGGAGGCCATGTTTCGTCACAGGGAACGCATTGAGCGTTTGTGGGAATCGGTGGGGCGTCTGGATTGCCGGGACGAGGCGGAAGGCCCGGCGCACATCGCCTGCGAGATCAACCGCGCCAATCTACGCCTGATCGCCCACGAAAAAACGTTCAACATGCCGGAAACTTTGAGGAATATTCTTGAATACATGTGGGAGAAGGGGACGTTTTTCGTCTATCGGACGTTCACGCTTCCCCGGCTCGGCCTGCGCCTTGCCCAACGCGAAAACGACTGGCGTCTGCTCGCTGCGTTTCCCGACGGTCGCGAGGTGTCGGCCCTGCCGTTTCCGGTCACACCGCAAAACCTGGAATCCGCCCTGAAACAGGGTACTTACCGCTTCATTTCACAACAAACCGTGGTACGAAGCCGCTTCGCGGCAGTTTTTAGCCCCTGCCTGTCCGTAAGTTCTTGCTCGACTCCAGCCATATTTTTGTGATCGTATCCTGCGTTGAAGCCCTTTGGCGCGTTTGCAATCTTCCCGTTTTCTCCCGCAATACCTTGCCTGAATTCCCATGACCCCGACATCCTTGTGATTTCAGTCGTCCGATTTCCGGGCGGCGTCAATCACGAGGAGGAGACTCATGGGACATCTCAAAGAAAGAATGAGCGAGGATCTTTTACGGTACGGGCTGCGCCTTGCCACGCGCAAACAGTATCTGAACCACGCCGAATCGTATGTCCGACATTTCAAGCGATCGCCGGATCAACTGGGCGCGGCTGAAATTGAGGCATGGATCCGGCACCTGGCGAGAGCGGAAAAGCGACCGGACAGTTTCCGGCAGCAGGCGCTGATGGCGCTCAAGTTTCTCTATTTCGTGACGCTGGATCGTCCAGGTGTCGCAGCCTGTTTTCTTTCTCCCGGCAAGCCGGGACCGGTTCCCGATCCGCTCACGAAGAGCGAGATGGACCGGCTGTTTGAGGGCGTTGCCTCTGAGCTTCACAAAACGGTTTTGATCGTAGCATTCGGCGGCGGTTTGCGCCTGGGCGAGACCTGTCGCCTGAGGACGGGGGATATCGATAGCAAAAGGATGCTGATCCGCCTGACTTCTTCAAACAGCGCCTGGCCCCAATTCGTTCCGCTTCACTCGGAAACTCTCACAACCCTGCGCCGGTGGTGGCGCGACACTAGGCCTCGAACGGATCTGCTTTTCACACGCGATGGCCATGACAATCCCTTGACTCCCGGTCCCATGCAAAAGGCAATCAGGCAAGCTGCAATGGATGGAGGTTTCGATTATACGACGATCGAGAAGACACTGCGCTATTCCTTCTTCAGGCATCGCCTGACGCAAGCAGACAACCCACGCGAGGTCAGGCACATCCTGCGCTGCACCTCCATCCGTCTCGTCCTGGCCAGTTTCATCACTCGGAAGAAAGCAACATCTTTCCATGCATGCGAAGCCGTGAAAGGAGGCCGGATATGAGAAGCGCACGTCAACGAATGGTGCGGCAGATGAAGTTGAGAAACCTTTCCGCCTCCACGCAGGCCGACTATCTGCGCAGGTTGAAAAAACTCGAGCAGCACGTCGGCAAGCAGTTGGGACGAATCAGCCTGGAGGAGATCCGCGACTACCTGCTTTATCTTCATGAGAAACGCGGATTCACTCCGGGGAGCGTCAATTCTCATGCCCGGGTTTTTCGCTTTTTCTTTCTCAACGTCATGGACCGCCCCTGGCCGCTGGCGGCAATACCAGCGGCCAGGGAGCCCAAAACGCTTCCCGTGGTACTTGCGCCTTCGGAAGTCGTCCGTTTTCTAGACGCCGTCCAAAACGTCAGGTATCGCACGATCTTCCAGGTCATGTACGCTTCCGGTCTACGCGTCTCGGAAGCGGCGAATCTGCGGGCGAGCGACATCGATAGCCAGAGAATGGTCATCCGCGTTCGCCAAGGCAAGATGAGCAAAGATCGCTACACCGTGCTGTCTCCGAAACTGCTGCTCATCTTACGGGACTACTGGAGAACATGCAAGCCGGGAAAACATCAGGCAAACAGTAAGAATCCATGGCTGTTTCCAGGAAGAATTAAGGGACGCTGCATTACGACCACTTCCATCCAAATTGTCTGCAAAAAAATCTCCATTCAATCGGGGTTGGCGCCGAGCAAAAAGGTAACGCCTCATAGTTTTCGCCACAGCTTCGCCACCCATATGCTGGAGAACGGCGTCGATCTACGCACGATCCAGGTGCTCCTGGGGCACGCTTCCTTATCCACCACGGCCATTTACACCCACATCGCCACGGCGCGCATCGCCGGGATGCAAAGCCCCTTCGACCTCCTGCCGGGATCGGAGGCGAATCATGGCGAATAGCAGACTCACGACGGCCGAACTTCTCCGGAAGAATTGGGATGAGTTTCTCGGTCTGTACGGCAATCTCCTGTCGCCCGAGCAGACCAAGGCCGCTCGTGACATCATGGCCTGCCGCACCAACGAGATGGGCGGACACTGCGAGCACAGACGCTGCAACCAATGCGGACACGAAACCAAAGGCTACAACTCATGCGGCAATCGCGCCTGCCCCAAATGCGGCGCTCTGGCCTCGGCCACGTGGCTGGCCGGACGCAGAGCCGAGCTCTTGCCCGTACCGTACTTTCACATCGTCTTCACCATCCCGAAAGAGATAGAGGATTTGGCGCTGATCAACCGGCGCGTGATCTACGACATCCTCTTCAAGACCTCGGCGAAAACCATGCTCACGATCGCCGGGGATCCCAGGCATCTGGGCGCGAACATCGGCTTCACCAGCGTGCTGCATACCTGGGGCAGCACCTTGCTGCATCATCCCCACGTCCATATGATCGTCCCCGGAGGCGGGATTTCGCCCGACGGCAAAAGCTGGGTGACTTGCCGCGAGGACTTCTTTCTGCATGTGAACGTTCTGAAGAGTCTCTTCAGGCGATTGTTTCTGGAGGCGCTCAAAAGGGCCTATGAAGCGGGCAAACTGCGTTTTACCGGAAAGTCCGGGAAATTCGCCGGCCCGAAAGCTTTCGATCGGTTCATCAAAACGCACCGTGGGATGAAATGGCATGTCTACGCCAAAGCGCCCTTCGGCGGGCCGGAGACGACGCTCAACTACCTGGCCAGGTACACTCATCGCACGGCCTTCTCCGATCAGCGCTTGATCGCAATGAAAGACGGCAAGGTTTCCTTCCGGTACAAGGATTACAAAAAGGAAGGGGAAAAGCGCGTCATGACTCTTTCGGCGACCGAATTTATCCGGCGCTTCCTGATGCACGTTCTCCCCAAGGGCTTTACGCGCATCCGGCATTACGGCTTGCACGCCAACCGCTTTCGGGCGAGGAATATCAAGCGTTGCCGTGACTTGCTCGGCGCGCCGGAACCCGAACCCATCGAGCGATACGACGAGATGAGCTGGGACGAGCGCTACCTGGCGCTCACCGGGCACGATCCGCTCTTGTGTCCGGTGTGCAAGAAGGGACGGCTGGAACTCGTCACGGAGCATGATAGGCCGGACGGCGCACAAAACATGACGGCCTATCCGCCAAACGGAAACGAACTCGGGCAGGCGAAAAGACCGGAAATGGCAGGCGCTTCACCGCCCGTCTGAGCTCGTGTGAAAATACGCTCGTTGCATTACCTGCGTGCCGGATCAGACGGAACCTCCACGAAGAAGACGGGCGCCGTGTGTCCGGAGGGCGAAAAGCAGCCGTCAATACCGCCCAAAGGACCTTCGAAAATGAAAGATCGCAGACGAAAACCATGATTCCCAGGAAGCGCAAACACCATTCTCCCTCTTTTCAACACGGCTCGGAGCCGAGTCGAACCTTTCAAAACAACCGCACGTCATTCATTCCACATAGCGAGACTTCGGAGTAAAGCGCCTTCGTACAGAGTTCTTTTCCGCAATGCGCGCTTGCGCGCGACTGCGGAAGAAGACTTTTTAATGTGTGTTGGGATCAAGAAAACGAAGAGTGCGGCTTCCTTCGATATTCTTCGTGGTTTCGGCGACGGGGGGCGTTTTTCGACCGGGCGTTCACCCCCGATTCCGACAAGATTTTTCGGACGACATCGCCCTATCTTTCCCCGGAAAACCTTCGTCGTTTGAATGGCTGGCCTCGCCCGTTCATGGAGCTTCGCCTGTTCGGTCCGGCCTGTCAGGTTGATTCGACAAGTGCTGAAAAACCTTGAAGTTTTAGGAAATTCGCTACGGATTTTCGTCCGACTTCGATTGCGTGCCCTTCAGGTTGTCGAGCTTGAATTTGCTTCCCATAATACGATTGCGGACGCCGGTGGGCAGCAGCCATCGCAGGGCGGGCAGCAGCGCCGATCCATGCCCGGCGCGAAACACGTAAGGGGCCGGAATTTTTAAGACGGCATCCACCATCCTGGACGAGAATTCCTCCACCGGCGTGGAGATTTTCTGCGACATCCGCGCCCGCGTTTCGATGCCCTCCATACCGTGTTCGTACAGGCTCCCCTTTTGGCCGAAACGCTCGATCAGGCTTGCCGCCGTTTTTCCGAAATCCGATTGAATTCCGCCGGGTTGCACGACGATCACCTCTACGCCGAAGGGGGCGACTTCCATCCTCAGAGCCTCGCTGAAAAGGTGTAACGCGGCCTTGGATGCACTGTACGCGCCGCCGTAGGGCGCGGTGGTGATGCCGGAAACGCTGCCGATGTTGACGATCCGCCCCCGTCCCGTCCGAACCATGTACGGCAGTACGAGTTGAGTCAGCGCAATGGGACCGATGACGTTGGTTTCGAACTGTCGCCGGATGTCGTCCAGGTCCAGTTCGGCGACCGGTCCCATCAGGCCGAATCCGGCATTGTTCACGAGCATGTCCACGCCCCCGGCGCGGCGCACCACTTCCTCCACCGCGCGTTTCATGGATGCGCCGTCGGTGACGTCCAGGGGCAGCACCTCGATGCGTTCGCCCGCGAGATCCTCGATGCTTTCCAGGCGTCTCGCCGTGGCGAACACCCGATTTCCCGCCCCGGCGAAATCCAGCACCAGTCGGCGACCGATGCCGGTGGAACATCCCGTAATCAAAATCGTCTGGTCGCTCAGCTTTGCCATCGTCGCTCCTCGCTACAGGTGAAATTTCCGGCATTTTTCCACAGGCGGACGCGAGAGACAAGTTTTCCCTCGGCCCGGAACGCTCCACGGTGCGTTTTTGTGCCGATAAACGTTGAAAATCCCCGAAAAGACCGGTATTTTGGCCTTCCCGTACACGGGTGGACATAAAAAGGTGCGAACTTTGAATGGACCCGGAGGGTCCGATTGCCTCTCCTGGGGGAGAGGCCGGTGCTTCAGCACCGGGTGAGGGGAGGTTTTTGTTTGCCCTCACCCTAACCCTCTCCCTGAGGGAGAGGGGATAAAAGTCTTGGATTTCAATAGGTTGTGAACGATCGGGCAGGATTTTGTACTTTTTAATGTCTGCCTTCCCGTACACGCTTCGATGAACCCCCGTTTCCGAAGGCCGGAGAATGACCCGCTACCGATTGACGCTCGAATACGACGGAGAACATTTTAGCGGCTGGCAGGTCCAGCCGGAAAGACGCACGCTTCAACGTGCGCTCGAAAAAGCCGCCGCCGCGATTTTTCAACGGGACATCCGTGTCTTCGCAGCGGGACGTACCGACGCGGGAGTCCACGCCCTGGGGCAGGTGGCCTGCCTCGATATCGACAAAGACATGCCGCCGGAAAAACTGCTGCTGGCGCTCAACGCCCATACCCCGGAAGATCTCTCCGTCGTGCACGTCGACCGGGTGCCCGAAACCTTCGATCCGAGACGACATTCCGCTGGAAAATTATACACTTATACCATTTTGAACCGACCGGCGAAACCGACGCTGGACCTTGGCCGGGTCTGGCATGTCCCCAAGCATCTCGACGTGGAAACGATGCGCCGGGCCGCCGGTCATCTCGTCGGCGAACACGATTTCAGCTCGTTTCGCGCTTCGGATTGCCAGGCCGCACACCCGGTGCGCTACCTTTATTCTCTGAAAGTGCAACGCGATGGAGAACGCATCGCGATCCGGGTGTTCGCAACGGCGTTTCTGAAACACATGGTGCGTAACCTCGTCGGCGTGCTGGTGGATGTTGGACGGGGGCGACTCGCCCCGGAAGACGTTCCCGCGATTTTGCAGGCTCGCGACCGCAGAAAAGCCTCGCAGACCGCCCCCGCCTCGGGATTGTGTCTCGAATCCGTGTTTTTCGACGATCGCCCGCCTCCCGAAGATCTCGCCCGATGTGTCCCGGTTTCGAAGCGTAAGCCGCGAGGCGGCTTTGAGGATTCCGACCGGTAGCTGTCCGTAGGGGACGTGAAATTCTTCTGTGATTTCTGCTACTTTTCTCCAAAATCGCGCCTGCTGAAGTGAAAACCAGGACGTTTCAATTGTTCTTGAGAATCGCGGCAAAAACTCTTGCACCGAACGAATGATTCTGTTAGGGTCGCGATACCCGAACATTGGCTTGGGAATCGAACAACCCGGAATCGGGTCAAGCGACTGCAGACGATCGTTCCATTGTTGGGAAAACGTCATGGGGGGATGAAAAATCGAAAAGGATCGGAATAAACGAGGCCGTTTTTTCGTTCCATGTCCGAACATAGTTCTTTATTCAACCGTAAAACCTGGAACCTTTCACTGTCAAATTGGAGGTTATCGAATGAGTAAGAGGATGTTGATGTGGCCGGTGATGGTCACCGCGCTGTTGCTGTTTGTCTTGGCTGCCGGATGCGGCCAGAAAGCCGAAGACAAAGAGGCGAAAAAAGACGTGCCCGTCAAGAAAGTCGACGACAAAGTTGCGAAAAAAGCCGACAAGCCGAAAGCTCCGGCTGAAGAGGAACGCTTCAAAGTCGAAGTCGACGCCGACGATCCGATCAAAGGCGGCGGCGAGGACGCGCTTGTCACGATCATCGAAATTTCCGATTTCGAATGCCCCTTCTGCGGTCGAGTAGAAGGCACCATCGACAAGATTCTGGAAACCTACGGCAACGACGTGCGCGTGGCGTGGAAACACAACCCGCTGCCTTTCCATAAGAATGCGATGAACGGCCACGTGGGCAGCATCGCCGCCCATAACCAGGGCAAATTCTGGGAAATGCACAAGAAACTGTTTGAAAACCGCAAAGCCCTGAGCCCGGAAGACGTGGAAAAATACGCCAAAGAACTCGGCCTGGACATGGCCAAGTACAAGGCGGACATCGCCGATCCCAAAACCGGTGCGAAAATCCAGAAGGACAAAGCCGTTGCCCAGCGTTTCCAGGCGCGTGGAACGCCTCACTTCTTCATCAACGGCATCCGCCTTTCCGGTGCCCAGCCTTTCGAAAAGTTCAAAGCCGTCATCGACAAGGAAATGGCCGCTGCGAAAGAAATCAAGGCCAAAGGCGTGAAAAACGTATACGCCGAAGTCATCAAGAACGCCAAGACCAAGGCCGAACCTCCCAAGCCGCGTGACCAGCGCCAGGAAGACACCACCGTCTACAAGATCGAGATCCCGGAAAATTCGCCGATGAAAGGCGACAAGGACGCCCTCATCACCATTATCGAAGGCTCCGAGTTCCAATGCCCCTTCTGCAGCCGCGTCAATCCCACGCTCAAAAAGCTGATCGAAGAAACCTATCCCGGAAAAATCCGCGTCTTCTTCGTGCACAACCCGCTGCCCTTCCACAAGGACGCCAAGCTGGCCTCCCAGGCCGCCCACGCCGCCAACTTGCAGGGTAAGTTCTGGGAATTCCACGACAAAGCCTTCGCCAATCAGAAGGCTCTCAAGGAAGACAACCTCAAAGCTTTCGCCAAGGAACTGGGCCTGAACATGGCCAAGTTCGAGAAGGATATGAAAGATCCCAAGACCGTGGCGAAGATCGAGTCCGACTCCAAACTGCTCCAGAAATTCGGGGCTCGCGGCACGCCCGGTTTCTTCATCAACGGACGCAGCTTCTCCGGCGCCCGTCCCTTCGAGATGTTCAAATCCTTCATCGACAAGGACATCCTTCCCGTCGCCGAGAAACTGGCGAAGGAAAAAGGTCTCAAAGGCGACGCCCTGTATAAGGAAATCATCAAGAGCGGCGCGACCGAAGCCAAGCAGCAGCCTCGCCGCCAGGAAGAAGATCCCAACAAGGTCTACGACGTACCGGTTGGAAAATCCTACGCCAAGGGTGGCAAAAACGCCCCGGTCGAACTGGTCTACTTCAGCGATTTCCAATGCCCCTTCTGTGCGCGCGTGGAGCCGACGCTTGACAAACTCGAGAAAGAGTTCGGCGACAAGCTGAAGATCGTCTGGAAGAACCAGCCGCTGAGCTTCCACAAGCGTGCGATGCCCGCCGCCAAGGCTGCGTTGGCCGCCGGGGAGCAGGGTAAGTTCTGGGAAATGCACAAGATTATGTTCGAGAACAGCAAGAAGCTCGAAGATGCCGACCTGGAAGGCTATGCCAAGCAGATCGGTCTGAACCTCACCAAGTGGAAAGCCGCGATGGAGAGCGATGCGATCGCCAACCAGATCAAGACCGAACAGACGCTGGCCAACAAGGTCGGTGCGCGCGGCACGCCCACCAGCTTCATCAATGGCAAAAAACTTCGCGGTGCCCAGCCCTACGAAGCCTTCAAGAAGGCCGTGGAAGACGCGCTGAAAGCCAAGAAGAAATAACCGGAATCCTTAAGGAATCCACGACGCCGCATTCGAATCCGAATGCGGCGTTTTTTGTGGAAGGAGGGTCGTTTCAGACGGTTGGTGCGGCATTGTCTCGTGGATCGCAAGGGCCAAGGTCGGGTGATTTTCACCCGCCACAAAGGATCTTGCGTTGGAGCAGGTCTCCGGCCTGCTCCTCATGTTCATGCCGTCGGGTTGGTACCCCGACGAGAAACGAATGGTTCAGGTCGGGAGACCTGAACCAACGGACAGATATACTGAAAAGCTCGCGTAGGTCGGGCAAATTTCTTGCCCGACAATGCCAAGGTGTCGGGCTAAAAATTAGCCCGACCTACGATTTTTCTTATAAAAATCCCACCCTTGGAAACTCGCAAAACTTGCGCAATTTCACGCAGACTTGCGTCATTTCGCTCCAGATCGTGCAAACTTCGAACGAAACGCGACGAAACGGGACAAAATCCCCCCGGTTTTCAGCCATTTTCACCAAAATATGTGAAGCGTCGCCCCAACCTGTACGTGCACGTATGGGGGGTGGAGGTCATTTTTATAACTTCTTGTAAATACACAGGAACTCGTTTTTCAACCTGTACGCTGACGTACAGGTTGGGGGTGATTTTCGGCGGCCAAAGTGTACGCCGGCGTACAGGTTGAGAGGAAACCCCGACACCATTCCGCCTGGGATCTCGGTGGACGAAATGCCCTTCTTCGTTCGTTGGAGCAAGTCTCCCGACTTGCGCCACAGATTCATGCCGTCGGGTTGGAAAACCGACATGAAACACATGGTTCAGGTCGGGAGACCTGAACCATCATAGTCTCATGTTTTCAATAGGTTACAAAGCTTCAGGGTACAATCGCCCGCATGGGTTGGTCCCGATGAAATCTATTGAATACACTGCAAAGTCGTGCATTTTCGTGCAAACTCACGTCATGCTCGATTCATGCCGCAAAACTCGTGCAAATTCACGCCAAAGTGTGCAAAGTTCCCATCGGTTTTCTCGCAACGAGTCGAGGGTACCTCGTGAAAAGTGTACAGCAACTGGACAAAAACGGTGTTTTTCGACCCAAAAGCCACGCAACGTGCTATTTTCTCTTGCAAAGCTCGTGGTTGCGAATCTGCACGTTTTTTCATCAATTTGCATGTTTGCGCGAAGGCTCTTGATGCCGTGAACGGGCGCATGTTCGTGACGCGGATGGCGTCACGGGTGAATCCGCGTGAAGGGCAGGTGAGGAGAAGGCGGGGAAACCAAAAAAGGGACGCCCGAAGGCGTCCCTGGTAAGCAGAGATAAGTGCTTATTATTCCTCGGAAGTATCGTCCTCGCAGGAAGCGGCGGTGGTGATTTCGTCCTCGACGCAGATCTGACTGTTGTCGGCGCAGTCGTTGGAGGTCCAGAAGCCGCCGACGCACACGTAAATCACGGTGCCCTGGCAGTAGGGAAGGTTGACGTTGTCGTCGCATTCGGGTTGCGGCGTTACGGTGGAAGTCGGGCTGATTTCCGTTAGCGAAATGTTCCAATACGCATCGTCAGTACCCATAATGAACGTGGGGCTTTCTTCCTGGCCGAGCATTTTGTTGCTGAAGAGGATCGGCAGCACCGCGACTTTGTACGCGCCGCCGAGCACGAAGCTGTCCGTCGAGAACACTGCCGAGCCGGCCATGTCGGTGGTGGCCTGCACTGTGGCGAGACGGTTGCTGACCGCACCCAGGAATTTACCGGCGGTGAAGCCGGAGTTGTCTTCGGCGACCGGCGTAATCAGCACGGTGGCTCCGTTGACCGGCGTGTTGGCGTAGGTCACGTTCACCTGGAACGGCGGGGTTTTGTAGTTGATCGGGAAAAGCTGGATGTTGGCGACTTCCGTCGGCTCCTTGAGGAAATACCAGGTGCCCAGCACGTGGGAGTCGAGCTTGATCATTCCCTCGAAGTTCTGGTAGCCGTCGGCGGAGGCGAAGATCGGGATTTCGATGTCCGACGGGACATACGGGAAGAAGTACGCGCCCGCAGCTTCGGTGCCGTCGCCGTTGTTGAGCTTTTGAGCCCGTTTCAAATCACCGTCGATCGAAAGCTTGACGATGGCGCTGTCAAGCTGTTTGCCGGAAATGGCGTCGACGACCACTCCCTGCAATTCGCCGTGAATGTCGAACTTGTACGGCTGGTTGCTTTCGCAGCAGCCATCGCACTCTCCACAAGCCGAAAGCAGCGGAAGCAGTGCCAGCATAGCCAAACCGACCCATTTGATGGATTTCATGATTCCTCCTCCTGAAAACGCGATTAAATGTCGGTACGAATTCCCAATATGGCAATGCCGCCTTTTATCGTCTATGCATGGCCATGTCAAGACATTAAAATATGTCTTCCGGGACGAAGCAGAATACCGCGATTCGAGTGCAGCTTAAGAAGTCCGTAACATTTTGATTTCATATGGGAAATCCCATTATATGAATCGTGGAATGGTGATTTGGGGTTTCCATTCCCAAGCATTTTTAAAGGGTGCATCACAAAAAATTGTCACGTTGTAAAAAAGTACGAAGCCGCTTCGCGGCAGTTTTTAGTCCCTGCCGGTCCGTAAGGCCGTGCTCGATCCCACCTTTGTCCTTATGATCGTAAAGCCCCTTGGCGTCTGTGGCGTCTCCCCGTTCTTTCCCGGCTAACCTTGCTTCAAATCCCATGAATCCTCCATCCTCGTGATCTCAGTCGTCCGATTTCCGGGCGACGTCCATCACATGGAGGAAACTCATGGGACATCTCAAGGAAAGAATGAGCGCCGATCTTTTACGCTACGGACTGCGCCCCATCACGCGCAGGCAGTATCTAAACCGCGCCGAATCGTATGTCCGACATTTCAAGCGCTCGCCGGAGCAACTGGGCTCGGCTGAAATCGAGGCCTGGATCAAGCACCTGGCAAGATCGGAAAAGAGACTGGTCAGTTTCCGTCACCAAGCGCTGATGGCGCTTAAGTTTCTCTATTTCGTGACGCTGGATCGCCCTCAGGTTGCGGCCTGCTTTCTTTCTCCCGGGAAGCCAGGGCCGATTCCCGATCCTCTCTCTCTGGGCAATCTGAACCGACTGCTTGATGGCGTTACTTCAGAGCTTCACAAAACGGTTTTGACCGTAACGTTCGGCGGCGGTTTGCGCATAGGCGAGACCTGTCGCCTGCGGACAGGAGACATCGACGGCAAAAGGATGCTGATCCGTCTGGAATCTACAAACAGTGCGTGGCCCCAATTCATTCCGCTTCACCCGGAGACACTCGATACTCTGCGCCGGTGGTGGCGCGACACCCGACCCCGGACGGATCTACTTTTTACACGCGATCACGATGGAAATCCACTGACTCCCGGTCCCATGCAAAAGGCGATCAGGCAAGCTGCAATCGATGGCGGTTTCGATTATACGACGATCGAGAAGACACTGCGTTATTCCTTCTTTATGCATCGTCTGACGCAAGCAGATAACCCGCGCGAGGTCAGGCACATCTTGCGTTGCACCTCCATCCGTCCCGCCCCGGCGAGTTTCATCACCCGGAAGAAGGCGACATCTTTCCATGCATGCGAAGCCGTGAAAGGAGGTCGGATATGAGAAGCGCACGTCAACGAATGGTGCGGCAGATGAAATTGAGAAATCTTTCTACCTCCACGCAAGATGACTATCTGCGCAGGCTGAAAAAACTCGAGCAGCACGTCGGCAAGTCGTTGGGACGAATCGGCCTGGAGGAGATCCGCGACTACCTGCTTTATCTGCATGATAAACGCAGACTCGCTCCGGGAAGCGTCAATTCTTACGCCCGCGCTTTCCGATTTTTCTTCCTCAACGTCATGGACCGACCCTGGCCGCTGGCCGCTATTCCAGCGGCCAGGGAGCCCAAAACGCTTCCCGTGGTGCTTGCGCCTTCGGAAGTCGTCCGCTTTTTCGACGCCGCGAAAAGCTTCAAATACCGGACGATTTTCCAAATCATGTACGCCTCCGGTCTACGCGTCTCGGAGGCGGCCAATCTGCGGGTCAGTGACATCGACAGTCAGAGAATGGTCATCCGAGTAAACCAGGGGAAGATGAACAAGGACCGCTACACAGTGCTGTCCCCAAAACTGCTGCTTATCTTACGCGAGTACTGGAGAACGTGCAAACCTGCAAACGTCCAGGTGAAGCGAACGGATCCCTGGGTGTTTCCGGGAAGAAAGCCGGGGAGCCACATCACGACCGCTTCCATCCAGACCGCCTGCAAAAACGTGCGTGTCCAATCAGGCCTCGAAAAGAACGTGACGCCGCACAGTTTTCGCCATAGCTTCGCTACCCATATGCTGGAGAACGGCGTCGATCTACGCACAATCCAGGTGCTTATGGGGCACGCCTCCTTCTCCACCACGACCATCTACACCCACATCGCCACTGCACGCATTGCCGGGATGCGAAGCCCCTTCGACCTTCTGCCGGGATCGGAGGCAAATCATGAGTAATGATAAAACCATAACGGCTGACGTTCTCCGGGAGAAGTGGGATGAATTTCTCGACGAGTACGGCGATCTCTTATCGCCTACACAGATCAAGGCTGCGCACGACATCATGGCCTGTCGCACACCTGAAATGGGCGGACACTGCGAGCGCAGGCGCTGCGACCATTGTGGACATGAAACGAAAGGCTACAACTCGTGCGGCAATCGCGCCTGCCCCAGATGCGGCGCACTGGCCAAGGCAAAGTGGCTGGCAAAGCGAAGAGACGAACTCTTGCCCGTGCAGTACTTTCACGTTGTCTTCACCATCCCGAAACAGATCGAAGACCTGGCGCTGGTCAACCGGCGCGTGATCTACGACATCCTCTTCAAGACCTCGGCAAAAACCATGCTCACCATCGCCAAGGATCCCAAACATCTGGGCGCGAACATCGGCTTCACCAGCGTACTGCATACCTGGGGAAGCACATTGTTGCATCACCCCCACATCCACATGATCGTCCCCGGAGGAGGGATTTCTTCCGACTCCAAACGCTGGGTGAGTTGCCGCGAAGATTTTTTCCTGCACGTGAATGTTCTGAAAAGCCTCTTCAGGCGATTGTTTCTGGAGTCTCTCAAAAAGGCCTATGAAACGGGCAAGCTGCGCTTTACCGGAAAGTCCGAAAAACTCGCCGATCCGAAAAAGTTCGACAGGTTCATCAAAAAGCACCGTGGGATGAAGTGGCATGTCTACGCCAAGGCGCCCTTCGGCGGGCCGGAGACGATGCTCAACTACCTGTCCCGCTACACCCATCGTAGCGCCATCTCCGATCACCGCTTGATCGGAATGAAAGATGGCAAGGTTTCCTTTCGTTACAAGGACTATAAAAAGGAAGGGGAAAAGCGCGTGATGACGCTCTCGGCAACGGAGTTTATCAGGCGTTTTCTGATGCACGTTCTTTCCAAAGGTTTTACTCGCATCCGGTATTATGGCTTGTACGCCAACCGTTTTCGGGCAAGCAATATCAAGCGCTGCCGCAAACTGCTGGGCGCTCTGGAGCCTGCCCCCATCGAGCGATACGACGAGATGAGCTGGGACGAACGCTACATGGCGCTCACCGGACACGATCCGCTCTTGTGTCCGGTGTGTAGAAAGGGACGCCTGAAGCTTGTGACAGCCTTTCATGGTCGGCAGGAAGACCCTGGCGGTGCGCAAAACATGGCGGATCATACGCCAAGCAGAAACGATCTCGGACAGGCGACAAGAACTCAAGAAAAAATAGGTGCTTCACCGCCCGTCTGAGTTGACGTGAAAAGTTGTTGGCCGAACTCCCTGCGTGGTGAGCCTATGGAAAGGCTTCACGAAGAAGACGGGAGCCTTGTATCCGGATGATCAAAAACAACCGTAAACGGCGCTCAAAGGATCTTCGAAAATGAAAGACAGCAAACGAAAACAATGATTCTCCGGAAGCGCAAACACCATTCTTTCTCTTTTCACCATGGCTCGGAGCCAAATCGAACCTTTCAAAGCAACACGCCAACCATTCATTCCACATAGCGTAACATCGAGGTAAAGCGCCTTCGTACAGAGTTCTTTTCCGCAATGCGCGCTTGCGCGCGACCGCGGAAGAAGACTTTTTAATAAGCGCTAATGGCGAGTGATTTGCGAAGCAAATCGTATCGAGCCATACCATTTACTCCTCGATACACCGCCCTAAGGGCGGCACTCGGAGTGAGCGGTATGCAATCTGAGTGAAATGACAATATCCTGCTGATGCACCCGTTCTTAACGATTCTTGCGTTTGGCAAGTGACTCCATTACTATCCCGGAACCAAAAACGAACGTGCCGGATAAAAAGAGATATTCGTATGAATTTATTCAAAACACCGCAAGGGAAGGGCGAGGTTCTTCTCCTTGGTTTCGCAGTATGGATCGTGACTTGTTTTTCAGGAGGCACGGCATCTTCCGCTCTGGCCCAGGAGGATTGGAGCAGCCTGGATATCAACGAGCACCTGATGGGGGCGACCAACGTCCATGCCATCGCGGGAAACGGCGGTTTGTCCGTCGGTTTTTCCGCCCAGGGCGAACTAACCGTTTTAACGTACCCTTCCCCCAGCTATACAGACCAACTCGCGTATGTCACTTCGAACCATCCCGATGCCCGGAAGCAGCCGTATTTCGGTGCGAAAGAGTCGATGGGGGCGTTTTTCGGGCTCCGGTATCGTTCCGGGAGCGCCGAGAATTTCACATGGCTGCGTGGTGAAGGCCGGACCTCGACGGTCGGCTATGCCGCCGAGGATGCGCCCGTTCCGGTTACGATGTTACGCCATGAAACCCTCGGAATTACGGTGACGTTGACCGACCTGGTACTTCCCGAGGCGGATGTGCTCGCCCGGAACGTATCCATTGCCCTGGATGCGGATTCATCCATAGAACCGATAGCCTTGGTGGCGTATGCGAACCTCTCGCCCACGCTTTCGCGTGTTCCAAAACTTCCTATCGTGGACTGGGCGCTGGAGCCTCATCATGATTACGCTGCCGTCTACGACGCCGAACGGGATGCGATTCTGCATTTTAAGCCGGGAGATACGGGGCTTGTGGAAAGCCTGATCGATCTCTTTTCCCCTCCGGCGAACGACTACGGCCCCATTGGGGACTTGCTGAAATCGGCGACGGTCGAGGCTGCCGCCGTCGAAGCCATCGCCTCTGACCCGGATTCTCGCTATTCCGAGGGCGTCTATGTGGCCATGGGAGCGGCGGAAACGCGGGTCGGGCGAAACGTTCAGATCGGCTTCGATACAACGGATTTCTGCGCCAGCATCGACGAATTGGGAGACAACATCCTCCTGATTCCGGAGCGCTTTCCGGAGGCCGATCCGATGGATTTGAGCGCTCTGGACATGTTGCGTTGTACGAAGCACGCGCTGGATTCGATTCTCGAACGCGAAGGGTGGATGTATTCCGCGGAAGATGCCTACACGGATGCTGCGGACGGACTGAGCGGCTCCCGCATCGCCGCCGGGCAGGTCAATACGGCCATGGAGCTTCCGCTAGAAAACTCCGGCGGGTCGTTTTCTTCGACCTTCTATTTCGCGTTCGGCGCGAAGGGGAAAGACGCCTATAAAGCCCTCGACGAGGCGCGAAGCCTGGGATTCGAGAAGCATCTGGAAAACACTCTTTCCCACTGGAAGGCCCGCATCGATCCGCTACGACTGCCGGATTCCGACGATTCCGAACTTCTGGCCTTTTGCAAGCGCACGTTGGTCAATCTCCTGGTCGGGACGGACCGAAACACCGGGGCGATCGTGGCGTCGTTGAGCCGCCAACCGGCCTATGGGGAGGACTGGCCCCGAGACGGGGCGTTTTTCAACGCGGCCCTGGACGCCGCCGGGTTGCACGATCTCGTGACCCAACGCCTGCTCAAGTATGCCCAATGGCAGCGAAAAGAGCCGTCTGCCGCCGAACCGATCATCGATCCCGCCCCGCCGCCCGATCCGGACGACCCTTCTACCCTCATGTACCCGGCGGGAGCCTGGGAAATGAACTATTTCGCCGACGGAATGACCGGCGGATTCATCCGTTTCGAAATCGATAACACCGCGTTTCTCTTGTGGAATTATGCCTATCACGCCGGGTACATCGAGGACGAATCCGCGCGGGAACAATACCTGAACGACGTCTGGCCCACGGTGAAGGATGCGGCGGATCTTCTCACGCGCTGGCGCGATGCGTCCACCGGATTACCTGCGCCCGCCAACGAAAACGACAACCCTGCCTACACCGCGACGCTTTTCGGGGCGGGCCCCATTTTCGCTGCGCTGAACGGGGCCACGAAGATTTCCCGGCAGCTTGGACACGAAGATGACGCGATCAAGTACGAAAACCGGGCGAGCGAGTTGCGACAGGCGATTCAAACACACCTGATTGACGAAGATACCGGTTTTCTGCTTGAACGCCGGAACATTTCCGGCCATCCCGGAAGCAACCTGCACGCGGCGTCCAGCACGGCGATCTGGCCCGGGAGGTTGCTGGATTTCGCGGATGCGAACACGCGCCTCCAGATGGAAACCAACCTGGACGACGTGCTGGAGGCGTTGCGCGGCGAAACGGACGGCGGCTCGTACCTGAACAAAGTGACTCTGACCGCCGCCCTGGCCCTGGCGGGAACCGACAGCTTCACAGAGGTCGAGGAGGCGCTGGGGTATCTCGTCCACGAACTGCCCACGGCAGGCACCCTTCACTACGGGGAAGTCTTCCTGGTTCGTGACGGCACGTACGACCAGCGCGTGGCCAATCCGCATTTATGGGCGGCCAGTCTGACGTATCTTACCGCCATGGCCGCGACCCGCCCGGAATTGTTCGACCGCCACCTGTGCGTGCTTCCCGAAACCGCTGTGGATACGCCGTTCGACTGCTCCGAGAATCCCTCGGTGGGTGGAGATGAGGACAGCGACAGGAAAAAGGGAAAAAACGGCTGCCGCAACGTCGTGGCTCAGGGCCTGTTTTTCTTTTTCCTCGTGGGAGTTTTCCTGATCGTCCGGTTCGGCAGGCGTTTTTACGGGGTGTGATAGTTTTGGAAACCTGAATGAATTCTGATGGTTATGGTAGAAAATGTAGGTCGGGTGAAAATCACCCGACATTGAAGAGTACAAATCGAGACGACCAGGGAACCCTTGGAAATTACGGCCTTTTCCTCTGTCCTCAGTCCAAAACGACCTTCACGTAAAATTCGGCCCAGGTGCTGCCCAGCGACGACTCGCCGCCGTTGTCGCGCACGACGATCCACACCGGGTAGAGGTTCGTTTGGCAACGGTGGTCGGTTTCGGGGCAATCCTCGGGAACGGGCACATCGTCGGAAGCGGTGAATCTCGGCAGGGTAAATTCCTGGATCTGCTTGCGCGTCTGCTTGAATTCCCCGCCGTTGGGATATTCCGGGCTGAACCACTGGTAGCGCAGCATCGTTTCCAACTCCTCGTCGCTCTCGGCGTCGGGATCTTCGGCGGTGACTTCGAAATAGATCATTTCGAGTTCGTTTTCATAGCGGAATTTCCCGTTTTTCAGTGCCACTTTGCGGGCGTGGACGATGTAGGGATTCGCCGCAGCGGGCGAGGTGGTGTAATCCAGCGGGGTTTCTTGGGCCGTGGTGAATTCGATGTCCTCGCCGTTTTCCGGGTCGTCGTTGTCGATCAAGGCCCGGATGGAGGTAATCACCGGGTTGCGGTTTTTCTCGTCGCGTTTCGAGACGATGGCGGTGCGATAGTTGATAAGCGAAGGCACGCTGCCGTCCAGCAATCCGACGGCGTATTGCGTAAACGCCGTTTCCAGGTCCGGCGCACCGGAAAACAGGGATTCGTCCGGCGTGTCCTGCGGCACGACCAGCAAGACGGTCTGGGAGGCGAAGCCGTCTTCGTCGTAGGTGTAGTCGATCGCCTTGAAGGTTTCGAAGGTAAAGGAATATTTCTCCGGCGTACCGACGAACAGGTCGTTTTCGCTTCCCTCGCCGAAGCCCTGCTGTTGGTCTTCATCGATGCCGGACCGGGGGTCGGTTTCGATTTCTCCCGGTGCATTGCGCAGCCACAATGCGAGGTCGGGATGCAGCCGCCCGCGCTCGTCCGCCATCAGGAACCCGGCTTCCACCGTGTCCCCCGCCTCGATTTCGGGAGGCTCCAGCGTCATCGCCAGCATTTGCGGTTTCTGCACGAGGCTGGCCAGTTCGTCGTCGAACTGCGGTACGCAGGCTCCCAATGAAATGAGGTAGGGAAGGGCCAGCAGGGGGATGCTTCGTTTCATGAAAGAGATCGGATGTTTCATGGCTAAAACTCCGCTCGAATGCCCAGGGAGGGGTAGATCGGGATATTCCGGAAATACGCATCCTCGGTGTAATCGTAATTGTAGGCGATCTCGTTCGCGTTGGCGTGGCAGTACACGCTGGTGACGTCGAGATACAGCGAGAGAATCCAGGTGTTGAAGTACCAGAACTTGTCCACTCGCACGTCAAGTTGGTGTTGCAGCGGCAGGCGGTGGGTGTTGCGTTCGTCGGAGTCGGCCAGCGGGATGTACGTGCCGTTGTCGCCGTTGTAAATGCTGCGGTTCAGCTTGGTGTAGGGAATGCCGCTGGTCAGTTGGAAGCGCCCGCCGATTTGCCATTCCTTGGTGATCTTGTAGCTGGCCAGCACCACGAGGTTGTGGGTTTCGTCCTGGTCGAACAGTCGCTTCTCGGTGCCTGGGCCGTCGTCGCGCATGGAGCGCGAAATCGAGTAGCTCAGCCAGCCGTAAAAGCGGTCGGTCATGCGGTGGCGCAGGAAGACTTCCGCCCCGTAGACGTAACCCGAGCCTCCGTTGTTGTACACGCGGTCGGATTCGGGGTCGGATTCGCTGGTGACGAGCTGACTCAACTGCTTGTAATACACCTGGAAATCGAAGTCGATTTTGTCGGTGATGGTCCATTCCACGCCCATCGTGGAATGCATGGCCCGTTCGAAGGCGAGGCCGTCGTTGCCGTAGGGCTCGAAGATTTCGTCCGGGTCGGGAATCCGGTGGTACATTCCCCAGGCCGCCTTGAGCGTAACCGGGTCGATGATCTGCCAGCGGGCGAGAATGCGCGGGTCCACACTGTAGGCGTTGAGATTGGGGGTGTAGTCGAAGCGGATTCCGGGAATGAGCAGCACGGGACCGATCTGGGCTTCGTCCTTCAGGTACATGCCGTACCAGTAGTACATGGCGTCCACGTTGGAGGTGATGGTTTCGGAGTTGGAAAACGAAATCGCCACATCGCCTTCCTTGGGGGGGCGGATCAGGGTCGAATCGATCGAAGCCCAACTCGGCCAGAACTCCACACCGAAAGCCAAGTTGTTGTTTTTGTTAAGTTTCTGGTGCCCGTCGTATTTGATGGCATTGCTAACCACGCCCAGCTCGAAGTCGTATTTCTCGCCAAGGTTGAAATTGAGCACCTGGTAGTTGACGCTCAACGCCAGATCGTGCCCGTAGCCCGAAGGGGTTTCCAGGTTCCAGCCGATGTGCCATTTGTGGAACATCGTGTCGAACCCGATGGTGCCGGTAAACTCCGGCTCGTCGTCGGAGACGCCCTTGGTCACGAATTCTATCTTGTCCAGCGCTCCGTACCAGTCGAAACGCAAGCGGTTGTTTTTGTTGATCTGCCAGTCGTAGGCGAACTGGTAGTCATAATAGACCGGCATCGTGGTGAGCGAAAAGTCCTCGTCGTCCGGCAGCACGAAGGGAAGCACGAGGTCGATCGTCGAACGCCGGAACGCTCCTGCGAATGCCTGCCCCTCGGCGGTCGGTCCTTCCACGAGGGCGGTCACGTCGAGCAGCGAGGAGTCCACGTAGCCGTGCCAGCGGTCGGTGCGCAGGCGGCGGGTTTTGACATCCACGATGCCGCCGGTGGCGTTGCCGTATTCCACGCCGAAGCCGCCGTTGAGCACCTGCACGTCTTCGAGCAGGTCCGAGTTGTACACCGACTTGAAACCGCCGAAGTGAAACAGCAGGGGGATGTCGGTGCCGTCGATCAGCACCCGGCTGTCTTCCTGGTTGGACCCACGCATGACGATGCCGCCGGAATCGATGTTCGTTCCGACGCCGGGAAGGTTCTGCACCACCTTGAGCGCGTCGCCCTGGCTGCCGGGAATCGTCTTCAGCTCGGACACGCTGATCGCCTTGCGGGAAACGTCCTTTTTCACTTTCTTGCCGTAGACGACGATTTCGTCCTGTTGGTAAATCACCGGTTCGAGGTAATAGACGACTTCCGTCAGCACGTTTCCGTAGACGTTTTCCTGGGTTTCATACGGAAGATAGTCGGGAACGGGGACGCTGACGTGGTGAATGCCGTCGGGCAGCGCCACGAACTGGAAGGTTCCCATGGCGTCCGTGGTGGTTTCCAACTCCAGTTCGGGCAGATAGACTCCGGCGTAGGGAATCGGTTTTTTCGTGCCTTTTTCCAGCACCCGGCCCCGAAAATTGACGACGCCCTTTTCGGTCGTCACCTGCTTCTTTTCCTCTTCTTCCAGAGGTTCCAGACCTTCGATGACGAGCCCGCCCGCGTCCATCTCCACCGTGGGTTCCTCGGATGCCTGTTGTTCCGTGCCGGTATCGGGGACAGGCGTCTCGTCCGCATCGGAAAGGGCTTGCGTGGAATCCTGGGGAACATCCCGGTTTTCTTCGATATTTTCCGTTTCCGGCGAAATCTCCGAGGGGGGCGGGACGTCTTCGCCATCCTGTGCGAATGCAGGGAAGGACAGTCCTAGAAGGCAAAAGACGACCATCGCGTTCAGGAGTCTGAAAATATTGGGAGTTTGCGTAACCTTCAACGAACTCTCCTTTGATTTCCTAGCTTCTTCTTCAACTACGCTTCACGACGTTCAACACCGGAGTTCTCCGAAATTGTCACAAAAATCTTTACGGCAGATGTCCCTGAGTTCCGAGGGGCATCAATCCAGCGTAAAGCGGATCGGCACGCGAATCCCCTTGACGGGTACCGACTTGCCGTCGATCTTTCCGGGAGTGAAACGCTGTTTTTTCAACCAGTTCACGGCGGACCAGTCCAGATCTTTGCGCAGCGATTTCGAAAGCTTGATGCGCGTGATGACGCCACGGTCGTTGATATCGACGATAAAAATCACCACCCCTTCGATTTCGTCGCGGCGGGCGGCTTCGGGGTATTCGGGCAGCGTATTCCAGTGGGAACGGGAAGGCTGGGTGGTGAGTTTGTAGCTTTTTACAGGCTGAAGCGGAGCGGGCGGAAGGTCTTTGATTTCCGCCACTTTCGTAGCCTTTTTCTCCATCTCTTTATTCAGCGTGTTGCCCACCCGCACGGACACGGAGCTGTTGCTGTTGCTCACCGTGTCTTTTGTGACGCCGAACACCTCTTTGACCGGTTCCGGCGGTTTTTCTTCGGGCGGCTTGGTGACTTTGTTCGGTTTCGGCTTGAGGTTGGGCTTCGGTTTCGGTTTGGGTTTCGGCTTCGGCTTGATCTCCTCTTTCGGGGGAGGGGGCGGCGGCTTGGGCGGCTCGACGCGGTCGATGCGTACCAGCATCGGCTTGTATTCCTTCTTGATCGATGCGGCGAGACTTTTCGATGCGCTGTAAAAGCCGATGTGAAGCACAAACGACAACACCACGAAAACCAGCAAAGTTTTGGAGGAGTTTTTGGAATGGGTGACTTTCAACATATCGCGTTGCCCGTTGCTTTCGGCGGAAATTTCCGTTTCAGGCTATTATTTTCACCGACCTTCAGCATCAATGTAATAATTGGACGCCAAAACGCCAGTGAAAAACCGATGAAATCGGTCATTTTCCGGTATAACTCCGGCGATCCTCGAAAATGTCACCCAAATTTGTAAAAAAATGTTTCATTCCGGATTAACCCGGAAAATTCACGAAAACCTACTACGACTTGAAAACTCTCGTTCTTTCACTCGTTTCACGATTTTCATCCTCGACAGACTGTTCAGTATGCCTGCGGGTGAAAATCGCTCCAACTTCTTGAAATATCTTCGGTTTTCGGCGTCTCGCTACGATTTTCATGAATTTTCAGGGTTAAACGATATGAGCCTACTCGACGTCGCGAAGCAAAGCTTCTCGTTGGGACTTCCCCCCAAAAACCCCTGGGTTGGTTCAGGTCTCCCGACCTGAACCATTCGTTTTTCGTCGGGTTTCCAACCCGACGGCATGAACATGAGGAGCAGGCCGGAGACCTGCTCCAACCAACGGACAAACAGGTCTCTCTTATAGATGGCACCCGCGAAAGTGCTTGGAGGGGGTAAATTCTTCAAGAATTGGATTGCCCCGCCTGGGCTTCTCGTCCATTGACTTTACGGGGCGTTACTGGTATCGTAACGAAGATAAACACATGGGTTTCCAATGTGGATCGAAAGGAATCGCCACGAGGCTCCGGGGTGGTGTACGAAGGCCCCATGAGTTCTGTAACCATTGTAAAATCAAGAGGTTATCCGTTATTTCTTTCGGATGCATGTTGTCACGGACCTTTCTACGAAGTCCTATGGAGACTTGAATGAGGCTTTTCATCCTGGCGCTGGCCGTCTGTGTGGTCGCGTGCGCGACGGCGGGAACGGTCCATGCCAAAGAGGGCGACTGGGGCTTCGGTCTCGCCGCCGGTTCGGGATATCTGACGGGTTCGGTCGAGGACAAGCCGGGATCGACGACGTTCGATCGCCGCTACCCCGCCGTCCTGACCGCCGATCTGGATTACGAGATTCTCGACTGGTTCGGACTGGGCCTGCGCAACGAGATGTCCATGGAAGAGGACGCGGTGTACACGATGATTCCCCACGTCATTTTCGATTCCAACGGCGAAATCGCCACGGTTTTCGGGAGGTTGGGACCGGTCGTGAATTTCAACCCGAATTACGGGGGAGCTGCCGCGAGCCTAGGATTGTTGCTGCACGCGCATCGCTTCGTCGGGTTTTTCATCGAAGCTTCCGTGGAAACGATGTTCTTGGGAAGCGACCTCACCGGGTCCGGCGGGCTGGTGAAGCTCATGGGCTTCGGCGGCCTGCGGCTGAACATATAGGAGGGCGTACGTGATCCGGCCATTTCCGAAACGCCTCGTTCGATGGATTCCGAGTATTCCGCTTTTTGTGCTTTTCGTGCTGTCCGTCGCCCCGGTGTATGCCCAGGTGGCTTCCAGCGTGGCCATTTTGCCGGTGCAAGTGGAAAGCCTCGACGAAGAAGGGATGGCTCCGGCCATCGAGACCATGTTGACCTCCGAGTTGGCCTCGCCGTTCGAAAAACGCGAGAATTTCCGCATCGTTCCGGCATCCAGAAGCCGCAAGATCCTCGGAGGAACTCCCGGCAGGGATCTCGCCGACGCCACGGTTCTGGCCGAACTCGCCGAAAAGCTGGGCACCGATTTGCTGGTGACCTCCAAAGCGACCTTGATTTCCGGTGTGGCGCTCGACGACAGCGAGCCTACCCCTCCGCCGACCTACTTCTTATCGTTCGGTTTGTACGACGCGAAGGGCCGGAAGCTGATCCGTTCCGTGGAAGACATGTGCGACAGTTGCGCCCCGGAAGCGCTGAAATCCTGGGTGTCGGCCAAAGCCGCCGAACTCGCGGCCCCGCCTTTTCCGTTGGGGATCGATACTTCCCCCTCGGGGGCGCGGATCTCGTCCGGCGGCGAGGAGTGGGGAGAGACTCCGGTTCGTCGTCTGCTGAAACCGGGTGCGTACAAAATCCTCGTGGAGATGGAGGGATTCGAAACCATCGCCATCGAATTCGTCATGCCGGACGATCGACCGGTGTATGCCGAATTTGCCTTGCAGGAAAAAGCGGTCGCGCCGCCGCCCCCTGCCGGTGATGAATCCCCTCTGCTACTCAAAGCCGCCGTGCTGCCGTTGAAGGTGCGTTCGGTGAAACGCAAAAATCTTCATGCCAAATACCGGCGCATGTTGGAAAAAGAACTGGAAGGCCACTTCAAAACCCTCGACGAATGCCGTTTCACGTCCAGCCAGATTGCATCGAGGAAGCTGGGACGCAACGCCACGTGGGATCTCGACCGCACCGAAACCCTGGATGATGTGGCCCAGACCCTCAACTCGAATATGCTCGTCGTCGGGGAAATTACGGTATCGCCTCCGAAACGGGGAAAGTCGAACCTGGATTATGCATACATATTAAAGACTTACGACGTTCGGGGCCGTGATTTCATCCGCACGGTCGAGGGGGAATGCCCTCGCTGCACCGTCAACAAACTGAAAAAGCAGTTTCACGAGGAAGCGCGGAAGCTTTATGCTCCACCTTATCCGCTGGGATTGTTCACCCAGCCCGGCGATGCCCGTCTTTTCAGTCAGGATCGCGCCCTGGGTCGCACGCCCTTTCGCAAGCTGATCGCGCCGGGACAATACAAGCTCCGCGTCGAAAAGGAAGGGTATCAGAACATCGAAATCGAGTTCGTGATGCCGGACGACCGACCGATCTACGCGACATTCGAACTGGAAGTGGACGAATCGACACCTCCGCCCATTCCGGAGGGAGAGCTACGACCGGAAATGGGGATCGTCGCCGTTTCGCTTCTTCCCGAAAACGGGACGTTGAACGTCCGGGAAACCCGTGATTTCAACGAAAAGGTGAGCGCTACGCTCGCCTCGTCGAAGCTGTTCGAATCCCTGTGGGGAAAACAGACGCTGATGGTGCACCTTTCCTCCGACGCCGTATTGCGGCTCAACGAGTGCAAACAATCGGCCTGTTTCGCGGAAATCGTGAAGGCCACCAACGCCCGGTACGCCTTTTTCATCCAGGGACGCAATCAAATCGATCCCACGGACGGCATGAAGATCGGTTCGATCGAAATGAACCTGATCGACGTGCCCACCGGGCGCAACGTGGCCGCCGTCAAAGGGGAATGGGCCGGAGAACTGCCCGAACCGCAAAACGCGGGACGCCAGATGGTGCTCGACCTCGCCTCTCAACTCGGCGTGGGATTCGTCGAGTACGCCAACCTGCCGGCTGGCTCCGAGGTGATTCTCAACGACGTTTCCGACGGGACCGGACCTTTCGATGGCTCGGTGGCGCTGCTTCCCAACGTGTACGTGATTACAGTGAAACTGCCCAATGGCCAGACCTGGGATCACTTCGCAAGCATCGAGGCGGGAAAAACGGAAGTCGTTTCGCTGCCTCAGGAAATGCTTGCGGGGAGCGTGACCGTTGCAGAGGAAAAACGGGAAGCCGTCGATCCCGCGACGAAGGTTCCCGAACTTTCCAAGTGGGGATTTCGACTGATGGCTGCCGGGGCGCTCGTCGGTGTGGGCGGGGGTGCAATGAGCTTCGCCTCGTCCCGTTACGACACCAGGGCGGGCGACGAGTCTTACCTGGCTTCCACTCGGGCCGATTACCGGGATCTCAGGGACCGGTATGCGACGTATTCCTACGTAGCGTATGGAGCCATGGGAGCCATGCTGATTACCGGCACGGTGATGGCCATCCTTGGCTACCGGAACGACGAGTCCGCCGTCCCTTCCGTTCCCGCCGAACCCTCTTCCGAACCGGGCGTTTCGCTGTTTCCGACCGTTTCCCCCACAGGGGCGGGAATCGGCGCCGCCCTGGATTTTTAGCAGGTGATTATCATGGCCTCTCGCGTCGGACAGACCTCTTGCTCCCTGCTTTCGCGCTCGACCGGAACTTCCTTCGACCGGCAAACCGGTTTATTCCGTCAGCCGCTCGTTTTTCTCTGGCTTTGCGGCTGGCTGTTTCTGGCGGGTTGCGATGGCGCGAACTTTCTGACGGAAGAAATCGCGGGAGAAAATCTGTGCGAGAAAGCCGTTTTCAAAATCCGCGAGTGCTGCTCGCCCGATCTGGATTACAGCCTGAATCCAGCCTTTTCCATGGTTTGTGAACAGTACACCGAGGAAAACGCCGAAGCGCTGGTCGCCGCCTGCCGCAAAAGCGGGTTTCGTATCGCGGACGCCTCCGCCGTACTGATTAAAAACACCGGGGATTGCAACGACATCCTGCTTCAGGTTGAGCACGACCTGCGTAGCGAGGTCGATGGCGACGAGGATGCGGAAGAACTCGAAACGGACGGCATTGATGTAGACGACGTTCCCGGAGAGGAAGACCTCGACGAATCGGACGGCGACTCCGACCCGGACAATGACCTCGATACGGACATCGAAGATGCCGACATGGACTCGGACCCTGCCGACGGGGACGAAATAGAGGGAACGGACACCGAAGACATCGATCCCGAACCGGACGAGGAAGAGGAAATCGTCACGGAATGCACCGAAGAAGGACAACCTTGCAACGACGGCAATCCCTGCACGCTTCGCGATCGTTGCGACGAAAACCTGGTCTGTACGGGCACGCCGGACGAATTCGCCGCCTGCAACGACGGCAATCCCTGCACGTTGGGCGACCGATGCAACGTCGTGGGAAAGTGTGTCGGGTCTGCGAAAAGCTGTGCCGATCTCGGTCCCGCGCCGGTTTGTCACCTGGCCGCCGCCTGCGATATCGCCGATGGTGTGTGCAAGTTCAATGTCGCTCCGAACGGTCAAAGCTGCAACGACGGGAAATTCTGCACCACTGAGGATTCCTGCGACGACGGCGTATGCCTAGGTCACGGACCTCCTCCCTGCGATGCTCCCGGAGACGAGGAGTGCATCATCTACGGCTGCGACGAGGAAAACGACCTCTGCCAGTGGAACAAGGACGACGGAACCCCATGCACGACGAGCGGAAACCTCTGTTATTCCGGGGCGATATGCGAATCGGGCGAGTGCGTTCCCGACCTGGATACGGCGGTCGTCTGTGCGGACGACAATATCTGCACGCGGGATGAGTGTTCAAGCTCCGAAGGCTGTGTATTTCCCGCGATTCCCGGAAAAGTCTGCAACGATGGCCTGACCTGCACCATCAACGACCGTTGCGACACCCAGGGCGAATGCGTGGCCGAGGCCTACGACTGTTCCATTCCATTCGGAGAGCCCGGACAGTGCCGCATGTGGGAATGCCGGGAACCGGACTCCACCGGAGGGGATGGGGACGACGAGGGCGAAATCGCCGAAGGATCGGGGGCGGAAGGCGAGCCGGTCTGTGCTTCGATCGCCGATCCGGCATTGGAAAACCAGTCCTGCAACGACCAGAGCGTCTGTACGAACAACGATCTGTGCACCCAGGGAGAATGTGTGGGAACGGAACTTCCCTGCGGAAACGATGAAAACACCTGCGTCGAATGGTCCTGCGACCCGGTGACGGGCTGCAATTTCGAACAGCTCCCGGAAAATACCCCTTGCGACGATGACCTTCCCTGCACCGAAAACGACCGCTGCTCCGCCAACGGGGAATGCGTGGGACAAGCCAGGGATTGCAGCATTGCCGGAGACTTCTGCAACCGGGGTACCTGTATCGACGACGGTGGACAATGGCGCTGCGTTGCCAAGGCGATTGCCGCTCAACTCGGTAAATCCTGCGACGAAGCCGCCATGTACGGAGAGGATATTTTCTGTACGATCAATGAAAAATGCACGCTTCCCGCAAACTCCGAGAAAGCGGTCTGCACCGGAGCGATTCAGAGTTGCACGGATGCCTTCGTGTATAATCCTACATGTTCCACGCCCTATTGTGACCAGGTGCTGGATGCCTGTGTCCTGGACGTTCGCGACGATTACTGCGACGTCCAGGGATCGTGCTATATGACGGGTACGCTTTCCCCGGATTCCCCGGATTGCGGCATCTGCGACCCCGACCGCAGTCAGACTGCGTTTTCCCCGGTGCTCAACGAGCAAAACGAGCCCTACATGGAAGGCGAGGATTGCGACACCGACAACCGCTGCTGGCAGGTAATGCCTCAATGCAGCGGGGCGGTCTGTTCGGGAGGCGTCACCGAGACTTGCCAGGACGAGAAAGACGAGCGACCGTGCCTCGTCTGGATCTGCGATCCCAATTCCGGGTGTCGGCAGCCTAGCGGCGAACAGACGACCCAACCCAACGGTACTTCCTGCAACACCGATAGCTGCCAGTTGGAGCAGTCCTGCCAGGACGGGTTGTGCCAGGGCGGCACGCCGAAACTGTGTCCCACATCCCTTCCTTGCTATAAGGGCTTGTGCAACGCGCGAGGGGAGGATGATGAGTTGGCGCGTCCGGATCTTGCGGAAGGGACGTGCTATACCCAGCCGCTGCCCGATGGTTCATCCTGCAACGATAAAAAGCACTGTTCCATCGACGATACATGTCTCGTCGTTTCCGAACACTGCGACGATCCCGATGTTCCCGAAGGGTTCTGCACCTCGTTCTGTTCCGAAAATCCGGCGCTTTGTGCGGGCGAGATGGCCTGCCTGGGATACACCGACCCCGGTCCCTGCGCGGATGAATTCGGCTGTACCTCGAACTCTTGCTCCGAAGGTGTGAGCGGGCCGATCTGCGATACGACGGTGGATCTGGGCTGGTGCCTGATCGAGGAAGAGGAAGGCGTTTTTTCCTGCATCGAAGACGGTACGCCTCAACCCGACGCCAACGGGGATCCGATCGAGCCGGAGGTTGCCTGCTCGATGTGCGTCCACAACGGATCTCCCGAAGACGATGCCTACGGCTGGTCGCCGGTTCGCGAGGGCGAAGCCTGCGACGATTACATCTGCGTGACGGTGGATGAAACCCTCATATGTACTGGAAATTGCACGAAAAACGACACATGCGTCCAGGGAACGTGCGTCGGCGAGTTGCTGACCTGCCCCAATCCGTCGCCCTGCTGGGAAGAGAGTTGTTACGAAGGAACCGGCCTGTGCGATTCCCGCACGGATGAACCCAAACCTCAGGGCGCTCCATGCGTAGGCAGCAACTTGTGCCGCTATTACGAATGCGCCACCGAAGGGGGAAGCTGCGTGCAGACGGGGGAGGACGTGGACTGCTCCGATTATGGCGACATGTGCCACGTGGGGGTTTGCGATCCATCCATCGGCTGCACGACCGAAAACGTGGTGGACGGCACCCACTGTCGGGACGAAAACGACCCCGAGAATCTGACGGTCAACGAGCAATGTCAGGTTGGAACCTGCGTCGGAGACGAACTGCCATTGGACTTCCCGGACGGCCAGATTACGACGTTCCGGCTCACGGAATACACGACATGCGCCGAGCACGTCGGCGGCGTGTTCCTGTTCCTCAGCTATCGCTATGGCCAGGAAGGCATCGACGGAGACAGCGACGCCGAAGACGACGGCGAGGCTCCGGGCGCCATTGCGGGGGTGTCTCTTATCGGACCGGACGGTTTCGTGCTGGATCTGACGCCGGATTCCGCCAATCCGCCGCCGTACACCATCGATCTGGTCGAAGCCGACATTCAGGACTTCGCCGACGCCGGGGAACCTGCGGATGGAGACTGGCTGTTGCAGTTCGATACCCGTGGGCGCAGTTATGGCGGCGGGGTTCTTAATACCTTCCTGCTGGTGCCAAGCTGCCCGTAGATCTGTGATTAAACTGGCCTTAACCCGCATTATTCATGAGGATCGTAGCGAGACGCCGAAAACCGAAGATATTTCATGAAGTTGGACCGATTTTCACCCGCAGGCATACTTTACAGTCTGTCGAGGATGAAAATCGGGAAACAAGTGAAAGATCGAGGATTTTCAAGTCGCAGTAGATTCTTCATGAATTATGCGGGTTAAGCCCTAAGGCTTTTCGCCGTCCACCCTGAGTGATTTCGCGAAGCGAAATCGTATCGAAGGGTCCCTCGATACGGCGACTTACGTCGCCTACTCGGGATGAGCGTCGGTGATTTTGCTAAAACCAGTTAACAACAGCTATAGTCGGGGCGGATTCGACCCTCTGCCTTTCAAATCTTTCGCGCTTTTCATCCTTGCGTATGGGACGCAGAGTGTTCCTGGTTTCGTCGATGGATTTTTACGGGCCGCGTCATATAACGAATATAACGCGCCGCATTAAATTCAAGGCGGAAATATCCAGGTGGGAAGCGGAGATAATCGCAATCAAAAGTTGACGAAACTCCAACAAGAATGTATCCTTAAGCATCGTTTCAACATCGATTCAAAACGCAGTGGTTCATCCGTCGCGGATGGGGGTTATGCGTCTGAATGAGGTAGTGCCTATGTCCCAACGAAATCGTATTGTATTTTCCACGATCTTTTTCTCGGTGATCGCCCTGTGCCTGCTTTCGCTTGCACTCGTCTCCTGCGAATACGAGTCCTACTCCGACAACGTACCTCCCAAAGAAACCCAGGCCGACGAAGACAATTCTTCCTCATCCGGTGGAGACACCGACGTGGAAGAGGATCTCGAAGAAACCGAACTCGAATCCGATGCGGACGAAGAGGAAATCGAGGCAGACGGCGAATATACCCCCGAAAATGAAGCGGAGGAAGTCGAACTCGAACCCGACGCAGAAGAGCAGGAAATCGAGTTGGACGAAGAATATGCCCCCGAAGAAGAATTGGAGCCCGAGGAAGAACTCGAACCGGAGTTGGAACCGGAAATCGAGGAAGAATCGGGAGATCCTGCCGAAGATGAAGAGGAAGAAGCCGAATAACCCGAAACCGGGAAGTATCGGCGTACCGTGTTTTTTAGGGCTTGAGGCTTGCGGAAAAACGGAGCGCGAACGACGGCATCCTATCCGAAGTCAAAGCTACCCCAACAAAGGAGACTTGGAATGAAAAGAAAAGAATGGATCGTGCTGGTGATGGTTTTGCTGTCCTCCCTGACGCTGATTTTTGCGGGATGCGGCGGCGATGACGACGACAATGAAATCGCGGGTGATCAGGATCAAAGCGGCGAACAAGAGCTTTGCAACTTCAAGGGTCTGGTCCGCGACTTCGCCCAACCGGAATTCCTGGAGGGCATGACCGTCTACATTCTCGACAACACCACGGGACAGAAATTGACGGATTACGAAGCGAAGGTCACGGCGTCGGACGGCTCTTACGAATTCAACGGCATTCCCTGTGGCAAGTACGGGTATCTCGTCGAAGGCAACAAGAATATCGAAAATAAAACCGTCGATACCTACCAGTTCGAAATCCAGGCCGACGCCCAGGACGAAATTATCTGGTCCGTGGACGAACTGACCTACACCGCCGCTCCGGCGATGGCCGGCGTTACACTGGAAGCGGGTCTGGGTATTGCGGCGGGTGCCGTTTACTGGGTGGATGAAGAAGCCACCGAATGGCCCGTCGGCTGCGCCACGATCACCACCAGCCCTGCAAGCACCGACATCCGCTACTTCAGCGACGACCAGCTTCCCACCACGCTGGAAGTCCAGGCGGGCGTAAACACGAACAACGGCTTCTACCTGGCCCCGAACCTTCCCGCCAGCGCGACGGGCGAAGAGGTCATCATCACCGCCCATTACGATGGCGAGGATATCGGCACCGTTCGTTTCGTGACCTTCCCGGATTCGATCTGCATCGGCAACATTTACGTCAATGAGAGCTACACGGCGAATCCTTCCGATCAGGTGGGAGAGAACTGCCTCTCTGAATAGAGATTTCTTGCCGAACGAGGACGCAATAGCGCGTTCTCGTTCGGCTTTTCCCTTTTTTTCTACTTCGACCGGTCCCAAGGAGGTTCGTTGTGAGGCAACTGGGAATTTTGGTGGTCTTGATCGGTTTGTGCCTTCCTTTCAAAGCCCACGCTTTTGGAGAGGAGGAATTCAGCGTTCATGGCTATTTCCAGCTCCAATCGGGTGTATTCGTGCCGCTGACGTCCAGTCTGTTCAAAGATTACGACAACACGGCCTACCTGGAATCCCCGATCAAAGGCTACCTCGCCACCGATCTTCCTTGCGACCCCGTGCGCGGCGTCACCAGTTGCTGGCCAACGGATCACGGCGGAAAGGCGGGTACGCTCTCGATGATGCGCGCCACCGCCCAGTTGGAGGCCGACTGGCACCCCGCGAAAAAAATCAATCTCCACGCCATCTTGCGGGCTTCCCGCGCGTTGGAACTTCCTGCGGACGATACGGGCATCCCGCCCGTGGACATCGCTCCGTCCGATCGCCGGGCGTGGATCGCCAATAATTTTTACAATGAATTCGACCTTAGAGAGTTTTATCTGGATTTCGAAGCCACCCGCTGGCTGAGTTTCCGCTTGGGACGCCAGCAGGTGACCTGGGGCACCACCGGCCAGTATCGGTTGCTCGACGTCATCAATCCCATTGATAATACATGGCATTTCGGGCCGCTCGAGTCTTTTCAGGACACCCGGATTCCCCTGTGGATCGGCAAAGCGCTGATCGACTTTTACGAGATCGATCACAGCCTGGAAATCGTCTGGGTACCCGGTATCGACCGCAACGAGGACAGCGTGACCCCCCTGCTGACCTACGTCGGTGCTTGGGGGCTTCCGCCCACCAACACGCCATCACCGGCTTATATCGCCGAAAAGCGCTTCGATTACCCCAACAAAAACCTGACCGATTCGCGCATCGGCTTTCGCTGGCACGGCAATCTGAGTCCGAAGTTCAGCTACTCGCTGGTTTACTATTACGGGCACCAGCTTTCGCCGCCGATTCCCCGTTACATCGACTGGATCACCTACGAAACCCAGGATTTCGATGCCGCGACGCAGACGTTGATCCCACGCGAGTACATCCGCCTGACCGACGATGAATACAAGATGAAAAAAGCCCGGTTGACGATGGACTTTCCACGGCAGCACATTACCGGATTCGACATGGAATACACCATCGACAACCCGGTGGGCGCGGTGGTCAAACTGGAAACCGCCTTCGAACCGGATCGCACCTACGCCCGTCCCAGCGACCTGCAACGCACCGAAGACCCCAATGTACTTTATCGCGAGTACTTCCCTGAAGCGCCGCAGAAGCTGGCCGTCAGCTATGCGTTCACCGTCATGCGCCCGACGATGATCCGTTTCCTGAACCCGACCACCAACTTCCTGCTGGTCGGGCAGTTCATGCACACCTACGTGCACGGCATCGAGGACACCTACTGGAGCCGAAAAGTCGAAAAGAAAACCAAGGTGCCGCTCAATCGCGAACGGGAAGAGTTGGTCAACATTCCCGGTTTCAACAAATACACGGTGAAACCGCATGAATTCAAAGTCATCGGCGTGGTGGGAACCAGCTATTTCCACGGTGCGTTCATACCCAGAGTGGTGGGCGCATACGTGCATCCCCATTCCGGATTCATCGCCACCACTTTTGGGATAAATCTCGGAAACCACGTACGGTTGCGGCTGCAAATCACGGACTTCTTCGGCAAGGACGCCTACAAAGGCGTGGGCCTGTTCCGCGATCGGGACGAAATCAACCTGCGGTTGCGGGTCCAGTTCTAACGTACCGTTTTCATTGAAAAATGAAACCGTCCGCCGGAGTTCCGGCGGGCGGTTTTTGGTTGGGTCGAAGCGCCAAATTTCGGGAAAACCGGATTCGAAATATCCACATTTTGACTCATCTCGCCCCTGGGGGTATTACAAATTGTGGTCGAATGAATCCGCAGGGTATTTCCCTACATTTTATTTCCCGTCCTTCCCGTCGGGCGGAAATTAAAATAGTGCAAAATATTTCGGAGGCAATTGTAACATATTGAAATCAAAAGACTTATATTCCCTCTCCCTTTGGGAGAGGGTTAGGGTGAGGGAACACGAAACTTCCCCTCACCCGGTGCTGAAGCACCGGCCTCTCCCAGTGGGAGAGGCGCTTGGACCCTTCGGGTCCATCCTAAATCCGCACTAAAAAAATTTCCGCCCTTTCCCGTCCCGTTCGATTATTGACAAAAGATCCGCCGCTTGATATGTTTATATAAGAGAAGTAGGTGATTTCGCACGTGGTTTGTACAACGAGTCCCGAAAGATTGGGCACGAAACCGATCGGCTGAACGATTGGTGCGTGCTTGCGATAAAAACCGAGTCGTAGTCATACGATGTGGTGATTTATTTGATGATTTCGGTTGACGTTTTTCGAAACCGATTCGAGGACGTCACGCTTTGAGAGGTTTTTTGCCGCAGGCGCAAAGGGGTAGTCACTGATGTGTTCCTTTTCGCCGATCTAGGAGGGGGGCACCATGTCCGAACGCTATATTTTGGATATCGAAGCCGGAGTCGTTCATTACGCGATGAAACGGGATCCCCGCTGCAATTTGCATCGTTTGCACAATGCGGTGTACGTGGACGAGATCTGGCCGGTGATGAAGCGCGACCTGCGCATTCGCAAAACGATGTCCGAGCTTTTCAGAAAGTTCATCGTAAAAGTTTCCAGCGAAGGAATGGAACGCGCACTGGTGCGTGAACTGCGCAGCCTGCACGAAAAAACGCAGGAAGGTTTCGATGCCTGCCCGTGGTGTATGCCGGAACTTTCCCGTAGTTCCAAAGCGAAACGATAACACCGACGTTCGAAAAAGCTCCGTTTCTGTGGCGTTTTCCGTTTTCTCAATCCTTTGATCTGGCTTATTTCCAGCTTAAAAGGCTACGATTCGCAAGATGATGCGCATTTCTGTGCAAACGCACTTCGTGTTTCCCCGGTCGATTCAGACTCGCAAGAAAACATGACAAAACAGGCCCATTTCCTGACTCATCCCCAATTTTTCTTCTAGCCCGCATTATTCATGAGGATCGTAGCGAGACGCAGAAAACCGAAGATATTTCATGAAGTTGGACCGATTTTCACCCGCAGGCATACTTTACAGTCTGTCGAGGATGAAAATCGGGAAACAAGTGAAAGATCGAGGATTTTCAAGTCGCAGTAGATTCTTCATGAATTTTCCGGGCTAAGAGTAAAAACGCTCACGGAGAGTGATTTGCGAAGCAAATTGGTTCGAACCATAGCGTTTTTATGCACGAATCCCTCGATACACCGCCCTTACGGGCGGCACTCGGGACGAGCGAAGTCATTATAATATCAGGTCAAGTTAGACTCTTTTTCAGAAAACTGGAGATAGGTTAGGGCTTGTGGTGAGCGAAACCGTCGAAAATCCGCACTTAAATAGCTCTTTTTCATTTTTTTCGCGTGAAACGTCGGAAACGTCGGGATGTCGTCGGAAGATCAACACGGAAAACGCAGGAAAACCGACACTCGTTTATGTTCCCAGAATAATTGGAGTTTTATGGTTTTACAAAATATGACGACAGGTGAAACTTTTTGTACGAAGCCGCTTCGCGGCAGTTTTTAGTCCCTGCCGGTCCGTAAGGCCGTGCTCGATCCCACCTTTGTCCTTATGATCGTAAAGCCCCTTGGCGTCTGTGGCGTCTCCCCGTTCTTTCCCGGCTAACCTTGCTTCAAATCCCATGAATCCTCCATCCTCGTGATCTCAGTCGTCCGATTTCCGGGCGACGTCCATCACATGGAGGAAACTCATGGGACATCTCAAGGAAAGAATGAGCGCCGATCTTTTACGCTACGGACTGCGCCCCATCACGCGCAGGCAGTATCTAAACCGCGCCGAATCGTATGTCCGACATTTCAAGCGCTCGCCGGAGCAACTGGGCTCGGCTGAAATCGAGGCCTGGATCAAGCACCTGGCAAGATCGGAAAAGAGACTGGTCAGTTTCCGTCACCAAGCGCTGATGGCGCTTAAGTTTCTCTATTTCGTGACGCTGGATCGCCCTCAGGTTGCGGCCTGCTTTCTTTCTCCCGGGAAGCCAGGGCCGATTCCCGATCCTCTCTCTCTGGGCAATCTGAACCGACTGCTTGATGGCGTTACTTCAGAGCTTCACAAAACGGTTTTGACCGTAACGTTCGGCGGCGGTTTGCGCATAGGCGAGACCTGTCGCCTGCGGACAGGAGACATCGACGGCAAAAGGATGCTGATCCGTCTGGAATCTACAAACAGTGCGTGGCCCCAATTCATTCCGCTTCACCCGGAGACACTCGATACTCTGCGCCGGTGGTGGCGCGACACCCGACCCCGGACGGATCTACTTTTTACACGCGATCACGATGGAAATCCACTGACTCCCGGTCCCATGCAAAAGGCGATCAGGCAAGCTGCAATCGATGGCGGTTTCGATTATACGACGATCGAGAAGACACTGCGTTATTCCTTCTTTATGCATCGTCTGACGCAAGCAGATAACCCGCGCGAGGTCAGGCACATCTTGCGTTGCACCTCCATCCGTCCCGCCCCGGCGAGTTTCATCACCCGGAAGAAGGCGACATCTTTCCATGCATGCGAAGCCGTGAAAGGAGGTCGGATATGAGAAGCGCACGTCAACGAATGGTGCGGCAGATGAAATTGAGAAATCTTTCTACCTCCACGCAAGATGACTATCTGCGCAGGCTGAAAAAACTCGAGCAGCACGTCGGCAAGTCGTTGGGACGAATCGGCCTGGAGGAGATCCGCGACTACCTGCTTTATCTGCATGATAAACGCAGACTCGCTCCGGGAAGCGTCAATTCTTACGCCCGCGCTTTCCGATTTTTCTTCCTCAACGTCATGGACCGACCCTGGCCGCTGGCCGCTATTCCAGCGGCCAGGGAGCCCAAAACGCTTCCCGTGGTGCTTGCGCCTTCGGAAGTCGTCCGCTTTTTCGACGCCGCGAAAAGCTTCAAATACCGGACGATTTTCCAAATCATGTACGCCTCCGGTCTACGCGTCTCGGAGGCGGCCAATCTGCGGGTCAGTGACATCGACAGTCAGAGAATGGTCATCCGAGTAAACCAGGGGAAGATGAACAAGGACCGCTACACAGTGCTGTCCCCAAAACTGCTGCTTATCTTACGCGAGTACTGGAGAACGTGCAAACCTGCAAACGTCCAGGTGAAGCGAACGGATCCCTGGGTGTTTCCGGGAAGAAAGCCGGGGAGCCACATCACGACCGCTTCCATCCAGACCGCCTGCAAAAACGTGCGTGTCCAATCAGGCCTCGAAAAGAACGTGACGCCGCACAGTTTTCGCCATAGCTTCGCTACCCATATGCTGGAGAACGGCGTCGATCTACGCACAATCCAGGTGCTTATGGGGCACGCCTCCTTCTCCACCACGACCATCTACACCCACATCGCCACTGCACGCATTGCCGGGATGCGAAGCCCCTTCGACCTTCTGCCGGGATCGGAGGCAAATCATGAGTAATGATAAAACCATAACGGCTGACGTTCTCCGGGAGAAGTGGGATGAATTTCTCGACGAGTACGGCGATCTCTTATCGCCTACACAGATCAAGGCTGCGCACGACATCATGGCCTGTCGCACACCTGAAATGGGCGGACACTGCGAGCGCAGGCGCTGCGACCATTGTGGACATGAAACGAAAGGCTACAACTCGTGCGGCAATCGCGCCTGCCCCAGATGCGGCGCACTGGCCAAGGCAAAGTGGCTGGCAAAGCGAAGAGACGAACTCTTGCCCGTGCAGTACTTTCACGTTGTCTTCACCATCCCGAAACAGATCGAAGACCTGGCGCTGGTCAACCGGCGCGTGATCTACGACATCCTCTTCAAGACCTCGGCAAAAACCATGCTCACCATCGCCAAGGATCCCAAACATCTGGGCGCGAACATCGGCTTCACCAGCGTACTGCATACCTGGGGAAGCACATTGTTGCATCACCCCCACATCCACATGATCGTCCCCGGAGGAGGGATTTCTTCCGACTCCAAACGCTGGGTGAGTTGCCGCGAAGATTTTTTCCTGCACGTGAATGTTCTGAAAAGCCTCTTCAGGCGATTGTTTCTGGAGTCTCTCAAAAAGGCCTATGAAACGGGCAAGCTGCGCTTTACCGGAAAGTCCGAAAAACTCGCCGATCCGAAAAAGTTCGACAGGTTCATCAAAAAGCACCGTGGGATGAAGTGGCATGTCTACGCCAAGGCGCCCTTCGGCGGGCCGGAGACGATGCTCAACTACCTGTCCCGCTACACCCATCGTAGCGCCATCTCCGATCACCGCTTGATCGGAATGAAAGATGGCAAGGTTTCCTTTCGTTACAAGGACTATAAAAAGGAAGGGGAAAAGCGCGTGATGACGCTCTCGGCAACGGAGTTTATCAGGCGTTTTCTGATGCACGTTCTTTCCAAAGGTTTTACTCGCATCCGGTATTATGGCTTGTACGCCAACCGTTTTCGGGCAAGCAATATCAAGCGCTGCCGCAAACTGCTGGGCGCTCTGGAGCCTGCCCCCATCGAGCGATACGACGAGATGAGCTGGGACGAACGCTACATGGCGCTCACCGGACACGATCCGCTCTTGTGTCCGGTGTGTAGAAAGGGACGCCTGAAGCTTGTGACAGCCTTTCATGGTCGGCAGGAAGACCCTGGCGGTGCGCAAAACATGGCGGATCATACGCCAAGCAGAAACGATCTCGGACAGGCGACAAGAACTCAAGAAAAAATAGGTGCTTCACCGCCCGTCTGAGTTGACGTGAAAAGTTGTTGGCCGAACTCCCTGCGTGGTGAGCCTATGGAAAGGCTTCACGAAGAAGACGGGAGCCTTGTATCCGGATGATCAAAAACAACCGTAAACGGCGCTCAAAGGATCTTCGAAAATGAAAGACAGCAAACGAAAACAATGATTCTCCGGAAGCGCAAACACCATTCTTTCTCTTTTCACCATGGCTCGGAGCCAAATCGAACCTTTCAAAGCAACACGCCAACCATTCATTCCACATAGCGTAACATCGAGGTAAAGCGCCTTCGTACAGAGTTCTTTTCCGCAATGCGCGCTTGCGCGCGACCGCGGAAGAAGACTTTTTAATGCAAAGCAACAAACCATGCAAATAGCCGAATCTACTGATTATTTTCTTTTACCCAACTTTTTTTCGGTTTTCCGGAATAGAAATCGGCCTGAAAATGTTTAGTTTTATTGAAAGCGGCACGTATCCTGCATTTGTAAAAATGCACGCAGTCTGAAAGCCTACCTTTGAAAATCCTCTCTGAATTCCTTCCTCCTCCCCTCCGGGAATCGGGCGACCGATTCCCGCCCTCCTTCCTTTGTCTGAAATCCGGCATTTCTTGACAGCAACCGCTTCCTTGGTTACGATCCGGGCTTCCAAGGAAGAACGGAGTGGTTAAGATGCCGAAAATAAACATTTCTTCCCCTCACAAGCACGACTGGCCCGAATTGACGCGCCGGGTGGAAGATTACCTGCTTCGCCTGCGGGACGAAAAACTGCGCAGCCTGGATTTTTCTTTCAAATGGGCCGACGCAGACAAGAAAAAAGTCACGTTCAAAGGCAAGGGCTTCGACGGTCACGTGGATCTGACGCCCGGCGAGGTATCGCTGCACGTCAATCTGAGCATGATGCTTTCGCCGTTCAAGTCCAAGGTCGAGCAGTCCATGAAATCCGGTCTTGAAAAGGCCATGCAATAATTCCGCAGTCGCCAAGGGGGCCAACATGCGTTTCCACTTGTTTTCACTGATGTTTTCGATTTCGTTGCTTGTACTCGCCATCGCCTGCGACCAGGAAAAAGGTCCGATGGTGGAAAAACACAAGCTGGACCCCGTGGAAGCCGCGACGATGGAGTTCCTCGATGCCGTCAAGGCGAAGAAATGGGACAACGCTTACGCCATGCTGACCGCCAAGACGCGCGAAGCCTGGCCCAAAGAGGAGTTCATCAAGGAAACGAAGTTCCAGATCACTCCCAAAATCGGCAGTCTGCATATCCGCCGGATTGAGAAAAAGGCCGAAACCGCCACGCTGTACACCGATCTCATCGGCGACTGGGCGCACCTGAACACGGTGGAAAGCCAGCGGGTGACCTTGCAGTGGCGCAAGGAAAATGACAAGTGGCTGATCGAGAAGCCGGAAATGATCGCCAAACTGGAGGAGCAACGCGCCCTCGACGCCGCCCGCAAGGCCCGCGCCGACAAGTGGCGGGACAAGCTGGTCTGGTCGGATTTCAAGGTCAGAAGCGAACTCACCGAGGAAGGTCCGGCCCTCGTCTTTACCGGAAACGTCAAGAACGCAGGCGCGAGCGCGCTGGAAATGGCCCAGGTGTTCACGTATTTCTTCAATGCGGACAACGAGAAGGTCTACAGCGTCGTGGTGGTGCCGGTGTACATTTCCCGCTGGGATCCGAAAAAGGCCAAGCCGCTGATGCCGGGCGAGAGCCGTGAGTTCATCGAAACCATCCTCTCCGAAATTCCCGACGACTGGTCCGGCGAATTCAAGTACGAACTCTGGGATGCCGGAGATATGCCTAATAAGCGGTAGAAGTACCGGAAATATTCGTGATTTTCAGACGATACGCTGTCCGATCAGGTGGGAATGAGACTCGAAAAAAGGAAGTCGGGTGATTCCTCTCCCGAGGTTTTCTTGCGATCTATTCTCACCGTCCGCTGTTCTTATTGTATGAAGTGAGAAAGCACGCGAGGATGAAAAGGAACGAGCGCGAACAGACGATCGGCGAGGAGATCGCCAACGGCGTCACCCATGGAATCGGCGTAGCGCTGGCGGTAGCGGCGCTGAGCATCCTGGTGACGCTCGCCGCCGAACGGGGCGGAGATGCCTGGCGGATCGTCAGTTTCAGCGTGTACGGAGCGACCCTGATTCTGCTTTACCTGGCGAGCACGCTGTATCACTCGTTTCAGAACCCGAAACTCAAACGGCTGTTCAACCTGCTCGATCATGCCGCCATTTTCCTTTTGATTGCAGGGACTTACACGCCATTTACACTCGTAACGCTTCGGGGGGCGTGGGGCTGGACGCTTTTCGGCATCATCTGGGGGTTGGCCGTCCTTGGCATCCTGTTCAAGGTCTTTTTCATCGATCGGCTTCGGGTGGTGTCGGTCTTTTTCTACGTTGGCATGGGTTTGATCGTCCTGATCGCCATCGATCCTCTTCTCGATGCCCTCAGCCTTCGGGGGTTGATGTGGCTTTCCATAGGCGGGCTAAGTTATTTGATTGGCGTAGTGTTTTATCTTTGGAAACGGCTGCCCTACGGCCATATGGTCTGGCATCTGTTCGTGCTCGGTGGGTCGATCTGCCACTTTTTCGGCATCCTATGGCATGTCCTCCCGGAAGGGGGAGCGTAGCTGCGATCTCCACAATGGAGCGGATTGCCTCCCGGTCCCGAACGTACAGCTTCCGGTTGAAACGGAGCATGGTAAGGGATTCCTCCCCCGAGATTCCACATGACCATCAAGCTTCGATTCCCCCAATGCTTTTGAACTTGCGTCCTTTCGCGTCCAGGTTTTCACGGATTTCTTCAATGCGAACCACGAGAAGGTTTACAGCGTCGTGGTGGTGCCGGTGTACATTTCCCCGCTGGAACCCGAAAAAAGCCAAGCCACTGATGCCCGGCGAGACCCGCGAGTTCATCGAAACCATCCTCTCCGAAATTCCCGACGACTGGTCCGGCGAATTCAAGTACGAACTCTGGGATGCCGGAGATATGCCTAATAAGCGGTGGAAGTACTTGAAAATATTGGGAAATTTATTCGGCTGAGGGACGGGGCTCGAAAAAGAGGCTAGGGGTTTGTTCGTCCCGAGAATTACTTGTAGTCTACTAATATATTCTGTATTATAGTTTATATGACGATTTGCTGGTTAATCGCCTTATCCGACAATTTTCTATGTTATTGTAGTATTGGACTTTGGATTTGATTGCTTTGGTAAGTCCACGAGCCATCGAAAGTATTCTGAAAGGAAGCTATGAGTAGAATGGAACCGTTTTCCAGGGAAAACTTAAATAAAATTTTCAAAATTTCTCCAACACATACAAACCGCATTATATCTAGGGAAAGCAAAAGCCTAGAGTTCAAAGAATCCTTTGGCTGGAGAAGTTTATCAAAATATTTAAAAACAGCAGCCGCTTTCGCAAATACCAAAGGCGGCTATATTGTTTTCGGGATAGCTGATAGTCCTCATAAACTAATTGGCTTGGCTGGAAAGAGGCTAGCGGAATTCAGGGATATTGACCCAGAAAAACTTACGGGTCATTTTAATGAGCATTTTTCGCCTGAAATAATTTGGGAGGTTGGAGAACATGAACTTGAAGGAAAATTCTATGGCCTAATATATGTTCACAAGTCAGATGACAGGCCAGTTATTTGCACGAAAGTTGTGGGTAAAGATCTTAAAGAAGGTGACATCTATTATCGCTATCGTGGAAGGTCTCAACGAATAAAATATACTGAATTAAAACGTATGTTGGAAAAGAATCGAGAGAGAGAGCAAGCATTGTGGATGCAACATGTTTCACAGATTGCTCGAATCGGAGTTCAGGAAGCTGGAATATTCGATCTTAAAACTGGAATAGTAAGGGGAAAAACTGGATCGTTTTTGATCGATGAATCATTATTGTCACAGTTATCATTCATTAAAGAAGGAGAATTTTCTGAAGTTAAAGGTAAACCGACTCTAAAGCTAGTGGGGAACGTTGAGATGGTTGGTAAATTACCTACACCTGTGGGAAGAGGAAAAGTTATCAAAACGCAAGGGATACGTATTGGTGATATAGTGACTGCTTTTTTGAATCATGAAAGGGTGCTTGACCCAAAGGAATATATTAAGCAAATATGTTTTGAAGCTACTGCGTTTCTCCCAGTTTACTATTTTATAAATATGTCAGGTGCCAGTTGCCAAGTGATTCTTGATGAACTAGAAGCTGTGATTTCTCGGTCTCAGGCGAAAAAAAGGCTGATTGAGCGATTGCGAGTTGGAGAAGATCAGGTAATGACTAATCCCACTGGAGACACGAAAGCTGCGAAGAAAAAAAGAACTTACTTACATATGGCTAATACTAAAAAACTGCCTGAAGACCTGGAAGAACAGGAATTAATTTATTGTCTTCAGGCTATTAGGACGATGAAAAAGGACGATGTAAAAAGGAATTCTAAATATCTTAGGCAACGATTAAAGCAGTGGTTTAATAAGTACTATATGAGTAGGGATGGGAGGACTGCTGATAATCTTCGAAGAACGATATGTTGGATTGATGAAGCTTTGTATATGAAAATGTCAAAGAGTGATTGATGTTTTTTGCAGTTTTGGAGGTTTCTGAGTGTTTTCGTCTTTTTTAGTACTGTATCCTCTTACAGATGATTTTCTTTCCCTTTCCCCCTCCTCCCCCCCGTACTTTTGAACTTGCTTCCTTTCCCGTCCCCCGGTAAAATCGGAAGTGTGTAAAAAAGCGTGCCCTTTTCGCGATTTTTCCACAAAGGCGCTTGGTCGCCTCGTCAAATAGGAAGAAACGGAAAGGGTGCAGGAGATGCAACTTTTGGCGCTGGACATGGGGCAAGACAAGGCACTTGGCGAACTGAACGATCTGGGCCTGATTGAAAAGGCCAGGGAAGGAAACCGTCGCGCCTTCGAGGTGCTGTTCAAGCGCCATTACGCCAGCGTGCGCCGTATCGTCATCTCGGTGATCGGCCCCTGCGACGATGTGGAAGACGTGGTGCAAAACGTCTTTTTGCGCGTGTACCGCACCGCGATGAATTTCCAGGGAAAAAGCAAGTTCACCTCCTGGCTTTTCCGCGTGGCGATCAACATGACCTACGACCACATGCGACAGAAAAAGCGTAGCGGTCAGTTGATCGAGCACTGGCTGGAAAAGCACCCGGAACCGTCTCCCGGAAACACACCTTTGGACAACAGCCTGAACAGAGAGGAAGTGAAAAAAGTCAGCGATGCACTAGGCAAATTGAAATCCCACAAGAGAAACGTTTTTATCCTATTCGAAATCCAGGGCTTGACCTTGGATGAAATCGCCCAAACCTTGGATCTGAGCACGACGACGGTCTGGTCCAGATTGTACCAGGCCCGAAAAGATTTTAAAAAATTCTACGAAAAAGCGAAAAGTGATTGACCGATATGAAACCGTTTAACGTCCATCCGAATCGCCTTTGGGATCTCGCCGCCGGACGGCTGGCGGACGAAGAGGCGTTTATGGTTCGACGCCACCTGATGGAGAACGACAAAAGCCGCTTGCAGTTCGAGTCGTTCCAGCAGAGCGTGAAAGGACTCGAAGCCTTCGATCGCATGATCGATGTCACGGCTGACGATCCCGACGACGCCTGGGCGCGCTTCGAACACAGCCTGAACCATGAAATTGTCCATCCCGCACCGCGCCGCCGCCGGTTTTTCCCGCGAAAGCTGCGGTTGGTGCTCGTGCCCCTGATGTCCATAATGCTCATCGGATCGGCCTTTGCCGCGTATTCCGTCTACAAGAATCCCACATTGTTGAATAAAATACTGGGCCGTTCGAACGAAGCCGTTTCGACGCCCGTTCCCGCGCCCGAACCCCAGGTCGTGGCACCGCAACCCGCGCCCGTATCCCTTCCCATGGAAGGAAAAGTGGTTTGGAGTTCCGAAGATTGCCGGGAGTTTTCCAAAGGGAAAATCCTCGGTCAGGCGGTCCAGAGCGGCTCCTGCCGGTTGCACGTCGATTACGGCCACGGCATTCAGGCCCTGCTGATGCCCAAGGCCGGATTCTCTCTGACGCGTGATGGGGAACATTTCGAAGCCGAAACGACCCAAGGGCAGGTGTTCCTGCTGTTCGATCATCGGGAATTCGTGCTCAAGGCGGGCCAACGGGAATTCGTGGGCGAGGATGCGCTTTTTTCCGTGCGCCGTGAAGAGCAACGGCTGCATGTTGCCGTGCTTAGCGGTCGGGTCGGTATCCGCCGCACGGGAGGCGACCTGCGCCACCTGCTACTCGGCCCGCAACGCTGGATGATCGACGGCGACCGCGAGGAGCTGGGGCTCGTTTCCGCCGAGGAAAAAAGCGCCCTTCTGGCCTTTGCGGAACACGCCCGCCACGGGTATCCCGCCACGACCGATCGCCACGCCCGCCTTGAAAAAGCGCCACACTCGGCCAAACGGTCCCAGGCGAAAGAGTCTGCCGTCGTCACGGCCAAACTCGTGGAAGAAGAAGACGCTGCCGAAGAACCGGACGCCCGCCGATTGTACCGGGAAGGCAAATACGCCGAAGCGCTCGTCGCCCTGGAAAACGATTCGACGTTTTCCGACGATGCGGATCATTATTACCTGAAGGGGCTGATTCACACCGCGCTCAAAGATCCTCGTCGTGCCGTCGATGCCTTCGGCAAGGCCCAGGAAAGCGGCTCCGGCGATGTCGTCAGTCGGGCATTGTACGAGGAGGGGCGGGTGCTCGCCGACCTGCTGCACCAGCCCGCCAAGGCGCGCATTCGCTGGGATCTCTACCTCACCAAGTATCCCGATGGCATGTTGGCTCAGGACGTACTCAGCCGCCTGTGCGAATACGAACTGGAAAAAGGGGAGTCCCGCAACTGCCAGACCTATCTGCAACGCTTCGCCGACGGCTTCCGCGCTCCCCAGATTCACTGGGCGTTGGCCAAACTGGCGCTGGATCAGGGAAATTACAGCACTGCGTTGGAGCATCTGACTCAGGTCAAGGAATCCATGCTGGCCCCTGCGGATCGTGAATCCTGGCGTTATCTCCAGGTCTATTGCTATGCAGGGCTGGATCGTCCCGAACCGGGTCGCCAGGCGGCACGGGTGTACCTGCGCCATCATGGCGAGGGACGCTGGTCCGGACAGGTTCGCGACATTCTCCAACGCTGGCAACGCCCCACAGAGTCCGAGAACCTCGGCTCCGACCATGACCGATGATGCCCGTACTCCGCCGTTTCCTGGACTGAAGGTGGTCCGTCATTCTCGACGGGATGTTTCGCATCATTTCGATTTTCTTCACTTTTTCAGAAAATCTGCCTGTTCGTTCGTCTGGCTTTCGGTCATCGTGGTGTGGTTTGCTCTGGGGTGTTCCGAGGATCGGTATCACCAATACGAATTCGAGCGGGAACCGTTTGCGGACAAAGACCTCGATCCCGACGAAACGCCCGAACTCGAAGAGAACGAAACGGATCTGGATCTGGAATCCGATCAAGCCGATCCTCCCGATACGTCGGAAGAAACTCCCAATGATATCATTGTCTTATGTGAGGAGAGCCTTCAATACTGTGGGGACGATCCCTTGTTTTTCGATGGAACGGAGCGTTGCGAAAAACTTGAAACCGAGGAGGGGGGCTGGCGACGCATCTTGTGTCAGTCGTCTTCCACGTACGACACCCATTCCCAAACCTGCCGAAATCACAGCGAAATCATCACGCTCGAAATCTGTTCCGAGGGCTGTTCCAGCAACGGCGCCGGAACCGAGTGTACTTTCAGCTACTCGGGACGTCCACGGATGGAGTTTTCCATCGACGTGACCGGCGGCGATGCCGACAACGATGAGGAACAGGAACAAACCCCCCCGATCCCGCATCTGGAAACGGCGTGTTCCACGGATCTCTGGTGCTGGTCCGATGCCCGGCCTTTCGGGGGGGATACCTACAACGTCTTTGCCCCGGACCCCTCCCACGTGTGGATGATCGGGGACATGGGACTCGTGTTTCACGATGGAGAAAGCTGGACCGAAGAGGCGGCGATTCGCTACAAAGTTCCCCGCGACCTGTGCGGAACGAGTGCGGACAACGTGTGGGTGGTCGGCGACGACGCCTTGGTCATCCAATGGAAAGGGGACGGTAGTCCCTTCTGGCGTACCCACAATCCGGTACCCAATCCTTCGGAAATCGACTTGAAAGCCGTGGATATTACCAACTATTCGTTCGTAGACGAAGACGGCACCTGGGATGTCAGTTCCGTGATGGCCGTAGGCTCTCCGCGAAAAATTCTGTGGTTCGAAGGGAAAACCAGAGAATCGCAGAATCCTCCGGGCACGGTTCGGGAGGATATCTGGAGCGTGATCGATCCCCCGGACGAAAAACGCCTCGAATACCAGGACGTCTGCCAGATCGCTCGCCGGGATTTCTGGCTCGTGGCCGATGAAGTCTGGCTCTATCACCACGACCCGGTAACCGGCTGGGAGGAACCGCGCCGCCATCATTCACGAATCAACGCCATTCGATGCGCTCCGGGGGAGGATTTATTGATTGCGGAGTCCTCTTTGCAGGGGTACGCGCTTTCCTACCTCTCGCCTTTGGGAAGCGTGCCGTTGCGCTCGGTGGACAAGGAAATCACCCGGATCATGACCAAAGAGGATGGACGGATCGCGGCGGCCACGGTAGGCGGCAAAGTGCTGCGTTGGCAGGGAGGGCGTTGGATCGAAGACCTGCTCGTGTACGGACCGACGGGGACGTTTCCCAATCTGTACGGAGTGGACTGGGACGACGAGGGAAATTTCTGGGCGGTAGGCAACGAGGTGTTCTATCTTCCGGTAGAGGAGGACTGGCAGGCCGTGACTACCGGATTGGACCTGCCCTGGCGGACCATTTGCGCCATGAGTCAGAACGAATTGTGGGTGGCCGGCGATCAGGGAAAGCTGGCCCGGTACAACGGCGAGGAATGGTTCCTGGCGTCTTCCGAGCAAAATGAGACCTTGCGGGCCTCCATCGCTGTTCCCTCAAATCGCACGGTCGATTCATCGAAACCCTACCTGTTTTTCGGGGGAGACAACGCTGCACTGCTGGCCTGGGACGGAAATTCCTGGCAGACCTATCCCAACCCCAACGGCTCCGACGGCCCCGTCTTGCAGGAAGGCGCATGGCGGGATCTGTGGTACGACGAAACCACCGAGGAACTCTGGGCGGTGGGCGATGAAGGCTGGATCATTCACGGCGATTTCAAGGATTGGCAGTACATCAGCACGCCGGTGGAAAATTGCACGATAAACGCCATCTGGGGCGCTCGCGATTCCGGCAGCCTGATGATCTATGCCGGAGGCGACAAGCCCGGCTGCTTCTATCGTTACGATGGAAGGACGCTGAATTTCGTCACCGATTCCAACGCGCCGACCCAGAATATCATGGACATCGGCGGCACGGGGTTCCAGTCGGTGTACGTCACCACCACCACGGGTCTGTACCGTTTCGGAGGGTGGAACTGGAGCCTGGAACTCGAACTGACTTCCGGGCGACATTTCCTGTTCACCAGTTCGTTGGAGCAGCACATCGTGTCGAGTTTCGACGAAGGCCGTGCGCAAAGCTTGCGCAGGCTCTCCACCGGATGGACCCGCAGCGAACTGCTATATGGTGGGGAACTGTATGATATCACTGGCGTTTCTTATTTCGACAGCACCGCCCGCCGCTATGCCGTCTGGGCCGTAGGAGAGCACGGCATCCTCACGCGAAGCCCCGATCCGTAAGGTGGGAATGGGCGGAAATTAAATGAGTGCGAAACATTGTAAAAGCTTATTTCAAGGAGAAAAAACGTAGGGGCGAGTGTAGTGAACAAAGTGAACGGAGCTCCCCCAAAAACCGAAAAACTCTTTCAGAACGGGGGGCTACAGTCGCTCGTGAGGGCGGTGTATCGAGGGGGGGAGGAAAACATGGCTCGATACAATTTGCTGCGCAAATCACTCGCCATGAGCGTTTTTCAAATTATTCGCTATATCCGGGCGGAAATTAAAATAGTGCAAAATATTTCGGGGGAAATTGCAACATATTGAAATCAAAAGAGTTATTTTCCCTCTCCCTTGAGGGAGAGGGTTAGGGTGAGGGTGTCAAAACTTCCCCTCACCCGGTGCTGAAGCACCGACCTCTCCCAACGGGAGAGGCACTTGGACCCTTCGGGTTGTGCGTCTTCAGCCGAAATTGGACACTTAGGGGTCGTTTTGAATGTGAGAGCGGTCGAGCCCGGCTTGTAAATTTAGTACTTGTTTCCATCGTTGTTTTGGGTTTATCGCTTTCTTGGAACAACGGACAGGGGATAAAGGGACGACGGAGCATGAAGCTCCGCCTGTCCGCCGTTCACCCACCGTGGCGCTCGGGTCGCTCCCCAGCGTTGCCCTATCCTCCAGGCAGGTTCAATCAGCATAACTTGTTTCTCCTTTACCGACAAGCAGATCCGCTTTTTCCGTCCGAGACAACACCCCGAAATACTTCCAGTAGGGATGATCGTCGGCCATTTTCCGAATCGGTTCGACCGGCAGCTTCAGGTCGATACCGGACTGGTTCTTGGCTTTGCGGCGGGTTATGGACCGCTCTTTCAGCTCTGCCCTGGCCTTCAGGATGGTCTCCCGGCGTCCGAAGTACACGTCTGCCGGGGTCACGTTCCCCAGGGCTTCGTGGACACGTTCGTGATTGTAGTAATCGACGAAGACTTCCATGAAACGCACGAACTCGTCCGGTGTCGTGAACACCAACAGACTGCCGTCGATCTTCAGCGTCAGGTGATATCGCTCGATCTTGCCGTTGGTCTGGGGATGATACGGCGCGGCATAGATGTGCCGGATGCCCCAGAAATCAAGGTAGTCGTTGAGCGCCGCTCCCACGTAGCCGGAGCCGTTGTCGGACAGGAAACGCGGCTTCTTGTCGTTTTCTTCGATTCCGGCGAAAGCCAGGGCCGCCTCCACCACGTCCGAGATCGACTCCCCCGTCATGTCTTGCGACAAGTGCCAGGCGAGGATGAAACGGGACACGTCGTCCAGCACCGAGATCAGGAAATAGAAACCCCAGCCGACGATCTTGATGTACGTGATGTCGCTCTGCCATTGCTCGTTCACCCGTTTGGGCTTCGTATGATATTCTTTGGCAGCCTTCTTTTCGACGATGTGGGGTTTGATCAGACCCGCCGCCTTCAGGATTCGGTACACGCTGGATTCGCTGATGTAGAACCGACCGCTGTCCGTGATCCGAACCGCCAACTCCCGGCTGCTCAACGGAGGAAACGCTCGTGCCTGCTCCAGTACGTGTTCCCGCTCCGAATCCAACAGGCGGTTCCATCCCGGCGACCCACGTCCTTTATGCTCCAGGCCGGTCTTCCCCTCCCGGCGAACCCGCTTTCTCCAAGTGTAGTACGTCGAGCGGGACACTCCCATGGACTTCAGTAACTTCTTCTTGTTGGGACTCCTCTCCACCTCGGTCAAAATCGCAAGCTTCTGCTCCATCATGAGATGCTCCTTTCCTTGCCTCTCGTAGAGTTTCAGCTCACAATTTTTTTTAAACCATGGTTCTCGATCGCCAGTTCTGCAACCAGCTCTTTGAGCCGAGCATTCTCACGTTTGAGGCCGTCCACCTCATCCCTGCTGGCATCCCGGCGAGTATCCCCCGACAGTCGGGCCTTGCCCGCCTCCATGAAGTCCTTCAGCCACTTGTAATAGACGTTGGAATGAAGGCCTTCCCGACGGCACAGATCCACCACGGACAACTCGCCTCGCAGACCTTCCATCACGATGCGGATTTTTTCCTCGGCGGTGTACCGGCGACGGGTTTTGCGTCGGACCTTACGGATGAAATCCTCGCCCGATCCATCCTCACGGGTACCGGCTTTCGGTTGTTTCGAAGCTTGGCGTTTTTTCGGATTCTCACTCATGACTCGCTCCTTCCTCCGGTCATTCTGCCGGATCTTGGGAGCCGGAATCAACTCCATCTACACATTAACTCCGTGTCCAAGTTTCCCAGACGATAAGCACCTTCGGGTCCATCCTGAATCCGCACTAAAAAAATTTCCGCCCGCTATTTCCTGTGACGCACCTCACAATTGGATACCAACCGCAAAATGTAGTAGTGTAGGATGTCTGTACATACATTGTCCGACATCTTATGCACGACCTGAACCACCCGTGGAAGGAATCACCCCAATAGGAGTGCTCCATGCTCTCGAATTCAAAGGTTCGATCCGTTCTTTTAGGATTTTCCATGGCTTTTTGGCTGATTTTTGCCTTGTTTTTCGTGAATTGTAGCGATTCCGGTCAAAATACTATTGGAAGCGACTCGGACAATCCCGAGGTAGATCACGACAACGCCACCGATTCCGATCCCTTGGACGAAGCTCCTCCCACTGTTTGCACGCCGAATGCTTTGCGTTGTGATCCCGACAGCGACACGGTAGTGAATATCTGCCTGAACGACGGAAGCGGTTGGGATGTATACAGAGATTGCGCGGACAGTCAGCCCGCGAAAATCTGCCAGGATGGCGATTGCATCCTTCCGGGGGATCTTGACGAAGAGGAAGTCGAACCCGATGAGGATTCAGACGTTCAGGACAACGACCCGGTAGAAGACGACACCGATGAAGAACGCGAGGAAGAAAGTACGATCGTAGAATGTCCGGGACACCCGGAAATGGTGCTGATCGATGACTTTTGCATCGACCGCTGGGAAGCGGTAGCGATGGAATACGAGGATTGCGGTGGTACGGCCTACGGGCAATACGATGACGACTACCCCGATGGATTTCCTAGATGTGTTGATTGCGGTGAAAGTGATGAAAGTGGTCACTGTGAAGAAGTGGGGGGATATTGTCCCTATGACGGTGAACGAGGAGAACAGACAAAGACAATTTATGCATGTAGCATCGAAAATGTGCTGCCGTCGCGATACATTACATGGTTTCGAGCAAGGAAAGCCTGTTTGAATAGTGATAAGCGTCTTTGCAGTATGGACGAGTGGATTCGAGCTTGTGAAGGTCCAGAGCAGCGTGTCTTTCCGTATGGGGATACATTTATTGAAGAAAGTTGCCATACCGATACAACAGAACCTATTGAAACAGGCCAATATAACGAGTGTGTTAGTCAAGAAGGAGTAGTCGACCAAATCGGCAATCTTGCAGAATGGTCGGCAACGACTTTTATACCTGGAAGCGCTGATTTTAATATTCTTGGCTGTTATTGGTCTTGTACCTATCCCGATCATTTAAGTTGCAATCCTAATGATCCCACACTACATAACAAATCATATACTCGTTGGGAGTATATTGGTTTCCGTTGTTGCAAAGATATTGGAAATGAATGACTTTTTCATGGGTTCCGTTCTCACGGCCTGATTTTGGGTTCCAGGCATGAGAGTTAAAAAGGGGAGGGCGATGAAACTGGAGATTCCCGGCTGGAAGACGTTGGAGTTGGAGCACGCCTTTTTCGATGTCAACGGTACCCTTGCGGAATTGGGCGAGGTGTCGTCGGAGACGGTCGAGAAGATTCATAAGTTGTCGGAAATGTTGACGATTCACCTCGTTACGAGCGACACGCGCGGAAAGGGTCGTGCGATTGCCGAACGTTTGCGGGCGCAGGTGGAAATTCTGCCTTCCGGTGAAAATGCGGTGGAAGCCAAACGCAACGCGCTGCGAAAACTGGGAGCCGAGCATACCGTGGTGTTTGGCAACGGGGCGAACGACGTTGGAGCTTTGCAGGATGCCGTGGTGGGTATCGCAGTGCTGAGCGCCCACGAGGGGGCTTTTTCCGGGGCGCTACAAGCCGCCGATGTGGTGGTTTCCAGTATCGAAACCGGGCTGGACCTGCTGCTCGACCCGTTGCGGCTCATCGCCACGTTGCGGCGCTGAAGCAGGACCGGCAGGTAAAAAAAGGATTTGGTTGGGGGAAAGTCCCCGTTTTAACTGATGAAATCCTTGAGGTTGTTCTTGCGGGACTGGTGCTTGAGCTTGGTCAGTCCCTTGACCTCGACCTGGCGGATGCGCTCGCGCGTGAGGTTGAGGATTTCACCGACTTCTTCAAGGGTGATGCCCCCGCGGTCGGCGACGTCCAGGGAGCAGGTTTCCTTCATTTCCCAGACTTCTTTTTCGGGGAAATTGAATTTGATCGACCCGGTTTCGGGATTTACATCCAAATACAGGTGGTGTTTGCAGGAAACGAAAAGACAGGGGCGCTGTTCGTTCATGCACTGCTTGCGTTCGGTTGGCCGTACGTGATTGGCGATATCGATCCACTGGGCCATTTCCGGTTCCGCATTCTGTCTGCGCAGTTCCTCCAGTTCCTGCTTTTTCATGTTGGCTTTTTTTCTAGACACGATCTCCCCTCCTCGAAGCACGTTCACGGATCAGTCATCATTGGGCAGGGCGGCACGCCACTTGATTCTCAATAAGCCTTCGATTTCAATCGGCATTCTGCCAATCACAAAGATGCTTTGGTACTGCATGGCGGCAACATTGTCAATCCCCATTTCCACGTATTTCTAAAAAAACGTGAAAAAATTGTAATCGAAGTCAATGTTTCGCAGCAGTCCCAAAGCGTCGCGTGGAGATTTGCCGATATTCCCCCCGGCGCGCCACGGCCCTCAGACCGTCAACGCCGGGCGGGAAGGTAGGCGTTTTCCAGGGTTTCCAGCTTGCGAATCAGACGGCGCACGGACTTGCTGATCTGTTCCACATCGCGGCGGATCACGGCGTCCTGGCGGTCTTTTCGCTCTTTCTGATCTTCCTGGCGGGTGATTTCCTGCTGGACTTCCATCAGGATGCGGTCCACCTCTTCGACCCGTTGGCGAAGTTGGAAGTACGAGCCGCGCAGCTGTTCCAGCGTCATGTCGCCGGAGATCATGCGTTTGATCGTGTTGATACGCTCGATGGTGGAAATCGGATACAGCCCCCGGCTGCCCCGGTGCTTGCCTTTGCGTCCCACCCTGCGGCAGCGCTCGACCAAACCCATCTGCACGTATTTGCGGAACGTCGCCTCGGAAAACTTGAAGCCGCGTTCACGGAAAAGTTGTACGATTTCTTGCGAGGAGATTCCGTTGGGGTAATCGCTCGACAATTTCTTCAGTTCTGTTTTGGTAAAAGGATCCGGCATCACACACCTCTCGGTTATCTTGACTTGTTTACACTGATTGTAGCCTACAAAGTATCGTCTGTCAATTTAATTTTGCAGACTTAAAACAAATTAAATTTAATTAAGTCTTATTTTGCAGTATTAAGTATTGTTGTGTGGCCACGGTAGCCAGAAATCACGCTTTATTTCCTCGTTTGCCGGTGGAACGGACCCATTATCAACTTTATGAAAATGTAAAGGATATCATGAGTCCGCTCGTCCCGAGTGCCGCCCGGAAGGGCGGTGTATCGAGGGACAACTAGGTAAAAACGCTATGGCTCGATACGATTTGCTTCGCAAATCACTCGCCATGAGCGTTTTCTTGTAAAGTAGCTTGAAAACACGAAGAATCCGGGCCATCGATCCGTTCCGGATCGAAGACCCGGGCACCCTTTTCTAGATTCACCGAGTTGGATTCGCGCCGAATCAAGAATTGAATCACCCTGTTCATTGGTGTTCCCCACTTGACGCGCCCTCCGGAGCGTCGTAACGTGGCTTCGTGATCGTTACAATGCCCGATGAGGAGAGATGCGATGGACGAGCAATCCGCCAACGTGGAACGAAACACCCCCTTTTGGAAACCCGCGTTTCCGGTGTTGTTGTCCCTGGTTTCCGTAGTGGTTTTAGGGATCGCATTCGTGCTGCTTTACAACAACGTGTCGGAGGTGTTTTCTCCCGACGCTGATTTGTTGCAGGCCGGGGGAGAAGATCCCTTGGCGGATTCGGCCAACGTTTTCAGCCCCTGGGTGTTGGCCTTTGCCGTGGTTTCGTTCCTGCTCGCCCTCTGGGCGTCGGCGCTTTCCATTTTGCGGATGATTCGCGGGCCGTCCTCGTTCTGGAATGCTTTCGGGCTCGTTACCGGTGGAGGGTTGACGCTGGCCTTCGTGTTGATGATCGGCGGTTCCTGGTTTGCGTATTCGCATATGAAAGACACGATCGCGGAATTCAAGGATATGGAGGAGCAGGGCGACAAGCTTGGCCAGCTCGGTCAGGAACTTTGCGCCCAGTTGACCCTTGCCGATCTCGCAACCCGGCAGGAAAGCCATCAGCGCACCCATGGAAAATACGCCACGGACGTGGACGCCCTGGACTGGCAGCAAGTGCCCGGAATGTGCGACCATTTTCAATTCGGCACGGATGGGCGCTCGGTTTACGCCGTGGCCAAACCGGGAAGCACTCCGCCTCACGCCTGCGTCCGAGTGGACCTCGCCAGCGGCGACCAGTCATATGAAGGGTGCCCCAAAGCAATACAATAGGAATTGTACGGTGTTTTCGGAACGTCAGGTAATTTTCCAGATCCAACGTTCCAAGTCATGGTCTGCTTCGTCGCGCCAGCGATAGGAAAACTGTTCGGCGGGTTGTGGAAAATCCATGCCTTCGGGTTCGTTCCATGGCCCGGATCTCCATAAAAAGACCGGCGCACCTTCTTTGAGCCTCGCCGATCCCGCTTCGAACGTGCTCCACGACGAAAACGTCGCCCGCGTTGTCGCACCGTCGTAAAGGGTTTCCAACGGACCTTCTTCCCAACGCCGGTTTCGCACCGTAATCCAGTCCGTGCCTGTCTCGGCCCGCACCACCGACAAAAACGCCGATTTCTTCCCGTTGGCCTCGTACAGATCGAAGGGCACGCCCCAGGCCAGCGCCACCGCCATTCCCGGAAAACCGCCGCCCGAACCCACATCCGCCCAGCGTCCTTCGGTCGAAATCGGACCGCAACGCCGCTCGATTTCCTCCCAGCCTTGCAGGCTGTCCATCAGGTGGCGTTCCAGGATTCGTTTGCGGTCGCGCGAAGCGACGAGATTCATTTTGCCGGACCATTTCTCAAGCAATTCCAGGTATGTAGCAAGCCGCTTGGCTCCTTCGGGCGTGAACGGACGTCCACCGGGAATCCGCAAGGAAAACGGGACGTTGGATGAAGAATGGGGTGCTTTGGATTTCATGGAAAGTCGATTCGGAAAAGCCGAGGTTTACACCGGCGGCGGGTCGTCGTCGGGGAAAAAGCGGCGTTTTTTCCAGTAGGTACGGCCAAGGAGTTCGTCGGACATCCGCAACCGATGCACGAGTGTTTTGGCGATGTTACGGTAGACGATCAATTGTATCTGCGGATGCTTGCGCCCGATCTTGCGGAAATCCGCCCGCGTGAGCGAGAGCAGCACGGATGGTTCGGTGGTGCGCACCGAGGCGTTGCGGGGAGAAGTGTCCACGAAAGCCAGTTCGCCGAAAACTTCGCCCGCGCCCAGTTTCACGATCTGCTTGCGCCAGAGAAAGCGCAGCGGGGTAAGTACTTCGACTTCGCCTTCCCGGATGATGTACAGGTTTTGGGATTCGTCCCCCGCCCGGAAAATGTACTGTCCCTTGCCTACTTCCCAGATGCCGCAGGCCTGTACGATCAGTTCAAGTTCTTCCGGCTGCAATCCCCGAAAAATGTGAAGTTGCCGGATTTCGTCGCCGCTACCCATGTTCGACTCGATCTTTGAAAAGGTTTCGGTTCCTGAAATCCATTTCACCCGAAGCCGGGCTTGAAGTCAAGATATGGGTTCAAGGCAAGAAAAAAAGCCCCGGAATTCCGGGGCTTTTAAGTTGTTCGAAAGGGTTTTAGGCCAGCGGTTCGAAACGCGCCTGGAAAAAGCGCAGAGTCTTCGGCTCGAAAACCATCTTCAGACCCTTGATGGTGTCGCGCTTCTTGTACAGTTCGATCACCGACTCGGCCACGACATCCAGATGCGACTGGGTGTACACGCGCCTCGGAATGGTCAGCCGCACGAGTTCGAGCTTGGGCCGGTTGTGGTCGCCCGTTTCCTTGTTACGCCCCGAAGACACTATGCCCCGTTCCATGGCACGAACGCCGCTTTCGCGGTAGATTTCAGCCGCGAGAGTCTGGGCGGGGAAAAGATCCTGCTCGAGGTGGGGCAGGAAACGTTTCGCATCGAGGAACACCGCGTGGGAGCCGATGGGCTCGACGATGGGTACGCCGGCTTCCAGCAGTTTTTCTCCCAGATAACGGGTCTGCGAGATGCGGTGGGCGATGTGGTCGTGATTCACCGCTTCCTGGATGCCTCTGGCCACGGCTTCCATGTCGCGTCCGGCCATGCCGCCGTAAGTGTGAAGTCCCTCGTACATCACCACCATGCCCTTGGCCTGGACAAAGAACTCGTCGTCGTTCATCGCCAGGAAACCGCCGATGTTGACGAGGTGGTCCTTTTTGGAGGACATCGTGCAGCCGTCCGACAACTCGCCGATCATACGGACGATTTCGGCCACCGAGTATTCGCTCATGCCTTCTTCTCGGTGCTTGATGTAATAGGCGTTTTCGACCACGCGGGTGGCGTCGAGCATGACATAAATGCCGTGCTTCTGGCAGAACGCGCGCAATTCTTTGGCGTTGGCGAGACTGAAGGGCTGGCCGCCCGCCATGTTCACGCAGCCCTCGTAGGAGATGTAAGGGATTTTGTCGGCGCCGACTTCATCGACGAGTTTCTGCATTTTCTTGAGATCGACGTTGCCTTTGAACGGGAACGTGCTCTGCGGGTCGTGCGCCTCGTCCACGATGACGTCCACGAATTTTCCGCCCGCCAGTTCCTGATGCAGTCTCGTGGTGGTGAAAAACATGTTACCGGGCACGTAATCGCCTTCCTTGATGAGGCATTGGCTCATGATGTGCTCGGCGGCGCGTCCCTGGTGGGTGGGAACCACGTGCTTGTAGCCGTAGGTTTCCTGGATCACTTTTTCGAGTTTCTCGAAGTTTTTCGAACCGGCATAGGCTTCGTCGCCGATCATCATTCCGGCCCACTGATTGTCGCTCATTGCCGAGGTGCCGGAGTCGGTGAGGAGGTCGATGTACACATCTTCGGAACGCAACAAGAAAGTATTGTACCCGGCGTCCTCCAAGGCTTGTGAACGGTACTCGCGGGTGGTCATTTTTATCGGTTCAACGACTTTGATACGATAGGGTTCGGGTAAAATCTTAGGCATGACGTTCTCCACTAGATCGAAAAAGACATTGTAAAAACCATTGCATCGGCGCTCGTCGAAAACGAGCGTCGCCAAACTACCCGCCACAGCCGAAAAGATCAAGGGTTTTCCAGGGGTTCGGGGTGTTTTTTTATGAAAACGGCATCTTTTGCAAAAAGAATGATGTTATCATGTTGCTTGTGATACTACTCTTATAAGATCATGTGTTTTTCCGATGATAAATGAAATCTACAAGGCAAGAAATCCTGGTGGTGGGGAGGAATATTTAGGAAAATCCTCGACTCTTCCTGACTTTAGTAACGTTTAGAGGTGCATTTATCATATAGGAATCATTGAAAAGAAGCTAATTTGACTTTCTTGGAAAAGAAAAACGGAGTCTTAAATTGCATTGACTGAATGTTAGGGACATGCTAATTCCCTGCGAAGTCTTCAATCGAGCAGATCTTGGGAGTTTCGTTCGACGAAAAGAAAGGGGAGTATCCGGGGGTTATGGAAATGGCTACGTGCCACAGGGGAAAAACGGAAAATCGTTTGATGCGTCTGGCTGGAAAAGCCGTTCAACGATTTCGGTTGATTGAAGCCGGGGACCGCGTGATGGTGGCGGTTTCGGGAGGAAAAGACAGTCTCGCCCTATTGTGGATTCTGCGCAATCTTCAACGGCGTGCACCCATCCATTTCGATCTGCTGGCGATTCACGTCGATCAACACACCGGAAGCTATCCCAAAGAACATCTGAGCGACTTTTTCGAGAGGGAAGGCTTCGAATATCTTATGGTCGATGAACCGGCGGGAGGGGCGATCGAGCGCCTGACGAAAGAAGGCGCCAATCCTTGTTCGGTCTGTGCTCGCCTTCGTCGGGGGATTCTCTATACGCAGATGAAAAAAACGGGGTGTACCAAGCTTGCGCTGGGGCATCATCGAGACGATCTGGCCGCCACACTGCTCATGAACCTGCTGTTTACCTCCCAGATCAAGTCTATGCCTCCCAAGCTGCTTTCCGACGATGGAGCCTGCACGGTGATTCGTCCTTTCGTTTATGTCTCCGAGAAGGATACGCGCACTTTCGCTCATGAAATGAAATTTCCCGTAGTAGAAGTGAATTGTCCTTACCAAGAACACTTGGAGCAGGGCGAAAGAGCTGCAGTCGGGCGTCTCCTTGCCGATCTGGATGCCAGATACGGCGAAGCGACGGCCCATGTCGCCGCCGCGCTGGGAAGAGTTATTCCCACGCATTTGATGGATGAAACCCTTTATAATTTCAAGGGGATCACGAATCGAGAAAACCAATTAAGAAAAGTAGAGGACCTATAATGACAGAACCTACATCCTCTCCCGCCAAGGAAGACGAGAGCGGGCAAAAACTTGTTCGAAAGAAGAAGAGGGTTCGAAAAACCCGCAAAAGCACGGTACAGCCTCGTTTGCAAATCGAGAAAGTGCTCGGCTATCTTTTTACAGCGTTGATCGTGATTTCTCCTTTCATTGCGGGAACCTTCGACGAGACCACCCATCGTGAACTCGCGCTCTTTTCGCTTCGCGGGATTTGCCTCGTGATTTTCGCGCTGTTCGGAATTTCGGTGGTGATTCGTAAAAAACCGGTTCAGATGACGTGGTTTTTGGCAATTTTGTTCGTGTTTTGTGTTTGGCTGTTGATTCAACTGATGCCCTTGCCTGATTTTCTTTTGCGAACCGTATCTTGGACTTCCTACGATCTCTATCGCACTCAACTCGACAACCTTGGCCCGGAAGTGGCTTCTGCATGGCGCTCAATTGCCCTGGATACCTCCGTGAGCGGCTCCTATTTTGCGAACGTGGTATGTTTGCTGGGGATTTTCCTCGTAGCCTCCGTCATGTCGCCCCGCGAGCGTCGCTTCCGCGAGACACTGAACATCTTCAATATCACTGCCTGTGTACTGGGTCTTGTGGGGTTGATTCATTTGTTCATGGGGGCATCCCGAATGTACGGGTTTATCCCGATTGCCGCCGACATACCCCGTTTCTTTTCCGTGTTCCATTCTCCCGACGAACTGGCGGCCTACGTCGGCCTGGCGATTCTCGTGCTGTTGAGCATGGCGGCGGAGGAATTGAGCAAGGAAAGCCGCAAGCGTAACAAGCGGTATTTCCTGATGTTTCTGTTTCTCGTGCTGGTTTTCGTGCTCAACGCAAGCCATTCCGCCAACCTTGCGATGCTGTTGGCGTCGGTGTTTCTCGCATGGAAGTTTATGCAACGAAGCAAGGAACGGTTGGCGGTGCTGGCCTGGGGACAGTTCGGCATTCTCGCGGCAGCGAGTCTGCTTGTGGTCGTTGGGCGAATTGCATTGCACTCCTTCGGAAAATGGCCCTCCGCCAGTTCGGTACTGGTGGGACAGGGAGAAATCTGGGGAGATTCCCTGAGTATTCTCGGGCATTTTCCTCTGGTTGGAATCGGATTGGGAAATTTCCCCATCCCCCACGGTGTTTTCGGGACATCGGCGCTTGTTGGTTCGGTCGAATACCCGGCCAACTTTATTCTACAGCTTTTCATCGAACTCGGTTTTCCGGCAGGGATTCTGCTGTTGGCGGCGTTTGTGTGGGTGCTGGTCGATCTGTTCACCAATAAACAGATGCGCCGCATCGAGATCGGCCTGGCTGCCGGACTGCTGTTTTTGATGCTGTTCAACCTGTGGGATTCCAATCTCAACTCGTTCGCCATCGCGCTGCCATTCACATTCTTCCTCGCGTTGCTGACGACCCGCCGCTCCGAGCGCTCGCACGGGGTGAACCTGTTGCGCCACAAACTGGAACTTTCCACTGTGCCAATGCTTTTTCTTTTGGCGGGGATAATATCTTTCGCACTTTTCAGCTCGTTGAAAGCCTTGAACCAGGAACTGGGCAAAGATCGAAACGCCTTGAAGTGGCAAGCCGCCGATGTGACTCCCGGACGTTCCGTGGCCGATGCCACCATCGAAAGGACAATAAATCGGCATCCACTGGATTGGAAACTTCATGCCCTCGCCGCCGACACGTTTTCCGACCACTCCAAAGAAGAATTGAAGAAAAAGCTCGCCTTTCTCGACAACGCGATTCGTCTGAACGTTTCTCGTGCGTCTTTGCATCGGGAGCGTGGCGTCACGTTGTTGAAACTCGATGCATTACAGGACGCGATTCCAGCCTTTGAGCTTGCCTGTCGTTACATTCCCGATGAGCGACCTTTGAATCCTGTCTGGAACACCATGCTGAAAAACGGCTTACAGCCCGAGATGTTGCCGCGTGTGACCCCGAAAGTTCCTGCACGAGAGAGGGAACTGTTCTTTTATCTGATCGACCTTGGTGCGACCAAGGGACTGGAAGCTGCGATCGACTGGGCCTCTTCGGCTGGGTTGTCTTCCGATGACCGGGAAATGATGGTTGCGCGAGGCGTCGTCGCCCTCGTGCGGGGCGACGTGCCCACCGCTAAAGCGCTGGCCGACCGGCTTATGGCGGAGCATTCTGGGTATCATTACGGGTACGTGCTGAAAACCCTTGTTTTTCTTCAACAAAACAACCTTCAAAACGCGAAGGAAACTTTGGAGAACATGCCGGGAGAACGGGGGCGAAGCTCGATGGATTTGCAGGCGCGTTTTTTCCTGCGGCTGCAAGAAAAGAAGTGGCGCAAGGCGGATTCCGTGCTGAAACGAATGGAAGCCATCTACTTCCGGAGCGAAGTGTTTCATCCACGCCGAGACGAACTGACTGCTGATCTGGTTGCGGCGCAGGGAAAGACCGATTCTGCATTGCAACTCTTGCGTGAGGCATTGAAAGCGGGTAGAAATCGGGAGCGCCTGTTGAAAAAAATCCTGGATCTCGAACTGGCGCAAGAGGAGTATGAAGCCGCTCACCGAACTTGGAAGGAATTGTTCGAATTGACCCCGGACGATCCCTCTCACCCGGAGACGGTCCGGAAACTGGAAGCCCTGAAAAGCAAAGGAACGCCGTCATCTCCAGCCGATCCACAACCCGGCGACGCCCCGACGCCGTAAATTCTCCACCACGCGGAAACCGCATCGCGGTCTTTGATTCCGGCGTGGGGGGCATCGAACTTTTCGATCTGCTGCGCCGTCTTTTGCCGAACGAGCGCTTTTTCTACTTTGCCGATACGCGCAATAACCCGTATGGGGAAAAAACACCTGAGATTATCGCAGGTTATCTCGATTCCATTCTGCGTGGATTCTGCCTGCGCGGTGCAAAACTGATTCTCATCGCCTGCAATACCGCCTCGGCGGTTTGGCTCGACCTGGACCGCTCCCACCCTCTGAAGGAATTCATGCGGCGTGAAGGCGTGGACGTTGTGCCCATGCTGCATCCGCAGGTGTTTGCGGAGCTTGTTCCTTCGCCTCCCAAACGGTTGCTCGTCGCCGCCACGCCGCTGACCGTGGCTTCCGGCCACTACCTTCGGCTGGCTCGCCGCTATCTGCCCGAAACGGAAACGGTCCAACTTTCCGCGCCTCAGTGGGTGCGCGCCGTTGAAAATCTGGCCTCTGTCGACGAGCGCCGCGCTGTAGTGGAAAAGGTGCTTGCCGAGGCAGGAGATCACCCGGACGCTTTGTTGCTTGGATGTACCCATTTTTCTCGTCTGGACGCCGAGTTGCGCGAGAGTTTGGGGCATTCTTGCCGGATCGTCAACCCGGTGCACGCCCTGGCGCATTTCGTGGCGGGCTATCTCGACGTGCGCGGACTTGCGGAGGCGGAGCCGTCGCCGGAGCGCGAGGACGCTCCCGTGCTGTTTACCAACGGCGATCCCGAACTTCTCGAACGCCATCTTGCCGCCGGAGAAACCACGGCGGAGTTTCGCGTGCGTCTGCTTGACGTGCGGGACGAACTGGCCGGGAAGCGCATCGATATCGTGGGGTTGGGCATGACGGGCCAGAGCCTGTTCCGGCATGTGATGGCGCGTGGGGCGCTGCGGGTGATTTTACGGGATCAAGGCAAGAGCATCGAAGAGCTTCAACGAATTTCTCAAGGTCGTCTCGGAGCAGATGATTTACGCCAAGGCGATGCATATTTGCGGGGTTTGGAGCATTCCGACCTGATTCTGCGCAGTCCGGGCGTTCCGGGCGACCTGCCTGAAATTGCGAAGGCGCGAGAGAAAAACGTGCCTGTTCTAAGCGATATCGAACTGTTTCTTCAGGAAGCCCGAGGGGATATCGGCATCGTAACCGGAACCAACGGGAAAACCACTACAACGCTGCTTTTACACGAGTTTTTTCGCCGAGACCGCCCGGGACGTTCGATGCTGATCGGCAACGTGGGCCGACCGGTGCTCGACAGGCTCGACGAAACCCGTCCCGATACCCGCATCGCGCTGGAGTTGTCGTCGTTCCAGATCGAGACTCTCAATCGCGCTCGGGCCGATGTGGCGGTGTTTCTCAATCTCACGCCCGATCACCTCGACCGCCATGGCGATTTCGCGGGATACGCCGAGGCCAAGGGACGCCTGCTGACCCTCCTGGATGACTCCTCGTACGTCGTGTACAATTTCGAAGACCCTGAGGTGGTCAACCGCATCCTGCCGATGGGCACCCAGGCGCGGACGCTGCCGTTTTCCACCCGTCGCGTACTGCCTTACGGGGCGATGCTGGACGGCTCCGACCTTGTGTTGAAACACCCGGATCGCGAACCTTTCGTGATAGCTAACTACTTGGAAAAAATGATGTTTTCCGGCGATCACAATATGGAAAACATGCTGGCTTCTCTGCTTGCGGCGTGGCTCATCGGCGTGAAACCCGCCGTGCTCGAAGAAGTGGCCCTGAGTTTTTCCGGCGTAGAGTACCGCATCGAACCGTTTGCCATGCGGCGCGGTGCAGTGTTTTTCGACGATTCCAAAGGAACCAACCCGGATGCCTCCATCAAAGCGCTCGAAATGTTGGGAAGTGCGGGTTTTAGGAGAATCCGCCTCATTTCGGGAGGCGACAACAAGGGCGTATCGCTGGATGGAGTGGCCGCTGAGTGCCAAAAGTTTGTCGCAAAAGCCTATATTTTCGGAGGGTTGGCCGAGGAGTTTTCGCTCAGTCTCAAAACATATGGCGTGCCGTTTGAAATATTTCCCGACCTTGCCACCGCCACACTCGCAGCGGCTAAAAAAGCAAAAGTCATGGAAGCCGTGTGTTTTTCGGCAGTTGGAGCTTCTCCAGCGGGTACCAAGTATTACCAGCGGGGCGACGAGTTCAAGCGGCGAATTCTCGAATTGGGTGATATCGAGGTTCCGCCACGACGCGAAGACGGCCTTTGGCTAGAAGACCCCCTCGCGAAAAAACACTGAAATTACGAGCTTTTTTCCCAGTGTAAGGTAAATTGGACGGATGTGTGTCAACGTAGCATGACACCTGCCGGGGGAAGTCCGTTGGCTGGATGATCGTAAGCCGGAGGCTTCTTTGCGGATTCTCCATGAGTATTCGTATAAACCCCTTGAGATCCCACGCTTTTTATGCCATGCTGTTTTCTGCATGAACATGCGGGATTTGTAGTGAAAAATAATATTTAACCATGATTTCCGGCACGTAGCTTGCACACAATAACCAAAGACAACCAATGGATTGCGTTTTTCGAGTCGTTTCGAGGGATTTTGGAGGATACGATGCACCGAACTATCTTATTGGGAATGATTGTCGCCTCAGTGCTTTTGGGCGGCTGTTTCGAGGACAATAGCGCCTCGTTCGTAGGCGATAACCGGAATGTCAGTTTAGAACCGCCCGTTGGCTGCGACTTGGAATGCGAGTACGGGTACATCATCGACGAAAACGACGTCGTGTTGTGCGAATGCGCCGAAGCGCCGGACGGCGACGCAGATACCGACCTGCTCGAAAAGCCCGAAACTTCCTGTACCTGTCCGGACATTGCTGCTCCCGTTTGCGGAAGCGATGGCATAACCTACGGAAACGAGTGCGAGGCCCAATGTGCCGCGGTTGAGATCGTTTCCCAGGGCGAGTGCGAAGGCAATCCCGGTGACGAGGACGCGCATCAGGAAATCCCCTGTGTGTGCGACGATGTGTGGGAGCCTGTTTGCGGCGTGGATGGCCTGACGTATGGCAATGTCTGCGAGGCGGAGTGCGCCCAGATCGCCGTGCTGCATCAGGGTGAATGTCAACCTCCGGAATGCGAGAGTGATGGAGACTGCGGCCTGGGATTCAAGTGCGAAAACGGTGCCTGCGTGCTGATCGATCCTTCCTGCAATTCGGACAACGATTGCCCAAGGGGCTATTTCTGCAAAGACGGGACGTGCATCGAGGAAACTGTGGTGGTGGAGTGCACCGAGGATTCCGATTGTTTACGCGGGTTTATCTGCGTGGATGGCGAATGTGTGGCCGATGTGCCGCCCGAATGTCAGGCTAACCGAGATTGTCCGTTCGGCTATGAATGTATCGAGAGCGAGTGCGTGTTCAAGTACGAATGCCGATCCGACTTCCATTGTCCGGATGGAAAGGTCTGCGAGAACGGGTTCTGCGTGGATTCCGATCCCTACATGTGCGAAGAATACGGCGGAAAATGTTTCCCCTGGTCGGACAACGGCATGATCTGCCCGGATGGCTGGAAGCCCGTCGAGGTGAACGAACCGAACATCGTCGGTTTGTGCGGAGATGCCCAGAATTGTTGCAAAGAAATCATTATTTGCTCCGAATGCCCGGAATTGTGGGATCCGGTTTGCGGTATCGATGGCTTTACCTACGCCAACGAATGTTACGCCGGATGCGAAAACGTGGAAATCGCGTATTGGGGTGAATGCGAAGACCCGAACTACTGTACCAGCAATAGAGACTGCGACTATGGTGAAATCTGCGTCAACGGTGTGTGTCAGTACCAGGGAGGGGAAGCCTGCTACGATTACGGCGGAGCGTGCTACGAACCGAGTTCCAGCGGCACCGTCTGTCCTCCCGGCACCGAAGTCATTTTTACCGACGAGGAACTCTGCAACGATGGCGCCTATTGCTGCGTATCCAGCGATCCCTGCGCCGATTGCCCGTATCTCTGGGATCCTGTTTGCGGTGCCGATGGCGTGACCTATGCCAACGAATGCATCGCCGAGTGTCAGGGCATCCGCGTTGCCTACCAGGGCGAATGCGAAGATCCGAATTATTGCACCAGCGACAACGACTGCGCCGACGACGAGGTTTGCGTCTTCGGAATGTGCATCCAGCAGACCGACCCCTGCGACGAGTGCCCCCGCCTCTGGTCTCCGGTATGCGGCGTCGATGGCGAGACCTATGCCAACGCATGTTTCGCCGAATGCCAGGGGATTCGCATCGCCTACCAGGGCGAGTGCGAAGACCCGAACTATTGCACCAGCAACTGGGACTGCGATGAGGGCGAAATTTGTCTCAACGGTCAGTGCGTGTACCAGGGAGAGGAAGCCTGCTACGATCTCGGCGGGACGTGTCACGAAGGCGGCCCGGACGGCTTTTTCTGTCCCGAAGGCACCGAAATGATCGATAGCAGCGACGGTCTCTGCTTCGACGGAGCGTTTTGCTGTGTTCCTACGACCGATCCCTGTCTCTACTGCCCTTACCTTTGGGAGCCGGTTTGTGGCGTCGATGGCGTTACGTATGCCAACGATTGCCTCGCCGAATGTCATGGCGAGGATATCGCGTATTGGGGCGAATGCGAAGACCCCGATCCGTGCAGCGAATGCGGGGAATACTATCAGCCGGTGTGCGGCGTGAATGGTCAAACCTACGAAAACCCCTGCTACGCCCGTTGCCGAGGCGTGGAGATTGCCTATTACGGCATCTGTCAGAACCATGACGAATGCCGCACCGATGAGGACTGCCCGGTCGGATATTGGTGCAACACCTGTCCGCCGGACCCCGATTGCCCGGAGTGCTCCGTATGCGGTCCCACGCAATGCCAGCCCATTGAATGCCCGCCGGTCTGGTGCGAATGCGCTCCCGGATACGAGGTTGTCTGGTACGTGGACGACCTGGGTTGCGAGGCTTGCGAGTGCGTGCCCGCCGGGCCGGAGTATTGCGGCGATGAGATCTGCCCGGAGGATTGGACCTGCAATGAATGCCCGATCGACCCGGATTGTCCCGCCTGTTTGCCGGAGGTTTGCCCCGATCCGATATGCACGCCGCCCGGTTGTTCCGCCTACGATCCCGATTTGGGAAAGTGTCTTTGCGACAACTTCGGCCAGTATCCCTGCCCCGATGACAACGAGTGCGTTGTGCCGGACGATTGTTCGGACAACGAATGGTGCTGGGGAGTGTGTTACCCGCCCCAGGGAACCTGCAATGCCGACGGTGATTGCTACGGGCGGCGGATCTGCGTCGATCACCAGTGCGTGGCCCCGGAATGCACACCCAACAATCCATGTCCGGATGGAGAAACCTGCGAAAACGGTCGCTGCATCGCCATCGGACCGGAATGTACCGGTTCTTGGGATTGCGCGTACGGAGAACAGTGCATCGACGGGGTTTGCGTCTGGCAAAATGTCTATTATTGCGGTGACTTCGGCGGCGAATGCTTCCCGATGAGCGAAGACGGCAGGGGATGTCCCGACGGTTGGCAGGAGATCTTCATCGCCTATGCCGACGATCCTGACCTCATACCGGAAGAATTCATGCTGTGCGAGGATTACGAGGTTTGTTGCGAGCCGATCGAAGACGAATGCGACAACTGCGACCTGACCTATTACGAGCCGGTGTGCGGTATGGACGGCCAGACCTACATCAACGAATGCTTCGCCAACTGCAACAATATCGAAATCCTGTACTGGGGAGCCTGCGAACAGGCCGAATGCAGCGACGACCGGCCTTGTCCACCCAATTCTGTCTGCGTGGACGGTGTGTGTGTTCCGGTGGGAGATCGGTGCGAAACCGATTCCGATTGCCCGGATGATTATTACTGCGAGAACGGAACGTGCCAACCCGTTCCGGATATGTGCGGCTCATTTGGCGGCGAGTGCTACCCGGTGTATGGCGGGCAAATCTGTCCAGATGGATATACGCCTCTGCCGCTGTTGATCCAAGCCTGCGATTCCGACGAAGTCTGCTGTATTCCCGAAAACACTTGCGATTGTCCAGCGGTTTACGATCCGGTGTGCGGCGTGGATGGTCAGACCTACGGCAACGCCTGCAAGGCGGAATGCGAAGGCGTCGAAGTGGCCTACGACGGTGAATGCGAGACGGGATGCACCAGCGACGAGGATTGCGAAAACGGTCAGGTCTGTCGGGACGGCGAATGCGTCGATCCCGTGCAGGAGCTTTGTCGAGAATTCGGTGGTGAATGCTGGCCGATGTCCTCCGTGGGTCAGGCGTGCCCAGATGGCTGGGAAGTGCTTGAACTTCCTTATCTTCCGCCGACGAGCGTCTGCGGCGTCGGGTTCGAGTGCTGTACGCCGGTCGATCCCTGTCTCTGCCCGGATCTCTGGGCGCCGGTTTGCGGCGAGGATGGTTTCACCTATGCCAACGAGTGCGAGGCGGATTGCGCCGGGGTGGGGATCGCTTACGATGGCGAATGCATGGAGTGTCGCGCCGATTCCGACTGCCCCGATGGGTACGTCTGTTCCTCCGACGGAACCTGCCAGTACGTCGAACCGGCATCTTGCGCCGACTATGGGGGAGAATGCTTCCCGCTCGATGCCAATACGCAAGGCTGCCCGGAAGGCTATTACGCCATGGACGCCACGATTCCCCTTTGCGGATTAGGTGGGATTTGCTGCCTTCCCGAAGATCCATGCTCCTGCCCGGAGAACTGGGATCCGGTTTGCGGCGAGGACGGCGTAACCTACTCCAATCGCTGCATGGCTGAATGCGAAAACGTACGTATCGCTTACGAGGGTGAGTGCATCCTTGAGGAACAATGCCTGGACATGGGCGGCGAATGCCTGCCCTATGATTCCACCGGCATGGCCTGTCCCGATGGCTGGGAGGAGATCAGTCTGTCGTCCGTGCGTATTTGCGAAGCGGGGTATGCTTGTTGCGTTCCCGACGTGCAGGACTGCGCGTTATGCCCCCGCTTGTGGGAGCCGGTCTGCGGCATCGACGGCCAGACGTATTCCAACGAGTGCATGGCCACCTGTCGGGACATCGAAATCGCCTACGATGGCGAGTGCCTCACCGAAGCCGAATGCCGAAGCGATGCGGATTGCGAACCGGAGGAATTCTGCGACACCTGCCCGGCGACGGTCGATGGTCAGTGCACGCCTGCCAAATGCAAACCCGACCAGTGTATCGTCGAACCCTGCAATTGCGGTCCCAATGAGGACGGACAATGGTTGGAAGGCGAAGATGGTTGCCCGTATTGCGTGTGTGTGGCGCTGGATTGCACCCAAACCGGCTGCCCGGAAGGTCAGTTCTGCAACGAATGTCCGTTGGATGAAGCTACCGGCGAATGCGGTGCTCCCCGTTGCGAGGAAGAAGAGGCTTGCATTTGCCCGGAATACTACGATCCGGTCTGTGACCCGCTGATGTGCGTCACATACGATAACGAGTGCTTCGCTCGGTGCGAGAATGCCTCACTGGTATTTCCCGGAACTTGTGACGAGGGATTCTGCTTCTACGATTATTGAGCGTAGTCGATCCTTTGACCTTCATTTTTAAAGACCACATGCGTACTCGTAAACGTTGTGAACGCATGGAAACATCGTTTCGAACGCCCCTTCTGGGGGCGTTCGCGCTTGTATGTCTGGGTCTGATGGCCTGTCAAGGAGGTTCGGATACGGGGCTTCATTCCATGCCGTCGGATTCGGGAAACTCGGATCAATTTTTCGCCGGATACGATTGTAATTTCGAGACCGTTTCCAACATTTGCCAGGTCAACGTCTGCAAATTGAAAGAGAGTGTCGAGGCTCTCGGCAAACTCTGCGAAGACGACCCCGAGAACGAAGAGTGTTTGTACCTGGACGTTTGTCCGCAGGCTTTGGAAACCTGCATCGAGGAGGTTCGGCCTTCTTGTGACGCTGGTGACGAACTACCTTTGCTGGAATGCACTGCGAGTTATAAATACTGCAAACACAATGGTTCCAATCTCGACAATTCACGCAAAATATTCCAAAACGTGAAAATGCTCTGATTTTTCGAAACTTGACAGGTTCTGTTGGAAAGAGTAGGTTGCCAACCGTTCCGGCGATGGAACCACGTTTCATACTAGAACTTTCCGGCCTTCGGGTCCTGGAAAGTCATGTGGTGGCCGGGCTCCGTGCGACGTTGGTCCGCGAACCCCGTCAGGTCCGAAAGGAAGCAGCGGTAGCGATCTCCACCGTGCGCCGCGGAATCCCCGGTCACCTTTCCCTTTTAAATTCAAATGGTTACATCGTTTTAAAGGCTTTTCAGGGCTAGAACCTTCAAGACGAGATTCTCGATGTCGTTGCGAGGCCAGCGTGGGCAGGGCAGGGCGATTTCGTCGTCGGTGCAGACTGCCACGATGTCGTCCCGTTCGAGTGCCATGGGTTGAGTTCCAACCACCTGACGCCAGACTTCGATCTTGTGTCCCGGACCTTCGGCGAAACCTTCCACAAGCACCACATCGCAGGATTCGTAGAGGGGGGAGATTGTCTCCCAGGCGTCCCAGTCGTCGTGGTCGGCGAGGTAGACTGCGGCAAGGTTGCGGGTCAGCACCGCCGCCGGTTGGCCGCCCGCCGTGCGGTGACGATGCGAATCCTTGCCTGGGGTATCGAGTTCGTGTTCGTGTCCAGTATGCTTGATGGTACCCACGCGCAGCCCGCGTTTTCGCAATTCCCGCAGAAGTTCGAGCACCAGCGTGGTTTTTCCGTGATTCTTCCGACCGACTATCTGCACGATGAACATCTTACACCTGAGAAGCTGAAGGATTTCATAATAGGAACCGATTTCATCATAGAACGTCGGACCTACATTGACAATCGCTCGTCGATGGCTTTTAATCAAAGCTTCAGGAAAGTTGGCTTGAAGGTTCCATTTCAATCGGAGGCCGAGGGTATGAAGCGCTGCGTTTCGATTCTCCAATTCCTCGTGTGTTTTACGGTGATCCTGGCGACGGGATGTTTCGATTCCAGTCCCAATTTCATCGAAAACAACAACTCTTCGTCCGGTGACGAGGAGGTCGAAAACGAAACCTCGTCCGTGCTCGTGGGCCGGGAGGGGAAGACGATTTCGCTTCCCGGCCTGGAAGTCATACTGCCGATGAACGCCCTCGACAGCGAAGTCAACCTCGTCGTCGAACGCATCGTGCGCACGTCTTTCACCGAATTGCCGGACATGGTTTCCGACGCCTTTTTCATTGGGTTGGAGCCGGAGGTTGCGCTCAACCTGCCGGTGGAGATTCGTTTCGATCTCTCTTTGCTGGATGTGGAGCATCTTTTGGGGATGAACGCGCTGATCGTGCGGAAAATCCAGCCGGGTGACGCTCCCGTGCCGCTATACGTCCAAAGCAGCGAGTCGGGGTCGGAAGTCGTCTACGAAACCACGAGTCTGGGGTTGTTCGGCGTATTTGTTTCACAATGTTACGAGCTTTGCCAAAAAGTCGAGAATTGTCCTCCCACGCCCCTTGACGGCAACACCACGTTGCAGAATTCCATCCGTGAGTGCGTGCAGGCGTTGCCCGTTGTGCGTGAAACGGATACCGGTACCGAGCAGATTTTCATCAACTGCCGGACGAATATGAACGAACTGAATTCCCAGGAGTTTCAGATCATGGTGGATTGTGCCACCAACCACGATTGCGAGGACGCAGGCAACTGCTGCTTGCACGATCCACCCAATTGCGGGGAAGTCGTCACCGACGGGGATGATGACGCCGATGCCGATCTTGATCTCGATATGGACGAGGACGTCCAGGACACTGATCCGGACGATGGGGACGAGGAAGATGTCGAGGAAGATCAGGATGTTCCGACCTATGACTTTTCCCCCTGCGTGTGCAGTTCTTCCAACCAGTGCGGCGAAGATCCCTGCATCGGTGACGAGTGTCACATTGATTCGGCGTTGGGCATGTCTGCCAACCAGGGAATTTGCATGGAAACCCCGGATCAATCGAACACCTTGCAACTGTATGAATGGAATGGAAGTGCGTTTTCGCTGGCAACGGAACAGATTGCCGATATGTCTTGTATCGGGCAGGAACCCAACAATCTGACCGGAGAAAGCGTGTACGACCTCGAAGTGCGGCTGGAGACATATTGGCCCATCGATACTCTGGAAGGCATCACGGTGGAGTTGTACCTGGAAACCGGTTCGAATCCCTACGAAGGAACGCCGTACGCCACGAGGCTCACCAATTCGTCGGGAAGGGTGGAATTCAGCGATTCGAAGGAAGTCGAGGCCAACCACTGGTTCGCCGTACGGGTGTACCGTGCCGCAGGCGACGGGGTCGAGGAAATCCCGGATATCTGGAACTTCGGGTATTTCATCGATGGCGCGAAAGCGGCGGACGACCTCGTGACGGTAACGGCGTACTTCATTGCCGCCGACAACCTCACGGCTCTGAAAAACGTCTATCTCGGAACCGATGAGATTCCCGCCGGGTACGGCATGGTGATCGGCCAGTTGACCGATTGCAGCGCCAACGGCTATGTGTTGGCCAACGCCGCAGTGGGCTTCGTCGATGCGCGACCGTTGCACCTGCGCTACTTCAATTCCAACAACACGCCTGGTCCTACACCGAATCGTTACACCTCGAAAAACGGCCTGTTCATGGGGATTTTCATGCCTCCGCAAGATCGTTTGACGGTTTTCTCGGCGGCTCACGCGAAGGAAACCCAAAGCGGCGGCGTGGCGTTTCGGACCGTGGCCATGTCTCCCGGCGCACACGTTCGCGTAAAGCCGGATGCCGTAAGCTGGATTCGTTTCAATGTGACCAATCTGCCCCCCAATCCGTAGAGGCGCTTATGTCCCCCGACGACTGCACGATCGAAACCTCTTCCGAAAGTGACAACGATTCCGGCGATCTTGAGGAATCCTGGTTCGAAGAAGAAGGAGAAGAAGGAGGCCGAACTCCATGGCGGCAGCGGTCGCCGCTGCTGAGTGGGGTGCTGATCCTCGTCTGTCTGTTTCTCGCCTGGAGTTGGCGGGACGACTTGATGTACACCGTGTACAGCGCTCCGGCCACCGACCTCGGAGACGCCGTGGGATTTACGAAAACCGATCTTCCCGACAACGTGTTGGTGACCATCAAGGCCATTCGCAATCCCAATCGTATCGCCAAGATGAACGCATGGTTCACGGATCTTTATTTCTCCGGGGTAATGGGTAGCGACGGAGTGTTCATCGTCACGACGCCGGACGACGAAAAAAATCTGCGGCCTATGGAAGGGTTGTCCAACCAGTGGTTTACCGGACGGCTGCGGCGTATGAAGGATCTGGGTTATTACAAGAAAATCCGCGAGTTTTCCGTACTTTGGTTCGGCGATGCGCCCGACCCGGATGCCATCGTGATCGAGCACGGCAAGACGCCCGCCGTTTATCGCTGGGTCTGGGGCGTGTACCTGGCGCTGTTCCTCGTGATGGCGCTCAATGTCTACAAGCTGATTCGGCGTTTCGGAAACCGGTAAGGGAAGTACTCCAGGTCGGAACATTCATGAAAATCGCAGCGAGACGCTAAAGAACGGTCTACGTTTTTCCCGACGTGTTCCCACAGGTTCGTGGAATAATTGCCGCCATATTCAAATGGAAACCGCTATATCAGGGAATTGAGATTGAAAAGCCTATAGCGTCTGAGATCGAGTTTCCCTTCGATGCTTCGAGAATCGGAAGGTTTGTGGATTGGAGAAGAGACGATTTTCAAGGTGCACGGCATAATGAGTGAAAATCCTTGAAATAAAATAGGTTATTTCATATTGAATTTTGCCGAAATAGTGCATTTTTGAACTTTTTGGTGCGCATTTTATGGTTTTTGATAGTTGCGTCGGTTGGCTTCGTCGAATAGGATTGAAAAGGTATTTTAGGGGTTGCAAAGAAAACCCCGACAAAGAACGTACCGTGAGCGGGAACGGAGGCAGTCATGAGTACACGTGTTTTTCTTCTTTCGAGCATCGTTATGCTGGCGATGTCGATGATTTCCTGCTCGGATTCGACCGTGGCTTCGTTCCTGGGCACTCCCGACGAATGTTTTTCGAGCGCGGATTGCGAAGAAGGCAAAGTGTGCGAGGATGGGTTCTGTATGCCCGAAGAGGGATGCACGAAAGATGAGGATTGCCCGGAGGGTATGCTTTGCCGCGACGACGGCGAGTGTTTCACTCCCACCACGGGAAGCTGCCCCGGCGGAGAATGCACCTGGGACAGCGATTGCCCGGAAGGAAAAATATGTACCGATGCCTGTATGTGCATTCCCGATCCCAACCAGACGGCGGATGGCGATGTGGACCTGTCCGAAAACGATAGCGAGATTCCCGGGGATGTCGATGTGGAGAATGGCGACGAAAACGGGGAAGAAGGTACTGTAGCCGACAGGGACCAGGACACCGTGGCCGATGCTATCGACAACTGCCCGGACACTCCCAACAAAGAACAGACCGATTCCGATGGCGACGGAGTGGGAGACGCCTGCGACAACTGCCCGTCGTATGCCAACCGGGAACAGGCCAATCAGGACGGCGACGATTGGGGCGACGCCTGCGATCCTACGCCGAACGAAGCCGGAACCTGCGCGGACGTGACCTGCAATCCGGCGGTGGAAAATGCTTGTGCGGCCTGGGGATTCTTCTGTCTGGTCGAGGGTTTCGGCTCGGCCCGGTGCACGAAGGACTGTACGTCCGATGCGGATTGCCCAAAACCTTTTGCCTGCACGGAGGACGGGCGTTGCGGATGCGATGACTCCGTGGACCCATTGCCCGTCTGCGCGAGTTGCACGAGTGCGGCGGATTGCCGCGATCCGCTTCCCGCCTGTGAGGCTCCGCTGAACGACGGCGACTTGATGTGTACGAGAGGCTGTACGGTGGACGGGGATTGCCCCGAAAACTATTTCTGTCATGACCAACGTTGCCTTTGTGAATTGAAACGGCCTCCCGAGTGTCAGACGATCGTGTGCCAGGATGCCGGGCAATGTACGGCGGCGGATCTGACGATTTGCGCCAGGATCGACGGTTTCGACGAAACCGTCTGTACCCGACCCTGTTCCACCGCCAGCGATTGCCCGGAAGCCTATGAGTGCGAAAACAGCCTGTGTGTCTGTCGCCAAGACCCACCCGTAACCTACGAGTGCCCGATGGGACAGTGCACCAGCGGGTCGCAGTGTCGCGATGAGTTGGGTTTTCCCGACAATGCCGGATGTCTTACGGGGGATGACACGCTGAATTACTGTACGATTCCCTGCGATCAGAATAGCGACTGCACCGTGTATTTCGATGCTCCCAACTGGGGGTGTGTCGAACTCAACACCGGCCAGAAAATCTGTTACTGCGAGCCACCTTGCGAGTATGGAGCCAGTGAATGCCGCGACAACGAGATCTACCGCTGTTCTTCGCAAGGTTTGTGGGTGGCGGAGCGCACCTGCGAAAACGGTACCCAGTGCGTGGACGGCGATGGCGGCGCTTTTTGCGAGGCGATTCCCGAATGCGAGGACGGGGAGAGCGAATGCCGGGGCGATATTGTGTACCGTTGCGTGAACGGAACCTTTGCCGCCGTGGAAAGCTGCGAGCAGGGATGGTTCTGCGACGAATTCAACGGCGAGGCGGTTTGCGTGCCGGCCCAGGCGCTCGAATGCCCCAGTGGCGAATGCTCGGACCGCAACGACTGCTACGACATGGGTTGGCCCGATGAGGCGCGTTGTATCGTAGGTTCCGGAGCGCTCAACTACTGTTCGCTTCCTTGCACTTCCACCGCCGACTGCGTGATGGACTTCCAGGCATCGAACTGGACCTGCGAGACGATTTCCGGCGTAAGCCAGTTCTGCATCTGCGATCCTCCCTGTTCCAACGGCGACGCCGAGTGTCGGGACAACGCCGTGTACTTCTGTCAAAACGGGGTCTGGCGCAACATTCAAGACTGCGAGGACGGCTGGACCTGCCGGATCGGCGCTGATGGTGCGTCCTGTTATCCCGACGATACGCCGCTTTGCCCCACCGACGAATGCACCAGTGGCTCGGATTGCCGGAACATGGGTTGGCCCGATGACGCCGCCTGCTGGACGGATACCGGGCGTTGCACGATTCCCTGTGAAGATTCCTACGACGGTTCGGGGGATGTCTATTGCGAAGAATCCCTCGGACAGGGATGGTCCTGCCAGCGGACCTCAAGCTTGCCCTGGCAGAGGGACGGCTATTGCAACTGCGAGGAATAACGTGCATGATAGGCGGGTGACCCGCAATCGTGGAGGCGAGGGGCATCCGTGCCGTCGATCAACTTCAAAACGGCCCGCAACACCTTGGTGGTTAGCGATCTGCACCTGACCGAGGGGGAGCCGGTTCATCCGAAAAAGCCGCTGTGGAAGCGTTGGAAGCAGCGGGATCTGTTCGTCGATCGAGAGTTTCGGGCATTTTTGGAAACCCTCAGTTCGGAAATGGACGGTCCCATAGAACTGGTGCTCGCGGGGGACGTGTTCGATTTCGATTCCGTCACCGCCTTGCCGGAAAATCCGCCGTTTCGGGTTGGTTGGCTCGAACGGCGTCGGGGACTCAACCCGGACGAGGAAAAATCCCACTTCAAAATGCGGGTCATCATCGCCGAACATCCGTTGTGGTTCGATACGCTACGGGAATTCATTTCGCTGGGGCATCGGGTGATTTTCGTGCGAGGCAATCACGATGTCGAATTGTACTGGCCCAAAGTGCAGTCCTTGGTGCTCAAACGTATTTGCGTCAACAAGGCCCAGCGACGCCAGGTGCGTTTCTGCGATTGGTTTTACATCAGCAATTCCGATACTTTGATCGAGCACGGCCATCAGTACGACGCCTATTGCGTCACGCAAAACCCCAGCCACCCCGTCATCTGGACCGGACGGCGAAAAACCCTGCGGCTGCCGTTCGGCAACCTGACGAGTCGGTATCTCATCAACGGCATGGGCTATTTCAATCCCCACGTCGAAGCCAGTTTCCTGCTTAGTTTTACGGAATATTTGCAGTTTTTCTTTCAATACATGCTGCGAACGCAACCCTTGTTGATGTGGACCTGGTTCTGGGGAGCACTAGCCACGCTGGGCGTATCGTTTTGGACCAGCCTTCTCCCCAGCCCCGTCGATCCTCTTACCGCCGAGAAAGACAACCAGCGCATCGCTAGAAACGCCAACGCCACTCCCAGCGCCACCCGCTCTTTGAGCTTGCTCAAGGTGCATCCGGCGACGTTCTCGCCCATGAAAATCCTGCGGGAGCTCTGGTTGGATCGGGCGCTGTTCATGCTTGCGGTGGTCGTTCTGGCGATTCAATTCGGAGGCACCCTTAAAATCCTTCTGGGCATCTCGATGTGGTGGGGTATCGCTCCGTTGTTGTTAACTTTCCTGCCGTTTTTCGTGTTTTACACGCGCTCGATCAAGCCCAAGGTTCATCAGTACAAGAAAGCCAGAAGAAAAAGACTGAAAACGGCCTATAAAATTACTGGGTTGCAAAGAATCGTAAACGGTCATACCCACGAAGCCGCCCATACGCAATTCGGCGAGATCGAATATTTCAACACGGGCTACTGGTCGGCTCCCTGCATCAACATCGACTGCTCCAGGCGCGAATCGAACCGGCATTTCGTCTGGCTGCGTCCCAAATCCTCCCGTGAGCGGGAGGCGGTTTTGGGGCAATGGTTGGGAGAAGGTCAGGGCTACCAAATCGTTCGTAAATAAAAAAAGAACCCACACGAGGTTCTTTGAAAGTTGCGAAGAACTGGAAACCACTATTTTCCGTAATGATTCCAGTAAATTTTCGACTCATCATATTGGGTCCGGGGAGGCTTCTGCTCGCTGGGATATCCCACCGGAATCACGGAGAAAAGCCAGTATTTTTCGGGAAGTCCCGCGATGGAGCGCAACAGGGTTTGGCGTTCGCGGTTCATGCCGCACCAGGTAGCGCCCAGGCCGAGCCCGGCAGCGGCGAGGAGGATGTTCTCGACGCAGGCGCCGAAGTCCTGGAAAAAATAGTGGCGGCGATCCGGAATCCCGAACGGAATGATGACCGCGCCCGCTTCCGCACCGAAACGGGCGTAGGGATGGGCTTCGCAGATGGCCCGGATTTTTTGCGGATCGGTGACGACGAGAAACCTCCAGGGACGGCGATTGTTGGAGGATGGAGCGGACATTCCGGCCTTGAGCAGCGTCACGAGGTCGTTGGGATGCACCGGTTCTCCCGTGAATTTTCGTATCGAACGCCGCCTCGTGATGAAATCGAGCACGTCGTCACGGCACCGGCCAATTCCCATCGAAGTCTGCATCATTTCCATTGTCTTGCTCCTTTCTTCTCATATGTCTTGGAAGTTTCGGCTTCTCCCAAGAAAACATCAGGCACCCAATCGTTCATCCGATTCCACCGGGTGAATCGCTTTATAAGCGAACAACCGGCTCGGAACTTCGACGCCCAAGCCGTAAAAAAACGACTGGTGGCGGAGTCGATGCTTTTTCGCCGACTTCCCTTGAGTGCCCCCTGGTATGCGTTCGAATGGGAACGCGGGTGCAGGATAGTTTTCCCGCTTGCCTAATACTATATAGTTAAACCACCGGGATTGGCAAGTCGTAAAGTGCCGGAAACGGGGATTGAAACCCTGCACAAGCCCCTGTTCGAGACACACAAGATTCCTTTAGGTTATGTAATCTATCAAATTTATTGATAAAACCGATTTCTTTCTACAAACGGAGTACGTGATTTGCTGCAAAGAGAAAAATGGGGTGAGACGCTTGTTTTCTTCGTTTTTTCTTATGGGAAAGGCGGAAATCTCACCCACCCCTATGGAGTCGCGCCGAAAAATCGGTTGTGGCATATCTATAGTGACCCTTGAAAGAGGCTGCGTCGGCTTGACACATCGCCTCGTCGGGAGGATGATGATTGTCATTCTCAGGATGAAACACGCTCTCGACGGCCATGAATTACGGAGGTTTGGCGAATGAATGCCGCTTGGTTCGTGACGATTGCTGGGAGTTGGTTTTTGCTGGCATACTTCGTCTATGGGCGCTGGTTGTCCAGGCGGGTTTTCCGGCTGGAACAAGATCGAAAAACTCCCGCGTGTGAGTTCGACGACGGTCGGGACTATGTACCGACCGACGCCAAAGTTGTGATGGGCCATCATTTCACGTCCATCGCCGGGGCGGGACCGATTGTCGGCCCGGCCATCGCCGTAATCTGGGGATGGTTGCCGGCGGCGATCTGGATCTTGCTCGGATCGGTTGTGGCGGGCGCGGTGCACGATTTCGGAGCCCTGGTGCTTAGTTTGCGGCATGGAGGGAGGAATATCGGTTCGATTACCGGAAACCTCGTTTCTTCCAGAGCACGAACCGTGTTTTTACTTATCATCTTGTTTCTGTTGTGGCTGGTCATTGCGGTGTTTGCACTGGTGATCGGCATCCTATTCAAGATGTTTCCCGCTTCGGTGTTGCCTACCTGGTCGGTGATGTTCGTTGCCTTGGGGTTTGGGCTGGCATATCGGAAATTCGGGCGGTTGGCGCTGACCGGCGGCCTTGCAACTCTGCTGTTCATCGGCTTGATTCTTCTGGGAACCCGTGTCCCGCTCGTCATGCCGGATTTCTTCGGTGTCGATGCGCTTGTATGGTGGGCGATTCTACTATTCCTCTATTGCTACATCGCTTCCATTCTACCGGTGCAATGGTTGTTGCAGCCGCGCGATTACATCAATTCCCACGTGTTGTATCTCGTCATGGTGGTGCTGCTGGCTTCAATTCTTTACGACAAGCCCGACATGATGGCTCCGGCGATTGTGCCCAGTCCGGTGGGAGCTCCTCCTATTTTTCCGATTCTGTTTATCACCGTAGCCTGCGGGGCGATTTCGGGTTTTCATTCGCTGGTGTCGTCGGGTACGAGTTCCAAGCAACTTGAAAACGAACCGTCCGCCCAGCTTGTTGGCTATGGCTCCATGCTGCTCGAAGGCTTGTTGGCGGTGCTTGTGATCGTCGCCTGTACGGCGGGTATCGAAATGGGAATCATCGGGAAAAACGGCGAGTTGCTTGAAGGTCTGGCCGCGTTCTCGGCGCGATACGCGGACTGGAACTCCGCCTCGGGGCTCGGTGCCAAGGTGGGGGCGTTCATCGACGGTTCCGGGAATCTGCTTGCCGGAATCGGGATACCGCTGGCCTTCGCCAAGACCATCGTCGCGGTGACGGTCGTGGCCTTTGCCGCCACAACGCTGGATACCGCCACTCGGTTGCAACGGTATGCCTTCAACGAACTGGGGCAAGATTTTAACGTCAAAGTGCTTCAAGGTACGCATTTTCCTACGTTTTTGGCGGTGGCTACCGCCGCGTTGCTTTGCTTTTCCCAAGGGGGAGCGAAAGGCGGGATGGTCCTCTGGCCGGTTTTCGGGACGACCAACCAGCTTCTGGCGTTGTTGGGACTGGCGGTGCTGAGTGTCTATCTTTATCGCTTGAAACAACCGGTCTGGTACACTTTGCTTCCGGCTATGGCTATGGCGGCGATCGTCACCACAGCGATCATCATGAATTGCCTGCAATTTGTCCAACAGGGCAAGTGGTTCCTGTTTTTCGTGCAGACGCTGTTGTTGGTGCTTGAGGCGGGGCTGCTTCTCGAAGTCGTCCGTTTCTGGCTGAGAGAAAGAAAGCGGGGAGCCACGGCGATTTGAGAGGAATGGCACATGCCTTCAATTTCCACTCATTCCAAAAGAAAACGCCCTCCGTCGGGAGGGCGTTTTCGGTTTCGAAGCGGTGAAAATCACTCGCCTTTGATGATCGTGCAGTACTTGCCATAGACGAGCACGGCAAAGGACTCGTGGTCCACGCTGGCCACTTTCTTGATTCCGCCTTCTTTTTTGGCGGCTTCGATGCTGGCGTCTCCCCAGGTGACGATGCCGAGCACCGACTGAGCGCAGGCCGTGCCTTCCTTTGCGGCTTTCACGTCGGAATTCTCGAAGGAACCGGCTTTCATACCGGTGTAGATCGTACCCGGCATGGGGGCGACGAAAGCGCAGGACGAAAGCAGGAAGGCTGCGAGAGCGGCAAACAGAACGGTCGTCTTTTTCATGATGGTTACTCCTTTCATGGATGGGAATGAATCGGTTTCTTCGAAGAACGTGAAGAAACCGAGGGCGAGATTCGTTTGTCTATAGCGGACCGAATACCACGATTTCGGGCCGTTTCTGGAATTCAACAAGAAGAGAACGACCTCCTCTTCTATTTTCGCGATGGACCCTAGCACAGCTTTTCGAAATGGAATCGTTTTTTTTGGATTTTTTCCAGTTTGTTCTTTTCGAATCGTGTGCTTCCAATTGTAAGAACTATCTAACACCCCGAGATCATTAGAAAACTGGAAAGACATCCCCGTTTATACAGGGATGTCCTTCTTCTCTTCACGTTCTTGCAGAGGGATGTAAGGTTTCATTTTCGTAATCGATTTGTATGCGGGACGCATCAGCTTGTTGGGGTTGGTGACGAGTTCCAGCCGATGTGCGCACCACCCCGCCATGCGGGACATGGCGAAGATCGGTGTATATAGTTCGACCGGGATGTCCAGGCAGTCATATACAAAGCCGGAGTAAAAGTCTACGTTGGCGCTTAAAGCCATGTCCGGGTTGTTTTTGATTTCTCGCACGGCGTCCGGTGCTTCCTGTTCCACCGCTTCGTATAAGGCGAATTCTTCCTCCCGGCCTTTCTCTTTGGCCAGTTCCCTGGCATATCGCTTGAGAATCACCGCGCGGGGGTCGCTCAGCGTATAGACGGCGTGGCCGATACCGTATAGCTTCTGTTGTCCGTCGAAGGCTTCGCCCGCGAGAATTTTCCGAAGGTAGGCGCGTACTTCGTCGCCTGAATTCCAGTTTTTTACGTTTTCCTTGATATCTTTCATCATCGTGGCGACCCTGCCACTCGCCCCGCCGTGAAGCGGTCCTTTTAGCGATCCCAGCGCTGCCGCGGCGGCGGAATAGATGTCGGTGAGCGTCGAACTGACCACGCGCATGGTGAAGGTCGAGTTGTTGCCGCCGCCGTGGTCGGCGTGTAGCACCATCGCGACGTCAAGCGTTTTCGCCTCGATTTCGGTATATTGCTGGTTCGGGCGCAGCAGGCGCAGGAAGTTTTCGGCGGAACTCAGCATCGGGTCGGGTGGATGGATGATGAGACTGCCGTTGTAAAAACCGTGCTGAATGGAATAGTAGGCATAAGGAACCAGCGTCACGATTTTTGCCGCCAGTTCCATCGCTTGGCGTATCTGATTGGAAACTTTAAGGTTTTCGGCGTCTTCGTCGATACCGTACAGCGTCATCACGGAACGGGCAAGGGCGTTCATCACGTCGCGGGTACGGAAGGTCTGCAACACGTCGCGGGCGAAATTCAGGCGCAACTGCCGCATTTCTCCCATCAGGGCGGAAAAATCCTGGAGTTGCTCCGTCGTCGGCAGCCAGCCGAACAGGAGCAGAAACACGGTTTCCTCGAAACCGAAACGATTGGAGTCGGAAAATCCCCGTACCAGGTCTTGAAGGTCGATGCCGCGATAGTACAGGCGACCCTCGACCGGGATGATTTCTTCATCGATTTTCTCATATCCCAAGACCGAACTGACGGTCGTCAGGCCTACCAGCACGCCGGAGCCGTCGGCGTTACGAAGGCCGCGTTTGACGCGATACAGGTGATAGTGGCGGTTGCGTATTTCGTTTTCCCGCGTGGCGTCGGTGGCCAGTTGCTCGAAATATCGTTGATGAATCATCGTCGAACTTCCTTTCCCTGTATCGTCCTAAAAACACGGACGAAACAGGCCGAAATCCCCCTGTAAAAAAACAAACGATTCGTCCCCCGATTCTCCGGACATCATCGGCGTCAATAAAGTAGGACCGATCGGCTGAAAGTCAAATCTTGGTGCAATTCCGGTCGGTTTGCGAAGTTTGCGTTCCCCGGTTCCCGTGCGATAATAGATGGTCATGCAATTCGGTCGGCGGCAAAAAAGCCTCTCGTCAGTTTCGGTCGCCGTCCAAGCATTCTGTGGGAAAAGGGTGGAGGTTTTCGCGATGTTGAAACGTTTGCGGTGGATGTGGCTGTTTTTCGTGGTGGTGATGCTTTCAAGTTGTACGGATGATTCCGACTCCGGGGAAATTTCGAACGGAGACACGGATCTTACTGAAGTTACAGAGGAAAGCGACGCTTCGGAAGCATCCGATTCGGATATCGAGTACACGTTCCACGAACTGTTGCCCATTCCCGACGAAGGCAACCTCGCCGATCCTTGCGTGCTTAAAGTGGACGGAACCTGGTATCTGTATGGCACGCACCGATCCACGGGGTTCGAAGTATGGTTTTCGGACGATCTAAAGCATTGGGAGCAAGGCGAGACGATCTGGACGCCCACTCTTCCGTGGCAGACCGACCATCCCCTGTGTGGCATGTGGGCGCCGCACGTCGAGCGCGCGGGAGATACGTTTTACCTTTACTATACGGCGAATTGTCGTATCGGAGTGGCAAAAGCGGATTCTCCGCTCGGACCGTTCGAAGAAGTCTACGATCATCCATTGATCGGCAACGGGTACGGTGGTGTGGGGGACGGCGAACTGGCCCACGACATCGTACAGGACTGGGATGACCTGGCCATCGATGCCTTCACGCTCCAGGTTTCGGACGATAGCCTGGTGTTCTACTACACCGGTTTTACTCCGCTTTCCACGATTTACGCTCAGCGCATGGAGGATTTCGTCACCGTGTCGGGAGAGCCGGTGTTGTTGCTCGAACCGGAGGTGTCGAGTTGGGAAGGTTTCGTGCGCGAGGGAGCCTGGGTGCTCGAAAACGAGGGCCGTTTTCATCTCATGTATTCCGGCAACATGTTCGAAACGGTGGATTACGGCATCGGGGTGGCCACCGCCACGGAGCCGCTGGGGCCGTTCGTGCGGGATACCCGCAACCCGATCCTGAAAAGCAATGTAGAAACAGGGATTTACGGACCGGGACACCACAGCGTGGTGCAGGGCGCACACAACGACCAACTGATTTTCTACCACACCAAAGTTTCCAGCGAGGAAGGCGAGGGGCGGCTCGTTCGCTATGGACCGTTGTGGTTCGACGAAGCCGGGCGGGTGGAGGTCGAACAGCCGTAATTCGTAACAAGAAAAAATCCCCCGCCGAAGCGGGGGATTTTTTGTGTAAGTGGTGAGAAATACTACTTTGTAGGAATGTCTCGGTCCAGCATGGAGTCGGCGATCTGGTAGGCCAGCGCGTAGATGATGAACGCACAGTTGGCCAGCAGAGGACCGGGGAAGCGGCTGCCGTCGGAGATCCAGAGGTTGTCCACGTCGTGGCATTTGCCGCCGAGGTCGGTGACGCTGTTCGTCGGGTCCGAGCCCATCCGGCAGGTGCCGACCTTGTGCACCACGTCCACGCCGCCGTTGAGCAGCCGGTCCGGGTCCGCGCCCGCCTTGAGCATGATGGTCTTGGCGTGCTCCATGGCATCTTCCACCCACTTGGCTTCCTGCTCGTTGGGTTCGAAGGTTACGTGGGGCAGGGGCAGGTCGTAGCGGTTCGTTTTGCCGTCCGGGTGCGGCAGGACGGAGTTTTCGGTGAAACCTTCGTCGTAGCTACGCACGAGCGGTGCGGACACCACCAGACGGCTGTAGTCGCGCATCAGCTTCTTGAAAGGCAGGCCGATCATGTTGACGAGATCCTGGGTCTGCATGACTTCCACCATGCCGCCCATGTACGTGGGAGGAGCCACCATGTTGAACTCCAACAGATAGCCTTTGTCGAAATTCTGATAGCCGTCGTTGAGTTCCACGAGGTTGCCTTGGTAGGTGCGGACGTCCTGGCGGTCCAGTACTCCGTAGGTGGCGCGGAAGAAGTGGCCGCGAAGGTTTTTGCCCACCTGGCCGGAGGAATTCGCCAGCGCGACGCCGTTCTGTCCCGACCAGTGCAGAATCATCGGGGTCATCATCGAACCGGCGGCCAGCACGAACTTGTCGGCGGTGATGGTTTTTTCCTCGATATCCTCGATACCGTCGCCGGGAATGGCCCCGTTTTGGGTGCGCTGGAGGTAGGTGATGCTCTCCACCTTGGTCATATCGGCGTTGGTGTTGAGCTTTTTCACGAAACAGTTGGGCTTGATTTCGGCTTTGTGGAAACGCGCCTTGGGCAGAGCGATGGTCAGTGCGTTGGCCTTGGCGTTGTAGCGACAACCGAGAATGCAGCATCGGCAGCGGCGGCAGCGATCGTGGTAGACACCGTACTCCACGTAAGGCTCGCGGTTGAATCCCGATGCCGTGGCGACGAGTCCGCCCCCGGCGGCATCGTTAAGTATCTGTGCGTAATGACTGAGTTCTTCCACCGGCCAGCGGTAGACGTGGTAGCGTTTTTTCGTGAGTTCGATGTAGGGTTCGAACTCTTCATAGCTGAACGGCCACGGGGGAATATAGTCCCGAGGGGTGGATTCTTCCAGCACCCCGGCGTAAGCCGTGGTGCCGCCCCCGGCGCATTCGCCCATATCGGTGCGCCAGTTGCGTCCGGTATACTGCTCGTGCCAGAACAGGCCGTCTTGCTGGGTTTTGAAAAACATCTGGGAATCGGCGAAGTGGTCGGGAGAACCATACGTGATATCCAGATCTTTTCCCGCTTCGAGGAAAACCACCTTGGCTCCGGCCTCGGCCAGTTCCGCGCCCAGGGTCGCGCCACCCGCGCCCGCGCCGACAATCACAACGTCTGCGTGTTCGGATTTCATTTCAACAGACCTTTCTTCAGGGTGACGGGAAAGATTTGGGCGTCCACATAGCCCTCGTTGGGAATGCGGAAGGTTCCTGCCGGGTCGTTGGGATCGTACCAACCCATGGATTCGAACAATACCTCGTTCTCTTCGGAGGAATTGTTCTCGAAGGTGCCGATCATGGACATGGTGAGCAGCCCGGTCAGCAGGTCGCGCATGTCGCCTTCCAGCTCCGCACGGGCCAGCACGATGGCCTGAATCGTTCCCAGTCGCTCGTCGTCGTTGCAGTCGATGAAATCTTTCGAAGCCGTTTCCTGCGCGTACTTGTTGAGAAAGCCCACGGCGGATGCCTGACCCATATCGCCCAGCACGTAAGCGACCACTCGGTCACCGTTGTAGTCCGAGCCTTTGAAGTCACCGGGGATGTCCGGGTCGGCGGGGACGAGCACGTTCACTGCGGCGGTGATTTCGGGCAGAGGGTCGGGACCGTCAAGCCCCAGTGGATTGCTTTTGAGACGTTGGACGGCCTCACTTGCCATGGCAAAGCCGTTTCGTTCGCCGGGAAGACCCATCATTGCGCCGAAAAACGCGGCGGAGGAAACGATCACAAATTCGCGTCGATTCATTTGTCCTCTCCTTCCGGCATGTCGATGACACCGTTAATGTGGGTTCCGTTGGAGATGATCTCCTTGTTTTCCGTAACCGATGTGGGGTGGCAGGAATTGCAATTGGCATCGGCGTTGCCTTGGGGATCGGTCAATCGGTGGCAGGCTCCGCAATGCGCCGGCTCGCCGGAGGTGTCGTACCAGTTGGGTTCCTTGAGGAATCCGCCTTCCAGCGTGCCTCCGTGGCAGTAGACGTTCGAACAGGTCTTGCCGTTCCATTCCGGCTGGGCTCCATCGACCGTCGCCAGGAATTTGAACTTGACTTCCGCCACGTTGTCGCCGTCGATGTGTCCTTCGGCGTCCGTCGAGAGCGGGACGGTGTGGCAGTTCGTGCAGGCGACCTTGTGAGCCGGAATGGCGGTCCTGCGCATGGTGGCATGGCTGCCGGTGCCCAGGCGGCCTTCCTCGCAGTGGCCTTCGAGGTTTTCAGGAGGCGAGACGCCCAGCGTCCAGCCGTGGCAGGAACTGCAGCCCACCGCCGCATCGGTTTTCTGGTCGGTGTGCTTGGTGGCGTCCACGAATTCGTAGTTCTCGTCCACCACGATACCGTGGCAACGGTAACAACGCTTGTTTTGGACGTGCCCGTTGTCATCGGGCGGTGAGCCATGGCAACTGGAGCACTCTTCCGGAGGTTCCGGGGTGCCCAAGTCGCAGAAATCCGTGGCGGCTTGGCCCTCGATGTCCTTGCCGCCGTTTCCCGACGACCCGTTGCTATCGTCGGAACAGCCCAACGAAAACAGGACGAAAAACACGCTCAACCATGCGATTGTACCCACTAAAGGATAGTATCGCCCTCGAAGCAACCCATTGCCTGGACTCATACTACGTCTCCGCTTTTTGTGTGTTCCTAGTGCTTTCCGGACGCTAGGAGAGATCAAATTCCATGCTTGGCAAAACTATAGGCGCAATCGTTCGGCGACGTCAATTTTTTTCCCGAAAAACGAATTATATTTGACATCTAATGTTTTGCTGTATTTTCGCGTGGATACGGAGAACCGGCAGGATCTTTCTGGGTGTCACCAGCGTGCGACGTGCTCTTCGGCCCAGCCGATCAGGTTTTCGATTTCCAGTGTCTCTCCCTCGTTCGTGACCAGCGTGCCGGAGTATTTTCCGAACATCTGATGCCCTTCCGCTTTGGCGAAACCGAGATTGACGAAGGTGGGCCGGTCCACGAAGGGTTCGAGCACGAGGTTCAGGCGGTCGTCGTCGGTTTTGAAGGTCCAGGGCTTCATGTAGTTCGAATCGTCGTAATGCAACTCCAACCAGCCCAGTTTATGCATTTCGCCATCGAGGTAAAACGTATTTTCCGAGGCGAAACTCAGATCTCCGAAGCCTTTGCCGAGGTTCAGGCCCAGCACGCGGCCATCGGGCAGACGACCGGAAGCGTTGGCCCAGTTCCAGAAGGTGCCATATTCCCAGACGCCGCGTCCCCAGTCGAGGGTCGTTTGAGCGGTTTCGTGGGTCAGGTCGCGGCGGTCTTCGCCAAGCGCCACCGTACCTTGTGTCAGCATACAGTTGATTTTGTGGTTGTAATAAAAGTGCTTTTCGCGGATGGGCGTAACCATCACGATGGCGTTTTTGCCTTCGGGTTGTTCCAATTCGAGATCGGCCTTGAGCGTGCGGCCTTCGTGAAAACGTTTCCATTCGACGTGCAGTTCTCGGCGACCTTCCCGGCGCAGGAAGTCCATTTTCACGCCGAAATGGTTGAAATGGATATCACCGGTTTCGCTGCTTTTGGGCAACGAACAGCCGAAGCCGAACGGCGTCGGCAGCGTTTTTTCGATTACCTGCCGGGTTTTGAAATCGACGAAATAGGCGAAAACGAGCCCCATGTACCCGATGTTGGCCAAGCAGCACGAAAAGAAGAAATCCTCGGTCGTGGTTCCGTAGTAATCCCATTCTTTTAGCCTCAGTCGGTTCATCCAGGAAAACGGAAGCAATTTCACGGTGTTGGGATCGTAATCGAGGATGCAGGACGTGGCGTAACCTCTTTGGGCGAGTTGCCCGTGTTCGTCCAGCAGAGGGCCTCGTTGCGTGATTCGGTTCTGGGATTGCGTCATGGTTCTTCCTCGTTTCCGTGTCGGGTGCCGTGATTTGCGTTCCGAAGCCGGGTAAAAACGCCCCGACGTGTGCCGTGAGGGGATTCGTCATGGAAAGTATATGTAAAAGACTTGTAAAAATGGAAGAAATAGTTGCTCTTTGCCTCGGAACTTGGATAATAATTCCTTGCCGGGATGCATGGATGGGAGCGGTTACAAATAAACCGAACCAAGATTCAGTTGTGAAAACCCGTTTTCGGAATTTTGGACCGAAAACGTTTTTTTCGAAGGAGTCCCATGGAAGCCACTGCCGCTTTGACTCGCGAATGCACGGTATATGAGGAAATCGAAGTCATCATGGAGCAGTTGCACGACTTCGTTTCGACGATTCAACGCCCCAGATTGCTTGACGAATCCTGGACGGCGCGTATGCACGAAGCCAGCCTCGAAATCGAAACCCGCATCGAGGAATTGCGCATTGCATTTGCGGAGAAGAGAGAGGCATGGTCCGATACGCTGGACGAAATCGCCGATACATTGAGCAATTACGCGAAGGAGCTTTCGGAGGGAAGCAACAGCAATCGTTTGCAATCCCTTTATCGTTCGCTCGAAGAAAACTATGAAGATCTTTTCCAGTATCTGAAAGGGCTGCAAAAAGATTTCGCGGAGTGGAAGCCCACTTCCATGCAGCACCTCAAACCCGTCAATTACAAACGCAATCTTTTCCACGTTTTCAATGGCTGTTTGGCGATTGTCACGTATGAGTTCATCCTTGGCCATTTCTGGTCGCTCGTAGCGGTTCTGACCATGCTTGCCATCGCGGTGAGTCTGGAAGTCAGCCGCCGTTTTTCCGATCGCTGGAACGATTTTCTCGTAAATAAGGTTTTCGGTGGAATTTCGCGGCCTTTCGAGCGTCACAAGGTCAACGGTTCGACCTATTATCTAATCGGTTTGGCGGCGATTCTGCTGCTGTTTCCAGCACACGCCATTGAAGCGGGCGTGCTTGTGTTGACCTTCGCCGATCCTGCTGCCTCCGTGCTGGGCAAACTATTCGGGAAAAAGAAACTGTACCGAGATAAAAGCTGGCTGGGCTCGGGTGTCTTTTTCGGTGTCGCGACGTTGGCGATTTTCATATTCGTCGGCATCGTTCGTCCCGATCTCGCTTGGTTCTCCGCACTCGGTATCGCCGCCTGCGTCGGTCTGGCCGGAATGCTGACCGAACTCTTCACCGTCCATCTCGACGACAACTTCACGGTTCCGGTCGTTTGCGCCGCCGTGGCAAGCGTGCTGCTGGTCTAACTCGAGGAAATAGCCTACCTCCGGTTTTCGGGATTTCGAGGGACATCGTTTTACCGTCGCTTCGAATCCGTTCCAAAACCGGAAAAATACGCTTCGTCCAACATTTTCGTATTTCCGCCATGGTTGCATTTTCTCGGTCTCTCCGGTACACTGCAACTCGTTTCCAATTTTTTACAAACACCGGATTCCCAAGGAAAATCGAAGCCATGGAACGCCTTGAACGCATTGAACTGTTTCATCTCGACGTCCCGTTGGAGACGCCGTTCTATCCCTCCTGGATACCCGGCTATCCCCAAACTCACGTGCGGACGACCCTCGTTCGACTGACCACCGACGGTGGACTGGTGGGCGTCGCTTCCGGGGCGGCTTTCGGTCGCGAGCGCCGGGGCTTGGGAGAGTTGTTGGGCAATTTTCTGCTCGGCGTGCGTGCGGACGACCTGGAAACGGTGCGCAAGCGCCTGCGGGAAGTCTCCTATCTCGGCTGGCGTAACTGGTGGATTGAAAACGCTTTTTGGGATCTCAAAGGGCAGATCGAAGGCAAGCCGGTCTACAAACTTCTGCAAAATGAGGAAGAAACGGTCGAACGTGTGCCGGTGTATGCCTCCAGCGGGGAGCTTCAGCCCATCGAGAAGCGTAGACGCTGGCTCGACGACATCCGCGCGCAGGGTTTCAAGGCCGCGAAAATACGGGTGAAAGACCCGGAACGTAAAAATGATATCGCCATTCTCGAACAGGTACGCAAAGAAGTCGGCGACGATTTCATCCTCGGCGTGGACGCGAACCAGGGCTGGCCGGTGTCGCTTTTCGATCCGACGCCCCCCTGGGATCTGGATTACGCCACGGATTTCGGCAAAGCCTGCGACGAATTGGGCATGGCCTGGATCGAAGAGCCGCTGTTCATGCATGATTGGGACGGCATGGCCGAGTTGCGAAAGCGCATTAAGACGCCGTTGTCCGGTGGCGAATTGCACGGCGACTGGCACGAGATCCGCCCGCTGTTCGAGCACGAATGCCTGGACAAATACCAGCCGGACGCCACGTTTTGTGGAGGGCTTACGGTGTCGAAGCGCATCATGGAAGAATGCCGCAAGCGCCAACTGCATTTTTCACCCCATACCTGGACCAACGGCATCGGGCTGGTCATCAATCTCCATGCATTTGCTGCCTGGGAACATCGGGATTACCTGGAATTTCCCTACGAACCGCCGGGATGGATTCCGAAATACCGAGACGGCGGCATTGTGCCCGTAGAGGTATACAATGGAGAAATCGAAGTGCCTCAAGCGCCGGGGCTTGGGTTGAAGCTCGATCCGTTGGCTCTAAAACGTTACGGGAAGCGATTTTACGTGGCGACGCCGTTGCGGGTCGCCGTGCGGACCATCCGGGAGAAGGGCTTGAAGACCGCTTTGGAATTGAAGAAGCGGAAAAAGAGCATGGAAGAGGCGCAACGCGGCTGATTTTTTGGGTCACGGAAAAATGCGAATCCGGTACAGGAATTTCGGTCGGGGAAGCAGCCATCGTGTGAGTTTTTACGAAAAACATTCGGGGTGACGCGATATCTTGCTTCCGGGGGGGCGATCTGTTAAGATATTTTACGACTATGAAAGACACGTATTGCTAGTGACATTTTCTGAAAGGGAAGCCGCCATGATGCCGCGTTGCACCATCTTGGTGTTGTTGGCCGTTTTGCTGCTGTCCGGGAATGCTTTGGCGCAGGGGACGGGAACCGTGTACCTCGGAGACGATGCCGGAACCATCGATTCACCCGAATTGAAACAGCAAACCGAGAAACGTTTGCCGGCCCTCCGTATCGTGATGCTGGAAATCCGCCAGGTGGTCACGGCAAAAAAACTGGCCAACAAGAATCAGCTTGTGACCATTTATCAAAAAATGGAAGAAGAGCTGTATAAAATCAATACGCGGGACAAAACCGTGCTTCCGCATAAGTCCAGCATTCGCATTCTTTCTCCCATTGAGCGGATGAACCTTCAACGCTGCTGGGTGGACGGCAATTGCCTGCTCAGTATTTTCAAGAACAAAGGGATCGATCTGATCGTGGCCTCGAAACTGAGCGCGGACAAGGAATCCCACCCGTTGTTGCTCGTGCGTATTCTGGACCTGAAAACGAAGCGCACGATGCGGGAATTCCTCGTGACGGCGGCCAATGCCGACAAACTGGCCGATTTGTCCCAGCAGCGTTTGCACGAAACCCTCATCGATCTGGAACTGATCGAGGAAAAAGACGACTCGATGGAAAACATGGCTTCCACGTTCGATTCCGGACCGATTTCGGCCATCGACGAACTTTCCACTTCCGAAGCGCCTCCTCCCAGCGAACACGAAAAACCCATTGGATTGGCGATCGCGAAATGGACCACCCTGGGGCTCGGTGTGGCCGCTCTTGCCACGGGTACCGGATTTGCCGCCATGGCCGCTTCTGCAGAAGACAATGCCAAAAAAGCCAACACGGTGCCTAAACTGAACAAGTACAACGACGATGCCAGCCAAAACGCTTTGGTCGGCAACATCTGTTTCGGTCTTGGGGGAGCGTTGCTGTTGTCGTCGGTCGTGCTGTTCGTGCTCGATGTCGATTCGGATTCGTGGGGAGACGGCTGGCAGGTTGGTATGGCACCGATGGAAGAAGACGGTGGCGCGATCATGCTGCGAGGATCGTTCTGACCGTCGTGCCGTGAACCCGAACAAGACGCCAGCCCGACGAGCAGAGGCGCTATCCAGGGGAGCGCCGTTCATGGACAAATTTAAAAACCACGACGGCGTGCAGCGAGAATCGACCCAAAGGGGATGGAGGCTTCGTAAGAAGCCTGCTTTTTTGGTACGCATTCAAGATTTGACAGGAGAAACGCTGTGAAGGTTTTCAAGAACTTGATGTCGGCTTTCTACTGCGGATGGATGTTGCTGGCTATTTTCGGCGTGGCAGCCTGTTCGGACTCTGGCTCGGGGAACAAGCCTATGCCAGGATCGTACGGCGAATCCTGTCTGGAAGACGGTTCCTGCAATGAAGACACGCTGATTTGCTGTCCTACCAACAATCTCTGTCTTCCCGTGGCGGAATGCTATGGGACTTCGGATCGCGATATCGTTGTGGACGGCGATGAGAGCGAGGACGACGATGACGGGGATATCACCGATAACGCGGGGGATAATCCCGACGCGGACGAAGACTTTGCAGAGGATGAAGAGGAGATGGATTACGCGGATATTCCACCTCAACTCCCGGAGGATTTCGACGGTCGGGTCTGCACCGGTATCGAGGAAACCGCCATGTGCTGGACGCTGGGTTGGCCCGCCGGGTTGACGATTTACGATACCTGGGCTTCACCGGATGATGTCGTGGTTTTCGTGGGCGAAGCCGGGTTGGCCGGGTTCGCAGAGCAAAGCGCGATCGACGGAACGAGCCGCACCGAACGTGGGGATTTCCAAGCCGTGGACGGCATCGACTACGACCTGATCTGGGCCGTGGGGCCGGAAGCTTCGGTTTATGGCTACGATGGAGAGGAATGGACCGAGGAGATCGTGGAATTGTCGGACCCGCAACTTCCCAAGCCCGATTTCCATGCCGTGGCGGCCTATATCGATTCCGAAAGCGACTTCGTGTTGGTTGCCGGAGGATCGGAAGGCATCATTCTCGTCCAGGGAAACGACGACTGGGTGCTGGTATCCGAGCACGACGCAGCCCGGACGGCCTACGACCTCGAAATCGTCGGCGACCCGGAGGATGGCGGCATTCTGGTGGCGGTGGGAGCCGATGGGGATCATCCTTTCGTCTCCATCTATCCCGATCCGAGCGACCTCTCCCAGGGACGGACCGATGAAACGTTGGAGAGCTTCGGCAGTCCTCAGACCCCCGTCGCCCTGCGTTCCGTGTGGGGTGTCTCGCCTGATGCCATTTGGGCTGTGGGCGATGAAGGAACCGTGCTGTTTTACGATGGTTCCGACTGGTCCGCCGTTTCGGAAGATGGCTCCGACGCTTGGACCGGAATCGATTTGAATGCGATCGAAGGTCGGGCCTGGAGCGAAGATACACCGGAATCCGGTCCGATTGAATTGTATATTGCGGGTGAAGCGGGCGCGGCCTTCTGGCGAGGACCGAACCTTTCCCAATGGAATCGCCTGAACCCGGAAACGAGCTTCGCGTTTCATGCCGTCGGGCTGAATTCCCGATACGAGGGACAAGTCTGGCTGATGGGTGAAAAAGGCAGCGCCTACATGAGCACATATGAAGTCGCCGACGAAAAATGGGTACAGGCGACGCGATACGAGCCGGGTACGGCTTCCGCGGGCTCTTTTCCTGATGTGTTGCGTCTGGCCGGAACCCAGGGTGACAATGTATACTTCGTCGATTCCGATGGGGCGGTTTGGACACCAAAAACCCGCCGAAGTCGGGCCGTGGGCATCGAAGGGGCCTGGAAGAAACTCGACACCTCCGACTGCGCCATTTGCGCCGAGGACTGGGGCGACGACGCCACCGATCCCGTCAGCGGAAAACCCCGACCGAAGGTATACGATATCTGGATGTCGCCGTCAGGTGTTCTGTATGCAGCAAGCGACCGCCTGATAGCATTCGATCCCGAGATCGAAGGGGAAGGGCGCTTCGAAACGGTGATTTCCAAGCAGGATGCCGGGGGCGCACTGTATGCCGTCTGGGGGCGGTCGGACGATGACGTGTACGCGGTTGGCGAGCGGCTTTTCCATTTCGACGGGGAATCGTGGACCGAACTGACCGCCAAAGTAACCTTCCCAGATTCCAGTTCCGTAACGTTGTCCGGCGCGACGACTTGGCTCGATGTGTGGGGCCGCAACGACAAGGAAGTCTGGTTGCTGGGTATGAATGGGAAGTTGGCGATGTTTGGCCACAGTCTTCCTGATGACCGCATCAGCGACGTGGCCTCCCACTGGCAGTATTACGAGAATTTCGGTGGATTGGATAGTTCCGTTCACCTGCTTGGCGTGGCCGGATTGACCAACCCGGACCCGGAACCGCCACTGAATACCAATGAATTCGGCGCGACGGCGGTCAGCGCCAGCGACGGTAGTTTGTTTTTCTTGAAACGTAAGGAAGGTTCGCTTTCCTACGAATGGACGAGCCCGGACCTGGAAGAACTGCTTGGCGGTGCAACGATCCAGGCGCTATGGTCGGACGGGGAACTGGGAATCGTCGGTTGCGGAACGTCGTCGAAAATGATTTTCTGGAATGGAAGCGAGTGGGTGGGTGTCGATCCCGGCATCCCGCAGGGAAATACCTTATACGATGTCTGGGGAACGGCGCTGGACGCCTTTCTCGTCGGTGGCGAGGGAGGGGCGCTTTTACAGGCCGACGAAAGTTTTGGCTTTGACCTGAAAAAGCGGTAAGCTTCCCCGCGCGGAGAAAGAAGCCGCGCCACAAGGTCGCGCGGTTTCCTCCCGCGAAACACAAGCATCGGTCGGAAAGGAATCGAAACCATGCCCGGTATATGGGAATTAATGATTATCCTCGGCATTGTCGTGATTATTTTCGGTGCAGGCCGTTTGCCGGGCCTGGGTCGTGACGTGGGCAAAATGATCAAGAATTTCGGAGATTCGATGAAGGGCAAAGACGCCATCGACGTCACGCCCGACAAGGCGAAAATCGAAGACAAACCCTCCACGAACATCGACGAGAAACAGGAGAACGGCGAGAAATCCACCAACGAGGCGTAATTCGCCAATACGTTGCAACGAGATGAAATGGGGGGGAAATGTCGCTGACTCTTGTCGACTAAAGCATCACTCCAACCGAAAAGTAGGGGATTCCCAAGGGAAAGTACCGCCCCGGCGAATCTTCGCCATAATATCCTTTCACTATCGGATAGACCAACCCCAGATCCCCGAAAAAACGCCCCATGTGCCAACGACCGCCGCCGGTTATCAGGACGGGGACGATCCCATGTACGACAGGTTCAAAAGGGGTCCACCGCGTATAGAACATCGCAATCGCTTCGGTCTGAACCGACCACATTTCATTTACAAGGTAGCGATATCCAAAACCCACTGTCATGATAGAGCCCGGATAAACACGCTTTTCGGGGCCTTCATAGAAACAATTGTCTCCCCAACAATTTTCCTCATAAATTCCATGAGCGCCGACACTGCCTGTAAAAAGATGTTTTCCGAATCCACCGGTTAATTCGAAACTACCTCCGAAATAGGCAAGATTAAGCTCCTCTTCATCACTCTGAAACGGCTGTCCATCAATATATCCCCCCGACAACCCCACAGCGGCATCCAGATGTTCTCCGACAGGAAAATGAACGCGTATCGCGCCACCGCCGAGCATAAAAACATATAAATACGAAAAATATCCGTCGAGTTCCAGCCAGTCGGTTAAACCAACCCGGCCTTCCAGCCAAACCGGTCCGTCGTAGCCGGTGAGAATCACATCCCCCTGGTTGAGACCTTTGGCGGTCTGTAGCAACAGGGTTTTATGTTGCAAACGGTCTATCAACGCCGATGCTTCCGAGATTTCGTCGAGGGATTCGGTTGTTTCGGCGGGAGAATCCACACGGCTTGTTTTTGTACAGTTCCAGCTCGTCTCGCAATCGAAAGATTCGATCGTCTCGGCGGACGATTCCATGTCGGACGATTCTGATTCTTCGGCTTCGGAAACCTCAATGGGAAGCATTGCCAGACCCGAAACGAGTATCCCCAGCGCCAAGGCGTGCAACGACCCCAAACGAGGTGACAAGAAAACCCCGATCATCATACTGTCCTCTGTTTTTCTGAAAGCACCGTTTTGGTTTCGCTTTATATGTTGCGCGCTTCAGCCGATGCCTTGCATAAATATTCGCACTTTTTCACGACAGGTTTTGTTTTAAAAACAGAGCTTGGAAAATTCATGGGGATTGTTGCAAAACGCAGAAAACCGGAGGTACTTCGAGAAGTTGGAGTAGGAAAAATCGTAGGTCGGATGAAATCACCCAACCTTTGATTAAACGATTTAAAAAAGCAGCAATTTTCCCCACATTTTAAATCACACTCAAATGGCTAGGATTCCAAGACTTTCTCTCGTTTTATGAATAGCTTGTCGCGGATCTCGTAGAAGTTTCGCTTCATTGATTGCATTGTAGAACACCACCAATTTTCAATAAAAACACGATCGCTTGCCTTTTTGTTCTCGATCAAAGCAAGATTGTCATGATTTATGTCATTAGATTTACAATTATATAAATAAAATGCAAAAATAAATTACATAAGTATTGACAAATGTATATAAAGGTGCCATGATTTACTTGTGTGCGGAAACAACCCGGTGTTTTCAGGAGTATGTCATGAAGAAACACTCGACCGGGCAATATGCCATCTATCTCGGAGAAAAAACGTTCCGGATTCCATCGGTCATCAAGCTACGCAAACTGGTGCTGCGGGAAAAGCTTTTCGCTGGCGATTACGTATATCTGTACGAAGAGAATCGCTGGGAACTGGCCTGCAACCTCCCCGAGCTGATCGATCTGTTTCCCGATCGTCACAAGGAGGCACTGCGACTCAAGCTGCAAGCTGCTCGGTTGCAGAAGTCAAAGAGGAGCGAGTTCTCCAAAGCCTCGAATCCTGTTGCCAGGGAAAACACCGAATATCGTTTCGGTGAGACTCAAAGCGACGGCTTCTTGTCCGAGGCACCCATCGTCCCCGAGGATTCTACGGAAAGGCCGAGAAATCGGCACAGGCGTATGCTGGACGACATGTACAACCTCGTGCAGACGCAAGAAGCTCCGGTGCAGGGATCGACCGAACTGGACGTGCTCGGTACAATCGAGATGAAATCGTTGGGAAAACCGCGAAAGTGGAAGATGCTTTCCCAGCGCTGGCGTGCCGGGTTTAAGAAAAAAGTCTCCGAAACAATTACTTTCGGAAAAACGGCACGTGTGCTGACCGTCTTGCTGTTGGTCGCGTTGGCCCTCGGGGCAGGATACTGGCTTGGAGCCCATCAGTACGGGTTCCTTGGCAATGTCCACGCCATCGCATTCAATATGGTGCCCTGAATGAACTAGCCCTTCCGGCGCTTTCCCGGCGCCATCCCGCGCCCTTCTCCTTTACCCGTCGAGGAGGGGGCGCAATTTTTACCTTTCCTTTCCCTTCCCCATGCCCGTTCACGAATCGTGTAACGGGCTTCATGCGTACAGCGCGGCGAAGCCGGAAGGCATCGCTGCGTGTCTAGCCCGGAAAATTCACGAAAACCTACTACGACTTGAAAACTCTCGATCTTTCACTCGTTTCACGATTTTCATCCTCGACAGACTGTTCAGTATGCCTGCGGGTGAAAATCGCTCCAACTTCATGAAATATCTTCGATTTTCGGCGTCTCGCTACGATTTTCATGAATTTTCCGGGCTAGATTTCATTTTAATGGATTCGTTTCACGAAAGTGGAATCAAGAAAGCGATCCGATGCGATCGAGAATGCGTTGGTAGTGATCCTTCGTTTCGAGAGAGAGCAGTAGTTTCACAGAACCGTATTCTTTGGAAGTGCTTTGAATCGCTTCGAAAAAATTCTTTTCGACGAGGGATTGTTCGTAGTCTCTGGCCATAATCAGCGCTTGCCGGGAGGTGGATATCTTTCCCTGCTTCACTTTTTCCACGGACGCTCGGATGCCTTTAAGATACACTTCGAGCGTGGGCAGTTTGAAACGTCCAGGTACGCCTTCGAGTTTTCCGTTATGAACGGTATCGATCAGTTCGGAAATCAATTGGGCGTGTTTTTGTTCCTCGTTGGAGAGGATGTCGAAGAAAACATCCAGGTCGTTGAAAAAAATCGCGCAGGTGCTGTAAAATTCCGAGAGCGCCAGTTCGATTTCTTTTAGTTTCTCAAGAATTTCAACAAGTTGCTTTTCGATGGCGGCATTCATCGTGTGGCTCCTCCTCGTCTGAATCGAACCGAAAAAGAGGGAAAACTCGTTCGATGGAAAAACGAATCTTTAAAAAACGGACCGGAAGGCGTTTTCTCCCGGTCCGTGATGTCGCCGTCAGGCTGAAAACACTCATCCCTCGCTAGAAACCGCTCGATACTCCAACGATTTCGCGAGCTTGTAGAAGTCGCCGTCACGAGGCACGAAGCGCAGCTTGGTTTTGAAGGTTTTGGGATCGATCAAATCGACGAAGGGGACTTCATGGATTTCCAAATTGTCTCCGACGCTAACCATGTGGGCCTGCATCCCGTTTTTGATAAAGCGGAACGCACCCATGCCGAGCTGAGAACCCAACAGCACATCGAAGGCCGATGGTTCGGTGCAGCGGGTGGTGTAGCCGATGGTTTCGGTTTTGACCGTCAGCGAATGACCGAACCGTTTTTTATAGCCTTCTTTCAGGCGTTTGCCGAGGACTTCACCGATCTTGGATTCCGAGAGTTTCAAGTTGCCGTGCTCGTCCACCGAGCCGGACTTCAGGTCGGCGGGCAGCTTGTCGGCGAGACCTTCGGATACGGTGATGACACCGTAGTGTTTGCCGTTGTTTCTTCGGGTTTCGATCATTACCAACAGATCATCCACGAGTTTGTCCAGGTCGAATCCGTTTTCGTAATCCTCCGGTCCGATCATGCGCACGGCCTCGCCCGCGATGCCTGCTCCAAGTGTGTACCAGCCTGCCTTGCGGCCCATCAGTTCGAGCACGAAATAGCAGTCGGTGGTGTAGGCTTCCTGATTGTACACCTTGATTTCCTGCCGTGCGCGTTCGATGGCCGTAAAATAGCCGAAAGTCCAGGGAATGCCGAAGTAGTCGTTGTCGATGGTTTTCGGCACGTGTACCGTGGGGACTCCCAATAAACTCAGGTAATACGCGGTTTTCAACGTGTCGTCGCCGCCGATGGATACCAGCGCCTGAATGCCGAGATACTCCATGGCGTCGAGCACCCTATAAAGATCCTGTGTGTAGGCCGGATCGGCGAGGTGCTCCATTTTCTTGATTTCCTTCCCATCGATCTTGGAAGGATTGGTTCGCGCGGTTTTCAGCAGGCAGCCGCCCAGCTGGCGGATTTTCGTGACGTGATCGTAGTTGAGCCGCACGAAATGCTCGTCCTCTTTGAACAGGCGCGGTTTTTCGCGGTCGAATTTGGCGAGGTTTTCGTACCCTTTGTAAAAGCCGATCACTTCCCAACCATCGTTGAGAAACTGAATGGTGGCTGTGGCGATAACCGCGTTGGCTCCCGGTGCGGGACCACCGGAAAACAGCATACCCACTCGTTTCTGTCCGATCGAGCGAAATTTGCGTGTGTTTTCAGGAAGATTCGTGTTTTCCGATTTTTCGGAAGTTTGGTCTTTCTTGGCTTTGGTCGTCATAATCCCCTACCTTTTGATATCAAAAAAAATCCCACTTCTCCACCTAAGTGTGAGTAATCCCCCGAAATGATGACCTTAATAGTGTATGGATGCAAAACGAAGCTGTCAAAAGAAAAGAGCGAAAGGGCAAAAAACGAACACAATTCGAAGCGAACCAAGCATGATCCGCTGTACTTTTCGATTGAAATCGTGCACTTCCACAAATTCCTCTTCAGAAATAGGCGTGAATGAAGCGTGGGGAAGTTCAAAGAACGAACCGAAAGAATTGTAGCGGCGAGGTGTAAGCCCGCCGGAAAAGGGGATTGAAGGGTATAAAAGCAGCATCTATAGCAGTTATTATTTGGTTTTAGCGATCATTTCATCATGTGTGGCATGGGCCAACCGCAGGTTGCCCATGTGCATGGTTGGGGGTACACGGGCAAGCGGACGTTTCACGTCGCTTGGCCCGTGCCACACTTTGTCCCCGATCCCCGGGGGGGGCTATCGCTAAAATCAAATAGCACTGATCTAAAAGGCAAAGACGGCGGGCTTACGCCTCGCCGCTACAGTGGATTAAAGGGTGACAATGTTTTTACTCAATTCTCATTTCCCAGAAAAATCACATCCAAGTATAGAAAGGCTCTCGGTTTTTTCGTTTCGTTTCCTGCTTCGTAAAGGAAGTAAGATGAAGTTTCCTATTGGAAAGCCGAGCACTATCCGTTAGACTTTCCGCCATTCTATTTGCTGGAAAACTCCCGGAAAAAGGGGGAAACGATGGATCTCGACGCGAAACAAAGTTCACGGAAAAGCGGCTGGCACGGAATCGGGCGGGATGGTCGAATCAACGACCTGGCGCACTGGCTGAACGAGGACGCCTACGAGTTGGAAAGCTTGTTGGAGTCCGGGGGCTTGACGGCTACCCATGCGGAACAACTCGTGGAAAACGTCGTCGGACGTTACGCCCTGCCTTTCTCCGTGGCACCCAACTTTCGCATCAATGGCCGGGATTGCATGATTCCGATGGTAATCGAGGAAGCTTCCGTGGTCGCCGCCGCCGCCAACGCTGCGCGAATCATCCGCCTTGGCGGGGGCTTTTCGGCCACAAGCAGCGGCTCCGAGATGATCGGCCAGATTCAGCTTTTGACGGACGATCCCGAGGTTTTGGCCCTGCAACTTCTCGAAAACAAAGAGGAATGGCTCGAACTCGCCAACGAGGCCGATCCCGGTCTCGTTGCGGCAGGAGGCGGCGCACGAGATTTGTCCGTTCGCCAACTCGTGGATGATACGGACGGTTCGGTCTTTCTCGTTGCGCATCTCATCGTGGACGTGCGCGACGCCATGGGAGCCAACGCCGTCAACAGTATGGCGGAACGTTTGGCGGAACTGTGGAAGGAAAGGCTCCAAGCCACCCCTGTGCTGCGGATTCTCTCGAACCTTGCGGATCGGCGCACGGTGACGGTCGAGGCGGACGTGCCGCTATCGGCATTGGAGGCGGACGGTTTTTCGGCGGCACAGATTCGCGACCGCATCGTATCTGCGACCCGTATGGCGTGGCTCGATCCTTATCGGGCCGCGACCCACAACAAGGGAATCATGAACGGCGTCGACGCAGTGCTGTTGGCTACGGGCAATGACTGGCGCGCCGTGGAAGCGGGCGCACATGCCTACGCCGCGCGGGACGGAAGCTATCGTTCGTTGTCGAATTGGTACGTTGGGGACGATGGTTCCCTACGCGGCTCGCTCACGCTGCCGATGGCGGTGGGCATTGTGGGAGGGGCGACCAAAGTACATCCCACGGCGAGACTTGCGTTGAAAATTCTGGAGGCAGCGAGCGCCGAGGAACTGGCTTTCTGTGTGGCTTCAGCAGGATTGGCCAACAATTTTGCGGCGTTGCGTGCTCTGGCCACGGAAGGCATCCAGCGAGGGCACATGACCCTCCACGGACGAAGCCGCAAACTTGTAAAATAAATTGCCCCCCCAGTAAAACGGGTGATCGTTCTAAAAAACCTCTTACATAAGGTTCCGGGGGCTGCCCCCAACCCCCAAGAACCTAGCCCCTGTTTTCTTCCTACCCCCCTTTCACGTTCCCCCCAACAGCGATTTCGGAAATTTCAAGGTGGGAGCAGGTGGAACTCCCCGGCCTTTTCCTGCTCCTTTTTCACTTTGTTGAAAAACGGACACAAAATACAGAATCGTGCGTTACACTTACCCCTGGTCGATTCTTGGCAGTTCGTACCGCTGACGGCCCAACAGATGCGTCCCCCGTTTCGACCGCCATTGACAGAGTCAAGATCCTGGGAAATCGCCGCCGGACATACCCCTTCACGCTCTGCAGCGATTCCCCCAGGCTCCCTTCCGCATTTTAGGTACTCCCAACAATTTTGGGTGCATGATTTTTCCCCCATGACCGCCCCTTTTTCGTTGGCTTTGAACATATACATGACAAAGTCACTCGCCTGATTTTCATATTTTAACTGTACACTAATAATTTATAGATGTCAATATAATTGTCACAAAATGACGGTTTATGTAAAATATATGATAAATGTCATCTGCAATGGATAAAATGATGCATCGTTTCCCCTTGAGTTTGGAATAAATCCTTTTATAGATCGTTATCGGACCATGACATCGGCAACGAGACGCTGTACAATCCAATGCGTTGACGGAAAGGCGGAAACCATGAGCTTCAAGCCCTGGCAAAAAGTTCTGTTCATCACGCTGGCCGCGATGCTTTTCGCAGCGCTGGCTTTGTACGTAGTGCGCCAGGCAGTGGATCTGAGCCGGGATCTGTCCGAGCATCTGACCTGGATGCTGCCTGCCGGACTGGTAGTGCTTGCGCTCGCTGGCGTGTTAGTCTGGACGTTCTCGCGTAAGCCATTGGAAAAAACCGCCAAACCCATCGACCGCCAGACCGTGGAGGATGACATCGTTCGGGCGGAAAACATGGGAATCGACGTCACCGAGTTGCGCCGGGCGCTGGAAGAGATGGAACGACGCCGAAAAGGGCAGGTGCTCTCGTTGGCGGTTTTCGGCTCGGTGAACACGGGAAAATCGAGCCTTGTCCAGGCACTTACCGGTAACGCCGACATTCGAAAATCTCCCGCATCGGGGACTACCGGCGAGGTGGGGCGCTATGAATGGACGCAGTTTGGCGGGTACCGGGTGCGGCTGTCCGACGTTCCCGGACGCTTCGAATACGACAACCCGCAGCGCGCCGAAGATGCCTGGAACGAAGCGATGGGGGCCGACTTGATCGTGTACGTTACGGATGCCGATCTCACCCGCGAACAGGTGGAAGATGTCGAAAAGCTCGCGCAATCCGGCAAGCCGCTGGTGGTGACTCTCAACAAGGTGGATCTCTACGACGAAGAAGAGATTGGGCTGATCCTCGCTTCCATTCGTGCTCGACTCGTTGGCGTTCCAGGTGAACCCGCCGTGGCTGCGGTGCATTCCGGGGGAAAACGCAAGGTCGTCACGCAGGACGCCGAAGGCCGCGAACGCGAATCCTGGAGAGACATTCCGCCCGATTTAAGCGAGTTGAGCGCCCACGCCGCCTCCTTGCTCTCCCACGATCCCGAACGTTTGATCGGACTGGCCGACACGGTATTTATCGGCCACCTGCACCGACGGGTGCGGGAAGCCGTCGAGGAACGCCGCCGCGAGCTGGCCTTCGGCGTGATCAACGAATACAGCCGGGCGGCGGTGATCGCCTCAATGGCCGCCGTGGTGCCCGGCATCGAAGTGGTGTTGCTGTCGGGGATCGGCGTGAAAATGGTCTCGAAAATCAACGACTTGTACGGCTCGCCTCTTAGCGGTGGACGCATCGAGGTGCTGTTGCGTGCCACGGTCGAGCAGTTCAGCGACGTGGGCAAGCTGTCGCTGGTGATCGGCGGCAATGTTCTGAAGGCGTTTCCGGGCATTGGCACCGTCGCCGGAGGCGTGCTGCACGCCGTGGTGTACGGTCTCGTGACCCGTGGCGTGGGACGCACCTTGCAACAGACTCTCGCCGAGCGGGAGACGTTCAGCGAGGACGCCTTTTTCGCGCAACTTCGGCAAAACATCGAACGACTTCCTTCGAAAGAGGATTTCGTGAAACTGCTTCACATCGCCCGGAATTCCCCTCGCGACGAAGCACCGGATAGGATCGACCCATCATGACCCGAAATCCGACCTACGGGGATGACTCCCTGGAGAAAGTCCGCAAAAGCTTTCGCCATCTTCTGGAAGGCGAGGAAATCCCTGCCGAGATTCGCAAGGAACTTGCCAAGGAATTCGATGACTTACGAGTCATGCTCGACAAGCTGGAGCAACGCGAATTGCACGTGGCCGCCCTTGGTCGTGTGGGCGTGGGAAAATCGGCCCTGCTCAACGCCCTGGCGGGGGCGAAAGTGTTCGAGGTCGGGGTGCTGTTCGGCGTTACGAAGGACTGGGAGGCCAGTGCCTGGACGCCCGACGACGCCTCCGGCCAACTCGTTGCGGCGCGCCTCGAAGGTCGGTTGGTACTGATCGACACGCCGGGCTTTTCGGAGGCTGGCGAGGCAGGGCAGGAGCGCGAAGCCATTTCCCGTGCGGCGGCCAAACGTGCCGACTTGGTGTTGTTCGTCTGCGACGGTGACCTTACGGGTCCGGAAGTGAAATTGTTGCATGAACTTGCCGACATGCACAAGCCGACACTTGTTGCCCTGAATAAAATCGACCGCCTGACCGACGAAGAACGCGGGGAAATCCTCGACTCGATCCGCAGCCGTTGGCTGGGCGAATTGGGAGCTGACATCGACGTCGTGCCGGTCTGCGCCGAACCGCGTCCAGTGGTCTGGGAAATCGAAAAGCCCGACGGCAGCGTGGTCACCGAGACGCGCTGCCCGCCCGCGCAAGTGGCGGTATTGAAAGAGCATATCTGGAAAAAACTCGAAGACGCGGGATTGGATCTGCTGGCGGTGAATTCTGCGCTGTTTGCCTCGAACTTGAGTGATTCGGTCTCCGAGCGGGTCGCCGAGTTGCGCCAGAAAATGGCCGAGCGCGTGCTTGCGTTCTACTCGACGGCCAAGGCGTTGGCGGTGGCGCTCAACCCGGTGCCCATCGCCGACGTGCTGGGCGGCATGGCGGCGGACGCAGGGATGGTCATGGCCCTGGCTCGCCTGCACGGCATGAAAATGACCTGGAAAGCCGCCGAGGAGTTGTCAGCGACTATCGGCAAGCAGATGCTGTTGCTCGTGGGCACCGAAATCCTCACCCACATCGCCGCCGACGTGCTTAAGGGACTAACGCTGGGGCTTTCGACGGTCGTCACTGCTCTTCCCCAAGGACTGATCGCCGGATACAACAGCCTGGTCATCGGGCGCGCCGCCCTGGTCTACCTCAGACAGGGATTTTCCTGGGGACCGCAGGGGCCGAAGGCCGTGGTCAAGGACATTCTGAACCGCGTGGACGAAAAAACGGTGCTGGCCCAGATGAAAACCGCCATTTACGAAAAACTGGAACGGAGAAAATGAGGCATAAGGCACCGAACATGCGAATTATTCCAGTGCTTTATGTGCTTGTTGCCATGTTTGGTTTCTCGTGCAGCGATAAACTCGACACCGGCCCGGACTGTCTGAAGGATGCGGATTGTTCCGGCAAAACGGTCTGCCGAAGCGGGGTTTGCATCTCGGTGGTGTCGGAATGTCGGGAGGACGACGAATGCACGGACGGTGAAATCTGCCTTTCCGGCCAATGTCGCGACGCCTTGTGTGAAACGGACTGCGACTGCACGACGGGGCGAAGCTGTCAAAGCGGTCGTTGCCTGCTGGATTCCGACGTTTGCGAGAACGACGAGGACTGCGAGGATGGCGAAATCTGTCAAATCGACGACTTGGAGACTTGCAACCGGGGGCGTTGTGACGTGAAGCAGTGCCAAAACTCGGATGATTGTCCCGATGGCGAACTCTGTTTCGATGGAAGTTGCCGGGAAAGCGATTGCATGTGGACGCTGGATTGCGGGAGCGACGACCAGTTCTGCCGCGATCTGCTCTGCCAGTCGCTAACCTGCGTAAATCATTGGGATTGTGAAGAAAGCCAGGTCTGCCGGCAGGGAACTTGCGAAACCATCGAGTGCAGCGCCCGGCGTTGCCCGATGAACAGCGCCTGCTCTCCCGAGGGAATATGCCTATACGAAGGCTGCATCGTTCGGAGCGATTGCAGCCAGCCGGAAGCGATCTGTTACAACAAAGCTTGTCTGTCTCCCGAATGCGAGGACGACGATGATTGTCTGCCCCTCGAACGCTGCCGCTCGGGACTATGCACCCTGCTTCCATAAACACTTATATGGTTCTGTTTTCGGATTCGGAGCCGGGGGTGTGCCGAATGCACCGGTGTTTCACCTCTTAAAAACAAACATTCAGGACGGCCAGGTGCTCTCTAAAAACAACAAAATTAGCTAATTAAATGAATTTTAATGATTTGTAACATGTTGATTATAATAGTAAAATAAGATTTATAAAAATTCTCTTGCTCTCTGGTAGAGAGCATTTATTTTCGTTTTGGGAATTTTTTCGCTTGCCATGCGGTTGTCACTCTGCCACATTCAAAGTATGAAAAGCTTGATCGACATCTATCGATATTCCGACTTCCGATCCTTCTTAAAGGACCGCTACGAGGAATGGAAAGCCCACGACGACAAGGTTTCGTTGCGTTACTTGGCGAAACGTGTGGGTTTGTCGAGCAACAGCCACCTGAAAATGGTGATGGACGGGCAGCACAACCTTTCGCCGTCGCTGGCCAAGAAACTGGCGAAGCTTTTCGGGCTGTCCAAACGTGAAACGAGCTTCTTTTTGGCCCTCGTTCAATACACCCAGGCCAACGATACGGAAGAAAAAACCGAAGCGCTCGAAGAGTTGCGCCGCAACCGGCCCTTCGTTAAGCTCAATCAGCTTGCATTCGACCAATTCGACTATTATAATGATCGATTGACGCTGGCGCTGAGAGAGTTGGTCAGTGTCGAGGGCTTTCGGGAAGATCCCCTCTGGATCGCCGAAAAGCTCGCGTTCAAGGCGACGCCCGAAGAGATTCGAGAGGCGATCGAAAAACTGTTGCGTCTAAATCTCTTGACTCGGAACGCCGAAGGCAGTCTAATGGCGACCCATGCCCACATCACGTCCGGTGACGGCTTCGGCCCGGTCGCGTTGAAAGGGTATTACAAGAACGGTTTTTCCGCCGCGATCGAATCGTTGGAACTTCCCGGAGACATTCGCCACCTGGGTGGTATGAGTATGTCTGTATCGGGAAAAACCTACGAGCGGATTGTGGAGCATTTTCAAACGTTTATGGAAGCCGTTCGTTCTGAAGTGGATCACGACGACGCCCCGGAAGACGTATACAGGCTGGTATTCGGCCTGTTTCCGTTGACTGATGTGTCTTCGAAAAAGGAATAACCCTAGGAAGGAATGAAATCATGAAAAGCTTTGCATCCAATCTGAAGTTTCGAATCGGCGGCCTGATCTTGGTCGTGGGACTCGTGCTTGCTTTGGGACTTTTCATCCATTCCACCCAGATGGAAAATGTTTCTCTGCCGGATTCTTCCGACGCTCCCGCACTGGCCAATGGAACCAGTTCGACCGGAGGCAATCCCGGCAGAAGGCAAGGTACGTTCGATCCTTTCCGAAGCGATTACCGTGACCGGCTCCACCAGGGGCGGGATCACGATCACTTCAACAAGGACACGCACGGAAATATTCCCGGAAAACCATCTCAGGTTCGTCCGGGGAACAAAGGATCGGATTCCTGAATCAAAGCTTGATGAAGAATCCGTAAGAAGACCGTTTGGAAGCAGCGATTTTTCTGGGATCGCGAGGAAGATCCCATTTCTCATCACCGGAGCCTGAACGTGAAGCGAATTCAACTTGTTATGTCCGTGTTTTTCCTCCTGTCCTTCGCGCTTTCCGCCGAAGCGGCACAGAAGGAAAACTCTTCGGAAGCCTCACCTGGAAGCACGACACCCGGCGTCGTTGTGGCTCAAGCGAGTGCGTCCGCCGATGCAGCCCCGGCGGCTTCGGCGGAAAAATCCGCCGACGAAAATGAAGAGGAAAAACCGGGGTGGTGGTCGATTTCTCTGGACTATTCTTTCGACCACAACCTGGCTTCCGAACGAAAAGCCATGACCAACACGGTGGTGCTGAGTCCTTCGTTTACGCTTCCCTGGGGAAGCACCGTTTCGTTGAGCGCAGGTTTCTTTTACTACAAAGAATACGATCGTCCGAACTCTTTGGGCAAGGATCTTGGGTACAACGATCAGTTCGACGCCACGCCCATAAGCCTCACTTACAGCCATAGGTTCAGCCTCGACCCCGATGTCACCGGCTTCGCCCTTTCTCTTAGCCTGGCTCAGGCGATTCCCTACGTCGGTACCACCCAGAGAAACGTCACGAAACATTATTATAGTGTCAAACCGGGTGTAGGCGTGAGTGTCTCCAAGTGGGGAGTTTCCCTGTCGAATTCCAATAAACTGTCATTGAACCTCTTCGGTGAGCCTTACGGGGTCGTGCGTGGTATGTACGGCAGCGACATCACCCTGCGCAACGCCTATGCATCCTATTCCAACAGCACACGTCTCGGCTACTCCTACGACCTGTTTTCTATCGGCGCGTCCGTGAACTGGTCGAGAAGCTGGTTGTACGATATCGATCTTAGCTTCCAAGACGATCCCACCCTGCCTGCGACAAGCGAGAGCGGATTGAAACGTGACGCCCAGCCGCGTTCCAGCGTGTCGTATGCCGCGGATGTCAGTTTTCAGGTCTGGGATTACATTGCCCTGTATGGGGGTATCACCACCGCAGGCCCCGAACGCAGGGTCGGTGGCTTTCAAGGCCGCCTGTATCCGTTGGACCCCTTGTACACCAACGTATACGTGGGCGTGACGGGTACGTATTTCACGCTTGAATAAAGCCGAATTCGCTTTTTTCTTTTTCATAGTTTCGCAACTTGGACATCCATATGACCATGAGGAGACGGATTATGAGACAAACCTTCCGCACCCTGTCGATTCTTGCGCTTACGGCGCTCGTCGGCCTGTTAGCCGGCGCGTGCATGACCGAGCGCGACCCGATCGACAAATCCAACCCACTGGCGCTCGACAAGAAGCTGTTTGAAGGCGAGTTCTTCTACAAGCAGACGATGGTCGATATGCCATATTCGGTGGATTACACCTTCGTCGGTGAAACCAGCAGCACGAGTATCGTGAAGTTCGAAATCACCGAGAATGCGCTGTACATCTACAGTATCCACAACAAGATCGAATACACCAACACGGAAGGCGAGCAGATCATTCCGAAGACGCCCCTCGTGGTGTATCCCATTCTGGACCACTTCGACATCGAACTGGCCGAGAACCCAACCACGGGCGAGGACATGCCGATCTACACGGAATACCGCGACAAGCCCTGGTGGGAGCGCCGCTATTTCCTGTTGGATCCCGGCTCGGACATGGTCACCAACTACCAGATGGACTTCATGCAGTACACGCTGGATGTCCAGAATCCGTTCTCGATGACCGGACTGTCGGAATACTACAACCTGGAATTCTACAACCGCGACGATGAACCCATCAATCCTCGCCGGTACTACTATGACTACGTAGCGTCCCAGGAAGCCACCGAACGGCTGGCCGAACTGGACCCGGAAGCCTCCACATACGAAGCCGAGAAAGAAGCTCTGGAAGCGGCGCGCAACAAGGAAGTGAACGTCATTTCCTGGGAAAACGATGTCATCGTCAAACCGACGAACAACTGGCGGGCCATCGGCGATTGGAACAACTACAAAGAGTACATCGATTACGAGTACGCCCGGCTTCGGTATCGTCATTATTTCTGGCGTGTGGACCGGGACGATATGGAAAACAGCGGCTTCGAGCCGATGGAATTCCAGGATCTCATGTTCCGTCGTTTCGGCTACTTCGTGCGTGAATATCGCGGCGTCGATCCTCAAGTGGGTTACCATGAAAACCTGACTCACTGGTGGGCCAACCATTACAATGTCAATCGTCGTAAGGACAACGGCCACGAGCAGAACCGCGTTCATGTCTACCTTAGCCCGAATTTCCCGGAACGCATGACTTTGGCGGCCTGCGGCATCGCAGCCGACTACAACTGGGCTTTCGCTCGTGCGGTGCACATCAAGGAAAAAGCGGAAAAACTCGATTATCGCAACGTAGACAACGATACGCTGTACGATATCGTGCCGTGGAATGAGGAATACCTCGTCGAACCCATTGCCGATGCCATCGAGACGGTCTCGGATCTCGATCTGCACTCGATGACGGTTGCCGATGCGATTCCGGGATTCGAGAGTTATTTGGAGCACTTGCTGGAGCAGACCTACCCCGATGAAGATGTCGATGAACTGGGCCAGACGACGGTTCGGCAGCTTACGGAAGATTCGGGTGTCAAGCTCAACAAAGTCGTGGTGCAATTGGAGCGTGGTTCCGGCGTCGACTACCCCCGAGACCTGACGGTGGAAGAACTCGCTATGTACATGACCGAGTATCTCGAAGTCGCCCGTGACAACGCCGCTGGATACGATCTGCTGAAAGGTGTGAAAGACGAGTGGAAACCTCAGACGAGGCTTTGCTCGGATCTCTCCCCCGACTCCTGTTTCCAGACCGACGAAGACGGTGAAATCAAGACCGACGATCTTGGTCAACCAATGACGGTCGAGCCGGGAAGTGACTGGCCGGGCTCTCTGGATGACCAGGAATATTACTGGGTGAACTACCTCGAAGACGATGCCGACAAAATGGCCGAGTGGAAACGCTGGTGCTTCCGTTGGGATGATTACGACGAGGATCAACAGAAGGAAGATACTCAAAGTTACTTCATTCTGCACCGTAACGCGTTTCTCGAATACAGCTATGTCCGCGACGGAATGGATCCGGACGGCGTGCCGAACCTTATCACCCCCGATGAAATTCGTGCCAAATTCGGTGACGATATCAACGATCGTGTCGCACGCGAAGTCAATTACCCCGTGGCTTGCAAACTCACCCTTGAACATCGCTGCGAAGTTGATTCCACCGGACATAAAGTGCCACGCTACAAATATGAGCTCGGTGATGGACAGCACACTTTCCTGTACTGGGTGGATCTTCCTACCGAATTCGGTATTCTGGGCGTCTCCCAGTGGAGCGACAACCCCGAAACGGGTGAGTTGCTTTCCTCTTCCTCCCATATCGCCGGTTCCGTGCTGCAATGGTCGGTCTCGCGCGAGATGGAACGCTATTTCATGATCGAAGGCATCACCGAGGAGCCCAACCCGTTGGCCGTCGGTGCGGATCGCTACAAGCAGTTGCTGGAAGATATCGTGGTTTCGCCTCCCTATTTCCAGGTTCCGGAGGCCGGTGAAGAAGACGTAAAGGCGGAAGACCTGTACGTGCCGCCACCTCCATTGGGACAAGAACCCGGAAATACGAGCAGCATCGCTTATGAGCGTGTGTACAACAAAAAGGATCTTTACACGCCTCCTTCCAGCAAGTTGAAGCTAAACGGTTTCAACGTAAGTACCGAGCATTACAAGGAAGCTTTGGCAGAGAATGGATTATCCATCGCGGACCCGACGATCAATCCTTCCTCTCTGAGGATCAACTACCAGAAAATTCTCACCAAAGAGGAAATGGAATCCCAGACGAAGTTAACCAATGACCTGATGGAAAAAGCCACGCTGCCCATGCTGGATGGCAACAAGGATCTCAGCCGTTTGGTCGGTACGCCTCTGGAAAGCTATGCTGTTCCCCCAAGTGTCCTGCGCATGGTTTACACCGATGGCACGGCCTACTCGGAAGACATGCTTGAGGAATCCAGCCCGATGTTCCTGGGAAGCATGAGCAACATGAAGGCCGAGATCCAGAAGCGCATCGACCTTTCGGAAAAATGCTACTTCATGGGTGAATGGCTCGACGGTGGTTTCCTTGCCATTATCAAGCAGTTGCAGAAAAAGGGCTACAACCGCGAAGAGATCCGTGCCACGATCGAAAAGATCATGTTCAAGGGTGTGGCTGAGCACGAATTGGGTCACTCCATCGGTCTGCGCCACAACTTCATGGCTAGTGCCGACGAACTCAACTATGTAGGCAACGACGGAACCTTCGGTGAGAACGCGCCCAAAGATGGATACTGGGCCTTCCGTGATATGGATTACAAAGCCTATCAGGAAGCCATCGACCTGCGCGAGCAGGAAATGACCACCGAATGCGATCACGCCATCCAGCGCGGCGAATACTACAATTCCTCCTGTCGTTTCAAAGATCCGGGCGAGTGCCAGCAGGCGATGGAATCCAACGACGAAGAAGGCATCGCCGAGTATTGCCAGCGTGGCGGTCTGGTGCCTTTGGAAAAATTCTATCTGAAAAAGACCCTGGATCAGAAGAACGAGTGGTTCATGTACTCTTCGGTAATGGACTACATGGACGAGTTCTACTACCATGGTTACGGTCTCGGACGCTACGACGTCGCCGCCATCGAGTATGCTTACGGTCGAAGCGTCGAAGTTTGGGACAAAAACAACGGCAAAATCGAAGTGCGCCACGTGCCGCTGTTCGAGCCGGGCGAAGGACGTCTTTGTACCGAGAACGACCTGACAAACGACGTCTGCCGCTGCACGCCTACCTCGGAGAATGCGGATAGCTGCCTTTGTGTGGAGAGCGTAGATGGCTATGTCAACTGCTACAATCCCACCGTGAAGGTCAAAGGATTGCGCTACGTTCCCGAGGTTTCAAGGGTGTATCGCAAGGTCGACGAAGACGGAAAACCGATGAACAACGATTACGGGGATCCCGATTACGGCGACGAAGACGTGTTCGACACATGGAAGACCTACGAGACTTGGGGATACAAGCCGACAGGTGGCAAGGTTGCCGTGCATCTCAACGGAAACACGCGGCCTTACCTGTTCGGTACGGACCACTGGCGTTTCGAGGAACCTTACTGCAACGTATGGGACAAGGGCTTCACGGCCAGGGACATCATCCGGAACTTTACGGACCAGTACAACCGGTTCTACTTCTGGCGCTACTTCCGGCGCGGTCGTCCGACCTTTAGCACGCAGGATTATTACTACTGGTGGCAGTACTGGATTTCCTCCTTCCTGCGTTTCCACATGTTTGCGCACTTCGCCCTGGATCTTCAGTACAACATCGGCCAGAAACTGGATTGGTTCATGTCGATGTATCCCAACTCCACCGATGCGCCGGTACCGGGCGGAGAAATTTCGAAGGGACGCGCCGATGTCGTGGCAGCTCTCAACGGTATCGAGGACAACCTCACTCCGCTGGGCCCCGGCGACTACCTTGTCGCGGCTGCCGAGGGATTCAACTTCCTGGTGTACGACGTGTTTTACCGTCCCGACATTGGCCTGCACTATCTCGATAGCTGGTCCGACGACGCCAGCCATGAGTACGTCAAGAGCAACGATATGGTCATCGAGGACGGCGATTTCCACGACTATTTCGGAAATACCTACATCACGACCGAGATCGGTCCCAACTTCGGTCGCTACCACCGGGATCACTGGGATTATCAGGATGATTCCACGATCACCTACGCCAAGCTGATCCGGCGCGGATTCACGATCGAAAAGGACATGGCGCTCAATACGATGGTGCTCACAGGCTGGTGGATGGATAAATACGGCTACGAAAGCATGGCCAATGGTTTCCACTACCTGTCCGACGGTTTCGACAGCGCGGTCTACCACATTATGGCCGACATCATCAACGAAGACCGCATCACCACCTTCAGCCCATACTGTGCTCGAAAGGTGACGGATGAAAGCGGCAAAGTTGTCGAATTAGAGGTCAAGCGCTACATTCCGCCCACCAATACATTGCTGACCTGGAACGTGAATCCCTGGTTCGAGCCGTATTCGGACGCGTGGGCGATCGAGCCGACTACCCCCGAACCGCTGTGCGACAAGCTCAGTCGGGAGACCAATGAAAGGTGGTATCCGGTCCATGCTTCCTGGATCTATTTCGACAAACGCTGGCCGGGCCTGATGGCGCTGTTCTGGTTGCCCAACACCATGGCGGACAACACGGTCTACATGTACTTCCAGAGCCGCAGGATTCCGCTGCACGAGCACAGCCTCTATCCCGAACCGGAAGTCATCATGGGTACCGACCCGCACACCGGCGAGCCTACTATCGTGGGTGGTACGGTGGAATGCCTGAACCACAAGGAAACGATGTACTACCGTGCTCAGAAGTTTGTAGACGACACGCGACCGAACCCGGTTTTCGACCTCGTGGCTCGCTGCAAGCAAATTCACGATCAGTGCATGATCGATCCTGCAAAAGGACAGGTGCCGGGCAACTACAATCGCGACGCCGACACCTCCCGTTGCAGCGCCAGCGATATGGAGCACATCGAGTCCACTCTGATGATGCTCAACGAGTACACCTACTACCTGACCAACGCCACTGCGGATTGATCTTCCGCCTTGATTGCGGTACTCTAACGGCTGGGACGAAAGTCCCAGCCGTTTTTCATTTCAGGAGGGGTAGATGCGAACCATTGAGACATTGGACGAGAAAGGCTTGCGCGCACTTTTAAAGGTTTACGCGAAAAACTGGCTGGCGCACGACGGATGCTGGTTCCAGTCCTGCGAGAGAACGTGGGACATGACCACGGCGAAAAGGATCAACGATGCCACCTGGGAGAAGTTCACCGGTTACGAAGCCCGTCGCATTCTTCGTTTTCTGGGGAGAAAAGAGGGGGAGGGCATTCCGGCGCTGATGGAAGCCCTGGGTTTTCGCCTCTATGCCAGTGTCAACGAGCAGGAAGTCGAGCAGGTCGCACCGAATACGGTGATTTTTCGGATGAAGGACTGCGCCGTGCAATCCGCCCGAAAACGCAAAGGGATGCAGGATTATCCCTGTAAATCCGGAGGAGTCGCCGAATATACCGGTTTCGCCACGGCCATCGATCGGCGTTTTCATACGCGGTGCATCGCCTGCCCGCCGGACGAACACCCGGAGGAGTGGTACTGCGCCTGGGAATTCACCCTGTTGGACGATGAAGAATAGCGGTCAACCCGAATTATTCATGAAAATCGTAGCGAGACGCAGAAAACCGAAGGGATTTCAAGAAGTTGGAGCGATTTTCACCCGCAGGCATACTGAATCGTCTGTCGAGGATGAAAATCGTGAAACGAGTGAAAGAGCGAGAGTTTTCAAGTCGCAGCAGGTTTTCATGAATGATTCGGGTTAGGATAGACGGCGCTCCAACTTGTCCTTCATTTTCAGGAACCAGATTCCGGCGCGTGTGGCGAAGTCGTCCTGTTCGGCGCTTTCGTTGATTTCGATGACTTTCCCGTTGGGTCCGTACATCTGCGTCATCATGTTCAGCACGTTTTTACGGATCATCCCGCGCATCGGAATGTGAGCGATCATGCCGTACATCGCTGCGCCGCCCTGAGTGGCCAACTCGGGATTCGCTCGCACCTCCTCGACGGCCTCGCGGAGATCGGCCAGGTAGCGGTCGGCGCTGGCGGCATGGTGCGGCGTGACCATGGCGTGCAGGGTTTCCGGGCGCTGTTGACGGTCGATGTGCCAGCCTTTTTCCTCCATCCGGTCGCCGATGGCGTAGACGTTCAGATCCCTGTCCGTCGAACGATAGGCAAAGACGCTCATGTGCGGATTTCCCAGCACCTCCAGGCCGTCGATCGCGTTGATGCCGTCCTGAAGCTTTCGCGTGGTATCCATGATGACCTTGGCGTATTCCATGTAGCCACCCTCGCCCATGGCCATCATGGCGGCCCAGGCACTGGCGATGGAGCCGCCCGGTCGGGTGCCCAGCAGCGCCGGAGAGGCGAAAATCCCGCCGGGCCAGTTTTCGTACACGAAGAACTGGTGCTTGAGATACTCCATGTTGCGATACAGGATGGTGGACGCTCCCTTGGCCGCATAGCCGTACTTGTGGCAATCGGCTGTAATCGACGTCACGCCGGGCACGCGGAAATCGAACGGCGGAACCGGGTAACCCAGCTTTTCGACCCATGGAAGCAGGAATCCGCCGAGGCACGAATCCACATGCAGGGGGACTTTCTTTTTCTGGCAGAGTCGTCCCAACTCTTCGATGGGGTCCACCACGCCGTGGGGATAACTCGGAGCGGAACCGACCACGAGAATGGTGTTACGGTTAATGCGTTTTTTTACGGCCTTGACGTTGACCCGGAAATCCTTGTCGAGTGGGGCGTGGACGATCTTGACGTTAAAATATTCGGCTGCTTTTTCGAATGCTACGTGGATCGATTCGGGCACGATCATTTCGGGCCGCAGCACCCAGGGTTTCTTTTCTTTTGCCCGATCACGGTAGGTTTTCACCGCCAGCAGACAACTTTCGGTGCCGCCGGAGGTCATCGTGCCCACCACGTCGCCATCGCCGTGGAGCATCGAAGCCGTCATGCGCACCACTTCGCTTTCGAAACGCTTCAGACTCTTGAAAGCCATCGGATTCAGGCCGTTTTCGCTGAAATACATCCCGTAGGCGTCTTTCAGAAAACGGGTGTGTTCCTCGCCGAGATAATAAACAAGGCTCCAGGTTTTGCCGTCGCGATAGTTGGCGTCGCCCTCGCTGAACGCGCGCATCTCGTCGAGTATTTTTTCGTGATCCATTCCCTGTCGTGGCAATCGAGAGTGGGTTTCGTGCATCGGGTTTCTCCTGTCCGGTCGAGCGTAAATCATAGGAACGTCGCAAATCGCGTTTCGCGAGAAGGTTGTAACAGAATTTTACCGGTTCATGCCAGTGCCAAATTGCTCAAGATTGGGAATTTTCGTGCCATGTTCCGCCAATTCGGTACAAAAACAACGGACTGCGGATCGGACCGTTGAAAAGGTCTATGACTTTGTAAGGCTTGAGACCGAAAGATTTGCGGAATTGCTCGTGGGCGCAGATTACCGCCAGTTTCCCATCGCCCAAGTCGCGCCATTTTTCTCCCAGTTTCTTGTAAAGCACTGGAAGATCCTCGTCCTTTTCCGGCTTTAATCGCTCGCCGTAAGGCGGGTTGGTCACCAGTAGACTGCCGTTTTCCGGGAACGACGCGCGCATTGCCCCCTTCTTTTCTAAACGAATGTAATCCGTCAATCCGACTCCTTCGATATGCTGCCCTGCAATGCGGATCATCCGGCGTTCGATGTCGCTACCCCAGATAGTCGGAATCTCTTGGTTTTTTGGCGTCGCTCCCTCCCGGCGCATGTCTTCGAAACGATCGAGCGTCTTCTTGGGAATCATCGGCCAGCGCTCGAAGGCGAAACGTCGCCGGTTTCCGGGAGCCAGTCCGAGGGCGATTTCCGCCGCTTCGATGAGGAACGTCCCCGACCCGCACATCGGATCGACCAGCGGTTGTTTTCCATCGTAGCCTGCGGCAAGCAGGATCGTCGCGGCTAGAGATTCCTTGATCGGGGCCTGCGTTTCCTCGATTCTCCAGCCGCGTTTGTGCAGGCTGTCGCCGGAGAGGTCCAGCGAAAGATCCAGGCGCGCCCCGGCGAGGTGGGCATTGATCGATACATCCGGGTCGTTGCGGTCCACGTTGGGACGTTTGCCGTAACGGTTGCGCAATCTGTCGGCGATGGCGTCTTTGACTTTCTGGGCTAAAAACGCCGAGTTACGGACGCCCCTGTTGGTTCCGATACCGTGCACGGCGAAGGTCGAACGGGTGGAGAGATGTTCTTCCCACGGCAGTTTCATGCATTGCTTGTAGATTTCCTCGGCGCTCGGCGCATGTACCGAGTCGAGCGGCAGCAGCACGCGGCTGGTGCAGCGGGACCATAGGCAGGCGCGCATCCCGTCCTGGAGCGTTCCGGAAAAACGCACGAGGTTCCTCGACGCTTTCACTCGGGAAAAGCCCAAGGATTTCAATTCTTTTTCCAAAACCGGTTCGCAACCTATGGAACAGGTGGCAAGAAAATTGTATTGTTCGACCGACATAGGTATCCTCTGCGACGTGAAGCGTGAAACAAAGATGTCGCGTCACCCTATTGGATGGACGAACGAAATGCAAGCCTTCCGTAACCGACTCGCCAAACGAGCCAGACATTTGAGAAAATGGGCGAAAAAAGAAGACGTAAACGCTTATCGCGTTTACGACCGCGACATGCCCGAATATCCGTTCCAGGTGGACATCTACGGTGACGCAGCCGTCGTTTCCGTGCTGAAGAGGCGCGTCTCGGACGATCCGAAACGGGAGGACTGGAATCCGACGGAACTTGCGACACACGTCGCCGAAGTGCTGGCTTTCCATACAGAAAACGTTTTCGTCAAGGAACGGCAGCACCAACACGGGAAAAACCAATACGAAAAACAACGCGAACGCCAATGGGAAAACGTCGTTGTCGAATACGGCCTGCAATTTATCGTCAATTTGTCGGACTACCTCGATACGGGGCTGTTTCTCGACCATCGCCCGGCCCGTAAACTTCTTCGCGAGATGGCGAATGGTAAACGGGTGCTCAATCTGTACGGTTACACCGGCTCGCTATCCGTGGCGGCGGCGGCTGGTGGTGCGCGTCAGGTGACGACGGTGGATCTTTCCAACACCTACCTGGAATGGGCGAAACGCAATTTCGTGCAAAATCGCCTCAAAACAGACCAACATCGTTTCGAACGCGCCGACGCTCTGCCTTTTCTACGCGACGCCTTCCGCCGGAGGCTGCGCTACGACCTGATCGTCGTCGATCCTCCCTCATTTTCCAATTCGAAGAAGATGCAGGCAGGCTCTTTCGACGTGCAGCGCGACCACGTGGAGTTGCTTGTGGCGGCCTTTGCACTATTGGAAACGGGTGGGCGCATGTTTTTTTCCACCAACCGTCGGGGATTTCAACTCGACCGGGAGATGCTCGAACGTCGGTGCGGAAGGCATCTCGACATGGAAGACGTCACCGAAAACACCACCCCGCCGGATTTCGCCCGGCATCCGCCGCACAAGGCATGGTGGATATCTCCTTGAAAACACAGAAAAAGAGCGTTTTCTATAGGTTCGAATTTCCCGGCTGTTCCCGGTGGGTGCATCACTATAAATTGCCACTTTGCAAAAAAACGCTCATGGCGAGTGATTTGCGAAGCAAATCGTATCGAGCCATATCATTTACGCCTCGATACACCGCCCTAAGGGCGGCACTCGGAGTGAGCGGGTTGCAATCTGAGTGAAATGACAATATCCCGTAATGCACCCGTTCCCGGCATTTGCATTCGTAAAGACTTTTTCATATGGTAGAAAAAGGTAACCAAGACTATCGATAGAGAGGATCGGAACGTGGTCGAAAAGCCTCTTTTTCCATTGTTTCTCAAGTTGGATGGCCGCAAGGTTCTGGTGATCGGTGCGGGAACCATCGCATTGAGAAAAATCGAAGCGCTGATTGAATACGGAGCATGGGTCAGTGTTGTCAGTCGGGATGCTCATCCGGATATCCAACGGATGGCCGACGAAGGGCGCATTCACCTCGAAATCGGCGAATTCAGCGCCGAAAACGTGAAGGAAAACATGCTGGTCGTGGACGCCACCGGCGACGACGATTTGAGCCCCCGTGTGGTCGAAGCCTGTCGCGAATACGGTGTGCTCCTCAACACGGTGGATATTCCTCCCGCCTGCGATTTCTATATGGCGTCGCGGGTGAGCCGGGGCTACCTGCAAATCGGTATTTCCACGAGCGGTGCGTCTCCGGCGCTGGCCAAGCGTTTGCGCGAGCACTTGGAGCGCCATTTTCCGGCGAAGTGGTCGGATTATCTCCAGCTTCTTTCGGCAGCCCGCGAGCGGATCAAGAAGGCGATTCCCAACAGCCAGCGTGTCCGTAGCCTTGCGGCGGAAGATCTGCTGCGCCGCACCATGCGCGACATGTTCGATGGGTCGGTGCCGCTGGACGAGGAAAACTTCGAGCGCCAGTTGCGTGCGCTTGAGAAAAGTTAAGTGATTTCATGAAAATACGGGTATTCCCGCCGGACTTTACCCGAACAGTTTGCGCAGGTTTTCCTCGTAAGGAGCGCGGACCACGCCTTCCTCGGTGATGATTCCGGTCACCAGTTCGTTCGGAACGACGTCGAACGCGGGATTCCAGACCTCCACACCTTTGGGTGCCCAGACCGTATCTCGATAACCGACGACTTCCTTCGTGCTGCGTTCCTCGATGGGAATCAGATCCCCGGAGGGGATTTCGAGGTCGATGGTCGAGGACGGCAAGGCGGCGTAGAAGGGAATCTCGTAATATTTTGCGAGGATGGCAACGCCTAACGTGCCGATTTTATTGCAGACATCGCCGTTGGCGACTGTGCGGTCGCTGCCGACGACGACTTTCTGAATTTTCCCGTTGGACATCAGACTGGCGGCCATGTTGTCGCAAATCAAGGTCACATCGATGCCCTCCTGCATCAACTCCCAGGTGGTCAGTCGCGCACCTTGCAAAAGCGGGCGGGTTTCGTCGGCGTAGACGTGAATGTTTTTTTCCTGGGCATGGGCGGAGCGAATCACGCCCAGCGCAGTTCCCCATCCTCCGGTGGCCAGTGCGCCCGCGTTACAGTGGGTAAGCACGCCGTCGCCGTCGTCGATCAACTCTGCGCCATGGCGGCCCATTTCCATGCACATCGTGATGTCTTCGTCGTGGATCTCGCGGGCCTCGGCCTCCAGAGCCTCGATCAGTCCGCTGGGGGTGCCATCGAAATCGTTGTAGACGATCCGCATCCGCTCGATGGCCCAGGAAAGGTTGACCGCCGTCGGGCGCGTGGCTAGCAAGGTATCCAGCACGCCTTCAAAATCCTCCGGGGAGCACTGTCCCTTTTTCTCAATGATATTGCGTACTTCGACGACAACCCCGTAGGCGGCAGTGATACCGATCGCCGGTGCCCCCCGAACCGCCAATGTACGGATCGCGTTGCAGATGATGGTCAGGTTGCGGCAATCCAAGTAACTGACCTCGATCGGCAAGGCTCGTTGATCGAGGAGAAAAAGACGACCGTTGCTCCATCCGATGGCTTCCATGATCGTACCCCGTTTGTCTGGCAGTTCCCGTCGTGACAACGTACATTCCATTGTAGTCGTGATACTTTTCAAAGGCAAGCAGGATCGGAAATCTTACGTGTTTTTCATGAAATTCGGCCTAAATCATTGGTATTATTGGTGGAAAATGTCGTATCCGGAAGGGTAAAAAGATGTGTGTATTCGCTAGTTTCGTTCCAATTACGATTTTTCTCGGGCTGGCATATCTCGTGTGGGCGCAACTGGACGCCCAATCCGGGGCTCGCCGGAAACTCGGAAAAATCGTTATAGTATGGCTATTGGTATTTTCGGTCATGTTGCTGGGAGGATCGATCCGCGCCACGGTCACCGGTCAATGTCCCTTGACCAAAGTGATGGAAATGGAGACAAGCAAATAATCGCTTGTTTGGCACCCTTGGTTGTACGAGAAATCCGGGAAGTCTGTAGGCGTTTCGAAGGATTCACCCTCGCAACAGAAGTTCCGCCTGTTCGGAGACACGTTCCGGCGTCAATCCCGCTTTTTCCAGCATTTCGGTGGGACTTCCGCTTTCCATGTAGCGGTCTTCCACGCCGATGATGCTCATCGGAACGGGCTGCCGCCGTCCCACGTTCCATTCCGCCACTACCGATCCCAGTCCCCCGGCGGCCATGTGTTCTTCCACGGTGAGAATCGGTCCCGTCTGGGCGCAGATTTCAAGAGTTTCCACGTCGAGGGGCTTGATCGTATGCATGTTGACGACCCTGGCACGGATGCCTCGTTCACGTAACGTATCGGCGGCATCCAAAGCCACCGAAACCATTTGACCGCAGGCCACGAGGCTGAGATCCTCGCCTTCCTCCAGCACATCGGCGCGTCCCAATTGCCATTCGTCATCGGGAGAGGTCACGACGGGAAAGGCTTCGCGTCCCATACGGAAGTAGTAGGGTATGCTGCGTCCGGCGGCGTCCATCACCACTTTTCGCATCTGGTAGTAATCGGCGGGAACCACGACCGTCATGTTGGGCAAAATACGCATCAACGCCAGGTCTTCGCAGCACTGGTGGGTGGGACCGTCCTTGCCGACCGTCACCCCGCAATGCGCACCGACCACCACCACACCGCATTCTCCATAGGAAAGCTGCTGCCGGGCGATCTCCCAGGCGCGACCCGCCACGAACATGGCGTAGGATGTTACGAAAGGTCGCCAGCCAGTCAGCGCCAGTCCCGCCGCCGTGGCCAGCATTCCCTGCTCGGCGATGCCGAAATCGATGAACCGGTCGGGGAAGCGCTCGGCTACCCTGCGCGTCAGGGTGGAGGCGGCAAGATCGGCATCGCAGACCAGTACGCGGGAATAGGTGTCGCAGGCTTCCAGCAAGCCGTCGGCGAACCCTTCGCGGATCAGGAGCTGCTCCCAGTTACGCATGGTTCAGTCCTCCTTCCGATACAGTTCGATCAGTTCGTCCGGGTCGCGATCTTCGCCCATGGCTTGCAGGATGAGGACTGTTTCCTCTTTGGAAGGAGGCTTTCCGTGCCAGGCGGGATCGTTCATGAAAGGCTTGATCGGGTACATCATTTGCGTGTGGAAAATCAGCGCCCTGGGCTTGCCGGGCGGAGCGTGAAAGGCTTCTCGGAAAAGGTGGTCGATGCGCATGAAATCGTGGCCGTCGGCGTCCCAGACCCACCACCCGAAGGAACGGAATTTTTCGGCCAGCGGTTCGATGCCCATCACATCGCTGACCTTGCCGTCGATCTGGGCGTCGTTGCAGTCCACGAGCAGAAACAGGTTGTCACTTTTGAAATGTCCGGCGGCCATAATCGCTTCCCAGACGATGCCCTCCTGCAACTCGCCGTCCCCGACGTTGCAGAACACGCGAACGTCACCCCAACCCCGGCGGCGCGCACCCATGGCGATGCCGTGAGCTACCGGCACGCCCTGTCCCAGCGATCCGGTGGATGCTTCCACACCGGGGACTTTCAGCCGGTTGGGATGGCCCTGCAAGGGGGAACCGGAACTGCGAAACGTCGGCAGCACCGACATGGGGATAACGCCCTTTTCGGCCAACAGTGCGTAATACAGCGCCGAACAATGCCCGTTGGATAGCACCCAGCGGTCACGTTGGGACCAGTCCGGGTTTTCGGGCTGCATCCGCAAGTATTTCCACCACAGCACCGTGTTGTAATCCGCCGCGCTGAACGGTCCGCCGGGGTGACCCGAGCGGGCGTGGTAGACCATCAGAATCACGTGCTGCCGGATACGGGTGGCGATCTCCAGCAATTTCGGGTAGGTGACATCGTTCATGGCGTTCCATGGTAGATAGTAGTTGTAATATATAGAATATACTTTAAGGCCGATTTTGTCAACGGTATACTCGGACGAATCGGGGAAAAGGGTGGCTTTTCAAGTGGAAAAACCGGGAAATTCCGGGGGGGTTGAAATTTTCAACGACTGGGATACAATTCGAGACGAACAGATTCATCTTGGAGAAAACCATGCGGTATGAAGGAGAAGTCAAACGTGTGCTGATGGGCAGGATTCCGCCGGGTGAAGATCTGGTCGTCGGCGTGAAAACGTTTCTGGCCCGTGAAGGTGTGCGCAACGGCTCCGTTTCGATCATCGGAGCGCTGCGCAACGTGAAAATGGGGTTTTACGACCAGAAAAAAGCGGCTTACGAGGATCACACGATCGCGGACGAAGTGGAGATTCTCCACTGCACCGGAAACGTTTCGATGCTCGACGGCGAGACTTTCGCGCATCTGCATGTGATGGTTGCCGACCGCGAAGGCCACGCCTGGGGCGGGCATCTTTTCGAAGCCGAAGTGTTCGTGGCCGAATGCATCGTGTACGAATTCGGCGGGGAACCGCTGGTTAGGGAAAAAGACGACCTCACCGGGTTGACGCTCTGGCCTGCCATAGACCTGAAAAAATGATTTTCTGACGCCGGGAGGGAGGATGGAATGCGCGTCGTGTCTCTCGTACCATCGCTGACGCAGACTTTGATCGATCTCGGACGCAGTTTCGACATCGTGGGCCGTACTTCGTTTTGCCCGGAAATTCCCGGTGTAAAAGATCTAGGCGGTCCGAAAAGCGTCGATCTGAAAGCCCTGCACGCGCTCGAACCCGATCTCGTCGTTTTATGCAAAGAGGAAAACGACAAGAAACAGGCCCAGGAAATCATGAAGCGCTGGCCCGCATTCGTGGACGATTCACGCACGCCCGAAGACGCCATCGCTACCGTGCGCGAACTGGGACAGCGCACCAACGCCAACGAAGCTGCCCAGATGTGGGAGGAAAGCTGCCGGGCCGAACTCGAAACGCTGGCCGCGAGCCGCATCGGCGAGAAACCCGTCAAGGCGGCGTATGTGGTCTGGCGCGAGCCGCTGATGTCGGTCAACGGCGATACCTATATTCACCACATGATGGCGCTGGCCGGATTCGAAAACGTGCTGGCGGGTGCGAAAGATCGCTACCCGACCACGAGCCTGGACGAGTTGGAAAGCCACAAGCCCGACGTCTACCTGTTGCCCAACGAACCATTCTACTGGAAGCGCTCTCATCTTGCCGAATTTCCTAAAGGAAAAGGCTCTCTGGTGCACGGGGAGTTTTTCTGCTGGCAGGGTACGTACTTGCTTAAGGGAGCGCGTGCCTTCATGGATCGGGGCTATGTACGGGAGAAGTAACATCTCTTCCATGCTTTCTCGCCGAATTCGCTTTTGGTGCGAATTTTTCCGAATAATGTGAAGTTTTCCTAAAAAACATCCTTTACAACGATAAAGACCGTTCTTATGGTTTTGAAAACGAAAAACCACGAACGCGGTCTTCGTGCTTCGGTCGTGTCCCTCGACGCCAAAGGAGAGAATGGACGATGAAACTCCACGAGTACCAGGCCAAACAGCTTTTCGAGGAAGCCGGCATTGTATTGCCGCCTGGAGAAGTTGCAAGAAATCTCGATGAAGTGCGCGAAATCGCTGGGAAATTGCTCGATCCCGCACGTCCCGGCATTATGGTCAAGGCACAGATTCACGCAGGTGGTCGAGGCAAGGGCGGGGGCGTGAAACGCGCCGAGACGGTGGAAGACGCCGTAAAAGCCGCCGAAGCGATTCTGGGAAAACCGCTGGTGACCCCCCAGACCGGCCCCGAAGGCAAGGTCGTCAACCAGGTTCTGCTCACTCCGGCCACGAAAGTACTCAAGGAAGTGTACGTGGCCTTTCTTTTGGATCGCGCCGAGGAACGGATGGTCTGCATCTATTCCGCCGAAGGAGGCGTGGAAATCGAGGAGTTGGCCGAACGCTCGCCGGATAAAATCGGCAAAATGGAGTTTTCCGCCGACGCCGGGTTGCGCCCCCATCAGGCGCGACTGATCGCCTCCAGGCTCGGTTTCGCGAAAAAAGACATGCTCAAGGGTGCGGATGTACTTTTGAAGCTGTCTCGTTTGTTCCTGAATCGCGATTGCTCGCTGGTGGAGGTCAATCCCCTGGCGCTCACCGACCCCGACGGCGTGATCCCATTGGATGCCAAGGTGACGATCGAGGACAACGCCCTGTTCCGCCAGAAGGATCTTGCCGACTGGATGGACGAAACCGAAGAAGATCCCGGCACACTGGCGGCGGCCTCATTCGGGGCCAGCTACGTGAAGCTGGAGGGAGAGATCGGCTGCATGGTCAACGGTGCGGGACTGGCGATGGCCACGGTGGATGCGCTGGCCGAAACCGGGCGTAAACCCGCGAATTTCCTGGATGTCGGTGGTGGAGCGAATGCCGAACAGGTCGAAAAGGCGTTTCGTCTGCTGATGGCCGACGAGGACGTCAAAGTGGCGCTGGTCAATATTTTCGGTGGCATCATGCGTTGCGACGTGATCGCCGAGGGCGTGGTCAATGCCTGCCGGAAAGCGTCCCCGCCGTTTCCTATCGTGGTGCGGCTGGAGGGAACGAAGGCCGAGGAAGGCCGAAAGATTTTGGCCGAAAGCGGCCTCGAAATCACACCGGTCACGGGCTTTGGAAACGCGGCGAAAAAGGCCGCCGAACTGTGCGGATAAGGGAGAGAACCGATGATACTCGTGAATCATGATTCCAAACTGATCGTCCAGGGCCTGACCGGCAAAACGGGACGTTTTCACGCCGAGATTTCCCAGCAATACGGAACCGCCGTGGTGGCGGGCGTGACGCCGGGGCGCGGTGGCGAAGAAGTGCTGGGCGTTCCGGTGTTCGATACAGTGGCCGAAGCCCGCGCGAAAACGGGCGGAAACGTCTCCGTCGTGTTCGTGCCGCCTCCGGCTGCGGCGGACGCCATCATCGAGGCGGCTGCGGCAGGCGTGGAACTCGTCGTGGCCATCACCGAGGGTATCCCCCCGGCGGATATGCTCAAAGCCAAGCAGGCGATTCGGGATCTGGGCAACAAAACCCGGCTCGTGGGCCCCAATTGTCCCGGCGTGATTTCCCCGGCGGCGAATGTCCGCGTGGGCATTTTGCCGACGGCGATCTTTCGGCCCGGTAACGTAGGCGTGATTTCCCGTTCGGGAACGCTGACTTACGAAACCGTGGCTCAACTCGCGGCCCACGGTTACTATCCCTCCACTTGCCTCGGTATCGGTGGTGATCCGGTGGTGGGGATGGGTTTCATTGATGTGCTCGAAGAGTTCGAGGAAGACCCCGAAACGAAAGGTGTCGTGCTGATCGGAGAAATCGGCGGCGACGCCGAGCAGCGGGCGGCGCACTATTTCCGCGACCATATGTCCAAGCCGCTCGTCGCCTACGTCACCGGTGTCAACGCACCTCCCGGCAAGCGCATGGGTCATGCCGGGGCCATCGTTGCCGGAAAAGGAGGCAGCGCCAAAGAGAAAATCGCCACGTTCAACGAATGCGGCGTGCCCACCGCGCTTTCGCCGACCGCCATCGGAGAGGTTGCTGCGAAGACATTCGAGGGAAAGTTTTGACGAATCTGCTTCCTTTTTCGTCTTTTTGCCGCATTTGGTGTGAAAAGAGACATAAGTGCGGAAATAATCGGCTTTGCTTTGGTGTTGAAACCTTGAAGTGAAGAGTTCAAACGGGCATTCCGAAAGCAGTTCTAACTATGCCTGACGCCGGAAAGAAACGATACGCCGTTGCACGCCTGCTGGTTGCCGTGTTCGTGGCCAACTGGCTTTTTGCGCCGTTTCTCTTCGCCCGGCACGAGCACGTATGGTGCGCGGAACACCAACGCTTCGAGCATCTTCCCCACGCCGCACATGACCGCGTAAGTCATGGAAATCCCGTCGTTTTCCATGAGAATCGTTCCCAGGATGAGGCGGCGCCCTCCCTGCGTGACCTGCCCGACTGGCTGACACACCCGCACGAAGCCTGTTACGTTCTCGCGCAACTCAACCAGTTTTCCAATGCATCCGGCGATGCCCCGCATCGTGCTCCGATCCAAGCCCCGGATTTTTACGCCCTGGAAGGCTACGATCTTTTCCGGGTGTCGATTCCCCAACTCCTCCTTGCACCGAAAAACTCCCCGCCGCGCGCCTGACGACGCATCGTGAACGACGGGCGCACGTGCGCCAGAATCGCGGAAACATTTAAAAAAACAGGGAGTTATCGAATATGCAATTCTTGAAATTTGCAGGGGGAAGCCTGTGTGCGCTTTCCCTGCTGCTATCCTCCACGCTCGCGTGCGCGCAGGAAAACGGGGACGTCGATCCCGATTTCGCCGCCGCCATCGCCGCCGACGAAAAGGACGCGAACGATCCTGACGGAGAAGCTCCGAGCATCTCCAATGTGTTGCGGGAAAACGTTGCGCCGACTGCCGCGCGTTTTATCCCGGATATCAGCTTCATCGTAAACGTCGGATTCGGCTGGTTTTTCGGCGACGACCACATCCGCCAGGGAGGTCACGCCATGGACGAAAACGGCTTCACCCTCCAGGGGTTGGAAATGGCTGTTTCCGGTGCGGTCGATCCGTATTTTCGCTATGACATGAACTTCGAGTTTGGGCATCTTCATCTGGAAGAAGCCTACATCACCACGCTGGCACTTCCGCTCAATATGCAGGCGCGCGCCGGATACATGAACGTTGCCTTCGGACGCCAGAACCCTCAGCATCTCCATACCTGGAACTACGTCAACCCGCCGCTGAGCCACACCCGCTTCATGGGCGAGGAGCATTTCAGCGGGCTGGGCGGGGAATTGTCCTTTCTGCTGCCGCTGCCCTGGTACGTGACCGTCGGCGGCCAGATGCTGGATAGCAAGCCGGAATCGGCGTTGCGTTCCCGCTCCTTCGGGACCGTCGATTTCACCGACAGCGGCAGACTCGACGGCCTGGAGGACTTCGTATACGCCGCCCGCCTGGATCAGTTTTTCGCCCTTTCCGACAACTGGTCGCTCGACTGGGGCTTTTCAGGGGCCTGGGGACAAAGCCCTTACGTGCCGGACAACCGGGTGGACCTTTACGGAACGGACGTCTACCTCAAGTGGCGGCCCATTGCCTCGGGCATGGACGCTTTGGCCGTGGCCTTGAGCGTGGAGTACCTGTTCCGCATGACCCAGGTTCCCGGCGACCTGGTGCAGGATCACGGCGGCTATGCCCAACTCGACATGCAGTTCACACGCCGGTGGATGATCGGCGTTCGCGGCGACTATACCGACATCGTGGCAGGTGTCACCCCCGACCCGGAGGATATCCCGGAACGCCAGTGGCGCGGGGGAACCTCGGTGACGTTCATGCCGACGCATTTTTCCAAACTGCGGCTGCAATACGACGTGGGACAGGAAGAACGCCACAACACGTATCATGCCGCATTCCTGCAATTGGAAGTCGGTGTCGGCGAACACATGGCGCATAAATTTTAAGGAGGTTCCTGGTGAACTATATGAAAATACTCGTTTTATCGCTGGTCGCCCTGTTGCTGCCAAGTGTCGCGGCAGCCGAATTGCGCGTGGTGGGCACCTTGCCCGACTTCGCCGCCATAGCTACGGAACTCGGTGGCGAAAGGGTGAAGGCGGAATCGCTCATCAAGGGAACCCAAGACCCTCATTTCGTGGACGCCAAACCCTCGCTCATCCTCAAAGCCAATCGCGCCGACCTGTTGATTCTCATCGGCATGGGGCTGGAAGACGGTTGGCTGCCGGTATTGCTCACCCAGTCTCGCAACGCTGACATTCAGCAGGGCAAGCTGGGCTACCTGGACGCCTCGACGTTTATCGAACCCAAAGACGTGGTGGCCAACCCGGATCGCTCGATGGGCGACATCCACGGGGCAGGCAACCCCCATTACTACACCAGCCCCATGGAACTGCTGCGCCTCGCGGCGGGAATTCACGAAAGGCTCGTCCAACTCGACCCGGACGGCAAGAGCCTTTATGACGAGCGGTGGGCGGCGTTTCAAAACAAGTACAAGAAAAAAGAAAAGGAATGGAAAGAAAAGCTTGCCCCCTTACGCGGAGCGCCGGTGGTGGTCTATCACGAAAGCTGGGTGTACATGCTCGAATGGATGGGACTGCATAAAGCCGGAGCGTTGGAGCCGATTCCGGGCATTCCGCCCAGCCCCTCGCATGTCTCCAAACTGCTAGGAAAGGTGAAATCGCAACACGTGCGTTTCGTTTTCCAGGAAATCTATCACCCAAGGAACTTGTCCGACGTATTCGCCAAAAAAGCCGGGGCCAAACTACTCGTCTTGCCTTCCATGGTGGGTGCGGAGCCTGACATCGACGATATCTGGGACAAGTTCGACCGTATCGTCACCCTTTTAACCACGGAACACCCTCAATAGGAGTTCAAACGCTATGAAACGCAATAAAACACGAACGATCGTCCTTTTTCTTACTTTTTCGCTCTTTTTCGCGCTCTCTTCCTGCGCCACCGAGGATGGGGACGAAATCGACTGCCCGACCTGCGACAACGTGACGCAACTGCTCGTCGGCACGAAATGCGTCCCTATCGAGGAAGTCGAGGAATGCGGCCCGGACGGCCATAGCCACGGGACCGAATGCCACTGCTTCTCGGATCAGGAACCGACCGAAATCGGTGGCGTGGAATACTGCCTGCAACAAAGCTGCGCCGGAGAGAATGGAGGGGATCAGGAAGAGGCCGAAGACCTCGACCAGCACGCCTGCGAACATCTCGGCGACGACCCGGAACAGGTTCAAGCCGTCTCAACCTTTGCCGATTTCTCGAACGCTCACGTGGATCTGGAAACGCTGGCCGAGATCGATTTGCCTGAAAATTCGCAGGGTTTCGTGCATTTTCCCGGCAAAGAGACGGGCGAGGTACTGGTCTTCGTCGATACGGCAGACGCCATCGACACCTTCCTGGATGCCGACGAGAACGAGCTGAGTGCCCACAGCCACGGATCGAATACCGACTGCCCGGACGAGTTCCCGGAGGTCTGGCACGTCGAAATCGTCAACGACAGCGGATCGGTGCAGCCGCAGATCATCCGTTTCAAGGAGAACGAGGCCGAGCACGTCCATGTGCTGATTCTAGAAAGCGACGAGAGCGAGGATGAAGGCGAGGCGCACTGAGATGAACGAAAAGGCGTGGATCGAACTGAAAGACGTCTCCATCGGGTACGAGCGGGCGCTTTTGCGCCCGCTCGACCTGACGGTTCGGCAGGGGGATTTCTGGGGCATCGTCGGTCCCAACGGCGCGGGAAAAACGACGCTTGTAAAAACCGTGCTCGGTCTTTTGAAGACCGTTTCCGGGGAAGTACGCTATCCGCAGGGAAAACCCCGCTTCGGCTACGTGCCCCAACGCCACCTGCTCAACGTGAACTACCCTCTGTCCGCCGCCGATATCGTGATGATGGGCCGCACGGACCGCATTCCTCTGGGCAGGCGTCCGAACGCCGAGGATCGCCGCCGGGTGCGGGAGGAAATCGAGCGTCTGGGGCTGACAGGCATCGCCGGGAAGCGCTTCGGATCGCTTTCCGGGGGGCAGCAGCAACGCGCCTTATTGGCTAGGGCGCTGGTCGGAGACCCGGATGTGCTGGTGCTGGACGAGCCCACCACCGGCATGGATCTGCCCGGTGAAACCGGCATTCTGGACTTTCTCGAAAACCACCACACGTGCACCGGTATGACCGTCTTGATGATCGGCCACCACATTGGAAGCGTGGTATCCGTGGCGGATCACCTCTGTCTCATCCACAAAGACGCCGACCTGTTCGAAGCGGGGCCGATGTCCGAAATGCTCACCACCGAGCGCCTGACGGCGGCCTACGGGCGTCCGATCGAAATAGACCGCCATGGTCGGGACGTGCTCGTGCACGCAGGGGAGGCAAACCATGCTTGAGACGGTCTCCTTTTGGGAATCCAGCTTCGTCTGGCGCGATGCGATGATCGTTGCCCTGATCGCGGCGGCGAGTTTATCGTATCTCGGCGTCTGGATGGTCCTCCGGCGCGTGGTGTACGTGCCGCTTGCATTGTCGCAGGTGTCGTCGGCGGGGGTGGTGGCGGCTTTTCTGCTCGCGGATCTGCTGGGCGATTCAGGGGCCGAGCACGGCAGCGGTGCATGGCTCGACCCGGCATGGTCGGCGCTTCTTTTCGCCGGGTTGGCGTCGGTGTATTTCGCAAAGGCCCGAAATGCCAGCGGAAGGGCCACCGTCGTGGCGTATCTTCTTTCTGCTGCGGCGCTTTTGCTTCTGGGTGGGTTCATCCGGCACGACCTGCACGACGTGTCGAGCCTGCTGTTCGGCAACGCGGTGATGGTCGAAACCGTGCAGATCGCATACGTCGGAGCGGCGGCGCTGGGCGTCGGACTGCTGCACCTGCTGTTTTACCGGCGTTTTCTTTTCGTTAGCTACGATGCCGATTCGGCAGGCGCTTCGGCTGTTCCGGTCCTGCGTCACGAAATACTGCTTTATCTGAGTTTCGCCCTGATGATTTCGGTCTCCACCCGCGCGATCGGCGCGCTCCCCGCGTTCGGGTTCTCGGTCCTGCCCGCCCTGACCGGCTTGCGATTGGGGAGTTCGATGAAAGGGGCTTTCTCAATCGCTATGGCGGCGGGTACGATTTCGGCGGGCCTGGGATACTACCTGTCCTTCGTGTGGGAGTTGCCCACCGGTGCGAGCATGGTGGCGCTGGCCGGGGCGATTCTGGCTTTTTCGGGACTGGTCAGGCGCTTTGCGTAATCCGATTTTCCCGAATTTACTGCACGCAGTAGAAATCGACGCACCGCTTGTCGTCGGGGCAGCCCCCACAACTGCTGCACCCGTTTCGGCTGGTTCCGCAATCCTGGTTTGCGCAGTCCCTGGTCTGGCTTGTGTTGTGGGTGCAAGTGCCGCTTCCGTCGCATTCGTCGTACGTGCAGACGTTGCTGTCGGACGTGCAATTCGTGCCCGCGCTTTTGTTCGGATGCCTGCACTCGCCGCTCTGACATTTGTTGTAAGTGCATGAATTTCCATCGGAATAGCAACTCGTCCCGTTGGTGACGGCTGGGTAATAACAATTGCCGGTGGATGTGTTGCAGCGGTTGTCGGTGCACTCGTTGCCGTCGTTGCAGGTTTTCGGATCGAATCCCTTGCAATATCCATTGTAGCACCAGTCGGTGAGCGTGCAGGCGTTGTTGTCGTTGCAAGCCGTATTGGCCCCCGTGTCGGTGGAAGAGTACGGTTTCGGCGGGTGGTAGCACAAACCGCTGCGGCAGTAATCCTTGGTGCAGATGTTCCCGTCGTCGGTGCAGGATTCGTAGGTGCCGTGGCGTGAAGTCCAGGCCGTTTGCGCCAGTTCGGGAAGGCAGATCTGGCATTCGTTATCGCTGCGCAACTCGTCTTCTTCATGACAGATCGTGCCGATGAGGCATTTGTCTTCGTGGATAGGATGGATGCAGGACAGGGTCCAGGGGTTGCAGAGATCGTGGGTGCAATCGAAATCGTCCTGCACGCAGCCCTTGGCGCAGATCCCTTCGTGGCAGTAGCACTGTTCGCCGGAACAGTGTGCGGGCATTTGAAGGGCGCAATCCTCATCCGCTTCGCACTGGCAGACTTGGGAAGGATTGGCGCTTTTATAATAGCACGGGAAAAAGACGTGCTTGATCGGATCGTACGGATCTTCGGAGTTGCAATAATCGTAGGTACAGGGGTCTCCGTCGTCCACGGTCATGCCGTCACCGGTACAATTCCCATGTTCATTGCAGGTATCGTTCTGGGTGCATTCCGATCCATCGCTGCAAAACCGTCCTTCCACAATTTCATACGTACACATTCCGGTTTCCGGGTCGCAGACTTCGTCCGTGCAGATGTTGCCGTCGTCGCAGTTTTTCTCCACCGTGCCAACGCACTGGCCGACGTTGTTGCACTCGGAGGCCACCGTGCAGGGATCGTCGTCCACGCAGGGTTCGCCCTCCATGCTTTCGTAATAACAGGGATTTCCCGGATCTCCACCATCGCAGAAATCTTTCGTGCACGGGTTGCCGTCGTCACAGTCGGCGTTGTAGCCGGGGTGGCAGGCGCCGGAAGTACAGTAATCCGTCGTCGTGCACCCGTTTTGATCCGAGCAGGAGGGAACGCAGACCCGCGGTTCGGATCCGCCCTCATCGGCGGTCCGACCATGTTCGTCGATGCAGGCCCAGCCCATGCCGGAAGGAGACGTTCCGAGATCTTCGAGGCAGTCTTCGGCGTCGCTACAGGTTTCGCAACCCTCCAAATAGGGGAATCCGGGAGTTAATGGATCGCAGGCGTACATTTCGTGCAGGCAGCCTCCTTCCACCAGCTCGCTGCAACGATCCAAGGTGCAGGGGTTGCCGTCGTTGCAGTTGAGCTCTTCCACGCCGACGCATTTGCCTCCCTCGTCCGGGACGCAGATGTCGCATTCTCCTCCCGTGCAATCTGGATCGGTGGTGCAAATCAGTCCGTCGTCGCAAGGAGTTCCCTGCGTGACGGGATTGTGATAGCAGCCGCCGTGCGCGATGAAATTGCATAAATCCTCGGTGCAGGGATTGCCGTCGTCGCAATCCGGCGGAAGCGTTCCCGGCACTCCCTCGCCGCCGTCGCAATGGTCTCCATTGGTGCAGGGGTTGCCATCGTCGTAGGTGTTGGCATCGTTGGCGACGGAAGTGCAACCGCCAAGCGGATTTCGAGGATCTCCAGCCGGCAGGCAGATTTCGTCGGTGCATGGATTTCCGTCGTCCAGGCAGATCACCGCCCGTCCCGCCTGGCAGGACAACACGCCTTCGACGTAGCCGCAATATCCCATTTGCGTGCAGACATTGCCGTCGTCGCATACGCCGCCCTCGTTCTGGTCGTGTATGCAGGGATCGCATTCACCTTCGGGAAATTCACTGCAATCCACGTCGGAATTGCAGTAATCGATGGTGCAAGGGTCGCCGTCGTCGCAGCTTTTCTGATCCCCGAAACGGCAATAACTGTCCTGGCAGTAATCCCCTTCCGTGCAGATGTTTCCGTCGTCGCAGAAGCCTGTGATCGGAATATGGCGACATCCGAGATGGGGTTGGCACATGTCCTCGGTGCACTGATTGTCGTCTTCGCAGTCGAGTTCTTCGCCGTAGCTGCACTGGCCGTCCACGCAGGATTCGTAGGGAGTGCACACGTTGTCGTCGTCGAGGTGGCATTCCATTCCGTTGAAAGGTTCGGCGTTGTTCACGCAGCCGGTTTCGGGATCGGCCAACGGATGGAACATGTCGCAGCCGTCTTCGGTACATACGTTATCGTCGTCGCAGTCGCGCAGCCCTTCTCCGACGCATGACCCGTTACCGCAGCGATCCACGAGCGTGCAGGGATTGCCGTCGTCACAGTCGCCGGACTGCGGGAACGAGTCGCATTTGTCCTCGCTTTCGTTGCATTCGTTGCGCGTGCAGGGATCGCCGTCCTCGCAGTCGCGGGGCACCCCATCCATGCAGCGGAGACTCACGGGGTTGCAGGTTTCTTCGACGGTGCAGAAGTTTCCGTCGTCGCAGGGAGCGTTCGGAAGGAAGGTATGGACGCAGCCCAGCTCGTCGGCGTCGGGCAGGGAGGCGTCGCAGACGTCCTCGGTGCAGTCGTTGTCGTCGTCGCAGTCGAAGGGCTCGCCGTAGGCCAGGCATTCGCCGCCGGTGCATTTCATCGGCTGGCAGGGATCGCTGCCGCAGGAGCTGCCCTCGTTCGCCGGTTCGTGACGACAGGTGTAGGGATCTTCATCGTAAGGGGTTTCGTCGCAGAGATCCTCGGTGCATTCGTTTTCGTCGTCGCAGGATACCGACTGGCCGATGCAGACGCCTTCGACACAGGCGTCACCCGTGGTACAGGCGTTGTCGTCGTCGCAGTCGATGTCGGAAAGGGGAACCGTGGTGCAGGCGCGTTCCAGGCAGGCAGGCTCCCGGCAGGAATCTTGGCTGGTGCAGGTCGCCACGTGCAGCCAGGTGAGGGTGTCTTCCGGGTTGCAGCGCTGGAGTTCCAACGGGTCTTCCGGGTTGCAGCGCAGGCTATTGGCGATGCAGCCCTCCACGCATTCTCCCGCCTCGCACAGCAGTCCGATGCCGCAGGGCGTCGGAGAGCCCAACTGGTCGTCGGCGAGGCATTCGCAGTAGTAGGAAAGCTGCGGGTCGGAACCGACGCAGCAGATGGTATCGCCGACCTCGCAGTCGGGAATGCAGGTGAAGTAGTCTTCTCCCAATCGCATTCCCAGCGGACATTCGTCGTTGGCGATGGCGGTGATGCGCATGACGATGGAATCGGTGCCGGTCAGAGGGCAGGAATAGCGGATTTCGAAACGGCCCTCGTCCACCCTGGGCAGCACGCCTTCCACAGGATTGTAAATCAATTTTATGGTTTTGGAGGTGTCGGGAATCAGGGTCGAACCTACCAGGTTCTCGGAATCGTCGAAGAAAAACGAGCGGTCCGACTCTGAGGGGGGATCTTCGAGCGCAATGAAGCGCACTTCCAGAATATTGACGTTGGTCGATCCCGAATTGCGCACGACGACATTGTTTTCCTTGAAATAGCCGTCCTCAACCCGGATGTACCCCAACTGGATTTCGGAAGGTTCCGTGACCAGTCCCGGACGCGCGCCCTCGCCGACAAGCGCGAGTTGGAGCGATAGCGGGGCTTCGTTTTCCGGGTAGTGGTCGGTTCCGATGATTTCCAGCGAGGTTTCGTACTCGGCTTCTTGCAGGGGCTGGAACGACACCGTGCATTCCCGCGCCTGTCCCGGCAGAATGCAGAACGGCGTGTTGCATCCTGAAATCGTGAAAGGATGCAACACGGTATCGAAGCGAATCGTTTCGATCTCCAAAGGCCGGTTGGCCTGGGACGAATCCCGGTCGGTGAAAATCTGGAACACTTTTTCGGCGGGAGCGGGAGCGGGAGCGCCGACCTGCGCGAAATCGAGCACCGAGTTGTCGATGGAGGTCGGAACCACGATGCGAAACGTGGAATTTCCCGAAAAGCGCGTAAACAGTTCGGTCTGGAACACCCCCCGGTTCCCATTGTCCGCCGTACTGATGACCTGAAACACCGCGCGAGCTTCTTCGCAGGCACGGAACGTGTAGCGGATGGTGATGGTCAATTCACCCAGGGGTGACAATTCTTGCCCCGAAAAGGATTCCGGGGAGACGATTTCGAAGTCGGGGCTGTCGCCTGCGCGGCGCAACACTTGGATTTCGTTGATGTATACCGATTCTTCGCCGTAGTTTTCGATGGTGACTTCCCGATCCAGTTCGGTGACGACGCTGCCGTAATCCACGTTTTCCGGCACTTTCAGGCATTTTTGACGGCAGCTTTGCACCTCGTCCGATTCGGGGATGTCTTCCTCGGCGGGGTCATCGTCGAGTTCGTCGCGATCTTTTTCGGGACTCGATTCTTCGTCGCGGTCTTCGTCGGCGTCTTTTTCCGGCAGATCGGCGTCGGCTTCATCGATTTCCGAACCTCCCGTGTCTTGATCCGTTTCCGTGTCGCCCGGATCCATATGAGTATTCGGCGGGCTGGTTGAATTGCAGGCAGCCACGGCGAACAACGCGAGCATGGCGCATACCAAGTACATGGATGTCGTTTTCATCACGCACCTTCGTGAAGGTTCGATTGTCTGGTTTCTTTGTCCGTATCCCGGTCAAAGGTTCGGCGTCTTCGAATGGTAAAATAACAGAATTTCCGCATACTGGCAACCGGAATCCGTCCCGGTGGAACATCCGTAAAAACCTCCATTTTCGTGCATTTTCTCCACAAATCTTTCATTTCCAGGGTTTCAAAATATGTCGCGAATAGGCCCAATGATGCTGAAGCTTTCATTCATTTGGTTGTAGCGGCGAGGCGTAAGCCCGCCGAAAAGGGGGATTGGCGAGCATAAAAGTGATTTTCGAAAGCAAAGACGGCGGGCTTACGCCTCGCCGCTACGAAAAAAGAAGATTTTACAAAAGTTGCACCATTTTGTGCAGCACCCTCATTTCCGGGGGCGGAAATTAAAATAGTCCAAAATATTTCGGAGGCAATTGCAACATATTGAAATCATAAGACTTATTTCCCCTCTCCCTTGAGGGAGAGGGTTAGGGTGAGGGTGTCAAAAACTTTCCCTCACCCGGTGCTGAAGCACCGACCTCTCCCAACGGGAGAGGCGCTTGGTCCCTTCGGGTCCATCCTGAATCCGCACTAAAAAAATTTCCGCCCCATTTCCGACACAAAACGGGAAAAGCTTGGAAAGACGGGAAAAACGGTGCTATCGTGATCGGGTTTCCGACCCACGAACCCAAGAGGTGAGAGCATGATGCGAGCCGTTTTCGTCGTTCTGTGCGTACTGTTGTGGAGTCTTCCGGTTTTGGCGCAATCCCCGGAGAATGCAGCCCCCGGCCAGGAAGAAAAGGCAGCGGTCGAAAAAGCGCCCGAACCCACGGCGGCGGACCTATTTCGTTCTTCCGACAAAACCTGGAAAAAACGAAACCGCAAGGGAAGCATTCAGAAATCGCTCGAATTCGCCGAAAACGCGCTGAAAATTGCCGCCACCCCGAAGGAACGTTTTGGAGCCTACTGGCGCATCGCTAGAGCCTGTTTCTGGATCGCCGAATGGGCGAAAAACGACGACCTCAAGGAAGACATGGGCAAAAAAGGCTGGGAAGCCGGTCAGGAAGCGGTGAAACTGGAGCCGAACCGGGTCGAAGGCTATTACTTCGGCGGCATTGCTCTGGCGCAATACGGCAAGGCCATCGGGGTGGTTTCCGCCGTGTTCAAGGGCGTTTCGGGCGACTACGAAGAAGCGCTGGAAAAAGCTATCAAGATCGATCCCAAATACGAACTCGCCGGTCCGACGCGCGGATACGGGCGTTACTGGTTCAAGCTTCCGGCGGTCAAGCGCGATTACAACCGCTCGGCCAAACTGCTGGAGCAATCCGCCAAGGACTCGCCCCTGAAGCTGCGCACGCATTTTTACCTTGCCGAAACCTACCTGAAACGGGACAAAGGCGACGACCGCGAAAAAGCCCGCAAGGCGCTGGAAACCTGCATCGGCCTGGACCCCGCCAAGGAAGACTACGCCGACGGCATCCTGTTCAAGCCCCAGTGCAAGAAACTCCTCGAAAAGGAATTCGGCGCGAAAGAGTGACGCGCCCCCTTGAAACCGGCGAAATCATAGGAATATTACATAAGTACGACTCATAGAAGCACCGTGCCATCGGGGCAGAGTCTCTTTTTAAATCGAAAATACCGGGGGCATCTGCTCTTGTTGGAGCAAGTCTCCCGACTTGCTCCACAGGTTCATTCCGTTGGGGAAAAGCTCAATGGAAACAAATGGTTCAGGTCGGGAGACCTGAACCATCAAGGAAGGCTAAGGCTTTGGTTGGAGCAGGTCTCCGACCTGCTCCACATGATTTTGCTGTGTCGGGTAACGCCATTGCCCGACCGCGAAAATTCTTTGTTGAGGAAAAAGCTCAACGAAAACAAACGGTTCAGGTGGAGAGACTTGAGCCACCGAAGAACCTGTCGATTCACATGGGAGTATTTTGATGACAAATGCATCGAAAGATTCGTTTCATACTCTGACGCCGCTTTCCACCTCGGAAGGCGAGTTTCACTTTTTCAATCTGCGTCGTCTGGCCGAAGAAGGGCTGGGCGATCCCGACCGCTTGCCGTACTCGATCAAAATCCTTGTGGAATCCGTGCTTCGCGGGGAAAACGGCCACGAGATCACCCGCGAGGACGTCGCCCGCATCGCCGCCTACAATCCTGCTTCCCCCGGTTCCGAGGAGATTCCTTTCAGCCCGGCACGGGTGCTGTTGCAGGATTTCACCGGCGTTCCGGCGGTCGTCGATTTGGCGGCCATGCGCGAGGCGATGACCCGCGCCGGAGGCGATCCGAAGCGCATCAATCCCCTCGTGCCCGTGGACCTGGTGATCGACCATTCCGTGCAGGTGGATGCCTTTCGCGACCCGTCCGCGATCATCTTCAATCAAAACAAGGAGATGGAACGCAACCAGGAGCGGTACCGTTTTCTGCGCTGGGGTCAGAAAGCGTTCGACAATTTCGGCGTAGTGCCTCCCGGAAGTGGCATTGTGCACCAGGTCAACCTGGAATACCTCGCAAACGTCGTGCGCCAGGAGAGCTTCGGCGGGCGGGAGATTCTCTTTTCCGACTCCCTCGTCGGCACCGATTCCCATACCACGATGATTAACGGCCTGGGCGTGCTGGGATGGGGCGTGGGCGGCATCGAGGCCGAAGCCGTGATGCTGGGACAGCCCTACTACATGACGCCGCCGAAGGTCGTCGGAATGCGTTTTACCGGCAAACTGCCCGAAGGCGCGACGGCCACCGACCTCGTGCTGGCCGTTACGCAGGTGCTTCGCGCCCACGGCGTAGTGGGCCGCTTCGTGGAATTCTTCGGGCCGGGACTGAAAAACCTGTCGCTGCCCGATCGGGCGACGCTGGCCAACATGGCGCCCGAATACGGCGCGACGGTGGGTTTCTTCCCGGTGGATGACGAAACCCTGCGCTACCTCGCCTTGTCGGGAAGATCCAAGGCGCAGATCGAGCGCATCGAAGCCTACGCCAAGGCCCAGGGGCTTTTCGCTTCGGACGATCGCCCCGAACCGCAATACTTCGAAACGCTGGACTTCGACCTTTCGACCGTGGAACCCTCGCTGGCCGGTCCCAAGCGCCCGCAGGACCGCATCGCCCTGTCCCGCCTGCAACGCGACTGGGCCGCTCTGCTCGAAGCGCCTGTGGCCGAACGGGGGTTCGCACTTGAAAAGGACCGTCTGCAAAACGAGGCGAAAGTCGTGTGGGAAGACGGACGCGAGGAGACGCTCCGCCATGGCTCGGTGGTGATCGCCGCGATTACGAGTTGCACGAACACGAGCAATCCCTCGGTGATGATCGCCGCCGGGCTCGTCGCCAAGAAGGCCGTGGAGCGGGGATTGACGGTGGCCCGGTACGTCAAGACCAGCCTCGCGCCCGGCTCGAAGGTCGTGACCGAATACCTCCAACGTAGCGGACTGATGCCCTACCTCGAAACGCTCGGTTTCCACCTTGTGGGGTACGGCTGCACCACCTGTATCGGCAACAGCGGACCGCTTCCCGCGCCGGTGTCGAATGCCATCGAGGAGGGAAAGCTCGTGGTGGCGAGCGTGCTGTCCGGCAACCGCAACTTCGAAGGTCGGGTGCACCAGCGTGTCAAGGCCAACTTCCTCGCCTCACCGCCGCTGGTGGTGGCCTACGCACTGGCGGGAACGGTGGACATCGACCTTTCGAGTCAGCCCATCGGAAAAGACGAGCGAAACCGGGAGGTTACACTCGCCGAGCTGTGGCCGTCGCGCGAAGAGATCGAGGCGGTGATCGGCGAGACGCTACGCCCCGAACTGTTTCGCGAGCAATACGAAGGCATCGAATCGGGGGATACTCAGTGGAACGCCATCGAGGTCGCCGACGGCGACCTGTACCCTTGGGATGCACGAAGCACCTACATCAAACTGCCGCCGTTTTTCGAGAACCTCTCCCCGGACGTGCCCCCACTTCCCACGATCGAAAACGCCCGTCTGCTGGTGGCCGTAAGCGACAGCACGACGACCGACCACATCAGTCCCGCCGGAGCCATCAAAGCCGATACGCCTGCCGGTAAGTACTTGATCGAAAAGGGGATTTTCGAAAGCGACTTCAACTCCTACGGCAGCCGCCGAGGCAACGACGAGGTGATGACGCGGGGGACTTTCGCCAACATCCGCCTGAAAAATCGGCTTGCGCCGGGCACCGAAGGCGGCTTCACCACCCACTTTCCCACCGGCGAAGTCGCCTCGATCTTCGAAGCCGCCCGCCGTTACCGCTCCGAACACACACCCACACTCGTGATCGCCGGGAAGGATTACGGCATGGGTTCCAGCCGCGACTGGGCCGCGAAAGGCACGTATCTGCTTGGAATCAAAGCGGTTATCGCCCAATCCTTCGAGCGCATCCATCGCTCGAATCTGGTGGGAATGGGCGTGCTTCCGCTGACTTTCGAGGACGGCCAAAGCTTCGAGAGCCTCGGCCTGAAGGGCGACGAGCATTTCCGGCTGGAGTGTCCCGACGACCTCAAGCCGGGGCAGTCGCTCACGGTGGAGGTCACGGATTCGGACGGGAATCTTAAACGATTCCGGGTACTTTGCCGTCTCGATACGAAGGTGGAGATCGAATACTACCGCAACGGAGGCATCCTCCACACCGTGCTACGGAGGTTGCTGGCGGAATCGCTCTAAACGGGAGGGCCGACGCCTCCGCAAACGTGCAAATTGATGAAAAAACGTGCAGATTCGCAAACACGAGCTTTGTGAGAGAAAATAGCACGTTGTGTGGTTTTCCGGTCGAAAACCCCTGTTTTTGTCCAGTTACTGTACACTTTTTTCTCGGTTACCCCCGACTCGTTGCGAGAAAACCGATGGGAACTTTGCACGGTTTGACGCGAGTTTGCACGAGTTTTGCGGCATGAATCGAGCATGACGTGAGTTTGCATGAAAATGCACGACTTTGCAGTGTATTCAATAGATTTTATGTGGGTGAAAGGATTGTCGGACGGGTGGCAGGAGATATCCTGACATTGCTTAGAAAAAGTTGACAGTCGAAGACTCAGGTGTCTAACATAGAGACCATCCACAAGCAAAGATCATCAAAAGATTTAACAACTGGTAGGACATCCTCTTTCGTGATGGGACGGGAAACTTGGAATGGTGGAAGTTGTAATCGTTTTACTTTTTTTGAGTCCCCTTATTGTGGGAGGACTGATCTACCTTGCTGTTGGAGCAAAAGCGACTAAGACAGCAACAAACACTTACCACATGGTAAGAACAACACTTTCGGAAAAACTACTTTGTCTTTCCTGTAAAAACGAGTATCCAATTGAAATGATATTTTCTTGCGAAAGATGTGGCTATTCGGAAAAACGAAAGCTGAATTCAAAGTGCCCTAGATGTGGATATCGTCAAAACCGAATATTGTGTCCGAATTGTGGAAAAAAGATCAAAATGTAACGATGAGGTGAATTGAAAATGGAAAGGCCAATTGATAGTTACTGGGATCGAAGATTTAAAACTTTGCACGGATATCTGACCTTAGGAGAAATTCTTGGCTGGATATGCATATTATCGATCATACTTATTCCATTTGGATTTCAAATTCTTCTACAGTGTCAAACGGCAAAGGTTCAACTCGAAACAGAAAATAACGCCTCCTCGCTATTTACTGTGGGTAAGCAGTTTCATCTGCGGCAGGTCGAAGTCTAGCTTTCCAGCGACGAGGAAGATCATGGTTCGAAGCTTCCTAAACGACCTGAACCCTCTGGCCTTGCGCTTGGCCGCCTGAATTATACCGTTGATGCCTTCCACCAGCCCTTGTGTCAAACCTGACTGAAACCACCGCAATACCCCATCCCAGTGGGTCTTGATCGTTTTGGCTACCTTGATCATCGGCGGCAGTTGGCTGTGCGTGGCCCAGAAATACCAGTACTGCAACTGCTTCTCACCGTCATCTGGATGGCCTGCGTAGTCGGCATATACCGACTGAAGCGTCTCTTTGAGCCGATAGCCCCTGGCCGTTTTCAGCGTGCTGTCTTTCAACTCATCGAACTTCTCTCGCTCTTTGTCCGTAAGGTTTTGCTCGTTTTTCAACCAGACCCATCTCGTCTTTTCCAACTCAGTCCTGTCTTGGCGCTCCTCACGCCGCACCTCGTCCACGGCCTTGTTGACAAGCTTCATCACGTGGAAGCGGTCGAAGGTCATCGCCGCATCGGGAAACTGTTTCCCAACCCCCTTGATGAACGCCGCTGACATGTCCATGCTGAACTCTTTCACCTGTTCGGGTTTACCGCCGTGAGCGTGAAGCTCAGCCTCGAAGCCCGCCACCGTCCGGTGGTCTTTGCCGGGCTCCACGTGCAGAACCTTCGCCTCGTCCATGTCCACGAACACCGTCACGTAGTCGTGCCCACGGGAACGGCTGGTTTCATCCACGCCCACCGCTTCGACCTCGGACCAGTCCTGCTTCGCCAGACTCGAGTCCACATAGTATTCCAGCACCCGCCAGATCCGCGTGTCGTGCTCACCAAGTATTTCGCCGATCCCCTTGGGCGTCATGCCCTTTCTGGCCATAAGCAGTACCAGCGCCTCAAAAAGCAGCGTGAACCCCGCACCAGGACGCGCCCAAGGTACCTCCACCGTTTTTACTCCGTGTTCAGGGCATTTGATCCGGGGTAGGCGTGCGTGAAGATACGCCTCGTGCTGAAAAAAGTTCAGATGTCGCCAACTCCTCTCGTTCGTATCGTGAACCCCGCAAGCCACCTCGCATTGCGGGCACGCAAACCGGCTCCCGGCGGGAAAATCCAGGTACAGATCCAACCGGTGGCGCTCGGCGTCAAAGTCAATATCCACCACCTCCCAGGGAGGGGTCAATCCAAGAGCCATCGTGAAAAGTCCGCGCTCGTCCATCTCTTGCTCCTTCAGTGTGCAAAGGTTACACTGGCAGAACTTCGGCGGAGGATAAGGCAACGCGGGGACGCGACCCGAGCGCCGTCGAAGGTCCGAACCTGGAAAGGAGGGGGAAACCTCTCCTTTTCTCTTTATCCCTTATTACAACAACCAGGTTTGGACTTCAAAGCGATAAATCCCAGGGGTGCGGGGACGGGTCCCCGGATCGGCGAAGCCGATGCATAAGCTGCCGTTACCCACACTAAACAGCGAAGAGCCAAAATAACACCCGCATTGCGAATAGGATTTTACTGGAAATTCTGAAAGCCCAAAAACAAGGGGAGCCTTCGGCAACGGAAGCCTTGGCTGGACTTCTCGAAAAGCAGGATAAAGAAGTAGAGCCTCCTTCAGAAGAGGTTCTAACCTGTCCGAATTGTGGAACGAAGTTACCTTCAGATAGCAACTTCTGTGAAAATTGCGGAAAGCCAATTACACGTTCATAGGTAATTTCAATCATCTTCTGCGCAATGATTCCTTTGGAAAGAAATAAGGATGCTCCATGAAATACTGTGCCTCTTGTAAAAAAGAATATCCGGAATCGGCTAAATTCTGTCGTGTTTGTGGGGGGGCTCTTTCTCCCTGGATACAAGCTGATGCCGATTTTCAGGCAAAGGATGCCTTGTATAAAATCAAGGTAAAGGAAAATCCTGGAGATGTGGAATCGATTTGCGAATACGCTAGGTTTTTATTGGAAAACCAAGTCTTTCCAACTGTTATTTCATTGTTGACGGAATTTCTCGATACCTCTCCTAAAAACCTCGAAACAAGAAAACTCTTGGCATATACATATAAAGAAGCTGGTAATATCGATGCCTACATTTCTCAACTTTTAATTCTTGAAGATATTTCCAGCAATCCGAATCTTGACTCGTGTATCGATTTGGCAAAAGCATACATTAAAAAAGGCAATTCCGAATCGGCCTTAGAATGGGTACGGAAATCTCTTAATATCGATCCTGATAATATCGAAGCATTGAGAATGCTGGCCGATATTTCCAAAAATACTGAAGATACCACTACTTACTTGAAGACTCTTGATAATTTGATTCAAATCGATAAAGCAAACGATGCTGCTTCCGAACTGTTCCACTGGCATTATGCGAATAACGATTTAGTTCAAGCTGTGAAGCTTGCTGAGAAAGGATACCCGGCGTTATCTGACAACCCGTTGGTGCCATTTTCTATTGCGAAATATTTCGTGTCAGAATATATTAAAAATCGTTCTGGAAAATTACAAGTTGCCAAGGTGTTTTTAGATCAGATTCTTGAAATCGATTCTTCTCTTAGTGATAAGGAATTGAATGAAGCAAGAATTTTAGCGCTGTATATCGACGTGATTGAAAATAAAGATTTTGGATTAGAGCCTGGCTTGGAATGGGAAACATGGCAAAAAAGCGCATCTGACCCATTTTATATATCAGTATACGCTACAATAAATACCGGTCATTCCATAGCAATGCTAAATGCGACAAAATACAAAAAAGCGATTCAGTTATGCGAGAAAGCTATTGATTTTGAACCAAACGAGGATCGTCTTTATTTTCTTGCAAAACTTTTTCAACTGTATGCAGAACGATTGAATTCATTTGGTGACCGGAAAGATGCTATTGAGTACTATAAAAAAGCATTAGAAATCCTTGAGAACAGGTTAAACTCAACAGGAAATGATGTTGTAGATATTTTAGAAAAAATACAGAAAATTGAACAGAAAAGAAAGAAATCAATAACCATTTGGGTTACTGTTTTAGCTGTTTTATTTATTCTTATCATAGTAATAATTTGTACAAAATATATTCTTAATAATAAAGTTGATGTTGTTTTAAAACAATCAATGAGTGAAAATCAAATTGACGAGTGGGATAGCATAAGAAAAACCTTTAACATTGGACACGAGATTCTTATTTATGCTCCTCGGGGTAACCAATCTCATCTTGATTTTTTTAAAAATTTAAAATCAATTGAAAAAAGCTTATGGCAATTGCACCACGATTCAGTTTATTTTACTTTTAAAAGCATAAAGGGGCCACATAATTATGATGTTCTCCATTTTGAAAACGACACTTTATATGTTGAAGATTCTATTTCTTGGTTAGAGAAAAATCCTTCTGATTGGCAAACAATTGCAGAACAGGGGGCGAAGTATATCTATTTGTCAGAAAAAGGAGACTATGGCATTCTACGTATCAATGTGGGTATTTATAATGACTTTACGGATCATTTTAAATTGCTTGAAAGTTTAAGAAAGACACTTCCCCCCAATTTTAAAGTTGCTTCACTTGAATTGAGGAAGGATTGCATAAACGACGAATCGATACCCGTTTCTACATTTGCTGGATACCGAATTTTCATTCATTTGTTTTTTCAAGGTGGTATTTCTTTAAACCAAATGACTATAGTTGACGAACTGAGTCGTAAAATTGAAGAAAGAAAAGAAATCGTAAGTGTAGCCTCACCAAGTAAAATATTTAGAAACATAAACAAGGCATTATTTGGAAAAGACAGTTTACCTGAATCAACTGCAATTCTCACACAACAAAGGTTTTTATTGGAGGATAAAGGATTTCAATCGCTATTGTTGACACCTCATGCCCATAGAGCAATTATTGTTGCCTACCTTCAACCTAAACAATTAAAACTGATTACAGAAATAATGAGTGAAATATCACAAGAGATTCAGTCCCGTAAAAAACTTGCAGAACTAATGAATGAAATATCACCGAGAGAATTTCATCTTATTGAAGCAACTGTCATAGCGGACCCTCTTGCTGAGGAAAATTGTGGAAACATGTTCTACGAAAAATTAGCTAAGATGAAAAACATGTTTTAGATTCGTAAGTTGGATAAATTTTATCCGACAATTTCATGCACGTTCCGATGTCGGATCGCAAAGCTATCCGACCTACCGCTCTCGCTATTCAAAGTCAGTCCAGATACTGCCATTCCTTTTTTTTCGAAATTCCAAAACCAGCGCCCGAAAGGCGGATCGGAAACGAAGGAGAAAGTCGGTTCCGGATGTTGTTTTCTACCAGGAAATGACCGACATTACGGAGAATATTTGTCAACGGGAATCGGAAGGAAAAAACCAAGCTTGACAGTTGACAAAAATCCCGAATCTGGCCACCCCTGGCGGGCACAACGTGCGCTTACTAAGCCCTGTACACGGTTACCGGGAAGACCCTTCACGTGGTCTGAAGGACTTGGGATGATGCTTCCTGCAAGAAATGAGAGTCTTACCGGATCAAGGTCGTGGGAGCAGACCACTATTATCTTGCTTTCTATATTTAATGCTTGTAGTGTGGCTGCGGTTCTTAATGATGAAAATGAATAACGGTCGGGTTTTCTTCTGCAGATAAGCATTACTCCCCAACAAAAGACAACATCCTCCGAATCTTCGCTTCTTCATTATGTCGGGAATGGTTCCGGAACCGAACTACTTGTGCTGAAAGGAATTGGAACATGCAGAACAAACTTTACGTTGGTGGCTTGGCTTGGGCAACAGATGACGCTGGGCTCAAAGACGCTTTCTCCAAATTCGGAACGATCGAAGAATCTAAGGTCATCACGGATCGTGAAACCGGTCGTAGCCGTGGCTTCGGCTTCATTACTTTCGCCGATGAGGAATCTGCCGAGAAGGCACTGTCTCTCAATGGCACCGAGCTCGATGGTCGTGAACTCAAGGTCAACATCGCTCAGGACAAACCGCGTCGCGATGGTCGCGGCGGTGGCGGGCAACGCTGGTAACATACCGATAGCGCAATCAGAAAGCAGGGTTCGCCCTGCTTTCTGATTTTTTATGCGCCCACATTTCGGTGCTTCTCTGAGAAACTGTTGTTGTTTGTGTCTATGCACAGGCTGGGCTGTCCTTCCCATAAGAGCCGCTCTCCGACCGTAAACGGCGCTTCTGCAGCTGTTTGGGCATCTGAAAGGGTCATCGCCTACAAGGGCTTTACAGGGGGCGAAATCTGACTTATTCCATATTCTGGATGGGGGCTGGTCGGTTAGCTCCACCTATGCTAGGATTCATCGTAGAACTTCCCTCGTGGAGGAGAAGCGATGGAACCGGCATTGGTTGCAGGACGCGATTACCCGACTACCTATCGCGGATTTGTGGAGATGTTCCCTGATGACAACGCATGTGTGGCTTACCTGATGCGTTTGCGCTGGCCGGAGGGCTTCATCTGCCCGGCTTGCACAACGTGTTCTACTCCGTGGATAGAAAGCCGGAGCCGCATGGCATGTCCCGTCTGCCGTCACCAGGCATCAGTGACGGCGGGGACGATCTTTAACAAAACGCGAACCCCTCTGACGACATGGTTTGAGGCCGCGTGGCATGTGACGACCGCGAAGAACGGGATGTCGGCCAAAACCCTGGAGCGCACACTGGGCGTCCGTTACCGTGTGGCCTGGACGATGTTGCAGCGTTATCGGGTGGCGATGGTGAACGCCGAACGTAAGCCGTTGTCGGGCGAGGTCGAAGTGGATGAAACACTGGTCGGCGGCGTTCAACAGGGCGGCAAACGTGGCCGTGGCGTGAGCAAAAGCGTGGTGGTGATAGCCGTGGAGATCAAGCAACCCAAAGGCTTCGGGCGGGTGCGGATGCGTCATGTTCCCGACGCTTCCGGCGCCAGTCTGTTGCCATTCATCCGCGAGGTCGTGGCTCCTGGCTCGGTAGTACTGACGGATGGATGGAACGGCTACAACGGCTTGACCGAAGCCGGATACACACGAAAGGCAACCGTGTTGTCATCTTCGGGCGATCCCGCCCACGTTGCCATGCCGGGTGTCCATCGTGTTGCGGGCCTGCTGAAGCGGTGGATTCTTGGAACTCATCAGGGGTCTATCGTTCCGGTCCACCTGCAATCCTACCTGGAGGAGTACACCTTCCGGTTCAACCGGCGCACCTCCCGGAGCCGTGGCCTTGTCTTCCGAAGACTTCTCGAACAAGCGGTTGCGACGAAACCCGTTACCGAGGCCGATGTTACGGATGGGTACAACTGGAGTTTCAATGGAAGGTAGAATGAGGTGGAGCTAACCGACCACCCCCCTAAAGTGATTTTAAAGCCCATTGAGACTGACGGGAGGCAGAATGGGATATTGGGTCTGTCAGCGAGTGGCCCCTCCAGACAGAGTTAACTCAGAGTGTCCACATCATAAATCGCAAGTGAAGAGTGCCGATATGAAGCCCCAGCAGTTCATCATTCGTTTCTTTCAAGTGTTCGTAATTTTCGGTTTACTGTTGTCTGCTGCCCACGCCGCCGAATCTTCCACCCCCTTATGCACCGTCACCCGTGTTGTGGACGGCGACACTCTGTATGTCCAGTGTCCTGGCCAGAACCCTAGCAGAGCGGCTCGGTTGAGAGATGCTCTGGCAAAAAGGTTGAATTTAGCTCGTTCCCATCTCGAAACATGCTTTTTCTGTTTCGGTATCGGACCTGCCGATGGTGCCTGACTCATTCAGTTGAGCCAATGCGTCTTTCGTTTTTGTCTGATTCGTGCTGTTTGCCGGTTTGATCGATTTCCGGACGCACCTTTGCCTTCTTCCCGGCTTTCACGAGGGGAGTCGGGCAAGGGATCACGTCGTCAGGCAATCAAGTGTCTGGCAATCAGCAGGAGATTGGCGGCCACCACCGAGGCCCAGGCGTACGCTTTGAAGGATGGCAAGCCGCTCCAGGTGCAGCGGTCAAGGCCGAAGCTGCGCTTGAGGAAAGAGATCATACCTTCGATCCCGGCGCGGAAACGTCGCAGATTTTTGTAAACCCAGCTACTCTTCACCATCTCGCCGATCTTCAGCCCGCGCTTCTTGTGGAAGGCGACATCCTTGACCCCCTGCGCCTTGATCGCCGACAGGTTGTCTTTCGAGGCGAAGCCACCGTCGAAGGCGACCCGACGCGGCGCTCGTCCGTATATCTCTGTCTGCCGTGCGATCATGTTTTGAGCCAGAGTGGAGTCCGACGGGTTGCCCTCTTCGACAACCAGATCGGTAATCAGTCCGGACGCACCACCGGTGAGAACGATCTTGTGTCCGAAGTAGGTTTCACGCCGGTCTTTCACGATCACGTCGGTGTGGGGTTCGAAGATAGAAACCAGTTTTTCTGAAGACGGCACGCTCTCGCCCTTGATGACACGGCGCTCGGCCTGATCGATAACGCGACGCACCAGCGGGATGGTATGACTCAGTTCTCCTTCAAGGCCGATGGCGGCGATGGGATCGTTCGTCGGTGACTCCCGCAAGGTCTCGGCCACACGTTCTGCCTCACAGACCACCTTGCGTGTAACCTTCAAGAGATCCCGGTACAGCCTGGTTCGAACCTTTTGGTTCTTCGCGTTCAGGATTCCCAAGGCCCGCTTCTTCGCCCGGCGCGTGTGATCGGTCACGGTCACGTCGATCAGTTCCCTGACCGCCTGGGTCAGACGACACAACACACGGACGCCGTCATATAACAAGGACGAGTCGGTGGGATGATGAATGTCGGTTTCCACGACGGTGCAGTCCACTCGGACTTTGCGGCCTTTCTCGATTTTCTTCTTGGTCGCCACCACGAGCAGAACGAGATTGACTTCTTCCAAGGTTTCGGGGCGCACCCGCTTGATGTCGCGCTGAAGCGCGCTGCGCGAGGGAATAACGTCGGCAAACCCGAAACCGCAAAAGGCGCGGTACGACCGAGAGTCTTCAAGGTGAAAGGCGAGTTGCTCATAGCTGAAGCCGTTCATCTGCTTGATCAGGAGAGCTTTGATCACCTGCTCGGCGCTCATACGGCCCTTGCGGCCTGTCTCGGGATGCCTGATCCCACGGACCAGATCGGCATGGACTCCATCGAAGATCTCCGGACGACCGGCAAGAAGCAAGGCCATCTGATGTAGCTCCTTGCCATGATCGTGATGAATTGGGTTCTCGACAAGTGACGGTTGTTGGTGTATGCTTTCTCGCATCGGGACTTCTTTCTTTCGTATTATCAATGAGTTACGCAACCATATGATAACTCGACAAGATGAGGAAGTCCCGATATTCTTTCAGTAGATTACACTATTTTTCCTTTGATATTCAGACGTTATGAGTTTCGAGATGGGAACGAACTTGAAAACTCGGTATTGAAACCCTGGCCGATAGCTGATACAACGGGACGGACTCGCGGGCACGGTTCTGATACAAGGTGAAAAAATGAAATATTTCGCGTCAAAACCGTTTTTTTTGATCGCTTGGCGTCCGTCGCTTTTAGACCTTTTCTTTGGTTGTGGACTGCTCTTGATGTTGTCGGGTTGTTTTGTGGACAGCCAGTGCCAGTCGAGCGCGGATTGCCAATCGGGAGAAGTGTGTATTGAGGGAGACTGTCGATTCGAATGCCGGGTCAACGACGACTGCGCCATCGATTACGAATGTCTGAACCACCGCTGTTACTTCAGTGAGGGATGCATCGGCTGCTCGTATCCCGAAGCTCCGCAAGCGACCGCGCGATGTGAGCACGGCCTTTGCGAGATCCTCTCCTGTGACGAAAACTGGGTGGATGCCAACGAAGATCCCCGCGACGGCTGCGAGTGCACTCCGACCAACGGCGGGGAGGAAATTCTCGATACGCTGGATAACGATTGCGACGGATTGACGGACGAAGGCTTCGACTGCGTGGAAACCAACAACGGGGTGGAAATCTGTGACGGCAAAGACAACGACTGCAACGGGAAGATCGACGACGGGCTGGTCTGCTGCCCGGACGACATGACGGTCGTGGACGACCTTTTCTGCATCGACCGCTACGAAGCTTCCCGCCCCGACGCGACGGAGATCAGCATCGGTGTCGATGAAAGTCAGGCATCCTCACGTCCCGGCGTGCTTCCATGGACCTACATCTCGGTAGACGATGCCCAACAGGCCTGCCAGAATGCCGGAAAGCGTCTCTGCCATCCCGGTGAATGGCTAACCGCCTGCGAAGGCTCCGCCGGAATGACGTACACGTATGGAAACGATTACGACAACCAGATTTGCAACGGTATCGACGCTTTTTGCGAAGATCCGGAACCGGACTGTAATTATTCCACGACCGAAACCCGCTATCGCCTGATGACCACGGCGTCGTTTTCGGATTGCGTGAGTGAGTGCGGAGCTTTCGATATCAACGGAAACGTTTGGGAGTGGGACGCCACCACGGACGATGACGGCGAGTTGATTGGTCGGGCGAGGGGAGGGGCTTTCAATTGCTTGAATTCGCGAAAACAGCATGAATGCACCTATGCAAATTACAGGTTTTACGGTGTGGAACAAACCAACGTGGGGTTTCGTTGTTGTAAATGAGTTATCCGACCGGAAAAAAGATGGACGACGTCATGAAACGGTTTTTCATACGCATCGCGATTTTGCTTGGAGTTCCGCTACTTTTGGCGGTAGCCGTCAACTTGTTTCGCCCCACGTCTTTGGATTGGATTGCCAAGGAAGCCTATGAAATCTTTCAGGATTGCCCGGAAGCCACAGCTCAGGCCGAAGAAGTACAAGTCGAATTCGTGCGTTCTCATGCTACATCGCTGCTCTGGGTGGATGCGCGCTCCGAGGAGCTTTTCGCCGTAAAACATCTTCCGGGAGCGGTGAATGTGGTGTACGACACGCTGTTTCCCGTGGCCGAGGAAGACCTGCACAACCTGCAATCGATTTCGAAGGGGAAGACGGTCGTTGTCTACGGAGAGGGCGGAATCGGCAAATTGCTGGCCGACGATCTGGCGTCACAGGGAATGGTTGGTGTAAAATATCTGAATCCCCAGTTCGATTGGAAAACGTTGCTGATGGGGGAGATGCCATGAGCGGACACGAAAAAAAACGATTTTATGGAATTTTGACCATGATTGCGCTTCCTTTGCGCGTGTATATCGGTGTGGTGTTTGTTTTGGCGAGTTTGTACAAAATATACGATCCGTATGCATTCGCCCTGTCGATCGCCACATACCAGATTCTTCCGCTGTGGGTTATCAATCCTTTCGCGTTGCTGTTGCCCTGGGTGGAGTTGCTCGTGGGAATCACGATGGTGCTAGGATATTGGACCCGTGAGAGCGCGGCGCTGATTAGCGGGATGATGGTGATGTTTCTCATCGCGTTGACTCTGGCGCTGACCAAAGACTTGCAGATGTCTTGCGGATGTTTCGCGTCCCAGGAAGCCGCCGACGAAATCGGCGTGCATACGATCTACCGCGATCTGGCCTGGCTGGGCGCGGCTCTTTGGACCTTGATTTTCGATGATGGGAGGTTTGGCCTCGATGGATGGCTTTCGTACCGGAATAAACGTAACCACGCAGTTTAAAAGGATTTTTTCTTGTGCGGCGCTTGTGTTGACCGCCTTTTGTCTGCTCGTGCTTCCGGTGTGGGCCGACGGCAACGGCATCTGGGCGCAGGTTCCCGGCGCGGAGCGTCTCAAAGCCGCCCACAAAGAGGTGCTGACCGAGGTTTTCGCCAAAGCCAATTGTTATGCCGGGTGTCCGGATACGATCGCCAATTGCCTCAAAGATGCTCCCGAAGAACCCGCCGTGCGTCGGCTGGCGGGGTTCGCGGTAAGGCGGGCGCTCAAAGGCGGTACCGTGGAATCCATCCTTCAGGACATTAAAAACCGCGCCCTTTCCGCCTATCCGCCGAAACCCGTCAAACCGGATGTTTCCGGGCTTCCGGCCTCGGGAAACCCCAAGGCCAAGGTTCGCGTGGTGGCGTATTCGGACTTCGAGTGCCCCTACTGTAACGTCGCATTGCCCGCTTTGCGCAAAATCACGCGGGAAAGACCCGATTTCGCCGTGCTGTATTTCAAGAATTTTCCAATAAAATCGCATAAATCCTCTATTCCTTCCTCTACGGCGGTGGTCGCCGCAGACAAACAGGGGAAATTCTGGGAGATGCACGACTGCCTCTATGCCAAAACCGAACTTGCCGAAAGCGATATCCTCGATTGCGCCCAGAAAGTCGGGCTCGACCTGAAAACCTTTGAAACGGATCGCAAGGCTAAAAACACGTTGAACCGCATCCGCAAGGAAAAGAAGGAAGGCATCTCGTTCGACGTAATCGGCACGCCGGGGTTGTTCGTCAACGGAAAATTCTACGTCGGACCGAAAAATTACGATGACCTGCTCGACCGTTTGGAAGAGGAGCGGGACATCGTGGAGGGACGGCAGTGACTCGAACCGTCTCCAATCAACTCCCCCGCTCTCGGAGGATAGCACCCATGAAAATTACCTGGACTCCAATACTCATACTTTTTATTTCTCTAGTATTTCTCGTGGCTTGCGAAGACGGCGGCGGTTCCGGCGTAGCGGTTGGCGAGGACAAAGATTGGGGTGATCCTTACGAGTGGGAAGAGGATCTCGAACCGGAAGTGCTGGAATTCGAGCGTATGGAGATTCCCGAAGAACTCAATCGGGGCATCACCGACCGTCCGTACCTCCAGTGGTTCGTCAAGCAATGGGATTACAACGACGATGACGCCCCCTTAGGTGCGATGGCCATCGCACCCCGTGTGCCTTCCGGAGCCTATCTCGGAGGGTCCTTCGGGTTGGTCGTCTGGGACGAGGAAAGTGAAACGTTTACGTCGATAGAAATCGCCGACGAGGGAGAAACTCCCGAGTTTCAGGTGCTGCACATCGTACCCGATCCGACGATGGCTTCCCTGCAATGGGTGGTCACAGTCGATCGGCTGCTGATGTTACAGGTGGGCAATCCAGGTCGTCCCGATACACTGCGTGTGCACTGCAAAGACCTTGCGGGGACTCTGCGAAACGTGGTTTTTCGGGGCAGCGAGGCGTTTTTGGCGACGAGTTCCAAACTGTATGAAATCAAGAACACTTCCGGTTCCACCACCCAATGCGTGCATGAAGACCTGCCGTTTCGGGAATCCATCATCGATGTGGCAGCCAATCCCAACGGGTCCATGGCGATCATGACCTTCGACAACGACATGGAGCAGCGACACAAGCGTCTCTGGACCTACATCGGCGGACACTGGGCGGACGACCCGGTGCTGCATACGGAAGGTCTGCTACAGAACGACATTCGCAAAATGCAGATGAGCGATGACGACAAGGTGCTGCTGATTACCTCGGTCGGTGTGCAGGTGTACGATATGCGACAGGACAAACTCTACCTCGTGCGTTCGGGAGAGGATGCCTTACCGGAAGTCGGTCTCTGGGATCGAGCCATGGATGAGGAAAAAACCGAACTGTACGCGGGAGATTTCGGGATTTTCCGCAAGGAGGCGAATGCATCCCGTTGGGAGGTTTTCACCGGACCGCGCTGGCTGCCGGATGATATGGTCACTGCCGTGGGTGTCTCCTATGAAAAGACTCAGCACGAGGCGAGCGAGCAGCCGAAAACCGTGTATCCCATTTTTGCGGCGACGCTTTCCGATATCTCCGCTACGGCGAACGCCGGGCTTGCGTATTTGTACCAGCGGGACTGGAAACTGAAGGACAAGGAAGCCGTTTTCCGGGCCAATCTCGAAGCTTTTCACCGCCGCCTGGACGCCTTTATTGCGCCGCTGGACCTGCCGTACTCCGGTTCCTTGGAACAGGCCGTACCGCGCATCATGGCGCGTGACGGCCTGTGGTCGGGACTGTATGTGCTGGCCGAAGTCAGCCGGTATCAGGCGGAAACCGATGCCGATTTGCGAACCGCCGCCCACGACAACGCCTGGAACGTAGTGTCGCGAATCCTTGAAATGGAAAAGGCGACGCTGGACGAAAACCCGGACGGAGGCTATCTGCCGGCGAGTTTCGCGGCTGTGGAGGATGTCTCCGGGGAGGGGTGGCATAAGGGCGACGCAAAAGCCTGGCTGGAGGGTACGGATGCCGCTTCGCTGGTGGGTTGGGTGATGGCGTTGGCGCTGTTTCACGACGAAATGGCCGACGAATCGCAGCAGAACTCCATTCGTGCCTTATTGAAGCGCATCGTGATTTATCTGGCCGCCAATGCCTGGCGCTACGTCGTGCCGGGCGGCGATACGCCCCTGGAGGCGGATTTCAGCGAAACGTTCTTGGAGAGCGACGGATACGGTCCTTTGCGTGCCTTGCAGCTTCTCGCCGTGCTACGGGCGGCGTACTCGGTGACGGATGACGCCTTTGCCCTCGAAGCTTACGGGGATCGGGCGTGGAGCTCGGGATATGCCGAGAAAACCACCATGCAGAAAACGGCGAGCGACGAACGCCGAGGCGACCATGCCGCCGATCTCGAAGCATTTATGGCCTTCCATCTGCTGCTTCATTATTCCGATTTCGCCGAGTTGAGGCCGACTTACGAAGAGGCGTTGAAAACAAGCTGGGAGATCGAGCGGAACGAGCAGAACCCGTTTTTCAATTTCGTGGCCGGGGCGGTGTTTCACGACAACGTGGACGCCGAGGCCGCCGTGTTGACGCTCCAGAAATGGCCCATCGATCTCTTCGACTGGAACCAGGGCACCTGCTGGCGCAAGGATCTGACCTCTATGGATCTCGATTGGCAGGGATGGGCGCAAGTGGCTGAAAAGCTTGAAGAATACGAACGTCCGTTGATGCGGTTGGACTCGAATCCCTACCGTTGCGGTTTCGGCGCACCGGAAGGTTCTCCCGAAGGCGGACGGGTGCGGGACTCCGGGCTAAGTTGGTATGTATCCTACTGGCTGGGGCGCTCGCTGGGCTTCATCCTGTAACGCATGAAAGGATCTTCATGGCCTCGGCCATGCCCCAACGCGAACTCGGCTTGATCCTGAGTTATCGCTGCAACTTGCGATGCCGGTATTGCCCCGTGTGCAAGGGATCGGAGACGATGCAGCCCACGGTGCTGAAAAAGGCACTGGAGTTGTTCGGGCAGCATAATCCGCCGAAATTCATCCGATTTTTCGGGGGCGACCCGCTGCTTGCGCTTGATCTCGTCCGCCTCGCGGTGCACGAGGCGAACCATATCTGGCCGTATCCCGAACGACTGCGCTTCGAACTGACCACCAACGGACTTCGACTTGATGACACCATTTTAAAATATTTCCAAAGTGAATCCCGCCTGGGCGTGGTCGTCAGTCTCGACGGGCGCAAAGAGGATCACGAGCGCAACCGGATCGCTCTCGTCGAGGGAGAAAGCTCGTTCGATTTCTGGCCCCGTTATCGTGATAACATCCTGAAATTACCGGGATTTCGTTGGATCAACATGGTGATCGCCCCCGACACCGCCTCCCAGGCCTTCGACAATTTCGCTTTCCTGGTGCGCGAGGGCGTGCGGTCGTTCAATTTTCTTCCGGCCTATTACCAAGCCTGGAACGACTCCCAGCTTCAAGCTCTACGGCACGGTTTCGACCGCATCGCCGCCTTTCTCGAACGGGCCACCGAAAGCGGAAAACCCTTTTATATTCGCAACTTGGATGTGCACTTGCCGCATCCATTGTACCGGGAAGGCCGGGTAGTGGACACAGACGGCGAGGTCTACGACGGCGACACCATCACCGCCGAACCCTTCCGCAGCCACCGTCATCGCTTTTCACTGGGAAACGTGCTCGACATCAACCATCCCGACGACCTGGCCCAAAGCCCGAAATGGGCTTGGGACGACGCCCACGAGACGTTGTTGGCACCGGAGATTCGTAGATCCACCGCCTTGGCCGATGAAGCGCTGGGGCGATTTGTCGAGCGGCTGGAAGGCAATCTGAAAAACAGGTGAACCTTTTGAAAAATTGGATGAAATGGACCATGATAAGTGCTTTTACACTATTCATGTTGATCGTTTTTTGTATCGTGTCCTATTTTTTCATGATTTTTGCGTTGAACGGATTTCATCCGGATGCATTGGAAATCGACCGATGTCTCGATCATGGAGGATGTTGGAATTACGAAACAAATATCTGCCAATTCGAAATACCCTGCAAACCTCCTTCGGCATTTTGAGCGGTTCGTAATGGATATTAGCTTGATCGTGTAGGTCGGGCAAATTTCTTACCCGACAATGACAAGGTGTTGGGTTGAAAATTAGCCCGACCTATGCGCTATGTCACTGTGTTCACAGAGAAAACTCTTTCCAGCCAAGCCTTTTCACTCTCCGGTCGCGTACTGGAACCAGTCGGATTCGAACTGTACGAAGTCCGTGTCGAGTTTTTCGATCAGTCCGGTTTTCAACGTGTCGTCGGCAAAGGCGGTTTCCAGGGAATTGTAGGCCATGCGCTTGATTTCGGCATGGGTGATGTCGGTGTTCGTCACGGCGACGATGCATTCTTGCACGATATCGGTTACGAACATGCCCTCGTCGTCGGTCGAAAGGCTGACCGGCAGGCCCAGGCGCAGGTAATTCAGGAAGGGATGTTTTGAAAAATCCTCCTCGACCTGAAGCCGATAGTTGCTGTAAAGGTTGATTTCGATAGGCAATTGTACCTGCGTTGCGTATTCCAGAGTGATTGGATCTTCCCGCAACAGCACGCCGTGTCCGACCCGCTCGGCCCCCATAATCATGGCGTCGCGCACGTTGCGGACGTCTCCGAGTTCTCCCGCGTGCATGGTGCGATGGATCGAAATCCTGCCGTCCTGTACGGCGTCGAGGATCGGAACGTAAATGTTCTGGCCGGTATCCAGGGCAGGGGTATGGGTTTCGTTGGCCAGTAGGTCGATGCCGACGAGTTCCGTATAGGAGTTGTTTTCCAGAATGCCGATAAAGGCGTTGGTCCATGCCGTGTTCGTGTCGTAATCGAGCGTTCGGACGAAGGCCGAATTCCAACGCACGGTCACACCGGTGGAGGCGTACCAGTCCTCGGCCCAGGTGTGCAACTGCTCGAAAGTGACGGTGTCCGGCCACATTACCGAAGTGAATTCCACGTAACTTACGTGGTATAGGGCGGCTCGCTCCAGGAAATCGACGTAGGTTTTTTCCTCCACCCAGTCGAGCTTGGTTTCGTCCTGTTCCAGCAATACATCGGCGATGGAAAACATTGCCTCGAATCGTACGAAATCGTGGGTGGGCGGGTCCACGGGCAGGAAAAACAGGTCTTGAATCGCCACCTTTTCGGCTTCGTCATATTCCAGGTAATGTTTGACCGGGAGATCGGTGAGGAAGGTGACTTCCTCGTTATACAGCATCGTCAACACGCCGTCATTCGCTTCTTCGAGAATATCCGCCCCGTTCACGGTGGGATTGAGTTCTTCCAGCAATGCTACCACCGTTTCCCGGTCGCGCGTGCCGCTGGGATGAATGTGGATCATTCCGCCCTTGGGCAGTTCAGTGCAGTAACGCTCCACCTCGGTGGTGCTCTGGCGAATCTCGTCGAGATCCAGTGTAGACGAAGCGATGGCTTCGGTACGAGCGGTGGCGATGAGATCCGTATGGCGCTGTTGCAGTTCGGTCAGGTCGTCCTCGGTCATCGTGTATGAGGTGTCCGGGGTGAGCCATTCCTCCCATTCGTCGCGCGTGACCACACCGTCTTCCTCCACCACGCGGGTGATGATTTTCGTGCGGGCTTCGCCGTAAAGCTCGAACTGGGCATCAAGTTTCTGGTCCAGCGTCACGGGAACGTTTTCTTCCTCTGTTTCGGCGACGTCCTCTTCTATTTCAGGACTTTGCTCTTCCGATTCGGAGGTTTCTTCCTCAAGATCCGGGAGATCGAATTCTTCTTCCAATACGAATTCTTCATCTCCGCCTTGGAATTCGTTCGCATTGTCGTTGCTGTCGTCGCAGGCCGAAAAAGCGATCGAACACGAAAAAAGGAAAAGGGCGAATGCCACGAGTTTTAGGGGATTCGACATGGTTTTCTCCTGTGAAATGGAGGTTTCACTCTATCACAATTGTATAAAACCTGCCATTCAGGAGGAAAATCACGAATCGTAGGTTGGAAAAATCGTTAATCAACGCGATTTATACCCGCCATTTTTGAAACATTTCATCCGTTTCCAACGAAACAATGTTGCCAGCACAGATCCCTTAGTTGGATCTTTTCCTCTACTTGGAGCTTTTCCACCTCTGATGGTAGAATTCTATCTATAAATCGAGACAATCATTTGTTGGAAAAGAGGAGAGCCATGCCAAGAATGATGTTTCTTCCAGGGCTTATACTATTGATGCTATGGACTTTTTCATGCACAGATGACAGCTCTTACCCAGAGGTGGGTGATTCGGAAAATGAAGGGATAGGAGATATCGACGGAGACGATGACGATGGAAGTACCGTCAATCTCTGCCTACATGAAAACACGGACGGTGCGACATCCCGTTGTCTGCAACCGACGATGCCCGCCGAATACTACATTGAGCAAAGCCTTAAATATTTCGATACTTTGGATGTTGAAGCCGATCCCAAAAGCATCCCGGAATACTCGGAACTTGTGGCTCGTTGGGAATGGCCTCCCTGGTTGTTGCTTACAGGTTTCGGCAAAGAAACTCTGGAATCGACGGCGGTCATATTGCGGGAATATGATCCTTCCACCGTGCCGAAGCGGGATTGCCGCGCTTTCGACGTTCAGCCTTTTGGACGTTGCTATATCGAGTTCGATTACGGAGGTCGCTCTTGTCCGATTTACGAGGAGTTCACTTTCAACGATGAAGGGAAGATGACGTTTATCGAAGCATGGTCCGATCTGCCGGGTATGTTGCCGATGGACGACGAGGATATATGGGCGGAAGATCCTGCCGTCAACCGACTTTCCACCCGGATTCCGGGATTGGGCAATTCCGAAGGGTTGATCGATCTCGATGGCGTGTACATGCTCGAAGCGGAAAATTCGGACGAAGATGTTGCCGAATTCGCCAAAAGGGCGCGGGATCAATGGACATATTGGTTCGAAGAGTTTCAGAACTCCGACGACGATTTATACGCCATCGGTTGCGGCTGGTAGAGGAAAAGCGCCGTTTGTTGAAACTAAAAAGCCCCTTGCGAATGATGTCGCAAGGGGCGTGAAAACTCGGAAGAACCGGATCACCCCAGTCCTTTGGCCAGGTCTTTCAACTTGGTGGCAGGTTGGGTGCTTTCCCAGGACAGCGAACGGGTGTTGAAGCCGAAGTGCCCGTAAGCCGCCGTTTTCGAATAGATCGGGCGTTTGAGGTCAAGGTATTCGATGATGCCTTTCGGGCGAAGCGGAAAGACTTCGCGGACCAGATTCGAAAGCACGCTTTCCTCGACGATTCCCGTTCCGAAGGTGTCGATCATCACGCTGACCGGTTCGGCCACGCCGATGGCGTAGGCGAGCTGGACTTCGCAACGTTTGGCCAGCTTGGCGGCGACAACGTTTTTCGCGATGTGGCGCGCCATGTAACAGGCGGAACGGTCCACCTTCGAGGGATCTTTGCCCGAAAACGCGCCGCCTCCGTGACGTCCCCATCCACCATAGGTATCGACGATGATTTTCCGACCGGTCAACCCGGAATCGGCCAGTGGTCCGCCTTTGACGAAACGTCCGGTGGGATTGATGTGGTAGACCGTGCCTTTGTGCAGGAGTTTCTCTGGCAGTGTGGCCTTGATGACTTCTTCCATGATGCCATCTCGCAGGTCTTTTTTCTTCACCGAAGCCAGATGCTGGCTGGAAATCACCACGGCGTCAATGGCGACGGGGCGGTCGTTTTCGTATCGTACCGTCACTTGAGACTTGCCGTCCGGGCCCAGGAAGTCGAGGACTTTCTTTTTGCGCACTTCGGCGAGTCGCTTGGTCAGCCTATGGGAAAGGTCGATCGGCATCGGCATCAGGTCGCGGGTGTCGTCGCAGGCGTACCCGAACATCATACCCTGATCGCCCGCCCCCTGTTCTTTATTCGTCTTTTCGTCTACGCCGATGGCGATGTCCTTGGACTGATGGTCGATCGAGACGATGACCGAGCAGGTTTCCCAGTCGAGACCCAGCTTGCCGTCGTCGTAACCGATTTTCTTGATCGTGGAGCGCACGACGTCGGGCATATGCACGTAGGCTTTCGTGGTGATTTCCCCGGCGATGACCGCCATGCCGGTATTCACCAGCGTTTCGCAGGCGACCCGGCTTTCGGGGTCCTGGCTCAGCAAACCGTCGAGGACGGCGTCGGAAATCTGGTCGGCGATCTTGTCGGGATGTCCTTCGGTCACCGATTCGGAAGTGAAAATAAAGTCACTGGTCATCGCAAATCCCTTTCCTGTGTATCACGACGGTGCGTGACAGCTAACTCCCCTGAAATGTTCCCTACGTCATGCACTGTAAGACCCCGCGTTGCCTTTGTAAAGCGAAAGTCTCCGTTTTCACGGAACAAACGCGGGGTTTTATGTTCTGTATCAGGTTCCAGCGGCGTAGTCGTCGCGGTAACTGAGTTGATCTTTCGTCAATTCGTCGATGTCGATGCCCATCGATTCCAGTTTGTATCCCGCGATTTCCGCATCCTGCTCCTCGCTGATGTCGTGCACGCGGATTTCCAGATCCTCGCCTTCCTGGGCGATACGAACCATGGAAAGGAACTGGTTGGCGAAACTCATGTCCATCACTTCGGACGGATGTCCTTCGGCTCCGGCGAGGTTGATGAGGCGACCCTGAGCCAACAGGAACAGCTTGTGCCCGTTGGGCATCGTGTATTCTTCGGTGTTGGGGCGGATGGTCCGCTTGCCGGTGGACAGCTCTTCCAATTGCGGAATGTTGATTTCGCAGTCGTAATGGCCCGTGTTGCAGAAAATCGCGCCGTCTTTCATCGCTTTGAAATGGCGATCGACGATCACGTCTTTCATGCCCGTGGCGGTAATGAAAATATCGCCCACGGCGGCGGCTTCGTCCATCTTCATCACGCGGAAGCCTTCGAGGGTGGCTTTGAGAGCTTGCACGGCGTCCACTTCAGTGACGATCACGTTGGCGCCCATTCCTTTGGCGCGCATCGCGCAGCCTTTGCCGCAATGTCCGAAGCCGGCGACGACGAAGTTTTTGCCCGCGAGCAGGACGGAGGTCGAGCGCAGAATGCCGTCGATGGAGGATTGACCGGTGCCGTATACGTTGTCGAAATCCCACTTGGTTTCGGCGTCGTTGACGGCGATCACGGGGTAAAGAAGTTTTCCGGCGCGGTCCATGGCTCGAAGCCGGTGTACGCCGGTGGTGGTTTCTTCGGTACCGCCGAGCAGCGTTTTGGCCATTTCAGGGTGCTTGTTGTGCACGGTGAAAATCAGGTCGGCGCCGTCATCGAGGGTCATGGTGGGTTTGAAGTCGAGCGTGCGCTCGATGGCCCAGTAGAATTCCTCGGTGTTCATGCCGTGCCATGCATAGATCGAAAAACCATCGGCGGCCAGCGCGGCGGCGATGTCGTCCTGGGTGGAGAGCGGATTGCAACCGGACCAGCTGATATCCGCACCGGCGGCGGCCAGAGTTTCGATCAGTACGGCGGTTTCCTTCGTAACATGGAGGCAACCGGCAATGCGTTTTCCGGCCAGCGGTTTGCTTTTGCCGAACTTTTCCTTCAGCAACGCCATGACCGGCATACGGGTGCGTGCCCATTCGATTTTCAATCGACCTTGTTCGGCCAGGTCGAGGTTGGCTACCTTCGATTTTTCCATCTCGTTTCCTTTCAATGATGAGCCCCTACGATTATACGTATTGCATTCCGTGGTTTTTTTGACACATTTTCATTTTTTTTGCAATGGAATCGGTCAAATTATTCGTGGTTCCGAAGTTTCTGCGGAAGAAGGTTGTCGTTTTCCCGGTGGCATGGATGCCGAAGCCTCTTCGAAACGTATCATTTGGGTATGAAAATGCACGAATTGGGAGGGATGAATCCTGCTGGGATTGGGAGTGGCGTCGTTTTTTTGAATCGATCTTGAAGTTCGACCGGAGATTGAGGTACGATACGAGCCGAGAATTTCCGTGAATTTTACCACCGGTTGACATGGTGCATACAATGGAAAAACCCTGTCCTGGATGTCAGGTTCCGATTCCTTCCGACTCCAAATTCTGTCCCCATTGCGGATTTCGGATCGTGGCACAAGAATCACCTTCGGCCTCCGGTTCGATCTTGATTCCTTTCGATGTCCGTCCCGGTTTCGTCGGGCGGCGGGAGATTCTCGAACGAATCCCACCGCTCTTGAACCAGGCGATGGAGGGTAAAGGCCACTCTTTGTGGATTCAGGGGGAAGCCGGGGTCGGAAAAACCGACCTGCTCGACCAGTTGCAAACCTATTTCCACACACAGGGCTTGGTTCCGTATCGAATCAGCGGCGTTCCCGAACTTTACAAATGGAACTTGGGACCGTTTCTTTCCCTGCTTGAAACTGTCTGCCAGTTTGACCAGAGGGACGATCACCGGGCCTTGGCGGCCAAAATGAATGTATTGAGGGGCTACGGACTTCAGAAAATGGACATTCGCAGCCTGTGGCAGCTTCTTCCCTGGTCTCAGGGCTATGCCTCGAAAATGAAAATTCGCGACGAAACCGCCATCGCGACGCTGGAAAGCGCGATTTTAAAGCTGCTGGTGGGACTCGCCAAAAAGAACCCCGTGGCCTACATATTCGATCACCCGATGTATATGGATGCCATGTCCAAACGAGTCATCGCCCGATTGCCTCTTAACCTTTCCGACCAGAAAGCCATCCTGATAATTGGTCTGCGTCCAGGGGATCTTTCGGTACCGGAAGATTCCGCTACCAATGAAATCACGCTCAGGCCTATGGACCCCCGAGCCCTGCTCGCTACCGTGGCCAATCGTTTGGGTTCTACCCGTTTTTCCGATGGGATCAAACGGCGGATCTTGGCGGAAAGTGGCGGTAATCCGCAACTGGCCTTGTTGCTGCTCGACTACTTGGAGGAACAGGGGATGCTCTTCGAGCGCAACGGTTCCTGGGGATTGCTTGAAGTGGCCAATACCATGCCGTGGCCCTCGTCGTCGGAAGACGTAAACTCTACCCGATTTTCAAGTCTTTCCGAGCCGTTGCAGGAATTGGTAAGTTGGATTGCTTTATTGGGAGAAGAGGCCACTCCCGGAGCGCTGGGTGTTCTATATTCCCGCCCCGAAAAATTCGACGAGGATCTGCAATTTCTCAAGGACATGCGTTGGATTCGTGTCATGACCGAAGGAAAACGCAAAATCGTGCATCTGTTTTACGAGATTCAACGGGAAATGATCTGGAAAAAGGCTGGAACGAAAGCTTTGTTGAATCTGCACAATCGTGTGGTGGGTTTTTTGTCTTTGCAAAGCAGCAAGCCCGCCTACATCGCGGGAGTGGCTCTGCTGCACCACGAAGTCTGGGTTGCGGTGGATAGTCCCTCGCGTATCCGCAAGCTTGAATCCCAAGGCGACCGGCTTGCCGACCAGCTTCAATTCACTGTTGCTGCCGAATTTTACGAGCAGGCCGCAAACTGCCTTACGCCGTTTCGAAAGAAGTCTCCCGACAAAATCATCTATGATTACAAGGTGTTATTTTTAATGAGGAAATCCGCCCGCTGCCGCAGAGTCATGGGGCAGCACGAACGCGCGGTGGAATTGCTGAAAAAAAGCGTGACCTTTGCCGTGGATCATCTCGAAGCCCGTCATGCCGCTGTGGAAACCCTTCTGGAATTGGCGGATTTGGAAATGGAAAGCCAACGCTGGAAAGAGGCTCAAGAGTATCTGGAACAGGCACAGAAGGAAGCCGCTCGTTCGAAAGATCCGAAACTCGTCAGTTTCGTCAATCATCGTTTCGGACGCTATTACAGCGCGATCGGCGAAAAAAACCGTGCACACCAGAAGTTTACGGAGGCGCTGACCATCGCCCGCAACGCGGAGGATCGCCTCGACCGCCTCATGCGGTGGTCTTCTCCGATCTACCTCGACGAAGCCGACCTGCTTTTATCGCAGGGGCAGGAAGATGCGGCGCACAGTTTGCTCAAACGCCTTTCCAAACAGAGTTCCAAGGACCAGGACGCCACCCACCTGTTGCCAGCTTTAAGTCGCATGGCTTCGTTGTACTTCGGGAGAGGCGATCTTAAAAACGCTATAAAATACGCGCAGTTGGGACTGGCCAACTCCGATCTCACCGGCGACCGCCACTCCAAAGCCGTCTTCAGCCACTTCCTTGCGCGCTTCTCCTGGCGGCAGAAACATAAAAAAGAGGCGACGAACTTCGTCCGTCAAAGCTACCGTATCAGTCGAGAAATAAACTGGCCCAGGGGAATGCAGCAGGCTCGCTCGTTGTTGGAAGAAATCGTGAGAGGAAGCGAATAAATGCTCGAACGCGCAGGCCAGATGATTTGCTGCGGCATCGCCGGAACCGAGATCGACGACGGCATCCGTCGCCTGATAGAGGAGAAACGGATAGGAGGCGTGATTCTCTTCGCCCGCAACTGCCCCAGTCCCGAGGCGGCAGCCGACCTCGTGGGCAAACTCCAGGAGTTGGCCGGAGGGGATCTACTGGTGGGGATCGACCAGGAAGGCGGACGGGTGATGCGTTTGCCGTCGCCGCCGTACAAGCTGCCTCCGGCGAAGATGATGGCCCGCATGTTCAAGACGAAGGAAATCGAAAAAGTGGCTTTTGGGCTGGGGAAAAAGCTCAAGGAACTGGGTGTCAATTGCGATTTTGCGCCGGTGCTCGACGTGGCGACCAACCCGGAAAATACCGTGATCGGCGACCGGGCTTTCGGCAAGCACGTGGGACCGGTGGAAAAATTCGGCACGGCATTTTTCAAGGGTTTGCAGCAGGCTGGGGTGATTCCCTGCGGCAAGCATTTTCCTGGGCATGGCGACACCCTGGCCGACAGCCATCATGAATTGCCGATCTGGACGCACGATCGGAAGAGGCTCAATGGTATTGAGCTGAAACCGTTCGCCAAGGCCATCAAAAACGGCCTGGATATGATGATGAGCGCACACGTGTTGTATACGCAGATCGACCCCGACGAACCGGCGACGCTATCGCCTGCGATCCTCCAGGGAATTTTACGCGAGGAATTGGGTTTCAAAGGCGTGGTGGTGTCGGATGACCTCGAAATGAAAGCCATCGCCGGACGCTATTCTCCTGCAAAGCTTGCGGAAAAACTGCTGGCGGCGGGAGTGGATCTCTGGCTGGTCTGCCATACCTACGAGTTGGCCGATAAACTGGCTAAAGCCCTCGTGGAAAAGGCGAAAAGGGACGATGAAGCCGCCCGGCGGCTCGACGCAAGCGCCGCCCGCATCCTCGAACTGAAGCGAAAATACGGCATTGTCAAGGCGGTTTCCTGATGAAAGATTCCCACGATGAACGACTGTTCGACCTGCTCGAAAGCGTGCGCCTGCGATTGCTCAACCTGCTGGCCCTGCAATTCGTGCTGGGACTTGTTGCGGCATTTTGCGGGGCGGGATTGTGGGCGGTGCTGCTCGCGCACGTCGGAGTGCCGGATTCCTGGCTGAAACTTCTTGTTTTCATTCCTCTTTTTCTCTTCGGGATTTTTCTCGTCTTTCGTTATCTGGTCTATCCGATCCGTGCGTATAGACGTCCCGGTCGGGTCGCCGGGTGGATCGAACAGAGGCGAAAAACGTTTCATGACCGTCTCTTGAGTGCTACGGAACTCGCGCAGGAATTGCGCGACGGCCACGAGGCGGGGTACTCGGCATCTCTGGCGCGTCATGCGGTGGATGGCATCGGCGACGATCTGGAGCGCGCCGGAAAAGGCGGTTTTGCCGGGTTGCGCGACATACTGCGTCCGCTGGCGACTTCCTTGCTGACCGTGGTTGTGGCGGGAGCGCTTTGGTTCGCCTGGCCCGGGGGATGGCAAAAGGCTTGGGCGGGACTGGCTTCGGCGTCGAGTGGGGCGGATCTTCTCGACTCCATGGCCTCTTTCCTCGCCGGGGATATTGAACTCACCTACACTTATCCGTCCTACACCGGACTGGAAACACGAGTGATTTCGAATTCTTCCGGTGCTATTGAGGCTTACAAGGGAACCCGTGTGACCGTCGCCGTGACGTCCTCCACCAACGCCGACGAAGCCCTGCTGGAGCGCGAAAATGGCGAACCGGTGCCGCTGTCTCCCAAGGGAAGTCGGCGTTTCGAGGGGAGTTTCATCCTTCATGAATCCGATCGCTACCGCTTCACTTTCGACGGCGAACCCGACGCCAGGAAGCAGACCATCAAACTCGTGGCCGACCGCGTGCCGCAGGTGGCCATCGATTTCCCCGAAACCGAGTTGGAAGTGCGCGATACCGACAAGGTGGAGGTCGTTTTTCGCGCCGAGGACGATTTCGGCCTGGGGGGCGTCACCCTAGTGTACAATTACGATACAGGGCAGGGACGCAAGGACGTACGGGTGCCTATCGAGACCTTCGACACCGAGCGCCGCAGCCACCGGGGAAGCACGCTTTGGGATCTTGCAGGGACGGTCTGGCGTCCCGGCGACCAGGTGAGTTACTTCATCGAAGCCACGGACAACGACTCGGTTTCCGGTCCCAAAATCGGGGTTTCGGTCACGCATTATTTGAAAATCTTTTCGATTTACGAGCATCACGAAAAACTGATCGCCCGCCAGGAGGAAATCTGGGAGACGATGATCGACATTCTGGGCGACCATCTCGAAAATCCGGCGGAAGACCGGGTGAAAAACACCTACGAGAGCATTTCCACGTTTTACATGGAAACGGGAACCGAGGTGAATCGGCGGCTGGTCGAGCCGCTGCGGGATGTCGCCGCCCAGATGGCGGAAGATCCGCTGAGTACGAAAGGCGTGGTGACGCTCCTCAATAACGCAGCGGAAAGCTTCGACGAGTTGCTGAGAGAATTCCGCCGCCGTTTGCAGAATCTCGAAGCTTACAAGGCCCGATTGTCCAATTATAACGGCGAGATGCACATGACGGAGCACCATCAGAGGCAACTCGTCGAAACTCTTGAAAAGCACATCATCGCACTCAAGGATCTTATCGACAAGCAACGTTATGACGCCTTGGTTGCGGAGACTGAGCGCCTCTCCGAGATGCGCGAGGAACTCCATCGTTTATTGAAGGAATATGCCGCCACGGGTGACAAGTCGCTGGAAAAAGAGCTTTTGCAGCGTATTGCACAGATGAAAAGCAAAATTGCCGAATTGATGCAGAAATTGGCGGAAATGAACAAGCTCAAGCCGGAGGAATTCACCAACCTCAAGGCGCGGCAGGAGCAGCAACTCAACGATCTGGGGCAGGTGGAGGACATGATTCGCCAGGGCAACCTGGACGAAGCCCTGGCCGAGTTGGAACAGATGCAGACCAAGCTCGAAGAAATGCTGTCCGACATGCAGGAAACCTCGGACGAGTTGCAGGAAGATCTTTTCGGCGAACAGGCGCGCGAACTGGAAGATTTCACCCGGCAGGTCGCCCAATTGGAAAACAAGCAGAAGGAATTGAAAAACGACACCGACCGCCAGACGGAGGAATATCGTAAAAAACTCGAACGCTTGATGAAGAACGAGTACGAGCGCCTCTCCAAAGAACTCGCTCAAAAGGCACGGACGGCGCGCAAGGAACTCGATAATCTCGATGTGGGAGAGTTCCGCCTGTTGCGGGAGCGCAAGTCCAACGCATTGAATAAACTGGAAGAATTGGCGCAACTGCTCGAAAACCGCGACTTCGGAACCTCGCTCGATTCCGCGCGGGAGGCCGAACGCCGCATCGCCGAGTTGGACGTCTTCACCGATCCGGGGCACCGGGGAACTCCGGGCGAAGACGTGCGCGGGAAAAAGGTGCGAAAGGCGGCGGGCGCTGTGGAAGAGATCGTGGAGAAACTCGAAGACATGATGCCTACACCCGATAAACTGATGGGTGAAAAAGGCCAAGAATGCATGGAACGTGTCGGGGGCGAACAAAACCGGCTGGCCCAGGAAGCCATGGGGACTCGCAGAAGCTTGGAAGAACTGATGCAGAAAATGCCGATGATGGACCCCGAAGCCGAAGGTCAGATGCGTCAGGCCCAACAGGCCATGAGACAGGCAGGGCAGGAACTCAACGACTTCAAGCTTTCTCCGGCGGGGGGACGTCAACAGGAGGCGTTGCACCAACTGGGCAAGTTGAAGGAAAGCCTTCAGGAAACCATGAAGCAGATGCGCTCGGGTCAGCGTCCGGGCAAGGGGCGCACCCATTCCGGGCGGAGAATCAGCCCGGAGAAGGTCGCGATCCCCGAAGGGAAGCAAACGAGTGAAGATCTGTTGGAGATCCAGAAGGCCCAGCTCGAAAAAGCGCCGAAACAATATGAGGGACAGATTCGCTCGTGGTATCGAGAGATGATAAAAGAATAAGCTTGAAACGCCGTGAGTTCAGATTCTTGCGGAATTGTTTCTAATTGTTATTATTAAATAAATATTGTTCTTTAGGTGGAAAACACACATTACAACACTTTGACATCCTCTGTGGGCAGGTCAACACGATGAAACGTTTATACAACTTGGTTTTTCTCATGATGTTTTTCGCGGCGCTTCCCGCCTTTGCCGAGGAGTCGCCGGAAGAACTCGCCAAGCGGGGGTTTGAGGCAATTCACGTCTGGCAGATGGAAGAAGCCGCCGACGTCGCCCGGATCATTCTCGACGAAGGGTACGATACCATCGCGACGCGCCGTTTTCTTGCCGAATACTATTTCAATCGCGCCAATTATCCCGAGGCGATGACGCACCTCGACGCCATTCGAGGGCGGTACGAGGTTCCCGAACATGGATTCGAGGAGCGTCTTGAAGCGGTGGCGGGATTCATGAAGGACTATTTCTCGAAGAAAAGCGAGCACTTCGAGTTCCGCTCCCTCGATCCCGAGGATGAAATCCTTGCCGACGAAGCCCTGGAATCGTTGGAAAGCGAGTACGAAGCCCTGAAGGAAGATATGGGTTACGCGCCGCCCGACCGCATCGCTCTCGAAGTGTATCCGTCCCTGAAACATCTGGCCGATGCCACGGGACTTACGGTAAAAGACCTGAAAACCAGCGGCGTAATCGCCATTTGCAAGTTCAACCGCCTGATGATTACCACTCCCAGGGCTTCGTTGATGGGTTACCGCTGGCGGGATACCGCCTCCCACGAATACGTGCACCTCGTCATCAACCGGGCCAGCCATGCCACGGTGCCGATCTGGTTGCATGAAGGACTCGCCAAGTACCACGAAATACGCTGGCGAAGTGACAAAGGCAAGCCGCTGGAGCCGAGTTCCGAAGACTTGCTGGCCGTTGCGTTCAAAGAAAACCGCTTCGTGACTTTCGACGAAATGCACCCGTCCATGGCCTATCTACCCAGCCAGGATCACACCGCTTTGGCCTTTGCCGAGGTGCAGACCGTCATCCAGTGGTTGCAGACCCGTAACGGAAAACAGGGCATTCGCGACCTGCTGACAACATTGCGTGACACCGACGGCGACCTGGACGCCTCTTTTCGCAGGGTCTATGGCTTTGGTTTCGACCAGCTTTTTTCGCGCTGGAGACGGGAAGTGTCGGGTTGGCGCTTGAAAACGTTGCCTGCCAACGCGGGCAAAGCGCGGGATTATGCTTTCATCGATGTCAGCGACCCGGCGGCCAAGGATATCGGCGACGATCCCGAGTCCATCGGAGAAGAAAAAGCCCGTAATTTCGTCACGTTGGGAAAACTTCTGAAAGACCGCAACCGGCTGCGTGCCGCGTTGGTCGAGTTCGAAAAGGCCCAGCGGCTCATCGGTTCCAAGTCCAACCTGACCTTGCAGAACATGATCGCCGAAGTTGCGTTGACACTCGAAAATCCCGAGGCCGCCCTGGACAACCTGAACGAAGTGCACCGGCTGTATCCCGGCTATGTGGGTACGGTGATTCGCTTGGCGCGTGCTTATGCCGAACTGGAGCAATGGGATCAGGCCGCGCTGGCGCTGGAACAGGCCGAAGCGATCAACCCCTTCGATCCGCGCGTGCAGATGCTGCGCATCAAGGTGTATTCGATGCTGGGACAGGACGAAGTGGTCGAGCACGCCCGCGAGAGTTTGAAGAAAATCCGAGGCTGAATGTTTCGGTCGGGGTGTCTTTCATCTCTAAAAAAAACTGGTAATTGCTGCAGGTTGCGGTGAAACTAAACCGGATTCCCGTTGTTGCGATCCGTTCCGCTCTACACGTCATGACAATTCTATTTCCACGATCTCTACAGTATGGGAAGGGGATAGTAATTCTCGACTAAATTCAATGGTTTATCGGAGTTCTGGATGAAATTCTTCGATCCGTACTACCTCCGTAAAATACTTTTAGGGGTTTTTACAGCAATCCTTCTCCTTGGTTTTTTCGGATGCACGGAAGAAAATTCCGAAGAAAACCATCCCGATGCAGGAGACGCGGATGCTTCCTCGGATTCGTTGTCGGAGGAAGACACCGGCGGTCTGGACGGGACGTTCTGCCCGGAAATCGCTGATCTTCATGAGGGCTGGAATCGCGTGACTCCCGGAGGAGAGACGCTGTGCGACTCCGGTGGTGAATTTTCCTACTGGATACGACCGGGCACTGTCAACCGCCTGATCGTTTTGCTCGATGGCGGCGGGGCCTGCTGGGACAACCTTACATGCAGCTTGCGCGGTGTGATTTTTTTCAATGATATCCCGGAGGATTTCCAACCCTCCGACTGGGGCGGGATTCTCGATCTCGACAACCCGGAAAACCCCTTCAAAGACTGGCACTTCGTGTTCGTGGATTATTGTACGGGAGATGCCCATTGGGGGGATCGCACTTACGACTATTCCGATGAAGGCGGCGCGAACGACGTGGTGATTCGGCATCTTGGCTATATCAACACGAATGCTGCGGTTCAGTGCATTTTCGCGAACTACGACGATCCCGAAGCGATCGTGATTGCCGGTGGAAGCGCCGGAGGCTATGGGACGCTTCTCCATGCGCCGCACTTCATGCGGCATTATACGAATTCCAGGGTGATTCAACTCGTGGATTGCGGGACGGGAGTGGCTCCTTCCGGTTTTTTCGAGTCCGTGGTTTCGAAATGGGGTGCAGACAACCACATTCCCGACTGGATTCCGGAGATTGCCTCCATGGCTCTGGAGGATTTCAGCGTTCCCGATCTCTTTATCGCCGAGGCGAACTACTACCCCGGTAATCTTTTCGTTCAATACAACACGTCCTACGATGAAACCCAGTCGTATTTCTACCAGATCATGGGAGGCGTGGAGGCGGACTGGCACGACCTGTTCGAACAGCAGATCCAACGGATCGAGCAAAGCACGGAAAACTTTCGATCTTTCACGGCGGGGGGGAGTCTGCACACGATCCTGGACTCGGACGCCTTTTACGAGCGCCAGACCGACGGTCTGCGCTTTCGTGATTGGATCGAAGACATTGCGGAGGGCAGGCAAGTGGAAAATGTCCACTGCACGGACTGTCTCACGGAAGAACTAAGCACCCGCTGACAAAGGCAGGACGAACGCAGGTTCTTGTACTGTTCTCCATGCCGTTCGGATTCTACGAAAAAAGCTCTCCGGTTGACCGAAATACCTCTTCGTGTTACGAAATGAGCGTCCGTATCCCGAAATCTCATAAAATTACGCTGAAAGGATCGTTGTGTTGAAACCGTATCCGGCCAATAGGGTTTTTATTTGGGGCGTCTTGTTTCTCTCTTTGTTCGCTTGTTCCTGTGCCACCTACAAAGTCACTCAGATTCCACCGGAGTTGCAGCATTATTTTATGACAGACTACCCGGAATACGAAGCCGCCGCGCCTCCCGCCGCCTGGGGAGAGGATGGGGCGCAGAACCCGAAATTGATTCAGAAACTCCTGGACGAATATCCTGAAGAAAAACGAAAGCTGCTGATTCACGATCCCAAGCTGGATCTCGTCGCCATGGTGTATGCCTACGCCTATTCTTCTGCCGATACGACCTCCACCGACTATAGTCTGCCCTCCGAGCCTTTGACCCAATGGATGTTCTGGAAGGTCGGAATCGTGGGAGTGTACAAAGACAGATATGCAAGCTGGGGGAGGGGACGAAATCCCGTCAACATTATCGATAGCGTGTTCAAAAATGTACCAAGACAGGTCAAAGTGCGTGACAAACCCGTGCATTTCGGCATTGCACGGTTGAAAACCGGTACTCGGCGCTATGGACTGGCGGTGGTTTCTGCTTCGAAAGATATCGACATCGAGCCATTATCCAAACACGTGGCTCCCGGCGAAAAGATCGTGATTCGGGGAAAAATTACAGTCCCGTTGAAAAAGCCCTGGCTCTATTACGAAACGTCAAAGGGGCGCATCAAGAGACGGAAGATCGTTCCGAATGAGGATGGATCATTTGCCGTACATTACAAAGCCCCTGAAAAGCCGGGCCGCTATCTTCTTGGATTTTACAATCAGAACGAAAACAAATTGTATAATTCCAAGGGAGTTTTTCCGTTATACGTCGGCGTGGAGGAACCGCATGGTCCCGATCCTTCAATCACCCACGCTCAGGGCAATCCAAAGGATAGGAAACTATGGGCTGCGAGAATCCTGCAATTCTACAACAAGGAACGTGAAAAACGCGGCCTGGAGAAAATCAAGTTGTGCGAAGCGATTAATCAACTTGCTCGAACCACGGCCAAGAACAGCGTGGAGAAAAAGAAGTATGTTGAGAAAGCGAGTTTAGAAGAAAGGTTGACAGAGGCTGGTGTGACAAACGTCAAAAAGAGCTATCGACGCAGATCGAGCTATGGATTTGTGGATGACCACACACTCGCTTCTCTGAATGACATTCTTTTCAAAAAAAGGATACTCAACCCCGATGTTCGTTACTTGGGTGTCGGCATCGTACCTACGAACCCGAAGCGGACATGGTTCAAATTCGTTGTCTACGCGGTTGCGGCGGATTCCTGTCCCGGAACCATCGAGCCTGTCGCACCGCCGGAAACGGCGACGCAACAGGGGGAATGAATTATTTTCAGGCTCTTACTCGCCCCAGCGGCTCGGATCGACGACCACGGAGCAGTCCACCAGGTTCGCCCCCGCTTCGTTGCGTAGCGGCGAATAGCAGTACTCCAAGAGGTGAAGGATTTCCGTGATGCGCACGGCGCAGATGCGTCCGTCATCGGTATTTACGCATCGCTCGGGCTTATAGTCGAATTTTCCCTCCAGCCCCTCGGCGTTCCAGGGATCCCAATAGGGGTACTCGGCGTAATAGTCGGCGGAATAGGTATAAACGTCCCGGATGACCCTGGCCTCGTGGTCGGTTAGCGGCATTCCTGCAGCGGCTGCGGCAAGTAGGTAGGAGGAAAGATCGCCGTCCCATTCGGCGGATTCCGCCGCCCGCTTCTCCTCGTCGTTGATGTCTCGGCGGGCACGCTGTCCCATGCCGATAAGCAGTTCCTTGGCGACCTCGTTTTCCCCGGCCATCAAAGCGTTATACGCGGCTGCAACGTGGAAGATGCGGATAATGTGCGTGTTGAAGTAATGCTGTGCGGTGGCGGCGACCTCGTAGCCATCGCTGATGCCTTCTTCGCATTCGTTGTCCAGTGTTTCCCCGTAAGCGATCAGGGCCGAGCCGATTTTCGCGTTGCATTCGGCTACGGGATCGAAAAACTCGAACAGGGTGAAGCTCGCGAGATCCTTGACATCTTTGCAGCCATCGAATTCCGCGCAGGAAAGTGCACAGTCCGGGTGACGATCGCACTGGTCGTCGTCCACGAGGCATTGATTCGGGCATTCGGGATCGTCTTCCGGGCACGGCGGCGAGTCGTCGGCGGCACTGGGCACGATGACGTCCCCGCAGCGATTCACGCTTCGGATGGCGTATTCGTGATCCACGACGTCCTTGGCGAAGCCTTCGATGTATTCCAGGGCTTCGGCGGCGGCGTTACGCACGTTTTCGTCCTGACCGTCCTCGATTACGCGCTTGAGCATTGGGACAGAGCGGTAGAAGTGGGGAACGTCGTCCTTGCTGCGGAAGGTGCGCAACCAGATTTCGCCGAAGTAGGGGTTTTCCGGGTTGGGGATGGTGTGGGCGTTCCAGGAATAGCTGTACTTCTTTTTAACCTCGTCGTATTCGACCTTTACCTTGCGTCCGCCTTCGTACTCGAATTCGTGGTTGTGGGTGAAAATCGCCCGTGCTTGCAAGTACTTGGCCGGTTCTCCCTCTCCGCCCCATTCCATGCCTTTGGAGAGCGCGACGATGCCTTTCGAGTAGGCTTCCACGATCCTGCCGAAGCGTTCCTCGCCGGTAAGCAAATAGGCCGCCGAGGCGTTGTTGAGGATTTTGCAGGTGCGCAGCAGCAGGTTGTCCGCGCCGCCGGTGTGGCTGAAACGCAGGGTACCGTCTTCCATGTACGATTGCGTATCCTGCCACCAGAGTTTGTAATCCGGCATCTCTGTATTGTACGAGGCATCCAGACCGTGAGAGGTCCACCAGATCCAGTCGAAGAATCCCGAATCTTTCCAGAACCCCGTGATTTTCTTCGTGAATGCTGTGATTTCCTCGTCCGTCAGCGGTTCTCCCTCCGGCTCGCGGGTTAGTTCGAAGGGGAGGGCGCTCGGGTATTTTTCAACCACGGTTTCTTCAAGTTCCGCTTCGGCTTCGATTTCGGAATCGCCTTCTTGCGGGGTGTTGTCGTCATCGCTACCGCAGGCCGGTTGGAAGACGAGGGGAATCATCATCAGGAAAAAAATCGTAAACAGTTTCGAGCGCATGTCCTTCACTCCTCAAGCCAGTGTTGTCACTTCGTAAGGATAGGGTTTGGAGAAGATTAGTGCTAGCAAAAATTCGGTCCATAACCCAACTTTTTGTGCCATTTCACGAAAAAACGCTCCGATTCGTGAAAAACCGGAGCGTTGAAAATTCCTGGAAAAAACGCGGGATCAGGCTTTGGACAATTCCTCGCGTTTCTTTACCCAACCATCGATGAGAATCATCACCGGCGAGGCGATGTACACCGACGAATAGGTGCCGACCAGCACGCCGATCAGCAGGGCCAGGGCGAAGTCGTGAATGATGCCGCCGCCGAACACGAACAGGCAGACTACTACGACGAGGGTCGTGAGCGAGGTCAGCAAGGTGCGGGAAAGAGTCTGGTTGATAGACTCGTTCACGACGTCTTCCAGGCTGCGGGTCTTGGTTTTCGACAGATTCTCACGAATGCGGTCGTACACGACGATGGTATCGTTCAAGGAATATCCCACAATGGTCAGCAAAGCTGCAATCGTTGGAATGGTGAACTGTACACCCAAGATCACGAACACGCCGACAGTAATCAGCACGTCGTGGATCAATGCCACCACGGCGCCCGGCGCGAATACGAGGTTGAAGCGGAAACCGATGTAGGCCAGAATCATTACCAACGCGAACAGAATGGATTTCAAGCCTTTCTGCTTGAGTTCCGCGCCGACTTTCGGACCGACCGAATCCTCACGAAGCAACTCGGTGCTTCCCGCGCCGAAAGTTTCCGAGAGCATCCGCATCACTTCGCCGCTCAAGCCCGCCAACTCGATCTTGTGAATCCAGCGGCCTTCCGCACCTTCTGTGACCACGTTTTTAACCGTGATCTTGTAGGCTTCCATGTCTTTACGCAGGCGGTCCTCCGCGATTTTCTTGTCGGTGACGAATTCCAGAAAGTCGCCGCCCACGGTGCGGTGTCCGAAGTTGCGCACGTTCTCGTCGCTGTATTCCTTCTTCAGACCGGTTTCGATCTCGTCGGCCATTTCGTCGCTGACGAAGGAAATGTTGGACAGCTTGATGAGGTATTCGTGTTTGCCGTCTTTCAGGCCGAAGTGCTGCACTTCCGGTTCGGGCTGCAAACCGGCTAGGGCATCACGGATTTCCGAGCCCTGGACGCCGGCCTTTTCGAAACGGATCTGCAACTCGGTGCCGCCGGAGAAGTCGATGCCGTATTTCAGGCCGAAAATCAGCCAGAGCAGCAGGCTGATGCCCACCAGGACGCTCGACATGATGGCGAACTGCCGGGCGTATTTGAGAAAGGGAATGTTCAGGTCCGCAGGTACGATCTGCATGGGTCACTCCTTATGCAAAACCGCGCTAAATGCTCAATTTGGCGGGTTTGAATTTGACGATGACGTAATCGATCAGCAGCCGCGTGATGACGATGGCGCTGAACATCGAGGAAACGATGCCGACGAGCAGGGTCACGGCAAAGCCTTTGACCGGGCCGGTACCGTAGGTCCAGAGGATGAACCCGGCAAGGGCCGTGGTGACGTTGGCGTCGAAAATCGTCCAGAACGCTCGATCGTAGCCCGACTCCACGCTTGCTCGTGGTGTTTTATCGATACGCTGTTCCTCCCGGACGCGCTCGTTGATAATCACGTTGGCGTCTACCGCCATACCAAGGGTCAACACGATACCGGCCATGCCGGGCAGCGTCAGCGTAGCTTCGAAGAACGCCAGCACCGCCATGAGGAAAATCATGTTGCAGACCAGCGCAACGTCGGCGAAAACACCTGCCATGCGGTAGTAAATCAGCATGAAAATCACGACCAGCACGAACCCGGCGAGGATCGAAATTTTCCCGGATTCGATGGAATCTTTACCCAGCGTCGGGCCGACGGTGCGGATTTCCTCGATTTTCACGGGAGCTTGCAACGCACCGGCGCGGAGCACGATGGCGAGGTCTTGAGCCTCTTCCATCAACTCCCGGTAGGGACGCAAGGCGTTTAGCGTGATCTGGGCGCGACCACCGCCGATTCGTGCCTGAATCACCGGGGCCGACTGAACTTTGTTGTCCAGCACGATGGCCATACGATCCTGAACGTGATCGCCCGTCACCTGCTCGAACAGCTTGGCTCCCTGGCGGTCGAAACTCATCGAGACGTAGGGGCGGTTCTGGCGCTGGTCGATGTTGACCCGCGCGTCCACGATGGTCTCGCCGGTCATCGCCGTCTTGCGTTCCACGACGTAAGAACGCCAACGCACGTCCTGGCCGATGTTGGCCTTTTTGATGACTTCTTCCTCGAAAAGAACTTCGCGGTCTTCACCGACCTTGCCTTTGACCCACTCGCGAATCACGCGAATGTTCTTGTTTTCCGGGTCTTTGACAGCCGTGAGGTAGGGAACGGTGGTCAGGCCGCCCTTGGCGTTGCGGACGCTCTCGCTTTTGAGTTCCCAGCCTTCGGGAATTTCATCTTTATGTTTGAACAGTTCGGTGTTTTCGTCATCGACGATTTTAAACACCAGGTGCGCGGTACGACCGATGAGTTCCATGGCTCGTTCGGGGTCTTTGACGCCCGGAATCTGTACCAGGATCGACCGCTCGCCCTGCTTGGCCACCAGCGCCTCGCGCACGGCCATTTCGTCGATACGATTGCGCAGGGTTTTCAGCACCTGTTCCACAGCATGATTTTTGCGGTAAGTCTGCATTTCATCAGACATTTCGAAGGAAATCGCGAATTCTTCGTTCCCGGGATTGGGAATCGGAGCCATGTCGCCGAACCAGTCGGTAAGCTTCTTCTGGGCCGCATCGAGGGCGGCCTTGTCCGCGAACGAAATCGTCATCGCGGGACGCCCTTCGATCACGTGGATTTTTTTGCAAGCGAGCTTTTCGTCTTCGCAGTAGCGATCGACTTCCTCGGTCATGCGGTCCACGATGTCCACAAGGGCTTTGTCCACCTCGACTCCCAACACAAGGTGAATACCACCCTGCAAGTCGAGGCCAAGGCTGATGCGCTTGGCATAGATGTTCTTGAACCAGGATGGCAGGTAGTCTGGGAGGCTATATGCCAAGGTCGTCTGGCCGGTGGGCACGGTCGCCTCGCCCAGAGCAAGATCCTGGGTCAGCGATTCGCGGGCTTCTTCCATTTTATCGGCATCCGGGAACGGAACTCGCAGTTTGCCGTCCGCTTCGGTGTACAAAATGGTTCCGCAATCCAGGTTATGTTCGGTGCAGAAACTTCCCGCCTCGGCGATCTTCTCGTTGACCTCTTGGGTGTGGAACCACCCGATCACGGTCGGGACGAGACCGAAAATCGATAGGACGAGTAGCGCGATTACGAGAACGCTACGCCACCACCATTCACGAGCCATGTCTGGTACTCCTTGCTGCTAGGTCGATGCCATCCGCCGTTGCATGAACAACCTTGCGGATTTTCTTATTTTTTCTCTTCTTTTACCGAAGGATTCTTCAGCCCGGCGATGGCCGAACGGGCTACCTTGATGCGCACGTTTTGAGCCACTTCCAGGGTCACGACCTGTTCGGTGAGGTTGGTGACTTTGCCGTACATGCCGCCGGTAGTAATCACTTCGTCATCGTGTTTGATCGAGGCCAGCATGGCCTGGCGTTCTTTTTCCTTTTTCTGCTGGGGTCGAATCAACAGGAAGTAAAAAATGAACAAGATCACCACGAAGGGAAGCAGCGAACTCCAAAGACTGGGGGTCTGCTGTCCTTGCGCGGCTTGAGCTATCGTCTGTTGAATGAGTGGCAAAAAGGACACTACATCCTCCTAACTCCGTGAAATAACTAATTTTTATAGCCATATGCCGATTGTGAAACGTTGACACTTCTACCAGAAAAGCCATGGAGGGTCAATAAAATAAAAAGGAAGCTCCAACAGCGGAACCGCAGGAGAAGGCGCAGGACGAGAACAGGTTCCGTGTCAGAATCATAACACTTTGATTTTATAATGAATTCCTGCGATTGAGGTTCTACGTGAAGCAAAGATGGTCACTCCTGTTCTGTGGTTTCCTAATCGAGATGTCAGCGAGATCCTTTCTTGACATTCTCCCGTCCTTCAATAAGCTTGAAGCAACACGTCGTTTCCAAAAAACAAGTTTGATCGTCGGTTCCAGCCCCGGTTAATAGGCAGTTTCCTTGGACTTTAAGGGCAAGAGAGGAAAGAGAATGGCGAAGGACAACAAAAAAGCTTCCAGCGGGTTTTTCGACAATGCGCCTTCCAGCAAACTGTACGAAAAGACTACGGAGATCGATTCGAAGACCGGCAAGCCCGCAATCATACAAGAAGCTCCCGAAATTCTTGAAGAAATCTCGGTATCCAAGTCCTCCTCATCGTCTTCCGCACCTCCTCCGATTCCCGGCGGGAACGCGCAGTCTCCGTCCGAAGAACAGGACTCGGTGGAACAGCAGGTGGACGACGCCCTGGACTTCGCCGAACGGAACGGCGAGAGTGCCCCGCCAAAATATTTTAAAGATGAGAATCCCAACGGTTTGGCGGACGAACCCACGCACATTCTGGACCTTGAAGAAATTCAGAGTATGCCGGAAATCAAAAGTGCCAAGCTGCACGTCATTGACGGTCCGGAGCGCGGCAAGGAATTTCTCATTTCCTACAACGAAATGTTCGGCGGGAGAAGCATCGAAAATGATTTCGTGATTTCCGACCTCGCGATCTCTCGACGCCATTTTCGCATCACCCGAAGTATCGACGATTACATCCTCACCGATCTGGAAAGCGGCAATGGAACCTACCTCAACGGGGTTCGTATTCACCAGCAGGTATTGAATCACGATGACGTGATTGTGGTGGGTAAAAGCGTGATCCGTTTTACCAGCGAAGCTGACGAAGCATCCGCTGAAGCGCAGACATCGAAAAAAGAAACAGGATTTCCAGCGCCGCCACCGACTTCCGAGGCGACAGCACCACCTCCCACGCTTAAGAAAGACGCTCCATCGGAGGTCGAAAACAAAAAAACGATGGAAATGGGTTCGTTGCAAAGCGAGTCGGCGGTCCGTCGGGAGGATACTCCCACTCCTCCGTATCCTCCTGTGCAGAAAAAGACCCTGGATATGGATGCGATTCGAAGCGACGAGATCCCGGTTCAAAAGCCAAAGATGGAGAAAGCAGCTCCCCCGCCTCCACCTCAGGTCCAGACTTCGCAAGAGCCGAAAAAGACTTTGGAAATGGGGAGTATCGAGGTCGAGTCGAAACCGGCGGATCGACCGCAGCCCAAGGCGAAACCCGTCGTCAAGGAGGAGGCTCCGGCAAAACCGACTCCCAAAGTCGAAATAAAAACGCCACCACCACCACCCAAAGCACAGAAAGAACCTAAAAAAACTCTGGATATGGAGGCGAGTCCGCCCGAAACGAAACCGGTCGAAAAGGCACAGCCCAAGGCGAAATCCGTTTCCGAGGCAAAGGTTCCAGCCAAACCAGCTCCGACGAAAACGCCGACCCAGGAGGCATACAAAAGAAATGTCGAGTTGGACACTCTAAACGTGGAAGCGTCTGTCCCCGCTACAATCGAACCTCCCCCCAAAGAGACTCCCAAGCAGGCTAAGGAACCGTATCAAAAGCCGAAAACGGCTGAAGAACCGACCTTCGTGCAGACTCGGACACGATCCGACGTTGCGCAAGTTCCTTCCTCCACAAAAGAAAAAGAAGGTTCGGGAGGATTGGTGGTGGCTGTGCTTGTGGCGATGGTCGCTGTGGTGGCGGTCGGAGCGATCGTGCTTTTCAGCCAGCAAAAAGTTGCTCCACCCAGCAAACCCGTAGCGGAACAAGCCGAGCCCAAACTCGATCCAGTCGAATTGAAGGTTAAAAGCCTGATTGAACAGGCACGTGTGCAGCTTAAAAACGACATGTTCGACAATGCCATCGGCAAATGCGAGCAGGCGCTTCTGCTTTCCGCGAACAATACCGAGGTGCTGCAACTCAAATCCTGGATCGCCAAAGAACGACGGTTCAAGGAAATTGTCGAGCAGGCCGAAACCAATCTCGGAGAAGGAGATCCGAAGGACAGTCTCGAAGCCCTGCGTGAAGTATCCAACGAATCGAAATACCACGCCAGTGCCCTGGAATTGCTGGCGAAATTCGATGCACTTGCTATTCAGAAACAGGTGGACGAAGCCGAAAACATGATGCAGCGAAGGCAATACGAAGAGTCGCTGGAAATCGTCAATCGCGTGCTGATTCGCAAGCCTGGGCATATCCAGGCCAAACGTATCAAAATCATCTGCGAGGCGAAGCTTGCAGGGAAAACCGTCGTGACGGCTCCACCGCCTTCCGCTGTCAGAGAACCGGAACCGGAGCCCCCGAAGCGCGAACCCGTTGCACCGCCGCCACCCAAAGCCGAACCCAAGCCTTCCAGCCCCCCGCCACCGCCGAAAACCGCTTCCGCGCCTCCTGCGCCGCAGGAAGAGGAACATGAAGGTATGCACGTGACCGGACAGGGGGATCTCAAGATGCCGATACGGAGTTTCCAACGGCAGAAAATCAGCGACGCCATCGAGGAAGCCCGGGCGATTTCCACCGGCTGGGGATACAAGCCGACCATTCGAGAAGCATCGAACCTGTTGAATAAACTTACGAAATTCAAAAAAGACTGGGACACCGGACGCAATGCTGCCGACGACAACGAGCCTTCCAAAGCCATTCCCAAGCTGAAAAGCGCGTGGGCTACGGCGCGGGAAATTTCGGCGGATTCCGACTACGAAAAAGACATCCGCAACATGCTCGGCAATATGTATTATTCGCTGGGCAAGGGATTCGAGGGCGAACAGGAATGGGTCAAGGCGGCCAAATCGTACAAGCGAGCCTTGACGGCCAAACCGGGCCATATTCGAGCTTCCAGAGCGATGGAGGATCTCGAAGTCACCGCTAAAAAGCTGTATTACAAGGGACTTGCAGCGAAAAACAGCGACCCGGAAGAGGCGAAGAAGCAGTGGAAAACCGTGAAGCAACTCGTTACGAAAAACAGCAAGTGGTACCTTAAAGCCGAGGAAGGGTTGCAAAGTCTCTGATCGCGCTACGAATTGAAATCAATTGAAAACGCCCGGACGGTTTTGAACCTCCGGGCGTTTTTTTAACCCGCATAATTCATGAAGAATCTACTGCGACTTGAAAATCCTCGATCTTTCACTTGCTTCACGATTTTCATCCTCGACAGACTGTAAAGTATGCCTGCGGGTGAAAATCGGTCCAACTTCATGAAATATCTTCGGTTTTCTGCGTCTCGCTACGATCCTCATGAATTATGCGGGTTAACGGATGCTGAAAAACGAACCATGGATTATGAGGATTATTCCGCCGAGGGCTCGACTTCCTCGGTCATGGTTTCTCCCCGAGGATGGAACGGGTCGAAGTGATAGCCAATGGACAACGACGTGACGTGTTTGAAAGAACGGTATTTTCCCGGCAGGGGACTTCCGCTGTCCACGGCGATATCGCGGGGTGCGATAATGCTGAGCATGTAGGCGGCATCGGCGAAGAAACCACTCCATTCCACGCCAAAACCGGCGGCGACGTTCACCCGGTGGCCGTCTGGCTGCACCGGACCGATGGCCGAATCGGGCACCACGTTGGAATCGTAGGCCACCCCGGAGCGCAACGTGTAATGTTCGAGGAATCGCCATTCTCCGCCAAGTGAAACCTGAAAGCCGTCCCGGAGGTTCTGCAGCGTGATATCGTCGTTACGCGTCAGGTTCGGACCTTCGTAAATGCCCTTTTCCATTTGGATTTTCTGGGTTTCGTACTGGGACCAGCTAAAGTACCAACCGTCCAATTCCAGCGAGAAATCTTCCCACAACCATGCCCGCGCCCCGAACGACACCTGGTGCGGCACCGTGATTTCCAAGCGGAAATCCTGATCGGGAAAACGCCAGGCCCACGGGGAAATGACGTCAAAATCCATCCTGCCGTCGAATCGGAGTGTTACGCTGGAGCGGTATCCAGCCCCGAAACGCAACCAGTCTGTGGCTTGATAGCTCAATCCGGCATTCGCGCCCCAACACCATCCCTGTCCTTCAAAAGACATCCGGTTGTCGATGGAGGTTTCCTCGGCGGGAGCGTTGCCGACAGTCAAATTGCGAGCGGTGACTACTTGACTCCACACGGCGTCGAATCCCACGGCGAAAGAAAATCCCTCAAAAGGGCCGAAGGAAAGGTTGGGGTTGAGTGTTATCGAACTGACGGAGTTGTGCACGACGTCGAAGCCGCCCTGCCAGTTCTCCGGCCATTCCAGTATTTTTCCATAGTTAGGAAATGCCGCGAGGCCCGCCGTGAGCCATTCGGTGATGCGATAGGAAGCATAGACGTGTGGTGCAAATTTCGGCACGATGTCCGAGTCAGTGGTGTTGCCGTCGGCGTCGGTGTAGGTGCTGGTAGGTATGTACAGAGTAAGGGCCGCTTCCAGCCAGAGTTCCTCGCCCAGTAGGGTGATGTTGGAGGCGTTGGCGTACTGGGTGGAAGGCCGCCCGCCCGCCGCCGTGACCGCGCCCGCCTGACCGACGGATTCGGCGGAAACCTCCTGCAATAGAAGGTAGGCCGCCCGGCATTCCGAAGGCTGGGCGAGAAGCGACAGCACACACGTTGCAAGCACGGCGATAGCGTGCGCCACGAATCCGCATGTGGCCTTTTTCCGACCGGATGGCGTCAGCATCCGGATGTCCTGAAACGATACAGCATGACGAGATCTTCTTTGGTTTCAATAAATTCCGCTTCGAGCAGAGCCTGGATACGATCTTGTTGCGACAGTCGAATCGCTTCGAGCACGCGCAGAATATTTAAAAACGTATTGGTGGCGGTTTCGAGGTTTTCTTGCGACGCCTGGGCGATCGGTCCATCGCCCTCCAGCAATCCGAGGGTAATCAGTACGTCGGCACGCACATCGAGAAATGGGGAAAGCCACGTGTCACCCTCCACCAGGGGAAATCCCGCCCGTGCGAGATCGAAATACACTTCTCCTACCACGCCCGCTTCGTTTTCTCCGGTGAGACCGTCATTGGCGGCGACGACGTATGTTGCCGATTCTTCAAGAGTTTCTTGGGGAGTCAGGCGGATCAGGCTCTCGCCGGTTTCGAGGGTTTCCACATTGACGGCAGCCTCTACAGGGGTCAGTTTCCCGTTGGTGGATTCCCGGTACAGCCGGACGCTTTTTTCCGTGGCGCTTAGAGAGTCTACGGGGGCTGAGATCGTGAACGTTGGTTCGAAATCCGTTCCGGCGTCGGAGCAGATTTCCACCGCCTCGCCGTCTTTAAGCGCGAATCCCACCGCCCCATCGGGGCGCAGGGCATTGCGTCCGAGCACCACTAAAGTGGGGTCGAAGTACCAAGCTTGCGGGTTGGTCGCGATCGTGAACTGAAAAGCCGTAATAATTTCGCTGCGTTCCCTGCGATCCCCCACGAGGTTTTTCCAGGCGTTCAAGCCGTGAGCGGTAACGAGTCGGGCCTCTTCGAGTTCGCGGATGCGTTCGATATCTTTGAACAAATTGATTCTTCTTGCACCGTCGGAAGAAAGAAACGACGTTTCCGAGGACAACAGGGTAAACACACTGTCACGCTCGAACGTGTACCCTTGAGTGTCGCGAGGACCGGAAACCTCATCGCCTGCAAGCGCCACGAAGTAGGTATGTCCGGCCAGAAAGCGTTCCGGCATCATCGTGATCATCGGGGAGCGGTTACGGAAAGTCATCATGTACGGCGGTTCGGTTTTTCCGGGAAGATTGAACAGAAGGTGGTACTCTTCCGGTGCGATCGGGACGGGCTCGTTCGGGTCGGTGATGTCGAGGAAAAAGAAATTGGCGTTGTCCAGGTTGTCAGCCTCGTTTGCGAGGTAGGGCACGAGGGATTCAGCCTCCAAAGGACTTGAAAAAGGAATTTCGGGCGTGAAAAATTCGGGAATGTAGCCGTTTCTTGCATTCATTCCCTTTTTTAGATCCTGCGTCAGGAGGGAATCCTCCTCGATGTCGTATCCGCGCTCCTCGGATTCCAGCACTTTGTCTGCGTCGATGATCCATAAATCCATTTCTTGGGGCGAAGATGTCGGGGCATCGATGCCGGGAACCTCCAGATCCAGGGCATACTTGGCAACGGGGTTGAGAAGATCGTTGGGCAATGGTACGACGTTGGAGTCGGGGTTGTAGATCAGCCGTGCGGGGGGCATATTGGCTTCGAAATCCGTGGTTTTTCTGGAGAAATCGGAGCAGTTGCAGGCCAAAACAGCCAGCCACAAACCAAGCATTACCCCCGCCAATCGTGCCGTAAACCCTTGCGCGACTCTCATGGTTCGATGCCTCGATGGTTTCTTCCTTTTCGAGGAAGAATCCGGTGTATGCGATTGTCGTTTCACTTCACGCTTTCTCGATGATTTCACCGTACCAGAAATCGATCGGTGTTCCTAAAAAAAACGAATGATTTTCGCCCGCGAAGCCGTTTGTCATGAGTTCGGGAAGCCGTAGATGCGCTGGTTTGGGAAAACATGGTGTAAAAAAGTTGTGGAAAAATAAAAAAACGCATCCTTTCCCAAAGGCCCATTGCATTTGCTTCGAAAATGTGGTTTAGCTGACCACGGGTTTGATGAGGATCGCCTTTGGCGATGGAATACGGTTGGGGTGTCGGCTCGAAGAAGTCGGCTGAGAACAGACCCAGCGAACCTGATCCGGATCATGCCGGCGTAAGGGAACCGTAAGGAAATGGCACAAATTTGGAGTGCGGAATCCCACGGGTTCCGCACTTTTTTGTTGGAGGAAAACATGGAAGAAAAAATCACCCTTTCGATCGTCAACCGGTTTTTCGAGAAACTCAAAGACAACCTGATCCTCGATGCCGCCATCGTCGGTGCGGGGCCGTCGGGACTGGTCGCTGCGCAAAGCCTTGCCATGGCCGGAAAAAAAGTCGCGATATTCGAACGGAAACTGGCTCCAGGCGGCGGAATCTGGGGTGGCGGGATGCTGTTCAACGAGATCGTCGTGCAGGAGGAAGTCCTGCCGATCCTTCACGATTTTCAGATCGGCTACGAGGATGCGGGCGACGGCTACTATACCGCGGACGCTGTGGAAGTCTCTTCCGGGCTGATCTTCGGTGCGATGAAGGCGGGAGCGAAGATTTTCAACTCCATCGGGGCCGAAGATATCGTATTCAAAGACAATAAAGTCTGCGGGTTGGTCATCAACTGGACGCCCGTCAGCCATCTGGGGATGCATGTGGACCCGCTCGTGGTGACCGCCAAGGCCGTACTCGACGGCACAGGGCATCCCAGCGAAGTGATTGAACTGGCCAGCAAAAAGGCCGGTGTCAAGTTGGATACGCCCACCGGCGCGATCATGGGCGAGAAGCCGATGTGGATGGAAAACGGCGAGGCTTCGACCGTGGAAAACACCAAGGAATTGTATCCGGGACTGTTTGCCTCCGGCATGGCCGCCAACAATGCCAGCGGTGGTTTCCGCATGGGGCCGATTTTCGGCGGCATGTTGATGAGCGGGCGGAAGGTGGCCAAACTGATGATGGAACGCATCGATGGTTGAGCGTTTCGGCCTGTACCTGATCCTCACCGATCCGGATCGAGGTTACGAATACTGCACCAAAGCCGCTGTGGACGCCGGGCTGCGCTACCTCCAGCTTCGCATGAAAAACACCCCGCGCGATGAAATCCGTACTGTGGCGGAGAAGTTGCGGGAGATCACGCAAGGCACGCAGACGCGTTTCATTGTCAACGACCATCTCGACGTGGCGATGGATGTCGATGCGGACGGCGTGCACCTCGGGCAGCATGACCTCGATCTGAAAACCGCTCGAAATCGTTGGAAAACTCCGGGAAAATGCTTCGGTTTAAGCACCCATAGCCCGGCGCAGGAAGAAAAAGCGCGAGCGCTTGTGCCGGATTACATCGGTGTGGGACCGGTGTTCGCCACACCGACCAAAACCATTCCAGATCCCACCGTCGGTGTGGAAACGATGGGGAGAATCGTCGAAAACTCTCCGTTGACGACCGTAGCTATCGGCGGTATCGATCCCGAAAACCTGCCTCGTGTCCTCGACGCGGGAGCGATCAACTTCGCGGTGGTACGCGCCGTGAACCGGTCGGACGATCCTGCCGCAGCCATCGGCAGGCTGATGCGCATTTGGAAGGAGTGGGAGACACTGCGCCAGGGAGAAGGCCCATAATCGGGTACGCTCCGTATAAAACTCAGCCCTTGTTTCAATTACTTACGGGGAATTTTTCTCCCGGCGGAAGGCACGTATCGCACCTGTTGCCAGCGCACCGAACGCGAACAGGAAGGACAGCAGCGTGATGGGTGGCAGATCGCCCGGCCATGTGGATGGCGTCCGCCAGCCCGACCAGCCGTAGAACAGGCAGTGCAGTCCCACAAGTGCAAGCGTTCCGCGCACCAGCCAGGGCAGTGCGGTGAACCAGCCTTCCGCCGTTTCGGGGCGTTTGGGCCAGGCCATCAGGACAAGAAAAAAGAACCCCAAAGAACCGGACAACAGCGCCAACTCCCCATTCAGGGCATAGCCTTGAAGTCCCTCTTTTACGGCGAACAGCTTGGGATAGTAGTCCGGCGAAAGCAGCGCCTGCGACAACAGCGCGTGGAGACCGGCGAATGCGAATCCGGCCATTCCTGCGCGGCGTCGAAGATCGTTGTTGGCCGATACGTGGGATAGTCCGATCAGGAACAATGCCGTCATCGAAACGACTTTGTTCAAAACGTACATCGGCAGGTGGTCCAGCGGTACGCCTTTGAAAACGTTGTAACGTGTTACCGCATAGGCCAGAGAAACGAAAAAGACGAGGGGAATCAGTCGCTTAAGCGTCATCGGATCGAATCCGCGCAGCCCCGGCAAATCATTTTGCCGTCCCGTTCGACCATTTTCAGCGGCATGGTGGGTTCGCCGCAAGCGGCACAAGGTTCGGAACGCTGAACCCTCGCTTTTTCCGGTAGTTCCACGTGAGGATCGGATTTATTGAAGAGCGTTTCGGTCGGTTGATCCAGAATCGCCCGCATGAGTGCGTCGCGGCGGGCGGCCATTTCTTCCCGTTCCTCGTCTGTCGCCTTGCCGTTGCGGTTTTTCATCATCAATTCGCGATAGCGGGAGTCTTGCGGAATGACGTCGGATTTCAGCGAATAGCGCGCTGCCTGGCCCGTGTCCCGGTTGAAGAACGTAAACGCTTGTTTTCCGTAGTCTTTGTGGATCAGGTTGCCTTTGCCGAAAGTGCAACCGGTCAACACCTGCACGGCATCCACCCCGCAGGCATCGTTTTCCACGATGGCCACGACTTCCTCATCTTCGGCGCGAGTGGATTCGATCCACTGCAATCCAGCCCTTGCGGCCTGAAATCCGATGGCCAGACCCGGACATTCGTGACCGTGGAAGGCGACGCAGCGCGCCCAGTTTTCCTGATTCCAGGTGGGATTTTCCATGGGGAGTACTCCTTAGTGACTTTTAATGGAGAAGCAACAAGGACGAAAGCTTCATGAAAACATTTCCAAAATAGTCAGCAAACCAATTAAGGATGAATTATCACGAAGCCTGTTTTTCAACAACCTTTAAAATGGGGCGACGAACTTCGATTGCTTTGTGGAAAATTCTCCCAGTGCTTCGTTGCGCCGTAAATAGAGAGAATCTGTTTATGGAAGTAATGAAGCTGTATCTTTCACACGGTATTCTCCCAAAGGAAGTCATTGAAAAAACGGGAGAAACGAATGAGGTTTTTTCACCAGCGGTTTTCACCAGGATAAATTTGACAAAAAACGAGTCAGCACCTATAGTTCCGGCGCGTATAACCTGCCCTGTGCGCTCGTAGCTCAACTGGATAGAGTATCGGGCTTCGAACCCGAGGGTTGCAGGTTCGAATCCTGCCGGGCGTACCAGAAATAAAGCCCTGGAATCATAATGGTTCCAGGGCTTTTCTTTTTGTAGGTTTCCCACCCAAACGCCTGTTCCGGGGCCAATCCGGGGTCAGATGAGGGTTGGGCGGCTATTGGTTGCGGACTTAGAATTTCACTACGTGCAAACTTTTCTCCTTAAATAAATCATCTGCAATAAGATGAAAAATAATAAGAAATTGGAAGTTTTCGAAACATTGTGACATCCCTTGGTTGAGCGAAATACTTTTGAATTCAGAGCTTCCAAATACAAATAGCGATCATTTACTCGTACACACCGAACGTTCGCCAATACTTGCTGTGGCATATTGTAATTTTGACCGTCCGTAAAATCGACAAGGGTATATTGAGAAATTTGCTCTTCATCCACTTGATAATCTGAAGACCAGTATGGTCCGCAATTGCTTTTTAAATAAGGTTTTAATTTATAAGGAAGATGGCAAAAACGTTTCTTTTCCAATTCCAATCCTGATCTTACTTTTCTTTCTAGAATTTGTTCTTGAATTGAAATCTTCCGAAGTGTTCTTAACTCTTCTACATTGGGTAAATACCAATCGGAATGTCCATCAAAGTCCAAGTTTTTGCAATACTCGATTGCGGAATTTTGGTTCATTTTGACGACATTTCGTTCTGCTTGCCACATCAATGCAGCAGTTCGATCCGTATAGGTTTTTCTATCACCGCTCAGACCTTCTTCTTTTTTCAAAATATTTTCGGAATAGCGCTGTAAATGGCTTTCTTTATCTTTGGAATCCATGGAAGCATCGCGTTTCTTTTTTCTGAGAGACGAATTATTTGTTAATACCGCTTCCAAATGGAAGGTATCTCCTTCTTGTTTTATGCGTATTTTATCTTCGAAAAAAAGATCTCCCTTTGAAATTTCAATGGTGTGTATTCCAATAAAGTACGGTTCTTTTAAGGGTGTTTTACCCACAACCTTACCGTCCAGCAACACTTCCGCTCCAAGCATCGGTTGTTTTTTTCCGTTCTTTTCCTCGAAGGCTTCCACCTTCAGCAGACCCATGATGCCCGTCAGTTTGGCGTCGAATTCCACCGTCTCACCCAGTTCGACATCCATGAATTTTTTGTAATCGTTGTGTGAAGCCAGCCGCACCGTCACCTCCCGTCCTCCCACCGCCACCGGGCTGACCGTCGCGGGCGTGGTTTCTCCGCTGTCTTTGCCGTCGATGAGGATACGTGCGCCGGGTGGCGTGCTCGTCACGTGGATCGAGCCGAAATTCGGCTCCAGGCGTTGGTCGATTTCGGTGGTTCTTCCATGGCCCAACTGCACGGAAATCGTGCGATTGAGATAGAGTTTTTTCTTCAATACGACGTTGTATTCCCCCGCCTTTTTCATGGGGAAGGTGTATGGCGTCGTTCGCCCGGAAGGTTCGCCGTCGATCCAGATTTCCGCGCCTTCCGGGTGGCTCGTGACCTTCAACTCGCCGTAATTCGGACCGAGTTCCATGTGCAGGCGCGTGCCTTCCCGGGTGAGCTTCACCCGTTTGCGCGCTGGAATCCACAACGCCCCGGATTTCACCAGCACGACGTACTCGCCGACCATCAGTTCCTTGACGAAGGGGGTGGTTCCCATTTCATCGCCGTTGACATACACCGTCGCGCCTTCCGGCACGCTTTCCACGCCGAGATAGCCTTTTTCGTCCACGATAGGGTTTTTGATGGCGCTGCCGTCGTCGTCGAAGCGGTTGCGGAAGGTCCGCACCCGCACGCCGGAATCCGCATCCTCCGGCGTGCGTACCGTCACCACCTGCGCCAGCAACTTATCCACCGCCGTGTGCGCGGCTTGTCTTAGAGAGGCTTTATCTTCCCGAAATCCTTGGCCTTTATACACTTCCTGGGAACTCGCTTTGACGCAGCCGTCCTTTTCCAGTCGCAGCGTCAGGTACCGTTCGCCGCTCTCGTCGCCGGTCAATTTCAGGCGCAAAACGCTGTTGGGCGGGAATTCCGTGGAGCAATGATCGCTTTTGCGCCATGGCAAGCGCTCGGCGGAAGACGTCACCACGTCGAATTTACTGCGTGCTTGCAGACGGGCGACCACATCGTCGCGGACCCAGTCGGGATTGCTGCCGATGGCGTACTTGTCGCCGATCACCTCCGGCTCGTCCACGTCGATTTTGTAGGTCATATCCCGAAAATAACTTTCGATGGCCCGTTCTACCGGCTTGACCCGGTGCGAGCGCAGGGCCACGTTGCCTTCCCAGGAAAACAGCAGAGAGGTCGGCAGGTCGGAGACTTCGTAGCGTCGCTGCAACACGCCGCCGGTATCGCAAAACGTCGCGTCCGGAGACCAGTCCGGCGGCTTGGCGCAGACGTCTTCGTCGGCGCTCACCACGATGAAGCGCAACCCGTGTTTTTTGTACTTTTCGTGGAGAGCCTTCCATTTCGGTACGGCTTCCATGCACGGTACGCACCAGGTGGCGTAGAACTCCACGACCACCAGTTTGACGCCGGGCCGGGCCAATTCGGCCTGAATGTCGAGGGCGTTTCCGGGTTTCGTCGCGTGGGCGAAAAGCGGCAATAAAAAAAGCATCAAGCCTGCGATTAGGCTGGCGAACGTCGAGCATCTCCCCTGCATGATGATCGATTCTCCTTCGGGTGTACGTGGTGTCGGTGCGTGCCTGTTTGCGCAGAATGTAGCACGGAAGAGCGGAATTCTCCAATTTTTACAGACTCCTTTCCTCGCATTTTTCCATCATTTCGTCGTTCATCCGTGGCCAAAACGTCGTTTTTGCGGTATAACCGGTTGTTTCACGAGAAACCGGGGAATGGCATGAATCCAAAGCACGATGGCAAAGCTCCCTTTTTCGTCCTCGAAGGCATCGACGGTGCGGGCACCACGACGCACGCCCGGTTGTTGCTGAAATTCCTGCAAAATCAAGGGTTTGACTGCCTCGCGACCGCCGAGCCGACCGATGGTCCGGTGGGGAGATTGATCCGCGATTACTTGGCCGAACGTCCTCGTTTGGATTCCGGCAAGGTCGAAATGCCCGATCCCACGGTGATGACCCTGCTGTTCTGCGCCGACCGCGCCGAGCACCTCGCCCGACGTATCCTTCCCGCTCTGCACGCAGGAACACTAGTGATTTCAGACCGTTACTATTATTCGACGGTCTGTTACCAGTCGGTGAGCCACGATGGAGACTGGGTACGCCGCACCGCGTCCCACGCGCCGCGACCCGACCTGACGTTGTTGCTCGATGTGCCTCCGGAAGAAGGATTGAAGCGGGTTGGAGGTCGGGGAGGTCGCAAGGAAGCCTACGAAAAACTCGAATTTCTCGAACGGGTTCGGGAAAACTACCTGGGGTTGTTCGCCGACGCCCCGGAAGTGCGGGTCATCGACGCCACGCAGCCACTCGAAGCGGTGACCTCCGAGATTCGCGAGTGGGTTCTACGGTGGCTGAAAGGGAATAAAACGTGAGCGATCGAAGTGAATTCCTGATTTCGGCGGCGCAGGAAAGCGCCGAGGCGTTGATGGGTTTGCGCCTGAGTACGGTCAAGGGCGAGTTCAGCAGTCGAGATCACTATCAGGCGGTTCGCCAGGACGTGATGGCCGCCCTTACGCATCGTCTCGGTTTGACCGAGGGTTACCTGCCGGGACCGCTCAAAGACGTCGCCGATATGTGGCCCACCGATCTCACCCCCGGTGAGGTACGCCTGATTCACGAAGCCCTGCTCGATCTCACTCCGAGGTTGGGGGATCCGGCAAGCCTACAACGCAATTCCGCCGAGCGAAAACGTCTCGGCGCCTATTTCACCCCGAAAGAGATCGCCCGCGAACTGGCCGAATGGGCGCTGGAACCCTTGCTGGACCGCTTCGAGAGTCTCAACGAGCCGGAAGCGCCTTTGCCGAAACGGCTTTTCGGCGATTTCAAGATCATCGATCCTTCGATGGGCGGCGGCATCCTGCTCGAAGCCGCCAGGGAAGCGATCGTCGAGCGGCTGGCGGAAATCCGCAACCTCGACCAGGCCGATCCCGCCTGGGACGGTCTTCGCGGCCTCGCCAACGCGGAAGTTCTGTACGGAGTGGACATCGACGCTGCCGCCGTCCAGGCGGCACGTCTGGCACTGCGCCTGCTCCCCGGAAAACCCGCTCTTCGCGATCCCGGCATCCATTTTTGGGCGGCGGATACTTTGGGCGAACTCGTGCCGATGACCGGCGAGTTGCTTGAAGCGGCCAAGGCACGGGAAGAGAGACGCGGCGCGTTCCAGGCCGTACTGCTCAACCCGCCCTATCTGCCCTGGTGGATGATCCGTGAACGAAGACCCGAATTGCTTCGGCGTCGTTTCGGCAGTGTGGAATTTCACGCAAGACCGTCGCACAAGGATGCTCATCCCAATGCCTACTTGTTTCACCTGATCGTAGCACTTGAGTTGCTGGCTCCGGGGGGGCGGCTTGCGGCGATCGTACCCCAGGAATGGCGCGAGGAACCCAAGGCGGAGCCGTTTCGGGATTATCTCGAAGAGGCTTGTCGAGCGATCAGGCTGCACGTTTTTGCGGGAGATATACAGCTTTTTTCCGCCGGAGGGGAAACGGTGGGCACCAACTCGCTGTTGCTGTTCGCCGAACGCGGTTCCGGACCGGCAAGGGTCACGGTGGTGCGCCAGCAGGGTGATTCGCAACAGGCCACAGAGGAAAGCCTCGCCCGGAAAGACGATGCCTTCGAAGAGTTATTCGGGCTGAAACGGGACGAGGTCGTGCCGCTTCGCGACGGTCTGGCATTTGCCGTGGGGGGAGGGCATCAGCCGCCGGTGGACGATCTGCCTTTCTACACGTTCTCCCGCGAGGAGGCGAGAGCTCTTCCCGAAAACGAGCGAGGGTTTCTCTATCCGGCGTTGTCCGAGTCGAAAAACATCCGCCGCTATCGTATCGAGCCTACCGACCGCTTTTGGGCGATCCTCAACCCTCTGAGCACTTTGGACTACGCAAAAGAAAAAGCGCCCGGATTGCTCGAAGCCCTCGCCGTAAAGCGTCGCGACGCCGTTACGGAAAGCGAGGATTGGTGGAAGTTTCCCAACGTGCGCCGCACGGACGAAGTACTGACCCGGCAGCCCAAATTGCTCACTCCTCGAACGGCGGAAAAAAACTCGTTCGCGCTGGACGAGGATAGAGGATACCAGATCAAGGGTACGAATTCCTGGATTCGTCCCCGTGGACGCTTTTCGATTTACGCCCTGCTGGCGATTCTGAACTCGCCACTAATGGATGAGGCGGGAAGTTTGTTGGGACGAACCTACCACGGGGGAGAGTATCGACTTTTTACACCCTCCGAGCTTTCCGCACTCCCGGTGCGGATCATCCATTTCCCCGAAAATGCACAAGAAAACGATTTGCGCGTAAAGCTTTGGAAAAAATGGAAAATTCCGCTCGGAAAAGGCCAATCCGCTGGAGTGCGACGCGATATTCACCGACTTTGCATGGAATCGTCCGCGCCTCGCGGCTCGCTGGCGGCGGTGCACGACGTGCTCGAATTCCTCGCCCGGCAGCTTGTCAAAGCCTACCGGTTCGAAGATCCGCCGCTGCAACTCGTGGATTTCTGCGAGTCGCTGATCGACGAAATCGTGCGTAGCCTGTATCGTGCCCGATGATTAAGGAAAGCGGATTTATACGAAAAACGCTATGGTTCGATACGATTTGCTTCGCAAATCACTCACCATGAGCGTTTTACCTCTTGGATGAAAAAGTGGGGATGGGTCAGGATTATGGGTGGAAAGGCGAGGCAAAACCTTGACCCCCACCTTTCATCCCACTACAATGATCCTGGATTCGATTCATCGTATTGAAGTGTTCGAAAGAATCAAAACCCTGGAGATTCGGTTGCTTGGGGGAAAACGGCTCTGGATGACAGGAGTTTGGGTGCCATCATGAACGTACTGATTACGGAAAATACGCAGCTCGAAATTCGCGGAGGAATTCAGCTCGACAAGCGAAAACTTTCGCCGCAGGAAGCCTTCCTGCTTTCGAGAATCAAGGGGCCGACGAGCGTCAAGGAACTCTACCGCATCAGCATGGTGGATCAGGAGGCGACCGCCACGATCATCAAGCGGCTGGTAGACAACGGCATTCTGCAAAGCTCGGGTGGTGACGTCCCCAGTATGCAGCAAAGCGCGGCGCGTGGTGCGCAGAAAAAGGACGAATACAACGGTTTTATCTTCGATCTGCAACTGATGCAGGAAGATGTGGATCTGACCGACGAGCAGCGCAAAGACATCATTTTCACGTACCAGAACCTGGAAGGAAAGACTTTCTTCCAGGTCTTGGGCGTACCCTATGACGCCGGAGCGGCTCGGGTGAAAAAAGCTTTTTTGAGCAAAAGCAAAAAATACCACCCCGACCGTTTTTTCCGCCGCCGATTGGGTAGTTTCGAGCGTATGATTAACGACATCTATTCCATGCTCAGCCGCGCCCAGTTTACCTTGCTGGACCCGGTGAAAAAACGCGAATACCTGAAAAAGCTCGAACGAGAAGGCAAACTTGACAATTCCGATCATCTCCAGAATCTCGAAAAAGAAGAGCGCGCTCGCCAGCAGCGTATCCGCGATGCCCTGCAAAGCCGTCGTTTGAAACGCAATCCTTTGATGGAGCGGGTGAAAAAGGCCAAGGAATACTACGAAGCCGGACGTCAGGCCGTCGAGCGGGAAAACTACCTCGCGGCGATGAACAACTTCCGGCTGGCCTCCTCGTTCGACCCGCATAACGAAATCTATCGCGCCAAGGTAGACGAGGTCATCGATCGCGCCAACTTGGAGCGCGCGCGTAAAATGCTGCAAAAAGCCCAGATGGGCCAGTCGTTCAACCGCGAGGATTTTCTCGACCAGTACGAGGAAGCGGCGGAAATGGGACAGAAGGACCACTCGATCCAGTTCGCCGCTGCCCAGGCGTTCCTGGAAAACGAGATGCCCGCCAAAGCTCGTACCTATCTGCGCAGAGCGGTAAAACTCGCACCGAAAAACATCGATTACAAAATGATTCTCGGCACATTGCTGTTGCGGACGAAAAAACGTACGGAAGCCGTGGAGTTGTTCGAGGAAGTGCTTAAGCTCAAACCGGGTCACGATCGAGCGAAGGAGTTGCTCAAAGAAGCGAAGAAATGGTTCTAAACGCACGCGGAAAAAAACCGAACGGTTTTTTCATTGCCTTGACACCTCCAAATGTAGTATTTCATTGCGGAAACGAATGCTTCGAAACGTTAGGATGGATGTGAACGTTCGTACAGCAGAACGCTTTTAGGTAGAAAACGGGGAAACTCCCCGTGGACGCGAACGAAACGCCATTCGGACAGCCTTGGTTTTGTGGGGTAGGTATGAGTCCAGTTATCGGCATTGATTTGGGAACCACCAACTCCTGCGTGGCATACATCGAAGATGGCGTGCCCATCGTGATTCCCAACAAAGGAGGCTACAAGGTCACACCTTCCGTCGTGGCGGTGACTCCGGCCAACAAGCGTCTTGTCGGACAACCCGCCAAGCGGCAGTCCATCACCAACCCCAGCAACACCGTTTCCGCGATCAAGCGCCTCACGGGTCGCATCTGGGGCTCGCCCCTTGTCGAAGCCGCCCGCATTACCAGTCCTTTCGATCTTGTCGAAGGACAGAATCACGACGTTCGCGTCAAGATGATGGACAAAGTGTACTCGGTTCCGGAAATCCAGGCGATGATCCTTTCCGAACTGCGCCAGGTCGCCGAGGATCACATCGGTGAGCCGGTCAACCAGGTCGTGATTACCGTCCCCGCCTATTTCAAGGATGCTCAGCGGCAAAGCACCAAAGACGCCGGAAAGATCGCCGGGCTGGACGTACTGCGCATCATCAACGAGCCTACTGCAGCGGCATTGGCCTATGGCTATGGCAAGAAACTGAACAAAAAGGTCGCCATTTACGACCTTGGCGGCGGTACGTTCGATATCTCGATTCTCGAAATCCACGACGGCGTGTTCGAGGTGCTCACCTCCAACGGAGACACGTTCCTGGGTGGCGAAGACTTCGACGCCCGCATCGTCGATTGGCTTCTGGATGAGTTGGAGGAAGCCCACGGAATCGATCTGCGTGGCGACAAAATGGCCACTCAGCGCCTCAAAGACGCAGCGGAAACGGCGAAGATCGCGCTTTCCAGTGCCGAACAGACCGACATCAATCTTCCGTTCCTGGCCTCCACTCCTGAAGGCGAAGCGTTGCACCTCGAACGCAGACTGCTGCGCTCGGAATACGAAGAGATGGTCGAGGATCTCGTGTCCCGCACTGTTGATATCTGCGACCGGGCCTTGCAGGACATCAAGCTCAAGAAGCGCCAGATCGACGAACTGATTCTCGTTGGCGGTCAGACCCGTATGCCGTTGGTGTTCAACTCCGTAAAATCCTTTTTCGGACGCGGACCGCTCAAGTCGCTCAATCCCGATGAAGCCGTGGCGCTGGGAGCTGCAATCCAGGCCAACATGCTAATCGGTCAGGGACCGATGGAAGACGAGAGCACGCCGTCGCAGACGATTCCGCAACCTCGGTCCAACGCCCTATTGCTGGATTTGACCCCGCACTCTCTGGGTATTGAGATAAGCGGTGGATATTACAAGGAAATCGTTCCGAAGGACTCGCCTATTCCCATCAGTCGCCACCACATTTTCACCACCGAGCGCGACAATCAGGAAGAGGTGGACATCATCGTGGTGCAAGGCGAGGAAGTTTCCGACGGATCTGGCGAAAAAGGAAAAGTCCACAATTTCAACGTGTTGGGCGAATTCCGGTTGACCAATATCAAAAAAGCGCCGCGCGGTGAAACCAAAATCAAGGTCTTTTTCGATATCGACGCCAACGGGACGGTCACCGTCTCCGCGATGGATCTGGATACCGGCGACGAACAGTCGATTATCGTGAACGCCGACTCCTACCTGTCCGACAACGAAATCACCCAGATGATCGAAGACAACCGGGCGCATCTGCTTCAGCGCGAGCAGGAAGAAGCTCATAAAAGAGCCATGCACAGCGTCCAGCAGAATCTGAAATACATTCGTAGCGTACTGCCCATCGTTCGCCCCCACATGGAAAGCAAATCCTCGCGGCGTCGTGCCTTGGAGCAAATTGAATACATGATGAATCGGGCAGACGAAGCATTGGCCAAGCAGGACACAGCCATCCTGTTGGAGTTGGAAGACTTCCTGGAAAAAACCAAGAACATCCTTCGAAAAGCGCAGAAGTAAGAGGCGGGAACCTTGGTGGAACTCGATAGCCTGGTTGAAGCGGGACTGCTAACGCAGGATCAGGCCGAAAAAGCGCGTGACGCCTGGCGGACGAAGTCCCGTTTCGCCTGCTTGTGGACTTTAAAGCAGAGATGGTTGGATGAAAATGCCCTGATGGAGCATTTCACTCGGCAAAGCGGTCTTTCCAATCTGTCTCTGGCGGAAATCCGGCGTATTCACCCCTCTTTACGCGAAGTATTGCCCGATGATCTCCTCGTGCATTTCCGCGTGTTGCCTCTGGATATCATCAAATCGAAACTGACACTGGCCGTATCCGTGCCGCTGTCTTCCGAAACGATCGAAGATCTGGAGTTTTTCACGGGGCTTTCCATCGAGCAGATTCTCGTGAAAGATTCCGAACTTGTGCGGTCCGTCGAATTCCATTTTGCCTTGCGTTTGGAATCGTTTGCCCTTCCGGTCAAAGAGGCCGCTCCTCCCTCCGAAGAGGAAAGCGAAGACATTCTTCCGGCTCCCCCCGATGAAGCCCAGGCGTCGGAATCTCCGAGACCTGAGGAATCCTCTCAGCTCTCGAATGACGATTTGGAAAACCTGCAACGGGAAATCTCCGATTTGACCATGGAATCCGGCCAGTCGGCGGTAATTTCGGTTGAAATTCCAGAGGTTGAAAGCGACGAGGAAGACGAGTACGAGGAGTTCGAGGAGGAATTCCTACTGCCCACCGAGGAGTTGGGCGTGGCGCTGGCAGAGGCGGAAAACCGTAACGAAGTCATAGAGATATCCATGGACTGGTTGCTGCGGTTTTTCGAGGACGCGCTGTTTTGTTCCATCAAGCAGACCGTGCTGAGCGGCTACGTAGGGAAGGGAAATCACCTCGACAAAGAAACGGCCAAGAAGATCCAGGTCGATTTCAGCGGGGACGAAACCCTACAAGCCCTGATCGAAGAGCGCGTCGTGCAGATGGCTGTCCCTGAGTCGAAAAAACTTGCCGAAGTGATGGTCCTGGCCGGGCATCCTTCGACGATACCCTGCGCGGTGCTGCCCATCGAACTCAAGGGCCGCGTGATTGGCCTGTTCATTGGACTTTCTCCCCTGGAAGAGGATTTGACCGACGACGAGGAAGAGTGGAACGAGGTCGCCGAGCAAATCGCCGCCGCCATCGAAGTGCAGATCCTGGCTCAGAAAATCGGTGTGGGATCGTAGAACGCTGAATCATCTCTCCCCGAATCATGTCATTGTCAATCCCAAGACTTTTGGAGTAGACTAAAGCCGTTTTCCTTGAAGGAGGGACTTGGTGGCACGGCATTCCTCGATTTCCGGCATTCTCGAAACGGTCCGGCGCATTCGTCCGTATGCGTTCAGCGATTTCTACCGGCGTGGACGCCCGGTGCGCCGCAGCCCCGCTCCATCCCCACCACAGATTACCTTTCTGTTGCTCCAGCGCTGTTCGCTGGGCTGCCGTTTCTGTTTCGCGGGGTCCGCGCTGAAACGTGGCGGCGATGTGGCGTTTTCGCGCCTCAAACCGCTGTTCGATGCCTGCCGCGACGTGCACCGCGCCGTCATGCTGGGGGGCGAACCTTTCGAACATCCCGAAATCATTGAGATTTTAGGTTATGCGATGGAGGTTATCTCGGAAGAAGTCGAGGTTTACACCAACACCGCGCACCTTCCCGAGACCCTCGACGAACTCGACGCTTGGTTGGAACGCTTGGGCGACGGACACCGGCGGGCGAGACTTGTTCTTACCATGGCCATCGACCGCTACCACATCGAGCGCCTGGGAGAGGCACGCAGCCGCGAGCGTGTGCGCCAATGGCTGGAGTTGAGGGAAAAGCGGGGAAGAAAGGTGCGTTTCAACCTCACCGACGAAGCCTTTCAAGGAGAAACCTACCTGTCGCGCTTCGCCGTGCGGGATGTGCTGGCCGGGTTCTCGCCGGAACTGGCCGAGTTTTTCTTTGCACTCAACGAAGCTCAGGATATCGAAAACCTGTTTTATTTCAACCCTGTACAACGGCAGGGCCGACGTCGGGCCGACCATGGCGCGTCCGTGCCCCTTCGTCTGAGCGAACTTGCGCGAGGCGGCGACCTGGTGATCGGTCCCGACCTTGGCGATGAAGGCGACTCCCCGCCGCTGGCTCTTTTCGATTCGCTCAATGCCGCTTGGGCTTCGCCGCCGCCTGCGTTCAGCCGCGTGGCGCTACTGGAGGGCGAACGGGCGCAAGATCTTGCCGACGCCGTGCGAAAAGCCTTGTGCGCACGCACGTTTTTTGCTTCCTCCGGGCCTGCGAACGTAAAGGCGGAAACGTCCGATCCGTGCACGCAACTGTCCGATTTTAAAGAAGAATGCCTGTTCGCCATGAGGCTTGTGGCGCACTCGCCGGATGATTTGTGGAGCACCATAGCCGGGCGGCTTTTCGAGGCGGCGCAGGATGTCGGCGAGTTGGAGCCGGAGGCGGCTTCCTGGACCGAAACACTGCCGTTGCCCCTGCCGGTGCTTCACGATCTCACCCGTCGTTTCATGGAACAATCTCCCGAAACCCTGCCGGACTGGATCACGGATTTCGTTCGGGAGCGCTTGCACGAAACCGGCGAAGGGGATGCCCCACAAGCACCTGTTTTGGAAACCGAATGGCTCGACCTGGAGGCGATGATTCCCTCGGAAACGCCGCTTCGCCTGCCGATGAGCAGCATCGGGGTGGACACCGGCTTGGGACCGTATCCTGGCGAAAGCAGCCACCCAGTGAGGATCGAGGCTACCGTGCTTCCAACGGTTCGTATTCACTGGGATTTTCCGGGATTTCAGCCTTCTCGCGTTGGCGAAAGCCGCCCCGGCGACGCCCGGTTGTGGCTGCGTTTCTGGAGGCTTGTGGTAGGCGAAACGTTTTGGCGGGCTGCCGTTTTGGCATGGCGGGAAGCGCTGCAAGCAAGGTACTCCGATAAAGGAGCCTTGGAGGTGTGGCTCGATGAAATGGCCTCCGAGGAAGCACCCGCCGAAGCGCTTTTTGTCCAGGCTGCCCGCGATCCGGGGCGGATGTTCCGCCTGCTCGCCTTCGAGCCTCGTCGGGGCGGTATCAACTGGATGAACGTCGAGCTTCTTCAAGCGCTGTTGGACGATCCGGGCGAGGGCTGGGATGCGCGCAAGCTGGCGTCGTTTCGCCAGGGATTGCAAGCCGCATTGGAACGTGCCCGGCGGAGGAAAGCGCCATGAAGTTTCCCGAAACACGCATCGCCACCGGAGGATGCGGACAGCCGCTTTGCGCTCTTTGCACCGAACGTGGGGCCGTTCGTCCCCGTGCTTTAAAAGAGATCCTTGCGGACATCGATGCGGCGGCGGAACATGGCGAAAATACGGTGTTTTTCGACGACCACGAGCCGTTGTTGCACCCGGAAATCAAAGCGATTCTCGCGGCGTGCGTGCGCCATCGTCTGGCGTTTTTCGTCGCTACCAGCGGACTCGCGGCGAGTTCCGCAAGAATCCTCGAAAACCTGCGCAGACTGGGTTTGAAAGGGCTGCTTTTCCGGCTGGCCGGATTCCACCCGGAAATCGGGCAGTTGGTCTGGGGACGATCGGGAATGGAGGAACGCACGGAAAACGCTTTGAATACGCTGCTTTCCAGCACTCTGCCTTTCGAGGTGGAAATTCCTGTCACGCCCTTCAATCGCGGTGTACTCGACCGCAGCCTGTTGGAGTTGGAACAGAGATACGGACTTTCCGGGCGGCTTTCGGACCCTCAGAATCACTTCGCCGATGCCTGCGTCCGTGCCGCCGAACGTCTGGCGATTCGGCGCGGCGAACGCACACCGACGCAGCCCGCATCCATTCTCTTCTATCCTGTTGAAAAAACGGAAGATTTCGATCCAGCTCGTTGTCACTATCGTGGTCACGAAGATTCGGACACCCACGACCTCGTCCGCGCATGGTTGAAACGTTCGGATGAAACGTGGGAAGTTTTTGAAACTACAAGCGAATTTTCTTTTGATCTTGTGGTGTCAAAAAATCTTCGTGGGCGCATGGCCTTGCATACTTCGAACGGGTTCGCTCCCTATCGTCTCGACGATACCTGCCGGAGTTGCCCGCGTCTGTGCCGTTGCGGAGCGGCCTTCGTCCCCGACGAATCCCTGCCGCAATCCGGGGAAATTCCCGGCCCGGCGTGTCCGGCGAGCTATGCCGCCCTTTGTGAGGCGCTGGCGAAAAATCCGCAACGTCTCGTGGTCGAGGGGGCATCCACCATTTGCCGGGCCGTAGCGGAAGACTCCGAGACGCCTCCGGAGTCGAAACGCACGCTCGAAACCTGGGAAGTCGCCGATATCGCAAAGGGTTTCGGGTATGGCGTCGTCGATTACGACCTGCGGCGCGATGCCATCGACGGCGCGTGGCGGCTGGTGCTTGGTCAGGATTCTCCGGTTTTGAAACGAGGTCCGGGAGCATTGGCCGTGTTGCAGCTTTCCTCTGCCTGCGTCAATCGTTGCCTGATGTGCAGCCTTCCGCAGATGTTCCACGGACAATGGGTGTCCAGCGAGGATTCCGTCCGTCTACTCGAAGAGTTGTATTTGTTGGGTTACGACACCTGCGACGTCTTCGGCGGCGAGATCACCTTGCGTGGCGATTTCGTGGAACTCATGCGTTTCGCCAAGGAAACGGGCCTGCGGGCGACCTTCATCAGTTCCGGCCACAACCTGGATCGGGAGCGCATCGGACGCCTTTCCGAGGCCGGGGTGGACAAGTGCACCATCGCGCTCGACGCCCCGGACGCCGAATTGCACGACGCGATCAAGAATCGTCCGGGCATTTACGAGCAGGCGATGCGCGCCATACGCGTCGTGCTGGACGATGCCCGGTTGCCTCTCGAAGTCAATACCGTGGTGCTGACGCAAAACGTGTACGACCTTCCCATCCTGCACGAAATGCTGGTCGACATGGGCGTTCGCCGGCATCGGTTGTTTTACTGCATCGACGGGTTGTTCGGCATGGGCGATCCTCCTTACCTGACCTACGAACAGTCACTGGATTTCATCCGGGACGTGCATCCCAGGCTGAACCGCCTGAGCCGCGAGAGAGGCACGCTGATCGACTGGTGCCCGCCGGTGAGCTTCTCCGGTTCGGTGGAGGACGAGGCGCGGCGGTTGGAGAAAGGGATCTATACCGACGATTCCGTATCCTGCACAGCGCCGGGGCGGGAAATCTACGTGATGGTGGACGGTTCCGTATACCCCTGCGTGAACCCGACGATTTGGATGCACGAAGCCGTGGGAAAGGTGGGAACAGATCGCCTGTTGGATATCGAGAAAAGCCCCAAAATGCTTGAATTTACGAGAAAAGCCGGACACATGCCCGCCTGCGTCAACTGCATTTCGAAACGCAGTTGACGATTGGGTGTTCCTTCGGTAAATGTTTGTAACCAGTTGGAATTATTAGAAATGTTTCCCCTCTCCCTGGGGGAGAGAGTTAGCCCGCATTATTCATGAGGATCGTAGCGAGACGCCGAAAACCGAAGATATTTCATGAAGTTGGACCGATTTTCACCCGCAGGCATACTTTACAGTCTGTCGAGGATGAAAATCGGGAAACGAGTGAAAGATCGAGGATTTTCAAGTCACAGTAGATTCTTCATGAATAATGCGGGTTAGGGTGAGGGCTGAAAATTCCCCTCACCCGGTGCTAACGCACCGGCCTCTCCCTCAGGGAGAAGCGCTTGGACCCTTCGGGTCCATTCTACGTTCGTACTTTTTGACAAGAAACGATCCCTAAAACGAGGTCCGAACCGATCCTGAGATTATTCCGACTCTTTCTCTTCCTTTTTCTCGTCCGGGGGAAGAAGGCCGAAGGCCTGGAGGTCTTTTTTGTTGGCTTTGCGTACCTGGCGCACTTGGATTTGAAACTCGATGGTGATCCCCGCCAGTGGGTTGTTGGCGTCGAGGACTACAAAATCGTCCGTGACTTCCCGCACCACCATGGAATACTCGCTGCCATCCTCGCGTGTGGCGGTAATGGACTGGTTGACTTTTGGTTCGAGGTCTTCGGGTAGTTTGTCGCGGGGAGCCTTGACGAGCAGATTCTTGTTGTACTCGCCATACGCTTTTTCCGGGGGCAGCGTGACGGTGAGTTCGTCCTTGGGTTCCTTGCCTTCCAATTCCGCTTCCAGGGCAGGCAGCAGCACGCCATAACCGTGTATATACTGGAACATCTCGTCGCCTTGGCCGACGTTTTCGATGACGTCGCCGTTTTCGGTTTTGGCCACTAGAGAAATTCCAACCATCGCGTTTTTGCAGATTTTCATCCGTTTTCTTTCCTTTTTTCAGTCCACGTCCAGCACCACAGGCCCCGCCTCACGGACTTCTTTGGGTTCCTGCGCCGCGTACTGCGTGAAATTCTTCATGAAGCGCAGGGCCAATTCCCGCGCCTTGCGCCAGTACTGCCCCTGGTCCGCCCAGGTATCCTCCGGGTTGAGGATCTTGTCCGGCACACCGGGGCAGGTCTGGGGCACGTCCACGCCGAAGACGCGGTGCTTCTTCGAGGGCGTCTCATCCAGTTTGCCGGACAATGCGGCGTCGATCATGGCGCGAGTGTACTGGATTTTGATCCGTTCGCCAACTCCGTAGGGGCCGCCGCTCCACCCGGTGTTGACCAGCCAGCAGGAGGCGTCGTGCTGTGCCATTTTTCGTCCCAGCATTTCGGCGTAGATCGCCGGGCGGCGCGCCATGAAGGGAGCCCCGAAGCAGGTCGAAAAGGTGGCCTGCGGCTCGGTGACGCCGCGTTCGGTGCCCGCGAGTTTCGCGGTGTACCCGCTGAGAAAATAGTACATCGCCTGTTCGGGGCTCAGCCGCGAAATCGGCGGCATCACGCCGAAGGCGTCGGCCACGAGCATGACGATGTTCTTCGGGTGCCCGGCCATGCTATTGGGCTGGCAATCGGGAATGAATTCAAGCGGATACGAAGCCCGCGTGTTCTCCGTGATCGCGGCGTCGTCGAGGTCGATGCGGCGCGTGGTGCGGTCCATGGTGACGTTTTCGAGGATGGTCCCGAAACGGTGGGTGCAGTCGTAGATTTCCGGCTCATCGGTGGCGCTCAGGCGGATGACCTTGGCGTAGCAGCCGCCCTCGAAGTTGAAAATACCCCGGTCGCTCCAGCCGTGTTCGTCGTCGCCGATGAGTTTGCGCCGTGGATCGGCGGAAAGGGTGGTTTTACCCGTGCCCGACAGTCCGAAGAACAGCGCCGTGTCGCCCTCAGGGCCGACATTGGCCGAGCAGTGCATTCCCAGCACGCCTCGTTCGGGCATCAGGTAGTTCATCACGGTGAACATGGTTTTCTTGATCTCGCCGCCGTAGCGCGTGTTCGCGATCAACGCGACCCGGCGGCTGTAGTCGATGACGATCACCGCTTCCGAGTTCGTTTTGTCCCGTTTCGGATCGGTTCTGAAGCCCGAGGCGGAAATCAGCGTGAATTCCGGGATGAAATCTTTCGCGCCCAGCGCGGGGGAGCGCCGGAGGAACATGTTTCGGGCGAACAGGCTTTGCCAGGCGTCTTCCGTAATCACGCGGATCGGCAGGTGAAGCTGGGGATCGGCACCCAGGTAGCAGTCTTGCACGAAAATCTCACGATTGCGGAAATAATCGCCGAAGGCGAAGTGTAAGGTATCGAAATCCTTGGGATCGTAGCTTTTGTTGACGTCGCCCCACCAGATGGTGTCGCGGGTGGTTTCGTCCAGCACCGTGAACTTGTCCTTCGGAGAGCGTCCCGTGTACTGGCCCGTCACGACGAGCAACGGCCCGTTTTGGGCGATCAGACCTTCGTTCCGACGAATCGCCTGTTCGTACAGCGCTTCGGTGCCGAGGTTGTAATGCACGTAGGAAGGAGAATGAATCCGGGCCTTGGTCAGGTTCAGCATGGCCGCCTCCTGAAAAAATTACGGCGATTCGTTTGTAAAATCAATCGGTTCGACTCCATCGCTCCAGACGCCGGGCGATGGCGGAAAGCATGGGTTCGTAGTGGATTTTCGTGCCGTTGTGCTTCTCGAACAGGTAATCCGCCAGGGGAAAATGATGCGGACTGCGCATGTAATCGAGCGTGGAAGGCACCGGGCCGAAGGTTTCTCGCGCCAAAAAGCGTTCGACGTCGAGGTCTCCGCTGCCGAATACGCTCGTAACCTTGCAAGTGGCGTTCAGAACCTTTTGAAATTTCTCGAAAAGTTCCTGCTGGCTGGGGTAGCTTTCGATCACCTTGCGCTTGCGCTCCATCTCCTCGGCAGTGAGGATGATCTCGTGGCGCGCGCCGCGATACCAGGGCGGAAAGCGCATGGCGATCAGGATCGTCAATTCGTATTCGGGCAATTGCATGAAGAGGATTTCCCGACCGATTTCCTTCTCGTAGCGTTTCAGGGCGTAGGCTGTAATCAGGTGGATCAGGTCGTGCTCGGGGTGCCCTCCCTGGAACATCAGCGTCCACACCACATCGGGTTGCGTTTTTCGAAGGAAATCAAGGACTTGCTCAGCCATCTCCTCGAATATATCCGTCAGCGCGTCGTCCGCTCCGGCTTGTCCAAGTTCCACGAAGCGGTCATAGATGGCGATTTCCGAATGAGCAAGCTCCGTCATTTCTTCCGTCTTGCGACCCATAGCGGTCATGGCGTTCCGGCATTCGGCCAGGCGCTTTTCGGCGTAGCTTTGCGGATCTTCGTTGACGAAGGGGGCCAGGCCGTCTCCATTGGTCAACCATAGAAAGCGCGAATCCTCGCCCAGGCGCTGAAACAGGCCGGAATAGCCGAGTTCGTCGTCCTGATGGGCGACCGTAACCGCGTGGCGCGTTTCGGGGAGAAAAATGTAATTGGGATAGGGAAGGAAGCGGCTCATGGAAAACCTCCTGAAAAAGCGGACATGGCCGGGAGCATTTCACAACACGCGGCGGAAGTCAAAAAACATTATCTTATAGGGTTGGAAAGCCGGGATTATCGGTCGAGCATCGAGAAGGGTTTTATTTCCATACACTTACGGCGATGCCACGTGCATCCGCATCCCGAACCAGACCTCGCGCCCCGGATCGGGATAGCCGTACTTCGTCTGGTAGTAGGAATCCAAGAGGTTCGTGGTGCGGAACCAGAGGGAAACGTGCTCGTTCCAGCGGTATTCCAGGCGCTGGTTCCATGTGAAAAACGCCCCCAAGGTTGCCCATCGCTGTGTATCGGGATTTTTATATTTTTGCGGACCGGTCAGGCAAAGATTGTGAGTCCAACTCAGGCGGGGATGAAAGCCTCCGGTCAATTCCAGGGTTGCTTTATGTTCCGGCTTGTATTCCAGGCGATCGTTGGGCGGGTCACGGTCGGTCAGGCGTCCGTGCAAAAAGGCGTAGGAAGCCTGCATCGTGAACCAATGCACGGGATGCATGAACAACATCGCCTCCGCGCCCGCCAGCCGCGCTTGTCCTAGATTCTGAATCTGTACATTCCCATCGCCCAGGTTGACGGGATCGATCAGTTCGGAGACCTCCGCGTCGTAGCCGGACGCCGCAACGTGGAGCCACGGAAGCGGTCGGGCATCGATTTCCAGGCCAAAATGCCAGGCTCGTTCCGGCTTGAGGTCCGGATTGGGCAGGTCGTTGCCGTAAACACCCGAAAAGCGCTCTTTCAACGTGGGAAAACGTGTGCGTCCCGCCGCCGTGGCGGTGACGGTGAGGACGTCCAACGGGTGCCAGCTTCCACGAAGCAACGGTCCCCAACTTGTCTGTGGGTCTAGGGAAACATCGCCCGTGGATTCGGGGATGTCGGCGTCGATTTGCAGCGCCGCCAGTAGCGAACCGGTGGAACCGTCGCCGTATTCGATCTCCGGGGCGGCGGTGAGCAACCAACGGGAGAACGTCACCCGGTCGCGTCCCGTATCCGAACGCTTGGAATGGCCGTCGCGCTGGACGCTGGTCCAGAGACGCAACGAGAGATCACCCGCGCCAACCTCTTGAAATGTCTTGAAAATTCGCACGCGCGCCCCGGCGATGGTATCGTGCAGCCACGAGTGAAACGCTTTCGGGCTGTCCTGCGTGGTGTAGGTGGCGTCGTCGTAGGCGTCCAGCAGGTTTTCGAAGCGGCGCAGGTACAGTACGTCGTCGATTTCGATGCCTCCGGGCAGACTTCCGGAGTGAGATAGGCTGGTTCCCAGCGCGCGCCAGGCGCTGAAACGCCAGTAATTCGGCTCGCGTTCGTCGAGGCACGGCGGCACCCCTTTTTCCCCGAACAACACCGAGGCCGAGAGCGTCAGCCGGTGGCGTTCGTGGGGGTCCATCACCGCTTTCGCCAGCGCGAAGGTGGTGGATTTGTCGCTATTGAGGCGCACGCCGCCCGAATCGTTGCGCCCCCCCGGAAAACCGCTCGCAAGGGCGAAGCCCTCGCGCTCGAAATGCCCGGCGGTGAACGAGAAGGCGATGCGATCTTCCCCCAGGTTAAGGGAAGCGGTCTGCTTGCGCGAACCGACGCCGCCGATTTCCGTAAAGTGCGAGAACGACACGCCTTTTTCCGGTCTGCGAGTCACGATATTGACCGCGCCGCCCAGTCCGTTGGGACCGTACATCACCGATCCCGGTCCCTTGATGACCGTGATGCGCTCGATGGTTTCGGCGGGGAACATCGACAGGTCCACTTGTCCGTCATTGGGAATGTATGAGGGCACGCCGTCGATCAGCACCAGCGTCTGACGTTGGTCGAAGCCCCGCATCTCGATGATTCGCTCGCCCCGCGAACCCGTGGTGGCGTGAATCGCGGCCTGACGTTCGAGAATCTGCGCGGCGTCCTCGGCCCCGCTCCGCTCGATATCCTCTCGGCGGATGCGCTGGATGGAAACGCCCTGTCCCGTACTTTCGCGCCCGGACACCACGACTTCTTCCACGAGCAGGCGCGCGTCGTCCTCTTCTCCGACCGGTTCCATATCGATGGAAACCGGCTCTTCGGTCTCGTCTTCTTCTTCGGCTGCAACCTCAACGGGGAACGAAAGCGTTCCCCATGCGGCCAGCAGACCGAAGAAAAAAGCGAGGGTTCGATTATTGAACACGGGTGATTTTGATCGTGGAAAGATTGCGCACCTGCAAGCAGCCGGGCATGTCGGAGCCGTCGATCCAGATCAGTTTGCGGATGTTGACATCCACTCGACCTTCGGCGAAACGGTTGCCGGGCAGTGGAACGAGGCTCAGGCAGTTGTCCGAATCGGCGGGGGTGTAGCCATCGTTGGAAGTGAATTCGGCCTGGAGATCGGCTAGCGTTTCGTTGGGCAGCGCCTCGGACACGATGGCGTCCAGCTTGGCGTATTCTTTGCCGTCGATGGTTTCGAACGTCACTTTATTCAACATCACGTCCGTGGTGTTGCCGTCGAATTCCACCGTCACACTGGGGGAATCGTCCGTGCCATACACGAGAATCCGGTCCACATCCTTGATTTTCAGGCAACTCGGCACGTTGGCGGCGTCATCCCAGTACAATTTACGGTCGCTCAGTCGGATGAACCCGTATTGCGCGAGACTTCCCGCCACGGGAACGGCTTCGTCGCAGTTGCTTCCGCCGTCCAGCGGCATGAAGTCGTCGCCCGCGACGAAATCGAAGCGCAGGTTTTCGATCGTCTCGTTCGGCAGCGCCATCGATACCACGGAAGTCAGGTTGGCGTACAGATCCTCGCCGATGGTCGTCTTGGCGGCCTGCATCAGATTCACCGGGTATTCCGTTCCCCCGAACAGCACGGTGACGCCGGTGTTTTCCGGGGCGTCGTACACGGCGACGGTCGCCAGGTCATCGACGTTCATGCAGCCGGGAAGATCGGCTTCGTCTTTCCAGGAAAGATCGCGGGTTTCAGGATTGACGTACCCGTGAACCAGCATATCTCCGGCCAGCGGCACCGAAGAGGAACAGTTGGACGAATCCAGCGGGGAGAAGCCGTCGGACGCATGGAAGTTGAAGTACAGCTCGCCCAGCGTTTCGTTGGGCAGCGCCGCTTCGACAATGGCTTTGAGTGGCACGAGGTTTTCCTCGCCTACGGTTTCGGTGTCCATCGTGTTGATTTTCACGTCCTCGGAGGTTTCGCCGTACATCACTTTCACGAAAACGTCGTCCGTCGGTTCGGGCGGCTCGGAGGCGTGAATCACGGCGAGACCTTTGACGGTCAGGCAGCCGGGGAAGTCGGTTTCATCCGCCCAGACCAGTTTTGCGCTCTGGCTGTGGATGAAGCCTTTTTCAAGATAAGTGCCTTCCAACGGCATCATCCCGGAACAATTGGGAGAATCGGACGCTTTGAAGCCGTCGGAGGCTTCGAAATCGTAGACGAGTTCCGTCACATCGCGGTCCGTAATCGCCATCGCCACTACGGAAGCCAGCTTGGCGTGGGATTCGCCGTCGATATCCGCCTGTTCGGCGTCTCCAAGGTCGATTTCCACTTCGTTGCCATCGAAAGCCACTTTCACCTTGGCCGTGGCGTCGGTCGTTTCGACGAGAATCTGCGCCAGGTCTTTCACGTGTAGACAGCCGGGATATTCGAGGGAAGCGTCCCAGATCAGATTCCGGCTCGTGGGGTGGATGTAGCCCTTGCCGATCAAGTCTCCCGTAAGTGGAATCAACCCCTCGCAGTTGGGCGAATCCAGCGGTTTGAAACCATCGCCCGCCACGAAATCATAGGTCAATACCTCCAGATTTTCGTTGGGAAGCGCAAGTTGAAGCACCGAAGTTAGGGTGGCGTATTGCTCTTCTTCGATGTTTTCGAGCGTCGCCTTGGAAAGGTCCACCGTCTCGTGGACATCCCCGAAGATCACTTCGACCGTCACCGGGTTGCCGGTTTGCGGGTCGTCGTTGCCCTCATCGTTGGACTGGTCGAAGCAGCCGAACGCCGTGAGGCTCAATACCAGGGCACAAACAATCGCGAATACGTGCAACATCCTGTTTTTCTTCATGATTCCTCCCTGTTCGTTTCGTTCGAAGTAGATAAAGATCTTTGCAGCTTTTTCAAGAAGATCTCGATGGAAGCGTTTTGGTCCTCCACATGAAACACGTGGTCGAAACGTCCGAGTTGCTGTTCGATTTCGCTATCGCACAACGCCCGAACGCCCAGCAGGTAAAGACGAGCTTTAGGTGTATCTTGCGGCGGATCGAGCAAGGCCCGAATGTGCCCCTTGCCCTGGGCTTCGAGCAGTCCGAGTTCGTCCACGACGAGCACGTTGCAGGCGGTTTTCGCGTGGGCGATGCGTTGTGCGGCCCAGAACCAGCCCTTGGGATCGAAGGCGAAACCCATCTGTCCGGGCGCTTTTTTCTCCCGTTTTTGCGCGAAGGGACGCAGGCTGTTGTCCGAAGGATCGAGCAGATTGTAGCCGATTTTCGCGCCGTCTTCGAAAATGCCGGGCTGGATCACGCCCCCCACCGAATATCCCGCCTCTTCAAGCGAAGCGATCAATTTCTGCAAGGCAGCGGTTTTGCCGACGCCTTTTTGGCCGACCACGGCTGCGAGGTACGGACGTGATTCCATGTGTTTTCCTATCCTTGCAAGTCCCGGAGTTCCCCCGCCACGCTCCGCCATCTGCTCCGCGAACATCGCCGTACGAACGACGGCGTGTCGGGCCACGGCGACGATTTTCCTGGGATAGGCCAACACTCCGGGACGTGTGCCATACGACGAAAAATCCGCCGCCAGACGGTCTTTGAGCACCGGAATCAACCCCAGCGCCACCTGTACGGCCAGAGTGACTTTTTCCATGCCCACACGTTGGGCTAGGCGTTGTACGTGGCCGAAATTCAAATTGCGGCTGGCCCACATCACCAGTCCGAAAATGAAGGCGCCACGGGCGATCATCAGCCCTCCGGCCTCCAGTCCGTACAAACTGAAGGCGATGCCCCCAAGTTCGATGTCTCTCGGTCCCAGCACGAGACCGCTGGCCAAGGCGAACACCAGGGTGGCGAACCAGAAGCGCGGCAGCCACATGCGCCGAAGCACCAGCCGGTCATACGCCAGCAGATTCAGCAGCCACAACCCCAGAGCCACCGCCGACATCCAGAACTCGCCGCGAAACTGCATTACGAGGCATAAAAGCGCCATCCATCCGGCGATGGAAGAATTTCTTTTTTCCGCAAGTCGCGGATTTTGTTGAATTTCCGCGCCGCGTGTCATGCCAGATCCGTCCTTCGCCACTTGCGTCGCAGTTCGCGCCGAGCCTCCCGACCGAGTTTCAGGCCCAGCAGTCCCCCGGCGGCTCCCAACAGGGTCACGATCACGAGAAACACCGCCAGCGCCCACCAGCCTACGATGTCGTTCAACCCAAACGCGCGTCCGGCTTTCTGCAACAGAACCACGTATAGTTCGATCAGTTTTTCACTGTAAATCAGCCAAAGATACGCCAATTGCTGAAAAACCGACCACATTGCCGCCAAAACGCCTCCAGCCGCCGCCGCGAGTACGGGGAACGGGACGAGGGTCAAGGCCAGTTCGACCATCAACGATTCGGCGAGGATTCCCACCATCGGTTGAATGATGATCCCGCCGGGACTGATGGACTTGCACATCGCCGCCACCACGCCCGTAGCCAGGCTGAGTCCCCGCATCGGCAGCAATTGACGTTGGGCGACCAGCACCGCCGCACCCACCGCCGCCAGTCCCACTCCCGCAAACGGGAGACGCAGCGACATCAGGAACGATCCGACGGTGATTTCGCAAAAGCCCCACAATGCGCCGAATGCTGTGGCATACGCCCAGAACCGGGCGGAATTTCTACGTTTTTTACGATCATCATCGGTCGCCATGGATGCGTCTTTTCGCTGTAGCGTTATGTTCGCTCTGATATAACGAAAAGCCCAAAAAAAGGCACGAAAAAAAGCGGGTTTTCAAAAAAGAAGTCGGTGCCGGTAGCGGCGGGGCAGGTGGGCGCCGATAGCCGCGATGAGAAAAACGAGGATCATCAGCAGGCCCGCCGAATCGGGAAATAAGGGAAATGTTAATAAGATCAATAGTTTGACGATCGTAGACCACCCCGCCACCTCGCGGTACAGTTCGCGGTGGCGGGCGAACTCGGTGCCGATGAGCACGAGGCCGCTCATCGCCGCGATTCCGACGTAAGGGAGCATCATCGACCGCTCGACCCCGAAAAGATAACCACCCAGTAGCGCCCCGGCTCCGACGAGATGCACCGCGCGGACGAAAACCGATCCCGTCCGCAGCCACTGCGGACGGTTTCCGGTTCGGCCCAGTTTTACGTCGGTTTTCTTCGGCGTTTCTTCGGCCATGGGGTTCCTTTTCGGGAAAAGCTTCGTTTTTACTCGTTTTTCTTGCGGTGGCGGCGCTCGCTGTCGGCGACCTTCACCGGGTATTCACCGGAAAAACAGGCATGGCAGAAGCGTTTCGGATCTTGTCCGGTCGAAGCGATCATGCCTTCGATGGACAAATAGGCCAGCGAAGACGCCCCGATGGTGCGGCAGATGCCTTCGATGTTGTTGTTGGCGGCGAGCAACTCTTCCTCGGACGGGGTATCGATGCCGTAATAACACGGCGATTTCGTGGGCGGCGCACTGATGCGCACGTGCACTTCCCGTGCTCCTGCGGCCCAGAAAAGCTGGACGAGCTTTTCGCTGGTCGTGCCGCGCACGATGGAATCGTCGATCACCACCACGCGCTTTCCGCGAATGAGCGATTCCACCGGCCCCAGTTTCAGTTTCACGCCGAAGTGCCTGATATTGCTGGAAGGTTCGATGAAAGTACGGCCCACGTAATGGCTTCGGATAAGTCCCATTTCGAAGGGAATGCCCGATTCCTCGGCGTAGCCGATGGCGGCGGCGACGCCCGAGTCGGGCACCGGCACGACGAGATCCGCCTCGACGCCTGCTTCGCGGGCGAGCGTCCGACCCATGCGCTTGCGGCTCTCGTAAACGTTCGAGCCGAACAGATACGAGTCGGGCCGGGCGAAGTACACGTGCTCGAAAATGCAATTGGCCTGGCGCGGGCTTTCCTGGAGCTTGCGGCTGCACATGGATTTGCCCTTGATGACGATCATCTCGCCAGGGTGTACCTCGCGCACGTATTGTCCTTCGATCAGTCCCAGCGCCGTGGTTTCGCTGGCCACGACCCACGAGCCGTTCAGTTTGCCCAGGATCAACGGTCGGAAGCCGAAACGGTCGCGTGCGGCGATGATCTTGTCTTCCTTAATGAAAACAAGGCTATAGGCACCCTCGACCTGCAACAGCGCCTCGGCGATGCGGTCCTGGGCCAGTTCGTGCTTGGAACGGGCGATCAGGTGCAGGATCACTTCGGTATCGGACGTAGTGCGGAAAATCGAACCGTCCGCTTCCAACTCGGCGCGCAGGCGCTTGGCATTGACCAGATTGCCGTTGTGGGCCACGGCCAGTTGTCCGCCCCAATATCCGATGGAAAAGGGCTGGGCGTTTTGCAGATGGCTGGTTCCGGCGGTGGAATACCGCACGTGCCCGATGGCCGAGCGTCCCGGAAGCTTTTCGATCACGTCGGACGTGAAAATGTCGCTGACCAGTCCCATCTGGCGGTGAATGTGAAGCTGCTCGCCGTCCGACGTGCAAATCCCGGCGCTTTCCTGCCCCCGATGCTGGAGAGCGTGAAGACCGAGATAGGCATATTTCGAAGCCTCCGGGTGGTCCGCAATGGCAAATACGCCGCATTCCTCGTGAATTTCACCGGACATTTCAGTCTCCCGCAATCTTCGGTACCGTGGAACTCCACGCTTGGTACATGTCGCTCAACGCAAGGTTGAAATGGGGTTCGAACGCGAGCCGGTCTCCCCCGACGCGGCCCATGTGCGCCGTTTCGATGCCCAGCCGTCCCGCCAGCGTCATCAGGGCGTCGATGGACTCCGGCGAGGAGGACACGATGGCCCGTGAGGTGCCTTCGCCGAAGAAGAAGAAATCGCTTCGGCGCGCGCGTACCTCGTGCTTGACGACCAGCCCCAGGCCGGGGCCTTCGGGTTTCAGACAGCATTCGGCCAGCGCGATGGCCAGGCCGCCGTCGCTGATGTCGTGGGCGCTGGAAAGCAGGCGGTCTTTCGCGGCCTGACGCAGGAATCTTTGCAGGCGCTTTTCGCAGTCGGTGTCGATTTTCGGAGGAAGTCCGGCCACTTTGCCGTGCACGAAGGAAAGGTATTCGCTGCCTCCGATGTGGCCTTTGGTCGAACCGAGCAGCAACACGTGATCCCCGTCGTGCTCGAAGTGCGAGCCGACGACGTGCCCCATGTCTTCGACCAGACCCGCCATGGCGACGGCGGGAGTGGGATAAATGGCCTTACCGTCCGTCTCGTTGTAGAAACTCACGTTCCCCGAAATGACCGGGGTTCCGAAATCCTGGCACGCTTCGGCCATGCCTTCGACGGCCTGGGCGAACTGCCACATGATTTCGGGTTTTTCCGGGTTGCCGAAGTTCAGGCAATCGGTGATCGCCAACGGCAAGGCCCCGGAACAACTCAGGTTTCTCGCGGCCTCGGCCACCGCCAGATAGGCTCCGGCACGCGGATCGAGGTAGCAGTAACGTGGGTTGCAGTCCACCGTCAAGCCGATGCCCTTGCGCGTCCCTTTGACGCGCACCACCGCAGCATCGCCGCCGGGACGTCGGGCCGTGTTGGTGTGCACCATATGATCGTATTGCCGCCAGACCCACTTGTCGAGCGACAGGTTGGGGGAGGCCAGCATGTCGAGCAGGGTCTTTCCAAGATCTGCCGGTTCGGGCAGGGATTCTTCGTCGAGTTGCTGCACTTCGTCCTGCCAGCCGGGACGGCTTTGCGGACGGTCGTACATCGGGGCCTGGTCGGAAATCGCGTTGACCGGCATGTCCCCGACTTTCTCCCCTTTGTACAGAAGCACGAAGCGTCCGTCGTCGGTCACGCGGCCCACTTCGTGGGCTTCGAGATCCCATTTGCGGAAGATGTCGTAGACCTGCTTTTCCTGGCCCCGTTTGGCAACCAGCAGCATCCGTTCCTGGGATTCGGAAAGCATCAACTCGTAGGCCGTCATGTTCTCTTCGCGGACGGGAATTTTATCGAGGTCGAGCACCATTCCGGTGCCCGCCCGTTCGGCCATTTCCAACGCGGAGGAGGTCAGACCCACGGCGCCCATGTCCTGGATGCCGACGAGGCAGTCCTTTTCGAACAGCTCCATACAGGCTTCGAGCAGCAGTTTTTCCATGAAGGGGTCGCCGACTTGCACGGTCGGACGCTTGGCCTCGGTTTCGTCCGAGAATTCCTCGGACGCCATGGTCGCGCCGTGGATGCCGTCGCGACCGGTTTTGGCTCCCACGTAAATCACGGGGTTGCCCGGACCGGAGGCAAAGCCCCGGAAAATTCTGTCGTGGCGAACCAACCCCAGAGTGAAGGCGTTGACCAGAATGTTGCCGTTGTAGCTGGGATCGAAGGTCGTTTCGCCCCCGACCGTCGGTACGCCGATGCAGTTGCCGTATCCGGCGATTCCGGCCACGACGCCTTGCAGCAGATACGGAGTTTTCGGGTGATCGGGCTCGCCGAAACGCAGGGAATTCAGGTTCGCGATGGGGCGGGCGCCCATAGTGAAGACGTCCCGCAGGATGCCGCCCACGCCCGTGGCCGCGCCCTGGTAAGGCTCGATGTAGGACGGGTGGTTGTGGCTTTCCATTTTGAAGCAGATGGCGAGGTTGTCGCCGATATCCACGATGCCGGCGTTCTCGCCCGGTCCCTGGAGCACCTGCGGACCCTCGGTGGGGAATTTTTTCAAGTGAATCCGGGAGCTTTTGTACGAGCAGTGCTCGCTCCACATCGAGGAAATAACCCCCAGTTCGGTGAAGGTAGGTTCACGACCGAGGATGTCGAGCATCCTTTGCCATTCCTCGTTGGAAAGGCCGTGCTCGCGTATCAGTTCCGGGGTGATTTTCGGCTCTTCCACGACTACACCCTTTCTTCGACCCAGCTTTGAATGGATTCAAACAGGCGGCGTCCGTGTTCTCCCCCGAGGATCGACTCGGAGCAGCGTTCCGGATGCGGCATCATCCCCAGCACGTTCTTGGATTCATTGCTGATTCCGGCGATGTTGCGCTGCGATCCGTTGGGATTCGCCGCCGCGTTGATTTCGCCGTCGGGAGCGCAGTAGCGGAACAGCACCCGGCCCTCGTCTTCGAGACGTTTCAGCGTGTCGGTGTCCGCGAAGTAGTTGCCTTCCATGTGTGCGATGGGAATCTGTATCGTTTCGCCACCTTGAAAACGGCTCGTGAACGGGCTGTCGGCATGTTCTACCTTTAGATTCACGTACTCGCAGATGAAGCGCAGCGAACGGTTGCGCATCAACTTGCCGGGGAGCATCCCGGCCTCGGTGAGAATCTGGAAGCCGTTGCAGATGCCCAGCACCAGTCCGCCCTTGGCGGCGAATTTCTGCACCGCCGGAAGGATGGACGCGAAACGGGCGATGGCTCCGCAGCGCAGGTAGTCCCCGTAGGAAAATCCGCCCGGCAGGATGACCAGATCGAGCGGAGGAAGCTTCTTTTCCTTGTGCCAGATCAGTCTGGCGTCCCAGCCCATCACGCTTTGCGCCACGTGCAGACAGTCGTGGTCGCAGTTGGAGCCGGGAAACGTTACGATGCCACAACGCATCTTCAGTCCTCCACTTCGACTCGGAAGTCCTCGATGATCGGATTGGCCAGCAACTGGTCGCTGAGCTTTTTCATCCGTTCCTCGGCGTTTTCGACGGAATCCAGCTCGATTTCGAAATACTTGCCTTGCCGGACGCCCTTGACTTCTTCGTATCCCAGCGACGCGGCGGCGTGCATCACGGCCTGTCCCTGAGGATCGAGAACGCCGGTTTTCAATGTGACAAAAACCCTGGCTTTCATGAACCCACCTCGCTTGTATGCATCGGTTGCGATGGACGACACCCGAAAAGGTCATGCGTGTACCATGCATCCGGTTCCAGGTCAATCCTTTATAGGATTTCCTTGGGAAAATGTTGGGGTGGGGAACGTCACAAAATAGTGCAACTTTTGTAAAATCTTCTCTTTTCGTAGCGGCGAGGCGTAAGCCCGCCGAAAGGAAAAGGACGGCGGGCTTACGCCTCGCCGCTACAGCCAAACCAATGAAAGTTTCAACATCATCGGGTTTGTTTGCTGTATCTTGGGAGGCATCCGTTGGATTGAGGGGCGTATTATTGAATCTTGACAAGATCTGCATAGCTTGAGATACTTTTTCGGTTATATTTGCTGCTACCAGTCGGATGTTCCGTGCATGACAAAGGAGTCTCGTCATGAAATCTTCCCTCCTTGAAATCACGTGTCTTTTCATGGCATTATGCACGGTATCCTGCCTGGGAGAAGACAACGGCGAGTGCCTTCAATCTTGCGGGGAACTACCAGCCGTGACCAAGGACTCTCCCTGTGGAGAAGACGGTTTCAAATACGCCAATGAATGCCAGATGGGATGTTACAATGTCCAGCCTGCCGACGATTCGTGGGTATGCCGAAAACGAAGTAATAGCGAATGTGACAAGGACCATCTAGGTCTAACTCAATACGATCCAGATCTCTGTTATTGGCATTATTGCGTTAGAAGTGAAGACGATGGAAAGTATGTTTGGGAGTCTCTTGATATCGGAATATTCTGCTTCGAAGAAAACGATTGCTTAGACAACCAAGCCGACCCCTGCGACCCGGAAGCCGACCCTGTATGCGGAAAACTTGGCTTGTTTTACTGCAACACCAGCGTCATGGAATGCCTTGGCGACGAGGCGGCGGACGACACCGACTCCTGCCAAACGGAAACCCGGAAAAACGGAGCGGCGTGCGAGGATTCCGAAGAGGGGAACTACGCGACCCGAGAGGATAAACCTTGCAACCTCTGCTTCTGTGAATCGCAAATCTGGCGTTGTACGAACTACGTTTGTCCGGGGGTAGATCCTTTCAACCTTTCCAGGTGACCGAGTTCGCGTAAGTTGGGTGATTTTTCACCCGACATCTTACGGCTTAAAAACCGAAAATCCTTCCTCGGCTACCCCTATAAAATCTATTGAAAATACTGCAAAGTCGTGCAATTTTACGCAAACTCACGTCATGCTCGATTCATGCCGCAAAACTCGTGCAAACTCACGACGAAACGTGCAAAATCCCCCTCGGTTTTCTCGCAACGAGTCGGGGGTACCCGAGAAAAAAGTGTAAAGCAACTGGACAAAAACGGCCTTTTTCGACCGAAAAGTCTCGCAACGCGAGAATTTCTCTCGCAACGCGAGTGGTTCCGAATCTGCACGTTTTTTTACCAATTTGCACGAAATGGAAGTTTTCGACGTCTGGACTTCGAGAGCGGCCAACGCCTGTCTTCCGGCGGAAGTTCTTCGGCGCTTTCAATGCGGGAATCTCCATTTTTTCTTTGGGGCGTCTATGGGGCCACACATCTGGGATTGAGGGGTTTTCTTTTATATTTTCAGTGGGTTGCAAGATCCATGAAGGTCCGCTATACTTTCATGCGCTTCGATTCGCACGTGCCAATCTTTTGACTTATGGCTCAAAAAAGGTATAATTAAATTAAATGTTGTATAATAACGTTAAAAAAACTTCATAACCACTCACAAATCATGGAGAACCTGATGGAGCGGCTTCGTTTTCGGCAAGCAATCACCGGATGTCTATTGGCGATTTCCCTCGCGATTTTCGGGGGTTGCGCAACCAAGGCGCAGATCGTCGTCGATCCTTCCGGCGCGGGGGATTACCGTTCCCTGGCCCAGGCCATTCAGAACGTGGAAATCGACAAGGGGCAAATCGTCCTGGTGCGTCCCGGCGAATACAACGAGCAGATTCAGCTTCGTTCGGGGCTGCAACTGGTCGGTGATTCCCGCGACGAAACCGTCGTGACCTTCGACGGCGAAGGCCCGGTGCTTTACAGCAAGGGCGGGCAGAAAATCTCCATTGAGGGCATGACCTTCGACAAGCGCGGGCTGGGACGCGATCCGACGTTGTTGTTCACCGATACGGAAGTGGTGCTCAACAATTGCGCCGTGCGTGGCGGCGGACTGGCGGGCATCGAGGCGCGCAACTTCGGGATGCTCGATCTTCGGAACTCCGAGGTGACCGGCAACGCCCAAAGCGGTCTGCTGCTGCACGAACAGGCGCGCGCGCGCGTCATGGACAGCACGATCGCCGCGAACGGCAAGTACGGCATCGAGGCTCGCGCCTTCAACGACGTGCCGGAAAAAATCGTCGAATACCGGGACGAGGACAGCGCTCACATCACGCTCGAATCCGTGATTCTTCAGGGCAACGCCAGCGGTGGAATGCTCGTAGAACTCGGGGCGCACGTCAGCGGGGAAGCCATTACGGTGGAAGGCAACGGCACCGACGGCCAGAAGGCGCCGGGCATCGTCATCAATGAAATCGGCAAGTTTCTGCTGACGGCGAGCGAGGTCAAAGGCAATTCCATCGGCATCGAAATCAACGAAGGCGCGGACGTGGAAATCATCGAAAACACCGTCGCCGTCAACGCCGAGGAAGGCATCCGCATCAACGGCATCACCTCGCCGAAAATCCACGGAAACCTCATCCAGTACAACCGTACCGGCATCGGCATCTACGGACTTTCCGAGGCCGAAATCGAAATGAACCAGATCTCCTTCAACCGGGAACACGGGCTGGAAGTCCGCCAGACCGGCAACCCGCAACTGAGCCAGAACACCATTCACGGCAACGGCAAGGTGGGCGTCGTGGTGCTGGGCGCGAAGCTGTTTATGGTCAACTCGGTTGTCGCCAACAACGGTTGGCACGGGATGCTGATCGGCAACGGTGGATACGCCAGCGTGTTCGAAAACACAATTTTCGGCAACACCAAGGCAGGAATCTGGTTCACCGAGAATTCCGAGGGCAATTTCCACCACAACGCCGTGGTGGGCAACTACATCGGTCTGAGTTACGAGGGGAACTATCCCATCGAGCCGAAATCGTTCAACAATCTGTACCACAACAACAAGGATGCGGATTACAAAAAGGCTCATCCCGGCCCGGGCGACGTCCGCGCCGCGCCGCTGTTCGCCAACCCGATGGAACTGGATTTCACCCCCATGCCCGGTTCTCCGCTGATCGACCCGGAAGGCAAGGGAAAAGGCCCGGATATCGGAGCCACGCAAGTGACAACCGGGGAGTGAACCGACTGTGAAAGAAACTGCGAAAGGGACGTTTTCACGTCCCTTTTTTGTGAAAAGATCGTGGAAAGTGTAACCATTACGCTTGGATAAGGTGGTTTCTTGGAACGTGTCCTACACCATCTCGTGGCGATTCTGTTCGGGATGTTTCTCTTCGGCCTGGTTTGTCTGGTGCTGACGACTGCCGCTTCTTTTGCCTACGACCTCTATCACGAAAAAAGCCGTTTGGCCGTGGAATCGATGGCCGACCGGAAGGCCGAAACATCGAAGCCATGCCACACGGATGAGGATTGCGTGAAGGTGGGGAACTCCCCGGTTCCGATGGTATGCGTGGATGGCCTATGCGAAGCCACGAAATATGTCACGGATCGGGATATTCTTCACGTAGTGCCATGGATGGTGGCCATTTTGTTTGTTTCTCCACTGGCGGCGCTGCTTGCGCTGATAGGAATCGTCGCCCCGAAGCGTTTTGCCGGAATGCTGTTGGTACGGGTTTCACAAAAGGCGCTTTGGGTCGGAGTGGTATACCTTCCTATCGCCGTCATTCCGTGGGTCGTTTGGATGGTGATGCTGAATACGTAGGATTTGCAAATACTTATCCCAATGGTACGGGCGTCTGGAAAGGAAGATACAACCGACCTGAGCCTATCGGTCAGACTGGCAGCTTGGATCTTTATATGTATGCCGGGGGGAACCCGGTGAACCGGATTGACCCAACCGGTTTAGAAGAGTGGGATTTGACCGAAAAAGACGTAGAATTTTGTGAAAAACAGTACAACATTAAGGATAATGTGCCGCTTTGTGGAGCAATGCTGGCTCCTATGCACGAGGGTGACAGACCAAATCTGACACCGAAACAAAAAGAGGAATTCAAAGAAAAAGCTTGGGAGTTACCTCCATATGTTGGTACTGGCGTACAATTATTTGCCACGTTAACAGGGTATCACCCTGCAACCTGGAGAAAGTTAAGTGTAATAGAACGTGCGAGTATATTGGCGTCATTGGGCTTAAACAAACTAATTGGTAGTCTTGCCAAGGGAGAAGGGAAGCTGGTAGATGGGAAGTATAAAGAGCCAACGAACCTCCCAAATGTAAATCCGGATAAAATTAGGCAGAATGTTGCTCAAAGTGCTGCGGGAAGAAAGGCTAGCAACTTTAGTGGTCTAAGTGAAGCAGAGAAAAAACTTAAGCAGCCTAAAAAAGTCTCAACCGAAGATATCGATCTGTTGCCACCAACCCAAAAACCGGAGGTTGGGAAATGATTGAATCTTTTGAGTATATCGCTTGGGGTTGCTGGATTCTAGCATCTATCTGGGTAATAGTTCAGATGATAAAAGACGAACCAGAACACTTTGTCGTGAACATAATGTTTGACGTTGACTACATTACAAAGCACTGGCGAAAGCTATTCATTCCTACGGTAATTTTCCTGGTGGGTGTTTTGTTTAGTTATTTGCATTGGAAACATAGTACCGACGGGTGGCCGTGACAAGCCCTGAAGCCCTTTTCAAAGACCATTTCAATTCCATTATCACGTTTTCCATATACGTCCAATACCGGTTCCGACCCTCAAGGAATTCTTTAGAAAAAAATTACTTCCCGGTTCTGACATCCCGACCCCGAACCCTTCGGTTCCGCACGTTTCACCATCAGAAATCCCTTGTGACTTCCAGGGTTTATCTTCCCCTCACAGAAGCGACCAGAGCCTCTGTGAGCCCTTCCGATAGACACACGACACATAACGGACTCTGAACATAGGAACGTGCCCCACAGAGCCGTTCTGGGGGCTTCTCTGGTGGTCTGACTGACTGATCCAACGTTGGATCAGTTGGATCTTGTTCTCCCGACGGGTGACCCCGACAATCTCCGATCTTTAAATCATGAATGGGTGGCATGGGCCAAGCGAAGCTTGCCCATGTGTCTTTGACTAGTGTAACCTACCACCCAATGGAAAACTACAAAAGAAAAAACAAGTTTTGTAGACAATTCAATGCAATGTCGGGTCAGATGACCCGACTACGAAACTACAAAACTAGAAACTGTGGAAAGCAATTGAATATATTCATGCAAATCCAGTTCGACGTGGTTTGGTTGGTGATCGTCTGAAATGGAAATGGTCAAGTGCTTTGGATTATGAAGACAATTCATGTAGAAAAGATTGTGCCATAGCACATGGGCAACCTGCGGTTGGCCCATGCCACCCATAGAGAAACAAATGGGTCAGGTCAGGAAACCTGTGCCGTCGAAAAAATGCCGAGTGAAATCACCCGACATTGTCTACCCCTCCAAAGCGCGGGCGGGTGGCCATGACAAGCCCTGACCTTTTAAATCATGAATGGGTGGCATGGGCCAAGCGAAGCTTGCCCATGTGTCTTTGACTAGTGTAACCTACCACCCAATGGAAAACTACAAAAGAAAAAACAAGTTTTGTAGACAATTCAATGCAATGTCGGGTCAGATGACCCGACTACGAAACTACAAAACTAGAAACTGTGGAAAGCAATTGAACATATTCATGCAAATCCAGTTCGACGTGGTTTGGTTGATGATCGTCTGAAATGGAAATGGTCAAGTGCTTTGGATTATGAAGACAGAATGGATGGACCAATTCATGCAGAAAAGATTGTGCCATAGCACATGGGCAACTTGCGGTTGGCCCATGCCACCCATAGAGAAACAAATGGGTCAGGTCAGGAAACCTGTGCCGTCGAAAAAATGCCGAGTGAAATCACCCGATATTATCTACCCCTCCAAAGCGCGAAGCAGCAGCAATCCGGCGGGTAGCAGCACCGACAACGCCAGCACGGCGGTGAAAAGCGGCTTGCGTTCGTGACGTCCTTCGGCTTCCCATCCGGTCCATATGCGGTCCACGCCCAGTCCTCCGAGCAGGCACGGAGCCCAGATCCACTGAGAGCCGATGCCTTCCCGCACCGCCGGATCTGCCGAGAGAAATCCGGCTGCCCAGGGAGCCAGCCAAGCTGCAAGAATCAGCCATGTTTCTTGTTTTTTCGGACCTTTGATTCCCGCATACAGTCCCGCCAGCGCCAGAACCGGTAGCGCCGCCGCGCCTTTCCAGGGGGCGAAGGAGTCGGCGCGGATCCACGATCCCAGCCATGCAACAGGATCGCTCCAGGTCTGCCACACAGGCGTCAGCGGCTCCCAGCGCGCGTATTGCCAGACGAGCGGGGCGGCGAAAAGCAGCAGTCCCAGCGGCAGCAGCCAGTCGAGCGCGAAATGGTAGAACTCCCATCGTTTGAGCATCGCCCAAAAAGCGATCGGAGACAGCAGCGCCAGGGAAAGCGTCGCCGGATGCAGACGCACGGCGACGACGGCCAGCACGAACGCGGGCAGGATGTACCACGGACGACCCATAGTGAGTGCCAAAGTGAAGGAAAACAGGCATAAAAGCATGAGAAATCCGGTAAGAAGAAGGATCGGGCCGTGGCTTTGCGGCGCCCAGTTGCAGACGGCCAGCGCAAACAGTGCGCCGGACCAGATCGCCGCGCGCGCTTTTCCGAACAGTCTCAAAGAAAAATAGGTCAGCAGGTAGACCGTTCCGGCGAACAGCGCCGTATCTGCGAGCGTGGCGAGAAAATCGATGGGGAAGGGTAGCGCACGGCCCCATTCCAGCAGCACTGCGGCGAAGGCGTCGGTAGGTGGAAGCTCCGCCGCGGAGAGTGTGCCGTGCGATGGATCGAGAGGCGGAATCAGTCCCAAGGCGTGGGCCGAAAGCCGCACGAACACGGCGAAAAGCAAGAACGGCTGGCCGAAATTCTTCGCCTGGCGATCCAAGGTTTCTTCGGGTAGAAGGTTGGCGTGAAGTTTCCACCAGCCGGGTATAAACAGCAGCACCATCGCCAGACCGGCCAGCGCCAGCCAGCGGGCGTCCTCGACGTGGGAACGGAAGGCGTCGTGCCTCGACAACAGCCGACTCCGACCGAAGCGGTCGATTTCCCAGCGTTTTCGCGCCTCCAGCCTGCGCAGGCGATCCAGTTTCCGCTGAAGTTCGCTGTCCGCCTCGATGCGCTCGGGCATGGGAACGAGAGAGGTTCCGGCCTCGCTTTTTTCCACCCATTTCACGAGGGTGGGCAGGGCGCTTTCGATCTTCGGACCCAGCGTGGAGCCCTGCGAAGGAGATTCGACGAAAACGTTGTAAAATTCGGTATGTGCGTAGGCCGGGTGGTTGTCGTCCCTGGCGGTCAGCACCAGCACGAAGCGTTCGCCGCTTCCCCGACGCAGAAACTGCACCCGAAAACTTTCGTCGCTATCCAGGGCCGTGATCCGCACCCAGCGCTCCAGAGGCGGGGCGGAGAGATCCAGCGATTCGAGCAGCGTGGTCAGTTCCGGGCCGGGTTCGGGCATGGGGTAGCGCTCGGAACCGACGTGAAACTGCCAGGCGAACAATCCGCCGACCAGCAGCAGGCTCAGGATAAAAGCCGTGGCGCGCAGCAAAGGGCCTCCTATGGGCAATCGGGTACGTCTTCAAGGTAGACGTTTGACCGGGGGGTTGTCAATGGAACGCACCCATCGGTCAGGGGCGGAAATTTTTTTAGTGCGGATTTAGGATGGACCCGAAGGGTCCAAGCGCCTCTCCCTTTGGGAGAGGCCGGTGCTTCAGCACCGGGTGAGGGGAAGTTTCGTGTTCCCTCACCCTAACCCTCTCCCAAAGGGAGAGGGGGTATAAGTCTTATGTTTTCAATATGTTACAATTGCCTCCGAAATATTTCGCACTATTTTAATTTCCGCCCATCGGTCAGGGCGATTCAATTCTTGATTCGACACGAATCGAACTCGGTGAATCGAGGAAAGGGTGCCCGGGTCTTCGATCCGGAATGGATCGATGGCCCGGATTCCTTGTGTTTTCACGGCCATTCGCCTTGCGGCGAAAGACCGATGGCACCCGCGAAGGTGCTTGGAGGGGTAATCCTTCAAGAATTGAATCGCCATGGCCCATCGCAAGATTTTACGAAATGCGTGCTCGGAGTATTTTTCGTTTATTCGAATCTTTGCGATAAAGGGAATTGACATCTGTCCTTCCGTACAGTATATTGGATGCCAACGATTTGAAAAGATTGGAAAAATCAACCCGATAGACCGTCGCGAGGAAGGCCATGAAAGACCTTACGGACAGGCAGCGGAAAATTTTCGACTATATCGAAATGTGCGTGGAGCGCGACGGCTACCCGCCGACCATCCGTGAAATCGCGCTGTACATGGGGATTTCCTCACCCAACGGCGTCAACGACCACCTCAAGGCGCTCATGCGCAAAGGCTACCTGGAAAGGCGGGACCAGAAATCGCGCGGAATTCACCTGAAGAAGCGGTCTGCTCCCCGCAAAAAGCGCCGTCCCGATGTCGTGAAGGTGCCGCTTGTGGGACAGGTGGCCGCCGGAACTCCCATTCTGGCCGAGGAAAATCTCGAAGGGCATTACGCATTCGATCCCGATCTCGTCGGACGTCACGGCGATTTGTTCGCCCTGAAAGTCCGGGGAGATTCGATGGTCGAAGCCGGAATCTTCGACGGTGACATGGTGTTCGTCCGTCCGCAGTCCAATGCCGAGAACGGGGAAATCGTCGTGGCGATGGTAGATGGCGAGGCGACGGTCAAGAGGTTCCAACAAAAAGGCAATAAAATCACACTGATTCCCGAACATCCCACCATGGAGCCGTTCGAGTACGATCTTTCCGACGGTGTGGAAGTGTGCATCCTGGGAAAGGTCGTGCACTCGTTGCGCTCGTTTTAATCCGCTTTACGGCCTGTTTTCAAAATCCAATCCGACTGTGGGTGCATCACGAATAAATGTCAGAACTTAGGATCCGAAGGGATCAAGCGCCTCTCCCGCTGGGAGAGGCCGGTGCTTCAGCACCGGGTGAGGGGATTTCATGCACCCTCACCCTAACCCTCTCCCAAAGGGAGAGGGGACTTTTCCCCTTTGTTATTCATGGGTTATAAAAAATGCCATGGTCGTTGTCCGGCAATTTTTATAATACACTTTCCGACTGATGCATGAGCTTGCAAATGTGCGGTCATGCGGTACAATGCGCTTCAATGAAACCGACATCCAGGAGTTCGGCTCGCCTATCGTTCGGCAATACGGAACGTCTTTGCGGCGGAACCCTCCGAATCTCCGAGATCATGTCATGTCAAATCGCTTCCAACACGTGAAAACGAGGAATTCTACATGCCCACGCAACCATCGAAACAATTGGAGACGTTCGAAAATCCCAAGCCGGAGCGGGATTACGAGATTCACTCGGTCTGTCCGGAGTTCACCTGTGTCTGCCCGATGACGGGCCAGCCGGATTTCGGAGAAATTTCATTGCGTTACGTGCCGGACAAGCTCTGCGTGGAACTGAAGTCGCTGAAATTGTACCTCTGGTCGTTTCGCAACGAAGGGCATTTTCACGAAGCGGTGACCAACCGCATCCTCGATGACCTCGCCGGGTTGCTCCAACCCCGGTTCATGGAAATCAAGGGTACGTTCAACGTGCGAGGCGGGATTCAAACCACTGTTACGGCGACGGTCGGCGAAGAAAAACGATAGGGGAAATCATGCGTAAGTTTTCATTTTATTTCGTCTTTTTGTTGGTTGTATCGTCGTTTGTGATGGTGGCCTGTGAAACGTCGGACGACATCGGCCCTTCCAAAAGGCGGATCAAACGCAACGGCGCGTTCAACATCAAGCTGGTGCTGCCTTCCGACGCCGAACCGGCGCTCGAAATGGCGGCGGAAGATTTCGTGAACGGTCTCGCCGAACTGAGCATGGCCCTTCTTCCCGACACCCTTTACACGAAGCATTCCGGAACCTACGACCCTTCCGGGGCCAAAGAAAGCATCGTGGTGCTTGCCGGGGTGCTTCCATCCGGGAAAGAGGCGATGGTGCAGGAGAGCACCGACGCCCTGCAATCTCAGGGCTACACGATCGAAGAGCAGGAAATCGCTTCGAAAATCGTGATTCGCGTGGAGTCTCCCACCCACCTGGGAGTGGCCTACGGACTCTACGAAATTCTTACTCGCATGGGCATCCAGTATTACCATCCGCGAGAGATCCAGGTACCGAACATCTACGGGGCGATTTTCCCCCGCGATTTCAACGAGGGATTCACGAAAGCGCCTGCGTACCGGCTGCGCGGATATCACCAGCACACGGAACATCCCATCGTCTGGAGCGAATACCTGCTGGATCCCAAAGAAGAGTACAAACCCTACGTTCAAGAATACTTGCGCTACCTGTTGCGCAACCGTCAGAACCAGTTTCAGTGGCACATGCTCAAAACCGTGGATCGCGACGCCTGGAAACCCTACGCGCAGTGGATGGTGGAGGAAGCGGAGAAATACGGGGTCCATTTGGGGCTGGTTTTCAGTTTTGCGGATCAGCAGCAGAACTGCTTCCGGTTGATCGACGACCTCGGCGAGTCGCTTTCCTCGGAAGAGCGGATGGTGTACCAGAAGCCGCAGATCGAGGAAAATCTTGAGTATCTGGGCGACATCGGTTTCGCAAATTTCACGCTGCAATTCGGGTCGAACGAGTTGACGGCTCAGCCCGATTCCGAGACGCTGTTCTGGTTCCAAACGGCGGTCGACTGGCTCGAAGCGAACGCCCCGGAGACGGAGTTGTACGCCTGGATTCACACTCCGGCGCATGTGATGGCCGAGGATGGCGAAACGCCGTTCTACCACCTGCCGCTTCAGGCGGACGAGGCGGTGGGACTCATGGTGCACACCACGATGTTTTACGACCTCGAACACCCCGCGCCGGTGTACGGCAACGAGAATTTCCAGCATCAACAATCCTGTTTCACCGAGGGCAAGGGAGAGCGCGCGGTGGCGTATTTTCCCGAAAGCGCCTGGTGGCTGGGCTTCGACAACTCCCTGCCGCTGTTTTTGCCGATCACCGTCTACACCCGCGCCTACGACGCTCAGACGGTCATTCCGCCTTTGATGGGGGACACGCCGATGGACGGACACGTGACGTTTTCCACGGGTCTGGAGTGGAATTACTGGATGTACGACCACTATGTCGCGCGGTTGAGCTGGGATACCGAGTTGACCTGGGAAGAATACGTGGATGAAATCTCGAAAATTTACAGCGACAACGACAAAGACCTGGCCGCTTCCATAGCCCAGGTGATTAAAGATACCGTGGAACGGCAGAAAATCGATTTCATCGGGGATCATCCGATGATGTTCTACTATCTCGCCGGAGAATCCGAGCACGACGAGTTGGGCAGTGTCACGGGGCTTGCCGGGCGTCCGACGAAGTTGTCGTATTGGAAGCTGTACGAATACAGTGACGAGGATTTCGAGGCATGGTTGCTGGGCGACTACGCCCGCTTGGAACAGATGCGCGCCGCCTATAAGGAAATCTCCGACCGCTTGCAGGAAATCGAGTTGCCGGACATCCAGAAAGACAACGAGGGCTTGCGCGAAAAACGGCATCTGGAATTGAAAACCTCCAGTTATCTTCTGTACTTGCGGGCAGAACAAGCCTACTTGCATTACGGTGCGGTGCGCGATGCCCGCGATGGAAACGAGGACGACGCCTACGACAAACTCGAAGCCGCGATGCAGATCACCTCGGACGTCAAACAGATGGTGGGCGAGGTCGAACAAGATGTGTACCGTTATCCGTTGGAACTCGTCGCTGAAGAAAAGGAAAGCCTCACCGCTTATCCCTTCGGCTATCTCTGGGAAACCCGCACGGCGTATTTCTGGGATCGGCGGGACGTGCAGGTCAAAGAACTGCTCGACGTGGCCTTCGGCAAAATCACCGAGGAATTCGAGATCGATACGGACGGCGTGCTCATTTCCGACAAGGAGAAAACCGAGATTTTACAGCCGGATTCCGAGGCGATACGGTCCATCATCAAGCCCTATATTCCGCCGGTGCTTTTGGGATACACTACGCCGAGCGGAGGCAAGGCGGATCTCGTGCTGGCCACCGACGCCAATGGCAATGGAGCGCCGGATATCCTTTCCCAAGCCGTGATGGAAGACTCCGACTGGGGTGACGAGCAGGTTACGGGGACATTCGATAGCTGGACCCTGACCATTCGCGGCGACAGCGGGACGAAGGTCGGCGAACTTATCGTGCGTGAAGGCACGTTTACCGCCGACCTCGTGGACGATCTCCCGAAAACCGCGACGATTTCCGGCCAGGGAGCGTTCGCCGATGTGATGGAAATCCTTATTTCGACCGGCATGTTCGACGAAGATACGGCTTGGACGACATTGGCCGGGTATTTCGGGATCGATCCCGACGCCAGCCCGCGTCCGACGACGTTCGCGTTTGAAATCAGTACCGAATTCGGTCCTCTGGAATAATGAAAGCGACGTGAGATGAGCGACACCCCCGACGATCCGGTTCGTCACGAGATCGACACCTGCGAAGGCATCGCCGCCCCGGCGTCGGCGATCAAAGGGGAGGGGCAGCGGGCGGATATCAACTTGGGACATGCCTGCAACAACCGTTGCGTGTTCTGTATGCAGGGCCATTCCAGCAAAGACCAGCGGCGTTGGTTGTCCCTGGAGCGCCTGAAAAAAGAACTGGACCACTACGCCGACGAGATCGGCCTGAAAAGCCTGGGATTGCTGGGCGGAGAACCGACGCTCTATCCTCATCTTTTCGAAGGGCTCGACTACGCCCGTGCCAAGGGTTTCGACGACATCACGATCAACACCAACGGCTATCGGCTGGCGAAAGCGGAGTTTTGCGACGAAGCCGTCCGTCACGGCATCAACCGGTACTGTCTCTCCGTGCATTCCCATCTTGAAGACATCGAGGACGAGCTTTCGGGGCGCAAGGGATCGATGAACACCAAAAAGGACGCCATCGACAACCTGTTGTCGCTGCAACGGGAAGGGAAGGGGGTGCGCTCGATCAGCATCAACGCCGTGCTGACGAGTCTCAACCTGCCGACCCTGCCGGAATTCGTGGAATATTGGGCGGGGAAGGGAATACGGGACATCCGTTTCAACTTCGTGCGTCCCGAAGGGCGCGCCGCCGACCACAAGGAACTTGTGCCCAGATTCACGCAGGCGATGCCGTTGCTGCTCAAGGCCGTGGCGTTGAACGAACGAAAGTGGAAAATCAACCTCAGTTTCGGGGAAATCCCTTATTGCATTTATCCCCAGCGCTTTTTCGCCAACCGGGTTTTTCGCGGGCGCTACATCGGCGAATACCGCGATCGCCGGACGCATGTGTCGTCGTTCAACAATCCCGGCAACGACGGTCTTTCCGACGAGGATGGCCGCCAGCGCTTCGTCTGGCAGGATCTGAAAGTCGACGTACTCAAGCAGCTTACGCCCGCGTGTCGGCGTTGCCGCTGGATCGACGTATGCGGAGGCGTGTGGAAAAACTACATCGCTCTCTACGGGGACGAGGAATTTTCTCCGCTGGATGTGGACTGATATTGGGATATATCTCGAAATATTGTCAAACAACGACCATGGTGTTTTATTTATAACTTTTTAATATCAAAGAGAAAAAGTCCCCTCTCCCTTTAGGAGAGGGTTAGGGTGAGGGTGCATAAAATTCCCTCACCCGGTGCTGACGCACCGACCTCTCCCCAAAGGAGAGGCACTTGGACCCTCCGGGTCCGAAATGCTGACATTTTTAGTGATTGACTCCTGACCGTGGAGCCTCGATGAACAGCCTTGATAAGGAAAAAGAAATTCGTCTGCGATTACGGGGGCTTGGGCGCGTGGTCATCGCGTTTTCGGGTGGCGTGGATAGCAGTTACCTCGTCAAGCTGGCTAAGGAAGAAAAAGGTGGCGACTTTCTTGCGGTGACGGCGCGGTCCCCTTCATTTCCGCAAAGAGAGCGAAAACGGGTGGTGCGCTTCGTCGAACGTTGGGAGATCCCCCATCGTTGGATCGACACCGGCGAGACGGAACTGCCTGATTACATTAGGAATCCGCCGCGCCGCTGTTATCATTGCAAAAAAGCGATCTTGCAGGCGTTGGCGACGGTTGCGAGGGACGAAGGCTGCTCCCATTTGCTCGATGGCGAAAATACCGAGGATGCCGGGGATTTTCGTCCGGGAAGTCTTGCCGCGAAGGAAATCGGCGTGCTAAGACTCCTGGCGGACGCCGGAATGACGAAAAACGAGATCCGCGAGCGCAGCCGAGCCCTGGGCCTGGAAGACGCGGAGCGTCCCGCGTCACCCTGTCTCGCCAGCCGTATCGCGTATGGGACGCCTGTGACGGTCGAGCGTTTGCGGCTGGTCGAGCGGATCGAGGATGCCTTGCTGGCCTGGGGTTTTTCGCCGTGTCGCGCACGGATCGAGGGGCAGCATTTGCGCATCGAGGTGGCGTCGGAGGCGATTGAAACGCTGATTGTGTCTGGAAAACGCCTGCCGTTGGTCGAGATGGCCTTGGCCGGAGGCATGAAAACCGTATCGCTGGACCTGGAAGGTTTCGTGTCCGGCAAATTGAATCGGATGGTACACGACGAATGAACGGTAACGATACACTCAAACAAGTGCTCGAACGGTATAAAAACGGTGCGATGTCCGAAGAAGACGTCCTCGAACGTCTGTTGCAGGCGGGAACGGCGGAAGTCGGAGCCGCTTTGCTGGACACCGGTCGCGCGAAGCGAAAAGGGTTTCCCGAGGTGGTGCTGGCCCAGGGAAAAACACCCGAACAGGTTTGCAACTTATTGGAACAATTGGGAAAAGAAGAGTTTCCGGCTCTGGCCTCGCGCGTGGAAGAAACCCTTGTCGATCGCTGTCTGTCGCATTTTCCCGAGGGTGTGTATTTCGAAGATGCCCGGTTGTTCTGGGCGAATGCGCAGCTTGCCGTTGCCGAGCGTCCCGGTCGGATTGCGGTGTTGAGCGCCGGAATGGCCGATCTCTGTGTGGCGGAGGAATGCGCCGTGTTGCTGGATATCGCCGGGTACGACGTCGCCCGTGTGTACGATGTCGGCGTGGCGGGTTTGCAAAGATTGTTGCTACGTATTAGGGAACTGTGCTACGTTGACGTGATTGTTGTCGTGGCGGGCATGGACGGGGCGCTGCCTTCGGTCGTGGCGGGCGTGATGGAACAACCGGTGATCGCCGTACCGACCTCGACGGGCTACGGTGCGGCGTTGGAAGGGATCGCCCCGCTGTTGACCATGCTCAACACTTGTGCTCCGGGGGTGGCGGTGGTGAATATCGACAACGGGTACGGCGCGGCGATGATGGCCCATGCCATTTGCCGCCGAATCCAAGGAGACAAACGATGACGAGGCTCGTGCATCTCGAACCCATCGGTGGTATTGCGGGAGATATGTTCGTGGGTGCCTGCCTGGATGCTGAGCTAGTGACGTTGGAGGAACTTGCCGAAATCACGGGGAAACTCGTCCCGGAAGTCACGTTGGAGACCCGCCGCGAGTCGCGTTCGTCGATTTCGGGGACGAAATTCGTCGTGCGGTTGGCGGACGGCTCCACCGAGGAGCCGGATCAACCCATCGAAACCGGGCACGATCACGTGCATTACGAAGATTTGAAACAACGTATCGTCGCGGCGGATCTCCCGGAAGCGATTCAACGAGAGATTTTCGGCATTTTCGACCGCCTGGCCCTGGCCGAGGCGGGGATTCACGGAGGTGAAGCGGATCACGTGGCCTTTCACGAGGTCGGGGCCGCCGATTCGCTGGCGGACATCGCCTGCGCCGCGTATTGTCTGGAAAAACTCGGCGATGCTTCACGAACCAGCGATCCGCCTCCACTGGGCCGGGGGATGGTGCACATTGCCCACGGGACGATGCTCGCTCCCGGACCGGCGGTGCTGAAACTTCTCGAAGGTTGGCCGACGCTGCCGGGCGACGAGGTAGGCGAGCAGACCACACCCACCGGGGCGGCGATTCTAACCTATGCATTTCGTTGCGTTTCCAGGCCTCCGATGATCCTGGAAACCATCGGTTACGGGCACGGCAGCCGAGATCCCGAAGGGAAACCCAACACCCTGCGCCTGCTTTTGGGACGACCTTTGGAGGATACAGAGAAATCGGAGAATTTCGAGCGGGACCGGGTGGTGCAGATCGAGGCCAACGTGGACGATCTGCCCGGCAATCTCGCGGCTCCGGGCATGGCGGAATTGCTGGAACGCGGGGCGTTGGATGTCTACGTGTCGCCGTACATGGGCAAGAAAAACCGCCAGGGTTGGCACTGGACCGTGCTCGCCAAACCGGACGACGCCGAACGGCTGGCGTTTGCACTGATGCGGGTGTCGGGCAGCATCGGCGTGAGGATGTCGGATGTCAACCGCTTGAAATTGAAGCGGAAAATCGAAACCATCCATTGGCGGGGCTACGAGCTTCGCGTGAAAATCGCCACGGGTCCGGATGGCTTCGAGCGGCGCATTCTCGAAACCGACGATCTCGTGGAGATCGCACGGGAAACCGGCATCGAACCCTGGCAGATCGCCGAGCAGGTGAACCGCGAAACCGAATCCAAGGCGGATTGAATGGGCAAGGTGCGGGGCGAGAAACTCGTAACATGTGATTCTCACATGTTCTTTTTGTGTTCCAAGTAGGTCGGGTGAAATCACCCGACCTTTTTGAGGATCAGTCAGCCGGTTTCACTACTTTTTTCCTTTTTAATCGCCAGCTTGTCTTTTATGCGCCTGAAGCGTCGTTTCAAATCGACCGGTGTCAGTTTTTCTTTCAGATTCCCAGGTCGTTTGCGATGGCCTTGCAGGTCGAGCCATTCCTTGTCCAGATTCCGGCATTTGCAGGGAATCGGACGCTCCAGTCGCTCGCCTTGCGCGACCATCTCGCAGACGGTCGCCTGCAATTCCTCCATCGCCTGTTTTACCTGAGATTCCGACACGTTGGGGCCGAGATACAACCGCAGGGTTTCGTTTTTGAACGGTCCGTATCCGTTGCCCAGCGTGACGTGATCCTCCAGGCGTTCGCGCAGCCGGGCAACTTCGATATCCACGCCTAAGATGTGGGCCAGTACTCCGGAGCGGTCCTTGTCGTTGACGACCGCTTGCGCCAGGTGCGGAGACGCCGAGACGGCCTCCTGCACGAGCCTCATTTTGCGTTCCGTTTCTTTCTGGATCGCACGCAGGCCGCCGCGTTCGAGGTAGTCTTTAAGGGCTTCACCCAATTGCAGAATGCCGCGTAAGTTGTGGTAATGACCGCGAAATTGTTCTTCCTCCATCATGGAGAAGGTGCGGTAGGCCAGCAGGGCGTCTTCCGGGCTGCGTTCGCGGTCGCGACTTCTGGCCAACTCCATCGCTTTCGGCGAGACGATCAGCACGCCCAGTCCTGCCGGACACCCCATGAATTTCTGCACCGAGCCGAAATAGACATCGATTTCGCGCCACTCGCGGCGGACGAAACCGAACTCGCTGGTGCCGTCCACGACGAACAGAAACGGATCGTCCGCCGTGCGTTTCCGCTTGATTTTGCTCGGTTTTCGTACGCGCTCGCGAATCGCGCGAATCAGTGCCCCGACGTCGGTCTGCACCGCCGTACTCGTTTCGTGTCCCGTGATGAAAAAGCCGACGCTACGGTCGGAGCGTTTCAGGCTCATGGCGGGAAGTTTGCTCAGCATTTCCGAGGCGATGGACTGAATCTGGCTGTTTTCACCTTCTCCCCAGCGCAACCGCACGGATTTGACGCGGCCTGTCCCGTAAGCGCGGGCGACGGACAACATCCGTTCGCCGAACGCACCTTTGACGCCCACAATGCCGAAATCCACATCGAGGCTTTCGACGATCTGTTCCATGGCCTGGGTGGCGGAACCGGTGAAGAAGATGCTGTAATTCTTGGGGATATTCAAATACTTGCGCAGCAAGTTCTCCACCGCGAGCGCCGCCTCGCGGCAGGCTTCCGTTTGCCCGACGAGATCCGTGAGTTTTTGCCCGACGGAGACACAATGCTCGACGATCCGCCGGTTGATCTGTGCCGGACCGGGATTGAGCGTGAAAAACGTCTCCTGCTTGCGAAGGAGATCCGCCGATTCGCGCGGAGAGAGGGACGGAACCCGACCCATCGCCAGCGCCACCCGGCAGCCCAACTCGGCGATGGCCTGCATTTTGGGCGTTTCGAGGGTTTCGTGGGGACGCTCATCCATTTCCACGAGGGAATGCATGTAGCCGATACGGTTGCGACCGGTGTTTTTTCGTGCGATTTCAAGGGTTTTCAGGGAACAGACGAGAAGGCCCAACTCTTCCGGCAGCCCGAAAAGCGCGCCGGAAAACACAAGAGCGGCGGCCTTGCGACGTTGCTCCGCCGCAAGAGGTTCGCGCGTCTGGACGACGAGGATTTTGTGGACGTTTTTCCATGCTTCGTTGTCCAGCAGGCGGACGTCGTTTGTGGCCACGGCCTGGATTTCTTCCTCCGGCAGGTGGACTTCCTTGCCTCGTAAGTCCAGCGCCATACCGCCTTTTTTCCGATTGACCAGCGCTTTGAAACAGGTCCGAACCGCTTTTTCGGACGTTTCGGTGAAAAACAGCCGCTCGTCGGCGTCGAGATCCAGCCAGTCGCGAAGTAACCCTTGAGTTTCGCACAGCACGCGCATCCCTTCCGGGCTGCGGTGGGAATGCTGGCACCACAGGAGGATCGATTTTTCCAGGCGGGAGATCGTCGGTGTGGAGGGCGGCAGCGACGGGTCCGGGGCGAAGGCGTGCAGGATGCCGCGTTGGAGTCGCGGTGGATGGGCGTGCAGCTTCAGGCGGCTCGTCGCGCCGAACGTGCGGCCTCCGTAAGTTTGCGTGTAGCGGTAAAAAGTTTCAGCGCGCAACGGGTCGTGGCGTTCCAGCCAGCGACCGTAATCGGTGGAAAGGTGTTTTTCGCCCGGTTCGTAGCGGATGCCGAACTGTCCGTGCAGGCTTTCGAGATGCCGGGCGAAGAGTTTCTTGCGATCCTGCAAAAAGACGTAGGCTTCGGCGGCGCGTTTGCGGGTGTCCTCGTCCTCGCCTTCGAGAAAGTACGTGGCGCGAATGTGGAGGTCTACCCCGCCGCTTACGGCGTCCCGTTCCATGCCGGGATGGGCGTGTCCGTAAATATACACGCGAAACTGCCGGTCGCGCAGATCCTGCACGTAGGCCCAGTATACTTCCATAATGGCTTTGTAGGCGCGTTCTCGCATGGCGGGATCGTCGCCGGTGACGCGGCTGTTGAAGTCGGTCGAGGAGGTGAATCCTTTCCACTTCGAGGCGCGCGTCATTTCGGGAATCGCTTCGCGCATCCGTTTCAAAGCCCGCATTTCGCTGGGCAGAAAATACACGATGTCCTCGTCCGCGTCGTCGTCGTGGTCGTCCGAGCGGTAGACGTCCCGCCACTTCTGCAATCCGCGAATCGCGGCGAAAAGGTTGTCCGGCTCCTCGCCGGAATCCGGCGGTTCATCGAACAGCGCTTCCAGGAGGTCGATCATGTCGTCCTCGGAAACGTCGGTGGTGCAGTTGACCAGCAGGCCGATATGGCATTTGGCGTCCCGCATGGTTTCGAGCAAACTCCCGATGCGCCCGCGTTCTTCGCTGTCCTCGCGCAAACTGCCGTAGGTGGCGCGCAACTCGTCGCGGGTGATGATCTCGAAACCTTTCAGCAACACCTGTCCGCGCGCCGCGACCAGCTTGCGACCGTCGGGATCGTCGTGAAAGGCGGCTCGGGCGTAGGGGTCGAGTACGGCCATCACGCGGGGCAGATGGTTGACCATTCCCGCGTACTGCTTGCCGATGCCGCCGGGCAGGGGAATGAAAAAGCCGAATTCGTTGACGCCCTCGCGGATGACGTCGAGCGTCACTTCGGTAATCAGTCCCGCGCTGCCGCCTAGGCCCACCTGGTTTTTCGCGTTTTCGCCCTGTAAAATGTGGACGTCGCCGCCGCCGTCTACGAGTGTCAGTGCGCGCAGGTTGAAGCGGGCGTTGGCGCGAACCGGTCCTTGACTGCCGTTGCAGACCACCGCACCGATCTGCGCCTGATTGAACGTGGTGAGGTCGAGAAACACCGAATGTCCCGCTCCTAGCACGTCGGCGAGCGCCTCGTTGATCTCGGCGGGTGTCAGGCCCGCCCAGGTGCGCACGCGATGGTTGACGGAGGGATCTTTGCTGTGGAAAATCAATACCTTATCTTTTAATGCCGGGATATCGGGAACGAGGGTTTCGTAGATTTCCCGGTCGGGATCGTCGCCTGGCGCGGGGGATTCGAGCGTTCCGCCGGGGTGCACGAGCAATCCTACAAAACCTTTCAAACCGTGCAATTTCGCCTTGCTTCGTACCTGGAAGGCTCCTACGGCGCTGGTGAGGCTCCCGATGGCCATGGCTCCATAGCCTTCCTCTTTGGCCAGTGCCACGGCGCGGCGGGCGTCCTGCGTGTTTTTGATGCGGATCAGGCAATGGCTTTCCACCGGCTTGCCGGAATCGTCATACAGGTTTTCCTCGTATGGGGGAAATCCGGCGCGGCGGAAGCGTTCCCGTAAGTGTTCCCAGTCGGTGAAATGTTCGAAATCTATGTTTTTACTTGTATTTCTTCGCCAAAACGCCTGCAATCCGATTCGTCTTGCACTCCATTTCGCCCATCGTTTTCGACGTCCGCTCATGGTTTTCCCCGCTCGGATTTTCTCTCGTCCCAAGACGGAAGGTTCTGATTAATTGGACCTTTCGGGGCCGAATACCTCTCCCACCGGGAGAGGTCGGCGTGTCAACGCCGGGTCAGGGGGTGTTTTTTATCCCTCACCCTAACCCTCTCCCAGAGGGAGAGGGGACTTAACGTCTCTAATAACTCCTTGTTGGTTCAGGTCTCCCGACCTGAACCATTCGTTTCACATCGGGTTTCCAACCCGATGGCATGAACCTGTGGAGCAGGTCGGAGACCTGAACCAACGAAGGAATTTTCTCTCGTTCACCGCACGATGCGGCCATATGTTTCGATCAACTCGCCGCGCCGTGCCGCCTTCGGAACATCGCCAAAGAAGCCAGCATAAACAAAAACACGAAGGGCAGGGATGTCCCCGGAACGGAGCGGCAGCCATCGTCGTCTTTCTTCTTGCGATTGTCCGGGGTTTCCGTTTCGGTGGCGTCGTCCTCGTCGCCGTCCACCGTGTCGGCGGCTTCCGGATCGGCATAGGTTTCGGGATGCAATAAATACTGCACTTTCAACGCCACCTGTTTCCGGGCTTCCAGTAGCAGGTTTTCGTCGCGGCTCCAGGGCGGATGGTCCGGGCAGTACATGCCGGGGTTGTCGCAATCTTCCAGCAGCCAGGTGCCGAATTTCGTATAGACCGTGGACACCTGTTCCCGGACGAATTCCTCCGCGCCAAGCTCGGAAGCAAGGATGAACATCTCCCAGTCCTCGAAGCCGTCGCGAATCTGTTTCATACGATAGGAGACGATCGGGCCGTCGATCTCGATGCCTTCCGGCGAGCCCTTGCCGTCCTTGATGCCGTCGTGGTCACCAGGATACAGCAGGTTGCCGTCGCCGTTGCGGGCGAACGTTTCGCCGAAGGATTCGACGTTGAGGAACTCCACCCATGGATTGTCGTTGACCCAGTAATTTACCCGCCAATACAGAAAACCGGTGGCTCGTTCGTACCAGGTGCTCCATTTGAGAATGCGTGGCTCGAAGCCGACCTTCGTATCCATGTCGTAGCCTGCATAGGGCGGCACGTTGGCGTTGCAGGCGTAAAACCATAGTTTCTGGCCATTATCGAGGCATTCCGCATACTTCTCGCGTCCGGCCATGCCGCTTTCCAGCCACCACCATTCTTCGTACATCGGCGTTACCGGGCACCAGATGCCGATCACGTCGGCGATGATTTCGTTCCAGGGACTCGTCACCAGAATGTGCCCCTTCCACAGGTCGTTTTCACGCAGCAGCAGTTCGCCGTCGCTACGGATCTGTTCGTACTCGTGATCGTCTTCTTCCATCCAAGGTTCGTCCGCTGCGTAATTGTACGCTTTGTCCCACCAGTCTTTTTCCACCAAATGCTCGGCGAACGCCTGCGAGGCTTCGACGTACTGGTCCTCGGTCATCGAGCCCAATCCCCGGCCCGGTCGGAAATACCCCACGTTGAAGCGGGCCACGGGAATGCCGTCCGGGTAGTAGGAACCGTCCAGGAAAGGCCCGACGTAGGCGTCGTAGGCGGTCCAGTCGATGGGCAGCAGTTTGCCGTCCTCGCCGAATTCGAAGTCCACCGACCCCTTGATGTGGGTAAGGTCCATGCGGTGCTCGTGCATCGCCCAGTGGTAGCGTTTGACGATTTCGTCATAGTTTTCGGTGGGTTCCTCGTTGGGACCACCGTGGTGGTCGCGCAGGTTGTCGGAAAAACCGAAGGCCGTGCCGAAACTACGTTCCTGGGGGATTTCGAAATCCCAGACGGTCAACGAAATCGGAATCTCTACGGCGGTTTCTCCCTTGGCGGAAAGCGTGGCTTTTCCGGTGTAGGTTCCCGGCGCGGCGTCCAGCGGAATGTGCCAATCGACGAACACCGTTCCGGTTTCGTCCTTCGGCACGTCGAAAGGTGCGCCTACCGGGGTCGTAGTGTCGGCGTAGGGATCGAAAAACGGGATCAACGGGTCCGGGTAGAAACCCAGATCGCGGGGGTAGTCGTCCAGCGACGTGGGGGAGTCGTTGACGATTTCCACGTACCATTCCCGATACAACTTGGCGTTTTCATTTGAGATTTTCGCGCCTTTCGGGCCTTCGAGGTCGCTTATCGTGACGTTGACTTCCTCGATCGCCTTGCTGGATCTCACGACAATCTGAAACCCTTCCCATTCGTTGCGGGCGGCCATGAGGTCGGCTTGGGTCGCATCGGGTAGGGGCGTGTCGAAAAGGATTTTCCGCGTCGCCGGGGCGATGCCGACGTCCAGGGCGAAAGCGGGCGCGGCAAGCAAAACCAGCAGAATCGAAAGGGCCGCTATCGGAAACACTCGAAACAGGCAATGCATATTCTATCTCCTTTGCACGGGGTCGTCCCCGTCGTCGCGAGACACCGACGGCAAATCCAAGAGAAGGCGGCGTCGGCGAAGCGTCCTGAAACGTTCAGTTTTCTTGGTTGTATAGGATTTTTCCGGAAATGTATACCAGTCCGGGGTGGATTTTCACCAAAGAGCGGTTGCTGACGACTCGTTCCACCCGGACATCGCGTCCGCTCATTTCCCATTCGGAGCGAATCGCCATCAGGCGGGCTTCCTGCTCATCGCGGGCATTGATGACGTACGAACGGAAATAACGTTCCTCTTTGGGGGCGGCGCCGGAATGAAATCGCCCGGCGAAATCCGAATTGGCGGCGTCGAGCACGAGATGCACCTGCACGCCTTCATCCAGCCGTTCGTGGGTCGCCAGGCGGTAATCACTAAGAAAAGCTTCCGGCAGAAATCCGTGAGGAAGGGCGTATTCGTACAATGCCTGCACGTCGTCGTCCTTCTTCAGATGGGTGAAAAGGCTCATGGCCCAGCAAAGCGTGAAATGCGCCTTTTCCCAATCGATTTCCATGACTTCCATGACGTTTTTCACGGCTTGCCATGACATCGAAACGCCCTGTTGGGCATCGTCGCGCAACATTCCTGCGGCGCTTGCCGCAATGAAATAATCCGGGGAATTCGGTGCATGTTTGCGGAACCACTCGAATTCCTCGGCGAAGCGGTCTTCGTCGTGCGTGTAGTAGGAACCCACCATCCGATGAAAGTGGACGTTCTGCTGATCCGGGGCGAGTTCCAACGCCTTGTCCAGGTAATAGCGGACGGTATCCGAATGCCCGGCGAGGTGGTGGGCGCGGGCGGCGGCCAACAGCACGTCCAGACGGTTCGGGTCGATTTCGATATATCGGTCGTAGGAGCGAGAAGCCGAGTCGTAGTTGCCCAGCTCTTCCTCGCAACGGGCGACGCCGTAATGTGCGGCGGCGAATTTCGCGTCGCGGCGAATGGCGGCCTCGTAGCGTTCCCGAGCACTGCCCCAGTCGCCCTTCGTTTCAAAGAAGTACCCGATATTATACTGGTAATTCGGATTTTTCGGCTGGAGACGCTGAGCCCGTCGCAGATGTTTCAGGGCTTCGTCATATTCCTTGAGAGAAATCAGCGCAAGCCCGTAATTGGACAGCAGAATGGGTTCGTCGGGAAACAGTTCCACCGAGCGCTTGAAGACCCTGACGGCCTCCCCCGTGCGGTGCATGTCCATCAAGGTATTGCCCCAGAGATTGTAGCGCTCGACCATTTCCTGGTCGCTCCAGGAATCGGTATCGCACTCTTCAAGCAGGTTCAGGGCTTCACTGGTTTTCCCCTGATTGACGAGATTCGTGGATTTTTCCAGTTTATCATTCATTAAAAGAGGTTTGTTTCTACCTGTTGCCAGTGCCTATTTATTGATTCCCAATGTAGCATATCCATCGTGTCTGTGAACAATATTCCGAATTCCGATTCGAAAAGACTCCGTTCATTTTTCTTCTCGCAGCCATGAAGCCATGCGCTTGCGGAGATAATATACCACATCTTTCCGTTTTTCTTGGAGATCGCGGGCCTCGTACTTATCTGTAGCGATATCGAACAGATAGGGATCACGTTTGGAACGCTCGATGAGTTTCCACCTCGTCGAAGCTCCCATGCGCATCGTGCTCATGAACGCCGAGTGGGCGATTTGGGCGTTGAGCGGCTCCTCTTTGTGTCCCTGGAGCCTCGGCAGCCAGCTTTTTCCCTCGACCGAAGCCGGAACCGGCAGATCCAGTGCTTCCAGAAGCGTGGGAACCAGTCCGGCAAGTTCGGTGGCTTCCTCGATCTCCACACCCTTCGGCAGGCACTTGGGATAGGAGACGATCAACGGTACACGCACGAGTTCGTTGTACAGGCTGTGTCCGTGACCGGCGCTGCCGTGTTCCAGGAATTCGTCGCCATGGTCGGAGGTGATGACGATCATCGTGTCGTCGAGCATATCGCGGGTGCGGTAGTAGTCCAAAAGGTGCCCGTACTGCTCGATGTTGTAGTCCACTTCCCCATCGTACAGGGCGACGAGCCGCCGCATGTCGCGCGGGGTGGGAAGTACTTTTTTCCGTTTGATATCCAGTAGATACCATGCGGTGCGGTTGGGGTTGATGTCGCCGTTGTAGTCCAGCGTATCGTACCGGGCGAGGATGTCCGTAGGCGGCTTGTACGGCACGTGGGGATCGATGGTGACCATCCAGTTGATCGTGCCGTTTTCGTCGGTGTTCAGGGAATCCCACCGGTTTTTCAGGATGTCGATCAGGTTTTCGGTGTCGCTGCACAGGCTTTCCCGGATGGTGTTTACGTTGTAATTCCACCCGCCGCCGAAACCGAAGCGCGAACTGACGTACCCGTTGCTGCTGAGTATCGTGGCCACGACCTTCGGCTTGTGCTCTTTGACCATCATCGGGAAGGTCGGGTAGTTCCGGTCGTTGAGCACGTCGCCGTGGCGGATCATGTTCAACGTTTGCGGATAACCGCCGGTCAGCAAGGTTGCCTGACTCGGTTTCGATGAATTTCCCTGTACATACGCGTGCTTGAAGATCACACCGTTGCGGACGGTTTCGTCGAAGAAGTCGCTTTTTACCCGCGAATCCGGGTCGTAACTTCGTACTTTGTCCCAACGGAGTGTATCGGAAATGTACACCAGCACGTGTCGGGGGGGCTCCCAGGCCATGGTGTCCAAACGGACGGGATCATAACGCCCGAAGCGCGGGTTTTCCAGCCACAGGCGGTCTTTGGCGTCGCCGCCCTCCACGGACAATTCCACGCGCACGAGGTCGTTGGCGTAGCCGGAGAGGTCGATTTCCTCCGGATGGGAGAAAGGCTTCGCGGCGTTCTTTCGGTCATAAGTATAGAGAATCCAGGTTTCTTCACCACCCATGGGGGCAATGCGCACGGAGAAGCTCAGAGCCTCCGCTTTGTCGGTCGAGCCGGGTTCGAACGTCGGTGTCCAGCGCAAAAACGATTTCTCCGTGGGTTCCAGCCACCACACGGTTTTGCGTCCCTGTGTCAGAGCAAGTGCCTTATTTTCATTGCGTTTTTCGAAAAATTCCGGCGGACGATCCGGAAGCGGGGAGTCGTCAGAAGCTTCCGAGGCGGGATAGATGTGTATCCAATCCACCTGCACGCCCGGAGTCTGTACGTATAGAGAATTGTACGATTCCTTGTTGGCCGGAGTCAGCTCTCCTTCCACCACGTGCCAGCCCGGCGCGGTGGGGCAGGACAGACGCACGGAATCCTCTCCGCGAAGTTTGAGGGTTACGGAAGTGTAGCCCAGGGTCTGACGGACCCGAAGCCGTACCCGCAGGGTGTCTTGCCAGGGCAGGTGCACGTCCATGATGGCGTGCTTTTCCGTCGTGGTGTGGTACGAGGCACCGTCTTTTTCCGTCACAGGTTCGGACCACCCGGTTTTCCAGCCGCCCCGAATATGCGCCTCGAAGGCGTCCGTTCCGCCCTTGAGCCACAACCCCCGGTCGTAGAAATCCGCCTGAATGGCGAGTGTCTCCAACGGCAGAGTGGTTTCTTCCCGCGTGGCAGCGGGTTCGGGAAGAGCCGGGGTGTTCGGCGGTATGGCGAGAGATGCCAGACGGACCGGAACGGGGGGCGTTTCCGGCGAGGGATCGGTCACGGCTTCGCGTGCGGAAGCCTGGGGCACGGAAAGACGGTTGGCCACGGCGTTCACGGCGGGCATATCGAACAGCGCCGTCAGTGTAATAAACCCCAACAAAAGGTGGGGCAGGGAAAGTACGAGAATGAAAAGCGGTTTCATCGAGGTTGTCGTCTCGTTTTGCGTGAGATAATGGTTACAAATCGAGTATAATGTACCGAGTATGTATTATAGGCTATGTCCTTCCATTTTGCACGTTTTATCGTATGTGGGAATGAATTTCAACGAAATCGGAAAATGTGCCTGTTTCGCTGGCCCATCCCCAGTTTTCTGAAAGTCTAACTTGACCAAGGATATCATGAGTCCGCTTGTCCCGATTTGGTGCCTCACGAGATTGCGAGAATTTTCAGAAACGAACAGGAAGCCTTTGACAGGCGCTTGTACACGCTCATTCCGAGTGCCGCCCAAAGGGCGGTGTATCGAGGAATCTGTTTGATAAACGCTATGGTTCGATACGATTTGCTTCGCAAATCACTCACCATGAGCGTTTTATCACTTGGATTAATTTGGGGAGGAGTCAGGGAAGAACGGAACTTTCTCGGGTTTCCTATTGACCCGTGGAGGCGAACCGTTACAATAAGCCTTCGTTTTTCACCGTGGATTCGAGGACGACCATGACTTTACGACTGTACAATACCCTGAGCAACCGCAAAGAAGACTTCACGCCCCTGCATCCTCCCAAGGTTGGGATGTACGTGTGCGGCGTGACGGTCTACGACTACAGCCACGTGGGACACGCGAGGCCGACGATCTATTTCGACGTGATGTACCGCTATTTGCAGTATTGCGGATACGACGTGACCTACGTGCGGAATTTCACCGACATCGACGACAAAATCATCAGGCGCGCCCAGGAGTTGGGAATCACCACCGGCGAGTTGACCGACACCTACATTAAAGCCTTCAACGAAGATATGGACGCCCTGGGTCTGTTGCATCCCGACGTGGAACCCCACTGCACGCATTACGTGCCACAAATGGTTGAATTCATTGAAGGATTGATCGAAAAAGGCCACGCCTACGCCACCGACAGCGGCGACGTATACTATCGAGTGGGTTCCTTCCAGGGCTACGGGAAGCTTTCGGGCAAGAACCTGGACGAACTCGAAGCAGGCGCTCGCGTGGACGTCAGCGAGCAGAAGGAATCGCCCCTCGATTTCGCCCTGTGGAAGGCCAGCAAGCCGGGTGAGCCCAAGTGGGAATCTCCGTGGGGAGAAGGTCGGCCCGGCTGGCACATCGAGTGCTCGGTGATGTCCACGCACAACCTCGGAGAATCGTTCGACATTCACGGCGGCGGAAAAGACCTGATCTTCCCGCACCACGAAAACGAAATCGCCCAGTCCGAGGCGGCCACCGGCAAACCCTATGCTCGTTACTGGATTCACAACGGGTTCATCAATATGCCCGCCGAGGATGGCTCTGGTCAGGTCAAGATGTCGAAATCATTGGGAAATTTCCTGACCATCCGCGACGTACTCGACGCCTTCGACGCCGAAGCGCTTAAATTCCTGATGTTGTCCACCCATTACCGGAAAGACGTGCTGTTTTCCGAGGATCGCCTCACCCAGTCGCAACGGCGCATGACGTATTTCTACACCACGTTGCAGGCGATGGACCGCTATCTTGCCGAACATCCCGCCGAGGGTGGAAAAGCGATCGACGCGGAGAAAATCGCCGAGATTCCGGAGCAGTTCAAGCTCGCCATGGACGACGATTTCAACACGCCCAGGGCCATGGGAGGGCTTTCCGGTTTCTTCAAGCTCGCCAACGATTTACTGACGGCTCCCAACGGACACGACCCCGCCGACGTGGCGGCGACCCTGGAGGCGGTCCGGGCGCAGCTTATTCCGCTTTTCGAAGTGTTGGGGTTGTTGCAGCGCACGCCGGAAGAGTTTCTCGAAGGCATCACCGGGAGAGAACTGAAACGGCTGGGAATCACCATCGAGGAAATCGAAGCTTTGTTGGAACAGCGAACCCAGGCCCGTGAAGCGAAGGACTGGGCCGAATCCGACCGCCTGCGCGACGCGTTGGCCGAAAAAGGGATTCTGGTGAAGGATTCCAAAGACGGCACGGTCTGGTCGGTCAAACCCTGAAACGGGGGTGATTCGCCACGGTCGCTGTTGTACTCCGTTCCGAAATGAAGTAAAAAGAGAGAAGTTTTGGCATTTTGTGCCAAAGATGCACAAGAACGTTAGCCGTGTGAGAACGTCGTAAAGGTTAGGTGCGAGTTCGTGCCGGGACGCATCCGCCATCGTGCGTCGTCCGGTCGTTTGTTTTTCGAAGGTTTCGGTGGCGCGTCGCAAAGGAGGAAACGTTGGCCCAGGATCATTCATGTGGAACCGCCGCCGTGCTGTCCTTAGTAGTTCCAGGCGTCGGACAGATATACAACGGAGATTTTCTGCGGGGGTTGTTCTGGCTGATTATCACTCCCGGTTTCTGGATCGGTTCCGGTGGTTTGCTTGGGTGGGTCTGCCACCTGATTTCCGCCTACACCGCCTACAATCGTGCTCAAGAAAAAGCCTACGAAAGGATACCATGAAATCCACCATGAAGAAACATGCGGGAATCGCGCTGCTGAGCACGCTCGTGCTCGTGGCGGGCTTGTACGCAATACCTTCCGTGCACGCCGCTCCGATATTTCCCGAAGGAGATTTCGGAGAGCTGGACGCCAAAATGGTGCAGCACGCCCGACAGTTCTACCTTTTCAACGCCTATCCCTTCGGGTTATCGCTCGACGTGCACCCGAAGGACGAAGAGGCGGTGCAGAAGATCGACCAGTTTCTGGCCCAGAGCGACAGTGAAGATTTCGAGAGCGTGACGGGAAGCCATTTGTTCGAGTTGCTGTCCCACTTCGGCGAATACGGAGATCTGGGATTTTTCGGCGGCATCGCGATGACGGGTACGGCCTACGAGTACATGACGCTGAAAAAGGAAGGTGCATCGAGCGAGAAGCTGGAAAAGGCGCGCGAACGAGTAGTTCGGGCGGTGGAATCCTGGCATATATTTTACGTGGTGACGGGCGGAAACGGGCTCGTTGCGCGGGGGATCAAGCGCCTCACGCCGGAAAATCCCGACGACCCTCCGCTGCCGACCATCGAACGGGAATTTATCGATCTCTTCGACGAAAACGGCGACCCGCTGCCGCAACCCAAATCCAACGGTTCGTTTCGCTACGACAACAGCGACGGCGTGTTGCCGGAGGGCGAGTGGTCCTGGATCGATTCGTGTTCGAAAGATCAGCTCGTAGGCCAGATTTTCGGCATGGTGGCGCTGTACGATGCGATCAAGGACGATCCCGATATCGATCAAAGCCTCGTGACTCGTATGCAGGAAGATGCACTGGGCGTGGCGCATATGCTGATGGAAAAACGCGATCTGGCCGAGTTGGACGGTCCGGTGGGACAGGGAGAGTACGACCTCATCATCATGGACGCCGACGGGCGACCGACGATGTACCACGACTTGAATCCCAAATCCATCGAAAAACTCTACGTGTCCGAAGATACGGAAACCTTCAATAAATTCAACCTCATCATGGCGTTGGCGATCATAAAGGGGCTTCACCATGTCACCGGCGATCCCGAGGTGGAGGAATACCTGTACAACGAGTTGATGTTCCAACGTCAATACCTGGACATGGTGAACTGGGGTGAGGATAAGGGCGCATTCGATTACATTTACATGGGAGTCAACACGAATTTCGACGATCCCGACATGACCTCCATCGCCTTGTGGCTGCTGCTTTACCTGGAAACCGATCCCGAAGTGATCGAGCCGTTGCAGCTTTTCCTGGAAGAAGGCTGGTGGAACCGGGAAGGCGAAAGCCACACCGCCGCCCTGTGCAAGCAGCCGATGTGGAACATGATCTACATGACCCTGACGCGCCAGGGCGTTTCCCAGGATCTAATCGACGCCACGGCGGATCTGTTGATGGGTTTCGAACTCGGTCCCTACTGGAACCCCCGCCGGGAAAACTGCGACGCGCAGGAAATCGCCGCCGGGAAGTGCATCGCCATCGATGGTGTCACCGAACTGATTATCGAGAATCAGGACGACACCGGCCTGCTGATGGCCACCGAGGCGCTGCATCCGTCGATCCGGCCACCCTCGAATTTCGATTCCCGCTCCAACCCGTTCCAGGCCAACGGGGGAGGGGGATTGCGGCTCAACCCGGGCGGCGACCTGCTGGCCACGTACTGGTGGGGACGTTACATGAGCGCCAGCGCCGCCGGAGAATCCAACACGTCGCCTTTCGCCCGCGATCACATACCGTTGGGTGGCTCGATTGCGGCATCGGCAGACGGCGACGAGGATGATGCCGAGGTGGAAAGCTCGGACGACGAAACGACACAACGCAAAGACTCAGACGACGGCGGAAGCTGTCGAATAGGTGTAAAAACTTCATTCTGGCTGATATTGTTACCGATGGCGGCAGTGTTTTTCGCACGCAGGCGGAAAGCGAGGGTTTGACGCGGGTGTTTCATGGATTTTTCGTGAATCCCGTGACGGTGAAGGCGAGGTGGAATCATGGGAGAGTGGCGAAAAGTGGCGTGGATGGTTGGTATCACGGCGATACTTCTGTTTCTCGGCGGATGTTTCGAAAGTGATTCCGTGGACTACGAGGCCGACGAAGATCGCGAGCGGGATCTTCCCGTGATCGTGCCCCATGCGGACAAAGACGAGGCCGTCTCGGATTCGGATGTCACCGAGGAAATCGGCGAAGACGCGGAGATGGATGCCACCGATGGTGACGAAGAAGAGGAATCGGGCGGGTGCATCGATCCGGGAGACGGGGACGAAGAGGACACGGAAACGGATGAGGCCGACCTCGAAGAGGGAGAAGATATCGAACCTCCCTGCGATTGTACCGAGGGTCCGTGTTGCAGCGACGGTTGTCACTTCGATCCGGTTCAAACCGAGTGTCTCGCCCAGGCGGACTCCGAACTCGGTTGTCCCGACAATCCCCTACAGGACGGCGAAGAAGGTTGTGGTAGGGATCTTTACATCCGCTATCGCCCCCGGTTCTGCTCCGGGACATCGGCCCTTTGCGAGGGCGATTTCGGACCTTATGCCGAATGGAACGTGCACGAGGATTGCTCGTCGCTGGAACGTTGCGATCCGGTTCAGGACGCCTGTGTCGGGGATCGTCCCACCTGTGATGAAACCTACTGTACTGATGGCGAGTGCTGCAATCTCGAAACCTTTACCCTCAAACCCCAGGGGGAACCCTGCGGAGAGATTTTGGGCGTGAATACCGAGTACCGCTGCTCCGGTACTGCCTGCGGGGCCGATTTGCAGGCTAGAGAATACACCCTGACCTGCACGGGAACCTCCGCGCTTTGCGAGGGCGAACCCGTGGCGGGCGAATACGAATTGGTGCAGGATTGCACAAGTTTGCAGCGTTGCGACCTCGACCAGCGAAGTTGCGTTGAGGTGCCTGTTTGCGCCAACGATTTCTGCGACGAAGACGCCCCCTGCTGCGACACGGTGGCGCAACGCATTCGCGGAGCGGATTCCATCTGCGAATTCGACGTGGATTCCAGAATCGTTTGCAGCGGCGACGCTTGCGGAGCGGATCTCATGTCCCAAACCGCTGCCCGGCGCTGTTCAGGGGTTTCGACGGCTTGCGATGGAGACTTGCTTTGGAGCGATCCGGGTACGTACCGGCGATGCGATCTGTTGGAGACCTGCGACGCCGTGGCCGTTGAATGCGTCCCGGACCGTCCCCGCTGCGATCCGTTTTACTGCGACGAAGGCTTGTGCTGCGACACGGCAAGCCAGACGATGGAGCCGCTGGGCGTGGGCTGTCGTTGGGAAGAGTTTTACCGGTACGATTGCTCGGAAGAAACCTGCGGGGCGACGCTATCGCGTCAGTGGGTAGAGCGCCAATGGGTTTGTATGGGGGACAGTGCCGACTGCAACAGTCCGATGCAGGAATCTTTGGGAGATTGGTATGAGTTCCAGACCTGCGAGGCGGACGAAATCTGCCTGCCCGACGATGACGACCACTGCCAACAAAGCGACGAATGCGCCGTAACTCCCTGCCCGGACGACATGGTGGATATGGGGACGGTCTGCATCGACCGCTACGAGGCCTCCCGGCAGGATGCCACGGAAACCAGCGAAGGCGTGGACGATTCGGTGGCGACGAGTCGTCCCGGTGTGTTGCCCTGGAACGTCAACCCGGTAGGGCTTGCAGACGTGCAGACCTTCGGTATGGCTTGCGCCGCCGCAGGGAAAAGAATGTGCACGGCGGAAGAATGGTATGCGGGTTGTACCGGAAGTCAGGGAAATCTTTACGTGTTCGGCAATGCGTTCAATCGTGAGACCTGCAACTGCGTCGATACGTTTTGTGACGATTTCTGCGAAGACAACGGAATTTCGCAAGAAGATTGCTATCTTTCCTCGAATTGCGGATATCGTTGCGGAGAGGTCGGCGGTACTCAGTTCCAATGTCTGCACCTGATGCCGACAGGCAGCTTTCCCGACTGCGTGAACGAGTACGGCGCTTACGACATCAGCGGAAATGTGTGGGAGATCATCCCGGTGACCGCGGACATCGACTCCAGAGGCTTCATGGTGCGCGGCGGTGCCTACAACTGCGCCGGGGCTTCCGCACGTCTGCAATGTACGTACAACGCGGGCTGGACTGCGTTATACGCCGGGTTCCGTTGTTGCAAGGACCGGGAAAGTGCTCCATAGGCGCAGAAGCGATTCCATTCTAGATTTTGCATGAACCTGACTCGTTAAATGAAGGAATGGGTGCCTGGGTCTTCGATACGGAACGGATCGATGGCCCGGATTCCTTGTGTTTTCACGGCCATTCGCCTAACCCGCATAATTCATGAAGAATCTACTGCGACTTGAAAATCCTCGATCTTTCACTTGTTTCCCGATTTTCATCCTCGACAGACTGTAAAGTATGCCTGCGGGTGAAAATCGGTCCAACTTCATGAAATATCTTCGGTTTTCGGCGTCTCGCTACGATCCTCATGAATTTTCCGGGCTAACGGCGAAAGCAGGTGACGGCCTACGTGGGTCTGTGCCCGTCGAGCTACGATTCGGGGGATCGCGAGCGCAAGGGACGCATCACGCGGGAGGGGCCGGGGTTGTTGCGGGCGTTGCTTGTGGAGTGCGCGCAGCACGCCCGGAAGCGAAAGAAGCCGCTGAACCCGTATTATCGCCGCTGGGTGGAGAAGCACGGTGCCAACAAGGCGAAGGTGGCGGTGGCGGCGAAACTGTGCCGGATCGTGCATGCTCTTTTGAAACGTTCCGAGGGCTTTTCGCCCGAGGCTTTGGGGGTGGTGCCGGACGGTTATGGGGGTTGGGAGTTTGCAGGCCGTGCGTCTGGTGGCGACGGGTGCGATTCCAGGCCTCCCCGTCCGTCGGCTTGTGCCCAGTAGCACGAGCACCGGGCGCGTCAAGGCCAGGCTCGCTTCGCTCGTGCTTTGCAGCCTTGACCCGCCCGCCTTGCTCGTGCGTGAGAGGGTTGTAGGCGACGGACGGGGAGGCCTTCGGCGAAGGCTCCGGCCAAGGAGGTATCGACAAGCCACGAGATCAAGAGGTAGACGCAATGCGACAGACGAAGATAGACGCTAAGTGACAGACGAGGATAGACGCTAAGTGACAGAAGCAACGTGAAGAGATTTCGATGTTCCATACGTTCTTTCGAATCACCGTTTCGTCCGACCCCGCGGGTGCCAGTGCTCCGACGAGAGCTTGACCTTGAATGGGGCGGACGATTCTTGCACGGAATCATGGCGCGTGAAATACGACGCCGAATAGATGGATGAACGAAGGACGGCTTGACATCGATGAAAAAAAATGGGGGAATCTGCTTGACAAACAGGTCTCTCTTATAGATGGCACCCGCGATTGGATACTTGCTTGTCACGGTCACCCACCGGAGGCTTCGTTGGAGCAAGTTGCTTGAGTTTATTTGGAATGGACCCGAAGGGTCGGATAACCTCTCCCTTCGGGAGAGGTCGGTGCGATAGCGCCGGGTGAGGGGGCTTTTTTCTATTTCCCTCACCCTAGCCCTCTCCCAAAGGGAGAGGAGATAAAAGTCATTGAAATCAATATGTTGCGAGTAAAGTAAGACAAGCAAATTCCCCTTCTTGGGAGTCGTGATCAAACAAAGCGGAGGTTTCGGAATGGCGAAAAATCGATGGCGTTGGGCGGCGTTGGCGCTGTGCATGGGGTGTCTGGTTGGGTGTGGCGACGATGAAATCCGGCAAATCAGCGGGGAAGGGGACGCCGACGTCGTGGAGACGGACGCTGCAGAGAGCGACGCCGAAGAAGAAGTCGAGTTGGGACTTCCCGAAACCTTGCCGTTTTCCTTCGTTCGTGACGAACCCGGTGAACCGATTCCCGATGCGGACGTGCGCGCTTTCACCGAGCGCCTCGTGGGATTGATGGCGAAAATCGGCTATTTCGACTGGATTCGCCGCACCAGCCACGGGGTGGACGCCTCGACCGGCAAAGAAGACTGGACGGTCTGGTGGACGACCACCCACGCCGAGAAAAGCGGCGACACGGTGACGTTCGTGCACAACGAGACGAACGAGCCGGATTCCGCCGACGGCGGTCACAACCTGATGACGCGGACGATCAAAATCCTCGGCTCGGCAATGGCCGGGTACCTGATGACCGGGGACGAGTCCATGGCGCGTCTGGCCGAGCAATACTGCAAAGGCGTCACCGCCCAGATGGAAGGCATGGTTTACGACGAAAACGACGAGTTGCACCACCTGATGGCGCGAAACATCGTGGCTTTCAATCACGATTTCACCACCTTCGACGGCTACAAGGCTTCGGTCGATTACAGCAACTGGTACCACGAAGGGCAGGGTTGGAACTGCCACCGTTTCGAATTCCCGAACAATCCCAAGTGGGGTTCGGTGTGGGTCACCAACATGCGCAGCAAGGACGACGTGTCGCGGATGATGCGCATCACCGGAACGATGCGCTACGCCGTCGAATACGCCGAGGACGACGCCATGCGCGCAGCCTGCACCGACGCCTGGGAACATCTGCACCTGTTTTTCAAGGACATCGTGGACCACGACTACTGGATTCGCACCAAAGACAAGTACGGCAAGCCGTTTATTCCGGGCTTGAGCGGCGACGAGCAACTGGACGCCGACGCCGGGGATCTCGCCAGCTACGGAGCCTGGGACGAACTGATTCCCAACGCCATGTGCAACGCCAAACGCGCCGTGGCCTACAACGCCTACGGCGAAGGACTGGACAACGACTGCGGACTGGCTTCGGGCAATCCGTATGAAGAGGCGGCCATCAACGTGCATTACTTCAACATCTGGCTGATTCGTTCGCACCACCTCGCCCGTATCTATCAGGCGCTGATCCATCACGACGTTGAGGACGCCAAGGTCGGACTGGAGGGATTGGTCGAACGCAACCAGCGCTACCGCAGCATCGAAGAGGCGGAACTCCCCAAAACCAAAGACGAATTCGACCGCGACCTTGCGAGCAGCTTGATGCAATCGCTCAGCTTGGGCTATCCCCTCGATGAGGAAGAGGCCCGCATGGTGATGGCCTACTACGAACGCGCCGTGGAAAAATACAACGAGTGGCCCCACTGGAACCTCTGGGACGCCTCCATCCCCGACGGCTCCTACGACTACCGCCCGCCCAACTATGGATCGGACGACGGTCTGTACTGGATACGCATCGAGGATTTCCCAGCATTTCTCGATGCTTGCTGGTCTCCGTTCCGCAATCCCGATGGCGTTCAGATTCTCGATTGCGACCTCGTGCGCGATCCCTCGAAATGGGACCCCAGCGTGTTGGACTGACACGAACGCCGGGGAAATGGTGGGGGCTTTTCACGGCACCAAGCCCCCTCGTGCAAACGTGCAAATTTGTGAAAAAACGTGCAGATTCGCAAACACGAGCTTTGTGAGAGAAAATAGCACGTTGCGTGGCTTTTGGGTCGAAAAACGCCGTTTTTGTCCAGTTGCTGTACACTTTTCACGAGGTACCCTCGACTCGTTGCGAGAAAACCGGGGGGGACTTTGCACGTTTCTGCGTAAGTTTGCACGAGTTTTGCGGCATGAATCGAGCATGACGTGAGTTTGCGTAAAAATGCACAATTTTGCAGTATCTTCAATAGATTTTGCGCAAGCGAGTCAGGAGTTTTCCGCGTAGGCGTTTTTATCCCGATATTTTGTAACCTATTGAAAACATAGAGTATTTGTTGGAGCAGGTCTCTGGCCTGCTCCACAGGTTCATGCGGTCGGGTCAGGAGACCCGACATGAAACCTTATGGTTCAAGCCAGGAGGCTTGAACCAACCGTACTTGCGCCAACGAAGAAGGGCATTTCGTCCACCGAGATCAGAGGTGGAATGGTGTCGGGGTTTCCTCTCAACCTGTACGCCTGCGTACACTTTGGACGCCAAAAATCACCCCCAACCTGTACGTATACGTACAGGTTTGAAAACTATAACCCCAGTATCTACGCATAGTTATAAAAAATAGACCTACCCCCCATACGTGCACGTACAGGTTGGGGCGACGCTTCGCAGATTTCGGTCAAAATTGCGGAAAACCGGGGGGATTTTGTTCCGTTTCGTCGTGTTTCGTCCGAAGTTTGCACGAACCGGAGCGAAATGAGGCAAGTGTGCGTGAAATTGCGCGACTTTTGCGAGTTTCCATGGATGGGATTTTTGGTGGGAAAAATCGTAGGTCGGGTAATTGTTTTACCCGACATTTCCGAGCGCCATGAATGTGTCGGGTAAAACAATTACCCGACCTACTCAAACTTGCTTCAACCATTCGACGCAGTTTTAGCCCGAACCCTCCTACCAGAACTTGAACGGCACCTGAATGCCGGTCGTCACCACGTCGGCGGCGCGGGTGTTCTTGCCGGGGATCAGGGAGAGGAAACGCACGTTGCAATACAACTGGAACGGTGCGCCCAGGCGCAGGAAACTGAACAGCGCGGTGCCCGAAATGAAGTTCTTGTATCCCGGTCGCCAGTATTTTTCCTTGTCCCAGTCCCATTGATCGAAGTTCGAGCGCCAGTCGCTCTGTTGCAGGTACATGAAGGTGTAGTTGACCGACACCGTGAGGATCGGCGGCAGGTTTTCGGCCTTCTCGGCGTCGCCGTCCACGAGCCACGTCCCCCAGGCCGGTCCCCGGTACGGCACGACGTCGGCTTGCACGCCGAAGCCGGAGAAATCGCCGGGTTTGATGGTGTACGTGTTGCCGATGTACGGCTTTTGCGTCAGCAGCAACGGATGCTTGGTGCCTTCGGCGGCGTCGCGCTCGCGGGGGAAAAACGTCTCGTAAAAGACGTCCAGGCCCAAGGTCAGGCGGTTGTCCAGCTCTTCTTTGAACTTCTTGTCGAAGCTCAGGTGGAAAGCCAGGTCGCCCATGGTGTGCAGGTCGTACATGGTGGTGCCGACCGAAACCACTTCTTCGGGGTCGGCTGGCGAACCGGTTGGAATGATGCCGCTGATGGATAGGGCGCTGTGGAGGTCGATTTCCTGGAATCGCTCGATGCGTTGTGTCCACTGCCAGCGCAGTCCCAATACGATGTCCGAAAGCTTGCCCTTGTTGCCGCTCCATTTTTGCGGTTTGCTCTGTCCCATGCTCCCGGCCCAGGCCCAGAAATCGTCTTCGCTGTACGGGCGTCCGATCTGTCGCTGGTAGTCGCCGGTTTCCCAGCTCAGGCCGGGATCGACTTCGCTGTTGAGCACGATGGGAATACCCAGCCCGATGGAGAGATCGTCGAGGATACCATATTGCAACTTGTTGATAAGAATCATGTATTTGGCTTTAGGGCGGACATGGATCACGCCCTGCTTGCCTCCGCCCGGCTCGTAGCGGTCGATCGCTTCGAGGATCGGGGCTTCGTCGTCGTGGTTGTCCCAGATGCTGTCCACGTAGGAGTAGACGAAGGCTTCGTCCAGCATGAACATGCCTTGAGGCAGGGTTTCGGTGAATCCGGCCCAGGCCGAGGCGGAGAAACCCAGGGAAAGAAGGAAGATCGCGAGAAGATTCAATGCCTTACGGAATTCGGTGCGTCGTTTCATTTCGCACCTCCTTCTTCAAGAAAAGCACCCAGGTCGAAGGCTGTAAACGGTCCATCCGAGGCCGGAACCACCCCAAGCGACCAGTGTACGATTTTCTTTTTAGGTTCGAACACGGCGGCGCTCATCGAGTCGCGCTTGTCCACGAGGTCGGGAACCTGGAGGATTTCGATGGCTTTGGCCACGTCGATGTTCGAATAATTCTCCTTGATCTGGTCGCCCAGCACGTAGAACGTTCGCAGCGAGCGCAGGAAATATCCCGTCCAAAACATCTGTCGGGGAGGCTCGAAAGTGCTCATGATCGGTTGGGGCGGAATGTCCACGACGTTTTTCTGGTAGTGGCTGGAGATGCGCAGGTCGTCGTCTCCGACACTGGCCCACCTGGGACCATCTTCCGGGTTGCCCTCTTCCGGGGTGTAATACATGAAGCCGTCCCGGTCGCCGAAATCGGGGTGTTCATCATTGTCCAGCACCGCCGAATCGACTTCGATGGCCACCATGCCTCCCTCCGCATCGGCGAGCAGGAAATTCCATCCGTAGGAATGATGGAGACTGTGGATGTATTTCGCGGCTTCATCTACCGTGGAATAGTGGGCCAGCACGTCCCGACCGATCATTCCGGCGGGGATGCCCTCAGCCAGCATTTTTACGCCCTGCATGGCCGCCGACAGGCCGACGAGATCGGGATTTTCCAGCAGGTCCGCGATGTTTTCGTAGATTTTATTCAATGCTACGCCGACCAGCGGGTTGTCCAACGTATCCGAGTTGGTGAAGCCGAAACTCAGTCCTTCGGAGTTCATTCCCGCAAAGCCCCAGATCAGTCCCGCGAAGCCGAGCACCACGTGGGGGTAGCCGTCGTCGGGTTTGTGCACGAACAGAATCGAATGTTCGTGCACCATGTCCGAATCCAGCAGAGCGTAATGATGGGCCATGATCGGATCGCCATCCTTCGTGGCGGAGTTGCGCACCGCGAAGGCGATGGAGGTGGGCTGGCTGTTCGGATCGACCGCCCCCCGGTTTTCCACCTCGCTGGGAACCTTGCCGTATCCTTCTTTTTCGTAAAAGCCCTTGGTGGTGAACACAATACGTTCGTCACGCATATAACGGTTGTGATACGGCTCCGGGCTGTAAACAGGGGACTGGTCGCCCGCCTGGATCAAGAGTGAAACCTCGCTGGCTTCGGGCCAGCCTTCGGGCGGGAAAAAGGTGACTTCCAACGGGTAGTTGCATACTCTCCGGTAAGGATGATCCTCCGGCAGACCGTCGCCGGTGGCTTCCGAGCCTTCCAACCGCTTCCATTCGATGGCGTCGTCTCCGGCCACGTACAGCGTGTCGTTCATTTGAATGCGGATGGAATCCGGGTTGACGCAGCCGGGGTCCATCGCCTCGGCGCAGTAGATGTCGAGGCATTCGATACCGATGCGCGGCTCCAGGCAGGAGTTCAGTGCTTCCTCGGTGAAATGCTCCCGACGGAAGTTGTCGAGATTCTGAAATTCCGGCTGGATGCAACTGAGATCGACGCATTCGCTTTCGATTTCGAATTCGGCCATCGGCGTCAAGTTGCGCGGGTCCATGCAAGCGAATCCCGGAAGATAGAGGTCTTCGATCACCATGTGGAACGGAGCGTCGGTGGGAACTTCCACCATCACTGCATGAAACGAAGTCTTGTACGGATCGATGGGGCCTTCGTCGGAGTTGTCCTTGATGCCGCTGCCGTCGTTGTCGAAGCCGTCCTGGGTGAGATCGGTATCGAACCAGAGACTTTTGATTTCAGGGTCTTGAATGCCCTGGATAAACGAGACGATGCCGCGAAAGCCCATCATCGTGTCGAAGAACGTGTTCAGGATCAGGATTTCGTCCAATTCCATGTCGGCGCCTTCGGCGATGCCGCGCATTTCATCCTTTTGGGCGTCGGAGAGGAAGTTTTCATACAGATGGTGTCCGCTTTCCTTGACCATGACGTAAGAAAACTTGCCCTCCCGGTATTCGGGCTTGTTGTATTCGGGCAATACGGGGGCGATGCTGCCCTGTTCGCGGTTGAGGTAGGGCAGGATCGAAGTCGTCAGCAGGCGCGTGTAGAGCGAGCGGATGAGAGGCTTGAACTGCGTGCCGTGTTGCAGGCCGCGCTCGTACGGCGTGCCTTCCAGCACGGCGAATTGAGTGTAGGAAGGTTCGGTGGCTTCCTCGCAAGAGATGGAGAAATACCCGAGAAACACAAGGGAAATACACAGTACTACAACCAACCACGGAGATTTCTTCATGATGACTCCAGCCCGAAAGTCGAACACCAAAAGGACAACAGAAAGATGCCCAAGCGATATCTTCCCCCCCAAACCGGCTATTGGCCGCCGCGAGATGATATTGGCAAAGACAATTTTTTTTTTACAACTGCGTGTAAAGGGATAGTCAGCGTTTCGGAAACGTAGCCCAACTGTGGAAGGCTGTCAAATTTCATATGAAAAAAAGCAATATTTCTGTGTCGAACGCGCATTTTCAAAGGGGAAAATGCCGTATACAGATATTGTCTATTTTTTGTGACAAAAAACGTGCACGTTCCAACCGGTGAAAGTCATAAAAAAGTGCGAGTTTTTTGATACTCTTAAAGATGTTTTTTGAAACTTATAAAGGTTTTTTTTGACACTCACGAAAGGTGCGAGCGGTGCCGGGTTCGGGAAAAAGGCTTGATCCTACGCCTGCCTGCGACTATAAAAGACACAACGACTGACTCAAATTACGAACCCTAAAACCGTATCACGACTTATTACATTCGATATCCACACAAAGGAGGAAATCCACATGGAAACGATCATGGCCGCGAAACTGGCTGCCGATGCTCTTATCGAAAAAGGCGTTGATGTCATTTTCACTCTTAGCGGCGGACATATTACCCCTATTTATCAGTTTCTCGAAGGCACCGACGTGCAACTGCTCGACACCCGTCACGAGCAGTCGGCTGTTTTCATGGCGGAAGCCTACGGTCGCCTGACCCGCAAGCCCGGCATCGCCATCGTGACCGCCGGACCCGGATTCACCAACGCGCTGACCGGTCTCGCCAACGCCCGGCAAGCCAACAGTCCGCTCGTGTTGATCTCCGGCTGCGTCGGCGTGCGCTGCAACGAGAAACTCGACCTTCAGGACATGTACCAGGCGCCCATCGCCGAGCCGATGGTGAAAAAAGCCCTCGTGTGTCATCGTCCCGAACGGGTGCCGGAGTTCATCGACATGGCCTACCGCATCGCAGGAACCGGGCGTCCAGGCCCGGTGTATCTCGAACTGCCGGTGGACGTGCTCAACGAGAAGGTCGATGCGGCACGGGTCAAGAGGACTCACACCATCCTCGACAGCCACCCCGTGGATATCGAAGCCGCCGGAAAGATTCTCGACATGATCTCCCAGGCCGAAAAGCCGATCATCATCGCCGGAAACGGCACATGGTACTCGGACGCTTCGGATGAGTTGCTTAAATTCGTCGAAGGCACCGGCGTGCCGGTGATGAATTCGGGCATGGGACGCGGCACGGTGTCGGATCTTCACCCGCTGTGCTTCGAATCCGGCGTGGGCACGCGACCCGGCGCTTCCCTGCTGGCCCAGGCTGATTCCGACCTGGTGATTCTGCTCGGTACCCGCCTGAGCCTGTTCTACATGTTCGGCGACATGGTGAGCCCCAACGCGAAACTGATCCAGGTGGACATCGAGGGCGAGGAAATCGGTCGGAACCACTCGGTGGATCTCGGCGTCACGGGCGAAATCAAGGGACTGCTCGCCGAAATGAACCGCCAGATCGCCGAGAAGAACCTTACGGAGACCCTCAAGGGCCGTTATGACGTCTGGATCGAAACCCTCAAAGCCACCGACATGATGTCGAAATCCGCCTTCGAGCCCCAGTGGAGCAGCGACGAGGCGCCGATTCACGCCCTGCGGCTGGCCCGCGAAGTCAACGAGTTCATGGATCGCGATGACGATACCGTGGTTGCCGACGGTGGCGACACGCAAATCTGGATGGGCATGACCCGCACGGCGCGCACGCCGGGGCATTACCTCGATTCCGGCCTGTACGGTTGCCTGGGCGTCGGCCTGCCTTTCGCCAACGCCGCCCAGTATCTCAATCCCGGAAAGCGCGTGCTGCTGATTATCGGTGACGGCGCGGTCGGCTTCAACTTCATGGAATTCGAAACGGCGTTGCGCAAGAAGCTGCCGATCGTCGTGGTGGTGGCCAACGACCTGGGCTGGGGCATGATCCGCCACAGCCAGGAATTGCGCATGGGTCACTCCATTCCCGATGGAACCTTCATCGGCGAAGTGCCCTACCACAAGATGCTGGAAGCTTTAGGCGGTGTCGGCATGTACGTGACCAAGCCGGAAGACATCCGCCCGGCGCTGGAAGAAGCCTTCGCCAGCGGAAAACCGGCTCTTATCAACGTGATGACCGATCCCACGACCGTCAGTCCGGGCAGCATCGCGCTGGCGAACATCGGCGCGTACAAGTAGGCGGTAAGATTTCCGGGAAACCCCGGAATGGACTGCGAATACCACACGGGCGAAGCGGGGCGTCACGCTGCTTCGCCCGTGTTTTTTCAGGGTGTGACCGATTGAAAAATCGCGGTTTTTATTCGGTTTTAGCGATGATTTTCTCGTGTCGGGTGGCATGGCGGGTGCCATGGGCCAACCACAGGTTGCCCATGGGCATCGTTCGTACACGGGCAAGCGGACGTTTCACGTCGCTTGGCCCGTGCCACCCTTTGTTTCCGTGTAATTGTCTCTCCATCGCGAAAAACCAATCATAACCGCTCTAACAAGCGCGAAACGACCATGAACCCATCGAAACGAGACCGTGTGAAGCGACTTGCAGCGATCGTGATTCTGTTGGTTCTTGTGATGGCCGCACTCTGCTGCGCCGAACGAATGGCGCGGCATGAAAAAAATATCTGCTGGTGGAACACGCAGGAACAACCCGCCGTTGCAGCGCCCCGTTTTGAAAAGGTGTCGCTGAGTTCGTTTTATCTGCCGATGCGGGACGGCGTGAACATCGCGCTGGATCTTTACCTGCCGGAAGGGTTGCAGGAAGGGGAAAAACTGCCCACGATCCTCATTCAAACCCGTTACGTGCGTCGCCAGGAGTACCGCTGGCCTTTCAGCGCTTTTTTGCACGGGCGTTTCGATAAAACGATTGAGAACTTTGTAACCCGTGGATATGCCTGGGTTTTCGTCGATGCACGCGGTTCGGGGGCTTCTTACGGCACCCGGCCTCATCCGTATTCGGACGACGAGGTGAAAGACGGCGGCGAAATCGTGGATTGGATCGTGGCCCAGCCCTGGTCCAACGGCAAAGTCGGGGCGATCGGCAATTCCTACACCGGGGGATCGGCGCTGTTTCTGGCGACGCTACAACATCCCGCCGTGACCGCCGTGATGCCGCGCTATGCGATGTTCGACATCTACTCCGAAACCGTGTTTCCGGGCGGCGTCCACCTGGAATGGCTGTCCAAAACCTGGGCCACGTTGGCCGACGCCCTGGACAGCAACGAAATGGAACGCTATTTCGGCGCGGCGATCAACATGGTGACGAAGGGGACGCATCCCGTCGATGGCGACGAAAAGCGCGTGCGGCTGGCCGAAGCGTTGGAAGATCACAAGAAAAACGGCAACATCCACCATCTCATCGGCGGGATCACGTTTCGGGACGACGAATCCGCCGCGATGCCGGGTCGGCGGGTCGATGACATCAGCCCCGCCAAGCACCTGGATCGTCTGAACGATCCGGATACTTCCTACTATTTTTATACCGGATGGTACGACGCCTCGTTTTTGCTTTCGGAAATTCACCTGTTTCTCAACGTGCCGCAATCCCAGCGGAAATTGACCATCGGCCCCTGGGATCACGGCGGCTATCACAACATCAGTCCTTTCGCGCCCAAGCAGAAATCGATCTTCGATCACGACGCCGAGAGCCTACGATTTTTCGATTTCCACCTGCAGGAGCGTGTAACCGGCATTTACGACGAGTTGCCGGTGCATTACTACACGATGGGGGAGGAAAAATGGCACGGAAGCGAAACCTGGCCGCCGCTGGGATTCGAAACCGCCCGATATTACCTGGAAAAAGACGGCAAGCTCTCCGTGGAGGCTCCCGAAGCCGATGCGCCGCAGTTCGATGCCTACACCGTGGATTTCACGGCGGGAACGGGCGGATCGTCGCGTTGGAATTCGCTGGTGAACGTCCGGCATAAACCGATTCAGTACCCGAAACGGAAAAAGCGGGACCGCAAACTTCAAGTGTATACCTCCGTGCCTTTGGAAGCTCCCACCGAAGTGACAGGGCATCCCATCGTGGAGTTGCACGTGTCCTCGACGGCCACCGACGGCAATTTCTTCGTGTACCTGGAGGACGTCGGCCCCAAGGGCGAGGTGCATTACGTGACCGAAGGCTTGTTGCGGGCCGTGCATCGCAAGCTAAGCGAGAATCCGCCGCCGTATACAATGGCCGTGCCGTATCGCTCTTTCGAGCGCGCCGACGCCATGCCGCTTGTTCCCAATGAAATTTCGGTGTTAGAATTCGACCTGTACCCGACGTCGTACCTGTTCAAGGCCGGGCACCGTATTCGGATCGCGTTGGCAGGCGCCGATAAAGACCATTTCGAGGCCGTCCCGGACGAGCCGCCTGACCTGCATTTTTACAGGGATGCGGCGCATTCGTCGCACATTCGTTTGCCGGTGCGAGTGCGCGACGATCTGGCGGAAGAGGAGCACTGACCCGCGTTTTCGAACGCGCATGGGGGAACCTGGGAGGACATGGAAACCGCTTCGATCATCGCCGTGGCGTTTGCGTTGGCTGTCGATGCTTTTTCGGTCGCGGCGGCGAGCGGTCTGACCCTGCCCGAAACCGGATGGCGACGCACCTTGCGCCTGGCCTGGCATTTCGGACTCTTCCAATCCCTGATGACGTTGGGCGGCTATGGCTCCGGCGAGGTCTTGCGGGCGCTGGCGGAATCCATCACTCCGTGGGTCGCCTTTCTGCTGCTGCTCGTGGTGGGTGGTAACATGATCGTCGAGGGTTTCCGCTCCCAACATTCCGAAACTCCACGAGAAATCAAAGATCCGACCAAGGGCGGGACGATGGTGTTTCTCTCGCTTGCCACGAGCCTCGATGCCTTCGCCGTGGGTGTCAGTCTCGCCACGGTGGAATTCAATCTCGCCTTTGCGCTTGGGGCCATCGGTGCGGCGGCCTTCGGCATGACCGTACTGGGAATGAAACTAGGAGAACGGATCAAGCGCTGGGGCGCGGTCGAGCGTTACGCCCAGTTCCTGGGCGGTATGGTGCTGCTGGGCATCGGTGGCCGCATTCTCTGGCAGCATCTCGTGGGGTAGGTGGGCAGAAAATCGTCGGGTGATTTCACCCGACCACATAAGAAAAACATCTGTATTCCAAACCACGAAAAAACCCGCCATCAGGCGGGTTGAAATCGCGAAAAGAACGTGAAAACGATCAGTTGACGGGTTCGGGATAGATCGAGACCTTTTTGCGGTCGCGTCCCAGTCGTTCGTATTTCACGTAGCCGTCCACCTTGGCGAACAGGGTGTAGTCCTTGCCGAGGCCGACGTTGTAGCCGGGGTGGATCTTCGTGCCGAGCTGGCGCACCAGGATCGATCCGCCGGTGACGAACTGGCCGTCGAAGCGTTTGATGCCGCGCCGTTGCGCGTTGCTGTCACGACCGTTTCTGCTGCTGCCGCCGCCTTTTTTGTGTGCCATGGGAGTCCTGCCTTTCTCAGCCTTCGATCGCCGTGATTTTCAACTCGGTGAAAAGCTGGCGGTGACCGGTTTTCCGACGGTAGTTTTTGCGGCGCCTGCGCTTGAGCACGTAGATTTTCTCGCCTTTTCCGTAGGCAAGACCTTCTTTGCCCTGCGGCAGAACCTCGGCCTTGACCGACGCGCCATCGACGAACGGACGACCCACAGTGAAATCGCCGTCTTTGCCGATCATCAGCACTTCGCTCAATGTAATCTCACCCAGTTCGGCGTCCAGTTTTTCCACCTGGATCACGTCTCCGAGCGCCACTTTGTATTGTTTACCACCGGTTTTGATGACCGCGAACATGTTGCTACCTCTCGATATTCTTACGGTAATCCCCCGCAAGAGGGTCATAAACCTATATCGACGCCCCTTGACTGTCAAGGAATTTTTTAAAGGGAACCGAGTCGAAAAAACACCGCGAAATCAGGCCGGAATTCATCCGTCACGTTTCTTTCTCCGTCCACGTCCCGGCCACTTTGTCCTTTTGCAGATTCAGCCGGACGAGGCGGTTTTCGTCGGCTTCCACCCAGTCTTCCTTCGATGTGTCGAACCACAGCCAGAACGGTACATTGCCTTCCCGAAAGACGATTACGCTGTCGGCTTTTTCGTCGTACTTCATCGCCAGATATTCCGCCGTGCGCTGGGCGGTGTCCAGTTCGGCCACCGACGTTCGGTAGATCGCTTCCCCTTTGCGGCAGACCACCACTTCGAACAGCATTTCCCGTGTCCTTTCAGTTACTTGGTGGACAATCCACGCTCCAGGGAGTCGGCCACGGCATCCAAAAACTCTTCGGTCGTCAGACCGCGTTCGGGCTTGGGATCGGCCAGCAGGCGCAAATCTTTGGTCATTTTACCGCTTTCGATGGTTTCCACCACCGCTTTTTCCAGACGGTCGGCGAAATCCTCCGCCTCCGGCACGCCATCCAACTGGCCGCGTTTGCGAATCGCTCCGGTCCAGGCGAAGATCGTCGCTACGGAATTGGTACTGGTGGGGTTGCCTTTTTGATGCTCCATAAAATGCCGCCGCACCGTGCCGTGCGCGGCCTCGTATTCGAACTTGCCGTCCGGTGACACCAGGACGGAACTCATCATGCCCAGGCTGCCGAATCCGGCGGCCACCATGTCGGAGAAGACGTCGCCGTCGTAGTTCATGCAGGCCCACAGCAGGCCACCTTCGTGCTTGACGATCTGCGCCACGGCGTCGTCGATCAACAAATAGCGGTAGGAGGAACCGGCGGCGTCCAGGCGCTTGCGGGCGAGGTCGATTTCCTCCTGGAAAACGTCCCGGAAGCGGGCGTGATAGGTTTTGCTGATGGTGTCTTTCGCCGCGAACCAGACATCGATTTTTTCGCTGCTCGCGTAGTGAATGCAGGCTTTGGCGAAGCCGCGCATGGATTTTTCGGTATTGAAAATGCCCATTACCACGCCCGGTCCGTCGAAAGTCGCGAGCGTTTTTTCTTCCGTCCGCCCGTCTTCGGAGGTGAACACGATCTTCGCCTCTCCCGCGCCGGGGATGTTCATCTCGGCGGATTTGTAAATGTCTCCGAAGGCGTGACGTCCGATGACGATTGGCTTTTTCCAGGTCCGCACGAACGGGGGAATGTTGCGGGCCAGGATCGGCTTGCGAAAGACGGTGCCGTCCAAAATCGCCCGAATGGTGCCGTTGGGGGATTTCCAGGCTTTTTTCAGATGGTATTCGGTCACGCGGTCCGCGTCGGGGGTGATGGTCGCGCATTTCACGCCCACCCCGTGTTTTCGAATGGCTTCCGCCGCCTCGACCGTGACCCGATCGTCGGTGGCGTCCCGGTTCGAGACGTGCAGGTCGTAGGCTTCGAGATTCAGGTTGAGATAGGGAAACAGCAGTTTTTCCTTGACCATACGCCAGATGACGCGGGTCATTTCGTCGCCGTCCATTTCCACAATGACGTTGGGGAGGGTGATTTTCGTCATGAGCGCCCCGCCGGGTTGAAAGGTTCGAGTAAGGCTTTCCAATCCACGATGTCTATAACAATAGGCGTGGAAACGCGGCTTTCAATGGCGAGGGGGAGAATTTTCGGAACCGGGCGAGTTTACTATTATTTGTTTAAGTGCTTATTTGTGGGGGGGTTCCGTTTGAATTTAGCGATCCAAGCTTTTTTGTATCAAGGTCGGGTAATTGCTTTACCCTATACCTTGGCAATGTCGGGTAAAACAATTACCCGACCTACCCAAGCTTCGGCTTTTTCGATAAAACCTCCCGGAATCACTGAAGAAACAGAATCGCCACGCCCGATACCGCGACGATAGCCCCGAGGAAAGCTCTCGGGGAAACCCGTTCCTTGAATAGCAGGATGGCGGGGGGAATAATCAGTACGGGAACCAGGGACATGATGGTGGCGGCCACGCCGGTCTGCGTGCGCTGAATCGCCATCAGCGACAGCGAAACACCCAGAAACGGGCCGAACACGGACCCGGCGACGATACGCTTCATGGCGGGTCCGTTGCGCAGGGCGTCGAAGGTCGGTTTCCAGCGGTTGAGGACTGTAAACAGCACCGAAAACCCGACGATTCCGGCCACCACGCGAATTTGCGTGGCGGCGAAGGGATCGAAGTCCTTCATGCCGATCTTGCTTAAAATCAGCCCCATGGCCTGTCCCGCCGCCCCTGCGAGAGCAAGCAAAATTCCCGTGACGGGTAGGGAGGAGCGTTCCCCGTTTTCGCCCTTCTTTCGCTCCAGGACGACCCACGATACGCCACCGACCGTCAGCGCCATGCCCAGCCAGTCGAGCGGAGAAAGATGTTCTCCCAGCAACACCCAGCCAAGCAGGGCGGCGAAAATTGGCACCGTGGCGAAGATCAGCATGGAGAGCCGCGCGCCGATCAGTACGAAGGCGCGGAAGAGGCTCAAATCTCCGATGACGAACCCCACCAACCCGGAGAACAACAGCCAGAGCCATTGGTCTCCTTGGGCGTCGAAAGGAATCCAGTGTCCCCGCGACCACGCGCCGTAGCCGGAAAGAAAACCGAAAGCCAGCACCAGTCGGATCAGATTCACCGGCAGCGAACCGACGCGCTTGCCTGCCGACTCGAAGTTGAGTGCGGTGATCGTCCAGCAGAACGCCGCCAAAAGCGCCGCGATTTCACCGGGATGCGAGAAAGACGTCATGGGTGTCACCTTGGATCGATGCCCGGAAAAAACTCTATCCGAAACGTAGGGCCGAAAAAGCGAGGTGCAAGCGTCCGGGGCGTATTGGGAAAAGGGAGGAGCGTCAATGCTTGAAATAGACCTCGGCGTTGGCTCCGCGCACGGCGACGATGGGCCGTTCCTCCAGGGGGCCGTCGCCCTTGCGGACGCCGACGACGTGCCGTCCCGCAGGAATGCGCAGCTTCAGCGGAGTGACGCCGGCGGGCTGGCCGTCGAGAAACACCTCGTGCTTGGTTTTCGCCGAAATGACCACGAGAGCGTCCTCGACAAAAGGAACGGGGGTTTCGGCGACGGGGCCGAAGCCGGGTGTCTCCTCCGGGGCATCGTATAGGGCTACGTTCAGAACCAGAAATGCGAACAGCCCCACGATCGCCGCAATCAGCAGGAAAAGGAAGGGGCGAAACCGTGTTGTTGTCCCCGAAGGCGTTTCTTTTTCAGGGGCGAAATCGAGTGCGCCTCCCTGCATGACGCGTGTCGGGGCGGCGGAAGGGGTCACGCGCGGTTCGTTTCGGGTTCCCACCAGTCCTTTCAGGACGAATGCGCCGGGATGCCAGTCCTTTCCTGAAAGTTCCGTGACGATCTCCGCAGCCGTCGGACGGCACGTGGGATCGGGATCTAGCATGGAGCGCAGCAGTTCCACCAGTTTCTCATGCTCCGATGTCAACTCATTCAGACACTCTGTAAAAAGGTCGTGACGGCTCGTGCCAACCTCTTGAATTTGCGGCGAATTTTCGCCTTTCCAGGCTTCCAGCGCCACCACCCCGAGAGAGTAGATATCGCTCGCCGCCGTCTCCTGTCCCTCGAATTGCTCCGGTGCCATGTACATCGGTTTTCCGGGGGTGTGGACCGTCAACCCGCTGCTGTAGGAAAGCCGGGCGATGCCGAAATCTCCGATCTTCACCGTGCCGAAGCCGTCGAGCAGCAGGTTGGACGGCGAAAGGTCGCGGTGGACGATCGGAGAGCGCGTCTCTTTTTCCGGTGGATGGTGCAGGTAGTCCAGGGCGAAGGCCGATTGCCGAACGATTTCAGCGACTTGATCCGGTTTCCATTTCGCCGTGACCGTTTCGAGGCTGCCGTCCATGCGTTCCATGACCAGCGCCAGGCGCTCCCCCGATTGCACGACCTCGAAAGCTTTGACGAGGTTCGGGTGGTTCAGACCGATGTGAATGCGTGCCTCACGCCGGAAAAGCTCCTGGAAACGTTCCTGCCCGGAAAGGTGGTCGTGGATGATTTTCAGGGCGAAGCGGGGAAAAAGGCCGGAGGCGTCTTCTTTGCACGCCAGCCAGACCCCGGCCATGCCGCCCTGCCCCAGTCGTTTTTCCAAAAGATAGGGACCGAAGCGCTTGCCCGTGCCCGGTTCGTGGCGCGTGCCGCTCATGACTCCGGATACAGCAGACTGGGGCGGCGTATGTCGAGAAATTCCCGAATCGCCGTTTGGGACGATTCAAGCAGCGTGTCCACGTCCCGTCCCTCTTCCAGGAGCGCGCGAACCCGACCGTGACCGATCAGCAGGTCGAAGGCGGCGCGGTCGCCGACGAATTCGTATTCCTCGTCGCGCCAGCCGAATGCGGAAGGATGCACGTGAAAAATCGCCAAAATCAGTGCAAGATAGGTACGAATCGAGTCGAAACGGTTGCGGTCGAGCACGTGGAGCTGGAATCCCCGGCAGGGTTGTCCCGCCCATTTCTGGAAGGTCGGCAGAAACTCCACAGGCCGGAGTGCACAGCCTTGCAGGTCTTCGGGCGTGAGCCGCCCGGCCACTTGGTCCACGTCGAGCCATGGCGCGCCGAACAGTTCGAACGGTCGGGTCGTGCCGCGTCCCTCGGACAGGTTGGTGCCTTCCAGCAGGCAGGCTCCGGGATAAACCACCGCCGTGTCCACGGTCGGCATATTGGGCGAAGGCATGACCCAGGGCAGGCCGGTGTCCTCGAAATACATCGAGCGCCGCCAGCCTTCCATTTCCACCACGTGCAATTCGAGATCGGGAAGCGTTTCCAATTGCACGAGCCGGGCCAGTTCGCCCAAGGTCAGCCCGTGGCGCGTCGGGACGGGCAACGTGCCCACGAACGAGCGGTAGGCGTCTTCCAGGGCGAAACCCTCCACGCGACCGCCGATGGGGTTGGGGCGGTCGAATACCACGACCGGCAATCCCACTAGGGCCGCCGTTTCCATGCAATAGGCCATCGTGGCTGCATACGTGTAGTAGCGCGCACCGACGTCCTGTACGTCCACCAGCAGGAAATCGGCCCCGGCGAGGTCTTTGGGCGACGGTCGGAGTTGTTCTTCGGTGCTTCCGTATAAGCTGGTGACGGGAATACCCCGCCAGACGGTTTCGCCCTCGACGGGCTGCATGTCCTGGGCCGCGCCCAGAAATCCGTGTTCGGGGCCCAAAATCCGCACCACGTCGAGGCGGGTGTCTTCAAGGGCCAGATTCGCGATATGTCGCAGGTTTCGATCCACGCTCGCAGCGTGGCAAAGAATCACGGCCCGGCGACCGGGCAGGGTCGCGGAGCCCATGAGCCAGCGATCCAGTCCCGTGGCGACCGTCATGTCGTCTTGCCGTCCTCGTTCGTTTCTTCGGGGTCGTCGGAGAGGTCTTCTTCCTCGTAAAACTCTTCCACCTCTTCCACCTGGTGGGTTTGTGCATCCAGTTGCATCCCCAGGGCGCGTAGTTCTTCCTGCACCCTTTCCCGATGGAACAGCGGCCAGCCGAAGGCCAGCACGATGTAGATGATTGCCAACAAGAACAGTATTTCCGGCAACATGCGCGTGACGACCAGGAAGAAAATCACCAGCGTGGCGATTTGCTCGAAACGTTGCGAATGCCAGCCCCGCCCTTTGGAGTTCTTCAGGCTGGGGATGCGGGAAATCATCATCAGGGCGAAGAAAATCATGAAGTAGGGAATGCTTCCCAAGAGCGCGAGGCCGTAGCCGTAATCATGGCGCATCAGGCCGATCAGCAGGATGGTGATGACGATGGTTCCCGCCGCCGGGGCAGGCATCCCGATCATGTACGGATTGTTGGGAACCGAGGTGATGTTGAAACGCGCGAGCCGCATGGCGGCAAAGAGCGCCCAGAGAATCACTGCGGCGTATAGAAAATATTCTTCCCCGCCTTGGAGGGAAAACCCCGCCGGAGCCGAGGGGCCGAGCGAAGAAAACACGAGAATCGCCGGAGCCACACCGAAGGCGGTGTAGTCGGCGAAGCTGTCCATTTCGCCACCGAACGCGGACGAGGCATCCAGGGCGCGGGCGGTCGGACCGTCGAGGCGGTCGAGAATGGCGCAGAGTAAGATGGTCCATCCTGCGGGAACCAGATTGCCTTTGAGTGCCATGACGATGGTCACGATGCCCAGAATCAGGCTGAGCGCGGTGATGGCGTTGGGAACCAGGAATCGGCCTTTCGAGCGCCGCAACGCCTGAACCGAACGGGACTCTTTGAGCTTGTTGAGTTTTTCCAGTTTTTGCGGGTCCATGGCTACACTCTTTCCTCCAACCAGGCGTCGAGGTCTTCGAAGACCCGCTCCCGATCCGTTTCGTTGAACACTTCGTGGTAAAAGCCTTCGTATAAAATGAACTTTTTGTCTTCCACGGCCACGCGATCGTAAAAGGCCCGGCTGACCAGCGGGTCGACGATCTGATCGTCGCCGCCCTGCACGACGAGCAGGTTGGGCGTTTCCAGCAGGGAGGCGTCTTTCAGGCAGCGTTCTTGAATCTTGAGCGCTTCCGTAAACCAACGAGCATTGGCGACCTTGTGCACGAGCGGGTCTTCTTCGTATTCTCTCACGAATTCCTGCTGGTGGGTCAGAAGGGCCGGTTCGATGTCGGTTTTCAACGAAAGCGTGGGTAGGATGCGGCTCATGATCTGTCCCGCGATCAGCTTTGCGATGTTGACCTTTGCCTTGAGTCCGAAAAACGGCGACGACAGCACCAGCCCCTTGAGCTTGGGTTTCTTTTCGAGCACGTACGAAGCCGCGATCAACCCGCCCATGGAATGCCCCAGCAACCAAACGGGGCCGTTTTCCCATTTCGGAGCGACGATTTCACGCCAGAATTGTTCGGCGTCGTCGAGGTATTCCCGCCACTGCATGACGTGTCCCCGGCGTCCCTGGGAGCGTCCGTGCCCGCGATGGTCGAGCAGATAGCAGGAAAATCCCTTGGAATAATAGTGGCTTACGATGTGGCGATAACGGTCCACATGCTCGCCGTAGCCATGGAAAATGACCAGTGCGGCCACGGGATTTTCGGGTTCGAAGGACTGGGTATATAGCTGATAGCCGTCAGCGGCCTGGATCGTCTTTTCCTTGCACTGCATCGGTACCTCCCGCACGTCGTTGCTTCAAAGCCCGGAGCACTTCGTCCAGTAATTCCGCTCCGGAAAGACCAAGAATCTGACTTTTGCGAGCGTACACGACTTCGGATCTCTTGGCAAATGCACGATGCTGTTCTTCGGTCACCTCCGAGACGATCATCCCGTCCTTTTTGATCTTTTCTTCCCATTGCTCCTCGTTTTTCCGAAGGGCGTTTCGAGAAAAACGTGTCAACTCGTCGTTGGGAAGGCGAAAGAGCGACTTGACGGCGGAGGGCCATGCGTCGAAAGATTTCTTCGAGGCAATCACAAGGGCGGGTTGGTAGGTATGGCGCGTTTTCAGGAAATATTTCGAGGCTTTGGACCATCCCGAAGCTCCGATCCAGGTCGCTGAGCCTTGAAAACCGTGAATGATCCCGGACTTCAGGGATAGCGCCACGTCTCTGACGCCCATGCGCATGGGTTTGGCGCCGAACGAGGAAAGAATTTCCATGGCTACTTGGCCTTCTTGACTGCGAAACGCCATGTCGTCGAGGTCGTCGGGATGATGTATCGGTTTCGAAGAGGTTGCCAGTCCCATAAAACCGTTTTCTCCCCAGGCGAGCAATACGAGGCCGTTTTTTTCGAGCTTGCTGAGGATTTTCAGCGTCAGAATCGTGTCGATGACCCAATCCGCCTCTTCATTCGTCTCGAAAAGGTAGGGGAACTCGATGATATTGAGTTCGGGAATCAATTCCGCCACCACGGTACCGGTCAACGCGACGAGATCGATTTCACCTTTCACACAAGATTTCAGCAGGAATGTCTCGTTTCCCAGGCTTCCTCCGAAAAACGGCTTGATGTGCACCGCGCCTTTCCCCTGCTTTTCGATCACGTCTTTCATTTTGTAGACCGTCTCCGCCCAAGGCGTGTGTTCGGGAGCTACGGTGCCAAATTTTATTGTTTTAGCTTTGCCGATCGAAGTGGTTTCGGCAAACGCGAGTGTCGATACGCACAAGCATATCCCCATGAGCCATAATCCGATGATTCGGCAGAGTGCTTGTTTGGGATTCATGATCTATACACTCACTTTGTTTAATTATGTAAAATTAAATACATTTTTATTATAACAGTTCACAAAATGAATCACAAGGAAATAGACCGATGAAAGTGTCTTTACGCTGACTTGTCCCAAAATCGCAGTTCGGGTGATTCCACCCGACACAAAGGATCTCTGTTCGTTGGTTCAGGTTTCCAACCTGAACCATTTGTTTCACGTCGGATTTTCAATCCGACGACATGAACCTGTGGAGCAAGTCGGGAGACTTGCTCCAACCAAGGAAAATAGCGCAAAATCTGTTTTTTCGTTTGAAACCTTAAAAATGGGAGGGGGAATGTAGGGGCGGGTGAAAGGAGCATAGCGACTGTAGCCCCCGTTTTGACAGAGTTTTTCGGTTTTGGGGAACTCCGTTCACTTTGTTCACTACACTCACCCCTACGTTTTTTCTCCTAAGAATAAGCTTTAACAATGTTTCGCACTAATTTACTTTCCGCCCCCATCCCTGTGTTTCCACAGAGAATCGTTGCTTTGGAAAGAGTTTAAGCATACAATTAATACGGATCACGATGCAGTATAAAACAGATCGAAAGGGGGATTCCGCATTTATTTCTGGAAATGTTGGACGTTTGGTTCGTTCTGTAGGACTCAATTTTCGAGACGATCCTATAACTTGAGGTTGGTTCAGGTTTTGTGAGTGACGGGACATTGCGTATCGAGAAACCTAAAAGGAATTCAAATTTCAAGCCTATGAAAACGTGGAGCATTTCATTCCGTTTCAGCTTGGCGGTTGCGTTGTGCGTTTTTGTCTCTGCGCTTCTCATTGGGATTTCCACTTACAATCAAGCCATGACTCACGCGATCGAGGAAGCCGAGGCGAAGGCGGACCTGATCCTGAAGCGCAACCTGGCGACCCACACCTATTTTTCCCATCAACTCAAACCCACCCTGTTTGAGTACGTCGATCCGATTCTTACGGACGACGACTTCGATCCCGTGTGGATGTCCTCCACCTATGCCGTCCGAGAAATCGACAAGTATTTCAAAGATTTGGTGGATACCGACTACTATTACAAAGAATGCGCGATCGATGCGCGTTCCCCTCAAAACGAAGCGGACGCCTACGAAAAACGTTTCATCGAAGCGCTTAATACGGACCCGACGCTCCAACGTGAAGCCCGGATTCGAACCATCGACGGAAAAACCTACCTGAACGTTCTCCACCGGGGAGAAACGATGGAACGAAGCTGCCTGCGCTGTCATAGCGTGGCGGACGCCGCACCCGGTCGAATGATCGAAATCTACGGAGCGGAAAATAGCTTCCACCGTTCTGAAAACGAGGTGGTCTCGGCGATTTCCATTCGTATTCCCATTTCGGAAACCCACGAGATCACACTGTCCATTTTTTATTCGTTGATTGCGTTTTCGCTGGTAGTCCTGTTGATGCTGGTTCTGATTGTCGTGTGGCTCAATCGATATCTCGTGATTCGGCCTTTACAACGAATCACCCGCGAAGCAAGCAAGATCGCTACCGACCCCAGCCTTTTGGGCGAAACCATTCCCCTTGTTTTCGGCAAGGAATTCAACGCCTTGGCCGCTTCGTTCAACAGTATGTCCGAAGCCTTGCTGAAAAACCGGGAAACGCTGGAAATCCAGGTGGAAGGCCGTACTCGGGAATTGCAGAAAGCGCTGCTCGCCCTCGAAGAAGATATTCAGAAACGCAAAGCCGTGGAGAACCAGCTTCGGAAGAGCCGGGATTTGCTGGAGATTTCCCAGGATGTGGCTCACTTGGGAAGTTATGAAGCGGATCTGGTGAACGGAAAAATATACTGGTCCGACGAACTGTTTCGGATCTATGGCCGCAACCCGGAGGATTATCCCGAACCGTTCGTTCGCGAACAGAGCAACCAATGGGCGCATCCGGACGATGTGGACATGATAAACGAAACGGTGGCAAGCGTTGCCTTAAAAACTGAGTCCGATTTCTCCCTGGATTTTCGAATCATTCATGCAAATGGGGAAGTGCTCTTCGTGCACAGTATGCATAGGATCATGTACAACGAAGAGAAAGCGCCCATCGCCCTGCACGGAACCCTACAGGACATCACGGAACTGAAGAGATCCGAAGAGGCGCGAGATTCCAGCGAAAAGAAGTATCGGGATCTTTTCGAACACGCGCCTATTGGTATTTTTCAGTATCGGGCGGAGGGCGGACATCTTCAGGTCAACCCGACGTTCGCCAGGATGGCGGGTTTCAAGTCGCCCGAAGAGGTATATGAGCACGTCGAGCACCCCGGCGATTTGTTCATGGATCCGAAGCATAAAGAGAATATGGATCGTATGTTGAGCGAAATCGGGGAGATTGTCCAGCTTGAAAGCAGGTTGTACCGGCGCGAGGCATCTCCTTTATGGATTTCCATTTTTGCCAGCCGTCGCCTCGATCCTGTCGAGAAACGTCCGTGCATTTATGGTTTCGCGACGGACGTCACCATGCGTAAAAAAGCGGAAAACGCCCTTCGCGAAAGCGAACGCCAACTACGACGAGCCATGCGCATGGCCAAAATGGGCAATTGGAAGCTCGATCTCAACACCGATCTGATGCATACTTCCCTCCAGGCCAGCGAGATTTACGGCATAAGGAACCAGACTCTTCCCTTTGATGCAGTAAAGAAAGTTGCTTTGCCGGAATACCGGGAGCTTCTCGATACCGCGATGGGCGATTTGATCGAGGAAAACCGTCCCTACGACGTGGAATTCAAGATTCGTCGTCCATCGGACGGAAAGATCGTCGATATTCATTCCATGGCCGAGTACGATTCCGTGCAAAATATGGTGGTTGGCACGATTCAGGACGTGACCGCCCAGAAAGAGGAAGAACGAAAGCGGAAAAAGCTGGAAGAGCAGCTCAAGCAGTCTCAAAAACTTGAATCGATCGGCTTGCTTGCAGGCGGTATCGCCCATGATTTCAACAACTTGCTGACGGGAATTTCGGGGAATATTTCGTTGGTTCAGATGGATACCGATCCGGACGATCCCATGCATGAAGTGTTCACCGAGCTTCTCGAAGCCACCGACCGATCCACGGAACTGGTGCGTCAATTGCTCGCATTCAGTCGCAAACAGATCATCGTACCCATCCTCCTCGATGTGAACGACGTGATTCAAGCCCTCGAAAAGCTCTTGTCGAAACTGATCGGCGAGGACATTCAATTCGACGCGGTATATGGGAAGAACCTGCCGCAGATCAAGGCCGACCGCAACCAGTTGGAACACTTGCTGGTCAATCTCGCGGTCAACGCACGCGACGCCATGCCCGAAGGCGGTACGTTGTCGATCGAAACCGCCGTGACAGACCTTGACGAGGTGTATTGCCAGGCGCAAATCGATCTTCATCCCGGCAGGTACCTGCAAATAAGCGTCAGCGATACGGGAACAGGGATCGAAAAGAAGTATCTGGAGAAAATTTTCGACCCGTTTTTCACGACGAAACCCCTGGGAGAAGGCACCGGGTTGGGGTTATCGTCCGTGATTGGCACCGTAAAGCAACACCACGGGCACATTCAGGTGTACAGCGAACTCGGACAAGGCACGACATTCAAGGTGTTTTTCCCGGTATACGAAATGGATATTCCGGCAGGACAGCAGGAAGATGTCTCGACATTGAACATGGTAGGAAATGAAACGATTCTGTTGGTCGAAGACGATAAAAACGTGCGGAAAATGACGCAGAAGGCGTTGGAATCCAAGGGATATCAAGTGTTGTCCGCTGCAAGCGGGGAAGAAGCCTTGGAGATCCTGACCGTCTCGAACGCCCCCATTCATATGCTGCTGACCGACGTTGTCATGCCGGGCATGAACGGTCGCCTGCTGGCGCAGTCCGTGTTACAGCGCTTGCCGGGCGTTTCCATTCTGTTCATGTCCGGATATACCGAAAACGTAATTACCCGTCATGGCATTCTGGAGGAAGGCGTGCACTTCATCAGCAAACCCTTCAGCCCGGACTCTCTGGCCGTAAAAGTCAGGGAAATCCTCGACGCCTCCGGCGTGTAGAGCGAAAAATCTAAAATATTCGAGGGGCTATTCCAACTCGCCGATGGAGAGTTTGGCGTGAATGCGCCAGGAGCCTTTCGGGTATTTCTTCAAGTAGTGGCGGTAAGCTTCGAGCGCCTTCTTGTGGTCGCCGAGACTTTTGTAGCATTCCGCCACCAGAAACATCGCCCGTTCGTTGACGAAGCCGGGATGGTCGTCGATGTACTCCTGCAAAGAAGTCAGGGCACGTTGGGTGTAGCCGTCCTTCATGAACGTCTCGATGGCGTCGTAATACCGCTCGACGTTGTGGCGTTCCAAAGGCGGCAAGGTAAGAAGGTTTTGCGTCCAGCTTCCCTGGGTTTGCTTTGAATCTCCGGTATCCCTGCGCTGGAACACGCCCGATGAGTCGTCGTCCGACAGCTCGGGAAGTTTGTCGATGGCCACGTCTACGGAAGGAATTTCCAACGTTGCGTGCGTCGTTGTGTTGTCGGCGGGCAGATCCTCTTCTTTCGCCGGAGCGCCCATGGGAGTTCCAACGTGGCGTTGTTTGGGCGATTGAGGGGGATTTTCGGCCCTTTTCGGAGAAGCGTGGTGGGGAACGTGTTCTTTTTTCCTGATTGTGCCGTTTCCATCGACGGAGCGAGGGGACGGCGTTTGCGGGAATTCTTCCGTCACGACCGGTTTCTTTGCGTCTTGGTTCCAGGTGGCGGACTGCCGGGCGGTAAGTGCAAGCGAGAAACTCCGTTCACGATCGTAATACAGCACTTTCCCTTCGCGTACCGCCACCTTTTCCCAGTTTTCGGATTTGTGCACGTGTACGGAAAACTTCGTGCCGACCACTTCGACAACAGCCCTCGGCGTGAGGACGAAAACCGGTTCCCGACCGGGTTTGACGGAAAAATCCGCTCGTCCGTGAACGAGCGGAACCAGACGCCCCCTGTGGCGTACGAAAGTCAAGGCACCATGCGCGTAAAGGTTTGCCGAAATACGGGTGCCGATTTCCATGGAAAGCGGCTGTTTCGCATCGGCGTTGAAAACGTATTGCCCCGTTTCGAGCAACGCGGATGATCCTTGTTCGTTTCTATTGGCTAGGTTTGTATCGATGTTTTCAGGTTCATCAAGCTGTCGGATGGTCTGCAGGCGGATGCCTTCCTTGACCTGCTCGGAATCCGATGCTGCATGGTTGTCCACGCGACCGATGAAAAAGGAATTTTCCGAGCGCAAGACCGGCCCGAGTTGCTCGATCGCCAGCGACGCGGCTTCTTCGACATCCGAACCGGAGGAGGGTTCGAACGGATGGGAATCGGGCCAGAGCAACAAAGCCGCAACCGCCACGGCGAAGCCGACCTCCAATGCTAGCGCCCATGGACGATGCGATTTCCTTTTGGCCATTCGCTCCTGTTCATGGTGCCAGTTCAAAAGGGTCTTTCGCTTCATGGCTTCCCAGCGCTCGTCGGAAAGATCCGCGGGTTGGATGTATTGCCGGGCGGCCTTTTCGGCGAAACGAGTGCGTTCTTCCTGCCCTGAATGGTCCCCCTCGCCGGACACACGACTGGCTTCACGCTGTGAAATGCGCTGAAGAAGCCTGAAAAGGCGAGTAAGTTTGGGACTTTGGGTACTCATCGAATTTTAATTGCTCAATCCTTTTTCGTTCGTTGTCGGTCGATGGCTTCGGTTGTTTTCGCTTCGGACAAAATGAAAATCTGTCTGATCTTTTTTGCAAATTCCTTTCGGGCGTAATACAGGCGCGATTTCACGGTGAGTTTTCCCACTCCCGTCAGTTCGGCGACTTCATCGAGGGAGTGTTCTTCGATATCATGGAGAACCAGAACCGTGCGTTTTTTGGGACCGAGAGAATCAAGCGCCTGGGATACCAACTCGATCATTTCTTTTTTTTCGGAAACCTGAAGCGGATTCGGTGTCGTTCCCGCCAGGCTTTCAAGGATGGCGTCCACATCCGTGCGGCCTGGAACGATGCGCCGCCTGCGAATCTGCTGCAGAGCGACGTTGTAGACCAGGCGATACAGCCAGGTGGAAAACTTGCTGTCTCTTCGAAAATTCGGTAGCGAGCGGAACAATTCGAGGAAAATGGTCTGGATGATGTCTTCCAGGTCTTGTACCGGACCCACAACCGTATGAAGAATGCGCAGCACGTCGGGGCGGATTTCGTCGAACAATTCACCGTATGCGGACTCTTCTCCCTTCCGGCAGCGGCGAATCAATTCATTGACGATCTCGTCACGCACTATGTTTTCCCCGTTTCATTCGGCTACGAACTTCCGCTCAACCTAACACGATTCTCAACGTTGGCCAATAGAAACCGACTCTGTTTTCAAAGAACGTATCTTACCACTCCTGTATATATTAGTAACAGGTCCGCAATAAAAAGGTTAAAAAAGTTTCCTTTTGACCGGGTTTTTCAGGCTATCGAAACGGTCTAAATCATAGGCAAATGAGCCGAGCGAGCGACGAAAGAACGCGCAGATTATTATAACATATTGATATTGCAGGAAAAGTCGGGAAAAGCGGAGGTGCTTTTGGCACACACCGTCACGTTTTCCAATTCTCTCGAAGTATCGGTGCCCGTTTCGCGAAAAAAGATGCGATTTTTTTATTAAAATTCCAAGATTTTTAATTACCGGTTTCGCGGGCCATTATTCGGCGAGATTCGTCAAAAATAGCTCGAAACAGGTGTTCGAGGCCGTCTTCGTCCAGCGGTCCCGAATTGTCGGAAAGCAGGGCGACGAGGAGGGATTCTTCCCGCTGTGGATCATACAAAGAAAGGTTTTGGGAGTTCTTGTATCTGGCGATCCGTTGCGCAACCGAAAACCGGCGGTTGAGCGCTTCGAGGATGCTGCGGTCCAGGGCGTCGATTTCTTCGCGCAGTTTTTCCAGCGTGTCGTGGGCCATGGGAACCTTTTCCTGGTTAATAGTTTCTGCCGAAGTATTCGATTTGCAGGCGTTCGTAGAAGGCGCAGACTATCGCCACGGATAGCGGACCCGTCACCAGCAATCCCACACCAAACAGTAGCGCTCCCAAGGCGAAAAGCGCCACCAGCAGCAGGAACAGCAAAACAACGGAAAGAAGGTGTTTTTTCGTGATTCCGATCAAGTATTGGTAGGTAGGCACGCCAAAGTATCCCCTGTCGAGAATCAAAAGCAGCAAAAGGTCGCCAAGTAAAAAAAGAAAAAATGTAAACCCAAGCCCCACTGTTGCCAACAAGATCATGTAATTTGTTCCATTTTCAAGTGCTTGAGAAGTAGGAGATTGTAAGAAAGTAGAGTTAAAACCACAATTCAACAATACGATCGGCAGTATCGTCAAACTGGCTCCTACGAAGCGCCGTAGCCCGGAGAACATTTGAGAAAAGCGAGTCTCCCGGCCCCGCATATCCTGCAACGTGACGCGCAAAATGCCACCATGCAATACAAAATATAACAAGCCAGCAAAAATATCCTTCACGATAAATGACGCCAAGCTATCCGAATCCGTTGAAAATCCCTGCCAGAACCCTGCCAAACTGGTGTCTTGCATTTTCGTCAACGCGAAAATCACGGCGGGTACGGAGGCAACCAGGAAGGCGAAAAACATCATCAGTAGGAGGCGGAACGGGTGTTTTTTATATCCCGCCCAGCCGATCTTCACGGCGAATTTCAACGGGTCTTCCCGTTCCACATCAGAGATGGGAATCACCCGCCCGAACTCCATGATCGTCGCCGTCGGTTGCTTCATGATTTCCACCGGTCTCGGCGCCGAAACGTGGGGACTCGAAGTTGGAAGGGAAGGGTGCTCGTTGTACTGCGGGACGGGTTCGACCGCGATTTCCGCCGGTTCGAAATCATCCTCGACCGGAAGCGCTTCGACTTCAACATAGGGAACCGATTCCTCGTCCAGGCCCGTTTTCAACGCAACCTCGGACGGTGCATCTTCCACTGGAGTCACGGGAATTTCCGCCACGTCCAGCAATTCCACCGCGACTTCCGGTACGCTCTCGGGGTCTTCTTCCTCCATGATCGGTTCGTCGGTAACTCGATCTCTCCACGTTGTTTTCTGGGCAATCAAGGGAAAGTGCATGGCCATTTTGCCCGATCCGCGCAATATTCCTTCCTCGTCGATGGCTCCCGCGAACACCATGAAGTTTTCGTCGGAAATGCCTTTCGCGATCTGAGTGCGGCGGTCGGGTTCGACCAGGCCTTCGGCCTCGCTTTTGCCAATTGTATCCGAGATGTAGGTCAGCGTGTTTTCGTCGCCGGGTTCGAAACAGACGCACGTATAGCCGGAGGCGTCTTTGCCGTGGAACAGCTTGCAATCCTTCATCTTTTCGATGTCGAGGGTCTGAAACAGCAGTGCGTATGCATTGTAGACTGCCGGTCCCCGTCCCAGTCGGTTGCGGTCGAACGATACGGCGATTTGGCGTCCCATGGCGTCTCCATGCGCGAGGGTTGACGCATCCGTATGAAAATCATGCATTTTCATCGGATTTGCGGATTTACAAGCACGATAATACGAAAAATCGACTTTCCCGGCGATACCCGGAGAAATGGATCATTCCCCCCGTAGCGATCCACGCTCCAGTTTCCAGAGTTTACTGGAATTGTCAAAACCGTACAAGTTTCCTTCCCCGTCCACCGCCAGCGCGGCGGGACGCGGAGGATTCTCCCCCCCCGCACCGTTCAACGTGACCAGTCGGACGGATCGGTCCAGCCCGACGACGGCCACTCGGTTGTCCAGCGGCAATCCCACGACGAGGAAGGCGTCCCTTTCCGAATATGCCAGTCGATAGGGACGTTTCAGCGTCGTGAGCGGATCGGGCAGGTTTTCCAGTGAAGCACTGAAATCCTCGTTGCCTATATAATGACCAATGATCCATTCCGACGTTTCGCCGACGCGCAGCGTTTGTAGTAGTTCGTTGCGGGAATCCGCGAAAAACACCGTTTTCTGATTCCCGGAAAACAGGGCCAGCAGGTCGGCTGGAGTATCCAGCCGCGCGGCTTGGGCTTCGGTTTGAAAAGGATTGTAGCCGCTTTCTCCCGACCGGTTCGCCTGTCGCATCCATATGCCGGTTTCTCCGTCCGCCTGAAAGATCCGGTGCGCTTCCGCATCGGCGATGAAAACGACCGTTCGGTCGTTTTCCAGGGCGCAATCCACTGCGATGGGTTTTTTCAGTGCAATCTCGCCGCCTAAGGCTTCGTCGGTCACGTAGAAATCCGTGAAACCATCCTGGGGCTGGTCGGGATTCCAGGTCACGACGCGCCCGTTGCCGAGGTCCGCGATCACGAGGCGTCCATCGGGGCAGATTGCAAGGTCCGCCGGAAAGTACAGTCGTTCGTCGTCGTTTCCGGCTTCCTCGCAACGACCCGCCAGCGTCGAGACGCTTCCGGTGTCGAAATCGATCCGCCGGAGGCAGTGGTTGAAGGTATCGGCCACCCACAATTCCCCGGACGAGACGAAAATCATGCCTTGCGGTTCGGAAAAACGCGCCTCGCCGAGTGTACCGTTCGCGTAACCGACTCCTCCGCCCAAAATCTCCGGCGTTTCGGAAACTTCTTCTCCCGCCGCGAAAGCAGGAAAAAACACAAGAAAAACAAGAAGTTGTGCGAGATGCGCTGTTCGTGCGTTTGGAAACATTCCTAGCCTGGATCATTCATGAGAATCGTCACGAGACGCCGAAAACCGAAGATATTTCATGAAGTTGGAGCGATTTGTTGACGGAAGCATACTTGCAGTATGTTGAGTATAAAAAATCGTGAAACGATTGAAAGATCGAAAGTTTTCAAGTCGCAGTAGATTCTTCATGAATGATCCAGGCTAGATTTTGCCGGCGGCTTCCTCGTCCATCAGGCGGAAGCCTTCGAGCATCAGATTTTCCGGGGAGGTCATGATCTTCTGTTCGGGCAGCGTGACTGAGGTTTCAAGGCTGAAGGTGCCGCTATCCCATCGTAATAACTTGTAAAACGCTTCCTCGCCTTCGAGATCTTTGTAGCTGGAATTGATAATCATTCCGCCGGTGACGAAGATACGGCCTTCCTCTCCGTCGCCGTTTCTCACCACCAGCATTCCGGTTTTGCGACCGTTGGTGAGAAGCTGGATCAGATCCGGCAGGGCGAGATCTTCCAACGACCCCGATACAGCGGCGCGACTGACCTGATTTTCATCGCCTTTGTTCCCCAACGCCGACACCCGTTGCTCCATCTGGAGAAACAGACGCTTGATTTTGGCCAGAATCACTTCGGGGCGCAGGGGGCGCGTGTAGAAATCTTCCGCTCCGGCTTCGAAGCCCTCGGTGATGATTCTCGGGTCTTCGTCTTCGTTGGAAAGGAAGAGGAAGTAGATTTCGCTGTAATTCGAGTTGGTTTTGACCGCCTGACAAAACTGCACGCCGTTCAGAGGCTGGCTGTTGACCTCGGAAAGGATCATGCTGACCTGGTTGTTTTTCAGCGTGCTGATGGCGGTGTCGGTGTCCCGTGAGACGAGCACGCGGTAGCCTGCATCCTTCAGGCGACCGATCAACGGCGTGAACTGCGTGCCTTGTGTGTCCACGAACATCACCGTCTGGCGCCGCTTCATTTCGATGGATTCCTGTGTGGAATCATCGGGACGGCCCACGATGTCGAACAGCGCCCCGACCACATCCGGATCGAAGGCTTTTCCCTTCAAGCTATCGATTTTATTGAGGATATTCCCGACCTTGGTTTCCTCGCTCTCCGCCGTGCGCACGAGATCCTCGTAGGCGTCGAGCAGGGCCAGGATACGTGAGCCGATGGGGATTTCCTTTTCCTTGAGCTTTTCGGGAAAACCTTTGCCGTCCCAGCGCTCGAACATGCTGCCCAGAATCGCCGGAATCTGACGGGGAAAGTTCACGTTTTCCACCAGCCGGACAGGGGTATGGGCGTACTTTTTCGCCTGTTGGAAATCTTCGGCGTTGCGGATGTTGGCCAGCGTGGGATGCACGCTTTCCTTTTTGCCCAGATCGTGCAGATAGGCGGCAATCACCACGAGAAACGTTTCCCGCTTGCCAAGTTTGAGTTTTTCGGAAATCTGCTTGGCGAAATTGGCCATCGAGGCCGAGTGGCCACGGAAGTTGTCTTTACGAAGTTCTATCAGTGAAATCAGTATGTTAAGCAACTCGATGAACACGGAATCCGAAATGATCTGTGCCGAAGTTTCCTTGGAGGCAAGAATTCGGGCATCGTCGAGAATCGAGGCCTGGTTGTCTTCCACCGGGGGACCGGGCGGACGAGTCTGCGTCGTGGTTTGACGCACGATCCGCTTGGGTTGCTTGCCGATGACCGATTCTTTTCCCTTGCCCCAGTCTCCCAACACGGCGAAGGCCTGATCGTCGCTACGGTAAAAATACTTGATGGCGGCCAGAATCGCCGGACGAAGCGCCAGATAGGCTTTGACCTCGTTGCACTGCGCGAGAAGCTGCACTTCCTTGATGAGTTTGAGGTCGGTGGGATTGCTGGCAAGGATCGAAAGAATCGAGTTCTTTTTGTCGTAAAGGATGGGCAAAACGGCCCTGGGTTCGGCGTATTGCAGCGGAATCATGTCCAGCACGCTACGCGGAATGGAAAGCTGGGCCAGCTTGTCCGAGGTCATGTAATGAATTTTATAGCGGTCGGCCAGAACCTTCAGCATATCCACTTCGCTGATATAATTCAGCGTAACCAGCAGTTCACCGAGGCGCTCTTTGCGCTTGTGTTGATGCTGAAGAGCGACTTCGAGCTGCTCGCGCGAAATCAACCCCAGGTCCAGTAAAAATTGTCCGATAGGCGGGAAGGTGGTCATCTGGAACGGCCTGCCGCGACGATTGAATAAAAAACGGAACTAAAATTATAAGAAGGAGAGCCCGAAAAAGTCAAGAACCCCTTCGATTCGCACTGCGAAAAGTGACGATGGATCGAAAACGAACGCCTTTTCGACCGATTTGCAGCCCCGAAGAGGTGCAATTCGACCGAAATGGCAAAACGTGACCCGTCTCCCGCTTTCGAGACGGGAGACGGGTTCACATGGGCTCTTCGTTCGGATTAGCGCTCCTCGATCGTCAGTTTTTTGAGCACCACGTCCTGGGCCGGCTTGTCGCGCGGACCGGTTTCAACGCGGGCGATCTGCTTGACGAGTTCGAATCCCTTGGTGACTTCCCCGAAAATGGTATGGCGGTTATTCAGGTGCGGGGTCGGCACTTCGGTGATAAAGAACTGGCTGCCGTTGGTATTGGGACCGGCGTTGGCCATCGCGAGCAGGCCGGGACGGTCGAATGTCAGTTTGGGATCGAATTCGTCCTCGAACTTGTAACCGGGGCCGCCGGTGCCGGTCCCGCGAGGATCTCCGCCCTGGATCATGAAGTTCGGGATCACGCGGTGGAAGATCGTCCCGTCGTACAGGGGTTTGTCCTTGACTTTTTTGAACGTGCGTGGATCGACCCATTCTTTTTCGCCGCGCGCCAACTCGACGAAATTACGGACGGTTTTCGGGGCGGAGTCGGGGAACAGTTTGATTTCGATGGTTCCCATGGACGTTTCCATAATGGCGTATAGCGTTTTTCCTGGAGTCACCAATGGTTTTTCCTCCTTCTTCGTTTCCGTATCGGAAACGGGTTTCGTGGATGGTTCGAGTTTCACCGCTTCTTTTTTCTTTGCGGCGGCAACGGATTTATTCGCGGGATTCGCGTTGGCGTCGTTTTGGGATTCGGAACAAGCCATGGCGAATACAATCACAAGCAAAATCACGAAAAGTCGCTTCATCTTCCCCTCCAGGCGATTGAAAATTGATGAGCCACCTAACCGGGATTATCGAGGGCTCACAAGTATCAAATATCCTATACCGTTCCTGCCGATGCCCCTACGGCGTCGTCATTTCGAGTTTCGCGACGAATCCGGCCTCGCTTTTCGTCTCCGCACGCTCCAGAACATGATTCCGAGCAACCATGGAAGGAGAAACCACGACGCTCCTTGGGGCAGGCTTCGGCAGTTTCCGCCGCCCGCTTCCAGGAAAACTACCGGATTGAATATGCAGACCGGATTCAAATTTTGCACGGAGCTATCAGTGTTTTGCGGCACTACGCAAATATAGTAGGTGGGGCAGTCGCTATCCCACGTGCACGCAATGGGTTGGCAGAAGCCTTCGTCCCCGCAGTAATAGGCCGCGCTGCCGCAATCATCATCCGAACTGCAAGAGCGACGCACGCACAATCCCTCGCTGTTGCATTCGTAGGCGGTGGGACATTCTCCGTCGAGTCCGCTTTCGCAACGGACGTCGTAACTGCTGGCCGTCAGGGAGGAAATGGGCTGATCGATGCCGGTATTGTCGGCGTCGCCTAGCAGGTTCGGATTGACGCACTCTCCGTCCACGCATTCCAGAGCGATTCCACCCGGATACAGGCAATCGTCGTCCGTCGTGCAGGCTCCCCACGCAGGGGCGCAAAGCAGCAGGACGCTTCCCAGCAACAAGAGACATATCGTCGCTTTTTTCGCCATCGGACACCTCCTCGGAGGTTTGAAAGTAGAACGCCCCAAAACGCAAGTCAAGGAAAGCGTAGGATAATTTCGTGTCGGTTGTCTAATCAAAACGGATTCCATTGTAACCGATGTTTTCCTCGTGATATTCAAACATTTTTCCAACTCTATGAAAACGCACGTTTTTTCCAGGATACTCCATCTGAAAACACCCGGTCCGCATGGATCTCGTCAATGTTTTCTTTATTCCTCGTGCATTCGGTGATAGGAAAAAGAAACGATAATTGTAACTGCAAAGGAAAGCTTCGTTCCATGGTTGTCTGGCTCACCGCATTGCTTTCAATGGTCGCGACCCCGGCTTTTTCGGACGATCTCTACCAAGATCCGAAATGCGAAAAACATATCCAGTATTACGACGTGTTTTCCGTCGCCGTGCACGCGGGTGAGGCGAAGAAACAGGAAGTCATTTGTCCGGAGCGCAATCTTTCGGAAATCCGACTCGTAACGAAAATCAACGTTCTCGTGCTCGTCACCCGCTACACGTTCGAATCCCGCGTTCGTGCCCTGTTCGACGATCAGGGCGTCGTGGAATATTACAGTTTTTCCGAATACGACGGCGATATCAGCGAATGGGAAGGCAGACGAGAGGGGGAGCAATTCATTATTACCGGTCGTTCCGGACCGCTGGACAACCTTCCCCCCAAGCAGGAAAGGCGATTTTCACGCAAAGATTTCGCATTCGTCAATATCGACTATTTTCCATACATTTCCGCCCTGATTCAGGAACCGGTCACCTTTCCGGTGCTCAACCTGTGGAACGGAATCCTCGAATTGCATACCGTCACGCCCCACGGACTCGTAAAGTGCCCAAGCAAACGGGATCAACGCTGTTACGAGGTTTATTACAAGACCCCCACCCGTGAATCCACGCAAATCCTCAATGATATCGGGATGATGGTGAAGTCTTCCGGGACGGACGAGCGCGGCCCCTACCGCACGGTAGAACGTGAACTGGAGGAGATTCCTCCGCCACTGGTCATCGAGCGTTTCGAGGAACCGAAGGAAAAGCCGAAAAAAAGCTGGTGGTGGCCTTTCGGTGGTTCGAAAGAAGAAAAAAAGCCGGAAGCATCTCCGGCAACTCCTTCTGATGTTCAAAAGCCGAAAACGGAGTCGGGCACGGAACCATAAGAAAAACCGATCCTGCCGATTCGTTTTTCTCGATTGACCTCGGTCACAGGTCTCGCTAACATACCAGCCGATTCACGTGTACGATTTTCGAAAAGCGCTCTTTTCTGTCCTTTTTATCACGAGGAGACGCCATGGCTTCCGCGATTCAATCGACGATCCGCGAACTTTCCCTGATGGCTCGCAAGGCGAAGGTCTTTGCCAGTATGCCTGGATCGAGGGCTTGACACCGGCCCTGATGGGCGACCCGGAGCGCACTACGACGTACCAGACGTCTGAAGTGGTGGAACGCCGGGAAGGCATTTTCAACCTGGATGAAATCGGCCTAAGTCCTCTGGATCACGGGGGATTGTACGGAGACGGCTGTTTCGAGGGAATTCTCATTGCCCACGGTCGGGTCTGGCTGTTCAAAGAGCACCTGGAACGCTGGTACCGCTCCGCCGAGATGACGTCTATCGATTTTCCCTACTCCATCGAAGACATCGCGTGGCGGACACTCGAAACCATCCGCAAGGTCGGTATCGGCAGCGACGAGCAGGGCTACCTGCGCCCCGTGTTGACGCGCGGCCTGGGGAACCTGGGTATCAACCCCGCCAAGTGCATCGCCCCGACAATCTACGTCATCGCCAGCACCATCGCGCTGTATCCCCCGGAGAAATACGAGACCGGCATCGAGCTTTCCGTGGCCCGCAAGACCCGGCGTCCCGACCCTGAAGTCGTGGACCCCAACATCAAAAGTCTCAATTATCTCAACAACATATTCAGCCTTCTCGAAACCCGCGAGGAAGGACGGCTCGAAACCCTGATGCTGACCCATAAGGGATACGTGGCGGAAGCGTCGGCGGACAACATTTTCACGATTCACCGCCGAAAAGGGTGGGAAAACGATCCCTCGAAGGTGGATATTCGCACCCCGCTGGGCGATTACTGCCTGCGCGGTATCACTCGGAACACCATCATCGATCTGGCCCGGAACGAGGGCTACCAGGTGCAGGAAGATCCCCACCTGCTGCCCCTGGATTTCGCCGGTCCCGACAAGGAATGTTTCATGACCGGTACCGGCGCAGGCTTGATGCCTGTGACCGCCGTGGAATCCAATTCCGTGGGAGATGGCCGACCGGGACCGGTCACCAAGCATCTTCTCGAAAAACTCCGAGCCAACCAGCGCAGCCCCGAAAGTGGGCTTCCTGTGGATGCAAGCTTTGAGGATGTCAAGCGTTACCTCTTGAAATAACTGGTCTTTTCTGGATTCTCTCGCAAAATCAAAACCCCGCAAGGCAAACCCTGCGGGGTTTTTCAATTGTCGATAAATCGCAGTTCACTCCCATAACCCGTATAATTCATGAAGAATCTGCTGCGACTTGAAAATCCTCGATCTTTCACTTGTTTCCCGATTTTCATCCTCGACAGACTGTAAAGTATGCCTGCGGGTGAAAATCGGTCCAACTTCATGAAATATCTTCGGTTTTCTGCGTCTCGCTACGATCCTTATGAATAATGCGGGATAACGAGGAGAGCGAGCAACGGCTTTACGGTCCCGTGGCTCCATCGGGACCGGTTTCCCCATAATTGGCTGCCGCGCCGCTACTTCCTCCATTTCCACCGCCTTGAGAATGAGGCACGGTGCTGTCCAGTACGGGAACGCTGTCGTCGAGCAGGTACATGCCGAACGACGGTCCACCGCCGCCGCCGCCGCCATCGCCACCGTTGCCGCCGCGTCCACCGTCGCCACCTACGCCGCCGCAGCCGCCGTCGTCCTGGTCGTCGCTGCCGCCGTAGGAGGGGGAACCGCCACCGTCGCCGCCGTCGCCGCCGGTGCCCCCGTAGCCGCCGCGTCCGCCGTCGCCGCCGGGACCGGATTCGATCGAGCAACTTTCGAACACGGCGAACGAATTGATCATGAATACGCCGAAGGAGCCGCCGCCGCCCTGGCCACCGGTGCCTCCGGTGCCTGCGCACCCACCGCCACCGCCGCCGCTGCCTGCGGAACCGGTGCTGTCGCAGTTGTGGCATCCGCCACCACCGCCGCCGCCGCCGCCGCCACCCACGCCGTGGGAGCCGCTTTCGCCGTTTCCAGCCCAGGTCGATCGCCAGTAGTCGCCGTATCGTTCTCCGCTGCTTGAACCCGACGTGCCGTGGTTTCCGCGCGCGCCGTCGGCGCCGTCGTATCCTGCCTCCCCGTTGGTGTTGGTGCAGGTGTCGCAGCCTTCGCAACTGCTGTCTCCAATGTGGGCTTCCCGGCAGTCATCGGAGGGGTCGCCTCCCCCGCCGCCGTTGTTGGCCGCCACAAGGCTGGAATTGATGCCGCTACGTCCGGTTCCTCCGTAGGAGTTCTCCCCGACTCCCGCGTCTCCACCTCTGCCCCCTTTGGCGTTGCACGGGCTTAGTCCTCCGAGACCGGGCTCCGGGTCGGCGCAGGAACCGCAGAAAACGCCTCCGCTGGATTCGCAGCCTTCCTGGCCGACGGCTCCGTCGCCCCCTTCTTCTCCCGCCGTGCCGGATTGCCCATAGGCGCCGTTTCCGGCTTTATCCGTCACGATGGTTACGTTTCGGAAGTGCAGGTTTTCCGTACAGTTTTTCATCCATACGCCGAAGTTGCTGGCCGCCGTTTCGTAGTTGCGGGACACGGAAACCGTGATGTGCTCGACGTAGGTCGAAGCCGTGATGCCGCTGGCGTACATGCCCACCTGGCGGTTGTAGGGGCCTTCCGGTTCCGAAATGGATAGCGTCACCGTGTTTCCGCTGGCCTGGGACCAATCGTTTTCCACATCGAAGCCTCCGATCAGGTGGACGCCGTTTTTCAGAATGATTTTCCCGTTGTAAGTACCACGACTGATCCAGACCATGCCGCCGGATGAAGAATTGTTGATCGCCTGTTGAATGTCGCCCATCGGATCGTCCCTCGTGCCCGATCCGTCCCCGTAGGGAACCACGAATTTGATGTTCGCCGCGTCGCCGTCCACACCGTCGCAATTGGTGTCGAAACCGTCGCCGAAGTCGTCGTAGCCCTGATCCTGGCACTCGCAGCCATCGGAGTAGTCGCCGTTGGCGTCCACCCAACTGTCCAGGCACAGGCGGATTTCGCATTCGCCCTCGGTGCATTCCGATACCGCGTGGTCGGCCTGGCAGGCGATGAGGCAGTCGCCGCAGTGGTCGATATCGTTTTGCAGGTCGATTTCACAGCCGTTTCGACCGTCTTCGTCGCAGTTGTCGAAGCCTTCCGAGCATTCGTACACCATGCAATTTCCACTGAAACAATCGGCCCTTACGGTGTTCTGGAACACACACTCGTTGCCGCATTCCCCGCAGTTCTGCTCGTCGATGCGCACGTCCGATTCGCAGCCGTCCACGCCGTTTTCGTTGCAGTCCCGGTAGTAATCGGCGGCGCATTGTTCGATGTTGCATTCTCCATCGATGCAATGTCCCTGGGAGTTGTTGAATACGCACTGGATGCCGCAGCCGCCGCAGTTGCTCATGTTCGTGAGGACTTCCGTTTCGCAGCCGGATACGTTGTCTTTGCAGTCGGCCCAGCCCGCGTCGCAGAATTCGACGTGGCATTCGGCATCGATGCACTGACCCGTCTGCACGTGCGGCAGTTCGTCGCAGCGGTTATTGCAGGAGTTGCAGTGGTTCGAGTTGCTGTTGAGGTCGGCCTCGCAGCCGTCCAGGGGATTCAAGTTGCAGTCCATGTAGCGGTTCGTATCATTCTGCACGCAGGAGTAGATTTCGCACAGTCCCTCGTTACAGACATACTGCTGGACATTGGGCCAGGCGTTGTAGGTGCAACGGTTGTTGCAGGCTCCGCAGTGGTTTACGGTGGAAAGCGTATCCTGTTCGCAGCCGGTTCCGACCATCCCGTCGCAGTCGCCGTACCCGTGCTGGCAGTTGTTGATGAGGCATTTGCGGCTCTGACAGAGATAGTCGTACACCGTATCGCTGTTGAAATAGTACATTTCGACGCAGTTGCGATCGCAGCCGCCGCAGTAGTCGGGGTTGGAGGTGAGGTCGGTTTCGCAGCCGTTGCCTCGGCTGCCGCCGCCGATGGGGATCTGGATCTCGTCGCAGTCCCCCCAATTGTCCTCGCAACGGTCGATAAAGCATTCGCTTTGCACGCAACGCGCCGAGGCGTGCTCGAAGGCGCAGCCGTTGTCGCATTCGCCGCAATGCTCGATCGTGTTGAGGCGTTCCTCGCAGCCGTCGGAGCCGGTGATGTCGGCGTTGTCGTTGCAATCGCCGTAGCCGCTGTTGCAGCCGGTAAACAGGCAGCCGCCTGACATGCATTCCGACGTGCCGTTCTGGACGACGCAACTGGTGTTGCATTCCCCGCAGTGACTGGAGCTTTCGAGAAGGTTGGTTTCGCAACCGTCCGAGCCTAAAATGTGGGCGTTGTTGTTGCAATCGCCCCAGTTTTCCTCGCATTCCACGAAGACGCAGGTTTTGTTTTCACATTGCGAGATGCCGTGAGGAATGGAACACTGGTTGTAACAGCGACCGCAATGGCTTGAATTCTGTGTAATGTCGATTTCGCAGCCGTCCGAGCCGGGCTCGGACATGTCGTCGTTGCAGTCCCGCCAGTTGACTTCGCAACCCAGGAAAATGCAATTGGCTTCCACGCATTCTACATAGGCGTTGTCGCGCAGGCAGGATGTGTCGCAGTGTCCGCAATGCTCCGGATCGTAAGAGATTTCGGCCTCGCAGCCATCCTCGGATTCCCCGTTGCAGTCGGAATAGTCTTCGTCGCAGCGATAGCCGCACTCCACGCCGTCGCAGGTGGCCACCGCGTTGGCGGGAACCTCGCAAGGCGTGCAGGATGTGCCGCAGTGGTCCGGATCGCTGTTGGAGACGCATTGCTGGCCGCAGTTGTGGGTCTGGGAGGGGCATCCGTAGCCCTCTCCGACCAAATCGATGTTTTCGGCGCTCGTTCCATACCCCTCGCCAATGATGCGCAAGGACGCCTGGCTGGTTTCTTCATTCAAAGGCGTGAATACGACGTCGAAAGCCAGGCTTTCTCCCGAGGTGTCGTGGTTGTCCAAAAGCACTGGAAATACGCGATCTTCCAGGCCGACGATCCCGAAACGGCTCGCCTGAGCGCCGGTGACTTCCACGGAAAGCACTTTTAACGAGCCGGTGCCCGTGTTGGTGACGACGAAATGCACCGGGGCGGATTGCGTGCCGATGATAATGCGAGAGAAATCAAGCGGTTCTTCGGGATTGGGGTCTACGTTCAGCGTCGGTTTCGTACCGTGACCCACAAGCGTGAACCGGTATTCTCGGGCGTTGGTCCCTCCGCAGTTGACCGGTTCGCCGCCGGAGGGATCGTTGGTGCACATCACCATCGTGGCTTGGTCGGGGATTTCGTCCTGGGTGGGTTCGTAAAAAACCTCGATGGTTTGCGATTCGCCGGGCGGTACGTCGAAGGCCAACGCATCGCGCGCCGAGCCTGGAACCACCCGGAAAGGTCCGCCGTCGTCCTGGAGGATCAGCAAATCCAGCACTTCGAGATCGTAGGTGCCGTTGTTGGTGATCGTCAAGGTTTTCGAGGCTTCTTTATCGACGATGACCGCCCCGAAATCGAGGAGCGTTCCCGGTGGAGTGATTTCGAAAGAGGGGGCGATGCCGCTTCCGCTGAAGGTGATGTCGAATTCGTCGCCGGAGTCGTCGGAATAGACCGGCACGTGCTCCAGGTATTCGTCGGCGAGTCGGGGGGTGAAATCGAACCATACCTGCTTGTAATTCTGGACTTCGAGCAGGAAGGGAAAGTCGTCGGGATCGGAAGGTGAAAAGACGGAATCCGTAGTGAAACCAAGGCCATAGACCGTTACCGGAGCCTCGCCCTCGTTTTCGAAGACCAAGGCTTCCTGATTGCTCGAACCCACCGGTGTGTCGTCGAAAGATCGGGAAGAAGGCCGCACCGTGAGGCGGGAAATCGTGCCGTAGCCCGAAAGGCCGACTGCTGTCTGCTGGGCGTAGTAATCGTTCGAGTACACGGTGAACGATCCTTCGTAGGCTCCCACATCGGAAGGATTGAAAGCTATTTTAAAGGTTTCTTCCTGGGAGGGCGTGAAAACCAATCCTCCAGTCGGAATGACCAACGGGTCGCTGATGCGAAAGGCTCCTTCGCCATCGTCGGTGAGCGAAATTTCAGTAACGATCAGGTTTTCCTCGCCAATGTTTTTCAGCGTCACATCCAGAACGGTATCCTGATCGACCTTGACCCTCGCGAAATTCACCGGATTTTCGGTCACTTCCAGTTGTGCAATCGTGGCCATGCCCTTGAAAGCAATCTCTTTTCGCGTGTCGTCGATGTTGATATCCTCAGATTCAGGATCGTCGTTGACGATCGTCAGCGTGGTCTCGTGCAGTCCCGGCGATTGCGGCGAGAAACGGAAGCAGAGCGACTTGCTTTCATGGGGAAGAATTTGCAGGGGGAACGAAGGCAGATCCACGCCCTCGAATCCGCTATTTACCGTGGAATATTCGAGACTTAGAACATTGAGCACCATGTTTTCTTCGTTGGCGATCTCGTTGGTGACGGTCAGGCATTTTTCGTCGGAGCCACCCACGGGAACTTTTTCGAAATCGATGGAATCCGGTTCGACGACGATGTTGGGAACGCCTTTATATTGGCTGAAAACGGGAATGTCCACCTTGCCTTTGAGCGGATCGCCGGAAAAATGGAACTGCAGCAGGCCTTCGTCCGCGCCTTCGTTGATGGGCGTATAGCGAATCGTAATCGGAAGCGTATCACCGGGATCGAGAACGACCTCTTCGGTCGGAGCATCGAGGATCTGAAATTCAGCGGAGGAAGAATGGTCCAATTCTACAGTGATAATGCGGAGTTCCGAGTCTCCGATATTTCCCGCCGTGACGGTTTTGACGTCGCTTTTGCCCATGATGACCGCACCGAAGTTGATGAGGGTCTCGTCGATGGTGAACGAGCCTCCGGGGACTTCGCTGGGGGTTTCTTCGGTTTGGGTATCTTCGTCAGCATTGGGATTGGGATTGGTGGGAATGCAGTAGCCGCTCATACAGGTGTATCCCGGATCGCAATCGAAGGAGGTATCGCAGGGGGGGCCGATTTCGATATCGCCGAAATCCAAATCTCTGTCGCCGACGGTATCGACGAGGCTGGAGACATCCTCGCACGCGCAGAAAAGGAATAACGCCGCCCCAAGCAGTATCGTCCAACACGTTTTCACGTTGCACCTCGTTGTCGCAAAAAAAGAAATTTCCCGTTTCTTCAACGAATTACGTATCACTTAGTTGTTTTTGATTCGATGAATGTTCCAAGTTTTTCATATTAGACGTTTCAAAGGGGTGGCGCAATATCTATTTTATTTCCTGTTCGAGAACTTTTAGAAAATTACCAGTGATTTCAATCAGTTTTCGTTCTTTCCGGCATGTGAAGAGTCCCCGTTGCGTGGGATAAGTAAATAGACCCGGTGATATTGAAGCTTCCTTTTATTTGATTGTAGCGGCGAGGCGTAAGCCCGCCGAAAAGGGGAGGTGGAGGGTAAAAAGCAACGTACAAAAGTCGAAAACGGCGAGCTTACGCCTCGCCGCTACGAGAAAAGGAGGATTTTGCAAAAGCTGCAATATTTCATAATGTACTCAATATGCAAAGAATCTTCATCGCGTTGGGGAAACGGTGCAACCTTCGTTTTTTATGTCCCGATTTGAAAAAAAGCGCCGCAAAATGTGCAAAACATAAACGATTTCAGATGTTTTCGAGGGCGGACATTAAAATAGTGCAAAATCTGTTTTTCCGTTTGAAACCTCAAAAAAGGGAGGATGAATGTAGGGACGGGTGAAAGGAGCATAGCGACTGTAACCCCCCGTTCTGACAGAGTTTTTCGGTTTTTGGGGAGCTCCGTTCACTTTGTTCACTACACTCGCCCCTACGTTTTTTCTCCTAGGAATAAGCTTTTACAATGTTTCGCACTCATTTAATTTCCGCCCTATTTTCGATAAAACTGGCATGAATCCTTTACCGATTTCCCGAAATGCCGCATAATGTGCCCGGATTTTTCACGAAGATTGCGCCTTGGGCGCGCTCAAAACCTTGACGGTCGAATGAGAGGACAGGATGAAAACGTACATCGTTTTATTCGTGTGGATTATTGTGCTGGCATTTGCCGGATGCGGCGGAGGTGACTCCAGCGGAACTTCCGACCCCCAGGGGGACCAGGAAGTCCAGGAAAACACCGAAAACACGGGTGATGAAGACCTCGTGGAAGAGGACGAGCCCCTCCCGGCGGATGAGGAATCGATGGTTCCCGGAGACGAGGAAGTCGCCGAGGAGACGCCGGAAGCCGAAGAGGAAGTGATCGAGCAGGAGGAGGAAATCGAAGAGGAAACGGATCTTCCTCCCCGGCGGGGTAGCGTGGACGACCTGCCGACGGATTCGATAAGTTGCTTCGATGCGTGCACGAAGATGGACGAATGCGGCCACCTGAACGCCGAACCGCTCGAAAGCCTGGATGCCTGCATATTCTTGTGCGAGGACTCCGACAACCTGCCGTTTTTCGGGGATGCGCAGTCCAACGAATATTTCCAGCGCTGTGCCAGCGTCGAAGACGACTGCGACGCGATCGAATACTGCGGCGACTGGCTGTACGATCCGCGCACCTACACCGCTTGCTGGGCGGTGGGAGAATGCCTGGGTGCGTACCTCGGAAAAACCGAAACCTCTCGTCTTTATGCCATGTTGGCTCCGGAAGGCATGACGCCTGCGCCGTCGCACGTGGTGGCGCGCAAGCGTGTTTCGATGGACCTTCGGCAGATGCTCGATGAGTACGGCGTGGATGCGCAGGTCGAATCGAATGGCCGTTACGTGCGGTTGCGTTTTATGGATTACGTGTCCGAAGCGGCGGCCAAGGCGCTGGAACGCCAACTGGAGGTTCTGCCGACGTATCAAAACGCCTGGGGCGTCGTGGTGGCGGCGACGGAGCGGGTGATCGTCCAAAGCGACGCTGCCAACGACACGGAACGGGACAAAGCTCTGGCCGGTGTCGGCCTGGATGAGGTCGAAACTTTACATTGGACCGACCGTCTGTACGCCTATGCGAAAACGCCCGGCCAGGCGCTTGGCGCACTGAAAAAGCTGCGAAAAGACACACGTTTTAAAGCGAATATGGACTGGGTGAGGTTCTACGAAGCCTACGACACTCCGGACGATCCCCTGTATCCTCAGCAATGGCACCTTCACAACACCGGTGAAAACGAGTCGGTGAAGTACGCGGACGCTCGCGTGTGGGAAGCCTGGGTCGAGACGGTGGGTTCGTCGGATGTGGTCGTCGGGGTCAACGACGACGGTTGCGACCTCAACCACGAGGAATTCGATGGAAAAATGGCCGATACCTACGACTTCCCGGACGATTGGGAAAGTCGTCTGGACGGTACGAGCGGCTTCGGCGGGCACGGCACCTGCGTGGCGGGCGTCGCCGCTGCACAAGGTTTCAATGCGCTCGGTGGCGTGGGCGTCTGCCCCAATTGCGGCTTGCGTTGCTCGTGGACCATCGACACCGAGGATTCCATCGCTTCCGGCCTGACCGACGCCGAAATCGCCGAAAAATTCACTTGGCACACCGACCAGGGAACGGCAGTCGTCAACAACAGTTGGGGCCCGTGGGGCGGCGATCCTGGCGTGGCCGGGGATACGCCCGGGATTCAGCCGATACCTGACATTGTGGAGGAAGCCTTCGAGTACGCCGAGTCTACGGGGCGCGGAAACAAAGGCATGGTGATCGTTTTCGCCTCCGGCAATTCCAACGAAGACGTGGCCGCCTCGCCGCTGGCCAACTACGAGAACAGCGTGGCGGTCGCCGCCGTGGACGATCAGGGGCTGAAATCGTTCTACTCCAACTGGGGCGAAGGCATCGACATTGCCGCGCCCTCCAATGGCGGCATGAACGGCATCGTCACCGCATCTCCGTCGGGGACCGAGATCGACATTCCCGGATATCCCGGATATACGAAGAGTTTCGGAGGCACGAGTTCGGCCTCTCCCTTCGTGTCCGGCGTCGTGGGACTGATTATTTCCGCCAACCCGGAACTGACCGCCGCCCAGGTGCGGGACATCCTCAAGCGCTCGGCCCGCAAAATCGATCCACTCAACGGAGAGTGGGACGACAACGGCCACAGCATCTATTACGGCTGGGGCATGGTGGATGCCTACGTGGCGGTGAAAATGGCCGCCGATGCCACGAATTGCGCGACGCGCGAGGACTGTTTGAGTTACACCGATCGCTGCACCACGAGACGTGACGGAACCTGCGAACGAGCGGTGTGCGAGGAATGCGCGAACGACGGTCAGTGCGCCTCCGGCCACTGCCAGGCGTTGATCGAGTTGGGAATGCAGATCTGTGTCGAAACCTGCGCCAACGGCGAAACCTGCTCCAGCGGCCTGTTCTGCCTGGGCGGCGTCTGCCTGCCGCCGAACGGCTTCCGCACCTATTGCAACATGTGTGAAACCGAGGAAAGCGCGGAGTGCAACGGACGCGACAACGATTGCGACGGCACCGTGGACAAAGCCGGTTGCACCCTGTGTCACGATGACACGGCCTGCGAAGACGACACCCACTGTGCGTATTCCATGTTCGATGGTGAGCGCATCTGCCGTACCGAATGCGCAACCGCATCCGATTGTCCGCAGGGAACCTCGGGACTGCCTTCGAGCTGCGTGGTTCCCACCTACCGGTACGGCCAGGATGAAGGCGAGGATATGATCTGCCTGATCGGAATTCCTCCCACACGCCTGGAATGGGACGAGGTTTGCGGCGCGGGATTGTCCGGGCGGGACGACCAGAGCATCGATACCGTTACCGGATGTGTCGAAGGCTACATCAACGGCAACCAGGTGAACTGCATGGGAATTGTCATGAACTGCCTGATGTCGATGATGCGCTGAAAGCCGCTTTTTAAAGACGATTCCGAACGCCCCCTTCACGGGGGCGTTCGCTTTCTAACCTGGGATCGGGTGCTGCGTTCATTGCAAAAACGGTGTAAATCCTTGAAAATTCAGGAGGGTTGCATCATTTATCCCGGTATTGGAAGATGCAACTTCCGGGGAAGGATGGAAAATCGAAGTTTGGAATAAGTTTCGCGGTTGTACGGTTTGATAATTTGGAGAGAAACAGGCAAAATCGTTTTCGGTGGTGCGTTGATTCCGGCTTTCGGAAAAGACGCACCCTGATATAGCGGTTTTTACTTGGTTTTGGCGTTCATTTTTCGCGGGCGGGTGGCATGGGCCAACCGCAGGTTGCCCATGGATATCGTTCGTACACGGGCAAGCGAACGTTTCACGTCGCTTGGTCTGTGCCACCCTTTTCCAGGGGTTTCGATCGCTAAAATCAAAAAAAACTGGTACTTACAACCTAAGGTTTCTCGCCGTTCACCCTGAGTGATTTCACGAAGTGAAATTGTATCGAAGGGTCCCTCGATACGGCGACTTACGTCGCCTACTCGGGATGAGCGTAGATGATTTAGCTCGGTAGACATCTGGCATGTTTTAGGTGCCGGGTTAATAAGAACCACTCTACATGGTAGGTTCGGAGGTTCGAAGAAAAGCCATGAAAAAGGACTGGCTCGAAAAATCGAAAACCTGTGGAATGTCGGGCCTTTTGCTTGTATTCCTGATCGTGGCGAGTGCCTGCTCGGACCGTGCGTCGTCGCCTTCGAAAGCGGGAACGTCGAGTGAAAACGGGGTCAAAACGGCGAAAACGACGGTTTCCGGAACGAATGGGAAAGAGACCCTAAACACCTCGGAAATCGAAATGGTTCGTATCGAACCCGGATCTTTCAAGATGGGAACGGTGCTGCCAGGGCGGTATTCCACGCCGATGGAACGACCGCATCCGGTGGTTCTCGAAAAACCGTTTCGGATGGCCAAATCGGAGGTGACGCAGGGCCAGTGGAAAGCGGTGATGGGAAGCAACCCGAGCCGCTTCACACAGTGTGGGGATCGCTGCCCCGTGGAGAGCGTAACCTGGTTCGAGGCCATTGACTTTTGCAACCGACTTTCCAAAAAGCAAGGACTTTCGGTATGTTACGAAGGAAAAGGAGAGTTGACGAAGCTCGTTCCCGATTGCGAGGGATACAGGCTCCCTACGGAAGAAGAATGGGAGTACGCCGCCCGTGCCGGGACGAAGGCGCTTTTCTATACCGGCAATTGTCTTGGCGCCGACCAGGCGAATTTCAACGCCACGTTCGCCGTTCCGCACTGCGAAAAAGGAGTGTATCGCGAAAAGACGGTTGAAGTGGGCGGTTTTCCACCCAATCCGTGGGGATTGTTCGACATCTCCGGCAACGTGCAGGAATGGACCTGGGATCGCTACCTGCCTTATCCCAAAGAAGGGGAGGAGCAGGACGATACGTTGATTTTAAACGCGCATCGAACGGTGCGCGGCTGCGGATGGCGAAACGGCATGGGAGCGTGTCGGCTGGCGGTGAGGGAAGGGTACACCCCGGTTTATCGAAGTGATAACATAGGGTTGCGTCTGGCAAGATCGGCGAAGTAAATTCGTGTGGCGTCGCTTCTTGCCGCGACGCCTGCAAGCGGGTATAAAAAACTGTCGCGCAACGGTTGAGAGGGAGGAAAGGGTGTGAAGCGAGAACTGCCGCTTCTGATTACCGGACTGATGGGAACGTTCCTGATTCTACAGGTTTTCGTTCCCCATCCCCCGCTGGACAGCATCGACGAAACCCTTACGGACTTCGCGCTGATCGTCATCGTATTCACGATGATCCTCGGCATCATCAACCTTATCGCGACGAATCTTCGAAAAATCACAAGAAGCAAGCCGGGGTGGGGCTACGCGGCGATTACCATCGGTGCGTTTCTCGTGGTGGCAGGCACGGGGATGTTCAACCTGTTCGAGGAACGCTCCCTGAAAAAAGAGATCGCTCGCCGCAACAGCGACCTCGTGGAGTTGGTTGTCGCCATCGAGGCCTCCCAGATGATCGCCGATCCGTCGCGGGAATCCTACGAACTGCTGGTGCAGAGCGTAGTGAAATCCTTGTCCGATTCCTATTCCATGGATGCCCGAATACTCCAAGAGTCGGGAGTGGACCCCCGAGAGGCTCGACACCTCCTCGAACGAGGGATGCCGGATAAAGCCCGCTTCGAGGCAGTTTTTTCTCCTGCCGGAATAAATTACGAAGGATTTCAAATACTTCGAGAAAGGACGCAGACCCGCATCGGCCAGGTGGCGGACTACGCCGTCCCTTACGGCAAAGCGTTGCTTTCCATGGTGGAGACGGTGCAGGAGTTTCTCGCCGAATGGCCCGAATGGCATTCGGAGCTGCTGGCGCTCGAATCGAACGGCGGAGTGATTCCTCCCGAACGCTATGATTTCGTGCTCAGGGAAGCCAGACAGCGGATTTCTCCGGGTGATTTCGACGTGATGGGCCGGACGGTTCCAATGGGTGCGAAACTCGGTTCGCAGGTGTGCAAATCCGTGATCGAAAGGACCAAAACGGAAATGGTCGCCTTGGAAGAAGAGGCGTTGCGTCGTGACCCGGACGCGCGTCTGACCGAAGACGACGCCCGGGCGGCGACGCTGGCCCGAAACATTCCGAGCGAAGTGCTTGCCGATCCCGCCATGGTGCTGGCGCTGGCGGATTTCGTCTCCAAGGACGCGCCGCTGGAAGGGCTGGATAATACTCGTAAAATGTCCTGGTTTGCCACGTTCTACCTCGATCCGATTCTGGAACTGGACGCGACGGAGCAGGGAAGCGCCTTCAACTGGTTGTACGAGTACGTGTACTATCCTCTTTCGTCCACCATGTTCGCGCTGCTGGCGTTTTTTATCTCCTCGGCGGCCTATCGCGCTTTTCGCGCGCGCAGCCGGGAGGCGGCGATGCTGCTGCTGGCGGGGACGATCGTGATGCTGGGGATGATTCCCCTGGGCAACCTGCTGACGTCCTGGCTGCCGGAGTGGTTGCAGATGTCGGACGTGGCGGATTGGATCATGATGGTGCCCAACATGGCCAGCCAGCGAGCAATCATGATTGGCGTGGCGCTAGGCGTGATTTCCACGGCGCTGAAACTGATTCTGGGCGTCGAACGCGGATACCTGGGAGGCGATTGAGTTTGGAACTGTATGATTTTGCACGGTTTTTGGGATTGCATTTGAACCGAGGGAAAATCTTTTTGGAACGCAGTACGGAAATGAAGCGATATGGCGCGTAAAACGATCATAGAACGCCTGTTGGGGATCGATCGGCGGGTGGTTTTTCTCGTCGTGTTCCTGGCGGCGCTGATTCCTCTGGGTTTTCGGGACGCCCTGCGTATGCCGATCAAGCCGGGGACGTTCTCCACGCGCTTCTTCGACGAGATGGAAAAGCTGGAACCTGGTGAAATTGTTGTGATATCGGGAGCTTACGATCCTTCAAGCGCCCCCGAGATCCAACCGATGGTCAAGGCCGCCGCACGGCACGTCTATCGGAAAGGCGCGCGCATCCTCACGCTTTCTCTCGATGCGAAAACCCCGCCGCTCTTGGAACGCGCCGTGCGAGAGGTGCAGGCGGAACGGGAATTCAATGGCAGGGAATTTCGCTATGGGCGGGACGTCGTGCACCTGGGCTACATGTCCGGTTTTCTGCTGGTCATCAAGGCGATGAACCGCTCATTCAAGGGCACGTTTCCCAAAGACAAGTTCGGCACGCCCCTGGAAAGCCTGGAAATGCTGAAGAATGTCGATGACTTCGAGCACGTGGCCGTGGCGATGGAGTTCGCCAGCATGGGGGTATCGGGCGCGCCGGTCGCGGCGGGGCTGGTGATGTTCGCCAAGCCGGGAAATCCCCGCTTTCGAGTGCTTGCGGGCGCTACGGCAGTGATGACTCCCGAGGCCTATCCCTACCTGCAATCGGGGCAGGTCAAGGGATTTCTGGGAGGACTCAAAGGCGTGGCCGATTACGAGGAGTTGATGGGTACCGACACGGAGTATGCCACGGCGGGTAGCTACATGCCTTCGCAGTCGGTGGCGCATCTGGCGATCATTCTTTTCATCGCGCTGGGCAACCTGGGGTATTTCCTCGACCGGCGGCGGCGAAAGAAGGAAAGGTAGCGCCATGGAGATCAGCCACGACATCGGCATCTGGATCGCGGCGCTGCTGACGCTGGGGATTTTCTCGTTCTTGTGGGGCGACAATCCCTTCTACAAAATCTGCGAGGCGATTTTCGTCGGCGCGAGCGCCGGATACGTGTTCGTGATCGAGGTCCGCAACGTGATCGAACCCAAGCTGATCGGCAATCTCGCCGACGGCAACTGGAGCTACCTGATTCCGGGATTCCTCGGTATTTTCATGCTGTTCCGCCTTGCCGGGCCGAAATTATCTTGGTTGAGTCGCTACGCCATGAGTTTCGTGATCGGCACCTATGCGGGGATCTTTTTCATCAATTTCCTCAAGGAAAACTTCCTCAACCAGTTGAGCGGCACGATGGTGCCGCTGCTCGTGTTCGACGAACAAGGCTGGAACCTTGCCCGCTCGATCGACAACACCTTGATGGTCGTCGGCGTCTTTTCCGTGCTGGTGTATTTCTTCTTTTCCAAGGCGCACAAAGGCGCTTTCGGAGTTACGGCGCGCGTCGGTGTCTGGTACCTGATGATTAGTTTCGGGGCGGCTTTCGGCTACACCGTAATGGCCAGAGTGTCGTTGCTCGTGGGACGGGTCAGCTTTCTTTTCGGAGACTGGTTGGGGATGCTGTAAGTGGTCGAAAATTCTAGGTTATTTCTTTTTCGTTACAACAGAATCGTTGCCGGAGCCCCGAAACGCCGGTTTCGTGCGTCGGGAAATTGCGCCCCTCGGTGTTTCTCGTGACGTTTTTTTCTTGCTTCCGTGGCGGTCGGACTTATTGATATAACATCTTCAGGGGTGGAAGTGTCCCCGTGTGTGTTGTGGACCGGGACAGGAAGGCAGGATAGGTCAGGTGGCAGCGGAACAAAAGCGGGATTACTACGAGGTGCTGGGCGTCGGTCGGGATGCGGACGCGACCGAAATCAAAAAAGCCTTTCGGAAACTGGCGATCCAGTATCATCCTGACCGCAACAAGGACAATCCCCAGGCGGCGGAGAAATTCAAGGAAGCCGCAGAAGCCTACGAGGTGCTTTCCGACTCCCAGAAACGCCAGATGTACGACCGCTACGGGCACGCCGCCAGCGGACAGCCCGGTTTCGGCGGGTTCGATTTCGACAGCTTCGCCGCCGGTGGCGGGCTGGGCGACATTCTGGGCGACCTGTTCGGCGATTTCTTCGGCGACGCCTTCGGCGGTTTCGGGCGGCGTTCGCGGGGACGGCGTGGCGAAGACCTGCGCTACGATCTGGAAATGACGCTCGAAGAAGCCGCCAGCGGCATCGAGCGCGAAATAGAAGTTCCCCGGCGCGAAACCTGCCCCACCTGCGACGGCAGCGGCGCGAAACCGGGTACGAGTCCCGAAACCTGTTCCATGTGCCGAGGGTCTGGACACGTCCGCATTCAGCACGGAATTCTGGCCATGTCCCAGACCTGCCCCACCTGTCACGGGCGGGGGACTGTCGTGCGCGACAAATGCCACGACTGCCACGGCACCGGTTTTCAGGCCCGCAAACGCACGTTGACCGTCAACGTCCCGGCGGGTATCGACCACGGCCAGCGGTTGAAACTGCGTGGCGAAGGGGAGGCCGGAAGCGGCGGCGGACCCAACGGAGATCTTTACGTCGTCGTAAACCTGCGTCCTCACGACACTTTTCGCCGGGTGGACGAGGACATCGTGGTCGATACGACCATCACCTTTCCCCAGGCCGTGCTTGGCGGAAAAGTCACCGTGCCGACCCTGGACGGCGACGTGGAACTGGACATTCCCAAGGGGACGGCCTCGGGGCAGCTTTTCCGTCTGAAAGGCAAGGGAATGCCTCGCCTGGGTCGTTACGGACGAGGAGATCAGCACGTCCGGGTGCACATCCTGGTGCCGAAGAAAGTCAATGCGGAGATGAAGGAATTGCTGAAGAAATTCGACGACATCTGCTGCAAGAAGAACATTCAGACCAAGGAAGAAAAAGGATTTCTGGACCGTGTGCTGGAATGGTTCAGCTGAGATCCTGGCGATTTCCCAATAAATAATTTGTGACCAATAGACAGCCCTGCGGGAGAGGCAATCGGACTCTTCGGGTCCATTCCGCATTTGCGCGTTTTTCATTTCACTCCCCGCACCTTCTTCAACGCTCTAAAAATACTTTACTCGTATGGAGGAGTGGGTATACTGCCTGTAGAAACCGTCTTTCGATCAACACTTTGAATGATTTGCAAACGACCTCTTTTTTTCGGAAAGGGACGAAATGATGATGAAACACACGCTGTGGATCGTGACACTTCTCGTGTTTCTCCTCGGAACCGCCTGCCAGGGCCAGACCTATCGGGAGAAACTCGAACAGAAAAAGGCTGAGGAAGCCAAGCAGAAGGTAGCCGAGAAAAAGGCGGAGCCCGCGAAAGAAGAAGCAAAGGCTCAGGCTCCGGATCTCGCGAATATCTGTTTCGGTGAAGGCCTGAAGGTTGCGGCCAAGGCCATGACCGTAGGCGGCAAGAAGTACACGCAGGAAGGAAACAAGCTTTCCCTCGTGGACAAAGACGAAGACGACGAATTCACCTTCGGCGTGCTGGCCAACATCAAAACCGACCTGCAACCGACTTTCCAGGGTCTGGACAAGATGTATGCCTGGTTCACGCAGAACAAAGTGGATGCCGTCCTCGTAGGTGGCGATACCGGTGAACAGTACGACGATCTCAAGAGGATCCTCGAATTCATCGGCAAAAAAGGCCTTTTGACCTTCGTCGTGGTCGGAAACCGGGAAAAGGCGGACGATTTCGATAAAGCTTTCGGGGAGTTGTCCAAAACCTATCCGAATCTCGTCAACGGCAACAAAATACGTCATTTCGCCGCCGACGATGTGGACCTGCTGACCCTGCCGGGGTACTACGACGCCAATTTCATGCACAACAAACCGGGCTGCGTGTACACGGAGAAGGAACTGGCCAAGCTGGCAGCATTGCGCAAAACCGCTGGAAACGCCCTCGTGCTGCTCGGCCATGCGAGCCCGAAAGGGGCGGGGAAAACCTCCATCGACTTCGCCGCCGAGGGAGGAAACGTCGGAGACGCCAAGCTGACGGGCTTCCTGAAATCCAACAACGTGCCTTTCGGCGTGTTCTCCAACATCCAGGAAGCGGGCGGCAAGGCTGTCGGCGCGGATTTACAGACCGTCGTTGCCGAAGGGACGCTGGCCGACAAGCTCTATCTCAACCCCGGAGCCGCCGATTCCGATCCCTGGCAGATGAACGATGGAAAGGTCTCCAAAGGCATGGCCGCCGTCCTGAAGATCAAGGGCGGCAAAGCCAGCTACAACGTATTCCGGGTTCAGTAACACAGATCGGAGGTCCGATTCCCATCCGTGAGAGGGACCGCCGAGGAAAACCACCAAGGATAAAGGCGGGTTGAGGTTTCATCCCGCCTTTTTTCGGTTTGTAGAAACACATTTTTCTTTTTGCATGCCTCGAAAGCAAACGTGCCGATTTCGCGGGTGTGGAAAAAGGGCATTCACGAGGAGACGGACATGGGAAACGTCATCGCCAGTGTGCTGACGATTGTATTGGGAGTCGCAGGAGGTTTCCTGGGATATAAGTACTATGCAGAGGTGCGGGACCGCATTCGGACTCTTCTGAAGCTTACGCCGGAACATTTCATGTTTTACGCGCTGAACGGGCTGAATATCGAACTGGCCGTTATCGGTGCGGTGATCGGCGCGAATATCGGTGCATTTTTCGTGGTCTGGCCGCTTGGTCTGCGCTGGTTCTGGATGGCAATCCAGGTGGGCGCCGCGCTGTTCGTGGCGTTTCGTGTGCTGGTGAAATTCCGCACCGAGGAAAAGGAATTCGAGGAGCGCAAGAACGAGCGTTCCAAGATCCGCGTGCCGGAAATCGACGCCAAGGAGTTCGAGAAGTCCACTTCCCAGATGATGACCGAAGGCATCCGCACCGGGCGCATCACCCAAAGCAGCGCCGCGAAGAAGAAAAGCGCGAGAGACCCCAGCCAGATTCGCGGGGCGACGCCCGTGGAACCGGAGGAGGAATAAGCCGTGGAAAATCATATCGACGAGGTTAAGCGCCGGACAATGTGGATCATCTGGGGATCGATGCTGTCTGGCGTGGTGATTTATGCCGTTGCGGGGGGCTTCCTCGCGAAACAGGGCGGAATCGATACGATGAACGCCGAAACCCTGGATATGCTTCTCCTAGTGCTGTCGATGATCTCCGTAAGCATGACGGGCGCAGTGCTGCTGGCGGGTGGTTTGCTGGCGAAATTGCCCTACACCAGCTATCAGATCGTCCGTTGGGCGCTGGCCGAATCGATTGCCGTCTACGGTCTCGTGCTGCACATCATGGGATCGGGCATCGCGACCCTCATCGGGTTCGTTGCGTGGTCCGTCGTCCTGATGATCCTGCTTGCGCCGAATCGTAGCGCCGAGGATAAATACCTTGAACTGCACACGAACTGAATGGATTTCCGTTAAAATTACCGTCTAAAAATCCACATTCTTCCGTGTTAGGAATTTGCCAAAAATCCGCCAACCTGCTACGTTTTTCACCCAAATCGACACGTTCCCGGAGACATCACACATTCAAGGGACGAGAGTACGAGTCGCGAACCGTCCCGGACCTTGCCAAAGGAGGAAAAGGTGGATATCGAAACCCGCAATGGCGTCCCGATGATGACGTTGGAACACTTCGAGGAAGACTTCGCCGACCGACACCTGTTGCATGGGCTGGTGGCCAAATGGGCCGCCGAAAAACCCCAGGCGCTGGCGATGATTAACCACAACACCAAGGATCAAGTCACGTGGGAGCGCTTCGAGCAGACCACCACGGCGCTGGCGCTGAAACTGCTCGACATGGGGTTCGAAAAAGGCGATTTCTTCGCCTCCTCGCTGCCTTTGCTGACCGAGCACGTATTTCTCGAATACGCCTGTTTCAAAATCGGTGTCGTCTTCGTGCCGCTGGACCTGCGCCTGAAAGGGCCGGAAGTGATCCGCAGTCTGAGCCTCGTTCAGGCCAAAGGCTATGCGTTTTTGGGAAAAACCGAGCACGCCGATTTCCGCGAGCTGGGCAAAGCGGTGCAACAGAACTGCCCCTTCGTGGAACATTTCGTGCAGTTTTCCGCACCGGACGAAACCATCCCCGGCGCGCTCAACGCCTTTGCGCTGGCCGAAGAGGCCAAGACGCTGGCCATGGAAGCCCTTGCCAATCCATCCGAAAGCGCCTTACTGGCCACGTTCATGCAAACCAAGAACTCCATTTCCGAGCGCGACGGCGCGCTGGTGATCTTCACCACCGGTTCCACCGGCTACCCCAAGCCGGCGCTGTTGTCCCACAGGGGCATCACCTGCCAGAATATGTGCCTGGGACACGGGTTCGGCATGAAAGAAGGCGACCGGATGCTCGTCAACCTGCCGCCATCCCACGTGGGTTGTCAGACCGAACAGTTGATGACGATGTTCTTTTTCGGGGCCACCGCCGTATTGCTGCACATTTTCGACCCGGTGTTGTCGCTCGAAGCGATTCAGGAGCACAACATCTCCGCGTTCGGACAAATTCCGGCGCTGTTCAACCTGGAATGGCGGTTGCCGAATTACAACGAGTTCGACCTTTCGTCCCTCAAATTCGCCTTGTACGGCGGTCAGCAGGTGTCCCGGCAGTTCCTCGAAAAGCTGTCTCAAATGGCCGAAGGCTTCGGCACGGGTCTGGGACTCACCGAAACCAGCGGGTTCTGCACCTATTCTCCGCTCGATGGCACGGTGGACGACATCCTCGCCGGGGTCGGTTTCGATATGCCGGTTTACAAAATGACGATTCGCGGGCCGATGAAATCCGACGGCATGGCGGGCGACGTCCTGCCCGACGGCGAAACCGGAAACATCTGCTTCAGCGGTCCTCAGACTTTCCTGTGCTATGTTGGCAACGAGGAAGCCACGCAAAAGACGATTAGCAAAGATAGAGTGTTGTACACCGGGGATTTGGGCTACCGCGACGAAAAGGGACTGCATTTCGCCGGGCGCGCCAAGCACGTGATAAAACCCAAAGGATATCAGGTATTTCCGGCGCAGATTGAGGAGCATTTCTGCAACCTCAAAGAGAAGGTGGCCAATGCTGCCGCCGTGGGTGTCGAGCACGAGATTTTCTCGGAAGGCATCGTCTGTTTCGTCGAGAAAAAGCCCGGTGTCGAACTCACGGTGGAGGAATTGAAGGCCCACGCCAAAGAGATCGCCGGATACATGCGGCCCTCCCATTACGAGATCTTGGAGCCGGGAGAATTTCCTCTGAACCGGGTGGCAAAGACCGATTACGTCTTCCTGAAAGGCTCGGCGCTGAGGCTGGTCGAAATGCTGCGATCCTCTGGCGGTTGGGACAAGTAACCGAGAACTCAAGGCAAAACGGGAAGTTGTCATAATTCCATTGGTTCGGTAGGAAAAATCGTAGGTCGGGTGATTTCACCCGACAATTTTCGGAAAGCACCCTTTTTGTCGGGTGAAATCACCCGACCTACTTTGAATCCATGTTTTCTTGTTTCAACGAATGGGCGGTTGGGTTAACTAACTGAAATCAAAGAAAAAACGGGAATTTTCGCTATGAATATCGATCCTTCCGTGGTCGGCCACCGTATCGAAGCCATCGAGCGCAGCATTGAATGGCGCGACACTACCAACTACGCAGCGGCGGTGGGTGACGCCAACCCGCGTTTTCTGGACGACACCCACCCCGCCGGACTGGTCGCGCACCCCATCTTCGCTACGGCCCTGACCTGGCCTTTGATGGAAACCTTTCGGGAGCATCTGCCCCAGGGCGTGCCGCCGGAAGCGATTCTTCGCATGGTGCATGCCTCGGAGTCGCTGCGGCTGCATCGGGCGATCCGGCCCGGCGACCGCCTGGAGATTTCCGGCCACGTCGCCGAATGCATCGAGAATTCCGCCGGAACGCTGTTGATGCTCGAAAGCCGAGGAGTCGATAGGCGTGGCGAACCCGTATTCACCGAACGCGCCGGGGTGCTGTTTCGCGGCGTGGGAGCCCGGAAAAACCGGAACGAAGGCGAAAAAAGTGATAGCAAAACGGAGACCCGTGAGCCCGACTGGCAGCATGAGATTCCGATATCTCCATTACTTCCATATGTTTATGACGGTTGCTCGGACATCGTGTTTCCGATTCACACCTCGGTGGGATTCGCGAAAATGGTGGGGCTGCCGGGGATCATCGTGCAGGGCACGGCGCTGTTGGCGCTGGCGGCCTCGGCGCTGGTGGATCGGTGTTGCGAAGGCGATCCCGAAAGGCTGGTCGAGATCGGCTGCGGGTTTCGTTCGGTGGTGACGCCGGGACAGACCGTGACGCTTGCGGTCCGGGAGACTCCTGCGGAATCCGGCGAGAGGTCGGCGGATTTCGAGTTGCGCGATACCAAAGAGCGCACGGCCCTGACCGGCGGAAACGCTCGTTTCAGGGTGAAATCGTAGCGTGAAGCACGAACTGTAACGGCTCAAAGGAGCCCTCCGTTGGTTCAGGTCTCCCGACCTGAACCGTTCGTTTCGCGTCGGGTTTCCAACCCGGCGGCATGAACATGAGGAGCAAGTCGGGAGACTTGCTCCAACGTAGCCGGGTTGTTCCCGATTTATTTGTATAAAATCTACTGAAAATACTGCAAAGTCGTGCAATTTTACGCAAACTCACGTCATGCTGACTCGATTGCGCAAAACTCGTGCAAACTCACGCCAAACCGTACAAAGTTCCCCCCGGTTTTCTCGCAACGAGTCGAGGGGTACCGAGGAAAATGTGTAAAGCAACTGAACAAAAACGGCGTTTTTCGACCGAAAAGTCTCGCAACGCTCGAAAATCTCTCGCAAAGCTCGTGGTTCCGAATCTGCACGTTTTTTCACCAATTTGCACGTTTGCGAGAGGGGGCTTGTCTCCGCGAAATTTTCCGCGATTTTCTTCAAAGTTCGGATGAGACCCGAAGGGGCCGATTGCCTCTCCCGCTGGGAGAGGCCGGTGCGAAGCACCGGGTGAGGGATTTTGCCCAATATAGAAAACCCTCACCCTAACCCTCTCCCTCAGGGAGAGGGAGTATGTGCATAATATCAATGAGTTGTCGAATCCAATCATCGAATATTCGTTGCGATATTTTGTGATGCACCCCCACGATTCGGCCTTGAAAATCGTTTCTTGATAAATCGGAAAAACTCCGCTACGATTCGGGCATCACTTGCAATCGAACCCCCTTTCTCGTCTTGGAGATCCACGATGTTCCGATGGACCCGCCTTTTCGGATTCTGCTTGCTTTTTGCCTGTCTCGCCTGCTCGGAGGATAGCAAAACACCAACGATAACAGGAGATTACGATATGGAAGACGAAGCGGAGAGCAGCGCCCACGCCGCGCTCGGACTGGGCTGCAATCCGCTGATGACGGGCCATTGCCTGTTGCCCTATCCCTCGATGGCGCTCATGATTGCGGATGCAGGCACGCCTACCGGCCTGCGGGTCGATCTGAAGGCGTCACAACTGCCGTTCAGCGGTGAATTTACTGGAGTTTTCCTCGATCGCTTCAATCGCGCAGACGGCTTTTCGATCGCGACGCCGATCCTCGTATCGTTCGAAGGCCAGCGCGTCGATCCGGCCTCGTTGCCGCCGTTGAACGACCCCGCGTCGTCGGTGCTTGCGGAAAGTCCGATCCAGATTCTCGACCGAGAAACCGGTATGCGAATTCCTCTATGGGCCGAAGTCGATTATCACGCCGAGGAAGGCGTCGAGCAGCCGGTGATGATCCGGGTGCTTAAAGCGCTCGACTTCAACCGGCGTTATGTCGTTGTGATTACTGACGGTTTGCAGGCCGAAACCGGCGGGGCGTTGCAGGCGGAACCCTCGTTCGTGGCGTTGCGCGACGGTGTGGAGTCAGCCCAAGACGAGGTGGAACTCCAACGCTTGGAATACGAGGAACTGTATGAATTCCTTGAGGAAAACGATGTCCCGCGCACTTCGTTGCTGTTGGCCTGGGAGTTCCACACGATGAGCGAGGACACGATTATGGCCACGATTCCGCCGATGATCGAACGCGCCGTAGCGGCCATGCCCGAAACGTTCGAATACGACATCACCGACTGCTGGGCCTCGGAAACGGGGGATCGAGATACTTTCGGCTGCGAGCCTTTGCCGGACAGCCACGATTTGAGCTGGCGCAGAATCGCCGGGACGTTCACCGTGCCCTCGTTCCTGGACGAAAACGGGTGCTTCGTACTCGACGACGAGGGCAAACCCACGCTTCTGGGCACGACGCAGGCGGCTTTCGACGTCAACCTGCCAACTTCCCTCAAAGACGCCGCCGCCGGAAGCGTTCCGGTAACGACCTTCGGTCATGGCCTGATGGCTTCCGGAAACTACTACCTGCACGACATCGACGACGAAAACGGTCAGATGACCCTTGCCGACAAAATGGGCCACGTGTTCGCATCCACCGAATGGCGCGGTCTGTGCACGTCGGATCTTGGCGAAGTGACCGCAATGATTCAGGATTTCACCCTGATGTTCAAGGTTTCGGATCTCGTGGCGCAAGGCATGGTCAACATGGCGATGGTCCTGCCCTTCATCCGGCAGACGCTGAAAGACGATCCCCTGATGCAGGCCAAGGGAGGCGGGAGCCTTGTGGACGTGGAACACGCCTTTTACACGGGAGTGAGTCAGGGGGCGATTTTCGGCTCGGCCTTCATGGCCACGAATCCGTGGATTCGTTCGGCGGTGTTGCACGTCACGTCGTCCTGCTACGCCAACATCATCCAGCATTCCGACGAATTCGTCACCCTGCAACTGATTCTGGACACCGCCCATCCGGTGCCGCTCAATCAGCAGCTTGCGCTGGCCTTCGCGCAGCGGCTCTTCGATCCCGTCGATCCGATCAACTGGGTCGGAAGAATGACCGCCGGGTACCTGACCGACATGGGGCAGAAGAACCTTTTATGGCAGAACGCGGTCAACGACAGCGGCGCGCCCGAATTCGGCGCCCAGGTGCTGGCCAGAAGCGGCGACATCCCTTTGATCGAGCCCTATGCGGAGGAAATCTGGGGCTTGGACGCCACCTTGCAGGCTCCCACCGCGCCCGGAAGCAGCGGCATCGCCCTGTTCGATCCGGGAAAGCCGGAACCCAACGACTCCAACGCGGACGTCATCAATACGGGGGCGCATCACGCGCTTCGACAAAGGGACGAAATCCATCGGCAGACCGAGGCGTTTTTCACGATCGGCGAAGAGGGGACCATCATCGATCCTTGCGGGGGTCCATGCATTTTCGAGGACGAAGCCGGGCGGTGATTGGGAGAGGAACGCGATTTTCACAAATTATGAAATAGGTTGAGTGGGTGACATGGGCCAAGCGATAGCTTGCCCATGGGTTTCGGTTTTGGTTTGATTGACGATCGATATGAAATGGAATTTGGCAAGTGCTTTAGATAATAAAGTTGATAATGGATGAGTAAATTCAAGAACTTAGCGAGATTGTCTCATAGAACATGGGCAACCTGCGGTTGGCCCATGCCACCCGCCCGGTGATTGGGAGAGGAACGCGATTTTCACAAATCATGAAATAGGTTGAGTGGGTGGCATGGGCCAAGCGATAGCTTGCCCATGGGTTTCGGTTTCGGTTTGATTGACGATCGATATGAAATGGAATCTGGCAAGTGCTTTAGATAATGAAGTTGAGAATGGATGAGTAAATTCAAGAACTTAGCGAGATTGTCTCGTAGAACATGGGCAACCTGCGGTTGGCCCATGCCACCCGCCCGATAGGTGAGTCATGAAAATTTTTATGCTTGTCATTGTCATTCTATTTTTCCTGCCGGGAATTGTCTATACAGAAGGACTAGAAGGAACGGTTTGGCTACCAGAAGGTATAGGTATTTGTGAAAAAGAAGGGGATTCATTTCAAGGTTTCAATTTACAGAAACTTGAACCCTGTTTTTCTAGGGCGTACAAAGCCTACAAAAATAATCCTAAAGACGACGTAGCTATGAAACGAGTGTATTGGTTGTACGATGTCATATTGTTAATGTCTGTTGGTTCCAGTTACGGTGATTGTAACCAAATTGAGTATTGTCGAAAGATATATGACACCGCTTTGGCCGAGGTGTTTCCCATCGTGGTCAAACGTTTTCCTATCGGCGATAATGATATTTGGTTTTCAAGCATGCCCTCAAAGGCGTGGAGCTGGTTCTTAATCATTCCTGCCACTGAGCGTTGGGAGTATGCTCAAAAGTTAGCTGCGGAAATAAAAAACACTGATCCCCAAGGATACAAATGGTTAACGGAAGGGTTTCGAAGGCACATATATTCACAATGTGTAGGTGATGGGAAAGATTACCATGACTATTGCACCACCGCCGGTTCTCTCGGTTGGGATGTGGTGCAACTAAAGCACTACAGAGCCTTAAAGGAGTATTGGATCAATGAGGTAAAAAAAGAAAAGCTACTTGATGAAGATGATGTTGTAAGATATGCGAAACCATGGTCTGATTTGGTTTTCCCCAATGCCGAATTCCACCCCGAAAATATCCCTCAAGTGGAAAAGATGATCGAGGAAAAGCTGGCCGAACTGAGAAAGGCCAAGGGTATCGGAACCGAAAAAGCCTCCGAGCCAGCTAAAGAAGTGCAGGAAGACGCCCCCTGCAATGATCCCTTGATACTGGGTATCCTTGGGGTTCTCACCGTTATCATCATTGTTTTGATTCGGAAAAAACGACGGGTGGCCGTGACAAGCCCTGATCTTTAAAGAAAGTAGGTCGGGTGATTTTAACCCGACATTTTCCGAAAACTCTCCCCTGTGTCGGGTGAAAATCACCGTCGTTTGTTGGAGCAAGTCTCCTGACTTGCTCCTCAGGTTCATGACGTCGGGTTGGAAACCCGACGAGAAACGAATGGTTCAGGCCAGAGACCTGAACCATCGGATGGGGGTGGCATGAGCCAAGCGATAGCTTGCCCATGGGCCACCCACCGCTGGTGAATTTCGGGCGATTTCGAAGGGAATCGTTTCCCGAAATGCGCTTTTTTCGCTTTTGACCGACTTTTTTCTTTCTTTTCCGGCCAAGTTCGATAATGTTGGCTCCTCTAAGAATGGAATTCATCCGAGAGAGGTAGACGGATGGGTATGCAAGTGATGAGGGAGAAATCAGACTCCCTGCTTTTGATGTTGGTTTTCGGCGTGATTATCGCGTCGTTCATCCTGTTTTTCGGCCCGGCGTCCCAGGGACTGACATCCAGTTCCAACGTGGTTGGCAAGGTCAACGGCTCGCCGATCACTATCGGCGAATGGTCGTTTAATTACAACCAGTTGTACGACCGGAACATGCGCTACAACCCCAATTTCAACGCCGAGCAGGCCGAGGCGATGAATCTGAAGGGGCAGGCCTTCGATCAGATCGTGGAGCGCATCCTCACCGCCCAGGCCGCGATGGACATGGGACTGCGAGCCAGCCGGGAGGAAGTCGCCAAGGAGATTCTCGACACCCCCAGTTTCCAGGCGGAGGACCAGTTCGACAAGGATCTGTACCGCCGGGTGGTGAATTTCCACTTCCATATGAGCATCCAGCGTTTCGAGGACCAGCAGCTTAAAGACATGGCGGGGATGCGTATCCGCCGTTTCCTGATGGATGCCCCCGTGGTCGCGCCGGAGGCGATGTTCGACGAGTGGGCCGTGCGCAACGACAAAATCAGCCTCCAGTTCGTACGCTTCAAAAAGGACGACTTCATTTCGGGCGAAGAACCGACCGAAGACGAAATCGCCGCGTTCGTAAAAGACGGCGAGGAAGAAATCCAGAAGTATTACGACACCCACACCTCGGAGTTCCGCAACGAGGAAGAGGTCAAGGCCCGGCACATTCTGCTGAAGGTCGAAGAAGGCGCGGACGAGACCGCGATCGAGGCCAAGGCCAAGGAAATCTACGAGAAAGCCAAGGCCGAGGGTGCGGACTTCGCCAAGCTGGCCGAGGAATACTCCGAAGGACCGACGAAGACCAAGGGCGGCGATCTGGGTTGGTTCGGTCGCAAGCGGATGGTGAAGGAATTCGAAGACAAAGCCTTCGCCATGAAGGCGGGCGAGGTTTCCGAGCCGGTCAAAACGATGTTCGGCTGGCACATCATCAAAGTGGAAGAGCGCAAAGAGGCCCAGGATCGGGCTTTCGATACGGTCAAGGAAGAAATCGCCAAAAAGGTGCTGATCCAGAAGCGCGACACCGAACTGGCCAAGGAAAAAGCCGAAAGCTTCCTGGCGCGTCTGAAAGCGGGCGAGTCGCTGGAAGTCGTCTTCCCCGAACCCGAGGAAGAAGCCGAAAAGATGCAGGAAGAATCGTCCTGGAAGGTCGAGGAGACCGGTCTTTTCGCTCGCGGCAGCACGAATTACATTCCGCGCATCGGACCCAGCGACGAGTTGAAGGACGCCGTCTGGAAACTGAGCATGGACAAGCCGCTGGCGGATCGTTTGTTCGAAGTGGACGGCGACATCTACATCGTGCGTCTGAAGGAGCACAAAGAGCCCGATCCGACCCAGTTCGACTCCGAAAAGGATCAGATGCTTGCCTCGGCCCGTATGCGGATGGGTGGCATGGCCTACCGCAACTGGCTGGAAGAAATGAAGGAAGACGCATCCATCGTCGCGCCGAGCGATTTCTCGAAAATCACCTTCAAGGATGAGTACTGATGCATCGTACCCGGCATTGTCCGTCGATCCTTTCCGCATTTTCCATCGGATTCTTCGCCGTGGCGTGGATTCTGCTCGCGCCGCAAACGGCTGAGGCGAAAAACGTCTCCGGCAAATTCGGTTTCGGTCTGGACAACACCCTCAATGCCGCTTCTCTGGGAATCGCGCCTCCCGCGACGTCGAGTTCTCCCAATGCACCGTCCATGGGGCTTTCGTTCCGGTACTGGATCAACAACGAATGGGGTCTGGACGGCGTGCTCGGGTTCGGATATGCGAGCGGAAAAGTCACGGAAGAGTGGCTGGACGATCCGGACGGATACTGGGCTTTCACGTTGGATTTCAAGGTCTATTATTCCTTTCATCACGGGGATATGGCCAACTTCAGCCTGTTCTGGGATCTGCATTTCCAAAAGGAAAACGCTACCAATAAAAGGCCCGTAGGACCGTACGAGTCGAATTTCGGCTTTGCTTTCGCCACGGGGTTTTCGCCGGAGGTTTTCCTCACCGACAATTTCGCCCTGTGTGCCGAATTCGGCCTGATGCTGCGTATCCAGCAAGGCTTCGCGATGAGTCTCGGGGGCGACAATCTGCTGGGGGGCTTCGGTTTCCACTACTATTTCTGACGCATTTTCTCGTGTCGCACGATATGACGAACCGCCTTGAAAACAGGGCGGTTTTTTAGTATTTGGTTCAGTCGGTTTTGAAGAGAGCCATAAAATTCCCGTGGAGAACTTCACATTTCTTCCCATGCTTGGTACACTGTTCTTCATGGGTGACGAACGTTAGCGGGACATTGGGGTTGAAGCGTGGAAAACCGTCGAAACGTGCTGATAGTGGATGATTCGGGGACGATCCGTGCCGGGATCAAGCTCGTGTTGCAGCAGGCCAAGCTGTTCGACGGATATTTCGACTGCGCCGACGCGCAATCCGCGCTTGGATTGCTTAAAGAAGAGACGTTCGAGGTTGTGCTGTGCGACATCATCATGCCCAACATGGACGGCTTCGAGTTTCTGCGCCGGGTGAAGTCCCAGGAGGCGTTCGTGGATCTTCCGGTGATCCTGCTGACCGGACAGGATACGGTGGCCCAGAAAATCAAGGGCTTGGAGCTGGGGGCGTCGGACTACCTGACCAAACCCTTCGATCCCGGCGAGTTGATCGCACGGGTAAAGGTGCAGCAGAAGGTCAAACGTCTTCAGGACGAGTTGAAGATCGCCAAGCAGAAATACCGAGAACTGGCCATCACCGATTTCCTCACCGGCATCACCAACCGCCGCCATTTCATGGAACTGTACCTGAAGGAGTTTTCCCGGTCCAAGCGCTTCGTGGCCCATTTGAGCCTGATTTTTTTCGACCTCGACAACTTCAAGAAAATCAACGACACCCTGGGGCATCTCCAGGGAGACAGGGTGCTCAAAACCCTGACGAAGCTGGTTACCTCGCAGATTCGCCGGTACGACGTCTTCGCCCGTTACGGTGGCGAGGAATTCATCCTGATGCTGCCGCAAACCGGCTTCGATGCCGCCATGATGGTGGCCGAAAAGATCCGTTCCACGGTGGAAACCACCCATTTTGAGGGAATGGAAGCGCCGGGCAGCGTAACGATTTCCCTCGGAGTATCCTCGTTTCCGCTGCAGAAGGTCGAGACGGGCGAGCAGCTTATCAAACTGGCCGACGAAGCCCAGTACGAGGCCAAGCAGCAGGGCAAAAACCGGGTGATGACCCTCGTCGAAACGTCCCAATAATTCCCAATTCGCCAAAAAACGTATTAAATTGTTACGGGTCTTGAATTTTGATTGCATGATTTCGTCAAATCTGTGGCAATATTAAATGACAGTAACTGTCACTATGGTTTTTCGATCCCTGCGTTTTGTCATGGAAACGCAGAAGGGGAAGAGGAAAAAAGGAGTGTTGCGAAATTTGAAAGGAATGACGATGACAGCGGGAAGTAAAGCGATGGTGGAATCTGTGGAGCGAAACGTGCGTGATTTGTTGGGAGTTTTTCTTTTCTTGATGGCTTATCTTTGCTTGGCCTGCGGCGGTGAGGACGATGGGGGGGTGTACGGGGACGAGGAAACCGGCGACAACGAGAGTGTGCTGGAACTCGAAATGGATATCGAGCCGACGGGGTTCGTGGTCGGCTATGCCGAGGTGGACGTCAGCCCCCCGTTGGGGACGATTTTAGGGGGGTATGGGGGACCGGCGCAAAACCGGGGGATTACGGCCTTCAACGATCCGCTGATGGCCCAGATATTGTACGTGGCGAACGACGCCGGGCAGAATTTCATGATGATTTCCCTGGATACCGCCGGATATTTCTACGATTTCGGCGACTGGGGACCGGGCATCAAGCAACTACGCGAAAACATTTCGGAAAAGGTCGGGGACAAGGTGCACTTGCCGCCGGAGCATATCCTGTTGGGGGCCAGCCACAGCCATGCCGCCATCGATCTCGTGGGATTCTGGCAGGCGGCAGGGGATGGTGTGCCGCTCGACATCCTGAATTTCATTCTCGAAAACATCACAGACGCCGCTGTCGAGGCGGTGGATTCCGCCGAAGGAGGCGAGATTTTCGCTGCCGAAACGGAGCTTGTCGGGTATACCGACCGGGATTCGGGGTGCAGCACGGTGCTCGACAACACCGTTTCGGTGTTGCAGGCCCGCGACGGGGAGGGAACGCCCCTGGCCACTCTCGTCAATTACGCCAAGCATCCCACGATGCTGCCATATGAAAACACGGTCGCCTCGGCGGATTTCATCTGGGGATTACGTGAAGAAATTCAAGAGGTTACCGGAGCTCCGGGAATGTATATGCAAGGGTTCATCGCCGCCGTCCACGGCGGACCGGAACAACGCACCCTGCCGAGAGATGAGTGGGAAAAAACCTACGCCATGGGAAAAGTGATTTCCGATGTGGCGCTGGAGGCGCTGGACGACGCGAAAAAGGTGGAAGAATACGCCATCGAGAACCTTGAAGCAGTCTATTCCTGTGGAGCCAAGGCGGGGTATCTATTTGATATGTACCAGCTTCTTTCCATGCCCAAGCGCAATGCCTCCATGGAAGGCGACGAGGTGGTCGTCCACGAAATCCCGGTTTCCTGGCACAGGATCGGCACGGTGGAATTCGCCGTGTTTCCGGGAGAGGGCACACCGGAATATTCCCTGGCTCTTCGAGAGAAAATGACCGGAGAATTCGGGTTTGTCGTCGGGCTTGGCAACGATTGCATCGGGTACATTCTCGACCCGGAATCCGTCGCCGCCGACCCTTCGGGCCAGTTGGAAGGCTACGAGATGCTGATGGGCCTGGGCGAACGCTCCGGTCTCTGCGCCTGGGAGGCGATGGAGTCTCTGGGATGGTTCGACGGTGCGAATTGACGCTATCGGTCCCGATGTTTACAGAAATGTGACGATTTCTTCCACCGGTTTGCGCTCTCGGGGTTTGTCCCCCATTCCCTTATAGTTGTCCGGGAGGTGGCTTTCGTCCTCGTCGGGATAGCCGATGGCAAGCAGAATCAGCGGCTCCTGCCCGTCCTCCAGATTGAAGGCGGTACGGGCTTCCTTCGAAGAAAATCCCGCCATGGGTCGTGCTACCAGTCCTCGTTCGGTGGCGGCCAGCATCAGGTTCATCACCGAAAGTCCAAGGTCAAACTGGTGGTAGGCCCGACCATCGGGCAGCACGCAGTCGTCTTCCTTGCGTGAAATCCCCAATACGAGCAATGGCGCACGCACGGCCCAGTCCCGGTTTCCACCCTTGAGGATGTCTCTTCCTTTGCGCAGGGCGTCATCGCTTTGCAGGAAGAGAAAACGCCAGGGTTGTTTGTTGAAACACGACGGTGCAAGTCCGGCGGCTTTCGCCAATTCGTGGACCGTGGCGCTGTCAAGGGTTTTTGTGGAAATGGAACGAGTGGAGAATCGGCGGTCGAGAAGGTTCAGAATGGTAGAACTCATGATTTTTTGCCTTCCTCGTGAAAACACGAAGCGTGATTTTTTTATCTGCGAAGCGTCAATGGTTGGTCAGGCTCCAGTATTGCGTTTAAAAAAGCTTTGCTGCAATGCGCATGGCGAATTGTTCGCTACTCCTAAAATAAGACGGTTTTTGGGCTTTACAACCGGGCTGGTTTTCCGGATTGCGACGGCGGGAGGCCCGAAAAACGGGGCTGTGGTCGAATTCATCGAAAAAAAATGGAGCCTCGCACGTCTGAAAAGCCTATTGCAGTGCGAAAAAAATGATCGAACGCATGTCGAAAAAAATCAATCATGTTGCGAAGTTGTGAAACTGTGGGGCGATTGGGATGGGAAAGAAACGTAAAAGACTGTTAAAAAAAATTGGCTTAAAAGGGATCTTGGTGCTATGCAATGGTTGATTGGAATTCGGATTGTTCGGGCCAAAATGTGAAAAGGTGTGTTTGCTTGACACGTTTCGTGTTTCGTGTTAGGTGGCTTTCGCTTCGATGCAGCGACCTCACAAGTGGACCAAAGGAATGTTCTGATGCATGTTGATCTTCTTGATCTGAACCTCACCATCATTTACCAGTGGATTATGTTCATGATCGGCCTGCTGATTATCTATGGATGGATCTTCAAGCCGATTGTCAAGGTGCTGGACGAGCGCGAAAAGAAAGTCAAGGAAAGTTCCGAAGGTACGGTCGGCAAGGAAGCCGACGAGCAGGAATCGGTCTACAACCGCGCACTGAAGAAACTGCGTAACGAAGGCAGCGATCTTCGCCGGGGCCTGCGTGCCGAAGCTTCTTTGAAGGAGCAGGAGATCCTTTCCGACGCCCGCGAAAAGACGCAGCAGGAACTGTCGGTCCGTCGCGAAAAACTCGCCAAGGAAATCGGCAAGACCCGCGACGAACTGAAAGCCGAGTTGCCCTCCCTGACCAAAGCCGTCGTAACGCGCCTGCTTGGGAAGGAGGTCGATGCATGAAAACCCGTCGTACGCTCACTCTTCTGGCCTTCGTGCTTGCGTTCGCCCTTCCTTTCGTGGCGCTAGCTTCCGGCGACGCCCACGGCGAGCATCACGTGGACTGGCTCAAGTCGGTGATTCTGCCCTTCATCAACCTGACGATGTTCCTCGTTATTTTGGTGGTCGTGCTGAAGAAGCCGTTGAAGAATTTCTTCCAGAATCGCGCCAAAGATCTTAAAGACGCCCTCGAAGCCGCCGAACGCGCCGAAGCCGACGCCAAGGCCAAACTGGCGGAATACGGAAAAAAGATCAAAGAACTCGAGTCGGAACGCGAAGAACTGTTCGCCAAGTTCCGCAAGGAAGCCGAAGCGGAATCCGCGCGGATCGTGGCGCGTGCCAAAGAGCGGGCCGAAAAGATCAAGGATGATATGGAGCGTTCCCTGGCCAATGAGCTTTCTCTGGCGACGAACGAGTTGCGTGAGGAAACCATTCGGAACCTCGTCGTGCAAGTCAGCGAAATTTTCGAAAACAAAGTTACGGACAAAGATCGAAACGCCCTGGCGGATCAGGCGATCAACCAGTTGGGCAGCGGCGCAGGAGAAATGTAGATGAAGAGTTCAATCCGTAACCGAGCTTTGGCCGAGCGTTACGCCAGCGCTCTCGTCGACAGCCTGCCCAAAGTGGAGGCCGTAGGCGGAGCCATCGCGGAACTGGAAGGTCTCGTGGTGGCCATCGACGCCAGCCCCGATCTGTTGCAGGTGTTGACCAATCCGGTGTTCGCGGGCGATCGGGCCGAAATCGTCGCCGATGTGACCGCCATACTGAAATCCTCGGAGTTGATCCGGCGATTCGTATCGCTGCTCGTCGAGCGCAACCGCATGTTGATTCTTCCCGAAATCATCGGGAGTATGAAAGCCCTGTTGCGCGAGCGCACCGGGCGCGTCGAGGTGGAAGTCACGGCGGCTCAGGAACTGAGCGAAGATCAGCAAAAGGCGCTGATGGCCAAACTGGCCGCGATGACCGAAAAAGCCGAGGACGCCTTGGACTTGACGATCGAGGTCGATCCATCCCTGTGGGGTGGGTTACGAGCAAAAATTGGTAGTGTCGTCTACGATGCTAGTTTGCGTTCCCAGTTGGAGCAAGTAGCCAGCAAACTGCGAAAGGAGATCTGAATTGCAGATCCGAGCGGAAGAAATCAGCAAGATCATTAAAGACCGCATCGCGGACTACGACCAGAAGGTCGAGGTCAAGGAAGTGGGACGGGTTCTCTCCGTGGGTGATGGTATCGCCCGCGTGTACGGCCTGGAAAAAGCCATGGCCGGCGAGCTGCTGCTGTTCCCAGGCGATCTTTACGGAATGGTGCTCAACCTCGAAGAAGACAACGTGGGTGTCGCGCTCTTCGGTGAAGACTGGCACATTCGCGAAGGCGATACCGTCAAACGTACCGGAAAAATCGCCTCCGTGCCGGTCGGCCAGGCGGTCATGGGCCGCGTGCTCAACGCCCTGGGTCAGCCCATCGACGGCAAGGGTCCGTTGGATACCACGGAATACGGCCAGATCGAGGTCAAGGCTCCGGGTATCGTCTATCGCCAAGCCGTCAAGGAGCCGCTCCAGACCGGTGTCAAGGCCATCGACTCGATGATTCCGATCGGACGCGGACAACGCGAGCTGATTATCGGCGACCGCCAGACCGGTAAGACCGCGATCATCATCGATACGATCCTCAATCAGAAATCTACGCACGAGACCGATGATCCGGTGTACTGCATTTACGTCGCCATCGGTCAGAAATACTCCACCATCGCCCAGATCGTCGACAAACTGACGGAATACGGTGCGATGGAATACACCGCCGTGATTTGCGCGGGTGCCTCCGAAATGGCCCCGTTGCAGTTCATCGCCCCATACGCGGGCGTGACGATGGGCGAGTGGTTCCGCGACAACGGCAAGCACGTGGTATGCTTCTACGACGACCTTTCCAAGCAGGCCGTCGCCTACCGCCAGCTTTCCCTGCTACTGCGCCGCCCGCCGGGACGTGAAGCGTTTCCGGGCGACGTCTTCTATCTGCATTCCCGTCTGCTCGAACGCGCCGCGAAAATGGCCGAGTTTTACGTGATCGTGAAGAAGGGGACGGAAGTTACCAAGGAGAACGCCGAGCAGGTCGCCGAAGGCGGAAAAGTCTATAAAAACGTCCTCGACCACGAAATCGGCGAAAAGAAAGCCCGCGAAATGGGCGACGACTTCGAGTGGAAGAAGGTGCCCGGCACCGGCGGTTCGCTCACGGCGCTGCCGGTCGTCGAAACCCAGGCCGGTGACGTGTCGGCCTATATTCCGACCAACGTTATTTCCATTACCGACGGTCAGATCTTCCTGGAATCGGAACTGTTCTACTCCGGTATTCGTCCGGCTATCAACGCCGGTCTTTCGGTCAGCCGCGTCGGTGGTAACGCCCAGGTCAAGGCGATGAAGAAAGTCGCTGGCACCCTGCGTCTGAGTCTCGCCCAGTTCCGCGAACTGGCGGCCTTCGCGCAGTTCGGTTCCGACCTCGACAAAGCCACGCTGGCCCAGTTGAACAAAGGTGAGCGGCTGGTGGAACTGCTAAAGCAGGGACAATACCTGCCGGTTCCGGTCGAGCAGCAGATTCTGTCGATTTACGCCGGTTCCAATGACTACCTGAGCAAGCTTCCGGTGTCCGATGTGGGACGTTATCAGGAAGAACTCAAGCAGTTCATCGACGATCATTATCCCGCGATTTACGAGAGCTTGCGAACCAAGGGCGTGCTGGATGACGCTCTGGAAGCGAACATCAAGAAGGCGCTCGACGAATTCTCTCGCGTGTTCGAAGCAAGTAAGTAAAAAGAGTTTTGTGCGAGTTAGTGTGATCTGAGGCCGAAAGGGTAACCTATGCCCAGCTTGAAGGACATCCGCAAGCGAATCAGCAGCGTCAAAGGGACGCAGAAAATCACCAAGGCGATGAAAATGATCGCCGCCGCGAAACTGCGCAAGGCTCAGGACGCCATCGTCAACACCAGGCCCTACGCCCGGCGGATCAACGAACTGATTAAAGGCTTGAGCGAAACGCAAGGCGGGTGGATGCATCCGCTGATGATCCCGGTCGAAGAGGTCAAGAGCGTCACGATCGTGGTGCTGACTTCCGACAAGGGAATGTGCGGCAGTTTCAACGGCAATATCATCCGTTTTGCGGAGCGGAAAGTCAGAGAATTGGAAAAGGAAGGCAAGGAAGTCCGCCTCGCCTTGGCGGGACGCAAGGGGGCGATGTACTTTTCCTCGCGGGGATACAACGTATCCCACGTCTTCAAGGACGTATTCGCGGGTGACTCCTTCCAGCAGGCGGAAAAAGTCGCCAAAGCCGTGGCTCGGGACTTCGAAAAGGGAAAAACCGACGAGGTGTATTTCCTGTTCAACGAGTTCAAATCGGCCATTTCGCAGAAAGTTCGTTTCGAACTCTTCCTTCCTCTGGTGAAATATTCCGAGGAAAGCGAGGCCGCAGATCTTCGCGAGCACGTCTACGAACCGGGACGGGAAGAGTTGCTCAAGGAACTGGTTCCCCAGGATCTGGCCATTCAGTCTTTTCGTTGCATGTTGGAGTCGCTTGCCTCCGAGCACGGCGCACGTATGACGGCGATGGAAGGCGCGACCAAGGCCGCATCCGAAATGATCGATAGCCTGACGTTGCAGTTCAACCGAGCGCGACAGGCGGCCATTACCAAAGAATTGATGGATATCGTCGGCGGTGCCGAAGCGATCAAATGATACATTCCAGGGGTCTTTGCTGACACTTCCTGTAAGGAGAGATGGAAGGACAATGACAAACGAAGCAGCCAAAACCGAGAAGGGCAAAGTTTTACAGATTATCGGGCCAGTCCTCGACGTGAAATTCCCGGAAGGAAACCTCCCGGAAATTTTTACCGCGTTGAAGGTGAGCAACCCGTCAATCAACGACAGCGAATGGAATCTGGTGCTCGAAGTCGCCCAGCACCTCGGTGAAAACACCGTGCGAACCATTGCGATGGACTCCACGGAAGGTCTGGTCCGAGGGCAGGAAGTACTCAACACCGGCGAACAGATTCTGGTGCCGGTTGGTCCTGCCACGCTGGGTCGCATTCTGAACGTCGTCGGCGAACCTGTGGATCTGGACGGTCCGGTGTTCGACAAGAACCATCCCGATGAGAAACGTCATCAGGAGCCGAAGTTCTACCCGATTCACCGCGAGCCGCCTTCCTTCGCCGAGCAGGACGTCAACATTCAGGCGTTCGAAACCGGCATCAAGGTCATCGACCTGATCGAGCCGTACCAGCAGGGTGGCAAGATCGGCCTGTTCGGTGGCGCGGGCGTCGGAAAAACCGTGTTGATTATGGAACTCATCAACAACCTTGCCAAGCAGCACGGTGGGTATTCCGTGTTCGGTGGTGTCGGTGAGCGCACCCGTGAAGGCAACGACCTCTGGATCGAAATGAAGGAATCCGGAGTTATCGACAAAACGGCCCTGATTTACGGCCAGATGAACGAGCCCCCCGGAGCCCGCGCTCGTGTCGGACTCTCGGCGCTGACCGCTGCCGAGTACTTCCGTGACGAGGAAGGCAAGGACGTGTTGCTCTTCATCGACAACATCTTCCGTTTCACCCAGGCCGGTTCCGAAGTCTCCGCACTTCTGGGACGCATCCCTTCCGCCGTCGGTTATCAGCCCACGCTGTCCACCGACCTTGGCGAATTGCAGGAACGTATTACTTCGACGAACAAAGGTTCGGTCACCTCAGTGCAGGCCGTGTACGTCCCCGCCGACGACTTGACCGACCCCGCTCCGGCGACAACCTTCGCCCACTTGGATGCCATGTCGGTTCTTTCCCGGCAGATTTCCGAGCTGGGAATTTATCCTGCGGTGGACCCGCTCGACTCGACCTCCCGCATCCTCGACCCGAAGGTCGTGGGACAGGAGCACTACGATACGACCCGTGAAGTGCAGCGGATTCTGCAACGTTACAAAGACCTGCAGGACATCATCGCTATTCTGGGTATGGACGAACTTTCCGACGAAGACAAGATCATCGTTGGTCGGGCACGCCGCCTACAGAAATTCCTCTCCCAGCCGTTCTCCGTGGCCGAGCAGTTCACGGGTATGGTCGGAAAATACGTCAAGCTGGAAGACACGATCCGTTCCTTCAAGGAAGTGGCCGAAGGCAAGCACGACGATCTTCCGGAACAGGCGTTTTACATGGTCGGTTCGATCGAAGAAGTTCTCGAAAAAGCCGACAAGATCAAGAGCGGGCAAGCAGCCTAGGGAGGCGAAGGAATGCTCCGAGTCACCATCGTCACTCCGTTCGGTGAAGTCTTCGACGGCGAGGCCGAACAGGTCGTGGCGCCCGGTTATGAAGGCGAGTTCGGCGTGCTCGACGAGCACATTCCGTTTCTCACGCGCAGTCAACCCGGCGTCGTCAAGCTGAACCAGAAGGGCAAAAACCTTCTCTTCGCCATCGGCGAATCGTTTATCGAAGTTTCCCCCGATCGCGTGCTCATTTTGGCCGAATCGGCACTAAGTCCAGAAAAAGTGGAAAAAGATGCCGTGATGAAGGATCTGGCCGAGGCCGAGGATCGCCTGGCGAAAAGCGACCTCACCCTGGATAATCCAGACGTCATCGAAGCCCGGCACGATATCCGTCTTGCGGAGGCGAGATTACAAATCTTGTAGCGAAATGCCTCTTTACTGATTTTTTCAAACGCCCAAGGTGAAAATTTCCTTTACTTTGGGCGTTTGTCTTGTCATAAGAAAACATGCTTTTAGTATACTTGCTGAGTCTGATGTTGAATCCCGAAAAAGGAGGGTGCAGATGAGAAATTCTTTGGTACTGGTTTTATTGTTTTTGGTCGTTTCTAGTGTAATCGGTTGTGCGGGCGAACAAAAACGCCTCCCCGGCGTTGAAATCGCTCCCGAAGTTGAATTTGCTCCGCTGGCGCGTAGCGAATATAAAATTCTCGGTACGGTCAAGGCCGAGGGATGCGCCGCGATGACCGCGCTGTGGCCGCTGCCGATCTGGTGGGTCAGCCCCGATGAGAGCATCAGCGGACAGAGCTCCTCCCAGGGCGGCGGATTCGCCTTCGGAATCGATGTGACCGGTCCGGCCCGCGCCGTGGCGACCTACCGTGCACTGAACCAGATTCCTCAGGCCGATGCCCTGATGGCTCCCCGTTACTACGAGGACATTTACAACGGGATCTGGCATTACAAGGTGTGCTCCACCGTTTCCGCCCGTTCCATCACGATCATTCCCGACGCCGGTGAGAAGGACGAATTCTACACCGAAGGCAAAAAGCGGGATCGTGACGAGCGCAAGCATCGTGTGAAGAAGCCCCGCCGTTCCCGTCGTCCGGCCTACGAAGAGGATGCCGTGGATGAGGATCTCGGATACGACGACGAATACTGATCGTCGAAAAAGATCATCACAAGACCCCGCCTTTGGGCGGGGTCTTTTTCGTTTCGGAGATTTTGGGAGTAAAACATGTAGTCGCACTCTAAAATCTCTTGGAATGGAATTCTTCGCCAGCGAAAAACCGAAAGAGAGTTTTTCCGATTTACAAAATCCACGTTTTAGAGGTATGTAAGGAACATACAGGCTGATTTAGGAGGTTTGGATGCCTGATTTGAATGTGAATGTGTTTACGACCGGTCCTTTGCAAGTCAATACGCCGGTGGTGTGGTGTTCCGAAAGCCGCGAGGCGCTGGTGTTCGATCCGGGCGGCGGCAATGAGGATATTTTACGCTGTATCGAAGAAAACGACCTCAAACTGCTTGCCGTGGTCAATACCCACGGCCATGCCGACCACCTGGGAGGTGTCGCCGAATTGTGCGAAACCTTCAACGTGCCGTTCCGTATTCACAAAGGCGACGAAGCCTTGGTGCAGGAATTTCCGCACATGGCGGCGATGTACGGGTTTCGGGGGGCTAAAGTCCCGGAAATCGGGAGTTTTCTCGAAGACGGGGAAGAGCTGAAAGTGGGGGAATTTACGTTTGAAGTCCGTCATACGCCCGGCCATTCGCCCGGTGGGTGCTCGTTCGTCGGGGCGGGGCTGGCCATCGTTGGCGACACCCTGTTTCAAGGGTCCATTGGTCGCACCGATTTCGCCGGAGGATCGTTCGAAACGTTGATGCGTTCTATCCACAGTCGGTTGATGACGCTTCCCGACGAGACCCGCGTGATTTGCGGGCACATGGGAGCTACCACCATTGGGCAGGAGCGCGTGCACAATCCCTTTATCAACGGGTCGTTTTAAGGGCGTAACATGCCGAAATCCGTACCATCTCAGTTGCCGTTGCTTCCCATTCCCGGATCGGTGATCTATCCGGGAGTGGAGATCCCGGTTTCACTTTCCGCACCCCGGCTGATTCGCATGGTGCGTGATGTTCTGGGCTCGCACAGGCTGATCGTCGTAGCCTTGCAAGAAGAAATCGAGGCAGGAGAAAAAGAAGACGGCGGTGAGGTGGAGACGGTGGGATGCCTGTGCAAAATCGCCGCCAGCGAATCGCTTCCCAACGGACGGTTCAACGTTACGTTGATGGGGTTGCGCAAGGCGATCATCGGCATGGAGCACCAGAAGTTCCCATACCGGATCGTGGAGATTCGCGTGCTGGACAAGGAAACGATGAGTCCCCACGAAGCGGCGGCTTTTAAAAGTATGCGCCAGTGGATGGAACAGCGTTTGTACCAGGTGTGGTTGCAGGACATGATTCCCGGCATTCAACAAGCGGGTATGGAGCGCCTGACACGGGTGCACGACAGCAACTTCATCGCGCTGGTCGGGTTGATTCTCAAGTTCAAAGGGAATGAAGTCCAGCGTATTTTGGAGGAAGACGGCGCTTTGGCGCGGCTGATGAGAACGCGGCAGTTTTTCGAACAGCGGCTGTTGCAGCGTTCTCGAAATACCGATACGGATCTGCCGATGGAGGAAGGGGAGCGCTCTCACTGATTTGTCGGCGGTTTTGCGTGACGCAGATATGAAGAATTGTTAGCGTAGCATAGAAAAACTCTTGAAAATCAATGAATTACGGCAGACAGAAGTCATGCCTGCCGCACCACACTAGCACCATTGAGAGAAAGCCCATGGCGTTGCTCGAAGTTCTGACCGTCCCGAACAAGAAGTTGAAGGAAAAAGGCGTCGAAATCACGGAATTCGACGAAAAACTGCATACGTTTCTGGATGACATGGCCGAAACCATGTACGCCGAGAACGGCATCGGATTGTCGGCGACCCAGGTTGGTGTCGCGTTGAACGTTGCGACGGTGGATGTAGCCTCCCGTGACGAGCCTTCGCAACTTTTGGAACTCGTCAACCCAAAAATCGTCGAGAGGGAAGGGCGGGTGGTTTCAGAGGAAGGCTGCTTGTCTGTGCCCGGTGTCTGGGAGGAAGTGGAGCGCTCCGAAAAAATCAAGGTCGAATACCAGGATCGCCACGGGGAAAAACAAAGCCTTGAAGCAGATGAGATGTTGAGCATCTGCATTCAGCACGAACTCGACCACCTGGACGGCAAGGTCTTCATCGATTACCTATCGAAACTCAAGCGCAAGTTGGCGGTGAAAAAGGCTCAGCGCGAGGCAGTGAAACGCAAGGAAGAGAGAGGCTGATGACGGAGGGGGAGGGGGCTAAACGCTCGTTACGGCTGGTGTTTTTCGGTACGCCCGAAGTGGCGACGCCGACGCTTGAAGCTTTGGCGGCGTCTCGGCATCACCTAGTGGGCGTGGTCTGCCAGCCGGATCGTCCCAAAGGTCGCGGTCGTGTTCTCATGCCTCCGCCGGTCAAGCAAGTGGCGCTGAAACTCGGACTGCCCGTGTTGCAGCCGGAAAAACTCAAGGAAAATCAGGAGTTTATGGGGCAATTGCGAGCCTGGAAGCCGGATGCCTGCATCGTCATGGCCTATGGGCTGTTTCTTACCCGCGAAGTACTCGACGTTCCGCCGTTGGGGTTTTACAACGCCCACGGTTCCGTGTTGCCACGATGGCGCGGTGCGGCTCCGCTGAACTGGTCGATTCTGTCCGGGGACGACCGGGCCGGGATCACCATCCAGAAGGTGCGCCTGAAATTCGATACCGGCCCCGTGATTTCCGCCGATTCCGTACCCATCGGCCCCAAGGACGATGCGTTGACGTTATGGGAGAAACTTTGCCCCATGGCGGCCCGCATGATGGTCGAAGCTATGGATAATTTGGCCGATGGCACGATCGAATTCACCGAGCAGGATGAGTCTAAAGTTACCTGGGCGCCAATCATGAAAAAAGAGGACGGCGAAATCGACTGGTCGAAAAGCGCCGTCGAAATAGACCGCCGCATCCGGGCGTTCAAGCCATGGCCCGGCACGTTTACCTATCGCCAGGGAAAATTGCTGAAAATCTACCGCGCTACGCCCTTGGAAACATGCCATTTTTCCGCCCCCGGAAGCGTGATCGCCGTGAGCAAAAAGGGCCTCGAAGTGGCCTGCGGGGAAGGCTCGTTGCTCCTTGAGGAGTTGCAGCTCCAGGGGGGGAAATGCTTGCAGGCCAGGGACTTCCTCAACGGCTGCCGGGTGGATGTCGGGGAAAGCCTGGGACAGAAACCTTGACGTCCCGACACGCTGCATTCAAGATTCTGCGTCGGGTGGAACGCGAAAACGCCTACGCCAACCGAGCCCTTGCAAGCGAGTTGGATCGTTCGAATCTCGACGAGCGCGATCGAGCTTTGGTCACCGAAATCGTATACGGGGTTTTGCGAAGACAACGCACCCTAGATCACTGGATCGCCTGGTTGACCGACGGCAAACGGCGCAGCATCGATCCGCCCGTGCGGGAAGTGTTGCGGCTGTCGCTGTACCAGCTTCTATATCTCGAAAAAATTCCAGAACATGCGGTGCTTTCCGAAGCAGGTCGAGTATTGCGAAAGGCCGGTTTCGCCCATGCGGTGGGGTTTGCCAACGCGGTGCTGCGTCGCTGCCAGCGGGAAATCCGGGCCGGGAAACATCCCCCTTGGCCGGACGATCCCACCGAAAGGCTGGCGGTCGAAGAGGGGTTGCCGCGTTGGATTCTCGACGAGTGGAGTGCTCGCGATCTTCTGAAATATCCCGAAATTACTACGAAAAAACGTTTTGGCCGACTTCGGGAGCGTGCACGGAACAGCAACGTGGCGTCGGGTGTCGCTTTGCGACCCAATCCGCAACGTACCTCGGTAGAAGCCCTTAAAACGCGCATCGAAGAGTTGGGAGGGCGCGCCGAATCCGGCGTCGCGGCGCCGGAAGCCGTACGGTTGGTGTCGGGAGGGCAGAGAGTGCTCGAAACACTTGCTTCCGAGGGACTGGCCCACGTAATGGACGAGGCGGCCCAGCTCGTGATGCACCTGCTGGAGATCCATCCTTCGGATGCTCTCGTCGATCTGTGCGCCGCGCCGGGGGGGAAATCGTTGTTTGCTCTGGGGCGGCTGGGAGAGTCGGGGAGCCTCGTTTCGGTGGATCTGCACCGGGGAAAAATGAAGCTGCTCGAACGGCAGGTGGAGGCTTTCGGGTTCGGCAATCACCGGGCGCTCGTCGTCGATGCAAGCCGCCCCATCGAGGAACTTCAGGGCCGTCGTTTCGACGCCGCAATCGTCGATGCTCCCTGTTCGGCGTTGGGATTGCTGCGCCGCCAGCCGGAAATCCGTCATCGGCGCAGCCCCGAAGACGTGGAAAAACTTGCACGGGTGCAACGTGGCATATTGACCCAGGCGGTCTCCCTGTTGTCATCCGGTGGCAGGTTGCTTTTCAGCGTCTGCACCGACACCCGCGCCGAGGGGCCGGAGCAACTCGCCTGGATGACGGAGAATTTCGGCGGTGAAATATTGCCCGTGAGCACGGTTGCGGATACATTGGTGTTTCATACCCCGAACGGAGATTTGCTGGACAGCGGCGGGCACCCGCTGCTGGACGGTTTTCAGGCTTTCGTATGGAGGAAACCATGAGCGGTCGTATCATTGCCCCATCGATGCTGTCATGTGATTTCGGTAGGATCGCCGAAGAAGCGCAAGCCGTGGTGGAGGCGGGCGCGGACTGGATTCATCTCGACGTGATGGACGGCTGTTTCGTGCCCAATATCTCTTTCGGTGCGCCCATCGTCGAGGCGGTGCGCCGTAGCGTGAGCGTGCCGTTGGATGTTCACCTGATGATCGAGCAGCCGGAACGCTACCTGGAGGATTTCATCGACGCGGGGGCCGATTACCTGACGGTGCACGTCGAAGCCACGAGGCATCTTCATCGATGCCTGTCGCATATTCGTGAGTACGGCGATTCCCGAAATGTGAAAGCCGGGGTTTCACTCAATCCGCATACGCCTACCCATGCGTTTACCGACGTGCTCGACGACATCGACCTGGTGCTTTTCATGTCGGTCAATCCCGGTTTCGGCGGGCAGAAGTTCATTCCCCAGGTTCTTGAAAAAATCAAAGAATTCCGAGTGCTTATCGACAATCGCCCCAATGGGAGACCCCTCGTGATGGTCGATGGCGGCATCAAGCCACACAATATCGGGCAGGTCGCCGATGCAGGCGCGGATGCCTTCGTCGCGGGGTCGGTGGTGTTCGGCTCGGACGACTACCGGGCGACGATCGAAGCATTGAGGAACAGTTAGGTTTTAGAGTTTTTTCGATGGGAAAATCATTTCCTGTTGGAGCTTGCAATTTCGCTATTAGTATGGTACCTCGTGTTCCGGTTTCTCGACTTGCCAGGCTTCCGGGTGAACCCGAGGAGAAAATCATGCATAAAGCTCTGTTGCCTTTGATCCTGTTGTGCGCGACCTGTGGTTTTTTGGCTTGTAGCCCCTCCCACGAATCGGAAAGCGGAGTGTCCGTAGGCGACTGCAAAGACGTCTGTGTTATGTACTACGAATGTTCCGAAGACGAAAACTTCCTGGAAGCCTGCAAGCGCGAATGCGAAAGCTACGGCAATTACTCGCTGGAAATGGTTCGTTGCGCCAAAGCGGCGGAAAGCTGCGAGGAACTGTTCTCCTGTGGCGGTACGGCGAGCAAACAGATCTGGGAAGATAACGGCGTTTGTCCGGGTGAAAACTGCCTGGAAGCCCTGTAATCTTTTTCGCTTGCGTTCGCTTTCCTTGACTTGTGGCGGAAGCGGGAGCATAATATAGCCAATATTTTTGGCATGTAGAAAAGGAGCCTTGACCATGCTCAAGGGGTGGATAGTCGGATGTCTCGCCATGATTTGCATGATTTCTCTGTTGGGTGCGGGTTGCGCCGATCCAAACCGGGAATTGTGCCGCAAAGCCTGTCAGACGATTTCCGACTGCGACAAGCAGTCAGGCAATCTGGATGACGCTTTTCTGGATTCCTGCAACGCCCAGTGCGAGGAAGCGGACCAGATCAACGAGAAATTCGCTCGTTGTGTCACGGACACCGACAACTGCGACGATCTCACGCTTTGTGCTCCACAGGAAGACTGAACGACGGTTCCAATCTTTGGAAGAATGAACGATCAAGAGAGCTTCGGCTCTCTTTTTTTATTTCTTGAGACAACCGCACTCGTTTTGGTACTCTTCGGTCAAAACCGAACACTACACGAAAGAGACTGGCCATGCATCGAAACCCGCTTCGGACGGAGAGTCCATTTTTCCTTTCTTTTCGCATGTTGTGTGTACTTTTCACGCTTTTGACGATTTTTTCGGCTTGCGGAGGAGGAGATTCGGACGGCGACACGACACCTGTAGGGGATGAAGACGCCATCGAACAAGAGGAAAACGTTTCCGCCGTGGATTACGACGAGCCGGGGCCGTACCTTGTCGGCAACAGCAACCTCGTGTTGAGCTATACGCCCGATGGTGCGGACGAGGCACGGGAATTGCCGGTGACGATCTGGTATCCCGCCGCCGACAGTGCGAAGACCGCTGCGGAAACGGGGCAACCCATTGAAAACTTTCTTTCCGATTCCGAAGAGCGCGAGCAGTACGCCATCTGGTTGGGCGAGGCTCCTGCGCCTCAGGGACCGACGCATCGGGTCTATTCGGCACTCGATGCCGAACCGGCGGCTGACTTGGATTCCTGGCCCGTGGTGGCGTTTTCTCACTGCATGAACTGCATCCGCTTCTCGACGGTCTCCATCGCCGAGCGGTTGGCCAGTTACGGCATTGCGGTTGTTGCGCCCGATCATGTTGGCGGGACGATGTTCGAAAATGGAGCGCTGAACGAAGAGTTCTTGAAAGTCCGTGGCGCGGATATCGCCTTCGTCCTGGATAGCGTGCTTGACGCCGACAACGAAGCGATTCCCGAAAAGTTGCGTGGAAAATTCGACGCCGAACGGATCGGGATGTACGGACACAGTTATGGAGCTGTCACCACCGGCTATATGCTTATGACCGACGATCGTATCAAAGCGGGATTCCTCATCGCTGCACCGCCGGAAAGCGAGTTGATTCCGGGGGTGGAACTGGCGAAAATCCACAAGCCGATGTTTTTGGTACTAGCCGAGGAAGACGGGATGATTACTTTTCTTGGTAACCAGTACATTCGAGACAATTTCGCAAACGCCAATCCACCCGTCTGGAAAATCGAAGTGGAAGACGCCGGGCACATGTCCTTCACCGACATCTGCAAGCTGACGGAGAATTTCCCCGCAGGCTGCGGGGACGGTTTCCAGGATATCACCAACGATCCGATCACCTACATCGATATTGCAATCGGCAAATCCATCGCCCAGTCCTATGCGGCGGCGTATTTCGGAAAATACCTGCTGGAGGAGCCATCGGCGGATCTCTGGCTGGAGAACGCCGAGCCCGAAGAGTGGGTGAGCATCGAAAGCCGCAAGTAACTCATCGGGATCATTTGGAAAACGAGGCAAGGGATGAAACTTTGCGCATTGATTCTCGCCGGGGGAACGGGGACACGCTTCTGGCCCTGGAGCGACGACCTGATGCCCAAGCAGTTTCTCCCCATCGCGGATCCCAGGGAAACATTGCTGCAACAGGCTCGAAGCCGGGTGGCGCCGCTGGTTGAAGACCGCATTCTCGTGTTGACCAATGAAGAGTACGTACCCGTGGTGCGCACGCAACTGCCCGATATTCCAAAGGAAAATATCGTTGGCGAGCCGATGTTACGGGATACGGCGGCGGCGGTCGGTCTGGGTGCTGCCCTGGCCGAGCGTCTCTGGCCGGGCACGGTACAGACGGTATTTCCCGCCGACCACGCCATCGGCAGGCCGGAACGCTTTGTCGAGATACTGCGCCACGCCGCCCGTTTTGCGCACGACACGGGGAAATTGTATACCATCGGTATCGAGCCAGCCTATCCCACGGAAGCCTACGGCTACCTGGAACGCGGCGAGCGTCTTGAATCTCCTAAAGATATCGGGCACTTCCGCCTGGATGCCTTCGTTGAAAAACCGGACCTCGCCACGGCCCAACGTTATGTACGCGGTGGCCGCCACGATTGGAACGCCGGAATTTTCGCTTGGAAGACCGAGGCCATTTTAGAGGCTTTAGCGCGCCATCTGCCTCAGCACGCGACATGGCTTCCCAAAGCCGTCGAGGCGTTCGGCAGCTCGTACTTTAGAGAGCGACTTCGTGAGTCGTTTCTGCAACTACCGAAAATCTCTATTGATTTCGGGGTGATGCAGAGTGAAGCTGCAGCGGGGAACGTGCATATGGTCGCTGGTGATTTCCCTTGGAGCGATCTGGGGGGCTGGGATGCTTTCGCCGATACGCTGGAGCCCGACGCGCACCACAACCGCGTTTACGGACATGCCCGAGACTGGAACGGCGAGGATTGGGACGAGCGCTGGTCGCCGCTGCAACCTGCACATGAAGACAAGGACGAGTCGATTTCGATGGGCGAAGTGTTCACGATGCACGCCTCCGGTAACTTGGCGTTCAACAGTCGCCGGGGGCATCGGGTGGCGCTCGTCGGCGTGGACGATCTCGCGGTAATCCATACCCACACCGCCACTTTGGTGACGAAGCGTGGCGAGGGCGGGCGACTGAAAGAACTGGTAGGAGCCTTGCCGCCCTTTGGAAAAAAAGGCGGCCTCGTAAGTGGAGAAAAGGTACTCAAGCCCTGGGGCTGGGAGTTGTGGTGGGCCTGGGAGGACGACTATGCGGGCAAGACCCTGTTTCTTGAAGCGGGGAAGCGGTTCAGTCTGCAATACCATTCCGTCAAGGACGAGACCATCCACCTGTTCCAAGGCAAGGTCAAACTGACCACGGCTGCGCGGGGAGAAACGCTGGAAGATCGGGTGTTGCACGAGGGCGATTCCATCCACGTGGAGCCGGGACGCAAGCACCGTATCGAGGCGTTGGAGGACAGCCTGCTGCTCGAGGTCTCGACGCCGTTTTTATGGGACGTAGTGCGTCTCTCCGACGATTTCGGGCGCGAAGGCACCCGCAAGGCCGAGGTGGGTGTGGAAAAGAAAGAGGAGTAAGTGTCGGGTCCTAAAACGGTATAAGCCGCCGGGCTTGGTGGTCGCGTCACGTACTTTACAAGGGCTTTTGACTTGACAGACGAGCCGGGGCGTGTCATTAGGAAGCGGTCGCGACAGGCGGTTGAGCCAAAGTGCAAAGCCGGTTCTATCGCGAAAACTATATGGGTGTGCGCCAGTAGCTCAGCCGGATAGAGCACCGGCCTTCTAAGCCGATGGTCGCAGGTTCGAGTCCTGCCTGGCGTGCCAGATCTCAAAAAGGTCGTCGGAAGACTCTCCGGCGGCCTTTTTTCGTCTCGCTTCACGGGTTAATTCCGCAAGAATATCGAAAGGTTGTTTGAAATCGGCGTGCAGTTGACCATCCTTGAAAATGCAGTTCGAGAGTAGGAAATCCAGCAGCCTCCGCTTCTCCTTCGCAGGCTGTTTTACGAACAGTTCATAGGCTCTGTGGGCAAGTTCGAGTATTTCTACGCCGAATTTGAGATATTGCTGATCGGACTGCCGATGCCTTGCTAATGCCTCTTCGATTTCGCCCGGATCATCTCGGACTTCTCCATGAAGAATTGCGGGGTGATGGTTCCGTTCACTTTGTCGTCGTAAAGGATGTGCACCGTCTTCTGTAAGCGGTCGTATTTCACTTGCAAGTCTTTGATCGTTTCCCGATGGTATCGCTGTTCATCTTTGTGGCTTTGATGAAGCGCTTCGGCAATCCAATCCTGCACGACTTTCCTCCGTATCAGTTGGAAGTCTGCTGGTTATTCTCGTTGGCCTTTTCCTTACGTGCCCACTCCTGGATAATTCCGAAAAAACCGGTGACATTGCACGCGATCTCCCGCGCGTCTTCATTGCTGAGTTGCCTGGACGTGAGGGGCTGCCAAACCTCCAGTGCTACACGCATAAATTTTTTTTGTCGGTCGTTTCGTGGGTATAAACGAACCCAATCACGCGAATCGCAGGGACTTGCGTGAGTTGGTTGTGACAGGGGCGGATGGGGTGAGTGCGAGTAGGTACTCACCTTCTGAAAAAATGCAAAATTTCGCGATGACTTTGTCAACAAGCTGCGGGCCCCTTTTAGGGGCCTTCCTCATACCACCGGCTATGACGGTGGTCACTGATTTAAGGCGAAAATATCTTGGAATGGGTACAACTTGTATGTGATTTAGGCGTACAAAACACCGAAAACGGTACAACCTTCCGAGATGATTGGGAAAACGAGAAAAGGGGAGACTTGTTGAAACGGTGGTTTCATATTCGGTTGCGCATAAAAATGTCGAAATTCTTATTTTGAAGGAGGCAAGAAACAGTCTGCGCTTTCGGGGGATTTCGACGGTCCGAGGATGCGGTAAAGCGTCAACGTCAGCGATTGGGTGGCATCATCGTTGTAATCCGTCCGGCGGTTTTCGTCGTAGAAGCGATTGTCGAACGTTGTGGAAGATACGGGATCGAGGGAGAAACATCGGTGCATGGCTGCGCAAAAAGGAGCGATACGCCGATAGGGAAGCTTGTGATAGTAACAGGAGAGCCCTTCGTAATAATAGGTCGTCTGGTCGTGGGATTCTTCGAATCGGTAGGATTTTATATCGTCTGCGTTGTCGTAGGTATAAAGAGAAATCTCGAATTTATTTTCGTTTTTTCCACCTTGCACTCTCTGGCCGAAGAAATTGAAGCGGGAATCCTGGGGCAAAGAGCCTCGCCATTCGACCACCGCCGCCTTTTCCGGCAGTTTTTCGACAAGCGAAGCTAGAAAACGGTACTCGTGGATTGAATTGAAGTCATCATCGCGGATATATCCAAAGTGTGTAAGCGGCGCGGAGGCGAGCAACGCGAGGCCAGCCACAGCCAGAACACGCTTGTTTTTCCAGAAATTCATCGAGATCGCCGCTGCCGCCAGCAGGCATAGCGGCAGAACGAGGTGCAGGTGATAGCGGGCCTGCATCTCCACACGATCGGGTAGAACGATGGAGTGGCCGGAAAGGAATAGCGCAATCCAACCTGCCAATAATAACAATACCATACGATGATTCCGAAACAGATACCCCGCTCCGAGTATGGCGGCGAGAAGTAGCGGGGGAGGCGTGATCCGGGGATGGAGCAGCGTGTTGTAATTCAGGTTCGTCCATCCCTGGAAAATATTGGCGAACAGGTCGGAGTGAACGCTCCCCTGTATTTTGGCCAGCGAGTGATTCAGCAGATACCACGTGCCGAAACCGAGTGTCGATGCCAGCGCCACACCTGCGACGATGATCTTCCAGGGGTGGGGGACGTTTCGGGCGAAGGGTAGGAGGAACAGTCCGGCCATCGGCAGGGCGTGTAGGATGTCGAGGTAGCGCATCTGTACCAGGAAAGAGGACAGGTACGCCAGGAGAACCAACCCAACGGCGCGCCGGATACGGGAGGTGGAAAGCAGTGTTGCTGCCGTCAATGCCATGCAGGTTGCCGCAAGAGTGATGGAAGGGATAAAAAAGACTTCGCTGGCCGAAAAGCGCAGGTGATTGGGATTTACCGCCACCAGAAGCGCGGCTGCAAGTGCCGGGCGGTCGTCCCCGAACAGGATGCGCGCGAGGGCGAAAATCGCCGGTGGGAGCAGAAACGCATACGCCAGGGTGGCGGAAAACACCCATTCGTGAAGGTATACCGGCTTCGAAAACTCGCCGGAAAGCTGGCGAAAAAACAGGGAATCGAACAATCGGGAGAAAATCCCCGGTTCCTGATAGATATTGACACCCAGCGGCGTGGGCTCGACGAGCGTCAGCCGCAGGACGACACCCAAAACGAATGCCCCCAAAAGCCAGAGGCGCGCGTGGGAAAAGGTACGAATCGAATCGTCTCGTCGAAACGCCAGAACGAAAATGACAAGGCAAGCCACGAAATAATGAAGGATTCCGGCTGTGTACACGAAATCGAAAATCAGAGTGGACCAAAACGACCACATTCCGGCAAGGTCGATCTCCCTTTCCGGAAGTTCCCACGGACAGTCGCGTTCGTGGCTTTTCAAAACCTCCGCCATACGCCGAATCGCCTGTTTTCCGCCGGGAGAGGCACGCGCCATGTCCGTCTCGATGGCGAAACAGGCATTGTTCAGGTCGGGATTGCCTTTGACGGTGGAAGGATGGGCCAGCGTAAGTGTCAGCCGTTCGTTTTTGGGACCGGCGAGCGTCGCTTCGAGGTGCTCCGACCGGATTTTCAAGCCATCGAAAACCCAGTTCTCGATGATTTTTCCTTCGAATTCGATCGGCTGAAAAAGGGCCAGAATTCGGTCTTCGTAACCTTCCGGGACGATAGGAGTGACGGGTTCCGAGGCGAAGGTCAAGGACGCACGAAGGAGGAACCAAAGCAGAATCGGAATCAGCAACAAACCTCTTGCAAGGAATGGATCTCGTCCGAACCTTGGGTGTATCTCAAAGCATGTACCATGAGATTTGTTCATGAATATCCTTGCGATTTATCAAAAAAACGGATGGAAACGCTTCGATGAGAATGTTCTTTTTCCCTTTACTCTCGGTACTTTACACGCAGCCTACTTCAATTTTCCTCCTCCCGTCAATGCTTTGGCTCGTTCCCTCATCGGATTCGGACGATGTTTGGATTGGGCTCGCGTTTCACATGGCTGCGGGCGGTTTTCGATAGGCTCTCAGGAGAATTGCCGTTGCCATCCGGGCCGGGTTTCGGTACCATGAAGGAAAGCCCCTCAAGGAGGACGAACCATGCATGAAGCCAAATCCCGGCTCGATGAAATCTCCACGCGCATCAAAGACCGTTTCGAGTCTCGTCGGCAGATTCTCACGTTCGCGCAGTTCTTGGAGCTGGTGTACGCCCATCCCGAACGCTTCGTACGTTCTTCCGTGCAGTATCTACTTGATATGATTGACCATTTCGGCAGGCGCGACGAGAGCGGTCCGGACGGAAAGAGGGGATACAAAGTGTTCGACATGGAATTCTCCGATCCCAGTCTGGCCATGGCGGGAGAGGAGCGAGTCCAGGAAGATGTTGTGCGTATCCTTCGCGGTTTCGCATCTGCGGGGCGGGTCAACAAGCTGATTCTCATGCATGGTCCCAACGGGTCGAGCAAATCCACCTTCGTGGCCTGTCTGATGGCCGGACTCGCCCAGTATTCCCATTCCGACGAAGGCGCACTTTATCGATTCAACTGGATTTTCCCCGAAGAGAAACTGACCCGGGAGCGCATCGGGTTCAACAAGGAGAAAAACGAGCCGATTCCGGTGGGCGAATCCTACGCCACGCTTCCCGAAGAACGCATCGCGGCGAAAGTTCCCTGCGAGTTGCGCGATTCTCCGTTGTTGCTGTTTCCCAAGGAAGAACGTAGAAAGGTTTTCGAAGAGCTTTTCGGAAAAAACCTCGAAAAATCGCAGCGGCGATTGGCGGCCACGATGCTGGAAGGGAATCTCGCGCCGCGCAGCAAGGCGATTTTCGATGCCCTGCTCAGCGCCTACAAGGGCGATTTTTCCCGTGTACTCCAGCACGTCCAGGTAGAGCGCTGGAACATCTCCAGCCACTACAAAGTGGGAGCCGTGACCATTGAGCCGGAAATGAGCGTCGATGCCGGAATGCGGCAGTTGACGATGGACCGGAGTTTGCAAAACCTGCCGCCGGTGCTGCAAAATCTTTCTTTGTACCAGGCCGAGGGACGTCTCGTGGAGGCCAACCATGGTATCATCGAGTTTTCCGACATGCTCAAAAGGCATCCCGAAAGCTTCAAATACCTGCTTTCCGCCACCGAAAAGGGGACGGTCAACCTCGACGCCGCCCTGCTGCAACTGGATCTAGTGTTCATCGGTTCGACGAACGACAACTTCCTGGGGGCTTTTATCCAGGGACACAAGGCCGAGTATATTTCCTACTTGGGTCGCTGGGAATTGGTCCATGTTCCGTATCTGCTCGACTACCGGGAAGAGAAGAAAATCTACGACAACCAGTTGATGCTGGAACGTCAGGGCCGGGAGTTGGCACCCCATACTACCGAAATGGCAGCGCTTTTCGCCGTGTTGACCCGTTTGAAGCGCCCGAATCCCGAACATTACCCGGAAGAGTTGCGGGATATCGTCGAGCGTCTCAATCCGCTGGAAAAGGCGATGTTTTACGCCGAGGGGGCGATTCCGCCATGGATTGACAACTCCAAGCGCAAGGATTTCAGCCGTATCCGTCAGCGGATGATGAACGAATTCAGCCGGAGGGAAAACTACGAGGGAGAGTCCGGTGCGTCACCCAGGGAAATGAAAATCATGTTGCTCAACGCCTCACAGGCCAGGCGGAATGGCGGGTGCCTCACGCCCATTGCCGTGATGAGCGAGTTGCGACGGATGATCGTGGACAAGTCGGTGTACGTGTTCCTCAACGAAGAAGCAGAAGGCGATTACCACGATTTCAACACGATGCTGGCGTATCTCGAAAAGTACTACCTCGACATTCTCGACCGGGAGATTCGCTCCGGGTTGGATCTGGTCGCGCCGGGCCAATATGCCGAAATCATAGCACGTTACGTGGAAAACGTGTCGGCCTGGGTACAGAAACGTCGTCTTGTGGATCGCATCACCGGGCAGGAAAAGGACGTGGATCAGAGGTTTATGATCGACGTGGAGCAGAAAATCGCCGGGGGCGAGGATACGGAAAAATTCCGCCGCGATCTGATTTCCCAGGTGGGGGCGTATGCCTTGGAACACCCGGACGAACAAGTGGACAACGCGCTGTTGTTCGACCGTTACATCAAGCGTCTGGAGGATTTTTACTTCCAGAAAAACCGTAAAAAGGTCTCGCTGGCCGGGGAAAACCTGATGAAATTCACCTCGGATAAAAAAGGCGACATGGCCGAAGAAGAACAGGCCGTAGTCCGCACCATGCTGGAAAAACTTTCCTCGGAGTACGGCTATTCCCCCGAATGTACAAAGACCGTGTTTTCTTACTTATGGAATCGGAGATATCGGGGAAGTATTCATCCCGATTGAGAAAAGTCAGCGAGACGCCGCCGCATTCTCCGAATCCCGTGAAGGCTCTCCCAGCCGGGGAATCAGGCGGATGGCGTTTTCTGCATACAGCTTTCGAAGCACTTCTCGGGGGAGGTCGATGGCGTCGATCAGCCAGTCCCCCTGAATCGGTGTGGGATGCTGAATGCGTCGCTCGTTGGTTTCCAGAAAATGCCAGTGGCGGTTGTAGTATTTCTCCGCGTCGTCCTTCGTCTTCGGTTTGCCGTCGGAAGACCCCAGCGTAAGGGATTCGGGGAAAATGCCGATATCGGTGCCGAAAAGGATGCGGTCCTGGTGCTTGATGAACAGGTTTCGTAATTTAATGGGGTCGTGGCGACCGATTTCGGGGATGCGGGCCGCGATATCGATGTACAGGTTGGCATAGGTATCCAACATGTGGTCCACGTGGTCGATGTCTTCGGGATCGTTGCCGAAATGCACGCCGATAAAGATCGTTTTTTCGTGTTTTTTCACGACGTTTTCGAATTGTTGAAGCAAAGTTTCTCGCGGGGGAAATCCGGGACGGGCGAAACTCCAGGAAGGATGTTCCTTGAGTTCCGCGTAGCGTTCGTTCTCCGGCGTGACGGGTTCCCAGAACGCCTTGGGATCTCCGGTGTGGATGTAAACCGGCACTCCCAGTTCTCCCGCCTTTTCCCACAAGGGGTCCATAAGAGGACTGTCTACCGGTAAAAACGTTTTGAAATCGGGCGGTTGTCCCCAGTACAGCCCTAGTCCTTTGTTGATTTTCAACGCCACGGCGCCGTGCTGCGTGACATCTTCTTCCAGCAGGCGTGCGTTGTATTCGCCGAAATCCTTTTCAGGCAGGGCGGACCAGTCGGGATTGTGTGCCAGCAGGATGCGGTCGGTGTATTGCCGAAAAGCGTCGGTCCGGGCGGCCAACGCATCGCCGAACCCACCGGAAAGATTGACCATTCGATAAATGCCGTTGCGGTCCATGATATCGAGAATGTCTGGGACGGAACGGGCGCTGAGGTGCGTGTGGGCGTCGATGACGACATACTCGCCGTGGCGGATCTTCACATCCGGTAGCAAGGAGTAGTCCTCGGCGATCAGATCTACCACCACGGAACCCACCGACCATGCGAAGGGGATCAGGGTTAAAAACGCGGCGGCGATAAAAAAGTATCGGGCTTTCAGCATGGGCGCTCCTTGTGAAACCGGCGCAGTATAACACAGTTCGGCCTGGAAAAACATGGGCAAGATCGTTTCGAACGTTTTGGAGGAGCGAATTCTTCGGGGAAATGAGAATTGATAGAAAACATTGGAACCGTTCAATAGATTATTGTAGCGGCGAGGCGTAAGCCCGCCGTGATTTGGGTCTTTTTCGGCTTTCACGGGTGCCATCGGTCTTTCACCATTAGGCGAATGGCCGTGAAAACACAAGCAATCCGGGCCATCGATCTGTTCCGGATCGAAGACCCGGGCACCCTTTCCTCGATTCACCGAGTTAGATTCGTGCCGAATCAAGAATGGAATCGCCCTGCATCGTTTCGAACGTTCCTTCTCCCCAATCCCGGAATGGAAAGACACATGCATCAACGGACGTGAATGAAATTACGGTTCACGCGAAGTTGACTCCGAGTGTCTGGCGCGTTAGGATTCCGTAATGGTCGAATCCATGTTGCGTTCCCGTTCGGGTGATGGGTGGAAAAAGGTGGGGGTTCGGCCAATGATGCGCAATCCCATTCAGTTGAGGACCGAAACCGTCAAGGAGGCCAGGTATGCATCGACAATCCGCTGTCGTCGTTTTCGTCGTGGCGATGCTCGTGCTGTGCGGCGCGACTTCGTGCAAAACCGTCGCAAAGCACGAATTCCGCACGGTTCGAGTGGAAAAGGAGATCGAAATCACCGGCTACGGATGGGGTGAAAACGCCGAGGAGACGGCCAAAAACATGGCCGCCCGGCTGGCCATCGCCGCTGTGAAACCCGGTACCCTGACCTTCGAATACATGCACGACAAGCCGTTTTCCATGTTCACCACGTCGCTGGGAAACAGCAACGTCGAGGTGGAAATGATCGGGACGGAGAAACTGCCGGACGGTGGCGTCAAGGCTGTGGCCAAAGCCACGCGCACGCAGAAGGTCAAAAAGCGTATGCAGAACACCCGCGCTCTGGTTCTGAGCATCACGAGCAAGAAGGACACCTTCGAAGAGCGTGTGCGAGAAATCCGAGAGCTGGCTTACGAGCAAGCCGTCCTGCGCTTGGGCAAGGAACAGTTTCGGGTGGACAAAAACGAGCAATTGCCCGAAAAAATGAAGGGCGGCCTCTGGATTTTCAGCTTCGATATCGAGGATGACGGTTCGACCTCCAAAGGAACGCTCACGGCCTACGCCAAAGTGAAAAAAGGTTCCCTCGACGCCAACGAAAAGGCGCGCCTGTTGATGAATGCCTGGCGCAATGCGATTCTTCTGGCCGAAATGAACGAGGACGAGCAGGAAGACATGCTCGACCACCTCCAGGGACGTATGGAAGACGTCACCATGGAAGACCTCGATTATCACGCCATTTTCAATAAAATGCTCAAACTTCGCCTTGAACCCGATTATGCGGCATATTTTGAGGAGTTCGCGGCGTTCTCGCTCAAACAAAAAGAGTATAACGACGCCGTGCGGGCGATGGAAAAGGCGGTGGAACTGGCTCCGTTCAAGCTCGACTACCAGAAAAAGCTTTACCAGATCGTCAAAAAGACGAACGACCGGAAAAAATTGGAGAAGTGGCGCACGACTCTCGAACAGGTCGAAGTGTTCGAGGATGAACTCGGAGCGGATCTTACAGGCGGTATGAAGTACACGCGGCGCTATCGCTGGAAAGATATCGAGGAGACCGACGAGGCGGGCGTGATCCGGTTCAAGGAAGCCGAATAACCCGAACAAAACAACATTACGTTTTCCGTGTTCGGAAACCTGATCCGATACGAGAATTCTTATTCATTCCGTGGGGTTGTCTGCGATCCGCCTTCGGATGCGGTTGACACCTGCGTCGTGTGGCGCTACCATGAAATGCGTTTTCCATTCATAGGGAGGTTCGCGCCATGTTTCGCATCGAACTTCGACTGTTTTTCGTTCTGATTTCCCTGATGTTTCTCCTTTGCGCCTGCGGCAACGCCGATACCACCGCCGGATTCACCGGTTCCGGTGATGGCGACACCGAATCCGCCGATGGCGAAGGCTGCGTGCCCACCGACCGGCCTACCGATTCCTGCCCGGCTGGCGGCACGTGCGGGGCCTTCGATTGGCAGTGGACGGGCGAGCCGGATTGCGAGTGGATATGCGCTCGCGTGCCGCAACACGAAGGCGAAGCGTGCGAACTGAGCGGCGGCGGCGTAGGTGTCTGCCAGGAAGGTTTGTGCCTGCCCGCCGGTGGAGACGAGGACGATCCCGCCGAAGCCGAAACGGAAACCGAAATCGACCAGGAAGCGGAGTCCGATCCGACCTGCGAAACTCCGAAAGATTGCCTGGACGAAACATGGGATATCCGTTGCGTCGGTCATTGGAGTTGCAATGACGGAATGTGCGAAGAAACCTGCGACGACGAACAGTGCGGGAACGGTACCTGCAGTCCCGGCAAGGGCGAATCCAAGGCCAGTTGCCCGGCGGATTGCGGGGAACCGGATTATTGCGAGAAAGACAGCGATTGCCCGGACGGGGAAATCTGCAAGAACGGCATCTGCATCGAGGACGAATCCTGCGATGAAGTGCCCCCGCCGAACTGCGTCAGCGACAATCCCTGTGTCAATAGCTTCGCCAGGCAGAAACCGGCCCCGGAGTGCTGGACCTGCGTCAGCGAAAACGTGGCGAACGGCACGACGTGCCCAGGCGTGGCGGACGCGGACGGCGTGTGCCGGGATGGCGAATGCCGATTCGATGTGGAACCCGGCGACTGTTCTGAAGTGGCCGATTGCCTGGGTCTTGTGTGGATGGTCAACTGTATCGGGCATTGGTCCTGCCAGAACGATCGATGCGTGCCGGTTTGCGATTTCGACGGCTGCGGTGACGGTGTGTGCAGCCCGGAGCGTGGCGAATCCGAGATGAGTTGCGGCACGGATTGCGCAGTGATTACCCAGTGTTACGAGCCGGTGGATTGCCTGTCTTTAAGTTGGAACGCGCGATGCTGGGGACGATGGAAATGTGCCGACGGCGTTTGTATGGAGGTCTGCGATTACGAGAATTGCGGCGACGATTCCTGCGACGAAAGCTCTGGGGAAAGCGCGATGAGTTGCAGCAATGATTGTCTCAACGAGCAATCCTGCAACGTGGACGGCGACTGCCCACCCGGATTCTCTTGTCTCCAGGGGCGTTGCACCCTCGAAGGGGAGGATTGCGACAGTGTACCTCAGCCGAATTGCTACAATCCCGGCCCCTGTATGGAAGTCAACATCCGTTCTATCGCCTACCCTGAATGCTGGGCCTGTTCCTACGCCGCGTTGCCGGACGGCACCGAATGCGCCACGGACGAAGGAACGGAAGGCCAGTGTCTAAACGGATTGTGCGAGACCGGAACGACTCCGGAATGCAACCAGCCTTACGATTGCCTGAACCATGAATGGATCGTCGATTGCTACGGCCATTGGGTTTGCGAGCGGGGGGTGTGCAGCGAAGAATGCAGCGACGAGCTATGTGGCGACGGCTATTGCAGCCCCTACCAGGGAGAATCCTACAGCACCTGTTACCCCGACTGCCGGACTCAGGGCGGGGACCGCACCTGCAGCGAAGATATTCCTTGTCTGGTCAGCGATGTGGATTGCGGCTGTTACGGAACGTTGCCCACGGGAGAAGACTCCTGCATGTCTACACTGCCGATTCAATGCGAATGCATGGGCGGACGTTGCGGATGTCCCGACGGCTCCTGCGTGGATGCGAACGCCTCCTGGTTGAAGATTCTGGCCTACAAGGAAGGCGGTGTCGTGGTTCCGGAAGTGAACATCACGATTTTGACCTCCACGAGTTCCGGCAACGACCGGGAAATTTACCGCACCGTGACCGGTGAAAACGGTACTGCCAGAGTGTTTATCGGGTCGGGAGCCTATCGGGTCATCGCCAACAAGGCGATATCTCCTATCGAAACGCTGTGGGGAGAAGGCTCCGTGTATGTCACTTCGGCGCAAGACGAAAGTGTCGAAATCGTTTTGCAGAGCGTGTGGTGAAAAAGAGGTAAAGTAAATTTACTCGGTGGCGATAAGCTTCTGAAAACGTTCAAGATTCTTTAAAGACACAAAGGCTGGATCTTTGGACGCGCGTGTTCGAAATAACCCTTTGAGACGAATGGCGGCTTCCAACTCGTCAAGGGCTGCATCCGTTGCGTTCATCGAGGCGTGGACTTGCGCGAGGTGGTAATGCGGATCGGGCCAGTCCGGCATCCGGGATCGGGCCTGCGTCAGTGCGTCGAGCGCCTCTTTGAAATGGCCTGATAAAAGTTGCAACTGCCCTAAATCATTGAAGCAATCCGGTCGTTTCGGGTGAAGCTCGCACGTTCGCTGCATGGCTTTGATCGCTTTATCGAGTCGGGTTTGTTCTCCGTCGCGTTCGTAATGTTTCCAAAGACAATGGGCCAGCACGCGCCACGCCATGGCATTTTCGCTGTCGAGGGCGACGGCTTCGGAAAGACGGCTTTCCGCTTCCCCGTATCGGCTCTCCTCCATCAGGCGTCGACCTTCGACGTACCCCCGGTGGCTGGCGGCGTTTTCGCTGGTCGGTTGAAGCACCGAATCAGGTTCCAGATCCACCGCCGGATCCCACTTGGCGGTGGTCGGGTGGCAACCCGCTACGAACCCCAAAACGACAAAAACGCTGCAAAATAGCAAAAATCGTTTGAAAACGTGCATGAAAGTGTTCCTGGTACTCGTGAAAATCACAACATTGTTCCGCATTCGCTTCATTGAGTGAAACCATGTCCGGTTACGCCGTCGCATTCGAAAATGAATTCTTCGCCGAACGCTTTCGAGGGCGTCAAGGCACCCGTTGGGACCGAACCTTCCAGAATTTTCATGGCGGCTCGGAGGGAGGAGTCGGCGGTCAACGTGTACCCTTCAGGGGTGGTCAGGCAGCCGGAAACGGTTTTTCCCTCGGCATTGCGCACTTCTCCCCACACGTCGCTGTATCCTTTGCGGCGCTCGTCGTCGGTCGGACCGGGGACGGTCCTTTCCACGAAGTACTTGACGAGCGACTGCATGAAAGAAAGTTTCAGCAGCGGTTGGAAGGCTTCGGCCTGTTTCAGGCGGACAATCGCCGATTCCGGTGCGGACATGTAGGTCACGATATTGGGAATCCCCGTGGAGTGATAGGCCGAGGAGACATCGCCCCAACCTATCGAAATCACGTGGGAACCGGCGTTCGGAAACGGAACGTGGCGCGTCTTCCACACCGCCGGAACCGGCGTGATGCGTCCGTCGATGCGTGCCGCACCCAATTTGGGCAACGCCAGACCCTCGACGATGGTTTTCGTCGTGCCGGGACTCACCTTGCCCGATCCTCCGAAGGCCAACTCCAGGTGGGTGGCGTCGGGGAGGCGGCTGGCCAGCATGGCGGCGAGGCAGTCGGTGGGCACGACATCGAATCCCACGCCGGGAATCAGTGTCACGCCGGCTTTTCGGGCTTCTTCGTCGCGGCTTAATACCGCTTCCAGAACCGCAATTTCCCCAGTGATATCAAGATAGTGCGTGCCGGTCTCCAGACAGGCGTCCACCACGGGGCGGCTGGTGGAGGAAAACGGCCCGGCCATCAGCAGCACGGCGTCCACTTCGTGGAGCGCTTGTTTCAGTCCGAAGGGATCGTCCAGACGAAACACCCGGTAGTCGAGATCGAGCGACCGGGCGAGCGGCTCGATTTTTTCCTTGCTTCTCCCGGCTAGCAGGGGATTTTTTCCAAGCAGCATGGCCTGTTTTGCCGTCAAGCGCCCGGTATACCCGTTGGCCCCGTAAATCATCCAGCGCGGTCGCTCCATGGAATCGCCTCCCTTTTTCGATCAGGTTGGTATAAGGCTAGCAAGACTACGGACTTTGTTCAAGCGGGGAATTTCCGGCGGGCAATTTTTCGGGACTTTCTTTCGAATAAATCTCGCGAAAGCCTCATTTGACAATTTGTCTACTCCAAACGGTCTTCGAAGGGTCGGTTGACATTTTGTCTTAGTTCGTGCAGAAGCTCTCCTTCGTAGGTGGCAAACGATCTGTGCTTTGATGAAACTTATGTGTTTTCAATAAGATAGAGTCAGTTGAAAGCTTCCGGTTTGTGGCACGTTTGTTGCTTTAAATATTCCCGATGTTCTGTCTGCCCGATGGAAATGGGCGGGATAACCCGGAATCAAGGTGTTTTGATGCGCAGGTTTTTCAAAGAATATTTCTGGACCGTCAACCTGTTCACCATCATGGTCTGCTCGTTTCTGGCGGCGGGGACCGCGAATCTGTTGTTCGGTTCCGCGTTGCGGCTCAAACCGGAGATTCCGCCCGTGTCCCACATGGCCTCGGACGGCGTGTCGAAGGGGGCCAAGCAGTCCAAGCGTGATCCGTTGTGGGATCCTTTCGTCGGCAAGGCCATCATTCCTCCCGAACCTCCACCGGATCTGACCGGGGGAGCCGAAACGCCCGAAGTGGCCATTGACTACGAAGAAGGCATGGTCGTGCCGGAGGATTGTCCCTGCACCGGCTCGTCTTTGAAAGCCACTCTGATGGGAACCGTCGTCGCCGCCAACCCGAAGCACTCCTTCGCCATTCTCCAGATGCCCGATAAAAGCGTCAAAATGTTCCAGTGGGGTCAGAAAGTCGATAACGGCCCGGTGGTCGGTGTGTACCGAAAGCGATTTTATTTCCAGAACGGGGGGAAGATCGAGTGCGTGGCCCACGGGGAACTCGACGAAAAGGCCTCCGAGGAAAGCTCGTCGGATGAAGAGGGGGGCGACGAATTCGATGGCATCCAGAAAGTCAGCGACACCGAGTTCAATATCGCCGAGGGTGAGTTGCAGAAACAGATGGGCAACCTGAATGCGCTGGCCACCCAGGCGCGTATCGTGCCCAACTTCAAAAACGGCAAAGGCAACGGGTTTCGGATTTATTCCATCAAACCCGGATCGCTTTACGACAAAGTCGGCATCAAAAACGGCGATGTCATCCAGGAAATCAACAGCATGAAGCTCGATTCCCCGGAAAAAGCCCTGGAAATCTACGCGAAGCTGAAAACGGAAAAATCGATTCAGATCAACCTGGAGCGTAGGGGCCGGAATGTCTCGCTGCAGTACAACGTTCGTTAACGGATGGAAATATGGACCAATGCATACGAAAGATCAGCCCGTTAGAGCCATGCCCAGGCGAAGGAGGAACCCTGTGAACGGTTGGAGTGACACCCGAAATGAGCGGGGGCATCGGACCGGCGTTCGCCTCTGGTTCTCCTTGTTTCTTTTTGCGCTGTGCCTTGTGGGTGGAAGCGTGACGGTTTGGGCGCAAAATACGACAGGGCAAGACGTACTCGCCGAAAACGATGAGGATTCCGAGGATATGCCCCTGCATCTCAAGGAGAGGCTGCGCCGCGCCAACGATCCCAAAGCCAAGGAAGCGCGTCAGACCAAAGCGAAGAAGGCAGGCATCAACCTCAACGAAAAGCTTCCTCTCAAGGTTCAGGGGAAATCGGCGATTCGCAGCCGGTCGGGGATGGCTTCCTCCGTAAGTCCGGTGAAGGCGGACAAGAATGAGGCACAGGACCGCGACGACGATGCGGACACCGACGCCAATCCCCCCGACGATGCCGATCGGAATGCGGATGTTTCTCCCGCTCCCGACGCTCCGCCCGCTTCCGGAAGTGGGGGCTCTTTGTCTCTGCCTTCTCGTTCGCCGCTTGCGTCCCCCGTGGCGAAACAGCCCATTCCGACGAGCGAGGACGCCGAGAAAAAGATGAAGGAACGCAAGGACTTCACCGAATTCGAACAGGGCGAACTCTACCACATCGACTATTACGACCAGGATCTGCTCGAATTCATCAAGCAGATGGCGGAAAAGTTTAAAATCAACTTCCTCATCGGCGACAAGGTGAAAGGTGGAAAAATCACGCTGATTTCACCCAATCCGGTCACGAGGGAGCAGGCATGGCAGGCGTTCTTATCCGTGCTTCGGTCCCGCGATCTTGCGCTCGTGCGGGTCGGAAAGTTCTATAAAATCATACCTGTGCGCGATGCCCAGCGTTCGCCGATCAAAACCTACCTCGAAGGCGGCAGTACCGAACCGACCGACGAGGTCATCACTTACATGCTCAAGCTCTCGCACGTCGAAATCAAGGACGTGGACAAAATCCTGAAGGATTTCAAGTCGAAAGAGGGCGAAGTGCTCACCTACGAGCCCACCAACAGCGTGATTATCACCGACACTGCGGTCAATATCCGGCGCATGGTGAAAATTCTTAAAGAACTCGACGTGCCCTCCGGGCGGGATTCGATCCACGTCATCGATATCTATTACGCCTCGGCGCAGGAAGTCGCCGATACCCTGAATCAGATTTTCGGCGACAAAGCCAAGGGCGGCAAAACCAAAACCACGACGAAGACCAAACGTACCAGCAAGAAGAAAAGCAAAAATACGAGTCAGGCCAGCGAGAGCGAAGAAGACCAGATCACCATCACGAATATCATCGCCGAGGAACGCACGAACCAGCTTATCGTGGTGGCTCCCCGCGCCGCCATGCCGCGCATTCTCGACATGATCAACCGCCTCGACGTGCCGATTCCCGGTGACGGCCAGGTGCATGTCTATTATCTCGAAAACGCCAACGCCGAGGAGTTGTCCAGCACTCTGTCCAGCCTTTCCCAGGGGAGCAAGTCCCGCTCGAAAAAAGGGAAATCGAGTACGGGCGATACGGCGGATCTGTTCGAGGGTGAGGTGAAAATCACCGCCGACAAATCGACCAACTCGCTGGTGATCGTCGCTTCCACCAAAGATTTCAATGCGTTAACCAAGGTTATCGACAAGCTTGACATCCGCCGCCGCCAGGTCTTCGTCGAAGCGGTCATCATGGAAGTCCGCCTGAGCGTGGACCGTTCGCTGGGTATCGCGATGAACGGCGGGTTCACCATGAGCGTCGATGGCGAAACGGTGCCGATCTACGCCGGAACCACTCTGGGAACGATGAGTTCGATTTCCATCGATCCGACCACGCTTTCCGGTATGGCGATGGGCGTGCAGGGACCGGATCTGGCCGGGACCGAAGGCATGGTCGGGGACAGTGCCATCCCGTCGTTCGGCGTGTTGATGCAGGCGTTGCAGACCGATTCCAACGCCAACGTGCTTTCCACCCCGCACATTTTAACGACGGACAACGAAGAAGCGGAAATCGTCGTCGGTTCGAACGTTCCGTTCATTACCGGATCGTCTCGGGACTCGAACAACAACCCCGTGCTTTCCATCCAGCGCCAGGACGTGGCCTTGACGATGAAGATCAAGCCGCAGATCAACGAAAGCGATTTCGTCCGGCTCCAGGTGCAGCAGGAAGTGACGGAACTGGTTTCGATCTCGGAAACCCTCGGACCCACGACGACCAAGCGGGCCGCGAAAAGCTCGGTGGTGGTCAAGGACAACCAGACGATCGTCATCGGCGGCATGTTGCGCGACCGCAACACGGAAGACATCGACAAGGTGCCGTTTTTGGGAGATCTTCCCATTCTGGGGCGCTTGTTCCGCCGTGACCGGGACGCCAAGGAAAAAACCAACCTGCTGATTTTCCTCACGCCGCACATCATCAAGGACGAGGAGGACTTCAAGCGCATCTACCGTCGAAAGATGGAAGAGCGCGCCGAATTCCTCAAGCGTTTCTACGGCGAGGACGACGACCTCATCGACTCGACGGATTACAACCAGAAGACCGGTATCGTCGAGCATATCCGGCAGACGATTTCCGACGAGGAGGACAAGGCCATCTCCGAGGAAAAGGCACGCCAGGAACGGGAAACGCTGATTACGCCCAGCGACGAGCGCGGCATTTATGAAATCGGCGTGGGTTCCGAAGACGGCCCACTTTCCCTGGGCGGCGAGGAGGAAGACAGTGTGTCCGAGGAGGACGAAGGAGCTTCATCCCCCCCCACTGCCGTGCAGAGCGGCTACCGTTCGAAAAAAGATCTGATGCGGCACGTGTTCGAAACGCCGTCGTCCGACTCGGATGAGGAAGAGTAGGCGTCGCGATGTTGCTGGGAGAAATACTACTCAAAGAAACCGAACTCAAGCCCGAAAAACTGGCTCGTGCACTGGAGATCCAGGCCGAACGCGAGGGTCGTATCGGGGAAATCCTGCTGGGACAGAAGGAGATCAACGACGAGGAACTGGCCCACGCGCTGGCCACCCAGCTCGGTCTTCCCTACCTGGAGAAAATGCCGGGCGAATTGCCCATTTCCCTCGTCGAAAACATCCCGATCAACTACACCAAGCAATACCGCTTTCTTCCCATCGCTGTGGAAGAGCATTCCGTCACCATCGTCACCAGCGAGCCGCTGGAGCTTTTCGCCCTGGACGATCTGCGGCTGATGTTCGGCAAATCCATCGAGGTGAAGGTCTGCGGCTGGAACCGGCTGTTGTCTTCGATCAACCAGATTTACTCCGACGCCGGGGCGATGGGGCAGGATCTCTCCAAGGAGGAATTCAAGAAGGAAGAGGAAGATTCCCTGGACATCGACCAGGACATCCTCGAAGGCGGTCTGGAAGACGACGCGCCGGTAATCCGCTTCGTAAACAACATCCTCTTCCGTGCCGTTAAGGAAGGCGCGAGTGACGTGCACATCGAGCCGATGGAAAAGGACGTTGTGGTCCGGTTCCGTATCGACGGCGTGCTGTACGAGGTGGTGCGAATTCCCAAACGGGCGCAATCGGCGGTCACCGCCCGTATCAAGATCATGGGCAACCTGAACATCGCCGAAAAGCGACTGCCCCAGGATGGCCGGATCAAGATCAAGATCGCCGGCAAGGACATCGACATCCGCCTGTCCACGTTGCCCACCAGTCACGGCGAACGTACCGTGATGCGTCTGCTCGACCGTTCCGCCGTACTTCTGGCGATGAGCCAGTTGGGATTTCTTGAAGGCAACCTCGAAATTTTCGCCCAGCTTATCAGCCAGCCCCACGGCATCATCCTGGTGACGGGTCCGACCGGTTCGGGGAAAACCACCACGCTGTATTCGGCGCTTTCCAAGATCAACACGCCGGACAAGAACATCATTACCGTAGAAGATCCGGTCGAGTACCAGCTTCCCGGAATCGGCCAGATTCCCGTGAATCGCAAGATCGACATGACCTTCGCCAACGGTCTGCGCGCCATCCTGCGTCAAGACCCGGACGTCGTGATGATCGGTGAAATCCGCGACCACGAAACGGCGGAAATCGCCATTCAGGCGTCCTTGACCGGTCACCTGGTCTTTTCCACCGTGCACACCAACGACGCCGCCAGCACGATTACCCGTCTCGTGGACATGAACATCGAGCGCTTCCTCGTGGCGTCCTCGGTGATCGGTATCATGGCCCAGCGTTTGGTTCGCCTGCTGTGCAAGACCTGCAAAATCCCCCGCGAGCCTACTCGGGCCGAAATGATTCAGATGGGTTTGAGCAAGTCCGAACTCGCCGAGATGAACATCTTCGGTCCCAAGGGCTGCCCCACCTGTCTCGGGATGGGCTACAAGGGCCGGAGCGGTATTCACGAACTGTTGGTCGTCAACGAGGAAATCCAGACCATGATCCTCCAGGCGACCGATGCCAACCAGATCAAAAGAGAAGCGTTGAACAACGGGATGCTCACGCTGCGAATGGACGGAATCGAGAAAATCAAGCGCGGCTGGACCTCGGTGGAGGAAGTCATGCGCGTCACTCAGGACGAGATCGTCGCCCTGGACAACGAGTAAGGAACCGTAATGCCGGTGTTCGAGTGGAAAGGAATCGATGCCAAGGGCCGCAACAAAAAGGGGCTCGTGGATTCGGATTCTGTTCGTTCGGCCAAGGCGAGGATGAAGGCCGAGGGAATCTATCTTACCGAAATGAGGGAGGTTTCCTCGAAAAAGGCTTCCAAGGCTGCCGCCGCTTCGTCCACTGGTGAAAAGAAAAGCGTGTTGTCCGGCATTTCGCTGGATATGGAAGTGGATCTCCAAAAATACTTCCAGACCATCGGCGCCCAGGAAATCTCCGTGTTCACGCGGCTGTTGGCCAACCTCGTGGGCGCGAATATTCCCATCGTCGAGGCGCTCACGGCGATCATCGACCAGGTGGAAAACGAGAAATTCAAGCGGGTGCTGAGCGAGATCCGCGAGAGCGTCAACGAGGGTTCGTCCCTTTCCAAAGCCATGGCGCAGCACCCGAAGCTCTTCCCGCCGTTGTATACGAACATGGTGGCTGCGGGTGAAAGCTCCGGTGCGCTCGAAGTGGTCATGTCGCGCCTGGCGGATTTCAGCGAAAACCAGATGGCGTTGCGCTCCAAAATCTTTTCCGCGTTGACCTACCCGATCTTGATGCTGGTGATGATGATGGGCATCGTGGCGGTGCTGTTCGTCGTCGTCATCCCGAAAATCACCGAGATTTTCGACAACATGAACGTCACCCTGCCGCTGGCCACCCAACTTCTTATCGGAGTCGCCAATTTCGCGACGAATTACTGGTGGCTGGTGATTGGCATGATCGTGGCCGTGATTTTTACGTTTCGCTGGTGGAAAAACACAAAGAAAGGCCGCTTGAAGTGGGATACCTTCAAGCTGAGGGTTCCATTGTTCGGAGTGCTCGTGCGGATGATCGCCGTCAGCCGCTTTACACGTACTCTGTCCACCTTGCTGGCCAGCGGTGTGCCGCTGCTGTCGGCGATGGATATCGTCAAAAACATTCTCAATAATCGTTTGTTGCAGGACGTGCTGGAAAAGGCGCGAGGAGAAGTGCGCGAGGGCGAAAGCATCGCCGATCCGCTCAAGCGTAGCGGTGAATTTCCGCCGATCGTCACGCACATGATCGCCATCGGCGAAAAGACGGGCCAGTTGGAGGAAATGTTGGGACACGTGGCGAAAAACTACGATACCCAGGTGGAATCCCGGCTCAATTCGCTGGTGTCGTTCCTGGAGCCGGTCATGCTGATCATTCTCGCCGTACTCGTCGTGTCCATCGTACTTTCGATTCTGCTGCCCTTGATGGAAATCAGCCAGGGCATGGGGAAAATCTGATGGAAAAGGAATCCGAAATGAAAACCGGTCTGTCACTGACCTCGATCTCGCTTCCGGCGATGGCTTTCGCCGTCGCGGTGCTCGCCTGGGTGCTTTGCCTGAGCAGTTGCTCGGAAGACGGCGAAATCAAACAGGTGGCGCTGGATATCGACGCCATCGAGTACGCCGCCGAGCTGTACAAGCTCGATCATCGCGCCTACCCGGAGTCTATCGTCAAACTGAAGGGAAAATACCTGGAACAGGCTCCCGTCGATCCCTGGGGCAACGATTACAATTTCCGTTTTCCGGGATTACGCAACCGTAAAGGCATCGACATCTGGTCCGCCGGTCCCGACGAGGAATCGGGCACCGGGGACGATATCGTCAACTGGAACGAATGAATATGTATAGGAAAAACGTTTTACGGGCATTCACAAGGATGAAGGAGGCAAACCAATGAGACTCGGTTCCACAAGCGGTATGACGCTGCTGGAAATCATGGTGGTGATCGTGATTATCGGCCTGATCGGTTCTCTGGTCGGTGTGGCCGTATTCGAACGGCTGGGCGAGGCCAGCGACCGCACGGCGCGCATTCAGATCGGCAACATTCAGCAGGCTTGCGACCTGTTCCGGCTCGATAACAAGAAATACCCCAGTGGTTTGAGCGAGTTGGCCAATCCTCCGGGACGCGGTTCCAAGCGGGCCTACATGCCCAAAATCCCGAAAGATCCCTGGGGCAACGACTACCAGTACCGCAATCCCGGCAGCCAGAACAAAGGCGGCGTGGACATCTGGTCCACCGGTGAGGACGGCGTGGACGGCGGCAGCGACGACATCGGCAACTGGCAGCTCGACGAGGCGGAAGACGAGGAATAATCCTCCTTTCCCGAAAGCGATGGAGCGAAACGCGGCGATATGACGCGAAACGGCACAAATCGGCGGGGATTCACGCTGATCGAAATGGTGGTGGCGGTGTTCATCATCGCGATGATTTTCGCCATTTCCGTGCCGACGATCAACAACATGACCCGCGTCCACATGCGCACGGCGGCGAACAAACTGGCTGGAAATATCAAGTACTTATACGACCGCGCCGTGCTGGAGAAAGTCTACATCCGCCTCGTGTTCGACCTCGACGAAGGGGTCTACTATCCCGAATCCACGCCGGATCGTTACTTTTTGCGCAAAGATCCGCTCGAAGTGGAAGACGGCATAGTCGTCAAGACCGAGGACGAACTCAACGAGGAGGAGGAAGAAGAGGAAGAAAGCATCTTCGACCGCCTGTTCAGCAACGATATTCTCGGTATCAACCCGGACCCCGAAGAGGAGGAGGAATCCTACGGCCCCAGCACCAACTGGAGCGGCTGGGACAAATTCTCCGAGCGTTTCAAGAAGAAAAGGGCCAAGTTCGGGGGCTATCAGGCGGAACTCTCGAAAAAGGAGAAACTGCCCAAAGGCGTGGCGATTTACCGCATGTATACGCCCGGCCTCGAAGAGCCTGTCGAGCACGGCCAGGTCTACATGCATTTTTTCCCCCACGGCTACGTGGAACAGGCGGTGATCTACCTCGTCGAGGAAGACGACCTCGAAGCCGAGAGCGAGGAGGACATGGGGATCTGGTCGCTGGTCGTGAGTCCTTTGACCGGGCTGGCGACGATCTACAACGAGCCTGTCGAGATTCCCGAACCGGTGATGGATGAGGAGGAATGGTAATGATTTCCGCCCGTTCCAACCGTTCCGGGTTCACGCTGCTCGAAGTCGTGGTGGCGATCGGCATTCTGGCCATCAGTCTCGTGGCGATTTTCGAAATGCAGGGTGGAAACATCGAAACCGCCATGCGCACGCGGGATATCACCGTTGCGACGCTCCTGGCGCGTTCCAAGATGATCGACATCGAGCAGGAACTGTTCGAAGAGGGATTCACCGACTTCGAGGAATCCATGTCGGGTACGTTCGAAGACGAGGGCTGGCCGGAATTTTCCTGGGAAGCCGACCTGACCAAGGTCGAAATCCCCATTCCCGATTCCTTTCCCGGCGCGGACGAAAACCCCAATGCCGCCCTGATGATGGGTTCGGCCTCGTTCATTACGGATCTGATTAAAAATGCGTTGCGCGAATGCGCCCTGACCGTTACCTGGGACGTCGGCGGCGACCCGCGCGAACTCATGGTGACGACTCATTTCATCGACCTGACCAAGGCAACGCTGCTGGAAAGCACGTCTTCGTCTCGCAGTTCGGCAGCCAAAAACACGACCGGTTCGACGACCAGTACGTCTACCAGCACGACGACGAGCAAATGATGCATGTGAAGATCGACAATCTATCGAAATTCATCAGGAAAAACGCCACGCCGCGTTTTTTCAGGCGCAGTTGCTTCACGTTGATGGAAGTGATGGTCGCCACGATGATTTTGGGCATGATAACCACGGTAATCTATGCCTCGTTTGCCCAAACCCTTGAAATCCCAGGACAACTTCGCGAAATCCACGAACGCTATCACAAGATCCGAATGGCGATGAATCGCATCTGCCGCGAAGTCTCCATGGCGTATCTGTCCAAACACATCAATCCGAACCAGGACGAAAGCCCGAACTATATTTTTCGCATCAAGGAAAACTCTCCTGGCGACCGCCTGGACTTCACTTCTTTCGCCAATTGGCGACGCTACGAGAATACTCCCGTGTCGGATCAGTGCGAAATCGGCTATTTCCTCCAGGAAGACCCCGAAGTCCGCGACCGCATCAACCTGGTGCGTCGCCAGCAGGATTTCATCGACCACGAACCCGGTTGGGGCGGCGTGGTGGAAGTGTTGTGCGAGGACGTGGTGGACTTCCAGGTCTATGCCTGGAAGGAGGAAGAGGAAGAGTGGGGCGAGGAATGGGATTCCAGCCAGTTGGAACAATCCAACACGCTGCCGAAAATCATCCGTATCGAGTTGACGATCCAGGACGATGAAGGCGAGCGCACGACGTTTTATACGAAAGCCCAGGTGATGTTGAACAAACCTATTGATTTCAATTCGCTTTAGAGGAAAGAGAAGGGATTTTCAACAGTTATGACTGAGAAACGGGAAACATCGACACGCGAAACGGGACGCGCCACGGGCTACCGGACGTCCCGGCGTCCCGAAGCTCTGAAAGGGCGAAGCGGCATCGCGTTGATTATGGTGCTTTCCGTGGTCGTGATCCTGATTACCGTGACCGTGCAGATGCAGTGGGAGTCGCGGGTGTACATTTCTTTGGCGGCCAACGAGCGCGACACCCTCAAGGCGCAGTACATGGCCCGGTCGGCGCTGGCGTTCGCCAAGCTGATTATCCACCTGCAAGGCACGGTGGACAACATGCTCAAGCGCTTCTCGAAATCTTTCGGCGGCAATCCTCCCAACATCCAGCTCTGGCAGCTCATTCCCATCGATTCCGGGCTGGCGCGCATGGTTGCGGGAGGCGGTTTCGGAGCCGCCGAACAAAACGATTTGCTGGCCCCGGTGTTGGGGACGCCGGACGAGCCGGGAGGCGAAACCAAGGACGTCGTGACGGACCAGAGCGCCCTGCAACTTGGCGAAGCCGAGGGATTCGGCAATTTCGACGGCCATTTTCACGCGGATGTCAAGGACGAAGAGTCGCGCATCAACATCAACATCCGTCCCAACGATACCAAGCGCGTGGAGATGTTCAAAGACCAGTTGCGAAAACTGTTTCGACCGACCCGTTTCAACATGATGTTCGAAAATCCCCACGAAAACGGCGACTACTACGACCGCGAGGAGATGATCGCCACGATTCTCGACTGGATCGACCCCGACCTGGAACGCCAGGGCTTCAACGGGGGAGACGAGCGCGACCGGATGGACGACATCGAAGAGGACAAACGTCCCCCGATCAAAAACCATTTTTTCGATTCGCTCGAAGAGTTGCGGTTGGTGCCGGGGGTGACGGACCAGTTCTGGGACTTCTTCGCCGAGAGTTTCACCGTGTACCGCACGCAGAAAATCAACGTGAATACCGCCGACCCGCAGGTGCTGGTCTCGCTGATCGAGCAGTTCACTCCCGATCTGCTCTACACCGAGGAAGACCTGTTGTCGTTTGCGAACAAGATTCTGGCCTTCAGGGATGAAAACTACGGATTCAACAACGAAGAGCATTTCATCAACACGATCACCGGTGCGGGAGACTATCTGGACATCGAGTTGGAGGAAGAAGCGAAGGCCCGCAAGGAAATGAAGAGTATGATTACCGTCAAACCCGAGACTTTCACCATTTACGCCCAAGGCGACGCGGGCGAGGTGATGGTCACGCTGCATGTTGTCATCAAGCGCGACGGCACGCTGCTCTACTACAGGGAGGAGTGACATGCCGCAGAAAATCGTAGGATTGGACATCGGTTCCTATTCGATCAAGGCCGCCGTGATTTCCAGCACGTTTCGGAACTGGGAACTGGTCGATTTCATCGAACATCGCCTTCGCCCGGAGGAAACGGTGGTCGGGCGTTCGATGATTAAGGCCACGCCGATCGAAGAGGAACAGACGGAAGAGGAAACCGGGGCGGAGGAAAGCGAAGAGCGCTTGGAAGAGGAAACGGAGGAGGAAGGCTTTTCTTCCGAAGATCCCGAATTCACGAACTTTTCCGCCCAGACCGCTCCCGACGATCCCCACAGCGAACTGCGCCGCTTTTTCGAGCGCCACGGAGAGGACTGGGAAGCCCTGTATACCGCGCTGGACGGCGACGGCGTATCCATCAAACTGCACGAGGTGCCTTTCAACGACGTGCGGGCCTTCGAGCGCACCTTGCCGTTTACCTTGGCCGAAATGCTGCCTTTTTCGCTGGAAGGCAAGACCTTCGACTACCAGATCACTCGCCGCGAGCCGGGACGGATTCAGTCCGTCATCGGCGTGGTGGATAAGCCCTATTTGCGGGAATATATCGACGGGCTGGAGGGAATCGGCATCGAACCCCGGACGGTGACGGTCGATTCCCTGGTTCCGGCCAACCTGTTCCGGCACGCGATTCCGGCGGAACGTTACGAGGAACCGGTGGCGGTACTCGATTTCGGCCATCGCAAAACTGTTGTGACGGTCATCGAGGAAGGCCGTGTCGAATTCGCCCGTACATTTCCTTTCGGCGGGCAGGACGTCACCATGGCGCTGGCCCAGGGATTGGATGTCACGTTTCCCGAGGCCGAGGTGATCAAGCACCACGAAGGGGCGCTGCCGTCCTTTGGGGAAGTCGCCGGGGAAAGCCGCAATGCCAACGCCGAAAAAATCCTGCAATCGTCCATCAATCGCTGGTTGAGGGAAGTACAGCACACGCTTCGTTCCTATCGTGTCGCCCGCCATGGCGAAGTACGGCAGATCCTGCTTACCGGCGGTTCCAGTCGCCTCGCCAACCTGCCGGAGTACGTCGAGCAACAGACGCAGATCCCAACCGACAGATGGAGCTACCTTGGGGGCGATTTCGACAAGCTTTCCGAGGAAAATCGGGAACTTGCACCGGAAATGAGCCAGGCCGCCGCCCTGGCGACGATCGGCCTCGGAGGGCGCGCCGAGCGGCGTTTGAACTTCCGCCGCGGGGAATTCGCCTACCAGGGAGATTTCGAACTCGTCAAAGGCAAAATGCTGCACATTATCGCGACCATGGTCGTGATCCTGCTGTTTCTCGGCGCGAACCTGTACACGCACTTTCACGTGCTGGGACAGGAACAAGATGAGCTGGGCGACGTCGTCGGGGAGGTGTGCAAGCAGGCGTTGGGCATCCAGATCAAGAGCGGAAAAAAGTGCATCAACGAAATCATGAGCCGTCTCGATCCTTCCAGCGGAGGTTCGGCCAATTACGGCGGCATGTTGCCCAGCCCATCGGTGATGGAACTGTACGACGACCTCGTGCGCAAGCTGAAAAAGCCGGTGGCGGCTCCATCCGCTGGCGGAACCGGAGAGGCTGGAGAGGAAAGCTCGTTTTCCAACAACGATCCGGCCTTGGAAGTCCTTGAATTGACTGTAGAAACCAACCGGATCAAGCTCAAGGGGAAGGTGTCCTCGCTGCCGGTGGTGGGCGAAGTGACGGAAAGCGTCAAGACCCACCGCTGCTTCAACAAGCTGGCTCCCGGTCCCACGCGCAAGACGATGGACGGCAAGACGGAGTTTTCCATCACCGTGCACGTCGATTGCACCGGAACGGCGGCAGAAGACGAAGAAGCCGGGGAGCAACCCGAGGCGGTCGAGGCGGAAGCCGACCCCAATGTCGCAACGGCGACTCCCCCGGTTCCGATGCCCGAAACCGCGCCGCCCGTGCTGCCTCCGATTCCGCCGGAGCCGGGAGGAGCCCTCGACGACCGTCGTCCGCCCTCCATGGTCAGTCCGATTCCGCCCGTGATGCCGCAACCGTCTCCCGAAATGCCGGGCAACTCGACGGTACAGCCGCCGCAGCCTCGGAAACCGATGGTCAATCCAGGGTCGAAACCGATGATGCCCCCGCAGATCAGGCCCCAGAAACTCGAAAAACTTCCGGAACCGGAGGAGATCCGATGAAAACGATCGTTCAGGAAATCCAGATGTTTTTCGAGCGTCTCTCCTCGCGGCAGAAGATGATTATGCTGGGAGTGGTCGCGGGATTTTTCATGCTGTTCATTGCCGGGGCGGTCTGGGGCATTCATGCCGAAATCGCGGCCTACGAAACCGGTCTCGCGAAGAAAAAGCAGAACTTCACGCGGATCGTGGAATTACGCGACCGCTACAAGTCCCAGGAAGGGCAAAGCAGCGACAAGTCCGAAGATATCCGCAGAAACCGCGTCAACCTGCACTCTTTCGTCGGTGGACTGCTGGAAAAGCATGGGATGGATTACAAAACCCTGTCCATGGCTCGCGGCAAGACCGACCGGGAGCAGGAGATTCGCGAGGAAACCGCCAAAGTGGTGCTTCAAAAGGTCGAGTTGGGCAAACTTCTGCTGCTTCTTCGGGAAATCGACGCGACCAATACCCTCGTGTTCGTCAAGAGCCTCAGCATGAAGCGGCGATACGACAACAAAGAACAGATCGACGCCACCTTCTACGTGGCGACGCTCAAGCCCTTGGAAAGCTAAGGGGGACTCTTTGAAGAAGATCACACGCATACTGCTCGCCCTCGTATCATGGATTCCCGCCTTGCTGGGAAACCGTAAACGGATGTTTAAAGTGGTGGGCTATCCGGCCTTTGCTTCGTTGTGTTTCACGATCGGCCTCTTGTGGACCTTTCCCACCGAGAGAGTCAAGGCGCGCATCGTGGACGAAGCCAGCAAACGCCAGCAGTTGGACATCTCCATCGGTGAATTGGGACTGGCTTTTCCTATGGGCATCGAAGCCCATGATGTGGTAATCGCCGACAAGCCGGATGCTTCGGGTAAGAACCAGCTTTTGCCGATGGAAATCAAGTATCTGGAGGCGTCTCTTTCTCCTATAGCCGGGCTTTCCGGGGAGATCGTGGGCGACGCCAGGATGGAAATCTACGGCGGCGTCATCGACAGCCATTTCAAAATCGACGACCAGAAAAAGCGGTACATCGTCAAGCTGAATGCCAAAGGGCTGCGTTTCGATGCCAACCCGGCGATCAAAACCCATCTTCCCGATCTGCCGATCAAAGGGCGGATCGATTTGGATTACGACCTGGACCTTGACCTGAAAGACACCAAGCGCTCGAAAGGGAAGGGCGAGTTCAAAATGTTCGGCGTGACGCTGGGGCCGGGAAAAATGGAAGTACCGGTGCCGGGCATGTCCACGATGAACCTGGATCTTCCCGAAGTCAATCTTGGTAAGCTGATTTCGGCGATCGAGATCAAGGACGATACGGTGGAGTTCACCCGCTGGGATCATGAGAAGACCGACATCGAAACGGATGCGACCGGTTCCGTCCGGCTGCGTACTCCTCTGGGGCGTTCGGTGGCGAACGTCAATTTCCGCTTCAAAATCTCCGAAAGCCTGCTGAAATCCAACGATCTGTTTCAAATCGCCCTTTCGGCCAACAAAAGCGCGGAAGGTGCGGACGGATATTACTATTTCACGATGAAAGGCAGCCTGGAAAATCCGCTCTGGCAGAAGAACCGGGCCGCCGAGCTGAAATTCCGTTCCAAGGGGAAACGGCGCACTCCGACGCGCGACAAGGTGGACAAAAGCAAGTCCAAGCTGCCCAAACCGAAAAAAGCCAAGCCGCGCAAACCGACGGCTCGGAAGGCTCGGAAGGATTACGGCAAGAAGGATTCGGCAGCCACCCCCAAACGCCCTTCACCGATGAAACACGGGGCGCGAGATCGCCTGACCAAAGACCTTGTAAACGGGAAAGACGAGGACGATCAGGCGGTGGAAGAGCTCGAAGAGGAACCTGAAGAGGAAGACGCCCTGGAGGAAGAGGAAGACGGGACGGTCGAAGAGGATGACGCGGCGGTCGAGGAAGACGATGCCGCCGAGGAAGAGGGCGACGAAGCTTCTGCCGACGAGCCTGTCGAAGAAGACGAGGCGGATAAAACCAAGGAAGTTCAAGGAGAAGAATAAATGAATCGTTCGATTGGCCGCATAGGAATGACGTTGTTGCTGGTGCTCGTATGGCTACCCCTAGCCGGGGGTTGCGCCAATAAACGAATCAAGGGAACCCAGATCGAGGACAATTCCAAGACCCGCGAAATCATCCGGGTGGTGGAAAGTTACCGTCGCTCCGTCGAAAACCGGGACATCGACATGCTCACGGCGCTGGCGTCTCCCAACTACTTCGAGAAGAACGGCGACAACAACAGCCGAAACAACTACGATTACAACGGGTTGCTCGAATTTCTGCAATCCGAGTATTTCCGCCGGATCAGTTCGATCAAGCTGACCATCGTGTATCGCACGATCGAGTTTTCCGAAGACGAAAACGTGGTCAAGGTTCGCTACAATTTCACCTTGAACTTCAAAATGCCGCCGCCTCGTTTCGAGGAAAAGATGGTGACGGAAGGCGCGGAACCCCGCATGGAAGACAACTTCGACAAGGAAATCTGGTACGCCAAGAACGATTCCAACCAGATGGTCCTGGAGAAGATGGACGAAAAGTGGTATATTATCAAGGGGATGTAGTTTTTTTGGAAAAGATGGATTCAAAGTAGGTCGGGTGATTTTCACCCGACACAAGGGGTGGTTTTCGAAAATTGTCGGGTGAAAATCACCCGACCTACACTTTTGGGTTTCCGAATAAAAATATCTACGCTTGTGTCGGGGGTGCGAAAATGTGACGCGGAGTTCGTCTCATGAGAAGAATGGATGACGCGAGCGACGGGGAGTCTGACATGGGGACGAGGATTTTTAACCGATTTTTCCTGTTATTCCTGGTAGTTGCGATACTGGGTGCAGCCTTGGCCTGCTCCGATTCCGGGTCGTCGAAGCCTGACGGGGACGACGACTCCTCGGCGTCGGATGGTGATTCCTATGTCGAATGCCGGCTTGGGGTGCAGCGTTGCGATCCGGACCGCCCCCACATGGCTCAGGTCTGCTCGAACCAGCGCTGGGAAGACCTCCGCGACTGCTCGACCATCGGCCAGACCTGCGATGAAGGCGATTGCGTCGCAAACGGCGACGAAGACGCGGAAGAGGAAGAGATCGATCCCGGCCCGACGGTGTTGTCCACTTCTCCCAACCCGCAAGAGGTCGTACCCGCCACGCTGGTACATATCGACATCGTGTTTTCGACGCCGGTCTGGACGCATCCAAACGTGGCGACGCGAAACCTCGTGAAAGTGGAAACCGGCGGCCAGCGGCAGAGTTTTCTCAACGAGTGGATCGACCGCACGGGAGCGGTGGACTACCAGGGACAGGAACGTCCGCTGTACCGTCAGCTTCGTCTGACCCTTATCAACCCGCTGATTCAGGGCTCCGTCTACACGGTGACGCTTGCGGGCGGCGACATATTCGACGAGGAGAACTACGAGTTCAGAGGGTACGTGTTCGAGTTCACGGTGGAGGGTCAGCCTCCCGCCGACATGGACGTGGAGGAAGTCGAGGATCTGCTTCCCGAGGTCGAGTACACCGACCCGGCGGACGGGGCGACGGTTTCGACGGATCGGGACTACGTGCTCGTGGCGTTTTCGGAGCCGATGAAAACCTACGCCTTCGACCTGGACACCGACCTTTCCTGGAAGGGGAGTGATGGGACCACGCTGGTGTTTTCCGCCGACTGGCAGGCGGATAAACGCTCGCTCTCGATGGCGCTCGATGCCTCGAACTGGCTGCAGGAAGGAGTGACCTACACCATTCGCCTCGAAGAAGGTTTGATGGACGAAGACAACAACCCCTTGGGAAGCTACAGTTTTTCTTTCCTCGCCCACGACGTAATCCCCGATGGCGACGAGGAAGAGTTGGAGCCGGAAGCGGAAGACGAGATGGAGCGCGAGGAGGAAGCCGAGGCGGACCTCCCCATTCCGGAGATGGGCGTGCTCGAAAGCGTCGAGTCCGTCGGCAACGGATGCATGGAGGATCTGCCCTTTGAAACGCCTCACAGCCTGCGGGCATACTGGTCCAGCGGCAAGGTGATCGTCCTGCACTCCGGCGACACATACCCCGACGCGGCGTGCATGAATCGTCCCGATTACGAGTTCGAGCAGCTTCAGCGTGCGTTGAATTTGCAGGAAAGCGTCGATGTGGAAACTTGCACCTCGGGTTTCTGCAAGCGGCTGTTCGTGTACACCATCGGATCGCTGTTCCCCGCACGGTACACGGTCGCGATGGAAACCCAACAGGGCTCTTTCCTTTCCGACGACGTCACCGTTCCCTACAACATCACCGCGATGACTTCCGTTTCATCGGCGTCTTCGGGAGAAAGCACCTCTTTTATCGCGCTGGGTTCGGGCTTCGACGCCGTGCACCAGGGAAGAAGCTACAATACCGGAATCTGGGAGGTTTTCGTGGATGTGAGCATCGAAGGCGACACCATCGAACTCGACGAAATCCCCGTGTATTCCGGGTGGAACCGCAGTTCCGCGCCGCTGAAAATCATCACGGAAATCCGCGAGCTGTCCGGCGGAACCTACACGGTGATCTACCGCTACGAAGGAGAGGAAATCTACCGGGACGAGGTGATCGTCTCCACCTTCTGATCTGCATTTTTCCATTTTTTCGTGATCGAGCACCCGAGAACTCCTCTTGATCTGCGCGATTTCCGCAGGGTGCATTTTCGTGCAGATTGATGAAAAAACGTGCAGATTCGCAAACACGAGCTTTGCGAGAGAAAATAGCACGTTGCGTGGCTTTTGGATCGAAAAACGCCGTTTTTGTCCAGTTGCTGTACACTTTTCACGAGGTACCCTCGACTCGTTGCGAGAAAACCGGGGGGAACTTTGCACACTTTGGCGTGAGTTTGCACGAGTTTTGCGGCATGAATCGAGCATGACGTGAGTTTGCACGAAAATGCACGACTTTGCAGTGTATTCAATAGATTTTATGCAAACGAATCAGGAGTTTTCCGAGCAGGCGATTTGAATTTCAAGGTCTATAACATACTGAAAACATAGAGCATTTGTTGGACGACTATGATGGTTCAGGTCTCCCGACCTGAACCATGTGTTTCATGTCGGTTTTCCAACCCGACGGCATGAATCTGTGGCGCAAGTCGGGAGGCTTGAACCAACCGCACTTGCTCCAACGAAGAAGGCATTTCATCCACCGAGATCACAGGCAAAATGGTTTCGGGCTTCCATCTCAACCTGTACGTTGGCGTATGGTTTGGAAGCAAAAAAACACCCTCAACCTGTACGCCAGCGTACAGGTTGAAAAACGAGTTCCTGTGTATTTACGGAAAGTTATAAAAATGGAGGTCTACCCCCATACGTGCACGTACAGGTTGGGGTGACACTTCATATATTTGGGTTAAAATTGCGGAAAATCGGGGGGATTTTTTAGCGTTTCGTCGCGTTTCGTCGCGAGTTTGCACGAACCGGAGCGAAATGAAGCAAGTGTGCATGAAATTGCACGACTTTTGCGAGTTTCCAAGGATGGGATTTTGGGGCGGAAAATTGCAGGTCGGGCTAATTGTTTTACAATACACTTCCGAGCGCCATGAATGTGTCGGGTAAAGCAATTACCCGACCTTGTGCAAAGCAATTCGGTTCCGACCTCCCACTAGAATTCGGGCGGAAATTTTTTTAGTGCGGATTTAAGATGGACCCGAAGGGTCCAAGCGCCTCTCCCACTGGGAGAGGCCGGTGCTTCAGCACCGGGTGAGGGAAAGTTTTTGACACCCTCACCCTAACCCTCTCCCTCAAGGGAGAGGGGAAATAACTCTTTTGATTTCAATATGTTGCAATTTCCCCCGAAATATTTTGCACTATTTTTATTTCCGCCCCTAGAATCCCGACATTTTCCTTTCTCTCCGATTTGGTGTATACTCCTTTTCATCGCCTGAAAAACCAACGATGCAACGGGACTCGCAGTGCTTGCACGATGGGCGCGGAGGTCGAGGTAGACGTGCGTCTTCGGGGAAAGGAACCGTTTGGAACGTAGGCAGGGATGGAGAGGAAACACATGAAACGAATCATGTTGAAGGTATTGTTTTTTCTCATCGTTTTGGCGAGTTCGTCGGAGTTTCTCCATTGTGCGCCAACCTATTCTCCTGCGGCGAGAGGGTTGCTATACGGCTCGCCCGCTCGTTTCGAGAAAGGCGATCTGGAAATCGGTGGTGGGGCCGGCGGGACTGCTCCGCTGGGTGGAAAAATCAGCTATGCCCCGACGGATTTTTTACAAGTGGAAACGGGTGTGTCCAATGCAGGCGGTGTCATGGGGTACGTCGGGCCCCGGTTTTCTTTCTGGCCCGTGACCCGGCAGTCACACCATGTCAAACTGTTGGCGGAGGCGGAATTTGGTTTCGGTTTGGGGGCAGGTGGAGAATATTGCGGAAATGATCCCGAAAGAGAAACCTGCGATGGCCCCGGCGACTCGACATGGCCACTGATCGACCCGCAAAAGGCGGAGAAATCCTGGAAAAATCGTTTCGCCTATGGAGGGTATGCGGGACTCGGATTGGGAGTGGGCGTTCTGGAAGATTGGTTGGATTTTTTCGCGAAAGTTCGCATCCAGGAAACCAAAGCCGATGGGATTCCAGCCACTTTCTGGTTTTCCGGCGGTGTGGGAGTGCAGGTGAATATTTACAAAGTCGTGAAAATTTATTTCTTCCCGTATGTTCATCACCAGTATTTGAACCGACTCGACGCAGAGTCTTTTAACGGTCTCGAACTGGGTCTTGCCGTCAATTACAACGTGCTCCAATGAAATCCGTTCCGGATTCGTGGCGTCGGGTTGGAAACCCGAAAAAGAACTGTTCGTAACGTGGGCAGAGCTGGAGAGGAAACGCATGAAGCAGGTTGTATTCAACTCGTGGTTTTTACTGACTGTTTTCTCGATCTTTTCCGGGGTGTGGGGCTGCGCTCCGCCCTTGTCGCCACCGGTGCGGGGATTGATGTACGGTTCCCCCGCCCGTTTCGAAAAGGGTGACGTCGAATGGGGCGCGGGAGTCGGGTCGTTGTTTGGCACCAAGGCCGGGTATGCGCCGCTGGACTGGTTGCAGGTGGAGGGCGGCGTCGAAGCGATGGGCGGCGTCATGCTTTTCGGAGGCACCCGGCTTTCGTTCTGGCCGGTGACGAAACAGCATGGGAGATTCAAACTGCTTTCGGAGATCGAACTGGGCGGAGGCGTGGGCGCCGGGGGGATGAATTGCGACTCGGAGGCCGTCGATGAAACCTGCGACGGGTTCGAAAGCGAGGGGAACTGGGACGACCGTGTGGCCTACGGAGGTTACACCGGAACCGGATTGGGTTGGGGAATCGGCGAGTGGATCGATCTCTACGCCAAAACCAGAGTTCAGGTGACGAAATCCCAAGACGTGCCCGTCACGTTCTGGGCTTCCGGAGCGACGGGAATTCAGGTAAACGTCTTCAAAACCGTCAAGATCTATTTTTCCCCCATACAAATTCACTACTATACGAATCGATTCGACCACGCCAGGATGTACACCATGGAAATCGGCCTGGGTTTCACCGACAACATGATTCACCACGATCCTTTCATGATCGAAGCGCGGCGCGAAAACGAATCCTCGAAGTGAGAGATCTGGAGCGGGTTCTATGAAGCAGGCAGTATACAAGTCGTTGTTTTTTCTGGTGACGATCTCGATTTCATTCGGGCTGTGCCGTTGCGTTTCCACCTTTTCGCCACCGGTGCGAGCATTGCTGTCCGGTTCTCCGGCGCGTTTCGAGAAAGGCGAATTGGAAATCGGCGGCGGTTTTTATCCGTATGACGGAAGAGTCAGCTACGTTCCGCAGGACTGGGTGCAGTTGGAAATGGGGGTATCCAGTCTGGAGGGAGTCATGGGCTACGCCGGTCCCCGGTTTTCACTCTGGCCCGTGGCGCGGCAGACGGGCGACGTCAAGCTGCTGGCGGAAACCGAAATCGGCTTAGGGTTCGGAGCGGGAGGCATATACTGCGGAAACGATTCCGACAACGAATACTGCGACGGTCCCGGCGACATGTGGGAGGGTTTCGACGACGATGGCACGAAGTGGAAACTGGACGACCCGGAAAAGGCGGATCGATCCTGGAAAGGTCGCTTTGCCTACGGAGGATACGCGGGCATCGGCATCGGCATCGGAGTTTTGGACGATCTGTTGGATATCTACCTGAAAACCCGCGTCCAGGAAACCAAAGCCGATGGGATTCCGGCCACGTTCTGGTTTTCCGGCGGTGTGGGATTGCAGGTGAATGTCCAACCCGTAAAAATTTATATAAACCCGTTTGTCCTGCACAGCTATTCGAACAAACTCGATGCAGAGGGGTTCCCCCTTTGCGAGTTCGGTCTTTCCGTCAATTACAATGTGTTTCACTGAAATCCGGTTCGGCGGGATCTCATTGGAATTGTTGTAAAATCATGAAGTAGACCTCATCCCCGCAGGCGCAGCACCTTGCGTTCGTAGTCCATCACCGCATCGATCAACCCCGCTCCCACCGGCACGTCGCAGCGTTCGCAATAGTGGTCCCAGACCGCGCCGAAGGGTAGGGTTTTGAGGGTTTCAAGCAGCGCCAGACGGGCGAACTTGTTGTTTTCCCTCTCGTATTTCCGAAGCGTTTCGGTGGGTTCCAGCAGCGCTTTGAGCAGCGCCAACAGCGTGGCCCGCGATCCGATGCTCCACGCGCCGACGCGGTTCAGTTCGGCGTCGAAGAAATCCAGCGCCATGTGCACCCGTCCGAGGGCTTCGGCGCGCACCGTTTCTTCCATCACCGCTTGGAGATCGTCGGAGAAAATCACCACGTGGTCGCTGTCCCAGCGCACGGGACGCGAGACGTGCAGCAGCAACTCGTCGAAAAACGGCAGCATCGCCGAAAGCTTGTCCGCCACGGATTCGGTGGGGTGGAAGTGCCCGAGATCCAGGCAGACCATCACGCCGTGCTGCAGCGCCCATCCGTAGTAAAATTCGTGGCTGCCCACCACGAAAGATTCCGAGCCGATGCCGAACAGTTTCGACTCCACGGCGTCTTTCAACCGCTCCGGCGAAAAACGATTTTCGTAAATGATATCCAGACTTTCCTTGAGCCAAAGCCGGTGAGGATGGCGGCTTGGCGTGAGATCTTTCGAGCCGTCGGGAATCCACAGGTTGTGCAGGCAGGGCGATCCGAGTTCCCGGCCCATGTGCGCCGAAATTTCCCGGCAGCGCCGGACGTGCTCGATCCAGAATTCCCGCACGCCCCGGTCCCTGTGGCTCAAGGTGAAGCCATCTTCGGCTTTTGGATGGGAAAAGAGGGTCGCGTTGAAGTCCAGGCCAATACCTAAGCTACGTGCCCAGTCGATCCAACTTGCGAAATGTTCCGGTCCGATGGCGTCCCGATCCACTTTTTTCCCGCCGAAATCTCCGTACATGGCGTGGAGGTTCAGCCGGTGGCGTCCCGGAATCAGGTGCATCGCCTCTTCGGCGTCGGCGCGCAATTCGTCCAAGGTGCGAGCGCGCCCCGGAAAATTGCCGGTCACGGCGATGCCTCCGCCGTCCAGGGAGGCGTCCGGCGTTTCGAAGCCGCCCACGTCGTCCCCCTGCCAGCAGTGGATCGACAGCGCCGCCGCTTGCAGGGCGTCCAGCGCTTTTTCGGTATCCACTCCCAGTTCTGTGTAACGTTCTTTGGCGATGTCGTAGGCTTTTTGCGAATCCGGTTTCATGTTGCGTCCTTTGGCGTGGAATGGATCAATTTGTGACGAGTTTTGCGAATCGTGCATAGGCCCGGTCCCAGGCTTCGGTTTTTTGCGGCTCGTATACGGCGGGTTGCACCGTGTTGCGCACGACCGCTCGCAGGGCGTCCAGGTTTTCGAGTCGTCCCAGCGCCATGGCTTGCACGAGCAGGTTCCCGATGGCGGTGGCCTCCACTGGACCGGCGACCACGGGCCGTCCTGTGGCGTCGGCGGTGAACTGGCAAAGCAAAGAATTGCGCGATCCGCCCCCGATGACGTGCACCGTCTCGATACTCCGACCGGAAGCCTCCTGAAGCCGATCCAGGACGAAACGGGACTTCAGCGCGAGACTTTCCAGGATGCAGCGGACGGTTTCCCCCCGATTTTTCGGAACGGGCTCGCCGCTCTCCCGGCATCGTTCGGCGATGGCGTCGGGCATGTGCTCCGGGTTCGAAAAGGCGGGGTAGTCCGGATCGATCAGGGACGCGAGGGAGCGCGCCTGTCGGGCTTCGTCCAGCAGTACATCGAAGGAAGGTTCCTGCCCGGCTTCGGACCACCGCTTGCGGCATTCTTCCAAGAGCCACATGCCGGTGACGTTTTTCAGCACCCGGTAACGATTTTCGACGCCTCCTTCGTTCGTGATATTGAAAGCCAGGCTTTTTTCGTCGAGCAGCGGCGTTTTCGACTCGATGCCCACGAGCGACCAGGTGCCCGAACTGATGTAGGCCCAGTGCTCTCCCTCGGCGGGAATCGCCGCGATGGCCGAGGCCGTGTCGTGGGTCGCCACGGCGACCACCGGCAGTGGACCGATACCCGTTCGGCGGGCGAGGTCGTCGGTAAGCGTCCCGAGGATGCTTCCCGGTGGTACAATCTCTTGCATGATGGCGGGGTCGATGCCCAAAGCCTCGAAAAGCTCCTCGTCCCAGCCTTGGCTGTGAATGTTGAGAAGCTGGGAGGTCGTGGCGAAAGTGTACTCGGTTTTCTTCACACCGGTGAGCAGGTAATGCAAAAGGTCGGGAATAAAGAGCAAATCGCCGGCGACGTCCAGCAGGGGGGAGGCGTCGCGCCGCATCGCTTCGAGTTGAAACAGCGTGTTGAGCGGTAGAAACTGGATGCCGGTGCGCTCATAAATGCGTTCTTTCGGCAATTTCGCGCAAAACCGCTCCATTGCGCCCTCGGTGCGAGGGTCGCGGTAGGTGTAGGGAAGTCCCAGCAGGCTGCCATCCTGGGCCATCAGGCCGAAATCCACGCCCCAGGTATCGATGCCCACCGAATCGATGCGCACGCCTTTTACGGCGGCGGTACGCAGGCCGTCGAGGATGTGTTCGTATAGCGCGAAAATGTTCCAGTGCAGGTGGCCGTGAATTGGCAGCATCGGGTTAGGAAAGCGGGAAATCTCTTCGATGTCAAGGGTTTCGCCGTCCAACGTTCCCAGAATCGCCCGACCGCTGGTGGCGCCCAGATCGAAGGCCAGATGTCTGGAAGGTTCCATGGGTTCTCCTGTGTCGCGGGTGCATCATAAAAAATTGTCAGCATTTCGGACCCGGAGGGTCCAAGTGCCTCTCCCGTTGGGAGAGGCCGGTGCGTTAGCACCGGGTGAGGGGATTTTATGCACCCTCACCCTAACCCTCTCCCAAAGGGAGAGGGGATATTTCCCTTTGTTATTCATAGGTTACAAAATAATACCATGGTTGTTGTTTGACAATATTTCGTGATACACCTCTATGCCGCTACGGTTGTACGGTGGTTTACTCGCCCCACTCTCTGGGCAGATAAATCGACCTGAACAGCCGCAGCAGGTAGCGGTCGGTCATGCCGCTGACGTAATCGCAGAGTTTTTGGTAGCCTCGCTCGTCGTCCGGTTGCAGGTTGCGTTCTTCGATCAGCCGTTCGAAGACCAGCTTCAGCACCCGGCAGCCGCGCACGGTCTGGCCTTTCAGATTTTCGTTGTGGTACATGTTGGTGCGCAAGAATTGGCGTAACTCCAGGTATTCTTCCTCCACGTCGTCGGGAAACGCGAGCCGCTGCAGGGCGTCGTCGCGATTTTCGGGGAGGGGTTCGCATTCCAGGCCCTCCTGGCTGCGTTCCAGTAAAGATGTCACCAGCAGATTGACGAGGTTCCGTACGAGAATCCCCATGGCAACCTTGATCGAGGTGTTCTTCGGCGGGAGGTTGCGTTGGACGATGGCGAGATCCATGTTTTTCAGCCCCGCGAATCCCATGCGGTGGTAGCGGACGAAATCGTCCAGGTCGTGGACGGTGTAGGCGATTTCGTCGGCGAGGTCCGCGATGCGCGCTTCCAGGCTCGGTCGGGTGTCCTCGATGGGTCGACGGTAGAGGTCGGCCAGAAACCGCTTGGCGGACGCCGACTTGGCGATGCCTGCCAGGGTCTCCCAGGTCAGGTTGAGTCCCGGATAGTGGTCCGACTTGATCTCGATCAGCGTGACGATACGGATGTTTTGCAGGTTGTGGTCGAAGCCGCCGTGCTCTTTCATCAACTCGTCCAGCATTTCTTCGCCCTGGTGCCCGAACGGCGGGTGGCCGAGGTCGTGGGCCAGGGCAATGGCCTCGGTCAGTTCGCGGTTGAGGCGCAACTGCTCGGCGATGTGCGTGGCGATCTGCGTGGTTTCGAGGGTGTGGGTCAGGCGGTTGCGGAAGTGGTCGCCTTCGATGGGCGAAAACACCTGTGTTTTCAAGGATAATCGGCGAAAGGCGCGGGAATACAAAATACGCCCCACGTCGCGACGCCAGGGGGAGCGGAAGTCCTCCTCGGTCGTGCGTGTGTGGACGCGCCCCTGGGTTTCTTTCACGGCGAACGGAGAGAGTTCGTACAGCACGGAGTTCTCCTAGCGGATCGGTGTGGCATAGCGTCGCGTTCGAACCAGCAGCAACCCTCCTACAAGGAACCAGAGCCATAAGGTAGAGGTCGGTTCGGAGGACGAGCACCCATTATCCATAGATCCTTTTGAAACCTCCGGTACATACGAAGTGGTGTCCTCGTCTCCCTCGCCCGACGGGAAGGGCGGACTTTCCGAGTCTCCGTCCGCTTCGGAAAACGTGGTGCAGGTTCCCTCCTGGCAGTCTTCGGGGCAGTCTTCGGCTTTCTCCCAAAAGCATTCGAAACAGGAATAGGCGTTTCCGTCCATACAGGTGCGCTCGTCGGGTTGACATTGCGTGCCTTGTTCGCAGAACACGATCCGCTGGTCGGCGGAAACCTCCCGTTCGGCGCTCGTGGAGCCGTCCTGCCAGATGGCCTGCACCGTCGCCGACGTTTTCTCTCCCAGTCCGAAATGCTGGACGAAGCTGTTCTGCACGGCCATGGATTTGCCGCCCTCCACCTGCTTGACCACCCGTAGATCGCCGAATTTTGCGACTACGCGGCAGCCGATGCAACTCGTGTTGGAGGTGCTTCCTCCTACAAGTTTGACTTGCAGCCAGTGGTTGGAACCGGCGGCGCCGTTGTTTTTGAAGTAGCGGTTGGTCATCAGGTCCAGATCGCCGTCCAAATCCACGTCCGCTGCCGCCGCTCCCCAGCCGTTGAACGTCACCGCTCCGGTGGGATAGGTTACGTCGGTGAAGTGAGGCACGCCGTCCGTTTCGCCATCGCGATGGTAGAGGAAACTCGGATATTCCGTATAGATTCCGGTAATGTACAGGTCTTCCCAGCCGTCGTTGTCGTAATCCCACCACAGCACGTCGGAGTGGGTTTCGCTGTAGGTCACGCCGGAGGCTTCGCGGACGTCCGCAAAGGTGAAGTCGGGCGGACCCTCGTTGAGGTAAATGCGGGTCTGGTCGCTGAAATCGATGAACCGAGGATGGGCCAGGTTGCCCACGGCGAGGTCGAAATAGCCGTCGCGGTCCACATCCGCCCATTCGCAGCCTATCCCGTGCCCGAACGATCCGCCGATGTTGGTTCCCGCCACGCCCTTGCGAAACGAGGTGTTGAAGAACAGACCCGTGCCGTCGTTTTCCCACAGGCGATCCGGGTCGAGACGGTAGTTGGCCACGAAAATGTCCAGGTCACCGTCGTTGTCGTAGTCGGCCCAGGCCACACCGCGTCCGCACTGTACTTTGTCGTAGTACACAAGGTCGTAATACAGACCGGCTTCCTCGCTCACGTCCTCGAAAGCTCCCTGCCCACTTTCCCATAAACCGTTGTTTTTCCACAGCTTATGCTCGTAGCAGTCGGAGATGTCCTCCGTATCGGGTTTCTGGTAGTTGGCCACGTACAGATCGATCCAGCCGTCTCCGTCCATGTCGCCCCAGGCCGCACCCTCGGTGGTGTACTCGTCGGAGGGCGCGCCGTCGAGAATGCGGGTAAACGTGCCGTCGCAGTCGTTGTGCATCAGGACGTCGGTTTCGCCCTGGGCCGAAACGATGCCGAAAAAGTCCAGACAGCCGTCGTTGTCGAAATCGCCCCAGATGCCCCCCCGTGAGGGCAGATACGTGGTGGTTTCGCCGTCGCTTGTCGCCAGACCGGCTTCCACGGAAACGTCCGTGAAAACCCCGCCGTCGTTGCGGAACAGTTGCTTGCCGTTGACCAGCAGGTCGTCGTCGCCGTCCCGGTCGTAGTCGCCCCAGGCGGGGCGGCTCGCCCCGACCAGCCCGGCGTCGTCGGTGGCGTCTTCGAAGGGAAACTGAGTCAATTCACTGGTGTAGGCCGCCTTGATACGAATGATGAAATTGCCCATGTTGTTGCCGTCTTCGTCGGAAATGGTCTTTTTCACCCTCGGTTCATCCGGGCTGTAAAACGCCGATTTTTTTTGATCGGCACTGGAGGAGTCGAGCACGACCCCCGGACCGCCATCGACGAGCACGGCCCCGGCATGGATGTAGCCGGGTTTGTCTCTGGCGGCGATGGGCGGATCGAACGTCCAGGTGACGAGACCACCGCCGAGCGGCGCGAGAGTCGTATACGGTTCGACCAGATCCCCTCCCAGAGGGTCGTTGCCGCCTCCGTCCTTCCAAAGGTGCAATTCCACTGGGCCGCTGTCGGAAAAGGCCACCTGCACTTCGTGGATTTCGGCGGGATGCTCCATCCAGAACATCACCGACTGCCAGGAACCCGCCTCGACGCCCTGGAGGGTGAATTCACTGGTGCCGTCGTCGTAAGAGAAAAGTTGGGGTTCTCCGGCTTGGGAGATCGCAGGAGTCAGACAGACGATTCCGGCGAGAAGAAAAACCGCGATTGCCGGAAAACGAGAGTTGTCCGAGTATGGAAAAAACATAAAAACCTCCCTTGCAAATTGATGAATTGTACGAGATGTGTCAAACTAGAGCAAGTTCGAGACAACGGGGGGAGAGGTTTTACGAACGACGAACCATTGCGACGGTGGGAAAAAACGAATAGAGAAATATCCACGCCGTCGAAGTCGCCGTTCGGATGCAATGGAATCCGGCGCAAACATCCGGAAAAACTAGTATTTTTATTGGAGGTGGACATGGCGGTGGATATTCAACGACTTTTCGACAAACTGGGGCTGGCCGAGATCAATCCGGGTGCCTGTACAGGCGGCGGCTGGTGCGCGGAAACCGACGGACGCGAGGAACTGATTTCCTACAATCCCACGACCGGCGAACCGCTGGGCCGGATCGCCCAGGCCAATGCCGACGATTACGAGCACGTCGTGCATCAAGCCGAGGAGGCGTTTGCGTCCTGGCGCATGGTGCCCGCTCCCGTGCGGGGGGAAATCGTGCGGCAGATCGGCGAAGAGTTGCGTAAGTATAAAGAACCATTGGGGAAATTGGTTTCCCTGGAAATGGGTAAGATCTACGTCGAGGGGCTGGGCGAAGTCCAGGAGATGATCGACGTCTGCGATTTCGCCGTGGGTCTGAGCCGCCAGCTTTACGGCCTGTCGATGCACTCCGAGCGTCCGGGCCACCGTATGTACGAGCAGTGGCATCCTTTAGGACCGATCGGCGTCATCACCGCGTTCAACTTCCCCGTAGCCGTGTGGGCCTGGAATGCTGCCATTGCGGCGATTTGCGGCGATACCGTGATCTGGAAACCGTCCAGCAAGGCTCCGCTGTGCGCTGTGGCGGTGCAGAACATCATGAACCGCGTGATGGAAAACAACAGCGTGCATGGGGTGTTCTCCATCTGTATCGGCAATCGCAAGAACGTGGGTGAAAAGATGATTGCCGACAAACGCCTGCCGCTGATTTCCGCAACGGGAAGCGTGGCGATGGGCAAGCGGGTGTCCTCGGTGGTCGGCGGTCGCTTGGGCCGCACCCTGCTGGAGTTGGGCGGCAACAATGCGATTATCGTGGATGAAACCGCCGATCTCGACCTCGCCACGCGGGCGATTCTCTTCGGCGCGGTGGGTACGGCGGGCCAGCGTTGCACCTCGACCCGGCGAATTTTCATGCAGTCTTCGATTGCCGAGGATCTTTCCGCACGCCTCGTAAAAGCTTATCGACAAGTTCAGATCGGCGATCCTCTGGACGAGCACACCCTCATGGGACCGCTCGTCGATCGCGCCGCCGTAGATACCATGATGGCGGCGGTCAAGGAACTCGAAGACGGGGGCGCGGAGATTCTCATCGGTGGCAACCCCTCGGAAATCGGCGGGAATTTCGTGCAGCCGACCATCGTCAAGACCAAGCACGACACACGCCTCGTCCACGAGGAAACGTTCGCGCCGATTCTTTACCTGATCGAATACGACAAACTGGAGGACGCCATCGCCTGGCAGAACGAAGTCCCGCAGGGGCTTTCCTCCGCGATTTTCAGCACCCACATGCGGGCGACCGAAACCTTTCTCAGCCACAAGGGCTCCGATTGCGGCATCGCCAACGTGAATATCGGTACGTCGGGCGCGGAAATCGGCGGCGCATTCGGTGGTGAAAAAGACACCGGCGGCGGGCGGGAATCCGGCTCGGACTCCTGGAAGTCGTACATGCGGCGTCAGACCTGCACCATCAACTGGTCCAAGGAACTTCCGCTGGCCCAGGGAATCAAGTTCGGAGACGATTGATTCTTCCACAAGGCGGAAAATAATTGGTGCAAAATCCCGTTTCGGCATTTGTAACTAACTGAAGTTATAGACTTTTATGCCCTCTCCCTTTGGGAGAGGGTTAGGGTGAGGGTAAACGAAAACTTCCCCTCACCCGGTGCTGAAGCACCGGCCTCTCCCAGCAGGAGATGTCGCTAACAAGTGATATGTCCGGGTTGTTTAACAAATGATTTGTCCGCTTTTGCGGATTTCGGCGATATTTGTGCTGGAGGTTACCAGCATGGAAAGACAGTATCCGGAATCCGCCGTGAGGCGGGCGATGAAAGTACAGGAAGTGATATTGAAGGCGATCGGTGGCGAGATCAAATGGATTCAGGCGGCGGATATTCTTGGTGTATCAGCGCGCACGATCCGTCGCATGCACGCCGAGTATCGCGAGCATGGTGTTTCGGGTCTGATGGATAAGCGCTCTAGCAGGCCATCACCCCGGCGTATTCCCTACGAGGAGGTGGAGCGGGTTTTGAAGCTATACCGTGAGAGCTATTTCGACTTCAATGTCCAGCATTTCCACGATCATCTGGTTCGGGATTACGATTTCGCCTACAGCTACAACTGGCTGCGCATGACCTTGCAGCAAGCAGGTCTGGTGAAAAAGAAAAAGGGGCGTGGCAAACATCGCAAGCGGCGTGAGCGGCGTCCGCTTTTCGGCCAGATGCTGCATCTGGATGGCAGCAATCATGAGTGGTTGTCGCTTTGTCCCGGCGAGCGCCAGGTGCTGCTTTTGGTTGTGGACGATGCGACGGGCAAGAATCTGGCCGGCGATCTGGTGGACGCCGAAGCGACGAAAACCTGCCTGGGAATCATGCGTCACGTGGTCGAAGAATATGGGATCGCCGCTCAGTTGTACACGGATCGCCACAGCGTTTACTGGCATACGGCAAAAGCCGGAGGCAAGGTGGACAAAGACAATCCGACGCAATTCGGACGGGCGATGAATGAACTGGGGATCGAGATGATCCCGGGTTATTCGCCGCAGGCCCGGGGTCGTGGCGAACGCTGGAACGAGACCTGGCAGGACCGTCTGGTCAGCGAGATGCGGCTGAAAGGAATCGACCACATCGACGAGGCCAACCGCTATATCCAGAACGTGTTTATCCCCGACATGAACCGGCGTTTTTCGGTGGAACCGACGAACCCGCAGAGCGCCTTCGTGAGCGCACGCGGCGCGGATCTGGACCGCATTTTCGCCATCCGCTACGAGGATCGTAAAGTGGGGATGGACAACACGGTGCACGCCAATTCGCTGGTTTTCCAGATCGAGAAATCGCGCTATCGGGTCAGCTTTACCAGATGCCTGGTGGACGTGTACGAGCACCTGAACGGCAACTACAGCATTGTCTGGAAAGGGCGTGTCATTGGAAGATACGATCCGGCAGGAAAAATATTGGGTTTAACGCATTCTGGGAATCCGGATGGGCAACTGAAGAAGAAAGGCAGGACGAAACGCCCTGCCCATCCATCATCCACCCGTCGTGGCGCTCCGGTTGCTCCCCAGCAGAGCCCTATCCTCCAGACGGGCAAAGAAAGTGTATCGCAAGATGTTTGAAATACCAACCGGACATTTCATTTGTTTTTAATACCGGACAACTCCAAATGTTGTTGACACTCTCCCAGCAGGAGAGGCAATCGGACCCTGCGGGTCCATTCCAATGCACGCTTTTTTTCGCTTCTGACCGGTTCCACGGTTTCGGACCATTACGGCGAAGACGAGTTCCGTCTTCGCCGTTTTTCGTGGTTTTTTCCACCCGAAGCTTTTCAACTTGCCACGAAGCGATTACACTTTCACGAACGGACCGAAAACGTCATTGCCGATACGTCACCGAACGTCGCACCGCTCCCTTCGGAATGCCGGATCGTTTTTCGAGCGGAAAAGGCGGGGGATGAAGGTTGGCGAAATCGCATCGCAAGGGAGTCGCCACATCCATGCAAGGGAAAATCACCGAGATTCGGGGGCGTGTCCACAAGACTGTCGAAGAGTTTCAAACGAAGGTCAGGCAGCGGGAAAATCTGGCCTGGAAGCGGCTCGGCGGAGCGGAAGACACCCGCTTCGAAACCCTGCTGCGGGGACTGAGCCTGCTCGTGCGTGGTCTGGTCGTAAACGACCAGCTTCGTCGGGCTCGTGCTTTGACCTACACGACGATTCTTTCCACCCTTCCCATCGGTATGATCGGCCTGATGGTGCTCGAAAAATTCGACGCCTGGGAGAAGGTCCGGCAAAGCTATCTTCCCATGGTCACAGGGGAATTTCCGGGACTGGCGAAGATCCTGGACACCGTGCTGGACCACATCGAGTCCGCCAACCTCAAGGCGCTGGGAATCATGGGTATCGCGTTTCTGCTCACCACTTTGTACAACATGGTGATGGAAGTGGAAGTCGCGTTGAACGAAGTCTGGCAGGTGCCCGAAAAATCCGGGACTTTTTTACGTATCCTACGGATATTGCTTCTGTTTCTCGTGGTCCCGGCGCTCATGCTGGCTGCAATCTTCTTGGAGGCGATCAACAAGGAAGCCTTCGGCCCGGTGTTGGAAATGGTAGGGATCGGACATATCACCGGCTGGACCAGCCTCGTCACCGTGATTCTGGCTTCCATCGCCGGGGCATGGGTCTACAAATTGCTGCCGAATTCGGCCATTCCCTGGCGGGCGGCCTTGTTGGGGGGGGCGGTCAACGCTGTGCTATTCACTTTGGGCACGAAACTGTACTTCATGTTACAAGTTGGTGTGGCGAAGCTGAGCATGGTGTATTCCACCCTGGCGACCCTGCCGTTCACCTTGATCTGGATTCAGTGGAGCTGGGTGATTTTCCTCATCGGGGCGGAGTTTTCCTTCGCCGAGGCCGGTTCGCGACGACGTAGCGGCCTGTACCATCATCGAGACCTCTCTCCCCACCACGACGAAGTAACGGCGCTGCTGATCCTCTCCCTGCTGGCAAGAAATGCCCAAGTGTCCGTAACAACGAAGGAAATCGCGACTCGCCTGGAACGTCCCCTGGCTTTCGTGCTGGATCTGCTCAAGCGTTTGTCACGGGCGAAGCTGGTGCGTAAAGAGGGGAAAGCATGGCGATTGGCGGATCCGGACCTGAAGACCGCTTCCGTCGGTCGGCTCGCGCCCCAACTGAATATCGCGGGAAGCGGGCCTCGACCGGATGATTTGTCGGGACTAGACCGTCTCGCCTCGGAAATGCTGCGTGGCAAACGAATGGGAGAGGAGGAGAGGGACGACCTCGCCTGGCTGGCGGAACGCTGGGAAGAAGCGTAGCCACGTCAAGAGGGGGGGAGAACGGGCTCTTGTTCCAGGGGTGCATCACAGGATATTGTCATTTTACTCAAATTGCATATCGCTCACTCCGAGTGCCGCCCTTAGGGCGGTGTATCGAGGAGTAAATAGTATGGTTTGATACGATTTGCTTCGCAAATCACTCGCCATGAGCGGTTTTTGCAAAGTGGCAATTTTTTGTGATGTCCCCTCATTCCATCGAAGCGCTACTTTTCCCTACATTTTTCATTCGTTTTCGCATAAAAAGAAGAATCTGGTTCTAATTTTTCCGGGTGGGAGCGCGTCTCTCGCCGAAGCAATGGATCGTCGCCGTGGCGCAAGCTCTCGAAAACAAAAAGAAACAGCCTCCTTTCCTGCTTTATTTGCTGGCTTTCACCATGCCGGTGATGGCAGGAGGAAACTTTCCCGTGGTGCTTACGGCGTCGTCGGCGCATCTTATCTGGGTGGCGATGCTGCTGGTCGCCTGGGGGTTCGCCAACGCCACGAGGCCGGAGAATCTCAAAGCGTTGTTGCGCGACGGCGGATGCCTCGTGTTTTTCCTGTTGCCTCTGTACATGATCGTGCATCTGGCGATTTTTACTCAGGAATTTCACTCTTCGGTGTCTTCCACGCTGTTGTGGATGGAAGCGATGATGATGGGCGGCCTCGTGGTGCTCTATCGCCTCGACGACCGTCGCCTGCTGCACCTCGGTTTCGCACTCGGCGGGGGTGCGGCGTTTAGCTCTCTCTATGGCGTGTACCAGGTGTTCTGGGGCTTCGACCAGCTTCGGGACTTCGCCCGGCAGGCCGAAATTATTCCCTCACTCGTCGATATGGTGGAGCGATCCGTCCAGGCCTTCAGCACCTTTCCCGGCGTAAACATGTTCGGCGGCTACTTGCTGCCTTATCTCGTGCTGGCTCTGGGAGGCGTACTTTTCCTCCGAGAGACGCGGTACCGCGTCGCATCGCTGATCATGCTGCTTTGTGTCGTGGCCGGTCTGTGGTCCTCGATGTCGCGGGGAGCGATTGCCCTGGCCGTGGTATTTGTTCCCTGGGTGGTGCTTTTGCGCTTCGGTACGTCCAAAACCGGTCGTTTCATGTTTGTGGCCTATACGGTAGCGGTGCTTCTTGCCGGCGGTGTGATGGCGGTCTGCCTGCTTTCCGGAGCCCCCGCCCGCTGTCCGATTGTCGGGACTGCACTCGCACGCATCGCCGACGATCCCGCCTGGTTGGGACGCCTGGGCTACTGGCGGGCGGCCTGGGAGATGGGAGTGTCGTATTTTCCCATGGGAGCCGGTTTCGGCACCTACGGTTCGTTGAGCTATCCGTTTCAGACCAACGTTCAGTACAGCGGCCATACCCACAACCTGCTGCTTTCTTTCTGGTCGGAACTCGGACTCGCAGGCGTGGCGCTGCTTTTCGCGCTTCTCGTGCCGCTCGTGTCCAGGGGTATCCGGCAGGGCAGGCGAGGCGTTTTGCTGCTCACGGCGCTGGGAATCATGCTGCTTCACGCGATGCTGGACATTGATTTTCATTCTCCGGCCATCGTCGGCGGATTTTTCGTGCTTGCCGCCGCCATTTTAACTCCGCGACTGCCCAAGCCACCGCCAACGCCGCTTCCCAGCCACCATGTCGTGCAGGTCGTCGCCGCAGTGGCGATGATTCTGGCGGTTTTCGGTCTGCGGGTGCTGACGTGGCTGGCGGGGGACCAATTCGGCCTGGCGACGCTGGCCCTGGAGAACCGCAACGAGCGGCAGGCGCTGTCGCTGTGTGAAAGTTCCCTCAAGGTCTGGCCCTACAATACCGAAGCATGGCGTATGGCGGCGGATCTGCGCCTTTCGGAAGGGGATTCCAAGGGGGCGTTGCTTGCCGCCGGAAAGGCGGTGGAGATGTCGCCGAAGCTTCCCCACGTCTACCTCACGCGGGCGCGTATCCGGCAGGCGACGGGCGACACCGAGGGCGCGGGCCGCGATTTCGGCAAGGCCGATGCCCTGGCCCCGATGCGGCTGTCCATTCGGGTGGCGCGTGCGGGGTGGGAGGTGCAGTACGGCGACGTGGACAAGGCGCTGGCGCTCGTCGAACAGGCGCTGCCGCTGGCGTGGAAGATCGTCGAGCAAAGAGATCCCAACGCCTTCGACGTCTTCGAGCTGCTGTTCCTGAAAGGGTCGATTCACATTTACCGCAGCCAGTGGGACGAGGCGATTGACGCCTACGATCACATCATCGCGCTTTCGAAAAAGCCTCTGATTCTCAAGAATTACACCAGCAACCGCCAGACCGGGATGACGCTCGAAGAGTTGGGAGAGCGCGCCGAAAAATTCAAGAAACGGGCGATTCGCGACCGCAACAAGGCCCTGATCGACGCTTTGAAACCTCCCGCGAGCGAGTCCGGAGAGGAGCCGTAAGCCCCCGATACTGCGAACGTTCTTCGTTTTGCAGGGGGAGTGGCTGAAATCGTGGAGTTTTTGCGCTTTTTTCTTGCCCGCAAGGGAAGGATCTGCTAGTAAACCCGAACTGCAACGGCGCTTTGTGCGCCAAGGTTCTTTGATGACAGGCCGAAGTGGCGGAATTGGTAGACGCGCTAGATTCAGGATCTAGTGCCCGCTTAGGGTGTGGGGGTTCGAGTCCCCCCTTCGGCACCAATAATATCAAGCACTTACGAGTTTTCGTAGGTGCTTTTTTTGTGGGCTGAAAAAACCTCTCGTGGCAATCCGTGGCAAATTTTCGGGGTTCAGTATTTTTTCGGGAGTGAATCCGAGGCTGAAATGGGGCTGATTTTGGGCTTAGAGTGTGATTGAAACTTGTTATCGACGGCTTGACGGCACAAGGTTCCCGTCTCTGACACACCGGACGTACTGACCGTTAGTGAGATGGCTAAGGTCAACATACCCATAATAGAAATAGACTCCCCAAACATAGTTGCTCTCACTGTCCTCTTCGTCCAATGATGAAGACCAGGTAAGGACGTGAGGACAGTCACCGTGCAATGCCTCTGGCCAGTAACAGCCATTGAGTCCTCCATCATTAGAGCAGGATTCTGGGTTGCAGTAGTTTGAACTCTGGCATAAATCGTACCGTAAACAGGATTCAGACGAGGTTACACCACACTGTGGACATTCATCCTTTACGTCACACTCCCCATCAATTTCTATGTCCGGACAATTTCGAATTAGTGATCGTAATTCACTGATATTGGGAAGACGCCACCCACCATTATCCAAAGTTAAATCTTGGCAGTAAGTTTTTGCTTCTTCCCAATTTATAACTTCGGTTAGGAGTTCTTGTGGCCATTCAAAACCGGTGGAGAAATCGGTACAGACACCATCCGTGCAGTAAAACGGGAAAGTCCCACAAACACTATCTGTACAAATATTGGAGCCACATTCCAGTTTCTTTTCCTGTCGGTTTCCGTGGCAATCGAACCAGTACACGTCATTATTGAAACATTCTGTGGAAAACTGAGTGTCGTTAACACATTCATTTCCTAGGCACGGGCAATCGTCACATGCTTATCGTCTGGGAAACTTGGACACGGAGTTAATGTGTAGATGGAGTTGATTCCGGCTCCCAAGATCCGGCAGAATGACCGGAGGAAGGAGCGAGTCATGAGTGAGAATCCGAAAAAACGCCAAGCTTCGAAACAACCGAAAGCCGGTACCCGTGAGGATGGATCGGGCGAGGATTTCATCCGTAAGGTCCGACGCAAAACCCGTCGCCGGTACACCGCCGAGGAAAAAATCCGCATCGTGATGGAAGGTCTGCGAGGCGAGTTGTCCGTGGTGGATCTGTGCCGCCGGGAAGGCCTTCATTCCAACGTCTATTACAAGTGGCTGAAGGACTTCATGGAGGCGGGCAAGGCCCGACTGTCGGGGGATACTCGCCGGGATGCCAGCAGGGATGAGGTGGACGGCCTCAAACGTGAGAATGCTCGGCTCAAAGAGCTGGTTGCAGAACTGGCGATCGAGAACCATGGTTTAAAAAAAATTGTGAGCTGAAACTCTACGAGAGGCAAGGAAAGGAGCATCTCATGATGGAGCAGAAGCTTGCGATTTTGACCGAGGTGGAGAGGAGTCCCAACAAGAAGAAGTTACTGAAGTCCATGGGAGTGTCCCGCTCGACGTACTACACTTGGAGAAAGCGGGTTCGCCGGGAGGGGAAGACCGGCCTGGAGCATAAAGGACGTGGGTCGCCGGGATGGAACCGCCTGTTGGATTCGGAGCGGGAACACGTACTGGAGCAGGCACGAGCGTTTCCTCCGTTGAGCAGCCGGGAGTTGGCGGTTCGGATCACGGACAGCGGTCGGTTCTACATCAGCGAATCCAGCGTGTACCGAATCCTGAAGGCGGCGGGTCTGATCAAACCCCACATCGTCGAAAAGAAGGCTGCCAAAGAATATCATACGAAGCCCAAACGGGTGAACGAGCAATGGCAGAGCGACATCACGTACATCAAGATCGTCGGCTGGGGTTTCTATTTCCTGATCTCGGTGCTGGACGACGTGTCCCGTTTCATCCTCGCCTGGCACTTGTCGCAAGACATGACGGGGGAGTCGATCTCGGACGTGGTGGAGGCGGCCCTGGCTTTCGCCGGAATCGAAGAAAACGACAAGAAGCCGCGTTTCCTGTCCGACAACGGCTCCGGCTACGTGGGAGCGGCGCTCAACGACTACCTTGATTTCTGGGGCATCCGGCACATCTATGCCGCGCCGTATCATCCCCAGACCAACGGCAAGATCGAGCGATATCACCTGACGCTGAAGATCGACGGCAGTCTGTTGGTGTTCACGACACCGGACGAGTTCGTGCGTTTCATGGAAGTCTTCGTCGATTACTACAATCACGAACGTGTCCACGAAGCCCTGGGGAACGTGACCCCGGCAGACGTGTACTTCGGACGCCGGGAGACCATCCTGAAGGCCAGGGCAGAGCTGAAAGAGCGGTCCATAACCCGCCGCAAAGCCAAGAACCAGTCCGGTATCGACCTGAAGCTGCCGGTCGAACCGATTCGGAAAATGGCCGACGATCATCCCTACTGGAAGTATTTCGGGGTGTTGTCTCGGACGGAAAAAGCGGATCTGCTTGTCGGTAAAGGAGAAACAAGTTATGCTGATTGAACCTGCCTGGAGGATAGGGCAACGCTGGGGAGCGACCCGAGCGCCACGGTGGGTGAACGGCGGACAGGCGGAGCTTCATGCTCCGTCGTCCCTTTATCCCCTGTCCGTTGTTCCAAGAAAGCGATAAACCCAAAACAACGATGGAAACAAGTACTAAATTTACAAGCCGGGCTCAACCGCTCTCACATTCAAAACGACCCCTAAGTGTCCAATTTCGGCTGAAGACGCACAGGCTTGGGATGCTCGTCCAGATGCCAATATCGCCCTCAGACTGGGGTTCCAGAGGGATACGACGGCAATTGCATGTATTGATGCCGACGGCCTGAAGGCTCGTGGATTCGTTGAGCCCTTACTACCGACAGAAACACCGAAATGCACCCATCCGAGTGGTGATGGGGCCAAATTCATCGTCAGAATGCCCCCCAGTTGGGATGGTAAATCTGCCCGCTTGATCGTTCCCGGCTGTACCAACAAAGGGCATGACGGCCTGGAGTTTCTGGGAATCGGTAAAACCGCTACCGTTGCCCCGTCCACCCACCGTAATGGAGATCGGTATGTCTGGGACGTACCCCTGCCAGATGATCCGGCAAAAATTCCTCTCTGTCCTGATGCCATCCTGAACCTCGAACGGGTCACCAACAATATTGGAAAAAGTGATCTGGCCGAAGATTTGTTGATCCGACAATCAGGTACGAATCGTGAGATGACCGTGGCCGACTGGCGGGAATGGATGGAGGCTGAGGGTAAGGACAAGGTCTCCAGCATCCACAGCCCCTTCCGAACCGACCTGAAACCATCCTGTTGGTTGACGTTGTTCAATGGATCGTTGTACCTGCACGATGCTGCAACTGGTGAATCCATCAGGGATGGTCTTTTCACTGAACGATCTGGAAACAGGAAACAAAGCCGGATCAAAACCGACCAAATCACCATCCCGTTTGGGAATCGGATCAAAATCCACCGACAGTACATGGGAACCGGCAAGGACAATCCTTTGATTGATCCAGTGGTGTTCGCTGCCCAGATGGTTGCCGTTAAACAGGCTGTCGGTGGTGGAAAATCAATCTCATCAGCTGACTACATCAAGGCACTGGAAACTTATCTGGGGAGGAAGCCAAAGGTGCTGTCAATCGGATACAGACAATCGTTAGTCTCCCACAATGTCAAGACGTTTGCCCTGGATGCCGATTATCGTGAGGTCAATTGGTCATCTGACTCGGTTGATTCCCTTGGGATCACCTTGGATTCTGTCTGTTCCTATGGAGGCCGGGGAAAATGGCTCTTCGCTGTTTAGTGTGGGTAACGGCAGCTTATGCATCGGCTTCGCCGATCCGGGGACCCGTCCCCGCACCCCTGGGATTTATCGCTTTGAAGTCCAAACCTGGTTGTTGTAATAAGGGATAAAGAGAAAAGGAGAGGTTTCCCCCTCCTTTCCAGGTTCGGACCTTCGACGGCGCTCGGGTCGCGTCCCCGCGTTGCCTTATCCTCCGCCGAAGTTCTGCCAGTGTAACCTTTGCACACTGAAGGAGCAAGAGATGGACGAGCGCGGACTTTTCACGATGGCTCTTGGATTGACCCCTCCCTGGGAGGTGGTGGATATTGACTTTGACGCCGAGCGCCACCGGTTGGATCTGTACCTGGATTTTCCCGCCGGGAGCCGGTTTGCGTGCCCGCAATGCGAGGTGGCTTGCGGGGTTCACGATACGAACGAGAGGAGTTGGCGACATCTGAACTTTTTTCAGCACGAGGCGTATCTTCACGCACGCCTACCCCGGATCAAATGCCCTGAACACGGAGTAAAAACGGTGGAGGTACCTTGGGCGCGTCCTGGTGCGGGGTTCACGCTGCTTTTTGAGGCGCTGGTACTGCTTATGGCCAGAAAGGGCATGACGCCCAAGGGGATCGGCGAAATACTTGGTGAGCACGACACGCGGATCTGGCGGGTGCTGGAATACTATGTGGACTCGAGTCTGGCGAAGCAGGACTGGTCCGAGGTCGAAGCGGTGGGCGTGGATGAAACCAGCCGTTCCCGTGGGCACGACTACGTGACGGTGTTCGTGGACATGGACGAGGCGAAGGTTCTGCACGTGGAGCCCGGCAAAGACCACCGGACGGTGGCGGGCTTCGAGGCTGAGCTTCACGCTCACGGCGGTAAACCCGAACAGGTGAAAGAGTTCAGCATGGACATGTCAGCGGCGTTCATCAAGGGGGTTGGGAAACAGTTTCCCGATGCGGCGATGACCTTCGACCGCTTCCACGTGATGAAGCTTGTCAACAAGGCCGTGGACGAGGTGCGGCGTGAGGAGCGCCAAGACAGGACTGAGTTGGAAAAGACGAGATGGGTCTGGTTGAAAAACGAGCAAAACCTTACGGACAAAGAGCGAGAGAAGTTCGATGAGTTGAAAGACAGCACGCTGAAAACGGCCAGGGGCTATCGGCTCAAAGAGACGCTTCAGTCGGTATATGCCGACTACGCAGGCCATCCAGATGACGGTGAGAAGCAGTTGCAGTACTGGTATTTCTGGGCCACGCACAGCCAACTGCCGCCGATGATCAAGGTAGCCAAAACGATCAAGACCCACTGGGATGGGGTATTGCGGTGGTTTCAGTCAGGTTTGACACAAGGGCTGGTGGAAGGCATCAACGGTATAATTCAGGCGGCCAAGCGCAAGGCCAGAGGGTTCAGGTCGTTTAGGAAGCTTCGAACCATGATCTTCCTCGTCGCTGGAAAGCTAGACTTCGACCTGCCGCAGATGAAACTGCTTACCCACAGTAAATAGCGAGGAGGCGGGAAAATTAGCATCACGCTTGACCTCGGTCGTCGTCACCGATCAGGACGGCAACGGAGTCGGTATTCCTGAGATTATCTCACAGGAATGGGATGCTGTCATCCTGGACGAGGCAGAATCCGTGATTGAACATGCCCACGGTGGAACCGTAAAAGATCGTTCACGGGACGTGTACGGTGTTCTCACAAACATCGTCCGGGCTCACACCAGACAAACTATCCTCATCGATGCTCACCTGTCTGATTACAGCATTAACGAGTATCGTTCGATGATGGGGACTGATTACGAACCGAATCGTTGTGTCCTCATCGAAAATACATGGAAACGGGGTTCCAATTATTACATCAGTGAATGTCGGACTGGGGCCAAACCGGGTGAAGGTGTCCCCTTATACACCACCAAGAAAGTCTCCGCTGCCCCCAGATTGATCCGGGTGCCGACTCCAGAGGATCTGGAAAATCAATTGATTGTGGCCCTCCAGAAGGATAAGGCTGCCTACGTCGCCATGACCAGTGTGAATGACGCCCAGAGGCTGACCAGGAAACTTCGGAAGGCATTCCCCCCAAAACACATTGTCATGGTTACTGGCAACCACGATGACAAGGCCGGTGAGGAGTTCCTCAAAGACCCGAACGGTTACATGACCAGCCAGAAGGTGGATGCCGCCATTTGTTCACCGGCTGTCGAGTCCGGTGTAAGCATTGATGCTGTTCATCCAGCAGCATTCGACGTAGCCTTCCTGTTCTGTGGACAAGGGGCTGCACAGACCTGGCAGGATTTGGTCCAGATGGTTGGGCGCCCCCGTAACTTGAACTACCGGTGGATTTTTGCCTATGTGGCCGAACATGGTCCGGCTAAATGGCTGAATGAATCCGAGTACAAACAGGCTCTGATCGATGCTCGTGACGATACCTACATGATGTTCCGGGAACATATTGATCCAAATGGAAAGTTGGTCCGGGTGCCGATGGACGAGGAACATTTGGACAGCCACGTCCGAACTGTCGTCCACATCAATCGGTCAAGGGTAAATTTGGCCAAGGATTTCTGGGACTATTGGGTCGAACAGGGGTGTGAGGTCATTGATCTGTCCGATCATCCCGACGAACTGATGGACGATGACGAGAGGAAAAAACTGAAAAACGAGAAACGGGCAGACAAGCTAGAGATCAAGGAGGCCGATGCCAAAGCAACGGCAGAGGCCAAAAATGATGGCATGACAGTCTCTGAAGCCCGGAAAATCCTCGACCGGGACAGCAAACCAGAGGACAAACGGAAAGCCCGGAAAACCCTGATCGAAGATTTCTATGACCGGCCAGCCACCACGGAGCTTGTCCTAACTGATAACGAAGGAAAATTCCGTCAACAGATTCGTCTCTTCAACGCCGTCCGAATGGTGGCCACTCAGGGCAAGGTTGGTGAGAAAAAAGTATTCGTAGCAAAAGACCAGCACTCGTTCGATGCCGGTGTGACAGCCACCCAACGCACTGAAACCGTTCGGGCAATGATAGCCTGGGAACTTCTACAGGCTGCCGGGGTTCGTCCCGAACATTTGGATGGGAACAAAGCTGTGTTCCCTGGACAGGTTGATCTGGACAACACGACCACCTACCTGCAGAACTCTTCGGTTGAACGACGGCTGAAACACCTTTTCGGACTTAACGTTCAGAACTATCTGAAACCGGGTAAACGGAAAAATGGAACAGGTGTTTCTTTAACTAAAACAAAACCGACACCTGTTCCACTGGATAAAGATGAAACGTTCCATGATCCGACCCTCGAATCTATGACCGACGATGAATTCGATGCCCTGGCCACCAAGGCGGCCGAGGCTTTGAAGGCTCAGCAGAAACCGGCCCAACCGATGAAACTGATCCGTGACGTTGCCCGTCAGATCGGTCTCACATTCAGGTTCAAACAGATTCGTTCCGGCCCCAACAGGGGGCAACGGGAGTACAGGTTGAAAATGGAGACCGTTGACAGGATGCTGGATTACGGGGCAAACGACTGGAAACGGTTGGATTCCACCACTATTCCCGGCCAGGTGTTCGTGGATGAAGGGATAGAGGACATCCTGGAGTTTCTGGCCGGGTGAGTTACGTCCAGTGACCGATGATCCAAATCATCGGATCGTTGTGGATTTCATTTTTTTTCGGCAGTTATTTCTGCCAACATCTTGGCAACGGCAGCTTCCAGCCGTTCGGCAACCAGTTTTTCAACTCTGGCTTCAATCCTGGCTTCCAGCCGTACACGCTCGGCTTCCTCCCGTGCTTCAGCCTGAGCTTCTTTGATATACTCCGTCAGTGCCCTTTCGATATAATCGAAAACCGTTTCACCAACAATGTCAGTTCCGGTCTGTGCATCTCCTGTTAGATGGACCAAGACCAAATCATAAAGGTCGTCGAATTCATACCATTCAAGATCATCATCATCTTCAACATAGGGTGCTATCATTTCTTCCACATCGTCATACCAGGGGTAAGCATATTGAAACCAGACCTCTTGGTTATCCCCACCATATTCATTGTCCAGCCACTCATCATACGTCATTTCCTCCCTTTCTTCTCCGACATCCGGTTCGTCGGTACTGGGGATTTCATTGTCCTGGGGTTGCATGTTCTGGGTTTCGGACTTCTGGTTGTTGTTGGTCGTCATCGTTTCTTCTCCTTTTCTGGTCGTCGTCCTTTCGTTGTTGGTGTTCTGAGTTTTGGGGGTCTTGTTAATCCGGTTTTTCTTTGACATGGCTACGTTCTCCTATATTGAGGGGGATATATGTGCCGATCCAAGCTGACCATTCAGTTGGTCGACACTGTTTGCCAGGTGGTTGATGGTGGAGTTCAGGTGATCCAGAGAGGTGTCTAGGGAGCCATCATTGATGGATTCTGCATCTAGGAAAGCCTGGGCAGCCTGCCGGATAAGAAGGGTGATGGGGATGTCCAGTTCTTTGGCCCGTGTTTTCAGTTGTTGATGCAGTGCAGGCTGCATGAACACGGAAATCCCAATCTGTTTCGTTCCGTCTTTTTTCGTTCGTTCTTTCATTTCCGTTCCCTTTCTGCCGTGGCGATCATTGCCTTCACCCCAACAACCCAGAACTTTCAGAAACTAAGCCGGAAAAATTTTCTCGTGCTTAGGAGTCGTTGAAATCGTGAAATTGAAAAGAGCGTCATCCCACCCCAACAACCCGGAAGTTCCGGCAACTAATCAAAAAAATGCTTGTAACTTGAAAAGAATTAGAGAGGGGCAAATCAGTCGTACTGTTTGATGATGGACAAATTCTGTAATATCAGCTATTTATGGCATCAGAATACCCGTTTAGCGACTTGTCGATGGGAGATTGGTGGAGGGCATCTTTTCAGGTGACAGCAATTAAATTGATGAAAACAACCATACATTCAACGAACGGCACTCATGCAGACCTTCATTATGGTCAAGATGCTCGTGCCGTTCTGGACAACCTGGATGAGGCTCAGGTGAATTGTGTTGTCACCAGTCCCCCATACTGGCTTCAGAGGCAATACGGAACCGAACCTCAGTCATGGGAGGACGGTTGGACCGGAGAATTGGGCCAAGAACTCGATCCTGACCAGTATGCCCTGCACGTGGCCAAAGTGTTTCGGTCAATCAAGCGGGGTTTGAAGACGGACGGAGTAGCCTGGCTGAATCTTTCGGACACATTCATGTCGAACGAGACGGGTGATCCCTCCAAAATCACCACCGGCATTCAGGGACAACGGATCTCTCAGAATGATGACTACCGGAAAGCCACTGCCACCCACAAACGTCCGGCTCCGACAGATGTTGGACTTCGGTTCAAATCTCTTGCCGGAATCCCCTGGCGGGTGGCCTTTGTCTTACAGAGAGATGGTTGGATCATCAGGAACGAAATGATCTGGCATCGTCCTGATTCCATGCCCAGCAGGGCATCGGACAGGCTGCTGGTCAGTCACGAGACGATTTTCCTCTTGAGTCGGTCACGAACATACCGGTTCGACCGGGATGCTGCTGCACAGGCAGGATTCCCAACCGAACTGTCCAGAGACGTTTGGACGTTCAACTGTGGTCGGAGTCGAGGCCGTCATCATGCTGTCATGCCCGTAAATCTGGCTGAAGCTATGGTGCTGATGGGCTGCCCCAAAGGAGGAACGGTTCTCGATCCGTTTGCCGGAACGGCATCCGTGGGAGAAGCTGCCATGAAACAGCACCGAAATTTTATAGGGATTGATCTGAACGAATCCTATTTGGGTGAGGCTCGGAAGAGACTGGAAAAACTATAGGATCATCGGTTTCCTTTGTGCCAGCCCCCAATCCGCTTCTCAGCCAACTCCAGATAATCCGAACTCAAATCAAGGCCGACATAGTTTCGACCGAGCTGCAATGCCACCATGCCGGTGGTGCCGGAACCGGAGAACGGATCAAGAACGACTGCTCTACCAGAGGCATCGTTTTTCTTGCAGGAGCAGCCGGGAGTCCATCCCTTCATTATCGGCGGATTTTCTTTCATCCATCTGTCGAGTGCCCCGTGTGATAGCCCGGTTGTATCCATCCCGTGTTCGTGAAAAATTCCACCAGACCGGAAATCTACCCCTGCCTGACGATCCACGTCATTTGGTCGGGGAGGTCGTTCCACGACTCGTTTCCAGGGGGCACCACAGGTAGGACAGACACCATAATCCGAGGTGCCTGCCAGTATCATCAGTTCCGGCAGTTCAGGAGGGAATACGGCAAAATGGGTTCCTGAACGAGGTCGGGTGTTGATCGTCCACACCGACCGTCGAAATTTGCCTATCAGGGCAGCCTTTCCGTTTCGAGATTTGGCTTTCCTGTTGGCATCAGCGTTGTTCCAGGGTTCCAGCACCCCGTACTGGTCGTAATAGTAACTGGGGGATTTGCTCAGCAGAAAAATGTATTCGTGGGCATTGGTGGGGCGGTCGAGAATGCTGGTCGGTTGGGCATTGCCTTTATGCCAAATGACATCAGCCCTGAGGTACCATCCATCTTCCTGCAAAGCCAGGGCGACCCGCCAAGGCATGCCCATCAAGTTGTTTTTACCGAGGTTTTCCAAAATGGCTGACTTGCGACCATTTTGATCCCGGCTCCGGGCTATGGTGGTCGAGTAGCAATCCCCGATATTAAGCCAAACGGTACCATCGTCCCTGAGCACCCGCCGGATTTCATGGAAAACCTCGACGAGATGGTCAACGTACAGTTGTGGCGACTGTTCCTGTCCCATATGGCCAGACCATGCCCCACATCGTTTGCAGGTGGCATTGTTTTCCAGACGACGATTGCCCATCGTCACGGATGATTTGTTCGGACTGATCGACTCCCATTCGTGTTCACAATCGGGCGATCCACCGAAAACAACCGGCAGTGTGCCGAAATCCCGAAGTCCCCAATATGGTGGGGAAGTGCATACAAGATGGACGGACTGGTCGGGCAGTTCCTTTAGGCTATCGAGAACGTGCTGGCCGTAGATGAGTTTGTAAGCCGGATGGTCAGCCCGACACGGGCTGTTTTTCCGAATCCGTTGTTTGGCAGCCGACCGTTGCTTTCGATGCATGATGAGGGCTTGGTCGACACGGAGCTTGTGTTCCGTGACGATGTCGAGAACTTCCCCACGTTGTCCTTCCGGGAGCTTCGATAACTTGACTGCCTCCGGCATGGAACGGATTGTGCCGTAGCTCATGGCCGTGAAAACTTCGGGTGCCCGGTCTTTGATTTTGACGGCCTGCCTGACGGTCTGGCCAGATATACCGACCCTTTTACCGGCCCGTTCAGGTGCTTCACCGTTGGTTCTAGGTCGGCTCTTACCCTCCTGCAAATTTTCAGGAGGGTCGGATTTTCCCGCCAACATACGTTGCCTGGCCAGTTCCTGTTCGGCAGGCAATAGGACTGCGGCTACGGCTGCCTTTTGGGCAGTATTCAGATGCCTTCTGGTCAGATTCAGGCTGACCACGTAGGCCAGAGCTTCGTCATCCGTGCCGGTGAACTCCTCGAATCTAGGCTCGACACCGGCCAGTTCACAAGCTCGGTATCGGTTCCGACTGTGCGTCTTCAGCCGAAATTGGACACTTAGGGGTCGTTTTGAATGTGAGAGCGGTTGAGCCCGGCTTGTAAATTTAGTACTTGTTTCCATCGTTGTTTTGGGTTTATCGCTTTCTTGGAACAACGGACAGGGGATAAAGGGACGACGGAGCATGAAGCTCCGCCTGTCCGCCGTTCACCCACCGTGGCGCTCGGGTCGCTCCCCAGCGTTGCCCTATCCTCCAGGCAGGTTCAATCAGCATAACTTGTTTCTCCTTTACCGACAAGCAGATCCGCTTTTTCCGTCCGAGACAACACCCCGAAATACTTCCAGTAGGGATGATCGTCGGCCATTTTCCGAATCGGTTCGACCGGCAGCTTCAGGTCGATACCGGACTGGTTCTTGGCTTTGCGGCGGGTTATGGACCGCTCTTTCAGCTCTGCCCTGGCCTTCAGGATGGTCTCCCGGCGTCCGAAGTACACGTCTGCCGGGGTCACGTTCCCCAGGGCTTCGTGGACACGTTCGTGATTGTAGTAATCGACGAAGACTTCCATGAAACGCACGAACTCGTCCGGTGTCGTGAACACCAACAGACTGCCGTCGATCTTCAGCGTCAGGTGATATCGCTCGATCTTGCCGTTGGTCTGGGGATGATACGGCGCGGCATAGATGTGCCGGATGCCCCAGAAATCAAGGTAGTCGTTGAGCGCCGCTCCCACGTAGCCGGAGCCGTTGTCGGACAGGAAACGCGGCTTCTTGTCGTTTTCTTCGATTCCGGCGAAAGCCAGGGCCGCCTCCACCACGTCCGAGATCGACTCCCCCGTCATGTCTTGCGACAAGTGCCAGGCGAGGATGAAACGGGACACGTCGTCCAGCACCGAGATCAGGAAATAGAAACCCCAGCCGACGATCTTGATGTACGTGATGTCGCTCTGCCATTGCTCGTTCACCCGTTTGGGCTTCGTATGATATTCTTTGGCAGCCTTCTTTTCGACGATGTGGGGTTTGATCAGACCCGCCGCCTTCAGGATTCGGTACACGCTGGATTCGCTGATGTAGAACCGACCGCTGTCCGTGATCCGAACCGCCAACTCCCGGCTGCTCAACGGAGGAAACGCTCGTGCCTGCTCCAGTACGTGTTCCCGCTCCGAATCCAACAGGCGGTTCCATCCCGGCGACCCACGTCCTTTATGCTCCAGGCCGGTCTTCCCCTCCCGGCGAACCCGCTTTCTCCAAGTGTAGTACGTCGAGCGGGACACTCCCATGGACTTCAGTAACTTCTTCTTGTTGGGACTCCTCTCCACCTCGGTCAAAATCGCAAGCTTCTGCTCCATCATGAGATGCTCCTTTCCTTGCCTCTCGTAGAGTTTCAGCTCACAATTTTTTTTAAACCATGGTTCTCGATCGCCAGTTCTGCAACCAGCTCTTTGAGCCGAGCATTCTCACGTTTGAGGCCGTCCACCTCATCCCTGCTGGCATCCCGGCGAGTATCCCCCGACAGTCGGGCCTTGCCCGCCTCCATGAAGTCCTTCAGCCACTTGTAATAGACGTTGGAATGAAGGCCTTCCCGGCGGCACAGATCCACCACGGACAACTCGCCTCGCAGACCTTCCATCACGATGCGGATTTTTTCCTCGGCGGTGTACCGGCGACGGGTTTTGCGTCGGACCTTACGGATGAAATCCTCGCCCGATCCATCCTCACGGGTACCGGCTTTCGGTTGTTTCGAAGCTTGGCGTTTTTTCGGATTCTCACTCATGACTCGCTCCTTCCTCCGGTCATTCTGCCGGATCTTGGGAGCCGGAATCAACTCCATCTACACATTAACTCCGTGTCCAAGTTTCCCAGACGATAAGCATCGGGGGCGGCGGGGGCTTTGTACTTGCCCCGGCCACCGGCTTCTTCCCACTTCTTCCGTCGTTCCTTGAGGATACGTTCCAGCAGCACGGAAGCCGGTTCGTAGTCCCGGCTTTCAGCCTTGGCCAGCTCGGCTTCGGTGGGCACCAACCGACCCTCGACGGCGGATTTCAGCACACTGGCCCGGTACCGTTTCAGGTTGGCCTTCACCCGTTCCAGGGCTTCCACGGCCTTGTCCAGCCGGGAGAAGTAGTTCTCGATGGCTTCCACGATCCGGTGCTGTTCGGGGAGGGGTGGGATAAGCAGAGGAATTTTCCTCATTGGTTTTTGTGGAAGTTTGGCTCGGGTGGTTCCACTAACAAAGGGTCTGTAATCGACAATGTTCAGTTGGTGCATCAGGAACGAGTTCGGGATGAGTCCCAAAGCTCTGAGCACATGAGCATGGTTATTCACCCATGATTTTCCCCGAATCATGTAGGCAACTGGCTTGGAACTGTCGAAAAAGGGAGCCCCATCTTCACCAAGCAGAATCAGTTCTTCGTCGAACAAGTAATCGTCAATCCATCCCACCTGACCGGTTGCCCCGTAATATGGCACGTTGCCTTTCCGGTTGGCTCTTTCTTTGGCATTGATAGGGATTCGTTGACTGTCTAATACCTCGATAACATCTTCAAGATGGGCAGCTTCCCACCCTTTGATTGGAACTTCAATTAAACTCATGCCACCAATGCCTCATTCATCATCGTTGTCCCGTTTTCGTTTCTGTTTTTTCTCAAGCTGTTTCATATCCTTTACGGCTTCGATGAAATGCTTCTCGACAGTTGAGGGTTGGTCCAACGTCAAGGCACGGTAACGTCTGAATTCTTCTCTGGCTTTTTGAATAGCAGCCTCGTGTCTGACCGTTCCGGCATGGGTCAAAATTTCACGGTCGGTGATACGGAGAAAGTCATCCAGCTTCTCAATCCAGTCGACCATGGTCATGGGCCGTCGGTTCAAAGCCTGCAATTCGGCAAAATCCAGATACATGGTGACGATACGGTTCAGAGTGTCCAGTTCCTTTTCATCAAGGTAATTCTTGGCAATCTCTGCATCGGCCTGCCTGGGCTTGTCACCACTGAACGAGGTCAACCCCATGTAAAGTTCATCGGCATTTGCCCGGTTTGCTATGACTTCAGCAGCCGTGTTTCCATGGGCGGCATAGTGCATTTTGTTTTGAACCGTGGCAAAGAATTTCCGAGAGGACTCGGTTCTTGAGTCGTAGTCGATACTAAGGGCATAAATGTCTAGCACCTTGCTCCAAAACAGCTTTTCCGACGAACGAATATCCCGAATCCGGGCCAGCAATTCGTCAAAGTAGTTGCCGCTACCCTGACGTTTCAGCCGTTCGTCATCCATCGTGAAGCCTTTGACAAGGTACTCCCGTAACCTGCCAGTCGCCCATTTTCTAAACTGCACTCCCCGGTGAGATTTCACCCGGTAGCCCACAGAGATGATTACGTCCAAGTTGAAGTAGTCCACCTGGTAGGTTTTTCCATCGGCGGCAGTTGTTGCAAAATTTGCAACAACTGAATCTTTCACCAGTTCCCCTTCTTCAAAAATATTGGAAATATGTCGTGAAATCACAGACTTGTCCCGTTGAAACAGATCTGCCATCAGATTAAGAGAAAGCCAGACGGTTTCGTCCGTCAACCGAACTTCGATACGGCTTTGACCATCTTCGGTCTGGTACATGAGGATTTCCGAAGGATTTTGCCCCTCGACAGTCACCGCACCCGATACTTTGTTCAGGTCGGCTTTCTTCTTGTTTTTCGTCATGTTTTTCTTCTCATGCAGCCAAAGCCGTATTCACCATCATTGTCTTCTCTACATCCGACTTGCCATCATGGATTGTGATTCCAAGAGCATTTTGCTTTACAATCAAACCGTTTTCCAGCACCATATCTCTCGTACCCCCCCCGGAAGATAGTATCTCCGGGCCAATGCCCCGCAAGGGGCGTTTCTTCTTTTATGTCAGTAACAGTGCATCTGCCATCGTCGTTCCTACAAAAACCATGAGGTTGCCCCCATCAGAACGAAGTGGTCTCAATTTGCGACCACCTCGGTTTCCCCTCATGCCACCAATGCCTCATTCAGCTCTTTCAACAATTCACCCAACTCCTGCCCGAACACCTGAGAAGCCCGACCCAGGCCACCGGCCTCGGCAAAGGGTGCATAATCGAAATCATCAACTTCCATTTCCCAACTACTGGCAATATGGTCCCGGATCATCGTCAGCCACCGGGTCTGTTCGTCGGTAAACGTCCGGCCTGCCGTCTGCTGCTGGGCCAGCCAGTTGTCGAACCGTTCCTTCACATGCTCACTCACCGGCTCCAACACCGGTTCCTGCTTCAAGGCAAATTTCACCAACGACACCAGATCCACCAACTGCCTCCGACCACTGGCCCCACGGACACGGGATTTCTCCATCGTCTCGTAGGCTCTCCACAACAAATCCGGTGTCCACGAACGGGGCGGAGCCTTGATGGCTTCGGCCAGACCCTTGATGTCGGTGAAGGTCAGTCTTCGTCTGTGAGGCTGGGCATAGAAAAATTGCAGGGCGTCGATTTCGTCCCGGTTCTCGGCCAGGAAGGTTTCGAAATCCAGCACCAGAGCCTTGGCCTTCTCCTTGGCTTCCTCACTCACCCCGGCATAGAGGACGTGATCGACACTGACTTCATCGATCAATTGCTCGAACTTCTGCTTCAACTCCAGGATGGTGTTCCTGAGCTTCGGATTGGCTGCCAGAGGTTTGGCAGCTTCCTTCTTCAACTCTTCGGCCACGGCCTTGACCTGAGCCTCGGTAGGCTCGGCATCCTCCGGCAGGTGGTTCACTTCCCGTGCCTTCTCGATCTGAACATCTGGATCAACGGCATCCACCAGGGCACGGGCAATCTTTTTTAAGGGGACACCCTCGGTGGTCTTCCGAACCAGCTCCTGATCGTCCACCGAAAACTTCTTCTCCAGCCGGGACAACCGGGAAGCCAGAGACGACAGCACATCCGGGTCGGTGCCACCGGCGGCGACGTGGTTGAGTAGGGACTTCAGGGATTCGTACTTCTTCCGTTCCAGGGGATGGGTGTCACTGATTTCCATCTCCAGCTGACCCACACAGTCCACGATGACGAAGTGGGTCTTGCCGTTCTTGGCATCGGGGGTCACGGCCTTCATGTCGGTCTGGCTTATCACCCGAACACCACGACCCTTCATCTGCTCGAACAGCCCCCGGCTCTTGACCGCCCTCATGAACATGACGATCTCGATGGGCTTGATGTCGGTGCCGGTGGCAATCATGTCCACCGTCACGGCAATCCGGGGCTCGTATGAGTTTCGGAAATCCTGAATCAATTCCTTCGGCTTCTTGGCCGTGGTCTTGTAGGTGATTTTCTGGCAGAAGTCGTTACCCCGTTCGAACTCCTCCCGAACGATGTCCACGATGTCTTCGGCATGGGAATCGTCCTTGGCAAAGATGAGAGTCTTCGGGACTTCGGTTCTGCCAGGGAAAATCTCCGTATACAGCTTCTCCTTGAAGGTACGGATGACCGTCCGAATCTGGTCTTTGGCCACCACCTTCCGGTCGAGGTCACCGGCTGTGTACTCCACATCCTCGTCGGGAGTCTCCCACCGTTTGGCACGGGTGGAACGATCCCGGAAGGTCAACATCAGGTCGTCATTGGCCTCAATGGTGGAGCCCTGCTCGGTAATCTGGGTTTTGATCTGGTAGACATCGAAGTCCACGTTCACCCCGTCAGCCACGGCTTTGTCGTGGTCGTACTCCATCACCAGATTCTTGTTGAAGAATCCGAAGGTATGCTTGGCCGGGGTGGCCGTCAGCCCCACCAGGAAAGCATCGAAGTATTCAAGCACCTGCCTCCACAGGCTGTAAATGGAACGGTGGCACTCATCCACCACGATCAGGTCGAAGAACTCCGGGGGATAGGTTTGGTTGTACACCACCGGCATCGGCTCTTTACGGTCAGGGCCCTCAAAGGCACTTTCTTCCTCCAGGGCAGGGTCGAGGTCAGGCTCACCCTTCAGCATCGAATAGAGCCGTTGTATTGTGGTGATAGCTACTTTCGAGGAATCCCTGATGGAGTTCGATTGCAAGAGCTGAACGTTGTATAGCTCCGTGAACTTCTTGTTGTCGTCGGGCGTCCGGTATCCCTGGAATTCCTTCTCGGCCTGCTCACCCAGATTCTTCCTGTCAACCAGGAAGAGTGTCCGTCTGGCGCCGCTGAACTTGATGAGCCGATACAGGGCCGTGATGGCCATGATGGTCTTGCCGGAACCGGTGGCCATCTGGATCAACGACCGGGGGTGGTTCTGCTTCAGACTCCGTTCAAGATTCCCGATAGCCGTGAACTGGTTGGGGAACAGGAACGACCGCTCCAATTCCGGCAGGGTCTGGAGACGTGACCGGAACGTGGACGGTTTCGTGTCGTCGGCAGCCGTATGGGAGCCGGTGGACTTCACCCAGGCATCCAGGGTGTCGGCCTTCAACCATTCTGCAACGGTTTCGGGTCGGTGAATCTGGAAGACCTCACGAGCCCGTGGCTCCGGGTCAAGACCGTTGGTGAAACGGGTTTCCTCTCCGTTGGCCTGATAGAGAAACGGCAGAGGCCGCACGGGAACGGAGAGATTGGCCGGGAGCCCCTGACTGTATTTCTCGGCCTGACCTTCAACACCAGACAGGGTGAAGCCTTCTTTCTTGGCTTCCAGAACACCGACGGCTTTCTGGTCTACGAACAGCAGGTAGTCGGCAAAGCCGTAACCGGTTGCCATGACGAACTCACGAACCGCCACCCCCTGACCGGCATAGAGATTCATCTCTTTCCAGTCCTGTACCACCCAGCCGGATGCCTCCAACTGGGCATCGATTCTCACTCTGGCCTGGGCTTCCGGTTGTCTGGGGTAAGGTGTCACGAGTTCGAGTTCCCTCCGTTCTGCTGAATTCGAGATTCGGATTACCGGAGGAAAGGCTGGAGTCTACTTCAGGGTGTTTTAGTCAATCCGAGGGCATCCGTATCCAAAATCGTCCATAACAAGTGGCGGCATCATACTTCGTACACCGACCCCGGTCAACGTAATTGTTGTTGAGAATTCCATAGGTTACGGTCAATTTCTGTCACATCGGGAAGCCTGTATCAGGAAAACAATAGCAAAATCGACCCCTTCCATCTTGGACTCTTTTTCCCTTCATTGGCATTTTCCGGCTTAGTTTCCCAAACTGATGGGTTGTTGGGGTACCGGCAGTGCAAGGTTCCGAAATGTTCGGATGGCATTGCCGGAGAAAACCAACAGAACAGGAGAAAGACCATGAACCCCAAACCCTATGCAGACTGCCTCGAATACGTCGAGGACGAGTTGATGAGATACCTGCCCATCAGGGCATCCCGGTTGAATTCCGAATGGATGCTGAAAGATCTCTCGAAACCGGCCCTTGGTGACAAGACCGTCGGGGAGAAACAGGACGTGAGATCCAAGGAACTGGAACGTCGGGCCAGCCAGTACCGGAAACAGGAAACCCGGATTCGGACGGAAATCGATGCTCGGCTGGATGCCACCCGACAGGTCGTGGGGAACGAGTCGGGGTTCAGCCTCGACTTGATAAACGGAGGGCTCGATTTCGATGCACGGCTGATTTTGCTCACCCTGACCAGCACGGCACTGGGGATGGGAGACATCACCCTCGGCGACATCGGCACCAGCTTCTACGGCAGTGCTCATGTGGACGATCTGATGGCAATGATGGACGTGAAAACCATCTCGGACCGGCTTCGGGTTCGAAGGCTGCTGCTTGATCTGACGGGAATGGGTCTGATCGTCCTTGACTACAACTCCAAAGCAATCACTCCCGAAGATTTCAACACGGCTCAAGTTTCACTCAGTCGCCGCACCTTCGCCGTCATCCTCAACGATCCGTCGTTGGAAACCGAGGGTGTAACCTCGAAGCAGTCCCACTAGGGAGGAGGCCATGATGAAACGGTTCGACTTGGCTGTCGTGGAAGGAGACGGCAAACCCGGTTCCGACACAGAACATCTGGTTCGGATCACGGTCTTCGAGGATGGTCGGGAGATCGGCACAACCAGACTGCCGGGCGGAGATTTCGAGACAGCCAAAGCCATCATGGAGGGTTGGAAGGCTCTGGCCGATGGTGGTGTTGATCTGACCGGGATGTTGCCAGACGTAGAACCGGATGGTTCCCGATGACAACCAAATCCCGAAAAATCGGGGATAAAGTCGGCAAGACTGGTCTTGAAGACCATCGGGGTTTGGTCTTGCAGTCCGTTCAAACCAGGAAAACGTTTTCGCGGTTTTACGGTAGAAATTGAAGAGAGCCAAATGATTGCAACAATGATTGATGAACCAAGACTAAAGCCGATTGTTTATCTGATCGGCAACGAAGGAAATGCCTTCGCCCTTATTACCAAGGTGAAAGCAGCCATGCTTGATGCCGGTCAGCATGAAGAATTCGAACAGTTCATCAAGAAAACCGTGCTTGGCAGCTACCACAACTTATTGGCTACGGTCATAGAATACTGTGAGGTGGAATGATGAATCCGTTCATACAAGTCGATGGCCGGTGGTACGTGGATGTCAATTGGCGACCCGATCGTACTGAACTGCCTTACAGGATTTCCTTGAGGCAGTTGAACAATGATGAGGTAGAGTGGCTGACGCCATGTTTGGGGGAGGCCATAATAGAGTGCTGGGCGAGGCTTTTCAGGGATGACGATTCCATCGAACATGGGGCTGTGCTGCCCGATGAGATTGATTAGAACAATTCCTTGATATCGACTCCGAGGGCTTTGGCAATCTTGTAAACGGTCGTGATTGTCGGGTTTCGTTCACCACGTTCGATCCCACCAATGTAGGTTCGATGAATCTCGACCTTCTCGGCAAAGGACTCCTGAGAATAGCCCTGTTCCTCTCGGAGTTTACGAACTTTTCGACCGAACTGTAAACAAATTTGATCCTGCTTTTTCATAAAACAGGATATTCCACAGAGAATACTTGACAGTCTACAGCCTAAGAGTAGCATTATGAGCAATGCACACTATGAGTAGCTTACCGGCAGATCCGAGGAAATTGACCATTAACGGGTCGGATGAACCGATTACCAGAGGAGCCTTCCGATGAAATTCAAAATAATCCTGTTGGCATTTATGGTCATTCTCTTGGGAACCGGCTGTGAGGGGTCATCCATCGTCAGCTATAATCCGGCAGCTGGTGACTACGAAAGGGATATGTCGGTCGATGGTGACATCGAACAGATTCCTGCAGATGTGGATGATGATGGTTTGCAGTCTGATGAGGACTTGGATGTTACCGAGATCGAAGAATCGGAATTCGTCGAAGGAGACACCTCCGAAGATGAAGAATCGGAGGAAACCGAGGAAGATGATGATGGCCTTCATCCGGTCTGTGATGATAATGATTACAGCAACTTGATGTGGTTGCCGGGAGAGGTGTTGGATCATGAAAATCCCGAAGAGGTTTTTCATCTTTTCCTGACTTTGGATGAAGCAATCGAATACTGTGAAAATCTGGAACATGACGGATATTACGACTGGAGACTTCCGACCGTCAACGAACTCCGTTCCATACTCGATCCCGACCTGTCGTGTCCTGAAATTCTGGAATGTGGATTTGTGGACAGTTGCTTGCAGGGGTTGGTTTCGGACATGGATACTTGCTTGAGGTACAATCCTTGTGGGAAACTGTACGACCATACTGACCATACGGTTGGATACGGAGATCCCGACCTTGTGGACAACAGACGTGGGTATTGGTCATCCACTCTTTCTCATGAGGAAGGAGAACAATGGAAAATGAATTTCAACGTTGGTGTTCCTTATAGTCTCCCTCTTTACACCCTTGGAGGAGAAGAAATTAAAGGGGCTGCCACCTGTGTTCGTGACTCAAATGCCCCCCGACAAGATTGCAACCCCAATTCCGTCTGCTGTGATTCCGAAGGATACTTCCTCCCTTCCACAACCGACTGTGACGACAATGAGCCCTGTACCTATGCTGATAAATGCAACGGTGCCGGTGTTTGTGCCGGGTTTCCATACTCCTGCAATGACCACGGCACCTGCAACCAGTCGGACGGCTTCTGTACATGTGACAATCCATATATGAACGATGACTGTTCGGACTGTAGGTACGGCTATATTGATTTCCCAGACTGTCGGGACGATCCCTGTGACCCCGACCCTTGCAATGGTAATGGTTCCTGTAGCCAGTGTGCGTCTTCAGCCGAAATTGGACACTTAGAGTCTATCCCAGTAGGGTGAATTGTGCTATAGTCCTGTGAATATAGTATATTTACAGGAGATAAATATGGGATTGGCAACCCAAGATGATGGATGGAGAATCCCGGACGAATTGTGGGAAAAGATGGAGCCGCTCTTGCCTGCGCGAAAACCTCATCCCTTGGGTTGCCATAACCCGCCGGTTCCGCCGCGCCACGCGATGAACGCCATTCTATTCGTTTTGCGCACCGGCTGTCAGTGGAACGCGCTTAACGCGACGGGCATCTGCTCGTCCAGTGCGGCGCACCGCTGGTTTATGGAGTGGACCAAGGCCGGGGTGTTCGAGGCGTTTTGGCGACAGGGCCTTTTGGAGTACGACAAGCTCAAGGGTGTCGACTGGGTTTGGTGTTCGATGGACGGCGCGATGACCAAAGCTCCGTTGGGCGGGGAAAAAAACGGGCCGAAACCCTACCGACCGCGGAAAAAGCGGCGTCAAGCGTAGCCTGGAGGGGATTCCGCTGTCCGTGGCGGTGGACGGGGCGAACCGGCATGACATGAAACTGGTGAAGGCGACTTTGGAAGGCATCGAGATCAAACGTCCCAAGCCGACGAAACGCAAGCCGCAAGGCTTGTGCCTGGACAAAGGGTACGACTACGATGAGGTGAGAGACTTGGTGGAGGAATTCAAGTTCACGGCGCACGTTCGTTCGCGGGGCGAGGAGGCAAAGGCGATCAAGCAGGAAGCCGGTTTCAAGGCTCGTCGCTGGGTGGTGGAACGCACGCATAGTTGGATGAACCGTTTCCGGAGAATACTAATCCGCTGGGAGAAACGCGCCGATTGCTATCTAGCCATGCTACATTTCGCCCTCGGAATTATTACTTGGCGCGCTTCCGGCCTACTGGGATAGGCTGGCTCTTCGCTGTTTAGTGTGGGTAACGGCAGCTTATGCATCGGCTTCGCCGATCCGGGGACCCGTCCCCGCACCCCTGGGATTTATCGCTTTGAAGTCCAAACCTGGTTGTTGTAATAAGGGATAAAGAGAAAAGGAGAGGTTTCCCCCTCCTTTCCAGGTTCGGACCTTCGACGGCGCTCGGGTCGCGTCCCCGCGTTGCCTTATCCTCCGCCGAAGTTCTGCCAGTGTAACCTTTGCACACTGAAGGAGCAAGAGATGGACGAGCGCGGACTTTTCACGATGGCTCTTGGATTGACCCCTCCCTGGGAGGTGGTGGATATTGACTTTGACGCCGAGCGCCACCGGTTGGATCTGTACCTGGATTTTCCCGCCGGGAGCCGGTTTGCGTGCCCGCAATGCGAGGTGGCTTGCGGGGTTCACGATACGAACGAGAGGAGTTGGCGACATCTGAACTTTTTTCAGCACGAGGCGTATCTTCACGCACGCCTACCCCGGATCAAATGCCCTGAACACGGAGTAAAAACGGTGGAGGTACCTTGGGCGCGTCCTGGTGCGGGGTTCACGCTGCTTTTTGAGGCGCTGGTACTGCTTATGGCCAGAAAGGGCATGACGCCCAAGGGGATCGGCGAAATACTTGGTGAGCACGACACGCGGATCTGGCGGGTGCTGGAATACTATGTGGACTCGAGTCTGGCGAAGCAGGACTGGTCCGAGGTCGAAGCGGTGGGCGTGGATGAAACCAGCCGTTCCCGTGGGCACGACTACGTGACGGTGTTCGTGGACATGGACGAGGCGAAGGTTCTGCACGTGGAGCCCGGCAAAGACCACCGGACGGTGGCGGGCTTCGAGGCTGAGCTTCACGCTCACGGCGGTAAACCCGAACAGGTGAAAGAGTTCAGCATGGACATGTCAGCGGCGTTCATCAAGGGGGTTGGGAAACAGTTTCCCGATGCGGCGATGACCTTCGACCGCTTCCACGTGATGAAGCTTGTCAACAAGGCCGTGGACGAGGTGCGGCGTGAGGAGCGCCAAGACAGGACTGAGTTGGAAAAGACGAGATGGGTCTGGTTGAAAAACGAGCAAAACCTTACGGACAAAGAGCGAGAGAAGTTCGATGAGTTGAAAGACAGCACGCTGAAAACGGCCAGGGGCTATCGGCTCAAAGAGACGCTTCAGTCGGTATATGCCGACTACGCAGGCCATCCAGATGACGGTGAGAAGCAGTTGCAGTACTGGTATTTCTGGGCCACGCACAGCCAACTGCCGCCGATGATCAAGGTAGCCAAAACGATCAAGACCCACTGGGATGGGGTATTGCGGTGGTTTCAGTCAGGTTTGACACAAGGGCTGGTGGAAGGCATCAACGGTATAATTCAGGCGGCCAAGCGCAAGGCCAGAGGGTTCAGGTCGTTTAGGAAGCTTCGAACCATGATCTTCCTCGTCGCTGGAAAGCTAGACTTCGACCTGCCGCAGATGAAACTGCTTACCCACAGTAAATAGCGAGGAGGCCTTCTTCTTCATCGGGACGAACCCGGTTCAGAAAGTCTTTCAGGTTTGAGTAGGGACGGGATTGTCTTTGAGTAACAATTCTTGCCTGTGTATCGGCACTCAGGTGTTTGATGCTCATCAGGCCGACCTGCATGGTGTTTCCGTCTGCTGTCCAACGGATGCCGCTTTCATTCACGTCGGGCGGAAGAACTGCCATTCCCATCCGTTTGGCTTCGGACACGTAGGCAAAGGTGGAATAAAATCCACCCTGATTGGAAATCACGGCTGCCATGAAAGCAGCCGGGTAATGAGATTTCAGATAAGCGGCCTGAAACGATACCCGGATGTAACTGGCAGAGTGGGGCTTACAGAAAGAATAGCCGTCAAAGGATAAAATCATGTCCCATACCTGTTCGATCTGGGCGTCCGTTACCTCATTTTGTCTGGCACCTCTTGCAAAACGGTTGAAGTAGTCCATCAGTTTCCGAGCCTTGTCTTTACGGCTCATCACCTTCCGTAGGCCATCTGCATCGGCATGGGAGAATCCGGCCAGGGCTACCGCAGCCAGTGAAACATGCTCCTGATAGACCATGATGCCATAGGTTTCATCCAATACACCTTCAAGTAGAGGATGAATGGCTTGCCACGGTTCACCTTTCAGTCGGGCCAGATATTCATTGATCCAACGGTTGGCTGCCGGTCGTATAATGGAGGTGTGAATCACCATGTGTTCGTAGTCACCCACACCGGACTTTTTCTGCAGTAACTTGGTTGCCGGGGACTCGATGTAAAAGCATCCCATGGTTTCACCATTGGAAACACGGGCTTGTGTGGTTCGGTCATCTTCCGGTTCCCAATGGATTTCGTCAAAATTTTCCCCGGAGGCCTTTACGGTTTGGATGGTATCACGAATAACTCCCAGGCTACGGTTGCCAAGCAGGTCGATCTTTAGAAGGCCGCTGTCTTCCGTGCCGTCTTTCTCCCACTGAACAATAGGAACACCTTTCGGAGCTATTTCAACAGGAACGTAATCGGTAATCGGTCGTGGTGTAATCACCACACCACCGGAATGCACCGACAGGTTTCGGGGAGTGCCGATAAGACGTTGAGCCAACCGAATGATATCCGGCCACGGTTCGGGAAAGTCCAGTTCTTTCAGTTGGGGTAATGACTTCAGACGAGTGAGCAGGGCATCCTCGTCGGTTCCATCCATAACACTCCAGAACCAGGGCAGACGTTTGGATACCTGCCCGATTTCCCGATCCGTCAGGCCGTAGACTTTGGCAACTTCCCGAATGGCCGAACGTGGCTGTAGCAGCACATGGTTGCAGACCATCGCCGCATGGCCTTTGTATTTTTCCAGCACGGCCAGTTGAACATCGTCCCGTTCATCCCAGGCAAAATCCACATCGATGTCGGGAGCATCTTTTCTGCCGGGATTCAGAAATCTCTCGAAGTACAGGTTGTATTTGAGTGGGCAGACATTGGTGATTCCCAAGCAATAGGCAACGATAGAAGCTGCCCCGGAACCACGTCCACAAATACGGGGGCTGTGTTTGACAATGTCCTGCACAATCAGAAAATAAGCCGAAAATCCCTTGTCACGAATCGCGGCAAGCTCATAGTCCAGACGATTCATCACGGCATCGGAAAGCTGTTCACCGTAACGGGTACGTGCCCCCTGATAAGCTACAGTACGAAGTTCCAGAGAAGATTCGGCCTCACTCTGCCTATTCCAGCTTGGTAGAACAAGACCGAACTCAGGCACGGTAAACTCCAGTCGTTCCGCCAGTTTGTACGTTTCCCTGATGGCATCCGGCCAGACATCGAAACGTCGGATGTAGTCCATCGAGGGAGCCAGCCAGGCATTATCCGGTGCAACATCTTTCGGGGTCAATCGGGACAGAGAGGTATTCAGGTCAATGGCACGTTGAAAACGGTGGATCGTGACATCTTCCGGTTTGATGAAGAAACTGCCCGGTGTGGCAACGGATGGTATGCCCAGTTCTTTGGTCACCAAACGTAGCTTTAGCCCCTTGCCAGTGGGTTTACGTGGCAGGGCTGCCGATACGGCTACGTCACATTCTCTAAGGTGACGTAGCAGTGCTTCTGATTGGGTTAAGACCTGTAAACCACTGGACAAATCCGGCAGCTTGTCTTTCAAGGTGAAGTCGTCATCACAGTGGCGGTCGGTGATCAGCCGACACAGGTTGCTGTAACCCGTTTTATTCTCCACCAGACAGATTACTCGTTCATTGCTTGTCGGGTCCGTCAATTCACACCCGATAATGGGTGTAATGCCTTCACGTTTGCAGGCATGGATGAACGGCCAGAGTCCGTACAGGTTGTCGGTGTCCGTCAGTGCAAGCCTGTCATAACCACATATCCTGGCAGTTTTGACCAGTTCTTCCGGTGAAGCCGTTCCCCACATCAGTGAATAATGGGAACGGGTGGTGAGGGGAATCATGACGATGGCCTTGAAAGGGTCCGTCCCATGTTTATGGCCGAGAACCCGAAACGATCCCGAATGGTATCCATAGCTGCAATCAGGTTGCTTTTGTCGTCTTCCTCTTTCCTCACGTCTTCAAACAAATCCAGTTGCGGTACAGGAGGAAACGTCAGCCGGTCAGCCTTTACTCGAAGATGCCGAATCCGAACCCGTCTCATCCATGTTTTTTGTAAAAGTTCACGAGCTATGTCGAACAGCCTGAAATCGTCGGCAGTGGCAGGATGTAGAACAAGATGTCGAAAAATACGTTTGCCGTCCGAGTAATCCAGTCCAACCATCAGCCGTTTAGTGGCCAATTGACGTTTACGAAGCTCTGAACCCACTCGTTCCATCAGTGAATACAGTACACCCTCGACAATTTGGACATCGTTTGTGTCGTTACCAAAGGGATGGTTCATCACGATCTGAGGGGTTTTGTTTCCTACAGGTAGAACGGGAGAGCCATCCACCCCTCTCAGGATGGCATGAATATGGTGATGTCGCTTTCCAAACAGAACCTCAAGCTGTTGCCTCCTCGCTATTTACTGTGGGTAAGCAGTTTCATCTGCGGCAGGTCGAAGTCTAGCTTTCCAGCGACGAGGAAGATCATGGTTCGAAGCTTCCTAAACGACCTGAACCCTCTGGCCTTGCGCTTGGCCGCCTGAATTATACCGTTGATGCCTTCCACCAGCCCTTGTGTCAAACCTGACTGAAACCACCGCAATACCCCATCCCAGTGGGTCTTGATCGTTTTGGCTACCTTGATCATCGGCGGCAGTTGGCTGTGCGTGGCCCAGAAATACCAGTACTGCAACTGCTTCTCACCGTCATCTGGATGGCCTGCGTAGTCGGCATATACCGACTGAAGCGTCTCTTTGAGCCGATAGCCCCTGGCCGTTTTCAGCGTGCTGTCTTTCAACTCATCGAACTTCTCTCGCTCTTTGTCCGTAAGGTTTTGCTCGTTTTTCAACCAGACCCATCTCGTCTTTTCCAACTCAGTCCTGTCTTGGCGCTCCTCACGCCGCACCTCGTCCACGGCCTTGTTGACAAGCTTCATCACGTGGAAGCGGTCGAAGGTCATCGCCGCATCGGGAAACTGTTTCCCAACCCCCTTGATGAACGCCGCTGACATGTCCATGCTGAACTCTTTCACCTGTTCGGGTTTACCGCCGTGAGCGTGAAGCTCAGCCTCGAAGCCCGCCACCGTCCGGTGGTCTTTGCCGGGCTCCACGTGCAGAACCTTCGCCTCGTCCATGTCCACGAACACCGTCACGTAGTCGTGCCCACGGGAACGGCTGGTTTCATCCACGCCCACCGCTTCGACCTCGGACCAGTCCTGCTTCGCCAGACTCGAGTCCACATAGTATTCCAGCACCCGCCAGATCCGCGTGTCGTGCTCACCAAGTATTTCGCCGATCCCCTTGGGCGTCATGCCCTTTCTGGCCATAAGCAGTACCAGCGCCTCAAAAAGCAGCGTGAACCCCGCACCAGGACGCGCCCAAGGTACCTCCACCGTTTTTACTCCGTGTTCAGGGCATTTGATCCGGGGTAGGCGTGCGTGAAGATACGCCTCGTGCTGAAAAAAGTTCAGATGTCGCCAACTCCTCTCGTTCGTATCGTGAACCCCGCAAGCCACCTCGCATTGCGGGCACGCAAACCGGCTCCCGGCGGGAAAATCCAGGTACAGATCCAACCGGTGGCGCTCGGCGTCAAAGTCAATATCCACCACCTCCCAGGGAGGGGTCAATCCAAGAGCCATCGTGAAAAGTCCGCGCTCGTCCATCTCTTGCTCCTTCAGTGTGCAAAGGTTACACTGGCAGAACTTCGGCGGAGGATAAGGCAACGCGGGGACGCGACCCGAGCGCCGTCGAAGGTCCGAACCTGGAAAGGAGGGGGAAACCTCTCCTTTTCTCTTTATCCCTTATTACAACAACCAGGTTTGGACTTCAAAGCGATAAATCCCAGGGGTGCGGGGACGGGTCCCCGGATCGGCGAAGCCGATGCATAAGCTGCCGTTACCCACACTAAACAGCGAAGAGCCAAGCTGTTCAGGATCAAGGTCGGCAGCTTCTCCAACACGATAGATATTCAGATCACGGAACCGATCGATGTCTCTACATTCCAATCCCGGAATCAGGTGTAATGGTAAAGGATGCAACAGGGTCTGGGTTTCACCGTCGGAAACGATTCGTTCCCCTGTAGGTTTGACCAGCCTGGAGGCCACTTTGGCCAGCAGTTTGTTGGGAGCAACCGTCCAAATGGGCTCAAAACCGATGTCATCCTTCAAGGTTTTACGAATCTTCCGGCCAATATCCTGAGCCTCACCATGCAAACGGGACGTACCACTCAAATCCACAAACAGATGCCCTTGGGTGTCCGTCTGCTCGATCAGTGGGGAATACGGCAGGGTTTTCTTGAGCATCTGTTTCATGGCCCGTTCATAACGGTCAACATGAGGAGGCAACACCACGGCATCTCGACAGCAACGCAACGCCCGTTGCAACGGCATTCCCTTTCGTACACCCGACCGGAAGGCTTCCTCGCTATGGTCGAACACGGCTGCTCTGGCGGCCCCTTCAGGGGCGACAATCACGGGACGACCTTTCAGTCGGGTATCTACCAGACGTTCTACCTCCACGGCAAAGTCGGCCACGTTCAGATGCAGGATGTCTCTTGCCGCACCCATCACTTGCCCCCAATCAAACCTTGCTCGGCTAACAGTTCCACGAGCCTGTTGGCATTCTTGGGAGCTTGACCGGAGACATGATTGTTAAAAAACACCACACCTTTTTTGGCACGTTCCATCATACGTCCGATGGTTTTCTCTGCCCAAGGTCGTAACTCTTCATCTGTGTAGTCGTAGTCGAAGGGGTGGGTATTGGGTTTGTTCTGCCAGCCATCGGCATTACGGCCATGAAAACGGATGTAGGCCAGATCAGGATTGGTCACAACATCCAGTGAGGGAAACAGGTGGGACAGACGGGGTTCATCCACGGATGCCAACGTGACGGCACGTCTTTCAAGCTCGGCAAACACCCGGTCATTGGCCCATGATTTGTGACGAAATTCCACAGCTAGAGGTAAACCATGTAGATGATCCAACAGGGAAGCCAGATATTTCCTACGGGCAGGTGAACGGTCGAAAGAGGGAGGCAGTTGCACCAGTACGGCCACCAGTTGACCACTTTGCAGCATCGGAGCCATGGCATCCCGATAACGGACAATGTTTTCCTTCCAGATGCTTGTGTCAATCTCGTGAGTCAGGGTGTTGGTCAGTTTGGCAGCAAACAAAAAACCTTCAGGTGCCTGCTGCCGTTGTCGGTCTATCAGTTCCGGTGTGGGCATTCGATACCAGGTGTAGTTCAATTCCACGATGGGGAACTGCTCGGCATAACGATGCAGCATGTCTGTTTGTTTCGTGCCTGGAGGATACACCCCCGCCTCGATCCACTCACGGTAAGAATACCCACTGCAACCGACGAGCAGGTTGGAGTGGGCAGAATTTGGATTTCGAGACGGACACATGATGCTTCCTCACAAATGACGACGTACTTCGATGATTTTTCCCAGCAACCGGGCACCTTCAGACTTCAGGATAATCGGTTGGAAGTCAGGGTTTTCCGGGTGGAGTTCGACACGGTTCTCACGTTTTTTCAAACGCTTGACAGTGGCCTCATCACCAATCAGTACCGCCACGATGTCACCGTTATCGGCATCGGGTTGAGGACGAACGATCACCAGGTCACCGGCCAGAATACCGGCATCCTTCATACTGTCACCACGAACCCTCAAGGCAAAGGAGTCTTGATGCAGTCCATCCCCGGACATGGGAATGGTTCCCTCGATGTCTTCTACGGCCAGAATGGGTTGACCGGCCTGAATCTGTCCCATGATGGGTACGTGATGAATGGGTGGCTTGCCGTCTTTCTGTTCCGGCAAACGGAAACCTCTGGAAATGCCTTTGAGTTTCAGAATCAGGCCATCATTTACCAGTTTATCCAGATGCTGACGAGCCGATGCCGAACTCTTGAATCCGAACTGTGACTGAACCTCCCTGACCGTGGGTGGGGTTCCGGCAAGGATTCGTTCACGAACAAAACGGTAAACGTTCTCACGAGTCGATAATGCCATATCAAACCTCCAGAAAACATAAAAACACACATATGTGTGTTTGTCAATTTCCGGGAAGGTATCGTTCCGTCTTTCGGCCATTCTGCATTTGCTTTACATTTTGGACGATGTCGGAGGTGCCTTTAGGAATGGACTTGATAGGAATGGGAATCGACGATAGGATGGCCCATCGTTAGGCAGGAACGATGAACATCACCGACGTTCCTTTTTCATGTTTTTTACAGGCTTTCGGACAAACCCAGAAGTTTCATCACCTGAGTCAACCCCGGCTCGACTGATGTCCTCCTGCTGTGATGGCAGTACGGGTCAGCATTCCTACAGCATACCCACCGGCACCGACCAGACCGACTCCGTCAGTGGCAAGGATTCGGTGGCAAGGCAGATGATCGCCCCGTCTCCGACCGGCAGGTTCAGTTTGTCCAGCACCTGAAAATGCCGGACATCCTTCTTGCCGGGGGAGGCCGTCTTCTTGATTTCCACCGGATGAATCGTCCCGTCCTGAACAATCAGCAGATCAACCTCTTTCTGGTCTTTGTCCCGGTAGTAGTAAAACGGAGCCTGCAAGCCGTTGTGCCAGTAGCTTTTCAGGAGTTCCACAATGATCCACGTCTCAAGAACGGCTCCCGACATAGCCCCGGCCTCCAGGGTTTTGGGACTCGACCATTCGGTGAGGTAGGCACACAGGCCGGTGTCCAGCATGTACAGCTTCGGAGTCTTGACGAGCCGTTTGGTGACGTTCGTATGGTACGGCTCCAGCAGGTAGACCACCCCCGAAGCCTGAAGGATGGACAACCAGTTCTTGGCCGTATTGACGGCAATGTCGGCATCTCTGGCCATGTCGGTCATGTTCAGGAGTTGCCCGGTACGGGCGGCACAGGCTCGAAGGAACCGGAGGAAGGCCATTTCGTCACCAACCTTGGTCAAATCCCGAACGTCCCGTTGAATGTAGGTCTGGACATAGGAACTGTAGAAAAGGTTCCGATCTACGTTTCGATCCAGGGCAACGGCAGGAAAACTCCCCCTCCAGATCAACTCGTAAAGCTCCGGCAGGGCAAGAACGGTCGGGGACTTCTTCGTCTGCTTTCCCTTGGACGGCAGGAATGGCTTCACTTTTTGTCCCAGTTCCCCGATTTCCCCGCGGGACATGCCCAGCAGGTTGACGATGCCAACCCTACCGGCCAGAGATTCGGAAACATCTCTCATCAGGTGGAACTGCTGGGAGCCGGTCAACCAGAACCGCCCTGGTGTCCGATCCTCGTCCACGGCCATCTTTATGTAAGGCAGGAGTTCCGGGGCATACTGGATTTCGTCGATCAGGATGGGGGGCTGGTATCGTTGGAAAAACAAAGCTGGATCTTCTTTGGCCAGGTTCAGAATCAATGGATTGTCGAGGGAGACGTACTGCCGTTTCTTTTCGGCTAGTTGCTGGAGAAGAGTTGTTTTGCCGACCTGCCGGGCACCGATCACCATCAAGACCGGGAACTGTTTGGTGGCCTTTTCAAGGAATGCTTCCAGGGTTCGGGAGACGTACATCGTAAACCTCTTTATCGTTCTTTCTGCAATGTAGTTGCATTATAGACGATAGCAGGGATTGGGTCAACGATCCTAGATGGTTTTCGTTGCTACCCTTTAGACCAAAATCATTGACAACACTGTAGAAGTCTTTTTCCAGTGGCAAATCCGTGGCAAGCTCTACGAAATTTGGAGAAGATTGGCAAATTCCAGAGTAGTCAAAAAAAGACGCCTATAGATAAAAATACAGTGTGATTTCAAGCCTTTTCCCGAAAAAATGGGGATCCGTATTGAATCTCCAATATACCCGCCATAAAGATTCAGGATCTAGTGCCCGCTTAGGGTGTGGGGGTTCGAGTCCCCCCTTCGGCACCATTTTTCCTCAATCATTACAATGACTTACGAAATGGGATGACGTTCCGGGAACTCTCCGGGCTGTAAAATGTCAGCCGTTCGACCGGTTCGTGGTTCACATCCGGGTTCAAGTGGGCGTATCGCATCGTCACTCGAATGTCCGAGTGGCCGAGCAATCGCTGCACTTCCAGGATGCTGGCACCGCTTTGAACGAGGTGACTGGCGAAAGTGTGCCGAAGCAGATGCCAACTGAATTGCCGAAGCCCAGCCTGTTCCCTTGCCTTCTTTAACGGTCTCCAGCATTGGCAGTCCGTAAGCGGTTTTCCATTACTATTGCAGAAAACAAACGGACCGAGCCTGTGCTTGTGAGCCATCAGCGCTTGGAGCGTCTCGGTGTTCAAAGGGATGGGTCGCTCTTTGTTGCTTTTGGGCGGCTGGATATCGCCCCGATGAAAAGATCGCCGGACGATCAACGTGCGATTGTCGAAATCGATGTCCTGTGGACTGAAACCTTAGCCGTGGACATTGCCGAAGGCTTTTTCACCGTACCGCTGGGAAGCGTGAATGCCTTTGACGAATCCGTCTTCAAGGAAACCGAACTCTGGCTGGAGTTGGAAATCGATAGCGAAACCCTCTCGCCCCGACAACCGGTTGCCGCTGTTCCTTGGGCGCGACGGGCGTTTTCGGTGGAAGGCAAGGTGGAGGCTACCAGTATCACGTGCGAAGGCTCCGTGACGGTGGGCGGTAACGAGGTCATCAACGCCAGCGGTCAGTGGGTGGGTAGCATCTCTATAGAATCGAATGAATTCAACTGTTCGGGTTGTGTGGAGGCAACAGCTTTCCCTTTTCGCCCAAACCAACACCACGCTCCAATATCAAGGCAGCCTGTTCGATTCGCAGGGTGCGCCGGTGACGACCAACAAAACCATCACCTTCCGGCTTTTCAGCGATGCGGAAACGGGGGAACCCGTACAAAACGCAGACATTATACCTAGCTTTATTGCACTTAGCCTGCTCGATTATATGCTGGAGAAAAGTAGGCTTTATTTATGGATAAGTCCTTAATTTCCGCCCCGCAACTTTGTCGTGAGGAATTCGAGTTTTCGGGGTGGAATGGGCGGAAATGAAAATGTGGGGAAATTCAAAGAAGATACGAAAGAATTGTAGCGGCGAGGCGTAAGCCCGCCGGAAAAGGATCGAAATCACGGCTACAGAAATCAGGCATGTCGGGTAAGAAATTTACCCGACCGTTTCTTTGTAGAGAGAAATTACTCGCCCGAAGATTTCGGGCGACAGAAGGCGACGACTTTCGCCGGGGAGATGGTACGCAGGCGAGTGGTGGATTTCGCGACGAAGCGGCGGGGAAACGCCTTGAATTCCGGGTTGGGCCACTGGGTGCCGATCACCCCGCCGCCCGACAGCATGATCGAATCGCCGGGCAGGGGATCGTCCGTGATGGCGATCCAGAGATTTTCGCCTTCAAGTGCGCCGAGGTTCGAATGCAGCAAGTTTTGAGAAGTACTGAGGATTTCTCCCCGCCCGGTGCAATGCGCCCGCGCTTCGCCCTTCAATTCGCCAAGCGTCACCTTCGATTCGGCGGGAATGTCCCATTCGGCGCGCGTCAGGTGGCGGGCGGGATAGGTGGGGATGTCCTCACCGGCTACGGCAAGTTCCTCGACGACATGGGTCAGACCGGCGATAGGAACGAGGCAAAGTATTGAAATCAAAAGGAAACCGCCGGATGAAACGGAAGAACGTCTTCCGGGGGGGGGCGAGATGCGGCCCAGAGAATGAAAGCCCATCCATTCCGAGATCAACCCGGCGAGACCCAACACGAGCACGAGTCGATCCGAGGCGAGCGCGCCCAACGCCATGGCAACGCAGAGCGCCCAGGCTTTGGCGGGAGGAAAAAAGCGGAAGGGCAGGGCCAGCACCAGCAGGAAGCCGCAGGCCAGTCCTATCTCCACGAAGAAGAAAGCAAGGGGTTCCATCCCGGCGAACCCGTGGAAGATCCCTCCGATCAACAGGGAAATTCCCCCGAACAAGGACGTCATGCGCGGCTTCGTTTTCGAGGTGTGCGACACTGCAAGCACGAGCAATACCAGAAGCATGGCGGCATGGATCAGGTGATGGTACAGAGTCATATCGATCGTGACTTCTTCGAAACTCACGGTTTTTAGCTGGGGTTTCGCCTTGAGTGTCCAGACGAGATCATTCAATGATTTCAATAGCTTTTGCTTGACGAGTTCTTCGCATTCCACACTAGGGCGACCGGAACGGAGTACGGCGAAGCTTTCGCCTCCATGGGCGAATATCTTTTGTTTCGCCGCGCTTTTTCGCCACGAATCGTGATACATCGCCACAATGAATGGGGAGTCGCCGGTCCACTCCAGAATCGCCCGCTGGGGTTGAATGGACACGTTTTCGGCAGGGCAGGGGGAGGATTCGTCCACCAGCGGAGCCAATATTTTCTGAGACTTCGTATCGAGCATGTAGGAGGAGGCGACGTCGGAGCCGAATGAAGTGTCGAAGCGCAAAAGCGCTTTGGTCAAGCCATGTTGCGAAACCAGCACCAGCCCTATTCCCGCGAGCAACAACGCGAAGGAAAGGTATTTTTCGGTGCGATAGGACGGTTTACGGACGGCAGGACGTTCGCCGTGGGCGAAAAGCCCCGCAAGCCACGGTCCAATGAGGAAACTTGCCAGAATCGAGAGAAAAGGCAGCGCCTCGACCAGACGCCTTCCCATGACGTGGCCGAATTCGAGCAGTGCGGCTGACGAACCCTCCAGGCCGAGGTGTTCACCCAGCGCCAATACTGGAAGCGAAAGTTTGACGAAGGCGTCCCAGGCCAGGAAGTCGGCCATCATCGGGTCGAACGAAGCATCGAGCAATTGGGTATCGTAGAGAATGTAAAAGGTGGAGACGAGCAGGAACGATACGACGAGTGATGCCTGAAAACGGGGATTTCGCAGACGATTCGGGAGCCACGAAAACAGAAACTGCGCAGCCACCAGCCCAGCGGGCATGAGCCATTCGACGTCGGGCGCAAACCCGCGAAGAAGAACCAGTTTCAATCCTAGATCCGCCCAAAGCGCCAGCCACACGGCAACGTAAAGTCCCGATATTCCATAAACAATAGCCGTTTTCTCGCTCGGTTTGCCCAATGCTCGGCGCAGAAGATCCACCGCGAACACCGCTACGGAAATCCCGACTAGCCCCACCCATATCCGTTCGAGAAAGGTCACCATCATATAGGCGTCATTGGCCAGCAGTGGTAGGGCAGGAAAGTGCGTCATGACAGCCGCCTCAGCGTTCGGCTTTCGGTGTCGAGATCAAGAGATTGCCCGTGGTGGCGCATCAGTTCCTCGGCGTCCGAGGCGGCCAGGGCGGGAAGTTTCAGTTCGTCGATTTGCAGTGCAAGGTGGGAAAGCATTGCCCCTCCGGCCAGCACGACGCCCGCCGCCTGGGGTAGATATTCCCTCCAGCGCAACGAAGCATCGGGTAGCAGCAGGATGCAGGGAGCATCCGTGGGAAATGGATCTCCCGACAGGGGATGGTAACCCCGACCCGTGGCGTGCCCCGGACAAAGCGACTGAAACTCTCCTCCTTCCGAGGTAGGCCATGGCGGCAGGACTTCTGACATGCCCGCGTTTCGATTTTTAGAAGACGACTCCTTTCGGCGAAGCAATTCCTCCTCATCCACGGCAATTTTCGTGCAAATTTCTTCCAAACTGCAAAACATTGCGTCGTTTCGTTCGTTCACGCCCAAGCGCTGCGTGATGCGCGCCAGTTCGTTTTCGAATTCCTCGTGCAGGCGATCCACCCGCTTCATCGTGCATTTGCCAAGCGTTTCGAGTTTTTTTCCCACGAGCCGATGCCAGCCCACGAGAGGATCGAAGCCGGAACGACGTTCCAGTTGGGCGAGTGCTGTTCCCGCATTCGTCAGCCAGACCGACCAGGATTTCAGTTGTGCTTGTTTTATCAGGCGTTTGCGCAAATGAATCACTTCGGCGGCGTGGTCGAATCCGGCGGGCAGATCCTCGCGAAGCCACCGGCTTCCCAGGTGGGGGAACAGGCGGCGGGGCGTGGTCCAACTCGCTTGCAGGACATCCGTAAGACAGACGAAAGGCCGCCCCCGCTTCGTTTCGAGGCGCAGCCGTGTCCGGTGCTCGTCCCAGCCGAAGGAACGGCAAAGGTGGGCTCGTAAAAAAGCCAAGTTTTTTCCATAACATAAGTCGGATTCCAGCGGCGATAGCACTTCCGGGTTGAGCGACACCGGGCCGGATTGCGTCCAGACGTCCGCAGGTGTGACGGGTTGCGCACGGACCTGGTAGAATACGAGGCGGTTTTCTATGACTCCGAATTCCAGCAGAACCGGTCCTTTGAAGGCACGCTCGGCGCGTTCGACGGTTTTTGCGGCGCGAAGGGCCAGGGATTCGGGCAGCCATTCCAAACCGCCTGTCGAATCCATCGCTCTCCAATAAAGGCGTGAAATCTCGACGCTTCGCGTTTCGCCGTCGGGGCGGTCCAACTCGATGCGAATCCGATCCGGGCGCTTTCCGATGGGGTGGCAAGATGACACCGTGGCGTGCACGGAGTGCATGATTTTCTCTTGAATCAGGATCGCTCCCCCTTCGGGGATTTCCGACGCCTGGATTCGCTCTTTGTAGCGTCGGGCGTGCTCCGTATCGAGAGAACCCAGCACTTCCAGGATGGCGTTTCCCAGGGCGGCGGGATCGTTGGCTGAGACATCGGTGCGAGAATCGAACACGCCGGGAAACAGTCGGGGACCGTCTTCCATCGAAAACGAGGATCGGACGATCAAAGAATGCACCCCGAGTTTTCGAAACGATTTCAAAAGCTTACGGCTTACTCGGCGCAGTGTGGGGCTGGATGGACCCTCTGAACGAATTCGTTCGAGCGTATGAAACGGCAGAAAATAGCCGCGTGGAATCGTTTCGGAAAGCGCGGCCAGACGCAGCAGATTGGCTCCTTTGGGTCCGGCTTGTTTTGCAAGGGAGTTGTCGAGCGACGGATGCAGAGCGAGCACGGATTTTCGGGCGAAAAACCGTCGCAGAAGGGAACGAACGAAGAGAAACCCCAGGAAAACGGCGCAACATATGGCGGCGGCTCCCCAGACGATTCCCAGCGGCGTGGATTGCAAGAACACCGCCAGGGAAAGTCCTGCGAGCAGCAGCAGATACATGACGAAAAGCGCCAGCACGGGTGGAGCCAGAGCAGCGCCGAGAAAAGCAATCATGGCCAGATCGTTTCCAATCGTTTGAAAATCGGTATCGATGCTTACGTTACCTCGAAACGCTTTTCCGGGCAACTCAGGACGGAGTTTCCCCAGGGTGATTCAATTCTAGATTTAGCGTGAACCTGACTCGTTGGATGAAGGAATGGGTGCCCGGGGCTTCGATCCGGAACGGATCGATGGCCCGGATTGCTTGTGTTTTCACGGCCATTCGCCTTACGGCGAAAGGCCGTGGCACCCTTCCAAACAACGATTTTCAATGGTACCCGCGCAAGCTTCCAACCGAATGTCATCTGTTCGATCAGATGCGACCGTCGAGGATTTTGGCTTTGTTTTTCGCAGGTTGTACGAAAAGGTCGCGGACCTGGTGGTTTTTGTGGAGGGTGGCGAGGAATTTTCCGAGATCGCTTTTCAATCCGGCGAGGCACAAGGAAACTTCCCGTTCTTCTTCGGAAATCACCCGAAGCCGCTCGCGACGTTCTTCCACGGGCAGCGGGGTGTTTTTGAACACCCCTTTTTGCGCGGCTTTGAGCAATTTGGCGCGAAGTTGCACGAGTTGGACGATGCCTTGCACGTCCGGGTCGGCCTGTTGCATGGCTGCCATCAGCTTGCGCGTGGCGCGCTCCCAGTTGTCGCACCAGTCTGCGTCAAACGGAAGTGGATGCATCGCTCGACCGTTTGCCTTTCGGTGGGGAGGCCATGTCGCCGACGTCTTCCCGTTTTTTCATCGGCACGGGATGGCGGATGGAGTAGTTGCAGCGCACCAGCGGAAGTTGCATACCCAGGCAGGTTTTGAGATTGATTAGCAACGGCGCCCGCAGATTGGCGTGAAGTTCGCCGGTGGTGGCGTCGGCGCTGAGCACTACCCGCATGACCACTTGAGGTTCATCCTCGCCCAACGCATCGGGATCGACGCCGATCGGGCTCAACTCGCGGGCGTCCACCGATACGTCGTAATTCTGGAACAGCGCTTCCGGATCGGCGATAATCAGCGCGATGGAGCCGTCTTCCATGGCTTGAATCCAATTGAGAGACAGCACGTTTTCGGGATTGAGCAGGCACCATTTCCGCAAGTGGGTGAATCCCGGAATTCCATAGGGAAAGTGGATGATTTTTTCGTCGGGGATATCCAGTTCTCCGAATCGGGTCGTTTGTACGATCATCGATTTCCCTCCTGGGATTTTTCTGAGTCTTCGTTCCGCTTGGGAGCAGGCTTCGCAAACATTTCAAGCACCGACTGGGTGACGCTTTCCGGCATGAGAGATTCCCGGTTGGCCTGGGTCATGGCCTCGAAAATCTCTTCCCGATAGACGGGGATGTCGTTGGGCGCTTCAATACCCAGCCGCACCTGCCGTCCATTGACCGCCTTGACGGTGATTAAAACGTCGTTTCCGATTCGAATCGCTTCGCCCGGTTTTCTTGTGAGGATCAACATCGTGCGCCCTCCTAGGCTTCTCTGGCTTCCTGCCTGTGTTCGGAGTTGTCATGGTTACATCCTTTTTCCGGATCAACCAATCAAACTGGCCAAGCTGAGCCCGCTCATTTTGGTGGCGGCTGTCAAAGCCGCCTGCAAGCCCAGTGTAATTTCCTGCAATTTAATGCTCGCATCGATGAAATCGGTGTCGCGCGTTTCCATCAACGCGAGGTCCGCCGCAAGGTCGATGTTATCGAGCGCGGTTTGTGCGCCTTCTAGCCGAACCATCGAATGTCCGATGTTCTGCTCGGTTCGAGATACACGAACCCCCGCCGTGTTCAGTTTTTCGTGCACGGCCCTGATCTGCTCGGAATCGTCCGAGCCCAGCGCGGCGTCGAGTTCGTCGAGCAAATCGAAAATGCCCGTGCCGTCGCCGTTGGAGTCGAGAAACGGTTCGCCCCCGTTCACCGTGGCATCGATGGTCACGCCGTCGCCGACGCGCACCGAAAGCGCTTCGGTATCGCCCGAAAACGTGCCGTTTGCCGCAAATGGAGGTCCGCTACTGCCCAGTCCGCCGAAAATGTACCGTCCGCCGACCTCCGTATTGCCGAGGTCCACGAGCGTCTGACGCAGGTGCGAGACGCTTACCTGAGCGGCGATGCGATCGTCCTGGTTGTAGGTGTCGTTGGACATGCGCAAGGCCAGTTCCTGGGCTTCCTGGACCGCGCTGGTGACGCTCATCAGGATCGTATCCGTCGTGTTGAGCATCTGCTCGGCTTCGTCTACGGAGCGGTTGTAGCCTTCCACGTGACGTTTGAGCGACTGATCCTGGAGAACCAGTCTCGCTGCGGCGGGATCGTCGCCCAGTCCGTTGAGTTTCTGCCCCGTCGTAATCTGTTCCTGCACCTTGAGCATTTCGCTTTGCTGGTCGGAAATGCCTTTCTGGAAGGTGCTGTAGAATTGTTGGGTCGAAACTCTCATTCCGGTTTCGTCGTCCTTATCGTTTCAGTTCGATGACTGCACTAACCATTTCATCGGCCAGTTGAATGATTTTTGAAGCCGCGTCGAACATTTGTTTCCATTCTAGCAGGGACATCAGTTCCTCGTCGAGGGAGACGCCCGAAATGGATTGCTGAAGCCGGGTCATCGCCGCTTCGCTGTTTTCTGTGACTTCCACAGTATTTTCAGCCTCTTGCACGCGGTCTCCGAAGTTGGTCAGCACGGAACGTACCGCAGAAAGCGGGTTTTGGCCGTCGCTCATGGCTTCGTCTCTGAGATCGGCCAACAGGCTTGCATTGCGATTGTCACCGGGAACCATGGTCGGGTCCGTGGCGGCGGCGATATTGTCGGGATTGTCGAGAATGTCGTCCGATACGGCGATCAGTTTCGCCGCTCCCGCCGTTTCGGTCAGTTCGATGAAAAAGTTTCGGTCTTTCTGGGTGTCCAGGCCGTAGCCGTCCCGATGCACGCTGTTGACGGCTTCCGCGAAATTGTAGGCGAAGGCGTCGAGTTCGTCCTGCATCGCCTTCAAATCCTGATCCCTGGCCTTCAGCGTGCCTCCCAGCTCGCCGTCGGTGATGCTGTCGGTGAGGTTGGTATTGCCGCTGGTCAGCTCGCCGTACACTTGCATCAGACCGTCACTGCCTTCGGTGGCGATCAGATCGTGTGAAAAAGTCTGATTGACCAGCGTGTATCCGCTTTTCGTCTGGACCACCACGCTGCTGTTGCTTTCGGTCGTGGTGTGGACTCCGATAAGCTGGGACAATTCGCCAAGCACCTGGTCTCGGCGGTCGAGCAGGTCGGTCGCCGTTTCGTGGGAACCTGCAATCAGACCGTTCAACTCGGCCACTTGACTGGTCAAGCTATTGATTTCGTTGACGTTGGCGGAAATTCCGACGTTGAGTTCTTCACGCACCTGTTCGATACCCAGGGCGTAGGTGTTGAGTTGATCCGTAAAATGTTCCGCTGCGAACGTGACCTGGTTGCGGATCGTTGCATCCTGGGGTTGTGCGGAAAGAGATTCGAAGGCGTTGAAAAGTTCGTCCAGTGCGGGACTGAGTCCTTCGTCCTCAAGGTCGCCGAATAGCGCTTCCGCTTGGGTGAGGACGTTGGCGCGTGCATTTGCCCCGGAGTTCTGCGATTTCGATTCCCTCAGGCGCAATTCCACCGTTTCGTTGACGATGCGCTCCACGCCTTGGACATGTACGCCGAGGTTCGCGTTGGGAGCGCTGGTCAGGTAGGTGTCGGTGGATTGCAGCACAAGGCGCTGGGCGTGATAGCCGGGAGTGGAAACGTTGGCGATGTTGTCGCTGACGGTCTGGATACCGGTACGAGCGGCTTCAAGCGCGTTGCGCCCTACGTACATGATATCGAGGTTTCCAGACATGTTTGGCTTTGCCTAGGTGTTGGTGGAAAAACAGATGGCCACGGCACCGGAATCGCCCGTGCCGCGTTTTCCGTAGGTTACGGTCCGCGTGCTTTGAGCCACGGCCTTCAACGTGCTGTCCACGGTGGCCAGGGCGGCCTGGAAAAATTCACGGTTGATATTGACTTGCCGGTTGGCGTTTTCGATGGCCCGCGTGTATCCGTCAATGATTTCGATGAGTTGCCCGTGTCGTTCCGCCGGTAGCGACTCCAGGAGCAGCGTAAGCAGATCTCCCTGATTTCGCTTCATTTTATCGATTTGGGAGCTTCGAAACAGGCGGAATTCCTCGATGCGGGCGATCAGCTTTTCCTGACTGGACACCAACTCGTGAATTTCTTTCGTTCGCCGCTCCACCGCCGCCCGGCGCGTTCCCGCCGCGAGGGCCGAAAGCTGTTCGAGCAGACGGGTTTCTTGTTCGATCTGCGTCGCGATCTGCGCGGCGGGAAAGATTTCGAACGGCTCGTGGTTCATGGCTAGTCCTGCAAGCCGAGATCGCCGAGCATCCGCCGGGCGATTTCATCGACATTGGGTTGATACTCGCCGTTGGCGATTTTCTTTCGCATTTCCTCAACGCGCCCCGAAAAAACATCTTCAACTTCCTGGGCGACTTTGGAGTACAGTTTGTGCATTTCTCCGGCTTTGCGTTCGAATTGCACGGCTTCGACCATTGGCGCCGCCCCTTGTTGCCTGGTTTTCGCAGAGGCAGCTTCATCCTTTTCCACTTGAGGAATTTTGAATGAAGATTCGGTTGGGCTGATTTTCGTCATGGGATCACCTCTGGATCTCTATTACCTCTTCAAACAGTATCGGCCCCTCCCAAGAAACCTGAAATTCCTGGGGTCGATTTCGTTTCTCAAGATACCTATCGGTTATTCGGCACCAAGGTTTAATATTTTATTCGGATTTGTGGGTTTTCCCTGCTGATAGAGGGAGAAGTGCAGGTGCGGACCGGTGCTTTTGCCGGTGTTGCCAGAGAGGGCAACGACTTCCCCGGCGCGAATGCGCTGGCCGATTTTCACAGTGATTTCACTATTGTGCGCGTATCCTGTAGTGTATCCGCCGGGGTGTTCGATCTTGATGGAGAGACCGCCGCGGTCGTCATCGTTAATTTCCGAAACGACGCCGGACCATGGAGAATGTATCGGAGTTCCGACAGGCACCGCGATATCGACACCGTTGTGAAAATGTTTTTCGCCGGTGATGGGATGAATGCGCTCTCCGAAACCGGAAGTAATATGTCCTGCAACGGGTGCAATCGGCATTTCCCGCTCGGGGCGTTCCAACGAAGTAGATCCATAGGTGCGTTCGATACGCGCCGCCGACGGCGGCAGGCCGTTCACGGAGCGGTAGGCCAGGTCACCCAGTCCGATGCCTCCCTGCGAAGCCCATTGCTTGGCGACTTCTTTGCGGAACCATTCCTGATACATTTCATTGCCGGGCGTGGCGGGAAACAGGCCGCTGGAGTTGTCCACCGTCTTGCCCATTTCTTCGAGTACCATCCCTAAAAACACCGATTCGAGTTGCTCGACGGCTTCTTTTAGCTGGGAAGCATCTCCGCTTCGTTCGGCACGGCGGGCGCTGTGCATCGCCTGCGAGGCGAGAACGTCGCCCGTTTCGCTCAGCGGGGAAGTGGAGGACGGAAGCTTATCCATCGAGAACCGTCCTCGTTCGAATGGTGCCGTAAGTCTTCGACATTACAAAACTTTCAGTTCTCCGTTCAAGGCTCCTGTGGCCTTGAGCGCTTGGAGAATCGCGATCAGATCTCTCGGAGATGCGCCGATGGCGTTGAGTGCTTTCACGAGATCGTCCACCGTGGTGGTTTGGGGAACCACGGTAAGCGCGTTCGAGCCTTCCTCGACCTGGAAGGTCTCGTTTTCCATCTTTTCGGTGTTGCCATAGGATAACGCCGCCGGTTGACTGACTTCCTTGGCCGTCTGGATGGCGACGTCCAGGTTTCCATGAGCCACGGCAGCCGGTCCCAAGGTGACGTTTCCGCCGACCACCACCGTTCCGGTACGTTCGTTGACCACAATCCGGGCCGGATGGTCGGGTATGACATCCAGGGCCTCGATTTTGGCCAGGAGTGCGACGGGCGAAAGGTTCTCCTCGCCGCCATTGGCTTCCACGAAAATCGTTCCCGAATTGACGGCCTGCGCCCGCTCTCCTCCCAACGCCTCGTTGATCTTTCCGGCGATGCGGTTGGCGGTGGTGAAATCGGATTCCTTGAGGGATAACAGGATCTTGCCATCGCGGACGAATTCCGCGCGAACCGTTTTTTCGATCATCGCACCTTGGGGAATTCTTCCGACGGTCGGCACGTTGCGCCGCAGTCCGCTCGACTTGTTGCCGTGATCGAAACCGCCGACGATGATCGGTCCCTGGGCGAGGGCGTACACATTGCCGTCCGCGCCTTTGAGTGGGGTCATCAGGAGGGTGCCACCTTCCAGGCTGCGGGCGTTGCCCAGCGCGCTGACCAGCACGTCGGCTCGGTCGCCAGTGGATTGGAACGGTTCCAACTCAGAAGTGACCATGACTGCTGCTGTGTTGGTGACGTCGAGTTTGTCCGGTTTGATGTTGAGTCCCATCCTTTTCAACAGGGAACTGAGGGATTGCGCCGTGAACGCACTGCGCCGGGTGTCACCGCTTTGCGCCAGACCGACCACCAGCCCGTATCCCACGAGCGGGTTCGAGCGCACGCCTTGGATTTCGACCAGTTCCTTGATTCTCGCGGCCTGCGCCGGGGCGAAGCCGGGAAGAAGGAAAGCCAGTACGATGGCGAGCGCGAAAAAGGCTGGGAAAGCGATCCTGTGTTTCATCGGTTATTCCTTCTATACGCGCGTTGGATCAAAACGGGGAGGCGTAGTTCATCGCCCGTGTGAGCCATCCAGGGTCTTGACCTTCACTGATGACGCCGCGACCGGTGAACTCGACCTGTGCGTCCGCCAGTTTGTACGAAACGATGGAATTGTCCCGTTCGATATCCTGGGGACGGGCGACGCCGCTAATATAAAAATGATGTTCCTCGCTGTTGACCAGCACCACCCGATGTCCCTCGATGAACAGGTTGCCGTTGGGAAACACGCGGGTGATGGTCGCCGCAATGGTGAATTCCACTTCATCGGTGCGGCTCGTTTTGCCGTTGGCGGCGAAATCGGTCTTCGAGAGTCCGGCGACCAGCTTCATCGGGTCGCCCGCCAGATTGCGGCTTAAAATGCCGTTGACGTCCCCGCCCACTTCCATACCTGCATCGTGGTCGGTGGAGGTCGAAGTTTTCCGGTCGGCGCTGGCCGTTTCCTGAATCTGTATCGTCACGATATCGTTGACTTTGAAGGCGCGCACGTCGGTGAACAGGGTTCCGCCCTCGCCTCGGTCCTGCCACAGGGAACCCTGGGTGTTATGGGTATCTTCCGTTTGTTGAAATGGCACGGGAGGTTCGTATTTCCTGCGCTTGGCTTCGTATGGCTTGATGTGCTTGACGCAGGCGAGGCCGGAGGTCGCCACCGCGACGCACAGCCCCAACGCCATGAAATGAATGAATTTTTTCATTCTTCCATCTCCATTTTCGCCGTTCCGGGACCGATCAGTTTGGCCATGAAACTACGTCCCGAACGCGGATTGACGACACGGATGCGATCGCCGGTCGAGCCGTCTTCCAAGGCTTTTCCCGCCATCTCGACGGCCATGGTTCCTAAATTCAGCTTTACGGTCACTTTATCGCCGCGTTTGACGGCCAACGGCTGTTTCAGGTGGCGCAATTCGATGGGTCGCCCGGCCACGAGTCGGATTTTGGCCGTAGACCCGGAAACCTGTCCCAAATGGCTGGCGTATCTGCCTGGTTGGCCCGATCCTCGTGCCGCCGACAATTTGACGAGTCTGTCGTCCAGCATCTCACCGGGTTGGATGTCCCGTAGCGGAACGACACGTACTTCCGTGTTTTTACGGGGAAAAACCAGCGTGCGACGCGCGACCGCGCGACCGTTTTTCTTCACCTGAACGTCCACCGGGATGTTGCGTGCGCCGGGATCGTCTCCCAGCGGTCGAGCGGTATAGACGATGCCTTTTCCGGGACCGGGCAGACTGGCGAGCGTTTCCTTTGTGACTACGAAGCTGGAACCGGCGTCTTTGGAAATATTCTGCAGCGCGTTCCGAACGGCTTGTACGGGATCCTGCGACGAAAAGGCCGGTTGGGCGCTCACAGCGGTCCACAATATTAGTAATGATAGGATGGAAGACATGGCACTACCTCAGACGGTTGGTTTCTTCCAGCATCTGGTCGGATGCTTTGATGATCTTCGAACTTGCCTCGTAGGCTCGCTGACCCGCAATCATCTGAATCATTTCCTCGACCACCCGGACGTTGCTCGACTCCAAAAAGCCCTGGGCAATGGTGCCGAAGCCGTCGTACCCTGGATTGGAAATCTTGATCGCTCCAGGATCGCCGGTGATGCGGTAAAGGTTGCGGCCCATCGCCTCGAACGCGCCGGTGTTGACGATGTTGGCCAACTCGATTTTTCCAAGCTCGATCGGCGTTTCGCGGCTCGCGGGCGTCGCCGTGACCAACCCGTCCGAACCGACGGTGATTCCCACGGCGTCTTCCGGCACGATGATGGCCGGCTCCAGGGGGTAGCCGTCGCCGGTGCAGATCTGGCCCCGGCTGTCGAGCTTGAAGTTTCCGGCGCGGGTGTATGCGATGTCACCACCCGGCATACGTACCTGGAACAGGCCCGAACCTTCAATCGCGAGGTCGAGCTGGTTTTCGGTGTTGACGAGATCGCCCGTGCTGAAATTGCGTTCGGTGGATACGGCACGGGTGCCGTGCCCGATCTGCAAGCCGGAAGGAATCTCGGTTTCGCTGGAACTGTTCACTCCCGAAACGCGGATGTTCTGGTACAGAAGATCCTGAAATTCCACGCGGGAGCGTTTGAATCCCGTGGTGTTGACGTTGGCCAGATTGTTGGCGATGGCGTCGATTTTCAATTGTTGGGCGTGCATTCCCGTAGCAGCAGTGTGCAAGGCTCTGGGCATGATGATTCTCCTTTGGGCTTTTTAGCGCTAGCCCTTGGCGATGACGCCGATCAGTCGTTCATCGGCTTCCTTGTAGCTCTGGACAGCTCGGATCAAGGTCTGGAAATCCCGTTGCAATTCAATCAGTTCCACCATACTTTCCACAGGATTGACGTTCGAACCCTCCAGGTACCCGCTTAAAACTTTCGATTCGATTTCCACCGGTTCGCCGGACTGCTCGTTGGTTCGATAGGTGGCGGCACCCATCGGTTCCAGGAAAGAAGGATCGGCGACGGTCACGACTTTAAGCTTTGCAACTTCCGTGCCTTGCTGGATTACGCCGCCGCTTTCGTCCACTTCGAAAGGAACGGTAAGGTCGATGGTGATCGCTCCCGTCGATCCGGCGATCAAGTGACCCTGCTGGTTGCGAAGCTGGCCTTTTTCGTCGGCTTCCAGGGAGGCGCAACGGACAAGCAAAGGTTCGTTTTCTCCGTTGTCGATCATGAAAAAGCTGTTGCGTCCCAGGGCGAGGTCTTTTTCGTTGCCGGTATCGATTATCGTACCCGGCGTGAGAGAGACGCCGTTGCCTTCGACTTCGACCGAGGACGTCTGAAGCTGATTTTCCTTGTCGAGAATCAGGCTGAAGGCGGTGCGTTGCGCCATGTAGCCTGCTGTGGTGGAGTTGGCCAGGTTATTGGCGAGGACATCCACTTGTTTTTGTCTTGCGTTGGCTCCCGCCGCAGCAATGTAAATTCCGGAAGGCATGATTCCTCCTTCGAGAAGGAGGCTCAAAGACTCGTTTTTCGGCTTTTCGAACGCTTTCGTTTTCCCTGTGGGAGTCTTCTGCTACACTATCCGGTAGGTTGTCCGTCGCGATGCCTTGTGGTTTGCGGCGGATCAGCGAGAAAATCGTTGAGAAACTCCCGGAAACGAGGGACGCCGGATGGCCGGAATAAGCAGCCTGAAAAAGCTTGTGGACATTCGCCGGAAGGAAAAACAGCTGGCACAGAAAGAACTTGCACGTCTGTTTCAGCGTCGCGAACGGATGGAAAGGGAATTGGAAGACCTTCGCGAGAAGCTGTTTTACATGGCGAGTGAAACCTCGGTGCAGCGGCTTCGCCTGGAATTCGAAAGGCGCAATGTCCTACGCGAGGACGAGGCGCACCTCATCGAAATGATTCGCAAGCTGGACGAGGAGGAAATTCCCCCCTCGCGCGACCGTGCGACCCGAGCCGAACAGCAGGCTCGAATGGTGGAACTGCTGCTCGAACGCAAGAAGAAGGAAATCGCCAAGCAGGCGTTTCGTGAAGAAACGAAACAACTCGACGAAGCCGGGCGCAGCCGCTGGCTGAGGAAACGCAAACCGGAGTCCTGATAGCGTTTCGAAGTACCGTTAAAAAGTCAAAGAGCCGATTTCAATCCTAGTCGCCGTGCCGTTGCCGATCGTCAGCCGAACTGTTTGAGCAGTTCGTCCACGAGATTCTGTTTGGAAACGCCTTCCTGGCTTTCCTTCAGGCGTTCCAGTCCGGAAAGATGCACTTTGCCAGATTCGGTCTCTCCCGTCGGTTCTCCCAGCGTGACCAGCAACGAGAGGATGCGTTCCTCCACCTCGTTAATCATCTTTCCGATTTTCACGATGGTCTGGCTGGTGAGATCCTGGAACGATAACAGCGTCATCAATTCCGTGAGAGCCGCCGAACGGTCGGTGTGTGCCTGCTCCAGCTTTTGCATCGCGTCGATGGTGGGCTGGGTGCCGTTTTCTTCGAGGTACTTGCTGACGACTTGCACGGAGGCATCCAATTCATCGTCCGTATCCAGAAGGTTTTCGACGATGGAAAGGATGTTGTGTGTGGCTACCTCGGTGGTGTCGCAGATGTCCTGAAGGGTGTCGAAGGCATTGGGCAGGCTGTCGGCGGCGTAACTCAACTCCGGGCGCATCCCGGCGAGCATTTTGCGCGTTTCGTTGATGTAACGCGCCAAAGAAGAGAGCTCCCCTTTGAGTACGGTGTTGATTTCGCGGTCGTACTTGCCTTCGCTCAGGGCTTTCGCACCCTCGACCAGTTCTTCTAAATCACTGGTTTCTAAAGGCTTTTTCTGTTCTGCATCGATTGTCACTGGAGCCCCCTTTCTCGCCGCACGGCTGGGTTGGAAATCGGCTTAATTTGTTCCATCGTCCGTGAGCGAGAGATCTTAAGCGATCTTGCTGAAAATTTCGTCCCGCAGCATTTCCGAGGTCTTGCGCAGGATCTGGCTGGCCCGCGACTCGGTGACGCCGAGCACCTGGCCGATTTCACTCAAGGTCATTTCCGCTTCGTAATACATACCCACTACCAGACGGTTGCGTTCCGGCAGGTTGGCCAATGCTTTGGACAACAGCCGCACCCGTTCGTTTTTCTCCAGTTTTTCCAGGGCGTTGAGCGGTTGATTCCACAGCGTCGGCAGGTCCATCATGTCCATCGTCGAAGGATCGACCACCGCCGGAGGCGTGTGCTTGGCCTGGCTTTCCTGCACCTCGCTGATCGACATGCCGGTGTGGGCGGCGATTTCCTCCTGACTGACCGGTTCGCCGGTTTCTTTCTCGATCTGCTTGATCGAGTCGCTGACCGACTTCGCCCGGCTGCGCATCCGCCGCGTAAGGTGGTCGAGGTTGCGCAGCTCGTCGAGAATCGACCCTCGGACCCGGATGCGGGCGTAGGCTTCGAATGCGATGCCGCGATCCGGGTTGAATTTGTTCAGGGCGTCGAGCAAGCCGACCATGCCCGCACTGAAAAGGTCTTCCCGATCCACCGTCGGAGGGATTTTTTCGCCGACCTGGCGGACCACCCGGTACACGAGCTGGGCATATTCCTGGATTTTCTCGTTCTGTGAGTCTTTCGGGTCCGCTTTGCGATAGGTTTCGTAGGCTTTAAGCATGTTGTGCATGATTAGCGTCCTTTCCAATCATCTTCTTCAGTGAATCCTGTTTTCGGCGAAAGACCCATCGAGGCTTTCGGAAAGTTTTTGAGCGAGGGTTTCCACGCAACGCGCCGCCGGGGTGTCGGGAAAAAGATCGACGAAGGGTTTCTGTGAGCGAAGCGCCTTTTCCACGGCGTTGTCCCGGTAGATGTACCCGGCATATTCCAGGCTGAAACTCAGGAAAGTGCGGGCGGCCTTGTTGATGCTGGTGAACATTTCGCGGGCCTGCTCGGCCATTTTCACGTTGTTGACCAGCACCCTGAAGCGCGTGTCGCGATTGGCGGCACGGCTGACTTTCACGAGGGCGTAAGCGTCGGTAAGCGACGTGATTTCCGGGTTCATCATCACGAGCACTTCGTGAGCTAGGCTCACCGCCAGTCGGACGTTTCCCCCGATACCCGCCGCCGAATCGATGATGATGAAGTCGTAAGGACGGTTCGTCAGGTCGAGGGTTTTCAGCAGGCGAACCTGGGCGGATATATCCAACTCCGAAAGCTGCGCCAGAGCCGTTCCCGCAGGTAGAATGTCCAGCCCGTTCAGGTGGGTGAGCACGTCCTCGAACGAATGGGTGCCGTCGAGCAGGTGGGAGGCGTTCAGTTCCGGGTTGATACCCAGCATCACGTTGACGTTGGCCAGACCCAGATCGCCATCGATCAGCAACACCCGGTAGTTCATCCCGACCAGTTTTGTGGCGAGATTGACCGAAAAATGGGTTTTGCCGACTCCGCCCTTGCCGCTGGCAACGGTGACGATACGCGGTCCCATCCGGACTTCCGAGGCCAGAGATGGATTTTGTTCCATGTGAACCATGTTATCTACCTTACAGAGCTGCAATGTTCTGCCTTTGGAAAACCGCGTCGATCATCGAATCCAGCCGGGGCCGAATGAGATCGTCCGGGATATTGGGACCGCGTGACAGGTAGCCCACCGCCATGCCCGAGCGCGAGGCGGTCGCCAGCACGCGACCGATGTAGGGCGCTTCGTCGAGCCGGGTCACGGCCAGTCGGTTGGAACCGGCTTCCGAAAACGCCTGCGTGGCGGTGTCGAGATCGATTTGGCTGTGGCTGGCCGGAACCACGGTGTGAATCTCCGCCGGGCCGTCAATCCACAACTTGTCCTTAAGTGCTTGAATTTCCACGTGTTCGTGAGGGTTGACTGCTCCCGAATCGAGGATGATCGGCGTCATCTCGGCGCGTTCGGCCAGAAGGTCGAGTTCGTGGCGGGTCTTGGCGTGCACGAAATCCAGTCCTAGGGCTTCGGCTGTGCCTTTAAGGAAGTCCAATCCGGTCCGTTTGACGGGTTCCAGCACGCCCAACACGGGTTTGAAATCGCCGGAAAGTGCAAGATCCGCTGCGAGTTTTGCAGCGAGACTCGTTTTTCCGACACCGGAGGCACCGACGAAAAGCACCAGGCGGGGACGTACGCGCTCTCTTGCGGGGGCGACGGCCACCTGCGAGTCCAGCACTTTTTTGGCTCCTTTGATAACCCGAATGAATTCAATGGCTTCGCCGGGGCGGATTTCGTCCATGACTTTCCGCAGAATCGCCAAGGTATCCGATTCGGGGAATCCCGCCGCATGGAGCCGATGCATCAGGGGCAGGCATTCGGGCGGAAGGTTTTCGTTTGATACGAGACGGTTCAGCAATTCGTTCTCGCGACGGGCGACCTGAGCGGCACGGCGGACGGCGGCTTCCATACGGGGGGAAGAAGAAGGCCCCGCAGTTCCGAAAACCGCTTTGGCTTCGGTGGAATCGAAGCTGTCCGAAACGTTGCTGTTTCGCGGGGAAAACAGGTTGTTTCCCGTGGTTTCTTCCCGTCCGATAACCGCTTCCCAGACGAATCCGGTCCCTTCGGGATTGCGAGTTTTACCCGCTCTGAGAATCAGGGCGTTTTCACCGAACCGTTGCCGGGTTTCGGTGAGCATCTGGGTTCGTGTCCGGGCGCGTACTACGTGAACTTGCATGGTGTATCAAGCTCCTTGTGGACTCATATGAGAGATTCTGCCGACCACCGAAAGCTTCGCCTGAGGATCGATTTCCCTCAGTGCCACCACCGGAAGATCGGGCATACTGATGCTTAAAAGGTCGCGTAGCGGCTTGCGGATGTCGTCGGGAGCCAGCAGGCAGGGCGAATGGCCGTCCTGACCCAGCCGGGCCGCCGTTTCCTGAATCTGCCGCGCGATGGATTCGAAAATTCTCGGGTCCGGTGCGATCTGACCGGAAGGGCTCATCGAATTGCGAAGCACCTGTTCGGTCTTCGGATCGACGGTAAGGGCGAAAATCGCGCCGTTTTCGTTGCTGATCATTTCGGTGATCTGCCGCCAGAGAGCTGCCCTGGAGGCATCGATCAGGATACGCAATTCCTTGGTATGAGGGGAGATGGTCGCCAGTGCTTCGAGAATAAGTTTCAGGTTGCGAACTGAAATTCTCTCTGAAAGCAACGACTTAAGCACCGCATGAACTTCTCCCAGCGAAAGCTGGGTGGGAACGAGTTCCTCGACCAGTTTCGGCGATTCCTTCTTGACGAAGGCCAGCAACTCGTCCACGTGGTCGCGGGTGATGAGATTGTCGGCGTTTTTGCGCAGTACTTCGGCAAGGTGGGTGACCATAACGGTCGTCGGGTCCACGACGGCCAGTCCGCGCGCCTCGGCCCGGTTGCGGTCCTCGTTGAGAATCCAGAAGGCTTTGAGTCCGAACACCGGCTCCTGGGTTTCGATTCCGCCGGGGAAGTCCTGCTGTCCCGCCGAATCGATGGCCAGTTGGCGATCGGTCATGATCTCGGCTCGCGCTACCTCGAAACCGTGCAATTTAATGACGTACTCTCCCGGCCTCAGGTCGAGATTGTCGATCACGCGCACGGGAGGAATGATGAGACCCAGTTCCTGGGCGAGTTGGTGACGTAGTTTCTTGACCCGTTCGGGAATTTCGCCGCCGCGGGTGTGATCGACGAGTTGAAGCAGGCCGTAACCCACTTCGAGAACCAGCGTATCGACGTGGAGCAGCTCATCCATCGTGGGTTCCGGTGGGGGCTCGTATACAGGTTTTTCATCTTCCACGGTTTTTTTTGCCGCTTTATTCTGACGATACACGACGAAGGCCAGCGTCGAGGAAAGCAGGAAAAACGGGAAGAAAGGCAGGCCGGGAACCAGACCCAAAAGGAAAAGAAACAGGGAGGTCAGGCCCAGAACCTGCTTCCCGCCGGTCAACTGGAGGACCATCTGTTCACCGAATTCCATTTTTCCCGAGGCACGGCTGATGACAAGACCGGCTGCCGTGGAGAGCACGAGAGCGGGCATCTGGGAAACGAGTCCGTCACCGATGGTCAGAATGGAATAACTGCTGATGGCCGTGGAAAATTCAAGATCCTGTTGCAGCATACCGATGGCAAGTCCGCCCAACAGGTTGATGGCGGTAATGATGATACCAGCGATGGCGTCACCGCTGACGAACTTGCTGGCGCCGTCCATCGATCCGTAAAAGTCGGCTTGATCCTCGATTTGCCTTCGGCGGCTCTTGGCTTCCTGGTCGTCGATCGCTCCGGCGTTCAGTTCGGCATCGATAGCCATTTGCTTGCCGGGCATGGCGTCGAGAGTGAAGCGGGCGGAGACTTCGGCGATACGTCCCGAACCCTTTGTAATAACTACGAAATTGATCGTGACCAAGACCAAGAAGACGATCAGACCCACGCCGACGCTGCCGCCTGCAACGAAATTGCCGAATGCCTGGATGATGGCACCCGCCGCTTCCGGCCCTTCGTGGCCATGCAGCAGAATCAATCGCGTGGAGGCGATGTTGAGCGACAGACGCATCAGTGTGGCGATCAGCAGCAGTGTCGGGAAAATGGAGAAGTCCGCCGGGCGTTCGGTGAACAGCGATGTCAGAAACACGACTGCCGACAATCCGATGCTGATGGCCAGCAGCAGGTCGAGCATCACTGGCGGAAGTGGAATGACCAACAGCGCGACTACGCCCAGGAAACCGGCGCCGACGAGATTTGTGTTCGAAAACACGCGTCGGAGATTGTCGGTTTGTGTGAAGGCGGCCATTTATCGTCCTCGCGCTTTTTGCTGTTGCTTGTAGACTTTCGCCAAAACTTGAGCCACGGCCCGGTAGAGTTCGACCGGGATCGTGCGCCCGATTCGTACAGAGGAATACAAAGTTCGTGCCAGAGGTTTGTTTTCTACGGTCGGAACATCGAATTTTTTTGCAAGTTCCCGAATTCTAAGGGCTTTAAATCCTCGGCCTTTGGCTACGACACGCGGTGTCGGATCTTTTGCATGGTCGTAACGCAGCGCTACGGCGAAATGTGTCGGGTTCGTGACGACGACTGTCGCCTCCTTGACATTGTCCGACAGTCGGCCCATCGCCAGTTCTCGCGCACGGGCTCGACGCGCGGATTTGATGAAGGGATCGCCTTCGGCGTTTTTCATCTCGTCCTTGACTTCCTGCTTGGTCATGCGGAGTTTCTTGGCATGTCGGAAGCGGGTCCAGAGGACGTCAAGTAACGCCAGGATCAACAGGCCCGCCGCGACCCGGGAAAACACGGTGAACGCCATATCCTGAAGTTTCAGTCCCGTTTGTTCCACGGGCATGTAAGCCAGTTTCCACAGCTTTGCAGGTTCGTCGCGCAGGCCGTATGCAGCGATCGCCACCACGCCCATACCTTTAAAGATGGAACGGAGCAGCGAAATCGGGAAATCCATCGAAAAGGTGCGTTTGAAGAAGTTGAGCGGATTGATGCGGTTGCCTTTGGGCTTGACGAGGCTCATGTTGAACATGACACCGACCTGCATCAACGTACCCAGCACGCCGACGACCATCGTAAATGCGGCCACTGGCATGGCGATGGAAAACACTTGATTTCCCACGTGGTGCACCACCTCCACCGCACCGCCTTGTGTCAGGGAGCGCCAGTTTTCGAATTTGAACGCATGTCGCAACTCGGCGAGGAATTCGGGGACGGATGAGGAGAACCACCACGAAATGACCCCTGCGACCACCAGCATGGCCAAAGCCCCCGAAACTTCCTGGGATTTGGCAATGTCGCCTTCTTTGCGCGCTTTGCGTTTCCGTTGTGGAGTCGCTGGTTCGGTTCTTTCGGCGGCGCTCTTGTCGGACATCGTGGAGGCTCGAAGCTGGTATGGCTAGCCAATACCTCTTTCCGTTATCGGGGAAACAGCGTGGTAGCCATGAATTCGAAAATATGGGCGAAAATATCGGAACTCATCGGAACGAAAGTGTGTGCTGCGGCGATCAGTCCGAGGATGCCGGTCGAAACTGTCAGCGCCGGTCCTTCGATAAACATGTTCAGGCTGGGAACCGCTTTGGAAAGCACCATCAAAAGGAGTTGAGCCCCGAAGACGGAGGCCATGATCGGCGAGGCGACCCGCAATCCCAGTTGAAACAACTCGCTGCCTCCGCGCTGTGCCACCTCGAAGCCGTCCGGGGAAACGGCCCAGGCTCCCGGCGGAATCAGTTCGATCGAGCGAAACAGGAAGGCAAGCAGGTTTTCGACGCCTCCGCTGAATACGAAAAGCCCGAGCGCGGTAAAGGAAAACACCCGTCCCATCACGTTGAGTTGAGCGGGAAGGTTGGGATCGATAAAACCGGGTGTGGCGAGACCCATCTGGGTACCCGCGATTTCTCCGGCGCTCGCGAATGCGTGCATCGCGAGAGTCAGCAGGAATCCGGCAGCCAGTCCGAAAAAGACCTCCACCAGCATTCCCGTTACCAGATCGGCCATGGAGCCCGAAAACGGTGCGTGCGGACCCGCCGCCCAGGCGAGGCCCGCTGCAAGCACGATTCTCGCCATGGCCGGAGCGCTGGCTCCCGGAAAAGGGGAGGCGACGAAAAACGCGGTGAAACGGAAAAACACCAACACCGAGCCCAAGGAGAAATGGCTCCACTGGACCAGGGTTTCCATCAGTGCACCGTGACGAGCGAGATCTTGTCGATGACGAAATGAAAGATGAGCACGAAGTGGTCGAGAATCCACGGAAGGAGAAGCCCACCCGTGAGACCCACGCCGATGACCTTCGGCACGAAGGTGAGCGTCGGCTCGTTGACCTGAGTCGCGCTTTGCAGGACACCCACGCTGATACCGATGGCCAGGCCGCTGAGAATGATCGGGGACATGACCATGGCACCCATGCCCAGCGTTTGTTTCAAAATTGCGATAATGGTGTCGGCTTCCACGATCAACTCCCGAAGCTTCGCACCAGCGCCCCGACGATCATTGCCCAGCCGTCCGCGAGCACGAAAAGCAGCAATTTGAACGGCATGGAAATCAGGGTGGGCGGAAGCATAATCATGCCTAGCGCATTGAGCAGCGCGGCGATGGATAAATCGACGATAAGAAATGGAATAAACAAGAGAAATCCGATGGCGAAGGCGGCGCGCATCTCGCTGATGACGAAAGCCGGAACCAAGACCCGAATAGGAAGTTCATTGAGGTTGGTATACGACCCGGCTTTGGCGAGGTTGCTCATCAGTACGAGGTCTTCCTGACGGGTCTGGGCCAGCATGAAGCGTTTCATGGGTATGACACCCCGATCATAGGCTTCTTCCGGCTGGATTTTGTCCTCCATCAACGGTTTGATCGAGTCCACGTAGACGTGCTCCATGGCGGAGCCCATGACGAAGTAGGTCAGAAAAATGGACAGCCCAATGATGACCTGGTTGGGAGGAACCTGTTGCAAGCCCATGGCCGAGCGGATGAAACCCAGCACCAGCACGATCCGTAAAAACGCCGTCATCGAGATCACGATGCCCGGCAACATCGTCAGGACCGTGAACAGGATCAGGATCTTCAGTGGGGCGGATGTCGCGGCCTCGGTCATCTTACTTGCCTTGGCTAATGATAAACATTGAGGATCACAGGGAATTGAGCCGATGCAGTACGTCTTGCAGCTTTCGACTAGAAAGCGGATTCGCCGAACGTGTTTCCTGTTTCAGCATGTTTTCGAAGGTCTTTTCAGCCTTTGGTGCGATGGGAGTCGTTTTTTGCTCTGTTGGGTTGTTTTGAGGTGCGGTGGACGGTTTTTCGTCGAGTACGGCCAAGGTGCTGAGTCCTTGACTCGACGAACCGAGCACGAGGCGTTGATCCCCCGCACGCACCACCATCAGCCGCAATCCGCGAGACACCCAGAGCGAATCGAGCAATTGAAGTTCCCCGCGCGTTCTCGATGAAAGAAGGTTCGCGCTCCCAGTACGGTATTTGCGAATGAAAAAGGCCAGACCGAATATCGAAGCAGCGGCGAGAATCGTCATGGTGGCCAGCGATACGGCTGAGCCGATGCCGTTGTCCTTCGATTTCAGGGCGCTTTTCGTCATTGCCTGTTCCGTGATGGGGGGCGGAGCGGGCTGTTCGTTTCGAATCACTGTAGAATTTGTACGTACCGGGTTGGCATGGGACGTCTGCACGTTTTGAAGCGCGGCGATCAATGCGTGTTCGTCCGTAATATTCGGGAGAAGGTCTTCCACCTGGGGATCGAACGAGGCGGCAACCGTCATGGCGAGGGCAAGCGTAATACCGGAAAGAGACATGATTTCCTCCTGTGGGTGCCGTCGTTCAGCGAGCCAGACTTTGGATACGCTCGGTGGGACTTACGATGTCGGTCAGTCGGATACCGAATTGATCGTTGACCACGACCGCTTCGCCGCGTGCCACCAGCTTTCCGTGAACGAGCACGTCCAGCGGTTCTCCCGCAAGCTTGGTCAGTTCGATGACCGACCCTTGAGAGAATTGCAGCAGGTCGCTGATCGGTACCTTGGATCGTCCCAGTTCGACCGAAATCGTCAAGGGAATGTCCATCACTCGTTCGAGGTTTTTGCCATCCGCAAGATCCTGACCGTCAGAATCCTGAAGATTGTCGGGGTTCATGTTTATCTGGGTGGGGTCGCTCATGGATTTGTCCTCTTAATGCTTTCGACTTTGTGTCGGATTTCATTCTTCCGATGGCGTTATCCAATTTCAAAGCAAGTCTTCCGCGGCTGGTTACCGGTCGTCCGGTGGCCACGTGTACGCCACCGATCGTGGCGTTTAAAGAACTGTTGGCGTCGGTATTGAGAGGCAGGGTATCGCCTATTTTCAGATTCATAAGATCATTTACGGTGATTTCGCCATTGCCGAGCAGTACTTGCATATCCACAGCGACGCCGAGAATTGTTTCACGGATGATGCCGTGCCAAGTGCTGTCGTTGATGTCCTGTTCGGTCTGTACTGCCGAGGAAAGCTGCTGGCGGATGGGTTCGATGACGGAATAGGGGATCACGAGGTCCATGTGTCCCTTTTCCGATGCCTCGATTTCAAATTCGAACGATACGTTGATGATGACATCGGACGGGGACGCGATGGTGGCGAACTGGGGGTTGACTTCCGTCCGGATGAATTCAGGTTCGATTTCGATGATAGGGTTCCAGGACTTCTGCATGTCCTCTAAAACATTCTGGATTACCCGGCGGATGACCTGAAGTTCAATGGTGCTGTATTCCCGTCCTTCGACCCGATAACGCCCCCCATTGCCGCCGAAAAGATGATCCACGAGGCCGAACATCAGGTTGGCGTCCATGGCGAACAGGCACATGTTGCGCAAGGGTGGAATGCGGAAGATGTTCAGGCAGGCGGGCACGGCGATGGTGACCAGCCAGTCTGAAAACTTGATGAGTTGCATCTGCTGTTGCACGACTTCCACAGGCTTGCGCAGAAGGTTGAAGAACGAGGCACGCATGTATCGGGCCAGCCGTTCGTTGATGATGTCGAGGGTCGGCATTCTGCCGCGAATGATGCGATCGTTGCTGGTGAGATCGTAGGAGCGAAACTCTTTATGGTGTTCCGCTATCGCCTTGCTATCCTCGGTGTCGACGCTTCCGGAGTCCACCGCGTTAAGCAGGGCGTTGATTTCATTTTGGCTTAATACGTCGTCCATGATTCCAGCCTGGTTGGTAAGAGTGAAAACCGCCTGGTTACAATGACTTCGGGCGCTATTGGATGACGAATTCCGTCAAATAGACCCGTTGGAGCTTGCCGGTTTTCAGGACGTTGTTGAGTCGCTGGAGAATGTTGTTTCGAATGTCTTCCTTGGCCAGCAACCCTTGGGTTTGACGGACGTTCAGGCTCGACAGGTAAGCGATCACCATGTCTCTGAACTGCGGTTCGCGCTTGCGGAGTTCGTCTTTGACGGCTTCGTTTTCCAGGCCGATTTTAATCGTGGCCTTGAGATACCTCGGAGAGCCGGGTTCGTTGAGATTGACGACGAACGACCCCAGCGTTTCGGTCGGTCCGAGGTCAGCGATTACGGCGGCTTCCGGTTCGTGAGCCGATTCCTCTCCCTCATGGCCTTCTGGCTCGGCTTTGGCTTCGTGCTCGGTTGCTTCGACGGGTTCCACGGGAGCGGGGTTCCGCATCATGGCGAAAGCTCCCATGCCTCCCAGCGCGAGCATGTTGAAGATCACGAGCACGATGATGAGCATTTTATTGCTGCCACCGCTTTTTTCCTGGGCTTCCGTTCCCTTTTTTTCCTCTGCCATTTTTTTCCTCACGATAGACACGGTTAATGCAACTGCCGACAGGAACTGCATTTGGTGTGCCAGATTGCCGCACGTGGCCGGAAAGGGGCGATATGTCCGAAGTTTTCAAAGATCTTTGACTATCGGAACTCCAACGGGGTGGGTTGCTCCGACGACAGGCAGGCGACAATTTCTCGACATTCGTCGGGAATCTAGCGTTTGGGGTGGCGAAGGTTCGGCGGTTTTTGCTCCTGCCGGGAAATCGTCGGAGAAACGGATTGCGTCTAGGGAGAGGTCGTGCTATAAAATAATTAGATATCAGACGGACTTTTGCTATTCGCGCGAAAAGATATGTATTGTGGGGCAATGCTCGTTTTTGTGTGAATGGTGAAAAAACGGCAGACGGTAGCGTGCATTCATTCGAATGAGATTATAGAGGGACCGGTGGACTACAAAGTTCTTTTCGTCGATGACAACGAAGCGATCCGAAGATCGGCTGAAAAAGGGCTGCTACGCGCAGGATTTCAGGTCACGCTCGGAGAAGGCGGCGAACGAGCGCTCGAACTTCTTCGGGACAATACGTTTGATATTGTGGTCTGCGATCTTCGAATGCCCGATGTCGATGGCTTGGACGTATTGCGCTTCTCTCGTTCTCTGGCTCCGCCACCCGCGTTTATCGTGATGACGGCCTACGCTTCCGTGCAGGTGGCGGTAAAGGCCATGAAGTACGGAGCGGAGGACTTTATCGAAAAACCGGTGGGCATGGACGAGCTTTGCGCCACCATTCACGCCGTTTTGCGCAGAAAAAAAGACGAAATCCACGACGAAGCGGAAGAAATCGACCGGCTTCCGGAAGGACTGGTAGGAGATAAAGCGTGGCTTGAGCCATTCACGCAGACGATCCAGCGCATTTCCAGGACGGATTCCACCGTGCTTATCGAGGGGGAAACGGGGACCGGAAAAAGCGCCACGGCTCGGTCGATCTGGCAGTTCTCCCCTCGTTCCGAAGGGCCGCTGGTGGAGGTCAACTGTGCCGCAATTCCGGAGCATCTCCTGGAAAGCGAGCTTTTCGGGCATGTCAAAGGATCGTTCACTGGTGCCACTGCCAACCGTGTAGGCAAGGTGGAACTGGCCAATGGCGGCACGCTTTTCCTGGATGAAATCGCGGAGTTAAAGCCCGACCTGCAAAGCAAATTGCTTCATCTGCTTCAGGATCGAAGCTACCAGCAGGTGGGGTCGTCGCATACCCGGCAGGCGGACGTGCGTTTCATCGCCGCTACCAACCGCAACCTTGCCGAGGAAGTCGAGCACAATCGGTTCCGAGCCGATTTATATTACCGTATCAATGTGTTGAGCCTGCGGATTCCGCCTTTGCGGGAACGACCTGCCGATGTGCCGATCCTGATCGACTTCTTCACCCGCAGGGTGGCCAAACGGCTGAAGTCGGACCACGTGGTGTTCGCTTCGGAAACCATCGATATTCTTAAAGAATATAGCTGGCCGGGGAACGTCCGTGAGCTGCTGAACCTGGTCGAACGGATGGCGGTGATGTACCCGGAAGCCACCATCGTTCCGGAGCATCTTAGCGAGCGTATCCGCTATTCGGTCGCACCGTTGCCTTCCCCCTATCGTGCCGAATTGCAGCCGATACTCAAATCCCCGAAACCGTTCAAGATTCCTGACGAAGCCACTCCGAAAGTCGAATTCTCCAACGTGGGTAGCGATGACGGCATCAACCTCAATGAAGCCGTGCGCAACTACGAGGAGAGCCTCATCCGGCAGGCACTGAAAGAGGCGGACGGTAACAAGAGCCAAGCTGCGCGTATGCTCAACATGAAGCGGACTACCCTCATCGACAAATGTAAAAAACTGGGCATCTCCTGAATCCTTGAAACGTCAGGTTGGAATTCCAACAACTGGGCGGATTTTCGGTGTGCCGTGCTGCTGCCGTTACGGCGACTGTCGGTTTCCTGACGAACCCGACAGTTTTTCCGTTGGCTTTCCAACAGTCAGGCGACTTTCCGGCGGTCTATACTTGCCTTGACGGTGCTTCGTCGCATACTCAAGAATACCATTTTTTAAATGTTTCAAAGAGACCTCGATAGCGGTGCACAGGCTGCAGTATCAGCCGCTTTTCCACTTGTCGCCACATTTGCCATACGTCCGTTTTTCGCTTCCATATTGCAATTGGGGAAATTGGCATCGTTCTTGAAACACCTTGCCGGTTATGAGAACGCGAACCTACAAAACGGCGGTATGCCTCATCGTTTCATTTCTTATCGCATGGAGTGTTCACGCCGAGGAATCCGAATCCATTCCCGCTCTGCAAAACGAGCAGTACGTACTTCTTCGTTTGTCTCCCGATTCGAAAGCTGAAATCGAACACTACATGGGGGATGAGGAAGCAACGTTGATTGTAAAAAATCCTGTACCCAACACCATTGAAATGCTGGCTTCCCAAGAGGGAAACCTGATGGTTGATGTAAAACGCAAAAGCTTGATCGGCGACGAACTGCGCGTGGGTCTGGAACTGGCCCGCCCGGATATTCGGATTCATATCAAGGTCTTGGAGCATCCGAAGTCCTTGACGCTCGGATTTTTTACATCGGTTCAGAGGCCGTTACCGAGTCTTGAAAATCTGCTGTTGTTGCTGCCTTCCGCCTATCCTCCGAGCGAACCTGTGATGGTGATGCCTCCGCGTCCCTCGAAACATCCCTGTCAAGGCATATCGGGAATCGATAAAACCATCGAGGCTGCCGATCAGGGACATCGGTTGAGCAAAGAGTATCTTCAGTACGCGAAAAAATACGTCCGAAATGAGTTGTGCCAATCGTATATCGAGGCTTTGAACGCCGAGGCTATTCTGAAATCGGGTGAAAACGTAGTTGATGCCGAAAACTGGGCCTTTGCGATGTCGGAAGCGCCGATTTGGAAAAACTACCGGGATTTGTACGAATACTATGCGTTCGTAGCTGCAAACGTTCTGATCGATCTGAGTTTGTTTCCCGAGGCCGAATTGTTGCTGGCGAAAATGGATCAAGCGGCGGATGATACCCTCATTCCGTATGTAAAGCTCACTCTGTCGCGATTTTTCCTGCAACAACAGAAGTATGAAGAGGCGTCGATCGTACTGGACCGTTTGCTCACCAAATTCCGGAAAGGAACTTGGCGCTATCATGCCTTTTTAAATGCAACGATTGTGACGACAAGGACGAACGATCGCGAAAAAACACGCGCACTCGCGTTGGATGCCGAAAAAACGTTGCGTGCCGACGAAAAGGACGGAGGTGCGTTGTGGTTGATCGGAGCCGAGGCGGCTTTGGCGCTGAACGACTACAAAAACGCGAGTAAATTGTACAAATACGCGATGAAGGTTGGCGGAGAATGGGACAGAAGCTTGGCCCTCATGCGCCTTGGAGAATTGGCCGCCATTAAAAATCCGAATACATCGGGAGTTCGTTCGGCACACAGGTTTTTCGATATGGCTCGAAAAAGCCAGCCCAACATCTACTTCACGCAAATCCTACGTTTCAAAGAAGAGCTGATTTACGATATTTTAACGAGTGAAATCGTAGATTTACGGAAAATCGAGGACGCATTCGCGGATGCTTTCCAGCCGAGTGCCCGTTTGGAAATCGCATATGCCATGGCCAAGATTCATATCGAGCGTGGCGAATCGCGAAAGGCGTTGAACTGGCTTTTGCCTCTGCTCGATGACAAATCGTATGTTCGTGAAGAAAACAAGGTCGTCAAGGCACTGACTCAGGCCGTCAACGATATTATCGGTCACTTTGCTCGTTCCGGGCAGTGGCTCGAAGTGGCACGTTCCTACGAAGGTGAATTGGAGCCGTTCCGAGGAATGCTGGACAATGAATCCCTCATCGCCGTATCGGATGCCTACTATCATTTGAACCTACCGAAAAACTCTGTTGAGATGTTGATGTGGATTATGAATACCCGCAATCCGTCCAAGCAGAGCGAATACATGACCGCGAAACTCGCGGAAGCGTATGGGGCGATGAAAGATCATTTCCGTTTCGAAATGGTGGCCAAATACTATCTTTCACGTTTTCCCAGATCCCCTCACAAATGGAAAATCCTCATCCTCGAAGTTCGGTCCCTGTTGCAGCAGGATCGTTTCGAGGAGGCGGATCAGCGATTCAAGACACTTTGGGATCTGGTGCCGGACGGCGACCCCAAAGCCGAAGCCGATCTCCTGATGGCGGAACTGTGCACCCGGCAAAATCGTTTTGACGAAGCCGCAAACCATTTCGTGAAAGTTCTCCAATCGGATACGACCGAAGACGTGGAAATCGAACGTATCGGAACGATGCTTCTATCTCCATGTATGCAAAACTGTTCCCTAGATACAAGCGAGAAGCTTCTTGCCGTGGCATCGGATTGGGACAATGGACGACTTGTGGACGATGCTGTGCGGTTTTTCGCGAAAATGCGCGATGTTTCCATGAAGGATAACGAGGTTGTCTCGGTTGTTGCCAAGGAACGTCAGGCGAGCGGGAAGCCTTCGAAAAAAGAAGAAAAAAGCAACAAGCTTTGGCGAGATCTGCTGGAACTGGCGCCGGAATTGCCGGAACTGAAGGAAATCGCAGAGAAAAAGCGGAAGGAAAATCTCACCAACTGATCGACGGAAACGAATGGCCATGAAATCGGTACAACAAGAACGAAACTCCTTGTTTTTATCTATCAACGGTACGGGATTGGCCGAAGGACGACGGCCCGAACTCGACGAATTCGACCTTCCACTGCGAGGCGTGGCCTTGGCGGATTCTCCGGTGCTGATCGAAGGCGGCCAAGCCCAGGACCGAGTTCGGGTCAGCCATCGCCTTCACGAACTTGGACGCAGGGCTGACCTGCCGATTTCGCAATGCACGAACCAAAACGAGGCTACCGAAGCGCTGGAAGCTTTCATGCAAAGCCATTTCGAAGATCTTCCGGTGGGGACGTGGATATTCCACCGAGTCGATAAGTGGTCGAAAACTCTTCAGAAAAAACTGGAAACAATTCTGGCCGGCATCGACGAATGCCGCCTGAATGGTGAATCTCTGCACGAGCGAATTCCCCGTATTCAGGTCGTGGTCGGGGATGAAGACGCGCGAGCTTCGCTGATTCCGGAACTGTTCAGAAGGCTGACTTTTTTCCACATCGTGCTTGGAGAAAAGCGGATCAAAATCAAGAAGGCGAGCAACCGATGAACGACTTCAGCGATAAAATGCTTCCCTGGCTTCGTACGGCCCTCGATTTGAGCTACCGACGCAGTACGTTGCTTGGAGCGAATGTTTCGAATATCGACACTCCGGGGTATCAGCCCAAAGACATTGCATTCGAAGGATACCTGGAAAGGGAGCTGAAGACCCACGATCCCGGATCTTCCACGCCTCCGCCGATCGAAACCCGGAGAAACACCGAGCCTGGTCCCGACGGGAACGCCGTGGATCTTGAGGATGAGATGGTGCAGTTCACTTCCAACCAGTTTTTCTACGGTCTGGCAACGGAGGTGATGAATCGGAAGCTTTCCCTGCTGCGCTATTCCATTGATGAAGGAGGACGTTAATCATGCCGCTCAATACATTTCAGATGATGCAACTGGCGGGAAACAGCCTGTCCGTTCAGCGCACGAGGCTGGATGTCGTATCGGCCAACCTTGCAAACGCCCAGACGACCCGGACGCCCGATGGCGGCCCCTATAAAAAACGAAGCGTCTATCTCGAAGAGCAGGCGCTTCGGGACCGTTTCGGCAACGAACTGTCCGAGGCGATGCAAAGTGGCGTCAAGGGAGTGGCCGTGTCCGAGATCAAGGAGGACGAAAGTGCACCTCGCCTGGAATACGACCCCGGACACCCGGACGCCAACGAGGACGGCTACGTTGCCTATCCCAACGTCAACTCGATGGAGGAAATGGTGGATATGATTACCATTATGCGCTCGTACCAAGCCAACCTCCAGGTGTTTTCCGCCGCGCGTGAAATGGCTCAACGTGCCTTGAATATGGGGAGGAATTCCTGATGAACACCATCGACGGACCGATGAAAATCCAGCCGATCAATCAGCAACCGATTTCCAGCGTCGAGCCGAGTGAAGGCAGTCAGTTCTCGAAAGATCTTCTCCAGGCCATTCAAGACACCAACGAAGCCACGAAAAAAGCGGATGAGGAAGGTGTGAAAGCATTGATCGGGAACGGATCGCCGCACGAGGCGATGATCGCCCTGACCGAGGCCGAGTTGAAATTCCGCATGATGACCCAGGCCAGAAACAAGCTTGTCGAAGCCTACCGCGAAGTGATGCGCATGAACATGTAATGTCCCTCACTCATGCAACCCGTGAATGCAACCGTATGAAGAGGCAAGACAGATGATGAAGTGGATCGAACTGGTCAGAACGTGGTGGACGGATGCAAGCGCCGTGATGCGCTCGATGCTGGTTTTCGCCGCAATAGCTGCGGTGGCGACCGGAATCTTTTTTTTGTCTCACGATGCCAATAGCGGGTTCGTGCCTCTATACAGCAGATTGTCCCCGGAAGACGCCGCGGAAATCGTGGCGGAGCTTAAAAGTCTGAAAATTCCATATGAATTGTCCGGACAAGGCTCCACCATTCTCGTGGATAAGAATTCAGTGCATCAACTGCGCCTGGATATGGCTTCCGCAGGTCTACCAAGAGGGGGAGGCGTAGGATTCGAGATTTTCGACCGCACCGCCGTGATGATGACGAACTTCACGCAACGTGTGAATTTTACAAGGGCTTTGCAGGGGGAACTGGCTCGCACGATCTCCCAGCTTCCCCAGGTGGAAAGCGCTAGGGTGCATCTGGCGTTGCCGAAAGATTCGCTGTTCACACGGGAAAAAAAGGAACCTTCCGCAAGCGTGTACGTCAAACTGATGCGTGGGCGCAAGCTCTCGGATCGGCAGATCGCGGGCATTACCCACCTCGTGTCCACGGCGATTGAGGGTATGAGTGCCGAACGGGTGACGGTGCTCGACGGCGAGGGTCGGCTGATGGGTCCGCCGCCGGACGACGGCACGGGAAACGGCGGAACCTCCCGAATGATGGCCTTTTTGCATTCGCACGAATCGCGCCTGGAAAACCGCCTCGTGCAGCTTCTTGAACCCATTGTCGGGCAGGGGCGCGTTGTGGCGCGGGTTTCCGCCGAGATGGACCTCGATCGAATGGAAGCCACGGAGGAAAGTTTCGACCCGGACGGTCTCGTGGTGAAAAGCGAAAATAAAACCAGCGAAAGCACGGCCTCCGGGTACGATGAAGCCGGAGGCGCCAGCGGTGCATCAGGCAACCTTCCCCAGCCCACCGGCGGAAATCAGATCCAAATTGGCGCGAAAAAGAACAGTTCTGCACGAAGTGTCACGAATGTGAACTACGCGGTACCGAAAAAAGTCAAGCATATCAGTCGCCCATTGGGTTCGATCAAGCGGCTTTCCGTCGCCGTACTGATCGATTCCACCGTTCCTTCGACCGGCGATACGACCGAGGGTGAGGGTGAGGGAACTGTAGTAGGAGGAGCCGAAACGCCCGCAGCCAACGCCAACCTCAATGAATCGATGGTGGCCGAACTGGTGAAAAGCGCGGTCGGTTTCAACGAGACGCGCGGCGACCGTGTGGAAATCATGATGACGCCGTTTTTCAAGCCGGAAATTCCCGATATGGCGGCGGTGGAAGCCGAAAAAGGTCTTGGAGCCGAATGGATGGCTATCGCGGGGGGCAGCGTCGCCCTCGTGGTGTTCATGCTCGGCGGAACACTCTTCCTGCATAGCCGCCGCAAAGCCAGACTGATGGAAATGCTCCAACTTCAGCAGCGACGTGAAAAGGAAAGCACCGACGTGGAGGCCCCCAAAGATCCTGCCCAGGTCTTGCGTGAAAACGTGCGCCAACTTGCTCGAAACGATCTCAAGGCCGCTGCACAGTTGATGAAAGAATGGATCGCAGCCTAAATGGCGACAGGTGAAAAGATGCCCGCGAAAGCTCAACAAAGTGAAGAGGTCAATGGCGCGTTGAAAGCTGCCATCCTGCTCGTCCACCTCAACGAAAACGATGCCGCCGAAATGTTCAACCTGATGACTCGGCGTGAAATCCGCATGTTGTCCATGGCGGCGCGGGAAATGAACAAACTGCCACTGGACCAGGTGGATGTCGTGCTCAACGAGTTCGTGGAGGAAATGTACCAGGGAATCGCGGAATTACGCGGAGGCGCGGAATACGTCGTCGAACTGGCCGAAAAAAGCCTCGGTGTGGAAAAGGCGAGGGAGGTACTGCAGGAGACCGAAAGCGACGTCCTATTGGATGCCCTTTCGGAACTCGATACCCGCACGCTGGGAAACCTGCTGCGCAAAGAGCATCCCCAGACCGTTGCGCTGATTTTATCCCACCTCGACCCGGTGCGAGCCGGGGAAGTGCTCGCTTTGCTGCCTGAAGAGAAACAGCCCGAAATGCTGCGGCGCGTGGCCAAATTGGAAAGCGTGAGCCCGGATGTCATCAAGCTGCTGGCCGATGCCTTTGTCAACGAAGTGCAGATCAGCGGAGGGAAGGGAATTTACTCCAAAGTCGGTGGAATCAACGTGGTGGCCGACATCATGAATTCCATGGAAAAGAGCAGCGAGCAGCAATTGATGACCAACCTTGAGGAGATCGACCAGAACCTCGCCGACGAAGTCCGACAGCTCATGTTCGTCTTCGACGATATCGTATACCTGGACGATCGGGGCATTCAGACGCTGCTGAAGGAAATCGAACGCGAAACCCTCGTGCTGGCGCTTAAGGCCGCCGATGAGGAGTTGAAAGAGCGTGTCTTCAAGAACCTTTCCTCGCGTGCGGTGGAAATGATTATCGACGATATGGAAGGCCGTGGGCCTGTGCGTCTGAGCGATGTGGAGAAAGCCCAGGCCGAAATCGTCCAGGTGGCGTTGAAACTTTCCGATACGGGATTGATCGAACTGACCAAGGGTGACGGCGATGACTTTGTTTGATCGAAATGGTTCATCGGGCTCGAACACCGCCTCCTTGTTTGGTTCCGAACCGCAGCCGAAAGCCGAAGTGAAGGTCTTTTGTTTCGACGATGTAAGCGAAGGAATTCAGGAGGCTGTGGTCGAAGCCGAAGCCCCGGAGGACGAAAGTCATATCGTGCCGCCTGAAGAGGCAGAAGCAGAAAAACAACGCGAGGAAACCGAGCGGCGGCTCGCGGATGTGGAGAGGGAAGCCTATCGGCGCGGGATGGAGGATGCCCGAAGGGAAACCTACGAAGAGTTGGAAAAACTATCGCAGCGCATGACGGGCGCTATCGCTTACCTGCACAACGCGCTTTCGAAGGCCGAAAAGTCCATGACCCACGAAGCGCTCGCCCTGGCGTTGATGGTGGCCGAGAAAATCGTCTCCCGTAAAATCGCAGAAGATACGGAGGCCTTGATCTCCACCGTCGTTTCCACTTCCGAAGTCTTGGAAGGCAACGCGCCATTGCGTATTGTCTGCAATACGCACAACGCAGAACGCCTGCGGAGCATTTTCGACGACCTGAGCGTCAATATCGGCGTCGAGGGCGTGGCCGTGGAAGAAGATTCCCGCATGGGCAACGGCGATTTCATGCTGTATCAGGGCGTGACGAATCTGGACGCCCGCATGAAAACCAGACTGGGCCGCATTGAAAAAGCCCTGTTTCGAGAACTTGGCCTGGAAGTCAATCGATAAATGATTTCAGGTGGATAGTCCTCAGGTCTGTCAGGCAAAACCCCACGAAAAGGAGGAGTCGGCGTGTCGATACTCGATCTCGAAGGCTGTCAGCGCGCGTTGGCCGAACCGGATCTCATCAGCGGTGGAAGCGTAACCAGAGTGACGGGAGATACGGTGGAAGCGTCGTTGTCCTGCGCGCAAACCGGAGCGATATACTGCATTCCGGGAGAAGGCAACCGAGAAAATCTGCTGGCCGAGGTCATCGGTTTTCGTAATGAAAACACGATCTTGGCACCATTTGGTTCTCCACGGGGCATCGGTCCGGGAGATGCAGTGCTGCCGGAGGGGCTGACGGACGAGCAGGAGGTTTCCGACGCGGTGATGGGGCGCATTCTGGACGCTTTCGGGCGACCGCTCGACGCCGGACCCGTACCGAATGCGAAACATCGAGTGCCGTTGTATCGTCAGGCGCCCAATCCGCTGCAACGCGAGCCGATCCGGGACGTGTTGGCGACGGGAATCGCCGCGCTGGACGGAATGATGACGGTTGGTCGTGGGCAGCGAATGGGGATTTTCGCCGGTGCGGGCGTGGGAAAAAGCACGCTTTTGGGCATGATTGCACGTTTCAGCGAAGCGGACGTGAACGTGATCTGTCTTGTCGGTGAGCGTGGACGCGAAGTGCGGGGGTTCATCGAGCAGGAACTGGGCGAAGAGGGGCTGGCCCGGTCGGTGGTGCTGGTAGCGGCGGGAGATCAGGCGCCGATCCTGCGTCTGCGTGTTGCCTTCTTGGCTACCACTATGGCGGAATACTTTCGCGACCGGGGACGCAAGGTGCTGTTGCTGATGGATTCCATCACTCGTCTGGCCCAGGCGATGCGCGAAATCGGTCTTGCAGCGGGAGAACCGCCCACAACGCGGGGCTATACGCCTTCGGTTTTCAGTACGTTGCCGAAGCTGGTCGAGCGTGCCGGAAACGGAGAGGGCAGGGGGACCATGACGGCTTTCTATACGGTGCTTGTCGATGGGGACGACATGACCGAGCCCGTCGCCGACGCCATGCGGGGATTGCTGGACGGCCACATCGTATTGTCCCGAAGACTGGCCGAGTCGGGTCATTTTCCCGCCATCGATATTTCCGGTTCATTGTCCCGGCTGGCCGTGGAGATCGTCGATAAATCTCACATGGAGGTTTCACGGAAGGTTCGGGAAGTGTACACCCTTCGAAACGAAGTGGCTGATTTGCTCCAAGTCGGAGCCTATAAAAAGGGTTCCGATCCGGAAACGGACCGCGCGATTCAACTTTTTCCAAAGCTGGCCGATTTCTTTATCCAAGAGCGATCGGAGTTTCGTCCTTTCGAATCGACCCTTGGGGGTCTGCAAACGTTGTTGGGACCGTAAATGCTTAGATTTCTTCCATTTCGGGCTTTTGTGATCGCCGTCGCGGTGACGTTGTTTCTCGCGATGACGGCCAGCAAAACCGAAGCCCCAACCCAGGAAAAATCGGACGGAGAAACCGCGAAAGCGGAAGAGTCGGACGAAAAGAAAGTGGGGGAAGAGGGAGAAAAAGAAGACGGAGAAAAAACGACCAACTCGGATGCGATCATGTTCAACATTTTGGACGAAAAGATTTTCGACAAAATCGTCGTTCCGAAAAAGGTCGAAACGCAAATCAAAATCGAATTCGCCAAGCTCGAACGGGAGCGAGTGCGCCTCGAACAATCCAAGAAGGATCTTGCGATGGCCGAGGAGGCACTGACCCGCCGTATCGAGGAACTGAAACGCGAAAAGAAAGCACTACAAGAACTGATCGATTCCACGGAGGAAAAACGGTTAAAACGCCACGGACGGAAGATCGAACATCTTTGCAAGCTCGCTTCGAAAATGTCTCCCAAAGAGGCAGCCCAATTCATTGAGGAACTCGAACTCGACGTTGCGGTTTCGATTCTCGAAATGATGAAGGTGGGGAAAGCGGCCAAGATCATGGCCGAAATCAGTCCCAAGCGGGCGGTCATCTTCAGCAAAAGGTATTTGAACCGTGACGAACTTAACACCTCCGATTCTGGACTTCGGCGCCGCAACACCCGTTGAAAACGATCTTCTATCCTCCGCACCGGTCGGGGTGAATGAAGCGGGAGCACGCACGGCATTCGAAGAAATATTTAAAGAAATCATCAAGGGCCAATCGTCCGGAATCCCGGAACGTTCCTCCCTCGACAGGGAAACGACCCAAGGCCGGGAAAGAGGCGAGGCGAAACCGCGCGAAACGAGAGCGCTTTTCGCGACTTCAACCGGCTATCGGATTCTGAACAAAGACGAAAACCTGCCTGCAAAGGACAGAAACGGGATCGAAGAGCGGCGAGAGTCGCTGGAAGGCGGTGCGTCGAATTTTCGAAACGGACCCGGAGCGAGCGGTCAGTTTACGGGGAGAGAGTTCGGTACGGGAAGCGAAACGTCCAAGGACATCGTTTCGACCTTGAACCGGCGCAGTGAAGAGGATGGCGAGGAGACGCCAAAGGGGACGTCCAGTCCGAAGAAATCGGATCGAGGGGCGGAACGTTCCATGCGAATCGAGCTTTCTTCTTCGTCAGATGCCCCCGACATCGCTGTAAGTGTCCAGGTCCAACCCGAAAGAAACCCACATCGCCGAAAAGACGACGCTCCGGAGCCGAAAGCGGTGGGAGAGTCAAGCCAACCGGAAACCGTCACATTAGGTCAGGTGTCCAGGCGGGAATTCGTGCGTCTCACGGGTGTCTCCTCACAGCTTCAGGATGCGGTGGAGCAACTCGCCTCCTACATCGTGGCCCATCGGGAAGAAGGGGCCGAGATTCAGAACGAGAATTCGTTGAAGGTCGTTCCGGCGAACGTCGAAAATGACGAGCCGACCGAACCGAACCGAGCCGGTGCCATCCTTTTCGAAAAAGACGAAAAACGAGTTTCTCGCAACGATGGCGGGGAGCGTTTGCAAGCGGGCACGGAAAAGATTCAGGTTCCCAACCCAAGCGAGCCGAGAAATTTGAGCGATGCTCGAAAGCTCGAACCTGTTTTGGATAGGCAAGAAACAAAAACCCGAAAAAACGTCACGAAATCCGAAAAAACGTTTCGGAATGAATCGTTTTTCCCGGTGCCCGAAGTGAAGCGAGACGAGGTTTCAACTGTGCCTCGCCCGAAAAAGATTTTCAGGGTATCGAACGAGCGCGCGCCGATTGCCTCGAAGGAAAGCTCGCCTGTGGCGTTGGGAGAAAAAGCGCCAACCCTATCGAATGACCCCCCAAAGGTTGTGCTGGAAAAAGGCGTAACGATTGTACCGAAGGAATTCCCGTCAGTCGCGCTGGAAAAAGGCGCATCGACTGCACCGAAGGAAACTCTGTCGGTCGTGCCGGAAAAAGGCGCACCGATTGCCTCGAAGGAAAGCTTGCCTGGTGTGTTGGAAAAAAGCACGCCGAATGTATCGCACGAAAAATCACCGGTTTCGTTGGAAAAAGACGTGGAGGTGACTCCGAATGAAAATTCGCCGGTGTCGTTGGGGAAAAATACACCGGTTGTAGCGGATGAAAACCAGCCGGTTGCGATGGAAAAAGGCGTGACGGTGACTTCGAATGAACCCCCGTCGGTTACGTTGCAAAAAGACGTTACAGTGACTAGGAGCGAAAATCCGCCGATAGCGGAGCATCGTGGAATTGAGAAAGACCATTCCGAACGATTCTCGCCGAAAACAGCAAGGTCTGAATTCCCAAAGCAGACTAAAAGTGAAACGCCCCAATCCTATCGTGTTGCCATTCCGGCGGATCATCCTGAAATCGTGGATGAAACTCCGAAAAGTGAGAAAGTGGCGGTCAAAGGGAACGCTGCGATGCCGGTAGAAACGGCGGAATCTTCCAAAACCGAAAATCAAACAGCAGTTCGTAACAATTTTGTACCCACCGAACGGGAACAGCCCGCGATGCCAAACGAAAAGACGCGTTTTTTCACGAAAGAACGCGTCTTCGAGGGTTTCGCAAATAGCGTGCATCCCAAAGAAGCTGTTCATCAGGCGGCAAAGGTGCAGACGAATCTTGTCGAGCCTGAAATGTCGAACGAATCGGCAAGAGACGTACAACCGACGAATGCGCCGAAGGATTTCACGCCGGATTCGCTACGCGATGCAAAAGCATTGCGCACGGAAATCCCGGAACGTGAAACGCTTCACCGCGACATGCCGGAAGTGTCCGAAGCAAAGGAAGTCGCGCGAAAACAGCCTGTTAGCGCATCCTACGAGCGAATTCCCAATCGGCAGCCTGAGACGATCGAAGCGGTGCGGACATTCGGCAAGGTAGCAGCCCGCCAGGAGGTTTCCGCGACCGGTGCAAAACCAGAAACCGTGCTGAACGTTGAAACCGCAGCAAAATCAGAAACCTCGGTGAAAGCCGAAGTCGTAGCAAAATCTGAAACTGCGATGGAAGTTGAAACCGTCGTAAGAGCGGAAACCGTTGAGAAAGCGGAGACCGTTGAGAAAGCGGAAATCGTTGAGAAAGCGGAAATCGGGGTGAAACCCGAAGCGATGTGGAGTGAAACCGGTTCGAAAAGCGTCCCGAAGACCGAAGTAAAGAAGCCGGAGAATGTAAACGAATCTGAAGACGGGCGGCATGTTCGGATGTTTTCAAAGCGTTTCGAATCTGCTGGAAACGTTCGCCGTGTCGAAGACACTCCAAGATCGTTCCAACCGCAACGTATCGAAGTCGATTCGGGCTCAGAGCCTAAAAAAGAATCTCCTGCCCAAGTGCCAATTGTGGAAGAGGGCAATAGGTCGTTCTCTGGGAATGATGGAGTTGTAACGCAGGAGATGTCGCCGAATAAACAGGATTTCCAAGGGGTTCCTCGGCAGGTCACAAAGAGGACACCGGCAGTTTCGGTCGAAGTTGCACCGAAAGAATCTCAAAGCGCTCCCAAAAAGAACGTGAATTACGAAATTCCTCATTCGGAACACAAAACGGGAGTCGTTCCTCGGCATACGGATGCGGGAGTTGTCGTGGAGGAGCCTTCCTTCGTGAATGAACCACCTGCCTCCGAGTTTTTCGAAGCGATGGCGGAAGCCGACGTTGTGAGGAACGTGCAAGAAACCACGACGACGGAAAATGTGGAGCCGAGGCAAGTTGCCGTTGGTGATATTAAAACACCTCGGATTCCTTTGACGGAACAAACTGCGCCGCACCAAGTCGTGCAAAATCGTGTCGAATCGCAAAAAGTCGTGACACCTGAAGCCGCCGCGTTGGAGGAAGTCCCCGCGACGCCGCGCCAAGTCGTGCAGAATCGCGTCGAATCGCAAAAAGTCGTGACACCCGTAGCCGCCGCGTTGGAGGAAGTCCCCGCGACGCCGCGCCAAGTCGTGCAGAATCGCGTCGAATCGCAAAAAGTCGTGACACCCGTAGCCGCCGCGTTGGAGGAAATCCCCGCGACGCCGCACCAAGTCGTGCAGAATCGCGTCGAATCGCAAAAAGTCGTGACGCCTGAAGTCGCCGTGCCGGAAGAAGTCCCCGCGACGCCGCACCAAGTCGTGCAAAATCGTGTCGAATCGCACAACGTCGTGACACCTACAGCCGCCGTGCTGGAAGAAATCCCCGCGACGCCGCACCAAGTCGTGCAAAATCGCGTCGAATCGCACAAAGTCGTGACACCTGAAGCCGACGTGCCGGAAGAAATCCCCGCGACGCCGCGCCAAGTCGTGCAAAATCGCACCGAATCGCACAAATTCGTGACACCTACAGCCGTCGCGTCGGAGGAAATCCCCGCGACGCCGCGCAAAGTCGTGCAAAATCGCACCGAATCGCACAAATTCGTGACACCTACAGCCGCCGCGTCGGAGGAAATCCCCGCAACGCCGCGCAAAGTCGTGCAAAATCGTGTCGAACCGCACAAAGTCATGACACCCGTAGCCGCCGCGCCGGAGGAAATCCCCGCAACGCCGCACCAAGTCGTGACACCTGCAGCCGACGTGCCGGAAGAAGTCCCCGCGACGCCGCGTCAAGTTGTTCGCGACATTCGCAAACCTTTCTTCGTCGCAGGAATAGGAAATTTAAACGATATCGCGACGAATGAGGTTGAACCCCAAATGGAAAGGCCCTTAATTCATGCGGTTTCAGCGGTTCAAGCACATTTGCCCGAAGAGGAAACGCTTTCTCATTCAGTAGAGTCCGTGCACATTACGCAACCGTCCAAGGTGGTCGTTCAGGGTGGCGAATCGCCTGAGAATCCTGTAAAATTCGCCCAGCAGCCCGGAATCGTGACAAGAGGGAACCCCGAGACGCCGGAACCCAATCTTATCAACGATACCGAGACTACGACGCATCAAGGCACTGTGCACAATACAGAGCAAGCCGAGGTCAACAAGGACACCGCGCGTACATTGGATGGAATGGTTGCCTCGGTGCATTCCGAGGGAAGGGCGTTTCGAAACGTCGAATCTTTCAAAACGCCGCAACACACCTTGCACGAACCGCAACGCGACGCGAACACGCCCTCTAAGGGCCGGGAATCGATCGGGCAAGCTGCCGCGATCGGCGTTGGTTCAGACACGGCGGAAAGTGAGGAGGCGATGGCGGACAAGCGCAAACAGCCGGAAAAACCGGTCCAAGGAGTAGTTCAGGACACGCAAACGGAAGAACGCGAAGTGTCCAAAAGCCAAGTGTCAACGCTCCGAAGAATCTCTAAAGTTGGCGAATCCGATGAATACAGCATTTCCGGTAGCACCGGGATGGACGTCTGGGCGGATGAACTCGACGATGAACTAGAAGAGCTTGTACGTACTTCCGAAACTCCGAAAAAGCATGAAAAATCAGATGCTTTTTCCAAAAAAGCGACGGGTGACGGATCGAAAGAGAACGCACCTGAAAGGGTAGCCTGGAGCGGATGGACACCAAAGACCCGCACGCGGATCATCGAGGAAATCGGCCAAGGTAGGAGCAATCCGCTGGGGTTAGATCTCGAAAGCGTGGGGGTTCGCCCGGAAGACATCGAAACGCCGAATGAAGAGACGATCTTCCACGGTCGCGTACTTTCCGAAACGGTCGAAATCGCTGTTCCGAAAGAGAACCAAGCCCCCGACTCGGAAGTATCGTTCCCCAAAACAGGAAAGCCGACAGAAGGAAAGCATATCCATTTCGACCGAACGCCGGAATCCGGGGAAGTGTATGAATTCGTGCCGGAAAACGAGCAACGTGCGTCGAAGACGTCGGATAAAGTCGAATTCGTTCGGCCTGAAACTCCGGTACGGACGCCTTTTGTAGCTCAGAATCCGAAAAACGCTGAAGTATTGGTAGATCACAAAACGGTTTCCACTACGACGGATGACAGTTCATTGTGGGATGTCTTCGACGATTCCGGTGTAAATACCGTTTTCGGGACGATCAATATCGACGACTTGGAGGATGAAGAACCGGCAGGAAAAATAAACGCTGAAACGCCGGATCGATTCGTTTCGCAGAGCGACAAAGCTTCCCATCCGTTTGCGGACGAGAAGAAGGTGGAAACCGGAAATGCCCGGCGGATCGTCATCGAACGAAACCGAACGGATGCGCCACACCATACACCGAAAGACACCAGGCAACCAATTCTCGATAAAGTCGAATCGGCAGTGAAAGAGGCAACACTCCTGAATGAACAGGAAACGCCTCATCAGGTTGCACGTGGACCGCTGTTTGGTGAGAGTGGGGCGGATGTCGAACACCGAATTGAAATAACCGTGCCCGAATCACATGTTGGAGCAACCGACGATCCGGAAGTTTCTCATTCTGAGGTTTCCGCCACGAAGTCGACAAAAAGCGGCTTTTTCGGGAGCGAGGATGTTCCCAAAGCCAAGACTCCCATGGAAACGGAAGGCGGCTTGAAGCGGTCGTCAAACGAACCCGCGAAGGCTATCGAAATAGAGCAAATCCACGAAACACTCCGACATGACGCCCCGAAGAGTCTTTTCAGTGGTGTGGAAACGAACCCGCATGAGTCACACGTCCGTGCGCCCGTTGAAGTGTCTGAGAAGGAAATCCCTCGTGAAATCGAGGAGTTCGAGGAATCTATAAAGATCGAAGGTCGTCCCAGTCGGACGGAATCGAAACGACAGGAACCTGAAAGGGTCTCTTTGCACGGCGATGGCCGTGCCCTGCACACCCCGGCTGTCATACAGGGAGAAAAGGTGGAAGCGGTGCAAGGGCAAGTTATTGCTGAGGAAAACAGTCCTGCCCGACGTCCGTCGATTCGCGAAACCATCGAACGAATCGTCAGCAATCCCGATCCATTGGGGTTGCGCCAGGCTACTAAAGAAGAAAAAGCGTCCGAGGTTGGCGAAAACAAACCACGCGTGACGTTTGGAAAGAGTGTGGATTTCACCTCGGCTAACATGGACGATTCTTCGCAAGAGAGAGCTACGCCGCAAAAAATGGCTGATTTTGAACCACGAACGGATGAAACGCGCTTCGAACGGCGCAACCATGTTGAAAAGCCGGTCCGAGATGCTTTTGTCGAAACGCCGGAACCGGAAACCTCCGAAGACACTCCCGAGAAAGAGCCCCGCATTTCACGGATGAAAGAGGCCGAAACTCCCGTCCTGCGTAAAGTTCCAGGAGAACGCGCGGATACCGGGGCTGTTTCCGAACGGAAAGTAAGTATTTCGGAAAGGTCTGGAAAATCAAGCAGAGTCGGAACGCTTGGGCCGAGTTTTTCCTCGGAAATCATGAATGAAAGAAAAGCGCCAGTTCCTCCAGGAAGCGCCTCTGCTTCGAATTGGACACTTCTCAAAGAAGAGTCGGGCAGTACGGAACTTCGACCGCAACAAAAAGTGATAGAAACTCCGCGTGAGCGCCCGGTAGAATCCCTCGATGAACCGACAAGGATTGAAGCGCCGGGATTCGACAGGCCGAGCGACGAGTGGATTATTCCCGACGAGGAAGGCAATATCGCCACGGGAAGCGTGAATGTAAAGGAAGTTCGCTCGGCTCTTGAAGGCCAAGCCCCGGCGTTTTCCGCTGCAAAACCTTCTCCTTCCGAATTCCGGCCTTACGAAACGCAAAATGAAGGATCGGAAGCGGTCGAACTTGGTGAAATCGACGACGCAGCTACATCCTCGGCCTTCGACGAGTCTGGCGAGTCCGGTATGGCCTTCTCGGACGACGGGGATTCCAGCCAGGACGCCGAGTCGGAACATTCCGCCAAGAATGAAAAAGCCTTTGCCGTTGCGGTAGCGCAACCTATGCAAAACCAACCTGTTATCAAGGGGATACAAGAGGTTTCCGGTGTTCGTTCGCACGTGCGCGGCCTTGCTGTGGAAGCGGTCGAGCGAGTTCGTCAGGCGGAGCAGTTCAACCCGACGCAGCGGCTCACCATTACGCTGCCCGACGACCAGGGAGCGCCGATCCGTATGATCCTCGCTCCTGATCGCGCGAACCCCCGTACCCACTCGGTGACCTTCGTTGTGGCGGAACAGGCTACACAAGAGGCCATCAAGCAAATTATTCCTGAAATTCGTACAATGTTGACTGAACTTTCACTTAAAACGTCCGATATATCAATTGTAGCACACAGCAGCCATCAGGCGGGGAATTACGAAGCCCGTCAGACACTGGCCGCAGCGACGACCACAGAACAGAAAACGGAAAAAGAACGCATCAGAAAGAACTCCGGGAGCAAGAAATGAGCATCGAAGTCATCGGCGGCGGATACACAGACTCGATTCAGGATGAATCGACGAGTAACAACGTCCTCGGACAGGAAGCCTTTCTTGAACTGCTGGTGACCCAGCTTGCCAACCAGAATCCGCTCAATCCCATGGACAATACGGAATTCGTGGCGCAACTGGCGCAATTCACCACCCTGGAGCAGATGACCGGCATCAACGACCGATTGGATACCCTGGCCATCGGCCAGGCGGGAATCCTCACGCAGGAAGCGGTGCAGATGGTCGGCCACAAAGTCGTCTACAAAGGCAACGAAGTTTACATGGAATACAAAGAAGGCGCCGAGGTTCGGTACGAACTCGGCACCGCGGCGAAGGAGGTCAAAGTTACCATCAAGGACGAGCAAGACGCGACGGTTGCCGAGTTCAAACTCGGTGCGGCAGGCAGCGGGACACATACCTACGAATGGAATGGAATGGACCAGGATGGAAATGTGCTCCCCACCGGAAACTATACCGTCGAATTCAGTGCCATGGACGGCCAGGGAACAGCATTGGATGTAGAAACCTACGCGGTTTCACGAGTTACGGGCATCGTCTTCGATAAAGGTTATGCGGAACTCATGACCGGAGACAAACGCCTCACCAACTCGGAAGTCATCGAAATCACCGATTAACCGTCAAGAAACGGAGACTGAACCATGACACTGTCTAACACTCTTTTCACCGGATTGCAGGGCCTTACCTCCAACGGCGATGCCATCGCCGTGATCGGCGACAACATCTCCAACATGAACACCGTCGGCTTTCGCCAGTCGCGTGCGGTGTTCGAAGCCACGCTGAGCCGTTCCATCGTCGGCGTAGGCGAGATCGGCGCGGGTTCGCGCGTCGCGAAGATCGAAAAGGTTTTCACTCAGGGCGCGATCGTTTCCAGTCCTCGTTCCACCGACATGGCCATCAGTGGTCGCGGCTTCTTCGTAGTCAAAGGGCGACACGAAGGCCAGGAGGGTTCCTATTACACCCGCGCGGGAGAATTCTCCCTCAACGAAAACGGCTATCTCGTCAACGCGCAGGGACTCATCGTGCAGGGCTACCAGCCCGACAGCACTGGCAATATCACGGCGACGCTCGACGATCTGTACCTCGATTCGCCGATCATCGAACCCCAGGCCACTTCCAACCTGTTTATGGGCCTCAACCTCAATGCGGACGCGGAAATCCCCGCCAATCCTTTCGATAAAGACGACCCGGTGGAAACCTCCAACTTCTCGACGTCCGTCACGATGTACGATTCGCGCGGCGATGCCCACGACGTGACCGTGTATTTCGCCAAAACGGCGACGGGATGGGACTGGCACGCGGTGACCGACGGCAGCGAGGTGAATGGCGGTACGGCGGGCGTGAATGAAGAGATCGCGGACGGTTCGCTCACCTTCACCGGGGATGGCCTGCTCGATACCGAGGTCACCAACAGCAATTCCGTGGACTGGGATGGAGCCACGGCCTCTCAGACCATCGAGTTCGATTTCGGTGACAGTCTGACCACCGACGGCGGCACCGGCGTCAACGGGGCGACGAGCTACGCCACGGAATCCTCGCTGAACAAGTTGGAGAACGACGGCTACCCGACCGGCACGCGCACGGACGTGGAAGTGGATCACGAGGGCATCATCACCATCCTGTATTCCAACGGCGAATCCCGCCAGATGGGTCAGGTTGCGGTGGCCGATTTCCGCAACGAAGTCGGTTTGCAGCGGATCGGTTCGACGATGTTCGCCGCCACGCCGGAAAGTGGTGATGCACAGATCGGTTATGCCCGTACCGGCGGTCGGGGATCGGTGAAGGGCGCGTCTCTGGAAAACTCGAACGTCGATCTTTCAGCCGAATTCGTGACGATGATTACCAGCCAGCGGGCCTATCAGGCATCCACCAAGACGATCACCACGGCGGACGAAATGACCGTGGAAACGCTGAACATCAAGCGGTAACCGCTTGATTGAAATAGGATTTTCGATATTCGTGCCTCCCGTTTCGCGACGGGAGGCGTTTTGCTTTGTTCTATTTGTCTATCAAGCAACTACATGATGGGGTAGGTCATGGGGTCAGGATCTCCGGCCAGGTTCATCACGGCGACAATGATAAGAAGCAATGCGACGAACAGCAGGGGAGGCAGCCACCATTTCCAGGTGCGTTTCAGTATGGCTGTCAGATTTTTCATGGCTCCTCGTTGCGTTTCAGCGTGGTGTGATTTGCCGGAAAGTATGCATTTGCGCCGTCACGGGCATCCGGATTTCCGAGTCGTCCACGTCTGCCTGGGCTACGATCGTACCCGTGTAACGGCTGCGTCGCTCCCGTTCCGGTTCTACCAGCACCTCGAACGAAAATCCTTCTCCCGGTTTCAGCGACGGGGGCAACTCGTCGATTTCCAGCCTCAGCCACTCACCGCCTTCGGCGATCAGGCGCACGATGCGCAATGGGCTATCGGATCGGTTTTCCAAACGTACCGTTTTCACTACGGTTTCATCCGTTTCTAAAAAACCGAAAGGCAGGATGTTGGGAACGAAGCGCAAGTTTCTCTCCACGTGTGCCCTAATTTCCAATTTCACCTTTTCTTTGGAAGTGGCGTTGCTGTCCACAACAAAAATTTCTCGGCTGATTCCACGGGATTTTGCGGGAAAGTAGCGGACGTGAATCCATCCCCACTCCCCTGGGGCAATCGTCCGAGAGGGCTGCGTTTCGGCAGAGCCTTCGCAATCCGAGTTTATGGAATACACCACCAACGCTTCGTTTCCCGTGTTGCGAAAATGAAAATCGTGCTCGATGGCCCGGTGGCTCACGACGCTCCCCGCGTCGAAAACGGTGCGTGCGAATTCCATGCGCGGACCGGCAGGCGTCTCGGTCCGTGTATAAGAGACAGCGGCGAGTAACAGCAGTGCGACCAAAGGAAGAACACTGCTTGCAAGCAGGATGAGCAGGCGGTCTTTCATGCGTGAAAGCTCCGGCATAGTTTCAAAAACGATCCATTGAACGCCTTGTTTTCAGACTAGCGCAAGTCGGCGGCCTTGCCAATATCGAAGCGTGCGGAATCCGAACACATTGAAAGCAAACCGGACGCTATGCGGGTTCGGTAATCGTACTGCGATATCTGGAGAAGCCGCTAAGTTGTTGAAATAAAAGGAATAAATAACTGGCACGGGGCTTGAAAAAGGAGACGGCAAGCTTTTTCAACGCCCGCTTAGCGAAAACGGATCGGGTTTGGCTGCAAAGATTCCCGAGAGTGGTTTCCCTTGCGAGCGGGTGATATGCCGGAGGTGCCAGGATGTCTTATACGAATTCGAGTCGAAGAGGCTGCTTTTCCTTTTCGCAAGACGAAATGCGGATGTCTACGCTCAGCGATGTGGAATTGTTGGAGGAAATCATCGGTACAGGCGATCGCGATACGGGACGAAGCGCCAGGCAACTCGCCGAGGAGATCCTGCTGGAACTGGGGTCGCTTTCCGATGTGGCCCGCGCGAGTCGCACGACGCTTTCGAAAGTGGGAAATCTATCGCCATATCGGAGCAGGAAACTCAAGGCGATGTTTGAGTTCGGTCTTCGTGCGGGATTTACTCCGCCTCGTGTGGGAAGAGATTTCCGGGGACCGAAGGAGATTTTCACCGCCTATGCCGAATTCTTTCGCGACGCTCGTCGGGAGGTGCTTTTGGCGGTCATGCTCGATGCAAGGGGCCGTTGGTTGGAAGATAGAATCTTAGGAACCGGTACCCGCAACGAAGTGCCGGTGGTTCCCGAAAAAATCGCCGAAATCCTGGAGGGGGGATGGGCGAACTATTCGATTTTATTGCACAATCATCCTTCCGGCGATCCCAGGCCATCGCGGAGCGATCTGGAGAGTACACGGATGCTGCTCAACGTGTTCGAAGGGATGGGTGTGAAACTGCTGGATCACGTCATCATTGCGGAGGGCAGGCATTTCAGTTTCGCAGCCCATGAATTGCTTGGGTTGAGCCTTGGGCCGATCCGTAGAAGCACTACCGGACGTCATGCCGCGATGCAGGGGACTTCGGTTTGTTAACCCGCATTATTCATGAAGAATCTACTGCGACTTGAAAATCCTCGATCTTTCACTTGTTTCCCGATTTTCATCCTCGACAGACTGTAAAGTATGCCTGCAGGTGAAAATCGGTCCAACTTCATGAAATATCTTCGGTTTTCTGCGTCTCGCTACGATCCTCATGAATAATGCGGGTTAAACGCAAAAAAGTGAAAACGTACCGAAAACACTTGGGTTTCAGAAAATGAAAAAGGCCGGGTGGAGAGCCACCCGACCTTGTGGGATTGCTGAAGACGTTTCACCGATTCATGCGAAACGAAATCCTATTCGCAACCGACTTCGGCGGAGAAATTGAATTCGGTGCCCTCGAAATCCGTGATGTAGACGCCGCCGGTGCCGGGCTTGAAATTGTATCCCTTGGTGGCGACGAGTTCGCTGGTTCCGGTGAAGTAATAAATTGTGGCGGGACTCTGGCCGACGAGTTGGACATCGGAGATATCTTCGCCGTAGGAGGCGGGAGTTGCAGTGATATACGCCCCGATGGAAAGCTTGTACTGTTTTACGCCGCCTTCTTCGGTCGTCGGTTCGATGGGAGACGGGGGAGCGCCATTGACGTTCACCACATAGGTCGTTTCACCTTCATTGGTCACGGCATGGGCTGTGGCGATGGCGATGCGCTGGTCGTTTCCCCGACCGTACAGCACCACCGTAATATTTTCGGTCCCCTGGTTGACGAGGCAGCCTCCCAGTTTGCCCTGAAAAGTGAAGGAATTCACCACGGTTTCGCTGTCGTCTCCGCACCCGGCGAAAAACAGCATACCCGCCAAAAGAATCAACAGGGAAAACATGTGTCGTAGCTTCATAAGGTTCCTCCAGTGTATTGATGGATTTACTTGGTTTTTTATTACGATTCCGTTCGTTGCAGTCTTTTGTAAAGGTCCAGGCTCACTTCCTCCAGCATCTGTGCTCCGTTGCAGTGGGAGTCGTAGTCCCAAATGGTCTGGCCGTGAGACTGGGCTTCGTCGATGCGCACATTGATGCGAACCAGCGTTTTCGCCGCTTCCCTGGGGAAATGCGCGCGAAGGCGTTCGATGATCTCGTCCGCAAGCCGGGTGCGACGGTACATCATCGGCACGACCAGCGTCAACTTCGGCCTGGAATTCGGGTGTTTCTGGCGGGTTTTGCGGATGGTATCGAGGATTTCGGCGCAGCCGTCGAGGGACAGATAGGTCGGTGCAACGGGAACCACGATGTCGGTAGCCGCCACCATGATATTGCGGGTAATGAGTCCGAGCGACGGGGGTGAATCGATAAAAACGTAATGATATTCAAGCGGTACGATGCGTTCCAATAGTTGTACGAGCTTCAGTTCTCGATCCTTGTGGCGGGCCATGCGTTCGGGAAACTCCGACAGCGACTTGCCCGCGCAGATCACGTCGAGCCCCTCGACGTGGGTTGGCATCAGGGCTTCTGCCAGTTTCGAGCGCTGGTTCATCATCAGTTCGGCGGAAGTGGATTGCAACAGCCTTGTGTTGAAGCCCAGCGATTTTCCGGCGTGCCCCTGGGAGTCGAGGTCCAGCAACAAAACCCGTTTTTTCTTGTAGCGCGCGAAATAGGAACTGAAGTTGACGGCGAGGGTGGTTTTTCCCGTACCCCCTTTTTCGTTGATTATGGCAATGACCCGCATAACCCTGTCCCCGTTTTCGCTCCTAGAAATCAGTTATTGTCCGGTTCGGTCTTTTTGGAAGCCTTTGTTTTTCTTACGGTTTTCGGCTTTTCGAGAGCTTGCAGGATGCGATCCATTTTGCCGTCCAACTCCGCCAGACGTTCCTCGATGGCGTAAAGCTGCTCGCCCAGTTCTTCATGCTCGGCTTGTAGCGTCTCGATGTCTTCCTTGGCGGCCAGAGGCAGGCGTTCGAGAGCCGTTTGCAGCCAGGATTCGAACTGGTTTCTCGCATCCAGGGACGTGGTAATCACACGTTGTACGCCCTGTCGGAAATGTTCGTTGCCCAGTAACAGGGCCGCTACCGATCCGACCCATTCGGACGTGGCCTGGAAAACGTCGGAACCGGACGGCTTGTTGGGATCCATGGCACCACCATCAAAAGGGATTGAAAAACGGGGCGAGTATGGCATTTTTTACAGACAGCGGCAAGGAAATTGAGGGAGAATCGTCTGCCTGAAAAACACCGAAAATGGCGGCCACGCGAGGGGAGTTCCTTACCCTACATGCAGGCTATTTTCGAAAATTGTCACCTGCTTTTTCATGCCAAACAGGCGGAGTTTGTACGAGATTGGAGCGTTTTTCCCGGTTGTTTTCGTTTTTTCAGGCTGCGATGCCAATTCGCGCTGGTTTCAGAGACGGGGAAGTTTTTCCTGCAACGTTTTCGCCTGCTCGACGAGCGTTTTCTCGGCGCTCGGTCCCGGCGACATCGACGCCTCGTAACGGTACTCGCGCGTGGTGAAAAAGCGTTCGGGCAGAAGGTAGCCCAATTCGTCACAACCCAGCGAAATCACACCGGAAAACTCGGAATGAATTTCGTCTAGCAGGGTTTCGGCCAACTCCGGAAGGACTTCGCCGGGCATCGTGACAAGCGCCCCCGGACCGATCCGCACGAGGTGACATTCGGTGGTCATGCGGTTGTCCGTGATGCCTTCCCGCCGAAAGATTCCCAGCTTTCGGGCCAGCAGGAAGCGGCGGTTGGTGATGGTCAATTCGAAGGTCGTGTCTGAATGGCCGAGGTCGTAAGTCTCGAAATTCGTGATGTTTTTCAACGCATCGGAAACGCGGAAGGCAAGACGTCTTCCCAGCCAGTCGATGAACGGTCCACGCTCTTCGTCGGGAAGGTCCATGGCCAGATCGCCCGACACCATGCCGCCCAACGCACCGTTGAAAAACACTGCAATACCGCCGACTTGCGCTTCCAATTCGGTGCAGAAGCGTCCGGCGAAATCGGAGCTGATGGCCGTGTTGCGCTCCCAGAGCATTTCCGGATGGCAGGCCCAGTTTGTTACCGTCGCAATGGGCTCGCCGTCTTCGTCGCGCAACGCAAGCACGCGCATCGTCGAGTCCAGCGCCGCACCCGGATGAATGTTTTCGTGGTAGCCTGTGGGCGGAATCTCCACCGTGAACCACGCCCCTTTCGCGGGGCGCAGGGCTTCCACCGCGCGGCGTGCCGCCTCGGCGGCACGCTCGTGCAGGAACTCCATGTACTTGGAATCTTTACCGGTTTTGTAGGGAAACACCCCGGCAATGGACGGTCCCCAGTAGCCCATCGTATCCGGTCCGGCATGGGTGTGGGTGCTGGCGACGAGCAGTGTTGCGCCTTCTCCCAATTCCGCCTTTTCACGAATGCGCCGCACGTCGTCGCGCATAAGTCCTACGAGATCGAGGGCTACCAGCACGAGGGTGGTTTCCCCGTTGCGTAGCGCCACGGCGCGCGCATACAGCGGATCGCGCACCGATTCGGAGAGTCGGTTGAAGCCGAATCCCGCGAGGTAATGTCCTTTGGGATCGGTGGGGGTGATCTCCACGGTCGCCGCTCCGGCGTGCAGGGTCGAAGGCATGATGGTCTCCCTATTTCCAGCCCGCGAAAACCTCCGGCCAGGCGTCGCGGTAGTCCTTGAACAGCCCGAAGGCGATGTTTTCGTCTTGTACCAACGGATGCACCCGCAAGCCTTCCACGGCAGCATCCACGCGCTTTTCGAGAATGGCTTCCACCGCCAGGCGTTCGTACTTTTTAACGGCTACGGAAAGCTCCTTGCAGGCATCGGGAACCTGCGGAGGCGTGACGGGTTTCCAGGAGCCTCGACCGACTTCGCAAGTGATTTCCACGATATCGCGGTCTTCCAGGAAATCCAGTGCGCCTTCGTTGGGCACGTTGAGCACCATCCTCGCGGGCTCGTCCTTGGAAAGATTTTGCAGAAGATCCAGCGCCACGCCCGCGTATCCTTCCGGTTCGGCTTTGCTTTTGCGCTCTTTGCCTTTGCGCGAGCTAATCATGTAGGTGGCTTCCCGGCGCTTGAGATAGTCTTTGTAGGTTGCGTGCAACTCCGCGTCCGAAACGCCCGCCGCCGATTTCTTTTCCAAAGTGTCGAGGATTGCCCCGTTGATGCGCAGGATTTCCTCGCCTCGGCATTCGGAGGCGTCCAGCAGGGCTTGCAGGGACGATTTCGCCCGGTAGAAGTAGTACAGGTATTCATTAGGAAGAAGGCGCAGTTCTTCGAGCAGGTCGGTGGGCATCCAGGGGATGTGCGCGGCCTGGTATTCGGGATCGAAAAGCACGTCTTCGAGGATGTTTTTCCCGTCGTGCAGGGCCGGTCCGACCCAGGAAAGATGGTTGAGGCCGAAGGTCCAACTCGTCAGATCGCGCCAGTTCACACCCGCGTGCCCGGCGACTTTTTTCAGCCCGGAATCCGACGAGTCGCAGATGCCTGCCGCGCGTTCGATGCCGGAGCGTTGCAGCGCTTCGGTGACGAGGCTGGCTGGGTTGGTGAAGTTGATGATCCATGCGTCCGGGTTTTCGTCGAGCGTGTGTTGGGCGTAGCGCACGACTTCGGGCGCGGAACGGCAGGCGAAGGCGAATCCGGCGGGACCGGTGGTTTCCTGTCCCAATACACCATGATTCAGGGCGATGCGCTCGTCTTTGGCGCGTCCTGCCTCGAAACCGGGGCGGATGGTGGTGATGATGGCGTCCACGCCGTGGAGTGCTTCGTCCAGGTCGAAGGTCGGTTGCAACGCCACCGAGGGATTTTCCTGCTTGGCGACCGCCTGGGAAAGGCGGAAGGTCACGGCGGACTTGCGCCGGTCGATGTCGTAGAGGGCAAGTTCAGTCAGACCGGTAGATGCGGCGTTGGCGCACAATGCCTGGACGAGTTGCGGGGCTCGGATGCCGCCGCCGCCGATGACGGTGATTTTCATGGATCATCCCTCCTTGGTTCGCGAGGCGCATCCGGTTCCTTCAAAAAGAGGAGCCGAATCGAAAAAAGCGGATTTTCGGTAACAAACGGAAGGCTGGTTCGTCTCTCTGATGAAACGATGAGAAACCCGATCAACCATCCCTTAGGAGGTGACACTATGCAGATTTCGAGACGAAAATCAATCCTTGGCGCGATCGTGCCGCTTTTGATGCTGTTTTTCATGACGACCGGCGCGTCGGCACAACCCTGGAGCGCCAAAGCCGACGAGGAGTTCCTCACTCTGAAGCAGGAAGTCGGTTCCCGCCTGCTGTTGCAGACCCTGAACCTGACGGACGAGCAGCGGCAGCAGTGGATCAAAGAGCAGAAAGAGCTTCGGAAACTGAAAGATCAACTTGAAGCCGGTCTCGACCAGCACCGGGAGAAGATGAAAGAACACATGAAATCGTTGAACAAAACGCTGAAAAAGGGCAAAAAACCCGACCCGGATCAGCAAGCGACCACCATGCGTGAAATGATGCAGGAGCGCGACAAGCTGGAGCCCTACCGCTCCAAAATGGAAGGCTACCTCAAAGCGATGGTCGATATTCTGACCCCGGAGCAGAAAGACAGCCTGCAAAACTTCGACCCCAAAAGAACCTGTATGAGTTCGCCGTTTTCCGACGATCCGCCACAGAACGGCGCCGAAGTGCTGGACCGCATTCGCACCCTTTCCGACGACATGTGGGCTTTGCACAAACAGCGGATGCAGAAGCGCAGCCAACGAGGCGGAAAACGGGCGGGACAGGTCTGCGATCTGCTCGAACGGGTGCGGGAGATGTCCGAGGCTGAATACCTCCAACGACGCGACGAACTCGCCAGCCAGTTGCCCGATCGCATGGTGCAGCGCCTGAGCAATGGCAGTGCCGGCTTCCGCGCCGGAAAAGGCCGGGGTGGCTATGGCAAGGGTATGGGTGTCGGTGCTGGCAAAGGCGGCGGTCCCGGCATGGGCGGTCGTGGCATGGGTGGCGGTATGGGCATGAACGGTTTCCGTGGCGCGGACGATCCGGAAGAACTTCCGCCGCCGGGAGCCGAAGATTTCGACGCCCCCGGCTTCGGTCGCAAGCGGTTTCACGAGAAGAAAATCCGTATGCTGATGCTGTCCGATGCCTTCTGGAAGGTGCTGAACGAGAAATGATGTCAACCGAGGTCCGGCGTGCGTTCCTATCCTACTCGGACCTCTTCTCTCCTTCCTCAATCCCTCCGAATCTCCCTCCCTCTCCCCCCTCGCCCCCGGTTGTTCCGGGGGCTTTTTCGTGGGCGGAACTTCATGAAAATGATATGATCGGCGGGAGCGGATGTGGAATCTCGAACGGAGAAACGGAGGAGAAAACCCATGCCGACATGCGTTCATTGCGGTCACCAAATCGAAATTTTGGATCGGGTCATGCGCCGGGACGAGTGCCCCGGCTGCGGTGCCGATCTCCATACTTGCGTACAGTGCCGTTTTTACAAGCCGGGACGACGCAACGACTGTGCCGAGCCGGTTTCGGAACTGGTGGCGGATAAGGAAAAAGCCAATTATTGCGAATGGTTCGAGTTTGCGGGTGGGGAGAAATCCGCCTCCGGTGAAGCGAATGAAGCCGAAAAAGCCCGAGACGCTCTGGAGGCATTGTTCAAGAAGTCGTAACGGACTGAATTCTTACACTTTTTCGCTTCTTCTCACGAAAAAAGCCGCGCTTTCGCGCGGCTTTTCTGTGATTCCCGGTAAAGGGCGAAATTATTCGAGATCCAGAGACACTTCGTCGTGGAAACGCCCTAGGTGTTCGCCCAGTTTCTGGCTGAGGAAGGACAACACGTTGAGTTCTTCCTGGGCCCAGTAATTGTTTCCCTTTTTGTTGATGAGTTCCAGAGCACCCAGGGTGCGTTCACCGTAAATTAACGGGACGCAAAGCAGGGATTTGGTCTGGAAGCCGGTTTTTTCATCGGCGGTGCGGTAGAAGTTGGAATTGCTCGCCACGTCGGAGACGGCCACCGGCACGCCGAGTTGGACGCTCATACCCACGATGCCCTTGCCGCGAGGAATGCGGATCTGCTTGATTTCCTCGCTGACGGGGCCGTTGGCGGCGGCGAAATAGAGGTCTGCCAAAGCGCTGTTTACGTCGGAGAGGATCACCGATGCGGCTTCGGACGCTACTACTTTGCCCGCCAGCTTGAGAATGAAGTGAATCGCTTCGTCCTCGTCCATGTCGTAAATGTCCATCGTTTCCATAAACATGTCAGACAGCATGGAATCGACGCTCCAACTCACTGAGGCGTGAGGCTCTTCATCGTCGTCGACGGCGACTTCATCGGTGTACGTGACTTCCAATTCCTTGGCGACGCCTTCGGCGTTTTCTTCGGCCTTGGTGCGTAACTCCTGTTCACGCTTCTGTTTTTCCTTAAATTCCTTTTCAGCCCTGGCGCGTTCCATAGCGGCCTGAGCGGCTTTTTGTCGGGCCTCGATCTCTTCCTTGGTCGGTTCCGGAGCGACGGCCTTTGGTTTGGGTTCCGGAGCCGGAGCTTTCGCTGCAGGTTTCGCCGGGGCGGGTTTCTCGATCACGACGCTTTCGCGCACGGCCTGGGACATCACCTCCTCGGCGGCCTTGGCGGCGGCGAGTTTTGCGGCCTGCATGATCTGATCTTGGCTCAGACCCCTTTTCTGGGCGATCACTGCGGCGTGGCGTGCGGCTTCCTGTGCTGCCTGATTGGCTTTTTGCTGCAAGGCGCCGGTCGCTTTTTCCGCGACTTGCTGGGCAGCCGGGTCCACGGCCCGGACATCCTTGCTCTGCTTGCGGACGGCTTCCTCGGCTTCATGCTGTGCGACGATGCGGGCATTGAGTTCTTTTTGGGCCTGCTGACGCTGGAAGGCGGCCTGTTCGGCCTGTTTGCGGATTTCCTCCTGCTCGCGTTGCATGGCTTCCTGTTGCTTGGGATCGGCGGCAGGGGCTCCGGCCCCTTCGATTTCACGGATGCGGAACATCCGTCGGGCGGTCGGATCTTTGACGAGCACGGTGCCGTCGGGCCGATTTTCGCACAGAACCTGGTTGAAATTATCTCCCTGTTCCCCCGCCTGTCTCAGACCGGTGCGCAGGGCCAGCAGCCAACTGGACGCATCGACCTTGACCAGCTTTGCTTTATTGTCGGTTCCCGGTTTCCCTGGAATGAAAACTTCGAACAAGGGCATGGTCTTCCTCCTGCATAAGGATGGGCATCGAAAATGGAAAGCATTTCAACTAAGTTGTATCAAAAAGCGGTTGTCGAAGTCAACATCACAACCGATTCCCCCATAGATTGGGCGGAAATTAAAATAGTGCAAAATATTTCGGAGGCAATTGCAACATATAGAAATCATAAGACTTATTTCCCCTCTCCCTTAAGGGAGAGGGTTAGGGTGAGGGTGTCAAAAACTTTCCCTCACCCGGTGCTGAAGCACCGACCTCTCCCAACGGGAGAGGCGCTTGGTCCCTTCGGGTCCATCCTGAATCCGCACTAAAAAAATTTCCGCCCTCACAGATTCGGATGTAAATTTTTTGTAAGCAGGTCAGGATTCGGTTGCAAATTTTTGTAGGAAAAATCGTAGGTCGGATGATTTTCACCCGACAATTTTCGAAAAAGATCCTTTGTGTCGGGTGAAATCACCCGACCTTATGACGAATGAACAGATCTAGGCGGTGTCGTCACGGGCTATTTAAGGAGCACATCACTCATAAAAACTATGAAAAAACGTCGGAACGAGTGTGCCATAGTCTTACTCGCGGAGCGAGGAAGGCTGTGCTCTCCATGGATTGCACAGCCTCCCTGACCTGAAGGTCCGTGAGACTATGGCACACTTTGGATTTGTAAAATATCAATAAAAACCTGGACTTACTGTTTGGCTATATAACACATGACGACACTGTCTAAGAAAAAGGGGCTCAATAGTCGATTTTCCGAGCGAAAAACAGGCCGAGCGGATTTTCGCTCGGCCTGTGTGACTTGTTTTTACGGTATTTTACGAGTTTGGATCAGCGGGAGTGCTCCGAAAGGTAGCGGTGCATACCTTCCGCCGTAGCGGACATGGTTTCCTGTCCCTCTTCCCAGTTTGCCGGGCAGACTTCGCCCTCGTGGGAGGCGACGTATTGAAACGCTTTGAGGCTGCGCAACGTCTCGTTGACCGAGCGCCCGACCGGAAGATTGTTGATCGTCGCGTGCATCACCACGCCTTCCGGGTCGATGATGAACAGTCCCCGCAAAGCCACGCCTGCGTTTTCGTCCAGCACTCCGTAAGCTGCGGCAATATTCTTGTTGAGATCGGACAGCAGAGGGTAATTCAAATCGCCACCGAGCCCGCCTTTGTCGTAGTCGGTTTCGACCCAGGCTTTGTGGGTGAAATGAGAATCCACACTGACTCCAAGAAGTTGTGCGCCGATTTCCTGAAACAGATCCGCGTTGCGGCTAAACTCCAGCACCTCAGTGGGACAGACGAACGTGAAATCAAGCGGGTAAAAGAGAAGAACGGTCCATTTGCCCCGGAATTCTTCCAGCGAAAACGATTTCAATTCCCCTTTGTAGAAACCTTCAAGCGTAAATTCCGGTGCCTTTTCACCAACGATTCCCATCATGCTCTCCTTCTAAGAGTGAACAGGTTATAAGTAGAAAAAAGTTGTTAATAACGAATCTGTTCATTTGTTCGGAGAAATCAAGAGTCCGCCTCGCTTTTTTCGAGTTTTCCGGTTTTATTCGTCGACGCTCATATTATTTTTCACGTCGCAAACCATTTTTCCGGTTGTTCGGAGTGAGAGGAGAGGCTATCCTTTGGAACCTTTCGTCCCTTTTGCATGAAACGGAGCTTTCGAGATGGAAAACGAGCCTCAAGGCACGTTTGCGAATGATAAAGAAGACCTTGCCGGAGGTCGGGTTCCGCCCCATTCCACAGAAGCGGAACGGGCGGTGCTGGGCGGCGTAATGCTGCGCGACCGGGAAATTCATCAAGTGATTCCGATACTTTCTCCCGATCACTTCTACGTGCGCGCCAACGCGATGATCTACGAAGCGATGGTGGAACTCGCACAGAAAAACCAGCCCATCGATTTCGTCTGGCTCAAAGACCAACTCTTGCGCAAAGGCCATTTGGAGAGTGTCGGCGGCCTGGAATATCTGGCGGAGTTGTCCAACACCGTCGCCACGGCGGGGAACATCGTCAGTTATGCCGGAATCATCAAGGAAAAAGCCTTCCTTCGGCAAATGATCGACGCCGGGTTGCAACTCGTGGCCCAGGGCTTCGACGAACCGGAGGATACGCAGAAATACATCCGTGAAGGGCTCGACCGCCTGTTTGCGATCAACCTGGAAGGCGATGACAGGCCGTATTACCACATTGCCGACGGCATGGAGGACGCCTTCAACGCCATTGCCCTGCCCAACGAGGATAGGCGGCAGATTCCCACCGGCTTTTACGATCTCGACGAAAAAATCACCGGTTTTGCGCCGGGACAGTTGATTATTCTGGCAGCAAGGCCCGCCATGGGCAAAACCTCGTTGGCGCTCAATATTGCAACGAAAATCGCCAAAAAAGAGAAGCGGGTGGCGATTTTCTCGCTGGAAATGACCCGCAAGGAACTGACTTCGCGCATGTTGTGTACCGAAGCCGAGGTGGATGGCACCAAGGCCCGAAAAGGGATGCCCTCGACCGACGAACTCACACGGCTGGGGCAGGCCGCCGACGAACTTTCGCAACTGCCGATTCTCATTGATGATACAGGCGGTATCTCGGATAGCGAGATCCGCGCCAAGGCGCAATTGATGGAGTCCAATGGCGGGTTGGACCTCGTGGTGATCGACTACCTTCAGTTGATGCAGACGAGAATGCAAAGCCGCAATTTCAACCGAGAACAGTACATCAGTCAGATTTCGCGCAATCTCAAAAATCTCGCCAAGGATCTGGACGTTCCGGTGCTCTGTCTGGCCCAGCTCAGCCGCGCCGTGGAAAGCCGCCCCAACAAGCGCCCGATGATGAGCGACCTGCGCGAATCGGGGGCCATCGAGCAGGACGCCGACCTCGTGCTTTTCATTTACCGGGAAGAGTACTACGACCCCACCCGCGTGGATTATCACAACGTGGCCGAATTGATCGTCGGCAAGAACCGTTTCGGGTCCACCGGTCGTGTGGCGGTGCGTTTCGAAGGCAGCCTGACCCGTTTCGACAACCTCGCCCCCGACGAAATGCCCGAAGATTTCGGTCAGGAGGGTGCGGCGTCCTGAAACGCCGGAAAAGAGAGCCTCCCATGAAAAACATGCCGACGCGAGCCCAGCGCTGGCTGAAAATCCTACACCTTCTCCTGGCGGCGCTGTGGCTGGCTTCTGCCATCACCCTGGTATTGTTGCCTCTTTTCGTACAGCCCGAGCGGAACGATGCTTTATATGGAGCGATGCTGGCGATGAAATTCATCGACGATTTCATCATCATTCCGGCGGCGAACGGCTGCCTGCTGACCGGCATTGTGTACGGAATTTGGACACACTGGGGATTTTTCAGGCATCGGTGGGTAATCGTGAAATGGGTGGTGACGCTGTACGGCATTATCGTGGGTACCATCTGGCTGGGGCCGTGGATGAATCGAATGGTGGTTCTCGCAGAAGAGTTGGGTGGCGGCGCGCTTTCGAATCCTGAATACCTGCACATGCGTTCGATGAATTTGCTGTGGGGAGGCATTCAAGCAGGGACGCTGCTGCTGGCCTTGGTGGTTTCGGTTCTGAAACCCTGGAAAAAGAAACCCAAAACCCCGTAACGCAACATTTATTTCAAAACGATGGCAGACGTAATGACCGCAGTGGACTACAGCATGATCGGAGCCTACCTGCTGCTGGTGCTGGCGTTGGGGTTGTTTCTGCGCCGCTGGGCTTCGCGTTCGACGGAGCATTATTTCCTTTCCGGTCGCAAACTTCCGTGGTGGGTGGCGGGAACCTCTATGGCCGCCTCGGCGTTTTCCATCGATACTCCGCTGTATGTCACCGCGATTACACGGGCCGGAGGAATCGGGGCGAACTGGGAATGGTGGTGCTATGTCGTGGGCGGGATGTTCGGGGCGCTGGTGCTGGCGGCGCTCTGGCGGCGGGCGGGCGTCGTCACGGACGTGGAATTCTGCTCTCTGCGTTACGACGGCAAGGGGGCGGATGTGCTCCGCGCCGGGCGTGCGGGAGTTTTCGCCTGCTTCGTCAACATCGTGGCCATGGGGCTGGTGCTCAAGGCCGTGGTGTCGATATTCGCCGGGCCGCTCGGTCTTCATCCGCTTTGGGTGTTGTTGCCCTGCTTGGCGATTACCGCCCTGTATTCGGTACTTTCCGGGTTCTGGGGGGTGGTTGTTACGGATTTTCTGCAATTCTGGCTGGCGTTGATCGGCGCGATTCTGCTGGCCGTGTTTTCCGTGCACGCCGCCGGAGGTCTGGACGCGCTTGGGGCCGTGATTGCCGCCGATGGAGATCGCGCCGTGAGCATGTGGCCTTCCACCGGGGATTCCGAAAGTATCTTCGCGGCCATGCTGATGTTTTTAGGAGTGCAGTGGTGGGCGTTTCTCAATGCCGATGGGGGCGGGAAGATCATTCAGCGCCAGCTTGCCTGTCGCTCCGAGCGGGACGCCTCCATCGCCACGTTGTTTTTTCTCGTGACGCATTACGTGGTGCGAACCTGGCCCTGGATCCTCACCGCGCTGGCCTCGCTCGTACTTTTGCCCAAAGTCGGAGAAGGCGAGCAGGCGTATGCCCTGGTGTTGTTTCAAGTGCTGCCGGAGGGATTGCGGGGGTTGATGGTCGCCACGCTGATCGCGGCGTTCATGTCCACCATCGACACCCAGTTGAACTGGGGTGGCAGCTACTTCGTCAATGACCTGTACCGTCCTTATCTTGCCAAAAACCGTAGCGAAAACCATTACTTGAAAGTTTCGCGTCTTTTCGTGCTTGTCTCGCTGGCGGGAGCCGGATTCGTCGCCCTGTGGGGCGAAAGCGTGACGGGACTGTTTCGCTTTCTACTGGCGATGGGGGCGGGCCTGGGACCGGTCTTGCTGCTGCGCTGGTTCTGGTGGAGGATCAACGCCTGGAGCGAGTTGACGGCCATGCTGTCCTCGATGGTTGTGGCTTCTCTCTGTCGCTACCAGGGAATGGCGTTGCACGACTCGTTGTTGGTGACGCTTGCCGTCTGCCTGCCGTTGACAATTGCCGTCACGTGGCTGACGCCTCCGGTGGGGGAAGTCCATCGAAAACGTTTTATGGAGCGTACTCGACCGCCGGGGTTCTGGAAAACGACCGATAGAGTAGAAAAAACACCTGTTTTGGAGGCATCCCGGCGTGGTTTCGCGGGGCTCGTGCTTTCCTGGATCGGTGCGACGGCGGGGCTTTTTCTGTTGCTGTTCGGGTCGGGAGAGTGGCTGCTGGGTTCTGTCGTGGCTGGAATCGGGATGACGCTCGTCGGAGCGGCTTTGCTGTTCGTGGGTTGGAGAAGGGTTTTATAGAACTGTGATTTCACGAAACGTCGTGTCATTCTTCCCAGGGCGATTCAATTCTACTTCTTTCCACGATTTCCAAGGAAGGAAGGGTGCCATCTATAAGAGAGACCTGTTTGTCAAGCAGATTCCCCCCTTTTTTTTCATCGATGTCAAGCCGTCCTTCGTTCATCCATCTATTCGGCGTCGTATTTCACGCGCCATGATTCCGTGCAAGAATCGTCCGCCCCATTCACGGTCAAGCTCTCGTCGGAGCACTGGCACCCGCGGGGTCGGACGAAACGGTGATTCGAAAGAACGTATGGAACATCGAAATCTCTTCACGTTGCTTCTGTCACTTAGCGTCTATCCTCGTCTGTCACTTAGCGTCTACCTCTTGATCTCGTGGCTTGTCGATACCTCCTTGGCCGGAGCCTTCGCCGAAGTCCTCCCCGTCCGTCGCCTACAACCCTCTCACGCACGAGCAAGGCGGGCGGGTCAAGGCTGCAAAGCACGAGCGAAGCGAGCCTGGCCTTGACGCGCCCGGTGCTCGTGCTACTGGGCACAAGCCGACGGACGGGGAGGCCTGGAATCGCACCCGTCGCCACCAGACGCACGGCCTGCAAACTCCCAACCCCCATAACCGTCCGGCACCACCCCCAAAGCCTCGGGCGAAAAGCCCTCGGAACGTTTCAAAAGAGCATGCACGATCCGGCACAGTTTCGCCGCCACCGCCACCTTCGCCTTGTTGGCACCGTGCTTCTCCAACCAGCGGCGATAATACGGGTTCAGCGGCTTCTTTCGCTTCCGGGCGTGCTGCGCGCACTCCACAAGCAACGCCCGCAACAACCCCGGCCCCTCCCGCGTGATGCGTCCCTTGCGCTCGCGATCCCCCGAATCGTAGCTCGACGGGCACAGACCCACGTAGGCCGTCACCTGCTTTCCCGAACGGAAACGACCGATGTCGAACAGATGCGCCGCAAGCGCCAGCCGCGTGATCGGGCCCACTCCCGGAATCGTCTGCACCCCATCGAACGCGTGGTTTTCACGGCCAAGATCCTCGGCCATCGTCGTCAACCCTTCGATCTGATTCGAGGCCAAAAGGAAGCTGGCGAAATGCGTTTCCAACAGCTGTCTCACCATCTCGGGCATCTTGGCGTCGAGCCGCTTTTTCCAGGCCGCTTGGGTGTTCATGCTTCCCGAGGCGCCATCCAGGCCGTACTCCCTCAGCAGCGCCTTGGCGGCGTTGATCGCCTGCGTCTGGATCTTCACGTTCAGCGCCCGCGCCTTGAGCACCGAACGAAGCTTGCGCATCGGCTCCGGCGGCAGAACCACCTCGCGAACCAAGGCTCCCGTGCGCAGGTTGGTACAGAGATCCTGGGCGTCGCGGGTGTCGGTCTTTTTCTTCCGGCTGCGGGTTTTCTTCGCCACTTCATCCGCCGGGTACACCTGCGGGCATCCTCCCAATACGACGACGATTCCGCTTGTGGAATACGCCTTCGAACAGGCTTCCATCCCCGGCGCACCGGGATGCTTTTCGAGCCAGGGCCGGAGCGTTTCGGAGAATCCGGAAAAGGTGGTCGGACAAGATCCGAGAAAAACCTGCTTTCCCGTATCGTCCTGAATGCAAATGGTGGTTGACTTCTGATGCACATCCATTCCAATACAAATCATGGGCTTTCCTCCTGCTTGGGACGCTCAAGCGATCCCGTCATCAAAATAGGGCGATGATACCATCGACCCTGCCGGGGGAAAGCCCTCTCTTATGGAATCACGGTCTTTCGCCGTTAGGCGAAAGGCCGTGAAAACACAGGCAATCCGGGCCATCGATCCATTCCGGATCGAAGACCCGGGCACCCTTTCCTTCATCTAACGAATCAGGTTCGTGCCAAATCAAGAATGGAATCGCCCTGAGGTTGCGGTTGCAATTATTGACATGACTTTAAATCTAAGGAATCGTGAAACGGTTGTAACAAAATGCTTTCGTAAACGTCTCAATGAAAGCAAAGGATCGAAACGTATCGATCACTCCTAAGGAAAGAAGATTTACACAATGCCCGATAGCTCCCCCCGTTCTTCTCAGGTCGATTCCTTTAAAATTACGGGAAAGCGGCTTTTTACCATTTTGACCATCCTCCTCGTGACAGCCGGAACTCTGTGGCTGATTTTCTCGACCCAGCCGAAGGCCGTCCGGGTAGGCGCCACGAAGAAAACGGCGATGCTGGTGGAGGTCGTAGAGGTCGAACGCGGTAATTTTCATCCTATAATCGAAGGATTGGGAGCCGTGCAGCCTTCGAAAGACATTCTGCTCCGTCCGGAGGTCGCCGGGCGCGTTACGAGCATGGCTGAAAGCTTCGTTCCGGGCGGATTCGTGAAAAAAGGCGAAACCTTGCTGCAAATCGACCCTTCCGACTATCGGAACGCGCTGGCGCAGCAAAAAGCCGCCTTGCAGCAAGCCCAGGCGGAACTCGATATCGAGATGGGACTTCAGGAAGCGGCTCGAAACAGTTATGCCTTGCTCGACGAGGAACTTCCCTCCGACAAAGAAGCCCTGGTGCTGCGCAAGCCGCAACTCGAAGCGCTGGAAGCCAAGGTCGAGTCCGCCCGCGCCGCCGTAAAGCAGGCCGAACGGAATCTTTGGCGGACGACGGTCCAAGCACCTTTCGACGCGCATGTTTTGAGCCGCAGCGTCAATGTCGGTTCGCAGGTTTCGACGAGTAGCGAGTTGGGGCGGCTGGTCGGCTGGCGCACCTACTGGGTGAAAACCAGCGTGCCGCTTTCCAAGCTCCAATGGCTGGAATTTCCCGAAAAAGACCGCAAAGGGGCGGAAGTTCGCGTGCGCAACCGTTCTTCCTGGTCGAAAGGTGCTTTTCGTACAGGAAGGCTTTATAAACTCGTCGGAGCGTTGGAGGAAAAAACACGCCTGGCGAGGGTGCTCGTGGAAGTGGAAGATCCCCTCTCCCATCTGTCCGAACATGCCGGTGAACCGGTCTTGATGATCGGTTCGTTCGTGGAAACCCGCATCCAAGGGAAACAGATCGAGAACGTCGTGCGCATCGATCTGGATCATTTGCGCAAAAACGATACCGTCTGGGTCATGAAAGACGGCGCACTCGACATCCGCGAGGCGAATGTTCTGCTTCGTGGTACCTCCTACGCCTACATTTCGGAAGGACTGGAAGACGGGGAACGGATCGTCACCACCAGCCTGGCTTCCGTGGTCCAGGGAGCGCCGTTGCGTTTGAAGGAAGAACCCGTAAAGTAACCTCAATCATCCATCAGTCCATGCCTGTCGATGGCTTGATTGTTTCCGGAAAAGACAGCGATAATGAGCGAAACCCCAGCGAATTTCGATAACTTAAAACGGACCGGGCTTATCGCGTGGATGGCCGGCAATCCGATCGCCGCCAACCTGCTGATGGTGATTTTCATCTGCGGCGGCATCTGGTCGGCGTTCACCATCCAGAAAGAGGTTTTTCCCCGTTTCGAAATGGACATTGTGCAAGTCAGCGTCGGCTATCCGGGCGCTTCGCCGGAGGAAGTCGAGCAGGGTATCCTCCAGCCGGTGGAGGAAGCCATCAAGGGCATCCAGGGTATCGAGGAAATCGTATCGACAGCGCGGGAGGGGCAGGGCGAGGTGTCGATCGAGTTGGTGGCCGGAACCGACCGCATGAGGGCGTTTCAGGACATCGATCAGTCCATCAACCGTATCCGCACCTTTCCCGACGACGCCGAGCAGCCGGAAGTCATGCTCCAAGCTCGCGAACGCGGGGTTTTGGAAGTGGTCATCTACGGGGATACCGACATCTGGAGTCTGCGAAAACTTGCCGAGGGCCTGCGCGACCGTTTTCTAGCCGACCGCCGCATCACGCAGGTGACGATCGACCACGTGCCGGACTACGTGACCCACGTGGAAATCCCCCAACACCGTTTGCGAAAATACGGCCTTACGCTGGGGGGAGTCGCGAGCATCATCGAGCAATCGAGCCGCGATATTCCCGCCGGAGCCGTGGAGAGCCGAAGCGGGGAAATCGTGCTGCGCATGAAGGAGCGCAAACAATGGGCCGAGGAATTCGGCAATATCGTGGTGATTCCCTCGGAGACGGGCAGTCCGGTTTTGCTCAAAGATATTGCCGACATAGAAGACGGCTTCGACGAAACGGGCTTTCACGCCCATTTCAACCGGCAGCCTTCGGTGGAATTGGGGATTTTCCGGGTGGGGAAGCAGTCGCCCATCGACATCGCCGAGGCGGTGGGAGAAGTGCTGGCCGACTTCGAAACGACGCTGCCGCCGGGATTGCATCTGCGCATCGAAAAAAACCGCGCCGAGCACTACGCCGACCGGCTGAACCTTTTAAAAGAAAACGGGATTATCGCCATCGTGATCGTGCTCGTGATCCTCGCGGCGTTTCTGGAATTCCGGCTGGCGTTCTGGGTGATGATGGGGATGATCGTCTCCTTCCTTGGCGGCCTGATGATTCTGCCGATTTTCGGCGTGAGCATCAACATGATCTCGATGTTTGCCTTCCTTGTGGCGCTGGGCATCGTGGTGGACGATGCCATCATCGTAGGGGAAAACATCTTCGAATACCGCCAGCAGGGCATGGGATTTCTCGAATCCGCCGTGCAGGGCGCGAAAGACATCTTCAGTCCCGTAACGTTCAGCGTACTCACCAATATCGTGACCTTCGTCCCGTTGATGTTCGTACCCGGCATGATGGGCAAGTTTTTCTGGCCCATCCCGGTGGTGGTCATCACCGTGTTCGCCATTTCCCTGTTCGAAGCGGTGTTCATTCTACCGGCCCACCTGGCCCATACTTCGGGGCGGAAAGGGATCTTCGATGGCGGTATGATTCACCGCGCGCAGCAGGCGTTCGCCAGGGGATTCAACCGCTTTGTTGATCGTCAGTACCGGGCGTTTCTAGATCTTGCGCTGAAGTACCGCTACATTACCATGACCATCGCCACGGCCCTGTTGATTATCGTGGGAGGATACGGGGCGAGCGACCACATGGGCATGATTATGATGCCGGAAGTGGCTGCCGACGAAATCGAGGCAGGGGTGTATCTGCCGGTGGGCACTACGCTGGATCAGGCCGCGAAAATCGCCCACGACATTACCGAATCCACCCATCGGATGTTCGAAAAATACAACCTGAAGGTCGCGGCGGAAGGCATCAAGACCAACGTGCGCAGGCAGACGTTCATCGACGTGGAAATCGTCATGAGACCCGCCGACGAGCACGACATGACGGCGAAGGACATCATTGAGTTGTGGCGCAAGGAAATCGGGGATATCGAAGGCGTGGACCAAATCACGTTCCAGGCGGAAAGCGGTCCGGGCGGCCATCGGGACGATATCATGGTGGATCTCAGCCATACGGACATCGACGTGCTCCAGAAGGCGAGCGCGGATTTCGTGGAGTTGGCCAAGGAATTCGAAAACGCCCGCGACGTCAACGACAATTACGACAAAGGAAAGGTGCAGTTCGACTTCAAACTGCTGCCGGAGGCGCGCAACCTGGGTTTGACTTCCGAGGATGTCGGCAACCAACTACGCCATGCGTTTTACGGAGCCGTGGCCAAACGGCAGCTTCGGGGCACCAACGAAATCGAAGTGCGCGTCAAGCTTCCCAAAGAAGAACGCAAGGAACTTGCCTCTCTGGAAGATTTCACGATTCTGACCTCGAACGGGACGGAAGTTCCTCTGTTCGAGGTCGCCACGGTGAATGTTGGGGAAGCGTTCAATTCCATATCGAGACGCAACGGTCGCCGGGTGGTGACTGTGGGGCTGGATGTCGAACCGCGAAGCGCCATGACGCGGGTGCGCGCCTCGATCGACGATGAAATTCTTCCCAAACTGCGGGAAAACTACCCAGGTCTTACCTGGACGTACCAGGGAATGCACGCCGAGATGGGCGAGTCCACCCACGCGCTGTGGGGCGGTTTCATGCTGGCGATGTTCGTGGTATATGCGCTTCTGGCCATCGCCTTTGGTAGCTATATGCAGCCGCTGATCGTGATGGTCGCCATTCCCTTCGGTATCGTCGGAGCCGTGATCGGCCACATTCTGCTGGGATTCGATCTTTCGTTGATGAGCCTCATGGGCGTGGTGGCGCTGTCCGGGGTGGTGGTCAACGACTCGCTTATCATGGTGCATTACGCCAACGGCAAGCGGAAGGATCATTCCGCCTTCGAGGCCATTCACGAGGCGGGCATCCGGCGCTTCCGACCGATCGTGCTGACCACATTGACCACGTTCGGCGGTCTGGTGCCGATGATCCTAGAAACCTCCCGTCAGGCCACATTCCTGATTCCGATGGCCATCTCGCTCGGTTTCGGCATCGTCTTCACCACGGCGATCATTCTGGTGATCGTGCCCTGCCTGTACATGGCGCTTGACGACGTGTTGAAACGTTTCAATGGTGAAAACGCCGATCCGAACGACGCCGAAGTCCACGAGGGTGCGTGATGAAAGAGAAGCATCGCATGTTGAATATGGTTAGAGTCGCCGTTTGGACGTTGGTGTTTTCCTTTGTGTTTTCGCCCGTTTACCTTGATGCGCAGGTGGTCGATTCTTCCGCGTTGCCTTCGCTTCGACCGGGAAAGAGGGTCACGCTCGCGCAGGCGCTGCATAGGGCCGACGAGCGCAACCGCTCGCTGGAGGCGCTGAGGGTCAACTTGGCGCTGGCCGCCCAAAATATGCGGGCGTCCTGGGCGGGGCTTTTGCCGACCGTCTCCGGCGAACTCGGTTATATCCTGCACGACGAGGCGATGACATCCACCGATTCGAGTGGACGCAGCTTCGAAACCCGCGAACGGAACGAAGTGGACGCGACACTGAACGTCCGTATGCCGCTGGTGAACGCTCAGACGTGGCTTGGCGTGGATGTGGCTGGAAATGAAGAGGAAATCGCGAAATTGAGCATGGAGCAGGCACGGCAGGTGTTGCTCTACACGGTGGCCGAAACCTACTACCAGGCGGCGACGGCGCAGGAGCTGATCCGGGTCTATGCCTCGCAGGCCGACGCGCTGGAGACTCACATCAAGGACGCGCTTTCGCGCTATCGTTCGGGCGCGGGAGAATTGATGGACGTGAAAAGCGCCCAGACCGACTTGATTTCACTAAGGGAATCCCAGGCCGGAGCCATTTTCGCGCTGGAGGATATCCGCGACACCCTGGCGCTGTTGATGGTAATCGATACGCCGCCGCTGCCGGTCGAAAACCCGGAGTCGGTGCCGTTCGAGGGCGTTTCCGAGAAGCAGGATACCACCGATGCGACCGCGAACCGGTGGGATGTCGAGGTGGCCGAGAAGGAATTGCGTCTGGCCGAAAAGGAACTTAAAACCCAGTACATGCAATTCGTTCCGACGCTCGTCGCGGTGTTTCAGTACGACTACGCCTTGACGGTTCCCGATACGCCGCTGGTTGTGGATCGGGATTCCTGGTTTACGGGATTGACGTTGACGGTTCCGCTCTTCAACTACGGGTTTTATCCCGCGCTGGGTTCCAAGCGGGAGTCGAAGCGTAAAGCTCGGCTGGAGTTGGAAGACGTCAAGGCCGAAGCCGAGACGGAGTACCTCCACAGCCTGCGCATGATCCGTGAGGCGGAGTATTTCGTGGGTACGGCGAAGACGAAAACGAAGTTGGCGGACGATACTCTCAAGCTGGCGCGCATCGCGTATTTCAACGGGAACGCCACGGCGTTGACGGTTATCGACGCCAGGCGCAGCAGCCAGAACGCCCACGTGGATTTCGAGACCCGCCGTCTGGAACTCGAACTTGCCCGGCTGGCCTATCTGCGTGCCATCGGAAAAGATGTGACGGAACTGTTCGGACGTCCGTAAACTCGAAAATTTTATGACTTTCCGACACGCCTGTTCAAAATAGGTTTTCTTGGACAGCATCTTGATGGTTCCCTCAGCCGAATCTTATTGGATTGATGCTCAAATCGCTTGAAAAATGGGCTTTAACCCGCATTATTCATAAGGATCGTAGCGAGACGCAGAAAACCGAAGATATTTCATGAAGTTGGACCGATTTTCACCCGCAGGCATACTTTACAGTCTGTCGAGGATGAAAATCGGGAAACAAGTGAAAGATCGAGGATTTTCAAGTCGCAGTAGATTCTTCATGAATTATGCGGGTTAAATGGCATATGCACGTAAAAACAGTCTCAACTTAATTTTGGACAGCAAAATCAGGCAATGGAGACCTGGTTTCGTCTTGGAAATTCTGTCCAGTATTTTCAGCTACTTACCGTGTCCAAAACACGGATCTCAGATTGTTTTGGACAGTATTGACTTTCCGAATAGAACGAGGCGAGAAAGCAGGTTGGAGAAGGAGTACATTCGGTTCACCCTAAGGAGCTCCTAATAATGTTTAAAAATAATATAAACTCGCGTGAATATACTGCAAAGTCGTGCAATTTTACGCAAACTCACGTCATGCTCGATCTATATCGCAAAACTCGTGCAAACTCACGACGAAACGTGCAAAGTCCTCCCCGGTTTTCTCGCAACGAGTCGAGGGTAACCGAGAAAAAAGTGTAAAGCAATGGGACAAAAACGGCCTTTTTAGGGTGAAAAATCAAGATCCATTTGGTTTTTTCTCGCAATGCTCGTGTTTCCGAATCTGCACGTTTTTTCGTCAATTTGCACGTTTGCATGAAGAGTCGAATTGAGATGGAAATTGCTGGGGGGGGCTCGTTTTCCGCTTGTCAAAGCGCATTAAAGTTTTATAGTGAAAAAACAAGGCATTCCACAAGGATCTGGCAGATGAGGAGGGTGGTCATGACGGCGGCGAAACCGTTGGTGTTCGATCTGTCTACCTGTTTCGGACGGGGACGTGTTACAAGTAAACATTTGAAATCCTTCGAGAAAATGTTGATTGCCGCTAAAGAGCGCGTCGAGCGGGAAGTTGCCGAAGAGAAGCTCGGTTTCTGGAAAGCTCCCGAACTCCAGGCGAAACCGAAAAACCTCGCCGCCATGGCCAATCTCGTGGCGTCCTGGCAAGGACATTACGATACGCTAGTGGTGGTCGGTATCGGGGGTAGCGCATTGGGTACGCGTATGCTGCTAAATGCTCTAACTCACCGATATCACAACGAACTTTCCGCCGAGAAGCGCGGCGGCATGAAGGTCTACCTTCTCGAAAACGACGACCCCGATAGCTTCGAGGCGCTGTGGTCGGCGATCGATCCGCTGAAAACGGTGTTCAACGTGATCTCGAAATCCGGCACCACCGCCGAAACGGCGTCGCAGTTCGCCACCGTACTTCAACGGATGCGCAAGCTTTATCCCAATAGCTGGTCCGAGCACTTCGTGTTCACCACCGACCCGGAAAAAGGCGTGTTGCGGCCTTTCGCGGCGCAACATGGAATCGCCTGCCTCGACGTTCCCCCCGATGTGGGCGGGCGCTTTTCGGTACTTACCCCGGTGGGACTGCTTCCGGCGCTGGCGGCGGGAATCGACATACAGGGGCTTCTAAAAGGGGCGGCGGCCATGTCGCGGCGCATTTTGGAAGCTCCCGCCGAGAGGAATCCGGCGTTGAGAATCGCCGGGCTGCACGTGCTCGCCGATACCGCCATGGGAAAAAACATGGTGGTGGTCATGCCTTACGCCGATGGCTTGCGGGACTGGACGGAGTGGTTCTGCCAGTTGTGGGCCGAAAGTCTGGGCAAGCGCAGCGCCGAGGACGGTCGCGAGGTCCGTGCGGGAACCACACCGATCAAAGCCCTCGGGGCCATCGATCAGCACTCGCAAATGCAGCTATATATGGAAGGGCCGGACGACAAGTTTTTCGTGTTTCTCCACGTGGAAGCATTCGAAAAGAAAGTTCGTTTCCCCGGCAAAAAATACCTTCCCGACGAGTTGAACTATCTCAGCGGGCACACGATGCAGGAATTGATTCAGGCCGAGTTGAAAGCCAGTCGCTTCGCCCTGTCCCGGCAGGGACGCTTGAGCTATGAAATCCGCCTGCCGAAAATCGCAGCCGAAACCCTGGGGCAGCTCATTTTCTGGGCCGAGGCGACGACCTGTTACGCCGGGTATCTGTACGGAGTGAATCCTTTCGACCAGCCCGGCGTGGAGTTGGGCAAGAAATTTGCCTACGGACTGATGGGGCGCGAAGGGTTCGAGAAATTCAAGCAAAAAATTGACAAGGCTCCCGCTCCCAAGGAAGATCATTTGTTATAAATCGTCGGTATTATTGGGAAAGAGGGCGAGATATGGACAATGAATCTCGGACCCGGTTCATCGTCAATCCCGCAGCGGCAAATGGACGCTGTGGGGCTACCTGGCCGGAAAAGGCGCAAAAAATCGAAAGAACCCTCGGTGCCTGCGACTACGAATACACAAGTTGCAGGGGCGATGCCGAACGCATGGCACGCAAAGCGCTGGAAGACGGCGCGAGGTGCATTGTCGCCGTGGGTGGCGACGGCACGAACAATGAAGTGGTCAACGGCTTTTTCAGCAACGGAAAAGCGGTAAGCCCGGAGGCGGCGTTCGGATTCATCCCGGTGGGAACCGGCGGGGATTTTCGCAAAACCTTCGGATGGAGCAAGGACTTTTCCGAGGCGCTGAGCCGCCTCGAATCCGGGAAGACGCGCACGATCGATCTGGGACACCTGACCTGCATCGGACCTGACGGCGTGGAGTTGGACCGCTATTACATCAACATCGCAAGTTTCGGACTGGGCGGGCTCGTCGATCACTATTGCAATACAACGAGCAAAGCGCTGGGCGGCAAGGCCAGCTTTTTCATGGCCTCGTTGCGGGCGATCATCAAATGGCGCAACACGCCGGTGAAGCTCGTGTTGAACGGCGGGAAAAGCATCGAGCGCAGCATTTCCAACGTGGCGTTGGCCAATGGGCGCGTGTTCGGCGGCGGGATGCGCATCGCGCCGCTGGCCGAAGTGGATGACGGGCGTTTCGATATGGTGATTCTCGGGGATTTGACTTTCACCGAATTCGTTGCGCTTTCTGGAAAGCTTTACAAGGGCGAACATCTGAATATGCCCAAGATAGAGTCGTTTTCCACTGCCAGACTGGAAGCGATGCCCGTGAATTCCGGGGACCAGGTGCTGATCGACATGGACGGCGAGCAACCCGGACGCCTTCCCGCCACGTTCAAGGTCGTTCCGCGCGCGTTGCGCATCTTTGCGGGGTAACGCGTTAGTTTGCTGCGTGGGCTCCCCCCCTAAAAAAACGCCCGCCCGTGGCTAACCACGGGCGGGCTTGTTGTTTCCGAGAGAAAAATCTCCCGTTATTCCGAACAGATTCCTTCCTCGCAGACGCCTTCGCCGTCGCTGCAGGCGGTCTGATCGGGGAGGGAACAGGCGATGCACTCTGTTCCGTTGTAGAGATCGGCGGTGCATTCGTTGTCGTCTTCGCACACTAGCCCGATACCGGTGACCGAGATGTTGTCGAGCCATGCCCGGTCGCGGCCCTCGGAATCTTCGTAATCCTTGATGTACCCCCAGTCGAGGCTGTGGAGACCGGGTTCCAGAGCGACCTCATGGAGGGTCCAATCGGTGTATCCCGACCACTGACCGACCAATTGGCCATCCAGGTAAAAGACGAGGAAGTCGCCATCTTCTTCACTTTCGACTTTGTACGTGAAAGACACCTGTCCGCTTTCGTTCAGCGTGACGTTGAAACCGAGCCAACTCGTCTGATTGTCGCCGATATCGCCGCTCGTAGCGGAGTAGACGCCTTCATACACGCGCGACCCAGTAACCATCCAGTCCGCCTCGCCACCCGACTGCCAACCCGGATCGATTTCACCCGATTCGAAATCCTCTGCCACGTTCGAACCATAGCCGCCGCACAGACCTCCTGCGCAGTATCCGCCGTTGCGGCATGGCTCGCAATCGTCCACGGCGAAGGGAACGCAGGAGCCGTCCTGGCAGGTGTCGTTCGTGCAGTCCAGGGAATCTTCATCGCAGGGGGTGTCGTTGGTCACCGGCGGATGTTCGCACGACCCGCTTTGACAGATGTCTGAAGTACAGGGGTTGTCGTCTTCGTCGCAGGGCGTGTCGTCGGGTACAGGAGAGGTCTGACAGGCTCCGGAACCGTCGCATTGGCCTGTCTGGGTGCAGGCGTTGCCGTCCTCGCATTCAAGGCCGGAAGGCAGCGCGCAGAACACGCAGGCTTCTTCGCCCATCAGATCGGCGGTGCAGGACAAGTCGTCGGTGCATAGAGGATCGGGAATGGTTCGTACAAGGATGTCGTCGATCCACACCTTGTCGCGGCCTTCGAAGTTTGAGTTGTCTTTTGAGTACCACCAGTACAAGGTGTAATCGCCTGCATCCAACGGGAATTCGGCGTAGGTCCAATCCGTATCGCCGCTCCATGTTCCCAGTCCCAAGCCGTCTACTGCGAAAAACAGTTCGTCCCGGTCGGCTTCGGTGTCGGTTTTCAGATAGAACGACACGATTCCCGGGGCATCGAGTGATACGGAATACAGCCGGAATTCGCTGTCGCCGGAGTTGGGAATCGGGTTGCTGGCGTAGGATTTCGTGCCGGTGTGGGCTTCGTCTTCGGCAACGGCCCAATAGGCGTCCCCGCTCCAACCGTAGCTGTTGTGGCGTATGCCGCCGGATTCGAAGGTTTCGTCACAGACGACCGTGTGTCCGCTGCAAGTCCCGCCTGCGCAGAATCGTTCGCCGTCTCCACCGCAGGGTTCGCAGTCCATCTTGGAGTCCATGACCGTACAATACCCTTCCTCGGAACAGGTTTTCGGCGTGCAGTCGGAGGGATCGTCGTCGCAATCGGTGCCTGTAGGAACGGGATCGTGCGTGCAGGCTCCATCGAAGCAAACATCTTCGGTGCACGTGTTACCGTCGTCGTTGCAAGGCAGTCCGTTTTCCACCGGATCGTGGACGCATTCGCCGTCAAGGCAGCTGTCCGCCGTACAGGGATTGCCATCGTCGTTGCAGGACAGTCCGTTGTCAACCGGGTTTCCTTGTTGGCATTCGCCGTCCTGGCAAATGTTGTGTTGCGTGCAATCCCCGACGATGTCGCAGTCCGTACCATCGGGAAGGATGCATTCGGTGCAATCTTCTCCAATACTCGGTACGAAAGTCGTGCAGTTTTCATCAGAGTAACAATAGTTTTCGTATTCAATGCGGATGTTATCGACCCAGACCCGGTTGTCACCCATGATTTCGGTGTTGCGGCAGTAGTAATACCACACCAGTTCACTCGAACCTTCGTCGAGGTAGAGTGAGGCTTGCTGCCAGTCGGTCGTTTCGTCCCAATAGTGCCACGAACCGTAAGAACTCCAGAATTCCAGCTCGCATTCTCCTCTTGGCGTGTCGAGTTTGAACCAGAACGTGACTCTTGCGGATCTCAGGAGATCGATGTAGTAGTACAATTCGTGATTCTGATACGAATCGGTCGGGAATGCCATGGCCGAGAATTCACCCTCGTAGGCAAGGTCGTTCGTCACGTACCATAATTCATCACCACCCGTCGCCCAGTTCTCGCCGAAAATGCCGTCCTCGAAACCTTCCTCCATCAACGAGGCTTCGTAGCAAGCGCCACCTCCACACAGTCCACCGTCCAAGCACTCGGTGCAGTCGGGTAGATTTTGCGGCGTGCACACGTCGCCGATGCAAACGTCCTCGGTGCAGTCCAAGCCGTTCGTGTCGCAGGACTGGCCGTCGCGATCGATGATATGGCAGCTTCCCTGCTGGCAGGCGCCATTCGTGCAGGGATTGCCCTCGTCGCAGACCGTGCCGTTTACAGCCGGACAGGCAACACAGGACGAGCCGTTGAACAGCGCCGTAGAGCATTCCTCCAATTCAGAGCATTCACTGCCGCTCACGGAGATGGAATCGATCATCAGCGTGGCCGGGTATTGGGGATCGAAGCTGTAATCGTTGCGGATTTCCCACGTGATCTCATGGATTCCCGGTTCATAGATGTAATTGCTGTATGACGACCAGTACGAGCTGTTGTAATTGGTGCTGTAGAAGCTTTCGCCGTCCACGGAGAGATCGAACGTGCCATGGTAGTTATAATTATGCCCATTGTAGAACATGTAGCGGAAACTGAAGTAGGCGTAACTCTGCGTGGTGTAGAATTTCAGAGATATCGATGTGGTTTCACCCTCTTCATCCACCTTGGCGAACAGAGCATAGCTTCCCGCGTAGGGAGGCAGTCCGTGGTCGTTCTGTTTTCGTACGACCCAGGGATTCTCCTCGTCGTTGTACCAGGCGTAGGAGGAATCGAGGCAGCCCCTTTGCGGTGCGCAGGACTCGAAGCCTTCATTTACGGTTGAATTCAGTCCTCCGCATTCTCCTCCGGCGCAGAAACTTCGACCATCGCTGCCGCAGGCGGTACAGTCCGGCATGGATGCCGCGACGCATAGGCCGTCGTCGCAATACTGTATGGAGCAGTCGTCGGGGGCTTCGTCGCAGTTCGTGCCGTCGGCGAGATAGGTTCCGGGACGGCAGCCAAGCTTCTCGTGGCAGGTTTCCGCGCCGTTGCAGGGGTTGCCGTCATCGCAGTAAGAATCGTCCGGCACGTGTTCGATGGTGTCGGTTTCCTCATTGCAGGTATCGATGGTGCAATCCACGCCGTCACTCATGGGCGGCAACTCGCCGTCCTGGCAGCCGTAATTGTTATTGCAGACCTCCACGCCATTGCAGAACAGTCCGTCGTCGCAATCGATGGGCGTTCCCGAGCAATCACCAAAGCCGTCGCAGTGATCTTCCTCTGTGCAGGCGTCATCGTCGTCGCAGAGCGTTTGAGCATCGCTGGGCGGATGCGAACAGATGCCGGTGCCGTCGCAGACGTCTTCGGTGCAATCGTTGCCATCGCTGTTGCAGGGGATTCCGGCGTCTAGCGCTACGTGATCGCAGGCAGGAACTCCCCGGTCGTCGAGGCAGATATCGTCGGTGCATTCGTTCTCGTCGTCGCAACTGAAAGGCTCGTGCACGCATCCCGCGAGATCATCGCAGGAATCCACAGTGCAGGGGTCGCCGTCGTCACAGTCCATGCTTTGTCCCGTCACACATACACCCGACAGGCAGAAGTCATCCGGGGTGCACGTCGATCCGTCGGCGTCGCAGACCGTGCCGTCGGGAACAGTGGTGTTGCATTCGCCGTCCAGGCACTGGTCGAGAGTGCAGGGGTTGCCGTCGTCGTCGCAGGGAGTGCCGTCCTCGGAAGGCTCGATGAAGCATTCCCCGTTCCAGCCTTCCTGCGTACACGGATCTTCGTCGCGGCATTCGGAATGCGGCTCGCAGATCTCTCCGTTGCAGAATCCTCCCCGACCGACGCAAAGGGCCGCCCGGTTGCAGCTTCTGATCGTGTCTCCGCAGCGCCACATGTTGTCCGGATCGCTATCGCCCGGAACCCAGAAGTTGCCGACGCCGTCGGGACATGTCGCGAGGTCCACACCGTCGTTGGCGATGGTGTCGTAGTTCCAGTAGGGTTCGACCCATCCGGCCTGGGTGATGGTCAGATATTCCTCGTGTGTAATCAGTTCCGATCCTCGCTCCTGACACCATTCCTTTGCCGAGTCGCCATATGGCAGGCAGGGATCGGAGATGTGGGTCAGGCAGACACCGCCGTATTGACCCAACTCGCATTCGTTCCAGGTGCCGCAACGGGTGCCAAGGGGAGCCGTTGCGTGCGTGCACTCTCCTATAGCGTTGCACAAATCGCTGGTGCAGTCGTTGCCGTCGTCCGTGCAGGGAGTTCCCTCCGTGACGAATTCATGGATGCATTCTCCCAGACCGTTACAGGAGTCGGATGTGCAGGGATTCTCGTCTTCGGTGCAGGATACACCGGATTCCACCGGATTCGCCTGGCATTCGCCGGATTGGCAGGTGCCTTCGTTCATGCAATCGGAGCCGTCCCAGCAATTCCAACCATCTGCAAGCAGGGACGTCGGTGTGCATTCGCCGGATTGGCAGATGGAAGCGTCCGAACAAGGGTTTGAATCATCACATGGAGCGGATTCGGCTGCTGCGCAGGTCCGGCAGTCGCCTTCGACGTTGAAATCGATCGTACAGCCGTTGCCATCGGAGCAGGTTTCGTCCACGTAGGAAACGGTGATATCGTCGAGCCAGATGTGATCGTCGAATTCCGGCTCCACTACGCCGCTGTAATACCAGAACAGCCAATACGATCCTGGTGCCAAGTAGTGCTCCTGCATACTCCAGTCGCTGGTGCCCGTCCATAGCCGTTCGATAAATTCTGCCGTGCCGTCGCCGAAGCCAAGGACTTGACCTCGGGTAATCTCACCTTCTCCACCCAGTTCTGCCGGGAAGGTGTTCAGTTTTTGCCACCAGCTTACTTTGGCAGGCTTGTCGATTTCCATTCGAATCCAAAGTTCGACGAAGAACTCGCCTTCGTCTCCCGACATCGTCGAGAATGACCAGTTACCTTCTACGGCTTCCGTCTCGTCGAGGTTCCATGATGCGTTGTCCGTCCAGTAGTTCCAGTTGGAGTTCATGCCATCTTCGAATCTCTCGTGGAAGAACTCCAGTGGCTGGTGACAGGTGCCATCGAAACAGTATCCCGAGATGATGTCGTCGCCCTTGCAGGGACTGCATTCATCCACGTTGACAATGTTGCATGTTCCCTCGATACACGTGCCGTCGACGCAGTTGTCTGGATCGTCGTCGCAAATCGCACCTTCATCGAGAGGCGTACCTTCAAGGCAACCAAGAGTCTCGTTGCAGGTTTCGACTCCGTTGCAGGGCTCGCCGTCGTCGCAGAAATCGTCCATCGGATCGTGCAAGATGCCCATTTCCCAATCGCACCAATCATGCGTACAGTCTATACCGTCGTCGAGGTCCGGCGGAGTGCCTTCTTGGCAACCTACCAATGGTTCGCAGGTTTCCTCACCGTTGCAGAAATTGTCGTCTGTACACCATTCGTCCATCGGGACATGGAGAATCGTATCGTTTTCCTCGTCGCAGACTTCATCGGTGCACCACACATCGTCAGGATCCTGTGGGGCTGCTCCTTCCTGGCAACCGAGGAATTCGTTGCAGGTTTCGACGCCGTTGCAATACAGACCGTCGTCGCAACGTTCGTCCATCGGGTAATGGACGGGGATGTCCAGTGCCTCGTCGCAGGCATCGTCCGTACAGGCCAGACCGTCGTCAACAAGCGGATCGCCGCCAGGCAGGCATTGTCCCTGATCGTCGCAGGTTTCCATCCCGTTGCAATACACCCCGTCACTGCAGGAACTGCCTTCCGGTAAAGGCTCGTGATGGCACGAATCGACCAGCCAACTGTCTACAGTGCAGGGATTGTCGTCGTTGCAGTCGGTTTCGATGCAAACACCGTCGATGCATACGCTGTCTTCTCCGCAAGGCGTATCGTTTGGAGCCCATTCCACGTCGCAGACTCCGCTCTCACACGTTCCGATAGGCGAGGTGCAGGGGTTGTCGTCATCGCAGGCCCATCCGTCAGGGTAGGGACAGTACATGCAGTTCGTACCGGCGGAGAGGTTTTCGAGACAATCGACCTCATCGAAGTTGGCGCAGATATTCCCGCTGATGGTGATCTGGTCCAGGTAGAATATCGGTTGCGCCGTCGAACTATAATTGTATTCGAAAGACAGGTTGCAGCGGAATTCGTGCTCTCCGACGGTATCGATTTGGATGGTTCGCTGATACCAGTAGGAACTGTCGTAACGAGTCTCAAAATCAAGCACATCGTCGATATAGCATCGAATGTACGAGTTGTAGTCGGTGAGATTCTTGCGCAATTCCCAGTATGAAAACTCCGTGTTCGGATCGTTGGTGAAGAAGGTCATCGCGATTTCGGTACTTTGGCCGTACTCGAAAACCTGCCCTTTCAACGCATATCGGCCCTCCGGCTGGTTCGAGAGTCCCTCGATACCTTCCATTGCAAGGTCTATAGGCTGCCATGGCAGTTCTTCGTCGTTGGTCCAGCGCACGTTCGGGTGGAAACAGCCGGAATATGGCGCACAGAATTCGAATCCTTCCATGAAGGTTTCTCCGTAGCCTCCGCAGCTTCCACCAGCACAGGAGAAGTCGCCGTCTTCTCCGCAGGGGCTGCAATCCGGCAGAAGGTCCGTCGAGCACTCTCCGTCGAGACATACCGACACACGGCAATCCGTGGGATCTGCATCGCAGGAGGTACCGTTGGCAAGGTTGCCTCCGGACAGGCAGCCAAGTGTCAGATGACAGGTTTCGACGCCGTTGCAGTAATTTTCGTCGTTGCAGAGACTATCCATCGGAACGTGCAGAACTGCGTCGTTCTCTTCGTCACAGAAGTCCTGGGTGCAGTCCACGCCGTCGTCCACGGCGGGAGCCTGTCCGTATACGCATCCCGTTCCTGGTTCGCATGTTTCGACGCCGTTGCAGAAGGCTCCGTCGTTGCAATCGACCGCTACACCGGCGCATTCTCCATAATCGTCGCAAACGTCGTCCTGGGTGCAGACTTCCTCGTCATCGCACTGCGTGCCCTGTGGAGCGAGTTCGTGGCGGCAGGCGCCATTGCTCCAGGAATCGATGGTGCAGGGGTTGTCGTCGTAGCAGGAAACGTGCAACAGGCATTCGCCGTTATCACAGGCTCCAATGTCTGAAACGCAAAGGATGCCCCGGCGGTAGTCGTAGGTATCGCCGCAAGCGTACAGGCCATCAGGAGAGCTATAGGTAGGAGCGTACATGTTGCAAACGCCGTCGCTGCAATTCTGCGGACAGTTTTCGACGGGCACGTTGCGATAGTACGAATTCGGTCTCAACCAGCCGGCGTCGGTGACGGCAATCCACTCATCGTACGTCAGCAGCCGAGAATTACGGTCCGCACACCACTGTCGAGCACTACCGGGAAGGCTATAGTCAGACAGGTAGCTGAGGCAATACCCAGCGTACACGCCCTGATCACAATCGTTCTTATGGCACACCGTGTCGTCCGGTTGCATTTCTTCGACGCACTCGCCTCCTTCATTGCAGAATCCGGTGACGCAATCGCTTTCCCAATAGCCACATTCGGTGCCTTGCAGAACGGGTGTATGTCCGCAAAGACCCTGACCGTCACAGATATCCTCGGTGCATTCGTTGCCTTCGTCCGTGCAGGGCGTGCCTTCATGGTGGGCGGGATGGGTGCAGGTTCCCGAATCGTTGCAGATGTCCTTGGTGCACTCGAATTCGTCGCCCTCGCACGGCGTACCTTCAATCGAAGATTCGTGCACGATGCACTCGCCACCCAGGCAGGTGTCGAATGCAGAGCAGGAGTCTCCATCGTCGCATTCGCTGCCGTCCACGGCGTCGCAGGCGATGCAGCTTTCGCCGTCGAAGGTTTCGATGGTGCAACTGTTCTCGTCTGTGTCCTCGCAGGGTGCTTCGAGACCCGTGATGTGGATGTCGTCGACCGTGACGATATCGGTGGAGTCGTAGTCGTACTGATTGAAGGCGACCCATTTGAACGTATAATGGCCGGGTTCGAGGCTGGAAGTGGAGTACGACTCCCAGCTATACGCGTACGAGTCGTAAAGCTGCCGTGAGTCGTTGATGTAGAAGGAGATGTACGTATCGCTATTCTTGATTTGATACCAGAATGAGATATCCCCGGTTTGTTTCAGGTCCACTTCGATTTCAAGCCAGGAACTCGTATAGCGAGGCAGTTCGACAACGCCAACGGATCTCGACGAAGACCTGTACCTGCCTTCGAGTATAACCCACGGATGTTCTGCGGCGGTTCTCCAGTTTCCGTGCAGCACGTTGCCGTCGAAGCCTTCGAGGATCTCCATCGGCTGTCCTCCGCAAACGCCGCCGATACACAGTTCAGCTTCGCCGCATTCGGCGCAGTCTTCGCGCGTGCTCGATTCGCAAGACCCCGAAACGCATTGGTAATCCTCACAATCGAAGGCGTTTCCATCGCAGGAAGTTTCGTCGTCCACGGCATCGTGCATACAGGTTCCGGACAAGCAGGTGTCGGACGTGCACGGGTTGGCGTCGTCAACGCAGGCCGTGCCGTCATCCAAAGATGCCCCGCCCATGCATGTGCCGGACTGGCAGAGAGTTCCTTCCGTGCAGGAATTCCCATCGTCGCAGGCGATGTCGTTGGGAGCGTCGCAGGCGATGCAGGCCACGCCGTCGTAAAGATCTTCGGTGCAGGGATTTTCGTCGTCGCACTCGTAGGAAACGTGGGTGACCGTTACGTTGTCGATCCAGACCGTATCTTCGTATGACGTGTAGTAATAATTTTTGTAATAGCGGAATTCGATGGTGTGACTGCCGGAATCCAATCCGTATGTATAGTTTGTGTAGTCATTGATGTTCCCGCTCCAACTGTTTATCAGCGTTTCATCGACAAACAACAGGAGGTAATCATCGTAGGAATCCGTGCGGACTCGGTAGTCGAAGCTCAACGTTCCGGGTTCGAGAAGTTCGACCTGGAAACGCAACCACGTGTGTTGGAGATGGTCGATAGCACCGCTTCGTACCGAGAAGTTGTCGCCTTCGTTCTCTATGGTCCAGGGTAATGCGCCGCCCGATGTCCAATTTTCAGGAATGACGCCCGATTCGAAATCCTCCTCCAACAGTATGTCTACGCCATTGCAGGCGCCACCCGCACACAAGCCCTGACCATTTTCTCCGCAGGACTGGCAGTCCGGTAGAGGCAAGGCTTCGCAGTAACCCATCTGGCAACTGTCGAAAGTACAATCCGAATCGTTTTCGTCGCAACTGGTTCCATCCTCGACGGGTGTGTGTTTGCATTCCCCGGATAGACAGATGTCCTCGGTACATGGGTTTTCGTCGTCGAAACAGGAGACGCCGTCTTCGGCAGGAGGATGCGTGCAGGCACCTTCTTCACAGATGTCTAGCGTGCAAGGATCTTCGTCACTTTCGCAGGGTTCACCGTAAGGCAGATTGGAGTGGGTGCAGGATGGTTCGCCTTCGACCGTTTCGCAGGTGTCTGTCGTGCAGGATATCCCGTCGTCGCAATCGAACGGATCGTTGACGCAGCCATCGTAAGGATCGCAGGTGTCCACGGAGCAGGGATCGCTGTCGTCGCAGTAGGAATCAAGCGGCAAATTGATACAGCCTCCGAAAAGCGGGTTGCAGGTGTCGATAGTGCAGTCCACGGAATCGTTGCACAATATGTGTTCCGGTGTATGCAATACGTTGTCATTTTCCTCATCGCAGGCATCCACCGTGCAGGCGATGCTGTCGTCGATTGCCGGAGCATTTCCGTCCTTACAGCCGCGAATGGGATCGCAGGTTTCAGCCCCGTTGCAAAAGATGTCGTCGTCGCAATTTTCGTCGTTTGCATCATGCAGGATGATATCGTTTTCCTCATCGCACCAGTCGTCGGTGCAATCGATGCCGTCTCCAAGCCAGGGTGCTCCTCCGGCGATGCATTCACCGCTCCCGTCGCAGGTGTCACGACCGTTGCAGAACAATCCGTCGTCGCAGTCGGTGCCTACAGGTGCGAAATCGTTCTGGCAAACCGTTCCCGTCCAGGAATCGATGGTGCAGGGGTTGTCGTCGTCGCAATCCTCGTACTGTTCGCAAGATCCGTCATTGCATGAACCACCCATGGCGCAGGGGGTGCCGTCGGGCATGGGATCGGACTGGCAGAATCCGAATTGGCAGGAGCCGATGCTTGCCGTGCATTCGTTGCCGTCGTTGCAGGGTTGATCGTCTTCCACGGGACAGTAGAGGCATTCGTCGCCGGTAAACAGCGTGTTCGTGCAAACTACCGTGTCGGCACAAGCATCGCCATCGAAAATGACGTTCATCACCGAAAGGCAAGGAGTTCGACCGGAACTGCTGTTAAGATTTGTAACGCTCCAACTCAGGGTGTGGATGCCTGGAGTTTCAACGGTGAATTCCGTGTTACGCTTGTAGTAGTAACTATAAATATCAGACATGTACTCGGTATCGTCCACAGTGAATAACATACGATGGCTTGTCGAGTAAGAACTTCCATCGTAATACAAGTAATAGAACCGGACTGTGGTGTTTTTGCGAATCGTATGCACGTTCAGGCGGATCGTCTTCGTTTCATCGGTATCATAGGCGCATGTGCTTACGGCCATTTCTCCCAGTTGATAACCCCGTGGGGTTTCTTCGGAGAACGTCCAGTCGTCGTCGGTACTCCACGCATAGTCGGGATTGAAGCAGCCATCAGGGCAGGAGTCGAATGTTTCGTTGACGACACTGGAGTATCCTCCGCAATCGCCTTGGTAACAATGTAGCGAGCCATTCGAACCACACGTGCTGCAATCGGGACGCTGATCCGTTTCGCACGTTCCGCTACGACATACGCTGACGAAGCAGTCTTCGTCGTCAGTATCGCAATCCGTGCCGTCAATCGCATTGACTCCGGAAACACAGCCCAATTCAGTATCACAGACTTCCTCGCCGTTGCAGATCAGTCCGTCGTTGCAAAAAGAGTGATTGGGTTCGTGTACGATTTCATCCGCAACCTCGTCGCAGCGGTCAAGCGTGCAGGCGATGCCGTCGTCCAGAACCAGGGGCTCTCCGGCGACGCAGCCCGTTCCGGGTTCGCACACTTCCGCGCCGTTGCAAAACAATCCGTCTTCGCAATCGATGAGAGTTCCGATGCATAGACCGTTGCTGTCGCAGCGGTCACGCAAGGTGCATGGGTTTTCATCGTTGCAGACGACTCCCGCTTCTGCCGGAGGATGAGTACAAGTTCCCGAACCGTCGCAGATGTCCGCCGTACAATCTTTGCCGTCCGAGTCGCACAGCGTTCCGGCATCAAGCGGCGGATAGTTACATCCCGGCTGACCGTTGTCGTCGTAACATTCGTTTTGAGTGCATGAGTTGCCGTCGTCGCAGGTGAACGGGGACCAGCCACAGCCATCCACAGGGTCACAGGAATCGATGGTACAGGGATTGCCGTCCGAGCAGTCGAGAGCCTCTCCAGGTTCGCACACGCCGGAATGGCAGGCGTCGTTTTGCGTGCAGATGCTGTCGTCTGCGTTGCATAACTGGCCGTTGGCAACGGGTACATTGCACATGCCCTGGATGCAGAAATCGTGGGTACAGGCGTTGTCGTCCGAGGGACAGGGCGAACCGTCGACAAGGACTTCCGTTTTGCACTCGCCTTCCCAGTAATCGCGGGTGCAGGGGTTGCCGTCGTCGCAATCGTGAATTCCACATACGCCGCTTTCATCGCAGTAGCCGTCGTCACGGATGCATAGAATGCCTCTGTAATAGTAACTGGTGTCGTCGCCGCACCCGTACACATTTGTGGGAGTGCTGTATCCCGGAGCGTACATGTTGCAGACGGTGCCTTCACTACAATTCGGGCAGTCATCCACAGTCATGGTTCGATAGGATGTACTCGGGCGTGTCCAACCCGCATCGAGCATTGCTAGCCATTCATCGTAGGTCGGAAGACGTGCACCACGGTCGGCGCACCACTGTCGTGCGCTGCCGGACTGGCCATAGTCGGAAATATATTCCAGGCAGATTCCGTCATAAGCTCCGACTCCGCAGGTATCGAAACCAAGCGCACATTCCGCTCCCAGCGTTATAGGTTCATGTTGGCACTGTCCCGCGTCGTCGCAATGGTCTTGGGTACAGTCGTTGCGATCGTCCTCGCAGGCGACGCCTTCGGGACCGGCTTCGTGCTGGCAGTCTCCCGAAGCGTCGCAAAGGTTGGTCGTGCAAGGGTTGCCTTCATCCGAACAGGCCGTGCCTTCCGGGAGAAATGCAGAGTCGCACTGGCCGGAATGGCAGGTGCCGATAAGCTCGCGGCAATCGACGCCGAAATTAAGGCAGGGTACGTCTTCGAGCGGTTCCTGGCAAAAGACGCAGCTTTCTTCACCCTGGTAACCGACGGTGCAGCCGTTGCCGTCGCTGCAAGCATCCGTGGGCTGGATGGTGATGTCGTCGATCCAGACCTTATCCTCATAGGAGGCGCTATAGGAGTTCTTTTGATAACGCCATTCCAAATTGTGCATTCCTTTGGATAGCGTCGCCGAGAAGAACTCCCACTCCGTTGCATTGCAGTGCCAGTAGTCATAATAGCTGCCATCGATGTAGAAATAGAGGTAGTGATTCCAGCAATTGGTGGAGGCCGCAGCGTAAAACGAAATGGTGGAAACGGTGAACACTTCGATGTCGAGCTTCAACCATGACTGCTGGCTGGAGCCGATGTCGCCACTGGCCGCAACGTACTCTCCGGATTCCGGGTTCGTGCGCTCGACGACCGTCCATCCCAACTCGCCGCCGGTGCTCCAGGTTCCATGGCCACCGAAGGCTTCGCCATCGGGCAAAGACCCCGACTCGAAATCCTCGAATAAATGGACCGGATAGCCTCCGCAAAGTCCGTCGGCGCAGTATCCATCGGCACCGCAAGTGCTGCAGTCGGCCAGTTTCTCCGCCGTGCAAGTACCTTCCTGGCAGGTTTCAATGATGCAATCTTCTCCATCGCTGTCGCAGGAAACGCCGTTGTCAAGGTTATCGTGTTCGCAAGTCCCGGAAAGGCAGACATCGTTTGTGCAGGGGTTTTCGTCGTCGGCACACGGCGTCTGGTCGGCAAGAGCCGAAGCCTGACATTCCCCGGAAACACAGGCCCCGGTACTTTCCGTGCAGGAGTTGCCGTCGTCGCAGATCGTTTGGTCCGCCACGGCGCAGGTCGAGCAGGTGTCGCCGTTCCATAGATCCAGGGTGCAGTCGTTGCCGTCGTTGCATTCGAGGCCCGTACCCGTGATGAGAAGATCGTCGATCCAGAACGGTTCGAGGGCGGAAAGGTCGCCCGAATAATGGTAGTACTGGATTTCAAAGGTATACGTCTGGTTCGCCGAAAGGGCCAGTTCGAACGTTTCCCAGTCCGTGGTTGGATCGGACGAGCCGAAAACATAGCCGGAATTGAGATAGAACGACAATTCTCCACCGATGTTCTCCCAGTCGATCGCCGACATATAGCGGATTCGGAGGGTTCCCGCGGCTTTCGTTTCAAACGTGAGAGATGTGCTGGCGTATTCGTACTCCGAAAGTCCCGTCACCGTCATCGAAGCGTCTGCTTCATACGCTTGCACGGTCGAACGCAGCCACTCGCCATCGTTATAAGTGGTCCAGTTTTCCGATAGCGGGAAAGACTCGAAGTTTTCCTGAATGATGATCGGCTCTCCCCCGCATACACCACCCGCACAGAGGGATTCTCCGGTTTCACCGCAGGCGGTGCAATCGTCCGAAGCCGTTTTCAGGCATTGGCCGACATCGTTGCAGGCATACGAAAGGCAGTCGTACGGATCGTCTTCTCCTCCGCAGGGATCGCCGGTATTTTTTTGCTGACTCGTGCACTCCCCGGACTGGCAGGTAAGCGTGTAGCAGTCGTCGGGATCTTCATCGCAGCTATCGCCTTCGCCAAGGGGCGTCCCCGTCTGGCAGCCGGTTCCCGGATCTCCTTCGGCCACACAGATTTCCACTCCATTGCAGGGTTCGTCGTCGTCACAATACGAGTTTTGCAACTCATGCACGACCTGGTCGTTGTCCTCGTCGCACCAGTCGTACGTGCAGTCGTAATCGTCGGGAATGTAGGCGCCGCTTCCGAGGTTGCAACCGAGAGGGAACATGCCGGAATCGTCGGTGTTGCACCATTCCGCGCCATCGCACCACAGGCCGTTGTCGCAAAGCGAATCGAGCGGCGTATGAGTGACTTCTCCGTAATTGTCCGAAAAATCAATGCCTTCGTCGCAATGGTCTTCGGTGCAGGAAATGCCTTCATCCGGGTCGATCGCTTCTCCCGGCTGGCAGCCGAAATACGTGTCGCAAATCTCTGCACCGTTGCAGTACAAGCCATCCTGACAGAAATCGTTGTTGGGAAGGTGGACGATACGGTCGTTTTCTTCATCGCACTGGTCGTCCGTGCAGGGGACGTGATCGGAAAGATACGGCGGAGTCCCCGCCACGCAGGAGCCTTCGCCGTTGCAGATTTCTATGCCGTTGCAGTACAGCACGTCGGGGCAGGGCGTGCCTTGGACAAGGGGTTCGTGGTGGCATACGCCGTCCCAGGTGTCCACTGTGCAGGGGTTGTCGTCGTCGCAATCGGCATGGCCGGTACAGACGCCGGATTCACATTCTCTCCCCGCACTGCAAGGAGTGCCATCCGGGAGATTATCGGCCACACAGACACCGTTTCCACAAAGGCCGGTGGCCACTTTGCATTCGTCCGAGGTGGTGCAGGGTCGGTCGTCCGGAATATTGCAGTGCAGACAGGAGGTGCCGTCGAAAAGGTCCGACGTGCAGTACGATACGTCGTCGCAATAGCCATCGAGTCTTTCGATTTCCAAAAAGTCAAGACGTGGACGATTATAGGAAGTGTTTTCCTCTTCCACGGAATAGATCCACTTGAGAGTATGGTCTCCTGTATCCAAATTCTGTTGGACGTTTTGCCAGAGTCCCGAAGTTTCCGAGCCAGAGTATTCGTATTTCAATGTGTCATCGACATAGAAGCGCAAAAATTCCTGGGGGTCGTTCAAATCCATCGTCAAATAGAACTGAAGAAGAGCTGGTCCTTCCAGTGTGACGGCCTTTTCGAGAATAGAAGTCTGACCCGACGATATTTCCCCGGAAATGACGGATTTATCGCCACTATATGAGCCGGAAGAGATAGACCAGTCAGCGTCACCGGAGGCACTCCAGCCTTCAGGCAGGGTTTCGGATTCGAAATCTTCAGTAACGAGCAAAACGTTATCCAGTCCGCCGCATACACCCATGGAGCAGTACTGGTTGTCGCCGCAGTGGGTGCATTCCTCGGCATTGGGGTGCGTACATTGACCCGCTTCGTCGCATAGATCCACGGTGCAGGGATTGCCGTCGTCGGAACAGGCGGTTCCCGCAGGTTCCTGTCCACCCGAACAGACACCCGTCTGGCAGGTCGGAGCGGTCAGGCAGTCGCCGCTTTGCGTTTCGCCGCAGGAAGTTCCGTTTTCGACGTTACAGGACACGCAGCCGCTGTCGCCATCGAGATTCCGGGTGCAGGGGTTGCCGTCGTCACACGTCGTGGAGGAAACTCCGGTAACAAGCACGTCGTCGATCCAGGCGGCGTCGGCGCCTGCAGTTATGCTACCGTCCTTCGTGTACACCCATGATAAGCGGTATGTGCCCGCTGAAAGATTGTATTCAAATTGGTTCCAATCGACGGAGCCACTCCAATTTTTGGTATATAGAGGAAGGGGAAAATCGACGAACTGTCCATCCAGCATGAAACCCGTGTAGACGTAAAACGTAAGCGTATCGCCGTTGGGTTCGCTGTCCACTCTGCTGGAGAATTCGATGCCACCATCCTGTTCCAGCGAAACCAAGAGGTCGAGCACGGCAGTTTGTCCGTGGTCGAGACTTCCCGAAACTGCGGAATACGATCCGCTGGCTGCCGAGTTCGACGTCACCTGCCACTCGCTATCTCCACTGGTGCTCCAGATCGAAAGGAAGTCCCCGCTTTCGAAGCCGTCCACGATGTCAGAAAGCAGGCAGGCTCCACTCGCGCAAAGGCCGAGTGACGAGGCGCAGGACGTACAATCGTCCAGCGTTTCTGCGGTACAGACGCCGGACTGGCAGGTGGAGGACACGCAATCCTCTGAATCGTCGTCGCAGGAGGAGCCTTCTCCGGGGATGTTTTCGACGAGGCAGCCGGTGGTGCCGTCGGCTCCCGGTGAGGACGGCGAGCAGCTTTCCACGCCATTGCAGGGTTCGTCATCGAGGCACAGCGTGTCGTCTGATTCGTGTTGGCAACTTCCTAGTTCTACATCGCAAGTGTCCACGGTGCAGGAATACTCATCGGCGCAAAAGACGTGATTTGGAATAAATGTGCAACCCAGCGACACGTCGCAGGTATCGTCGGTGCAATCGATGCCATCCGTACAGGCCGTATTATCGGGTGTGTGGGTCACGCCGTCGGTTTCGTCGCACTGGTCGATGGTGCAGGCGATTCCGTCGTCGGTTGCAGGCGGCGTACCGTTCTGGCAGTCCTGGACGGGGTCGCACCATTCTACGCCATTGCAGAACAGGTTGTCGTTGCAGTCGGAATCGAAGGCCAGATGCTCCACCGTGTCGGTTTCTTCGTTGCAATAGTCCAGCGTGCAGGTCACGGCGTCATCCAATTCGGGGTCTTCGCCGTCGAGGCAGTCGTTGGTGAGATCGCAGGTTTCAAGACCTGTACACCACAGGCCGTCATCGCAAACGGTATCGTCGGCAGTATATAGGCATCCTGTCACTGGTGCGCCGGATACCGGATCGCAGGTATCGATGGAGCAGCTAACGCCGTCGTCGCAATACGAATCGTCGGCTTGTCTTTCGCAACCCAAAGCCGGATTGCAGGACTCCACCGTGCAGGCGACGCCGTCATCCGTGCACAGGGAATCGTTGGGTTCGTGCAGCAAAAGATCGTTTTCTTCGTCGCAGCTGTCGTCGGTGCAAGCGATTCCGTCGTCGGTTTCCGGCGGCGTACCATTCACGCAGCCGTCTCCACCCGCTTCGGCGTCGCAGGTCTCCTCGCCGTCGCAGAACAGCAGGTTGTCGCAATAACCGTGGTTTTCGTAATGCTGGCAATCCTGCGTTGCGTGGCAGGTGTCGATGGTGCAGGCGATGTCGTCGTTGCAAAGGGTGTTGTCCGCCTCGTGTGTAACCGTGTCGTTTTCTTCGTCGCAGGCATCAACGGTGCAGGATACGTTGTCATCCACGGTGGGAGGTACACCATCCTTGCAACCGGTTGTGGCATCACCTTCGAGTGGATCGCAGGTTTCCGTGCCGTCACAAAACAGATCGTTGCTGCAATAGGAATCGTCCGGCGCGAATACACAGCCGTTGGTGAGGTCGCAGGTGTCTACGGTGCAACCCACATTGTCGTTGCACAGTCCGTCGTCCGGGGTATGCGTAACTTCCCCGAGGTTGTCGGTTTCATCCGGGCCTTCGTCGCAGGCGTCAGCGGTGCAGGAAATCTCGTCATCAATTACCACTGCCGTTCCATCCTGGCAGTCCAGCGTGGCGTTGCAGGTTTCCGCGCCGTTGCAATATAAGCCGTCCTGGCAGAGGGAGTCGTCCGGCGCGAATACACAGCCGTCGGTGAGGTCGCAAGTGTCTACGGTGCAACCCACATTGTCGTTGCACAGGCCGTCGTCCGGGGTATGCGTAACTTCGCCGATGTTGTCGGTTTCATCCGGACCTTCGTCGCAGGCGTCAGCGGTGCAGGAGATTTCGTCATCAATTACCACTGCCGTGCCGTCCTGGCAATCCAGTGTGGCGTCGCAGGTTTCCGCACCGTTGCAATATAAGCCGTCCTGGCAGAGGGAGTCGTCCGGCGCGAATACACAGCCGTCGGTGAGGTCGCAAGTGTCTACGGTGCAACCCACATTGTCGTTGCACAGGCCGTCGTCCGGGGTATGCGTAACTTCGCCGATGTTGTCGGTTTCATCCGGACCTTCGTCGCAGACGTCAGCGGTGCAGGAGATTTCGTCATCAATTACCACTGCCGTGCCGTCCTGGCAATCCAGTGTGGCGTCGCAGGTTTCCGCACCGTTGCAATACAAACCATCCTGGCAGAGGAAGTCGTCCGGCGCGAATACACAGCCGTTTGTGAGGTCGCAAGTGTCTACGGTGCATCCTACGTTGTCGTTGCACAGTCCGTCGTCGGGTGTGTGTGTGACTTCCCCAAGGTTGTCGGTTTCATCCGAGCCTTCGTCGCAGGCGTCAGCGGTACAGGAGATTTCGTCGTCGATCACCACTGTCGTCCCATCCTGGCAGTCCAGAGTGGCGTCGCAGGTTTCCGCACCATTGCAATATAAACCGTCCTGGCAGAGGGAGTCATCCGGTGCGAACTGGCAGTCGTTGGTGGGGTCGCAGGTGTCTACGGTGCATCCCACGTTGTCGTTGCACAGTCCGTCGTCGGGTGTGTGGGTTACTTCGCCGAGGTTGTCGGTTTCATCCGCGCCTTCGTCGCAGGCGTCTGTGGTGCAAGAAATCTCGTCATCAATTACCACTGCCGTTCCATCCTGGCAGTCCAGCGTGGCGTCGCAGGTTTCCGCACCATTGCAATATAAACCGTCCTGGCAGAGGGAATCGTCCGGCGCGAATACACAGCCGTTGGTGAGGTCGCAGGTGTCTACGGTGCATCCTACGTTGTCGTTGCACAGTCCGTCGTCGGGTGTGTGGGTTACTTCGCCGAGGTTGTCGGTTTCATCCGCGCCTTCGTCGCAGGCGTCTGTGGTGCAAGAAATCTCGTCATCAATTACCACTGCCGTTCCATCCTGGCAGTCCAGCGTGGCGTCGCAGGTTTCCGCACCATTGCAATATAAACCGTCCTGGCAGAGGGAATCGTCCGGCGCGAATACACAGCCGTTGGTGAGGTCGCAGGTGTCTACGGTGCATCCTACGTTGTCGTTGCACAGTCCGTCGTCGGGTGTGTGGGTTACTTCGCCGAGGTTGTCGGTTTCATCCGCGCCTTCGTCGCAGGCGTCTGTGGTGCAAGAAATCTCGTCATCAATTACCACTGCCGTTCCATCCTGGCAGTCCAGCGTGGCGTTGCAGGTTTCCGCGCCGTTGCAATATAAGCCGTCCTGGCAGAGGGAGTCGTCGGGTGCGAACTGGCAGTCGTTCGTCGGATCGCAGGTGTCTACGGTGCAACCCACATTGTCGTTGCACAGGCCGTCGTCGGGGGTATGCGTCAATTCCCCGAGGTTGTCGGTTTGGTCCGCACCTTCGTCGCAGGCGTCTGCGGTACAGGAGATTTCGTCGTCGGTGGCAATTGGTGTTCCGTTCTGGCAGTCCAGCGTGGCGTCGCAGGTTTCCGCACCATTGCAAAACAGTCCGTCCTGGCAGAGAGAATCATCCGGTGCGAACTGGCAGTCGTTCGTCGGATCGCAGGTGTCTACGGTACATCCCACGTTGTCATTGCAAAGGCCGTCGTCCGGTGTGTGGGTTACTTCCCCGAGGTTGTCGGTTTGGTCCGCACCTTCGTCGCAGGCGTCTGCGGTACAGGAGATTTCGTCGTCGGTGGCAATTGGTGTTCCGTTCTGGCAGTCCAGCGTGGCGTCGCAGGTTTCCGCACCATTGCAGTACAAGCCGTCCTGACAGAGGGCGTCTTCCGGTGCGAACTGGCAGTCGTTCGTCGGATCGCAGGTGTCTACGGTGCAACCCACATTGTCGTTGCACAGGCCGTCGTCGGGGGTATGCGTCACTTCCCCGAGGTTGTCGGTTTGGTCCGCACCTTCGTCGCAGGCGTCTGCGGTACAGGAGATTTCGTCGTCGGTGGCAATTGGTGTTCCGTTCTGGCAGTCCAGCGTGGCGTCGCAGGTTTCCGCGCCGTTGCAGTATAAGCCATCCTGGCACAGGGAATCATCCGGTGCGAACTGGCAGTCGTTTGTCGGATCGCAGGTGTCTACGGTACATCCCACGTTGTCATTGCAAAGGCCGTCGTCCGGTGTGTGGGTTACTTCCCCGAGGTTGTCGGTTTGGTCCGCACCTTCGTCGCAGGCGTCTGCGGTACAGGAGATTTCGTCGTCCGTGGCAATCGGTGTGCCGTTCTGGCAGTCCAGCGTGGCGTCGCAGGTTTCCGCACCATTGCAAAACAGTCCGTCCTGGCAGAGAGAATCATCCGGTGCGAACTGGCAGTCGTTCGTCGGATCGCAGGTGTCTACGGTGCAACCCACATTGTCGTTGCACAGGCCGTCGTCGGGGGTATGCGTCACTTCCCCGAGGTTGTCGGTTTGGTCCGCACCTTCGTCGCAGGCGTCTGCGGTACAGGAGATTTCGTCGTCGGTGGCAATTGGTGTTCCGTTCTGGCAGTCCAGCGTGGCGTCGCAGGTTTCCGCGCCGTTGCAGTATAAGCCATCCTGGCACAGGGAATCATCCGGTGCGAACTGGCAGTCGTTTGTCGGATCGCAGGTGTCTACGGTACATCCCACGTTGTCATTGCAAAGGCCGTCGTCCGGTGTGTGGGTTACTTCCCCGAGGTTGTCGGTTTGGTCCGCACCTTCGTCGCAGGCGTCTGCGGTACAGGAGATTTCGTCGTCGGTGGCAATTGGTGTTCCGTTCTGGCAGTCCAGCGTGGCGTCGCAGGTTTCTGCACCGTTGCAGTACAAGCCGTCCTGACAGAGGGCGTCGTTCGGGTGATGAAGCACTTCGCCCTGGTTGTCGCTCGTATCGCTTCCTTCGCTGCATGAATCCACCGTGCAGCTTACATTGTCATCTACAGCAACCGGTGTTCCTGACTGACAATCCTGCGTGGTATCGCAGACTTCCGCGCCGTTGCAGTACAAACCGTCCTGGCATGAGGAGTCGTCAGGCGTGAACTGGCAGTCATCGATGGGATCGCAGAGGTCCACGGTGCAGCCCACGCCGTCGTTGCACAGGGAGTCGTGGGGTGTGTGAACGATTTCTCCAAGGTTATCGGTAAGATCTGCACCTTCGATGCAGGCGTCGGCAGTGCAACTCACACCGTCGTCCACGTAAACGGCCTGACCCGGAGCGCATGTTCCCTCGCCGTCGCATGTTTCCGCGCCGTCGCAGAACAGGCCGTTGTCGCAGGCGGTTCCTTCGTCCAGCGGACTGGCCGCGCAGCTATCCTGATCTTCGTTGCAGACCCCCTCGTTACAGGCATCGTCGAAAGCGCTGCAATCGCGCGCCGTTCCCGTACAAACGCCATCGACGCACTGATCTTCGAGAGTGCAGAACTGCTCGTCGTCGCATTCGAGACCGTTTTCCACGGCGAGATGAATGATGGCTTTCGTTTCGGAATCGCACAGGTCCAGGGTGCAGGGATTGCCGTCGTCCAGACCGGGCAGGCCGTCGTCGATTTCGCCGTTGCAGTCGTTGTCCTGTCCGTCGCAGCTTTGCTCGGTCTGTTCGTAAAAGTCCAGAAAATCCGCATAGTTCGGTTCCTGCCAGCCGCCGTTGACGTTGCAGATTTTCACGATGCCTTCGCAGGGGCCCTGTTGCAGATCGGCCAGCGGGGCGTCGGGAAGGTTGTCGTCCACCACGCCGTTGCAGTCGTTGTCCTTGGCATCGCAGGTTTCCGCATTGCCCGGATACATTTCTGCGTCGTCGTCCTTGCAGTCGAATCCGCCGCAGGCGATTTTCGGGCTTCCATCGCGGTCCGCATCGATTTCGATCGTCACCGACTGCACGGGATCGCTTACCCCGTTTTCGAATTCGGGATTGAGAGCGAGGATCTCGAAGGTCACGGTGCCCACGAGGGTGGACTCGGAGACGTCCAGTGTCAGCGTCCCTTGTTGCTCGATCTCCACGTCCCAACGTTGGAGTTGTTCTCCCGCTTCGTCGCGGGCAATGATCGCGTAAGACGCCGCGTTGATCTGGTTACCCGTCTCGTAAGTGGCGACCACACCATCTTGTGTGCAGGTCACCTCGATGTTGCCTTTCTTGATCTCGTCCTTCAAGACGTCGCTGACGTCGGTCAGGTCGTCGAAGCAACCGGTCGATCCGAAAAGCGCCAGCAGAAGCGCCAGCCAGCCGTGGCGGATCAAACGGAAAAGCGGGAAAAAGGTTTGCGAGTAAGTGGGCTTGGCAACCATCTTGTCCTCACGATATCAAAGAATTCGTAACATTTGCTTGTTGACGGCTTTTGCGGAACTCAGAAGCGTCCACCGACGCCTACGAACGTTCCCTCACGGGCGACATTGACGAGCGGAGTGACCCGAGCGGCTTCCTTCACGTGGATGTCTTTTTCAACACCCGGTCGGTTGGCCACCTCGTCGTAAATGATGTACGCCACCGAGCCGATGGCCAGCCCGATGCCGACGTAGCCGACGACGTTCCAGGCCAAAGCGCTGTCCTCGTATTTGTCGCGTTCCGAAATGTATTTTTTGCGGTCTTCATCGCGCAGGGCCACGTCGGCGCGGGCGTTGTTATCGGCGGCTTTGTCGCCGTAGAGATCGCCCAGCACGAGCCCCGTGGCTCCGAGAGCGGTTCCCACTCCGGCACCGGCCACCGCTACCCAGAACGGCGCGCGGGACGGACGCTCCTCCACCTCCACCGGTGTCACCACGTTGGCCAGCGTCTCTTTGGCGAGTTGCTGCCGAATGTAGGCTTCGAACTCCTCTTTGCTGGTTTTGCGGCTGACCAGATCGTCCACCTTTTCCTCGCTCAGCTTTTCGTTGAAGCGCCGGGCGATTTCGGTGGTCATCGTAGTGAGCAGCGCCATGAAGTCGTCGTTTTTGTCTTCCACCGAAAGCGTGAAGATAATCATGCCCGTGCGTACTTCGACGAAGCGCAGGTCCACGCGGATCTTGGGTTCCTGGTGGATCATGCTGCCCATGACCAGGAAGTCGGCGCTGATCTGCTGGCCCATTTGCAAGGCCGTTTCGTTGTCGAGCACCTGGCCGACTTCGCGTTCTTTGAGCAGTTCCTCGATCTTGGAGCGTTCCACCACGTTGAAATTCATTTTCGGCAGGTCCGAGGCCAGCGCCTCGCTGATACCCACCACCATCCAGACGTCCTCGTTGTTGCCGGTGACGTTGACGAAGGGAATCACCGCCAGTGTGGCCGAGACGTCCTTGAACTCGGTTTTCAAGTCTTCGAAAAGGTTGGCGTATTTCGGGTCTTCGCGGATCGCTTTGGCGAACAGAGCCTTTGCCTCGCTGGACTTGGTGCCCATCAGCAGGCGGGCTTTCATCAGATTGCGCACGGTTTCGGTTTTGGGGCTGTGGGCGACGGTCATGTCTTCATCGAAGGAAGTATCCGTCCAGTCGATGTTTTCGAACAGTTTCAACATCACCTCTCGGGCGTCTTTGAACAGATCCTTCGTACTTACTGTACCCGTGACGGAGCCCAGAATCTTGGCGTCGTTGCTGTCCACGAGGCGCATCGTGACCATGCCTTTTTCTTTTTCCATCTTGTATGAGCCCATCAGCATGGCCCCGGCTTGCAGCATTTTGCCGACTTCCATGGCCTGTTTTTCCTCGGTGACGCCCGCCTGGGACAGCGAGACCTCACCCAGCACCTTGGCAAGCTGAGAACGTTCTACGATGTAAAGGTCGGTGTATTGGATAAGGTCGGCGGTGAGCACTTCGGAAAAACCACCGGACAGCCAGTCGGTTTCCGGGTTCTTTTCGAGGTTTTTAAACGGCATTACCGCCAGAGGGAGGGTTCGGACAGCTTCGAGGCGGTCTTCCCGGCTGTCGGTTTTCTGCTCGCCTTCCTGCTCGATTTTCTCTTTGAGTTTTTGCAGGTCGGTGTCGGCCTCGATGCGGGCGAACCAGTCCACCGCCTTGCCGTCGTGTCCGAGGCGATAATGAGAAGCCGCCATGGTGTAGAAGAACTCGCGGTAGAGATTCAGATAATACGAATCCTTCGAGCCTTTCACCTGGCCCAGATTCTCGCGGTCGTCAATGACTACCCGGTCGCCATACGCGACGGCGGAGGCGTAGTCTTTTTTCTCGTAGGACTGAATCAGATTCAACATCGCGATCAGGTTGAGATAGACACGATACTTCTTTTCCTTGCCGGGCATGGTGAACGGTTTTCCCGACTCGTAGCGCTCTTTTTGCTTGCTGAATTTCTGCAGAACCGGCAGGTTCGCTTTGGCCCGTTTCACTTCTTTTTTGAACTGGCGCGGCGTCAGTTTGCGAAGGCTCTTCCCCTCTTTGTTCAAACGCAGCACGTTGTTGAAGTAGTTTTCATCGTACTCCATTTTGGAAAAAATGAAGCCCTTCAGGTCGCTGAGCGTTTTCACGCGCACCGGGGCCGGTTCGTCTTTTTCCGCCGCGACAATCCGCGACGGGGAAACTACGAACGCCACCAGCAAAGCCAGTGCCAGCATCGGCAGGAGTCGCGGAAGGTTTTGGAAAGTGCGGTGTGGAGCGAGCATGGGAATCTCCTTCTTAAAACGGTTTCAAACCGGAAATCATTCGGTATTGGGTGTGTGAACGCAGAGCGCAACGCAGCGAATCCTGACACCGCCGGGATGCAAGTCGCGTGTACGTTGGCAATTGTCGTCGAAATCGACGCATTCCACTGCTTTTGATGCGGTTCAATAAAAACCACGCCCCTGTTTTCGATTTTGCATGACGAACGTAGTGGGGGTGGGTGCTGGAGAGCCAAAAACGAAAAAATCGCGAGACAGGAAAGTACGTCCCAAATCCGAACCCCCAGAAAAGCGGCAAAGCGTTCATCCTGCAAAATCACTTATATGATTAAAAATATAAAAATTGGCAGGTATTGTCAATTCGTTCCTCTTTCAAGATCAACTTTCCTTTTTGCGATTCAAATAATGGGAGAGCCCGGCCAGCGCGACCTCGATACACGCCTTTTCGGTTTCACGGATCGTCTCACGGGCGACGCCTTCCGACTGCGTTCGATGGGCGACTACCGCGCAGATGGCCGCCGCCTTCAGGCCCATTGTCCTGCACAGCGTAAACAGCGTTCCGGCCTCCATCTCGTAGTTGATCGCGCCGAGACTGTGCCACTCCTCCAGCGATCCCCGGTTGGCCCGAATCACGTAGCCTGCGGCGGAATCGTAGCGTTCCTGGGCGGAATAGAAACTGGAGGTCGAAACCGTCAGTCCGCGTGCGACGGGACGCTTGGATTGCTCGGAAGCGTGCACCAGATCCATGGTGAGATCGAAATCGGCCACGGCAGGATAGCAAGGTGGGGCGTAGTGGTCGCTGGTGCCGTCGAGCCGGATAGCGGCCTCGGAGATTACAAGCGAACCTATCGGGACGTCTTCCTGGATCGAGCCGGTGGTGCCGATGCGTAAAAAGGTGTCGAGGCCCAGTTGCACGAGTTCCTGAAGCACAATTTCCATGCTGGGGCCACCCATGCCGGTGTTGGTGACGAGCACGGGATGGCCGTCGAGGTAACCGGTCCAGCTATCGAGTCCCCGGTGGCTGGCGACTTTTCGCGGGTTTTCCAACGATCCGGCGATCAGTTCGGCGCGTTCGGGAGCACCGGGAAGAATCGCTGCGTGGGCGCCGTCGAGGGCGCGACGGCACAATTCGAGGTGATACACGGTTTGGTCGAGATCTGAAATAATGGCGAGTTCGGTCATGGCCTTCACTCCTTTTCGGTTACGAAACGGCAACAGTTCGAGTGTAACCGATTGGTGAAGGCTTTCAATATGAAGACTTGAAATAGTTTGCGCCAAAATGCGTCGAAATGTGCACGAATGCAACGTTTCGTGTCGAAAACGAATGGGTGAGATGAACTCTACCTGGAGAAAAGAGACGTTTTTGAAGTGAAGAAGCTCAGAACAGAGCCAGCATCACCTTGGTGAGAATGAAGTCCGCGACGAGCACGCTTACGGAACTGATGACCACCGTTCGTGTGGTGGCCAGCCCTACGCCTTCGGTGCCGCCTTCGGTATTGAATCCTTCGTGGCAGGCTACCAGTGAAATGATGAATCCGAATACCGCCGCCTTGAAAAGGCCGGAAGTGAAGTCGTTAATCATGATCGTTTCCACGACCGTGCGGTAGAAGAACTCCAGCGAAATGTCGAATTCCGCTTGGGAAATCAGTCCTCCGCCGAAGATGCCGATGACGTCCGCCAGCGCGGTGAGCAGCGGCATAATCAGCGTGGCGGCGACGACGCGGGGCACGACCAGTTTCGCGATCGGGTCTGCGCCCAGGCAGCGGATGGCGTCGATCTGCTCGGTGACTTTCATCGAGCCCAACTCGGCGGTGATACCCGCGCCGATGCGTCCGCCGACCATCAGGGCGGTCAGCACGGGGCCGAGTTCGCGCAGAATCGCCAGCGACACCACTTTTCCCACGTATCGGGTCGCTCCGAAGCGCTCCATGTTGTAGCCGAACTGGATCGTCATCACCAGTCCCGCGAACACGGCGGTGAGCAGAGCCACGGACAGGGAAAGAATGCCCAACTGCCGGATTTGATAGGTGGTTTCCAGCCATTCGAAGCGGGTGAATACGCGGCGGATGCTGGCGATGCCCATCATTCCCACGCTACCCAGCTTGAGAATGAAACGCTCCATGATTCCAGAGGTTGCGACAGCCACGGTCAACGCTCCCCCGTGCGCAGCACGGCAAATTGGCGGGCCAGTTCGTGCAGTTGAGGCAGTCCCTCGTCGAAAGTGGCGGGTGGTGCATGGTAGATCAGATCGAAGGTGCAATAGTCCTTGACCAGCACGTAAGCCGCAACTTTGATCGGCACCCCGTCCAGAAAGCCTTCCACGACGATGTACAGCGCTTCGCGGCCATCGACCATGCGCTGTTCCCAGATGAGGTTCCGGCGTTCCTCGATGCCGATGACCAGATGGTTGGCCATGGCTTTGAGCGGCAGGTCTTCGTATTCCTTGCAGGTGGAGTTGATCGCGATGGCCGCCCCCAGCGATTCGTTCCAGAAGGCAAGGTCGTTGTCTTCCATGTCCGGTGCTTCGCGCCAGCCTTCGCCCAGTTCTCCCAACTCGTACTGGGTCTGCATGGAGGTATATACGCCTTGCTTGTACTGCGCCTGTCTTTCCTGGCAGGAACTCGCCGCGAGCAGCAGAAGCAGCGAAAGTCCCAGTGCGCAACAGAGCCACAGCCTGCGGCGACGTGTATGTTTTTCAGTCATTTCAAGCACTTCGTTCTTAAAATTCATGATGTAACCATCATTCGAAAAGGAGCGAAGGCTCCGCGGAACGACCCTCAGGCGATGTTTCATCGGGTAGGAGAAGGTCGAATGCTTCCTCGTCCTGCTCAATCATGTTGAAATAGTCCCTGGCCAATTGCTTGACGTACTCCGGGTCTTGTTGAATCCGACGTTTTTCGCGTTCCCAATATTGCTTGTTCTCCTCCACGCTTTCGACACGCCCGGCCATCGTCGCGTGGCTTTCGCGAAGCTTGAGCAATTCGTGGAAGCCGTCCGAGGCATCCCGCATAATGGCCATGGCCAAAAGCACGATTCCCACAACGACTGCTTGCCTGAGTTTTTGCTTAATTGCGTTCATACGACCCATGGAAACCGTTCGTATCCTCTTGAAATCAGTACGTATTATACCAAATGCGAATGCAATTGAAAATATTATAATTGAAATAGGATCGTTTCCCACAGGGAAACATCCGGAAAAACGCCCTTCGAAGGAAGAACAACCTTTCGATATCACAGGGGATTTTACAGATTACGCCTTGGTCGTTTTGGAGACGGTCAAACCCGTGCTCGAAAACGGGTCACATGGGACGATTTCTCACCCGCCGTAGTAAAAGCATCGTGAAAAAGATTCCCGCGAGCACCCAGAAACTCCCCAGAGCCGCGACGCGACATCCGCTGGACGAACCGCCTTTTTCCTCGTCGTTTCCGTCGCCGGAAATGTTCTCGTCCTGCTCGGTACTTTCCACGATTTCGGACCCTTCCTCCTCCAACGCTTCCGGCGCATCTTCGTCGCCATCGGCGGGAGGCTGGGCGAGGTTCTCGAAGTCCAGCGCGAGCACGAGTTCGGTGCCGTAGTGTTCCCGGTTGGCGACCGCCAGCAGAAGTTCCTTTTGTGCGGCGTCGCTTTCTCCGACCTCGACGAGCTCGTCCTCGGTGAGGGTGGCGAAGGCTTCCACCGCTTCGCCGTCCGCGAACCGTGCGGCGTCGCCCACGTCGATCAACGCTGCTTGAAAGCCGGTTTCGGAGCGTTTTTCCTCTTCCACGGCGTCGTACACGGTGTCTCCGGTGTTGGCGTTGATTCCCTGCACCCAGGCGTCTTCGAGGGTCAGTTTAAGAGCGAAGGCCGGGGCGTCATCGTCTTTGCGTGTCTGTGGAGAGGTGAAGCCGGGATCGTTTTGTGAAGTGTCGAACTGGTGTTCCAGGGTGAAGGTTTCGCCGTCGAGCCCTTCATCCGCGCTGATGACGAGGCCCACCTGATTGTCTTCCGCCGGATAGTTGCCCACGGCGGATTCGAAACGAAGGTAGAAATTGCGGTTGTTGCCCAACTCGGTCACGTAACGACCGTCGATGTCGGTGGTCCCCCACTGGCCGATGGTCAGCGAGTTCGGATCTCCCCAAGCCTCCGTCGCCACCAGCACGAATGCGCCGTCCACCGGTTCGCCGTCGGCGTCGGTCAGGGTGACTTCGAGCGTGACTTTCCCCGAAAAATCTCCGATCACCGAGCGTGTCACGCCGTCGCCGCGCGTCCCGACGATGCACCCGCAGTTTTTGCCGCCGCCACCGGTGTCGGTGTCGTAGGCGATGGTGTTGGAATCGATGCGAGTGGGACCGTCGCTCCAGTCCACCTGGTAGGGATGCCAGCCGTCGAGCAGGTAAAACGTGTTCCACACGTGGTCGTCGGTGGAGTTGTGTACACTTAGGTTGGGTAAGAGCGCAGTACGTAGCGCCGCGCCCATCATGTCCTGCAATTCCCCGCAGTTTCCGTAATGATTGTTCGAAATCCTCACGGGCTGCGTTGCGCGTTCCAGCGGAGAAACCAGCAATGACGCCTCGGAAATGTTGTACAGCATGTTCTGTGTGGTCCACCAGCCGATCTTGTCCAGCACGAAGGTATCGGGATCGAACGCGCGGTTGCCGCTCAGTCCCGGATATGCCACAGCGTCCCAGACGATCGTCGAGCCCGCCAGTGTGTCCGGCAGGGAAGGGTAGCCACCTTCCGTAAGCGAAGAATTCCCCGGCCATTCCGCATAAAAACCGCCGGGCATTCGCAAACCGACCCAGCGGTCGGCTTCCTCGGTCACCGCGCCGAGCATCAGCAGGCAGGCGCCGCGACGCACGGCGAGTTCCAGTTTACGCCCCACGCTGACGGCGTTTTCCCAGTCGTCGGCGTTGTCTTCGTCGTAGTCGGCAATGGCTTGATAAAAAGCGCGGTCCTGGGCTTCGGCAAGGATGATTTTGTCGTATTCGGCGGCATTGAGCGCCGCCACGAGACCCGCCGTGCCGACGACATCCACCTGGGCGGCCTGGCCGTCCAGCAGGGTTTGAATGGGGGTTTCGCCGTAGGAATCGCGGTTTTTGACGATCAGATACGTGGCGTTCGTCTGAAGTGTGCGGTTGTTGTTGGCGCTCAGAAGCAGGTTTTCGAGCAGCGCCGTGTCGCCATCGACCGCCATTTTCGTTGCCGGAACCACCGTTGCGAGGATGCTTCCGTCCGGGTGGGGAGAGGTCGAATTGTTGCCGTAGACGAACTCCGTCACGGCGGGAAGCTCGTCTTGATCGCGGCTGGCGAGCACCACCGGGCCGATTTCGAAATCTACGAGCGCCGCCTCGACCTGCACGCCCGAAAACGCCGTGCCGTGCAGTTCGTTGGGTTCGAGCATCGACCGGTGAACGGTGTGGGAAACCGGTGGTTCGTTGGCGGGATGCGAGAAGTAGTCCCGCCAGAATACCCCGTTGGGTTTGGGTCCGAAACGGCCCGATTTCGGCGTTGCCCAGCGGAAGCGTTCCCAGTCGAGTTTCGGATGCACGACGAACCAGTAATAGTATTCCGGGGGCAACTCCCATTCGGTGGGTTGGCCGTCCACTTCCAGGCGATAGCGGACGGTGGTTTGTCCCGTTTCCTCGTCTTCGACCAACTCGGCGTAGGAGATGTTCTGAGCCATGTCGTAGATATCACGGGCGTTTTCGGCGATGACTTCGGAATACAGTTCTTCGTTGGACAGGTCTTCCGGCGAGGAGTGGGCAAGCACGAAGGCCATCTCGTCGAGCAGCCGATCATCGGTTTCCTGTGTCAGACGATAGACCATGCGGTCCCGCTGATCTTCGGGCAGTCGCAAAAGCGATGCTGCCAAAGCGGGTTCGAGCCAGTCCGGGATGCGCGCGTCCAGGCCGTCTTCGAAACGGAAAATCTGCAACGCCTGGGGGGCGTTTTCATCGCTCGACTCGAACGTCACCGCCCCGGAAACGGGATCGATGCTCGCCACGCCGCGTACTCCGGGTGGAACACGCAAGTATGCGGTTTCACTTCCGTTTGCCGCTTTCGTGTGCCTGCGCATGGGGAAAGGTCGCACCAGGGGTTTCGGAGACGTTGCCGGGCGAAGGCTCTTTTTCACCGGGAGAAAAGGCACCGTCTTGCTTCGTTCGATCGTGGGAAAATGTTGCGTGCTCTGCCGGAGATCTTCCCCGGTGGTGTCTTCCGCGAATGCGAATGCAGCCAGTCCCATCCACGCGAATGTCGCCGCCAATACAAACCCCTCTAAACGCATGGTCGAACCTCCTTCGAATTCAAACAAAAGCCTGAATTCACGGTAGGTCGGGCTAATTTTTAGCCCGACATTTCTTTCTTATCGTGCTTCTCGGTTATTTGTTGATCGGGTGAATTCTCTACCCGACATACCCGATTTCGTTGTCTACTTCGGAATTCAATTTCCTTTCTGACATCATGCACTTACCGCGCCTCCCAGTCTTCGGGCAGACACAGTTGCGCCACGTTTTGAATATAGACCAGGCACAGGGTGCCGTCCGGGCAGGAACCCTGCGTGCCCGGAAGATCGAAGCAGCGCATCGTGCACATGTCGGCCACGCAGTAATGCACGCCTCCCGCACAGTCGGTTTCGTCGTGGCAGAAATCCCCGAACGCTCCCGGCGAATGCTGCGGGCGGCAGATCCCTGAATCGCAATAGCCGCATTGACCGCAGACCTCGTTCGCCGTGCAGGGATAGCTGCACAGCCACCAGTTGTCCCGGCTTTTGTCGCAGGCGAATTCCGCCGCGCAGTCGTCGTCCTCGTTGCATGTTTCCCCGAAACCGCGATTGCCGCCCCAGACGACGGACTGGGCCGCATCGTTCGGCCTGCAAACTTGTCCCAGCGGGTCTTCGGTGGCGCAACTCCAGCCCTCCGGGCAGGAAACGCCGTCGCAAAACTGCGAGCAGAACCGGATCGTTTCACCTTCCAACTCCCCGGAAAGACAGGCATTTTGTTCGCAATCGGCACCGCTGTTGCAAACGTTTCCAGCCGCTTGCGCCACCCGTGTTACGTCGCAGCTTCCGTTTTCGCCCAGCAGAAAATCGAGACCGTCGAAGTGGTTATAAATCGGGTTGTTGGGATCGACGTACACCGAATCCTCGCCCTCGGTCGCCGAATTGCCGAGGAAACGACCCGTGACGTCGGGAGAGTCCCGCAGGCGGGCGTGAATCCAATACCGACCGCGTGGCATGGAGAAGTTATAGGATAGAAACTCGGCGTCGTCTGCCGGACCGAGGGTTAGCACAGGGCCGACCGTCTCGCGGGCCGTATCATCCAGGAAAACCTCAATCATTTCCTGACGATGCCACGGGAACAGGTAGATGTCGCCTTCGATCGTTGCCTTTGGAATATCTTCCTCGATCTCCGGTTCGGGTTCAAGCTCCGGTTCGAGTTCTGGTTCCAATTCGGGTTCTGGATCGGGGTCCGGTTCCAGTTCCGACTCCCATTCCGGCTCGGGATCGAGTTCTGCCGGAACGTCCTCCTCAAGTTCCTGAATTTCCTCGATTTCGGGTTCTGGATCGGGGTCCGGATCGGCGTCCCATTCGGGTTCCTCTTCGATCTCGGTTTCCGTGGGAATTTCTTCTTCGTCGAACTCGATTTCAGCGGCAAATTCTTCGAGTTCCGGCTCGGAGCCATCGATTTCCGAAGCGAATTCCTCTTCGTCCGCTTCCTCGCCGTTATCTTCATCCGCCGGGGTCACGTTGTCGGGCACACACTGATTCAGCAGGGAACTCCAATGGGTGCCATCACTGCATTCGGGCGGGGCTTCGTCGAAAACTTCCGCTTCGGCGTCGCAGTCGCCTCCCGTGCAAGAAGAGCTGCCGCCGGAATCGTCGCCGAATAAGCCACAGGCCGTGACTCCTGCCATGGAAATACACAGCAGCAGCACCCTAAAAAACACGTAAGATCGACGCATGGAAAACGATGCAACGCGGGTCATGATACACCTCGCAGGCAAAACTTCCCCCTAGTAGCGGCTCGCCCGGAAAGTGTACCCCGAAACACGCGCCCCCGCAACCATCGGGTAACGGATCGTTTCCCGGTTACGGGGGCAAAATGACCTGAAAAACTCTTTTCGATTCCTACTCTTGCGGAACGCACAGATTGTCCGTCCCGCAGATGAGGGTCCGATCCGGCGGATTCGGGCAATCTTCCGTCGTGTTGCAGGTCGGCACGCAGAATTTTCCGTCCGGTGTGGTCGAGCAGGTGCATCCCAGTTGCGCGTCCTCCGGGCAGGCACCCGCCGCCTGGCAATCCGCTTCCACGGTGCAGGTTACCGGCCCCGTCGTTTCTGTGTTCTCATTGGTGTCGGGGTCTTCGTCACCGGGCACAAGGTTGTCCTCGTCGCCTCCGTTGGAGGGATTCTCATCCAAGGTTCCCTGACCCCTCACGCAGCGGACGAAATTGTAAATGCGAATCGCGTCGCCTTGCGGACCATGGCCGGTGGGATAATCGGTGGGATCGCCGGTTTTTGGGTCGCTTCGCTGGCACCCCGCCCCGTGGACGTCCATCCAGGTGTCGTTCATGTATCCCAGCGCTCGACCGAACGCGACGTAGGCCGCATTGGTTCCGCCTTGTTGATTGGCATGGGTCGAGGAACTCCAGTACCAGCCGAAATCGCTTTCTCCGGCTTCGTTGGTGATTCCCGTGGCTTGGAATACAGGGTTGATGGCGGCGGAGTTCGACGTGCCGGGAGAGCGACTGTAATCGACCAGGCTTTGCAACTCTTTGGCGTTGGGCAGCTTCCAGTCGTCGTACCCGGCCAGTTCCAGCGCTTCGCAATAAGCCAGCGCTTCACTCCAAAGCATCGTGTCTCCGTTGTCGCTTTGCTGCCACATCAGGCCGGTGGCGGCGTCGGAGATGGTGCCGTCGTCGTTATCGGTGAAGGCGTTCGTCCCGTAATTGCTGCCGCCGCGCACGTAAATCACGAAATATCCTTTGCCTCCCTGCGTTGTGGGATAGCACTTGATGCGACCGTCGGCGAAATTCACGCCGAAAAAGCACTCTTCTCCACCCATCACCGTTTCGAGGTAGATGTTCGACGTCACCCACTGCGAGTCGATGATGCGGTCGCCGGTTGTGGTGTCGCCGTAGGAAAAGCCGAAAGCGTCGTCGTCGATGAACGGCGTCATGTCCGCGCTATACTCTGCGGTCGGATCGACGTCCCGACCGGAAAACAGAATCAGCGAGTACAGTTCCTTGATGGTCGGCACGCGCCAGTCGTTGTAACCCGCCAAGGAGAAGGAATCCGCCCCGGCGACGGCTTCGGCGTAGGTCATTTTAGCGCCGGGGTCTTGCTGCCACATCAGGCCGGTCACCTGGTCGGAGACGGTGCCGTCTCCGTTGTCCACGTAGCGCGGTTCGTTTCCTTCGTACTGGGCGTCCTGGCCGAAATACGTCGCTCCCGTAACCGGGCAGGGGATCGAGTTCTGGGCATCGAAACAAGTGGTTTGACCGGTATCGACAATGGCATAGGGCAAAGAATCCTGATTCGAACCGCTGGGAATCTCGCCATCCAGCGAGATGTCATAGGAATCGGCGTCTCCTTGCGGATTGTTGTTCTCGGTGTCGGAATCGTCCGAGCAGTGCAGCAATCCGAACGATGTGAGAAACAATACCAGCGCTGAAATCAATGCATGTCGTTTCATAAATCCCCTCTTTTCGTGTTTCAGGATTTCTAGTTAAACAAATAATAGTATAGCGATGGAGTTACTGGACTCAAGAATAAAATCATTGCATCGCATTATAGCGATTTCTATTTGAATTTGGTGGTAATTGTCCTTGGATCTAAACCTGAGGTATGGATGTCCCCTACACAGACACCTCAACCGAGAAACGGAATATGCACCACGGAAATCAGATGCCAATGAGGTAAAATCCCTTAGAATTTCGGATATTTGTGATCGGCCAGCTTGTCGGCTTTGCCCCGGAATCGCGGCATGATTTTGGATGCGACTTCGTAGGACGTCTTCTTGAAATAGTTCGTGTTGACCTCATCTCTTTTCAAGTGATAGTACAGCGCGGCATTGGAGGCGTGCATCAAGGCGTACATGGGCAGCTTCTGGTCCGACTTCGGCGGCATCGAGCGCTGTTCGCTGTAGGTTTCGTTCAACGCCTTCGCGGCACTCTTGTCGGGGAAATTGCAGCGCCACAGAGCCAGATCGATCAACGTAGCTGCCGCTCCGGCTTTTTCCCAGTTGAGCCAGCCAGTAACCTCGCTGGTTTCGGGATTCACCCAGATGTTGGCGGGATGTACTTCGTTGTGGGTGATGCAAGTGGGTTCGCCCAGGAACAGCTTTTTGTTTTCATCGAAATACTCGATCCAGCGGTCGACGTCCGCCTTTGGGAAAACGTCGGCGTCCCGGATTTTTTTGAATTGAATCGACGCCATTTGCGAGGCATACACCGCCCACGGCCCTTGAAACACCCCCTTCTTTTTCATGGTGAAAATACCCGTGGATTCCACTTTGGCCGCGTGCAGTCGCGCCATATACCGCCCCATGGATTTGGCGATTTTGTGGAGATCAATTTGACTAAGCGACGGGTCATCTCGAAACAGTTTCAACAGTGGGACGCCCTCGATACCGAGAAGCACTTCCACGGGTTTGAAGAAGTCGTCGTCCATCGGTCGAATCGCGATGGGCTTCGGAATCGGAATCATCAAGTTCTGTTCGATCGTTTTCTTATTCAGAGAATAAATTTCGGATAAAATCCAGAATTCTCGCTGCAACGGGGACCATTTGGCCGTTTTTGGAATGCCCTGGGATACTTTGATCCAGTACTGATCCGCTTTGTAGGTGTCGCTTCCGGGAGTGAGTTGAAAGCGTTGGTACGATTCAGGCTCTTTGAATTCCAGGTGTTCCCGCTGGCAGAATGAGGGTGCGTGACTTTTAATCAGGGAGAGTGCGTGATCCCAGAATTCCTCGGCCATGTCCGTTGTCCTTTCCTTCGTAAAATGGACCCGAATGGTCCGAAACCCTCTCCTTTGGGAAGAGGTCAGAATAAAATTCTTTTTCTATTCAACAAGTTACAAGGTTCCTTGGCTCCACCCCGGCAACCTTGGTCAGCCTGTAACGAGGCTCGTTTGCGGTTCTTTTTTCGAGTCGAAAGTGAAGGAAATGAAGTACATGCCTTCTTCCAGGCGGGTGTGGACGTCGTACCCGTTCTTGTAAAACACGTTCATCATTTTCCGGTTCGTGCTTAGCACTTCGGCAGTAAAGCCGCGAATGCCTTTTTCCTCGGCCACTTCAATGAGAATCTTCTGTAAAAACGCGCCGATGCCTTTGCGTTGGTATTTTGGTTTGACGGTGAACGCCACCTCGGCCATGTTGGTGCTTTGGTCCAGGAACCACCTTCCCACGCCGACGATTTCCTTGTCTCCTTCCTCGCCGCAATACCCCACGACGGCGAATTTTTCGGCGAGATCCAACGCGACGAGCGGCAGCGCCTTGGCGTGGGGTAGTGTCTTGACCGTTCCCATGAAGCGGTAATAGACGTCCTCCGCCGTCATCGAGTAGAACAGTCGCCGAATGTTTTCCTCGTCCACCGCTTTGATGGGCCTGAAGGTGATGGTTTCCTGGGCGATCGTGGTGTAGCTCCAACGGTACTTGCCTGGATCGAAAAGCTCGTCCTGCTCTGGAAGCACTTGGTCGGCGTAGATGTAATGCAGTTTTTTGGCTTCTTCTATCAGTTTGGCGCGGAATTTCGGGTGCGAGATGTTGATGAGCGCCAGCGCCCGTTCTCGGATGTTCTTGCCATGCAGGTAGGCCACGCCGTATTCGGTGACCACGTAATGCACGTCGCCTCGCGTCGTGACAACGCCTGCGCCGGGAGTCAGCATGGGCACGATGCGCGAAACTTCGTCTTTCTTTGCGGTGGAGGGAATCGCGATGATCGGTCGCCCGTTCTTGGCGAGTGCCGCTCCCCGGACGAAATCGGCTTGCCCACCGATGCCTGAATAGAAGTACGGACCCAGGGAATCGGAACAAACCTGGCCGGTGAGGTCGATTTCCAACGCCGAGTTGATGGCGACCATGTTGTCGTTGAGCGCGATGTTGCGCGGATCGGAGACGTAATCCGTCGGATGAAAGTGGAAGGTCGGGTTGTTGTCGATCATGTCGTAAAGTTCCCGACTTCCCATGCAGAAGGCCGCGACGATTTTGTCTCGGTGAAAGCTTTTTTTCCGATTGGTGATGACGCCGAGCTTGTATAGTTCGGCCATGCCGTCCGAAAACATTTCGGTATGCACACCGAGGTCTTTTTTGTCTTTAAGGTGCTTGAGCGTCGCGTCCGGAATTTTTCCGATTCCGGCCTGGATCGTTGCGCCGTTGGGCACGAGGCGGGAAACGTAGTAGCCGATGCGGTCGGCCACGGAATCGACGGCGGCCACCGGGTATTCCAGGACGTCTTCCTCGTATTCGATGATGGCGTCGATTTGTTCGATGCTCACGAAGCTGTCGCCCAGGGTACGCGGCATGTTGGGGTTGATCTGCGCCACGACGTAGGGGGCGGTCTCGATGGCAGCCTTGACCGTCTCCACCGACATGCCCAGCGAGCAGTTGCCGAAGGGGTCAGGGGTGGTGAGTTGCACCAGCGCCACGTCGATATGCAACCGGCGGTTCTGGATCAGTTTCGGGATTTCGGAGAGGAAAATCGGGGTGTAGTCCGCCTCTCCCTTGCGCACCGATTCCCGAGCCGCCGTGCCGATGAAAAAGGTGTTGAGACGGAACATGTCCTGGTTGTTGCTTTTCGTATACGGGGAGGTGCTCAGGCTGATGAGCTGGAGAATCTCCGTGTCGGCGATGTTTTCACGAAAACGTCCCAGGTTCTTGGTGAGGTATTGCGGCTCCGCACAGCCCGTCCCGATGAAAATCCGGTTTCCGGGCTTGATCTTGCGCAATGCGCCGTTGACCGTTGTCAGGCGCGATTCGTAGATTTCTTTGAGCCTGGAAATTTTCCACTGGAAGTCGAACATCGAAAGGGTCATGGTTTCTCCAACCGCGTGGGACGGCCCACGATGTATATCTTGCACTAGAACATGAAAAGTTCCACGAAAGTATAACAAATCCCTAGGTACGAGGAAACTTTTTCCCTTTTATCGAAGTGCCGTAAGGGGTGAATTCAGCAGTAGCAGCAGGCCGGATAGCTTTGCTATCCGATATTGGAATATACAATAAGTTCCCTACTCGTCGTTTTCGAAGCCGAGTTTCGGACGCCCATACACCGCGCGTCCCTTGACGCCTTCCGACGGACCGACGATGCCGTCCTCTTCCATCTGCTCGATCATCCTGGCCGCGCGGTTGTAGCCTACCTGAAGCCGCCGTTGCAGCATGGAAATCGAGGCTTTACCGGACTCGCAGACGATCTGAATCGCCTTGTCGTATAGGGCGTCTCCCCCGGCTTTGGCGGCGGCTTCGGCCTGGGCTTCGCTCTCCTCCCCGAACTGCTGGAGCAGTTGTTCTCCCCGGTCTTCGTCGAACGTGGCCTGGGACCGGATGTGTCGGACCACGCGGTCGATTTCCGATTCGGAGACGAACGAGCCGTGCACGCGCTGCGGCGTACCGGTTCCCGGCGCGAGATAGAGCATGTCTCCGCGTCCCAGCAGCGCTTCCGCGCCGTTCTGATCCAGAATCGTCCGGCTGTCCACTTTCCCCGCCACTTTGAAGGAAATCCGGGCCGGGAAGTTGTTTTTGATGAGTCCCGTCAGCACGTCGGTGGAGGGGCGCTGCGTGGCCACGATGAGGTGAATGCCCGCCGCTCGGGCCATTTGCGCCAGCCGGGCGATGGCGGTTTCCACGTCGGCCTTGGCGACCATCATCAGGTCAGCGAGTTCGTCGATGATGACCACGATTAGCGGCAGCCGCTTGATTGCCTTTTTGCCTTTGATCTTTTTCAAAAGCCTCTGGGCGCGGGCGTCTTTGGGAAGATCGCCTTTCATTTCCTCGCTGTCTTCGCCGAAGTACGTTTCGCGCAGTTCGGTCACTTCGTCGGCCAATTTGTTGAAACTACTCAGGTTTTTTACACCCCAGGAGGCCAGGAGGTCGTAACGGTTCTCCATTTCCTTGACCACCCAGTTGAGTGCCAGCGCCGCTTGCTGAGGATCGGTGACGACGGGGAGCAGCAGGTGGGGAATGCCGTCGTAGAAGTTGAATTCCAGCCGTTTGGGATCGACCATGATGAATTTCACTTCATCGGGCGTCGCGCGAAACAGGAAGGAAAGAATCATCGTGTTGACGGCCACGGATTTTCCCGAACCCGTGGTGCCTGCAATCAAAAGGTGAGGCATTTTCGATAGTTCCGACACGACGGGAAAACCGAAAATGTTTTTACCAAGTGTGAACGCCAGCTTGCTTTTCGCCTTGGCGAAGGCGTCGTCGGTGAGCATTTCCTTGAAGTAGACGGTCTCCCGCAGCTTGTTCGGTACCTCGATGCCCACCACGGATTTTCCCGGAATCGGCGCGACGATACGGACTTTCACCGCCGCCAGCGTCATCGCGAGATCGTCCTCCAGTCCGGCGATTTTGCTGATACGGATGCCGGGCTTGGGGGCGTATTCGTACATCGTGATGACCGGACCGGGATGAATCTCCGTGACCTTGCCGTCGATACCATAGTGGTTGAAGGCTTCCTCCAACAGACGCGCGTTGTGTTTCAACTCCTCGACGTCGGTAAGGTTGCCTTCCGGGGCCTGGTATTCCAGCAGTTGCATGGAAGGCAACTCGTATTTGCGTTGTTGCGATTCCTGCCGACGAGAAAACTCCATTTCCTGGATTTTGCGGTCGATGGAGTCCCGATCCGGGCTGGCGGCGCGGGATTCGACGATTTCCGGTTCTCCCTCGACGGACGGCGTTTTCTGCTTCGGCAGCCCGGCATTCGGTTCGTCCGGCGGGGTAGGGTGCGCCTCGACAATCGCGGGTTCCCGGGAGTCTTCACTCGTATCCCAGGGCGGTTCCTCCTCCGAAAAGTCGGATTGCGGCTCTGGCGTTTCATGGATTATCGAGGTGGGTTCCTCCGGCGGTTCGACCGGCGCTTCCCTCACCGGGCGCTCGATTTCCAGCACCCTTTCTCCGGGCCTTAGAACGGGAGTCTCGGAAGTTTCTGAATTTACAGGGGATTTCGTTCCGTGAGTGATGACGGGTTCCGTCTCGTCGTTTTCCGCTTTGACCGCTTCCCGGCGGGTGGTCCACCAGCGTTTCGTCCCCTTGGCCGCACCTTTGGCCGCTCCCGTGACCGTATCTGTGGCCACGCGGCTGCCACGGGCGAAAAGCAGACGGCTGAGTCCGCCGAAAGCGCGACCGACGATAGCCACCGCCCGCCAGGGAGGATACCCAAGCGCGGCGAAGACGAAAAAGAATACCGTTGCGAACGAAGCTGATCCGCAGGCGAACTTCGAAAGCGTATCGTGGGGAAAACGGTCCAGCAGATAGCCCAGTTCGCCGCCACCGCCCGCAAAAAGCGTGTGCATCAGCAGGGTCAGCGGAAAAATGGCCAACACGCCGAGCACGACGCGCAGCACCGAAAGGAGATTCTGGGTGCTGAAAAGCACGTAGGCGCACACGGCAAGCATGGGAATCCAGGCGTACCAGGCCAGTCCGAAGCCCTTGTCCATCAGGGAGCGAAACCCGGCCATCGACTCGGAGAACCATCCGCCGCTCTCCGCGGAAGCCAAGGGAAACGTCGCGGCCAGTGTCAAGGCCATCGCCGTACAGACGAGAAATCCGGCGGCGGCGTCGTAGATCCACAGCGGGGAGTTTTTCTTTTTCCGGCTCGTGCTTTTCTTGCCGTTTTTACTCACTTTTTTTGCCATCAGTTGGTTTCCGGAAGGCTGGCGGAATCTTCGTCTTCGAGTCCCAGGGGGCTGCTTTCCTGCACGACCGTGCAGCCGTCGTCATCGAGCGTCGCCCCGCCGGGAGGCTCCGGCCCCAGTGCGATGCTGATGGGAACGTTCGAAAGCACCCATTCTCGTTCGGCCATGCAGGTGGAGAACTCCGGCATGTATTCTTTTTTCAGGGGTGGTCCGGGGCGGAACTTGGCCTTCAGCGGGTTGATCCAGCGCCCGTTTTCCTTCAGTCCGTAGTGGAGATGCGGACCGGTGGAACGTCCCGTGGAACCTACCTGTCCGATGACGCGCTTTTGCTTGACGCGCTGGCCGCGCTGCACGTGAATGCGGCTCAGGTGGCAGTACACCGAGGCGTAGCCGTTGGCGTGCCGGATCGTGACGCCTTTGCCGCAGGGGCCCATCCACCCCGCTCCGGTGACGGTACCGTCGGCGGCGGCCCATACAGAGGTGCCGCGCGGCGCGCCGTAATCCACACCGTTGTGTTTTTTACGCTTGTGCAGCGTGGGGTGCATCCGAAAGCCGAACTGGCTTGTGACCCGTACGGTGTTCAATGGGGCACGCAAAAAAGTCTTGCGCACGGATTTGCCGTCGGGAAGGTAGTAATCGCTGACCTTGCCGTCGGCGGATTCGAAGTGGTAGGCGAAACGCTCGCCCGTGAAACTGCCCGTATACTGCGCCGCCAGCACCCGACCGTAAGCCACGGTATGGCCTTTGTAGACGTATTTTTCGAAGATCGCCTTGAAGGTGTCGCCTTTGCGGCATTCCGAGGAGAAGTCGATATCCCATGCGAAGACCTCGGCCAGCGCCACGGCCAGCGCCACACCCTCGCCCTGAAGCGCCACGGCGTTGCTCAGGTTGCTCAGCACGCGCCCGCCGACCTGCACCGTCACCAACTCGGATTCTTCCTTTTCCTCCCAGGATACCAGCTTTCCGTCGGGTGCGAGAGTGGCCCGGTAGCGGCGGCGTTCGTGGAGGGTGTAGGTGAAATCGATCAGCCTCCCGGCGGTGTCGAACTCCAGCCGCCAGCGATGACCGGGACGGCTGTCGCGGAAGTCGAACTGGCCTTTGAGCGTCTGTACGATCAGGTTGGTGATCGCGTAATCCACGCCTTTTTCATCGAGGGACATGGAAAAAAACTGGTTCGGTAGGATTTCCCCCTCGACGACGCGTAGCGGTCCATAGAGAATCCGCCCATCTCGTTGCGCGTATCGAGGCGGATCGGGAAATTTTCGGATTCTGGGTGAAAAGCTGGAAAACTCCGTGATTTCAAAATGTTGCAGATCAGGACTGTATTGGCCCGGAACCTCCGCCACGTGTCGCGTCGCCAGGATGGTTCCATCGGATAACAGCCCGGAATCATTGAACTTGTCTTCTTTTTTTCCGGCTTGGGACGACTCCGTGGGGGCTTCCCCGGAAACGGCTGCGTCTCCGACGCCTCCGCCTGGTTTGCGATGCTCCCCCTCGCTGATCCACATCAGAAACGCGGCGATAAGAAAAAACAGGCTTGCGCCGACCGTCACTGAAAACACACGATTTGACGTGCTGCGACGACCGACCGGAATGTCCCGCTTGTCGAACATGATGCTTCCGTAACCTATTGAAAATATATGAAATTATGTGACGAAGACGTCGGTCCGGACCGTGCTCGTTTTCGTCCAAATACCTATTTTTAATATAGTATAGCAGTCTCCTCGACGCAACGCAATAGATGTGGACATGGGAAAGAAAGGGGGGCGGAAATTAAAATAGTGCGAAATATTTCGGAGACGATTGCAACCTATTGAAATCTAAAGACTTATATTCCCTCTCCCTTCGGGAGAGGGTTAGGGTGAGGGCAAACGAAAAATGTCCCCTCACCCGGCGCTGAAGCACCGGCCTCTCCCCATGGGAGAGGCTATCGGACCCTTCGGGTCCATTTCAAATTTGCACTTTATTAATTTCCGCCCAAGAAAGGGTGCATCATAAAAAAATCGTCACTTTGCAAAAAAACGCTCATGGCGAGTGATTTGCGAAGCAAATCGTATCGAGCCATACCATTTACTCCTCGATACACCGCCCTAAGGGCGGCACTCGGAGTGAGCGGGTTGCAATCTGAGTGAAATGACAATATTCTGTGATGCACCCGGAAAGAACGGGTGCGAGTCAACAACCTGAAAATGAACCCTTCGTTGCGAGCACAAACAAAAAAGAACCCAGACCGGAAAGTCTGGGTTCTCGTTACGATGGTGGGCGGTACTGGATTTGAACCAGCGACTTCCACCGTGTGAAGATGGCACTCTACCGCTGAGTTAACCGCCCGAATCTCTATACTTGTCACCCGTCGAACCAACGGAACGTTTTCTGGTAGGCGGTACTGGATTCGAACCAGCGGCCTTTGGCTCCGGAGGCCAACGCTCTATCCAGCTGAGCTAACCGCCCATGAGAAGCGAAAACTGGAATTAGCATTGTGCCGGGCATTTGTCAAACTTTCATGGCGAAAAAACAAGACGGAACAACCCATCAGACGCCGACGCCTTCTTACATGGTTCGTGGGAAAGGAAAACGGTGGTTCAAATCGACAACGCCGAGGGATGCATTTCTTCAACGCTTGGCACAAGCTTCGAAACGCGATTTCAATTCTGGGTGCATACACAAATCCACGCCGAATACGTTGGAAACACCCCAAGGTGGAGACACATCATGTCTGGAATCTTTCCACACTATCAACGGTCCCCACATCGCGGCCTGTTCCTGAGAACCATGTTCATCGGTAAGGTTCCATTCTTCTCCAGTTGGCAGGTAATGCAAAATCAAGTCACCATCGGCACCCACATAACGACACTTATCCGCTTCCTCTATCACTCCTCCTCCTTTGCTGTAATCCGTATAAACCAACCAATCTTCCCAAATGTCCCAAACCAGCCAGTCATCCAGTCCTGTGGATTGCTTGAAGATGGTTTCTTCTCCGGTTTCCAGGTCGTATTTCAATATGGAATACCCACAGTCGGTATTTTCGGCATAGCGAAGGCTATTCCAGAAGATGTATTTGTCCGACATCACGATTTTGAATTTGGCGGCTGCGTCTTCTGAAATGACTTTTTCATACTCCTTATCGTAATCGATCAAAGCAAGAGAATAGTAGGGTTTTACGGCATAAGCTACCTTGTTTCCATGGACAGCATAACGATCTACGCCAAGATTCCCAATGGAATCGACCTTTACCTCTTCATTGCTGTTATTTAAAGTATAGATATTGTAGTTGTATTCGTTACCAAACTCACGGTAGTCATTCCAGTATGTTTTCTCTCCAGCAATTTTGGGGCGTATTTTATCTGTAGAAGTGTTGGAAATTCTTTTCTTTTCAATATATATCAAAGAACTTTGAAAAATTGATTTTTTGGGGGTTCCAGAAGTAGAATCTTGATGAGGATCAAGCCAAACAATTCTATTTTCATTTATATCAAAAAAAATACTATAATGAGTTAGTATTATGAAGGTTTTTGTCAAATAGTCAAAAAGAAACAGTCCATTCTTTTCTTCACCATCATTGCGGTTCCAGTAAAAAGCGATCCAATTCTCCCATACATCACGACCATCTTGAAATGCTCCAGCCGGGCTTCCAAAACGAAACTCCCCCTTATCGTTTGTATATTCAAACGGAAGGTTTGAAATACAAGGAAAGGGTCCGTCGTTGCTGGGACAAAACGATAGGTGAGAGAAAGGCGTTTCCCCCGGTTCGATCTCTTTTTCGTCGGGATCAAGATCAGGGTCTTTATCTGTTTCCGTAACGGGTTGATCCTCGTCGGGATTTCCATCCGGGACGCATTTTCCGTTTCGGTAGACAAACCCCTCCTGGCAACGACTTTCTTCATTTTCTTTGGAGATGTCGGAAGGGGCGTCGATATCGGAAGGATTGTTCGTATTGCCTGAATTGGTACAACTCGCCAGTGAGACCATCAGGAACACTGGCAGGAAGAGATTCCACGAACAAAACCGCCGTTTTTTCGATTGGAACATCCGACAAACCAAAAACAGGATACACAACCAACTGAAATGTTTCATCTATTTTTCCATATCAATGCTTGGCGCAAGCTTCGAAACGCGATTTCAATTCTGGGTGCATACATAAATCCACGCCGAATACGTTGGAAATGTTCCAGGGGGGGCGTTCCGCATGGCGTGAATCCTTCCACACTATCAACGGACCCCACATGGCAGCTTGTTCCTGAGGTTTTTCAATATCGGTAAGATTCCATTCTTCACCGGTTGGCAGGTAATGCAAAATCAAATCTCCATCGGCATCCGTATAACGGCATCGTTCAAATCCTACACTTCCTCCACCTTTGCTGTAATCTGTATACACCAACCAATCTTCCCAAATGTCCCAAACCAGCCAGTCATCCAGTCCTGTGGATTGCTTGAAGATGGTTTCTTCTCCGGTTTCCAGGTCGTATTTCAATATGGAATACCCACAGTCGGTGTTTTGAGCGTAACGTAGGCTGTTCCAGAAGATGTACTTGTCCGACATGACGATTCTAAATCTGGCAACTGCATTTTCCGAAACAATCCGTTCGTGGCCAGTATCGTAATCGATCAAAGCCAAGGAATAATAAGGCTTTACGGCATAGGCGACTTTATTTCCATGAACGGCATAGCGATCCACACCAAGATCGCCAATGGAATCCACTTTTATCTCCTCACCATTATCATTGAATGTGTAGATATTGTAATTGTACTCGTTGCCGAACTCTCGGTAGTCATTCCAATAAGTTGCATCTCCTGTAATTTTTGGGCGTATTTTATCAGTTGAAGTGTTGGATATTCTTTCTTTTACAATATATGTTAAAAAACTCTGAAAAATCGATTTTTTAGGACTGTTTGAAGTTGAATCTTGATGAGGATCAAGCCAGACAATTCTATTATCTCTGATACTGAAATAGATGCTATAACGTGTTAATATAATAAAAGTTTTAGTCAGGTAGTCGAAAAGAAACAGTCCTTTGTTTTCTTCACCATCATCACGGTTCCAATAAAAAACAATCCAATTTTCCCACACGTCCATACCGTTTTGAAACAAGCCAGCCGGACTTCCGAAACGAAACTCCCCCTTATCATTCGTGTATTCAAACGGAAGGCTCGTTCTGCAGGGAAAGGGTCCGTCGTTGCTGGGACAAAACGATAGGTGAGAGAAAGGAGTTTCCCCCGGTTCGATCTCTTTTTCGTCGGGATCAAGATCGGGGTCTTTATCTGTTTCCGTAACGGGTTGATCTTCATCGGGATTTCCATCCGGGATGCATTTTCCGTTTCGGTAGACAAACCCCTCCTGGCAACGACTTTCTTCATTTTCTTTGGAGATGTCGGAAGGGTCATCCAGATCGGCGACAGGCGTTCCGCCGCCGTTGTCGGTACAGGCCGCGAAAATCGACAGTCCTACGAGGCAAAGCAGCGTCTTCCAGGCCGAAAAGTGGATTTTATTTTGTGATTTCCACATGATCCACGACGATTTCCGTGTTCGCGAACGATGGCGCACAAAACCATAGAACTCTGGTTCATCGAGAATTTGAATCCTTTTATCAGAAGAAGTCCAAAAGGCTTATGAGGCGAACATGCAGATAGCACGCGGTAAAAGGAAGATCTCGTTTCGATGAACAATAAATTATAGATTTCATTTATTCATGGGAAGATTGTTTTTTATTAGTAAATTCAATGAGATAAAACCCATACAAAGAATTGCTAAGAATGATTATGCCTCCTTTGCAATCCATTAATCTTGAATTCCTTTGTGATTTCAACTGTTTTTCGTGATCGGTAGGAGCTTTGAAAACATTGAAGTACCCAAATTCTTGATGACCCAGAACTCTTTGAGAAACCAGCCTCTTCTCAGAAATCGATTCACCGCTGCGAGGATTCACCCGGTTTAGCTGTACATCCGGTCGATTTCTTCCTCGAACTGCTCCATCACGACCTTGCGCTTGACTTTCATCGTCGGGGTAAGCGTTCCGGCTTCGACGCTGAACGGCGTGGCGATCACCGCGAAGCGCTTGATCGTCTCGTAGCTGGGAAGCTGCTTGTTGACGGTCAGGATGTCTTTTTCGATGGCCTCGACGATCTCTGGCTTTTCGGCGATCTCTTCTGGCTTTAGTCCTTGCCAGCCCTTTTCTTCGATCATCTTCGCCAGCCATTCCTCGTTGGGCACGATCAGCGCCACGCAGTAGGGACGACGGTCGCCGACCACACAGATCTGCTCGATAGTCGGCATGGATTTGGCAATGTTTTCCACGTTTTGCGGGGCGATGTTCTTCCCGCCCGCCGTGACGATCAGATCCTTGATGCGGTCGGTGATTCGCAGGTATCCTTCCGAATCCACCTCGCCCACGTCGCCGGTGTGGAACCAGTTTTGTTCGTCCAGTGCTTCTGCTGTGGCCTCCGGTTTGTTGTAGTAGCCCTTCATCACGTTCGGGCCGCGCACCAGAATCTCCCCGCTGTCGGCGATCTGGACCTCGACGCCCGGCAAGGGTTTTCCCACCGTGCCGAACTTGAATTCCCGCTTGCGGTTGTTGGTCACTACGGGAGAGGTTTCCGTCAGGCCGTAGCCTTCGAGAATCAGGATGTTCGCCGCCAGCATGAACCGCGCGATGTGCGCCGCCAGCGGTCCGCCGCCGGAGATCATCAGCCGCACGCTGCCGCCCAGACCTTCGTAAATCTTCGAAAACAGCAGCTTGTACGCGAGCCGGTATTTGGCTTCGAGGGCGATCGGCGGGGTTTCGCCGCGCTCCAGAACGGCCACATAGCGGTTGCCTATCCTCAACGCCCAGTCGATAATCACCTTCTTGACCGGCGATGCTTCGTTACGGATCTCCTTGATTCCATTGTAGATTTTCTCGTAAATGCGCGGTACGGAAACCATCATCGTGGGCCGGACTTCCAAAAACGCCTGCTTGAGGTTTTTGATGTCCTGCCAGATGTAGATCTCGCCATCTCCGTGGTAGAACGCGGTGTAGTAGCCGATGGTGCGTTCCAGCACGTGGGACAGTGGCAAAAACGACAGCGCCCGCTGATGTCCCAGCACGCTTTCCCGGTTGACGCGGTAGGTGGTCTCCACGTTGGAGATCAGATTGCCGTGGGTTAGCATCACGCCTTTGGGTGGTCCCGTGGTACCGGATGTGTAAATGATGGTTGCGAGGTCGTCGAGCGTCACTTCGGGCCAGGTGTCGTCGAAAAGGCTTTTGTTTTCGTACCCTTCTCCTAGTTTCAGAAGACCGGACCAGTCGAGGATGTCGTCGGCCTTCTCGCTGTCGTCCAACTCATCGAAAACCACGATCGGTCCCAATGATTCCACAGAGTTACGCGCCTCCACGGCTTTGTACAGTTGGGTTTTCGTCGAAACCAGGAGCACGCCGGCGCCCGAATCGTTGAGGATGTACGCCACTTCATCCGCGAGGTTGTTGGGATAGATGGGGACATCCACGGCGTGCAGTCCCAGCACGGCGAGGTCCGTCAGATACCATTCCGGTCGGTTTTCGGACATCAGCGCCACGCGGTCGCCCGATTTGACGCCCAACGACGCCAGCCCCAGGGCTGCCGTTTTCGCCTGACGGATGAACTCGCGTCCGCTCCATTCCTTCCACTGCCCATCGATTTTCATTTTGCACACGGCATCGTTGGATTCGGCGTCGATCCGGTCTAGCAGCATCGCTGGAATGGACTGAAAACCCATGGCTTTTCCTCCCCTGAGCATCTTCTGGTTTTCGAATGGCTGCGCTTTGCCCGGTATTCTATGCGTATTCGTTATAAAAACGAAGGCTTTTTTTCATATCGCGAAGGAAGGCCCTCACTGCAGGTAAGAAACGCCTTGAAAGTTCTATGAAATCAAGATATTACAAGAGCTAGCCCAAACAGGATATCCTTTAGCGCAAAGCTTTGACCGAAGCGAGAAAAACGTGGTGAAACGAAGGACACAAGCGGACTTGTCCGCTCTGCGATGGTGGCGAATTCGTGTGGAATTCCAGTCGCTTAAGCCATTTTTGAGTGCGCCGAACATCGGGGCGGTGGAAGCCATCGCCAAAGGTGTAACCGATTCGCTGGGGTGGCTCGACCCGGACGGCTCCGATCACGACCATCCGTGCGTCTTCTACCATCTCGTTCGCTGGTCGCCCTGTCGAAATCCGACGCACGTCGAGGTGGATGTTTTCCTCAGTCGTACCGACCGCGCCGACGCCTGGCGCTGGACGGCGGCGTTCCGGGCCTTTATGGCCGATCCGTCCCACTGCATCACCTATGCGCTCGATGACTGCGCCATGCCCGAAGAACGCAGCTTGGAAATTTTACGCGCAGAGAGCGGCGAGTGGCCGTTGGAAGGCGAGCTATGTCTTCGATTCGACACGCCTTATTCCTTCCCACGACCCGAAGGGAGCTCGCGCACTTTTTTGTCCCACGAAACCTTCGTCCAGGCGTTCGAACGGCGGTTTTCGAGACTGTTCGGCCTCGACTTGCGCTATTCCAGCCACGAGGACGATTTCAGGCTGCTGCCTTGGTTCTGGCATTATTCCGAAAGACGCCGATTTTCGAAATCCCAGCCGGGAACCCTCCAATACGTCAAAGGATGTGCCGGGCCTCTTTATCTCAAAGGCCGTTTCGCGGATTTCCTGCCCTGGTTGTTGTTGGGAAGCGAGCTGCATTGCGGCTCGAAGTTGGCCAACGCTCAGGGGCATTACCGGCTGCAACAGGAAGCTCCGTTTTTTTTGCGGCGTTTTCCTCAAAAAACCATCGTTCGCAAGGTTGCAGGGGAGGTCGTCGAAGCCTCCGAGGCTGATGCACTGGCCGAGCGCCTGTATGCTTCTTTGGCGGATGGAAGCTGGCGACCCACTTCGGTCCGAGAGGAGCGCCTCGCTGTGGAGGATCTGGCCGTTCACAAACTATTGCGCCGCCTGTTTGCGCCAGTGGTTGCGAAAATGCTGAAAGACGAAACCATCGTGGAGAAGTCGGAGCGTTCCGGTCACGAAACCGGTGCCGTTCGAAAAAACCTAGGCTCCGGTGGTGGTTACGAGTCAGAATCGGACAGTTGCGAATTCTTTTCCTCGGTGAATTTGGCGCGTCTTTTCGGTTTTTTGGACGATGGCTTCCCAATAGCCGATCGCAAGATTCTGGAATTGCTGAAAACCTGCCTGCAACATGGCAATGGCAACGACCATCCCCCGCACGATCGTCAAGTCGGATGGCCTCAAGAAAGTCCGTTGGCTCCATTGCTGGCCTCGTTGGTTCGTCATGTCTTTCCCGGAGAATTCATGGAAGAGGCTGTTATGTATCTGATCCGGTACGAGATTTCTTCAGGGAATGAACGGCGTAAAGTGGAAAATTGCCTGAAAAACCATGGATTTTGCGAGCGCCACGGTGGATTCGAAGGGCGATTGTTTCGCAATGACAAAATCCGCATGATGCGAGAGTTGGAAGGACTGGGGATCGAAAGCGGACAGGTGGAAATCTATCGCCTGGAACGCAGTCTGTCTGCAGCGAAACGAAAAGTTCGGGACGCAGGAGGACCGCCCATCGACGACGAACCGGCGATAATCGTGTAACCCATTTTTTCATCCAACGAGTCGGATTCGTACCAAATCTAGAATGGAATCGCCCTGTGTTTTCCTGTTCTTTCATCACAAATGCCTGATCTTACTTGGTAAAACGGGAAATCATTCTTTTTTTCGGTTCCGGTGAATTCTCCAACCTTCCTTCCGATGGTCTTCGCACCTTTTGGTTTTCGTCTGTTCGCGTCGTCTTTGGGGTTGTACTTGCTTGCGGGATACTTTCATGCTCCAATCACACAACACTGATTGAAGCGAAGATGAAGTTGCCGTGTTGTCTTTCCCCCACCTGAAAAAAACCGTCTTTCCACTTTGCTGTTGGCTCTGGGCAGTTTCCATGGCGGTGGGGTTGATGACCTGTTCGGAGAGCGAAAAAACCTCCTATTGGATCGGCACTTCGGATTTTGACCTCGGCGATGGGAGCGTCGCCGATTCGAATTCGGACGGCTCAACCGTCGAAAATCCCCCGAAAGAACCGAAAGCCGTCGTCACACATTCCGTTTCGGCACACAACATTGCTCTTTACTGGGAAGCCGGAGAATCATGGGACGAAGAGGTCGAGGTTGTGGTGGAGCGCCGAATGGGTGGAGCGGAGAGTTTTACGGAAATTTCCCGCCGTCCCGCTGCTGCACATCGGTTTCTCGACCTGGCGTTGACTCCGCAGACCGGATACATCTACCGCCTGAGCGCCTGCCGCGCGGAATCCTGCTCTTCTGCGACGGAAACGCAGGAAACGTCAACGCTGCCGTCGATTCTCCCCGAGATCGAAATCGATCTTCCCTATGGGGGAGAGGACAACGACGACGTGTTCCTGATGAACATCAAGAACTGGCTCGATGCGGACGACCTGTACGCGGTGGTGCTGGCAGTGGATCGAACCGGCACCGTACTCTGGTCGCTTCAGGATCTGCCGGGAGGATACATCCTGGAAAACCAGCCGCTGGACGATGGGACGGTCGCCGTTACGACCGGAGAATCCCTGGCGATTTTCGATCTGGACGGCACCGAGACCTACCGGTACACAGGCGACGACGTGCACCACGATATCGACAGGCTTTCCAACGGGAATCTGATGTATCTGATCTGGTATTCGCTGACCCGAGACGATGGTGTGCCGCTGCTCGCCGACGGCATCCACATTCTGGATCCCACAACGAACGAAGTCGTCTGGGAATGGCTGTCGGAAGATTACATCAGTACGGACGACTACTGCAAAAGCTGCATCACTACGACTTGGAAGGATTACGGTTACGACTGGACGCATTCCAACGCGGCGACCTTCGATGAAGCCCAAAGCGCCATTTACCTGAACGTGCGAAATCTCAATCGTCTTTACAAAATCAAATATCCATCGGGCGACGTGGAATGGATCATGGGAGACGGAGGCGATTTCGGGAAGGGGCTATGGTCCCACAGCCATGCTCCGCTGTTTTTCGAAGAGGGCCGTTTTCTTTTATTCGACAATGGGTTGCATCGTACGGACGGCACGAACTGGTCCAGGGTCGTCATCGTCGATTACGACGAGACGAAGAAAGCGGCTGCTCTGAGTTGGGAGTATCGCGAGTCGCCCGACTTCTTCACCCTCGGATACGGAAGCGCACAGTTTTCCGAAAACGGGATCGTGGTTTGTGATGGCGCGAACGCCCGTGTGTTTGAAGTGACGATGGAAGGCGAAATCGTCTGGCAGATGACCGTCGCAGGCTCTGTATACACGCCTTACAAGACCAACGTTCTCCAACGTTCGTTTTTCGAGAATTGGGGCAACCCGCCTTGATTCATTGATACACCCCATACGAAATTCGAACCCTCCGGAAAACGTTCTCTCGCCGCGAAAAACAAAACCCCGCCGGGGAGGCGGGGTTCGGATGATCGCGTCGGCGTTGCGTTTGTGACGCAGCACCGGTTTTAGCGAGAAGCGGGTTATTTCTTCCACAGGCCGTGAAGGTTGCAGAACTCCCGTGCCGTGACGTTTTCGGCGTCGATCTTGAAAAAGACCTGCGGGGTTTGTCCCGGCTTGAGAAATTCGCGGTAGTTTTTGTCTCCGGCGAGCAACTCGATCCACTCGATGAAGTGCTTTTCTTCCATCGGATGATTCACGCTGCCGACCGTGACCTTGTAGCCGTCGTCCGTTTTTTCCACCACGGGGACGTGTTTCTCCACGGCGGCGTCGGTGGTGTTCTCGGTGAGCAGCTTCATGTCCTGTCCGCAGCAGACCAGCGTTCCGGCACCGGCGTGCAGGACTTCCACCATGTTTCCGCAAAGGTCGCATTTGTACACTTGCCATCGTTCCGTCATGTCGTGCCTCCTCTCAAAGGTTTGGAAAACGAGCCCGAATAGTTTGAAAGTCTGTTTATGAAAGAATCATTTCACCTTAATGGAGCCAGAAATTCTTTTCAACATTATGGCTCGCTTGTCAAAGTAACTCAATAGTAACATCGAAACGGTCTGGAGCAAGGGTGAAACGGAAATTTTCTCGCTTGTTTCCCGGTCCAACCATCTCCTAATGAAACAGAAACCACCCGTTATGATTTCTTCGACAGATCGTAGCCGCACTGGTCGCAGAATTTCGCGCTGGTTCGGGCCAGGGTGGCGCGGCAGTTGGGGCAGGTCGTGGCGGCTTCCACGTTGCCCAATTCCACGAGCAGCTCGCCTGCTTTGACAGACACCATTTTCTTGTCGTTTTTGAAATCCGCGCTTTTCAACACACGTTTGACGATGCCGTTTTTCGGGGCGAGCACTGCCTTTTCCTGCTTCATAATCGCGATGTTGAAGATTTCCTGCCCCTCGCGCACCACGTCGCCCGGACGCACGTGCATAATCCACAGGTCGCCGTTGCCCGGCGCGCCCACGTGGTCGGGATTGTCGGGATCGGCCATTTCCAGGCCACCTTTCTCGGCGGCTCCGATCGGCTCGGCGACCTTCACTTCGTACAGAAGCTGTTCCGAATCGAGCGTGTAGCGCACTACGGAAATCCCCCGGCGGTTGGGTTGCGAGATGTGGTTGATCGTCATCTGGTGGGGTTTGCCGTCGTGGTCGTGAAACACGCGCTCCTCGCCGACCTCCATGCCTTCGAACCAGATATCCAGCGGTACGAGGTTGGGATCGCCGTAAGTCTCCCGAAATTCTATGGTTTTGAGTGCGTCCGCCGGATGATTGACGTACATCACGAACTCTTCGGGACTCGGTTCCCGTTGCAAAGTGTCCACGAGGGCGCGGCGTTCGGCGGCGAGGTCCACCGGGGGGACGCGATCCAGCGGCGAAGTCTCGTTACGTTGGGCGAGGGCTTTTTCGTAGTCGGCGCCGAAAGCGCTTCGATACACCCAGTTCGGTGGAAATCCCAGCGGCAGGCGTCCGAAACGACCGAGCAGCAGGTTGCGGAAAGAGTCGTTGCTTTCGTCGTAAAAACGCAGGCGGAAAGTCTTGATTTCTTCCGAAAGTTCCTCTTCCGGTGTGTTGACCACCTGGTCGAGGGCGTCGAGCAGACGCTCCACCGATTTCATTTTACCGCGCTTGTAAGCGGCGGTGACGGCCAGAAATGCCGTATTCCAGGTGATTTGCGAGCCGGGGGTGACGTCGTGATAGCGCACGATGCGCCGCGTACCCGCCAGAAAACGCAGCATGTGGGGCAGCAGGTGGATGTAGCCCTGCTTCATCGCGCCTTCCTGGGACGACGACGTGGCACCGCCGGGCATCCCGTGCTCGATGACGTCGTAATCGATGCCCTGGAAATACGGGGCGGTGTAGCGGTCGTAATACGGCATGATCTGCTTGAGCACGAAGCCGGTCAGGCGGATCATCTCGCGGTTGAGGTCGGTTTTCAGGCCGAGTTCGTCCTCGATGTAGGCGGCGGTGGAAAGTACTTCGCCCTGGCCGTACCAGCGCACGGCGGCCCCGATGCCGGTATCCACGATATGCGCCCCGGCGGCGGCGGCGGCACCCACGGCGGGCACGAAAAGACCGTCGGTGTAGTGCCGGTGATAGTGCACGATAAGTTCCGGATATTGCTTGCGAATCGACGAAACGAGTTCTTTCATAAAGCGGGGAGGGCAGACTCCGGCCATGTCCTTGAGGCCGAGGATGATCCGTCGGGCGGCTTCCCGCGTGGAGACGCCCGCCACGTCGGCGCACATGTCGAGGATGCGTTCCACGACGGAGAGGTAGTGCGGCACGTCGAACCCCTTGGCCCAACTCAGCGAGATCGCCGGTTCGAAAACGTTGGCCTCCGAACTCAGCGCCACTTCGGCGAAGGGGCGCATGCTCTCGATATCGTTGAGGAAATCGAAGCTGCGGATGATGTCGTACTCCTCGCAGATCATCTCTCCGGTCAGGCGCATGAGGTTGCGGGGTTGCGGCTTGTAGCCCAGCACGTTGGTGGAACGGATGAGAATCTGTTTCGGGGTTTTCGGGGCGAAGGAGTTCCACTGCTTCGCCTCGCTGAAGGGATAGGTCATGTTGGCGAGCATCGCCACATGGAAGTGCGCGCCGCCGCCGTTTTCCAGCGAGAAGAAGCCGCATTCGTCGAGGTACGGCCCGACGAGGCGGTCCTCGGCCAGGCGAAAGCGGTTGCCGCTGTTGGATTGCGTGATGTCGCGGGTGGTGGTGTCGGTAAAGTGCACGATGCCGGAATCCCGCACCTGGTCGAGCAGGGCCTTGCGGTCCCCGCGCGGGTATTTCGGCGGAATCTTGCCGGAATCGTATTCCGGCTGAATCGCCTCGAAATGGCCGAGGCGCTTGTCATGAGGCCCGCGATACTCCCCGAGTTTGACGAAGGGGTTGTATCCTTTGGCCGAGATTTCGGCGATCATCCTGGACAATCGCAGCGGTTGAGGTTGTTTGTAGGTGTAGTTCGTCAGTTCCGGGGTTTCAGAGATAAATGTGGTGGTGTACTCGCCGCTGCGGAAACGCGGATTTTCGAGGATTTTCCGGTGGTACTGAATCGTGGTTTTGACGCCGGAAACCAGGTATTCCTTCAGGGCGCGGTCCATCACACCGAGGATTTTCGGCCAGCTCGGTCCGTAGGCGATCAGCAGGGCGGCGGCGGAGTCGTAATCCGGCGGGAATTCGTAGCCCGCCGAGACGCAGGAGTCCAACCGGACGCCCTGACCGCCGGGAGAGATATACCGAGTGATTTCACCGGAGTTGGGCGAAAAGTTCTCCTGCGGATCTTCGCAGTTGATGCGCACCTGCATCGCGTGGTTGAAAGCACACTGCTGAGGTCCGATGCGCAATTCGGCTCCCAACGCGACGAGGATCTGTTCCTCGACGAGATCGAGTCCGTAGCGGCATTCGGTGATGCCGTGCTCCACCTGGAGGCGGGTGTTGACTTCGATCAGGTAGGGCGTGCCGTCGGGTTCCACGAGGTATTCCACCGTGGCGAGGGAATAATAGCCGACGTCGCGAATCAGCGTTTCGGCCCAGGCTTTGAGTTTTCCCCGTAACTCCTCGGTCATGCCCGGCCAGGGAGAGGGGGTGATTTCCACGAGTTTCTGATGGTTGCGTTGCACGGTGCAGTCGCGTTCGTCGAAGGCGAACACGTGGCCGTGGCGGTCGGCGATGACCTGGATTTCGATGTGGCGGACGTCCACGAGCAGCTTTTCCACGAACAGGCGTGGATTGCCGAACGACGCCTGCGCCAGCGCGCTGGCTTTTTCGAAGGCGTTCTCCAACTGGTCGTCCGAAAACACTTCGTAGATGCCCCGACCACCGCCGCCGCCTTCGGCTTTGAGCATGATCGGAAAACCGATGCGCTTCGCCTCCTCACGGGCCTCGTCGATGCTCACCGCGCCCTCGGAGCCGGGAACCGTGGGAACTCTCAGTTTTTTCGCGATGTTACGTACAGTGACCTTGTTTCCCAGCAGTCGCATGGCTTCGGCGGACGGACCGATGAAGATGATGCCTTCCTCCTCGCAACGTTCGGGGAAGGAGTCGTCCTCGGCGAGAAAACCCCAGCCGGGATGAATGGCGATCACGCCCCGTTGTTTGGCTTTGCGCAGGATGAGATCCAGATCGAGGTACGCCCTGGGGTTGTCGCCCAGCAGCAGCAATTCCCGCGCGCCGGAGGTCGGCGGACTGATTTTGTCCACGTCGGTGGCGGTCATGATGGGAAGCGCCTGCAACGTTTCGCGAATGGAACGGCAGATGCGCCGGGCCGGGATGCCCCGGTTGGCGACGAGGACCGGCTTGTCTTTGATTTCTTCGAGGATTTGCTCGTAGGATTTCGGTTTCATCCCATGGCTCCCTTGGTAAGGCGTTCCGTCCATATGCGCAACAATCCGTGTCGAACGCGATCCCCCCGCGATGGATTCGATGTTTGCCGACTATACAGGGAAAACGTTGGCGGAGTAAAGCACTCTCTCTTCGTCGGAGCGACGAATGCGCAATCCGCCGAACTCGTTCAACCCCAATATCGTGGCTTCGTAGTCGTCTTCTCCCGCGTCGCGGACCACGACGCGCTCACCCAAGAAAGTAAGACGTTTTTCCACGCTTTCAAGCAGCGGGCGGGTGTCTGTGTGGGAATCGAGTGCTTCGACGTAGAGGCGAATTTCCCGAACGATCTCGCCCCATAGCGTAAGAGGTCGGGGGGCAACGCCGTGATCCGACAATTTACCCGCCGGAAGCACGCGATGGGCGCGCATCAGGGCGTCGTCCGGTGCGGAAACGAGATTCATCCCCAGTCCCATCAACACATCCCCGCCGCGATCCTCCACTAGAATGCCACCCACTTTGCGGCCCTGCATGAGGATGTCGTTGGGCCACTTCAACGAAGGAGAAAGTCCTTTGGATTCCAGCACTTTCGCGCAACACAGGCCCGTAATGAGCGGGATCAGCGTCTGCCATTTCGGCGGAAGCGCGGGCCAGTACAGCGAGCCGTACAGGTTGCCCGCCGGGGAAATCCAGCTCCGTCCCCGCTGCCCGCGTCCTTGATTCTGGCGCACGGCCAGCACTCCGTCCCAGGGGTTTAGCTCGCGTTTTTCGATGGCCCAGCGGGCGACGTCGAACGAGGAGGAACAGGTTCCGCAGACCAGCGTTTCGAATTCTATGCGGCTGGATTTATGCACGATTCCAAGGGGTTGCGTCGTTATTGGCGTCCAGGGACCGAAAGCGTCGGCGTCGGCAGCCCAGTCTTCGTGGCAGGTGCGCAACGTATCCGGGTCGAGCGCTTCGAAAAGCCCCTCTCTGGCTTCTGCGAGCAGGCGGATGCCTCGGGCGGGTGGGGTCATTCATTCCTCTCTCAAGTCTTCGAAACGTTTTCTCAGACGCCAGAAACTTTCCACCTGTTCGGGCTTGTGGATGAGTGGAATTTCCGGCAACGAACTGCGAAAGCGTTTTCCGTAGTTTTTCAGTACGATGCGCCGGTCCAGCACGGCCATGATGCCCCAGTCTTCCACGCTGCGGATCAACCGCCCCAGTCCCTGCTTGAGACGGATCGACGCCATGGGAAGTTGATAGGAAAAAAACGGACTCGCGCCCTGCTGCTTGAGATATTCGATACGGGCCTCGGTGACGGGTTCGCCCGGTGCTTCGAAGGGCAGGCGGTCCACCACGACACAGCGCAGGCTGTCGCCTTCCACGTCTACACCCTGCCAGAAACTGCTGGTTGCCAGCAGCACCGTTTCCGGCTCGTCCCGGAATTCCTCCAGAAGCTGGGCGCGCGGGGCGTCTCCCTGGCAGAGAATCGGGTAGGGAATACGGTCGCTCAGGTGTTCGGATGCGTGGCGAAGATTCGCGTAACTCGTGAACAATGCAAGGGTTCTTCCCTTGGCAAGCGAAGCCAGGAAGGCGATTTCGTCGATCATCGCCTCCCGGAACTGTGTCTCGTTGGGCGACGAAGGGAAGTGCGAGGGCACGTACAGCACGCTTCGGGTGCGGTAGTCGAACGGCGACTGAAACAGCCCCTCGCGCACTTCTTCCGGAAATCCCAGGCGACTTTTGAAGTACTCGCAGGAGCCGCCTTCCGAAAGCGTGGCCGAGCAGAACACCAGCGAGCGTCCCCGGTCGAACATCACCTCACGCAAAATCGGAGCAACGTCCAGCGGCGAGGCGTGCAGCACCACGGTACGGCGGCGGATGTCGAGCCAGTAGACGCTTGCCGGAACGGCGAACGTCACGAGACTTGTCAGCGCGTCGCGAATGCCGTGGCAGCGATCGGACAGGTGTTTCGCGGCGGATTCCTGTTTTTTCGGGATGCCGGAAAGCGTTTCTTCAAAGTTGAGCAGGCTTTCGTCGAAATCGAGATACAAGCCCTGCGTTGCTTCGTCGAAGACATCCGGTTGCAACCGCAACCGACCCTTTCCGATACGCAAGTCATTGAAAAAATTGGTGGAATCTCCAAGAACCCGCTCCGAGAGCGCCAAAAGCCCAGCCTGTCTGAATGATTCCGGGCTGAGGTCGCGTTTCACATCGTCCACGAGCCGGGTGATGGTCCAGTTCGACACCTGCACGCCGAAGTGGCTCGTGGCGATGGATTCGAGCATGTGGGCTTCGTCCAGGATGGCGGCTTTGTACGGAGGCAGGAGTTCTCCGAAAGCGTTGTCCGAAAGGGCGAGGTCCGCGAAATAGAGATGGTGGTTGATGACCACCACATCCGCCTCGCGGGCTTCCCGACGGGCCTTGTACACGAAGCAGGAATCCATCAGCGGGCATTTGCGGCCCAGGCAGTTGTCCGCCGTGCTACTGATCGACGGCCAGGGGCGGAAATCGTCGGGTAGACCCTCCAGTTCGGCGCGGTCGCCGGTGGCGGTGATCTGCGACCACTCCGCGATACGTTCCATGTGGCGCGTCTCTTCGGTGAAGCCGAAATCGCGCTGGGCGGCGTGGCGCTCGAAACGCCATTTGCAGAGGTAGTTGTTTCGCCCCTTGAGGTAGGCGGTCTTCGTCTCCAGACCGAGCGCATCGAGCAAGGGTGGGAGATCCTTGAAGAAAATCTGATCCTGCAAGGTTTTCGTGCCGGTGCTTACCACCACCTTGATACCTGCGAGCAACGCCGGAACGAGGTAGGCCAGCGTTTTTCCGATGCCCGTGCCGCCTTCGACGACAGCCGGAACGGTGTCGCAGAACGACTCGCCGATCAGCTTCGACATGTCGAGTTGCGCCTCGCGCGGTTGGAAAAAATCGAGACGATGGCTCAGCAGTCCCTTGGGGCCGAGGACGTCTTCGATATCGAAGAGGAAGGCTTCTTTCTCGATCATTTCAGCCAGTCGGGGAACAGGAGCATGATATAGGTCAACAAGGCGGTGAGTCCGCCGATGGCGGCGACCATCATGATTATAACGAAGGGCGTGAATTCGATGTGTTTCGTTTTCTGGCTTTGTCCGAGGTATTCGGGGGCGACCATAAGCACCGCCTGCAGGGCGAGCTTGTCTTTCCACTTGATCGCCTGCTCGTCTTTGGGATGAAGCTGGAGGTAATTTTTATAGGCGATGGCGGCCAGTTCGACACCTCCCTGAGAGACCAGGGTCTGCACGAAAGCCTTGTGCCGTCGGTCGTTATTCCAGTCGCGTAGCAGTTCGCGCCACTGCTTCATGGCGGAAACGCGCACGACGTGGGGTACGGGAAGCGAAAGCATTGAGTCGGCAGGGAGCGGAACGTCCTGCACGGTGTGTCCACCGGAATCCACGGAAACCTCGCCGTCGTCGTCCGCGAGTTCCGGATGCAGCCGCACGTCGGGGATTTCTTCCATCAGGTTCGACAGGGAACGCCCTGGCGGTTCTTCTGCCTCCGGGGGGGCGTCCACGTCGATATTCGGCCTGTCGTCCGAATAATCCGGTTTTTCGATGGGAAGACTGATTTCGAATTCGCTCGAAAGGTCTTTGGGTCGGGTGTTGGATTCCGCGATTTTCTTTTTCTTTTCAACGGGTTGCGGGCGAGGGGCGACGTTCGCGGGCGGTGCGTCCTCAATGGGGGCTGCACTTTTTTGTGACGTTTTGGGAGAGTTTGTACCAGGCAGCGCGGCTCCGCAGTTTTCGCAGACCGTGGGCGAGCCGATGTGCCAGTGACTGCAGACCGGACAGACGACGACGGCGGTCTTCTCCGTGTCGTCCGAGGTCTCTTTCCGATTGTGCTTGGCATCGCTCATGAGATCGCTATTCGGGGATAAAGTCGTTTTCGGCAGCGTCCGAGGGTGGTTCCTGCACCTGGGATCGCTCTTCCGGTTCGGTTTTCGCCTCCTCTTCGCCGCTTTCGGATTCTCCCTCGCTTTTTTCTTCTTCCGGTCCGACGGCGGGGACGATTTCATTGTCCTTGACTGTCAACAGGAAAGGCTGCTGGACAATTTCCCCGAAGGCGTCGAAGTGAAAATGTCCCGTAACGCCTTCGAAATCCGAGGTTTGCACCATCGCCGCCAACAGCGGCTGTCGTCCCTGAGGCTGATGTTCGGACAGCGTGGACAGCACGAACACGAGGGCGTCGTAAGCGTAGGCTTCCGTCGTGCCGGGTAGGCGTTTGTGGATCATTTCGAAACGGGTGACGAAGTTGCGCCTTTTTTCCGAAGTTTCGTCACGCGCATCGAAGCCGTCCACGAAAATGGAATTTCCTACGTATTTTCCGCCTTGTTGTCCAAGTTTTGGATGATTCCAGCCGTTCGCACCGAGCAGGCGCACCACGTCCGGTTTCAGGCCGATGGCGACACGCTGATCGATCTGGCGACGCAGGCGGATAGAATTGTTGAACAGGTGGATATCCTCGTATTCCAGCGACGGTGCGATTTTGGTGATGGCGCGGTAGTAGTCGGGAACGAACAGTGCCTCGAAATCGACGGTCTGCCAGCGAACCTCGTGCCGTTTTTCGGCCCTTTTCGGGGGGTGGTAGTAGGTGCCGACCATTTTGCGGATCGACGTGGCGAACACCGTATCGCCCTGGTTGTATCGACCGATGGCGGTGATTTCCCCGCCCCGGCGCTCGATTTCATCCCAGAACTCGTTGGCCATTTCTTCGCCATAAGGGTGTTTCGGGTAAAAAATGGCGTATTTTTTGAGACCCAGCATGGTCCACGTGTATTCCACCAGGGCTTGGACCTGCTGTCGGTAGGTCAGCCCGACGCGCAACACGTGGGGGCCGATTTTCGGCAGTTCCTCCAGGCGGGAGAGCGTCACGAGCGGCAGGCCCAGTTTTTCGGCTTCGAAGGCCGCTTCTTTGGACGAGGTGGATTGCAGCGGGCCGATCGCCGCGATGGCGTGCTCCTCGAAAACCAGTTCGCGAATCGCCTGGACCGCTTTTTGCGGGTCCGAAGCGGTATCCTTGTAAACCACCTTCAAGGCATCCTGGAAGGTCGGTTTCCACTCTTCCAGCGCCATGTCCATGGCGGCCCGAGCCTTTTCCCCAATGGCCTGGGCGCTGCCGGAGAGAGGCAGCAGCACGCCCACCGTCAGCGGAGCGACTTTTTCGAGGCCCGTTTCCTCGTCGAGAATACTTTGTCCCCTTTGCGCTTCATCCGTACTGGGGAAGAGTTTTACGAGCCGCTGAGCCGCTTCCCGGCTTCGAGGTCGATGTCCCAGGTGACGTTCGAGCAGAGCCGACTTGAGCAGTACGAGGCGCAAGGCGTAGGAGTCTTCCGGAAGGTCGAGCGTTAGTTGGTACAATTCCGTGCGCGAAAGCCGGTTGTCCACGGTATCGAGCAGTTTTTCACGGGCGATGTCTCTTTTTGCGCCTTCCTCCTCCCGTTCCTGTTCCACCAGAACCATGAAACGTTCCAGTTCTTCGGTGGGTGCGGAACTTGCCGCGATGGGAGCGGGAAACTCTTTTTCGTGGTCTTTCTGCCGTTGCCTCTCGAGGATACGAAGCTTTTTCTCGGCTATTTTCGCGTGTTTGGAGTCGGGATAGCTCCTGACGACCTCCTCGAAGCGTTCCATGGCGTCGTCGTCACGCTGTTCGAGCATCGCGATTTTTCCGAGAATCAGCAGGGCATGGTCGGCGGGCGGCGCCTCGTGGGTTTTCAGCCACTTTTCAAGCTCGGTCCGGGCGCGCAGGTAATCCTGATCCTGGTAGGCGTATATCCCGGTGTTGTAGCCCTCCAGTTCCTCGTTTTCCGTGATTTGCACGTCACCGGAAGAAGGCACGGGGGATGGGTCGGGCTTGCGGTCCGGGCCGGTGCAGGCCGCCTCGCACAGCATCGCGATTCCGAGCCAGGCAACCAAAACCGTCCATACCGAATAAGTCATTTGTTTTCGCATCGTCGCTATGTTCGCTGTTTCCTTTGTTTTTTCCTTGTTTCACGCACGACCGGACCGATGGAAAGAAGAGGTTCTTCCGGCAAATCCGACGGCGTTTTTCACTCGAATCCACCGAAAGCTTACGGGAAAGCCGTAGAAAAATCAATAATCGGGCATAGAGTCGGCAAAAGGTTGCGTCCTACCTAGGCCAAGGTATAATCGTTGGAAGAGTGGGATGGTGGGAAAATTGTCTTTGGAAAGAATGGTTTTATCCTTCAGGGATGGAACTTCGAAGTTCGTAATTCATTGCAGTGGAGGATTGGATGTTGACACGTAAGAGCCTGTTTCTTTTGACCATCGTTGCACTCGCCTGTTTCTGGAGCGTCGGATGCGGCAGTGGCGACACTACGGTATCGGGTGATTTAGACGAGCCGGGCAACGGGGATGACGACAACGGACAGGCGGATACCGATATATGGGAAAATACCGACGTCCCCGCCGACCAGGACACCGACGCCATCGAAGACGACTCCGACGCGGAGGAGAATTCCGGTGGCGATCCCGACGAAGAGGCGCTTCCTCCCATTGGCTCGATCGGCGGAAAAATCGTGCTCGCAGATGATCTCACGGGCAAGGCGTCGGCGGTGATGCTGTACGACCGGATTCCGCTGTTCGCCACCGTTCCTCCGCTGGAAGTGATTGATTTTCCAGCCGAAACCCGTAAAGACGACCGGAATTACCTCTTCGACGAACTCGCCAACGGCACCTATTACCTATTGTTTGCGGTGGATGCCAACGGCGACGGCAGCACGGATCGGCTGTTCGCCACGTCGAACGAGGATGGCGGTATCGAAGCGTACAGCACGGATTCCTTCTATGTCCATCATCAAAGCCCGGTGCGGATCAACCTTTCCAAGCCCAGTTCCATCGATTACGAACGGGATTTCTACATCGAGACGCAGAACGAAGAGTTCGGTGCGATTCACGGAAAAGTCAAGCTCGGACAAAACCAGCAGAACAAGCGCATCATGCTGATGGCCGGGGTCAACAGCTCTGCCGAGGAGCCGCAGTTCTACCCGATGACCACCACCTGGCTCGAACCGCAGGATGGCGTAGCGGTTCGGGAATATGCACTGAGGAACATCCCGGAGGCGGACTACTACATTTACGCCATGGTTTTCGCTGACAACGTGGTGGACACGATGATCTATCCCGATCCGTATTCCTCTCACAACATCGGCAGTGAAAACAAGATTGTCCAGTTGGGCGACGGGGAGATCTTCCACATCGGTACGAGAGATCCGCAGTGGGGCGCGGTGGAAGGTGATGTGCAACTGAGTGGCGAGGTCAACGAGGGAGAACTCTATATTGGCTTGTACGACGACCAAAATCCGTTGGGCCGGGAAGACGAGCGCCAGACCCGACTTTTGGGCTACCAGCGGATTCCTTTGGAACAGGGCGTAACGCAGTACCCGTACGTCATTGGCAACCTCAAAAAGAGCGAACAGGATGCCTACTATTGGGTCTATTCTATCTGGATCAAGAGCGAAGATGAAATTTCCGCCGGGTACGATCCCAACAATTTGAGTTCCGACGACCCATTTAACCGCTTCCAGTTCGATACCATTCCCAACACCGCGAACATTGATTTCACCATTCCGATTACGAGGGTCGAAGGAGAGTTGACGCTCAGTTCCTGGGGAGATCCTAGTGGAACCGTGACCATGCTGCTGTTCGCCGGTGACCTGTTCGGTGACAACATGACCTACGGTGGGTTGACCGTGCTGGAGACGATCTCCGGGCAGACGAAAATCGACTACTCCATGTTCCCGGCCATCGGCAACACCGGCGAAGGCTGGAAGGTTGCGGTTGTGGTGGATGACGACGGGACCGAGGGCGTATCGGAGGGCGACAGCCGGTACGTTTCCATCAAATCGTTGACGGAATTCTGGAAGTTCAACACGATTAAAGTCGATGGTTCCAAGCAATTGGAAACCGGCAAAGACATCACCGTCTATAAAATTTCCTTGAAATAAGGGATAAGACCTGCCGATTATTTCGACCCCGCCGTAATGGCGGGGTTTTTCGTGGAATGTAGATGGAAACGGGCGTGCGACTCCATCTTTCGGGAAAATTCGCAGAAAAACGGAAAAGAAACGAAAAAAACGGAACGACAGGGACACTTGCCCCGACTTTCGGTGTTAAGAATGGATAGTTGGCGGCAGGGTCTTGACTCTGCGGTGGAGGCGATATACTTGTTGTAAAAGCCGAGGAATATCCTTCCGGCGACCTGGAATCCGCTTCCGTTCCAGCCTTGGCATCATCGTTATTTTCATCCCCCAAGGAGAGTGCCATGGGCCATAGCCCCTTCATTGACACGTTGTACAACCTTTTTCAAACGGGTGGCGAATGGGTTCTGTTCGTGCTCGCCGGACTGGGTGTGCTATCTATCGGCGTATTTATGGAACGCCTGTTTTTCTACATGCGCCGCCGCGTGAATTCCTCCGGTTTCGGCCAGGAGATCGTCGAGGCGCTGAACGCCAAAGACATTGACGCAGCGTTGGAACTGCGCAAAGACAGCCAGGCTCCCGAAGTGCTGGTCGTGCGGGAAGGGTTGGTGAATTTTACGCAAGGTCGTAAAATCGCTAAGGAAATGATGGATGCGCAGGAAATCCAGCAGATTCAGGAAATGGATCGATACACGATTATCCTGGGAACGATCGGTTCCAATGCGCCGTATGTTGGCTTGCTGGGTACGGTGCTGGGTATCATCAAGGCGTTCAGCGATCTTGCGCTGAATTCCGCGCAGGGCCCTTCTGTCGTCATGGCCGGTATTTCCGAAGCGCTCGTGGCGACCGCCGTGGGCCTGCTGGTGGCGATTCCCTCAGTCATTTTCTACAACTGGTGCCGTCAACGCCAAAAAACCGTCGTCGGCAACATCGACCGTCTTCGCCGCATCGTGCTTGCCTCGATCCAGGACAAGACCGAACCCGATAGCGGGTCCGAGAAATCCTCGGTCAAGGTCGCGTCGTAAAGGAGGATGTCATGGCTGGTATGCAATCATCCGACGAGGCGCTGACCGAAATCAACATCGTTCCACTCGTCGATATCGTATTGGTTTTACTCATTATTTTCATGGTGACGGCCAATTTCATCGTGAAACCCGCTATCGATCTCGAACTGCCCAAGGCCGACACCGGCGATGCCAAGGAGCGCAACCAGTTTTCGCTGATTCTGGGCAAAGACGGCTCCATCGGCGTGGGCGAAAACGTGTTCGCCAACGAACGGGAGGCGCTCGACGCCATCCAGGCCGAGTACGACGCCTGGGCCAATTCGCCTGAAAAAGAAGAGAACCGCGACATTACGATGATCGTTCAGGCCGATGCGCTGGTCAGCCACGGGCGGGTGATCCACTTCATCGACGAGGCGCGGAAAATCGGCATCGTCAAATATGCCTTCAACGTCGACCCATCCGCCGCCGCCGAAGCGCCGGTGAGCGTCGAAGACCTGAAAGACGAGGATAAACAGGAAGATACACCGCCTCCGGCAGGGGAGTGAGGCGATGTCGGGTGATTTTCACCCGACCTTCTTGTTTTTAGCGATCCTCTCGTCATGTGTGGCATGGGCGAACCACAGGTTACCCATGTGCATGGTTGGGACCACGGGCAAGCGGACGTTTCACGTCGCTTGGCCCGTGCCACCCTTTGTTTCGAGGGGTTTCTATCGCTAAAATCAAATAACAACTGCTATCATTCACACCAGTCTCTCCCACCCTTTGTTGCCAAAGAAAAAAGAATTGACTTTCTTCGGTAAGCCTTCATACATTGAGTGACCTCGAAAGTGGTTTAATTTCTTTTAGAAACGGGCGGAGTTCCGTGGGGTCTTCGGAACACATTATTCAGGAAATCAAGGATCGGGCGGGCATCGTAAACGTGGTGTCCCGGTACGTCGATCTCACCCGTAAAAGCGGGCGCTACTGGGGGCGCTGTCCGTTTCACGCCGAGAAAACGGCCTCGTTTTCGGTCAACGAGGAGATGCAGTTCTACTACTGCTTCGGCTGCCACGCCAAAGGGGACGTGCTGACCTTCCTGCAAAATATCGAGGGCTTGAGCTTTGGCGAAGCGTTGGAGAAACTGGCGGCGGAAACCGGCGTCGAGTTGCCGAAAAAGGCCGATTTCAAAGAAAACAAAGAGAAACAGTCGTTCAAGCGGCGCGTGTTGGAACTCAACGGCCTCGCGCAGGCGTGGTTTCTCAAGTCGCTTCAGCCGGATTCTCCTGCAAAAAAATACTTGGAAAAACGAGGGGTTGCGCCGAAAATGGCCGAACGCTTCGGACTCGGTTTCGCCCCTCCGGGTTGGGATCTTTTGCAAAAAGAACTGGCGCGGCACAATGTTTCGGCTGAAGAGGTGGAACGCGCCGGTCTGGCCAAACCCAGCCAAAAAGGCAACCTGATCGACCGCTTCCGCAACCGGCTGATGTTTCCCATCGTCATGGAAGGAGAAAACACCGTCGGGTTCGGCGGTCGCGCCATCGACCCGGAGGACAAAGGCCCGAAATATCTCAATTCTCCCGAGTCCGCAGCCTTCGACAAATCCAATTGTCTATACGGTTTTTTCCAGGCGATGCAGGCGATTCGCAAAAAAAAGCGCTGTCTCGTCGTGGAAGGCAACCTGGACGTCGTGATGATGCACCAAGGTGGTTTGGACGAAACGGTGGCCACCCTCGGTACGGCGATGACCGAAAAGCACGTGCGGAGGCTCAAACGTCTGGCCCCGGACCTCGTGCTGATTTACGACGGCGACGCGGCGGGACGCAAGGCCGCATTCGGTTCCCTGCCGCTGTTTCTGTCGCAGGATCTTTCGGCGCGTGTGGTGCTTCTGCCGCCGGAACACGACCCGGACAGCTTCATTCGAGAGTATGGAGCCGAGGAAATGGAAGCGCTCGTCGCCGATGCGCCCTACCTGCTCGACGTTTGGCTGGAGGATCTCATCGGTCGCCGCGCGCCAGGGAATCCCGGCGTTGCCGCGTGCGTGGAAGAGGCGGTGCCGATGATCGGCAAGCTGGCCAACTCCGTGCTCAAAGAACGCTACCTCGACGACCTCGCGGCCCGGCTGCAAATCAATCGCAATGTGCTGCGCGCCGAGATCCGACGCAACGTAGTGAAAAAATCCAAAGATTCCAAGCGCTTCGAGTTTTCTCCGGCGCGTCTGGCCACCGGTGCGGCGGCGGATCTGAAGGCCCACGAGGATCTTTTGTTGATGCTTTTCCGTATTCCGGATACGGTGGCGCAATGGTTTGAGGAAGACGGGGTGGTGAATCGCTTGACGCTCGCTTCTTTTCCTGAAGCCGTGGCCACACTGCTGGAAGCTCGTCGCGCGGGGGAAACGATCGGTGCCGTGGATCTGATCGGCTGCTTCGATGGCTCCGACGAGCAGGCACGCATGGTGGAACGGCTGACGGGAAACAGCGAAAAAACGACGGTATATTCCGAGATATTCACCGCCGAGACGGCGCGGACGGTCTACCTGGATTGCCTCAACCAGTTGAATGTAAAGGAGATTCGGGACGAACTGGCCGAATTGGATCTGGAAATCCGGCAGGTGCGGGAATCGGGCGATACGGAGGAATTCGAGCGTTTAATGCAGAAAAAATGGGAATTAAACCGGGAATTGTCGCTGACGACGGAAAAAAACTTACGTCTTATTCAAGTGGATGGCGACTAAGAAATTGGAGAGAAAGTGTCGTTTTTTGAAAAACAACCGGGAATTCCCGACCGGAATCTTGCTTTTGGGACTCTAAGCACTAGGGTTTAAGATGGAAAGGAGTCACGAATCGATTGCCGAAGGTGTCCTTCGGTGCCATGGAAGAGGATGCAGAGGGCTTCTGTCTTGAAAAAGAGGAAACCCGGATCGTAAAGGCAATGTCCAATTCTGAAGGAGACACCATGAGTGACGATCAGCCCCGGCAACACGCGGGGATGGAAAAACTGATCAAAAGAGGCAAAGTGAAGGGTTTCGTCACGTATGACGAAATCAACAAGGCGTTGACTACGGAAAAGGTTTCGACGGAAGATCTCGACGACCTGATGGTCATGATGGGGGATCTTGAAATCGAAGTGGTCGACAAGGAAAGCGATCTCGACGCGAAAGCCGACTCCTTTGACTCGAAGAAAAGCGACTCCGAGGAGGAAGCGGCGGGCAAGGCGAGCGACCCGGTGCGTATGTACCTTAGAAAAATGGGTTCCGTCTCCCTGCTGACCCGCCAGGGTGAGGTGGAGATCGCCAAGCGTATCGAAGCCGGAGAGCAGGCGATGCTCAACGTGATCCTGGAAAGCCCGCTGGCCATCAACGAGGTGGTTTCGCTGGCGGACAAGATCAAGTCGGGCAATACCCGCGTGATGGAATTGTTCCGCGACGCGGTGGACGAGGACGAATTCTCCGAGGATATTCAGGAAGATCGCATCATCGCGCTGATCGACAAAATCAAGAAACTCGATCGGGACCGCCACGCCCTGATCGACAAATTAAACCAACTCGCCGATGACGACCCCCACCGAGACAAGCTGGTGGAACTCGTCGATCAGAACAACGAGAAGCTCAAGTCCATCTTGAAGGATGTTGTGCTCAACAAAAAGCAGATCGACCAGATCATTCGGAGATTGCAGTACTGCATTACCTGCATCGACAACGCCCGGCGCGAGCGTGCCGAGATCGAAAGACGCCACAACGTCCAATATGTCGAATTTTGCCTAGACATGAAGGATTTTTACCGGCGGCGAGCCAATGAAGCCAAAGTACTGGCCAAGCTTGAGATGGAGCGGGAGGAACTGTTCGATCTCGAAGAGCGTTTCATTTGCGCCGAACAGCCAGCCTGGGAAGTCGAGCAGGAGACGAAGCTTTCTCGCGACGATCTCTGCCGCACCTACGATTCCATCATGTCGGGCAAGCGCAAGGCCGAACGCGCGAAAAGTGAACTGGTCGAGGCCAACCTGCGCCTCGTGGTATCCATCGCGAAGAAATACACCAATCGCGGCCTGCAATTCCTCGACCTGATCCAGGAAGGCAACATCGGCCTGATGAAAGCCGTGGACAAGTTCGAGTATCAGCGCGGCTACAAATTCTCGACCTACGCCACCTGGTGGATTCGACAGGCCATCACGCGGGCCATTGCCGATCAGGCGCGCACCATCCGCATTCCCGTGCACATGATCGAGACGATCAACAAGCTGATTCGCACGTCCCGACACCTCGTACAGGAAATCGGCAGGGAACCGACGCCGGAGGAGATCGGCGAAAAGATGGACCTGCCGGTGGACAAAGTGCGCAAGGTGTTGAAAATCGCCAAGGAACCGATCTCCCTGGAGACGCCCATCGGCGAGGAAGAGGACTCCCACCTGGGCGATTTCATCGAGGACAAGCAGATTCTCTCGCCTTCGGATGCGGTCATCAACCTCAACCTGAGCGAACAGACCCGCAAGGTGCTTTCGACGCTCACTCCCCGCGAGGAAAAAGTGCTGCGGATGCGTTTCGGCATCGGCGAGCGATCGGACCACACGCTGGAGGAAGTCGGCCAGAACTTCGAGGTGACAAGGGAGAGAATCCGCCAGATCGAGGCCAAGGCCCTGAAAAAGCTCAGGCATTCCAGCCGTTCGCAGAAGCTGAAAAGTTTTCTGGAGAACTGACGCGACATCACGCGAATCACGAAGAGATTCCACAACGACCGGGCGAACATCGTCCGGTCGTTTTTTTTGGAGTCTTTATGGATTTTACATTGTCGGTTGAAACGCACTACATTTTTTAATGGGGGCACCTAATCAGGGCGGAAATGAAATGAGTGCGAAACATTGTAAAAGCTTATTCCTAGGAGAAAAAACGTAGGGGCGAGTGTAGTGAACAAAGTGAACGGAGCTCCCAAAAACCGAAAAACTCTGTCAAAAAGGGGGGCTACAGTCGCCATGCTCCTTTCACCCACCCCTACATTCACCCTCCCTTTTTTTAAGGTTTCAAACGAAAAAACAGATTTTGCACTATTTTAAATTACGCCCACCTAATGAGAAAGCAGTTGACTGAACAGGCTGACTACACGTACCATTATGGAGTCCTTTCGAGGGAGTTAAATCTTTTATGCTTAATCCGATTCCACCCAAACGCTTTTAACTCATCTCGAATTCAAAAATGAGTCGCTCTAAAAAGTTGGATCGACTGATCGGGAAATACCTGTTCGTCAACGCACTTGAGATTCTTGGAAGCCTTCGTTTAAGGATCAACCGCTACTGACAGATGAAACCGGAACGCTACGGTTCGAATTCGAGCGCTTGGGGCTCGCAAACAATTTGATCCGGAAATTGGTACGAGACGAAGTCAAAGAGGGAATTTATGATGAAAGAAACGCAGAACACGGTGCTTATCGTGGACGATACGCCAGCCAATATCGACGTTCTTTTCAACGCTTTGAGCGACGACTACAGCTTACAGGTCGCGCTGGACGGGTGTACTGCCCTTGAACTCGTCGAAGAGTACCCACCCGACCTGATCCTGTTGGATGTGATTATGCCGGGAATGAATGGCTTCGAAGTGTGTGAACGCCTAAAATCTGAATTAACGACTCGGGACATCCCGATTTTGTTTGTAACCGCGTTGGGAGACGTGAAAGCCGAGACCAAAGGACTGGAATGCGGTGCCGTCGACTATATTCATAAACCCATTAACGTTCCTCTGGTTAGAGCCCGCGTCAAGAACCACCTGGCGCTTAAGCATCAGAAAGATCTGCTTAAACAAAGCATTTCCTTACTTCAGCACGAAAAGGAACTGCTGGAACACAAAGCCGAACTCGGCATCCAGGCAGGAGGCTTGGCCCACGACATGTCGAATGTGTTGATGATGTCCACCTTGCTTGAAATGATTCCCAAACAACGACCTGAGACAGACGAACAATGGCAGAAGGTGCTACAAGCAATCGACTCCGTTGTAGGCGTTTTAGACCTCGGAGCAGAGATTTGTCGGGGGTTTACAAGCTACTTGCAAAACATTGGCGAGAAGGAAACCGTTGTAACGCTGGACAATTTGTTACAGGCCGTGAACATGTACAAAAGAAAGTTCAAGGGCAATTTCATCAAAGAACTGGAGAAAGGACTGCCACCTATAAAATGCAAGGGATATCAAATCAAACGAGTGCTAATAAACTTGTTTGTCAATGCTCTCCAGGCCGTTGAGAGAATTGAAGAACCGAAAATCGAGCTGAAAGCCTGGTTTCAGGACGGCAAGGTGATGATCTCGATCGCGGACAACGGCGATGGCATACCTCCTGATATCCTACCGAAGATTTTCGACGAAAGGTTTACTACAAAAAAAACGGGGACTGGACTCGGGCTTTTCATGGCCAAACAAATCATGAATGCGCACGGCGGCGATATCGAGGTCGTTTCGGAACCAGACAAAGGCGCGAAGTTCACCCTCATCCTCCCGGTCTACGCGATGTAGAAGGATAGTCGGGTCGGGTGAAAATCACCTGACCTACACCATCTACATTTTATATCCCTGTTTTTCCAGGCGTTTTCGGCTGAGATGCCGATATCCCCAAGCCGCTGCCAGCAGCACACACACACAGAAAACATGCATGGCCGAGATGCCCGTCACGATTTCGAAAGACCGGCCTTCGAATTGAAACGTCCGAGACCACGACACAACGTAGCCCGCCAGTGGTTCTCCTCGCAGGCTTTCGGCAAACAGACGAAGCAGGGAATAGCCGATGAAATAGGACAGCCAGACCTGTCCTTTGAACCGGCGCTTGGCCAGAAGTCGGGCGAGCACGAGAAAAATCACAAATTCCCCAGCGCTTTCAAGCGGTTGTGTAGGGTGCAGGGGTAGCGTGAGGCCGTCGCCGGGCAGCCATCCGTGACGCAGGTGCTGAAGGTAGGCGTGGGAGCCGGAGCCGAAGCGCAGTCCCCAGGGAAGGTGCGTCGGCGCACCGAAACAACAACCTGCCAGAAGGCAGCCCAGGCGGCTGATGGCGTGCCCCAATGCGACCGCCGGGGCTCCGATGTCGGCAAACTCGAAGGCGTCGATTCTTTTCCAGCGACCGTACAGCAATGTGGCCAGCAGCGCTCCCAGCGGTGCGCCGTACCAGGCCATGCCGCCGCGCCAGAACGTGGCGAAGGCGAGGCAGTCGGGCTCTCCGGGAGGACGCTGACCGTACAGCATATTGGGTAGTTCGGGGTGAAAACAGGCGTTCCAATATTCGGGCGCGTGGGCTAGAGCATACAGCATCCGGGTGCCCAGAAGTCCGAAAAGTGTAGTGATGACGAGGAGATCCAGAAGCCGTTCCGTTTTGAAACCACGCTTGCGACCGACGATGAAAACCCACGCCGCACCCGCCAGCGCCGCGAGTACGACCATGACGTCGTAGCCGTGGATCTGCCACGGACCGAACAGCCGTCCCCAGACTTCGAAAAGCGGAATGCGGAAAAGCTCCGGTTTCATACGCGCCTCGTGCGTGACCGAAAGAATCGCGAAACAAAGTCCACTGTACACGGGGCATGGGACGGGAGCAAGACCCGCGCGGAAGATCCTGTCAGGATCGCGGTAGGCGGATCTTGCGTTTCTCCGGCTTGGGATGGGGGCGATAGAGGATGGCGACGTGGCCGATAAGCCCGGCCAGGGCAGCCCCGCAGCCGGAGAGGATCTCGGGCAGCAGTTCGTCCTTTTCCTCTTTGAAATCGGTGAATTTGACCTTGATGAGTTCGTGGGTCGTCAAGGCTTCGTCGAGGGCGGACAGCAGGCCGGGGGTGATCCCCTTCTGGCCGATCTGCACCACCGGTTTCAGTGCGTGGGCCAGTCCGCGCAAATGCTTTCGCTGGGCGGAAGTCAGTGAAGGAGGAGAGGGCACGGGCGTTCCTTTCGTCGAAACGGGGTTGCAGGTCCATGCGCGTTCTATAGCGCTTTCGAAGGCTTCGAGCAAGGACTGGAAATTGAAAAAGTACAAACTCGGAATGGACCCGAAGGGTCCAAGCGCCTATCTCTCGGGGTTGTCTGTTGGTCATAAGTTAAAATTGGTTGTAAATTCAACCAGTTATGTCTATCGGGTGCCATAGTCTCACGGCTGGAAGCCGGGAGGCTGTGTTCAATGTAGGGTTTTCGATCATGGATTATATCCCTCACAGCCTTCCCGTCTCCGACGATGAGGCTCAGCTTGCTGACAAAGTATCTATCTTTGTAGAAACATCTGTCACCCCCGCGAAGGCGGGGGGCCAGGTGCTTGATATTGCTCTGGATTCCCGCCTGCGCGGGAATGACATTTATGCTGAATTGGGGCTGGAAATCAAATTCAGGAGGTTTGTCAATACTCACAGCCTCCTCGTCTCCGACGGTGAGGCTATGCCACCCATTGTTTGTTTCGATCCTCTGCTAAAAATGAGACCGACCTTGTGATTTCAAATGCTTTTGCAGTGCACGGGGCGATTTTCTCACCCGGCGATTTCCGAGCCGGGAAACAGCAGCAGATCCACTAGCTTTCCTTCCCTAAGCAACCGACGGCACAGCAGGATGTCGTCCTGTAAAAAGCGGTCGTCCTCCAGTCGTCTAAGGCCGTGTTCCTCCAATGCGGCGACCATCGCCTGGATTCTGCTCCCCGGCAGAAAAGGTTGCCGGAAACTCAGAGCTTGAAAGGCGGCGAAGATTTCGATGGCCACCACGGTACGGACATTCTCGATGACCTTCACGCATTTTCTTGCGGCGATGGTTCCCATGCTGTTGTGGTCTTCCGTGTTGGCGGATGTGGGAATGGAATCTACACTCGCCGGATGACATAAGCCTTTGTTTTCACTCACCAATGCGGCGGCAGTGTACTGAGGAATCATGAAGCCGGAGTTCAGTCCCGTGCTTTCGATCAGAAAGCCCGGCAGTCCGTTGGACATGTTTTTATCCACGAGATGCGCGATGCGCCGCTCGGCGATGTTGCCGACTTCGGCCACCGACACGGCGAGGTAATCCATCATCTGAGCCACCGGTTCGCCATGGAAATTCCCGCCGCACTGCACGCCGTCCAGGCAGGCGAGCATTCGTTCGGGTTCCTCGCGTAGCCATGCGCCGTAGGTTTCGGCCTCCATCGACTCCCAGCCGTCGGGCGGTTGCGGGGGAAACAGCAGGGGATTGTCGGTGGCGGAGTTGATCTCGGCCTGCAACACCCTGGCCACCTGCTCGACGGCATGATGGGTACAGGCCAGCACCTGGGGCAGGCAGCGGAAGGAGTAATCGTCCTGCACCGGAGGCACTGCCGGAACGGCGGCTTCGAGATCCTTCAGTGTGTCTGCCATGAAGGCACGGGCCTTTTCCGCCGGAGGAAAAGTGGTGCGCTGCATCTCGTGGTAACTCAGCGTGATGCCGCGACGGATCGGCGCCATCAGCCGGTTGAACAGCACGATCTGCCCCCGTGCCTTCGCCCCGGCGGTTCCGTGGCGAGTGGTATCCGAGGGCTGGACGTCGAGATACTTTTCCTTCGCCTGTTCCAGAAGCGCGCGAAGCTGCGGGATGTGCTCTTCGGTAATGCGTCGCCGCACCCTTCGCGGCAAGGCGGTGGCTTCTTCCCCGGTCACTTCCCTGTCCCGCATCAACATGCCCAGTTCGTCCGCGCAGTCGCTCAGGCGTTGGATCGCTCGGTTGAGGTAGGCCGAGTTGAGAATCAACCCAAGAATTTCACTATCTTGCGTATACACCCGCAGACGCGCCGCCACGTCGGCCTGATGTGGCACGGGACGCACGCGGTGGATTTCCGGGGCAAGCGCACTCATCACGCCGAGGCGCGACTCCAGCGACATCGCCCCCGCCAGCTCCGCCGCCTGCACGAGGTGGCAGGTATCCGCCAGCGCCAGTGCTCCCAGAGCGGTCATGATCTGTGTGCCGTTGTTCAGTGCCAAGCCTTCCTTGGGGCCGAGATCGAGCCGGTTCCAGCGCCAGCCATGCGCCTCCCGCAAACGCTCCAACTCTTCGATATCGCTGGGCAAATGGACGAAATCCTCTTCGTTTGACGTCTCTACGAAACCGCGTGCGGGGCGGGCTTTTTCGGGATCGTAGATCTTCCCGGCGGGATCGCCGATCAGCACGAGCGCCAGATGCGACAGCGGGGCGAGATCGCCGCTGGAACCCACCGATCCCTGGCTGGGAATGTAGGGGTACAGACGGTCGTTGAGCAGGTGCAACAGGTTGTCGATCACGCAGGGCCGCACGCCGGAATGTCCCCCGGCGAGGGTGTTGGCCCGAAGCAGCACGGCGGCCCTGGCGACGTCCTCCGGCAGGGGACGCCCGACGCCGCAGGCATGGGAACGCAGCAGGTTCAACTGGAGCCGCGCCGCCTGTTTCGGAGGGATCGGGACATCCCGTAACTTCCCGAAACCCGTAGTCAATCCGTACACGACGGCGTTTTGTTCGATGAGCAGATCCACCATCACCCGGCAACAGGCAACCCGCCGCCGCGCCGACTCCGACAACCGCACTTCGGCCCCGTGGCGCGCTACGGCGACCACTTGATTGAAGGTCAGATTTCGACCGTCGATCTCGACTTCCCGGATGGTTTCGGGATGCTTGTCCAGCCAGAATTCGGAATGTTTCGCCATGTTCCGTCCCTTTATCGTCTTGCGGCCTTGTGGGAACCTGCTTCGCCTGAGTTATACCACGAAGCGTGGAACGAAACAGCATTTTCCGGCGCGATCTCCATGTATCGAAACGGAATGCATCGCGAAAAATCCCACGTTTCGGCAAACGTGCAAATTGATGAAAATTCGTGCAAATTCGCAACCACTCGCGTTGCGAGAGAATTTCGAGCTTTGCGAGACTTTTTGGTCGAAAAACGCCGTTTTTGTCCAGTTGCTGTACACTTTTTTCTCGCTTACCCTCGACTCGTTGCGAGAAAACCGGTGGGGACTTTGCACGTTTCTGCGTGAGTTTGCACGAGTTTTACGGCATGGATCGAGCATGACGTGAGTTTGCGTAAAATTGCACGAGTTTGCAGTGTATTCAGTAGATTTTACTCAAAGAGGTCGGACCCATTCTTTATCCGACATCGTAAAAATGTCGGACAGAAAAATCTGTCCGCCCTACAAAGACTTGCTCTAAGAAACGGTCGTGACGGACTACCGTCTCCGATTGAGGAAACCCCCGCGAATCAGCAGCACCAGAACCAGCAGCATCATGCCGAAAAGCAGGGACTGGCTCGTGGGACCGAACTGTTGGGTGCATCCGCTTCCCACTGCGGCGAAGGGGTAGGGCAGGCGTCCGCGATCGATGCGGAAATGTTCGACGTCTTCCAACTCGGCCAGCGTGAACGACCACCGGAGCCGGTCGCCGTCCATGGATTCCACGGCGGTTTCCGAACCGTCTTTGGCGACTTTGACGATTTTCTCCCAGTTCGGTTCTAGCGTCGGAAGCGTGACGGTGATCGTCTGGTCCGGGTCGAGGTTGCCGTGGGGATCGCTGAAGGCGAGTTTCCAGAACACGGCGCGTTCGATGGCCGAAGTATCGTCGTTTGTCCAGTGCAGCAGGGGTACGTCGCGCCCCGAGGTTTCGACGAGCAGCAACTCTTCATCGCTCAGGTTGCGCACCTTGCCCACGTAGCCGGTGACGCTTTCGTCGGAGGACAGAAGCACCCGTTGAAACTGGTGACGGTCGTACAGCAATTCCATCATGGCGGCGGCCTGGGGTCCGGCGAGGAAGGCGGCGGGTTCGCCAAGGCCGAAGCGTGCTTCTTTGGACTGCTCCGCTCCCGTTCCGGGCCCCCAGCCCACGAGCGCTTCTCGGCCATCGTACGCAGCGTGCAAGCCACCGGGATCGGCTTCGTGGATGAGGTCCAGCATCGAGCGTTTCAAGGCTTCAGCCTCTTGTTCGCGCCCGTAGCGGTAGAGCGCCGTGGCGGCGACGAAGGCGTGCAGCGGATCGACTTGTCCCTTTTTCCAGCTTCCGTCTCGGGAGTGGCCGTATTCTTTTTCGTTCCATCCCACCGAGGGAACGCCGTAGCGTTCGTTGCCGAGCGTGTCGTCCGATAGTCCCAGACGGTCGGGGTCGGTAAGCGCTTCCAGGGTGGATTGCACACGCTCCGGAACCTTGCTGGTCCCGGCAAAAAGCGGCCAGGCGGTCGCCGGGGTCCAAACCGATACGAATGAAGTTTTGCCACTGTCTTTTTTGCGGTCGAAATAGGCGTGCACGACCGGATCCCACAGTTCCGCTTCGATCCGGCTCGCCAGATCCTCGGCTTCGTCTCGCCGACGCCGCGCCTCGAACTGGTCGCCGTCGAATTCGTGCAGTCCGGCCAGAGCATCGAGTTCCAACGTCAGCCAGCAGTTGAGGTCGAGCGCCTCGACCGCGCCGACCTGCCCGGCGTTGCATTCCGGGTCGTAGCCTTCTGCGCAACCGAACCTCGGACTGTCTCCCCAGCCCGTTTCCAGGCCGGAGGCGTATTCGTACAATCCGTTGCCGCCGGGCGTGTCCTCGTAATCGGCGTCGCGCGCGCCCAGCCAGAAATCGACCTCGGCCCGGCAGGTGTCCAGAGCCCGATCCACCCATTCCTCATCGTCTCCGGCTCCGGCCACGGCGATCTGGTGCGCCGCCCAGCAGAACGTCGGGGTGGAGGTCGCCGGGTCCGTGGATGTCTGGTCCGCCGCCTGGGCCATGTCGTCGATAAGGTAGGGCAGCAGACCGTCCAGCGCCTGCGGTTCGGTCCAGCGGCTTTTTCCAAGATAATCAAGGACTTCCTTGGCCGCTTCCAGGTCGTATTCCGCCAATCCCAAGGCCATCCAGGCTGCTCCGTCGGGGGTGATGTAGCTATGGTAGCCCTTGGCGGGCACGGCAGCCAGGGTGTCGTCGCTCAGACGGTATTTGTTGGTTTCCAGCGCCGCAAGCGCCAGCGAAGCGACGGAGCGGTCCCGGTCGTAGCGGTCGCTTTCCTCGTCGAGATGCACTCCCGCTACGAGACTTTCCAGCACGTTCCAGCGTTTTTGGGCGTCCTTGAACGCGGAACTGCTTCCCTTGGCGTAGGTTTCCATGATTTCCGCCAGTGTTTCGTGGCTGCGCTCCCGCTCGGCTTCTCCCGTGGTCCCTTCTTCCACGTAGGCATCGTAGGCGATGTAAAAGGTGATTTCCTGCCGCCCGCCCGCCGCAACGGTGAAGTCCCCGGTGGCGATGCGCGTGACGCCCTCGTTGGTGTCGGTCTCCACTTTGTCGATATTCATGTCTTCCGGGCCGACAAGCCCGATGCGCCGGAGGAAATGGCGCTCCCGCAGGCCGTCGGGATCGTCGCCGCAGTCGAGCAGCAGCGTGGTTTGTTCAAGATCCGCCAGCTCGCAGTGATCCACGGTGCTGGAGTCCGGGTAACGGGATTCCAGGCTGCCGTCGTCGTCTCGGAAGAACACGAGCGTAAGCGAATAGTCCGTGGCCGTAAGTCCCGTATTCTGCACGAGAATTCGCCAGGCCAGCACGTCGGTTTCGACGAAGAATACCTTCGCTTCGGCCTGCACGGCGTCGTCGAACTCGACGTTCTCGCTCCAGCCCCAGGGGAAGAATTCCACCGTGCGGGACTCAGGTTCCATGGCCTTGTCGGCGTTGATCCGGACGTAACTTTGATCCCATTGGCGTTGCAAGCCGGAACGCGCCCAGGCCGCATAATGGGCCTGGTTGAGCAGGTGCCCGGCAGAAACGGCGTTGTGGGAATGCTGCTCGCGGTCATCGGTGCAGGTCGCCTTGACCCCGGCGTGACTGGCGAGGTCGGAAAGAGGGCTGCCCGTCGTGAGGTTTTCAATGTAGAACGGCGCCCCGGAAATCGCGATGTCGGATTGCTTTTCCAACGGGGGACGTTCGATGCCCGAAGCTGCGTAAACCGTCGGGACGAAAAGGAAAACACTGAAAATCAAGGAAATGACAAACATCGATCGCACGCCGTGCATGGTGCCTCCAAATCTAAACAGAGTATAGTATATTAATTATACCAAGGTTGAGGCTTGGAGGCAAATTTGGGCGGAAATTAAATGAGTGCGAAACATTGTAAAAGTTTATTCCAAGGAGAAAAAACGTAGGGGCGAGTGTAGTGAACAAAGTGAACGGAGCTCCCCAAAAACCGAAAAACTCTGTCAGAACGGGGGGCTACAGTCGCTATGCTCCTTTCACCCGCCCCTACATTTATCCTCCCTTTTTTGAGGTTTCATTTAGGACTTATCCATAAATAAAGCCTACTTTTCTCCAGCATATAATCGAGCAGGCTAAGTGCAATAAAGCCAGGTAGCTGGATTCGGTTTTTTCGTAGCGGACCAGGATTTTTCGGAAGCGGTTCAGCCATGAATTGGCCGTCTCGACTATCCAACGGCGTGCCTTGTATCCTGGAATCTCACGCTTTGCCTTGATTTCCTCGCCGCGTTGCCGCACGTGCGGCGTATGCTTGTGTTCGACGATAATCTCCTCCGCCTTTGCTCCGAAATACCCCTTGTCCGCGCAAAGGTTTTGCAGTTTTTCCTGCGTCGGTTCGGGACGCTCGACGGCTACACCGTCCAACACGATCTCAAGTTGCGTCACGTCGTGGCGATTGGCACCGCTGACGCTGATGGACAACGGGACGCCACGCTCGTCCACGAGGACGTGGTGTTTTGTTCCTTTTTTTTCCCCTGTCGGTCGGATTGGGTCCGACCGCTTCTAGAGCCAAGGGAGCCTTATGCGTGGCACCGTCGATGCTTTGCCACTCCCAGGCAATGCCTTCCAGTTCGTCATACTCCGCCAGACCGGCTTGCCACAGGCGCTGAAAAAATCCCTGCTCCAGCCATGAACGAAAATAGCGGTGGATCGCACTGGGCGAACCGAATCTTTCTTTCGGCAAAGCCTTCCACTGAATTCCCGTCCGCAACACGTATACGATGCCTTCGAACACCTTTCGATAGTTTATGGGCTTACGTCCGCCACCCGGCTTGCGCCGGTACGTCTTGTCCGCGTCGCGGCAGGGTCGCGGGATCAGAGGCTCTACGCGCTCCCAAAAGGCATCGGATACTTCCCAGGATTGAATCTTGCGTCCCTTCATTTTTCCCTCCACTATAAAATATTGAAGAGATTATAATAGCCGAGACGACAAAACCGATCTGGTTATTTATGGATAAGTCCTTATTATATCCGTTTCAAAGAATGTCGTTCCGTCCGGGTTCGGAATTGAAATTCGGATTGATCGACCGCTTGTGGCTGCGTGCAATTCTGCGATGCCTTCATATTTATCTCCATGCTCCTTATCGGTTTCGTAATAACTTCGGAAATACGAAAGCGTGTTCATGTACACCTGACCTTGTGCCCTCAATGCTTCCAGGTGTTCACGCCTTCCGATTTTCAGGAATCCCTGAATACTGATTATCTCCGTTTCCGGGATGTAAACCGCCATCCATCACTCCCCCAAGCTTCCTTTTAGTCTGTCTCTGAGAGACGAGACAAAGTGCTCGTCTATGTTGTTGTGAATCGTGGGCATCCAATGCTCCAATTTTAACCGCTCACCGGTTCAAATTATGAGTTCATCTCAATCCAGCACATTCAGAATTGGTTCGAAGTTCCCCGCACACCATTCGTCAAATCGGCACGAACCCCCCGACTTCCGCACGTACAGAAAAATGACACTCTAACCTACTGAAATCACTTGTTTGGATTTCAAATTTGGGTGTCCCGGTGGTAAAATGAGGCATGTTTGTTCGTCGGAAGCGCAATCAAAGCGGCACCATCAGCGTCCAGGTCATCGACAAGACGAGGGGGTATCGGATGGGTTCCACCAGCGATCCCGAAGAGATTGAACGCCTCGTGGCGCTTGGACACGCCTTCATTGCGCGTCAATCCGGTCAGTACCAATTGTTTCCGAAAGACGAGACGCGCAACGCAGCGGTACTCGACTTCGTTCATCGCGTACGAAACAGCCAGATTCGAACCGTGGGGCCCGAACGGATCTTTGGGGCATTGTTCGATCGCCTCGGCTTTGATGCCGTCCCGGAGCAACTGTTTCGCGACATTGTGATCGCACGCCTGGCCTATCCGACCAGCAAACTCAAGACCGTCGATTACCTGTACCGCTACCAGGGCAAGCGAATCTCGGTGGATCGCATCTATCGCTTTCTGGACAAGCTGGCCGACCGATACAAGGAACAGGTCGAGCAAATCGCTTACGACTACTCCCGATCCGTTCTCGAAACCATTTCCGTCGTTTTCTACGACATGACCACACTCTACTTTGAGGCCGAAGACGAAGACGACCTGCGCAGAGTCGGGTTTTCCAAGGATGGCAAGTTTCAGCATCCGCAGATCATGCTCGGCTTGTTGATCGGCGAGAAAGGCTTTCCCATCGGCTACGATATTTTCGAAGGCAATACGTTCGAGGGCCACACTCTGCTGCCGGTTCTCGATGCCATCGGGGCCAGGTATCGTCTGGGCAAACCGGTCGTCGTGGCGGATGCGACGATGTTATCGGCAAAGAACCTCAAATGCCTCGATGAGGCAAACTATCCTTTCATCGTGGGGGCGCGATTACGCAACGAATCGGAGGCCATACAGGCGGAGATTTTGAAAAAGAGCGCGGGACTGATAAACGGAGCAAGCCTCGTGATCGACAAGGGCAACGGTCATCGGTTGATCGTATCTTACTCCGACAAGCGGGCGGCCAAGGATGCCTACAATCGCGAGAAAGGACTCAAAAAGCTCAGAGGCAAAATCGGATCGGGCAGGTTGACGAAACAACAGATCAATCAACGTGGTTACAACAAATTTCTCCGCCTTGTGGGTGATGTGAAGATCGACATCGACGAGACGAAAGTGGAGCAGGCCTCCCGTTGGGACGGCCTGAAGGGCTATCTGACCAGCACGGCTCACTCGGCATCCAAGGTCATCGACAATTATCGGCAATTGTGGCGTGTCGAAAAGGCGTTTCGGATTTCCAAAACGGACTTGCGCATCCGACCGATCTATCATTACCGTCCACGACGCATCCAGGCTCATGTCTGTGTGGCCTTTGTCGCGTACACGCTTTACAAAGAACTGGAACGCCTGCTGGAAGCAAGTGAATCGCAAATCAGCGTACAACGAGCCGTGGAACTGACCCATACGATGTATGAGATGATCGTAGAATTACCCGATGATCCCAGCCCTCGACACATCCTGCTCGGTATGGATCCGCAACAACAGGAACTTCATAACCTACTTCACTGATTCAGGGTGTCCCAGTGCGGAAGTCAGGAAACACATGGATCCCCGCTTTCGCGGGGATGACAACCCTTCATTCACGGATAGAACCTTTTGAGATCCGACGACGAAATCTGGCGTGTCGAGCCAAAAATCAGCCTGATCTACGCGAACTTTCACGGATAATGATTGAAGTCAGCACACCTGTCCAAAATAGGTTTTCTTGGACAGTATCTTGATGATTCCCTCAGCCGAATCTTATTGGATTGATGCTCAAATCGCCTGAAAAATGGGCTTTAAATGGCATATGCACGTAAAAACAGTCTCAACCTTCATTTTGGACAGCAAAATCAGACAACGGAGACCTGGTTTCGTCTTGGAAATTCGGCTCCAGTATTTTCAGCTACTTACCGTGTCCAAAACACGAATCTCAGATTGTTTTGGACAGTAGTGAAGTCAGGTCTTACCGCACGCACCGAACCTGCATCGCGATGGCCGGGTTTCCGGCGATGATGCCCCCGGTATGAAACACGATTTCCCAGTATGCGCCATTCACATCGTTTCCCACCGGATCGCTCGACCAGGTGCGGTCGCACGGGCCTTCCAGTTCTACGACTCGGTAGCATCCCTCCTCGTCCGGACCGGTCGATCCCTGGCAGCCATTGCAATAGGTCATATCCTGACAGGCGAGGTCAAGGCAGCCGTCGTCCACCTGGCAATCGCCGCCGACTTCCGTCAGGTTGCAACCACGAACCAGCGCCCGTAATTCCCCGAGGGTCGGAAGGCGCCAGTCGTCGTATCCCGCCCAGGTCAGATTCTCGCAGTAGCTTTTCGATGCGGCCCAATTCAATTCCTTCCCGGAGGAAGAATTCTGCCAGATCAGGTTCCCTGCTCCCGCATAGACGGCTTCATTCACGGTGCTTTCTTCTTCCTGCTCGCCTGCGTCGTCGTCGTCCGAAAGTTCTTCCTCGCCGGAAACGTCGTCATCGGAAACGTCACTTTCCGCGATTCCATCGGTTTCCACAAAATCTTCGTCGCCGGTTTCCTGTTCGATGTCGGTATCTCCTACGGACGTATCCCCGTCATCCGATTCCCCCAGGCACCCGGTCATAAGGACGAGAAGCAGAAGCGCCAATCCCTCCATGATATGAAATCTATGTTTCATCGAAACCCCCTCCGGCTGCTTATCGTCTGGGAAACTTGGACACGGAGTTAATGTGTAGATGGAGTTGATTCCGGCTCCCAAGATCCGGCAGAATGACCGGAGGAAGGAGCGAGTCATGAGTGAGAATCCGAAAAAACGCCAAGCTTCGAAACAACCGAAAGCCGGTACCCGTGAGGATGGATCGGGCGAGGATTTCATCCGTAAGGTCCGACGCAAAACCCGTCGCCGGTACACCGCCGAGGAAAAAATCCGCATCGTGATGGAAGGTCTGCGAGGCGAGTTGTCCGTGGTGGATCTGTGCCGCCGGGAAGGCCTTCATTCCAACGTCTATTACAAGTGGCTGAAGGACTTCATGGAGGCGGGCAAGGCCCGACTGTCGGGGGATACTCGCCGGGATGCCAGCAGGGATGAGGTGGACGGCCTCAAACGTGAGAATGCTCGGCTCAAAGAGCTGGTTGCAGAACTGGCGATCGAGAACCATGGTTTAAAAAAAATTGTGAGCTGAAACTCTACGAGAGGCAAGGAAAGGAGCATCTCATGATGGAGCAGAAGCTTGCGATTTTGACCGAGGTGGAGAGGAGTCCCAACAAGAAGAAGTTACTGAAGTCCATGGGAGTGTCCCGCTCGACGTACTACACTTGGAGAAAGCGGGTTCGCCGGGAGGGGAAGACCGGCCTGGAGCATAAAGGACGTGGGTCGCCGGGATGGAACCGCCTGTTGGATTCGGAGCGGGAACACGTACTGGAGCAGGCACGAGCGTTTCCTCCGTTGAGCAGCCGGGAGTTGGCGGTTCGGATCACGGACAGCGGTCGGTTCTACATCAGCGAATCCAGCGTGTACCGAATCCTGAAGGCGGCGGGTCTGATCAAACCCCACATCGTCGAAAAGAAGGCTGCCAAAGAATATCATACGAAGCCCAAACGGGTGAACGAGCAATGGCAGAGCGACATCACGTACATCAAGATCGTCGGCTGGGGTTTCTATTTCCTGATCTCGGTGCTGGACGACGTGTCCCGTTTCATCCTCGCCTGGCACTTGTCGCAAGACATGACGGGGGAGTCGATCTCGGACGTGGTGGAGGCGGCCCTGGCTTTCGCCGGAATCGAAGAAAACGACAAGAAGCCGCGTTTCCTGTCCGACAACGGCTCCGGCTACGTGGGAGCGGCGCTCAACGACTACCTTGATTTCTGGGGCATCCGGCACATCTATGCCGCGCCGTATCATCCCCAGACCAACGGCAAGATCGAGCGATATCACCTGACGCTGAAGATCGACGGCAGTCTGTTGGTGTTCACGACACCGGACGAGTTCGTGCGTTTCATGGAAGTCTTCGTCGATTACTACAATCACGAACGTGTCCACGAAGCCCTGGGGAACGTGACCCCGGCAGACGTGTACTTCGGACGCCGGGAGACCATCCTGAAGGCCAGGGCAGAGCTGAAAGAGCGGTCCATAACCCGCCGCAAAGCCAAGAACCAGTCCGGTATCGACCTGAAGCTGCCGGTCGAACCGATTCGGAAAATGGCCGACGATCATCCCTACTGGAAGTATTTCGGGGTGTTGTCTCGGACGGAAAAAGCGGATCTGCTTGTCGGTAAAGGAGAAACAAGTTATGCTGATTGAACCTGCCTGGAGGATAGGGCAACGCTGGGGAGCGACCCGAGCGCCACGGTGGGTGAACGGCGGACAGGCGGAGCTTCATGCTCCGTCGTCCCTTTATCCCCTGTCCGTTGTTCCAAGAAAGCGATAAACCCAAAACAACGATGGAAACAAGTACTAAATTTACAAGCCGGGCTCGACCGCTCTCACATTCAAAACGACCCCTAAGTGTCCAATTTCGGCTGAAGACGCACAGTCCGGGATTCTCCATCCATCATCTTGGGTTGCCAATCCCATATTTATCTCCTGTAAATATACTATATTCACAGGACTATAGCACAATTCACCCTACTGGGATAGAATCTTAGTGAATCTGGTAAGTCCTCGTTTTCACAGAAACTATCAAGAGGAGATCTGGTCCAGGAATTAGTCCTAGGTGACGGACGACAGATTGGACTTGCAACTGCAATCAGGTTGTTTTTCCCCATTGGCAAACCAACATTTGCATGAGGATCCTTTGTCCAAGATTCTTCGACGTCTTTCCTGCTGGCATATAGCTTGTCAGCTGGAATGATTTCACTCCAGATTCCTTCTGCATACCCGTGGTCTAGGAGATTTTCATAGACGCTAACCTGAATAATTCACAATGTCGGGAATAACGAAAGGGCGTTTTCTGTTTTATCGAGTGAGATCAAGCACTTGTAGTGATAAAACAGAGGAAACGCCCATGACGCAGTGTAGCGGAAAACTTGAGCTTGGCGCAATCGGAAAACGCACAATATCGGTCGATTTCAATGGTGGAGCCATCGCTTCCGACGGAGGAATCCTGCTGTTGCGGGAGGTGGAACGCCGGGTTGGCCTGATCCATCGCCTGTCCGGTTGTCTTGAAGATCGCCGTGACCCGAACCGCATTCGCCACACGGTGGAGGATCTCCTGCGCCAGCGGGTGTTCCAGATCTGCTGCGGCTACGAAGACGCCAACGACGCCGACAGGCTCCGCTCGGATCCTGCCTTGAAAACCGCTTGTGACCGCGAACTCGATCCCGACGATGACCTGGGAAGCCAGCCCACGCTGACTCGCCTGGAAAACGCGGCGGACAACGACACGATCCAGCGTCTGTTGCAATCCCTGGTGGATCACTGGCTGGAGCATCGCCAACGACCCGCCGATGGCAGGATCATCCTCGACGTGGATTCCACCGACGACGAGACCCACGGGCAACAGGAGTTTGCCGAATTCCACGGCTATTATCGGCATTACTGCTATCAGCCGGTGCTGATTCACGATGGCGAAACCGGCGATCTGATCCTGCCTTTTCTGCGTCCCGGGCGGGTTTCGGCCAGGCTGGGCGCGGACGGGCTGTTGATCTACCTGGCCGACCGCGTTCGTGAGAAATGGCCCGGCGTGCAGGTGATCGTGCGCGGCGACTCCGGTTATTGCGGCGAGGATTTCTACCTCGAACTCGAAACGCATGGCATCGACTACGTGCTTGGCATCGCGAAAAACGCCAACCTCAACAAGCTTGCGGAGACGGCGATGAAGGCGGCGCGGCTGTTTTCGGCCATGACCGGCCGCAAGACGACGATCTACGCCGAAGGCCGGTACCGGGCCGGATCGTGGACGACCTCCCGGCGGGTGATTGCCAAGGCCGAACGCCTGAAAGACAAGGACAATCAACGGTTTGTGGTGACGACGCTCGACGAGCCGCCGGCGTGGATCTACCGGGAGTTCTACGTCAAGCGCGGCGAGGCGAGCGAAAACCGGATCAAGGATCTCAAGCTGGATTGCTCCGGAGACCGCTTGAGCTGCCATCGTTTCATCACCAACTTCTTCCGGCTGATTCTGCATATGGCAGCCTACGCCCTGATGCACGAGTTACGCAAAGCGTGCAAAAGCACCAAGTTCGGCACGGCGAGAATCGAAACGCTGAGATTGAGGCTGCTCAAGATCGGCGTTCGAATCCGACAGACGACGCGCAGAATCTGGTTCCATCTGTCCGAATCCACCCCGGAGAAAGAACTCTGGACGGAGATCATGAGAAAACTTGTGGCGGCGTAACGAAAACCCCGGTCGGCCCGATCCGGGCGAAAAGGAGGCGCGATGACAACCGATAGATCCAAGGGGGACGAAACCAGAGGATAGGTTTGTCCGATCCTCGAAAATCGTTTCAAATTCGATCGGACATCTCTCGCCCAAAAGTCCTCGACGAAACGTCATGAATTTTCCAGTTTAAAAGATCCTCTTTGGCGACAAGTGGGCGACCGTTAATCACACGTACTTTCAATGGTAGTGGGTCCCGGTCCTTGCAGTTGCGCCGATAGATCATCTGCGCTGTAACAATGCCATCGCTGGCTTCCTCTACCTCTTTTGGTCTCATTAGGGGCGAGTATGACCGCAATCTGTCAGCCCATTCCGTATTGATGCTGGGTATGTGATCCATGTGTGTCCTCCGTATCAAGCTACCGGAAGTTTGAAGCATAGACTAATGCAGTTTGTATGTCAAGCAGATAATTTGATATAAAAAACATCTTGATTTATGTGCTATACATGTGTAGAGTCCAAATCATGAGTGAACGTAAAGCTGAAATGCTGAGAAGAAGAGCCGGATACACATCGGCAAGGAAGGTTGCGGAGGAGTTGGGAATACCAGCTTCGAGGCTGTATGACTTCGAGAAAAAAGGAGCTCGGGAAGCCCAGCTTAGGCTAGTCGATGCCATCGAACTTTCAAAGCTGTATGCGTGCGGCCTAGACGAATTACTGGATGATGACCTTGCCGAAGGGGTGACCTTCAGTGACAAGAACGAGCCTCCAAAGGTACGTCCGTCAATTTTGGAAACTAACTTCATCGAATACTTCAGGTGCATTCCTCCGGTGAGACGCCTCGAACTATACCGTGACCTTTATTTAAGGCTTGGTATGCCCCTTTATCGATACGAAGACCTGGCTGTGGAAGAAACAGTGTTGGAAAGTATCAAGCGCAATCACAGAAAGGGAGAACTGGGGTCCCTTCCGAATGCCGGAGCTATCATCGACGAACTGATCGAGGAAGTTAAAAAGGAAAAGCAGCAAGAGGATTCCAAGCACAAGAAGGTTCGGAGTCGCCGTAGGAAGTCTTCTCGATCCAAGAAAGCCAAGCCATAGCCACACCATGCCCGAGCTTTCCAAAACAACCAAACGTCGCCTCGACCAGATGAATAAAGCACTGTTCCCACTCAAGATGCGATACAAAGGGGACGGGAATACGTTTCAATGCTATTACCGTGGCAAGGGCAAGAACTTCTGGAAGAACCTCGGTCCCGACATGGAGGTGGCTTACAGCCGAGCGTTGGTCATCCGGAAGACCCTGGATGACCTGCCCCTCGTAAGCAAAAGGAAGCTTACCCTCGAAGAGTTTCACGACGAGTGGATCACAACAAAGTCCAAGCTGTCCCCGACGACCTTGCAAGGGTATCATTATTTTTGGCGCGCCGTACCGGACCACCTGAAGCAGCGTGAATTGGGGTCCATCACCAGGGATCATGTCGAGACAGCCCTGGAAGAGATCGAAAAGCCTTCCATGCGGTCCCATGCGGCTGGGTTCCTGTCCACCGTCTTCAACGCGGCGGTTGCGGCGGAGTTGATCCCGAAGAACCCACACCCGAAGGCCTACAAGAACAACCGGCGCCGGATCCCCAATCTCACTTCCGAACAGCTTCTGGCGGTCCTTGATAATGTATCGGAGAGCGCTCGGCCTGCGGTGGTCCTTGCCGGTGTCGAAGGATTGCGTCGGGGCGAGATCATGCAACTGAAGTACGGAGACTTCAACTTCGAGAAGCGACAAGTGCGTATCACGAAGTCGCGAGCAAAAACCTACGGCAAGTTCGCCGCCGATGAGCAGAAGAAGACGAAGACCGAAGAGGATCGAACTTTGCCGTTGACGCCGATCGCTGTCAGGTACCTCCAACCGGTGATCGAAGGGAAAGATCCGGAAGCCTTGCTTTATCCGACGTTCAGGACAGACCTGCCCGAAAGGATCAAGGCCGCCTGCAAAAAGGTTGGCGTGCCCCCAATGAACCTTCACGGGCTCCGGCACCTGTGCATCTCGCTTGTAATGGAAGAGTCCGGTCCGGCGGCAGCCCAGGCTTTGGCTGGGCACAAGCAAATCTCCACGACCGCCGATATCTACGGCCACCTGTCCTCCGTCTACCTCGCCCGCCAGATGGAGCGTACGCACATGGAGCCGGAGATCAAATCCGTCCGTGAAATGGCGGAGGCGTTGAAAGACCACGAAGACCCTAAAGTGAAGCTTCTCGCCGAGAAAACGTCGTCAATGTGTGCCAGATTGTGCCAGACCTAACGAAAACAGCCACCTACGAATCAACGTAAGTGGCTGAAATCATTATGGTCGGCGTGAGAGGATTTGAACCTGACCAATACATAAACGAAAAACCGTGTAGAAACGCGACCTTGGCTTTATCCTCTTGAGATCATTACATTTCTTTCGCCGCTTTCGTTCCGTCCAAACCCGTCTTAAACCCGGAAAGTAAACCGTGTCGCGGCACAATAGCGGCACATGAACGAGAATCCCGGTAATGAACGTCCCGTTGATTCGGGCTTAGAATAAGGAAATTCTTCGATCATGTCAAATCAATACAACTTCATCTTGTGGAATGGTTTTCGCGGCGAATCAAAGAACAATACTGAAACACCTGCTGGCCTAGCATCGGTTTGTTAACCGCGATGAACGCGCATTTTCGGGGAACACCTGATGCTACCCACGAAAACAATCCCTATCGGTTGCGATTACATCCGCATGGGTTTCACCTATGATGGAAAGGTTGAGTTCGATCCGGCCCACTGGAAATGGTATCGGAAAAATAGAGTTAGAGTCTCCCAAAGCATTTCCTCCAAATATAGATGGGTTCGACTTTTCTGCCGCCGTAACAATCCGAACTCGTATTATTTCTATCTCGAATTTTCACCGAATCATGTTCGCTGGGGAAAAAACACCATCCCCGCAATGCCCGATGATACGGATTACATTCTCGACTATCTTCAAGAATTTCTCGACCGCTTCTTTCCATTCCCTGAAATAGCTCCGATTCGATCGGATCGTTGGATTGTTACCGGGGTTGACTACAACATGGACATGGACCTCCCTCCAGTGATCGCAGCATCATTGGTGAATTCCTTCTTCTGCCTGCCGTTCAAACGTGGATCGGTAAAGAAAACACACCATTACAACCAACCAACAAAATGGATAAATGAGGATGGCACGGAGATTGAAGACCTTGAGTACGACGACAACGCCAACTTCGATCCGGCCACTGGAGTGAGCGTAAGAAACGCGGGAGATCGGTTTACCTACGGCCATACGATCTACAACAAATACGAGCAAGTTTACGAAGAGGTGCTTAAAGCTGAGGAAAATATAGAGAACGTCCATTACCAGCGAACCGGTGACCGGAATCCTTGGCGATACAATACCATGCAAGAATTTCTCAGTGAATGGCAAAAGTCCCCGCTCTGCGGGTTACCATCCGATCTTCACCGCTTCGAGGTGAAGTTTCGTGAGCGGCCTGCACTCAAGCGGATCGGCCTGCATGATCGCACGGTAGAGAGTGTGCTACGCTATCCGAACCGTGTTCGCGCCTTTCAGAATATCCTTGATCGGTATGGGATTGAAACCATCCCCGACGATACTATACAACCGCTTAAAAAGTACCATGAATCGCTCGGAGCAAACACCCGGAAAAAGCAATTCAGCAATGGATATGAACCGACTGATTTTCTACGCTACATCCTTCGCGGTGATTTCAAAGCGGCGAATGCGGATGGTATTCGCCCGAAACCAACACCTTATTCTGTCCAGAACCTAAGAAAAATTCGCCATGCGTGTTTCAAGCTGGGGCTTTACAACGCCAATGTCAACGACGATTTCTTTCTGCTAAATCACGCCGAGCATATCCTGAAAGCGTCCGATGGGCACACGGTTGCCATGCCGGATTGGTTGGAATTCTGGGAACCATCGCCCGAACCGGAGTCCGAACAAGCGTGTGTGATCGACCCGACTACAAGCATCACTCTCTCTCAGCCTGATAAACGGAAGGAAAGCGGGGACAAGCCAAACGACGTATGGCCAGCCGTGAACCATGCAGAATGGCTCAGCACGTCCCGTACCAAGCCTTTTCGATACCTCTATGGAGAATCTTCATTTCTCGAATTGCCCGCCATCCGCATAGCGCCGGAGACAAAACACAAGGTTACATCAACCGAGCATTCCCAACGCGCACCACCCTGAGTTTGGGTTTCTTCAGCCTGACTTCGCGTCTTATCAGACTGACTTCGGCATTGTTCTGGGGGGTGATGTTCGGAAATGTGAACATCAGAAGGCTTTTCGGAATGCGACATTCACGTAAAGGAATATCTGTTTTATGCTGTCAGAATCAATACATAACTTGATTCTCTCCGGTTCTGAAAAATCCGAAAGTACCGGAGTGATGTTCAGCAAAACGGGGGATGTGTCCTGCTCTTCCGAGCCTTCATCCTCATGGAGAGCGCCGGGCGGCGCGGGGGTAAGGTCGTGAAAATGCGGATTCCCTCAGATCGGGGTGAGACTCCTTACTGATAGCCCTGGACTGACAATATCTTGCAATACACCGGGCCGTCAGGGTTCTGGAACCGGAAAAGCTGTTTCTGAATAACCTTTGCGCCGAGTGCGTTCTTCGCCCGGTAGGTGTGGCTGACCGCCCAATGATCGCCCTTATCAGCGATTTCGGACCAACTGACCCCTTCATAGCTATCGTCATCGTGCAGACGCTCTTTGATGTAGTTCACGATGCACGGCACGGCCCCATTCCAACTGCTTTGTAGCGGTTTCGGTCCTTTGGGGTAAACAACGGCTTGACTGGTCGAGGCAATCCTTGATTTTGGTGATTTCACCGGCTTGGAGGCTTCGTTGTTTTTTATATCAGACTCAATGTAGTACACTCCAACGACAACTGCGCAACAAATAACAATAGCAATCAGCAATGCAACAGAGCATCCAATAGGTGTATTGTATTTCTCACCCGTCAACAAAGACCATGCTTCCCCAATGAACTTGCTGAAATCCTTGTCTGTATGAAAACTGTAGGTTGCAGATTTAATTGTGAATTCTCGATTTTTACGGGTCATAATTTCACAGTCATTTGGAAACGGGGTCATTATCGATGCAATTTCATTTTTTGATACAACACGGTATTCGTCGGATTTCCCACGATTCAAATAAAAAGTGTTGTTATCAAAGGAAATTAGCCCTGTGGGTGCATCAGAGAGTCCGCTCAAACCGGTTACTTTTGCCATAGGGCCAAGCACAGGTTTTGAGGTAGAGGTGTTTTGCTCGTCGTTGTCATTAGCGCTAAGTTGACTGGTTGGTTCTTCTGTCGTCTGTAAAAGCGGCAGCGTTGTATTGAGAAACGCAGCCAACTCTCCCCGCACTGTTTTATGATTGGTATTGGTATTTCGCTTGATCGTAAATGACTGGTTTATACCCACAAAGACTTGGCCTGTATACAGATTTACCCTTTTTATTGCAATGATCTCGCTTTTCGAGGCAATTCGGTATTCTTCGCTTTTCCCCCGGTTCAAATATAACGTGTCGTTCTCGAAAGAAATGAATCCCTTATGAATATCAGTCCATCCATTCGGACCGGTTACATTAACTTCAGGGCCGTGTAGCGAGGCGGAAACAGACTGCTTTTTACGTGAATCCACCGGCGAAGGAGTAGGCAACCAAGAGTTTGGTTCCGGCTCCTTTTCCGCCTTCATCACCGGTCCCTGAGAAAAAGAAGCTCGCAATGTATCAGCCGGACTCTTTGATTTGAGGGGGAACCCGCACTCCGGGCAGGCTTTGGCTTGATCGGAAACCTTTTCACGTCCACATTCAGGGCATTTAATGAGTGCCATAGTATGAACCTCACTATATTGTCGAGTTCTTTAAAATCGCC
>CAXXHC010000004.1:0-1362490 GCA_963663525.2 Myxococcota bacterium
AGATGCTTTTAAACGCGAAGCGATATCACAGGATCAGTGAAGCGACTCCCCCCGAATGGTACGCCAAGTTATCGGCTTTCCTTGAAACAAGCGGCATGGAACTGAATCCACCGAGCAGTCGTCCGAGCAATCGGGAGGAAAGCTTCGATCCAGATGCTTTACGAAGGGAACTCAATAAAATTCGGCAGCTTAGTTTGCAGAGCCCCGAGAAATTCGCCCAAGTAGTTGCGGACGACCCTTCTGGTGGAGATGATCCGATATCGACCTTTCTTCTCGAACGTGTATGCTATGCGTGTCACGGGCTTGTGGACCGAATCGCCAGCATCTCAAAGCTTGACGGCAAAGAGGATGCGAACAATATGACAGAGCCAGTCTATAATCATCTTCTTGGCGAATTCCTACGGCAACAATCATTCGTCTTGAAGCAACCAAATGTGACATGCGGCTCCGAGTGTGGATACTCGGAAAAGGGCAAGGGTGCAGGGGAACTGGATATTCAAGTCCGCTGGGGCGGCTCCGTAATTGGCACGACAATCGAGGCGTTGCGGATCGGGAGCGCAAAAACCGTTCTTTCATCTGAAGACCAAAATCACATCATCCGCCATGCAACGAAATTACATCAGAATTACGACCGCACCAATACCTGTCTGTTCCTCGTAAATTATGTTCGGGGAAGCAACTTCGCCGATGTGGTGGGTTGGTATGGAAATTACATTCGTTCAGGCGAATATAGCAAACACATTGAGGACAATGGCTTCCAGTGCAAGATTGAAAGCCTCGATATGAAACCCGACAATCGCAGCATAAAGTGCTTCAAGGAGGTATTTCAAAAAGGTAGTGATAAGGCGAATCACGCTTTACCACCATGCACGATCTTTCATCTGCTCGTCAATTTGAACAATCCTTACAGTTTGAGTTGACGATAAAGTGCGAAAAATTCTTTGCGCTATTCAAAAAGCCGGTTGGAAACCAATGTATTGCGAGGATGGTTTTATGAGCCTCCTCGCTATTTACTGTGGGTAAGCAGTTTCATCTGCGGCAGGTCGAAGTCTAGCTTTCCAGCGACGAGGAAGATCATGGTTCGAAGCTTCCTAAACGACCTGAACCCTCTGGCCTTGCGCTTGGCCGCCTGAATTATACCGTTGATGCCTTCCACCAGCCCTTGTGTCAAACCTGACTGAAACCACCGCAATACCCCATCCCAGTGGGTCTTGATCGTTTTGGCTACCTTGATCATCGGCGGCAGTTGGCTGTGCGTGGCCCAGAAATACCAGTACTGCAACTGCTTCTCACCGTCATCTGGATGGCCTGCGTAGTCGGCATATACCGACTGAAGCGTCTCTTTGAGCCGATAGCCCCTGGCCGTTTTCAGCGTGCTGTCTTTCAACTCATCGAACTTCTCTCGCTCTTTGTCCGTAAGGTTTTGCTCGTTTTTCAACCAGACCCATCTCGTCTTTTCCAACTCAGTCCTGTCTTGGCGCTCCTCACGCCGCACCTCGTCCACGGCCTTGTTGACAAGCTTCATCACGTGGAAGCGGTCGAAGGTCATCGCCGCATCGGGAAACTGTTTCCCAACCCCCTTGATGAACGCCGCTGACATGTCCATGCTGAACTCTTTCACCTGTTCGGGTTTACCGCCGTGAGCGTGAAGCTCAGCCTCGAAGCCCGCCACCGTCCGGTGGTCTTTGCCGGGCTCCACGTGCAGAACCTTCGCCTCGTCCATGTCCACGAACACCGTCACGTAGTCGTGCCCACGGGAACGGCTGGTTTCATCCACGCCCACCGCTTCGACCTCGGACCAGTCCTGCTTCGCCAGACTCGAGTCCACATAGTATTCCAGCACCCGCCAGATCCGCGTGTCGTGCTCACCAAGTATTTCGCCGATCCCCTTGGGCGTCATGCCCTTTCTGGCCATAAGCAGTACCAGCGCCTCAAAAAGCAGCGTGAACCCCGCACCAGGACGCGCCCAAGGTACCTCCACCGTTTTTACTCCGTGTTCAGGGCATTTGATCCGGGGTAGGCGTGCGTGAAGATACGCCTCGTGCTGAAAAAAGTTCAGATGTCGCCAACTCCTCTCGTTCGTATCGTGAACCCCGCAAGCCACCTCGCATTGCGGGCACGCAAACCGGCTCCCGGCGGGAAAATCCAGGTACAGATCCAACCGGTGGCGCTCGGCGTCAAAGTCAATATCCACCACCTCCCAGGGAGGGGTCAATCCAAGAGCCATCGTGAAAAGTCCGCGCTCGTCCATCTCTTGCTCCTTCAGTGTGCAAAGGTTACACTGGCAGAACTTCGGCGGAGGATAAGGCAACGCGGGGACGCGACCCGAGCGCCGTCGAAGGTCCGAACCTGGAAAGGAGGGGGAAACCTCTCCTTTTCTCTTTATCCCTTATTACAACAACCAGGTTTGGACTTCAAAGCGATAAATCCCAGGGGTGCGGGGACGGGTCCCCGGATCGGCGAAGCCGATGCATAAGCTGCCGTTACCCACACTAAACAGCGAAGAGCCTTTTATGATCCCTTGCCTTGACCGCGCGGGATTCGAACCTACCGTTTTTTACCGAAATCCACAGCTTCATAACATGCCGGAATCATAAAGAAATAGCTAGAGACCGAAAATGGACAACCTCGGGACTAGTCCCCAGCTTTTGGAGACAGAGACGGAGAAACGGTGAGAAAACATACGAAATGGGCGAAACGGAGGCAAGAACGGTCCCCAGCCTTTAGCGATCTAGAAAGCAGGCCAGATCGTAAAAGCTTTAAAGATTCAGCACTTATACGCCGGATTCCCAAACGACAACCGGCCCGGTGATTTCTCACAGAGCCGGTTGTTTCTTGAGTGATTGGTGGAGCAATGCAGTCGTGGCGTCGAAAATTCTCTGTTTTGAGCCAGTTTGTAACTACCTGAATTTGTTCAGGTTATTTTTTGAAACAGAGAACGTTTCGAAACTGAAAATCGGTAGGCAATAATGCGTTCGAACTTTTCTCTTGATTTTATTGAGTTTTTTTCATTTTCTCACCAATTTTCTCCAGTCCGAAATCGGAGAGAGTTCGATTTTGAATTCCTTTCGGTATGCAGAAATCATTTTCAAACTCATCTCCATTCCCTTCTGTAAATCCAGACAAAGCAAAATAGGAGCCCCAGGAACAATACTCCGATATTCTCCGTGCTATGGCATCCTCCACCACCGCCAAAGATACTAGTGGATGGTGTTATTTCATCATCCAAATCGGCATCTTCATCGTTTTGATCGCCATCAATGGTATTATCCCTGTCCTCCTCAATGTCTCCGTCGGGAATACTTTCATTGATATCTGCTTCCGTCGGTTCGTCCAGATCATCGTCCAGGTCGAAATCGTCATCTAGATCAAGATCATCATCTGAATCGAGGTCGTCTTCGAACTCTGTATCTTGCTCTGGTTCTAAGTCGAGATCTTCGTCTCCATCGACAATTGCTTCCTTTTCAACCAGAATCTCAAAGCTTCCAGCCGTTTCATAGGAAACAGAATCGATGGAGAACAAAGCCGTTGTCTCGTTACGATCGCCATTTACCACGATTGGACCATAGGACTCAATTTCACCAGGACCAGCTCCATTGAGACTGTATGTACAGGAAATGGGATCACAGGAATCAATTAACACAATTGCCAGATCTGCTGTATCTTCAGGATCGACGGTTATCCAATAGCTACCGGGTTGCAAATCGACTTCGAAGAATATATCCGGTCCCGAAAGAGCTTTTTCGCTGCAGGGTACATCCGGAGTGAACGCGTTGATCATCCCATCCGTCGTGAAGTTCTCTGGAGAATCCACCTGGAGTTGAATTGGCATGTCACAGACTTCACCATCATTGATCGATACGCATTGACCATCGTAGCAGCGCTCCTGTCCCTCTTCGGCTGCATCGCAAAATACGCCGTTATCCGAGTAAATCACCTCGCAACCTCCCATACCGTCACAATTCGACGCTACCTCGCAGATACCCGGTTCACAGAGGTGTTGGATCCCGCTACAAAAGCCCTCGCCATCGCATTGGTCGGAATACGTGCAACGATCTGAATCATCGCACGGGGTGTTTTCAGCTAGGTGATTCGGTTGACAAGTACCTAATCCATCACACATGTCCTGGCCTGAGCAATCCGTCGTATTTTCACCGCAAGGTGTATCTTGCACTACGAAAGACCACGCGTCTGTACTTTGAGCAGGTTGGCATGATTCACAATCATTGTCTGAATTCAGTTCACCTGTCTCTATGCAACGGTTGTCGATCAGGCAAACGTCGGCACCTAGCAGATGAGTGCAGATCCCTTCATCGCAAATATCAGTCGTACAATCCAGATTGTCACTTGTACACGATTCACCGTTATTAATAATGAAGCATCCGTCACAACAGGAATTCACTTCCGCGCATGTGCAAGTTTCTCCAAGGCAGATTCCATCTAAACATTGATCATTATGAGTATCCGGGTTGTTATCATCACATTCCGTTCCATTTTCGGTAAACCCGTAGTCCGTACAGGAGCCCGAGCCGTCACAGTAGTCTTGGTTCACACACTCCGTTCCAGCATCACCGCAGGTGGTACTCGTATCGAAATCGTTCAACTGGCACGTTCCAGATCCGTCACAGGTATCTTGACCGGAGCATTCTGTCGGAGCATCGCCGCAGGTCGTATCGGCGGCCACAAACCCGTTGTCGTTGCAGGATCCTGAGCCGTCACAGTAGTCTTGATTCACACATTCCGTTCCATCGTCTCCACAGGTGGTACTTGTATCGAAGTCGTTTGCTTGGCATGTACCTGACCCATCGCAAGTATCCTGGCCCGAGCACTCACTCGGACCGTTGCCGCAACTTGTATCGGCAGCTACGAAGCCGTTGTCCGTACAGCTTCCCGATCCGTCGCAGTAGTCCTGATTGATGCATTCCGTCCCGTCGTCGCCGCAAGTCGTCGAGGTATCGAAATCATTGGCCTGGCAGACGCCCGACCCGTCGCAGGTATCCTGGCCGGAACATTCGGTCGGCCCATCGCCGCAGGAAGTGTCCGACGCCACAAAGCCGTTGTCCGTACAGCTTCCCGATCCGTCGCAGTAATCCTGGTTCACGCACTCCGTCCCCGCGTCGCCGCAGGTGGTGGTGCCGGGTTCGTGATTGACTTGGCAGGTTCCCGAACCATCGCAGCTGTCGGGGTTATCGCACTCCGTGTCCGACGCATCTCCACAGGCCGTGTCCGCTGCTACAAAGCCATTGTCGTGGCAGGAACCAGACCCGTCGCAGTAGTCCTGATTGATGCATTCCGTCCCGTCGTCGCCGCAAGTCGTCGAGGTATCGAAATCATTGGCCTGGCAGACGCCCGACCCGTCGCAGGTATCCTGGCCGGAACATTCGGTCGGCCCATCGCCGCAGGAAGTGTCCGCCGCCACAAAGCCGTTGTCCGTACAGCTTCCCGATCCGTCGCAGTAATCCTGGTTCACGCACTCCGTTCCATCATTCCCACAGGTGGTACTCGTGTCGAAATCGTTCGACTGGCACGTTCCAAGTCCGTCACAGGTGTCCTGTCCTGAGCACTCGGTTGGACCATCACCGCAGGATGTATCGGCAGCTACGAAACCGTTGTCGTTGCAGGATCCTGAGCCGTCACAGTAGTCTTGATTCACGCATTCCGTTCCATCGTCTCCACAGGTGGTACTTGTATCGAAGTCGTTTGCTTGGCATGTACCTGACCCATCGCAAGTATCCTGGCCCGAGCACTCACTCGGACCGTTGCCGCAACTTGTATCGGCAGCTACGAAGCCGTTGTCCGTACAGCTTCCCGATCCGTCGCAGTAGTCCTGATTGATGCATTCCGTCCCGTCGTCGCCGCAAGTCGTCGAGGTATCGAAATCATTGGCCTGGCAGACGCCCGACCCGTCGCAGGTATCCTGGCCGGAACATTCGGTCGGCCCATCGCCGCAGGAAGTGTCCGACGCCACAAAGCCGTTGTCCGTACAGCTTCCCGATCCGTCGCAGTAATCCTGGTTCACGCACTCCGTCCCCGCGTCGCCGCAGGTGGTGGTGCCGGGTTCGTGATTGACTTGGCAGGTTCCCGAACCATCGCAGCTGTCGGGGTTATCGCACTCCGTGTCCGACGCATCTCCACAGGCCGTGTCCGCTGCTACAAAGCCATTGTCGTGGCAGGAACCAGACCCGTCGCAGTAGTCCTGATTGATGCATTCCGTCCCGTCGTCGCCGCAAGTCGTCGAGGTATCGAAATCATTGGCCTGGCAGACGCCCGACCCGTCGCAGGTATCCTGGCCGGAACATTCGGTCGGCCCATCGCCGCAGGAAGTGTCCGCCGCCACAAAGCCGTTGTCCGTACAGCTTCCCGATCCGTCGCAGTAATCCTGGTTCACGCACTCCGTTCCATCATTCCCACAGGTGGTACTCGTGTCGAAATCGTTCGACTGGCACGTTCCAAGTCCGTCACAGGTGTCCTGTCCTGAGCACTCGGTTGGACCATCACCGCAGGATGTATCGGCAGCTACGAAACCGTTGTCGTTGCAGGATCCTGAGCCGTCACAGTAGTCTTGATTCACGCATTCCGTTCCATCGTCTCCACAGGTGGTACTTGTATCGAAGTCGTTTGCTTGGCATGTACCTGACCCATCGCAAGTATCCTGGCCCGAGCACTCACTCGGACCGTTGCCGCAACTTGTATCGGCAGCTACGAAGCCGTTGTCCGTACAGCTTCCCGATCCGTCGCAGTAGTCCTGATTGATGCATTCCGTCCCGTCGTCGCCGCAAGTCGTCGAGGTATCGAAATCATTGGCCTGGCAGACGCCCGACCCGTCGCAGGTATCCTGGCCGGAACATTCGGTCGGCCCATCGCCGCAGGAAGTGTCCGACGCCACAAAGCCGTTGTCCGTACAGCTTCCCGATCCGTCGCAGTAATCCTGGTTCACGCACTCCGTCCCCGCGTCGCCGCAGGTGGTGGTGCCGGGTTCGTGATTGACTTGGCAGGTTCCCGAACCATCGCAGCTGTCGGGGTTATCGCACTCCGTGTCCGACGCATCTCCACAGGCCGTGTCCGCTGCTACAAAGCCATTGTCGTGGCAGGAACCAGACCCGTCGCAGTAATCCTGGTTTACGCACTCCGTCCCGTCGTCGCCGCAAGTCGTCGAGGTATCGAAATCATTGGCCTGGCAGACACCCGACCCGTCGCAGGTATCCTGGCCGGAACATTCGGTCGGCCCATCGCCGCAGGTATCTCCAACATGAGAGGTTGGATCTTTTACGCAGACATAACTGTTATCACCTGTCGATGAACAAACACCCGTGTTGCATTGGTCACTTTGTGCCGAGCAATCAGGAGCTTCTCCCGCCATGCAGAACCCGGTTTGGCAATAATCAAGAGTGCACCCATTAGCATCCAGGTTACATATGCTACCATCCGGAAATGCGCTGCAAGTTCCTTCGTTTCCCGGTAATGAACATGAGTAACAATCTTCAGGGCATTCCGTTGCACAGCAAACCCCCTCAACACAAACATTGGATTTGCATTCCTGATCGCTGTCACACCAATCACCGTTTGCACCCAAAGCCAATTCATCGATAAGGGCTATTCTTCCTCTAAAACTTAGAATCGGATCATCCCACATCTCATAGACGACGACCAGTTTCCCGTTAACTGTGGTAGTGCATCTTGGAGTCTTTACTCCGATTTCCACTGATAGATATCTAGGATTCCTGTCCATGATTTTCAACGGTTGACCTAAACCATAATCTTTTATCCGGATCATCTTTAATCGGCTGAATCCATTGTCTAAATTGTTCCAGATTGCGAAATATTGGTCCCCAACCGAGCAAATAGATAGACCATCAAATGACGAATAGCCTGTTTGCTCTGCCGGTATGGTTAAAGGAGATGCAATCAAGCTTCCTTCCTGGTTAATTTTTTGAAGTTTTATCTTTTTACTGCCAGAAATGTATGAGCCGATTAAACATTCGCCGTCTCGGCAATCCAAACCAGTAATTGAACCACCATCCGCGAACAGAGTCTTAGTTTGGCTCACCGTACCGTCGCGATTGACGTTGTTGTAAGCGGTTCCAGGTCCTAGTATGTGGAAATAGTCGCCGTCAAAGCTTATTTCATTGAAGCTATCCACCGCACTACCTGCGCGAATATCGAATCCGCTGCCATCTAAAATGGTTCCTTCGGGTGAAAGTCGAGTTCCCCTAACCCCGTTTGATGTGGCCCATATGATTAAATATTCATTGATACCCCATGCCAGATTGGGATTGGATCCAACATCTGAGATGGTGATCGTTCCGGGCGGGTAGATTATCCAACCGTGTTCCTTCCTATGAAATTCACCAAGGATGCCATTTTGATCGCTTTTCCAAATTAAAAGAAACTTCGTGTCATCCGTAGCTACTCTTGGATAGGCATAGTAACCGACTTTATCTTCGTCCACGATGTAATACTCCCCCAGATTACACGAACTACCGATACAGATACCGGAACTATCAAAAAGGCTTCCCAAAACGACCCGATTCATTGGCGGATTTTGAGTCCACGAAACGAAAATGGTGTTTCCAGCCGCGCTAGCGTCAAGTCGCTCCTGAGGGCTTGCACCAAGCGAAGGATTATCTATCGGATTTGGTACCGAACCATCGGCCATTATACTCCGAGATTCAATGGGGAAAGAGCTCCACTCTTGGTAATTTAAAAGTACCCAATACACGTTCCAACCGGTAGCACCGTCAGTGGCAACCAAAACAGGGTCAAATCTGGAATTGGGAGCCGCAATTTCAATAGGATCGGTATCAAGCGGCACTCCATCCCCCGAAAACCTTTTCCCATATATCCCATAATACTGAGGAACTGGGCTGTCGCCATGAGACCAAGCCAAAAGAAAAGAGTCTGTAGATTCTAAATAGGCTGCTCCAAAGTCCTGCCAAAAAGGCTCAACGCTATAGATCAATTTTCGCTCAATTTCCTGGCCATCGGATAATGAAAAACGGGAATAATAAACATCATAGATTGAGTTAACGAAAATGACGCCTTTCTCCAATGCTACAACATTTCTACTTTGACTCGAGTCAATCGCATAGTGGTTGATAATATTTAGGGAAGATGGGTCGGAATCGATGATATAAACCTGCACCGTATTGCTGGTCCCTTCTCTCCAGGCTATAATGCACCAATCCGGTTGATTGCGGCATATTATTGAAATTTCTGAACCCTGTGAAGGGGTCAGGATTTCAGGCGAAGATTCAAACAACGTACCGTCATCTTTTATCCTGGCAAGATTAATGCCTTGATTATTCGACCATACCATCCAGATGCCTGAGGAAGAATTTGTTTTTTTATTCCAAGCAATAGCTGGATATAGATTGTCTCCCTCACCGGAAAAAAGCATCTGGCCATTAACGTCAAGGTTCGCCCATCCACCTAGATCGACCCGCGAAGAATATAAATCCCAGGTACCGTTTCTCTTATCGCTCCAAACAATGAAGGCAAGATCGTTGTACTCAGACGAAGGACTCTCGTAATGGGCATAGGCTGATTTAATATTTTTTATATCCCAGTATATACCGTTATCAAGTAATAATGGGGGAACTTCGTCGTTCCTCCATAAAGCTATATGACGAATTTGTGAAGTACCAACTGCCTCACCATAACTACCTGAAGGCGTATAGCTCAGCGTATAGTACTTCTCCAATGCATAGAAAACACTGGAAGGGGTAGCATCTTTAGGAAAGCGCAAATAACTAGAAGTAACTGGTATAATGTTTTGGCTGTAACGCACTTCATTTTCAATAGAACGATCAGTTGAAAAGTTTGAATAAATCCCATTTATCTTCGGATGAAAAAAACGTAGAAGATGGGTATCCAAAGCCATCTCGCTACTTAAATTGCTGAACTCAATGGGCATTGGCGTAGTACGCTGCACCCGCATTTGTTCGATGTCGGTCGTGTTTTTACTAACGGCATTAACGTCGATCATGTCTTCGTCAGTAACGTATATTTTAACGGCATCGTCATCGACTTTGTCACAGTCTCGCACATTAGCGACCATTCTATCTTCATCCGTCGTGTCTCCGTCGGCTCCACAATCCGCGCAACCTGTAACCCCTACAACCATGATTATCAGCGTCTCAAGAAAGGCCGAAAATCCCAAACGCTTTGTTTTCATAGCATCATCTCTTTCCTAGCAAAGAGAAAACTCTTCAAACAGAATTTCGGTACTTCCCTAATGAAGTGTTGTTTCTTGTCTCAGATGTTTCTCAATACTATGAATCGTACACAGGATTTCCCGATTGTCAACCCCAACGTTGCATAACCGTAACGAAGTGATGGATACGACCTTCGTTCTTTGAGAGTTGAATATTTGTCTCAGGCGGCTTTTCGAATGGAGTCGAGGTGATGAGAAAACATCGCTTCGACCTTTTCGTTGGCACTCATGGAGAGGGTGAGCTTTCCCTGTGGCCGGATTAGCCTTCCGGCGCGCTGAATCACGAGTCGGCGGATGGTTTCGAGTTTTTCGAAGCGCCATAGCGTGGAGCGCTTGGGGGTATTACGGTCGGCTTTCGGCTTGTCGAGCATCTGCAACGTGCGCCCGAGATTGTGGGCCAACATCGAGCACAACGTGAAACACTGATTGGCATGCAGTCGCTTGCCACAGATCACATCCAGACCTGCTCCCGTTTTGGCTTCACCGAAGATGGCTTCCTGTGCGCCGCGCCCGTTGTGAAAATCGAGGACGGCTTTCGCCGCTTCGGTCTTGTTGGTGACGACGACCTTGTAGTCGTACTCGAATTCCACCGGCTCGAAAAGGTCGAGTTGGAGGGGTTCTTTGCTCCTCCTGGGCGAATGCTTGCGGAAGAAAAGAAAGCGATGAGCGTGTTCCCATGATTTCGGCTGATACGTGCGCTCGAAAAAAGACCATTCGGCGTCGATGTTGCGCCATCGTTTTCGAGATTCGATCATCCCTTTGAGTTCTGGCAGGCGTGCGAAAGGAACGGAAGCGGTGAAGGACACGTCATAGTCGCCCATCAAGGCGACGGTCCACCAGTCGAAGAAAGCCGAATCCATACGGGATTCGAAGGCAAGGTGGCCATCGAACTCGCACCACAGGCGTTCGAAGCAGTCGGCCATGAAACGTACGGCACCGTTGGAATCATGCACGTTTCCCGGTCTGTGATTCAGGTCGAAAAACTGTCCGGTTTGAGCTACGGTGCAGAACAGCGGGTAGTAGCTACGCGCGCCTTTCTTCACCGGATTGTAGCCCACAGCGCTCCCTTCGGCATGACCTTTGGTGGAGAGCACGGAGCCGTCGAAATCGAGGGTGATGCGGGTGACTTTTTCGCGTCGAAGATCGGCAACAACCTCCGAGCGGATGATCTCTCTCAGGCCATTGACGTCGTCGACTGTCGAGGAAGCCAGCGTGCGTGAGATCGTGGAGACATCGGGAAGACGCCGCAGACCCATGACGCGCAGAACCATGGGATCTCCTTGAAGGGTGTCTATTTCCCGCAGGCGTCGGCCACCAAGAATCAAATGCACGATCAGCAGCAGGATGACTGTTGGGCGCCCGTAGGCTGGTGAAACACCGTGATCCGAAAGACTGACGCGAAGTTTTGACTTAAGTTGAAGCCTTTGAAACAGGGCTTGGAAAATCATCAGACCGGAGAAGGATGTGAGATCCTGATCCTCGAAACGAACAGGTAAAATCCGGTGGACTTTCGACTGAATTTGTGTTTTGCTGGACTTCACTTGCGGTGCGCTCCTGGTCTGGCGTTTTTGGACTGTGATATTTCAATATCGCCCAACAACCACGCGCCCGCAAGTGTTTTTCTACATTAAATGGACTTCAGTGTTATGCAACTGGAGGGTCAAATCTGTATAGATGTCTGATGAAGCGTAAGCCCAACGAACCGAAAAACAAACCTTCACCTACCCGGACTTACGCCGCCTGCTTCAGCCGATAGCCCGTGATTTTTGTCTCGGCAAAGCACTTCACTTCGTGGGCTCCGGAGCAGCTTTGGCATCCTTCGGCACGAATTAAACAACCTTGTCCCGGTAGACCTGGCCGGGCGTGGCACTGCTTAGAAACTCATGAGGTCGACAAACGATCGAATCTCAAACGTCACGCTTTTCGACCCTGCTGTTCGTCAATGCCTTCTGGACAAAAGCGTCCGGTGGTCCGTACATGTGGTCTACTGATGCCACGTCCGACCGATCTGGACTCGGATTCAATATTGACCTGTTCAAATCAACACTCCAAACAGTACAATTGTCCTGCCCGTGAACTAGCCGGGCTGCAGGAGGCAGCTAAATCTACACGCCACACGACATCATTCAAAACGCCCAATCCAACCGCGCATTTCCACCTACGTTTTCCCTTCTTCACCCATTGACCGCCATCGCCAGATTAGGACAGCTTTCGCAACTCAGCTCCCGATTCGCCTCCAAACGGACTTGACGAGCACTCGCTCGAGCCGCGGCCAGTTCCTCCGGTACTCCGTCACCATGGCCGAAGTACATTTCGTCAGGGGTCTGACCATTGAACGCCGAATGCGGCAGATTACGGTTGTATTCTTCTACGTAATACCTCACCAAACGTTCCAGCGCCGACACGCTGTCCAGTTGGTTCAGAAATAACCACTGGTGCTTCATCACACGCCAAAAACCTTCGATCATCGAGTTCGAAAAAAGCACGGCGGTCTGCGCCAGGATCAGCGCAAGCAAACCCTCTTCCACAAGCTTCATCACCGCACTGTGGAAATTCTCTATTCCACCATCCACCATCACCGCCTGCGGGTCCACTTGGTCCCCAACCTCACTGCGAGACTCATAGGCTTTGACCAGCAACTCCGCACTCGACGCGGGTTCCAGCTTCTCACTGACTCGGTAGGCCAGAATGCGCCGAGAATAGTTGTCGATGATCGCCTGGATATAGGCCTTCGAGCCGTTGACAAGTCGAACCACCGTCACATCGACATGCCAAATGCCGTCCGGCTTGTTCGTGCGAATACCCTCGGTAGGCTTGGATGGATGGACTCGGGTTCGCGACTGGCATGCTAATCTCCCGGGTTTTTGAAAAAAGGAAACGAATACCCGAGGGGTAGGGTCTAAAACGCCGGAGTGATATGATATCACTTAGGAACTCGTCACGGAGAGGTAGGTTTTTTGGGTCCGCCAAAAATGACCCTGAAATCGCATGTAAACCATCGTGATCATTAATGAATCTCCGGAAAATAGCCGGGTGGGACGGAAGGCTAAGGGGTCGAAGGTGAAGTGACTTAACTATTGGTAATTACCGAACTATCTCATTTCGAGAGGTAGGTGTTTTTTGCAAAAAAAAGCTACCTCTCTGGACCGCTTTTGACCACAGGCGTCTTTCCAGTCATATGATATCATTAATAAAAAAGGATTTTTTAAGCTGTCGAGAGGGTCGTGTAAATTTTGACTCGTTTTATGACGGGCTGGTTACATTTTTTAGGCTCGATTTGACAAATATCTGTCGAAAAATTTTAGGTGACAAAAAGTATAAAAACATGTCAGTAAGAAAAAATTGGATTTCTGCTATTTCGGAAAAATGAGGGGGGACATGAATTTTCACGTTTTGTCAGTGTCGTGATTTGCACTCGCTTTCGTGGTCCTGTACCTGTCTTTGATAAATACTCCAGAGGGGAAAAGGCCTTTGGAAGACCTAGCGCGCTTCGGCGGATTATGTTTTTCCGATCTGTTTGAAATCGATACATTGGGACAAGTGAAAACAGTCGGCACGGCATAAGAGGCCGAACTCGTATTTTCGCCATCTCCTAAGCTGGGAGGGACTTATGATTTCAAGCCGACGGACAGGTTTTTTACATCGTGTCCGCGACGTGGTCGTCATCCCGGTTCTCCTTGATCGATCAATTCTTGAATGGAAGTCCTTGTGCGTTCCATTAGGCTTTCGACGGTCTCATTTTCTTGGAGTTCAATCGGTTTTCCGAACCTCAATATGGCTGAACCAGAGTGAATCCGTCTCGAACCCGGCGGTAAAATTCGTTCCGTTCCCAAGACGACCATCGGTTGAATGGGAACGCCTGCCGAAAGAGCCAAGTAAAACGCTCCCTTTTTGAACGGCAACAAGCCTTCTCCGGGTTGGCTACGCCTTCCTTCCGGGCAGACCATGACATGAGTTCCATTTTGAATCAGATACTCAACCGTTCTTCTCATCCTTTGTCGAGGCTGTATCCACCCGATCTCTCATTTCTTTACCGACCTTGAAAAAAGGCAGACATTTCTTGGCGACATGGACGACTTCTCCCGTGCGTGGGTTGCGGCCATCGTAGGCCGGGTAGCGCCTCGGAACGAAGCTGCCGAAGCCGCGAATCTCAATGCACTCGCCATTGGCCAGAGCGTTGGACATGGAATCGAAAAACAGATTCACGATTTGTTCGGCCTGTTTTTTCGGAATATCGGCTTGCTTCGCCAATGTCTCGATCAGATCGGATTTGTTCATCATTACTCCTCGTTCTGAGAGGGATCGGGCGAGTCGTCGAAAACCAAATCCTTGTCCTCTACGGTAAGTCCCAACGCCATCAGAATCCGGCGTTGTGTACTCATCCGACAGGCAAGACCCTTCTCGATGCGGGCGATGGTCAGCGCCGACAAGCCGGAACGCCGTGCCAACTCCGCCTTCGACATCAAGCGATCTTCTCTGAATTTTTTCAGCTTGTTCATACGATTCAACAGGCATCCTCGCAACGTTTTGCCGCCCTCCCGTCGACGTCGATCTTTTGATTATCTACTTGCGGGGAGCATTATTATCAAACATGCAGAATTTCTCAAGGTTTTCTCATCCAGAGCTTCCGGAAACCCAAGCGCATCCCGGGAAAGAACGGAATCCGAAAGTGGCTCGCATCTTCTCGACGGGATTTGAAAAACGAGCGTGAGGGCAAATCGATTCTGTGTTACGTTGGTCTGCTGATGCCATTGAATCCTTCGTGATTGAACGAATTAAAGAAGTAGCTCAAGATGAGACAATTATCAAAGCTGCTTATGAAACATTGGAAATTCGAATTGCGGAAGAGAAAGGTTTGCTTGGCAAAAAAAGGAAATTGCTTGCTTCTGACATCGGCAGATTGTCCATTGAAACCAGGCGGCTTGTAGAAAGTCTCGGTAGTGGTATCTCAAGTGCGGCACGTAAGCTCATCGAAAATCAGCTGAATCAAACTGGAAACTTGCTGGCCGATAGCGAAAAGCAAATGCAGGACCTGGAATGTCGTATCAATGCATTGAACGATTCGCAAGCTGATTTTGCATGGGTGGTAAAGACATTGAAGAATTTCGAAGTGTTATGGCAGACCATGACACTGGAGAATCGGCAGAGACTAGTCCTGGTACTGGTTCGGGAGGTCGTTGTCAATGAAGCGACAGATACCGCGACAGTAGTAATGCGGGATTGGACGGAGGATTCACGGGACATGGAAGGTAATGCTCGGAATCGCCAGGACTACCGGGACCAGGCCAAAACGGCAGGGGATGCAAGAGCATGAGCAATGAATTGGAAATAGAATCGCAAATCAACAGCGAGACATCGGCACGCAGCGTTCCGATAGTGGAATCGCCATCTTCCTCTCCGATCGTTTTCACTGGAAAGATATTTCGTGCTCAGCGCGGGAGAAAGACGATCTTTCAACGATCGAAGCCGAGAGGTCAATCAAAACTGAAGGCCAATGAAACGGATGAATCAAATCCCATTCCGCTTGCCTACACGCTCGCCTTCGCTCACCACATGGAAATGTTGATTTCTTCCGGCGAAGTCAAAGATCGTGCCGAATTGGCTAGGATTTTTGGCCTCAGCCGGGCCAGAGTGACACAGATAATGAATTTGACATTGCTTGCTCCGGATATTCAAGAATTGATCTTGTTTGCTGAAACTCGGGCTGATGAAACGGATGCTGGTTTTATGACCGAGCGAGCCGTTCGCCAGCTGGTAGCAATGGCGGATTGGGAAGAGCAGAGGAAAACGTGGAGACAAAAGGCAGGGTAAAAATTTCACGGTGGTGGCAACTAGACGAGTGAAACCTGTATCCTGGCTGTGATCGAATCGAAAAAAAGCGTCCTCTGTGCTTTTCGACCAATGTTTGCATTTCTGTCCTTGCTTGACAAAAAACTCCTGCAATTGTTAAAATAACCTATTCTATAAATCTTGAAGAGGGAGGGCATAATGTTCCGTGCTCGTTCACTAATCGCGTGGTTCTTCATGTGTTCTTTTTTTCTAGCTTTTGCATCCTGCGATGACAATAGCATGGATACGGAAAAAACCGCCGAGGCACTGGGAAACCGCCTGACAGATGCCCTGAACTTTGCCAATTCCGACGTCATTAAGGGAGAAAAACCGGCCGGTCTCAGCGATCCCACGACCGCGCCACAGATCTCCCAAGTTTCGTTGCCGTCGAGATCGGAGTTGGGAGATTCTTTCACAGTGTCGATTCTGACCGATTCGCAGCTTGCCCAAAGTGTGGACGGCGCGATCGTCTATGTCCAACACGCCACGAAATACCTTAAAGTCACCGCTGGCTTGGCGTCTTTGCCTGGCGCGGAGGGCCAAGGAACCAGCATCATGTACTTGGAAGGCACACTTGCAAAGGACGACTTCATCAAGGGGCAGGCGTTCGCTCTAGAAATCGCACTTAAAACTTCTGACGACATAGTGGGCGCATACCAGACTCAGGGGTATTTCGTCGAGGACGACGATAAGAAACTGGATCTCATGAGTGCGGCAGCGGATTATGCATATGTGGTTTCGTCCTGTTTCGACGATGGAAGCCTGAGCGACTCGTCGCAATTGGTGTTGAGTTATATTCCCAGCTTTGACGTGTACATGAACAGCAACAGTTTCTACGGAGAGTTCTACCATAACTTGCTGACCTGCATACAGAGCGTCACGAGTTGCGAGGCTGCCGCAGCCTGTTCCAACGACTCCTACGGGGAAAAAGTCGTCGGAGTATGTGAAGAATCGTCCTTCACTGATAGCTGCAATGGAAGCGTTAGCACCTCCTGCGACTCGGATGAAGGCTACGCGATTGAATTTGATTGTGCGAAGGTCGAGGATGGGCAAACCTGCTATGTGAATTCCTATGGCGAGGCGACGTGCGGATCGGGTACCTGCGAAAGTGAGAACTACTCTTCTTATTGCGAAGGTTCGGATATCGTTGAATGCGATGGCGGCGTGATGTCATCGTTTGATTGCAGCGATTTAGGTATGAATTGCTACCTTGACAACGAAGGGGATGCGGAGTGTGGCATGGGAGACGGCTGCACGGAGTCAAACTGCGATGGGTCAACAATTCGAGATTGCGACTACGGCGTCCTGTTCGAGTACGATTGCACGCGTTTGGATAAAGACTTTATCTGTATGGCCGTTTACGACGATGAAGAAGAAGGTATGAGATACGGATGCGGTATGGAGTCCGGAAGCGAGGAATGCAAAGCCGGTGACACCAAAACGGAGGAAGGTCGAGTCAGCGAAGTCTGCATCGGTGGAAAATACTTTAAAACCTACAATAGACTGGAAGATACGTCGAGTTCTCTGGAATCGTCCACCGACAACGTGAGTGAATCGTCCGAGCCCCAGGAACGTGACACGGATATCTAATAACCTGGATCTGACGAGGATTTCTCGCCGATTAAAACCCATCGTATTAGCTCTGGCACGCGTGCATTGTTGGAAGGAATTGCTTGAAGAAGGTCATTTTTCCACTCTCGCCGAGTTGGCAGATTCCCTTGGTCTTGACCGGGCTTACGTCGGTCGGACGCTCAATCTTGTGCCTGTCAAGCGATAATGGGAGACTCCATTTAGTTGAAAATACTGATCTTTTTCAAAATGCCATTTTTGCCATTTCGTGCCAATGTATGCTATGAAATATGAATTGGAAAGCAGAATTTGACCGATTATCAGGATGGAAACATGGCCAAAACGACCACGAGGAAGGAACTCATCGTCTACGCCGTAACCCTGCTTCTAAAAGCCGTCCTGCTTGCCGCCGCATCGGCGGGAAAAGCCAGAAGGAAGGGACTGGAATCCATCGCAGAAATGTCTGCCGATGAAAAAGACAAGGAGATCGTCTTTCTACGCGATCAGGTACATCAATTGCGTACCCAGGTGGAGATCCTACAAAAGCGCTGCCATGCCTCCTCGAAAAAACCCCGCCACACCCTGAAAGAGCGCTTGTTTATCCTCTGGCATATGGCGTTCTTCCAGATTCCGCGCAGCCATGTCAGCAGATACTTGGTGCTGCCCTATTCAAGTGTTGTCAAGTATGACCGATCCGGAACATCGGGTCAACTTTTCCTGCTGAATCAGCAGCCAGATGAGCAGGCACAAAAAGAGAACCTCTCGGCTGGTAAAAACATCCCGGAAGCTGAATTTTTTCGTGGAAACAACCACGCAAACAACCGCCAGTATAAGCGAGCAAAACAGCGGATAAATTTCGCTTCTTTTCCTTTTCGGCTACGTCATAAATTCCAGATTAGCCAGTCCAGTCCTGGTATTTTGGCTGGCTGGCTAGCTCGATCAGGGTTGCGGTTGCGATTGGCAATTCTGGTGATCAGTTTGTAAACGGCGGTCGAAAAACGCGACGTTTGAGATTCGATCGTTTGGCGTCCGCATGAATCTCTCGGAAGTGCCACGCCCGGCCAGGTCTACCGGGACAAGGTTGTTCTTTTCGTGCAGAAGGATGCTAAAGCTGTGGTGGAGCATATTGAGGTGAAACACTTCGCCGAGACGAAGGTTACCGGATATTGGCTGAAGCAGGTGGCGTAAGTCGTCTGAGCAGGTGAAGGTCTGTTTTTCGGTTCATCGTGGGTGATGTGCGTCCTGATGACGACAACGAAGGCGATGCCTGCTTGGAAATCATCCCTGGACCACTTTTGGGAAACTCGCAGAGGCTTTTGCCCGATCAGATCCTTCTCATTTTTATTTTTCAAAGAGCGGAAAGAATCGAGAATTTGGTATTTCGCGACTGTCCCATTGAAGGTTGACAGGGACAGGAATTCCTTTTCGATCGAAAAGAAGAGTGCCGGCAGGATAGGTGAAAACAATATTTATAATTTAAACGAGTGCATACCTGATCGAGATTAGGAGATAAAGTTAAGTTTTTATTGATATTATACTATAATTCCATAATCCTGATGAAAACAAATTGTGTTCACTTTCTTCGTAACTGAGTTTCTTTTTTCTTGCCTCTTTCCCCTCGTCCGCCGATACTGGAGCTATGAAACGGACGAAACTTAACATTTTCGATTATACAGACTTCAGACAGTTCATCGAGGACCGCCTGAACGAATTGAGTGCCGACAACGCCAAGTATTCCCGTCGTTACATTGTTCGATGTATGGGGCTTTCCGGCAACAACTACCTGAAGATGATCATCGACGGCTCCCGGAACCTGACGGATGACGTGGCGCGCAAATTAGTCGATGCCATCGCCTTGAAAGAGGACGAGGCGCGCTTCTTCTACGATCTGGTTGCCTATGGGCAGGCGAAGACCACCAAGGTGAGGACCGAAGCCTTCGAAAACCTGCGGCGAAACCGGCGCTTTAAAAAAGTTCACAGCCTGGACCTGGATCACTACGATTACATGACGGATACGCTGACGCTGGCCCTGCGTGAACTGATCAACTATCCCGACTTTCAGGAAGACCCGACCTGGATATCCAAGCAGCTTACAATCAAGGCCACGCCCAAGGCAATCCGCGAAGGCTTCGGAAAACTCATTCGCCTTGGACTGGTTGAGCGTGACGTGGATGGCCATCTCAAGGTCACCATGCTTCACACTGCCACCGGCGATCAGTTGGGCAACGAACCGCTACGCGTCTATCATCGGAATATGCTCAAAGCTGCAATGAAGGCGCAGGATCTGCCCGCAGACAGGCGGTATTATCGGGGTCTGACTATGTCGATATCCAAGGAGATCTACGGGGAGATTGTGGACTTGTATTGTGAATTTGTTGACAAAGTACGCGCTCGGATCAACGACGCCGAAGAGCCGGATCATGTGTATCACATGGAGTTGAGCCTCATTCCTCTAGCCATGCGCGATTCGAAGACGAAGGAACCGGAGAGTGCATCATGATGAAACGCACGTTGCTGATTTTGTGTTTACTGAGCTTGATGCTGATTACTGCGTCATGCGAAACCAATTCGAATGACTCCGTGGCCGATGGCGATAGTGACGCAGAGTCGGACCTGGACATCATCGTGCTGAAAATGGGCGGGAGCAATGATGGTGGCAACGCCATAGAAGTGTTCCTCGCTTTCGATCCCATTCTCGTCTCTTCAGCGATCACCTGGAGCGAGATCGAATTCGGTATTCACAGCGTCGGCCTTCCGAAGTCTCCGGCATGCGGAATTGCCGACAGCGTAATGCTAGCTTCGGAAACCGGCCCGTTTTCGCTGGATGTTATCAATGAACCAAATCTGAACTTGAAAATGCTTGTTCCTCCCGAATTGGATTTCTGCTCAATGAACGTCCTGCTGAACACCTCCGCCCTAGCGTTCCATGCCGAAGGGGTTGTCGCGGATAAGCGGCGAATTGTGATCGACACCACGTTCTCCGGGCTGTTTGGATTCACCCCGAAGGAAGGGCAATTCCGATGGCAAGCCGACAACGAGTACCAATGGCTGGCGGCGTTGGATGTGAGTGCGATGCTACCCCTCAATCTGATAGACGAGTTGGAGCCAGATTCCGAAGGTGTGCTTCGAATCGACGCCGAGCACAATGTTGCATTCATCGTCCAGGTAGAGGAGTCGATCAGCCGCGCCATGATGCTCGTTAACGATTCGAATAGAAACGGAGTGGCGGATGAGGAAGAACGCCGGGCAGGTACTCAAATAGGCGACGCCCGGAGCTGTGTAGACACCTGCTTAGAGAGCGGTGGAGACGAAAGCACCTGCCGTGAGCGCTGCTTCGCCCCCAACGATTCAACGACCGGCCTCCGCGCCTGCTATATGGAATGCATGGATAACGGAGGAGAAGAAATCGGCTGCCGACAGCAGTGTGCGGATGCGGGCCAAAACGACAAAGCTTGCCGTGATTCCGCCAATGATACCTACGAGGGATGCATTGAAAACGGAGATGATGAGATCACCTGCCGCGAGCGCGCCGGGGAAGTTTATGAGGAATGCCTGGTGGATCAAATGGCTGATGAGCCCATCAGTTGTGATGATGCTGAGCCGGATATGCCTTGCTGTGGCGATGATGTCTGCGACGGACCGGAAACGGCTGACAATTGTGCGGTGGACTGCTCCTAAACCAGCGGTTTATTGGCAAGCCGATTTATTGCAACGAACAGAGGAAGACATGACCAAACAAACACTGATTTTTACTTCAATACTGCTGGTATTTCTATACTTGGGCGGCTGCTCTAGCTCGTCAATCAGTTCCTCGTCACCGGATGGCGATGCGGAAGCTATTGATGACGATATTTCGGGAACGGGTGGAGATATGGTTGTCGATGGTGATGAAGACCATCAATATCCCGTTGTTGCCTATCCTGTAGTTGAGACCGGACAGACACACTGTTACGATCTGGAAAATGAAATCGATTGTCCGGCGCAAGGACAGCTTTTCGCAGGACAAGACGCCCAGCACCTTGGTCGCAAGATGAGTTTTCAGGATAACGGTGATGGAACCATTAGCGACCTGGTAACCGGATTGATGTGGGAGCAAACGCCTTCCAGCCAGTCTTTCGGTTGGCAGGAGGCGCTGGACTACTGCAATGCCTTGTCCTTTGCCGATCACGACGACTGGCGAGCACCAAGCTTAAAAGAACTTTTTTCCATCAGTGATTTCGGCACTGGATGGCCCTATATCGACCTCTCTTACTTCAATCTGGCTCAAAGCGGCAGTGTAAGCAAGGACGAACAGTATTGGAGCAGTAATTTCTACGTGGCAGGCACGACCCACGGCGGTCAAGCCACGGCCTTCGGCGTTAATCACGGGACCGGCCACATCAAGGGATATCCCTCAGAGGCGAGTGGTCCCATGGGCAACTACGTTCGCTGCGTGCGCGGTAACGAATACGGAATCAACCAACTCGTAAACAACGGCGACGGCACAGTCACGGACGAGACCACGGGGTTCATCTGGACACAGGCCGACAACGGTAGCGGCATCGAATGGAAAGATGCGTTGGCTTATTGTGAAAATTTGACCCTGGCCGGTAATAGCGATTGGCGCTTGCCCGATGTCAAAGAATTGCAAAGCATCGTGGATTATTCAGGCAACTTGCCAGCTATCGATCCGATGTTCTCGGTAACGGGAATCACCAACGAAGCTGGTGACGCCGACTTCCCATACTTCTGGACCAGCACCTCAGCCTATTTCGGAGCGAACCAACCTGAGTACTATTACGCCTGGTATGTAGCTTTCGGTTTTGCCGTGGATGGCGAAGGGAACGACACCCATGGCGCGGGAGCGGTACGCTTCGATACAAAGGTAGAAGGCGGTCCGTTGGGTGAAGGTGGAGAACGCTATCACAATTATGTGCGTTGTGTGCGAGCAGGTGCAGTTACGACCGATTACGATTCTCCTGTTGATGGCGATTCGCCCGCAGATGGCGATGAAGATGCTATCGACGGTGATGGTCCACCCGTAGACGGCGATACCCCACCCGTCGATGGTGATGGACCGGGCGATGAGCCCATCAGTTGTGAGGATGCCCAACCTGGTATGCCTTGTTGTGGTGATGACGTCTGCGACGGACCGGAAACGGCAGACAATTGTCCGGTAGACTGCGCGGCAGTCGATGGCGATGAACCTGTCGGACCGGTGTCCTGCGAAGAGGATGCCGATTGCCAAGTGACCGGCGCTTGCCCGGAGGATGCGGCACTCGGGTGTATCTGTGCAAGCACCCCTGAAGGCGATTTCTGCATACCCTCCTGCTCAACCAGCGACGATTGCCCTGCATCACAGGAACAAGCGTTTACATGTTCACCGGAAGGCATCTGCATTCCGCAGGGGGGACCACAACACTAATGCAGATTACGATAGCGGAGAATACAATGAATACCAATCTCAAGTGCTTGTTACTTGTCGCGTTGTCTGTTCTACTGGTAGGATGTAATTCGGATGCTACGACAAGTCCTGATGTCTTTCTGGGTGGCGACGGCGAAATCGCTGATGGTGATCTGTCATCTTTCTATGGTGATGCGGATTTAGATGAAACAGATAATTACGAAACCCCTGAAACAGACATAGCGGATTCGTCTCTGGTTATCAATGAAATCGTCGCTAAAAGCAAAGACGACAATGACGAAACGCTGCCGGATTGGGTAGAGATTTACAATCCTGGAAACTCAATCGATATCGGGGGGTATCTTCTCAGAGATGAAAATGATGAGAATGCATTTGCGTTTCCTGACGGAACCGTAATCGGCAGCGGAGAATATCTTGTCATCGAAAAAGATGAATCGGGCGAAACCGGTTTTCCATTTGGGTTGGGAAAAGCCGATTCCGTGCGGTTGTTTAATGACGCTGACGAGCTTATCGATTCAACAGTTTGGGATGATGGCGACTCTCCCGAAACCGCAAGTTGGGGTAGAATCCCCAATGGACAGGGCGACTTCAAAACTCTTTATACACCCACCAAGGGATCGGAAAACATCGATAACACCGATGATATTCTTCCTGCCGGACTGTGTGACGATGATGACCCCAATACTGTGCGCCCTGAAAGTTGGAACAGACTCAGTCATTGCAGCGGTGTAGAACCGGATTACGATCAGCTCTTTGACGATACTGTCGTACATCGTATAGACATCGTTATCGATCCTGGTGATTATCAGGATACCATGGATGACCTTGAAAACCTGTATGGGCATTCGCACCCCCCTATGGAAACGGCTACAGATTCAGGAGACCAAATGGTGCCGCCGCCCGATGACCCTATGGAAAGTGGTGAAGATCCCATGTGGGTTCCCGTTACCGTGAAATACAATGGCGACACGTGGGATCACGTCGGAATGCGGTACAAAGGCAATTCATCACTCAGAAGCGCCTACCAATCAGGTGTCAAAAAGCTATCGTTCCGGCTTAATTTTGATAAATTCGAGGACGATCACCTTGCTTATGCCGATCAGAGATTTTTCGGATTCAAGAAAATGACCTTCTCGAATGGCTACAAAGATAACAGTTTGATGCGGGATAAACTCGCTGCCGATATTTTCAGAGCCGGTGGTGTTCCTGCTGCGCGCGGTGCATTTGTGAGAATCTATGTGGATTTTGGTGAGGGCGAAACATATTTCGGACTTTACACCATGATTGAAGATCCTTCCGATGAAATGCTGGACCAGCAATTTGAGGATGGAAGTGGAAATCTATATAAACCGGAAGGCCAAGGGGCCACTTTCGTTTCATTTGATCAAGACAGCTTTGAAAAGAAAACCAATGAAGACGATTCCGACTGGAGTGATGTGATTTCAGTCTTCAGTGCACTGCATGCCAATACCAGCGAGGAACAATGGCGTGCCGGGCTAGAAGCCGTATTTGATGTTGCCGGATTCCTAAAATGTTTGGCCTACAATCAGGCTATGGTTAACTGGGACAGCTACGGAATCATGGCTCACAACTATTATCTCTACGCCGATCCCAGCAATGACGGGAAAATCACTTTGTTCCCATGGGATCTGAACGAAGCCTTGTTGGTTGGCGGCATGAGCAGCAATATTGCAGAGTCTGTGATGCTAGATGAAGTCGGATCCGGATGGCCCATGATTAGATTGTTGCTCGACGATTCGACATACAGAACTCAGTATAAGGCGCATTTGGCATCTGCCCTGGAGACAGGCTTTGAAATAGATTTTGTGAGTGCTAAAATCCGGGCTTATCACGAGCTTATTTCTCCCTACGTCGTCGGTTTCAAACCCGAGCAAAGCCCATATACATTTCTCCAAAGTCCAAGTGACTTTACCAATTCTGTCGATACTGCCAGTGACGCTTTGATTCCGCATGTGGCAAGTCGACACACAAAGGTTTGGAATGAAATAGGGCTTTGATCCGATTGCTATGAAGCAATACATTTCCTCAGGATTTGTATCGCCTCATAGCACTATTTCTGCAACAAGTGACAGCTGATTACATCGAGTGTGAACGTGGAGAGTTTTAATGGATAGCCTGATGCTAACCTTTGGGGCGGTGAAATTGCAATGGCACACCGTCCTGCTTTCGTTTGTATTTGCTTTTGCATTGTCCAGCACGATCGCGATTGTCTACGAGAAGACATTTAGCGGCCTTTCGTGGTCCAAAGGGCTTGTACAAAGTATGATCCTTGGAAGTCTGATTTCATGTCTCTTGATGATTGCTATTGGAGACAATGTTGCCAGAGGAATTGGAATTGTAGGTTCTCTGGCTGTCATCAGATTTAGAACAAACTTACGTGATCCAAGAGACTTGGTGTTTCTCTTTGCCGCATTAGGGGTCGGTGTCGCTGCTGGTGTCCAAAGTTATGTCGCGGGTTCTATTGGAGCCCTGTTTTTCTCGGCCATAGCCGTCACCTTGCATGCCTCTACTTTCGGAAATCGCAGAAAACATGATGGACTTGTTCGCTTCCAAATTCCAACAGGCCCCGACTCCGGAGCCAAAGTCGCACAAATCATGCAAACAATACCAAAGACATTTGCCCTGGTAACAATGCGGGATGTTTCTCAGGGAGAAATGGTTGATTGTGCATATCAGATAAAGATGGGTAGAAATTCTGATCCTGATGTTTTGCTGCAAGCTCTAAAAAACATATCCGGTATCCGTGGATTGACATACATGAATCAACAGACAACGGTAGAAGTTTGATATGTTTGAAAAGTTTAAACCAAAGATTTTTCATAGCGCAGTTGGCCTATCCTTTTTAATTGCCATTGTGGGATATTGGTACTGGCAGATCAACCCGGATATGGTTGGTGTTGTAGAGTCAAAGTTTCATAACATTGGAGCCAGAGAAGCCGGTCTGATCGCCGAAATCGCTGTTGATATTGGGGATCGAGTTGATCCGGGACAAGTCCTGGCGAGGTTGGATGTATCCGATCTTGTGGCTGAACAAGAACAGTTGGAGCAAGAACTAAAAAACCTCAGCAATTCCTTGCAAGCGGACAAAACACGATTTGAACTTGAATCTGAGAAATTATTATTGCAGATGAAGACTGAATCTTCTGTTTTGGGTAGACATTTTGCGGAATATGAAGCGAAACTCGCCGAGGTGGTCGCCCTAGACAAGGAGATCAATAGGCTAAAAGATGCAGAGAGTGCTGGTCTTGGTAGAACAAGAGACCTAGCGGATCTGATGATCCAAAGGGAATCAATAAGCAGTTATATTAAGGAAAGAAAAAAAGTCCTCAAAAACACCTATCGGAATTCCAGTAATACAACAAAAAAGCTCGGCCGTGAAAACCTGGAAAACCTGATGATTTCACAACTCGGAGACAGACTTGAACAGATTGATCAAGTCAAGCTGGGACTCACGATTATCAGTCAACGTATAAAAAACAGGCGCATTGTAGCTCCATGTAATGGGTACGTAACTGCTGTATTGTTCCGAAAAGGCGATACCGTTCAGTCCTATGATCCAGTCTTCACAATTGAAGATACGAACATCAGTTTTGTGACGGCCTATGTCCCCGAGGTAGTTAGAGCCAATGCAAGAAATGGACAGGCTGTAAAAGTATACCTTAAAAGTACAGGTGCTCTCGGTGCAGAAGGGCACATTTCCTTTGTTCATCCGGGCTATTCGCCAATTCCCCCACGTTTGACCTATAGAGGGCAGGAAGTTTGGGCAAGGAAGCTACGTGTTAAGCTTACTTTGCCGCACATGCTTTTGCCCGGCGAGGCCGTCAGGGTTTCGTTGGTTGGAGATTCCTACCTGGATATCGTAGAAAAACCAGCGCAGGCTTCTACTCCAGATAAAATCGAGACCGATATCAAGAAAATTAAGGTGCCAGGTGAAATCCGCTCCATCAGTTCATTTGAACCCTCGGGGCTTATCTGGCTGGACGATTTACAAAAGTACCTTGTTGTAAGTGATGATACCGGTCAAAAAGGTATCAACGAACATGCGCCCATGCTGTTTCTAATGAATTCTGATGGCTCACTTGAAAAGAATCCCGTGTACTTGAAAGGAGTTGAATCAGTAAATGATCTTGAGGCAATAACTCAAACACCGGAAGGAATCATTTATCTTGTTTCTTCCCAGAACATCAGCAAAAAGGGCAAGAGACCGATAAGGCGTCTCCAGCTATTGAAGGTGAAAAGAGAACGTACCCAAAGAGGGTTGCTGTCTAAGTTTGAGAAAGCACATGGAAAATGGCCCAAGCCCACTATCATCCAGAGCTTTGATTCGCTAAAGCCAGAGGGAATTTGCGAAACGATTGACGACAATCTGATCATCGTTTTTGATGCCGACCAGGCGGATGCACGTTTCGCTGTTCTGGCCAAGGAGGGGGGCCAATGAAAGACATCCTTGCCTTTCCGCCAGTTCTTACAGCAATTGTTTGTACGCTATGGATGATTTCATCAAACAATCTCGCTATGGCAGAGCTTGGAGACAGTGAGAGTAAAACTGATTCACCATCCTATGTGATGACTGAAGCAGAGGCTGTGAAGCTTGCCCTGAAGAACAGCCGTAAACTGGAGTCGCTGGATACCTCCATTGATATTCAACAAAATCGCCTAGATTCCGCTACGAGTGTAGATAACCCGGAGTTGCGGATTAAGCATCTATCAACAAAATATCTGACCGATTCCTTTGATGAACTTGCCATAGGTTTGCGCTGGAATGTTCCGAGGTTGGGCGAGTTGTCACTTCGAAAACAGAGTGCAATGGTTCGCTATCGTGAGGCGCAGGTGGACAAAGCTGTCGCCATGCTGGTATTATGCAGAAAAGTACGCAAAACATATGCGGATATTATTTATCATCAGGCATTAGTCAACATCATTGAGAACAGAATTCGAATCGAACTGCAACGAATCAAGCAAATCGAAAAGATGGCCAATATTGGTCGACGCTCCATCGTATATTTTGCAAAAGCCAAAATGTGGCTGGAAGACGCCAAAAGCGAATCAGCAAAAATCAGCAAGAGACTAATGCAGTCTCATCATAAACTTCAACGTTTGACCGGCATGGATGCAGCGCTAATCCTTGTGTCGGAAGACTTGCCGCAAATTGATTGCGATGAAGAGCAGTTGACACGGATTGCCAATGAAAATCGTAGTGAACTTGACTTGTTTCGGGAACGGATGTTGCTTGCTGAAAAAGAACACAATATGCAACGGTATAAGCTGATTCCCTGGTTCTCATACATCGAGGCTGATTATCACCTGGAACATCGGAAAGACGATTGGGGTGAGATCATGGTGGGTATCGAGCTCCCCCTATTCAACTTTAATCAAGGCAATATAGAAGCGACTCGACTTTCGATAGACCGAAAGCAGATAAAACTCGATGCGGTCAAAGAAGATCTCTCAAATGATTTAACCAGAACGATTGATATATACAGGGAATATCTGCTTGAGTGGAAAACTGGTTCAGACAATGCAAGAACAATCATTACCACAGTGAACCAAATCATTGAAGAGAACAAGCAACACGAAACGATACCCATCGATGAGATAATTGAATTGGAACGGACAGTTCTGGCTACCAAACAAAAGCAGGCAAACCGGCAACACAAACTCGCCCATTCCCTCTATGATTTGTATTTCTCACTTGGTGTTCAAGGATATGAGGAACTTACGGGAGAAGCTTTGTAATGGAACCGGATTTCGACAAACTCCGTAGGTATGAAATCAAATATAGGATCAATGAGGAAACGGCTTCAGAAATTCGTAAATGGCTGCAGCCCATCTTCTCGCTGGACAAACACGCAGATCCGGGAATCAACGGGTATGTGGTCAACAATCTGTATTTCGATACGCTAGACTTGCGATTTTATCACGACACAAAATTTCGAAAACTCAAAAGATACAAGCCTAGGGCACGGTATTACGGCAACTGCCCAGATGACTTTTTGATGCTTGAAATCAAGAATAAGGAAAACAATATTATCTGGAAAAAGCGAAAACGGGTTTCAATCAGTGAGTGGTTGACATTCAGAGATAGCAGAACAACAGAACCAACAGGAGCTTATTCGCCTTTGCCAAACAGCTTTGAGGAATTGATGTGTCTAACGGGAGCCCAACCGATGATGCATGTCAGGTATTTCAGAGAACCCTGGGTTAGCGACATTGACGATTACGGCAGAGTCACGTTTGATAGGCAGCTGAGCTACAAACTCGCCCATGGTTCATGGAACATTCAGGCTAAAAATGAAGAGATGATCTATTATGATGATCCTATTACCACAAAACATGAAAACTCACCGGTGATTCTCGAGATCAAGACAGAATCGCTGGTCCCAATCTGGACAATAGAGTTGATCAGAAATTTCAATTTGGAACAAAAAGGATTCTCGAAGTATTGCTATGTCATAGACAGATGCAATGAGTTTCATGAAGTCAGCAGACATAGTGCGTATTGATGCACCCAGGAGACAGAAATGAAAAGAGAGATGATTGCTACTATGTTGTGTGCGTTTCTTTTACTGGTTGCCTGTGGAGACGGTACGGTTGAGAATGGAGGTGGTGACAGTGATTCTGATCTTGAGAATACGGATCAGACAGCCTCTAATGGTCTGGTAATCAACGAGATTGTAGCCAAATCATCAACAGATGAAGACTGGATTGAACTTTACAATCAATCCTCCAAAGATCAGGACATAAGTAATTACCAATTAATGGATAGCAAGGATACCGAAGCGTACATTATTCCGGCTGGTACAATCATTTCCGGAAACAACTACCTGGTATTTGAACGTGATAAATCCGGCGAAAGCAGTTTTGCCTTTGGTTTGTCTTCTGAAGATGCCGTGCGTCTGATTGATGATGATGGAGAGGTGGTCGACAGCACCAACTGGGTAGAAGGAGAGGCTCCGGAAGACAAAAGCTGGGGAAGATCTCCAGATGGTACCGGCGGCTTCAAAACACTGCTTGCATCAAGCAAAGGCACAAAAAACCAGGATAACTGCGGAGACGGAAATATCGATGCCGGTGAAGAATGCGATACAGACAACTTGAATGATACCTCCTGTGCCTCACTGGGTTTTAACTCAGGTTTATTGCTGTGCAACAGCAATTGCGCTCTTGATTTCAGTCAATGTGTCTATTCGTCAAACGAGGTTACCATAAATGAAGTCGTTGTAAAATCAACGGATGAAAAAGAGGAGCGCCTTCCTGACTGGATTGAATTATACAATCCTGGTGACACAACCAATATCTCCGGTTGGATTATCAAAGATAGCAACGATGCCAATGTGTATCGTATTGAGGAGAATACATTTATTGAATCTGGTGAGTACCTGGTATTTGAATATGACAAAACTGGAATGGCAGGTTTCGAATTTGGTCTTGGTTCAGCCGATTCAGTGCGACTTTATAACCGACTGGAAGAGCTGCTAAGTGAGACCCAATGGGAAGAGGATCAGGTCCCTGCTGGTACAAGCTGGGGACGTATTCCAGATGGCACGGGAAGTTTCAAGGTGCTTGAAAACATTACAAAAGCCAGCGCAAATCTGGAATAAATAGCGCATCGGTCTTATTGGCAACGGATCTCGTAGATAGCGGGATAATCATCGGACACCGCTTCTGAGGTGTGCCAAATCGAGCCACTTTCAGAATTGTAAGCGGCAGCTTCTCCTTGCTCTTCGGATCCTGCGTTGATTGTTCGATAGGATAAACCTGCAAGGGATTGAATACTTGCTTTTTCATCAAAGTTGTATTCATAGATGCTGTCGTTGGTCCTTAGCAACAAATGCAAGCCATCAGGATGAATATCTGCCGCCGTAATTGATTCGTCTTCTTTGATGTCGATTCTACCCATATACGAAGGAGATTGAGAGGTCTTGGTGCTAAATCCATCGGCTCTGAAATAGGCGCTATATCCCAATTGCTTGGAAAACAAATAAATTCCCGTGTCTTCATCAACAGCCATCGCTTCGACATCATGAGGTTTGTCCAGATAGGTCAAAGTCATGCTTTCAACATCTGTTATCAGCATGCTAGCGAATGGGGTATCGGAATCTAGTGACGGCTCAACAAACCGGATGACACGAACCTCGTCTCTGTCTTCTTTGTTATCGCCAGTGTCTGCAATAAATATACAGTCATCATTGCCGCATTTTGCAACAGCAATATCTTCCCAATCTTCATTATCCAGATCATTGAACACCATCGTTCCAAGAAGGTCACGGCTTGTATTCATTGCATAAATTATTGCACTATGACCCGCATCGTTATGTAAATAAAATATATCTTTGTTTCTTCTACTGAAAGCCATTCCAGACACTTCGGTTAAGCGATCATCTTTTAGTTTGCCAATATATAGCGGATTGTCATATTCCGAACAGCTTTGGAATTCATCTGGCTCAATAGGTTGAGATTCACCACAGGCAGAGACTGTTGAAATCAAAATGAGAGAAAAATAAACAGCGAAAATTGCTTTTTCATAAATCATTTGAGTATTCCTCAAGGGTTAGCAGCATCGAATTGTCCGAGTCAAACAATAATGGAACCATTTCGGCTATTGAAAATACTCACTATATTCGATTGCCCAGTTATTGCTTTGCGAGGTAATTATCTGCTATTTTCCGATCATTTTGCAACACAATTTCACAGGTTGTCGGTCGCCAAAATTAGAAAATGCCCATTACTGCCGCCCAAAATCATGGATGAAAATTTTTAGGAAACAACCTTCTTCATCCATGTATCTGCTTGAAAATATTTTGTTTCCGTGTGACGTTCGTCCATGTTTTGTCCATGCACGTCCATGTGCGTCCATGAAAGAACAATGAAAACGGTATGTTATCCATGAGCACCACAAAGCCGCTCCGGCGATTCAAAAGGTGGCTTATCTCTTTGTAATTACTGAGTAATTATGGATATTGCGAATCGACATCCGCTCCATTTCATCCATGCATGGATGAAGGCTTGTTTTCGAGAACAATCGTCCTTCCGAAAGACGGTGCGCGCCTTCTCGCCGTGATTTGAGAAAAAAGGAAACGAATCGGCGGAGGGTCGTTTCCCCCCATTCAAACCAGCAATTTCTTCCTTCGATACGTCACGCGCAATCCCTTAAAAATCAAATGGCCGTCCCCCCATTGCTCACTGAGCCCGCTTTCACCTTGCGAATACACGACGACTCGCCAGACGTCGTCAACAGTCATCTCTTGCGGAGCCGGATCATTGTCCGGATCGTCTGTTGCTATTGCCGTAACCATTTGATGAACTTGCTCGGCAGAGAGAGTATAGACACCCGACTGATCGACGGTTTTATCATTGCCGTAGCCAACGCCGATTTCATCTTGCGCTTCGGTCATATCCGCTGTCAATTCAGTACGATACAACCGTATGTCCACTTTGTGCGCATATGAATCCGTGTTTTGCATGGCTGCAGCTACAGAGGTAATTTGCGCACCCGGAATCGTCGGGATCGGCAAGACCAATCGATTGAAACTGGCATTCGTGCGCATAAAACCGCCGCCATTGTTGCCCATTTCCCAATCGTCATCCGGCCATGTTCCCTGGAGATAATACGCAGCACAGGGCGGCACCATCCGGTAAAATGTCACGTAATCGTCGAAGGCTACATCGTCTGCATCATCGGCATCCAAAGTGACAGCATTTTGGAATGTGACTTCTCCGGAAAAAGTATCTCCTGATTTCAGGGCTCGATCATTGAGATTTTCGACAAGAGCGGCTAGAGCAGCCTGTACTTCGCTGTCCGATAACGAAAAAGGAGTACCAGAGATGGCTTGTGTTGAAATTGCCGAGGCGGCATGAGCAGCAGACGACTCGGTTTCATGGGCATTCAACTGATTCTGAAGGGTCGAGATTGCCTGACTGCGATCGATGATTTCTTGAGCGATCGTATCGGCATTTCCTTTGACATTCTCGGTACTTCGACCATCTCCAGCCAATTCCGCAAACGCGGCTTCTACGTTTTCTGCCGTAAACCGCTCTTCGGAATCTTCAACGGAAATACTCGAAGCGGCATGCGCTGACGTTGTCGTATTCAAGTGAGCATTGATTTGCAAAATACCATTGGGGGTCAGCGTCAGCGATGGCGCGGTCATGTCTACCAGATTCCCGTCATCCACAGTTCCACTTGCCACCATAAACACATGAAATTCATCGGTTTCTTTGAAATGACGTGCCAGAATTGCCGATTGATCGCCGTGAATCACGTGGTAACCATCGGTCTCCAGTGTCAGATTTCGCATGATGACCGGTGCACTGGCGTTGTACACGTGGGACCAGGTAGTTTCACCGGGCTGCATCCGTCCATAGGCCAGCAAAACGGCATGCTCGGGAAGATTCGGAATCGGGGGATTGAGATCGTCCGAGGGAGTTCCCTCAATGACTTCGTAATGGGCTTCAAGGTTGGGATAGGTTTCCAGGTATTCGTGGCGGCAGACGATCAGATCGTAGCGATTGAGGGTTGGATGTCCTGGAGGCACTTCGACGGATATGACATCCGTTTCCTCAATGCGGATGCCTTCTTCCGTCAAGAGCACTCCGGGATCGATAGTTCCATCGGAATGCACGCGAAACCCGGAATACACTCCGGCAGGTACAATGCCGATCCATTTACGGTTCTCTCCCCTGGGATCCAAGGGAGCACGGTAGTCGATATCGCGGATTTGAGTCATGAATTTTACTTTCTTTTTTCAGTTTTACGATGGCTTCCAATCGTTCCAAGTACCCTGATTTCGATGGGGTTCCTCGTTCCATTGCCGAGGGGTCAGTTCCGAATCAATCAATGGCAAGGTATGAGCGGGTTTGAGTGTTCTTAACGTTTGGTAAAAGGCTTTTTGCGGGGTGACGATGCCGTTCCACGCGAGAATTTTTACGAGAAATCGCGACCAGGTAGGTGTTCCTTGGCAGGGTTCCAGTACTTCGACGGTGTATCCGAGTTGCGATAGAGCTTCGATCAGTCCCGGTATCGTGCCGCCTTTCTGCTTGATGGTATAGGCCGCCAGCACGCGGGTTCGCAGGGATTCGTCATCTTCGTTTTCTCCACGAAAGACTTGGCGTTGGCGTGCCAGCAGGTCCAGGTAGTCCCCCGATGCCGTGGCGACCAGTAATTCTGGGATGATGGAAAGGAGAGTATCGCGTACGTCGTCCAACTGCTCACCCCAGATTTCCGTAAAACGAGCCACTAAAGATTCATTTCGATCCTTCTTTTTGAGGAAAGTTGGCAGTAACCACCAGAGATAATCAGCCAATTTCGCTATCGTATCGGCAGGTCTACTCATCGCTGACTGCCTCCATGGTAATCATTACGGAACCCAATTCGGGAAACTCATTTGGAGCGATGGCCACGTCGCTGGTCGGTTGCTCGATATCGACGGAATACACACCGGGGATCGCCGTCACGAGACCGATCAGTTGCGAAACAATGATGTCTTTACCCACACCCAATGCTTGTATCCCCAACGTTGGATCTTCGATATCGCCAAAGAAAACGGACAATCGGCGGCGGATTTCCTGATCGAGAGTTGTCGTATCGAAACCGGAACGTGGTGTAATGCGGAACGAAATGGGTACCGAGACCATGACGGGAGCACGTACCATGACGTCTGCAGTGATGGGGCGATTGGCATCGACGACAAGTTGCACTGCATCGATCAACGCAGCATCGGGAGATCCAGTTTCTCCCATAATGTACACATCGACGGTGCCTTCGCCACGCGGCAACGTATCGTCCACAAAAGCGGATTTGACGCCGGGGACCGATAAGGCCCAAGATATATACGCCGCCGCCGTACCGCCTTGGGACAATTCTTCCCAGGCGAGAAAACATCGTTGTCTGAGTTCCGCATCGGATTCTTCATCCACTCCCACAATCGCAATCCAATCCGTATCGTTGGTTACCGAGGAAATCCCATTGATGTACGTTTTCATCTTCGTGATGGATGCAGGTCCGACGTTGAAACTGGAACCCGCGCTTTCCGCAATGACCGGTACCTGGACGGAAATCTGACCACTTTCGAGGATTGCATCTTCTGTCGTGAAAAAACGATACTCTTTGCCGGATTGATCCTTGGGTGTCGTCACAATAGAGCCGGTCGGGATGGGGATGTTGGTATTTTTCGCTTGTGGACGTGCGTAAAGAACATGTCCTTCCGTTTTGATGGCTGGTTTTCGTTCGAGTCCGTATTCTTGAGCTTTTCGATCCAACCAGACCCCGGTCGCCGTATCGAGAAAGCCTTGTTTCAGCATTTCGGCACCGAAAGCATAGAGTTCGCCAATGACTTCAGCTATCACTTCAGTGACAGTACGAACCACGGAACCGATATTGAAATTTGTCAATCCTGTGCGTTCGCCGATGGCAGTCAGCATGGAGGAAACGAGTTCGGTATACGTTTTGATCTGCGGGGCCATTAGAAATCTCCCGAGGTTTTGTTTGCATTCCAGACGAAAACGAGTCGATTCGTGAAACCTTCCTCGATCGGTACGAAGGACACACGGAAGCTGGCTTCCCGCCCGCTACGCTCCTCCGTCACCTGTATGGAATCCGGTTTAATACGAGGACCGACGGATAAATCGTAGGTCAAAGCATCCTCAATGGTGCGAGCCACCCATTGCTCGAAATCAGGTCGATCTTCTTCCCCGAACAGTCTCGGTACCCCCGCGCCATAGTCCGGATGCCCAAAAAGATCGCCTGGCAGCGTATCCAGCAGATGCCGGACATCCTGTAAAAGTGTGGTCCGCCCATCGGGCGTGATCGCCAGATCGCCGGTCGCGCTGATGTGAAGATCGCCGTCGTCATCCAATAGCAAATCGATGCCGAGATTTTCGTAATTTCCCATCGTTATCCTTCCAGCAGTTCTACGACCGGCCCGAAATCCGCTGTGGCGGCCAGCAGACAAGTTCCCGCCACCCAAGATTCGAGATTCCAGGGTGGGACATCCGTGGCAAAGTCCGCTTTTGCCTCCAAATCGTCGATCCCGCTTCCATCGATCTGCAACACGTACAATCCCGACGATTCGATCAATGCTGTAATGGCATCCACGATGGACTGGATTTCATTGGCGATCGCGGCCAGCAATGCTGCCTTTTCGGAAATGGTTTCAGCCAGGCTATCCAGCATGTTTGCGTAGTCGTCGGTGACGCTCAGCATGCCTACGGTTTGCGTTAGAATCTCGGCTAATCTGGCGAAAGGCGGACAGACTTCGCCCAAGCGCAGGGATTCCCAATCCGGCGGTGTACTCATGCCGTTTTCGATACGGGTCGGAATATCAAACCCGTATTCGTCTTCCTCCCAATCGAGCGCCGGAATGCCGAAAAGCATGGATAAAAGTTGCAACAAACGATAAAAATCCGGGAGATCGTTGGCACCGACCACGAAAAACATGGCTGAAATTTCTGCATGTTCGGCAAACTGCGGACGGTGGATATCGCCGAAATCGCTAAAACTTTCCTTCCAACGGGAAAGAAAACCCTGCAGGCCATCGGGATTTCCACTGGTAAACAACGGTCCCTTGTCCAGGTAGAAGTAGAGGCCGGTCTGCAATAGGTTATATAACTGGTTGATGAGTTCCTGAAGGATCGCAATCAACGCGTGCATGGTGGCATGCATGGAATCCGCCATGAAAGAGGCGAGTTCGGCGAGCGTATCGAGCAAGCCTGACAGGGTATCGAGGACCCCGGATACTGTCCCGGTGGCTTCGTTTACCGCATCGAGCGTAGGCGGCACCCCCGGAATCATCGCCACATTGAAGGGTCGCCACTCAGGCATCCAAATTCCCCTTTGGTTGCTGATTCACCGCCATCGCCGTTTTCGCCATGCCTTCGAACGCTTTTGCCTGGGCTTCGATGATTTGCGGCAGGATTTCGTTCAATCGCTCCGTCACGTCACGAAGACGCTTTATCAGACCGATATTCTTGGGTTTTCGCCATTGCGCCGTCATGTCCGTTTCTCCGCTTCGCCGTCGATCATCACTTGCTTCGTCGTATCTTGTCCGTTCGTGAGAGTCATCGTTACACCTGTGAAATAAAAACTTTCGTACTCAAGAGTTGTGCCAAGGCTGCGTCCGCCGCCGCGAGAGCGGTTGCCACTGCCGGATTCGGCGCGATGGGCGTACCGAGATTTCCGATGCCGAGCGGTACGGTTTTCAATACGGTCAGAATCGTCGTCAAAATGGTCTGGAGAGGAATTCCGCAGGCGGCAGGTTGTCCCGCCGCTGTGATTCCACCCAGTTGCACCGGGCCGGAGGCAGCGGAGCCGATATTGATCATGGTAGGTGGCGTGGGAATGTTGGCACCAATGTTGATCTGGCCACCCATGGCGTCGAGCGCTAAAAGTCCAGGCGAATTGACCAAGACCTGGTAAGCGGCCAGGGGGGCTGCAGGTGCAATACCGGGTGTGGCTGCGACGAGAATTTCATAACCTCCGCCCACCACTTCGCGTTTGTTGAACGTGGTAGCGACGGATTGCCCACCCGCAATCTGCTGCGAGACGGATCCGAGCACTTTTTGCTGGAAAGATCCTCCGATGTTCTGAGAAAGATTGCCTTTGGTATGTTCCGTCAGCGTTCCGTATTGGATGAAGGCATCGCGATGGACCTGTAACTTCCAGGAATCACAGGATATATTCTCCGCGCCATCGACCTGCGATTGCCGTTTCCCCTGTATTTTCTTGATTTCATCGCCGACCGTATGTTCCTGACGTTTGTTCGTTGTAATCAGTTTCAATGACGCACAGGAGAGCACGATCTCGTTGACGTCAGGTTTCAATTCGATCTTCTGACCCTGTTTGCCGCGAATCGCAATCGTACCGGAGTTGAACCCGGCGGGAGCCTTGTTTCCATAGAAAATCGGGGATTCCACGTAAGGCCGGGTGATGTCGCCGTCGTGAAAGGATACCGTGACCTCCGCGCCGACTTCCGGCAACGCGAAAATGCCGTAGCCGTCCTGAGCGAAAAGCGAGGCTACCGGGACATTCGGCAACGATAAACCCGGCTCGTCGGGTTCTTCATCGGCTTGGTTGCCGGGTTCCGGCCCAATCACCACATCCACACGGTAATAGTTCTCGACATCCTTATCATCGTCATCGTGAACCGCCACGACTTTACCCAACAAAGACGGTCGAAAATGCTTGCGCAGATCCGGATGAAGACCTTCGATCAACGTGCGGAGTTCACTGGCCAGATCGCCACGGCTATTCATCGGTCCACCTCCGTGAGCCAGAGGCGACTGCGCGCGCCTTCATGATGGATCCCAACCGTGTGGCGTACTTGCTCGATAAAGTAACGCGATTCACTGCCATCGCGATCCAATACCGAGACTATTTGTGAATGCCAGAGCGGCGCGCCCATCACGGTCAGCAGGAATCGATTACCGGGCAGTGATACAAAATCGATTACATCTTCACCGTGGGTGAATGTTGCTGCGGATTCCTGTTCGACATCACGAGGCCCCCAATGAAACCCACCGGTGGGGTCGCACCAGAAGTCGTAATCGAGGTCGAGACGACGGTTAAGGTACTGAATCGCTTCAACCATCGTGCTGTCATGCATTGGCAGTTTGTCTAAAACAGCCTCGCAAAACGCTATATCTAGCGTAGTAAAATTACATCCCGACACTAGATGTGTAATGATTGCGCTGGCTTCCTCGTCCTGGTAGGTTCGGGTTATGCGCGTGTCTGCCAGAGTTCGGCCTCGGCACAATCCAAATATGTTCAACGTTTCACGCCGATGTCCACGGTACACGGTTCCATCGAAAAGAGGCGAAAGTCCTTGTCCACGCCAGCCCCATTCGATGATCAACGGATCGCCGTCGTTTGCACCATCCTTCCATTCGAAACGGAGATTGGAAAGCTCCAGGGTCGCGGATGCCACCGGTTGCGATCGTGCCGCGATGATTTCCATTTTCTGAACCGTGCCAATGCGTGTGCGATCACCAATCGTCACGGAGATTTCGGGAGCATACCAACTCATGGTCCACCCCCCATCGCATCGGATTTACCTGCTCGAAAGGCGGCGGCCAGTGGATCTTCTTCGCCCACGGCCTCAACATGATCAGCATTCGCCTGGGTATCGCTTTTTGTGGCTTCCTCTGCCTCGGCGGTTGCCTGTTGCTTTTGCACGGCTTCACGACCCCGCCGTTCCACTTGTCGTGCCACCGGTTCGAACTCGACAAAGGAAATGTTTACCTCCAAATCCGTGGTTCCGGGTTGATCGGAGACATCCAACCCCTTGAACAACACCGTTTTGATGCCGCAAGCGTCCGTCAACGGCGATTGAATCGAAAACACAGTCGGCACGGCATAAGAGGCCGAACTCGTATTCTCTCCATCTCCGATAGGATCCGAGCGGTCACGGAACGCTGATTGCAAAGTTTGGTACTGCTCCATCGCGGATCGGGTCACCTGACCGGAGCGGTTCTCCTCGTCTACCAATTGCAGCGAAATCGAGATTTCCGTGTCTTCATAGCCCACGGCCTGCTTAATCTTTCCCGAACGTCCGGGAATATCGGCTTCATCGACTTTCACCGACTGGCGAATGGCCATCTGGCGATGGGGAACCGGAAAACGGAAACGTACATCGGCGATGTCCGGGGTACCGTCCGATTTCACGGAACCCAGTATCACCACCTGAAAATTTTCATTTTGGATTTCAGGCATGGCTAACCCCCAGTCGCAAGGCCAACCGCCCGAAGATCTCTGTCAGCCGTTCTTCGAGATCGTCCATCGAGTCCGCCCCGGATACCGTGATTTGAAAGGCTCCACGCTGGAACACGACGGATGCGCCTTCGGCGCAGGTCCCTGTATCGGTGGCTGGGATCGAACTCATTCCAGAGTCGGAAAGCGATCCCGTGTCCATTGGCGCAATACGTGGAGGTTGCAATCGAATTCGAGACAAGGATGTGGAAATCGCATCGATCGGTTCATCGGCTCCTTGTTCAATGCCTTTTGCAAACGTGGGTAGCAGCGATTTCCCCGATTGGGTCAGTTGGGACAGCGGACCTTCCTCGGCATCGGAAAACGGCAACAGACTCCGTAAATCCCCCAGTAAGCTGGTAAATCCTTCTTCTAGTGTTCCCCAGGAAGCTTGTATGCCTGCCCAGAAAGCATCGATCAGACCACGACCGGCATTCATGAAGTTCTCACCGAGCCCCGCGAACCAGCCGATCCAGGCTCCGAAAATCCCCTTGATGTGGCCCAATACATTATAGAAAGTCGCCTGAATCGTCTGCCAGGCTCCCGACCAGTCACCGGTCAACAGCTGCAATCCAGTCTTGAAAACACCGGAAATCAAGTTCCAAACGAGCGCAATCGAATGATAGATCGAGGTCCAGACGGTGGTAACCGTAAGGCTTATAGAAGCCCACGCCGCACCGGTCATGACCTTGATGCTTTCCCAGGCGAAGGTAAATAGACCTTTTAGAATTGCAATCTGTGGAAAAAGCAATTGAGTAATTCCTGCCCAGGCTCCACCGATGATCGTAGCGATCAAAGGCCAGACTTCCGACGTGTAGCTGGAAACCGTGGACCAGGCGTTGGTTATAACGCCCGCCAGGTAGCCGACCCCGTAGGCGACAGGCACAGCACCTGCGTAAAAAACCTCTTTGAGCATCCCCCACGTATCCGAAAGAATCCCCGTACTTTCGGCCATTTCATCGGTACCGGACGTAAAAACCATCACCAGAGCCGTCATACCTGTAATCAACGCACCCACGGCCAGCAGCACGCCACCCGTGGAAACGTTGACCATGGTCATCGCCGTCATGACTTGAGCCCCCATGATGAGTGCTGCACCGCCGATCAACAGCACACCAGCGGTCACCGCTGTCAGGACGACGACCGTTTTCGTAAGAAACGGATGCGCTTCGGCGAACATCGACATTTTCCCGGATAGCCAGGCAAATGAATCCGCCAGACCTGAAACAACGGGTAAAAGAGCATTGCCGACGGTTTCTACAAGAACGGCAGCATTGGCTTTCGCTCGATCGAAGGCGGCAGCAGCGGACGCATCCACTTTTTTAAAGGCTTCGTCCGTGGCTCCGGCGGAATGCCCCATTTGTTCCAGGATCGAAGAGAATGATTCCGCCTGATTACCGGTCAGTGCCAGCACGCCGGAAAGAGCTTCCACTCGCCCGAAAAGCGAAGAAAGGACTTCTTGGGATCCACCGGTTTTTTCAGCCACATGAGCCAACCAGTTCTGCAATCCCATGGATTTCATGGCGGCGGTGGAAAACTCGATTCCGAGATTTTTGGCTGTTGCCGTGGCATCCGCTGTGGGTTTGATGACGGCAGCCAGCATTCCACGAAGAGAAGTTACCGACTCTGCCGTGTTCAATCCACCAAGGGTAAGTGCCGAAGTTGCCGACAATACTTCATCCAACGAAATCCCTGCCGACGAGGCCAAGGGCGTGACTTTCCCGAGCGACGACGACAATTCCCCGATGGTTGTTTTCCCCGCTTTCATAGCCACAAACATTTTGTCGGAAACCCCGGATACCTGACTTGCCGCCATGCCGTAGGAATTCATGATGGAGGTCAGGCCATCGATGGCGGTCCCGGTATCCGTGATGCCGCCACGCGCCAGCTTCATGGCTCCTTCAAGCATGATCGTGGCGTCTGCCGCATCGCCGTAACCCGCCGAAATGGTAGTGTAGAGCGCACCCGCCGTATCCACCGGCATCTGGCCGTATTCCTTGGAAAGCGATCGAACCTGGGATGTCAACGCGCCCATGTCAGTGGTCGCGGTATCGACAAGCGTGGAGACTTCCGCCATGGCCGCGTTGAATCCGGTGGCCGTATGCACGGCCAAGCCCAAGCCACCTGCGATGATGCCGCCCGCAATCATGGCTTTCGTCCCGAGACCGGTCAGATGCGACGTGGCCTGATCCACGGCACTCATATCGATATCACCGGGAATGAGCGAAGAATTCACGGACAAGGCCGTAGATTCCGCCGTTTTTCGGAAGGACGTGAGCGAGTGCTCCGCTTTCGTCAGCGATGCGGTCAAGGCATTGTGACCTTTGACCAGCACGCCGATGGTATGGCTCAGTCCTCCCGACATCTATCGCTGCCGTCCTTTCTTTTTGATGGTTTTTACCGCTTTCGCCTCCTCATCTCGTAGCCACAACGCCGCCCCGGCCAATTCGGCGAACTCGTCCGCAGAGAGGTCATCGACTTTTTCAAAGTCGTAGGCTCCAAAACTGTGGCAGATGAGGGTTCGCATCTGCCGATATCCATCCGAGCGGCAGGACATCCGCTCGGCATCTATACGTTTTTTAGGGACGCTCCCTGGACGAAACCGAGCCCTTTTTGGATCTGCTGGGCGAGCGTGACCACCAGACCCGGTTCCCATTCGGTCTGCATGGCCTCGAAGTCGGGCTTGGGATGCATGAGAAATTTCTGCACGAGGATCTCGTTGGCTTCGGCCTCGTCTTTCACCGCACCGATCAGCGATTTGTACTCGGACCAACTGGCTTTGCGCGCCAGAAAAACCTCATCCTCGCGACCAGGGATCATGATCTGAAAAAGTTTCAATTTGGGGTTATCTGCGCGGAGATGCTCGGCGATTTGACGTACACTGATTTCGTGATGTTCAGACATGTGTTTTTTCCTTTCGTTCGTCCCACCGGTTGGGGCCGTCTTCGCGCACGTCCAGGTGGGTAAAATCGTCGTAACGACCGATGCCGCCGTTTGAAAATGCAGGAATGGTTTCAGCGATAGCCGCGACACAATCCGGATGCAGCTTTTGCACGACAATGTCGGCGGCACGACCCAGCAGATGTTGACTGTCCGGGACGCCACCCACGTCGCGGTTATGCATTCGGCAGCGAGTTCCAGAACTTATGGAGATGGGAAGACCGATACGATCACGAAGGATTTGCAGAGCTTCGATCAATCGAGGATCAACTCGTACTTCCCCACACCCACAAGGACAACGAAATTCCCATGTGCTAAAATTTCGGCTCAGATCCCCCATCAGACACCTCCGAGCAGCACCAGCACTTCCTTGATTTGCAGCACGCCCGTGCCGAGCATGACGCCGATCAAGAGAAAAGCGGCATTTCGAAGCAATTTGATCGTTTTCTCCAACTCGATGACACGGGTGGAAAGCTGCTCCACCGACTGCGCCAGGCGTTCCGTGAGCTGTACCAACTCATCATGGCTAGCGCAGGTCTGAATGGTTCCATCGGGTTGCTGGCTGCACATCGTTGACTCCTTACACCAAGCCTTCCGCATCCATGGCGAGACCGGAAAGTTTGCGTCCCACCGCCTCGTCATCCACGGAGAAGCCGCCTTCGACATCGGTAAACTCGAATCCCAGAAAACGAATGATGCGCGTAGCATTGTTTTTCGGTGGATAGACGATCAGGATCGTGCAGTTGCGAAGATCCAGCAAGTCGGTGAACTCCTGCCCGCCGACCACAAATTTCTTGATCTGGACCTCGCGCGAACGCGGGCTGTTGACCGCTTCTTCGAGGATGGCCTTGTTGAGTTCCTTGACTTCGAAATCGAGTTCATAGTCTTTTGGACCGCGACCCATGGCGTGGGGTTTGCGGTATCCCGCACCGCGAATCACGGATTTGGACTGACTCGCTTTCCAGGAAAGATTCTGCAACGCCATGACTTTGATGCCATCGACGAGAAGACTGATTTCCTCGCCCTGGCTGCCTTGAATAAACCCTTCTTGCGACATGGTTTATCTCCTCACAGGTTCTGTGCTATTTCAGGTACACGGTGGTGTAGATCATCTCCATGGCCCGACGCGGCTGAATACCCAGCGACACGTAGACGTCACCAAGCAGTCTGTCGTTCTCATTGGAAACTGCACTCAACTCGAACTCATCGATCTGGCCTGCATCGCGCATTTGTTCGAGCGGTCGGGCCATGGCGGATTCGAGTTTTCGTAACCCTTCACCCGCGCGGTCGTTTTCTTCACCGACATAGGGTTGCGCGGCGTCTCGTGCCGCTTTGGAGCCATAGTAGACTGCACGCAGATCGTTGACCCGCGAGTAGTCCGAGCCTTCCGCCGCCGCCGTCAGCGAATGCGCGATGATGAATCCCCGACCTGGTTTGAAACGTAGGCAATTGACACGGTTCTGGATCAAGGTCTGGATATGCCCCGGTGGAAACTCGGGAACCAGCCGCAGCACGCCTTTCACCGGTTTATTGATCAGCGATTTCTGCACTTCGAGTCCGGCCATCGTCCCACCACAGGCGGACACAATAGAAAAAAGATTCTCATCGCCATCGGAATCCAGAAACTCTGCTCCACCGGCGAAAACACAGGCATTACGATCGCCCACCATGGCCATACGCGTGATGATTGCATCCACGTACTCCTGCAAATCGGCCAGGTACTCTGCGCTGCCTTCCTCGAAATCGCTCTCGAACTCCGGCGTTTCCAAAATGGCAAAACGCTCGGCATGATGATCTTCCGCCATTTCGTCGCAATGCAGCAGCATGGCGGTCCACAAAGACTCGGTGGTTGCTCCCACCGCATGAATCCAGGAGGTATCGGTCTTGGCTTTCGTGGCTTCCAAGCCTGCCAGATAGTCGGCATTGGTGGGTTCGCCATCTCCGGAACCGTTGGTAAACGCATCGAACCAGGCCGAATCGACTTCTTCTTCGTCGTTTTCGCTGGGCATCAGAATGAAGGCCGGATTTGTCAGCAGTTCCGCCACGTAGACATCGCCATCGTTAATGGCATCCGCCAGATTCGAGGTCATCGATAGCAAATTTCCCTGGCCCTCGTACACGCGTTCGGTGGCGGGCGAAACATTGCGATCCTGCAACGTGGCGAAACTCGTTCCCAACATGTCTTCGATGATGTTGTGCAACCCGCTGGATCCATTGGGAACCGACGTTTCGTCAATCAAGGTCGCGGTTGGCGAGGGATCGGCTTCCCAATCCACCGTGATCTCCACGAGACGGCAGCTTTCATCGTCTTCACGCACCAGCAGCATCAGGTTGCCGCTAAAGAAGTGATAGGACAGCTTTTCCGGCGTGCCGGTGGGAATCAACGAGGCGAGGCTGACCTGGCCGGAAAGGACCGGGGGCTCGTCATCGTCCGCAATGGCGTAGACGATTTTCGCTGTTCGATCCAGCATCAACGTGTAGTCATCGGGATCCAACCCCTGGGCATGGTCCGCCAGGTTCTCCAAACTGGCCGTGGAGACGATATCGGGATCCACCAGGCCCAACGCGCTGTAGGACAAGGTCCAATAGCTACCGGGCGTGGGTGGATAAGTGTCTTCCAGATCGATTTCGATCAGGCGCTGGTCGGTACAGAGAATGATGTCGTCGCCATCAAAACTGTCCAACCCGCGAACCTGCTCCTCCGGATCCAGAATGGCGGTCAGATCGATAATGTCTCCGGGAATCACCGTGCCGCTCGGATTGAAAAACCAGATTTTGGCGATTGCGGTATCGGTGAGTCCCAGTACCGCAAACCCGTGTTCGATCGTCGTCATCTGCTCGAAAATGGGATTGGCGGCGAGATCCACCACCTGATTGATTTCAGAGGGCAGCTGAATTTCCTGGATCTGGGTCAAGCTGGAGTTGTAAAAAATCACCCGATGCGGCGTTTCCGGCAGCGAACCTTCGACCAGGACCAGGTATCCGGTCGGCACGTCGTTCAGCTCGTGGCTGATGTTGAGCCAATGATTGTTGCCCTGCAAGCCGTACTCGGATTGAATACGAAGTGTATCGACGCCCAGGATATTTTTCACGGTGCGCTGAGCCCGAATGGCCGAGCCGATGCGGCAGGCATGAATGCGCGTGCTGCCTGCATCGAAGGCGGCCTCGATGGCCTGGAGCAGCGGACCACCCTGAAAGATGGTTTTCGCCTGTTTTTTCGCATCCGGACCGGCGAGGGTAACCATCTTGTTCGGTTGACCGCTCTCGGCAGGACCGATTTTGGCTTCCACATTGGCTAGCGAGGCCGGAATCACGCCGAGATGACCGTCTTCGTACTCGGTATAGGCGTCGGGAATGATGCGTGGGGTCGTCATCTATGCCTCCTTCACCGGTCGTTTGAGCCAGGCGTCCACCAGGCGCAGAAATTCCGCGTGCGACAGTCGGGTTTGCTTCGTCCAGCCGTAGGCTACGCGCAGGGCACCCAGCGTGACGGCATCGGTCCCGGTACGCCGAGCCAGTGTTTCAATAGGAAAGTTCAGGCGTTTCGTGCGTTTTCCGAGCAGACCGCCACGTCGCTTTCGGGGTTTATTCAACTTCGGTTGCACGTTTCCGGTGGCGGTATTCGCCTTCGTATCCTGAGGTTCGGCCTTTTTCGACTTCGGATCGTCCGCCTTCTCCACCTTGGATTGGGCTTCGGAATGGTTTTTCGCTTTTTCTTTCGAATCGCTTTTCGGCGTATCGTCGGTTTTTTTCTTGTTTTCGCTCATGGATTGCCCTCGTTGACATAAATACGCTCCATAACGTGCTCGACATCGCGTTCGATGGGAATAATGCGTCGGGCAGTCAAGGTCAGTGCGGCGCGGTACAGAAACGGTTCGCCCGTGATGTCGGGCGGAATGCTTTGGCGACCGATGGGTTTTAGGCTGTCCAACGGAAATTCCGTGGGAGGATCGGTGTCCGGGTCTGTCAAACGGATCGGATCTGTCGAAAGCCAAGTCTTCAGAGCTGCTTTTTCCAGGTTTTCGATGATGTTTTCCACGATTTCCTGGCCGTTGTTCTGCCGATCGGAAGGGGAGGTGACCGTCAAACGATAGCTGACGGCATTCACCCCCATCTTTCCGGTTTTTTGCACAACCCCGTTTCCCGCATCGCGCACCACATAGTCCGTCTTTCCGCAGCCCATCGGCTGGGTATCGTGAGTCAGTGGAGTGACGACGAGTTCCGGGTATCGGTGGTTGCGATTGGCCAGGCTATTCGCAAATACATGCAAAGAGTCCACCTGCATGGCGGCCCAATGACCGATGGCGCGTGGCAACGATCCGCTCATCGTGCCCTCCGTTCATAGCGGGCAATGGCCCGTCGGATGGCCTTGCCGAACACTTTGCTGGCCTGCTTCTTTCCTTCCAGAAAGGCGGGTTCCAGAAAAGGTTGGGCTGCTGCGTGCTTCGTGCCGTATTCGACATAAGGGGCATAGTGCGTGTTCGTGCCGACAAAGGCCTTCGCCCAACTCTGAATCACCGGCGTAATCGAGCCTCTCAGCTTTCCCGTATCCACCGGACACAGCTCTTTGGCCTTGGCTTCGACGATCAACACCAGGTCACGAACGGCACGTCCTAGCTCTTCCGCGATCAGATCCGGCATTTCTTTCAATGCGTTCTGCAATCGTTCGATCTGTCGAAAATCGATCTCGATCATGGCGAGATGGCTTTTTCTACGCATGATCTACCTCCCGTTTTTCCAACTCCAGATGCAGATCGAGATGCGTACACGCGCCAAAACTGTTTTGTGGTTTGACCTCGGTGACCCGGTAGCGCAGGCCATCAATTTCGAGGATGTCGGACTCCAACACTCCCGAATCGGGCAGGACACTGGCGGCAGCATCGGCTCCGATCTCGGCCAGATCCTTGGGCGACAACGCCTTGATATCGATGGGGATGTCGGCGATTTCCGCCTCGCGGATTTCGTGGGAACCGAAGAAAGAATCCTCCCGTTCCGGGCGAAACACGCGGGCCGAAACACCGGACTGACGAATCAGCCAGGCCACATCATCGTTCATCTGACGGCGCTGTCGATGCTTCATGGGCTTTCCTCACGATGCCAGATCGACAACGGCTCGCAGTTCATGCGGGGTTTGCCGGTTTCGTCATTTTGGAGCGCGTCGCAATGAAAACGCAGAATGCGGCCTTCTGCTTCGCAACCCGCGAATACCCCGCCGCCGTAGCTCACGTTGTCGTTCCAATCCACCGTAAACGCCGGAGCGATGGTGGCCTGCTGGCAGCCCATCAGGTAATCCCCAGCTTGAGTGAGGATGGCTTTTCGCGAATCGATGACGAATTGTTTGTCGACGCCGCAGCCGACCATTGCCAAACCAACGGTGATGAGGATGACGAGCAGAGGCAAACGTATGAAACCGCGACGTTTTTTCGGATTCGGCTTGCTCATCTCTTCAGCGACCTTTTTGAGAAAATCGCCGACCAGCGTGCCTTTACCGCCGCCCGCCAGGGCTCCGAGCGCCAACAGACCGGCGGTATTGCCGTCCAACGCGAGAACAATACCGGCCACGACGGTGGCGAGTTGCACCAAGGTGGTGACGACATCCCATTTGCCGTAGGTGAAAGGATCGAGCTTGATTTTGCTTTCCATGATTGATTCTCCGTTTAGAAATTCCGCCGGTTCTGGGTGTAGATCCGTGGACGGATGTTCAGGTGAATGAGGTTTTCGTCGGCAGCCGGGTTGATGCGTTGGATGCGGGTGACGTACTCATTTGCCAGATCTTTCTCCAACGCAGCCCAATGCGACGCTTCTTTCGACCGATCCATTTTCTTGTCTCCGGAGGAGAAACTCACACGAGTGGCTGCCTGGGCTCGCAACGTTCGACAAAGCAGGATTTTTATCTGCATGACCCAGAGTTCACGGTGATCGCCCGGCATATCCGGGGATATTTCATCATTCGTGAGCTCATAAGCCACGGCGAGATCTCCCGCGACTACGGGCAAAGCCCGCTCCGCCTGACGACGGATAAATGCTTCTGGAGCAAGGGGATCGCCCGTCTCATCGGTAAAATCTGCCAGAATGTCGGCTACCAGCACGTCCAACACGGGATTACTCCTTGGGTTTCTTGACCGCTTTGGTCTTGGTACTCTTCACCGTCGTCGGATAAGAAATCTTCAACATCCCCTTTTTCTCGGCGTCTTGAATGGGCTTGGTGAGATCTTTCAGCCGTATTGTTTCCTTTGGCATGAGCGTTAACGCAACATGGTCGCAAACGCCGTCCGGCACCACGAGGCAGGTATCGAGTTGGTTGGTAATCGTGACCATCGTTGTCCTCCAAATAAAGGGGCAAGGTTGTCACAAAGGAGACAACCCCGTCCCCATTCACGATTACGCGAAAGTCAGATCCAGCGATTCGCCGCAATGGACAAATCCCGAACCCTGCGTGGCACCACCGACCACCGTGACGGTGCCGGTCCCGGTATAGTCCACTTCCAGGTCGAAGGTTCCGGTGGTTTCATCGGTTTCGAGAATCATGTCTTCGGTTCCGTCGCCCGAAAGCACGACTCCGTTGCCACCATCGGCGAGGCTCAACTCGGCTCCGGCGGTACAGGTCAGGCGGATGCGCTCTTTGGCGGCAAGATCCTCCATCAGCGCATTCTTGAGTTGGATCTGGACGGCAATCGTGTCGTCCGTTTCCGCTCCGGGAGTCCCGAAGGTCAAAATGGCGAAGCGATCAGCGAACTCCTGGGCCATCTCATCCATGGTCACTTTCTGTACGGGGGAAACAGCGTCTTCGATAGGCATGGTCATTCTCCTTGTCTTGGGTTAGGCAAAATTCACATCCAACAAGGCCGTCGCATCCAGCAGAGGACTTCCCTGCGTGGCTCCGGCGGCCAATGTAATGGTGGCGGTTTCGGAACAGCGGACCACAAGGTCAAGCCGTCCCGTGGCATCGGTTTGTGCAATCAGGTCGGCAGACTCCGCACCGGAAAGCGCTTGGCCATGCTCGCCCACAGCCAGCGTGGCCCGATCGTCACAGGTCAATCGCAGCACATGGACGGTGGGAATCGGGTTGTCGAGGTAGTCGCGAAGCTGCAGTGGCAGAGTTTTTACACCGGGATCGCCATCCTGCGCTGTACCCCAGCGGACCACCACAAACTTGCGCAGCAGCCCTTCGGCCAATTTCGCCGGAGTGACCGTGCCATCCGGCAGCGCACCGCCGCCGAGCGGAATGCTTGGATCCAGACGATCGGCAGGGATCGATCCGGGTTTGAGGAAGTGGCCGTCCAATCGGGTCATGGCGCGCCTCCGATCAGAACGATCCGATCACCGGTTTTCAGCGCGATTTCCTCATCCAGCCAGACGAGTTGGTTATCCGCCACTTCGACTGTGTAGTCCTCGCCAAAAGCCAGCACCAGACCGTTCAACGATACCTGCATCCGGTCGGGACCGGGCCACGGAATGGGAAGATCGAAGTCGCTCTGATCGTCCTCGGTCACAAGAAGCGTCAAATCCGCACTTTGCGCCGTGACGCTGAGTTTCCCGGATTGAATGGCTGCGGAAAGCGCTGGACTGATCGCGTCCACGGTTTTCGTCTCACCGGGATCGAAAATCAGCCCCGCGCCCGGGACATCGAGCACGGTGTTGAGAGTGTTTTGAACGGTGATCGGCATGATAGCTCCTTAGGCTTCGATCGCGACCTTCGCCAGGAGGTCCGGACGGGTGACGCCGTGTGCCGCTTCCATCCAGGCCAGCCAACCCACCTTAAACCGCTTGGGTTCGTTGATCGTGTCGGTGGAAAGTGCCTGCCGGATCGCGAATTTTCCCACTTCCTCGTCGGGAACCAGAATCACTTCGTTCAGCGCCATCGATGCCGTCGAGATGATGTCCGCACCGTTGTAGGTCTTGAAAATCCCCTTCAGCTGCAGCTCACGACGGGTCTGCGGATCCAACTCCCAGCCACGCATATCGTTGGCACGAGCACCGCGCAGCAGGATGTATTTCACCCGCAACTCCATGTCTTCGATGAAGCTGATGGCCTGATTGATGGCTTCGTCGGTCAGTTTTCCACCGGTGACCGTCACCGTGCGTTCACTGGGTACCGCCGCCGAAAGCACGGTAATCGTGCGCTTGTCGATGGCCTTGCGGATCTCGACCCCCGCCGACTTCTGAATGTCCAGCATCGTGCCGACATTGCCGTGTTTCAACACACCGATGTCCACCATCGGCATCGAGTGAATGCGATGGATGGGGAAGACGATCTCTTCTTCCTGAATACCCGATTCCACCGCATCGCCGTCTTTACTGATCCAGTAGGCATTCAGCTTCGGCTTTTTCTGGTATTTGGCCTCTTCGCCTGCGGGCAGCTTGTGTTTCGTGAGTAACAGCGAGGTAATCTCACGCGTCTTGATTTCCATATCGATCGGTGGAGCGATGGCGGCGGCCAGCGCTTTCAACCCCTCAGGGCTGTCGGCAGCCTCGTTCATCAGCTTCGCCATCGTTTCCATGTATTCTTCGGAATGGACGTGGCTCAGGTCTTCCATGCTTGCCTCCTTTACACCAAGAGCTTGAAGCGCAGAACTCCCGCGCCCACGGAGATGGCCTCGGCTACAACGACGTTGCCCTCAGCCGCCACTTTCAGCGTGCCGGTCGCAGCGTCCACGGCCAGGTTGTCCCCCGGACTCGGGTCGCCCACGAAAACGTCCGTTTCGTAGATTCCGCCCAGACAGAAGATGCCGGGCATCTCGCCGTCCTTGACTTTTCGTTCGAGCAGACCGAAGGGTTTTTCGGCGGCATCGTCGGATACGGCGAAGACGTTATCGCCCGCCACGTTGACGAACTGACCCGGTTCTCCCGCGCCCTGCATCTCTCCCAGGCCGTAACGAAAGCCCGGAGCCAGTGGTTGCACATACGACATGATTCTCCTCCTATTCGCCTGCCGGGATTCCGGCACGGTCCTTGTACGCAGCCATAAACCCCTGCGTCAGCTTGTCGGCCAGCGTGGCACCCGCCGAATCCGGCGCATGCGTGTGGCGCTCCCGAGCATCGCTGGACAGATTTCCCTTCTTGCGGGGTTTCTTTTTCGATTTCTTCTTATCGAGGTCGTCCTCGGGAATCTCTTCGGGTTCCTCGTCGTCCTCATCGGTTTTCTTCGGTTTGCGCGTGGCGGCGATAGCCGAAACCGTCTCTTCGGTGGCCGAAAACGCCTCGTCGGAGAGTTTCATCAGCCGATCGAGTTCGTTGGCACGAGCGGATTCATCACCGAACTCACGGCCCGCATCCTCCCACAACGACAGCAATTTCTCAGCCTTGGCCTTACGAACCACCGCCCGGTGCGTTGCCTGGGAGTCGTCGAGCTGCTTTTTCACCGCGTCGAGTTCTTTCATCAGCTTCTCGATCTCGCTCTGCTGCTTTTTGATGAGTTTTTCCTTTTCGGCCTCACTCATTCCGTCGGGTTCGGGCGGAGTTTCCGCCGCTTTCGTTTCTTTCGTCTTTTCGTCGGACATTTCCGTTTCTCCTTCAATGGAAGTTTGGCTGGCAACCTGTCGAATCTCCGCACGCTCATCGGCCCCATCGCGATCCAAAAGACCCATGCCGGTAAACGTCACACCACGTAGAATCTCGAAACAGGGTTTTCCCTTGAGCTTGCGGCCCTTGAAGTTTTTCAGATGGCTGCAGTACTCCGCTTTGCTGGCGATGGTTTTTCCGCAAATCGAGCACTTGCCTTCCTGGTAATCGCATTCCATCGAAACGTGGGTCACGATGCCGCGCTTCATCAGCTTGTAGGCCAGCCGGGCAGGTTCGCTCTCCGCAGTGAACAGTTCGCCGACACACTCGATCCGGGAGTTTTCGCCATCATCGATGTAGTTTGCTTCGACGATGCCGCCCACGATGTCGCGAAATTCCTGGGAATGGGAGAGGTCGATCTTCTTGCCGATCGCCGTTTCGGCAGCCCGTTGCAACTCCTCGGCGGTGAAATGATCGCCGTTGCGGTTGGTTCCCACATGCGTCAGGATGAATTTGAAACGTTTGTCGCCCGATTGCTCGGCTTTTGCCGAAAGAAATTCCATCCCACCCATGGAAGGAATCCGTGTATGGATGGGATGGTTGCCGGTCGTCCGGGCGTCTTTCTCCTCACGAGGGATTTCGGCGTGCTCCGCATGGGCCTCTTGAGCCTCGGTTGCGAAAGATTCGTTCGTAGGGTTCCCGTCGACTTCCAATCCGGAGTGTTCGACACTCGCTTTGGCACCACCGGGTGCGCAGATAAACAAATGCTCCCTGGCCTGGGAGTGTTCACTGCGCTGCGCGGAGATCTGGTACTGGTGGGTTTTGCTCTTCATCCGGCTGGATTTGCCGTTGGCACCCACGATGGTCTTGATTTCCGCTTCACTCGGATAGGCCTGGTCCCGGTAGCTGATGATCCAATACGGGATGTGCTTGGCGGCCCCCAAAAACTCTTCGAAAAAACTTTTGGCGTTGGCTTTGGTGACTTCCGTGGGAATATCGTAGGCCCGGGTTGTGGAATCCTTGCGGATGTCCTTGCCTTCCCACCAGGTCATCAACCCTTCAACGAAGTGGTACGCCCGCTCGTAATTGGTCTGCGAAAACTGCGTGGCATAGGGCGGATCGAAATAGGCCACATCGGCGTTGACTTTGCCCAGCAGCTTGCGCGTATCGCCATGATGCGCTTTGCAGGATTTCTCACCTTCGAAGATCAACGCGTTGATACGTTGACAATTTTTGGCGAAACGCTCTTTGAACTGTGCGGGGGAATCCGCCCGATTGTCCTGCTTTTTCGTGGTGCCGAAATGGCCGAAACCGCCCTTGGCCGTAATGCAGGTTTTTCCCAATGCGAAGAGCGCGATGTCTTTTTTGTAGCCTTTGAGCCTGTCGGTGTTCGAACGCACGATGTCGATCAGCTTGTGAACGCCAGGCTCGAAATACACCCCGCCGAAATGCTTTCGGACGAAATCACGGATGTGGCCGGAATCGCTCAATAATTCGTCGATTTCCTCGTCGGACAGCGTGACATGATCGTTTTCGACAATCGCCCGAGCGATGTGGTGGCAGTAACGCAGGCGATCGCAGGAATGCACCGCCAGGCCCTTGGATTTGTACATGTAGCCCACCACCGAAGAGCCGGAAAACGCATCCATAGCCGTGTTGGCGTTGTCCGGGGTGTTGGCCCAGATCCAGTCGATCAGCTTCTGTTTCGAGCCGATGTAGTTCGTGATGTATTTCGGACGCTCGGCGGTTTTGGCTTCAGCGGAGAGATTTTCATCGTTGTCCAACAGCCAATGCAGTCCCGCTTCGGCGTGCAGGATGAATCGAATCTTTTCGGCGTCGGTAAAAAACATCGTTGCTCCCAAAAAAAACGGCCCCGAACAGATGCGAATCGAGAATGTCTCGAATCGCGTTGTCTGTCCGGGGCCGCTGGTGCTTCCAACTAACCCTGGCATGCTATGTCTGACTTTTCGAACCGCTGGGGGCTCCAGCTCATTCGAAAAGGGGAACCGCTTTTTCAAGCGTTCATGCTTTAAAAATAGACATCCTGGCGGATTTTCTCAATAGGACATTTGTCAAAAAAAATGTCCGCCCCTGAAAAGAGGGCAACGTTTGATCAATGTTTTCCTTTCGAAGCGCAAACCAATCGCTTGTCTTTCGTGCCTTCAAGGCCGTCAAGCCGCTGAATCTTCTCCGTTTTTATCGTGTCGACCTTGCCGTTTTGAAAGGTGACGACCACACTGCCGAAAAACTTCTGCTCCACCAAAGAGGTCAAGTAATGGGCCAATCTCTCGATGTCGTTTTGTCTCATCGGATTCTCCTAACCGATCACGGATACGAGAGCGCACCGGCATCCTGGATGACAAGGGGGGCCGGGAGCGTCATCAATCTTGAAAATCTTGCCGTCCAGCGGTGCACACTCCGGACAGGTCCGTTCATCCTGCGCGGTCAACCATTTCACCTTCTGGATTCCCACGTCCCGGTAAAACACCTTCCGGCCTTCGTTGTGGGCTCTCAGCGTCTCGGTACGAGCAATCAACGTGGCCCGCTGCTGGGTCGACTTGAAGACGGTCTTTCCCGCCGTTTTGAAAGCATTTTTATCCGTCACGACCTTGCCGATCTCTCGCGCCACCTCCGGAATGCTCTTGCCCGTCAGCACCCCCTGCGTGATCGTGCGCTTGATTCCGGCGGCTAGTTCCGTGGTTACATCGCCGAGAAGATTTACCTGATAATTCGCAAGAAAATCGATCGCCGCTCGGTCGAGGGTGGCAAAGGTCTTCGTGATGACCGCCCGCTTGGTTTTATCCGAAATTCCTGCAAAATCAGGATGTTCCAGCGCTTTTAGCTGATCGATTCCATCCTCGATCCCAAGCTTCATCGAGCCTTCCACGTTGGCGCGAATGCCGACTTTCCAACTTGCCTGGAGTTCTTTCGTGATGGCGTCGATCTCGTTTTCCGTCTCTTTCAGGATGGACAGCCGCAACTCCTGCCAGTCTTTCAAGGCTGCCTTTTTTTCGAAGCGGCCAATCTGCTCCGCCACATCATCCGCTGCCGCATCCAAGGATTGCAGCACATCTTTCACACGATCGTCGGCATAGCGGTCTCGCCGTTTCACAGCTTTTTCCACCGCTTTCCGGATTTGTTTCGCCTGTTCGGTGTCAGACATGGTCCTCTCCGCGATGTTTTGCATAGATTCGCTCTACATCCGCCAATGCTGCCTTTTCACGTGCCTTTTCGGCAGGTTGATCCAATCCCAAACGTTTTCTTGCCTCATCGACGGTCAGAACGTCCAACGCCACCAGCCGCGAGATATCCTCCACGCTCCAATTGCTGTCCACCACGATCTCTTCACGATCGCGTTCCTTGGCTTCCACCTCCGGATTAAGATTCATCGACTCCTGCAACGATTTTTTCGAAATCAAACCTCGATCGTACAAATCAATCAGCAGTTTCTTCTGATCCACCTCTGCCGACAGATCCAGATCCGAAAACTGATAATGCAAGGTTTCGTTTTCGTAGCCCTTGAGTTCCAACCATTCATCGAAAACCCAATCGAGGATGTCCCGGGCCGCTTGTTTGATCTCTTTTAGCTGCACAATCATCTTCTGCATGGAAACCGATGCCGTAGCGAAGTTTGGACCCAAACCGCTAACGACGCTTCTTGCCAAGCCCAACCCCGTCAAAATGTCTTCTTTGGCTTCTTGAGCTTTGGCTTCGGTGTTCAGCGAAATGCCTTCGGCTCCATACGTTTCCGCTTTGACGTAGAACGGCACCACCAGCCCAGAGGCCAAATCCATCTTGTTCAACTCGTCACGCACGGCGTCCAGCATGCCTTTGTCGGGAGTGATGATACGACTTCCGTAGGCACCGCCCACCTGGATAAAACGCAAGGGAGTAGCCCAACGCTTGGCAATCGCCCGCTCGGCGGTACGATAATCACGCAGCAGTTCGATCGCCTCGAAGGATGGAAGCGCCATGGATTGGCCTCGCATCTCGAACTCCGGAGCGTTCCACTTGGCATGGAAGAAGAAATCCAGGTCCAAGCTGACTTCCTCCCCGTAAGAACCGTCCGGATGTATGGGGCGTTGGATGACTTCCACCAAGGCGTCGTTCTCGTAATTTAGCGTGACGGAGATGGGATTCAGGCAAATCACCCGCTCGATGTCGTCTCCCGATTTAGAGCGGACAAGGTAGGACATCGCATCGCCTTTCAAAAGCAGTTGCAGAACCATATCCTTGACGAAATCGTTGAGTCCCAGGGTGATAAACGCGTCCTTCGCCTCATCCCGAACGGTTTCGTTTTCACAATTTACGCGGATCTCATCCCCCAGGGCGAAGGTTCGCCAGGCATTGATGGCGTTGGAAACCAGCGGTTCCTCCTGATAGTATTCGACCGCTTTGCGAGCACGGTCTTCCCAGGATGAAGGAACGGCTTTCGTTGCCGTGACGTCGTTAAAGAATCCAGGGGACAATGCGGCGGCAGACGCTGGAGGCATTTGCATCGTCTGGCCGGTCGAATGGGTGTTTTTCTTGGGTTCACGTTGCTTTTTTTGAGTTCGTTTCTTTCGTTTCGACATGATTTTCTCCCTCAGTAAAGGTTTCTGGTGATCGGTCATTCCTTGACTTATTCCTGGAACATGGTCATACTATCGTTATAACAATGGACATACGTCCTGTGGAGATGGAAACATGGTCAAGCATTTGACGAAAATCGGAAACAGCCTCGGCCTCATCATCGAAAAACCGATACTCGAACTGCTGGACATTGATGACGAGACCCAATTGGAGATGAAGACCGATGGCAAGGCTCTGATCATCCAGCCGCTGAAAGGGAATCGGAAGCGCCGGATCAAGGCTGTATCGAAAAAAATCATGGATACCCATGACGACACGTTTCGTGAACTGGCGAAATGAGTGCTATCGATTTCTTGAACGTTGAAGACGTTCTTCAGCTTCATGAGGATCTGATCGACCGGTATGGCGGAACCCATGGTATTCGGAGCGACGATTTGCTTCAGTCCGCTGTGGCACAACCGCAGGCTACATTCGGAACGGACTATCTTCACTCGGATATCTTCCACATGGCGGCGGCCTACGCCTTCCACATCGCCCAGAATCAGCCGTTTCTCGATGGCAACAAACGAACCGGACTTCATGCCGCGGTTGTTTTCCTTTATTTCAACGGCTATTCGATTTCGCCAAGCACCCGTTTGGTTCAAGCAATGATCCAGATTGCGGAGCACTGTCTGGATAAAGAAGGGCTGGCCACTGTTTTTCGAGAGCTTTCCCATCTGGAATCCCCTCAGTAGATGATTCGATTCAAAGGTACGGGCCGGAGGTTGACAACAATCTCCACCGGGTCGTAGCTTTCGTAGCGTTCCTGGGCGCGTCGCAGCAGGGCACAGCGGATCGCATCTACGCAATGATCGTGGCCTTTCGAATAGACCACTCCGTTGCTCGTGAGAATGTAGGTCTGGGTACAGAGTTGATCTTCGATCTCATGGTCAGATTTCGGCAGTTTCAGCTTGCGAGCATTAAGGCTCTCGTTGATCAGCGCCGTCATCTGCTCTTTCACGCGCTTCTTGATGGGCTTGCCCGCATTGTCTTCCCCCACCGCAATGGTCCCTCCGAAGTCGTAGCCGACGAGCCGTCCCGCCAGATGCAGGTCCCGGTATTTGTCCAGGCCAAGCAGTTCCTGCACCACGCTCATGCCGTTGCCGCCACGATCCACGCCGATTCCCACCGGCGCATACAACCGGTCGATCAAGGCCACGATTTCGGTGATGACCGGATACGCCACATGCTCGGCATGAATGCGCAGCACGAGCGTCAACGTTTGGATCTCCGGATCCTCTTCGAACAGCAACAATTCCGTGGGATCCGAGGTGTAACCAAGATCGCCGCCCAACCAGTAGGTGCCGTTGCCACCGGTCAGGTCCAACACCTGCTCCAGACGCATTCGGATGGCTTTTTCGTCCTCGCAGCCCTCCAGATGCTCGCCGGTGAGGATACGTTTTCGGTACTCCGGAAGATCCTTCAAGGCCCGAATCACCTGTTCGGTGACAAAAGCTCCATAAGCCGGTTTGCCATGCTCGCCAGCGACTTCATGCTGCCAACCGGGGGTATCTTTCCCGCCGTAGAAATCCAATAACTCTTGTTCACGTTTGTCCGACCAGTCGGGTGCCATCCAACTCGGCCAGCGAAAGATTTTCCAGGATTTGCTTTGGGTGATGCGGTAGTACGCAGTGTTTCTGAGACCATTCGGCGTCGAGTACACACGAAAGATTCCGCCTGCATTCAGGCATTGTCGGAGTGCATCCCAGGCTTTGTCCGGTACCCAGGCCGCTTCGTCCACCAGCAGAAGATCCACATGAAGCGATCGAAAGGCTGCGCCGATATCCCCGGCGGGTCGAAAATACACGGAGCTGCCGTTGGTGAAGAACACCTCGAAGTAGGGATGCCGCTTGATTTTCGGTTTGTTTCCCGCTTTTCTGGCAATGCTGGCTTTCAACTCTTTCACGCGATCCAACTGAAATTCCACTTCCTCGATGATGGCGTCGAGATGCCCTTGATACGGAGCACCGACCAGCACGGCTTTTCCCGGATGGGTAAACAGGAACCACAGCAGCATCGTGGACAGATCGACAGTTTTTCCCACGGCACGGCCATCCAGATGGACGATCCGCTTGCTCGTGCATTCGAGATCTTCGATTTGGTAGGAACGATACCGACGTGGTGATCCGTCGCGGTTTTTCAGAAACGCTTCCCCCCATTTGGCCGGGCTGGTGAGAATGGCAAGGAGGGCTCGTTCTTCGTCGGTCAGGACTTGTTTGTTGTTCGTTGTATTCGTCATCGTAACTTTCCCATGAGCAAAAGACGATTTTTCAGATCGCCAGTTTGAAGTTGCAAATATGGCTTTCCCCAAAAGTCGACCCATAGCGACGAATTTCGACGCCGTCCGGTGTCAATCTTTGACCTTTCTTTGAAGCGAAATTCCCGCGAGATTTCGGGGGCTTGCAGGTTCGTAGACCTTTTGCGTCCATGGCGTAGACCCTGTGCGTCACATGGTTCGGTAAAGAGAGAAATCAAGATTTCCACGCAGATTCCGAAACCCGAAAAGCCTAAAGAATCCGCAGGCTTGGCACGTCGCATTTCTTTTCGAAAACCATGAAAACTGGAACACCTTTCGCAACATGACATGGACAACGCGAGAGAAACCGCCAACCCCGAACCAAGGAGAGCACGATGAGCGCCAAACAAACCTACGAAACCCGGATGAAAGAAATCAGGCAGCGGATGGAGACGATCCGCAAGGAACTGGATCGCCATCAGCGGGAATTCAAACGCGACGAACGGAACTATGGCTTCGCGGGTGACCTGGGGCATATCAGCCACGAATTGCATCAGATCGAAGCTTTTTTGAAAAACGAAGACATCGACGACTAAAGGAGAAAAACCATGGCCCGCCTGATCAAAACGCTGAACGCGAAAGACGCCACCGGAAAGACCATCCAACATGCCCTCTGGGATACGAATTACAGCTACCAGACCCACTGCTGGGAAGAAGCCACGGACCGCAACCGCATCGTCGACGAGATTGAATACGACGGCCTCGCCGACCGTCAGGCCACCCGCACGATGGCCATGGGAACGCTGCGCAGCCTGCATCAACAAACCTTGAACGAGATTCACGGCGATCGCTACACCGACAAACGGGGAACCACCTGGACCTGGGACACGGACATGGGTCGCTATGTCACCATCCCCAATCACGACTGCTGAAAGGAACGAACCATGAGCACGACCATGAACGACCAGGCACGCATCCTCGAAGCCACGATCGACGGCATCACCATCCAGGCGGATCTCACCGGAATGAACGACGACTTCTCCCGCTACAAAGGCTACGACATCGATGAGCTGAAACAGGTTTTCAACCTGGTCTGCGATCCAAAGGACTGGCGAGCGCCCATCGCGGTCTGGGTATCGGGCGAGGGCGTGCTGCCGGTGGTCGCCGCCATTGAATTCATGACCGCTACCCACCCGAGCGTACAACTCGACCCGGAACGGATGAAATACTTGGTCGAGAGTGAAGGATACCGCAACGGACCGGCTGGACCGTAACCCATCCCGGCCATCATCACCCACCCCGAACAGAAGGAAGAAACCATGACCACCGTAACCCTGAAACAAGCCTGCACCGAGTACCTGGAACACCTGAAAGCCATCGGCAAAAAGCCCAGCACTCTCGGGACAGCCAGAAGGACTCTCGATTTGATGATCTCCGCCATGGGCGAAGACAAAGAGGTCGGCAACATCCTGCCGGTCCATGTCAGCACGTTTTTCAAAAGCGAAGCGGCCACCATGCAACCGGGAAAGGATGGTTTGAAACCACGAGCTCAGGCCAGCATCCTGCAGATCCGACGCATCGTCCGCGCTGCCCTCGTCTGGTGGCACGAGCAAGGTCACTGCACGACCCTCGCTTTGCCGAAATCTGAACGCCGCTTTCTTGAGCCGAAAGGAAAGCGGACCAAGGAAATGAACAAACAGGACAACGTAAAACCCCCGACAACCGAGGAACAGACCCAGGTCGAAACTGGACCGGAAGCCTAATCGATCCCCACTCGAAACGGTCCCGGTATTCATGGCCGAGGCCGTTTCTTGATCCGAAAGGAGAACACCATGCACGTACAAAAAGGCGATACCATTCGCTTGATTGCCATGCCGGGCGATCCCGATCCGATCCCATCTGGCACGGTAGGTGTCGTCATCGAAGTCACCGAAGGTCCTTTGGCGCAAATCGAGGTCGACTGGATTGGAGTGAATCGATCCTTGTTTTTGGTTCCCGGTGTGGATCTTTTCGAAATCATCGAACGGGGGAAATGACCCATGCGTCTTTCCCAATCTATCGAAGATTTTGCGTTTCACTTGAGAGCGAACGGAAAAAGTCCAAGGACTATCGAGGGTTACCATCGGGATCTCGACATGCTTCATGTCTTCCTCGGGGACATTCTGGTAAATACCCTGACCCCGGACAGGATGGCTCGCTTCGTCGCTTCGGACGAAGTTTGTCTCAAGATCTCCGGGGAACGAAAAGCCGAGGTCACCATCAATCGAACCAAGGCTGCATTGAAATCCTTTGGGCGATGGTTGGAAAAAACCGGTGTTGTCGACCGCGATCCGGCACGGGTATTGGAAATTCATCGAGCAACCAGGAAGTCGCCCTCGGCCTTCACCGAGCCGGAACGCAAACGATTTCTCCGGGAATTGGCCTCTCGGAAGGGATCGACGGCTCAGCGAGATCGAGTGATGGCCGCGCTTATGCTCGGCACAGGGATCCGACTTTCTGAGCTGGTCGGCCTGGACATCGCCGATGTGGATCTGGAGACCAAGCATTTCACCATCCATGCCAAGGGAGGACGGACGGAAACACGTTTTCTGGGCTCCGATCTTCGCCGATGGCTGCGTAAATACCTGAGAGTCCGCGCCGACATGGACACCCATTCCACGGCACTCTTTCTTTCGAACCGAAACACCAGGATTTCCACGCGACAAGTCCAAACCCGCTTCAAACTCTGGCTGACCTGGGCCGGGATCAACAGGCCAGGACTCACCGTTCATTCGCTGCGTCATACGTTTGGTACTCGGCTGTACCGCAAAACCAAGGATCTCGTCCTGGTAGGCCGGGCCATGGGACATCGCACCATTGAGGCGACCCGGATCTACGTCCATCCGGACGCCGACGTCCTGGAGGACGCGATCGAAAGTCTGTGAGACTACCGGCGGCATGTATCCCCCTCAACGTCTTGATTTTCAACTGCTTTTTGTTCTCCGGAGTCGGTCCCGGTATCGAGCGAGGACAACGAGATCCCCGGCATGGTGAATCCGCATTTGCGGCACACCAGGATCCCCATATCATCGCCGCAGGATGCACATCCCCGCCACTCGGCCAACCCGGAACAATGTGGACATGTTACTTCGATAGGCATAAGATAACCTCCTGTAATGCTTGTTGTTTTTTATCGTCCAAGTCGTCTTGGACGAGATGTTCGCCAACCCCGAATCCCCAGTTTTCGCGAGCTTGCAAAGATCGAGTTAGCGTCTTTAACGAGCTTTTTTTCGCGCTTTTCACGAAACGAAGCCAAGTGACCGGATTCGTTTCGATATTGATTGTGTTTACGGGTCGTGGTATCTTGAAACTGCAAAGGAGGTGGACCCATGATAACCACCGAAGAGTTGATGAAAGCCATGGAAAATTTGCCGGAGAAGGAATTGGAACGAGTGAAACTCCGAGCCGACGAATTGATCCGAGCAAAGAAACCCAGCCCCCCTCCCAAACGGGGAGAACGCATTCGCGCCTTGGCCGGACGCTTCGACCTTGGAGAATGCTTGAAGCCCGATTGGGATCGCGAAATGCTGTACGAGGACTGAGCGCATGATGTTTATCGACAGCAACGTACTTGTTTCGCTTTTCATCTCTTCCGCTCCTTTTCACAAAAGAGCTGCTGCTTTCTTCGATACCTTGATCGACTCCGGGGAGTCCGTGGTGATTTCGCCGCAGGTCATCATGGAATCGTTCCGGGCCATGACCCACGAAAAGATCTTTCCGGATCGGGTCAACGCCGCCCAGTTTCGTGAAGTGATTATCGATTTCCTCACCGACCCTGCGGTGGTTCTGGTAGGACCGAACAGAAAAACAGTCGATCTCGCTCTTTACGCTGCGGAGAAAAAGGACATTCGTTCTTCGACGATTTACGACTACCAGCTTTACGGCACCATGCTTGAACACGGAATTACGAAGATCGCCACGTTCAACGTGAAGCATTTTCGGGGGTTGGAAGGCATCGAGCTGGTCGAGATTCCCTGACCTCATTTCCCACCGTCCTTTTCAGATTCGCTTTTCACTTCCACCACATCCACATCGATCACCTCCGGATCCGGTAGCGCTTGAACCGTGTCACTTTCCATTCCCAACCGTTGTGCTTTCATGAACAAAGCAGCGACGACCTCGGCAGGGGAATTGCCGGTGGATAAGGAGGTGTCTTTCGACTCCCTTGTCACCTGAAGAGCCTTCAACTCCCGGTGAAGAAGTCGGTGCAAGATGTCCAGAGCGTCCGGCGGCGCTCCTTTGGTCACGGCGGTCTGCCATTTCGTTTCAAGAACGGCCAGTCGCTCCAATGCCCTCCGGTCAGTGACCGAAGGATTGGGGACGTCTTTCAGATACTCGTCCAAGTAGGTTTCGTAGATCGGCTGCTCTTCCGGCAACAGTCGGGGAGAGTAAGCGCCGTGCTTCGCGGCGTTACGATTGCCCTTGGGAGCGTGGGCCGTCTTCGGTTTTTTGGGCATCTTCTTCGGACGCCCGCCCGCTCCGTGATAATGGCAAACGTCGTATCCGGGGACCGCCCAATTCTTGCAGCGCTCGCCGCTTTGCTTGCTTTTCGCCTTGCATTGCTTTTTTTCGATTTTTTCCGTCACTTTTAGCCTCGCATTCCTGAAAAATCCATGAGGTTCCTGTTATTTCTCGTCCCCATCGCCCCCCGCAGGCAGGCTCGTCGCGGACTCGTTCAAAATCCGTCTGACGTGTCGCACGCTGAGGCATAGTTTTTTGGCGATTTGCTTATTGCTGAGACCTTCATCCCGAAGCAGCCTGACATAGTCGTTTCGGGAATCCCGATCCACAGGATCCTCGATGGGAAACCAGGCCAGCTTGCCTTCCAGATATTCCAGGACTTGAATGTACAAATTCCTGGGCAAGACAAACTTGGCGTTGACATAACGTCGATCTCTCGGTTTCATTACAGCATCCTCAAGGCCCAAAACTCTTCCAGAAGTTCCAGAAACTCATCCAGACGCATGCTGGCCACGGCGGGTTCCCGGTCGTCCTTCGTAACGGCCAGAATCCATTTCCCTTTCGGTTGGGCTTCTTCGGCCTGTTTCAGCGCCGCTTTGATGTTGGTACGTTTTCCCCGTTTGGCCTCGATCCAGAACAGAGCCGAGGTGACATCGGGACAATCGGCACCGTCGCGATATTGAAGTCCACGGTGGATATCGTCGCCGGGACAGATTTCTCGAAAACGACGGGCGACTTCCCTCTCCCAGTTGTGTCCTTTGCTTCTCGATCTTCGTCCGCTCATGATGGTGTGTCCTTTCCGGTCGTACCTGTGAAGTTGAAGGTTTCCTGAAACTCCCTGGTGGGCATTGGTGTGGAAACCGGGTTGCTAGTCTGGCGTTGAGGTTTGTTGGGTCTGGAAACGGATTTCCCCACAGCTTTTGACATGGCATTTCGTTCCCAAGGTTCCAGTTTGCAGATGTTGGAAACGGTGCTGCCGGGAAAAGCGATCAGGATGCGAATGATGTCGTTCATCGTTTCCGGGGTAAATTCCACCCGGTCGGACCTGCCGGTCTTTTCCGCCACCATGAAAACCGTCCCGGCGGGCGTGGTAATCTCCCAATCATTCCCTTCGCTACGAAAGCGTTCGATCTCCTCTGGGGTCAGTTCTCGAAGTCGAGAGGAATCACTTGGTTGTGGGAGGGCATGTTCCACGCTGTAGTGCTTGAAAGATTCAAGATGGAGTTTGTAGTAAACTCTAAGGGCTTTTTTGTATGCCGCCACATCTCCCTTGGCACGAAAGGCATGTAGTTTTTCCAGAACATCGGCCAGGGCATCTTCGAACCCCGAATCGGGTCGGGAGATCCATTCCATCGCCTGGGGTGTTGGGGCGTGTTTGGCGATTTCGACCATGGTGATCTTCCAGAGGCGGTCAAACTCAGACATGAGCCACCTCCAAGACACGAAATTTTAGGGTTACGGTTTTGGTTACGACTTTTAAACATAAACCGTAACTCAATATCTCCAATGATATCAGTGGGTTAGTTCTTAAAAACGCCCCGGTTACGAGGTTACGGTTTTGTTTTTGGGTGTTGAGAGCTCGTGAGGAAGAAAAAAACGCCTCGCGTATACGCGTGTATATATATAAAAAATAAATATAAATATATTTCCTACCTAAATAAAAGCGTAACTTCCGTAACCACGGGGGGGAGGCTGTGGCTAACCCACCAGTATCATTGGAATTTTCACGGTTACGGTTTTTGCCGCAAAAAGCGTTACCGGTTACGGTTTTTCCGTAACTTTCCACCGGATTTGGGCTCTGAACGGCTTCTGGAAATTTAGAACGGTGGTTCATCGTCATTCTCCTGATGCAAAAATTCCGAGTCGTATTCGCGTTCGTAGTCGTCGGGATTGAAGGGACACCCACCCTGGTAATCGGTTTCGCGCTTGGGAAATGCGTCGAAATCGAGCGATTCGCATAGGGCGTCAAGACTCAATTCAATCATTCGAGCCGACCTGCCATTCGATTTGATGATCTTTCCCATGTCCGTCACGTACCCACCGCGCTGGAAAGACTCCCGCATTTGCCTGCGGATAGCGTTGTGATCGAGGACCTCGCCGTCGTATCCGGTGCGGCGAACGTGTTCGAGAAAGGCGGAGTGGCAGGAACGAAAGTGGATGTAGAGCTTGTCGGGAGCCGTATCCCGGTAGGCGTAATGAATGCCTTCCTTGATCTGACCCGTGCGAGCCAGAACGGAGAGCATTTCAATGAATTGGTCCAGACCGCTTTTGACTCCGGATTCACCTTCCAGGAGATCGTCCAGCATGTGGGTCACGGCCTGGTGGACATCTTTTTCACCAAACCCAAGTTCATCCTTGGAAAGCCCGATGTGCTCCCCGTAGGCTTCGTATAATTCCAACCCAACCATCATGATGGAAAGGTTCTCCACGAGTCTCACAGGGACATCTCGCGTACCCTTGACAGCGTTCACTGCACTCGTTGCTCGTTTCTCCGCATTACTCCAAACCTGCATGGGATCCACCGACAGGCTCCAGGCGATGTAAGAAGGAGTAAATCCGTTGAGTTTCAGGGAACGTAGTTTGTTGTACGCGACCGTGCATTCAGGATGGTCCTTGATGGTATTTTTATTGGGATTGACCGAGAGAATACGTTCAAGGATCGCCGGGACGTTGGGACGAGTTTCACCGGCCATGACGAGTGGTGCTTGGAGATGGTAGCTGGTGATGGATTTATTGGCATTTCCACGCGTTTCTTCCTCACCGGAGTAGATCCGTCGCATCAGTCGCAGAACCGAATCCAGCCGAAACTTCGGCATGTCGTGAGGCTTGAATTCATCGACAAAGACGGGAATGCCGTTGGTGGCGGACAGCAGGCGCAGGAAGGAGAAATCCGTCTGGGTGGCGGAAAACGGTTCCGCGCCGTCGATACCGAACAAGGGCCAGAAGATATTGGATAGTAAAGATGTTTTGGTCGACCCCTGAGTGCCCCACAAAAACAAGATGGGGAAACGGTCGATGATGCGTTGCCTGCGAAACCGTGCTTTCATCACTGTAGCGAAGAACCAGCCGATGGTCGGCAGCAGTACGGGGAGCTCGTTGACCTTGGGAAGCAGCTCATAGACCTGGCGGGTGAGTTCTTTGGTATCACCATCCGGTATATAATTGTATTGAACCTTACGTGGCAGGGGATTGTGGTCATCCACGAAGACAATGTCGGAATCCTCGACCTTTCCTTGGTCGCTCAACACACCATCGGCCACGGCCCAGAGATCTTGTTTGCCATCATGGAGATATCCCAGCACGGTGGTTCCGCGCATTTCGGGAAGATCCTCTTCGCTGATCAGGCGCAAGAGTCCCTGGATGTTGTTGTCACTGCCCGACCATTGGCAGTCGTAGGATGGCAGTGCTCGAATAAAACTCTGCTTGGTGGTAAAGGCGGAGCGATTGAAACGCTGGTCGGGAAAAATCCGTCCTTTGCGGGTATGGAGGTCGGCGAGGATGATTTCATCGCTCTGTTCGAACTCCCCGCTGTGGGCGAGACGGATGCGCTCTTTGGGTTTGACGATGAAAGAGGAGATGACCCTGCGTTCCACTTCGCCGTTTTCGTTGAGATGGTCGCTGTCCAGGTAATAGAGACGCTGGTAAGGATCCTCGAAAATCTCCCCATGAAACACATCCCGGATGGCCGGTTTGTCGTGGTTTTTTTCCCGTTTTCGCCGAACGAGGGTCTGCACGCTTTTCTTGGAATCGCCGATGGGGATGCCGTGACATGTACGAAGTTCCTCGTAATAGATCCGGCGTTCGCCTTCCAACATGGTGGCCAGGTGGTCGTAAAACTGAAACAGTGCTTTGGTTTTATCGGCCAGATCCCCGTCCTTGGGAATAGCAGCCAAAAGATCGTCCGCTTTCTTGGGAGCGGTCAATTCCCGTCTGGCGAAGGAGACCGGTGCGATGATATGTTTACCGCAACCGCCCTTGGGACAGACGGTGGAACCATCGGCGATGATCTGCTGGCAGGTGATGGGTCCGGATGATTCTTTCAGGTGCTCGATCTTTTTGTCGGTGTCGGCAGCGTCGTAGCGGGAGGAGTCTTTGGCGGAATACTCATGAATCAGCGTGTTTCCACCTTCGAAACGGCAGAAGTTGCTGATCATGTCTTTCCATAACGGTTCGGTGACGCTCGTTGGGTGTTCCCCACACCAGCGGAGAAATGCGCAGTTTTCGACGACCTGGTCGACTCCCTGGAGCAGTCCTCCATCCGGGTTTATGCCATAGTTCTCGACAGGCAAGGTGGAAGGATCGACGCCGGGTGGCAGTCCTGCTTGCGACTTGGATGACGATCGCGTCGGATTTTTCGTCAAATCGATTTTCCAGTCCGCCGCCAGTTCATCGAGCTTGGACTCGGGGCAGATCAGGTCGCCGCCATTGTCCATCTGTGCCGCCAATTGGTGGACCAGCTTCACCTGTTTTTTCTTGTCGTAGGCTTTGAGATCGTTTTCGGGATCAACGAATTTCGAACCGCCACGTTTGGTGAACCGTCCCGAGAGGGGAACGAGGATCAGATTGCCGAGATCGTCGGGACCGGACAAAGAATCCTGATGGGGAAACATCCGATCGTAGGAGGAATGATGCTGATGCTCTTCACCTACGAGTTGTGCTTCCTCCAACACGGCTTGAAACACCCGTCGAACCTTGAAAGCGGCGATCGGATGTTGGAAAAACACCCAGACATGAAACCCCTTGGCGGACTTGGAGCTTTCCACAAGATGTGGAATCTCAAGCGTTTCCATGGTTTCATGAAGTTGCACTACATCGCGACCGGCATCCTTGTGGGGATCTTTTTGACCCTCCTCGTCGTGATCGTCGAAATCGAAGGCGACGAGCCATGTCGCGTTATGCAATACAGTCTGCTGGCCTTGTGCATCGTCGACCGCAACGTCCGGAACGAGGGGATACACCCCCAGGGGTGTTTTTCCTTCGAAATGCTTGAACACATCCTCGACACCGATGGTTTTGTATTGGCGGTTCGAGCAATCCCGACAGCCACGTTCCGGGCCGCGATAATGACGGGAGTAGGGACAACGCTTGGAGTCGAACTTGTGTTCGCAACTGAACGCGTAACCCGAACCGCCGTCTTTTCGTGGGTACCAGGTGGCGAAGACATCGTTGCGACCTCGATAAAAAACCTTGAGAAAATCCTTGGCCAGAGCCAGGTATTTTTTCCGGTGGATCATTTTGTTCACTGGACGATGACTCATGGTTCAGTCCTTCGAAGCCGGGCGGACAAGCGGGTAAAACGCCTGGCCTGGTCGGTGTTGCGAATGGCGATCGTGATGGCTTTTTTCGATCCGACGAGAAAAACGGCGCGGCTGGCCCGAGTGATGGCAGTGTAGAAAAGGTTGCGTTGCAGCATCACGTAATGCGCGGCATGCAGTGGGATGATGACAGCGGGATACTCCGATCCCTGGCTACGGTGAATGGTGCTGGCCCAGGACAAAAGAAGTTCGTCATCGGCAGCCAGTGTCGTATAAGCCGACACGGTTCCATTGGATCCACGATCCCCATCAAAGCGAACAATCACCAGATTCGGATGACGCACATACTCGATGATGCGACCCCGATCGCCGTTGAAAACTCCTTGCTGTACAGGGGAATCTTTGTCATCAAACGCGTCCATCAAGTCGTCGATGGAATCCCCACCCATCGATTGGTGTATCACGCGGTCGCGATGGGTTTTCCACAGGGTTTCCGAGAACACCCGTCGATGGTAATTGTTGCGCCGTTGAATCACCCGATCGCCGACTTTGATGGAAGATCCGGGAATACGTTGTCCTCGACGATTCAACAACTCGGACGCGACGTGATTCAGATTTTCCACGCCGACGAGGGCTTTTCGGGCCGGACAGAGAATCTGAATATCGTTGCGAGGGTCGAGTCCGAGCTTTTCCGGCATGATGGTCAGGATCTTCTTGATCAACGCCACAATGCCTTGCTGGTCGTCCACGTAAGCGGTGAAGAAATCTCTTTTGTTGTCGGTGACTAACGGTTGTCCCTGGTTGACCCGATGGGCGTTGGTGACAATGGAGGAGGCTTCATCCTGGCGCAGAATGTCCGTCAATCGTACCACGGGACAGATGCCGGAATCGATGATGTCGCTCAATACCGAACCCGCACCTACGCTGGGAAGCTGATCCACATCGCCGACGAAAATCAGCTGGGTTGTTTTTGGATCCACCGCATCGACGAGGGCGTCCATTAGGGACAGATCCACCATGGAGGTTTCGTCGATAATCACCACCTCGGCATCGATGGGGTTCTTCGCATGAACGCGAAAACCAATCTCCGGATGGTATTCCAACAAGCGGTGAATGGTTCTCGCCGGTCGCCCGGTTTGTTCGGATATGCGTTTGGCGGCTTTTCCCGAAGGCGCTGCGAGTTCGACCGTCGTGTCACCCAATGCCATCAGAAGTTTTTGCAGCAGGCTGGTTTTGCCGGTCCCCGGTCCGCCGGTGATGACCAGCATGTTGTGGTTCATCGCGTGCTCGATGGCCTGACGTTGTTTTTTCACCAACCAGTTCCAATCGGTGTGGGTCAGTTGCGCCATCACGCGAAATCGAGGAGCCGCAGCGATGGATTTCAACCCTTTCGCAACCCGCAATTCCATCTCGTACAAACGCGGCAGAAAGAGACACGCATCGTCACGAATCAGTTTTTCTTCATGGATTAAGGTTTGAAGCTGTTCCGAAGCCTGCTCGGAAGAGACCCCCAATGTGGCCGCCGCCTTTTTGCACAACACCCGTTCCGGCAAATGGCAATGACCGCCGGATTGAGAAGCATCGATCAACGTGTGGAAAATCCCGGCACGGATGCGAAAAGGGGAGTTGAAATCAAAGGAAAGGCTGCGAGCAATGGTGTCCGACCGGGCAAAGGCGATGCCTTCTACCTTTTCGATCAAGCTGTAGGGATTTTTGCGAATCTTTTCTACGACCCGTAAACGATCCTCCACCGGGATGTCGCTGAGTTTTTCATACGTATCGAAATCTTTGATAAAAGCGGCATACACTCTCCGCATCATGGACGGCGTAAGGTTGCAGCGGGAGAAAAACAGATCGGCCTCGTGGTCCCTTTTGATGGTCAACCAGGTGTCCCGCATCTTTTGGGCACGATCACGGGTAATTCCCCGGATGCGTTCGGCCACGTTGTCGGGATCGGACTCTAAAATCTCGAAAAACGTCTCGCCATAGGTGGTGAGAATCTCGGCGGCGATTTTGGGTCCTACATGCTTGAAATGCCGATCGAGATAACGCTGCACCCCGGAGAGGCCCGAGGGCAGGATAGCCTCGCAAGTACGAAAACGAAACTGCTCGCCGAAGTTGGGGTGATGCTCCATTTTCCCTCGCATTCGCACATGATCGCCTTCGCGGATACCGGGAGAAAGCACACCCACCGCCTTGCGCCCACCGATGCTGCAGATCGACCACAGCTTGGGCGTTTGCTTGTGGATGGTGATCGCACCTTCCAGTTGCTCACTCCTAGCCTGCATTAGTTTTTCTCCATGGTGCGATGGGAGGGGGAACACGAGCCGTGAGACGGCGTTTTTCCTGTATCCAAGAGGATCACGCCCATCAGGGCGTAGTTGGAGAGGTCCAGCAGGGTATCGCGTAACGTTTCCGATTGGACCTGGATCGAATGGCGGCTGACCACGATGGCCCGGGAGATCTTGTCCATCAGGCGGACCATCACGCCGCCGATGCCGCAACGGGAAAACGAATTTCCGTAATCGGCGTTTTTGCGATTGAACAACTGAAACGCTTCGTAAGACACTTGCATCATTCGGGTGGAGGCCGAGTTGTCGGGTGCAGGTTTTGGGCGATCGGGTCGTCGATCCCAGGTTTCAATCGCGTCTTGATAAGAGGCGGAATCGAGGGTGCGAACGCCACACTCTTCGTTGGAGCATTGGACCCAGAAAAGAACGGGGAATTCTCCGTCGGAACTTTCCACGTCGGCGGAACTGGTCCACAGCAAGGATTCTTTCCCGCAGCAGGGACAAGGTTTAACTTTGATATCGGGACAAATGAAGGTTCTCATGATGGTTCCTTTCTCAGTCCGACAGAAACTCGGCGTCGTGGGTCTCGTGGGATTCATCCCCAGTGTCTTCCGGTTCGATGTCTGTGCGCACCCGGGCCGAATCCTTGAAGTATTTGTAGAGTTCGGTGAATTCCCGCACCTGGTTCTGGGTGCAAGTCCCCATTTTTTCGAGCGAAAGGACGGAGTAGTTGTCGGTGGGCATACGTAGCGACAGTCGGGTCTGGTAGACAAACAGCGGATAATCTCCGAGGACTCCACCGGGGCGACGTAGTTTTCTCGCAAAATGACGGGCGATGTATTTTTGTACCGGTTTCAAGGACGTGGATTTGGCTCGCACGATGAAGGGGGATTGATCCTCCAAATCGATGCCGATCAGGTTGTACACAATGCCGCATTTGGGAGCCGCGTCACGGCCACGACCGGCACCCCAGTTTTTGTTGGGACAGCTGTCGCAGGAGCGGATTTCACCGTCTTCGGTGATGCCTTCAAGAAGATCGTCGGAACGGCAGTAGACCTGGGTACCGACCCCTTCGATGTACTCGGCGTAGCGACGGGTTTTGCGCAGATGCAACAGTACGCAATCGATTTCATCTTTGCACAGCTCGGACACGGTATTGAAAAACGTGTCCTTGGGTACCCAGGATCCGTCTTCAAGCCTGATTTTGGCATTGAAAATCCAGAACGGCAGAGGGCGGTCTTCCTTGTCCAATGCATCCAGAGCGCCGAGTTCCGCCAACTCTCCCAGAAGGTCATCGGGAAGCGCGATGGCGGTGTCGGTCGTAGTGGACAGGGCGGTGTCTTCGGTTTGGGTCTTTTTCGGCATGATGTTCTCCTTGTCAGGAAAGAAGGTGAGGCTCGTCATCGAGCAGGGAATTCAAAAAATCATCGGAGATTTCGGGTTTTTCGTGGTCTGCGGGCTGGCCTCCCAGGGGTTTGAGCGCGTCGAGATCCACATCGGAAAGCTCGGGATGTTTCGTCGAAAGTTCACGATAGTGTTCGAACACTTCATCCTGGGGGAGCGTGCCGATGCACAGATCCCGAAAAGCGCAGGGACCGAACTGTCCGCAGGCGGTAGGATTGCGATAGCTTTCTTCCCGGCTGCTGCGTCGCATGTCGCGGGTGATGCGGTAGAGGTCGAGGGAGAAGGAATCCAGCTCCCCGGAGGTAAACTCCACCTCCCGGCGCATGAAGAAGGTGTTGCCTTCGGTCTTCAAGCGTTCGAGAATTTCGGTGTACTCGTTGGGATCATCGCCGTTGTCCGCAATGGCTTCTTGAAAAATCTCGTAGGTGGTGTCGATGTTGGCGCGTTTGGACAGCTTGCCGGATTTAAGAATTTCGGGGCGGGCGGGAAGTTTCGAGCGCAATACATTATAGATGACCCCTTGGACATCCAAACCGGTGAATCGTCGTATCGCCCAGCAATATGCCCGCACCTGAATATCCACATCCAGCTTGTCGAAATAGTGCTTGTCCTTTCGACCCAGGGTCTTGTGTTCCAGGATCCAGATGGACCCGTCGGGTTTTTGTACAATGCCATCCACCCGACCCACCAGGTCGTAGATGCGGGAAGAGCGACCGGACGGGGTGCGCAGGGGAACACGGAAAGGAAGCTCCACATGCAGGGTCTGGAGATCCTCGCGGTTTTTCCAGTACTCGATGTAACCCTCGATCATGCCGAGCGCTTTGGGAAGCAGCTCCATTTCCGAGCTACAGCCATCAAGAGATTCCCGAACCGCATTGAGGGCCGATTGTTGATCACGTTGCAGATACCAGCTTTCCAGACCGGCGTGGACGGCTCGACCCAAGTTCAACGGCTCGCTGTCTTCCAACGGAGCCAAGCAACGAACATAACGAAATTCGTGTTTTTTGCGGCAGGAGAGCCAAGAGGTGATTTCTGAGCAGGAAACGGTTTCGCGGGTTGGAGTGCACGGCTCCATGAGAAGTTCCATGGTTTGGGCGGTGGTGCAACCTCTGTTTGTTCGCCGTATCATGCCGAGACCTCCAGACGATCCATGCGCACCATGTAACGCCGGACGGTGTTGCGGGCCTGGCAGAGAATCCGGCGTACCCGTTCACGGGAGAGATGGAACTCATGGCCGACTTCTTCCAAAGTGCGTTCCTCAAGAACATAAAGACGCAGCATGCGTTTCATGCGTGCCGCTTTTTCGGGCTTGGTTTTGGCAAAACGTTCATCGATGGCTCGCTCGGCAATCTGGAAGGCGTCTTCGGCTAGCAGGTTTTGTTCGGGATTGGATGCGGCGGCTTCAAGTCGATGGCATTCATGCATTTGGGTGGCTTTGGCGAAATCGGGAATGTCGGTGGTTCTGGCTGGCATGGCATGGCTCCTTTTTGCATGTGCATCACGCAAAAAATTGAAAGATGCAGACCGATAAAGCAATCGGGATGCCAAGTTGTATTTATAAGTATTTACGAGGACTTAGACCTATATGGGGCCATGTGTGTTTTTGAATGAGGGGATAAAACGAAAGAAACCTCAGAGGATGGGAGCGAACGCTCTATTTATTGGGATAAATTGGCCAATTAATTGGCAAAGTGGCCAATTAATCTCGAAAAGTGGCCAATTAAATTTCCGGGAGATGCACCCACAACGTTCCAACATATCGGAATCACTAAGAAAACATGAGTTATGCGAGGAACATTAAATTGGCCAATTAAATTGGCAAAAGTGGCCAATTAATCTCGAAAAGTGGCCAATTAAATTTCCGGGAGATGCACCCATAACATTCCAACATATCGGAATCACTAAGAAAACATGAGATATGCGAGGAACATTAAATTGGCCAAATTAATTGGCAAAAGTGGCCAATTAATCTCGAAAAGTGGCCAATTAATTGGCAAAGTGGCCTATTTATCCCAAAAAATGGCCAATTAAATTGGAAAATGGCCAATACCATCAGAAAACCGCTGTGGGGTGGGATACAACCAAACTGCATCGGACGTGATTTTTGGGTTCCTGGATCAACTAGGAATCCAGCAATAGTATAGGTAAGCTGATTTTCTATTCGGCGTTCTCTTCCCATGGCTCGGAAAGGCTTTGGAGCAGACGTAGTCCTGCTTGAACCTGATTCGATTCCAACTCCAAATGACGAAGTTGTTTCTTTTCAAGCTGTTCCTTGATATCCGAGAGGTTGTTAAGGAGCATCTGTTGTTGATCGTCAGATTCTTTTCGAGCTCTATCTGCCTCATCCTCCCATCGACAGGCGGCATTTTCCACGCGCGTGGAAAAATGTTCGTTTAAATCCAGTTCCACACGCAGCACACCGCCGAAAGGATGTTTCTCGAAAACCCGTTCCCTCTGTTCCACACTCAACTGGCGCAAGGCATGTGCCGTACCGGGGTGGTGTATACCGGCCGCAAGAATCGAAACGTATCGATGATCGTTTTTACGACCTTCTTTTTTACAAAGGGCTGCATAATAAGGATTGGCAGCGAAGGTCACAACCCCCCAATCCAATTGTACCTGTTGCGCTCGTTGTGCGTATTTTGCCGCTACATATTCGTCGGGGTAGGTGGGATCGAAAATACCCCCGGCGAACAGAGACCGAATCCGCTTTTCAAGGTCGCTTTGATGTTGTTCTTTGTACGCCGCCAACTGAGTCAGTGTCGGCAGGCTTTTCGCTTGATCGATCAACTCCTCGATCGCCTCTTGGGCTTTCTTACTGTAGTTAAAGCAAAAAATCGCGCTGGAGTTGATCTTCCGGGCCAAGTGATTGGCGGCGGGGCTGCCGACGACAAGCAGATTGGTTCTCCCGAAGCGCTCGATCAGTTCGTTTTCCGGAAGCAACAGGAAATTCTTATCGATATGCTTGACGACATTCTTGGATAAGCCGAGGCCCGCAATCCATCGTGTATCCGCCGGTGTCGCCGTGCGCGCGCCAAGATCCGCGATGGTGATCCAGCTTTCTCGATCTTCGCGTTTGTCGCCGGTAACGATGACCAACGGTTCGAAGGCTTCGGGAAAATTCAGAAAGGATCGTCCCTTTTCCCCCAACGACGAGCGGACGTCTTCAGCGTATGTGGACTCAAGGGCCTTGAGAGCGGTTTCCTTCAGGTCTTGATGGTTGGGAAACTTGCTTCTCTCAAGGCGTGCGATAGCCGCGGCGAAAAGCAGTTCACCCATACGTTCAGGAGCGTATTTTTCGGCCAAAAGAGCAATCGTCTGATCGCTGGGGATCTGATCGCCCTGGAGGATCTGGGCCACGTAACTCAATGATTTGCCAATACAATCTCGGATATCCTTGCGTTCTTTTTCGCCGAGAATCTCGTTAAGCAACGACTTGATAGGTTTAGGCATTTCATGTTCTCCCGGCGATCTATCGCCCAGTTAACCTTGATTCGCTGTACTGGTTTATTTAACGCTAAATACCGCCTAAAGATTAAGTTGTGCGGCTTCACTTAATAATTGACAGGGTACCAGTTTATTCTAGAATTGTTAAGTATGTTTTTTCTCATGTTTTTCGATTGTGGCATCGGCGTTTCCAGGCTGATGATCGTTCACAGAGACCAGAAAAACTCGAAGAAACAACAACGCTCTTTGCACCAACCGCGTCAGGTTTTGCTCGATATCAACAACGAACAGACACCAAGCACGATGGGATACTGGTAAAATGAAAAGGCTCATCTATGCCATCTTTATCGGGGGGATGGCGATTTCGATGACGCATCACTATATCTTTACTTTATCATGTCCAAGCACAGTCCATCAAAGCATTTACAACGACGAAAATCACGCTGAGATTTCGTCCGACTTATCCAGCATTTTCTCCATGTTCATGGAGATCCAATCCTGTGGATCCCGATACTCTCCCACCCATATTTCAATCGCTCCACCACGAAAACGAAAAATATCGAAACCGTCACAATACCTTAAAGACCCCTTTTCACTCATTTTACGAACGTTCTGGACGCCATTGTGATTGAACTTGCGTATTCCAATACGGAAGAGCTGATAGGGATTGATCCCCTAACGAAAGCTCTGTTTAAAACGATCCTAGGAATCGCTCGGATTGGAACAACGGCCATTCTGATTCAGGGGGAAACGGGGGTTGGAAAAGAAGGCTGCGCAAAAGCCATCCATTACAATAGCTCTCGAAAACCTCATCCGCTGGTTGCGGTCAATTGCGCATCCATTCCCGACTCCCTGGCGGAAAGCACATGGTTTGGACACAAAAAGGGATCGTTCACAGGGGCTGTGACGGACAAGCCAGGGTTTTTCGAGGCCGCTCATGGCGGGGTGTTGTTTCTTGATGAAGTCGGTGATTTGTCTCTAGAATCGCAAGCCTTGCTGTTACGAGCACTTCAGGAAAAAGAAGTTGTACGACTCGGTGAAATGAAACCGAGGCGTGTTGATGTACGCATCGTATCGGCCACCAACAAAGATCTTCTGGCCATGATCGAGTGCGGAGAGTTTCGCAGAGATTTATACTATCGATTGGTTGAGGAACCGGCGATGGTCATCCCGCCGCTACGGGAACGTCCGGAAGACATTCGTGTTCTGGCAGAGTCTTTTTTGAAAGATTTCAATCGTCAATACAAGGTTTCTGTACAAGTGGAACACGACGTCCTCGTATCTCTACAATCCCATGCCTGGCCGGGAAACGTGCGAGAGCTGAAATCCAAGGTGCACACCATGGTTTTGAATGCTGCCCGGCGTGGTGTGGATCATGTTGAACTCGCGGATGTGCAAAATGACCTGCAAGCGAAAGATCCAGAGACGATCGCCCTCCGGAAAAGCCGGAATCTGCAAGACAAAATCATCAAGAGTTTAACCCGAAATCACACCCGAACCGTGAGAAACCTTGTTGAAGAAACCGGATGCCATCGGAAGACGGTGAATTATCAGTTGAATCAGATGGAAAAATGCGGACTGGTCCGAATCGAACGCCGTCGGGGAAGGGGAGGCAACATTGTTCATCTGCGCACCGGAGTGTGATTTTACATTTTGGCATGATGGTTGCTTTACCTATCTACTCGATAGAAGATAGTAAGAATAACAAGGAGTTAGATAGCACCATGTCTCAGGCCAATCATTTTTCCCATGAAATTGCAGATCTCTTCGCCACCGGTTACCTACGCCTCCGAAAACGGCAAGCCATGCAAGCATCGAAAACTTTCTTCGAGAAAAAACTGGATGATGTGGCTGAAAGAGCGAAGTTCGGGACTGGAGAAAATCGAACTTTGGAGAAAGGAAATATCGAACGATGGCGAAGCAATTGAATACAACCCGAAAACAGAAAAATGGTATTTTAGCCCAGCTTGCACGTTTGGAACAACTGCCTATGGAAGAACTCAAGATTCGCTGGCAGGCGCTCTTCGGCAACGAACCTCCTGTCGCCAACCGGAAATACATGGTCAAGCGATTGGCCTACCGCATTCAGGAAATCGCCCATGGTGGCCTGCCAGATGAAGCCAAGCATCGGATGCGTCGTTTTCTGGAAGAGGAAGGCTACGACGAGTTGGGACGTCCCGGGGCCAAGCCGAAACCGAAGACGAATCCCCAACCGGTGGCCGGAACGGTTTTCGTGCGCGAATGGGATGGCGAACAGCATGAAGTACGTGCGGTGGGAAACGGTTTCGAGTATCGCGGAAAGCAGTATCGATCCCTTTCCGCCGTGGCTCGCGAGATTACCGGGACAAGGTGGAATGGCCCAAAGTTTTTTGGTCTGCGCGACGGAGTGAACGTCAAAGTGAAGGAGTCCGATGAACGGATGTAATGGAAAAAATAATCGAGAAACCATTCTGCGCTGTGCGATCTATACACGTAAAAGCACGGATGAGAATCTCGATTCCGATTTCAACAGCCTGGATGCTCAAAGGGAAGCCGCAGAATTATACATCAAAAGTCAAGCGCACGAAGGATGGATCGTATTGGAAGAACGGTACGACGACGGGGCCTATTCCGGAGCGACCATGGAGCGTCCGGCCTTGCAACGCCTCATCGAAGATATTGAAAGAGATCGCATCGATATCCTGATCGTCTACAAATTGGACCGCTTATCGCGTTCCCTTGTGGACTTCGCCAAAATGATCGAATTTCTGGAAGAACGAAACGTCACTCTGGTTTCCGTCACGCAATCGATCAATACGAAGGACTCGTCGGGACGGCTTTTACTAAACATTCTGCTAAGTTACGCTCAATTCGAGCGGGAAGTCAGTGCGGAACGCATCCGCGATAAAGTGGCCGGAGCCAAACGTCGGGGCAAATGGATGGGAGGACCGCCACCGCTTGGTTACGACGTCGATCGGCCCAATAAGCGCCTCGTGATCAACAAATCTGAATTGCCACTCGTTCGCCATATTTTTCGACGGTTTCTGCAATTGGGTTCACCGATGGCCTTGATCCAGGAGTTGAACACCAAAGGTCTGACTACCAAGACCTGGACGACGGTGAAGGGCAAGAAGCGAAACGGCGTCCCCTGGAATCGAAGTCATATCTACTATTTGCTGAAAAATCCCATCTACATCGGTCGCGTGCGTCACAAGGGACAAACCTATGAAGGCGAGCATGAAGCCATCATCGAGAAGTCTTTATGGGACGAGGTGCAACGGAAATTAGCCGAAAGTTCGCAGGCCAGAGGCAGTGCAAGTCGAAGAAAAACAGAAGCGTTGCTGTCCGGGTTATTGCGTTGCGGTCATTGCGGAAGTTCCATGGGAATTACATTTACGAAAAAGAAAAATCGAACGTATCGTTACTATCTTTGCATGAAAGCCAACAAATCGGGGTATGGCACTTGTCCCGTGAAAAGCGTGGCGGCGGGCGAGATGGAGAATGCTGTTTTGCAACAACTTCGCGGGATTTTCCGTTCTCCGGAGATTGTCGCTCAGACGCATCGCAGTATCGAGAGAATGGATAAGGAGCATAGGAAGAATCTTGAAGAAGAAAAAGAGCAGTTCGAAAAAGAATTGAATGTGATTCGTGCCGATGCTTTCAAATTGCTACAAAATGAAACCTCTTTCGCTCGTGACGAATTGGAGAGACTGGAGGTGCAACGTGACGAATTGGAAATTCGAATTCAATCCGTCACGAAAAAACTCGACTATTTTAGGGAACACTCGGTCACGCTCAAAGAGGTGTCACGAGAGCTTTCGACACTCGACAACATCTGGAAACATCTTTTTCCCAGTGAACGGGAACGGATCGTCAAGCTGTTGATCGAGGACATCACGGTATTCGAAAATCGTATCGAACTGGCGCTTCGAACGGAAGGATTGCACAGCATGATCGATGAATTGAAAATCAAAGACGAAACGGAGGGCGATTATGGATCGATTCTCAGCCACTGATTGCAACGAATATGGAAACGCCAAACCGATCCAAAGTCAGATCACCAATCTCGATTCCGATTCGGCGCGATTGGAGGAACGAGACGGTCGCCTGTTGGTCGTCATTCCGATGCAGTTGAAACGGCGCGGCGGTCGCAAGGAAATTATTTTGCCGAGCGGCTCCGGAATTGGAAACATACCTGGACCTGGGGAGGACTCCACATCGATTCAGAAGCCTATCGTATTGGCGCTGGCCAAAGCGCATTTGTGGAAGGAATTGCTTGAAGAAGGCCAATTTTCCACACTGGCTGAGTTGGCTGATTCCCTTGGTCTCGACCGGGCTTACGTCGGTCGGACGCTCAATCTGACACTGCTAGCTCCTGATATCATTCTCGCCATTTTGGATGGTCACGAACCATCCGGACTGTCGCTGGAAAAACTTCGCAAAGCGATTCCGATGGATTGGGAAGAGCAGCGACGGTGGTTCGAATAGCCAGACAAGGGAATATCTTCGAAAATATCCTGTTTGTCGTCGAATCGGCAGAAAACGTCGGTTGCGCTTTTTGCTTTTCATTCGCCGTTTACAGATAAGCTGCCTCATGGTATCTTCGGCATATTGAAAAAGTCGTATCGATTGACCCAAAAGCAATCCAAACGGTAACTCTTCGAGAGTTGTAGCGTTTCAAAAGAGGAAAACAATGGGAATTTTCAGATGTTTCGTATTTCTATCGCTGATGATGCTATTCCTTGTTTCCTGCTCTTCGGGAGGCAGCACAGGCAACCCGACAGGCGATAGCGATGCTGCAGAATCCACTGATCAATCTGAAAATGAGATCTCCTCGGAAAGTGAAGAGGAAACTTCTCAGGGATTGCTTTCCGCCAGCCCGGACGAAATCCGCTTCGGAGCAGTAGTATTAGGCGATACATCCACGGAAACGTTAACATTAACGAATGATGGCAAGGAAGATTTGACAATTTCCGTGGTGCGGACCAGCGAAGCCACGACACCGGAATTTTCCGTTCAAACCATGTTGCAAGGCGATCAAGCTGTAGAAGTCCCCGTAGTCCTGGTACCCGGGCAGAATCTAGCCATCAATTTGCAGTATGCCCCTGTAGACGCCGGTTCCGATACCGGGACCTTGCAGATTATTGGAGAAGGCTTCCAAGGTAATTTATTGGAAATCTCGCTGTTTGCTGATGAAAAAGGCGAATCAGGACTGGATGTTACGCCACGTTTGGAGTTCGGATACGCTGGAAACATCGGCGAGGAAGAAACGCAATCGCTAACAATTTGGAACCTTCCAGAAGATCCGCAAAGCAATCGAACGCTGCAGGTTACGAAGCTGGAATTGACTCAGGGCAGCCGTGATTTCGATCTCGATGTGGATACCTGTACAGCGACTTCTCAGCATCCCATTCTTATTGCGCCTGGCCTGAGTCATTCCTGTTCAGTCGTGTTTTCGCCTAGAGAGGCTGGGGAATTGTCCGGAGCAATCCACATCGAAACCAATGCTAGTGAGGGCGAAGCAAGCGGCGATATCGACTTGTCGGGCCGCTGCGCCCCACCCGAAACGGTACTAACTCTCGTAGTGGATCCGCGTGGAGAACCCATACCAGGAGCTAAATTACATCTCTGGAGAGAAGGCGTTGTGATTTCGACCCCGACCACGGACAGCCGGGGTCGCGCCATAATCCTTCCCGAAGACGGCGGTCAGATTTTCGTGGCAGACGGCGCAACGTCTCTCCGTGGTGTGTATTCCCGCCAATATAAACAAGTACTACCGGAAGATGAGGTCTCGGTATTCGTGCTGGACGTGCTGCCTGTTGAGAACTCGCAACCGGTGTCATTGGGTCAGGTGTCGGCATCGAATCTTGATGGAGCATTGCTGGCGTTTTCAGAAGATGATGTCCAGCTTCCCGATGGTACAGGGACGACGTTGTACATGGGTGAAGGGCATCCGTCAGCAGCTCCTTACGATCTGCCTGAAGGCAAAGAATTGGTTCAAATGCTCCATTTCGGTCCGGATGGGACTACTTTTACTCAACCTGCAAAACTGACCTTGCCGAATTCTTTGGAGTTAGCTCCAGGTGAACAAATCGAATTTCATTCCTTTGACGATACGACTCTGACTTGGGAAAAATCTGCGGTCTTGGAGGTCAGTGCTGACGGCACAATGCTTGAAACCATCGAAGGTGGTATTTCCCACTTCTCGGCAGGTGGTTTTTTCCAACCGGAAGGCAGTCTGCCAGAGTATACCGTGACGGGACTAGTCCAAGATGATTTAGAGCAAAACCTCAGTGATATCCGTGTGTTTGCGATGGGAGCACGTGGCCGGATGCTGGACGATACTACCAACGACCAGGGTAGCTACACAATTTCCGGGATACGAGTGTCCTGTCAAAAGTCTCCGTATTTGACGGTTGCCGCCAGTCGTAACGGAACGTTTTTAGACGACACGCTGACCTCGGTAGTAGCGGAAGTCTCGGACGATCCGAGTCAGACCGTGCAGGCTCCTGTCCTGGTACTTCCGAACAACGTAGCCAAAGGCAGCGTGCGAGGAAAGGCGTTGAGTCCGTTGGGTACGCCAGTGGAGAACGCTCGCGTCACCGTGTATCCCGCATTAGGCTGGGATTTATACGATCAGACGGATGCTCAGGGGCGTTTCGTCGTCTCATCGGTTCCTGCTGGGACGGCACGAGTGGAGATCAAGCATGACGGTCTTGGATTGTCCAAAGAAATTTCCGGCGAAGTCCCTGAGAATGGCACGTGGAATCTTGGGATGATAATTCTTGATGAAGTAGCGGATACGGAATCTCCCCGGATGATTTGGAGTATGCCAACGAATGGCCAGGAAAATCTCGTGGGATTGACGGAAGTTCGAGTTGTCTTCAATGAGACGTTAGATCCGGCGAGTGTGAACGCCACGTTGAAACGAAATCTGGCTGGCGAGACGATTTCCGGTTCTGTGACGTTGGAAAATGGTACAGCAGTAGTGTTTACGCCGGACGTAAATTTTGAAGATGGCCGAGCCTACAGCTTCACGTTGGGAGCTGGGTTGGCGGATCTTTCGGGTAATGCACTTGAAACGGATTTTGTACTGCAATTCCAAACGGTTGCACCGAATTGTCCGGACGCGGAATGCAAGTCGGGAATCTACGTCTGGGGTACTGAAAGCTGTGGGTACGAAGCTTTGGCTAACGGCACAAGCTGCCGAAATAACCACGGAAGCTGCAATCAAAGCGGCGAATGCATCTGCAACAATGCGTTCATGACGGCGGATTGCTCGGCGTGTCAGGAGGGGTATATCGACTTTCCCGACTGCCGGGACGACCCCTGCCAGCCCGATCCTTGTAACGAACACGGCACTTGTGATTCAGCGGATGGAAGTTGTACCTGCGACAACGAATTCATGACGGCGGATTGCGGCGCTTGTGCCTATGGCTACCTCGATTACCCGAACTGCCGCGAATCACTTTGCATTCCCGATCCTTGCCACGGTCATGGGAGTTGCGATCCTGTGGATGGTAGTTGTACCTGTGACAATGCCTTCATGACGGCAGATTGCGGCTCTTGCCTTGCCAACTACGGGGGTTGGCCAGATTGTCGTGGTTGTGAATGCACAAGCGGTCCATGTTGTGACGATTGCGTTTACCAAGGGATGGAGCACGTTTGCGAGCCGGATGCAGCCTCGGAGTATGGCTGCCCGACTGGGACAAGCTGCGGAGCGGATGTAGGGGTACGTTATCGAGATCGGATGTGTTCTGGGAGTAGTGCGTCCTGTGAAGGCTCGCTTGGGTCGTGGAAGAGTTGGGAAACAGCGGACTTTTGTGGGGTATCGGAGTACTGTTATCCTGGTGTTGGGACCTGCCAGTCTGCGTCTTCTGAGGCTTCTTATGCTTGTTATGGTGGTGATGTGTATTGGTACGACTCCTGCGGAGTTCGTGAGGGTAAGAAGGAAGACTGCTCCGATTGCGCGTGCTCCGTGGACGCCTGCGTGTTGGATGCTGAGTACTCTTACGATTGCTACGATGATGACGTGTACTGGTATGACTGTTTTGGCGATCGTGGTGCGAAAAAGGAGGAATGTGGGGAGGATAGTTGTTCTGGAGGAGAATGTTCCGGGGGCACCTTCCCGGAAGGCTATTGTGACTTCAATCAATGCTGGTCGGTTCCACCCACGAGCCAGGACGCCTGTTACAACTGGGTAGATCCGTGGGAGGAATTGACCTGCCCCGGCGGGATTCCGGCTTCCTGTGGGGACAATCCGGCCACAGCAGGTTGTGGCCAGGACGCCCAGTATGCCGACAATGCCCGAAGTTTCACCTGCTACAACGCTGCCGGAACAGAAACCCCTTGTGCGAACCTACCAACGGCCAGTGAAAATGAGGTAGTAGTGGATTCCTTGACGGGCCTGATGTGGCAACGGTGGCTACCGGAAACTTACGACGGTTGCACAGGTGGCGATCCGGCGGGATCGCGATGCGAATGGCAGGATGCTATCGATTACTGTGCCACTTTGAATGCAAGTTCCGGCTATGCGGGGCATACCGATTGGCGGTTGCCAAATCCGCATGAATTGCGAAGCATAGTGGATTACAGCAGAAGTAATCCTTCAATTGACACCACGGCTTTCCCAGGCACGCCATCAAGTTACTTTTGGTCGTCGTCGTCCCTCGCGGACGGTACAAACGACGCGTGGCGCGTGCACTTCAACTACGGCAGCGTGAACTACCGCTATAAGACGAGCAACTGCAATGCGCGTTGCGTGTGTGCCGGACCGTGAAGTGAATGATTTAGTTATTTAGTGATTCGATCATTTTCTTCCCCGTGCGAAGCACGGGTCGCTGAAAAATTTTGGAATAATGATTTTGGGTTGTGGAATTCCGCAATCCGAAATCAAAAATCGGAAATGAGAACATGGCAAAATACGAACATTTACCAATTTACAGAAAAGCGATGGAAGTAACGGTTTTTATAGAAAACACAGTGAAAGGTTTCTCTCGCTTTCATAAGTATTCCATTGGCACACGCATGAGTGAAACGTCTTGGAACGTATTGTCTCTGGTTGTTAAGGCCAACAACATCCCAGTGAAAGACAGACTCCCGCTATTACGTGATTTGCGGGATACAATTGCAGACTTGAACACAACCCTGACCATTGCGAAGGAATTGAAGGCATTTGCCAATTTCAATTCCTATCGCCATGCGGCTCGGCTGGTTGTGGATATTGGCAGACAGAGCGAGGGGTGGCTGAAAAGCGCGGCAGCCGCTTCATCGCCGGAATCATACTCTGATCCGAAAGGAGCCAGATCATGAGCGTGCGAACATCTTCACGGTTTTACCCGGAAAGCCCATGTGGCATGATTCGAATCCCGTCGTACCCAGCGTGGGATCAGCGGGGGAAAGGGCGGTGTGTTCTTTCTTTGGACGCGAACTAAAAGAATCTCCGTTCTCAATTTCCGGGACTGGTTTTGGTCGTCGTCGTCCAACGCAAACAATACAAACAACGCGTGGAACGTGAACTTCAACAACGGCAACGTGAACAACAACAATAAGACGAACAACAACAATGCGCGTTGCGTGTGTGCCGGAACGTGAAGGAAGTGTAGAAAAAAATAAGCCATGTTAACTTCTCGGGAAATCCATTCAGCCTATATTGACTGCCGTCGTCGCAAGCGTGGGACAATCAATGCCCTGCGCTTTGAGATGAATCTGGCGGAGAATCTGATAAATCTTGAGGAGGAATTGAACGCCAGTGCTTATAAGCCCACTCGCTCTGTCTGCTTTGTCAACCTCAAGCCCAAGCCCCGCGAAATCTTCGCCGCCGATTTTCGCGACCGGGTGGTGCATCATCTGTTCATCCGTGAGATCGAGACATACTGGGAGAAGGTATTCATTCACGATTCATTCGCCTGTCGTCCTGGAAAAGGAACCCACGCGGCGGTGGATCGGCTGGAGCGATTCGTAAAAAGTATAAGTCGCGGAGGAAGACAACACGCCTGGTTTCTTCAGATCGATATTCGTAATTTCTTCATGAGTATTGATAAACGAATTCTATGGCGACTGGTGGATCGCGGTTTACGAAAGCAATTCGATATTCCGCACAGACGACTCCCTTTGTTTTGTAAAAGTTATCGTCGATACACTACGCTGGCCCAATTGGCCAAATTCCTGATAGAACACGACTCCACCGAATATTACAGCCGAAAATCGTGCGTTACAAAATGGTCGGCAATCGCACCTGAAAAGAGTCTATTCGCCTGCAAACAAGGAAAAGGTCTGCCTATAGGTAATCTGACCAGCCAGTTTTTCGCCAATATTTATATGAACGAATTCGACCAATTTGTACAGCACGATCTAAAAGTCCACCACTATATCCGTTACGTGGACGATGCCGTACTGTTGCACGAAGATAAAGCCGTGCTTGAACGATGGTTATTTCAAATCGAGAACTTTTTAAGCGAGAAGCTCGGTCTTGAATTGAATCCGAAGGCTACCAAACTACGCCCCTTATCGAATGGCATCAATTTTCTGGGCTATATCGTGCATCCCACTCATCGACTGGTGCGACGGCGTGTTGTGGGAAATTTTGAGGCACGATTGGGAGAATACAGGGATTTGCTAGTTGTTCAGGATGCGGAAACGAGCAACACCGCTTTTCACTTTGCACCGGAAACTCTCGAACGTCTCCTGGCTGTACTCAATTCCTATCTGGCTCACTTTGGCAAAGCGTCAAGCCATAATTTGATGGCGGAAATCCTGGGCGAACATCCATGGCTGTCGAGATATTTCAAAATCGAAAACCACAAAGCGGAGCGAAAATGGAAGCCTCCGCGTGATTTTACGTATCTGGCGACTCAATACAAGTGGTTTCGCCGCAACTGGTTGGATGACGTGATTTTGTTTCAGATCGGTAAATATACGGAACTGTTTGGTCGTGATGCCCGTTTTGTCTGTGAAACCTTTGGCTTTTCACACTTGAAGCCCCGTTTCGGGCGTATGCAGAGGGCCGGAATCCCCTTGGGTATGTCGGATACTTTGACCCAAAGAATCGTGGAGAGTGGAAGAAATATTCTGCTTGTTCGGGAAACCGGTTATCCACTTTACAAATTGAAGGAAAGATTGCCGTTTCAGCGTTTTGAATCAATGTAATAGTTAATAAAAACGAAAGGTTACAAGCAATGAAAGTAAAACCGACAATACCATTTCTCGTATCGACCCTGCTGCTTACCTCCTTGGCCTTTGCCGATGATTCCCGTTTTGTGGTTACAGAGCCTGTCGGCGGAGAACAAATCGTCACGGATGCCGTAACGGGTCTGATCTGGCAGAAAAGCTATGCAAGCGGCAAGACTTGGCAGCAAGCGCTAGCCTATTGTGAAGAACTGGATTATGCGAACCGGACAGATTGGCGACTGCCCAACGTTAACGAGTTGGCGAGTCTGATAAACTATGAAATCTATTCTCCAGCCTCCGATTTCCCGGATATGCCTTCGAGTAGTTTTTGGTCGTCGTCGTCCGACGCAGACGATACAAGCAGCGCGTGGTCCGTGTACTTCCACCACGGCAGCGTGAACCGCAACGGTAAGACGGGCAGCCCCAGTGCGCGTTGCGTGTGTGCCGGACCGTGAAGTGAATGATTTGATGATTTAGTGATTCGATCATTTTCTTCCCCGAGCCGAAGGCGAGGGGTCGAGCATAAAATGCGTAGGTGGATATGGGATTGCGAACATTGCGTGTTTCGCGCGAGCCATAACCAGTGGGACGATCACACCCACCCCGGCGGCGGCTGGTAGGCGGTTGGCAACAATCGTTCGAACGTGGCCGTCGGGGACTTTTTACCTCCCAAAAACCATTGAAACCATTTCGATGTACGACTGCCACCACCGTTTAGGACCCGAACTCTCGAAGATACGAAAAATTTGCGCCTGTGCAACCTGTTAAAATCATTGTGAAAAAGCAAGAGACCGGAAAAGGCATATCTAAGGACCGGTCCTTTGCTTTTGGAGACAGAGACGAAAAAATGGTGAAAATGTCGTAAAAATGAGCGAAATGGGTGGAAAAGAAATCCTTAGCTTGAAGTTGCCAAGAAAGCATTCGAAACCAGAAAACCCTTACAGATTCAGCACTTATAGGCGAGAATCCCACAAACGATAACCGGCCCGGTGATTGCTCACAGAGCCGGTTACATCGTTGTAGATTGGTGGAGGCGATGGGACTCGAACCCACGACTTCCGCGTTGCGAACGCGGCGCTCTACCAGCTGAGCCACGCCCCCATACGGGGTAAAATGCAGAAACACATTTAAATGGGTTCGGCAAAAAAAGCAAGCATTTCCGCAAAGGTTTCATGAAAAAGATGCCGCCTCAAACGTCGAAGCGCGATGAAACTGCAATCAGTGACCACCGGCATAGCCGGTGGTATCAGGCAATTGACACCCCCCATCTTTTCCGGCGGTTTTTATTTTTTTCGATATCTATTAGGCTCCGATGCAAACGGGAGCGTGATTTTCCAATCGAAACGCGAAAACCGAGTCGACGCCGATTCTTTGCCTTTTTCGCATCGTACTGGTGTTTTTTCGACGGTTTTTTTCCGTAAAAAGCCACAAAAAAAACCGCCAACACGATCTTTTTCATGTTCTGACACGCCGCAGACAACAAACACTGTTCATTGACACGATCCAACCCACGCATCCGAGCATAGCGCTGCCCATGCAGCTCCTTCGCATCCGCAAAGCTACGCTCCACCGTCTCTTTCCGATGGGCGTACACCTCTTTTCCCCAGTTCGTAAGGCGACGCTCCCGCACCCGATCACGCGCATCCTCCCAGACATGTCGCGTCACGATCTTTACGTGATTCCGAGAGCGCGTACAGGAGGCCAACAAGGGACAATCCACGCACCTGCGACCATCTGAAACATTACTCCCGATATCCCTCTCGATTCGTCGTTCGATACTTCAGCTTCTGCCCTTGAGGACACACATACGCATCCCACGAAGCATCGTAAAGAAACCGACTCTTGTGCAGATATTCCTTTTTGTGCGACGGACGGCCATAGGCCATCACGCCCGCTATCCCACGCGCTTCCAGGCTATGACACAACGGTGCGGTGAAATATCCCGCGTCCAATCCAACAGCCTCCACCTCGAAATCGAAACGCCGACAGATGTGATCCAGCCTCTCCAGGTACGGCGTGCTGTCGTGCACGTTGCCCGGCGTCACGAAGCTGTCCACGATGATATTCGCCTTGTCGTCCACCGTCCGATGGTCCAGGTAGAAAAAGCCCTGCGGCTTGCCCTTTCGCGCCAGAAACCCGCTGTCCAGGTCCGTACGGCTTCGCTTGACCGTCTTGACCTCCGTCACATTTTCTTTCGGCGCAAGCGGCTTCTTCCCGTGGTCTTCGCGATCCGCGTTCACCGCCGACTCCAACTCGTCCAGGTACGCCGCTCGCGATTTCTCCACCTCGATTTTGATCGCCTTGTGGCGATTGGCGTTGGCCTTGACGTGCGTCGAATCCGTGTACAGCACTTTGCCCGACACCAGATTGCACCCGACGGCCTGCAGCACGATGTCGTCGAAGATCTCCCGGTAGATCTCGGGATGCTCGTTGAAACGCCGACGGCGCTTCTGGGAAAACGTCGAGACGTCGGGCACCTTGTCGGTCAGGTCCAACCCCAGAAACCAGCGGTAGGCCACGTTGACCTCCACTTCCTGCGCCAGCCGCCGTTCGCTACGAATACCGAACAGATAGCCGATGAAAAGCATCTTGAACAGGAGTTCGGGAGCGATCGCCGGACGACCGTTATCCGCGCAGTACAAAGGCTCGACACGCTCGCGGATGAAGGAAAAATCGATGGCGGCGTCGATCTTGCGCAACAAATGATCGCGAGGAACCAACGAATCGATCGCAACCATCTCCCACTTCGTTTGTAAGCTTTGTTTCTTTTTTAGCATACATTCAGAATAGCAAAGTCCCCGCTTAAAAGCGAGGACTTTGTCAGCAAGCTGGGAAGGCCCCTAAAAGGGGCCGTTATTCGAAGTTGAACTCTCCCTGCTCTTCTTGTTTCTGACGTTTTTCCTGGTGCCAGATATAGTCTGAATTCACTACTGTTCGGTTATTGATTTTTAAAAACCAGAAAAGTATAGAAAATACAGTTAGATAAGGGCGATAACAAGGCGAATCGATTTGAAATTTATCCCGACTTCCGCACGTACAGAAAAATGACACTCTAACCTACTGAAATCACTTGTTTGGATTTCAAATTTGGGTGTCCCGGTGGTAAAATGAGGCATGTTTGTTCGTCGGAAGCGCAATCAAAGCGGCACCATCAGCGTCCAGGTCATCGACAAGACGAGGGGGTATCGGATGGGTTCCACCAGCGATCCCGAAGAGATTGAACGCCTCGTGGCGCTTGGACACGCCTTCATTGCGCGTCAATCCGGTCAGTACCAATTGTTTCCGAAAGACGAGACGCGCAACGCAGCGGTACTCGACTTCGTTCATCGCGTACGAAACAGCCAGATTCGAACCGTGGGGCCCGAACGGATCTTTGGGGCATTGTTCGATCGCCTCGGCTTTGATGCCGTCCCGGAGCAACTGTTTCGCGACATTGTGATCGCACGCCTGGCCTATCCGACCAGCAAACTCAAGACCGTCGATTACCTGTACCGCTACCAGGGCAAGCGAATCTCGGTGGATCGCATCTATCGCTTTCTGGACAAGCTGGCCGACCGATACAAGGAACAGGTCGAGCAAATCGCTTACGACTACTCCCGATCCGTTCTCGAAACCATTTCCGTCGTTTTCTACGACATGACCACACTCTACTTTGAGGCCGAAGACGAAGACGACCTGCGCAGAGTCGGGTTTTCCAAGGATGGCAAGTTTCAGCATCCGCAGATCATGCTCGGCTTGTTGATCGGCGAGAAAGGCTTTCCCATCGGCTACGATATTTTCGAAGGCAATACGTTCGAGGGCCACACTCTGCTGCCGGTTCTCGATGCCATCGGGGCCAGGTATCGTCTGGGCAAACCGGTCGTCGTGGCGGATGCGACGATGTTATCGGCAAAGAACCTCAAATGCCTCGATGAGGCAAACTATCCTTTCATCGTGGGGGCGCGATTACGCAACGAATCGGAGGCCATACAGGCGGAGATTTTGAAAAAGAGCGCGGGACTGATAAACGGAGCAAGCCTCGTGATCGACAAGGGCAACGGTCATCGGTTGATCGTATCTTACTCCGACAAGCGGGCGGCCAAGGATGCCTACAATCGCGAGAAAGGACTCAAAAAGCTCAGAGGCAAAATCGGATCGGGCAGGTTGACGAAACAACAGATCAATCAACGTGGTTACAACAAATTTCTCCGCCTTGTGGGTGATGTGAAGATCGACATCGACGAGACGAAAGTGGAGCAGGCCTCCCGTTGGGACGGCCTGAAGGGCTATCTGACCAGCACGGCTCACTCGGCATCCAAGGTCATCGACAATTATCGGCAATTGTGGCGTGTCGAAAAGGCGTTTCGGATTTCCAAAACGGACTTGCGCATCCGACCGATCTATCATTACCGTCCACGACGCATCCAGGCTCATGTCTGTGTGGCCTTTGTCGCGTACACGCTTTACAAAGAACTGGAACGCCTGCTGGAAGCAAGTGAATCGCAAATCAGCGTACAACGAGCCGTGGAACTGACCCATACGATGTATGAGATGATCGTAGAATTACCCGATGATCCCAGCCCTCGACACATCCTGCTCGGTATGGATCCGCATCAACAGGAACTTCATAACCTACTTCATTCTTGTCCAAAACAAGAATTTGTGATGAGTTGAAAATTGGCTCTTCGCTGTTTAGTGTGGGTAACGGCAGCTTATGCATCGGCTTCGCCGATCCGGGGACCCGTCCCCGCACCCCTGGGATTTATCGCTTTGAAGTCCAAACCTGGTTGTTGTAATAAGGGATAAAGAGAAAAGGAGAGGTTTCCCCCTCCTTTCCAGGTTCGGACCTTCGACGGCGCTCGGGTCGCGTCCCCGCGTTGCCTTATCCTCCGCCGAAGTTCTGCCAGTGTAACCTTTGCACACTGAAGGAGCAAGAGATGGACGAGCGCGGACTTTTCACGATGGCTCTTGGATTGACCCCTCCCTGGGAGGTGGTGGATATTGACTTTGACGCCGAGCGCCACCGGTTGGATCTGTACCTGGATTTTCCCGCCGGGAGCCGGTTTGCGTGCCCGCAATGCGAGGTGGCTTGCGGGGTTCACGATACGAACGAGAGGAGTTGGCGACATCTGAACTTTTTTCAGCACGAGGCGTATCTTCACGCACGCCTACCCCGGATCAAATGCCCTGAACACGGAGTAAAAACGGTGGAGGTACCTTGGGCGCGTCCTGGTGCGGGGTTCACGCTGCTTTTTGAGGCGCTGGTACTGCTTATGGCCAGAAAGGGCATGACGCCCAAGGGGATCGGCGAAATACTTGGTGAGCACGACACGCGGATCTGGCGGGTGCTGGAATACTATGTGGACTCGAGTCTGGCGAAGCAGGACTGGTCCGAGGTCGAAGCGGTGGGCGTGGATGAAACCAGCCGTTCCCGTGGGCACGACTACGTGACGGTGTTCGTGGACATGGACGAGGCGAAGGTTCTGCACGTGGAGCCCGGCAAAGACCACCGGACGGTGGCGGGCTTCGAGGCTGAGCTTCACGCTCACGGCGGTAAACCCGAACAGGTGAAAGAGTTCAGCATGGACATGTCAGCGGCGTTCATCAAGGGGGTTGGGAAACAGTTTCCCGATGCGGCGATGACCTTCGACCGCTTCCACGTGATGAAGCTTGTCAACAAGGCCGTGGACGAGGTGCGGCGTGAGGAGCGCCAAGACAGGACTGAGTTGGAAAAGACGAGATGGGTCTGGTTGAAAAACGAGCAAAACCTTACGGACAAAGAGCGAGAGAAGTTCGATGAGTTGAAAGACAGCACGCTGAAAACGGCCAGGGGCTATCGGCTCAAAGAGACGCTTCAGTCGGTATATGCCGACTACGCAGGCCATCCAGATGACGGTGAGAAGCAGTTGCAGTACTGGTATTTCTGGGCCACGCACAGCCAACTGCCGCCGATGATCAAGGTAGCCAAAACGATCAAGACCCACTGGGATGGGGTATTGCGGTGGTTTCAGTCAGGTTTGACACAAGGGCTGGTGGAAGGCATCAACGGTATAATTCAGGCGGCCAAGCGCAAGGCCAGAGGGTTCAGGTCGTTTAGGAAGCTTCGAACCATGATCTTCCTCGTCGCTGGAAAGCTAGACTTCGACCTGCCGCAGATGAAACTGCTTACCCACAGTAAATAGCGAGGAGGCTGAAAATTGTCCTTTCCGTGGATCGTGTAGAATCGGATTGAACAAAAACGATTTACCCTCCCCGCGGAAAGGACTCGACGATGGTACGTGTAGCCAGCCTTTTCAGTCAACTGCTTTCTCATTTTCCCCGCAACGATTTTCAGCTTCTGGTTTCCAACCATAACGCCGAATTCCGATCCAAAGGCTTCAGTTGCTGGTCGCAGTTCGTGGCCATGCTGTTTTGTCAAATGGCCCATGCAGACAGCCTGCGCGAGATTTCCAACGGCCTCAAATGCTGTCTGGGCAAACTCCGGCACCTGGGATTGACCAAGGCACCACCGCGTTCCACCCTGTCCTATGCCAATGCCCATCGACCCGCCGAGCTCTTCCGCGACCTGTTCTACAAAAGCTACGAACGCTTCCAGGCCCACGGCGGACTGGGACATCGAAAAGCCAAATTCCGCTTCAAAAACAAGCTGTTGTCGCTGGATGCCACCACCATTTCCCTGTGCCTCAAGCTGTTCGACTGGGCGTCCTATCGACGCGCCAAAGGCGGCGTCAAGGTCCACACGCTGCTCGACCACGACACGTACATGCCCGTCTTCGTGCAGATCACCCCGGCCAGACTCCACGACGTCCGCATCGCCCAGACGCTCGAACTCAATCCCGGCTCCATCGTCGCCATGGACATGGCCTATATCGACTTCGATCTCTTCGCACGCTGGAGCGAAAAGGGCATTTTCTTCGTCACGCGGCAAAAGAAGAACGCCGCGTACGAGGTCGTCGAGACACGGCCCCTGCCGAAGCACCGCAACATTCTCTCGGACGAGATCGTCCGCTTCACCGGAACGCTCACGAAGAAAAAATGCCCGCACCTTTTGCGGCGGATCGTGGTTCGGGATCGTGAACGCGACCGGGACATCGTGCTGTTGACCAATCACCTCGACTTCGGTTCCACCACGATTTCGGCCATTTACAAGGATCGGTGGGAAATCGAACTCTTTTTCAAAGCCTTGAAACAGAACCTCAAAGTCAAAACGTTCGTCGGAACCAGCGAAAACGCCTTGGAGATACAGATTTGGACAGCCTTGATCGCGTTGCTGGTTATCAAATGGCTGTACCATCTCTCCAAGGCAGGATGGTCCCTTTCGGTCCTGGCGTCCATGCTGCGGATGAATCTCTTTACCTACCGCAATCTGATCGCCTGGCTTCACGATCCGTGGAACGTGGAACCGGTCGTGCCCCTACCGGAACAACTCGACCTGCCTCTACGGCTTTTCGGACAGCCGAAACCCGTCCAAAACACAACCTGAACCCGAAAAAAGCGGGTTTAGACGAAATTGTTCAATGATTTTAAAAGGGGGAATTCGCAGACACCGTTGTTTTGGACAGCAGTGAACCTACTTCACTGATTCAGGGCGTCCCAGTGCGGAAGTCAGGAAAGTGGTTTGATTTCAACCCTTTAGGTTATCGAGAGCTTGTCTCGCCCGGGAGGAAACTTCGGCGTTCCGATCCTTCGCAGCGCGTCTCAACGCTTCCAGGCTCTCCTTGCGACCGTCCAGCGTCCCCAACGCGACACACAACTGGACTTTAAGTCTCACGATGGCATCGTCCGAAGGTTTGACGAACAAGCCGGACAACTTGGACTTGTACATCGCCGCCAGTCTGCGTGACGCGCTCAATTCAAAATGCATTCGCATACTCTCGTCGATATCTTTCAGGCGTGAAATGGCTTGCAACGTTTTTACAAGCACGTCCACATCATCCTTGTCGCTCTGGTTGTCCAGAACGGAAAGATAGTACCGGAGCAAATCCGTGTTCGTGCTTTTGAACTTGGAAAGGTAGTTCAATGCCGCCATTTTGACGGTTTTGTCGGCGTCACTCAAAGCTTGAATGGCATCGTTTTCACAGAATTCCGGTTCAATGGCAATCATTGCCTTAAGGGCTTCCCTGCGCACGATGGCGTTACCATGCTTCAACAAAGATCGGATGCGGTTGAAGGATTCGTTTTTCCCGATTTTAGAAAGAATTACGAGACAGTTGCGCAGGAAAAACCAGCGATTTTCGGAAGCGACCAGCTCGTTGTGTAAAAATGGGGTCGCTATCGGCCCGATCTCCACGAGAGAATCCACAAGCAGTTTTCGAACCCAGCGGTTTTCGTGGTTTTTCAATACATCCAACAACCAAGGAACGGCGTATTCATTCAACGCCACAAGCAACGAGGCAATGGAGCGGCATCGGTCGCGCTTTTGGGGGTCGAACCCATTGCGCAACTCGGCCAAAACCGCCTTTCCCGCCAGATACTCGAATAATTTTCGGGTGTTATCCCGCGTGAAGGTATTGCCGTTTTCCATGTGGTGTTGTGCGATGAGCACGACACGCCGGATCAGGTCGTATTCCCTTTCCCGGTAAAGATGTGGAATCATGCGCCGTAAAAAACGGACTTCTTCGAGCAAGTCGAAGTCGGAAGTGGGATTTTCGAACTTGGCCAAGTGGGTATCGGGTTTAGCAACAAACGCCTCCGCCCGCTTGAGATCCTTGACGCCTTCCTGTAAGCGCAGTGGAAGCACATCGAACAGGATCAGTTTTTCATTAAACAACAATTCTAAAGTGGCGTCGGCCTCCGGGTTTTCCTCCTCCCCCAGACGCCGAACAAGATGCCCCAAAACTCCTTCGAGGGCTGCCCGTTCACGTTCGATGGCCTTTTTTCGACTCTTCCTTTGCTCGGTATTCTTCAATTCTTCGAGTTTTTTCGAGCGATCGACCAACCTGTGGGCCACGGGCGTCAGGTTCGCCGGGTCGATGGAATCGACCATGTGGCGTTCGACCTCGCTTTCTTCGAATCCCAGCTTCTGTTTGAGTTCCTGCATCACGAGGTCGGCGTTGAGCAGCACGGCCAATAAAAACGCCGGGTTGCTCAGCGGATGCAGCGTATCGCGGAAGATCTGGAGTTTGATCTGCTTGAGTTCCTCAGCAGAAGCCTCTTTCAGCATCGGAATGACTTTGAGATCTTTGCGCAACCTGGATAGCGTCAATTCGGCCTGCCAGGGAAGATTCCGGTCGGAAGCAATGAATTCCTCGTCGAAAATCACCTGAACTTCGAAAATCTCCCGCTCGCGCAACAAGCGGCTGAACTCCTCGCCTTCCTTGAGCGAGTTTTCCTGAACGTTCGGTCGATACTCGCTGAGCAGGTCGATAAAACGGTCGAACTTGGCCTCGGTAATCGTGCGTTTGATCGAGAACGATAACAGGCAGCGCCGGTTGAGGTACTCGAGAAACTTCGGCAAATACATTTCGATTACGACCAGCGGCATGGTTTCGCGGGCGGAAATCATCCGGTCGGTGATGCCTTCGATCAGGAGATCCTCGCTTTTCGCCTGTCCCCGCCGAACAAAGCTGATTTTCAACTTGTTTTGCAGCATTTTTCGGAAAAATGCGTACAAACCTCTGCGGGCTTTGCGGGTCTCCGGGTGATTGGGATCGGCATAATATCCGGAACGCTGCACGGCTTTGGTGAAAAAGACCAGGAAGGCAAGAATATTCTGTCGAGCCTCCGTGGCATTTTCCACTCCGGAAAAGTCGCTGGATGAGGCGGGAAGCTCAGCCAAACTTCGGGCTTCTTCGGGAAGCGCCACCTCCAAAAGTTTCTCGTCCGACGGGGCATTTCGTGCGAGCAGAGCACGAATAAAAGCCTGTTCGCCTTTCGGTTCACGAGGTTTCCGCTTCCGGGTTGCAGGTATGGGAAGCACGGTGCGTGTGCTATCCGGTGGAGTGGGCAGGTCGAAGTCTTTGGAATCGAAGGAACGGCCAGCGGGTGTAACTTTTTCCGGCAATACGACGGCAGCAACTGGCGGTGTCGCTTGAGGATTTTGAAGCTGCTCGATCTCCTTGGAAAGTTCGAAACTGAACGAGCTTTCTTCTCCCGACTGGGTGAGTTCTTCGGGAAGACTGGCATAGCGATGGCGAATCAGCACCTGTTTGATGCGCCCGATTTGGTCGGTCGTCAGCAAGTCCAGATGAAATAGCGTATACACATGGGAGGCTCCCGGTGTGGACATCACCGAGGCGATTTTCGCACAGGTTTCGAAATCGTTGCTGTCGGGAAGCACGAAATGAAGCTGCTTCCATTGTCCGGGTTTGGCTTGAGGATGGGTCGGAGCAACAAACTGGTGGTGGTCCAGGTAACGAGCCTTGACTTTTTCCAACTCTTCGATCGTCTCGATGACAACCGTCAGAACGGGTTCCCGACGCCAGTTGGAGCGTTCGGATATAGGTCCGTAAAATATCATCGTCGCCGTAACCTTCCAGCGAATCCGCAGGGAACCTCCCCCCGTTCCGGATAGCTGAAAATTGTGGTGAAATGCGGGTTTTCGGCGGACTCATACTCCGTGCATTCCGGCGAAAACCCACGCACTTTCGACTATAAACGAATTTCCCGTTTCGCACAACAGGACGTCGCTTAAACGTGCTTTACAAAAAACTACCCATTGAACGGGATCCGGAAAATTCTTCCTGCCGGTGGCATCTAGTGCATCATTCGTGTTGAATCGATGAGTATTTTCGAGTACAATATCTCCATTTACTGTAGAATATTGAATGGAGAAGATAATGGCCAAATATTATATCGTTCGTCTCACGGATAAGGAAAGGGAGTACCTTGAGGCTCTGGTGAAAAAAGGGCGCACGGCGGCTTACAAGATCCGTCATGCTCACGTATTGCTGGCGGTGGATGCTGACGGTCCGGGCTGGATTGACGAAAAAGCCGCCGAAGCCTACGGATGCCATGCCTCGACGGTGGCCCAGATTCGGCAACGCTTCGTCGAACGCGGACTTGAAGGCGCGTTGAATCGAAAGAAGCAGGAGCGTCCTTCCAGAAAACGCAAACTAGACGGCGAGGGAGAGGCCGTTCTGATCGCTCAGGCCTGCTCGCCGCCACCCGAGGGTCGCTCGCGCTGGAGTTTGAAAATGTTGGCCGACCGCCTTGTGGAGTTAAATGTCGTGGATTCCATCTCGCCTCAAACGGTGATGGAGACACTTAAAAAAATGAATGTAAGCCTCACCTGAAACGGATGTGGTGCATTCCTCCGAAAGCGAATGCCGAATTCGTAGCACGCATGGAAGACGTGCTGGATGTGTACAAACGCCCTTACGATCCATCCATGCCCCTGGTGTGCATGGACGAGCAACCGGTGCAGTTGATCCGAGAAACACGGGTTCCGGTCCCCGTCGCCCCCGGTCATCCGGCTCGGTTCGATTCCGAATACGAACGAAACGGGACGGCGGCGATCTTCCTGTTTACGGAGCCTTTGGGATCGTGGCGGCGGGTGGAAGCACGCGAGCGCAGGACGAAGAAGGATTGGGCACAGGAAGTCAAAACCTTGCTGGAAGTGGATTATCCGGACGCCGAAAAGGTCGTGCTGGTCATGGATAATCTGAACACACACAGCGTCGGTTCGTTGTACGAAGCGTTCGAACCGGAAGAGGCGCGGCGGCTGACACGCAGATTGGAGATCCATCACACGCCGAAACATGGAAGCTGGTTGAATATCGCCGAGTGCGAATTGTCGGCCATGACACGGCAGTGCTTGTCGCGACGGATCGGTGAGATCAACAACATGCGCAAAGAAATCAAGGCATGGGAACGAAACCGAAACAAATGTCAAATCGGCGTCGACTGGCGTTTCACAACCGAAAATGCTCGTATCAAACTCAAATCTCTATACCCCGCTTTTCTATCCGAATGATCCACTAGGCTACAATTCGTATTGAATTCATCCCTCCCGTAGCCAAAGTCATCTCATTCTCGAATGTTAAAATTCATTTAAGTCATTTTCACGTCCGCTCCAGCATTCAGATCGTTAAACATTTGTTTTTAATTGGTTTTTTATGCAACAGAAATATACTCTCCATTTTCTTCCCTTTCCATATTAATGAAAATTAATTCGACATCCCCCCTTTCGAACTTTAAGAAAAGAGCGAACACAATGAAGTCACTCCAAATTACTATATAGGAAGCAGGAGTTAGTTATGTCGAAACCCGTTTCATCCTTGGTCGCATCGTTCTTTGTAATCGCTCTCTGCCTTGGATCGGTTCCGAATCTCAGCCACGCCGAAACTTCGTCCGAAGACGTTCAACCTCCCGCCTCTGCTCCTTCCCCCGAACCGGAAGTGGTCATGGAAGGTTCGAAGCCTGTAGAGAAGGCTTCGCAGGAATCCGCGCAAGCTACTGAAAAAACAAGAAAATCCGCCGCCGAACCCGACGAGGCGATCCCCGCCGAGGAAATCGTCGTCACCGCCAACCGCCGGGCTTCGTCCTGGAAAGACGCCGGGGCAATGGTGAGCGTGATCGAGAAGGAAGACATCGAACACTCCCCGGCCAAGACGCTGGACGAGTTCCTCGTGCGCGTCCCCAGCGTGTCCTACAAACGCACCCACATCGCCGAATGCGGTCCTGGTCGTGAAATCACTCTGCGCGGTATTTCCGAGCAAAAAAGGACACTTATCCTGGTGGACGGCATCCCGATGAACGAGGTCAACGGTGCAGTCAACTGGTCGATGATTCCCAAAGAATCCGTCGAGCGCATCGAAATCGTGCGTGGTCCGATGTCGGCGCTGTACGGTTCCGGCGCGATGGGCGGCGTGATTCACATCATCACCAAGAAACCGAAAAAACCGAACGAAACCATGCTTAAAGGAGGGTACGGCAGCCTCAGCACCACCACGGCAGCACTTCTGCAACGGGGCAAATTCGACAAGGTGGGCTACTCCGTCGGCGGCAGCCTGTACCACTCCAACGGGTACGTCCAGGCCAAACCCGAACAGGACTACCACGTGAAAAACAGGCGCACGGACGTCAGCCTGAACGGCTCCTTGTTCGTGGAACCGGACGACAAATCCCTCCTCACGCTGGGACTCAACTACGTGAACGAGGATTACAGCCGGGGTCTGAGAAAAACCGACCAGAGAAACGCCACCACGGCATTTCGACTGGCTTACGAACGGGAAATGGCGGATGACGCCAACCTCAGCGCGGCCATTTTTATGCAAAAGGTCGAACGCAACGTGGTGTTGAGCGCACGACCCGACTACAAGACGATGGATCACACCGAGTACAGCGATTCCGTCAAATACGGCCAGGTGTTTCAGACCGACTTCAAGGTCGCCGACTTCAATCGCATCACGGTGGGCGTCGATTCGTCGTACTTCACGATGGACAAACACAACGAGTACGACACCTCCGACAGAGAAGGAAAAGCCAAGGGCAATCAACTACTTAGTTCGATTTTCGCCCAGGACGAAATGACCTTCAAGACCGGCAAGCACAAGTTCCTGCTGACTCCCGGTTTCCGTCTGGATTACGTGCGCAGCGGCGACGGCCAAAACGTCGATACCGACCCCGCACCCTTCGAACCGCTGGATGAAAAGTACCAGGACCGCTCCTGGATCGCGATCAACCCGAAGCTCGCCTTCGTCTACCGTTACGACCGCTGGACCACGTTGCGGGCATCGGCGGGGCGTTCGTTCGCCGCACCGACGCTGTTCGAACTGTACACGGTCTTTACACGCGGTCCGATGCAGACCTTCAGCAACCCGGAACTCGACCCGGAAAGAGCATGGTCCTCCGAAATCGGTTGGGATCAGTGGTATTTGAAGAATCTGTATAGCCGGGTGACGGCCTATTACACCTTCGGGGAGAACTTCATCGGTTCGCGGAAAATCAACGACAATCAGTACGAAATGGCCAACATCACCAAAATCCAGGTCATGGGCGTGGACACGGAACTACATTTCGACATCAACCCCATGTGGTCGGTATACGGCGGCTATACCTTTAATTATTCCAAGATCTTGGAAGACGAAGGCGATTCGACGAACGAAGGCAACATGATGCCCTTCGAACCAAAGCACCGGGCGCGCGTGGGCGTGGTCTTCCAATACCTGGAGTGGATCGTCGCCGACTTCTCCGCCCGCTACGAAGGCGAGCGCTATACAGACCTCGGCAACTCGGAAGACACCCGCCTCAAGGACTATGTGTTGTTGGACCTTACATTGTCAGGGAAGATCGTCGAGCAGGTCCGTTGGACACTGGTCGCCGAGAACCTGCTAAACAAACGTTACGCCGTGTACAGCGTGCCCAGCGAAACGTCCGAAGCGCCGGGATTGCTGGTCAGTGGGTCCGTGACTTTGGAGTTCTAAGCCTTGATTTCGTGAAACGCAGAACGTAAGTATTGGGGTGTCGGGCCGATTTTCAGCCCGACGCCTTTTTGTCGTTTTAAGGACGAACAATCCTCGTCCCACAACCGATTGCAATTGCAACAGATTGGGAACCGATGAAAACTCTATCCTCCGTATTCTTCCTGCTGATGCTGTGTCTTCCCGCGTTTGCCCAATCGGAAGCCCCCAAACAAGGAGAACTTCTGCGCTTCGGCGTGGTCGGCATGGGGGGCGGGGCGTTTCAATCTCTCAAAGCCCACGAAAAGGAACTGAACCTCGAACTGGAACACTACCGGGGCGAGCGTTTCCGCCAGACTCCGACGCTGGACCTCTCCGATCGGGATCTGATTTTCGTCTCGTTTGCCAGTGGAGACATGGAAAAGGAGTATAAACAGATACTTGGCGCATCTTTGGCAAAGAACCCGCAACAGAAAATCTTCTGCGTTGGGCCGTTGCCGATCTGCCACAACTGGCAACGCTGGATCGGTGAAGACAAGGTGCGCATCGACGAAACGCTGGCCCGCTACTACGGGCTTTCAAAAGAGTCGATGAAAAACATGCTGCTCTATGCGCTGATTCACTATTTCGAACGTCCGGGAGAGGTGGAACCTCCCGGCACGGGAAAGCTCGTGCGCATTTTCCATCCTGATTACGGGGAGTTGGACGATATCGACGCCTATTGGGCGCAGGCGGAAAAAAGCGGTTGGAGTCGCGAGAAAAGCCCGCGCGTCGCGCTAGGCACTTGGCGGCACCACCTCATTTTCCACCAGCCGAAGGTCGTCGAAGCCCTGATTCGCGAGTTGGAAAAGCTGGGGATTGCCGCCGTAAGCTTCGTGGCGGACGATCCCAGCTTCAGGGAAAACCTGGAGTCCTTCAAGTCGGATCTCGTCATAATGAATTCCCACACGCGCGAACCTCCGGTATTCTGGGACAAACTGGGCGTACCGCGCCTCCATGCGATGTGGTTCACCGACGAATCCATCGCCGAATGGCGTAAAAGCAACCAGCCAGGCATGAAGAAATCGGGCATGTTTCACCTGCTCGTCTCGGCGGAACTCAAGGGTGCGACCGAGTGCCTGACCGCCGGAGGCACCGAACACGGCGGCGACAGCGGTGAGGAGATCGTTCCCATTCCCGACCGCATCCGGCGCATCGCGACCCGGGCGAAATCCTGGATCGACCTGCGTCGCACCGCCAACAAAGACAAGAATATCGCCATCATGATCTACGATCGGCAGGTGGACAAGTCCGGCCTGATGAGCGGTCCGGCCCACAGCCTCAACGCCCCGGAAAGCATGGTGCGGTTCTTGAACGAAATGAAAACAAGGGGTTACAGCCTCGACCACCTGCCCGCCGATGCCGAGGAATTGTTGAGCTGGATCGTGGACCATGGCCGCCAGATGGGTACCTGGGAACCGGGTTCGCTGGACAAACTGGCCCGTAGCGGACACGCAATACTGATTCCCGAAGATCGCTACCGGCTCTGGTTCGAGGAAAAAGTTCCGCAATGGCGGCGAAACGAGATGATCGAGCAATGGGGAGAGCCTCCCGGAAAGTTGATGGTCTGGCAAGACAAGGGCAAGCGTTATCTCGTATTGCCGAAAATCGATCTGGGTAAAGTGATTCTGATGGCCCAGCCGCCCAAGGGCGAAACCATCACTTCGACCACCAAGGAACAAAGTCCCGACGAAAGCCTGCTGCCCCCGACCCACCATTTTCTCGCCACGTATTTCTGGCTTCAGGAGTCATTCCATGCCGACGCGGTGGTGCATTTCGGCTCCCACGGCACAGAGTGGCTGTATCCCGGCAAGCAGGCCGTGCTTTCCCGCTCGGACTGGAGCGACATGCTGCTGGGCGATATGCCCAACGTCAACCCCTGGCTGGCCAGCAACAGCGCCGAACTGCTGCCCTGCAAACGTCGGGCGCGGGCGGTGACGGTCGATTTCATGCCGCCGCCGTTGATGGAGGCGGGGCTGTCGGACGAACTGATGAACCTGGAATCGGCCATCGGAAAATTCAACACGCTCGAAGAGGGCGCACTGAAAAACAAGTTCGCCGCGTCCATCACCGAACAGGTAAAAGCCAACCGCCTCGACCGGGATCTGTCGCTGGAGATTCCCCCGGACGACACGATAGGAACCGAGGCGGTCGCAAAAGTATCGCAATACCTGCACGACCTAAGCAACGAATACGTCCCGGCAAGTATGCACGTGCTGGGCGAGCCTCCCGCCGAGGACGTCCGCATTCCCTACCTGGTGCATTGCATGGGCAAACGTTTCTATCGCGCCGCCGGGCCTCTGTTCGGACTGAACGCCGAAAAGCCGGAAGACGTCCGAAAACTCAAGGAAAAAGGCGCGGAGATCCTGCGCTCGATGTTCCTTCAGAAATTGACGCCGACGGAAGCCGTCAAAGCCGCCGGGGGAAACCCCACCGAAGCGAACCTTCCCGAAGCCTTCACCGAAAGCCTGGAAATGGTCATGGAAATGAATCGCGGCCTGGATCGAGCACCCGACGAAATCTCCAGGATTTTCGATGCCTTGGACGGCAAGTACATCCTGCCGGGACCGTCCGGCAATCCCGAACGAAACCCCGGCGTACTGCCCACCGGACGCAACATGTTCGTGCTCAATCCGGAGGAGTTGCCATCGCGCTCTTCGTGGGAGTTAGGCACGAAACTGATGCGCGAATACCTGGCCCAGCATTACAAATCCAAGGGCCGCTATCCGAAAAAGATCGCGTTTAGCCTCGTACCTTTCACTACTTACAGCGATTACGGCATTATCGAATCCCAGATTCTGTACCTGATGGGCATCCGGCCCGTCTGGGACGCCAAGAACCGCGTGCGGAACGTGGAACTGATTCCCTCCGAAGAACTGGGCCGCCCGCGCATCGACGTGTTTTTATCGGCCCGCAGCATCTACCGGGACGAGTTGCCCTCGATGATGAAGCTGTTGGACAAGGCCATCCGGCTGGCGGCGACGCTCGACGAAAAGGACAACTTCCTGTACCGAAACAGCCAAAAAGTGCGCCAAACCCTTGAAAAGAAAGGTTTTTCTCCAGAAAAAGCACACGCCCTTTCCTTGGGACGGATGTTCGGAGCGAAGCCGGAGGAAATCCTCGACAGCCACAACTGGTTCTTTTATCTCACCGAGCGTTCGGGAGAATGGGAGACCCGCGAAGACCTGCTGGAAGTCTACCTGGAGCAAAGCAAGTACATCTACACCGAGGGCGCATGGGGCGAGCGCTCGCCCGAAAGCTTCGAGGGAGCCCTCATGGGCACCGAGCACATTTTCAGAAGCTGGTACGACAACCGTGACTTCGTGCTTTCCAACAAGTTCACCTGGTGGGTGGACGGCACCCTGTCGCTGGCCATCGAGCACCTTACGGGCAAAGAGCCGGAATACCTGTTCGTGGACGTCCGCGACACCGACGAGGCGAAGATCGTCGATTCCAAGGATGCCGTGCAGCAGGACATGCGCATTCGCCTGACGAATCCCCGCTGGATCGAGGCGATGATGAAGGAAGGCTACGCGGGGGGCAACATCATCGCGCAGAACGTGGACAACCTGATGGGTTGGGAAATCATGCGGCAGCGCGCCATCGAGGATTCGAACTGGGAGGACGTCACCGACATCTACGTCCGCGACTCGAAAAATCTGGGACTGAAGAAGTGGTTCGACACCACCAACCCGCATTCGTTCCAAAAACTTTCCGTCACCTTGCTCGAAACGATGCGTAAGGAGTTCTGGAAGGCCGACGACGCCACCCGGCTGGAGGTCACCGCCGCCTACGCCGAGTCGGTCGCCAAGCACGGACGCGCCAGCGGGGCACGTGAGGGCGGCAACGAGGGCTTGGAGAAATTCGTCGAAAACACGCTTCTTGACGCCGGAACACCAGAAATGAAAGCCCTGCTGGACGCCTACAAGGCCAGATCGGCGGAAATGGAAACACCCGCCGAGGTCGAAGACGCCCAGGAGACCATTCAGGGAAAACGTCTTGCCAAACAGGAGCCGAAGAAGCAGACTGAAGCGATCGAGAACGAAAAAGCATCGTTTCTGGCCCCGCTGCTCGTCGGACTTGGGCTCTTGATCGTCTTGGCGGGTTACAATCTGCGAGGTCGCCGCATTACGGGACGCAAAAAATCATGATCGAACAGGCGGTTGAGATTCTCTACACCATCACGGTTTCCCTTAAAATGCCGGTCATCGTCGGGGTGTTGCTGGCGTTGGTCTGGGCGTTGTACGAAACCGGCGGTTTTTTGCGTGAGGCCCTCGAACGCAAGCGCTCCACAGCACGCCACGGCGAAACGCTCTCACGGCTGCTTGACGGTGAAGCGCCTCCGACCGCGCTGGAACATCTCATGCCCCTCGTGCGGGGATTCGTAGAAAATTCCTATAAAAACGGGAAGATACACGACGAAACCACCTTGCGACGCCGCCTGCAGGAGACAGAATTCAGGGCGGCGCATCGGGTGCTGCCGGTGCGCGTGGGATTGCGGCTCGGACCCGTGCTGGGATTGATGGGCACGCTGATTCCCATGGGACCGGCGCTGATGAACATCTCGAAAGGCAACCTGGCGGTGATGTCCAACGATCTCGTGATCGCCTTCAGCACGACGGTGGTCGGCCTGTTCGTGGGTCTTTTGTGCTACGTGATGCTGACGCTACGCCAGTTCTGGTACGCCAAAGACATCGCCGACATCGAAAGCCTGTACGACGCACACACGCAGGAAGCGCAGCCATGAGCACCCCCGTGCGACGATACCGGCGGCTGCTGGGCGCGCCGGAGGAAGATCCGCTGGGAGCGGTGGCCAACCTCTTCGATGTGGCGATGGTCTTCGCCGTGGCGCTGATCCTCGCGATGTTCACCGCGCTGAGCGTTCCCGAACTGCTCACCTCTCCCGACGATTTCGCCATCGTGAAGAATCCGGGGCGTCCCGATATGGAAATCATCATGAAAAAAGGCGTACAAATCGAACGGTTGCGCATGACGGAAGAGGAAATCGGTGGCAGCGGCCAACGTCTGGGCGTCGCCTACCGCCTCCCCAACGGCGAAGTGGTGTACATTCCTGATAAAAAAGGGAGCGAGTCCGACGATGTACCGTGAGAATTCATGGGTCAGACGATTGCTTCGCCAGACGCTTGGAAATGTTGGGTAATACAACAAACGACTCGCAACTGGTCGCAAGAATTATCAATTCACACGTACACCTACAGACTGACAATTCATATGGAATTACCTCTTCCAAGGAGACACTGCAATTTTAAGCGGAACACACCTCACCGAAGCCATCGTTGCAGGAATCGTAGTCTGAACAGCTGCAAGGTGAACAAACGGATTCTCAATAGCCGTTAGGGCACGTCGCAGGCATCACCCGACCAGCCATCGTTGCAGGTACAAATCCCGGTCATCACCGAACATTGGCCGTGATTGTTGCACGGGGTGCTCTGCCCTCCGGGACAAGGCGTGCATTCGGATGCGCCTTGGAGCGCATAGGTACCCGCATCACAGTCGAAACAAACCATGGATCCACCATAGGCAGCATACGTACCTGCCGCACACGGTGTGCAGAAGGTGGAACCTTCATTCTCGGTATAGGTACCCACTGGACAGGCCTGACATTCATCGGCCCCAGGATCGGGCGTCCACATGGTGTGCAATTGGAACCATAATACCCTTCGGCACAGATATCGCAATAGGTTGCCCCTTCCGCCGAGATCATCCAGCCTTCCGGGCAGGGTTCGCACTCAGCCAATCCGGCCTCGTTATTGTACGATCCTACTTCACAGGGATCACATTGGGTCTGGGCTTCATCTGCCGAGAAGAAACCCGGAGAACATGGCAAACAGGTATCCGTAGCTGCGCCGAATGTGCCTGCCGGGCACGATGCGCAGGAGGGACCGAACGCCGACTTGTATCCCCATTCCCCCGACTTCCGCACGTACAGAAAAATGACACTCTAACCTACTGAAATCACTTGTTTGGATTTCAAATTTGGGTGTCCCGGTGGTAAAATGAGGCATGTTTGTTCGTCGGAAGCGCAATCAAAGCGGCACCATCAGCGTCCAGGTCATCGACAAGACGAGGGGGTATCGGATGGGTTCCACCAGCGATCCCGAAGAGATTGAACGCCTCGTGGCGCTTGGACACGCCTTCATTGCGCGTCAATCCGGTCAGTACCAATTGTTTCCGAAAGACGAGACGCGCAACGCAGCGGTACTCGACTTCGTTCATCGCGTACGAAACAGCCAGATTCGAACCGTGGGGCCCGAACGGATCTTTGGGGCATTGTTCGATCGCCTCGGCTTTGATGCCGTCCCGGAGCAACTGTTTCGCGACATTGTGATCGCACGCCTGGCCTATCCGACCAGCAAACTCAAGACCGTCGATTACCTGTACCGCTACCAGGGCAAGCGAATCTCGGTGGATCGCATCTATCGCTTTCTGGACAAGCTGGCCGACCGATACAAGGAACAGGTCGAGCAAATCGCTTACGACTACTCCCGATCCGTTCTCGAAACCATTTCCGTCGTTTTCTACGACATGACCACACTCTACTTTGAGGCCGAAGACGAAGACGACCTGCGCAGAGTCGGGTTTTCCAAGGATGGCAAGTTTCAGCATCCGCAGATCATGCTCGGCTTGTTGATCGGCGAGAAAGGCTTTCCCATCGGCTACGATATTTTCGAAGGCAATACGTTCGAGGGCCACACTCTGCTGCCGGTTCTCGATGCCATCGGGGCCAGGTATCGTCTGGGCAAACCGGTCGTCGTGGCGGATGCGACGATGTTATCGGCAAAGAACCTCAAATGCCTCGATGAGGCAAACTATCCTTTCATCGTGGGGGCGCGATTACGCAACGAATCGGAGGCCATACAGGCGGAGATTTTGAAAAAGAGCGCGGGACTGATAAACGGAGCAAGCCTCGTGATCGACAAGGGCAACGGTCATCGGTTGATCGTATCTTACTCCGACAAGCGGGCGGCCAAGGATGCCTACAATCGCGAGAAAGGACTCAAAAAGCTCAGAGGCAAAATCGGATCGGGCAGGTTGACGAAACAACAGATCAATCAACGTGGTTACAACAAATTTCTCCGCCTTGTGGGTGATGTGAAGATCGACATCGACGAGACGAAAGTGGAGCAGGCCTCCCGTTGGGACGGCCTGAAGGGCTATCTGACCAGCACGGCTCACTCGGCATCCAAGGTCATCGACAATTATCGGCAATTGTGGCGTGTCGAAAAGGCGTTTCGGATTTCCAAAACGGACTTGCGCATCCGACCGATCTATCATTACCGTCCACGACGCATCCAGGCTCATGTCTGTGTGGCCTTTGTCGCGTACACGCTTTACAAAGAACTGGAACGCCTGCTGGAAGCAAGTGAATCGCAAATCAGCGTACAACGAGCCGTGGAACTGACCCATACGATGTATGAGATGATCGTAGAATTACCCGATGATCCCAGCCCTCGACACATCCTGCTCGGTATGGATCCGCATCAACAGGAACTTCATAACCTACTCCACTGATTCAGGGTGTCCCAGTGCGGAAGTCAGGATAGGATATGCAAAAAAGAAAACCCCGGAATCGCGGAGAGGATTCCGGGGTTGAATGCGTGACGTTCGTTGCTGTTTACTGCTGCAATTCCTCCGGGTAGGTGAAGTTGGGATCCCAGCATTTCGTGAAACAGTATTTCCCGGTGATCTGGCCCGTCATTTTCATGCAGTCGTAACCGCGCGGGCAGAAGTACGCGCCATCGTCCCAACCCACGAAGTTGCCGTCGTCGTCGGTTTCCATGGCTTTGCAATCCCTCGGAATGAAACAGAAATTCCCGCGTTCCACGCCTTCGGAATCCTTCACGCCCAGGCAGTGGGTTCCCACGCCGCCGCATTCATCCGAATCCTGTGCCTGTTCGGTGCAGGGGGCGCAGTACAGCTTGTTCTGGTGATCCGCCGGGGCAGGGTTTTCATCGCTGGACGGGTAACGGGGATCGTAGCATATGCCGCGATCTTCGGGAGGTGCATCGGCGGGAACGTCTTCCTTGTCGCAGTTTTCGTTGACATCGCAATCCCAGGTGCCTTTGCAGCCGACCCGCTCGACGCATTCTCCGTCGATGCACTCGTTCATGGCAAGGCATCCGTCGGATTCCACACAACCATCCTCGCACTTAAGGGTGGTGGTGTTGCAGATACGCTCCGGGTAGCAGTCCACGTGTTCCGCACATTCACCCGTGACGCAGTTCTGCTCCAAACAGACCTGACCTTCGGGGCAGTCGCCGTTGGTGTCGCAACCGGGGGCGCAGGCGCCGTCGTCGCGGCAAACCTGACCGTTGGCGCAACCGTACCCCGGAGAATGGCAGTCTTTGATGCAGGCGCGAGGAGATCCGGCGCAAACGAGATCCTCTCCGGTGTTGGGATCGCAATCGTCGGTGACACAGCATGGTTCGCCTTTTGTGGCGGTTCCGGCGATGCCCACGTAGCGGCACTGGTCGGTGCTCACGTCGGGTACGGTCTGGCACTCGAAGGCGTCGGTTTCTTCGTTGCGCCACATGCAGGGCCAGTCGGCGCTACAATATCTGCCGCAGACATGGGAGCCGTTGGCATGGAGCAGGCAGGCATCTTCCCGCGTTCCACATTCGCGATCGCTTTGGCAGGGCTCGCACAACGTTTTGCGCCAGCGGCAGATGTTTGCCGATGTGTCGCAGTATTTGTCGCCGCTGCAATCCCGGTCCTCGGTGCATTCCGGTCGCCAGATGTCCTGTTCCTCTTCCTCGTCGCCATCGGTCAGGTAGGGGTTGATGACCAACCCGCCTTCCTGGTCGCCGCTCTGGTTGCCGTTGTCGGGATCTCCACCCGTATTGGAATTGTTGTCCGTGTCGCCGGAGGGAATATACGGATTGTCCCCGTCGGTGCCAGTGGAATCGTCCGAGCCGCAGGCCGGACCGAACAGGCTGAAGCCGAGCCCCAGAAGCGCGACCAAAACCACCAATAAAAATCGATATTTCATGATAAAATCCTTTCCAATAACCGATCCTCGAACGGACCGGCACCGAACGATGCAAGCATCAAGGCTGTTTTTTCGAGTTGTCCTTTGTTTTCAAAGACTTCGAGTTTTTCTGCAAGGTTGCGGGATCGACGTTGCGATCCCCCGCGCTTGGTTCCATGAACGTGAGTTTGCCGAAACGGGAAAGGGCGTGGAAGTCCCCCACCATCGTGGGCGACCACATGCTGCCCTTCGAGGGTCCGTTGTGCTTCTTTTCCATGCGGAAGAAATTGGCCTTCCAGACGTCTCCCGGCTTCGGTGGGCGGTTCGGGGCATCCTCGATCACTTCGTGCGGAATCGCCACTTCCACCGTATAAGATTTGTCGGTGTCATTGTGATTGTTCAACGTGCCGTCCACCGATACGGCGGTTTTCATCTTCGAATCCCAGGCCATGTTGCGCTGGCGGCGACGTGAACCCCAGTACACATCGAAAATCACGTTGGCCGGACTGATCTGCAATTCGTAATAGGTGCTTCGGCTGCCGTCCGCGTCGATGAATATTTCCACCGCTTCCTGCCGGTAAAGGGGATCGTCCCGCCGGAGGTACGTGGACCATACATCCTTGTCGTTGCATGTAAAGGCCACGTACAGATTGGTGTCGTCCCACAGCAGTTTGGCGTCGGTCACCGGGTGAACTTTGCTCGTACCGGAGGTGTTGACGAAAAATCCCAGCGATGGGGCTTTTTCCCAGCAAGGTTCGTCCAGTTTTCCGTCGATGGTGATCGGCCCACCCGCTCGGAACACCTGCGCTTCCCGATCGCTTTCAATGGGTTTGTCGAGTGCGATCGTCGCGACTTTCACGCGGTCCTGAGAGTCGCTGTTTTGGCGCTTGTCCGGCGGCATTCGGTAATTGCCATCGAAAAAGCCCGCCCACAGATCCGCCTTGACGCCGGGGAAACCGGGTGGAATCTTTCCCTGGTATTCGTCCTTGAAGATCATGCCGGGTTTCCACTTCATCGCGGGAATCGCGTTTCCTGCCAGGTAGTGGTCCCAACCTTGGCGGGCCGGCTCGTCGGAGGCGAGAGATTCGAAATGGCCGAAAAATTTATACGGTCGGGAAAGGTTGTCGAGAACATTGAAATAAAACGTGGCTTTGAACGGCTTGCCGTGTTGTAAGGGCATAGGTTCGAGATTGAAGCCCAGCAACTCGATTTTGCCGTCCCAGCTTTCATTCACGGGAAAATCGAACTGTTTCGGCGCTTCGGATACGAGGAACTTCAGCCCCTGGTGTTCGGGATCGGGCTTGTAGGACTTCCCCGTGCTGCCCCAATCGCAACCCGGTGAAATCGCGAGAAAAAGCCACAGCGCCGCCATAGCGGCGAACCACGAATGTTTCAATGTCGGCAGGTGTTTACGTCTCATGGGAAACTCTATTGAACTCCTCGAATTTTCAAGTGTTTTTCGCGAAAAAGATACAGTCTGATTCCCACGAGGTCAAGCATTTCTCCTCGAAATCACGCCAAACGTCAAGGTACTTCGCAGCGGGACCAGTCGTTCGGTATGCACTGATAGTCCAGGAGGTCGAACAGCGGCATACAACTGAACCCCTGCGGGCAATCCGAGTAGGAAGAACAGTGCCGGGTGCAGACCGGCGGCAAACCGCTGCCACCCAGGATCGCGCAGAAATCGTCGTCTCCACCGCAGTCCTGGTCGCCCGCGCAGATGGAGCACAGACCGTGTCCGACGTCCACGCTGATGGAGTAGCTGTTGCGCACGTTGTCCACGGAGCGAATTTCAAAGGTCCATCGACCGCCGGAAACCCGGTTCAGATAGACGCTTTCCCGGTTGTTCATCGAGGAACTTCCGTTGCTTTGGGCGAACAGGGTTCCGTCGGGGCGGTAGGTGTTGAGCAACAGGTCTCCGGCATCGTGGGAGAACAGCACGTCGAGCTCCACCGTGTCGTCGTCCTGCAATTCCATGGCGTACCAGTCCGCGTCGGATTCTTCTTCCCCTTCGCAGATTTGCAGACCGGAATAGGGCTGGCCGTCCTCGTCGATCACGGAGGCCGTCTGGCGGCTGTTGTTGGGTTCGTAGGCGTCGTCCCGACATTCTCCGATGGCGTTGCGGGTTTCCACGTGCAACCGGTATCCGGTGCCTGCCCCGGATTCTCCCAGCACATGCAGGTAGTAGCGTCCCGTTTGCTCCACCGAGGGGATCGCCACCGTTTCGCTGTTGGAATCCTGATCGGTCGATTCCGCGATGCGCGTGAGGTTTTCGTCGTACAATTCCAGATCGAGATTTGCGCCGCCGTCGAAGTGAATGGACGCCATCATGAAGCGGTTTCGTGTGAGATTCAGAGCGTACCAGTCGTGGTCGCCGGGGCAGAGCGTGAGGTTGGGGTAATCGTCCGGATCGATGCTTGCGGCGGTTTCGTAGGTTTCGTTGGTTTCGAAGATATCGTTTCGACATTCGCCGGAAGTATCCGAAAACAGCACCAAAGAATACGGATTCTGCGCCCCGGAAACCCCGAAAACTCGAAGGAGATAGTAGCGCGGGTAGCCCGCCGCCCCGATGGTCGGCAGATTCTCGTTGTCGGTCAGGCTGCGACCCGCAGCCGCCTCGGTCTGGCCGTCGGACTCGTACAGCACCGCGTCGATGTTCCCTTCTTCGTGCTCGAAAAGCACTTGAATTCCAAGATCATAGCCGGTTTCGACCTCCATGAAATACCAGTCGTCATCGCCCGAACAGATCATCAAATTGGCTTCTACGCCGGGGGCGGTGAGTTCCCGAGCGTCTTCCGGGTTCTCGTTGTCTTCATAGCGGTCGTCCACGCAGTCGCCCGGATAAGTCCTGGTGAAGAAACTCAGGGAATACGTGTAGGAAATCCGCAGCCTGGCGGAGACTTTCACCAGCACGTTCCGTTCGGCGGCGAAAAGGTTGTCGAGCGAAAGTTCTTTGACCGCTTCGTTTGAATCGCTTTGATCCAGCAACGCGCCGGTATCCGGGTCATGCAACTCCAGGGAAAGTCCCGCTGGTTCGCTTCCTTCCTCCAGGTGCACCACGCCCCGGCGAGTTCCGGGAATCGTCACGAGGAACCAGTCCTCGTCGTCGGGGCAGATGGCGAGATCGAGCGGCGAGCCTTCCTCCAAGGTGACGGCGTCGTCCGAGGTGTCGTTGTCCTCGTAGCCGTCGTCCACGCAATCCTGGGCGGCGTCTTCTACGCTAATTTCAAGAGAATACAGGGCTTGTGGGTCGAATTTTCCGGAAACTTGCAGGAGATAGAAGACCGTTCCCACTAGATTGACGGTTTCGACCTCTTCCCGGCCCTCCATGCTCAAGTTGGCGGAAGTGTCGAGCAGGATTCCCCCTGCATTTCGCAGAGTTAGATCCAGGTCGCCGCCCTCGAACTCGATGGCGGCCTTGAGGCGCATTCCGGGACCGACCTCGACCGCGTACCAGTCTTCGTCATCGTCGCAGAGTTCCAGGCCGACATAGGTTCCCGGTTCCAGTTCCGTGCGTAACGCCGCGTAATTGTTGGGTTCATACTGGTCGATGCAGTCCTGCACCGGAGGGAACAGTTCCCATTGAAGGACGTAACGGTTCTCCCGTCCCGCCGGGTTGCCTATCCCCAGCAGATAATCCCGTGACGTGGAGTCGTCGGCTTCGAACTCCACTTCACGTTCCATGCCGCTTGTTGCGATGTAGGTCTGTGCTCCCGATTCGCCGTCGCCGACGACGGTCAGGGCGTCGTTCCGGTCGAAAAAGCGCATCGACAACTTTGCCGTATATCCTGCGGGGATCGTGAACCGGAAGTAGTCGTCATCCGCGCAGGATGTCAGCATCGGAGTTTGACCTTCTTCCAGGAGGCTTGCCGAGTTGTGGTCGTCGTTGGGTTCGAATTCATCCGCCGGGCATTCAGGTGTTTCCTCTATGATTTCAATACTGTAAGGATACCCCTCGATTTCTTGTCCCTGGACTTTCAAAAACCATGGCTCGCCCTGTGGAACCTCGACGACGTGTTCGTGCGGTCCGATCAACGGGGGGGAAGTCTCGTAGAGAATATTTCCCATGAAGATGCTCGTATCCACCGGCCACGACTCCCAAAAACCCTCGGAAAGACCGGGAAGCACGCGAACGCGCAGACTCCCCGAAGGCAGGGCAAACCAGTCTTCATCCTGGCAGGCCCACAGGTCGGCGATGGTATCGCCCAGGTTCATTTCAACGGTTGCGCCGATGTGGTCGTTGGGTTCGTAGGCGTCTTGCGGGCAGGGATTCTGGCTCGAAGGGCGAATGATTAACGAATATCTTACCGGAATTCCATAGGTTTTAACTTCCAGTTGAATGTCGTCATAGTACGACAATTCCACTCCGCTATAACGGTGGTCGGAAGAGAGGTTGTCGCGACTGTCCAAGACGTCACGTGAGTTTCCGTAAAGGATCGATGTGATCAGGTTTCTTTCATAAGGTGTAGCTGCTTCTCCGGGCATAACGATAATATCGAGGGGTTCTCCTGTTTCGGGAATCAGGAAAAAGTCCGATACGTCACAAGCCCAAAGATCGTCGATAACCCATACCCCATCGGTCTGGGCCACTTCGTTCATGATATCCGTGGCCGAGTCGTCATCGTCGTTCGGTTCCCAGACGTCTTCCGGGCATCCCCAGCCGCTGATATCGACGCGAAAGCCGTAATTGGCCGTTTCGAAGCCGTTTTGGGCGAATCGCAGCAAAATTTCCGAATCTCCGTCTTCGGTTTGGGTGTCAACGTAAAACTGTGACTGCCCCGTTTCCGAGTACACTTCACGGGAGTTCACGTAAATTTTGGCTTCCGTGTCGTCGACGGCTCCACTGGCGTCGAAACGCACCGTAAATGTTCTCCAGGCAGGTGCGTCGAGGTGGAACCAGTCGATGTCCTGCCCGCAGACGGTTCCCGAGTATTCCTCGCTGAGTTCGATTTCGGTGGCGGTTCCGTAAAGATTGTTCGGCTCGTAGTCGTCTTTGCCGTTGCAGCAGATCGGTCCGTCGGTTCCCACCACACAGGTTCCATGGGTGCCGATCATGCACTCCTCGATGACATCGTATTCACAGGTCCAGCATTGCGGCGGGCCGAGGTAAATGGGGCCGGACAGGGAATAAATGCCGGTATCGTAGCAAACCTGACCGAGGCAGGGGGGAGGAGGCCTGTTTCCACATTCCGAACTGTAGGGTGCACATTTTATGGAGCCGTCTTCTCCAAGCTGGCAGCTTGTGCCATCCGCGCATTCCTCATGGAGGTATTCCTGGCATTCCCAGCATATGGGCGAGGCCACGGGAACCGGTTCCTCGGCCATGACGTTGCCGTCCCGGCAAAACGTTTCTTCCTCGCAGGCGATAGGTTCCACATCGGCGCATTCGGGCCAGTTGTGGCAGCCCACGGAATCCCCGGAAGTGAAGCAGAATCCTTCCCCGCAGTCGTATAGGGGAATGTCCACGCATCCCCAGCATTCCGGAAAGTCTTTGATTTCGGTCGAACTCTGGTACACAAGCGATGGATCGAGGTCTTCCCGGCAGTGCGCTTCGCCGGAACAATCCGGCATGGGCACGAGGGAACAGTCCGTGTCGCTGTAACATTGCGGGGCATATTCCCCAGGAGCGAGGTAGCAGACGTCTCCCTCCTCGCAGGGCTCTACGTCGTAGGTACACAGCCAGCATTCCGGTGCGCCGACGTAAAGAGGGTAGGGCATGTGGATGGCATTGTTTTCGCACTTGGGATCGCAGTCGAAATCCGACCCTGGAGGCATACAGCCGTCTCCCTCGCATTCGGCCTGGCATTCGTCCACGGTTTGGCACGAAATATCGCAAGTTTGCACTTCTTTGCATAAAAATTGCCAGCATTCCGGGAAAGACCGCAACACCAGTTCGTCCGTGTTGCAGCTTACGAGGATATTTTCGTGGCACTCCAACGCCGGATTGCAGTCTGGTCTTTCGGGAGGCGGGCCGCATTCCCCGTTTTCGAGGCAGATCGCCCCGCCGATCTCGTTCGGAGGGTCGTAGCATCCCCGTTCGCACTCGGCGTACGGCTCGCATTGGCAGGGAGTGGAGCAGTCCTCCGGCGGGGTTTCGTCCACGGCGTGGCAGATTTCGATGTCGCCGGAGTCCGAGCAGCGAATCCAGTCTCCCTGCACGCCGATGAACGGATCACAGCACTCCACGTTGGAAAACGGCTCGGCGTCGTCGATCTCGTACGGGTCCGCGTCGTTGTCCGAATCCGCTTCGGGCAACGAGGAATTCGGTTGACAGCGGCCATTCTCGCAGATCCAGCCTTCTCCGCAGTCGCTTTGGTCGCGGCAGGGAGCCAGAGTGGCTCCGCCGGGGCAGCCGCTCAACACGAGCGCCCAAAGAACGAACACGGTCGGAAGGAAGCGAATCGCCGTCACGGGGATCGGTCGATGCGTAAAGATCGCTTTCATGATCGTTTCATCCTGTCTTCCAAATGGGCGCAAGAAAACGGGAACGTCGCTTGCGACCCTCAAGTCCATTCCGGATGCATTGACTTTCCATCCCATTCCCTTTAATATGACGCAAAATTCAAGCCATTTTATAAAAGCTTGATTCCATAACTCCGATCATAGTCATTCATGAATCATCGCACAAACGAAAACGGAACTCAATCCCAGCCTTCGAAGGCGAAAAAACTAGGAATAACAGTAGTTTTCGTGCTGTTCGTCGGCTTCGTGGTGGTTTTACTCGGCTACTTCGCGGAGCATCCCCGACCGACCCCGCCGCTGCCCTCGGACGAGCAGCACGCCGGGTTGAATGACTGGAAAAGTTGTCAGGACTGTCATTCGGACCAGGGAGTTTCCCCCTTGCCCGAAACCCATCCCCTTAAAAAAGACCTCTGCCTGCGTTGCCACCTTCCCCAGGGTAGCGACGGTGGGACGGACCGATGAGAATCCATCCCGGCATCTCCCCGGCGTCTTATGCCGTCGAGGAAGCCTTGCGGGGATCTCCGGCTCCGGTGTTGTTTCCGCTGGTGGATCGTCCTTGGCCGGATCTGGTGACGGGGATTGCGGCGACGTTTTCTATACCGCCGCGTCTGGCGGGATCGCGAATGGGTTACATGGCTGCGCTCGAAGAACTTCGCCGGGGGCCTGCGCCTCCGTTCGGTGTGGTGGAGGGAGAACCGCTTTTCCGTTTCGCCGAAGCGCTGGCCCGCTTTTTTCCGCGCCTCGATCAGGCCGCCCCAAAAAGTGGGGAACCCGTGCTGAACGGGCTTCGAAACGAAGAGATGGCCTGGTTCGACGATACGTTTCGGCGCTGGCGCAAAAGAATTGCCGATTGGGGGCACGCGACCGAGGGCGAGGTGTTGCGGCGCTTCATTCAAGGGGAGGGCGACTGGCCCGCAGAGTTCGGGGATGAGCTTGAATTTATTGGTTTTTTCGAGCTTTCACCCCTGCGCTGGGAAGCGCTAAGACGCCTGGCCGAGTTGGGCCGCGTGCGCCTGCGTCTGCGCTATCCCGAGGACGCCGACGAACCCGCCCTGGAACGACAGGTCAAGCTGATCGAGGGACAGAGCGGGGGGCGGGTGCTCGAACCGGATTATGATTTCGGCCCTTTGCCGCGCTGGGGAGGAGAATACGCCGCCGTTCATGGGTTGCGTATGCGGGATCGCTTCGCCGAAGTTCGCTGGATTGCGCAGCGAATGGACGAACTGGTCGCCGACGGCGTGCCGCCCAACCGTATCGGCATCGCCCCCGTGGATGCCGAGCGCTATCGGTTGCCGTTGAAGGAACTGGCGAAAATCACACGAGTTCCATTGGCTTGGGAACACGCCGAGGATCTGCGCCATGCGCCGCTCTGGCGCTGGCTGCCATCGCTGCTGGCGTCTCTGAACGAGCCGACCCCGGAGAATCTGTTCGTTTGGACACCGCCTTTCGACCTCGATCCGCCGCACGAAACCGCCAAAGCGCGGCGCTTGTTTGCGCTGGCGGGTATCGGGGCGTTTAGCGGGGAGTGGGAGGAAGAATTTCGCTCCCAGGCGAAGTCCGAAAGGCTTGGTGACGAACCGACCGTCTCGCGCTGCCTTGCACTTGCCCGAAGACGACTGGGCGTGCTGCATACGTTCGCGCGTCACCGCTCTCTGGCGGAGTGGTTGGGTTGGTTGAAAATGCTTGTTATGGAGTCGCCCTGGCCGGGATCTCTGGCTGCCGGGGACGCCGCCCTGTTCGCTCTCGAATGGAACGCCCGCAAGACCTCCACCGCCCTGCTGGACGAGTGGGAGGCCGTCGCCGACGTTGGACGAGATTGGCAGGGTGGAGACTTTTTACGGGAAGTTTTTGCCTTGCTGCACGCGCGGCTGAGCCGACGCGCCGTACCCGACCCGGACGCCGCCGAGATCTTCGACCCGTCGGAGATCGGCTCGCGGCCTTTCATGCACCTGTTCGTGCCGGGAATCACGCAGGATGCCTTTCCGCCGCCGCCATTCACCGCGATTCTCCCGGAACGTGCGCTTGCCGAGCTTAACCGTGCCCATCCGCTGCCGCTGTTTCCCACCGCGCGGGACCACGCCGCCCGCTGGTTGTACCGCCTGCGGTTGGGGCGCGCTTCCTGTCTTCATTTGTATCTCAGCCATCCGGCGGTGGATGAAAGCGGCGAGCCCTGCCGACCGGCCCCGGTGCTGGAAGATGTGTTCGGACAGGCGTTGACATTCGAAGAGGTCGATGCGCCGGAGGGTGAGATTCCCGTGTCTCCGGAAACGCTCCGGCACTTGGAGGGCAAACGCCGCGACCTGGAAAAATCCCGGAGATTTCATTACGATACCGATCCTGCCACGCGCTGCGACCGCGCCCACGAATTCACCGGATCGTTCGTCGAGCGGCTTCCCGAAACGATGGAAAAGCGCCTTGCGGCTTTCGATTCGCTCAGCGCCGGAGCGCTCGAAACCTACGCCACCTGTCCGTTTCGCTTTTTGCTGGAGCGTGTGTATCGGCTGAAGGTTCCGGCGGAGATCCTGCCCGATCCTTCTCCGCTTGCCACCGGAACGGCGGTGCACGAAGCGCTCGAAGCATTTTTCAGGCCGCGCCTCGGAAAAGCGCTGAAACCCCATGGTCCTGGCGAGCGCGCCGAGCTTTTCGCCTGTTTCGAAACGGCGTTCGGAAACCTCGCGCGACACTGGCCGGAAGAGCGTCGCAAGCTGGCGAGGCTCAAGGCGCGGCGTTGGGCGGAAACGACCGACCGGCTGCTTGCCGATCCGCCGGAAATCCTGAAGGATTCCATTCCGTTGCGTTTGGAAACCTCTTTTGGCATGGATGAAAATCGGGACGGGCCGGAAATTCCCCTGCGCCAAGGGGGAACGCTTCGACTCAAGGGACGCATCGACCGCATCGATCGCCAGGGAACGAATCTTTTGGTGATCGATTACAAAACCTCGTCCGATCTTGCGGGCTACAAGCGGCGTCTGAAACCGGAAAACCGGTTGAAAAACGCCTTTCAAGCGCCGATCTACCTGCTTTCGGCGCTGCAAACCATTCGCGAAAGGGAGGCGTCCGGCGCTTTGGCCTTCGAAAGTGTGGCTTTTGCCTTTCTTCCGCTGGGAGTTGGAGACGCTGCCGTATTGGCGTTGGATGCAAACGCGGAAAACGACGATCCGTTCTGGATGCGCTCGCTCGAAAAGCGCCAAAGTTTGGACGAAACCCACACGCCCGCAAATTTCGCCGACCGCCTGGATACGCTTCATCGAGCCATGAAAGCGGGCGATTTTCAGGTCACGCCGCTGGATTGTACGTATTGTGAGTTCAAGGCCGTCTGCCGCGTGCGCCTCATGCCCCGGTCGGACGCCTCCTGAGCCGGTGGGCGATTCCAAGCAGTATCCATAGAATTCCCAACCACACCCAAGTATCTGGAACCTTTCCACTCATACTTCGGCATCCGCCGCCGCTTGCGCCGGGAAGGTCGTCCTGGACGCAGTTCGCTCCCACGAGGGTGAATCCTTCCGGGCAGCTTCGCTCGTCCGGTTTTTCCCCTGATTCGCCGGAGTTTTCCGTTTCCGTGGGGTACTCGCTCTCAGGATAAGGAATCCATCCGTCTCCCTCCCCGTCGTCGGGGTCTTCATCGGCGGGGGGAATGTACTTGTCCTCATCGAGATCTTCGTCCCCGTCCGGCTCCGGCCATTCCTCGGCCCAGTCGGCCTCGATCCACTCCACTTCGATCCAGTCCGTTTCTTGGTCCGGTTCGAGATCCGGGATTTCCATACGATCGGTCTCGATGAAGTCGTCCTCGGTCCAGTCTTCTTCGTACTCCTGCTCGGGGGCCGGTTCCTCGTCCAGGTCGCCTTCCCATTCATTTTCCCACTCGATTTCCTCTTCCGGGAGAACTTGCGGGGCCTGGGGCACGCCGAGGTAATATAGTGTGCGCTGCATCAGCGCCGCGCGTTGCAGCCGTCCCCTTACTGTTTCAAAGGGAAAACCCCAGTGTACCACCGCCGGAGCCTCGGCCCGGCAGACGCCCGCACCGTTGGTCGATCCGGCGTACTGGAGACAGGTCATTGCGTCGCCACTGGCGGAAACGACGTCCGGCCAGTCCACGTCGTAGGTTTCGCCGCTGCCGTCGTCGAATAACGAAACTCCCACGTCGCGGTACGGCCCCGAATCGGCCCCTCTGAAATAGTGCGTTCCGGCGTCGTCGGCTTCGTAGTTCGCGCAGAGCCTGGAAGTATACCACGCGGCGGTCTGGTCGTCGCCGCGTTCCACCAGATCCCAGCCCTGTTCCGCACCGCTGACGAACAGCCTCCCGCCACCGTCTAGAAATTGTCCGAGTTTCTGCCGTTCCGTTGCGTCGAAGCAGTGATTCGCCGTGCTTTCCTCGCCCAGCGCCCAGTCCACGAAGTCGTAATCCGTAAGATTGACCGACCGGTCGACAATCGCCTCGTTGGAGGTCGAAACAAAGGAAAAACGCCCCGAAGCGGCGATGGCTTCGGCGTGGCGGGCGAGGTAGTCGCGGGTGTTGTCCGAGGCGGGCACGCTACGGTCGAAGCGGTCGTAGCCGTTGACGAGCAGTCCGTTGGCCGAAAATCCGTCGAACAGACGTGCGCATAGCACTTCGGAAGGCAGGCTTTCGCCGCCATCGTTGAGCGCCGCCACCTTGAAACAGGTCGTGACGCCGGGTTGCAGTTCGGTTTCGTAGGAGGATGCGGTCACCTGAACCGGTCCGTGGTCGAAATCCCGGCCCAGGCGGTGCGCGGTGTAGATGCGGTAGGCGTCGGGGATGCTGATGTCGGGCCATACCGGATCGGTGCTGTTTTCCCATTCGAGGCGCACCCGTAGTTCGCCCACGTGCCGGATGCGAAAGCCCTGCACCGGCAAAGGGTACAGTCCCGTGCCGGGAGCGTAGCGGTCGATCAGCGATTTAATCACGGCCCGTGCCACCAAAGAGCGGAAGGCCGGATTGACGATGTACCGTGCGTCGTCGGGGTTGTCGTGAAAGGCGGTTTCGATCAGGAAGCCGGGAATTTCGTCGGCCAGTTCGCGGATTTCACCCAGGTTCATTTCACTGGTGGCCCCGAACCATCCCGAGTCGAACACGGCCCGGATCGCCTGCACCACCGCGTTGCTGGCGTCGTCGCGCAAGTCTTGGTTGAGATCGGCGAGCGGGTTCGTGCTGTCGTAAAGGTAGGTGATGGTTCTGGTTCCCGTGGCTTCTCCGTTAAATGCGTTGGAGTGCCAGCTTATGAAAAGGTCCGCACCGTGCCAGCGCGAGTACAGCGGGCGGGCGGTGATGTCGCCGGTGCGGTCGTCGGTGTCCGTCCGGCAGGCCCAGTCCGGCCCCTGGTTGTAGCTGCAGTAGTAGCGGGCGGCTTCCTGCCAGCGCGGGTATCCCGAAACCTCGGTTCCCGGCGGATCGTATCCCGTCTGTGTGCCCATGCCGCCGCCGAAACGCACCGCGTCGGCGATCACGTAGCCGTCTTCGTCCGAAAGATTCGAAATGCTCAACCCCTGGTTGGGTTCGTCGGCATCGAAATAGAAACTTCCCAGGTAGAGCCATCGGTTGTCGTTGCGCTCCTGGTTGACCTTCAGCCTCGTGACGTTTCCGGCGTGGCGGATTTCCACGAGAGCGTCCGTGACGCGGTTCTCCCCGGCGCGGAAAAACAGGTACACCGCCTTGGTTTCGCTTTTCGTGAAATCGGCTGAAAATCGCGCCCACACCTGCTCGGATTCGTTTTGCGTGGTGGGGCAGACATCGTAGTTGCCTCCCTGCCAGCCCAAACCCGATCCCGCGCTCCAGCCGTTTTCGGAGGCGTAGCCGCTTGGGTCGTCGTTGTCGATGAGGATTTCCTCGGTCGAGAAATCGGCCTCCCGCACCGAGAACACCCGCGCCCCGGCTCGGATCAGTTGCGGAATCACGTGCCAATCCACGAGACGGGCGTTGGAGTGGTCCTCCACCACATTGTTGATGAGCGAGCGTTGCGTGTGCCACGAGCCGTCCTCCCAGGTCCAGCCGTGGCCCGGAGAAAGGGCGATCGTCAACCCGGACAGTGGACCGTCGTAAGGATAGACGCCTTCGCCCTCCACAGGAACGAAGTCGGGTGTTTCCGTATCTCTTGCGCGGCGCTTCCGGTTTGTCGGGGCGGGGGAGGGTTGCAGATCTTGCAGGGGAACCCAGCGGTTTTCCCACGAAATCTCCACCTCCACGCGACCGATTCCGCCGTTGGCGAGCGCCAGGTTACGGACCACCTGGTCGGAGACGAGATCATCCCGAAGAAGTTCGATTTTGCCGTTGAGGCGATAACGCAGGCTATGTTTTGTTTCGGAGACCTCGGCCAGTTCGACGCCTTCCGGCAGCCAGGTGCGAGCCACGCCGCCATCCAACTCCACGTCGCGAGCTGTCCAGCGAATCGTTTTTTCGGCGTTGGCTTCGAGGGGAAAGGCCGCCCAAAGCGCCAGAACCGCAACCCATGAAAAGACACACACACGCATGATTCACCTACCCGTTCCAAAATCCGTTCGCACCGCGTTCTCACCTTCTCGACTGTAACAGCCGGAAAGTGTTTCAACAACGGGCGTGACGCGACTTGGCACAAAAGAATCGCTTTTGACGCGACTTTTCGTGTTTTTGCATCCGGGTCAGGGGATTTCGTAGGCCTTGAGCAGCATTTCCGCAACGACTTCGGGGGCTTGATCTTTTTTCGAAAGGCTAGTTTTCATTTGCACCATCCCCACTCCCGGTGCGTAGATGAAATCCAGAATCTCTTGTATATCCGGGCCGATACGGCTCGTGCAACGGACCCAGAGGCAGTCCGAAAACCTCCCAGCGGGAACCTCGATGGTGTGGTGCAGGTCGCGGATTTCGAAATTTTCCCGGCGTACCATGGAAGACTGCGCCTGCCAGGTCGCACCGCGCACGACGGGCGATTGGATCAGGTAGCGTTTCGGATCGCGCAGTCCCCTTGGATCGAGGCGCAGCATCCCGCCCAGATTGTCCACAAAAAAGCCGTTTTCCTTTTTTTCCACCATCACTTTCATCACGCCTTTGGACCCCGGCTTTTTCATTTCGTAGGTCCAGGAGTTTCCGAGGTTCAGCGGCATGTAGCGGTCGGCGGTCGGTGCGTCTTCCGAGACGGACATCGGCGCGTCCATCTCCTCGCGGTCCCGTTCGGAGAACAACCCCTCCTCACTCAACGCGCTTCCCGACGCACAACCGGCGATGAGGCACGAAAACAGCAGCCATCCAAAAATCATTGCCCGAAAACCGGCGTGTCGTTCAATCATCGTTCTCGATCCATTCCTTTTCATTTTCAGAAGGCAAATCGGGTACATCGGCGCGTTCCATCGGCAGGCCGAAGACTTCGCCCATGCTCGTCACCGCCGCGTTCAATACGTCTTCCATACGGCAGGCGCTTCCGCATCGCCTAAGCGTGGTGACGCCCCGGTCGGCGATGCCGCAAGGGGTGAACCACTCGTAGACGTCCAGGTCGTTGTCCACGTTCAGCGAAAACCCGTGCATCGAAATTCCCTGCCGGATGCGCAGTCCCAACGCGCCGAGCTTGCGGTTTTCCACCCAAGCACCGGGGTGTTCCGGGTCGCGCCGCGCGGTGACGCCGCAGAGGGCGCAGGTTTTCAGCAGGACGTCCTCCAGCAACCCGACAAACTCCCTGGCTCCTTTGGCTCCCACGAGGGAGAGGCGCGCTACCGGGTAGCCGACAAGCTGGCCGGGTCCGTGGTAGGTCGCCAGTCCGCCGCGATCCGACTGCACCACCGTCACTCCCTTGCGGGCGTATTCCTCGACGGAAAACGGCAAGGATTCCGGGGAGGTACGCCGCCCACAGGTCAGCGTCGGGGGATGGGAAGTCAGCAGCAGGTAGCCCGCCGTTTCGGGATGTCGAAGCAGGCGTTGGAAAAGATTTCGCTGCCAGGTCCAGGCGCGAAGGTAAGGAAGATCCGGGACGTAGGTCCATTGCACGCCGGGTCGCTCCTTAAGAGCCGGAATACAGCCGGGCGGCGAAATACTCCGGCAGGCCCGCCTTCAAGATCGCCTCCACGGCGGCATCGATATCGTATTCCACGCGGTGCCATTCAACGATGCGGGTTTCGTCGTCCCAGACTACCATGCTGGAACGGGTGTCGAAGTCGCGCGGCTGACCGACGCTGCCCACGGCGATGACGTACTTTTTATTGGGGTCTAGCTTGATGTTCTCGACGGAGTATTCCACCGCGTTGGTCGGTCGGATTTCGTAAATGCGGCGCAGGTGCGAGTGTCCGACGAAGGTCACGTTTTTGATGCTTTCGTAGTCGAGTACCAGTTTTTCTGCCTGTTCCAGGGTGTACACGTAGTTGAAGACTTCCGGATTGATCGGTTCGCCGTGGACGTAGCACACGCTTTCTTCGTTGCGAAAATAGGGTAAGGCATTGAGAGTATTGAGGTTTTTCTCGCTCAGCGCGGCCCGCGTCCAGTCCAGAGCCTGTTTGGCGGCTTCGTAATAATAATTATAGTCCATCTGTCCCGCGACCGCTGCGTCGTGGTTGCCCATCACCGTGAAAGAAGTTACCGGTTCCACCAAGTTCATCACTTCTTCCGGATTTCCGCCGTAGCCCACGAGGTCGCCGAGGCAGATGCAACGATCCACACTCAGCGTCTGCATGTATTCCAGAACTTTTTCGGTCGCCTGCAAATTACTGTGCAGGTCGGAAATGATACCCGTTCGCATGTGTACAGCCCTTTCCTTCCGGTGATGCGTGATTCTAACTCAAACGGGTGGCCGTTTGCAAAGAGAAGGTACATTTTCTTTTTTTTCCAGAAACTTCGGATGCTTGTACGCGAAAAGCGGAGGGCTCATGGGTAGATATCAGTCGTTTTCCAGGGGAGTTTCTTCTTCGTTGTTTGGCGACACGAAAACTTGCTCGCCGCCATTGCGAACCAGCCGTATCGTCACAACGGTGATGTTGTCCTTGCCGCCGCGTTGGTTCGCAAAACGCACGAGGTTCTTCAGTGCCTGGGCCAGACTGGGCGAATTCTCCAAAACCCCTTTGATTTCAAAGTCTTTGACGAGATCGGTCAGGCCGTCTGAGCAAAGGAGGAAGAGATCCCCCTCTTCGGGTTCGAGGGTGAACACATCCGGTCGGACGGTGGCCTGGATGCCCAGAGCCCGCATAATCACGTTTTTGTGAGGGAAGTTCGCGGCGTCTTCCGGGCGGATTCGGTGAAGCTGGAGCATACTGTTGAGCAGGCTGTGATCGATGGTGATCTGTTCGAGTTTGCCACGGCGCAGACGGTAGCAACGGCTGTCTCCGACGTTGATGACATGCACCTTGTCCTCGATCATGTGCAGGCCGACGAGCGTCGTCCCCATGCCGAGATAAAGGTTGTTTCTACGGCTCTGGTGCCAGATGCGCTCGTTGGCCAGTTTTGCGGCGATGGCGAGGCGGTTTTCGGCCAGCGTGCGCTTTTTTTCGAGGGAAAAAGGCCAGGTGATGTCGTCGTCTTTCAGCGTGGCTTTGACGAAGTTCGTGATCGTTTTCGTGGCGAGCTGGCTGGCGATTTCCCCGGAGTTGTGTCCTCCCATGCCGTCCGCCACGAGGAACAGATCGATCTCCGGCACGAGAATGAAATCGTCTTCGTTCTGCTCCCGTTTCATGCCTACGTGCGTGAGACCTTCCGCCTCGACACGCCATGTCGTCGGATTGCTCATCGGATGATGATGTCCAAAAGCGGTCCCAATCCTACCTCCAGTTTCCCGCTTTCACAGCGGTACATGTCTCCATCGATAGTGTAACTGAACGACTCTTCCGAGTCGATGGTGTATTCTTTGCACGTTGTCTCGAAACCCACCCTGGGATGCAGGCCGCGACGCCCTTTGTAAAAAAAGGGGATTTCCCGCACGATTACGAACGGCGAACAGGTGAAGAACATCGCGTGCATCCGGTCGTGATCCTCCATGCAGCGGTACCAGATATCGAATCCCACGCCGATTCCCATCGCCGTGCCCGAAAGAATCGTAGAAAACCGGTTCAAAGCGATCTCCTCGCCGTCCACGGTTACACGTGCGCGAATCGGGCGCATCCACTGCCGGACCAATTTGCCTTGAACAAGCGTGCTGCCGATCCCGCGAACCAGCGTTTTGATGCCCTGCATGGTAGAGGGCGTGCCGGTTTCGTAATACGTATCCATGAAATTGGCCACCAGACCGTTGCCGAAGATGAAGCCGTACTTGTCGCCGATATGCATGGGGCGGCGCTTGACCGTCTCGAACGGCAGCCCGTTGTGGTATTTTTCCACGAGGTTGTACATCAGATATTGCGGCTTGCCTTTGATGCGGAAGCCGTCGGCGATGGTGTTGAGCGTTCCGCCGCGCAACAGCGCGATTTTCGGCAGCGGATCGTTTCCGTATACCTCGATGAATTTCGTCAACGTGACATGGTTGGTGCCGTCGCCGCCGTTCAGTGCCAGGATGTCGATGCCGCGTTTCTTGAAATCCCGCGCACAGGATTCGATGTCGCTGAACGAAAAGGTAGACTTGCTGGCTCCGTCCTGCCCGAGATAGTACCCAAGCTTTCGGATGCGGTCCGGATGATTCACGTTCTGACGTGAGCGCGGATTGTTGATGACACCGATCCCCGGCATGAATACATCCCCTCTCGGCAGGTGGAACAGCTACGGATTCGCGAGTGAGGCCCTATAGATACGGTAGAGGCCGGATTCGTTTTCCCTGCCGCACCAGATAAGTTCATTTTCCGAGTCCAACGGCAAGATTAGCGGCCAACGCTCCTGACCCAGCAAATGGATTTTTCGAACATCGCTTTCGCCCGACCGTGTGGACAGGTCTTGCAGGTAGACGTCCACGCTGCCGCCAAGGTTGCTCGTCCAGGTTATGAACGGTCCCTGTCCGCCGGACGCCGGAGACAGCCGCATGTCATCCACGCGGACGATGCCGGACGTTTCCGGGTCGGGAACGGCCAGTTTGACTGCGCCACTGCCGCTTTCAAGGTCGATGCCCCAGATATCGCCGCGACGGTCCATCCAGGCCGCCCAGGGATAGGACACCTGAAGCTGATCGACTTCCGCAAGGTTCCCACCATCCACGAGGTTCAGCCCGGAATCGAGCACCACCGGCTCGAAATCGTCGGTCGAAAGGTCCATGGAGTACACGCGACCGTCTTTTCCGAAAATCACGGCGACTTTCTCCTCGACGTCGCAGGCAAACGCCAACGCACCGAGGTCGCGCTTGTCGTCGCTTTCGGGGTCGTCCAGATCCACCGTTTCGTCCTCGTCGAAGGAGTCCAGGTCGATCATGTGGATCTTGCTGTTATCACTGATGAAAATCGCCTCGCGGGTCTGTGCCGCCGAATCCGGTTTTTTGCGGATGCAGAGGCCGGGTATCATTTGATGCTCGGTTTCGAACGTCTTGAACGTCCGGTCCAGCCAGGCGAAACGCGAAAGTTCCTTCGCGCCGGAATTCCAGAGAATTTCCTTGTCTCCGGCCACGACCTGATCCACTCCGGGCGTGAAGCCGTCGCCTTCGATGTCGGTCCATTCGCCATCCGACGGGAAAAAGGCTTTCAGTCCGTTGGTTTGTCCTCCGGTTTCGAGCACGTAGACCACCGTCTCTCCGCCCTTGGTCGCCACCAGGGGAAATTCATAGGCGCGGGAGGCGTCCAGGTCGGTTTCTTCCAGCAGCGCGGAGCGCACCAGGTCATCGTTGTCTTGGGGCACGTTTGCGGGGTCCGTACAGACGCTTTCGTAACAGACGAGATCCCCGGAGCAGTCGTCCGGGCTCGCGCACGCCTCGCCTTCTTCAACATCGCCGGAGGAGGAGCCTCCGCAACCCGCGAACAGCCAGACAAGCCAGAGCGCGGCCAGCAGTTTTTTTCCCATCATAAACATACCGTTTTCGTTGCGTTATTCGATCAGCAGGCGGGAGGTGATCGCATACGGCTCGCTGTCGCTCGTCCTGCCGCTCCAGTAAATGGTGTATGTTTGCGACGCCGCATCGCCGAATATCATCGGGTCGTGTTCCTCGCCGGGGAGTTCGAGCAACGTATTGTATTTCGTATCGTTTTCGAAACTCATGAGGTCGAGCCAGAACACGTCGTATTTCACGTTCAGATCGCTGGACCAGGTGACGAAGGGCCCGTGCAGGGTGTCGCCTTCGTAGGACGGGAACACGCGCATGTCCGTAACCCTCGATACCGTACCGGTTTCGGGTGGGTCCACCTTGGCGATACGTCGCAGTCCGGCGGTTTGTTCGAGGTTGTTGGCGATGATGTCGCCGTCGAGGTTCATCCAGACCACCCAGGGATGTATGTACTGAAACTGCTCGATGTTGCGCATCCCGGAATCCACCAGAAGTTCCAGTTCGGGGCCGTCGCTCATGTCCAGGTTCATGCCGAACAGGCGTCCGTCCTCGGTGACGATTACCGCGCGTCCCTCGCGGGTATCGCAGGCCATCGCTGCCGGTTCGATGCGGTCGCGGTCCTCGGAATTGGGGTCGATCAGAGGCCAGGAATTGTTGATTTCGGCGAAGCTCGACAGCGAGACCCGCGCGAGCTGGCGGTCCTCGGTGGCGTAAATCAGGCTGTCTTCGGTGATGTTTTCGAAGCGGTCCTGGAGCAGAATACACAGGCCGGGCACCGGGCTGCCGTGGGTGGTCAGCGGGACGACAGTTCCCGTGACCCAGTGACGGGTCAATTGGGTGGCGCCGGACTGCCACACGAAGTACTGATCGGTGGCGACGTAGGTGCCGGTGGAGAGTTCATACTCGCCCCGCACGAGGGTGGAAAGCTCTTTCTTACTGGTATGATAGGTGTAAATGCCGGAAGTACCCGTCTGGCGGTCCAGGAAACCGAGGATCAACTCGCCGTTGTCGTCGATCGGCATCGGGTACTGGAAGCTGTAATCGTATTCTTCGGTTCCCGTCGGGAGCACCTGCACGTCGTTGGAAGCGCCGGGCTGGTTGTTGTTGTCGCCGTTGTTGCCGTCGCCGCCGTCATCGCTGCACGCCGCGAAGGCCAGGAACAAAAGGCAGAAGAGAATGTACTTCGAAAAGCGATTCATGGCGATATCTCCTTGTGCGTTGCAAGATCGACTGGCTAGGAAAAATAGACCGATCGTGACAAAAGTTCAAGGAAAATCGTGCCCTTGCCTTGTCGAGCGCGGTGGGTCGGGAGGGAAAAGGAGCAAAGGATTTCACGAGGTTGCATGGCGGCGGAAGCGATTCCATTTTCCCGGCTTTCCTTCCGACCCATCTCCAGTTTTTTCTAAAAATCTAACTTGACCAAAGATATCATGAGTCCGCTCGTCCCGAGTGCCGCCCGTAAGGGCGGTGTATCGAGGGATCTATACGAAAAACGCTATGGTTCGATACGATTTGCTTCGCAAATCACTCACCATGAGCGTTTTTCCTCTTGGTCGAAAAGCTGGGGATGAGTCCGGTTTTCCTTCGATGCCGTTCAAATTTTCGCCCTTTCTCCTTGGCTTTGCACCCCGGATTTGGTACAACCTCCGCAATGGGGTGATTTGGGGGATGGTGTGCCTTTTTATAAGGTTTCTTTCGAATTGATAACAAACACGGAAAGAGGGTCTCATGCGTAGGTCTTTGGCGCTTTTCATCGCGGCGATGGTTCTTTCGGCGACCGGTTGTACGGTGGTCGAATCGGGACACGTCGGTGCGTATTTCAACTGGCGAACCGGTACGGATACGGAAAACGTGCTTCACGAAGGTTTCCATCTCGTCGCGCCGTGGAACAGGGTGATCGCCTACAGCGTCCGGGTTCAGGACGTAAAGGAAAACTTGAAGATTCTCACCAAGGATCAGCTCAACATCAGCGTCGAGGTGTCCATCCGCTTCCGCGTGATTTCGGATAGGGTCGGCATGTTGCACAAGGAACTCGGTCCAGCTTATGAAGATACCATCATCCGACCGACCCTGCGCAACGTGGCGCGGGAAGTGATTGCTGCTTACGAAAGCACCAAAGCGTATATGAATCGTCCGGAAATACAGTTGGAGATTCAGAAAAAGCTCGGCGAAAATCTGCCGAGAAAGTTCTACGAGGTCCAACAGATCCTGTTGCGCAACATGGATTTTCCCAAGGTGGTGGAAGAAGCCATCCAGCGCAAGCTTTCCGAAAAACAGGAGGCGGAACGTATGCTCTTCGTGCTTGAAAAAGAGCAACGGGAGGCCGAACGCAAAAAGGTCGAAGCCAAGGGCATCGCCGATTTCCAGGCCATCGTCTCCACGGGTATTACCGAAAACCTGCTGCGTTGGAAAGGCATCGAAGCCACGTTGAAACTGGCGGAAAGTGAGAACTCCAAAATCGTGGTGGTCGGTGGCGGCAAAGACGGCCTGCCACTGATTCTCGGCAACGCGGAAGGGGATAAAGCCGTTTCCAAGAAGAAAAAGCACTAGGCGTTCGTTTTAAGACATGCGAACCGCTCCCGACGATCCCGGCCTCGCTTCGACGCATTATATCGATGCTCGTCACGAAAACGTGCTGGCTGAACTCGTGCGTTTGAAAATCGATGGCCTGCCGTCCGCCGAGAAAGCCCGCAGGATTTTTCTGCGCGTGCGGGACGGCATCGCCTACACGCCCATGGTTCCCCTGGACGATCCGGGCCACTTCAAGGCCAGTTTCACGCTGAGTCAAGGCTACGGTTTCTGCGTGCAGAAAGCGGTGGTTTTCGCCGCGCTCTGCCGGGCGGCGGGACTACCCTGCCGCCTGCGTTTCGCCGACATCCGCAGCCACCGGATTTCTCCGTCTCTATATGCTTTGATGGGAACGGACGTGTTCGTGTTCCATGGGTACAACGAAGTACGGATCGATGGGAAGTGGGTGCAGGCGACGCCTGCGTTCGAGAAAAAGCTTTGTGATTCTCAAGGGTTTCGCACGATAGATTTCGACGGGCGAAACCACGCGCTGCTTCCCTCCACCGACCTTGCCGGGCGGCCTCATTTCGAGTATCTGCGCTATTACGAGCCGGAATACGACCTGCCGTTGGAACGCATCCTCGCCGATATCGTGGAGGCCTACGGCACAAGGAAACTCAAGGTCGGGTAAGACAATTACCCGACAATGTATTATCGCTAAAATCAAAGAATAACCGCTCTAATCCCCTACCTGGAACAACCGCTTACCTGATAGGCAATGGCTACGGTCGAGCCCGGCGCGGGGTGGTGATTTTCCGTGAAGCGTACCGCGTTGAGCACGCTATCGTACAGCCACCAGTTCGTGTCCCAGCCGTTTCCATCGACGAGCACCGCGAGGCTGCCGGGTACGGGCGTCTGTCCCAGGGCATACGTTCGCATATGTACGTAGGTGAACGAAAACAGCACGTCGCCGATCGGCTCGAAGATATCCGACCAATCCTCCTCGCAAATGGACAGGAAGTGGGTTCCTGCATGAGTGTTGCAGCGGTCCGCCACTTCGATATAACGGTCCCCGGCACTGGCCGTAGCGCCTTGTTCAGAAGTGCTGCAGCCGTATCGGGCATCGCCGACGATGGCGAAAAATTGAACCATTTCCAGGTGTTGTGGCCCTTTGAGCGACTGGAAGTAGTCCACGTAAAACTCCACATCTCCCGGAGATTGGTCGTCCTCGTCGGAAACGAATACCACCGACAGCACGGCGTCCTCGCGCAAGAACGGCTCCTGGTTCTCGCCGGGCCGGGGCAGGCCCAGGGCGGCGATGGCGGCGTCGAAGGCCCGTTCGGTATCGCTCCCGTACACATCCTGCACGTTGTCGCTGAATGCGGCGATGGCCTCGTTTGCGCTCATGCCGGAGTTGTCGAGCGCGCCGAAACGGATGATCGCCGGATCGCCTATCAATGCTCCGCCGTTTTCTTCGAGGCTCATTCCCGTCACCGCAATGCGCACGTCCGCCCCGGAAGCGACCGCCTGTTGGATGAACGCCTCCGAGTTTTCCCGAAGCGCGGCTTGTTCCTCGGACATGGAACCGGAACCGTCGATCACCCACAGCATATCCACTTTCGGCTGTTCGGGAAGGACGAACGTCTCGGTGCGACCGGTTCCCGTTATGCCCTCGACGGCCAGTCCGATGTCGTGGTGTACGCCGTCTTGATCCGTATCGATTTGAATCGTTTCCTGTATGTTTCCAAGGGTTTGGGGATGGCAGACAACCTCGAAGCGCATACTGCTGGGAGAGCCGTTTTCGCTGAGCGTCTGCGGCAGCGACGGCAGGGCCTGCAAACTGAAATGAGGATTGCTTTCCTGTGAAAAACCGATGTCCGAAATCGTGTAGGGGAGGTTTCCGGTATTGAAAATCGAAACTTCATGCGCGATGGAGGAGCAACTCGTGCCGATTTTTCCGCAGTCGATGGAGGAAGGCTCGATGCGGATGTCGCTCGATCCCCCTTGACCGCGCAATCCGAACTTTACGTTCTTGGAATCTACGCAGGCGCAGCTTCCTTCTTCGCAAATACAATATTGGTTGAACACGTTGCAGTCGGAATCCTCGAAACAGTTGCCCATTCGGGTGGGTTCGATACCGTCCGCCTCTTCGGCGTTGGAGTCGATGGTAAACACGACCCCGTATTCCTGTGAATCGTCCGATGGGGGATAAAACGAGACCGGAATTTCCAAGGATTGACGGGGAGCGATCTGGAACGAACCGGTGGGAATTTCCAGTCCAAACGGATTGGTTTGTGCGGGAAGTACGGGTCCGTTGTAAAGAATTTGCGACACGTGCAGGATTTCGTCGCCGCAGTTTTCGATTTCCAGCGTTCGTCGGCTGAGTTCTTCCACGGGACGTATGCCGAAGTCGATACCCGGTCCCGGCTCCACACCGGACCACAGATTCAGAATGCCTTCGTCCGGGTTGACGTCGATACAGGCGGGACGATAGCCCGTCACCTGGGCAGTGAGGGCTAGATCTTTGTACGGTTCGTCGTAAATATTATAGTTTTCGTAGGTGACGCGAATCGTCCCGGAGAGCGTATCGCCAGGATGGTGCAGCAAGGAATTGGGCTGGCAGAAAACGGTGTACACGATCTCCGAAGAACTCGTGATATGCAAGGGCGGCTCGTTCGACTCATCGAAAGGAAGCAGAAAAAACGCTCCTTCGGCGTTTTCGAGGCCTTGTCCGTCTTCGGTCGGAAGGAATTCGATGGATTCTATGATGAGAGGATCATATTCCGTTACGTTTTCAAAGGAAATGGAAAAATTCAGCACTTTATAAGAGTCAGAACTGACTTCGCCGAAATCAAGCTCCGTCGTGCTTAGGTGCAATTCGGTGATGCATCGGTTATCCGGGCGCAGGAAAACGGTAACGATCGGAGTATCTGCCGAATGGGTGTAAATCCACAGCACGCCGGTATTTTCACCGCAAGATGTTTGTTGGTCGTTGGTATACGTGATGTTGAGCGTGTAGGGGGAGTCTTCTTCGACCACCAAAGGCGGTGCGGTTTCCATGTCGGGATCGAATTCGAACGAGTATTCCGACTCGATCCGCCACTCGGCGATTTCCACCGGACCGTCCACGGCATACAGCACCAGGGAACGGCGATGCGATTCCATGTATGGAACGATTCCGAAATTGATAGAAGACTCCGAAACGCCAAGCAGGCCGCTGTATTCGCTTCGCACTTTGGACAGAAAAGACGTGCAATCCAGGCAACTTAGGTGTACTCCGCCGGGGGCACGCGTGGCGGTGCAGCCGTTGGAGAACTCCACCCTGCCGTTTTCGTTGGCGACTCCCGTGGCGTTGAGCGCCGGAATCGAGACGACGCCCCGGCATTCTTCGTCCAGATCGACGTACAGCTTTACTTCGTCGCCGCAGATTTCTCCTTCGTAAACTCCCTTCCAGTTCCCGCATCCCAGCAGGGTTTCGAGCTCGTCGTCTTCGTCGGCATAGGGGAGTTCCGAGGGGTCTTCATCGCCCGGAACGCCTCCCCCGGACCAGGAACAAACCCCAATGATACAGGTAGCTTGCGTCGCATCGGGACGCCACGTGCGGCACTGTTCGTCGCTGGAGCATTCGCCGATTTCGAAGCATTGGCCATCCGCCGAACACAGCCAGTTTTCGCCGCTTCGGTCGCATTCGTAATGCTGACCGGGCGTGCAGGATTGCACGGCGGATTCTTCCGAGTCGCCGAAAAAGAATTCACCATTGCTGGATTCACAGCCGGAAGCCAGAAGGAAAAACGCAAAAACCGCTAGAAATATCAGGTATTTCCCGTATGACATGTGCATCGTCCTTTGAAATTTCACCCTTTTCCGATTAGACGTCTCGACTTCGGAAAATTCGTTTTCTCCCGTGCGATCGATTGTGAAAGGTTCGTGGAAAACTGTCAAGTCGGGTGCATGATCCGCGAAATCTTCAAACGTGCAAATTGGTGAAAAAACGTGCAGATTCGGAACACGAGTGTTGCGCTAGAAAATAGCACGTGTAGTTGTTTTTCGGTCGAAAATCCCTGTTTTTGTCCAGTTGCTTTACACTTTTTTCGAGGGTACCCTCGACTCGTTGTGAGAAAACCGAGGAGGACTTTGTACGTTTCGGCGTGGTTTGTTGCGAGTTTTGCGGCATGGAGCGAACATGACGTGAGTTTGCGTAAAAATGCACGAGTTTGCAGTGTATTCAGTGGATTTTATATGGAGTTGCTGCATATCGTTCCAGGGTGGTCGTCATACCATTTCCTCGTTGGAGCAAGTCGGGAGACTTGCTCCAACGAGAAGGTTTGGGGCAAACGTGAGGACGGGGATGCAATCCCCGTCCATCAAGATAGGTACCTGAATTTCGGGGGGCATGGCTTTTTTTGCAAGGAAAAAAATCAATGTAAACACTTATAAGGCAGATTCCAAATTATGAAAAGGATTGAAGCCATGGTATTGAGATGGTTTCCTTGTTTGATACTGATGATTGTCATCAATTTGCATCCTACCGTTGGTTTCGCAGAAAACGCCGCCATCGAACCTACAATCAAGACTCATCATTTTACAGGTGCCATCGCGCCCTTTCATTTTGGAGGCGAGGCGCTTGATTTGGAGGACAATGACCAAGAGTATAGTTCGTTTACCGGGTTCGATTTCTCTTTAAGCTATGACTATCGAATAGAAAAGTGGTTTTCAATAGGTGCTTCTACAAATTGGCAACGAAATGTACATTTTAAATACGAGCGCAATACTTTCGATTTGTTACGGCTTTCGTTGCAAATGAAATTCATCGTTCCCGTGGCTAAAAATCTAGTTGATCTGTATCTGCAACCAGTTGGTGGGCTTTCGATGGGATGGTATGAAATGTATACCTCTTTCTATTTAGGCTGGCATGCATATTTACAATCCGGATTTACAGTTTGGGTCACCGATAATGTGGGACTAGGGTTGGCTGTTAGTGTAGGTTTCGATTGGGCCGACTCACTGCGCAAGTTTACTGATTCTTATTACTATAGTAAATATGATCGTTATTTGAATTACGTCGTGCGGTTTCCTGTGTCGATGACCTATCGCTTTTAAACCCTCTAATCCTGAAGAGTGTCTAACTTACAGATTTTCCAAAGAAAAATTCTTTTGAAGGAGCAGGATTGTATCCTGCTCTTTGCGACGGGTGACCCCGATAAGCCTTGAACTCTGAATGACGAATGGGTGGCATGGGCGAACCGAAGGTTGCCCATGTGCAGGAAAAGAACACGGGCAAGCAGACGTTTCACGTCGCTTGGCCCGTGCCACCACTCTGTTGGTGTCTCCTGGCATGAACCTGTGGAGCAAGCCAGGAGGCTTGAACCATCGAAGGGAGGTGGTTCGTGACCATTCCGCCGAAGCGTTATTTCCCGCAGGTTTCGTTCGGTCCGGCGATGATGGCGTCGTACTCCTCCTGGCTGATGTATTGCGGCGTATAGTCGGCGTCCAGGGAGTCGAGCTTTTCCGTAAACGTTCTCAAGTGGTTGCGCGATCCGCACTGCAACGACGAATACATGTTCAGCACGCTCGGATCGGTGGTTCGGGATTTCATCTCTTCGATGTCTTTGATGTCCAGATCCTCGATGGTCGCGCCCACTTCCACCGAAGCGGTTTCGGACTTCATCCCGGCTTCTACGAGATCCGTATAAAGCTGGTTGAGCTCGGAGTTGGCAAAAATTCCCGTGGTGTCGTCCACGATCGGATCTTCCACGCCCAGAGACTCCATGATCGATTTGACCTGATCCATATGCGTCTGTTCGGACAAAGCGATGTTGTTGTGCTGTGTCAGTCCCCATTTGTCGTAAAGGGTGAGATAGACATCCCTCGCGAGCTTTTCTTCTTCGCGCAAGAATTGCAGATCCTGCTCCAGGATTGCGTCCACGCCGCCTTCGCTGCTATCGTCGTCTCCACCGCAGGCCGTCAATGCTAGCGCTGCGAAAATACACAGGAAAATCGTTGTCCAAACTTTCATGCCTTTCTCCTCGTCCTTGAATGGCACCCCATTTATGGGTCACGCTCCAGGCTAAAATGGTATTGCCATGTGTTGGCTTTTTTCACGCACTCGATGCATTTCCAAAATATGGAGCATAAAGCCCTGTTTGTGCCAATGATGCACTCGTTGCGGGCGGAAATTAAATGAGTGCGAAACATTGTAAAAGCTTATTCCAAGGAGAAAAAACGTAGGGGCGAGTGTAGTGAACAAAGTGAACGGAGCTCCCCAAAAACCGAAAAACTCTATCAGAACGGGGGGCTACAGTCGCTATGCTCCTTTCACCCGCCCCTACATTCATCCTCTCTTTTTTGAGGTTTCAAACGAAAAAACAGATTTTGCACTATTTTAATTTCCGCCCACTCGTTGCTCGACCCTCCCAGATGGTTGTCTTTTTGGTAAATACCTCCAATGGAAATATTACCCTAATCATGTCTTTCCGGCAATACGTATTTTAAAAAGCGTACAGAGAAAGGGCGTGAATGAAAGTGTGGGGAAATTCAGAGAATCATACGAAAGAGTTGTAGCGGCGAGGCGTAAGCCCGCCGTGATTTCTTTTCCGGCGGGCTTACGCCTCGCCGCTACAGTGGATTGGGGGTTCCGATGTTTTCTGTCTATTCTCATGTCCCCATAAAAAATTCACACGCACAGGAAAGGTGAGAGGTGGTTCTATCTTGCGAGCGTGTGTGGATGCCTTGGTGTGGAAAGAATTTGCCCGCACATCACGCATTTGCCGAGAAAAATGTACGCCCTTTTCATTGCCAGAGCCGCCTTTTGATGCATAATCCTTGAAAGCATCGAGCATTTTGCAGAGGTTGGTATGGCGAAGATAAAACGATTGCAGCCGAGGTTGGTCAAAGGATTCAGGGACGTGCTGGGGCAGAGCGTCGCGGATCGTGAACGCATGATCGCACGGATTCGCTCCGTGTACGATCTCTACGGCTTCATGCCCCTGGAAACGCCGCTGATCGAGTACCTGGACGTGCTCGGAAAACACCTGCCGGACACCGACACCCCGGAAGAGGGCGTGTACTCCTTCCGCAATCCCGACGACGAGGAATGGATCGCGCTGCGCTACGATCTCACCGCGCCGCTGTCCAGGATGTTCGCCGAACATCGCCGCGACCTGCCCACCCCCTTCCGGCGTTACCAGATCGGCACCGTCTGCCGCTACGAGAAGCCGGGACCGGGGCGTTTTCGCCAGTTCACCCAATGCGACCTCGATACGGTCGGCGCGGCGAAGATGTCGGCGGACGTGGAGATCCTCTGCGCCCTATGCGACGCCTTCGAGGCCATCGGCCTGCCTCGCGGCGGGTATCGGATGAAGGTCAACAACCGCAAAATCGTCAACGGACTCTTGGAAAAAGCGGGGCTGCCGCTGGAAGGCGGACGCCATCTCGTGGTCAACGAAAAGCCCGTCGAGGTGGCGGTGATCGTCATGCGCACGCTGGACAAACTCGACCGCCTGGGACGTCAGGGCGTGGAGTTGCTGCTCGGTGAAGGCCGCAAGGACGAGTCGGGAGCCTTCATCAAGGGAGCGGGACTTTCCGCCGACGAGCGCCGTCCCATTCTTGATTACCTGGATTTGTCGCTCGAAACGTCCGGGCGTTCAGAGGTTTTGCAGGCTCTGGAAGAGCAGGTCGGCTCCACCAAGGCGGGCGGAGAAGGTGTTATGGAGTTGCGCGAAATCGACCGGCTGCTGTCGGCGGCGGGATTCGACGAAGAGCGCGTCGCCTTCGATCCGACCATCATTCGCGGGTTGGGCTACTATACCGGGCCGGTGTTCGAAGCGGAACTGACGCTCGAAACCGTGGACGAGGATGGCCGCCCCGTGCGCTTCGGCTCGGTCGGCGGAGGTGGACGTTATGACACGTTGGTGCAGCGCTTCACCGGAGAAAAAGTTCCCGCCACCGGGGCATCCATCGGGGTGGATCGCCTGATCGAGGCGCTGAAACTCGTGGAGACCGGCGACGAAGAAGCGCCGTTGCCTCCGGTGCTTGTGACTACGATGGACAAATCCCTCACCGAGGAATACCAGCGGATGACCTTCGAGCTTCGCGCCCACGGCATCCGGGCGGAGATGTTCCACGGCGGCGGAAATTTCAAAAAGCAGTTGAAATACGCCGACTTGCGCGGCTGTCCGGCGGCGGTCATCATGGGTTCGAACGAGTTCGAAAACGGTCGCGTGTCGATCAAGGATCTGCGCATGGGGGCCGAGCTTTCCAATGAAATCGAGGATCACGAGACCTGGCGCAAAGATCAACCCGCCCAGGTGGAAGTAGGCCGCAACGAGATGGTTCAGGCCATTCTAGACATTTTCGCACGGTGGAAACGGTGAAAGAGGACGCTCCCGGAGTCGAAGAGACGCGAAGCGAGCCGCTGCCGCCGCCCGCCCTTCGTCTCGTGCTGCTGCCTTACGTAGGCATCGGCCTGTCCATTGCGCTTACCGCCCACCTTTTGCCTTCCTCCATCCAGGAATACGCCTATTCCGTGCTGCTCGCGGCGATGGTCTACCTGCCGGTGTTTTTCATCGACCGGCGCAAGGAACCGCTGGCCGAATGGGGACTGCATACCCGCCGCTTGCCCAAAGACATCGGTTGGGGACTGCTGGCCGCGCTCGTGATTTTCCCACCCTTCGTGTTAGGCGCGCATGGTTGGTTTTCCATCGTTTTCGGCAAATCTTTCGCGTTTGCGTGGACCAGCGAGAATTTCGCAGCGCTTCTGGCGACGCAGCTTTTCGTCGTCGCCCTGCCGGAAGAGATTTTTTACCGGGGATGGATGCAGCCGGTGTTCGACCGTCGTTTCAAACCCTGGTTCAAGCTACTGGGAGCGCCCATCGGTTGGGGGCTCGTGCTGACGAGTCTGCTGTTCGCCGTGGGGCATCTGGCGCTCACGCCGCATCCCTTTCGTCTGGCGGTGTTTTTCCCTTCACTCGTGTTCGGATGGCTGCGCATTCGTACTGGCGGTGTCGCCGCGCCCATCGTGTTTCACGGGTTGGCCAACGTGCTCAACCAGTGGATTTTCGAGTGCTACAGCGGTTCTTAAGTGGTTCTGGCGATGATTTTAGTAGCGGGTGCCATGGGCAAACCGCAGGTTGCCCATGAACATAGTTCGTACATGGGCAAGCTGACGTTTCACGTCGCTTCGCCCATGCCACCCTTTGCTTCCAAGGTTTTCTATCGTTAAAATCAAATAAAAGCCGCTCTATTCGTCCTGACACGCGCCGAATCTCCGTAAAATATCCTCGGCGGCGAGCGTGGGGGTAAGCCGGTCCTGGAGTACGAGTTCTTCCAGTTCTTTCAGGTGGTTACGGACGTCGGGGTGGTTTTTTAACGCGGTCATCAGGCGTTGCTCGACCGTCGTCCACATCCATTCGAGCCGCTGTCGGGAGCGTTTTTGCTCCCATTCTCCGCATTTTTCCAGCGTCTCGCGGTGTTCCAGAATCAGCCGCCACAATTCGTCCAGGCCCTCGCCGGTCAGGCCGCTGCACGTGGCGACCGGCGGTTTCCAGTGGCGGCTGGGCGAACGGGCGTATTTGAGCGCCGCCATGTATTCCTGACGAGCAAGCAATGCTTTTTTGCGGTCGCCGTCGGCCTTGTTGACGACGATCAGGTCGGCCAGTTCGAGAATGCCACGCTTGATGCCCTGCAATTCGTCTCCCGCGCCGGGCAGCATCAGCACCATGAAGACATCCACCATGCCCGCCACGACGGTTTCCGACTGCCCCACCCCCACGGTTTCGACGAGGACGACATCGTAACCCGCTGCCTCGCAAACGATGGAAGTTTCACGGGTTTTTCGTCCTACGCCTCCCAACTGTCCCCCGGAGGGAGACGGGCGGATGAAGGCGTTCGGGTCGGTGGCGAGGGTTTCCATGCGGGTCTTGTCGCCCAAAATGCTGCCGCCGCTGAGTCGGCTCGTGGGATCGACCGCCAGCACCGCGACACGGTGGCCTGCGGCGGTCAGGCGCTTGCCGAAAGTCTCGATCAGCGTGCTTTTGCCGACGCCCGGCACGCCGGTGATGCCGATGCGGTGGGCGTTTCCGGCACGGGGAAGAAGTCGCACCAGCAATTCCTGGGCGGTTTTCTGGTGGTCGGGTCGTTCGCTTTCCACAAGCGTGATTGCCCGCGCCAGCAAGGATTTGTCGCCGGAGAGCACGCCGCGCTCGTAGTCGTCGAGGGTCAGTCTTCGGCGCTTGGCCGGTTTTTTTGGGGTGGAAACGGACATGTGCCTACTGGGTTGCGAAACAAAAAAACGGTCCTTCCATATGGAAGGACCGTAGCGGAAACCCGTGGGGGTTGTCAATCATTCGAGAATCAGGGGCGAGCATCCCCGGTCGGGATAGCAGGCTTCCTCGTAGGCCACGCAGTAGCCTTCGAGACCGGCTTGGCAGCAGGCGCCGTTGTCGCCTTCCAGCGAAAGAATCTCCACGCCGTTGGATTTGCAACTGTGGAAACTGTAGGTGCAGCGGAGCCCTTCGGTGGTGATGCACTCCCCGTTGCGGCAGCCGCAGGGGCATTCGTACAGCATCTTGAACTGCCCGTCGCGGCAGATCCTCACGGTTTTTCCGTCGCTGGCGCAGGCCGTGGTGTGCTCGTCGCAGTTGTCCATCTGAGTGAGCAAGCAGCCCAGCGCTGCCGAACAGGTCGTCGAGGCTGGACAGTCCATTTTCTGATAGACTTCGCAGCATTCCTCGTCCACCTGGCGCTTGAGCGTCAGACGGTTTCCGTCGCAGGAATCCGGCATGTAGTGGCAGTAGTCGCTGATGTTCCAGCAGCGTCCCTTCTTGCAGGTGGGACAGCCGCAGATCTCGTGTTCCTGCCACTTTCCGTCCACGCAGCGCAACACTTTCTCGGCGTCTTCGGAGCACGTGAAACTGTTGTCGTCGCAGGCGGTTTCCTCCTCGGCGGCGGCTTCCTCGTCTCCGGCGGGTTGGGTATTGCCGCAGTCGCAGTCCTCCGATTCGCAGCAGCCTGCCGCGAAGGAAAGAAGCAGCACAAGAAGCATTCCGGCGAGGAAAATGGGATCGAACCGTTTCATCTACTATTCCTTGACCACGAGAGCATCGGCGACGATTTCGAGCACGTCCTTGATTTTGACGTCTTCGTCGCGGTTGGCGTTTTTGCTGCCGTCGGTAATCATCGTCATACAGAAGGGGCAGGACACGCCGATCAGTTCGGGATCGCCCGTGGTTTCCATAATTTCTTTGAAGCGCTTGTCGTTGACGCGGGGTTGCTCTTCTTCCATCCACATCCGGCCACCGCCCGCGCCGCAGCAGAAGGAACGCTTGTGGTGCAGGCTCGGATCGACCACTTTGCCGCCGCAGGCTTCGATCAACTGGCGCGGCTCGTTGTAAATGTCGTTGTAGCGGCCCATGAAGCAGCTATCGTGGTAGGCGATTTCGCCCAACGCCTTGCTGTCGATCTTGATCCGGCCCTCGTCCAGCAGCCTTTTGACGAGCACCTGGCCGTGAATCACCTCGTCGAAGGAGTACTGGAATTTCTCTTCCGTTTCCTCGTCCGTGACGATGATGTCGGCGTATTCGTTTTTCAGCGTATTGAAACAGTGGGGGCAGTTGGTGACGATTTTCTTCACCCCGTACATTTTCATCGCGGTGAGGTTCATCTGCATCTGCATCTGGGCCAGATATTCGTTGCCGAGACGGCGGGCGGTGTCGCCGCTGCACTGTTCTTCTTCACCGAGCACGGCGAACTTGATTCCGGCCTCGTTCATGATCTTGCACAGGGCTTTCGTCACACGCACGGAGCGGTCGTCGAAACTGCCCATGCAGCCCACGAAGAACAGGTATTCGATCTCTTCCGGATTCTCCACCTCGGCGAAACGCTGGACGCCCAGGTCGGGGTTGTCGTCCACCCATTTGGCTCGCTGGTCGTAACCCAGGCCCCAGGGGTTCGAATTGCGTTCCAGACCCCGGAACATCTGCGCCAGCTCGTCGGGAATGTTGCCTTCGATCATGTTGAGATAGCGGCGCATTTCGGTGATTTTCGACACCTGCTCGATCAGCACCGGGCAGCGCTCCTCGCAGTCGCGGCACATCGTGCAGGCCCAGATCGTCTCGGTGGACAGCGTGCCGCCGGTCATCGGCTCGCCTTCCCACTCTTTCTTCTCGCCGTCCGGTTTGTTGTTGGTTTCGAGCAGGTAGGCGGATTTGTCCATCAGGTGATGGCGGATGTCGTAATTCACCTGCCGCAGGCTCAGGGGTTTGTCGGTGCTCCAGGCCGGGCAGAAAGGCACGCAGCGTCCGCATTGAGTGCAGGTGTAGACGTCGAGCAGGGTCTTCCAGGTGAAGTGTTCCGGCTCGGCTACGCCGATCACCACTTCTTCCTCTTCCATCTTTTCGAACAGTTCTTCCAGATTGTCGATGGACTTGATTTTTCCCGGAGGGTCCAGGCGTCCGAGGAAGATGTTGGGGATGGCCGTAAGTACGTGGAAGTGCTTGCCGAAGGGAAGATAGTTGAGGAAAATCAGGATCATAGCCGTGTGAATCCAGAAGTTGGCCTTCAGCCAGCCGTTGGCGGTTTCGGGGCTCATCAACTGGGCGGCGATGTAGGTGAGGGGCGCGGGGAAGACGGGCAGGCCGCCGTCGGTCATCGTCAGGTGCAAAAGAGCGCCTTCGATGAAGTAGTCCGTCAGCATCAGGCCGGAGATCCAGAACAGGATCACCACCGGTTCCCAGACCACGATGTTTTGCATCCGCACGGGCTTGGAAATCATCCGGCGGTACATGAAGCCGAAGCAGGCGACGATCACGAACAAGGATATGAAATCCTTGACGAAAGCGTACAGCATCCCGAGCGGCTGCTCCGGTCCCAGCACCCAGAGATGCCAGTGGTAGTCGCCGATCAGTCCCTGTCCGAACAGCATGATCGTACGCAGGGAAACGGTCATGAAACCGCCGAAAATCGCGATGTGCAGCAGGCCCGCCGAGACTTCATCGGGCATTTTGTACTGGCCGAAACCGTACTTGATCGCCAATAGAGCCCGCTTGGGCAGGTTGTCGAAGCGATTTTCGGGCTGAGCCAAAAGCAGCAGTTGGATGCGGCTGTACGCGACGTACAGAAACGTGACGATGCCCACCAGGAACATCAAAATGAAAGCAATCCATTCTCCCGTCGAAATCTCCGGCATTGTTGACCTCGCTCGTGATTTTTTCCATGCATCGGGCCTGTCGGCGGCCCACCGAACCGATGGACATACATAACAGAGAGCCCCCGTTTGAGGCAAGTTATTTCCATGGGACGGACGGGAAGGGGGTGCATCAAAAAAATTGTCACTTTGCAAAAAAAACCGCTCTTGGCGAGTGATTTGCGAAGCAAATCGTATCGAGCCATCTCATTTACTCCTCGATACACCGCCCTTACGGGCGGCACTCGGAGTGAGCGGTATGCAATTTTAGTGAAATGACAATATCCTGTGATGCACCCACGGGAAGGGACGAATTCTTCCGCGCGAAGCCGGATCGGGAAAGGAAAAGTGAAATTCGCAGAAAAATCGGGGTGTTGTGGCGCTTTTCTTTGGCGTTCTCGCTCTCCGGCTCATAGATCGTGCATGGATGGAACCTTGCAGACTATTGCACTGCACGATTCGTGCCTTATTTTTTAACTGAATGAGGTACGAAGGAGGACGATCCTTCGAGACGGCAGCCCGGAGGCGGGCAAGTAGCCGTTATGATTTGTGAAAAAGGATTTTTCTCATGAGAGGGAACGACGCATGGACCTGAACCGATGTACCGTAAAATGCCAGGAAGCGCTTCAGGAGGCACAGACCAAGGCCATCGTGTTCCAGCATCAGGAAGTCGATGGCGAACATTTCCTTTCCGCCCTCGTGGAACAGTCCGACGGGCTGGTTCCGCGATTGCTGCAACGCATGGACGTGCCGCCGGAGATTTTCAAGGAACGCCTCGACCGGATTCTAGGAGACAAGCCGCGTGTGAGCGGTCCCGGAACGGAGCCGGGAAAGGTGTATATCACCCAGCGGCTGAACAAGTTGCTGATCCAGGCCGAAAATGAGGCGAAAAAGCTGAAGGACGAGTATATTTCCGTCGAACACGTCCTCTTGGCGTTCGTGGATGAAGGGGAGGGCAGTCCGGCGGGAAAACTGCTGCGGGAATTTCGCATCACTCGCGATGTGTTGTTGAAAACGCTGCAATCCATTCGCGGGCATCAGCGCGTCACCAGCGCCGACCCGGAGGGCACCTACGAGGCATTGCGCAAGTACGGTCGCGATCTGGTGGAAGAGGCCCGATCCGGCAAGCTCGATCCGGTGATTGGACGCGACGACGAAATCCGCCGAACCGTGCGGATTCTTTCGAGAAAAACGAAAAACAACCCGGTGCTGATCGGCGATCCCGGCGTGGGAAAAACCGCCATCGTGGAGGGTCTGGCCCACCGCATCGTGCGTCAGGACGTGCCGGAGGGACTCAAGGACAAGACCATCTTTGCGCTGGATATGGGTTCGCTGGTGGCCGGGGCGAAATATCGTGGCGAATTCGAGGAGCGCCTGAAAGCGATTTTGCAGGAAATCCGGGAGTCTCAGGGGCGCATCCTGCTGTTCATCGACGAGTTGCATACGATCGTCGGTGCCGGCAAAACCGAAGGCTCGATGGACGCGGGGAACATGCTCAAACCCATGCTCGCCAGGGGAGAGTTGCATTGTCTCGGTGCCACGACGCTGGACGAGTACCGGAAGTACATCGAAAAAGACAAGGCGCTGGAGCGGCGATTTCAGCCGGTGGTGGTGGAGGAACCCTCCGTGGAGGACACCATTTCCATCTTGCGGGGACTCAAGGAACGTTACGAAGTGCATCACGGCGTGCGTATTCAGGACAGTGCCCTGGTTGGGGCGGCAGTGTTGTCCAACCGCTACGTCAACGACCGTTTCCTGCCGGACAAAGCCATCGACCTTATCGACGAAGCCTGTGCGACGATCCGCACGGAAATCGACTCCATGCCTACACAACTGGACGGCGTGTCGCGCAGAATCATGCAATTGGAAATCGAGGAGGCGGCCCTTAAAAAGGAACGGGACCGCGCCAGCAAGGAGCGCCTGGAGAACCTGAAAAAAGAGCTTGCGAACCTGTGCGAGGAAGCCGACGCCATGCGCGCTCAGTGGGAAACCGAGAAGCAGGCCATCAAGAAAGTGCAGGCGATTCGGGAGGAAATGGAGAAAGTCCGGCACGAGATCGAAATCGCCGAACGCGATTACAACCTCAACCGCGCGGCGGAGTTGCGACACGGAAAGCTGCCGGAACTGGAGGAGCGTCTCGCGGCGGAAGAGGAAAACATCGCGAAGAACGAGGCCGGGGAGCGGCTGCTCAAGGAAGAGGTCACGGAGGAGGAAATCGCCCAGACGGTTTCCCGCTGGACCGGCATTCCCGTATCTCGGCTGATGGAAGGAGAGCGGCAAAAAATCCTGCGTCTCGACGAGATCCTGCACGAGCGCGTGATCGGCCAGGACGAGGCGGTGCGTCTTGTCGCCGATGCCGTGATCCGCGCCCGGTCCGGCATCAAAGATCCCCGGCGGCCCATCGGTACCTTCATTTTCCTCGGTCCCACCGGCGTGGGCAAGACGGAGTTGGCCAAGACTCTGGCGCAGTCGCTGTTCGATTCCGAGGACAACATGGTGCGCATCGACATGAGCGAGTACATGGAAAAACATTCCGTGGCCCGGCTGCTCGGCGCGCCTCCCGGATATGTGGGTTTCGAGGAAGGCGGCCAGCTTACCGAGGCGGTGCGTCGCAAGCCGTACAGCGTGATCCTCTTCGACGAGATCGAAAAGGCCCACCACGACGTGTTTAACGTCCTGCTTCAGATTTTCGACGATGGCCGGTTGACGGACGGTCAGGGGCGGACGGTGGATTTCAAGAATACGGTGGTCATCATGACCAGCAACATCGGCTCCCACGCCCTTCTCGAAGGTATCGACGGAAGCGGGGAAATTCGCGAGGATATTACGGACCGCGTGATGGGCGAATTGCGGGGTCATTTCCGACCGGAATTTCTCAACCGGGTGGACGACATCGTGCTGTTCAAGCCCCTGACGCTCGATGAAGTCGAGCGGATCGTGGGCCTGTTGACCGAGGATCTTTCCAAGAGGCTACAGGAACGCCGCATCCGTGTGGACATCGACGAAAAAGCGCGGCGTTTCATGGCCGAAGCGGGATACGATCCCGTTTACGGCGCGCGCCCGTTGCGCCGCTACCTGCAAAGGGAGTTGGAAACCCGCATCGGGCGGGCGCTGATTTCCGGGGATGTGGGGGATGGCGCGACACTGCGGGTATTCGTGGACCACGGGGAGTTGGCGATTTCCTATAAGTAATAGGAAGATTGGGAAAAAGCCTGTTTCGAAAAAGAAAACGCCCGTCGGCGGAAATCCTGCCGACGGGCGTTGGTTTATCATGAAAAAAGCGTTTAAAACCAGAAACTTACGCCTCCCACTAGGTTGATGAACTGCGGGTTGCCTTCGCCGGTGGAGACGAGGATCTTGTACTGCGACTGAAGGAAGAGATCGATGTTGGGAAAGGCGCGATAGCCGAAGCCGAACAGTCCGCCGAAGTGTGGAAGAATCACGTTGTCCGGCTTGAATTTGCCGTTGGACATACCCAGGGTTGCGGCGAAATACACGCGCCAGTAATCCACGGGCACCACGAACTTGAAGTTCATCGAAAGATCGGTGATGCCGGTGATCTCATACGCCGATTGGGTCGCGGTGGGTTTTTGATCGCGCACGAGGCGGTACAGGTTGGCCTGAGGTGTGACGTAAAACGTGGAAATAATTGGAATATCGACGAAAAAGCCCCAGGATTCGGTGATCTCGTAACGGCTGTGCAGCGGAAATTGCGCGCCTGCGTAAGCACTGACTCCGGCCTGGCGTTCGGATACCGGGCGCTCGTCGGGAACATCGCCCGCCCAGGCGATCCAAGGGATAAAGAGGCAAAAAGCCACGATCCACCCGGTTTTCATCAAGCGCTTCATCACTCGCGTTCCTTTCGGTCTTTCCCGGACGACGTTCGCACGGGATTCGTTGATTCGGCTAATAATCCACTGAAAATATTTTAAGCCATTTGTCGGTCAAAGTCAAACCAACTTCGGTTTTCGTTCGGGGTGCATCACAAAATGTAGCGAATAGGCCCAATGATATTGAAGCATTCATTCATTTGGTTGTAGCGGCGAGGCGTAAGCCCGCCGAAAAGGGAGATTGGGGGCTTAAAAGCAACTTTCAAAAGGCAAAAACGGCGTGCTTACACCTCGCCGCTACGAAAAAAGAGGATTTTACGAAAGTCGCTATATTTTGTGATGCACCCGTTTTCGTTCGGGTGTGAATTTTTTTGTAGGAAAAATCGTAGGTCGGGTGATTTCACCCGACAAAAGGGGCTGTTTTCGAAAATTGTCGGGTGAAATCACCCGACCTTAAAAATCCATGTTTTTCTGAGAAAATAGCGATTTTCCCTACATTTTAAATCATGCCCTTTTCGTTCCTGGATGGAAATGCACCAGCCGGAAGCCCTTTCGCGTCAAAACGTCAAAACTCGTGCATCTTCGCGAAATATCACGCCCTACACTGGCGTTTGCCCCGCGATTGGTGTAAAAAGAACATGGGTAATGAGTGTAATCGGGGGGATGGCAGGCATTCACGAGGAAAGCCGAGGCAGAGGGATGCAGGAAAAACTGGACCAGTTGCACGCGGAGGCGCTTGAAGCCGTTCGCTCCGCCGAATCGAAAGAAGCCATCGAGGAACTCCGGGTCAAATATCTTGGCCGCAAAGGCGAGGTCACGACGTTTTCCAAGCAGATCAAGGACGTTCCCAAGGAACAGCGCCGGGAATTCGGCCAAGCGGTCAACGAGTTGAAGCAGATCGTCACTTTCGAGATCGACGCCCGCCTGAACGTTCTGAAAAAGGGACGTTTCGATGCCATCGAGGAAACCGAGCGCATCGACGTCACCCTGCCGGGACTCAACCCGCCGCGAGGACATCTGCATCCGCTGACGCAGATTCAGAGCGAACTGGAAGACATCTTTACTTCGATGGGGTTCGCGATTCTCGACGGTCCCGAACTGGAAACCGACGAAAACAACTTCGAAAAGCTGAACATTCCGGGCGATCACCCCGCCCGTGACATGCAGGATACCTTCTGGACCAAAGACGGCAACCTGCTGCGCACCCACACGTCTCCGATTCAGATTCGCGGCATGGCCAAGATGAAGCCGCCGATGCGCGTCGTGGGACCGGGCAGGGTGTTTCGCTATGAAAACATCGACGCCAGCCACGAGCACACCTTCTATCAGATGGAAGGGCTGATGATCGATCGCAATATTTCCGTGGCGCACCTGATTCATTTCATGCGCACGCTTTTGGGTGAGATCTTCCAGAGCGAGGTCAAAGTGCGCCTGCGGCCCGGATATTTTCCCTTCGTGGAACCTGGCTTCGAGTTGGATTTCAACTGCCGGATCTGCGGCGGCAAGGGCTGCTCGACCTGCAAGCATACCGGTTGGGTGGAATTGATTCCCTGCGGACTCGTCCATCCCAACGTGCTGCGCATGAGCGGTATCGACCCGGACAAGTGGTCGGGCTTCGCCTTCGGGCTGGGGTTGTCCAGGCTTGTGATGATGCGGTACACCATCGACGACATCCGTCACATGCTTTCGGGCGACCTGCGTTTCGTCGAACAGTTCTAGAGGGCGTAACCCAAGTATACGGGCGGTTTTTCTGTCTTCCCGTCTTTTCGTTCGGGAAGCCCGCCGGAGGAAACGAGCATGTATATTTCGAACAATTGGATCAACGATTACGTCAACACCAGCGTTCTTTCTCCCGAAAAACTGGTGCTCAAGATGACGTTGGCGACGGCGGAAGTCGAAGACTCGAAAAAAATCGGCGGGCGGTGGTTCAACCAGGTGAAATCTGCCCTGGTCGAGGAAGTCAAACCCCATCCCGACGCCGATCACCTCCGATTGGCGGTGGTGTTCGACGGTGCGAACCGCTTCGAAGTGGTATGCGGAGCCCCGAATCTCGAACTGAACCAGATGGTGCTGTTCGCGCCCGTAGGCACGGCCCTGCCGGGTGGAAACCTCAAGAAAACCGCGATTCGCGGCGTCGAGTCCTGCGGCATGATCTGCGCGGAAGACGAACTGGGCATCGGTACCGATCACACAGGCATTATCGTGCTGCCTTCTTCTACCCCTGCGGGCGTGACGCTAGAAGAGTTGATCGGCGGGCCGGACACGATCATCGAAATCGACAACAAATCCCTCACCCACCGTCCCGACCTGTGGGGCCACCGGGGACTCGCCAGGGAAGTGGCGGCGTTTTTGGGGCAGCCGTTGCGTCTTCCGCAACCCAACCCGGAAGAACCAAAGGTGAAGAAACTCGATCCGCTTCGCATCGAAATCGAATGCCCGGATCTGTGTCCCCGCTATTCGGCCATCGTGGTGGATAAACTGGAGGTTCGACCGTCTCCCCCTTGGATGCAACAGCGACTTCGTGCCGTGGGCCTGCGACCGATCAACAACCTCGTGGACGTGACGAACTATATTCTGATGGAATACGGCCAGCCGATGCACGCCTTCGACCGTCGCATGATCGAAGGCGACCTGATCCTCGTGCGCCGCGCGGACAGCGACGAGCACTTCGTTACGCTGGACGGCAATCCTCACGTGCTGAAAAACACCTCGGTGGTCATTGCCGACCGCCGCAAAGCCGTTGCGCTGGGAGGCGTGATGGGCGGACGGAACTCCGAGGTGCTCGACGACACGGCCTGCGTCGTGCTGGAATCGGCCAATTTCAACGCCACCTGCATTCGGCGCACGGCGAACCGCCACAATCTGCGCACGGATTCGGCGGTGCGGTTCGAAAAAGGGCAAGACCCCTGCAACACCGTCCCGGCGCTCTGGCGTGCTCTCGAACTGCTTCGCCTGACCTGCCCGGAGGCGCGATTGACGTCCCAGTTGCTCGACGTCTGGCCGAATCCTCCCGAAACCGTTGAAATTCGTACGGAATTCGCACGGATTCGCAAATACTTGGGAGCGGAGATTTCGGACCGCAAGATCACCGACATTCTCGAAAGCCTTGGTTTTATGCTGACCGTCAAAAGCAAGGGAGCGGTCGTCGTGCGTGTGCCGAGTTGGCGTTCCACGGGGGACGTGAGCATCGAGGCGGATCTCGTCGAGGAAATCGGTCGCATGTACGGTTACGACAACATCGTTCCCGAAGCGCCCACCTCCATTTCCCAACCTCCGGTGGTCAATCAGGAACGTCTGTTCGAGCGCAAAAGCAAGACCATCTGGTCGTTGGAGTTGGGCTACTCGGAAGTCGGAAACTACTCGTTTTCCGGGAAAAAGCTCAACGATATGGCGCTGTTGGGAGGTCTTCAGAGTGTCAAGCTGAAGAACCCGGTCAGTAGCGAATACGACCGTATGCGCACGAGCCTCGTTCCGCACATTCTGCGCAACGTGAGCGAAAACCTGAGGTATTACGAGCACTTCAAGCTGTACGAGATCGGTCGTAGCTATCATCCCGAAATCACCACGGACGACGGCCTCGCCGCGGAGCGGCGCTGGCTCGTGGCGGCGCAGGCGGGCGACTGGGCGCACTGGCTCCGACGCAAAAGCGACGATCTTGTAGAACATCTGGCCGTGGATAAAAACGAGGCCAAGGCGCTGGGGCCGTTTCTGGCGGCGAAAACCGACGTACAGAACTACCTTACGCGCATCGCCAATTTCGACGTCGCCTGGCGTCGCCTGCCCGAACCGCCTCCTTTCGCCCATCCCGGACGACAGATCCAGGCGCTGTTGGGCGGCAAAGGCGTGGCTTTTGTCTGCGAGGTGCACCCGAAGGTGCTGGAGAATTTCGAGATCGATTGCCCGGTGGAGTTGATCGTGATCGAACTGGATACGCTGTTTGCGCGTACCTCGAAAGCCAAGATTTTCAAGCCCTTGCGCCGCTATCCGGTGCACGAGTTCGAGTTGACGGTGGACATCGGTCGCGACCGCGATAGCGCCAAGGTGGAGGAGATCATCCAGCGTTCGTTGGGCGCTCGCTTCGTGTCCTGCAAACTGATGTACCTGTACGCGGGCGAAAAGATCGATCCCGGCAAAAAGGCCGTTACCTACACCATCGCCATCGGTGCTGAAGATCACACCCTTTCGCCGAAAGAGATCTCCAAGCTTCGCGACAAGTTGCTGGATGGACTCAAAAATAGCGGGATGATCGTCCGGGGCGCGTAACCTCGGACGCTACTCCCTGTCCGAAAGCAGTAGTAGGTCGGATAACTTGTTATCCGACAACGAAATCGGGCATGTCGGGTAAAGAATTTACCCGACCTACTCAAAAATTGCGGAATGATCGTCCTGGGCGCGTAGCTCCGGGCGTTATTCCCCGTCCGAAAGCAGGCTTTCCCCCCTCGCGATACGCAGGGCGGCGCGATTTTCGCGGATTTTCATCTCGGCGACGATCCAGTCGTTTTCGGCTTTCAACGCCAATGTCTGCGCCTGAAGAAGATCTGCCGTGGTGCTTTGCTGCACCTCGTGGCGGATCTGCTCGATTCGCAGGTTTTCCTTGGCTTCCGCCAGTTGCGCGCGCGCGACATCGAGTGACTTCTTCGCCTCGTCCAGGTCGAGGCGGCGTGCTTCGACTTCGAGCCGAATCTTGTCCTCGCCGCTTTCGATGCGGAGTTTCGTCTGCCGTTCCCGGATTTTCGCCTGTTGCAGCTTGTAATACGTTGCTCCCCACTCCCAGACGTTCCATTCCAGTACGAGACCGCCGAAATACTGGTGGCGGGGTTGCATCGCTCCCATGCCTTCGGCGAATTCGTAGCGGAAAATCGCGTTGAGTTCCGGCAGCATATCGGCGGTGGCGACGTGCCGTCCCATGTTCGCTGCGTCGAGCATCAACCGGGCGGATTGCAATTCGGGGCGGTATAAAATCGCCTGGGCCTGCGATTCCTCCAGGGAGATTTCCTCCGTTTCGGTCGTAATGTCGTCGAGACCTTCCGTGACCGGCTCCAGCGGCTCGTGGATGTCCCGGTGCATGTAGACGTTGAGCGCCGCCTTGGCCAGCGCGATGCCTTTTTGAGCCATAAACGCTCCCTTTTTGATTTCCGCTCGCTGAACCTCGATTTTCATCATGGCGTTGCGCTCGACCAACTCGTTTTCCATCAGCGCCTTGACTTTTTCCTCGTAAACGTCCACCTGGTTCAGTGCCGCGTGGGCCGTTTCGAGCATCCGCCGAGCGCTTATCAGGCCGAGATAGGCGTGTACGACGTCCATTTCCAGCTTGCGCTCTCCGGTAAGGCGGTCTTTTCTCGCGGCGGCGGCCTGGGATTCGGTCGCCTTGTATCCGCTGTAGACCTTGTAAATCTGTACCAGAGGTTGGGCCACCGTGACGGACGAGGTGAACGTCACCTGGTCGTGCAGGGTAAAGGAGACGTCTTCGGGAAACTGCATGTCGCCCATCATCGCCAGCACGCCTTCGGGCATACTGGCGAAGGTTTCTTCGAGAAACGACAGGTCGAACACCATCAGGGACTCGTCGTCCCAGACGAGGAATTTCGAGTCGGCTTTGACCACGGGCAGAAAATGTCCACGGATGCTTTTGCGTTCGGCATCGAGCATCTCACCTTCTCGATCGAGCGCCCGAAGGTCTGGGTTGCTCTCCACGGCCCGTTGCAGGCAGTCCTGCAGAGTCAGGGTTTCGGCTTGGACGTTCCACGGCAGAGTGACAAGCAACCCCACAACTATTACAAACAAGCTTTTAAACATGGGATGCATCGGATTCCGTTTCATCTTGATTCTCCGATTTCCTCGTATTTTCCAATTGTTACGCTTCGCTCAGACTTGCGTTTTCCACCTTGGCGGAATCCTTGCCGAACGCGACGAAGTAAATGACCGGAATCACCACGAGCGTCAGCACCGTGGAGACGGCCAGCCCGAAAATCATCGCGTAAGCCATGCCTTCCCAGAGGATGCCGCCGAACAGCGCCAGCGGAATCAATCCTCCGATGGTCGTGGCCGCCGTCAGCACGATCGGGCGCAGGCGCTGGCGTCCGGCCTGGATGATGGCGTGGCGTAGGTCGTGGCCGTCTTCCACGGCTTTTTGCACGAACTCGACCCAGACCACCGCGTTTTTAATCACCATGCCCGCGAGCGAAATCACGCCTAAAAACGGCATGAAAGCGAAGCTGTTTCCACTGGCAAGCAACCCGAGAATCGCCCCGACGATGGCCAGCGGTACGCTTGCCAGGATCACCAGGGCTTTGGAGATTGAGTTGAACTGAATCACCAGCATCAGCAGAATCAGCGCGATAATCAGTGCGAAAATAATCAGCATTTCTCCGAACGACTTGTTTCGTTCCTTTTCCTCGCCGATGCTCTCGATGGAGTAGCCGTCGGGGAGGTCGAGGGCTTCGATGGCGGGGCGTATTTCGTTGAGGATGTCCGATGCGAGACGGTTGTGGCAGCCGGAAAGCACGGTGAAGGCGCGTTGTCCCTTGTGGCGCTTGATGACGCCCGGTCCCCACTGGGTGTGGATGTCGGCGAAGGCTCCCAGCGGAACCTTGGCCTTCGTGACTTGAGATGGCACAGCGATCTGCTGAAGCGAGTCGGCCATCGTCCGTTCGCTTTCAACGAGCCGGAAATACACGGGAATTTCCTCATCCCCCTCGCGTAGTTTCGTCACCGGCAGGCCTTCGTAAGTGGAAATGAAGGCCAGCGCCACATCCGTGCTGGTGATTCCGGCCATCAGCGCCGCTTCGGAATCCACCCGGACTTCCAGGTTGGGGACATCCTCGCCGCCGTTGTCGCGCACGAGGTAGGAGCCTTTCGTGGAACGCAGGATGGTTTTCAACTGCTCGGCGATGGTTTTCAGCGTCGTGATGTCCGATCCCGTAATTCGCAGGGCGATTGGTGCTTCAACCGGCACGCCCATCGAGAGGTTTTCTACTACGATGCGCGCCCCGGCGATGTTTCGGCGGAATTCTTCGTTGAGTTGTTCCACGAAAGGTCGGGTGTATTGGGCGTCGTCCATGGACGCCACCACCTGGGCGTAATTCGTGGCGTTGAACTCGGGTTTAATGGTCATGTAGAAGCGGGGACCTCCCTTGCCGATGTACGCCACGGTGTTGGAGACGTGCTTTTCTTCGCGAAGCCGGTCGAGTACCTGCCGGGTGACGTTTTCGGTGTGTTGCAAAGAAGAGCCTTCCGGCAGCCAGATGTTGATCGTAAACTGGTCTCGTTCGGCTTCCGGGAAAAACGAAAACCCGACGATGGGCAGCAGCGCCATGGCTCCCACGAACACGGAAGTAGTAATGAATATTACGCTTTTTCGGTATTTCAGGCACCCGCCGATCAGCGAACGGTAGGCTCGAGACGCCCGGCCTTCGGGAGATTCGCTCGCGTTATTGCCGTTGGTTCTGGGTTTCAAAAAGGTGTGGGCGACGATGGGCGTGATCGTCACCGCCAGCACCAGCGAAGCCAGCAGTGAGGCCGAAACGACGATGGGCAGCGAGCGGATATAGTCGCCGGTTTCCTCGCTGAGCAGCAGCAAAGGTAGAAAGGCCAGCACGGTGGCCAGCGTACCGGTCAGGGCGGGAATCGAAAGCTCCCGCGTGCCTTTCCAGGCCGCTTCAAACGGGGATTCTCCCTGCGAAAGGTGGACGTCGATGTTGTCGGTGACGATGATGGCATTGTCTACCAGCATTCCCAAGGCGATGATGAACGCCGCAATGGACACCGTTTCGAGATCGACGCCGAAAAGCGGCATCACTGCGAAAGTGAGGATAATGGAAAGCGGTAGCGAAAAGGCGATCAGCGTGGCCGAACGCGCTCCCATGGAAAGGAACATTACCAGAATAACGATGATAAGCCCTTCGAACAGGTTGGTCATGAAGGTTCCGACGAAGTTGTCCACCTGCCGGGGCTGGTCATGCGCAAGTTCGAGCCGGATATGCTTGGGTAGCGTCTTGCGGAATTCCTCCACGATTTCACGAACTTCCTTGCCCATGGTCACCAGGTTTCCGCCGTCGCGCATACGAATGTCCAGGCCGACGGTGGGTAGGGAATCGGTCAGCATGAAATCCAACGGAGGTTCCTTGTAGCCGCGCCGGACGGAAAAGACGTCTTTCACTTTCAGCGGTGTGCCCGTTTCTTTCGAAACGTCGAGCACGGCGTTGGCGAGTTGTTCCTCGATGCGAAAACTTCCCGTCACTTCCAACCGATAGTTGCGCATCGGCGTGCGCACGTAACCGGATGGCATGTTGACGTTCTGCATGTCCAGCACTCTGGAAGCTACGAGCGGCGAGAAGGGGTACATCGTGAAACTGTCCATCGGACCCTCGATGTAGATCGCTTCTTCCCGCTCGCCCAGCAACTCCACTTTTCCCACCGATTGCACGCGCTTGATTCGAGTTTTGAGCGCTTCGGCCCATTGTTTCAATTCGGCTGGCGGAGCGGTTTCGGACGAAAGCGAGTAGATCATCGCCGTGACGTCGCCGAAGTCGTCCATCACGTCCGGTCCGATGATGTTGTCCGGCAGGTCGGGCCGTACTTCTGTGATTTTATTGCGCAATTTCTGCCATGCCATGTCGATGTCGCAATCGTAGACCATGCGTACGATGATGACGGAGAGGTTTTCGCGGGTGGTCGAGGTGATTTCCTCCACCGTGTTGATTTCCTCCACTTTCTCTTCGATTTTCTGCGTGACCAGCCGTTCCATCTTTTCGGCGCTGGCGCCCGGCCAGATGGTAATCACGAGGGCCAGAGAAATCTTGAATTCCGGGTCTTCGCGCTGGCTGATGGTAAAGTAATTGTACACGCCGACGGCAAGGATCAGCGCCAACAAGATCCACACCGTGGCCTTGTGCGTGAGCGAGAACCTCGGCACGTTCATGGCAGCACCACCTTGTCTCCATGGCGGACGTAGTTCACGCCTTGGACGATGACGGATTCGCCCTCTTTGAGACCCGAAACGACTTCAAGCATTTCCTCGTGGCGCTCGCCCACTTCGACGGGGCGCTCCTCGACGGTCAGACTGGCGGGATCGACGATTTTCAGGATCGCCCGGCCTGCCTGATCGTGGGTAATGCAGTGAATCGGGATGAAAAATCCCTCCCTGCGGAGGTCGCCGACGAACATATGCGTTAGCATACTGGGACGCAGGAGAAGGTCGGGATTGGCCACTTCGATGTTCACGTTGTACGTGCGGGTGTAGTCGTCGGCCACGAGATCCACGTGGGAGACTTTGCCGGAAAACGTCCGTTCCAACCCCGGAATTTCCAGGTCGAGTTCGCGACCCTGCGGAAACAGCGAGAGATCCCGCTGGGTTACGCCGAACTTGACCTTCATCCGGCTGAGATCCAACAGCACCACGGCGGGCGAACCCGGGCCGATGACCTGGCCCACGCTCGTGCGCAACTCGTGCACCACGCCGGAAATCGGCGCGACGAGGCGGGTGTACCGTACCTGGCGTCGCGCCTGTTGTCGCTGGGTGACGGCGGCCTCGTATTTCCCCTCGATTTCGTCGAGATTGCTTTGGGGCAGGGCGTCCTTTTTCACAAGCGAATTCACGCGCGCGTAATTGGGTTCCAGGGCCTTGACCTGAGTGCTGGCCAACTGTTCCACCAACTGGTAGTCCTCCGGGTCGATGGTCGCCAGCAACTGGCCCTGTTTCACCACATCGCCTTCGGACACGCGGATGGAAGTTACGCGCCCCGCGACCAAAAACCCGATGCCGTGGGACTCCCATGGATGGCTGTAGCCCGAAAAACGGCGTTTCGTCTCCACCGTGCGATGCTCCACCTTGACCACTTCGACTTTGGCGGGCGGGGGAGCGATGTCCTCGCCGCCGGATGCGTTCGTACATCCGGTTGGAAGCAGACCGAGCGCCACCCAAGCCAGCGAAACTATCGCCAGAGACAGTCCCATGCGCATGTTACAGATTCGTTCCATGTTCATCAAACCTCTTCCTCTTTCTGAGGGAAATTCGTTTTTCCGCATGGCGATCAAACCGTCGCCTGTTCCACAAGGTCTACGAAAATCCGGCTCAGGTAGAACCGGACGAGTTCTTCCAATTCTTCTCGCGGGGTGCCGGAAACATGTTCGATTACCAGCCCTTCCACGAGCACGTTGCTTACGCCGAACATCAACCGGATGCGGTCTTCGCCTTCCGGAGTCAGTTTTTTGCCTTCCCGACGGAGCAACTCTTTTATCAGAATCGCCACTTCTTCCATGATGCGGTTCAAATGCCTCTGCTTGATGGCTTTGAACTCGTCGTCCGTCACGGTCGCGGCTATCAGTTGAAACCAGATTTTGTCGAGTTGAAGGCTATCTTTGTCATCGAAATGATTGCTCATCACGACTTTGACCAGCGTTTCTTCGACGTTCAGTCCCCAATCCAGGGGATTGTCGTGTTCGAAGTCGATGTAGCCCTCGTACAAATGGTCGAGCAGAGCCAGAGCGATTTCTCTTTTGTTGGAAAAAAAACGGTACACACCGCCTTTGCTCAACGTGGTACGAGACGCGACGGCATCCATCGTCATCGTGGCGAAGCCCGTTTCCAGAATCAGTCCCATGGCGGCCTGGATAATTTCCTCGACGCGATCTTCTCGGCTGCGATGCTTGGTCATGGTCCGCCTTTCTTTAAAGTGACCCATTCGTCACTTTATCGTAAATCGGAGCGGAAGGATGTCAAGCTAAAAATGACGTTTTAGTCACTTTTTCATTTTTCGCAGCAAAATGAAGGTTTCTGCATTTATTTTGACGGAGGAGTAGGTCGGATAACTTGTTATCCGACGACGAAATCGGGCATGTCGGGTAAAGCAATTAGCCCGACCTTGCAAAACGTTCGCGAAAATCTCGTGTCCCTATTCTTTGACAGATATTGGCCTGTTGCGAAATCGAGTGGAAAGAACGGAATCAAGGTTCTGATGGTGCCAATTCTCGTTGGAGAAATTCGTGCAGCTTTTCCCCGACAAGGCGGTGTCCGTGCACGTTGAGGTGGCGATCGATGCGGAAATAGGGCTCTTTCTCACTTTTTTGCAATGCTTCGCCGGGATCGATCACGGAGACGCCCAGCGCGTCACACATTTTCAAAAAGCGGGATCGGGGTAGGGAAACGTCCAAAGTTTCAGGGGCTTGCCCGGTTTGTTCGAGGATGGCCTGCCAGCGATTCGGGCGGACTTCGGCGTCGGTGGGAATGTACAGCGCCGTCAGCTTTGCATTGTGATTTTTCGCAAGTGTTTTCAACTGGTTGAAAGAGTTTGCAACCTCTTTCCAACCGCGCTCGACTTCCTCGTCTCTATTCACCGAAAACAGGTTCCATTCTTTTCCCGCGTGCGAGGCGACACCCAGCCAGAGTTCTCGTTGCCCGATCAGAAAATCCCGCAGCGGAGCAGGCAACATGGGAACCAGGGCATCCGTGAAAAAGCGGTACAGTCGGATTTTCTTGCGCCACGGCATCGTTTCGGCGAAGGCCTGGCCGTGGGCGAGTTTCTCTCGCTGGGCTTTGGCGCGCGGATCGTGAAACAAAAGCGTGTCGAAGAGGTCGTTTCCACTGTAAAAAGCGATCACCACGACATCCGGCTTCAGGGTTCCGATACGGCTCTTGGCGACTTCTACCTGCTGAGCCGATCCCCAGCTTGGGCACGCGGCGTTGTAAATCGCCGCCTTGGGAAACGTTTTCGACAGCCTCTCTCGGGCGACGGCGTAAAACATCTCGTTGTCCTGCACTCCCTGTCCGAAAGCGAACGAATCCCCCAGGCCGAGGACTCGGGGAGAGTCGTCTTCGGTGGGTTCGGGCGAGCGCATCCCGGTGGAGTCGGTGTGGATCGTGTACTGGTATTCCGAACCCCGGATCGTTCCCACCCAATTGGGGCAGAGCGTTCGTCCTAGGGTTCGGTCCTGGCAATACATCCCTGGCGCTCCCGGAGGATTCCAGGCGATGCGCAGCACGATTTCTGCTGCCAGAAGTCCGAAAATCGTGCCGAAAGACATCAATGCGACGGGAAACAGGACGCGCAAGGCCAGCGGCGGAGATGAAGCGGGGCGGGGCATGGGTTACCTCGCGTCCGCGTCCCGGTTTTTCCGGGAAGTTTCGGGAGGTTGAGGAGTTTTGGAAGATGGCTTCGTCGCGGATTCCTTTTGAATGCGGAACGTGATTCGCACGCTGGACGGACTCCCGGCCTGGGTCAGCAGCTTTTTTCGCTCGACGTGCAGACGTCCGGATTGTTCGATGATGTCCGAGACTTTCGTAAACTGGACGCCGGGGATGTCGAGCGTCAACGGCGAATCGATTCCGATTCCGCGAGTGGGCCAGTCGTCCAGGATTTTCGACAACGCGGCATTCAGACGTAGGGCCGTGGAACGCGGATTTTCGGAAAAGACGGTCATTTCATAGCTGTACTCGGCGATTTTCTGTCCTGCTTTGGGGCGGACGTCCTCGGCAAGGCGGTAGGTTCCATCCGGCGTTTTTTGAGGAGCTTCCTCGTGGGTAGTGACAGCGGGTGTTTTCGAAGACTTTGCATCTTGGGTCGGAGTGGAGCACTCGGAACAGGCGGCGAACGTGGAAGTCAGACAGAAGACAAACGCAATAAATAACCGTTTATATGGGATATTGGCGTCAGCAAATTGAAATCGTTTCTTCATAACACGCTCTCATGGCCGGTCAATCGTTTCCACAGGTACGAAGCCACCCTCCGGGCCGGGGGATCGCCCGGAACCGTCAACTCGTCGCGCAGGATTTGCGCCTGTTGGCGACACTTCCATCTGTACCGGGCGTCGCCCAGGATGTCCAGGGAAACCCGGCAAAGCCTCTCGGAGGTGGCCGCCGGACCGAGGAGTTCCGGCACGGCGCGATGGTCGAGCACGAGGTTGGGAAGGGCGAAATGGCGTGTCGTGGCAAGACGTTCCACAAGGGCTTCGCTGACGGGATGCGCCCGATGCGCCGCGACCAAAGGAACGCCGCTCAAGGCGATTTCCAGGGTGGAGGTGCCCAGCTTGCTCCAGGCGAGATCCGCCCGTTTCAGCAATTTTTCCAGGTCGTTACGGGATGCGATGGAGAAACGTTCCCGGTCGGTCAGGCGCTCGACGAGTTCCCGCTTGCGTTCGGCGGCTACAACGGTACATTTCACTGGACGACCGGCCTGTTTTCGGAGCAACTCGGCGGCTTCAGCGTACCAGGAGAGATTTCGTGCAATCTCGTGGTTCCGGCTGCCCGGAAAAAGCAGAATGTTCCACGAAGACCCGCCATGCCGTTTTTCATCGATAAGAGAAATCGTTCGTGCCAGGGGATGGCCGATGCACTCGGCGGCCACGCCGTGTTCGCGAAGAAAACGGGTTTCGAAAGGAAACAGGGAAAACACCTTGTCGTAGGCGTGAAGCTGTTTCAGGCGTCCCTTGCGCCAGGCCCAAACCTGTGGGGGCACGACACAGACCGTCGGAACTCGGCGACGCCGAAGCAGAGGCAGCAGCAGGCGTTGAAGCTCCGGGGCGTCCACCATCAGGGCGAGGTCCGGGGTTCGTCGCCCGAGATGTCCGCGCAGGTCGAGGATGTGGCTCGCGAGGCGTCCGAGAACGGGAAGCAGTTCGACGAGTCCCGCGCCTTCAACGTCGTCAAGCGTCTTTAAAGGTTCCAGTCCTTCCGCTAGCACGTGGGGACCGCCGATGCCGAAAATGCTTGTTTTTTCATGGAGTTTTTCTGAAATGGCTCGGAATTCGTACAGGATTTCGGCGGCGAGACGGTCGCCGGAGGATTCTCCGATACTGACGAACAAACGGTGCATTCGTGGTTCCTTCCGGCAGCTTTTCGCTTCGTTTTTTCGAAACGAGATTGCCAGTGTGAAAGCCAGACTATAAGATAGGATGTCTTGTGTCCACGTTACGTTCGCGTCCTTTGAACCTCGGACGCGAAAAGGAGAGCTTCCCCATGGCCGAAACGCTACAACGCGACGACCTGCTGCAACTGCCGAAAGTCGATCTGCACGTGCATCTCGACGGTTCCCTGCGACTGGAAACGCTGCTCGAACTGGCGGAAAAACAGGGGATCGAGTTGCCTGCAAACGATCCCGACGCCTTGAAAAAACGCCTGCATCTGGGCGAGCGTTGCAAGGATCTCAACCAGTACCTCGAAGCCTTCGCGTACACGACAGCCGTCATGCAGGACGAAGCCTCGTTGGAACGCATTGCTTACGAACTGGCTCAGGACTGCGCCGGGGAGAACATCCGCTATTTCGAGGTGCGCTTCGCGCCCAACCTGCACATCAACAAAGGGCTGAGCTTGCAAACGGTGATGGACTCGGTGCTGGCCGGTCTCAAACGCGGGGAAGAGGATTTCGGCGTGTCGTCGGCGCTGATCGTCTGCGGCATCCGCAACATGAGCCCGGAAATCAGCTATCGTCTGGCGCAATTGACCGCCTCGTACAAGAGTAGGGGCGTGGTAGGTTTCGATCTTGCGGGCGCGGAATTCAGCAATCCGGCCAAACACCATATCAAGGCGTTTTATTACATCGTCAACCACAATATCAATTGTACGGTACATGCGGGAGAAGCGTACGGCGCGGAATCCATTCACCAGGCGATTCATTACAACCACGCCCACCGTATCGGCCACGGAACGCGCCTGTTCGAAGACGACGACCTCGCCGATTACATCAACGACCACCGTATTCCGTTGGAAGTCTGTCTTAAATCCAACGTACAGACCGGCGCGGTGCAAAGCATAGAATATCATCCGTTTCCTAAGTATTTGCAGCGCGGTATCCGTGTGACCATCAACACCGACAACCGCCTGATCACCGACACAACCGTCACGGACGAACTGCTGCTGGCGTACGAGTCCTTCGGGTTTTCCATGCTGACGCTGAAGAAAATCATCCTGAACGGCTTCAAGTCGATGTTCCAGCCCTACAAAGTACGCAAACGCTGGTTGGGAAAAGTGCGGAAAGAACTGGGCCTCGAAGAGTTTTACACGCCTGATTTCGGCACGTTGGAGGAAAAATAGGACGGAATCGTTCCAATTCAATGGAACGATGTAACGGGGTCGATTTCGCGTTTCGGTCTGGCTTTTGCCAGATCATATGCCACTTGGAGGTTCATCCAGAATTCCGGCGTCGTTTTAAGCGCGCGAGCGAAAAGCCAAGCCGATTCAGGTGTAACCCCTCGTTTGCCTCGAACGATCTCGTTGCCCCTTTGCAATGGAATGCCGATATGGCGAGAGAATGCCGATTGGGTCAGTTTCATCGGTTTTAAAATTCTTCCAGAAGGATTTCGCCAGGATGTGTCGGAATACGATGTTCGGGAAGCATGATCGGTCTCCTATTCATGATAGTCTGTTATTAACCTGGCACTTAAAACATGCAGGATGCTTACCGAGCAAAATCATCTACGCTCATCCCGAGTAGGCGACGTAAGTCGCCGTATCGAGGGACCCTTCGATACGATTTCGCTTCGCGAAATCACTCAGGGTGAGCGACGAAAAGCCTTAGGTTTTAAGTGCCAGTTTAATAAATTCATTACCATGGTAACTTGATTTGAGTAAAATATAAACACCCTGATTTCAATTGAAACTTACTCCAAAATTTCCCTTCACGAAGTCTCAGTGAACGAGAACTTCCGCGTAAAGATTTTCGAATTCTCCTTTCCCTTGACTTCGATCCTATCCCTTTTATATGATGCGTGACTTCGTAGGCGCTTACATTGTGTAGAACCTCATTCATTACGCCGAAGGACGAGGGACGAGATGGACAAATGCGATAAATGCGGCAGGGAGTGGAAACAAGCCGAAGTCTGCGTCCAGGATCGCGTGTCCGAGGATTACGAGGAAAAGCGCTATCTGCTTCCCCATTCCCGCTGTTACCACACCCGCTGGACCGAAAGAATGGTCGAAATGCTCTCCCCGGAGGCGCGCGAAGGCCGGATTCTCGACAACGGTTGCGGCAACGGAATTCTGGGGTTCGTCTACCCGGATTGGAAGGAACGCATTACGGGGCTCGACATCTCGCCGATGATGATCGAAAAAGCGAAACTCAGGCTGGGAGAAGCGATCGTGGGCGACAGCGAAAATCTTCCCTTCGAAGACGGGACGTTTTCCGCCGTCATCGCCCGTTCTTTGCTGCATCATCTTCCCGATCCGAGGCAGGGTATCGAGGAAATGGCGCGGGTGCTCGCCCCCGGTGGGGAAATGGTGGTGGCTGACACCAACAAGTCCGTACTTAGTGAACTGCCTCGCAAAATCGCCAATCATGGCGAGCATTTTTCCGACGACCACCGCAACATGAACGCCAACGAGCTGGTGCGCGAAATCGGTAGGAAATTCGACGTGAAACACGTGGAATTTTTCGGCTACGTCGCCTATCCGCTCTGTGGATTCCCGGATCTGATCGATTTTTCGAAATATCTGCCCATAACTACGCAATTCACCGAAAAACTTGTCGATTTCGACCGTTTAATCGGAAAAGTTCCGGGGATTCGCCGCCTGGGCTGGGGCATTTACGTACACGGAGTGAAACGAACCTGAAGGACAATCGAACCATGTTGGACATTCTTTTCATCAATCCACCGTCGCCCGACGAATACATTTATATTCGCGACGTCAACCGTTCGGGACGTCGCAGCAGCGAACGGACGATCTGGCCCCAGACGTCTCTGGCCTATCCTGCCGCGATCATGCGCGAGGCGGGCTACAGCGTCGATCTCATCGACTGCATCGCCAGCGGCCTCGACTGGGAGTTCGTCAAGCAGTATCTCGTCGAGCATCGGCCCCGGTGGATCGTCACCAACCCGATCAGTTCCATCGTCAGCAACGACCTGATGGCCTCTTACTACGGCAAAACCGTGGGGGCGAAGTCCATCGCCTGCGGTCCGCACGTCACGGCCCTGCCGGAAGCCACGCTGAACGAGTACCCATCGCTGGATTACGTGGTCTGCCGCGAGATCGAGGGCAGCATCCGGGAGTTGATCGACACGGTGGAGAATCAAGGCGACCTTTACGCGGTCAAAGGCATCGCGTTTCGCGACGAAAACGGCGAAGCGGTCGTGACCGAAGAACGGCCTTATATCGAGGACTTGGACAGCCTGCCGATTCCCGCGCACGACCTGTTGCCGGTGGAGAAGCACCGGCTGCCGTTCATCGGCAGCAACTACACTTTCGTGCTGCATTCGCGGGGCTGTCCGTATCCCTGCAACTACTGCCGCCAGCCGATCATGTGGGGACGCCGCGTGCGCAAACGCTCGGCGGAGTCGATTTACAAGGAACTGGTGCATCTGGGGACGCTGGGCGTGAACAACATCATGTTCCACTCGGACACCTTCACCATCGACAAGCAAATTGTACTCGATCTATGCGGAATGATTGTGGAAAACGGCCTCAAGGTGCGCTGGATCTGCAACAGCCGCGTGGACACCGTGGACGAGGAAATGCTGGGATGGATGAAACGTGCCGGATGCTGGATGATCGCCTACGGCATCGAATCCGGTGACGACGACGTGCTTAAATCGGTGGAGAAAGGCGGCAAGGCGTCGGTCGAAAAGGCACGGCAAACGGTCGAGGCCACCAAGAAGGCGGGCATCAAGGTGTGGGGATATTTCATCATGGGATTGCTCGGCGACACGAAGCAATCGATGGAACGCACGATGAATTTCGCCTGCGAGTTGCCGCTCGATCTCGCCAACTTCGCCGTGGCGGCGCCGTATCCCGGGACGAAATTCAACAAAATCGCCAAGGAAAACGGCTGGTTGCTTTCGACGAGCTGGGAAGACTTCGACCAGAACTATTCCGCTGTGGTCCAGTACGATCATCTTTCCACCGATGACGTCCGGGCGGCGATCCGCAAAGCCTACATGAAGTTTTATCTTCATCCCAAACGGGCTTTCCGAACCATGAAAATGATCGGCAATCCGGAGGAAATGGGCCAGTTGATCCGCATCGCGGGCGACCACCTGAAGATCTGGAGCTGATTCGAGACGAACCGATTCGAGAGAAATCCGATGGACGATCAGAACCTTAGCCTTTCGATCATCATTCCCGCCTACAACGAAGAGGTCGGCATTCGCCGGGTGCTGGAAAAACTGGTGCCGATCGCCGAAGAGTGCGAGTGGCCGATTTTCGTGGTGGACGACGGTTCCAGCGACGGCACCGCCGACGTCGTGCGGGAGTTCGAATACTGTACACTGCTTCAGCAGCCGTACAACAAAGGATACGGAGCCGCAGTGAAGGCCGGCGCGCGCCACGCGGAGACCGAGTTCATCATGATGCTCGACTCCGACGGGCAGCACAACCCGGACGACATCCCGAAAATGATCGAGGATGCCGAGCAATACGACATGGTGGTCGGCGTGCGTCAGAAGGGTTCCGACGTGCAATTGAGCCGTATGCCGGGCAAAAAGGTGCTTTCTTTGACGGCCAATTATCTTTCCGGCGTCACGATTCCCGATCTCAACTGCGGATTCCGGGTGATCCGCCTGAAAGCGTTCAAAGAATTCCTGCACATCTATCCCAACGGTTTTTCGATTTCGACCACCAGCACGATGGCTTTCCTGTTGGGCGGCTATTCGATCAAGTGGGTTCCGATCAACACCTTCGAACGTCTGGGGCGTAAAAGCAACGTCAACATGGTTCGCGACGGCTTGCAGACCATCATGCTGATTATCCGCTCCGTCGCGCTGTTCAACCCGCTCAAGATTTTCCTCCCGGCTAGTTTTTTAGTCGTGGTTTTCGGGATGCTGTACGCCGTGTTCGGAGTGTTCGCCTACGGGCGTTTTCCCAATACCGCCGTGGTCATCACCGTTTTCGGATTTCTGCTGTTTTTCTTCGGCATCCTCGCGGATCTGATTTCGATGATTCGGCGGGGCTCGCCGGGAGATTAGCCGGTGAAAGAAGGCGCGTCCTCCTTCAAACTTACGAAAATCCTGCGCGTGCTGGGTTTGCTGATTCTCGTGGCGATCCTCTGGCGGGTGGACTGGTCCAAGCTCTCCGGGATTCTCCAACGCATCGACCTGCCCATGCTGGTGGCGGCGATCGTGCTGAACCTCGCGATGATTCTCACCAAAGGGCTGCGCTGGTGGGTGCTGATGCGCTCGCAGGGGATTCCCGCCCGCGCCGTGGATGCCTTGAAAATCTATACTTCGGCCCAATATTTCGGCATGATTACCCCGGCCAGAGTAGGGGAGTTTCTGAAAATCATCTGGATCAAGCACTATGGGCTGGCCTCGAAGTCGGTAGGGCTCAGTTCCGTGTTGGTCGATCGCTTGCTGGATCTCCAACTATTGTTTATTCTTGGATTTTTCGGGATCTGGAAGCTCGATTTGTTCGGTTCCTTCGGCTGGGCGTTTCTGGCGGGCAGCGTCGGAATCGTCGCAGTGTCCCTCGTGGCGTTGAACCGTGAAATTGCAGGGAAAATCCTCGATACGCTATTCAAGGCCATGCTGTTTCGCAAGCTGAAAGCCGACGCGGACGAGCTTTTCGCCAGTTTTCGCGAGGCGATGCTTGCATTGATTCAGCCAAGGCTTGCGATTGCCGCAATCATGACGTTGGTCATTTACGCGGGCTTCTTTTTAGGGTGTTGGTGTCTGGCGGTAAGTCTTGGAATTTCGGTGCCTTATGTCGATATTGCGATGTTTGTAGCGGTCGCTACGCTGGTGGCGCTGATTCCGGTGACGGTATCGGGAATCGGTACCAGGGAAGCGACGCTGATTTACTTGTTTTCGATTATAGGAGTAGGACGCGAGGAAGCTGTGGCTTTTTCGTTGTTGCTGTTTGTAAACTTCTTTTTGCTGCTTGGGTCGCTGGGCTATGTCGTGTGGCTGTTCACACCGATGAAAAAGCCGGAAGCCGACGACCTGCGGCTGGATAAAGCCTGAACTCATGGATATCCACCACGCACCGGAAAATCTGCCCGGCGAGGATCGAAAATCCCACCGGCGGCTTTGGATCGTGCTGATCGGCGCGCTGTTCGCCGTGTACATGCTTTTCAGCCTCGCCAACACCGCCCAGGACTGGCTGTTTCACCATCAGGGCTGGGCCGGGGCTCGGCGCTCGCATAACGCTCAAAATTACCTCCGCTACGGGTACATCGATTCCAAGCTGGGAACGATGGACAACCTTGGGGAGCACTACGGCAAGGACGGTAAGGCGGATCGGTACGATTATTACTGGCATCATCCCCCGATGACGAACCTGATTCTGTCCGTGGTGTTCAAGACTTTCGGAGAAGGCCCCGCCAAGGCGCGGCTGACCATGGCGGCGCTCTCATGGGCCGCGCTGCTGTTTTTGTTCTTCGGTTTCAGGAAAATCTGGGGCTACGACAAGACCTTCTTTTCATTGCTGTATTTGACTTTCATTCCCATTTATTCCACCTATCTGAACTTCGTGAACTACGAGATGGTGATTTTCGCCTCGATGGCGGGAATGATTTTCTTTTACGAACGATACCTTGTAAAGCCTCGCCCGGCGTATGCGGCGATGATCTTCCTGTTCATGTTCACGGGGTGCTTCACCGATTACCCGATGTTTCCCTTCCTGTTCTTTTTCTGGCTGTTCACGGGGATCGCAAGGCTGTCCCACGACCGGAAGAATTGGAAATTTCATCTGGTGTTCGTGCTGGCGGTATTTATCACGCTGGCGCTCGTGGTCTGGCATCTCAAAGGAATGCAGGACAGTTGGAAGAGTTTCTTCAACCTGTTCCAGGGACGCCACAAGATGGGCGGGAGCGGAATCGTACCCTACAAAAAGCTGATGAATCGCTGGAACTATTATTATGCCTTTTTCACGCCGATGGCCTATTTCCTGTCGAGCGTCTACCTCGTGGACCTCGTGGGACGTCTGTGGAAACGGCGCGTCGATCGTGGCGACGGCTACATCATGTCGTTCGCCGGAACCGGTCTTTGCTATGCGATTCCGTTAAAATCCGCCGCCTACATCCACGAATACACCGCCTGGTACATGGCCCCGTTTTTTGCCTTTGCGTCGGGCGTGGGGCTGGTACGATTGGCAAAGCTTTTCTCCCGTTTCAGCCGTCCGGTTTCGGTAGGTGTTCTTGTGCTGTTCGGCGTGGCCGCCGTGGCGTATGGAACGCCGAAATTCTTCGTCAAACGCGCCCACCCGATCTACGAGTACTCCAAGTCCATCGAATCGATGCATTCGGGGACCAAGTTCGATTACGAACTTGATTACGACCTCGCCGGGTTGCTCGTTCAAAAGAACAGCGATCCTTCCGAATACGTGCTGGTGACGGCGGGTGGATTGCGCCAGGAATTCCATTACTACATCGACCGCCGGTTCAAATCGATTCCGCAGGAACAGTTCAATTCCATGCTTCGCACGAAGAAATACGGTCGTTATCTCGTGCATACCCACCACGTGGACGAAAACTTCCTCGCACATCTCTGCAAGACCTATCCGTTCATATCGTACCGGCATTTCTATGTTTTCAACCTTCAACGCGATTGGGACCACTGCACGGTCAAGCGAAAGGTGATCCATCCGCGTTCCGATGTCGCCCGCTATTTCACGTCGATGGTGCATGGTCCTTACGAACTGGTTGACGACCCGGAAGAGTCGCTGGACCTCTCCCTGCAATGGGGCAAAGACGACAGCGTGCGGTATTGGAAGGAGCGCATCGATCCTTCCCGCGAAGGGCTCCCGGCGGCGGTTATGCGTTATAACCTTTTGATATCTCAAGGGAAAAAGGCGGATCTCGGCGAGGTTGCAGGATACCTTCGTTCCCCTGGTAAAGGAAACCGGCTAGGAGATTTCCTTTGGCACGGCTTCCGTATCGACGATCTCGCCGACGGGCGCAAGGAACTGACGCTGGTGCTTTCCGCCCAGCGGCGTATCGCAGCGGGGCATTGGGTGTTCTTGTATGGACTACCCCGGCAGGAGGATCTCGACCTGCGCGAGGAGTTGGGAGAAACGACGTTGAAAATTCTTCCCAAGGTTCCCACTTTCGATTGGGTTCCGGGGAGGCTGTATGTGGTCCGAAGAGTCTTGAATCTGCATCGGGGACAGTGGGATCTTTCCTTTGCGATGCGTATCAAGGACCGTCTGACTTCTTTCGATATAAAAGACCGGCATCCCGAATTCCCCCTTCGCTGCAAACGCCTGTCGGTTGAGGAAGGCGAGCGCCTGGCCGAGGCGAAAGAAAGCATGGAACAATGGAGGGAACAAGTCTCCGGTGAGGCAGAACTCTTTGAAATGCTTAAGGAAAACTATCCCGAACTCGATCCCCGCGCGAAAAAGATGGCTCAGGGACAGGAGTTGTGGGGTTGTTACGCTGTAGCTGTTCCAGGGGGCTTCAGGCTTTCGCTGCTGATAAACGACATCGACCTTGCGGGGTACCCTTTGGTGTACCGTCTCAAGGGAAAAGCGAAAATCCGAAAAAAAGGACGATCGCCGAACTATGAGGAAGCGCTCGGTGGCGGGTTGGTATCGCAAAAGGCGAAGCCGGGCGACTGGTACTGGGTCGAGAACAAGGTTTCCATCGATCCATCCGCATACCATCTCAAATTGACGATTGAAGGCGACGAACCCTTGTTTGCGCTCGATCCGAAAGGGAAACAGCGCCTTTTCATTGCGTATGAAGAGTTGGGAGCCCGTTTCCCATTCGACTGGATTCATGCATGGGACATCAATTTCGAGTAAATCGAAATTCTATGGATAGGGGGGCATATGACGAAAAATGGGGATTTTTTTCGAAAAGACCTTGCAAATCGTCTCGTTTCGAGGCATACCCGCCTTGCCTTTCACGGTGGCAGTATTCATAAGGACGAATCGATAACGGAATCGGCATGAGCGGAGACGCGAAAAACCGGAAGCGGTCCTTGTTCGATTGGGACGTTCTGGACGTGTTGCTCGGCGAGCGCACGGCCATCGACCTGCCGCGCCTGCGAACCGATACGGACGAAAAAGCCCGAAGCTTTTTAAGGGCTTACGGCTACGACCCAGGGCGTGAATCGGATCGTGAGGAAATCCACAACCTGAAAAATCAGGCCATAGGGTTCATCGAGCGAAACCTGCTTCAGAATCCCGACCGCCCGGAAGAAAGCATGGAAATTCCACCCGCCGTGCGGGAATCGGAAGATCCGGCGCAACTTCTGATCTGGGCTTCCGGCGAACGAGGCGAGTTGCAAAACTGGTCTTGCTCGGTGCTGCGGGTGATGCACACCATGACCCACGTCACCAACGATCTCGACCTGCACTTTTTCCCCCACATTCAGAATCAGATTCTCAACGTGGTGCTTCGCTGGGTCTACACCGATCCCACCGGCGATTTGTATTTGGGCGAGGACGAAACCGGCATCCGATTGTACATTCTGGACATCAAAAGCCAGAAAAGCCACGAAAGCACCGCGTTGAAATTACTGCACAAACGCGAGCACATCGGGGCGGATATCTTCGACCGCCTAGGCTTTCGTTTCGTGACGTTTACCAAGGCCGAAGCTTTAATGGCGCTGAATTTCTTCCACGAAAAGTTCGCCATCGCCTTCGCCAACGTGAAATCCACCCGTTCTCGCAACACGCTGATCGATGTCGCCCGTTTCAGGGAACTGGGCGAACCATGGTTCGAGAAATTCGACGATGGCGCCATCGATGAAGCGGAGTTGATGCAGCAACTGGATCGAATCAGCGGCGACGACTCCTGCCAGAGCCACACGTCCGAAGACATCATCCGGGAACGCAACCTGTATTCGAGCACCAGCTACCATTCGATTCAGTTCACGGTGCGACAGCTTGTGAGGGTGCGCTCCGCGCCGGTCAATCGGATGATGGCCCGGAAGTCGAATAAAAACCTCATCGAATACCGCTTTTTCTTTCCCTTCGAGGTGCAGATTCTCGACAAAGCAAGCTACATCGAAAGTCGGAGGGGACGGGCGAGTCACGCCGAGTACAAGCGTTCGCAGATCCGTGCGGTACGAAAGAGGATTTTCCCGTGGCTTGAGTCGGACGACACAGGGGATTGATCCGGGACGGGCAAGGATCGATACAATTATGGAATAACCATGGGGATTTTGCATACGACGGGCACTCATGGTATGATTACGCCGCGATAATGAAAAACACCCCTGTCGAACGGTCCCGACGTTTGGCGGCAGAGTGGTTGAGGGATTCCATCTCAAAGAGGTGAACATGAACAAGTACTTGTTATGGCTGCTTTTTTTGATTTTGTTTGGCATGGCGTGTTCCGAGCAGGACAAAAAAATCCCCGAATTCAATGTTTCCGAACCCTGCGAGGTGGGAACCCGCAAATGTTCCGGACCATTCGTGGTGAGTTGCGTGTCCACGGGGCGATGGGAAACAACCGTGTATTGCGACTTGGGGTGCGCCCTGGGACGTTGCAATGAGGAAGAGGTTCCCCCCGGAGACGAGTGCGAGGAAGGCGAGGAAGGCGATGCCCTCTGCAATGACGGACTCCTCTGCAACGGAGAGGAAAAATGCGAAAACGGCTACTGCGTATCCGGGACGCCAGCCGCCGCCAATACGGAATGCGACGATGGCAATGAGTGCACCGAAAATGATAGCTGTTTGTTGGACGAAAACAACCAGATGGTCTGCCTTGGAGAAGCCAAGGATGGCGATGTGTGCGACGATGGCAATGAGTGCACTTCGGAAGATGCCTGCACCACTGCCGGGGCTTGTGTCGGCGTTCCCATCATGGATGGAACCGAGTGCGATAGAGACGGCAATATTTGCAACGGAACCAAGATTTGCACGTTCGGCGAATGTAAAATCGATCCCGATTCCCTGCCTCCGGAGGGGGATATCTGGCCCGATGGAACGCTCTGCGACGATGGCGACGTGTGCAACGGTACTGGAATTTGCGATGCCGGAGAGTGCAAGAGTATCACCCAGAATCTGGCGGATGGAACCTCCTGCGACGATGGAGACATTTGCAATGGGATCGAAGTCTGTCAGGGTTCGTCATGTAAATCAGTAGATCCTGCTCCTTCCGGAACCCCCTGCGACCGCAATGACGGGTGCTCTGCCAGCGGCTATTGCGATGGCCATGGCGTGTGCATATTGGTGGATGTCGCGCCGAACGGTACGTCATGCGATGATGGCAACGATTGCACGACGGGTGAGACCTGTAAAATCGGAATATGCAAGGATGGAAACAGCGACGGTACCGATGGTAACACATGCGACGATGGAAAAGCCTGTACCGGCGACGGGGTATGCAGCAGCGGAACCTGTTTCAACGCCCAGCCGATCGACGATGGAACCGCCTGCAACGACAGCAATCCCTGTACGGAATCGGGAAGCTGTTTGAACGGTTTTTGCATGATGGGGCAAATCCTTCCCAACAATACGAGTTGCGAGGATGGAAACTGGTGCAACGGCGATGAAAAATGCATCGACGGCGTGTGCAATTTCTATCCCGATGCAACCCGTGTCAACCAGTCGTGCGATGTAGATGACGAACCGTGCAATGGCAGCGAATACTGTACCGAGGATGGCCTGTGCGTGCACAATATCTCCCCGGAATTCGGTGTGGCATGCGAACTGCCGACGGGATTCGACAAGCCGGAGGATTTCACTCGGGAACGGGACATGGGTCAGTGCTTCTACGAAACCTGCATGTATTGCGGATGGACGAAGGAACCGCTCTACGGAGGTTCGAAAGGCCGCAACGGCTTGAAAGTCTTAACGGACAGCGTGGGCGATACTCATATTTTCTACATCGATGGCGCCAGCAAGGCTCTGATGCACCGCAGCCGCGGTAGCAACGGTATCTGGGGTGAGGAACCGGTGATTTCTTTCGAAGAAGACAACGGTTCGATACGGTATCCCAGGCTTTCCAGCGATCCGAAAATCCTCGTGGATTCCCAGAATAATTTCCACGTGTTCTATTACGATCGCGATGAAAAGGGGTTGTATTACATCACGGACAAGAATGGATACTGGGGAGTTGACGAACCGCAATTGCTTCAGACGATCGGAGCGAAGAATTTCTACAATTACGAGGTCGCGATCGATTTGCAGTCCACGATCAACAAGCTCTGGCTCGTTTTCGAAGACCCAAGCTTCGGCGTCGTGTACATGACCAAAACCGAATCCGGCACCTGGATCGGAGGAGGTGAAAACTATAAAGTATTCAATTATGCGGACAACTGGGCCAAGCCTTCATGGCCGCTTTCCATTGCCATCAACAATGTTGGAAGCCTTCTGGTTTCTTTCGTGGAGTTGACGCCCGGCACCAACCCCACCAAATACCGACTGGTGTATGCCATCGATCCGCAGGGGCTCGCTTCGTTCACCGACCCTGCATCGGGACGTTTCAACCTCAGCGAACTCGGAAACGGGACGAGTCTGTACCGGAAAGTCAAAGTGGTTCCGGGAAAAAGCGGTGCGATCGCGATTTTCCTTTCCGAAAGCACCGGGACGGCTCTCGAAACCAAGTTGGAGTTCGTCACGTCCGATCTCTCTCAATGTGGCGCGGCAGTCGATCTGCCATTGGCTTTGACCCATCTTGCAGGTGGATTCGATGCGTTGCATATCGAAAACAACGGTTTCGGGGTGGTCGCGTTCGATGAAAACCGCTATGGGTATTTCACGCTGGATGTCAACGACAGCACTTGCGACGTTCGAGTCGACGGAACCTTCGAAAGAAGCTGGGCGAAAGCGGCCCAGCGAGTGTCCCTGTCTATGCAGCCTCAGACCAAACCGCCGCTCAGTTTCAGGGGACCGCAAGTGGTTTCGTTGACCGACGATTATCAGGTTATCAACCACTATTATGAAGATTCGTTAGACCAATGGAATTCGTATACCCCCGTCGAGACTTTGTTCAACGAAACCGTTGCCATGGCTTACGATGGCGAAGGCACCTTGCATCGGATCATCTCCGAATCGGATCTCAATTCCGGAATGAAAGACCTGTTTTATTCGGACTCGGACGTCTGGCCTCCCCAGGGAGGAGCACAGACGGTTGTGGAAGACGCAAGCGACGAATACCTGGAAAAGATGGATCTGGTGGTGCGTGAGGATGGAACTTCCTATTATGTCTGGGAAGATACCGCGAACCACAAAATCATGATGCTCGATGTCGAGGGAGCCGCGATTCCGTGGAGTACGGACGATGCGGTGGAAATTAACAAGGACGGCTGGGCGTTGAGCCAGAGCTACATGCCCGGAAACTTCGTGATGCATGGCGAGGGAGACGAACAGCGCATCGCCTACACCTACGGTTCGGGCATGTTCGTCAATATGGGGTATGGAAGCGAAAGCCAGGTGGAATACACCGAGCTGAGCGAGCCGGGAAACGGGTTGACGGACGTCGTGACGACCGTCAATGTCTGGGAAGATGATTTTTCGGCCTTTGTAGCCCGCAAAATGGCAAGTGGTGCAACGTATTCTCTGGAATACTTCGAAAAAACGGACAACGGATACGTGGTTTCGAGTGTCTGGGTCAACGCCAGCGATTACAACGTGGACATTCGGCAGCTTTTCCATTGGAATGCCGCCGGAGAGGGATGGCTGAACCTGCTGATTCTTGGCGTAGGTGTCGAGAGTGGTGCGAAAAACGATTGGGTTTTGCATCATTGGCAGAGAAAGAACGGAACGTGGACCTGCCTCACCGAGGACGCCCCCCTGCGCATCGAGGATGTCAATACCGATGACGACCGTATCCTAGGGTACCGCGTGATCGGCGCTTTGGATGAAAATCTGGCTCCCCATTTCATCGCTCAGCGCACGAACGATCCGGACGTTTGGACCTATTTCAACTATGCGTCCAATGCACTATGGTTTACTTTCAGTTACCTCGACGACCTCGGTGTGAGCGTTTACGAGGTGCCGGAACTGGCCGAACCGATGCCGACCGACGGATCGCATCCGACGTATCCGCGTATGGTCGTTCGCAAGCATGGCGATATGACCGTGGAAACGATGGACGACGACTACACCGTCTGGCGCGTGCGGTACCAGTGCGTTCCGGTTCGGTAACGGTCGGGAATTCGCCGGTGTGACCAAAAGTTTCCCTGCCCCGTTCGCCAGCCGCGAACGGGGCTTTTTTCGGATAAAACGCGAACAAGTGGAATAAAATGGATTCGAACGTGAAAAAAGATGTCAAATTGACCCAGAGCGTGGAATACGGGGGATGTTCCGCCAAACTTGATCCCAAAAAACTGGAAACGCTGTTGCGTGGAATGCCGGGGTTTTCGCATCCCGACCTGTTGACCGGATTCGAAACCCACGACGACGCTGGTGCTTATCGGATTCGTGACGACCTCGCGTTGATTTTCACGACCGATTTCTTCACCCCGATCGTGGACGATCCTTACGAATTCGGCCAGATCGCCGCTGCCAATGCCTTGTCGGACGTCTACGCCATGGGAGGCGAGGCGCTGATGGCGCTCAACCTGGTGATGTTTTCCGTCACGAAGCTGCCGGAATGGGTGCTTGCGGAGATCCTCCGGGGAGGCGAGGATAAAGTGCGCGAGGCCGGGGCTCTGGTGGTGGGAGGGCACACGATCGACGATCACCCGCCGAAATACGGCCTTGCGGTGCTGGGAACGGTGCACCCCGACCGATTGTGGACCAACGACGGAGCGCGACCGGGTCAGGTGCTGCTGCTGACCAAACCCCTGGGCGGTGCGGTGATGAAGGCCGGGAAGGAAGTCGGCATGATTTCCGAAGAAGCCTACGTGCCCGTCAAAGAGACGATGAAGCAGCTCAACCGCTTCGCCGTGGCCCCGATGCAGGAAGCGGGCGTGGGCGGTGTCACCGACGTGACCGGTTTCGGCCTGTTGGGCCACGCCATGCGGCTGGCGCAGGGTTCGAAAGTGACATTGCGGATCGATTCCCGACAGGTGCCCGTGTTCGAGCAGGTGCCGGATCTGATCCGCCAGGGCTGCGTACCCGGGGCGGTGATTCGCAACCTCCGTTTCACCGAGGATACGGTGCGGGATCTGCCTTCGCTCGATCCCAACCTGAAAATGATGATGGCCGACCCGCAGACCTCCGGTGGACTGCTGATGTCCGTGGATGCCGACAAAGCCGATGCATTGAAAAAAGAACTGGTTCGTGTCGGATATCCGCATGTCGCGCAAATCGGAGAAGTCACTCCTTTGGGGGAAAAACACCTGCTTCTGGCCTGAAATGTCTGCGATTTTGCGGGCTTGCCCGTCTTGGAGATTCGCTGAACCGATGACCGGGGTGATTCGATTCTACTTTTTTCTACGATTTCCATGGAAGGATGCTTGTTTGGAAGGGTGCCAAGGTCTTTCGCCATCAGGCGAATGGCCTTGAAAGCACGAAGATTCCGGGCCATCGATCCTTTCCGGATCGAAGACCCGGGCACCCGTTCCTAGATTCACTGAGTTCGATTCGTGACGAATCAAGAATTGAATCGCCCTGACGATGACCGGGGCGGAAATTTTTTTAGTGCGGATTCAGGATGGACCCGAAGGGACCAAGCGCCTCTCCCGTTGGGAGAGGTCGGTGCTTCAGCACCGGGTGAGGGAAAGTTTTTGACACCCTCACCCTAACCCTCTCCCTCAAGGGAGAGGAGAAATAAGTCTTATGATTTCAATATGTTGCAATTGCCTCCGAAATATTTTGCACTATTTTAATTTCCGCCCCGATGACCGGGGCGGGTTTGCGTGATAAAGAATCCATGCTATAGTGAAATGCCTTCAGCAATCGCCGGGGAACCCGCATGGAAAAATCCCAGATAGTCGGAATTTTGGTGGTGCTCACGATCATCGGGGGAGCCATTTATTTCGTCACGAAAAAAGACGCCTCTTTTGTCGACGATCTCCTTCCCTCGGATGCTGCCGAGGCTCCGTCGCTTGAATCCGAACAGTCTCTTCAGTCGGCTGAAACGGAGGATGTGACGCAGGGACAAACCGGGGCGCTATCCGGCAATCTGACCGCCAAAGTCAAGGATATCGTTGGGATCAAGCGGCCTTCCTACTACAAATGGGTGGATGAACGAGGCGTAATTCACTATACCGACGATCCCCAAACGATTCCCGACACGTTTCGCGACCGTGCAAAGAAAATGAACCTTGGAGGGAAACAAGACGGGCTGCTCGTCGAGCAGAATTCCTGCGATAAGCCCCAGGAAAGCGGCCAATTGTTCAACATGGCGATCGGGGGCGTGCAAACTTCTTCCCAGGGGTCTGCGTCACGTGCTTCCTCCCCCAAATCGATGGGATCGGGCGGGGATATCCTCAAGGTTTTTACCGAGTCGGGAGATGCCCAAAGCCGGGAGTTGTTGGAATTCCTGAAGAAAATGAACGTGCCGCACGTCAACATGGATGTTGGGGAAAATCAGCAGCTTATGGAACAGATGAAGCGTTTCACCGACGGCAAAGAGCAATTGCCCGTCTCCGTGTTTCCCGAAAACAAGGTGCTTACCGGCTTCAACCGTCAGGCGCTTATGCAAGCCATCGAAAATCTCGACGGAGCCGGAACCGATCCCGACAACTGAGTCCGCAGGAATCTTCCGAAAGTCATATGCGGGTGAGTTTTGTAGGGAAAAAGCAGGTCGGATGATTGTTTCACCCGACATCTTTGTAATGTCGGATAAGTACTTTCACTCACATCTGTAAGAGATCAAAGCTCCTGATTCGGCTTGTCTTTTCGGATTTTGGCACGAAAGCAGAAGTGACGCATCCCGTCGTTTGGGGCTTCGACTTCGAACGAGACATCCGCTGTTTTTCCGAGGAATTTTCCGGTATCGATATCGAAATACCGCCACCCGGATTTCTGCTGTGTGCGGTAGTCGCCGACCACTTCGTCACCGATACGCAGGCGGAAGCTCACCGGCGCTCCGTTTGCCAGTTTGGCGGCGTCGTCCGATAGGGCGTAACTGCCGTTGAGGCGACCCCCCAAGGGAACGTCCTCGAAGCGGGCGATGGTGACGAATCCCTTGAGCGGATGCATCCAGAGACAGGCGTCCAACTCGCCTTCGACATGCATCTGGCGTTGTCCCACATAATTCCAGTCCCTAACCGGGCAGATCCAACGCGTGCTCTGGAAATCGTTGCAGGGCTGGACGTTGTTTCCTTTTTTCAAAGATACTTTCGCATTGCGGATTTCGGAATAAAAGTCGAACAGCACGTTGGCGGCGTCGGGATGTTCGAAGCGAAGCAGACGTGCATCCTGGATTTTCTCGTCGAAAACCGGAATGAAATCGGTAAGATATGTTGGCGTGGGCGAATCGTGGGTCAGCACGACCCAGATCCGCAGGTAGCTTTTGTACTTGGGAGTGTTCGGTTTTCCCAGAAAAATCGTGTGTTCCCGAAAGTGGCTGAGTGCGCCATCCTCCCAGGCGGGGTGGACGATCACCAGGTCGCCGTTGCGGCGTTCCTTTTCCATCGCCTTTTCGATTGCCTGCCATGTTTCCGGGGACACGGGCGCGGGCGTGGGGGCGAGCACGGTAAGCAGGCTGTAAATAACCACCGCCGCGATGCAGGCCGGGAAAAGAAAATGGAGGAATCGTTTCACCATAAGCTCCGTGTCTGACGTTTGGCGATTTGTATCACGCAGGGCACGCGCGCGCCACCCCTTTTTTCATTCCCGAGCATTGGAGTAAACGAAAAAAACCGGACAGCGCCAAAGGCGCGGCCCGGTTGAAAAATTGCAGGGATTCGCGACTACTTCGCGACGACCCACACTTTGAGCATTGGGGTGATGTCGTGGTGCAGTTTGATCGGCACTTCGAACACGCCCAGTTCCTTGATCGGCTGTTCGAGGAGGATCTGCTGCTTTTTGATGACCAGACCCTCTTCGCGCAGGCATTCCTCGATCTCTTTCGAGGTGACCGAGCCGAACAGGCGGTCGTTTTCACCTACACGCTTGGCGATGGTGCAGGAAATGTTCTCGATGCGGGTGGCAAGATCGGTCGCGTTGGCGCGATCTTTCTTGATCCTGCTCTCGATGACTTCCTGGTCGTGCTTGAGTTGCTTGACGTTGCGGGTGGTGGCCAGTTGTACGAGGCCTTTCGGAATGAGGTAGTTACGGGCGTAGCCGTCTTTGACCTCGACGATTTCTCCTCCAACTCCCAGTTCGGGAATGTCTTTTTTCAAAATGACGCGCATGATGCCTCCTATTCGCCGAGAACGGTGTAGGGCAGCAGGGCGATGTGGCGAGCCCGCTTGATTTCAAGGGAAATCTTCCTCTGATGCTTGGCGCAGACGCCGCTGATGCGGCGGGGGACGATTTTCCCGCGTTCGGTGATGAAGCGTTCCAGCACGTCGGTGCGCTTGTAGTTCAGTTCGAGCTTGTCCGCGCAGACGGGACAAACTTTCCGCCGCGGTCGCCCGCGTTTTTTGCTGCGTTTTTTCCTGTTTTTAATCGGTCTGGGCATGATGGCTTCTCCTCTATGTCCTCTTACCCGGCAAGGCGGGCTGTTTCAACGATCCTGAAAGGATGTCGAAAGGTCAGTCTTCCTCGGTCTCTTCGAAGTCTGTTTCCTCGTCGTCGGTCGATTCATCGTCGGTCGATTCGTCGTCGTAATCCGAATCTTCGGAGGTGTCCTCGTTTTCCTCTTCGTCCAGATCGTTCTTTTCGTCCTCGGATTCGTCCGCTTCGGCTTCCGTTGCTTTGGCTTCCGCCCTTTCTTTTTCTTCGGCCAGGCGGACCGCTTCTTCCTGCTCGACTTCCGCTTTGCGCTTCTCGGCGTCCACGCGGTCGTTGACTTTGACCGTCATGTACTTGATGACGGTGTCCATCATCTTGAAGTTACGCTCGATTTCGTCCGTCAGGCCCGGCGTTCCGAGATACAGCAGGTAGTGATAGACGCCTTTGAGATGCTTGTCGATCTCGTAGGCCAGTTTCCGCTTGCCCCAGGAAATGTCCTTGAGGGGGATTCCGCCCTCTTTTTCCAACACGGAGCGGATACGGTCGATGGCCGCGTTCCGGGTGTCGTCGCCCAGATCGGGTCTCAGGATGAAAATGGTTTCGTATTCACGCACGATCATTCGCGCCCTCCTTTCGGCTTTCAGCCCTTCGTCCAGCGCTTTACGAAGAGCAAGGAATCTTGCGGGGGATTCCGCAAGTAAAATTTGGACCATCCTTATAGTCAAAGCCCGTCCGTTTTGCAAGAAATCGATGCAAGAAAATGCATTTTGGAGCGATTTAGCATGGAATGACACAAACGAATCGTTGAATCGAACCCCAATCCATGGTAACCGGGAAAGAGTGGGTTGTGTCGATGCAGCGGCGAACGCGACGGAAATTGACAAGCCCTCGGAGGCGAAATATGCTCGCCTGATTGAAAAGAAAAGATGCAGCAAAGACAACCTGTTTCGGGAGAAAATCATGCATACTTCGAACGGGCGATTCGGGATCATACCGGTTTTCATGTTCATTTTTTTGTTTTGCGCTTCGGCGTGGGCCGCGCAATGGACCGAGGTTCAGCCTGGTTCCAGCGAACTGATCGGCGACGGCTACGTGCTGATGGGCGTGGCGGTCGGTGGAGAATCGATCTACATTTGGGGGCCGGGAAAAGACTCCCAGGGGCAGGACACGCTGGACATTCGGAAAAGCATCAACGGCGGCAAGACTTTCGGAACGCTCAATGCGGCCCAACTCGTTCCGGAGGCGCAGATTTTCATGCTGACCGACATGAGCTTTGCCAGCGAGGATTTCGGCCTGGCCGCCGCCTTTGCATTGGGAGCCGCCAGCATTTACAAAATCACCAACGGCGGCAATACCTGGACGCCGATCCTTTTGCAAAGCAATCCCCTGTGTTCACTGGCATATTGCCTCGATACGACGCATTGCTGGTTCGCTTGCAACGACGCGGAGATTTTAAGCAGTCACGATGGCGCGGCGCAGTGGGAAAGCGCTTCACTGGGCAACGAGGAATTGACCGTCAACGACCTCTTTTTCCTCGATGGCAGCACGGGATGGGCCGTGGGCGGCAAGGAGACGACCGACGACAACACCGGCGAGACGACGATTCATTCCGAAGGCGGAGTGTACAAGACCACCGACGGCGGCAAAACCTGGAGTGCGCTGTCCTCGAAAGAAAAGCGCAACTATCATGATATCCAAATGATTTCAACCACTTTTGGCTATGCCATCGTCGAGGAGCCCACCTCCTCCGGTTCGATTTATCAACTTGCCAAAACCACGGACGGCGGTCGTACCTGGACGCCCACTCCGGTGATTTCCTCCCATCCACAGAGTGGGCAGGCGCTGTTCGTTCTTTCCGCCCTGCACTTTTTCGACGACCAGCATGGCTGGTTGTTCGGCGGTTTCGGTGCGTGGGACGGCAGCGCCGGAAACGAGGCTGCGCTTTTGGAAACCACGGATGGCGGACAGACCTGGAGCGTCCATGCCGCCAGCAGGGAAGATGGCAACGCCCCGAGAGGCACCTACATCAGCGGCGCCGAGATCGTCAGCGAGGAATGGGGCATAGCGGTGGGCGATTTCAAAGTCGTGCTCAGGCTCGGTGAGGGAACGCCTCCCGCAGACGGTGACGTGGATGGCGAGGGCGAGGAAGAATACGTACCGACCGGCACGTTCGGCGATCCCTGCCCGATTCCGCCGGACTTTCTGGGCGTGTATTGCCAGGAAGGTCTTCAGTGCATCTGGAACGACGACATGAGTCACTGTACGAAGACCTGCACCTCGCACGGGGACTGTGGCGACGGCGTGACGGGTTGCTGTATCAACCTGGATGTCAACGGCGAAACGGACCGTTACTGCATTTACGATGCGCTCTACGAGGAGTGTTCTTCCCTTCAGGAAAGCATCCAGCCGTTCAAATCCTATACCAAGGCGCTGCCCGGCGACTCCTGCACGTCGCAGGAGGATTGCGAATTGATCGAGGGGCTTTCCGAGTTCTGTCTGGGCGTCCAATCCACCGAAGAACCGGGGACCATCGCCGAGCAGTATTGTTCGATGACCTGCGAATCGGACGACGATTGCTACGGACGACGGACCGGCTGTTGCATCGGCGAAGCCACCGACGGTCAGGGCAACAAAGTGAAGGTCTGCCAGTTCGGAACGGTCTGTGAACCGGAAGCGGATGGCGACGACGACACCGGCGGCGATGGAACGATTGCCGACTATCCAGGCGACGGCTCGTCCGACCCGTCTGGAGGATCGGGACAGACCGACGATGGGGGAGGAGGTTCAAGCTGCCGTTCGTTCCCGGCGGTGGCGGTCTTTTCTCCGCTTCTGCTCGCCGTTGTGGCGCTGCTGCTCGTGAGACGGCGGCGCGTGTAAAGCGGCATCCGCTTTTCACCACGACAAATGATGTTGGACAAAGGCATTTTCCCAAGCCGAAACGTGAAATTTTCAGTGTTCGTATGGGTTTTCGTGTTCGTAACCCTGCTGCTTGGTTGTAGCGATAGCGGAAAGAATTCGCCCGGTGGCGACGAAGACCTCGCAAACGATTCCACATCCGAGCTTGAAGAGAATTCTCCTTTCGATCCGACAGGTTACGTAGATCCGTTCATCGGCACGGCGGGGGATCACGGGCAGCTTTCGCCTTCGGCCTCCTATCCTTTTGGCATGGTGCATCTTGGACCGGATACGGTGATTCGCAGTCATTCGGGATACGATTACGATGTGGAGTTCACCTTGGGATTTTCCCATACCCGCATCGACGGCGTGGGTTGCAACGGGGTGGGAGGCGATGTGCGCGTGCTTCCCGGCACTTCCACGCAATCCGATGCGTCTCTGGCGATGCAAAAGGACACCGAAATCGCCGAACCAGGATACTACGGGGTGGAACTCGGGGACGAAGCGAACCCGATCCGCGCCGAGATGACTGTTACCGCTCATGCCGGGCTGCATCGCTATCAATTTCCCGATGGCGAAGCTCCTAAGTTGTCGATTTCATTCAACGATCCCATGACACGTCGCCTAGGCGGGGAGTGGGAGGCCAATACGGCGAAAGACGGCATCGACGGCTGGGTTTCGGCGGGAAACGTCTGCAATGAAGGGGCGTACACGCTGTATTTCAGCATGGCGTTCAGTCGCCCGTTTGCATCCATCGAGCGTGTGTCCTCCTCGCGAGGCGGCGAAGACGCGGTTCTGCTTTTCGAGGCGGATCACAGGCCGTTGCTCGTCAAAGTCGGTCTGTCGAGCGTCGATAGCTCCGAGGCGGCGAACGATCGCGATCTGGAAATTCCCGCCTGGGATTTCGACACGGTGCGGGAACAGGCCCGCGAAGCGTGGCGGGAGTGGCTCTCCCGGATCGAAGTGGAAGGGGAGGAAGAGTACAAAACCCTTTTCTATACCATGCTTTACAGAACTCTCCTGACTCCGGCGAATATCACGACGCATTCCAGCTTGTACCGGGGAACCGATGGCGAGATTCACGAAGCGGATGGGTATCGGCGCTATCATGGTTGGTCCCTTTGGGACACCTACCGCAATAAGTTTGCCCTGATTGCGTGGCTCGATCCGGGGCTGGCGGGGGACATCATGCAGTCGCTGGTGGATCTCTACCGGGAGGGAAAAGTCGCCTGGTCCACGGAGTACGAGCCGTATCCGAACGTCCGAACCGAGCACGCCGCCGCGTTGCTGCTCGACGCTACGCGCAAAAACGTCGGTGGCTTCGATGTGGAAAGCGCTTTCGATGCGATTCTTGAAGAGGCCGAAACCTTACCGGACGACTCCCCCGACAAACAACTGGAAACCTCCTACGATGGTTGGGCGATTGCGCAACTGGCGAAAATTCTTGAGAAAAACGAAATCTACGACGAATACCTGGCCCGCGCCGCGCAATACGAAACGCTGTGGCGGGAGACGTTCAAAACGATGGGCGACGACGCCGACGAGATGCACGCGCGGGGCTTGTACGAAGGAACGTTGTGGCAGTATCGCTGGGCCGTGCCTCATGACATTTCGGGAATCATCGAACTGGACGGCGGCCTTGAGGCGTTTCGGGAGAACCTCGTCTTTTTCTTCGAGAACGAGTTGTACAATCACGGCAACGAGCCGGGATTGCACGTGCCGTTTTTGTTTAATTACGTGGGCGAACCCTGGCGCACGCAGGATCTCGTCCGGTCATTGCTGGTCGAAGAGGTCCAACAATGGTACGGCACCCACGAAAAGTGGGAAGAACCGTTTGTAGGCCGCATTTATCGCGCTCAGCCCGAAGGATTGATCCCCGAAATGGACGACGACGACGGCACGATGGCTGCGTGGTTCGTCTGGGCTTCCCTGGGCATGTATCCGGTGACCATCGGCCAGCCGGTGTTTGCGCTGACGGCTCCGGTGTTCGAAAAAGCGGTGCTGCATCTGGGCGAGGACGTGACGTGGACCGTCGAAGCTCCTGGCGTCTCTTCGAGCAAACGCTACATCAAAGACGCCACGCTCAACGGCGAGGAACTGCCCCGTGCCTGGCTCCATTACGGTGAGGCATCGACGGGAGGAATGCTGCGTTTCAGCATGGATGAAACGAAAAGTGCCTGGGGCGCGGCGACCGAAGATGCGCCTCCCCCGGCTTTCGAGTGACGACTACTTATTATCGTTCAGCGTGGGAGAATTGGGATCGACCGTCGGGGGCGGAAGATCGTCGATCGGGCCTTCATCGGTGATTTTCCCGTATTCTTCGTCGGTGATTTCCACCCAGTCGAACTTCTCGCCGTCCAGGTCGTAGGCCGTGATTCGCACGGTGTTGCAGCCGACTTCCATATGCAGATGATGATGGACGTACTGCGCCACGGAAACCTGCGGCAGATCCACGCACCAGGCATCCAGTCCTCCGCCTCCGCCGCCGGAGATGACCGTAACCAGGTTGTCGCTTTGTCCGCGTTCGTATCCATGCATGTGGCCGGAGAAATAAGCGTGGAATTTGTATTCGTTCAGAAGTGGAAATAGCCATTCACGGATCGGCAGGTCGCCGCCGTAGCTTTCGCATTCGGCGTCTCCCCATGCTTCGGCATAGCCGGGAACGTGCGCGAGCGCGAAGCGCCACTTGGCCGCCTGGGCTTCCGGCGAGGCGACTTGCTCCTTGATGAACGCCGAGATTTCCATGTCCGTTTCGAAAATCGGGAAGTAGGGTTTGTCCGTGTCGAACACCAGGAAAAAGGCGTTGCCGTAAGTGAAGCTGTAAAAAGATTCGTGCGCCGGGTTGTCTTTCGGGTGCGGATAGGCCACGAAATCGTACCAGTTGTGGTGGTTGCGTTCGTGGTTGCCGATCGCGCCATAAAATGCGACTTCATGGAAAAGGCCGCGAGCGGGATCGAAGAGGCGTTCTTTCCACAAGGAAAAAGTCGGACCCTCCGAAACGTAATCTCCCAGACCCAGCACGAAATTCGGATTCAGAGTGGCCATATGATCCGCGAGTTGCGCGAAAATGTGGGGGTTGTCCTGGCTGTCGCCCCAAAGTGTGATGTTGAAACCCTGGTCGGAGTCGGGCGCGGTGGTGAAGTGGTGCACTTCCGAACTGCGTTCACCCGACTGGACTTTGTAGTTGTAGCGCGTGTTCGGCTCCAAACCTTCCAACAGGATTTCGTGCATGTTGGAAGCGTCGCCTTGTTGCGAAGCCGACAGGTCGAGGGTATCGCCCAGGCCGTAGAGCACCGTTCCGTCTTCTTCCTCTTCCGTGCGCCACATCACGATGATGCTGGTTTGCAGGGGTTGCATGAGGTAAGGACCGTGTTGAAAAGTCTCGTCGGGAGAGTACTCCAGCGTCCTGACTTCCACCGGGAAGTTGCAGTTCACGACGGCTTCGGCCTCTGCTTCCGTGTCGTCGTCGGCGGAAAGTTCCGTATCCTGGTCGCCTTGGTTTTCCGTGGAGGAATCGTCGGAGTTGCAGGAAGAAGAAAGAAGAAGAGTGGTGAGCAGGAAAACAAGGAAAAAAAGTCGCTGCAAGTTCATGGAAATATCCTTCGGGAATCGTTTTTTGGCGATTATCGCCTAAAAAAAAGAAACCGGGTTCGATCGCACCCGTCATTCCGACAATGGCGACCAATCGCACTGTCTATAAACGATTTTCTAACCATTTACAAACATTCCGGGATTTTACGGTTCGCATGGGCGGAAATCGTTTTCGTGCAAAACCCTAACAGAATATTTTCAACACCTTGAAATTATATGACTTTTATTCCATCTCCCTTTGGGAGAGGGTTAGGGTGAGGAAACAATTATCCCTCACCCGGTGCTGAAGCACCGGCCTCTCCCCGTGGGAGAGGCAATCGGACCCTACGGGTCCACTCCAAATTCAGACTTTATCAATTTCCGCCCGTTTAAAATTCTCCACGAAGCATGGCCTGAAATTCCGCGATGGGTTGCAGGGTGCGCAGGTCGGGATCTTTGCGCATCATGCCGGTTTCCACGAAGCCGTTCATCAGGGCGATTTTCAGGTAGCGCATCGCCATGTCGGGTTTGTCCTGCAAGGCGTAAATGCAGCCGATGTTGTAATAGGCGTCCTGGTAATTCGGGTCGCAGACGAGGGCTTTTTTATAGGCTTCCAGGGCTTCGCTGTACATGTTCCGGGCGTAATAGGTGATTCCGATGCCGTTGGTGGCGAAGGGGTCGCAGGGGCTTTCCTTGAGCGCTTCCTCGAATTTATGCCGGGCTTGTTCGAACTTTCCCGCTTCCAGTAGCGCCTTGCCTTCGTTTTTCAGGCGCAAGGCTTTGTCGGTGAGTTTCAGCGCCGCCATCGGATCGTAGGTGCCCGGTTCCGGGCGCGGCCCTTGCAGGAACTTCTTTTTGTGTTTGTACTTCGCTTTCAATTCGCCCAGTTCATCAAGGTTTTCCGGCTCTACGGCGATTTCCTCACCCGTTTCCTCTGTGGAATCTCCGGTTGCGGTCGGCAGGGTTTCTTCATTCGCCTCGGGGGAGGAGACCGGGGAGGTTTCGGCGGATTTCGGAGTTTTTACGGTTTTGTGAGGTTTGGGTGTTTTGGGAGCGTTTTTGGCGCGTTTCCAGTACAGGCCGTTTTTTCCGGTCAACCCCTGAACCGTACAGCCCTTGGCGTTGACGTTCACCGACCCGGACAGCACGTCCCCGGCGGCGTCCAGCAACAGCACGCCGAAGCCCCAGATTTCCTGGGAACAGCCGAGAGCGTCGAGACGGATTTTGCCGGAAAGGCTGTCTTCCATCATGACGCCTTCGAGAATGCGGGTGTCGGGTTTCAGTGATACTCCCTCACTGGGTAGCACGAGCGTGCCGACGATTTTCCCGGCTTCGTTCGAAATACGGATGTTTCCGAGGATGCTGGACCAGTTTCCGGCCACATTCGGTTTCGCCGAAAGAGGGAAGGGCGCCAGAAAAACTATCAGCAAAAAAAGAGTGAATGTCACCGGGAGAAGAAGGTGGGGGAAAAATACGCAACGTCCCGAATTTTTATGATTTTTTTGCATGGTTCCTCATAAGTTTCCTTGACTTAATTTAGTAAAGTTATGTAAAGTTTAGTATTGTAATATGGGAAATTCATCTATTGATTCTAACGCAGAGGCAGGAATTTGTCGAATCAGCAGCCTAAAAAAATCACGCTGAATGTGGCAGGTCAGACGCTTCAGGTAATGACTCCTTTGGAGGAAAGTTACGTGCAGCGGATCGCCGGGCATTTGAATCGGCGTATCGGAGCCATGCGGAATTCGACGGACGACGAGATTTCGCAGAAAACGATATTACTGGCTGCGTTGGATCTCGCCGAGGAGGTGATGAGCCTCAACCGCCAGTTGCGCGATTTGCATCGCCGAAACGGTGCACGTGCAAGGAATGAATCCAATTCATTGACAGTGTTGGATAAGATAGGGTAGAAAAGAAAAAATAGCGCGTTTTCGCGCTCTTGGCACCGCCGCAACGGACGGCGTTCATATAGATCGGGTTTTGGATCGAACCTCGGTAGCGATTGCTTCCTCCCCCGGCTTCGGGTCGGATCAGATAGTACCAAACCCCAAGGGCTGACGCACCTTAAAAGCATCCGCCCCCATCGATCGTTATGAAGCCGTTTGCCGTTTCGACGAGTCCGGATCGCGAGAACTCCTGCAAATTTCGGATGGATAGATCCTCATGCAAGGAGAAAAACCATGCCTACGTGGCTTGCAATATTTCTGATCCTGATGGCCGCCGGTGTTGGAATCGGCGCGGGTGTGTATGTACAACGTCTCCGGGAAAAACTGGTCGCAAAAGAAGCGCAACGCAGTTCCGAGGAAATCGTGAGCGAGGCCAGAGGCAAGGCGGACCGCCTGTTGAAAGAGGCCGAACTCAAGATCAAGGAACAGGAAATCCGCAACCAGGAGCGCATCGAAAAAGAGGCGAAGGAGCAGCGCGAGAAGCTCAGTCGGATCGAGGAGCGGCTGGAGGAGAAGGAAGACAAAGTCACCCGCAAAATGGAAAACCTCGAAAAGCGGGACGAAGAAATTTCCCGGCATAAAGAGCGGATCGCCAAAAAAGAAAGCCTGCTGGACGAAAAAGCGTTGAAGGCCGAAAAACTGCTGGAAGAACGCAACACGCAACTGGAAGCCGTAGCGCAGATGACCAGCGAGGAGGCCCGACGGATGCTGATGGATCAGATGATCGAGGACTCCAAGCAGCAGGTTGCGCAACATCTCAAAATCATGGAAGAAGACGCCCGCGACATGGCCGAGATGAAGGCGAAGAACATCATCGCCCAGACCATCCAGCGCTACGCCGGGGATTACGTCGCCGAAAAGACCGTCAGCGTCATCAGCCTGCCCAACGACGAAATGAAGGGCCGCATCATCGGTCGGGAAGGGCGGAACATCCGGGCAATCGAAGCGGCTACGGGAATCGATCTCATTATCGACGACACGCCCGAAGCGATCATTCTTTCCGGGTTCAACCCGATTCGGCGGGAAGTGGCCCGCATGGCCCTGGAACGGCTGATTTCGGACGGTCGGATTCATCCCACGCGCATCGAGGAGATGGTGCAGAAGTGCGAACAGGAACTTGAGGATAAGATCAAGGATTTCGGACAGCAGGCCGCCATGGATCTCGGCATTCACGGGTTGCATCCCGAATTGTTGAAGCTTATCGGGCGGTTACGCTGGAGAACGAGCTACACGCAGAACGTCTGGGAGCATTCCCTCGAAGTGGCCTACATGTGCGGCATGATGGCCTCGGAACTCGGCATTTCCGTCAAGCAGGCCCGCAGGGCCGGTTTGTTGCACGACATCGGCAAGGCGCTGACCCACGAGGTCGATGGCTCCCACGCCCTGATCGGCGCGCAACTGGCGAAAAAGTATGGGGAAACGCCGAAAATCGTCCACGCCATCAAGGCCCACCACGAAGAGGAAAAACCGGAAACGGTGCTGGCCGTGCTCGTGCAGGCCGCCGATAGCCTCTCCGGCGCCCGTCCCGGCGCGCGCAAGGAAATCCTGGAATCCTACATCAAACGGCTGTCCGACCTGGAGAACATCGCCCGGAACTTCGAAGGCGTGGAGAAATCCTTCGCCATTCAAGCCGGTCGCGAGTTGCGGGTCATCGTGGAATCCCACAAGATCAGCGACGCCGACGCCACGATGCTATCCAACGAAATCGCCAAAAAGGTGGAAGAGGATCTGACGTATCCGGGGCAGATCAAGGTGGTGGTGATCCGGGAGACGCGCGCCACCGGAATCGCGCATTAAACGATAAATTCATGAAATTTCAAGGGGTTGCTCACTCCCAATCCGGGAGAGCGGCCCCGTTTTTTTCCGGCGAATCGGAGCGTTTTCCCTGGTGGTAGGGTTCGCCGTTGGGGGCGAAGGCTTTCCAGCGTACCTGTTTGCCGTTCTCGTATTCGATTTCCCGCATCAGAGCGCCATTCGGGTAGTATTTCCGATAGGTTCCGTGCCGCAACCCATTGCGGAAGTTCCGGGTTTCCTCCGGTTTTCCATAATAGGTACGGCCAGAATCGGAAGGTTTGTTGTAGGAATGCCATTTCACGAAAAACCCGTTCCAGGGCTTGCCGTTTTTCCAGGTTCCGCATCCTAGAATCTTGCCCTTGGGATCGAGGTGGCAGTCTTCGCGGTACTGGTCGCCGTTTTCCTCCCACTTTCGTGAGCGGAGTTTGTCGCCGCCCTCGCGCCAGCGCTCGTAGACTTTCAGGGCCGGGGACGTTTTCTCTACGGTTTCCGGGAACTTCGCCGTTTCGGGGCTTTTTTCGCAGGCCGCCGAGAAGAAAAACCCCGAAACCGTGACCATCCACACGGCGCTGGAAAAGAAAACGGAAATAACTTTTCGCTTCACGTCGTCGTCCTTTTTCGGTAAAGTAAATCCATGGTCAGGGAAATAACACGTTCCAGTTTCGTGCGCAACGCTACGACGCAAGGTGGGAAAGTACCATGTTGGTTTTGTTGAACAATCTAAGATAGACCTAATCCATCGATACTGTTGACATTCCCCTGTGTATTTTCTATATTTCCCCGGCGATTTCAGTGCAAAACGTGGTGAAACATTACGATTCCAGGGCCATTTTTGAAACATTCATTTATGACCGGTTTCCTTGACAGCGTTGCCATGGCTGGGTAATAAATCGATAGACATGGGAATGTACCTGGCTTTACCGGCCATAGGACTTTCGCTGTCGTTCGGTGTTTGTGGTTGAAAAAACTCCAATATTTCGAGGTCACGATGGAAGAATCCGCGAAGACCGCCGTCCCTGTCGCTCCTACGGCGATGACCACTCCCTCCAGTTCGCTTTCCAAACTCATTCAAAAAGCCTGTGGCGTGAATGTGATGGAATGTTATCAGTGCATGAAGTGCTCCGCCGGGTGCCCGCTCTTGCCTGACCTGGATCTGGCGCCTCACGCCGTGGTGCGCAAGGCTCAGATGGGACAGCTCGACGACCTGTTGCATTCGAAGACGATCTGGATGTGCGTCGGTTGTCACACCTGTGCGACACGCTGCCCCAACAAGGTGGATCTCCCCGCCGTCAACGATTTCCTGCGCCAGGAAGCCCGTCGCCGGGGCATCGAGCCCACCGAGCGGAACATCGAGGCGTTCCACAAGGCGTTCATGGGGGAAATCCGCAGTCGGGGGCGCGTGCACGAGTTGAGCATGATCGGCAAGTACAAAATGGCGACGGGCACGTATTTCGACGACATGGTGCTGGGCATGAACCTGTTCTTCAAGGGCAAGGTTCCCTTGATGCCGACCACCGCCAAAGGAAAACAGCAGCTTCGCAAGATTTTCCTCACGGCGGATGAGAAAAAAGAGGCCAAGGACGCCGGTTCGCCCGAAGCGGAAAAGGAGCAATGATGAAATTCTCGTACTATCCCGGCTGCTCCGCCCATTCCACGGGACGGGAGCTCGACGAATCCCTGCACAACGTATGCAGGCACCTGGGAATCACGCTCGAAGAGCTGGACGACTGGACCTGCTGCGGAGCCTCCAGCGCCCACGGAGCCGATCCCTATCTCGCGGTGGCGTTGCCCGCCCGCAATCTCGCGCTGGCCAAGGACGACGTTCCGGCGGTGGCGACCACCTGTTCGGCCTGTTATCTGCGGCTGCGCCAGGCGTTGAAGCACGTGCGGGAAGAAGGCTCTCCGGAAGGCGTCGGCGAGATTCGCGAGGATCTCGACGTGGTGAACATGCTCGACGTGTTTTTGACCGACGAAATGACCGAAAAGGTGGCCGAAAAAGCCCGCAATGCCTTGGAGGGGCTCAAAGTGGTCTGTTATTACGGCTGCTTGTCGATTCGCCCGCCGGACGTCACCGGCGTGGACAACCCCGAGAATCCCGTCAAAATGGAACGCCTGATGGAGGCCGCCGGGGCCGAAACCCTGGACTGGCCCTACAAAACCATGTGTTGCGGCGGCAGTTTGACGATGACGAACATCGGCTCGGTGCATCGCCTCTCGGGCGAGATTCTCGACATGGCCCGGCGCGCCGGAGCGGACGCCGTGGTCACGGGCTGTCCGATGTGCTTCATGAATCTCGACCGGTCGGCCTTCGAAATCCAGCGCGAGACGGGTAAAACCTTTGTACCCGTGTTTTATTTCACCGAGCTGCTTTCGTTGGCTTTCGATGGCAACGCTGCGAAATCATTACTAAAACGACACCTGAACGACCCCGTTCGGGTTTTGGAATCGAGGGGGCTCTGAGATGAGCGAGCAACACGTTCCTTCCGGTGCGATCATGGTCGTGGGGTCCGGAATCGGCGGTATGCAGGCGTCGATCGACCTTGCCGACGCCGGTTTCAAGGTTTACCTCGTCGAGCGGGACACCGCCATCGGCGGGCGCATGGCCCAGTTGGACAAGACGTTTCCGACGAACGACTGCGCCATGTGCATCATTTCGCCCAAGTTGATCGAGGTGGGCAGCCACCCCGATATCGAGCTGCTTACCGGCTCCGAAGTGTTGGGCGTCGAGGGCGAACCGGGTCACATGAAAGTCAAGGTGCTGCGGCATCCTCGCTATGTGGACATCGAAAAGTGTACCGGCTGCGGCGAGTGTGCCAAGGTTTGTCCCATTGAGCGACTCAACGCCTACAACATGGACCGCAACGAACGCAAGGCGATCTACAAGCGATATCCTCAAGCGATTCCGGGGGCTTACGCCATCGAGAAGCGCGGTACGGCGCCTTGCCGGGATGCCTGTCCGGCCCATCAGAGCGCCATGGGCTACGTGGCGCTCGTGGCGGCGGGGCGTTTCGATGAAGCCCTGGACGTGGTGCGTCGGGACAATCCGCTTCCCGCCATCTGCGGTCGCGTCTGCGCCCATCCCTGCGAGCAGAACTGCACCCGCAACGGGGTGGATGATCCTGTCGCGGTGCGTTCGATCAAGCGTTTCCTTTCCGATTACGAAATCGAAAAATACGGCAAGCCCAAAACCCCGCCTCCCGGCGAAGATACGGGCAAGAAGGTGGCCATCGTCGGCAGCGGTCCGGCGGGTCTCGCCGCCGCCTATTACCTGCGCCGTCAGGGGCATGAAGCGACGATTTACGACGCCGCGCCGAAAGCGGGCGGAATGCTGCGTTTGGGCATCCCCGATTACCGCCTGCCCCCCGAAATCCTGGATCGTGAGATCGAAGCGATTACCGGCATGGGCGCGAAACTCGAATTGAACTACCCGGTGGGCAAGGACGGCAAGAACACCGTGCAGGAACTCATGGACGGCAACGACGCCGTGTTCCTGGCCATCGGCGCGCACGATTCCTCCCGCCTAGGATTGCCGGGTGAGGACGCCGAAGGCGTGCTGCACGGCGTGGATTTCCTGCGGCGGGTCAACCTGGGCGATCACTCCGAAGTGGGCAAGAAAGTGGCCGTGGTCGGCGGCGGCGCGGTGGCGGCGGACGTCGCCCGCACCGCCTTGCGTCTGGGTGCGGAATCCGTCGAACTGTTCTGCCTGGAAAGCCGCGAGGAAATGCCCGCGTGGCAGGAGGATATCGAGGATCTCGAAGACGAGCATATCACCATCAACAATAGCTGGGGACCGAAGGAATTCGTTCTGGAGGGCGGCAAGCTCAAATCGGTGCAATTCAAGCGCTGCACGCAGGTTTTCGACGACGAACACCGCTTCAATCCCCAGTACGACGAGAACGAAATCAACGATTTCGCCTGCGATACGGTGATCGTGGCCATCGGCCAGCGGATTCTCGCCGCCGACCTGCTCGAAGGCACCGACGGCGTGGAGTTGACCACACGCGGGACCATCAAAGCCGATCCCGTGACGATGCAGACCAGCCACGCCAAGGTTTTCGCCGGAGGCGACGCCCAGAGCGGCCCCTCGCTGGCCATCGAAGCCATCGCCGCCGGACGCCGTGCCGCCGAGTCCATCGATCGCCTGTTGAAAGGCGAGGACATCCGCGCCGGGCGCGAGTGGAAAGTGGAAGTGGCGATTCCCAGCATCGAGGGTACAAAACCGGTGCCGCGCCACCACGAATCCAAGCTCGACCTGGATTATCGGCTCAACGGTTTTTCCGAAGTCAGTGAAAAGCCGCTGAGCGCCGAGGAAGCCATCGACGAAGCCAAGCGTTGCCTGCGTTGCGGCATCTGCGCGGAATGTATGCTTTGCGTGGAAGCCTGCAAGGCCGGAGCCATCGATCACACCATGCTGCCGAAAATCGACGAGATCGAGGTGGGCTCGGTGGTGTTGGCTCCCGGTTTCGACCAGTTCGACGCCCGCGCCGCCGCCGAGTTCGGCTACGGTCGCTGGAAAAACGTGCTGACCGGCATGGAGTTCGAACGGATGCTGTCGGCCACCGGACCTTCCGAAGGGCACCTGAAACGTCCTTCCGACGGAGTGGAACCGAAGAAAGTCGCCTGGATTCAGTGTGTTGCCAGCCGTGATCAGCGCATGGACCACGGCTACTGTTCCGGTGTCTGTTGCATGTTCGCCACCAAAGAGGCGGTCATCGCCAGCGAGCACGCCGGGGGCGATTTCGACGCGACGGTCTTCTATATGGAGATGAGGGCTACGGGCAAGGGTTTCGACGAATACGTGGACCGCGCCAAAAACAAGTACGGCGTGCGGTACATCCGGTCGATGGTCTCCCGTGTCGATGAACTGCCCGAAACGAAGAACGTCCGCGTGACCTACCTCGACGAGGAAGGGAAATCCCACGAAGAGGAATTCGACATGCTGGTGCTTTCTGCCGGGTTGACCCCCACGGACGGCATCAAGGAGCTGGCCAAGCGCCTCGATATCGAGTTGAACCATTACGGCTTCGCCAAAACCAACAACTTCGATCCGGTCGGCACCACCCGTCCGGGCGTGTACGTTTCCGGCGTGTTCCAGGGGCCGAAAGACATCCCAGAAACCGTCGCTCAGGCTTCCGGCGCGGCGTCGTTCGCCATGTCGGCCACCGCCGGGGGGCGCGGAACGCAGCTTTCCACCTTCGATGTTCCACCCGAAAAGGACTTTTCGGGAGACGCTCGCATCGGCGTGTTCATCTGCCGTTGCGGCATCAACATCGCCAGCACGGTGGACGTCGTGGACGTCGCCGAGTATGCCAAGACGCTGCCGGGTGTGGTGTACTCGGAGGAGGTGTTGTTCTCCTGCTCCCAGGACAACCAGGAAAACATCAAAAAGCGCATCAAAGAGCACAATCTCAACCGGTTGGTGGTGGCGTCCTGCACGCCGCGAACCCACGAGCCGCTTTTCCAGAAAACGCTGGAGGAAACCGGCGTCAACCGCTATCTCTTCTCCATGGCCAACATCCGCGAGCAATGCTCCTGGGTACACTCCACCGAGCCGGAAAAAGCCACGTCCAAGGCCAAGGATCTCGTCCGGATGGCCATCGCCAACGCGCACCATCTCAAACCGCTGTACAAACGGCCTCAGTCGTTGATCCAGACCGGCATGGTGCTGGGCGGCGGTCTGGCGGGCATGACGGCGGCCCTGCAACTGGCCGAACAGGGCTTCGAAGTGACGCTGGTCGAGAAAAACGACCGGCTCGGCGGCAACATGCGCTTCATCTACCGTACCCACGATGGCATGGACGTGCAAAAGCACCTGAAGGAGTTGATCGAGAAGGTTCAGAACCACCCCCGCATCACGTTGTATCTCGGGGCGAAGTTCTACAAAACCGGCGGATTTTTGGGGAATTTCGAGAGCGAAATCAAGCTCGCCGACGGTTCCACCCGCACGATCTACCACGGCACCACCATCGTGGCCATCGGGGCGCACGAATCCAAACCCAAACGTTTCGGTTACGGCGAGGACGAGCGCATCCTCACCCAGATGACGCTGGAAGGGCAGGTCTGGAACGAACCGGAGAAGCTCAAAGACGCCAAAGATTTCGTCATGATCCAGTGCGTGGGTTCCCGCGACGAGGAACGCCCGTACTGCTCCAAGCTCTGCTGTTCGCAGTCGCTGAAAAACGCCATCCAACTGAAAGAGGAAGATCCAGATCGGGAAATCACCATTCTTTTCAGGGAGATGCGCTCCTACGGACTGAAAGAGGAACTGTTCACCCATGCCCGGAAGCTGGGCGTGCGCTTCGTGCGTTTCGATCTGGATCACCTGCCGGAAGTCAAGCTCGACGGCGACCGCCCGACGGTCCAGGTGCACGACGACACCGCAGGCTGGCTCACCATTCCGGCGGATCGAGTCGCCCTGGCGGCGGCCATCGATCCCGCCGAGGATAGCGTGGGCGTGGCCGAGCTACTCAAGGTGCCGCGCACGACCGACGGCTTCTTCCTCGAAGTGCACCAGAAGCTGGCTCCGGTGAGCTTTGCGTCGGATGGCATCTTCCTGTGCGGTCTCGCTCATGGTCCGAAGCCCGCCGAGGAGACCATCGCGCAGGCCGCCGCGACCGCCGCTAAGGCCGCGACAGTACTTGCAAAACCGGAAATGATGGTCGGTGGACAGGTCTCGGTCGTCGATCCCGACAAGTGCGCCGTGTGTCTTTGTTGCGTAAGAGCTTGCCCATATGGCGTTCCCGTGATAAGTAGCGAAGACGGCGCGGCGTATATCGAGCCGGCTGAGTGCCAAGGATGTGGTGTTTGTGCTTCTGAGTGCCCTGGTAAGGCCATACAATTGCAACATTTCTCCGATGCGCAGATCGCGGCCATGACGCGTGTTGCGGTGGCGGAGAATTTTGGGGAACTGCCCACTCTTCCGGCTCAGCCGAATCGCGATTCCGATCAGACGCGGGCCTAAAACTATTGAGGTGAATCGATGTCGGAACCTTTCGAACCTAGAATCATTGCGTTTTGTTGCAATTACTGCGGTTTCGCGGCGGCGGATCTCGCCGGGTCCATGCGCCTGAACTATCCCACGAACGTGCGTATCGTCCGGATTCCTTGTTCGGGCAAAGCCGATATCAAGCAGGTGCTCGACGCCTTCCTGGACGGTGCCGATGGCGTACTGGTGATCGGCTGCATGGAGGGCGACTGCCACTTCATCAGCGGCAATTTCAAGGCCAAAAAGCGGATGCGCCGTGCCAAGCAGATCCTCGAAGACGCTCACATCGGCGGCAATCGCCTGGAGTTCCACAACAACAGCGCCGCCGAAGGACCGAAACTTGCCAATCTTTTCAACGAGTTCACTCAACGTATACGCGAGTTGGGACCGTGTCCCGGCAAAATCGATATCGATATTCCGAATGCGGTTGCGGAAGAACCGAATACTCAATTGGCGGACTAGCTTGAAGCGATAGTTTTCAGCCGCGGATGGCAAAGGAGGAGCAATGATCATTGCGCAGCAGAAACCCTTGGCGAAGATTGAGGAGTTTCTGAAAGATTACAAAAAGGTATTGCTGGTCGGTTGCAAAGGCTGCGTGACGGTATGCAGCGCAGGTGGCCGCAAAGAAGTCGGTGTGCTGGCTTCGGCCCTGAAACTGGCACGGCGCGAACAGGGAGATCCCATCGAGGTGACGGAAATCACGGTCGAGCGTCAGTGCGACACCGAATACCTCGACCCGCTGGCCGAGTACCTCGACGACGTGGACGTGGTACTGTCGATGGCCTGCGGTGCGGGAGTCCAGTTCATGGCCGAGCGCTATCCCGGCGTGGTGGTGCTGCCCGCCCTGGATACGACCTTTATCGGCGTCAACGAAAAAGCCGGACATTGGGGCGAACGCTGCCAGGCCTGCGGCGACTGCAAACTGCACCTGACCGGCGGCATCTGCCCGGTGACCCGCTGTTCGAAAAGCCTCATGAACGGCCCCTGCGGCGGTTCGGTGGACGGCCACTGCGAAATCGATAACGACGTTCCCTGTGGCTGGCAGCTGATCGTCGATCGCCTCGATTCTCTTGGAATTCTCGAAGAATCCTACGAAAAAATGATCGATACTCCGGATTGGAGCACGAGCCGCGACGGTGGACCACGTAAGCAGGTGAGGGAGGATCTTGAATGAAATCGAACAGCAATCTCGAAAAGGTTCTGGCTGCGGGACATTTTGCCGTCACCGGTGAGTGCGGGCCGCCGCGAGGCGCGGATGCGGAAATCGTGCGAAAGAAAGCCCGGCTGCTCAAGGGATTCGTGGACGGCGTGAACATCACCGACAACCAGACCGCGATGGTCCGCATGTCGTCGTTCGCCGCGGCCCTGATCGTCAAGGACGAGGGCATGGACCCCATCATGCAGATGGTCTGCCGGGACCGCAACCGCATCGCCATGCAGTCCGACATTCTCGGCGCGGCGGCCCACGGCATCAACAATCTCGTTTGCCTCTCCGGCGACCACCAGCAGTTCGGCGATCACCCGATGGCGAAGAACGTCTACGACATCGACTCCATCCAGCTCGTTGCGATGCTCAAGAAAATGCGGGACGAAAACTTCTTCCAGGGCGGCAAGGAGATCAAGTACGGCGGGCCGAGCATGTTCATCGGCGCGGCGGCCAACCCCTTCGCCCATCCGCTGAAAATCCGAGTGCCCCGACTGGCCAAGAAGGCGGCGGCGGGTGCGGACTTCATCCAGACCCAGTGCATTTACAACCTCGACCGCTTCAAGGAGTGGATGAAGGAAGCCGTGGATCGCGGTTTGCACGAAAAGGTGAAGATTCTTGCGGGCGTTACCCCGATGAAATCCTTCGGTATGGCGAACTACATGGCGAAAAACGTCGCCGGGATCGACGTGCCCCAGGAGATGCTCAAACGCATGAAGGCCGCCGGCAAGGAAAAAGCCAAGGAAGAGGGCCTGACCATTCTCAACGAAACCATTGAGGAACTACGCGGGATCGAAGGCGTGGCCGGAATTCACATCATGGCCATCGAATGGGAAGAAGCGGTGGAAGGCATCGTCAAGCGGGCGGGCCTGTATCCGCGTCCGGAGGTGTGATTCCTTCGAAACATCAAAGATTTCAGTCTCTTAAAACCCCGCCTTTTCAGGCGGGGTTTTTCGTGGTATGAAAGGGACGTTTTGAGATTGGGAACGGATAGTCGTGCCTTCGTTGGAGCAGGTCTCCGGCCTGCTCCACAGGTTCATGCTGCATCGGGTCAGGAGACCCGATAAGAAAACTTCATGGTTCAGGTCGGGAGACCTGAACCAACCAAGGAGGCGGGTCGGAGGAAAGATCAAGGGGCTTTGTAGCAAGCGCAGGCTGATTCAATTCTCGATTCGGTACGAATCTAACTCGGTGAATCTGGGAATGGGTGCCCGGGTCTTCGATCCGGAACGGATCGATGGCCCGGATTGCTTGTGTTTTCACGGCCATTCGCCTAACCCGCATAATTCATGAAGAATCTACTGCGACTTGAAAATCCTCGATCTTTCACTTGTTTCCCGATTTTCATCCTCGAAAGACTGTAAAGTATGCCTGCGGGTGAAAATCGCTCCAACTTCATGAAATATCTTCGGTTTTCGGCGTCTCGCTACGATCCTCATGAATTTTCCGGGCTAACGGCGAAAGACCGTGACGGCCTACGTGGGTCTGTGCCCGTCGAGCTACGATTCGGGGGATCGCGAGCGCAAGGGACGCATCACGCGGGAGGGGCCGGGGTTGTTGCGGGCGTTGCTTGTGGAGTGCGCGCAGCACGCCCGGAAGCGAAAGAACCCGCTGAACCCGTATTATCGCCGCTGGGTGGAGAAGCACGGTGCCAACAAGGCGAAGGTGGCGGTGGCGGCGAAACTGTGCCGGATCGTGCATGCTCTTTTGAAACGTTCCGAGGGCTTTTCGCCCGAGGCTTTGGGGGTGGTGCCGGACGGTTATGGGGGTTGGGAGTTTGCAGGCCGTGCGTCTGGTGGCGACGGGTGCGATTCCAGTCCTCCCCGTCCGTCGGCTTGTGCCCAGTAGCACGAGCACCGGGCGCGTCAAGGCCAGGCTCGCTTCGCTCATGCTTTGCAGCCTTGACCCGCCCGCCTTGCTCGTGCGTGAGAGGGTTGTAGGCGACGGACGGGGAGGCCTTCGGCGAAGGCTCCGGCCAAGGAGGTATCGACAAGCCACGAGATCAAGAGGTAGACGCAATGCGACAGACGAAGATAGACGCTAAGTGACAGACGAGGATAGACGCTAAGTGACAGAAGCAACGTGAAGAGATTTCGATGTTCCATACGTTCTTTCGAATCACCGTTTCGTCCGACCCCGCGGGTGCCAGTGCTCCGACGAGAGCTTGACCTTGAATGGGGCGGACGATTCTTGCACGGAATCATGGCGCGTGAAATACGACGCCGAATAGATGGATGAACGAAGGACGGCTTGACATCGATGAAAAAAAATGGGGGAATCTGCTTGACAAACAGGTCTCTCTTATAGATGGCACCCGCGATTGGAAATCATGGAAAGAAGTAGAATTAAATTACCCTGTCCATAGGCGAACAATCATTGCCAACCATAGAGGTTTTGCGCTATCTTCCCGAAGCATCGAACGCAACGAAAACCCCTTTCATCTGGAGTACCGGCATGTTGAATCTTTCTTGGCGCGTGACGTGGATTTTGGTTCTGATTCTGGCGGCGTGGTCGTTGCCGGCCTGTGGCGGAGACGACGATGGGAATGTCCCCCACGGCGACTCCGATCTCGATTCCCAAGCGGATGTCGAGGAAGAAGAAACCATGCCTACGGGCAAAGTGGAGAAGCGCGGCAAGTGGACGGTGGTCTGGCTCGAAGGCACACCCTACGAAATGGGCTATCAGCAGGGCACCTTGCTGCACGAAGAATTGAAAAAAGGGCTGGAATTCGTCAAGGCCGATCCGGGATTGGGATCGATGCCCGATATCGCCGAGAACCTCGGCGTGCTCGACATGGCCTACGAAAAGTCGTACGAAGACGTGGTGCAGGAATGCGAGGGCATGGTGGACGCCGCCGGGGACGTAGGCTGGACGATGGACATGTGTCTCGTGCTCAATTTCGGTGACGTACTGGTGGAATACATCTATTACGGAGTGCCGGAAGAAGAGGCGAAACGGCTGGCGAAGAAAATCCAACCCGGATGCAGCCAGGCGGTTGCCACCGGCGAAGCCACCGAAGACGGTCGCATGTACCACGCCCGGCTGCTCGATTGGACTCAGATCGAATACATCCTTGAATTTCCAACGATTTTCGTGCGGCAGCCTTCCGATGGTTTGGCGCATGTATTTATCGGCTTCCCTGCCAACCTGAGTCCGTACAGCGGCATCAACGAGGCCGGTCTTTCGGTGGCATCCAACGAAGCCGATCCGCTCGACAACACCATCGGCTCCACCGATGGCCGTAGCCACGTGCAGTTGCAGGGGCAGATCCTCAAGCACGCCTCCAGCCTCGACGAAGCGAAGCAGATGATCGAGGAAGTTTCCCACATGTCGGCGGAAATCATCACCGTGGCGGATGGAACCAACGACAAGGCCGCCGTATTCGAAATGACGGGAAAAGGCGTGGGAATTCGAGAACTTGATGACGATATCGTTTTCGTGACCAACCATTTCCTTTCCGAGACGACGAGTGGCCTGGACGACGAACCCAACTCCGTCTCCTCCGAAAATCGTCTGCTTCGCTTGCAACAGCTTCTGTTGAAAGACGGAGAAGACAGCCTGTACGGCACGCTGTCGCCCGAAACGTTTATTACCTTGCTGCGCGACCGCAAAGACCCGAACACCGGCGAGGTCTACGGCCTCGATATTTTCGACAACAATTCCAGTCTGGCTACCAACGGGAACCTGTACGCCATCGTGTTCGACCCGAAAAAACGCTTTTTCTGGGTCGCCGCCGGGGAGATACCCGTGCCGCAACAGCCGTTCCAGGGTTTTTCTCTGGATGAGTTACTTGGCGTCGAAGGCGCGGAACTGCCCTCGCCGGAGAGCTTCGAATAATCGGCGGGACACCATTTCGATTTCGAATGCAAGGCTGTGCTCGTCACAGCCTTTTTTTCGGTTTGTGGAAGTTTCGCATCATGGGGGGGGCGCACGAATGTGAAATGTTGTTTCAAACTCCCAAACTTTGCGTCAAGATGACACCAAACGTATCGTTTGCCATTGCCAAGCGCCGCCGGACGCGGAATAATACACGAGACGAAAGAGATGTGCGGGAAACGGCATGAGTGGAAAGAAAGGTAAAACGTTGAGTGGAATCGGCAACATGGCGACGGAAGCCGTCGTGGCCGGGCGCATCGCCCAGGCGGGTCTGTGGGGAACGCGGTGGCCTCTTTTCGTCTCCTGGGCGCTGACGCATCGCTGCAACGGTCGCTGTTTGTACTGCGATTCCCGCTCGGCTACAGGCGAGGAAATGAGCCTGGGCGATGCATTGAGCCTCGTGGATCAGATCGCGGACGCCGACGCCCACTGGCTGCATCTTACGGGCGGAGAACCGCTGCTTTGCGAGCATGTGGGCCGCATCATACAACGTGCGAAAGACAGGGGACTCAAAATTACATTGGGAAGCAACGGCACCTTCGTGCCCGATCGCCTCAACGACCTGCGCCCGCTCGACGCCCTTTCACTCAGTCTCGATGGCCGTGAAGAAGCCCACGACGCCTTACGGGGTTCCGGCTCCTACCGGGCGACGATCCACGCCGCCGAAGCTGCCCGCGATGCCGGGATCGTGCTGAAATTCTCGACAGTGCTTTCCGCCGGAAATCTCGATGAAATCGACGAAGTGCTGCATGTGGCCGAGCATTTTAGAGCTACAGCATCATTTCAACCGGCTACCGAGCAAACCCTCTGGAGTCACAAGGAAAATCCCGAAATGCCTCCCATCGAGGACTATCGCGGGGCGATTAGGCGCTTGATTCGCCTCAAGCACGATGGTGCTCCCGTGGCCAACTCGGTTGCCGCCTTGGAACACCTGGAAAAATGGCCCGAACCGACCCATGCCGCGTGCGTTGGAGGTATGATCTTTTGCCGTATCATGCCGGATGGCGAGGTGCTGCCCTGTCTGCGTACCCACGAGGGTCCGCGCCAGAGCAACAACGCCTTGGAATTCGGTTTCGAGCGCGCGTTTCGGCGAGTCGATACGGTGTGGTGTTACAACTGCTGGGCGGCGAACCTCGTGGAGTTGTCCATGTTGCTGCAGCTCAAGCCGGATGTCTGGTTGAGCCGCGCCAGTACGGCGGTTTTCGAAAGAGTGGGTGGACTGCGAAAAACGGAGAAGCGATGATCGACCGCCTCAGGCAACCCAGGGCTTTTTTGCACGTGTCTGCCGATGTCGTGCTGATTCGGGTGCCGTCGTGGTTCGGACGGGCCGTGGGGCATCCCGAAAACTGCGAGGCTCCGTTGGATCTCGGCTACGCTGCCGCCGTTGCGAAACGTCGAGGCTACGCCGTGAACCTGCTCGACGGCGAAACGGGGGCGTTTGCCTTGGAAGATTTCAGTCACTACTTTCGGCGGCATCCTCCACGGCTGGTGGTGTTGAACGGCATCACTCCCAGTGTGCCCGCCATGTTCGAATTGGCGCACATGGCGCGACGTAACGCACCGGAGGCGAAGGTGCTGGCCATCGGACAGCACGCCGACGCCATGCCCGAAACATTCTTATTCGAAAACTCCCCCTTCGATTTCACGCTGGAGGGCGAATACGACGAAGCCGTCACTGATTTGCTTGAATTTATGGACGGCGGCGGCGATTCCCTGCCGCCCGGCATCCGACGTTTCCGCAACGGTGCCATGGAAGGTGGCGGGGACACGCGACCGTGGCTCGAAGATCTCGATTCCCTTCCTTTCCCGATGCATCGCTACTGGTTCAACCGCCGTTATCGGTACCTGCATCCGATGAACGTCGTCGGTCGCTATCGCTGGGGATTTGTACAGACGAGCCGGGGTTGTCCGCAACGTTGCCTGTATTGTTCGCGCGCCCTCCGTACCTCGTTCGGCCCTTCGATGCGGTTTCGCTCGCCCGAATCCGTGGTCGAGGAACTTCGTGATCTCCGCTCCCACGGCATCAACGTGCTTGTGTTCACCGACGATGCTTTCTCCTTCAATCGTGCTCGCACGCTGGAATTGTGCGAGACCATCGCGCGTGCGGACATGGGTATTTCGTGGACCGCCCAGTGCCGCGTGTCTCCGGCGGATTCCGAACTGTTTCGGGCCATGCGTCACGCCGGATGCTCGACGGTCAGTTTCGGCGTGGAAAGCGGCTCGGAAAGAATGCTGAAGGTGCTGCAAAAAGACATCCGCGTGGAACAGACGAAGCAGGCATTCCGGCTCGCCAAAGAGGCGGGACTCAAGACCGTCGGCTTTTTCATGGTGGGCAATCCCGGCGAAACCCCGGAGGATTTCGAGCAGACGCGCCGCTTGCTGCTGGAACTCGACCCCGATATCTTGCAGGTGGCGTTTTTCACTGCCTATCCCGGTTCCGAAAGCTACCGGCGCTATCGCGATCGCCTGCCCGACGACTGGCGAAAGTTCCGCCATTACGAAAGCCTCGTCAACATGAGCGACGTCTCGGACGAAACCGTGCAGCGATGGCAAAAGGAACTTTATAAAGCGCTGCTTTTCCGTCCTCGCTACGTCTGGCGCTACCTGAAGACGAAGCACGTCAATCTGTTGTTGAACCTAGACACAGAAGCCTTTCTGGCGGGCTATGCGCTCAACTTCCTGCTTCGGAGGAACTGAGGATGCCGGACGTTCTGCTACTCGCGCCCCCCTTAGGCTTCGAAAGCCCCTATCCGCTGCGTCTCGCCTCCGTCGCCGCGAGCCTGCGCGAAGCGGGGGCCGATGTGGCGGGCCTCGATCTTCGCCGCATGGCCTTGCCTGTAGAAGAAGCACTGCGCGCCATTTCCGGTACATCACCACGGCTTGCGGTCGTGGAAACGTCCATTCGCAATTTGCGTTCGTCACGCAACGCTGTTTGTGCCGTGAAACACCTGTTCGGCTGTCACGTGGCCGTGTGCGGCACGGCGGCGGCGCTCGCACCGGAAGTTTTTCTTAACTCCTACGGTGCCGATACTATCTTGCGTGGCGACGAGGAAACGTCTTTATTCCTTTTAGAAACGCACGATTCGTCACCTCCCGAAGAAGCCAACGAATTCCTCCCGCTGGATAGTTTGCCGAATCCCGACCGGGAGGTATTTCCTCTCGAAGACTACGCCTTCCACCATTTTCGCGGTACCCGCAGGCACGCCGCCGTGGAGTGGAGCCGGGGCTGTCCCTTCGACTGCTCATTCTGTCCCGTACCGACCCGGTACGGCGGGACGTGGCGCTGCCGCAACGCAGAGGCGATCGTGGATGAAATGATCGTGCTACGTGAACGCTACGGGGTCGAGTCGTTCTACGTGGAGGACGAACAACCGCTGGCGGATCGGGCGTGGTTCGTGGAGGTTCTCGACACCGTGCGAGAACGACTACCCGGCGTGGAGTTGCTTTTTCCGAACGGATTCTGGCCCACGCTGCTGGATGACGACCTCGTGGATCGCATGGCCCAGGCCGGAGTCACGCGGATTTCGCTGGGAGTGGAAAGCGGCGATGCGGGCCTGCGGCGGCGCATCGGGCGGCCCATCGACGAGCGGCACTTGCGGCGACTGCTGACGAGACTACGCAAGAAAGGTATTGAAAGCACGGGGACTTTTCTGCTGGGATTCGAAAAAGAAACGTTCCTGGACCGTCTCGAAACTCTTCGATATGCCGCGATGTCGGCGTTCGATTACGTCCATTTCTCCGTGCTTTGGCCGTTTCGCCCACCGGTGGAGGAACTTCCTTCCGGATCGGCGGGGCTGTCGCGGCTACGTTCTCTGGGATACGCGGCAAGTTATGCTTCCCCGCAACGCTTGGCTCGTCTGACGAAAACAGGCGACCTGACGCCGCGTTACCTGCTCACGGCGTTGAAGCGCTATCGCCTTTGGAACCGTGCCGGTTCGACCGGGGGGGGAGCCTGGTAAATGATGGAAGAAAAAGGCAAAAAGCACGAATTTCTCCCAAAAGTTCCCCGGATGTTTTTGGCCGAACCCCGGCGCCGTATCGCCCTTTCTCCATCCCATTATCGAAGCATGGTTGAGGCTGCGTGGCGTCCATCTTCTCCTGAAGACATCGCCCGCTTCGAAGACGCATTCGCCCGGTATGTGCAGGTGCGGGAAGCGGTTGCCACGTCGTCGGGTTCCCAGGCGCTGACGCTTTTGTTCGAAGCCCATGGGTTGAAACCGGGTGACGAGGTGATCGTGCCCGCCTACACGGACGAAAGCATCCTCGCCGTGCTGGGCGATTCGGGACTTGTGCCCTGCTTCGTCGATATCGACCCTCAGACCCACACCCTTGACCCGGCCAAGGTCGATGCCGCCGTGGGTCTAAAAACCCGTGCGATTCTCGCCGCCCATCTTTTCGGTGTTCCCGCCGACATGGACGCCCTGTGCGAGATCGCCCGGAGACGCAAGCTGCTGTTGTTCGAGGATTGCGCCCACGCCATCGGTGCATTGGCGGGTGGGCGGCCAGTCGGAGAACTCGGCGACGGGGCACTGTTCAGCTTTTCCTATTCGAAACCTTTCGGATTGTTCGGCGGCGGGGCGGCGGTTTGTCCCGACGTGAGGAAATCAGACTGGATTCGCGCAAGAATGCGGGAGAAATCGGACGCCGACCTGCACAAACTGCTCCGAAATGTCGTGGCGACGCTCGCCATGGACGCTGCGAGCCATCCGTTGACGTTCTCTCTGGCCGTGGCACCTGCGTTACGTATGCTCGATCGGCTGGAGATCGATCCCCTGACCTGGCTCAAACGCCTTAAACCGTCGCTTCCTCAGCGGGACGATACCCGCTTGTCCGGTTTTCAATCGCGTTTCGGCGTCGCCGCACTGGAAAAACTGCACGAAGACCTGGATCTTCGCATCGCGCGGGGAAGGCGCGCCATTGAAGTGCTTGGAGCCGAAAATGTGATTCACAGTCCGCGCGAAGGCGACCGAAATGTCTTCTATTTTCTGCTGATACGAACGAAACGGCGAGAGCGCCTGGCGCGCTTTTTACAGCGGCGGCGTATCGATACGGGACACGACGTGATGCGCCACATCGCCCGTCTTCACGGGGATGCCGGGAGTTTTCCACAAACCGAGCGGGCGATTGACGAAACCCTGCAAATCCCCCATTCGCCGCGCATGTCCGAAGCGCGTTTCGAATGCATCCTCGCCGCCACGGCGGAAGGGCTTGCCGAGATCGGCTGTTAACCTGGCAGCAATAACATAGTGTACCCATCAAATCGTCATTCCCGCGAAGGCGGGAATCCAGAGCATTTTCAGGCACCTGGACCCCCGCCTTCGCGGGGGTGACATGAATTTTCCCTGAGTTATATTTACCGGGTTGATAAAGACAATTGTCGAAAAAGACGAGAGATTACAAGGCGTTCAATTCTCTGCGCGCCTGTTCGGCCAACTCGCCCTTGGGTTCCCTTTCGAGATATTCGAGGAAGTTTTCCCTGGCCTGGCGTTTTCGGTCTTTGAACTTGTAAATCACGCCCAATTCGAAATAAGCCGGAGCGAAGTTGGGATCGATTTCGAGGGAGCGTTCAAGAAGTTTGACCGCGTTTTTCCATTTGACGAACTTGTTGCCTTCACGGGCAAGCAGGTAATACCCTTCGGGATTGTTGGGATCGACCTTGATCGCTTCCTTGAATTTTTTCATCCCCGCCGGGTTGTTGCTTTTGTAAAAGTCGATTTCTCCCAGGCGCAGCAGCACTTTCGCCCGCAACCATTTGGAACCGGGGAACATTTCGAGCAGTGGCAGAATCTTTTGCAGACGGAAACGGGCTTCGTCCATGCGGTTCTGCTTGATGAGCATCATGGCCAGCCGATAATGGGCCTTGGGGAAGTCGGGCTGGATTTTCAATGTGATTTCATAGGAATTGCGGGCCAGGATATCGTCGCCGAGTTTGTGTCTCAATTCGGCCATCCAGAAATGCGCCTCCGGGTTACCGGGATCGTACTTCAGACCGTTTTCCAAAAGGGTTTCGGCTTTTTTCAGGTCGCCGTAAAGCAACTCGTAGGCACCTGTGTATGTATTGGCCAATCCCAGTTTCTCATTCTGGCCAAGTACCTTGCGGAAGACGCCTTCCGCCGCGTCGCGGTTGTCCAACAGGAAATCGACCATCGCCAGCTTCAGTGGCCAGAGCATGTTCTCGGGTGCTTTTTTATGCAATTTGTCGAACATGTTCCGTGCGTTGTGAACGTCTTCAACCGCCAAGTAGTAATTTCCCAGCAAGATCATCAGCGTTTCGTTGTCGGGATGTTCGCGGAAGAGTTTGAGCAGCAGCTCGAATCCCTTTTTAAAATCGAACTCGTCCAGATACAATTTGGCGCTTTCCAGTTGGCATTCGAAGTGTTTGGGATCTTTTTTCAGTCCTTTGCGGAATTCTTTCAGCGCGCCTTTGGGATCTTCCTCGACCAGCAGCAGTTTGCCTTTCAGGTAATCGACCAGGGCGCTTTCTCCCTGTTGCTCCTCCAGAAGCTGGATGTGTCTTTGGGCCTCCTGGGTTTCATCCTGTTCGAGCACCACCATGATGAGCTTCTTCTGGATTTCGATGTCGTTCGGATCGATGCGATTGGCTCTTTCCAGGTAGACTTGGGCCTTTTCATAGGTGTGTAGTTGTAAAGCCACATCGGTGGCGATGAGCAGCAGATCGATATCGTTGGTTTCCTCGTTGATGGCCTTGTCGAATTCCTCAGACGCGGGTGTGAGACGCCCCATTTTCACGTATAAGCGTCCAAGAAGACTGTGGTATTCCGGTTTTCGTTCCTCAAGTTGTGCGGCTTTTTCGGCGTGTTTGAATGCGGCCCCGTAATCGCCGGAATCGAACAGCAGACGCGCCAGAAGATACAACGACGCGGGAACGGGGTTGATCTGGACGGATTTCTCCATGTGCTGGATCGCTTCTTCGCGGTTCCCGTTGCGGTGATTGACAAGAGCCTGGATGTAGCTCAGCTCCGCTTGCTGGAGAAGCGGCAACTTGTTGGACCACTTGACGAGCCAACCGTCCATTTTCGCTTCCATTTCCACCATCGGACGGTTGGTGGCCAGCCAGGTTCTCCAAAGCAGGAGGCGACTGCGGACGTGTCCGGGATTGTCTTTCAGAATTGCTTCGAGATCTGCCTTGGCCTCCTTGGCGTCTTCCTGTTTTAGCTTGATTTTCGCCGCGAAATATCTGGGGCGAATGCCGCTATCCGCGATAGATTGGAAAAGTTTCAGGGCTTCGGGAAGATTTCCGTCGCGTAGGAAATTTTCGGCTTTCAGGCAGATGAGACGGGGATCGTGCAGGCCGTTTTTCTCTGCGTTATCCAGTACATAGCGCAGATCACCGATCCGTCGGTTGTAAAAGGCGCGGTAGCCGACACCGACCACGATGTCGGGGATATTTCCGTAGTCGCTGGGCAAGCGTCCGAAGCTTTGTTCCAGTCCTTTCTGCCATTTTGCGTCGTGCGGGTCGTAATCGATCAGAAGCTTGGAGTAAGCTTCGATCAATAAACCGGAAAGATGAGGAAATCGCTGCAGTTGCGTCTGATCGACTTCGAGTTTCTCCGCCGCGTCGAGCAGAGCGAGACGATCGTCACGAACCAGCAGGGCCTTTCCCGTTTTTGTTGAATTCTGAGCCTGTTCGATGGCTTGTTCGTTTTGGTACCAATCGTAGGCGAACCATCCGCCGACGGCTGTTCCGATCAGCAATATCACCAAGAGAGGAACCAGCCAGACGCCACGGTTGAAGCTTCTAGTGTGTTCCTCCAACTCCGGGGTGGGGCCGTCGCCTTTTTGCGCGGTATAGACTTTTTCGGTTTTCTCGGGTTCCGGCGTGTGCACGGGACCGCTTGGAATCTCGAACTCGGAAAAATCGTCTCCTTCTTCTTCCTCCTCTTCTTCCGTTTCTTCATCAGATTCTTCGGAGGATTCATCGTCTTCTACGATTTCAATTTCTTCACTTTCGTCTTTATTCTCTTCCTCTTCTTCTGTCTCCTCGGACGATACTTCCTCGGATGAAGGAGAAGAACTGTCGGGAGAAGGCGAAGCCGCTTCCTTTTCGTCGCCAGTCACAGGTTGTTCTTCGATGATTGCCGAGGAAAATTTTTGAGTTTTTTCCACGGTTTTCGGGGCTTCGTCCTCCTGTGTCTTCTTTTCGGGCTCGGCTTCGGCTTTCGCAGGTTCCTTTTCTTCTTTTTCGGCAGGGCTTTTGTCTTTGTCGGCTTCGTCGGGAGGTTCGTCTTCGGCGTCCAGCGCCGGGATGAAGCCGGCGTTTTCTTTGGACAGTTCGGCATCCGCGTTTTTGCCCAGCCGATTCAGGGATTCCTTGGCCAAATAGTGGTTTTCGTTGATTTTAAGAATCCGCACGAAGACACTCGTCGCCAGGTCTTTGCGGCCCTTTTTGAAATACGCCACTCCCAGAACGTACAGGCCGTCGGTGAAGTCGGGATTGTGCTTGAGACCTTTCAGGCAGGTCTCTATCGATTGGTCGATTTCACCGAGCTTGAGGTATTCCTCGGCAAGCTGGGCGAAAATGAACGATTTCGGGTTGCCTTCCAATATCTTGATATAATTCAAGATTTTTGTACGGCTTCCCCGTTGTGGCTTTTTCTCCCCGCTCTCTGACATCCTTGCCTCCGGTTCCGGAACTTCGTGGATCTATGTCGATTCTTCCTTTGGACGAGCTATTGTAACCGAGAAAGCACGCGAACTTCAATAAAAACACGTAAGTCCATGGACGCAGGGGCGTGAATTTTTTCAGGGAATTGAGAATAGATAGGATGAGGTCGGATAACTTGTTATCCGACAACGAAATCGGGCATGTCGGGTAAAGAATTTATCCGACCTTCACTTTGACTCCAGGTTTTTCTGTAGCGGCGAGGCGTAAGCCCGCCGGAAAAGGACCGAAATCACAGCGGGCTTACGCCTCGCCGCTACAACTCTTTCGTGTCGTTCTTTGAATTTCCCCACATTTTATTCAGACCCGTGAAAGCGGGGGTAAGCGTTATAAAATCGTCGGCCTTAAAAAGCGCTCATCGTCCCTATCGGGGAAATCCAGCAGACAATGCAGGCCACGTGATTCCATGCGGTTCATGGCGGACGAGATGATGAGGTCCGATACCACGGCGATGTTGCGTACTTCGAGCAGGTCGGAGTCGATCGTATATTTCCAATAATAGGAATCGATTTCTCCCCGCACCAGATCGATACGGCTTTTCGCGCGGCGCAAACGCTCGACCGTGCGGGATATCCCCACGTAATTCCACATGAAACGTCGGATTTCGTCCCAGATGTGGCTGATAACCACGCGCTCGTCCGAAGGCACCGCCTTGCCTTTGTCCCATATCGGCACCTGGTGTTTGGACCAGGCTTCGCATACGGATGTGTATTCCCGGTGGGCGTGCACTGCCGCCCGGCGCGCGAACACCACGGCTTCGAGCAACGAGTTGGAGGCCAAGCGGTTCGCTCCGTGCAATCCAGTGCAGGCCGCCTCGCCGACGACGTACAGTCCCGCCACGCTGCTGTGTCCGTACTCGTCCACGAGCACGCCGCCGCAGGAATAATGTGCCGCTGGTACCACCGGAATGGGATCGACCGTCATGTCTACACCCCAGTTGAGGCACTCGGCATGGATGTTCGGAAAGCGGTGAACGAGGAAATCTGCGTCGAGGTGCGTCATGTCGAGCACGACGTGCTCGTCGCCGGAGCGTTTCAACTCGATGTCGATGGCGTGGGCCACGACGTCGCGTGGGGCAAGCGATCCCATTTCGTGGTAACGGTCCATGAACGATTCGCCGGAGATCGTCTTCAGAATGCCGCCTTCACCGCGCAAAGCCTCCGAAATCAAAAAGGATTTCGCCTTGGGATGAAATAGGCAGGTGGGATGGAATTGAATGAATTCCATATTGCCTACACGGGCTCCGGCACGATGTGCGATGGCCACGCCGTCGCCGGTGCTGACGTCGGGGTTGGAGGTGTAGAGGTAGACTTTTCCGGCCCCGCCGGTGGCTAACAGAGTTACGGGAGCGACCACCGCCTTGACCTCGCCTTTTTCCTCGTCGAACACGTAGGCTCCCAGGCATTTCCGGTCGCGGCTGTCCCCCGTGATTTTGTGCTTCATAATCAGATCGATCGCCATGTGGCGCTCGAAATATTCGATATTTGGGTGGGATCGGACCTTTTCCAGCAGGGCCAGTTGAATCGCGCGACCGGTGATGTCTCCCGAATGCAGCACGCGGCGCTTGGTGTGGCCGCCTTCCTTGCCGAGGTCGAAGGTGTTGGTGCCGTCGGCGCGACGCGAGAACTCGACTCCCCGGTCACGTAGCCAGTGGATGGCGTCGGGGCCTTCCTCGACCGTGATGCGCACGATCTCCGGGTTGCATAGGCCCGCTCCGGCGTTCAGGGTGTCTTCGATGTGCCGGGAGAAGCTGTCCTCTTCCGACGTTACCGAGGCGATGCCGCCCTGGGCGTAAAAGGTGTTGGCGTCGTGGTCACCTTTTTTTACGTAAATCGCGACTTTGCCCCATTGCGCCGCATCGAGGGCGAAGCTCATTCCGGCAAGTCCACCGCCGATCACCAGAAAATCCACATTTTCGATCATGTCTTTCGTCTCCACCTGGAAAACGTTTGTCGAACGCCATACTAATATAGCGCTGTGCGCCGATCCAAGAAGAGAAATCATGAAAAAGTGTAATAGGTTTTGCAATGAGGCGCCGAAAAGGTGCTTTTCGACATCCCGGAGATTTTTTTACTGGGACGGTATCTGGCAAGACATTCACCACAACTCACTGAATTTATTCAGCTTTTTTAGATCGGCTTGCAGGTCTTCTCCCAGCCAGTCGGTTCCGCCGATACGTTTTCCCCGCACGATGCCGGATGCGTCGAGCAGGAAGCTGGAGGGCAGGGTGTCGATGCCCCAGGTCTGCATCGCTTCGTCGCTGCGGTCGAACCAAAGGCGGTAATTTTCGGGTTTCCCAAGGATCTCGATCACTTCTTTCGGGCTGTTGTAGTCCACGGCGACGACGACCGCAACGGTGGAATCGGGCAGACGCCGGGCCATCTCGGCAAACGGTTTCGATTCTCTCCGGCAGACGACGCACCACGGCGCCCAGAAGCGGATGATGACCGTTTTCCCTTTCAAATCGGATAGTTGCACAGGTTGGTCTTCGACGTCGGAAAACGCCGCGTTCGGAGCGGGATGGCGCAATTCCGGGGCGGGCGAGGTTTCCACAGGGCCGAGATCCAGCTCGGTGGTCACATGGCGCGAAGGTGGAAGGCTGGTGAACAAGGCATAGGCCACGATCAGCAGCACCACGGGTTTCCACAGCCTGAGAAGGGATTTTTGGTCTTTTCTCGATTGATTCGGTTCCATCATGAAAAAAGGGGCGCGAAATGCGCCCCACCTTATGTGGATGTCAGTTGTTGGATTACTTCGTGTCGCCGCGAGCGAAAATAGAGGCCACGTAGTTGAGCACGTCGGTGGCGGACTGCTCGTTGTAGCCGTAGTTCTTTATCAGCCTCTGCTTGACGATATCGATTTTCTCCTGGGTTTCCTTGTCCACGACGTCGGAAACCAGCGTCGTCAGCTTGATCGAGTCTTTGCGGTCCTCGAACAGTTTGCGTTCCAGCGCCCGGTCCAGGCGTTCGTTGGAGCGGTAGTCGAAACGCTTGCCTTCGAGAGCCAACGCCCCGATATAATTCATGATTTCCCGCCGGAAGTCGTCCTTGCGCGAATCGGGGATGTCGATTTTCTCCTCGATGGAGCGCATCAGTTGCTCGTCCGGTTCTTCATACGCGCCGGTGTAGATGTTTTTCACCTTTTCTTTCTGCGTGTACGCTTTCACGTTGTCCACGTAGTTTGCGCAAAGCTTCGAGATGGCGTCCTCATCGGCGGTGATGGCTCGCTGCACCTCGTTCTTGATGATCTCCTCGTATTCCTGCCGCACCAGTCCCAGCATTTCCCGGTAGCGTTCGCGGTCTTTTTCGTTGGTAATCAACGAATGGTGCCGCAGTCCCGCTTCGAGCTGATTCATGACCATAAATGGGCTGATGTGGCCCTCGTCGGCGTAGCGAACCAGGGTGTTGGAGATTTTATCCTGCACGTAACGTGGCGAAATTCCTTGCAATCCTTCGCGTTGCGCCGCCTTGCGCAACTCGACCACCGTATCCTCGGTGAAGTCCGGCAGGGCCTTGCCGTCGTACAGTTTGAGTTTCTGCATGATGTTGATATTGCCCGTGGAATCCTCCAGCCGGGTCAACACGGCCCACATCGCTGCGATTTCGAAGGTGTGCGGCGCGATGTGGATATCGGCCTGTCGCACGCCGAAATCCTTTTCGTAGATTTTCTTTTCTTCCGAGTACCGGGTGATGTAGGGGATGTCCACCTTGACGGTACGGTCCCGCAACGCTTCCATGTATTCGTTGCTTTGGAGCTTTTTGTATTCGGGTTCGTTGGTGTGGCCGATGATGACCTCGTCGATGTCGGTCTGGGAGAATTTTTTCGGCTTGATCTTGTGTTCCTGACTGGCTCCCAGCAGATCGTACAGAAACGCCACGTCGAGTTTGAGCACTTCGACGAACTCGATCAGTCCACGGTTGGCCACGTTGAATTCGCCGTCGAAGTTGAAGGCGCGGGGATCGGAGTCCGAGCCGTAAATGGCAATTTTCCGGTAGTTGATATCCCCCGTAAGTTCTGTGGAATCCTGGTTTTTTTCGTCCTTTGGCTGGAATGTGCCGATGCCGACGCGGTCCTGTTCGCTCATTACCAAGCGCCGAACCTGAACGTGCTCCTTGAGTACCTTGCTCCAGTCGCCCTCGTACTGCTTCATGAATTCGTTGTAGTAGAAGCGCGACACGGGGCAGAGGTCGCCTTGAACCTGGTAGCGATAGGGGCGTTCACCCTGGTGTTCCTCGTTGATTTTCGCGAGGAATTCCTTGCGGATCTCTGGCGGAATCAGCAACAGCGGTTCTTCGTGCATCGGAGAGGGCACGAACTCCCGTTCTCCGTTTTCACCCTCCACGATCCAATCGAAGGTGAAAAGCTGGCCTTCTTCGGTCTGGCTGTAGGCTTCCAATCCCTTTTTCAGCATCCGCACCACGGTGCTTTTGGAAGAACCCACCGGGCCATGCAGCAGAAGCACCCGCTTTTCGGTCCCCAGTCCCTGGGCCGCCGAACGAAAGAGGTTGACCAGCTTCATCAGGGGAATGTCCAGGCCGAATACGGCGTCTTTGCCATCGTCGAAGGGATCGTCGAAGAAGTTGTAGTGGACGATTTTCTTTTTGTTGTCCACGTATTCCTTGAACCCATAAGACATCACCATGTCGTAGGTGCGTTGGAAGGAAGTGCGCAATACCGCCGGGTTTTGTTGGACGATATCGAGGTATTCCGTGAACGAACCCGTCCAGGACAGTTTTTTGTATTTTTCTTTGTCGATTTTTTTCGCGATGCTGTCGAGCATCTGTTCGCCGAAGGACATGCTTTCCTCCTTGGTGGAACGGGGATATCACCTAGCCGCCGAAGAGTCTCCATACGGGAAGCGCCTTGCGAAATCCCCTCTGACATACAGGTCGGCTGACCGGAGATTCGGGACGCTTTCACCCCATGTATTCTCAAGTGTACCATTTTTTCAGGTAAAAGGAAGAGGCATCTTGGAATTGGGCAAATGTTGCTCGGATCGTTTGAATGAAGAGCGTCCTATTCCAGAAGTTGTAGTCAGAAAAAGCGACGATTTCGTTCTGTTTTTTCGAACTCAGGTGCCGAAAATTTCACAGCCACGTGCGCGCCGTGTTTTTTCGGCGAATCTCATGAGCTTGTTCATGGTGTCGTGATGCACCAAAGGCCCGTGTCCCGATGCGACGCGACGAATTTCGGGTGGATTTTCGAGAAATTCCAGCGTCTGCCTGTGGCAGGTTTCGAGGTCGGGCGTATAAGGCGCAAACGCCAGTTGAAAAAATTCGATGACCCTTGCGGGCGGTGGGCCGGTCAACAGCGCGTCGCCGCAAAACAGGGTTTTCGAAGGCTCGTGGTAGATCAGCACCGAACCTTCCGTGTGGCCGAAAGCGGGATACACGTGAAAACCGAAACGCCATGGTCCACAGACAAAGGTTTCGTCCACCGGGCTTACGGCGGGGAAAGTGTCCTCCATCTTGCAGGCGAAACGGTCCCAGGCGTTGCCGATTCCCCGTTGAAGCGGGGGGGGCGTGCGTTCGCCGGTGAGAAACGGGGCGTCGTTTTCGTGACAGAATACCGGGCAGTCGAACGTCTCCCGCATCCATGCGGCGTTTCCGGCGTGGTCGCTGTGACGGTGGGTCAGCAGTATCCCCGCGAGATCCCCCGCCTTTTGCACCCCTTCGCGATGCAGAAAACGCCGCAGGGCCGGACGTTCGAGTGCGAACCCCGTGTCTATCACGAAACGGCGGTCTTCTTCGTCACGCAGTAGCCAGACGTTGGATGCGATCATTCGGCGGGCAAGAGATAGCGAAGACTTCGGCATGGGACGTCGATCCAGCTTGAAAACCACAACAAACCTGCAAAACGCAAATAAAATACCGCCGGACGTGAAAATTTGTCAAATCTCAATGCCGATCATGAATCCCGGAGAGGCATAGACGCGAACCACCTTGTTTTCAACCTCTTCTTCTTGGACTTTCCAATACGGAATGTACGAAAAATCGGAGGGTTTCGCCGTGTTGTTGTACATGCTCATCACGTTGAACGTCGGCCCGAAGAGCAGGGAGACGTGCTCGGTCATGGGATATTCTCCCAGAAGACGAAGTTTGACCATGGAGGCGTTTTGATCCAAATCCTTGGTTTTGTGCAAAAACGAGCCGGTCAAGTCGAAATCGATGTGCCAGCCGTCGCGCACCGGCAGATGAAACCCCAACCCCAGGCCATAGCTCATCACCTGATCGCCCAGCACGGGCTGATATCCCACCATCAGCAGGTTGTATACCAGGCGGCTTCCGAGCTTCAACGCGGCGTTGACCAGCGCCGTGTCGCTTGTCCAGAAATCTCCGTGCACGACGCCCTTGCGCACGATACTCAGAAAGCCGATGGGGACGTCCACGTCGTCGGCGTAGTTGATGAAGCCGATCTGCGCGCCCGAAAGTTTTCCTCTGGAGACGTTGAGCAGTCCAAGCTGTCCGCCTTTGGAGGGTTCGTCTCCCGCGATTACGTTGAGGTGCCCGAACTGCGCGCCGGTCAGTTTCCCGGTGGTGACGTTTCCCAGGCCCAGTTCGAAGCCGTGGACGTCGCCTATGGTGACATTGGCCAGCGCGCCATGCACGCCGGTCATGTTGCCCATGGCGATGTTGACCAATGCGGCCTGTGCGCCGGTGGCGTGGTCGATGGTGAAGTTGGTCAATGCCAGTTGGGCGCCGGTCATGTCGCCGACCGCGATGTTGACCAGTCCGCCTTGTCCGCCGATGAAGTTGCCGCCCGTGTAGTTTACGAGGGCGAACTGCCCGCCGATGAAATGACGGTCGGTGTGGTTGTAAAACGTCGCATACTGCGCTCCGATAAAATCCCGCCGGGTGATGTTCGTGAAAACCGTACCCGCCGCGCCTTTCGAATCCCGTTCTACGACGTTGGCAAAAAAGCTGGCGTCCACGCCTTCCATATCGTCGTTTTGCCAGTTGACTCCAAAGGTTACAGCCAGTCCTCGTAACCGGTCCTGCTCGTTGGCGAAAAGTCCCAGGGAAATGTGGTTTTCGATGGGGCCATCGTAGGCTTTGTTGATGTGCACCGGGGGAAACAGGCCGAGGTTGAAGGGAACGTCGGTGTATTTTTTCTCCTTGGCTCCCAACCCGCGAGCTACGGTGGATTCGCTCTCCACCGGGTGGAAGGCCGACTCGTCGAGCGTCATCACCCCGTGGAGATCCAACGAGAATTCGGCCATGGAAAAGTCGCCGTCGTGGTCGAGTACGATGCGGTATTCTCCCGGCTCCACGCCAAGATCCACCGATTTTCCCGCTTCCTTGTTGATTTCCGATACAAGGCGGTCCCGACTGTCTCGCACGTACAGACGGCCTTGCAATTCTTCCGTGAAGTGCAGGGTGGAATACGTCTCGCTCAGTTCGGTCAACACGAGGTTTCCCGTCCCGGAAAGTTGAATATCGTAAGAGGCGTGCTGCGCGCCGCTTTGGGTGGTCTGGGTGCGTCCCAGGGTTTCGGTGAACGCGTAGTGGTATGCTTCGTCGAGCGTGACCCGCCGGTCATGGGAGGCGTCCGCAGCCCCGCGCATCCCGGAAACCAGATAGTGCGTGAAAAAGGAGCCGCCGATTTTGTCCGACTCCTGCGCCGCTTCGTTCTCGGCGCTGGAGGTGAGAATCGCGTGCCCTTTGAGCTTGACCGAGGCGTCGGACAGAAACGGAGCCTTTCGTTTTCCGCCTTTGGTGCGGGTCATCGCGCCGCTGGAGCAGGAATCGAGAATCACCACCCGCACGTCTGCGTCCAACTCCTTGATTTTCTGTTTCAAATCGGCGTAGCGGAACGTGCGACCAAACAGAAGCAGGCCAGATTCGTCGGAGTGGCCGGAGTAGTAGAAGAACACCTCGATTCTTCTCCCGCTTGTCTTGTCTTGGCCGACCATTTCCCGCAAACGCTCCAGGCTGTTTACCAGTTCTTGCCGATCCGGATCGAGCAGCATGATGCGGTTTTTGGGAGAGACGCCGCCAAGATCCTCCAGCACTGCTGCCATGGCCTCGGCGTCGTCGTCGGCGTACCGGAGGGTGATCCGGTCGCCTCCGCCGTCGTTGGCCCCGACGATCAGGGCGTAGCGTTCGAGAGAAGAGGCGGTTTCGGCCTGTGCGGCTCCTCCCGGAAATCCGACAAATAGCAGGAAAAACAGTATGATAAGGACCGTCGTTGTTCGCATCCCCACACCCACGATTAGTTCGAGTTCTTGCCGAGCAGGAAAGAAACCTGGTTCACATTTTCAGGCAATTCCAACGCTTGCGTGTGGCATTTCTCGGAATCTGCCGCACATTTTTTCGCGGATGCGAGCACTTGGGCTAGATCGAATGGAGTCTGCGACGTCACGAGGAAAAAGCGCTCGAAGCGTGGGGCGTCGTCGAGTTCGTAGGCGAAGGGCAGGCGGATCTCCCCCTTGCCGGACAATTCGAGGCTTCCGGCTTCGTTCGTCGGAAAATGCAGCGTAACCGATCCCCGACCGTCGATGGATAGCAGCGTTCCGTAGCGGGCGCCTGCCGCAACATAGGCGAGCTGAAGGGTATCGCCTTCTGAAACGACTTGATTTTCCTGCAATTTTTCGGAATATGCACCGGGCGTTTTGCGATACAGCGCCAGTCTGGGTTTTGCGCCCTTGGTGTAAATCGTCTCCCCGTTTTGTCGAAATACTTCGTCGGGATGCGACCCGCTTCCGCCAAAATCCCCGACCACGACCACGAACAGCGCCAGCATCGCCGCCGCACCGACGGGCAGGGCGGTTTTCAACCAGGATGGCGCACGTTTTTCCTTTTCTTGGTGTTTTTCGAAACGTTGCCGGATCGCCGCCGCCGCAACCCGTGGCGGCATGGCTTCGAGAATCTCTTCGTTCGAGCGTTGCAATGCGTCCAGTTTTCGTTGAAGTTCCGGATTTTGCCGGATTTCCTCTTCGATCTCGGCGTTGCGTGCCCCGGGAAGTTCTCCGAGCAGGTAGCGTTCCAGATCCCAGTCGGAAACCGGGGTGCGAGTGTTCTCGGTCATGGCGACACCTCCCGCAGTTCCTTGACGTGTTTACCGAGATTTCTCAGGCGTTTGCGCACGCCCGAAACCGACATTCCCACCGCTTCAGCCGTCTCTTCCAGCGTCATGCCATCGAGCAGGTGCAGGACGGCGATGGTGCGTGTCGATTCCTTTTCCCGGCTGAAAATCTTGTCCAGCATGGAACGCGCGAGGGTCTGCTCTTCCTCATCTTCTGCGGAAGCGATGCGAGCGAGAAGGTCGTCGTCGGGTTCGGCGGGCTTTCGCTTGCGGCTCCGAATCCGGTTGAGGCATTCGTTGGTGGCGATGCGCATCAACAGGCTCGACGGTTTGTCGTGCGAGAGCGACTTTTCGTGGCGTAGGAGTTTTACGAAAACATCCTGCATGGCGTCCCAGGCTTCCTCTTCATCTTTCAGAAGGTAGCGGCAGCGCCTGACGACCATCGGGCCATATTGCCTGTAATATGCTTCCACGTCGATCGTCAAAAGCCACCTTCGACTTTCTGAAGAATACAACACCGGAACGGCGCGAATCTGTCACCCATCACGAAACGGACCTCGAAGCGGAAAATCACGAAAGAATTCTCCACGTTAGGATTCCATTTTCGACAATTTCGCAAAAGACCGTACAAAACTCAACTTATTTGCGCCGAAACCGGGTGGGAAACGGTTTGTTTTCGGTTAACCCGAAAAATTTACGAAAACCTACTGCGACTTGAAAACTCTCGATCTTTCACTCGTTTCACGATTTTCATCCTCGACAGACTGTTTCGTATGCCTGTGGGTGAAAAACGCTCCAACTTCTTGAAATATCTTCGGTTTTCGGCGTCTCGCTACGATTTTCATGAATTTTCCGGGTTAGGGAACCGGCTCCGGTCCAACTGCCGGCGATGAATCTGCCGATTCAAGGCAGAACGACACGGGAACAACCGGGGACGGGATGGTCGGGTGCGGAGTTGGAAAGAATCCGCACCAGTTCGACCTGGGCGTCGTACAGGCGGTCGCGGGGCTTGTTCGCGATTCCATTGAACAAAAGCGAAAACACGATTCTTTCGCAGCCTCTATCGAGCACATAGCCCGATATCGCCATAACATCCGAAAGCGTGCCCGTCTTGCCGCGCACGGCCTGTTTGACGTCGGGGATGTCGTAGCGGGTCGCCAACGTACCGTCCACGCCGGAGACGGTCAACGAGGCGACGAACTCCGGCCCGGCCTCGTAGTCGAGCGCCATGTGACGCAGCACGCCGACCAGCAGAGACGGCGAGATCCGGTTGACGTCTCCCATGCCCGAACCATTGCCAAGCAGGTGGGGGGACGGGTCCAGGCCGATGCCTTGCAGATATTCCGCCAACGCACGGATGCCTTTTTCCCAGTTTCCCGGCGCTTCGTAGCGCTCGGCTCCCAGCTTCAACAGCACCATTTCGGCCATGAAATTGTTGGAATATTTATTGATGAGACGGCACATCGAGGAGAGGGGCAGTGACTCGAACCGATGGATCAACACCGGGTCGTTTTCCGGCGCTTTGCCGGTTTTCACCACCCCGGTGAAGCGGATGTCGTGGCGTTTGAGAATGTCGTGGATCGTCCAGCCGGAAAACAGCGGTACGTTGTCGATGCGGCGATGGTAGGTCAACGGTCTGTAATTATTGGAAATTCCACCCGTGACCACGATTTTGTTCCGCCAGTCCTCCGGCGGTGTTTCCACTCGAATCCACTGGCGCATACGTCCCATGACGGTTTTCGTCTGGTTGTCGATCACCGTGTATCGTTGGGGAGGAATGACCTGGATGCGCGCGGGGGCGTTGGCTTCGATACCCGGCATGACCGTGACCGCCACCGAGTTGAAATTCACGCTCAGCGCACCCTGGGGCGCACGGTAGGCGCGGTAGCTTTCGTCGTCGTCGAATCCGGGGCCGATGGCGGGAATGTCGAACAGGGAATCGTCCACGATGAGATTTCCCTTGATTTTCTTGAGGTTTTTGGCCTCCAGTTCGTAGCCTAGGCGGTCGATCTGCTCTGGGACGAGAAACGGATCGCCCGATCCGACGACGTACAGGTCGGCGTCGAGTTCGCCGTTTTCATTGAGTTCCTTCGTAGAGACAAAATCGGTCTGAAAGCGGTAATCTGGCCCGAGCGTTTCAAGCACTGCCGCTGTAGTGATGATTTTCTGGTTGCTCGCCGGAACGAATGCGCCATTTTCGTTCACCGAGACGATGCGCAATCCCTGATGCAGTTTTTCCGCCAGGAAACCGACCTGGACACCCTCGAAGAGGTCTTGGGCCAGAACGTCGCGGATCATCCGGCGTGCGGTGGCGAGGTCGAGGGGGCGTGCGCCTCCCAGCGCCACGGGCGGAGCCTGCACCCCGGGAGCGTTGCCGTCGTTTTCTTCTTCCTGAGATGTCGCCGCTTGCGTCCGTTCCGCCGGACGTGGGGCGAACATTTCTTTCGAACGGATCTCCGTACTGGAGGGAGTGGGGGTATCGCCGGGGGAGGAAGGAGGCGCGGCCCAAGTCACCGTTGAAATCCAGAAGCCCAACAACACTACGAAGATTTTTATTTCACTTGGTTTCAACACACCTTTTCCTTTTGGGAATGCTTTTCGTCAATAGGTTCAATTACGGACTTCATTTCGGATTGCGAACATTCACAGGCCAATTTCGGATAACCTTGTTTTGATGATTTCATAATGGGATTGAATCTGGCGGTTTTTCTCTTCCCACGGAAGGCCATCGATTTCATCGAAAGTATCGCCGCGTTTCATCACGTCGTACGCTTCCGGTCGATTGAAAATAGGCGAACATTGCGCGAATACATACTTAGATAAAAGCACTTCCGAAGTATATGGAGCAATTCTTTCCAGGTAGGACAGCGTTTCTTGCAGGTCTTGGGCCGTTTCTCCCGGAAGGCCACATACAATATTGACTTTGTTTTCTATCCTGGCATGACTGGAACGCTTCAAAATGGCAATCGTTTCTTCGAGGTCCAAGTTTTTGTTCATCTTTTTTTGCATACGATCCGAACCGGCGTCCACGCCCCAGACAAGATAACGACATCCGGCTTTTCGAAGTTTTCCAAACAATCCGTGGGGGATTTTTTGCGGTCTTGCGGAGTCTCCCCAGATCATTTTCGGACCCGAGTTGATCCAGGAGGACAACCGGTTGAGGATGAAATCCGTTCGATAGTTGATGAGATTGTTTAAAAAGTAGATTTTTCTCAACCCATATTTTTTGTGGATGGTTGCAAGATCGTGGATGACTTTATCGGGTTCGCATACGTGAAATCGCCTGTCGGAAAACGAAGAGCAATATGCACAGGCAAAGGGACAGCCGCAAAAAAAAGTATAAGGAAACCATAAGCTTTCAGGTTTTCCATATGCGGCAACGAGATCTTTGAAATCCGGTGTCGGAAACACCGACAAATCGTGTTCCACAAGCAATCGCTCCAGAAAACCTCCGGGGAGACACGAAGACAATCCAGGGATTGCGGGTGACACTTCTTTCTTTGTGGCCAACGCATCGCAGAGAAGCAAAAGCGGAACTTCTCCCTCTCCACTGATGATGTAATCCATCGCACTTTCACCTTTGGGAGACGACTGGCCTGTCCCTCTTCCTCCTACAACGATAGGTGTGGCAAAAATCCGCTTCAATTCGGAGATCATCCATGCGGCATCGGAAAAATCCTCCGGTCTGTCCACGCTCACTCCTATCAAGTCGAAAGGATGCGAACGGACCAGTTCACGCACGAGTTTTGTCACTTTTTGTGTTTTTTTCGCAATATGGCCCGATGAAAACGCATTGGTGTCGATGAGTTTTACGTCTGCACCGTGTTTTTGCAAAAACCCGGCGAGACGGGAGATGGAATACGGCAAAAGTCTTTGGGAAGATTTTTCAATCCCTTCGTTCGGAGAACGGATCAACAACAGACGAAATCCATCGATGCGGATGTTTTCGAATTGGTCCGCGTAGGATTCTTTCGAAATGAATCCCAACGGCGGATGCTTTCGGACAAGATTCACTCCAGGAGAGCCGCTCTCCGACGAAACGGACGATTTGAGGCGGCGATCTTCCACCAAAGAGCATTGATTGAGAATTTTTTCGGCGCTCGAAACGGCCTGCCGAAGCTTTTCAAGTCCGACGATATGGGCAACGGTGCTCCGTTCTTTCGATTCAAGAAAGGTGTAGTAGTCTGCAAGGCGGGTTTCGTTGTCCTGTACGTCGAAGGTCTTCTGCACCCCGTGCTGGCGAACCGTCACCGAGTGGTTTTGGGCTCCCATCGAGGCCGTAATTTCCATATTCTTTTTCGAAACGACTATTTCCACAAGCGGTTCCGAAGATCTCTCCAAGCGGCATGACGCATGGACTGAATCGGTGTCGGAGAGAATCTCCAGACGATCGTTGGTACATCCTTCTTTTCGAAGAAGGTCGGTTGGAATACCGAAACGGTCCAACAGCAGGAAACCTTCGGTGAGCCAATACAGGGAACGATAGTACGCGCGGTGGTGATACATGGCCTGAACAAGGGAAAGTTCCGGAAATTTCAGGATAATTTCAATTTTTCCGGAAAACCGTCTTGACGCAGGCGGCACGTTTTTCCACAGGATTCTTTCTACAAACGCGACTTCTTTTCGAAAAAGCCAGTCGCTGAAGAAAAAGCAGTCGCTTGCGGAAGTTTCAAGTTGATTCAAGGCATGAGAATCCATGCCTTCGGAATGAAGCACCACGCTGTTTTGTGTCGGCAAGTACGTCCAGACCCGTCCTTCGTGTATTTCGGACAAGATCACCCAATCGGCTTTTTCGACTTCGGTTTGCCGGTATCCTGATTTTTTCGCAGCATTCAGGTGTTTCAAGGCGAGAGCGGACTTTTCCGGACTCGCTATCGTCGATGATGGTTGCCCCATCGTGAGGTCTTCCTTTGGTTTTCAGCCGGACTTTCGCAGGAACCCATGGAGTGCTGGAAGTAAAGCACCTTTTTTACGGTCCTTGTATTTCACCACTCATTCTCTTCAAACGTCCGATCTGTGCTTCGGCGTCGTGCATGATTTCTTCGAAAATCTCGCGAAGCGGCATGATCTTGTTGACCAGTCCGATGGACTGCGAACAGGAGACGGTGCCGGCTTCGAGATCGCCGGTTTCGTACATTTTTCGGGCCGCCTCGCCGGAGACGTACTGGATAATGTCCTCCAATCCGCCGCCTTTCGATTCGATCTCGCGGGTTTTCAACGCCGGTTCGTTGAGCCAGACCCGGTGCGCGAACCCGATGCTCTGCATGATGATGTCGGTGCTTAGCTCGTTGGCTTCGCACATTGCCTGTTTCAGTTTGGGGTGAATCGGACATTCGTCGGAAAGCATCAGGCGGCTACCGATGATCGCCGCCTCGGCTCCCAGCGACAACACCGCCGCCAGGCCGCGACCGTCTGCCACGCCGCCGCCGCCGATCACCGGAATGTCCACGGCATCCACCACCGAGGGCACGAGGACCAGCGTAGTGACGTTGAGCACGCCCGTAGCTCCTCCGTTTTCGTATCCCACCACCGTCACGCCGTCCGCACCCAAACTCGCCACTTTCTTGGCGTAACGCACACCGACGCATTTGTGAATCCAGGTGATGCCGTACTCTTTGAACAGTCCGACCAGTTCGATCGGGGCAGCGTTGCCGGAGGTTTCGACGATCTTCACTCCTTCTTCGGATATCGCTTCTACAAACTCGCGGTTGTCGGGCGGTTGCAACATGGGAAACAGGTTGATATTCACGGCGAAAGGTTTGTCGGTGAGATCCTTGGTTTTCTTGATTTCTTCACGAAGTGCCGCCGTTTCACGGAAAATCGCCGAAGCGATGATGCCCAGCGCCCCGGCGTTGGAAATCGCCGCGACGAACTCGGCCTTGGAGAGATCCATCATCGTGCCGCCGATGATCGGATATTCGATACCCAGCATTTCGGTGATTTTGGTTTGAATCACGGCTGTTTCCTCCTGAATGGCGAGCCGTCGCACGGCCCTGGAATGAGTTGGAAAGTCCTTGGTTTTCACGTTTGGATCATGGGCCGAAAGAGTAGCACAAAGGGACGGGTTTCTCAACCGGCGAATTGTTGGATTCAGGAGTATTGGGTGTGAATTTTGTGGGGAGATGAGAATAGACAGAACCCCATTAGAGCCCTCTGATTCACTTTAGCGGCGGAGGCGTAAGCCCGCCGTGATTTCGGTTGTTTTTCGGCGAGCTTACGCCTCGCCGCTACAACTCTTTCACATTGTTCTTTGAAATTCCCACTTTTTAATTCACGTCCCCCGGCGTGCGAATGTGAGACTCGGGCCCAATAAATCCGTATGCGTGGCGTTTTTCGAGTTGGGTTGGAAAAATTGTGAAAAAAATCAGACATAGGAGTTGCGTATAAAGTTTGGGGAGTTAAATTAAAAATGAAAATTGGAAAGGTTACAAATAAGCAAGAACTACAAAGCAATTCAATCAGGAGAATGTCATGACGACAAAAGAAAAGCTCGAAAATCTCATTTCCAACCTGAAACGTTGGCAGAAAATCGAGGATGCTTCCATCGATCTCGCCGAAGAATCCATGAGTCGCATTCAGAATCCTCTGGTGCGTTCCGTGTTTCAGATCCTGAAGCACGATTCCGAGATGCACCGAACCTTGCAGCAGTTGGTGATCGACTCGCTGGAGAGCGAATCGATTTCCTTGACTCCCGAAGACGTCGGCGCCATTGACGACGCGATTACGCGCCACGATGAAGTGGAAAAGAACGTCGTGCAGCTCGCACAGTACACCCTGGACGACCTGTCCGGCTCCGGCTATCAGATTCAGAAGTTCTTGTTGGGTTACCTGCTTGACGACGAGAAAAAGCACGACAAACTGCTGGAGAATCTCAAGAGCGTGAAAAGCTCGCTTTATCCCTACGGTTGATTTCGCAGATCGCTTCCCCGCCTCGTTTTTTCGGAGGCGGGGGAGGGCGGTTTCTGCAAGAATTCCTGCTAAAAAACCTCGATGCGGATCAGTTTCTGCCCGACGAGCATCAGTTCGCCGGATTGCAGGCGGACGGGGCGGCGGATCGAAATGAAGGTTCCGTTGCTGGACCCGAGGTCGCGCAGGTAAAAGTCACCGTTTTGCAGTTCCACGCGGGCGTGGCTTCCCGAGACATACCCGTCGTATGGGAAAGTCAGGTCGCCGACCTCGCGCCCGAATTGGAGGCTGCTCTTGGTGAGCAGGATTGCTTCGCCCTCAAGGTCGTTTTCGTAAATGCGCACGATACGGCCCCACAGTCCTTTGTCGCTGCTTCCCCAGAAGCGGGCGCTTTCATTTTGGCTGACGTCTTCGAAGGTCTCGAAATCCTTGAGGGAATAGAATTGCAGCAACTGTCGCCCAATGCGGAAGCGGTCGCCGGATGTCATTTTCGCGCGATCCTGGACCCGTAAAAAGGTTCCATTTTGCGATCCGGCGTCTTCCAGCAGGATTTTATCTTTCGAGGCAACTTCAAACCGGCAGTGAAGCGGACTGACGAAAGGATCTTTCAAAAGGATGTCCGTGCCTTGGCTCCCGCAGGTGATCGTTCCCCGGTGCAAATGGATTACGGCAGATTCCTTGCGGGTTGGTTCAAGGATTACGAGCCGCGCCACCGGTTCGCCCTCTTCAAGACCTTTTTTCATCACGACCATCGGCCCCGAAGAACCTTCCGGGGTGTCGGCAAGAATGGAGTGCCCGAAGGGGTCGGAATCCTCGGATTTTTCGGCAGGTGTGGGATTCGACATGAACGATGAATGAAAGTCGCTGCCTGAATCCATCGGGAACATCGGTTCACTGAAGCTTTCGATGGGGGGCTGTGTGTCGGCGTTCGATTCCACGGTGGGCGGTTTTTTCGTGCCGATGGGGATTACCACGCTGATGGATTCCTGTTTCATTTCATGGGAAATGTACCGGGAACTTCTTCCTTGCGTGGTTGTTGCTCCGAAGGTGTCATCGCCCAGATCCTCCGGCAATAGCTCGACGGATGTGTTTTCCCCTATACTTTCCTCGATCAGGGTATCGATTTCGGAAGGCCCGTCATTGGATGTACCCAGAAGAGACTCCACGAAAGAACTGTCTTCCAGTTCCAACGAAGAGCTTTGTCCATCGTCTATATCGTGGTCGGAATCGTCGGTGAGTTTCACTTGCTCCAGCATACGGGTGAGACTTTCGTCGGTACCGTTTTCGCTCTGCGGGTCGAGAGAGAAGCCGGGCGAAGTGTCGCTTTCAAAGCCTTTGAGGTTGAGATCGGGGCTGGTGTCCTCGTCCTCGAAACCGTCGTCCACGCCAATCGGGTATCCACATTCCTTACAGAATTTCGCCAGTTCGGTGTTTTCTGTGGCGCACTGCGGGCACTTTTTCATACCGTCCCTCATCTGAAGCAAAATCGGCGAGCGATCACAATTCCGGTATTTTACCGAAGAGTGCGGAACATTCAAATTACTACGATGGAAAGCCCCACGAACCGAAAAAACTGATTGTAAGCTTATCGCAGGGCATTCCTATCAATTGCCGCCAATTTATCTTGTCCGTGCGCCCCGTTTCGGTATGGCAGCGAGGTGGAACGCGTCAACACATACTTCCAGCAATTATCTTACCACGAGGTGAGGCGAAGTGCCAAACTCGATTGTGAATTATTGGAACAGGGATGAACCCTCGAAGTGGAACAGAAATATGGAGGAAATCGTTGTTTTTCCAGGAAAACATGGATTCAAAGTGCAGACAAAGAGGATGGTTTTCGAAAATTGTCGGGTGAAAATCATCAGACCTGCACTTTTTCATACGAAAAATCACGTCCGGTGCACACTAGTTTTCTAGGAATTTCGTTCTGGTGCACATGATATCTTAACAAAAACACAATAAAAGCTTAACAAACCCACCAAAGATCACTACCATATCTGCCTCTGGAATAGGGATGAAATCGTATCTGAACGAGAGCGAAAACATGAAAAAATTCAGTATTTCCAATAAGATTCGCTTTGCATTGTTTTTACTCTGTGCAGTGGTTTGCCTGGTTGCCTGCGCGGATGACGCCGACGAGGCCCCGCCGGCAGATGGGGACATCGAGCAGGAGGGCGAGAGTGAAGGCGAGTCCGAACCAGTAGAAACCACTCTACGGATCATGACCTACAACGTCCTGTGTTCGTTTTGCGACGGTACCTACGAACTTTGGGCCGATCGTTTGCCACATTTCCAGGATATCTTCCAGCGCCACGAAGTGGATATCATCGGCACCCAGGAGCTATTTATTTCCGATGAAGTGGCACAGATTCTGGAATTGCTCCCTGATTTCAAGGCGTTGTACTATATCGACGATCCAAACGACGGCCTGGATTACCTGGACGCCTACCCCGATGAAACCATTTTCTACCGCGCCGACCGTTTCGAGGTCATTGAGCACGGAGTGTACTGGTTGAGTGAAACCCCGGACGAACCCTGGGCGGGTGGTTGGGCGGACAGCAGTTTCTGGCGGTTGGTCGGCTGGGCGCATTTCCGGCAGATCTCCGATGGTCGGGAGTTCGTATTCGTCAACACGCATTTCGACAACAATGTCCCCAATCAGGAAAACAGCGCTCCGTTGCTGCTGTCTCGCTCCGAACCATGGGCCGAAACGCTGCCCGTGATCGCCGTCGGGGATTTCAATTCCAAACCCGATAGCCCTGCCTATGCGATTTTGACCGAGGGTGTCGACGGCGAAGGCTTCGCTTTGGTCAACGCCTTCGACTTGGCCGAAAACTGGCGTGTGGAGCACAATCAGGAAGCCGAACCCGAATACGACCCCATCCACCGCATCGATCATATCTTCCTTGCCGGTCCAGTGGAGTGGCTCGTGTCGGACTGGGTAGTGGATCTGACAGTCTACGGCCCGGAAGATCAGTATCCATCCGACCACTTTCCCATCGCCGCGACTATCACTTTCTAGTTTCTTTTAGGCTGTTAAACGGAGTTTTTTACCGTAGAGTTGAACCGTAACTGCCAGTATTTACAAGAAAATCTCCCGAATTCGTTGCGGCAGCTCCATGGGATCGAAGGGTTTGGCGATCATGCCTGCCGGTCCCAGTGCGCGTAGCGCGTCGAGGTCTTCCCGGACGGACTTTGCGGTGAGGAAAACAACTGGAATATCCGCTGTTTCCGGTGTGTCTCGCAACAAATTTAATGTACCAGGACCATCGGTGCCGGGCATCATTACGTCGAGCAGGATGACGTCCGGTCGAAACGATTTCGCCACCCGCACCGCTTCGCTCGCATCGGCGGCCAGCGCTGTTTCCCAACCACCCACATCATGCAAGCTGATTTCGCCGATGGCGCGGATATCCTCATCGTCGTCAACCAACAGAATCTTCGCAATCTCCATAACGGCTCCTTGGGGGCGAAATGCAAACGAGTGCGGTGGGAAAACGAAGAAAATACAGCTACTTGACGAAATTCAGATCCAGGTTCTGTTCGTCGGCCAGTGCTTGCAACTCCCGTTTCACTTCGGATATCGGCGCCGAGTCGGGCACGGTCGCGAACAGAGTCAAGTTGAACAGCGGCACGGCGCTGATCGGCGCCTGGGTGACTTCGGTGTCGAGACGCTCGATGTTCACTTCGTAGCGATGCAGGAGTTGCACCACGGTCTTGACGATGCCCGGGTGATCCATGGCCGTGATTTCGAATCGCAAGGGCAGGGCGGCGCGGCGCGGTGCTCGGGGGGATTCCGGCGCGTCGTAGACCGAAGCGGTCAGCCCCACGGCGGACAATTCCGCCGTGTCGTCGCGGATCGCGCGTTCCTCTGTGGCCGAGCAGGAAATGAGGCAGGTGATGGTAAACCGCCCCCCCATGACCGCCATGCGGCTGTCTTCGATATTGGCGTTGCGGGCCGTCAGGTATTGGGTCACGTCTTTGACGAATCCTGGCCGGTCCGGGCCGATCACGAAAAATATCAACTTGGCGTCCATCGTCGCACTCCCTTGTTTTTCGTAGCTTTTTCGTTCATCGGCCCTCAGTCAGGCCGATTGTCGCTTTTCTTTTTCGTAACCCGCACGTGAAGTTGGTCGAGTTGTTTTTCGTCCACCGGCGACGGCGCGCCGGTCATCAGGCAGCTTCCGCTCGTGGTTTTGGGGAACGCGATCACGTCGCGGATCGAATCGGTCCCCGACAGCAGCATGATAATGCGGTCCAGGCCCAGCGCGAGACCGCCGTGGGGCGGTGCTCCGTAACGCATCGCTTCGAGAAGGAAGCCGAATTTCGCCTTGGCTTCTTCATCCGAAAGGCCGATGGCTTCGAAAACCTTCCGCTGCACGTCTTCACGATGGATACGGATCGAGCCGCCTCCTACCTCGTTGCCGTTCCATACGACGTCGTAGGTTCGCGACAGCACCTGCCCCGGGTCGCTTCCGAGCAGGTCGATGTCTTCGAGGCGTGGGGACGTGAAGGGATGATGCATCGCCACCCAGCGCCCTTCCTCTTCGTCGTATTCGAAACCGGGAAAGTCGGTGACCCAGACGAAGGCGTGGGCCTCGGGATCGATCAACCCCATTTCGTGCGCCAGATGAACCCGCAGACGTCCCAGCGATTCGCAGACCACGGAGGGTTTGGCGTCGGCGATGAACAACAGCAGGTCGCCGTTTTCGGCCTCCAAACGCTTGTCCAGGGCGGCTTTTACGTCGTCGGACAGCTTTTTCGCCATCGGTCCCTGCCATGCGCCATCCTCGCCGATCTTGGCCCACATCAAACCCTTGGCGCCGAATTCGGCGGCGACCGCGGCAAGGGCATCGATCTGTTTCCGGCTGCGGGATGCCTCTTCCTTCGCGTTGAGTCCCTTGACGATGCCGCCTGCATCCAGAGCGGACGTGAAGATGCCGAAGCCGCTGTCGCGTACCTCATCGGAGACGGTTTTCAACTCCATGCCGAAGCGCAGGTCGGGGGCGTCGCGACCGAAGCGATCCATCGCTTCGGCGTAGGTCATGCGGGGAAACGGCGTGGGCAACTCGGTGTCTTTAAGTTGTTTGAATGCAAGGGAAAACAGTCCCTCGATCAGTTCGTAGATTTCCTCTTCGGTGGCGAACGCCATTTCCAGGTCCACCTGGGTGAATTCGGGTTGGCGGTCGGCGCGGAAATCCTCGTCTCGAAAACAGCGGGTAATCTGGCAGTAGCGGTCGTAGCCCGCAATCATCAAAATCTGCTTGAAAAGCTGCGGGGATTGCGGCAGGGCGTACCATTCGCCCTCGTGAATGCGCGACGGCACGAGGAAGTCCCGCGCGCCCTCCGGGGTGCTTTTCGTCAGGATGGGGGTTTCGATTTCCAAAAAGCCGTGGTCGGCAAAGTAGTTGCGCACGAGCCGGTTGAATTCGTGGCGCAGTATGATGCGTTTTTGCAGCGGTCGGCGGCGAAGATCGAGGTAACGATATTGCAGACGCAGGTTTTCGCCCGCCGTGGTTTCGTCCTCCACCTGAACGGGCGGCGGTTCGCTGGCGGCGAGGATTTCGAGATTCTTGGCCACGACTTCGACGAGCCCGGTGGGGATGTTTTGGTTGATATTTTCCCGCCGAACGACTTCGCCCTGAACGGCAAGCACGAATTCGTGGCGGATGGTTTTGATTTCCTCCATGCGGTCGCCGAAGAATTTGGGGTCGATGACGATCTGGGTCAGGCCATAGCGGTCGCGTAGATCGATGAACAGCACTCCGCCGTAATCACGGCTGCTGTTGACCCAGCCTTTGAGCACGACGGCTTGGCCGACGTGGGATTCTCTGAGTTCTCCGCAAGTATGCGTTCTTTTTGTCATTTCAAGCGTTTGAGACACGATTTCACTCCATTTTCCATACCAGTGCGCTAGGGGCACGTTCGATGCCTGACGTTCGGCGATAAAAACCCATTCAATCTATCAGCGCCGCCTAGGGGAAATCAAGGGAATCCTTTTGTCTCTTTAAGGCGCGGTTTCGGCGGATTATGACCAGATTTCCGAGGGGTGCAATTGCTTGCAAAATAAATCTTGACTTCATGGCGAAGTTTCCCTAAAAGGTAATTCACCTTCGTGATGGGCGGGTAGCTCAGTTGGTTAGAGCACCGGCCTTACAAGCCGGGGGTCCTCGGTTCAAATCCGAGTCCGCCCACCAAGCGGTTCCGGACCATCGAGGGGTTGAAAATCGAATAAGGGGTGGTAGTTAAGTTGGTTATAACGCTGGCCTGTCAAGCCAGAGGCCGCGGGTTCAAGTCCCGTCCACCCCGCCACCAAAAAACCGGTTCCATTGTTCAATGGAACCGGTTTTCTTTTTTACTCGATCCAGAAAAGCCCAAGTCTTTGTTTTCATATTTTGTCTCACGCCCATTTCCTCGGACGGAATCGTCTTTGCTTGCCATTCCCGATCGAATTTTCTACCATGGTTGATGCGGATCGAGAGGGGGGAGGCGATCGTGGCGGCGTATGCCGTCGAGGAAAGTCCGGGCTCCGCAGGGCAGGGTGCCAGCTAACGGCTGGCGGAGGTGACTCTAGGGAAAGTGCCACAGAAAGCAGGGCTCCCGGCTTTGGCCGGGGAAGCGTGAAAGGGTGCGGTAAGAGCGCACCGGGCTTGGTGGAGACATCAGCCGCATGGTAAACCCCACCTGGAGCAAGGTCTAATTGGAACGCATCCGTGTAAACGGTGAAGAGTTGCCCGCTCGGGACGTTCGGGAAGACCGCTTGAGGACGCAGGCAACTGCGATCCCAGATGAATGGTCGCCCACCGCTTCGCGGTGAACAGGACCCGGCTTACGACCCTCTCGGTCCGCACCTTTACCTTTCATCGCCTTGGTAGGGCGGTCCATCAAGGGGAGGTGTCCATGTCTCGTTACCTGATTTCTATCTTGCCGTTTTTACTGGGATTTTTCGTGGGGGGGCTCGTTTTCGGAGAATGGTTCGACGACGAGGACCACGACGATATCGCCCTGGACGAATCCTACCGACAGCCGCCGAAAGTATCGCCCGAGCCCCAGGCAGTCATTCCATCGAATGCGTTTCCGCGAAGCGCCCCGGAAGCGTCTTCCGGCGAACCTGTGAAGACGAAAGCTCCCGTTGCGGCAACTCCCGATATTGCCCCCGAAAAGGAAGAACAAATCCCGGAATCGATCCATCAGGAACTCAATCGGCTGCGCGCGCAAAACGCCTATCTCAAGGATAGGCTGGAAGAATCCGAGGATTTCCGCAGGGCTGCCGAGAACGAACCCATCGAGCCGCCCGAAGACCTGCAAGAGCGCTTCACCCAGGAGCCGTTGCGTCATGCCATCGGCGACGCATTGAAAGAAACCGGCTTTTCCGGGGAAGTGAATCTCGTGGATTGCCAGGAATATCCCTGCATCGTCTCCGGAAAGCTTTCCACCCAAGATCTGGAAAACCCGGAAGCGTTCAACCTGCTTTTCAACACGGACGCACTCCAGGCCTATGGCAAGGATCGCAGGCAGATCAGCGTCAACGAGGTGGAATTCGTGGACCAGGACGGCGAAACCCGCAAAGAAGCCGTATTTTCCATTTCCTTTTACGAAGAACTTGAAGGAACACGGCAGGCAGCCATTCACGACCGCGTGATTCAGAGGGAACGAAAGATCGTCGAGGCCCTTTTCGGGCGTTGAAAAAGGCGCGTGGCGGACGTCTAATTCTTGGATTCCAAAAAGAACAGAGGAAGTGAATATGACGCGCCCGATTTCCAGATTGGCTCCCATCCTGTTGTTTTTGTGCGCCTTTATAGGGCTGCATTGCGACTTCTCCGACCTGGCGGTCGGCAACGGCGCGGGGGATTCCTGCCTTGAAGACGAAGACTGCCACGACGGTTACGAGTGCCGTGGGGGCATTTGTGTGGCCGAGATTGTGCCCGCCGATAGCGACATGGATGCGGAAGAGTCTGGAGAGGAACCAGATTACTCAAGCACCGAAGAAGAGGAATCCCCCGGCGATTGGGATGATGATTTCGACTGTACGGGGGATGGTGAGATCGCTATGCCCTGTTACGACCAGGGAGGAACCTGTTCCTATTCGGGCGAATGCCCCGAAGGAACCGAAGCCATGGACGACCCGATGGGATGCGGATCGAATGCGCTTTGTTGCATGTTGTGGCGACCTTGCGCAACTCGTGGCGGCTACTGCGAACCGCCGGTGGCGTCGGCCTGTTATCGTAACGGCTATCTTCCGCACTTCGAAAACGCCTGGGAATGCGGCAACATCGACGGCTTTTGCTGCCTGCCCGAAACCGACTGCCTGATGGAAGGCGAGTCGGGAACCATCGGTGAGGATCATTGTTGCAGCGGGTTGACCGAAGTGGAGGGCCTATATCCTCTTGCCACCGATTCCGTCGACGATTGCAAGCCAGGTTGCGAGAATTGCTTCTATTGTACCCGTTGCGGAAACGATATTTGCGGCGAAGCGGAAAATTACTGCAATTGTCCCCACGACTGCCCGGAACCGTCCACGCCCTGTTACAGTGTGCAGGATTGCCCCACCTCGGAATGCTTCATCAATACCACCGGAGAGTGTGTGCAGACCGATTCCTCTTGCGAAAGCGAAATCTGTCGGCAAAACATGCAGGCTTTCGAGGATCACCTTTGTCTCGATCGTCAGTGCACGCCGAGAATCTGCACGCCCGGAGATACGGTAACGCATACCTGCTGGAACGGCGACGAGGTGACGGCCTGCGAATGTCTCGCCGGAGGTGGCTGGAGATGCGAGGAAAACGTGGAGTCTCTGTGCCCCGACGAGCCGGAATGCTCTCCGGGGCAAAGGACGTATTATCCTTGCCTGGACGGCAGCGAGGTCGTGCATTGCCAGTGCCAAGGAGACGCCTACAGCCCCCGGTGCCGAACGTCGGGAACCGCAGGCTGGGTGGATGGCTTCACGGGGGAAATGCTTCTCGAAACGGCCTGCGAGTCCTGTTTCGCCGTGTGTCGCCACGAGGGAAGTTACAGTGAAGGCTGGTACGACTCCTGCAACGGGCAACTCATCCAATGGGGCGACTGCTCGCCCGAATGGGAGTGCGTCGCCAATCCGAAAATCTTGTGCCCTATCCCCGATCTTTCCTGCGAAGAAGCGCGTGGAACGTGTGTGCAGGGAGATTGCGCGGTGGGAGAATACCGGGACGAGCGTTTTTCCTGCGAAAGCGGAAGTTGTTGTTTGCCCACCGTTTACGGAGATTGCAGGCGTGCCGGAGGAAATTGCGACTACATGGGAATGGGTTGCCTGGGGGCTTTTTACAAGGCTCCTTATGTCCGTGGATGCCCGGAAGGAATAGAGTGCTGCATGTGTCCTTTCGACGATTGTTCTTCCCCGCCGGAATGCGCCGAGCATGAAGACTGTCCGGAGGCCTGGTGCGTGCAGTTGTCCGATGAAGACGGCAACCGCTGCATGGAAATCGATTTTGAATGCCAGTATAACTCTTGCGTGCCGAGAACCACCACGCTGGACAACTACGTTTGCGATCCCCAAACGAACCGTTGTCGGGAAGAGGAAATTCCCTGCCTGACACAAGGCGGGCATTGCTACGATTCCTACACCGGCTGTCAATTGGGGTACGTGGCGGTGGCCAATCCGATGGGTTGCGAGCGTCCGTATCCGACCTGCTGCCTGCCCGTGGAATGCACCGAGGACGAAGACTGCCCCGATCCCGGCTGTTCCATGGAGGGAGATACCTGCATTTCCTATGATTTCGGGTGCTTAGGGAGCGAATGCCGCTACAACCGGCGGAGTTATCCGGGGCACGAATGCTCGGAAGAGGGCTATTGCGTCGCACCGCCTATCCCGGACTGCGAGGAGGAGGGAGGCACGTGCATCGGTTGGGGGCCGGAATGCCCGGAAACGCATTACAATAGTACCAACGCCTGTGGCTACGGACAGTGCTGTATGCCCCATGAATTGGGAGACTGCCACCAGTTCGGCGGAACCTGCACGAATCCGCTCGAGGAGTGCCCGGAAGGGTCTTTCACGTACGACTGGGCGGAGTCCTGTTCCTACTACCGCTCCCGCTGCTGCCTGCCGGGGGAATCCACCTGCCCGGAGGATCTTTCGCAATGCAGCACACCCCGCTGCGAGGATCTTTCCATCGGTGGAGCCCCGTATTGCCGGGAGTTTCGCCCGGATTGCCGTTACGGTCGGTGCGCGGAAAGCGAAACCTATTACCCGGATCGTCGCTGCCACGACGCAGATTGTCTGGAAGGCCCGGATTTTTGTCGTGCCAAGGGCGGTTTCTGCGTGTGGGGGGATGATTGTCCCGGCATCGATCCGCCTCTGGCAGGGGATGCGGTGTGCGGGGAAGGGGCCGTTTGTTGCACGGATTACACGTACTTATACACGATGCGTCGAAACTGCTACGCGATTTCCCCACTTCCCGATCCGTTTTGTTACGATGCCATCGACGAGATGTGTGTAGACTTTACACCATGGTGCGTTGCCGATCTGCCACCCAATCAGATATTGATTATGCCGTTTAGAGAACACGACCGTTGGGAGTGTATCGAAGGGGAATGTGTGGCCCCCAATTCCTGCATTGAGATCGGCGGCATCTGCCAGGATGCCTACGAAACCTGTCCTGCCGATTGGATCGAAGCGGAGGAAGCCGACTGCGGTGACGAGAGCCAGGGCTGTTGCGTGCCGTTTCCCGCCAGTGAGTGCGAACGGATGGGAGGCGTATGCGGCTACTCGGACGAGTCGTATACCCTCGTAAACTACAACGGAGACTACGCCTGCGACTTCGAGGGGCAGGTCTGTACGGAAATCGAGTCGTTTACCCGCTGTTGGGGGCATGGAGGCTACCAGATTCACCCCCACGTGGCGGTCTCTCCCGGCGAGGAGTGGTTTCCGGAGGCGACGACGTATTGTCCCGAGTATTTTCACCTGGATTGCCCGTCCAGGATGGATTGCTGCTGTCTGCCTTTACTGGACATTTGCGAGGACAACGAAGACTGTCTTATGACGCATGGGACAAGCTGCCGGATGGATGAAAGTACCGGAGATTGCATCGAAAACCGTACGCATTGCCTGCAAGGCCATTGTCGCGACGAGGAAAAGGCGCTTCCCGGACGCCAGTGCGTGGACAATTACAAGTGCGATTGACGCCGCTTTTATCAGCAAAATCAATGGGTTGAGGGGAAATCTCAGGTCGGAAGTCTATGGGTTAGAAATTGTAGGTCGGGCAAATTTCTTGCCCGACAATGCCAAGGTGTCGAGCTAAAAATTAGCCCGACCTGCCGAAAAGGCATTGATTGGAATTAAAACTTCCAGGAATCTCATCTACTTGAGCGTTCCGATGAAATCCCTCACATCCTCGATGCCTTCTTTCTGCAGCCAACGGGCGATGCCGTCCACCGTGTCGGGCCAGACGCTGGGATCGACGAAGCCCGCTGTGCCGATCTGAACCGCCTGCGCTCCCACCAGCAGAAACTCCAAAGCGTCGCGCGCCGAGGAAATGCCGCCGATGGCGATGACCGGCACGTCGGTTTTCGTGCAGACTTCCCAGACCATGCGCAGGGCCACCGGACGGATCGCCGGACCGGAAAGCCCTCCGATGGTGTTGGCCAGCACGGGGCGGCGGCGTTTGAGATCGACCGCCATCCCCGTAATCGTGTTGATGAGGGATACCGCATCCGCGCCCGCATCCCGAACCGCCAGCGCCATTTCCACGATGTCCGTCACGTTGGGCGAAAGTTTGACGATCAGCGGCAGGGTGGAATTTTGCCGCACCGCCCGCGTGACTTCGGCGGCGGCGGCGGGTTTCTTGCCGAATTCGATGCCGCCCGCCTTGACGTTGGGGCAGGAAATGTTGAGTTCCAGGGCGTGCACGCCGGGAACGGCATCCAGGCGCGCCGCGAGACGGGTGTATTCGTCGATCGTCGTGCCGAAAATGTTGGCGATCAGCGCTGTATCCGCAAGGCTCCGTAAAAAGGGCATTTTCTTTTCCACGAAGACATCCACGCCGACGTTTTGCAGGCCGATGGCGTTGAGCATTCCCGACGGAGTTTCGTGAATGCGCGGCGGTTTGTTGCCCAGCCGGGGGGCCAGCGACAGTCCCTTCGCCGCAATGCCTCCCAGAATACCCGCATCGAAAAAACCTTGAACGTCCTCGCCGTAGCTGAAACAGCCGCTGGCGGCGATCACGGGGTTTTTCAGGCGCAAACCGCCCACGTTGACTCCAAGATTCACGCCGTGGCGCACTTCCGGGGAGGGATCGAAACTCATGGCGTGTCCTCTTTCGTCGTTTTTCCGTACTCGGCCAGTTTTTCTACGGGAAACACCGGGCCTTCCCGGCAGACGCGCACGAAATTCCCGTCCCGGTCCTCCACTACGCAGCCCAGGCAGACTCCGTAGCCGCAACCCATGTGCGCTTCGAGACTGAGGCTGCACGGCAGTCCCGCTTCCTCGGCCAATGCGCCCACCGCCTTGAGCATCCCCTCCGGTCCGCAGGCGTAGACGTGCAACGGTTCGTTGGCTTCGTCAATCAGTGTTTTCAATAACTCGGTGACGCGCCCGCGATGGCCCTTCGAGCCGTCTTCCGTGGCCAGCCGGACGTCGGTGGAAAAGGCGTCGAAGCGTTCCAGCGCCAACAAATCATCCTGGGATCTTCCGCCGATAAGCGCAGTAATTTCAGTTCCTTGCATTGTTTCGGAGTTGCCCAGCGCCACGAGCGGCGGGATGCCGATACCGCCGCCGACCAGCACGGCGCGCGAGCCTTTCGCGGGCGCTTCGAAGCCCGTGCCCAGCGGGCCGATGAGGTCGATCGGTGTCCCGATGGCGAGATGTCGATACAGTTTCGTGCCCTTGCCGACTTCTTTAATCAGAAAACGCAATTCCCCACGGGGACATGTTTTGGTGGGCGGCGTTTCCCGGTAGAGGCTGAACGGTCGCTTGAGAAAGGGATCACCTGCGCCGTGGACCGAAATCATCGCGAACTGTCCCGCCTTCCACGGTTTTTTAAAGGCGTTTTCCACGGCCAGTTCGTAATAATCGCCGCCACATTCGAAAAGTCCCGTGACCTGGGACCGGTTTTGCAATGCGTCGCGTATCGCCATCGAGGCTCCTTACTCGTTTTCGTAGGTCAGGTCCAGATCCATGAGGATCGCGTCCTTGCCTTCGTCCAGGTAATAATTCGCGCGTCGCCCCACCGGGCGGAAGCCCGATCGAAGATACAGGTCGATCGCCGGGAAATTGTTTTCCCGCACTTCCAATGAGACGTGTTTGCAGCGCCGTTCTCGGCATTCCTCGACCATCTTTTCCATCAGCAGGCTCCCGATACCCCGTCCTTTGAGCGAGGGTCGGACGGCGATGTTCATCAGGTGGGCTTCGTCCAGCACCACCCAGTACACCATGTACGCCAGCAGGCGGTCGGAATCGCGGTCCTGCACGATGCGTTTGACCGAACGGGGGTTGCTGAATTCGTTGACGAACAGGTCCGGCGTCCACGGGGAAAGAAAGCTGAGGCGTTCGATGTCCATCACTTCATCCAGGTCGTCGAGGATCATCGGTCGGACGACCAGCCTTTTTCTGTCGAGTGGCTTCCGCATGGTCAGTGTGTCTCCTCGCGCGAGGGAGGAAGGGGAGGGGTTGGCTTGTCGAAAACCACCATCTGGTACACGCGCCCCCGCTCCGCCAGTTGCTTGATCCACCGTTCCAGCGCCTGTTTCTGCTCGTCGCGTTCCATTTCGAACCGGATTTTCTTGCGCAGGGATTCCTGCTCCTGAGCGGAGACGAATTCCCGGGCAGAGACCAGCCGCAGATGTTCGGCGAGTTTCTGTTCGTCGAGACGCACGATCAGTTTCAGGCGTTCTTCCACGAAGGCATCGATGCGCCGGTTGCGTAGCAGCCTGGAGACGAGTCCTTCCTCGGACAGCCGCATACGGTTGAGAAAGCGGCGGTAACTCTGCAATTCGAGAAAGCCCGCGCGGAAGCGGTCGAGCAGTTTTCCGCGCAATTCACCGGAATAATTGGGTTTTTCGTCGAAGTTCATGCGTTCCATTTCCTGGCGCAGCAACTCGCGGGAGACTATATCGTCCAGTACGGCGTTCAGGTAGTCCGGGGGCAGACTTCCTCCCCAGTACGCCCCTTTTTCGGCCAGCCGGATGCGAGCCTCCTGTTCGACCTGCGTCCGCGTGATGGCGATGTCGTTGACGGCGCAGGCGATTTCGTCGAGCGGCGTAACGACGGCCTCCGGGGTTTCGGTCTGGGCGGGAACTCCGGCCCAAAGCCATGCGGCGAGTAGGAAAATCACGTTTCCTCCAACCCGGCCAGTCTCAGCACGGCTTCCAGGAGCGTGTCTTTTCCGGTTTTTTTAAGCGAAGAGAAAAGAAACAGGTCGTCCGGTTGCAAGCCCATATTGTGGGCGATGCGAAAACGGCGGTTGTTGGCCTGCTGCTTGGAAAGTTTGTCGGCCTTGGTCAGCGCGAAAAGCACGGGAATCCCCTCTTCGCCCAGCCAGGCGATCAGGTCGAGGTCTTCGCCGGAGGGGTCGCGGCGGATGTCGAGAATCACCACCACTGCGGCGAGGTTCTCGCGGGTGGCGAGGTAGTCGCCGATAAGTTGTCCCCATTGTTTTTTCAGGGATTTCGAAACCTTTGCAAATCCGTAGCCGGGAAGATCCACGAAGCGCGCCACGCCGCCCAGATCGATCAGGTTGAGCGTCTGGGTGCGTCCCGGTCGTCCCGACACTTTGGCGAGCGCCTTTCGGCCAAGTAAGGTATTGACGAGACTGGACTTTCCCACGTTCGAGCGCCCGGCGAAGGCGATTTCGGGAAGGTTGTCCTGGGGAAGCTGGTCCAGCCGTCCCGCCGAGATCAGAAATTGAGCTTGTTTTAATGCTTTCACGATTGTACGCCCTTAATGTTTTTCCGTTTCAGATTAAAACGCGGCGAATATCGCCGTCAAGAAAGCCGTTGCAAAATGACGCGACTTTTCACGAGATGTTGCGTCTTTGTCGTGGCCGGGTGAGTTTTTCCTACTTGCTCCAGAAGGAAGGATAGAAAATCACCAGCGCCGAGAACATTTCCAGGCGACCGATCAGCATATTGTAAGCCAGAAACCACTTCCCGATGTCCGAAATGTGGGCGAAGTTTTCGGAGGGACCGATTTCGCCGAAGCCGGGGCCGATGTTCATCAGCGTGGCGATGACCGAACTCATCGCGGTCACGTAGTCCATGTCGTCCACCAGCACCATAAAGCAGCCGCCGCCGAGCACGAGGAAGATATTCACGATGAAATAACAGACCGCCAGATTGATGACCGACTGGGAAATCGGACGCTCGTTGATGCGCACGCTCACCAGCGCCAGGGGTTGGAAAAAGATCTTTTTGATCGCGGATGCCATGAACTTGAATAAAATCACGTAGTGCACGATCTTGATGCCGCTGGTCGTCGAACCGGCGCAGGCGCCGACGAAACAGACGGCGAAAAGGAACATCTGTGCGGCCTGGGGCCACTGTTCGTAATCCGCCGTGGTGAAACCCGTGGTGGTGAGGATGGACATCACCTGGAAACTGCCGAAGCGCAGGGAGTCAAAGAAATCGTAGGTGCCTTCCTTGTAGAGAATCCACGTCACCATGCCGCAGAAAAACACGATGAATCCCACGTACCAGCGAAACTCGGTGTTGATCGCGGGCACGTGCCATTCCCAGCGGGCCATGTGGTAGAACAACATAAAGGTCATGCCGCCGAGGAACATGAAAAGGGTGATGATCCAGTCGAAATAGGCGTTGTCGTAGTGGCCGATGCTGGCGTTGTATGGAGAATAGCCGGAGGTCGAAACGGTGCCGAAGGCGTGGCAGAGCGCATCGAACAGCGACATTCCGCCCAGGCAAAGAAGCAATACTTCCAGCAGGTTGAGCAGCAGGTAAATTCCCCAAAGGTAGGTCATCGCGTCGCGGTTGCGCGCCACGAATTTTTCCTTGGTAATGACCTGTCCCGGACTGGATTCGGCCCGGAAGATTCTCAATCCGCCCATGCCGTGGGGAAGGAAAAGAATCGTCAGCGTCAAAAAGCCCATGCCGCCGATCAGGTGGGTGGTGCTTCGCCAGAACAACAAGCCGTGGGGGACGACCTCGATATCCTCCAGGATGGTCGAGCCCGTGGTGGTGTACCCGGACATCATCTCGAAAAAGGCGTCCGTAAACGAGGGAATCGAGCCGTGAATCACGAAGGGCAGGGCCGAAAACGCGGAGACGACGATCCAGCCGAACGCGGCGATGGAAATGGCGTCTTTGATGCCGAGTTCCTCGTTTCTCGAAAAAAACAGTCGCAACGGCAGTCCGACAGCCGCCGTAATCAGGGCGGAAATCGTGAGTGCGAAGAGGTCGCCTTCGTTGCCGTAGCAGAGCGAGCAGAGGATGGGGAGCAGCAATCCGCCCGCCGTAATCAGCAGCAGCGACCCCATGACGTAGGCGATCGAGCGCGGGTTCATGCCGCTTCTCCGGGGTGCGAAAGCCGGACGCGGTTCTTGGTCGGAAAACGTGTCATGCGCCGATCAGCTTCTGCAGGTCGTTGAGATGCGCGGAGGCGCAGACCGCAATGATTTTATCGCCGGGAAGCACGTGGGTGTTTCCCACGGCAATCTGCCACGTGCCGTTTCTGAAAATCCCGCCGATGATGATTTTCCCTTTCATTCCACCGACTTGGTACAGAGGTTTCTTAGTGATGGGAGCGTCCTGCAGCGCCACGAGTTCGTGAACTTCCGCCTCCAATCCGTGCAGGTGCGCTGCGCTTAGCAGCGTTCCACGGCGGATGTACTTGTAAATTTCGTTGCTGGCCAGCACCTTTTTGTTCAGTACGATATCCGAACCCATCGTGGCGGCCAGCACGAGGTATTCCTCTTTCTGCACCAGCGCGATGGTTTTGCCTTCCGGGACTTTCGAGGAACGGGCGTGTTGCTTGATGAGGTGCTTGGCCAGTACGCTGGTCATGATGTTCGTTTCGTTGTCCCCGGTGGCGGTGATGATCGTATCCATGTTGACCAATCCGGCTTTGTCCAAAGTGTCGGCGTCCGCGCCGTCGCCGTGCAGGATTTCCGTGCGGCGTAGCGCGTGCGACAACTCCACGGCGCGGCGTTCGTCCCGTTCGACCAGACGGATGGGAAACGAGGATTCCAGCAATTCGGCCACCCGGCTGCCGATCAGTCCGCCTCCGACGATCATTACCCGATGGCGTTTCGTTTGCGAAATCTTCAGCAATTCCATCAACTTGGGGATTTCTTCGCTACGAGCAAGAATAAACACCTGGTCCTGGGGAAGGATCTCGAACTCCCCGCCCGGAATGATGGTGTTGATGCCTCTGGCTACCGAGACGATGCGGAAGTCGATGTCCGAATACTGCTTCGAAATGTCCATCAGCGTGCGATGGACGAGAATGGAATCGTCGTCGATGCGCGTAGCGACGACTTTCATCTGTCCCTCGGCGATATCGATGATGATGTTTCCCGCGCTCATTTTCAACAGTCGCACGATCTCGCGGGCGGCGAGTTCCTCCGGTCGGATCACGAGGTCGATGTGCAGATCATCGGCGGAAATCAACGGGTTGGAGCGCCAGAGTTCGAGGGAACGCACGCGGGCGATTTTCCGGCGGATGCCGCAACGGTCGGCGATTATGGAGGCGAGGATGTTCACGGCGTCGTTGTCCGTCACCGCGATCATGTAATCCATGGTTTCCGCGTTGGCTTCGCGCCAGCAGTCGAAGCTCATCGCGTTGCCCTGAATCAGTCGCGCGTCCACTTCACCATCGGCCCGTTGAATCAGATCGTAACTGGACTCGATGGCCGTGACGGCGTGCCCTTCGTGTGTCAGGCGTTTGGCGAGGTAGTAGCCGACACCGCCCAGCCCCAGAATCAGAATGTTCAGCGTGCGATTTTTCATGTTCCGATCCGTCGAGGTGTTTGAATATCGGTGGTCGCTTTCTTTGTCGCCAACCTACCTTTTTCCTTGTGATTCTTCAACTTTTCGTGGGGTGGAACGGTTTTTTAGAGAATGATAGTGGATGAAAGAGCGATTCCATGGAGGATGAAAATTCGTCAATTTTAGCCCGCATTATTCATGAGGATCGTAGCGAGACGCAGAAAACCGAAGATATTTCATGAAGTTGGACCGATTTTCACCCGCAGGCATACTTTACAGTCTGTCGAGGATGAAAATCGGGAAACAAGTGAAAGATCGAGGATTTTCAAGTCGCAGCAGATTCTTCATGAATTATTCGGGTTAGGCTTCAAGGCGCCGGTCGAGTTCCCGAAGGAGGCTTTCCACGTCGGGGCAGTTCACAAACAGCGGCGAGCCTTTTCCGTCGGAAAAACGAAAATCGCAGGTGCGATATCCCAGCACGGAGACTCCGTTTTTCACCGCGTGGGCGATTTCCGACAGCGTGCCGCTTCCGCCGCCGATGGCGACTACGACCTGCGAGGACAGCACGTTGACGACGTTGCGGGCTTCGCCGATGCCCGTCACGATGGGAATGCGGATGTAGGGGTTGGCGTCGTCCCGGCTGCGCCCCGGCAGGATACCCACCGTCAACCCGCCTTGCTTCCAGGCTCCTCGGCTTGCGGCCTCCATGACGCCCGTGCGACCGCCGCACAATAATACCCAGCCTCTTCGGGCAACGTGAGAACCTACCGCTTCGGCGGCGGCCAGGTGGTCGGGATCGGCCTGGGCGCCGCCCATCACACCGACGATGGTTTCCCGCTGTGAGTTGGATATCATACCGGAATCGCTCATGTTTCTCGCCCCGTGCTTTTGCGTGGAAAATGAGGATGCGGCATCGGCGCTTCTACCGGGCAAATGTCGGCGCATTGCGGTCGGTCGAAATGTCCCACGCATTCCACGCATTTCCGGGGGTCGATTTCGTACTTGCCTTCCCCTTCGAATACGGCACCGACGGGGCAGACGGCTTCGCAGGCTCCACAGTACACGCAGGCATCGGAAATCATGTAGGCCAAATCGTTATCCGTCCTCTCTGTCGTCGGGTGAAAGTGGGAATCCGTTTCGAATGCTTCCCGTTTCTAGCAGATTCCCATCGTTTCGACAACCGTTCTTCGTTCGAGTAAAAACCGAAGGGTGGAAATTAAAAGTACAAACTAGGAATGGACCCGGAGGGTCCGATTGCCTCTCCCGTTGGGAGAGGCCGGTGCTTCAGCACCGGGTGAGGGGAATTGGTGTCCCCTCACCCTAACCCTCTCCCAAAGGGAGAGGGGATAAGATCTATATTTTCAATAGGATGCAAGTATTTATGTAGAATTTTACACTGTTTTACTTTCCACCCAAAACCGAAGGGTGGCGGCGCTATTCTTCATCGCCGTTCGTATCCGAAGAGCGTTTTCCACGGGTCGAATTTTTGCCGAGCCAGCCTTTTCGAAGAAAAACCAACCCCATGGCCAGCGCTACGGCAGCCATGAGCGCCAGCACGAGGGGATAGCCGAACCGCCACGAAAGTTCCGGCATGTTCCAGGGGGAAACTTTCGGGTCGAAATTCATGCCGTACAGACCTGCAATGAAGCCCAGCGGGATGAAAATCGTGGAGATCAGCGTCAGCAGGCGCATGACTTCGTTCATGCGGTTGCTCAGGCCGGATACGTACACATTGACCAGTTCGGAGGTGATTTCCCGGTAATGTTCCACAAGATCGACGACCTGCAACACGTGGTCGTGGCAGTCGCGCAAAAACGGGATGGTGTCCTCTTCGAAGCGGTTCGTCTCGCCACGCAGTAAAAACGCGAATACATCGCGCAGGGGCCACACGGCGCGACGGATCGTCGCAAGGTCGCGCTTGATCGTGTAGACCTGCTCGATGATGGCGTCATCGGGGTGTTTCAGTGCCTTTTCCTCCAATGCCTCCAGACGATCGGCGTAGGTTTCCAGCAGGGGAAAGTTATGGTCCACGATGGCGTCCAGCAGGGCGTAGGCGAGGTAGTCGGCGCTTCCACGAATGCGTCCTTTGCCTTTTCTCAGACGATCGTAGACGATCTCGAAAGCGTCGTTTTCGCTTTCCTGGAACGACAGCACGAAGCCGTCTCCCAGAAAAATTGCCACCTGCTCGGAATGTAAGGTTTTTTTCCAGGTATTGTGGCGCACGGCAAAGAACAGTGTTTCGTCGAATTCCTCGACCTTGGGGCGCTGGTTGGTGTTGATGACGTCTTCGAGCGCAAGCCGGTGCAGGTGGAAAATTTCACCCAGTTTTCCGATGGTTTCCAGCTCTCCCAGTCCCGTGACGTGAATCCAGCTCGTGGGCCACTGCTTCACGAGGGCGGGCAGTTCTTCGGGGTCCGAAACGCTTCGTTCGAGAAAATTATCGTCGCTGCGTTCGAGCGAGCAGCCGAAGAAGCGGATTTCCGTTTTGGCGGCCTGCGGATCGGCGAGCAGGGTTCCGGGAGCCTGACCGGGACGAACATGTCGTATTTTTCCCCGAAATCGCTCGAAAGTGCGCGGTTTTTCACGGTTCATCGCATGGTTTCCTTCCGAATGTCGGCGAAAGAGCGAAGGTTCTGAAAGGCGTCGTTCACCGGAGGATCGAAATGGACGTCTACCTGCGGGAAGGCGATCGTAATGCCTTCTTCTTTGAAGGCGAACCAGATGGCCTTGTTGAGTTCCGAGATGAAATAGCGCCTGCGCCAGGGAGTCGGCAAAGCCACCCAGACGGCGAAATCGACCGACGAACTGCCGAATTCGGTCATATGTACAGAGGGTTCCTTGTTTTGAACGCGCCACGGAAGGTCTTGGATGATTCGGGTCAACACCTCGATGACCTTTTGCATGTCCGAATCGTAGGTGACACCCACTTTCGTGCCGATCCAGTAAAAATCGTCCTTGAACGTGAGGTTTTTCACCGTGGATTGGGACAAAATCGCGTTCGGGATGATGATGTCCTCTTCGAGCAGGGTCCGGCCCACCGTGGTGCGAATCCCCATTTCGATGACTTTGATGATCGTGCCATCGACTTCGAGGATATCTCCCGGCTTGATGCTGCGTTCCACCAGCAGAATAATGCCGGAGACGAAATTCTGCGTGACGTTCTGCATGGCGAAGCCGATGGCGATGGCGAACACCGCACCGGCGGCGAACAGGGCGCTCATGTTGATGCCGATGGTCTGAAGCGCGATGCCCAAGCCGACGAACAGGATCATGTAATGCACCAGCCGCAGCATGGCTGCGAGCGTCCCCTGTTTGCTTTCGAATTTTTTGTGCAAAGCGCGCTGGAGAACCCGCTGCACGAGGAACGAGGTGAGCAGGGAAAGCACGATGATGAGGAGCAACGTGAAAATCGACAGCAGCGTCACTTCCGTTCCCGCCAGCGTAAACAGAGGTTTCGTGAGCCAGTGATCCGCCCAGGTGGAAATGCTTTCTGTAGTCATTCCGCAGGTCTCCTTTCGCATGGTCATGGGGAAACGCGCGAGAATCGTTGCGACGTACGAACTCGGATGGCGATTCCCCGGCGCTGCGTTTCGATTTCTTCCTTTTCGAGGTAGCACGAGTTTCCCGACCCGGTCAAGCGTTCCCGGATGGGGACTTTCCCCGGGGTGCATCACAAAAAATTGCCACTTTGCAAAAAGCCGTTCATGGCGAGTGATTTGCAAAGCAAATCGTATCGAGCCATACCATTTACTCCTCGATACACCGCCCTTACGGGCGGCACTCGGAGTGAGCGGTATGCAATCTGAGTGAAATGACAATATCCTGTGATGCACCCTTTCGGTTCGGGCGGAAATTAAAATAGTGCGAAACATTGTAAAAGCTTATTCCAAGGAGAAAAAACGTAGGGGCGAGTGTAGTGAACAAAGTGAACGGAGCTCCCCAAAAACCGAAAAACTTTGTCAGAACGGGGGGCTACAGTCGCTATGCTCCTTTCACCCGCCCCTACATTCACCCTCCCTTTTTTGAGGTTTCAAACGAAAAAACAGATTTTGCACTATTTTAATGTCCTCCCTGGAAAAGGAACATGGGATAAGCTTGCGCCCGCGAAGACTTTTCGTCTAGAATGCCTCCGATTTTGCGTAGGGCGAACCACGCCCTCGAAGGATGCGTTCGAAAAGCAGTCAACATTTCATCGTTCAGGGACGAGAGGAGCACGATGCACGTGATTCATCCGAGAAAAACTTGACGCCAAGTCGTTGAAATCCGTGGGATTTCGACATCGTATATCACTCGCGGCTCTCCCTGACGCGCCGATGAATCATCCCTTCATGCGCGGGCGGGGCGACCGCTACTGCATGGAGGGAGACCATGACCGAACAACCTGTGGACTATCGTCCGATGTGGACCGAATTGGGCCTGGATCTGGAAAAGCACGATGCCTTGTTGGCCGTGCTGGGTCAGGCCTATCAGGATGTGTACCTTTCCCAGGAAAACCGACCGGAAGGCATGGGCTATTTCGATTTCGTGATGAGCGAAGTCCACGGCCTGCGCATCCAGGAACTGATGAACGCCAAAAAGGAAGGTCGCATCGTGGTCGGCTCCTTCTGCGTCTTCGTTCCCGAAGAGTTGATTCTCGCCGTGGACGGCGTTTCGGTGGGTCTATGCGCCGGAGCCGAATTCGGCCTGGAGGCCGCCGAACGCTATGTGCCGCGCAACACCTGCTCGCTAATTAAATCCGCCTTCGGATTCGCTGCCGAAAAGGTCTGCCCCTACCTCGCGGCATCCGACGTGGTGGTTGGCGAAAACACCTGCGATGGCAAGAAAAAGAGCTACGAAGCCTTTGCCGACCTTGTGAACGGCTTTTACGACATGGACCTGCCTCAGGTGAAAAGCGAGGCCGGGCGCGATCTTCTCAAGGCCGAATTCACCCGTTTCGCGAAGCTGCTGGAGGAACGCTCGGGACGTAGCATCACCGTCGAAACCCTGAAAAAGGGCATCGAAACGGTCAACGCCAAGCGTCGGGCGATGCATCTGCTGGCCGAATTGCGCAAGGGAAATCCCACGCCGATTTCGGGCTTGGACGCATTGCTCATCAACCAGGTGTTTTTCTACGACGATCCCGTGCGTTTTACCGGTTCCGTCGAAAAGATCAACGAGGAATTGCAGGCCCGCATCGTAGCCGGGAAGGGTGTGGCTCCGAAGGACACCCCGCGCCTCGTCGTATCCGGTTGTCCGATGGCGGTTCCCAATTGGAAGCTGCACGGCATCGTGGAAAGCTCCGGGGCGGTGATCGTCGGAGACGAAACCTGCGTCGGGGATCGCGGCACCCAGAATCTCACGGATGCGAACGGAGACACCGTGGATGCGCTGATCGAGAACCTCGTGGATCGGTATTTCAAGATCGATTGCGCCATTTTCACGCCCAATCCCACGCGGCTGGAGCACGTCGAGCAGATCGCGGAACGCACCGGAGCCGACGGCGTGCTGCATTACGGGTTGCAGTTCTGCACGCCGTACCAGATGGAATCCATGCCCTTCGAAAAATCTCTCGAAAAGGCGGGGGTTCCCACGTTGCGCATCGACACCGATTACAGCCAGGAAGACGTCGAGCAGATTCGTACTCGGGTGGAGGCGTTCGTGGAACGGATCAAGTCCTGACATGCGGGTTGCGGGAATCGATATCGGATCGCGCACCATCAAGCTGGTGCTGTCGGACGCCGGGAGGGTCGAAAGTGAGGAGGTTCGTCCGAACTCCCACGACCCGATCGGCGTCTGCCGCGACCTTTTGGAAGGGGAGCGGTATGACCGGCTGGTGGCTACGGGCTACGGACGGCATTTGTTCGAGCGCTACTACGAGTGTCGGGTGGTGACGGAAATCAAGGCCGTTTCCCTGGGTGCGCGTGCGCTGTTTCCCGATGCGCGGACCATCCTGGACATCGGCGGGCAGGATACGAAATCCATCGCGCTCGACGAGGCCGGACGCATGGCCAAGTTCGAAATGAACGACAAATGCGCCGCAGGCACCGGAAAATTCCTGGAAGTGATGGCCACGGCCTTGGGCTACACGATGGCCGATTTCGTGGGAGCGGGAAAAAGCGCGTCGGCGTCGCGAAAAATCAACGCCATGTGCACGGTATTCGCCGAAAGCGAGGTCATCGGGCTGGTGGCGCGGGAAACGCCTCGCGATGAACTGGCCCGTGGTCTGCATGAAGCCGTGGCAGCGCGAGCGACAGCAATGTTGAAAAGGGTGGAGATTCAGCCGGAGATCGTTTTTTGCGGCGGGGCGGCGAAGAACGCCTGCCTGGTAAATCTATTGGAAGAGCGTCTTGGGCAGCCGTTGCACGTGGCGCGCGACCCGCAGATCGTCGCGGCGTTGGGTTGCACGCTGGTGACGTGACCAGAATGACAGGTGATATAATAAAAAAGGCAGTATAAACGGGAGGTTGTCGTTTTTCTCAATCTTCACTGCGGGGTTGTTTGCGTAGGCTCTTGAGTTCGCCCCGATGCTTTTTTTCGTGCAGTCGCTGAACTTTTTCCATTTTGGGAATGCGTGTGGGAATGCGGGGTTCCGTCTCTTTTTGCATCTCGTCGAGACGGGCTTCCAGGCGGGAGAAGGCTTCGTCGAGGTTGCGGCTCTGGCTGCGGCGTTCAGTGGCCAAAACGACGGTATTCGTGGGAATGTGAGTGATTCGCACTCCCGTTTCACGACGGTTGCGGTGCTGCCCTCCGGGGCCGCTTGCACGGATGAATTCGATTTTACACTCTTTTTCGAGTTCTTCTCTCCGGTTGGCGCTGTCCATGCCTTCCTCTTTCGTGGTCATCTCCGAAAACGACACGTCCGCACCTTCGCACGGATCGGAAGCGAAATCCAGTGGAAATTCCTGGGAAGGGGCTGACGGGGGGTGAATGAAAATAGTGCGAAATATTTCGGAGACAATTGTAACATATTGAAATCAAAAGACTTATATTCCCTCTCCCTTTGGGAGAGGGTTAGGGTGAGGGAACACGAAACTTCCCCTCACCCGGTGCTGAAGCACCGGCCTCTCCCACTGGGAGAGGCGCTTGGACCCTTCGGGTCCATCCTCAGCTTGCTGACAAAGTATCTATCTTTGTAGAAACATCTGTCACCCCCGCGAAGGCGGGGGGCCAGGTGCTTGATATTACTCTGGAATCCCGCCTGCGCGGGAATGATATTTATGCTAAATTGGGGCTGGAAATCAAATTCAGGAGGGTTGTCAATACTCTGTGCTTGGACCCTTCGGGTCCATCCTAAATCCGCACTAAAAAAATTTCCGCCCGGGGCTGACGTCATTGCCCATATCTTCCATCCATTTTCTTGCGTTCGAAGCGGGGCTGGGCTATAGGTACGTTGTTTTATTGTAGATTTTCCGATTTTGGATCGAAATCGAGCTTCGTCAGGATTGTAGAACATTGAAAAAAGCAGTCATTTTCATCGATGGGTCCATCCTGCACAACCAATTAAAAGGAATTGGTCTCCAGGAACGCGACATTTACTGGCAAGAACTGTTTCAGAGCATCACCCCGGAGGACTGCCAACTTGTGCGAGCCTATTGGTACCAGGTGGACAGGGTGGCTCCGGTCAAATGGTATCCCAACCAGTTCGTGCGCTATTGCCCCCACGATCTCGATCCCGAACAGTTCGAGTTGCAATGCAAGTCATGGTACGACGACGAATGCCGCCGTATCCGCGATATGCACGATTTTCTCTACAACGCCATCTGCCTGAACAATGACCTGATCGAATTCCGCTATGTCGGCTATCTCAAGGTCAATCCTTACCGGATGGAACGCCTTGGCGAATCCGGCCTGGATATCGGCCTCGTGGTCGATCTCGTCACCATGTCGGCACACTATGATACAGCGATCCTGTTATCGGGCGATCCGGGCTACGCTCCCGCGATTCAATTCATAAAAAACCAGCTCAAACAAGTCCATTTCGTGATGATTCACAAGGGCGATCCCGATGCCGGCGACCGGGGCGGTGCACGCAACCTCAGGGTCATCGCCGATACCGTGGATTTGCTGTTTGAAGCAGAGATTAAAGACCCCGAGAACGGTTTCCTGTTGAATTCGCAAAGGAACTTTTCGGAATGATCCGATGAAGTTTCGGATCGGTGCACAACGATAGCGCCCGGCTTCGTCCAACTCCTAGCGGTCGGGCGATGAAAACCGCCTAGGCAACAGGAAATGAATCCACGCTGATAAAAGGCGTTGATTCTGCTGGAAAAACAAGTAAACTGCTTGGTCGTTCAGGAAATCGGACCGCAGCCCCTACGCGGCCCGCGTGATAATCGAACCGAAACGAGGAAAAACGATGCAGCTTTATCCCGAAAAATCCTCTCCTATTCCATTTTCGCTCGTTGGGCTGATTCTCCTGCTCGTGCTGGTCGTATGTGCCAGTTCCTGTGGAGAAACCGACTCCGGATCGTACGATTCCGAGGAAGCCGTCATCGGTGACGTGATGCCCATCATCAACGGGGAGACCTCCCCGACGCTGTACACGAACATGCCCACGAGCCAGCAGAATTCCGTGATGCGTCTGTTTTTCATGTCGGGAATGGCCCAGGGTTCCTGTACATGCACCCTGATTTCTCCCAAAGTCGTTCTCACTGCCGCACACTGCATCCACCAGGACAGCGGCACCCCCGATCCCAGCCAGTTCGGCGTGCTCGTCGGGCCCAATTCCTACAATTATCTGGATTACCTCGAAGTAGAAGCGGTGTACTACAACACCGATTGGACTCCGAACACGTATGACCAGGAGCGGCACGATGTCGGTATCGTGATTCTGAGAAACCGATATTACGACACTACGCCGATTCCGATCAAAACGGGCGGAGTGAGTGCGCTTTGGTACCAGAATATCCAGGCCGTGGGGTACGGAATCACCTCCACGAACCAGAACAATCCGCTTCGGTACTGGACCACGCTCCCGGTGGAATACGTGGGAGGCGGCCAGATCACCGTCAACGGCCAGGGCGTCAGCGGTATTTCCAGCGGCGATTCCGGCGGCCCGCTGCTCTACGATTTCGGCGATGGCCTGCGCGTCGGCGGCGTCGCCAGCACCTCGGCGGACGGTTTTGTCTACGAGGGCAACTACGCTCCGATTTCCTCGAACGAAAGCTGGATTCTGGGTTATGTGAACCAGTACGACAATCCGACCTGCCTGTCGGCCTGCGAGAACGTCGAATGCGGCCAATACAGCGGTTGCGCTTGCGGTACCTGCGGTCGTGGATACGAATGCGTCAACAACACTTGTGAACCGATGCAGGCGGGCGAGGGCGGCCTCTGCACCTCGATGAATCCGGGCAACGAATGCTCGTCGGACGAAGACTGCGACGACAACGCCATCTGCCTGTCCTATTATGGAAGCTACAGCGAGTGCGCCGAGCGCTGCGGCCCGGTGAGTTGTTCGGATAAGGAAGACGATGCCTACTGCGCACCTCTCCCGTTGCAGGGTGGCGGATATTATAACGTTTGTATGGAAGAAAACCCGGATCGTTGCTATACGGAATACGAAGCCTGCCAGACTTCCACGAGACGTACGGGTGTATGTCTGCAACTTTATACCAATGCCAACTTGGGTTGTTACACCCAGTGTGAACCGGTGGAAACCTGCCCGGAAGGCACCGGCTGTCAGCCCTACGACGCGCCGAGCTGCGATGAAATCTGCCAGGGTTATAATTGTGGTACACGGCAAGGATGCGAGTGCGGTGGAACCTGCGAGGACGGCGAGGAATGCATCAACAACCGTTGCGGTGGGAACTACACCTGTGCTGAAATCTGCGGACGGGCGCAAGTGGAATGCGGCGAATATGGTGAATGCGACTGTGGAGATTGCGATAGCGGTGAAACCTGCAAGAATTACCAGTGCGTTTCGTCGGGAGTCGATTGCGACGTGGTTTGCCAGGGTGTCGAATGCGGCGACGTAAGTTCCTGTTATTGCGGCGATTGCGGCGAAGGTTATACCTGCAAGTCCGGTCTTTGCAAGGCTTGTACGCCGGAATGCACCGACAAGGAATGCGGCGACAATGGCTGCGGCGGAAGCTGCGGCGAATGCGAGGGCGACGACCAGTGCGTCGAGGGACAGTGCCAGAGCTGCGACGACGTATGCGACGGACTGGATTGCGGGCAATATGAAGGGTGCAATTGCGGGAGTTGCGGTGCGTACGAAAGCTGCGTGGCGGGTGCCTGTATCGAAGGCTGCGTGCCTTCCTGCTTCGGCAAGCAATGCGGCGACAACGGCTGCGGCGGATCCTGCGGAACCTGTCCCCTCGGAAGCACCTGCAATTCCGGTGTCTGCGATACGATCGTGGATGGCGATATCGACGATACCGACACCAGCGGCAACGAGCAGTTCACCGTGGGAGCGACTTCGACGGGTTGTCATCTGAGCGGCGCTTCCCCGTCGTCCGGTGCGTTGTGGATGGCCGGGCTCGCGCTGTTCGCCCTGGTGCTGCGGCGCAGGATGTCGCTTCACTGAATCCGTATCGGATCGAATCTAGGACCGGCCTCCCGCAAGGGGGCCGGTTTTTTCGTGGAAAATCGAAAAGTTACCGAGCGCTCGTTGGGATTTTCGATTTCATTCCTTCTTTGGTATGACCCATTCCCAGTTTTATGAAAGTCTGACTTGACCAAGAATATGATGAGTCCGCTCATCCCGAGTGCCGCTCGTAAGGGCAGCACTCGGAATGAGCGCTTGTCAAAAGCTTCCTGTTAGTTCCTGATAACTGCCGCGCTTTGCGCGGGTGGGGGACTCTCAATGAGCGTTTTACCTCTTGGTTGAAAAACTGGGGATGAGTCAGCGTTTTGGTATTCCTAATAAGGTTCTTACTTGTCAGGCACTGACGTATCCGCTAGGATCGTTGGAATCGACGACATTACGGGAGATCCTTCATGAAAACCGACAGCTTTCGCACGACCGTACCGGCGACCTTGTTATTCTTCGCCTTGGTGTGCCTTTTCGTTTCGTCCGTTGCCTGTGACGACGACGAAAAATCCACCTGCGAGGTCCGCACCGTGACCGAAACCGGGTTGACGCCCATCGAAGTCCGATGGAAAAGCGATACCGAAGTGGAGTACGCCAAGGTGCATACGGGGCGCATTCTCACCCCTGCCGGAACGTACGTCAAAGGCGTGGGTACCATGCCGACGGGTGGGGCGGTCTCCCCGGACGGCAAGCACCTGGCGGTGGTCTGTTCGGGCGGCAAAGACTGGTCACTCTCCGACAAAGGCAACCAGAGCGTCCGCATCATCGACACCGCCACCGAGGCCATCGTGAAAACCCTGGAGGAACAAGAGGTCTTCCTGGGCGCGGCGTACTCGCCGGATGGAAAAAAGCTGTATGTTTCCGGTGGGTTGTCCGACAACGTGTTCGTCTACGATGTGGAAAAGGACTACTCGAAACTCCGAACTCTCGACGTACCGGGCTATCCCTTCGGACTGGCGGTGACCCATGACGGAAAGTCTTTGCTGGTGGCGAGCTCGCATCGCTCCCAGGTATTTCAAATCGACACCGAAACCTATGAAATCGTTCGGAAATTCGAAGCGTTGACCTATCCCTACCTGATCGAAATCGACGATGCCGACGCCTTCGCCTACGTCACGAACATCGCCAGCAACGCGGTGACGATTCTCGACCTGAAACAGGGCACGACGGCGGGGCATGTTTCGGTCGGCAAGAACCCGGAAGGACTGGCTTTATACGGCGGCAAACTGTTTGTGGCGAACAACGACGACGACACGCTGTCGGTGATCGACGTGAGCACGAAGCAGGTCGTTCAGACGATTCTGCTACGCGACGCCGAAAGCGATCCTCCGGGACGTCTTCCGGTGGACGTGCTCGCGTCGACCGACGACAAACGGCTGTATGTTACGTTGGCTGCAGACAACGCCGTCATGGTGCTGGATGCCGAAACCTATGAAAACCTTGGGGAAATCCCCACGGCGTTCTATCCCACCGCCGTGGAAAAGGCCAACGGCAAGCTGTACGTCATCAACGCCAAAGGAACGGGATTGGGGCCGTACACGGGAGAAGAGGACTCCGCCATCTCCAAGAAAGAGGTGGATGTGGATGGAAGTTCGGTGGGGTTGTTTTACGGCGGCGTGAACATCGTGGACGTCCCCGATGCGGCGGCCTTGCAGCAATATTCTCAAAAAGTGAAGGAAAACAACGAGGGAGCGTTAACTTACTTTGCCGCCGACTGCGACAACTGGGACAGCCCGATTCCCTCCAAAATCGGCGAGCGCTCCAAGCGGATTCGTCATGTGGTATACATTGTGAAGGAGAACAAAACCTACGATGTGCTGCTGGGCGATCTCGCGGGAGAGCAGGGCGACGAGTGGCACGATCCCAGCCTGTCGTATTTCGGTGTGGGACAGACCATTGCCGTGCAGTACGCGGGATACGCCGAGGACACGACGTTCGATATCACCCCAAACGCCCACGAATTGAACACGCGTTACGTGGATCTCGTCAATTTCTACGACAATTCCATCAAGTCTACCGAGGGACACATGTGGCTCACGGGCGGATGGCTCAACGACTACGGCGAAAAATTTTCGTTACTATGGCAGGTTCGCGGCGAGCGCAACTTCATGCTTCCCAACATCGATCCCGTTTCCACGCCTTCCACCGGCGATTTGTTCAGCTACCTCATCGAAAACGGTCGTTCGGTGCGGGTTTACGGCGAATTTGTAGGTAGCGCCAGCAAGATTTTCAACAAAGGGTACGACTACATCAGCCACGAATACCCGGTCGGCATCATGGTGTATGACGATACGAAAAAGATCCAGGTCTTCGAGAAAGAGCTGAATGCGGGAATCCTGCGTGATTTCACATACATCTGGATTCCCAACGACCACACTTTCGGAATGGGTGCGAACCGTCCCCATCCCGCCTACATGGTCTCCGACAACGACGAGGCGCTGGGGCGGATCATCGACATGATTGCCCATTCTCCGTTCTGGAACGAAACCGTCGTGTTCGCCTTTCAGGACGATCCGCAAAACACCCCGGATCACATCGACCTGCACCGCTCGGTCTGCCACGTCGCCGGTCCCTGGGTGAAGCGGGGGTATCGTTCGACGCTCCAATACGATTTTGCCTCGCTGCATCGGACGATGTTCCAGATTCTGGGCGTTCCGCCGATCAGCCGCTACGAAATGCTGGCCCCGCCGATGTACGATGTCTTCACCACGGAGGCCGATTTCACGCCGTATGAATACGTGCCCCGTGACGAGAAATTCGAGAACAAAGCCAAGTGGATCATTCCCGAAGAAGTCCCGCTGGCCAAGGAAACTGCGAAACTCGATTTCAAGCTGGTGGACACCCAAAGCGGCCTGGGTGAGATTCTCTGGAAAGCGATGAAAGGGGATAAAATTCCCTTCCCGAAACACCTCGTGGCGGATGGTCCCGAAGACGACGATGACGACGACGAGGAGGAAATGGAGAATTTCACGTACACCGATCCAAAGCTTTTAAACATCCCTGCAAAGGACATGAAAAAGCAGGAGGGTAAATAGCATGAACCGCAAACTTCCCAATATTTTCAAGGCTTTCCTGCTGTTCTTCTTCGTGGCGACCTTGGGCCTCGGTTGCTCCTCGGACTCCGACGACGCTTCGGACAACTACGAACCTCTGGGAAATCCCCTGGATGCGTTGAGCGACGACGAACTGCTGGAAAAAGGCAAGCAATCGCTGGCGGAATTCAACTACGCGGCGGCGGATGAATGCTTCAATGCGCGCCTCGAACGGCTTCCCGACGATCCGCAGGCCACCTACGGGCTTGTGCTCTCCGACGTGCAGCACTGGGTCGCCCTCGTCAACATGATACTGGGCCTGCTTTTCGACGAAGACCCCTCCAGGTATTCCGAAATCATGTTTCCCACGGGGACTTCTAAAAAATTGCAGCTTTTTTCGGGGGCATGGAAAGTCCTGCAAGCCGAGGACAACCCCGACGAGGAGGTTCCCTATCCACTCGCCGATCTGCTTGGCCGTCTGGTGATCGATGACCTTCGGGCGCTCCAGGAGGAACAGCTTGCCCGTCTGGTGAAACTCAAACAGATGCCGGACGTGGTTTTTACGCTGGAGCGTTTTCCGGTTGGTTTCCATGGCGTGGATCTTTTCGAACTGGGTCAGGAATGGGATCTCGCCGACGTCTACATGATCGACGCCCTGACACAGAGTCTGTACGCCCTCATCGCCACACTCGACAGCCAGAACCTCACGGACGCCCGGCTCGTGGAAATCTATCCCGATCTGATGGACAATCTCAGCCTGGAGAACATCCCCGTGCTGATCGCCCGCGTGCTGGAGCGTTATCCCTCCTTCCTTTCTCTGGATGAAGGTGGCTCAGAAAGTTTTCAGGCGGCTTTCGATGCCCTGAAAACGGCGGCGGAAGACGTGAAAAAGGCCGGGGAACTGGTCGCGGCGGAAAGCGACGACCAAAGCGACGACGTACTGACCCTGGGGGAAACGGAAGAGGTGGATGGCGAAACGGTCGTGCGTTCGATGCACCTGAACGGTGCGTTTTTCAAGGAGGACGGCGGCAGTTTCAAGACCTTCGAGATGCTCTGGCAGGGGGAAAAATACGGGCCGATGCACTCGGCGGGGCAGATTCTCGCCAACCTCGAAGGCGAGACGGGGCGACGCCTGCGCCTGGAACACGACGTACTCGGAATGCTGGCCATTCTGGCCGATCTTTTGCGCCAGACCATTACTATTCAGGGCCTGCTCGACGAACTGAGCCTGGATGTCGATCCGGAACTGATCGCCCTGATCGACGACGGCACCTTCAACGGTCCCGAAGACATGCCCGTGTTGCTCGTCTCGGCGCTCGAACTGGCTCTGTTTTCTCCGTCGGTGCTGGAATTGGATCTCGGCGCGTTTTTGCAGCGCCCCGTCGGGTTGCTCCAGGTGCTGCCCAACCAGACGCCCGGCACGCTCGACGCCGATCCCCGCTTCCTGGCCGCCTACGAATGTGCGCGCCTGGGCTTCGTGGATGCCAAACTGGCCGAAGCCGCTGCGAAAGAAGTCCCTGCCGTGGATCTCGTGCTGGACGATCCCTTCACCACCGAAACCACGCGGGAAATCGTGGCCGTCAGCCTGAAATCCACCGGCGAGGACACGTTTGAGGAAGTGGACCGCGAAACCGTCACGGCGAACGAAACCGGCGAGGGAGTCGGGCGCTTTACGGCGTCGATTCCGCTCGATTACGAGGCGGAGGCTACGGCGACGACCGACGCCGTGCCGGACGACGGCGTGTTGTCGCTCGCAGGCTCGGAAGTGTTTACAGTCACGTATGCGGAAGATAGTGTGGATGGGAAAACGCTGGAGATTACCGCAAGTTATACGGAGAATGGCAAAACGGAGCGCCTATGGAGCGAGGGGCTTTCCTGCCTTGAAGATACCTCGCGGGATCGGGAAATGTTCACCGAAAGCTCTGCGTTGTTGCAATCTCTGGCCGACGACGGCGAGGCGGCGTTGACCGGCGTGTTTACGCCTGTTTACGAAGACGGCTTCGCGTCTCCTTCGGCATATTATGCGTGGCGTAGCGGATCTTTGAACAATCTTTTGTGGGTGGACTTGTCGAAAGTCGCGCCTTCGGGGTACACTCCATCCGATCACGGCCTTCCCGAAGGCATGGCGAAAACCGATGTGACGACGCTAAACCTATTCTTGCGCTTTTTCATGGATCAGTTTTAGCGCGCCGCACCCACCGAAGAAAGGCAGGTATTCTGTGAAAGCTCTCGTGACCGGCGCGGATGGATTGTTGGGAAGCCACCTCGTGCGAAAACTTCTGGCTCAAGATATCGAAGTTCGGACTTTTATTTTACCGGGTAGCGATTCGCCATCCCTGGACGGCCTGGACGTCGAACGCCTGGAAGGGGATTTGCTGGGAGAGGCCGAAGCCATCGAAAAAGCCGTGGAAGGCTGCGACTACATCTTCCACTGTGCGGCGATTACCGACTTCTGGGCTCCGGACGAGGTGACGTGGAAAGTCAACCTCGACGGTACCCGCAACCTGCTCGATGCCGCGTTGAAGTACGACGTCAAACGGTTCGTGTTCACCGGCTCGGCCAGTTCGTTCCAGTTCGGGCCGCTGGCCTATCCCACCGACGAAACCGCCTCCTTTGCTCCGGCGTACAAAGGCGTGGCCTACATGGAGTCCAAAAGCGCCGCGATGAAGCTGGTCAACCAGTACGTCGCCGAAAAAGGACTGAGCGCCGTGACGATCTGCCCGACGTTTATGCTGGGCGAGTACGACTGGCGACCGAGTTCCGGCGAGTTGATCCGGCAGTTCATCAACCGGAAAATGCGACTGGTTTCGCCGGGCGGGCGCTGTTTCGTGCTGGCTTCGGACGTGGCGGGAGCCATGGTTTCCGGTCTGGAAAAAGGGGAGGCCGGGCAGGTGTACATCGCGGGCGGCACCAACCTGACGTACATCGATTTCTTCAACAAAGTCGCCGAAATCGCCAAGGTTCCGAAACCCATCGGCGTGTTGCCGGCCTGGCTCGTCAAGGCGGTGGGTGCGGGCGGATCGGCCTACCAAAAACTGACCGGCAACAGGGTGACGATCAACTACCACATCGCGCGGATGGCCACGATGGGTACCTATTACAGTTCGGCCAAAGCCGTGCGCGAACTGGGTATGAAACAGACCGAGGTAGAGGTAGGCATCGAAGGCACGTTGCGAAGTCTGAAGGAATACGGCCACATTCAGGGCTGAGCTTTCGACAGCGCTTTTTTGTATCTGCCCGGAATCCGGCGGCTTTCCGTTTCGTGAAGGCGTCGGACCGGGCTTTTCTATGTTCATGTCGTCATGTTTGACCAACGAATAGCTCGCGTAGGTCGGATAACTTGGTATCCGACACAGGTTGTTGACAAAGCTCGTGTAGGGTAAATTCCTTGCCTGATCTATGAGTACTTGTAACTATTTGAAAATATAAAAATATTATCCCCTCTCCCTTTGGGAGAGGGTTAGGGTGAGGGACCACGAGAACTTCCCCTCACCCGGTGCTGAAGCACCGGCCTCACCCGGCGGGAGAGGCAATCGGACCCTTCGGGTTCATTCCAAGTTCGCACTTTTTCAATTCACCCCCCTTTACATTTGTTTTACATGAAAAGGGTTGATTTCAGAGAGAGAACCGCTAGAATACCCCGATATAGGGACAGAATTTGATATTTTGCCGAAAGGGTTCCGTGATGCGTATGGGAACGTTCGGAGCGTGCGTGGGAGTCGTTGCGCTGGTTGTATTTTCGTTTCTTCCGGTTTCGAACGCCGAGCCGAAGTTTCGCAACCCCCATCAGACTTTCAAACCGGAGTCGCCCGCCGAGGAAAAACGTCTCGAACCGATCAAACTCGGCCAACCTCCCGAGTTGACGCAGAAAGAGCGGGAGAGGATCGAGCGGGGGAAGGTCGTCACGCGGAAAATCGCGGAGAAGACGTTTTGCGCCATCGGTATCGTCGAAGCCACGCCCCAGGAAATTATGGCCTTCATGCGCGACTATCCAGGCCGTGCCGGAAAAATGCCGCACATCACGAAAATGAAGGCCCACTGGGTAAAAAACCTCGCCATCGTGGACCAGACGATGGAAGTGGGGCTGAGCACGTTCAAATATCGGTTGAACATGCGCCACTACGGAAATTCTTACATCGAGTGGGAATACGTCGAGGGCGACGTGCGCGACACCCACGGCTTCTGGAAATTCTTTCCCCGAGATGACGGTCGAAAAACGCTGGTTGTGCAGCAGATCACCTCCGATCCCGGCATCCCCATGCCTAAAACGATTTACAACCTGCTGACGAAGCACTCTCTGCCCAAAGCGATCAAGGCCGTGCGAAAAGCGGTCGCGAGTCGGGACTAACGTACAAAAAGAAATGCGGATCGGGTGGACCCCGATCCGCAAAGAGAAGAGGTTTTGATTCCGCTGAAGGAATCACCGGGCGGTCTTGCGTCCGAGAAACCGCACGGGAGAAAGGAGGGGGGGAAGCCTGAAATCGTTTTCCCGGACTGAAACGATGCGTATTTGTTTAGCAATTCGAATGCCAATATGGAAACAGTGCATTTTGCGTTTCAAAGCACCCGGTTTTCTTTTGCTGTCCGACGTGTACGGTTCGATTTTTTGTGTTTACAATGGTTCCGAGGCGAGGAAAACGAACTATAAAAACAGCTCGCAGCTACCATTTGGGACCGATAAAGAACGGGAGGCGCGAAGCTTCGCGAGGCGTAGAAATGGCACTTTCGCCGTTGGAATTAGGGGAAGGAAGCGTGCGAAACCGTAGCCATCTCAAGGACTTATTTAAGCCTTGATGAGGTTTCGGGTAAGATGACGCATTGGCCTTTTGCTTGCAAGTCGTAGACAAGTAAGGTAAAATTATTCCAAGTTTTCCGAAAAGCGTTGCTTTTCGAAATCGCAAACACAGGTTTATCCTTGGAATACGAAGCTTCAACAGCGGACGGGTTTCCGTATGAAGTACTAGCGGGGTATGCAATTATTTCCTGGTGGAAACGACTTGCGCAGCAATTCGCTTCGGTAAGCTCGTGACCCGCATCAGAGGATGATATGGCCAACACCATAAACGTTAGAGCTACGGTTGGGATTGACGGTCGGGGCCAATGGTTTCTGCACCTTCAAAGCGACGATGAAGCCGTCGCGAAAAAGGTATCGATCCCCTTCGGTGTCGATCCCCAGCGCTGGCAGGATGGCACCTACTTGATGTACATCAAGACGCCGCAGCGTGCAGAGCAGCTTCAATCCGCGTTGACCAAACTTCATCCGACCAACTTTCAGAAATTTACCGATTACGAGTTCGAGCAGATTGTCCGGTACGGTGCGAAGCCCGTGCTCTGGCTGACCATTCCCGGGATGCAGGCAGGAGGTGGTGCCCGCCAGGCGCCGAAGCAGCCTCCCGCGCCTCCGAGACGTCAAACGGCGGGGCAGGGTGGCGGACCTGACAGCGGCATGATGGCCCCCCCGAAAATCGGTGCGGGACGTTCTCAGAACGGGATGCCCGCCATTCCGCCGTTTCCCGGAAGGAAAAACGATCCGGGGATGATCGGACGCAATCAGCCTCCTCAAGACCCTTCGCAGCGACGTCCCACCATACAGATGCCACGGGCCGCACAGCAGAACCTTCCGTTCCGCAATCAGCCCCAGGGGGATGAAAAGAACTGGGCCAACCAGCGATTCGGTGGGGGATTTCAGGGGCAGTTCGGGGGGATGACTCCTCCCAGTGCAACCCAGAAAATCATGATTGGTGACAATCAGGGAGGCAACGTAGGCAATTTCCCTCCAGGCGTGCCGCGTTTTGCACCGCCGAACCAGGCACCTTTCCCGCAAGGGAACTCGCAAAGCGGCTTCGGTCCCTCCATGGGAGGGTCGAGTTGGACGAACCCGGCAGCCGGTGCGGATGCTTCCCAGCGCATTCCTCAGATGGGGGGGGGGGCCGTACCCGGAATCGATCCAGCCGCCATCGCCAATCTGCAACGCTGGGCGACGGATCTTTCCAACAAGCTTGAAGAGTTGTCTCACAGAATCGAAGGCATCTCGACCAAGCAGCCGGATATGACCGACTTTCTCACCCAAGGGGAGTTCCTGGAACTCAGTTCCGATTATGTGACCTCGAAAATCTTCAAGGATTACACCAAGAACTTCATTTCGAAAGACAACCTCAAAGACCAGTTCGTGGATCAGGCACAGGTGGAAGAGGTCGTCAAGAAAACGATCAAAGAGCAGGGTGGTTCCGTCGATACGGAGGCACTGGCCGAGTCGTTCGTCAAGCTCGAAGATCTGGAAAAAATACTGTCTTCCGTCGAAGCTCCCGCCTTCGATCCCGAAAGTCTTTCGGGAATGTTCGTCCGGAAAGAGGATTTCGAAGCGGCGCTGGTCGCGCAATCGGATGAAGTGACCCCCGAAAAGCTGGCCAATACGTTCGTCAGGAAAGACGATCTCGATGCGGTGCTGGCTGAAAAGGGGATGGTCGAGGCCGATGTTGCCGAAATGGCGAAGTCGTTCGCGACGAAAAAAGACCTGGATGCGATTCAGAAAAAACTGGCCGCCGCCGCCTTCGATCCCCAAAGTCTCGAGGGAACGTTCTTAAGGAAAGAGGATCTCGACGAGGCATTGGCCGCACGACCGGCGGAAATCGACCCCGAAAAGCTGGCCGAAACCTTCGTGCGTCGGGAAGATCTCGATGCGGCACTGGCCGCACGACCCGCAGAGATCGATCCCGAAAAACTGGCCGATACCTTCGTGCGCCGGGGTGATCTCGATGCGGTGCTGGCCGAAAAGGGAATGGTCGAGGCCGATGCCGCCGAGTTGGCGAAGTCGTTTGCGACGAAGAGAGAACTGGATGAGATTCAGGAAAAACTGACGGCGCTGGCCTTCGATCCCGAAAGCCTTACCGGAACGTTCATCCAAAAGGACGAAGCGCAAACGCTGGTGGAAGGCTACGTTTCGCGGGAGGAAATCGAGGAAAAACTCGCTGCTTTAGAACAGCGAGAGGAGGAATGGCAGGAAAAACATGCAGGGCAGCAGGCCACTCTCGAAAAGCTGAACGAGCAGATCGAGCAGTATTCAAGCGAATTCTACGCCATCAAGCGGGAGTTGAGAAACTCGATCCGCGATCTTCAGGAGGCTTTCGAGGATTACCGGAACGCCGGTGTCGTCACCGAGGAAACGCTCGGAGGAATCCTCAACGAACGCCTGGAAGGTCTCGTAGATACGAAAACTTTGGACGAGCGCCTGGAGGGACTTGTAGAGGCAAAAGCCTTGGACGAGCGCCTGGAAGGTCTTGTCGAGGCGAAGGCTTTGGACGAGCGCCTGGAAGGTCTCGTCGAAACGAAAGCTTTGGACGAACGCCTGGAAGGACTTGTCGAGACGAAGGCTTTGGACGAGCGCCTGGAAGGTCTCGTCGAAACGAAAGCTTTGGACGAGCGCTTGGAAGGTCTTGTCGAAGCGAAAGCTTTGGACGAGCGCTTGGAAGGTCTCGTAGATACGAAAGCCTTGGACGAGCGCTTGGAAGGTCTCGTTGAAGCGAAAACCTTCGATGAACGCCTGGACGAAAAACTTGCGGATTTCGAAAAGAGTTTCGAGGAAAAACTATCGAAAGCCAGCGAAGCCTCCGACCGCTTGGACGAAGTGTCCGAGGCGATGATGCGCAATACCATCAACATCGAAAGTCTGTCGGTCAACAACCACGAGTTCCACGAACGCCTGACCGAAATTCAGGATTCGCTCGTGAAATTTGGTGAGGATAAGAAGGAACTGTTGGAGCAGGTGGGCGAAAAGGCCAGGGAAGAAGTGGCCCGCGTCGAGGAAGTCGCCCTGTCGCGTCCCAAACTCGAATGGAATCACTTCGCCCAGGGACTGTTTAAGATGCGTGAAAACCTTGGTCTCGACCAGCGCGAATCCTGGTGGATGCGGGAGTTTACGCTGGGCTGGGAAATGCTCGTGGAGCGCGTCCAGGCTCAGGAGCAGAAATGGCTCGGCGAAGAGGTCGTCGAGGGAATCATGCAACAGGTGATGGAGAATCCCCGCTACAAAGTGCTTCGCGAACTGGGAGCGATCGAGCGGGCGGGGGCGACCTACGGCGAGGCTGAAGAGGGCGTGGACGCCAATCCCGTTGCGCTTGCCTTGCAAACCGTTTCGCGGCTGATGATCCTTAGCGAGAGCATCGGCGGCACGGGTATGGAGTTGCAGAACGACCAGGGACAGGAGCTTTCCGATATCGTGATGAAGATTGTCGCCGATCTGTATCTGGCGATGACCTCCGGCGGCGTCGAGGAACTCGAACGCGAGCAGTTCGAATGGCTCAATTCCATCGCTGAAGTCGCCGAACTGCTACTGCACCTGCCGCGCATAGGAAAAGCCTTCGATCCCTTCAGTTCGAAAGTCGCAGGACAGGAGGAATCGGGCTTCAGCGGCTGGCATCACGGCGGAACGGTGAAGTCCATCGTCAAGCCGGGTTTCCACTCTTCCGAGGGAGAAATCATCGAATACGCGCTGGTTCAACTGGAGGAAAGTTGAGTCTTTTCCGTGGGTTAGGATTGTGTGGTGAACTGGAGGCCGGGTGATTTTTTCACTCGGCCTTTTTTCGTGGAAAGAGACGGTTCAGGATGATGCACGAGCCACAGAAAAGACCGGAAAGGACGTTGAGCATTTTCGGCGTCGGTCCTTTTTTCGTTGTGTTATCGCTTGCTTACACGGCCATCGGCATTGGCGCTCGCCTGTATTGGCCGGAGACGCTGACCATGACCCTCCTTCCTTTCTCGTGGCAGGTTGGCATCGGTGGAGTTCTGATCCTGATCGGCCTGCCGTTTTTCATCGCGGCGCTTCGGATCTTGAATAAAGGGTTTCCGCAAGGAGAATTGTTTACCAAGGGGCCGTATGCCGCCTGCCGCCATCCGGTCTATGGTGCATGGGTGGTGTTTTTGGCTCCCGGTCTCGGACTGCTTATGCATTCCTGGCCGATTCTGGGTGTCGTGGCGGCGATGTATGTCACGTTGATCGTGCTCGTGCGGAAAGAAGAAGCCGAGTTGCTCAGGTTGTTCGGCGACGAGTACCGCGAGTATCGCCGAACAACTCCCGCCGTGTTTCCTCTCCTGCATCGCATGTGGAAGTGATCGTCGTCTGAGGGGGTCTCTCGATTACTGGAAAAAAGTAGGTCGGGTGATTGTTTCACCCGACACCATCTAAAAAATGTCGGGTAAAACAATACCCCGACCTGCATGAAAATACAAAAATCCAATAAAAACAATTACTTCCAGAACTTCCACCAGCGTTTTTCCAACTCCAGGTTTTCTTGTTCCAGAAACCGGATCTGCTCTTTGGCGAGACGCAGGTCTTCCTGGAACCTCAAACTTTCCCGTTCCTTTTGCATCAGCTTGTTTTCGAGGATGATGACCCTCCGGCTGAGGCGTTCCACGCGATCCTCGTTGCGGGAAATCACGCGTTTTTCTCCCACGGCGACCGCCATGCGCTCGGTGACGTCGCGGCTGGGGCGACGGGTGGGTTTGAGCAGCACCCGATTGAGTCGCTGGGAACGGTCCCGGCGGGGTTTGGTCGGTTTGGGACTGCGGCGGACTTCGAACTCCGGGGTCCGTTCTTCCCGATCCGTTTGTTTTTCCTCGTCTTTCTCGACGGCGCGTTTCTCTTTGGCGGGGACTTCTTCGGGAATGTTCTCTTCTGCCTCCGCTTCGCTCTCGGAAATCTCCTCTTCCTCCGGGATCTCTTCGTCTTCCGTCTCGACGTCCTCGTCGAAGCATTGACGCACTGCCCGGTTGAAATCGAAGCGGTCTTCCGGAATCTCGCGCAGCACTTCGGACGCCTCGGTGACGATTTCCTCCACGCGCTCCCGCAAGGCGTCGGGCATGTCGATCATCCGCGTGAAACCGTACCAGAGAGCGCCGTTTTCGTCCTTGAACAGCACGTTGAGGGCAAGGTAGCTTTTCTCGGCGTAGGCGTTGAGTTCGTTGACGTGCCGTTCGGTGGCCACGTTGTACAAAAAGGCCATTTTCAAAGGATTTTCGGGAAGATCGTACACGCTTAAGTCGAGCAGAATCACTGGCGCGGAATCCCCTTTGAACAGGTCGATTTCGATTTCGGTGTCCGCGTAGTACGCCGAAACCGGGTCTTCGACCAATGCGAAAAGCACGGGTTCTTCCGACGAGTCGATCATGTGGCAGGAATAGCCCGACTGGAAGAATTCCACGAGAAATTCCGACGTCACCCGCTCGGCCTTGAAGGGATAGTCGCCCGATGGTCCCTTGGGTTCGCTTGCCACCTTGATATCCAGACCGAGGGCGCTGCAAAAATCGCGGATCGTTTCTTTGCAGTTCAGGCCGTGTTGCTTGCAGAAGTATTGGATCGCCTCGATTTTTTTCAACGCGAACCGCTCCAGTTCCTGGCGCTCGAAGCGTGGATAGCGGCCTTCCAGGCGAAACGGCACGAAAATCATGGCGTAGGTTTCGTAATCCGAGGCGTCGGCGTCGAAAAACATTGGCAGGTGAGGAAATTCACGGTCCAGAAGTTCGAAGTATTCTTTGACCTCCGGGTCCGAAAACCAGTCGTTGCCCCGTTTTTTTTCCATCTCGGACCAATCGAACACAAAACGATGTTCCGAGATGGACGTTTCTTCGGCGTTTTCCTCCAACGTTGCGATCTTCTGTGCCACCTCGCGGATGTCGCAGGCCGAAACGTCGTCGTTCATCACCCGGAAGGGATTCCTTTCATCCATGCCGAACCAACCTTTATCGTTGCGGGAAGCGGGGCGCGGGACTCCACCTTCAAATACCTTCAATATATTTTCAATTGTAGAGAATTCTCGGTAAATTGTCAATATTATTCAAGGTTTTTTGAGGATGACTTTTGTGAAAACTTACGAAGTGAGGGATTTTTCGTTGGAGCAGGTCTCACGACCTCAACCATCGAATTTGCCTTCTTGGAAGCATTTCCTCCTGCAAGCGACTACGGATTTTCTGGATTGGCTTGGACCGGTTCGGAGGACGTCGGTCGGTTGGCCACACGTTCGACGACGACGGAAAAGATCGTCCTTTGACAGGCGTTTGTACACGCTCATTTCGAGTGCTGCCCGTAAGGGCGGTGTATCGAGGAATCCCTGTTGAGTCTGCTGGCCGGGCGGAAATTAAATGAGTGCGAAACATTGTAAAAGCTTATTCCAAGGAGAAAAACGTAGGGGCGAGTGTAGTGAACAAAGTGAACGGAGCTCCCGAAAAACCGAAAAACCGAAAAACTCTGTCAAAACGGGGGGCTACAGTCGCTATGTTCCTTTCACCCGCCCCTACATTCATCCTCCCTTTTTGAGGTTTCAAACGAAAAAACAGATTTTGCACTATTTTAATTTCCGCCCGTCTGCTACCCTTCGATACGGCGACTTACGTCGCCTACTCGGGATGAGCGTAGATGATTTTGCTCGGTAGGCATCTGGCATGTTTTAGGTGCCGGGTTGATATACCCGTGATTTTTGCCTCTCGTTTTCAGGAAAACAAACCATGAAGAAACCGTCCCTTATCGCCGTGACCTTGTGGCTTTTATTCGCGATTCTTTCCGGCTGCGGGTCCGACGATGGCGTAGACTCCCTGCCGCAAGGTGACTACGATTCCTCCGAAACCGACGAGGAAAGTCCCTACGACGTATCCTACGATTTCACCGTGGTGGCCTTGCCCGATACTCAGAGCTATTCCGCCAAGTACCCGGAAGTATTCGTGGATCAGATTCAGTGGATCGTCGATCATGCCGAAGAACAGAAAATCGCTTTCGTGACCCATCTGGGCGATGTGGTCAACAACGAAAGTGCCGAACAGCAATGGCTCAACGCCCGCGATGCGATGGACCGTCTCGACGGGGCGGGCATCCCCTACGGCGTCGTGCTGGGCAACCATGATGCGGTCTATTACGACGGCAACATCCATATAAACACCGCCGAGGGTTGCTCGGACGATCCGAAGGAACCATGCGATGCTATGCGGTATATCGACAATTTCGGTCCGCAACGGTATCAGCAGCATTCCTGGTACGGCGGAACGTCACCCACCGCGCTGAGCAATTTTGAGACATTCTCCTATGATGGACAGGAATTCCTCTTTCTGCATCTGCCCATCGATCCGTGGGACGAGGAAATCGACTGGGCCGAGCAGGTGATTGCCGACCATCCAGATGCCGCCGTGGCGCTCAGCACGCACCGCTACCTTTTGGACTGGCGCATGACCGAGGAAATGGGCTACCCCTTCGACCTGCTTGCGGCGGGGCGCGTCGATTCGTTCATCACCTCGTTCATTCAAAAACCGTACTTCGAAAACGGCTGGAACGCCGAGGAATTGTTCAACAAATTCATTTCGAAGCAGAAGCAGATCTACATGGTTCAGTGCGGCCATTTCGACGCCGAATACTACCAGGTCAGCACCAACGAACACGGCCTTCCCGTGCACGAGATGCTGGTGGACTTCCAGTCTCTGCCGCCCCAAGGCGGCAACGGCTACATGCGGCTTTTGCGCTACGATGTGACGAACGGACGCATCCACGTGCAGACCTATTCGCCGACGCTGGATCGCTTCCGGGAAAACGGCGAAGGCTTTGATTTCAGTGTGGAATTGGTGCAGAACTATTTCCAGGACAACCGCGAGTACATCGAGGCCGTCGCTGATATCGACGAGGTGGAAACCCAGATCGAATACTGGACGGAAACTCCTGCGGGAAAAGAGGAATTCCGCAAAATCCTCCAAGATTCGGGTCAGCGTGAGAGCCATTTTTCATTCGAGGTCGATTTTAGCAGCTACCGACAGAATTTATAAAACCGTCTCGTTTTTACAAAAAGGGACGTCCCAACCGAGTCTCGCAAGGAGAGGCTTTTTTCTCGCAAAGGGAGGGATTTTCCATGCAAAGGTGGTTTTTTTGCGACTAAGCGAGGGTTTTTTTCTCGCAAAGAGAGATTGAATAATATCTGCGATAACGTCGATTTTGGCGACCTGATTTCTCCCTCGTTTTCCCGTGAAAATCATACGGAAAAATCTTCGTAACTCATTTGTTTTAAAGGACAATCCGAATTTTATATAAAGTTGCGAATTTTCTGCCGTTTCCGTACTTGTGGCGTTATCGTTCATGATGATACTTGATGATTTTCTGCGTTATATGTGCTGAATTTTACTTTCTAAGCAAGTATGAATATTCATGATTTGCATGGTAATCTGATAACTATTTGATATCACGTGGAATTTAGTGAATTAAATGCGAAGTATGTACGAAAATAGAATTTCCTGATACTTTCGATACCGTCATATCGATTTACCCGTTTCGTTGTTGCCGCAACACCTCTCCCAGCGCCATTCCGACCGCGACGGACACGTTGTAGGAACTCACGTTGCCCCGCATCGGCAGGCGGCAGATGGCGTCGCAGACTTTGCGCGTGCCGGGACGCAGGCCGCGTCCCTCGGAGCCGGCGACGAGGGCCACGTTGCCGGTGAGGTCGAGATCGTATGGGAGGGAACTGGGCTCCTCGCCCGCGAGTCCGTAGATCCAAAAGCCTAGTTTTTTCAACTGGTTGAGTGCTCTTGCGAGGTTGGTTTCGCGCACGATGGGAATCCACTGTGTGGCCCCGGCGCTGGCGCGCTCCACCACCGGAGTCACTTCGGCCTGTTTGTCTTTGGCCACGATGACCGCCCGGCAACCGGTGACTTCGGCGGTGCGGATGATCGCCCCGAAGTTGTGCGGATCTTGCACCTGATCGAGCACCAGTACGACGCCGGAGCCTTCGGAGGTTGTCGAAAACACCTCGTCGAAGGTGGCGTATCGAAACGGTTGCAATTCGATCACAACCCCTTGATGGTTTCCCGGAAAGAGGTGGTCGAGTTCGACCTTGGGGACGATTTCCGCTGGAATATCATGCTCTTGCAGACGAAGCCGCACGCGCTCCAGCGCGTTTTTGCACGGTCCTTCCTTGAGCCACGCCCGGCGGCAATCGCCCGGTTTGTGCTCTAGAACCTCCATCACGGGACGGATTCCGGCGACTCGTCGAGCCAATCAGACCTCCGCCATGTCGTGCACGATTCGTTCGGCGGCATCCACCGGATCTTCAGCGGCGATGATCGGTCGTCCCACTACGATGTAATCGGCTCCGGCCTCGATGGCCTGTCCCGGTGCGAGCGTGCGGCGCTGGTCGTCGGCCTTGCCCACCGGCGATTCCTGCATCCGAATGCCCGGCGTGACGATCAGAAAGCCTTCGCCCATCTGTTCGCGTGCGATGGAGATTTCCCGAGGGCTCGCCACCACGCCGTCCGCGCCGCTGTCCGAGGCCAGCCCGGCCAGTCGCGCGACACGCTCGGAGGTGCTTTCCATAATGCCCAGTTCGGTAAGATCGTCGTTGCCCAGGCTCGTCAGGACCGTCACGGCGAGGATTTTCGGTCGGGGCAGGTTCGAACGCGCCGCCGCTTCCCGCGTGGCTTCCACGGCGCGCATCATCATCTTGGTGCCTCCCCCGGCGTGGATCGTGAACATGTCGATGCCGCCCAGCCGCACCGCTTCCTCACAGGCCTGCGCCACGGTGTTGGGGATGTCGTGGTATTTCAGATCCAGGAAGACTCCCAGCCCCTCCGAGGCGATGGCGTTCACCGCATCCGGTCCCAGCCGGGTGAACAGGCGCATCCCGATTTTGAACGTCCCCACGGCATTTTTCAACAATTTCGCCTGGTTGCGCAGTTGCAGGAGGGAGTAGTCCCCGTCCATCGCCACGATCAGCTTTTTACGTGCCTCGGTGATTTCCATGTCATTCTCCCGAACATTCGGCCATCAGGGTTTTGATGGTCTCCTGAACTTTGTCCACGATGTCTTCCAGCCCGACCAATTCCATATCCTGGGAACGGCGCAGCTTGAATTCGACCTGTCCGTTTTTCAGGCTTTTCTTGCCGATGGTGATACGGATGGGAATTCCCAACAAATCCGCATCGTTGAACTTGATGCCCGCGCGTTCATTGCGGTCATCCAACAGCACTTCAACGCCCTTGGCCAGCAGGTCGTTGTAGATCTTTTCTCCCGCCTCGCGCACGGCGTCGTCCTTCATCATCACCGGCAGGACTTCCACCGCGAAAGGCGCGATGGGCAAGGGCCAGATGATGCCCTTGTCGTCGTGGTTCTGCTCGATGGCCGCCGCCACGGTGCGGCTTACGCCGATGCCGTAGCAGCCCATTTCCACCGCCACGTCCTTGCCGTTTTCGTCCTGCACTACGGCTTTCATTTTCGAGGAGTATTTCTGGCCCAGGTAGAAGGTCTGCCCCACCTCGATGCCTTTGTACTCGTGCAGCGTGCCGCCTTCGCAGCGGGTGCAGCCTTCGCCGGCTTTGGCGCAGCGCAGGTCGGCCCAGGCGACGGGCTCGAAATCCCGACCCCGGTTGACGCCGGTGAGGTGGTAGTCCTTCTTGTTGGCTCCGGTCACGCCGTCGGCGACGGTCTTGACCGAGTGGTCGCAGATCACGGGCAGTTTCATGCCCACCGGACCGGCGAAACCCACAGGCGCGCCGGTGCGCTTGAGGATGTCGGCTTCTTCCGCCGGATAGACGGCGGTGACGCCCAGGTGATTTTTGAATTTCAGTTCGTTGAGTTCCTCGTCTCCCCGCAGGCAGACCGCGTAGAACTCGCCCGCGTCGTCGTGATAGATCAGGGTCTTGATGAGTTTTTCCGGTCCGACCTTCAAAAAGGCCGAAATCTCCTCGATGGTCCGCTGGTTCGGCGTGTGCACCTCGGCCAGCTCCGCGTTGCCGGGTTCGACTTCCGTTTCCTTTTCGACGATGGATTCGGCCTTCTCGACGTTGGCGGAATACTCGCACTTGTCGCAGGCCAGGATGGTATCCTCGCCGGAAGACGCCAGCACCTGGAATTCATGGGAGTAGTTGCCGCCGATCGCGCCGGTGTCCGCCTCCACGGCCCGGAATTTCAGGCCGCAGCGGGTGAAAATGCGGGTGTAGGCGTCGTACATCACCTTGTAACCGCTCTCCAGCGCGTCTTCCTTGTCGATGTGGAAGGAATAGGCGTCCTTCATGATGAATTCCCGACCGCGCATCAGTCCGAAGCGGGGGCGGATCTCGTCGCGGAACTTGTCCATGATCTGATAAAGATTGATCGGAAGCTGGCGATAGCTTTTGATCTCGTTGGCGAAGAGGTGGGTAATCACTTCCTCGTGGGTCGGTCCCAGGCAGAAATCCCCGCCCTTGCGGTCCTTGATGCGCAGCAGTTCGGGTCCGTACTGGCTCCAGCGACCGGAGCTTTCCCAGATCTCGCCCGGCTGCACCATCGGCATAAGCAATTCCTGTGCGCCGGTGCGATTGAGTTCCTCGCGCACGATGCGCTCCACCTTGCGGATCGAACGCAGCGCCAGCGGCAGATAGGTGTAGATACCCGCCGCAAGCTTGCGGATCATCCCAGCCCGCAGCATCAGAATATGGCTCTGCACCTGCGCATCGGCAGGCACTTCTTTAAGTGTCGGAATCAGCATCCGTGAATAACGCATCGCTCCACCTTTCTCGCGTTCGTGCTTTTACGGCCCACGTCGCTTTGGGGGCCTTTACCTCCTCGTTTTCCAAAGGCGTTCGAAGTGTGGCCGAAAAAACGGGGAACGATTATATTACCGCCGGTGCTTTCGGATGCAAGAACAATCGACGGGATTTTTCGGGGGGACGGGGATGACTCGGGTGCATCACAGGATATTGTCATTTTATTCAAATTGCAACCCGCTCATTCCGAGTGCCGCCCGAAGGGCGGTGTATCGAGGAATCTCCGTGGTATTCGCTCCCCTTCGATACGATTTCGCTTCACGAAATCACTCAGGGTGAGCGTGTAATGGAGACACGTTGAGAAAAACAAGCGTAACGCACAAAATATGTGCTGTTCGAAAGCTCGCGTAGATCGGGTAATTGTTTCAGCCGACAATTTTCGAAAAAGACCCTTTGTGTCGGGTGAAATCACCCGACCTACGATTTTTCCTGCTGAATGATCGAAGGGGGGCAGAGGATTGACATTACGTCGGATTCACCGACTCCACGCGCGGAGGAAGCAGAACGAGCCCGACCATCGTCCAGAAAACATAGGCGATTTCACCGTCTTGCAGCGCGTTGTGGAATAGGGCGCAGAGGTGATAGCAGACAAAAGCCGCCATCAGACCGGCATAGTATCCGCGCCGTTCGGTATCGTGGCGCATGGCGCGCCCCAGCGAAACGAACAGCGAAGCCCCCAGCGCCAGCCACGCCAGAAAAAGCAACGGACCGCCGCCGGCCAGCATGGAAAGCAGGTCCGCGTGGGTGCCGGAGCGGACTTTCACCGAAACGCGGGTGGCTTCGAAATCCGTGGCCGCTTCCCAGGCGAAACGCCCATAGCCGAAGCCCAACGGTTCGTCGGCCAGCCGGGCGCGAGCCACCGAGGCGATGGTGTGCCGATCCTCCAGGCCGAAGCGGTTGGCCGCCTGGAGCAGTCGCTCGCGCGACGGTGGGAACAGAGCGAGAAACAGAACGATGCAAGGGATGAGAATGGCGAGGAGTTTCCATTTTTTCAACCTCGACGCGGCGAGCATCGTCCCCCCGGCAAGACCTCCCAGCCAGGCGGCGCGAGACGGGCAGAGCAGCACCGCTGCACCGGACAACATCAGCGCCGCAACGCCCAGTACACGCAGCCCTTTCGAGGAGGGGTCGAGCAGCCGCCCGCCGAGCATCAGCAGCAAAAGGGTGGTGACCGTGGCGTAGGTGTGGTGACGGTCGAAGGTGCCGATAATCGCGTAACTGCCCGAAGAAACAGGAGAAAGATAGGTTGCAGGATGCCCCGGTCGCATGAGGTCGATTCCGGTGACGTATTGCACGAGGGCATAGGCTCCGACGAGTGCGAGCACCGCTGCCAGCGCCATCCAAGCTAATTCCCGTTTCAATAAGGGACGTAGCGCGAAGAGGCTCACAGGCAGGACGGCGAGCATCACCCACAGGCCGAAACAGCGTTCCGGCTCGAACGGTTTTCCATAGGCCGAAAGCCAGGACAAGCTCACCAGCAGCATCCAGGCTCCAAGTGTGAAAACGGGATCGGAAGGGGAGGGCGACCCGGCGAGGAATTCGGAAAAACCGTTGGATTTCATGTGCTTGGTTCGAATCGCGAGCAGGAAAAACAGGAGCAGGGACACGAGGGCGAACGCTTGTTCCAGCCAAAGGCTCCAGGCCAGGCTGGTCCACAAACCCAATGCGCACAGCTTGAAAAGTTTTTCCACCATCCTGATGCCATCCTCAAGGGCGTGAAAACGCAGTCGGGTGGTTCCTCACCCGGAAATTTTCGAAAATCACTCATCGTGTCAACACTTTGAAACCACAGTCCTTTGAAAATTTATTAGGGTTTCGAATATTCAGTGTCTCATTGATGAAGGCCGTAAACATGTGCAGGCGTAAGAACATTCGGAAATCTATCAAGTAGGTTTTGCCGCACTCGATAGCATAGGTGACAGGCATCGACGTAGCCAGCCTCGACGGTAAAATCAAAAGCTTTTGCCAACGCTGTCGGGCCACCTTGAATCAGGTGCTTGACGATGGGGTGACTGCTTGGGTTGTAGTTCTCTATCAGTTCGTCGAGTGTCGTTTTCCATAAATTACCGATGCACAAGCCTTGGCAAAGATGAACGTTGCCAAAGGGATCAACGTGGACCCGACCGGGATTTTCCAGATCCTCATCGGGACATTGTGAAAAGTTGCGCCAGGGTGTCCGCGGTAAACCTCCAGTAAGTTTATCCGCTGCACGACCTCGGAAACGAATATCCCCGCCGACGATGGGTTGCCCCTTCTCGTTATCCGACGTTTCGCCGATGATGCTCGGCTGCTCGAGACAAATCGTTCCGGACGGCAGCCCGAGTTTTTCCGAAGCCTCTTTCACCCTTTTGCTGCGCGTTCCTTCCTCTTCTCCGTAATGCAACGAATCGTCACTGATGCTCAGATCGTCGAGACCGATTTCAGCCAATGGAGCCAGCCAGAGTTCGGCGTCCTTGGAACTGTTCGCCCAGTAGCCGTTTGTCACGATTCCCCGTTTGTACCCATGTTTGGCGGCCAATCGAAGACCATGCAGAAGCAACGGGTAGTATAGAAAAGGTTCGCCACCTTCGAAATAGATGGTTTCTACACTCGGTATGCGCGCCAACTGGTCGAAAACCGAGTTCAATTGTTCGGTGGTGAACGTCCCCGGCGAACGTGGCCCGCAATAGAGAAAGCAGTGGTCGCATTCGTAGTTGCACCGCATGGTTAGCAGAAAGTGAACGCCTGTGAGCATGGTTTTGCTCCTTTCTCTGTGCTTCGATACCGTAGTGTTATCAGGATAGACGACTCGGAATGTCGGATCAACTTTTCCCGCTGGTAGTATCAATCCGGCAACAATAACACAGCGCCCCAATCCGATCATCATTCCCGCGCAGGCAGGAATCCAGTGGGGCGGAAATTAAATTTGTGCGAAACATTGTAAAAGCTTATTCCAAGGAAAAAAAACGTAGGGGCGAGTGTAGTGAACAAAGTGAACGGAGCTCCTCAAAAAACTCTGTCAGAACGGGGGGCTACAGTCGCTATGCTCCTTTCACCCGCCCCTACATTCATCCTCCCTTTTTTGAGGTTTCAAACGAAAAAACAGATCCTGGTGGACCCGATTAACCGCCCCTGATGCGCAAGAGCAAGCACCACGCCTACGAGCAGGCATACAACGCCCCCGAAAGTCGGATGAACCTTTTTATTTGTGAATTCAATAAGATAAAACCCATACAAAGAATTGCTAAGAATGATTATGCCCCCTTTACAACTCATCAATCTTGAATTCCTTTGTGATTTCAACTGTTTTTCGTGATCGGCAGGAGCTTTGGAAAACATTGAAGTACCCAAATTCGTGATGAACCATAAATATGCAGGGGTGCATCATAAAAAAAAGGTCACTTTGCAAAAAAACCGCTCATGGCGAGTGATTTGCGAAGCAAATCGTATCGAGCCATCTCATTTACTCCTCGACACACCGCCCTTACGGGTAGCACTCGGAGTGAGCGGTATGCAATTTGAGCAAAATGACAATATCCTGTGATGCCGCCAATATGCTTCCCCAGATGACGGAACTTTGGCTTTTTCTCAATCCCTCTGTATACTTGATCCAAGGTGTTAAAATTCGTTTATTTCATGCTTAATATGCCTGAAAGCGGATTCGTAAACGAAACACGATCCATTTCCATTTTCAGGGGCAAGAGTGGAATCCATGAAGAACCGAACGCGTATTTTTTTCGCTTGGGTGATCCTGGGCCTGATTCTTTTCGGCGCCGCTCCGTTTTCGTGGGCGGAAGAATCGAAGGAGGCAGGTTTGGACGGTGGAACGTCGTCGAAAAGCGTGAAAACGTGGAGCATCGCCTTTTGGGGTATTCAGTCCGAGGATTTGAAAGACGATGCCGTCGAGACCCTGAATCGGCGATTCGTCCGGGAGTTTGAAAATACAGGCCACGTAACGATTTTCACCAAAAAAGATCTGGCGGAAGTTTTTTCCTTGAAAGAGATCGAGAAAGGGGGCGCCTGCGAGAAGGACCGGGGCTGCATGGCGAACCTTTCCACCCTGGGATCGAAACTGCTGCTCAACGGAACCGTCGCGAAAATCGGTGGAAAGTGGTTGTTGACGGCTTCGATTTTCGATACGAGCAAGGTGGAGGCCGTCTCCCGCGCAAGCCGAGAAGTGGATGAGAAAAACCTGGAATCCGCCGTCGATGCCGTGGTGAAGGAGATTCTCGCGACCCTAGAAGGGGCGGTGGAAAGCGAAAAGCAGACCATCGAGTTGGGCGCTTTGGGCGAACATCCGAGCTTCGCCGTGTTCGATCTCAAGGCCCATGGCGTACCGGAGAGTCTGGCCAAGAACCTGACGAACGTCGTAGCGCTCGAACTCAAGCAATTTCAAGGGATTACGGTGATTTCCCGCGAGGAGATCAAAGCGGCGTTGCAGTTCGAAGCCGACAAACAAAGCCTGGGATGCGATTCGGTGTCCTGTTTCGCGGAAATCGGCAACGCCATGGGCGTGCAATACCTGATGACGGGTTCGGTCGGCAAACTCAAAGACACCCACATCCTGAACCTTCAGGTGATCGACATCCGGGATACCGCGATCATCGGGCGGGCCTCGGAGTTCTTCACCGGCCCGGAGGACGGACTTCTGGCGGCGACGCGCTTCGTATTGCGCGACCTCTTCGGGGTTCCGGAGGAAGGCCAGGGATTTTTCAAATTGACGGCGAACGTGGACGACATCGAGTTGATTCTCAACGGGACTCCCCTTGGAATGTGGCCGGAAATCGCACCCGACGAACACCAGGACGCCGGAAAACTGCAGATCATGGCACGGAAAAAAGGGTACCAGACACTTTCCCAGGAGGCGTACATCGAACCCGGACGGCTGACCTCCATCAGCCTGAACCTGATAAAAGAACCCACACCCTGGTGGAAAACCTGGTGGTTCTGGACGATTGCGGGTGCGGTTGTGGCCGGGGGCGTCACAACCGGAGTCGTGCTGGGAACCTCGGACGCGAAGCAGCCTTCCAGCGGGTCGGGAACGGCCACCCTGCCGGGAGTTTCGCCATGAGATTCCCTGTCGTCGCATGGTTGATTTTCGTTCTTTTTGCTTTAATTCCGGCATCTTGCGAGGATGCCGAACGAAACGGCACTTTTTCCCTGGATTTCGTCTGGGGCGACGATCGGCCCGATGCCGGGGATACGCTGTATGTGTGGGGGCAGGTGTTCCGCGTGCAGGAAGACGCACGCATCGCCGTGGAGGATTCTCCCATCGTTCCTTTTGATACGAATCAAGGAACTCTCCTGGTTTTCGAAAACGTTCCGAATGGCGAATCCCTGATGCTGACGGTGGCCTTTACCGCCGATCAGGACAAGGAAAGCCTGCCGTTGTATTTCGGAGAGTCGAAGACGTTTGCCCTCGAACCCGGTCGTGACACCGTGGTTTCCGTCGAAGTCTCGCTTTCACCTGCACCGGAGTTGATTTATGAAGACGACAACGGGCAGGATGTCGCCTTTTCCTTTCTTGGCACGACCGGTCCCGCTGCGTGCAGCGATTGTTATACGGCCTCCGAAATCGTAGGGATTCGTTTCGAGTCCCTTCACGCCGCGCAAGTGGTTCTTTCCAATTTCAGTGATTTTCCCGAAGGAAAACGGAGCGTTTTCGAACTGGACGACCTGGAGCAAGACGAAAGCGGTGTGGCAACCATCGACGAGTGGAACCTCAACGAAGGGCTGGAAGATATCGGAGACGGCCAACGGACCGTCTACATGAAACTCGTCCATTCGCTGGGCTACGAATCGGGTCTGTATCGCCGCAGTTTGACGCTCGACACCGAAGCCCCTGCGGACGCGGCGGTGGAGGCGGTTGACCCCCTTGTTTTCGCCGAGACTCCCGAGGATCTGGCCGTCGAAATGATTTTTGCCGTGGTGGGTGAGAAGGAAATGATCGTCGAAGCCTGTTCGGAAGGCTGCACCGAGGAAGAGGACCGCATCGACGGCGGAATTTTCGCCTGTTCGTCGAATGAAGAGCGCCATTGCCTGTCCGCTGTGGAAGAATGGATTCCTTTCGAAACCAGCGGATGGATTTCGTTTGCCTCCGACGAGGTGAAAAAGGTTCGTGTGAAATTTCGCGATTGGGCGCACAACGAAACAGATTGGGTGGTTTTCGCCTTCGATGGCGTGGCCCTGATGGATCTTCCCTGGGTGGATATCCCAGGCGGAACGTTCACGATGGGTTGCGTGCCGGGTGATGGGAACTGTTACGACGAGTATCCGGTGCATACCGTCACCATTTCGCCGTTTCAAATGCTGGCAAAGGAAGTCACTTACGGCGATTACAGAAAAATGACGGGTCATTGGCCCTCGAACCGGTTTTTATGCACGGAAGACAGCGACAACTGGGACGCATGTCCGGGATTTCACGTCTCCTGGTACATTGCGAAATCCTTTTGTCTCTCCATCGGCGGTCGCCTGCCTTCCGAGTCCGAATGGGAATACGCGGCCCGTGCGGAGACCACCACCATCTATCCTTGCGGCAATGACGAGGCGTGTCTCGATGAGATCGCCTGGTACATGGACAACTCGGACATCAAAGGACACATTCCCGGTTTGAAAAAGCCCAACGATTTCGGGTTGTACGACATGATCGGCAACGCCAGCGAGTGGGTCGAGGACTGTCTTCACATGGAAAACGGGTACAATATGGGTTATCAGGGCGCGCCGAACGACGGCAGTCCCTGGGTCGAAAACTGCCACGAAAACTACAAAATCACGAGGGGGGGCGACATTTTCAGTTCTCCCCACTCGCTTGCATCATCCCGGAGGAATTTTCTGAAAGCGGGGGATACGGCCTTGTTCACGGGTTTCCGCTGTGTACGGGACTATGAACCATGAAACATTTCTTGCGAAAATTCGTCGTGCCGTTTTGGTTCGTCCTCTTGTGTGCGGGACTGGCAGGCTGTGACGATTCCGTCGAAGAGGGCACGTTTTCGATCACGTTTACATGGTCGGAGACGAAACCGTCGGCGGATGAGGAATTGTATGCCTGGGGAGAAGTGTTTCGCGTGGAGAACGAGGAACGCACCCAGGTGGCGGAGTCCAACCTCGTGCAATTCCAGGCCGAGACGGGAGCGAATCTGAGCTTTCCGGACGTTCCCAACGGTCAGAAACTGGTTCTCGTCGTCAACCTCGCGGCGGCGATGGATAAAAACGAGCGTCCGCTGTATTTCGGAGAATCGAAGCCTTTCACTTTGAAAGCGGGCCTGGACGTCATCGTCGAAGTTTCTCTGACTCTCGCTCCGACACCTGCGATAGAGCAAAACGAGAATTTCGCGAACGGTCAGCCTTTCGAATTTTATATGGCGACCGGTCCCGTGAGTTGCCCGGACTGCTACACGAAAACTCCGCTCGTCAACCTGCGGTTTCTGGCTGGTGCGGCGAGTCGGGTTCTGGTGTCGAATCGCAAGGATTTTCCGTCCGAAGCACGCCTGGACGTGAACTTGTCGGATTTGACTCCGAACGACCAGGGAGCCTACATGCTGATCAACTGGAGCCTGCATGAAGGGCTGGAAGAGACTTCCGAGGGAGAGCACAGCGTATACATGAAGCTGCTCAACGAACGGGACTACGAATCTCCCCTTTACGCCAGAACGATCACCCTCGATACCACGCCTCCTTCCGATCCGGCGGTAGGCTCCTCCTCTTCGCTGCTTTTCGCCGAGGATGAGGAACACTTGTATGTGGAACTCGTCTTTTCGGCCAAAGATCGCGACGAAATGTTCGTCCAGGCCTGCACGAACGACTGCACGGGAAGCGGGGATTCCTTGGAAAATGGGCTTGTAGCCTGCGACGATGCGGATTGTCTTTCCGCCGTGGGAGAGTGGATTCCCTACCGCACGCGAGGCCGAGTGAAGCTTTCCGATTCGACCGTGACCAAAATTCGCGTCCGATACCGGGACTACGCCCGGAACGAAACGGATTGGGCGGCATACGAAGTCAAAGAAACATTGATCTACCCCCTTTCCTGGGTGACCGTTCCCGCCGGATTTTACGAAATGGGCTGCGCGGAAGACGATTTCCTGTGCGGCGAAGCCGAGCTTCCCCGGCATCCTGTGCACGTTTCCGTGTTCCAATTGATGGCGACGCCCGTCACGCAGGCGTTTTATGAAACGCTGACGGGACTCAACCCCAGCGACCATCCCGCCTGCGCCGAATGCCCGGTGTTCAACGTCAACTGGTACGACGCCGATGATTTCTGTAAGAAAATCGGCGGCAGACTGCCCACCGAAGCCGAGTGGGAATACGCCGCCCGGGCCGGATCGGCCTCGAAATATTCCTGCGGAGAAACCCTCGAATGCCTCGAAGATATCGCCTGGCACGCCTACAATTCCTGGAGCGACGAGGTGCAGGATCTGCGCGTGCAACCGGTCGGACAAAAACAGGCCAACGCTTACGGCCTGTATGACATGCTGGGGAACATCGACGAGTGGGTGGAGGATTGCTATCACCGGGACGACTTCTATTATGGAGCGCCCATGGACGGCAGCGCCTGGGTGGAAGGAGATTGCGCCACCCAGTACGCCGGGGGCATTACGGAAACTCTCAAAATGCTTCGGGGAGGGTCGTACAGGACGTATCCTAAGTACCTGCGTCCTTCTCTTCGCCGCAGTTCCGTACCCGGTTCCAGCAACACCCAATCCGGATTACGCTGCGCCAGGGACATCGACCAGGAGGATGAGGTTCCCATGGAAGATTGCGGTATGTGTCTGGGAAACACGTATTGCCTGCCCGACGGAAGTTGTTCGGATATCTGCGAGAACCGGGAGTGCGGACCGTCGATCTTCGATGTGGAACATTCCTGCGGAGAATGCGGCGATCCCAAACCCTATTGCGATTACGATGGCGATTGCGGCATTGCGCCGTTTGCGACCTGGACCGACGAGGACACTGGCCTGATCTGGCAGGCGCAGAATTATAACGCTATGGACACACTGACCTGGGAACAAGCCGGAGCTTTTTGCGACGAAGACATCGGCCACGGCTGGCGGCTGCCGACTCTCGATGAAGTCCGCACGCTCGTGCGCAACTGTCCGGCCACGATGGCGGGAGGGTCGTGCAACGTCGGTGAATCATCGGGATGCCTTTCCGAAGCCTGCATGGACGCTTCCTGCGTCGGTTGCGAAGAGTGGAACGACATCCGGGAGGATTGCTACCTCCCCACTCCCATGAAAGATTTTTGCGGAGCCATATGGACATCTACCGGCGCTGCGGATGACGAAACGTATGTCTGGTCGTATCGATCGAGCAACGGCGGTTTCGAACGCGTGGAAAAAAGCACGAATAAGGATGTGCTTTGCGTCCAGTGATAACGCCCGCCGGGTGTCGGAAAACGTGGACATAAAATGTAGGTCGGGTGAAATCACCCGACACAAAGGGTCTTTTTCTAAAATTGTCGGGTGAAATCACCCGACCTACGTGCTGGCTTTTCAGTTTCCATTTCACGCGAGAAAAGATCTCCTCCGAATTACGAGTAAGAGTGCCGCGCAAAGGAACCACCACCAGGAGGAGTGGACTCCAACGCCTCGGCACATTCCCGAATCTCCGCCGACCGCCCCGGTTTTTTCGTCCGTCGAACGGTCGATATTCTCCACATCCGCGAGTTCGTCGTCCATTTCCAACTCCGAAGTGTCGATCACGTCGTTTTCCGACTCGTCTTCGATCCGATCGTCTTCACCTTCCTGCTCGAATTCCAATTCGCTTTCAGGTTCTTCCGCTTCCCATTCTTCGAGATCTTCTTCGGCGGAGGCGTCATCGTCCGATTCCGTGACGGCATCCTCATCGATTTCGGTGATGTCGAAGTCTTCTTCGGAGATTTCCTCCTCATCCAGATCCCCCGGTGGAAGATCCACGTCCTGGTCTCCTTCGCCTTCTTCCTCTTCTTCTATGAAAACGTGAACCTCCAGTGCTGCTCCGGCGTCCGTCTGATCGCTGTCCGTGACCAGGAGTTGAACCGAATACGTGCCTTCTTCGAGGAATTCATGCTCCTGTCCGCTTTCGGCCTGGCAGTCGTCGAACTGGTATTCTCGTTCGCCATTTACAAGGATTTCGCAGGCATAGGGCGCGGAGCCGCCTACAATCACCCACGACAAGTCCACCATAAGCGGAGGGGCACCCTCTTCCGGATCGGCTTGGAACAGCACCACCCGTAGGGGAAGGGATTCCGAAACCCCTTGCCCGCTTAAAGAAACCGTCAACACGCTTTGACTCGGATCGTTCGAATGAATGAGGACACCGCCTTCGGCGGAACCTTCCCGCTGGGGGGCGAAGCGGATCTGGAGTTTGCAAGTTTCGTTGCGCGCCAATGCCCGTGACGTGCAGGTTTCCTGCATGATGAGCAAAGACGTGGGCGTTACCGACGTTCTTTCGACCCGGCTGACGATCAGATCCGCGCCTCCCGTGTTCGTGATGGTGATCTCATCGTATTCCCCCGCACCGGCCACCGAAACTTCCCCGAAATCCAGTGCCATGGGTTCGACGAAAATGGCCGGTTCGATCATCTCGAACACGGCGGTGAGGTTGTAATTCTGCCCAATGGATTCGATGGACCACTCGGCCTGCGTTTGCGGCAGGTCGCCATCCCAACGCACGAAGCGCCAGCCCTCCGAAGGAGAAGCCGTCAAGGCTACGGGAGCCTCTTCGTAAAATACGGCTTCACACGTCCCCGGACAGTCGATTCCCGAACCCGACACCGTGCCCTGGCCGTCGAGCGTTATGGAAACCGTATACTCTTCTCGTGCCAGTACTGTGACTTGAACGATGTTGGAATATTCGGAGGTGGTACAAAGTGTTTGCGTGGCAATGCGGTAGTAGTACGTGGTGTCTACATCCACGGCATGTTGGTAGTCCTGCTGCGGTTCGGACGTTTCGATTTGCACGGGTTCCGAGAAATCGGAGGTCAGCGATTCTTCGATGGTGTAGGTTTTTGCGTATTCCACCTCATTCCACGAAATCGTGTACGGTACGAGCCATTCCACCTCGGAAGCGCTGGCCTGCGCCACGGTCGGAGCCGGTTGGAAACATTCGAAAAACGCTTCCACCTGGGTGTCCCCGGCCATGTCGAATTCGAGCGGATTCTCCTCTAGTGGCTCCGGCTCGCCGGACACAACCCAACGATCGAAGGCATACGCATATTCCGGCGTAGCTTCCAACGTCACCGGGAGGGTCTCCTCGACGTCTTCCTGGCATTCGTTGGGACAGGCAATGCCTTCGCCGCTGACGCTGCCGTGTCCGTTTGCCGAAACCGTGAGAGAATACAGGTGATGGTCCGACACCGTGACCGATATCGGCTCCGACCAGGCGCTTTCGCCACAGCCGGACACGGCCTTGAGGCGGTAAGAATAGGTTGTCGTGGTTTCGACAAACTTTTCGTAATCTTGCGTCAGTTCCTCGGTCTGGATTTCCTCGAAGGTTGAAAAGTCCGTATAGAGACTTTCCTGAAGCACGTATCCGGTCGCTTCCTCGATGCTGTCCCAGGAGAGCGCGTAAGGGACTTCGTTGTAGACGCCTTCCGTATCCGACTCCAACACCGGCTGAGCCAGTTCGATGCAGGAGAACTCCGCGATATAGCTTTTCGCGCCGTTCATCGTCACCGGCAACGTTGTTTCGGTCGTGGTGGCATCGCCTTTCCAGGTTACGAATTCGTACCCGGCGTTGGGGATGGCGAGCAGATCCAAGGTCGCTCCGTCGGAGAGCGTCTCGGAACAGTCGTCGGGACAGGCAATGCCTTCTCCCTGAATCGTGCCGCTGCGCGGCGGGGTCACGGCCACGGTCAGCGGATAGGAAAGCTGCTCGACCACCGAAAGCGTGGTGGCGACCTGATGATTCGAATGATCCCGGTCAGGCTCGAAAATCTTCAGTGTAAACGATATGTTATGTTCACCGGGAGTTTCAGGCAACCAGTGGATTGGGAAGTCCGTGCGTCCAAGTCCGGGCACGTATACGAAATCCTCCCAAACCGTTTCTTCACCGACCGTCAACGTCGCAAGCGCGATCCCGCCGACGGAGCCGCGATTGAACACCGTGAGATCGATGGTTTCTTCCCTGTCGACGAGAGCGGAGGTCTCCGAGGTGACGATGGACGTCTCATACACGGCGAGATCCGCCCGGCGCAGCAGATTTCCATAGGTGTTGCACAGTTTCTGGTAGGCTGCGGCCTCGTCGGTGGCGGCGTAGGTCAATTCCATGTCCAACAGCGTGAAAAGCAGTGTGAAATCATAGAGAATCGACGTTTCGCCCGGCTTGTTGTTGTAAAGCGTGATAGCCACCTGGTTCGTCGCGCCCGTCCCGAAAAAGACCTGATAGGCTTCCAATCCGTAGAAGAAATAGCCGCGTGGCGTATCCTGCCGGAAGTTTCCGACCAGCCAGTCATTGAAAAAGATATCCACGTCATGCGGTGTCAAATGAGATTGCGGGCTGAAATGGAAGCCGATATAGGCGGCGGTCAGATCTTCGGCGGCCAGCCCGGAAGGCGTGGCGACGGTCGATTCCACCCGCTGGCGATTCGTCGTGTAACTGTTCGCCCCGGTCGAGATTTTTTCGAACAGGCCCATAAACGAGCCCGTATCGGTGTTGTCTTCGATCCAGTCTTTCAAAGTATCTTCGGCATAGGTCAACAGAGGGTCTTGCTCTTCCACCGAGTCGATGATCGTCGCCAGCTCCGAAGCCGTTTTCGCCGCCCAGGTAAGGAGTATCCGCTCCTGCTGTGTCTTCTCGGCGGCTGCAATCGCGTCGCGGTATTCCAGAGACATTTCAAAGGCTTGCGGTGTGGTGAACGCTTCGGTCACGCTCTCGCTCACCATGATGTCTTCAACCGAACCGGACCATTCGATGCGACGCCGCACCATCGGGATGTTCTCTCCGTCTTCCACGTAGGGATTGGGCACAAGTCCTTCAAATGCAAAGGAAATTTCACTCTCCTCGGTTTCGGCGGCGATCGACACGTCGAACACGTTGACGCCTGCCGCCACCTCTTCCGTCGTGGGTGTGTACAACTCCTCGCCACGGTCATCGATGAGCCAGTTCGTCGGGCCTTTATCGCCGAAACTCCAAGTGAACGAGTGGTATCGGTTGTCGAAATCCAACGTCGTCCAGGAACTTTCCAGGGGAGAGAACGCGCATTCGGCCTCGGCCAGGCGATACGAGAAGGTATCGTAGGAGGTGGGCAGGGAGAAATCGAGGGTTTTCCGAACCGTATAGCCCCCGCCGGTGACCGTCATGGTTCCGCCGATCCCGGTGAAATCGGGAGTGATTTCCGGGACCACCTCGAATTCGAGCGTTCCGTTTTCTTCCAGAGTGGCGTGATCGATCAGAGGAACGACCGTCGAATCCTCCCGGAGATATTCATCCAGGCTGACGTTGAGGTCGTAGATCGCCGCACCTTTGTTCGTGATCCTGTAGCGTTTCGCGAGCGTGGTAGCATTCTCGGACAAGTAGGTGACGGAAAATTCCACAGCCATATCCAGCAGTTGAACCGCGACCCGCGTTTGATCGTATATCGGCGCTTCCTCATCCACGGTTTGTAGACCTACGGAAAAGGCGTAGTCGTTCGATTCGCTTTCCTGGGCATGAACGGCCAACGTCAACGAAGCGACGTTCCCCGCCGGAACGATCAGCACTTCGCCTTCATCGCTTCCCGAACCGGGACCGACGATGCCGACGTTGAGATCGTCCGGGGGATCGATAATGGAGGCCACGATCTGATGGGGGACGGAATCCGTATTTTGCACGGAAATCGAGAACTCCTTGCTCTTTCCTCGATACAGGGAAAAGGAATGACTGTTTTCGGTGAAGACCACGCCGTTCGTCACGCTGAAAGAGCGTATGGAGGATTCTACGTCTCCGTATTCATTGACGTTTTCCACGTAGAATTCATACTCGGTATTTCGCAGCAATCCTTCCACCCACGAACCGTGGAAAAGTCCCTCCTGCGCCTGGTACGGGGTCCATTCGTCGGCGTTTTTCTCGCGTTGAAGCAGCGTGCCGGAAGTCGGAACGTTGGTTTTCCACTGAATGAGGATGCTGTCGCTGCCGCTTCGATAGCCGTTTTCCGGCCAGAGCCAGGTGATTTTCGGGTCGGCCTGGGTGGTCAGGGTGCTCGTTCTGCGTTTCATGGCGCCGGTCTGCTCGGAGGTCGTCTCCACGGCGAGTTCGAAATTGCCGATCTGGTCGATTTCCTCGACCGACATGCTACGGAGGGCCGTTTCGCCCGGATTCAGGGTTACGGAGCCGGGTGCAACGATCCATCCTTCCGGGAAGCCGGATACGACGAAGCTGTACGTATCCGCGATGGTGAGTTGATTGGTGACGGAAATCGTGTACGTCAGCGAATCGCCAAGGCTTGTCTGAACGTTTTCCGGCGAGAGTGAAAACAGGAACGGTTCCGTGATACGAACGCTCAGACTCACTTCGGCGTTTAGCGCCGGATTGGTGTCGGAAACGGCCCCGACTTTGAAATGGTAGGTTCCCGTCGCATCGGAGGTGGCATGGACCGTCGTCGATGCGCTGCCCCACGCCGGAACCGAAAGGGAGTTGTCCTCAATCGTCAGATCGAAAAGATTGTCCGTGTTGGTCAGCGACAAGGAGAACGTGTCTTGTTCCGGCTGCAAGTTGTCGATTTTTATCGTGAAAAAGAGTTCTTCCTGGATTCTTCCCGTCTGCCACGACGATGGCGAGGAACTCAATGCGATCGAACGCTGATTTCGTACCTCGAAAGACCCGCTGACGGCTTCGTCCTGCACGCCGTTGGCATCGGTGACCAGTCCACGAAGACGGTACGTACCATCGGGAAATTGGGTCGTATCCCACGGAACGGTTCCCTGGGCTTCGGTGGTGTCGATCAGCAGGTGATCGCCGGAATGGTTGGCGTAGACTCGCACCCTTGAGATCGCTACATCCTCGGAATGACTGGCGTTCCACGATACGACTCTTTCCCCCCAGACTTTTTCGCCTTCGTAATCCACGAGCGCCACCGAGATGTCCGGCGGACCGAAAATATGGGGCAAGACCGTCTCGATGGTGTTGTTGGTTTCGTCGGATTCTTCCACCTGATTGTCCGCATCCGCCCTGAGTTCGATCGTCCAGTCTCCGGCGGCCACTCGCCACGGCAAGGTGACGCCCTGCTCCTGCCCGACTTCGAGAATTTCCACCGTTTTTGCGCCGGATTGCCTTACTCCATTGGCATAAAGTGCGACTTTGAAGGGAAGCCAGGTGTCTCCCGTGCCGATATTCGTCACGGTTGTGGAAAACGACACCACGTTGCCTAGATCAAGCGCATCCGAGTCGTAGTTGATTGAAAGCAGGGTCAGGTCCGGCTGTTCGACAAGGGGTAAGCACCCGGAAATCGTATTGTTTTCCAGATTTTCTTCCGGCATGTTTCCATCCGGGTTGACCGTGATCTGGTAGCAGTGTTCCCCGGCCTGTGCCCGCCAGGCCGCGTCGTTCGTGATCTGGCCCATGGCTCCCGGTTCGAGCCAGGTCAGCATTTCCGTTGTATTGAAAGCGATTTCATCGATGTGGAAACGCACCTGGACGGGCAGGACATTCGCGCCCTCGCCCTGGTTCTCTACCGTAGCGGTGAAATATACCGATTCTCCCTGGGAAATCTCCTCCGGTCGGTAATCGGCCAACGTGGGAATGTAATCGGGAAGCAGGATTTCCAATTCGCCCACGGGAATGATGTTGTCCACCTCGTCGCTTTCGGCCACTTCCGATTTGGAATCGATACGCAACTCCAGGTTGTGCACTCCGGGTTGAGCCGTCCAGTTTAGTTCGACGAAGGCGCTGTTTTCCGGGGTGCGGAGTTCTTCGAGCACTCTTGCAGCATCGACCTTGGTTCCATCCACCATCAACGAAACGTTGAAAGGCAGCACCGTGCCGCCTTCTCCTTCGTTGGCAATCTCCAGGGTGACGAGCACGTTTTCGTTGATATAAGGAACCAAGGGTTCGACTTCGTATTCCACGCCTGTCAAATCCGGGTAGGGAATCGTGGCGAGAATTTTCTCGAACACATTGTTTTCCTCGTCGGATTCTGCGACCAGGTTCGAGGCGTCCACCGTTGCCGACGCGGAAAACTCGCCCGCCGGAGTGGGAATTTCGAAAGGAATTTCAGTGGTTTCGCCACTTGGAAGCCCACCGTTCCACCACGCCGAATACGTCAGGTTGGAGGATTTCAACTCGATGAGGACGTCTTTGAGCGTATCCGCTCCAAGGTTTTGCAGAACGACGGCTACGGTAGATGTTTCTCCCTGCACGGGATTTTCGGTTTGCAGCACGATATCCTGTGGGATCAGGTCCGGGTATGGGATTTCGGGGAGTTCGAATGCCAATGTGTTGTTGGTTTCGTTGGATTCCTCCACCAGATTGTCCAGGTCCACGATAAATTCCCCCGTGTGGGTTCCGGCTTGTGCGATCCAGGTAAAGGAAAGTGTCTCCGCCTCGTCGGTAATCAACACGCGGTCGATCCACTGGGTTTCGTAAGTGGTGTCGTCTATCTTCAAAGTGGTGGGAAATGCAACGGAAACGGGGCCTTCGCCGATGTTCGTTACCGTCACGCGGACGGTCGTTGCCATGCCGCTGACCAGTCCGCCTTCGGGAACCTCGATCTCCAGCGTTCCGAGGGCGAGATCGGAGGGAGGTCCGGCAGTGACGAAAAGCCACACCGCGCCTTCGGTGACGTTGCCTGCGCCGTCCTTGGCGACGACTTTCCAATAGTACCGCATCCCGATTTCGAGATCGTTCATCATCAGCGAAGATTCGGTCAGATCCGTTCCTATCAACTCCAAGTTCTCGGAATCTTTCGAGAAATAGACATCGTAGAAAATTTCATCCAACGGGTCGGGGTCGCCTCCACGCCATTGCAGAAGCAAGCCGCCGCTCTCATCGAGCGCGACGTTCAGGGCACCGTCCGAAGGCGTGGGATGCATCGGCGTGTAGGGGGCGAAATTGTCCGGCGGCAAAGAAACGCAGTCGGAGGGCTCCTCAAGCACCGGTTCATAGAGCACCGAGCCGTTCACGGCGTCTCCGCCGGATGGTCCGGTAGGATCGCCCCACCAGTTGTTTACGGCGTTGATGGCGGAAGAGGAGCCGGTGTTGGTGATTCCGTACTGGATGTTGCCGAGGAAATTGTTGTTCACCAGCCTTGGGTCGCTGCCGCTCTGAATCGAAACCCCGTTGTTGTTTCCCTTGAAGTTGTTGCACTCCAGACGCATCCCGTCGCATCCGCCGCCGTAGAGGGTCATTCCATTGACGGAAGCGTACTGCATGGTGTTGTATTTAAAGGGAAATTTGGCGTTGTTGACGTATACGTTCGTCCCGGCGTACTCCACGATGCAGTGCTCCATCGTGGTGGACGCATCCACCGTATTGGTATGGAAATACAGGCCGTTCCAGTCTCCCGGAGCGGGGAGGTCCGTGGCGGAACTGAACAAGATCGGCAGTCCCGCAAGCCCCTGCGCCCAAAGAACGCCGTAATACTGCGCAGACCCTTCACTTCCTCCGATGTACATGCGAGTACCGGCATAAAAACGGATATCCGTACCCGGATCGATGGTCAGTTTCCCTGTAGCGCCATGGCTTCCTCCGCGAACCGAGACGTTCCCCGACACGTTGTATCCAAGTCCCTGGCGTCTCCATCGGCCATTGGTGTGGGTGAAATTGCTGCCACGAATGGTAATTCGTCCCTCGCCCGCATTGTCGGACATATAATTTACGGCATTCGCCAATGCACTGACGGGTGCGACGGCATTGTCGGTAAAATTGCAGTTTTTGATTTTCGTGCTGTTGGAACCGCCATCGAGATAAATTCCGTAATAGGAACTGTTACGGATGGTGGAGTTCTGTATGGTAGGCGCAGCGGACGCCGCATAGATGTTGGCGTTGCTGGTATTTCCGCCATATTCCACGATCACGTGGTCCAGAATCGTGTCGGCATCTTTCGTGTTGGTATGGAAGTAAATCCCTTTCCAGTATCCTGCCGAATGCGTGCCTTGGTTCGAGGTGAAAACAATGGGATTTTCCTCAGTTCCGTTGGCTTTGATCCAGCCGTAAAACTGCGCCGAACCACTGACGGCGCCGACGATGAGTTGCATATTCTGACTGAAGCGAACCTCGACACCCGGATTGACGGTCAACCCGACGATATCGTTGTGGTTCGCCCCTCGAACGGTAATGCTGTTGAGGACCACGATGGGGACGTCTTCGTCTCTCCAGGTGATGCTTCGGTCGAGTTGGCCACCCCAGGTCTGGATGATGTCGTAGCCGTTGTCGTGAATGAGATTGGAATAGGAGTTGAAATTCCTTCCCAGTCGCACGGCCACGCTGGCGTTTTCGTAGATTTCGTTGTAGCGGACCGTCGGGACACCACTGGAATTCGCCTGATAAATGCCGTAGCTACTGTTTCGATAGATTTTGTTTCCGCTTCCCGAATTCCCGATTTTCACCCAGGAACTGTCCGCGAGTTGAATCCCATGGGTGCCGCTGTATCGGATGTGGCTGTTCGTAACCGTGAACGATGCGTTGGTGGCGTAGATGTTGGGCTGTCCGTATTCTACCACGACGTGATCGAGCACCGTGGAGGCATCGACGGTTTGATCCCGGAAGTAAAGACCTTTCCAGAAACCCGGTGTAGGTGCGGAAGTATTGGCGGAAAAAAGGACTGGGGAATCCTCGGTGCCGGATGCGTTGACCCAGCCGTAATAGATCGCGGAGCCTTCGGAATATCCGACGTACAATCGGATGTCCTGATAAAAATAGATCTCCGTGCCGGGTTGAATGGTCAGTCCGGCGGTTTGGCCATGACTTCCTCCCCTAACGGTAATGTCGGCGGAAACTTTGAAGGCCATGTCCTGATTATGGAGAGTTGCCGTGCGGGTGAAACTGCCACCTCTGAGCTTGATCCTCCCCTGACCGCTGTTGCCAGTCACGTATCCCAGCCCATTGGGAGCGATGCAAACCGGACTCCCTCCATTGTTTTGAAAGGTGTTGTTCGAAATCGTCGTGTTCGTCGAACCTCCATCGGCATAAATGCCGTAGACGGCGCTGTATTCGATCAAGGAATTCGAAATGGTCGGATTTGCGCTGGCTGTGTAAACGGCGGCATTGCGACCGCTGACGTTTTGTCCACCATAGCGAATTTCCGTGTGCGATAAAATGGAGTTGCTATCGTTGGTTTTGTCGTGGAAATAAATTCCGCCCCAGAATCCTTGTGCAGGGTCGGTCGCATTGGCTGAAAAAACGATGGGATTTTCAGCGGTTCCCGTGGCATTGATCCAACCGTAATAAGAAGCCGAACCTTCGCTGGCCCCGATAATCAATCGTTTGTCCTGGTTGAAGTGAACTTCTGTGCCGGCATTGATGGTCAATCCCACGGTATCCCCGTGGTTCGTTCCACGCACGGTAATGTCGTTCAACACGACGATCGGGGCGTTTTCATCGCGCCAGGTGATGCTGCGGTCAAGCTGTCCGCCCCAGGTTTCAATGATGTCGTACGCGTTGTCGTGAATGGTATTGGAATAGGAGTTGAAATTTCTGCCCAGGCGCATCGCCACATTGTTTTCGTAAATTTCGTTGTAACGGACGGTGGGTACTCCACTGGAATTTGCCTGGTAAATTCCATAACTTGTATTCTGGTAAATGCGGTTTCCGTTGTCGGAACTTCCGATGGTCACTCCCGCGCTGTCGGCAAGTTGTATCCCGTGGGTGCCGCTGTAACGGAACTCGCTGTTCTTGATCGGGAAAGATGCGCTACTGACATACAAATTGGGTTGACCGTACTCGATCACAACGTGATCGAAAACCGTCGAAGCGTCCGTGGTTTGATTGCGAAAATACAGTCCTTTCCAGAATCCGGGGGTCGGTTCCGAACTATTCGCCGTGAAAACGATGGGATTTTCCGCCGTCCCCGTGGCGTTGAGCCAACCATAGTAGCTGGCGGACCCTTCGCTGGCGGCGATGTACAGGCGAACGTCTTGGTCGAAGCGAACTTCCGTGCCGGGCTGAATGGTCATTCCGGCAGTATTCCCATGGGAAGCCCCCCGAATCGTGATGTCCCCGGCGATGGCAAAGGCAAGATCCTGCTTGTACAGGGTGGCTGTGCGCGTAAAATTCGCTCCCACGATCTTGATTCGTCCTTCTCCCGTATTGTTGCGAACCTTGTTGATTGCATTCGGGTAGATACAGATCGGATTCCAGGCGTTGTTTTGAAAAGTATTGCCGTTGATGGTGGCGTCGAGAGCGCCGCTGCTTGCATTGATTCCGTAGGCGGCGCTGTATTCGATCAGTGAATTGGTGATGCTTGGGTTGGCGCTTGATAGATAGATGGCGGCGGACCCGCTGCCGCTGCTTCCTGCATACTGGATCACCACGTTGGAAAGCACCGAGCTGGCATCGGTGGTTTTGTCGTGAAAATAGATGCCCTTCCAGTATCCGGCTACCGGTTCGGAAGTGTTTGCTGTAAATAGGACGGGATTTTCCGCCGTGCCGGTGGCGTTGATCCAGCCGTAATAACTTGCAGATCCCTCGCTGGCGCCGACGATGAGTTGAATATCCTGGTTGAAACGGATTTCCGTGCCGGGTTCGACTGTAAGAGCGCCTGTGTTTCCGTGGCTCGCACCCCTGATCGTGATGTTTCCGGTGACTTCGAAGGGCAAGTCCTGATTGTGTAACGTTGCGGATTTCGTAAGGTTACCGCCCCTCAGTCGGATTTTTCCTTCTCCCGTGTTTCGTTGCAGACCTCCGAGGGCATTGGGCGCGATGTTGATTGCCCCGCTGGCGTTGCTTAAAAACGTATTGTCGTGGATGGTGGAACTCGTCGAGCTTCCGTCTGCGTAAATTCCCCACGCTGAACTATGTTGAAAGGTATTGTTTTTGATCGTTGCGTTGGCGCTTTCCAACCGGACAAGTGAGGAGGTCGAAGCCCCGCCATACTCGAAACGACAATATTGAAGGTTGGATTCGCTATCGACATTGTTGTTGGTGAAAACCACGCCGGTCCAATCGCCGGCGGCGGGAGTTTCTTGATCCGACGTAAAAACGATGGGTGTATCGGTTGTGCCGATGGCTTTCATCCAGCCGTAATAAACCGCCGATCCGCTGGAATCCCCGACGGTGATTCTCGCCCCGGAACGAAAGCGGACTTCCACCCCGGCTTGAATGGTCAATCCGGCGGTCTGGCCGTGATTCGCTCCGCGTACTTTGATGGCTGCGGTGACGATATAGGGGCTGCCGGATACCGTCCACGTCTTGCTGCTCGTGATGTTGCTGCTGACGGTCGTTGCCGCGATGCCTTGGCGGAATGGAATCCAAGCCAGGAAAATGGCAAGAAGGAGTATTGCGCCTCGCCTGTTCATTATTTTCCCCTCTGTTTTCAAGGTGTTGCTATGTTTTATGGCGGAACTGTTCCAGCGAGATGCAATGGACTGGTTGCCAGAGGAACAGGCCGTGAACTATCCTATTCCGAAACCGTTTTGACCAGCCGGAATCCCAAGCTGAAATCCTTGTACTCAGGCGGATTGAAGTACCGGTATGCACAACGGGAAAACTCCGCGAACCGGTTCCATGCTCCTCCGCGAGCGACTCTGGTAAGGCTGGAGCATTCGTGGCCGTCGGGATCGGTGGTTTCGTAGATTTCGTACTCCGCGCAATACGAATCCCACACCCATTCCCACACGTTGCCGCTCATGTCGTAGAGCCCCCAGGCATTTTCCGCCAAACGACCCGCCGGATTGATGCCATCCTCCTCGTTGCCACAGAACCAGCCGATTTTATTGAGGTTCGGGTCGAGATTGCATTCCAGAAGAGTCAACGAGCCGTCGCTATCATCGCTTGGGTACAACGCGGTTTCACTTCCTGCACGAATCGCGTATTCCCATTCGGCTTCGGTGGGAAGCCGCCAGCCGAGGCAATCCTGGGGCTTGGTATAGGTTTCCTTGAGGGAGCATTCCACGTCCGGTTCGGTTCCGGTACATTCGAAGCATTCATCCAATTCATCGGCTACGGACTTGGCGTTGGCGCACAACAACGCCTCGTGCCAAGATACCGTTTCCACAGGACAATTTTCGCCGCAGTCTGCGTCTTCGCTGGGGTTGTAGCCCAACAGCGTCTCGAACTCCTTCTGGGACAACTCCCAAGTCATGATGGAGTAGGCTTGCGTCAACGTAACTTGATGTTGCACTTCGTTGTCGGCTCGGCCCGGTTCGGCTTCCGGGGGACTGGAGCATTCAGGCTCGCTCGGTGGGCAAGTGATGCCATCGGGGCTACCCATGACGAAATCCCCCGGCTGGATTTTCACGGTCACGGGAACGCAATTGGGATATCCCTGGTAATTCTCGTCGCATTGGTCGCAGTAATCACCGGTATAGCCTTCCATGCAGGAACAGAATTCGTCCGCTGCGTTGCACGTTCCACGGTCGTTGCAGGAATAGGTTTCTCCCGCACAGTTTTCTTCTCCCGGTCCTAGGCCGTCGCACTGGTCGTTCGCCGTGCAGTTGTCGCTGTCGTCGCAGGCTTCTCCTTGGGGCAGATATGTATCTTCGGGACAATCGTTTTGGATTCCGTCGCAAGATTCCATTACGTCGCAGATCCCGGCGCTTTCGCGGCAGGGTTCCGTACTTTTCTCGTCTTCCGGACAATCCGCCGAAACTCCGTCGCAAAACTCGGCGACGTCGCATTCTCCCAGGGAAGAGCGACATTCCACATCCGTTCCAAATGGCGTCCAGGTCTCTGTGTTGGTGGAAGCATCGCAGTACTGGCAGTCGTGTTCCTCGTCCGTGATTCCATCGGGGATACATACACCATTGATGGCGCAGAAGTTCTCAATGAGCACGGCTTCGCAGGCATGTTCAGCAGTGCAGATATCTTCCGTGCAGGAAAGGTCGTCTTCTCCGGAAACGCAGGGATCTCCTTGCGATATCCACTGGCCGCCGTTGCAGCAATCTCCCGTCAGGCATTCCGCTACTTCTTCGGGAATCTTCATGGAACGTTCTTTGAATAAACCGGTTACTCCTGCTTTGGTCTGGAGGGCGTACTCCAGGACGAATTCGCCACCAAGCTCATTGTCGTCTGCGAGAACGCCGTTCAAACTCATGATGGAAGAAATGGTTTCGAGAAGTTTTCGTTCGAACGCCTTGGTGGTCACTTCTGCATTGTCGAAACTGGAAAGGGGTTTGTTGATCACAATGTATTTATTGGCGCCTTGGACGTGCACGAGGGCTTTGTCCACGTCCTCGGGATGACCGAAATCACTTGTGAGCACCACTTTGAAGTCCGCACCTCTGCGAAATTGCAGAGGTGCATCGACCGTCTTCACCTGGGGTGCGGTAGAGTCGCCGGAGCCCTCGGGAGGAGCTTCGTTGATGGTTTTTCCGCCTACGAATTCCAAGGCATCCGTCAGGCGATCTTCCAAACCGCTTGCGATTTTTTCCGCACTTCCTCCTTTGGAACATCCTGCGTGGAGAGCAAGTAATAGGAAAATACATAAAAATGCATGGTACGACCGGTTCATACAAATCTCCATTCCCCATCGAAAGTCTGGGTTTTAAAAATACCAGAATATACATTTTGGCAGATGTTTTCAAGGCAAATTCATTTGTAGGACTTTTAAAGAGGAAATCAAGAAAAATGGTTACAGAATTGTGGAATGAAAATCTTGTAACATACTGAAAACATACTTGAAAATCACATTCACTCGTTTGAGTGCAAGGGAACTCTCGCAAGAAAGATCTTCTTTTTCTTCAGTGTGCCATTTCACGAGAACTTCCCTAAAAAAAGTGATATGAATGAAAATTCATTGACACATTCGCATGATCGTGCGAATGTACGAGTGTAATGCTGATTCACCTTGCAGAAAGGGATGAAAAACATGGGCGACCAAAAACAACGAGAGGAACTGGCCACCCACGACATCTTCGATCTTCATGCCGAGTTCTGCAAAGTCTTCAGTGATCCCAAGCGGTTACGTATCATGTGGTCGCTTCAAGGCGGTGAACATTCTGTCAGCGATCTGGCGGAGGAACTTGGGTTTACGGTGTCAAACACGTCCCAGCATTTGCGAATGATGTTCGATCGCGGGGCCGTGACGTATCGACGAGAAGGAAAATCGATTCTGTACCGCATTGCGAACGACAAGTTTATCCAAGGATGCATGAAAATCAGAGAAGGTCTATTGGAGCAGTTGCAAAGCAGGAATCAGGCTGCTTCAGCCTGAAAATTCACGTGAGAGCGCAAAACGAAGCGGAGATATGGAATGGGAGTGAATCGGAGGACGTTTTTTAAAGTCGCGGGTGCGTCCGTTGCGGCAAGTCTACCGTTAAAAACGGTACGCGCCGAAGAACCCAAGCCGGCAACCTCTGAACCTATCGGTTGTCTGGTCGATACCACCAAATGCGTCGGTTGCCGCAAATGCGAGGAAGCGTGCAATCGCACGAACCGCCTTCCCATGCCCGATAAGCCATTCGACGACCTCTGGGTATTGCGTGAGCGCCGCCGACCGGATGCCACCCGGTTCACCGTCGTGAACAGCTATCCCGGCAAGCCGTCACCGGTTCAGACGGATCGCGAGAAGACCAATATCAAGGTTCAATGTATGCACTGCCTGGACCCGGCGTGTGTTTCCGCCTGTATTGTCGGAGCGCTGACCAAATCGGAAATCGGCCCGGTGGTGTACGATGCCGACAAATGCATCGGCTGTCGATACTGCATGGTGGCCTGTCCGTTCGAGATTCCCGCGTATGAATACGGCAATCCGACCGTTCCGCGAGTGATGAAATGCACGTATTGCGTGGACGAGGGCAAGAACTCCGGGGCGTCTCCGGCTTGTGCCGCCGCCTGCCCGATGGAAGCCATCGTATTCGGCAAGCGTTCGGAGTTGCTCGAACTCGGGCATCGCCGGATCGAAGCCGAGCCCGATCGGTACCAAGACCGCATTTACGGAGAAAAGGAGGTTGGCGGAACGAGTTGGTTGTATCTTACCGGGCGACCGGCTGAAGAGCTCGACCTTCCGAAACTTCCCGAAACCGCTCCTCCTCGACTGTCCGAATCCATCCAGCACGGCATTTTCAACTATGGAGCCATCCCGCTGGTTTTTTACGGTAGTCTGGCGGGCGCGATGTGGATGAGCAATCGGAAAAACCGTAAAGCATCTTCCGGATCGGACGACGAATAAGATCGGCACTTTCCTTACGAACCAACGAAGAGTGAACGAACATGCAGAACACCAAACTACTACGATTCTGGACCCCCGGAGCGTTCGTATTGTTGGCCATTATGGCCGTGGGGTATCTTTTCGGGCTGGCTCGCCTGATTACCGGTCTCGGTCCCGTGACGAATCTGACCGACCAGTATCCGTGGGGGATCTGGATCGGGATCGATGTCGCCTCGGGTGTGGCGTTGGCCGCCGGAGGATTCACCACCGCCGCTCTTGTGAATATTTTCGGTCGCAAGAAGTACCACGCGTTGGAACGCCCGGCGCTGCTGACAGCCTGGCTTGGGTACACCTTCGTGGGTGTGGGGCTGATGTTCGATCTCGGGCGCTATTACAATATCTGGCATCCGGCGATTTATTGGCAGGGCAACTCCGTACTGTTCGAAGTGGGCATGTGCGTGATGTTCTATCTCACAGTACTGACCTTGGAGTTCTCTCCCACGATCCTGGAAGGTATTATCCATCGCGCAGGTGAAACCAGCGTGTTTGGTCGCGTAGCGGTTCGGCTCCGCAAGCCTCTCGAAGGTTTACACCTGATGATTTGCCGTGTATTGCCGCTTTTCATCATCGCAGGCGTCGTGTTGTCTTTCATGCATCAGTCGTCGCTCGGGTCGTTGATGCTTATCGCTCCGACCAAACTGAGCAGTCTCTGGTGGACGCCGATCCTGCCCATTCTCTTTCTGCTTTCGGCGATCATGGTCGGTTTCCCGATGGTGACTTTCGAGTCCATCATCGCGGCGAAATCCTTCGGTCGAAAACCGGAGATGGAACTTCTGACCCCATTGTCGCGTATCATCCCCTGGTTTTTAGGACTGTACGCCGCCGTGAAATTCGGGGATCTTTTCTTTCGCTGGGATCAGCTTGATTTCTATGCTAGGCCGACCGATACGGCAGCCCTGTTCGTCGAACTCGGCATCGGTGTCATCATTCCCTTTGTGATGCTGCTGCAAAAATCCGTGCGTCGTTCGTCTTTCTGGCTGTTCATCGCCGTAGCCGCGATTATTCTGGGCGTTTTATTGAATCGGATCAACGTGTTCATCGTCGGTTTCCATCCACCCTTCGGTGAGGGCGGCTACTTTCCCTCCATCGGAGAAATCGCCGTGACGGTCGGTCTCATGGCGACGATCGTGTTTTTGTACCGATTTTTTGCGTACTACTTCCCCGTTTTCGATCAGGAAGAGCTGGCCACTCGCGAACGCGAGTGCGAGGTCCGTCAGCGCCGGGCGCCGTTTCTCGCGTGGTTCGCCCGCGGCCTGGCGGTTCTGCTCATGCTTTCGTTTGTCGTTCTTTACGCCTTCGTGCACCAGTATGGAATCCGGACTTCCGTGGCCCGACCGACTTCGACGGCTTATGTGGCAGGCACACCCGAAAACGATCGCCCGTCCGATCCCATCAACGTGCCGGAATCCCTTTCCTTTTCGGCAGAGACGATGCCTGCCAGTCTCCTGATCGACCGTCGGCAGACCAATGAACGGATCAACGACTACGAACCCGTGCGTTTCATGCACAAGGCTCACGCATCGCGTCTGGGAGGCAATTGCAGCATTTGTCACCATAAGGTGCAGCGAACCAAGGACGATCGCATCGGCAAAGAACTGGCTTTTTCCGACATGGACACTCACAAGCCCGTGTCATGTGTGGCCTGCCATCAGTATCCGAACGAGGAGGACGCTCCTACGCGGCCAGGGCTTAAAGGGGCTTATCACGCACAGTGCATCGGCTGCCACGAAAAGGAATCTTCCTCCAATGCTCCGACCGACTGTACCGGCTGTCATGCGAAACGGACTCCCGACCACGCGCAATTCATTCAGTTCGCAGGAAAGCCCGAGCCGAAAGAGATCACCGCGCGATGCCTGGAATGCCATGAAGACGTTGGAAAAGATATTCTGGAATCCATCCACTGGAAATGGGAAGGGGCTTCACCGAATACGCAGGGCTACGAACACCGGACGGATCTCGGAAAGAAAAACGTCCTCAACAATTATTGCATTCACGTGCGTTCCAATGAGGCCCGCTGTTCTCAGTGCCACATTGGGTACGGTTGGAAGGATGATAACTTCGACTTCAACGATCCGACGAACATTGACTGCCTGGTCTGTCACGATACGACCGGCACTTACGCCAAAGATGCTCCCAACGGCGGGATGCCAAAGAAAGAAGTCAATACCGTACAGGTCGCTCAACACGTGGGAAAAACATCACGGAGCACTTGCGGATCGTGCCACTTCAACGGAGGCGGCGGGCCGAATGTCAAACATGGGGATTTGGAACCGGCGCTTGCCGATCCTCCAGATGATTTCGACGTGCACATGGGTCGAGCCGGGATGGATTGCCAGGATTGCCACCAGACGAAAGAACACCGCATTGCCGGTCAGTGCCTGGCCATTCCTGCAAGCGAAGGCCGCGTAAGCTGCGAACAATGCCACGGCGATACGCCGCACAGCATGAATCACGAAATCGGCTACCATCTCGACAAGCACGGTCGAAGCATCGCCTGCCAGACCTGCCATATTCCTCAGTTCGCGAAAAAGACGCCGACCAAGATATTCTGGGACTGGTCTACGGCGGGCAAAGACATGCCGGTTGAAAAGGACGAGTACGGGATGCCGACCTACAACAATAAAAAGGGTCATTTCAAATGGGGCAAGTTCGTCGATCCTTGCATCACCTGGTACGATGGTACGCATCACCGCTACCTGCTGGGGGACCACGTCGAGGATCCAAACAAGCCGACGTTGCTGAACGATCCGGCAGGCTCCTTGAAAGATCCGCAAGCGAAGCTTTATCCCTTCAAATGCTACTCGGCGGTGATTCCGATGGACGCCGAGCGGCAGGTGTTCGCAGTGCCAAACCTTTGGATGGGATTCTGGAAGGATTTCGACTGGCAGAAGAGTCTGACCGAGGGCATGAGGCTATACGGAGAGCCTTTCTCGGGCAACGTCGGATTCGGCAAAGCGGATATGTTCTGGGCGATCAACCACGAAGTCGTGCCCTCCGAACGCGCTCTTGGCTGTGCGGACTGCCATGCAAAGCAGAACGTTACGTGCGCTCGCTGCCACGGAGATACTCCCGCTTTCGACGCCACCGACCTCATCGGCCCCCGCTATCCGGAAAGCAAGGCGAAACTGAAACGCTCCGATTTCGAGGCGATGGGATACCCGGACGATCCTGCCGAACAAGGCGGTCGTTTTCATCATTACACCTTGCCCGGAGCAAAATAAAACCCTTTAAAAGATGCCGGTGGTTGCTTGAAACGAAAGCAACCACCGGCATGTCTTTTTTGCATTATACGGAAATCTTCACGGCTTGTTTGGAATGCCTTGCGAGGCGCGAAAAGTATCTGTCGCCGCTGGTTCAAATCCCTGTCCCGATCTTCGCAGTGATTCTCACTCCGTCATGGCTCCAGGCTACGAAATATCCCTTAAAAAATCTTGAATTGCGCCCGCTTGCGTTTCCGATGCCCCATGCGGATCGTGGGCCATTCCTCGCCATGAATCTTCTTGAAGAGCTTCCTTTTTGTGGTATATTCTACCTGCCATATTGCACGAAACCGCATTCTTCATTCAAGATCGTCCGAAAACGGACAGGGTTGATAGCGATGAAATTATTCGTTTGGCTGACAGGATTTGTCGTGATTGCGTGGATAGGGGGATTTCCGGCATCGGTGCGTGCCGAAACCAAGGACCGTTCCGGCATCATGGTATGGGAGTTGGAGAAAAAAAGCGGCGTCAGCGTGGATGACATCGACTCCATCTCCGGTTTCATCACCCTGGAAGTCGAGCGGCGCTCCGGGCGCACGGCGCTGTCCGACGCGGATATCCTAACCATTTTGCAGGGCGAGGAAAAACGCCAGAAATGCGGAGCGGAAAGCGCGAGTTGCATTGCCGAAATCGGTGCGGCGCTGGGCGTGCCCGAGGCCGTCTCCGGCGATCTGGGACGCCTGGGAGAGTATTGGATTCTCAACCTGCGCCGGATCAACGTCCGCTCGGCGGAAGTGATTTCCCGCTCGGGCGTGCAGTTGAAAGGGGACATCAACCGCCTGATCGAAGCCATTCCCGGCGCAGTGGCGGAACTGTTCGGCCAAGTGCTTCCAGAAACGACACAAAATGCGCCAAAAGCGCAAAAGTCGCGCCAAACCGGTACATCCAAGATGACAACCGCCGCTTACGCCACATTTTTTACGGGAGTAGGACTGGTGGCATTTGGAGGTATTGCACATTGGCAGATGGATCAAGCCCACGACGACTACGCCGCCGGGGAGTCCGGCGCGAAAAGCAGCCATACGACCTGGAAGGGATTGGCGGCTACGGGCTACGCGCTCGGCGGAGCGTTGATGGCCACCGGCGTGACGTTGTGGATTATCGAGGCGACGGGCAAGAAAAATGAAACGGAACAGGCATTCCATCTTGGGGCATCTCCCATCGAAAATGGTGTTTCGGTCTGTTTGTGGGGAAGTTGGTAGGTCATGCGTACTTTGATCGTCTGGAGTGTACTTTTCGTCGGTCTGGTGTTTTTCAGCGCTTGCGACTCCTGGAGTCTCGGCAACTACGGCGGCTTGGGAGATCCCTGCTTCGAAAACGGCACCTGCAACGGCGCGTTGAGTTGCTGCGACGACGTGTGCCTGGAATCCTGCGAAACGGGGGGAGACCCGGACGGGGAAGGGGAAGACGGAACGGAAGACCCCGATATTCCAAGTGAACTCGACGCCGATACGGATCTGGAAACGGACGAGACGGGAGACACCGACTTCGACGACGTTACGGAAGACGACAGCGACGACGCGACCGAACAGGACGCCGATCTCGATGACGATTCGGAAGACGAAGAAGAAACGGAAGAAATCGAGGCGGAAGAGGAAAAGGTGGAATCCGATTCGGGCGATGAGATCGAGGATGAGGAAGAAACGGACGAGATCGAGTGGGAAGAGGAAGAAACCGAGCCGGTATGCACCTGTTCCGGCGTTTCGACCTGCTGCCCGGACGGCTGCACGCCCGCCGAGGACGGCACGGCCTGTGATTCGCAGGACCAATGTTTGAGTGGGGCCTGTGTCGATTGCATCGATGTGAGCGGTTGCGGAGATGTTGTCGAAGACACCAATCCCTGCACGAGCCTCGCGTGTGTCCAAAATGCTTGTGTGGAACTCAACGACGACCAAAACACCTGCGATTCCGATGGGTTGGATTGCATCGCCGAGGTCTGCGAGTCTGGGTCTTGCGTGGTGGACGAGATCCTTTCCGGCTGCTACATCGATTCTACCTGTACCGAGGAAAACGTGCTGAAAGGCTTGTCGGGCGACGGTTCCTGCCGTATCTGCTCGCCATTGAATCATGACAACGCCTGGACCATCCTGACCACCGGTCCCTGCGACGACGGCGACCCGTGCAGCTACGATGATACTTGCGGCACGGGAGGCGCGTGCGAGGGAACGAGCTACACCTGCCAGCACGGCGGAACCTGCACAGGCGACGGTACCTGCACAGGCTGCGAGCACCGCTGGTCGGGCGATCTGTGCGAGGTCTGCGACACCGAGGCCGGAGTGTTCGTACACGAGGGAGACTGCCTGGAAGCCCAACCCGATTACGATCACGACGGCCTGTGTTTTTCGCCGGACTGCGACCCCGTCGAAGCCGACACCTGCCCGACGGTTTGGAACCCGGACAACGATCCGAGTCTTTGCGACGCTTGGAGCCTCCACAGCGCGGAATTCGGCGCACAAAGGGCGGTCACGCTCTCGCAAGACAGCGAGGATTCCACCTGGCGGCGCACGAACGAACCGGTGGAGCTGCCGCTCGTCAATGGCATTCTGGATGATTCCGTGGTGGGATATTGGAAGCTGGATAACGGCGAGGCGCGGGATTATTCGGGGAATGAGCGTCATGGAACGATTGAGGGAACCACTCCATCTTCAGAGGGAACTTATCAAGATGAAAATGGTGCTCTTTCTTTCAACGGGATAGATAGTGCAGTTTCTGTTGAAAACGATTTTGCGCCACCTGATATTTTTTCGATTGGACTATGGGTGTCTGTAAGTGAATATCCTGAAATAAATGCTCAGGTTATTGATGATGCAACAATTGCAGACAACTCAGGGTATTACTTGTCATTGGCGTCTACAGGTAGCTTTGTATGTTCAATTGCTAATTCGATTGATTCAGAACGTTATCGGGTTACAATTGAAAGTTGGCTCTTCGCTGTTTAGTGTGGGTAACGGCAGCTTATGCATCGGCTTCGCCGATCCGGGGACCCGTCCCCGCACCCCTGGGATTTATCGCTTTGAAGTCCAAACCTGGTTGTTGTAATAAGGGATAAAGAGAAAAGGAGAGGTTTCCCCCTCCTTTCCAGGTTCGGACCTTCGACGGCGCTCGGGTCGCGTCCCCGCGTTGCCTTATCCTCCGCCGAAGTTCTGCCAGTGTAACCTTTGCACACTGAAGGAGCAAGAGATGGACGAGCGCGGACTTTTCACGATGGCTCTTGGATTGACCCCTCCCTGGGAGGTGGTGGATATTGACTTTGACGCCGAGCGCCACCGGTTGGATCTGTACCTGGATTTTCCCGCCGGGAGCCGGTTTGCGTGCCCGCAATGCGAGGTGGCTTGCGGGGTTCACGATACGAACGAGAGGAGTTGGCGACATCTGAACTTTTTTCAGCACGAGGCGTATCTTCACGCACGCCTACCCCGGATCAAATGCCCTGAACACGGAGTAAAAACGGTGGAGGTACCTTGGGCGCGTCCTGGTGCGGGGTTCACGCTGCTTTTTGAGGCGCTGGTACTGCTTATGGCCAGAAAGGGCATGACGCCCAAGGGGATCGGCGAAATACTTGGTGAGCACGACACGCGGATCTGGCGGGTGCTGGAATACTATGTGGACTCGAGTCTGGCGAAGCAGGACTGGTCCGAGGTCGAAGCGGTGGGCGTGGATGAAACCAGCCGTTCCCGTGGGCACGACTACGTGACGGTGTTCGTGGACATGGACGAGGCGAAGGTTCTGCACGTGGAGCCCGGCAAAGACCACCGGACGGTGGCGGGCTTCGAGGCTGAGCTTCACGCTCACGGCGGTAAACCCGAACAGGTGAAAGAGTTCAGCATGGACATGTCAGCGGCGTTCATCAAGGGGGTTGGGAAACAGTTTCCCGATGCGGCGATGACCTTCGACCGCTTCCACGTGATGAAGCTTGTCAACAAGGCCGTGGACGAGGTGCGGCGTGAGGAGCGCCAAGACAGGACTGAGTTGGAAAAGACGAGATGGGTCTGGTTGAAAAACGAGCAAAACCTTACGGACAAAGAGCGAGAGAAGTTCGATGAGTTGAAAGACAGCACGCTGAAAACGGCCAGGGGCTATCGGCTCAAAGAGACGCTTCAGTCGGTATATGCCGACTACGCAGGCCATCCAGATGACGGTGAGAAGCAGTTGCAGTACTGGTATTTCTGGGCCACGCACAGCCAACTGCCGCCGATGATCAAGGTAGCCAAAACGATCAAGACCCACTGGGATGGGGTATTGCGGTGGTTTCAGTCAGGTTTGACACAAGGGCTGGTGGAAGGCATCAACGGTATAATTCAGGCGGCCAAGCGCAAGGCCAGAGGGTTCAGGTCGTTTAGGAAGCTTCGAACCATGATCTTCCTCGTCGCTGGAAAGCTAGACTTCGACCTGCCGCAGATGAAACTGCTTACCCACAGTAAATAGCGAGGAGGCTGAAAGTTTGCCTATTTCTGAGTGGAATAATGTCTGGTGTGTTTTGGGAGCGAATCACATTTCAATTTATCTAAATGGAAAACTGGCTGATTACATGTTAGTTTCCAGCGATTTTTTGATCTCTGAAGATGCCCATTCTTTGACGTTTGGACGAAATAATGGGGGGTATGGAAACTACTTTAAAGGCTCCATCGACGAAGTCCTCCTCTTCAACCGCGCCCTCTCTCCCGACGAAATCCGCGCCTACTACGACTCCCGCGCCCCCTATGGCACGAAGCACGTCCCCGGCGCGCAGGACGACTTCGACGACCTCCGCATCACCGAAACCAGCGACCAGATCAACGGCGCAACGGACGAGCACCTGATCCCCCACGAAATCCTCGGCCCGCGTCCGCATTCGGACACGCCTTGCCCGGCGGAATACGACGCCCTCGACCCGGCGGAGATCCCCCACATCGCCGACCGCGAGGATCTGTGCGGCGTCGTGGGATATTGGAAGCTGGATGGGAACGGGGAAGATTCCAGTGGAATTGGCAATCACTTGGTAAATCTAGGGAGTCCCTTCTATTTACGAGGTCGTTTCGGTAAGAACAATGGGGCTTTGGCCAGTTCTGAAACTTCTTCCGGGGGCTTGCATTCCCCTTCCGATACCACTGAAGAACTGGAGCTATCTAAGTACACAACGGAAGCCTGGGTTTTCCCGAACGGAACCAGTTTTTCCATTCTCAACAAAGGTTATTCAAATGAGAATGTGCTTAACTACGGGATGTATCGGGACACTGCAACTAGTCGTTTAGGATGTCAGTTCCAAAACAATCAAGGACAAGATTTATACTGTATGTCTACATCGCCTCTTATGGATGGAAAGTGGTCCCATGTTGCCTGCAGCCGATCCGATGAATACTTTAATGTTTACATTAACGGATTGGAAAATAATAGCTGTCCGATTGCAGATTCTCCAATACTAGCACAATCAGGGATAGACGTTGGCGAGGATAATAACCGGAATTGTCGAATCGACGACGTCCTCATCCACTCGGTTGCCAAATCCCCGGAGTACATCTACCGGCGTGCGCATCCGAACCTCCCGACCGTGCGATTCCTGGCGCATACGGAACCTCTGGACGCCCAAGACGGCTCCGACGGCCCGTTCTCGTGGCTAAGCTACGCCCTGCACTGGGCCGATCCCGACGCCCGCCTGCGCCCAGTGGAACTCGCCCATCACGCCTACCGGGAAAATTTCCGAACCTGCACCGGCCTGCTCTCCGAATGCACCGGCTACGCAGGCTGGTGGCGGTTCAACGAAGGCAGCGGGAACATCGCCGTGGATTCGAGTGTGAATAAAAACAATGGGACGCTGGAAGGCACGGACGGCCCGCCCCAGTGGGTCGCAGGACGCGAGGGGACGGCGCTGGAGTTCGATGGGGTGGATGATTACGTGGACGTTAACAATTTCAGCTATTTTTCTGAAAGTAATGAAATTACCATTGAATCTGTAATTCAAGCCAGCAACCATTGCCCACTAAATTTTGAAAGAATAGTAGATCACGAAGACTCCCTTGGTGGCTTTGGTCTTTTGCTTAATTGCGAGGATTTATCACCTGCATTTCTTATTTATAATGGAAATTCATGGCCAAGAGTAGAGGGTATCGAACTTCCACTTCTAACTACTACCTTTTTGGCTTCGTCGTTAGAAAAAAATCAATTAAAACTTCATGTCAATAATCTAATTGTAGATTCGTTGAGCACTGAAACGCCAATATTGCAAGCATCATCTCCTTTGAGAATTGGAGCTATGAGTGAATATATCCCTGTAACTCAACATTTCCACGGCCTCATTGACTCCGTCCGCATCATGAATCGCGCCCTCGCTCCCGACGAATTCCTGCACTACCCCTTGGCGTCGTGGGCGGCGGGCGATTTTTATGATGAGTTGGGCGAACTGCTGGACACCGACGACGATGGCATCCTTGACGACGGCGACGGCTCGCGGGCCATTGGCGACAACCCCTGCACCGGCGGAGTTACCCAAAACTGCGACGACAACTGCCCCGGTATGGAAAACAGCGATCAACTGGATGAAAACGGCAATGGTATAGGCGATGTGTGCGACGATTGGGTGACGATTCATGCGGGAACGTTCTGGATGGGTTCACCCGATGGTGTGAACTGTCCATCTGGGTATCCCGGTAGCTGTGACGCGGAATTGGGGCGGGAACCGTACCATCCAGGTGATGAAACTCTTCATGAAGTTTGGCTGAACTATAATTTCGAGGTCAATAGATACGAAGTCACCCAAGGAGATTGGAAGGCTGCATACGAATACAATCCCAGCTATTACGGCCCAAATGCTGATGGAAATAACTGCGGTGATAATTGCCCTGTTGAACGGGTGAATTGGTATGAGGCTTTGGAGTACGCAAACTGGTTGTCCAGACAAAATGGTTTGACGGAATGCTACGTTCTGACCAACTGTACCGGAATTTTCGGAGATGGCTGTGCCGCATCAGCTTTGTCTTGTGATTCAGGAGTATACTCATGCACGGTCGATCTTAACGGTTTTAACAAACCACAAGACTGTCCAGGTTACCGCTTGCCCACTGAAGCAGAATGGGAGTTTGTGATTAGGTCGGGCAATCAGTACACCCCGTTTTACCAAAGTGATGGGAACAACGGCACATTTACTGGTGAAGCGACAAGCACGAATCTTGAGCAAATAGCGTGGTATCAAGGCAACAATGATCGTCCTGATCCTCCTGAAGGGACGAAGCCAGTGGGGCTCAAAGAACCGACATCATGGGGGATCTATGATCTGAGTGGCAATGCGTGGGAGTGGGTGTGGGATAAATATTGCAATGAATACGAACAATACTCATCAATCGACCCAGATGGGCGTGAATGTACAAGTAATGTAAGAGGAATGCGGGGTGGATCATTCGGTCACCCTGCCAACTATTGTCGTTCGGCCCTACGCGGTGACAACGAGGCAGAAACACGCTCTCGTTCTTACGGCTTCCGCCTTGTGCGCAGCCTGCCTCACGACAACGACAGCGACGGGGTTATGTGGTATCCGGGCTCCACCGATCCGACCAACGACAACTGCCCGCTGGTGGCGAACCCGGAACAGGAGGATTTCGACGACGACGGCGTGGGGGATGCGTGCGATTGCCTGGATTTGTCTATAATAGAAGATTTTAGCACCGACCTTGATGCAGATGGAGAACCAGGAATTGCCGATTGGTTGAACGACGGAGCCCTTCTCGGACCAAACTTTTCTTTTAAATATCTCCATGATGGTGCGACAAACATGAAGGTAGAAGATGGCTATCTCATCTTCGATCGTTGGGGGGATAACAATGAGCCAAGTATAGATCATGCTTTTATCGTTCTTCAGGAACCTCTTGGGAATGGATTCGATTTGACGGTCAAAGAAGACGAGAGAACTCTCAATTCAAAAGGATTCTATTCTTCTACACGGATTTATTACCAAAGCAATGGTTTGCCACCCGATCCTGTAAACGACTCTGAAAACGTTCAGATGATTCTCCGATTTTCTATTGATAGTTACTACACGAAGTATACGTTGGATTATGCAAACGCTAGCGAGGAAAGAGTGTATTGGGACGGATCAGCTTGGCAAACTGGAACAACCCACACTCCAGCTCTATCAGGATTTTCCTCTTCTGCTGTAATCTTGACACAAGTAAAACTATCTGGAGATTCACTCTTAGTAACCGTAATGGTTAATGATAATAGGATTGTCGATAATGCTGCAATTCCGACTAGCGACCTCTATGCTTTTGATCCTGAAAAGCTATTCCTAGGCTGGGGGACGCATGATACGTGGAAGGATTCCGGAACCATAACCACAAAACTAGATGCCATCAAGATAATGCGGCCAGAGATTTGTGGCACGTATACTACCGGTTGTTCCGACGGAACCCGCGAAGGGTTCACGAACGAAACACGTTTCCCGGATATCGCCTCCTGTGCCGGAGATTTCACCGACCGCAACCTGCGCGCCACACGAAGCAACACGACATGCGGAAACAGCCTGGATGCGACTTGCCCCACGGCGGAGGATTTCTGCGCCGAAGGCTGGCATATTTGCATGAGAAACGGTCTGAGTGCGGACCTAAGCGACCGGATTTCGGCGGAGGAGTGCAATTCGGATACGGCAGGGGAGGGGATTTTCGTGGCGGCGTCTTCGCATTGCACGAGCAGTGGGCCATGCAATTATTCCGAACCCTATGGATGTTTGCCTAGTGGGGGCTGTTCCGAGGCGATTGCCTGTGGAAATGCTAATGACGAGGGATGCTGTCAAGACGCGGTTTGGCTTGAAGCCACCCACATTGCAAATGTTTCCGATTCTTTAGAAGATGGTTGCGGCAATGCCCCCGATATTGTTTCCGGCGTCCTTTGCTGCAAGGACGACTGATATTATAGCCGTTTTGTCGACGTCTCAAGCTTCTTTCCCGTCCGCTGGGCAACCGCGTTTTTGATCTGCTCGATCCATCGCGACGTATCGCCAAGCAGCCAGGCCACGGAATCGACCTTATTGTTTTCCGTGAGGAACGTGACTTTCACCAGGGGTTTCAGTCGCCCTTTTCCGAGATGCCACCGGACGGATTCGACGTTTTGGATGCGTTCCAGGGGGACAAGGATAAATCGCCTCGGAACGAGCATTCCGAACGCGAGCCGTGTCTGCGTCAACGCGAGAATCCCGTTTCCTCGCGTTTGTGTCATTCCCAGCGATTCGAGGCCGAAACAGTTGGCATGGCGGGTCGCGGCGAGGAGAGTTTCGTCTTCCAGCATGGCGAGCACTTCCTCCTGGCGCGTTCGGGCGATTTTCGCCAGTCGAAACAGCAACAAGGCGACCAAAGACAGTCCAGCGACGATCGCAAGGGTCGAAATCGTGATTCCAGACATGTTCACCTCGCAAACGTGAAGCGTTTTTCCGGATGCCGATCCGCCACTTTCATTCTCGTTCCGACAGGGGAACGCTATTTTTCGAGCAGATCTTTGCGGCGTTTCCGGGTGCGTTCCATCGCTTTTTTATGCTTCCAGGCGTTCATCGCGGCATGGTTGCCCGAAAGAAGTTCCTGTGGAATTTCACGCCCTTCGAACTCTCTCGGATGGGTGTAGACCGGACCTTCGAGCAGCCCGTTGACGAAGCTTTCGTGCCGGTTCGATTCTTTGTTGCCCAATACGCCGGGAATGTAACGCGCGACCGCGTCCACGATCACCAGCGCTGCCAACTCGCCCCCGGATAAAATGAAATCGCCCAGGGACAACTCTTCGTCGATGTCGCGTTCGATGGCTCTTTCGTCCACGCCCTCGTAGCGTCCGCACAGGAACACCAAGTGGCGGTATTCGGCGAGACGCCGGGCCTCGGCATCGTCGAAACGTTTTCCCTGCGGAGACAGGTAGATCGACCGGCTTTGGGTGCCGCGCCCGATGGAATCGAAGGCGCGGGCGATGGGTTCGGGGCGCAACACCAGCCCTTCGCCGCCTCCCGCCGGGCCGTCGTCGCAGATTTTATGCTTGCCCAGGCCGAATTCGCGCAAGGCGACCGTATTGACCCGCACGATGCCGTTGCGGATGGCGCGACCCAGCACGCCGCCCTGCAGGACGGATTCCACGCAGGCAGGCAGCAGGGTGAGGATATCGACGCGCAACGCCGGGGTTTTAGGATTCGTCTTCATGGTTCCTGTACAGTTCCAGCAGTCCTTCGGGAGGGCGCACCTGCATCGTCCCTTCGTTCAGGTTCACATCCACAATCACTTCCGACGTAGCGGGGAGGAGGATCTCGCCTTGGGGATCGTCCACGACGTAGCAGTCGTGCGCGCCCGTTTCCCACACACGGACGAGCCGCCCCAGCCGCTCGCCGCTGTTGGCGTCCGTGACTTCCAGGCCGATCAGGTCGGCGACGTAGTTTTCGTCGGCGGGAAGGTCGGGAAGCCTATCCCGCTCGACGCTTACCGGAGTTCCCTTCAGACTCTCGGCGGCGGCGCGTTCGTCGAAGCCTTCGAAGTGTACCTTCCAGCCTTTCGAAAGCGGTGCCGCGAAACGGATCTCGGCGGTTTTCGCCACCTTTCCCGTCAGAAAGACGTTTTCGAGTCGGCGCAGCAGGTCGCTGCCGGGATTGTAAAGCATCACTACGACGTCTCCGTGTACGCCGTGAGGGCGTGCGACGTACCCGATTTCGATGCGATCCTTCTCATTCATGCCACACCTTCCGTTCAGACTTCGGCCTCTTTGTTATCCCATGATTTTGGGTCATTGCCAATTGCTTTCGGCTGTGCAAGATAGGAAATGACACAAACTTTCGCAACTTGTCATGAAAAGGAAAAAAATATGACCCTCGTTCCTCGTTATGAAATCGGCCCGATTCGCCCCCCCAGCGAAGCCCGCAGCCTGCTGGTTCGCGTGACACGCAATTGTCCGTGGAATCGCTGCCGGTTTTGCACCGTATACAAGGGAAGCCGTTTCAGCCGCCGCAAGGTGGAGGAAGTGCTCGACGACATCGACGCCATGGCCCACGTCGCCGAAAGGCTCGAAAGTGCTTCGCATGAGTTGGGATACAGTGGAAGAATCGTGCAACCGGTGCTGGAAAAACTCGATGAAGAAGGGATTTCGACGGATCTTTCGTACCAGGTCGCCTTGTTTCTCGCCGATGGTGCCCACAGCGTCTTTTTGCAGGATGCCAACAGCCTGCTCGTCGCCAACGGCGAGTTGATTCCGATTCTCGAACGCCTGTACGAGCGTTTTCCCCACATCGACAAAGTGACGAGTTACGCCCGCTCGAAGACGCTCGGACGCAAAGGTGCGGAAAAACTGAAGGAATTGCGGGAAGCCGGACTGACCCGCGTGCACGTGGGGATGGAATCCGGCAGCGCCGCCGTGTTGGAGCGCATCGACAAGGGAGCCACGCCCGAAGATCACATTCGAGGTGGGCGTGCCGCCGTGGATGCGGGGCTGGAGTTGTCCGAGTACGTCATGCCCGGTCTTGGCGGACGCAAGGCGAGCTACGAACACGCCGTGGAGACCGCCCGCGTGCTCAACGAGATTCGGCCTCATTTCATCCGTCTGCGCACCTTTTGTCCGCTGCATGGCAGCGGGTTGCGCGAGGATGCCGAGGCGGGGCGCTTCGACGTGATGAACCCTGTTGAAATCGTTGGAGAAATCCGCACGTTTGTGGAACATCTCGACCTTCTCGGAGGACGCCTGGTCAGCGATCACGACTACAACCTGCTGATGGAAGTCGAAGGGGATTTTCCGGACGAAAAGCCCGATATGCTGGAGACGCTCGACCGTTTTCTGGCGCTGGATGAACAGGAGCAGTTTCTTTTCGCGACGGGGCGGCGGATGGGTTATTTCCATGCCCTGGACGATTTGAAATACAGCCCCAACCGGACGCTCGTCGAACGGTTCGCGCGGAATATGTAAACAGGAAGTTTGAAGCCATTAAACTGGCATTTAAACCTAAAGATTTTATCGCTCGCCCTGAGTGATTTCGAGAAGCGAAATTGGTTCGAAGGGTCCCTCGATACGGCGACTTACGTCGCCTACTCGGGATGAGCGTGTATGAATTTGCTTGGTAGGTATCTGATACGATTTCGGCATCATTCATCCAATTTCAAATCATGGACTTGTCATCCTCCGCGAAGGCGGAGGATCCAGGAAAACTAGCACCAAGACTGGATTATCCGCCTTCGCGGATAATGACAGAAGTTTGATCGTTGAAGACGAAATGGTGTCAACTAGTTGAAATATCACGTTATTTCTTTGGCTGGACTTCAGGATGTTTGTTGAGCCAGAGTTTGAGGCGCTTGCGCATGTCCAGGGAATGCGGGATGCGCTTGCGGCCTGAAACATTGGCGAATTTGGCCATCTGGTCCCTCGACCACTCGCAGCAACTGAAGTTGTCGCGACCGGCGACGTAAAACGCATGGGCTCGGGCATCGAGTCCGGCGAACGAAAAGAGATTTCCCAAGTACATGTGGGCGATGATCGGGGCATCCTTGAATGCTTCGCCCGGTGCGAGGGCTTTTTCAGCAAGGTATTTGAGCTGGGTTTCGTCGTTGCGGATCGCGCAGGCCGCATAGGCCAGTCGCAGGCGGTTGAGTTCGGCGGAGAAGCCCCATGTTTCGTCTTTGTAGCTGGCGGGCGGCTCGTGCAGGAGTTTCAGTACCGTTTCGAAAGTTCTTTTCGCTTCGGTGAATTTGCCCCTTTTTATCAATACGTAGCCCAGGATCAGGTGGGAGTCGGGTTGGTCGGGGTACCATTTGATGAACTTCCTGGCTTCTCGTTCCGCAACATGGTGCAGATTGCGAAACGGTGCGTTGATGTGAATGTGGAACATCTGCGCGAAAAAGTGCAGGGGACCGGCGGATTCGGCGGATTGCTCGATCTGTTGGAAGCCCAGTTTCTTGTCGCCGGGTTTGATGCCTGCAAGTGTGAGCATTGCTTTCGAGAATTTGCCCAGGCGTCCGGTGTAGAAGTTGAAAATACCCATGGCCAGCAAGGGACCGCTGGCTTTCGGACGGGCCTTGAGGCTGCGGCGGAAGCCGTCGAGCGCGCGCACACCGTAATAGCGTGCCTTGAGGTAGTCCCGGCGGATGCCGTAGTACATGCCCAATCCGGCCTGACAGGCGGCACCGTAGAAGACGGCGCCGTCGCGGTAGTAGGGCACGCTATGCTCCACCGCCTTGGAAACGACAATGCACTGCTCGAACATCTGCTTGATATCGTTGTCGTATTTATGATTTTCCGTGTCCAGCAGCAAACGCCGCACGCGCACGAAACCACCCCAAAAATGGGTCGAGGGCACGTTGGGGCTCTTCGCGATTTCCTGAACCGTCAGGGCGTCCATGTCCTCGATTTTGCCTTCCACGTAGTGGCGCATCATCTCCGCAAGGCCGGGCGTGAAGATGTAGAGGTCGTTTTCGACGAAGCTCGTCATCGAGGATTTCGCCGGAAGGTCGGGTTTGGGCAGGGTTTTTACGGGAATTTCCTGCGTTGCCGTGCCTTTTTTGAACGTCAGACGTTCGTCTGTTTTCGGGGCTTGCGTATCGGCGGCGAAAACGGGGCACACACTGCCTTCGAATGAAAAATCCTCATCGGTGGAAAAAAGCCCGAATCCCCACAATCCCGCGCATACCAGCGCCGCAATCGCGAGATACCGGAGAATGGACGGGATCGAATGTGCTTTATGTGCCAGACTCATCGCGTGGACTCCATTAAAAACGAAAGCGTTTGTTTTCCCCTACGAAAAACATTCTAGCATCCCTTTGAAGGGGGAACCAGAAGCTTTCGGTAGTGATTCGAAATGTTGGAGAATCCATTTTGTGAAAAGATTCAAGCTTGATTTTCCTAGACACTTTGGCAATGTCGGGCAAGAAATCTACCCAACCTTCAAAACTTATCCATTCACATCCTAAAAAAACACGCCCGAAGATTTTCCTTTACAAAAAACCGCCGGGCGTAAAAAAATTCTTTGATTTCAAACTGTTAGGGCTTCGTGATGAACTTCGGCTTGAACCACGCCACCAGTGCCGGAAGAAGGATCAACCCACCCAACATGCTGACGATCATCCAGAATACCAACAGCAGGCCCATTTCCGCCTGGAAGCGCAGGAAACTGAAGGTCCAGAACACCACGCCCGCAACCATCGTCGTGGCGGTGAAGGCTACGGCCCGTCCCGCCGTGGTGATGCCCTTGACCACCGCCTCGTCCAGGTCTTGCGTTTCTCGGTATTCCTCCTTGATGCGACCGACCACGTACAGGCCATAGTCCACGCCTAAACCGACCCCGAGCGCCACGACGGGCAGCACGTTGACGTCCAGCCCGATGCCTTTGTAGCCCATCAGGGCGTAGGTGAGGTAGTTCGAAATCAACAGCGGCAGCATGAACAACAGACCTGCCAGCACCGAACGGTAGGCCAGCCCACAGAAAATTACGATGATGCCGAAGGCGAAGACCGTCACCTGCGCCTGGTGCCAGGCCACCACTTCGTTGATCGCCGCGAGCAGACCGCCGAAACCTCCGGCCAGCCGGAAGTTCGCCTGCTGCATCGGGTGGCTTTCGATGAAGGTTTTCGCATGGGCCAGCACTTTGCGCAGCGTCGTGCCCTTGTGGTCCTTGAGATACAGCGTGATGTTGGCGTTTTGCCGATCATTTGTGATGAAACGCACCAGATCGGACGGCTCCGAGTTGGTGTAGATCAACTCCAGGAAGAACCCGGTCGCTTGTGGATCGTCGGGAATCATCTCCCATTTCGGGTCCGAGCCATGCAGAATCGAGATGATGCCCGGCAGCAGATCCGCAATCGATGCGGTGGAACTAACCTCGTCGAGCTGTTCCATGTGTTTCTGGAAGGCGTCCATCGTTCGCAGAACTTCGGGATCTTTGATCGCTCCGCGTGTCTTCCCTTCGATGACCACGGTCATCTGCTCGGTATTGTTGAACAATTCCGCAATGCGGAACGTGGCCTGGTTGTATTCCGAATCCGGCCAGAGCATCGGGGTACCCACGTGCACGTCGCCGATCACGAGGCGGCTCGTGAACACGTATCCCACGATAAATACCGCCACCGCGATAATCATTACGCCGATGCGCGCCTTGCCGAAACACAGCTTCGACACTTGATGCAGTGCGAAATCGAAGATACCGCGTTTGGAGAGTTTGTCGGGATTGGGCGGAGGGAAGAAGCTTAATAGAATCGGGTTGAGGATCATGTCGCTAACGACGATCGACAACACCCAGAAACTTCCCATCAAGGCCAGTTTCTGCAACAGCGGAATCGGCGTGAACCAGACCAGAAACACTCCGGCGGCATCGGTGATGATCGCCACCATGCCCGGTCCGAACAGCCCGGCGAAGGTTTTGGCCGAGGCGATGGTGCGATCCTTGTGGATCACGTACTCCTCGCCGAAGCGCTCCACCACCTGCACAGAGTGACTGAGCGCCCTTGCCGAGATGATGAAGGGGATGACAATCACCAGCGGATCGAAATTGTAACCCAGTACGCCCAGAAATCCCAAACCCCAGACCGCCGAGACGCCCGCCGTCGTCAGCGGAATGATGGTGCCGCGCAAGTCCTTGAAATACAACAGCAAAACGAAGAGAATCGAAAACACCGTCATGAAGAACAGGTTTTGAATCTGCGGCGACTGGCTAAGGATGTGTCCCAGCAGGAAGGGGCGACCAATGACGTGTAGTGCGGTTTTATCGTCCCGTTCGGCCTCCACGATTTTATCGATTCCGGCGAAGACCTCCTGAATGTCCATTTTATGTTCGAAAAAGCCCGCCAGAATCAACGCCGCCTTGCCGTCCAGACTGACCAGCGTCCCGTTATAGCGGGGCGAGGTCAGGATGGTGGTGCGTAGTTTCTCGATGCCTTCTTCGTCTTCGGGAATGTCCGGCCACATGACCGGCACGCCACGAAAGCCTCGTTCGTTGTCCACGCGCAGGGTTTTGACTTTTCGCTGGGCGATGGAAAGCACCTGGTAGTTGTTGATGGCCGGAAGAAGCTCCAACTCCTTGGTAATACGCTTGATTTTCGCCAGCGTATCCAGGTTGTAGATGTCGCCGTCCTTGACTTCCAGGGCGATCAGCACCGTGCTTGCACCGCCGAAGATGTCCTTGTATTTCACGAAGGTTTCGACGTAGGGGTGATCGGAGGGGAACAGGTCGATCGTCGGACTTTCCACCGGAACGAGGGTGGCTTTCCAGGCGAAAAAGCCGGTCAGTGCCAAAATGACGATCAACACGGGAACGCGCCAGCGAAGGATAAACTGACCTAGCTTTTCATACATGCTCTACCTGCTTTGTCTCTGCCACCGTTGCGAAATCGACATGAAGTGCGTTTGCGTTTTGGGCTATTTTCCTGAAATCCGTGTCCAACTCTTCCCGCCGTCGCGAGTCACGAGAATGTGCCCGCGCCCCCCCGCGACGAAGCCGGTCTGCCCGTCGAGAAACATCACGGTGACGAGCCAAGTATAGATTTTGTTGGGAAGGTTCTTTCCGTTGCGCAGAATGCGTCCTTCCTGGCCCACGTCGAAGATGACGGGATCGTCTTCGGTGCCGGGTTGGATCGTGAAATCGAACAGGTGAAGTTCCGAATCGGACGGCTGCCGCACCCAGGTGACGCCGCCGTCCTCGGTGGTCAGCACCGTGGTTTCCGCACCGACGATTCTTCCATGCGTCGGGGACTGGAATTGGATGCTGTACAGCGGCTTGACGAGGTTGGTTTCCTGTTTCGTCCAGGTCTCGCCGCCGTCGTCGGTGCGAATCACTGTCCCGAATTCTCCTGCAATCCAGCCCGTGTTCCGGTCGATGAAGTACGCGCTGTTGAAGCCCGGTTCGTCCACGGCGTCTTCCGGCAGTTCGTATTCCTGGCGTTCCCAGGTTTCGCCGCCGTCTTTCGTGTGGAAGATCGTGCTGAAATGGCCCACGGCCCAGCCGTATTTGTCGTCCACCATGTACAGTTCGAACAGCGGTTCCTTGCACAGTGAATCCAGCAGCTTCCAGTTTTTTCCGCCGTCCGTGGTGCGTAGCACGATGCCCTGACTGCCGACCGCCACACCGAGGTTCGCAGTGGGGAATTTCAGCGAGAAAATCGCCTCCGCCGTTTTCGTATCGTGCAGTTTGAACGTCTGGCCTTTGTCTGTGGAACTCAACATGCGTCCCGGCGAGCCGACCACCCACAGCGTCCCGGTTTCCTCAACAAATTCGATGTCGTAAAACCGATCACGGTGGTCGATGGTTTCGAGCACGCTCTTGGTCTTTTCCTTGCCGTGAAGCAGACGTTTCAAGACCTTGCCCGCGAAAGCGGGCTGGATGAACGCATTCGAAATCAGCAGGCAGGACAACGCGAGCAAAAACGTCCTGCCTCGCATCAACGGCTCCTCTTGCGCAGCGCAGCGGTGGTGAAGTCTGCCGGGTCGAGGTCGACGTTGACTTTATTCTCGAACCACGGGAACGCGGTGGCGTGCTCGGCCTGGAGGTCGATGGCCACGCAGGTGCCCAGTTCCGGGGGAAGCTCGTCCATGTCGGGCGAGTCGTTGAAGCCGATGATGACGACTTTCCACAGGTCGCCCTTCTTGTCGTAGGCTTCCTTGTAGGGCAGCAGGAAGGTTTCGGCGTCGATGTAGAACATCTGCTTGCTGTAGGGATATTCCGCCATTTTCGGAGTGACTTCCACGACATACACCGGGCGGGGCTCCCAGTTCATTTTGGGATTCCAGTGAGGGTAGTTTTTGAAATCGTAAGTGTCTTCGATGTGTTCTTTGCCCAGTTTGACTCCGGCGTGCATCGGCATCAGCATGGTGTCTTTCTTGACGAGCTTCCAGTTCATCCATTCGGGATAACCCAGGTAGCCGCGCACGTCTTCGTACAGGAGGTCGGTGGAGTTCCACGTGTCGCCACGGGTGCCGAAGGTGTTTTTCAGGATGCGGCGCATCTGCGGAACGTAGATGACGCCCTGCTGGTCGCGAGGTTCGACGGCACGACTGTAAACCGCGCCGAAGCCGCGTTTATCCAGTGGCGAGAGCGCGTAGGTAATGGCGGTGTACTGCTCCTGCTTTTTTGCGAAGTGCTCCAGGTGGGGTTTGGGGTCCATGTCGGTGCGGTACATCGTCCGCATGATGAAGGCCCAGCGCCATTCTTCGTGGTGCTCGACGCCGCCGGACGCCGAAATCCAGTAGACGCCGTAAAGGTTGTCGCCGGTGTCTCCGTTATACCCGTAGATGAAGTCCCACGCGATCTCCAGACCGTTTTTCGGTTGCGGGAAAGGCAGACCCGCTGTGTAGTCGGCCAATCCTCGCTTGCGGATGCTGTCGCCGATATCGATCAGTTTGGGTTGTCCGTAGTATTTGTTCGTCGCCTCGATGTAGCCCTCGGAAGGATGAATGGGTTTGTAGGCGTTGACTTTCATCGTCAGGTTGTACTTGTCGATCAGGAGTTTGAGCGCCGGGGCGATGTAGCCGTCCATGCCTCGGTAGTTTCCCTTTTTGATTTTCTTGCCGTCCGCTACGGCTCCTTTTGAAAAGTCCGGCTTGAAACCGACCTGATCTCCCCATTTATCGGAGGTGAATTTGGGTCCGGCAGAAACGATGGATAAGCCGATACTTACTGAAATTATTAGGGAAAATAGACCGAGATACGCCAGCTTCCTGTGGAAAGAAGTCCGCATTGCCATTATCCTCTCCTCTGGTTTGAAAAAGCTTTACATTGCCTGTTCATTTTATCTATACGCTCCATATTGAATACCATGGAAACGGGCGATTTTGAAATTTTTTTATCCAACTTCTCCGTTCAGGGGGAAAATCAGAGCAAACGGAAGGTTTTTCTTCCCGCGCCGGAACGAAAAACAACTTGTCTATCGCATCCGATCTTGATTTTCTTCCCGTTTTCCGAAATGGTCATGGAGAATCTTTTTGATTCGAAACGGTACGTACTTTTATCGAAAAGAAAGCGGGACAGATCATGCAGCCGATCGTCGTGCAGAAATACGGGGGGTCGTCCCTGGCGGACGAAGACAAGATCAAAGCCGTGGCGCGGCGCATTGTCGCCACGAAAAAAAAGGGATATGCGCCGGTGGCCGTGGTGTCCGCCATGGGCAAGACCACCGACCAGCTTCTGCGCCAGGCCAAGGCGATTTCGGCGAATCCTTCCAGTCGCGAGTTGGACATGTTGTTGTCCGTCGGCGAACGGATCACGATGAGCTTGCTCTCGCTGGCGATTCAGGAGTTGGGATTTACGGCGGTGTCGCTTACGGGAAGCCAATGCGGCATTATCACTTCGGATTCCCACGCCAACGCCAAAATCATCGACGTGCGCCCGGTGCGGGTCGAGGATGAATTGCAACGCGGCAACATCGTGATTGTCGCCGGGTTCCAAGGTATGAGCTATCGTCGCGAAATCACGACACTTGGGCGGGGTGGCTCCGATACCACCGCCGTAGCCCTCGCCGCCTCCCTGGACGCCAAATGGTGCGAAATTTGTTCGGATGTGGAAGGTGTGTTCACCACGGACCCGAACATGGTGGACGAGGCCCGGCTGCTGGAGTCGATCAGTTACGACGAGATGGAGGCGCTTGGGGTTGCCGGGGCCAAAGTGCTCAATCCCGACGCCGTGGATTTTGCGCGCCGCAAGGGACTCGAAGTGCGGCTGACTTCCACTTACGAGGAAGGGCAGGGCACCTTGCTGCTGGCCCGTGCCCCGATGGACGAGCGGCGTAAAGTTCGTGCGATTACCTGCGTTCCCAACTTGTTGCGACTGAGTGTTCCGGCGCACGATGCCGAGGCCCAGGACCGCCTGCTCGATCTGCTGGCCGCCTGGGATTTTCCCGCTCCGTTCTGGATGGTGGTGGGCGGAAAGGGCAGGGTGGTGCTGCATCTCGATCTCGCCAACCTGCATTCCTGGGACGAAAAAGAGCGTCGCCTGCTGGAAGTGTTTCCTGAAGCAGAGGTGGAGCGTCGGGAGGGTAGCTTGTCGCTGGTCGGTCCCTGTTTGGGAGCGGATACGAAAACCTTGTGTGATCTGCTGGCCATGTTGCGGCAGGAGGAAATTTCGTACAAATGGGTAAAATGCCTGCGGGATTCCATCACCGTGGGGATCGAAGCGCAAAAGGTCGGACGAGCAGTGGAGCGCTCCCATGCCCGGTACATCGAGACCGTGTAAGGAATGCTATTCTCTTTAAAAGGAATTCGGGAATATCTTCCGGTACGCTCTTGCACTTCGAGCTTGGACAACCTATCTTGTTTGAAAGGAATTCATTTTCATTCGCAAGAACGAAATACGAACGGATTTCACAAAGTCTCGCACCACTTTTTTCGAAAACACGGAACCCAGGGAGAACGAACATGGATATTCTGGATCAAGCCATCGATTTCGAGATGAACGGGCACAAATACTACACCGAGCACGCCGCCGCAGCTCAGAATCCTGCCGTGAAAACCATCCTGGAGAACCTCGCCGACGACGAACTAAAGCACGCCGAAGTGCTGCGCGAGATCAAAAGCGGTGCGGCGAAGGAATTTCCGCCCACCCAATCCATGCACCGTATCCGGGACGTCATCAAGGAAAGCTCTCTCAACGATGTGAACTGGCTCAAAGACGAGGTAGGCATTCTTGAAGTGCTGGAAACCGCGCTGGATTTCGAGGAAAAGGCGAAAAACCGCTACCGCGAGGAAGCGATCAAGGCCGAGCATCCGGATTCGGTGGAAATCCTCACCCTGCTCGCGGAAGAAGAAGACAAGCACTACGTGCTCATCAAAAACCTCATCGAATTCATCGACAATCCGCAGAACATCCTCGAAAGCCAGGAATTCCAGTTCTACGACGATTGAGAATCCGTTTCTTAAATTATTTCAAGGATATACAGCAGGTCGGGTGGTTTCTCACCCGGCCTGCTTTTTTCTTCTACTTCAACAACTCCTCGAAACGTTTCTCATAATCCATCGGGAAGTCCCGCGACGAGTACGCCGTCTTGCCATCCGGTCCAAGGATCATGTTCCAGGGAAAAGCGGTGGCCTCCAGGCGGTCGATAAGGTCGCTGTCGAGGTCCAGAATCACGTCGTAAGGCAGTTGTTCCGACGCGATGAAAGACCGTGCCTTGACTTCGGGGTCCATCACGTCGATAGCCAGCATTTTGATGCGGGGATTGTCGCGGGTGATTTTTTCCATTTTGCGGAGGTGGGGAATTTCTTTTTTGCACTCGTGACACCATTCTCCGAAAAAGGTGAAGAACACCACCTTCCCCTTGAAATCGCTCAACTTTTCGGTGCGTGTGCCGTCGGTCCAGGAGAAATCCGGCAGCGTCTGCCCGATCTCCAGGGCTTTTTCGGCGGGAACGCCGCCTTCAGGCACTTGCGAAACCTTGTAGATGGCGGCACGGGTGGCGGCGCCCTCTCCGGCCCAAAGGCCGAAATTATCCCCGGCAACGTACAGAAAATACCCGGACATCGCAAACATCAACCCCGCCAAGGCATATTTGATAGCTTGAGAAAACTTTTTCTTTTGCGAAAGGGAACGGGCGAGGCCCATGCTCATTCCCGCCACAACCATCAACGTAGCCAGTCCCAGTCCGAACACGAACATCAGTGCTGCACCGTAGCTTACCGCGCCCTGCTTGGCGACGTAGCCCAGCACCAGCGCGATTACCGGGGCCGTGCAGGGTCCGGCGATCAGTCCCGAAATCGCCCCGAACGAAAAGGTGGTTATGATCCCGCCGCCGGGAGTCATCATGTACCAGTGCACGATACGAATCAGCGGACCACCGCTCCCTTGGTTTTTCAGCGCGCGGTTTTGCAAAAATGCACCGGGATCGATCCTGTCTCCGATGATGAGCCACAGCCCCAGCCCGAAGACGAACACCGCCATTATGAGGTAGGTCACCGGCGACGAGGCCAGCATTCCGAATACCGCCTTGCCCGATAACGCGGCAAGAATCCCCAGCCCGGCGAACATCGAGGCCAACCCGGCGGCATAGACCAGCCCCATCAAAAATGCCCGTCCCACGCGAAGCTCCTGAACCGTCCCGTCAGGCGTTTCACGCACGACTTGTGCGCTGGCGGTGATAGTCGCTACTGCCATCGGTAGTAAGGGAAGCACGCAGGGAGTGAAACTCGTAACGATTCCGGCAAGATAGACCATCAGAAAGGCCAGCGCCGGAGAATCCTGCAATGCCTGCTGAAACGTTTGTTCGATTCCCATACCGTCTTGCTCCTCACCAGGTTTTATCCCGTCAATTCGACTGTCAACGCCGAAATCACCGAGCTTCCCACAATGTGCGATCTACGGATTCGACGCGAACGCGATGCAGCTTCAGTTCGTCCGTCTCGCCGTTCCATTCACCCCGGTCGGCATCGAGTCGGAGAGTGTCGTTTTCGTAATGCACGTTCCATAGTGTAACATGAGTGTTTTCAATAGCATCCAACCGCTCGGCGCGCAAGTATCCCTTGCGCATTCGTGCTTGTATCCCACCTTCCATCGTCCAGCGCCCGTCGCGAAACGCCGCCCGGTCGGCGCTTGCCTGAAGTTCCTGCCCGGTTTCGAAACCGGGTTCGGAAAAACGCCAGGCGTCGCCCTCCACCACCGCCGAACGAGCCTTGAAACGCTGCCCGTCGGGGACGTCCAGCCGAATGCCTCGCAAGCCCTCGATGCGAATGCCGGGGGTGGCGTCGTTCGCGGTGGGAGTTGGCTCGGCCATGCAGGCCGACATCAGCACGCAACACATGACGAAACACCCCGGAATTCCACGAAAAAACATAGGTTCCGCCTTATCGGACCCACGGAAACTCACGACGCCCCAGAAGATTCGGATCGTACTGGAGGTTTTGAAAAAACGCATGGGGAGTTCCGGCGAGGATTCAGGAAAGGAAATAGAGAATCAACGCCACGGCGGCGGCGGCGATCAACGCGAGGATCAGGCGTTCGGCGATCTTCAAGCCCCGCTCGCCGGAAACGTTGTCTTCTGGAGGCTCCGAGGGGGAAGGAAATTGAGACACGCGCGAAGCATCCGTCTGGGGATCGAGAATCACCGTTGGTTCTTCCGATCCGGTGTTGAATTCTTCGATAGTTGCCTTTTCCTCTCCGCGAGCTTTGCGTCTTACTTCTTCCAGTTTCGGGGGGACATTTTCCGGTACGTCGAATTCCGCTGTTTCTTCGTCGGCGAGGCTTTTGTCCTCGTCCGCCAGAAGGCGGATTTCGATTTCGTAATCGCCGATTTTCACGACGTCGTGTTCCCGGACTCGCGTTTTTCGCACCACGCGGTCCCCGTTGAGAAACACTCCACGGTAGCTGTCGCGGTCCACGACGAAGACGTCGTTTCCTTCGCGGATCAGTTCCGCATGGCGGCGGGATATGTTGCGTTCCATGAGTTGGATCAGGTTTTCGTTGGCCCGACCGATGCTCAACACGTCGTAAAGGAAGGGAATGTTGCGGATATTTCCCTCATTATCGGTTATCACGATTTGAATCATCGGCTTGTGTCACCTCGAAACGGAACGTTTTCCAACAATGTATGGATTTTCGCGGGAAAATGCAACATCATGGGAAAAACACCAGCGCAATAAAAAGATATTCCCTTCGCGTGGAAGGGCCGTCGTCCGAGTCGTTCGTGGCAGGAATTTTGCATTATTATCAATAGGCATCGTGTTTTTACGTTGAACTGTACCGTTTTCTTGACACTTTTGGACGAGTATGAAAACGATTCTTCACCTTACCCAGCATTGCAACCTACGTTGCCGCTATTGTTACGCGGCCTCCGAACACCGGACGTCGATGTCGTTCGAAACCGCCTGCAAGGCCATCGACCACGCCATCTCGCAGGGGAAAGAATCGGCCTGCATCTCGTATTTCGGCGGAGAACCGCTGCTGATGTTCGATATGATCCGCGAGTGCACCGCCTACGCCCGTGCACAAGGGCGCAAAGCCGGAAAAGCCATGCATTTTCGGCTATCTACTAACGGGACACTGTTGAACGACGACATCCTGCGCTTCTGCCGCAACGAAGGGATGCTTTTTGCGGTCTCCCTCGATGGTGATCGCGAGGCCCACGACGCCCAACGACCCACCGCCGAGGGTACGGGAAGTTTCGAAGCTATCGATGCCAGGTTGGACCGGATTCTTCAAACGAATCCCTATACCGTGTTCGTTTCGGTCGTCACGCCGTCGAACGCCGGGCGTCTTTTGTCCAGCATCGAATACATGTGGAGTCGAGGCATTCGCTACATGGTGCATCAGGCCGCTTTTTCCGATCCTAGCTGGGACCGGGAATCGTTCGAGACGCTGCGCCAAAGCTATCTCGATTTGGCGGATTGGTATGTTGACGCCACACGAAGCGGAGAATTCTTTTTCATGCACCTGTTCGACGATAAAATCCGCACCCATGCCCGCGCACCGGTCAAGCTGGGACAGATCTGCGATTTCGGCCTGCGGAAATTTTCCGTTGCGCCGGACGGGCGCTATTTTCCCTGCGTGCAGTTCGTATCCGACAAAAAAGAAGCCGACGACTACTGCATCGGGCATGTCGATACCGGTTTCACCGCTCGTCGCGAGGAATTGATTGCCGAAAACCGCAAGCCGCGTCCGGCCTGCAAAGGCTGTGCATTTCAGGGACGTTGCGGGAATTACTGTGGTTGTATGAACTGGCAGACCACGGGGAAACTGACCGAAGTCTCTCCGTTTTTATGCGAACACGAGCGCATGTTGATCCCCATCGCCGACGAAGTGGGAAACCGGTTGTGGGACGAGAAAAATCCTTCGTTTCTCGACAAGCATTACCGGCATATCGGCACCTATTTGAAAGAAACAGCGGCGTATGGTATCGATTGATTTCAACCCTTTAGGGTTCCTGGTCACGACCGGGAAGGCAGGTGCACGATGACGACCAAATCTCCTTTCAAGATTCAACCTGTAAAAAGATACCGCAACGCGGTGTACGGTTCGGAATCCGGGGAAAGCATCCTGGGGCGCGCCTGCTGGCTGGCCTGGAATTTCCCGAAAAAAATCGTGCGGGGAGCCGTGACGCTACTCCTGGTCGCCGGGTTGGCGCTCGGGGCCGGATGCGAAAACGACAGTACCAGCGTCAGCCGATGGAGTCCGGACCTCCAGGGAGATCTCGACGCCGAACTTGAAGAAGGCGTGGAGAATGAAGAAAGCGCATACGTGGAAACGATGGGGGTGATGGCCGAATGCACTGCCGGAGATATTGTCTGCCTCGATGCCAAGACGGCGAACGTCTGCGAAGATTCCTTTTATACCCAGTACAATTGCGACCAGTACTGTGAAGATACCTTCGGCGAGGGGTTCGTGTCCGACGGTTGTGACGCCTCCCAGGCTGACGACTTCTGCACCTGCGTGCGGGAGGTTTGCCCGGAAGACGGCCCGGTGGCCTGCGACGAGAACGGAAACCTTGTCACCTGTGAGGAAGGCGAGGAGAAAACCGTATCCTGTTGGGATGAATGCCCGCCGTATTCGGAGGAAGACGCCTCGCAAATGCTTGTCGAAGCGGTCTGCGACGAAACCTCCGAGGGATTTTGTTATTGTCGCTATGACACTTTCGATGGTGGGATGTACGAATGCTATCCCGATGAAAAACAGTGCCTGGACGATGCAACCTTGTTGATTTGCAACGAAAATTACAGTTTTGACCAAATGTCCTGCGAGGAGTATTGCCAGGAGAAATTCGGCCCGGATTATATTTCTCTCGGCTGCAACATCGAAGCCCAAGATCCTTGCCAGTGCGAGTATGGATTGACACCCGGTATCGTTGCCGAATGCACTCCGGGTGACATCTACTGCCCCGACGCTCAGCACGTAGCGATCTGCGAGGAGGGGCACCTCATGCACACGATTTACGCCTGCGAGGACTACTGCCGTATCACGTTCGGTGAGGACTACTACTCCACCATGGATTGCAACGCCGAAAACCCTGGAAATCCATGCAGTTGCGAGTATGGCATCATCGACGGCGACATGGCGGACGTCCCGCCTTCGACCCTGCGGAAAACGAAACGCTAAAACCTATTCAGAACTGCAATAGAAAGCAAGTCGGGTAAAGCAATTACCCAACCTATGCAAACTACTTGAAATTACGAATGATTTCCAAAATCTGATCCCCGTATTTCTTGATGATCGTCGGCCCCACGCCTTTGACCGCCAACAGGTCGTCTTCGTCGATCGGGCAGGCGGCGGCGATGGCTTCCAGCGTGCGGTCGTTGAGGATGTGAAAAGCGGGAACACGCTTCTTGCGAGCCTGAGCCAGACGCCATTGTTTCATGAAATCCACCAGCGCCGGGTTGGCTTCGACCGTTGGAGCGGTTGCCGTCTTGCGTGTGGTTTTCGTGCGACTTCCCCCTGATTTCGAGCGTTTGCGCGTTTTCGAGGTAGGTTCGGTAGGCGCGGCCACCAGCAGGTTGGAGACTTTCGAAGCTTCCCAGGCATGGCCGAGGGTCGTCAGTCGCGCCCTTCGAAAGCGGATTTCTTTTCCGTTTTTCTTGAAGGAATCCTCGTAAATCTCTACAAGCTCCGCGCGCGCCATGGCCGTCAAAAGCCGTTCGAAATCGCGACGTTGCACGTTCGATCCTTCGCAGGATCGTTTGAACAGGTTGCCGGTGCTGAGGTCGTCACGAATCTCCAACGTGTCGATCATTGCGGCGACGATTTTTTTCTCCCGCTCGGTGGGGGGGCGTCGATCGTCGGCGAGGGCGTCTTCGGGGGCGCAGAAATCGCAGAGTCCGCAGGGGCGCATGTCATCGCCCCGGTCGCCGAAATGGTGGATCAACTGAAGCATCCGACATCGGGGAAGCTCGGCGTACTGGGCCATCATTTCGAGCTGGCGGCGGCGGTATTCGGCCTGTTCGTCGTAGGTTTTTTGCCACATGCCCTCGCCGCGCCGGACGTTTTCGTCGGGATCGATCCACGCGCCTCCGTGAATCCACAACTTTTCGAGCGCGGTCTGAAAGGTGTCCTCGTCCATGAACAGGCGTTCTTTCACTTCGTCCTTGGGCAAAGCCACGCCATGGGGCAGGGTGCGGAAGACTTCGGTCAGCGCCTCGGTCGGAGGGTAGCTTTTCTCGTGTAAAAACTGGTGGATACGCAGGTCGGCATAGGAATAATACAGCACCGCGCGCGACAATTTCCCGTCACGACCGGCCCTGCCGATTTCCTGGTAATAGCCCTCGACCGTCGCCGGAAGCGCCACGTGGGCCACGGTGCGAACGTCGGGTTTGTCGATGCCCATGCCGAAGGCGACCGTCGCCACCACCGCATCGAGGTCTCCCGACAGAAACGCGGTTTGCACCTCGTTGCGTTTTCGGGTAGGAAGTCCGGCGTGATACGGGGCGACCCGAAAGCGACTTCGAAGGATGTCGGAAAATTCCTCGGTTTTCTTGCGGGTCGGGGCGTAGACGATGGCGGGCAGCCGATCCTTGCCGGAAAGCAGTTTCATCACGGCGTCCGGGCGTTCGGCGGGGGGCAGTTCCGTCACTTCGATGGCAATGTTGGTACGCCGGAATCCGTGGATGGCCTCCAGCGGATGTTCCAGGCCGAGCAGGCGGACGATATCCTCCTGCACGAGTCGCGTGGCGGTGGCGGTCAGCGCAATGATCGGCGTAGGTTGCAGAATGGGCAGGCGTTCGCCCAACAGGCGGTAATCCGGACGGAAATCGTGCCCCCAGTGGGAAATGCAGTGGGCTTCGTCGATGGCGACCAACGCCGGTTTGCGCCGGGCTAGCATCTCGGAAAAACCGGGGACGCGCAGCCGTTCCGGGGCGATGAAAAGGAAGTCCAGCTTTCCGGCGAGGTAGTCCTTGCAGGCCTGGCGGGATTGCAAACGGGTGCGCCCGGAGTGAATCCGTTCGGCGGCAAACCCCTGTTCGCGCAGTTTGGCCGCCTGGTCTTCCATCAGCGAAATCAGCGGGCTGACCACCAGTGTGATCCCGCCCAGCGCCACTCCCGGAAGCTGGTAACATAGCGATTTTCCTGCCCCCGTAGGCATTACCAGCAGCACGTCTCTCCCGGAGATCACCTCCCGGCAGACTTTTTCCTGATGGGGCCGGAACGACTCGTGGCCGAAAAAACGCCGGAGAATTTCGACGGGTGGCACACCTTCGGCCTCGCGATGTTGCGGCGCAGATAGCGGAGCTTCTTCCTGAATCGGAACGCCGAAACTTTCCGAAATCGAGGGAGATGACGGGGTGGTCGGACGCTCCATTCTTGGCGATTGCGAGGCGTATTCTTCCTCCGGCGGCGGGACGTCTTCCCATTCCGGCGGTGGTGCGTCGCGCAGCCAGTCGGGTTCTTCCGGGACGTCGTGCGGTTTCGGAGTCGGAGAAGACATGGGCGAAGACTTTGTTTTTACATCGGTTTTCTGTTTTGGAGAGGAAACAGCGGCGGAAGCGATCGGGGATGGAGATACGGCATTGGCCGAGTGGGTGCGAGTGGACGACTCGCCGAGCACCGTTTCCACCACTTCCCGCACGTAGCATTCGATATCGTGCATGAACGTGTCGAATTGTCCCTTTTTATGCTCGATACGCTTGAGCATCAGCTCCCATTCGCCTGTCATCTGTGGACTTTTCACCTGCGGGTGCACGACGTCGATCAGCCGCTCGCCTTTGTCGGTGGCTTCGAATACCTTACCCTTGCGTCGGATGAAATCGCGTTTCAACAGCGTTTCGATGATCGCCGCACGGGTGGCGGGCGTGCCGAGTCCGCGTTCGCTCATCGCGGCGGAGATTTCCTTGTCGTCCAGCACCTTTCCGGCGCTTTCCATCGCCGAAAGCAGGCTGGCGTCGGTGAGTCGTTTCGGAGGTTTCGTCTGTTTTTTCAAGGACTTGGCATCATCGCAACGGCGTTTCAGTTCTTTTTCCAGCCCGGCGGGCAACTCGGCGTCTTCCTTGTCTCCCGCTTTTTTCGACTTCGTGGGAATGTCCAGGGCCTTCCAGCCAGCGTGCTCGATGACGGTCCCAGTGGAGTGGAAGCGGTCGGTTTTACTGCCGTTTTCCGAATCGATGCGGGTCACTGCCGTGGTGGTGCGGATGCGGTGGTCGTCCATCCAGGCCATCAGCAGGCGGCGGCGGATCAGATCGTATAGCTTTTCCTGGTCGCCGCTCAGTTTGCGCCGTGAGGGATCGACTTTCGTCGGAATGATCGCGTGATGGTCGCTGACCTTGGCGTCGTTGATGAAACGCGCTCCAAGTGGTCGATTTCCCACGTCTTTCGGCAGCAGGTCGCGATAGGGCGCGGCTACGATTTCGACCACTTCCGGCAGCGTGGCGGCGACGTCCCGGCTGAGGTGTCGGCTGTCGGTACGGGGATAGCTGATGAGTTTTTTACGTTCGTAAAGTTCCTGGGCTACCTGGAGCGTTTTTTTCGCCGTAAAGCCATACAGTCGGTTCGCGTGGCGCTGGAGTTCGCTTAAATCATATAAAAGTGGCGGTGGAAAAGTTCGCGGACGGGCGTCGAGGTGCTCGATGGTCCCTTCTTGGCCACGTACTCGGCGGATGATGCGTTCGGCTCGTTCGCTGTCGGCGGGAAGTCGCTTGGATTTCTGAAGATCCTTGCTGGAATTTAATAAAGATTTCAACGTGTTGGTGTTTTTGCAGTCGAACCAGACCCCTTTGTAGCTTCCAGGTGCGGAGTTGGGGGCATTTTCCTGCGGGCCGAATTCCGCTTCGATTTCAATGTAGGTTTCGGGGACGAAGTTGCGGATTTCGCGCTCGCGTTCCACGATCATCGCCAGCGTCGGCGTTTGCACCCGGCCCACGGAAAGTCCCTTGCCGTGTACGAGTCCATAGGCCCGCGAAAGGTTCATGCCGACCAGCCAGTCGGCGCGGCTGCGGGCGCGTGCGGCGTCGTAAAGAGGATCGTAGGCGGAGCCATCCTGCAGGCGCTCGAAGCCCTGGCGGATGGCTTCGTGGGTCAGCGACGAAATCCACAAGCGGCGAATCGGGGCGCGACAGCCCGCGTGTTCGTAAATGTAGCGGAATATCAGCTCACCTTCACGTCCGGCGTCGGTGGCGCAGATCACTTCGTCGATGGCGCGGGAGGTAAGAACCTTCTTGACGGCACGAAACTGCTTCGCCGTGCCTTGGATTGTTTTCAAGGGCCAGTTTGAAGGCAGCATCGGCAATTGATCCCGCCTCCATGCCTTCCACGCGGCGTGGATATCAGCGGGTTCGGCCAACGCCACCAGATGTCCGATGGCCCAGGTCACGATGTAGCCGTTTCCCGAGACGAAGCCGTTTCCCGGAACGGTCGCGCCGAGCACCTTGGCGATATCCCGCGCCACGGAAGGTTTTTCGGCGATGACGGCGGTGGTCATGCGGCCACCCGTTCAAAAGGAATGAAACCTCGTAACTTCATGAAAATGCGTACCTTTTCGTATTTATTACTCGACCGTTTCCTTGATGCGTTCGATCGAGTGCGTCCGACCCGTTTCGGGATCGACATCGAGCACCACGCCGCGAAGTTCCACCGGTCCCTTGGCGGGACGAAACGGAGTGCGTCGCCAGGTGCGGAAGCGTTCGAGTACCGGTGAGGGGTCCATGCCGATCACCGAGTCCAGCGGTCCGCACATCCCCAGATCGCTGATGTACCCGGTATGATTGGAGAAAATCCGCTCGTCGGCGGTTTGTACGTGGGTGTGGGTGCCGACCAGTGCCGTGACTTTGCCCTGAAGGAATTGCGCCAGGGCCAGTTTCTCGCTGGTGGCTTCGGCGTGGAAATCCACCAGAATCGTGCGGGTCATGGGGCTGATTTCGGCAAGCAGGCGTTCGGCGGTTTCGAAAGGACACTGCACGGGGTCCATAAACAACCGCCCCATGAGATTGATGACGGCTACCGTCTTGCCGGTTGCGGTCGTGCGAATCGCCCAGCCTCGTCCGGGGCAGGGTTCCGGATAGTTGGCCGGGCGCAGCACGCGCGGCTCCCGTTGCAGAAATTCCGGCGTACCCTTGACCGACCAGACGTGATTGCCCGTGGTCAGCACGTCCACGCCGCCGGAAAGGACATCTCCGACGCGTTTCAGGTCGATGCCCAGCCCCCCGGCCATGTTTTCGCCGTTGGCGACCACGAAGTCGGCGTGGTGGGCTTTTTTCAGGGCCGGAAGCCGTTGAAGCAACGCCTTGCGGCCCGATTTCGCGAAGATATCTCCGAAAAACAGGATGTTCATGCATCCGATCCGTTCTACCGGGGCCGTGCCTCGGAATAAAAGTATTCAATGGATATAGCAGCTTCCCGGCAGCGGCGCAACGCATGAAACGGAAATCCCGGTAAATGAAAAGTATGTCGGGCAAATTTCTTGCTCGACCTCAGCTTGCTGACAAAGTATCTATCTTTGTAGAAACATCTGTCACCCCCGCGAAGGCGGGGGTCCAGGTGCTTGATATTGCTCTGGATTCCCGCCTTCGAGGGAATGACATTTATGCTAAATTGGGGCTGAAAATCAAATTCATGGGGTTTGTCAATTGCCTGACATGCCCGATTTCGTTGTCGGATAACAAGGGTTCCGACCTGCTTCTGCTATACCCGAAAAAATGCTCGAACAAATTAAAGCATTGATTACAAGTGGTTCCGTGAGACGGTTCATCTGGAAAAACTGAAAAATTCACTTTTTCCAGGCATACGGTCCGTCGGGCAGGGGATAGGCTTTCATCGAAGGTTCTCGGATGTCCCGCCTTACGGCTCGGTCGTATATCTGGGCGAGAACGTCCTCGTCGCTTTTTTCCTGCCACAACAGGGTTCGACCGTACGTCTGCTCGAAGAGCAGGCTTTTGGGATTTTCCGGTTGGCCGGATTTCGAGAAAGATGCCAGCACCCAGTCTCCCTCGCCGAAGGGTACGGGCTTGATGTCGCTGCGCAGCTTTCCGGACCATTGCAGCAGTCGAAGAACCTGTTCGAGGCGGTTCGGGTGGGGTGTCAGCTCGATGCGGACATTGTCTGGAGCGTTGCGATTGAGCCACTCTGCCGCCTGGTGGCCGATCGTACATTCCACGCCAAGCGGCCAGTTTTTGCCTCCTGCGCCCAGGATCAACGAATGCATCGAGTAGGTGGAAGAAAGGTGTGGGTAGGCGGAGGAAAGAAACGCGATCTGCAACAGGATCACGATACCCGCGATACCAAGTGGGATGGCCTTGCCGATGCCGCCGATATCGGGAGGCAGCAGATGGGGAAGGATTTTGACCAGCGTTCCATAGCCATAGGCCGCCAAAAGAGCGAAGAAAGGAGGCAAGAGCAGGAAAAGTCCTTCGTTGCCGGGGCCGCCGAAAATCAGACCGATGAGCGCAAGACCTGCCGTCAGCAGACCGGCCTGTGCGAAATCCGACTGGTGGGGAAGGGTGTCCAGTTTGTAGCTGGAAGTGGCATCGGGCCAAAGAAAATGGAGCAATCCGGCAACGCCGGTGATGGCCAGCAGCATCATCAGTCCCGTCACCGAGGCGAAAACAGCCGCGAGGCGGGTAGAGATCGGCAGCACCATTTCGGCAGCGGCTGCACCCACCGAGGTCTGGTACACGTTCATGCTCGGCCCCCTGGAAAGATACAGCCGGATCTGATCGAAATCCGCCATCCAGAACGTGGGCCAGAAAAGAAGAAGAATCAAAGGAGAGAGCATCAGCGCCAGCAACGTAAACCGTGCTGCGCGTCCCGCGCTTTCCATGTCGAGGTCGGGGTAGGCGTCGTCGTTTCCGAGATGCGCCAAATGCTTGATCGGGGTCCAGGCGAAAAGGGGGGCCGTCATCAACAATGGAGCCCACATGCCCGCCGCCATGCCGAAACACAGCCCGAAAAGAGGGACGTAAAGGATATTGTGTTCCGCGCGTTTGGCGAAATAGTAGGCCGAAAAGAAAAACGACGCCACGGCGATTGCCGGAAGCGCACGGTGCGAAAACTCGAAGAAAAACGGGGATGTAGCAAGCAACGAAGCGGCCAGAATTCCTGCGGTCCAGCCGATGCGGTCGTGAATGAAGCGAAAAACCATGTATAAAAGCCAGGCCGCCAGCAAGGCAAAGGCCACTCGGCAACTATCCAGTTCCCCAATGGAATTCAAAAGGTTGCTAAGACCGAAGACACCCAGCGACGCGACGAGGGCGGCACCGTCCGGGCCACGGGCGATACGGTCGGGGGTGGTGGCGAAGACGTCGTAAAAGGAACCGATGGCGTTTTCCGTCGTTTCCAGTCCCGCCCATTGAGCCAGTTTGTAGGCGTAGGAGGATGCGCGAAGCACGGTTTCCACTTCGTGATAGGCAACCCCGGAATGATCGATCGTCATCCACATGGCATAGACGAAGACCAACGAAATCAGAATGCCGATATAGCGACGCTTTTTCCGGGGTAGACTCTCGGAAAAAGTGGTGCTCAGAGGCTCGGAAACCGATGAAATCACGGTGGTTTGCACGGTTTTTCGGGGTGTTTCCGAAAGGGGAGGGCTCGCCGTCGTGGTTTGGGTTTCCCGTGGGGTGTTTCCGTTTTTCGTCCCCCCGTTTCCATTGGTCTTTCGGCGTGTTGCACCGTTTTGAGACTCGTGGGAGCGCGGCGCGGTTCTGCCGTTATGCGGCGGTCGATTGGGCTCCTCCGGCATGGTTTCGCGTGCCGTGCCGTTGCGGGGGGGGATGCCGTTTGCGGACCGCGAGGATTGCAGCGGGGGCGTTTCGACGAGCGTGGATACTTCCGAGGGCGGCGTCAATTCCAACTCGACCGATTCCCTTGCCATTTCAACATCATACACCGGCTGGAGGTTGTCCATGGTCGCGGCCAGCGGTTCGAGTTCGATGCGTGTTTCTCGGTGCGGTTCCTCTTTGGGGGCTTCCACACTGGGAGCTTTTACATCGGCAATCGGTTCGGCGGCATCGAGCGGTTCGAGTTCCGGAATCGCCGTTTCGGAACTGTCTGTATCGAGGCTGTTTTCCAGCGTCCAGGCCGATTCGGTGGCCCCTTTCTTCTCGTGATCTTCCGGGATGTCCATCGGCAGTTCGGACAGGTCGCCGGAATCAATCGGGCTTCTTCGCACGGCTCGTCCCGGTTCGGCGACTCGCTCGTTTTGCAATCCTTCCCAATGGGGAAGAGGTACGTAGGGCAACGTTTCGGACATGGAACGCAGCGCGTCGGCGAATTCGTGGGCCGACTGGTACCTGTCGTTGGGATCGTGACTGGTGGCGCGGGAGATGACCCGCTCCAGATCGTTGGGAACCATCCGGTACTCGCGAATGGACGGCAGTGGATTTTTATGTGCCCGCATCAGGGCCTGAATCTGTTCCACCAACTCGGCTTTGGCTGGGACGTCGAAAGGCAACTCCCCGGAAAGCGACACGAAAAGCACGAGTCCCAACGCGTAAATGTCCCTCAGGCGGGACATTTTCAGCCAGGTGTCCTCGTCTACGTCCCCAGAACCGTATCCAGTACTATTGTAGAATATTTCGGGAGGCAGGTATTCCAAGGTACCTACGTGAAGGCCGGAACTGGTGATTCCGGCGTCGGCGAAACGGCGTGCCAACCCGAAATCGAGCAGTTTGACGGTACCGTTATCTTCTATAAACAAATTGCTGGGCTTGATGTCCCGGTGGCAGATCCCGTGGTCGTGGGTGTGGGCCAGGGCTTCGGCGGCTTGCAAGGAGAAAGATACCGCCTGTCCGGGGGCCAGCATATCGAGCCGCCGGATCCAGGTGGCCAGAGAAGCCCCCCGAAGCAGTTCCATGACGACGAAAAGCTGTCCTTCGGCTTCGAAAGGTGGTTCGGCAGTTGGAAGATTGGGATGCTTGAGGGAGAGCATCAGCGCGGATTCACGAAGAAATCGCGTGACGTTTTTCTCTTCCGACATCAGACGGGAATGGATGACCTTGATCGCGCGGAACTGGTCAGGCACCAAAGCGTGTTTGGCTTTATAGACGATGCCCATCCCGCCGCGCCCGATTTCCTCAAGGAAAATCCATTCTCGAATCTGCTTGCCGATCATCAAACCCTCGGTCTAAGCAATATATTCAAAATCCCTTGAATAAAATATATAACACACCTACTATCGAACAAGAAACAGTTTACACGAAACTGTGGAAAAATTATTAACAAATTCCGTGTTTTTTCAGAAGCGTTTGCAAATGAATGGGAAAAACACGGTTTCAGGACATTGGAAGGAAGCGTGAAGGCAAAAAAACACACCTACGCGATTCCAACGAGGAGCGTTCGAGGAAAACCTCGGCTTTTTTAGAAGCGGCGGATCGGGTTTGGAAAACCGGAGCGGAAGAAAATCAGTCCTCGGCTTTGATTGTCAGGGGAGCCTTGGTGACTTTTCCGGAACGGATGCAACTCGTGCATACGGTTTTCCGCTTGATGGTGCCGTCTTCGAAGACCCGGATTTTCTGCACGTTGGGCCGAAAGACGCGCCGGGAGGAGTTGTTCGCATGGCTACGATTGTTACCGGTCATCGGACCTTTGCCGCAAATTTCGCATTTCCTGGACATCGTGGTTCTCCTTCTCGCATGGTCCGCAATGTTTGAACCGCCTGAGAGCGTGAATTCCTATCGCAAGCTGTCGAAAAATGCAAGATTATTTTGGATTTTGCGAAGAAGTCGGGCGGAAATTAAAATAGTGCAAAATCTGTTTTTTCGTTTGAAACCTCAAAAAAGGGAGGGTGAATGTAGGGGCGGGTGAAAGGAGCATAGCGACTGTAGCCCCCCGTTCTGACAGAGTTTTTCGGTTTTTGGGGAGCTCCGTTCACTTTGTTCACTACACTCGCCCCTACGTTTTTTCTCCTTGGAATAAGCTTTTATAATGTTTCGCACTCATTTACTTTCCGCCCGAAGAAGTCCCTCAGTATTTATCCATTTTCGACGAAACATGGGGAGGTTGTCGGATGGATCACGATGGGGAAATGGCTGCGAAATGGCGAAAATAGCAGGGCGATTCAATTCTTGAATTGGCACGAATCGAACTCGGTGAATCGAGGAAAGGGTGCCCGGGTCTTCGATCCGGAACGGATCGATGGCCCGGATTCCTTGTGTTTTCACGGCCATTCGCCTTCCGGCGAAAGACCGTGGCACCTGCGAAAGTACTTGAAGGGGGTAATCCTTCAAGAATTGAATCGCCCTGGCGAAAATGGCCGTTTTATTGACAATTTGTCTATGGATGGGTAGCATACTCCTGCGGAAGAAAAAAAGTATTATAATACTCTAATGACCGAATGTAACAGCTTGTTCATAGGAATGCATTATTATGTCTGCTAAGAAAAAAACGTCTGAAAAGCCCGAAAAAGCCGCAAAAAGTACGGAAAGCAGCTTGAAAAAGAAAAAGAAGACGCCCCAAACCGCTGCGTCGAAAAAGGAAAAAGCACCCGAGAAGAAGGGGAAAGCTCCCAAAGCGGAGAAAAAGCAGGCGACCGCCGAAGCATCGAAAAAGCCAGCGAAAAAGGCCGACGCCAAGAAGCCCGAGAAAACGAGCGAGAAAAAGACGAAATCCCCGAAAAGCGCTGCAAAGAAAGTCGTAAAGGACGCCAAACCCAAAGCTCCCGCATCCAAAAAGGCGACCGAAACGAAATCCAAGGCCAAACCCAAAGCCAAGACCAAGGCGAAGGAGCCTGCTAAAACCGCAAAAAAAACCAGCGCTTCGGTTGAAAAAGAGGCGTATGTCACCGGTACCGGCCTGACGAAAAACAGCAAAGCGCCTATGTTTACATTGCCTGCCTCCACCGGGATGAAAATCAGCCTCAAGGAGATCAAAGGCGAGAGGACCGTGGTGCTGTTTTTCTACCCGAAAGACGATACGCCCGGTTCGGCGGAGCAGGCCAGGGACTTTCAAAAATTCAGGGACGAATTCACCGCCAACGGCTCGATTCTTTGCGGCATCAGCGGCGATACGATGGAAAGTCACGAGGAATTCGCCGAGCAGAACGGTCTGACTTTTCCGCTGTTGGTGGACAAGGATTTCAAAATCGCGAAAAAGTACGGGGTTTACGGCGAAAAAACCCTGTTTGGCCATACCTTCAGCGGGATCACTCGCACGACGTTCGTCATTGGAAAGAACGGGCGGATGTTGCGGATTTTCCCCAACGTCAAGATCAAGGGTCACGTGGTCAAAGTCCTGGAATTCATTAAAGAAATCCACAAGAAATGACGCCCCGTGAGCATGACGGCTATCCCGGACCGCTGCTGATTGTCGGATCGGGGCGAAACGTCGGCCTACACGTCGCTCGGCGGCTGCTCGAACGGGGCGCACGGCTTTTTCTGACGTATCGCACGGATACCGAAGCCGTCGAAGCCCTGCGCGCCCGTTATCCCGAACAGGTGCTGGATATCTTCCCTTTCGACGCCGAAGACGATTCGGCGGTCCCTCGCCTTTTCGAAGGCGTTCGGCGTAGCCACTCCGGGTTGTATGGCGTCGTGGACACCGTGGGTCCGTTTGCGAGAAAGCCGCTCAAAGAGACTTCTCCGGAACGCTTTGCCGAACTCGTGCAGGGCAACCTGCTGCAAGCCTACTCGGTGGCGCACCACGCTTATCCGCTGTTCAAGGAAGGCGGGGGAGGGCGCTTGGTGTTTTTCACCTTCGCCGGAGTCGAAAAACTGGCCGCCTATAGCAAGATCGGAGCCTATGCCGCCACCAAGGCCGCGTTGCTGAGCCTCGTGCGTTCGATGGCGGTGGAGTGGGCCGACGACGGCGTAAGCGTCAATACCCTCGCACCGGGTCTGATGCGCGGCACGGACGAGCACGAGTTCCCGGAGTCCATGCAAGATCGCGACGACCGCAAGACCGGCCTGGACGACCTTTTCCGCGCCTTGGAGTTTTTGCTTGCCCCCGAAAACGGCAAAGTCACGGGCGTCAACCTCACGGTGTCCGGCGGTTTCGGCTGGTAGGGGAGGTTCTCACTTTCCTCGGAAATTCTTTCGTCAAATTCGCGGGGGTCTTCCGAAAGCGGGATCGAAACTTTTGGGCCGAATCTTAGCAAGCTCCAATGCGGCGCGCGATCATGAAACGGAAATCATGAACGATTACGAGGAGATAAGCGGTGGTGGCAGCGTATTTTTCGCGCCGTTGAACGCATTCTTGACGAACGATTTCGAAAAATTCTTTGCAAGGATCGTGCAATTCGGATAAAGTTATGCGAACTCAAGCAGATAGAGGCGCCTGCGAAGGAAACATCGCGCAAAATCTTTCGTCAAACGCAAAAAGCTCTTTGAAAATCACGGGATACGGCATTCAAAATCGGAATCGCGAAGTGTGAGCGCCCTTTTTCGACGGTATTCAATGGAAAAAAATCCGTCATCCGTCAAATAGGGGTATATTCCCCAATGATTACGAACCCTTACAAAGCCACGGTTTTTGACCGGGCCCTCGTAGAGGGTATGGAAACGATTCAACGATCATTTTATTTAAAGTTTCAGCACCGTTTTTGACCGGGCCCTCGTAGAGGGTATGGAAACTTTAACGTGTTTGATTGCCGCACGAAATCCCAACTCGCGTTTTTGACCGGGCCCTCGTAGAGGGTATGGAAACACCTGCTTCGTCTTCTTGCCGTCCTTCGTGACCTTCGTTTTTGACCGGGCCCTCGTAGAGGGTATGGAAACTAGGACAGCGATATGTCACCGGTGATGATCAGTTTTTGACCGGGCCCTCGTAGAGGGTATGGCAATGGGAGGACGGAAAAGACCAACTCGGTCCCGCCGTGAGTGCATCTGAAATTTTCCAGGAAATACTGTGACTTAGAACGCCGACAGGTCGAAGAAGAATACCTGCTCTCCCGTGAATCGGGGCACGCGACCGAGGAGGATCAGACGGTCGTGGGCGGCGTCGTAGGCCATCGTACCGCGATTCTTGCCGAAATCGGGGCCTTCCGGGTTGCCTTCGAAGGCGCGGTCGCCGTTTTCGTCCGGTTCGAGAAACGAACTGCCGGGAAAATCCGAGGTCCACTGCGCCCAAATTTCGGTTTCGGGGTCGTAGCTCCAGAGGTCGTTGTGGTAGTCGTTCTGGGATTCGTCCCAGTAATCCCGCACGGTCGCTCCTCCGAACACAAAAATCAACTCCCGGTTCGTATCCCAGGCGCAGGACATTTTCTCCCGTAATTTCAAGGCGTTCGGCAGCGAGAAGGATTCGAACGAGCCGTTTGCCGGATCGAGCACGACGAGCGTTTCGCTCGCCACGAGGTCTTCACCGCCCTGCGGGTCGTCGGTCTGTCCGCCGATGGAAAAAAGGCGGTCGTTCGCCGCCACGAGGCAGTTGCTCGCCGCAGGCGGCACGTTTTCGGAGATGAGAGTCCACTCCCCTGAGTCGATTTCGAGTCCGTACAGGCGGCTTCCCGCTCCCGTGGGAACGCCGTATCCGTAGACGTACAAACGGCGGTTCGACCAGTCCGTTGTAAAGCTGTAATCGATGGCGGAATTGGAGGGCCTGGTTCCCGTGGCTGCGGTCAGGCGGCTCGTCCAGTCGCCGTTTTCCTCTTTTTTCAATCCCATAAGGGAGGAACTCTGCGGTCCCAGGATCAGCCATTCCCCTCCGGTGGGGTCGTATGCCAGGAACTGGCACCAGTTTTCATCGAAGCAGAAATTCTCGCCATACGTGAAAGCTTCTCCAACCGTAAACTTGCGTGAATGCACGCCGGAAGTCAGGTCCACGTGCCAGACGTAGGGCTCGTTGGCGTTGATTTCGTCCCAGCCGAAGGCCGTAAGCGCCTCGGTTCCCGCCGTATTTGCAGCCAGCACCGCCCCATCGATGGCGGTTCGAACCGAATTTCCCTGCTGAATCGGGTCCACGAGTTCGAGTGCCACTTTCGTCCACAGGTTTTCGGCAGGTGGCGCGGTTTCCTCTTCCTCGGCTTCCTGTTCCTGCAATTCTTCCGACTCCGCCACCGGCTCGCTGTCTTCGATCTCGGCGAGGTCCGTTTCGCTCCACTCGCTTTCGTCCGCGTCGGTGTCGCCGACAGGAGCGCCGGAATTGCTATCGCTTGTACAGGCGGAAGCGAACGAAAGGAACGCGAACAGCGAAATGATGCATAACCATTGGAAAATATTGTGAATTTTACAGGTTCGCATGGAAGCTCCTTCGAGGAGATCGGGTTTTCTCAGGCGTTGCGGGAAGCCTTCGCCGAGTCGTTCGGCGTCGCCACCACGAGACGGTCCACGCCGAGGCGTTTCAATTCGCCAGCCGTGTAGGGGATTTTCCCGGTGTCGGAATACACCGTGTTGCCTTTGAGCAGCAACGCTTCCTCGACCATTCCCGGATAGCGCAGCCGAAACGCCCGGCCCACGCAACGCCGTTCGCAGCCGATGCGATCCACCCTTGACGTGGGCGACACCCCGTGAAAGCGAAACACGCACTGGCGGGAGGTGGTGAGGTTCTGCCAGGGATAGTACATCGATAATGAAAACGGCGCGAGGACGTCATCGCCGGGAAACGTCAGTTTTCTCGGGTAGTTGGTCCATTCGAGGCGCGTGACGCGGTAGCGCGTACGTATGAAATCCAACGCTTTTCCAGTGGTTACGCCCATGGTGTCGCCGTGGGAGACATCGAGGAAATTCTTCGACAAAATCCGCCCCACGACCGGTGTAAACGACGCTTTACTGCGAAGAAGTTCCAGTACGCCGAAATCGTTGGCGACGACCTCCAGCGGCGTGGGATGCGAGGCGAAACGCGCTAAAATCCGTTGGATGCGTGCGAGGCCCAGCTTCGTCACGGGTGGCGTGAGGATCGTCACGCCGCGCCACGTTTGCAAGGCCCGTTCGATCTCCTCGACGTTCGGCAGCAGCCACTCGCAGGTTTCGCTTCCCAGGTACACCCGCGCGTAGCGTTTCGAGTCGTCCGCCGACGCCTCGAGCGCCGGAGGCGTCAGACATTTCGCTGTTTCAAGTACCATGTACACATCCGTGGAATGGAGTGGATGTTCCGCCGGGCCAGCGCGTCCCGGACGAGGACGGAGGAACGTTCGAGAAAGTCCGTGCGCGTGAGCGCGGGATCGTCCAGCATGTCGAGCAGGGATCGGGCGATGTCGAGCACCAGCAATTTATGATCGAGCATAAACGGGCGGTTGCCCATTTTCAGGTAATCCAGCCCGGCTCGGTGAAAGTCGTAGAGGTTCGCGTTGTCGTTGATGTGGTAGCGGTCGAAGGACACATAGCCCTCTTCCACCATCCGTTTGCCCAGTCCGTCCGGCGTATCCAGGATGGTGTCCACCTCCGGCATGGTGCGGCAGTGCTCGTAGTCGTCGTTGGGCGGGACAGTGAGGTACTTGTGCTCCTGGTGGTGGAACAGGCAGTACGGCTCGATGTTGACGCAATCGTGGGACAACAGGAAAAACGCCTCGGTCTGCATCGCGTCGTCTTCGAGAATCTCTTGCACCTCGTGAGCGCCCACCTGTTCCGGGAACACCACGCGAGAAAGCCCGAACTGCTTGAAAAAACGATAGGTTTCGACGTTGAACACCGGTTGCATGGTGCTCAGGCAGACCTCGCCGTCGTAGGCGCCCTCCTGCAATTCCAGCAACAACGCGAGGCTGGGGGTGATGATGCCGTCCACTCCGTACTCTCGTAGCCGCAAGATCTGCTCGTGGGCCTGGAGGACGTCCACGTCGGTATAAAACGTGTCGTTTACGGCGATGAACAGGGCGCTGCCGTTGGAATGCAGGATGTCCAGCGCCTCCCGAAGCTCTTTGGTGGAAGTCAGGCCGTATTCGGAAGGATAGTGGTTGCGCAGGTCGATGTCCGGGGTTTCGGTAATCGAGGTGTAAAACTCGTCGGCTCCGGCTTCGAGCAGCGCATCCAACTCCTCGTTGTCGCGAAATCCCTGGAAAATCTTCATGAACCGGTAGCTTTCTTGAGAACTTCTTTGAAAACAATAAGTTAGATGATCCTTTGTACCTATCAGAAAAGGCCCGAACGGTCAAGGATCTCGGGCGTTTCGGCAGGGTATGAATTTTTATTGCGGATTCAAGATGGACCCGAAGGGTCCAAGAGCCTCTCCCGTTGGGAGAGGCCGGTGCTTCGGCACCGGGTGAGGGGAAGTTTTTGACACCCTCACCCTAACCCTCTCCCTCAAGGGAGAGGGAAATAACTCTTATGATTTCAATATGTTCCGATTGACTCCGAAATATTTTACACTATTTTAATTTCCGCTTGGTTTGGCATAGGAAAAGCGTCTGCGTGCGGTTCGTCCACGCCTCGCGCCTTTCTTTGCGGGCGATTTGTACCTCTCCCGCAGTGCAGGGAAAAGGTTGCAAGCGCGTGAAATTGCTTGAAAGTACATCCTCCGGTGGGGCGATTTCCAGGCTACGTCCGCGCGGACTATCGAGAAACAGGTTTTGCCCCGGATGGTAGCCGGAAACATAGAGATCCGTCAGCATTTCGTAACGCGGGACGATGACCGGTTCATTCTCTACAGCGCTGTTTTCATTCAGGAAATCGGCGAATTCTCCCTGGCAGAGGCGAGAGGCGAGTGGTCCGCGCCACGGACCCGCCAGCGACCCAAGCGCCAGTCCCGCGAATAGCAGGACACCCAGCAGGCTGTTGGCCACGAAAAGACGGCGGGCGTGTGTCGATTGTGCCGTTTTCGTGAACAACCAGAGTGCCAGAGGGAGGTAGCCTGCGGCGGGCCAGTTCGCTTCCGGTGGGGCGAAAAACGACGCGATCCCGAAGAACACGAAGGGCGTCAGGGCGAAAGTCAGCAGCAAGGGTTCGTGTTGCGACAAGCGACGGAGGTTTTCCTTTTTCCATAAAGCGATTCCCAGTCCGACGAGCGGCGGTCCTAGCAGCAACGCCTGGCTGGCGGAAAAGTCGAGGAATCCCAAGGGGTTGAATTCACCGCCCAGCCCGTGTGCCAGTTGAAAGCGGAACGAAAGCCAGTCGTGCGAGGCATTCCAGACGACGACGGGCGAAACGAGCAGCAAAGCGGGCCACACGGCGAAAACAAGCGCGGCGGTGGCGCGGCGGCGAGTGCGGGGATTCCATAGGGAGAACAACACCGGAACGAGAACCAGTGCCATCGTGTATTTCGCCAGTAGACCCAGCCCGATCCAGAAGCCGAAGGCGAGAGCATGGCGACGCTTACGGGACTCCAGGCAGGATTCCCAACTTGTGAAAGCAAGCCAAGTGCATGGAACCATTAAAGAATCCGGGGTGAACAGCGCCCCGCCTGCTGCAAGCAACGGCAACGTGAGACCCGCGAACGCACCGCCCAGCGCCATCCGAGGTGAGAGCCCACGACGACGCAGCCAGAGAAAGGCCGAGAATCCGGCGATGGCCGTCAGCAGCGCAGCGGGAAATCGGACGAGGGCAAGGTCTGAAGTTTCGCCCACGGCTACGGAAAAGCCGAGTAATTCAAACGGGATACGAATGGCGGCGAGCGTCCAGGCGACGAGCGGGGGATGATCGAAGTAGGAGAGGGCGAGTTGTTCCGACCACAGGCGATAGTAGGCTTCGTCCACCGTCCAGGGAAAGCCCAGAGAAGTGACCCAGCGCACCAGCACGAAAGCGAACAGAGGCAATCCCGCGTACAGGAAATTTTCTCTCCAGGCCGGTGTGTCGATACGTTGTGACGGTTCCAAGGGAATCCCGGTCAGATGTCCAGCACGCGGCGGCGTCGCGGCGGCGGCTCTGGCGGTGCGGCGAATTCACGACGGGGAACAGGTTTTGGTTTGACCGTCTTGCCCGGTCCCCGGTAGCCTTCGCACAGATAAAACGAGAATTTCCGCACGGTTTCACCCGCTCGGTTGATCGGATGCGTACCGAGCTTGCGGATGGAAGAGCAGGAAATCACCTCGTGCGGATCGCGATCGAACCGCTTGTCTCCGACGAAGATTCCGTTTCGACCGATCACCGGCGGCGGGGTCATGAACGTGAAGGCGTCGCGGCGGTTCGGACTGTCGGGCACGCAGGTGACGGGCATGTCGCCGCGCGTGGCCCAGGTAAGCTGTCCGCACATCGTGTAGTGGTAGGACACGGCGAAGCTCGCGCGTTCCTGTTGCGCTTTCAATTGAATTTCCCGACCGATTTCGTCCCAGCCTACCAACTCGTTGGTAATATCCTTGGACCAGTCCGGGTCGCCGAAGGCTTCGGCGACTTTGATGCCGTAATCCGTGGTGATGTGCACGACGGCGGCGAGGTCGAACATGGCCGCCAGTCCCACCGTGGCGACGAAAGCGAATTTCCGATTGGTGACATTGCGGATACGTGTCAGCAGGTAGCCTCCCGCCGCCATCAAGGGCAGCCAGCCCGGTACGGTCCAGTGCGGCTCGCTGCTGGGTGTCCAGATACTTAACACGGAGAAGGCCAGCAGCGGAATCCAGCCCAAAAAGAACAGCGCCAGTCCGTTTTTACGGCCCCATTGAGACATCCGTAGCAGCACGGCGACGAAAGCGACGATTCCCAGCACGAACACGCCGGGGGAAAGGTACGCCGCCTGTCCCGAGAGAAACATCGGTACGGTGTTGATGTCGAAGCCCGCGCCCCCGTGGCGGTCGATCAGGTGATAGAACAGGCCCGCCCAGTCGTGCTCGAAATTCCAGACCAGACCCGGCAGAATGCCAAGTACCGAACCGAGGCAGATTGCCAGCCAGAAGGAGGGATCGAAAAAGCGACGGGGAAGGGCGAACAGTACGTACAGGACGATCAACACCGGCAGGACCACGGCGGTATATTTCGCCAGAAGTGCGATCGTCAGCCCGGCGGCGACCGGAATAAGCCAGCCTCGTTTTTCCTCTGTGACCCAGCGGTGAATACCTGCTACGGCGAGCATCCAGCCCGCCATCAGGTGCGGGTCCGGGGCGGCGGCGACGCCTCCCAGGAAAAACACCGGCGAAAAGGCGAACAACAGCACGGCGGCTCCGGCGGCACTCCAACTGCGGAACACTCCGTGGGTGAACAATCCCAGCGACAACCCGGCCACCACGAACGACACCATGGAAAACAGCCGGACGGCGATTTCCGTCTCTCCCCACCAGGATGTGGCCCAGGCGATGAGCCATGCCACGAGCGGCGGATGGTCGTAATATCCCAGGCTCAGATCGCGCGACCAGGCGTAATAGTAGGCTTCCGCGTCTCCCAGGCCGATGCCTTCGAGCGCCCACAGCCGAAACAGCGTCACGCCTCCCAGCACGAGCAAAATTCCCAGCAGCCAGGCGGGTTGATCCGGCGTTTCAGGTTCGCCCAGGAGATCGTCGTACCCTTCGTAATCGTCGGAATAATCATCCTCTTCGGAGACAGGTTTTTTCGTTTCGGTTTTACGAAGGCGGGGGCGGAAGGCTTCGGGGTAGTCGTCTTCAGTGTCGATATCCGGCAGGGTGGGTTCCCTGGCAGTGTCCGGGCGTGGTGTGGCGGGTTTGGAAGTTTCCGTTTCGACTTCCGGTGCCTCGACGGATTCGACTTCCTCGTGCGCGTCCCGTTTCGGAGATTTCTCTAAGACTTCCGGCGGCTCCGGCTCGATTTCTTCCGGGGCGGCGGCTTCGGGCTTCGGTTTCCCCAGCGAAAAGTCGAAATCTTCCTCTTCCGGCGCGTCGCTCGTTTTTTCGAGAAACGATTCTACCTCGGATTCCTGAATATCTTCGCCGGCTTTGGTGTCGTTCTCTTCGAACTCGTCGGCGTGGAGATCGTTTTCCCGGTCCTTCTGGCTTTGGTCGCTCAAGATTTTCCTCTCACTCGTTTATATATAAGTGCTTAATCAAGCGGATCGTTCTTTTTCCTCTTCTTCTTCCAGGTCTTCAATCGTAGGCACGTCGCGTTCTTGGGTGGAAAGCAGCATGAGGACCACCCCGGCGAACACCAGCACATAGCCGAAATACACGGTGAGGCGAGAACGGCTGTAGTTGATCTTCGCGGCGCTGAGTTCCTCGGTTTCTTCCTTGGTGGCCTTTTTTTCCAGGCGAATGGCACCGTCAGGGTTCTGGATATCCTCCAACATCAGGTCCGTTTTCGATTTTCCCAGTTCGCTGAATTTCTTTTCCAACTGTTCGAGGTGCCACTGGGAGTAGATCGAGCAGAACAGGCCGGTGAAGATCACCAGCAGACCGCGAACGAACCAGGTTTTTCGGTAAAAAGGCGTTTTCATGCCGAAAATTGCTTTCTACGAACGTTTTTTGCGTTTTCGTGATCCTCCGGGTGCATCGTTTTCGGAGGATTCAGTGCTTGTTTTAGCCGTAATTGTGATAGGAGGCAATGGATTGCCGCTTTTTGTGTCGTTGTTTTCTTCTTTGTCGGAAGATTCGGAGCTGTGCTTGAATTTCACTTCGGCCTTGACCGAGATTTCAAGCTGGCTCAGCGCCTTGACCACTTCCTCTGAAACGTTCGTGGCCTGGAGGAACTGGGATACTTCCCGACCGATCAGGTTGACGATATCGGTTTTCGTGCGGTCGATCTGAGACATGAAGTAATTCATCAGTTCTTTGGGAAGCGTCAATTCCCCTACGATGCTGCGCACGTTGTCCTCGGTCGAACTGATGACGCCTTTGCCTTTGTTGAGAAACTTCCGCAGAAGCCCGGCGTCTTCCTGGGTCAGTTTCGTTTTGATTTTCGCGAGATCCACGTTGTCGCCCGACGTTTTTTTGTCGTTTTGGGCCATTTCCAGTTTTCCTCCAACATAGGACAGGGCAAGGACCGGTAATCGTTCCAACGCGATGTTCGCCGAAGTACGTCGCCAAGAAGAATTATACATCTCGTGTATACACGAGGGCCGCGCTCGAAAGGAGCGGAACTCACCGCCTTTCCATCAAAAACTTCCATTCATTATAGCAAGTTGGCCGGAATGGAGCAAAGTTTCATGTTTTTCTAACGCTGGACTTTGGCTTCCACCCTCTCGATGAAGGTTGTATCGTAACACGTTCGGCCCTTCGTATTGTTGGCCTGGCAGTCCTCTTTGCTGAAAATATCGCAATCGTCAAGCTGTAGCGAAGAGGGATTGTCCAGGTATTTCACCTGGATGCGGCTGCATTCGGAGCGCGGGAAATCTCCAACGGGGAGGCGCTCCACCCCCTCGCAGAAAACGCCGACCTCTTCGCCGTCCACTTCCAGTTTCACCATGAATTCCGAATGGTTGCTGATTTCGAGACGGTAGTGATCCTGCGGCGGATCCCATAAAAGGTCGTTCTCTTCGATACAATGGCTTTCGCAGGCGAAGCAAAGGAAAGTGACGCACAGAAACAGCCCGTAAAACCGCCACTTTTCCATCGACATCGTAGACCGTATTCGTGAATAGAACCGACGCCAACCATTCAATGAAACGCCGTTCGGGATGAAACTCATCTGGAAGAATGAAAGCGGTTGAGCATCATCCCGACTTTTTGAATGAAGGCCCGCTTGCTGAACGGTTTGGGCAGAAAGTCGTCGTTGGCCGTCAAAAACGGTCCGACAACCTGACCCGCCGTGTGGGGATCGTCGAGCAAAATAATAGGAATATAGGCCAGTTGCGGGGTTCTTCGGACGGTCTGAACCAGGTCGTACCCGCTAAGCAGCGGCATTTCCACATCGGTGACGATGATGCTCGGTGCCAGCGCAACTGCCAGTTCGACGCCCTGCTGGCCGTCCACGGCGGTAATCGGTTCGACACCGATTTGAATCAGCAGATCCTGAAGGGCTTTGCGCCAGCGTGGGTCGTCGTCCACGACGAGTACCCGGTGCACGTAGGCACCGACTTCGGTGGAGAAATTCTGGTTTGCCTGGCCGCCGGAAGTGGTTGCATACGGGTTTTGCTGGGTTTGGCCTCTATCCAATACGGCAACGGCTCCCCAATTTTGCAAAGGATTCTGCATGTTGCAGTACGGGCAGTGGGTCCACTCCTCATGAACGGGCGCTCCGCAATTGGAACAGGGGTAGTACATCGCGTGGCCGCAGTTGGGGCAATTGATGAGTCCTTCGCTCATCGGGCTTCCGCACTGGCTGCAAAACTGGAAATTCTGGGGTGTCGGAGAAGGTTCCGGCTCGGGTGTCGTGTAATAGGAATGCTTGGATTCCATTCTCAATTCACTGGAATCCAGGTAGTTTGCATCGAGAGAAACCGGCTGGCTGGCGCTGGGAAGCAGAGTCGGCTCCGGGGTCGGTTCGTCGATCGGCTGCGGTACGGCGGCCTCCGGCACCTCTTCTTCGAGAGTGTCGAGTTCTTCCTCGGATTCTTCTTCCTCTTTGGGAGCCTTCTCTTCTTTTGGGGGCTGTATCGTTTCGACCGAAGGTTCTTTTCGTGGCGGGGATTCGTCGTCCAAGGAGGTGCCTGAGTAAAGGTTCAGCAGGTCTTCCGGGGCCAGCATCCCGGCGAGCACATATTTGAATCCCTGGTCCAATAGTGTGGGAAACCCCTTTCGGGACGCCATCTTGCGAATGGCCATGTAGTCCGCGCCGTCCCGTATGGCGTTCTGGATTTCGTCGTCCAGTTGAATCATTTCATAGAGAATCACCCGGCCTCTGTGTCCCGAAAGTTTGCAACGAGGGCAGCCTTTGGCGGCATAGAACGTCACGCCGGGGGAGTAGTTCAACCCCAGCAGACTCATCGCGGCTTCCGGGGCGGGATGGGGAATTTTGCACATCGAGCACAGCGGCACGATGGAGCGATGGAAGAGGATCAACGAAAGTCCTTGGGCGATACGGTAATCGTTGATTCCTGTTTCTTTGAGGCCGTTGAAAAATTTGTCCGGTGTCGCGCTTCGGATGGTGCCGAGCACCGTGCGTTCGGCACCCTCGTGTTGTGCGAGGATATAGGAAAGCGCTTCGGTTTCCTTGATGGGGTCCACGACGATGGTGCGGGTCTTGCGCTTGATTTCGTCCGTGAGAATCTGTACTTGCGAGCGCTTTTCCTCGGCCATGTTGATCGTGACGAAATTCTTTTTCTCGGTCACTTCCTTGCCGAGGATCATCACGGAGCGTCGGTCTTTTTGGACGACCGGTCGAAGCGCCACATTCACGGAGGTGCTTTTTCCCGAAAACGGGGGGCCGACGAACAGCATCGTCGAATTTGAGAGGAATTTCTCGTCGGACATCTTCTGGCGCAACATCGGAGGCATTCCGAGCTGTTCGATCGTACGTTCGTTGACCGCTTCCCTCACGAGGCGCATACTGGCGATGGGGCCTAAATGGGAGACGCTGAACGTCAGAACGGCGATGTAGCGCTCCTCGCCGTAGTCGATTTTGAAGCCGGTTTGTTGAAAGCCGGTGGTCTGGTCGGTGGGCAGACCGCTTAGTCGGAATACCGACTCGAAAAGCCCCTGTTCAGATACCCGGTCCATCCGAAGCAGAATTTCCGAACCTTTATCACTATGCGCCGAAATGCGGATCTGCTTGCCGCGTGTAGCGAAACGGACTTCGGTTTGTCCTTTGAGAAGAGCGGATTCGATGGTTCTGGCCACCGTTTTATCCGCCTCTTTCGGAGTCGGCGAAAGTGAGAAAAGCTCATTGCTTTTGAGGGGTTGGGCGTCGGAGACCAGCTTTTTCAGGTCGATTGCGTGCAGACCGACGCGCTCGCCGACCTCGTAAAAGCGGTGCAGGAAGAAGTCGATGTCGTCCCAGCGGGATAGAAACGGTCGGATACGTGTGCCCAGTGCGAATTCCACCGCATTGGTAACATCGATATTACGCGGTTCGGCGAAAGCGACCTGAATCTCGTTGAATTTTCGTCCGAAGGGAATACAGCGCTGCTTTTCGGCAATGTCCTGGGGCAGCAGCAGCAGCACGGAGGGATCGATTTGCGCCGTAAAAAGGTCGATATAGGGAATTTCCCAGAATTCCGCGAGGCTTTCCAGGATCGAACTTTCCTCGACCAACCCCAGCCTCACGATCGCTTCGCCGATCCGTTCGCCGTAGCGGGCCTGGCGCTCCAACGCGGCGAGCATATCCGATTCCTTGATCCATCCACGGCGGATCAGAAATTCTCCGAATTTCAACGGAGCTTTTTTTTCAGGGCTCATCGTGTCTCCTTGACGAAACACCCGCAGGCATGGGAAGCGCCGTGTGGAGAGACTTCAATTCCCCTGCCAATGTCGATTATTTTTACCTATTTTACACTATTTTAAAGAGGTTTCAACAATAGGGCACCGTTTCTTCGCAAACGGTGCCCCTAAAAAACGTTCGGACAAGTTTTCATTCAAACGTTTTGATTCATTTATGCCATTGTAGCGAGCATCAGGGCTTTCTGAGCGTGGAGCCTGTTTTCGGCCTGCTTGAACACGTAACTGCGAGGATCGTCCACCACGTCCTTGGTGATTTCCTCGTTGTAGTGCGCCGGAAGGCAGTGCAGCACCATCGAATCCGGGGCCGTCCGGTTGAGAACGTCCATGTTGATCTGATAGCCTTTAAATACTGATTTTCGCTCTTCTTTTTCTTTTTCCTGACCCATGCTGGCCCAGACGTCGGTATACAGTACGTCGGCTCCCTCTGCCGCTTTCATCACATCGTGGGACACTTCGATGCGTGAACCGGTCTTGCGACCGACTTCGCGGGCCATGTCCATCGCCTCCGGTTTGGGGTCGTAGCCTTCCGGGCAGGCGCAGGTGAAGTGCATCCCCATTTTGGCGCAGCCGATCGCCAGAGAATGGGCCATGTTGTTGCCATCGCCGATGTAGACCATCGACAGGCCCTTCATGTGGGATCGGCTTTCGTAAATCGTCAGCAGGTCGGCCAATACCTGGCAAGGATGGTTGAAATCCGTCAGGCCGTTGATGACCGGCACCGACGAGTACCGCGCCAGTTCTTTCACGGCTTCATAGCTGAAGGTGCGCGCCATGATGCCGTCCACGTAGCTGGATAGCACGCGGGCAACGTCCTCGACGCTCTCCCGTTTGCCCAGCCCGATCTGGTCCGGTCCCAGGTAGATGGCATGGCCGCCAAGCTGGTACATGCCCGTCTGGAAGCTGACCATGGTCCTCAGCGAGGGTTTTTCGAAGATCATCGCCAGCGTCTTCCCGGCGAGCAGAGGATGGGAGATGCCGGTATAAACTTCCTGTTTCAGCCGGTCGGCGAGGTGCAGCAATTGCCGGATTTCCTCTGCCGACCAGTCGTACAGCGTGACCATGTGGCGGCCTTTGAGATCGATCGTCATCGTTTCACTCCGTGTGCATTTGAATCGAAAATGCGTGTTTTTTGTCGTTTTATCATTCGCTTTCCAGGACGCAATCGCCGCCCACGCTCACGTAGCCTTCGGCGCAGTCGGTGCAGTAGGTTCCCTTCCAGCCGTCCTCGCAGGAACAGCTTATCGTGTCGCCGTCGTCCGAGCATTCGCCGTGTCCGTTGCAACTTGTCACGAGGCAGTCGGTATCGACGACGCATTCCTGGTCGTAGTGGTATCCGGGAGCGCAGTTATCGCAATACTGTCCGGCGTAGCCGATGTGGCAGGCGCACACGATGATGCCGCCCTCGTCCGTGCAGGTGCCGTGACCGGAGCACGAGGCCGGGCCGCAGTGTTCGTCGATCAAGCATTCTCCACCCAGTTCGTGGTAGCCGTCTTCGCAGGTTTCGCAGTACTGGCCCGTGTAGCCGTCGTGGCAGGCGCAGACGACGTACCCGCCCTCCACGGTGCAGTCTCCGTGACCACCTCCGCAACTGCTCGGCACGCAGGCTTCGTCGATTTCGCAGGCATCCTGGCCGTCTACTTCGTGGTAGCCTTCCATGCAGTCGCCGCAGGCAGGGGTATGGTCGGGTTGATCCTCGCAGACCCGGTTGAGCGCCGGGCATTCGGTGTTTCCACGGCAGGCGGAATCGTTCTCGAAGCTGAAGGTCAGGTCGTATTCACCCTCGCAATAGTCATATCCGGCGGGCCAGTAGGTGTCGATGGCGAGGAAGTAGTAACCGTCCTGGTTGACGGTGAGACCTTCCATAACCTCGGCTTGGGTCGGATCGTCCTCCGGGCTGGCATCCATTCCGGCAAGGCAGACGTTTGTCGTAGTGCATTCGGGGAGGAAGAACAGGATGGCCGGGTCGAAATCGGTGGTGGGCGTTACTTGCACCGACAAAACGTCCCCCGCGTAAAGCTGCACGAGATAGATCCTGTCCGCGCCGTCCACCGGCCATTGCAGGCAGGTGGAATCGGAAGCCGTGAACGAAACGTCGTTCGATTCGCCGACGTTGCTGTCGTGGATCTGGAACGTATTTTCATCATCGAAGGTGACGACTTGATCCACGCATTCGGGCAGGCATTGGTTGTCCAGGAGGCGATAACCGGCCTGGCATTGAGTGCAGAACGTTCCGGCGAAGCCGAAATCGCAGGTGCAGGCCGGAACTCCTTCTACGATCTGACAGGTGCCGTGGTATGCGCAGGTTTCCGGGCGGCAGGTGGTGTCGATCGTGCAGGTGTCGCCATCGAGATGGTAGCCGTAACTGCATTCGCACTGATAGCTGTCTCCGCTGGCGATGCAGCGTTCCATGCCTACGGTGGTGCAGGGATTGGGCAGGCAGGGATCGGTGGTGCAGCCGCCCATGCCGTCGGCGTGGTAGCCGCCGGTTTCATCGCAGGCGCTGCAATCCTCTCCTAGGTAACCGTCGTTGCAGGCGCAGACGGTGGCGTGATCGACCACCGAGCACTCGCCGTGTCCGCTGCACGTGGAGGTCATGCAGACGGCTTCCAGGACGCAGGTTTTGTCTTCGGCTTCGTAGTAGCCATCGTCACACAGACATACGACGCCGGTTTCCGAAGTCCAGGTGCAGACGGTTTTGTTGGGTTTCGTGCATTGATCGATGGTCCAGTCACATTTGTTTTTGGTGCACAGGCCGGATTCTCCAGTGCCACCCCAGCCGTTTTGGAAGTCGCAGCTTTCACAGTGCTCGCCGATGTAGCCCTCCACGCATTCGCATATCGCCGTGCCGGTGCTTTCGTCGCAACGCCCGTGCCCGAGGCAGAATTCCGCCGTGCAGTATTCGGCTTCGAGGCATTCGCCGCTTTCGGCGTCTTCCACGTAGCCCGTATCGCATTTGCAGACGTACCCGGAACCGTCGGCTTCACAGACGGTTTTATACGTGGTTTTACAGGGATTGGGGTCGCAGGGATCGACTTCGGGTTCCAGTTCCTGGAGTTCGATCTCTTCGTCTCCCCCAGTGATTTCCTGTTCCACCACGTCTTCGTCTCCGACGTTCATCGACGTATCGCCTCCTCCACAGCCAATGGCGAACGGAAGAAGAAGCAGACAGCAGGTAAAAATACTTAAACGCGAAATCGGCAAAGTCATAAGGTTCCTCCATCGTCAAGAGAAAGCATGAGAACGTTCTCAATATCGCGAAAACGTTCCCAATATAATGAAAGTCGCGTGGCAAAGCAATTTGGAAACGTGCGTTTATGCCACTTTGTGAAAAACGAGAAAGATTCGTTCGAAAATGCGTCTTTTTATCACGGATCGGGTCCACTTCGGGTAAAGTGGAAATCACAAGTTGGAACGAACTGTCAGTGACGGGAGCGAGGCGTTGAAACTCACGATATTGGGATGCGGAACCTCCACGGGTGTGCCGATTGTCGGTTGCGATTGCGCGGTCTGCGCCTCCGAGCGCTCCGAGAACAAACGCCTGCGCACCAGCGCGCACCTTCGATTCGAAGACGGCATGGAAATCCTCATCGACACCGGGCCGGACCTGCGTCAGCAGGCACTTCGCTACGGGGTGAGGGTTCTTGAGGCCGTACTCATCACGCATTTGCACGCCGATCACATCGCTGGAATCGACGAGATTCGCGTGCATAACTACTTGAAAAAAGGACCGATCGACCTGTTCGCCTTGCCGGAGCACATCGCCGAGATCAAGAAGCGTTTCGATTACATTTTCAAACCCGCGATCCAGCGAGGGGGCGGCAAACCGAACATCGTCAGCCACGAGGTTTCGGGCGCGTTCGAAGTCGGTGGGGTGGAGGTCATCCCGGTTTCTTTGTGGCATGGCAAACTGGCCTGCCTGGGATGGAGGATCGGCGGCCTGGGGTATCTCACGGACGTCAGCCACATTCCTGAAGCTTCTTATGACCTCGTACGCGATCTCGATCTGTTGGTCATCGGGGCTTTGCGTTGGACGCCGCATTCCACCCATTTCAGCGTGGATCAGGCGCTTGCCGAAGTGGAAAAAATCGCGCCGAAACGGGCGATTCTCATCCACATGGGTCACGATCTCGATTACGATGAACTTTGCGCCACTTTGCCGGAAAAGGTCCGGCCCGCGTTCGACGGTATGACGGTGGAGCTGGACGAGCCACCCCGGAAGCGATGAAGGAAAGCGCTTCAAGCGTCGAACCTGTAGAAGACCTGTTGTGAAATAGGTTCAAAGAAACCTTGGCGAGACGGGAAAAGCCGATGCTTGGTTCACGATGGTTGTTCGTTTGCTTGACGTTGTTTGCGTGGATGTTGCCCAGACTTGCCGAAAGTTCCACGCTGCTGCAATTGGATTTCGAAGAACTGGTGCGTACCAGTCCGACGATCGTTCGGGCTCAAGTCCTGGAAAACACTGTGAAAACGGACGACGCCACGGGTCGAACCCATCTGCTGACGACGTTCAAAGTGCTCGAAACGCTTCGCGGTGAGACAAAAGAGCGCGTTACGGTGCGGCAGCTTGCAGGGTTCGGCGGGAACAAGTCCTTGAAATTGCCGGGAAATGTGGAGTTTTCCAAGGGGGATGAGGCGGTGCTGTTTCTATTTCAGCGTGCCGAAGAGGGCTCGGTGTATTTTCTGCGGGGTATGGCTCAGGGGCGCTTCAAAGTGATTGAGGACGCCGCCACGGGAGTGAAAAGCGTACAACGTCCTTTGAAAGGCGTGCGGCTGTTGAAGGGATTCGGAACCGAGAAAAAAGCGAAAAAACCATCCGATATCATGCCAAATACGCTCGATGCGTTCCGGCGGGAAGTCGAAAAGGTGTTGCAGGCCGATGAAAATGTCACTCGTTAGCCGCATGGCGCTTGGAGAGGCGCAAGAATCTGAATTCCCTAGGAAAATCCTCCTTTCGTCCCGGCATCGGCCACATTTTTCGGTGTGGCTGTGGGTAGGGATTATGCTGGGATGGTCTTTTCCGGCGTGGGGCTACGAACGCATCGTCGTCGATGAAGAGAACGGATCGTATCTGTTCTGGGAAGACGCCGCCATTCCGGTGCTCTGGCACCTGGATCAGGATGGCAGCGACGACCTCGATTTCGCGCTTCTGGAAGACGCCTTGAAGGGAAGTTTCCGTACCTGGCAGAACGTCGATTGCTCGTATTTTGCGTATCGCTATGGTGGGACGGTGGACAAAGAAGTGAGTGATTTCAACGCCTTTTCCCGCGAAGACGACGGCGTGAACCTGCTGATTTTCTCCGAGGACGAGTGGCCCGCAGAATGGGACGGCGCCATTGCCATCACGGTGCCGATGTTCTACCCCAATTCCGGGCGCGTGCTCGAAATCGACATGATTTTCAACGGTCTGGACTTTTCCTGGAGCACCGATCCCGGAGGCGTTTCCGGGTACATGGACGTGGCCAATATCGCCACCCACGAAGTGGGGCATTTTTTGGGGCTCGACCACAGCGACGACCTTTCCGCCACCATGTACTATTCCACCACTTCGGGACTCACCGGCGCTTCGACGTTGAGCGCCGACGATATTCAGGGGGTATGCGCGGTTTATCCCGTCGAGGGGAAAAACGGGTCTTCCTGCGAAAAAGACGACGATTGTAGCTGGGGACTCTGTGTGGAGCACGAGGCGTCGGGCGGGAAGGTCTGTGCTTCGACCTGCCAATGCGACACCGACTGTTCGGCCTACCTGACCTGCCAGTCCGGATACTGTCTGCCGCCGGTCGCCGGAGATCGGGCGATGGGGGAGCCATGCCGCGACATGCTCGAATGTCAGGCCGACCTGGCCTGCGTGGTCAATGCCATCGGAGAGGAAGGGTATTGCACGCGCGAGTGCTCAACCGAATCTCCTTGTCCCGATGACTGGTTCTGCCAGGCTGCCAATGTGGGGTATTTTTGTGCCTCGCTCGATCCCAAACCACTCGATGGGTTACAAGGTATTGAAATTACGGATGTTTCAATCGATCCCGAAGCCCCTCGTCCGGGAGATGCCGTGCTGGTTTCAGTGTCCGTGAAGAAAACGGAAGGCGTGGAAGCGGTCGAGTATCGGTTCTTTTCGCGCCACCAGGACGATTGGAGCGTTCTGCAGGAGTACGGCGAGACGTCCTATACCACTTTTCTCCCCAAAGCCGTGGGAAACTGGGAACTTCGCGTGGAAGTTCGGGAAGTGGGAAGCGAGGGTTGTTACGATAAAAAGGAAGTTGTCGGAGTAGCGGTCATGCGCGGCGAAGGAGAGGACGATCCCGGCGAAACCACGGGAGATGAGGATCAGGAAGAAAATTCGTCATATTCCGATAACGGAGGCTGTTTCGGGCGTCAAATGGGAAGTTCAATCCACGGATCGACTGCCGAATGGTTGTGGATCGGGTGCTTGGGATTGTGGATTTTAGCTCGACGGGTGGCTTCAAAAGTGGAAAATCGACAAGAAAAATGCAAAAAGATAAAAAACTAGTTGATTTTCCTGAAAATTGTGATATAACGTTGCGCAACATAGAGAAAGTCCGTGCTTTTTACGGGCTTCGGACGACTGGCGCGAATTCTGACGGCGATTCGATGACCACCGTATTTACGGAAATATCCACGTCTGCATCAATCCCCAGTCCCCATTCGGGAAGAACCAGTCGACTTCGTAAAACAATAGAGTTGTGTCAAAAAACGTTGTTTGCCCCATTTTCGTTTCACGGTTACAGGGCTTTCAAGGAGGACATCAAGTATGCAGATCCAATTTAAGGTTGGCGACAAAGCGGTTTACCCGGCGCATGGTGTCGGGCAGGTTACAAGTATCGAAAACAAGGAAATCGCCGGCCAGAAGTGCAAATTCTACATCTTGAAACTGATGGACAACGACATGACGATCATGGTGCCGACCAACCGCGTGACCACGGTGGGACTGCGGCACGTGACCCCAAAACAACAGGTGGATGAAGTCTACAAAATCCTCAAGCGGAAACAGAAACCTCTCGACCGACAGACCTGGAACCGCCGGTACCGGGAATACATGGAAAAAATCAAGACCGGCAGCATTTACGAAATCGCCGAGGTTATGCGCGACCTGTACCAGTTGAAAAACGGCAAGGATCTTTCCTTCGGAGAGCGTCGGATGCTGGATATGGCCAAGGGACTGCTCGTCAAGGAAATCTCCATCGCCAAGCGCAAGGACGAAGCCGACATCGAGAAGGAAATCAACAACCTGCTCACCCGTGGCCGGGCCAAAATCAAGGTGGTTTCGACCGTCGAATAATCTGCACATAAGGTGGGTCGAAAACCGGCCCGCCTCTGTTTTCCATGCAAAAACCCCGCTTATTAAGCGGGGTTTTTGCATGGGTGAGAACAAATAAAAACCCCGGCCAAAGGGCCGGGGAAAAGTCATACCGCGATGCGGGATTATTGTTCCAGCAGGCGGTCGCGTTCCTGGTTCCAAGAGGCCCACTCGGTCTTTTCGAGCGTGGATTCCGGATCGAACGCAGCGGGTTGGGACATCTCGCCGTTGGCGGCGACACGGATTTCCTGCAGGGCCTTGGCCAGCAATTCTTCGTACTGGCGCTTGGTCACCTGGTGGGGTCCGGGGACTTCCACCCGGTTGGCTTTGGTGTGGCCCTTTTTCTGGTAGATCGGGGCGTTCGAGACCGCCACCGCGCCCGTGTAGACCTTGACGACCGTGACGTCGTTGTCGGCCATGTCCACGCGGAAAATCGTGCCGCGCACACCGGCGACCGCGTTGTCCGTTTCCACTTCGAACTTGGATTCCGAACCGATCGCCTTGGACACGTTGGCCCAGATTTTCCCGGCTTGCAGCTTGATGCCTACGTCGCGTTTTTTGCCCTTTTTATCCGCGAGCAGGCTGCGCATACGAACCTTGGAAGACGGCGCAACGCGGATGATCGAGCCGTCGGGCAGCTTGATTTCCACCTTGGATTTCTCCGCGGTGGAAACGTAATCCTTTTTCGTCAGTTTGTCGCCGACTTTCAACGCCTGGGCCTTGCCCTTGCGTCCTTTTTGCACCTCGGCCTTGCCCTCGATGAAGGTCACTTCGGCGGCGGGTTTGGCTCCGGCCCACACCTGCAACGACAGTACGACCAGTCCAAGCACGATCAGCGCGGTCCAGGCCGCCGGTCGGGCCAGATTAGGTTTGGGATTCATGGTTTGCCTCCTTCAGCAACGACTTAGCGGCTGATTTTGACTTTCATCCGGTTGGCGGTCTTTTCCAGGATTTCGAACTTGAGATCGAACTTCTTGCCGGTCAGTTCCGCCGCGAGGAAGTCGGACTTGCCATCGAAGAACACGTCCAGCATGGCTCCGTCCTTGCGCATCCGGCGCTCGGTGACGCCTTTGACGCCGCGAACCATGTCACGGAGGATCTGTTTGAGAAGAACGAGATCCTGGTAGCCGGTGATGCCGGTGACGTCGAGGGTGATGGTGCCCACGCTGCTGGCCCATTTCTCGGCCAGTTTTTCTTTCAATTGTCCCGCCAGCTTGGAGGCGGCTTTTTGCAGCGCCTTGGTTCCGGCGGTCGAGGCGTTGATGTGCGCCGCCGCTGCATGGGTGGAAGCGGTGAGCAGAATCTGGCCATTGTCGGAATTGATGACCCGCACGTTGACGTCGGCCTGTCCCGATTGCAGCCGGACGCCTTCCATCACGTTCCCGGCGTTGGTGGCCACGGCCTGGCCAAGCACGATGACCTGGGCGTCGGTGAGGTCGCCGATCTGCCGGGCGGCCTGCATCTGGGCGGTGCCGTCGGCGGACATCAGCCCGGCGGCCATCGACTCGGTGACGCGCCCGCTGAGCACCTGCGGGTCCACGAAGGTGAAACCGATGGGAGACAGCTCGTCCACGAGTTTGTTTTCCACGGCGCTCATGGAAAAGACCATCGCCGCGCCTTGCATGGATTTCTGGTCGATGTTCTGCTCGGAAATCAGCAGCAGCATCCGGGGGAATTCTTTGCGCTGCACGATACCCGTGAGGATGGAATCGAGGTCTTTTTTCAACGCGCTCTTGGCCACGGTGGCTTCGACATCCACGATGAACACGCCGTCGGCGACGCGCTCGGACAGCACCCGGTGTTTTTGCACGTAACCGCGCGACTGGGCGTAGATTTTGTCCTCTACCGTAACGAAGTTATCGACGAGCGTCGAACTACTCACCAGAGTTCCGGCCACCTGTTCGACCGCCTTACGCAGGGCGTCCTCGATGGCCTTGTCCTTGGCCAGGGCTTTGTCGTTATTGAAGATCACGCCTTCGCCCTTGACTTTTATCGTCTGCGCGTCCTGGGCCATCGCAACGGCTTGGGTCATTACCGCCAACGCCAGGAACGCTGCCAATACCTTGAAAACCTGTTTCATTGCATCTTCTCCTTAAAGGCTCGGATTTGCGTTCTATGTTACCGCCGTAGCGGGATTTACTTGGTCACGATGATGACTTTGCCCTCTTTGAGAGCCGGGGACATCATGGCCAGTTGACGGACTTTCTCGGCGTCCTTGCTGCTGATCGTCAGATCCACGCCGTTGGTGCTTTTCAGCGCCGTGACGACCATCGGATTCGAAGCCACGAGATCGTTTTTCATGGCCATCTGCTGGCTGGTCAGGTAAGTGGCCACGCCGTTTTTGAAGTCGCCTTCGATGCTGTCGGCGCTGTAGACGGTTTTGCCGTTTTCGTCCAGCAGCTTCGGAGCGACCGCCGGTTTCAGTTCGATGCCCTTGGCCACGACGATCAACCCGGTGGGGCCTTTCGCCGCTTTGGGTGCCTTGGGATGCTGAATGGGCGCTGCACCGGCCTTGGGCTTTTCGCCCTTTTCGGTCATGGCGACCGCCTGGGCCGGATCGCTGGGCTTGGGAATGTCGTTGGGCATTTCCGCCGGGCGCAGCATGGCCTGGGTCAGGACGCCATCCAGCGGCACTTTGACGTCCACCTGTACGCCGCCATCCGAGTAATACCGGATATTGACTACGCTCCAGTTTTTGATAACACCTTGGACCGAGGCCGCGACTTTCGGGTCGCCGCTCATTTTGTCTCCGGCAGTGCCCGAGGCGTCGAGCTGAATGCCCTGGACGACTTCGAGCGCCTGACGCAGAGCCATCAGTTTCGCTGCACGCTCCGCCCCAAGGCGGGCCTGCGCCGCGTTCATGGCCCGGTTCGGACCATCGAGATTCGGAGCGCCGTCACCCGTGAAAGTGATCACTTTCTGGGTCCAGTTGACCTTTCCCTTTCCGGCCTGGGACACCACGTCCTGGGCTCCAGCCGGAAAAGCGAACAGCAGCAACATCGCCGCCAGAACCCAAATTCCAAAGAATTTCTTCATCTTGTCATCCTCCTGCGCATGGCGGTAGAACCGTTTGTGCGAAAATCGACCCTTAAAAACCCACTATGAGTTGTTTGTATTCCCTTCTCATTTACTTCGCTTTTTCACTCCCTGTCAACCAGAAAATCCAAGAAAACCGGGATGTTGAAAGCGTTGTACGTCGAACTGTTCCGTACATCATACTTGGTACTCTCCTTCATAGACCCATAAAAACGGAGATTATTCACTAATTTATTTCACATCCAATATTTCCGATCGTGCATGAATTTTCAAGAAATGAAGAAAGATGCTGCGGATATTTTTCCACCCTAAGTAGAACCACCACGGTCTGTTGAATGTTCCCTGTGATTTCCAAACGAAAAAGATTCTATTTCAAGCAACCATATTGAATAAATGCATATCGCAATGCAAGTGGAAATTCTTGGCATGTATGTATTTAGGGTAAAGATTACAAGCATGTGTCTAGTTGTTTCATGTAATCATTTGCGATCTAGTGCTTTGTCGTAAGGAGACTGTAGAATTTTTATACGGTAGTGGTGGTATGAGTAAATTTAAAATTCGATTTGCTATTATATTGGGAAAGAAAATGGCCAAAAATACATTTTTAATCGACGTTTTTCGGCAACCTGTACGTGTACGTACACTGTCACCGCACGAAAGTGTACGTACACGTACAGGTTGCAATCCCGGTCCCAAGGATTTCGTTCGTGAGTCGCGATTTCCCGATATTTAGTCACAGTTGATTACACTGAGGCGGAAATTAAAATAGTGCGAAATATGTCGGAGGAAATTGTAACATATTGAAATTAAAAGACTTATATCCCCTCTCCCAGTGGGAGAGGCGCTTGGACCCTTCGGGTCCATCCTAAATCCGCACTAAAAAAATTTCCACCCGTTACACTGGGGCGGAAATTAAATTAGTGCGAAACATTGTAAAAGCTTATTCCAAGGAGAAAAAACGTAGGGGCGAGTGTAGTGAACGAAGTGAACGGAGCTCCCCAAAAACCGAAAAAGCTCTGTCAGAACGGGGGGCTACAGTCGCTATGCTCCTTTCACCCGCCCCTACATTCATCCTCCCTTTTTTGAGGTTTCAAACGAAAAAACAGATTTCGCACTTTTTTAATTTCCACCCGTTACACTGTTTTGGCAGGTTTGACCTTCTGAATCGAGTGATGTACGATGCTTTTGTGCAAAAAAGTGGTGGGCGGAAATGAACCCGACGTCCAAGACCGTTCCTGATCATATCTCGAAACCTATTGAAATTCCATAAGAAATCATGAAAACCAAAAATTACACCGAAGCAAACCGCAAGGCCTGGAACGAGGTCATGCCGATTCATCGCAAGCATCGCAAGGTCGATTACGACGCACTGTTTTCCACGTCCGGAGCTTCGGTGCTCGACGAACTGGTCACGGGAAAAGTGCTTGATATCGGTATTGAAGGCCGGAACATCGCCCATTACTGCTGCAACAACGGGGTGGAGTTGCTGTCGCTCGTCAATCTCGGCGGTCGCTGCGGGACGGGCTTCGACATCAGCGACGCTGCAGTGGAAGAAGCGCGGGGGTTCGCCGAACGTGCGGGCATTGCGGCAGAATTCGTCCGCACCGATCTGTACGATCTCCGACCGGGCGAGTATCGCGGATTCGACTTCGTGTATTTCTCCATCGGTGGATTGTGCTGGCTGCCGGATTTAGGGAAAGTATTTGAAATCGTTGCGGAATCCATGGTGGAAGGTGGGGATCTGCTGATCTACGACATGCATCCGTTTCTCAACATGCTGGCCTGTCCCGGCGAACCGGAGTACGACGACCCGCTTCGAGTGGTGTATTCCTACTTCAAGTCAGATCCCTGGGTGTCGAGCGACGGCATCGACTACATCGGCGGCACCCGCTACGAAGGCGAAACCCATTACGACTGGAGCCATACCCTGTCCGAAATTTTCAACGCCGCGAGCGATGCGGGGTTGAATCTGCGGTCATTCGATGAACATCGGCACGACATTTCCAACCTGTTCGAACATCTTGATTCGGCCAAAGGGAATATCCCTCTGTGCTACATGGCGCATTTTCGGAAATAAACGTTCGTGAAATCGCCGTTGGTTTTTCTTGCTCCAAACGCCTAAAAAATAACGAAGGGCAGGGGAAAAAGATTCCTTTGTATCGGAACGGACCGTTTTGAGGGTTGTACCATATGTTGACGTGAAACCACGAAACGTAAGTCACGTAACATACTGATTACAAACGAGAAAAACTCTTCATCTGTAAGATAGCCGAGGCGCGGGTACACGGGAAACGCTTCCTCCATTGCAACTTACGCATCAATCTATTCCACGGGGAGTGGCTTTTGATTTTTGCGTGTTCTTTTGGCGATATTTTACTATGTTGTTTTTTGCCAACATCGTTTGAATTTCTCTTTGCCCATGGTATATTCGGCACAAATACTCGTACCAATTCGTCTTTTGAAACTGGCACGGTCAAAGGAATGCGTGGAGTGGTATCGATGAAGCAATTTCTGACCTCTGGATGGATCTTCGTGTTTCTGTTTTGGTTCGCGTGGTGTTTCCCCGCGTTCGCCCAAAAAACTCCCGACGGTATCGTGGTTTGGGAACTGGAGAAAAAAAGCGGGGTGAGCCGGGAGGATATCGATAGCATCACGGGTATTGTGACCGCCAAAGTCGAGGAATTCTCGGGCCGGAAGGTGATCTCCAACGCGGATATTCTAACCGTGCTCAAGGGTGAAGAAACCCGCCAGAAATGCGGTGCCGAAGGGTCGGATTCCTGCATGGCCGAGATCGGTGCGGCGCTGGGGGTTCCCGAAGCCGTGTCCGGTGATCTGGGACACGTGGGGGAGATCTGGGTGCTCAACCTGCGGCGCGTGAATTTGCGCTCGGTGGGCGTGCTCAAGCGGGCCAGCCGCCAGGTGGAAGGGGATCTGACCGACCTCGTACGCGTCGTGCCCTGCGTCGTGGGCGAACTTTTTGGCGTGAAAGTACCCGAACCGCCGCCGCGCGTGAAGAAAGAAGAACCCAAGAAAAAGCCGGATGTACTGAAAATCACTGGCTATTCTCTAGTTGGTGGCGGGGCGGCGTTTCTCGTTTTGGGAGGAATCGCCACCTGGCAGATGGACGACGCCAACCAGAAGAACAAGTCCAAGTTCGACACCTGGAAGAATACGTCGATTGCGGGCTACTCCATCGGGGCTGCCGCCGTGGCGACCGGAGCCGGGCTGTTGATCTACGACGCCTTGCAAAAAGACAAAAATCCAAAGAATCCGAAGGTTTCCGTGATTCCACTGCCGGGCGGCGCTTCGGCCTGCATCGGATGGAGGTGGTAATCATGCGCGCGATTGCACACCTTGTCGGCCTCGTTGTCGTTTCGATTCTTGCCGCCGGTTGCGATCTCTACACTTGGGAAGATCCCCCGGCGGACTGCGATTCCGGCCCATGTTGCCGAGACGGCGAATGGCTGGCTACCGGGCAGGGATGCCTTTCCGGGACGGACGATCTGGACTGCACGGAGGATGTCTGCAACGACACCCACGCCTGCGAACATCCGGTATCCCAAGGATATTGTCTAATTGGCGGGGTATGTTATGCCCACAATCAGGACAACTCGGAGGAAAGTTGCAAATTCTGCGACTCGAACGTCTCCCAGACCTCCTGGCAGAACCGGTTGAGTTCCACTGTCTGCGACGACGAAGACCCCTGCACCTACGACGACCGCTGCACCGCGCAAGGTGCCTGCGAAGGGACGGCGATTTCCTGCGAGGACGAAGCTGGAACCTGTGGGATGAAACGAAGCTGCGACGGTTCGGACACCTGCGTGGAAAGCTATCCTGGTCAGGAAACGTCTTGCGACGACGAAGAACCTTGCACCCACTCCGACGCTTGCAATGGTTCGGGAATTTGCCAAGGAATTTCAATTACTTGTACGCCCGATTCCGACCCGTGCGCCTATCAGCCCTATTGCGATGGCTCCGACACCTGCGCCATGGGCTATCCGGGAGAGGAAACAAACTGCGACGACAACGAAGCCTGCACGCATACGGATGTCTGCAATGGCTCCGGCGGTTGCGCGGGGACGACGATCCAATGCGACGACGATCCCGGCCCCTGTGGAGTGCAACGAAGCTGCGACGGCTCCGATACTTGCGCCGAAAGCTATCCCGATTCGGAAACCTATTGCGACGACGCCGAAGATTGCACCCGGTGGGATGTCTGCGACGGGGAAGGTGGATGTGCCGGGACGGTCTACGATTGCCACGGACATGGAACCTGCAATAGCGATAACGGGTTCTGCACGTGTACGGAAGCGGGGTACACGGGCGACTACTGTGACGAGTGCGCCGATGGATATTTCGAGTACCCGGCTGAAAGCGGTACTTGCATCACAGACCCATGTATTCCCGATCCCTGCAACGGACACGGCACCTGCGGCAACGCGACAGGTGCGGCGGTTTGTACATGCAACGATGCCTACATTGGCGACTATTGCGACGAAGGGTGTTCGGAGGCGGCGTTCGGAACCTATCCCGATTGTTTCATTCCTTCAAGGGCGGATTGCGCGACCCGTCCCTGCTTTTCGGTGCCTCCGACGGGTGTTTCTTCCTGTTACAACGAAACTTCCGTGTTGAATTGCAGCGATATTGGAGGAAATGGCCCGAATTGTGGCGATCTTTCGGCGGATTGCACGAATCCGGATGCCTTGCCGGACGGTTGTTTCTGTGGACAGGACGGGCAGTATGTGGACAATCCACGTACATTCACCTGCTATGACGCTTCCGGCACGGAAACACCCTGCGCCAACCTGACGACGGCTCAGGAGCATGAAACTGTGGTGGACAGCTTGACGGGTCTAGTATGGCAAAGAACCTTTTTTTCGAGTTTCACGCAAACGATATCAATTTGCGCCAGCTCAAACGACGCACCGGGTTATGCCGGTTTCAGGGACTGGCGCGAGCCGAGCGTTCACGAGTTGCTCAGTCTGACCGAAGCCTCCAGGCACAATCCTGTGGTGGATGTTGTTGTTTTTCCTGGTGGAACGGGATCGTTCTGGTCTTCCAATACCCGATTTGACGATACGTCTCTGGCGTGGTCGGTGCATATGAGTTACGGCCTGGTTTCCAGCGGCAGCGCTTCGACACCTAAAGACGTGCGTTGTGTGAGGGGAGGATATCCGGCAGGGGAAGAACGCGCCGGATCGTGGTTGACGGAACACGGGACGCCAAGCGAATCGACAGTGATCGACGCCGTATCCGGTCTGGAGTGGGCGTTGACGTCGATGTCGAATCTCACGTGGCAAGCGTCTTTGAAATACTGCCAGGATATGCAGTACGCCGGTTACGAAGACTGGCGATTGCCGGACCGCCACGAACTTATGAGTATCGTCGATTTCTCGACCGGCAATCCTGCGAGCGCCATTTCCAGTATGGTGGCGGTGGGGCATTGGTCCTCGACGTCTCATTTCAGTTCTCCGGCCAACGCCTGGTATGTGGATTTCGAATATGGGAACCTGCTGTCGAATGCTAAAGATCAGCAGTACTATGCACGTTGCGTGCGTGGATTTTCGATTTCTTCCGGGGAGTGACGATGAAATCGCACGATTTTTTATACATTGTCCTGTTTTTGGCAATTTTTGCGCTTTCCTGCTCCTCCGGAGGCAGCACGCAGTCTCCTTCAGGCGATACCGACGCCACGGAGGCCGACGCCATGGACGAAAGCGAGAACGAAACGGAAATCGAAGAGGAATCCGCACACGGTCTGCTCGTTCCAAGTCCGGAAGAAATCCGTTTCGGTGCGGTGATTCTGGGGAATTCAGGGACGGAAACCTTAACGCTGACCAACGACGGCGAAGAGTCATTGACGATTTCCGTGGTGCGGACCAGCGAAGCCACCACGCCGGAGTTTTCCGTGCAGGCGATTTTGGATGGGGACCAGCCTGTGGATGTTCCCGTCGTGCTCGTACCGGATCAGAGAATTACACTTTCCCTGCAATATATGCCCGTGGATGCCGGATCGGACACCGGCACGTTGGAAATTATCGGCGAGAATTTTCAGGGAAACCTGCTGGAAATCTCGTTGTTTGCCGATGAGAAGGGAGAATCGGCCCTGGATGCTCCTCCGCGCCTGGAGTTCGGCTACGCCGGAAACGTCGGGGAGGAAGAGTCGCGCGTGCTGACGATCTGGAACCTTCCTGAAGACCCGGAAAGCAATCGCACGCTGCAAATCACCAAACTGGAGTTGACCCAAGGCAGCCGGGATTACCGCCTCGACGTGGACACCTGCACCGCCAGTGTGCTGCATCCCATTCTCATCGCTCCCGGTCGCAGTCACGCATGTCAGGTGGTGTTTTCACCCAGGGAAGCAGGGGAACTCACCGGGATTCTTCATGTCGAAACGGATGCCAGCGAGGGCGAGACGCAGCGCAACGTCGATCTTGAGGGACGTTGCGCGCCGCCGGAAACGGTGTTGGCCGTGGTGGTGGACCCGCGCGGGGAGCCTGTACCGGGCGCGAAGCTGGGTTTGTGGGGAGAAGATACCATACTTTCGATTACCGACAGCCGGGGCCGGGCGTTGATTCTCCCGGAAGACGGCGGGCAGATTTTTGCCGCAGATGGGGCGAAATCGATTCGGGGAGAATACTCTCGCCAGTACAAAAAAGTGCTGCCGGAGGACGAGGTAACGGTGTTCGTGCTCGAAATGCTGCCGGTGGAAGCATCGCAGCCCGTGTCTCTGAAACAGCTTTCGGCGGCGAATCTCGAAGGGGCGCGGCTGGCGTTTTCCGTGGACGACGTGCAGTTTCCCGACGGTGCGGGCACGGAGTTGTTCATGGGGGAAGGACACGTATCTGCGGCTCCCTACGACCTGCCGGAAGGCAAAGAACTGGTACAGATGTTCCACTTCGGTCCCGATGGCACTACCTTCACCAATCCCGCACGATTGACGTTGCCGAACACGCTGGAGTTGGCTCCGGGAGAGCGTATCGAGTTCCATTCCTTCGACGAATCCACGCTGCTTTGGGAAAAAGCGGCGGTGCTGGAAGTCAACGCCGAGGGGACGCTACTGGAAACCGTAGAGGGGGGCATCTCCCACTTTTCGGCGGGAGGGATGTTCCAGCCGGAGGGCAGCTTGCCGGAATACACGGTGACTGGATTGGTTCAGGACGATCTGGGGCAGCTTCTGGATGATATTACCGTACACGCGGTCGGAGTGCGTGGGCGAATGCAGGACGACGACACCGACACCCAGGGTCGCTACACGATTTCCGGCGTGAGGGTGGCCTGTCGTCATTCGCCGTACCTGACGGTCGCCGCCAGTCGTAGTGGGACTTTTATGGACGATACCCTGACCTCTGTGGTGGCGGAGGTGTCGGACGATCCGGGTGAGGTAGTGCAAGCGCCGGTGCTGATTTTGCCGAACGATGTCGCCAAGGGCAGCGTTCGTGGCGTGGCCTTGAGTCCGCTGGGTGCTCCGGTGGAAGCGGCCCGCGTGAGTGTGCATCCCGCGTTGGGCTGGGATCTGATCGGCCAGACCGATGCCGAGGGGAATTTCTTGGAAGCGGCGGTTCCGGCTGGCGCGGCGCGGGTGGAGATCGCCCACGATGAATTGGGATTATACAAGGAGGTTTCCGGCACGATCCCCGAAAACGGCGAGTGGAACCTCGGCGAAGTGATCCTGGACGAAATAGCGGATACCACACCTCCAAGCGTCTTGTGGACCATGCCGGTGGACGGGCAGGAAAACCTCTATGATTTAAGTGAGTTGCGCGTGGTTTTCAACGAGACGCTGGACCCGGCGACCCTCCAGGTCACGTTGAAACGGATGTTGACCGACCGGTCGGTCATAGGCTCTGTGACGCTGGAGAACGGGACGGCGGTGGTGTTTACGCCGGAGGCCGGTTTCGAGGATGGCCGGGCCTATACCTTCACTCTGGGGGCCGGGTTGGCGGACCTTTCCGGCAATGTGCTGGGTGAGGAATATGTTTTGCAATTTCAAACAGTTGCACCGACCTGCGCGGACGCGGAGTGCAGATCCGGCATCTACGTCTGGGCGACGGAAAGCTGTGGCTTGGGAGTCGTAGAGAACGGCACAAGCTGCGATGCCGGAAGTGGACCGGGAAGCGGGGAATGTCTTGAAGGTGTGTGCCAGGAGATTGTCTCGGACGGTGACGAGGAAACGGACGACGCGGATTGGGAAGAAGAGGAGGAGGTCAATTCTACTCCCGGTTTTGTTCCCATTACTGCCGGAACTTTCTGGATGGGTAGCCCAGACGGCGATTGCCCGGCAGGATATCCGGGGGAGTGTATCGACGAGCCGGGACGAGACGACTCCGATGAAAAGCTTCACGAAGTAACCCTGACCTACGATTTCGAGATGCAGGCGCATGAGGTGACACAGGAGGAGTGGTTCGCTGCCTTTGGGAATAATCCAAGCTATTTTGGACCAAATGGAGATGGTGCCGACTGTGGGGATAATTGCCCAGTGGAGTTGGCCAACTGGTATGAGGTTCTGGAATATGCCAATTGGCTTTCGACGGAGAATGGTCTCGCGCCTTGTTACACGCTCACGAACTGCTCGGGTACGATAGGAGGCGGTTGCGCTCCTTCAGAGCATTTTTGCAGTTCGGAAACCTATAGCTGCACGGTGTCGTTGAATGGCGTATCGAAACCGCAAGAGTGCGAGGGGTTTCGTCTGCCGACGGAGGCAGAGTGGGAGTATGCAATCCGGGCTGGGAGTAACACTGCGTTCTATCCGAGTGACGGGAACGACGGGACGATTACGGAACTGGAATGTGGCGACCCGAATCTGGATCAGATTGCGTGGTATGGGTATTTCTGCGACAGCAGCCGTCCATATGGACAAAGTCCTGTGAGTAGCAAGGAACCTAACGCATGGGGCTTATATGACATGAGTGGAAACTTGTGGGAATGGGTCTGGGACTTATTTCAGGGGCAGTATGAGAACGATGTGGCGATCGACCCCACGGGTCCAAGTTCAGGTGGGAAGCGCGTTCGTCGTAGTGGCAGTTGGGCATATCACGCGAAGAACTCCAGGTCGGCGGCTCGCTACCAATGTTCGCCCGGCGATCGTGACTACGGTATAAGCTTCCGTCTCGCTAGATCGTTACCCCCTGACCCCTGCGCCCCCGATCCATGTAACGAACACGGAACCTGCGCCATCGAGGATGGCGACGCAGCGTGCACTTGCCACGAAGGCTTCGGCGGCGACTGGTGCGACGAATGCACCGAGGGCTACGAAGGCTACCCGGATTGTGAGGAAATCATCCCTGAACCGGAATTCGTGGCGATCGAGGCCGGAACGTTCTGGATGGGCAGCCCGGATGGGGATTGCCCGGCGGGCTATCCGGGAGAGTGCATCACGGAGATGGGGAGGACCACGGCCAACGAGGAACTCCACGAGGTTGCGCTGACCTACGATTTCGAATTGAACGCCTTTGAAATCACCCAGGGGCAGTTCCGGGAGCGGATGCAGTGGAATCCGTCGTATTTCGGCCCGAACGGGGAAGGGCTGGACTGCGGAAACTCCTGCCCGGTGGAAATGGTTTCCTGGTACGACGCGCTGGCCTACGCCAACGAGTTGTCGTTGAATGCGGGATTGACGCCGTGCTACGTACTCGAAAACGTGCGGTGCGTGAACGACGCGAACGTGGGGGCGGAATATCTGGATTGCTTCGGTGGAGACACGCCCGATAGAGGGATCGATTCGGCTTCCGTCACGCTTGCGGAGGGAGCGAGCAAACCGCAGGAATGCGAAGGATTTCGTCTGCCGACCGAGGCGGAATGGGAGTACGCGATCCGGACCGGCGACCAGTTTACGGCGTTCTATCAGAGCGAAGGCAACGATGGGAAAATCACGAACCTGGGTTGCAACGATCCGAATCTGAGCCGGATTGCCTGGTATTGCGGGAACAACGGTTCGGCAGGCACGCCTACCTATGGTCCGAAACCCGTCGGCGGAAAAGATCCGAACGACTGGGGCCTGTACGACATGAGCGGGAACGTGTACGAGTGGGTATGGGACTGGTATCGGGCGGACTATCAGAACGATGCGGCGGTCGATCCGGTGGGTCCGGAGTCGGGAGCGGAACGCGGCGGGCGCGGCGGGCGCTGGAGCAACATCTCCGGGTATTGCCGGTCCGCGTACCGGCTGAAAAACGAACCCGAATACCGGGACGACCACATCGGCTTCCGACTCGCACGGACGCGATTTCCCGATACTTGCACCCCCGATCCCTGCCATGGTCACGGTGCCTGCGCCATCGAAGACGGCGACGTCGCCTGCAGTTGCCACGAAGGGTTTGGGGGAGACTGGTGCGACCGCTGCGCCGAGGGCTACGAGGGCTACCCGGACTGCATTCCCGAAGCGGTGGACGGCGACGAGGAAGTGGACGATGCGGAATGGGAAGAGGAAGCTGATGAGGAAGAAGACGTGGAGGTCGAACCCACCCCCGGTTTCATCTTCGTAGAAGCCGGAACTTTCTGGATGGGGGCACCGAGCGAAGGCGACTGCCCGGAGGAGTATCCGGGGGAGTGCACGGAAGAGTTCTCGCAAGGCATGGAAAAACTTCACGAAGTCACGTTGACCTACGATTTCGAGTTGCAGGCGCATGAGTTGACGCAAGGGGAGTGGTCGGCCTTGATGGACTGGAACCCCAGCACGTTCAACACCTGCGACGGCGGCGACGGAAGCACCTGTCCGGTGGAGAGCATCTCCTGGTACGATGCGGTTGCGTATGCCAACGAGATGTCCACGGCGGCGGGTCTCACGCCCTGCTATGTGATTACGGACGTGGAATGCGAGGATTTCACGTCCCAGGGCAGCAATTACATGGCTTGTATAAATACGACCCGTCGCGGGATCGATGGCGCGACGGTAGCACTGGCGGACGGCCTGGGCAAACCTCAGGAATGCGAAGGATATCGCCTGCCTACGGAAGCGGAGTGGGAATACAGCATCCGAACGGGAGATACGTACACCGCGTTTTACAGCGGGGTGATTACCTCGCCTATGTCGGGGTACGATCCCTCGTTGAGTTCTATCGGCTGGTACGATTACAACTCGGATTCTGGGTCAGGGAAGATGTCGCATCCGGTGGGTTTGAGGGTGCCGAACGACTGGGGTTTTTACGACATGAGCGGCAACCTGTACGAGTGGTGCTGGGACTGGTTCCAACAAGAATACGACGTTGAGAACCCAATCGATCCCGTGGGTCCGAGTACGGGCTCGAATCGAGCCGCACGGGGAGGAAGCTTGCGTAGCGTGGCCCGGTATTGCCGGTCTGGAAGCCGAGGCTCCGATTCCCCCAGTATGCGCAGAGACTCCAGCGGCCTTCGTCTTGCGAGGTCGTTGCATCCCAACTCTTGCGCCTCCGATACTTGCAACAGCCACGGCACCTGCGACGACACCAACGGCTATGCCCTGTGCGATTGCAACACAGGCTACGACGGCGCCGATTGCAGCGTTTGTGCCGAGGGGTACGAGGGTTACCCGGACTGTCGGGACGACCCCTGCCAGCCCGATCCTTGTAACGACCACGGCACTTGCAATTCCACCGATGGCTCCTGTACTTGTGACAACGCGTTTATGACTGAGGATTGCGGCGCTTGTCTTGACGGTTACGAGGGCTACCCAGACTGTGAGCCAGAAGCGGTAGACGGCGACGAAGACGAGGACGAGGAATTATCCGATGAGACGGAAGAAGATGTGGAGATAGAACCCACCCCTGATTTTGTTCCTATCACTGCGGGCACCTTCTGGATGGGTAGTCCTGACGGCGATTGCCCGGCGGGCTATCCTGGGAATTGCATTGACGAGCCGGGGAGGTATTCGTATGAGGAACTGCACGAAGTGACGTTGACCTACGATTTCGAGTTGCAGGCGTATGAGGTAACGGAGGTGGATTTCGAGACTGTGATGAGCTGGAATCCTGTGGATACGCACGATTCGGACTGCACGTATGGCTGCGGGGACGATCATCCTGTGAAGTACGTGTCGTGGTATGACGTGTTGGCGTATGCGAACGAGTTGTCATTGGATTCGGGCTTGACGCCGTGTTATGTGTTTTCGAGCGTGACGTGTGAGGAAGGCGGGAGCGTGGGCGCGGACTACATGCAGTGCATGAACCCTACGCAGCAGGGCATTGATTCGGCGACAGTGACGCTTTCTGGCGGTGCGTCGAAACCTCAGGATTGCGAAGGGTATCGTCTGCCTACGGAGGCGGAGTGGGAGTATGCGATCCGGTCAGGGAGTGAGTATACAGCGTTTTACCAGAGTGATGGGAACGACGGGACAATCACGTACACGGATTGCACGTTGGACAATAACCTGGATCAGATCGCGGTGTACTGTGCGAACGATCCCGGCGGCACGGCTCCCGTAGGGACGAAGGAAGCGAACGCGTGGGGTTTGTACGACATGAGCGGGAACGTTTGGGAGTGGGTCTGGGACTGGTATCAGGGCGATTATGAGACGGATGTTGGCACCGACCCTGTGGGACCGAGTACGGGCTCGCGCCGCGTCTTACGTGGCGGCAATTGGAGCAACGGCGCGCGGGGCTGCCGGTCTGCGTACCGTTTCAACGGCACGCCCGGCTATCGCTACGCCTACGTCGGCCTTCGTCTCTGTAGGTCTAGCCCTTAATCCCTCTAGCACTTTGCCCTTTGGGCAAAGATGTCTTCTGGCCGCAGTGTAGCGTAGGGAGCAGCGCGAAAGGCGATGCAAGCGAGGAACGAGCGCCGCTCCGCCTTCGTGCAAGCGACCGGAGAGGAACGGAGGCCGGGGGATTCCAAAGGGGAACTCCCCTTTGGTCGTGCGAAGCACTCGCGATATTTTTTGGATTACGCATTGAAAGAAGATGATGAGTAGCAATGTCCGATCTAAAAACGGCGTCCCAATCCGCCTACCCGACGAACGTTGGAGCCACATCGTCGAAGAGCATGGCGAACTGGCCGAATACAAGCGGGAAGTCCTTGAAACCGTGGCCGAACCTGATACAATACTGGAAGGCAAGCACGGAGAGAAGCTTGTCGTTCGGAGTCTGGAAACCGGACGATGGCTGATCGCCGTCTACCGCGAATTGGAGACGGACGGTTTCGTCATTACAGGGTTCATCACCACTCGTACCGGTTTCATGAAGAGGAGGAAACAGATATGGCCATAGCCGCCTTGAACGACCTGCAACGCTTCGTGGATCTGGTCCCGGCGGTGAAGAACGCGCCCGAAAAATTCCTGTGGTTTTCCTACGACGCCGAGGCAGATGTTTTGTACATCAACTTCAAAAAACCTGCCCACGCCACGGACAGCGAACTGACCGATGATGACGTAATCGTCCGTTATGAGGGAGACGAAGTGATTGGCTTGACCGTGCTACATGCCAGTCAGCGGAATCCGGTGTAAGACAAGCCACTCATTTGTTTGCCACAGTAATCGACATGTAAAACAATTCTTTTTATGTAATACTACAACGAAATTGCCAAGCGTTTGGCTGGACTTTTTACTTTGTACCGGCGACTTGACGAAAAATAACGCGGCGCAGCAAACAATATTTCGGACCGCCGAATCCTGAGCAAACAAGCAACTCCTTGAATCTATGGCTTTTTCCTTTGCCTAGCCTGTTTTTCATTCCTTCCGTTCCACGCACTGCGTAAAAAAAGTAAGCCAACCCTTATTGACAAAGACAGGCTCCCGCACTAAGTTCGACGTGGTTTTTCGCCGCGTGGTCGAAACACGTTTCTTTGACACTTTTTGTTCACTTCCGCTCACGTCCCAGTCATTTCGGCTACTCTTCCCACGTTCCACTGAATGGAGAAAAGCTCATTATGTTGAAAGGTCTGCTGAATCCCGAATCCATAGCCGTGATTGGCGCTTCGAAGACGCCCGGAAAGGTTGGCAACGATGTATTGAACAACCTGCTGGAGGGCGGTTTCGAAGGCTCCGTGATTCCCATCAACCCCACCGCCGAGGAAATCCTCGGACAAAAGTGCTATCCGTCCTTGAAAAAGTACGGAAAGTCCGTGGAGATGTGCGTCATTACCGTCCCCGCATTCGCCGTCAAGGATGCCGTGACCGACTCGGTGCACGCCGGGGCGAAATCCGTCGTGGTAATTACGGCGGGCTTCAAAGAAGTCAGCGAGGAAGGCGCTCAACTGGAGAAGGACATTGCCGCCATTTGTCGCAAAGAAGGCGTCCGGCTGCTCGGTCCCAACGTGTTGGGTCTTATCAACACGTACCACAAGATGAACGCTTCGTTCGCGCACTACATGCCGAAACCTGGAGGAATTTCAGTGATTTCCCAGTCCGGTGCGGTGTGCACGGCAATTCTCGACTGGGCCGCCTCCCGACACCTGGGACTCGCCAAGCTCATCAGCGTGGGCAACAAGGCCGACATTACCGAAATCGACCTTCTGCGCGAACTGGCGGATGACGACGAAACGAAAGTCATCGTTGCCTACCTCGAAAGCATCAGCGACGGCAAGGAGTTCATCCGTGTCGCCGAGCAGGTGACCACCAAAAAACCCGTGGTCATTTTCAAGGCCGGAACCACCACCGCAGGTGTCAAGGCCGCCAGTTCCCACACCGGCAGTCTCGCCGGAACGGATATGGCCTACGGCGCGGCGTTCCAGCGCTCCGGCGTGATCCGCGCGGAAACTTTCGAGCAACTCTTCGATTTCTCCACCGCCCTGGCCATGCAACCCATGCCGAAGGGCAACCGGGTGGCCATCGTCACCAACGCGGGCGGTCCCGGCATCATCGCCGCCGACTCGGTGGAAAACGCCGGGCTGGAAGTCGCCGAACTCGACTGGCAGACCGCCGCCGCGCTCAAGCAGAAACTGCCCGACGCCGCCAGCGTCGGCAACCCCATCGACGTGCTCGGCGACGCCGACCCGGACCGCTACCGGTTGGCCATCACCGCCGCGATGGAGGCCGATACGGTGGACAGCGTGATCGTTATTCTCACGCCTCAGGCGATGACGAAACCCGCCGAAACCGCCAAGATGATTGCGGGTTGCTCGACCGGCAAAAAGCCGCTTTTGGCCTGTTTCATGGGTGGTCGGGACGTCATCCCGGCACGGCGCGAACTGGTGGCGCACAACCTGCCCGACTATGCTTCCCCGGAACGGGCGGTGGCTTCGCTCAAGGCGATGCGCAACTATGCCGCCTGGCAGGACCGCCCGCCACGCATCGTGACGCGTTTTCCCGTCAACCGTCGCCGCGTAGCCCGACTCATCAACCGTCACATTCGTATGCAGCAGGTCCAGATCGGCGAAATCGACGCCAAAAAGATCCTCGACGCTTATGATTTCAAAGTTCCCAAAGGCGCGATCTGCACCTCGGCTGAAGAGGCCGTGGAAGCGGGACTCCAGTTCGGCTTCCCTCTGGCGATGAAAATCTACTCGCCCGATATCATTCATAAATCCGACGTCGGCGGCGTGAAATTGAACCTTCAGAACGCCGAGCAGGTCCGCGACGCCTTCGATCTGATGATGCTGCGTATCGGTCGGGCTTTCCCCGATGCGAGGCTGGACGGAGTGTATATCGAGACCATGGCCCCTCGGGGCAGGGAGGTTATCGTCGGGATGCACCGCGATCCCCAGTTCGGTCCGATGCTGATGTTCGGTCTGGGCGGCATTTTCGTTGAAGTGATGAAGGACGTCACCTTCCACCTCGCCCCGATCACCGAGGACGAGGCGATGCAGATGCTCAAAGGCACTCGCTCTTTCAGCTTGCTCAAAGGCGTGCGTGGACAAACGGGCGTCGATATGCGGGCCATCGCCAGGGGGCTGCAACACGTAAGCCAGCTCGCCACGGACTTTCCGCAAATCACCGAGTTGGACATCAATCCTTTCATCGTGGGCTCGATCGGCGTGGACGCCGTTGCCGCCGATGCACGAATTACCATTCAAATCAACGAGAAATAACATGGACCATAAGCACAAGATGACCCGCATGGAAGATTGGAAAACCCACTACCGAAACCAGATTTTCTCTGCCGAGGAAGCCGTCAGGCGCGTCAAACCCGGATTCCGGGTGTTCATCGGCACCGGCTGTGCGCAACCCTGTTCGCTGGTGAAAGCGCTCACAGACCGGCACGCCGAACTCAACGACGTGGAACTGATTCAGCTTTTCACCATGGGTGAGGCTCCCTACGCCGAAAAAGGCATGACCGACCACTTCAAGGTCAACACCTTTTTCGTCAGTCGCAACGTGCGCAACCTCGTTAAGGAAGGTATGGGTAGTTACACCCCCATTTTCCTTAGCCACATTCCCCGCCTGTTCGCCTCCGGAGAAATGCCCCTCGATGTCTCGTTGATCCAGGTTTCACCGCCCGACGAACGCGGTATGTGCAGTCTCGGCATTTCGGTGGATATCGTCAAGTCCGCCGTGGAAAACTCCCGACTGGTGATCGCCGAAGTCAACGAGCAGATGCCCCGCACCCACGGCGACAGCCTGATTAATATCTACGATCTCGATTTCCTTGTGCCGGTCAATGCGCCTCTGATCGAATTCGATTCCCAGGAACCCACCCCGGAAGCCAACAAAATCGGCGAGCACATCGCGGCGCTCGTCGAAAGCGGCTCCACCGTGGAGTTGGGTATTGGGCTGATTCCCCAGGCATCACTGGAACATTTCAAGGGAAAAACCAACCTTGGTATTCACACCGAGATGCTCAGTGATTCCATTATCGAACTGATCGAATCGGGTGTGGTCAACGGGTCGCGCAAATCGATGGACCCCTGCAAGGTTGTCGCCAGCTTCTGCATGGGAAGCAAAAAACTATATGAGTACATCGACGACAACCCGGTTTTCAGCTTCCGCCCGACCGAGTACGTCAACGATCCGTTCACCATTGCACGGCAGACGAAAATGGTGGCGATCAACACGTCCATGGAAGTGGATCTCACCGGTCAGGTCTGTTCCGATTCCGTCGGCCCGAAATTCTACTCCGGCATCGGTGGACAAGTGGACTTCAACCGGGGCGCCACCCTTTCGCCGGGCGGCAAGGCGATCATCGCGTTGCCTTCCACCGCCAACAACGGCGAAGTGTCCCGCATCGTGACCCACCTGAGTCCTGGTTCGGGAGTCGTGACCACGCGGGGCGACGTGCATTACGTCGTTACCGAATACGGTACAGCTTACCTGCATGGCAAAAGCATCCAGGGCCGGGCGCTGGCGCTGATTAGTATCTCGCATCCCAAATTCCGGGCGAAGCTTATCAAAGAGGCCATCGAGGCCAAGTACTTGATGCCGGACATGGCCGCCGTCCAGGGCAAAATGTTCGTGGAACCGCCGGGACTGAGAGCCTCGATGATTATGGAGGACGGCACGCCGATCAAGTTCCGCCCGATCCACCCCACCGACGAGCCCCGGATGCGGGAGTTGTTCTACGCCCTGAGCGAAAGCACGATCTACTACCGTTTTGGCAGCCATATGAAGCGATTGCCGCAGAAGCAGATCCAGGATTTCGTGTACATCGATCACCGCAACGAGGTCTCCATCGTGGGTACCGTTCCGGAGGCGCACGGCGAGGAAATTGTGGCCATGGGCTGCTATTATCTCGATACCAAGACCAACCGCGCCGAAGTGGCGTTGGTCACGCGCGATCCGTGGCAGAATCGCGGTATCGGCACCTTCTTGCTCAAGACGCTGGCCCGCATTGCACGACGCAACGGCATCCGGGGTCTGACCGCGCAGATTCACTTCCAGAACAAGGTCATGCAGAACCTGATGTACAAGATCGGCGCGAAGGTGAAAAGCGACCTCAAGGACGGCGTATACGGAATCACGGTCGATTTCTAAGAAATCGACATTTTCTCTGTATTTTCATGTCTTTACGTACCGTATTGGGCTTGAAAGTACGGGTTTTTGACTAGTTGGGAAACCGAAAAAGTGCTCCGGGGTTTTCCCGGAGCTTCGATGGAAGAAAACGAACCATCGATTCCAAAGTGCTTTTTCCCGTGAAACACCGGTGTTCCGGTGTTTTAGGACAAGGAAACTTTCCTTGACAGGGAAAGGAAGCTTGGCTAGATTGCTGGTGAATGACCATTCATTCATTTTTTGTTCACGTAACTGCGGATTTCCTGGATGACCCCGGCGGCCATCGCCTGGATCGGTAACTAGGTATTCGCTCATTGTGCAAGACGAACCTTACTCGCACTACAAGGAGGTATCGATGGCAAGACAGATCAAAAAGGTAGCCGTCCTGGGCGCCGGTGTAATGGGTGCCGGGATAGCCGCCCAACTGACCAACTACGGGATTCCTGTCTACCTGCTTGATATCGTTCCGCCGAAACTGACGGACGAAGAAAAGCAGATCCCGGCGAAGCGCAACGCTTTTGCCGCAGGTTCCGTAGCCAAAATGAAGAAGATGAAGAGGCCGCCGGTGGCGTTCTACGTCCCCGAAAACGCGAATCTCGTGACGATCGGAAATTTCGATGACGATCTGGAAAAGATCGGCGAATGCGACTGGATCATCGAAGTGGTCGTCGAGAATCTGGAAATCAAGCAGAGCCTGTTCGAAAAAGTCGAGAAATTCCGCAAGGAAGGCACGATCATCAGCTCGAACACTTCCGGCATCGCCATCAACAAGATGGTCGAGGGACGTTCGGACGACTTCAAAAAGTGCTTCTGCGTCACTCACTTCTTCAATCCTCCTTACTTCATGAAGCTTTTGGAACTGGTTCCCGGCGTGGACACCGATCCCGAAATCATGAAGGATCTCGCGGAGTTTGGTGAGACCGTGCTTGGCAAGGGCATCGTTTGGGCCAAAGATACCCCCAACTTCGTCGCCAACCGCATCGGCGTGGCGGGCATCGCCTCCACCTTCAAGCACATGGTCGAAGGCGAGTACACCATCGCCGAAGTCGATGCCGTCACCGGCAAGGTTTCCGGCGCGGCCATGCCGACCTTCAAGACCACCGACCTCGTGGGTCTAGATACCATCCACCACATCATCACCAACAGCTATGCCCAGCTCGAAGGCGATGAAACCCGCGAAGATCTCAAAGTTCCCGAATGGCTGGCCAAACTGATCGAAAACGGCTGCCTCGGCACCAAGACCAAAAAAGGCTTCTACAAAAAAGAAGGCAAGACGAAGCTCGTTTGGGACTGGAAAACGATGGAGTACGTCGAGCTTGAGAAAGTCAAGAACGACACCATCAAGAAAGCCAAAAACACCGATGATCCGGCTGCAAAGGCCAAAACTCTTATCGGTGGCGACGATCGCCTCAGCCAGCTTGCCTGGAAACTCTTCGCCGACAACTGCCTGTACTCCGCGCGTCGCCTTGGCGAAATCTGCGACGATATCATGCAGATCGACAACGGCATGAAGTGGGGCTACAACCGCGAAAAGGGACCTTTCGAAGCCTGGGATCTCGTGGGTGTCGCGGACAGCGTGGCCCGCATGAAGGCCGACGGCCTCGAAATTCCGGCTGTCGTCGAGACGATGCTCGAAAAGAGCGACGGTAGCTGGTACAAGTCCGAGGGTGGAAAGCTGTACTTCTGGGACTTCCGTGAGGAAAAATACGCCCCCGTGCCGACCAAAGCCCACTGGTTCAACCTCAAACTGATGCGTGAGGACGGCAAGGTCGTCAAAGAGAATACCGGTGCTTCGCTGCTCGATATGGGCGACGGCGTACTCTGCTGCGAATTCCACACCAAGATGAACGCCATCGACGACGACATCATCAAGATGTTGCTCGAAGGCTGCGACATGCTCGACGCCTCCGACGACTGGGAAGGCATGGTCGTGGCCAACCAGGGAGAGAACTTCTCCGTGGGCGCCAACCTGATGATGATTATGATGCTCGCGATGGGCAAAGACTTCGACAACATCAAGCTGGCCGTCGAAGGCCTGCACGAAGCCAGCAAACGGCTGCGTTACTGCTCCAAGCCCACGGTGTCCGCGCCCTTCGGCATGGTGTTGGGCGGCGGCTGCGAAGTGCTGATGGCCACCGACGCGGTGTGCGCGCACTCGCTGAGCTGGATCGGCCTCGTGGAAATCGGCGCCGGCTTGATCCCCGGTGGCGGCGGCAACCTCGGTCTGCTGACCCGCTGGTTGGAGAACATCCCGGCCTCCTTCGCCGTGGATCGCTTCCCCTACATCCAGAAGACCTTCGAAACGATCGCGATGGCCTCGGTATCCAACACCGCCGAACACGCTCGCGACCTGAAATTCCTGCGCGCCACCGACCGCATCGTCGCCAACCGCGACGACCTGATCGGCACCGCCAAGAAAATGGTTCTCGGAATGGCTGCCGCCGGTTATCAGCCCAAGCTGCCGCCGAACAACCTGATTCTGCCTGGCCGTCCCGGCTATTCCACCTTCGAGATGGGCCTATACAACATGAACCTCGGAAAATTCGTCACCGACCACGAAGTCAAGATCGCCAAGAAACTGGCGAACGTGCTGACCGGCGGCGACATTCAGCCCAATTCGGCGGTGAGCGAAGACTACCTGCTCGACCTCGAAACCGAAGCCTTCATGAGCCTCGTGGGCGAGCCGAAATCCATTGAGCGGATGCAGTCCCTGTTGACCACCGGCAAGCCGCTGCGCAACTAGGAATTAGTGGCTAGGACATCACACACTCCGCGGCATTGCCCGCGTCAAGAAAAGGAGCTTGAATCATGAGAAAAGCCGTTATCGTAGCCGCGAAGCGCACGCCGATCGGTCGCGCCAAACGAGGCACGCTGATTTACACTCGTCCCGAATCCATGGCGAAGGTCGTCATTCAGAAAATCCTTGCGGATACCGGTGTCAAAGGCGAAGAGATCGACGACCTGGTCGTCGGCTGCGCCATGCCGGAAGCCGAGCAGGGCATGAACATCGCCCGTATGTTGGGCCTGCACGCCGGTTTGCCGGATCGCGTCCCCGCCGTGACCGTCAACCGCTTCTGCTCCTCCGGTCTCGAAACCATCGCCATGGCCGCGACCCGCGTTCTGGCCGGTTTCCAGGACATCGTGCTTGCCGGTGGCGTCGAAACCATGTCGATGATCCCGATGGGCGGCAACAAGATCGTCGGCCATCCCGACATCACCGCCGATTCCCACCAGATCGAAGGTTACTGCTCGATGGGCAACACGGCGGAGAACGTCGTGCTTCGCTATGGTGAGGAATACAACATCACCCGCGAGGAAATGGACAAATTCGGTCTGGAATCCAACCTCAAAGCCGCTGCGGCGATCAAGGCCGGGAAATTCGACGAGGAAATCGTTCCCATGCCGTACATCACCTGGAAAAACGGCAAAAAGGTCGAAGGCGTCTTCAAGATGGACGAAGGCCCCCGCCCCGATTCCACGATGGAAGGCATGGCCAAACTTCGCCCCGCTTTCAAAACCAAGGGTTCGGTCACGGCGGCCAACTCCTCCCAGATGAACGACGGCGCGGCCTTCGTGCTGATTATGTCCGAGGAAGAAGCCAAGAAACGCGGCCTGGAAATCATGGCCTATTTCCGCAACTATCAGGTCGAAGGCGTTCGCCCCGACGAAATGGGTGTCGGACCGGCGGCGGCGATTCCGAAGCTGCTCGGCAAAGAGAGCTTGGGCGTAAACGACATCGACGTCTACGAACTGAATGAAGCCTTCGCCAGCCAGGCGATGTATTGCATTCGCAAGCTGGGTATTGAAATGAACCGTGTCAACCCCAACGGCGGCGCCATTGCTTTGGGTCACCCCCTCGGCTGCACCGGAGCGAAGCTGACCACCCAGATCCTGCACGAAATGAAGCGTGAAGGTCACAAACTTGGCGTGGTTTCGATGTGCATCGGCGGTGGCATGGGAGCCGCAGGACTCTTCGAACGCCCCTAACGGCGTTTCGGAAAGTTCGTCTCCATTACGGAGCATCAACGGGAGGCCGAACGGCCTCCCGTTTTATTGGAGGTGAAGATGCCTGAATTCACACGTATTTTACTGAAAGTGTCCGGCGAGGCGTTGCGCGATTTCTCCGACGAATCCCAGATGGTTCTGTCCGGGGAGATCTGCCGGAATTTAGTTCGAGAAATCAAGGCGGTGCACGATTCCGGTGTGGAAATCGGGATTGTCGTCGGTGGCGGCAACATCTTTCGGGGAAAACTGGCGGCGGATCTCGGGGTGGAGCGCATCAAAGGCGACCAGATGGGGATGCTGGCGACCGTCATCAACGCCATTGCCTTGGAAGGCGTGTTGCGCACGGCGGGTGTCCCGGCCTGCGTCCATTCGGCGATTCCCTCCTGTCAGGCGGTCGAGGAATTCAACGCCGAACTGGCCCGCAAACAGATGGCCGAAAAGACCGTGGTGATTTTTGCGGCGGGCACCGGAAATCCCTATTTCACCACCGACACCGGGGCCGCCTTGCGGGCGGTGCAGACCGGATGCGACGTGTTCATGAAATCCACGAAAGTGCCGGGAGTGTTCGACAAAGATCCCGAAAAACATAAAGATGCCGTGCAGTTCGAGCGCCTGACGTTCCAGGAAGCCCTGGCGAAAAACCTGCGCGTGCTCGACCAGACCGCCTTCGCCCTCTGCCGCGAAAACAAGCTGCCGATTCTCGTGTTCAAGCTCGGCGAAGAAGGTAACCTTTTACGCGCGGTAAAAGGCGAGCCGGTGGGGACATTGGTGACGGAGTAAGACGGAAGAAAAAGGTGCAAATTCCACTCGATAGCTTGTAACTTATTGAAAAGAAAGAAAAATAGTTCCCTCTCCCTTTGGGAGAGGGTTAGGGTGAGGGTTTTCCTTGTGACAAAGTCCCTCACCCGGTGCTTCGCACCGACCTCTCCCAGCGGGAGAGGCGCTTGGACCCTTCGGGTCCATCCCAAGTTCGCACTTTTTACGGAACAAAGGTGCGAGAACCGCACTTTCCAACGACGTAAAAAAATGCTATAAGAAGGCAATATTTCCAGCGGTTTTCGTGTTTTCCAAGTCACGCCGGTTAGGATTTGCCATGCCGCGTTTATCATCCATGTACTTGTTTTTAATGGTGTTTCTTTCTGTTTTCTGCCTCTGGGCATGTGGGGGAGAGGACGGGGAAAGCTCTCCCGGCGATACCGACTCCGACCTTCTCGAAGTCGAAGAGGCGGAAGAAGAGGCCGAAGCCGAGGAAGAGGAAGCCGTGCGTACCGAAACCCTGCTTCGTTTTCCACTGGCCGATGAAGAAGGGCACTATTCGCAGGAATTCATCTTCGGCGTAGACCACGACCCGGAAGTATACAGCGGACTCGGCGAAGGGATCTGCACGAACTATCGCGGCGACCATTTTCCCAATTGTTACGATGAACACCATGGTTCGGACTTCATCCTCAACGGAGGATTCGACACGATGGACCTCGGCGTGGCCTTTGTGTACGCCGCGGCGGACGGCGTCGTCATCGAGGTGGAGGACGGCCATTACGACCGCTGCCACATCGATTCGGAAAACCTCGGGGCGGGGAACATCACCTGCGACGGGCACGAAATTCGCGCCAACAAGATCGTGATCGAACACGAATTCAACCTGATTACCAAGTATTATCACCTCGTTAGCGGATCGCTGCTGGTGGATGTGGGTGATGAGGTCGTCTGCGGCCAGAAAATCGCCCGCGTGGGAAGTTCGGGCATTTCCTCGTGCCCGCACCTGCATTTTCAGGTGGAAAACCTCGACGGCGAGGTCATCGATCCCTACGCCGGGGAATACAGCCAGGAAAAGAGCTACTGGGTCGAGCAGGAATCCGGCAACGGACTGCCCGGCGAAACCTGTGCGGTTCCGTAAACCATCCTTTTTCCGTCAAATTCCGAATTTTCCATCGTTTTTCCTGCTTTCGCTCCGCTTCGTTTGAACGGATGTGGTTTTACGGAAAAACGCTTCGACTCTTTCCGCCAAAATTCCTTGAAACGGAGAAAACCTAGTGAAAACCAGAAGGTTCCCATATCGGAAAACCTTGACATCCACGTTGGCCCATGAAAAAATACCCGTCGCTTTTGCATTTTTTTTCTGTGAAACGCGACTCGCCGCTGGTTTGGACGTCCTACTTTTGGCCTCGGTTTAATTTGAGGTATTGTTCGAACCGAATTTCGTAAAAGCTTGGCACGCCATCATGATAATTTGAGAACGGAGCAATCGGATGAATCGGAGATTTTCCTCAACGGCAAGCTTGTTTATCGCCGTCCTGTTTTTCCTGACCGTATTCGTTTCGGTTGGATGCGACGAATCCTCGGAATCCAACCCAAATGGGGGAGATAACCCTTCTACCGGAACCGAATGTACCCCGCCCAATCACGATGAGTGCGACCAGTCCGACGGAAACTGGGTATGCTCCAGCGAGGGGCGCTGCATCGATCGCGGCCCGTGCTCCAGTGACGCCGATTGCCAGTCGTGGCGCACCGGATACAACGCAGCGACATGCAACAGCGGCCTTTGCAATTGGGGCGGTATCACCGACGGCGACCAGGACCAAGATTCCGACGTCACCGCCTCCGACGGCTGCAAGTACCTGGGGTACGCCTTCAGCGGAACGTATTGCGGAGATACCGCGACGCTGTATGTGAATACCAACGGCGAGGGTATCGGAGATGTGTACTGGCTTGAGGAAGATCTCTACGGCGTCGTGTCCTCGGGCTGTGCGGTGAGTTTCGAAGACTCCGATTGCACTGGAACCATTGACCACGGTGTCCTGACACTTTCCTGTCCCTCTTGCGACGATGGAAGCATCAACATTATCGAGACGCAGGGCGGATCGCTCTCCGTCGATCCCACGGCCCAGGATTACGGCAATGTTGAACGAAATGCGACAAAGAGCAATGATTTCAAACTTTCCGCTATCACCGCAGACGTAACCATCACCAAAGTCGTGCTTGGTGCTGATTCCAGTTCGAATTTCGTCATTGCCGATCAGGACGCCTGGACCAACTCGGTGGTTTCCGCCGGTTCCTACAAAAACCTGACCGTCCGATACACCTGCAACTTCTCCGAAACCGCCGAGCGGGTGAAGGAAGAAGCGACAGTGTACATTTTCTCGGACGACCCCGACCAGCAGGTCCATATCATTAGTATCTGGACAACACCCAAAGTGGACGTCAACATCACGGTGGCTCCAGACGCGATCCATTTCGGATCGTCAGCCGTCGAATACGACAATGAGCGGGTGTTCCAGATCAAAAACACGGCGGGTGCACCCGGGCAGGTGAAGGGAATCGCCATGGGCGAGGATGCCCAGGGCAACGTCTGGGATGGCAACGGAGCCTTCAAACTGATGCCTTTCACCCCGGAAAACAATCCTCCGTTCGTGATCGATTCCGGTGACGTCGTGAATGTTTACGTCAATTTCCGCCCCATTCAAGGCGTCCACCGGTCGGGTGTCACATACGACGGCCAGATCATTGTGACGTATCTGGATTCGGAAGACAAACCCAAAACGAAGCTCGTAACCCTGATTGGGCGGGTTGAAGAAGTCCGTCCTGCTTGCATCGACATCCAACCCCTCGAAGGCAGCGCCGGTTTCTTCGGTATGGGCGAATATGCAGGACCGGGCATCAACTTCGGCATGTCGCAGATTGGCGCGGTCAGCACGCGCGTGCTTTCCATCAGCAACTGCGGTGACCTGCCGTTGAAGATCGAGAACATCGCCTGGAATCCAGCCGGATGGAATCCCCCGTTGATGTGGCCGTTTTCGACGGTTCCTGCCTTTTTCGAGGATATGAACACGTTCCACGCTTATACTTTGCAACGGCAGGATACGATCTTTCTCAACATCAACTTCCTGCCCGTCGCGGAATCGGGATCGGACCCTCTGATGGCCGCCTATTCGGGACAGATCATCGTTACCTCCGACGCCGAAACCGGCAACAACGTTCCTGCAGGTATCCCTGAAGGGGCCTGCGATCCTGCCAACGGCAACGCGGACTGCGCGAGCATGGTCGGCGATTGTATGTGCGTCAATTGGGGTGGCGAGAACCTCTGTCAGTGCCAGAATCCACAAAATATTGCTGTGGGCGTTCGGGGCTCCGGTGCGCGGCGCGATATCGAGGTACTTCCCTCGAAGGTTGAATTCGGTTTGATTACGCTGGGTTGCAAGAGCCGCCCGCAAATCATCACCGTGTATAACTTGGGTGATCTTCCCCTGGATGTCGAGGATATTCGCATCGGCAACGGCTCGGATGCCACGTTTATTCTCAAAAACCTCCCGACCTTGCCCATGCAGATCGGTGGTTCCGGTAACATGCAGAGCGTTTCGTTCATGGTGCAGTTCGAGCCGACGTTCGAAGGCGAGCACGTCGGGCGCGTCGAGGTGGTTTCCGACGACGAAGACGAGCAGATGTACGTGGTTCCGCTGCTTGGCGAAGGCACGCGAATTTCTCACCAGGAAGACGAATTCACGCAGATCGACCACCCCATGGTAGACCTTTTGTGGGTCGTGGACCATTCCGGGTCGATGAGCGAAGAGCAACAACTGCTTCGAGACAATTTTGATGAATTCATCCATGAGGCTGTGACCTGGGATGCCGACATGAACGTCGCACTGACAACCTGTGACATGGAAGAGGCCGAGGGCGGCGATATGGGCGAGTTCCAGGGTTCGCCGAAAATCATCAATTTCGGAGCTCCGGATGGCTCAGGCATGAGCGCCAGCGAAGCAATAGCAGCGTTTAAAGACAATACTGAGGAAGGTTCAGGCAGCGGTACCGAAAAAGGTCTGGCCGCCGGGCACGCCGCGCTCTCTCCACCGATGATGACGGAAACCGAGCAGAACCCCGGTCCCAATGACATCTTTATTCGCGACGACGCCAAACTTACGATCATTTTCGTTTCCGACGAAGAAGATCAGTCCATCCCTGATACCGACTTTTACGTGGATTTCTTCAAGTCGAAAAAGGGATACCAGAACGTAAACCTGCTGGAAATCTACGCCATCGTCGGAGATCCTGCTCCCGAAAATGGTTGCGGTGACGCGAATAGCTCGACAGGAGCCTCGGCCACGGCAGGCAATCGTTACGTCGAAGTGGCTGACCGCTGCAACCCGCACTCCAACGAGCATTTCGTCTCCATCTGCGATCGCGACTGGGGTCCGGTTTTCTCAACCATCGCTGAAAACGTTTTCGAGTTGCGTTACCAGTTCCCGCTGTCCCGCTGGCCGGAACCCGATACCGTCAAAGTCTCCGTCGGTCATCCCCCGACAGTGGAAGTCGAGCGTATTTATGAGGGCTGGGAATACGACGACCTTGACAACTCGATCATCTTCGATGCAGACCACGTGCCGCAGCCGGGGGATACGATCCTCGTCGATTACGAAGCGGAGTGCTACCAGTAAGCACGAGAATACGTAGTTCTTTCAACCCCTTACGATCAACGTAAGGGGTTTTTTCGTGGTCGATTTTCCATGAAATTTCGCGCAGGTCGGGTGAAAATCACCCGATCAATAAGTGTAAGCACGTAGAATTGACTTGTGACGAATAGACAGGACTCTGAGGCAGGGCGATTCAATTCTAGATTTAGCCCGCATTATTCATGAGGATCGTAGCGAGACGCCGAAAACCGAAGATATTTCATGAAGTTGGACCGATTTTCACCCGCAGGCATACTTTACAGTCTGTCGAGGATGAAAATTGGGAAACAATTGAAAGATCGAGGATTTTCAAGTCGCAGTAGATTCTTCATGAATTATGCGGGTTAGCACGAACCTGACTCGTTAGATGAAGGAAAGGGTGCCCGGGTCTTCGATCCGGAATGGATCGATGGCCAGGATTCCTTGTGTTTTCACGGCCATTCGCCTTGCGGCGAAAGACCGTGACACCCGCGAAAGTACTTGGAGGGGGGTAAATCCTTCAAGAATTGAATCGTCCTGGCCATTGCGGAGGATAACAAGTCTATCGTTCGAAGTTAGGGGGGGAATCGTATCAGCCGAAATGGTAGCCTTTGGGAATGACCACGACGCCGCCTTCGCTGATGATGAACCGCTTGATGTCCTCGTCTCGATTGTAACCGATGACGGTTCCCTCGGGGATGTGGACGTTTTTGTCGATAATGACCTTGCGTAGCTTCGAATGTCTTCCGACGAATACTCCCGCAAACAGGATCGAATCCTCGACCGTGGAGAAACTGTTGACCTTCACGCCGGGACCGATGATGGAGCGCGTGACGGTGCCTCCCGAAACGATGGCACCGTTGCTCATCAGCGATTCGAGAACCTGCCCGCGTCGTTCCTCCTGAGTCCAGACCGTCTTCGCCGGAGGTTTTTGGGGAATATTCGTACGGATGGTCCAGTCATCGTCGTAAAGATCGAAGCAGGGATTGACGTTGACGAGATCCATCGAGGCGGAATAGTAGCTGTCGAGCGTTCCGATATCCTGCCAGTAGGAGCGATCCTTGCGGTTTTCGTCTTCGAACGGATAGGCGAACACTCGGTAGATGTCGAGCATCCCCGGAATGATGTTTTTGCCGAAGTCGTGCTCGGTGTCCTTTTTCGCGTCCATCGATACTTCACGGACGAGGGGAGCGGTCGTGAAGATGTAAATCCCCATGCTGGCCAGGCAATATCCCGGTTTTCCTGGGATTTCGGGCGGATCGTCGGATTTTTCGTGAAACGCCTTGACCTTCCAGTTCTCGTCGATTTCACATACACCCAACCTCTTGGCTTCCTCCTTTGGAACCTCCATCGTCGAGATCGTCAAATCGGCCTTGTGGTCCAGATGGCTCCCAAGCATTTTGGAGTAGTCCATTTTATAAATGTGGTCGCCGGAAAGGATCAGGACGAATTCCGTCGGGTGATTGCCCATCAGGTTGACATTCTGGAAGATCGCGTCGGCGGTTCCTTCGTACCAGCGGTCTCGGGCCCGGCGCTGGGGAGGCACGCTATAAAGGAATTCCCCAAGTTCGGAGGAGAAAATGTTCCATCCCTGGTGCAGGTGCTCGTCGAGGGACTGGCTTTTGTACTGTGTCAGCATGTAAATGCGTCGAAATCCCGAATTGACGCAATTGGACAGTGTGAAGTCGATGATCCGGTAATTTCCGCCGAACGGGACGGAAGGCTTGGAGCGGACCGTGGTCAGGGGATAGAGGCGGCTTCCTTCTCCGCCCGCGAGGATCATTGTCACCGTTTTTCGCATGATGCTCGACCAGTATCGTCGCATTTTGATCCTCCAATCCGTTCACGCTATGCCATGTCAAGACGGGATAGCGGTTTACCTTGAATCGTGGTTTCCACTTTAAAAGCAACGACGAGAAAAAGAAATGAGATTTTCGCGAAAAATCGCTCGAAAACGCGCCCTTCCAGGATTTTAACCGGATTTATCTCCAGTTTTTCATCCAAGAGGTAAAACGCTCATGGAGAGTGATTTGCGAAGCAAATTGTATCGAACCATAGCGTTTTTCGTACGGATTCCTCGATACACCGCCCTTACGGGCGGCACTCGGAATGAGCGGACTTATCATAATATTCTCAGTCATGTTAGACCTTTATAAAACTGGGGATGGGTCAGGTTTTCTTCCGGATTTTTCATTCCGGCAAATGGCGGCGATCCTGTGAAAAGCGAAATGCATTGCTGTATTAAGGGCAGGTTTTGTACGAAGCCGCTTCGCGGCAGTTTTTAGCCCCTGCCTGTCCGTAAGTTCTTGCTCGACTCCAGCCATATTTTTGTGATCGTATCCTGCGTTGAAGCCCTTTGGCGCGTTTGCAATCTTCCCGTTTTCTCCCGCAATACCTTGCCTGAATTCCCATGACCCCGACATCCTTGTGATTTCAGTCGTCCGATTTCCGGGCGGCGTCAATCACGAGGAGGAGACTCATGGGACATCTCAAAGAAAGAATGAGCGAGGATCTTTTACGGTACGGGCTGCGCCTTGCCACGCGCAAACAGTATCTGAACCACGCCGAATCGTATGTCCGACATTTCAAGCGATCGCCGGATCAACTGGGCGCGGCTGAAATTGAGGCATGGATCCGGCACCTGGCGAGAGCGGAAAAGCGACCGGACAGTTTCCGGCAGCAGGCGCTGATGGCGCTCAAGTTTCTCTATTTCGTGACGCTGGATCGTCCAGGTGTCGCAGCCTGTTTTCTTTCTCCCGGCAAGCCGGGACCGGTTCCCGATCCGCTCACGAAGAGCGAGATGGACCGGCTGTTTGAGGGCGTTGCCTCTGAGCTTCACAAAACGGTTTTGATCGTAGCATTCGGCGGCGGTTTGCGCCTGGGCGAGACCTGTCGCCTGAGGACGGGGGATATCGATAGCAAAAGGATGCTGATCCGCCTGACTTCTTCAAACAGCGCCTGGCCCCAATTCGTTCCGCTTCACTCGGAAACTCTCACAACCCTGCGCCGGTGGTGGCGCGACACTAGGCCTCGAACGGATCTGCTTTTCACACGCGATGGCCATGACAATCCCTTGACTCCCGGTCCCATGCAAAAGGCAATCAGGCAAGCTGCAATGGATGGAGGTTTCGATTATACGACGATCGAGAAGACACTGCGCTATTCCTTCTTCAGGCATCGCCTGACGCAAGCAGACAACCCACGCGAGGTCAGGCACATCCTGCGCTGCACCTCCATCCGTCTCGTCCTGGCCAGTTTCATCACTCGGAAGAAAGCAACATCTTTCCATGCATGCGAAGCCGTGAAAGGAGGCCGGATATGAGAAGCGCACGTCAACGAATGGTGCGGCAGATGAAGTTGAGAAACCTTTCCGCCTCCACGCAGGCCGACTATCTGCGCAGGTTGAAAAAACTCGAGCAGCACGTCGGCAAGCAGTTGGGACGAATCAGCCTGGAGGAGATCCGCGACTACCTGCTTTATCTTCATGAGAAACGCGGATTCACTCCGGGGAGCGTCAATTCTCATGCCCGGGTTTTTCGCTTTTTCTTTCTCAACGTCATGGACCGCCCCTGGCCGCTGGCGGCAATACCAGCGGCCAGGGAGCCCAAAACGCTTCCCGTGGTACTTGCGCCTTCGGAAGTCGTCCGTTTTCTAGACGCCGTCCAAAACGTCAGGTATCGCACGATCTTCCAGGTCATGTACGCTTCCGGTCTACGCGTCTCGGAAGCGGCGAATCTGCGGGCGAGCGACATCGATAGCCAGAGAATGGTCATCCGCGTTCGCCAAGGCAAGATGAGCAAAGATCGCTACACCGTGCTGTCTCCGAAACTGCTGCTCATCTTACGGGACTACTGGAGAACATGCAAGCCGGGAAAACATCAGGCAAACAGTAAGAATCCATGGCTGTTTCCAGGAAGAATTAAGGGACGCTGCATTACGACCACTTCCATCCAAATTGTCTGCAAAAAAATCTCCATTCAATCGGGGTTGGCGCCGAGCAAAAAGGTAACGCCTCATAGTTTTCGCCACAGCTTCGCCACCCATATGCTGGAGAACGGCGTCGATCTACGCACGATCCAGGTGCTCCTGGGGCACGCTTCCTTATCCACCACGGCCATTTACACCCACATCGCCACGGCGCGCATCGCCGGGATGCAAAGCCCCTTCGACCTCCTGCCGGGATCGGAGGCGAATCATGGCGAATAGCAGACTCACGACGGCCGAACTTCTCCGGAAGAATTGGGATGAGTTTCTCGGTCTGTACGGCAATCTCCTGTCGCCCGAGCAGACCAAGGCCGCTCGTGACATCATGGCCTGCCGCACCAACGAGATGGGCGGACACTGCGAGCACAGACGCTGCAACCAATGCGGACACGAAACCAAAGGCTACAACTCATGCGGCAATCGCGCCTGCCCCAAATGCGGCGCTCTGGCCTCGGCCACGTGGCTGGCCGGACGCAGAGCCGAGCTCTTGCCCGTACCGTACTTTCACATCGTCTTCACCATCCCGAAAGAGATAGAGGATTTGGCGCTGATCAACCGGCGCGTGATCTACGACATCCTCTTCAAGACCTCGGCGAAAACCATGCTCACGATCGCCGGGGATCCCAGGCATCTGGGCGCGAACATCGGCTTCACCAGCGTGCTGCATACCTGGGGCAGCACCTTGCTGCATCATCCCCACGTCCATATGATCGTCCCCGGAGGCGGGATTTCGCCCGACGGCAAAAGCTGGGTGACTTGCCGCGAGGACTTCTTTCTGCATGTGAACGTTCTGAAGAGTCTCTTCAGGCGATTGTTTCTGGAGGCGCTCAAAAGGGCCTATGAAGCGGGCAAACTGCGTTTTACCGGAAAGTCCGGGAAATTCGCCGGCCCGAAAGCTTTCGATCGGTTCATCAAAACGCACCGTGGGATGAAATGGCATGTCTACGCCAAAGCGCCCTTCGGCGGGCCGGAGACGACGCTCAACTACCTGGCCAGGTACACTCATCGCACGGCCTTCTCCGATCAGCGCTTGATCGCAATGAAAGACGGCAAGGTTTCCTTCCGGTACAAGGATTACAAAAAGGAAGGGGAAAAGCGCGTCATGACTCTTTCGGCGACCGAATTTATCCGGCGCTTCCTGATGCACGTTCTCCCCAAGGGCTTTACGCGCATCCGGCATTACGGCTTGCACGCCAACCGCTTTCGGGCGAGGAATATCAAGCGTTGCCGTGACTTGCTCGGCGCGCCGGAACCCGAACCCATCGAGCGATACGACGAGATGAGCTGGGACGAGCGCTACCTGGCGCTCACCGGGCACGATCCGCTCTTGTGTCCGGTGTGCAAGAAGGGACGGCTGGAACTCGTCACGGAGCATGATAGGCCGGACGGCGCACAAAACATGACGGCCTATCCGCCAAACGGAAACGAACTCGGGCAGGCGAAAAGACCGGAAATGGCAGGCGCTTCACCGCCCGTCTGAGCTCGTGTGAAAATACGCTCGTTGCATTACCTGCGTGCCGGATCAGACGGAACCTCCACGAAGAAGACGGGCGCCGTGTGTCCGGAGGGCGAAAAGCAGCCGTCAATACCGCCCAAAGGACCTTCGAAAATGAAAGATCGCAGACGAAAACCATGATTCCCAGGAAGCGCAAACACCATTCTCCCTCTTTTCAACACGGCTCGGAGCCGAGTCGAACCTTTCAAAACAACCGCACGTCATTCATTCCACATAGCGAGACTTCGGAGTAAAGCGCCTTCGTACAGAGTTCTTTTCCGCAATGCGCGCTTGCGCGCGACTGCGGAAGAAGACTTTTTAATATTTGCCGATATTGGCCGTGGCGAACCCCGCCTTGTTTTTCCATCTGCGGCGAAGCACAACGTAGAAGGCGAACGCCAGACCGATGGAAATAGAGGCCAGAGACGTCATCCCGAACAACCCCTGTGGTCCTAGATAGCCTTGAGATTCCACGACAGGTCCGGTAATCACGGGTACGAGAAACTGCCCCAGAAAGACACTCGTCGTCAGACCTCCGATCAGTCGGCCTCGGGATCCGGCAGGGGCGTGATCGGTCAGCCAGACGTTGACGTTGGGCATGTTGAGTCCGAATCCGATTCCTCCGAACAGCATGATGGGCAAAATCACTTCGTATGAGGATACACGGGACAGCGCAAAAAACGCGACGCCCACCGTGAGGTACATCAGGGCTGCGATTCCCTGAAAGCTCAAATATTTGCGGAAGCGGCGGTAATGGTAGGAGGAAATCGAGGCGGTCAACGTGGCACAGGCGATGGCAAGCCCGGTATGGAGTGCAGACAAGCCTTCGAAATTCTTAAGGAAAAATGGCAGATGAACCGGGATTGTAAAGAAAATCGACATACCTAAAAAGCCTACGATATAAATCAGGATAACCACCCCCCAGCCGCTTTTCGGTCTTTCTGCGCCGATTTCCAGGTTCTTTTTTCTTTCCGGCTTCCGGGGTTCTTTTATCGCAAACCAAGCGGGAGCGACTAGGGCGAAGGATACCAGGTAAATGGCGAAGGGAAAGCGCCATGAATGGTCGGCCAGCCAGCCTCCTCCCGTAAGAAATACTACGCCGCCCAAAGCCATGAACGAGGCCTGCTGGCCCATGAACGAGGCCCGCTGATCTCCGGAAAAGTAGTCGGCGATCAGTGTGGTGACCACCGTCATGATGCCTGCCACGCCGAATCCCAAAACCGCTCTGGAAACCAGCAAGTAGGGAAGGGAGTCCAGGTACAGCCCGGAACTTCCCGCCAGGGCGAATACGACGAGAGAAACCAGCAATACGGGCTTTCGTCCGATATTGTCGATGAACCAGCCGGAGATCGGCGCCATTAGCGCGATGGAAAGGGCGGGCATGGTCAAGATCAGAGGTACGAACACTTCTACATGCTCGGTTCCACGGAAAAATTCTCGAATGCCCGGCAGGGACGGAGTGATGATCGCCCCGGCCATTACCGTAAGCGTTGAAACAAGCAGGAGAAGCAGTTTTTTCGCGGCGGAAACTTCCATATAATTCCTAAAACCCCGTATACGTCTAGAAACGACCGGATACGTCACTATGTGCACGAAATGGCGCGAAACAAGCCCCATGATGGTTCTTGTTGACACTCCTCGTCGAAAACGGACGTCGAAACGAAGCGATGGGAGAAAAGAGGATCACCGAAGCCTCCGTTGGTTTTCTTCTAGTTGTAGGTTTTGTAACATGCTGGATATACATGTCTTTTGAAAAATCCTTTGTTGCGTTCTCATTTGAAAACCATTTGGAGAACGGAAATCGGCGTTTCAAATGCATAGTGGCTTGCTTTCCTTTCGTCCAATATATTAGATAATTGTATCGGTACGGAAAAATGTTCGTGCAACTTTCGTTGATTTCTGGTAAGTTTTCTAGTGTAGAAAATTGTGCGGGGGATGTTATAACTTTTGGGCAAGAGTTCTTATTCCTTGACAGAACACTTTTCTTTTTTATGATAATAACTTCGCTTCTATCGTGTTTGATTGCGAAGAAGACGTGTTTACTGCTCAGTTAGGAGGACGTAATGCCCCGGCACAATTGGATGGTAGTATTGCTGGCTGGATTTTTGAGTCTTTTCTTGGTTGCTTGCGGAAGTTCCGACGCCACCGAGGAAACGGACGACAATTGCGGGTGCCCGGAAAACACCACCTGCTTCAATGGGCGTTGTGTAGCCAACGTACTTCCCGGTGGCGATGGTGAAGCCGACTCCACTGCCGAACAACCCGAAGAATGCCTGACCGGTGGAAGCTGCAAGTCGTGCGCCAGTGGACGCCACGGCGAGTGTCCGGTTAACGAATTCTGCGACCCGCTGAACCTCACCTGCACGCCGGGTGCGGATTGTACAGGCGGTCTCGGCGAGTGCTCCTCCAACTACGATTGCGATACCGACGAGTTCTGCTGCGGTGGAGAATGCGTGAGTGTCGAAGGCAGCAATCCCACGGATGGCTGTCTCGTTCATGCAGACTGCAATCCGGGTCAGTGGTGCTCCGAAAACGGCATCTGTAAAGATGGCGGCATCCAGACGGGTGAAGGCGACGAATGTACGACCAACGCCGATTGTCCTGAGGACGAATTCTGTGCTTCCAACAACAAGTGCACCGAACCGGATCCCGTGCAGCAGGGCGATGAAGATACGGATTCGACGGGTGGCGGAGACGATGATGTGGCGGAAGTCGTCGAGGACGACAGTTGGGTGGCTCCGGACGAGTACGAACGCGGCCAATGGGAATACGACGAGTATCTTGGTTCGTCCCAGATCAGCCTGCTAAACACCTCCAACCAGGCGATTTCCGAAGTCAATTTCGGTGCGGTTCCGCTTTTGAATCCGAAAGTGGCCTACGTGCGCGTTTGCAACACAGGAAGCAAGCCGCTCAATGTCACGTCGTTGCAGTTCTCGCTGACGACTTCGTTGGAAATCCAGAAACTCCACGAGGAACTTCCGATCACCCTGGAACCGGGTGTTTACACCACGATCCACCTGCGCTATCGCCCGCAGGACAACTCGACCGACACCGGCCTCCTGGTATTCCTCAGCGACGATCCCAACAACCAGCGCGTCGAGCTGGATCTTCGTGGCAGCGTCAAGGCCGAAGGGCTGATTACCGTCCAGCCGCGTGTACTGCAATTCGCCGGAGCCCAGCCAGGGCAGCAGATCCGTAAAATCGTTGCCGCCAAGAACATCGGCTCGGTGGAAACCAGCATTTACAAGACTCTGCTCAACGCCTCCGCCATCGCCGGCGACGGTGCGGAACATTACGAAGTCACAGAAGTAACCTGGCCCGACGGCTCCACCACCGAGGGTCCATGGACGATTCAACCGGGAGCGTACATCAACATTGCGGTCGTGATGTCCATGCCGACGGAAGGAGGTGCGCCGGATGCGACGCTCACGATGGAATGGTCCACCGACACCGGTCCGAAAGCGACCACGGTCTCGCTGACCACGGGAGACAACGCCCTATGCGCCACGCCGAATGCGGGCGTGGATCAGACGGTGCGGCCTCTCGATACCGTGCAACTCGATGGCTCCGAATCCTACGACGACAACGGCATCGTCACGGAGTACCGCTGGCAGTTCGTGGAAGTACCCGAAAATGCCACCCGCGCCGAGTTGCAGAACCCGGATACGGGCGCGAACATCGACTCGCAGTGGACGACGGTCAACAACCCGCAGTTCTACGCCGAGTTGGCCGGTACTTACGAAATCATGCTCAACGTGAAAGACGAAGACGGCGCCTGCAACCCGGAAGCGGTATTCGATACCGTGGTGGTGATCGCCGTGCCCGACGAAACCATCCACATTCAGCTCGTTTGGGGTCGCGACGGCAACGACCACGACCTGCACTTCATCAAGCCGGGCGGCACGCATACTCGTGGTCAGGACTCCAACACCACCGACTGCCACTGGACCAACTGCAACACGCGGCATGGTACGGCCTCGGACTGCCCGTCTCGCGGTTGTCCGGGACCGAGCGACGCACCCGACTGGGGCGTCCAGGGAAGCCGCGACGACGACCCGACGCTGGACATCGACGACATCAGCGGTCCGGGACCGGAGAACATCAACTACTCGCTTCCCGAACTGGGTGATTTCATGGTTACCGTGGAAAACTATTCCGGCGACCAGAGCAACCTCGTGACGGTACGTATCTGGATTTTCGGGGTCATGCGCCTCAATGTTAGCTACGGTCCGCCGCTGCAATCCCAGGGCTTCCGCAGGAACTGCTACTGGAAAGTCGCTTGGATCAACGTGCACAGTCCTACGGATATCGACGTCACGCCGATCAACGGCTGGGGCAACTCCGGCGCAGCAACCTGTCCGTAGCTGCATCCGTTCCGTTTTCTATCCGGCCCGCCATTATGGCGGGCTTTTTTTTCGCCTCGCCTCTTGCCTTTCGAGGCGGAATGAATGACAATTCGGTCGAATTGAATCGATTCGTACCCTTCTTTGCCGTTCAGAAAGGAACGCCATGGCCCCGAATTCCCGCCTTCTCGACCTTCATCCCCGTTTTTGCGCCACCATGGTAGGCAGTATGCCGCAGACCGACGCCGAGGACGCCGTCCGGCGCATCGTGGAGGCCGTGCCCGACGCTCCGGTCTGGCCTCAGCTTCCCAACCGGGACTGGTCCGAGCATTTTCTCGTGCAATACGGCTGGCATCTTCCCTGCAAAGAGGCGGACGCCGAGAAGCGGAAATTCGTCATTACCGGGGCCGAGGACTGCGCCGATGATCTGGCCGGGTTCTACGAAAAAGCCCTGTTGGCGGAAGAAACCGGCGAGTTGGATGCGTTTGCCCTGTCTCCCGATTTCGCCCCCGGATTTTTCGCGCTGGAGCGCTACCTCCAGCAATGCGCCACGCCGCCGAATTTCGCCAAAGTGCAGGTGATCGGCCCGATTTCCTTCGGCCTGGGCCTGAAAGATCTCGAAGGGCGGCTGGCGTTTTTCCGCGAGGATTTCCGCGACGCACTGATTCGTGCCGTATCCTTGCAGGCGCGCTGGCAGATTCGGCGGATTTCCCCGCTGTGCGGGACACCGATCTGTTTTCTCGACGAACCCTACCTGCAATCCTTCGGCAGCATGGAATACATCTCGTTGAGCCGCGAGGATGCGGTGGCGGCGGTCAAGGAAGCCTGCGACGCTGTGAAGAGCGAAGGCGCGGTGGCGGGCGTGCACGTGTGCGGGAAAACCGACTGGAGCCTGCTGACCGAGGCCGAGGTGGATTTGCTCAACTTCGACGCCTACACCCAGGGCGATTCGCTGGGCATGTACGTAGCGGAAATCAACGGCTTTCTCGAACGCGGCGGGATCGTCGCCTGGGGCATCGTGCCCACCGTGGCGGCGGACATCGACAAGGAAAGCCCCGAGAGTCTCGCCGACCGTCTGGACGCGCTCCTCGACCGCCTGGCCGCTCAGGGCATCGACCGGGATCGCCTGATCGACCGTTCGATGGTCACCCCGGCCTGCGGTCTGGGCACGTTGTCCGTCGAACACGCCGACAGGGCAGGGCGTCTGCTGAAAGATACGGCAGCCATTCTGCAAAAACGCCACGGGTGATGGAAACCAGGGGAAGCGTCAGGTAGTTTGGGGGATTTTCCGAGTATTTCTGCACACTTCCGGCAGAATTGTCAGAGGTAAAGGTAGGTCGGGTAATTGTTTTACCCGACATTTCCGAATGCTATGAATGTGTCGGGTGAAGCAGTCACCCGACCTTATTTCGTGCTTCAGACAAAATCTTCGTTGGAGCAAGTCTCCGACTTGCTCCGCAGATTCATGCTTTTGGGCTGTAAATTCGATGAGAAACGAATGGTTCAGGTCGGGAGACCTGAACCATCGAAGGAAGTATCGAATACGCACTTTGCAAGACCGAAAAGTTGCAGTCATTCCAAGCTGTTACACACGGTCGAATCAGAACGGACGCGCGGAAATATCTCCTCTACTCGAAGGCGTACCACAGGTGGTCGCGGGTGCGGCCCTCGACGTTCACGCTTCCGCAGAACATGCAGGCCACCTTGCCCTTTTTCACCGACAGTTTTGCGGCTTTGCAGGAGGGCGCGGGACAGAAGGTGTAGCGGCAGCTTTCGATTTCCTTCGTCTCCCCCTCGCCAATCGTGAGCACGACGAAGGGGTCTTCCCAATCCATCTTCACCGGGACGTACTCCTCCGGGTTGCCGGGGTCGTCGTAATAGCGCAGCAGGCCCATTTTCAGCACGTGCGGGGAGCCGTCGTCGCAACTGTCGCTTCGTATCCAGGTGTTCTGGGCCACGATGTAGCGATAACCGACATTGTTGGCGTTTTTGTCGAGGGATTCCAGCCACTTGAGCCTCTTCCGGCGCAGTTCGTCCCCTTGCGGTTCGCGTTTGGCCGGTTTGTCGTCGAGCATGAACTCCCATTCGGATACGCACAAAAAGCCGATCCAGCCGACCGGGTAATGCTCCCTGAACAACAACCGCACCCCGGCGATCGGCGTGCCTTTCGGCAGTTCCGGGGTTACGAATACGGGGTCCATCAGCTTCGACAACGGTACTTCCTGAATCGAAACCGCCTGTCCGTCCCGACCGATCCAGACGAGAATGTATTTTTTCGCCCGTGCGTAGCGCACGAAGGTGTTGGTATCCTTCTGCCATCCCGGAGTGAAGCGCAACTGGTCGAAATCACGACCGAAAACGGCATCCGGTATCCATATCGTGGCGCTTTCGAAACTTTTCTCGCCCAGTCTTCCTTCGCACCAGGCGGTCTTGGGATCGCCGTCGAGCAGGCGTTCCGGTGCGTGCAGGCCGATGTGTTCGTGTTCTTCGAGCACGCTGGTGGCTTCAATCCTCAACGCCAGCGGCTGGGGCCCCAGGGCGAGTTCCTGCGCGGAAACGGCGGGTTCCATGGGTCCGGGTGCAATCATGCCTTCTTGAGCCTTCTGCAACAGACGCTTTTGATAAGTGATAAACGAGTATTCCTCCTGCGGGGGAGCTTCCTCGACCGGCTCGGCGGTGGCGGTTTCGGGAGAAGCGTTGCTCTCTTCTGCGGCGGTGTTTTTCGGTTCGGCTTGATCGCCTTCGGCTGGATTCTCCTCCGCCGGAACGGTTTTTTTCTCCGAGCAGGTACAGCCGAAACCCTGCCACGCACAAGTGCTCAGCAGCAGCAGGAAAAGGAACGGCCTAAGGGTTTGCCGGTGCATGATCGTCCTCGCTCTTCTTCAAATCGTCTTGCGCTGTTGTACCACATTTTACGGGGTTTTGGCCATGATGGCGCACTTCGGCGTGGAGTTTTCGCAGCGTTTCGTATTTGGTCCAACCTTCGAGCATCTGCCAGGCGGCCCAGTCGAAGCCTTTTCGACCGTCCAGAAACCCCGCATAAAGCAGGTAGGCTTTCACGCCGCGCCAGGCGGGACGAATCCACCGGCTGCCCCAAGTGTAGCCCCGGCCTCCGTCGAACAGCGACTGCCCGGCCTGCACGCCGTAACGCTCCGATTTTTCTCGAAGTTTTGTCCATCCGCCGGGCGGGCGGTGCTCGATGGCCTGCGTCAGCCTTCCCCACCTTCCGTGCAGTTCCACATGGTCGTGGGGTTCCAGGGATGGGTTCCAGCGACCCTCCTGCGTGCGAAAGAGACGCTTTTGCCGGTTGGGCCACCAGCCCCCGTGACGCAGTGGGCGGCCTTCGATTTCGGTGCGCACCGGAATGCGAAAGCCGTTGAAATTAGTAGTGCTTTCGAGCAGTTGCAGAATTTCACGCGCCAGCGGTGCGGATACGAACTCGTCGGAATCGAGGTTCAGCACCCATTCCCCCTGCACGAGATTCCGCCCGAACTCCTTCTGATGGTTCACTCCGGAGAACGGATGCTGCACGACCCGACAGCCCAGCGACGTCGCCAGTTCGTTCGAGCCGTCACTGCTGCCGCCATCGATGGCGACGATTTCGTCGCAGAACGCGAGACTTTTCAGACAGCGTTCGAGGGTGTCGCGATTGTTCTGGAAAATCATCAGGGCGGAGAGCTTCACGTTCGGTCCTCCGTCTTCATCGCGTCGCCCGTCATCGGAACGAAACGCACTCCGAAGACCGTCCGGCGCTCGAAACCGGAGGGGGTGCGGGTCCAGACTACGAGTTCCTGCTCCCGTTCTCCGATTGGTGCGACGATCCGCCCTCCCACCTTGACCTGTCGTTCGAGCGTTTCGGGAATCCGCACGGGAGCCGCCGTGAGCAAAATGGCGTCGAAAGGGGCTTCGTCGGGTAGGCCGGAGGAGCCGTCCCCGTGGTACAGATGAACCTGGGGGTAGAATTTCTCCAGCAATGTCAGAGCCTTGCGAAAAAGAGGCTCCACGATCTCGATGGAGTGCACCTCTCTGGCGACCTCGGCCAGCATCGTGGTCTGGTAGCCGCTGCCGGTGCCGATTTCGAGGACTTTTTCCTCGCCGGTACATGCGAGCAATTCGGTCATTTTCGCCACGATATACGGCTGGGAAATCGTCTGTCCGTGGCCGATGGGCAGGGGATGGTCCACGTAGGCGCGGGAACGGGCCTCGGGCGGTACGAAGAGGTGTCGCGGCACCCGGCGCATCGCTTCCAACACCCTGGGATCGGCCACTCCCCGCCGGACGATCTGCTCGTCCACCATGCGGTTGCGCAGTGCGGAGAATTCTCCGTTTCCCCGGATTTTCGAAAAAAGCAGCATCATCAGCCACGCCATACATGAACGGTTGAGCGGATGACGATCCCCGGCAGGTTTTGCCGAAAAGGGGTTCAAACATACGGGGTCGAGTTCTTCCCGCCGTGGGAAATCCTTGTGGGTGTGAATTACATATGGAGAACCGGTCTTTCCAACTAAAAAGGTGGATTCAAAGCGTAGGTCGGGTAAATTTTTTACCCGACATGCACGATTTCTTTGTCGGATAACAAGTTATCCGACCTACACCTACACCGGATTTTTCCTGCAAAAAAATTCATACCCAACCCTTCTCGAAGCCCTTGAATTTCCTGGCGTTTCGGCTACTCCTTCGGGGCGAACTGTTCGCAGCAGCGAAACCCTACGTTTGGATGGCCGAGGGTGTCGTCGTAGTCCTCGTGGCCGTCGTCCACCGTATTTTCATGCCCGCAGGAAAGCTGTACCGACAGGGAATGTTCGTAGCTTCCGCCCACCGGAGCCTCCGAGTCGGCGACCCATTCGGCGAGATTCCCGCTGAGGTTGTAGATCGATCCGACACCGAAGCAAGCGCCTTCACTGGTCTCCTGCTTGGACGAGGCCGTGGCGGCATTGACGCAGTTTTGCGAATACGACGAGAAATCGCAGCCATACGGGAATGTCGGCTCACGCTCGGAGACGCCATCGGGGCAATACGAAGCGCTCGTGGACGTCCCCGGCCAGCAGGCCATGTCGTGAATTTCCAGGGGACACAGCACCTTTCCCACGTTGGCGCAGGCGGCGGCGGCCTGGGCCTTGGTGATGTAACTAGAGGGAATCTCTGAAGAAATCTGGCAGGCTTCCATCGGCGTGGCGGTGTCGTCGGAAAGCGACACGTCGTCCGGGAAATCCTCGCCGTAGTCGTCGCCCGCAGCGCCCTTGATTACGCCGTCGCAGGACTCGGTGGCTTGTTCATCCGGTTCAATCACCACCGCCTCGTATTTGTCGATGCACCAGCACTCGTTGAGCACGGTGGTCATCTTGTTGTCCAGCGGGCAATTCTGGATCGCCTCGAAGGGACAGTCCGCCTCGCGCAACGGAATTTCCTCCGTATTATCGGTATCTTCCGTGTCGTCATCCCCATTCGCGCTGTCGTCGTCCACGAGGTCGTCGTCTCCGTTGCCGGGAATGTCGTAATCCCCGCTGCCGCTCGAACCGACGTAGCGGCATTCGCCGTCGACCAGTTCGTGCTGATAGGGGCAGATGCACTCTCCCTCGCTGTTCAGTGCGCCGCCGACGCAGGCGGTCTCGTCGTCGTCTCCCGAGTCCGAGCCGCAGGCCGAAAGGAGTAAAAACATCAATAGAAACATTATGTTGCAAGAAAACAGCGTTTTCATCTCGGCTCCTGTCGCCACGTTTTATTCGTCCTGTTCCTTCGCCTTTTTCTCGATAAGTGTAGCACATTCGGTTCCAAAGCTGCAATGGGCGAACAAAGGGAAGGAGGGGTTTTTTAGGCCGCAGCAGGGCATATTTCTGCAACTTCCCGTCGACGTTCCGGCCAAGGGTCGAGCCCGCTCCCCCAAACGTGCAAATTGGTGAAAAAACGTGCAGATTCGCAACCACTCGCGTTGCGAGAGAAAATAGCACGTTGTGTGGTTTTTCGGTCGAAAAACCCTGTTTTTGTAAAGTTTCTTACCACTTTTTTCTCGGGTACCCTCGACTCGTTGCGAGAAAACCGGGGAGGATTTTGCACGTTTCTGCGTGAGTTTGCACGAGTTTTGCGGCATGGATCGAGCATGACGTGAGTTTGCATGAAAATGCACGAGTTTGCAGTATATTCAGTGGATTTTGTGTGAAAAATCTCGTTGGAGCAGAAAGGAGGTCGGACAGGTACAGCCTTTTCTATGGAAGCCTGAAAGGGATTGTTCGACGCCGGAGATTATATGGCACCCATGATTGGATATCTGTTTGTCCCGGCCACCCGCCAATGGTTTTTAAGAATTACATGGGTGGCATGGGCGAAGCGAAGCTTGCCCATGTGTCTTGAATGGAGTATAAATGGTTCGTGATGGAAACCTATAAAAGAAAAAATAAACATTTCAACGATCCTGGTCACGCTCATGAATTAACGTTTTCATGTTATCATCATTGGCCTCTTCTAACAAAAGATAGACCAAAACAATGGTTTTGCAATGCAGTAAATGAAGCAAGCAAAAAACTGAATTATTCGATATGGGCATATGTAATCATGCCTGACCATGTTCACTTATTGATATTTCCAAACGAGGAAAAGTATAGTGTTTCACAATTCTTAAAACGTGTGAAACAATCCGTTTCAAGAAAATCGAAAAGCTGGCTTGAACTCAACGATAAACTGTGGTTTGAAAAACTTACTATTGTCAAAAATGATGGCAAGAAAGAATTTCGCTTCTGGCAGGCAGGTGGAGGTTACGACCGAAATATAAAGAAGGACTCCACACTGTGGAAAGCAATTGAATATATTCATGCAAATCCTGTCAGACGTGATTTGGTTGATGATATTTTGAAATGGAAATGGTCAAGTGCCTTGGATTATGAAGATAGAGTCGACGGACCAATTGTTGTGGACAAGGTTGCCCATGTGCAGGAACAAAAACACGGGCAAGCTCCGTTTCACTGTCGCTTGGCCCGTGCCACTCCCCCTTGTTCAGGCCACCAGTCCAGAGACCTGCTCCAACGGAGTTACCTGAACTCTCCAACGGATACTGAAGACTTCCTGTGTCCTCGAAGCCCCCCTCACGAGTCTGCATTGTGGGAAGATGAACGGCATCCCCCTAGCCGCATCCCATTCGCTTGACTTCCCCGCCCCGATCCAATACACCTTCTACACGCCTTGCGGCAGGCGAACATCGTCGCGACCGAAAACACGAAACGAAACACACGAGGCTCGACTTCATGAACGCGCAACGCATTCTCGATCAAGCGACGGCTCAGGGACAATCCGCCCTGAGCGAGGCCCAGTCCAAGCGGATTCTCGAAGAGTACGGCGTCCCGGTGGTGCGGGAAACCGTCGTTTCCACACCGGAGGAAGCCTGCCAGGCGGCGAACGATTCCGGTTATCCGGTGGTGCTTAAAGCGCTCGGCGCGAAGCTGACGCACAAGTCAGAACGGGGTCTCGTGCGGTTGAATCTGGCCTCCGAAAACGCGGTGGCCGAAGCCGCCGAAGCGTTGGCCGGGATCGCCGGAGACGATCTGGAGGGTTTTCTCGTGCAGCCGCAGATCCAGGGGCGGCGGGAATTCGTCGCCGGGTTCTTCCGCGATCCGACCTTCGGCCCGGTGGTGATGTTCGGCCTTGGCGGTGTGCTGACCGAAGCCCTCGACGACGTGACGTTTCGCCTTGCGCCGCTCGAAGCGAAGGACGTGCGCCGCATGGTCGAGGAAGTCCAGGGACGGAAACTGCTCGGCGCGTTCCGGGGCGAAAACGCGGTGAATATGGAGCAGCTCGAAGCGGCGCTCACGGGGCTTTCCCGGCTGGCCATCGAGCATCCCGAAGTGGCCGAGGCCGACATCAACCCGCTGATCGCCGGATCGGACGGTGCGCTTTGCGCGGTGGACGCCCTCCTGGTGTTGGGTGCGTCCGAGGAGCCGGAACATTCGCGATACAAGTTGGACCCTAGGCGCTTGGGACCGATGTTTTATCCGCATTCCGTGGCCTTCATCGGTGCGTCCGGCACCATCGGCAAGTGGGGGCACATCCTGCCCACCAACGTGCTCGCCGGAGGCTTCGAAGGGGAGATTTACCTCGTCAACCCCAAGGGCGGTACGATGATCGGTCGGGAAGTCTATACGTCACTGGAAGACGTGCCCGGCAAGATCGATCTCGCGGTGGTCACGGTTCCCGGAAAATACGTCTTCGACCTGTTGCCGCAATGCGCGGCCAAGGGTATCAAAAGCATGGTGCTCGTGGCCAGCGGTTTCAGCGAAACCGGTGCGGAAGGTCGCAAGCTGGAAGAGGATCTCGTGCGCGAGGCCCGCAAACACGACGTGCTGATTCTGGGACCCAACACCATGGGGATCTGCAACCCGCACGACCGCTTTTTCTGCACCGCTTCCCACATCTGGCCGCGCAAGGGTTCCACCGTGCTGGTCAGCCAGTCCGGCAACATGGGCAACCAGCTTCTGGCCTTCGCCGAACAGGAAGACATCGGCATCCGCGCCTTTTCGGGTTCGGGCAACGAAGCGATGATTACCATCGAAGATTACATGGAAGCCTTCGAGGTGGACGAGTTTACGAAAACCGTCGTGCTCTACCTGGAAAGCGTGAAAGACGGGCGACGCTTCTTCAAAGCCGCACGGCGTGTGGGACGCACGAAACCGGTCGTCGTGCTCAAGGGCGGACGCACCGACGAAGGCAGCCAGGCCGCCGCCAGCCATACCGGCGCACTGGCCGGAAACAACCGTGTTTTCAATGCGGTATGCAAGCAGGCGGGCATCGTGATGGTGCCCAATCCGATGAACCTGCTCGACGTCTCCGCCGCCTTTTCCTGCCTTCCACTGCCCAAAGGACCGCGCATCGGCATCGTGACGCTCGGCGGCGGCTGGGGGGTCGTAGCCACAGACCTTTGCAGCGAACACGGCCTGGAAGTGCCCGAACTCGCACCGGAATTGATCGAAAAATTCGACAAGATGCTGCCGTTTTTCTGGAGTCGCGCCAACCCGGTGGATCTCGTCGGCCAGACCGATTTCGTCCTGCCGATGACCGTGACCGAGGAGTTGGCGAAGTGGGATGGCTGCGACGCCATCATCAACCTCGGCATCGTCGGCACGAAAGCCTACCTCGATCAGTACGGCAAAAGCATCAATAAGGTGGACCCCACGTATCCGCCGGAATTCATCGAGGCGTCCTCGTCCCAGCTTAAAGAGTTCGAACGGAAATACCTGGCCTACACCGTTGAGTTGATGGAAACCTACCACAAGCCGATCGTCGGCGTCAGCCTGCTGGCCGACGAAGACAGTCGCACCGTCTACCGCTTCGAGGATCGCGCCTACGACGGGGTGTTTTTCCTTACGCCGGAAAGAGCGGTCAAGGCTTTGGCGGGCATGTGGCAGTATGTGCGCTGGCTGGAGCACGAAAACGGCGAAGGATAATTCGGACGACGAAACATCGTTTCTTTGCAGAACGGATCGGTGCATATGCCGATCCGTTTTTGCGTGCGCGTTTCGAAATCTATCTGCAATATACGAAAACCGGCATGGTTCCTGCCCGGGGCGATTCAATTCTACTTCTTTCCCCGGTTTCCATGGAAGGATGTTTGTTTGGATAGGTGCCAAGGTCTTTCGCCGTCAGGCGAATGGCCTTGAAAACACGAAGAATCCGGGCCATCGATCCGTTCCGGATCGAAGACCCGGGCACCCTTTTCTCGATTCACCGAGTCGGATTCGTGCCGAATCGAGAATTGAATCACTCTGCTGCCTATCTTCGTGATCGTTTTGACACGACATTGCACGAATTTGCGCGAAGATTACGTTTTCAAAACCTTGCGCCCTTTTCGGGAATGATTACACTGGTACGAAGCGTTTTCGATCATCGTGTGAAAACAGACCGAACTTTTCCGCATCGTTGCGTCCGGAACGAAAGTTGCTCGGGACGTGGAAACGAAACCGGCGCGTGACGAACGATTGTGGAACCAACTCAGGACGGACGACATGAAAAACGACTTTCATCTTTCCGAAACCTTCGACTTTCCCAGCTTCGAGGACTGGCTGGCCATCGTCGAGCGCGACCTGAAAGGCGCGCCCTTCGAGAAAAAGCTGGTGAAGAAATCCCACGAGGGCATTGCGCTTCAGCCGATCTATACCTCCAAGGATTTCGACCATTTGCAGGATCTTTCGGGCTTTCCCGGACAGGCTCCTTACCTGCGCGGAGGAACCGCGCTGGGGCACGTGCAAAACGGCTGGGACCGTCGTCAGGAATACGGTGACGCCGACCCGAGCGAATGCAACCGGACCATCCTCGCGGATTTCCGCTACGGCGTGACTTCGGTCTGTCTGCGGCCTCATCAGGCGTTTCATCGGGGTATGGACTCGGACGACCCGCAGGCGCAGGAAGCCATCGGACGCGGAGGCACGACGCTGGCCTGTCTCGACGACGTGGCCACGGTGCTCGACGGCCTCGATCCGGCGGAAGTCGCGGTGGCGGTCAAAGGCGGGAGCCAGGGCTTGATGGCTTCCGGGCTGCTTTTCGCCCTATGTCGCAATGGGGAAAAAGGGGAAGACGCGCTGAAAACTCTGCGTGGCACGGCCTGTTTCGATCCTCTGAGTGCGTTGGCTTCCGGCGGCGGCATCGGGTACTCTCTGGACAACGTGTACCGCCAGATGGCCGATCTCGTGGCATGGAAAACCGAGCACGCCCCGCAATTCAGACCCATCGCGGTGACCGCCAGCCCCTACCACGATGCCGGAGCCCACGCCGTGCAGGAGTTGGCGTTTTCGCTGGCCACGGCGGTGACTTACTTGCGCGAACTGGATGCGCGCGGCATCGGCATCGACGAGGCGGCGGCCTCGATGCAGTTTTTGTTCAGCGTAGGACGCCATATGTTCTTGGAAATCGCCAAGTTGCGTGCGGCGCGGATGCTTTGGGCCAGGGTGGTGGAAGCCTCCGGCGGTTCGGAAAACTCCCGGACGATGTTCATTCACGCCCGCTCCAGCGCCTTCACCAAAACCGTGCGCGACCCCTGGGTCAACCTGCTGCGCAGCACGGCGGAGTGTTTTTCGTCGGTGGTCGGCGGCGCGGACAGCATCGCCACCATGCCTTTCGACGAAACCCTGGGCACACCCGACGCCTTCAGCCGACGTATCGCCGCCAATACCCAGAACGTTTTGCAGGAAGAATCGAACCTGCATAAGGTGGTCGATCCCGCAGGTGGTAGCTGGTACATCGAAACCGTCACCCGGCAGATGGCCGAAGCCGCGTGGACGCTGTTCCAGGATATCGAAAATCGTGGCGGCATGGCCGAAGCGATTGGTTCCGGTTGGGTGGCCGAGCAAGTGGAAGCCACTTGGAGCGGACGTAAAAAGGCCATTGCCAAGCGCAAGGACGCCATTACCGGCGTGAGCGAATTCCCCAACCTCCAAGAGAAGCCTATCGAGAAAAAACCGATAGATTTCGAAGGGTTGTATAAGAGTGCTTCCGAAACGCTGCCCGAAAAACGAAAAGAAGCGCTTGAGTCTGGAACCCTCGACAAACTGGGCGACGTGCTCGCCGACCCGTCCCCCGAACCGGGGAGTCTGACCCAAGCTGTCGTCGAGGCGTTTTCGGGCGGTGCGACCGTGGGCCAGGTGGCGGCACTGCTTCGAGGAGACGACACCGGCACGCAGGCTCCGGCGCTGGGTTCGCGTCGGGCTGCCGAGCCTTTCGAGCATCTGCGCGACGCCTCGGACATCTGGCTTGCCACCCACGGCGAGAGGCCGAAAATCTTCCTCGCCAACATGGGGACGATCCCCGAGCACAAGGCGCGGGCGATGTTTTCGGCCAACTTCTTCGAGGCCGGAGGGCTGGAATCCGTATCCAACGACGGCTTTTCCAACGCGGAAGACGCAGCGGCGGCGTTCAAAGAGAGCGGCGCAAACGCGGCGGTGATCTGCTCGACGGATAAAAAATACCCGGAGGTCGTGCCCGAAGTCGCGCCGAAGTTGGCGGAACTCGGTGCGAAATTCATCGTTCTGGCGGGAAAACCCGCCGACGCGGAGAAAGAAACCCTGTACCGGGACGCCGGGGTGAATGTCTTCATTCACCTGGGCTGCGACGTGCTCGGAACCCTGGAAAAAATCCTGACCGGCCTGGACATTCTGGCCTGAACGAGGAAGCATCATGGCAAATATACCCGATTTCACGAATCTTCCCTTCGATACGGCGGAGCGATCCCAAGGCAATGAAGCCCTCTGGCGCGAGGAAGCCGAACGCCTCGCCGGAATTTCCCCGGATGAGCTGGCCTGGAACACCCCGGAAGGTATCGCCATCAAGCCGCTGTATGCGGCGGGCGACCTGGAAGGCGTCGAGCATATGGGCAGTATGCCCGGACTGCCGCCCTTCGTGCGTGGCCCGTATTCCACCATGTACGCGATGCGTCCCTGGACGGTGCGGCAGTACTCCGGTTTTTCCACCGCCGAAGCCTCCAACGCCTTTTACCGGCGCAACCTTGCGGCGGGACAGAAAGGCTTGTCCATCGCCTTCGACCTCGCCACCCACCGGGGCTACGACTCCGACCACGAGCGCGTGCCCGGTGATGTGGGCATGGCGGGCGTCGCCATCGATTCCATTTACGACATGCGCATCCTCTTCGAAGGCATTCCGCTGGACCAGATGAGCGTCTCGATGACGATGAACGGCGCGGTGCTGCCGGTGATGTCGCTGTACATCGTCGCCGCCGAAGAGCAGGGCGTCAAGACCGAGCAACTTGCGGGCACGATCCAGAACGACATCCTCAAGGAGTTCATGGTTCGCAATACCTATATTTATCCGCCCGAGCCGTCCATGCGCATCATCGGCGACATTTTCGAGTACACCTCGAAAAACATGCCGCGTTTCAACAGCATCAGCATTTCGGGCTACCACATGCAGGAAGCCGGGGCGACCCAGGATATCGAACTGGGCTATACCCTAGCCGATGGCCTGGAGTACCTCCGCACCGGCGTCAAGGCCGGGTTGGGCATCGACCGCTTTGCGCCGCGCATCAGCTTTTTCTTTGGTGTCGGCATGAATTTCTTTATGGAAGTTGCCAAGTTACGCGCCGCAAGGATGCTGTGGGCGAAGATCGTCAAAGGCTTCGAGCCCGAAAATCCGAAGTCGATGTCCCTGCGCACCCACTGCCAGACCTCCGGCTGGAGTCTCACCGCGCAAGATCCTTTCAACAACGTGATCCGCACCTGCATGGAGGCGATGGCCGCCACCCATGGACATACCCAGTCGCTGCATACCAACTCGCTCGACGAAGCCCTGGCGCTGCCCACCGATTTCAGCGCCCGGATCAGCCGCAACACGCAGCTTTTCCTCCAGCAGGAAGCGGGGATTACCGGCGTAATCGATCCCTGGGCGGGAAGTTACTTCGTCGAACGCCTGACCCACGACCTCGCCCGCAAGGCGTGGAGCCATATCGAGGAAGTCGAGGGATTGGGCGGCATGGCCAAAGCCATCGAAGAAGGCTTGCCCAAGATGCGCATCGAGGAATCCTCCGCGAAAACCCAGGCGCGCATCGATTCCGGCAAACAGACCCTCGTGGGGATCAACAAGTATCGCAAGGACGAGGAAGACGAGCTGGAAATCCTCAAGGTGGATAATTCCGCCGTTCGAGAGGCGCAAATCGCACGTTTGGCCAAGTTGAAGGCCGAACGGGACGAGAGGGAGGTTCGCGGGAAACTCGATGCGCTGACCCGCGCCGCCGAAGAGGGGGGCAACCTGCTGGAGATGTCGGTCGATGCCGCTCGTTCCAAAGCGACGGTGGGTGAAATCAGCGACGCGCTGGAAAAAGTTTTCGGACGCCACAAGGCGGTGATCCACTCCATTCAGGGAGTGTACAGGAGAGAAATGGAAGGCAACAACGAGGAATTCGACGAGGTTCGCGCGTTGTCCGAATCCTTTTCCCAGGAAGAGGGCCGACGCCCCCGCATTCTCGTCGCGAAAATGGGTCAGGACGGCCACGACCGGGGGCAGAAGGTGATTGCCTCGGCGTTCGCGGATCTCGGTTTCGACGTGGACATCGGACCGCTGTTCCAGACCCCCGAGGAAAGCGCTTCGCAGGCGGTGGAAAACGACGTTCACATCGTCGGTGTGAGTTCCCTGGCGGCAGGACATCTGACCCTGGTTCCCAAACTGAGGGCCGCATTGAAGGAATTGGGACGCGAGGACATCCTCATTGTCGTCGGTGGCGTGATTCCGCCCCAGGACTATCCGGCGTTGTACGAAGCGGGAGCCAACGCGGTATTCGGTCCGGGAACGGTCATCAGCCAAGCCGCCAGAAACCTGCTGGAGCAGTTGAAGGAACAGGTCGCCTAGCAGATTGGAGAGCCTCATACCATTTCGCCTTCAACGATCAAACTTTTGACATTATCCGTGAAGGCGGATAATCCCGTAGGTCGGGCTAATTTTTGGCCCGACACCTTGGCATTGTCGGGCAAGAAATTTGCCCGACCTGCTTTGAAACTGCTCGAAAAACCATGTAAAATCAAGGATTTATAAAAGATCCTTGCGTCATCGTTCGATCTCGATTCGGCTGGTTTGCCACCTAGCACGATTGAAATCCATGTGAGGCGATGGAAGAGTCAGTTGGAAGAGGGGAGGGGGGGCTCCATGTGGCGATAGCGCCGCATGATGACGTTCAGATTGATGAAATTCACCGTGAAATGGCAGACCACCGGGGCGGCGAGGTTGCCGGTCTGCTGGTAGAGATAGCCCAGCAGCAAGCCGATGAAACCGGCGGAAATCGTCCAGGGCAGAAACTCGCGACCCGGTCCGATATGCAACAGTGCGAAGAGCAGAGAGGCGGGAACCAATCCGATAAACGGTTGAATCGCGCCGCGAAAGATCATTTCCTCCGCCACCCCGGAAAAAATCGAAACAAGCACGATCTGCCACAGTCCCAAGGGGCCGAGGATCTCGAAAAAGCGCCGTTCGAGCCGTTTCGACCACGTGAAATAGTGCGTGAAAAGCTGGCTGGCGGCGACCAGCGTCAGGCCGCAGAATAGTCCGATCCACAGGCCGTTGGCTACGTGGACAAAGCTTCCCCGATCGCTCTTTCCGGGCAGCGTGAAAGGGTTGAAGTCCGGCGCGATCAGCAACGCGCCGACGACCAGCAACAGGTAAAAGAGAATCATCGAGGAAATGGAAAGCCGTGGCATTCCGGGGTCTTGCGCGTCCTGTGAATCGGTTTCGTCACTTCCTCCGAAGAAAAATCCGCCGGAGGACTCCTCGCTGGAATGAAGATTGAAGCGTCCGAGCGGTTTTTCGAAGGACAGCAGCAGCCAATCTCCCATCGACTCCTTGACCACGGGAAGCAACTCGCTGGACTGGAGCTGGGCGGCGTTCTGGAACATCCGCGTCACTTCCTCTTCTTCCTCGTTGAGAATGCCCGCGAGCACGAGGTTTCCGCCGGGAGCGGTCAGACGCACGAGATCGTCCACGATTCCGGCCAGTTCGCCGGAAAGCATGTTGGCGACGACGAGCGAGAATTCTTCGTCGAGCGTGGAAACGGGGTTCTCGGTCAGATGCCAGCGTGAGGTATCGATGCCGTTGATGTGGTAGTTTTCCTTGGCGACCTCGATGGCTTCGGGGTCGATGTCCACGCCGAGACCGTCCGAAACGCCCAGTTTGCTGGCCGCGATGGATAAAATGCCGGAGCCGCATCCGGCGTCGAGCATTGTCCTGGGAGGATAGGTTTCGCAAGCGGCCTCGATCCATTCCAGGCACAGGCGGGTGGATTCGTGGGTGCCGGTGCCGAAAGCCATACCGGGATCGATTTGCAGCACGACGTCTTCGGGACGTCCTCCGCCGCGATCCCAACTCGGCTCGATGCGCAGGGATTTTCCGATGCGTTGCGGGTGGAAAAAGCGTTTCCACTGGTCGTTCCAGTTTTCCTCTTCGAGGGCTTCGATACGTACCTGGGAAAACGGAGCGTCCAACTCCCAGAGTTCGACGGTTTCCTTCCAGGAGGCGGCCCATTGGTCGGTCTCGATTTTGTCTTCGTCGGTGGCAAAGTAGCCCACCAGACGCGAACGCCCTGCCGGGGGAGCCTCCATGCCGGGAGGGACGGCCTCGGCGTCGATGGTCTGAACGCCGGAAGCGCCCCATTCCAGGAGGAAGGCTTCCATCATTTCGGCGTATTCGGTGGGCAGTTCTCCGATGATCGTCAACCATCGGTCGGGTTTGGATGCATCCATAAGCGCCTCGCAGAAGAATGACACGATGGTGATTGTAACGAAATGAGACGAATTGTCCAACAACGGTTTTTCACGAGGATGTGAATGGGGTGCATCACAGGATGTTGCCATTTTTCTTAAATTGCATATCGCTCACTCCGAGTGCTGCCCATAGGGCGGTGTGTCGAGGAGTAAATGAGATGGCTCGATACGATTTGCTTTGCAAATCACTCGCCATGAGCGTTTTTTGCAAAGTGGCAATTTCTCGTGACGCACCCGACATGCGGAAAACGTCTTGAATAGAATTGACGCCTTCGCCCGGTTCTGCTAAGAACACAAGGCAGATTCCGTTCATGAAAGGTTGGAACATGCACGATCCGGATTGCATCTTCTGTAAAATCGTTCGAGGCGAGATTCCCGCCGACGTCGTGTACGAGGACGACGACGTGCTGGCCTTCAAGGACATCTCCCCGCAGGCGAAAATCCATACGCTGATTATTCCCAAAACGCACATTCCTACGCTCAATGCGTTGCAGGAAGAGCACGACGCCCTTGCCGGAAAACTGTTGCGCGCAGCGGCAAAAGTGGCGAAAATTCACGGTGTCGAGGAAGACGGATACCGCACGGTAATCAATACCAACGCAGATGCGGGGCAGGTCGTTTTCCACGTCCACGTGCACGTCATGGGCGGTCAGCCGTTACGGAAAATGGGATAAAGTTCGAATAGTTATCTCTTTTGAGAAGATCGAAGGAGCGGAGACGATGACGGGAATGCAAAAAAAGATACGTGGCCTGGTTCTGGCGGCGGCAATCTTCGTGACGGCCTTCACCGCCTGCGAGTACAACGGGTTCGTGCCGGTGGATTCCCCCCCGGCGGATCTGATGATGTTCGCCTTGTATTTCGAAGGCCATACGCCGATTATCGGCATTCCCATCGATCCGGTCTACCGTCTTCCCGACGGCGTGACCTACAACAACGCCGACCGCATCGCCAGTTGCACCAGTGCCGAGGACGGTCCCATCGATGCGGAATTCCTCTCCTATATCACCGACGACCGTTATCCGAAGCTTTCGGGCATCGAGATGCCGGAAGAATTGGAGATCGGGTCGCGCTTCGAAGTCAAGCTCACGGCGGAAAGCGGCTTGGATCGGGCGAAAAACGTGCTGGTGTTCGTCACCGATTCCAGCCGTTATTATGAAGTGCCGATCGAGAAGGTCGACGGCAACACCGTGACCATCAACGCCAAACTGCTGATTGACCAGCGTCTGGTAAGTACTCCGAATTATTACATCAAATTCGCCCTGATCGACGAAGACGGCCATTACGGCAACTGCTACGAAGGCGGATTGCGGGTGCTGTCCATCAACAAATCGCCGGTCGTCAAGCTCGATGACGACGTGAAGGATGTGACGCCGGGAGAAGAAATCCACCTGATGAGCCTCGTCCATCACTTCTACGATCCCGATGCGGACGAGTTCGATTGCGTATGGGAAGTCGATAAATATCAGGTACTTGGCGTGAACGGCGACGGCGAGGACGAATACCAGGACGCCGATATTGAAGACTTCGACGGATTGACGCAGGACGGCTCTTTCGACGAGGCGACCATCACCCTTCAGGACGGCGACAAGGTGACGCTCAAATTGACGTGCACCGATGAAGGGGGCGAGTCGGATTACGACAAAATCAAGCTGTCCAACGAGGAATAATCTGCGGTTGGGCTCCCTTTTGCGAGGGACTCGCGGATGCTGATCGACACGCACTGCCATCTCAATTTTCCGCCTCTGGCGGAGCATATCGAAGATGTATTGGCGCGCGCTCGCGAAGCCGGAGTGGGGCGGATCGTCATCCCCGGCTACGATGCCGCGTCCTGGCCCGCCATCGCGCAACTTGTCGAACGACACGAGGAATTGTACGCCGCCTTCGGTCTACATCCCTGGCGACTCGACGAAGCCGGACGCCTGGAAGAACTTCCCCGCTGGCTCGACCATCCACGTTGCGTCGCGGTGGGGGAAATCGGCCTGGATTTCGCGGAAGAAGGCCACGAGGATCATGAGTTGCAGGTGGCGTCGCTTTTGAAGCAGATCGATATGGCGAAGGAACGTAACCTGCCGATACTATTGCATTGTCGCAGGGCCTTCGACCGCCTGCCCGACCTGCTTGTTCCTTACGCTCCGATTCGGGGTGTGCTGCACGCCTACAGCCAGTCGCCGCAACTGGCCGAACGTCTGACGGCGCTGGGGCTGCACCTGGGATTCGGCGGAACCATCACCAGAAAACATGCCAAAAGGGCGAAAAAATCTGCAATTTCCGTACCTTTGGAACGCATCGTGCTCGAAACCGACGCGCCTTCCATCGGCACCGAAAGGACGCCGCCGCAGGATGTCGAGCCGCACCATATCGCCGAAGTCGCCCAAGCGCTGGCGGAGTTGAAGGGAATCGATGTCGAAGCCGTCGCGCGCGCCACAAGCGACAACGTTGCCGACCTGTTCGGCTGGAAGAGCGCTCGATGAAGCCGGATCTCCTCGCGCGAACCTCCCGCCTGTTGGGAGAAGAATCCCTGGAAAAACTTGCGAAATCGAGGGTTTGCGTCATCGGTCTCGGAGGCGTCGGGGCCCAGGCCGCCGAAACGCTGGTGCGCTCCGGGGTGGGGAGCCTGCGCCTCGTCGATATGGACCTACTAAAACCCACCGACGTCAACCGGCATCCGTGGGCGCTTGCCTCGACCATGGACCGCCCCAAAACCGAGGTTGCCGCCGAGCGTTTCGAAGACATCAACCCCGACGTGAAACTGGAGTGTTTACGGGACTTTTTCCACACCGATAGCGCCGACCGCCTGTTGGCCGAACCGCTGGATTTCGTCGTGGACGCCATCGACGGATTCAACCCCAAAGTCGCCCTGATCGAAGCCTGCATTTCCCGCGCGCTTCCGCTCGTTTCCTGCATGGGTGCGGCCAATCGCTGCGACCCGACCGCCGTCAAGGTGGCGGATATCTCGAAAACCGAGGGTTGTCCGCTAGCCCGTGTGGTGCGCCGTGCATTGCGGCGGCGTGGGATATTTTCCGGGGTTCCCTGCGTGTTTTCCGACGAACCCGTCCTGCGTACCATCGCCACCGACGATTTCGGCGACGAGGAAGCGGTGTTTACGCGGGGACGTCCCCGGCGCGTGCAGCCCAGCATGGGGGCCGTGCCCGCCGTGTTGGGCGTGGTTGCGGCACAGTACGTCGTGCTGGAATTGGTCGGTATGCGGCAGCGTTGGATGGGCTGACTCGGTTACCAACTATTTGTTTTCACTGGGGAAATTATGTGTCGAGAGGCGGCAGTGTGACAACTTTGTCGGGACCGCCCAGAAAATCCGGGATGCGGATGACGGCACCCTCCTCGCTTTCTTCGAACTGCATCACGGTGCGCGCGAAGCGTTCGAGGTCGAGCCGGTAGCCGCACTTGCGGCAGCGCACGACGCTTTCGCCGTCGGGAAGTTCCAGCACGTACAAGGCGTAGCTTTTGCAGTCCGGGCATTTGTATTCCTTGACATACTGGGTAAGGGCGTTTGTCCAAGCAAATGATTTTACAGGCTTTTTCGTGGGTTTGCGGCGTTGGGGCATCGGGGGACTTTCTACGATATGGCGAAAGCGATACGATATCACAGGTTTTTGCAGATACCGCACTCAACGTGTAGGATTTTCGTCACGTTTTGCAAGACAATTGGTGGTTCTGACCATCGAAGCTCGGGAAGCTGTGGCTACTCCCCAATCTCCAGAAACTCATTCTTCCGCACCTTCTTCACCCGCCTCGACTCTCGTGTCTTCTTCGAAGCGCACGGCGTCCTCGCCCCAGCCGTCGTAGGGCGGCAGCGGCCCGAAACGCACGCCGAAGGAAAACAGGTAGGTCGGGTTCATCGCGTGCCGGAATTCCTCTTCCAGTGGGAAAGAGGCGCTGAACGCGGCGGTGGCCCAGTCGTAGGCCAGCCGGATGCCGGATATCGCCTGGGTACGGCTCGACGTGCGTAGCTTCGAAGCGGCCCACAACGCTTCGAGATTGCGAACGGACGGCTGCGGATCGGCGATGCCCACCGCCGCCACGCCGAATTCCACGTATTCGATGGGTTTGTATCCCAGCGACAGACCGTACTGTCCCATCCAGACATGCAGGGGACGGTCGAGATAGCGGTTTTCGGCGGTCCGCACGGCGTAGGTCCAGCCTCCTTCGCCTTGCAGAAAAAGCCCCCATTTTTCCAGCTTGAAGGTGAGTTGCGCCTCGAAAGGGAAGTAGTCCTCGAAGGCGTATTCGAAACGGGAATGCCAGTGCATCAGCGCCGCGCGCCGGGGATCGGATGGATAGCCGAAATCCACTGCCTCCACGCCTTCGTAGGTCGGAAAATACAGGCGCAACACGCCTCCCAGGCGGAACCAGTCGGTGAACGGATAGTTGTAGGAAAAGCCTCCCATCAGGTTGCCGCGAATGAAGTTGTCCCGTCCCAGTGGACCGGTATAGCCCGAAAACGGCAGGCCGATGAGCAGGTGGCCGTTCTCGATGATTTCGAGCTGGAAATGCAGCAGATAATGCACGGCGTCGGATTCGACCGGCTTCGAGGTGCTCGCCATTCCCGCCTCGAATTCGATGAGGGAGCCGGGCGAGATGTCTGTAATGAGCAGCGGCGTCTCGGCGCGTGCAACGGTGAGATGGCTTAAAAGAAACCCGCATACGGCGAAAAACGTCACGGCGATTTTGCCCATCGATCGGAACCTCGTTTCCACTTTCGTATGCATAGGACGCCCTTTGCCGGTCGTTTCACGCCTGTTCCGCCGAGAATTATGCCGTCGAAACGAGAAAGTTGCAACCGGGTGCATCACAAAATGGTGCGAAGAAATTGGACCTGCAGGGTCCAAATGCCTCTCCCATTGGGAGAGGTCGGTGCAAAGCACCGGGTGAGGGATTTTGCCCAATATGGAAAACCCTCACCCTAACCCTCTCCCTCAGGGAGAGGGAGTTTGTACATTATATCAATGACTTACCGAATTCCATCGTCGAATACTCATTGCTGGGTTTTATGATGCACCCATGATCGAGCGCCGATTACGGGAAGCGAATCCCCAGCATGAATTCCAGCAGCATCCCGTGGGTGAGGCTGAAGTCGCCGCCCGAACAGTCGATGGGATCGTCCCCCAAATCCACGGCGATCTGGCTTCTTTTCTCGCAGGCGAGTTTGTCGATAGCGCCTTTCGGCGCCAGACCGGTCATGCCGTAGCCAAAGGCGAATTCCGCAGTAATTCCCAAATGTTTCACCGGGTAGAACGTGTAGCCGATAGGCAGTCGTGCATAGGATTCCAGGCCGTAGTCGATGGTGTCGCCCATCAGGTAGCCGCTGCGGATACCGAAGCCCAGGCTGGGAATCGCCCAGCGGTTGATGACCCACCGATGGTTGAATCCCATGTGCAATCCCAACATGTGAATCTGATCGAGGCCGTTGCCGAACGATTCGTAGACGTAGGTCGGTTCCAGCGAAAAGGCCGCCCCGTCGCCACCCATGTCCAGTCCGAGCGCCACTACCGCGGCGTGGCGGGCGTCGATTTCTTCGTTGACGGCTTTGCTGCCTTTCATATAGTAGGCATAGCCTGATTTCGGTGCGAGTGTGAACCAGGGGAGTTCGAACTCTTTTTTTGCAGCCTCGTCCTCTTTCTGTTCGGAGTCTTTTCCGGCCTGGTCATCCTGCTTTTTCTCGGCTGGAGGTGCCGGTTTTTGCTGGGGTTTCGGTTGTTGCCGACCTCCATTTCCGTTTGCCGCTGCCCCCGCAGCCAGTACCGCTGGAGGGGGTGTTTTCTTCTTCTTTTCGGGTTCGGGAATCGTCAGCAGCACCCATTGCCGTTTCGTTTCATCTTTGCCGAATTTCGGGGCTTGAATGGGGTTCACGAACCCTTCGACGGTCTTCCCGGCGGCAGTGCCTGCGGCTTCGTCGTAATCCTTATCGACGACCGGTTGTTCCACGGATGCGAGGAAGCACTTTGCCTCGGGCGAGTAATAGTCCAGACGAACCCAGGGTTCTTTACGACTGCGGGCGACGGTGGACATCAGCACCGCCGTTTCCGGAATCGGTGTATCGTTCGGGCAGGCCACTCTCTCTTCGACCCACTTTCCGCGCTTCACTTTTTTCAGACGCGCCAGTTCCTTCCGGTAGCTTCGAAGCGCCTTTTTTTCCTTTTTGGTTTTGAGGATTTCAAACTTGGCGTAGGAGGCCACGCGCTCGCGGATCGTCTTGTGCAGTTTGCGGCCCCGTTTCCCACCGTAAGCCTTGCCGTTGTCGTAAATCGGCGAATCGACGAGGATTTTCGGAAAGATTCCAAGCTGTTCCTCGATCAGTGGTTGCATTTGCTGCGGACTCTGAAATTCTCCCAGGCGCGTGCCTTTCCAGTCGAAAAGCACGCCTTTGGAAAGCGCATCCACCATCCACGGCGCGGCATCGTTCTGCCCTGCGTCACAAGCGAAATTCCCCTGATTCCAGGTCGGAGGCGTACAGCGTTTGGGGTCCGAATACAATTTCAATGCCAGAAGGCTCAGCCCCCGCACCCCGTACTTGAACCCCAGGGCGCGCCATTCGTCGTATAGAGACGTGCAACGCTCGCAGTTCGGGGCATCGAATACTACGGCCAGCAGCCGAACGCCGGGAGTGGCCAGACGGTCTTTCACCGCGAGGGTTTCCGACTGCAACAGGCGCTCCAACTCCGTCTGCCCCGGATGGATTTCCGTGGAAGCGATCTCGCCGTTCCATTTGAGTTTTTTCATCAGGAAACCGAGAGCCTGTGCGCCCATTTCGCCGAGGTCTTCCTTCACGGCGACCTGGCCTTCGGCGCGCCCGAGCACGTATTCTTCTTTTAAATCCCGGGCTTCCAGGATGATGTTCCAGCCTTCCACCACGCGTGTCAGCCGGGTATCGACAAGCCAGTCCGCCTGTACCGACTCCTGAACGAGTTGCAGGCAGGCCTGGTCGGAAAAGCAATCGTCACGTTGCTCGGTTTTGCTCAGGTGGGAAGCGACCGAGTCGGAGGGCTCCGAGGAAAGTTTCAGTTTCACAGTGTTTCGGACGACCGCCTGCATTTGCTGGTGGATATACGCCACGTCGTAGGCTTCCAGTCCGTCTCCGATGGGAGAAACCACATACAGCGTCTTTTTCGGCTCGACCGTCTGGGTGCTTTTGTCTGCAGCGAGTGAAGCAGGCTTTTTGGCACTCTCGCCGGAAATTGCAGGTTCATTGCCGACGGTTGACGTCGTTGGAGTGTCTTTTACGGCGGTGGGGGCTGGGGTCTGGCCATACGCTACGCCGGATAGCGTGCCGAAAATACAAAGCAAGCTTAAAACAAAGAATCGTCGACCCGAACGTCGTTCTTTTCTCCCACTCATCCATCCCTCCCATCGATGCCGTGCATCGAAACCGGCATTTGTTTTTTCATGGTGCTGTGCGTGCGTTCATGCAAAATATTCTATTCGATAGGAAATGTAAACGAAGCGGTCGTACAAATCAAGTTCCGGAAGAGGAAAAGACAGCAAGAGCAAGACTTTCTTTCAGTGTGGCGACCTGGAATAGCCTTTTCTGGCGTGGAATGGTGAAATCTGACCGTTGAAGTGAATTTTCTGAAAAAATCAGACGCTAATGAAGCGGAGTTTTGTCTTTTTGTTGATTTTTTAAAGCTTATTTTCTATAATTAAACAAAATTAAGTTCTTTTAGGTTACCTGGAGGCCCTTTTCCTCCACTCCCTGACCCGGAAAGCCCGCCCGCTTTTCGGGTTTTTTTATGCACGGATGAAAGTGTTACTTCGACCGCCGCCGCTGCTTCCGATACGCGCCATTTTTAGAGGAGGACGCATTTTCTTTCGGAGCGACCGAAGAGCGAAACCGTGTGTCAATTTTATTGATTTCGGTGTCTCGGCAAAGTTCTGGGGAAAAGCCGAACACGGTTTGCAGAATTTCCAGAGGTTTCACGCTGCCCCGCGTGTCGTTGATGATTTCCGCCGTGACGTTGTGTCCGTCTGTCTCGATGTTTCGCAAACGCTCTTTCAGATTGTAGGGACGCGGTTTGCCTTTGGCGATGCGCTCGACGATCACTTCCTTTGCCGAACGGTAGTTTGCGAGCGCGTCGGAAATGGCGTTTTCTTCCACGTTTTCAGGGGGTTGGAAGGAAAACGTCATTGTCTCGATGGATTCCGAAAGAGAGGGCGCATGGCGCGGAACATCGATGGCGTCGAGCAGGTCGAAGCCATTGGGCAGGGCGTGACGCAGGCGTTCGAGAATGGCGGCGGTCGGCAGGGCGTCCATCGTTTCGGCGTCGAAGAACTCGCCGTTTGAAGAGACTCCGACAGGCAGCGCCGGACCGAACGCGACGCGCGGTGAAGGATGAAAACCTTCCGACATGACCAGAGAAATCCCGGCCCGGCGAAAGGCGCGGATCACCGCTTTCATCGTATCCAGATGTCCCATGAACACCGCCCGGTCCCGCTTCGCCATTTTGAAGCGGACCTTGCGGCGTTCGCCCGGTTTCGCGGGGGGAATCGGCGCTTGGCATGTAGCCTCGGCGAGGCGGACGTGCTCGGGGGTGTCGCCTCGTTTCATCTCGGGAAGATAGACCTGCCGTTTCGCCTTGCCGGTGGAGCAGACGCCACAATGGTAGCAGGTTCCATACGAGCAATCCGGACGGTGCTCTTCGGCGTGGGCGAGCTTCCATTCCTCTTGTAGAAAGCTCTTTTTCGGTCCGAAGTTCAGATGGTCCCAGGGTAGGGAGGCTGCGGGATCGATGGCTTCGAGCCACTGCCGCAGGGTCATGCCGCAGTCCTCGAACGCTTTTTCCCACAGCGCGGGGTCGTGATGGTCGCTCCAGGCGTCAAAGCGTGCACCCGCCCGATAGGCGCGTTCGATGACGTCCGCCAGGCGGCGATCTCCCCGCGAAAACGCCATTTCCAGCAGGCTGGAGTGGGAGTCGTGGAATTTGAACTGGATTTTCCTGCGTTTCAACTCCCCGAAAAGCAGAGACTGACGGCGGCGGATTTCGTCGCGGTCGATGGCTTCGGCCCACTGAAACGGCGTGTGGGGTTTGGGCACGAAAGTAGACACCGAAACCGTCACCTGCGCACCTTTTTTGTAACGGCGGGCGGCAAAACGTGCCCGTTCGGCCAGATCGACGATGGCGTGCAGGTCGTCGTCGGTTTCGGTGGGCAGACCGATCATGAAATACAGTTTCAGGCGTTGCCATCCCAGACGAAAGGCGCGGTCTACCGAGGCCAGCAGGTCGTCGTCGGTGTTGCCTTTGTTGATGACCCGTCGCAGCCGCTCGCTTCCCGCTTCGGGAGCCAGCGTGAAGCCGCCCTTGCGTTCGCTGCCCAGCAGGTGCAGGAGACTTTCCTCCAGCGCTTCGACACGCAACGAAGGCAGTTGCAAATCCACCCGGCGGGGACGCACGAGGCCGTCCAGACTTTCCAGGAGCGGGTTGAGGCAACCGTAATCCCCGGCGGAAAGAGAAAGCAGGCTCAGCGTGGTTTCCCCCGTATTTTCAAGACCTTGCCGGGCAAGATCGAATACGGTTGCCGGAGTGCGCTGGCGCACGGGGCGATACAGCTGGCTCGCCTGGCAAAACCGGCATCCACGAGCGCAGCCGCGTTGGATTTCCACGGCGTAACGGTCGTGTACCGGGGTGATGTTGGGGGCAGGAGGACGCACGGGAAACGGCGTGTGGTCGAGATCCGCCACGGCGGCGCGTCGCACGGTGGGGCGTTCGGGGTCGAGTGGAGTGATCCCCGCGAAGCGTCCGTTTTCGTAACGCGGCGTGAAGCGCGACGGGACGTAAAATCCCTCGATTTTTGCAAGATTTTCAAGCAGTTGTGCGCGGGATTCTCCCCGCGTTTTTTGTGCGATCACGGCGTCTGCGAGTGTGAGAACGGCTTCTTCGCCTTCGCCCAGCACGAACAGGTCGAAGAACTCGGCCAGTGGCTCGGGATTGGCGGCATTGGGACCGCCGCCGACGATCAACGGATGATTTTCGTTCCGCTCGGATGCGCGCAACGGCAGTCCCGCGAGATCCAGAATCGCCAGCACGTTGGAGTAACTCAGGTCGTATTGCAAGGTGAAGCCGAGCACGTCGAAGCGGTCCAGTGGGTCGCCGGATTCCAGCGCGAACAGGGGTTCGTTTTCGCGACGAAGTACCTCTTCGAAATCCGGCCATGGGGAATATACCCGTTCGCACCAGGTGTCGGGGCGGTCGTTGAGGATTTCGTACAGAATTTTCAGCCCCACATGACTGAAGGCGACCTCGTAGACGTCGGGAAAAGCCAGCGCCAGACGCAACGAGACATTGGCGGCGGATTTGACCACGGCGTTGACTTCGTTGCCGAGGTATCGTCCCGGTTTTTCTACTTGTCTTAGCAATGCATTGCGTTTGCGGATTTTACGGGGTTCGTGATCCATACACCATCTCGCTGGTCGTTCGTCGAAACAGGAAGTTGCGTAAATTCATGGTGTTTTCGGGAAGCGGTCCCAAAAACCGGCCTACCCTAGCATGGGAGGTTTTTTAGACCTAACAAAAAAATCAGGATCGTGCGGCAAGTTGATTCTGGGTGCATCACAAGAAATTGTCACTTTGCAAAAAAAACGCTCATGGCGAGTGATTTGCGAAGCAAATCGTATCGAGTCATCTCATTTACTCCTCGATACACCGCCCTAAGGGCGGCACTCGGAGTGAGCGGTATGCAATCTGAGTGAAATGACAATATCCTATGATGCACCATTGCGGCAAGGAGCGGAATTTTTCAAGACCTTTTCAAACGATACGATAACGATACGATAGGGAAGGGGAAGGCTGTTTTGTGGTGAAGTGGAAGAAAATGTCTTGAAAATGCACATGATTTTTAATATAATGTAAACTTATTGAGACGGATTTGTCAACGAAAGGATAAAAATGTTAAGCCGCATCTCTTTAAAGGTAGTCGTTGTCTGCGCCGTTTTATTCGGGGTTCAATCGTTTGCGTGGGCCCAGGTTCAGATGATTCTTCCGTCGTCCAGCGTAGTGGAAAAGGATGGAGATAAAAACGTCCGGCTGGACATTCGTTTCGCGCGTCCCTTCGAAGGAGGGGTTGTTGCGATGGAAAAACCGAATAAATTCGGAGTGATGCGGCAAGGGAAAAAGTTCGACCTGATGTACCTCGTCAAGCCGATTCCCATCAAGGGACAACAGGCGTTTGAGGTGTACTATCCCATCAATTCGCCGGGGGACTATATCTTTTACCTTGAGCCTCAAACCTGGTTCGACTCGAAACAGGAAAGCCTGCACGTGCAGCCGACGAAGATCGTCGTCAACGCCCATGGTATGGAGTCGGGATGGGACGACGAACTGCAGGAAAAGGCCGAAATCCTTCCCCTGGCCCAGCCTTATGCGCTTTGGAAGGGCAATAGTTTTCGGGGGATCGTCAAATTTCGGCAAAAAGCCGTGCCTTTCGCCAAAGTGCACGTCGTGTATTTCAACGAAAAAAACGATCTTACCACGCCGATCCTTCCTCTCGTCGATCAGGTGGTGAAGGCCGACGCCAACGGCGTGTTCGCCTACACTCCGCCGAAAGCCGGATGGTGGGGGTTTAAAGCGGACATCCCCACCGGCAAACGCTGGAAGTACCAAGGCCGGGTTTATCCCCTGTTCTACAATCCCATTATCTGGGTGCAAGTCACCGATTTTCCGGAGAAAAATTCCGATTCCTCGAAGGAAGAAGGCGCAAACCCGAGTGAGGTGCCGTTCCTCGATTTCGAGTGATCCCTCGTGACGAATACTATGATTCGTTGGGAAACCCCGATTTGTTGTGAAAACAAATCCTTGAGGCGTTTTTGACGGAAACCTCCGTTTGTTGCCTTTCCTGCGTTTTTATGCTAGAAACGGCCTGATTTCACGGTGCGACACCAACGCGTTCGTGCTGGGTGATTAAAAAACAATAGTATTCTTCCGTGGTTATGTCAGGTTCCGTAGTGAGCCATCCCGGCTGCGTGGAGTCGGGAAGCGTGATGCGGAACCCCACGTCTCCGAAAAAATCTCGAAAAACCGCCTATCTGACGTCGGAAAACCGTGCTTCGAAAGTCGAAGAATGGCTTGCCGCGCTCGAAGGCATGAAGGGACGCAAGCCGCTGCCGTCGCTGGATCGTTCGGCGCTGGTGCTCGTGGATCTCCAACGGATCTTTTGTTCCGCCGAATCCCCAGCCTACCTTCCCGCGTTTGAAGGTATCCGCGAATCCCTCCATGAGTTGATCTGTGGTTTCCGGGATGCCGGACGTCCTGTGCTGGCGACCCGGCACGTGCACCCCGAAGGAGAATCGGGTTCGCTGATCGGGTATTTTTTCGGGCGGCTTCTTACGGATGACGACCCCCTCTCGAGGATTCTGCCGGAGTTTTCCAGCGAGTCCATCCCCGTTTTCGACAAATCCTCCCACGCCTGTTTCGCAAGCGCTCTGCCCGAAGTGTTGGCTCCCTGCGAAACCATCGTCCTCGCCGGAGTGCAGACGCCGTTGTGCGTGCTGTCTACGGCGCTTGATCTCGCGCGGGTGAAAAAAATTCCCGTCGTTGTTGCCGACGCCACCGCCTCTCCTGACGAAGCCGGGCATATGGCGGCGTTGAATGTCCTTGCCCACGGGCACGCCCACGTGGCCTCGATAGAGGAAATCGCGGCGGTGCTGCATGGAGGCGTCGATGGTTGAGCGCTGCCAGCTTGCCATCGTCGGTGGGGGACCGGCGGGACTTTCGGCGGCGATCCAGGCCGCACGTGACGGCTTGCAAGTCCGCCTGTTTTCCGGTGAAAAACCGGGGGGACTGGTCCGTGCGGCGCATCGGCTGGACAACCTTCCCGGCTTCCCGGATGGCATCCCTGGCGATATTTTGGCCGACCGACTGGTCGGCCAAACAAAGATTTTCGGGGTGTCCATTGCCTGCGAAACCGTGGAACATGTGGACCACAAAGAGCTTTTCCGGCTTCGAACCACCGGAGGCATCATCGAGTCCGACTGCCTTCTGCTGGCGACCGGCACCCTCCCGGCGAGGTGGTCCATGCCGCTGCCGGAAGGGAATCTCAACCGTCTGCACCGGGACGCACGCGGACTGCCTCCCACCCTCGAAGGCCGCCGGGTGGTGGTGGTCGGTGGGGGGGAAGCCGCCCTGGATGCCGCCCTCGTGGCGGCGGACCGAGGAGCCGAGGTTGCGGTTTGGATACGGGGCCGGGCTCCGAAAGCTCCGGCACGGCTCGTCGAGGAAACCGAAGCGGCGGGAATCCGGCTGGAAACCGGGTTGAAACTCGTGGACGTGAAAGAGTCAGACGAAAAACTACACGTTCGACTGTTGCACGGCGACGAGGAATCCACCCGCGATCTCGATCACCTCGTGCTTTCCATCGGTCGGATTCCCGATGCGAAACTGTACACCGATCTCACGGGAGAAATGGTTCTCCCTCGCGATATCGCAACACACATACAGGGCCTGTTCCTTGCCGGAGACCTGATCCGGCGCAGGGATCGCTTTGTCGCCACCGCCATGGGCGACGGTCAGCGCGTGGCCCGCAACGTTTTGGAATTTCTGGAGAAAAAGGAGTAAGTCATGGTAGAGCACGCATCCGCGAACGTCGAATCTTCGTTTCCTTCCCCTCGTACCGATCTGGAAATTCTCTCCTGCACGGGCCGCAGCGACGTGGCGGAAGTCTTCGTAGCTCGCACCCGTTCGGGCGACGACAAAAGCATGATTGAGTTCGTGGATGGACTCGATACCCGCTATCCCAGGGAAGAAAAGTGGATCATCAACCTTTCGACCCAGTTCGGCTGTCCGGTGGGTTGCCGTTTCTGTGACGCCGGGCACCAATATTACGGCAATCTCACAGTGGACGAGTTGATGGCCCAGGTGAAATACGTGATGGACCGTCATCCGGGACTCGCCTCCCGTTGTGGAAAGCTGAAGGTGCATTTCGCGCGTATGGGCGAGCCTTCGTTCAACGACAACGTGTTGAAAACCATGGAGAAACTGCCGGAATTCATGCAGGCGTCCCACCTCTGGTCCTGCGTGCCGACCACCGTCCCGATGGGCCGGGAAGCCTGGTTCGAACGGCTGTACGAGGTGAAGGAAAAACACTACCGGGGGCGTTTCCAGCTTCAGTTTTCGCTCAACACCACCGATCCCGACGAGCGCGCTCGGCTGATGCCGATCCGCCTGCAGAATATGGACTGGGTGGCGGATTACGGCCACCGCTTTTTCCAGGACGGCGACCGCAAGCCCATCCTCAATTTCGCGCTGGCCCGGCAAGTGGCCTTCGACCCCGACGCAGTGATTTCGCGCTTCGATCCCGAGAAAATAGCCGTAAAACTCACGCCGCTCAACCCGACGCAAACCGGTCAGGACAACGGCCTGGACACCATCCTGCGCACCGAGGACAGCCAGGCCATCGACGGCCACGTCAAACGCCTGAACGATGCCGGATTCGACGTGGTGATCAGCATCGGCGACGGTCGCGAGGACGAAATCGGCAGCAACTGCGGCCAGTCCGTGCGACGCATGAGAGACCCGGAGGCGCGGTAATCCGAAAGGGTGGGGGGGATGTAACGTCTTGAAATCGTGGAAGTATTTCTTTCTGCGATTCTGTGCTTATTCCGCCCATTCGTCCAGTAGGAAAAAATCGTAGGTCGGGTGAAAATCACCCGACAATTAAAATCCATGCTCTTCTGAAAAAGACATTTTCCCACATTTTAAATCACGCCCTGTAGGAACGTTTTTTATCTGTCATCCCCAAGATTTGCGAAAATCCCCGAAAGAGAAGTCCTCACGAGGCGGACGACTTCGGCTTGCGGCGGGCGCGGCGCTTTCTGCGCCAGTGGATCAGTCCCGCGATGGCCAGAATCCAGGGCAGCACCGCCAGCGCAACGGTGAACAGCATCCCCACCGAAGCCGCCAGCGTGCGGCCCGACTCGCGCAACTGGTGCAATAGCGGCCCGTACCAGGTACGGGTTTCCATGTCGCGGGTGGCGGTGACGAAAAGGTTTAACGTAAACGTCGCGAAACGGGTGCGGCGTTGGATATCTTGTTGTTTTCCTTCGAGTTTTTCGATCGTCTCCCGCACGCGCGCCAACTCCCGTTCGGCTTCCAGCAGATCGCTCAGGCTCGCTTCGGGCCGCTCGATCAACGCCAGAATGCGCCGTTCGAGCGCTTGCTGATTGCGCAGGCGTAAAGCGATGTCGGCAACGTTGTCGCCCACGTTTTCGGCCTGTTCCTCCTGCTCGAAGACCTTCCCCAGTTGCGAGAAAAACTCCAGATTTTCCCGGTACTTAGCCACGGGAAGCTTGACGATCAGCGACCCGGAATAGCCGCTTCCTTCGTTCCGTTTGCGCTCGGCGCGCAGCACCATACCGCCTTGGGTCTCGGCGTATTCGCGCACTTTGCGGTCGGCTTCGAGGTAGTCGCTCACTTTGATCGCCAACCGTGCGCGGCGGATTTCGTAGGGCCCCTGCGGAAGAGTCAACGCCGGGTCCGCATCTACCGGGCGTGGATCGGGGGGCGTCTCGCTGCACGCCGAAAGGGTCAAAACCGTGAACAAAACCCAACAAAACATACGGAAGGAGGGCATGGCAGGTCTCCTGCTCGTTCGAGAAGGCCCAAGCTTAGCACAGTTCACCGGGGAGAGTCGAATGCGAATGTTGGGAAAAGGCAAACCGCCGAACGGAAGCCTTCCGCAACGTGCCCGACTCCCTCTTCTGTGGGCTTCGGTATTGACATCCTTCCCGGCCTGTGCGATGCAACGGTCTGGACTTGATTTTTGTGGCAGGCGAAACGCCGGAGTCGTCCAACGTTGCGGCGGCATTGGCTTTTTCCGAGATCGGCGTTTCGCTTGCGGACGTTACGCATGTTTTTACATGATCTTCGAGGTGACGATGCGCTATCTTCCCCACACGCCCCAGGATATCGACCGGATGCTGAAAACCGTCGGCATCGGGTCGATCGACGAACTGTTCGAAACGATTCCGAAAAATCTTCAACGAACCACTCCGCTGGAAATCCCACCGGCCAAGTCCGAAGAAGAGGTCGAGCGCGAGTTCGCCCGCCTCACCGGATTGAACCGCGCCGGAGAGTTCCTCTCGTTTTTAGGAGGCGGACAGTATCCGCACCGCGCTCCGAGAGTGGTGGACCACCTCCTGCGGCGTTCGGAATTCTACACCGCGTATACGCCCTATCAGCCGGAAGTCAGCCAAGGCACGTTGCAGGCGATTTTCGAATATCAGACGCTGATGTGTCTGCTGCTCGAAATGGACGTGACCAACGCCTCCATGTACGACGGCGCGACCGCCTGCGCCGAAGCCGCCTTGATGAGCCTCCGCGTGCTGCGTAAAAAGAACAAGGTACTGATCGCACGCTCGGTGCATCCCGAATTCCGCCAGGTGACGAAAACCTACATGGTGGATCAGCCGGAATGCCTGGTGGAGGTGGGATACGGTCCCGACGGTCGCCTGGATCGGAACGATCTCAAGGCCAAACTCGACGGCGACTGCGCCTGCTTGATCGTCGGACATCCCAATTATTTCGGTACGTTGGAGGATCTTCCGGCGCTGGCCGAGATCGTGCACGAGGCGGGAGCCTTGCTGGTATCGACCTTCACCGAGCCGCTGGCCTTCGGCCTGATTCCCGGACCGGGACGCGCCGGGGCGGATATCGTTTGCGGGGAAGGACAGTCTTTCCTGGGCGATCCCAACTTCGGTGGGCCGTCGCTGGGGATATTCTCGGCTACCGAAAAAAACGTCCGACAGATGCCGGGACGACTCTGCGGCGAAGCCACCGACGCCGACGGGCGAAAGGGCTACGTTTTGACGCTCTCCACCCGCGAGCAGCACATCCGTCGCGACAAGGCAACGAGCAACATCTGCACCAATCAAGGACTGATGGCGCTGGCCGCCACGATTTTCCTTTCCACCCTGGGCAAGCAGGGCGTCCATCGCCTCGCCCGCACCAACCTTTCCAAGGCCGCGTATTTAAAGAAGAAACTCGCAGCCCTGGACGGCTTTTCGCTGGCCTTCGACGCTCCGACCTTCAACGAGTTCGTGATCCGTTGCGACAAAGTAACCCCGGCGGAGGTGCTGGAACGGCTGTTGAAAAAGAACGTCGTGGCAGGATTGGCGCTGGAGAACGATTACCCCGAACTGGACCGGCACCTGCTTGTATGCGCCACCGAGATGCACGCCAAAGAGGATCTGGACCGTCTGGCCGACGAGTTGGCGGCCCTGTAGCCGGGAAAGGAGACATACGATGACGACCCATACCCGCACGCCCGGAACCACCGGACTGATGATGGAAGAACCCACGGTGTTCGAGATCGGTTCGCCCGGCAGAACCGGCTACAGTTTCTCCGCCCTCGACGTGCCCGAAGCCGACCCCGTGGAAGAACTGGGCGCGGACGCCGTTCGCGAGGAAGTGAGCCATTTCCCGGAAGTGAGCGAAGTGGACGTAATGCGCCACTTTTTGCGGCTAAGCCAGTGGAATTACTGCATCGACACCGGCTTTTATCCGCTGGGTTCCTGCACGATGAAATACAACCCGAAAATCAACGAGGATATGGCCCGATTGCCGGAGTTCACCCGGACCCACCCGAAACTTCCCGACGAACTGGTCCAGGGCAACCTGCAACTGATGCATTGCCTCGAATCCATTCTGGCAGAAATCAGCGGCATGGACGCCGTGACGCTCCAGCCTGCAGCGGGCGCACATGGGGAGTTGACCGGCCTGATGCTGATTCGCGCCTACCACGTCCATAAAGGGCAGCCCCGCAAGAAAATCCTCGTGCCCGATTCCGCCCATGGCACCAATCCCGCTTCGGCGGCGTTGTGCGGATTCAAGACCGTGGAGATCAAATCCGGCCCCGATGGCATCGTACTTCCTGAAACCATCGCCGAAGCGATGGACGAAGACGTCGCCGGGGTGATGATGACCAATCCGAACACCCTGGGACTGTTCGAGACGCACATCAAGGAAATCGCCGATATCGTTCATGAAAAAGGCGGTTTGATGTACTGCGATGGAGCGAACCTCAACGCCGTGCTCGGCGTGGTGCGTCCCGGAGATATGGGCTTCGACGTGCTGCATTTCAATCTCCACAAGACCTTTTCCACGCCCCACGGCGGCGGAGGACCGGGTGCGGGTCCGGTGGGTGTCAAGTCCGTGCTGGAGCCGTTTTTGCCGTCTCCCGTGATTGTTTCGGACGAAGGCAAGCTGCGTTTCGACACGGATCGGCCATTATCCATCGGCAAAGTGAAAGGCTTCTGGGGTAATTTCGGAGTCCTGGTGCGCGCGTACAGCTACCTGATGGAAATGGGTCGCGACCACCTGCGCAGCATCGCAGAATCGGCGGTGCTCAACGCCAACTACCTGCGTAAAAGCCTCGACGGGGAATTTCATCTGCCCTATCCGGGAACCTGTATGCATGAGGTCGTGTTCAGCGACAAAACCCAGCGCACGCAATACGGTGTCAACAATTTGGATATCTCCAAGCGCCTGATCGACCTGGGCTTTCATCCGCCCACCATGTCGTTTCCGCTGATCGTGCCCGGTGCGTTGATGATCGAGCCCACCGACACCGAAAGCCTGGAGACGCTGGACCGCTTCGTGTCAGCCATGAAGCAGGTGGCCGAGGAATGCCGCGAGACGCCGGAAACACTCCATGAAGCGCCGGTTCGACCGGTGCGCCGACGTTTCGACGAAGCCACGGCGGCACGACGTCCCAAGCTGCGCTGGACGCCATCGGAGGAGGAGGTATGAGCGATCCCAGTGTGGAAAACGCCATCACCGAGAATAAATGGGTGAGTAAAATCAATGAGTTGGGCCGCAAGCACGACACCCGGCGCGTTCTGGCTCCTGTAGGGCGCGTCGGCTGGACCGTCTGCCTCGCGCTGTTCGTACTGCTGATCGCGGTGTTGTTCCTGTTGTTGGTTGTGCTGCTGCCACTTTTCATGGCCATCGATCGTGCGAGAGGCCGCGAGGCTGGAGCCGAGCGTGTGAAGGAATTATTACGAGAGCCATGGCGCAGGGTAGGGAGGCTGCTGGGCGGAAATTAAAATAGTGCAAAATATTTCGGGGGGGGGTAATTGCAACATATTGAAATCAAAAGACTTATATCCCCTCTCCCTTTGGGAGAGGGTTAGGGTGAGGGAACACGAAACTTCCCCTCACCCGGTGCTAAAGCACCGACCTCTCCCACCGGGAGAGGCACTTGGACCCTTCGGGTCCATCCTGAATCTGCACTAAAAAATTTCCGCCAGAGGCTGCTTTTCGGTGGGGATTGAGCTTGCCTGGAGTCGGGAAAATGGAGTAAAACGGGGACGTTGGATGCACGACTTTCCATTTTCTCAAGCGATCGGAGGCGAATGGACCTCACGCAATTAGGCTGGAAACCTGTGCTCGAAGCGTTTTTCGCGGAATTCCGTGAATCGGGCATGGTTCCGGCGCGGGTGGTGCGGGAGGATCGCGGCTATTATCGCATTCGCGACGTCGAGGGCGAATGGCTGGCCGAAGTCACCGGGAAATTCCGCCACGAAGCCACCCGCCGGGCCGATTATCCCCGTGTCGGCGATTGGGTAGCCACGGAGCGCTCGGAAGGGGATCACACCGCGCAGATTCACGCCGTGCTGCCCCGTTTCAGTGCATTTTCCCGAAAAGAAGCCGGAAAATCGGACGAGGAACAGGTGGTCGCCGCCAACATCGAGACCGTATTCCTGGTGTCCGCATTGGATCGCGAATACAACCTCCGGCGCATCGAACGATACCTGACTCTGGCCTGGGAAAGCGGCGCTCGACCGGTGGTGATTCTCAACAAACGGGATCTCTGCTCGGATGTCGCTCGTTTCGTGGAAGACGTCGCCGCCGCTGCTCCGGGAGTCGAGATCCACGCGGTCAGTGCACGGATCGGCGAGGGAATCGACGAACTTGAATCGTACCTGATTGCCGGAAATACCGTAGTATTTCTGGGTTCTTCCGGGGTCGGGAAATCCACACTGATTAACCGCCTTTTGGGAACGGAGCGCCAGCGGACCGGAGAAATCCGCGAGGACGACGGCAAGGGCCGCCACACCACCACCCACCGGGAATTGATCGTGCTGTCCAACGGGGCGATGGTCATCGATACTCCCGGATTGCGCGAAATTCAGTTGTGGATCGACGACGAAGGGCTGCAACAGGCGTTCGAGGATGTCGAGGAGGTTGCGCGGTTGTGTCGTTTCCGGGACTGTCTGCACGAAGCGGAACCGGGTTGCGCAGTGCGTGAGGCGGTGGAGGCGGGCAAACTCGATGCCGCCCGCGTCAACAACTATAAAAAACAACGTGACGAAATGGCCCGCCTGGCCCGCAAGCAGACTCTTGCCGGAAAGATGCAGGAGAAGTCCGGCGGCAAACAAATGGGACGCTTGCGCAAGCAGGTCAAGAAAATCAAGCGAAATCATTAGGATACGAAATAGACGCAGGTCGGAGAAATCGATTCACCGGCATTTTCAGACGCCATAAAAAAGGTCGGGTGAAATCACCCGACCTCAAGCTATGAATTAGTCCAAGTTACTGAAAATGCTGAAAAATTAGAAAAACCTCATTGCGCTGAATATTCCCAGATCGACTTCATCGGGTAGACCGTCAGACTTTCGACCGTGCAGGTTCCTCCGTTTGCTTTCCAGGCGATGCCCCGGCTTGAAGAATCGGGAAACACGAGAAAACTCATCGTCGTTTCACCATCTCCCGCGAAGACCTCGACCGTGCTTCGATCCAAAAACACCGTCAATCGCAACGCGCCTTCGTCCAATGCGTGGTTTGTTTCCTGCCGCCGGGGAAAGTGCGGGCTGAAATCCACGGTGCCGGAGCGGCGACGGTCGAAAAAAAGCCGTGCGTTTTCGGTGTCGTAGCCGATCTCGGTTTCTTCGTTTTCGCCGACGAAGGCCAGAAGCGTGCAGGTCGCATTCGTGTCGGGTCGCAGCACGGCAACGATTTCGCAACTCGTGCAGAACGCGCTTTCGGGAAACTCAACCATGTTCTCGACGACGAGGTTTTCCTGCGTCCATAGCGGCGTTCCCCGAAGTTCCTTCAATGCCTCCACCGGAGTTTGCAGCAGGCGCAGACCGTTCTCGCCATCGTCGCGCAGGCGCACTCGTCGAGGCAGCGACATCGCGCCCTGCCAGGGCTCGGTCGGGATGCTGAGCGCGTATTGCCAGTTGTTGAGCCAGGCCAGCCAGATGCGCTCGTTTTCCTCCATGCCGGAAAACGACTGCGCCGCGTAGAAATCGCTGCCGCCATCGACCCGTAGCAAGGTGTCTACCGGTGTTTGCGACACGAAACGGTGGTCCACGAAATCCCCGACGAAATACCGCCCGCCGGAGCCGATACCGCCGGTGGAGGTGGTCCAGTCGATTTCCATGACCCAGTGGCGCTCGTTCTCGCGATTCTCCACAGGCAGCGGAAACAGTTCCGGGCACTCCCATGCTCCGCCGTCGTTCGAGCTATCTCTAGCAAATTCGGATAGATAGCCCCAGTCCCGCAGGTTCGGCGACTCGTACAGGCGGATCGCATCCCCGGCGGCCAGCGCCATGACCCAGCGGGAGGCGTCGTTGTCCCAAAATACTTTCGGATCTCTGAAATCGGTCTGGTCCGGCTCCGCTTCGAGCACCGGATTGTCCGCGAACATCTCCCAGCTTCGTCCCTTGTCGTGGCTGATTGCCAGACTTTGTTTCTGCAAGCCGTCTTCCCCGCCGGAATGGGTGAACAGCGCCGCGAGGCAGCCCCCGCCGTTTTGGCACAGGCCGCTCGTGTTCGACTCGTCCACCACCGCGCTTCCCGAATAGGCGTTGCCGAGGGTTTCGTCCGGGTAGATCGCAATCGGCAGGTGTTCCCAGTGCACGAGATCCTCGCTGACGGCGTGCCCCCAATGCAGCGGCGAGAGCACGAAGCCTTCCGGGGCGTACTGGTAAAACAGGTGGTATTCGCCCTCGAAAAACACGAGGCCGTTGGGATCGTTCATCCAGTTTTCAGGGGGTGTGAAATGATAACGGGGACGCCAGGGCTGGTCGGCGTAGGGATCGATCCACGCGGCGTCTTCCTCGGTCTCGAAAGCGTCGGCGTCGGTGTCGCCCGGCGTTTGTGTGTCGTTGGAGGACGTACACCTGGCAAGGAGCAGGCACATCGCGCCCATCCAGAAAACACGTGTGATATCAAGCATTTCGCTGCGTCTCTCCTTCTTCGACGGTGTTTCCCGTGTTCGAATTCTGTCTTTCGGGCATCTTATCCGCAAAAATGAGGCACGGGCAACGTTTTCGCGGACGAGTCCATGCGACAGGTGTAAATTCCTTTCGAGTAAACAAGAATAGTTAGAAAACATTGGAACCTTCCAATCTCTTGTAGCGGCGAGGCGTAAGCCCGCCGTGCAGCTTGCTGACAAAGTATCTATCTTTGTAGAAACATCTGTCACCCCCGCGGGGGTCCAGGTACCTGATATTGCTCTGGATTCCCGCCTGCGCGGGAATGACATTTATGCTAAATTGGGGCTGAAATCAAATTCAGGAGGTTTGTCAATACTCTGTCCGGCGGGCTTACGCCTCACCGCTACAACTCGTTCGTATCTTTTTTGAATCTCCCCACATTTTCATTCAGATTCCATGCGACAGGGCAGGGGAGCCGATAGGCAAAAAGCACCAAAAGTGTGTCAAAGTGCGTCATTTTGCATCAGGAAAGCCCGAACGGCTTGAAACGGATAGGAAGAAAAGTATAATGAAATACAGGCGTACGGTACAGGAGACAAGCGATGCAAGCGAGATTCAACCGTTCGGGGATCGGGATGTGGGCAGTGGTGTGCGTGCTTCTGCTGGTGGGCTCGGGATGCGACGGGTCTTCCGAACTGTCCATGGAAGGCGTTTCCAGAACGTGCAAAGAAGGCGATTGCGCCGAAAACGCCCGATGTATCGCTTCCATTTGCGTGTGCGATAGCTGGCATGTGGGCGACCCCTGGGAGGAAGGCTGCACGCCCTACGTCCCTTGCGATTACCTTGACTGCGGCGAGGACGCGACTTGCATCGATGACAAATGCTACTGCAATGCAGGAGTAATTGCCCGCGTGGACGCGGATTGTCTGGACCGTTGCGGGATCATGAAGTGCGGGAAAAATGCTTACTGCGAACATAGCGAATGTTTTTGCGAAGACGACGAGCTTCTGGGCGATCCATACGAAGGGTGTTACGAAAACCTTTGCGAAGAATACGAGGATTGCAGCGGGCACGGCAGGGACTGCGACCCCAAAACGGGAGAATGTATCTGCGACGAACGATATGCGGGAGATGCTTGCTGTATTTGTGACACTGGATACGTTTACTATCCCGAATGCATCTCAAGCGAAGTCGCCGGGTTGAAGGTCGAACCGGACGGCGGAATTCTGCCTGTAGGTGCAAGCCTCGTGCTTGACGCATGGCCGGTTAACATTGACGATATTCCGTTGCCTCTTTCACCCTATTACAAGATCGTATGGTTTTCCCATGACGAAACGATAATTTCGATCGAAAAGGAAACCGGAATTCTTACCTGTGAAAGCGTGGGGGAGGCATCGATTGTGGCCGAATTGATAAGTAATCACAGCAATGGAATTGCCACTTCTCCGGAAGTGACGTTTTCCTGCCTCGCCAGCCCCGTGCCGGAGGATATCCGCATTCGACTGACCGACGCCGACACGGGGGAGGGCATCGAGAATGCAAGCCTTTTCTGCAATAACGTTCTGGTGCAGCAAGACGGCCCGTTTTACACGATTCCGGGAGGAGCAGCGAGTTGCGCCGAGGGCTGCGACTACCATGTCATTCACGAGGAGTACGACTACCTCTCCGTGTTCGATCTCAAGGGAAACGATCTCGCCTTTTCTCTTAGTCGTACCGAAAACCTGGGACGTACCGCTGGGGTGCAGTTTAACATCGATGACTCGAGAATCCGTTTCAACACGGACGATAATATGGTGCTTAGTACACGGGTTGGCTTTCCCATTTCTGGAGATCTGAGCGATTTGCAGGATACGGCGTTTTCCAGCGAATGGGTTGATGTCCCGGCAAAAAATTTTGGTAGCCATTTGGTACTTCCGGGAAAAATTTCCGTGCCGTCTGGAATCTCTTGGATATTCGGAGGTATTTATAAAAGTTTTCCTCCCAAAAAAGACGCGAAGATTGTGACTTCCCTGAATCGTGCCACAATCTGGGGTTTCGGGGCGGCTTCCTATGTAGGTTCGAATATTAGTCACTTTGCCACGTGCTTTTGGGAAGAAGTTTTTTCTCCCCTTTGTATATTGCAGTATCTTTGGGCAGATTATTACAGAGAATCGCAATTCGCTTACGATCTTCATACGAGTGAAAAAGTATGGTCCGATCAAGAACCGATTTATTTGGAAACATTGCAGCAAATGGATGATCGCGTTCAGTGGCATTCGTTTGGGCAGAACGTTGCAGTCAACGTCGATGAACCGATTTCCTGGTTCGAGGGAGATTCGGCTTGTGCCGACGGCGTCTTTGGAATGATAGCAGAGATGAAACGAGGACAAGGGTTGATTCCCTTGGGATTCGGCATGGGCTATATCGAGAAAGACGAGGAAGGGTCGGATTCCCCGTCGTGCTTTTCTGGAAAATTCTATATTCATTACTCTTCGAACTATTCCAGTAATCCCCGATACCTCATCGTGGGTACCCAGAACGATGCGTCAATGGCACCGCTATTCGCCAACAGGCTAACGAGGATAGAAGGAATCGCACTTCTTCCTCATATTGCCTTTCCTTTCCCGTACCTGGAACCGATGTTCGGCCTGCCTTTCGGAAATCTCGTCGTGAAAAGAATACCGGGAGGCAAAGCGGTTCCCGAAGAAATGCATGTCGAGTCTTTTGGAAAATTTCCCACTCCCGTGGAGTTGCAAACGACGCCGGAAGGCTTCGAAATCCGCGCCGACGCCGCCCCGGACGCCACGTTTATCCGGCTGACACTTGGCATCGACGCCGACGCCTACACGTCGAATTGGCGAAGAAAGCGCTGGCGGATGTACGTCCCGGCCACCGAATCGGGCGTGTACGGCTGGAATCCGCAGACATACGTGGATCGCATCGACTTCGACCGTTTGAAAGGATCGCGCAAAACCTCTGTTGCGACCTACGTCAAAGATGAAGAACCCATGGATTACGAGGCGTTTTTCCGCTTCAGCGGCGTGCGGCAGGAGCAGGGCAACGAATTTCTCAAGCACACGGCGTTCCGATACGACGGCGGCGGCGAATGCATTCCAGATTGCACCTCCAGCTTTCAATATTGCGAAACGCGCGGTCCCGCACCCGTTTGCAAAGACATCGGTTGCCGCTACTGCACCGAAACATTCAGTTGCCTGGAAAGCGAAACATGTGTGGGAGTCGGCGAGGATGGCTTCCTGCTGCCTTTCGACGAAGAAGGTTACGAGTACGGCGTCTGCCTGAATCCCTGTACGAGGAATTCCGAGTGCAGCGGCGGATTTGTCTGCGATCAGGGAATGTGCACCTTGCTCGAAGGGAAAATGTGTCCACCGTTCGAGGTGGACGAGTAACACATAGAATTTGAGAGAAAACATGAGTTCCTACCTGGAAAAACTGTTGCATAGCGATGCGTTGCGCGAACCGACGCTTCGGAAGGCCGTCGAGGCGTTTGGTCCGGCGAAAGGAAGCCGTGGGCTGGATGCAGGTTGCGGCGCGGGGTTGCAGTGCAGGCTGCTGGCCGAAGAAATCGGTCCAGAAGGGCAGGTCACCGGGATCGATTTGTCGAGTGAGTTCGTGGACTACGGTCGGGAAAGGATCGAGCGCGACGGTCTGAGCGGGCGCATCGATCTCGTGCAGGGCCGCATCGAGGAGCTTCCTTTCGAAAACGACGCTTTCGACTGGGTCTGGAGCGCCGATTGTGTGGGCTACGGACCTTGGGAGCCTCGACCGATGCTGGAAGAGTTGCGCCGGGTGCTGCGTCCCGGCGGGCGTCTGGCGTTGCTGGCGTGGTCTTCCGAGCGGCTTCTTCCGGGGTATCCGGGCTTGGAAGCGCGACTGGGGGCGACGTCTCCCGGTCTCGCGCCGTTTTCCGAGGCGTTGGAGCCGGAACGCCATTTCCTGCGTATTTCCGGGAAGTTGCGCTCGTTGGGATTCACGGATCTGTGTGCCTACGCTTTCGCGGGAAGCGTTCACGCCCCAATGGACGAAACCCACACCGTAGCGATGAGAGAATTGTTCGACATGCGCTGGCAGGGAGCCGAAAAAGAGCTGTCCCCGGAGGATCGCAACGCTTTCGAGCGTCTGTGCCGTCCGGAATCGCCGGATTTCCTACCAGACCAACCCGATTATTACGCCGTGTTCACCTATTCGATGTTCTGCGGCACGGCGCCGTGAGGAGTCGGAATGGGCGGACATTAAAATAGTGCAAAATCTGTTTTTTCGTTTGAAACCTCAAAAAAGGGAGGGTGAATGTAGGGGCGGGTGAAAGGAGCATAGCGACTGTAGCCCCCCGTTCTGACAGAGTTTTTCGATTTTTGGGGAGCTCCGTTCACTTTGTTCACTACACTCGCCCCTACGTTTTTCTCCTTGGAATAAGCTTTTACAATGTTTCTCACTATTTTAATTTCCGCCCAGTCGGAATCTGTTTGGGTGGAAATTAAAATAGTGCGAAATATTTCGGAGGCAATTGCAACATATTGAAATCAAAAGACTTATATTCCCTCTCCCTTTGGGAGAGGGTTAGGGTGAGGGACACAAACTTCCCCTCACCCGGTGCTGAAGCACCGGCCTCTCCCAGTGGGAGAGGCGCTTGGACCCTTCGGGTTCATTTAAATCCGCACTAAAAAAATTTCCGCCCAATCTGTTTTGCACGCGGATTTGACCGAACCCGAAGAATCGATCATAATTCATGCTTCCTTTGGAGTTGCAACGCAAATCGGGAGACGCAAACGTGCGAATGATCGAAAAAAGTGTGGTTGGATTCGGACTGGTCTTTTTATGGCTGGTCTTTGGGGCTTTGTCCTGTTCCGACTCGGGAAAATCCCAGGAGGAACAGGGGGACGCCGACGAGCTCGCCGAAAGCGCCGAAGTGGATGAATCCGGCTACGACATGGGAACGCCGCCCGAGAAGCAGACGTTCGCCTGGAGCGGCGAAAACCTCGGTGTGTGGACGGAAACGCCGTTCTGTTACGGAGGAATCGCGCTTTTGGCCGAAGACTTCGAAGATGGGAGTATCGACGAAGAATTGAAGGCCCACGAACTCGATGGGCAGAGCTACGAACTCCCGGTGCTTCTGGAGGAAGAGGGCGGAAATCACTACGCTTCCGGTGCTCCCGGAGACATGGGAGAGGATAAAGAGTTCGGCGTGCGTCTGGACTGGCTCCGCACTGCCGGAATGCTGGTGGATGCCTTGCGCATTTCCAGCCGCCTGCCGAATTCGGAATCCGCCAACGCGGTCGAACTGACTTCCCCGTCGATGAGCGGGCAGGCACTTCACTTGCGTATCGAGCATCTGGGCAGCCGTCCCGAAGGCTGGGATACGACGGCCTCGTTCCCGCTGATTCGCGTTCTCGATCCCGACGGCGAGGATCTTCTCGATCCTCCTATAAAAACTCCCAGCGGGTGGGTCGTGATCGAACTATACCGCATTTCCACCACGCGCTGGAGGCTGGACGTCAACCGCTACCAATCGGCGGAGTTCGACAGCTTCATGTCGCCTTCCGACGACGACGACGGCTGGTTGAGGCTGGAAGGAACCGGTCATTTCGACGAGTTGTCGCTGAAAAGCAGTTGCGACATTCCCGAGGAGATGTTTCTTTGCGAGTCGGCGTCGGATTGCCGGTCCGATATGGTCTGCGGTCGGGACAAGGTCTGCCACGAAAGCCGTTCCATCACCTGCGAGGCGACGACGATTTGCGCCGGCAAGGAAGATACGGAATGCATAGGCGAAAAGGACGGCGCTTCTTTTCTGGGAGACGGCGCGTGTGTCGCTACCTGTACGGGGCACGAAGACTGCCGCCCCTACGAAGTCTGCGTGCCCGAAAGCACCGAGGCGGCCTGGTGCCGCACTTTCTGCCATGCGGACGACGATTGCCCGGAAGGGCAGCAATGCCTGGATTCCTTCGGAGTCGGAGGCTGTACGCCCACGAACTGCCGGGATAACGGCGAGCCCTTCGTGCAGGTGGATGGGTTGTGGGGCTGTCGCTGCAAGGAGGGTGCCTCGCTCGATCCGGTGACGAACGCCTGCGAGGCAGGAGATTCCTGCGCCGAAGGCGAGGACTGCTCCCAAGGTTCGCAGTGCCAGGCCGATGTCTGCGAAAGCGTCCGGGATACCTTCTGCTATGCGGACGAGGACTGCCCTCAAGGCGCATCCTGCTGGGGACACAAGCTGGAAACACGGATGCCCATGGGGGGGGTATGCCTCCAGCCCTGCTATTCCAACGATCCCTGCAGGGACTACGAACGATGCTGGCGGGGAGAATACTTGGAGTGGAGTTGCGTGGCCACCTGCCTCGCCGATGAGGACTGCGCCGAGGGGCTGGCCTGTATCCAGGCCGGGTGGGGCTATTCCGAGGGCTGGTGCCTGCCTCCCGTGTGCATTCAGAACGGGTCGTGGTCATGGAGCGTGGCGACCAACGGTTTCGTCTGCGTCTGCGATTCGGGATATCGCCGCGACACCGCGACCGGACGCTGCGTGCAGTAGCATTCTTTCTTTAAAAGGCACGAACGAAGAAAACTCCACTATAGCGGTTCTACTTGGTTTTAGCGATCCTCTCGTCATGTGTGGCATGGGCCAACCGCAGGTTGCCCATGTGCATGGTTGGGTACACGGGCAAGCGAACGTTTCACGTCGCTTCGCCCGTGCCACACTTTGTTTTCAGGGTTTTCCATCGCCAAAATCAAATAAAAACCACTCTAAAACGCCGGGCAGGCGGGAACCCTGTGGAGGGAAACCGGCCCTTTTTTCCCGGCGGAATCGACGCAACGCGCCGCCACGACTTTTTGCCCTCGATCCGGTCGCGCCACTTTCAGACGTTGTGTTTTACCTTTGTTCGATTTCCCCCGGAAGGTGCGGCCATCGTAGGACGTATCCCACTGGAGGGTGAAATCTTCATTCGTCTTTTGCGGCGTGGAGCATACGGCGGTCAAGGTAATCTCTTTGGACGAAGCGCCGTCGAATTCCGCAACTTCCTGGAGTTCGACCTCCGGTTTCGTCGCCTGGACCGAAATTTCAAGCGTATGCGCCTTGGTTTCGGATTCCGACCGGTAGGCGATGCGGTATTTGCCGGGGTATCGGAATGCGTGCGTCAAAGGTTCAGGCCCGATGCTTCGCTTGTCTTTCGTGAACGTCCGGGTCTGGTAGTTGAGATCCCAGTAGACGACTTCGTCGTGCTTTTGGGCGAGGCCGTACAGCGTGGCAGGCTGTCCCGCCACGAACGGTCCCTGGCTGGCGATCCAGCGGGCAACGGCCTTGGAGCCGGACACCAGGGTGAACGACGAAGGCTCCCCGGCGCTCCCGCCTGGAAGGCGAACGCGTGCGGCGATCGTCGAGACGCCTTTTTTCTTTGGCACGATGGAAGTGGCAAGCTGGTTTTGCATGGTGACGTCCGCATTGAAACGGTTTTTGTGGTTGAGATCCACTTCAAGCGTATATCCTTCGGGATTGTCGTTTTTCTGCAGGAACGACCAGCGAACCTCCACGGCTTTTCCGTCGGGAGAAAACACCACGTTGCGCTCGGGCTGAATTCTCAGCACCGGTTCGACCGTGACGTTTTGGGTGAGGATCTGACTTAACTCTCCGGAATCCGTAAGAATTCTTGCCGCAACGATGTAATTCCCCGGAGTTTCCCAGCGATGGGTCACGGTTTCGGAGAGCGTGGCCTTGCGATCCGCCGTAAATTTTTCGTATTGGTAGTCGAAATTCCACAGTACTTGCGAAGGCGTACCCACCGATTGGGAACTACTGTTGGAAAGGACGCGACAAAGGCTGAACTGAAGTGCGTTTTCCTGGCCGACCTGGAGGTCGTTTTCCATGAGAATCACGCCGATCACTTTCATGGTCGCGGGTTTGAAACCTTGCAGATCTTCCAGTGCGAGAATTTTTTCGATCAACTCGTGCCGCGCCTGTTCATGCCCCAGCGTGTTGTTGGAAGCCATAAGCGTTTCGTATTCACGTTTCAAATCGGGGTGACGCTCTTCCAATATCGCCAAAAGCTTTTTGGCACCTTCTCCAAGCGGCAGATTTTGATCGGGATTGGGCTTGCGGTCGTCGGTCAGACCGGCGACGTCTCCAAGCATCGCTTGGAGCTGCTTTCTCTGGACCTGCGCTTTTTCGGAATCGTAGGCCTCGAAAAGGTCTCCGACATGTTCTTGGTTCAAATTGAGCGGCAGATAGTTTTCCAGGCCGATGTCCGCGATGCTGGAACGCTGCGATTTCAGCGCCGCTTCCAGCCTGCTTCGGTTCTCGTTGTTGCGGGCGGATTTGAGGATCGTGCCGATCATTTCCAGGTTGCCCGCGAGGCCGCTATTACGGAAAAGGCTTTCTTTCAATTGCTGCCAGGGAAGGCTCATGGTAGACATCGGGACGCTGAGCATCGTCACGAGGGCGAAAACCAGTCCCGTGACGAAGAACCTGTTGACGTCGATGTCGATACTCTGGCTGAAACTCCGTGCCAGTTGCCACAATCCCAGCAGACCGATGCCCAGAAGCACGGCGAGTTGGAATCCCAAAGAATACGTGGAAAGCGGCAACGAGATCGCCACCACGACGACCATATACATGGTTCGGGCGATGCTGAGAAGGAAGAACGTGACCAAAATATTCGCCGTATACCCGAAAACACTTAAAAGGATGTGAAACGTCACGCTCAGGACCGCCAACGTGACGATTTGATCGACGAACACCGGCAGCGGATGCGCCAGCGACAGGTGGAAGAAGTCCGACACCGGCAGACTGGCGGAAATTGGCGAGATCTGAAGGTATACGAAAAGTTCCGGATTGAAATAGACTCCTCCCAGCAACAGCAGGATTCCTGCCAGGGCCAGGCTGGCCAGCAAGGCGACATTCCACGGTGTACCCAGGCCGAGTCGAGTCTGAATGTGTCGGTTGTAGGATTTCGGAGAAATCCAGAATGTCAAGAAAAGCGCCAGGGGAAGCGGCAGTCTAGCGAGAAGGCCGCGTTTTTCCATAGAATTGATCTTACGGATGACCTGCGTCATCTCGTTGGCTCGCTCGGTGGCGGGGTTGCTCCAGGTGACATCTGGGAGTGGTGTGGTGAACTCCACCGGGCCGATGGATTTCACCTCTTTCTGGTGTTTTGTTACTTCTGCATTTTTGTTTTCGGGTGGGGTGGAGCGCTCCGACGGGCTGGACTTCGATCGGGTAGCCGCTTTCGGCGATTTGGTCTCGGGGATGGTGTTTCGCGGTATTGGAGCGGAAGAGGGGGATTGGTCGATATCCTTGCCGTCGAGGACGGCATCCAGAACCACCGATTTCGAGGAAGTACCCGAAAAAGAAGGTGTTTTGGCGGTTTCCGAAGGTTTCACGGGCGGTGCAGGTTTGCGCGGTTTTTCTGGGGTGGTGGCCGTTTTCGACACTGCCGAAGGTTTCGGTTCAAACACCGAGCGAAGATGGGGACGATCTTCCGCAGTTTCCAGAAAGTTGATCCCTACAATCGCGAAATGCATTTTTTCGATGCGCAGTTTGTAGGTGATGTGCCAGTTCTCGCTTTCCATGCAGTACAGTTCCAACAATTCGCCTTCCGGCGATTGAAGATCGATGCCGACAACGCGGTCGGTGATTGGGGCCGCCGCCAACTGTTGGGATTCGTTTGTGTTCCGCGTCATGATGTACCCCCGAATACCGGCGCGTAACGCCAGTTTTTTGCAGTGAGACTTTTTCATTTCAAGGTCTGCAATCGACAAACCCGATGCACATGTGTTCCTGACCAATGCTTGAAAATGTAGAAAATACATATAAGTAAGCATTACAGGAAAATAATAACTTAAAAATGAGAATGATATCTATTATGTCAAGGGACAAAATAGACTAAATGTGTTCAGACGCATAAAGCCAAGGAATGAATTCAGAAAAATTTGCTTTTTACACCATCAGAAAAAAAGTCACCTTTTGATTCCGTTTTGTGTTTTCCCGTTACAGGACGGTTGGGAATGTGGCGATACGGATGAGATTCGACAGAAGAAGTGTCGAACTTTGAATGGAAAAAAGGGGCAAAAAAACAGCCACTTGGCAAATTTGCCAAGTGGCTGAAATCATTGGTCGGGGTGATAGGATTTGAACCTACGACCCTCTGCTCCCAAAGCAGATGCGCTACCAGGCTGCGCTACACCCCGAAGACCGTGGAGCCATTTTCTCCAAATTCCGCGAAATCGCAAGCATTTCCTTTATTGGGTCTCCGTTTTTCAAGGAAAACGGAACGATGCATTTGCATTCAGTTTTCAGAAGGGTCTCAGGTGTTCCCCGGTCGCTCCTCGTTTTCGAAACGTATCCACCTGCTTCTCAAACCGTAAATTCTTCCTCGATTTTCACGAAATCCGATGGCCGTATCCCCGCTCAAATTCTTCTGAATATACTGCAAAGTCGTGTATTTTTACGCAAACTCACGTCGTGTTGAATTCATGCGGCAAAACTCGCGACAAACCGTGACGAAACGTGCAAAGTCGCCTCCGGTTTTCTCGCAACGAGTCGAGGGTAGCCTCGAAAAAAGTGTAAAGCAACTGGACAAAAACGGCCTTTTTCGACCGAAAAGCCACGCAATGCTCGTATTTTTCTCGCAAAGCTCGTGGTTCCGAATCTGCACGTTTTTTCATCAATTTGCACGGTACGAAGCCGCTTCGCGGCAGTTTTTAGCCCCTGCCTGTCCGTAAGTTCTTGCTCGACTCCAGCCATATTTTTGTGATCGTATCCTGCGTTGAAGCCCTTTGGCGCGTTTGCAATCTTCCCGTTTTCTCCCGCAATACCTTGCCTGAATTCCCATGACCCCGACATCCTTGTGATTTCAGTCGTCCGATTTCCGGGCGGCGTCAATCACGAGGAGGAGACTCATGGGACATCTCAAAGAAAGAATGAGCGAGGATCTTTTACGGTACGGGCTGCGCCTTGCCACGCGCAAACAGTATCTGAACCACGCCGAATCGTATGTCCGACATTTCAAGCGATCGCCGGATCAACTGGGCGCGGCTGAAATTGAGGCATGGATCCGGCACCTGGCGAGAGCGGAAAAGCGACCGGACAGTTTCCGGCAGCAGGCGCTGATGGCGCTCAAGTTTCTCTATTTCGTGACGCTGGATCGTCCAGGTGTCGCAGCCTGTTTTCTTTCTCCCGGCAAGCCGGGACCGGTTCCCGATCCGCTCACGAAGAGCGAGATGGACCGGCTGTTTGAGGGCGTTGCCTCTGAGCTTCACAAAACGGTTTTGATCGTAGCATTCGGCGGCGGTTTGCGCCTGGGCGAGACCTGTCGCCTGAGGACGGGGGATATCGATAGCAAAAGGATGCTGATCCGCCTGACTTCTTCAAACAGCGCCTGGCCCCAATTCGTTCCGCTTCACTCGGAAACTCTCACAACCCTGCGCCGGTGGTGGCGCGACACTAGGCCTCGAACGGATCTGCTTTTCACACGCGATGGCCATGACAATCCCTTGACTCCCGGTCCCATGCAAAAGGCAATCAGGCAAGCTGCAATGGATGGAGGTTTCGATTATACGACGATCGAGAAGACACTGCGCTATTCCTTCTTCAGGCATCGCCTGACGCAAGCAGACAACCCACGCGAGGTCAGGCACATCCTGCGCTGCACCTCCATCCGTCTCGTCCTGGCCAGTTTCATCACTCGGAAGAAAGCAACATCTTTCCATGCATGCGAAGCCGTGAAAGGAGGCCGGATATGAGAAGCGCACGTCAACGAATGGTGCGGCAGATGAAGTTGAGAAACCTTTCCGCCTCCACGCAGGCCGACTATCTGCGCAGGTTGAAAAAACTCGAGCAGCACGTCGGCAAGCAGTTGGGACGAATCAGCCTGGAGGAGATCCGCGACTACCTGCTTTATCTTCATGAGAAACGCGGATTCACTCCGGGGAGCGTCAATTCTCATGCCCGGGTTTTTCGCTTTTTCTTTCTCAACGTCATGGACCGCCCCTGGCCGCTGGCGGCAATACCAGCGGCCAGGGAGCCCAAAACGCTTCCCGTGGTACTTGCGCCTTCGGAAGTCGTCCGTTTTCTAGACGCCGTCCAAAACGTCAGGTATCGCACGATCTTCCAGGTCATGTACGCTTCCGGTCTACGCGTCTCGGAAGCGGCGAATCTGCGGGCGAGCGACATCGATAGCCAGAGAATGGTCATCCGCGTTCGCCAAGGCAAGATGAGCAAAGATCGCTACACCGTGCTGTCTCCGAAACTGCTGCTCATCTTACGGGACTACTGGAGAACATGCAAGCCGGGAAAACATCAGGCAAACAGTAAGAATCCATGGCTGTTTCCAGGAAGAATTAAGGGACGCTGCATTACGACCACTTCCATCCAAATTGTCTGCAAAAAAATCTCCATTCAATCGGGGTTGGCGCCGAGCAAAAAGGTAACGCCTCATAGTTTTCGCCACAGCTTCGCCACCCATATGCTGGAGAACGGCGTCGATCTACGCACGATCCAGGTGCTCCTGGGGCACGCTTCCTTATCCACCACGGCCATTTACACCCACATCGCCACGGCGCGCATCGCCGGGATGCAAAGCCCCTTCGACCTCCTGCCGGGATCGGAGGCGAATCATGGCGAATAGCAGACTCACGACGGCCGAACTTCTCCGGAAGAATTGGGATGAGTTTCTCGGTCTGTACGGCAATCTCCTGTCGCCCGAGCAGACCAAGGCCGCTCGTGACATCATGGCCTGCCGCACCAACGAGATGGGCGGACACTGCGAGCACAGACGCTGCAACCAATGCGGACACGAAACCAAAGGCTACAACTCATGCGGCAATCGCGCCTGCCCCAAATGCGGCGCTCTGGCCTCGGCCACGTGGCTGGCCGGACGCAGAGCCGAGCTCTTGCCCGTACCGTACTTTCACATCGTCTTCACCATCCCGAAAGAGATAGAGGATTTGGCGCTGATCAACCGGCGCGTGATCTACGACATCCTCTTCAAGACCTCGGCGAAAACCATGCTCACGATCGCCGGGGATCCCAGGCATCTGGGCGCGAACATCGGCTTCACCAGCGTGCTGCATACCTGGGGCAGCACCTTGCTGCATCATCCCCACGTCCATATGATCGTCCCCGGAGGCGGGATTTCGCCCGACGGCAAAAGCTGGGTGACTTGCCGCGAGGACTTCTTTCTGCATGTGAACGTTCTGAAGAGTCTCTTCAGGCGATTGTTTCTGGAGGCGCTCAAAAGGGCCTATGAAGCGGGCAAACTGCGTTTTACCGGAAAGTCCGGGAAATTCGCCGGCCCGAAAGCTTTCGATCGGTTCATCAAAACGCACCGTGGGATGAAATGGCATGTCTACGCCAAAGCGCCCTTCGGCGGGCCGGAGACGACGCTCAACTACCTGGCCAGGTACACTCATCGCACGGCCTTCTCCGATCAGCGCTTGATCGCAATGAAAGACGGCAAGGTTTCCTTCCGGTACAAGGATTACAAAAAGGAAGGGGAAAAGCGCGTCATGACTCTTTCGGCGACCGAATTTATCCGGCGCTTCCTGATGCACGTTCTCCCCAAGGGCTTTACGCGCATCCGGCATTACGGCTTGCACGCCAACCGCTTTCGGGCGAGGAATATCAAGCGTTGCCGTGACTTGCTCGGCGCGCCGGAACCCGAACCCATCGAGCGATACGACGAGATGAGCTGGGACGAGCGCTACCTGGCGCTCACCGGGCACGATCCGCTCTTGTGTCCGGTGTGCAAGAAGGGACGGCTGGAACTCGTCACGGAGCATGATAGGCCGGACGGCGCACAAAACATGACGGCCTATCCGCCAAACGGAAACGAACTCGGGCAGGCGAAAAGACCGGAAATGGCAGGCGCTTCACCGCCCGTCTGAGCTCGTGTGAAAATACGCTCGTTGCATTACCTGCGTGCCGGATCAGACGGAACCTCCACGAAGAAGACGGGCGCCGTGTGTCCGGAGGGCGAAAAGCAGCCGTCAATACCGCCCAAAGGACCTTCGAAAATGAAAGATCGCAGACGAAAACCATGATTCCCAGGAAGCGCAAACACCATTCTCCCTCTTTTCAACACGGCTCGGAGCCGAGTCGAACCTTTCAAAACAACCGCACGTCATTCATTCCACATAGCGAGACTTCGGAGTAAAGCGCCTTCGTACAGAGTTCTTTTCCGCAATGCGCGCTTGCGCGCGACTGCGGAAGAAGACTTTTTAATTTTTGCAAAATGCGCCTCGAACCATCCGGGAATGAGGAATTCCCGCGTTTCTCGTCTTGCCATTCGAAAGGAGCGCGATTAAGATACCGATTCATCGGCGGGAGATGCCCGCCGGAATTCGAATGGGGAAAAACGGCGACGCCGGAGAGGTTTTCCAGGGTCGCTGGAACGAAGTGGAGTGAGGAAAAACATGGGTGTTTTCAGAGAGTTGCAACAACGCGGAATGCTCAACCAGGTCACGGACGAAGACCTCGCCAAAAAGCTCGACGAGGAATCGTTTCCGCATTACATCGGGTTTGACGCCACCGCTTCGAGTCTGCACATCGGGTCGCTGGCCACGTTGTTGACCATGCGCAGGATGCAGGAGGACGGCCACAAGCCCATCATCGTGGTGGGTGGTGGGACTACGATGATCGGCGATCCCAGTGGAAAAACCGAGATGCGGCAGATGCTCGACAAGGATTCCATCGCTGCCAACGCGGAGAAATTCCGTAATCAAATCGGGCACTTCATTCACCTGGGCGACGGCCCCTCCGACGGCGTGATCGTCAACAACGCCGAGTGGCTTTTAGGTTTGAACTACATCGACTTCCTGCGCGAAATCGGCACGCATTTCAGCGTCAATCGGATGTTGACCGCCGAGTCGGTGAAACTGCGTTTGGAAAAGGGTTTGAGCTTCCTCGAATTCAATTACCAGCTTTTGCAAGCCTATGATTTCCTACACCTATTCCGAACGATGGGCTGTCGTTTGCAGATGGGCGGTTCGGATCAGTGGGGGAACATCGTCGCCGGTGTGGAACTTATCCGCCGGGTGGCCCGTGGACAAGCCTACGGAATTACTTTCCCGCTCATCACCAAGTCCGACGGTCAAAAGATGGGCAAGTCGGAATCGGGAGCGATCTGGCTGGATGCCGAGTTGACGTCTCCCTACGAATTTTATCAGTACTGGATCAACGTCGAGGACGCCGACGTGGTGCGTTTCCTCAATTATTTCACATTCTTGCCGCTGGATGAAATCGCGAAACTCGCCGAGTTGCAAGGCGAGGAGTTGCGCGAGGCCAAGCGTGTGCTGGCCTACGAAGTCACCAAGCTGACCCACGGCGAGGAGGAGGCGAAGAAGGCCGAACGCTCCGCCGTGGCGGCGTTTTCCGGTGGGGCCAGAATCGACCCGGAGGCCGACATCCCCACCGTCGAGTTGAAATCTTCGGAGTTGGCGACGTCGGTGCCGCTCGTGAAACTGTTGGCTTCGACCGGCATTGCTTCGTCGGGCAAGGAAGCAAAACGGCTTGTCCTGGGCGGCGGGGTGAGCGTCAACGGCGAGCGCGCCGAAGGTCCGCAGCACCCGATTTCCGTGGAGACCGCCGACGAACACGGGCAGATCATTCTTCGTATCGGCAAGAAGCGTTATCACCGCATTCGCGTGATCGACTGAAGGAGGGACCATGGCCTTTCCCCATCCTGCAATACTGGTTCCCCGTTGGGCTTTCAGCCGCCTGATGGGTGTGGTTTCCCATCTCCCGCTTCCTTTGTCCAGACGCGAACAGGTGTTGAGACGTTTTGCCGAAAGGCTGGGGATCGACCCTTCCACTGCCGAGAAAAACCTGAACGAATACGGCAGCATAGACGCTTTTTTCGTGCGTCGGCTCAAACCGGGCGCGCGTCCCATCGATGACGCCCCGGAGGCCATCGTCTGTCCCTGCGACGGAGCATGGCAGGGACACGGGAGCGTGGAAAAAGGCAGGATCGTGCAGGTCAAAGGGATCGATTACAGTCTTATGGAACTGTTGCATGACCCGTATCTGGCCGAGCGTTTCGAGGGCGGATCGTTCGTGACGATCTACCTCAGCCCGAAGGATTACCACCGGGTGCACCTGCCGTTGTCGTGCTGGGTCGAATCCGTGCGACGCATCGCCGGGGATCGCTACCCGGTGGGGTTGGGTTTCGACAAAATCATCCCGTCGCTGTTTGCCCGCAACGCCCGCATGGTTTTTCGTTGCCGCAAAAAAGGACGTCCCGTCGTGATGGTGATGGTGGCGGCGATGGCGGTCAGCGATATCGAATGCTGTTTTTCGGAATACGACTTCCCGTTGGAAGCGCAAAAGGGCGACGAGGCGGGCGTGTTTCACCTGGGTTCCACCGTGGTGATGCTCTTTCCTCCAGGCTGTCGTATCGAAGCGCCCGCCGAAGGATCGCCGGTGCGGTTGGGGCAGCGGATCGGTTCCTGGCCGGTCGAGGCGTAAATGGGTCGTAAACACAAGGGGCGTACCACCCCGTCGGGTATTCTTCCGCTCGTGAAACCCAAAGACATCGGTTCAGCCCACGCCGTAGCCAAGGTGCGTTCGCGATTCAAACTGGCGCGTGTGGGGCATTGCGGGACGCTGGACCCCTTCGCTTCCGGCGTGTTGCCTTTGGCGATCAACGAAGGCACGAAGCTGGTCGAATACCTGATGCATTCGCGCAAAACCTACCGAGCCGACATGTTGTTGGGTTGCATCACCGACACTCAGGACGTTACCGGCGCCGTGCTGGAGGAACGACCGGTTGCGGTAAACGAGGACGCGGTGCGCGAGGCAATCGAGGCGCTGGAAGGCGAGCAATGGCAGACGCCGCCGATGTATTCGGCGAAAAAGATCGAGGGAAAAAAGCTGTACAATCTGGCTCGAAAAGGGCGGGAGGTCGAGCGCGAACCCGTGAGAATTCTTGTGGAAAACGTGCGTTTTCTGGAGTTTGAAGATCGTCGAGCACGATTCGAGGCGACGGTCAGCGCGGGTACCTACATCCGCACGCTGTGCCACGATCTCGGCCTTCGATTGGGTTGCGGCGCGACGTGTGAAAAACTCGTGCGAACGGCGTCGTCCGGCTTTTCTCTGGAAGACTGCATTGACCTGGAATATCTGCTTGACGAAGGCGAGGAGGCGTTGACGCAAGCGCTGGTTCCGCTCGAAGCGCCATCCTTGCCGTTGCCTCGTCTTATGGGCGGGATGCGGGCGACGGTGGAAGCCGTCCATGGCCGTCCGATTCCCGCTGACGACGTGGAGCCGCTATCTGCTTGCGAGCCCGAACAGCGGGTGTTTCGTCTGCTGGATGCCGAACACCGACCGGTGGCGCTCGTCGAACGAGCGGGCGAAAACTGGAAGGTCGTGCGGGGCTTCCGAGTCCAATAACTATATTTCATATCGCGAGAAACCTTGCCTTGCCGGGGAAACTGCGGTACGAAGATCCACTGCTTCGGAAAGGCTCAGATCCGTATCCTCGAAAAGAGACGCATCATGGAAGAACCCAAAAGCGAACTGTTGAAGCTGCGCAGAAAAAAACTGGACGACCTGCGCGAACAAGGAATCAATCCTTTTCCCAACGATTTCAAACCCTTGCACACCACCGCCGACGTCAAGGCCGACTGGGATGACAAAGACGCCGAAGCGATGGCCGAGGTAGAGGATGTCTACCGGCTGGCCGGGCGGATCGTGGCGACGAGATTGTTCGGTAAGGCGGCCTTCGTGGTCATCAAGGACCGCAAGGGCAAATTGCAGCTTTTCGTCCAGAAAAACAAGATCGGCGACGACGCCTTCAAGCTGTTCAAAACCTTCGATATCGGGGATATCGTCGGTGTCGTGGGGACGCCGTTTCGCACGAAAACCGATGAGTTGACGATCAAATGCGACGAAATCCGGCTGGTGACGAAAAGCCTGCATCCCCTGCCGGAGAAATTCCACGGGCTGACCGACACCGAAACCCGTTTCCGGCAGCGCTACCTCGACCTGATCGTCAATCCCGAAGTGGCCGATATTTTCCACAAGCGCAACAAAACCGTGCGTTTGATCCGCCAGTATCTGGACGAGGCGGATTTCATGGAAGTGGAAACGCCGATGATGCACCCCATTGCGGGTGGTGCAGCGGCCCGGCCCTTCGTGACCCATCACAACGCGCTGGACATGGACCTGTACCTGCGTATCGCCCCGGAATTGTACCTGAAACGCCTGTTGGTGGGCGATCTGGAGCGGGTGTACGAGATCAACCGCAACTTCCGCAACGAGGGCATCAGCCTGCGGCACAATCCCGAATTCACCATGCTGGAATACTACTGGGCCTACGCCACCTACGAGGACCAGATGGACTTTCTCGAAAAGATGCTGGCCTTCGTGGCCGAAGGCGTGACCGGCTCGATGAAAATCGCCTACCAGGGGCAGGAAATCGATTTCACGCCTCCTTTCAAGCGGGTGCGGGTGCACGAGGGGGTGTCGAAAGCCTGCGGCGTTCCTGAAGAATCCCTGTGGGAGCGCGCCACCCTGGAGCGGTTGGCCAAAGAGTACAGAATTCCGGACGTGGAAAAATACTCCGACGGTAAGCTGCTGTGCGAACTCTTCGATGAGACGGTGGAATCCACGCTGATCGATCCGACCTTCGTGACCGATTACCCGTTGGATGTTTCTCCCCTGGCGCGGAAAAAGGAAGCCGATTCCCGGCTGGTGGATCGTTTCGAACTCGTAGTGTCGGGGCGGGAATTGTCCAATGCGTTCAGCGAATTGAACGATCCCGACGACCAGCGCGCGCGCTTCGAGTCTCAGATCGCGCAAAAAGAGGCGGGCGACGACGAAGCCCACGAGATGGATGCAGACTACGTGCACGCGCTGGAATACGGAATGCCTCCGGCGGCGGGTTGCGGTGTCGGCATCGACCGGCTGGTGATGCTGCTGGCCGATCAGCCTTCCATCCGTGATGTCATTCTTTTCCCGCAGTTGAGAAAGCAGTCCTAAGGCCGGATGTCCTATGAATTCCACATTGCGGGCCGCTACCTTCGCGCCAAAAGGCAGAGCCGCTTCGTATCGGCTCTGACCTTCATCTCCGTGGCGGGGGTCGCCGTGGGGGTGATGGCGTTGATCGTCGTGCTCTCGGTGATGACGGGATTCGAGGAAGAGGTTCGCGACAAAATCATCGGGCTCAACGCTCATGGGAAAATCCATAGGAAAATCGGGCAGTTTCCCGACGATTCGAAACTGATCGACCTCGTTTCCGGCGTGGAGGGCGTCCGGCTCGTCGCGCCGTTTTTGTCGCGCGAGGTGATGATTTCCTCCCGTTCGCGTGTCTCCGGCCTGATTCTCAAGGGAATCGACGTCGGGCTGGAGCGGCAGGTCATCGACATCGAAAGCATGTTGATAAAAGAGTCCGATTCCGACTGGTCTTACATGCGTTCTCCCAAGGCGCTGTTGGAATTCCGCAAGAAGGAGCGGGAAAAAGAGTGGACCTCCCTGGGGCTCGATCCGAGGGCGGACGTCTACGAAAAACACCCCGAAGAGGAACTTCCCGCGCTGATGATCGGCCAGGAAATGGCGCATTTCCTCCACGTCTGGGTGGGCGACGAGGTGACGATCATCAATCCCTTCGGAGGAGGGTTGGGGCCAAACGGGCCGATTCCCTCCAGTCGGGCCTTTCGCATCGGCGGCGTGTTTTATTCGGGGATGTTCGAGTACGACATGCAGATGGCCTTCGTTTCGCTCGCGGAACTCCAGGATTTTTCCGGGGCGGAGGGCTCGTGGACCGGGTTGGAATTCCTGGTGAACCAGGATCTGGTGTTCGACGCCGACGAAGTAGCCGCCGCCGTACAGCAAGTGATTTCGAAGAGTTACGAGTTGCCCGAATCCTACCGGAACGCTTCGTGCGAAGGGGCCGACTGCGTGAATTTCGAGGTGAAAGACTGGATGGAGCTTAACGCCTCGCTGTTTGCGGCGCTCAAGGTCGAGCAACTCGCGATGTTCATTATTCTTACTTTTATCACCATCGTGGCAGCGTTCAACATCGCCTCGAAGTTGATTATGATGGTCATCGAAAAGCACCGTGAAATCGCCATCTTGAAATCTATGGGTGCTTCGAACGCCGGGATTCGGCGGATTTTCCAGTATGAAGGATTGGCCATCGGCGGGTTCGGCACGCTGCTAGGTCTCGGTCTGGGGCTGGCGGTCTGTGCGCTGATTCCAATTATCAACGATCGTTACGATTTGCTGGACCCCAGCGTTTACTACATGACCAAACTGCCGGTGAAAACCGATCCCGTGCATCTTGTGTTGATCGTCCTGTCGGCGTTGGGAATTAGCTGGGTCGCCACGCTGCTGCCGAGCATCAAGGCGTCCCGTATGCACCCGATCGACGGCATCCGCGACGAATAAGAAAGGAATTTCGCACCTTTATGAGTTCTTCGTTCTCCAGGTTCGTAGCCATGCGCTACCTGCGCAATCGCGATCGCAACTCCTTCGTTTCGACGACGGGCTGGATTGCGGTGGCCGGTGTGGCGGTGGGCGTAGCGGCGCTGGTGGTCGTCACCTCGGTGATGTCCGGCTACGCCGTGCAGCTTGGAGAAATGATTGTCGGACTCAATGCCCACGGCAACGTCATCCGCCTGACCGGAGGCATCGACCAATACGAGCAGAAATTGCCGAAGGTCGCCGAAGTCGAGGGCGTGGCGGCGGTCGCGCCGTTCGTGCTGCGGGAAGTGATGATAACCTCCCAGGCGGGAACCAACGGGGTGCTGCTCAAAGGTATCGATCCCGAACTTTCGGTGAAGGTCAGCGACCTGTCCAAGCTGATCCGACCGCTGGAAGGGGAGGGCGCTTTTCCGGGACGTTTCGAATGGCTGAGCGACCCCGAAGGGTTGTACGAGTGGGTGAAGGAAAACCGAAAACCGGAGGAAAAACAAGAAGATTCGGAGGATTACGACCCCCAGAAAAACCGCCTTCACAATCGGGCGATGGAGTCGATCATTCTGGGCAGCGAGCTGGCCGAAGATTTGAAATCCGGGGTCGGCGACGTGGTGAGCGTGGTCAATCCCGTGGGCGGCGGTGTCGGGCCGACGGGACCGGTTCCCACGAGCCGTTTTTTCCGCGTGGCGGCGATTTTCCATTCCGGCATGTACGAATACGACCTGAAATTCGCCTTTTCGACGTTGAAAGCCTTGCAGGATTTCTCCCAGATGGAGCCGGACAGCATCACGGCCATCGAATTCCGCGTGGACGACGACCTCCTCATGGAAACCGCCACAGTGGCCGAAGCCATCGAGGAAAAACTCGGCGGTTTCCCGTACAAAGTGCGGGACTGGCGGGAGATGAACCGCAACCTGTTCGCGGCGCTCAAGCTGGAACGGATCGTGATGTTCATTATTTTGACATTTATTACCCTGGTGGCGGCCTTCAACATCGCCTCGACGCTGATTATGCTGGTGCTGGAGAAAATCAAGGAAATCGCGATTTTCAAGAGCATGGGTGCGAAACGCACTTCGATTATGGGAATTTTCATGATCGATGGGTTGTTGATTGGGGCATTGGGAACGGTTGCAGGATTGCTTTTAGGGATCATTTTGTGCGCCTTGATTCCTTTTTTGAATCAATATCTTGATTTACTCGACCCAAAAGTTTACTTCATGGCCAAGCTTCCCGTGCGGGTGGAAGCCTCCAACCTCGCCGCAATCGGCGTGGTGGCGGTGACGATTTCCTGGCTGGCGACGCTATTTCCGGCGCTGGGCGCGGCGCGTCTGCACCCCGTGAAAGGATTGAGGAACGATTGACGTGGCGGAACTGATCGACATTCGGAACCTGAAAAAGGACTATCGCCTCGGTGCGCGGACGGTTCACGTGCTCGAAGAAGTGAATCTGCAAATCGCACGCGGGGAAAAGGTGTCGATCATGGGGCCGTCCGGCGCGGGAAAAAGCACGTTTCTGCACGTGGCGGGTACGCTCGACGTGCCGACGGAAGGGAGCGTGATGTACGAAGGGTTGGATGTATTTTCCTTCCCGGATCGCAAACTCGCCGCGTTTCGCAACCGCAGCATCGGTTTCGTGTTTCAGTTCCACTATCTGTTGCCCGATTTCAGTGCGCTGGAAAACGTAATGATGCCCGGACGCATCGCCGGAGATCCCATACCTGCCGTGCGAAAACAGGCCCAGCACCTGTTGGAGGAAGTTGGGCTGGGACATCGTTTCGACCACCGCCCCGGCGAGCTTTCCGGCGGAGAACAGCAGCGCGTGGCCATTGCGCGGGCGCTCGTGATGGAGCCGAAAATCCTTCTGGCCGACGAACTGACGGGCAACCTGGACGCCTCGACATCCAAGGGAATTCACGATTTGTTGCACGAAATCAACCGGTTGCACGAGACCACGCTGGTGGTCGTGACGCACAACACCGGACTCGCCGATTCGATGGACCGCCGCCTGCTTCTGCAAAACGGTTGCATCGAGGACCGGGACAACCTGGAGGAGGGCAGGGCATGACCGACCGTCCGGGCTTCCTCCGACACGAAGGCACGAGCCGGATTTCCGGGCGAAATGCGTTCGCACGCGGGATTTTCGTGGGGCTGCTCGGTGTGTGGCTTTTCGCGATGTTTGCGTGGTCGGCGGGCGAAGCAAGGGCCGAGGAAGCCGACAAGGTGGCCGGTGTCCGCGTGATGGGCAACGAAAAGGTGGAAGCTGCCTCGATCCTGCGGGTGGTGTACACCCGCAAGGGACAGACTTACTCCGAGGAGCAGGTGCGCAAGGATCTGCGGCGCGTCTATAAACTGGGATATTTTACGGATATCCAGTTCTTCCGCGAAAAAACCGAGGAAGGCTGGCTGATTACGATGGTTGTGGAGGAGCGCTCCAGCATCAAGGAAGTGCTGATCGAGGGTCAGGACGAGGTGAGCGAGGACGACATCCGAGAGGTGATCGACGTCAAGCCCTATTCGGTGCTTTCCCACGCCAAGATCGAACGCAACGTGGAGAAAATCCGCAACGTGTACATCGACAAGGGCTTTTTCCTGGCCGAAGTGACCTACCGGGTAGACGAACTGGAGGAAAAACAGGCCAACGTCGTGTTCATCATCAAGGAGCGCGCCAAGGTCGAGGTGAAAAAGGTCTTCCTGGTCGGCAACCACAAGATCAAGGACGAAGATCTGGCCGAGGTGATGCTCACGAAGCCGGGCGATTTCCTCAGTTTCATGAACAATTCCGGGCAGTACCGGCAGGAAATCCTCGAACGCGACGCCTTCATGATTAATCAATATTATGCGGATCGCGGCTACGTAGAAGCCAAGATCGGACAGCCCAAGGCGTACATTTCGGCGGATCAGCGCTACGTGACGGTGACGTTCAATATCACCGAAGGTGAATCCTTCGTTCTCGGTGACGTGGGATTTTCCGGCGAAGTGATCTTCCCTCCAGCGCGGATGCGGGAACTGATGCGGTTGAACAAGGGCGACGTCTTCAACCGCAGCGTATTCATGCGGGACATGGAGCGCATCGGGGACGCCTACAAGGATCTCGGGTACGCCTTCGCCAATATCTCGCCTCACACCCGGCTGGACCGTAAAAACCGGATCGTCCACGTGAATTTCCAGATTCAGAAGGGACAGAAGGTTTACGTCGAGCGTATTTACGTTTCGGGCAACACCAGCACGCGGGACAAGGTGATCCGGCGGGAAATGCGCATCGATGAAGGCGATTTGTACAGCTCCACGGCGATCAAGCGTTCCAAGCAGAAAATCTACCAGTTGGGCTTTTTCGAAACCGTAGAGATCCACGAGCATCCCGGCTCCGAAGACAATAAAATTGAGTTGGAAATCGAGGTCAAAGAGCGCCGGACGGGCACGTTCCAGATCGGTTTCGGTTTTTCTTCGCTGGAAAGTTTCATGTTCCAGGCGCAGATTTCCCAGAACAACCTCATGGGTCGCGGCCAGACGCTGCAATTGAACGCGATGATCGGCGGGCGTCAGAAACAGGTGCAGTTCCGTTTCATCGAGCCGTATTTCCTCGATTCCAAGTTTTCGCTGGATCTGCGATTGTACAACCAGGAAACCGTCTATCCCCGGCAGGGGGAATTCGGAGATTATTCCACCGGCACCTGGGGCATGGGCCTGACCGCCGGGTATCCCGTGTCGGACGAATTCACGCTGTTTTTGGGGTATACGGTCAAAGCCGAGAATCTGAACGTCGGCGACAACGTGCACCTTCACCTGTTCAAGAGCGGCTATACCTCTTCGCTGACCGGTACCGTACAGTACGATTCACGCGACAACCGCCTGTTTCCCACGCGGGGCATTTTGTCCTATTTCAGCACCGAAGCGGCGGACGACTGGACGGGTTCGGAAATCGAGTACCTGGAATTCTATAGTCTTTTGCAATACTTCCGACCGGTGTTCTGGAAAGTCATTTTCAAGCTCAACCTGGAAATGGGCTACGTGATTTCACTCGAAGAGCCTGTGTCGGATCTTCGCGGAGAGAAGGATTTCCCCGGTGTGCCGATTTCCCAGCGCTACCAGATGGGCGGCATCTACTCGGTGCGCGGCTTCCAGTACGGCACCATTTCCCCGACCACCGAGGTCATTTCGCAGTCCGATCCGGTCGGTTCTCCGCTGAAATACCGGCTCGGCGGCAACAAGAAATTCATGACCAACTGGGAGTTGGAATTCCCGGTGATCGAACAGGCGGGCATTCGCTGGGTGTTCTTCTTCGATGCCGGAAACGTGTGGAAAGAGGACCAGCAGTTCTTCTATCTCGGACAATCGGGCCAGAACGAGTGGGATCTCCCCATGGGCTTGTACATGAGCTGGGGCTGGGGTTTCCGCTGGTACAGTCCCATCGGTCCCCTGCGTTTCGAGTGGGGGTGCCCGATTACCAAGCGACCCGAAGACAACCGCATCGAGTTCGAATTCTCCATCGGCAACCAGTTCTGATGAGGCAGATGTGAGCGGACGTGAAATACAACGGATCGTGCAACGTATGGGAAACCTGGTGGCGCTGATCTTCGCCCTGATCGGACTGGTTTCCTGCCAAGGAGACTACTACACGAATACGCAAACCGCAGCGTGGATCGACTCCGACGGCGGAACCGTGTACGGCCCCAAAGGGGCACGGGTGATCGTTCCCGTTCTGGCCGTGCCGCAACCGGTGCGTCTGGTGCTCGACGAACTCTCCGCCGCGAGTGTTCCCGAATTTCTCGTGGACGGCGAGCCGCTGGCGCGGATGTCGATGGCCCTGTGGCTTGAGCCGGAAGGGCTGCATTTCACCCGGAACGTCGAAATCGGGATGCGCTACATCGCGGAAGGCATGACGGAGGAAACACAACAGCGCAGCATCCGGGTTTTCGAAATGTCGCATCACGGAACCGAATGGTCGGAAGTGGAAACCACCGTGGACGTCAAATCGAAAATGGTGCGTTTCGAAGTCGATCATCTGGCCGTGTTTTCCGTTTTTCGGGTGGAAGCGGACGAGGAGGAGAATTCCGGAGAGGAACCGGAGCACGATCCATGCACTTGTTTGGGAGACGAGGCCGGATACTGCCCAGATGCCGGGGTTCCGGTCGGCGAGTTGGAAAGTATCGAACTGCTTGAAATCACGGATGAAACCTGCTCGATGGATCTTGTCTTGCACAAGACCGGGGAGGAAGAGGGAGTCGTGGTGCGAGTGGTTCCCTGCGACGTGCTTTCCATGTTTTTCTATGCACGAGACGGAACGGAATGCACGCTTGAATGGCGTGGAACGACAGAAGATTTCTTCGTGGATTGCGGTGGGGAGCGGATCGATACGTATTCCACCGCTTCGTGTCCATAAGATTCAAGAATTCATTGACATTTCGCGTGTTAGGCGATTATTTTGCGTATCTTGAATCAAACGGGCGTGCGAGATCCCGACAGACATTGCAAAGGAGAAGGTTGTGGCAAGGGCTACCCGAAAATCTTCAAAAAAGCTGGATCGCAAAGAACTTAAAGGTCCGGACCTTTTTCAGAGCCGTGGCGAACGGATTCTGGAATGGATCATCGAACACAAACGGCAGATTCTCGCCGTATGCGTTGGGCTGGTCGTACTTTTTCTCGCCGTTTCGGCGTTGAGATACTACCTCGAAAGCCGCCACGCAGCCGTTTCCCTTCGCTTTGCCAGGGCATTGAAAACCCTGGACGCTCCGATCGTCGAGGAAGGCGAAACCCCGCCGGAAGGTACGGACGAGTACTATACCAGCGAGGAATTCCGCAGTTCGGCGGCTCTGGAGAAATTCAGCGAGCTCGTTTCGGAGCATCAGGGGACGGGTCTCGGCACGATGGCCCGTTTCTACCAGGCCAATCTGCAATTCGAGCTGAAACGTTACGACAAAGCCGCCGAAGGTTACCGGACGTTCCTGGACGAAGCTTCCGGCGATTTCGACGACGTGCGTTTTCTGGCCGAATTCAACCTTGGACAGACCTACGAAGCCACGAATCAGCCCGCCGAAGCCGAAAAGCAGTATCGCAAGCTGTTCGAGGACGAAGGTTCGATCTGGAAAGAGCAGGCCGGATATCATCTGGCGCGAATGCTTCACAAGCTTGGAAAAACCGAGGAAGCCATTTCCACCATGAAAAAAATGTTGGAGGACTTCCCCGAATCCACCTTGAAGACCAACGCGGAAAAACTGATCGATTTCTGGCAATCCTCCCAAAAGGGAAGCCAAATGGCTCCCGATACGGAAAAAGCCGAAAAAGTCGAGCCGAAAAACGAAGAGAAAGAGGTCAAACAGCCGGAATGATTCGCCGACCTCGTAGTGTTCGGCAGGATCTCCGTCTCGGTCGCCCATGAGAAACCCATCCCAGCGATATTCCTGGACTTTTCTCGCGCTTCTCATCGCGTTGGGAGCGGGGATTTTCTCCTGTTCCGACAAAGCTCCACGCCCGCAAAATCTGCGCCCGACCGTGCTTTTCAACGAAGGGCTCGACGTCGTGACCCGTTGGAGGGTCAAACTGACCGACCGACCCCCCATGGATGACACGCCCATCGAATACGGAACGGTAGGGTTCGACGAAAGCCACGTCTACGCCGCCAGCCGGGACCGGATGTTGCTCAAAGTCCGTCGAAGCGATGGAAAAGTGGCGTGGAAGATCCCGTTATCCGAAGAATTGATCGCCCGCCCGGTGACGGATGGCGGATTCCTGTACGTGGGTACGGTCAGTGGAAACCTCGCGGCGTTCGACGTGCAGAGCGGTGCGGAGCGTTGGCGCTTCCAGACTGGGGACTCCATCATGACCCAGCCGGTCGTTGATGACGGAGTGGTCTACGTCGTCAACCAGAGCGACAAACTGATCGCTCTCGAAGCCGATACGGGCGCCTGGATCTGGGAGCATCGCGAGGAATATTACGGAAGCATGTCGGTGCGTCGGCACGCGGTACCGGTGGTTCACGGCGATGCGCTCTATCTGGGCTGCACGTCGGGGTTGATCGCGGCGCTGGATAAAAAAAACGGAGATGTCCTGTGGAAACGGGGACTTGCCGAAGCCGACCGTTTCAACGACATCGATTCCACGCCCATCGTGAATCGAGGCCGACTGTATACGGCAAGTTTCAACGGCTCGGTGCATTCCCTCAATGCAAGTACTGGAAAACCCCTGTGGAAACGGATACTTAAAAGCTCCTCTTCCATGTCTCTGGTTGAAGGTCGCCTGTACGTGGGAGCCAGCGAAGCCGGTTTGTATTGTCTCGACCCGGCGGACGGCTCGACCCTCTGGTACATGAAATTCGACACCGTGTATCGGGAGAAACCCGAAGGGGAGCTTTCCCGACCGGTGCCGTACCGGGACGATTTTCTCGCCTTCACCACGTCCGAAAATTCGCTGTATTTCGTGAATCATCATACGAAAAAGCTCATCGCCCGTTTCGCTACAGGAACGGGGATCAGCAGCGAGCCGTTGGTGGCCGGAAACGACGTCTACGTGCTTTCCAACGGCGGCTACCTGTATTCCCTGGCGCTGGGACGCAAGGGAACTCCCTTCCGCAAAAAACACACATCCCGCTAACGAGTCGATTGCCGTGAAATGGTGGTTTCGTTCCATCGGTCGTGATTGAAAATGCCGGGAAATCACGTTTTTCGGAAGAAATCCGTGGTTTCAGGCTCGTAACCTGTACGTTGGCGTACAGGTTGAAGCCTGCTTACAACGCCAATTGCTTGTGATTAAAAAGTCTTCTTCCGCAGTCGCGCGCAAGCGCGCATTGCGGAAAAGAACTCTGTACGAAGGCGCTTTACTCCGAAGTCTCGCTATGTGGAATGAATGACGTGCGGTTGTTTTGAAAGGTTCGACTCGGCTCCGAGCCGTGTTGAAAAGAGGGAGAATGGTGTTTGCGCTTCCTGGGAATCATGGTTTTCGTCTGCGATCTTTCATTTTCGAAGGTCCTTTGGGCGGTATTGACGGCTGCTTTTCGCCCTCCGGACACACGGCGCCCGTCTTCTTCGTGGAGGTTCCGTCTGATCCGGCACGCAGGTAATGCAACGAGCGTATTTTCACACGAGCTCAGACGGGCGGTGAAGCGCCTGCCATTTCCGGTCTTTTCGCCTGCCCGAGTTCGTTTCCGTTTGGCGGATAGGCCGTCATGTTTTGTGCGCCGTCCGGCCTATCATGCTCCGTGACGAGTTCCAGCCGTCCCTTCTTGCACACCGGACACAAGAGCGGATCGTGCCCGGTGAGCGCCAGGTAGCGCTCGTCCCAGCTCATCTCGTCGTATCGCTCGATGGGTTCGGGTTCCGGCGCGCCGAGCAAGTCACGGCAACGCTTGATATTCCTCGCCCGAAAGCGGTTGGCGTGCAAGCCGTAATGCCGGATGCGCGTAAAGCCCTTGGGGAGAACGTGCATCAGGAAGCGCCGGATAAATTCGGTCGCCGAAAGAGTCATGACGCGCTTTTCCCCTTCCTTTTTGTAATCCTTGTACCGGAAGGAAACCTTGCCGTCTTTCATTGCGATCAAGCGCTGATCGGAGAAGGCCGTGCGATGAGTGTACCTGGCCAGGTAGTTGAGCGTCGTCTCCGGCCCGCCGAAGGGCGCTTTGGCGTAGACATGCCATTTCATCCCACGGTGCGTTTTGATGAACCGATCGAAAGCTTTCGGGCCGGCGAATTTCCCGGACTTTCCGGTAAAACGCAGTTTGCCCGCTTCATAGGCCCTTTTGAGCGCCTCCAGAAACAATCGCCTGAAGAGACTCTTCAGAACGTTCACATGCAGAAAGAAGTCCTCGCGGCAAGTCACCCAGCTTTTGCCGTCGGGCGAAATCCCGCCTCCGGGGACGATCATATGGACGTGGGGATGATGCAGCAAGGTGCTGCCCCAGGTATGCAGCACGCTGGTGAAGCCGATGTTCGCGCCCAGATGCCTGGGATCCCCGGCGATCGTGAGCATGGTTTTCGCCGAGGTCTTGAAGAGGATGTCGTAGATCACGCGCCGGTTGATCAGCGCCAAATCCTCTATCTCTTTCGGGATGGTGAAGACGATGTGAAAGTACGGTACGGGCAAGAGCTCGGCTCTGCGTCCGGCCAGCCACGTGGCCGAGGCCAGAGCGCCGCATTTGGGGCAGGCGCGATTGCCGCATGAGTTGTAGCCTTTGGTTTCGTGTCCGCATTGGTTGCAGCGTCTGTGCTCGCAGTGTCCGCCCATCTCGTTGGTGCGGCAGGCCATGATGTCACGAGCGGCCTTGGTCTGCTCGGGCGACAGGAGATTGCCGTACAGACCGAGAAACTCATCCCAATTCTTCCGGAGAAGTTCGGCCGTCGTGAGTCTGCTATTCGCCATGATTCGCCTCCGATCCCGGCAGGAGGTCGAAGGGGCTTTGCATCCCGGCGATGCGCGCCGTGGCGATGTGGGTGTAAATGGCCGTGGTGGATAAGGAAGCGTGCCCCAGGAGCACCTGGATCGTGCGTAGATCGACGCCGTTCTCCAGCATATGGGTGGCGAAGCTGTGGCGAAAACTATGAGGCGTTACCTTTTTGCTCGGCGCCAACCCCGATTGAATGGAGATTTTTTTGCAGACAATTTGGATGGAAGTGGTCGTAATGCAGCGTCCCTTAATTCTTCCTGGAAACAGCCATGGATTCTTACTGTTTGCCTGATGTTTTCCCGGCTTGCATGTTCTCCAGTAGTCCCGTAAGATGAGCAGCAGTTTCGGAGACAGCACGGTGTAGCGATCTTTGCTCATCTTGCCTTGGCGAACGCGGATGACCATTCTCTGGCTATCGATGTCGCTCGCCCGCAGATTCGCCGCTTCCGAGACGCGTAGACCGGAAGCGTACATGACCTGGAAGATCGTGCGATACCTGACGTTTTGGACGGCGTCTAGAAAACGGACGACTTCCGAAGGCGCAAGTACCACGGGAAGCGTTTTGGGCTCCCTGGCCGCTGGTATTGCCGCCAGCGGCCAGGGGCGGTCCATGACGTTGAGAAAGAAAAAGCGAAAAACCCGGGCATGAGAATTGACGCTCCCCGGAGTGAATCCGCGTTTCTCATGAAGATAAAGCAGGTAGTCGCGGATCTCCTCCAGGCTGATTCGTCCCAACTGCTTGCCGACGTGCTGCTCGAGTTTTTTCAACCTGCGCAGATAGTCGGCCTGCGTGGAGGCGGAAAGGTTTCTCAACTTCATCTGCCGCACCATTCGTTGACGTGCGCTTCTCATATCCGGCCTCCTTTCACGGCTTCGCATGCATGGAAAGATGTTGCTTTCTTCCGAGTGATGAAACTGGCCAGGACGAGACGGATGGAGGTGCAGCGCAGGATGTGCCTGACCTCGCGTGGGTTGTCTGCTTGCGTCAGGCGATGCCTGAAGAAGGAATAGCGCAGTGTCTTCTCGATCGTCGTATAATCGAAACCTCCATCCATTGCAGCTTGCCTGATTGCCTTTTGCATGGGACCGGGAGTCAAGGGATTGTCATGGCCATCGCGTGTGAAAAGCAGATCCGTTCGAGGCCTAGTGTCGCGCCACCACCGGCGCAGGGTTGTGAGAGTTTCCGAGTGAAGCGGAACGAATTGGGGCCAGGCGCTGTTTGAAGAAGTCAGGCGGATCAGCATCCTTTTGCTATCGATATCCCCCGTCCTCAGGCGACAGGTCTCGCCCAGGCGCAAACCGCCGCCGAATGCTACGATCAAAACCGTTTTGTGAAGCTCAGAGGCAACGCCCTCAAACAGCCGGTCCATCTCGCTCTTCGTGAGCGGATCGGGAACCGGTCCCGGCTTGCCGGGAGAAAGAAAACAGGCTGCGACACCTGGACGATCCAGCGTCACGAAATAGAGAAACTTGAGCGCCATCAGCGCCTGCTGCCGGAAACTGTCCGGTCGCTTTTCCGCTCTCGCCAGGTGCCGGATCCATGCCTCAATTTCAGCCGCGCCCAGTTGATCCGGCGATCGCTTGAAATGTCGGACATACGATTCGGCGTGGTTCAGATACTGTTTGCGCGTGGCAAGGCGCAGCCCGTACCGTAAAAGATCCTCGCTCATTCTTTCTTTGAGATGTCCCATGAGTCTCCTCCTCGTGATTGACGCCGCCCGGAAATCGGACGACTGAAATCACAAGGATGTCGGGGTCATGGGAATTCAGGCAAGGTATTGCGGGAGAAAACGGGAAGATTGCAAACGCGCCAAAGGGCTTCAACGCAGGATACGATCACAAAAATATGGCTGGAGTCGAGCAAGAACTTACGGACAGGCAGGGGCTAAAAACTGCCGCGAAGCGGCTTCGTAATTAAAAAGTCTTCTTCCGCAGTCGCGCGCAAGCGCGCATTGCGGAAAAGAACTCTGTACGAAGGCGCTTTACTCCGAAGTCTCGCTATGTGGAATGAATGACGTGCGGTTGTTTTGAAAGGTTCGACTCGGCTCCGAGCCGTGTTGAAAAGAGGGAGAATGGTGTTTGCGCTTCCTGGGAATCATGGTTTTCGTCTGCGATCTTTCATTTTCGAAGGTCCTTTGGGCGGTATTGACGGCTGCTTTTCGCCCTCCGGACACACGGCGCCCGTCTTCTTCGTGGAGGTTCCGTCTGATCCGGCACGCAGGTAATGCAACGAGCGTATTTTCACACGAGCTCAGACGGGCGGTGAAGCGCCTGCCATTTCCGGTCTTTTCGCCTGCCCGAGTTCGTTTCCGTTTGGCGGATAGGCCGTCATGTTTTGTGCGCCGTCCGGCCTATCATGCTCCGTGACGAGTTCCAGCCGTCCCTTCTTGCACACCGGACACAAGAGCGGATCGTGCCCGGTGAGCGCCAGGTAGCGCTCGTCCCAGCTCATCTCGTCGTATCGCTCGATGGGTTCGGGTTCCGGCGCGCCGAGCAAGTCACGGCAACGCTTGATATTCCTCGCCCGAAAGCGGTTGGCGTGCAAGCCGTAATGCCGGATGCGCGTAAAGCCCTTGGGGAGAACGTGCATCAGGAAGCGCCGGATAAATTCGGTCGCCGAAAGAGTCATGACGCGCTTTTCCCCTTCCTTTTTGTAATCCTTGTACCGGAAGGAAACCTTGCCGTCTTTCATTGCGATCAAGCGCTGATCGGAGAAGGCCGTGCGATGAGTGTACCTGGCCAGGTAGTTGAGCGTCGTCTCCGGCCCGCCGAAGGGCGCTTTGGCGTAGACATGCCATTTCATCCCACGGTGCGTTTTGATGAACCGATCGAAAGCTTTCGGGCCGGCGAATTTCCCGGACTTTCCGGTAAAACGCAGTTTGCCCGCTTCATAGGCCCTTTTGAGCGCCTCCAGAAACAATCGCCTGAAGAGACTCTTCAGAACGTTCACATGCAGAAAGAAGTCCTCGCGGCAAGTCACCCAGCTTTTGCCGTCGGGCGAAATCCCGCCTCCGGGGACGATCATATGGACGTGGGGATGATGCAGCAAGGTGCTGCCCCAGGTATGCAGCACGCTGGTGAAGCCGATGTTCGCGCCCAGATGCCTGGGATCCCCGGCGATCGTGAGCATGGTTTTCGCCGAGGTCTTGAAGAGGATGTCGTAGATCACGCGCCGGTTGATCAGCGCCAAATCCTCTATCTCTTTCGGGATGGTGAAGACGATGTGAAAGTACGGTACGGGCAAGAGCTCGGCTCTGCGTCCGGCCAGCCACGTGGCCGAGGCCAGAGCGCCGCATTTGGGGCAGGCGCGATTGCCGCATGAGTTGTAGCCTTTGGTTTCGTGTCCGCATTGGTTGCAGCGTCTGTGCTCGCAGTGTCCGCCCATCTCGTTGGTGCGGCAGGCCATGATGTCACGAGCGGCCTTGGTCTGCTCGGGCGACAGGAGATTGCCGTACAGACCGAGAAACTCATCCCAATTCTTCCGGAGAAGTTCGGCCGTCGTGAGTCTGCTATTCGCCATGATTCGCCTCCGATCCCGGCAGGAGGTCGAAGGGGCTTTGCATCCCGGCGATGCGCGCCGTGGCGATGTGGGTGTAAATGGCCGTGGTGGATAAGGAAGCGTGCCCCAGGAGCACCTGGATCGTGCGTAGATCGACGCCGTTCTCCAGCATATGGGTGGCGAAGCTGTGGCGAAAACTATGAGGCGTTACCTTTTTGCTCGGCGCCAACCCCGATTGAATGGAGATTTTTTTGCAGACAATTTGGATGGAAGTGGTCGTAATGCAGCGTCCCTTAATTCTTCCTGGAAACAGCCATGGATTCTTACTGTTTGCCTGATGTTTTCCCGGCTTGCATGTTCTCCAGTAGTCCCGTAAGATGAGCAGCAGTTTCGGAGACAGCACGGTGTAGCGATCTTTGCTCATCTTGCCTTGGCGAACGCGGATGACCATTCTCTGGCTATCGATGTCGCTCGCCCGCAGATTCGCCGCTTCCGAGACGCGTAGACCGGAAGCGTACATGACCTGGAAGATCGTGCGATACCTGACGTTTTGGACGGCGTCTAGAAAACGGACGACTTCCGAAGGCGCAAGTACCACGGGAAGCGTTTTGGGCTCCCTGGCCGCTGGTATTGCCGCCAGCGGCCAGGGGCGGTCCATGACGTTGAGAAAGAAAAAGCGAAAAACCCGGGCATGAGAATTGACGCTCCCCGGAGTGAATCCGCGTTTCTCATGAAGATAAAGCAGGTAGTCGCGGATCTCCTCCAGGCTGATTCGTCCCAACTGCTTGCCGACGTGCTGCTCGAGTTTTTTCAACCTGCGCAGATAGTCGGCCTGCGTGGAGGCGGAAAGGTTTCTCAACTTCATCTGCCGCACCATTCGTTGACGTGCGCTTCTCATATCCGGCCTCCTTTCACGGCTTCGCATGCATGGAAAGATGTTGCTTTCTTCCGAGTGATGAAACTGGCCAGGACGAGACGGATGGAGGTGCAGCGCAGGATGTGCCTGACCTCGCGTGGGTTGTCTGCTTGCGTCAGGCGATGCCTGAAGAAGGAATAGCGCAGTGTCTTCTCGATCGTCGTATAATCGAAACCTCCATCCATTGCAGCTTGCCTGATTGCCTTTTGCATGGGACCGGGAGTCAAGGGATTGTCATGGCCATCGCGTGTGAAAAGCAGATCCGTTCGAGGCCTAGTGTCGCGCCACCACCGGCGCAGGGTTGTGAGAGTTTCCGAGTGAAGCGGAACGAATTGGGGCCAGGCGCTGTTTGAAGAAGTCAGGCGGATCAGCATCCTTTTGCTATCGATATCCCCCGTCCTCAGGCGACAGGTCTCGCCCAGGCGCAAACCGCCGCCGAATGCTACGATCAAAACCGTTTTGTGAAGCTCAGAGGCAACGCCCTCAAACAGCCGGTCCATCTCGCTCTTCGTGAGCGGATCGGGAACCGGTCCCGGCTTGCCGGGAGAAAGAAAACAGGCTGCGACACCTGGACGATCCAGCGTCACGAAATAGAGAAACTTGAGCGCCATCAGCGCCTGCTGCCGGAAACTGTCCGGTCGCTTTTCCGCTCTCGCCAGGTGCCGGATCCATGCCTCAATTTCAGCCGCGCCCAGTTGATCCGGCGATCGCTTGAAATGTCGGACATACGATTCGGCGTGGTTCAGATACTGTTTGCGCGTGGCAAGGCGCAGCCCGTACCGTAAAAGATCCTCGCTCATTCTTTCTTTGAGATGTCCCATGAGTCTCCTCCTCGTGATTGACGCCGCCCGGAAATCGGACGACTGAAATCACAAGGATGTCGGGGTCATGGGAATTCAGGCAAGGTATTGCGGGAGAAAACGGGAAGATTGCAAACGCGCCAAAGGGCTTCAACGCAGGATACGATCACAAAAATATGGCTGGAGTCGAGCAAGAACTTACGGACAGGCAGGGGCTAAAAACTGCCGCGAAGCGGCTTCGTACCAAAGCATCTGCGAAGAATAGTATATATGTGTATGATTTTACACAGGAAAACTCTATTCTTAAGAAGGATACTCGCATCGGACTGGCTCCGAAATCAAGTTCGGGAGGGTTGGTAATCCTCTATACCTAACAGTGTACGTACACTTTGCGAGCATGAAAGTGTACGTACACTGTTAGGTTGCAATTGTTTTACCCGACTTACGCAAACTATCGCTAAAAATTTGAACTGCTAAAACTGTCGCATTTTGCATGGGTGCGGCACTCCTGACGAGCAACGCCAATTTTTCTTGTACTACCCTTGTTTTTCTCAACGGGTCTCCATCAAACACTCACCCTGAGTGATTTCGCGAAGCGAAATTGGTTCGAAGGGGTGCGGATGCCATGGGGATTCCTCGATATACCGCCCTTCGGGCGGCACTCGGAATGAGCGAATCCGAGGCTCCCTTTACGTGACAAAAGCTGCGATTTGCGTGGGTGAGTGACTCACTGTGAGCATCATTCCTCTTTGATAAAAAAATCGAGATGAGTCCCCCTCGTTCCGTTCTGGCCGGAGGAAAACCTTGACTCCGCCGCCGCCGCAAGGGTAGGATAAATCCCCGAATTTATGGATAATCGTAGACAAGGCAAGGTGTCACATGCGTGGATGCGACGGATACGGTGCTCTGGCGTTGGTTTTCGCTCTTTTCTGGATGGCGAGTGGATGCGGGTCTGAAACCGTGGTGGATGAAGGGCCGAACATTCGCTTGAATTGGCGTGCGGCGGCGCTCGATGATATCACGACATGCCCCGTCGCCGAGATCGAAACCGGCCAATACGACAGCTACGATGGAGACCAGCTTCCCTCCAGCCTGGTGAGCCTGGAATTCTCTCTCTACCCGCAAGACGGAGACCCGTTGGAGATCACCGTGCGAGTGGACAGCAGTTGCGATGCCACTACCGACACCGAATGCGTGGCTCCCGGTGCAGGAGAGTACCGCTTGACGCAGGTGCCGACCGGGCAGAACCAGAAGCTGGAAGTGCGCGGCTACGAATTTTCCGATACCAACGAGAAAATCCTCGCCTGGAGCGGATTCAACATGAACGTGGATGTCTGCGACCAGAAGGACACGGACAACTGCTCGGCGGAAGCGGTCGAGGTGGAAGTGTCCATGCATCGCGTGGGAGACATCACCAAAGCCTTCAACTGCATGGAAAATCGCACGTTTCTGCATCAGGCGACCAAGCTTCGGAACGGCAAAGTGCTTATCACCGGCGGCATTCAGCAAATCAACTACAGCACGACGAGTTCCTGCCTGGACGGCACCCAGAGCTGCGACCTGATGACGGCGCATAGCCGCGTTTCACTTTTCGATCCCGGCACAGGGGAGTTCAAGAACGACATGACCCCTCTTTTGCGTGCACGGGCGGGACACGTGGCCGTGGAGTTGAACGACGGGCGCGTGCTGATCGCGGGTGGCGCGTCGCAACTCCATTTGCGCTGGAGTCTCGAAGGGATGGCCTATTTCGAGCCACCCGTGGCCGCCATTTTGAAACATGCGGAAATCTACGATCCCACAGGAGACGGTACGAACATCCTGGTGCAAGGAGACCCCGACATTTTGAATATGGTCGAACCTCGGGTGTTTCATACGATCACGCAGATGGACGACGAGAAGAAAACATTCATGATTTCGGGGGGATTCGGGCAGAGCATAAACGGCCTGACGCGGTTGTCCTCGATCGAAATCTTCCAGCTTCTCATTCAGGAGGCGACCGACGGGAGCATCTCCATCACGCCGAGTTTCAATAAAGCCACGACGAGTATGCAGGTCGGACGCGCCTGGCATACCGCTTCGAGACTCGCCGACGACCGGGTGTTCATTTACGGCGGCGCCGACCCCAGCGCAGGGGAGGGGAACTTCCCCATCATCGAGATTTTCACCAACGGCGTTTCTGGCACCGAGGCTTTCGTTCCCGGTGAAATCACTGCGAAAATCCTGGACGATGCCGACGGCGACGCCGACGACACATCGGAAAATTCCGGCGTGGTTTCCGACAATTCCGGTCTGCCGAACCTTTACCATCACTCCGCAATCGCCGTGGACAGCGAGACGAAGGTTTTCGTCATCGGCGGTTTTCGAAAAAGCATGAGCAATGGAGACGAAGTTCTCACGAAGCCGATCAAGGAGGCATTCCTCTTCAACATCGAGAACGAAACCTACGAAACGGTGACGCCACTGTTTGCCAGAGCGTTCTCGACGCTGACGATGACGCCAAACGGCAATGTAGTGATTATCGGTGGCGCTTACGACGAAAACAATCTGCCGCTTACCGACGAGGCTCAAATCGTAGTGTACGATCCTTCTCTGGCCGCCAGGGAGACGTTCGCGGGCCTGAAAGATTATTCCCGGCAGGTGATCAGCATGTCACCCGCCCGTATGGGCCATACTGCGACCATGTTGGACGATGGCTCGATTCTCGTCACGGGTGGCGCGTCTCCGAGTGCGGATCAGGGAAGACCCCAGACCGAGGACATTCGCGCTTCCGGATTCCTCGTGCAACCAAGACCGGACGCCTATGGTTCAGTAAGCGTCAACGATTGATGCGTATCGTAAGAAAATTCAAGGGGTTGGGCACGATACGCAAAAACGCATGATTTCGACAATAAACGATCCAGGAGCTTGACCGATGAGGATATTTTCCAGACTGAGCGCTTACGTGCTGGCGGTTTTTCTTGTTGTGGGAATCGCTTTCCCGCTTGATGCGGCAAAGAAGAAAAACAAGAATTTCACTCCAAAAGAAGCGAGCGGCGGGATCGAAGCGCTCTTTTTAGGGAAGATCACGAAGCGTTTCGTGGTGGGTTCCGGCACACCCGATATCTCGTTCGATCGTATTGCGAAGATCTCCAATGCGGAGATCGTCGTGGACGAGGGGGGACGTTTCCCGTCCAACGAAGTTCTGGCCAAAGCCGCGAAAACCGGCAAGCCTCTGCACGTCGTGATTCCCTCCTACTTCCAGAACGGTCACAAGCGGCGGCTGGAGAAACTCCAGGATTTCACGCTCATTATCCGAGCCAATCGCAGCGGACTGACAGAGGAAGAAGCTTTGCGGATTCAGAGCCTCGGGCCGTATCGTAAAGTCGTCGAGGTCGAAGCCGACATGGTGTCGAAGAAATTCCTGAAGAATTTCAAGCATCTCAAGCAGTTCGATCTTTACGTGATGGTGAATAAAAAACTTTCATCCAAAACGATAAAGCTTCTAAAAAAGGCCAAAGCGAGCAAAATCACGTATTTGCTCCCGGAAGATTATTCGGCCAAAGAGCTGAAAAAGCTTACCAAGGGCAAAAACCGGGATCTGGCGTTTTCGTTGGCTGGGAATTACCTGTGCAAAAACGTGGCCCGAAAGCTGAAAAAGATCAAAAAAGCCGATTTCGGTTTCGTGCTTCCCGGACTTCCGAACGCGGCTGAAGCCGGAACGTTCATGAGTCTTTCGAGCGTGGCGTACGTCACATTTACCGTCGGAGAACGAAGCATCGAAGAAGATTTCGTCTCTGTGGCCAACAGCGGCCTGTAAAATAGAGGCGAAATGAAAGAAAGTGGCGGAATGGAGCGGTTTTTCTTGACACCAAAAGGTGCATCTGATAGTTATTCCGCTGCCTGAACGATGGATGCTCATGGAGGCACGTAGCTCAGTGGTAGAGCGCTATCTTGACGGGGTAGATGTCGACGGTTCGATCCCGTCCGTGCCTACCAGGACAGGGGCTGCCGAGAGGTCGGCAGCCCGTTTTTTCTAAACTCCAGTTTTTGGGGGTAGTGATTAGCAGAAGGAAAGAAACAAGGGTCAATAACCAGATTCGTTGTCGGTCGGTTCGGGTGATCACCGAATCGGGAGAACAGTTGGGTGTGATGGATACTCAGCAGGCTCTCGACTCCGCTCGGAACAGAGGACTCGATCTGGTGGAAGTTTCCCCTGGCGCGGACCCACCTGTTTGCCGGATCATGGATTACGGCAAATTCAAATATCAGCAGAAAAAGCGCGCACAGGAGGCGAAGAAGAAACAAACGTTCATTCAGGTCAAAGAAGTCAAACTTCGTCCCAAGACGGAGGATCACGACCTGAAAGTGAAAATCAAGCATGTTTTACGGTTTCTAGAAGCCGGAAACAAAGCCAAGGTTTCGGTCGTTTTTAGAGGCCGAGAATTGGCTCATACGCACCTGGGGCGTGAACTGCTGCAACGGGTGCTCGAGGAGGTCGGAGATGTCGGAGTCGTGGAAAAGGCCCCTGGAATGGAAGGGCGAACCATGACGATGATTCTTTCTCCCAAGCAATAGTTTCCCTTTTTCGCGTACCGACGAAAAACGGTAGATTTTATCGGATGGTGCACGAAAAGAAGAGTCGAAGGAAAGAACGATGCCGAAAATCAAGACCAATCGCGCAGCGGCCAAACGGATCAAAAAGCGCGCCAATTCGTTCAAGCGGAAAAAAGCCAACCTGCGTCACATTCTGACGAAGAAGACCACCAAGCGCAAGCGCAACCTGCGTCAGAAAACCGAGTTGGACAAGTCCAATACCAAAGAAGCGAAACGGTTGTTGCCCAACTTGTAAACAGGGCGTAAGCGAGGAGCGGAAAGTGGCGAATGCGAATCGGGGAGACACCTGATTCCCGCCGATTCGAACTCCTGCGGAGGAAAAGATGTCTCGTATCAAATACGGCAAAAACACCAGGCGGCGACACAACAAGGTTCTCAAGCAAGCCAAAGGCTTCAGGGGATCGGGAAGCCGATTATTTCGGTCCGCAAAAGTTGCGGTGGATCGGTCTTTGTGGTATGCATATAGAGATCGGAAAGTGCGGAAAAGAGATTTCAGGGCACTGTGGATTCAGCGAATCAATGCTGCAGCCCGTTTAAACGGGGTCAGCTACAGCCGTTTCATCGGTGGTCTGAGCAAGCTTGGTGTCGAAGTTGATCGTAAAATATTGGCGGAACTGGCCATTTCTGATCCGCAGGCTTTCAGCAATCTGGTCGAGTTGTCGAAGACGGCATAGAAACAAGACAGTTGCTGATGGATACTACGGTTCTCGTGGCTCTCTCCAGGAAAGAATAGGCGATGGCAGGAGGAACTATGACCAAGGCGGAACTCGTCGAAACGGTATATCAGAAAGTCGGACTTTCGAAAAAAGAATCGGCGGAAATCGTCAATACCTTGTTTGAGTTGATCAAGGAAACGCTCGAACGTGGTGAGAAAATCAAGATTTCTGGCTTCGGAAACTTCGTGGTTCGCGAAAAGAAATCCCGCGTCGGTCGCAATCCGCAGACCGGCGAAGAGATGGAAATTGCAGCGAGGCGCGTATTGACATTCCGGCCAAGCCAGGTCTTGAAAAACCTGCTCAACCAAGAATAACGCCACGAGCCTGACGAGAGTTTTACCGGAACGTTTTATTGAAATTTTCTCTTGCTTCCTCGTCTGGCATCCGCTAATTTCTCCCACACGTTTGTCTCAGGATGACCATCCAATCATACCGGAGTCAAACCAAACTTCGGAGCGTAGCGCAGTCTGGTAGCGCACCTGAATGGGGTTCAGGGGGTCGGAGGTTCAAATCCTCTCGCTCCGACCAGTAAAATCAAGGACTTACGAGTTTTCGTAAGTCCTTTTTTATTGCCTCTGTGCCAATTTGTGCCAAAAATGCAGGGCTAACGAGGCCAATTCATGAACTTCTTCCACTTTTGGTGGATTCTTCTCGGAAATTTCCAGGGTCTTTCTTGCCAGTTCTTCAAGCCGAGCGAGCTTTTTTTGGCTCAAATTGGCACAGTCGACCTGTCGTTGCAGGTAAACCGCCGTCAAATGGCCATAAGTATCGACCGTCGTCGAGATATCACGATGCCCGAGAAGTGCTTGAGCAACGGCTGGACCTCCCTCCATCAATTGCCGACTTCCGGCCACATGTCGCAATCCGTGAATGGATATCTTGGGTAATCCGGCTCGTTTTGCTCCGACAGACAGTCGCTTGTCCAGGTCTTGCCTCCAGATGGAATACAGCATCTCGTCTGGTGCGAGATTCTCGATATGAGGACGAAGTAGATCTACGGCTATTTCCGGAATGGGAACAACCCGTGGATCTTTGGTTTTCGTCTGCTTCACTTCATCGATGCCACCGTCTTTTTCGTAAATCTTGATTCTGGCCTTGGTGATGTAAAGCAATCTCCCATCGAGGTCGATGTCGGACCGAAGCAGGGCCATGATTTCTCCACGGCGCGCTCCACAGAAAGCAGCCAGGATTACGGCAGGTTGTGCCGTTTGGGAAACGGAATGACAGAGTCGAGTCAGTTGATCGACGGACAAGACTGGCACCGTTCGTTTTCGTGTTTCGAAATGGGGTGTGTAAGGATTCTTTTCCAACAATCCGGTCTTGATTGCAGCGTTGAGGAGAATTGCAAGAAACACCCCGGCATTCTTCCTGGCTCCCGGTCCGGGAATGGCTTCCACAGTGGCTTCCGCTTGCTCCTTGGTGATTTTTGCAAGTGGCATGGCCTTTAGATCGTCAGAAAGCAACCCCCAGGCGTATTTGTAGCCGTGAACGGTTTTCGGCGATAGCTTGCCGTAGCGTTCTTCAGCGTAGCGCTCGTACCATTGTTCCAGGGTGACCTGGCGGTTGGAAATGACCGGGGCCTCATCCAGGGCTTTCCGAATCAACAGAGCCTGCTCGTAGGCCAACTCAATGTCGTTGGAAAGGACTTTTCGGACGTTTCGTCCTTTTCGGCGATAGGCAATGAAGAATTTGCCGGAATCCTCTCTCCAGCGGAGTTTCGCCGGGTACAGGCGTTTGTTCATCGTGGCCAAGCGAGATTGCAGGCGTGGGGTGAGTTTTGGGGATTTTGTAGGTATTGATTTTGGAGGCATGGTGCTACTCCGAAAACCTACCCCAAGGGCTCGTTCTTTTCGTGAAGAAGCAGCTTGACGAGCAGGTTTCTTTCAGCATAGCCGTTGGAGGACAGTCGTCAAGAAGATAGAAACGAATTCATTTTTTACTTACGATCTCTTCCGCCTACATTGGCTTCTTGCTGTCCATTCAACGTCTGCAATCGTCGAGAAAATGACAATAAACTTAAGAAAATCACCTGTTTTCCGGTTTTATCTTGCAGTTTCTTGCATATCTATGGCAGAATTAAGCATGGATAACAATTCATTCTTGCAAAAGCTTGCAAGTGAGGCAAAGGAGTCTGAATGTCAATCGTTTTCAAGGAACTGAAAAAATTCCTGGATGAACCGCAATCGAATGAACTCGATTTGGAGTGGGTCAGTGAAATCCGTTCCATGGTCACGTCCGCTATTATGCGATCGGATCACGATACATTGTCGCAAATGCAAAAAGGGCTAACGCCTTTGGCGCGGCAGGCGATTCAGGTGCTACAAAAAAACAACATTCCAAAATGGTGTTGGGAAGTTCCGGAAGTAGTCACGCTAAATGACCTCGTGACCGGAGCGATATTCAAGCTGACAAGGGTGGAGCCCGCACAGTCGCTACAACGCATTTCCCATGGAGCAGCGGTCCTTGAAACCTTGATTGAGCTAAACCGTGAAACACCGCTGCATGAACGGAAAACCACACTGGGGGACATTCGCCGTCGTTTGTTGGACCATAGCGACGAAGCACCCTCCGAAGCGACGATTTCCAGAGTACTTTTCGCGCTCGAAGAGGCCGGGTTTGTTCAACGCCTCGGTACTACCAAAGGACGCAGATTGCGAGTGCTTCCCAAGGCAGAGAAAATCTCCGAAAAACATCCCAAACAACGGCTTGAAAACACATTAAAGTTTTTGTTTGAACTGCTCTACTCGGATATCACCATCAATGCCTTAACAGGTTCTCCTGATGAACTCGACAGGTGGAAATTTTCCCGTGAGGAATTCGCCGAGATCCTGCAAATCATCAAAAAAAGCCCATTTCTCGATAAACTGGAGGAACAACATCCTCGGAAATCTCCGTCGGGAGGTGTTCCTACAATTACTTTCGCGATGGAGGAAATCAGAGTCTCCGGCAATGATGGCTCTTTCTCTGGCAGAGCTAAGTTGGGTCTGGCCCTGATAGGTTAAACTACCAATCGTATTGGACCGTAATCAAAGGAATCGATACCTATGCGAACGATCGGTTTTTATTCTTTCAAAGGTGGGGTCGGACGCTCCAACCTCATCATGAACCTTGCGTATTATCTGGCCTGGACCCAAGGCAAGCAGGTGGGAATTCTCGATCTCGACTTGGAGGCTCCCGGCCTTTCGGTATCGAAACCATTGCAAGTGGCCGAGGGTGAGAAATACCCGGACAAAGGCCTGTACGACTACCTGGATGCAGCTTCTAAAGAGCTTCGGAGGCTGAAAAAAGTTTCTGAAAGTGCCCAAAAGCAACCTTTGATGCCTGACGACCCAAACGCGCAACCCGTGAAAATCCCGAATTTGAAAGAGCTTTTTTACCGCACCAAAATGGCCAAGGGAGCGCAAGGGGCGGTGTATCTGTGGCCCGCGTTGTGTCCTCCGACCCTTATGGAACGAATTCCCGACGCCTCGATGCGGCGTACCACATCGATTCAGGCCAATCTTCTGGCAGAAAAATACCAGGGAAACAACGGGACTCCGAAGACGAAGATCGGCGAATGGCTTTTTCAGGACATGCGAAGTCAGATCGGGGAGATCGAGGTTTTCGAAGGTCCGTATGACAGAGGCGACATCCGCGAGCATGGAAAAACGAGTCTGGATTATCTCCTGGTCGATCTCCGCACGGGGCTTACGTTCGTTTCGGATCTGGCGATAGGATCGCTGTTTTCCGAACTCGTCATCGTCTGCGGTTTGAACGATCAAAACCTTCTCGGTTTGAGTTCGGCACTGCATTCCATGGATCAACTCCTTCAAAACCGCCCGGGAAAGCCGATTCCGGTGCTGCCAGTTTTCTCTCCCATACCGACCGACGAAATCAAGGCGGTGCGCGGCAAACTAATAAAGGCCCGAAAACAATTGGAAAAACTGGTTGCAGATTTGGAAAGCAGCCGGTTGAAGCTTGATGTGACTGGACCTGCACGTTCGAAACTTCTTTTCCCGGAAAAGACTGCTGCAAATTGTTTCAGGATTCATTATTGCGGCTATCTGGCGACCGAGGAAGTTGTCCTGATCGAACAGTTTCCTGAAGTGCAGGCCGCCGATGATTTACGGACGGTATGCGGACACATTTCGAAAGAAATTCAGAGCCGATTGGAGGAAAGCAAAAAGGAAGTTAACGCCCTCCTTCCCAAACAAATCCCCGAAACTCCGAAAGAGACTGCTCCGTCCGAACCTTCACCCCAAGCCGAAACCAAACAGCCAGAGGTTCCCGATCCAGAGGGTTGGCAATGGGTGGAGGATTATTTCAAAAAGCCGCTTTCCTGGCGCTGGCCGATACAGGCGTTTTGTATGGAGGGGGCAGATCCTGCCATGATAGATGAAAAACTGGTGGGGCCCTTCGATAACAAAGATTTCGGTGAGCAACTGAACAGCGGGTTGGCACGTTCCGTTTCATTGAACCGTGATGAAAAAAGAAAAGCTATTCTGACATGGAACAACCTATCGAATCGACAGTTTCTTGAGTTGGATCGAATCTTTGAAGAAGAAAGGGAAAAGTTTGCAAGTCTCGGTAAAGAGTACATTCGGATTATTGGGAAGCTAGTGTGTGAATTTTCGTACAATTGGATCATGCTTTTGAAAGAACTTGGTGCCCGATTGCTTGTGGAAAAAGAGATGCTTCACCGCATCGTGCAAGGCCAAGCTTCCTCTGTTCCCATTCCGGCTCCCTTCCTTTTGCTTGGGTTTATCCAGGGGACCTCCAATAATCACATTGCAATCGAAGCGCTACGTCACTTGTTTTCGGACATCGAATGTCCGGTCGAAGTGCAATGGGAAGCCTTGAAAGCCACAGGCAATCGTTTTTCCGATGCGGCGAAGTCCTTGGGAGAAGAGATCGGAACGTGGGTAAACCAATGGTTGAATATGGAGCCAGCGGCTTATCCTTTGGATCAGGCGTCTTTTTGGTACAGCTTGGGAAATCTACTCCAGGACCATTTAAGTCGTTACGAAGAAGCGGAAAAGGTGTATCGAAAAAGCATCGAACTCGATTCTCAAAATGCTTATCCCTGGAATGGACTTGGAAATTTACTGGCACAACACACCGAAAAATATAAAGAAGCGGAAGAAGCGTATCGAAAAAGCATCGAAATCGATTCAAATTTAGTTTATCCGTGGAATGGCCTTGGATACCTATTTGAAAATCATCTCGAACGCTATGATGAAGCGGAAGAAGCGTATCGAAAAAGCATCGAGATCGATCCCAAACAAGGTGATCCCTGGTTCTATATTGGACGTCTACTTGCAGAACACACCACCCGCTATATAGAAGCGGAAGAAGCATATCGAAAATGTATCGAAATCAATCCAAAAAACGCACATACTTGGAACAGACTTGGAAATCTACTAAAAAACCACTTAGATCGATACGAGGAAGCGGAAGAAGCGTATCGAAAATGTATCGAAATTGATCCGAAAAATGCCTATTCTTGGAATGGTCTTGGAAATCTGTTTCAGGATCATTTAGGTCGGTATGAGGAGGCGGAAGAAGCGTATCGAAAAAGCATCGAAATTGATCCGAAAAATGCCTATTCTTGGAATGGTCTTGGAAATCTGTTTCAGGATCATTTAGGTCGGTATGAGGAGGCGGAAGAAGCGTATCGAAAAAGCATCGAAGTCGATCCTACTTTTGCCTATCCCTGGAACGGCCTTGGAACTCTGCTTCAGGATCATTTAGGTCGGTATGAGGAGGCGGAAGAAGCGTATCGAAAAAGCATCGAAGTCGATCCTACTTTTGCCTATCCCTGGAACGGCCTTGGAACTCTGCTTCAGGATCATTTAGGTCGGTATGAGGAGGCGGAAGAAGCGTATCGAAAAAGCATCGAAATCGATCCTACTTTTATATCTCCTTGGAACGGCCTTGGAAATCTGCTTCAGGATCATTTAGGTCGTTACAAAGAAGCTGTCGAAAAATACGAAAAAGCCATTGAACTGGGTGGAATCAGCAGAGCCTATATCTTTTACAATTATTACAGACTACTGAAAGTCACCGATGCTTCCCCCGAGCACATTACGGATCACATCGAGCGCATTAAGAAGTGGATCGAGAACGAGCCGGAGTTGTCCCGTATCGAAAAGCTTGGTTTCATGCACGCAGCGGTTTTCTGCCTTGCCGGACATCGGGAATCCGCGTCCAAAGTCCTCGACCACCTCTCCACTAAGCCTGGGTTAAGCCTTGAGGACAAACTATGGCATTGGGTGTTAAGTGCGGTGACTCAACGGTCGGTTCGGGAGTTTGCACTGGATTCCATCGATGTATCCGAATTAACCTCCAATCAACTTGAAGATATTGCCCATTTGATGTATGTTTTTGAACAGGACATCCACTCGGAGGATTTGGACACCTTGAACGCGTGGATCGAAAAAACGTTGCGGAATCACGTACCCAAGGCTGGTGACCGTAATTTAGCCCCCAACGCCATCAATCCCTACCTCAAACGGCTGGGTATTCCTTTCGAGGTGCCCCATGACCGCTGATCGACTACAAAAAGCCGTTGAGGAGGTGTTGAACAATAAGGACCGGTTGGGAAAAGGCTGGTGGGGCGTGAGTTGCCTCTATGCCGGAGCCGTGCGCCAACTGGCAAACACCGAAGGCTTTCCGCCGGAGCCCTCACCTCCGCTGTTTCCAGAGATTTTCGACGCGGATGTTACGAAAAACCTCGGAGCAAACGGGTTGCATGAAAAATTGGAGGCTTTCGCTCGAAATTTAAGCGAAGAAACACAATGGTCTGATCCCGATGCCATCGCGGCGGTTTCGAGAAAAATCATCAGGGATTTCGGTCGTCCACTGTCCGAGTATCTGAATTATCAGATTACCAACACAGGATTTAAGTTTCACGACGATATCAAATGCAAGGACTGCTGTTCCGATTTCCGTTCCAGCGTCACTGGGGGAAGAGCCAACCTGGGACCGTCGTTTCGGGTGCAGATTGACAAAGAACGCTACCTGCTGGTTCCCTCCGTGATTTCTTCGAATGTATCCTACGAAACCGACAAAGGATTTTTAGAACACGACCTTCGTGAGCGTTTTCCCTCGGATGGCTGGAATGAAAGCGCCTCGAAAACCATGCCCTTCGTTCGAGTTCTCAAATACGATGGAGAACAGAAATACCGGCTGTTTTTTCTCGACGGCATTTGGTCGGAAGCCAATCGGCGGCTGGCAAAACTGGATCGGGAAAAGGGATTGGGTTGCGCGGCCATTCCGCTGCATCCGTCCATTGAGCACAAGCTTGAAACCTATTCAAGTGAAACGAATAATACGTTTCGCATTTCCGAGGGGGACGAAAACCAGTGGGACTCGGATTGGGAATCTCACCTGGACCGATGCATTCAATACTGCAGCCAACACGAAATCGCCGTCGTTTGTTTGCCCGAGCTGATGATGAGTCCCGCAATTCGGCACGTGTTGATGGATGCTCTCTCACAATGCGACAACGGATTTCCCATCCTGGTGGCGGCGGGAAGCTGGCATGAGGAATGTTCCGACGGGAAGTATGTGAATCGTATGCACGTGCTGGGAGTGACGGAACCGGGAAAGTATGAATGCCTGTTTCACCACGATAAATTTCAACGCTTCAAATATGTAAAAAATGGCAAAAAATATACAGAAGGCATACAAGTAGGCTCCGGGTTTTCCCATCTCCTCACATCGATCGGTATTCTCTCGTTTGGTGTGTGCAAAGACTGGTTCGCTTGCAGGCCAGATGCTTTGGCAAAATCGACTTTGGAGCTAACGCAAGTTTATCCGATGCTCGGGATTTGTGCCTCTTTGACCGGAAGCGAACGTTCGCTCTCCTCAACGAAAGACATGTTCAAAGACTCGGAGTCGATCTTCCTTTTCGCCAATGCCTGTGGACCTGTACGCAGGAAATTGCGAGGGGGCATCTGCTGCTCGTTTTGTAGCGATTCTTCTCGCTGTGATTTTTCTGAACAAAAATACTTCGATGTACGAAGCTGTGTTGCCGTTCCAAGAATCTGGACGAAGGTTTTTGCCAATACCGAGGAAGAGCATATTGTGGAAACAGCAGGTATCAGCCAGATAAAAGCCCCATGCTCCGGCAGCAAAAGTAACAACAACATGGTTGCTGTAGCGTATTATCCGGTATAAAACAGGCAAAAGTAATAACCCGTTGTGTGAGATTCACCCAAGGCTGTCCTATCCATCTCTTATTCGTCTCCTTCTCCCCTTATCTCCATCGGAATCCTGGGTGCTTTCTTCCGCTTCTTTTAGGGCTTGTTCGTATGCTTCCATCATGGCGTAGAGATTCTGCCGCGACTCTTCATCGTTGACTTTCTCGGCAACAAGCGCTTCGAAGCGCTCCTTCCCCAGCATCTCCCGTTGCCGAAGCAGCCAGTGGATGTCGATTCTGATATCACCATGGCGAATCCGTGAACGGATCGCAAGGCTTTGGAGGTTTAAAGCCAGCCCTTCTTCCGGGCGATTTTGTTGTGTGCGAAGTACGCCTAGTGGATCATTCGGATAGAAAAGCGGGGTATAGAGATTTGAGTTTGATACGAGCATCTTCGGTTGTGAAACGCCAGTCGACGCCGATTTGACATTTGTTTCGGTTTCGTTCCCATGCCTTGATTTCTTTGCGCATGTTGTTGATCTCACCGATCCGTCGCGACAAGCACTGCCGTGTCATGGCCGACAATTCGCACTCGGCGATATTCAACCAGCTTCCATGTTTCGGCGTGTGATGGATCTCCAATCTGCGTGCCAGCCGCCGCGCCTCTTCCGGTTCGAACGCTTCGTACAACGAACCGACGCTGTGTGTGTTCAGATTATCCATGACCAGCACGACCTTTTCGGCGTCCGGATAATCCACTTCCAGCAAGGTTTTGACTTCCTGTGCCCAATCCTTCTTCGTCCTGCGCTCGCGTGCTTCCACCCGCCGCCACGATCCCAAAGGCTCCGTAAACAGGAAGATCGCCGCCGTCCCGTTTCGTTCGTATTCGGAATCGAACCGAGCCGGATGACCGGGGGCGACGGGGACCGGAACCCGTGTTTCTCGGATCAACTGCACCGGTTGCTCGTCCATGCACACCAGGGGCATGGATGGATCGTAAGGGCGTTTGTACACATCCAGCACGTCTTCCATGCGTGCTACGAATTCGGCATTCGCTTTCGGAGGAATGCACCACATCCGTTTCAGGTGAGGCTTACATTCATTTTTTTACGTGTCTCCATCACCGTTTGAGGCGAGATGGAATCCACGACATTTAACTCCACAAGGCGGTCGGCCAACATTTTCAAACTCCAGCGCGAGCGACCCTCGGGTGGCGGCGAGCAGGCCTGAGCGATCAGAACGGCCTCTCCCTCGCCGTCTAGTTTGCGTTTTCTGGAAGGACGCTCCTGCTTCTTTCGATTCAACGCGCCTTCAAGTCCGCGTTCGACGAAGCGTTGCCGAATCTGGGCCACCGTCGAGGCATGGCATCCGTAGGCTTCGGCGGCTTTTTCGTCAATCCAGCCCGGACCGTCAGCATCCACCGCCAGCAATACGTGAGCATGACGGATCTTGTAAGCCGCCGTGCGCCCTTTTTTCACCAGAGCCTCAAGGTACTCCCTTTCCTTATCCGTGAGACGAACGATATAATATTTGGCCATTATCTTCTCCATTCAATATTCTACAGTAAATGGAGATATTGTACTCGAAAATACTCATCGATTCAATACGAATGATGCACTAGATAGCCATGCTACATTTCGCCCTCGGAATTATTACTTGGCGCGCTTCCGGCCTACTGGGATAGACTCTTAGTGGTGGACGGCGAGGTGAAGTGCGTCGGCAAGATTCCGCCGATGGATGAACTGAAAAAGATGATCGGGTAAGGGAGGTCCAACCATGTCGAATTGTTCCTGTTCGTGCCAAAGCGCGCCGACACTGATCTTCCCCTGCTCCGGCGGCTCCGACGTGGGCGAGATCGCCGACCACGCCGCTCGTAAACTGACCGCCGACGGATGGGGAAAAATGTACTGCCTGGCCGGGGTCGGCGGGCGGGTGAGCGGCATCGTCGCTTCCACGCAAGCCGCCGATAAAATCGTCGCCATCGACGGCTGTCCACTCCAATGCGCCAAGAAAACATTAGAGGAGGCGGGCTTCCACCATTTCGAGCACATTCAACTCGCCGAGATCGGCTGCGCCAAGGGGCAATCGCCCGTGACGCCCGAACGGGTGGCCGAAGTCGCGGAAAAGGTCCGAGCCCAAACGTTCAAACTCAACAAGCCGGGGAGTCTATCCAAATGAAAAAGCATCTCACCATCATGATTGCCGTCCTGGTCGCGCTCTGCGGAGTTTTCCTCTTTGCAGGCTGCGACAAACCCTCCAATGCAGCGGATAATCAACCCGTATCGAAGGCGCAAACCAACACGGAAACCAAGGCGGCGACCGATGCGAAAGCAGCAGTCGCGCCGGACAAGGTGGTCGCCTATTACTTCCACGGCGACCGTCGCTGCAAAACGTGCATGGGCATTCAGGCCGGGATTCAGCAGGCGATCAAGGAGCGCTTCGCGAATGAAACGGCCAAGAGCACGCTCATCTTCCAGGAAGTCAACATCGACCAGGACGCCAACAAGCACTTTGTTCAGGAGTTCCAGCTTTCCTTCAGCACGCTGATCGTGGCGGCCAAAGCCGGAGACAAAACGGTCAAGTGGGAGAACTGCGATAAGGTCTGGGAGCACGGACACAATCCCCCAGCTTTGATGGATTACACCGAGAAACAAATCCGCCATTACCTGGACATGCTAAAAGGTCGATAATGGAATCTTTCATTCTGGCCATCGGCAGCGCCCTCTGGCTGGGCGTGCTGACCAGCATCAGTCCCTGTCCGCTGGCGACGAACATCGCGGCGATTTCCTATGTGAGCAAGCGGGTGGACCGGCCCGTGCTGGTGCTTGTGTCCGGCCTGCTTTATACGCTGGGCCGCACCCTGTCGTATTTTCTGGTGGCGCTGATCGTCGTGACTAGCCTCGCCGCCATGCCTTCGGTGTCGATGTTTCTACAGGGAAATATGAACCAGATCCTTGGGCCGGTGCTGCTCGTGGTCGGCCTGCTGTTACTGGACGTGATTCCCTGGCCCTGGACGGGCGGAGGCTCCGGTGTTTCTGAAAACCTGCAGGGACGGGTGGACAAACTGGGCCTGTGGGGTGCTGGGCTGCTTGGAATCGTTTTTGCGCTGACTTTCTGCCCTGTCTCGGCGGCGCTCTTTTTCGGTAGCCTGATCCCGTTGGCGGTCAAGCACGAATCGAGCGTGCTCATGCCGTCGCTCTTCGGGATCGGCACGGCCCTGCCGGTGGTGGTTTTCGCCTTTATCCTGGCCTTTGCCGCCAATCGCCTGTCGAAGGCCTTCAACGCCCTGACCGTGATCGAGCGCTGGATGCGACGGGCAACGGCGGTAGTGTTCATCGGCGTGGGCGGATATTACTGTCTGGTGTTTCTGTTCGAGGTGCTGTGAGTGCGTAAACGAGAATGAATAATAACCGGTCACGGTGAAGTATTTGAGTGGGAGGAAGGATATGGCAAACGCAAATCATTGGAAAGGATGGGCGTTTTTCGGCGTCCTGTTTCTCGTCGCCACGCTGGCGGCGGCGTTCGTTACAAAGCTTTGGGTGCTGACCGCTTTGCCGGTCGGCTTCCTGTTCGGGTTCTTTTTACAAAAAGGCGACCTCTGCGGATCAAGCGCTTTCAGCGAAGTGTTGCTGATGAAGTCCTGGTCCAAGGTCTTCGGCATCTGGACGGTGATCGTCGTTTCCATGCTGGGCTTCGCCTTGCTAAATGGACTGGATCTCATCAGCCTTGCCGTCAAACCGATGTGGTGGTTGAGCTACCTGCTTGGCGGTGTGGTCTTCGGCATTGGTATGGTGCTGGCGGGAGGCTGCGTGTCGGGCTGTCTGTACAAAGCGGGGACAGGCAATCTCAATTCCATCGTGGCGCTGGTCGGCATTCCGCTGGGAGTCTCACTGGTGGAATACGGCCCACTGAAGGGAATCTACAACGGCATGAGGTCCGTGACGACAACCGCCCCGAATGGCGGTCCGTTGAGCCTTTTTGCGTTGCTCGGCGTTCCGTACTGGACGCTGGCGATCTTCTTCGCCGTAGCGACGATCTTTGCTCTGGTTTGGTGGAAGCGAAAGCATACCGAACCCAAGCCCCAACAAAATGTTGCAAAAGGGTTCAGCGGATGGTTGACGCGCTCGTGGAAACCCTGGCAGGCGGGACTGGCCATCGGTCTGCTCGCCATGGCGGCTTATCTGTCCTCCGATGCCAGCGGACGTAACTATCCGCTCGGCGTTACCCACGGCGTGTTGTTCACCCAAGTGCTGATTACTGACTCCGTCGTCCAGCATGTTTACGAGAAACCCGGCCCCAAACCGGTGGTTTCGGATGCAAATCAGGCAACCCCCAAGCCAGAGAAAAAGGTTGTCTGGTGGCTGGTGTTGTCGGTGGCAGCACTTGTGTTGGGCTCGCACACCTCGGCACGGCTCTCCGGTCAGGCGAAGCTCTTGCCCAAACCGCCTGGACAGGTGCTGATCGCCTTGCTTGGTGGCTTCCTGGTCGGAACGGGTGCAGCACTTGCCAAGGGATGCGTGGTCGGCAACATCATGAGTGGATGGGCGCTGATGAGTATCGGCACGGTGCTGTTCGGGGTGGTGGCCATTCTGGCCAACTGGGCAACGACGTATGTCTACCTGATGGGAGGAAACCCGTTATCCGATAGGAAATAAATAATCTCGTCGGTTTGTTTTCTCCGGCCCAATTCATTCTGCTCGATCTGGGATTTCTCGCGATGCTGCCGGAAAAAGAGTACAAATGCGGGTTGTCCGAAATGGTGAAGATTGCAGCGATTTCCGACGGGAACCTGTTCGAGCACATGGAGGAACAGGGATTGTCGCTCTACTTGTATGATGCTCCTGGTTTCCGGCGATTGGAAAAACTGCTGGATAACCTCCGTTTACCTACTCGCGTGAAAATGGACCCAATCGCCTTGTGAGTGAAAAGTCATTCTGAAGGACAAGAAGAAAAACCGCACGGATATCGATTTCATCGTGCTACACTCTATTGGTAAATCCGATATTCGGACGTTGCCGTATGCGTACCTTCAAGAGGTGTTGCATGATCTGTGTTAGCCTGGGAGTCCAAGATGTCACAGAATTGCTCGGTCTTCTGAAGCGATATCCGTTTGCCGAAATCCGCCTGGATGCCTTGTCCGAAACGCCGGATATGAAGGAAATCACAAAGCTTTTTAGGGGTCCGGGCAAACGAATCGCCACGTTTCGTCCCATTCGCGGCACGCAGGAGCGACGCACCGAAACGCTGGTCTGTGCCATCGAAGCCGGAGCCTCCTACGTGGATGTCGAGATGGATTTTCCCGAAGCATCTCTGCGCACCGTTTCTGTGGCGGCAAAACGGCACGATTGCCAACTCATCGTTTCACATCACGATTTAAAAAAAACTCCCTCCAGCAAGGAACTTGAACGTCTTCGCGACTCTTGCGCGTCCCGAGGGGCGGATCTCGTGAAAATCGCCTGCAAGGTGAATCGGCGCGAAGACAACGCCCGCTTGCTGGCGCTCGTGAATTTCCCACTTCCGATAATTGCCGTCGGTATGGGAGCTTTGGGACGTATCACGAGGTTGGCGGGTCCGTTGATCGGTTCTCCGTTCACTTACGCCAGTTCGGGCATTGGACTCGAAACGGCCAGCGGACAATTCGACGCCGAAACGTTGGCGTTTTTTCTGGCGAACGTCGAAAAGGAGCGCCGGGCATGAAGCTTTTCGGCGTCACCGGAAAACCGATTGCGCACAGCCTCAGTCCCGTTTTGTTTCGGAGCGCTTTTCCTGATTCTGACGATGCCTACCTGCGCCTCGTCGCCGATTCGGCGAAAGAAGCTTTGGCGTTGAGCCGTGAAATCGGGCTGGCGGGGTTGAACGTCACCAGCCCCTTCAAAGAGGACATCGTGCCCTTGCTGGACGAAATCGATGCATCGGCCCGAGCGGTCGGTGCGGTCAATACCGTAGTATTTCAGGACACGAAAATCCTCGGTTTCAATACGGATTCCGATGGAGTACGGGCGTTGCTGAAAAAAGCCGGGCCGATCGATGCATCGGAATCCGTGGCGGTGTTGGGTGCAGGGGGCGCAGCACGTGCGGTGTTACACGTGTTGAATTCACTGGATGTTCACAACATCGCCTTCATCAATCGTTCAAAGCCCCGCGCTGAGGCGATTCGTCGCCGGTTCGGCGTTCGCCACGTTCAGTGGAATAAAGCCCAGCCGGTTGTTTCAGCGGCGGATGTGGTAATTTCATGCCTTCCGGCGAACGTTAGTGTTCCTGCTGGTTGGCTCAACCCCAAACAACGTGTTTTGGACGCGACCTACCACGGCGGAGCTGTTGGCCAAGAGGCACGGGAAGCAAACTGCCGTGTGTTCGACGGTCTGCCTTGGTTGATCGGACAAGCCGAGGCAGGCTTTGCCCGAATGACGGGCAAAGCTCCACAATTGGATCAAATAGAGCCAATTCACGAAAAAACCGGCAATACTCCCCTTTTTCTGGCGGGACTTTCCGGGACGGGAAAAACCATGGTCGGTAGAAGACTTGCCGCTCTTTTGGAGTGGAAATTTATCGACACGGATGAGGAAATCGTAAGAAATTCCGAGAAAACCATAGCCCGAATTTTCGAAGAGGAGGGCGAAGCGTCGTTTCGGAGTTGGGAAAGGGAAACGGTGCTCACCGTGCTTGACAAACAAAACACGGTGATTTCTCTCGGCGGAGGAGCATTGCTCGATGAGAATCTGGCTGCCGAAGTGAAATCCTCGGGATTTGTAGTTTGGCTTTGGGCTACTCCTGAAGAGTGCGCATCACGAATCACCGGCAATGATCGTCCCTTGTTGGTCGGCGGTGATTCTGCTTCTCGCTTGACCGAACTCTTGCGAAAACGCAGAGATGGGTACGCCCGAGTTGCGGATCTCGTCATTGATACGGGTTCACGCAAGCCGGAAGTTGTCGCCGGAAGGATCGCCGATGAAATCGATCGAATATAGTCCGGTGCACGGAACGGTTTCCGCCCCGACGTCTAAAAGCCTGTTTCAGCGGGCGGTTGCCATCGCTTCCCTGGCGAGTTCTCCTGTAACGATTTTCGCCGAGTCGTCGTCCGACGACGCCGAAGCCGCATTACGAGTAGCACAAGGACTAGGCGCGGAAATACGCCGCTTCGAAAACGGAGTGGAAATCCATCCGGGCCGAAATACCGCTCCGGCTCGTCTTTCTTGCGGTGAAGCGGGATTGTGCCTGCGGATGTTCGCCCCCGTTGCGGCGTGTTCCGAACAGCCCGTTACATTGACCGCTTCCGGGCCGCTTGAATCGCGCCCCATGGACATGCTTGCCGGTCCGCTCCAAAGCCTCGGCGCTTCCGTTGCGACCAACGGCGGCTTTCCTCCCGTTCAAGTGAAAGGACCACTTCGAGGCGGAGTCTGTTCCCTGGACGGCGGCCAAACATCGCAGGTACTGACCGGCTTGTTGATCGCGCTTCCTACCTGTCCCGAAGATTCGACCCTAAATGTGACGAATCTTAAGAGTTTACCATATGTTAAGCTTACGCTGTCTTTGCTTGGAGAGTTTGGAATCAGGATCGAACACGACCCGGAGTATCGTTCGTTTTTTATTCCAGGAAACCAACGATACGACGGGAAAACTCTTCGGATCGAAGGGGATTGGTCGGGTGCATCGTTTCTTCTCGTGGCGGGAGCCATCGCCGGGAGTGTCGTCGTTCGTGGTCTGAAGCCCGACTCCGCGCAGGCCGATCGCGCCATCCTGAAGGCTCTGCGTCGTGCCGAGGCTGAGGTGACCTGGCCCACTGCCGATACCTGCCGTGTGCAAAAACGACCGTTGCAAGCCTTTCGTTTCGACGCCGAACATTGCCCGGATCTGTTTCCGCCACTTGTCACTCTGGCCTCTTGTTGCAAGGGAGTTAGCGTGTTGCACGGTGTTTCGCGTTTACGGCACAAGGAAAGCGACCGTGCCGAGGCACTGAAAACGGAGTTCGAAAAACTGGGTGTTGCTATCGATCTGCAAGGCGAAGAGATGCTCGTAACCGGAAGTCCCATTCATGGGGCGTGTGTTCAATCGCATCGAGACCACCGCATTGCCATGGCCTGCGCTGTTGTGGGACTAATAGCCACAGGCAAAGTGGAAATATCTGGTGCGGAATGCGTAGCGAAATCCTATCCGGAGTTTTTCGAGGATCTGGAAAAACTGGGAGACAAAATAACATGAATGTTTTCGGCACGTTATTGAAAGTCTCGATCTATGGCGAAAGCCACGGTTCGGCGGTAGGAGTGATTCTGGACGGCTGTCCGCCGGGGGTTCCAGTGCTGCTGGAAGATTTTACTGAGGACATGGAACGCCGACGTGGGGGCAAACCCGGTACGACTCTGCGTGTGGAGGAGGACGAACCGAATATCTTAAGCGGTGTTTTCAACGGATGTACAACCGGATCGCCGATCCATCTGATGTTGAAAAACCGGAACGTTCGTTCCAGAGACTATCAACAGGTTCGCACTACCCCCCGGCCCGGTCGGGAAGACTGGGCCGCTTCCCAAAAATTTAATGGTTACGAAGACTTTCGCGGTGGCGGGCATTTTTCGGGGCGATTGACGGCGGGTCTCGTCGCCGCCGGTGTGATCGCCAAGAAGCTACTGGCTCCGGTCGAAATTTTCGCATACCTGAAAGACGAAGAAGCTACACGAGCGTTGGCCGTGGACGTCGGCAAGGACGGAGATTCCATCGGCGGGGTCGTTGAGTGTGTCGTAACCGGCTGCGATGTGGGGTGGGGAGAGCCGTTCTTCGATTCGGTCGAGTCGTTGCTCGCCCATGCGGCGTTTTCGATTCCGGGTGTTAAAGGCATCGAATTCGGTGCGGGTTTTCATGCTGCTACGTTGAAAGGCAGCGAATACAACGATCCGATTTTGGATGTCTCAGGGCACACTTCCAGTAATCATGCAGGAGGCATCGTCGGAGGATTGACCAACGGCAACGACCTAGTTTTCAGGATCGCTTTGCGACCGACGGGAAGTATCTCCAAACCTCAAAATACCGTAAATCGTGAGACAGGAGAACAACAAACCGTAACGTTCGGTGGTCGACACGATGCATGTTTCGCCCTTCGCGTGCCGGTGGTGCTTGAAGCCGTTACAGCTTTGGTGTTGGCTGATTTAAATTTACGAAATGGGCTTTTACGACAAGAAAAATAATCGTAAAACCAGTAAAACCGGTACACAAGAAATAAACTGTACCGGGTGTGAAGTAAACAACCACGTGCAGAGCATGTGGCTTTGCCTTGAGCCCCCCATAGGGGGGCCGATGGGCTTGCCTCCAGAGGGGGTAAGCGTTGCTCCTGCTTATCGTCTGGGAAACTTGGACACGGAGTTAATGTGTAGATGGAGTTGATTCCGGCTCCCAAGATCCGGCAGAATGACCGGAGGAAGGAGCGAGTCATGAGTGAGAATCCGAAAAAACGCCAAGCTTCGAAACAACCGAAAGCCGGTACCCGTGAGGATGGATCGGGCGAGGATTTCATCCGTAAGGTCCGACGCAAAACCCGTCGCCGGTACACCGCCGAGGAAAAAATCCGCATCGTGATGGAAGGTCTGCGAGGCGAGTTGTCCGTGGTGGATCTGTGCCGCCGGGAAGGCCTTCATTCCAACGTCTATTACAAGTGGCTGAAGGACTTCATGGAGGCGGGCAAGGCCCGACTGTCGGGGGATACTCGCCGGGATGCCAGCAGGGATGAGGTGGACGGCCTCAAACGTGAGAATGCTCGGCTCAAAGAGCTGGTTGCAGAACTGGCGATCGAGAACCATGGTTTAAAAAAAATTGTGAGCTGAAACTCTACGAGAGGCAAGGAAAGGAGCATCTCATGATGGAGCAGAAGCTTGCGATTTTGACCGAGGTGGAGAGGAGTCCCAACAAGAAGAAGTTACTGAAGTCCATGGGAGTGTCCCGCTCGACGTACTACACTTGGAGAAAGCGGGTTCGCCGGGAGGGGAAGACCGGCCTGGAGCATAAAGGACGTGGGTCGCCGGGATGGAACCGCCTGTTGGATTCGGAGCGGGAACACGTACTGGAGCAGGCACGAGCGTTTCCTCCGTTGAGCAGCCGGGAGTTGGCGGTTCGGATCACGGACAGCGGTCGGTTCTACATCAGCGAATCCAGCGTGTACCGAATCCTGAAGGCGGCGGGTCTGATCAAACCCCACATCGTCGAAAAGAAGGCTGCCAAAGAATATCATACGAAGCCCAAACGGGTGAACGAGCAATGGCAGAGCGACATCACGTACATCAAGATCGTCGGCTGGGGTTTCTATTTCCTGATCTCGGTGCTGGACGACGTGTCCCGTTTCATCCTCGCCTGGCACTTGTCGCAAGACATGACGGGGGAGTCGATCTCGGACGTGGTGGAGGCGGCCCTGGCTTTCGCCGGAATCGAAGAAAACGACAAGAAGCCGCGTTTCCTGTCCGACAACGGCTCCGGCTACGTGGGAGCGGCGCTCAACGACTACCTTGATTTCTGGGGCATCCGGCACATCTATGCCGCGCCGTATCATCCCCAGACCAACGGCAAGATCGAGCGATATCACCTGACGCTGAAGATCGACGGCAGTCTGTTGGTGTTCACGACACCGGACGAGTTCGTGCGTTTCATGGAAGTCTTCGTCGATTACTACAATCACGAACGTGTCCACGAAGCCCTGGGGAACGTGACCCCGGCAGACGTGTACTTCGGACGCCGGGAGACCATCCTGAAGGCCAGGGCAGAGCTGAAAGAGCGGTCCATAACCCGCCGCAAAGCCAAGAACCAGTCCGGTATCGACCTGAAGCTGCCGGTCGAACCGATTCGGAAAATGGCCGACGATCATCCCTACTGGAAGTATTTCGGGGTGTTGTCTCGGACGGAAAAAGCGGATCTGCTTGTCGGTAAAGGAGAAACAAGTTATGCTGATTGAACCTGCCTGGAGGATAGGGCAACGCTGGGGAGCGACCCGAGCGCCACGGTGGGTGAACGGCGGACAGGCGGAGCTTCATGCTCCGTCGTCCCTTTATCCCCTGTCCGTTGTTCCAAGAAAGCGATAAACCCAAAACAACGATGGAAACAAGTACTAAATTTACAAGCCGGGCTCAACCGCTCTCACATTCAAAACGACCCCTAAGTGTCCAATTTCGGCTGAAGACGCACAGACCATCGCCACCTTGACCCATCGCGTACATGATGTATCATTAGTCGATACGATGTTTCGGAGGTTTGTCTGAAACCACGTGCTAAACCGAAAAGAAGAATTTTAAATCCCGTTTTGGGAGGACGCGATGAAAAGGCTGTTTCCTGCGGCGATAGCGATTTTCCTTATAATCGGAATGTTTTCCGTGCTTTGGGCATTTCCCGAGAAGGAGGAACTCGGCGACGTATGGCCGTTGGGTCAGCCGGATTCGAGCATCGATTTCAACGACGTGCAGGCGGTCTTTGGTTTTATTCTTGAGGGAACGATTCCCGACAGGGATGGCATCGACCGTTCGGATCTGGCGCCGGCAACGATTTTCGGCGATCCGGGAGACTACCCTCTGGTGCTGAAGCCCTTCGAAAACCCTGCGGGGGACTATAGCATCGGGGACGCAGTGTTGGTGGCCAGGCGGGCCGCCGGGAGGATCGCATTCGACGGGCTGAACAAACCCCCCACGGTGACGTTGGACGAGACGGTGGCGCTTACGAACGATCCTATGCTCGTTGTTTCCGGGACTGCAACAGACGAGGATGGAGAACTTTCCTTGCTTACGGTGCAGGTTTTTCTCAATGGCGCGCCTTACGGCGAGAGCCTGAACGTGGACGAAAACGGGCGTTTCGATGTGGAAATCCAACTGGAGGAAGGAGAAAACGGTATTTTCTCGGTGGCGACCGACGACCACGACAAGGAAAGCGAACCTTCAGAAACCCTAGTCGTCGAGTTGGACACGATGGCTCCGGAACTCTTTTTTATCGAACCTGAGGACGGTTTTTTAACCAATGAAACTCTTGTTTTCATCCAGGGATATGCCACAGACGATCACGAGGTGGCGCTTATTCATCTCAGAGATGAAGAAACGATGGTCCCGGTATCGAATCCCGATGGTACCTGGGGCTGGGGTGCGGACTTCAGTCTGGACCTGGAAGGTCCGAACGTTTTCGGCATCACCGCGACCGACAACGCCGGCAGTGGTAACACGACCGATCCGCCCGCAGAAATCACGATAATAAGGGATACGACGGATCCAGCACTTTCGGTGGATGTACTCCCCACCCTGATAAACGATCCGGTGTTGGTGGTAACCGGAAGCTGTTCTGACGCATATGGTGTGGACTCGGTGGAAGTGAACGGGCTGATAGAGGACGCCGGAGGGGCTGAGAATTTCGATTTTTCCATACCCCTGAACCTTTCGGAGGGAGTGAACGAAATAGCGGTTGTTTGCTTCGACATGGCCGGTAACGGCACGGAAAACGGCGAGAATACGGTGACGTTGGACACGATAGCGCCGAATGCTGTACTCGTGGACCCGGAGCCGCCCTTTATTTCGGTCACTCCTTACGATGTGATGGTGGATTTTTCGGAACCTGGAGAAATAACCAGACTTAGAGGTCAGGATGTCTCGATCATCGTGACCGCCGGAGAAAACACCTTTTCCGGACAGGAGTTTGTGAACGGTTCGAACGATTTCAGCTTCACAATGAACGACGATGCCGGGAATCCGGCCAGTTTCAGTTTTGAAATCGTTTTGGATACGATTCCACCAACCTTAAATATCGTCAACATTGAAGTCGGCACCTTTAACTCGGATCCCGGTCCCTTCCTGGACGATGAATTGAACGGCATGGCCACGGATGCCGAAACGATAAACGTAATCATCGAAGCCACGGACGCCTCGGGTGTGGATTACGTGGAAGTTAAGGGATTCGGCGACGACGAATGGTATGCCGCGACACTGGACGAAGAGAGCGGCTTGTATGAACTACGCCAGTATCCGATTTATCCCAGAGAAAACAACGTGTTAGCCAGGGGATTCGATCTTGCAGGTCTGGAGAGTCAGGACACCAAGATGGTTTACAGGGACATTGAGGGACCAGAAATCTCCCTCAGTCTTGGCAGGGCCGAGCATGTTTCGACCGATAGGGTCTTGGAGCAAGCACTAAACGGAATGGAGCCAATTCAGGTGACGGGTTTCGCGCAGGATCTGCGTCTTCCCGTAACCGACCTCGTAGTCTCCATGGGGGTTGATGATGGCGCGTTGGTGGCAGTGCCGCTTGATTCATCGGACTATTTTGACGAGCAGAACCTCATGGAGTTCACATTTACCATTCATCCGGACGATTGGGCGGAAGGTGCTGACCTGTACGACCTGGAAATACTTGCGACAGACACCTTCGACAACGTAAACAGAGACCTGCAAAGCATGTTGTCCGGGCCTTTCTATGCTCGTGGCGAGGAAATCGTCGATTCGGTGGGGTTGGCCCTGGATGAAGAGGGGCTCGACATGTTCGAGTCTACCATCGAGGAGCAGCTAAAGGCATTGCCGGGACACGAGATGGACTTTTCTTTCTCCCAATCCGGCGCGGATATCGATGTTTACGGCATTTCCCTTTGCAAGCCACCGAACTACTACACGGCAGAGAACCCGAATCTTTACAACGCCGAAACCGGCTGGAGCGCCTTCAACTGTGGTCAGGGCGCGGAAGTCACAATGTCACTGACGGACGAAGGACATATCAATTTAAACGTCGATTTCGATGCTATTTACGGCGACTTGCGTTTTTCCGGTCTTGGCTGCAACACCGACGCATACATTATCTCGGAACCCCTTCCTATAACGATGCGTATGGACCTGGATTTCGTCACGGTCTGGAGCGAAGAGGAACAACGCTACGTAATCGATCTCGAACCTATTGGTGACACTCAGATCATCGGTGATTTCGGATTTCACCATAATGGCAATTTCTGGTGCAGCATCGTGATTACCTTCGCCGACCTTATCGTAGGCGGCTTCGGAGACGTGATAAAAGATTCTCTGCGCGACGAGATCGGTTCCATGCTGGACCCGATGGTAGAAACTCTGCGAGAACCTTTGCTGGCGTATACGGACACGAATTTCGAAATGAGAATCGCAAGTTGGAGCAACGACACAACCGGCATGAAACTCTGGCTGGGAACCAAGGGAGACCCCTGTCCCGATTCGTCGAGCATGACCAACTTCCCAAACGAGGACACTCCCGATCCGGATGACACCAAGCCCTGTCCCGATCCGTCTTACGGAGGTCCGGGCAGTCTGGCCACCCTCAACGACGATTCCAACCGGGTGAACCTGGACTTGATGACCGCCGCCGATCCGCCCGAGCCGGTCTCGATGGAAATCGCGGTGAACGATGATTATTTGAATTACCTGCTTTTCTCCACATGGGTGCAGGGCGGACTGGACATGACGATCGACCAGGAAACGCTAGGGGAGGGCATAGAACTCAATACGGCCTTTTTAGGCAATACCATTCCAGACCTTAACATGCGTCCCGATGTTCTGGCGGTCATCCCGAGTGGGACGCCTTTGGTGATCGAAATGCACCCGAAGTTGGCGCCGGTTATCCTGGCCCTGCCGCCTGTGGAACCCGAATCGAACAAGGTTTATTACGAGTTGAACATGGGTGAAATGCACATGCGTTTCATGGGTGACGTGGAAGGCGATGGAGCCTTTGACGATCTGGTTTTCGAGGTGGCGGTGAATCTCAGGGGACCGGTCGATTTCACCCTGGAGCCTTCCGACTCCATGGATGCATTGGCGACGGATAGGCTCAAGATAGAAATCGGGGAGTTGAGAAGCGATTCGGACCTGATCGACAACCCGTTGGTACTTCCCGAGGACACCGTTCGGGATGCGATGGACTTCCTGATGGGTATGGTCAAGGACCAGCTAATACCGTCCCTGGCCGATCCGGTCGATATGCCGGGCTCCGGGTTCCGTATCCAGGCGATGGCCCAGGAAGGAACGCAAAAAGATTTCATGGTTCTTTCCGCCTTCACGGCGGCGGGGGTCGCCATCAGCGAGCCATCCGAGGCTGTTTCTACTCCACAAGATCTTGATTTCGTTGGAGAAATTACCGGTCTAAAGCTGGGTGAGGACGGAACGGCTGACTTCGCATTCGAATGGTACATCAAATATCTGCCAGAGGGTGAATACCCCGACCCGCAGCCCGGTTACGTACTGCAAGATGCGCCAGAGGGTTTCCTTGTTCCCGGCGAACTTGCGAGTACTTATTCTTGGGGTGGAGACGGCAACCCGCGAATCATCCCGTTCGATGCGCTGACCTACGAGGAAGGCTTCGGCGGCATGAACGAAATCCGGGTAGCGGTATACGACAACAACCGCGACGGTAGGGCCTCTTTCGCAACGCTGAAAGTCGAAAAAGCCCCGGAAGCGACCGAAGTGGTTCCCCTTGGCGAGACAAGCTGCTTAGGCAGCACTACCGGAAATGGCCTCGATGGGGCTTGGCCTTGGTTTCTTTCGATCCTGCTGGTGGTTTTCGTAATCCGCCGGATTCGTCTAAGGACGCTTTCGCCCATGATTGCACTTGCGCTGATCTTCGTGTTTGCCGGCTGTGGCGGTTCTTCGGCTTCGGCGATACCGGGTGCGGACGATGACTCCGACCGTATCCAGTCCGATGGCGATACGGAGGAAGCGGAGGATTCAGAGATCGAGGAATACGCGAATTTCACCGGAACGCCGGTTACTCCCGACCCGGTGGTGGTGCTCAACTTCATTCAGATCGGTGAGGAAAACGAGGGTTTCAACCTGGATGATGGATCTCCCGAAGCCGATCCCGAACCCGACAACGCCATTTTCTCGCTCGGAAACCTGGCAAACGAACCATTGCAGAAGGGCGTGGAAAACGGAGACCTGATTCTTACCATGCAATTCAACTGGTTAAAGGCGCTTCCGGTCGATGGGGAAGAAGGAGAAGTGAGTATCATCGGTTACCTGGGCATAGACCAGGATTCCGACCCCACGGACAACTTCAGCGGTTCTGAGGTGTTTTTGATCGATCCAGACAGCTACGATCTCCAAAACAGGCCGCAGATAAGTTTTCCAAAGGTGACGGTCAAAAACGAGGGCGGCAAGGTGACTTTCGACGGAGGCCCCACCGATTTCACCATCAGTGTGCCGATTTCCGAGGGGAACTACCTGGAACTGAATCTTATCATGACCCGTATAGCCGGAACGATCGTCTCATCCCCGTTGTCGGATGGCGGAATAGAAATCGTGGACGCCTTTTTGGGTGGAATCATTCCCTGCGCCGCAATCGTGGAACCTGTGGAGGCTATCGGTATGTCGCCAATGGTCTTGTTACACGATTACGTTGACATCGACCTCAACGAAGACGGATACCTGGATAAGGAAAACCATAAGGAAAACGTGGACGGCATTTCGGCGGCGCTCAAGGTTACAGGCGTTCCGGCCTTTCTGTCGGACGAGGAGGTCAACCGGAACCCGATACTGGCATTCACCGAAATTCCCACCCAGACCGACGAGGTAGGCGTCCACGTCGTGGGAACCTTCCTCGATCCGGACGGCGACTGCACGAAGGGTTCTGTCTCGGTTTCGGTGAATGAGGGCGAGCCGGTTCAGGCCCATGTTTCGGCGGGAGCGGACGCCTGCGTTTTCGAGGCCGATGTCTCACTCACCCTTATCGGCGTGAACACTGTCGTTGCTACGGGAACGGACGAGAACGGCGGCCAGGGTTCGACGACGGCGGATATCGAACTGACCGACAATGTTGCTCCGGTTGTCACGTTGAATCTTCCTGGAATAAATGAAACCGGCGATCCATCTCACGTAGTCAGCGGCACGGCTACCGACAACGTGGGTATCCTGGGAGTGGAAATCAAGGTCAACGAAGCCACCTATGCCGTAACAGGTGACGAATTGGGCGAAAACGGGGAATTCTCAGTAGATACCGTACTGACAGTGTTCGGATCCAACTCGATTTCGGCTCAGGCCAAGGATCTTGCGGACAATCTATCCAGCGAGGAATCGTACTATATGATTTTGCTGGACGAGGAGGGCCCAACTGTTGCCGTGACGCGCGTAAGCGATGGCGTGGTGGAAGCGGTCGCACCGGAACCATTCGTAATAAACAGGACCACAGCCACCCTGTTCGGCGAGATCGACGACAATCAAGGACTGGATGGAGTGGTACTTTTCGCCGAAACGACCGACGCGGGCCGCGATCCCGTGCAGGGCGAAATAGACTCCGTAACCGGGACTTTCTCGATATCGCTGGAAATCGCTCTTGGTTCCAACTCGATCACACTGAGGGCGATCGACATCGATAACAACGAGACCCTGCTTCCCGTCGAGATCACACTGGAAGACGGCATCGCCCCGGAAATCAACGTTGTGGCTCCGGGAACCACAGTCGATGAGGCGAGTCAGAGGCTGGCTTTCACCGTTGCGGATGATTTCACCAGCGACCCGGCATTGTTCGAAACCTCGGTTTCCGTCAACCAGGGCGAGACGGTGGAGGCGATCTGGAACGAAGAGGAACAGTGGTTCGAAACCGGAATTCTGCTGCAATTCGGGGACAATTCGCTGTCTATCAGGGTTGACGACGAAGCAGGCAACACGGGCGAATTCGACGGAATCATCGAACTTACGGACGAAACCCTTCCGGTGCTTGTGATACACGAGCCGCCCGATCAGTCCGAAACGCTGGAACCCTTCGTAATCATTCGAGGAAACGCCACCGACAACATCGCTCCGCCAGTGGTGGAAGTCACTCTCGGAGAATATTCCTGGCTGCCGATCCTTGATGATTCCGGCGAGTTCGAGCAACAGTTAGACTCGCTGACTATGGGACAAAACGAGATCACGGTTACAGCCAGGGATCAGGCGGGCAATCTTGCCGAAAAGTTGCTTACGGTAGAAAGGCTGGACCCGGACGAACCGATTTCCATCGAGCTTTGGGCCTCCGAAACGGCGGTTTCGATTGGTGGCCAGTCGGTTGTTCTTACCGCCAAGGTGTCCAGCAGGACCGGGTTAGTTCCGGACGGCACATCGGTTCATTTCCGCACTTCGGATTCCAGAAGAGACCTGCTCGCCGAGAACGCGACAACCGTGAGCGGACTGGCCAGCGTGGATTATCTACCCGGAATGACACCGGAAACGGTGGTTATTACAGCGTTTACGGACAATGGCGTATCGGACGAAACCAGTTTTTCGATCGTCCAGCCTACTGGCGTTGAGTTGGCGCTTTGCGCCACCGATACGGCGTCCTTTTTCGGTGTGGATTTCCAACTGGTGCATTCGGGAACCGATGAAGGAGCGATTATGGCCACTCCAGTGGCGGGTTCCGTAAGTGTATCGGATTCTTTCCTGTACCACGCAGCGAACTCGCCTTCGAATCCGACGAGGCTGCTTTTCGCCTCTGCAGACGTTACCACGCCTAATATGGAGCTTTTCCGGCTGGTTTGGCCGGTGGAATCCGGACTTCCCGAAATCCATGAGTTCCAGGTGGTTCCCGGTATGATGTCCGACGGGCTTGGCGAGATCCGGTCTGGTTCAGACGTGTATGTCTGCGAAATGACTCCTCTATTGGACGCCTTGCCGCCGGTGGTGGCAATAGACACGCTTCCTTCCGAGGTCGAACAGCCGGAGATAACCGTCACGGGAATGGTCACGCATGGAGATCTGGCCAGTGTCACCGCGCGAATCAGGCTTAACGAAAACGAACCGGAAGAGCTTGCGCTCGGCCCGGATGGATATTTCAGCTACGATCTGATTCTCGTTCCCGGAACGAACCGGATCGAGGTTTCGGCCACCGATTCGAACGAACTGACCGGGCGCGACTCGACAAACGTCATTTACGCCGTTCCCAACGATCCTCCGGAAGTGGCCATCACCTATCCGGGTTCGACGACTTCCCTTGCCGAAGTTACGGTGGAAGGAACGGTTTTCGATGCTCAGACCCTCGATGGGCTGACTGTTTCGGTGACTGTGGGCGACTCGGAACCGGTTGATTGTACCGTGGACTACGAAAACGGAACCTGGGTCAGCAATTCCCCTCTGCCGCTCGAAATGGGACGGAACGAACTCAGGGTCAAGGCGACCGACAATATGGGAGCCATTGGAAGATTCACCCTTTCCTTGAACCGGATCGCTCCCGTGCTTCCTCCCGTGGTCACGATCGAAGAACCCGAGGAAAGCACTCAGATTTTTACAAATCCGGTGAGGATCAGCGGTACGGTCCAGGAAGGCAGCCAGAACCAGGTGGTGCTGACGGTAAACGGCGAGGAACGCGACCTGAACTGGAACCCATACGCCAGCACTTTCCGTGCCAATGTAAACTTAGACGACGGACCGAACACGATCCGGGTTACGGCCACCGACATCACGCTTCAGGAAGGCTTCGACGAAGTGAACGTGACGTTTATGGGAGAAGCTCCGGTGGTCGCCATACAGTCTCCGCAAAGCGGAGGGTCGCCGATTGCCGCGAATTACATCATGATGGAAGGCACCATAAGGGATGATAACCCCTTGAATACACTGCACAGTTTTATTGTCGCCACTGTCGTTGACGGAGTGGAAATGGCCACCACGGAGGTCACGATTGACAACCCGGAAGCCCTTTCTTCTGCCTGGAGTGCAACCGTGCAGGTGTTCGAGGGTGAAAATCGCCTGGAAGCCGTCGCTACGGACCTTCCAGGAAACAACAATGAGGAGGCATTCGCCATCGTGGTCGTGACGCCTCCGCCGGTAGTGGTCATGGAAAGTCTGCAAATAGGAGAATACAATCAGGGGTTTAACGTAGACCAGGTGGGAACTCTGGGTGACATTTCGGTTGATAATGCCCTGACCGGTCTGGGGGAACTGGCCAATCCATTGCTGGATGACGCCACCCACGGCACGGGAGACTCCACCCTGTTCCTGCTTTTCGAATTCTCGGGGCTGGCCACGCTTCCCGGCGACGGCGAACAGGTATTGATCGATATCGTGGGATATCTCGGAGAATACATAGAAGGCGGAGATCTTGGAACGAACAGAACCGGGGAAGAGACATTCTCGATCAAGCCGGAATCCTTCGACGAGACCGGCGAGCCGCTGCTGAGACTTCAGAACGTGGTGGTGAGCAACTCGTTCGGGGAAATTAAAATCGACACCTACCCGGATTCCCCGGCGGCGATTTCGATTGATATCCCCAGCGACGAGATGAACCTGACCATGATTATCGACCCCACATATTTGAAACTCTACCTTGATGACGGATTTATTCTTCCGGATGGATCGCACGGTATCGAGGTGGTCCAGGAGCCGCAACGGACCAGCCTGATCGGCGGGGTGGTTCCCGCAGCCACCTTGGCGATGGAACTGGATGTGAACGGGACGATCATCAACCCGCTGGAAACCCTGCTCAATGATAGTCCCCCAATTCCCGATGTGGATCTGAACGAGGACGGGGAACTGGACACCACGGATGGAACCGAGACAAACCGGGACGGCATCAGCGTGGGAATCACCATCCACGGGACTCCCTGCCAGATCGTTTTCCCGGAAGAGAGGTAACGGAACTTCAGAAATGAACGTCGGGTAAAGGCAAAAGCACAGAGATTTCTACTACATAAAAGGAGAGAGAGCAATGGAGCTCCTGCTGTTGGGCTTGATGTGGGGTTTGATTAGCGCCGTCTCTTTACCCATAGGGGCCGTCATCGGATTGACCGCCCATATCGGGAGCAAATTCAATTCGGCTCTGATGGCGTTCGGTGGTGGCGCTTTGCTGTTTGCACTGAGCATCGAGCTTTTCGGACATGCTCTGCATAAGGCTAGCCATCACGGCCATATCGAAGATCATTTGCTGATAATAATCGTTGTAAGCACGGCGGCGGTAGGAGGCTTGTTGTTTCAGGGTCTCAATCACCTGCTGAACAGCAAAGGCGCTTTCATGCGCCGTGGATCGTTATTGCGCAAATACGTCCGGAAACAAAAGACCAAGCAAGCTCGTTCGATGCTTAAAACTCTCAGTAAAATAAAACTGTTACAGCCCCTTCCGCCGGAGGAGGTAGTTGGGTTGATGACGTACCTTACCAAAGGAGACTATGCCAATGGCCACGTTCTGTTCAAGGAAGGCGAAAGTGGCGATCGTCTCTACTTTATCGTTTCCGGCAAAGTGCGTCTGACACGCAATATTGATGGTACCGAGCAGGAAGTTGCCGTTTTAGGTATGGGAGATGTGTTTGGAGAAATCGCCCTTGTCAGCGACCAGAACCGAACGGCAACTGCCATTGCGGAAGGAGAAGTGCACACGCTCGAGCTATTTCGTTCCGATGCAAAGCGTTTGCTCAACATGTCGCCGGATCTTGAAGTTGCCATTTCAAATATTGCGGGCCAGCGCATTCAGGAGCTTGCCGGCAAACTGAACACAGACCCAGCCGAAGCCAAACGCTGGGAGGAACAAGCCATCGCGTCGTTCGAACGAGTGCCTATCCTACCCACCGAAAAGGACATTCAACATGAAGCCGCGAGCCACGGTGGAGGGGCGGCGATGGCCATTTGGTTGGGCATCGCCCTGGACGGTATTCCCGAATCACTGGTCATCGGCATGTTGGTGGTGACTGCCTTCTCGGAGGGGTCGGGAATGTCCATTGCCTTCATCGTCGGTGTTTTTCTCGCGAACCTGCCGGAAGCGATGAGCAGCGCAGTTGCCATGAAGAAAGGTGGGGTGAAGACGGCCAAAATTATGCTCATGTGGATATCTTTATGCATCATGACGGGGATCGGCGCCCTTATTGGTGCGGCGATTTTCCCTCCACACCCGGATCAGTGGGTGCATTACGTTTTGGTCGGCATCGAGGGGTTGGCTGGAGGCGCCATGCTTACCATGATCGCCGAAACCATGTTGCCCGAGGCTTTCGAGCAGGGAGGCGGGCCCGTCGTAGGTCTTTCAACTCTGGGGGGATTTCTCGCTGCCCTCCTGGTCAAGCTTATTTAGCCCGCATTATTCATGAGGATCGTAGCGAGACGCCGAAAACCGAAGATATTTCATGAAGTTGGACCGATTTTCACCCGCAGGCATACTTTACAGTCTGTCGAGGATGAAAATCGGGAAACAAGTGAAAGATCGAGGATTTTCAAGTCGTAGCAGATTCTTCATGAATTATGCGGGTTAGGAGAGACTCTAAATTTTGGCAGAGCCGAATCAGCCCGTTCGGAATGTAATCCTGAAAACTTCCGACGTTTTTTGATAAAAACCGGCAGATTCAGCCCTTGAGCAAGCTGCGTCCGGCAACCAGGCGAGTGATTTGGTTGGTGCCGGTGTAGATCTGAGTGAGTTTGGCATCACGCATCATGCGTTCCACCGGGAAATCTTTCATGTAGCCGTATCCTCCCATGATCTGCACGGCGTCAGTGGTCACTCTCATGGCCGTATCCGAAGCGGTGAATTTGGCCATGCCGCCTTTCAAGGCTCCCTGTTCGAATTCTCCAGTGTCGAAATGGTGTGCTGCCTGGTAACATAACAACCTTGCGCTTTCCGTGGCGGCGGCCATGTCGGCCACCATGAATTGTATAGGGGCCAGTGCGGCGATCGGCTTGCCGAATTGCACTCTCTCACGCGCAAAGGCTATGGCCTGGTCCAGCGCTCCCTGGGAAATCCCAACAGCCTGAGCGCCGCAAAACAACCGATTTACAGACAGAGTGTGTAGCAGGTTCTTGAGTCCTTCGCCCTCATTTCCAATCAGGTTGCAGGCAGGAATTTCCATTTCGTCGAAAAACAGCTCGGAGTTGACCGAACCTCGCATACCCATCTTGCTTTCATTCTTGCCGTAGGACAGACCTGGGGTGCCCTTTTCGACGACAAAGGCACTGATGCCCCGAGAGCCTTTTTCCGGGTCCGTATAGGCGTACAGCACCATGATATCGGCCAGAGCGCCATTGGTAATGAAGCATTTACGACCATTGACCACGTAGACATCGCCCATTTTCTTTGCCCTGGTTTTCATGGCCGCCAGATCGGATCCTGCCGAAGGTTCTGTCGCCGCAAAGGCCGTGAGCAAGGTCGATCCTGCAGCAAGTCTCGGTAAGAATTTCTCTTTCAGTGCCTCACTGCCTCCATGCAGAATGGGCAGCATACCGTCGGCTTGGGCGATGAGCAGTAGCGCGGTGGAGGCACAGACCCGTGAAATCTCTTCCAGCACCATAATGAAGGTCAGGATGGGCAACTCCGATCCGCCATATTTTTCGGGCAACAGTGCGTTAAGCAGGCCATTTTCGGCGAAAAGGTGCATGGCGTGCTTTGGGAAAGCCGCCTGTTCGTCCAGTTCCTTGGCCAGGGGTTCGATTTCGTTTTTCACCATGCGGCGCACGGTGTCGAGCACGAGTTGCTGCTCTTCGGCTAGGGTGAACATGCATCCTCCGATCCCAAAAAGCTATTGAAGAATCAGGTCATTTCCTTCATGATTTCCCGAGCGATAACCATGCGTTGGATCTGGTTGGCGCCTTCGAAGATCTGAGTCAGTTTCGCATCTCGGAACATTCGTTCTACCGGAAAATCTTTCGTATATCCGTAGCCCCCCATCACCTGTATGGCATCGGTGGTGATTTTCATCGCCGCATCTGAAGCGAAGCATTTGGCCATGGAAGCTAGCTTGGTATTTCGCCGTCCCTCATCACAGGCGCGAGCCGAACGATACACAAGCCCGCGTGCGGCCTCGATCTGTATGCCTGCATCCGCGATCATGGCCTGTATCATTTGATGGTCTGCCAGAGGTTTGCCAAAGGTTCGACGATCGGCGGCATAGCGTACCATTTGTTCAAGTGCACCTTCACCGATACCCAGAGCCTGGGCTGCAATGGCTGGTCGCGACATGTCAAAATCCTGCATGGCCAGCACGAAACCTCTTCCTTCCTCGCCCAAAAGTTGATTTTCCGGCACCCATACGTTGTCGAGAATGACCTCAGCCGTGTTGCTGCCTCGCTGGCCCAGCTTGCGCTCGATCTTGCCGATAGACAGGCCGGGGCTGTTTCTCTCGATCATGAAAAACGACAGGCCATTGTGACCCCTGCCTTCGGAACTACGTGCCAATACGCTGTATAAGCCGGCAACCGAACCGTTGGTGGCGAAACACTTGGTCCCTGATATCCGCCAACCGGCACCATCTTTCACGGCGCGAGTGCGTATCGCGGCCACGTCCGAACCCGCGCCCGGCTCGGTGACCAGGTAGGCCGCCAAAAGCCGCCGGTTGCGGATCATCGGAATCATTCTATCGAGCAGTTCCTTTACACCGCCGTGCAGAATGGGAAACAGACCCACGGCCTGGATAATCAGAAGCAGAGCGGAGGATGCACAAACTTTGGCGATTTCTTCTACAGCAGTACATAGGGCGTTGGTCTGGTTGCCCTCCCAGCCGCCGCATTCAGGGGGCAGCGTCATGGTAAGAAGGCCGAGATCCCAGCATAGAGCTTCAACCTCACGGTTGAATTCCTCCGCCTCGTCGATCTCGGCGGCGACAGGTGCGATTTTCTCCCGGGCGGCCCGCCTTACCGTTTGGCGCAGGATGTCCAGATCCTGTTGTGCTGCATCGGTCATCAGCGTTTCCCCTGTCGTGGTTCAGGTTTCATCAGGCCCGTCTTTTCCAGTCCCAGAGCATTCAAGGCGTGTGCCAGGGAAGCTTCGGTGCTTTCAAGTTCCACGGCACCGTTCATGTCTGATATCGCGTCCCAATGGGCGAGTAGATCGCTGGTCTTGGGCAGGTTCTCAGGCTCGGTAGTGTAACCCGGTGCGGTAAGGATCGACACGCGGGCGAAATGGCCCAAACCCGCACGAAAGATCTGTCCAGATACCGGGCATTCGCGTGATCCAAGCACCTGCACCATGGGCGATACCAATCCGGGATCCGCGTTATCCGCAAGCGAGGGCGGAAAAAGTTTTTCCGTCATGGGGGTCAATGCGGTGGGAGATACGGCATTGACCTTGATGTCGTGCTTCTCCCCTTCGATTTTGAGTGCGTTCATCAGGCCAATCAGACCCATTTTGGCGGCTGCGTAATTGCACTGCCCGAAGTTTCCGTAAAGCCCGACTGAACTGGTCATGAATACGATTCGACCATAGTCTTGCTTACGCATCTGTACGAAGGCAGGTTGAGATACGTAAAAAGCCCCGTGAAGTTGGACACTTAAAACGGAATTCCAGGTATCGGCGTCCATTTTGGCAAAGCTTTTATCGCGTAAAATGGCAGCGTTGTTGATAATCGCGTCTACGCGCCCGTAAGTGGACAATGCCGTCTCCACGATGGCGCGACCGCCATCCGCCGTGGCCACGCTGTCGTAGTTTGGAACGGCTTCTCCTCCGGAGGCTCGCACTTCCTCCACAACCATGTCGGCCAGGTAGCTACTGCGATCCTCATCGTTTCGGGTAACAGCCGGATCATTGATGACCACTTTGGCACCGCCGGCGGCAAAATCCAGAGCATAGCGGCGACCGAGCCCTTGACCTGCTCCGGTGATGACCACGACCTGACCGTCGAAACGGATAGGATCTGTCTGCGATTTTCGGTTCATCGCTTCATTTCCTTCCAACAGGAGCCTCTTTTTCGAATGCATATTCTTCCGTAAAAAAGTTCCAATTTGTACTCGACCGCTTAGCCCGCATAATTCATGAAGAATCTACTGCGACTTGAAAATCCTCGATCTTTCACTTGTTTCCCGATTTTCATCCTCGACAGACTGTAAAGTATGCCTGCGGGTGAAAATCGGTCCAACTTCATGAAATATCTTCGGTTTTCGGCGTCTCGCTACGATCCTCATGAATAATGCGGGTTAAAGTGCAGGTCCATTCTCACCTCAGCGATCCTGCCAGAGTGGTTTCCGTTTTTCCAAAAACGAGACAATACCCTCGTTCGCATCGTGGGTTTCCATCAGACGGTCAACGTAAAATCGTTCCATGTCGTCGAGATCGCCTGCCAGACGTCTGTGCCATGCCGCTCGTGAAGCTCGGTTGGCCATGCGCAGCGCTTCGGCGCTTTTGGGCAGAAAATGCTTTTCGAGTGCTTTTTCCAACGCCTCTTCGACATCGTCGCAGACCTCGTGCACCAGACCCCACTCGTGCGCTGTTTCCGCGTTAATGGATCGTCCCGTCAGGATAAGGTCATCTGCTCGTAACTGACCGATAATACTGGGCAGAATCAGCGCCGCAACCGGAGGCAATACCCCCAGGTTGATCTCAGGCTGGCCGAATTTCGCTCCCGGCTCGGCGATCACGAAATTGCAGAAAGAAGCCAGTTCCATTCCTCCGCCCAGGCACTGTCCCTTCACCAGTGAAAATGTCGGTACGGCGAGTGCCAGTAAATCCTTGAACAGAGAATTGAAGCTGCGAATCATCGACGGAGCCTGATCCTTTTGGTGTTCGGCAACGCTGGCACCGAAGCAGAAGTGTTTGCTTTCGCTGGAAAATACGACGGCACGCAGTTCCGGACGCTTCCCTTCTCGCTTCAGACAGGCAGCGATTTCCTCCATCATACGAGCATCGAGTACGTTTCCGGGAGGGGCTGCCAGCACGATACGTAGCACTCGGTCGCCGTGGGTTAGACGGACTTTGATTTTTGTGAGATCATCGTTTTGCATAATATTTCCTCGTGGTTACGGGCTGGCACCATCGTATGTACAAGCCACTGGCGGACTCGGTTTGCGATCCTTTCTGTGGTTTCCCGGAATCACCGCAATCTTCAATCCTTGTTCCATGGCATGACTTTTTCGATGAGTTTGTCGGACCAGACTTCGCCCTCTGCCAGCAGGCGGCGCAACTTGATGAAGTCGATCTCGCGGCCCGATTCCTTGGAACCCTTGTTGAATGCATGGAATCCGGCCCGACCTTCGGTCATCATGTTCAGCGCCAGCCAAGCCCGATTGGTCTCGCGGTTTTTGTCCCAATGCAGCAGCTTGTGTTTGCGTACGGATTCGATACTTTTGGTAGTGCAACCCGGGAACGTATGAAGCAGCTTGGCGCACATGGTATCGACCACCCGGTCTAAAGGACCGAGATCCACTTCGCCGGATTTAAAGACGGCTTTGCCCTCGGAGGCTGCAGCGCCGCTTTTGAACTCGCCGTAAACAATCTTTCCTCCATCAAGCCAGGTGTCGGTAATCACCAGGGGATTGGGTACGAACACTCCATTCACTTTGAGTGCCGGCACGGCGGTGTTAATCAACCCCAGGCGTTCGGCTTTGTAGGCCGACCAGGGTTCGCACATAGTGCAGGAGTACATCCCGTGCTCGACACCGACGAAGAGGGGAAGGAAGTCCGTGGACCCGCCATCGGCCACCGAACCATGCTGAGGACCGGCCTGACCGAAGTTGGCCAGATCAGAGGCGACCGTGTAGTCGCAAGCCATCCCGATTTCCTGACCGCCAGCGATGCGCATCCCATTGACCCGGCAGATCACGGGTTTGTCACAGGTCAAAATGGCGGTTACCATGTCGTTGAACAGGCGCATATACTGCCGATATTCCTCCGGTTTTCCTCCGTAATACTCATCGTATTCTTTGGTGTTGCCACCGGTGCAGAAGGCACGATCCCCCGCGCCGGTGAACACTACGGCCACAACGTCTCTGGAATTCGAGGCACGGCGGAAATTCAGAATCACTTCCTTGATCATCTGCGTCGTGTACGAATTGAACTGCTTGGGATTGTTGAGAATAATCCAGGCCTGGTACAGTCCATCGACGGGGGAGCCGTCGAAATTTTTGATGGTTCTCTTCTCGAAAAGAACGCCGGATTCCTCTACCCCGGCGTCAACTAGATCGTGGTTTTTGAAATCCATGATGTTTCCTTGAATTGTGGGTTGAAGGTATGTGCATATCGCTATGCTGGTTGCTTGTTATGGAATGAGCACGGGGCGTTTTTTTAGCTCGTGCGCGTGAACGCGGGAAAACACGTGGTTGATATCACTGAGAGGGTAGCGCTCGACGAAAGGCGCAAGTTGAACCTTGCCCGACGTCACGAGTTCCAGCGCCGCCGGATAATAACCGGGTTGGCAGCCCCAGTTGCCTCGGGCGGTGGCATGAAAGGCCATTAGATTCGAAAGGCGTAACTCCGGGGTATCCATGGTGAAACCGACCACGGAAAGCGATGCCCCGAAGGTCAGCAATCCCCAAGCTGTTTTTTGTCCGGCAGCCGTTCCTGACGTTTCAAAGATTTTCCATTCGGTCATGCGGCGGCCCGATTCCTTGACGAAGACCGAAACCTGTTTTCGCAACTCCTTGAATGGAAGCTCCCCGGAGTTCAAGCAGAGATCCACATGCGGAGCGAGAGCGTCGAGCCGATCCTGATCTACGTCGATGGCTACGACCAAAGCGCCGAAGGCCTTGGCCAACTGGGCGCCGAAACCCCCAACGCCGCCTACGCCCAGGAACACGGCGGTATCGTTTTCATCGAGTCCGGATTCGATGATTGCCTGATAAGGTGTGGTCACGGCGTCGGCCACAACCGAGAGTTCCGCCAGTTTCACCCCGGATTGGCCTACTTCTTGATTCTCCGACGTTACCGGCACCTCACACAGGCCGGCGGCAGGCACCACGATGTGGCTGGCGAAGCCACCCTGGATATCGTTCCCCGGCATTTTCTGCAGTCGGCAGATGTTGCCCAGGCCGCGTTTACAGACATCGCACTGACCGCAAGGCATCACCGCCGGGATGATGACCGCTTTATCCTGCCAATCCTCGACGCCTTCTCCCGCCGTTTGCACCAAGCCGCTGATTTCGTGGCCGAGGGTTAATGGCAATGGGGATTTTGTACGCACGCCATGGTAATAGAATCCCAAATCCGTATGGCAAACCCCACAACCCGCCACCTTGACCAACACTTCACCGGGCCCGGGCTCGGGGAGTGGCGTTTCTACGTATTTGAATGGTTCTCCTGCAGCCGTCATCTGCCAAGACACCATGTTCATTTTATGCCGTCCTTTCGTGAATTGTTCCGAATTTGCATGGAGCCCGATGCGTTTTTGCGTCTATATCTACAAACGTTTCTGGATATTCATCTGGTGAAACGTAGTTCCCCCGGCATATTTCCAAGACCGATGCAAAAACAAAGTCATACAAGGGCACAATCGATCAAAAATGGGAATACATCCCTGAAAACCAGGGGTAGCTGTCCCTATTCGCGCAAATCTCGTGCAAGATGTTCAAGGTTCGCCCATGTAGTAGCTGGAAATTAGAATATGGTTATGTATAAGGTATCGGTCCAAATGCAGACTGTCAATTCCTTTTCCTTTGCATTTTCAGGGTGTTTGTATTGCAAACGGGTGTTTTTTTACGCACGATTCGCCCCTTCATCCGGTCATTCTGCCGGATCTAGCCCGGAAAATTCACGAAAACCTACTACGACTTGAAAACTCTCGTTCTTTCACTCGTTTCACGATTTTCATTCTCGACAGACTGTTCAGTATGCCTGCGGGTGAAAATCGCTCCAACTTCTTGAAATATCTTCGGTTTTCGGCGTCTCGCTACGATTTTCATGAATTTTCCGGGCTAGCCCGCATAATTCATGAAGAATCTACTGCGACTTGAAAATCCTCGATCTTTCACTTGCTTCCCGATTTTCATCCTCGACAGACTGTAAAGTATGCCTGCGGGTGAAAATCGGTCCAACTTCATGAAATATCTTCGGTTTTCTGCGTCTCGCTACGATCCTCATGAATTATGCGGGCTAGGGAGCCGGAATCAACCAATCTACACATTCACACCGTGTCCAAGTTTCCCAGACAATATGCAAATGCAACCATGTTCAACCTTAACTGAAGTTGGATGAAGAAAGCCTCACGATCCTGAATACGGTTGTGCTACACTGCGTTGACAAGTATGGTTTTTTCCATCGAAAACGGGAGATTACGTACGAATTGAATGACATCGAATTGCACCTGTCAATTCCCGTGAAAAAGGCTGTCGGAAAACGACGAAAACCTGTCGTCGTCTCCCTTCGCGAAGGTGAAGGGCCAGGGATGTAGTGGATAACACTGGATTTTACGAATTTGTGGAATGGCAACGGAAAGAAATCCCATGAAGCGGGCGACTGAGAAAAATCGATGGCGGCTTTCTCTTTTCGCAGGGCTTTGCATACTTGCGGCATTGTGGTTCGGGCAAGAGGTTTCTTACAGCCGGGACTCCACCGAAAAGCAGTCCATCGATCGCATCGTGATTTACAAGGGCAAGCACCTGATGGAGGCGTATTCCAACGATCGGCTGGTGAAAACCTACACGGTTTCGATCGGGCGGGGAGGCCACGGACCGAAACAGGTCGAGGGGGACCAAAAGACGCCGGAAGGCATCTACCGAATCGATTCGAGGCATGTGAGCGAAACCTTCCATCGTTTCCTGCACATCAGCTATCCCAATTCCGAGGATCGAGCCCGGTTTGACAGGCTGAAGAAAGAAAAGCGATTTCCCCATTTCGCCCGAATCGGCGGGGATGTAGGCATCCATGGACAACGGAAAGGATTGGGCTGGTTGCCGCATAAGTGGCTGGACTGGACACTGGGCTGCGTGGCCGTGGATAACGATGAAATCGAAGAACTGTACGTCACGGTCAAACACGACGCCCGTTGCGAAATTTATCCGTAGGGTGGGGGATCTCCATTACATATCTAGTTCCCATCTCGAAACTCATAACGTCTGAATATCAAAGGAAAAATAGTGTAATCTACTGAAAGAATATCGGGACTTCCTCATCTTGTCGAGTTATCATATGGTTGCGTAACTCATTGATAATACGAAAGAAAGAAGTCCCGATGCGAGAAAGCATACACCAACAACCGTCACTTGTCGAGAACCCAATTCATCACGATCATGGCAAGGAGCTACATCAGATGGCCTTGCTTCTTGCCGGTCGTCCGGAGATCTTCGATGGAGTCCATGCCGATCTGGTCCGTGGGATCAGGCATCCCGAGACAGGCCGCAAGGGCCGTATGAGCGCCGAGCAGGTGATCAAAGCTCTCCTGATCAAGCAGATGAACGGCTTCAGCTATGAGCAACTCGCCTTTCACCTTGAAGACTCTCGGTCGTACCGCGCCTTTTGCGGTTTCGGGTTTGCCGACGTTATTCCCTCGCGCAGCGCGCTTCAGCGCGACATCAAGCGGGTGCGCCCCGAAACCTTGGAAGAAGTCAATCTCGTTCTGCTCGTGGTGGCGACCAAGAAGAAAATCGAGAAAGGCCGCAAAGTCCGAGTGGACTGCACCGTCGTGGAAACCGACATTCATCATCCCACCGACTCGTCCTTGTTATATGACGGCGTCCGTGTGTTGTGTCGTCTGACCCAGGCGGTCAGGGAACTGATCGACGTGACCGTGACCGATCACACGCGCCGGGCGAAGAAGCGGGCCTTGGGAATCCTGAACGCGAAGAACCAAAAGGTTCGAACCAGGCTGTACCGGGATCTCTTGAAGGTTACACGCAAGGTGGTCTGTGAGGCAGAACGTGTGGCCGAGACCTTGCGGGAGTCACCGACGAACGATCCCATCGCCGCCATCGGCCTTGAAGGAGAACTGAGTCATACCATCCCGCTGGTGCGTCGCGTTATCGATCAGGCCGAGCGCCGTGTCATCAAGGGCGAGAGCGTGCCGTCTTCAGAAAAACTGGTTTCTATCTTCGAACCCCACACCGACGTGATCGTGAAAGACCGGCGTGAAACCTACTTCGGACACAAGATCGTTCTCACCGGTGGTGCGTCCGGACTGATTACCGATCTGGTTGTCGAAGAGGGCAACCCGTCGGACTCCACTCTGGCTCAAAACATGATCGCACGGCAGACAGAGATATACGGACGAGCGCCGCGTCGGGTCGCCTTCGACGGTGGCTTCGCCTCGAAAGACAACCTGTCGGCGATCAAGGCGCAGGGGGTCAAGGATGTCGCCTTCCACAAGAAGCGCGGGCTGAAGATCGGCGAGATGGTGAAGAGTAGCTGGGTTTACAAAAATCTGCGACGTTTCCGCGCCGGGATCGAAGGTATGATCTCTTTCCTCAAGCGCAGCTTCGGCCTTGACCGCTGCACCTGGAGCGGCTTGCCATCCTTCAAAGCGTACGCCTGGGCCTCGGTGGTGGCCGCCAATCTCCTGCTGATTGCCAGACACTTGATTGCCTGACGACGTGATCCCTTGCCCGACTGGCTCTTCGCTGTTTAGTGTGGGTAACGGCAGCTTATGCATCGGCTTCGCCGATCCGGGGACCCGTCCCCGCACCCCTGGGATTTATCGCTTTGAAGTCCAAACCTGGTTGTTGTAATAAGGGATAAAGAGAAAAGGAGAGGTTTCCCCCTCCTTTCCAGGTTCGGACCTTCGACGGCGCTCGGGTCGCGTCCCCGCGTTGCCTTATCCTCCGCCGAAGTTCTGCCAGTGTAACCTTTGCACACTGAAGGAGCAAGAGATGGACGAGCGCGGACTTTTCACGATGGCTCTTGGATTGACCCCTCCCTGGGAGGTGGTGGATATTGACTTTGACGCCGAGCGCCACCGGTTGGATCTGTACCTGGATTTTCCCGCCGGGAGCCGGTTTGCGTGCCCGCAATGCGAGGTGGCTTGCGGGGTTCACGATACGAACGAGAGGAGTTGGCGACATCTGAACTTTTTTCAGCACGAGGCGTATCTTCACGCACGCCTACCCCGGATCAAATGCCCTGAACACGGAGTAAAAACGGTGGAGGTACCTTGGGCGCGTCCTGGTGCGGGGTTCACGCTGCTTTTTGAGGCGCTGGTACTGCTTATGGCCAGAAAGGGCATGACGCCCAAGGGGATCGGCGAAATACTTGGTGAGCACGACACGCGGATCTGGCGGGTGCTGGAATACTATGTGGACTCGAGTCTGGCGAAGCAGGACTGGTCCGAGGTCGAAGCGGTGGGCGTGGATGAAACCAGCCGTTCCCGTGGGCACGACTACGTGACGGTGTTCGTGGACATGGACGAGGCGAAGGTTCTGCACGTGGAGCCCGGCAAAGACCACCGGACGGTGGCGGGCTTCGAGGCTGAGCTTCACGCTCACGGCGGTAAACCCGAACAGGTGAAAGAGTTCAGCATGGACATGTCAGCGGCGTTCATCAAGGGGGTTGGGAAACAGTTTCCCGATGCGGCGATGACCTTCGACCGCTTCCACGTGATGAAGCTTGTCAACAAGGCCGTGGACGAGGTGCGGCGTGAGGAGCGCCAAGACAGGACTGAGTTGGAAAAGACGAGATGGGTCTGGTTGAAAAACGAGCAAAACCTTACGGACAAAGAGCGAGAGAAGTTCGATGAGTTGAAAGACAGCACGCTGAAAACGGCCAGGGGCTATCGGCTCAAAGAGACGCTTCAGTCGGTATATGCCGACTACGCAGGCCATCCAGATGACGGTGAGAAGCAGTTGCAGTACTGGTATTTCTGGGCCACGCACAGCCAACTGCCGCCGATGATCAAGGTAGCCAAAACGATCAAGACCCACTGGGATGGGGTATTGCGGTGGTTTCAGTCAGGTTTGACACAAGGGCTGGTGGAAGGCATCAACGGTATAATTCAGGCGGCCAAGCGCAAGGCCAGAGGGTTCAGGTCGTTTAGGAAGCTTCGAACCATGATCTTCCTCGTCGCTGGAAAGCTAGACTTCGACCTGCCGCAGATGAAACTGCTTACCCACAGTAAATAGCGAGGAGGCGCCCGACTCCCCTCGTGAAAGCCGGGAAGAAGGCAAAGGTGCGTCCGGAAATCGATCAAACCGGCAAACAGCACGAATCAGACAAAAACGAAAGACGCATTGGCTCAACTGAATGAGTCAGGCACCATCGGCAGGTCCGATACCGAAACAGAAAAAGCATGTTTCGAGATGGGAACTAACTCGTACAGGCTAGTCTACAGCCCTTCTTCCCCCTCCCGCATTGTGCTGAAGAAGGTGTCGTCCACCTCTTCAAGCTCTAACTGGGTTTTCTTGACCCCAAGGCCGTATTTGATCAGCATGCGCACCAACTCGTCGCCGTTTATCAGCGTGATCGGGGCCGCATTGGGGAAAAGCGCCGCCTCTTGGCAGCCCTTGGTAAAATCGCTCAACGTTATCAGCGTGGCGCGAATGGCGTTGTGGTAGGGTAAACAGCCTCGCAATTGGTCGAGGATCGGGCGGGCCACGTTGTTGCGTTGGCGTTTGACCTGCACCACTTCGGTTACGGTGGTGATGCCGAATTGCACGCTGCCCACCACGTCAATGCCCTTGTCGCCGCTTACTTTGGTGACTTCGACATCTTGATAATCCATGGCGTCAAACAGTGCCCCGACAAGCTCTTCAAACTTGGCGGGCGGCATATCGTGCAGGGTTTCTTTCAGTTGGGTGCGTTGCTCAGTATTGAACGCCTGCACCATGCGGGTGATGTCCTGCTTGGGGTTTTCACCCTGCGGTCTGGCTGCACTCACATATTCGCTACCTGCATCGGTAATGCTGTAGCTGTTGCCTTCCCGCACCACAAGCCCGCGTGCAAGTAAGTAAGTTTGTTAGACGATAGCGCAACGTGCTTTCAGTGGTGCTTGGTTTGCCATAAGTGCTGTATTTGTTAAGATAATCGCCCCATTCGTCCAACAAGTCGCCACGCTTGGCGCTTGGTTTGGATGAAAGCAGAGTAAGCAGGTGGAAAATACCTTCCTGTTCGTCCAATTCACGAACGAGGGTGTCATCGTCTTCTAAAAATGCTTTGCCATTGTCACTTAACCGATAAACACCTTCTCCATCCGTTTGTAACAACCCATGCAGGTTGATGAACAATGAGTAATGGAGCTGGGCTGGAAATAAGTAGCGGGAAAGAACAAACTTATTATTTTCTTTACTCCCCAAGCCAAGTCTGGATGAAAACAGGTGTAAGGGTGAAACATGGAGATACATTAAAAATTACGGCAACGGGACGAATAAACTTGGCCGTGCATCGTCTTGTTGAAGCAGGTATTTTCGACCGCCCGCCAACGATCCCATGGTCAGGACCAAAAGGTGAAAGTGACATCGGAGATCCATGTTCCAATGATAGAAAAAAATTCAGACTTGTAGAAGATGCAAATTGGGGTGCTTTAGAGTCTATCCCAGTAGGCCGGAAGCGCGCCAAGTAATAATTCCGAGGGCGAAATGTAGCATGGCTAGATAGCAATCGGCGCGTTTCTCCCAGCGGATTAGTATTCTCCGGAAACGGTTCATCCAACTATGCGTGCGTTCCACCACCCAGCGACGAGCCTTGAAACCGGCTTCCTGCTTGATCGCCTTTGCCTCCTCGCCCCGCGAACGAACGTGCGCCGTGAACTTGAATTCCTCCACCAAGTCTCTCACCTCATCGTAGTCGTACCCTTTGTCCAGGCACAAGCCTTGCGGCTTGCGTTTCGTCGGCTTGGGACGTTTGATCTCGATGCCTTCCAAAGTCGCCTTCACCAGTTTCATGTCATGCCGGTTCGCCCCGTCCACCGCCACGGACAGCGGAATCCCCTCCAGGCTACGCTTGACGCCGCTTTTTCCGCGGTCGGTAGGGTTTCGGCCCGTTTTTTTCCCCGCCCAACGGAGCTTTGGTCATCGCGCCGTCCATCGAACACCAAACCCAGTCGACACCCTTGAGCTTGTCGTACTCCAAAAGGCCCTGTCGCCAAAACGCCTCGAACACCCCGGCCTTGGTCCACTCCATAAACCAGCGGTGCGCCGCACTGGACGAGCAGATGCCCGTCGCGTTAAGCGCGTTCCACTGACAGCCGGTGCGCAAAACGAATAGAATGGCGTTCATCGCGTGGCGCGGCGGAACCGGCGGGTTATGGCAACCCAAGGGATGAGGTTTTCGCGCAGGCAAGAGCGGCTCCATCTTTTCCCACAATTCGTCCGGGATTCTCCATCCATCATCTTGGGTTGCCAATCCCATATTTATCTCCTGTAAATATACTATATTCACAGGACTATAGCACAATTCACCCTACTGGGATAGACTCTTAATATTCGACAACACTCAATATACTCATTGCTTACTCATGACCAGTTTGCTATCACACACGCTGCACGGCAAACACCTGTTCCACCGTCAACGTACAGGCTCCGAACTGCTCGTCCACCTTGCCGGTCAGGATGAAGGGATGGCCGTAATCCAGTATCGAGCAGAAGCGTTCGTACACACGGGGGAAGAACGTGGTTTCGATCACGCCGGTTTCGTCCTCGAAGGTGACGAATTCCATCGGGTCGCCCTTATACGTGGACACCACCTTGCCGGTAATCAGCATCCCGGCCACGCTTAAGCGCTTGCCTGCGTGGTTGTGCAGGTCGTTGGCTTTGACCATATTGCGGTGCTTCAACGTATCGGCAAAAAGCGTCATGGGGTGGCGGTCGCATAGAAAACCCAAGGCGGCAAACTCTCGACGCAGGCGGGCAATCTCATCGTCTGCGGGGAAGTCCGGTGGCGTGGTGTCTTTCGCTGGCCGTGCAAACAAGTCCTGTTGCGGTTTGGTTTGTCGCCGCTGTTTGCGCCAAGTGGCGAGTTCCCATGCCAGCGCCGCATGAGAGGTGTTTGGGTGCAAGGTCGAGAATACCCCGGCGTGGACCAAGGACCGGGCCTCTTCATCGTCGGGCCGCACGCGGTTCAGGAAATCCGTCAGGCTTTTGTATGGCCCGTTCTTGCGCTCGGTAACGATTCGTTCCTGCGTGTTTGCTGAAAGGTGCTTGACCGCCATCAGGCCCACCCGCATCCAATCTCTCCCCGCCGTCCACCGAATACTGCTTTCGTCCACGTCTGGCGGCAGGATGTCCACGCCCAAGCGCCGCGCTTCGGAGACATAGGCAAAGGTCGAATAAAACCCGCCCTGGTTGGAGATCACCGCCGCCATGAAGGCTGCCGGGTGGTGGGCTTTGAGATAGGCCGCCTGAAACGATACCCGGATATAGCTGGCGCTGTGCGGTTTGCAGAAGGAATAGCCGTCAAACGACAGGATCATGTCCCACACCACTTCGATCTGTGCATCCGTCACCCCTCGCGCCCGTGCGCCCGTGGCGAAGCGCTGGAAGTAGTCGAGCAGCTTCTTGTCCCGATCCTTGCGGGCCATCACCTTGCGCAAGCCATCGGCGTCGGCATGATCGAAGCCCGCCAAGGCCACCGCCGCCAGTGATACGTGCTCCTGATAAACCATGATGCCGTAGGTTTCGTCCAGCACGCCTTCAAGCAGCGGGTGGATGGCCTCCCACGGTTCGCCCTTTAGCCGCGCAAGATATTCGTTGATCCAGCGATTCGCAGCCGGTCGAATGATGGAGGTGTGAATCACCATGTGCTCGTAATCGCCCACGCCCGACTTCTGCTGCAAGAGCCTTGTGGCCGGAGACTCGATGTAAAAGCAGCCCATCGTTTCACCATTGGCAATACGGCTTTGGGTGGCGCGGTCGTCTTCCGGCTCCCATTGGCCCTCATTTTCAAAATCGCCGTTTTGCTTGGCGGTGGCGATGGCGTCGCGGATCACCCCCAAGCTGCGGTTGCCGAGCAGGTCGATTTTTAAAAGCCCGCTGTCTTCCGTGCCGTCCTTTTCCCACTGGATGATCGGCACTCCCTTGGGGGCGATTTCCACCGGCACGTAAGAGTCGATGGGTTTGGGCGTAATCACCACCCCGCCCGAGTGCACGGATAAATTTCGCGGGGTACCGATCAAACGTTGGGCGTGACGAATGATTTCCGGCCAGGGTTCGGGGAAGTCCAGTTGCTTCAATTGCGGTAGGGCTTTAAGGCGCGTCAGCAGCGCGTCGTCGTCCGCGCCATCCATCGCCCGCCAGAACCACGGCAAGCGCTTGGACACCTGCCCGATTTCCCGGTCGGTCAGGCCGTAGACTTTGGCCACCTCGCGGATAGCCGAACGCGGTTGCAAGAGTACGTGGTTGCAGACCATTGCCGCATGGCCTTTGTGCTTCTCCAATACGGCCAACTGCACCTCGTCGCGTTCATCCCAGGCGAAATCCACGTCGATGTCGGGGGCGTCCTTCCTGCCGGGGTTCAGAAAGCGCTCGAAGTACAGGTTGTACTTGAGCGGGCAGACGTTGGTGATGCCCAGACAATAGGCCACGATAGAGGCCGCGCCCGACCCGCGCCCACAAATGCGCGGGCTGTGCTTCACGATGTCCTGCACGATCAGGAAGTAGGCAGAAAAGTCCTTGGCGCGGATGGCGGCCAGTTCGTATTCCAAGCGCTGAACCACATTGTCCGAAAGCGTTTCTCCATAGCGCCCGCGTGCGCCCGCGTAAGCTGCACTGCGAAGCTCCAAGGCAGATTCTGCTGCATTCTGTTTTTGCCAGCTTGGCATAACCAAACCAAAATTCGGCCCGGTAAATTCCAACCGTTCGGCCAAGGCGTAGGTTTCGCGGATGGCGTCGGGCCAGACATCGAAACGCCGGATGTAGTCCATCGACGGAGCCAGCCACGCATCCGGTGGTGCCATGTCATGGGCGGTCAGGCGCGAAAGCGAAGTATTCAGGTTGATGGCCCGTTGCAGGCGATGAACGGCGTGGTCTTCCGGTAGTGCAAAGAACGCCCCCGGTGTGGCCACAGACGGTACGTCCAAGGCTTTCGCCACTTGGCGTAGCTTCAAACCGTGACTGTTTGGCTTGCGTGACAAGGCCGCCGCCACGAACACGCCCTGATCTTTCCATTGCCGCAAAAGCGTTTCGGATTGCGTCAGCACCACAAGGCCGCCCGCGTGTTCCGGCAAAGCTCGTTGCAGACCAAAATCCTTGTCACAATGACGGCGCGCCAGCAAGCGGGTGAGGTTGCTATAGCCCGTTTCGTTTTCGACCAGGCATACCGCACGGTCGTTCGTGTTTGGGTCGGTGACTTCCGCGCCCACAATCGGCTGTACGCCTTCCGCATTGCAGGCTGCCAGAAAAGGCCACAAACCATACAGGTTGTCAGTGTCGGTCAGGGCCAGCCGGTCATAGCCGCAGAGCTTGGCATGTCGTACCAATTCCGCAGGTGAGCGCACGCCCCACATCAGCGAATAGTGGGAACGGGTGGTCAGGGGGATCATGGCGACACGACCGGCAGGGTGCGTCCCATGCGAATCGCCGCTGGGCCAAAGCGCTTGCGGATCGTATCCAACGCCGCCACAAGTTCGCGTTTGTCGTTTTGCTCTTTACGCTCAACCGCAAACAAATCCAGCTGCGGCGGCGGAGGATAAACCAGCCGGTCCAGCGTAAAGCGCAGGTGACGAATCCTCACCCGGCGCTGCCATGCCTTGTGCAGCAACTCGTGGGCGCTTTCGTACAAGGCGAAGTCGTTGGCCGAGGGCGGGGTAACGATCATCGTGCGGCCCATGCGTTTGCCATCCGAATAATCGAGCAAGAGCCCCAGGCGCTTCGCCGCCAGCCCTCGTTTGCGCAACTCTGCCCCCGCCTCTTCCACAAGAGCGTAGAGCGTCCCCTCGATGCGATGCCGGTCATTGGTGTCGTTGCCAAAGGCATGCTCGGCGCTGATGCGGGGATATTGCTCGCCCACTGGCAGCACGGGCGAATCGTCCTCTCCGCGCAACAGATTGTGAATAACCGTGCCGCGCTTGCCGAAGATCACGTCCAGTTGGGCGGGCGAAAGTTGCGTGGCTTCGCCCACCCGCCACAGGTTGAAATCCCGCAAACGAAACAGGTCATAGGCTTCCAGCCCCGGTATAAGTTGCAGGGGCAAAGGGTGCAACAGTTCCTTGCTTTCGCTGGCTATAACGATGCGTTCGCCAGTGGGTTTGACCAGCCGTGAGGCCACCTTGGCCAGCAGTTTGTTGGAGGCCAGCGCCCAGATCGGCAGAAAGCCCACTTCCTTTTGCAGGGCGTTGCGCATCCGCAGGCCCACATCCTGCGGTGGGCCATGCAAGCGCGAGGTGCCGCTGACATCTACAAACAGGTGGCCTTGAGTGTCGGTCTGTTCGATCAGGGGCGAATACGGCAGAGCGCGTTTCAGCATCTCCCGCATGGCGCGTTCGTAGCGGTCGGGATGGGGAGGCAATACCACCGCCTCTTTGCAGCGGCGAAGCGCTCGCTTCAAGGGCATACCCTTGCGCACCCCGGACTGAAACGCCTCTTCACTGTGATCGAAGACCGCCGCCCGCGCCGCTCTTTCGGGCGCGATAATCACGGGCCGGGTTTTTAGGCGGCTATCGACCAGCCGTTCCACCTCCACTGCGAAATCCGCTACGTTGAGGTGCAAAATGTCCCGTGCCGCGCCCATGCTCAACTCCCATACAAACCCTGCTCGGCCAGCAATTCAGCCAGCCGTCGGGCGTTCTTGGGAGCCTGACCCGCCACGTGGTTATTGAAGAAGATCAGGCCCTTCTTGGCTCGCTTGCTCATGTGCTCAATGGTCTCTTCGGCCCACGGACGCAACTCGTCATCCGAATAGTCGTAATCGAAGGGGTGGGCGTTGCCCCGGTTTTGCCACCCGGCGGCGTTGCGTCCGTGAAAGCGCACGTAAAACTGCTCAGGATTCGTCACCACATCCAAGGCCGGAAACAGGTGCGACAACTTCGGTTCATCCACGGCAACCAGCGTCACCTTGCGGCGTTCGAGTTCCGCAAACACCCGGTCATGCGCCCACGACTTGTGGCGAAACTCCACCGCGATGGGAAGCCCGTGCAAAGCGTCCAAAAGATGCGCCAGATAGCTGCGGTTTTTCGGGGCGCGGTCGAAGGAGGGTGGCAGTTGCACCAACACCGCCGCCAGTTGCCCGGCCTGCGTCAAGGGCGCAAGGGCGTCGCGGTAGCGGACGATATTCTCCCGCCAGATGTTGCTATCCACCTCGTGCGTCAGGTTTTTGGTGAGCTTGGCCGCAAAAGGAAAGCCGGGCGGGGCTTGCTGGCGCTGGCGTTCGATCATCTCCGGCGTGGGCATACGGTGCCACGTATAGTTCAACTCGACAATGGGAAATTCCTCGGCGTAGCGGGCCAGCATCTCCGTTTGTTTGGTGCCTTGCGGATACACGCCCGCCTCGATCCACTCGCGGTAAGAATAGCCGCTGCACCCGATTAGCAATTTTGCGGTTTGCGCATGCCTCGCCATCGTCCATCCTCACACACCCGCCACGCCATCCGGCCCGCGCTGCACGCCCACCACCTTGCCCTGAATCAGCACATCATCGAAGCTGTAGCGTTGGGGCGAAAAGGCCGGGTTTTCCGGGCGAAGCTCGATGTGATCGTCATGGCGAAAGAAACGCTTGACGGTGGCTTCTTCGTTGTGAACCAAAGCCGCGACGATTTCGCCGTTTTCGGCATACTGGCGCGGGGTGCAAATCACCAAATCGCCGTGGAGAATGGCCGCGTCTTTCATGGAATGCCCTTTGATCCGCAGAGCGAACAGGTTGGGATAGCGGTACAACTCACGGTCCACCACCACCGTGCCGCCCCATTCCTGTTGGGCGTACAGAGGCAGACCGGCGGCGATCTCGCCCACGATGGGGATTTCCCGCCCGCGCTCCACGCCGGAGACTTCGCCAAGCGGGTTGAGCAGGTGAATGGTGCGGCTGTAGCGGCCTTCGCGCCTGATATAGGCTTTCTTTTCCAGTTCTTCCAGCAATTGCCGGATGGCCGAATAGCTCACCCCGAACGCTTCGCCCATCGCCCGCAGGCTGGGGGCTTTGCCGCTCTGGCCAATTTCTTTTTCCAGGTAGGCCAGCAAGCGGGCCTGCTTTTCCGTCAGTTCTTCACGCATGGGGTTGCCTCCACAAACCATTGCCACACCCCCAGTGTACCCATCGCTATGTTAATGTCAATGTTTATTTATTCGTGAGATATGTTTATGGCGTTTTCGAGATCACGCCAGTCCGACTACTACCAGCCGATGCAACCGGCGCTGGGAGCGAGTCGAGAAGCAGGTTGCTGCCATGCCACATCGCTCAACTAGTTGATTTAATGAGAAATAGAAATCCACGGTCTTTGACCGTGGTCAGAGACGGATGGCTCAGCCAGACGTGGGACGTGGTTGGTATTGAGCGACTCATCTGCTAATCCAGTTTTCGCGTTGTTCCCGCAACACGGAAAGAAAGGAGAAGCAGATGAGTCGGTTTCGAAAATTATCACACGCGATCTGGCATTGCCAATATCACTTGGTTTGGGTTCCGAAATATGGTTACCGTATCCTGAGAGGGGAGGTTGGTCGGGAAGTACATCATTGCATCATGATGTTTGCGGATCAGAAAAAATGCGAAGTTGTGGAGTTGAACGTGCAGGCGGATCATGTCCATCTGTTGGTGATGGTTCCTCCGAAAGTGTCGATCTCCGATTTGGTGGGGATTTTGAAGGGACGAACGGCGATTCGTGTGTTCCGACAGTTTCCGTATTTGAAGCATAAGCCGTACTGGGGAAATCGTTTCTGGTCGCCTGGATATTGTGTGGATACAGTGGGTTTGGACGCCGAAATGATTCGTCGGTACGTCAAGTACCAGGAACAAAAAGAGCGTCGTGAAGAGCAACTACCGTTCAAATTGAAGTAAAATAGTAGTGGGAGCAACGCTTGCCCCCTCTGGAGGCAAGCCCATCGGCCCCCCTATGGGGGGCTCAAGGCAAAGCCACGTGCTCTGCACGTGGTTGTTTACTTTCCGCCCGAATCCGGGGGGTGCCGGTTCGACATGTCAGTCGGGATTGCAGGAATCATTGCAGAAATGTTCGATCTGTCCATCGGGTTTCAGGAATGCGTCGATCTGAAGGTTGGCTTCTTCCTGACGGCGGGGGCCTTCGTGCGCCGGGGTGCCCTCCGTCGGGATCTTGGGAAGCTCGGTGATCGTCGGATCCACGCCGAAATCGAACTCGATCAGGGCGGAATCGTCGGCGGGAGCTTGCAGGGGATCGAGGCCGGGAACCTCGCGCGCCGCCGGTTGGAGAAGCTTGACTCCCAAGGTGCGGGCCAGCATGTGCGAGGCAAGATTGCCGACGGAGGTGTCTCCGATACCTATCTGCATGAGCACTTTCTTCTCAAGCGTTTCCTCCAAAGGGTTTTTCATGGCAAGAGGTGCATAGGTCACCGGATCGATGCGGTCGAAAGCATTCGCGAAAAGGGCCGACCATTTCTGAATGTCCAACGGGTCCGAGACCTGCATTTCCATCATGCCCAGAAACGGGCCGAAATTTTGCGAGCGAAACATAATCAGGGTGAAAGGTCCACCGCCCACACCCAGCACGTAACGGGAAATCAGCGGAGAAAGCGCCGAGTACACACCACCTAGAATTCCGCCTTGGCTGTTGCCGTAATAGTAGATCTGCGTCGGATCGTACACCAATTCGCCTTCCACCTTGAACGTCGAAGCATCGGGCAACGTATCGCGAATGGCGTAGGTCATCATGATGTGGTTCGCCATTCCCTGCGGCAGACGATCCGTAAAGGAAAGTGCTTCGGACGGTTCGCTCATCAACAGTCCGCCAAGCCCTATCGAATCGGGCTGCATCATTCCCCACATATCCACCGTAAATACGATGAAACAATGCGTATTGGCGAAATCCGACAGCCAACTGCGCTCGATCTCGGACCGGTCTCCGAAAAAGCCGTGGCCGTATTGAATGACGCGGACGGGTGTGTCTCCCGGACTCCAGGTTTCCAAACATGCCGGAATCAGTACGGAAAACGGGATTTCTACATCCCCGTTTTCGACGATGACGCCGCTGGCGTCCCGGTGCAGGCGTGTCATGGCCGTAGCTTCTTCCGTATACAGCGGTCCGGTAAACGTGCCTTCCAGTCTCCGCCAGACGTTCTCTTCACTTGTGGTCACACGATCCTCGGTGATTTTGCTTGGAGGAGGAGTGTTCTGCATCCGTTCGACCACTGCTTCACGGACCTCCAGCATGTGCCCCGCCACGTTTTCCAGCGTCTGGGTCGTAAAATCCCATGCCAGTTGAAGATCGGATCGTTCGAGACCGGCCTGTTCCAGCACCGGGAATATGTCGGACTCGTACCGTGCGGAAAGAGGGGAGAGAACGGCATGATCTCCGGCCAGACCGTCGCGAAGAATCAGAAACCCTTCCGGCGCGGGAAGAAGGTCGCCCGTCGTGTCCTTCAACCCTTGGATCGCCACGATGTAGCGAGTCCCGTTTGCCAGGCGAATCATGGGACGCAGCACCAGAGCCCGTCTCGTCGCATCCTCGGCCATGGCGTCCAGTTCCGAAAAATGGGGAATAAAGTGACCGGAATCGGCTTCGATCAGAACCGTGGGACTTTCCTTGGAGACGCTGCTTTCATATCCCGTGTACATGGAAGGAAGTATGGAGTCCTCGATTTCATAGGGAAAATACGCAAGAATCTGTGGAGCATGGGAAAAACCGTCTGCGGGAAACATCTCGAACGGGGCGACCTCTTCGCCCGAATCCGTGATGACGCTGGCCTCCGCGGGAATCACCACTCGTTTTCCGCCGGGCAGGTCGTCGTCCGGCTGGAGGAAGAAATCCGACGGATAAGGTAGCAGGCAATCCCAGGTATAAGCCAGAGGGTTGCAGCTTTCTGGGATTTCGAGGTCGGGCGTTTCGACTTCCTGGTCCCCTCCTTCGGGCGCGGTATCCTCGGAGTCGTTTTCCGAACAAGAAAGAATCGCTGCCACGAGAACGAAAAGCCAGAGCTTCTCCAACATTTTCAATCTATCGACCATCGATCTTTCTCCGTTTGGCTCGGAACCTTTTCAGAGGAACGCATCGCAGGCTAGTTTTCATCGAGATGGAAGAAATGATGCCGAATCGTTTCCAATTCGTCAAGAAACGACTCGGGACAGCCGTCTTCAAATTCCGGCCCGCAATTGGAATCGAGAAACGCCTGCAAGCGCATCAGAAAGTGTGTGTCATCGGGAGGGAACTCCTTGATATTGTACGCGAAAGAAGCCTTCGACAGGGACCAGTCGGCCTTGTCCTTCTCAAAAAACACGTTCAGGTGCATCATCAAGCCCAGCCGACACGGAATGGTTGACATGGCGGTCGCGAAATTCCCCAGAGAATACAGCACGAGAGCTTTGCGTGGTGGACCGGCTGCACCGGACAACACGCAGGCGGACCCGGCGTCGAGTTCGTTCAGGGTCGAATCGTCGTAATTTTTCTCATAGCCGTTGACGAAGCAGACTTCAGGCGGTTGCATGACGTGCGGATGGGCTCCGACGATGACGTCCGCTCCCGCAAACACGATTTCCCGGACCACGACGAGTTGAATGGGGGAAGGGTAGAGTTCGTATTCGTGTCCCCAATGGAGCAATACGATTTTGAAATCGACATTTCGAGACGCCATTTCTTCCAGAACCTCGCGAACCTCTTCCAGATCCACCGGTTTTTCTTTTTCGGGTGCAAGGCCGTCGATGACGTCGAGGTCGATGGCGGTGGTTTCGAGAAGCTGGGGATCGTTGAGCCCCCAGGAGGCGGCGTAAACGCCGAAAGAAAGGCCGTTTTTTTCGAATTCCACCCAGCGGGAGCCGGGTTGCAGACGAGCCCCGACGGACGGGATGTTTTCTTCTTCTAAAAAAGCGAGGGTTTCCTCGCAGGCCAGATCGCCGTAATCGAGGCTGTGATTGTTGGCGAAGGAGAGCGCGGAAAACAGCGATTCGCCTTGGCTGTCGTGAAAGGCGCGGACGAGTTCGGGAGGGGCGTTGAACTCCAGGTAGCTCGGCATTCCCGAAGGCACTTCGGAACTTTTCGAAATCGGGGTTTCGAGGTTTCCCAACCAGACATCCTCGCTTTGCATGTCTTGCAGCAACTCATCGGAGAGAAACGAGTCCCACCCGTCGCCGATCCACATGATATCTCCCACCAAGCCCATTCGAACGGCGTTTTCTTGGGTCTCCGTCTGTGATTTCAGTACGGAAAAAATGTTCCGCTGGCGTTCGAAATAATCGATTTCCGCCGAAGGAGCGGTCCATTTCTTGGTTTCGTATTTTTGCAGGTACTCCCAGCCGTGTTCGAGGTTTTCCTCGGGCGTTTTGCCTTCGGCGCGATAAAAAAGGTAGGCCGATTCCGGGTTTTCCAAGGCAGGGTCGTCGTTTTCATACTGATAAGGAAACGCTTCGACCGGGCGCACGCGGGGACCTAAGATTCCCGTATCGATATCGGGCCAGGAATCGTCGTCGGTCGTTTCGTCTCCGTCCCAATCTCCATTTCCCGGGTTGGAGTGGGAGGAGGCGCTTTCGCTACAGGCCGAAATCAACCCCAAAAGCAATAATAACGGGAAGATAAAGAATCGGGTCATCGTCGCACGTCCTTACAGTTTCATATCGGGTTCCGTTTTCATGTCGAAAGAATTGGAATCCGAACGACAAACCGGCAATTTGGCTATTTAACCCGGAAAATTCACGAAAACCTACTACGACTTGAAAACTCTTGATCTTTCACTCGTTTCCCGATTTTCATCCTCGACAGACTGTTCAGTATGCCTGCGGGTGAAAATCGCTCCAACTTCGTGAAATACCTTCGGTTTTCTGCGCCTCGCTACGATTTTCATGAATTTTCCGGGTTAAGCGCTTATTAAGCGTTTTTCTGCTGTGCAGTCGATACTTTTCCTATTGGCGAGGCATCATATCATAATCATTCTCAAATGGACACGGTTGTGCATCAGTTGATGCCTTTGGAGAGTAAAGCGCCGATTGGAGCTGTTCGAAGTTTGGTAAAACCGGGAAAGGGAAGAAAATTCAGCAACTAAGGTGAATAGGCTTCAACCACACGATTTTCCACGGAATTTTCGGTTCGTTGTTTGAATGTCCACCATTCTGATCCACACCCAATCTCCAGAGGCTGATCGTTCCGCCTTGACCGAATCGTGACGGTATTATAAGATTCAGGTAAATCAATGCTTTGGAGGAAGTTATGGAACGCAACGCCGTCGTGTATCTTTTTGCTGTTTTGTTACTGGTCTTTTTCGTGCCGTCCTGTTCTTCGGACAGCGACGACAATCCCGCAAACGGAGGCGACGGGGAAACTTCCGATCAAGAGAGCCTGCCCCCTCTCGGCGACGAGATTTTCGCCACGACCGCCGACGAAACCATCTCGCTGGACATCCTGACGGAAGACGTCGCCGTGGCCTGGGACGCAAACGGCATCCCGCACATTTACGCCTCGAATATCAAGGACATGGGCATTGCCACGGGATATATCCACGCCGGACACCGGATGGTGCAGATGGAGTTCCTTCGAAAGCTGTCCACCGGGCGATTGACCGACCTCGCCGGGGCTGTGGCGATCGATACCGATATTCAATACCGCAAACTGTTTTCCCTGCGTGATGGCGGCGACCTGTTTCAGGCCATCTGGGACGAGTTGGAGCAGGAGAGCAAAGACCTCATTCAGGCGTATGTGGATGGAATCAACGCACGGCTTGCCCAATATCGAGCGGATGGTTCGGACTGGCCCGAGCCCTTCAACTTTCTGCTCGTGAATCAAAGCCCCCAGGAAACCGACGATTGGGAGTGGCGGGACGTGATTGCCTTTTCGCGCTATCAGATGTGGTCGCTTTCCAGTACGCTCTGGGAAGAACTCGACCATACCACCCTGAAGGAAGCGCTCTCGGACGATCTGTTTGCCGACATGATGAATGCCAAGCCGACGACGGGGCCTTCGGTGCTTCCCAAAGCCTCGGGAGCGCAATGGAACAACACAGTGGGAACCAGACGCGGAATGGCTTTCGCCGAGGCCGTGAAGGATTTTTCGAGGCAGCTTGAATCGATGCAGCAGTGGAGTTATTTCAAAGATCGTAATGCGTCCAACAACTGGACGACCAAGCGAAACAGCAATGGAATCAACTATGTATGCAACGATCCCCACCTCGAACTCGGCACTCCGGCGGTCTGGTACCCGATGAGTTTCGATACCCGTTCGATTGAAGGCGATCCCAATGGCTATCAGGTCGCCGGTGTAGTGTTCCCGGCTACGCCGCTCGTCGCCATCGGTCGGAACGACAAAATCGCCTGGGGTGCGACCGTCACCAACTACGACGTGACCGATATCTACCTCGAAGAAGTCACGATGGACGGCGATACGCCGAAATCGGTGACGTTCAACGGGGCGCAGGTGGACGTCAACTGCATCACGCATCAGTTCCGCAAGGGGCACCTGCAGCCTTTCGAGTACGACGAAGTGGACCTTTGCTTCGTACCGCATCATGGGCCGCTGTTCCAAGGCGAGGACGCCTCCGGCAACTCCTTCTGGTATTCCGTGCGCTGGACGGGCATGGACCCGAGCCGGGAAATCGAAACCTTTGCGGGATTTGCACGGGCCCAAAATCTGGACGAGTTGTTCGAGGCGGCGAAAGATTACGCGACGGGAGCGCAGAACTTCGTTTTCGGGACCGTGGACGGCGAATTCGGCTACTATCCCCACGCGGCGGTGCCGATTCGCAAGGGCGATCTCACCGCCAACCCGCCGTGGATGATTCTTCCCGGCACCGGCGAATACGAGTGGGATGGCTATATTCCCGACGAAGACCTGCCCCAACTGAAAAATCCGGATCAGGGGTACGTGGTCACTGCCAACAATTACATCAATCCGTTCAGTCTGGACGGCGATCCTCTAAGTGGTGATTATTACTACCAGTTCAGCGCCACCGACGGCTGGCGGGCGTATTCTTCGGACAAAGGCGTGAGCGAACTGGTCGGCTCGGACGACTACACCTGGGAGAACATGCGCGACCTGCAATTCAACCAGATCTCGGACTATTCCGCCTACCTGCTGCCGATGATCCTGGGTATCGTGGATGAAAACGCCATAGAAGCAAACATGAGCGACGACGCAAAGGCTGGGTTGGGACTTCTTCGGGATTGGTCGTTCCACGCGGCGATGGGACTGACGGATTACAAAGATCCCGCGAGTGGGGCGGTGTCCGATGCCGACGAGGTGCTCGATTCCGCAGCCACGACCTTTTTCAACCATTTGATTTTACGGCTGGGAAACAGGATTTTCGTGGACGAACTCGAAGACGCCGGGGCCGGTTCGCCTGTCATGGGACGGCGCTGGCTTTCCGAAATCATTCGTGAGCTGGCGGAAGATGACGTCACCTCCCCCTGGTTCGACGACGTAAGCACGGCTGCAACGGCCGAAACGCCTGCCGATATCTTCCTTTCGGCCTTCGATATGGCCGCCGAGGATATCCTGGCGCGTGAGGAATTTTCCGGCGGCACAATTGCCGATGCGCTCTGGGGGCGCGTGCACAATCAGGTGCTGACCCATCCGCTCAACGCGATGACCGACGAATACAATCAGGGGCCGTTTGCGGCGGGAGGTGACGGCGAGTGCATCAACGTCGCCAGTTTCGGCGCGAACTTCGTCGAGCCGGAGAAGGAAGACTACAACTTCAGCAACGGTCCGAGTATGCGCATGGTCAACGAGATCACCGAAGACGGCATCGTGACTTATCTCCAGCATCCCGGTGGAGTGGACGAACGCCCGGATTCGGACTTTTTCCTCAACCTGCACGAAAAGTACATGAACAACGAAAGCGTGGTTCTCAACGCCTCCTGGGAATCGGTGAAAGACGCGGGAATCGCGAAATTCACGGTGTTTCAAGCCGCCGGAGGGGAATGAGAAAAAAGCGCGTGTTTTTCCAACACGGCAATATAAAGTCAGAACAATTCCATGTAATCCCCCCGCGAATGCGGGGGACAGGTGCCTGAAAATACACTGGATTCCCGCCTTCGCGGGAATGACGATTTTAAAAAGCCAGTTGCAGTTGCGAGCGCACGCGGAAATCGTGGGTCGTGCCCGAATCGAGCGAGTGCAGCAGCCACGAAGTATCGGTCTGCCACTTCAGGTTGCGCCCGATGACGTAGACGTTCACTCCGAAGGTGATTTCATGCTCGTCCTGCAACGTTCCTATCGAAAGATAGCTGTTGTCGGTCGGGTCGGAAAGCGCGGCCCTCAACGTGGCGGAGCGGTCGCGCAGTTCCTCGCGGAAACTCTGCACGAGCATCACCGTGGCATAACGCAACGCCAGTTCCACGTGGTCTCCGATGAGATAGCTCGTGTGCAGTTGCGCGCCGTGGATGTCCAGTTCTGCATCGGTTTCGTGGGCCAGCAGGTAGTACATTCCACCCAAAGAGAAGCCGCGCACTTTCATCAACGCTTCGAAAGCGGCCCTCAGGGCGGCGTCCCGATACTCAACGGGGCGGATGTCGGCCACCATGCTTGCTCCGATCGTAAAGCGGAACTCCCGTTTTTCGAAATCGGTGTCGTAGGACGTTCGGATGCCGTTGTAATTGTAAGCCAGGTGCCAGGCGAACGCCGGATGAAACTCGTCCAGTGGGGCGGGATCGGTCAGGCTCGACGGGTTGACCCGTTTCTCCTCGTAGGCCATCGCCACGCCCACGCCGTGGGATTTGCGCACGTTCTGGCCCGTATAAACGCCCACCTCGTACTCGATCAGCGGCAGATCCTTGTACCCGTTGTGCAGGGTCAGGCCGACCTGCCGTTCCGCGCCGAACCACGGGGAGACCAGCGCCCAGTCCACGAATTGCAGATTCGTGAACGAGTTCAGCCGATGGCGGGTAAACGGAATTTTCTGCTGACCCAGACGAAACTGGTAGGTGGGCGTGAGGGCGTAATTGACATACAGGTCCATCAGTTCCAGCGCGCCCGGAGAGACGTTCAGGTGCAGTCGATAATCGAATTTCGCCGCAGGCAGGGAGCCGCGCAAGTCCAGGCGCACTCTCCGCCAGCGGAAACGGTGGGAGATGTCGCGGCCTTCGCCAGGCTCGTCTTCCACGGCGTCCATCTGGTAGTGCATCTGCGCCACGAAGGAGAAACGCAGCTTGTGAGCGCCATCTGAACTGGAAAGCACGAGAGGAGGAATTTTCGAGGGCCAGGGAGGATCGGAGGGGGGTGCGGACTCGGAAGGTTCGGCGACGGACGGCGAAGACGTGTCCGCCGGTTCCGGGGGCGTTTCCGCCTGTGCCGGCATCGCACAAAAGAGCCACAACGAAAGAACGGCCAGAGAACACCACGCATCGGGGATCATTCGCATCATCATCACCTCGCTTGCAACTAGGCCGGTGGCAGGTTCCGTTTTTCGGGTCGAAACCGTTAACACTTTTCTAACAGTTTTCCCGAAAAGAAGCAAAGGTTCTTTGCGGAATTCAGGCGAGGGGGGCGGAAATTAAAATAGTGCAAAATATTTCGGGGGAAATTGCAACATATTGAAATCAAAAGAGTTATTTTCCCTCTCCCTTGAGGGAGAGGGTTAGGGTGAGGGTGTCAAAACTTCCCCTCACCCGGTGCTGAAGCACCGACCTCTCCCAACGGGAGAGGCACTTGGACCCTTCGGGTCCATCCTGAATCCGCACTAAAAAAATTTCCGCCCAGGCGAGGGTGAGGATTTAAAATGTGGTGAAAAGCGCTGTTTTTTCAGAAAAACATGGATTTAAAAGGTAGGTCGGGTGATTTTCACCCGACACAAAGGAACTATTCACTATCCGACGCCCACGGGATTTCGGTTCGCTACGGCGTTCCCACCGGTATGGCGATATCCACGGTATCGCTCAAGCCGTTCTGCTCCAGATTTATGGTCAGCATACACAGTCCCGGATCGTTTGGAGCTTGCCAGTAATATACTGCATAGCTATAATATAAATAATCAAACGTTGCGGTTCCGCCGCAGTCATCCGAGACATTCAAGGACACGGAATCTATTCCGGAACTGGTATCGATGTGCCTGAATTCAATATAGAGATCGTATTGCTGACCCGGCGAGAAGGATTCCGAACAGGTGGCGTTTGTAAGCCCCCGACACTCATGGCCACTGCCCCAAACGGGGTTTGGATAATCCGATAGCATACAGTCTATATACCGCCAGTCAAAATTGCAGGAATTCATTTGAAACTCGGAAATGAAAGGATTCTCCAGATATCTGGCTCCTATTTCGGCGGTGCCCTGGTCGGAACTGGACTCGTAAACCGTTACATTGATGGAGGCTTCCGCTTCATAGGTTCCGTCGGAGACGGTGACCGTGACAGCGCAGGCGATGCTTTGGTCGTTCGACCAGTTTGTCTGGGCCTGGTCGTTGGCGGTGAACGCGCCGTCGCAGTCGTCGCTCCAGACATAGGTCATTTCATCGTCATCGGGATCGATCGCCGTGACTTCCAGGGTGATCGATTCATCGACCACGGGATTGGTTTTCGAGGCCGTCAGTGAGGTAATCACGGGGGCGTGGCTCGGATTGGCCGGTGCGCCGGTGGTGTCGAGAATCGTGATTTCCACGTTGGAAGTCTGGTTGGTTTCGATCGTGGCCTGGGCGGAGCCTTCACCGACCTGTTCCTCCTCGGCGCCGGAACCGGCATAGGCGCGTGCCGTAAAGGTCTGAAATCCCACGGGAAGGATGAAGGTTCGTGCGTAGGTGTCGCTGCCCGTTTCCGCCAGATCCTGGATCACGTTCGCGGGTTGAATTTCGACTTCCACCCGCGTGATATCATCGGCTTCCGTGAGCATACGCCAGCCGAACATTCCTTCGATCCATGAATCCACCCGCTTCGCGGCGGATTCGTCGTCCGTTTCCTGGCCGAGGTACACGGTTACGCGGGCGGCTCCATCCCCTTCGTAGGAAAACGACACCTGATCGCCCGACTCGAAACAACTCGTAGAAAGCAGCAACATGCATACCGACGTCAACAAAAGGAACGTACGCAAATGGCTCATGGTTTCCTCTCCCAGGAAAAGAGTAGAATCTGTTTTGGAACACTATGGTGAAAATTTATCGTAACGATTCGATTTGTCAACAAAAGATCTCCCTCTCTCATCTGACTCGGTGGGAGGTGGCGAAGATGTCGAAGTTTCGCGTAGGTCGGACAAATTCTTTGTCCGACAATGCCAAGGTGTCGAACTGATATGGATCGACCTATTCGCTTTAATTCCGACGGGCGGATATTTTTTAGTGCGGATTTAGGATGGACCCGAAGGGTCCAAGTGCCTCTCCCTGTGGGAGAGGCCGGTGCTTCAGCACCGGGTGAGGGGAAGTTCGTGTTCCCTCACCCTAACCCTCTCCCAAAGGGAGAGGGGATATAAGTCTTTTAATTTCAATATGTTGCAATTGACTCTGAAATATTTTGCCTATTTTAATTTTCGCCCAATTCCGACTCTTTTATCCACTATCACCCGATTCGTGTGATAATCTTACGTCTTACATAAACTAAAAACACTCGAATGAGAATCGGTTTTCATCGGTGATTGGCCTCAGGCCGGTTTTCGGATTGGAGTGAAGATATGCCAACGGTCAGAATTTTCGTAGGATGCTCGGTCGTTCTTGTTGCGGTTTGCCTGTTACCATTCGCCCATGCGGGAGAGTGTATCGGGGACTGTGACATGGAAATCACCGAATTGGAACGGCTTGATGGGGAAATTCTCCAATTGTTCCAGGAAAATCCAAACGGTCCCAGGAAAGTCTTTTTAAGGTCTGGCCCCGGTCCTTCCGACTATGGATTCGAATGCGGATACTACCGGGTGGGAAAGAAATTCGGTGAAACCGGCGATGAGCATTTGCAAGCCTGTTTGATCCGCTATCTGGAGGTCATGAAAAATCTTCTTTCCAGGCGGATTCCCCTGATGGAATCGGCGGCAGTCGAAAGCAATCGGGTCTGGGCGGTGCTGGGCGAATCGAGTCATTGGATTCAACAAATGGAGCACATGCAGACCGCAGCGGAACAAGCCTGGACGAATCCGGCTTCGAACCCGTATCGACAGCCCGAATTCGGCGAATGGATCGAGACTTTGTTGCGATTGCGTAAAAGCGTTCTGATCCGGCATATGGGGTTTCTGACGGATGACAAAGATCCTCTCAACCTGGAACGATATGGCGAACTGGCGGGGCGAGGTCTGGAATCACGGCGGCTTCGGCAACAGGATTGCGCTCATTTCGATCCGACCGCATGGCCGTCAGGTCTTCAGGAAAAATTGATGCAGGCGGCACGGCATGGAACTGAATCTTACTCGACGCGATCGGCTTTGATCGTGCATTTGACATGTGGCAATCCCTGGGTGATGACACAGATCGATGGGATGCTTGCCGAACCCGTCGTGGACCGGGAATCTCTCGAAGCAAAGTACAAACGGATGGCCAGGATCATGTACATGCTTCGGATGTCTCCGCCGAATTCGCATCCGGAACTCGCAAAAATGCTGGCGAAGCATTTCGATTCGGACGAATACCGGATGGTGATGCGCGGAGAGCAATTGGACTGTTGCGACTGCCAGAACCCGATGGTCAGGCAACTTCCCAAACACATTTACATGCAAAGCATCGGCGCATGGGTTGTCCCCGAATCGATCCTCGACAACCTCTGGCCGCAATTCAAGATGGACATCGACGAGCAACGGCGTGAAAACAACTGGAAGCCGGAAAAAAAAGTGTTGGCGCTTGCCACTCGGAACCGGAAACGATTGAACGAAAAGTATCGGAAATGGTTCCGTCTCAGTCCGTTGGATTCGATTACGGCCAAGGATCTGGAGGGAAAGTCACTGGAAGAACTGGCCTGGATGCGCAATGAAATTTTCGCCCGTGCCTCGCATCGTTTCAAAAACGAGCCATACAAAAGTTATTTCGAAAATCAGCTATGGTATTGGTGCCATCGGGAAGCCACGGATAAATATCAATTCGTCGGTCATGACAGGGAAAACTATGCCTTATTCGCAAAGCCGAAAAAAACTTGAAAAGCCATTGATGATGAAAAATCAGGCTATGCCATTTCGTGCCGAATCGGAGGGAATTGCGCTTTTCGTTGGAACAAAATTCGTAGGTCGGGCAAATTCTTCGTCGTTGGAGCAAGTCTCCTGACTTGCTCCGCAGGTTCATGCCGTCGGGTTGGAAACCCGACGTAAAACGAATGGTTCAGGTCAGGAGACCTGAACCATCGAAAGGGTATTAAAGAATCGTCGGGTGAAAACCACCCGACCCACATGTATTATATTGAATATACTGCAAAGTCGTGCATTTTTACGCAAACTCACGTCATGCTCGATTCATGCCGCAAAACTCGTGCAAACTTACGACGAAACGTGCAAAGTCCTCCCCGTTTTTCTCGCAACGAGTCGAGGGGTACCGAGAAAAAAGTGTACAGCAACTGGACAAAAACAGCCTTTTTCGACCGAAAAGTCTCGCAACGTGCTATTTTTTCTCGCAACGCGAGTAGTTCCGAATCTGCACGTTTTTTCATCAATTTGCACGAAAAAGGCCGGGAGGAATCTCCCGGCCCGAAGCGATCCGAATGGGATCGAATCAGAATTTTTCGAGCAGTTCGGCCAACTCGCCCGGCTTTTGTTCTTCCAACGCATAGCGGACGCGCACGAGCGGTTTGTTGACGTTGACGATGCGGGCGAGGTCGATCGGCGTGGCGCTGACCACCACGTCGCAATCGGTGTTGTTGATCGTCTCTTCCAGGTCTTTGACCTGTTTCTCGCCGTAGCCCATGGCAGGCAGCAACACCCCGATATCAGGGTACTTTTCAAAGGTATCGCTGATTTCTCCCACCGTGAACGGGCGCGGATCGACCAACTCGGCCACGCCTTCCTTTTTCGCGGCGACGACGCCCGCGCCGAAGGTCATTTCGCCGTGGGTGAGGGTCGGGCCGTCTTCGACGACGAGCGCGCGCTTGCCCTTGAGCAATTCCGGTTTATCCACGGTTACCGGGGAGTTGCAGACCACGATCCGGCAGTCGGTGTTGACGGCGCGGATGTTTTCCTTCAGAAGCTCGACGTCTTCCGGGTCGGCGGTGTCGGCCTTGTTGATGACCACGACATCGGCCATGCGCAAGTTGGCTTCGCCGGGGTGGTAGCTCAGTTCGTGGCCGACGCGGTGCGGGTCGGCCACGACGATGTGCAGGTCGGATTTGTAAAACGACAGGTCGTTGTTGCCGCCGTCCCACAGCACGACGTCCGATTCCTGCTCGGCCTGGCGCAGAATCGCTTCGTAGTCCACACCGGCATACACCACCCGACCGCTTTCGATGTGGGGTTCGTACTCTTCCATTTCCTCGATGGTGCATTCGTGGCGTTCGAGGTCGGCCTTTTCAGCGAAGCGCTGCACCGCCTGGGCGGCAAGATCGCCGTAAGGCATGGGATGGCGGATGGCCGATACTTTTCGGCCTTTTTTCTCAAGGATTTCGGCCACGTAGCGCGTCGTCTGGCTTTTTCCGCAGCCGGTGCGGACTGCACAGATGGACACCAGCGGCTTGGTGGAGGCCACCATCGTATCTTTTGCGCCGAGCAGCATGTAATTCGCACCGGCGGCGATGACCGTGCTGGCGTGGTGCATCACGGTTTCGTGGCTCACGTCGGAGTACGAAAAGACCACGGTGTCGATCTCGTGCTTTTGGATCAGGGACACGAGTTCCTCTTCGGGAAGAATCGGAATGCCGTTGGGATACAGTTTTCCGGCCAATTCCGGCGGGTAGCGGCGATCGTCGATGTTGGGGATCTGCGTCGCCGTGAACGCCACGACATCCCATTCTTCGTTGTCGCGGAATACGGTGTTGAAGTTGTGGAAATCCCGCCCGGCGGCGCCCATAATCAAGACTTTCTTCGTCATACCTAATCCTTCCTTTCCAACCCGGCTAGGGTCTACGAGGTTTCGAAAAACGGCTTTTGGCTCATGTTTCATTAAACCCGTACCCGGAGTGAGGAACTCCGAGGAAATCTCTGGGACTTCGGGCGGCAGAAGGCCGTCACGGGTAGCCGAGACATCCAATGACACTTCCATTCCTAGTCTGGAGGCGGCGGACTGTCAAGGTTGTGGAAATTAAAAACATGCAAGAATCGGCTCGAACATAGGTTACGAATGGAAAAAACGGTGGACTTTCACCCGAATTTATGCCTTGTTGGACGTCATTATAGAAACGTTTGCGACGTTGGCGTTGTGGGGTGGGAGCCATTCATTATCGTACGGAAAAACAGGACTTAGACGGTTTCACACCATCAGCGGTCATGGTTCGATCCATTTGCATCCCCCAAGCCACGTTTACGCATGTGACAAGAGGCAAATCATGAAAAAAACTAGATTTTCTGGCATGTGGGGTTGGATCTTCCTGCTGGCGATTTCGATTCTGGGCTGTCAGGACAACGGCGGCGGGGAACTCGACGAGGGCGATCAGGATGCCGACTTGTCAGGTGATTTGGATGAGGGAGACGTGGAGGAGGAAGAGGAAGTCGTCGTCATTGCGTTTTCCATCACGAAAGATTCCCACTGCGTGCAGGTGGACGACGGGGCCAGCGCCTCGGAAACGACGGCGGCGGATGAGCTACGCAGCCTGCTTTCCGAGATTTTCGGAGAGGAACAGCCGTTTTGCGACGAGGATGGAGCCCAGGAAAGGGCGAAAATCGTAGTGGGAACGGGAACTTCGGCGAAAGCGCTGGGGGCGGAGCCTTCCGAGGAAGAGTTGGGAGAGCAGGGATACCTGATGCGGACCATTCCGCCGCATCTCGTGATTGCGGGTACTCCCGGCGCGGGCACGATGTACGGCGTGCACCGCTTTCTCGAAAACGTCGCCGGGGTTCGCTGGTATGCTCCCGGCGTGACGCATGTTCCGTCTTCGAGTGAAATTCCGGTGCCGGAAAGCGACAGGATCTTCAAGCCCGCGTTTTTATGGCGGGATGTCTCCTACAACTGGCCCGGCGCGGACGATGCATTTCACACGCACATGACCGAAAACAGGGGGGATGGTCTGCCGGAAGACCCCTACGGCCTGCAATATGCTTTCGACCGCACCTGTCACTCGTATTTCTCGTTTATCAATCCGAACGACTATTTCGACGAGCACCCCGAATATTTTTCCGAAATCGGCGGCAAGCGCGTGCGCGAAGAAACCCAGCTTTGCCTGACCAATCCCGAAGTGCTTGATATCGTTACGGAAAAAATGCTCGCGCGTATGGCGGACATGCCACATGTTCGCCAACACAACTTTTCCCAGATGGATCACTACAATTATTGCGAGTGCGACGCCTGCCGCGCCATCAACGAGCAATACGGCACGTCGGGCGGGACGCAATACTGGTTCGTCAACGAGCTGGCCAAACGCACCTCGGAAGTCTACCCCGACAAACAGATCAGCACCCTGGCGTACATGTACACCGAGGAGCCGCCCCAGAACCTCGAAATGCATCCCAACGTCACGGTCTGGCTGTGCCACATGTTTCCTTCCTGCGACAGCCATCCCATCGAAACCTGCCCGTTGAACGCCGATTACAAACGGCGCGTGCAAACGTGGTCGCAGATCACCGACCATCTCAACATCTGGCATTACATCACCGATTTCACTCATTATTACGTGCCGTTTCCCAACTTCGACGCCATTGCCTCGGACCTGCGTTTCTATCGGGATGTCGGCGTGGAAGGACTGTATTTGCAAGGTATGGGACACGGCGGCGGCGGCGGAGAATGGAGCCTGCTGAGACCCTATTACGCCATGCATCTGTTGTGGAACCCGGATCTCGATCCCAAGGCGTTGCGACGGGATTTCCTCGAAGGCTATTACGGCGACGCCGGCGAGCCGTTGGAAACCTACGTCGAACTGCTGCAGAGCAAGGTCCGAGACGACGACATCCACATGCACTTGTACACGAATCCGGCCCAGGGCTACCTTACCGATGACATCCTGGCCAAGGCCCACGCAGCGTTCGACGAGGCCGAGGAGTTGGTGAAAGACGATGAGGAACTGCTCGAGCGCGTGAAAGTGGCGCGGATGCCGCTGACGTATGTCCAGATGTTTCCCTACAACGGGAACACCATCGAAGACGGGCACGTGAAATGGCTGTCGGACATCGCCGACTGGGCGCAGGTGCAAGAGTTTTTCGAACGGATGGAGGCCCATGATTTTCGCACCGTCCGTGAACAATCGGGCGATCGTGCAAGCATGGAGATGTTGTACTTCCTGATGGCGAGCGATCCGATCATTCACACCATCGAAAACAGCCACTTGGCCATCGAGATCGTGCCGAACCTCGGGGCTCGCCTGCTGCGGATCATCCACAAGGCCAGCGACGAATGCATCACGGCGTGGAACGTGAAGCGTGGGTTGTTTTATCCGTTCAACGGCGGATTGGACGACAGAATCGGCGGAATCATTCCCTTCGGCTGGGTGGAGCCCGGTTCCATCGTGGATCAGGACAACGGATATTTCGCCACGAAACAGAGCACTTTGAACGGCTTCGATCTGAAACGGGAGGTCACACTTGACGAAAACGAAGCCGCGTTCACGATTCGTACCACGGTAAGCAATCCCTCGGAAAACACGCTGCTTTGCCGCTATAGGGAGCACATCGAGTTCGATCTCGGGGCGATACGCTCTACAAGCGTTTCGTTCAAGGCGCGTTCCGGTGCGACGGTGAATCAGGACATGGACGAAGTGCTGGAAAGAATGCGGGAAGGCATTCGGTTCAACGATCAGGACGTCCCCGAGGGAGGCTGGACGTTTCGTGGCGACAAAGGCTTGAAAGTGGAGGAAAGTTTCGACGATACCGAGGTGGATTACGCCTGGATCTACTCCTTTCCCGAAAGCCTGAACGAGTTGGAAAGCGAAGTGGCCATCAAGGCACGCGATCTCGAACCCGGCGAAAGTATCGTATTCGAGCGGCGTTTCGAAATCAGCCCTGTTTCACGATAGTTCCATTTGCTCGTAAAACCGGCGAGCATGAACCTGTGGAATAAATCAGGAGATTTGCTCCACAGTAGAAATTCCAAGGAATATCAAGGGGTTCGCTATTTTCCACGGACGAATGATGCACGCACACGGCCCGATCCAATTGCAAGGTTTTCCACTGTACGACAAAGACCGCGACCTCCTTGCACGTCTGGAAAAAGGCGGCGTGTCGGTGCGGATCTGCGACGAATCCGCCGTGGTGCTGGGACGTTCCAGCCACCCGGAAAAAGAACTGTTTCCGGAGCGTTGCCGGAAAGAAGGCGCTACGGTTTACCGCCGCCGGGGAGGCGGCTGCGCGGTGTGGCTCGATCCGGGAAACGTCGTGGTTTCTCTCGTGCTTCCCATACGCAAGATAGGCAACGTCCACGAGCGATTCACCCGTATTTCCGAGTGGATGCGTGACGCCCTGCGGCGGCTGGGCCTTCCTTGCGAGATCGACGGCATTTCGGATCTCGTGCTTGGAAATCGAAAAATCGGCGGTTCGGCTCTGTACCTGCGGCGCGATCTGCTGTATTATTCCACCACGTTGCTGCATCATCCCGACGTGGAGGCGATGGAACGCTACCTGCGCCACCCGCCGCGCGAGCCGGTGTATCGCCGGGGACGTTCGCATCGGGATTTCGTGGCAGGGTTGTCCGAGCATAGGGGCTTTGCCGAGATCGGTCCGCTGGCCAATGCCTTGCGGGACGTGTTGAAGCTGTCGGAAATTCAAGCGAAATTTGGATGAGGGGAGAGCATGAAACGAATCGTCTGGCCTTTGCTTTCGCTGTTGCTGGCGTTTTCCCCGATCGGTTGCAAGGGATGCCAGCCGAAGGTGCTCAACGATGTGACCCCGGACGGAGCAAGTCAGGAAGCATCCCCCGATCTCGGGGAGATGCAAGAAGGGTGGGAATTCACTACCGAAATCCGTACCAAGGAGTTGATGCCGGACGGGCAGCTACTCGGTACAAGAGAAGTGAAGCACACCATCGGGATTCCCGGAAAATCCTTCGTGGAAACCCTGGAGGTCTCGTTAAGCCATCCCATTCCCGAATTGAATTTCGAACTCCAGCGCCGTGCATCATTGAGTGGCCTGTTCTGGGAAAAAGAAGGCGTGATGCTGACCTTGGACCACATCCGGGGCGTCTATACCCGCACCACCGGCGAGTTTCCGTCTTCGCCTTCCCAGCCGTTGAGCGCCATCGGCTACACCCCGATGGGGGAGGTCCGCGAACTGGCCGGACTTAGCTGCGAGATGTGGAAAAAGAACCTGTTTGTGGAAGGTGGTTCCTTGGTCATGGAAGAATGCTGGACGAAAAGCAAAGAAACGCCGTTTTACGAGTGGCGTCCCGATTTGCTCCCGGAGGACGGCTACACCATGCCGTTGTATCTGAAGCAGACCCGTTTCGATCTGGAGTTTAAAATCGTGTTTCTCCGGGAGGAAATCACCACGACGCTCCAGCGCAAGGACATCCCGCTTGTGTATCTGCAACCCCCTGCGGAGTATCGGGAAATTTCCCCGGAAGAATTCGACGAAGGATACTATCCGCCTCCTCCCGATGCTCCTAGCGAGGGGGGAGATGAAGACCTGGAAAGTACGCCATAGGCTCCGGGAAAATCGAATAGATCAGCCCTGCCAGGAGGACCGCTACCGCCAGGGCGGTCCGCCAGCCCGGTGCGAGCGTCAGACGATTTCTTTCCTTCCAGATCCAAAGATTCAACACGGCAACGGGGAGAAGCCCGCCCAATATCAGCAATTTTGCGGGAAGGGCGTCATCCATCGCGGCCAGCCATATAGCAACCCCGCTGTGTTCCGAGTCCCCCACGGATGGAGCTATTCCCCCGGCTAGGACGAATGCGAACAACCCCGCCCAGGTTCCCGCAGAACCCCGAAAGGAGGGGGCTGCGTCGGACGGGCGCTCTTCCATGGTTGCGGCCATCATGGCGCCCAACAGCCAGGAAAGAAGCACGGCGAGGTGCGCGGGGATGATGGGCCCTTCGTAGGCGATCCCCGCACACCAGCCCGCCGCGACCGACAGGGACAACCAGATGAAACGTCGCCGGAACCCCCGCAAAAGCATCGCGCCTATTCCCCCGGCGAAAAGTCCCGTGAATCCGAGGAGTTGAAGTGGAAGCTGCCAGACCTCCAGGCGCGCCTCCAGCGCGAGATGGCAGAATTTCCAGAATTGAGGCATGACGACGAGCACGCCGAGTCCCAGGCCCAGCAGGTCTTTGGTATCGAGAGGGCCGTGCTCGTTCCCGGTCGCGGAGCGCAGCATGGTGGCCGTGGTCTGGAGAGCCACGCCGAACAATAAAACCACGGCGGCGATTTTCAGGGGTAGGCTCGGTAAGAATCGCTCGGAAACCTCTTTGATTTCAGTGACTTCGAGCGTTCCACCGATCCAGGCGAGTCCCACTGCGACCAACAGAAATCCCGCAATCATGGCGATGATATCGCGGTTTTCCCCAGTCTCGAACCGTTGTCTTTCCCGATTCCAGAGGCAGGACAGAAACGCGACTTCCAGGGCGGCGAAGCTCCATAGGAGATCGGAAGACGCCAGCGCCGCGCCTCCGGCAAACAGGGTGGCGACGTTCGCGAGGGTGCGGCGAAGGGTCGGTGTTTCCCTGTTTCCGATCAGCAGGGCAACGCCTCCGAAAAGCAGCCAGAGGCGAAGAAACGCTAGGAATTCCAAGGAGATGAACGGCGGCTGTATGCCGCTGCACGCCGCGATAAGGGCCAAGACTCCGACTATCTGAGAGAGGATACGTTGCATGTTACCTCGGCCAGGCTCGAAACAGGTTGAAGGCCATCGGTGCCATCGCCAGTTGCAGAAAACGCAAAAACAGCCACGGGAAAACACAGGCGGACAAAAGGGCCCCCGCTCGGAGCCATGAACCGCTCGGATTTGCTTCAATCCTAGAAATTTCAGGGACTTGGGAGACTAGCCGCGCCAGCGCTACGCCATAAAAAAGGACAAGAATCCCAAGCGTGGCCCAGGGGATCGGGGTTCCTTGTGAAGCACAGGCCGCAAATGCAAGCACCAGACCCGGAAGCAGCGGAAGTCCTCCTGCAAACGCAAGCGCTCCCATCGGATGCATCGCCGGGGCGCGTTCCGGTCTTACCAGCGACGAGGCCACGACGGCGGAGACGGCCAATAGCGGAGCCGCCGCAAGGCCGTCCACCTGGAGCGTACCCCAAGCCAGGAACGCGATGGCGATGGGAAACGGCAGCCAGATTCCGTACGGTTTTGAAAAGGATTTCACGATCCCCACAAAAGCGAGCCCCAGCGCCGTAGCGGTCAGAATCTCCGCATGTTGCCGCAATGCTTCGGGAAACAGCGGCATAAGCTGGCCGAACGCGAAAAATCCCAGCAGGATGGAAAGGTCTCTCGGCAGGGAGGATGTATCCCTGTCCGCACGCCGCAGGGAGGCGACGCCGGAGGTCAGCAGCCACCCCATTACGGCGAGAAACAGCGCGGATTCCTGCCGGGATAGGGCGAAAAACTCTGCGCCGAGATCGAAGAAAAGCGCATGTTTTAGCGTAACAATCCGAGGCGCGGCCACCGCGAACCCAGCCGCGACGAATAGCGCCATACCTGCCAGGGGAGCCAGGACGGCGGCGAGGTCCGATTTGCCGGGATCGGGGGGATTTTCGCCCATTTCGAACACGGCCAGAAGCCACGGTAACAGCAAACCGAGGGTGACGAAGGCCACGAGATCGAGAGACAGGCAGAACCAGGGCCATACGGCAAACGTAGCGAGCCAGGCAAGGCGGACATGGAGCGGAAGGGACATGCTCCACCCGTGGCGGACGAGCAACACCAGTCCGCCGATCAGGAAGAACAAGCCCGCCGGATGCGCGCCGAAAGTGAGTTCGATTCCCTCACCCGGCCACCAGGACCCGTGCAGCAGATCCGAAACCAGCGGTTCGTATACGAGGGGTGTTTGAAGGGGAAATGCCGGAAGGGCGGCTGCGAAGCGCCATACGAGCGCAAACGCCGCCGCCGCGATACCCAGCAGCAATAAACGCCGGGCGAGTCCTTCGCCACGAAATGCCGTGGGTTTCACGGCGAAGAAAAGCAGCCCCGAAAGCGCCGCAATCTGCACGATGGCGAAGGCTGCGAGGCTCATGGCATCTCCGGGGGAGTGGGAAAAAGCACGGAGATCAGCAGCAGCGCGGCCAGTCCCAGGACCAGAGCGGCGACGAATCCCAGGGGATGACGAAGGATTCGGCGCATCGGAGCCGATAAGGCCGAAAGGTTTTGCCCCAACCGGGAAAAGACGTTGGAGCTGGGGAATGCAATCCCCTGTCGCAACCAGGCCAGCGCAATACTCAAAAGTGCCAACGCGAGAAATCCCCAGAGAATTTCAATAGATAGCCAGGATGCCTCGATGCCGAGACATGGAGAGGCTCTGAAAGCGAGGTACGCGCCGGAAAGCAGGAAAAGCAACCAGGGGACGGCAAAAGCCGTCGAAAATGTCTCGCGACGAGGGAAAAACCACGGCAGGATCATGCCGCCGCCCATAGCGCTTAGCCAGGAAAGCAACCCCAGGGTCATTGCACCGGCATAGCGTGCAGGCGCGGTGGAGCCGTCGAACCATGAAAAATGCCGGCAGGCGTCTGCGGAAAACAGCCGTGTGAGATCGAGGGTAGCGCCTGCGTAGGCCAGGAGAAGCACGGAAAACACCAGGGAAAACAAGGAGATCCACCCCAGGTGCAGCAAGGCGATCGGGGCGGTGTCGTCTCGCCGTGAAAGTTTTGGAAAGAAAAGCCGCACACCCATCAGACTCCAGGTGAGTGACAAGGCCAGCGCGTCGGCAAACATCGAAAGCAGCAGGGCCAATGCGAAGGGGGCGAGGATTTCCGGCCCAGCGGTGTTGCGTGGAGACGGTTTCAGCACCGCGAGCACGAGAAAAGCCAGCACGAGGCCGCAAGCCGCGAGACCGAAAACCGCCCCTTCGAAACTTGGAGCCAGCACGAGGCGGAACTCGGGGCCGTCGTGGAGGTGGACAAGCAGCAGGGAGAGCCACTCCCGATTGTCGGAAAAATTCCCTGAAATCAACAGATTCCGAACGAGGGCGTAATAGGCGAGGGTCGCGGCGAAGACGACGAGCGCCAGCGATGGAAAAAAGGCTTTCGCTTTTTGCAGTCGTTGCACCACCGGAGGAAACGCCAGCGCCCACGGAATCGCCACGACGCACGCGGCGAGCCACGTATGAGAATCTGCGGTCCATGGGAAAAAGCGGTCCATCGGCGGTTCCGTTTAAGGTCCGGTGTTTCGGTACGCTTTGGGCTTCACGGCTGAAAAATGGAATGACGCCCGGTGCGGTCATCATAAAACAGCCGCCATCGCAACGCAATTCTATTGGGTAGTGGGGTAGGGAGCGTGAATGAAAATGGGGGAAAGTCAAAGAACAACGCGAAAGAGTTGTAGCGGCGAGGCGTAAGCCCGCCGGAAAAGGAGCGAAATCACGACGGGCTTACGCCTCGCCGCTACAGTGAATTGGAGGCTTCCAAGGTTTTCTATCTATTCCCATTTCCAGAAAAGAAATCACACCCCTTATCTTTTCTAAAGGTGCAAATTACGGGACGTTATGGGGAGTTTAGGGTATACTCAAGCCCACGTATGATTCGTGGTGTATGGAAAATACATGAAATATCGCCGTTTTTTAGCGATATCGGTTGTTGTTCCGATGCTTCTCGTGTTCGCCGTGCCGCAGGCGCAAGCGTGGATGGTGCTGCACGGCTTCACCGATCCCTGCCACGAAATGATGGCGTTGCAGTCCTATGATTTCGTGTTGAAAGGGATGGACATTGAGGGCGTCTATCCGCCGGAGGACGAAGTAACCCGCAAAGTGTTTAAAAATTTCGGAAAAGAACTCGAAATCGACTACATCGATGACCTGCACGAGTTCTACATCGGCAGCATGATTCTGGGGGTGCGGCAGCCCGATACCGATGGGCATTCGATGCTCGATTTCAACAGGGCGCGGGCGATGCACATGGCCGAGGGCACCCAGTCGAATCACGGCCTTCGTAACCGTTTCGACGACGGGGAAGAAGGCGATAAAATGGCGATTCTGGCCACCAGGCGGAAAATCGAGTCGATGCTGCAAAAAGCTCTGTTTTATGCGTCGGGACCACTCGAAGAACGCTATATCAAGGTCAGCCATCCTATTGAATACTATGGAGATGTTCAACTCACCGTGTATGCCCCGATGTATTACGCAGGCATCGCCATGCACACCTTCCAGGACACCTTTTCCCACATGATCCGCAGCGACGATTTACGCGAGGTTCACCATGTGATGAACTACATCGACGCCGCCGTGTTCGGCCATGAGGAAAAACGGGACGGTCTGGCGCATTCGCTCACCATGGACGATTGTTTCGGTGACGCCTCCGAAATCGCGGAGACGGCGATCGTGGCGACCAGCGAACTGATGCGGGCCTTCATCGCGGATTTCAGAGTGTGCGAGGGTGAGGCGGTCGATCAGGTGTTGGACGACTGGCTTCAACTTAAACCCGGATGCACGATGGAAAACGATTACTGCAACTCCCGCTGGCTGCCCATCGCCCGGCGGGAGCAGACGGAGCCGATTTTGGAAGAAATCTTCGGTTGTTCCACCCACGGAAGCCCCGGAAACGTTTCGTTCTCCCTATTGCTGCTCGCGATTTTGTTCCTCCTGCGCCTAAAAACATGGAGGATGAAACGTAAGTATCTGAGAAAACACATGATATCGGCGGCGGTGGTTTTCGGGACTTGGGTGGGGATGATAGGGCCTGTCTCGTGGCTTCAAGCCGAGGAGGCGGTTTCGCCAATCGCCGACGCCGAAGCCTTTGTGGAATCCGAGAGCGGTGGAGAGAAAACCGAAAAGCCAAACAAAACTAGTACATACGAAGAGATGGACGACGCGCAACTGTCTCCGCTGCCGTGGTCGCTGGCCACGTTTCATTCGTTTACCGACAGTTTTTATCTCTGTCCCGAAATCCACGGATCTCTTTTCAACGACGCCAAGGACGACCGCACCAGCATCGGCGACACCTTCGGCTATGCTCTAAAAGCGGGATATCGCTGGGAATTGATCGGTGCTTTTTTCCAGGTCGAACAGAATTTCTGGACCTCCACCGAGTTGGATCGGACCATCAACCAGGGGGCGTTGAATCTCGGGGTGGGGATCGAACTCAATTATCTGCATGGATATGTGCGCAGCTCGTTAGCTATCGGGCCGTCCATCCTCCTTTTCGATACGATGATCGACGAGGCGGGCGAGACGGGGGTGTTTCTCGATTTCAGGCCCGTGGCCTTGCGCTGGCCGATGACGGAACACGTCGCCCTGGTGCTCGATCCGCTCAGTTTCGCCCTGGTGGCGCCGGTGATCGAGGGATTTCCGTTGGTGATGATGGAGTATCGCACGGTGTTCGCGACGGAGTTCAACTTTTAACCTATGAAGACGATTCGGATATTTCGATATTTTACGTGGGGTGTGTTCCTTGCCGTGGCGTTGGGAGCTTGCGGAGACGAGTACGACAATCCCATCGTCAGGGAATGCAAGGAACTTTGCGAGGTCGGGACGGCCTGTTTGGAAGGCGAGGAACTCGACGTGCACGAATGCCGCGTCTATTGCGGCATCGAGCAATGGAACCGGCTTTGTCTCGATTGCCGCTTGATCGACGACTGCCACGAGATGACGGAATGCGTGTACGAGTATTGCGACATGCGCCCCATGACGGATCAATGCGTAAGTCTTTGCGATCGGGCGAAAGGATGCCTGGACGAATACCTGGACGAGGAAAACTGCGTGTCGGACTGTACGACCGATAAAAACATGTTCGATTGCCTGGAATGTCTTCAGCATGAAACCTGCACGGAATTTATAAATTGTGGCAATAAATACTGTCAAAATGACTGGTTGCGCCAAGATTCCTGAGTGGCAACGGTGGTTTGTCGCGTTGTCGCTTCTCTGTGGCGTTTTCGCGGGTGCCTGCAACGAGGCCATTCACACGGTGGATATCCGAAATATCCGTTGCGAGGACAACGACTGCCGCCTGCTGGGAACGATCACCGAGGATACGGTGTTGACCGCCGACAAGAACTGGTTGCTTGTGGGGGCGGTGTTCATCGGTGCGGCGACATGCCCCGCAACGTTGACCATCGAGTCGGGGACCGTGATCCGCGGGGATGCGGCCACCTATGGAACGCTTGTGATTTCCATGGGTTCCAAGATCATCGCCGAAGGTAGCGCCGATGCGCCCATCGTTTTCACCTCCAACAAACCTCTCGGAGAGCGCGCCCCCGGAGACTGGGGCGGAGTGGTGTTGAACGGTCGCGCACGGCAGAACCAGTGCATCGTTGAGGAAGAACCCTGCATGAACATGGGCATGGGCATGACCGGCGACTACGGCGGCGAGGACGACGAAGACGACAGCGGTATTCTTCGCTATGTGCGCATCGAATTCGCGGGGCGGCACATCTCTTATTACAAAGAAATCGATGGGTTGACGTTTCACGCGGTGGGGTCCGGGACGACGATCGACTACGTGCAGATTCACAAAAGCGAAGACGACGGCATCGCCTTTTTCGGAGGGAATGTGGATGTCCGGCACGTGCTCGTCACCGGAGCGTTGGACGATGGTTTCGACTGGTCCGACGGCTGGCGGGGGAGGGCGCAGTTCGTTGTCGTGCAGCAGCACGAGGGACGCTCCGATAACGGCCTGGAGGCCGACAACAACCAGGACTTTCCGCAAAGCGAGCCGCGCTCCACACCGACCCTCGCCAACCTTACGCTGATCGGCGCGCCCGATTCGTCGGAAGGCTCCGACGTCGGTTTTATGCTGCGTGGCGGCACGGGAGTGCGGCTGTATTCCAGTGTGGCGGCGGGATTTCGCGAAGCCTGCCTGGATGTGGATGACGACGAGACGTTTTCTTATGCCACGAGCGAACCCGAAGAATTTTCCATTGCAGCAACGATGCTCGATTGTGACGAGGCGATTGCGGAAAACGACCAGCTCGACGAGAACGAAAACCCTCTGCAAGACCCCTGGAACGTGGAGGATTTTTTCTCGACCGGCGAAAACAGCCGTGAAATCGAGTCCTTGCTGATTCGTCCCTTCGACGCCACCGACCCGGACTTCCGCCCCTCCGTTTCGTCGCCGCTGCACTCCGGCGCGGTGCTGCCCGCCGAGTCGTTTTTCGAAGCGGTGGAATTCGTGGGAGCAATGGGAGAGGACGATTGGACCGCCGGATGGGCTGCGTATCCCGAAAACTGATCGTCGCGTTTTTTTCTGTGTAATAACAATATGTTGCAAATAATAAACGGGCTGCGGGTGCCATGGGCGAACCGCAGGTTGCCCATGAACATAGTTCCTACACGGGCAAGCAGACGTTTCACGTCGCTTAGCCCGTGTCACCCAGGGCGATTCTATTCTTGATTCGGCACGAATCGAACTCGGTGAATCGAGGGGGTGCCCGGGTCTTCGATCCGGGACGGATCGATGGCCCGGATTGCTTGTGTTTTCACGGCCATTCGCCTGACGGCGAAAGACCGTGGCACCCGTGCCACCCTTTGTTTCCTTGGGGTGTTGATCGCTAAAGTCAAAAAAACGGCAATAATAACAATATGTTGCGAATAAAAAACGGGCGCGGCTTTCGCTGCGCCCGTTTCTGGCGGAGAGTCTGGGATTCGAACCCAGGGAGGGCGTGAACCCTCACTTGATTTCGAGTCAAGCGCCTTCGACCACTCGGCCAACTCTCCATCCTTCACGATTTTACTTTATCATATCTATTTCGGTGCGCTCGAACCGCGCGCCTTTTTTTTGCGCAAATCCCGGAAAAAATCCGTCAAAATCTTCGAACAATCCGTCGCCAGCACCCCGCTCGTAACCTCCGGGCGATGGTTGAGCCTCGGGTCGCTCAGGCATTGGTACAGGCTTTCCACCGCGCCCGCTTTCGGATCGGAACATCCGTACACCACCCGTCCGACACGCGCCTGCAAGATCGCTCCAGAGCACATCAGGCAGGGTTCCAGGGTGACGTAGAGGGTACATTCCTCCAGTCGCCAGCGGTTCAACAGGCGCGCCGCCGTGGCGATGGCCCGAATTTCCGCGTGTCCCAGCGGATCGGCGATGTTCTCCCGAAGGTTGGATGTCGCACACAGCAACTCGCCGCCCACGGTCACAGCCGCTCCGATAGGAGCTTCACCCGATCGGGCCGCTTCCCCGGCTGCACGCAGGCACAGCCGCATGAAGTGTTCGTCTTCCGATTGTGGGGTGAAAAAAAAATGGTACGCCCAGGAGGATTCGAACCTCCAACCTTCGGCTCCGTAGGCCGACGCTCTATCCAGTTGAGCTATGAGCGCACGCTTCATGATTGATCTTAGAATTGCAAAGAACCCCGGCAAGGCAAATCTGATATCAGTACCCGGCGCGAAGGTCAAGAGATTTTCGCAAACCTGCGAGAAAAAGGGTGTGTTTTTTGCGGAGAAAATCGTAGGTCGGATGATTTTCTCCCGACACTTTCGAAAATGGCCCTTTTTGTCGGGTGAAAATTACCCGACCTGCTTGTGATCCGACCACAAAATCGGACCTGTTAGTGTAAGAATTTATCAGACATACGCTTTATATCCACTTTTTAGTCGAAAATACTGATTTTTCTGCATTTTCATTCACACTCATACTTCAAGAAACTTCGTGAAAAAAACTTCGTCATTATACATATTTTCCGCTAAACTATTTACTTTTAGAACAGTTGGGAATTGTGTTGTGAAGGTTTGAGGATTGTGTGAGGGGTGTATGTTTCTTCCTCATGCGTTGTACGGGATACCGCGATGAGCCAGCAGGAGATCGAAAAAAGCCTCGTGAAAAACCTGGAAGCCGCCGAGTCGTCCCATGATCGGTCGCGGCTGCTGGTAGAACTCGGCGCACTGGCCGAGGAAGACGGCAAGCCCGTGGTAGCGTTGGACGCCTACCGCAAGGCATTGGTGGAGCACGCCGATGCAGGCCCGTTGATCGCGGCGGCGAAAGTCATGGAACGCGAGGGCTGCTGGCTCCCGGCGGTGAGAATGCGCCGGGCGGCATTGTCGCTTGCTCCCGATCACGATATCCGTGCGGCATGGCTCGCACGGCTCGTGGAAATCCAGCTTTTTGAATTGAAACAGCCCGAAGAAGCCGTAGCGTCTCTCGTGGCCGATCCTGAGATAACACTTGGAAATGCCACGTGTTTCATGCTTCTCGAAGAGGCACTGAAAGCCGCTGGCAGAACCGATGAAATCGTCACGTGGTATCGGCGCGCAATCGCCGAAGGAACGTTTGGGGACGGTCAGGCCGATGTGTGGACGCGGGCGGCGGTGTGGTTTGAGAAAGCGGATGTTTCCGAGGACGAGCGTATCGAAGTTTACCGGAAGCTTGTGGATCTTCGCGAGACGGATTCCGCCGCAGGGTTCGAACTGAAACGCCTGTTGGTGCGAAAGGGGCGCTGGGAGGAACTGTTTACGCTCAAAGGTGTCGGCGACGGCGAATTGTTCCGTATCGAGGCCGAATTCGTTGCCGAGGGGAACGTGGAGGCCGCCGCAGACGCCTACCTTCGATTCGCCGAGCGCGTTCCCGACAAAGCCAGCGAATATCTCTGGCGTGCCTATGATTTATTCATGCGTTGTCCCGAAAAGGAACAGGATGCCCTGAACCTTCTGGGGAAAATTCTGAAAATCGATGCCCGCGATGCCCGCGCCCTCGAACTTTTGGGGCGTGCCTATCGGCGGGAGCGACGATGGGAAGAATTGGCCGAAGTCCTGCGTCGCTGCTGCGAGTTGGAAAAGGACCGGGAAAAACTCGTGGAACTGCTATGCGAATGGGGGCGGATCAACGAGACGAAAACCGGTCGGTTCGAACGGGCGCTTTCCGCCTACCGGCACGCGCTTGGGAAAGATCCGGGAAATTCGACGGTGCTTGCGGCGCTGATACGGTTGTACGGGCGGAACGAGTCGTGGCGAAACCTTGCCGACGTGCTCGAAGGCGCTGCCGAATCGGCATCCGATTTCACGGCGCGCGGAAGGCTGTGGTTCGAAACGGGCGAAGTGTATTCCAGGCATCTCGCGAAGCCGCTGAAAGCCCGACAATGTTATGAGAAATCGCTGAGTTACGATAGCCGTCTCCACGCCGCCAGAGAGCGTCTGGAAGCGCTGGAGGAGGGGAAATCGGGTCGTCAGGAGGAACTTCCGTTGGAAGCGCCTGCATCCCCGCAAAAGGCGGAAGTGGACGTGGAAGGGGAGAAAACCCGGCAGGACGTGTCCACGGACGAGACCGCGACGGAGGAAAAAGAGGGACGCATCGAGGCGACGACGACGAAAACGTTTCCCATTGCCCCTGTGATCGAAGAAACCCCGGCCACGGAGAAGAATGGGAAAGACGAACCCGAAAAAGACGCTTCGACGTCCGAAGACGAGGGAGAAAAGGAGCCGGCGAGCGACGGCAAATCACGTATCGAGGATACGATGGAGTTTCCCGAATCCGCATTCGAGAATCTCGACGAGCTTTCCCGAAAAGCGCTGGAAGCCGAAGCGAATGAAGCGTGGACCGAAGCGGTTCGATGCTATGAAAAGATGGTGAAACTGACCGTTTCCACGGACGACCGCATGGGACTGTACAAGCGAATCGGTAAACTGCGCTACGATCGGCTGGATGACCCCAAGGGAGCCGCCGAAGCCTGGGAGGAAGTTGCACGACACCGACCGGAATCGCTTGAAGTGCTTAATGTACTGGCTCAGTTGTATGCCCAGACCGAGCGTCACACCCAGGCGGCGAAGTACTATCAGAAACTGATCGACCTGGAAACCTCGCCGGAAGAGGAGACGCGCTTGCGTCTTGTGCTCGCGGGGCTTTTGCAAGACAAGCTCGGCGACCACTTAAGCGCCGTGGAGCAGTACGAAAAAATCCTCGAAATCGACCCGACAACCGAGGGCGTGCTGGATTCTCTTTTAGCCATTCAGCGAGAAATGGGGCGGATTCTCGACCTCGTGGAGTTCCTGGAGCGCCTCATTGGTGAACTGGGAGATGAAGAAGTAGACGCTTGGGTCGGATTGACGATCTGGCTGGCCCGGATACATCACGAGGAAATGGACGATTTACCGAGCGCGCGTGAAATCGTGGATCGTGCGTTGGAAGAAGTGCCCGGCGAGGAGCGGTTGCTGTCCTATCAGGCGGGATTGTTGGCGAATTCACCGGAACATGCTGCGGATTCCATCGACAAGTACCGGGAATTGATCCGGGTTTCGCCGTTCAAACTGGAAGCCTGGCATGGTCTGTACCAGGTGTTTCGCGAGAACGAGGAATGGGACAGAGCCTATTGCTGCGTGCTCGGGCTGGAGTTTCTCCAGGATCTTTCTCCCGAACAGCTTCGTTTCGCCGAGGAAATCCGCGCGTTGAGGATTCGGCGTTTTTCGTCGTACATTCCCGAACTCGACCAGCGCCGCCTGCTCGTTCATCCTGGAGAAAACAGCGAAATCGGGACTGCGACGCAGATTCTCGCCAAGGTGCTTCCCCGCATGGTTCCCCCCAACCTGGGTCAGTTTTCGTTGGAAACCTGCTACCATGCGGCTGGAAGTTCGGCCAGTTTCCGCCATTTCGAGCACGCCGCGCAATATCTCGGCATCGAGCGCTTCGAGCTGTACATCGCTCACCGTCAGCCCAACCTGCTGCACGTCGCCGATACCCGACCGCAAACGGTGGTGCTGGGCGGGGATTTCGCGCTGGCTGCCGATTCGATCCGACGTTTCGCGATGGGCAAAGCCGTATCTCGGCTGAAACGTAACCGGTCGCGGTTCATCGACATCAACCACGTGGTGCTCAAGCGTTGGATCGAAACGCTGATTTACCTTTTCTACAACGATTTCACCCCGGAATTCACCAAACCGGCCACCTTGAACCGCTTCGCCGATTCCATGCGCGCCGAGATTCCCGGCAACCTGATGGGGGATGCCCGCCTCGCCGCCGAAGCGATCTACCACACGCGGGACAAGACCCTGGATTACGAATCGTTCCTCAAGGCCGTGCGTCATACGGAAAACCGCCTGGGGCTGTTGCTGTCCGGCAGCATGATGGATGCGGCGCTGGTGGTGCATTATCTCGCACAGGGAAAGCCTCCGAAACGTCCCAAGAGCACGAAAGAAGTCCTGGTGCGGCACGGAACCGATGACGAAGTAAAGGAGATGCTGCGTTTTCTGGTGTCGAACGAGTACTTCGAGTTGCGAAGTATGACGAAAATCGCGGCGGCCTACGAACCCTGAGAGGTTCACGAACGTCCATCATTCCAAACGAAGGAGAGTCGAATGTCCGGTTTCGACATGAATATGAGCGACAAAGTGTTTCTGGTCGCCGGGGCAAGCGAAGGTTTGGGCTTCGCCGTGGCGAAACTGCTGGCCGAACAGGGCGCGAACGTCAGCCTCTGCGCGCGACGGCAGGACGTATTGTCGAGCGCGTCCCAGCGTATTCGAGTGACGACGGGACGCGAAGCGCTGCCCGTTGCCGGGGATCTCACCGACCCGGAGTTTCCGGCCCGCTGGGTCGAGATTGTTACGGAGCGCTGGAAACGTATCGACGGCGTATTCACCAACAACGGAGGGCCGCCCGCCGGAACTTTTGAAGGTTTTGGGGAAGAAGAGTGGCAGGATGCGGTTTCGCTGACCCTGATGCCCGCCGTGCGTCTCGTACAGGAAACGCTGCCCTGGCTGAAGAGGAAAAAGGGCGTCGTGCTGCACTCGGTGTCGCTGTCGGTGCGCCAGCCACTCGCAGGACTGCTGCTTAGCAACTCGCTACGTCAGGCGGTGGTGGGCATGGCCAAAACCCAGGCCGACGAGTTCGGCCCGCTGGGAATACGAGTCAACTGCATCGCGCCGGGGCTTTTCGCGACGGGAAGGCTTGACTCCCTGATGCGCAAACGTGCGGCGGATGCGAAAATTCCCTTGAACGAGCAGAAAGAAATCAGCCAGGCCGCCATTCCGTTGAAACGTTTCGGCGATCCGCAGGAATTCGCGGATCTGGCCGTGTTCCTGATGAGCGACCGGGCTTCGTACATCACTGGTCAGACGGTGACAATCGACGGCGGCATGGCCCGTGCGTACTGATTTCGCTCCTTTTTTCACGCTTTTGCGCAATTTGTGGGGAGTTTGCGCGCTTTTCGTCGGTCTGTCGCTGGGGGCGTTCGCCTGCGGCGGGGACAACGGCGAGGGCGATCCCTGCGTGGACGACGACGATTGCAAGGCCGATCTCGTGTGCTGTTACGACGTTTGCGAGGCGGTGGGTGACGAAGAGTTGTGTTTGGAAGCCTGTAGCCGTAAGATGGAGTGCCGTAGCAGCTCGGACGACTCGGATTACCTGGACCGTTGCGAGACCAAGTGCCGCGACGAACCTTGCAAAAGGGACGACGTATACAACGGCTGCATCGTCAAAGCGGCGGACTGCGAAGCCGCCCAAACGTGTCAGCCGGGAGTGGGACAGAGCGATAACCCGGAGATTCCGCTTTGATTTCGGGCGCTTCGGCGTGTAGTCTCTCCTTTTTGCGTATGAGATACTTTTAGAGCGGTTATCCATTGATTTTAGCGATAGAAAACCCTGGGAAACAAAGGGTGGCACGGGCGAAGCGACGTGAAACGTCCGCTTGCCCGTGTACGAACGATGTTCATGGGCAACCTGCGGTTGGCCCATGGCACCCACGATATATGATCGCTGAAACCAATGAGGAACCGCTATAAGCACGGAAGACCCGATGAGTGAACCACGCGACAACGAAAACCTCGACGCCATCCCTTCGGGAGACGACGAATCCTTGGATCGGGCGCTGCGCCCCCGGAGTTTCGCCGAGTTTGTCGGACAGAAAAAGGCGAAAAGCCTGCTTCAGGTGTTCATCAAGGCCGCCCGGAAACGGGGCGAAGTGCTCGACCACGTGTTGCTCAGTGCACCGCCCGGCCTGGGAAAAACGACGCTGGCTCACATCATCGCCAACGAAATGGGCGCGAACGTGCACTTCACTTCCGGCCCGGCGATCGACAAAAAGGGTGATCTCGCGGGACTTTTGACGAATCTGCAACGCGGCGACGTGCTGTTCATCGACGAAATCCACCGTCTGAGTCCGGTGGTCGAGGAAAACCTCTATCCCGCGATGGAGGATTTCAAGTTCGACCTGATTATCGGCGAGGGACCGAACGCCCGAAACTGGAAGCTCGACCTCGAGAAATTCACTCTCGTGGGCGCGACGACCCGCACCGGACTGCTCACTTCGCCGCTGAGAGACCGTTTCCAGATTCCACTAGGGCTGGAATTCTATCCGCCGGAGGATCTCGAAAAAATCATCCACCGTTCCGCCGGGTTGCTGGGCGTGCGGATTTCGCACGAGGGTGCGGTGGAGATAGCCAAGCGTTCGCGGGGAACGCCGCGCATCGCCAACCGCTTGCTGCGGCGCGTGCGGGATTTCGCCGAAGTCGAAGGCGATGGGGAAATCACGCTGGAAATCGCCCGCTACGCGCTCGAACGCCTGGAAGTGGACGAAATGGGTCTGGACGAGAAAGACCGGCGCATCCTGCACGAAATCGCCACCAAGTTCGACGGCGGCCCTGTGGGACTGAAAACCCTCGCCACCGTGGTATGCGAGGAAACCGACACGCTGGAGGATGTCTACGAGCCCTACCTGATACAAAACGGTTTTTTGCAACGCACGCCCAAAGGGCGCGTTATCACCCGCCTGGCCTATCGGCACCTGGGATTGAAATGGATCGCCGACCGGCAGGGGGATCTCTTCGACTCCTCGAACGAGGACTGATCCGTGTCCGGCAAGGCGCGCATCCGTTTCGAAGGTGTCGGCCTGCATCGGGGCGTTTTTTCCCGGATCGAGGTCGAGCCGCTGATCCGTGCCCCTCTCGAAAACTGCTCCTACACGTTCGTTTCGAAGGGCGTCGAGATTCCCGCCCTCGCAAGCCATGCCACGGGAGAATCCTTTCGCACGGTGCTCCAACGTGACGGAATTTGCGTGGAAACCGTGGAACATCTCCTGGCGGCGCTGGTCTGTGCGGAGATTCATTACGCGCGTATCGAAGTCGATGGCCCGGAAATCCCGATCCTCGACGGCTCCGCCCGCGAATTTCTCAGGGGCTTGAAATCACGAGCCGGGAAAAAGGCTTGTGAAAACGAGCCGTTGCCCATTCGCCACGTGGTAGAAGTGCGTGATGAATCCGGCTTCGCGCGCCTGGAACCTGCTTTGAAACTCTCGTTTTCACTGGAATTTTCGCCGGAATTTCAATGGGTCGGCGGGAAATCCGTGCACATGGATTTCGAGACGTCGAGATGGCGGGAGGAAGTGGCTCCGGCGCGGACCTTCGGATTCCGGGAGCAGGAAAGCGTTTTGCGGCAGATGGGACTGATTCAGGGCGTAAGTCTACAAAACTGCCTCGTTTTTCGTGACGGCGAGGTGGAAAACCCGGAAGGGATGCGCCTGGAAGACGAGCCCCTGCGCCACAAATTGTTGGATGCGCTGGGGGATCTCGCACTGGCGGGACGTCCTTTGCGGGGGCGTTTCGTATCTCGCAATCCGGGGCACGCCCGCACGCAGGCGCTTGTACGGAAAATTCTGGCACATCCGATGGGTTGACTTTCGTGGAATGCCCCGTGATTTCAGGAACATATCGCCGAGTCCCGTCTCTTTCTTCCCTTTGATTCAAAGTTCGAAAAGAAACGGGACATTGGCTCTAAGGGCGTACCGAGACTGGCTTGCGTCTGTGACGTCGGGAACGGCGTCGGGCGGAGCCGGTAGAATTTTGCCCGGATCGTTTCGCGGGTTTGCGGATTTCCAGCGGCGTGAACACCGGTGCTTCTTCGATATGACCCACTTCCTGTCCGGAACCGGCGTGAATAGGAAGACGTTGATTGATTAGACTTTGGATGGAATGCAGATCCTTGCGTTCTTCCGCCGAACAGAACGAAATGGCGATGCCGTGCGCCCCGGCGCGTCCCGTTCGACCGATACGATGCACGTAGGCTTCCGGTTCGTGGGGAATATCGAAGTTGATGACGTGGGTCACGTCGTCGATATCCAAACCTCGCGAGGCAATGTCGGTGGCTACAAGGACGTGTACTTTTCCACGCTTGAACGCGGCCAGCGCCGCCTGGCGGTTGTTCTGGCTTTTGTTGCCATGAATGGCGGAAGCGGAGATAGAGGCCTTTGAAAGTTTGTGAACGATTTTATCCGCCCCGTGCTTTGTCCGCGAAAACACCAATGTACGACCGATGTTTTCTCGTTGGATCAGGCGAATCAGCAGGTCGATTTTTCCCGGACGTTCCACCATGACAATCGATTGCTCGATGCCTTCCACGGTTGTTGCGGACGGAGCGGTCGAGACTTCCTCGGGTCGGTCGAGCATTTCTGTGGCCAGTTCTTGAATTCTGGGAGCGACGGTGGCCGAGAAAAGCAAGGTCTGACGCTTGGTCGGGATTCTCTTTGCAATTTGCTTGATGTCGTGGATAAAGCCCATGTCCAGCATTCGGTCGGCTTCGTCGAGGATAAAGGTTTCAACGCGCCCGAGATTTACGTAGCCTTGCCCGATCAAGTCGAGCAAACGTCCCGGTGTGGCGACCAGGATGTCGATACCCCGTTGCAGAGCTTTTACCTGCGGATTCTGGTTGACACCACCATAAATCACCGTACCGCATAGATCGGTAAATTTGCTGTAGGCCGAAAAGCTGCTGCCGATCTGAATGGCGAGTTCGCGAGTCGGCGCCAAGGCCAAAACCCGTATATAGCGCCTTTTTCCCTTTTGGGGTTCGTTCAGCATTCTGTGCAATACCGGCAAGGCGAACGCGGCGGTTTTGCCGGTGCCGGTCTGGGCACAGCCCAATACGTCGCGTCCATTGAGGACATGCGGGATGGCGAGTTCTTGAATGGGCGTCGGTTGAACGTATCCCTCTGCCTTCACCGCTCGGTTCAACGCCGAGTGAAGATTCAAGTCGGAAAAATTCATATAGGTCTATACCTGTCTTTCCCCCGGTTCGTTCGAGGGTGAACGGCAAACGTTGCCTGCATCGATGTGAATCTGGAGAGTTTGGGGAAATCCAGAGAAGCGCGTCATCGCGCCGATTCGCTGAAGGGTCGCCTGCGATTGAATGCACCATAAGTCCAATCGGCAGGAATGTCAATGATTTAATGCTTTTATGCAGGTGGATACTTTGCCTGGAGCAGGTAGGACAATTTGTTGTCCTGCAACGAAACAGGGCAAGTCGGGTAATAATTTGTCCTGCCTGCGCGTTGGATTGCCAGGGAGAGGAATGTTAGGAACCGGTTAAATCTGAAAGCAATCCAATTGACAAATCGCAACAGATAAATAGTTTGTCGGAACTCTCGTTTCCTTTGAAACGATTGTGAAATTTCGCTTGTTTCGTGAAATTGAGTGGCAGACGGGATCATGTATTGATTTGACTATGTGTTCTGTCTTGAGTGTTAAAGCGGGAAATAAGAATGTAGCTTGGTGTAAAAATTATATACTTGACAAATTGTTTCTCGTAAGTAAAATTGGTATTAGAGGTATATATAATTACCGGGAATGGTTTTTGAATTTATTCTTCCTGGATAAGTTACGAAATTTCCTCGTTGGATTGGGTCATGACGGGTAAAAATACTACAAATCACTGGATGGTGGTTTTTCGCGGGCTGATGCTTGCGGCGGTCCTTTTGATGTCGGGTTGCTTCGGCCACGATGCCAAGGTTGTTTTCGAAGAGGGCGATCCTGCGGACTGCCTGAACTTCTGCGAAGGGGTTTCGTGCGTGGAGAATGGTTGCGGTGGTGCGTGCGGAGGCTGCAATACACTCCGGTACAGCGTGCTTTCCACCGCGTCTTCTTCCAGCGGATCCCCGAATCTTATCGCCAATCCCTCGATGGAAGAACTGGGCGACGACTCCCTGCCTTCCGGGTGGTATCAGGAAGCCTGGGGCGAAAATACGCCAATATTTTCCATTGGTTCCGATGATGCCGCCGACGGTGACCGTTACGGAGTCGTTGAAATGACGAGTTGGGTGAGTGGCGATGCGAAGTGGATTCACGAGCCGGTGGCCGTCTCGCCGGAAACGGAATACACGGTCTCCAACCGGTACCGCGCGAATGCTCCTAGCCAGGTGGTGTTGCGCTTCACGGATGCTGCAGGAGCAGACAGCTACCTCTGGTTGGGATCTCTTCCGGCTGTGGATGTCTGGACGCAGACCGAGTACACGTTTTTCACGCCTGCCGACGTTTCGACGATGACCGTGTTGCATTTCATCGCTTCCGTAGGATGGCTGGAAACCGATTCGTTCGCACTGAAAAAAGTGGAACCCCTCGTGTTTACGGGTGCAATTCCCAACGCATCTTTCGAGCAGAGCACGAGCGGACTGGCTCCGCTGGCCTGGTACCCGGAAGCTTGGGGCGAAAATTCCCCGGAATTTTCCTACGTGGATGAAGGCTACGAGGGAAGCCGTAGCGTGCGCGTGGATATGAGCGGTTGGGCGAGCGGCGACGCCAAGTGGACTTTCGATCCGGTGGAGATCGAAAGCGGCGTGAACTACGTCTTCGCGGATCGCTACCGCGCCGACGTGGAAACGAAAATCGTGTTGCGTATCATCATGGATGACGAAAGCACCCGCTACATCGGCCTTCCCAGTGCGGAAGCCTCCGAAGACTGGAACCTGTACAACACGCAGCTTACGCTTCCGGAAGGGGCCGCAAAGCTGGCTATTCTGCACCTGATCGACGCCGATGGCTGGTTGCAGATCGACGATCTTTCTTTGGAGATGTCCGAACCGGTCGTAGTCACTGACAATATTCCTAATGCCTCGTTGGAGCAGTCCGCGTTTGGACTCACTCCGGAAGGCTGGTACACCGAGAATTGGGGAGAAAATCAGGCGGAATTCAATTACCTGGATACGGGACACGAGGGAGAACGCTCCGTCGAGGTCGTGGTGACCGACTGGGTGAGCGGCGACGCCAAATGGACTTTCGAGCCTGTGGACGTGGAAGGCGGCGGAACGTATCGGTTCACAGACTCCTACACCTCTACGGCGACGTCCAGAATCGTGCTTCGGCTGATCGACGCCGACGGCGTGACCAGCTACCATGGCTTGAAGAACGCCGACGCGAGTCCCGACGGTTGGACGACCTACAGTGACGTATTCACTCTGCCCGACAATACGGTTCAACTCCAGGTGTTGCATCTTCTGGCGCGCGATGGGCGCCTCGTGATCGATGACCTTTCCCTGCAGATGTACACTCCCGATCCTTTCGAACGGGGGATCGTCAGCCTGACCTTCGATGACGGTTGGGAGGACAATTACTACACCCTCCTGCCGATGCTGGAGGAATACGGATTTCTCTCCACGCAATATTACGCCACGACCTTTATCGAAAATTCCAACGAAACCTACAAAGTACAAGCATTTGTCGATGCCGGGCACGAGATCGGCTCGCATACCGTGACCCATCCCTTCCTGTCACAATGTGATGTGGAAACCATGCGTCAGGAACTGCTGGATTCGCGGACCTTGTTGGAAGGCTTTTTCGGACAAGGCAACGTCAAAAATTTCGCAAGTCCTTACGGGGATTACGACGAGGTGGTGCTCGAACAGATCGCCGATTTCTACGAAACCCACCGCAGCACCGACGAAGGGTACAACTCCAAAGACAACCTGAACCTGATGAACCTGCGCGTGCAGAACGTGAAGGACACCACCACGGCGGACGAAATCGTGCAATGGGCAACCCGTGCGCATCAGGACGGAACGTGGCTGGTGGTTGTCCTGCATCGCGTGGACGGAGATCCGGGAGCCTACGACACGACGCCGGAAGTTTTCGGACCGGCGCTTGAAGGGATTGCCGAACTCGGCGTTGCGGTGCTTCCCGTGCGCGACGCCCTGGCGGAAATTCTTCCCCAGATGCCGTAACAGGTGGGTTGGGTAAAGAATAACCTTTTAATCCTCTGTAGCGGCGAGGCGTAAGCCCGCCGTGATTTCGGGTGGGTGCCATGGGCCAACCGCAGGTTGCCCATGTGCATAGTTCGTACACGGGCAAGCGGACGTTTCACGTCGCTTGGTCCGTGATTCCACCCTTGGTTTTCAGTCTAAACGACATTTCCGAGCGCCATGTATGTGTCGGGCTAGAAATTAGCCCGACCTACTCCATTTTTCTCCAAATTGTTATTTCGTAGTTTTTCCGGTGGGTTACACGCCGCGCTTGTCCGGTGGCCAGATGTACTTGTGCTGTTGGATCATGCAGCGAACCTCCAGGCGGTCTTCCAGCACCCAGCGGGTCAGCTTTGCCGGGTCCAGCAGGCCGAAGGCGGGTTGGAACAGCACTGGGCAGCGGCGCGTCAGTTCGTGGCGTTCCAGCAACTGTTTGGCGTAGGCGTAGTCGTCGGAGTCGGCGAGTACGAACTTTACCTGGTCATCGTCGCTCAAGTGCTTGATATTGTTCCAGAACATTCTTTCGGCCATGCCCGACGACGGGCATTTGAGGTCCATCACCACCGCCACGCCTCCGGGAACGTCGGCGATGTCCGCCGCACCGCTCGTTTCCAGCACGACGAGGTAATCTCTCTCCAAAAGCTGGCTCATTAGGTCCATGGACGCCGGTTGCATCAGGGGTTCGCCGCCGGTAAGCAGGACGTTCGAAAGGCCGAAGTCTTCGATATCCTTAAGGAGTTCGTCTATCGGGCGGTTTTCTCCTTCTTCGTAGGCATAGCGCGTATCGCACCACGAGCAGCGCAAAGGGCAGCCCGTCGTGCGCACGAAGACGAAGGGCAGGCCGATGAAGGTCGATTCTCCGTTGATCCCCGCGAAAAGTTCGTTGATTTTCAACGTTTTCATGGGCTTGTCCGTGCCGCGTAGCGGGTGGGATCGGGCACTCCGGCGCGTTCGAATCCCCGCTGGCGAAGACGGCAGGACTCGCATTCTCCACAGGCCAGACCGGAGGGCATAGGGTCGTAGCAGGAGTGGGTCAGGCTGTAGTCCACGCCGAGATCGGTTCCGGTGCGAATGATTTCGGCCTTGGTCATTTCGATCAGCGGAGTGTGGATTTTTACCGGGCGGTGGTCTTCCGTGCCGGTTTTCGTGCCCAACGCCGCCATGCTTTCGAACGCCTGGATGTATTCGGGGCGACAGTCGGGATAACCAGAGTAGTCCAGCGCGTTCACGCCGATGAAAATGTCGGTCGATCCGAGGCTTTCGGCCCAGGCCAAGGCGATGGACAGGAAAATCGTGTTGCGCGCGGGAACGTACGTGACGGGAATGTGTGCTCCTATTATTTCGAGGGGTTGACCTTTGGGGACGGGTATCCGGTCGGTGAGGGCCGAGCCGCCGATCAGGTCAAGGTCGAGGTCCATGACGAGGCGCTTTTTTACGTGGTAGGACTGCGCGATTTTCTTGGCGGCCTCCAATTCGATCTTGTGGCGCTGGCCGTATCGAAAACTGAGCGTATGGCATTGATATCCCTGGTGATCGGCGATGGCCAGCGCAGTGGCGGAATCGAGCCCCCCAGAGAGTAGAACCACGGCGGAACGTCCCTTGGCTCCCATTTTTCTCTCCATAATTCAAAAAATGTGATACAATCATTCTCCGCTTGCCGGAAAATGGCTTCGCTGGCGGGATTCGAGTCGGACGGTTCGCGAAAGCGCGGCTCGAAAACATATGTCCAACCGAATCCGTTGCAAGCGAAGCATCCGAAGCGGCTTTCCCTTTCCCGCCGTAGAATATGGCATTTTTTTGCAAAATTATGAAGGGAAAGACGTGGATTTTCTTTGACAACCCGCATACGAGCGGCTATAAGGTCGCCGTACTAACGAGGGCTAAAAAAAAGAGATTGACAAGGAGACTCAAGAAATGGCTCTGACCACGGAAGAAAAACTGGAAATCGTCAACCAGTTCAAGAAACACGGTTCGGACACCGGTTCGCCCGAGGTTCAAATCGCGTTGCTGACCAAGCGTATCGTCCAACTGACCGAGCACTTCAAAGTCCACAAAAAAGACCACCATTCCCGTCGTGGTCTGCTGAAGCTCGTCGGACAGCGCCGCCGCCTGCTCGATTACGTGAAATCGAAAGATGTCGAACGATATCGCGGCATTATCAAGGTGTTGGGTATCCGTAAATAGGTTCCCTTCCCATACAATCGCAATTCGGAACAGGTAGGCACAAAAGTGTCTGCCTGTTCGTCTGTTTTTTACTTGAATATCGATCTATTAAAAAGGAAGAATGATGACGTTTAAAGAAACTGTAGAGGTCGGCGGACGAACCCTGACCCTTGAAACCGGAAAAATCGCCAAGCAGGCCGATGGAGCCGTGTGGGTGACCTACGGCGAAAGCTGCGTGCTCGTGACCGCCGTGTCGGAGAAAAAACAGTCCCGCGAGACGGACTTTTTCCCCCTCACCGTGAACTACCAGGAAAAAATCTATGCCATCGGCAAGATTCCCGGCGGATTCATCAAGCGCGAAACCCGTCCCCATGACGACGAGACGCTGACCTCGCGCCTCATCGACCGTCCCCTGCGTCCGCTGTTTCCGGATGGATATAAAAACGAAACCCAGATCATCGCCAACGTGTTTTCCGCCGACATGGTGAACGACACCCGCACCATGGCGATGATCGGCGCTTCGGCGGCTCTGCACGTCTCCGACGTTCCCTGGCAGGGACCGATCGCGGGCATTCGCGTGGTCAAGAAAGATCCCGACAGCGAAATGCTGGCCAACCCGCCCATCGACGAAGTGAAGGGCGCGTACATCAACCTGTTCGTGGCGTGCAGCAAGGACGCCATCGTGATGGTCGAAGGCGAGTCCGAAGAAGCTGGCGAAGAGGAGATGGTCAACGCGTTGATGTTCGCTTTCGAAAACGCCCAGCCGGTGATTCAGGCTCAGGAGCGTCTTCGGGAGAAGGCGGGTAAGGCCAAGCGTGAGTTCGTGTCGCCGACATTCGACCCGGAGCTTAAAGCCAAGGTCGAGGAAGTCGCCATGCCGGGTATCCGGGAAGCCTATGAAATCAAAGAAAAACTTCCCCGTTACGCCCGTATCGGCGAAGCCAAGCAGGCGGTCAAGGACGCGCTGGGCGACGAGGTTTTTGCGGACAACAAGCTGGCCATCGGCGAGATTCTCGAAGAGTTGAAATACCACTACGTGCGGGACATGATCGTCAACAAGCGGATCCGTATCGATGGTCGGAATTTCACCGAGGTACGCCCGATCACCATTGAAACCGGCGTGCTTCCGCGCGTTCACGGTTCGGCGCTGTTCACGCGCGGCGAAACCCAGTCTCTGGTCATTACCACGTTGGGTACTGGTCGTGAGGGCCAGCGCATCGACGACATGTACGGCGACCGGATGAAGAATTTCTTCCTGCACTACAGCTTCCCGCCGTTCTGCGTGGGCGAAATCAAGCGCATCGGGTCTCCCGGACGCCGGGAAATCGGGCATGGACGCTTGGCCGAACGTTCGCTGCGGAAGATGATTCCCGATCTTGAAACCGACTTCCCCTACACGATCCGCGTGGCTTCCGAAATCATGGAATCCAACGGTTCTTCCTCGATGGCGACCGTCTGCGGCGGTTCGCTCTCGATGTTCGACGCGGGCGTTCCGATGAAAAAAGCGGTGGCTGGCGTGGCGATGGGCCTGATCGAGGAAGGCGACAAAATCGTCGTGCTGACCGACATCCTGGGCGACGAAGACCATCTGGGCGACATGGACTTCAAAGTCACGGGCACCAAGGACGGTATCTGCGCCATTCAGATGGACATCAAGCTCACCGGCGTTTCGCGCGAGGTTCTGGCGGATGCTCTGGACCAGGCTCGTGCCGGTCGTTTGCACATTCTGGGCAAAATGGAAGAAGCCATTGCCGCTCCTCGCGAGGAATTGAGCGCGCACGCGCCGCGTATGTACACGATCCACATCAACCCCGATCGCATCCGCGACGTGATCGGTGCGGGCGGCAAGACCATTCGTGAAATCACGCAGCAGACCGGTTGTGACATCGATCTCGACGACAACGGCACGGTGACGATCGGCAGCCCCAACGAAAAGCAGGCTCAGGAAGCCATCGATATCATCAACGGCCTGACCGAAGAGCCGGAAATCGGCAAGGTCTACAACGGGCGTGTGAAGAAAATCACCGATTTCGGGGCTTTTGTCGAAATCATTCCCGGTATCGAAGGACTCTTGCACATTTCCGAAGTCGCCTGGGAGCGGACGGATTCTATGGAAGGCGTGATGAAGGAAGGCGAGATCATCGAAGTCAAGCTCGTGGACATGGAGCGCAACGGCAAGATGCGTCTTTCCAAAAAGGCTCTGCTGCCCAAACCCGAAGGATGGGAGCCGCCTCCCCGCCGCGAGCCTAGCAGCAGCAACAACAACAACCGGCGCAGGAACGATCGTGGACCGCGCGGCGGTGGAAACCGTGGCGGAAATCGTCGCTAGCCTTTCAAGGCAAAGATAGAATTCCAGTTAGTCTATGGTCATGATTTCCATTCATGACCATTTTTTTTGCGCGATGATTTTGAGAATGGGATTTCTTGGATATAATCATATCCTGAAGCGTCCGATACGATTCGTAAGATCACTTGTGGGGAAAGGTCCATGGAAGAAGAACCACGGCAAGAGACGGTGTTGATTAAACGCTACGCCAACCGTAAACTCTACAATACCAACGATAGCTGCTACATTACCCTCCACGAAATCGCCAAGATGATCAAGGCCGGGGAAGAGGTTAAAATCATCGATTACAAGACGAGTGAGGATATCACCTCGGTGACGCTGGCGCAGATCGTTTTCGAAGAAGAAAAACTGCATAAAAAACTTTCCACGTCCACGCTGGTGGAAATCATCGCTTCCGGCGGTGAAGCGATTCAGGACTTCTTTTCTCGAACGATGAAATTGGGTGCGATTCGCGAGGAAGCCGAAAGAACCGTCGGTTCCCTGGAAAAACTCGTGCCCCGGAAGATCGACGGCAAGCTGTTTTCGGATATTTATCGCTCTTCCCAGCACAATTTGGAGGAATTGCAGAAAAAAGTGGACGACGCCGTGCGTACCGCCCTGGGACCGGTCACGACGTTCGCGATTCTGCGCAAGGAGATTTCAGCGCTCAAGGCGGAAATCGAACTCCTGGAGGCGAAAGTCGGCCAGATGGAAGAGCTTTTAGAGCAGCGGGAGCAGGGGGAAAATACGCAGGTCGCCACCAAAGAGTAGGAGCCTATCCCTTCCAGCGTCGGTGCAGCCATAGCCATTGTTCCGGCGTTTTCCGGACCAGCTTCTGAATTTCATCCTGACATTGTTGTGTGATTCGGGGGATTTCTTCCGCATTTCGTGGTGGGCCTAGAGGCTCGCCGAATTCCATGCGAAACCGTGTTCCGTCCCCCGGCAGGCTCAGGGGAAGAATAGGGGCTCCCGTAACGAGCGCCAGACGCGCCACGCCAGCAAGCGAGCGGCAGGGCAGTCCTAAAAACGTGGTGCGAAGGCCGTGGGGGGCGTGCTGGTCGATGACCAGTCCCAGCACCTTGTTGCCCTTGAGAGCATCGGCGAGTGCCTCGAAATGGTCTCCCGCTTCGAGGATTTCCAGGCCGAAGCGCCGTCGGGAAGCCATCCAGAAACGGTGCAAAGACGCGGGTTTGAGGCGTTTTGTAACCATCACGATGGGGTAGCCTTCGACGCTTTGCGACATGGCCAGCCGGTCGAAATATCCCAGATGGGCGGTAATCACGATAGCCCCCCGACCGCGTTTCAAGGCGTCGTCCACGAGGTGGCGTCGTCCGGGATCGATGGACTCGCGGATCTCTTGCGCCGTCCGTTCGCCGAGGGTGAGGGTGTCGAGAAACACGAGGCAGGTGTGGCGCACGCTCCGACGTCCAAGTTTTTGGGCTTCCGAGGGCGTGGAGGCGACGCCCGTCGCCATTAGTTGCGCGATGACCTGCTTTCTTCGGATGCGGAGCAGGTCGAACCAGGTCCATGCGAGAATCCCGGCCAGAGAAAACCGCCACGACGGAGGTAGTAGACCCAACAAATGGGCCAGAATGGTGAAAAAATGCTGCAAAATATCTCCAAACGGTTTCAAACGATTCAAACCGGAAAAAGTCATCGCCAAAGCCTGCGGCCTGTGCCATAGTGCGGCCATGAAACTGCGCTACGAACAATTCGGCGCGATCCTGGCCATGGAGCATCCGCCGCTTCTGGCCTACCTCGACCGCGATTTCGTGCGGCGTCTCGGATTGCCGGAGCATCCCCTGTGGGAACGCACGGGCGGACCGTTGTGCGCGCCGACCGAAGCCCATCTTATCCTATCGCGCAAATGTTCGCGAGCCTGCGCGCATTGCTACGTCGATTCGCGGCCATCTCCCGACGGCGGCGACTTTCTGCCGGGAGAAATGGGCGTGGAGGGTTGGAAGCGGGCCATCGATACGCTGGCCTCCATGGGGGTCTTTCACGTGGCGATGGGTGGCGGCGAAAGCCTGGAACTTAAAGCGCTTTTCGAGATCGCCCGCTATGCCCGCAAACGGGGGCTGGTGCCCAACCTGACCACGGAAGGCAGCAAACTGGACCCGATGTTGGCACGCGCCTGCCGTGTTTTCGGGCAGGTCAACGTGAGTATCGACGCCGTATCCCACGCCGGTCACGGGAGGCACGGAAGGTTGGAGCGCTCGATCAACGCCCTGAAATTGTTGAAGAAACACCGCATCCGCTGCGGAATCAACATGGTGGTCTCGCGCCAGACCTTCGACGAAATCCCCTCCGTGGTCGAGTTGGCGAGCCGCCTGCGGCTGCACGACGTCGAAATGCTGCGTTTCAAGCCCGCCGGGCGTGCTTTGGCCGACTACGAACGCCACCGCCTGACCGAGGAGCAAAGCGAACGTTTGTACCCATTGCTGCGTCGTTTGCGTCTGCGTTCGCGGGTGGGGATCAAGGTCGATTGCTCTTTTCTGCCCCATCTGGCCTGTCACGCTCCAGATCGTAAGGTTATGGAATTCTTCGGGGTTTTGGGGTGCGAGGGCGGAAACCACCTGATCGGCGTCACTCCGGAAGGCCACGTGTCGCCCTGCAGTTTTTATCCCGCCGACGACTGGACGGCAGAGCATTTGCGCACACGGTGGGAAAGCGATCCTGTGTTCGAGGCGTTTCGCAACTGGGATGCCGATCCGCCCCAACCCTGTGCGGAATGCGACTATCGCACGGTTTGCAAGGGCGGCTGCCACGCCGTGGCGTTGCACGTGACGGGCTCCATGCACGAACCCGACCCGGAATGTCCCCTCGTCGTCCGATATCGCAAGGAAAACCGTTGACTTCGGCCCTATCCGTTTTATGCTCGGCGGGAGGGTTTTGAAATCATCACGAAAGGAAGACATCATGGCCTTGGCCGCGCTGTCGCTGGGAAGCAACTTGGGGGATCGTCTGGCGACGCTCGAACGAGCACGCGAACGCCTGGAATCTCTTCCCAATACGAAAATGCTTGCGTTTTCAAGTCTTTACGAAACCGAGCCGGTGGGCGGACCGGAGCAGGAAAATTTTCTCAATGCAGCGGCTCTATTGGAGACCTCGCTTTCTCCGGAAGAATTATTGGAAAAATTCCACGAAATCGAAAACGACGCCGGACGCGAGCGCCTCGTGCACTGGGGACCGCGCACTTTGGATCTCGATCTGCTCGTGTACGGGGACGTGCAGATGGATCGCGAGACGCTCACCCTCCCACATCCGCGCATGACCGAGCGCCGTTTCGTGCTCGTGCCGCTTGCCGAAATCGCCCCGGATCTCGTACATCCTTCTTCCGGCTTGACGGCGAGGGAACTTCTGGATAAATGTAGGGATCGATCCGACGTGACAGTATTTTCAAAGTGAGGCTCCGGGGTTCGGGGGCTCGTTCTTTCATCAAACAGGAGGCATGATGCAGTTTTTTATCGATACCGCAGACATTGAGGAAATCCGTACCGCGTTGGGCTGGGGATTGGTGGACGGCGTGACGACCAACCCGTCGCTCGTGGCCAAAACGGGACGGACCTTCGAGGAAGTCATCAAAGATATCACCGAGTTGGTCAAAGGACCGATCAGTTTGGAAGTTACGGCGCTCGACGCCGAAGGCATGGTGAAGCAGGCGCGGGAACTGGTCAAGTACGGCGAGAACGTGGTGGTTAAAATCCCGTTGATTCTCGATGGCTTGCAGGCGGTTCGCACCTTGTCCGAGGAAGGCATCAAGACCAACGTGACGTTGTGCTTCTCCCCGGCGCAGGCGTTGCTTGCAGCAAAAGCCGGAGCCACCTACATTTCTCCTTTCGTCGGGCGGCTGGACGACATCAGCGAAGTGGGCATGGAACTGATCGAGCAGATCATCCAGATTTACGACAACTACGACTTCGAGACCCAGGTGCTGGTGGCGAGCATCCGCAACCCGGTGCACGTGCTGGAGTCCGCGCTGATGGGCGCGCATGTATCGACGATTCCCTTCGGCGTGATGAAGCAGCTTGCCAAGCATCCGCTGACCGACATCGGCCTGGACAAGTTCATGAAGGATTGGGAAAAGGTGCCGAAGTAACCCGTCGGGTTGTGTGTTTTTCCATTGGAATTTCGCGACTTTTTCGCAATGCGAACTTGACGGCGAGTGACGCTGCCGCTACACTCCCTGCGGCCTGATGGAGGGTCCATCGTGAAATTCCTGGTACAATGACAGATTGCATTTCGATGCGTACCGGCATGGGAAGCCGATTGGGTAATATCGAAAAAGGAGAAGAGAACATGACGAAAAAATCTTTGTGGATTCTGGCGATGCTGCTTTTGGCGGCCACGGTTGCGTTTGCGGGCTGCGGCGGCGACGATGAAGAGGAGGGCGACAACAACCAGAACGGTGGCGACGAGGAAGTCACTGCGGAAGAAGAAAGTTCCGGTAATGCCAGTGTGATTCCACTTGCGGACATGAACATTGGTGCGCCCTGTGAAGAAGATACCGATTGCAACAAGTCCGTCTGTCTGACCCCCGAAAGTGCAAAGACCAAATTCATGCTGGAAGGCGACGCCGAGTTCGAGATTCCCGGCGGCTACTGCACCACCGATCTGTGCCAGCCCGGCGGTTCGCTTTGCCCGGTTTCCGAAGGCGCGTACTGCCTGAGCGTCGAGCCGATCATGGGCGTTCCCGGTATCGGCCTGTGTCTGCGCCTGTGCAACACGGACGAAGATTGCGCCGAAGATGGCGACCAGGTGTGCGTCGGTGCCGACGAATTCGGTTTCACCGAAGAACAGATTCAAACGCATTACGCCGACGCCGGAAAAGTCTGCCTGCCCAAAGACGTGTACGACGTGGCGGTCGAGGAAGTCGAATACATTCAATCCCTTGAGGAATAATGGTTTGATTTCAGATAGTTAGATGAAAAGGCCCGGAGCGATCCGGGCCTTTTTTTTAGGGGCGGATTTTTCTTGTCCTGCGCTCGTTTTCCACATACATTCCAGGGGATTTTTTTCGGCGGCCAGGGTGCCGCAAGAGGAAGACACGCCATGGATCATGATTTTTCACGCAATCCTTTTAAAAAACCATCCGAAATGACGGAAGACGACTGGCGGGCGCTCGGCCTTCGGACTGGGTTGGAGATTCACCAGCAGTTGTTGACCGAACGCAAGCTGTTTTGCCGTTGCAAAGCGGGTTTATACTCGAAAGCACACGACGCCGAGGTTTTACGGCACATGCGTCCGACGCTTTCCGAGCTGGGCGAGTACGACGGCACCGCGTTGATGGAATTCAAGACGAAAAAGGAAATCGTCTATCTGCTCAACCGCGAGACCGTCTGCACCTACGAAATGGACGACGCCCCGCCGTTCGAGATCGACGATCGGGCCGTGGACATCGCCATCGAAGTCGCGTTGCTGCTGAACCTGAATCTTATCGGGGAGTTGCACATCGCACGTAAGCAGTACCTCGACGGTTCGATTCCCACCGGCTTCCAACGCACCACGATTCTCGGCATCAATGGAAGCATTCCCTACAAAGACCGAAGAATCGGAATCCGTCAACTCGGACTCGAAGAGGACGCCTGCCGCGAGGTTGAAAACATCGGCCATCGCATTACGTTCCGTACCGACCGATTGGGAATGCCGCTGATCGAGACCGTCACCGAGCCGGAGATGCTCACTCCCGTGGAATGCATGGAAGTGGGGGAAATCCTGCGCGCCTTGGTACGGGCAACGGGCAAGGTTCGCACGGGAATCGGTGCGGGACGCGAGGATGTCAATGTGTCCATTGCGGGAGGCACACGCATCGAAATCAAGGGTGTGGACTCTTTGCGGCGGATTCCGCTGTTGGTCTACAACGAGGCCATGCGGCAGTGGAACCTCTTGAGAATCCAGGATATTTTACGAAAGCGCGGAATCACCCCCGAGACCTTCGATGCCGAGCACCGCGACGTCACCGGCGCGCTGTTGAAGACCTCCTACATTCCTATCCGGCAGGCGTTGGAAAACGGCGAGCGGATGCGAGCGATCAAGCTGTCTGGTTTTGCGGGCATTTTACGCGAACAGACCCAGACCATGACCGCTTTCGCCCGTGAAATTTCGGAGCGGGTGCGGGTGATCGCCTGCCTGCACGGCCATCCGAACTTCATTCATTCCGATTCTCTGGACCCGACGATTTCCAACAGCCAATGGCATAGGATACGCAAAAAACTGAAGGCTGGGGCGGAGGATGCCGTGGTGGTGGTCTGGGGATCGGCGGACGATATCCTCACCGCCGCGAAGGAAGTCGTCATTCGGGCGCAGGAGGCCACCGAGGGCGTACCCAGCGAAACGCGCTGCCACCACAAGGACGGCACCAACGGTTTCGAGCGCATCCTTCCGGGGGCGGACCGCATGTACCCCGACACGGACCTGCCGCCCATCGAGATCAAGTCGGAGCGTGTGGCGACGATTCGCACGACGTTGCCGAAAATGCCTTGGGAGCTTTCGGAAAAGCTGGTGCCGCTGCATCTGCCGCGGGACGTGGTTTCCATGCTCGTGATTCAGAAAATGGGCAATCTTTTCGAGGACTTGCTAAACGATCCGCCCGCCATTGATCTACGAAGCCTGATCTGCCGTATCACGCAAAAACTGCGGCATGGGCGGCGTAAATTACTGGCCGTCGAGAGGATCACGCCGGAATTCGTGGTAGATCTTTCTGGGAAGATCGCCCGGGGCGAAGTGCTGATGCAGGCGCTGACTCCGATGCTGGACACCCTCCTGAGCGAGCCTGGGGTTTCGGTCGAGGAAATTGGGGCGAAGTTTTCCGTCGGCAAGGCGCCGGAACCGGTGGAAGTGGCTGAAATGCTTCGGAAAAATCAGGTCGATCTTCCTCCGTTCGCAAGCGATGACCCCGAAGCGAAGATCCGCTGGGGCATGGGGCTCGTGATGCCGGATCTCGTCGGAAAACTCGACGCCCGCGAGGTCGAAAAAGCGCTTCGAGAGGTGGAGTAACGGGAAGTAAATTTCCCGGAACCGATTACTCGGTCAGGCGTGTTTCCAAAAACGCGGCCAGTTTTTCGGCGACGAAGCGGGAGCCCCGTGCGCTGAAATGGGCGGGGTCCGGGCCTTGCGCACCGGCGAGGTAGTTTTTCTCCACCGGTTTCGGCCACGCGAGGTCCAGAAGATCCAGCGTTTCGATATTCTTTTCGGAGAGGTGTTTTCGAAAAAACGTCGCCGCTGCCCGATCGGAGAGGGCGTCTTCTTTGGGAATTCCTCGCAAATAGGGCGCTGAAGGCAGCAATACGACGATGGGCCACGCATGGTTTACCGCCGTGTTTTCAAGCACTTGCGAAAGAAGCCGGTCCAATTCCCGCTCCCGATCCCGAAATAGCGACGAGACGAGCCACAGCACGGCAGAGGAATGATGGCGCGGTACGAGCGCGTGCGTGGCGGGGTCGTAGCTTTCTTCGTCCAGTTGGGCGTCGTTGAGACACACGGCGTATATTACCCGGTCGGGGCGGATGTCCTTCCAGGGCAGAATGGTGCGAATGCGAGCGAGTTCCGGCAGATTGTAGCCGGGAACGCCGAAATTGAACGCCTTGACCGGGCGTTTCAGCTTTTGAGACAGGAGAACGGCTGTTTTTTCGGGAAACGTTTCTTCGAAAGGCAGGCCCGGCCCGAACGTCACCGAATCCCCGACGAACAGCAGGCGCAGGGCGTTTTCGGGGGTGTCGATCTCGAACGCGGTATCCCGCATTCCCCAGCGGTTGATGATCGCGGTCGCCGTTTCGTTTTTCCCGCTTGGAGAGGGCATGTCGGCCCGTGCGCCCGGCTTGAGGCGGTAGAGTCCCGGCGGGTCGTCGAGGACTTCATACAGGGGATCGGCAAGGCCCCGCGCATCGCTCAACTGGTGGAAATAACGGGTGAAATACACGGTATGGTATCCGCTTTCCACAAGAGCGACTGAAAGTATCGGGATCAATAGCGTGAGGGAGAACAGACGAAGCGGGCGCGCGACGCGGGACGACGCGAGGCTTGCCAGTCCCGTCACCACGAGCCAAAGTCCGAAAATGAAAAGAAAGGGTGTCGTCCAACTAGGATGATCCATCCAGCCGTCGTACGAAAACCACAAGACGCGAGGAGCGACCAGAGGATTGAAAAATGCGGCGAAGATCGCACCCAGCCACGCGAAAAAACGGGCTGTTTTCTCTAAAGAGCCTGAATTTTCTACATTTTTTTCGTTTCGCCGCAATCCCTGTCCCCTTGGGTTTGGCGCATCTCAGGCGGCGCTGTCCGGGGCGGTTTTCGCCATGGCTTCGGGCGAGCGCAACGTGACTTTGGTGATCTCCGACGTGCTGCCCAAACGCATGGGAGGTCCCCAGAAGCCGGTGCCTTCGCTGATGTAGATCTGCGTACCCTTGTAGTCGTGCAAACCTCGCACGTAGGGTTGTTGTAGATACACGAGGTAGCCCCAAGGCCATATCTGTCCGCCGTGGGTGTGGCCGCTCAATACCAGTCCCACACCGTGTTCCGCCGCATCGTACACCGCGCGCGGCTGGTGCGCCAACAGCACCACCGCTTGATCTTCGGGGCAGCCGTTCAGCGCGTGAGGGACATTCGGGCCGTGGCCGGGCTCCAACCTGGAGCCTTCGTGGTCGTCGATACCCGCCAACTCGAACGACGCCCCGTTTTTCTCGATGCGTACCCGTTCGTTGCGGAGCACCCGCAGGCCGATGCCGCTCAAATGGTTGAGCCACCCGCGCAGATCCACGAAATATTCGTGGTTTCCCGTGACGAAAAACGTCCCGTGCGAGGATTTGAGATCTTTCAGCGGTGCGACGTCGGCGGCCAGTTGCGCCACCGTGCCGTCCACCAGGTCGCCGGTCACGGCGACGAGATCGGGTTTTAGCTCGTTGGTGCGACGCACGACTTCCTCCATCCAAGCGCGTCCGCGCATCGGTCCAAGGTGGAGGTCGGTAAGCTGGACGATGGTGAAGCCGTCCAGTTCGGCGGGAAGTTTCGGCAGGATGACTTCCACCGGCTTGACGATCAGCGTGCCCAACCCCCGTGCGATGCCCACTCCGGCTGCCGAAAGCACCGTTCCCACCGAGGTCAGCGCCACGGCGCGTGAAAGCAGCAGGCGACGCTCGGGATTTTCGAGCCACTCCCGGTTTTCCGTGGCGCGGGAGACGAGCCATGCGGCACCGCGCAGAAGGTCGAAACCGAGAAACGCAAAGAAAAACAACAACATCACGCCCAGCCAGACGTAGATCGGGAACACGAAATAGTGTGAAATATCGTTGTCCACGAGGCGAAGCGTAATAAAGGAAAGAGGTATGCTGGCGGCGAGGACGATCAGCAGTGTTTTGACCACGGTTCCCCAGGGAGCCGGGAGGGCGGGATCGAGGGCCAGCCGGCGGTAAATGTAGTAGTGAATCCCACTTACGATGGCGATAGCCACTGTGAAAAAGACGGCGAAAAAAAACCAGCGGGGCATTCGAAAGCTCCTTTGCGGCAGGAAAAATCGGGATCGGCGAAACCGGACTTTGCTCCACGCGCTCTTATATGCTTAAGGCCAAAAGGCGGCAAAACAAGGGATTGCTTCACGTTTTCACAGCGAAAACACATTTCTTGAAAATGGTTTTCTAAGTTTTTTTTGACGTTTTCTGCCATGTTTTGGTGTTTTTGAAGTGAATTCTAGCTTGCATCTGGATTTGTTTTGGCTATGCTCGGTACACGCAAGGGAGGGCGAAGGGAGAGGGAAAATGGATCAGTTGCTCGATCGACTGTCTACAATCGCTGTCCGGGCGGGGGATATTGCCCTGGAACATTTCGGGCGCACGCACGTGTCCTACAAGGCCGACCACTCCGTATTGACCGAGGCCGATCCGGAAGTGCAGAGCTTTTTGGAGAGCGAATTGCACGCGTTGCTACCCGAAGCGGCATTTATCGGCGAAGAAGGCGATAAAGCCGAGGTGTCTACGGAGGGAGCGTTGAAATCCGAGTACGTCTGGATCGTCGATCCGATCGACGGCACCGGCGTGTTCAGCGACGGCATCGAGACGTTTTGCGTCTGCGTCGGATTGCTCCGCCATGGAAAGCCGTATGCGGGCGTCGTGCGTTTTCCGGCGTTGAACGGCACCTACATCGGGAAAATCGGGGAGGGCGCTGCGTACAACGGCCATCCGATTCGTGTGGCGGAAGATGAAGAGATTCTGCAACGTTCGTCGATGTACGTCCCTTCCAAGGCCCATTTGGGGTATCGTTTTCATTTCAAGGGGAAAATCCGCTCCATGGGCAGCACCGCGCTGCATTATCTCCTCGTGGCCAAAGGAGCCGGAATCGCCGCCGTAAGCGGTGCGCACATCTGGGATTACGCCGCCGTGGCCCCGATTTTCCACGAGGCGGGGGGGCGTCTACGCCACTTCGACGGCCAGGAGATCGACTGGCCCCACTGGTACGACGGACGCCACATCACGCCGCCCCTGCTCGGGGCTTCCGAGGCGCTGTGGGACACCGCCCGGCAGATGATCGAACCCACTTTTCTTGTCAAAAAAGGTGCAAGTTTGCGTTAACTTGTGCCGAATCGAAACGAATTCGCCCCTTCCTGCAGGGCAATTCAATTCTTGAAGGATTTTCCAGCTCCAAGTACTTTTATGGGTGCCATCTATAAGAGAGACCTGTTTGTCAAGCAGATTCCCCCATTTTTTTCATCGATGTCAAGCCGTCCTTCGTTCATCCATCTATTCGGCGTCGTATTTCACGCGCCATGATTCCGTGCAAGAATCGTCCGCCCCATTCACGGTCAAGCTCTCGTCGGAGCACTGGCACCCGCGGGGTCGGACGAAACGGTGATTCGAAAGAACGTATGGAACATCGAAATCTCTTCACGTTGCTTCTGTCACTTAGCGTCTATCCTCGTCTGTCGCATTGCGTCTACCTCTTGATCTCGTGGCTTGTCGATACCTCCTTGGCCGGAGCCTTCGCCGAAGGCCTCCCCGTCCGTCGCCTACAACCCTCTCACGCACGAGCAAGGCGGGCGGGTCAAGGCTGCAAAGCACGAGCGAAGCGAGCCTGGCCTTGACGCGCCCGGTGCTCGTGCTACTGGGCACAAGCCGACGGACGGGGAGGACTGGAATCGCACCCGTCGCCACCAGACGCACGGCCTGCAAACTCCCAACCCCCATAACCGTCCGGCACCCCCCCAAAGCCTCGGGCGAAAAGCCCTCGGAACGTTTCAAAAGAGCATGCACGATCCGGCACAGTTTCGCCGCCACCGCCACCTTCGCCTTGTTGGCACCGTGCTTCACCACCCAGCGGCGATAATACGGGTTCAGCGGCTTCTTTCGCTTCCGGGCGTGCTGCGCGCATTCCACAAGCAACGCCCGCAACAACCCCGGCCCCTCCCGCGTGATGCGTCCCTTGCGCTCGCGATCCCCCGAATCGTAGCTCGACGGGCACAGACCCACGTAGGCCGTCACCTGCTTTCCCGAACGGAAACGACCGATGTCGAACAGATGCGCCGCAAGCGCCAGCCGCGTGATCGGGCCCACTCCCGGAATCGTCTGCACCCCATCGAACGCGTGGTTTTCACGGCCAAGATCCTCGGCCATCGTCGTCAACCCTTCGATCTGATTCGAGGCCAAAAGGAAGCTGGCGAAATGCGTTTCCAACAGCTGTCTCACCATCTCGGGCATCTTGGCGTCGAGCCGCTTTTTCCAGGCCGCTTGGGTGTTCATGCTTCCCGAGGCGCCATCCAGGCCGTACTCCCTCAGCAGCGCCTTGGCGGCGTTGATCGCCTGCGTCTGGATCTTCACGTTCAGCGCCCGCGCCTTGAGCACCGAACGAAGCTTGCGCATCGGCTCCGGCGGCAGAACCACCTCGCGAACCAAGGCTCCCGTGCGCAGGTTGGTACAGAGATCCTGGGCGTCGCGGGTGTCGGTCTTTTTCTTCCGGCTGCGGGTTTTCTTCGCCACTTCATCCGCCGGGTACACCTGCGGGCATCCTCCCAATACGGCGACGATTCCGCTTGTGGAATACGCCTTCGAACAGGCTTCCAACCCCACCGGCGCACCGGGATGCTTTTCGAGCCAGGGCCGGAGCGTTTCGGAGAATCCGGAAAAGGTGGTCGGACAGGATCCGAGAAAAACCTGCTTTCCCGTATCGTCCTGAATGCAAATGGTGGTTGACTTCTGATGCACATCCATTCCAATATAAATCATGGGCTTTCCTCCTGCTTGGGACGCTCAAGCGATCCCGTCATCAAAATAGGGCGATGATACCATCGACCCTGCCGGGGGAAAGCCCTCTCTTATGGAATCACGGTCTTTCGCCGTAAGGCGAATGGCCGTGAAAACACAAGCAATCCGGGCCATCGATCCGTTCCGGATCGAAGACCTGGGCACCCTTTCTTTCATCTAACCCGCGTAATTCATGAAGAATCTACTGTGACTTGAAAATCCTCGATCTTTCACTCGTTTCCCGATTTTCATCCTCGACAGACTGTAAAGTATGCCTGCGGGTGAAAATCGGTCCAACTTCATGAAATATCTTCGGTTTTCGGCGTCTCGCTACGATCCTCATCAATAATGCGGGCTAACGAGTTAGATTCATGCCGAATCTAGAATGGAATCGTTCTACCCCTTCTTGAGTCCACAACGCCGTGAAAATCGCGGCTCCCGCGAAAGCGCCGGGAATCAGCGCGGCGATGGACACACCGATCCAACCCAATCCCGCCATGCGGCTTGTAGCCTGCAAGAATACGAAAGCCGCCAGACCCGCCGCAAATCCCAGCCCGAAAATGCGACCACCTCTCGGGATTTTCCGGCTTCCGGCGATGGCGAAGGCCGCCAGCGGAAACCAGAACGTCAAAAAGGGTAGGGCGAGTTGCATCGTTTGTTGCGTTTCCAGCTTTGCGACGGAATGCCCCTGCCGGGTTTTCCATTCGATGCAGGCGGCCAGATCCCAAGGGGACAGTTCGTCGCCCTGCTCCCAGCCGTAGCGGAAATGTCGAGGCGTTTCGGGCAGATGCTCCTCGATGCGATCGAGAAACTCCGTCTCGTCTACGCTCGTTCGGCGGACGTGGTGCCAGATCCACTTGCCGTCTCGCCATTCAAGGCGTTCGGCTTCGAGCACGAAACGCAGCGAGCCGTCCGGGTTTTCGCGAAAATGCAGCACGTCCCGGAACGAATCGGAGGTTTCGTCCTTGCGTTCCATCCGCCAGGAGCCGGAAGGCCCCCGGTACCACTCATGCGCCGGACGCCATTTCTCGCCCCATTGCGGTTTGTGCTTGATGTCTTCGTCTATTGTCTGGCGATAACGTCCCGCCGCCCAGGGAGCCAGCGTGCAGGCCAGCGTCGCCTGCAACGTGGCCAGCAGCAATCCCAGCATGACGAAAGGCAGCGCGCGCCGCAGCGTGGATTGTCCCAGCGCCATCAGGACTTGCGTTTCTCCCCGACGAAGGCGCAGAAAAAGCAGGGTCAGCGGGCCGAAAATCCCGGCCAGGGGAAGCAGCATCGTTGCCGCCGTGAAGAAGCGATATCCGGCGAGACGCATCATGTAAAAGCTTTCGGCCTCATAGGCCGCCACGATGCGGGCGTGCTCGACGGAATCGAAGATCAGAAACAGCACCACCAGCACCGCGAGCGCCAGCCCGGTAAAACGCAGGGCGTCGTTCCATGTGGTGCGAAAGTAGGTCATGCGCGTTTCCGTGTCCAAAGAAGGGCGACGGGAATCAGCACGAGAGGCAGCCATTCTCCCACCGCCACCGGAAGCAGGGATTTCAACGCCAGATTGTGTCCCAGGCGCGCCAGCAGGTAGGAGGCTGCCAGCCATCCCGCCATAGCCGCCAACGTGGCTGCGGTGGACGGGATTTTCAGGCAGGCGGCTGCGCGGGAGATCAGCCAGAACAGCGGAAACCAGAACACGGCCAGCACACGCCGGAAAGGTTCCGTCTCTGCCGGTAGCCCGCCCCCCTTCAGGCGGTCGAAACCGGTGTGTCGTAGTACGTCGTCGAACAGGGCGTCTTCTTTACGGGCGGTGGGCAACTCCACCGACAAGTGCTTGAAATCATGCAACAAAAGGTCTCTTTGATAAAACCATCCCTCGTCGAGATCCAGACGTCTTTTCCGGCGGCTTGCGGACAATCGCGCCTCGCGGGCGGCCATCACACGCAGACCGTCTGCGGATTCCTCCACGAACACGCCGCCGCGTGAGCCATCCGGTTCAGGCTCTTTCAGAAACAGTCGATGCTGAGGGCCGAGCCACACGAACACGCCGGTCTCGAAACCTTCCACCGCCGCGTTTTTCCAGGCTTTTTCCAGCCAGCGCTGGGTTTGTTCCAGGCCCATGGGAGCCAGCCAGCCGACCCACAGAAAGGCCAGCGGCGTCATGGCGAGACTGGCAAGGAGGTAGGGTTTTTCGATGCGCCGGGCGGTTGCGCCCATCGCCGAGAGGGCCAGGGTCTCGCCATCCAGTCGGGTACGGAGCCGGACGAGGGTCAGGGCCAGCAGCCATGCCGGAGCGAGGGCGTATTGCGAGGCGGGAAACAGCGCCCAGGTCAGTGCCGCGAGCGCGGGGCCGAACTCGATTCCCGAGCGAAACACCAACTCCACCGTGCGTCCGGCCTGCGTGAGAATCACGACGGCCAGCACGCCTAGCCAGCAGGCGGGAAACAGCCGGAAGAGTTCGAGCAATCGCGTGCGTGTGTAAGCCGTTAGGTAAGTGCCGGAAAACACGGGGTATTCCTATCCTTCAAACGCTTGCGGGCGAGCGGAAGGAATCGCCGGAACGCGACGGGTGGACGCCGAAGCGGAGTTTTTTTCGGGAATCAGGATTCTTCCGATTCCGGGGGGAACCACTCGCCCAGGACTTCCATGACCTTTCGGGCCTGGTTGGCGCTCGAAAACACGAATTTGCTTTGCATCCGGTAGATGCCGCCGCGTTTCTGATATCGCCGAATCACCGCCTTGGCCGGGCCGTATTCCCCGGTCTTGCGGTCCATGTCGCAATATCGGAAAATAATCGTAGTCCAGGCCCCCTTGGTGAGGACTTGTTTGTCCAGTTCCTTGGTGGTCAGAACGCCGTCATCGTTGGTCCAGTTGACGGTCAATTCTTCAATGGTTTCGGCCATGACGCAACTCCCTGCCGGATAATCGGGTTTGGCGAAGCTGAACGAGTGGCGCAGAATATAGCGAATCGCGAACGAATCCGCAACATTCGAAACGAAAAATACGCTTTTTTTAGGAAACGGCTCTATGGGTTTGGAGAACGCGTGGATGCCCCGTTTTCATTCATTCCGAGGAAACCATGGCTCTGCCTGGGTGCTGTGTCGCTGGAAAAGAAAATATTCGAAGAATAACGAGAGGTTACGGTTCGTCGATCACGTCCTGATAGATTTGCATCAGGCGTGGCCCCCAAACCTTCAGCGAGTAATCCCGCTCCACTTTCCTGCGTCCGGCGCTTCCCATCTTGGTTGCAAGTTCGGCGTCGGCCACGAGCCTGCGCAACGACCGGTACCAGTCGTTGGGAGTGGAGGCCCAAAATCCGGTTTCGCCGTCCCGGATGATGTCGGCGTTGACGCCCACCGGCGTGGCCACGGCGGGACGTCCCGCCGCCATATATTGCAACACTTTGGCTCCGCATTTTCCCCTGGACCATTCGTTGTCCGGCAGCGGCATGATGCCGATGTCGAAATCGTGCAGCGCGTGGATTTCGCCCTGTTCGGTCCACGGCACGAAACTGCACGGCACGTGGGGAAAGACGTGAGGTGTCGAGGAGATCACGCGTAGTTCGATGGGGAATTCCTCGGCCAGTTTGGCGAGCGCCTGCGCCACGATATCGAGATTCGGCAGGTTGATCGGCAGACCGATCCAGCCGATGACGATGCGGCGGTCGCGCGGCTTCGGCTGTGCCGGGTACGCATCGGTGTCGATGACGGTGGGTACGATAGTGACTTTTTCCGAGAAATGCCGTGCAAATTCGGCAAGATAGCGATTTCCGACGATCACCCGCCGCACTTTTTTCAACAACGATCGAAGCTTGCGGTCGTGCAGGAACGTGAGGTAGATGGCGTCGTCGAATTCGAGAATCGTTTTCGGGTTCAACTCCAGCAGGCGATCGTCCAAAGCCCCCGGTTCGTAGGGAAAAGCCTGGTTTTCCAGCAGTACGAGGTCGTACCGGTCGGCTGTCTCGATGATTTTGGTGCGGCGGGAAAGGTAGTGGCCCGTTTTTTTCGCCAGTTGGATGTACGAGGACGGTCCTCCCAGGTTTCGTTTCAGGCAGTAGAAGTCGTCGTCGAACAGCGATTGGCAGTCCACCTCGAAACCGGCTTCGTTCCAGAACGGTTCGTACTGGAGAAAGCGGTAGCGGGTGGCCGGGTTGATTCGGCTTCCTTTGGCCAGCAGCAGGATTTTTTGGAGTTTGTCGGGCATCAGAGTTCCTCGTCCTCGTCGATCAGCACCGGTTCGCGTCCGGGGAAAAAGGAGAGGTAGCGGTTGACGAGCTGGCGGACGATTTTGCGCGCCCGGAATCGTTCGCCGTGGATTCTGGCCGCCCTCTTCATCTGGACGTCGTCCCTGTCCAGCACGCCAAGCAAAGCCCGTGCAAGCCCTTTTTCCTCGTGGATATCGTAGCGGGTGCAGGAGCTGTCGTCGAGGATTTCCCGTGTCAGCGGGGAATCGGGCACGATCACCGGACGGCCAAAGGTCAGCGCCAGCATGATCCATCCCGAGTGGCTCATCTGCCGGAAGGGGTAGGCGCAGAAATCCGCCGCCTGGAAATAGTACTGAACTTCGTTGGGTTCGATGGGCTTGATTCGCGCGCAGACATTGGGAAACCGCTCGCAGATGCCTTCGATGGTCTTCGCGTAGTGCTCGTGCATCGGCTGTCCGCCGACGATCAGCGTATGGCGGCTCAGGCGTCCGCGTCCGAAGAGGCTGATGATGTCGGTCAGTCCCCGGTATGGCTGCACGTTGCCATAGACGAGAAACACCTTGCCCCTGGGCTGGATACCCAGCTTTCGCAGCGCCTGGGCGCGCGTGAGCGTCGCAGGATAAAAGGAATGAAAGGCATGTGTGGGGAAATACTCCACTTTTTCCGCTTCGACATCCGGAAAGGCAGAACGCAGCCAGCGCGTGCTGTCGTGGGTCTGGCAGAAAATTTTGTCCGCCATGTGAAACAGCGCCAGACGCCCGTGGTGTGCGACCCATTCGTCCAGCAATTCGCGGTCCGGCTCGTTGACCATCGTCCAGAACACGCGATACCCAAGGCGTTTTGCCGCCCAGATGGTGGCGATTTCCTGGGACGCTTTCAATACCTGTTCTTTGGAACTCGCACCGGTGAAAGGATTTTCGTATTCCTTGATCTGGTGAATGTGCAGCACTTCGCAATGCAGGCGAAGGCGGGCCAGTTCGGCAGGATCGAGGCGATCCAGCCACGTCACTTCGGCTCCCGCCAACTCCAGTTCGTGTTTCAATACGGTAAGATACGGGCTGTTTTCGCCCCTGGGATACAACGCCACCCGCACGCAGGGTTCCGGGTAAAACTGCAAGCGGACGCGCTCCATCGCCCAATCGACGAAGCGGTCGTTGGCGAATTGCAGAAAACGAAGTGGGTAGATGCCTTTTGCGGGCAGTTTGAACGGGTCCAAACCGTTTCCTCCGTCCACGAAGTTGACGACGCCGTGCCGCGCTTGATTTGATGACGCAGCAGGTCAAAAATCCACACTACACATTTTTCACGTTTTTGCAATAGCGCAGACTGAACCGGCTTGCACGGTCCCCTGGAGAGCGGGAGGTTTCGCGCCACCTTACGATTTTCGTTCCTATAAATTCTATTGAATATACTACAAAGTCGTGCATTTTTACGCAAACTCACGTCATGCTCGATCCATGCCGCAAAACTCGCGACAAACTGTAACAAACCGTGCAAAGTTCCCCCCGGTTTTCTCGCAACGAGTCGAGGGAACCGAGAAAAAAGTGTACAGCAACTGGACAAAAACGGGCTTTTTCGACCGAAAAATCAAGATCCATTTGGTTTTCTCTCGCAAGCCTCGTGGTTCCGAATCTGCACGTTTTTTCACCAATTTGCACGTTTGTTGGAGAGGAAAACGGAGAGGACGATTCAATTCTAGATTTGGTACAAACTTGGCTCGGCGAATAAAGGAAAGGGTGCCCGGGTCTTCGATCCGGAACGGATCGATGGCCCGGATTTTTCGTGTTTACACGGCCATTCGCCTGACGGCGAAAGACCGTGGCACCCGCGAAAATACTTGGAGGGAGGAAAATCTTCAAGAATTGAATCGCCTTTGGAAAACGGAGAGAAGACTTGCCTTATGAAAGTATTATAAGTATAATAAATTCAATGTTTTTCATGGTTTTCGCGGTATCCGCGTTTCGAGGGCGTGCTTCCGAGGAGGACGACCGGGCCTCGTGGCGGAGACTTGTTGCGTAACATGTTGAAATGATGTGGAATTTCGTTTCGTCCGGCGAATGGATGGAAGCGTCGGGCTTTTTCGTTGACCCCATGGTCGGTTTCGGGGTATCGCTTGCGGGAATTTCGAAGCGGATCGACGGCAGCGAAAAGGAGTGATTTTTTGCGAATTTTACTATCCAATGACGACGGCATCGACGCACCGGGATTGCTGGCCCTGGAAGAAGCCTGCAAGGCTATGGGCGGGGAGGTGTATGTCGTGGCGCCGCAACGGGAGATGTCGGGCTGCTCGCGTTCCATAACTCTTCGATCTCCCTTGAGAATTCGAGATAAAGGGCCGCAGCGCTGGAGCATCAACGGCACGCCCACCGACTGCGTATACATGGCGTGCAGCCACCTGCTACCCGAAAAGCCGGACCTCTTGATTTCGGGCGTGAATCCCGGCCCGAACATGGGCGACGACGTGCAGTATTCCGGCACCGTGGCGGCAGCGCTGGAAGGCACGATGTTCAAAGTGCGCTCGCTGGCGGTGTCGATCAACAGCTATACCGAGTACGACTACGAAGCCGCTGCGACCTACGCCGCTGCGATGGGGCGGCGAATGATCGACTGGGACTGGGACGGCAGCGTGGCGCTCAACCTCAACGTTCCAGGTCGTTTCGATCCCGAACGCCTGGAGTGGAAGTCCACCTGCCTGGGGCGGCGCGACTACGGCCAGGCGGTCGTCGAAAAGCTCGATCCGAGGGGCGTTCCCTATTACTGGATCGGGGGCAATCCCCTGGGGCGCATTCCTGTCGAAGGCAGCGACATCGACGCCCTGGAAGAAGGCTTCGCCTCGCTGACTCCCTTGAAAATCAACTACTTCCACGAATCCTCGATGCGAGCACTCGAACGCTTGCAGGCTTCGACATCATCCAAAGGAATCCACGAATGACCAATCCGTACAAAGCCGTCATCGGTTGGGGCCGCTCGATGTACAACTGGGTGCTCAACTGGGCCAACACCCGATACGGCACGCCCGCGCTCGCCATTCTTAGTTTCGCCGAATCGTCGTTTTTTCCGATTCCTCCCGATGTGTTGTTGATCGCACTGGGCGCGGAACGTCCCAAACGTTCCTATTTTTACGCGCTGGTCTGCTCCATCGCTTCCGTGCTCGGTGGCATCCTGGGCTACATGATCGGCTCGTTCTTGTGGTACACCGCCACGGGCGAATACTCCGGGCTGGCCCAGGCGTTCTTCCATTATATTCCCGGAGTGACGGTCGATAAGTTCGAGCATGTCAAGGATCTTTTCGAAGAGTGGAATTTCTGGGTGGTCTTCACCGCCGGTTTCACACCGATTCCCTACAAGCTGATTACGATCAGCGCCGGGGTGGCGGACATCAATTTCCTGGTGTTCGTCATCGCCTCCGCCGTGGGACGCTCGGCGCGGTTTTTCCTGGTCGGGACGCTGTTTTTCTTCTACGGCGCACCGATCAAACACTGGATCGACAAGTATTTCGAAATACTCAGCATCGCGTTTCTCGTATTGTTGTTTGGAGGGTTCCTCATCATCAAATACGTGCTATAATTCAAAACGATGGTCAGCAGCGTTTCACCAGACGGCGGACGTTATCCGGGTATCGCCCGCCACGACACCGATCGAAAAGGGAAACCACAGCATTCCCGTTCGGGGTTCCTTCGTCTCTTTTTGCTGCTTGGCGTCGTGGTTCTCCTTGGAGGCTGCGCCGGGACGCTGGGCCGGTACCATACGGTACAAAAGGGTGAAACGCTGTACTCGATTTCCCAGCGGTACGACGTGCCGGTCAAGAAAATCGCCCAGGTCAATGCGCTACGCAACCCGGATGTGATTTATCCCGGCGAACGGCTGTACATCCCCGGTGCGAAACCCCCGCCGAAAACGACCGTGGCTTCGACTTCATCGGGAAGCGGCGGTCAGGCGTCGTCCTCCGGGAACGCCGCCGTGGGTCCGCTGCCGGAGCCTACCTCGTCCCGTCCTTTCGCCTGGCCCGCGCGCGGGCTCGTCGTGTCGCGTTTCGGTCCACGCCACGGAAGAATGCACAACGGCATCGACATCGCCGCAAAAACCGGCGAACCGGTGTTCGCGGCGCGTTCGGGAAAAGTCATTTTCGCGAGCGACCACCAACGCGGCTACGGACGCATTATCATCGTCCAGCACGACGAAACCTTCATCACCGTGTACGCGCACAACTCGAAAAATCTCGTCAAAGAAGGGGATCGCGTCAAGCGCGGGCAGACCATCGGCCTGATCGGTCGCACGGGCAACGCCACCGGACCCCACCTGCACTTCGAAATCCGCCGGAATCGGAAGCCGGTCAACCCGCTGAAGTACTTGCCGACTTCTAGTAAGTAGGTGCTTTTTCAGGGGGTCATTCTTTGTCCGGTGAGGCGGGGTGCCACTTCCCTGATTGTTTGTCCAAGACCATAAGCTTCATGTTGCGCTTCTTAGGATCGAAACCCTTAGGGAACTTGGTTTCGTTGCTGTACAGTGCTTCTTTGAAGGATGTTCTTGCGTCGATTATTGCTCCAGATAAATTTGTATTTATCAGTATTACTTGCTCAAGGTTAGCGTTTCTGAGGTCTACCATCTTAAGATTTGCGGCAATGAGGTTTGCTTTTTCAAGGTGTGCGTCAAGAAGAGTTGCCCTTTCAAGTTGTGCGGAACTGAGGCTTGCTCCCTCAAGGTGTGCTAATACGAGGTTTGCTCCCGCAAGATGCGCGGAATTGAGGAATGCCTCTTCAAGATGTACGTCCATAAGGACTGCTTCTTCAAAGTGTGCATTATCGAGGTATGCCTTCTCAAGGTGCGCAGAATTGAGGTGTGCCTTCTCAAGGTGCGCAGAATTGAGGTGTGCCTTCTCAAGGTGCGCGGCACTGAGACTTGCCCGCTCAAGGTGCGCGGCACTGAGATTTGCCTCTTCAAGGTGTGCGGAATAGAGATGTGCCCCCTCAAGATGCGCGAAATAGAAGTTTGCCCCCTCGAGATGGGCGTTCCTGAGGTTGGCTCCTTGAAGCTTTGCTTTCGACAGATCCACTTGGTTCTGCTCGGTGTCTCTCCATTTACGCCTGCCGAGAACGGTCAGCGCAGCTTGGATATCGGTTGCCGGTGGAGTTCTTTTCGCTTCCTGTTCAGGCGTTTCTTTTTGGGATTCCCCGGTTTTTTCTTCTTTCTTCCAAGAATTTTCCCGGATGAAGGCGGAAAGCGTTTCCACGACGGTCCAGTGATCTCGTTTGGAATCCTGGGCGATGCGTTCGAGTTGGTAAATGGCACCCAGCCTGACGGCCAGTTCTTTGCTTCCCAGTTGCTCGATGGCTTTGGCGAAGCGCTCGGTGATCAGCCTCTCCACGTTTTGTTGTCTTCTCCAGAACCAGGTCAAGAGCATGGAGGGGGCGGCGGCCAGACCGGTGAAGAGAAACCATGGGGAATGCTTCCATACCAGTTTGCAAAGCATGGAATCGCAATTCTCGTTAGGGCAGCAAATCAGATAAAAGAGGAAGAAGCCTCCGGAAAGGAATGCTCCTGAAACCACAGCGATTGTCATTTTACCGATGGTTCCACTCCAAAATGGATCTGAAACCAGTTTCTTTACCCATTCCGGAACATACTTATCGATTGCGTCGTTCAATTTTTCTTTAATATTCATGATTTCCCCTTGGTTTTCGGCAGGGGGATTATAAAAAAGATGGGTTCGGAATACAAGAAAACCCCGAATCACGCCGTTGGGGGTGCATTCCGATGGTTCAGGTCTCCCGACCTGAACCGTACGTTTCACGTCGAGTTTCCAACTCGACGGCATGAACCTGTGGAGCAAGTCAGGAGACTTGCTCCATCGAAGAATTTACGGAAGATTTCGTGGAAAATCGTGAGGTTGAAGACGGATCACTCCCCTGAAATGCTCGAAACGAAAGATGTTTTCCTACTTGTGAAAGCGGTTTTTTGACTCCGGCGTCGAATATGATACATTTGTCCTTTCATTATAGAAATACAGGGAAATTATAGGATTGCCATGAAGCATACCGTTTCTTTCATTTTCGCCGTGGCTTGTTTCTTTGTTTCCCATGTCCATGCCTCCGAAGGCATCATGGTGTGGCGATTGGAAAAAGGAAGCGGTGTGGACGCCGAAACGATCACCACCGTTTCGGGCTTTGTCACCGGACAGGTAGAGCGTTATTCCGACAGGGAAATCATCTCCGAAGGCGAAATCAAAACCCTGCTCAAAGGCGAAGAAACCCGGCAGAAATGCGGCGGTGAAGACATGAGCTGCATGGCCGAAATCGGCAATGCGTTGGGAGTTCCCAAAGCCGTGAGCGGCGACCTGGGACGCATGGGCGACTATTGGATACTGAACCTCCGCCTCATCGACATTCGCCGCGCCAGGGTGTTGAGTCGGGTGTCGAGGGACATCAAAGGGGACACCAACGCATTGATCCAGGAACTTCCCTACCTCGTAGAGGAGTTGTTCGAAGAGGCTCCCCCGCCACAGGCCAAACCGAGGGTAAGAAAAAGGAGAGCGCGAAGAAAAAGTTCGTCGTCGCTTTCGACGGCGGGGTGGGCGACTCTCGGCACGGGGATCGCCCTGGTTGCGCTCGGAGGGACGATGCACTATCTCGCCGTGGACGAAGCGGACACCAACTCCAAATCGGGAAACGGAGACAAAAGCGCCTTCGAGGCCTACAAAGGCACGGCCATTACGGGCTATGTGGTAGGTGGAGCCCTTTTGACCGCCGGGATCGTGTTGTTGTCTCTGGACGGAAAGAAGAAAGAACGGGTTTCGGCGCTTCCTTCCGTGGGGTCGGATGGAAAGTCGGTGACGGTGTTCTGGGGAGCGAGGTGGTAGGATGTCGAAAACGCGGATACGAAAGACCTCCTTTCTTGTGGCACTTTTTGGCGTCCTTTTCTTTCTTTCCTGCATGGAATGGAAAGAATACGACGGAGTAGAGAATATATCCAAAAGCCTAAGCCAGTGTTACGATTACTGTGAAATGATCTACATCTGTGACGAAACGGCCACCGTAACCCTCGAAACGACACAAGGCTGCAAAACGGTATGCGATTTATCTTTCAGCACCGATAATTCGGACATCGAGATCGATTACTGTCTGACGAATTGCAGCAAAGAGGAAAACTGCGACGACTTCTACCAGTGCATAGGAGAGTGCGGCTCGATCGATGGATATGCAGATGGAGACGAGGAAGAGGAAAGCGACACCGGCACCCTGACGTTCTGCAATAGTTGCTACGAAGGAACGAACACTCTTTATAGTGGTTATGGTGCGGTTTTCACGCCGGAAGCCATCGATGACAGTGGAAATGATGGTGGAGATGGTGTCTGGCGCACCGGAGATTATTTGGCGTACGAAACCGTAACCAATTTTGGATTCGAAGATGGCGAGTTGTATCTGGGATATGGCAATCTCTCTAGATTAGCACGTATATCGTGGGATAGTACGTGGCGAAATCCTAGCGCGATCTATTTAAACGGTCCTTACGACTCCACGACCGGACTGGCTGTCAGTAAGGGAGATATAATCATCATGATTCTGGAGGATCGGGATAGCGGCGACCAGTTCGCCTTCGGATTCGAGGTGATTGAATCATCCTATTCGGAGTTGAAAATGCACTGGGTATTCAACACCACGGCCAACGACCTGACTTTGCTGGCGGATTGAGGGTGTTCCACCCCCAAACAGGCTGCTCCACATGATTGAAAATTGGTCGGATCGCCTGGTTTCCGGCCACGAAATCGCGGATGTCGAGTAAAGAATTTTCCCGACCGCGAACCGTGCGCTTTCTGCCGCACAACGCATAAAAATCTCCCTAAAAAAGTGACAAATTGCCCCGCCCCCGTCGATTCCGTTCCGAACTCCCTCCGGTAACAATCTGAAAACACACACATTTTCAAGAATTTTCGAAAAATGCATTTTTTACGCCACTTTTTCCCGTCGGCTGGCTCTCACATAACACGACAGGAAGCCCATCCGTTTTCGGAATGATTCGTTTGGACGGGAGGAACCCCATGAAACCGATTGTCAACCTACTCTTGTTATTGTCTATATGGTCGATGGCTCAACCCGTCTTCGCAGAGCGCCTCACCTTGGAAGATGGCCTGGAACGCGCGCTGGCGCACAACCGGATGCTGAAGGCCGCAGGGCACGAATCCGAGGCGCGCGAGTACGAAAAGAAGAGTGTTTTCGGGCGCTTCTTCCCCGTATTGCGGGCGGAAGTCAACGCGATGCTCTGGGATTCGGACAACACCTACACCTTCGATCTGTCCGATTACGAGCAGCTTTTCGCGACCATGGCTGGAGGCGGACCGTTTTCGCTGCCGCCGATGTCGGTGGACGTGCGTGACGATGTGACCGTCAAAACTCAGGTCATGCTGATCCAGCCCCTGACGCAGCTTTACCAGGTGTATCACGGACACGAAGCCCGAAGCGCCATGGCCGAGGCCGGACGCCTTGATGTGCTCGACGAGCGGCGCAAGCTGGAACTCGAAGTCACCAAGACGTTTTTCGCCTATCTCGGGGCGTTGCAGATGACGGAATCCGTCAAACAGGCGCTGGAGCAGGTGAGCGTGTTCGAGAAACAGACTCAGGATTACCTCGACGCTGGATTGGTGGAGCGCGAAGCCCTGCTGAAAGTGCAGGTCCAAAGAGAGGAATTGCTCAAAGCTCGTGCCCAGGTCGACAAGGGCGTAAAACTTTCCAGGGCGATGCTCAACATGTACATGGGGCAGTCCTTGCAGGAACCCATCGACGCAGTGTGTCTGAAAGGCGGCGATCCGGAAGCCGCCGTCGCCGAAAGCCTGGGAAATCAACAAAATGCCGCGATGGAGCAACGACCGGATCTGCTTTCCGCGCGCCGACAGAAAGTCGCCGCCGGGGGAGCGTATCAGGCCGCCGTTGGCAAGATGCTGCCTGATCTCAACCTCGTGGGCGCGTACATCAACAATTACGGTATGGGTGACATGATGCTGAAAAACGAGTTCTTCGGCGGCTTGATGCTCACCTGGAATGTCTGGGAATGGGGCGCGACATATTACGAAATGAAAAGCGCCCAGTCTCGTATGTACAAGGCGGCGGAAATGATCCGTGCCGCCGAGGACGGTATCCGGCTGGAAGTCGAGCAAAAACGGTTGGAGTTGGAAGAGGCAATTCAGTCGTATAAGGCCGCCGAGGCGAAACTCGCGCTCGCCAAGGAATCGTTGCGGCTCGAACAAAACCGTTACGAAGCGCAGCAGGCCAGCGCGGCGGATCTCGTCGCCGCCCAGACCGGCGAACTTCGTGCCTCGAATGACCGCACCGTTGCCGCGATGCAGGTGGAAGTCGCCCGCCGGGCTCTGGCGCTCGTGCAGGGCAAAGACCTGCTCGATGACGAAAAAACCAATCAAGAAGCACCTTCTTTCCAACGATAACCAAGGAGAAACTCATGCGACCCAACGGAAAATATGCACGAAAAACAGGATGGCTCGTGGCCGGTGTTCTGGTCGCGTCAATGTTCGGCTGCGCGGATCACGCGCCTCCCAAAGCTTCTCCTAAAATTCTGCCGACCGCCGAAGTCAGCGTCGAACCCATCGAATCCAGGCGCGATGCCGGAAGTTTTCAGGCGGTGGGACGCATCAAGAGCGTCAGGGAATCCATGCTTGCCGGAAAGGTGATGGGAAAAGTGTTTCGCGTTCACGTGGCGGCGGGGGACGTTGTGAAGAAGGGGCAGCATCTCATCACGATCGACAACAGCGATGCTCGCAGTCGCGTGACCCAGGCCAAGGGGGCGTTGGCCCAGGCAGAGGCGGCGAAAGTCATCGCGCGGCAGATGCTCGATCGCTTCGAGACTCTCAAGGAAAAGGATTCCGCCAGCCAGGCCAAATACGACAAAGCTGTTTTCGATTACCAGAGCGCCTTGGGTGCAGTGAAGCAGGCCAATGGCGCGTTGAGCACGGCGCAGGCGTACCTCAAGGAAACCCGCGTGATCGCACCCTTCGACGGTCGCATTATCGATACCATGATTGAAGAGGGCGAAATGGCCGCGCCGGGCGTGCCGCTGTTGCGTATGGAAGGCGACGGGGAACTGGAGTTCGAGGCTACCGTCACCGCCCAGGATATCGCTGCGCTTCGAGTGGGGCAATCGGTGGTCGTGGAGTTGGAGGTTGGCCGAGGAGGAAAACGGGAAATCCCCGGAGTGATTCACGAAATCGTTCCCGCCATGGACCGCGTGACGCATTCGAACACGGTACGGGTGCGCATCCAGGAACACGAAGAGCTGCGCTCCGGCATGTTTGGGCGAGTCACCTTCGCCCGGATGGCGGGAAGCTGTCCCGGCGTGGTGATTGCCGAAGATCGCCTCGTGCGCACGGGTCAGCTTTCGGCGGTGTTCGTGGTGGATGCCGACGAACATGTCCGCTTGCGTCTCGTGCGGGAAGGGCGTCGCTCGGGCGGCAAGGTGGAAATCGTTTCCGGCTTGGGCGATGGCGACCGCCTGGTCGTTTCCGCCGTCGCGGATCTTAAAGACGGACAACCCGCAAAGGTGGTGCCATGATGAAGAATTCCACGGAGACGGCGCAAAAAAGGCGCTTCGAACGTAAAAAACTGGGGCTTTCGGGCCGCATCGCCGACGCTTTCCAGGATAGCAAGCTCACTCCGCTGATCGTGCTGGCGGCCCTTGTGCTGGGATTTTTCGCCACGTCGATCACGCCGCGCGAAGAGGAGCCACAGATCGTTGTCCCGATGGTGGATATCTTCGTGCAGGCGCCGGGGCTGAGTTCCGGGGAAATCGAGCAACTTGTTTCCACTCCGTTGGAAAAGCTTCTTTGGGAAATCCCCGGCGTGGACGACGTATACACTACCTCGCGACCGAACATCTCCATGGCCATTGTTCGTTTCGATGTGGGCGAGAACGAAGAGGACAGCCTCGTCAAGATTTACAACAAAGTCCAGAGCAACCTGGACCGCATCCCCATCGGCGTGAATCCGCCGCTGATTAAACTCAAAGGCATCGACGACGTGCCGGTGATGAGCGTCACGTTGCACTCCAAAATCTATGACTCCACCATGCTCCGGCGCGTGGCGGGGGAGGTCGCCACCGAGTTGAAAAAGGTGGACGACGTGAGCGAAACGGCGATCATCGGCGGTGAGCCGAGGCAGATCCGGGTGGAGGTCGATCCCGACAGGCTCGCGGGGCACATGATTTCCCCATTGCAGGTCTATCAGGCGCTGGGACGGGACAACAGCAACCTGTCGGCGGGCGGATTCAGCCGGGCCGATATGCATTTTCTCGTGGAGGTAGGCGACTTTTTCCGTTCGGCGCGAGACGTGGAGCAGACCATCGTGGCCGTCTACAACGACAAGCCGGTATATCTCTCCGATGTGGCGACCGTCTACGACGGGTACGCGGAAGTCAGTACCTATGTGTTTCATCGGGATGGTGCAGGAGCGGAAGGGACCATAGAAGAAGAAAACGCACCGTCCCGCCCGATGGAAGACGAATCCGCCGTGACCATCGCCGTGGCCAAGCGTCGGGGCGCGAACGCCACATGGTTGACCCAAACGCTCTCCGAACGTCTGGAGGATATGAAGGGGACGGTTCTCGTGTCGGGTATCGACGCAACCATCACTCGCGACTACGGAGAAACCGCCAAGGAGAAGTCCAACGAGTTGATTTTCCACATGTTTTTGGCGACGATCTCCGTTGTGATCCTGATGTGGCTGTTTCTTGGTGTCAAAGAAGCGTTGGTTGTCGCTGTGGCGGTGCCCGTGACATTGGCGCTGACGCTGTTTGCCAGCTACTTTTTCGGCTACACACTCAACCGCGTAACGCTGTTCGCATTGATTTTTGCTATCGGTATCCTGGTGGACGACGCCATCGTCGTGGTGGAGAACATCCACCGTCACTTCAAAATGAAGTGGGGGCCGCTGGACACGATTACTTCGTTTGCCGTGGACGAGGTGGGTAATCCGACGATTCTTGCGACGTTCACCGTGATTTTCGCCCTGATGCCCATGGCTTTCGTTTCCGGAATGATGGGTCCGTACATGAGCCCCATTCCGATCAACGCCTCGGCGGCGATGCTGTTCAGCCTGTTTGTGGCCTTCGTGGTCACGCCTTGGATGACCAAGCGCCTGCTAGCTTATTCCGAAAAACGTAAACAAAACAAGGCGTTGGAAGAAGATCGCGAGCACGACGAGCACGATTCGGACGGTGGCGCCATCGGTCGGGTATATCGGAAAATCCTCGAACCGATGGTGGATAAACCCGCCCTTCGCGCCGGAGTGCTGGTCGGGGTCGTTGTGTTGCTTATCGGGTCGATGGCCATGGTCTACGTCCGTGCGGTGAAGGTCAAAATGCTGCCGCATGACAACAAGTCCGAATTCCAGGTCATCATCGATATGGACGAGGGCACGACGCTGGAACGCACGGCGGCGGTCACGCGGGAAATCGCGGCGGAACTCGTGAAAGAGCCGGTGGTGCGTGACGTGCAGATGTACGTCGGCACGGCGTCGCCGATCAATTTTAATGGCCTTGTACGTCATTACTTCCTGCGTCAGGGACCGAACGTGGCGGATATCCAGGTCAATCTCGTGGAAAAACACGCACGAAGCGAGAAAAGCCACGACATCGCCAAGCGGTTGCGGCCCATCATCACGAAAATCGCCGAGCGCCACGGCGCGTCCACGCTGGTGGCCGAAGTGCCGCCGGGACCGCCCGTGCTTTCGACGATGCAGACTGAAGTCTACGGCCCGGATCTCGAAGGCCAGTACGTGCTGGCCGGTAAGGTCAAGGAATTATTCGAGAAATCTCCCAACATCGTGGATGTGGACTGGTACGCCGAGGTGCAACAGCCGGAATTTCGCCTGAAAGTGGACAAGGCCAAAGCGGCGCTTTCGGGCGTCACTACCGAGCAGATTACCCACACCATCGGTCTCGCATTGTACGGCAAAGCGGCGGGGTTGATGGTCACCGAGCGCGACCGCGAGCCGGTGGAAGTAATGGTGCAGGTGCCTACTGCGCAACGTTCGTCCATCGACGATCTTTCCGACATCAAAGTCCACGGCAAGGACGGTCGTATGGTGGCGATTCGGGAACTGGTGGATCAGAACCTGGAGGCGGAGGATCGCTTCATCTACCACAAGAACCTGCGCCGCGTGGTGTATCTCACCGGCGAAGTCGGCGGGCAGGGAGAAAGCCCTGTGTATGCTATTCTTGACACCATGCCGGATATAGACAAACTAAAAGCGCCCAACGGGCACAAGATCGATCAGCTTCTGGACGGGATGCCGGAGTCGGAACGCAACTACAGTGTCAAATGGGACGGCGAATGGCAGATTACCCACGACGTTTTCCGTGACATGGGTATTGCCTTCGCCATCGTGCTGGTGCTGATGTACATCCTCGTCGTGGCCTGGTTCAAGAGCTTCCTGACGCCGATCATCATCATGCTGCCGATTCCGCTGACGTTGATCGGGATTCTGCCCGGACACTGGGCGACGAACACCTACTTCACCGCAACAAGCATGATTGGTTTCATCGCACTTGCAGGCATCATCGTGCGCAACTCGATTCTTCTCGTCGATTTCATCGAGCAGGAACTGGAAGCGGGCACCTCGCTGCGTGAGGCCGTGCTCAAGGCGGGAGCCATTCGTTTCCGACCGATTTTCCTCACGGCTGCGGCCCTGGTGGTAGGCGGCGCGGTAATTCTGCTGGACCCGATCTTCAGCGGTCTGGCGGTCAGTCTGATCTTCGGCGTGGTCATCGCCACGCTGCTGACTTTGGTAGTGATTCCACTGATTTACTACGCGGTGAGGCGGCGCACGTTGGAGCGTGCCGACGCCTGAGCCATGGGAATAGGAACGAACTAAAGGAGAAACGCCATGAAACTGTTGATGATTATACTCGACGAGACGGTCCGGGACGAGGTGGAAGCCACCCTGGACAAGCACGAGGTCAACGGCTACACCGAAATTCCCATGGCCTTTGGGGAAGGGAAAAGCGGGAAAAAGCTGGCCAGTCGCCTGCATCCGGGTGCCAACAGCATCGTTTTCAGCATCATCGACGACGACCGGCTGGACCCGATCAAGGCCGACCTCATGCAGACCTGTGCCGCGAAGACCGACGAAAACTGCCCTAAACCCATACACATTGCCGTGTTGAAGGTTGAAGAATTTTTCTAGGAGAACGGGAAACGGTTCGAAACGTCGGTGATCCTCAGGAGGGATACGGCGCGTACGACCGGACCTTTGGGTCCGGTCGTATCTTTTTGGAATCACAGGTGAAAAGCAATTCAACTGGATACGAAAAAGCCCCGGTAGTGAACCGGGGCGGTTTGATCCGATGAGGGGTGAGTGTCAACGGCGCTTGCCCAACATCATTTCCAGGTCTTCTTGCAGCGACTGGAGGTCTTCCTCGTGTTCGACCTCGTCTTCCAGGATCTGCACGGCCATGTTGTAGGTTACCGGGTCTTTCATGCCGACTTCTTCGATCAGGGAGTGATACACGGAAATCGCGCATTGCTCGCCCTTGATGTTCTGCTCCAGAATCTTTTCCACATAGGGGTCCGCCGGCTCATCGTAGCCGCAGTTGGTCATGTCGAACCAGGCTTTCGGCGTGGTCAGCGGTGTGCCGCCAAGCTGGATGATGCGGTTGGATACCATGTCCGCGTGCCGCAATTCGTCCGTGGCGTGCTGCATCAGTTCGGCGATGACGGCATCCTTCATCGGTCCCGCGACGATCTTCGCCCCCAGCCAGTACTGGTAGTAGGCCAGCCATTCATCGGCAAACGCTTTGTTCAACAATTCCAACACGTGTTCGACATCGATTCCGACAATAGACCTTCCCTTAGTTCCCATTACACACTCCTTTCGTTGTTCGGCTAAAAATCACCGTTCCGATGATCGGAAAACAATGGAAAAAATGCAACCCGGAGACGACTTCGGGCACGTCTCCGGGTTGTTAACCTTATGATTTTACTTCGCTCATCGGAATTTCGAGCGCCTTGGCCACGCCTTCTCCGTAAGCGGGATCGGCCTTGGCACAGTTGCCGATATGGCGGATCTTGATCTCTCTCGGCGCGTCGCCCATCGCACGGGCGGTGTTTTCGAAAAGCGCCTGCTGCTGTTCCGGGTTCATCATGCGGAACAGTGCTCCCGGCTGGGAATAGTAATCGTCGTCGTCCTCGCGATGGCTCCAATGGTCCGCCGCGCCACTGAGCTCCAACGGGGGTTCCTTGACTTCCGGTTGCTCCTGCCACTCGTTGTAGCTGTTGGGTTCGTATCCCAGGGTTGCGCCGAAATTGCCGTCCACACGCATCTGGCCGTCCCGGTGGTAGCTATGCACGGGGCAGCGGGCCTGGTTGACCGGAATCAGGTGGTGGTTCACGCCGAGACGGTAGCGTTGGGCGTCGCCGTAGGAAAACAGCCGTCCTTGCAGCATTTTATCCGGTGAAAATCCGATGCCCGGCACGATGTTCGCGGGGTTGAAGGCCGCCTGTTCGACGTCGGCGAAGTAGTTTTCCGGGTTGCGGTTCAACTCCATCACGCCGACGTCCATCAGCGGAAAATCGGCGTGCGGCCAGACTTTGGTGAGGTCGAAGGGATTGAAAGGCAGCGCCTTGGCCTGGTCGTCCGTCATGACCTGGATTTTCACGTTCCACTTGGGGAAATCGCCGTTTTCGATGCTGTCGAACAGGTCGCGCTGGTGGCTTTCGCGGCATTTTCCGATCATCGCCTCGGCTTCGGCATCGGTCAGGTTTTTGATGCCCTGCTGGGTTTTCAGGTGGAATTTCACCCAGATACGTTCATTGTCGGTGTTGATGAGGCCGAAGGTGTGGCTGCCGTAGCCGTTCATGTGGCGATAACTGGCCGGAATGCCCCGCTCGCTCATGGTGATGGTCACCTGATGCAACGCTTCGGGGAGGTTCGTCCAGAAATCCCAGTTGTTTTTCGCGCTACGCAAGTTCGTTTTCGGATCGCGCTTGACGGCATGGTTGAGATCCGGGAATTTCAGCGGATCGCGCAGGAAAAACACCGGGGTGTTGTTGCCGACGAGATCCCAGTTGCCTTCCTCTGTATAGAATTTGATGGCAAATCCCCGGATATCGCGCTCGGCGTCGGCGGCGCCGCGCTCGCCCGCCACGGTGGAGAAGCGCACGAAGCACTCGGTTTTCTTGCCGATTTCGGAGAAAATCTTCGCTTTGGTGTATTTCGTGATGTCGTGAGTCACGGTGAAGGTTCCGAACGCTCCGCTGCCCTTGGCGTGCATCCGGCGTTCCGGAATCACTTCCCGGTCGAAGTGTGCCAACTTCTCCAAAAACCACACATCTTGCAACAGCATAGGACCGCGTGGTCCGGCGGTGACGACGTTCTGGTTGTCGGCGACCGGCGCGCCGACGTTGTTGGTGAGTTTTTTCTTTTCCGTCATGATCGTCTTCCTTTCTTGCCTTTCGGCGTATAAGGGGTTCGGGAGGCGATTTCTCGATTGGAACTAGTCAACATGATGGTCGAATCCCGTGCGCGATTGTTATGAGATTTCAATGAGGTTTTTCTCGTCACGGAAAAGATATCCGAATCGTTCAGCCTGAAATCGCAAAAAGATCCGCATGGTCTGCGGACAAAATTTGGGGTACGCACGAACAAATCAAACGAGTTGGATTTTCACATTGGATGGGTAATTTATAGTGCTTCTCCAAAAGCTAGACAAACATTCTAGATTGGCTCGGTGGCCCAATTTATCGTTAAATGACAAATAATTCCTAAATAGTAATGAGTCTATAGAAGAAGATATTGCAGGATTGTACTCCTGTCAAGTAGGTTACAACATTTTAACGGACTTCTTGAGAACGTTCGTATCAGGAAGCTATTCCAAATCTTTCGAAAAGATAAAGGTTGCGGATCAGGGCGATTCAATTCTTGAAGGATTTTCCAGCTCCAAGTACTTTTATGGGTGCCATCTATAAGAGAGACCTGTTTGTCAAGCAGATTCCCCCATTTTTTTTCATCGATGTCAAGCCGTCCTTCGTTCATCCATCTATTCGGCGTCGTATTTCACGCGCCATGATTCCGTGCAAGAATCGTCCGCCCCATTCACGGTCAAGCTCTCGTCGGAGCACTGGCACCCGCGGGGTCGGACGAAACGGTGATTCGAAAGAACGTATGGAACATCGAAATCTCTTCACGTTGCTTCTGTCACTTAGCGTCTATCCTCGTCTGTCACTTAGCGTCTATCTTCGTCTGTCACTTAGCGTCTATCTTCGTCTGTCGCATTGCGTCTACCTCTTGATCTCGTGGCTTGTCGATACCTCCTTGGCCGGAGCCTTCGCCGAAGGCCTCCCCGTCCGTCGCCTACAACCCTCTCACGCACGAGCGAGGCGGGCGGGTCAAGGCTGCAAAGCACGAGCGAAGCGAGCCTGGCCTTGACGCGCCCGGTGCTCGTGCTACTGGGCACAAGCCGACGGACGGGGAGGCCTGGAATCGCACCCGTCGCCACCAGACGCACGGCCTGCAAACTCCCAACCCCCATAACCGTCCGGCACCACCCCCAAAGCCTCGGGCGAAAAGCCCTCGGAACGTTTCAAAAGAGCATGCACGATCCGGCACAGTTTCGCCGCCACCGCCACCTTCGCCTTGTTGGCACCTTGTTGGCACCGTGCTTCTCCACCCAGCGGCGATAACGGGTTCAGCGGCTTCTTTCGCTTCCGGGCGTGCTGCGCGCACTCCACAAGCAACGCCCGCAACAACCCCGGCCCCTCCCGCGTGATGCGTCCCTTGCGCTCGCGATCCCCCGAATCGTAGCTCGACGGGCACAGACCCACGTAGGCCGTCACCTGCTTTCCCGAACGGAAACGACCGATGTCGAACAGATGCGCCGCAAGCGCCAGCCGCGTGATCGGGCCCACTCCCGGAATCGTCTGCACCCCATCGAACGCGTGGTTTTCACGGCCAAGATCCTCGGCCATCGTCGTCAACCCTTCGATCTGATTCGAGGCCAAAAGGAAGCTGGCGAAATGCGTTTCCAACAGCTGTCTCACCATCTCGGGCATCTTGGCGTCGAGCCGCTTTTTCCAGGCCGCTTGGGTGTTCATGCTTCCCGAGGCGCCATCGAGGCCGTACTCCCTCAGCAGCGCCTTGGCGGCGTTGATCGCCTGCGTCTGGATCTTCACGTTCAGCGCCCGCGCCTTGAGCACCGAACGAAGCTTGCGCATCGGCTCCGGCGGCAGAACCACCTCGCGAACCAAGGCTCCCGTGCGCAGGTTGGTACAGAGATCCTGGGCGTCGCGGGTGTCGGTCTTTTTCTTCCGGCTGCGGGTTTTCTTCGCCACTTCATCCGCCGGGTACACCTGCGGGCATCCTCCCAATACGGCGACGATTCCGCTTGTGGAATACGCCTTCGAACAGGCTTCCATCCCCACCGGCGCACCGGGATGCTTTTCGAGCCAGGGCCGGAGCGTTTCGGAGAATCCGGAAAAGGTGGTCGGACAGGATCCGAGAAAAACCTGCTTTCCCGTATCGTCCTGAATGCAAATGGTGGTTGACTTCTGATGCACATCCATTCCAATACAAATCATGGGCTTTCCTCCTGCTTGGGACGCTCAAGCGATCCCGTCATCAAAATAGGGCGATGATACCATCGACACTGCCGGGGGAAAGCCCTCTCTTATGGAATCACGGTCTTTCGCCGTTAACCCGCATTATTCATGAGGATCGTAGCGAGACGCCGAAAACCGAAGATATTTCATGAAGTTGGAGCGATTTTCACCCGCAGGCATACTTTACAGTCTGTCGAGGATGAAAATCGGGAAACGAGTGAAAGATCGAGGATTTTCAAGTCGCAGTAGATTCTTCATGAATTATGCGGGTTAGGCGAATGGCCGTGAAAACACAAGGAATCCGGGCCATCGATCCATTCCGGATCGAAGACCCGGGCACCCATTCCTCGATTCACAGAGTCGGATTCGTGTCGAATCAAGAATTGAATCGCCCTGTCATTCTTCCACAAGATGCGTCATTTCGTAACCAGACACGCAAAAATGTGACAAAGCATAAAAAAAACGGGGATCACTTTCGACGATCCCCGTACTATCTTCCATTATCGTGGGTTCTAGAATTCCCAACTCAGGTCGATGTCGCCCTTGATTTCCCAGGTTTCATCCAGGTTGGGGAAGTAGATCTGGGAGGGTTGCAGGGTTTTGCGCAGTCCGAGTTGGAAGTGCAGCAACTGCCCGAAGGGGCTGAACCGTACCAGTGTGGTGAGCATTGTGTTGGACTGGTTGATGTTGAATACATTCTGGTACCCGTCGAAGTTGGTCTTGAAGTAGCTGGCGGCGACTCGGAAATACTTCGTTGCCGGGACTTCGATGTGCGCGAGGAACTGCCCGTTGTCGGCGCCGGATGTGTCTTCCAGGGCGAGGGTCATCCCGAAATAGTCCACTATGGCGTAGCTGAATTCGAATCCGCCGCCGAAATGATTCCAGTCGGCTTTCCTGCGGGCGAATTCTTTGTACTTCGTGGTTACGGCGTACTGATTCTGACCTTCGTCCACGGCGGTCTGATGTTCCGAAACCCAGCGGAACTTGGTGATTTCATAGAAGGAATCGAAGTACGACGGGGTGTAGTTGTCCTGATGCGCGAGAAAATACGCACGTGCGCGGATGGCCTGGCGATGTTTCGTGAAGAAGTTGATACGATACAGCGTACCTAAGGTGATCCCGCTGCCGAAGTTCTTGGTTTCGCCCGACTGGAAGTTGTTCAACGTGCTGTAATCGAGGTAGGCCTTGATATCGACCTCGATGGTTTTCGACGGTCCCGCCGCGACTTCTTCCTCTTCTTTGGGTTTCGCCACCAGATCCTCGATATCCGTGGACTGCTCGTTGACGTCTTCCCAGGATACTTTTCGTCCCCAGGTGGTGGCTCCGTTACTCCATTTCGCCCATTTGACCAGCTTGATTTCCGCATCGCCGCCCAACAAGTGAATGTTGGTGGGATCGTACAGGTAACCGCCGTCGTCGGATGAACGGTAGTTGTTGATTCGCCAGGGGGCGTCGAGATCGGTCATGTAATGCACGCCGAAGGACACCGACTGCGCCATCCAGTGATCCGTACCGATGGAGAGCGGCTTCAAAAAGGCGATGCCGCCGAACATCTGCCACCGAGTAAGGTCGTTGGTGTAGAACTCGAATCCGCCATAATCGTTGTACCAGTCCAGTTCCGCGCCGACCTTGGTCGTGAAGTAGTCCAGGTTGGCGATGTAGCGTTTCATCACCACGCCGTGGCCGATGGTCGTGGCGAATGTGCGGTTGACGTTGACGTAAAGGTTGTCTTCTTTGCGTCCGTACTGGATGTAGCGGATAATCTTCATGTAATCGCGGGCGTCGTCCCAGTCTTCTTTCCGAATCCGGCCCGCCTTGTCGAAGTGGTCCACTTCGCGGTCCGCGTCGTCGCGGTCGCGTCCCGAATAGATTTCCACGTTCAACGGAACCCCGAATCCCATCCGCAGCTTGTAATCCTCACCGACGTCCGCTGGAATGAAGCGAAGGTCCACTTCGGGTGAAATGTAGGCGTAATGCTCGAAAAAGAGCTTGCGGTAGCCCATCACGATACCGGCGCGGTTGTTCGGAACGATGATTTCCAACGGGCCGATGGTGGTCAGCGCGCCCTTGAAGAAGCGTTCCTCCTTGAGTTTTTCCTTTTCTTCCTCTTTCGCTTCATCCTCGTTTTTCTCTTCGACCACGGGAGGCGGCTTGGCTACGGACCAGAGTTCCTGCACGACGGAAGCCAATGCGGCATTAAATGCTTCCGGCGTGGCGTCATCCGGCTTTTTCTTTGCCTGGGCCAGGGTTTCGCCATCTTCTGCACGAACGAGGCTCAGGTTGATGCGCGCCGGTTTATCCGCGCTGGTGCGCAGTACGGACCCGGTGATGACCATCGTCGCGCCGGCCCGTTTGCCCAAATCCGCCGAGCACTTGATGCTGATGCATTTTTTGCCGTCTTCATCGACGCTTTCCACCAATTTGACCGCATCGTCTCCGATGAGCAGTTCGCCGTGCTTCAAGGTTTCCTTGCGGATGACGAACTCGACGTCTTCGCTTTTCATTTCACCCGCGATGTCGCTGACGGTAAGGTAGACCACGGCGACCTGGTCGGCAGGAAGACCATCGACATTGACCGGCGGGCCGAGTGTAGGCTCCTCCGTCGGTTGGGCTTCCGGCTCGGCAGCCTGTTCACCGAATTGCGGTCCCTGTTCTTCCTGAGCGGGAGCGGGTTCCTCGGGTGGAGGTTCTTCGGCGGGCTGGGCTTCCGGTTCGGCGGGAGGCGCTTCTTCTGCTGGAGCGGCTTCTTCCGCAGGAGCGGCGGGTTCTTGGGCTGCGGGTTCGTTCGCGTTGACCGCATCGTCCCAGCCTTCGTTGGACCATGGGGAAATATCCTGTGCGGCCAGCGTTCCCGTGCACGAGAACAGGGCGATCCACACGAAAAGCACTTTGATTGTTGCGTGTAGCCTCATACGAAACCCCTCGGCTCGATTGCCAAAAACGTCATACTTCATACCGTCGCCATACGAAAAACCACGCCAAGTCACCCTGCGTCGAAGCACCCCGTGCGTCTCGTCATGGATTTCCGTCTGCGACCGTTCCAATCCAAACGAATCAAGTTCTTTATACCATGCCCGGCAGGCAGAATCAAAAAGATTGAAGGATTCCCGGCGATTTGATAGCTGGCTCTCGCCATTTTTCAGCGATTCCCAAACCAAACAGGGATGATGAAACCCGGATTCGCGCCTTTTGCAGAAACGAGAGAGGGACTTCCCGGTTCGTTCTCACGAAGAGGCGGTTTTTCGCCTGAGGCATTCGGAAAGGGCATGAAACATCGAACCCTGCGCCCAGCGCATGTAAGGAATCCTGTTCTTTCCGATTCGGCGTTTCTGGTAGTAAAAATAATGCCTTTCACGATCCCAGAAGTGGTCCAGGGTGAAAGAAACGAGCCGCTCCAGGCGCTCGTCGTAGCGTTCGTCCGGGGCGCGGGAAAGGCTGAGGATTCCCTGGGCCTGGTTCTGAATGTCGATGGGCCAGGTTCTCGGATAGCGCCAACGGAACACGCCGTCGGGGGTGATCTGCCGCTCGACCATGAACGCCAGTCCACGTTCGTACGCCTGCTCGATTCTCCCCCGAAACGCTTCGTCCTCTTCCAGTCGGGCGATGTCCGCGAGCGCGTCGAGCACGAAACCCTGGTGAAAGTCCACCGTGGGCATCACGCCGCCGTCGAAGGTCAGACCGTAAGGCCAGCTTCCGCATTCGTGCTGGAAGTCCAGCAGGGTCTGGGTGAGGTCCGCCGTCAATTCGGACAAGTGGAAGCCCTCGATTTCGCAGTCTTTTCCTTGGATTGCGTCCCGGTAGCGAGCGAACAGACGTGCTGCGATGGCTGCCGCGTTGTGGATCAGACGCGGGTGGGATTCGCAGCTATAGCCTAAAAACGTCTGGCCATTTCGCCGGTACACACGGCAGTGGCGCAGCAGGTTGGCAATCGACCGCCGCACGTGATTCAGCCTCACTTCGTCCGGTTCCAATGCATAGAGATCCAGCAGGGAATTGCCGATCCGCGCGTTGAGAAACGTCAACGGCTGATTCACTTCGTGGGTTTCGCTACGTGTGATGAACTTGAAGTTGCGGCTCCAACCCAATTCGTCGTCGGTATCGACGCAAGCCATGGATAATATACGTTTTTCCAGGCGTTTCGCCGCGTCGAGAAATTCCGGCGTGCCGAAAGTGGCATACAGATTGGCGTAGGCATCGATGGAAAACGACATCGTGGTCGGGTTGTGCTCTTTTTCAATGCGCAGAGGACCGCGCAGATTCACCGGCAGGAATTTCAGGCCGTGGATCGCCGCGCGTTGCGGAATCGAGTGAAAACCGGTGATTTTCTGTAAAATCGGGCTGTTGAGGGCGTCGTAAGGATCCCATCCCCGAAATTGCTCCCCATCCATGAAGCGTTCGAGTTGAAAGACGACCTCGCGCACGCGGTCGAATGCGTGTTGGCTCATGAAAGTTTACTCCTGGAAGAGTCCGAGCAGCAGGCTGTTGTTTTTCAAGGCGGCTTCGCGAACCCGCACCAGCGCTTCGGTTTGTCTCCGGCGGATGCCGTCTCGGTTTTTGTACACGGCGGCGAAGATGTCCATAAAGCGGTCCACGTCCAGATCCTCCAGGTTGATGGCGTGATCCAGCATCCCGAACATGTCCATGAATTCGTTGGATTTTTGCTGGTAGGAAATGGAAATCGTCGGTACGGAGGATTTCAGCCCGTAGACGATGGAATGGGTCTTCGTGCCGATGAAAAGGTCGGTCTGGGCGATGACCGCCGCCGTGGTGATCGGGTCGAGGTCGCCTTCCAGGATGCGCACGGTTCCCTCGGTGGTCATGGCGTCGATCATTTCGCGGGCGATGGGGCGGTCGCCGCCTTCGTGCATGGACAACTCCATCGGCACGATGAGGATTTCAGCGTCGTATTCACGGGTGATGCGGTCGAAGATTCCGGCCATCAGGGAAATATACTTCTCCCGGTTGAAGTAATGTTTCCAGTAAATGTGGTGAATCGTCACCCCGACGAGCAGTTTGTCCGTCTTTTTGAGGTCCACCAGTTCTTTGGCGGTTTCCGGATCGGCGGCTTCCAGGGCGAACACGCTTTCGGCGGTCACCTGTACGTTGTTGAAATCGCTGCATTCTTTGAGCGAATTCTTCTCCCGCACGGTCACGAGGTCCACGGTTTTGCCGATAAAGCGCGTCATGCGCCGGGTCAACTTGCCGAAGGGACCGAAAAACGGACCGATGGTTTCGGCGTAAATCATCGTCCTTTTGCCGAGCAGCGTGGCGAAAAGCAGACCGTAAAAGTGAGAAAAATTCGTGGTGAAGCCGTTGAAATTCGTGAAGAAATGCCCACCCGGAAGCACCACGACCTCACTGTTGAGGTAGAGATCGATGGTCTTTCGTTTGAACTCCGGGACGCCGAGGTCCACGCCGAGTTTTCGCGCCAGCAGCCAAACCATGGAATAGGCGATCCAGCTTCCCTCTTTGAGGGTGTGCTTGATTTTGTCTTTTTTGCCCTTGGCGAGCTTGATGTTGCGATAGTTGACGATCCACTCCGCCGCATCCAGACCGTATTCCTCGACGGCTTTTTCTGGGTCGTAGGAGGTGACGGCGATGTCGAGGTCATCGGGATCGGCCTGCTTCAACGTGTTTTTCATCGTGTGAATCACGCTGGAATCGCCTTTGTTGGCGTTGTAGTTCTGAATAATCAGCAGCTTTTTCATGGAAGGCTCATTTCTTCAGCAAATTCAAGGCTTTGAGATAGAAAAGAACGGGCTTGTTGACTTTTTTCGCCACGCGGTCGAGCGGAAGGAAGCGCAACGCGTTGAGATGCTGGTAAAACACCAGCAGTTTCGCGATTTTTTTCAAACCGGGACGCCCGGCCCAGACGACGTTCCGGCCATACTTGGCCGCTTTTCTCCCGGCCAGCAAAGGCAGTCCTACTTGTCGGTTGACCAGCTTGTGCGTCATCACGTTGCGGTTGGCCTCGATGAATTCCTCCACCGTAGCCCGCTCGGTTTCGAGTGCGCCGTCACTTTTCATTCTTTCAATGATTTCAAGCAGTTCCTTCGAGCGCACCACGGCCAGGTTGATGCCTTTTTCATCTCCCATGAAGCGTTTCAACCAGGCGTCGCCCGCCGAGAGATCCGCCGTGAATCCGCAGGGATCGGCGCAAAGCTGGCAACCCAGCGGCGTGAACAGCGGCGAGGACAGCACCGTGCCCATCGAAAGCCTGCTGCCGTATGGAACCCGCTTTTCGCGTCCGTCCCGCGTGGTGACGGTCATGTATCCCGGCCAGCCGTCGCCTCGGTTGGAAAGATGCCGGAGTTCTTCCACGGAAACGCCCATCTGTTTCAGGGAATATGCATAAGAAGCGAAGGACGGCGTTTGTCCGCAGACGATGCCCAACGTGAAGCGCACCATGGGAGCAAGTTTGGGTTTGCGCTCGATGAACCGGTGCAAACCCTCCAAGTGACAGGGCAAACCGACCACGGCGAGGCGTTCGGTTTTCGGGTCGAGGCTGCGAAGAGTCTTTATTACGGAGGCGAACGTTACCGGCGAGTATTTCGACCCGGCGGCGGCTCGGATTTCCAAAGAAGTACGGGCGATGAACGCCTCGCTTTCGAGTGGATGTTCCTCCCGCCTGCGGGTGACGACCGCGCCGGTAATCTCTTTGCTTTCAAGGAGATAGAGCAACACCGAAGTCAGCAGACCTCCCGAAGCCGAACGTTGTCGCTGGGTGTCGTCGGCACTCCAGGCGGCGAAAGTTTCGAGGTAGTCGCCCAGGTAGGGATTCCAGCGGTCGGTGTTTTGCTCGTTGGACCAGGTGAGCGGGGGACAGGAGCGGCGGCACAGGCCGCAGGACGTGCAAACGGCTTCATCGACAATTGGTTGATACACGCCTCGGTGGGGGTCGATCTCCATCGTGATCGCCTGAGTCGGACAGGTTCCTGCGCAGGTGCCGCAACCGGTGCAGAATCCATCTTCGACGACATCGGCGATGGAATGCATGAATGGTTCTCCTCAAAGTGAAATGCGCGGTCTGGAGCAAAACATTTTCGTGGAATCACACCGAAATCTCGGTATTTTCTCCGACGCGGCAATTTATGCGCCGGGCTCCCCAACCCAACTCACTGTCATTTCACGAAATCGTGGTTGTAACGGTTTCTCGTCCAACGGTGTTTCGAAAAACCGGCAAAGCGCCAAGTTCCCGGAACGGTTGGAAAAAACGGGTCGGAGTCTAGCACAGCCCCTTTCAACCTTCAACTTTTTACGTCGATTTTATCCTCCAGGAACGAGAGAGGACGTTCGGAAAAGCTTCTATGCTTGAAATGGTGTAAGTGCTTGAAATATTTAGGTAAAACGTTCAAATCTCGATATTGTCCAACATCGCTTGATGGCGTTCGCGGACCTTTTCGACCAGTCGTTCCACCGGTTCGCCGTCGGTGGGAATCGGTTCTCCGAAGTCGATGCGCATCTTTCCCGGTCGGAACATGAATTGGCGTTTGGACATGATTTCCTGTGAGCCGGTCACGACTCCCGGAAGGATCGGCACCCCCGACGAGCGCGCCAGATGAAAGCCGCCTTTTTTGTACGATCCCAGCGTTTTTCCGTCCTTCGAGCGCGTCCCCTCCGGGAAAATCAGCACGGTTCGGCCTTCGCGGATATTGGTGGCCGCTCTTTCCAGAGATGCGCGGGCCCTTTTGGAGTCACCCCGGTTGATGACGATGGTCCCCGCAGACACCATGCCCAGTCCGAAAATCGGGATGTACACCAACTCCTTTTTGGCGATGAAATGCACGTAGTGCGGGACGATCATCAGCAGCGAAATCACGTCGGCATAGGAGCGGTGGTTCGTCATGACCACGTAGGATTTGTGCGAGTTGAAGTGCTCCAGCCCGTGGACTTCGACTTGAATTCCGCAGCCTTTGCACAGCATCGTGGCCCAGGATCGGGCGAACCACGGACCGCTTCGAAACGCAAATTGGATCGGGAACGTCACCGTGACGAAAGTGGCATAGAAAAACGTTACGACCACAACCCAGACCGCATTGAAAAGCAGGCGAAACCACAAGAAAAAAGCGGCAAACATCACGAATTCGGTCCTTTATACAAAACCTTTTACAAAACTTTTACAAAAACACTTTGGCACGGAGCAGGTGCAAGATAAAGAAAATTTCGCGAAATCGGGTTCCGTTCGTCCGGTTTGGATGAGAATTCAGGCGATTTCGTTCAGGCAGGCGTTTGTGCTGGAAGGGCTTCGGCGATCCACCCGCCGCCGAGCAGGCGTTCTCCCTCGTAAAACACGGCGGCCTGGCCGGGCGTGACGGACGACACCCGAGCGTCGAATCGGACTTCGACGCCATTGCCGGAGTGGGGAACTACCCGACAATACACGGGTTTCTGACGATAGCGGATCTGCACTTCGCAGGAAAATTCCTCGGTCGGCGGTTCGATCTGCCAGTTGACGTCCGATGCTATACAACCTTTGGAAAGCAGACGTGTGGCGTCGGTTGTGACCACCAGCCGGTTGTTTGCGGTGTCGATGGAGACGATAAAGGCCCGCTGTCCCAGCGCCACGCCATGTCCCCGGCGCTGGCCTACGGTGTAGCGGTGGAGGCCGAGATGTTCGCCGACGGGAGTTCCTTGCTCGTCCACAATCGGTCCGGGGGGCATGTCCGCACCAAAACGTTCGCGCAATGTTTCGGCGAAACCATGGGTTTCCAGCGCCAGGCAGGTGTCCTGACTCTCGCGGACCTCCGGGTCTTCGAGGCCGAGGTCTCGCGCCATGGCCCGCACCTGTGTTTTCGTGAGTTCCCCGATGGGAAACAGCAGGTCGTGCAAGCGTTCGGCGGAGAGCCTGAACAGGAAATAACTCTGGTCTTTTTTGGGGTCATGCCCTCGGAACACGGCTGGGCGTCCTTGATGTTCGAGAAGGCGGCAATGATGTCCGCTGGCGATTTTCGAAGCGCCCATGCTGCGGGCGTGCTCGAAAAGCAGGCCGAACTTGATATGCTCGTTGCAGATGGCGCAGGGATTGGGCGTGCGCCCACGGGCGTATTCTTCCCAGGCCGGGAGCAGCACCCGGCGCTCGAAGGCTTCGTGCAGGTCGATCACGTGATGCTCGATGGAAAGTTTTCGGGCGACGCGCCGGGCGTTGCGGATCTCGCGGGATTCTTCCTCCCCGCTTTTTTCCTTTTGCAAACGCAAGGTCAGACCGACGACGGAAAATCCGCGCTCTACCAGAAGCGCCGCCGCCATGGCGGAATCCACGCCTCCACTGAGTCCGACCGCCACGCGATCCGTTGGGCCATGCATGGCCGCTCTCCTTTTTTCCCGACCGTGGGTTTTCCAGGTCATTTCGTTGCCGAGTATAGCGGTTTCACTGCTTTTTTGGCGATGACTTTTCGCAATTCTTGTCAGGTTTTCGAAATATAAGTGGCTCCTATAGCCGTTCTTGCATGGTTTTCGCGATTGCCCCGTCATGTGTGGCATGGGCGAACCGTAGGTTGCCCATGTACACGGGCAAGCTCCGCTTGGCCCGTGCCACCCTTTGCAGAAAGCAGGTCGGGTAAGACAATTACCCGACCTACAAAAAATGGCTATTAATCAAGAGATTTCAATGAGTTGTCTTACGTATCCCGAACGGTTTCGCAAAGCCGGATAAATCTCCGGTCCCAATCGTCGAGGTGCGATTTTGCTTCGAATCTCCGATAGGCGTCGATGGGTTTTTGCGCACGGACTTGTTCCGGCTGCTCCACGTCGCGTTCCAGGCGGGCCAGCAGGTCGGCTTCATCCCGGTACAGACACTCCTCGTGCAGGGGTTCGGGCAGCAGTTCGGGATAGGCGAAGGCGTCCGGCAGGCGCGGACGACACCCTGCCGCGCAGGCCTCTGCGATGGAAATGCCGAAATTCTCCTGGAGCGCGCAGGACACCACCACGTCGCAACTCGCCAGCCATTTCGCATAGTTCCGCTCGTCTTCGACGAACCCGGCGTGCACGATATGTCCTGCTAGCGCGTCGAGAGAACCGGGTTCCACGCCGTTTCCGTAACGCTCTCCTAAAAGTACGAGTTCGAAATCCAGCCCTTTTTCGTGCAGTTTTCTCATCGTTGCAATGAAGCGCTCCGGTTGCTTGTCGTAGTCCCAGCGGTGGTTCCATAAAACGCGCAACGGCCCGGATTTTTTCTGCGGGGCGAGGTCTTCGAAGCGCGACAAATCCAGCGGCAGATAGGCCACGTGCGACTTGGCGGCGAGTGGTTCGCCGAGTTCCTGGGGGTGCAAATCCGGAAAAGGTTTCCAAAAGTCGTCCAATTTCGCGAAAAAACGCGCCATACAGGTGCGGCTGTTCCACCAGATTTCATCGGCGGCGAGCATCGACGCCACCTGCCGCAACGGAATGTGCACGTCCGGGCGGTCGTGTTCGGGCAGGGGAAAGTCGAGTTGATGCTCGTGCATGAACATCACCGATGGTATCGCGCGATATTTTTCGGGAAGCAGCCCTTTGAGTGTGGCGAGGTCGCAGTAATCGGTGGTGAACAGCAGGTCGAAGCGCTCGTTTTGTTCCATAAGCCATTCCCGTAGCGCAAACGGACTATGTGCCTGACGCCATTTCCAAAAACGTCCGGGAAGGGTTTTCAGCGTGATTTCGTGCCTGCTGTGTTTCGCAACCTGCCGTGCCACGTAGGCGTGGGAACCGGCGTGGTAGGGATCGAAATACAGCAGCTTCAGGCGCTTCATTTGGGGCCGAGTATCCATGGCGCATCCGGGTTGTGGCGGGTTCGGTGGTTTTCGCGGGCGCGTTCGGCCCGGTGATTGGCGTAACAATACAGGCAGCCGGTAGGGCAGCTATCCGGCGCGCCGATGTCCCGCGACTCGTGGCAGGCGCAACCCGGACGGGAAGGGGAGGGCGCGGCCCGCGTCTCGAAGCGCAGACCCCAGACGGATTCGAAAAGCTCCCGGTCCACGCAACGTGCCTTTGGAATCGTCGATGTAACAAACTCGTCGTTGGAACACACCGACAGCCGGATGCCGCGTGCGGCGGCGCATTGTTGCATGATTTCAAGCAGTTCCAGCGCTTTAGCGGATTCCAGCACTTTTGGATGATGGCGTTTCGTCACGGTTTTGTGGCGTTCCGGGTCGGGGCGGCGATACTTGATTTCCAGTTCCGGGGGCATCTGCTCGACGGTGCGAAGGTACGGTTCGACAAACGACACCAGCACCTGTTCCGTGACGCCTTCAAGGCTTCGTGCGAGGATTTCGAAGTGTTTTAGATGCCAGTCGGCAGGGGTGATCGCCGAGACGACGATGGGGTCGTATCGCCACAGCAGGGTATCGGGTCCGGCGACGTCCGCCACGGCTTTCATCGTTTCCAGCGAGCGGGCAACCTCCGGGCGGCGTGGCTCGAAACGGCGGGGCAGGCCGGTTAAAGTGTAATGGCAGACGTAAGGCCATTTCCGTTTCGCAAGCGAGCGCAACACCGGCAAAAAAGGCCGTGCGTTGCGGGTCCAGAACACGAACCCGGCCACGTCCTCGGGAAGCAGCGAGACCCGATGATGTTCGGCGCTGAAGGCGGTGCGATACTCGCAGAACCCGGCTTTGATGCGATTTTCGAACCACTTGCCGTAGTACGCGGGAAGATCGGTGCGGCGGCTGGCCGAAATGATCCGGGGTGCGGTCATGTCCGTGCCCTAGGGAATCATGCCGACGGCGGGCGTGGGCGACGCCTGAAGACTGTTGCCGATATCGAGGCCGATTTTATCCTCGGTGTACAGGTAGCGGTACGTGCCGTACGTACGCAATACGCGCTTGGTATACAGGCGGGTTTCGCGGTAGGGAATCGACTCGATGAATTCGTCCAGCGCCATATCGGAATGTTCGCGAACCCAGCGGCCCACCGCCGCACTTCCTGCGTTGTACGAGGCGATGGCCAGCGGCAGGCGACCGTCCCATTCGCGCATCAGTTGACCCAGGTGAAAAGCTCCGAAGCGGATGGCGGTTTCCGGCTGTTTGAGGCTGTCGAATTCAAACGATTCCTCGCCGAGATCCCGCGCGATGGCGCGCCCGGTGCTTTCGATGATCTGCATCAGCCCCAGCGCTTTGGCCGGCGACATGACGTCGGCCTGGAACGAGCTTTCCTCACGCATGATAGCATGGACGAACCACGGCACGATGCCGCTTTTCGCGGCGTTGGACTCGACGAGATCCCGGTACGGGCGCGGATAGGCCAGCAGCCAGAACGAGCGCTGGCCGGGGTGAGGCCAGGTAAACGTCCAGTCTTTGTATTCGATGCGGGGAATCCAGTGGCTGAACTGGTAGTTTCCCACCCGGTTGAAACTCCACGAGGCGATCCAGGGCAGTGTGTCGGGAAATCCCGTGTGATTCAGCAGGTGTTTCCATTCGCGGCGGGCTTCGTATTCCAGGCCCAGTTCGGTGAATTCGATGGCGCGCCGCACACCTTGATTCGCGCGCTCTTTACGGATGTCCAGGTCGAGGTCATCACCGAGTTGAATCGAGACCCAGCGGGGATTTTTCTTCGTGATATCGGGACGTTCGAAGCCGCCTTCATCCAGCCGGGCCAACGCCTGCATTCCGTAGTAGCTCAGCGGAAAACGCTCGACGAGCGCTGTCCAGATCTTCGCGGCCTGGATCTCCTGGCCCTGTTTTGCCAGAATCCGGGCGTCCCAATAATAGGCTTGCTGGGCGTCTACGGTGTCGGGTTTGAGGCGTTGAATGCCGCGCAACACGGCTTGTGCACGGTCGTATTGTTCGCTTCGGTAGAGCGTCCATGCGGCGAACCACGCCGCGTTGTCGGCGTGCTTGCAGGTGGGGAAATCCTCGAACACACGGATGTAATGATCCACGGCGGCGCGTTCGTTTCCGGCGTTTTGATAGGCGCGTGCCGCGAGGTAGCGGGCGTCGCAGGCGAGGGGGTGTTTCGGGTAGGTGCCGAGGAAGCGGTCGGCTTCTCTAATGGCTTGATCGTACTCGTTTTTTCGAAGATGAGACCGGACGATCAGGTGCCGTGCACGGGCCCTGGCATCGCGCGTCGCTTGGGAGTTGAGCACCTGCTTTGCCAGGTAGATCGCATCCGTATAGCGCCGCGAACTGCTGCGATTCGAGAATTTGGCATTCGCCATGTCCAGCGTGATTTCACCCCGAAGGCGGCTGTTGGCGTTGCCTAGAAGGTTGCGGGCCGCGTTGTATTTCCGGTACGCCGACTTGTACCAGAATACCTTCATCAGGTCGTCGCCTTCTTTGCGTAACTGATCGATATCCCGATACATTTTGTTCTTCGGTCGTCCATGAAGATATTGGTAGGCGCGTTGGCCGTAAGACGTTTCGGGAAAATCCTTGGCAAGTTTTTCATACATTTCCCGTGCGCGCGGATGGTTCAGACCGCGATAGATCTGACCCAACTCCCACAGTGCAATGCCCCTCATGGAGTGGTCCGGGTAGACCAGCAACAGTTGCTCGAACACGCCCGCCGCTTCCTCGGCGCGTTGAAGGCGCACCAGACATTCCCCTCGGCGGAACATCGCCTCGGTGTAAAAGCGGCTGTCTACGGGGATTTTTTCGAGTAGGGATAGCGCGTCGTTCCAGCGGTTTTCCTGGATGGCTTGTTCCGCCAGTTTGTAATTCGCGTAGGGGGCGAGCAAAGGATAGGATTCGCTGAGTATTTTCCAATGCTCGATGGCTTCTTCCGGGCGGTTTACCCGGATGTACTCGTGGGCCAGTTTGAAGCGCAGTCGCGTGCGGCGCAATGGGTCCGGTTCTTCGGAGATGGCCGACCGGAGCAGCTCGATGCAGGGTTCGCGCTCGTTGATCGTCCTCCCGCAGGCGCTGGCCAGGGCGGAATCCTCAGCCACGTCCAGCAAGGGGCGGACGAGCAGATCTCCCAGCCGGGGGCTTGGGTTGAACGTGGAAATTTCAATGTTTTCAGAGGGTTCCGTCTCTTCTTGTGACTTTTCGACCGCATTCGGAGCGATCTCCGGGGCGGGTGTCGAAACGGCGAAAACGGAGAGCAGAAAGACTAACGTCAAAGCATTCATGGAATTGTTATTCAATGGAAAAAGGTTCGAGTCGATACGCGAATATTTTGATTATAGCGTGGCTCGTGTCGCGATGCAACGGATGCGAATTTTTTTCGGGGAAATGAGAATATTGGACCCAATTGTTGTAGTGATTTCGGTCCTTTTCCGGCGGGCTTACGCCTCGTCGCTACAACTCTTTCGGTTCGTTCTTTGAATTTTCTAAAAATTTTAAATTATCAACCCGGTACCTAAAACATGCCGGATGTCTACCGAGCAAAATCATCTACGCTCATCCCGAGTAGGCGACGTAAGTCGCCGTATCGAGGGACCCTTCGATACAATTTCGCTTCGCGAAATCACTCAGGGTGAGCGATGAAAAGCCTTGGGTTTTAAGTGCCAGTTTAATCGTGCTATTTGATTTTTGCGATAGACAGCACTGGAAACAAGGTGTGGCATGGGCTAAGCGAAGCTTGCCCGTGTACGAACGATGTCCATGGGCAAGCTGCGGTTAGCCACCCTTCCGAAGTCGCTTGAAATCTCTTCGGAGGACTTTTCAGGGAGGTCCGTCATTTTGGTTCAATTGCTCTCCGACAACCCTAGGCATTCTTCGCGCGACGTATCGACTTCATACGTTGCGAGCCGATGGGATGTCCCCTGGTGCAAAGGCGGCATCGAAATGCGTTGTCCTCCTTTGTACGGTCTGGCGCGGAAGTCCAATTCATCTAGCAATTTCAGACAGTTCGAACTCCAACGCGTGGGAGTTTCCGGTGCGGCTTCGGCGGTTTGCACGTAAATCAGACAGTGGTCCTTATTCACGGTTGGCAGGTCGTTTCCGTTCATTTTTGCAGTGCGCACGGTTTTTTCACGCAGATTCCACATCTGCCGGATTCTGGGGGTTCCGGATTTTTCACCGACCGGCCACGCCGTCTGGAGGAAGGTGCAGCCGGGATGACGTTCCGCCACATCCAGCATGGTGCGCACCATGATCTGGTTGTCGGAATCGAGGGTCCAGCCTCCGTTTTCGTAGGGGGCGATGCTTTCGGAAACCTCACGTGGAGTTTCAAGCAATTCCCGCCAGGAGGGGTAGTCGATCGCGACAAAGAGCCCCAACACCGCCAGAGCGGACCAACGCGCCGTTCGCGGTCCGAAGCGCCGCAACGCGCGTTCCAGCATACCGACTCCGTGCAAACCGAAGAGCGTGAACGCGCCGAGCAACATACCGAGCAATCGTAGCAGGTCGTGGGTCTGCCTGTGTCCTGCGTTGAAATAGAGTGTCACGAGAAACAGGCAGGAGATCGGCTGCAGCAGCCAGCGTTCCCAGCGCAGCAGTGCTCCGACCGCTCCCAGGGCGGCCAGCACGCCGAACCCCGGCGGAATGACTAGAAAAACCGCCTTCAGGGATTCGCCGACCCTTTCCCACGGGCCACTTGAAAAGAGGGAAAAAGCGTTCAATGCCTCGATGAGCCACGCCGCCTGCGACGCGCGAAAATGGGTCTCGATGGAAGGAATCGCGACGTGTTTCACAACTATCTCGTAGGCCAGAAAGGCCGCCAGCACGGCGACAATCACGAGGAGCACCCATGCCAGCGCACGAGGTTTTCGCGCAAATATGTCACGAATTTTCCCGCGTGCTTTCTCGATGCGTTCTTCTCCGCACAGATAGGCAAACGCGTAGATGACGAGCGCAAGCCCTCCGAGCACTGCCAGTTCCTGGCGCGTGAACCATGCCAGGAGTGTCACCGCCAGGAGGCCGGAAAAGCCGAATGAAAACAAGCGGATCGAGCGTGCGCGCGCCGGAGGGCAGGCTTCGACCAGGGCCGCGCCCGAAAACGTCAAGAACATCGCGAACTGGGACGGGAACTCGGAAAACGCCGGAATTCGGAACGACGGAAACGTGGCGATCAATGCCGTAAAAAACGCCGCTTCCGGGATGGAATATGAGCGGCGGCGGCAGAACCCGAAAAGAAGCGCCACGTTCACGAAGGCGAAAAACAGGTTCGCCGCCACTACGATCCGCAACGGGGCGACACCCTCCGGAGCGAGATGGATCAGCGAATTCCAACAAACCCCGCAATGCACCGCTTTTCCGAGCACCATATCCGGTATCTCCGCCCAGCCGACCACGTGAATGGGAGTGATCCAGGACACCGGGAGGAGTTTCAGCGCTCCGACGAACCAGGCCGCCACGGCCAGCAGCGCGAACACGGAAAGCCGTCGCCATCCCCTGTTTCGTGTAGATCTTTCGGAGGAATGTCCGGGGGCGGCGAACGCCAGGGCGACCATCAAATAGACAAACAGTACCGCGCACAGAGCCCCCCACGCAGGGGCGTGAGATTCCGAAGAGGACAGGGAAGAGGAGTCGTGGGGGAGGGATGCGAGGGTTGAGTTCCGTGACGAAATCGCATGGAACGAAAGCGGCAGGTTCGTGACGAATGCATCCCAGTCGATTGCGTTTGCTTCGGGGCGGGACGTTCGGTCGGCGAGACATTCGGCGCGAAGAACCGGCGAGTCTTTTTGAGCGATGGACAGGCGCAGGACCGTGGTTCCCGTTGCCGTTGTCAGCGTGAGTTCGGCTTTGTGTTTCTGGATGGAAAGCGTGTAGCTTTCGAGTGGTTCGTTGAAAAATGCTTTGGTTCTGGTCTCAAGCGCCTTTTCCAGCGTGGAAGCATTTTCTTCCCGCATCGGATTGAAGACGAATTCCGTCGCCGATTCGGGGTTCGTGTTTTGCGCTCCCGAAACGGACGGAATCGTGACGAGCAAAAAAACAGCGATTTTCACAAGCGCTTTCACGAATCTTCTCATCGGTTGGCTGTGTTCATCGAATGGGGGACATTTTCTTCTGTAGGTTGAAAATGTGGCTAAAAACCGCAGGTTTCGTGGATGATCTCCATCAGCTTTTCGGCACCCGACAGGACTTTCACCCTCACACGCAATTCGAGCACCGGCATGGGCCAGCCGGAACTGTTTTCGACCCGTACCGCGTCTTTTTCGGTCGTAATCAGCGCCGTGGCACCCGCCAACCGTGCCTTGCGGAACAGCCGCTCCATTTCCCGTCTCGAATACACGTGGTGGTCCGGAAAAGCCTTCGTCCCGACGAGAGTTGCGCCGTATTCTCTCAAGGTGTCGAAAAAGCTGTCTGGGGTGCCGATCGCGCAGAAGGCGAACACGTTGCGGTTGGCGATCTGGGATACGGAACAGGACGTGTTATCCACGAGATTGCAGACTTTCCTTGCTTCGTAACGGCTTGTAACCACAAGAGAATTCGGTGCAATCGCGGCGATGCGGTCGAGATCGACGCAGTGGGAGCCATCTTCCATGCAGCGTGTGATCCAGATGACGTCTGCCTGGGCGAGGTTTTCCACCGGTTCGCGCAACGGACCGGCGGGGAAAAGTTCCAGTGTATGCGGATCTCTCGTGCCATCGATCAGGACGATATCGAGATCCCGGTGCAGGCCCATGTGCTGGAAACCGTCGTCCAGCAGAAAGACGTCGGCGGGGGTGCGCTGGAGCGCCATCATGCCGCAACGGTAGCGGTCGATTCCCACGTGAACCGAGATGTTTTCCAAGTTCTGGTAGGCGAGCATCACCGGCTCGTCGCCGAAAATCTTGCAGGCGTCGGAATCCAAGCGTCGGGCGCGGGGAAGAGTAAGGTAGTCGCGCGGGGAGCGTCGACGGTAGCCTCGGCTGAGCACCGCCACGTGGCCGTTGGGAGCCAGTTGCTGGGCGAGAAAAATCACCACGGGGGTTTTTCCCGTACCGCCCACGCTGAGATTGCCCACCGAAATCACCGGACGAGGCAGGTACAGCCTCGGCTGTTTGCCTTCGTGATAGGCGTGCCGTCTGGCGTTGACGATGCCTTTGTACCAGTCGGAAACCGGCCCCAACACTGAATTATACCAACGACTCGTCCCAGACACAGGGATCTTCTCCTTCAAGCGCCTGCTTTGCCGCACGAACGTTTCGTTCGGCGGCTCCCTTGCGACCTCGAACCGTGATCCAACACAACCTGACCGCCCGGTCCACGTCTTTCCGATTTTCCAACACGAGCATGATTTTGCGGGCGATGTCGTCCGCCTGCGTCACGAAACTGCCTGCATCGTACTGATCTATCATAGCACACCAAGCTGCCCAGTTCGTGCAATATTTTCCAAAAAGCACGGGACAACCCTTCGCGAGAGGTTCGAGTACGTTGTGCCCGCCCACGCCTTCGAACAAACTGCCGCCGACGAAGGTCGCCGACGCCCTTTCGTACCAGGAAACCAACTCGCCCATCCGGTCGAGCACCAACACCTCCGGCGGCTCGGAAAGTTCGGCGCGGGACACCGTTTCGGCCCGCAGATGCATCCGTTGGGCCATTTCCAACACGTCGCCGCAGCGATGAAGATGACGCGGAGCCACGAGCATTTTCAGTCGGGGTTCGTTTCGTTTCGCGATCTTGAATGCCTCGAAAAGGATTTTTTCCTCTCCGGCGTGGGTCGATCCGGCGACGAATAGCGGCGTGTCGTCGTCGGCATCGGTTCGGGAGTTTCCTGCGCCGGGTGGGGAGTCGTCCAGGGCGTCCAGGCGCATTTCCCCATGTATGGCCATGTGTTCCAGGGGGATTCCCGCTTCGTGCAGGTGGGCCAGGTCGTTTTCCTCCCGCACGAACCATCGTGGATGCCGCGCCACTGCGGGATAGCGTCGGGCCAGCAGCCGTACCCCGGAAACGGACGTCTTCGACAGCCGGGCGTTGGCGACCTGGACGGGAATCGAACGGGCTTCGGCCAGGGAGATCAGTCCCGGCCACAACTCGCGTTCCACGAGCACGATCAACTCGGGCTGCAATCCGTCCAGAATCCTCCGAAGCGCCGGGGGGAGATCGAAAGGAAACAGGGCTGTGGCGTCGGGCGAGGTTTCAAGACGCCGGGCGCGGGACAGACCGGCGAGGGTGTTGCAGGTCACGAACAGGAAGAGGTCGGGGTAAATCTCCTTGAGTCGCGTGGCATACTCTTCTAGCACCGACACTTCCCCGACCGAGGCGGCGTGCACCCAGATACGCGGCCCTTTTCCTTGTGTGGAATGATTCCAGACGGGATACAGGCGGCTGTGGAGTTCTTCCCGCAACCTCGGATGCGCCGACGCCAGCGAGGCCAGCAGGGGCCGCAAAAGACCCGCCACGCGGTATTCTACGGGCAAAGAGGAAGTCGCCCGCTTCGCACCAGCCATTCAGCCCTCGCTTGCAGACACGACGGGGGACGTTTCCGACCCATCGGTCGCTTTCTCGAACGAAGACGAATAGATAAGCTTTTCCAGGTTGTCGGTGATCTCCGTCGCCACCTGCAGGCGCGTGTGACCGTAGCCTTCGAGGCGATGGTTTTGCGCCCCCTCCAGTTTGGAGGTGGTGAACGGCAGGACGTAGTTGTCGTGCACCGAATAAAAACTGTGGAATTCCACCTCTTTGTATCGGTCGCGCCGTTCGAGATCGCGATAGAATTCGGTGTTGAGCTTCATTTGCCGTCCGTTGCGACTATGGGACAGCACGGCGAGGCGCGTTCCGTGGTGCGGCGAGCCCAGGGAAATCGCCTTTTCGACCCGTTCGGGACCGTATTCGGCGAGGTAATTGCGGATAATCAGCCCGCCCATGGAGTGTCCCACCAGCACCACTTTATCGTGACCCGTCATGCGGCAGATCATCTCGACGCGCTCGTGCACCTGGGCGTGATAGGCGGAAATCGAGGCGAAAACCGGATGTAGGCTCATCGTGTATAATCGCCTGTTTTTCCTGCGGTTTTTCAGTTGTCGGATCATCGGCCACCAGCAGGAGCCGTTCATCATCCAGCCGTGCACGAACAACACCGGCGGTGCTTCGTTGCCCAAGTCGGCGTTGGTTTTCTCGTTGCGCAGCCCCAGCCATCCAAGGGGAAGCAGGGCGATCAGCCAGGCGCTGGCCAGTCCTTCGGCGATCCAGGCTTCGATCCACCCGCTGGGAGCTTCTTTCAACTCCTCGTCGAATTCTCCCGTCTGAATGCGGTTGGCGGTGTCGAACCAGAGCATGAAAAACAGAAAACCCGAAATCACGAGATGCACGGCGACGTAGATCACCGCTACGGCCAGAATCGTTCCGAAAAAGCCCATCGTTTCTTTCTCCGTTCGTCGTCGGTCACGTCACGTTTTCGAGGGAATCCCCCTCGCAGGCTCCATAGTAGCCAAGAACGTGCAAAGCACAAGTTCTTGGCTACTTATGAAGGGGCGGAAATTAAAATAGTGCGAAATATTTCGGAGGCAATTGTAACATATTGAAAACATAAGACTTATATCCCCTCTCCCTTTGGGAGAGGGTTAGGGTGAGGGAACACGAAACTTCCCCTCACCCGGTGCTGAAGCACCGGCCTCTCCCAAAGGGAGAGGCGCTTGGACCCTTCGGGTCCATCCTAACCCGGAAAATTCACGAAAACCTACTACGACTTGAAAATTCTCGTTCTTTCACTCGTTTCACGATTTTCATCCTCGACAGACTGTTCAGTATGCCTGCGGGTGAAAATCGCTCCAACTTCTTGAAATATCTTCGGTTTTCGGCGTCTCGCTACGATTTTCATGAATTTTCCGGGCTAAATCCGCACTAAAAAATTTCCGCCCCCTATCGAGTGGCGCAAATTAAAATAGTGCGAAATCTGTTTTTTCGTTTGAAACCTCAAAAATGGGAGAATGAATGTAGGGGCGAGTGAAAGGAGCATAGCGACTGTAGCCCCCCCGTTCTGACAGAGTTTTTCGGTTTTTGGGGAGCTCCGTTCACTTTGTTCACTACACTCGCCCCTACGTTTTTTCTCCTAGGAATAAGCTTTTACAATGTTTCGTACTCATTTAATTTCCGCCCCCTATGGAGCAGGTCGTGAATGAAAATATTGGAAGTTCAATGAATGAACGGAACGTAAACTATTACATCTGTAATAAATCCCTATGGTTACGTATAAACGCCCCGGCTGCAAGAGCCGAGGCGTCGGATGTTACATAAGCGATAGACTCGCTTCACTATTCGGTGGGCTTCCAGACCTTCCAAACTTTTCCGGCGAGATCCGGGCCGGGTTTGAGTACCGGGTCTCCGGGTTCCCAACCCGCCGGGCAGACTTCCGTGCCTTTGGTGGCTCGGACATGCTGAAATGCCTGCAACTGACGGATCGATTCCGTCACTTTGCGTCCCACGGGCGGCGTGAGAATCTCGATCGCCTGAATCACGCCGTCGGGATCGATGATGAACCGGCCTCGCACGTCCACACCGGCCCCTCTTTCGTATACACCGTACACCTCGCCGATTTTCCCGCCCGCATCGGAAAGCATGGGGAAGGGAAAACCGCCGTCAACCATCTTTGACAACTCTTCTTCCTGCCAGATCTTGTGCACGAAATGGCTGTCCGTGCTGCACGCCAGCACCTGGACGTCGAGCTTTTTAAAGACTTCGGCCTTGCCGGCGACCGCCGACAGTTCCGTGGGTCAAACGAAAGTGAAATCGCCCGGATAGAAACAGAGGAAGACCCATTTCCCCCTGAAATCGGATAGTTTCACGGTTTTGAAGCCGCCTTCGTGGAAAGCGGTTGCACCGAAATCCGGTGCTTCGTGCCCGACCATGACCGACATGGTTTCCTCCTTTGGTGGGGTTGAACTGGCGGACGGAGTGTCATTTTCCTTTTTCGGGACGATCGGTCCCTCGGCTGTGCTGACACAGCCTTCGACTTTTTCTTCAGGCATATAGCCTCCTTTCATGCACAAGGATGGTTGAATGTCCGTTAAACGGACGGTGAAGATGGTTTCCTGAATCGTTGGTCCGGTTGCGTTGCATCCAACCTGAAACAATATCAAAAAGTTGGAAAGTTTGGAAGCGTATTACATTTACGAAAATCAAAAAATGACCGCCCTTTTTCCGAAAAAGCGCGGCTTTATTCCACCCGAACGAGACCCTTCTCGCAAACGTGCAAATAGATGAAAATTTGTGCAGATTCGGAACAACGAGCTTTGCGAGAGAAAACCGAGCATTGTGTGGCTTTTCGGTCGAAGAAGCCTGTTTTTGTCCAGTTGCTGTACACTTTTTTCTCGGCTACCCTCGACTCGTTGCGAGAAAACCGATGGGGACTTTTCACGGTTTGGCGTGAGTTTGCACGAATTTTACGACATGGTTCGAGCATGACGTGAGTTTGCGCAAAAATGCACGACTTTGCAGTATATTCAGTAGATTTTATCTGGCTCGCCTGAGCGCGGTTTCGTGCAAAGTTCTTAAATGTTGCGCAACATCGCACCAAAACATCAACGATGGCCAAAGATCGTTCATTTTCGCGCCGAAACCGTCCGTTTCGATCAATCCCGCGCCACCTGCTCGACAACGTTCATGCGGTAGGTCACGAGCATGGCAGCCAGCGCCAGCGCCTGTCCCGCGCCGAGCGCGATCCACAGGCTGAGCGATTCCATGCGGGTGACGGTCCACGGCTCGATGGCCACGCCCACCGCCTGCTTGACGAGATCCTGTGCTCCCGCAGCCAGCAGATGCCCGGCCAGCAGTCCCGCCAACGCGCCCAGCAGGGTGATGGCCAGCGCTTCGACCATGACGGTCAGCGCCAGGGTCAGGCGTCCTACGCCAAGCATACGCAGCAGCGCCAGTTCCTTGCGGCGCTCGTTCAGGGACATGATGAGAGTGACGAGGATCATCATCAGGGCGATGGCCAGCATTCCGGCGCTGACCAGTTCCACGAAGACCTCACCCTTGTTGATGTGCCCCACGAAGTCGCGGATGCTCTTGCCGGTGTCCACCGCCAAAGTACCGTCCTTCAGCGTGTATTCCCGCTCCAGCATCCCGGTGTAGGCCGGGTTGGAGGTCCGCACGAGAACGGCGGTCAGCTTGTTGTCGGAAAGCATGTACTTGTCGTGATGCGCGTGGCCGTGAGTTTTTTTCGCGTGGGCATCGTGGGTCTCGGTTTGCGCTTCGTGGGGAATATCCCCAGTGATTTCATTATGATGCGCTTCATGCTCCTCGTGGTCGTGTTCGACCGCTTCGGCCTGCGCGTGCGTTTCGCCGTGGTCGTGCGTCTCGGTGTCGGCGTGATGCGCTTCATGTTCTCCATGAACATGTTGGGCGGTGTCTGCGTGCGTGTGCACCTCGGTGTGGTCGCTGTGTTCTTCCTTCGCGTGATGGTGATGATGGCTGGCCATGTGCTTTTCGTGGATGTACCAGACCGACTTGTACGTCGTGTAAATCGCCGTGTCTTCCGGGCCGCCGGTGGGATTGAGGATTCCGGCCACCTTGTAGGTCAGCTCGGCGTGCTCGTGGGCGTCCATCGTGCCGACCATGCCGTGTTGTCCGTGGAAGGTGTCGCCGATCTGCACGTCCGCACGTTGGGCGGCGGTGTAGCCGAACACCGCATGTTCCATGTTCGACAAATCCGCCTTCCCGGCATACGCCCCGACGCCGAGGTCGTCTAGAAACTCCTGGTTCACGCCGATGATGCGCAGGTTGCGGAAGCTGTCGGCCACCGCGATGGGATAAGCCGAGATGACCCGCCGGTCGGCTTTGATCTCCTCGTAGACCTCGAAGGGGATCGTACCGGAGGGTTTGTCGATGTGGAAAATGGTGGAAAGAATGAGTTGCACTCCGGAAGCACCCGCCGGGCCGACGATCAACGGATAGCGAATCGAGCCTTCCACCGCTGTTTTCTTCACCGCGAAGTTGACGACGCCCAACGCGACGACGAAGACCAGGGACACGGCGATGGCCGTAATCGAGACGAACGTGGCGAAACGTCGGTGAAACAGGTAGCGCCAGGCGAGTTTAAGAATGGATGACGTTTTCATGCCGTCACCTCCTTTGCGGAAAGATCCAGGGTAACGCCGAAATCCAGTTCTTTCAGCGCCGGATCGTGCGTCGCCACCACGAGTGTAGCGCCGCTTTCCTGCAATTCCCGAATGGCTCCGATCACCGCTTGCGCCGAGGCGGCGTCGAGGCTGGCGGTCGGCTCGTCGGCGAGCAGCACCGCCGGTCGGTGCAGAATCGCACGCGCCACCGCGACCCGCTGCCGCTGACCGACGGAAAGCTGGTACGGATGCTTGTGGGCGTGGTCCAGCAGACCGAAGCGGTCGAGGATGTCGCGGGCGCGATCCTCCAGCGGTTTGTTGGCCGAGCCGTTGAGGTACATCGGCAGGGTGAGGTTTTCGAGGATCGACAACGGCGAGATGAGGTTGAAGCTTTGAAAGATATAACCGACGTGTTGCGCCCGAAAGCGGTCGCGTCGGGATTCGGAAAGCGCCGAAACCTCCACCTCGCCAATTTTCACCTCGCCGGAATCCGGCAGTACGAGTCCCGAAAGGAGGTTGAGCAGGGTGGATTTTCCCGCTCCCGAAGGGCCGTCGATCAGGGCGTTTCCCCCTGTGGGGATGTGGAGCGACACGGTGTCGAGCACGGCCCGGCTCTGGCCGCCCGGATCACGGTACGATTTGGATACGGCGTGCAGTTCGATGGTTCCTTGCATGATTTTCCCTCACTTTGCCCGTTTTTTCGCCTGTTTGCGTTTTTCCTGGGCCAACTCAATCGAGAGATCGATCCATTCGTTCGTCAGTTCTTTGAAACGGGCATAGTTTTCCAACTGGTGACGCACTTCGTCGAGCCGCTCCCGACCGACGAACTCCGTGCGGCTTTTGCCTTTTCGGGTGTAGCTGAGTTGGTAATAAGGCCCGTGTTTTCGAGGGTTTTCCGGATCCTTGCAGCGACACGAAGCGTTTCCGCAGGTGCTGAATTGTTTCGAGAGGCTACCGGGACGCATGTCGCCCAGCTCGCCAAGCTCGTTTTTGATGGATTCGATGCGTTTTTGCAGGACGGAGATGTTCACGACGGATTCCTGTAGTAAAAGAATGCTACAAGATCGGATGCTAGAACGCAACGAGGGGGAAGTCAAGTGTCAATTTCGCACGAAAATGAAAATGGGTGTGAATTGGATGCAGGGGAATCGAAATTCCCTAGTAGAACGTCGTTGGTTGGATTTCCTAACGGAACCAAATGATTTTCTTCGGTTTTCTCGTCCGAGGCATGGACCTGCGGGATATTCAGAGTCACCGTTGTTTGGAACCAATGTGGATACTGATGGGGCGGAAATGAAAATAGTGCAAAATCTGTTTTTTCGTTTGAAACCTCAAAAAAGGGAGTGTGAATGTAGGGGCGGGTGAAAGGAGCATAGCGACTGTAGCCCCCCCGTTTTGACAGAGTTTTTCGGTTTTTGGGGAGCTCCGTTCACTTTGTTCACTACACTCGCCCCTACGTTTTTTCTCCTAGGAATAAGCTTTTACAATGTTTCGCACTCATTTACTTTCCGCCCATGCCGATGTGAACAAAAATTAATTACAGGACGTCATGTTCATTCCACCGGTGCGGTTGAAAAGTTCCATCGTGCAGTGCTTGACGGCGTTGTTGGCGGATGGAGAAACCGCGCGATTCGCGGCGCCGCTGCTCACGACGGTGTACGTGTAGAACGCGGGGCCTTTGCCGATGTAGACGTCGGCGGCGGAGTCGGTGTCGCCATTGAGGTTGTAGTCCAGGGCGGCAAGGCTGGTGGCAAAGTGCTGGTTGCCAAGGAACGGGTGGTCGTAATAAGACAACTGGGCGGTACGGACGTCGCCGAGCACGTTGATCCCTTCCGCTTCACGACTTTTCATGACGTAATCGCTATAGGTTGGGAGTGCAACAGCCGCCAGAACACCAACAATGGCGACGACGATCATCAGTTCGATCAGGGTGAACCCTTTATTCATTTCCTTCTCCTTCATACGGGGGAAAACTCCTCCAGGTTTTTTGACGATTGTGCAATATTCTATATTACAATATTAGGAAGGATGCGCAACTATAGTCCAAAATGGCACTTTTTACCGAGCGGAAATTAAAATAGTGCAAAATATTTCGGGGGAAATTGCAACATATTGAAATCAAAAGAGTTATTTTCCCTCTCCCTTGAGGGAGAGGGTTAGGGTGAGGGTGTCAAAACTTCCCCTCACCCGGTGCTGAAGCACCGACCTCTCCCAACGGGAGAGGCACTTGGACCCTTCGGGTCCATCCTGAATCCGCACTAAAAAAATTTCCGCCCCTTTTTACCTTTTATTAAAAAGTCTTCTTCCGCAGTCGCGCGCAAGCGCGCATTGCGGAAAAGAACTCTGTACGAAGGCGCTTTACTCCGAAGTCTCGCTATGTGGAATGAATGACGTGCGGTTGTTTTGAAAGGTTCGACTCGGCTCCGAGCCGTGTTGAAAAGAGGGAGAATGGTGTTTGCGCTTCCTGGGAATCATGGTTTTCGTCTGCGATCTTTCATTTTCGAAGGTCCTTTGGGCGGTATTGACGGCTGCTTTTCGCCCTCCGGACACACGGCGCCCGTCTTCTTCGTGGAGGTTCCGTCTGATCCGGCACGCAGGTAATGCAACGAGCGTATTTTCACACGAGCTCAGACGGGCGGTGAAGCGCCTGCCATTTCCGGTCTTTTCGCCTGCCCGAGTTCGTTTCCGTTTGGCGGATAGGCCGTCATGTTTTGTGCGCCGTCCGGCCTATCATGCTCCGTGACGAGTTCCAGCCGTCCCTTCTTGCACACCGGACACAAGAGCGGATCGTGCCCGGTGAGCGCCAGGTAGCGCTCGTCCCAGCTCATCTCGTCGTATCGCTCGATGGGTTCGGGTTCCGGCGCGCCGAGCAAGTCACGGCAACGCTTGATATTCCTCGCCCGAAAGCGGTTGGCGTGCAAGCCGTAATGCCGGATGCGCGTAAAGCCCTTGGGGAGAACGTGCATCAGGAAGCGCCGGATAAATTCGGTCGCCGAAAGAGTCATGACGCGCTTTTCCCCTTCCTTTTTGTAATCCTTGTACCGGAAGGAAACCTTGCCGTCTTTCATTGCGATCAAGCGCTGATCGGAGAAGGCCGTGCGATGAGTGTACCTGGCCAGGTAGTTGAGCGTCGTCTCCGGCCCGCCGAAGGGCGCTTTGGCGTAGACATGCCATTTCATCCCACGGTGCGTTTTGATGAACCGATCGAAAGCTTTCGGGCCGGCGAATTTCCCGGACTTTCCGGTAAAACGCAGTTTGCCCGCTTCATAGGCCCTTTTGAGCGCCTCCAGAAACAATCGCCTGAAGAGACTCTTCAGAACGTTCACATGCAGAAAGAAGTCCTCGCGGCAAGTCACCCAGCTTTTGCCGTCGGGCGAAATCCCGCCTCCGGGGACGATCATATGGACGTGGGGATGATGCAGCAAGGTGCTGCCCCAGGTATGCAGCACGCTGGTGAAGCCGATGTTCGCGCCCAGATGCCTGGGATCCCCGGCGATCGTGAGCATGGTTTTCGCCGAGGTCTTGAAGAGGATGTCGTAGATCACGCGCCGGTTGATCAGCGCCAAATCCTCTATCTCTTTCGGGATGGTGAAGACGATGTGAAAGTACGGTACGGGCAAGAGCTCGGCTCTGCGTCCGGCCAGCCACGTGGCCGAGGCCAGAGCGCCGCATTTGGGGCAGGCGCGATTGCCGCATGAGTTGTAGCCTTTGGTTTCGTGTCCGCATTGGTTGCAGCGTCTGTGCTCGCAGTGTCCGCCCATCTCGTTGGTGCGGCAGGCCATGATGTCACGAGCGGCCTTGGTCTGCTCGGGCGACAGGAGATTGCCGTACAGACCGAGAAACTCATCCCAATTCTTCCGGAGAAGTTCGGCCGTCGTGAGTCTGCTATTCGCCATGATTCGCCTCCGATCCCGGCAGGAGGTCGAAGGGGCTTTGCATCCCGGCGATGCGCGCCGTGGCGATGTGGGTGTAAATGGCCGTGGTGGATAAGGAAGCGTGCCCCAGGAGCACCTGGATCGTGCGTAGATCGACGCCGTTCTCCAGCATATGGGTGGCGAAGCTGTGGCGAAAACTATGAGGCGTTACCTTTTTGCTCGGCGCCAACCCCGATTGAATGGAGATTTTTTTGCAGACAATTTGGATGGAAGTGGTCGTAATGCAGCGTCCCTTAATTCTTCCTGGAAACAGCCATGGATTCTTACTGTTTGCCTGATGTTTTCCCGGCTTGCATGTTCTCCAGTAGTCCCGTAAGATGAGCAGCAGTTTCGGAGACAGCACGGTGTAGCGATCTTTGCTCATCTTGCCTTGGCGAACGCGGATGACCATTCTCTGGCTATCGATGTCGCTCGCCCGCAGATTCGCCGCTTCCGAGACGCGTAGACCGGAAGCGTACATGACCTGGAAGATCGTGCGATACCTGACGTTTTGGACGGCGTCTAGAAAACGGACGACTTCCGAAGGCGCAAGTACCACGGGAAGCGTTTTGGGCTCCCTGGCCGCTGGTATTGCCGCCAGCGGCCAGGGGCGGTCCATGACGTTGAGAAAGAAAAAGCGAAAAACCCGGGCATGAGAATTGACGCTCCCCGGAGTGAATCCGCGTTTCTCATGAAGATAAAGCAGGTAGTCGCGGATCTCCTCCAGGCTGATTCGTCCCAACTGCTTGCCGACGTGCTGCTCGAGTTTTTTCAACCTGCGCAGATAGTCGGCCTGCGTGGAGGCGGAAAGGTTTCTCAACTTCATCTGCCGCACCATTCGTTGACGTGCGCTTCTCATATCCGGCCTCCTTTCACGGCTTCGCATGCATGGAAAGATGTTGCTTTCTTCCGAGTGATGAAACTGGCCAGGACGAGACGGATGGAGGTGCAGCGCAGGATGTGCCTGACCTCGCGTGGGTTGTCTGCTTGCGTCAGGCGATGCCTGAAGAAGGAATAGCGCAGTGTCTTCTCGATCGTCGTATAATCGAAACCTCCATCCATTGCAGCTTGCCTGATTGCCTTTTGCATGGGACCGGGAGTCAAGGGATTGTCATGGCCATCGCGTGTGAAAAGCAGATCCGTTCGAGGCCTAGTGTCGCGCCACCACCGGCGCAGGGTTGTGAGAGTTTCCGAGTGAAGCGGAACGAATTGGGGCCAGGCGCTGTTTGAAGAAGTCAGGCGGATCAGCATCCTTTTGCTATCGATATCCCCCGTCCTCAGGCGACAGGTCTCGCCCAGGCGCAAACCGCCGCCGAATGCTACGATCAAAACCGTTTTGTGAAGCTCAGAGGCAACGCCCTCAAACAGCCGGTCCATCTCGCTCTTCGTGAGCGGATCGGGAACCGGTCCCGGCTTGCCGGGAGAAAGAAAACAGGCTGCGACACCTGGACGATCCAGCGTCACGAAATAGAGAAACTTGAGCGCCATCAGCGCCTGCTGCCGGAAACTGTCCGGTCGCTTTTCCGCTCTCGCCAGGTGCCGGATCCATGCCTCAATTTCAGCCGCGCCCAGTTGATCCGGCGATCGCTTGAAATGTCGGACATACGATTCGGCGTGGTTCAGATACTGTTTGCGCGTGGCAAGGCGCAGCCCGTACCGTAAAAGATCCTCGCTCATTCTTTCTTTGAGATGTCCCATGAGTCTCCTCCTCGTGATTGACGCCGCCCGGAAATCGGACGACTGAAATCACAAGGATGTCGGGGTCATGGGAATTCAGGCAAGGTATTGCGGGAGAAAACGGGAAGATTGCAAACGCGCCAAAGGGCTTCAACGCAGGATACGATCACAAAAATATGGCTGGAGTCGAGCAAGAACTTACGGACAGGCAGGGGCTAAAAACTGCCGCGAAGCGGCTTCGTACTACGGGCGGAAATTAAAATAGTGCGAAATATTTCGGAGACGATTGCAACCTATTGAAATCTAAAGACTTATATTCCCTCTCCCTTGAGGGAGAGGGTTAGGGTGAGGGTGTCAAAACTTCCCCTCACCCGGTGCTGAAGCACCGACCTCTCCCAACGGGAGAGGCACTTGGACCCTTCGGGTCCATCCTGAATCCGCACTAAAAAAATTTCCACCCATTTTCAGGTTATTGAAGATTTTCCATATCCATGAAGATTGACTTTTTCCACCCAATATGATAAAAGATATTAAATATACCATATTGGATGGATTATGAAGCGGCTTTTCATCACATTCTTATGTTTGGGACTGTTGGCGGGTTGCTCGGATGATGGCCTTTCCGACGGGTTGGATCTGTGCCTGGAGATGTGCGATACCGTGGCCCGTTGTGTGGACGAAGATCGCTTTCAGGCGGACCTGTGTCGCAGCGACTGCGAACAGTCGCTGGCGTTCGACGCCCACACGCTGGAATGCCTGATCGAGTCCGCCGAAACCAACTGCGTCAACAACCTGAAGGAAATCCAACGACCCTGCGGGAGCGACGATGTATTTCGATCTCAAACCCCTGCGTTGTAGACCGTTCCGGCTGCTCGCGTGCCTCTTGCTCGCCTGGTTCGCCCTGGCCTGCACGGACGAAGCCAGCCTGAAGGATACCTGCGTCAAGGTCTGCAAGAAGCTGGAATCCTGCGATACCGACTGGGTGGAAGACTCGATTACCTGCGACTACCAGTGCTCTCGTCCCGGCCTGTCTCTGAACCTTGAATTGTCGGCCTGCATACTCGACGAAAGCTGCGCCCGCATCACTGAAATCTGCTTCCCGGAGGAAACCGGCGAGGATTGATTCCCAATCGCCGGTTTTGTGTCTCGTCCGTTCGATTCCGCATGGAACCTCCGTTTTCCGTCACAATGTAAAAAACCGGTAAAAAATAAGCGACTTCGCGGGCGCATGTACTGGGATGGCGCTTGGAGTTCCACATCTGACAGAAACTGTCCTGAAATTTTGAAAACATTTGAAAAATCCGCGAGTTATGGGCGTCTCGAGTGAAAACGGGGCGTTCGTTCGGAGGGAAAAATCTTGACACTTCGAGTCGAGTAAGTTACTAGTGCCCTTGCCATTATTATGGCAGACGACCCCGTTTTCATGCCCGTCGTTCGGTGAATAAAATTTTGTATTTGTTGGCGATACCCATTCGTCTCGACGGGTTATTGTTACGTTTGTTCCGATGCTCAGAGGCACGACATGGCCCTTGAATTCACTCCAGAGTCCGAAGCGAAAGTCAAAGAATTCGAAGAGACGTACTACAATAAGATGGCCTGCCTGTTGCCGACACTTTGGGTGGCGCAGGATCAGTTCGGCTATCTTCCGCCGGAGGCGCTCGACCTCGTGGCCGAACGTCTGGAGCTGCCGCGTATGCACGTGGAGTCCGTCGCCAGCTTTTACCACTTGTACAAGCGCGAAAAAGTGGGACGGCATCACATCCAGATCTGCCGGACGCTCTCCTGCGCCATGTTCGGATCGCAAACCCTGCTCGAACATCTAGAAGAAAAATACAACCTGAAACCAGGCGAAGTCACCCCCGACGGCAAGTTCAGCCTCGAAACCGCCGAATGCCTCGCGCTTTGCGGCACCGGCCCGGCGATGCTCATCAACAAGGATACGTACGAACACGTTACCGTCGAAAAACTGGATAAGATCCTCGACAGCCTGGAGTAGAGGCCACGATGGAAGTCAAGGTATACAAAACCGGCCCGGTCGTCAGTTCCCGTTTCGGAATCGAGAATTCCCACACCCTGGAGGTGTACGAGAAAAACGGCGGCTATCGCGCCTTGAAAAAGGCGCTGAAAATGTCCCCGGACGACGTGATCGAAGAGGTCAAGAAGTCGGGACTTCGTGGACGTGGCGGCGCGGGATTCCCCACGGGAATCAAGTGGACGTTCATGCCCAAGGAGCGCAACCCGGAACGCCCCTCGTTTTTGTGCATCAACTGCGACGAAGGCGAGCCGGGCACGTTCAAGGACCGCTATCTCGTCCGCTGGGACCCCCACCAGCTCGTGGAAGGCGCGATCATCGCCACCTATGCGTTGCGCGCGCCCTGGTGCATCGTCTACGTGCGGGCCGAGATGTGGGAAGAGAAGGAAATCCTCAAGCAGGCCATCGCCGAAGCCAAGGCAAAAGGCTATCTCGGGGAGCACATCCTGGGTAGCGAACACAGCCTTCACATGTGTGTGGCCACCGGCGCGGGCGCGTATATCTGCGGCGAAGAGACGGCGATGCTCAACAGCATCGAAGGTCGCCGGGGCGAACCCCGGATGAAGCCGCCGTTCCCCGCCGCGTCCGGTGCGTTCGGGATGCCGACGACCGTCAACAACGTGGAGTCCATCTCCTCGGTGCCCTACATCATCAACGAGGGCGGCGAGACCTATGCTTCGCTGGGTTGCGAAAGGAATGGCGGAACCCGGTTGTTCAGTGTGTCGGGCCACGTGGTGCGGCGCGGACTGTACGAGCTGCCGATGGGGACCAACCTCAACGAACTCGTGTTCGAGCACTGCGGCGGATTGATCGACGGCATGGAACTTCAGGCCGTGATTCCGGGTGGATCGTCCTGTCCTCCGCTTTTGCCGGAAGAGTGCGATATCTCCCTGGATTACGACTCGCTGGCCAAGGCCAACTCCATGCTGGGTTCGGGCGGCACGATCGTCATCGGCGACCGGTCCTGCATGGTCAAAGTCTTTGAAAACCTTACGCATTTTTACTCGCACGAATCGTGCGGACAATGTACCCCGTGTCGGGAGGGAACGGAAGTCGTTCACAAGTTCGTCCAGCGTATCGAGGCGGGCGAGGGCCGCGAAGGCGACCTGGAAACGCTCTACGAGATTGGCGGCAACATGATGGGAACGACGATCTGCGTGCTGGCCGACTCGGTGGGCTGGCCGATTCGGCAGTATATCGACAAGTTCCGTGACGATTGGGAAGCACACATCCGGGAAGGCCGCTGCCCCAAGGGCGGCGCTCTCTAATCCCCGTTTGGGAGTCAAGGCGGAGTTCCGATGACGGAAAAAGAAACCGTAACGATTACGTTCGATGGCGTCGAATACGAGGTTCCCGCAGGAATCAGCGTGTTGGAGGCGGCGAAAAGGGTGGGGGTACCCATTCCTTACTTCTGCTGGCACAAGCATCTTTCCATCTCTGGAAACTGTCGCATGTGCCTCGCGATGATCGAGCCCGGCCCTCCGAAGCCGATGGCCACCTGCGCAACCATCGTTGCCGATGGCATGAAGGTGGACACCAAGAACGAAAAGCTCGACACCATCCGGCGCGGCGTGCTGGAATTCCTGCTGGCCAACCACCCGTTGGATTGTCCCGTATGCGACAAAGCCTACGAGTGCAAACTCCAGAGCTACACGTACAGCTACGGCTCGGGAAAAAGCCGAACCGAGCGTTTTCACGACGAAAAACGGGTGCACAAGCGCCTGGATCTGGGGTCCAAAGTCTTCGTCGAGATGAACCGCTGCGTGAACTGCACCCGCTGCGTCCGTTTTCTGGCCGAACGTGCCGGGGAAATGGAACTCGGGCGCACCTTCCGAGGGCATCATCTGAAGATCCATACCTATAAGGATGCCTTCGAGAGCGATTTCGTGCTCAACGCGGTGGATATCTGCCCGGTGGGTGCATTGGGCGACAAGAAACTGCGCGCCCAGGCTCGTGTCTGGGATCTGGTGCCGGTGCCCTCGGTTTCCGGGTCCAGTTCCATCGGCGTCAACGTGTTCGTGGATGTGAACTACCGCACGGGGAAGGTCATGCGCCTTCGTCCGCGTGAAAACGACCACGTGAATTACATCTGGATGCCGGACGCAGAACGGCTAAATATCGATTATTTCACGGAAAACCGTATCGAAACATGCCGAGCCAAAGGGAGTTCGGCGGCGTTGTCGGCGGACGAAGCCGTCGGACGGCTGGCCGAGGCGATTTCCAAGGCGAGTGCGGGCAAGACCGCGTTCGTGCTTTCGCCCAAGCTGACTACCGAGGAACTGTGGCTGGCGAAGAAACTGGCCGACGCACTCGATGCCAAGGTCTTTTTCACGCCGGGAACCAACACGAAACCCGTCGTGGATGTCCACTCCGGGCCGTTGAAAGAAACCATGGTTTCGACCGATCCCTTCCCCAACTCCACCGGCGGGCGAATGCTCGGCCTCGATGAAGACGCCTCCGCCGATGCGCTCGTGCAGGCGATTCAGGGAGGGGCGATCAAGGTGCTGGTCAGCTTCCAGGAAACCTTCGACCGACCGGAGATCGATGGCGAGAATGTACAGAAGGCGTTGAAATCTCTCGATTTCTTCGCTCTGGAAGCCACTAACGAAACGCCGCTGGCCGAGCTGGCCGACCTCGTGCTGCCCGGTGCGGTATGGGTGGAGAAGGCCGGAACCTTCGTCTGCGACCGTCGGCGCATCCAGCGGCTTCGCAAGGCGGCTCCCTGCCCCGGTGAAGCCCAGGGCGAGCGCCAGTGGCTGACTCTGCTTGCAAAAGCGGTGCGGAACGACTGGAAAGAGCCTCTGAAGTCGCGGGACGTTTTCGGGCGTATGGTAGAAGAAACGCCGTTATTCAAGGGACTTACGTGGGATACGGTGGGGTTGCTCGGCGTCGAGATCGGCGAAGAGGGACCGTTGCCGAAAGACGAAGAGACGCTGGAAAAAGAAAAGAAACTGATCGAAGCCCTGTCCACCAAGCTGGCGCGGGATACCGAGAACCAGCCCGGACACGACTGAACCGTCACGCCTCGCGGGTTCCTGACGCTTGCGCGTCACGCGGAATCGGTCGAAGGCTGACACGAAGCGAAGCTGCCGTTTTTTCTTCCCTTTTCGGGAAGCCGAAGCCGGGCCGAAGGGCCAGGAGGAGCGAAAAACGATTATGGAAGCCCTGATGTTCTGGATATTGGCCCTGGTGGCCGTGGCGATGGCCGTCATGATGATCTTCCACAAGAATCCGATTTCATCGGCTCTTTCGCTGATCGTCGTGCTGTTCTGCACCGCCGGATTGTACGTGATCCTGGATGCCACGTTCCTTGCGGTGATTCAGGTGATGGTCTACGCCGGAGCGATCATGGTGCTCTTCGTCTTCGTCATCATGTTGCTGAACTTGCGTCGGGAGGAACTCGGCCTGAGAAGGCACAAGGCGGTCAAGGTCATCGGCGTGCTGTTCTGCATCGCGCTCTTGGCGCAACTGGTTGCGATCGTGTCCACGGCGCTGCCCGCTGTCGCCGAAATCTCGGCTGATTTCGGCACCATAGAGCACATCGCCTGGTTGCTGTTCACCAAGTACATGCTGGCTTTCCAGGCGGCGGCCATTCTGCTGCTTGCTGCCGTCGTCGGCGCGGTCGTCATCGCCAAGCGCAGGATTTAACAAGGGAGAGCGCCATGTCCTGGTTGACTCAGATCACCACGAATCACTACCTCGTTCTGGCCGCCGTGCTGTTCATGTTGGGTACGGTGGGCGTTCTGTTGCGGAAAAACGGGCTGATCGTCTTCATGTGCATCGAACTGATGCTCAACGCCGCCAACCTGACCTTCATCGCTTTTGCCCGACAACTGGGCCAGGAAAGCGCCCACGTGGTGGTCTTTTTCGTCATGGCGGTGGCTGCGGCGGAGGCGGCTGTGGGACTGGCGATTTTCGTCGCCATGTTCCGGCAGAAAAAGACGGTGTACGTGGACGAGGCCACGACGCTGAAACATTAGTCAGAAACCCGCTTTTCGCGCGTTTTTCACGGACGGGCGAAAGGCCAGCATCACGCCAGGGAGCGACATATGTCGGATACGCACCACGAACACGAAAACGGACACGGCGAGCTTAGTTACTGGTCGGCGTTCTGGGTCGGCCTATTCGTCGCCGCCGTCGTGCTTTTTACGGGACTGAGCGTCGAGCCGGAAAAGATCCCGCGTCTCTGGCTGGCGTTGATTCCGCTCATGCCCGCCTTCGGCGCGTTGTTCAACGGCATTTTCGTGCGTCACATGCCGAAGCTGTGGACGGTCGTCATCGCCGTGGGCGCACCGATCGTTTCCTTCGTTTTCAGCGTGTTTCTTTTCTTCTGGCTCAAAAAAGAGGGGATGGAATATATCGACGTCACCCTCTACGAGTGGCTTTCGGCGGGAGCGTTCAGCCTTGACGTGACGTTCCGCCTGGATGCGCTCTCCGGGGTGATGATCCTCGTCGTTTCCGGTGTCGGCTCCCTGATTCACGTGTATTCTATCGGTTACATTGCACACGATGCAAGCCACAACCGCTTCTTTACCTACTTGAATTTATTCATGTTTGCCATGCTGGTGCTGGTGCTGGGCAACTCCATGCCGCTGACCTTCATCGGTTGGGAAGGCGTCGGGCTTTGCTCCTACCTGCTGATCGGTTTCTGGTTCGAAGACCACGCCAACGCCAGCGCCGGAAAAAAGGCGTTTATCGTCAACCGTATCGGTGACGTCGGTGTGCTGCTGGGGATGTTCCTGATTTTCCAGGCTACAGGCACTCTCGTATACGAAGAGATTGCCGCCAATATGGATAAAATCCTCAATCCGACGACGGTCACGGTTTTCGGGGCGGGTACCGCCACGGCCATCGGATTGCTTCTTTTCCTGGGATGCACCGGAAAATCGGCCCAGATTCCTCTGTATGTCTGGTTGCCCGACGCCATGGCCGGTCCCACTCCGGTTTCGGCCTTGATCCACGCCGCAACGATGGTCACCGCCGGTGTCTACCTGATTGCCCGAATGAATTTCCTGTACGTGGCCACGCCGGAGGCGATGACGGTCGTCGCCATTGTCGGTGCTTTAACGGCGCTTTTCGCGGCGACCATCGGCCTGTTCCAGTACGACATTAAGAAAGTGTTGGCATATTCCACAGTTAGCCAGCTTGGGTACATGTTCCTGGCGGTCGGTGTCGGCGCATTTACCGCCGGAATCTTCCACCTGATGACCCATGCCTTTTTCAAGGCCTGCCTCTTTTTGGGTTCCGGCTCGGTGATTCACGGGATGCACGAGGAGCAGGACATCCGCAAGATGGGCGGACTGGCCAAATTCATGCCGAAAACCCACTGGACCTTCTTCATTTCCTGTATCGCCATCGCCGGGTTGCCGCCGCTGGCCGCGTTCTTCAGCAAGGATGAAATCCTCTGGCACGCGTTCGCCAACAAAAACGTGGTCGTGCCCTGGTTGCCGAATGTGTTGTGGCTGATCGGCGCGATTGCCGCCGGTTTCACGGCTTTCTACATGTTCCGGTTGTACTTCCTGACCTTCCGGGGCGAGTGCCGCGCGCCTGCCGCCTTGCAGAAAAAAATCCACGAGTCGCCGCCTTCGATGACCTGGCCGCTGATTATTCTCTCCGGGCTGGCCATAGTCGGTGGTTGGGTGGGAATGCCCGCGATCTTCCACGTTCCCAACCTCTTCCATGAAAATCTGCATCACGTGCTTTCGTATGAAGGCCTGATTCTCAGCCGTATTGCACCGGAGAGCGAACACGCCTGGGAATGGATCATGATGCTGACGTCGGTGGCCATCGCCTGCGCCGGAATCGCAGTAGCCTGGGTGATTTACGGCAAGAAGCCGGACTGGAAGTGGCAGCCCAACGACAACTTCGTCTACCAGATGATTCACAACAAGTACTGGGTCGATGAAGGCTACTTCTATGCTTTCGTTCGCCCGCTCGTCAATTTCTCGGTGTTCCTGTGGAGGATGGTGGACGCTTGGATCATCGACGGCGCTCTGACCTGGGTGACCTCCGCCGTCGCTTACAACGTCGGGCAGGGAATTCGGATCGTTCAGACCGGCAACGTGCAGACCTACCTGTTGTCGTTCGTGATCGGCGTGTCCCTGTTGGTGTTCTACCTGTGGCGTTTCGTCGGCTGATCGTTCGCGTGTCCTTGCCGGTCGTAGCCGGTTGAATTTGTGCAAAGGGTAAAAGCATGGCTTTTCAAGATGTTTACCTGATATCGGTCCTGACGTGGCTGCCGTTGGTCGGTGCGATTCTCGTTTCGCTGATACCGAGCGAAGAGAAAGGTATCCTCAGGTGGTTCGCCTTCGGCTGGTCGCTTTTGGTGTTCGGCCTTTCGCTGATCCTGCTCGTAGGTTTCAACGACGCCAACCCCGACTTCCAGTTTACCGAGAAATTTCAATGGATTGCGTCGCTCGGCATCTCGTATGCCGTGGGAATCGACGGCATTTCCCTGTGGCTCGTAATCCTGACCACGTTTTTGACCCCGCTCGTGATTCTGAGCGCCTTCGGTGCGGTCGAGAAATACGTCAAGGGCTACATGTTCTCGATGCTGTTCCTCGAAACGGCGATGATGGGCGCGCTCGTCGCGATGGATCTTTTCCTGTTCTACGTGTTCTGGGAAATGATGCTGATCCCGATGTACTTCCTGATCGGCGTCTGGGGCGGCGAGAAACGCATTTACGCCACGATCAAGTTCTTCCTGTTCACCATGTTCGGCTCCCTGCTGATGTTAGTGGCGTTGATCTGGGTGTATCTCCAGGGCGGCGGCACCTCCTACCTGCCGGACCTCTTCAATCTCGGCATCGCCTCCTCGACCCAGCTTTGGCTGTTCGCGGCCTTTGCGCTGGCCTTTGCGATCAAAGTCCCGATGTTCCCCTTCCATACCTGGCTTCCCGATGCCCATACCGAGGCTCCCACCGGCGGCTCGGTGATTCTGGCGGGCGTGCTCTTGAAAATGGGAACCTACGGCTTTTTGCGTTTCGCGATACCGCTGTTTCCGCAGGCCGCGTACACATTGATGCCGGTGATTGCGGTGCTGGCGATGGTCGGCATTCTCTACGGCGCATTGGTGGCGATGGTGCAGAAGGACGTCAAACGCCTCGTGGCCTATTCTTCTGTGAGTCACTTGGGCTTCGTGATGCTCGGTATCGCCGCGATGAACGTCACCGGTGTCAAAGGCGCCATTTACCAGATGCTCAACCACGGCGTTTCGACCGGCGCACTCTTCCTTCTCGTCGGCGTGATTTACGAACGTCGCCACACCCGGCTGATTTCGGAATTCGGCGGATTGACCAAGATCATGCCGTTTTACGCCGCGATTTTCATGATTTCCATGCTGTCCTCGGTCGGACTGCCGGGCCTCAATGGCTTCGTAGGTGAATTCATGATTATGCTGGGTGCGTTTACCTCCGAACGGATCGTGGCGGGAGGAACGAGCCTCGGATGGATTCTGACTTCCATCTCGGCGCTGGGTGTGCTGTTCGCCGCCTGCTACCTGCTCTGGATGTTCCAGCGGGTGATGTTCGGGCCGGTATCGAACGAAAAAAACAAGAATCTCAAGGACTTGACCCTGCGTGAAGTGGCTGTGCTGATGCCGCTCGTGATTCTGATGTTCGTCATGGGTCTGTTCCCGAACCTGTTTCTCGACAAGATGGAAGCCAGCGTCAACAAGCTTACGGCAAGTTACGTCGTGCAGGCGGGATTGGAAACCGCTGCTTCGGAGCCTGCTCCCGACGCCGTGAAAGCGACGAGGAAAACCGGGAAGTCCAAACCGGCGATCGGTCGGTTTTCGCCGGGTATGCGGCGAACCGACAAAGTCCGGATCGATTCCCGCAAGGCTTTTCCCAAGACCGCCGACTTCGCACCGCGAGGAGAATAAACGATGTCTGAATTGATGCGGACCTTCCCAGCAACGCTCGGTTTTCAGGAAGTGGGCCAGCTCGCCCCCTTGGCGCTCGTCGCCCTTTTCTCGCTGGCGGTGCTGTTGGCCGACGTGTTCGCCCGTCCCGGTACGAAGAAATCGTGGGTCGGCTACATGACTCTGGTCGGTCTCGGCGTGACGTTTCTCGCCTGCCTCGTCCAGTGGGGAGCGTTCCAATCCGCCACCGCCGGAGGCGCGAAAATCGCCACGATCTTTTTCGGCACCTACCGCGCGGAAGCGTTTACCGTCTATTTCGACATGATCCTGATTCTCGGCGCGGCGATCACCACGTTGAGCGCCATCGGCTACTTCGAGGAACACGGCCTGCATCGCGGCGAATTCTACTCCATGATGCTGATGGCCTTGTTCGGCATGATGCTGATGGCCGGTGCGGTGGACCTGCTGGTGTTTTTCGTCGGACTGGAAGTGATGTCGGTCGCTATTTACGTGCTGGCCGCTTACCAGCGTCACAAAATCTCCAGTATCGAAGCGGCGTTGAAATACTTCCTGATGGGCGCGTTTTCCACCGCCTTTCTGCTGCTCGGCATGGCGTATGTTTACGGTGCGACGGGAACTCTGAACCTCTCCGAAATCGGCGATTACGCCGTGAAAACCGGATCGTCGAACCTTTTCCTCATGCTGGGTATGGTGCTGTTGCTGGTCGGGTTCGCGTTCAAAGTGTCGCTCGTACCGTTCCATCAATGGACCCCGGACGCCTACGAGGGAGCTCCGACCGTCGTCACAGGCTTCATGGCCACGGCGGTAAAAGCGGCGGCGTTTGCGGCGTTCGTGCGTGTTTTCTTCATGGCCTTTTTTCCGCTCAAGGACGGCTCCGTGGGATGGGGCAACCTCATCTGGGTGTTGGCCGTGCTGACCATGACCACCGGCAATATTCTGGCGCTGGTGCAGGACAACGTGAAGCGGATGCTGGCTTATTCCTCCGTCGCCCATGCCGGATATCTTCTGCTTGGCCTTCTGGCGATGGACGACCCCAACGGCAGCGGAACTGCAGCCATCCTGCTGTACCTGCTGGCCTACATGGTGATGAACCTCGGCGCTTTCGCGGTGGTCGTGCTGGTGGGACGCCGGGAAAACGAAAACCTGCTCGTTTCGGAAGGTTGGAAGGGTTTCGGCATTCGTTATCCGCTGCTGGGTGCTGCGATGACGTTGTTCATGCTCTCCCTGGCAGGCGTGCCGCCAACGGCGGGATTCTTGGGAAAATTCTACCTCTTCCGCGCCGTGCTGGATCAGGGGTTCGTCGCTATCGTGATCATCGCCGTATTCAACTCGCTGCTTTCGGTTTACTACTATCTGCGGGTGACGGTCTACATGTTCATGGTGCCCGCCGAGGACGAAGAACCCAAGGTGCTGGGCTCCGTACCGGTCATGCTGGCGGTGCTGGTGTCGGCGGGACTGACGCTGGCCATCGGCATTCTGCCTGCCTCCTACCTGGAATCGGCCCAGGCCGCTGCGTTGAGCCTGTTGCAGTAGGCGAATTAAAAAAGTATGTTTAGGGCGCATCCGATTCGGGTGCGCTTTTTTGTTGTTTGTTACGAAAAGGTACATTTTGACGCACGATTTCGAATCTTCACTGCCCTTTGTCACCGTTCCCGACTGGGATGAGGAGTCGAACCTCGTCCACGGATTCGGCACCGATTTCTGCGGCTACGCGGGCCTGGATGCCGAAAAGGAGGACGACCGCGAACGAGCAAAGCGAGAGTCCGTGCGCCGAGCGGCGCGAGAAGCGTTGCTACAGGCCGGAGAGACGTTTCGGGGAGTGTGGACGGTCAAGCAGACCCATTCCACCGATCTGTTGGTTCTGCGTCGAAATACGGAGGTTTTGCCCGCTCCCGACGAAATCTCCTGCGACGGTATCGTCACCGACCATCCGGGACTGCTGGTGGCGGTGAAAACCGCCGATTGCCTGCCGTTGTTGTTTTACGCTCCCCAAGCACCCGCTGTGGCGGCGGTGCACGCCGGGTGGCGCGGGGTGTTCGACGGCATCGCCGTGGAAGCCATCCGACGTTTGCAGGGAACTTTCGGGGTTGATCCTGCAAGGTTGCAACTGGCGATCGGGCCGGGCGCGGGCGCATGTTGCTACGAAGTCTCCGACGATCTCGCCCGGCGCTTCGAGGAACGGTTCGGACCTGTGTGCGTGCGGAAAGTGAAAGGGCGGATGCACCTCGATCTTGCACGGGCGGTCGAAGGGCAGGTTGTTTCACAGGGAATGAAGGCGGCGAACGTCCATAAAATCGATCATTGTACGATCTGTCGCCGCGAGCCTTCCTATTATTCCTGGCGTCGCGACCGGGAAAAAACAGGTAGATTGCTGCATTTCATCGGAATTCGCGATGTTGGCGGGTAGGTTTGGCTGATTTTTAACCCGACACCGTGGCATTGTCGGGCAAGAAATTTGCCCGGCCTACGCGAGATGTTTTCGATACATGATAGCGAAATGGACTCAGCCCAACTGTTCCAGCAACAATGTTTTTAGCCGGTCCAGACTTACCGGTTGAGGTTCGATCGGAACGCCCATCCAGTCGGAGAACTCGAAGATTTTTTCCGGATCGTTCATGGCGACATCGTTGAAGGTATCGAGCGGGCACAGCAGACACGCTTTCCCGTGCTTGGGAAAAGTCTCGTTTTTCAGACCGTCGTCCCAGTCGGCGAAAATACCCTTCCAGTACGCGAACCAGCCCGGCGTCAGCCAGTACGGCTCCTGATCCTCGTACATTTTTCGGCGTTCCTCGTTGGACGCGAGAAAATCAAAGCAGTTGGCGGCCTGTAAGCGGGTCACGCCCGGACCGTATTCGCTCATGATGCTTTCAACCGTCTTTTCCGGTGCGCTCATGTCGAGATAGCAGCGTTTTCCGTATAAAACGATCACGCGCTCCGATTCGGCGGTTGCTTTTTCCAACTGTTTGCGCAACTGACTTTCCAGCAAGCGCGGCTTGTCGTGCAAACCGGGACCGGTGAAATAGATGTGGTCCGCATCCAGCCAGCCTTCCTCTTCGAGGTGCTTCAACTCGGGACGCATCACGCCGCAGGACACGATGGAATACCCTTTGAAGCTGTGATTTTCGGCCATGGATCCTCCAATGCACTATGTGTAAATTTCCCCGGCGTTGTCACAACGACGAAGGGAAAACGATGGGCGTCGTTTCAGGTGAAAGCCGCATTCGAGCCCTGCCGACTTCGTGCGATCCGACGCCCAAGAGAAACTGCTTTTTCAATACTTTACCCTGACTATCGTCTTTTTTACGGGATCGCTTTATTCCCCAATCACTCTCGTCGCGGGGAGAGAGTCAAGAGGACGATCTTCAGTCCGCTATTTGCAGGGTCGCATCGCCCAGGTCGTAGTACAGACCGATGAACAGGTCGTTGAATTCCGCCTCGTTCGCTTTCACGAAAACGCCGGTATCGCCTGCGACCAACAGCGCCAACTCGCCCGCCATCAACGCCCAGCCATGAAGGTCACCCCAAGGAAGATTTGTCTTCGCGTCGAGGCTTTTGGCTTTCTGTTGCATGTTGAGGTTCAGGTCGGCGCAAATCTGAGCCACCTGGTTCATCTGTTCCTGTGTAACGTCGCCGATTGCACGAACAGCAAGACCGTCCTCGGAAAACTGTCCCGCAGCGATCACTCCCGGCTTTTTCAGCAATCTGTCCAATCCTATCATGATGTGCCTCCTGTGGAAATCGTTTTTCAGAACTGCCGACGTAAAAGAGCAAATCCGGTGCCATAGATTTCTGTTTGCTCCAACATGCTGAAAATACGGGAGAAATATCTATATCGACCTGAATTCCTGTTGCTTGTGTTGTTTGGTTGAGTTGTGGTTCTGCTACTGTTGGCTGGTCGAAAAGTGCAAATATGCTACTTTGCGGTCCAATATAGTTTCAGATTTCAGTGAAGCTTTCGACGTCGCGTTTTCGATTTCCCGATATGGATATGAATTTGGAAAAAAGTGGTCGAGTCAAAAAAGTGAACTGTTGCTGGCAACTGTATGTCCAACAAAACGGACAAAGGTGAGATGTTTTCCAGATCGGGCAGTAGCAGGAAAGCTACTGTTTCTTTTTTTCTTTGAAACCAAGATCCGATTGAAAAATCTTCCCCATTGTGATACACATGAATGGATTTTTTAATGATTTCGTGATTCACGTGTTTTTGCAAAACTTTCCTGCCTGGAGTATCTCGATTTCATCGTTCTTTTTAAGATGATATCGAGGGCGATTTTTTAGAGGATTTCCGTATGTGGAGGAAAAATCCTTTTTCCGGCAGCGCCAACGGTCCGATGATCGGCCTTGCCGTGCTATTTTCCGCCCTCGTGATGCTGGCTTTGTGGAAACTCGGCCCGATTCAGGAGACTGCTACCACTCCCACTGAAACCGCTTCCCCCGCTCCTACGCCGAACCCGGAGACTGATAAAAACAACTGGTTCGAGGAAAAACGCTTTATTTATCATGGGATACCTTCCCGGATTCTCTTTCTCCTGGGATCGCCCGACGAGAAGTATGAAGCCCAACTGGCGCATGACGCCTGGCAGGAATTCGAGCGCATTGGCAAGGTATTCAATCCCTTCGATCCGACCAGCGAAACCGGGCGTCTGAACCGCCGCACTTCTTCGAAAAATATCAAGATTTCCGAAGATATACGTAGAGTCTTGCAACAGATTTCCTCGATGTACGATGCCTCCGGTGGCGCGTTCGATCCCACATTGTGGCCCATTAAAAAACTTTGGCGCGAAGCCGTGGAGCGCCAGCGCCTTCCCTCCGATGAGGAACTGGCCCAGGCCGCCGAAGCGACCGGCTTCGATTTTGTCCACGGTTTCGATGGCGATGATCGACTACTCACGCTGGATCGCGAGGATCTGCAATTCGATTTCGGAGGCATCGCCAAGGGATACGCTGTGGACCGGGTACGAGAATTGCTCGAAGCAGGGGGAGCCGTGGCCGGGTTGGTCCAATGCGGCGGCGAAATCTCGACTTTTGGGGAAAAGACGGACGGAGCATGGTCCATTGGGGTGCAGCATCCTACCGACCTTCGCTCCCTCTGGGGCGTGCTTCATGCCAAAACCGGGATGCGCGTGTCCACCAGTGGAAATTACAGGCAACCCCTGAATATTGCAGGGAAAAGCTATTACCACATTTTCAATCCCAAAGACGGTCGCCCGGTGTCCGAACGCATTGCCGGAGTGACGGTGGCGAGTTTCGACGAACGAGTCTCCAACGCGATTCTCGATGCTTGCGCCACGGCCATTACGGTGCTCGGTTCCAAAAAAGGGATGGAACTGGCCGAACGACTCGGCGTGGAGACTTTGATTCTCGTACACGTTGAAAACACCATCCAAAAGGTGGTGAGTCCGGGATTTTCGAGCCATTTTCGCAAAAGGAAGAATTTGCAATGATTGCCAGGGGAAAAGTGATCGCGCACGATGGCACCCTGGCCACGATCCGGGTTTGCCATGGGGAATATTGCGTGAATTGCGGATTGCACGACCCGAGCCAGACCCACGTCGAGTTCGAGGCCGAAGACCCGGTGGGCGTCGAAGTCGGACAACACGTGGAATTCGAGGCGAAAAAGGGCCGGATGTACCTCGCAATTCTGTTGGTGTTCTGGCTGCCGCTTTTGTTTCTGGGCATCGGAGCGGGAATCGGCGTGGTTCTGGCGTCGCTTGCGGGTTCGGAAAGTGCTTGGTTTCCCGGTCTTTTCGGGGTTGGGTTTTTAATTTTAGGTATCGGAATCGTATATTTAATCGGCAAAAAGACGAAGGCCGGTGCGGGGATGGTCGTATTGCGCGTCTCGCCGGATTCTTCGTCCTGCCATCGTGAAACGGGGGAAAGCGAAGTCGAAACGGAGGGTTAGCAAATCCGTTCGGTTTCGAAACGGGTCACATTCATCGTGGAAGGATCGTTCCATGGTTCACACATTCCGAGGAGGGGCGAAGGTCAGGCACGAAAAGCACCGGACCGAGGGCAAACTCATCGAGCGGATGCCTTGCCCGGCCATCCTGACTATTCACACTGTGCAGCACATCGGCGCGCCCAATCTTCCGCTGGTAGAAAAAGGCGAGGAGGTGCGTAAGGGACAGAAACTTGCGGGGGCCGACGCCTTCGTCTCCGCGCCGGTTCACGCCCCGACTTCGGGAGTCGTGGCCGACATCCGGGAGGCCGTGCACCCGGTGCTGGGCAAGGGGACGGCCATTGTCCTTGAAACCGACGGCCACGACACGTGGGCCGAAGGGCTGCCCGCCGAGAGCGACTGGCGTTCTATGGACGTTTCGCAACTGCGCGAGGCGGTCAAAGAGGCCGGAATCGTCGGCCTGGGCGGGGCGACTTTTCCGACTCACGTCAAAATCACGCCACCGGATGACGTCGCCATCGAGCACCTGCTCATCAACGGGGCCGAGTGCGAACCTTACCTCACCAGCGACGACGCCATCATGCGCGAACGCTCCGAGGATATCGTCACCGGTATCGAAATCCTTCGAAAAGTGCTTGGTGCGAAGCAGGTGGCGGTGGGTATAGAGAACAACAAGCCGCAAGCCATTGAAATCATGACGAAAGCCTGCGCCAGACTGGAAAACTGTCGCGTGGCGGCGTTGCCCTCGCGCTATCCGCAGGGGGCCGAGCGCAGCCTTATCAAGGGGTTGCTCGACCTGTGGCTTCCGGGCGGAAAACTGCCGATGTCCCTAGGTGTGGTGGTGCAGAATACCACCACCTGCGCATCCATCTCCGACGCGGTGCTGCGAGGCGTTCCGATCATCGAAAAGGTGGTGACGGTCTCCGGCGAATGTGTGGCCGAACCCAAAAACGTGCTCGCTCCGATTGGTGCAACCTGGCGGGATCTCTTGGATTTCTGCGGCGGACTGAAAGAAGAACTCGGACGCCTCGTGATGGGCGGTCCGATGATGGGGATTTCGCAAAACAGCTTCGATATTCCAATGATTAAGGGCACCAGCGGACTTTTGGCGCTTTCCCAAAAAGAGATCGAGCGCAAAGAGGAAGGACCGTGTATCCGTTGCGGAAACTGTGTCAAATCCTGCCCGATGGGCCTGGAGCCGCTCGACTGGCCGGTGCTGGCGCGCAAGCGAAAGTGGACGGAAGCCGAGAAAAAACGGGTGCTTGAGTGCGTCGAGTGCGGAAGCTGCGAGTACGTCTGCCCGGCGAACCGGCATCTGCTGCAATCCGTCAAAGTGCTCAAGTCGCGGGTGCGCGATCTGCAAAAAGAAAAGAAATAGGGGGAAACACGATGTCGCTAGCGGCTAAAACGTTCGTGTTCTTGTTGATGTTGTCGGGAATGACCCTGGGATTGGTATCCTGTGGTGGAGATGACGACGACGACGGGGAAACACCCAACCCGGCTTCGGTGAAATGCGAGGAGGACGGTCACAACCTCCAGATCCGCAAAGACGAAGATGGCAACGAGTACGGCGTGTGCCTCTTCTCCGACAGCACCGAATGCGAAGAGTGGGCCTACTACAACGGGGAATGCGCACCGGGAGACTGCGATAAGTGGGAAAACTGCTCGAAAACGCAGGAAAACGAGTCCGGCACAACCCGCACGAACGAGAACGAGAACACAAACACACAGTTGGCCAATCCTGCCAGTGAAAAATGTGTAAATGATGGATATTACCTGCAAATCCGCACCGACGAAAACGGCGGACAGTACGGTGTGTGCATGTTCACGGACGGTAGTGAGTGCGAGGAATGGGCCTACTACCGTGGAGAATGCGAACCGGGACAAGAATGAACGATGCCGGGAACCCGCCTGAATTCGAGGCGGTTTGTATAATGCGCCGCGCCGCGTGGGTGCGTCGTGTAAATCACGAAGGAGGAGTGTGATGAAGACAAAATGGTGGATGATGCTGGCCCTGTTGGCGATTCTGGCGCTGGCCGTGGGCTGCGGCGACGACGACGACAACGAGCCGCAAGGCGATACCGATCAGGTCGCGGGCGATGAGGACGCCGCCGCCGATCAGGAAGCGGTTGCGGGTGACGAGGACGAACTTGCCGAAACGACCCCTGAAGAGGAAGCCGAAGGCGAACCCCTGCAATGTTCCGATCCACTTATCACCGATAGCAGTTTGTACGGCGTGATGGAAACCGGCTGCGACACCATGGTCGGAGTGTGCGAAAACGCGTTGACCGACGGCGACGCCTACTTCCCCTGCGTGGACGACCCCGACTGCTGCTGCAATCCCGACGGAACCACGATGGATAACGTCGTAGACGGGGTGACCGGTTACCCCTGTGAAAACGATTCCTGCACGGAAGACGGCTACTGCGATTCTACCTGTCCAGATGGTGTAGATCTGGACTGCCAGTAATTTCAAGGTGTTACCGGGCGGGAGATGCGCTCCCGCCCGGCATTCTCTAGGGAAAGGGGCTTCCCCATGGCGGAATCGACACCGGTTGCCGCGCAGCACGAGGACAGGTTGTACGCCTCCCTGCTGACCGTCGCGAGCGCTCCTCACGTCAAGGCGCGTGAAACGATTCCAAAAATCATGTGGACGGTCAACGCCACCCTGCTTCCGGTGGCGGCCTGGGCGGTCTACGTGTTCGGCCTGCGCGCCCTGGTGCAGATGCTTCTCTGCACCGCGACGGCGATGGCATCGGAGGCCGCGATTCAGAAAATCCGGGGGATAAAAGCCACCTGGTGGGACGGCAGCGCCTTCCTCACCGGGTTGCTGCTGGCGATGTGCATTCCCGTGGGGCTGCCCTTGTGGATGTCGGTGCTGGGCGTGGTGTTCGCCATCGGCATCGTCAAGCACGTCTTCGGCGGGCTGGGGCAGAATATCTTCAATCCGGCCCACGCCGGGCGGGCCTTTCTGTTGGCCTCGTTCCCCGTACAGATGACCACCTGGTCGGCGATGGCTTCGAAGGCCGCTGACGCCGTGGACGGCGTGACGAGCGCCACACCGCTGGGCATCTGGGGCGAACACGGCATGGGGGCGCTGCTCGACACTTTCGGCGGGCGCGGCGACCTCTACGCCTCGTTGTTTTTCGGCCAGGTCAACGGTAGTATCGGCGAAGTGTCGGCCCTGCTGATTCTGCTGGGCGGCGCGGTACTGATCTTCAAACGGTACATTTTCTGGCAGGGTCCGGTGTTTTACATCGGCACCGTGGCGCTGCTGGGGTGGATCGTCGGCGGCGCGGGCTGGTTCAACGGCGACCCGCTGTTTCACGTCCTCTCCGGCGGGCTGATGATCGGCGCGTTCTACATGTTGACCGACATGGTGACGTCTCCCGTCACCGCAAAGGGACAGATCATCTTCGCGGTGGGGGCCGGAATCCTGGTGGTGCTGATCCGTCGTTTCGGCGGCTACCCGGAAGGTGTGTGCTACTCCATCCTGCTGATGAACGCCGTCACGCCGCTGATTGACCGCTTCATCAAGCCCTCGCAATTCAAGGAGGAGCCATGAGCGCCCAAACCCATGCAAGCCACTTGCCCCAAAGCGAGGCGGGCGTGATCCGTATCGCCCTCAACTTGGGCGCTGCGGGAATGCTGGCCGGGGTGATCCTGGCCACCGTAAATTACTTTACACAGCCGATCCGGCTGGAAAACGAACGCATCGCCCAGGAAAACGCCCGCAAGATGGTGCTTCCGGCGGCGGAAACCTTTCAACCCATCGCAGACCTCGACGGCTGGTTTCTGGGCCTGGATGGTGGGGGTGCAAAGGTGGGGTACGTTCTGCCTGTAGTGCAGCGAGGCTATGATGGAAACATCCACATGACGCTCGGCACGGATAAAAATTTCGCCGTGGTGGACTACAAAATCCTCAAAGACCGCGAAACTCCCGGACTGGGTGCCAAAGCCAAAGAGCCGTTTTTCCACGAGCGCTTCAAGGGTCGCACCAAAGACCGACTCGAAGTGGACAAAGTGCCGGTGGAAGGAAAAATTTTGGCGATTACGGGGGCGACGATCACGTCGCGGGCCATCGCCAACGGCATCAAGGGACAGCTCGAAACACTGGAAAAACTGGCGGCTGATGATTTTAAAAACATTCCCCAGGACATGAAAGAGGGAGGGAAGCACCATGAGTGATCCGCAAACCCTCAACCCGGTGACTCAGGAAACCCTGCCTTTCCGGGGTTCCAAGCAGACCACCCTCAAGGGACTGGTTCGGGACGGCATTTTGAGCAAAAACCCCGTGTTCGTGCTGGCGCTTTCGCTGTGTCCCGCCGTGGCGGTGACGAGCGAGGTCAAGACCGCCTTCGGCATGGGAGTGGCGGTGCTGTTCGTCATCAGTTTCAACAACCTGTTCACTTCGATTTTTCGCAACGTGATCCACCCGAAGGTCAAGGTTCCGGCCTACATTTCGATCATCGCCACCCTGGTGACGCTTTCGCAGCTTTTCATGTCGGCGTTTTTCCCGGATCTCTACGCCGATCTCGGCGTCTACCTGGCGTTGATCGTGGTGTTCGCCATCATTCTCGCCCGCGCCGAGGTCTTCGCCTCGAAAAACACCCCGCTTCCGGCCTTCATGGACGGCCTGGGCATGGGCATGGGCTTTCTCGCGGCGATGGTGATTACCGGCAGCATTCGCGAACTTCTGGGAACCGGCACGATTTTGGGGCATCCCGTGTTCGGCGAAGGCTACCAGCCGATTTTAATGGTGATTCTCGCACCCGGCGGGTTCATCACCATCGGGTTGCTGATCGGACTGTTTCGTACTTTGGGAGAATGGCTGGACAACCGCCGGTTCGCGGCGTTGTCGAGAGAAAAAGCCGCACTTGGCGGGGAGGTGAGCCATGACTGAAGCCTTGCTCGAATACATGGCGCTGTTTTTGTCGGCGGTGTTAATCAACAATTTCGTGCTGACGCGCTTTTTGGGACTTTGCATCTTTTTCGGTGTCTCGAAAAGTTTCGATGCCAGCGCGGGTATGGGGATCGCGGTGACGGCGGTGATGGTGATCGCCTCGCTTCTAGGCTGGCTCGTCTATTACCTCGTGCTGATCCCCCTCGACCTGGAGTTCTTCACGACGATTTGTTTCGTGATTATCGTAGCTTCCACAGTGCAGATGCTCGATATCGTGACGAGAAAATTCGTGCCGACTTTGCACGCGATGTGGGGCATCTACCTGATGCTGATCGCCACCAATTGCGTGGTGCTGGCCATTCCGCTCATCAACGTGGAAAACGGCTTTTCCTTTTTCAAGTCGCTGGTCAACAGCGTGGGGGCGGGTGTCGGGTTCGCGCTGGCGATGATCCTGATGTCCAGCATCCGCGAAAAACTGCAATACAGCGACGTCCCGAAACCTTTCGAGGGGCTGGGTATCGCCTTCGTGACCGCCGGACTTTTGTCATTGGCCTTTCTGGGCTTTTCCGGCATGATCGCCGTGTAAGGTCCGTTTCCGCAGTATTTACGAGATGTTGACAAAATCGGAAGACGGACGGAACAGGTAGGAGATCGACATGTTACACGCGGCTGGATTGATATTGGTGCTGGCGGGAATCGCAACCACGTTGGGATTGCTGCTGGCGCTGGCGGATAAGAAACTGGCGGTTCCCTATGATCCTTTGATCGACGAGGTGGAAGAGGAACTCCCGAAGGGCCAATGCGGCAACTGCGGCTTCGCCGGCTGCCGCCAATATGCCGAAGCGGTGGTCTCTCGCCTGGACGTTGCCCCCAATCTTTGTGGTCCCGGCGGGGCCGAGGTCGCGGCGATTGTCGCCAAACTGACGGGCAAGGACGCGGGCGAGGTGGTGAAAAAAGTGGCGGTGGTGTTCTGTCAGGGGGCGTTGGACGACACCGCCCGCCGAACCCACCTGTACGACGGTTTGGACGACTGCGCCGCCGCCGCGATGCTTTATGCCGGGGAAAAAGCCTGTGAATACGGGTGTTTGGGATTAGGTAACTGCGCCAGGGTCTGTCCAGAGAACGCCATTACGATGAACGCGCAGCGTCTGCCAGAGATCCATCCCGAACGCTGCATCGGCTGCGGCATCTGTGTGAACGCCTGCCCGAGAGGCGTCATCGGACTGATGCCGGAAACCAGCAAGGCCGTGGTGCGCTGCCGCAACCACGAGTTGGGCAAAAACACGCGGACCCAGTGCGACCGGGGCTGCATCGGCTGCCGCCTGTGTATCCGCACATGCCCCCACGAAGCTATTTCCCTGCAAGACAACCTCGCCGTGGTCGATAGCGCGATCTGCAAAACCTGCGAGTTGCCGGTCTGCCTCGTTGCCCGCTGCCGTCCGAAAGCTATTCAGCCGTATTACGGTATCGAGGTGCCGGACATCGAGCCGCCCAAGCCGCGTCCCATCAAACGCAAAAAGGACGAAGCCACGGACGAAAACGCTGCCACGGAAAAAGAATCGACTGCGGACGCCTGATCCAACCTGAACGGACGATTGATGCAAGTAAGCGATTTTCCCCTGTTCGAAGCCTTTCCGACCCTTTCAGAAGTTGCGCGTTTTCCACTGATGGAAGACTCCACCGACGTGGACCCCGCCCCGGAATTCGGCAAAGAGTTGGGCTGCGAACGGTTACTGGTCAAGCGGGACGACCGCAGCCACCCGATTTACGGCGGCAACAAGGTGCGCAAGCTGGAATTTCTGCTGGCCGATGCGTTGGCGCGAGGCGCGAAAGGCGTGCTGACCATAGGCGGGATCGGCACCAACCACGGGCTTGCGACGGCGATTCTCGCGCAGCGGGCGGGGTTGTCCTGTCACCTCGTGCTTTTCGATCAGCCGATGACGGACCACGTGCGGCGCAGCCTGGAGCTTTTCGAGCGTTTCGGCGCGAAAATACACCGAACGCGCAACATTCCACTCACGCTGTTCGCCTCGTATCGCATGGTCTGGTTTCCTCCTACCAACGAGCCGCTCTATCGCATTTCGGGTGGGGGAAGCTCGCCGGTGGGTTGCCTCGGTTTCGTCAACGCCGCCTTCGAACTCAAACGGCAGATCGAACAAGGCGTGCTGCCTTGTCCCGACCTGATCTTCTGCCCGGTCGGCACCTGCGGGACACTTGTCGGTTTGACATTGGGAGTAAAGCTGGCAGGACTGCCGACGCGGGTCATCGGTGTGCGGGTGGTGGAGAAATTCATCGGAAATTCTCTTGCAGCCGCTTTTTTGGCCAACCGGACACTCGCCCTCATGCGACGCCATGGGGCGCGACCTTCTCTAAAAGCAATGACCTTGCGGGATTTTACCATCCTCGGTGGCTTTTTGGGGCGCTGCTACGGAGACCCCACCCCGGAATCGAAACGCTGTGTGGAAGTGGCGGCGCGCCACGGCTTCCGGCTGGAAACCACTTACACAGGGAAAACGATTGCCGGACTGCAAGCGTATATCCAACGCCACGACTTGGGCGATAAAACCGTCCTGTACTGGAACACCTTCAACTCGCAAGACCTCGACGACGACGATCCCGCCGCCTGAACACGGAATCGTTTTGGGTTTCACGAAAAATCGCGTTATTGCGCAAAAAAACGAAAACGGCTAGAGTAGCCGCGTCGTGAATTTTTCAAACGGGGTGGCATGAAATCGTTTTCCGTCACATGCGTGTTTCTGGTCTTTGTGCTGGCTTTTGTCGCCTTCGCCTCGCCTTCGTGGGCCGAGAAACCGGAAAGCATCGCCGTGGGTACGCCGGAGCCGTTCCAGTCCGAGGCCGACGGCCAGACGCTGCACTCCGACCATGCCTCGCTCACGGTCGAAACCGGTTATCCCTACACCTCCGCCCAGTTTCTGGCGGCTCCGCTGACCTATTTCAACGTGGGTGTGCGGGTGGACGTGGATTATCAGCCGGAGTTTCATTTCATGATTCCGCTGATCGTGCAGATGCTTGAAAGCTCCGACAGCCGTTTCAACCTCGCGCTGGAATTCCGTCCGGGGCTGTTTTTCAACTTTTCCGATACCTCCAACGTGGATCTTCCTCTAAGTGTTGGAACTCGCATGGGATTTCGTTTCGTGGATACCGCAAGCTATTTCCTGCAATTGCGTTATTCGAACGATATCGGTCTTTCCAGATCCCATTTCGACCACTATCCCGAAATCAAGACCGGATTCGAGATCCGGCTGACCGAATACCTCAACCTGATGCTCTCCGGTCTTGCGGAGTTTCACCGCTACGAGCCGGAAGCCTTCGACTACGGCGGCCAGATCGGGCTGGTCTACCTGATGATCCCATGAAACTTGCAGTCTATATAGCTGTTTTTGTAAGTCTTTTGGCTTTCTTGACGGTTTTTATGGAGCAGGCGAGGGCCTCCGAAACCCACTGGGATCGCATGACGCCCGAAGAGGCGGATCGCGAACTGCAAGACCTGCAACAGTTGTCTTTTCCAAAACGTATCGTGGCGGTGTCCGAGCGTTTTCTCGGGGCGGCGTACCGGCTCGATTCTTTGGGGGAAGGCCGGGGCGAGGACGCAGATCCGACCTTTCGCCTCGACGCATTCGATTGCCTGACCTTCGTCGAAACGGTCATGGCGATGGCTGAATCAAACAGCCTGGAAGACGCGAAAAAGACATTGCAATTCATTCGATACAAGCAGGGGCGAATCGGTTGGCGCTTCCGGCATCACCTGACCTGGGGGCAATGGCTCGTGGAAAACATCGAGGCTCGGCGGGTAGAAATCTCCACGCGGCGCATCGCCGGAGATGCGGCGAAGTCAAGCGCAAAAACATACCGAACCAAATGTAATTACTCGGAAAAATGGAAATCCTGGTGCACTCGTTTGGGAGATATGGCCCCTCAGGGAGAGGTGGCGTTTCCCATCGTCGGCGTTTCCTGGGCGATAAAACACGCGAAGGAAATCCCCGAAGGCACGCTGCTTTTCGTAGTCATGCAGGACCGTCCCTGGCTGCCGTACCGGGTCAAGCACGTGGGAATGGTCGTGCAGCGCAAGGGAAAACCGCTCTTTCGCCACGCCACAAAAACCCACGGAAAAGTCAAGGACGTATCCCTCGTGGGATACCTGAAAACACTGCTGGAATTCGAAACCTGGCCGGTGGAAGGCGTGTTGTTCGCCACGCCGCTAGAGCAGATCGACCCCCACCGAGTACGGCGGCTCTACGAGCGCAAATACCCGCCAATACCCTTGAAGCCGAATCAGCCGCGCTAGAGGAAACACCACCTCCTCGCCATTGACAACCAACAGGATTTCGGAACCCACGAGTTGATCGAGCGCCGCGAGCGCGAGGTTTTCGCCCTCCGAAATGGGGCGCAACACACCGGGTTCGAAGGCCTGCCACTCGGCGTTTTCCCAATCAATAGAACGGCTTGCGTCGATCCAATCCGTTTCAAGCTTGTCGTATCGGCTGTCGATGTAGCCATTGACGCGCGGTTCGGTGTAATCCACCTCGCCGATGTCGAAACCCCAGGTCAGATCGCGGGGCGTGGGAACCACCTGCACGTAGGCATCGAAATCGGAGTTACGAAAACTTTCGAAAATCTGCTGGGCGACGTCGCTTGCGGATTCGTAGGTTGCAAGCTCCCCCTCGTCGAGGCAGATGCGGTCCCGGCAGACGCGTCCGTACCGGCAGTCGTCGTCCTTAAGGCATCCGCCCTCATTTGGGTTGGTTTCGACCGAACAGGCGATAACGGAAGATAAAATGGCAAAGAGAATTACGACTTTTGGAATTTTTTGCGGAAATTGCATGTTTTTTAGTCTGGTGGCCTTTCGGTTTTCGACTATGATCGACAGTCAAGGAGTTTACCAGATCCTTTCTTCGTCGTAAAATACGCGGGATTCGGCGTTTTAAACGACGGCAACGAGGTGGAAATGCGTCCGATTCTCGTGAGTTTCACATTACCGTTCATCGATTATCCCATTACGATCTATGGCTACGGCGTAATGCTGGGCTTGAGTTTCGTGCTGGGCTGGTACCTGACGCTCTACCTGGCCTCGCGCCGCAAACTGGACGACAACCCGCTATACGTCGCGATGACGCTGGCGGCCTTCGGGTCGCTGATCGGGGCGCGAATCGTCTACGTGATCGCCAACCCGGAGGAAAGCTGGAGCCTGGCGGATTTCTTCAACTTTCAGCGCGGGGGGATGGTTGCGTACGGGGGCTATCTGGGCGGCATCATTTCCGGTGTTGCGTACGTGGCGATTAAAAAGTTGGACTATTGGACCTACCTCGACTGTGCAACCCCCGCTTTGGCCCTGGGACTCGGCCTGACGCGCATCGGCTGTTTCCTCAACGGCTGTTGTTACGGGCGGCGCACCGATTTCCTCACTGGACTCTCGTTTCCCAAGGAAAGCCTTTGTTTCAAGCAACACGTCGAACGCGGACTGCCCCTGCTGGACGAAGCCCACACCCTTCCGGTGCATCCAACGCAGCTTTACGAGTCGGCTTTCGGCTTCGGGCTGTTTTTCGTGTTGATATGGCTTTCCGTCCGCACGTGGGAGGGGCTGGGCGCATCGAAAGAAGACCAGACTGGGGGAACTGAAGACCGCAGCCAAAACGTGACAAGTGGTCGGATTTTCTTCGTGTTTGCAGGGGCTTACGCCGTTTGGCGCTTCCTTATCGAATTTGTCCGCGACGACATGCACCGGGGCGGCTTGATAGGAATTTCCACCTCCCAGTGGATCAGTCTCGGAGCCCTTGGCTTCACGCTGTTCATGATTTTGTACTGGCTTCCCCGTCATCCGTGGAGTCCTGCGACTAAAAAGAAGGTTGTTGCGTCCTCTTCTTCCCGTCGCAAATCCCGCCGAAAAAAGACCTCGAAAAAATGAACCGAGGCTGGGGGGAGTTTACCGAGGCTTTCCATTAATGCGTAAAATGTGACGATTCGTTCGAAATCGATGCGATTCTGCGTGATTTTTCGCACAAAAACAGTTCCCTCTTGAGCGCGGTTTGAGTATTATCCAAGATATAGGGATGTTCTGACAAAATGCGTAGGAATGTCGGCAGCGAGAAACGAGGTTGTTTCTCCTCGTCGCGAAGAATACGCCCGTTTTCTGGCTTTTTGTGAAGTGTTAGAGAGGGTGCGATGCGAACAATTCCACTAAACACGGTCCACATGCTTGGATGGATGCTCATGGGCATGGTGTGCCTACTGACGTCATGTGGTGGGGAGGATGCTACAGAGGGCATCGGAGGAGAAGACTCCGACACTCCCATTGCCGATGAGGACCAAGCGGAAGATTCCCATCGTGTTTGCTCCGACGACGACCAGTGCCGAGGCGGCACCGTTTGTCTTAACGGAGTCTGCGTGACGCCGGGTGACGAAGACGAGGAAATCCATCCCGGCGGTATTTCCGTCCCCCAACTGCTGGTTTTCGGCTACATTTCCAAGGGAACATTCAAGGAAAAAAACGTCGAAGTGGCCAACGTCGGGAAAGGAACGCTTACCCTGACGAAGGTTTCGCTGAGCAACGACACGAGTGAAGAGTTCGTGCTGATGGCGGCCAGCAACCTCAACGAGAAAATCCTGCCCGGTGAGAAATATACATTGACCCTCGGGTACGCTCCCAGGGATTTGGGCTCCGATACGGGAAGCCTGATCATTGAAAGTTCCGACCCCGAAAATCCTCGTGTGTTCGTGGCTTTGAGAGCCGAATACGGCGGAACACCGGACATCGTGCTGTTCATCGATGGCGAGGCCGTCGAGACTCCCGAAGATGCCCGTCTCGATTTCGGCGCGTTGCCGATCGACGACGAAAGCGAGGGGGAGGAAAAGTGTTTTTCCGTGAAAAACGTGCCGAAAGACAACGAAACGAATCAAGCGATCCGTATCGATGACGTGTACCTCGTAACCGACCAGAACACGGATTTCTGGATCGTGGATCTCCCGGAATTTCCTTGTGATTTGGTTCCTGGAAACGAACTTCAAGTCTGCGTGGGATTCAATCCCACACAAATGGGAACGCATGAAGAGCAGCTCATTATCGTCAACGACGATCCGGATGTGCAGGATCAGCGGAAAATTCTCACTCTTACAGGGCAGGCCGGAGCGCCGGACGTCGAAGTATTCCCCGATTTCATCGATTTCGGAGGACGCTCCACCAATCAACAGCATAAAATTCCGGTGGAAATCACCAACAGCGGCTTGGCGAAACTGACGATTTCCGAAATTTACGTGCCGGACGAGTATGAAGGCACGTTTTTCATCAGTCCCGCCACCTTGCCGCAAATCCCGGCGGAGGGTCTGGAAATCACCCCCGAAAACCACGTGCCGCTCGACATCGTGTTTCTTCCTGTGGACGAAACGACCTACCAGGGACAACTCGTGGTGGTTTCCGACGATCCCGACGAGGGAACCCTGAGGGTTCCGATTGCTGGGCAGGGGATTTTCAGCAGGCTGTCTTACGATCCTTCAACGCTCGATTTCGGGGAAGAATTGGTGGGAAATTCGAAGACGAAGACGCTCGAAATTTCCAACCTCGCCGATTTTGCCACGACAATCATCATGTTCGACATGCCGGAAGGCTGCTATTTCGGGGTAGGGTCCGAAACGACACTTCCCCTTACGTTGCAGGCCCAGCAGCGGCGGCTCGTTTACCTGACCTACGCTCCCCTGGAAATCGGCAACCACCAGGTGCAGGTGGACGTCCGCACCCAGGACGGTGCGCCCACGCCGACTCTGACCCTCACCGGCAGGGGCATCAAGCCGGAGTTGTACATCGATCCGATCGGGCCGGACATCGATTTTGGACAGGTCACGCGCAACCGGACCAAACACGTGCAGATGACGCTGTACAATTTCGGCGATACGCTGATGGAAGTCACCTCCGTGACGGTTTCGAACCAGGAACCGCCGGTGCAAAACAACGAAGTTCCGGTTTTTTACGTTGCCGACTCGTCCGCCAGACACCTGGCGTTTTCCGTTCCGGCGAACGACCAGCACGCCATTACGATCACGTTTCAGCCCCTTAAAACCGTGGATTACACGGCGGACCTGACCATCGAAACCAACGATGCAAACAATCCTACCATCGAATACCGTCTCTCGGGTACGGGTATTTCGCCGAGCATGAAGCTTTCCACCTATGAAGAGTCGGAAGAGCCTGACGACATCCTGCCCGGCGGACTGATGAAATTCACGAGTTGCGAGATCGACCGGACTTCCGCTCCCGTGTATCTGCTCATTGAAAACGCGGCGGACGGCGAACTGATCGTCGAGAACCTGCTTCTCAATTCCTACGAAGTCTTCAAAATCTATTCCATGAAAACGTTGCCCGACGGTGTGGAATACGACACCATCTACGATGCGTTGCCGATTTCCATCTGGGGGGAGGGAGACGAGGGCGTTCAGGGATTGGAATTGAAACTGGCGATGACACCGTATGACCAGCGCACGTTCCATACCCGGATGACGATCGAAAGCAATGACGTAGCCTATCCCGAAGTCTACCTGAACCTACAGGGCGAAGGCGTCCAGTGCCAGGGTGGCATGGAAGACTGCGATCTGAACGAGCCGGGCTGCGACACCTACGTGCTCAACGACGCGAACAATTGCGGAAGCTGCGGTTTCCGCTGCGAGGAGAACGTCTCCTATCCACACGTCGAAAGCTACTATTGCTACGAAGGAGAGTGCCTGCCGGATACCTGTGAAAACGGCTGGGACGATTGCCTGGACGGAGAGCAATACGAAGGCTGCGAAACCAATGTCATTCAAGACCCTTACAACTGCGGAGGTTGCCGCATTGCCTGTTCGAGCTACGAAAACCGCCTGCCTCACGTTTCGATTCACGACTGCGAGGAAGGCCTCTGCATTCCACGTACCTGCGAGGATGGCTGGGGAGATTGTTTCGAAGGGGAGGGGATGGAAGGTTGCGAAACCCGCATTGCCGAAGCGATCGACCATTGCGGACAATGCGATTTCAATTGCGAAGGTCTCGACTGGGCGCATGTCAGGGTGTTCGAATGCCGCGAGGGACAATGCCGGGGAGCCGAGTGCGACACAGGATACGGCGATTGCCTCGATGGAGAAAACGAGGAGGGCTGCGAAACCGATCTGCGCGACACGGTGGCGCATTGCGGGCAATGCGAAAACAGCTGCAACTCCCTGCCTCACGTGGCGTACGACGAAACACAACCCGAGATCGATGGCGCAGTCTGCGAGTACGGACGCTGTGTAGATCTCGTGTGCGAGGAAGGTTGGGGCGATTGCATCGACGACGGAGCGGGCGAGAATCCGGACGCCTTGGGTTGTGAAACGAACCTTTTCGATAATCTAAACCATTGCGGTGCCTGCGATTTTTCATGTACCGCCACCGAAAACCATCTCCCTCATACCGTAAGTTACGTTTGTGACGAAGGTGTCTGCAAACCGCAAAGTTGCGTATCTGGCTGGGCCGATTGTCTTGAGGGAGTGGACCCCGATTCGGGAGAAAGCTACGCCGGTTGCGAGACGTACATCCTGGACGATGTCGAGCATTGCGGCAATTGTGCGCACGCTTGCGATTTGCCGAACGTTGAGGAACACGCCTGTATCCAGGGGAACTGTACCATCGTCGAATGTCTGGAGGGGTGGTCGGACTGCTTCATCGGTGAGGAAGGCTGTGAAACCGAAACGGGTTCGGACCTCGACCACTGCGGGGTATGCAACCATCGCTGTCAACCTCCCCAGGACGAGTGGATCGAAAACAAGATTTCGAACCTTCGCTGCATCGAGGGTTCGTGCGAGAAGACCTGCATGGTGGGGTACGAGGACTGCGATACGTCAACTGTCGCTTGTGAAAGCGTGGGGCTGGGAGCCCTGAACAGGTGCGGTAGCTGCGACAACGATTGCTCCGCCAGAAACTGGGCCAATGTGGACGCCTATGCGTGCAATCTCTGTACCGGGGTGGGTGACACCGGGTACAGCGCTTGCCGGGATTATTGCGAAGCACAAGGGACTTTGAACCTTTACGAAGCCGGTGGTGAAATTCATGAATGCTATTATTGCAGCATCGCTCGTTGCGAAACTGGATACGATGACTGCAACGACGAACACGCGGACGGCTGCGAAATCAACCTCATGGAAGATCCCCTCAATTGCAATCGATGCGGTACCGTATGCAATCTACCCAACACTTCGGAGCATGGTTGCTCGGAAGGGGTGTGCACGATCAAGCAAGACGGCGGTTCGGGGCAATACTTCTGCGATAGTGGCTACGGAAACTGCGACGGAGCGGATTCCAACGGTTGCGAGATCGACGTTACCAGCAACATTGATCATTGCGGAAGTTGCAACAATGATTGCGAAGATCTGCCGTGGCCCCACGTGCAAAACTACGAGTGCACCGCCGGTCAGTGCGTTGCGACAAGATGTGTATTCGGTTGGGAAGACTGCCTTGACGGCGATGGCAATGAAGGCTGTGAAACCAATATCAGTGACGATGATTTGAATTGCGGAGACTGCGGTATCGATTGCTCCGAAGAAGACTGGGAGTGCGGTGATGAATGCCGTGCGGTGAATTACACTTGCGAGTATGGCACCTGCCAAATTGAGACATGCGAGATAGGATTCAAAGACTGCAACGGTGATCCAGAGGATGGTTGCGAGACGAGCCTTCTGGAACCGTATACCTGCGGCGGTTGCGTGGGTGATCCTGGACGGAAAAACTGCCTGACCGAGAATTGGTTCAATGTGGAAACCCTGGGGTGCTGGATCTCGCCGGATTCTGGAAACTACGACTGTATGATTGAAACTTGCGCGGGCGGTTGGGGCAATTGCAATGGCATCCACAACAGTATCGATGGTTGCGAAACCAATCTTTCAAACGACGTATACAATTGCGGAAGCTGTGAAAATGTTTGTATTTTGCCACATGCGACGCCGGTTTGTAACACCAGAGTTTGTCAAATTGCTACGGATGCTACCGGTGCCGAACGTTGTGAAGAAGGTTACGAGAATTGCAACGAAAACGATGATGATGGTTGCGAAGTTCATGTCGCGGGTGAGCTTGACAACTGCGGTTCTTGCGGGAACGATTGTTCTCAAAAAAACTGGCCACAGGTTACGGACTATTCTTGCAATTTGAATCAAGAGAACTGGAGATGTGAAATCGCGAGTTGCGAAGAAGGCTACGATCATTGCAGCGTGGTCATGCAAAATGGCTGCGAAACCAATATTTACACAAACATGGAACACTGTGGTGCGTGCGATACGCTCTGTGAACTCCCCCATGCCGACGAAACCTGCCAGACCGGAAATTGCATCATTACTTCCTGCGACAACGGCTGGGATGATTGCAATCATACGGGAAGCGACGGCTGCGAAATCCACATTTCACAGGATGTAAACAACTGCGGCGAATGCGGACACGTCTGCAACCTACCCCACGCCAGTTCGATTTGCACAAACAGCGCTTGTGCGATCGACGAATGCCAAGAAGGATACAAAGACTGCAACGGTCTCGCCAGCGACGGCTGCGAGGTTCGCCTTGCAGACGATGTAAACAACTGCGGTGATTGCAATATAGAATGTGAATTCAACAACGCTATACCGATTTGCCAGAATCGCATCTGCCGGATCGGTTCGTGTGAAGAAGGCTGGAGCAACTGTGACTCCAACGAATACAATGGTTGTGAAGCCCATACGGCGGTAAACCCAAATCGCTGCGGTTCCTGCGACCACGTGTGCGTGCTTCCCCACGCCACGGAGGCTTGTTCTGATGGCCAGTGCACGATCGCATCCTGCGATGATGGCTACGAAGACTGCAATGGCATCGATAGTGACGGTTGCGAGGTCAATACTAATATGGATACGTCGAATTGCGGTCAATGCGACCGCTCCTGTCCGTCATATTACCACGGCTCGGCGCGATGCAGCGAGGGCAACTGTTATTTGGATGATTGCGACGATAACTGGGATGATTGCAACGATATCGACAGCGACGGTTGCGAAACGGATTTGACCTCGGATGAAACCAATTGTGGAAGTTGCGCTTACGTGTGTGAAGAGGAGAAAGATTGGTGGGGCAACGTAGATGTTTATTCCTGTGTTGCCAGCAGTTGCGCCATCGCGCTATGCGACGAAGGCTATGAAAACTGCGATGGTACCAAGGCGAACGGTTGCGAAGCCGACCTCAACACGAGTGATGACCACTGCGGCGGCTGCGACAGTCCCTGCGATTTCATCAACGCCACAGAGCATTGCGAGGGGGGAAGCTGTACTCTGGACTCCTGCAACGGCAATTACGGGGATTGCAACGGCGATCTCGTTACCGACGGCTGCGAGGTCGATCTTTCCAGCAACAGCGCTCATTGCGGTGCCTGCGACAATCTCTGCTCGGTCGAGACGAAACCTTACGCTACAGGAGTAACCTGCACCACCGACAATTGTGCCGGTATTGCCTGCTGTCACGCCACTTCCTGCGAGTTGCCACTGGAATTGCAGGACGGCGAGTGCATCTGCGTCGGCACCGTGAATTGCGACTGCGACGACTTCGAGCTGGATAACCGTATGCAAGACGCCGGGGAACTGACGCTGAATCAGACCGCTTACGAGTCTCATAGTATCTGTCCCGCAGGAGACAAAGACTGGTTCAGCTTCGAATTAACGGAAGATCTCTGGGTGCAAGTCGAACTCAAAATGGATCTCGGATCGCAGCTTTATATGGCGCTGTATTCTTCGGAAGGTGTCGAGTTGAATTCTTATACCTTTGTCGGGAATGGCGATGTGAAAATACCTTGGACGGTCATGGCGAGCCCCCTGACGGGCGAGGAAGATGGAACGATCTATTACCTTTACGCCAAAAGCTACGTTCCTCCTGAATCCATCGGGGAGTACAAGTTCAGGGTACAGACTTTCGCTCCATGAAATGACAGGCTGGGAGTAATCGGGCTGATTCTTAGCCCGCATTATTCATGAGGATCGTAGCGAGACGCCGAAAACCGAAGATATTTCATGAAGTTGGACCGATTTTCACCCGCAGGCATACTTTACAGTCTGTCGAGGATGAAAATCGGGAAACAAGTGAAAGATCGAGGATTTTCAAGTCGCAGTAGATTCTTCATGAATTATGCGGGTTAGCCCGCACACCTTGGCTGGGATGGGTTCTAAGAACTGCGCTAAAGCAAACCGGAAACGATTGCAACGCGGTTCTTCCGATTTGTCGTTTTCCAAGTAGGCACGAAATACGCAATAAGATCAAAAAGATGGGGCCTCAGCGAAAGCGGAGGCCCCATCTTTAAACGTTCGGATGTTGGTGACGAATCCTAAAAAGCGACTTCCAACGGCAGTTCTGCTTTTTCCCCGGATTCAGAAATCAGTTGGAGGGTCAGCTTAGGTGTGTCTTCGGAAACGGCTTCGCCGAGGTCGATGGCGAGGTGTTCGTTCGATCCCTTCGACACGATGGAATCGACGGCCAGCACCTGTCCCGTTGCATCCACGAGACGCAATTCATAAGCGCCTTGCGCGAGCGCCGGAAGCCGCACGTCGATGCGTCCGTCATTCGGCACGAGATACGACGCCGATTTTCCTTTTCCCGTGTAAATTGCACCGTTTCCGAAATCGACGGCCAGAGCGACCACGCCGGGAATCAGGCCGGGGATCAGCCAAAGAATGTCGAATACGAGGTTCGTGGTGTCGATTTCACCTTGGGAATTGCCCCTTTGTTCGGGCTTGAGGATGTAGGCGCAACTTGCTGTGCTCAAAACCAACGAAACCGCCAAAATCGCTGCAACAGAACGAATCCACGATGCTTTTTTCATCATTTCCCCCTTTAAAGTGGTTCAGAAAATTTGAGATCAGTTTACTTCGCACTCAGTATACATGGAAACCGATTTTCATCCATCAACTTTTTCGGAACAAAGGCAACTGGGGGCGGAAATTAAATGAGCGCGAAACATTGTAAAAGCTTATTCCAAGGAGAAAAAACGTAGGGGCGAGTGTAGTGAACAAAGTGAACGGAGCTCCCCAAAAAACCGAAAAACTCTTTCAGAACGGGGGGCTACAGTCGCTATGCTCCTTTCACCCTCCCCTACATTCCCCCTCCCTTTTTTGAGGTTTCAAACGAAAAAACAGATTTCGCACTATTTTACTTTCCGCACGGCAACTCGCCACATTTTTACGGGAGTGATTCGTGACGAAATATGGCGGTTTGGTATAAATGTTACCGAAAATGCTCCATTTTTACCAAAAATTGCCTGACGTAGAACCGAAGAACACGGTACATTAATTTTGTCTCCACGAAATCGATAATCGTTCGCAACCCATTTGTTCTTTTTTGACGTATAAGTTTAGTGAAGGGAGACACAATGACGATTTTCGAGGACAACCGAGCCCTGCTTCAGGCGTTTCGCAAGGGAAATCCGGACGCCGTTTCGGAGGTATTCCGGGCCTATGTCGAAGACGTCGCTACGTTTTTGCAACGAGGGTTTGTGTTTTCCTCTTCCGGTCGTTCCTGTCGTTTCGAAGGATACAAAGAACATTTCGAGCTTCAGGACGCCGTGCAGGAAACCTTCATTCGGGCCTTTTCCGAACGCGCCCGCCTGCAATACGACGGCGTGCGAAATTACCGCTCCTACCTGTTCGCTATCGCCCGGAACTTCGTCATCGACGAATTCCGTAAGGTCGAATCCAAGATGCGCTGGTATCGCTTCGAAGACGTCGAACCTCAGCCAGGCGATTCCGCCGGAGGGAGAGCTACCATGCCGGATTCCGAAAAGATGTTGGAATCCGATGAGTTGGCCGAACTGATCCGAGGATTTGAAGCGTCGTTATCCCCATCGGAACGCGCGGTTTTCGAGGCCCGTTTCACTCGTGGAGAGAGCCAGCGGAACGCAGCCGAAACGCTAGGCGTCACACGGATGAAACTCCGTATCATGGAATACCGAATTCGTTCGAAAGCGTTGAAATTCTTCAAAAAAACGGGCTATCTCCCCCCTGATCTCCGGTTTGATGAAAGCACCATGATTTTCCTTCTTTCGTGTGTTATAGGGTGGGGCCGATGAAATCCTCTATGAAACGCACGCAAAGGATATTTCTCGGGCGGGCTTCCGGCAGGGAAATCGCGGCGTTTTATAAAAATTGCCGCGTGGATCGCAGGTTGCGACGGCGATGGCTTGTATTGCGGGAGCTAGAAGCGAGGCTTTGCGGGAGGGAATCACACGAAGGATTGACGCATTTCGACGTCGAGCGCATGGAAAAATCGGTGTTGCACCGGGCCGGTATCGGGGAAAAAGAAGTCCGAATGCCGGGTGAATGGTTCGAAAAATGGATCGGCGATTTTCGGGCGCTGGTAGTGGGGCTGAGTGTACTTGTTGTGGCAGTAGGAGTCTGGCTGGCTATTCCGGAACCCACGGAACCTTTACAGGATTTTCCCGTTCTTTCCGCAAGCGAGTTTCGGCCTCGTGGCGGAGAAACCTATGCGGATATTGCACTTTTCGTATTTTGCTGGGACCGTGAAAGCAACGAAATCCACCGAGTGATCGACCATGCCTATGCAGAAACGGAAATTGACAGCGAATGTCACTTGACCAACTCACTGCAATTCGCCTATTCTAACCACAGCGCACAATATAATTATGTATACCTTCTCGGGTGGAATGAGGATGGTGAACGTACATGGTACTATCCTAGACCTTCCGAGCCATGGAGTAAAAAAATTCAAACGGAAGTCGTTCGCCAGGTATGGGAACAAAGTATTTTCCTGGAGGTGAACCATCGACGGGGTAGTTACACGATAGCGGCTTTATTTTCCCAAGAGCCGCTTTCGACGAAAGAAGTCAACGAAAGCTTCGGGATCGTATCCCGAAGTCCGCTCGATCCGATGCAATGGCCTCCGTTGGAATTCGAAGACAAGGACGTGATCGAACAGAGAATTCGTTTCAACATTCGAGGCGAAATAAAACAGGTAGAGCAATGAAAACAGGCAAGAAACGTTGGGTGTGGGTGTTTCTCGTAGGCATGATTCTGGCGGTGGCGACGGAAGGATTTGCAGGTGAAAAAACCATTCGTTTTGCGATGGTCGTGGCCAGCAACCGCGCGCCGAAAAAGAACATGGAAAAACTCCAGTTCGCGGACGACGATGCCGCCAAGAATTATGAGTTTTTCTCAAGCCTCAGCGACAGTGCCTACCTTTACACTGTGTTTGATGCCACCACGCAGAAAATGTTTCCCAATCTCGTGAAGAAAGCCAAACCGTCATCCCTGAACCGGTTGGCCTATACGGCGTCGCAGATCGGCAAAAAAATCCGCAAATACCGGAAAAAAGGGTACACCTCCGAATTTTACCTCGTTTACTCTGGGCATGGGACGCTGCTTCCCGGCAAGGAAGGCGCGGTCACGCTGGATAAAGGCATTCTGACGCGTGGAGATCTGTTCAAAAAAGTTCTCAAAAGGGTGAACGCCGACTATACCCACGTGATCGTGGACGCCTGCAACGCTTATTACCTCGTACATAGCAAGGGGGAATGGAAGGAAGACCGAGGAGAGAAGCTGGATGGTCCCGTAAAAGAGTTCTTTTCGGACGAGGATCTCGAAAAGTATCCCGGACTCGGCGTGGTGCTTTCCACATCGAGTGAGGCCGAAACCCACGAATGGGGCGAGTGGTCTTCCGGCATTTTCTCGCACGAGGTTCGAAGCGCATTGACCGGCGCAGCCGACATCAACGAGGATCAGACGGTTACGTATTCTGAGTTGCTTGCATTCGTCGATGCCGCCAACCTCAAGGTGAAAGATCCCAAGGCTCGGCTTAACATCTTCGCGCGACCGCCTGCACGGGATCTCAACCGACCGCTGAGCACGATCCGCTCTTCCAAGCAACTCTCGTATCTTTACCTTCCCAAAGATCTTTCCGGGCGTTTTCATCTCGACGACGACCGAGGAGTGCGCTACGCGGACTTTCATAAAAACAACGAACAGCCTCTGACCGTCGGCCTCGTTCCCCGCGAAACCTACTGGCTGCGCGACAAGCGAAACGAGTACGCCGTCACCGCTTCGAAAGGGGAGGAAGTCGACGTCAGCCATCTCGAGTCCAAAGGGATGGCCATGACAAGCAAGGGCGTGGTTGCAGACAATTTCAAGCAGTTCCTGTTTTTGCAGCCTTTCGGCAGATCTTTTTACGAAGGGTACGTGGCGAAAACCTCGCTTCCTTCCGTGATCGAGGCCAAAGAAGAGGAAACGAAAACCGTAGCCAGTCTTCCGAAAACCATTCTGAAGCCGATTCGCCCCAGCATGGACACTGCGGTGGTGTTCAAAATCAAGCCGGAACGCGAGGACACCGAATTGGCGGCGATTCTTTCCGACCTGATTACCGACCAGGTGGCGCGTTTGAGGGTCGTAAAAAAATTATACAGCCATAAGGACATCGGGAAGATGCTCGAACTGGCTGAGGAGAAACAGGCCGTCGATTGCGAGTCTGAAATCTGTTACGTGGAAATCAGCAACGCCCTGGGAGCCCAGAAAGTGGTGTCCGGGTCGATTGCCCGGCTCGGCAAGACCCGCATTCTGACTCTTTCGCTAGCCGACAATCACTCCGGCCAGGTGGAGGCGCGTGCGCAGGTGACGATCACCGGCAGCGATGAAGACCTTATTCCCGCGACTCAGTTGGTGGTGCAGGAATTATTCGCGAACTACGATGTGGGTTATCTGGATATGACCCTGGCCCCCCCGCATTCGGTGCTCGAAGTGGATGGCGTCGAAGATCCGATGGCGGTGGCCAACAGTCCCGTGGCTCTTTACTCGGGTGACTATGAACTCAGGCTGATGAAAAATGGCGAAGTTCTGGCACATGAGCAGATAACGGTCGCCAAGGGGCAACTGATACCCTGGCCGCTCGAATTGTTCGAACCGGAGCCGGAAGTCATCCCGGAGCCGGAGGAATCGTTCGACTCTGAGCCGGAAGTCGCCCAGGTTGCCGCGCAGGATACGGGCGGGGGATCTTCCGTAATGCGAAAAGCTGCCTGGGGTTGTATGGTCAGCAGTCTCGCCGTGCTGGGTGGTGGAGGTGCGTTGACGTACCTCGCGTTAAAGGACCGGAGCGACTGGCAAAGCGATGCGAGCGTGTCCGATAGCGTGAAAGATCGTTCGAAACAGGAATTCTGGGCCGCACAGGGATTGTACGGATTGGGCGGAGCCTTGCTGGTCACGTCGATCATATTGTTTGCAGTGGATCCCGGTCCCGGAGCCGCCGATGGTCCGGCCTTGACGGTTATGCCGATGGCCGGGCCGAATTCTGCCGCGATTTCCGTTTCCACCTCCTGGTGATGGAAAAATGCAACCCAAGCGGCCTGGAACCCCGTATAAGGGAACAACGGAGAAGAATCACGAGTGAATCGTTTCGAACGGGAGAGACCGATGAAGTATCGTAAAGCTTTCGATCCGAGATTCTTGGCAGCGGCTGTGCTTTGCCTGTTGTTGGCTGCAGGGTGTACGCTAAGCTATGAACGCGACGAGGGCACCACAGGCTGCCAGGACGGTGCAAAGACTTGTCAGGGCAACCTGAAAATGGTCTGCGTCAACGGCGGATGGACGCTTTCAAAGGATTGTTCGGACGACGGTCAGGTGTGCCAGGAAGGCGCTTGTGTCGATCCTGCGGACGGAGACGAGGACGACATCGACAACGATGATCCCACGGAATCCGATGTGGATGATGATCTGGATTTCGTGGATGTAGACGATACCACGATGGATGCGGATCCGGAACCGGAAGAAGAGCAGGAAGAGGAGGTCGCGCCCAATCCTTCCATCATGGCTCTGACTCCTGGGATTTCCTTCGGTTCGCAACCCGCTTCCACCGAATGGCAGACGAAAACCATCGTGCTGTTCAATAACGGCAACCTCCCCGTGTATGTCAATCAGCCGGTCTTTACCGAAACCGGCTATTTCTCCGTGCAATACGATTTCACCGTGAAAAAGCAGGTGGATCCCACCGATACGTTGATCGTCACCGCCAAATGGAAACCCTCGGTGAATCTGGATGCGTCGGTCAAGTTCGTCTGGTACCCGGTTGGCGACGAGACGACCAGCCAGATCGACATCTCCGTGCAGGGTACGGTCACTCAACCCGGCCAGAGTTTCACGGGAGTGGTCTATAGCGTCGATGAAGATGGCGAAAGCCGTCAGGAAAAACTGCTTTCAGGGGTTAGCGTACAGATTCAAGGCGTGACGGAAACGGCGGTTACCAACAACAGCGGTGTGTTCTCGTTCGCGACCCTGGAAAGCGGACTGGGTGAACGCTGGATCATGATCAACGGCTTCGGTGCGCAAAACGGTCCGTATTCGAGCCGCTATGAACTGGTTGATTTCTCCACCACGCCGTCCAGGCTGATTTCCTTGAGCCCGATTGCCACCGGGACCAACCCCGCCGATGCCGGAGACGGCAACCACCCGGTAGACGGGCTGGATGGCGCCAACGTCGAGGTCGATCCCGATGGAGTTGCCACCGAGGAGAGGCGCAAGGATGGTTCGATCCTGCTCGGATTCGGCAGAATGGCGCTCGAAAGCCTGCCGCTTTCTTTCGGAGACACGGAAGGGATTCCTTTCGACCTGTTGTATGTTTATCCCGATAACGTAAAGTTCACACCTGCGGCCAGGCTGACGGTTCCCTCGACAACCTGGACGGTGGCGGAAGATGCTTCAATTCGTGCCTATCGCCTGGTGACGAATGGAGTGACCTTCGAATCTTCATGGTCCGATGTAGGGCCGATGGTGTACGACCCTCAGTCGCAAAGCTGGGGTTTCGCGGACCAGGGCGGACTTCCCGGCGGGGGCGTTTTTGTCTTTGTGCTGGAATCCCTCGTGACGTACCACGTGACGCTTGAAGTGAAGGAAGACGGTACGCGCGCGCCGTGGGCCACCGCGTTGCGGATGTTCCCACCGCCGTATACGATTCTCGGCGCAGCGTCGGGCGACGGGAAATTCTATCACGATGTACAGGCCGCCGCCGGTGTGCCGCTCGTGATGGGAGCTTACAAAGACAACCTGCTCGACGGTACCTTCGTTTCCAATCAGGTGATTCTGGACGAAATCACCGATGTGACGTTTCCCGTACTGAACCTCGGAGGGGAGGAAACGGGCTCCGTTGCCGGGCTCGTTCGAATAGGGGCCGAAGAAGTTTGCAGCGGCTGTACGGTCGCGATCAATTCCGGCAATCGGGTCAATCGTATGCAAACAGACGAATCCGGGCGTTTCCACGTGGACGACGTGCCTGCCGGAGAAGTCACGGCCACGGCTTTCAGCCTCGATGGGTTACGGTCCGTAAGCAAGACCGAAACGCTGGAAGACGGTGGGTTGGCGCTGTTCGATTTCCTTCTGCCCACCGAAGATACCCGTCCGCCGGTTGTGGTGGGTTCTCTGCCTTCGAACGGCCAGCAGCGGGTTTCGCCGGGCGTGGTGCTGCGCGTGCGTTTCAGCGAAGCGATGAATCCAGCGATGCTTTCGGCCACCAACGTAAAGCTGTTCAAGATCGTCGATACGAATCGTCAAGCGGTTACGGGAACCATTTCCCACGAAAACGACGTTCAAACCCTTCTGTTCACGCCCGATGCGCCGCTTTCATTGGGCTACGATTTTTCGTTGGAGCTGGGAACGGGATTGTCGGACGCCAACGGTGTGGCGCTGGCCGATGCTGTGACGATTCTCTTCCGCACGCAAGCGCCGGATTGCTCGGCGTCGGGTACGACCTGCAATGCGGGGATCTGGAATTTCTCCTCCCACACTTGCACGACGATGGCTCTGGACGGCGTTTCCTGTGACGATGAAATCGCCTGCACCGAAAACGACACCTGCGACGATGGAACCTGCGTAGGCACGCCCAATCATTCTCTTTGCAACGACGATCTCGACTGTACCGACGACCTCTGCGTTGCGGCGACGGGGTGTAGCTTCCCGATTTTCCAGGACAAATGCGTGATCGACGAAACCTGCTACGATGACGGTGACGTGCCGGAAAACAACGAATGCGTCCTTTGCGACGCCGATTTTCCGAGGCGCTGGACGAACAAAGCCAACGGTACTCTCTGCGGAGAGGATGAGAAGGACCAGTGTGTCTCCGGTACGTGTCAGGACTGCTTCGATGCGGCAGGCTGCACGGATCTTGAAGACGACGGCCTCGAATGCAGCGAGCCTTCCTGCGGAGGTGGGTATTTTTGTATGCACAACCTCCTCGCGCACCAGAACGAAACCTGCACGGACGACAATTTGTTCTGCACGAAAGATCTCTGCGGCATGGACGGCGAGTGCCACCACGAGGAACTCAACGACGATACCTGCCTGATCGACTCCACATGCTACAACGAAGGAGAAACCACCGACGCCGACGGCTGTCTGATCTGCCGCCCCTCGGAGGAGACCCACGAAGCTTCCTACAACAACGACGTTATCTGCCAGAATTCCGACGACGAGAACCCCTGCACCGATAATCTTTGCAAGCAGGGCGTATGCGAGTTCATCGACAACGACACCAACCACTGCGACGACGACCTTAGTTGCACCACGACAAGCTGCGTCGAAGGCGACTGCCACGTCGATACGATCCACACCGGTTGTCTGATCGACGAAACCTGCGTGACTACAGGGACTTTGCAGGGATCGAGCGGCGACGCCGTGTGCAACGAATGCAACCCGGAGCTTTCGAACACCGACTGGAGCGCGATCAGCGAGTCCACCACCTGCGACGACGCCAACGCGTGCAGCTACGGCGATCAGTGCGGTGAGGGAATGTGCAAAGGCACGGAGTACACCTGCCCCGAACACAGCGACTGTGACGGCGAGGGTGGTTGCGATTGCCACATCGGTTACGACGGCGACCTGTGCGACCAGTGCGCGGAAGACTACACCGGCTACCCCAATTGCGTACCCATCGGGGAGTACGTCGAGGTGGAGTTGGCGTTCACCGGCTTTGGAAAGATGGATGTGGATCTTGTTTGGATTCTACCTGTAGGAACCACTTGCAACGAAGGTTCGATCACAGCGGATGACACATGCCTGGTTCCTGGTGGAAACGGTACCGTTCGTATGCAGACCACGTCCGTTGCCGAAGCGGGAACCGAAGAATCGGTTCAGCACATCGAACCTCCGGCGGGTACGTATACCATCCGGGCGATTTTCGACGAAAACTGCCCCGAGAACGAAGGCTTGGACCCCACCTGCATCTTTACACCTTTGGAAGAAACCGAACTTACAGTGACGTTTAAAGTGGACGGCGAGGTGTCCAAGCAGTATTCGGGGGTTCTGATGCGGAACAAAGGCGATGTGATCGAGTGGCAGTGGGTGAGAGGCTCCGATGCCTGGGAAGACCCGACGCTAATCACCGACCTATGCGACCCCGATCCTTGCAACAATCACGGTGACTGCAACGACCAGACCGGTGCATGTACCTGCTATAACGGTTACGAAGGCGGCACCTGCGATACCTGCGCGGAAAGTTACACCGGTTACCCGAACTGCGGCCCGGACCCGGACGACGATGGAATACCGTTTTTCGATGCCACCAACCCCTGCACGGGTGGCAACACCACCGACTGCAACGACAACTGTCCGGACGATTCCAACACCAACCAAGAGGACATGGATTCGGACGGCATTGGCGATGTGTGCGATCCCGACCGCGACGGCGATGGTCTGAACAACGACGTGGAAACAAACTCGGGAACCTATACGAACGCTACGGATACCGGCACCGACCCCGACAACGCCGACTCGGACAACGACAGTTACAACGATGGCTGGGAGGTGGACAACGGCTACGATCCTACTGACCCCTACGATAACCCTGGGAGAGACCCTGACGAGGATGGTATTTACAATGGCGATGGCTCCAATCGCTGCACGGGTGGAAACACCACCGACTGCGACGACAACTGCCCGAACGATTACAACCCCAATCAGGAAGATATGGATTTGGATGGTTTCGGCGACGTGTGCGACCCAGACCGCGACGCCGATGGCGTCCTCAACGGCGACGGTTCCAACCCCTGCACGGGTGGCAACACCACCGACTGCAACGACAACTGTCCGGACGATTCCAACACCAACCAAGAGGACATGGATTCGGACGGTATCGGCGATGTGTGCGATCCCGACCGAGATGGCGACGGACTGAACAACGACGTGGAAACGAACACGGGAACTTACACCAGTGCAACGGATACCGGCACCGACCCCGACAACGCCGACTCCGACAACGACAGTTACAACGATGGCTGGGAGGTGGACAACGGCTACGATCCTACTGACCCCTACGATAACCCTGGGAGAGACCCTGACGAGGATGGTATTTACAATGGCGATGGCTCCAATCGCTGCACCGGCGGCAATACCACCGACTGCGACGACAACTGCCCGAACGATTACAACCCCAATCAGGAAGACATGGATTTGGACGGTGTTGGTGACGTATGCGACACCGACCGCGACGCCGATGGCGTCCTCAACGGCGACGGTTCCAACCCCTGCACCGGTGGCAACAACACCGATTGCGACGACAACTGCCCGAACGATTCCAACCCCGATCAGGAAGACATGGATTCGGATGGCATCGGCGATGTGTGCGATCCCGACCGAGACGGAGACGGCCTGGACAACGACGTGGAAACGAACACGGGAACCTATACGAACGCAACGGATACCGGCACCGACCCCGACAACGCCGATTCCGACAACGATGGTTACGACGACGGCTGGGAGGTGGACAACGGCTACGATCCTACCGACAACGCCGACAACCCCGACGCCGACCCCGACGACGACGGCATCTCCAGCGGCGATGGAACCAACCGCTGCACGGGTGGAAACACCATCGACTGCGACGACAACTGCCCGAACGATTACAACCCCGACCAAATCGACTCGGATGGAAACAATGTAGGAGACATTTGCGACGATGAGGAAATTACCGTCACTTATCCAAATGCCTCCACGAAGTGGGTTGCTGGTCAAAGCAATACTCAGGTTGAATGGAGCGGAGCCTCGGGATCGGTTTATGTGGATATTTATTTGAATGGCTTGAGAAAGGGCGAGTACCATGGTCCTACCGCCAACGATGGTGTTGCCGATAGAGGTCAGGCTCTGTTATTGGAATGGCAACCTGCAACCGGATATCGCCTCTTGGTAATCGATGCAGACGGCAACATTGGGTGGAGTGAGGAGTTCGAGGTCATTGTAGATCCCGACGCCGATGGCGTCCTCAACGGCGATGGTTCCAACCCCTGCACCGGCGGCAACACCACCGACTGTGACGACAACTGCCCGCTGGATTACAACCCCGGACAGGAAGACTGGGACGGCGACGGCATCGGAGATGTATGCGACGTGTGGATGTCTCTCCAGGCGGGAAGCTTCTGGATGGGCTCGCCCGACGGCGCGACCTGCCCGGCAGGGTATCCGGGAAGCTGCGACGAAGAACCGGGACGCTACGCCGACCGGGAAACGTTGCATCACTTGGAATTGACCTACGATTTCGAAATGATGCGCCACGAAGTTACGCAGGACGAATGGGAAGTGGCCTTCGGGACCAATCCCAGTTATTACGGACCCAATGGTGACGGTGCAGACTGTGGCGGCGATTGTCCGGTGGAGCGTGTGGACTGGTACGAAGCGCTGGCCTACGCCAACTGGTTGTCCCAGCGTGACGGATTTACGCCATGCTACAACCTGGATACCTGTACGGGTACTGTCGGTGCGGGCTGCACGACGTCGGAAAACGTTTGCCAGACCGGCACTTACGCCTGCACGGTGGTGCTTAACGGCGTTGCGGTACCGCAGGAATGCGAAGGCTACCGCCTGCCCACAGAAGCCGAATGGGAGTACGCGATCCGTTCGGGAGAGCAATACACCGCGTTCTACCAGAGCGAGGGCAACGACGGCACCATCACCGCGCCGGACGGCGGCGTGGACCCGAATCTTGAACAAATCGGTTGGTACGCCACGAACTCGGACACGGGTTCGGGACAAATGCCGCATCCAGTAGTCCAACTCGAAGCCAACGCCTGGGGTTTGCACGACATGAGCGGCAACGTCTTCGAATGGGTATGGGATACCTATTGCAGCAACTACGAAAGCTACGAGGGGGTTGACCCAACGGGATTCGAATGCGGAGGAACCAATAAAGTGGTACGTGGCGGGAACTACAGCTATACCGCCCGTAACGAACGTTCGGCCTACCGATACAAATTCGATCCTATGAGACGTCTCGCGGGTGCAGGCTTCCGGCTGGTGCGAACCCTTCCCGATCCGGATCGCGACGGCGACGGCATCCTCACCGACGACGGCGACGGTGCGGATGACCCCTGCACCGGCGGTAGCACGACCAACTGCGACGACAACTGCCCGGAAGTGGCCAATCCCAACCAGGAGGATATGGATTCCGACGGCATCGGAGATGTCTGCGATCCCTATCCCTGTTCGGATGAACCTTGCAACACCGGTTGGTGTGACGGCGATAGTTGCGGATTGCCATTGCAAACCTGCTCGGAGATCCTGGAAAATAACTCCGCTGCAGAAAGTGGAGTCTACGTAATCGACCCGGATGGTCCCGGTACGATCACCGCGATTCCGGCCACATGCGACATGGACACCGACGGCGGCGGCTGGACTCTGGTGCTCAATTACTTGCATAAAGCCGATACCACACCGGCTCTCAGCATCATGACGAACTCTCTGCCGGTAATGGGTCAAAATACGTTGGGAATAGACGAATCCGGCAACGCGCAGAGTTGGGGACACGCCTCTGGGGCGCTGATCGGCATGTTGCAGCCGAATGAGTTGCGATTCTTTGGTCGGACGGCAAGGCACGCGCGGGTGATTCATTTCTCCACCAGGGCCGAAGGGTGTATTGATTACGTGATTACGGGAACGGGGAGTTGTGAAAGTATCGCGAACGACTACGATCTGTATTCCGAGCACAGCGCCTACATTCCCGCACAAGCCGACAGCTACTACACGGACAAAGGAGATTATGCGCTTTGCCACCATACTTTCCTGACATACGGTGCCTATCACTGGAACATCGGAGAGGAAGGCGGTAACCGCTGGGAGGTGGACGACGCCTGGGGCGGAGTCATCCCCGATACGCACCACCAGGTATGGGTGCGTACATCCGAAGATACCGACCCCGACGACGACGGCATCCCCACCGACGACGGCGACGGCGTGGAAGATCCATGCACCGGCGGCCAAACCGCCAACTGCGACGACAACTGCCCGGAGAATTCCAATCCCAATCAGGAAGACCTGGATGGCGACGGCCTCGGCGACGAATGCGACCCCGACAAAGACGGAGATGGGCTGCTGAACGAGGTGGAAACGGGAACCGGGGTGTACGTCGATGAAAACGACACCGGAACCTATTCGACCGTCGCCGACTCCGATTACGATGGCTACGACGACTCGCGGGAAATTTCTTCCGGTTCCGATCCCAACAACGGGTCGGACACCCCGGACGACGACCGCGACGGCGTGGACAATGACAACGACGGCTGCCCCGCCGTGTGGAATCCCGACCTGATATACAGCGACAATTGCAACTCGTGGGAGTCCGAAATCGGCTCCCATGGGGAATACGCGGCGCAGCGAATCGTTGTGCTCGGTGAAAACGGTGGTGACTCCACCTGGCGACGCACGAACGAACCGGTGGAAATCCCGCTCGTCAACGGCATCCTGGACGACTCCGTGATCGGTTATTGGAAGCTCGACGGCGGCTCAGCGCGGGATTACTCCGGGAACGGCTTCCATGGCGAGGTGATTGGGGCGCAGTCCGGCATGGGTTACTTGGACGACAGTGACGGGGCGATGATGTTCTCCTACACCGACAACGACGAGCGCATCGAGCTTCCCAAAACACTTTCCGGTACCTATACACAACTGACGGTCAGTGTCTGGTTTTACGTGCCCAGCGACAGAACGCGAACCAACCTGTCTTTGTTCCGTTACGACGCGGGTTACAACGGGATAGGCATAGAAGTAAGAGGAGATGGCGCGATTGAGATGGGTATCGGTGGCAACGGTACGGATCATTTCAATTCATCTCATTTTCCTCTTGGCCAGGATTTCTACGACCGCTGGCACCACTTGGCGCTCGTGTATCGGGATGAAGGATACAAATACTATCTCGACGCCATACCTCAGGTTCCTAGTTATGAGAACAATGAGCCGCTTCCCGAATACGACGCCGACCTGAATTTCCAGAATTTCGGTCTCGGCAACATCGTCTTCCTCGATATCGACCGTCAGTTCACCGGGGCCATCGACGAAGTGATGGTGTTCAGCCGGGCCTTGAGTGTCGAGGAACTCCGTACCTATGTCGCCTCTGCTGCGCCTTACGGAACCACCATCGTGCCTGGCGTGCAGGCGGATTTCGACGACCTCCGCGTCACCCAGAAAAGCTCCGTGATTCCCAATGCTTCGGATGAGCACATGACGCCGCACGAAGTTCTCGGCCCGCGTCCGCACTCCGACTCGCCGTGCCCGGAAGAATTCGACAGTACAGACGTCGCCAGCATCCCGCACATCGCCGATCGCGAAGATTTATGCGGCGTCGTGGGATATTGGAAGCTGGATGGCGACGCCACCGACAGTAGCGGAAATGGTTTCGATGGCACGAACAATGGGGCGAGTGTGGCGCGTGGACGGTTCGGGGACGATACCGGGGCGATGGCGTTTGATGGATCTTCTTCGTATATTAGAACAAATTCGCCAGTGCCTTGCAACGGATCAGCAACAATCGAGTTCTGGTTATATCATGCTGACGAGGGAGTTCCATACAATATAGCACAGCAATGGGGAAATAGTGCTTCTTCATTGTGGGGTTTTCGGGTTTCGGATACAAATCTTCCAGTTAATAGTGTGCTATTTTACCTTGGTACAGAGCCTGAACATACTCTGACAACACCTAATCCAATTGAACCAGAAAAATGGCATCATATTGCTGGCGTAATAGGCTCGGATCAGGCGGTATTGTATATTGATGGTGTCGCAGTTGTAGATACACCTCTTTCAGTGTCGTTAAATCCAGGAAACAATGAGCTAACAATTGGTGTATATTATAATACATTGGGGAGTCCTCTAAAGGGTAAGGTGGACGACCTCCTCATCCACTCGGTTGCCAAGTCGCCGGAGTACATCTACCGCCGTGCCCACCCTGGCGTGCCGACTCTGCGTTTCCTGGCGCACACCGAACCGGACGACACCATGAGCGACGGCACCGGCCTGTGGCCCTGGATGCAGTACATGATGCACTGGAACTCCGAAGCGCCCCACCACTCCGTGCAGATGGCCGACCCGGCTTACAGCGTAAACAGTCGCTTCTGTTACGGTTTGCTCAACGAATGCACCGGTTACGCAGGGTGGTGGCGCTTCAACGAAGGTGCGGGAACCCTTGCGGTGGACGCAAGCACGAACAAAAACAACGGCACGTTGAAGGGGGCGGACGGCCTCCCCGCCTGGGTCGCCGGGTACGAGGGAACGGCGTTGAACTTCGACGGCGTGGACGATTTCGTCGAAATCCCCGACGCGGAAAGCCTGAGTCCCACGGAAAATATCTCTCTTGAGGCGGTGATGTACCCCGAAACGTTGGGAGATATGGCCCGGTACATTATCGGCAAAGCCGAGGACAACACCGATTACACGAGTATTGCCTATGGCTTGCTTTTGGACGGAGCAGAGTCTTACAGCGGTGAAGCCAGTTTCCGAACCTGGGATGGTTTGACGGCATCCCCGGTTTGCAGCGTGTTTGGTTCGATTCCTTCGTTGAACGAATGGACTCCGATGGCCGGTTCACGCAACGGAGCGTTGGTGAGCGTCTATCAGGATTGGAACTCCTCAAACACCGAAACCTGCGATTATGGTATCACCGACTCGTCCTATCCGGTGTGCATCGGCAATTATGGCCCGGATGGCTCTTTCCGCTTCGATGGCCTCATCGACTCCGCACGCATCATGAACCGCGCCCTCAAGCCCGACGAATTCCTGCATTATCCGCTGGCGAGTGTGGCGCTGGGAGATCTGACCACCAATGACGGCAGCACCCCGCTGGATACCGACCACGACGGCATTCCCGACGACGGCGACGGCTCGCTGGCTTCGGGGGACAATCCCTGCACGGGACCGGACGACACGAACTGCGACGACAATTGCCCGAACGATTCCAACCCCGACCAAGCGGATGTGGATGGGGATGGCATCGGGAATGCTTGTGACGATGATGATAGCTGGGTGGCCATCGAAGCCGGAACCTTCTGGATGGGTTCGCCCGATGGCGATTGCCCGGTTGGGTATCCTGGGACGTGCATTGACGAACCGGGGCGAAACAGTAACGAAGAACTCCATGAAGTTACGTTGACCTACGATTTCGAAATGATGCGGTACGAAGTCACACAAGCAGAGTGGCAGGCAGCTTTCGGCAACAATCCGAGTTATTTCGGTCCAAACGGTGATGGAACGAACAGCGGAGACGATGGTCCGATAGAACGGGTGAACTGGTACGAAGCTTTGGCCTACGCCAATTGGCTATCGGAACAGGAAGGGTTGACGCCTTGTTACGAGTTGAGTGATTGCGTTGGCACGTTGGGCGGTGGCTGCGTTTCTTCCCAACCGCATTGCAACAGCATTCAACTACAACTCTACGAATGCACCGTGACCCTTGCTGACGGTCTCTCGAAGCCTCAAGAATGCACGGGCTATCGATTGCCTACCGAAGCGGAATGGGAGTATGCCATTCGTGCCGGAAATCAGTATACGACACTGTATACGAGTGAAGGAAACGATGGTTCGTTGACCACGACGGATTGTACGCTGGACGACAATGTCGATCAAATCAGTTGGTACTGCGGAAACTCGGAATACAGAGCGCATTCAAAAGGCGGCAAAGATGCCAATGCTTTCGGTCTCTACGACATGCCCGGAAACGTAAGTGAATGGCTATGGGATTTTTACCAGGAAGATTACGGAACCGATCTCGCTACCGATCCGGTCGGGGCAGAATCACACTGGGCGCACGCTGTAAGAGGCGGGACTTTTGAGTATGAATCACGCTGGGTGAGGTCTGGTTACCGGAACTATATCGGTACCGCGAATGGCTCTTATAACATCGGTTTCCGGCTTGTGCGCACCCTCCATGACCCAGGAAATCCCGACCGAGACGATATTCCCGCCGGGGATGGTTCCAATCCTTGCTCTGGAGGCGAAATCAGCGGCTGCGACGACAACTGCCCGGATGCTTACAACCCCGCACAGGAAGACGTTGATTCTGACGGCGTGGGGGATGCCTGTGACGACTGGGTGGCCATCGAAGCTGGAACCTTCTGGATGGGTTCGCCGGACGGTTCGACTTGTCCGGCGGGATATCCAGTGGATTGTATCAGCGAACCGGGGAGAAATTCCTCCCGTGAAGTCTTGCACGAAGTGACGTTGACCTACGATTTCGAACTTCAGGCCCATGAAGTAACACAAGGTCAGTGGGTAGGGGCTTTTGGTGTCAATCCAAGCTACTTCGGACCTAATGGAAATGGGACGGATTGCGGGGATGATTGTCCTGTGGAACGCGTGAACTGGTTTGAGGCTGTGGAATATGCCAACTGGCTTTCAAATCAGCACGGGCTGGAGCCTTGTTATACGTTGACGGATTGTACAAATACGTTTAGTGGTGGTTGCGATGCATCGGCAATGCAATGTGAAATGCCCGGAGACTTGTACATCTGCACGGCGACATTAAACAATGTTAGCAAGCCGCAGGAGTGTGAAGGGTATCGTCTGCCGACAGATGCGGAATGGGAGTATGCCGCTCGTTCGGGAGATCAATACACGGCATTTTATCAAAGTGATGGTAACAACGGAACGCTGACCTATACTTCGTGTACTGTGGACAGTAATCTGACTCAGATTGCATGGACGTGTGCAGATTCCAGCGGTACAACGCACCCCGTTGGAGAGAAAGAAGCCAATTCCTGGGGATTGTTCGATATGATCGGCAACGTTTATGAATACACAGCGGACAGTTTCTGCGACGATGTATCCGGTCTTGGTGATGATCCCTTTGAAGATGGAACGGGAACGGGAGGGGGCTGTTATGCCGAGCTTCGTGTCAAGCGCGGCAGTAACTGGCAAGATAATACCGGATACTGTCGTTCAGCGGCTCGTGCCAGGTTCCCTGCTGAAGATCGATCCGTCAGACTCGGTTTCCGGTTGGCAAGGACGTTACACGATTAGAAGAATTAGGAAGGGATGCTATTCGTCCGGCAGGTAGAACATAGTATCTATTCAATGTGCGTCATTCCCGTGCAGACAGGATTTCATAGCAATATCAAGCATGTGTACCCTCGCTTTTTCGAGGATGACACACGTCTATTCGTGGATACGTGGATAGAACTTCATCAACAGGCTGATCCGGAGCGTATCCCGCTCCGGGTTTTTCTTTTTGCGATCTTGAACCTACGTTTCCCAACTGCCTAAAAAAAAACGGATTTCGTGCGAGAGTTGCGATTTCCTTCCGTTTGCATTCGTCTCGAAACGTAGAAATGGGCAAGAAACTGGAAATTCTAGCGTTTTTCCTCTAAAATTGATGGGTTTCTCAGAGTACCTACTTGTTTATCGGCGAGTTTCGACCGCGAGCAACCGGAATGGCCAGACGAAAAATACTGCTGATCGACTCCGACAAGGATTTTGCAGAAGCCTTCAAACGGCATTTCGAACCGTTGTCGGTCGAATTTGAACAGTTTCCGTCGGGAGACAGGGGGATCTCGCGATATCAGCAGTGGAAACCGGACGTAGTGATTATCGGCGTCGAGTTGACCGACACCAACGGTTTCAACCTCTTCGAAATGATTAAATCCATTCAGGATGCACCTGGGTTCATCGTGATGGTCGGCAATAAAAATCATGCCGGGTCGTTCAAAGAGCACGAAAAACTTCCCCGGCACGCCGATCTCTACGCCACGAAACCTATTGAATTGAATCAGTTTCAAAACCGGATGGCCGTCCACCTGAAGTGGGTGCCGATGGCCGTTGCCGCAGAATCGGTGCCCCCCGTTTCCACGCCGTCGGCCAAAGAGTCTTCGATTCCACTGGAGCCTCCTCCAGAGCTTAAGGAGTCGGAATCCGAACCGGCGCTGGCGTCCTCTACCCCCAAAACCTCGAAAAAGAAAAGTCAGGTACTTCAACAACTTCGCCGGGAGTTGGCCGAAACCTACATTGAAAAAAGCGGTCTGGAAACGAGACTTCAAGAGGTCGAGCAACAAAAAACCTCCTTGCAGAACGAACTCGAGGAAACGAAGTTCGAACTGAAGAAGGCGTCGTTCAAAGTCGAAACCTTGAGTCAGGATCTCGAACGCCTGCGCAAAACGGTGGCGATTCGTGGAGAGGAGTCACCCCAGCGCCTGGAAAAACTTCAGGAATTGCAAGAAAAGGTGGAGTCGATCCGTTCCTCCCGCGAGGAAGACTCCCAGCGTCTCGAAGTCAAGCTCAAGCAGAGGGAAGAGGAACTGGCCATTCTTCGGCAAAACGCCTCCGAAATGCTCGAAGAAGCGCAAAACGAGAAAAAGAATCTCGAAAAGAAGCTGGAGGAAGTTCGAAGGAGCGCCGACGAGAGAGCCAAGCTCCTCCACGAAGAGTTTGAAGACCAAAAACGCGAGATCGAAGAGAGCCGGGAAGAAGTCCAGATCGAACTGGCAGCGGAACTGGAAAAGACCAAGGAATCGCTGGCGAAAAAGGAACTCGAACTGGCCTCGCTCAAGGACGAATACGAGCGCAGGTTCGAAGACCTGGAACTTTCCCTTCTTTCCTCGCGTGAAGACCTTGTTGAAGCCAGGGAAGAAACGGGGATATTGCGCGAAACCCTAGCCGATCGCGACGCGGACTTTGCCAAACATCGGGAACGTTTCGAAAAAAATCTTTCTGAGTACGCCGTTAAAAACCAGGAACTTGAAGAGGAATTGGCGGAACTCAAGCTCGAAAACGTCATCGCGCAGGAAGAGATATCCGAACAGAGCCGGAAACTGAAGCTTGAAAACGCGGAATTGCAGGAAAAGCTTCTAAAAGAAAAGCTTCACACCGAACAGGAAACCGCTCGACACGAAAAAGAGCTTGAAAATCTCCAAAAACGACTTGAGGAAGAAGAACATAATCATCAGGAGACCCAGCGAGGATTCCAGGAAGAACGTCAAACCCTGGAACAAAAGCTGCAAACTCTTCAAAAAGAGCACGATGACGCTCTTGCCACCGCGCAGGAGGCGTCGAAGTCTCTGGAATCACAGCTTTCGGAGCGATCTTCCGCGCTGGACGCGAAAGACTCAGAGCTTGCGGAGTTGCGAGAGACGTTGGAGGAGCGCGACGCCGCTTTGGCCACCGCGCAGGAGGCGTCGAAGTCCCTGGAATCACAGCTTTCGGAGCGATCTTCGGCGCTGGACGCGAAAGACTCAGAACTTGCTGAGTTGCGAGAGACGTTGCAGGAGCGTGACGCCGCTCTTGCCACCGCGCAGGAGGCTTCGAAGTCTCTGGAATCACAGCTTTCGGAGCGATCTTCGGCGCTGGATGCGAAAGACTCCGAACTTGCAGAGTTGCGAGAGACGTTGCAGGAACGTGACGCCGCCTTGGCCACCGCGCAGGAGGCTTCGAAGTCCCTGGAATCGCAGCTTTCGGAGCGAAGCTCTGCGCTGGATGTGAAAGACTCAGAGCTTGCAGAGTTGCGAGAGACGTTGCAGGAGCGCAACGCCGCTTTGGCCACCGCGCAGGAGGCTTCGAAGTCTCTGGAATCACAGCTTTCGGAGCGATCCTCGGCGCTGGACGCGAAAGACTCAGAGCTTGCGGAGTTGCGTGAGACGTTGCAGGAGCGCGACGCCGCCTTGGGTGCTGCTCAGGATGCTTCTAAGTCTCTGGAATCACAGCTTTCGGAGCGATCCTCGGCGCTTGATGCAAAAGACTCCGAACTTGCGGAGTTGCGTGAGACGTTGGAGGAGCGCGACCAAATCCTGGCTGCTGCGAAAATGGAGGCGAAAGAACTTCAGATTCAATTCGCGGAACAGCTTTCCGTTTTTGAAAGAAAAACGTCGGAATTTGTCGAGCGTGAGACCGCATTGCAGGATGAAATCCAGGCTGGACGTTCCGAGGCGGAAAGCCTGCAACTCCAATTGGCCGAGCGAACCGCCGCGTTGGAAGCGACGTGCACGCAGTTGGAGGAATCTCAGGAGGGGCAACGTCGTCTGGGAGACGAATTGGAGGCGGCAAGGCAAAGGCTCGAAGATTTTGCAAACCGATTGCAAGAACGTGAGCTCGCACATGACGAGGTTCGGGCGACACTTGCCGAGACGCAGGCGCAATTCGAGGAAGAACGGACATCCGCTCGTGAAAAGCTGGCCGAAGCCGAACGACACGCGGCGGCTTTGGAGGAGGGCAAGACCGAACTCCAGAGTTCGATTCAGGAGCAGGCCAAGGCTTTCGAACTCAGGCGTCAGGAATGGGAAGCTGAAAACGAACAACAGCGGAAGATGATCGACGAATTGAGCCAGAAGCTCGCCGATCGCTCCGAGGAGTTTTCCCGCTTCCGGAAAAAATCTCAGACGGAGACTCAGGATCTCGAAACCCGGCTGGAACAGCGGGAAAAAGAACTGGAGTCTTCGTTGGAGCAACAAACTCAGCTCGCCAACGACATCGCGAACCAAAAAGAAGATTTCGAACGTCAACTTACCGAGAGCCGAGAAGATTTTGAGCACCAACTCGCCGAAAGCCGTGAAGGCTTCGAGCTTCAACTTTCCGAAAGCCGTGAAGACTTCGAGCGCCAGCTAGCTGAAACCCGTGAAGAATCGGAGCGCGAACTGGCAGAGCGCCTTAAGGAATTGGAATCTGTTCGCGAGGAAGTTTCCGAAAAGACGCATGAAATCGAGATGTTGCGTGCGTCATCGTCGGATGAAAGCTCCGCGCTGCAAGAAAAACTAGCCGCCGAGGAGCAAGCCCGAAGCGAGGCATCCGAGGCGTTGGAAGAGGCGCGGCGGGAACTGGAATCCGCCCGACAGGAATTTGAAACGCGGCGTGAAGGCTTCGAGCTTCAACTTGCCGAAAGCCGTGAGGACTTCGAGCGCCAGTTAGCCGAAAGCCGTGAGGAATCGGAGCGCGAACTTGCGGAGCGCCGTAAGGAGTTGGAGGCCGTCCGGGAGGAAGTTTCCGAAAAGGCTCATGAAATCGATACGTTACGGGCGTCTTTGTCGAAAGAAAGCTCCGCGCTGCAAGAAAAACTAGCCGCCGAGGAACAAGCCCGGAGCGAGGCATCCGAGGCGTTGGAAGAGGCGCGGCGGGAACTGGAATCCGCCCGACAGGAGTTTGAATCACAGCGTGAGGACTTCGAGCGCCAGCTAACTGAGAGCCGTGAAGAATCGGAGCGCGAACTGGCAGAGCGCCTTAAGGAATTGGAATCTGTTCGCGAGGAAGTTTCCGAAAAGACGCATGAAATCGAGATGTTGCGTGCGTCATCGTCGGATGAAAGCGCCGCGCTGCAAGAAAAACTAGCCGCCGAGGCACAAGCCCGGAACGAGGCGTCCGAGGCGTTGGAAGAGGCACGGCGGGAAATGGAATCCGCCCGACAGGAGTTTGAAACGCAGCGTGAAGGCTTCGAGCGTCAACTCGCCGAAAGCCGTGAGGAATCGGAGCGCGAACTAGCGGAGCGCCGTAAGGAATTGGAATCTGTTCGCGAGGAAGTTTCCGAAAAGGCTCATGAAATCGAGGCGTTGCGTGCGTCTTCTTCGGATGAAAGCGCCGCGCTGCAAGAAAAGCTGGCCGCCGAGGTACAAGCCCGAAGCGAGGCGTCCGAGGCGTTGGAAGAGGCACGGCGGGAACTGGAATCCGCCCGACAGGAGTTTGAAACGCAGCGTGAGGACTTCGCGCGCCAGTTAGCCGAAAGCCGTGAGGAGTCAGAGCGCGAACTCGCGGAGCGTCGCAAGGAATTGGAGACCGTCCGGGAGGAAGTTTCCGAAAAAGCGCATGAAATCGAGACGTTGCGGGCTTCTTCTTCGGATGAAAGCGCCGCGCTGCAAGAAAAGCTGGCCGCCGAGGAGCAAGCCCGAAGCGAGGCATCCGAGGCGTTGGAAGAAGCACGGCGGGAACTGGAAACACTTCGTGAGAAAACCCGGCAGGATGAGGAAAACCAGCAGCAGGAAAGTCGTCTTCAGCAGGAACGTATCGACGGATTGAACCAAACGATACTCGATCTCAATCAGCGTTTGCAGGAAAACGAAACCAAGCTGCAGGAGATCGTCGCGGGTGCGTCGAAGGATCAAAAAGCGTTGCGCGAACAACTCAAGGCCAATGAGGAAGAGTTGCAGCCGCTTCGCGAAGAACGGGCGCAAAGCGTAAAACTGCGGGAAGAGTTGGAAAGCCGGGAAAGTCTTGTGGCGAAGCTCGAAAAAGACATATCCGAGTTGCAAGATTTCATCAAAGAACATGAAAAAACGAACGAAACCGCGAAAAAACATTACGATTCCTTGGAAAAAGAACTGCGTGCGTTGGAGAAACAGCAGCGCCTGAGTGAAAAAGTCGCGCGGGAAGCCGAGGAGTTGCGCGAACGGCTGGAGCAGAAAGAACGGGCCATTCTCGATCTCCAAACCGATGTCACCGACGCGCGCCAGCGGCATGAGGATCTCGAAAAAGCGAATGCAACCCTGGAAAAAAGGGTGGAAGAGGTTTCGAAAGAAGCCCAAGCGGGAAGTTCCAAGGATAACGGCCTGATGGAAAAGCTCGAACGGGCCGTTCGCGAAGGCGACGAATACAAAACGCGTCTGCAAGCCAAATCGGATGAGGTGGAAAAATACCGGCGTCGCCTGGAAGAACTCGAAAAGCTTTCGGCTCAGATCGCCAAAAAGCAAAGCGACCAGATCGGCGAGCTTTCGGAGGAGTTGGAACAACTTCGCAAGCAGCGTAGTAAAGAAAAGCGAGTCGCCAAACACGATGTATCGATTTCAATGCAGAGCGATAACGAGGATCTTTCCTCCGCCATGTACGACGCGGACTTGAAAACGAAGATGTACCATTCTCTCCATCGCGAACACCTGACCCTGAAAACGAAATTCCTGCGCTCCGAGAAAAAAATCTCGGCCCTACAGGCCTTGCTCGCACGCCATGGCATCCGCTACGACCATTGATGCAGAAATTTCCCGCCCCAAACCGATTGTAAACGAGAGAAAAACGTGACGATTTTTCTGACGATATTTGCCTTGATGATCGGGGCTTCCCCGAATTTGAATGGATTCCGACTCGAACTGCCGGATTTCATCCAGAGCGGCGCGGCAGTGGCCATCGAAAGCGATGAAGTCGTCTGGCAGGCTAAAGGCGGAGGGGTTCGTTTCGAAGGTCACGTGCGTTTGCAACAGGGGGATTTTTCCCTTACATGCACGAGACTTACGGTTGTCACGGGGGAAGACGGAGGCGTTCTGCGCGTGGAGGCGGTCGGGGAAGTCGCGCTTCGTCGAAATCATTGGAAAGCCTCGGCACAACGGGCCGATTTCGATATTGCACGCTCCAATCTACGCTTGTCCGGCGAGCCCGAAATGCACCGGAAAGGGCAGGTGCTTAGCGGTCGGGAAATCGTGATCGACATGAAAAACGACACCGTCCGAGCAACCGGAGCGAAAGCGGTGTTTCAACTCGACGAATTGAAGAACTCTTCGTCCGAATCCGCCGAAACGAAAAAGCCTTAACCCGAAAAATTCATAAAAACCGTAGCGAGACGCAGAAAACCGAAGGTATTTCAAGAAGTTGGAGCGATTTTCACCCGCAGGCAGACTGAACAGTCTGTCGAGGATGAAAATCGTGAAACGAGAGAAAGATCGAGAGTTTTCAAGTCGCAACAGGTTTTCAGGAATTTTCCGGGTTAACTCCAGCGCGAATGAAACCAGACCCATTGTTCGGGATGTCTGCGGATGGCTCGTTCCAGGAGCTTTGTGGCGTCGTGCGTCGTGCGGCGGAGGTCTTCGGACGCCATGGATGGAATTTCCAGCGGTTTGGCGGCGTGCACCACGTGGCGGTTTTCGCAGTGTTCGATCCAACAGACCACCATCGGACAATGATACTTTGCGGTCAGTGCCGCCGCGCCGCTTGGCGTGGACGCCGGGAGCGAAAAGAACGGCACTTTTACCGAAGCGACGGAGGTGCTTTGATCGATCAACACCGCCACAATTCCGTTTTGTCTCAGGATTTCCCTTGTTTTTTCGGCGTGTTGAGGTTCGTTGCGAGCGATGCACTTCATTCCGTGGCGTTCGCGCGAATCGACGATCAGGCGATCCACGGCGGGATCGTAACTGGGTTTGTAAAATGTTCCACAGGGAGAAAATTTCGCAGCGACAGCCGCCGAGAGCAATTCCCAGTTGCCGATATGCCCCGTAACGAGAATTGCTCCGTGCTTATGTGAAAGCGCTTGGGCGAATGCTTCGAGAGCCTCTTTCGTCCACTCCACACGGTTTAGCATTTCTTCGGGCCGTCTTACCAATTCCAGCGTTTCGAGCAGCGAGTGCGCCAGGTGAAGGGAAATATCACGAACGATATCAACGCTTTGCCGGTGCGTGGCTCCCAGCGCGAGACGAAGCTGAGTTCGTGCGAGGCGGGTTTCTTTCCGGGCCAGTTGTCGTGCAAGCCATGCCACTACGACGGCAAGCGGTTCGCGCCAGACGTACAGCAGCCTGTCGTACAGCGCCATGCCCAGCGTAAAAACCCAGGCCAGCACGCGGTTTTTAAATTTTCTCCGGGAAGTCAAAAAGAATCCTTATGGAAATCGGGCGCATCATCAAATGGTGCGACTTTGGAAAATTATCTTTTTTCGTAGTAGCGGCGAGGCGTAAGCCCGCCGTTTTTGCTTTTGAACGTTGCCCCTCCAATCCCTCTTTTCGGCGGGCTTACGTCTCGCCGCTACAGCCAAGCTACGAAAAGCTTCAACATTTGGGCTTCTGGGTGGATTTCATGGCCGAAAAGGGTCGAATTTGATCGGCAAGGGGTACTCGTTCAGGGTTTTCGCTTTTTCCTGACCTCGGCGACGATGCCGAGCATACGCTCCAGCAGGGCTTTGTCGTAAAAACGGCCCGTGTCGGCCAGTTTGAAACGCATGGCCCGGATCGTCTCGTATACGCCTTTCATGTCGGAGTCCGCCGGAGGCTTCGTAAGGGAAATCCCCATTTTTTTCATCTGTTTGAGCGCCACGAGGTTCTCGGTTCGCATGTTTTCCGCCAGGCGGCGTACCTTCTCCTGCAGAATCATTTGGAGTTTGGCCTGGTCGGCGGGGGGGATGCGGTCGAAGATGTCCTTGCGGACGATTATCGCGCCGGTTGGACTGACCAGTTTGATGCCCGCCACCGCCTTTAGATACTCGTGCCACTGCATCGCGATGGCTCCGTAAGGATTGGAGTAGATCGAGTCGATCAGGCCGGTGCGTAAGCCGTTGAGCACGTCGGGGACGGCGATCGAGCGCGGAGAGATGCCGAACGCTTTTATCGTTTCGGCGGCCAGTTCGTCTCCCTCCCAGACTCCCAGTTTCAACGTGCGGAAATCCTCAAGCGTGCGAATGGGTTTTTGAGAAAAGAAGTACACGAAGCCCAAGTCTACAAAGGCAAGCAACTTGTAGCCCTTTTTCTCGAATTCGGCGCTGAAATGGTCGAAAAGGCCGTCTTGCGCGGCGGTGACTTCCTCAGAGGTTTCGAACACTAGGGGAAGGTCGAGCACGCGCTGCGCCGGAACGATGCGGGCCAGTCCGTTGCCGCTGAAGGCTCCGGCGTGGAGTTGGCGCTGCTCGATCTTGGCCAGCATTTCCTTCTCGTCGCCCTGCTGTCCTCCGGGATAAAAAAGGAAACCAACCCGCCCCTGGGTCTCCTTTCGGACGGCTTGATCCACTTCGTGCATGGTATTCATCCAGCCGGTGCCTTCCGGGGCGAGTGTCGAAAAGCGTAGAGTGATGGCCTCGGCGGCGTGTGTCGTGGAAACACCCGGCAGAAGCAGCAAAAGCGTCAACAGTCCTAAATGAAGCCAGTTCCCAAAAACGTGTTTCATGCCTTCCATTCCATTCTCAATCCGAAAACAACTCGTCGTCGGTGAATTCCGGTGGCGGCGTCGCGGATTCCGTTGCATTTTCACCAAGTTCTTTCAATACTTTACGGGCTCTTTCGATAGCTACGGCATTGGCCAGAGCGGCGTCCGGCAGCACCTTCGGGTCGGTGCGGACGATTTCGTGCAGCAGGGATTTCGCCAACTCCGTTTTCATGTTGCCTATCGCATAATGTCGGGCATAGAAAAACAGGGTCAGCAGAAATTTACGTTCGTTGAGCGCAAGCGCCTTTTCGAAGTGCTCGCGCGCTTTTTCCGGGTTTCCTCCCAACGCTTGGGGCACCGCCGCCTCGATGGCTCCCAGAAAAGTATCGGCTCCCGCGAAGTAGTATTCGGGCATACGATCCGCAACCCGTTGCATCATGGCTTTGATGCGTCCGAGATAGGCCACCTCGGCGGGATCGTCGGGACGGATCTGGATCACCAGCCCCCATGAGGCCGCTGTCCAATACAAAAACGCCATTTTACGTTCCGTTTTCCAACGGCGGAGTTGTTTCTCCAGCGCTTCGGCCCCGGCGTCGAATGCCTCCGAAAAGCCCGATTGTTCTCGAAGCCATTCCATGCCGAGATCGCGGGCGCGGCGGTAGAACGTCGCCGCCCGTGCGGGTTCCTCCCGTTCGAGAAAAGCCATGGCATAGCCCGAAAAACCGCGCATCAACAGCAGACGTACGTCGTCCTGGCCGGGGTCGGACCGATAGACGCCCTCCAAAAGCTTCAGATTTCCGGCCATGGCCTCGCGAGCAAAGCGGAGATCGGTTTCGCTTTCGACCGCCAAAGCCCCTTCTTCGAGGATGGGTTGCATGGTGCGCACCACCACCGTAGTGCAGGAGGCGACGAAAAGGCACAGAACCGGCGCCAAGGCTGCAATAAGCCGAAAGGGCATCGTTGGAAGTCGTGGAAAATTCGATTTTATCGCGTGTTTCATCGGTTTCGACGTTGGAACGGGTTGCGATGTCGTGACGGATTCGGGTACAGTCTAGCGCATTTGAGTCAAATGTGAAGGGAAAAGCTTGGCAAAGACGGAATGGGAAACACGATGAATGCAGGGTGGCTCGTTCGCTTGCTGGTTTGGCTGCTTCGGAGGAAGAGCGATGGAAACGCTCCTCCATTGACGACGCAGGAGCGCGAAAGCATCCGCTCCGTGTTGTTGATCCGTGTGGACGAGCGCATGGGTAACGTGTTGTTGACAGCTCCTCTCGCCCAAGCCTTGTGCCAAACTTTTCCCGAAGCCCGAATCGAGTGGCTGGTTTGCAGACGGTACCGCTGGCTGGTGGAGGAGCATCCGCCGTCGCCGGAACGTGCCAACCTGCGGATTCGACCGTTCGAGAAACGCTCCCCATGGATCGCGCCGTGGTACTTTTTCTCTTTGATTTTCCACCTGTTACGTACTCCGTATGACCTTGTGATCGACGCCGCTCACGAGCAACGGGCCTCGTTTACTTCTCTGGCGCTGGCGTTACTGGCCGGTGGGCGCTGGCGTGTGGGGCACCGTCGGGGCGTTGCCGATTGGGCCTATACCCATGCCGTCGCCACCAACGCTCCCGACGACGCCGACCCTACCAAAGAAGCCCACGACGCCCAACGAAAGCTTCGTCTGCTGAAGCCGGTTCTCGGAGAAGTACCCTCCACGCCGCCCTGGATCGCTTCTGTGCCGGAAAAGGTCAAAGATGACGTGCGCGAGTGGCTGCGAAAACACGATATCGACAGACAACGCTTGTTGGGGTTGTACGTAGGCGGGCGCAAGCCGGATCATCGCTGGCCCGTCGAGCGCTTCGCGGAATTTTTACGTGCCTTCGGACCTCCTGCCGGGTGGCGGGCGTTGATTTTCTGGGGACCGGGGGAAAAAAGCCTTGCACGCGCGCTCGAAGAAAAAAGCGAGGGGAGGGCGCTTGCGATTCCGGCCTGTGATATCGCCTATTTACAGTCGTTTCTTGGGATCTGTGACCTGATGGTGATCGGCGATACCGGCCCCATGCATATGAGTTGGGCGCTCGGCGTGCCGACCGTGGCGGTGTTCCGCTGTTCCGACGCAATGCGCTGGCTTCCTCGCGTACCCCAGGTGGTGGGAGTTCTGCCCCACGACGATCTCGGTCCCCGGCCTTCCGACGTCGAAGCCGCCGCTCGGTGGCTTGCGCGAGGAATCGAGGAGGGGAACTTCGTTCCACCCAAGGAAATGCAAGAGACCTGCGGTGAAAATACACCGAAAAATGAAGAAAAATCAAAAGGATACGAAGTATGAGCGCGCTTCGTGTCATGCATTTGCTGGCCTGTCCGACCCTCACCGGACCGGGAGCCGCCGCCCTGCCGATGATCCTCGCCTTCCGCGATGCCGGAGCGGATCTGCGGGTGGTGATCGATGGCCACCGGCCCGACGATCTCGCCCACGTTTTGCGAGGACATGGTATTTTCACAGACGAGAGCCTGGCGATGTCCACGGTAGCGCCGCCGTGGAAAACTCTCAATGATATCCATAAGTTAAGGCAATGTTTAAAGCGTTGGAAGCCAGACGCCGTGGTGACGCATACCAGCCATGACCACGTTTTGGCATGGCTGGGGATGCGCGGGCTTTCCCGAAACGTGCCTTTGATTCGTACCTTGCACTCGAAGCGGTCTTTGCAAAAACGCACCGGGCAGCGTTGGCTTTGGCGGCGAACGGACGCCGTACTCAGCCACGTGCAAGGCTGGGAAGATAAGCTTCGAGATCGCTTCGATATTCCGACGGAACGCTTTTTTTACACCCCGTTGCCTATCGAAACAGGCATGTTTTCTCCCCATGGCCCTGATTTGCGCGAAAAGCTGGGATTTCCACGGGATGTGCCGACGCTTGGGATGGTGTGCCGCATCAAGCCGGGACGTCGTTTGTTTCCGTTGTTGGCTGCCATGCGAAGCGTGGGCCGGGAATTGGGGGTGCGTTTGGTGGTGGTCGGCGCAGGAGAATCCGCCGGAGAGGCGGAAAACCTCTGTCGTCACTGGGGGTTACGCGAGTACGTGCGTTTTATGGGATACCTGCGTACCCCTGTATTGGCCGCCGCCTATCGCACGATGGACGCCCTGTTGCTCGCCGCCGAGGGCAACGACGGTTCTTGCCGCGTTTTGGCTGAAGCGGCCTGCTGTGGTGTCTCTGCTATTGGATTTTCCGGCATCGCAGCAGTGCGGGAACAGGTGACGTCCGGAGAAACGGGGGAATGGTTCGAAGTTCCGGGAAATACGGCATATTCCTGGAGAAAAGCTTTCGAGGAAGTATTGAGGGCCTTTGTCCGGCGAAAAAACTGGAGCGAACTCGGAGCATGTGCACGGGCCGCACGTCTTTCACTTCCCGACCGGGAGGAAATCGGAGACCGCTGGCTGGAGTTCATTCAGACGTTGCAAAGTGCCGGGAAACGGTGCACGTATAGCTGGTTTTAGCGATCATTTCATTATGTGTGGCATGGGCCAACCGCAGGTTGCCTATGTCGGAGTATTGACAACCCCCCTGAATTTGATTTCCAGCCCCAATTTTGCATAAATGTCATTCCTGCGCAGGCGGGAATCCAGAGCAATATCAAGCACCTGGACCCCCGCCTTCGCGGGGGTGACAAATGTTTCTACAAAGATAGATACTTTGTCAGCAAGCTGGCATGGGCTAACCGTAGGTTGCCCATGTGCATGGTTGGGGGTACACGGGCAAGCGGACGTTTCACGTCGCTTGGCCCGTGCCACACTTTGTCCCCAGTGGGTCTATCGCTAAAATCAAATAGCAACTGATCTAATTGAAATTACTCGCTTTCCTTCCAGGCAGTCTGGGAAGCGAGTGTCTCCTTCGGTTCCGGCCAGGCGTCAATCGTGGATTGAAGAGAGGCGGGAATCGGCCAGATCAACTCCGCGTTGCGGTCCGTTGCTTCGACCTCGCGGTCGTCTTCCCAGCCGGATTGGACGTCGATCAGCGAAAGCATTCGCGAGGTGGCGGGGAGACTGCCCTCGGGGGCTTCGTAGTCCACGACGACGGTAAAAACGGAAAGAGTGGCGTCGGCGTTGCGCACGATTTCGAAGAAGCGAAATTGTTGGGGCCAGTCGATCAGCGACGTGGTTTTCACCTCGTAAAAACCGCCCGTGCCCAGGTCGTTTTCGTAGTGGCGGATGCGGTGCTTGTGGGAGTGTCCTCCGACGAACAGCAACACGTTTTCGTATTCGCACAACAGAGACTTGATTTCCTCGCCATCGGCGAAGCGGTTGGGCTGGTCGTCGTTGGAAATCGAGCCCAACGCATGGTGCGCCATCACGATGACGAGGCGTTTTTCCTCCAGGGCTAGGTCGAGTTGGGGGGCCAGAAAATCCTCGAACTGGTCGCGATCGAGCACTCCGTCGGCGTATTGGATCATACCGGTGAAACCTTCCGGTCCCGGACGATAGGCCGTGTCCAACATGATGAACCGTAGAGGTAGATCTCCATCCGGGTCATAGACAAAATAGCCCTTGCTGTCGTCGATGTTTTTTTGTGTATAGCCGTGCCCTTGGGGTAGTCCCGATGCGTTGAGAATCTGTTCGATCAATTCCGTGTGGTGCAGCGGGCGGCGTTCGGGGTCTTCCGGTATCTCCCCCGTGACCATTTCGAACGTTTTGCCGTTGCGTGTTCCGAAGTCAGCTTTGTTTCCTGTCGCCATGGCGATGCTGCTTTCGTCGATGGGCGAGGTGCCCAACATGCAGGAATCGTGGTTGCCCAACGCAACGATCCACGGCAGATCCTGATCCAACCCGGCGGCCTGGAAATCGTCCTGTGGGTCGTTATTCGGGCCTTCCACGGGGTCGTCATCCTCTCCGCTGTCCGGGTGCACCATTTCACCCGCCATGATTGCGGTAAAGGCTTCGAGTTCGGTTTTAAGGATGGAATCGGTAACATCTCCGGTGATCGTCACCAAGTCGAAGGGATGTTTTTGGTGGAAGTAATTGATGCTTTTTACTGCGGCGTCCAGCACGACTTCTGTAAACATGTCCGATGGTCGCAGTGATCCGCCTTCCGCCGGGTTGTCCACGATGCCGTTGCGGGAGGGGCTTTCCTCGTCCGTCAGGTGGGTGTCCGTTAATTGTGCGAACGAAAACAGAGACTTCCGTGTCCCCGTAGTATCGGCGTTTGTGGAAAAAGCGTCGTTTGGAATGCATTCCTCGCCTTCGGCATACGACCATTCACCCATCTGCACGCTGTAAAATGGGGAAAGCGCCAGCACCGAAAGGGCGGGGTTGGCGCAGTACTCGGCGTCGGCATCGGGGCAGACGGTTTCGGAAAACGGAATGTCGGGGACGATGGTTGCCGCGAGTGTCGTCACGGCGGAAAATGGCGGAGCGTCTTCGTTTTCCTCGGCTTCCACTTCCTCGGTTGCATCGAAGTCGCCTTGATCGATGGGGTTGGCGTCGTTGGAGTCCGAACAGCCGAAAAAGATTGCAAGAAGAAAACAAACACCTGGAATTACAAAGAGATTTTGGTATTTCATTTTCTTATCCTATGAAACTGATTAACAGAAGAATGTCAAAAACCTAACAAAGAACTAACAAAAAGAAAATGTTTTTCTTTTCGCCATGCCAGGTGGAGATTTTTTTTCATGCGAAGGGAGCGGTTCTTTTTCTTAGATGGGATTGGACTTGCGAAAAATCGACAACTTCCTATAATGACAGTGGTTATTATAGTTTCTATGCGCTTCGAGCCGTCCGCGCCCATCGGGATGGTCGGGGACCGATGCATTTATGGAGGCCCATAAACAAAATGGGGAATGACGGAATGGATGCTTTTCTGGTTCTTATTTCAATCGCCGTTTTGTTGGTTCTTGTGGTGGCGTATTTCATTGCGCGGCATAACTCGAAAAAGTCGAAGAATTTCGAAGAGTTTTCGGAAGATTCTTTCATCGACGAACGCCCGCGCTTCACGGATTCACCTCAAGAGCCTATGCCCGAAAAAGAAGTGCTTGCCGAAAAGGGAAGCGAGGACGCGCACGAGATTCTTTCCGTGAATCTGGAAGGTTTTCAGAAAGAGGGGAACGTAACGCCGCCGGATGAATACCTGCCCGACGAGAAAAGCGATTGGGTGGTCAGTCTGGAAATCAAGAACGTAAAGGAAATCGAACGGGAGGAAATCCTGCGCATTTTCGACGCGGCCTGGCGTGAAGCCAACGGTTTGCCGGAGTTGTACGGCAAAGGTGTCGAATCCGGAAAGTGGTCGTTTTTATTGGCTGCCGACGCACCGGATTCGATTTCCCAAGTGCGTTTCGCCTGGAAACTTTTCCAGGACGACGACCGAAGTATGCCGCGATCCTTGACCCAAACCGACCTGCGTTCGTTTCTAAATGCCACCAAGGTTGCGGGCGCACAGATGGGCGATGTCATGGTCGGTTCCAAAACTTCTCCCGAAGAAGGCGGCGAACGTGCCGAATTCCTGAAGGCGTTGGCGGAAGATTGCGACTGGACGGCTGGAATCGTTTTGAAGGCCAAGGATGGAAAGCCTTACGAAGGCAAGGATATCTGGGATGTGATGATGAGCCTTGGCTTGAAGTGGGGAGATATGGACATCTTCCACTGGAACAACGACAGCGGCCTTGGCGATGACTTTTTCTTCAGCGTATGGTCTTCGACGTCACCCGGCTATTTCCTTCCGGAGCAGATCGAGAGAGGTGAGGTGCAAACCGACGACCTCGTATTCGGTTTCGCCATTCCACGCTGCATCGATCCGGTGCAAGTGTACGACGTGATGCTCAAAGCCGCCCGATACGCCCAGAAACGACTGGGAGGGGAACTGTTGGATATCAACGGCGACACGTTGCAGGAAGACGCTCTGAAAATGGAAATCGAAGCGGCGGTGAACAAACTCAAAGAATCGGGATATCCGCCCGGAAGCGATGCATCCTTGTACGCCTTTTAACGACAACCCGGCATTTCGGGTGGATCGAGAGAAGAAACGCATGACTACCCGGAAATGGCGATGGGGTTCCGTTCTCCTGTTTTGTCTGGTCACAGTCGGAACGGCATGGGCAGATGATGCGGGTAAGCTCGATACCCTACGCCAGGCGATACGTCTTCAAGGCGCCCAGTGGCAGGCGGCGGAAACGTCCATTTCCCGATTGTCTCCCGCCGAGCGGCGTAAGCGCATGGGCTGGAATCCGCCAGAAAAAGTCAGTAAATCCAAGCAGTTCGAGCCCGATTCGGTATATCCGTTGCCCAAAAAGCTGGACTGGCGCGACCATGGCGGCAACTGGGTTACGCCGGTACAGCAGCAAGGCGCGTGTGGAAGTTGCTGGGCCTTCGCCTCGATCGCAGCCATCGAATCGGCTTTCCTGCTATCCGAAGGCAAAACCTACGAGGAATGGCCCATCGATCTTTCCGAGGGGCAGGCCTTCGCCTGCGCGCCGCTTTCGGTGAGTTGCGAGACGGGCGGCAACGCCGAGTACACCTACGATATCGGGATGGACGTGGGAATCACGGTCGAGGAATGCCTGGACTATTCCAGCTCGCTCGTGCTTGGAAGTTCCAATGATATTTCATGCACTTACGAATGCGACGATTGGACGGACCAAGTGTACAAGTTGCGGGGATATACGTATATCACCACTGGAGAATACCACTACCCGGAAGACATCGAGCGCGTCAAAGCCGCCTTGCAATATGGTCCGGTGGTGGCGGGGCTGGCGATTTTCTCGGATTTCAGCTACTACGCCGGGGGAATCTACCGCCATGTCTGGGGCGATTACGAGGCCGGGCATCTGGTGCTTCTGGTGGGCTACGACGACGACGAACAGTGCTGGATCGCCAAAAACAGCTGGGGCGCGTTCTGGGGTGAGAACGGTGGTTACTTCCGGGTGGCCTACGACGACGCAGCCACGAACATCATGCGTTGGGTGTCGAGGCCGTTCGTCGAGGGCGACCAGCCACCCGGAAGTTCCTGCAACAACCCGATCGAACTGGATTTCGACGAAGAAGGACGTAGCGAGCGGTTTTTCGAAAGCGGGCACGAAGCCTTTGATGAAAACCTGGTGGGTTCCTGCGGCGGGAATGGCAAACAGGTGGTGCTTCGTTTCGAAGTGGAAAGCGCCTCGGCGTTCAGCGCCACGCTGGATGGCTCGGACGCCGTACTCTATGTACGCAGTGCTTGCGATGAAGAAACCAGCGAAATCGTTTGTGATTCCGGCGGTAGTTCGTATCCGGGAACGGGTGACTGTTACGTCACCGTCGAGAACCTGGAACCTGGAACCTACTACCTGTTCGCCGACACGAATCATGCCGAAGCCGGGGAATGGTATCACCTCCAGGCGGAATTGCATCCGGTGCGAGGCTTGCTGTACGTCGAACCGACCGAAGTCGCGGGGTACGTCACCAAGGACGGCTCCCTTTCCCGCTTCGATCCGCAAGACGGACTTCTGCTGGCCAATCTTGGAACGAAAAGCATCGAATACGAAATTGCGGTGGAAGGGGAGAGCATTTCCCTGATGGATACCGCATCGGGAACGCTCGATCCCGTGGCGAGTGTCGAAGACGGCCTGACGCTGGGACTCCAAGTGTCCGATACTTCTTCGGATTTCACATCTACACTGACCGTAAGCGCCGACGATGCGCTTGGTTCGCCGGTGGATGTGCCGGTGAAGGTATGGAGTTTTCCATACGGCGTGGAGTTCGTTGCGGATAGCGCACAGCGGCTTCCTTCGCTGGAAGACGCCCCCTACACCGTCACCTTTCCCGTCGATGCCGATGGGCCGGTATACGACGTGTCGGTATGCCTCAAGGTTCGAAATGGTATGAAGGGCACGTTTTCCGCCGTGTTGGAGACGCCGACCGACCGGTCGGTCGATCTTTTCGAGTACAATCCCCGCGACCGCAGGGCCGTAGGACCGGTGGTCTGCTTCGGTCCGGACAGGCCGCCTTTCGAGGATCTCAACATTCTCGTGGGACAGGAAGCTCGGGGCGACTGGCTCCTGCATCTCAATTCGGACGATTACGCTCGATTCGAGGCGGCGGCGCTCTTTTTCGCGACGATGCCCTGCGACGCTTCCTCCTGCGACGACGACAACGGCTGCACGGCGGATATCTGTCTGAATGAAGGGGAGTGCGGATACCGAGACATGAAATTCGGGCAACCGTGCAAGGACGACCTGTACTGCACGGTGTTCGAGCATTGTGATGCGGGTCAGTGCGTGGGAGCGCAGCGGGAACCGACCTTCAATTTCCCGGACTGTGGTGTGCCGCAATGCTACGAAGAAGACGAAAAAGTCCTTATCGAACCCATGGACGAGCGTTGCGACGATGGCGACGTGTGCAACGGGCCGGAAACCTGCAACCTTTTGCTGGGATGCATGGCGGGCGAGCCGCTCGAAACCGACGACGGCATCGACTGCACGAACGACGGCTGCGACCCGGTGGATGGCGTGTTTCACGAGGCTGACGACAACCTCTGCGAGCAACCGGAAGACGAGTGCCGGGAAGCCCAATGCGATGAAGCAAAGGGCTGTGTCGTTTCGTTTACGTCGCATGTGGCCTGCTCGCTGGAGAGCGGGGAGGAAGGCATCTGCGACGAAGAAGCCTGCATCGCCGTGAAGCCGGGCAGTCGCTGCGGGGAGGCGTTGGAACTGGAACCGGGCGAACACGTGTTTTCCTTTGCCGAGTTGAAACACTACGACACGACGGGTTCATCTTGCCTGCCGGAAGATGTGACGGACGGGACGCGGCTGTATTTTCGTCCTGCTTCCGTTCCGGTGCGGGTGACGCTCGAAGCGACGAAAGGCCGCCTGGTGGCGTTGGATTCCTGTGAGGGAGAATGCCTGGATGTCCCGGTGGACGAGGCGTTTTTCGTCGAATCGGAAAGTACGGTGCTGGCGGCAATAGAGGTCGGCGAAGCTGGGGATGATGCGTTTACCGTGCGGATTCGAAAACCTTCATCGGGCGGTTGCGCCTCGGTGGGGCCGTTTTCGTTTTCTCTCCCATGCCTGTTGTTTGTTGCGGCGATGCTCGGTTTTCGAAGACGTAAAACCGCTTGAATTTCAATGGGTTTTGTCCGTTGTTTCGAGCAGTTTCTAGATAGTCGATAGTTAGATAGTAGGTCGGGTAATTGTTTTACCCGACACCTTGGCAAGGTCGGGTAAAACAATTACCCGACCTTGGTTATCCGTTCATCGTCCCCATTCTCCCGGCTTATCCCCCATGGTCAGCCTGAGTTCCCCCCCGGCGATGATCTGGTCATGGGTGATTTCGAGAGTATCGAGCGGATCGCCGTTCAAGCTCGCAGCCTGAATGAAAATCTTCGATTCGGACAAGCCTTCGGCGACGATTTCGAAGCTCTCTCCCGAAAAATACTCCGGATGCAGGCGTAGTTCGACGTGAGAAAAAGCGGGGGTCGTAATCAGGTAACGTGGCTCCCCCGGCGAAATCGGATACAAACCCAGCATGAGAAAAGCGGCGTAAGCGCTCATCGCCCCGCTGTCGTCGTTTCCGGGAAGACCGTCCGGCGCTACGGAAAAGGATTCCCGCCATATGGTGTCGATCCGTTCTTGCGACAAGTCGGGCCGCCCCGCCAAAGAATAAAGATAAGGAATGTGAAAACTTGGTTCGTTTCCTACGTCGAAATGGCCTCCATCGAAAAAAGCGTCCAGTTTGGCGACCGTGGCTTCTTTTCCGCCGATCAGTTCGATCAAACCGGGAACATCGTGGGGAACATACCAACTGTAAATCCAACTCGACGCTTCGCAGAAATCGTTGAAATCCGAGGTGTCGGCAGGATCGAAAGGCGTTACCCACGAGCCGTCCCGATTCAGGGGAACCATGAATCCCTCATCGGCGTTCCAATGATTGCGGTAATTTTGCGCGCGATCGTCGAAGAGCTGGGCGTCTTCGGTCTTCCCCAGTGCTTCGGCCATACGCGCCACGCAGAAATCGTCTTGGGCATACTCAAGAGTCATCGAAACCGACTGGGTTTTGTCGCATTCGTGCGACACGTAGCCGAGCGTTCGGTATTCCGAAGGCGTTCCCAAATTCAAATACCCGCACATCGCATCCTTCATCGGGTTGTCGTCGTCTTCCATGGAACTTTTCAGGATGGCTTCGTAGGCCAAATCGACGTCGAAATCGTCGAATCCCTTCACATAGGCGTCCACGATGATGGGAACGGCGGGGTTGGCGATCATGACACGAGAATACCCGGTTGCCTGCCAGGAACATTTGGGCAGCCATCCTCCAGATTCATAGGACGCCAACAACGAGCGCACCACATCGGAACGAATTTCCGGCTCGACCAGCGTTCCCAGGGGATGCAGGGTGCGGAACGTATCCCACATGCACCAGTCGTCGCCGTAATACTGCCATCCCTCCGCGTCTCCGGTGGACCCGAAACCGTCCGTTGCGTCGAAATACAGGTCGTCCGACTCGGTTAAATCGGTCGGTTGAAAAAGACTGTGGTATAAAGCCGTATAAAAGATTTTCTTGAGGCCGTCGTTATCACTCGTGACCTGTACCCGGTTGAGCAATTGGTTCCAGCGAGCGGCGGTATCCTCGTACAATTCGTCGAATCCCAATCCAGACTGTTCCGCCTCCAGATTTCGTTGCGCCTGTTCGATAGAGATCCTGGAAAGCCCGACTCGCAGCAGGAGCGGCTCGTCAAGTGCGCCGAAACGGGCGAAGGCTCCGATTCTTGCTCCCGAAGCGTCAGTTGCCCCTAACAGCAGCGGTTCCTCTTCATCCGCGTGAAAAACACCGGAGGAGATCATTGCTGCGCTGGTCTCGATATGAAAATAAATGGTGCTTTCGCCTGTGCTGCCGTTTCCGCCGGAAAGAAGCAGACCGAGAATGGGGTGGACATCGTACACCGCCAGGCCCTCGATGGTGTGTTCGTCCACGATCTCGACCAACCCGCCGATCGAATCGCCACGCGAATAGCCGAGATCCAGAACAACGGTCGCATCGGCCTGGGAGGGATATTGATAGCGGTGTATGGCGCTGAATCCTCCTGCGGTCAGTTCCACGTGAACGCCATTGTCGAGCGTCACGGCGTAATATCCTGCCTCGGCCTGTTCGTCGGCGTGGTCGAATGCCTGGGCGTATCCATCGGGATGTACTTCAACGTCGTCTACGAGTGGAACGAGCAGGATCTGCCCATAGCCGTTTCCCGATCCCCCCGGACCTTCCAAAAACGTGTGCGCGAACCCGTCGATGACCGAAGTGTCGAATCGATAGCTCGCCACTTCGCCAGGCTCTTCGTGCGTCGCCGGTCCGACACGAACGAATCCGTGTGGCCGAAGCGCGCCGACAATCACGTTTCCGGAGCCCGCGCTGCCGATTAGGGGATCGACGTAAGGGAGCAGGTCCGTTGTTGACCCTACAAATTCGGCCTCCGCAGTGTCTTCGTCGCCGTCGATTACGGGATTGCCCTCCTCGCTGCAACTTATCGAAAGTACTGCAAGAAACAATCCTACTATCGTAAAATACATCCTAAGCCCCGGCATGATTTGTCCTTTCAAAAACTTTGCTCGGGTCCGAGGGAATAAAATTCCTACCGCTCCTCGGCACCTGTTTGGATAGGCTGACTTTAAATCGATTCCAATAAGTTTGGCGAACATAACATCAATAATTCCTCGAAAGAAAGGATAATCCTGAAATAGGCTGTCTTTCATGGAAAAGGCTGATTGATTATCTGAGCAGTGGATGTTCCGCCAGGGTAGCGCTTACTCTGCGGGTGTTTTCGCAAAAGCGAGAATGTGGCCGTCGGGATCTGTTCCATAGGCGACGAAATCTCCCCATGGGCGTTTCATGGGTTCACTTATACCCGTGCCGCCTGCTTCGATCAAGGTTCGGTATTGTTTTTCGGGATCATCGACAAACAGGTAAAGCTCGCAGCGGGGAATTCCGTTTCCGCTGGAAGGTGTGGGGAGTGCGTCGCCCAGGAAGGTCGAGGTTCCCTTCTCCGGCATAAGGCCGAGGGTCGTGGTCCCGGATAGCGGAAACTCGGTCATGCCGGGAACGTCCAGCAGAGAATCCTCACCAAGAACCGCTCGATAGAAAGCCCGACTCCGTGCCTGATCGGCCACGTAAAGAATCACCATCGCCTTGTTCATTGCGATTTCTCCTTTTCCTTTGTCGTCAAGTCGTTTCGCTCGACCAGCGCATCCGACCAGCAAAACCATGACAAACGTTATATATAGTACCTGCCTGAAAAAGTTTGCCAATTCTTGCTTCATTTCATCTTCTCCTGAACCGTTTTACTATTGGTATAGCTCCTAGCCCGGAAAATTCATGAAGAATCTACTGCGACTTGAAAACCCTTGATCTTTCACTCGTTTCCCGATTTTCATCCTCGACAGACTGTTCAGTATGCCTCCGGGTGAAAATCGCTCCAACTTCATGAAATATCATCGGTTTTCGGCGTCTCGCTACGATCCTCATGAATTTTCCGGGCTAGAAAAATCGTGACAATATCGTCGAGGTCCGAAAAGGGCGGAAATTAAAATAGAGCAAAATATTTCGGAGGCAACTGCAACATATAGAAATTAAAAGACTTATATCCCCTCTCCCTTTGGGAGAGGGTTAGGGTGAGGGAACACGAAACTTCCCCTCACCCGGTGCTAAAGCACCGACCTCTCCCACTGGGAGAGGCGCTTGAACCCTTCGGGTCCATTTTAAATCCGCACTAAAAAATTTCCGCCCCGTCGAGGGGACAAAAAAAGCCTGATTGACAGAAGGAAACATGGAGAAAATCTATCTGATCTCGAAGGTTTTTACGAATCTTTTACACGAAAACCGGCCTTGTACCGAGACAATCAAGAGTACAATAGGCAGGAATTTTACGGTTGTGCGCGAAATGCTCTTTACAGAGCCGGATCGTAGAGTCCGGCGATTGCCACGAAAAAATGGATTGCCCATGCCCAGTAGAGCCGCCACGTTTCGCTATCTGCTGACCCTGCTTCAGGTTTTCAACGCCAAAAACATCTTCAATCACATGAAAATCGGGGCCGGATTGTTGCTTCTGGCCACTAGTTTCGTGGTGTTTGGCATCCTGTTGATCTTGTTGCTGCCCAGCCGGGTTTTACGCATAAAGCTCTGTAATTACTACGGTAAAACCGTCGGTCGCGCCATTGTATGGTTGGCCCGTTGTCCTGTGACGGTGGAGGGCAAAGAGCATCTAGACCGTCATCGTCCGGCGATATACATCTCCAATCACACGTCGATGATCGATATTTTCATTGCCATCTGGCTTTCGCCGGTGGGAACGGTGGGTATCGCAAAGAAAGAGGTCATCTACTACCCGTTTTTCGGTCAATTGTATATGATTTCCGGGCACTTGCGCATCGATCGGGGAAACTCCCCCAAGGCGATTCGTTCGTTGCAGAGTCTCGCCGGGACGGTGCGCGCCAACAAGCTTTCGATCTTTCTCTGGCCGGAGGGGACGCGTTCGCGCAACGGGCGCTTGCAGCCTTTAAAAAAAGGGTTGTATCACCTCGCCGTGCAGACCGGTTTGCCCGTCGTGCCGATGGTGGTGCTAGGTGCGCATAAAAGCTGGGAAAAGCACTCGATGCACATCCACGGCGTGCCGATTCTGGTCAAGGTGCTGCCGCCCATCGACACTTCGGATTGGGAAGAACTCGGCCCGGAAAAAGCGCTGGCGCAAGTCCATGGACAGTTCAAAGAAACCCTTCCACAAGAGCAAAAACCTCTTCCCGCCGAGGATCATCCCCTCCGATAGCACGCTCAACTATTTGAAATTTATACGAAAAACTTTCCCGACACCTTTAATGCCGGGAAAGAATAGAGAGGCGAAATCTGTTCTCAGTTTTCGGGGGCCGGTTCGTCGAAGAAGTCGAGCTTGTCGAGAGGCAGATACACCGACGTGGCGATGTTGATCTGATGGCTGAGGATTCGCTTGAAGTAGCGGAACAGTAAGGCACAGGCTACTGGGTTGGAGCAATCGATGACGTTGGGGTCTCCAGCGATCAGACCGTCGATGTTCGTCTGGCAGCGTTGCTGGTCTCGCTTGGAAAGATCGACGATTTCCAGCGTCCGTTTCTGGTCGTCCGACTTGAGCACCTCGCGGATGTTGTCGAACTGCTTGAGGATATTTTTCCGCATTTTGAGAAGGTTGGCTTGGGCCTCCGGTTTTTCAGGACCATTCGCGGCACGAAGCACGCGGAAAATGTTTTTGCAGAAATCTCCGAGGCGTTCGGCGTCTTTGACGAGGCTCATGAACGCCATCACCGAGGAAAGATCGCTCGTCGCGCACTTGCCTACGACCAAGTGCGTATATAGACGGCGGCGGATTTCCGATTCCAACTTGTTGATTTCCTCGTCTTTTTCCCAGAGATACGTTCGCAGATCCTCGTCCGCCGGGGCGGAATCGAGTGGAGAGGTGGCCTTAGAAAACATATCCTTCGCCAGGGCCAGCATTTCGTCGAAGGTATGTTCCACTTTCTGCAGGGTGGAGTGTTTTTCGAAAATCTTCAATATTTCTTTAATCATTTCAGCCTCTTTAAACTTGAATTGTAGGTTGGGATTATAGCAAGGGCCGCAACCCCTGACAATGTTATGCGCCGATTTCCGAAAGCCGTAAAGCGAAACGAACCAATTTTTAACAAGGAGGTGTTTTTATTGGTGCGAAAAAGGGACGTTATGAGGCTTGAAAGTGTGAAAAGCAGGCTACATGCCGTTGGTTTTTACGGGAAAACGCAGGACGGCGATCGCTCCTCCCTGCGGATCGTTGGCCAGCGCCAGCGTGCCTCTGTGAAACAGGGCTATGCGCCTCACGGTTTCCAGGCCAAGACCTTTCAAGCTCGCTCGTGCGCGTGCCAGCGGCTTTCCCCCACCGATGGAAGTATGGAAAAAGTCCAGAAATTCCGCGTCGATACCCTCGCCTTGATCCTTCACTTCGAGGAGAACTTCCTCCCCCTCGGCAAACAGCCGAAGTGTCGCCGAATAGGTGCCGGAGTGCTCGAACACGTTGCTCAACAACTGTTCCACGGCCACGAGCAGCAACTCCGGGTGGTGGCGAACCGGACGTTCCCCAATCTCGTTGGTGAAAGAAAGGGTTCCATCGCGTGTTTCAGCCAATAAACGGCAGCGTTCGACGGCAAGTTCCACGGTTGATGATAGCACGAGTTCGGGCAATTCCACGGCAGGGGACAACTCCCGTAACATGAACAATCCCAGCACGTTACGGCTCAAATGGCCCAACGTCGTCGTTTCGAATTGGATGTTTTCCAGCCGGGATTGCACGTTTCCGTCTTTGGAAAGAGCGACTTTCGCGGCGTCCAAATCCAGTTGCAGGCGCTGCAGGGGCGTCTTCATGGCGTGGCCGAGCATCGCCGTGAGTGTTTCGATTTCCTCCATCGTGCGGTCCCGCAGGTCTTTCACGCGCAGCAAAAGCGCGTAACTCCAGGCCGCCATGCCGAACAGCAGCCAGAGCACGAGGCAACCCAGCACGAGCAACGGAAGAAAGGTGGTACGGTCGGCGGGATGGTCGAGCGAAAAATAGAGTCCGCCTGCAAGTCCCACGGGAAAAAGCAATGCCGCACCCGCGAGAAGCGTGAATTTTGGCCATGAACCGAGCCGATTTTGGAGGTGTTTCTTCATGAAACAATGTTTCCGTGACACTGGGCGAACGGGGAGTAACTACTTGTTTTCCCTACCTTTTTTCCTCGGAGGACCGGCCACCGTGCGTGTATACAACCCGGCTGGAAACAAGCAGGCCGTGCGCATCGCAAGTTGCATCGGCAAGGGAAATTCGATGTGCATCGCCCCGGCCTGGATTTTTTTGGCGATGTAGCGCGCCGCTTTTTCGGCAGGCCACAAAAACGGCATCGGATCTTTGTTTACCTTGGTCATCGGTGTATCTACGAAACCCGGACAGATATTGATGAATCGAATATCCGAGCCGGTCAGTGTCAGTCGGAAACCCTCGACCATCACCCGCACCGCCGCTTTGCTGGCGGCGTAGGCGGGACTTTGGGGCAGGCCGCGATACCCTGCCAGCGAACTCACGGCGGCGATGGCCGCGCCCTCGGCGTCGCGATAATGCGGATACAGGGCCGCGATCCAGTGTAACACCCCGAAATAATTGGTTTCGAAGGTGCGCCGGTGAAGGTCTACATCCACCTCGGTGCGCTTGTCGAGTTCTCCCACTCCGGCGTTGAGGATTGCCGTCAAGGGTACGGTATCGAGGTTTTCCACGACGGTTTCGACCGCTTGCCGGTCCGTGGTGTCGCAGATGAAATATCGGAAGCTTTCGCCAAGTTCCTCTTGCAGCGCGGCGAGTTTTTCCTCCCGCCGGGCGATACCCACCACCCGGCGGTTTTTCTTTACGTATTCACGACTTAGCGCTTCTCCGATGCCGGAAGAGGCTCCCGTAATCAAAACAGCGTCACGATCCGTCGGTTTCGCCATGGTTGCGATCCTTTCAGTCTTCGTATGGCTGGACGTAATGATCTTCGTTGAAGAACTCGCAGCTACTGTCGGCGAGGCAGCGGTGATCCCACAATTCCTTGCCGTGGGTCTGGAAGTAGCGTCCCACCATGTTAATCATGTGCTGGTCGATGTCGTACTGCTTGTACGGGGCTGGAACGACGAAGCCGTGCGCACCCTCCATTTCGAGATAAGGGATGCGCATGGCTGAAACGCCGTAGGGACTGCTCCACATGCCGTCGCCGTCGTCCGTAAGCTTTTCGAAGGTCGGTTCCCGGTCCTTGCGGCTTTCCGTCACATCCCAGGGGCGGCTTTCCACGGTGGCTCTCAGCGGCGTTGCCGGACTGGGTGCGCCGAAGATATCCAGGCCGTTGTCGAGGTTGTCCGCGTCGAAGTTGATGGATCGCGGCTCGTTGAAGCAGGTGTTGTCGAAGTAATTCAATCCTTCGATGGCTTCCAGGCTCTTGGAGCGAATCAACAGGTCGTTTTCGGAATAACTTCCGCCTTCACAGAACAAATCGTCCCATTCCGCCCTCGTTTCGAACATTTCGATCATTCCGGCGGCGCGCGCCACGTTGATTTCCACCGCCACCGGGACGTTCATATCACCGTTTGTGGGAATCACGAGGTTGTTCACGTGGGGCGTCCAATCGGGATCGTGCTGCTTGCGGTACTCGTACAGGGCGGCGTCCATGGGTACGTCGCTGAAGTCGAAGGGACGTTCGAACTGGTAGCGCATGTAGGCTACGGGGTCCGCCGGTTCGAGAATCATCGAGGAAATGTTCATAAGGCGGCGGAATTCGGGCGATTGTCGGACTTTGCCCAGGCCGTCCGCCGGAGATACCAGCCGGTCACCGGGTTTGTAGAAAAAGCCCTGGTAGAAACTGCCGGGGAAGGGCTCGCCCTCGGCGACGTCCATGTTTTGCGCCCAAGTGTCGATCACTTCTTTTACGGTTCCATCCTTGGCGCGAAGTTCGATGCGCAGCAGGTCGCCCATTTTCGAAGCGTCGGGAATCCACTGCAATTCGCTACGCAAATTGTACAGCCGCCGTTCCTCTTCGCCCAATGCGGCGATTTCTTCTTCCGTGAGCGTGATGAAGCGCTGCTCGCCGTCGCGTTCGGGGACGATTTCCTCCACACCCCGGAAATACCATTCGTCCGGCATACCCAAAGCGTGACGTTTTTCCACGCCGTCCAGGGCGTCGGCGGCGTATCCGACGCGGCAGACGAGGTTGTCGTCCAGCACGCAGAACCACTCGTCGTCCGAAATCTCGTTGACGACCACCACCCGGTCTCCAGGTATGGCGGGGTTGTCGCTGTCGGCTTCGCTACGTGCGAAATCGCGCATGAAGTAGTCGTGTACGCCGTCGTTCGAGCCCCACCAGCGGGTGTTGTCCGGCACGATAAAACCGAAGGAAAGCTGGTCGGTGCCAGCCACCGGCTGGGCGAAAACGAACGGTCCCATAAAGGAAAGGAATACTGCCTGGATCACGCCTTCCTGAATCGTACGCAGGCCGACGTCGATCAGCCCTGCACCTCCGGCGACGGGAGCGGCGGCGGTGACCGCCGGGTCGGTGGCGGAAAGAAGCGCCGTGATGAAGCCGCCCAGCGATTGTCCCCAGGGATAGTAATCCTGGTTGGGACCGCCGAAATCGGGCCTGCCGTTGCCGTCGAAGTCTCCGGCGATACTCGGGGCATCGATTCCGGCGAAGTATTTGGACTGGTCCTCGAACGAGCCTTCCGGCCAGGTGGCGGAACCGTCGAAGCTACGCATGATTCGGATGAACTGCATCGTGTCGATGACCGACTGGCGCACGATGTCGCGGGTGTGGAAGGTGTCGGCGGTCCAGAAATCGCCGCCGGAATCGGGCACGCCGTCGTTGTTGAGATCCCGCGCGCGGCCTGTGGAAAGGCTTTGGATCGCCGGGCGGATTTTCAACGAGTCGAGCAGGCCGAGCACCACCGGATCTTCGAGGAATTGCGGAGGAATCACGAGGCCGTGGCCCACAGAATCGATGCCGCAGGTCGCGATGCCGTAATAGGCCATGAGCGAAGCGAAGCCGATGGCTTCGAAGCGGTTCGTCGAATAGCCGTGGGAGTAGATGTTGACCGGGAACGGCTGCTTGTAGTTCTCGGTTTCACGGGGCACGATGCACCACCAGGTCACTTCGTCGTGGCCGACATGGGCTTCGCCGGTCTTCGAATTGATGTGGAACGACTCTTCGTTGTCTCCGGCGTAAGTTTCACTGTTGTAGCCGTCCTGGTCGGCGAGGAAATACGGCACGTCGAAGCGGCCCGAAAGAATGTGCGAGATGCTGTTCATCGTCTGCACCATGTACGTGACCGACTCGTCCGCGTGTTCGGGGCTGACGATCTCACTTAGCAGCATATTTCCCGCAATTTCAAGGACTTGCTGAAGATTGTCGATGGGAAGAAGGTACTGGTTTCGCTCGTCGATGTCGGTTTCGGGCAGGTCTTCTTCAAGCAGGGTCAGGCGGTCGGACTGAATGTGCGCCGGGAATTGCTCGGCCAGCCAGCCGAAGGGGCCGACGCCGTAGAGTCCCTTGCGGAGCGCCACGAGGTCTTTCGTCACGGTCTGGGTCGTGTAACTCCAGGTAAAGGCTACATCGTCGATGGATAAAGAGACGACGCTCTGGCTGGAGTCGCCTTCCATCGTAAACCCTTGAGACAACACCTTTTTCAGCGGTTCGAGCTCTTCGGTCTGTTTCATGTGGTTGATCGTATTGAAGGGGCTGCGTATGGGATTTCCCGCACCCGCTTCACCCAACAGGCGCTTGGTCAGCACCACTGCGTAGGTGGTTTCCTCTTCCAGCGGAAGCAGAGGTTTGGCGATCAACGTATCGGACTGTTTTTCGTAAAAGGTAATCAACTCTCGCCACACGTCGTCGTCTTTTTCCAAGGTGTTGGGAACGTCGATCACACCGTCTCCGTCGCGGTCGATGTCGTCTGCCGTCTCGTCGTGGCTTTCGAACAGCAGGTTGGAGCCGTCGTAGTGGGCGTCGCGGATTTCGTTGCGCCAGACCGGATCGCAGTAGTTGAAAAAGCCGGTGGATTCCTCGCGAGTGTAGGGCGGTTCGCCGTTGCTGGTCAACGGAATCCAGTAATTGTCCTGGGTCCAGGCTTCGTCCACGCACAGGCCGCGTTCCTCGGTGTAGGGATCGCCGGGGACGGCCTGCATCAGCACCGGGAAGTTGCCCTGTCCCACATCCAGCGGAATCGCCGTGCCGAATTTGGGGCTTTTCGGGTCGATGTTGAGCAGGTAAATCGCGTCGTTGGACGGCTCCAGGTTGGCGTCGTGGTGGCGCTCGATGATGTTTTCAAGGTCCAGTGGACCGTCGAAAGGAATCGAGATCGGCTGGAAAATTCCGAAACCGTCGAGATCGATGGCTTTTTCGCGCAGATCGCGTTCAAGGGAGGTCGGCGCGATTTTGCTGATATTGATGCGCCGCCCGGTGGGCATCGAATCGTCATAGATGGTCGCAAGATTGTTGGGGAAGGGGATTTCCGCGAACGGCTTGTGGTCGAAGTCGAACACGGGCCTCGGTCCGTCGCCGGAGTTGTCCGCCGGAGCCAGCCCCCCACCGCTCTGGTCGCAACTTGCCGCCAACAAAAAAATAAAGATCGCCGTTGCCTGAATAATTGGATGGATCGTTCTCATCGTTCGCCTGTTTTTCGTGGATTCGTGTTTCAATTTCGCCTCGCTTTCACGCTGATGCGCCTACCAGAGTACGCCTACACGTCCGCTGATCTTGGACACGGGGTCCATGTCCAACCCAGAGGGACCGTCGAAGGCGTCGCCCGGAAGGAAGTGGGCGAAATCAAGATTGACCTCGAAGCGAAGCAGGTCGCCCAGGTCGTAGGTATATCCGGCCCCGGCGTTGATTTCGAAGCCAAGATTTTTTCCGGGGTTCATCGTTCCCAGGTAGGAGGTCGGCGAGCCGCCGTTTTCGAAAGTCGGCCAGGGAGCCTGGAATTCTTCGGCCACACGGGCGTACAAGAAACCGAGTTTGAACGTCGTACCCCATTTGGGAGGCTTGATTTTCAGCGTCGGGTAGACGTACATCGCGTTCTGCACGCGCCCTTGCGAGAGAAGCTGCTCGGTGCCCTTCGGCGCCTGATTGCTGCGTTCGGGATCGTAGACCAGCGACGCCCCGCGCGCGCTGACGGCTTCCATCACTTCATCGAAAAGAATCATGCCGACGTTGTAATCCGGGTCGAAAGAAAAGGCGTAATTGGTTTCGTCGTAGGAGTTTTTGTCGCCGGAGGCGTAGCCCATTTCAAACATCGGCACGATGCCGTATTCGGCGAAGTCCACGCCCAAACGTCCCACCGCGCCGAACCCTTTCACGTCGATGCCGTCGGGCGCTTCGTAGTTCGTCACCCGGTCGGTGTGGGCCATCATGTACGCGCCTTCGAAAGCCACCAGCAGCATATAGGAAGGGCTGCCCATCTCGATTTTGAAATCTCCGTAAAGATCCAGGGCGAAGGCTTCGAGGGTGTCGCCGTCGTCGTCTTCCTGGTTGCGATAGGCGAAGTAGCCGCCGCCTTTATAGTTTTCGTTGACGTAGACCACCGAAGCCACCGCGCCCCAGGCCGTATCGCCGTCGAGCAGATCGGCGTTTTCGTCCCGGTAGGTCAGATCCGCGCCGACCGCCACCAGCAGTTCCTTGGCCCACGGATCCTCGGTGGCGAGGCTGAACGGTGCGGTGACGAACATCAGCCGCTCGCTAAGGTCGCCGTGGTGTTTCTGTCCGAAACGGTCGTCGTCGTGCTCGCCGTCGTTGGCGACGAGCCCAAGTCCCCAGTTGGAGGCCATCTGGCCGCCGCGCAGCAGACCGGCGGGCGACATCCACTCCAAGTACAGTTGCCGGAAATCGAACTCCGTGATATCCGCGCCGTCGTGGCGGTCCCGTCGGCGCAGGGCGTCGGGATGCTTAAACCGGGCCGTGTCGCCCCAGAGTTGACCCCGGAAAATGTCGAACTGGGATTTGATGCTCAGTTGAATGTCCTCGAAACGAATGCCCGGATTGACGCGGAGTTGATGTTCGCCCCACAGGCTTTGTCCCGAGGAGTTGCGGTCTTCGTCCACCGGGAATTCGTCCATGAAATTGATCCAATGGCGGTAGAAGCCGCCGTATTCCAATACCAGCCCCCTGGCCAATTCCACTTCCCCTCGTGGAATTTTATGCGGGCGGATCGTTTTTACGGGTGCGGTTTCGCGAACCTCGGCCTTTTCAACCGTTTCTTCGTTCGGTTCCGTGGGTTCCGCTGGTTCGGGTTGCGGTGTCTCTTCCGCGTTTTCAACGGTTCCATCGGCTTCCGTAGTGGTTGCGGGAGGTTGGGCCGGGACGGCATCGTCCGTCGCCGCGTCTTGCGCGACCGTGCCGGGATCGTCGGGAAGCGGAGGTGTTTGTACCTCCTGTGCCGAGAGTGCGCCGGGGATCGTCAACAGGAACAGTCCGAGCAGAGCAAGCGTTCTCATCGTTCACCTTTCACGTTTAAATCGAATGGGGTATTTCAGTATCGGAACCTGAATGGTTTCGCCATGTTACAGCACGGCGGCCCAGTCCAGTTTCATCAACAGATAGCAGATCAGGCCGTAACCTAGAACGACGAATCCCAGCACCCAAAGCAGGGCCTTGTTGGGATGGCGGTCCAGGGCCTCGCGTTCCTCGTCGGTGACGTCTTCCAGGTCGTCCCACGTGTCGCGGCTGCGGGTATTGGCTACGATTTGCATCAAAATGAACAACACGACCGCTACGCCGGAGCCGGCCAGCAAGACCAGCAGGGTGCTCTTGTTTTCTTCCTGCCTGGCGGTGAAAAGCTGACGCTGTTCGTTTTCGGTGTCCGTCAGCAGAGGAAGCAGCAGGTATTCCTTGGGAAGCCGGGTCAGCACGAGCCGCGCCATGGCTTCGGCCTCCACGGGGATTTCGTCGAGGCCCATGTTGTTGATTTTCTTGAGCCAGGGCTCCACGACCTCGTTCGGATACGAGGGGCTGTTTTTCACGTAGGACCAGAATTTCAGGAACGCTTCATGCTCGATTTCCTTCATTTTGTTGTAAGCGTCCACGTCCGGCTGTGGTTTCTGGCGCGCTTTGGAGATGGTTTCGTTGTCCAGCTTGGAAAGTTCCGGCGAGTAATAGGCGTAAAAAGCGTCGAACGACGTTCCCGGCTGCAGGAAATCGTACGCGGCCTGGACGTAGACCATTTTCTCGGTCCCGGCAGGCAGGCGCAGTTTGATCGGCAGCTTGGCTCCGTGAAGTTCGTACTTGGCCGAATAAATCCAGTTGCTGCCTCGGAATACGTCGATGTACACCGGGTCGCTTTGCAAGCCTTCAAGTTCGAACTGCAACGGTTCGTCCACGCGATACAGGTGTTTTTTCGGGCGCATCAGCAGTTTCGTGCCCAGCGGCGCGACGAGGTAATCCCCGGCGAACGAGGTGCCTTTCGGGTCTTCCAGGCGCACTTGCATCAGGCCTTCGTCCACGGCGTGGGGGTAATAGTCGAATTCGGCCAGCCCCATGGTATCGGTGACGACCTGGGCGACTTCCTTACCGTGGGATTTCACGTCTACTTTCAATTCCTTGACTGGCGTGAGGCGGTCGCGAAGGTAGGCGGTGAGCAGCATCGGGTTGTTGAGATTCGGGAAAAGCCGCCCGTTGTTCGGCAGGATTTCCAGGTGGATCGGCGGGTCGTAGACATCGGCCTTCAACGGTTTCCCCGATTCCATCTGTTCGGGAGTCAACTCGGCGATTTCCACGGCGCGCGGCACTTCATCGCGGGTGACGTCGATGTGGAAGCGCACTTCCTGCGGGGGATACTCCCCGGCTTTGACCAAGGCGAGGAACTCGTAATAACCGGGGCGCAGGTTGGGAAGGCTTTGCTGGATCTCGGCGTATTCTTTTCCGAGGCTGGCGGCGCTGCCGATAACCCACGGACGTCCGCGCGAGGGGTCGATGACGTTCAATTCCACGGTGAAATCGTCGAGCGGGCGTTTTTCCGTAAATCCATAGGCGAAAAAGCGCATCGTCAGACGTTCGCCGGACGGATAGCTTTTATAACCTTGCACGCGCACGAAAAAGCCCGGTTTTTCCTGTCCGACACGAATGCCCCAGGAAAACAATCCGAGGAAGTACAGCACCAACAAAGCGAAAAAGAATTTGCGTCTTCTGGAGGCGCGCATCTGAGCCGCGTAATCGATCGAATCCTGCATGACGAAGCCTGACATGTTTGAGGAAGCAAAGCGTTACGGTTCACGATTTCATAACATGGCCCAAACACGGACTCAAGGCTTTTTCGTCTCATTCTAAGGAGATAATAGGAGAATGAAAACCGGGCAATCGGGAAACTACAAAGGATGGTCGCGAGGTCGGATTTTTCGAATAGGAGGGGGTGCCGAGGCGATGTGTTCGCAAGGAGCGTATTGTAGAAGAGAGCGGATGGATTTGGAAATCGAGAGAAAAGAGAAACCTCCGGCGCAAGGAGAAGCGCCGGAGGTGTGGGAGGGGGTCAGCTGTTGCGGGTGAAGGCCACTTCCGAGCAGCGCCAACACCCTTGCTTTTCCAGGTCTTTTCCTTCATCGACGTTCGCGTCACATAGCCAGTTGCAGCCGTTTGGGTCCACGATGACTTTCATCGGGCGGGCCGCTTTGTGGGGTTCCATGGTGCTGGTGAAACTTCCTTCAAGTTTTTTTTCATCGCTCATGTCGTCCTCCTTGTGGGTGCCTCGTGTGTGTTGCCCATTGCTAAAGCAAACCGTGGGCCAAAATGGAGGAGATTTCTAATGTGTTGAAAATACACGAGAAAACGTTTCACCGGATTGCAACGCGGAAAAAACGGCAACCGCAAGAATGCAGGGAAGCAACTCATTGAAGGCTACAGAGTTGCAAAAGTGCAACATTATTTGGAGTTGCGGGAGCGTCCGTCCCGTTCGGGAAGGTCGAGGCCGAGGCGGCGGATCTTCCGATGCAGCGTGGTTTTATGGATGCCCAGAGCTTTGGCCGTTTCCAGCCGATTGTAACCGTGTTCCGCCAGTTTGCGTCGCAGAAAGTCCCGTTCCATGTCTTCAAGTGTTGCAGGATTGCTACTGTCGAGCGTTTTTCGGGCGATGCTCAGGGATTCGGGCAGGTGTTCCGGACCGATCAAGCCTCCCGGACAGAGCACGAAGGCGTGTTCGACGAGGTTTTCCAGCTCGCGCACGTTGCCGGGATACGAATGGGAAAGCAACGCCTGCATGGCCTCGGACGAAAACCCGGACACCGGCTTGTTGCGAAGAAGGCTCAGGCGTCGAAGGAAGTGATCGGCAAGCAGGGGTACGTCTCCCTCTCGTTCTCTCAGCGGCGGCAGATTCAGCTCGATGACGTTCAGCCGGTAGTACAAGTCCTCGCGAAACGTTCGTTCTTGCACCATCTCCGACAAGTTCCTGTTGGTGGCCGAGACGATTCGGACATCCGCCGCCTCCATGGTTGCCCCGCCGAGGGGTTCGTAGGTTTTTTCCTGCAAAAAACGCAGCAATTTCACCTGCATGGGCAAAGGAAGATCGCCGATTTCGTCGAGAAACAACGTACCGCCTTGCGCGCGCGCCACGCGGCCCGATTTGTCGCGGGTCGCTCCGGTGAAGGCTCCGGCCTTGTAGCCGAACAATTCCGATTCGATCAGTTCGGAAGGCAGCGCCCCGCAGTTGACCGCCACGAAGGGGTTTTCGTTGCGGGAACTGAGGTCGTGAAGAGCGCGGGCCACCAGTTCCTTGCCCGTTCCGCTTTCGCCTCGGATCAATACCGTGCTGTCACCGGTCGCCACCGTGGGCAGCAGGTCGAAAAGTTTCTGCATTGGCGCGCTTTTTCCGATGATGTCGGAAAAGGTATAGCGTTCCTCCACCTGTCGCCGCAGGGATTCGACGAGGCGAAGGTCGCGAAAGGTTTCGACCCCACCCACCACGCGGCCTTCCTTGTCGCGCAGCAACGACGTGGAAATGCTGACGGGAATGGATTCGCCGGCGGAAGTTGTCAATGTAATCGGCAAATCCACGATGGGTTTTCCCGTCTCCAGGGTGAATCGAATGGCGCAGGCGTCGCGGCAGATGTTGGTTTGCAGGATTGTGTGACAGGGTTGACCGAGCACGTCCTCCCTTCTATATCCGGTGATTTCTTCCGCAGCGCGGTTGAAACAGGCGATGCGCATGTGGTCGTCCACTGCGTACACGCCGTCGGAAATGCTTGAAAGCACGGCCTCGAAGCGTTCCTGGGGCGAAGAGTCCTGCCATGAGCCGCCTTCAAAGCATTCGGATTTCGAAGTCATGGGGAAGACCCTCCGTAACGAATTTATCTTGTGACAGTAGCAAAAAAGCTACGTTTTGACAACTATGCACCTGTATTTAGTGATGACAAATCTGGATGCACGGAGCATTTCCGCATGGGAAGAAAATAGCAACGATCGTACAAAGCCCGCTCGAATTCGTGTGAAAAATCCACACAAATATCCTGACCCATCCCCAGTTTTATCAAAGTTTAACTTGACCAAGGAAATCATGAGTCCGCTCATCCCGAGTGCCGCCCGTAAGGGTGGCGTATTGAGGGATCCATGTAAAAAACGCTATGGTTTGATACGATTTGCTTCGCAAATCACTCACCATGAGCGTTTACCTTCTTGGATGAAAAAGTGGGGATGGGTCAGGGAAAACCCATCGTGGGAAATTAAAATAGTGCGAAATCTGTTTTTTCGTTTGAAACCTCAAAAAAGGGCGGGTGAATGTAGGGGCGGGTGAAAGGAGCATAGCGACTGTAGCCCCCCCGTTCTGACAGAGTTTTTCAGTTTTTGGGGAGCTCCGTTCACTTTGTTCACTACACTCGCCCCTACGTTTTTTCTCCTTGGAATAAGCTTTTACAATGTTTCGCACTCATTTAATTTCCACCAAAATCCAAACAAGTTTCCAACAATTGTAGACGAAACCGCAGCGTGTAAGGTAAACTGACTTTTTTAGAAGAACAATATGAAACGAGAGATTCCTCCGGTGTGGAATTTCATGGGTTTCGAGGGAAGATAAGCACATGAAAACGGTTGGTTTACTGTTGATATGGACGTGCTGGGTTTGGATCGGGCTGTGCGGTTGGGGCTGTGATTCCTCCGGCTCTACGGGATCGCTTGCGGGCGATGGAGACCCGGTGATCGACGCTCCGGCGGAAAGTACCGACGACGTGGCCGGTGAGGAAGAACAGGCCGAAGAGGTCGAGGAAGATGCCGCGACCGAGGACGAACAGGAAATTCCTCCCGCCGATCTGGATGAGGAACCCGTGATCGAGGAGGAAGAGGAAATCGCCGCCGAAATCGAGGAAGAGTGGGAGGAAGAAGCCGAGGAAGAGATTGAAGAAGAGGTGAGGGTTTGCACCTCGCGCACCGAACCGTTCGAACTGATGACCGAAGTGGCCTATCCTCGCTTCCGGGAGAGCGGCTGGGAGCATTTCGGGGAAATCACCGAAAACTGCCAGACCGATGGCTTCCTGATCGCCGGGGCCGAAGGCATGGTGGTGGAAATTCGGCTCGAACCTCGCGACACGGCGGGCAATCCGCTTCGCGGGCGGATCATGTTCACGGATGCGGCGGGGGTTTCGGGGAGGAAACGGCCCGTGTGGCTCTACGACAACACCTCCCAGGAAGATCACGACGGGAACGCCAAGACCATTTCTTATCGGATGGATCTGCCGTATTCCGGGGAATTTCTATTGATGGTGTCCGGAGCGGCCTACGAAACCACCGGGCGCTATCGGCTCTACGCCGCCTGCGTGGAAAACTGCGACCGACGCTACACCCGTTTCCCGGTGGTGCTCGTGCATGGGATGGGGGGCTTTGACGAGATGCTTGGATTGTTGAATTATTTCAACGGGGTATCCGATTATCTCAAGGAATACGGCTACGACATCCACACCACCGAAACGGCGATGTTCAACGACTCCGAGTACCGCGCTGACGAAATCGAGGGTCAGTTCATGGACATCCTCACGGAGACGGGGGCGCGAAAAATCAACCTGCTGGCCCACAGCCAGGGCGGCATCGACTCACGGATCTTCATTTCCGCCAGAGGCCACGGCCATGAGGTCGGCGTGCTGGCCATGGTCGCCACGCCCAACCGGGGGGTGATTCTGGGGGATATGATCCTCGGAACCGTTACCGGCGTCAGCCAGGAGGTGATCGCCTCGATCATCGACTTTTTCGGCAACCTGATCGACGGTTCCGAAAGCGACATCCGCCAGGCGCTGGCCCAGATTTCCATCGCGAAAATGGAGGGCGAGTTCAATCCCGCCCATCCCGACGATACCCGTGTGACCTATTGGTCGTGGGCGGGATACACCTGCGGCATGTTGGATTTCGACTGCCGAAGGGAGCACGACGACGAGCGCGTCGGTACGGTTTTGAGCCTGACCTACAACCTCATCAAAAACGGACCGGAGGACGAAGGCTACGGCCCCAACGATGGCATGGTGCCGGTCTATAGCGCCAAGTGGGGTACGTACATGGGCCACGTCAACGCCGACCACGCCGACGAAATCGGCCAGTTGAAGTCCGGTGATTTCGATCACTTGGGCTTTTACCGGAGCATCGTCGAAAAGATGAACGAGGAAGGATTTTAGAATCGCCTCGGCGGATTTTCCTTGGAGAGCGAGCAAGGGCAGGTCGGATATAGCGGTTATTATTTGGGTTTAGCGACCATTTTTCGCGGGTGTCATGGGCAAACCGCAGGTTGCCCATGAACATCGTTTGTACACGGGCAAGCGGACGTTTCACGTCGCTTAGCCCGTGCCACCCCCAACAGATTAACGTGTGAGTCACGAAAAATATCTAGAAATACCAAGCACTTGCGCTAGCTGCGGTGAAGACTTCCGCTATTCTTTTCCCCCGCAAAACCCGTTTCGTTCGTGCCAGGCCCAGGCATCGGCCAGGATGCGGTCGAGGTCGCTGCAGGTGGGATTCCAGCCCAAAACGTTGCGGGCGTCCTCGCTCGATGCGATCAGGCGGGCGGGATCTCCGGGGCGTCGCGCTCCCATGCGATGAGGCACGGAAAGGCCGGTGGCACGCTCGGCGGCGCGGATCACCTCCAGCACCGAAAAGCCTTGTTGCGAACCCAGGTTGAACGCCCGGCCCTCGCCGCCATCCAACAGATATTCCAGAGCTTTTTCATGGGCTTGCGCAAGGTCGAGGACGTGCACGTAATCGCGCAGGCAGGTGCCGTCCGGGGTAGGATAGTCCGTGCCGAAGACGGTCAGCCCCGGCGCGTCGGGGTCGTGTTGCCCGCGTACTGCGGCTCGCAAAGCCAGGGGAATCAGGTGGGTTTCCGGGTCGTGCCATTCTCCGCTTCGTCCCTGCGGATCGGCTCCGGCAGCGTTGAAGTAGCGCAGCGCCGCCCATCGAAGCCCCCAGGCGGGGGCGCAGTCGGCCAGCATCCGTTCGACGGTGCGTTTCGAACCGCCGTAAGCGTTGATCGGCGCCAGAGGATGGCTTTCGGAAATCGGTGTGGCTTCGGGTTCTCCGTAAACCGCTGCCGTGGAGGAAAATACCAGTGATTTCGTGCCTGTAGCCTCCATCGCCTCCAACAGCGAAAGCGTCCCGGCGACGTTGTTGCGATAGTACTGCAAAGGGTGCCGCACCGACTCTCCCACCTCGATGAACGCCGCGAAGTGAAGCACCGCCTCGAAGCGTTCGGCGTCGAACAGGGCGCACACGGCGTTGGTGTCGGCAAGATCGATGCGATGCAGCGGGAGGTCGGCGACGAAGCGGGCGTATCCTTTGGAGAGGTTGTCCAGGACGTGGACGTCCCAACCCCTGTCGGCGAGCCAATGCGCCGTAATCGACCCGATGTATCCCGCGCCCCCGCTGACCAGAACTTTTGTCGCCATGCCGCTTTCCTCCTCGTGGGTTGCGCCCTCATTATCTCCGGTTTTTCGCAACGCGCAACCTTCGTATGGGTGTTTTGATTTTCTTCTCTTTCGTGCAAATTCTACTGAATATACTGCAAAGTCGTGCATTTTTACGCAAACTCACGTCATGCTCGATTCATGCCGCAAAACTCGTGCAAACTTACAACGAAACGTGCAAAGTCCTCCCCGTTTTTCTCGCAACGAGTCGAGGGGTACCGAGAAAAAAGTGTACAGCAACTGGACAAAAACGGCGTTTTTCGACGCAAAAGCCACACAACGTGCTATTTTCTCTCACAAAGCTCGTGGTTCCGAATCTGCACGTTTTTTCATCAATTTGCACGTTTTCAAGTTCCTGATTTTTCCCGAATCGGAGGACTGTGTTTGGAGCGGAAATGAAATGAGTGCGAAACATTGTAAAAACTTATTCCAAGGAGAAAAAACGTAGGGGCGAGTGTAGTGAACAAAGTGAACGGAGCTCCCAAAAAACCGAAAAACTCTGTCAGAACGGGGGGATACAGTCGCTATGCTCCTTTCACCCGCCCCTACATTCATCCTCCCTTTTTTGAGGTTTCAAACGAAAAAACAGATTTTGCACTATTTTAATGTCCGCCCCTGTGTTTGTGAATCTGTCCAAACTTCTTGACACCTGACGGGGCTGATTTTAGAGTCGAGCCGGGTGCGAGAGTGGAACGATTCCACGAAGGTAACGGGCCGACGACGCCCGCATTGTTTCTCCGGCCAAAGGCAAGGTATGGAAACCAACCGAATGTCGCGCTCGTCCCGTGTTGCGGACGAGTTGTGGAACCTGTTTTCCGGTGTGAAAACCAGTGTCGTGCTGCTGCTGTTGTGGCTCGTGGGTTCGGTGTTCGGGACGTTGATCCCGCAAAACGGCCCAGCGGCGCAAGTCGTGGCGTTGTACGGTCCGCGCTGGTGCGATTGGATGTTCGCGGCGGGGCTGTTCGACGTCTACCACTCCACCTGGTATTCGGTGATTCTGCTGCTGCTGATGTTCAATCTCGTGGCTTGCACGGTCGATATGCTGCCTCGCAAATTCACGTTGGCCGTCGAGCAGCCGAAGACCCGCCGGGTGACGGGTGGCGGCAAGCGGTTCTTCTCGTATCGGCTGCTGTTGAACGAAACGCTCGAAGAAGCGACCGAGCGTTTTCGGCATCTGCTGGCCCGTCGTTTTCCCAAACTGCATGTATCCAAGCAGGAGGGAACCTGTCATATCTATGCGCAAAAACAGGCCTTTTCCCATTTCATGATTTTCCTCGTTCACCTGAGCGTGCTTCTGATTATCCTTGGCGGTTTTATTTCGGCGCAGTGGGGATTCGAAGGCATCATGGAAATCCCGGAGGGCGAAGATCGGGATTTCGTGTTCCGCAAAATCGGCAACGACTACCGCCCGGCGAGCTTGCCGTTTTCAGTGCGCTGCGATGATTTCCGCCTGGAGCGCTTTTCCAACGGCGGACCGAAAGATTACTACTCGACGTTGACGGTCAGCGAGGACGGCAAAGAAGTCGTTTCCAAACGGATCGAGGTCAACGAACCGTTATCCTTTGGAGAATTCAACTTCTACCAGAGTTCCTTCCACGAAAAAGCGGCGTTGAAAGTCTCCGTTCCGGGACAAGAAACCTCGCAAACGGTTCAGCTTGGAGAAGGCGAAATGCGCTTCGTGCCCGAAACGGGGACGGCGCTGCGTCTTTCGTCGTTTTCGCCGGGATCGAAAACCTTCGGCATGATGGCCCAAGTGCTCGTAATTCATGGAGAAAAAGGCGATACATTCCAGGTTCCCGTGACATCCGACGCCGAGCAGAACGCCCGGATGCAGGAGAAGCTTCCGGTACGAATCGATTTCGCCTCCAATGAACCGGCCTACACCACCGGGCTGATGGTCGTCGCCGACCCCGGCGTCGGTTGGATCTGGGCCGGAAGTTTTCTCATGGTGCTGGGTCTGTACCTGACTTTCTACACGTCCCACCGTCGGCTGTCGATCGATCTGGACGGCCAGAGCGCGCAGTTGAAAGGCGTAACCCAGCGTAATCCCACGGCTTTTAGGCGCGAGATCGAAGCGATTCTCCATGACGCGGGATTCGATACCACACCCTCGAAAGACGAGACCGCCTGATGATAAACACCACACTTTTCGAAGTGAATTTCTATATTTACGCGCTGACGCTTGGCGTGGCAATCTACGCGCTGGTTACACGCCGTCCGCGTGCCGAACAGGCGACGTTCTGGCTGTTCCTGCTGGCCTTCGTGTTTCACACGCTGGCGCTGCTGGTGCGTTGGGGGGAGGCCGGAAACGTCGAGGTCTCGGCCTTCGAGGAAGCCGAAAGCCGCGTACTGGCCGGATGGGAGTGGTTCCACGTCTGGATCAGCCACCCGCCGTGGAGCAATCTGTACGAGTCTCTCGTCTGCTTCGGCTGGGGTGTCAGCCTCGTGTCTCTGGTGGGCATTCGGAAATTCAAGATTCCCGTGCTGCCGGTGTTCGCCATCTCCCTTTCGCTTATCACCATGGGGGCGGCGTCGCTGCTCATCAACCAGGACATCAGTCCGCTGGTTCCGGCGCTGCAAAGCAAGTGGATACACCTGCACGTCACCATGGCGACGATTTGCTACCCGGCCTTCGGCCTGGCGGCCATCCTCGGGTTGTTTTATCTCCTTAAAGAAAACGTTCCCAACGCGGCGTTCGGTCTGTTCGTGGCCGTGAGCAACTTCCTGATTTTACTGGCGGTCGGCGGAAAAACTCTCCTGTTCGAAGGGCAGTACGGCCTGCATCTGCTGGCGCGTCACGCGGGCAAACTGTATGCCTTGACCTACGCCGCCCAGGACGCCCAGGGCGCGGAGCTGGTCAAATCGGCCCCGGTGTTTTTCCCGGTGTCCGGCGCGGGTGCGCTCGTGTTTGCGGGGCTCGTGTTGTCCGCGTTGGCGTCGGTGGCGTACACGGTATCGCTCGTGCGCGGCGGAAGGTTTCCCCGTGTATTGTCGTTGGTTCCGATGGGCCTGGCCGTGGCCTCCATCGTCGGCGTGGTCGCGCTTCTGCTTGGAGCGACCCACGGACCGGCTCTGACCGACGAGGCGATACGAACGTTGATTCAGAACGCCCACCTTTCCGCCACGGGGAGCACGCTGGTTTCGATCTACCAGCTTCATGGCGGCGCACCCTACGTGATTTCGATTTCCGGCAATCCTTTCGAATTCCTGTTGCTCGTCACCTCGCTTTTGGGCGGGGCACTGTATTTCGCCATCGAATGGAAACGGGACTGGCTGGTGGCGCAATTGCCCGAAGCCGACCGCCTGGACGAAATGTCCTACAAAACCATCATGTTCGCCTTTCCCTTCCTGACGATGCTCATCGTCACGGGGGCGATCTGGGCCTATTACGCCTGGGGACGCTACTGGGGCTGGGATCCCAAGGAAACCTGGTCGCTGATTACCTGGATCGTCTACAGCATCTACCTGCACGTGCGTATCACCCACGGATGGGAAGGGAGACTCCCCGCACTGCTGGCGGTGGTGGGTTTCGTGGTGGTGATTTTCACCTATCTCGGTGTGAATATTCTCATTTCGGGGTTGCACAGTTACGCGACGATGTAACAGGCAGGCATTTCTTGTGGGCTTGTTCCGCTTCAACCTCTTGATTTTTCACGAGATTTTCCAGTAGGTCGGGCTCATTTTTTAACCCGACACCCCGGCATTGTCGGGCAAGAAATTTGCCCGACCTACGCGAGATGTTTTCGATACATGATAGCGAAATGGTATTCCCCGACACATTCATCGCGCATGGAATGCCGAGTAAAACAATTTGAGTGTTGTTTATTCGATTTTAGCGATAGCCCCCCTGGAAACGAAGGGTGGCACGGGCAAAGCGACGTGAAACGTCAGCTTGCCCGTGTACAAGCGATGCACATGGGCAACCTGCGGTTCGCCCATGGCACCCATGATGAAAATGATCATAAAAACCAATTTGTACCCGACCAAGTGTACTGTGTACTGGTTTGCAGATTGTGTCTATTGCGCGATCTGCACGGCCTGTCCCGCTTCCTCGATCGTAAACGGTTCGCCGACCGTATTTTCCCGAGATTCGGGATCGAGAAGAACCGCCTGCAATGCGCGACCCACCGGCAGAGCGTCGCCCCGGCAGGTGACGACTCCGGCGCCGTTTTCTTCGGCCAGACAGGCAAACGACGGCAGACGCAAACCGCTGGTTACGTCGTCGAAGGTCAACTTCCACCCCTCGGCATCGGCCAGGGATACCGAAGCCGTTCCGGTATCGAGTTCGCTCACCACCAGCACCGCCTCGTGGTTTTCTCCCTCGGCGAGATCGACCACCAGTGCTTCGTCGGGGGCGTAGGTTTCCAAGCCGTTTTCACCAAGCACGAACAGCGCCGCCGTCACCCGGCGTCCAACTCCGGCGTCCACCGAAAGCGACACCTCGAAGGCGTTGTCTTCTTCCACCGATGTTTTCGAAACCTGCGCCGTGGCGGCTTCGGGCATGTCATCGGCCTCGACCGATACCCAAAGCCGAGCGGCGACGTCCCATTGAGCTGCGGTGGATTCTCCATCGAGGCGTTTGAGTTGGGCAGAATCTTCGGTGCGGACGATCACCGCGACCCCTGCCGGAGCGGGACGGCTTTCGATGAAACACCCCGATATCACAAGGGAAATCATTATCCAAACGCTGATGAAAATCAGTCTCATGGTCTTCACCTTATTTCGACACGCACGTTTAGCCGTGCCTTGCCGCGCTCGATTTCCACGCCTGTGTTGTCTCCACCGACGTCGCCCGCTTCCGCGCCGCCGCCGCCGGAGTCCAAGCAGATCGACTCCCCGCCACCCCCGCTTCCCTCTTTGCTGTCCCCGGAGGAGGAAGAGGCATCGCCATGGCTGGCCTGGGAAGAAACGGTGAGTTCGGGCGGGTTCTCGAAGGCCAGAGGAGAAAGCGGCTTTTTCTGCGTCTCGGCGGGGGAAAATGCCGTTTTCAGGGGCATTCGTTCCGCTATTTCCCAGCCAGCTTCTTCACGATGTTTCCAGCAGGTTTCGTCGTCGGAGCTTTCGAGCGTTTTCCCTTCTTCAAGCACCAGCCGCGAGGAATTTCCCACGCAGGCCAGGATTTCTTCTCCACGCTTCGAAAACCACGCAAGTCCTTGAACGTGCACGGTTTCCCGACTTGTTCCGGTTTCGATTGCCACCGGGACATCCCGATTCGGTGCGGCGTGCAGCACGAAGCCGCCTTTGAGCCACACTACACCTTCCCCCAGCGACAACCGGCTGTGTTCTCCGATTTCCAGCAGGGCTTTTCCAGGGTGCAAGACACGAAGCCCGGAAGCGCTTCCCGTGGAGATTTCGGCAACCGGGCCGGGCGTTTCGGATGCGAAACAGGCGTTGCCGTCGCAATCGGCTTGGCCTTCTCCCGCCACGGGAAACCAGCCCGGTGCGGCGGAGACGGCCAGGAAAAGGCTTGCGATCAGCCAGTTTACCATGATTGCCTCCAGGATAAGAGCAACGACACCGTGTGCCGGGAGTAGTCGTAAAACGAGACGCTCGACAGGTTGGTCACCATGTTGTAATTCAGTCCCACTTCGAAATCGTCCAGGAAGGGATAGGCCGCGCCCGCGCCGCCGGAGATGCGGTGGTCGTCGCGTTTTTCACCCCAGGCCACGGAATCGGCGGAGTCGAAGTGGTCGATGTACTCGAAGCGGCCCCAGGCGTTGAGCAACACCCCTCCCGGAACCGAGGCCGACACTCCCGCGAAGGGACCTATGCTCCAGCGATCGTAATCGGTGCGGCGGGCGTTCTCGTAGCGACCGGTCAGTTCGAGGAAGAATTTCAACGTCTGATCCAGGAAAAAGAACGACTGCCCCAGCGCGCCGTTCCCGGCCCAGTTGTTTCGTCCCAGCAACCTGTAAAGATTGCGGGAAAATCCACCCCGTACCGTGGTTTCTCCGAAATTCCCCTCTTTCAACAACCACTTGGCCCAGGCGGCGTGGTTTTCGCTGTAGAGATACAGGCTGTCTTCGTCGGCTTTCGCGCCGCCGTCGAGCAGACTGAGTGCGCCGGTGTATCCGGCGTGGGCTTCCTGGTTTACGCCCCACCCATGAAAGCGGTGGCGATAGCGGACGCCCAAAGCCCCCGAAGTGGCCGAAAAATCGTTGGCCGGGTCGCTGAAATAGGTGCTGCGGTTGAAGCTCAGATCCGCTCCGAGAAGGTGGCGCGGCGTGCGCAATGGATTCACGGCGAGCGCTCCTCCTGCCATGAGTGCAAACGATCCGGGGCTTTGTCCGCCCCCCAGGGGCTGGTCGTCCGGTTGCTGTATGACGTTGGAGTCATACTGCAGACCCAGCTTGATCTGGAGGTTTACCAACGGGTCGGTCGAGGCTTCGCCGTAGGTGCGTTCCAGCAGTTGACGGGCAGCGTCGTGGAATCGCGGGTCGCTGTTCGGGGCGTCCAGAAAACGTGTAAACGCCGAGCGCGCCTCGTTTTTTTCACCGGCGAACAAAAACGCCTGCCCCCGGTAGAAATCCAGCAGGGGAAGTTCGGCGGCGGCATCGGCGGGAATCGCCTGAAAATGGGTGAGCGCGGTGTTGGCGTCGCCCATCTCCAGCGACGTGACCCCCATCAGGTAGTTCCAGCGGCGGCGCTCGGCGGGTTTTTCGGGCGAGAGTTTTTTCAGCGTTCTCAGCGCCCATGTGGTTTTTTTCTGCGCCAGAAAGGCTTCCGACAGACGCAGGGAGATGTCGAAGCGCTCGGGAGCCAATCGCACGGCGCGGTAGAGTTGTTTTTCCGCCGCTTTCCATTCGCCTCGCCCGGCATGAATGCGCGCGAGCGCCAGTCGGGCGTCAAGACAGGTTGGATCGGCTTCCACGGCGGCGTTGTACGCCTCCATGGCGGCATCGGGATTCTTGGAGCGTTCCAGGTAGGCACCTTGTTCGGTTCCGTACCGGCAGGTTTGCGCCCAAAGAGGGAAGGGCGTACATCCAAGCCACAGCATCCACAGGAACGTGCAAAATCGTTTCACGGGCGATCACTCCGAGTTCGTATCCATGGGTCGTTCCTGTTGTACCGCTATTTTCGGAGGCTTTCAAGCGTCAATTTTACTTCTTTCGGAAAGATGGTGGAACCACTCCCCGGCTCACGTGGCCCGGTCGAAGATCTCCCCGGCTACTTCCTTGCGAAACGCTTCACCGAACTCGAAATCCTCGTTTTGCGCCACTCCCGCCGCCCAGGTTTTTATCAACAATTCCATGGCTGTACGACCGTTTTCCGGATCGAGCAGGTCGAGCATGTGCAGGTTGCGTCCGGTGGCGGTCAGCGCATTGCGGAAGTCCTGGATCATCATGCGCACCTGACTCTCGTGCGCGAGAATCGCCTCGATTTTCGTATCGATCCACTTGCCGATGTCCACCGTCCAGTTGCAGCGTTCCTCGTTTTTGGCGAACCAGAAGCAGTACGGCGTAAGGTGCGGTTCGTATCCGGCTTTTACCTGTTCCGGGTGATACAGCGGCAGGTTGGCGAAGCCTACGGCCTCCACGGCGGCGCGCGCCACATGGATGTGGTCGGGATGAGTCTCGAAGGGGGCGAAAGCATCGAAGGACAACACCGCGTCGGGGCGGATTTTACGTATCCATTCCATGAAGATCCGCCGTAACTCGTTTTTGGGTGTGTCGTCCAGGAAGCCGTCCGGGTATCCCAGAAACTCCACCCGCTTTTTCCCCATGATTTTCGCAGCTTTGCGCGCCTCGACGTCACGGCTCTGGCTGACGAGTTCCGGGCTGGGCAACTCGAAGGAGCCTCGTCCGTTGTCGGTGCAGATGATTTCGGTGATCTCGGCTCCCGCCGCCGCCAGTCTGGCCGTAAATCCACCCGCGAAAAACTCGCAGTCGTCGGCGTGGGCCGTGAAGATCAGCGCCTTTTTGATGTTGGACAACATGCCTTCCATCGTCGCTCCTTGTCGTTTCGAGTTGACGTACCTGATGTACAGCGCAACACGCTTGTTTTTCTCAACGGGTCTCTATCAAACGCTCACCCTGAGTGATTTCGCGAAGAGAAATTGGTTCGAAGGGTCCCTCGATACGGCGACTTACGTCGCCTACTCGGGATGAGCGTAGATGATTTTGCTCGGTAGACATCTGGCATGTTTTAGGTGCCGGGATAATAACTACCGTGTTTTGCGAGGGTACGGGACTTTTCATGAGGGCAATTAGGGATAATTTTCACTTGGATGTCAAGAGTTGAAAGAAAAACGCCCCTATTGCACAGACCAATTTGTTCTAGGCTTGACAGAAACGTGCAGAAGGAGTAATTCTTTTGCACGTAGGTGTTTCATCCCTTTCCCAAAGGAGCCAAAAATGGCAGATGCAGAGCTGAAAGACAAAATTATCGAATGGTTCGAATCTAAAAAAGAGAAACAACAGAAAATGTACGTCAGCGCAGTGACCAAGCAGTTTGCCGATGTGAAAAAGCGCGACGTTAAAACGGCCCTGAAAGAACTGGTTGATGAAGAACGTTTGGCGTACTGGTCCAGCGGAAGCACCACCTACGTCATGCTGAAATCGATTTACGATACGCTCGATATGTAAATATCTCAATGATCGACGAAAGGCGGGGTTTTCCCCGCCTTTTTATCCTTTCTTGTATCCCGATCCCATGAACCGCATCTTTCGACAAGGCGCGAAGGCAGGAATTATTATTCTGTTTTTTGCGTGGGTTATAGGGGCTTGTGCGGACAGCGATCTTTTCGATGATTCGGAAGGTGAAACGAAGGAAACGGCGTTTCTCAAATCCTTCGATTTCGACGGCGCAACCCTCAGTTACGACTCGGTGCCTTCGGGGTCCGGCGGGTTTTATTCTCCTCAAATCAGCGAGACATTCTACCCGGAACGTCTTACGCCGGGACAACCCTTCGAGTTGGCGATTGTCAGCGATTTCGTCTTTTCAGACCGCATCACCCACGTGCTGATCGCTGTCCAGGGCGCGGACGGGTTGCTTGAAGTTCCGGTGGAGCCACGTTCCTACGACGATGGTCAGGTCTGGTTGCCGCTATCCGGTCTTTTCTCGGAGGTCGGGGCATTCTCGAAACAACTCTATTTCGTTCAGTTTTTCCTGATGACCAACAATCACCGCGTCGGGTTGCCTTCGAAGTGGTACGTGTCGGTGTCGGATCCTCCCGAAGCCGAGGAGGTCGAGAATATCGAGCTTTGCCGTCGGTTGTGCATGAGGGAATCCGAGTGCCGCACCGATCTCGACGAGTTGGACGGTCTGACCTGTCTGCAAGGCTGCGGTCATTTAGCGGGAGGCGGAAAAGTGCCGAATGCTTCCGAAATCGAATGCTTGGAACGTGAGGGCTGTCCGGCCTATCTTGCCTGCATGAACCGGATTGAATTGGAATAAAAGCTTTCTGCGGGGCTTCTAGCATATTTCTAATGGGAAAGACGACCGAAAACGGATAGACATGGGAGGAGGTCGAGGCGCATCGTCTCGCGTCTGGAAAGGAAAAACCATGCAAAGCCCTGCACGATCGTGCTTTTTTGTGGAAAAAAGGATTGCTCCGGTCTTCGTCGTACTCATCGCACTGGTGTTTACCACGACATTGTTTTCTTGCACGAAGCCTGCGGAAAAGGCGTTTCTTCCCGCTCCGAAACTGGTCGTGCTGCTTGTGGTGGATCAGTTTCGCGCGGATTACCTGTTGCGCTACCGCGAACGGCTGCTCCCGGCGGAGTTGTCCGGGGGAAAACCCGGTGGATTCCGCTACCTTATGGAGCGTGGCGCGTACTATCCTTACGCACGTCACGACCTGTTGCAGGCGATGACCGGGCCGGGTCACGCCACGCTGTCCAGAGGCGCATATCCCTATCGTCATGGTATTCCCTTGAACAAATGGTACGATGCCCGCCAGCGTGAACCCATGTATTGCGCAGGGGACGAGCGCTTCTCCACCGTCGGTGCGACGATGGAAGGGCGGAACGTGGGAACCAGCCCCGCAAATTCCTATGGGTCGACCATCGGAGACGAGATCAAGAACGCCGGTGGAAAGGGGCGAGTGGTTTCGATTTCGATCAAGGACCGCGCCGCCATCCTGATGGGGGGCACCCGCGCCGACGCGGCGATCTGGTTCGACAAGAACACGTTTCATTGGGTTTCCAGCCGTTTTTACTGTGCAGACGGCGTATTGCCCGCGTGGGTGGCGGCGCAGAACGCAGACATCGACGCCCACCGGGGCGAAACCCGGCACTGGAGCAACGAGTCCGTGCAATGCACGTATTCCGACGATGGAGTCGCAACCTTTTCGACAACCTACGAAAGCGACGGCAAAGAGGCGTTGTATGGCCCTGCGGGCAACGAAATGACCCAGCAGGCCGCGTTGGCGGCTATGAAGGCTTATGAGCTTGGAAAAGGGGAAGGCACCGACCTGCTTGCCGTGAGTTATTCCGTGCATGACTACCTGGGCCACGACGTTGGTCCGAATCGTTGCGAGATGGAAGCCCTGACTTTCCACCTGGACAAGCTTCTGTCGGATCTGTTCGCCGAGATCGATCGTTCAGTTCCCGGCGGGCTGGAAAACGCACTCGTCGTACTCACGGGTGACCACGGTGTTGCACCAACGCCCAAGTACTTGAAATCGCAAGGGTTCGACGCGGCAGTGCTGGATGAAAAACAGTTGGAACGAAGCCTGGAAATCGGCCTGCGGGAGCTTCACGGGATTCCAGACGATGGTGATTGGATCGTGTTTGCCAAGGATTTCAACTTTTATCTCAATTACGGAGCCGCTACGACAAAGAACATTTCCGCAGAAACCCTGGAAAACGACTCCAAACGGTTGTTGCTGCAAAACCGGAACGTGCTTTTTGCGTTCAGCGGAACGGACGTACTCGAACGACGTCTGCCGAGCCTGATGTGGGATCGCCAGATCCGGCATTCCTACTTTCCCGGACGTAGCGGGGATGTCGTAGTCATACCACGGCCCTACGTGATCGACGAAGCCTATGAAACCACGCACATCACGGGGTACACCTATGACGCCACGGTGCCGTTGATGTTCTCCGGTGCGGGCATTCATCCCGGTGTCTACGCCACACCCGCCGAATCGGTGGATATCGCTCCGACCATCGCTTTTCTGGCCCGCGTGTTGCCGCCGACATTGAATGAGGGCCGGGTGCTGTCGGAGATTCTCGCGTCCCAGCGTTGACGCCGCAGCAAAACCACAGCAAAAGGGTCGGATTTTCGTGCGAAAGGGATTGACACATGCAGGGCGATTGCGTTACCTTTAGATATCGCCTGCCTGGTTCGTGTTGGCAAGGTATTGAATCGCTCGATGAGACTCGCTCGGGAGCTGTGCGGAGGACGGTGAGCGGCCCTACTGGGGACGCCTAAAGACCTCTCTTCGGCACCCACCTGGAATAATCCGAGCCGAGAATCTTTGCTCACACGGCCAAGGCGGGTTTTTTTGTGTCGCGAATCCCGCCTCTTCTTTTGTAACATCCTGAAAATATTGGTATTTTACCATCTTTTTGAATGCTTGTCGTTTTTCTCTAAAGCGCTTTGTTTTTCCGAAACAGATTGGAACGACACGTTTCGATATGCAGAAACACTCTTGTCCAAAACAAGAATTAGCACCTATTTCCTGTTTCCCTAAAAGACATTGCGGGTATGAGACCATTATGGTACGTTGCAGCATATGGTTACATGGCAATCGTTGAATAAACGTACTTTTTAGGATCAAATGCCAAAGGGGTGTCCTGGGATGGGTTTGACTCGACTACGGTTTCAGCTTTTCTCGCTGGCTATGATTATCTTTCTTCAAATTCTCTGTGGATCAGTCTTAGCCGAGACTCGCCAGGGCATTGTCGTCTGGCGGATGGAGGCGAAGGAAGGCGTTACGGAGAAAAATATCGATTCTATTTCAGGATTTATCACGGCAGAGGTGGAAAAGCTGTCTGGAATGAAGGCTGTTTCCGATGCCGATGTCAAGACTATTCTCGAAGGGGAAGCACGCCAACAAACCTGTGGGGTTGAAAATACGAGTTGTATTGCAGAGATCGGCAACGCTCTCGGTGTTCCAGAAGCCGTATCGGGTGACCTCGGACGAATGGGCGACTATTGGATGCTGAACATGCGACGCCTCAACGTCCGCACAGCGTTAGTAATCTCCCGTGTCGGGAAACAAATCAAAGGGGATACCAATGCTTTGATCGAAGCCATTCCCGGCGCTGTAGGTGAACTTTTTGGAAAAATTGAGGAAACATCTCCTTACCCGGTAGTTAAAAAGAACACAAGTGGTTCAAGTATTTACAACAAAGTGGCGTATGGCACGTTTTTCCCCGGATTGGCCTTAGTGGCGTTGGGGGGAATCGGTACATGGCAAATGGCCGAAGCTCAAGACGCCGCCAAAAAGGGAAATTCAGGCGCGAAAAGTGACCATTCCATGTGGAAAAGCGTATCCATTGCCGGATATGCCGTGGGTGGTGCTGCTATGGCCACCGGTGCTGTGATGTGGATTCTTGACGCCATGGACGGAAAAAAAGCGGAAAACTCGAAAAACGTTGAAGTCGGTTTCGGTCCCGGTGCCGATGGACAGGGAGCTTTCGTGGTATTTCAGGGGGAGTTTTAAATGATTCGCTGCATACATCTGATTTTCATTCTTTCCTTTGTTATTTTCACGGGTTGCGGTGTTTTTAACTTCGAAGAATACGGTGGGGATAAACAACCCTGCTTCTCCGATGATACCTGCAAGGATGGCCTGACGTGTTGTGCCGGAACCTGTCGTGTTTCATGTACCCAAGGTGGTGACACGGATTCCATCGAAACCGATGGCGATTCAGATACTGAATCCGGTGGGGATAATCCCTCCGAAATAGTAGACGTAAGTTGCCGATATAAAACCCCAGAAGATTGCCTTGAACTGGGTTGGCGCGAGTTCTGCGGCAATCGGGATTGCCTGGACTACGGATGGAAGTATTATTGCGACGATCAAACCGAAAAGTGTGATGCGGCGCAAAGCATCGACTTCGGAGAAGCCGAAGCAGCCACAACAGATGACTATGTTGGCGTTTGGGGCGGAATCCTGACGATGGCGGCTCGCACCAAAGGTATTCCGCTACGCACCTACCAGGATACCGTCTCCTTCCACGTGACGCTGACCCGCGCCAGCCTTCAGGATGGCCAGATCGTGTTCGATTCCCATATGTGCTACATGGAAATGCGCAACTTCGACTATGAAAAAGTTTACGAAGTCGGCGAAGACTTAGGTCAGCTGACCATTCCACCCTCGTATTATAACAACATAAAGGTACTCAAGCACGTGATTGAAACTCCCCCGGCCTATGCGGCTGGCGCGACGTTCAAAACCACGGAATCGCTCGAAGTCCGTGGAGCACGGCTCGACGATTATGAAAACGACCCCTTGCCCACCCGAGCAGACTACGAAGCCACCTGCGTCCCCTGGGATGAAAAGAAGGACGATCCAGACTGCCGCATCACCGACCCGGATGAGGATGGAAATCCCGGATACACCAATGTCGGCAACGGTGTGTTGAACAACCAGGATACCTACCACAATCAGAAGTGGTCTTGCTCGCTCGAAGGCGAAATCATCGACGACAACCACATGAGCGGCCTGTTACCCAACGAGAGCCTTCAGTACCAATTGAGCGGATCGAATCCTTCGATGGTGTATGACATCGAAGTCATCATGCACCCAGAGGCAAACCGCAGTTATTTCAGGTTGTTACGCATGGACCCGCATGCCACTTGCGAGGATGTGATGGCCGAGCATGAAACTGAAGGAAACTGGTTATCCTTCACGCCGCTTCTTGAAGATATCGAAAATCCGTAAAGCCAAAATGTCGGACGAAGAATTTGCCCGACCTCGTGTATTGCGCAGACCTACTCGGTTTTCTCTCACTTGTTATTATACTGGCACTTAAAAGCCCGACAACAGAGCCCGAAAATGTCATTCCCCGCGCAGGCGGGGAATCCAGTGTTTTCAGCAAGTTACCTGGATCCTCCGCCTGCATTAAAAAGTCTTCTTCCGCGGTCGCGCGCAAGCGCGCATTGCGGAAAAGAACTCTGTACGAAGGCGCTTTACCTCGATGTTACGCTATGTGGAATGAATGGTTGGCGTGTTGCTTTGAAAGGTTCGATTTGGCTCCGAGCCATGGTGAAAAGAGAAAGAATGGTGTTTGCGCTTCCGGAGAATCATTGTTTTCGTTTGCTGTCTTTCATTTTCGAAGATCCTTTGAGCGCCGTTTACGGTTGTTTTTGATCATCCGGATACAAGGCTCCCGTCTTCTTCGTGAAGCCTTTCCATAGGCTCACCACGCAGGGAGTTCGGCCAACAACTTTTCACGTCAACTCAGACGGGCGGTGAAGCACCTATTTTTTCTTGAGTTCTTGTCGCCTGTCCGAGATCGTTTCTGCTTGGCGTATGATCCGCCATGTTTTGCGCACCGCCAGGGTCTTCCTGCCGACCATGAAAGGCTGTCACAAGCTTCAGGCGTCCCTTTCTACACACCGGACACAAGAGCGGATCGTGTCCGGTGAGCGCCATGTAGCGTTCGTCCCAGCTCATCTCGTCGTATCGCTCGATGGGGGCAGGCTCCAGAGCGCCCAGCAGTTTGCGGCAGCGCTTGATATTGCTTGCCCGAAAACGGTTGGCGTACAAGCCATAATACCGGATGCGAGTAAAACCTTTGGAAAGAACGTGCATCAGAAAACGCCTGATAAACTCCGTTGCCGAGAGCGTCATCACGCGCTTTTCCCCTTCCTTTTTATAGTCCTTGTAACGAAAGGAAACCTTGCCATCTTTCATTCCGATCAAGCGGTGATCGGAGATGGCGCTACGATGGGTGTAGCGGGACAGGTAGTTGAGCATCGTCTCCGGCCCGCCGAAGGGCGCCTTGGCGTAGACATGCCACTTCATCCCACGGTGCTTTTTGATGAACCTGTCGAACTTTTTCGGATCGGCGAGTTTTTCGGACTTTCCGGTAAAGCGCAGCTTGCCCGTTTCATAGGCCTTTTTGAGAGACTCCAGAAACAATCGCCTGAAGAGGCTTTTCAGAACATTCACGTGCAGGAAAAAATCTTCGCGGCAACTCACCCAGCGTTTGGAGTCGGAAGAAATCCCTCCTCCGGGGACGATCATGTGGATGTGGGGGTGATGCAACAATGTGCTTCCCCAGGTATGCAGTACGCTGGTGAAGCCGATGTTCGCGCCCAGATGTTTGGGATCCTTGGCGATGGTGAGCATGGTTTTTGCCGAGGTCTTGAAGAGGATGTCGTAGATCACGCGCCGGTTGACCAGCGCCAGGTCTTCGATCTGTTTCGGGATGGTGAAGACAACGTGAAAGTACTGCACGGGCAAGAGTTCGTCTCTTCGCTTTGCCAGCCACTTTGCCTTGGCCAGTGCGCCGCATCTGGGGCAGGCGCGATTGCCGCACGAGTTGTAGCCTTTCGTTTCATGTCCACAATGGTCGCAGCGCCTGCGCTCGCAGTGTCCGCCCATTTCAGGTGTGCGACAGGCCATGATGTCGTGCGCAGCCTTGATCTGTGTAGGCGATAAGAGATCGCCGTACTCGTCGAGAAATTCATCCCACTTCTCCCGGAGAACGTCAGCCGTTATGGTTTTATCATTACTCATGATTTGCCTCCGATCCCGGCAGAAGGTCGAAGGGGCTTCGCATCCCGGCAATGCGTGCAGTGGCGATGTGGGTGTAGATGGTCGTGGTGGAGAAGGAGGCGTGCCCCATAAGCACCTGGATTGTGCGTAGATCGACGCCGTTCTCCAGCATATGGGTAGCGAAGCTATGGCGAAAACTGTGCGGCGTCACGTTCTTTTCGAGGCCTGATTGGACACGCACGTTTTTGCAGGCGGTCTGGATGGAAGCGGTCGTGATGTGGCTCCCCGGCTTTCTTCCCGGAAACACCCAGGGATCCGTTCGCTTCACCTGGACGTTTGCAGGTTTGCACGTTCTCCAGTACTCGCGTAAGATAAGCAGCAGTTTTGGGGACAGCACTGTGTAGCGGTCCTTGTTCATCTTCCCCTGGTTTACTCGGATGACCATTCTCTGACTGTCGATGTCACTGACCCGCAGATTGGCCGCCTCCGAGACGCGTAGACCGGAGGCGTACATGATTTGGAAAATCGTCCGGTATTTGAAGCTTTTCGCGGCGTCGAAAAAGCGGACGACTTCCGAAGGCGCAAGCACCACGGGAAGCGTTTTGGGCTCCCTGGCCGCTGGAATAGCGGCCAGCGGCCAGGGTCGGTCCATGACGTTGAGGAAGAAAAATCGGAAAGCGCGGGCGTAAGAATTGACGCTTCCCGGAGCGAGTCTGCGTTTATCATGCAGATAAAGCAGGTAGTCGCGGATCTCCTCCAGGCCGATTCGTCCCAACGACTTGCCGACGTGCTGCTCGAGTTTTTTCAGCCTGCGCAGATAGTCATCTTGCGTGGAGGTAGAAAGATTTCTCAATTTCATCTGCCGCACCATTCGTTGACGTGCGCTTCTCATATCCGACCTCCTTTCACGGCTTCGCATGCATGGAAAGATGTCGCCTTCTTCCGGGTGATGAAACTCGCCGGGGCGGGACGGATGGAGGTGCAACGCAAGATGTGCCTGACCTCGCGCGGGTTATCTGCTTGCGTCAGACGATGCATAAAGAAGGAATAACGCAGTGTCTTCTCGATCGTCGTATAATCGAAACCGCCATCGATTGCAGCTTGCCTGATCGCCTTTTGCATGGGACCGGGAGTCAGTGGATTTCCATCGTGATCGCGTGTAAAAAGTAGATCCGTCCGGGGTCGGGTGTCGCGCCACCACCGGCGCAGAGTATCGAGTGTCTCCGGGTGAAGCGGAATGAATTGGGGCCACGCACTGTTTGTAGATTCCAGACGGATCAGCATCCTTTTGCCGTCGATGTCTCCTGTCCGCAGGCGACAGGTCTCGCCTATGCGCAAACCGCCGCCGAACGTTACGGTCAAAACCGTTTTGTGAAGCTCTGAAGTAACGCCATCAAGCAGTCGGTTCAGATTGCCCAGAGAGAGAGGATCGGGAATCGGCCCTGGCTTCCCGGGAGAAAGAAAGCAGGCCGCAACCTGAGGGCGATCCAGCGTCACGAAATAGAGAAACTTAAGCGCCATCAGCGCTTGGTGACGGAAACTGACCAGTCTCTTTTCCGATCTTGCCAGGTGCTTGATCCAGGCCTCGATTTCAGCCGAGCCCAGTTGCTCCGGCGAGCGCTTGAAATGTCGGACATACGATTCGGCGCGGTTTAGATACTGCCTGCGCGTGATGGGGCGCAGTCCGTAGCGTAAAAGATCGGCGCTCATTCTTTCCTTGAGATGTCCCATGAGTTTCCTCCATGTGATGGACGTCGCCCGGAAATCGGACGACTGAGATCACGAGGATGGAGGATTCATGGGATTTGAAGCAAGGTTAGCCGGGAAAGAACGGGGAGACGCCACAGACGCCAAGGGGCTTTACGATCATAAGGACAAAGGTGGGATCGAGCACGGCCTTACGGACCGGCAGGGACTAAAAACTGCCGCGAAGCGGCTTCGTACGCGGAGGATGACGGATGATGTCGCATTTTTAGATGCCGGAGTAATAAAACAGAAAACACCCGCTTTTTGTTCCAAGGGCGGTGAATTTTCCGGGTTATTGCGCGGTTTCAGAAGGGGGGACTCAGAGACAACGTTGTTTTGGACAGTAGTGATGCAGAAACAAAAACCCCGCCGAAAAGGCAGGGTTCGAAAAAAAGGCCGTGCTCGTTATAACACGGCCCATAGGTTTGAAATCGCTCAGGATCTCGTGATCGCTCCGAAAGCGCACGAGGAATAACAGCTCCCGCAGTGAATGCACAGTGCCTGATTGAGTTCATGCGGTTTCTTTTTCTCTCCGGTGATGGCACCGACGGGACATTTCTTGGCGCATAGCGAGCAGCCCCGGCAGGCATCCGCATCGATGCCGAAGGTAATCAGTGCGTTGCAGACCAGCGACGGGCATTTGCCGTCCCGAATGTGGGCTTCGTACTCGTGGCGGAACCAGCGCAGCGTGCTCAACACGGGGTTGGGAGCCGTTTGTCCCAGTCCGCAAAGACTGGAATCCCCCGTGGTTTGTGCAAGATCGTCCAATCGATTCAATACGTCGTCCATCTCCTCAGGCTTGTAGTTGCCCTCGCAGATGTTTTGAAGGATTTCCAGCATCCGCTTCGTGCCGATTCGGCAGGGAACGCATTTTCCACAGCTTTCGCGCTGGATGAAATCCATGAAGAACTTGGCCACATCGACCATGCAGTTGTCTTCATCCATCACGACCATGCCGCCGGAACCCATCATTGCGCCGACGGTTTTCAAGGATTCGTAGTCGATCTCGATGTTCATGTGGTCGCTATCGATACAGCCGCCGGAAGGTCCGCCCATCTGCACGGCTTTGAAGGCTTTTCCGCCCAGGATGCCGTCGCCGATGTCTTCGATGATCTGGCCAACCGTGGTGCCCATGGCGACTTCCACGAGCCCGGTATTTTTGATCTTTCCCGACAGCGCGAACACTTTGGTTCCCTTGCTGGACTTCGTGCCGACCGACGAGAACCACTCGTCGCCCTTGCGCACGATGTCGGGCAGATTCGCCAGGGTTTCCACGTTGTTGATGATCGAAGGCTTGCCGAATACACCCGCTTGGGCGGGGAATGGGGGACGCGGGCGAGGTTCGCCCCGTTTGCCCTCGATGCTGTGTATCAGCGCCGTTTCCTCGCCGCAGACGAAGGCTCCCGCGCCTTTCTTCACATAGATTTCGAGGTCGAAGCCGGAGCCGAGGATGTTTTCGCCGAGGAATCCGTGCTTTTTCGCTTCGTCGATGGCGATCATAAGACGTTCGATGGCGAGCGGATATTCGGCGCGGATGTAGACGTATGCCTTGGTTGCGCCGATTCCGTAGGCCGCGATGCCCATGCCTTCCAGCAGACGGTGCGGGTCGCCTTCGATCACCGCGCGGTCCATGTACGCGCCCGGATCGCCTTCGTCGGCGTTGCAGATGAGATACTTCTGATCCGCCGGATTTTTGAGCGAGAGTTTCCACTTGGTTCCCGTGGGAAATCCGCCGCCGCCACGACCGCGCAGGCCGCTTTTTTCCACCGAATCGCACAGTTCTTCGCGCACCGTGCCAAGCGCTTTTTTCAGCGCCTGGTAGCCTCCATTGGCCACGTATTCCTCGATCGATGTAGGATCGATCACGCCGCAGTTGGAGAGCACGAAGCGGGTCTGCGGCTTGAAAAACGGCAGATCCTTGAGATTCGGCACGTCCGGCCACGGCTGCTGGTCGCCCTCGGCCTCGAACTGTCCGAATATGTATTTTTCTTCCGGAAGGTTGCCATCGAAGACCGCTTCCAGAATTTCGGGAACCTTTTTCTGGACCACGCCTTTGAGAGAAATGCGTGTCTTTCCGGGGAATTGCACATCGACGATCGGTTCCACGGAACACATGCCGATGCAACCCACCTTCACCACGTCGGCTTCGATGCCTTTTTCTTTCAGGAATTCCTCGATGGCGCTCATGGTGTAGGCGGCTCCGGCACCGAGACCGCAGGTACCCCAGCCCACGAAAATCACGGGACGCGAAATCGTTTCACGCCGGTATTCCGCCATCGTTTCCTTATCCATTTGCAATAGATTCGTATTCATGGCCGCCTCACTCTTTCTCTTCGCGCCTGCGGTATTGCCTGACGAGTTTTCCCACCTTCGCGGGCGTCATCCCGGCGTGGAACTCCCCGTTGATGCTGATGACCGGCGCGAGTCCGCACGCCCCGATGCAGGCGACCACTTCGAGGCTGAAAAGCTCGTCTTCGGTCGTCTGTCCGGGATCGATGGCGAGTTCGTCCTGCAAGGCTTGCAGCACGGCAGCCGATCCCTTGACGTGGCAGGCCGTTCCACGGCAGACGGTAATCGTGTATTTTCCAGGTTTTACGAATCGGAACTGATTGTAAAACGTCGCCACGCCGTACACTTTGCTCGGCGGAAGGCCAAGATGGTGGCCGATTTCGTACATGGCGTCCTGCGACAGATACCCTTCCTCTTCCTGCACTTCCTGCAAGATGGGAATCAGTTTGTCCTGGTGGGCGCCGACGTAGCGGCTAAGGACTGTTTGAACTCCACTTGACATGTTTCAACCCGTTTTGTTGTGAGCCTCATGTAAGGCTGCGTCAGAAAGGTAGACCCCTTCGAACTCCGGACCTCGGAGGCAACCCACAGGGGGTTGCCTCCGGGGAGGAGAAAGAAGTACGTGTCAGGGCCTGGCTTGCCTGCGGCGCCCGTGTTCGGGACCAAGCGGTTCGCCGTCGGCGATTTTTTCGACCTTGATCGCGCAGACTTTGTACTCTGCGGTGTTCGTCACGGGGTCGAAAGCATCGATGGTCAGCGCGTTTCCGCAAGCCTTGGCAAAGTGGAAACTGGTCCAGCAGACGCCCTCCGGGGAACGTTCGCTCACCCAGGCGCTCAGTTCGATCGAACCACGCCGCGAACTGGCGCGTACGAGGTCACCGGTCTTTACGTTCATCTTTTCGGCGTCGGCGGGGCTGATTTCCAGCCATTCCTCGCCGCACAGCTTGTGAACGCCTTCGCAATGATGCGTCTGTACCGTGTGGTAGTGCCAGAGTCGCCGACCGGTGCTCAGGTAGAAGGGGTATTCCTCGTCCGGGGTTTCCGCAGGCGGACGGTATTCGAGAGCGTGGAACTTGCCCTTGCCACGGGTGAAATTGCCGCCTTTGTGCAGGAATTCCGTGCCGGGATGGTCGAGTGTGGGACAAGGCCATTGCAGGCCGACGTCCTTGATCCGCTCCCAGGTAATGCCGCCGTAACTCGGTCCAAGTGCCCGGATTTCCTCGGAAATGGCGTGAGACGAGCTAAAGCCCATGTCCACGCCCAGGCGTTTGCCCAGTTCGTTGAGCACCCACCAGTGGGACCGGGCTTCTCCCGGCGGTTTCAAGGCTCCGCGCACGCGGTTGACCCGGCGCTCGGAGTTGGTGAAGGTGCCGTCTTCCTCGCCCCAGGAGAGGTCGGGGAAGATCACGTCGGCATAAGGTGTGGTTTCGTTGTGGAAGATTTCGCCCACGATGACGAACTCGCACTCTTCCAGGCAATGCGTCGTGTGTGCGATGTTCGGCTCGGTCAGCACGACGTTCTCGCCGTAGACGTACAACGCCCTGGTCTGGCCATCGAGGCAACCGGAGAACATATCCGGCATGGTTTTACCCTCTTTGCCGTCCAGCGAATCGACGCCCCAGGCCTTGGCGAATTTCTCGCGGGCCTTGGGATCGGTCACGGCCTGGTAGCTGTTGAATACGTTCGGCAACGCGCCCATGTCGCACGCGCCCTGGACGTTGTTCTGTCCGCGCAACGGATTGACGCCGCCCGCGTATTTGCCGAGATTGCCCAGCAGCATTTGCAGGTTGGCGCAGCTTTTCACGTTGTCGGTGCCGCAGGTGTGCTCGGTGATACCCAGCGTATACACCAGGGACGCCGTTTCCGCTTCGGACAGCATTTTGGCGACCTTTTGCAGCGTCACGACGGGAACCCCGGCGATTTTCTCAACCTTTTCGGGCGTGTAGCCCATCACGACCTTTTTCAGTTCGTCGAAATCCTCGGTGTGGTTTTCGACGAAATCCTTGTCGTACCAGTCGTTTACAATGATCTCGCGCATCAACCCGTTGATATAGGCTACGTCCGAGCCGGGGTTGATCTGTACGTGCATCGTCGCCCACCGGGTGAGGTCGATTTTGCGCGGATCGTTGACAATCAACGTCGCGCCCTTTTTCACGGCCCGTTTCATGTAGTAGCTTATGACCGGGTGGGCCTCGGTGGTGTTGGACCCGATCACAAACAAGAATTTTGCGTTCTCAAACTCCTGGATGGAGTTCGTCATCGCTCCCGAACCAAAGCTTGCCGCCAGACCGGCGACCGTGGGAGCGTGTCAAGTACGGGCGCAATGGTCGACGTTGTTCGTCCCCATTACGCCCCTCGCAAACTTCATTAGCGCATAGTTGTTTTCGTTGGTGGTACGGGCCGAGCTCACCGCGCTGAAGGTGTCCGGTCCGTATTTCAGCTTGATTTCCCGCAACTTCTCGGCGGTGTAATCGAGCGCTTCCTCCCAACTGACTTCGACGTGCTCGCCGTTCTTTTTAATCATCGGTCGCTGGACGCGCTTCGGGCTGGACGGGAAGTCGTAGGCGAAGCGTCCCTTGACGCACAGCATTCCGTCGTTGGGCGGGATGCCGTCGCGACCGCTGACGCGAACGATGCGGTTGCGGTATTTGTCCACGTGCAGCGTAACCTGGCAGCCGACGCCGCAGTACGGGCAGGTGGTGTTGACTTTTTCCAATTCCCACTCGCGGCCCTTGACCATCGCTTTTTTCTCGATGATCGCCGCCGTGGGGCAGACCTGGGCGCATTCGCCGCATTGCACGCAGCTTGAATCCGCCATCGGAATGCCGGTATCGCAAACGACCTTGGTATCGTAGCCGCGCCCCTGGAAGGTCAGGACTTCGTTGACCACCAGGTTGTGGCAGGCTTCGATGCAACGACCGCATTCGATGCATTTGTTGGGGTTCATGATGAGCATCGGGGAGCTGGCGTCTAGCGGGCGTCCCGGTTCCTCGACGACATCCCACTTTTTGATGCCCAGCCAGTAGGCGGTGTCCTGGAGTTCGCAGCGCCCGTTCGCCTCACAGGTCATGCAATTGTGGTGGCCGTTGGAGATCAGGTTTTCCACGATGATCCGGCGGGATTTCTTCACCCGCTCGCTTTGCGTGGAAATCACCATTCCATCGGACGCCGGAAGGTTGCACGACATCTGCAAGCCGCGCATTCCCTCGACCTCCACCGAGCAGACCCGGCAGCGACTGGCCTTCCCCGTCCTGGCGTGCCAGCACAGCGTGGGAATCCAGATCCCGTTTTCACGGGCCACGTCGAGCACCGTCTGTCCCTCACGGAACTCCAGCACCCGGTCATCGATCGTGATTTTCATTTACCCTCCTTCCCGCAAACACCTGATTGGGTGAAACCATGGTTTTCGGTTCGTGACGTAAAGGAAATAACGGAAGGAACATCCTCTTCAACGTGAGTTTCCTCACAGAATTCTTTTGTAAAATCAAAACGTTCCAGCCCTGAATAGGCAGTAAATCCATTGGGACGCACGAATGCGGCGAGGCTCAACCCGGCCTGTTTCGCCAGATCGATGGCCAGACTCGTAGGACCGGACGTGCAGGCCAGAAACGCCAAACGGGCTCTAAGCGCTTTTTGCACCATCTCGAAACTGGCACGGCTGGTGATGAATCCTAGCGTCGCCTGGGTGAGCGTTCCGTCCAACACGGCGTGACCGATAGCTTTGTCCAAGGCGTTGTGCCGTCCGACGTCTTCGCCCAGGGATAACAGACGCTGGCGGATGTCGAACAGGGCGGCGGCGTGCGTGCAGCCGGTCGGGCCGAACATTTTTTGCCGATTTTCCAGAAGATTGCGGCAGATTTGCAGTTTTTTCGCAGTGATTTGCGCGACTTTCGGAGGTGTGTACAAACGTGCGGCCACCTCTTCAACCAGTTCACGACCATTGGCGGCGTCGTGGTCGCTGGTGTTTTCTCGGACTTTTTCCCAGCGCGCGTCGGTCAGTTGCACGAAGACGTCGTTTTCACGGGATGCGTTTTCTTGACGAATAGCGACGATATCATCCGCGCTTTCGATCCATCCGGCGGTAAGGCACCATCCGGCGGCCAAAGCGATGTCGTCACCCGGTGTACGCAGGGTTGTCCCGACTTGGATGTTCTGCACGAACAGTCGCATTGGTTCTTCGACGGCCACGCAATCCGGCACCGAAACGTCCCCGTCTCGGCGGACGCGGCGGGTGGAATACGTAGCAATATTGCGGTCGAACGGCATCGGCAACGGTCGATTCTGCAGCTAGGATGTGGAATGCGCCCACGCGGGGTGATTCGTCTGTTTCTTCACCAAGCCGGACACGGTTCCGGCGACGTTGAAATATAACAAACAATAGGACGTAGGGCAAGGATTTCCCTCAGGTGGCACAAAAAGGTTTCGTCCTGGTTCGAGGCAGCGAAGCTCCGAAGAACACGCGCTTTTTCTGTTGTCTTTCGGGAGGGTTATCGTTCGGAAGTTCCTGTTTTCACTTGGATGTTCATCGTTCGGTCAGAGGCTGTGGCTTTTGCCGGAATCACCAGACGCCCCAAGGAATTGAATGCGAGATCGGCGGGATTGTCGTCCAGGGTGACATCGAAACCGGCCTTTTTGGCCCAGTCGGGTATGAGAATCTCGCTTTCTCCGCATGAAGGGTCTTCTTTCCACATCATTTCGAAGGTCAACGTCGTGGGATTCCAGGAAAATGATTCCGGTTCCCCGGCGATGGCGGAAGGCGCCACGCGCAGATATCCCGGAGAGTGGATGGTCCACGTGTCGGTGGTTTTGTCGATCAGGGCGAAGCCTTTGTCGGATTTGGAATAGATCCAGATAATCGCATTGCCCATGGAGGCATCGATGATGGAATACAGAGATATCAGGTATTCTTTCAGGTTCGGCGTGCGCATGTCGCCGCCGATTTCGCCGAGCATCCACGGCACGTCCATGGTTTTCGACAGCTCCGCCACACGGCTCACCACCTGGCTGTCGATCGTCGGATCTTCGTCCCACAAAAGATCCAATTCCACGGTGCTGTTATAGTAATGTGGCGAAAATACACCGGAAAAACGCCCTTTCGGTCCCGGTATAGAGCTGTCGAGCGTGGCGCTGAACACCACCGCCGGTTCGAAAAAGAGAATCCGTCCGGGGAGTGCTTCGCTGACGATCTCGTGAAACCGTTCGTGAAACGGCCATAGGGCATCGCGACCGAAATCCCCGATGTCGCACGATCCCGGAAACGGCTCGTTGAAGGTGTCGAAACCGAGCACTCGCTCGTTGTGTACGAGACGCGAGGCGATGGCGGCGGCGGCGTTTTGTTGATGTCGCTGGAGTTCCTCATCATTCCAGAATCCGTCGAAGCAGGCTTTCACTTCATCGGAAAAGTAACTGAAAAACCAGGTTTCCGCCGGTTCAAAGGTTTCGTAGTATTTTTCGTCGCAGGCCCAGTACGGAGCACCGTGGAGACCGAATCCCATGCCGAACATGTCTTGATGCATATCCACGACGATATACAATCCCGCCTCGGCGGCCCAATCGGCAATATTTGTAACGAGGTCGCAGTATTCTTCGTCGATCTCATTCGGTTCCGGCTCGATCCGATCCCAGTTGATGACCAGCCGGATGGCATTGAAACCCGATTCCGCAATGAAAACCAGGTCGTTTTTCGCTTCCGCCGGATCTTTTTCCGACCAGTATGAAACATCTTTCGCCGGATACGCGATGCCTCGAAGCACGATGGCCCGACCGGAGGCGTCGCGAATGAAACCGTTTTCGGTCGTGTAAAGACTCTCCGAGGATGATTCGTCGTCCGTTTCCACTTCCTGAAGCATTTCGGTATCTTCGTCCCCTCCACCAGAAGGGTTCGAAGTCCCGTTGTCCTGCGTACAACGGAAAAAAACGAACGCGCATACGAGGAGCCAGAGAAACAAATACCCCGCAGCGGACGAACTTCCTGGTTTCTTGGGATGCAAAGTTCGTATAAACATCGACTGGAGGTATTCGAAGTCTTTGAAATTACTTGGTATATTTTCCATAGTGCTTTTCCGCGCATTCCGGGCAGAGGCCATGGGAAAACTGCGCCTCCGAATGCTGACTGATGTACGTTTCCAACTGGTTCCATGAGCCTTCGTCGTCACGGATCTTCTTGCATATCGAACAGATCGGGATCAATCCTTGAAGTTTCTTGACTTCTTTCAGGGCGTCCTGAAGCTGCCGGATCAGGCGTTCTTTGTCTTTTTCGGAACGATGTCGGAACTCGATTTCTTCTTCCAGACGTCGGTTGGCGGACCCGAGTTGGATGTTTATTTTTTCCAGTGATTTCCTATAGTTGGTAATCGTCGTAATGGCCGTTCCGGCAATGACGATGTACAGGCACAGCGCGGTGAGCACAACCCGTTCGTCCAGCATGATCGAGGCGAAAAACTCTCGATCGACGAGCAGTGGCGCATATTGGAGGATGCCGAGGTATTCCAGCAACACCATCAGAAACATCGCGATGTGTCCGACAATAAAGAACACGATCGTATCTCGCGGACGCAAGAACCAGGCGACCATCATTGTGGTTACGAGGACGAGACCCATCATGACGGAATTCAGCGACCCACAAAAATGCATGTGAACAAGCCAAACTGTCTGCACGAGGTAGGCGCAAACCACAATGACGGGATAAAAGCAGTTCGTGAGGTTCTGCCATCCTCGTCGATACGCTGTTTGAAAAAGGATGTACACGGTAGCGAGAATGAAAATCATGCCGAGATTGATCAGAATGCCGATTTCGAACATATCCATTTCGATCAGGTGCTGTTCGACCACGAAATAGCGGATCGCAATCTGGAGACCGACGAACGGCGTAAACAGCATCAACAGCACGCGAATCGCCATGAAAGCTCGATTGAAGAAGATCTGTTCGAATGGCTCAATATCCAGGGGTTGGCTTTTTTCCGAAAGACTGGGTCGAGAATCGCTCTCCATCACGTTCTCCGTTTCTGAGGATTCGATAACGGCGAATTTTTCGCAATTCGGCAACTTACAGAAATGAATCCATCTCGTCGGCGCAGGATCCCGTCTTCCTGTCGCGCCTGGCGTTTCAACCAGTTTGGATTCCACGCGCTTGTTTTGCAAACGGTGTATGGTACCTGTTCCATTTTCGTTTTTCCTGTATGCAATTTCCAGCAAAAAAGCACTCTTTTCACACGCGGTGTGTCTTTTCTTATTAAACTGGCACTTAAAGCCTAACCCGGAAAATTCATGAAGAATCTACTGCGACTTGAAACCCCTTGATCTTTCACTCGTTTCCCGATTTTCATCCTCGACAGACTGTAAAGTATGCCTGCGGGTGAAAATCGGTCCAACTTCATGAAATATCTTCGGTTTTCTGCGTCTCGCTACGATCCTCATGAATAATGCGGGATAAGGCTTTTCGTCGCTCACCCTGAGTGATTTCGCGAAGCGAAATTGGTTCGAAGGGTCCCTCGATACGGCTACTTACGTCGCCTACTCGGGATGAGCGTAGATGATTTTGCTCGGTAGACATCCGGCATGTTTTAGGTGCCTGGTTAATAGTATGCAGCTTTTTCCTGTCTCGATTCTTCTCGGTACCCACGGCCAGAAAGAAGCTGGATTGCGAGTTGCAAAATCATGAAATCAGTCTTATCTTGGTTGGGGGTAGATTGCCCGCCGAATTTTTCGCGCGATTGACAAACTTCGAAGGGTTCAGGATAGGATTGATGGCATTCATTTCCACTGTTTTCTGGGGTATCGTGCTGCTGGGCGTGCTGGTGCTTGTCCACGAACTGGGTCACTATCTGGCTGCGCGCCAGGTGGGTGTCCGGGTGCTGACGTTTTCCATCGGTTTCGGAAAGAAACTGTTTTCCTTCCGGCGCGGACATACCGAATACCGCGTGGCCGCCGTTCCGCTGGGCGGATACGTGCGCCTGATGGGCCACGAATTCGACGAAATCCTGCCGCCGATCGTGTTGGACGTCACACCGGGTGGCGTTGCCGAAAAAGCCGGTCTGCGTCCCGGTGATGTGCTGTTTTCCATCGACGGCAAGGAACAGAACGACTGGCAGGAAACCCGCGATTTGCTGAGTGACAGTTTCGGAGAAGAGATCCGGCTGGCTGCCGAGCGCAATGGGAAACTGCTTGATATTACATTGGAATCCGGGGATGGCTCCGAAGCTCCGGTGCCGCAAAATCCCACAACTCGCCTGGAAGCCGTCGAGGAGATGGAAGCGTCTATCGATCCTTTGGGATTGACCATCGGAGTGGATGCCGACACCGCCCGCGAAAGCTTTTCGCGAAAACCGCTGTGGGGTCGTTTCTGGGTCGTGCTGGCCGGTCCGCTGGCTTCGCTGCTGTTTCCGATTTTTATCTATTTCTTTTTCAATCTGGGTACGGGACATGTGCTGGACTCTCGCATCGGCAGCGTGTTTCCCGGCACTCCGGCGGATCGTGCAGGATTGCAACCGGGCGATTTGATTACGGAAATTTCCGGGGAGTCCGTCGAGCGGTGGAGTGAACTCGTCGCCGCCATCGATGCCCGGAAGGATCAGGATACCCAGTTGAAAGTCATGCGCGACGGCGAAAAGCTGTCCATCATCGTAAAACCCGAAAGCCGTGAATCCCGCGACCGCCTGGGAAAAAGCACGGAGCGCGGACAGATCGGCATCGGCTATGCCCCGTTGAAAGCCATCGTGGCCGTGGGCGGTGAAAACTCTCCTGCCGCCCGTGCCGGAATCCGTTCGGGAGACACGGTGCTGGCCATCAACGGCGAACAAATCAGCCGTTACTACGAACTGCAACGGCACCTGGACGAAATGGCCGTCAGCGGGCGCACGGTGTCGCTGAAAATCACCCGCGAGGGGGAAGCGCCCAAAGAAGTCCGGTTGACTCCCGAACTCGATGGTGAAAACGGCTACCGCACCGGACTGTATCCGGCGGACGTGCTCATCGGAAAAATTGCGCCCGACAGCGCTGCACAAAAGGCCGGGCTCAAAGCCGGAGATATTTTCTCACGCTTCGACGGCCAGCCGATTTCCTCATGGCTGGTATTCGAGGTGCTTTTGGGTCGCCTTAAACCGCAAAGTACGCCTTTCGAACTCGAAGTGAAGCGCGACAGCGAAACGCTGACCGTGTCGGTCGCCATGCAAAAGCTTTCCAGCAAAGACCGCATGGGCAACGATCACGAGTACTGGCAGTTGGGGGTATCTCCTGAATACAACTACCTGAAATTTTCCGAACCTTTCCTCAGAGAGGTAGACAACCGCCTCGTTTTCGCTGCCGTGCAGTCGGTTAAGGATCTCACCGACATGATCGGATTGCAGTTGCGCATCATCCGCGAACTGGTTACCGGCGGTTTGGGGCTGAACACCGTTGGCGGTCCCATCGCCATCGTAGACCTCGCCGGGCAGGCGGCGGCGGAGGGAGCCGGGCAGTTCTTGCAGATCATGGCGCTGATCTCCGTCAACCTCGGGATTATCAACCTGTTTCCGATTCCCGTGCTTGATGGCGGGCACCTGATGTTCTTCACGCTGGAAGCGCTGCTGCGCAAGCCGCTCAATCGAAAACTGCGTGAACGGGCCACCATGGCGGGATTCGTGTTCCTGATGGGGTTGATCGGGCTGGTGATTATTCAGGATCTTTCCCGCTACCTGTTTTCCTGAAAGAGAATTCACCGTGCACGTTCCGCGTAAATTGCTGGCCCTGGAAGCCAGCGGTCGACCGATTTCCCTGGCATTGTTCGAAAATGGCCGCTGCCTTGCCGAGCGCGATAAGCGAAGCGAGGTCCGCCACAGCGCCGACCTGTTACCCATGCTGGATGACCTGTTGAAGGAAACGGAGTGGAGTGTCAACGATCTCGACACCATCGCCGTGACACGGGGACCGGGCTCTTTCACCTCGGTGCGTATCGCGCTGGCCACGGCGCGGGGACTGGCGTATCCTGCGGGGATTCCCGTAGTCGCCCTGAACTCGTTGGAAGTCCTTGCCGCCGAATGCCTTTCGGTCGAGAATCCTGTTGTGCTGGCCGTGCTGGACGCCCGGAAAAACCAAGTGTATGCCGCATGTTACGAGTATGGAAAGCCGTCTCGCGTTCTTCTGCCGCCAAGCTGTCTCGACCCGGAAGCGGTAGGAAATATTACCTCTGAACCGTTAACGGTCGTGGGAAGCGGTGTGGAACTGGTCCTTCCTTTCGTGAAGGCAACGTACACCGACGCCGATGCCTTTCCTCGTGCCGGGACTTTGGGTCGTTTGATGGTGGATTTTATCGGAGCGGGACGCGATTTCGAACCCGCTACGCCGCTGTACCTGCGCCGCTCGGAAGCGGAAGAGAAGCGCCGAAATGCGCGGGAAGCACTGTAAGCCCTTATTTTTTTATGTTTTCTCATCGCTAAAGGAGAATCCCATGGCCGCAAAGAACCCTTTGAACGACGACCAGAAAAAAGTCCTTAAAGCCTTCGGTTCCATGTCGGAACCGGTGGGAGGCAAAGCCATCACCGAAGCGACCGGTATCGATTCGAAAGACGTTACGAAGCACGTCAAAAAGCTGAAAGACGCCGGATTCATCGAATCGCCGGTGCGTTGCAAATACAGCATCACCGATCAGGGCAAAAAGGAAATCTGACCTTACGGGTATATTCGCGGAAAGACGGGGGAGAGATAAAGCGCTTCTTCTCATTCGTCTTTCTGTGTATCTAACGAGAATTGTTCGCGATTTTCCAGGTTATAACCATGTCTTGGGGGGCATGAACCTGGGGAGCAAGTCAGGATACTTGCTCCAACGTAGCAACGTATAACCTACGATAATTGTTGTTAATTTTTCGCTGTTTTCACTTCCCTTTTCGTTTTCCGATCATTTGTTGTTTCATGCGTCCCAAAGCGTCGCGCCAGACCTGCTTTTTCTCTTTGAGCGCGTCGAGTCCCACACGCGGATGCAAAACCATCCTCGACAACGTATGCCACCAGTATTCGCGGAGCAGCAGATGGCTCAGGCCGCTGGAACGCTCCATGGATGCTTCGGTCCAGCCGGTCATCGTTTTGCGCACCTCTTGGGGGGAAGCGATGAAACGAAGCGCGTCGCTTAAGGAAAACGGCGGGGCGACCTCGCCCAGGGCCTCGTCGTTCTGATCGCCGGAAAACGGAATGGAACCAAGGACTTCCGCCAGTTCACGGTTGGGATCGTTGAGCAGGGTCAGGGTGTTTGCGGAAAGCTCCTTGAACGACTCGCAAAGCTGCGGAAACGGTTTGGAATATTCGACGTAGAGCCTGCACCAGCACTCCATTTCGTCGTGGAAGCGTTCCACGCCCCAGGCTTTCGTGCCCGGATCGGGACCGAGCAGGGCGACCCAGTTGCCCTCGTCGTCCTGATCGTAGCCTACCGTGGTGCCGTGCGTACCTTGGGCAAGCAGTTCCATGCAGGTCACCGGCGCCGAACCGAATGCGGCCCAGCCGAGTTTCGGTTGCAGAAGGTAGGGAATTTTTCGGTTCGTGTGTTTCGAGTATGGGGTGCCGTGCAGCACGCCGAAATAATATCCCACGAGTTCCAGGGAAGGATTGTGGGAACAGACGATTTTGTACAGCGCATCCTGGGTGGTCGTGGTCCATCCCATATCCACCAGTCCCACCGGGTTGTCTTCAAAAAAACCTCGACCTTTCAAATAGTTGAGTACTTTTTCCCGTTCGGAGGCCGAACGGTCGGCGTTCAATTTCAGCAAGTCCTCGTCTTGCAGAAAAGATCGCTTCAGCAGGGTGAACACCGGGCCTTCGGCGTCGATGGGTTCGTCCTGAGAAGGAATGCGGGTTTGGATGTCGCGGGGTTGGCGCTCGTACAGCCAGTCCGAATCGACCAGCAAACGTGCGGCGATCTGGCGGAAGGTGAGCACGGGAGAGGGTCGGAATACCCAGTCCAGCTCCCTTTCGGTCAGGTGAAACACGGAGGCGACGCGGATGGGAAAGCGCGACAGATGAATGTAGCGCAGATCAAAATCCCAATCCAGGGTTTGGGCGGCGACGTTCGCCAGCCGCAGCAGGATCTGCCCCTCTCTGGCGACGAAATACAGCCTGTGAACGCCGTGACGTTTCGCGTTTTCCAAGACATCCCGCACGAATCCGAAGCAGACGGGCGCCGCAAACGACGCCGCAACGCGCTCGTTGGGGCCGAAATCCTCGGTGAGCAGGCGCATGTTCTTGGCCGCACCGGCTGCCAGTTGGTAGAACAGGAACGGTTCCTTGAAGTAGCGTTCCTCGTAGGGGCCGAGCGTTTCCTTGTGGACCGGTTCCACCCGAATTCCCAGCTTTTGCGGGGCGAGAACGTCGGTGATGCGGTCGTCTCCGACGTGCAGGATCTGGGAGAATTCGACGCCTTCCTGCTCCGCCACGTACCGGAACAGGTCGCCGGTGGTTTTGACAAGGCCGACTTTGGAAGACATGTACACGGGGCACTCGGCGAAACGTTCGTCAGCGATGGCGAGAAACGTGCGGATGATCTCTGTAGGCAGGTACATGTTGGAAACGAACACCACGCGTCGGCCTTCATCGAGGTGCCGCCCGATACGTTCGACCGTCGCCGGGATGGGGAGAATCATCTCCCGTTCCATCTCGATTTCGAGATTTTTCAAGGATTCCAATATGTTATCGTCCAGCGCATAGCGCTCGCCGAGTTCGCGGTAGATGTCCTCGAACGTGATGTCCTGCCGTGAACTTTTCTGCCGAGCCCGTTTTTCAGCGTCGATCCGCAGCAGGTAGAAATCTTCGAGGATCTGAGGGGAGAGCACGTCGCGGTATTGCTCGCCGATCCGATACGCCATGGCGGCGAACACGCCTTTGGGCGTGGCTGTTTTCCGGGTAATGACCGTATCGAAAATATCGAACGAATACAGGATCGTTTCGGAAGACGTGGAGAAATCGGAGAGATTTTCGTGTGGTTTCATGCGGTTATCTCATTTTGCAATATCGAAAGCTTGTCTCGGAAGAGTGGATTGCCTACGAAGATTCCGCGTTGCGGTCCGTTTCGTAGGAAATTCTTTCCCAGGCGAGCGAGCGGTAAAAATATCCCGGACGCGAAGGCCGGTGGCCGTCCAGATCGACGATTTCGAAAGAGGCGAAATTCTTTTTTTCGTCCAGGGATTTTCCGGGCCGTGCGATGCCGACGCTTAAAAGGTACTTTCCAGGTGCGAGAAAAGGCGGATCGATACGCACGCCGTAGCGACTTTCCAGCGGAAAACCGCCCTTGGTGGAGGCGTCTTCGTCGGTGAACACCGGCTGGACGTTCTCCGGGGTGTCCCGGCTGTCCGAAAAATAGATGATGTTGAGGTTCATATCCGAAATACTGAACGTCGCGTACTGCGAAGGATTCGTGGGCTTTTCGTGGCGGAACGTCGCACGCAGCAGAAGCGGTTCGTTGGTGTTCAATGCCCGGTTGACCGGTGTACCGTCCTCGAAAAACAGCCCGGCGGCCACGACTTGCTGCGATTTGTTCGGATCGACGGGGAAACGGGTCTGCATGTCGCTTTGGATGTCGGAGCTTTCGGCCAGGTATCGGGCCACGACGGCTGTCGGTTTGTCGTCGGCCACCATACGGCCTTTTTTGAGCAAAATGCACCGGCTGCACAGGTTGTTGATCGCCTGAAGGTTGTGGCTGACGAAAATCACCGTTTTTCCCTGCCGGGCGACTTCGTTCATTTTACCCAGACATCGGTTTCGAAAAGTCTGATCCCCGACGGCGAGCACTTCGTCCACGACCAGAATTTCCGTGCGCAGATGCGCGGCGACGGCGAATCCCAGCCGTACCCGCATTCCGCTGCTGTACCGTTTCACGGGGGTATCGAGGAATTTTTCCACTTCGCTGAACGCCACGATTTCATCGTAATGACGCTGGATTTCGCGACGGTTCATACCTAAAATCGCGCCGTTGAGGTAGATGTTTTCGCGTCCGGTCAGTTCTGGATTGAATCCGGTGCCGACCTCCAGCAGCGAGCCGACCCTTCCGTGGAGCACGGCGCGACCGGTCGTGGGTGCCGTGATACGGGAGAGAATTTTTAACAGCGTGCTTTTTCCCGCGCCGTTTTCGCCGATTACTCCAAGGTTTTCGCCGGGTTGCAGGTCGAACGAAATGTCCCGCAAGGCCCAGAACGACTCCGCCGCGCTGGGTTTCGGGCGCGTTTCTCTTTCTTTGATGGTGATGGCCGGTACGAAAAGACGGCCCAGTTTCCGGGTGATCGACGTCATTTCGCCAAGGGTGTATCGCTTGCCGAGGTTCGTAGCGCGGATGGCGTAGGTTTCACTCATTCCAGGCACTCCTCGAAGGACTCAGATGATGTCGGCGAACTCGTGTTCCATCTTCTTGAAGACGAAGAACCCGGCGAAAAACAGTACGAAGGTCATGGCCAGTCCCGGCGGAAGCAATTCCACGGGAAACGGGGAGTGGCCTTCCATGGCGCTTTGAAGCACGGCCCAGCGGAACGCTTCCACGATCATTCCAAGGGGATTGAGTCCATAGACCCACTTCCATGCTCCCAGAGTTTGTTCGATGCGGCTATAAGGGACGATGATCGTGGCGAACATCCAAAGCTGCATGAGAAACGGCAGAAAATGGCGGACGTCGCGGAAGCGGACGTTCAACGCACTCATGAACAGGCCGAACCCCAGGGCGTTCAATATGGCGAGCAGGATGAGAAGCGGGCACCAAAAAATGGTCCAACTCAAGCTGACTCCGTAAAAAAGCATCAAAATCAGCAAAAGTCCGAACGAAAGCGAAAAATCGATCAGGCTGACGATGACCCCCGACGTGGGAAGAATCAGGCGAGGGACGTAGATTTTCGTCAAAAGCGTTTGGTTGGCCAGCAGGCTGTGACTCGCGATGGAGGATGCCTGCTCGAAATAGCGCCAGATCGTGATTCCTGTGAGGTAGAAAAGCGGTTCGGGCAGGCCGTCGGTGGAAATGTTGCCGAGTTTTCCGAAAATGACCGTGAATACCACGGTTGTCACGAGCGGACGGATGAGCGTCCAGATCGGTCCGAGGATGGTCTGCTTGTATCGGACCTGGAAATCCCGGCGCACCAGCGACAGAAAAAGCTCGCGGAACATCCATATTTCCGCCAGATCGACGCGCCACCATTTTCCGGGCGGTTCGAGAATTACCGGCTTTCCGGTCGTCTGAGGCGGGTTTTGTTGCGGCGTCGGTTCCATCAGTACTCGGTTTCCCCGATCATGACCAGTTCCATGCCGGTGTTGGCCTGCATGTCTTTGATAAGTTTACGAAACGGCGTGCTGAACTCCACGGCGTCGTACATGCGCGTTGCGATTCCGGCGCTCGCGGCGCTGAGCATCGAGGTGGAGGTGAAACCTACCGCCCTCGTGACGTTCATGCGGGCGAAAAACAGTTCCACCGGCAGATTGGAGAAGCGATCCAGGGGCAAAATCCGCACGCGCTCATGGTCCGATAGAAGCTGGTGGAGCAAAACGCTGCGGGTTTCGTTGTCCCTGGGGTGCATCTTGACGAGAATGCGGTTGTCGAACTCGCGCAGTTCTCTATCGAGAATGCGTTTGTACACTGCGAGTTCCGCAAAGGGATCGGCCAGCTTGACCGCTCCGAGAATCTGCCCCATGAACACCGTGGAGGGGATGTCATCTCCGAAATGTACATGTTCCTCAAGCCATGTTTGGAGTTCGGGACGGTTCCAGAGAATGTCGTAAATCTCTTCGAAATGGCGATTTTCGATGGGTTCGGGGTTTGCCATCTGCGCCATGCGCTCGACCATTGGTTCCGGTGTCCAGACGGTGTTTTTTCGACCGAGACCGTAGAAATTGTCTGCCCCGCGCATACGCCAGATGGTCGATAATTCGAGAGTTTTTCCATGTCCGATCACGTAGCCGTCCGGGATGAAATGCCACCGTGTCTTCGGAAAGCACATGGTGAGGATGATCTCGTTGATTAACACCCGATACGGGACGATGATGTCTGTCACCGCCTCTGGATCGACGAACTCGAAGATGTCTTTCGTGTAGCGTTCGAGTTTTTTACGCCATCCTCGGAGGGCGAAAAATTTCTGAACCTTGTTGTTTCCGATGATTTTGTTGAACTCGTGGAACCAGTTGCGTTCCCTTTTGAAGTATTGGATACCCAGCGCCTTCGCCATCCAGGCTTCGGCGGCCAGCAGGTTGGGATTGATGCTCAGGTAATCCACGGCGACGATATCTGCCGGGTCGAGACCCTTCTGGCGGGCGAAGGCCATGCCGCACAACAAGGTGTAAGGGCTTGTAATAAATAAAATGACGCGGGGTGTTTCGCGTTTCGAATGATGCATTGGAACGGAATCTCACGCGATTGGGTCAAAGAAGCCATGGGGACCGGCTTCTTTGCAGGAATGAACGACGGACTTCCATTGGCCTTTCACGGCTTTTGTGTTGGCCCGAATGTTGCTCGAAAAGCTTGAAATCTCAGCGGTTTCGAGCGAGGGCATCAAGACGAAACTTCCAGATATTTCCATGGCTTTCACGTTCGACGGACCCTTTCGTTCCCCATTTCGACACTTTACGGACTGCAAAAACACTATAGCAAACGAACAAAACGCTCGCAAGCTAATTCACGGTAAGGAAGGTTGCCCGTAGATGTGAGAAAAACCTAAAATATCTAGAAAAATTAGGTGGTTGTAGAAACGTCTCGTGCCGGAAGTCGCCGTTGCGTCATGGGTGAGGAATCACCTCCATGAGTCGTCGCCACAACTCGTTGTCGAAAGAAGACACGGCAAGTTGTGGGGTTCATACTTTTTCGACTTGTGATCCATGTGTGGTCGATGAGAACGAAATTGCATTAACCCGCATTATTCATGAGGATCGTAGCGAGACGCCGAAAACCGAAGATATTTCATGAAGTTGGACCGATTTTCACCCGCAGGCATACTTTACAGTCTGTCGAGGATGAAAATCGGGAAACAAGTGAAAGATCGAGGATTTTCAAGTCGCAGTAGATTCTTCATGAATTATGCGGGTTAAATAACCGGTTATTAAAGTGGGGCTTGGAAGCCACTTCCAATCAGTCGTTTCGGTCCAGCACTTCTCTGACTTTCAAGGCCAAGGTGTCCGGGAGGTAGGGTTTGCCAATAAACTCAAGCCCCTGATCGAGGATGCCGTGGTGGGCGATGACTTCCTCCGTGTAACCCGACGTAAACAGGGTTTTCATGGAAGGCTGTTTTTTTCCAAGGATTTCAGACAGTTCGCGCCCATTCATTTTAGGCATCACGATATCCGTAATCAGCAGGTCGATATCGATGCCTTGGGTTTCGACCAATTCCAATGCCTTTGGTCCGGTTTCGGCATCGAACACTTGATATCCTTGACGGGAAAGCAGACGAGTGGCGACCTTGCGCACCATGGGTTCGTCTTCGACAACCAAAATGGTCTCATTTCCTCTCGGAAGATTTTTAACGATTTTGCGTCTTTTTTCGCTCTTGACTTCCTCTTTGACCATCGGCAGGAAAATCTTGAACGTCGATCCCTCGCCGAGTTCTGAGTACACTTCGATACTGCCTCCGTGCTGCTTGACGATGCCGAAGGCCGTGGCCAGTCCCAGTCCCGTGCCTTTGTCTTTTTCTTTGGTCGTGAAAAACGGTTCGAAAATTTTACTGATGGTTTCCGCGTCCATCCCGATGCCGTTGTCGCTGACGGCAATCATCACGTAATCACCTGTGGCGACCTGTAGGTGTTGCTGCACGTAGGATTCGTCCAATTTGGCATTGGCCGTCTCGATCGTGATTTTACCACCTTCGGCGATGGCGTCGCGAGCGTTGACCACCATGTTGACGATCACCTGTTCGATCTGGCCGGAATCCGCCCGGATGCGTCCAAGATCCTCGGCGAGTTTCCATAAAATGGGGATGTCCTCGCCGATCAGTCGTCCCAGCATTTTTTTCAGGGTACCGAGAAGTTCGTTGGGATCGAGCACTTTGGGCTCGATGATCTGTTTTCGGCTGAAGGCCAGCAATTGTTTCGTAAGTTTGGTGGCGCGCAGAGTCGATTGGGAAATCTCGTCAAGGGTATCGTACAGGGGATGATTTGGGCTGAGATCCATCATTCCCAAGGAGACGTTCCCTTGGATGCTGGTCAGCAAGTTGTTGAAATCGTGGGCGACTCCTCCGGCAAGACGTCCGATGGATTCCATTTTCTGAGACTGACGAAGTTGTGCTTCGATTTGTTTTTTATCCGTGATATCCGTGCAGGCGCCGATCCATTTTATAGGTTTATTGTTTTCATCAAGAATCGGTTGGCCGAAATCGGACCAATACCGCCATGAGCCGTCGCCATGTTGAATGCGGTATTCATAATGGATCGGTTCCGTGGATTTTCTATGAAGAGTCACTGCGTCTTCCAGATCGGGCCGATCTTTTTCATGGATCAAGCTCAGCCAATGTTCAAGTGTCGGCTGGATCGTGCATGGATCGTACCCCAGCTTTGCGTCGATATCGCCAAACCACGTCAAAGAGTCGTTTTCAAGATCCCATTCGTAGATCAGGTCCGCCGTGGCATTCGTGACGAGTTGCAGGCGTTTTTCGGTTTCAACCCTTTGCGTGATGTCGCGGGATGAGGTGATGACCGCAATGACTTCGCCCTGGTCGTTCAGTTCCGGCATGAGCAGCCAGTCCATCCAGATGCCGTTGGGAAGGCAGAATTCGATACGGTGAACTTCGTTTGTATCGAAAACATGCTGAATCGCTTCTTCCCAAATTGCGCATAGATCAGGGGGAAAGCCAAGCTCTTCGTGGGTTCTGCCGATGAATTCCTCGGCTTTAATCCCCGTAAGGTTTTCCACGATGGGATTAGTGTATAAGTGACGGAATTGACGGTCGAAACGCATAATTGTGTCGATGCTGTTTTCCGCCAGAGCCCGAAAGGTCTCTTCACTTTCGCGAAGGGCCTGCTCGATCTGCTTGCGTTCTGTGATGTCGGAAACGAAGGCAATAAAGCGTGTATCGGACAGGTGTACGGCGCTCACTGACCAATATCGATTTGGACCGGTTTTCGGCTTGAATTCGATTTCTTCGGAGACTCGTTTCTTCTCAAGGAATTTGGAGAAAAGTTGAAGGTGCTCTTCGGTTTTTTCCGGGGGAGTCAGATCCTGAACGGAGCGTTCGAGCAGTTCTTCTCGACTGTAACCTGTGATAATGCAAGCGGCTTCGTTGACTTGAATGATATCGCGATTGATGTCGGAAATGAACACCCCATAAGGAGCGCTTTCAATATAGCTGCGAGCCCTGGCTTCGCTGAGTTCCAGCGTTTCTCTGGTGAGGGAATTCTGCAAGGCGATGGCGGCGAGGTCGCCCAGGGTCTGAGCGATTTGCGCGTCGTGTTCGGTAAAATCCGTAGGCTTGTTGGCAATGCCGAGCAGTCCGACCGCTTTGCCATGGATGATGAGTGGCGCGAATAGGACATTTTTCAGATCCACGTGGCCTTCGGGCATGTATTCCATCCATTTACTTTGGGCGAAATCATTGTCCCATACGACCTTTTTGTCTACATACGCCTCTGCACGAAGGCCCCGGATCGGCATGGGAAGGTCCGGGTTGACGCTGCAGGGCAGGCCACCGTCTTCCAAGAAGAGAACCTCATTTTCGTCCCCATCTTCGTTCAATAGCGCTACGTAACCGGAAACGGCACCGGTCATACGACAGCAGGCATCGAATAGTTTGCGCGCGGTAGTAAGGAAGGTTTTTTCTTCTAAAACACTTTTGGAAGCTTCGAAGAAAATCTGGGTTTCTTCGGCCATTTTTTTTGTATTTTCAAGAGCTTGCGCCAGTTTCAATTCGGCATTTTTCAGTTGGGTGATATCCTGGTTCACGACGATTGCTGCCAGAACCTCGCCGTTGTCGTCTAACACTGGGGCTGTAGAATTCAAAATGATGCGTGTTTCGCCATCGAAAGCGTCGATTTCGATCAACTCGTCTAAAATCGTCACCCCTTTATTGACAGTATGAGCCAATGCCCAGTCGTCGGGGGCGATTTCTTCCCTTGAGGGTAATCTTCGAGCTTTAAAAACACCGTAGTCGTCCTGTGGAACCAGTGGAGACCCACCCCAAATTTTCACTCCGACTTCATTGCCTTTTTGCAGGGTTCCGTCTTTATCGGCCAGCCACAGACCTACGGGAAGAATATCGAAGACTTTCCTGAACATTTTTTCGCTGCGCAGGATGGCTTTTTCGGCTTCTTTTCGTTCTGTGATGTCGCGGATATTGAGGACGATGCCTCCGATACGGGGATCGTCGAGGTAATTGGTACCGATGGCTTCAAGATAGAGCCATTCGCCATTTTTTGCCTGATGACGATAAACGTTCATCGCAGTGGCTTTGGGATGGTTAAGGATCTCCGCCATGGATTTCGCCATGGATGCCCGATCATCGGGGTGAATGTGTTCGTATCCGTTCGTGCCAAGATAATCTTTGGCCGTGTACCCTGTGACTCGTTCGACGGAATCGCTGACGAACAGTTCGTTGGCGTTTTTGTCGATCACTACCACGATGTCGCTGGAGTTTTTCAGCAGCAGTCGGAAGCGTTCCTCGCTGGATCGTAGCGCTTCTTCCGCTTGTTTTCTCTCGGTGATGTCGGTGGAGATTCCGACCATGCCGATGGGGCGGCCATGGTCGTCGTGTACCAGTTTCGTGCGGCAGAAAAGGGTGATTTCCTTGCCGTCTTCCGTTTTATTGATAACTTCTCCGCTCCAGGAACCATCGCGACGGGTGGTTTCGATGATGTCGCGTTGACTGGGGCCGAGGTCTTCGTTTTCTCCATAACATTCAACCGTTTGCCCGATAATTTCTTCGGGGGTTTTCCCGAATGTCCTGCATTCCGCTTGATTTACGTACGTAATCACGCCATCGAGATCGGTTGCCGTAATCATGTCCTGAATCTGATCGAGAAGCAGGCTTTGAAAACGCAGGGCTGTTTCCGCTTCTTTCTGCTTGCTGATATCGGCGCAGAAACCAATGTATCGATCGTCGGAAATTTCGGAGGCTTCGAGCGACGCATACAAATTGCTACCGTCTTTTTTATGTAAAATGATTTCGGCGCGAACCTTCCCGGTGGTTTTTAAATCCATAAATGAAGCAATCGCTTCAGGAGGCGCGTCCGGGGGAACGAGATCCCGGATCGACATGCTTAAAAGTTCTTTCCGAGAGTATCCGGTCATGTCGCAGGCGGCTTGATTCACATCGATGTAGCGGCCTTCCGGGTCCGTAATGAAAATACCTTCCGGGGCGTTCTCTACGTAAGACCTGTATTTTTCTTCGCTTTCCTTTAAAGCGAATTCGGCCTTTTTTCTTTCCGTGGTATCTCGGAAAATGCCGATGTGTACTTCCCGATCCCCGATTTTCGTGGTGCCGCCGGAACTGATTTCGACGGGTATCAGTTTTCCATCTTTCCGATGAATGCTGATTTCAGAATACATCAAGCCCGCGATTTGAATGGCCTTCTTGAAACCTTCACGATACGATTCAGCTTCTTCCTTTGGGTGCAACTCCGACTGGTGCATGTTCAGAAGTTCTTCTTTCGAATAGCCTGTGATTTTCTCGGCTTGAGTGTTGCAATCAAGAATCATTCCTGTATGGATATCCGCGACCATGATTGCATCGTGGGCGTTTTCGAAAAGCACCCGGTAATGTTCCTCACTTTCTTTCAGCTTTTGCTGCGCTATTTTGGTGGCCGTGATATTGCGCTGGGCTCCCCAAATGCGTACCAGGCAACCGTTTTCGATGGCCGCCGAGAACGATTCGGACAGGTACAGCGGTTGGCCGTCTTTATCCACATCGACGGTTTCCTGGTCGTGCACGCGGTACTGTTCCGCTCGAACGGCGAGCAGGGCACGCTGGCCGTAATCCGGGGCGAAATCTTTGGCAACCTTTCCGATCATGTCCTGGGCGGTAAGGCCGTACATCAGAGCCAACGCCTCGTTGACGTCTCCTACGACGGCGTAAGTGTCGATGAGCGCGGTGACTTCCTCGTCGGGCAGGTCGATTGGAACCGGTTGAGCAAGGTCGATGCGGTAGATTCCTTCACTGGCGTTGGCGATGAAATTCCGGTAATTTTGCTCGCTTTTTTTCAGATTGTTCAGAACGGTGGTGAGTTTTGAAACGTTGACACCATGGGCTACGAGAAAAGACTCGCCATCGAAGAAGTCATGTTTTCCCGTGAATGAATACGGAATTTCTTCTCCATGTTTGGTCGTGACAAAGGCCTCGACATTTGCGGTACCCTTTTCGAAAACGTCACGGATTGATTCGAGAATTTTTATTTTATCCGTCTCGTCGCGAAAAAAGTCGAGTACGTCTTTTCCGGTGAGTTCTTCGGGACTGTATCCTAAGACTTTTTCCGGTTCTTTGTTCCAACGAACCAATCGATGATCTTTGTCGACGATGCAGACCAGACCGGGGAGGTTGTCGAGGATTTCATCGGAAAAACGCTTGTCGGAACGGGGAGGGGAGGGAAGATTGTTCGAAGAAGCCAGACGGCTTTCCAATTCCGCGATACGCCGACGGGCTTGTTCGAGTTCTTCTTCAAGCTGAATCTCGGTGGTTTTTTCTGGTTGATCGTGCGTCGCGTCCGACAAGGTTCCCCCCTTCAGGTGTGCCATGTCAATGAAATTTAAAGGAGAATCAACTCCCCTAACTAACCACGAGTTTACCATTATTCACGGAAAAAAAACAATGAAAAGCAGGAAGAAACGATAGTAAATTGTGGTGTGTACGAGAAAGGTAGTGCCCATCTCCTAAAAAAGTAGTGGACGGCAAAAAAGAAGTTTTGGTGTGTCGTTTGTAGCGTTTTTCCGGCGGCGCGTTTTGGGAAAGAACGCACCGCCGGAACCAACTCCGGATCTATGGTGATCCGCATTCCGCTGCATCCCATGAGCAAGTGTTTTCACAGTCGCAGGTTTCGTTTCCAGCCCAGCCGCAGGGATTGTGAGGTTGGCAGCAGTAATGGCTTCCGCTGTATCCACTGCAGAAATCGGGGCCGTCTCCCCAACCTCGGCGACACATGTTGACTTCCGTTTCACAGCCGAACCACTGGGTCGCGGGGGTGGCCTCTCCATCACACTGCCAGAGGTTGTAGCAGTCGGCATCCGTGGCGCAGTACACCGGCATACACTCACCGTTATCCTCGGTACACATGTCGTAGGTTCCCACACAGTCTACGTTGGAACATCCTGCATAACAGGAAGAAAATCCAGTGTTTCGGCATAGTTCGTTCACATATACCTGTCCTTCTTCACAGTCCGTCGGGCAACTCTGGGGGTTGGTGGGGAAAATTTCGTAGGGCAGATTCAAATCCAGAAGCGCCACCGAATTGTGGATGACGCGATACGTGAATTCCGTGACGACCTCCTCGGAGATCCGAAGTTGGAAGGTAGTGCTTCCCATCGGGACATTGGCGATGATGAAATTTCCTCCCGTGCTGGTATATGGCTGTTCGTTGAGCGTCGAAATACCACCGTCCGAGTTAAAATATCGGACACGGCTCTGGTAGGAGGAATCGTCCGTTCCTGTCATGTTGCTTGTGGTGATTTGAGCGCATTCAATGGGATGTGCTTCTCCTTGCTCGTCGGTCCAGAACACCCGACCCATGACAACCGCAGTGCTTTCCACGATTGAAAGTCCCATATAAGCGTGCAGGTTTTGCACCCAAGTGATTTCGTACATGGGCATTGTGACGTCCTGCGAGTATGGTTCGATGGCATATCGGCTCGAAGCGTAATAGGTGTCGTTGAGATCGATGGCAAGCACGTCGATCGGAATGGTTTGCTCTTGAGTGTAGTCGAAATACACGTGGCCCTGTTCGTTTGAAACGAGTCCGGACGCAATAAACGTTTCTTCATTTTGAGGGAGTAGAAATACCTGAATTCCGGCGAGGTTTTCGAAACCTGTATTTATTAACGTTGCGCTGAAATCGTGCGTTTGAATGACCGTGCACTCCGTTTCGGGGTCGCCCTCGTATCCCGTGTCGCAGACGCAATGCCCCTGCACGCAATGGGCATTGGTTCCGCATTGCACTGACTCGCAGGGGTCGGAGGAGGCGTTTTGCTCGACGGGATAATAGCTCGACGATTCCAGCCAGTCGGTCATGCGGTCGAGATTGGTGGCGTTGAATTCAAAGAGCGTGTCGTAACCCAGCAGAGTTCCAGCGTTTCCTGTCGTCATGCGGGTGGACTGGGCCTCGATGGCGCCGTCTTCGAGATTGGCGAGGCGCGTAGTTTCCACGCCGTAGAGATCGTTGGGAAGGGTGAAATCTATAGTATATGCATTGGGATAGTAGACGATCCACTGCTTGCGTTCCCATGCGCTCGTCAAGGCGTCGAAATCCTTGCGGAAAACGATGCGGGCCATGGATTCACCCGGTACGCCGTCTGCGGTGAAATGCCTTGTATCAGGATCCCAGATGGCGTTGGCGATGTAGGCCGAGGCTGGGGGGGCGTCCAGATTCGGCGGCAGCATTTCGCCCGCCTGACCGCGATACACGGACATGGAACCGAAGGGCGAAAGCAACGGAACGTGGTAAAACGCGAAAGCGGGATCGAAGAAAAGGGTATAAACTAGGTTCATGGCTTCATCGGACGTTAGATCTGTATCGGTCAAATTCAGCGCCAGTGTCGTCAACACGTAGGGATAGTCGTCCATGCCGCTGTGCTGCGGGGCGTATTCGATGGTCACGCTTTCTCCCTGGGTGCAGCCCGCTTCGAGTTCCGTCATGGAATATCCGAGAGGGACCAACCCGCCGCCGGGAAGTTTCGCGGCCACCATGGAAAGAACGAGATCCGGGCAAAGCGAACCCTCGGAATACGGAATCGACGATTGGGCGGCAACCTGGGCCGTAATTTGTTGGCCGGTGGGTTCCGTGACCGATAACGGTTGCGCGTCGAGGGACTCGAAATAAAGCGGTGCGTAAGGTTCGAAAGGTTCCCAACTTCCCGAAATCGTAGGAAGATCTCCGATCAGTGTTGCGCCGTGCCAGAGTGTTCCTCTAAGAAAATGGGGCACGGTGGATAGAACGGGCACGAGGTCTTCCGGTTCGGAAAACAGCGTCAGGAGGTTAATCAATCGATTCAAGTCCGCATAGCCGCCCAGGGTCCAGGCGACTTTTTGCGAGGAGGGCATCCCCTCCACGATATCGTGCTCCTCACGGAAGAATCCACCGCTAAGACTGCCGACGTACCCCGAGGATAGGGGCATGTCCTCGTTAATGACACTCCCTATTCGGACTCTTGTTAAAACGTGTTCGCTCACAAGAGAGGCGAAATCGTGGTTGAGCAGGTTGGCGTCCATGGGGAAGCCCGACTGCGTGAAGAACACTTCTTCCTGGCGCAGGACTTCCGGGTAGGCCGACATGTCCATAGATCCCCTGATTCCGGATAGTTGGCCGATTTTCCGGTTCGGTGTCAGGGGGATCAGGAGGTCGGAAGCCATGGTTTTCATGACCGAAACGTGGGCATAATTCGGGTGGAAGACGTGGTAATCGCAGGTTGGTTGAGGGCAGGCGCTACCGGTGTAGAACTCGTCGCCACCGGTGGATAACGCCGTCGTTCCCTGATACACGTTGGCTCCATCGATGGGTTCTCCGGTATATTCGTCGATCAGCAGGACGCGCACCGTGTCGGGTTCGGCGGAGGCGAAGATGTTCACGGTAAGGGTTTCGGATTCGATCTCGGTTCCTGAAATGGAAGCCGTGACGTTATCGGGGCCTGCGGCGAATGCTTCGAGCACTCCCTCTGAATCGACGGAGGCATACAGTCCGTAAGTCTGCCACTCGACAAGGGTTTTATCGATGGGCAGCACGTGGCCGCTAGCGTCGTAGGCCGCCGCTTCAAGTTGCAATGTGGCTCCGACCTTCAAGGGGCTGATATAGGTGAGGATCTTCAACGAGTCTATTTCGCCGGTCTGTGCCATTTTCACGCAGCGGGCTGCCGAGCAAACGAATCCGGCGGCGCATTCGCCATCGGTACGGCAGGGTCGCGGATAGCACAGGGAGTCCTCGCCGCATTCCATGGCGGCATCCCCTGTGGAAAGCACGGGGTAGCGGTTTTCGCATTCCGTCGTGGTGTCGCATTCCGGCACCCTGCACTCGTGTTGCACGTCGTGGCAGGGATAACCGACCGGGCAGTCGTTTTCACTGTTACAATATTGAAGCGTCAGCGTGCAGAGGGTTTCGGGATCGCCCTCGAATCCGCCGTCACAGACGCAAATCCCGCTTTCCTCATTTTCTTCGCAGTGGGCGTTTTCCCCGCATTCCACGAAATAGCAGAGGTCCGCTTCGCAGTATTCGTAAGGATCGCCCTCGAAGCCTTCGTTGCATTCGCAATACCCTCCGGTCGTGCAATACGTGTTGTCCACCTGACATTCGTGTCCGGTTTCGTTGCAGTCGTGTTCGGGTTCGCAAAGCATCGCACCGTCACCCGCAAACCCGTTGTCGCAGAGGCAAACGCCTTGATAATCGATGATTTCGCAGTGGGCGTGCGTGGCGCAGGTGACGTCCGCGCAGTAGTCGTAGCAGTCGGCCAGATCCCAGCTACACAGACCCTCGCCGCAGTCGCAGGAGTCGTTTTCCGCCCAACCGCAAGGATCTCCGTTCTGGCAGCAATAGTGCCCACCCTCGTACCCTGCGCAGAAATCGGGAACGGAACCTTCACCGCGTGCGCATTTGCGGGTGACGAAATCGCAGCCGAACCATTGTACCGCAGGCGGGTCGAAGCCATCGCAAAGCCAGAGATTCGCGCAATCGTCGTGATTTCGGCAATATACGGGCATACATTCACCCTGGTCCGCACTGCACATTTCGTAGTTCCCCGGACATTCCTCGTTGTAGCAGCTACCCAGGCATTCACCGTTGAATCCGGCGGTCTGACAGGCTCCGTCGGCCCAGACGAAACCCGCTTCGCAGTCTCCGCTTTCGGCACAGGGGCCCGGATTGTACGGGAATGCATCATAAGGGAGCACGATGTGCGCCACGGTCGCCGTATCTGCACGTGCGAGGATGGAAAAACGGTACAACTCGGTGTCCTCGATCAAAACCTGGATTTCCGCCTCACCCGGCGGAACGTTGGCGATGAGGAACCCGGCGTGGTTGTTGTTGATGGAATCCTGGTTCGCCAATTGAGTGGGAAGTCCGTTGTCGCCGAAATATCGGACTTCCGGCGTAAATGTATGATTTTCGGTGAAAATTCCGATTTTCGCGCATCCTACCGGGTGTTCCTCTCCCTGTTCGTCCTGCCAAAGCAACATGCCGAATACATGGTTGGCTCCCGTCTCGGCGGTCAGGCCCGCCACCGCTGGACTGGCCTGGAAAGTGGTGTTGCTCACGACCCAGAGCGTCTCCTCTTCGGCCAAAGCAGGATAGGCGAACTGGTAGGTATCGACGTGGGAATCATCTCCATAGACCAAGTAGTCCATTTTGGCGTAATAAAGTTCAGGCAGATAATCATCCGGGATGTAATACGTCACGACGACGCGCCCGCTTTCGTCGGCGTAAACCGGCATTTCAAGGACGGATTCCGATGTCATGCGTTCGTATACATCCACCTGAAGTTCGCCGACCGGCGTCGCGCTGCCGTAGTCCACGATCGTGGCCACGAAATCCTCACGGGGCAGGCATTCCACGTCTGGATCGCCTATGAAGCCATCATAGCAGGTACAGATTCCTCTTTCGCAATAGGCGTTTTCGGCGCAGGTCACTTCTTGGCAGAGATCGTAGCAGTATTCATAGGGATTGCCGGCCCAGTCCTCGGATTGGCAACGACACTGGCCGGTGTCCTCGTCGCAATAGGCGTTCTGGCCGCAGATGACGTTCAGGCAGGCGTTCGTCTGCACGGGCCCGTAACTGAAGCTTTCGAGTAGGCTGTTGACGTTGGCCAGGCTGGTATCGTTGAACGCAATGAAATCGTCGTAGGATAGCTGCGTTTCGCCGCTCTTCAGTCGTGCGGCTCCGGCTTCGATGGCGGAAATGCGGGAGTAATCCGCGCCTTCGAGGTCGTAAGGCAGGCTGAAGGAGACATCCTCGCCGGTGGGGGCGTAGACGGTCCAGCGTCTTTTTTGCCAGGATGACGTGAATTGGTCGTATTCGTTGGAAAACGACACACGGACAAAGGTTGCATCCGTCACGCCTTCGGCAGAGAAACTCTGCATTTGCGAGTCGAACGTGGCGTGCCAGACCGACGGCGCGAATTCCGGCGCGGAAATCGTTCCCGAAGGCAGGTCGTTCGAAAACTGAACGGAAACCGACGAAATGGACTGATTGGCCATCATGCTGAAAAACATCGAGGCGAAATCGAACATGCCGAAGGTGTACCATGCGTCGCTATCCAGCGAATCGAGGTAGTCTTCGTTGTCGATGATGGCCATCGTCATTAGGACGTAAGGAAAGCCGTGGAGGTTGCCGTGCTGGGGCGCGAAACGCACCGTCTGGGAAAATCCGTCTCCTTCATTGCATAAATTTTCTTGGTCCGGGCCCACGCCGAATCCCAGCGGTACGAGACCGAGCCGGGGATGCAGGGCGGCGACCATCGTAAGGGCGATGTTGGAGCAGTAGGATTCTTCCGCCGATGTCGGTAGGGTGGGCATCGGGCCGAATTGCAGGGTCGCTTCGTTGGAAAGCGGTATTTTCGCTTGTAAGGAGCCGGAAAGGCTGCTGTTTTCAATAGGCGGGAGATAGTCGAGGTAAGTGATCTCGCTGAAAGTTCCCCATTGCTTGTCCAGAGTTTCCTTATAGCTCGAAAGCGTACCGTGCCACAGGTTCGCCCATACCAGCGGTTCTATGTCGAGCAGAAAGTTCTTTAATTCAAGGCTGTTGCCGAGGTTTCCCGTCAAGATGCTTATCGCATCCGAGAATCCTATCCGTCCGCCGAAACCCCAAACGGCTGTTACGGGCGAGGATGATGGCGGCGTAACGATCTGGAACTCGCTCCGGGTGGGTTCGTTGCCGAATTGGAACTGGGCTCCGGAGGAAAAATATACGTCGCCGTTCATGACCGAACCCAACTCCAGGCGGGTTTCCACCCGTTCGCTCAGGTAATTTCGGAACCCGTGGTTCATCCAGTCGCCTTTTAGCGCGAAACCGGCCTGGGTGGTAAGCATGTCCTGATTAAGCAGCAAGGACGGCATCCCCGAAAGGTCCATCTGCCCGCGAACCCCCACGACCTGGCCGAGATTTTCATGGGCTGCCAAGGGGATGTGGGCGAAATCGATGGAGGTTTTCAGGACGGAGACGTACTCGTAATTCGTGTGGAACACGTGGAAATCACAAGGAGAAACGGCGCAGGAGGAGGGGCAGATGTAGCGTCCGTAGGCCGAAGAGTACGAACAGGGTTCGGTTCCCTGGTAGACGAAGGCGTTTTCGAGCACCATATTGCTGGACCGGTCGGTGACAATGATCTCTGCCGTTTCTCCCGCGCGGGCGAGTACGGTAAACGTCACGGCGTCCGCCAGTTGCGGATTGCCTGGAACCGAGGCCAGGATCTCGACGGCTCCGCCTTCATCCAATGCGATGACTTCACCCTGGGCTGAGATGATTATCGATTCGGTGTTGCCGGAGGACCAGTTCGCCGCAAATTCGCTTCCTAGCGCCAAAGGATGACCGGAGGCGTCGTACACGGTGGCGCTCATCTTGCGGATGGCTCCGGGAGGCAGCACGCCGCCGGGTTCGTTGATCTCGATATATGCGATGGCGTCCGGGGAGTCGGGTTCGTGGCATTTGCCGGACACGCAGACGTATTCGCTGCCGCAGGCCTCGTCATTGGTGCAGGGTTTGGGGCTGCACATCCGTCTTTCGTCGCATTCGATCAGGTATTCGCTTTCGGGATACAATGCCTGACAGGTGGCGTCGAGGTTTTCTGGGCATTCCAGTTCCGTGCATTCGTACAAAGGCGTTTTGCAACGCATTTCTTCGGAGCAGTCGTTGTCGTCGAGGCAGGAAACCGGCCCGCCTTCCCCTTCCGTCGCCGAATCCGCGTCGCCGTCGATTTCCGGGGAGCAGTATTCATACGGATCGCCCACGTATCCTTCGTCGCAGAAGCACTCGCCATTGATACACGATGCGTTTTCCGCACAAGAGGGTTCGCACTCGCACCACCAGGCGGAACCCGCATACAGGTTTTCACAGGTTGTATCTTCTCCAGACACGTAATCTTCCGAAGAATCGCACCAGATCGAAGCGAGGTTATCGCAATCGTTCGGGTCCAGCACGGCGTAGGGATCGCCGTTCAAGAAGAACGGGTTGGCGTAGGGTTCTTCAAGCAGGTTTGCTTCCTCATCGTGAACCGGAATCTGCCGGATTTCCACCTCTTCTTCATCCAGCCAGCGGATATCGGCGGCTTTCCAGTGCGTGCCGTTTTTGTACATGGACTGCACCATGGGGCTGTCCGTCGGGGTTTCTCCGTCGGAAGAGAGGTATTGCGCCGCGACACCATGGACGAAGAACGTGATTTTTGCATCGACGGGTTGTGCATCGTTGTTGATCTGGCGTCGGGCGACCACGACGCGGTAGATTTCCGCGCTGATTTCGGGGAGTTCGATGACTTCACGACCTGTAGTGGAGGTGACGGAAAACGTAAATGTCGGGTTCACATCGTATCCCCAAAGCGGGTCGGGATTACCCGCCCAGCAGCTATCGTCCATGCCGCTTTGATCCTGGACGCACTGGTAACCCATAGGAGTGATGGTTGCGCCGCCGTCCGGGTCGAGTTCGTTCATAGCCCTACAGAGTCCATTAAATCCTTCGCAGATGTCATTGCTGGGTAAGCAAACCGTGTCGGGATCGCAGTCTTCGTCCGTCGTGCAGAATTGATCCAATGTTCCTTTGCAGAGCCCGCAGGAAATGGGTTCTTCATTGCTTACTAGGGTAGGGGAGTAACCGAACGTTCCCCGTTCCTGCTTGCGTACCAGGTACAGGTCGAAGCCCGCTTCTCTGGATGCCTGCTCGTTTTCCCAGGACAGTTCGATGCGCAGGGCAGGCGGTTTGATGCACTCGCCGTTCTCGCACAATCCGCTTTCGTTTTCGTCTCCGAAGGTACAGGCCGAGCCATCCGGCTTGGGTTCGGGGTCGGTGCATTCACCGTTTGAGGGTTGGCAGACGCCCGCTTTGAGGCAGGTATTGTTTGGAGTCGGGCACTCGATTTCCTCTCCCGATGCACAGGCCCCGGCACGGCAAAGGTCGTTTTCGGTGCACAAGTTGCCATCATCACAGGAATTTCCTTCGTTGATCGCCTTGCAGCCGTCACAGCAGGTGGTTTCCCCGGAGCAGTTGCATTCGCTGCCCGCGCACATGCCGTTGATGCAACGGTCTCCCACGGTGTCGGCGTTGCCGTCGTTGCAGGGGGTGTCGTCTACGCGATTGGTGTACGAGCACTGATGGTTCGAGTTGCAGGTGTCCATCGTGCAGTAATTGCCGTCGGAGACCAGGCAGGGGCTGCCGTCGGGCACCCAGGAGCCGCCGTTGCAGCACGTGCCGATACCGCATTCCGGTTCGTCTTCCGGGACAACCACCGTAACTGTTGTATAAGCCCCCGTAATTCCATCGGAAGTTTGCAATGCGAACGCCAGTTTGAATTGCTGGCCCTTCAGTTCGAGCGTAAGCGACATCAAGCCTTCCAGGATGATGACCCCGACGCCGTCCACCGTGGAGATTTCGCTGTCGAATTCGATGTAGCTGTCCGAACCGACCACTTGCACGATAACTTTGGAGAGCCTTTCGGTATCTTCAAATTCGGTTTTCAAAATGACTCTGAAGTCCGAACCCACCCGCAATTCGTCCGGCAGGATGATTTCGGTGATATCGGGGGCGCCTTCCTCGGTGCTGGATTCCGGCGGCTGTCCCTGTTTGACGGCGCCTTCGGTCTGGTATTCCAGCGCTTCGGTGAACAAGTTCGGCAGGTAGTTGTCGATTTCTTCGCAAACACCGGAGATGCACTCGCCGGAATCGATGCCGAAGCCTGCGTTGCACAGGGTGCCGTCCTCGATGGGAATAGTCTGGCAGGCGTGCTCGGCGTTGCAGACATCCCTTGTGCAGTCGGATTCGTCGCCCCCCGAGAAGCAGGAGGAGCCTGCTTCTACCCAGAAGCCCGCGTTGCAGCAGTCACCACTGTTGCAGTCCGGGGATTCGTCGGGAGTCTTGAAATCGCTGGAAATGTAATCGCCCACTTCGCCGTCTTTGTTGCGCAAGGCGAAAAGAAGAACGAAATCAAGGTCTTTGATTTTATCGTCTTCGCCCAGGCTGCCTCTCAGTTCGGTGGAGGAATCGAGCGTGTCGGCAAAGATTTTCGACTGCAACAGACGTTTCACTCGGGAGAACGGCTGCTTGACCAGGATGTATTTCTCGGCATTTTCCACATGTACGATTGTGGCGTCGATTTCGGACGGATACCGGAAGTCGGTATTGAGCACGATCTTGAATTCGGACAAGGCACTGAAACGCTTGGGGGCGTCGATTCCGGTGATCTGCGGTGCATTTTTCGATACCGAGGAAGTAGGCGGACTTCCTTCCTTGAGTTCCACGTCTCCAGCGAAACTCAGGGCGTCGGTCAGTCGATTGGCCAGTGCGGCGGTGATTTTCTCGGCGTTGCTTCTTTTTTTGCTGCATCCTCCGTGGGATACAACGAAGCCGACCGTCAGGGTCAACGCAAAGCTGAAAAGCATGATTTGGCCGAAAATCGAGCGTTTCATACCCTTTTCCTCCACAAACGCGGTTCCATGAATGCGTAGTTTGGTTTTTTCAGTAATCGATAAATATATGCGTCAAAGCGGTTCAAGCGTACCATGTGTTGCAAGGAATGCGAAGCGTTTTCGCGAGGAATCGAATTCGCGAATCTACATGAAACGACGCTTCCGAGTGGGTTATTGCAGCGTACGGACAAGACGGAACCCCACAGTGTCGCGTTGCTGTCCCGGATTGAGGTCGTAACGGTTGGCGAGGCGGCATTCCTCCGCCGGGCTGAAATACGCACCACCCCTGCAAATTTTCGTCTCACCTGCGCAGAAGCCACCGTCCGGGTCCGATCCGAATGCCGTATTGTCATCACAATAGGCATCCCAAACCCACTCGAACACGTTGCCGCTCATGTCGTACAGTCCGCTTTCATTGGCTTCCTTTTCAGCGGTCGCGTGGGGGATCTGGTCGGTAGAATTCGCAAAATACCACGCGATGTACCCAAGGTTCGGGTCGTTGTCGAGACTCGAGATGCTTCCGGTGCTGTTTTCGGAAAGATGAAACGCCGTAGTGCTTCCCGCCCGAGCGGCGTATTCCCACTCGGCTTCCGTGGGAAGGCGATAGCCGACGCAGGATTGGGGTTTGGTGGCATCTCCGGCGAGACTTACTGTGGCGGAAAGAATCCCGCCTTCGGTGCCGTTTTCGTCGTAACAGGACATGTAATCCGTGCCTGCATCCGTTTGATTATTGCGGCAGACGACGTTTGAAAATTCGTAACAGGGTGTCAGAGCGCCCACCATGATAGAATAGGCGTTGGCATAGGCGAGTGCGTCGTACCAGGAGACTGTTTCCACCGGACAGGTGGAAGACGTGCACCGGATCGTGCCGAAGCCGTTGGGGCCATAAAAACTGGGGTTCCAGCCCATCAAGGCTTCGTACTCCGCGTGGGTTGTCTCGTGTAGCTGGATTTCGAAAGGATGAGTCAATTCCACAAGATGCAGCGTTTCATCGTCTTCGCGGCCCAACTCGGAGGTACAGGAACCCGTATAGCCCACCGGGGCAGGGCAGCCTTCGGGCGAACCCATCCAGAATTCCCCGGCGTTTTGGAAAGCAAAACCGGAGGAAAGGCACCAGCCTTCTTCGCTGCATTCAAGATTTCCGGGACAGCTTCCGCAGTCGAAACAGGTCGAGGGCGACTCGCCGCATTGGCGGTTTCCGCAGTCGTTTTCAACACTTTCACCGATGCACTGTCCCGAGCCGTCGCAGTGATCGATGGTGCAGATGTCTTCGTCGAATGCACAGCTTTCCGTTTCGGGTTTGTTTTCCCATATGTTGTTCTGATCGTCGCATTGCTGGCAGGAATTCTCCGGGTTGTCCTCCGTGGATTCGTAGCAGGCGTTTTCGATGAGACAGGAATTCTCGATCCGTTCGTGATTGCAGGAGCCGTTCCCGCTGCAGTGGTCGAGCGTGCACCAGAGTTCGTCGTCCTCGCAGGAAACCGTCGTATCCGGATAATATACCGAGCATTGGCTCGTTCCGTTGCAAGCCTCTTTGACGGCACAGGTTTCCGGTTCTCCTTCGCAGACGATGGTTCGTCCGATGCACACGCCCGATCCCGTGCATTTGTCGTCGTAAGAGCACAGATTGCCATCGTTGCAGGCCAGATTCATTTCTTCGAATTCGAAAGAACAGGTGTTCCCGCTGCCACAGACCCGATCCGCGCATTGTTCGTCGCGACCGTTCCATAAAAGATCCGTACAGCCAGCGTTCGTGATGCAATCGAGGCATTCGCCCGAGGTGTTGCATTGATCCGATCCGTCACCCGCTCCGTCGATCTGGCAACTGACACCGGTGGTCAGATAGCCGTAGGAGCAGCTTTCCTGCGTGCACTCTATCTGGAGGCATTCGTCGTCCTTGCCATCGGGAATTTCCGTGCAACCCAATGGATTGGTACAATCGACGCAACGTCCCTCGCCATCGCATTGATCTGTCAGGCCGGATTCCTCGCCGTCGCTTTCCATGTCGCACATATCGCCTCTGGTGGAGAAATCGAAAGAACAGGCGTGATTCAGGCACTGTGCGGCGGCGCAATCCACGTCGTAGCCGGTCCAGTCCAATTCTGAGCAGCCGGAAGTATCGACGCAATCCCGGCAACGCCCGCTGTCGTCGCATTGGTCGGTATTGTCGCCTACGCCGTCGGACTGGCATACGGTGGTTTCGGCGGCCAGGTTGAACGTGCAGTTATGGTCTTGCGAGCAGATGATTTCCGCGCATTCGTCATCGCGTTCCCCCCAGGAGAGGTCGCTGCAGCCGGTGAGAGTGAGGCAATCCAGACAGCGCCCGGAGCCGTCGCACTGGTCACTATTGTCGCCCGTGCCATCCGATTGACATGGAATGTCCGATTGGTGAAAATAAAATGCACACTGGTTTTCGATACAGCGGCCTTCGGCGCATTCGTCATCTTTGCCAACCCAGTCGAGGTCCGAACAACCCTCTGAATCCATGCAGTCCAGACAGAATCCTTGACCATCGCACTGGTCGCTCCGATCGCCGGTTCCGCCCGCCTGACATCGGGTTTCGGAAGGAAGAATCTGAAGCTGACAGATGTTTCCGACGCATTCCGCCTGGGTGCATTCGTCGTCCTTTCCCCCCAAATCTACTTCCGCGCAGCCAGCAGACGTCACACAGTCAAGACACTGTCCCTCGCCGTTGCACTGGTCGGAGCCGTCGCCTTCGCCATCCGACTGGCAAGGAGTTCCCGCCATCGCCTGGGCTTTGATTTCGCAGGTATTTGTCTGCGGGTTGCATTGCAACTCGAGGCATTCCGAATCTTTGTCTGTCCAGTATTCTTCGTCGAGGCAACCTGAGTCGTTCGTACAGTCCCGACATACGCCTTCAACGCATTGGTCGTTCGATTGGCAAGGAACGCCATCCATGAGGTTCGTGCACTCTCCCTTTCCGTCGCAGATCCGGCATACACCCTCGCAATTGTTTCCGGTATTTCCTTCCGATACGTAATTTCCATCGGAATCACAACAGGTGGAGTCCGGGATGCAGATGGAACACACCCCGACCTGGCAGCTTCTGCCGCTGTTTTCGTTGCCGCAGGGAGTGTCGTCATCTTCGTTGACACATTCTCCCTTTCCATCGCACGAGCGGCATTCGCCGTCGCATTCCCCCGATTGTTTCCCTTCTTTGATGAATTCGCCTTCACCGTTGCAGCAGGTGGATTCCGGGACGCAGGCAAGGCAGGCTCCATCAATACAGATGTGGACGTCATTGCAGATACTACCGTTTTCCCTGTCCTCGCAGCCACCGTTGCCGTCACATTGACTACAGGGATCGGTGCAATTAGCTCCGTTCTGGCCGCTTTGGACGTATTCCCCGTTCGAGTCGCAACAGGTGGAACGGGGAACGCAATGATAGAGATTCGCGGGGGTGTCGAGCTTTTCGTTTTCCTCGTCGTCCAATTCGTAGTCGAAATCGCCCGTCGGGAGGCACTGACCCTCCACGCAGACCAGTCCGAAGCGGCAATCGTCGTCCTTTTTACAATCCGCTCCCTCCGTGGCGAACTCTTCCAAATCGTACATGCCGCAGGACGAAGCAAACATCGCGGTGACGAGAGAAAACAATATTACTAACATATTGTTTATACATACATTTTTTAGGTTTTGCATTCTTGGGGGAAGTGTTTCGGACATGGGAACAGTCTCCGTCACCATCGTTTGGAAAATCCTACCGCGATGCCGTTTTTATGTGGCGCAATACCCACGATGACGTTTTCATTGTCGGCTTTCGGACCCGGATCGACAATCCACAGTACGATACCTGTCAGCATCAATGCGCCTCCCGTAGCGTAGGCGGCGATATTGACGGTTTTCCAGGTCTCGAAGCTATCTTTTGAGGAGGAATTTTCCGCCCGAGAATCCTCGTAGGTGCTTTTTTCGTCGAGCATTTTCCAATGGGCAAAACCACCAACGCCCGCAATGGCCAACCCGGAAAAGAAAGTGGCGTACCCGGCGATATTGTAGCCACTTCTGCCGGAGGACTGCGCCTGGCTGCTTACCGCCCCCCCTCCGGATTCATCGTCGGAACGCGTGGACATCATGAAATTGCCGGAGTCGTTGCCGAACAATTCCGCCGCCATTTCCGGCATGTTGTCGATGAGATATTCCACGCCGCCTTTGACCTTGCGGCTCGTGCGCTTAATCACTTCCGCCTTGCGCACGTTGATGCGTCGGAGATTGAGTATCCAGTATGTTCCCACCCTGTCGAGATCGCCCGAAACCGTCTCGGGAACCCCCAGCGCGGCACCGATTTCCGCCATACAGGAGACGGAGCCGTCCGCACCGCAACGCTGACGAAGTTCCACTCCCTGGAGAATCATTTTGACATCCGCGTCCGAAATCACTTTCATGCCGGAGCGTTTTTCGACTTCGGTTGCGAGGTAGGCGGACAAAGAGTTCGTATAGCGTAGCGCCGCTTTCGATTTGGCTTCGATCTGCCAGACCACGATGCCTTCCCGCTCGTCGGATTCGGCCCAGGCACTGGATATCGGTGAAAGCAAAAGCGCTACAAAGCAGATTTCAGCGAAGCTCCAAAAATTCTTAAACAATTTCGGAGACACAGGCATTGGTTTCCCCGTTTGTCGATCCTATTTCCATGCTGTTAAAACGTTACGTGCTGAAAGTACATTAATATGTTTCGATGAGCAATTCAAGCAATTTGCCGGGGATCTTCGCAAGATGTGTAAAATGACAAAGGAAATCAGCGGGTTGAATCTCATGATTAGTTCTGAATAGTACGAAATGGCGAGTATTTTCGTGAAAATGTCCGTTTGGGTTTTAAGTGGGTTTCGGAGTTATTAAGCTAGCACTTAAAACCTAAAGCTTTTCGTCGCTCACCCTGAGTGATTTCGCGAAGCGAAATTGGTTCGAAGGGTCCCTCGATACGGCGACTTACGTCGCCTACTCGGGATGAGCGTAGATGATTTTGCTCGGTAGACATCCGGCATGTTTTAGGTGCCGGGTTAATAACCAGCTTTTTAAAAACGAAAATTCAATCAGGATCAATGTTGACAAGTTTGTGATAAGTATTAAATTAAAATAGATACAAATAAGATGGTATCGTTCTTTACCAAATATATATTCTAAATAATTCGATCCGTGAGATTGCTTTTCGCTTGGCAACTAAAAGGAACAATTCGGTCAACAGAAGCCGTGCAATGGGCAATCAAGCCCCCTTTTACAAAATGATTCTCGGCAAGAAAGGCATTGATTTTACAATGTTATTTTACTCTACACGAGACTTGGGGCTTGATTGCCCATTGCACGGATTTTTTTCTTGACCAATCATTCGGATACTACAACCGATGTCACTGCAGCTTCACCAATACCCTTGTCGTTGTCCACGCAGCGCATGGCGACGTGAAGGGTTCCCGAAAGCGGAGCCTTGATTTCCAAGCTGCTGATATTCTTTCCTTTTTTCGTGACATTGAAGCGGTGGCCATCGTAATTCGTATCCCACTGGTACTGCGCGATGGTGTCGTCTTCTCCGGGGTCTTTGCAGTCTGCAAGCAATACGACCTTCTTACGTGGCGGTACTTTGACGAAATCCGGGGATAGCGTCGCCTTGGGAGGTCGATTCAACACCTGCACGACGATAGGCGATTCCTTGCGTTCGTCCATTCCCGCTTTTTTGGGTTTATAGGCCAGCGTGTATTTTCCTTCGTCGGGAAAGCGCACGATCAGCGAGGTTTCGTTGGAAACCATGCGATCGGTGTTGAATTTCTTTTTGCTGTAGTTCAGATCCCAGCGCACCATATACGGTTCCTGCTCGAATTCGGTCAGGCTGTAATCGGCTTCGACCCGCACATCCTCGCCCTCGTAAAACGGTCCTTGTTTTCCAAACAGTTCCTTGGCGGCTTTTTGGCCGCGAGCGACCTGCACTACAACGATATCCCCGAATCCGCAGTCTTCGTCTCTCGGTCGCATGGCGATCGGGAAGACACCGGACGGAACTTCGGAGTCGTTGAGGTCGTAAGCATTGTGATTTTCAACGATTTCGTCGGCTTCGAAGCGTTTGCCGGAATACTTCATGTCGTATTCGATGACATACGTGTCATGATCGTTCGCGGGATCGAGAATCCGGTTGAGGATTTTCAGCGGCTGGTTTTCCTTGAATACATATTTCCGGCGGACGGGAACCAACGTGGGAGGTACGTTGTTGACCCTCACGTTTTTCTCGATGATCCGGCTAAGCCCATTCGTGCCGTCGCCCACTCTCGCGGCGATGCGGTATTCCCCGTCGTCCGGCCAATTGGACGTGATCTCCATGCCGGGTTCTCGCTCCAGGTCCGGCTGGAAAGATGTGCCGTCGTAGGAGAGATCCCAATACACCACGGGGCGTTCCACCTTGGGAGTGGTGCTTTCGATGGCCAGGGAAAAGCGCAGAGTGTCTCCCTCGTTGCCGACTTCGGGCCCCATAATCGCTGCATTGAGTTCGATACCTTCCTGTTTCGCCTCGTTTTGGGAAAAATCTTCAAGAAATTCAACGAGTTTTTCGTCTGCTTCCACGAAGGCTTCCTGATCGTTTGTCTCTCCCGCCTGGATCATGTTCTGTACCAGGCTTGTCATCTGCTCCGCTTTGGCGGGACGCATCAGCACCTGAACCGCCATATCGTTGATTAGTTCACTGTTGGTCTGTACATCTTTGCAGGTATTCAACTCGGCGGCGGCAGTGCTGATCTGTTCCTGAATTTTCTTATACGTTTCCTGTACTTCCGTCGCTTTGAGATTCTTGACCTGTTCCGTCATTTTCTTCAGCGTCTCGATCGCTTCCTGCTGCGATTTCTCGTCGGCCAAGAGCAGTGCGGCCTGTTGCAGACGCTTTTTGTCGATGGTTTTCTTCTGCTGTTGCTCCTGGTACCCCTCCGGGTCGTAAACCTGTTGAATGAACGCGGTAATCGTTTGATACTCCGTGCTGTTATAAAAATCGATCCGTGGATCGGTCACGACAATCGCCCCGAACAGCGCGAAAGATACCCCCATCACGACGATGATATGAATCACTGCTTCGCTGAATTGGTAGGCAAACGAGCGCAGGACGGCGACCATGCGCCAGATGCCGACCAGCCCGACGAGAAACACGACGTAGCCCAGATGCGGTACGTTCCGGCTTTGCAAAATCACTACGAGGACGCCTAAAACCAATGCCATGATCGCCCGTGGGAAGCCGAGCAGGGTTAGCAGCAACATGATCGGTAACTCGTCTCCCAGCAGTTTCAGAGTCAGCCAGAAGATCATCGATATCAGCAGCAGTCCTACCAATGATGCCAGGGCATATTCCAGCCAACTCGGAATGCCCAGCGAAAGGTGATGAAACACCGGGATCAGCAGGGTCAGCGGGGAAAATCCCAGCCCCAACGACACATCGATGGCCCGTGACGCGACGAAGCCTTCCACGAGCAGACCGGCTAGAGTGAGGATGAACATCAGCGAAAGCGGCGTGGCGTTTTCGTAAATCACCAGTTCGATCAGGCCTTTGGCGTAGTTCTGGCCATTCGTAAAGAAGTTCAGGGCGCTTTGTCCGACAGCTCCCATGACGCTTTGAGCCGTCATTACAGGTTTTTGAGGGTCGAGATGCAGCGCTCGCGAGTGCGGACCTTTTTGCAGAGGCTCGCCCGATTTTCCGCGTCCCCATCTTCGTTTCGGCGGTTCGTCCGGTATGACGTCGCGTTTGTCATCTCGCGCAGTTGCCTCTTGTTTCTCCTCGGTGGCTTCTTCTTTTTTATCCTCGACAGGGGCGGGGATGGCTGCGGGTTTCGGTGCAAGAAGAGCTCGAAGCTGGCCGAGCTGATGAAGCACCACTTCCCCGTTGGATAGGTTCAGGGCGTGTTTGAAGGAAATCCCCTGGGTGGTTTCGTCGGCTTCGCCTTCCAGTACCTTGCGGGCTTGGTCGCGGTGTTTCGCGTCACCGGAATAAATTACGGTCAAAATGGGAGAGAAATCGGAGAGTTCGCGAATCGCGGTCGGTTCGTTGCGCTGCGGTGTGTGCTGGGATCGTTCGAGATGCACGCGGTAAATGGGTGCAAGTGCCGTCACCGCCCCGCTTTCATATACGGTCTGGACCTCTTTTTCGAGTACCGGAGGGACGGCATCGTCGTCTTTCGAGATGCCGCCCAGTGGAGCCAATGTCGCGACGCGGTGGGCCTCGGCGAGAGTGGTGATGCCGTCGTATGCTTTCAGGTAGGCGTAATCCACGAGACGTTTCAAACCGCGCTTTTTCATTTCGCGCCGCAATGGAATCACGTCGGGTTGGATCTTGAGGGTTTCAGCTACGGGGCCAGTCACCGGCAGGAACTCGAACACTCCGGTTCGACCGGCGAGACCGACCCAGCGGCAGAACTCGCAGCCGTTCTCCACGCTGACCTTTTTCACGCTCTTCCGGCCCAGAAGGGCCAGGATTTTCTTGTCTTTTCCCGTCGGTTCCACTTCCTCGGTGCAATAGGGGCAACTCCTGCGAAGCAGGCGTTGGTTGAGCACCCCCGTTACGACGTCCGCAACCCTGTCGGCGGGCATTTCCATCTGTTCGACCAGTCGTACCAGAGCTTCCGCAGCCGATTCGGCCTTCATGCGTGCGAGCACCAGCATTCCCTGTTCCGCCGCCTGAAAGGCCAACTCCAGCACTTCGGGATCGTCGATGTCGGAAAGCATCAGTACATCCGGCGGATTCTTAAAGCTTTCGGCCAGCGCTTCGATCAAAGCACTGGATTTGCGGATTTCGTGCTGTGTGGCACCTTCGACCTTCCACTTGACGGGATGTTCGTAAGTGACGATTTTACGGTCTTTTTCACTAAGTTCCTTCAGTGCGGCATATAGCGTCGTAGTGCGTCCGCTTCCTGGAAGACCGGTGACGAGAACCAGCCCTTTCGGGTCTTCGAAAGCCTTGCGAAAACGTTTCAGAGTGGATTGGCTGATGCCGAGCTTGAGAAGATCCTTGCTGCGTGTTTTCACGTCGGGAATGAAGATCCTATAGCTCCAGCCGTCCTCGGAACGGTCGAACTGGAGGCGTGCTCTCATGGGGTGTTCCGCTTCACCGATATCGATACGGACGCTACGGTTTTCGCCGGGTTCGAGAATTTTCACACCGCAGACGGATTCGACGGCATAAGCCATCATGGGATGAAAGGAACGCGCCAGCACCAGTTCGTCGAACCATGCGCCGTCGATTTGGAAACGCAAGGCTACGGCGGTTCCGGTGAAAGCGAACTCCACTTCTTCCGCCCTTGAACTGACGGCCTTGATGATGATTTTACGAACGAGTTTCAGAATTTCCGGATAATTCTCAACGGCTTCCGTCGAGTGTGTTTCCGTTTTTTTCTGTGTAGGAAGTGGGGGAGGAACCTCGCCCGCTTCACCCGCTTCATCCGAGTTGTCGGGAGATTCCGGGGGTTCATCGGAATATTCCGACTCTTCCTCGGGAACGCCTTCTATTTCTTCTCGTTCCTTTTCTTCCATCGTCCGCAGGTATTTGTCCAACTCCACACGAGAGACGCCCAGTGCGTCGAAGTAGTGGGCAAGATCCGTTTCCATCGGATACATCGACCCGATGGCTGCTCGAAGTTCGTCGTAGGGGCAGGCATACATCTTCGGTTTCAGACCGGTCACCGACTCGACGATATCGGCGGATTCGAGGTTTCCGGGATGGAAACAGGCGAGGTGAATGTTTTTCGCTTCCACACGAAAGGGAATCAAATTGTAGCGGTAGCAGGTATCGAAGCCCAGGCGATCCACCACTTCGCGATCCAGTTCGTTCCGATTGAGTTCGACCATCGGAGTATGGTACACCTCGGCCAGCACTTCGCAGAGTTGATCTTCCTCGATGCCGTATTTGTAGATCAAATCTTTAAGGAAATCAATGGCTTGGGTATTCTCTCCCTCTTCGAGAGCGTCGAGGATGCGTTGAAAGAACACGTCCTTGATGCCGTAACGGATCACGAGTTTTTCGAGAATCTCTACATGTGTTTTTTTCTTCATCGGTGCCGTCCTCGCACAATACCCGCTGCCCCCGTTTCGTTCGCCTCACATCGGCTTTCACGAAATTTCCTCGGCTTGAAACTGGCTGAAGTCTGGCGGGTTCTACCCATCTAAGAGATACGAACATGAATAATATCACATCCGGGGAGGGTTTCCAACCGAATGACCCCAAGTCTCGTGACTTGTGGTGGTTTCGCCCGACGAAAAAGCGTTTCAAGTATGTCTTCGAGGGGATCGAAGCGTGAGAAATTTATATTTCGATTAGGGTTCCATTTCCCATCGATTATACTGAGTGGATGGAACTTGCTAAGCAAGGGCAACCCCTTGCTTAGCAAGAGTTTTCGGCTGAAAACAGCCGTTTTTGTTCAATCGCTTTACATGTTTTTGCAACTTAACTTGCTTCTTTGCGAGAAAATCTTTATCAAAACGGCTCGTCTTGTCGTGTTTTGTTGCGATTTGTCGCAAGTTTGATGCTGCAAAGCGAGAGTGAGTGTCTTATGGGGTACAATTGCACGGAATGTTATGATTTTGCACAGGTTTGCATCGTCAGGGAGATGGGCGGAGCCTGGAGAAGTCGGGAAACGCAAAAGGACTCACGCAATGGGGGATTGCCTGAAAAGCTCGAAACTTGAAAGATTGAAAGCGTAAAAAGTGGTTTTCCAGTATATCGGGTGCCTCACAAAATGGTGCAACTTTTGTAAAATCCTCTTTTTCGTAGCGGCGAGGCGTAAGCCCGCCGTTTTTGCCTTTCGAAAGTTGCTTTAATGCCCTCCAATCCCCCTTTTCGGCGGGCTTACGCCTCGCCGCTACAACCAAACTAATGAAAGTTTCAATTCATTGGGCCTATTTGCACCATTTTGTAATGCCCCCCAGTATATCGGATCGGAGAGAAATAGGTTGCCATGGCACCCAAGGATTATTAAACTGCCTTCGAATTCAGGATTGTGGAGGTTGTAATGCGAATGAAACGAACCCTGAAAATTTGGAGCCGGACTCTGAAACGAATGCGGCGTTTTCCCTGGAACGACCTTGCCGAGTTGGGAAGAGACATCGCCATTACGTTGCTTACCAAAGGGTTCACGGACTCCTCGGGGGATCGCGAGCAACATCGGAAAATCCAACGTCTTGGCGAAAGAACCTACCAGTTTTACCTGGACAATCGCGAGCGCTTCCCGTATCGAATACGAACTTTTCTTAAAAAATTCCAAGACTTGCAGCATCACGACCCTGCGAGCTACGAGCGGGAACCCCATGCGTTGCCCTATGCCCAGGAAATCGCGATGGCCGGATTTGAGCAGGAGCCGGAAAAATCTTCTCCCGAAATGACGGACCTCTCCACTGAAGAAACCTCTTCCTCGCTCACCACCCGGCTGGAAATCGAGTTGAATATCACCGGTTTGACGCCCGACGACGTGCCAAAGCCTTCGGAAGAAAAACCGCAGGAAACACCGGAGCTTGAAGAAGTTCCAACGACGGTCCAAGATGTTGCGACCGTGACGAAAAAGGTTCCGAAACCGACGAAAAAGTCTCCGGCGAAGAAGAAGACTGCCTCGGGTACCAAAATGAAAACGGCAGCCGCAAAGAAAACCACGGCCACGAAGAAAAAGTCGACCCGAAAAAGCGAGAGCACCAAGAAGACCGAGACGAAAAAAACGTCGGCAAGCGCCAAAAAAGACGCCAAAAAGACCGAAACCGCGACAAAAACTGCTAAAAAAGCCGGGACCGCGAAGAAATCCACGAAGAAGACCACGGCGAAAAAGGCCGATTCCACCAAGAAGCCTGTAAAAAAGACGACCCCACGAAAAACGGAAAAGCCAAAAGCCAAGACGAAATCCGGCGATTCGGCGGAGTAAAAACACACAAAATAAACATCGACGAACGAAGACGTCGAACCTTCCGGCATGGGACTTTCAGTCCTCTTTTTCTCAGGAAATTGCCCGTTCTTAAAAATCATAAAATCCATGAAAAACAATAGGTTGCGCCATCTTGACGTTCGTGGCTGTTGTCCGTTCATTGCGAGTGCCAGGGGAAGGATGAGCTGGGCGGCGCGATTGACTTTTCAAGGCTTTTATGCGATGCTGATCCGGTAAAAACAAACGCAGAAATGAAACGCCTTCAGGGAGGGGAACTGCGTCGATGTCAGGCAAGTTACCGGAAATACATTGTATAAATGCCCTGGAGGGTCCGTGAGATCGGATGTCGCCGACGTTCGGCCAGAAAATTTGCAAGCCAATGAAATCTCTCTCGCCGAGATCGAGTTGCTCGTGCTGGATTTCGATGGCGTGATGACCGACAATCGCGTCCTGGTGGATCAGCACGGCATTGAATCGGTGTTCTGCCACCGTGGCGACGGCTGGGGCCTTGCACAGTTGCGGAAAATCGGCTTCGAGGTGCTGGTGCTGTCCACGGAAGCGAATCCGGTCGTTCGCGCCCGTTGCGAAAAGTTGCGTATCGGCTGCATCCAGGATTGCTCCAACAAATTGGAAAGATTGAAGAAACTGGCATCCGAAAGAAGCCTGAATGCGTCTCGGATCGCCTACGTCGGCAACGACGTGAACGACCTGGAATGTATGCAGTGGGTAGGCGTGCCGATCGCCGTGGCCGACGCCGAACCCGAAATTCTCGAAGTCTCCCGTTTCGTGACGCGAAAACGCGGCGGATACGGTGCGGTACGCGAAGTATGCGATAAAATTCTCAGCGACAGGAAACACGCCGATGTCTGAAAAAATCGTGGCTCTCATTCCGGCGCGGGGCGGCAGCAAAGGCATTCCGAAGAAAAACATCCTGCCTTTGGGCGATCATCCGCTGATTGCCTACTCCATCGCCATCGCGCGGATGTCGAAACATATCGACGAGGTGATCGTCACCACGGATTCCGAAGAAATCGCAGATATATCAAGGAAATACGGAGCTTCGACGCCTTTTCTGAGACCCGCCGAAATCGCTCGGGATCACTCCACCGACATGGAGTTTTTCATGCATTACCTGGATTTCCTGGACGCACGCAACCAAGAGATTCCGCAACAACTCGTTCATCTGCGGCCCACCTCGCCGCTACGGGAAGTCGAGGTTGTGGACGCCGCGATCTGGTACATGAAAGACCACCCGGAGGCGAGTTCCCTGCGTTCGATGGAGGAAACCACCGCCACGCCCTACAAATTGTTCCGCCTCGAAGGCGAATACGCCAGACCGTTTATGACTTACGAGGGCGAGCGCGAATTTTACAACCTGCCACGCCAAAAATTCGAAGCCACCTACGATCCCAACGGGCACGTCGATATCGTCCGGCCCGATATCATCCGCAACACCGGGATGCTCCACGGAGAAACGATGAAATTGTGGATTACCGAGCCGATTGCGGATATCGACACGATTCACAACTACGACCACGCCAAGCAGATCTTGCACGAGGAGCGCTTTCGACCTCTTCGACAATTCCTGGAGAAATACGCATGAGCAGCTATCTCGATACGATCTATTTTAAAAACGAATACGACGAAAACGCCTATCCTCAGAAAATGTGCAACTACCTTGCGGAACGCTACATCAAGCCGCTCGGTCCCCTGGAGGGCATGAAACTGCTGGATATCGGTTCGGGCAAGGGGAATCATCTCGTCGGTTTTGCCCGGCTGGGCATGGAAACCTACGGCCTCGACAAGCGCGACGAATGCATCAATGCCTTGAAAGATTTCGACATTCGCGAATGCAACCTCGAATGCGATCCGCTGCCGTTCGAGGACGATATGTTCGACGTCGTGTATTCGAAATCGGTGTTGGAACACGTACAGAATACCGACAACCTGTTGGCGCAGTCCCTGCGGGTGCTCAAGCCCGGCGGGCTGGCGATCATGATGACGCCCGACTGGCGCAGCCAGCGCGCCTACTTCTGGGACGACTACACGCACGTGAAGCCTTTTACACGCAAGGGGCTGCAAAACGCCATGCGTATCAACGGGTTCGAAAACGTGTATTGCGACTATTTCTTCCAACTCCCCCTTCTGTGGAAGTATCCGTCGCTGAAAATCGTCACTTCGTTCATCAAGTTACTTCCCGATAGCCTGCGTTGGAAGGACCACGAAGAGTCTCAGTTCAGGGAATGGATTCGTTTCGGCAAAGAAGAGATGCTGCTTTCGATAGGCACCAAGCCATGAGTTTGAGTATCGGCATGATGCAGGGGAGGCTTTCGCCGTCGCCGGACGGTCGCATTCACTGCTTTCCCGCCGAACTCTGGAAAACGGAATTCCCCGAAGGTGCGCGCGTCGGATTCGATTGCATCGAGTGGGTCTACGAAACGACGAATTTGGACCGCAACCCGTTTCGAAGCGAGGAGGGCCTCGCGGACATTCGGGAAGCCGTCGAAAAAAGCGGCGTCGAAGTGAGCACGATATGCGCCAATTATTTTATGGATCATAAACTTTACGGCGAATCCGAAAAAAGCTTACACGAAAATATCTCCGCCCTGGCGGGGCTTTTCAGACGCGCGGGACAGTTGGGGTGTAAGGGAGTCGTGTTGCCGATTATAGAGCACGCCTCGCTGAATTCGGAGCGGGATCGGGAGGAACTGAAGGCCGGCTTGTATCGTGCATTCGAGGAATCGGACGATTCGAAGGTGCTGGCTCTTTTGGAAACGGATCTCTCCCCGGAGGAAAACCTCGAACTGCTGCGATGGCTCGACCATCCTCGCGCGCGCCTCGCGTTCGATATGGGCAACAGCGCCGCCGTTGGATTCGATCCCCGCGAGGAAATCGAGATGCTGGGCGATTTTATCGCGCACGTGCATGTCAAAGATCGAATCAGAAACGGCGGAAACGTGGCGTTGGGGACGGGAGCCGTCGATTTCGATGCGGTTTTTCAAGCCCTTGCACGGATCGGCTACGATGGAGATTTCGTCCTGGAAACCGCACGTCTGGACGACGAGATCGAAGCCGCCCGGCGGCACCTGGATTTCATCCGGCCATTCGTCGAGAGGATCGGGGTTGCGGGCGAAAGGGAAGGGGACGCATTGTGAGGAAGATACTTTTCGTGGGGCTGGGTTCCATCGGACAACGCCACCTGCGCAACCTGATCCGTCGTTTCGGCGAAAACCTTGAAATTCTCGCGTTTTATCCGCCCGATCCTCAAGTTGTTCTCGACGACCGTATGCAGGTCGTGCCGGATACGACCGTGGAAGAACGATACGGCGCGAAAGTATTTCACACCCTGGACGAAGCCCTTGCCCACAAGCCCGACATCGCTTTTATCTGCAATCCGAGCAGTTTGCATATCGAACCCGCGATTCGGGCGGCGAAGGCCGGATGCCATCTGTTCATCGAAAAGCCGCTTTCGCACAACCTCGAAGGCGTCGAGGAATTGAAGGCGATTGCTGCAGAAAAAAACCTTGTCGTTTACGTGGGTTACATGATGCGTTTCCATCCCGTGCTTCGGCTTCTCGAAGAAAAACTTCGGACGGGGAGCATCGGGAGGCTGACTTCCGTGCGGGTCGAGATCGGCGAGTACATGCCCGGCTGGCACACTTACGAAGACTACCGGGACACCTACGCCGCCCGCAAGGATCTCGGAGGCGGGGCGCTGCTCAGCCAGATTCACGAAATCGACTATCTGTATTGGTTTTTCGGGATGCCGAGGCGGATGTTCGCGCTCGGGGGGCATTTAAGCAGCCAGGAAATCGATGTGGAAGATAGCGTCGAGGCGTTGCTGGAAATGCGCCACGAGGGGCGACCTCTGCCCGTTTCGCTGCACATGGATTTCGTGCAACGGCCTCCCTGCCGTTTCTGCAAGATCGTCGGAGAGGAAGGCGTCCTTTTCGCGGATCTGGTGCAAAGCACCCTGAAACGGATTTCCAATGCGGGGGAGATCGACGAGGCGAGTTTTCCCGATTTCGACCGAAACGACATGTTTGTGCACGAATTGGACGCGTTTTTCGAGTGCATCGAGATGGGCAAAAAACCTTTGACCGATCTGAACGACGCGGAAAATCACCTGAAAATCGTGCTTGAAATCAAAGCTGCCCTGGAGCAATAGCAAATGACTGATTCCGGAAACGTCATGGACCTGTTCAAACTCGATGGTCGCGTGTGCGTGGTCACGGGCGGAGCGGGTCTTTTGGGTGTGCGCCACGCGCAAAGCATCGCGAGTGCGGGCGGCGTTCCCGTGCTGTGGGATATCCACGAGGAAGCGGCGAAGCGCGAAGCGTCGAAAATCGAGGCGCAATACGGCGCACCCGCCACGGGCGCGAAGGTGGATATCACCGATATCGATTCCGTCACGCGCGCCTTGGACGATATCCTCGATCTTTATGGCCGTATCGACGTGTTAATCAACAATGCCGCAAACAATCCCAAAGTCGAAGACACAGAACGCAAAGACTGGGGGCGGCTGGAACATTTTCCGGCGAGCGTGTGGGAGGACGACCTTCGTATCGGGCTGACAGGCTCCTACATTTGCAGTCGCGTCGTCGGCTCGAAACTGGCCGAACAGGGACGGGGCGTGGTGCTCAATATTTCCTCCGATCTCGGCCTGATCGCGCCGGACCAGCGCTTGTACCGGGAACCCGGACTTCCCGACAGCGAACAGCCCGTCAAACCCGTGACCTATTCCGTGGTCAAGCACGGCCTGATCGGCCTGACGAAGTACCTCGCCACGTACTGGGCGGATCGCGGCGTGCGAGTCAACACGCTGTGTCCCGGCGGCGTTTACAACGGGCAGCCGGACGACTTCGTGGCGCGCCTGAGCGGCCTGATTCCCCTGGGGCGCATGGCCGATGTGGACGAGTACAAGGCTGCGGTATTGTTTATGATTTCGGATGCTTCCTCCTACATGACGGGTGCGACGCTCTCCGTCGATGGGGGAAGAACCTGCTGGTAATAGGGAAACACGCACGCGGAAAGGCGAACGATGAGCACGTTGGAAAAAAACGCGGCGTATGAATCGATGATGGAACTGAGTCGCCTGCTTGCGGAGGTTGCGGAGCGCTTCGCCCCGGAAGTGGAGCGCGCCGCCGAAATTCTTGCCGAGAGCCTGAAGGCCGGAGGAAAGGTGCTGGCCTGCGGAAACGGCGGCAGCGCGGCGGATGCCCAGCATTTCACGGGAGAGTTGGTGGGCCGCTTTCTGTACAATCGTCCGCCGCTGGCCGGGATCACATTGAGTGCGGACACTTCGGTGATGACGGCCATCGGCAATGATTACGGGTTCGAGCAGGTGTTTTCACGGCAGGTCGAGGGTCTGGGGAAGGCTGGGGACGTGCTGGTGGGATTCTCGACCAGTGGAACCTCGCCCAATGTCATCGAAGCTTTCAACGTCGCACAAGAGATGGGACTGCGAACCGTTGCTTTCGTCGGTCCCGCCGAACACGAGGTGGTTGTGAAATGCGATTCGCGTTTCCACGTACCCAGTAAAATGACGCCACGCATTCAGGAAGTGCACCAGGCGCTTTTTCATGCGTTGTGCGAATCCGTAGAAAAAAAGATGTTTCCGAGAGATTCTGCGTAAAAACGCGTACAATCGTTGCAAATACTCCACAGATGAACCAAGGGAGGTATCATGGCGGCAAAGGTCAAAATCGGCAATCGGATGGTCGGAGACGGCGAACCTTGTTTCGTGATCGCGGAAATCGGCATCAATCACAACGGGGATGTCGAACTCGCCCAAAAGCTCATTTCGGCGGCTGTGGTCGCGGGATGCGATGCGGTGAAATTCCAGAAACGCACCGTAGACGTGGTGTACTCCCCCGAAGAGTTGGCGAAACCCCGCGAAAATCCCTTCGGCGAAACGAATGGCGACCTCAAGCGCGGATTGGAATTCGGCGAGGAGGAGTACCGCATCATCGACGATTTCTGCAAAACTCAGAACATCATGTGGACGGCCTCGTGCTGGGATGAGGCGTCAATCGATTTCATCGAAAAATTCGATCCGCCATTCTATAAAATCGCTTCGGCTTCGTTGACCGACGACAGCCTGCTTCGCAAGTACCAGGCGACGGGTAAGCCCCTGATTCTTTCCACCGGTATGAGCACTCTGGACCAGATGGACCGCGCCGTGGAACTGCTGGGCCGGGACAATCTCATCATTCTCCATTGCACCAGCACGTATCCTTCGAAGCCGAATGAACTGAACCTTAAGTGTATTCATACACTTAAAGAACACTATCAGGTGCCCATCGGCTACTCGGGGCACGAGGTAGGGCTTTCCACGAGCATCGTGGCCGCCGCGTTGGGAGCCTGCGTGGTGGAGCGGCACATCACCCTTGACCGCGCGATGTGGGGCAGCGATCAGGCGGCGTCGGTCGAGCCGCACGGATTCAGCCGCATGGTGCGGGACATCCGTGTCGTGGAAATCGCCATCGGGGATGGTGTAAAGAAAGTGTACGACTCCGAAGTGCCAATTATCGACAAACTGCGCAGGATTGACAATTCGCAGAATTGACAATCCGCTAAATAAAGTTTGTGCAGGTCGGGCTGATTTTTCGCAGTTTATGATTCGATTTTGCGATAGAAACCCCTGGAAACAAAGGGTGGCACGGGCTAAGCGACGTGAAACGTCCGCTTGCCCGTGTAAAAACGATGTCCATGGGCAACCTGCGGTTGGCCCATGCCACCCATGACCAGAGGATCGCTAAAGCCGAATAAGAACTGCGATATGCCCGATCGCCTATTTGTTCGTTTCGAATGAAAAATCCAGTCGCGAAATCGCGGAAAAGGGCGATGGCGGAACCAAGCGGGTCATGAAAAACCTGATCGTCTCCACGTACCCCAAAAACCAAAGCACGTTGCGGCAGCGGCTTGTCCAAAAGCTTGCAACCGCCGAAAAGACGTATCTGAAAAGCGCGGCCCGCGCCGGTCACGGCTTGCTAGATCTGACCGGAAAATATGCGAACTACCCGGAATCCTTGCGATTTCTTCCCTTGGAGTTTTCCGATAGCACCTTGAGTCGAAAGGCCGAAACGGCGGCCTTGGAAATGGCGGGACATTGGCTGGAAGACGTCTCCGACCTCGGAGAAATCCTGCCGTGGCCGGAAGCGCGACGAAACCGGCTTTTCAGGGCCATCGAATCCGAACTGTTTCGTGTGTTGCTGGAATTCGTGCTTTCCGTTTTGGTGACACGAAATGCCATCGAAACGTTGTCCCCGGAGCGCATCACCTTTCTCGATCCGGCCATGGCGGCGGTTTTCGAAGGGGATTATGGCGACCGAGTGAAAATTGCCTGGCCGGGAAGGTTGTTTCAAAGCCTTGATTTTACGGTGGAATGCCTGCGCCTGATTCGTGAAAGTCAGGCTTGGGCCTTTCCCCGTTCGACGTTTGAAACCTCTGAGAAGACGGAATTTCTGTTTTTCAGCGACAGTATTTCCCACGCGCGGGTGCTTGCACCCGTGGCACGTGCGCTCGGCGTTGAAAACTGTGCCGTGGTCGCGACGGATTTGCCGAGTGTGGAACTCTACGAATCCCAGGGAATTTCGCCGGTGGTTCTCACTCGTCGCCCTAGTGGGGATGGCTGGACCGGAGAGGCGAAAGCGCTGCTCGATCTGTCCAAAGCGCTGGCGGACGAACGTTTCCTTGCTCGGCGCGACAACTACCGCGTGTTCCGGTCGGCGCGCATGAGAATGCAGGTCGTTCTCTTGCTGTTGCAGGGAATCGCTTTCGAAAAACTGTGGGAAGCCGTACTGCATCGGACGCAGCCCCGTGCGGCAATCGTGTCCATCGCGGTGTGGCCTTCCTATCGTCTGCTGCTCGATCTGGCACGGGAACGCGGTCTGAAGACGGCGGTCGTGATGCACGGAAATATCCCTGAATATCCGCCGTATTACGCCTACCCGAAGCCCGATCTCTACTGCCTGTTCGGCGATGTCTACCGGAATAACCTGTTGAAATGCGGGCAGAATTCCGAATCTCTGGTCAACGCGGGATGCCTTGTGCCGGAAAGTGTTGAAACGCCGGAGCCGGAACGCGCCTCCGTGGATGAACACGCGCCGCCGAAAATCGTGTTTCTGCATTCGGTGGCGGTGTGCGAAATCAACTGGCTTTCCTACTGGAAGAGTATCGAAACGTTCGTGCACGTTGCGGCGAAACGACCGGAATGGCGTTTCGTGGTGAAACTGCATCCCTCCGCCACCAAAGAAGAATCCGAGTTTCTGGAGTACATCCGGCGATATCGAACCGAGAACGTGGAATTCGTCCAATTTGTACCGGTAAGGGAGTGTCTCAAGGATGCCAGCGTAGCCGTTTCCACGTTTTCCACCACCGTACTGGATAGCCTGGCCTTGGGTGTTCCTGTGGTCATCCTGCGTCCGGAGGGGGATCGCTCTCTGATGCCGTTTTGCGACATGGGACTGGCCGAAGAGGCGACGGATGCTTTTACGCTGGAGGAGAAGCTTTCCACGGCCATCGGCAATCGTTCGCGGACGTCCATCGAAACCGCGATGGCCGGATTTTGCTCGTGCCGGGGAGACGAAGCACTCGCCAGGACGGTGGGAACGATTCGCGATCTTCTCGGCACGGGAGACGAATCAGCGGAAGCGAAAAAGAGTGAAAAACCTCTGGAGACGGAGGGCGAAAAATGACGAAACAAGCCCCGAAACTCGCCGTGTTGATCCTGATGATGGAAAAACAGTGGCCTGCAACACAACTTACGTTGACCAGCGTGGTGCGGGTGTTGCCCGAGAACGCCGAAGTCGTCTTGCTGCTGAACGGCGGCGAGCATCCCGACGAGATCCGGGAAAAAGTCGGTGTCGGTTTCCCGAATGTGCGTTTTTACCATGCTCCCGAAAACCTCGGCGTTGCGGGCGGGCGGAATTTTCTGCTGGATACCGACGAAGCGCAACATGCCGAAATTATTTTCATTTTAGACAACGATGTGTTGGTTCCCGATAACTATTTTGCGGATACCCTCGCGTTTCTCGACGCCCATCCGGATTGCGGTGTGGTGGGTGCGCTGGTGTTTCGGGCGCATCCCGAAGTGCTGTTGCTTTTCGAGGAAAGCCGGAACAATCCCGATGCGGATGACCTGAACCTGGCTTTCGGCAGCCAATCGCTGATTGGGCACTACCTGGAAAAAGGGACGCCGGAGCCGTTCTGGTTCGGCATGAACGAAAATTGGAAACGCGTGTATTTCTCTACACTTGAAGATATCCGGCAGAAATTTTCGATGCTGTTCGGGATGCAACCGGGTTTTTTCATCAATCACGACAGAAATCCCGACGTATTGCATCGCATTCGAAGCGGCGACGCCGAAATCCCCACAAGCAACGTTTCCGGCTGTTGCATGGCCTACCGCAGGGCATTGCTCGATAAGGTGGGATATTATTACGAGGGATTTCATCCCTATGGAAGCGAGGATCGTGCGTTTTCGATCCAGGCCATGAAAAATGGCTATACAAACTACGTCAATCCCCGCGTGGCGATGTTTCACGGATTCGACGAGCGACAAAGCACCACGGAAGATTTCAAATCCATGAAACAATTGATAAAAATGGACGTCCTGCTGCGTCTCGTCGTGCTGGATGGCAAACTGGAGCGCTTTCTTTCCGTAAGTGCCTATTCTGCTTATGCTTTGCTGCGGCGAGGGCTGCGAGCGATCCAACGCGGGAAAAGCGAAATCTTTTGGGAAACCGTCGAGGCGATACGCGAAGCCTTCGACACCTACCGGAGAAACAAACCGGAAGAAACTCGCTGACCTTGGTGGTTTTTGGCCGATTTTTCGTTTAAAATCGTTGAAAAACGGGAGAGTTGGCAGGAAGATTTCCTGAAAACTGGAGCGCCGTTGTTCTTGTCTTTGATTCCGGGTTTGCGCTCGCCGTGTTTTGGACTATACTTTCCCCCACCGCCTTTCGCGAACGAGTGAAAAAGGTACAGTCATGCTGTTTCCATATACTGAAAGAACCTATTCGGTGCCGCGTATCGGCTCCGAGTTCATGCCATCCCTGCTCGATGACATCCAGAGATTCCACGCCGGTTTCACGGGATATCTGCTGCTTTCCAATTCCGACGAAGCCGCCTACCTGCTTTTCAAGGCGGGTGTTCCCATTGCGCGGGCGGCATTCGACGCCGAAACGGAGCGTCTGCGTTCATTCGACAAGCGCCTGCCGGCGCCGCTGGTGCCCAAGGAGTCGTTTTGGAGCGCCGAACTGCTGGGATGCGACGAAGGGTTGATTCCGATGCTGACCAGCCTGTTTCGCAACGAACCTACGGCAAAGTTTTCGGGACGCGAAATGGGCAAAGCCCTTGAAAATCTGGCGAAACAACCCCTGGCCCTGCTGGTTCGGCGTTACGGACTCTACTGTGAATTGGCTCTTTGGGAGGGCGGAGCCTACGTCATCGGCTACCGGTACAATCGCGCCGTCGGCGGCTTTTTGCGCGTCGGCGAAGCCCAGTGGAACGATGATGTCGAGGAAGCCGATCAACTGAGCGTCGTTCCGGCGTGTGCGTTCGACGAAACGCCCGTACAGCTTCCCAACGATCCCGATCCTTTGAAATCCACGCTGGACAAATACATTTCCGTGTTTACCGAACTGCACCTGATGTTGGCCTGGCAGTTGGGCGACAAAACCAACGTGGGGATGACGCGCCTTTTGCAGCGTTTGAAGAAGCGCTATTCGGCGCTGTATCAAGGGGTGGAGTTGTCCGAGGATGGCCGTAGCATCAATTGGAAACACATTCTTGAAAACCGGAACAAGGTCGATACAAAGTACCGTTACGACCAGTTTTTCCTGTATCTGGACGAAATCCTGAGCAACCTCATTCGCGGCGCGGCGCAGAAGACCGAGAATCGCATTCTTCCCGAACTGTGGAAATACACGGACCGACTCTACAAAATCGCACCGGACAAGGAACTGGCGAGCACCAGGTATTTTTTCAGCAAAATCGATAGGTTGCGGAAAAAGCTGGAGCAGGAGTGACCGTCGTGAGTCTCCGCGTTCGAGGTGTTTGCTCGCATCTGGATGAAAGTTGTTGAATTTTATAGAACTCCTTGGAATAAAAAGGATTTCTCTGCAATGAATCCGAGAGAATTCTTTTTCGAGGAGCGCACGTCCGATCTCGCGAAAAAGAACACAGAAAGAAGGGTTGCATGGCCGAACCGCGTTGGTTTTCTCATTACGATTCCCACGTTCCTCATCATTTGGAATATCCCCGTAGCGATCTGTATCGCTACGTGACAGCCAAAGGCCGCGAAACGCCTGATCGACCCGCCCTGCGGTTCATGGGACTGACACTGACCTACGAAGAACTGCTGGCCTATATCGAGCGTTTTGCGGGTGCTCTGCACGCACGGGGGATTCGTCAAGACGACCGCGTGATTCTGCTGATGCCCAATTGTCCGCAGTTCATCATCGCGTACTACGCCCTAATGAAGCTTGGTGCGGTGGCTGTGCTGGCCAATCCCCTCAATGTGGAACGGGAGTTGGAGTTCAAATTCCAGGATTCAGGGGCTCGTGCGTTGATCGCCCTGGACTTATTGTCGGCGAAAATCAACAACATCCGCAAAAACGTGAAGCTGGATCTGCTGGTCTATACTTCGCTCGGCGATTTCCTGCCATTTCCCTTGAACCTGCTGTATCCGGTCAAGCGGCGCATGGACAAGGCGATGCCCAAGGTGAATATTCCCAAAGATTCCATCACCTTCCGGATGCGCCCGATGCTTCATGAATTGCACGAGGCTCCTGAGGTGGACATCGACTCCGATTCCCTCGCCGTTTTGATCTACTCCGGAGGGACGACGGGCATTTCCAAAGGCATCATGCTGTCCCATCAGGCAATGATCTGCAACGCCATGCAGGCCATGAGCTGGGTGGATATTCGCGACGACGACAGCCTTCTGGCGGTATTGCCGCTGTTCCACGGCTTTGGCATGTCGGTATGCATGAATGCTCCGCTTTCTCAGGGCGGAACGGTGATCCTGTTGCCCCGTTTCGATGCGCGCGAACTGGTGAGAACCGTGGACCGCTTCCAACCGACGATTTTCGCCGGTGTGCCGACGATGTTCATCGCCATCAAGGAATTGCCGGATCTCGACCGTTACGACCTGACCTCGTTGCGGGGGATTTTCGTGGGCGCTGCACCCCTGCCACTGGCGGTGATGCGGGAATTCGAAGAACGTAGCGGGGCGGCGTTGATCGAAGGCTACGGGCTGACCGAGTGCGTGACCGCTATCGCCTGCAATCCGGCGCACGGCGAGCGCAAACCCGGCACCATCGGCATTCCCTTTCCCGATGTGGAATGGAAGATCGTGGACCTGGAAAGCGGGGAAACGGAAATGCCGATCGGGGAATCGGGGGAGATCGCTGTAAAATGCCCCGATTTGATGTTGGGATATCTGAATCAGCCCGAAATGACACGAGAAACCCTGCGGGAGGGTTGGCTGTACACCGGGGATATCGGGGTGATGGACGAAGACGGCTACGTCACCATCGTGGATCGTAAAAAAGACCTGGTGATCGTCTCCGGCTTTAATGTGTTCCCCAGTGAAATCGACGAGGTTCTGCACGAACATCCCAAAGTGGCCGAGGCGGTGGCCGTGGGGTTGCCCCATCCGAAGAAAGGCGAGTACATCAAGGCGTACATCGTGCCCAAGGCTGGGGAAAGCGTCGATGAGGCGGAGATTCGCGCCTTCTGCAAGGACAAACTGAGCCCGTACATGGTTCCCAGGGAAGTGGAACTTCGCGACGAATTGCCGAAATCGATGATCGGCAAGGTGCTTCGTCGATCCTTGCGGGAAGAGGAAGAAAAGAAGTGGTCCGAAAGCTGAAAATGTCGTACAATTAAGCACGTTAGCAAACGAATGATACAAAAACGCCAATCTCGTTGCATAGACCAAGAAATGGAGGAAATCGAATGTCCCGTTTCGTGATAGATTTGTTGCGGTGGCCGGGATGGGCATGTCTTTTGGTTTTGGCGGTTGCATGGGGATGCCAAACGACCAAAACCGCCGATAAATCCGAAGGGGATCCGGCTTGGTCGGAGCCTTTGCCTTCCGAAAAAGAAGAACTGCAAGTAAGCGAGCCCAATCCATGCGACAAAGTGGACCGCACCGCCTTGTTGAGCGATCCGACGAAAATCGAGGAGATCAAGAAAAAGCTGGTCGATCCGGAGACGTTCGAGGATGGCTTGCAATACGCGACACAGATTATCATGGACCCGACTCAGTACTGCTTGTACATCAAATCGCCCAATATGGACGACCTTGAGTCCGGGAAGACGTTGGCGCATCTCGTGGTGGAAAAATACGAGATGGTCGCCGACATTGCACTGGAAAACAAGCAGATCTATAGCTTGAGACTTTCCGACAACGCAGGCATGTACGCGGGGAGCACGGTGGCGCACATGGCGGTGAAAAACCATGAAAATGCTGCACTTTTCGCGTTGACCCGCCCGGAAATCTACCGGATGGCCCAACGGGTGGACATGGGAGAGAACGGGTTTACCGTTGCCCATATGGCGGTAAAATACCACGAACAAGCGGCGCTATATGCCCTTGAACGTCCGGAGCTGTATCGTATCGCGCAGCCCTATCTGAAGCCGAACCTGTATGCGGGGATCACAGTGGCGCACATCTGCGCCGAATACCACGAGAGTGCGGCGCTGTATGCCTTGAAGAAAAAAGATATTTACATGATTGCCCAACCTCCGGCGGCCCTGGATTTCGCCGGGTGGAGCGTCGCCCATGCCGCCGCGAAACATCATGCTTCGGCTGCGGATGTGGCATTGAAAACCCCTCGTATCGCGAAACTGCGTTCCGCCAACGGCACTACTGTGGCGGAAATCGCCAAAGCGACGTTACAGGCTCCGTAAATCGGAGAAGAATGAGGTCTTCCCGACGAATATTGCCGGGGAAATTCAAAAACGGGGCGCTACAGGAGATTTTCCAAGCGTTTTTCCACGTTGGCCCAGTCCACGAGGTTCCACCAGTTGCCGATGTAATCGCCTCGTTTGTTCTGATATTTCAAATAGTAGGCGTGCTCCCATACATCGCAGACCAGCAACGGAACACCCCCGGAAATGCCCATGTTCTGGTGATTCAACATGGCGGCGACGTACAGCCGGTGAAGGCCGGGATGCCAGGACAGTACGCCCCAGCCGTTGCCTTCCACCGATTTGGAGGCGGCTGAAAACTGGGCCTTGAAGGCGTCGAAACTTCCGAAATCCTTGGTGATTTGCGTGGCGAGCCGCCCCTCGGGCTTGGATTTGGCGTGGGCCTTGGGTTTCATATTGTCCCAGTAAATCGAGTGGTGCACGTGTCCGCTGCCGTGGAAGGCAAGCGCGATTTCCAGGTCTTTGATGGCGCTGAAGTCTTTGTTTTTACGGGATTTTTCCAGGGCGATCTCCGTTTTGTTCAATCCGTTGACGTAGCCCTGATGGTGCTTTTGATGGTGGATTTGCAACGTGTCCGCATCGATGTACGGTTCCAGGTCGGTGTACCCGTACTCCAGTTTCGGCAGGGTGTGGCCGCCCAAGAGAATCATCGGTGCTTCAGGTGCGGGCTGGGAGGCGGCTGAGGCGGTTTTCGAAATCAATCCGGCGGCAGTGGCGGCACCGGCTACAAGGCCGGTTTGGAGAAACGAACGTCGGTTGGTCATCGTTTGTCTTCCTTTCTTGAATATACGTATGCAACAAGACGTGGTAAAATGATGTCAGTCTAATTGTAACAATTCCTTTTAGATTTTCCAGTGCTTCGTTTTATTTTACGATTTTGTAACGTTAGTGCCTTTTGTTCGTCTCTGTTTGTGAGTGTTTCCCGTTGGATCGAGAAACGTGGAGGTTGCCCTGGATTTCGACGCCATATATCGCGAACATGCCGAAGCGCTCTGGCGGATGTCGGTACGATTGACCGGCAGTGAGTCGGAAGCCTGGGACGTCGTGCAGGCGGCGTTGGTCAAGGCGATGACCAAGCGCAGCTACAAAGGCAAGGCCGGGGTTCGGGCGTGGCTGATGGCAATTGCCAGAAACGAGGCGTTGGATCGTCTGAGACGCCGAGGCAAAGTGGAGGTCGGTTGGCCGGATGGTCGAGAGGCAGGATGGGCGGTGGCCGACGCCGGAGATAGTTTGCGGCAGCTTTTACAGGAAGAAGAAAACCGGGCTTTGTATCGAGCTTTTCTCGATCTTCCCGAAAAGGATCGGGAAATGCTGGCTTTACGATATCAGGACGGCCTGTCTTTCGAGGAAGCCGCCCATGTAATGGGTGTGCGTTCGGGAACGTTGAGGACCGCAGTGCACAGGGCGGTTCACAAGCTGAAAGAGGCCATGGCAAAGGAGGTGGGTGATGAACAACCGCTTCGACGAGCCCAGGGATGACACGCAGGAGACGCAAGTGGAAGAACGTCTTGAGACGTTGTTGCGTCATGCCTCGCCCCGGACTCCGGACAGTGCGAAATTGAATGCGCTGTACCTGGAAGCCAAAAAAGAGAGTTTACGTCGCCGCAGACCGACTTTCTTCAAGAAAATCGCCGGTTATGCCGTGGCGTTGGCGTTGGCCGTCGTAGTCCTCTGGCGTCTGGACGCCCCTCCACCGGAGACCGGGCCTGTGGCCACGGTGGACAAAGCGGATGAAGGCGTTGCCATCGAACTCTTGAACATCAACGATCCCAAAGCCATCCGTGCGATGGTCTCCGCCGACGGGTGGATCGAGGCGCTCAACGCGCTGAACGACGACGAACGCAGCCGCATGTTGGCTGGTCTGGAAACGGCGATGGACTCCCCGGAAGAGATTCGCGAACAGCAGTTTTGGGAAGATCTGGTGCAGATTTCCTCGGATGAATTGTTCGAAGAACCCGAGTTCTGGTAGAACATCAGGAAGACTGTGAAATAAAATCTTTCGGAGGTCGGATTCTGCTGAATCCGACCTCCATTGACTTCCCGCCTTTGTGAATCGTCGGACTCCTCTACACACGCAAAGAAACATAAAAACACTCCAAAATATGAAAATGTGGTATCCATGGATTGGGAGACCTCTATTTTCCACCGGATACGTCGTCGTTCGGATGGATACTTTTGGATTTGACGGAAACGAAAACAGGATCGCCGATGGCCGGTTTCCATATCTTTTCTTCACACGGATGCAAGCTTGGCAGCATGGTGGGAATATTATTTCTCTTCGTGGTGCTCTGGATGGCAGGTGGCGAAGCCCATGCAGATACCTGGCTTGCCGATGGCATGACCGAAGCCGGGCCGCATCCCCGTACCGTGCTGACCCCGGATCTTCTCGACACCGTGCGCTCCCGTGCGTATCGATCCGAATACAAGACGATGATGGCCAACATCCAGAATCGTGCGGATCGCACCGTGACTTCCGAGGATCACGATCTCGGCACCGAAATCAGTCGAGCCAAAACCGCCAAGTCCAGCGCTTTTCTGGCCTATCTCGGCCTGAAATACGACGAAACCGCCGGAGCCGCCGAGCTTTCGGTGGAAGAACGCCGCGCCTACGAGGAAAAAGCGGCGTTGTATCTCACCCAAATGATTACGGAAAGCCGCGCAAAGGGTATCCAACCCAACGGATCGATCCATACGGCACAGGAATTGATGTGCTACGCCCACGCCTTCGACCTGCTGGAAGGGATGGGCTCGGATTTCGGTGGCCAGCGGACCGAGGCCATGCAGAATCTCGCCGATCTCACCGCCGATTTGTACGCCGACTACGAAATCACCAATTGGATCGCCCTGCGTTCCTACCTCAACAACCATCGCACCAAAGCCGTCTCCGCGTTGGGCGTCGCTGCCATTGTGCTCAATGGGCTGGATTTCGAAGCGAAAACGAACGACGGACGTTACGAGGTCCGCAACTGGATCGAATTGGCCGTGCGCGGCATGGATCACTGCCACATGGACCTGATGAGCGACTGGGAGGGTGGCTACCAGGAATCGTACAATTACTTCGATTACGCGGCGATCAACTTCCTGCCGTTTTTCTGGGCCTGGCACCGCTACGTGGGAAAAAGCATGGAACTCGCCCCCCGCGATCCGAACGCGCCGCCGATGATGCAAAGCGGCCAGACGGAGCCGTACATTGTGGGAGATTACCTGCAAAATCAGCTACTTACTACCCAAGCAGACGCTATGGTGAAGACTTCCCAGCCGGACGGAAGCCAGCCTCCCACCGACGATTGCTCGCCCTTGAGGCAGTTTCTGTTCGTCTTTTTCATCCACGAGATGTTTCCCCACGCGGGCGTGTACCGCTGGGCATGGGAACGAAGCCCACGCGCCCCGTTTCTGGGAGAACTCGTCAACGAATGCGAATTGATGGGTATTTTCGATGCGGATATCGAACCCGTTTCTCCCGAAACCCTTTTCGAGACGGACGCCGTGATGCCGGTCTATGGTGCCGCCGTGTTCAGGTCGGGATGGGAACGAGACGCCTTGTACCTGTACGTGCTGGCCGAACACGGCAAAGCGGCGGGATTTTCCTTCACCCGCTGGGGACAGTCCGTTGGCGGTATCTCCGGCCACGAGCACTCCGACGGAGGCTCTTTCGTTCTTTACGCCTATGATGAACCGCTCATCATCGATGCCGGATACCTGGGTTGGGAAGAGCATGAGAGCGTCAACAACGCCAACAACCACTCGATGATTCTCCTCGACGGCAAAGGTCCGAACCCGTACAGCGCCGTGATTCCTCCCATGGCGATGGACGAAAACGGCGAGTTGATCGTCTCCGATCCTTCGGTGGAAGGTGGATACTCTCCTCCCGGAGACGGAGAAGCCTGGATTTTGGGACATAAAACCGCCACGGAGGACGCCCCGATTCTCCGCTACGTGGACCTGTTCACCGAGTACCACGAAAACACCGCCCCGGTGGAAATTCGCCGCCGCGTGGCGTTGCTCGATAGCCGGGCCGTGCTGATCTACGACGAAATCACCCCGCTCGATGGTGCCGCCCACGAGGTCACGTTTCAACTTCATGGCCACGGAGGAAGCGGGCTGGAAACGGGCACTTTCGAAAGCACCGAGTACGGCGGCACGTGGCTGCGGGAAAACGCGGGTCTCCACGGACAGGTGATTTCCGACAAAGAGGTCACGTTCTCGACACGTGTTGCCCCGCATGACTCCATCGACAAAGGAAACCGAACCAAAGAGTATCACACTGCGCTCGATGCCACGATCTCGCTCCAGGCCGGCGAAGTCGGACGTTTTCTGGCGTTGCTGCAACCCTTTCCCAACAGCGGCGGCGCAAGGGATGTCTCACGGGCGGAAATCTTGAAGAATTCCAGTGACTTTCCGGCGGGATTCCACTGGACGTTCGATAACGTCATCTGGACCGCCGTTTTGGCCGAGGGCGGATTTTCGACCCAAACGGGTGAAACGAACGCCAAGATGGCCGCCTGGTCGGTGGACGAAAGTAGCAATCTGCGCGCCTTTTTCGGTGTAGACCTGAAAACCATGACGCACGACGCTCGCACGTGGTTTTCCGTTTCCGGTGAGCCAATATCGTTTTGGCTCGAACGGACTCAAAATGATGAATTGCTTGGCAGCCTTATGCCTTCCCCCGTCGAAGCGACGAATCTCGTGCAGGAATTACGGATCGATCTCAACGAGAGCTTGAAAGCCGAAAACGTTTGTGAATCCAATGCCTTGGAATCAGGCTTGGCGCTATCCACCGTTCCCGGAATCGCGTTTCGTCTTGCTTCTCAGGCTGACGCCGGTCTGCCCGTGCGGCTGATCGCGCGTTTGGCCAACGACGAAGATTCTCCGCTGCTGGCACTCCAACGCCCCCAGAGCGTAGAAACGGGACGGCGCGTGAGGGTGGAAGACGCGATGGCGGATTGTTCGGTGCGCCAGGAAAACGCCGATGCTGTAAGTAATTGGATTTTAAATAGAAAGCCGGAGTTGTCCCAGGCAACGCTCGATTCCGCCGGAGAACATGCGGTAGCCTTCACCACGGATCTCCCGGGTGAATATATCGTGGAAAGAACCCTGAAATCCGGAAGTATCGAGGGCAGCGACCGGCGGACGATCACCGCCGTGGGTGAACCCGGCACCTACACACCTCCAGTGGATGGCGACGAAGACGAGGACGACGCACTCTCCGAAGAGGAGGAACAAACCGAGGCCGATGAGGAAGAAGTTGTCGAAAAGAAAAAATCCAAAGGCGGCGGGGGATGTCGTGAAGTACCTCAGTTTTCCGGGATCGCATGGAGCGCGTTTTTCCTGATAAGCGTGTTGCTGTTGCTTCGCCGGAAACGCCTCGTCGAACTCAAGTACCGAGTTTCTGCCATTACTTTTTTTCGTGCGTTGCCCCTGTCGTTGTTTGTGGCTCTTGGGTGCTTGTGCTGCAACGACGCAGAAAACGATTCCGACGCCTTGGGCGACGACGAAAATGAGAGTGAAACCGGAGACTTGGATGCCGAGACGGGGGCGAAACTCTCTTTTGTAGCGGTGACGTTCAACACCGGAACCTCGGAATCCATGGGGCACGACTCCCTCCCGGACGACGGCTATTCCAGCGAACACGCCGCACGTTCGGACGAATGGTACGGCGACGGACTCGCCTGGACTCCGGCGGTCGAGGCCACACGTCGGTTCTTCGAAGAGGTCGATCCCGATATTGCCGTATTCCAGGAGATTTTCTACAGCGGCGATTGTCCCGATATCCCTCAGGATGCTAGGCAGGATTTCTACTGCGAAACCTGGGAAGAGGGACAACCCACCGTGGCCCAATATATCCTCGGCGAAGGTTGGCAGGTGATGTGCCAGCCGGGCAAATCGGACAAATGCGCCGCCGTCAACCGTCGCTTCGGGTCGTTCAAAGGTTGCGACGAGGATTTTTGCCTTGAAGGGCTGGAAGGGTATCGCGTAGAAGACTGCGGCAAGGGAGCGCGCGTCGGTCGCGGAATCATAGAACTTGTGGAAGGCGGGGAACTTACGCTTGTCAACGTCCATGGGTCATCGGGGTTTGCCGAAGACGAGCAACAGTGTCGCGTCAAGCAGTTCGAGCAGGCTTTCGTCGATCTTGGAGACGGCGAACCGGGCGCCAACGGGTCGCGAAACCTCGTAATGGGCGATTTCAACACCGATCCCGGACGCATGACCGATTTCGACCCCAGCGCCGCCTATCTGCATGATTTCGTGGAAAACAGCCCGGATTTTTCGTTTATCACCGACGTGGGGGAAGAGGCTCCCGGCACTTACGCCACGTTGTACAACATCGATCACGTCATCGGAGACGCTTTCACCGGACAATGCTGGGCGGCGGGCGTCACGTCCGGCCACCCGGACGTGATCAAGGCGATCTATTTCGACCACAAACCTGTCGTGTGTACCCTGGAAGCTACCAAACCGTAAATCTCGTGCAAACTTCTTAAAAAAAGAACCCCCGCAATCTGCGTCACGATTGCGGGGGAACAACGATGGGTAAGCGTGCCATCGTATGTGTCGTTATTGCTCCATTTCCGTCAGTTTCGTCCACGGATTATCCCCTCCGCAGCCCGTTGTAGTGGGATCAGTGGCATCCGCTGCGGCTGTCGCCAAGGCATCGGCTTCCGTCTCTGCATTGTACGTCGTCTGGCAATACCACAATTCCTCTTCATGCCAGGTCCAGTCGAAGCGGCTCCATTTGTCCGCGAACCAGGGGTTGTCAGCATAATTGTGTGCCACGGCCCACATGGCGTCGTTGTCGTATTGCGTGATGTCAAAATTGCTCGGCGTGTCGCCCATGGCCATCGTCCATGTGTCGTAGGTGATGGAATGGGCGTAGCTATAGTTGTCCGTATAGTCTCCCACAATCGCCAGCACCGGCCAGGGCATCAGTTTCGACCAGGAGAATCCGTTGCATCCGCCATTGGCCGGGTCGGTGGCATCTGCCGCCGTGACGGCCAGTGCGTCGTCTTCGGTGGCGGAATTGTAGCTGATCTGGCAGTACCACAATTCGTCTTCGTGCCACGTCCAGTCGAATCGGCTCCAGAGGTCTGGGCTGTTTCCGTTGTCGGAGTCGTTTTGTGCGATCATCCACATGGCGTCGTTGTCGTACTGGGAGATGTGGAAGAGGCTGGCCGTGTCTCCCATGCCCATGGTCCAGCTGTTGTAGGTCACCGTGTGTCGGGAGTTGTAGTTGTCGATGTACTCGCCGATGAGGTCGAACACCGGCCAGGGCATCAGTTTCGACCAGGAGAATCCGTTGCATCCGCCATTGGCCGGGTCGGTGGCATCTGCCGCCGTGACGGCCAGTGCGTCGTCTTCGGTGGCGGAATTGTAGCTGATCTGGCAGTACCACAATTCGTCTTCGTGCCACGTCCAGTCGAATCGGCTCCAGAGGTCTGGGCTGTTTCCGTTGTCGGAGTCGTTTTGTGCGATCATCCACATGGCGTCGTTGTCGTACTGGGAGATGTGGAAGAGGCTGGCCGTGTCTCCCATGCCCATGGTCCAGCTGTTGTAGGTCACCGTGTGTCGGGAGTTGTAGTTGTCGATGTACTCGCCGATGAGGTCGAACACCGGCCAGGGCATCAGTTTCGACCAGGAGAATCCGTTGCATCCGCCATTGGCCGGGTCGGTGGCATCTGCCGCCGTGACGGCCAGTGCGTCGTCTTCGGTGGCGGAATTGTAGCTGATCTGGCAGTACCACAATTCGTCTTCGTGCCACGTCCAGTCGAATCGGCTCCAGAGGTCTGGGCTGTTTCCGTTGTCGGAGTCGTTTTGTGCGATCATCCACATGGCGTCGTTGTCGTACTGGGAGATGTGGAAGAGGCTGGCCGTGTCTCCCATGCCCATGGTCCAGCTGTTGTAGGTCACCGTGTGTCGGGAGTTGTAGTTGTCGATGTACTCGCCGATGAGGTCGAACACCGGCCAGGGCATCAGTTTCGACCAGGAGAATCCGTTGCATCCGCCATTGGCCGGGTCGGTGGCATCTGCCGCCGTGACGGCCAGTGCGTCGTCTTCGGTGGCGGAATTGTAGCTGATCTGGCAGTACCACAATTCGTCTTCGTGCCATGTCCAGTCGAATCGGCTCCAGAGGTCTGGGCTGTTTCCGTTGTCGGAGTCGTTTTGTGCGATCATCCACATGGCGTCGTTGTCGTACTGGGAGATGTGGAAGAGGCTGGCCGTGTCTCCCATGCCCATGGTCCAGCTGTTGTAGGTCACCGTGTGTCGGGAGTTGTAGTTGTCGATGTACTCGCCGATGATTGCCAACGGTTCAATGGCCGTGCATCCGGTACCATCCGTCCAGTTCTCGTAACCGTCGTCACACATGCAATCGCCTGTTGTAGAATCGCAGGCGGCGTGTTCGTAACAATCTACGTTTTCACAGAGATCAGTTACGATTTCCGTGCATCCTGTACCATCCGTCCAGTTCTCGTATCCGTTGTCACAGATGCAGTTTCCGGTCGTGGAATCGCAGGCGGCGTTGTCGTAACAATCTACGTTTTCACAGAGATCAGTTACGATTTCCGTGCATCCTGTACCATCCGTCCAGTTCTCGTAACCGTTGTCACAGATGCAGTTTCCGGTCGTGGAATCGCAGGCGGCGTTGTCGTAACAATCTACGTTTTCACAGAGATCAGTTACGATTTCCGTGCATCCTGTACCATCCGTCCAGTTCTCGTATCCGTTGTCACAGATGCAGTTTCCGGTCGTGGAATCGCAGGCGGCGTTGTCGTAACAATCTACGTTTTCACAGAGATCAGTTACGATTTCCGTGCATCCTGTACCGTCCACCCAGTTCTCGTAACCGTCGTCGCACACGCATTCACCTGTTGTAGAATCACAGGCGGCGTGTTCGTAGCAATCGACGTTTTCGCAGGCGTTCTCGTCGTCTTCACCACAACCCGCGAGCATGAGAAACAGCACGAAAAGCATTGAAAATACACACGAAAATCGCAATGACATCGCAGACCTCCTTCGGGTACTCAAGTCGGTAGTAAAACGGAACCGTTCCGTCGAAAAACACTTTTACCGAGGCTTCCACCCGAAGCGCGCCCGGATTGCCGAAACGACGAGGGACTACAACCCCGTCATTTCGTACAACGGCCAAACATCAACTTATTTTGCGCATGAAGGCGACAATCGATCTCCCTCTCCACGGGAAGAAGCACTCATCGGACACGGTACGGCAGGTTTTCCGGCTTGCGATTCATCCTACTTCCGGCACCTTCCCAGAACTGCGTTCCAGTGGCTTTTCGCCGGTTTCGTCCTCGCTTACGGCGGCGGGACCGCGCTGGAATTTCACCAGACTTCCCTTTCCGTATCGCGAAACGAAGGCATCATAACGCCATGCCTTCGACGTGTCAAGCGCACGAGTTTTCGCCCTGAAAAATACCAGGTACGAACCGGTTCTCTCGTGCTTCAGTCGTTTTTCCCAAGTCTTTCCCTGGCTTCGGCAAGGGCGTTATCCTGGGCGGCTTGCGGCATCGGGCTGTACTGCTTGAGTTCCATGGAGTAATTCGCCCGACCGGAGGACAGCGAGCGGATCATCGTGGCGTAGCCGAACAGTTCCATCAGGGGAGCTTCGGCGCTGATTTTCTGGCTTCCCTTGCGGAACCGGCGCATATTTTTCACTTTTCCGCGTCTCCGGTTGAGATCGCCTACGATATCGCCGATGAAATCGTCCGGTGTGGCGATTTCCAGGGACATCACCGGTTCCAGGAGTTTGGGAGCCGCCTTTTTAAACGCCTCCTTGAAACAGATCGCTCCGCAGGTCTTGAAAGCCATTTCCGAGGAGTCCACCGCGTGGGAACTGCCGTCCAGCAGCGTGACTTTGACGTCCACACCCTGGAAATCGGCCAGCACGCCCCGGTCCATCGCTTCCATTACCCCCTTTTTCACGGAACCAATATATTCGGAAGGAATATTTCCGCCAACCACCGCATCGACGAACTCGAACCCACCTCCCGGATTGGGTTCCAGCCGCATGATGGTGTGGGCGTATTGTCCGCGTCCGCCGGTCTGCTTGACGAACTTCGTCTCGTGCTGGCAGAGTTGCGTGATCGTTTCGCGATATTCCACGGAAGGGCGTCCGATTTCGGCGAACACGTTGAACTCGGTCTTCAGACGGTCCACGATGATGTCAAGGTGCAACTCCCCCATGCCCGCAATCACGGTTTCGTTCGAACGCTCCATCTGGCGCACGGTGAAGGAAGGGTCTTCCAAAGACATTTTCCGTAACGAATCCAACAGCTTGTCTTTTTCCTTCTGCGTCTCGGTGCTGACTTTGACGCTGATGACCGGTTCGGGCACGCGCATCGATTCCAAGACGAGCGGCGCGTCCTTGTCGCAGATCGTGTGTCCCGTGTGGGTGGTTTTCAGGCCGATCAGCGCCACGATATCTCCCGGACCTACTTCCTTGATTTCCTTGCGGTCTTTGGCGTGAATGCGGAAAATCCGGGCCACGCGGACCTTTTTGCCCGTTGTGGCGTTGAGGATCGTATCGCCTGATTTCAACACGCCGGAATAGGTACGGACGAAGGTCTGCTGCCCCACGAAGGGATCGTGAATGATCTTGAATACAAGTGCTGAAAACGGCTCCGTGGTGTTTGGATGACGAGTGATGGGAATCGAGGGGTCGTCGACGTCCTCCCCGACCACGGCCCCGCCGTTGAGCGGACTGGGCAGGAAGTCGGTTACGGCGTTGAGCAGCAACTGAATTCCGATGTTCTTGTACGCCGCACCGCAGAACACGGGAGTGAACAGCGAACGAAGCACGCAGTAGCGTGTGACGGAATGGATCAATTCCTTTGGAATTGGTTTTTCGTCCAGGTACAGTTCGGCGATTTCGTCGTCGTACTCGGCCAATTGTTCGAGCATACGATTGCGCCACGTTTCGGCTTCCTCGCGCAATTCTTCCGGGATCGGCGTGCGTTGCATCTGATTCCCGCCGAACTGGATGGCTTCCATGTCGATCAGGTCGATCACGCCGCGAAATTCGTCTCCGGCTCCGATGGGCAACTGGTAGGGCGTCGCCCCGGCGTGCAGACGGTCGTTAAGCTGACTTACGACGTCGTAGAAATCCGCTCCGGCACGGTCCATTTTGTTGACGAAAGCGATGCGCGGAACCTTGTAGCGGTCTGCCTGTCCCCAGACGGTTTCGCTTTGCGCCTCGACCCCGCCGACGGCGCAGAATACCGAGACGATGCCGTCCAGCACCCGCATGGAGCGCTCCACCTCAATGGTGAAATCCACGTGGCCGGGAGTGTCTATGATATTGATTTTATGGCCATTCCACTCGCAGGTGATAGCCGCCGAGGCGATGGTGATACCCCGCTCCTGCTCCTGCTTCATGAAATCCATGGTGGCTTTGCCGTCGTGGACTTCTCCGATGGTACGATTTACGCCCGTATAAAAAAGAATGCGCTCCGTCACGGTGGTCTTTCCGGCGTCGATGTGCGCGACAATGCCGATATTCCTGGCTTTTTTAATCCCCATAGTTTTTTTCTCCGTTCCGACGGGTGGAAAGGGAGTGCTACACAAAAGGATTGGGAGTGAATAGTCAAGGATTATTCGCATTTTTCGTGAATTTTATCGTTTCGGAAACGCTTCGCTCACGAAAGGACCGTGAGTAGGGGGAGCAAAGGCAGATGGGTGAATTTTCGTCCGGATCGCGTTTCGTTCGCGTTTGTCGAAAAAGCATTTCCTCTGCCGCCCGTTGCGTGTACCATAGTGATGCTTTTCTCGTACTTTCGACGTCCCAAATGTTCCGAGAGAGGTCCATGCGGCGTTTCGGTTTTGATGGTTATTCTTGTATTATCAAGGCGTTATCTCTCTTCGTCCTGGTGTGGCATTTTGGCCTGACTGGCGAAGCTTTCGCCGCAGACGAATCCGAACGCGCGTTTTTCCCCACGAAAGCTGCGGTAGATGCGATCTGGCCGCTGGCCGAAGCCACGGCAAAATCCCTGCCCGGCGGCGACGTGAACCTGTCGACGGGGCAGGGCGGAATCACGCTGTCGTTTCAGAACGATCACGGGCCGGGTCCGACCCTCCGCCTGCTCCCCCCTGGCGAAAATTGCCCCATGCAGGAGTGGGGACGCTCCCATGTTTTCGTGATTTGCGGAGAACATCGTCCGGAGATGGCATTCGCCCCGTTCGTTCACCAGTTGGAAAGACTTGCCCTCGCCAAGGATTCTGCCTGGGAAGTCCGCCTCGTTCCCGTTGCAACTCCCGGTGCTCCGTCAAACGTCGATTCATCATGGCCTTACGACTTCATCACTTCGCTGCTGGGATTCGTTTTTTTCCTGCTGCTGGGAGTCGTTCTGACGGTTCGCTATGCCCGCCTTGAGCCGAAGCAATTGGTTGTAGATATTGCACTTTTCGGCCTTGCACTTCTTTTGCGTGGGCTACTTACCGAGCTGGAGCCGGGAATCTACAACATTCGTTTGATATCTCCTGCCCAGCCGGCGGCGACCTGCCAGGCTTTCAATCTGCACGCCTGCGGCAACGAGGCGTGGCAGTACCTCGTTCGGCTGTTGGGCGGTGCTCCTCTCGCCACGCTCGGAGTCGCCAACCTCGTGGCGTCGAGCCTCCTGGTTCCTCTAACCCGCCTCGCTGCCGTAAAACTTTTCCGCGATCCCGCCGCCGGATTGGCCGCCGCCGTGTTCGTTCTCTGCGCGCCGTTGCTGATTCGTTTCGGGTACAGTACCGAACCGATTTCTCTGGCGGTGCTTCTTGCCGTCGCTTCGCTGGTTGCGGCGCTGTCCACGCTGCCGGAATTCTTCCGCTCCGTGCTGGCGGCGCTTTTCCTGGGACTTGCGTATCAGATTCGTCTCGAAATGCTGCTGTTTGCCCCGTGGATCGGCTTCCTTCTCTGGCGGAATGGAAAAAAAGGCTCGCGTCTCTTGCTTTTGCCGGGTTTTTTGCTGTTTCTGGACTTCGTAGCGCCTCATCTGTGGATTCTTTCCGGTACCTGGCAGGCCGACCACGCCGACGAATGGTTCGTTCTTGGGAGGGAAGATTTTTCGTGGTTGTCGCTTCCCGCACTGTTTGTTCCCGCCGTGAGTCTGGAACCGAAACTGATTCCCACGCTATCGCCACTCCTGCTTCCCGTCGCTCTTGCGCTGACGGCCTGGAAGCGTCCATGGACCCTGGTAGTTATTTTGCTATTGGGAGCCACTGCCCTGCTTCCCTATGCTCCTTACGGTTTCAACCTCTCGACATCGTTCGGTTTTTTGCATTATTTCCCACCTTATCTATGGACGTTGTGCCTGCTCTACGCCAGCGCAAGCGCCATCCTTTTCGCGAGGTTTCCCAAAGGTACGCCTGAACGCAAACACATTGCCTGGCTGTTCGGTCTGTTGCTGGTTTTCGAAGTGCTGACCGTCCCCGCCCGTTCGTTTCTGGAGGAACGAACGGTCATTCACGAGGAGTTGCAGTTCATCTTGGAAGAGACCCCAAAACTTCCCGATTTCTGCACGTTGCTGCTTCCTCCTCCGTCTTCCACCATAGGACCGCTTCAGCCTCAAGCGTCGCTGTTCGGCGAAATCGGGAGAGAAAAGCTTCGTTTTTCGGAAATCGAAACCCGCGCTACATTCCCGGAGGGCTGTGTTCTCGCGTACAAAGGGGCGATTTGCTCCGTGCGTCAGCCGGATTCCCGCTCGGAAGCCTATTGCCGCTTTCTAGAACGTCATGAAAAGGATGTATTGGCCGAGAAAATCGTTCCGGCCCGACCGGTCATATACGAAGGATACATTACGGAGTTTATCGGGCTTGAATTCGTCTCGCTTGGACCGTGAAAAGTTGAACCATTTCGTTCAAAATGCCCAATAATTGTGTTTTTTTCGTTTCATCTTCGCGAAAAGCGACTTCTTCTTGACTCCAATCCATAGCTTGCCCATGATCGGACGATGGAATGGCGAAGGAGTAATTCGATGGGTTTAAAAAGAGTGATCGGTGTATTTCTTTTGGTTTTGTTGCTGTTGCCTCTCAATTGCGGCGAAAAGGATAAAGACAAGGGGCTGCAAGGTGGAGATGGCGAAGCCGAAGACACCCAAAAAGTGACGGTTGAAATTCGCGTGATGGAAACCGAAAGCGTCTCTCCCATCATCGAATCCAGCGGGATCGTTCAGGCCCGCCGCGAGGCGACGATCACCTCCGAAATTTCCGGAAAAATCCTGGAAGTTCAGGTAGATATCGGCGACAAGGCGGAAGAAGGCGCGTTGCTTGTGCAGATCGATCCCGAACCCTATCGCATCGCACTCGACCAGGCGAGCGCCACTTATACCAATGCGGTGGTGGCGCACGACGAGGCGAAGAAAAACGCCGGGCGTTCCGAGGAGTTGTGGAATAGCAAGGACATTTCCGAAGCCGCCTACGACCAGGCTCGTTTCGCCCTGCAACGTAGCGAGGCGGGAATCAAGCAGGCGGAAGCCGCTCTCGCGCAGGCGCGGCGGAATCTCCGCCTGACCAAGGTTGTGGCTCCGTTTGCGGGTGTGGTGGCTCAGAAATTCGTGCAGGAAGGGGAGGTTCTCATTCAGGGGATGCAGGTGGTGACGCTTGTGGACATGTCCGAGTTGGAAATGAACGTCGGATTTAGCGAAAGCGACATTCAGCATGTCGAAGTCGGCCAGAGTGTCCGAGTGATTGTCCCGGCTCTCCCCGAGCAGGAATTCCAGGGGCGCGTCGAGGGCGTTGGTCCCAAAGTGCTTTCCCCTACGATGAATTTTCCCGTGCGCGTGCTCCTGACCGATACTTCCGAGGCATTGAAAATCGGCATGGTGGCCAAGGCCGAGCTTTCCACGCAGAAACCGCGTCCCTGCATTTTGCTGCAACAGGACGAAGCGATCGAGCGCTACAACCGGCATTACGTGTTCCTGCTGGAAAACGAAACCACCGTCAAGGAACGGGAAATCGAGTTGGGGCAGAGGGTCGGAACGAGAGTCATCATCGAGAAAGGGTTAAGCGACGGAGATCGCGTGGTCGTTGTGGGACAACGGAACCTCAAAGATGGAGATACCGTGCGAGTTACCATGCCTACCAACGGCGAGCAGGACAGCGGAGAGTAACCCATGCTGGTGAGAATTTTCCTCGAACGACCGGTGATGGCCAACCTGCTGGTTGTCGTGCTGTCGGTGGCTGGATTGCTGGCCGTGTCGAACATGCCTCGCGAAAACTCGCCCCGTGTGTCGATGGACGAAGGGCTGGCCATTTACTTCTATCCGGGCGTCGCGCCGGAGGAAATGGAAAAACTGGTCACGCTTCCAGTCGAAGACCAGGTAAAAAGCCTGGACGATCTGGACCACTACGCCTCCTCTTCCGAAGAGGGAAAAACCGTCGTTTTTCTCGAATACGAACCCGGCATGACCGAGTTGGAATTCGACAGAGCCTTCGACGAGTTCAAAACGGAAATCGATAAAGCGCAGAATCTTCCGGAAGATATGGACGATCCGTTCACCCTCAAGATCGCCTCGGACGAAATCTGGCCGGTGCTAGGCATCGCCTTGGGGGGCAAATACGATCTGGAGGGACTGGAGGAAATCGCCGACGACATGGCCGAGGAAATCCGCGAGGTCGAAGGCGTCGGTTCGGTCAATCTTCGTGGAACGCTGGAGAGGGAAATCTGGGTACAAGCTCGTAGGGACCAGATGGAAGCCTACGGGGTGAGTATCGAAGCGCTGGTGCAAAGCCTCAAAGTCGCCAGCGTGAACATCCCCGCCGGAAAAGTCGATATGGGCCGCGAGGAATTTCTCGTGCGAACGATGGGAGAAGTCAAAACCGCCGAGGAAATCTCGAAGCTGCCGATTCTTGCCGGACCTGATGGCCGGATCGCGACCATCGGCGACGTGGCCGACGTAATCGACACTTTCGAGGACGACCGCATCATCGCCCGCTTGAACGGTCAGAGCCAACTTCGGATGGATATTTTCATGAAGCGCGAAGGCTCGGTGATCGATGTGGTGGATGCCACAAGGGAAATTGCCGACCGCTACAAAAGCAAGCTTGAAGACATGGAAATGCGCTACATGTTCGATGCGTCGGAAGAAGTGCGCAGCAGTCTCAATGTACTGTCGTTCAGCGCATTGCAGGGCATGTTGATGGTCGCGCTATGTATCTGGTTTTTCATGGGATTTCGAACGGCGATCTTCGCGCTGATCGGAATTCCGTTTGCGTTCCTGACCACGTTCTGGGCGCTCGATTCGATCGGGCACACGATCAACACACTAAGCTTGTTCGCTTTCATTCTGGTGCTGGGGATGCTTGTAGACGATGCCATCATCGTCATCGAAAACATCTACCGGCATATGGAAATGGGCAAAAACACTTACAGATCCGCGTTGGAAGGCACGAAAGAAGTCATGATTCCGGTGATTTCAGCCGTGCTGACCTCGATTGCGGCCTTTTTGCCTCTGTTGATGATGACGGGCGTGATCGGCAAGTTCATGTCGGTGTTGCCCGTCGCCGTGGGGTGCGCCCTTGCGGCTTCACTGATCGAAGCCCTGGTCGTGTTGCCGGTGCATATGTCGGACTGGGGCAAAGCCCCCGATCCAAGCCGGCAACGAATGGGCGACCGGGTGTTCGAATGGCTGAAGAAGGCTTACGTGCGCCAGATCAACATCGCACTCAACTGGCGTATTTCTCTTGTCGTGGGGACGCTGATCCTGACTCTGGTACTGATTGGCGTGGGGTTCCAGACTCTGCGCGTCAAACTGTTTCATACCGAAGACCCGGATACGTTGCGTATCCACCTGCGGATGCCGGTAGGCACGCGCCAAGAGGAAACCCTCTCCGTCGTGAAACAGATGGAGCAACATGCGCTTACATTGCCGAAAACCGACATCAAAAACGTAAGTTCCGTAACCGGGCTGATCGTCGAAAACTACCAATGGTCCGAACGCACGAATGTGGCCATGCTTGATATCGACCTGTTCGAGCTCGAAGAGGGTCGCCGTCCGCTCGAAATCGTCAAAAAAGATCTGCGCGACGGTTTCGACCGCATCGCCGGTATCTCCACCATCGAATTCAAGGAGGAAGGCCACGGGGCGCCGCCCACCGGGATGCCGATAGAGTTGCGGGTGCGGGGTGACGACATCGTGCGACTCAATGAAATTGCTACGGAAATCAGTGAAGAACTCAAGAAAACTCCTGGGATTTTCGATGTGCGCAGCGATTACGAAATCGGCAAGCGCGAAATCCGCTTCCTTCCTCACCGGGAGAAACTCGCCATTTACGGCACGACGATGGGTCAGGTGGCCCAGACGATCCGTACCGCCATCGACGGCACCGAAGCCACCGCCTTTCGCGAGACAGACGGCGATGAAATCAAGGTTATCGTCAAATACCGCGACGAAGACCGGTCGTCAGTCAATGAATTGAAACGTCTCAAGGTCGTAACTGCTTTGGGCAACAAAGTTGCGTTAAGCGAGCTTGGAACCTTCGAAATGGGCAGGAGCGCCGCGGCTATCAAAAGGTACAACGGCAAGCGCTCGATTACCGTGACGGCCAATGTCAACGAGGAGATCATCAATTCCCACGAAGCGAACAAGATGATTAAAGACCGAAACCGTACCTTTTCCATGCGTTTCCCCGGGTATTCCCTGGATTACGGTGGAGAGGCGGAGAAAACGGCGGAAAGCTTCGGCTCGCTTATCGAAGCCTTCGCAGTGGCTTTGCTGTTGATTTATATGATTCTTGGGGCACAGTTCGGTTCCTACACCCAGCCGTTGATTATCATGTTCACCGTGCCGTTTGCGGTGATCGGCGTGATTATCGGCCTGATTGTCACGGGGCTGGATTTCAGCCTTGTGGCCGGAATCAGTTTGGTGGCGCTGGCGGGGGTGGTGGTCAATGATGCCATCGTACTCGTAGAATTCATTCAAAACGGGCGCAAGCAGGGGCTTCCGCGCCGTGAGGCGGTGGTTCGGGCGGGTGTTGCGCGGGTTCGTCCGATTCTATTGACTACCGTGACCACGATTTTCGGTATGTTGCCCTTGGCGTTAGGAATCGGAGGCGTATCGCCCACGTGGCAGCCGATGGCGATCTGCATGATCTGGGGTCTCAGTTTCGCCACCTTTTTGACCCTGTTCGTAATTCCTTGCTTGTATTCTCTCATGGATGCGTTTACGGAGCGTGTGAGAAGGCTTTTCAAACTCCCTCCGAAAGATTGGAGCGAGGGTGGGGAACCCAAGGAAGAACCCGCGACCACGCCCACAGCATCCTGAGATTTCTTGAAAAACGGCGACACGATCGCCGTTTTTCGCAAAACCGTTTGACGTAAATAGGCTCTAGCTTGAACGACAAAGGGCGAAGCGGTCTATCACTGGAAAGGAAAAACCATGATTCGTACCCTCTTGCTTTCCGTATGGATTTTCGGACTCGTATTCTCTTTCGGCTGCGAGCGCAACGCCGACGAAGCGACCCAAAAGGCGTCAAATCCTGCAAACATGCAAAAAAATGCGCCTGTCGCAGAGAAGAAAATCCAGGAACCGGCGGTTTCTCCTGTGGACCTGTACTACAAAATGATAACGATTCGCAAAAACCGACCTTTAAACGACGAAAGCTTCATCGCTTCGTATGAGAAGGTTCCGGCGCTGGTAAAATATGTAAAAGATACCGACATGCGATACACCACGCAGTTTGATCGCCGCATACGCATGGCAATGCGAAAAGTCGAGGCTGAAACCGACCTGTATCCCGATGCCCAGATGGCCGAAAAAACCGTGCAGCGCGCCTTTTTGACGAACTTCTTCAAAGGCGTGGATCAGCTTGCCGCCGATCCCAAAGACGATGCCACGTTCGCGAGAGTGCATGAAGCATCCACCGTGCTTCGCAACACGGCGAGCCGTCGTGGAAAATGGACGGGAAAAGGCGGTGAATACACGGACCGCTTCGATCTTTTGCTGGAATCTTTCGAGGAAGCCGTGAAGAAAGGCGTCGTGGAAGACATCCAAAAGGCTGGAAATGCCCTGAAAGCTTTTTCGACGAAAACCCTCGTGCTTTCGGTGTTTTACGAATTGACCGGGTTGGAAGAATCTCGTGGAAAGGACGACTCCAAAGCACGCGAAAAACTGGTCGAAGCACTTGTGTATTACGAGTCGATCATGGACGAGCATAAGGGGCGCAACGGCGACGGAGCAGGCACCGTGATGACCCAGTTGTCTCAAACGACCGACCAGGTGGATCTGGACCTTGTGAAAACCATTCTCAAGAAGGATTACAAAGCCGAAATCCAGGACGTAAAACCTGAAATCCTGGGGTTGTAGGACCGGTTGTCGATCATGAACGCATTTCGACAAGGCCGTAAAATTGCCGGAAACGCTAAAAAATTTCTCGTTTTGGCGTTTCTTTTGTCCTGTGCGGGGTTCGCCTGTGACTCTTCCTCAGAGGTTCGCAATCTTCGCTTAAGCAAAGTCGGGCCGTTTTCGGTAGTGATCGAATGGCAAACCCCGGAGGCGGAACGGTTTTCCATCCGCTATGGGGAAGGTCGCCTGCTGGACAAAGCCGTCGAGGAGCCCGAAGCCGTTCGTGAGCATCGTGTGGTACTGACAGGTCTGAAGCCTTCGACGCGCTACGGTTACACCCTAAAAGGTACCGGAATCACTCGTGATTTTCGCAGCGCTCCGTCGATGGACGGTGCCTTCGATCTGTGGCTGCTCGACTCCGGGCATCCATACTGTCAGGGCGGAGAACTTCCCGAAAGTCTGCCGGATATCATGTTGCTTGCCGGTCCCTGTATGGGAAAACCGGCAGAACTTGCCGATTCTCTGCTCGTCGTTACGCTACCCGAACGGGGTGTGCAGACGCTCGACTTCGGAGCGGCGCGTTTCGTACTGGCCAGAGAGGCGGCTCCGGCGCTTGAAAGGGCAGGGGAGACGCCCGACGACATCCATCACCGAATCGTGGTTTTGCCTGAAAAACCGGAGAGTTGGGACGTCAAAGAGAACGTGACGCTGCTGACTCTGCGCCTTGCCCGGCACGGCGAGCGGAGCATCACATGGAAACCCGAGGAAACGGCGTGGCTGGAGATCGACACCTACGAAATCTCCTGGGTTCAGGGTGAGGGCGATGCGCGACGGCGCACGGTGCTGGTCGAAGCCCCGCCCGAAACCCGAAAATCCTGCCTCTATTGTGACCGCCTGCTGGAAACCGGTCGTTACGAGGAAAGCATCGCCTGGTACCGGCGCTTTCTCGAAACCAATAAAAACCGCCATGAAGTGGAAGACGCCGCCTTCGCCATCGCGAGGATTTACGACGAAAAACTGTTCCGATTCGCCAAAGCTTTGGAAGAATACGAACGATTCCTGAAAAATTCACCGAACAGCCGCCGGGCGACGCTGGCGCGGTATCGCATCGACACCTTGAAACGTTTCGACGACCACGATTTCAAGCCCCTGGAACTGTTCGAACGAGCGAAAGCGTCGTGGGATCGTGAACGACCGCAGCCGGCCCTCGTCAAAGTGGAGCATCTGCTCCAGTCCTACCCGGACAGTCCCGTGATCGAGGAAGTGCTGTTCTGGATCGGCCACTTGTTGGAAGAGTCGGACCCGGAACGCGCCAAAGACTACTATCGTCAGTTGATCGAGCGCTTTCCCAAAGGAGAAAACGCGATCATGGCCGCCATGGCCACCGGTGATATCGCTTACCGGGACAAATCCTACCGTGAGGCCATCGCCGCGTACCAAAATGCACGCGGTATCGCTTCCGAGAAATATTTCATCGCCATCGACGACAAACTGCGCAAAAGCGAGCGAAACGTCTGGCGGGAGACTGCGCGTTATCTCTCGTGGGCCGTGTTGGCTTTCTGGTTGCTCGCGACGGCGTTTCGTTGCTGTCGTCCCGCCTGGAAAGACGTCTGGATGGTCGGAATCCTCACCTCGGGCTACATGCTTCTTTTCGGCGGATACGCGTTGCTGGACCTCGAACGCGCGCGGACTCTGGTCGGCACGCTGGCGATACTCTTCGGTGGGGGTGTGGGGATTCTTTTATGGAACCGCGCCTTGTCGAGATGTGGAACGTTCGGGCCTTTCGTCGTCGTGCTCCACATACTGACCGCCACCCTTGCCGCGATCTACCTGACGATGTACCATTTCCATTACCTGTACGTTTTCGGAGTGTAAGGAGCCTGAACGTGAAACCTGGAAAACTGTTGCGAATCAAACCAGGGTTCAACCCCAATTCCAGTTCCCTGGGTTCCGATTTGACGTTTTTGCTGATTGGCTCGGTGGTCATCACCTTGGCTGTCAACGTGGTGGACACGGCCCTGCGCCTGTGGAAAAAGCCGCGAAAATCCTCGAACGATGCCGATGTGTAAAGCGTCTCGCACTTTGAAACCTCTTTCCCGTTTCATGTGGGTGCTTGCTGTAGCGATATTGCTGCTTTGTTCCTGTACGAAGCAGGATAACCCCCTTCAAGCCGGAGACCTGGCCCCCGATTTCCGCGCCGAGGATCTCACCGGCAAGCGGGTGTATCTCAACGCCGAAACGAAGCAATCTGCAGTGCTGGTGACGTTTTTCGCCACCTGGTGCGATCCTTGCCGGGCGGAGTTGCCTTTGCTGGCGGAATTGCAACGAAAGCTTTCCGGGCGGCTGAAGGTGTTGCTTGTGGCCATCGACCCGGAAAACGTGGACGAACTACACGCCCTGTACAAAGCCTTTTCGTTGCCGTTTCCGCTCGTGCTCGACTCCGGCGAGCACATCAAGCGCGCATACGGTGTGGAGCAACTCCCGGCAAGTTTTCTTGTGGATCGCCGGGGGACTATTCGCTCTGTGCTACAGGCCATTGGAGAGGGTGAAGCGAAGATGCTGGAACAAACCATCCGAACCTTGTCGGAGGCACGTTGAAAACGGATTCGACCCAAATCGGAAACGCCATGAAAAACAAGGCGTTACATGGTAGAAAACGCCGTTTGATTGGCTGGAAGGGAGTCGTTCTGTCGGTGTGCCTGTGGGTCTTCTGGACCTCCCCGGCATGGGCGAAACTGCATTTCGGTCCCTACCTGCAATCGGTCGAACGCGATTCCGTGCTTGTCTGCGCCCATTTCGACGACACCGACAAGGCCCGCGTTTCCGTGCTGCTCGAAGACGGCACGAAAAAAAGCGTACCCCTCGAAGGCCATGAACCCGCCTGTGCGCGATTTGCGGAACTCACTCCCGACATCGAGTATCCATACCAGTTTTTCATCAACGAAAAGCCCGTACTCGATGAGCCGTTGCCTGCCTTCGTCGCTGGAACGGATAGCAATCACACCTTCGTGATAATGGGGGACACACGCAGTGGAGATGACAGCTTCGACGTCTCCCACCGGCAGATCGTCCGCACCATCCGCTCGTTCAGCCTGCCCGACGCGCTGATCCACACTGGCGATTTTATCGAGGAAGGAGAACGCTTCGATCTGTGGCAGAACTTTTTCCGTATCGAAGAGGATCTGCTGCGCACAACGGTGTTGTTTCCCTCTATCGGAAGAAGCGACCAACCCGCCGAATGGATGGCAAAGCTATTTCCCGTACTGAAGAAATCCCCGTGGTATTCCTTCGACCGGGGGCAGGTGCACATCAGCGTACTGAAAATCTGGCAGGATTACTCCCAGCCCGAAGAGGAAGTCGGCGGCAGCGGCCCCCAACTGAGCTGGTTGCGTCAAGATCTTGAAAACGCTAGGAAAAACGGCGCGGAATATCTCTTTGTCGTGCTGCACCAGCCGATTTTCGATGTGGACGGCGAGAACTCGGAGGTTGCAAAGAAGCACCTGATGCCGCTGTTCGAACGCCAAGGCGTGACGGCGGTGTTTTCCGGCGCACATTTTTTCTCGCACATCGAGCGAAACGGCGTGCATTATTTCACCAATGGCGGCGGCGGCGCCGTGCTGGAAAAACGCCTGCCGCCCGAAGGTATTTTTCGATTCTACAGTGCCATTCATCATTATTTGCTGTTGGAAATCGGCTACTTCGGAGCGCGCGCCAAAGCCATCGACAACCAGGGCAACGAGTTTTACCTCGTCGATTTCGACAAGAAAACAAAAACCGCTGCGAAAATCGCTTCGGATGCCTCGACGGTCCACGACTTCGCCCCGAAAAGCTCCCCTGCCAAGGAGGACATCGTTTCGTTTTCGGTGTATTTTAGCGGGGAAGAATCCGAAAAAGACAAGCTTTTTTCACTACTTCGAGAAATTGCCGCGCGAACGGGGAAAACGCTTCGGGTCACGTTTCGTTCGGCGGTCAGCGCGTCCGGAAGAGCTTCCCTGGTGGCATTGGGCATCAAGGAAACGCAGCTTCCAGCCGCCGTGGTTCGGGATCACGTCCTGAGCGGGTGGACGGTGCTGCGCTCCGGGTTGCCCGACGCGCTCGAAGCGGCGCCCGCCACGGCAGACGAAAGGGACGCGGATACTCTGCGTATGCTGCTCGCCTTGGGTGTTACAGTCGCCGGGCTGATCCTTTTTGCATCGGTGCTGATCGTGCTTCGAAAGAAGCGTAGACAAACAGCGACAGGTGTCGGAATCGACAAATAACCCGACGTAAACGATTTGAATTTCGCGGCAATCGTTCTTTGTCGTAAACGGAATTCACTGCATTTTCGGTGAGTTATAGCAGTTGCAATTTGATTTTAGCGAATGAAAACAAGGGGTGGCACGAGCCAAGCGACGTGAAACGTCCGCTTGCCCGTGTACGAGCGATGTCCATGGGCAACCTGCGGTTCGCCCATGGCACACATGACGAGAGAATCGTGAAAACCAAGTGAGAACTGCTATACACGGATATGTTATCCCCAGGCTTTTTCCACTTCGTCGTAATTCGTTTCCCCGATCAAACCGGTTCCGGCTTTGAGGCGCAACGCACGGTGACACAGGTACCGGGCGAAGGCAATATCGTGTGTGGCCACGAGAATCGACGCGTCGAGGGTTTTCAGAAGTTCGGCGAGGTTCTTTTTCCCCGGCGGGTCGAGCCCGGCGGTGGGTTCGTCCAGCAGCAGCAATTTCGGTTCCGTCACCAGGATTCCCGCAAGCGCGACGCGAAGTTTCTGTCCGTGTGACAGTTCATACACGGGACGCTCGGAAAGATGAGCGATTTCCAGGGCTTCGAGAACCTGTAAAGCACGGCGGGCGGCATCTTTTCTGGCGACTTTTTGCTGTTTCAGCCCAAAGGCCACGTCGTCGAGCACGCGGGGAAACAACAACTGATCTTCCGGCACGTTGAACAGAAAACCGACCTTTCGGCGGATTTCGGAAAGGGTTTTCGGAGTGATGGACACGCCGTCCACGCGGATCTCTCCCTCGTGGGGGAGCAGTCCCACCATGGATTTTAGGAGTGTGGTCTTGCCCGTCCCGTTGAGACCCAAAAGCGCGACACGCTCGCCTTCTTCGATTTGGAAGCTAACATTTTCCAGCGTCGCGCGTTCGGCGTTCGGGTAGGCGATACGTACATTTCGGCATTCCAAACGCATACTTACACTCCCATAACGCGAATCGCAATGGCTCCTAATAGCACGATGCAACCCATTGCCGCCATCGTTCGATCTCCGGGATGCGGGCGGGCACTTTGCACGGGGCGCGTTTCGATTTCGTAGCCGCGCAGTTCCATCGCGTCGCCGATGCGGTCGGTTCGGTAGAGTACACGTGGCAACCAGACCTGTGGAAGAGCTGCGGCGAGCGCCATGAGAGAGCGAAAGCCCATCGTAGCGCCTCGAACCCGTATGGACTGGGATATGGCGCGGGTTTCCTCGGACATGGCATGTGCCTGGTGGATGATCTGCATCAGCAACTCGGCCAACGCCCTTGGAAAGCGAAGACGGGCCATGGCGCGTTCCAGTTCGTGCATTTCCAGTGTGGAAGCGGTCCAGGCGCTTATCAACAGGGCGGCTGTACCTTTCAGGGCAATGCGAGAGGCGACCGCCCAAGGCATGGGAATCAGCAGGTTGATGTCGGAATGGGGTTGGACCCAGGGCGTGAGAAAAAAGAAAGGAAGGAAAACGGTAAGGGCGAACATCAGCAGCGGACCGATCAACAGTTTAGGAGGGCGCACGGCCAGATACCAGCCCGTGACCGTCACCAGGGTGAGGGCAAGGCCGGAGGTCGTTGCGGGATCGTTTGCAAGCACCGAGGCGAACAACATCGCTCCCGTTGCCAACCGTGTGGCCGGGCCGTGTTTTTTCGCCCGGCCTTCGGCGCTTCCCCAGGCTTCGACGAAACGGTTGCAGCTCATTCCGTTTCCCGTTTCACGGCATTGACAAGGTACTCGGTGTCGGTGTCGATGATCTCCTGCACGTCGAAGCCCGCGTTGCGCACGAGATCGGCCAGTTCTTCGGCAGGAATCAGGACGTCATCGTGCACCGCTTCGCCTGCATTGGCGTGCACGTGGTTGATGGTCTCGCGGGAGTCGATGTGCCAGATATGCAGTCTTCCCATGGGTTTGAGCGCACGCCACATTTCCTTCAGCGCGGCTTCCGGCTGGGAGACGTGCGGCCACATGGAAAAGCAGATGGCCCGATCCAACTCCCCGTTTTCAAAGGGTAATTTTGCGATATCGGCCACAGCGAACGAAGCGCGGGAATCGGGAATTTTTTCTTTGGCAAGCTCGATCATGCGAGGGCTGACATCCACGGCGGTTACATGCCCGGTATCGGATAGCACTTCCAAGAGTTTGTACGTCAGGTTCCCGGTGCCGCAACCTGCGTCCAGCACGTGTTCCGCACCGCCGACGCCGAAACGTTGCAGGCCGTCCTCGATACGGGCGTGAATGCGTTCCATGTCCATCCAGCCGTCCCAGCGGTCGGCGATGGAGTCGAAGTAGTCTTTCAAACGGGAATCGCTCATCGGTTTTCCCCTGTGATATTCATTGGTTTTGTAATCGTCTCGTGCGAGCGAGTCGAGCCAGCGGCGGAATCACGACCAGCATCAGGATCAACCCCGGCCAACCACGGATGAAGGAAACGCCCGTGACGAAAGCGGCAGGCAAATCGATCACCAGGGAGACGCCGTAAACCATCGACAAATACAGCACTCGCCCCAGGGCGAGCACGGGAACGAGGATCAGCCACTCGTTCGTTTTCGGTCGAAAACGGATGACTGCCGCGATCAGTCCCGACATGATGGACAACTCCACGGCCATCAGCACCGCCACGGGCGGATAAAATGGCGGCATCCCGGTCACTGCGCCGGAAAGCAGCGGGACGACGAAGGCGGTCAACGCCGCAGGAGCGGGCGATACAAAGTAACCCAGCGCCACCAGCGGCAGGTACATTGGCATGAACACGTGGCCGAGGTTCAGCACGTGGAAAATCACCGGCAGAAGCAGTCCCGCCGCCCCGAAAAGTCCGCAATACGCCAACTCGCGCCGGGTGAAAAATCGTCGGTCGTCGGTCATTTCAGATTCTCACTTTCAATCCGGCCATCACGTTGAATCCCGGCATGGGATAATTCTCTATGTATTCATACCGGAGATCCAGGATATTTCGAAGCAAAAGATACGGTTCCAGTTGAAAGTCCTTGTCGGAGGGCTCGTAGCGATACCGCAACGTGGCGTCCATGAAAAACACGTTGTCGATGGGTTCCCGGCTGTAGTTTTCCATGTACAGGCCGTGCACCCATTCGCCGCTGACACTTCCCGACAGCCGGTGTTCGCCGAAATCGTGGGCGGCTTCCACGGTGAAATTGACCTTTGCATCCGGGTTTTGCTTGGTGTACCGACCGACATCCTGCCAGTTTCCGGTAACGAACATGTTCACCGGACCCAATTCCTTCAGGCCGAAGCGTCCTTCCACACCCCAGATGACGATTTCGTCGATGTTCACTACCTCCGCCGAGGGCCATGAACCGAAATACTTAATCATATTCTCCGCTTGCGTGCGGTAGGTGGAGAACGAAAACTCCACGTGTCGGTAATCCAGGCCGAAACCCGCGTCCCAGTTGAGGGAATACTCCGGCTTGAGATCCGGGTTCGAAGTGGGGAAGGGTAGGTATAACTCACGTAGGGTCGGTTGCCGGAAATTGCGGGTAATGCGCGAACGAAGGCTCAGGCCCTCGTAAAACTCCCACTTGGCTCCGCCTTTATAGAGCAGGGCAAATCCGTATTTCGTGGAGTACAGCTCGCGCGATCCGACCACGAAACTCAAGGATTTCAATGGTTTCCAGGTCAACTGGTTGTAAAAGGCGTAGTTGGCCAGACCTTTGACGTCCTCCTCTTCGTCATCGTCATCGTCCACCTGCGCGAGGCGATCCAGCACCTCTCCCTCGATCCAGGTGGCGGACAGTCCCACGAGAAGATCCAAGGTTTTGTGAGGGTGGATGTCCGCCTCGGTGGAAAGTCCAGCCGTGTAGTCCTCGGAGTAGAAGCCGTCGTACAGTCGGTGCACGCCGACGTTGAGATAGCTTAACGTTCTGAAATCGAACCACTTTTGCCGATAATCCAGTCGTAGGGAAAGGTTGTTGCGCCAGACGTCGTACCAGTGGCCGGTGTTCGGATGGGTCGCCGGGCCGGGGTCTTCGCCTTCGAGATGAATCACCTTGTCTTTCAGCGTCAGTTTCAGGTCCGGCAGAATACGCCAGCGAACTCCGGTAGCGCCTACCATGTTGTAGCCCCCTGCGTTGTCGCGGTGGCCATCGGTTCGGTAATAGTGAAAGGCGCTCGCCAGATCCCAGTCTCCCCAGCGTCCGAGCAGGGAAAGAGTTTCTTTGGTGCTTTGAAAGCTGCCGTAAGCGGCGTCGTTTTCGATCTCGAAACCTTCTCGCAGACGCCAGCGGTTTTCGATGAGAATCACGCCGCCCAGGGCGTTGGAGCCGTACAGCGTCGAATCGCCGCCCTTGACCACGCGCACCTCTCCGATGAGAAACGGCACGTAGGCGTCGGGAAGCGGGTGGCCGAAAATGCCCTGTACGTCCGGCACGCCATCCTCGACTACAAGCACCTGCGCGTTGGGACTTCCTCCCAGGCCGCGCACGTGAATTGCGCCCGAAGCGCCGTTGGAAACCCCATGCACGCCGGAGCCTCGCCCGGATACGTAGACGTCCGCCGTTTCCTGGCTGATGGCTTCGAGGGTGCTCCCACGAGGGGAGTCCCGCAACTTGTCGCCGGAAACGTGAGTGGCGTCGGCGGTGTCGTCCTGGCCGGGGGCTTTTTCGCCCTCGACGGTCACTTCAGGCAATACGAGTCCGTCGGTTTTTATTGGGGATTTTTTGTCCTCGGAAGTCTCTTCCGTGTTTTGGGCGGATTCTTCCGGCGATTCGACCTCCATGATGATTTCCGGTCCGGTTTTCGCCGGGGCGGAATCGTCGGAGGGCGGTTCGTTCGTCGCCGCTTGGATGTGAAAAAACAGCAGGAATATCAGGGTGTTCATCATAATGGCGCTAATGTCCGTAGGGGCCGGGAACGGAAAAATCCTGCTCCATGTTCTCCAACGTCAGTTCGAACAGATGGAATCCTCCGCTGACGTCGTAGGTTTTCAAGGTTTGATAGTTGAACCACATCGGTTCTTCATTGATGAGTCCGGTATCCATCGGATCTTCGGCGGGTTTGTCTTCCTCGTTGCAGAAGCAAAGGCCGTCGATGGTTTCGTCCTCGACCTGTTCTTCGCAATAGGTTTTCGGATTGAATCTCTGGAAATGGATGCGGTCCGAGCCTGCGAGACAGCGACCGGGGCTGCTGGATTCTTCAAAAGCCAGCGTTTCGTCCCATTTGCAGCCGTTGAAACTGATGTTCCGAATCAGGATGTGCTCGTCGATGGTATTGGTGACGACGACTTCGGGGTACAGTTCATCGCAACCCGAACAAACGGACAAGACGGCGGCCAGAAAGGTCACCGTCACGAAAAACGATGGATATCCAATGGGTTGTCGCATGGACACACTTCCGAAAGATGCATACGATCCGGCGCGAGGCCGGATCGCTCGGTGATGAAAATGTGGCTATGTCATTCTATCCCGTGATGGTCCGGGAAAGATTATTTGTCCAGGCACTGCGTGTTTTCGGTGCGTTCCTCATAGGGTTTGAAGTCGTATTCGGGATAGAGTTCCAGCACGCGGTTGTAAAGCTCTTCGGGAATGGGTTGCACGCCTTCGGGAGGGCAGGGGCCTTGGTGGTTGGGCATGTTGATGGCGATCGTGCGGTGCTGATCGGTGACGACCTCTTCTTCGTTGCGGCTGGCGACCGGCAGGCAGTTTTCGGGGCTGCATTCCGGGTCTTGCCAGGCGACGACCATCAGGACATTGTCCAGTCCGGGTTCCACTTCGAGTTCCGCGCTTTGCAGGCCGATATCGATGTGGCCGAATTCAACACCCATGTAATTGGCGTGGCAAATGGTCCAGGGCGGTTGGAACTCCATCTCCTCGTTGTCGAAATCGTTGTGAATGATGACGTAGGCGGTTTCTTTGTCCGAATCGTCGTCACATCCGGCAAAGATACCAAGGCAGAAAAGAAGCACGAGAGCACAGGAAATCAGCGATCGATGCATGGAATTCCTCCGTTTCAGAAAACAATTGATTTTTACAAAACCACCGTAGCACGAATTATGGACATGTATGTACCAAGGGCTGATTCGTGTCAAGAAAATTTCCATAGGAATGTTTGGATGTGATATTTTTCTCCGGGCCGGAATTTATCCCTAAAATCAATGCAACTTATTGAAAAAAATAATGTTTTATGGAAGTTCAGATGGTTTCGGGCACGAATGCTTCTTCAGACTTTTTTCATATTTTTCACTTGGGTTTCTCGGGACTTGATCGTACAAAAGCATATTGAATTGCTCTTCACGGGGTCTGCAAATCGAGTTCGAACGGAGACGAAGTGAAAAACGCATCGATGATTTCAGCCCGTTCCAATGATGAAGCCGCTTCGGAGATGTCTCAGGAGGAATCGACGGGTTCGAAAAAATGGCTGCTTGCCTTTTTGGGTTTTTTATCAGCCTTTCCCGCCCTATCCACCGACCTCTACCTGCCCGCCTTGCCGGGAATGGCGAAAAGTTTCTCTGCGCCTATTTCGGAAATCAACCTTACGCTGACGTTGTTTTTCATTTTTTTCGGAGTGGGTACGCTATTCTGGGGGCCGTTGTCGGACAAATACGGGCGTCGTCCCGTGCTGTTGGCTGGCCTGATTTTCTATATGATATCAAGTGGTTTGTGCGCACTGGCGGCGAATATCGAGTGGTTGATTGCGGCGCGTTGCGTGCAGGCGTTCGGCGGCTCGGCGGGTCCCTCGATTTCGATGGCCATCGTCAAGGATGTCTATCGACAACGTGAACGGGAAAAGGCGCTGACATGGATTCAGACTTTGTTTGTGCTGGCTCCGGTATTCGCTCCCATGCTCGGTTCCTCGCTGTTGCTCGTCACTTCCTGGAGAGGAGTATTCTGGTGTCAGGTGGCGGCGGGAATCGTGGGGATACTGGGATGTCTGGTGCTTCAGGAAACGGCGAGTAAAAACGAGGCGAACTCCATCTTTTCAACCTGGTTGCGTTTGGGGCATTTGCTGAAATTGCCCGGACTCAATCGACTGTTGCTGATCTTCACGCCTTTGATGGCTCCGATGATGGCCTACATCGCCAGTTCGTCGTTCATTTACCAGAAAACCTTCGACCTGAGCGAACAGGAATTCAGCCTTTACTTTGCCCTCAACGCCTTGGCATCCATGACCGGACCCTGGATTTACCTCGGTTTGTCGGCCCGCATCGCCAGACTTCGCTTGATTACCTTCGGCCTTTTTTCCCTGATCGTCTGTGGCGTGCTGCTTTTCTCGTTCGGCGAGTGGAGCCCCTGGGGATTTTTGCTGTGCCTGATGCCGGGAACGGTCGCCATCGGATTTTTACGGCCCCCCAGCGTCAGCCTGATGTTGTCTCAAAGCGATAGCGATGCAGGCTCGGTGTCGTCGTTGATCGGATTTTCCGGCACGATCGGCGGAAGCCTGGGGATGTTCATCATTTCGCACGATTGGGATAGTTTCGTCGCCGTTCAGGGTGTGCTTTTTCTCTTGGTCGGTGTGTCCTCCCTGGTGCTGTGGCTGCGGTACTCAAAAAACCTTTCCGACTAATTTTTCAGCCTCATTGTGTATCGTAAGAAAAATCCCTTGTGGTGGGCGGACAGTAAAATAGTGCAAAATCTGTTTTTTGGTTTGAAACCTCAAAAAAGGGAGGATGAATGTAGGGGCGGGTGAAAGGAGCATAGTGACTGTAGCCCCCCGTTCTGACAGAGTTTTTTGGGGAGCTCCGTTCACTTTGTTCACTACACTCGCCCCTACGGTTTTTCTCCTTGGAATAAGCTTTTACAATGTTTCGCACTCATTTAATTTCCGCCCCCTTGTGGTAATCATTGCATGAAACCTGGAAATGTGACAGAATTACACCCCAAAGCAATAGAAACGCTTGTTATGAGGAGTATGTACCCCCGATGCAAACGTGCGAATATCATCCTGGCAGGCCTGCGGTAGGGAAATGTGGCATGTGCGGTGTCCCGTTGTGCAAGGAGTGTTCCGTTCCTGACGAACACGGGCGGGTAATTTGTCGCCGATGCACTGCCGAAAGGCTGGTGAAGAACGCCAATAGCGAATTGCTCGAAAGCGAACTGAACGATCCCTACCAAAATGGCGCATCGAGAAGCAAGGCTCGAAAAATGTCCGGGTCGATGAATATTTTCTTCATCGTCGGGATCTTGCTGGTTATCACCGAAGGCGTGTTCTACTTGTGCATGGACCATAAGTCTCTTACAAACTCTTCATTGGAAGCTCTTTCGAATCCGGAGGTTCCTTGCGCGCTCGTGCTTTCGGCAATCCGCCGATACCACGAAAAATACGAATTCTATCCCAAGAGTTTGGAAGAACTGAAGCAAAGTTTTCTTTCCGAACATGTGAATACGACGAACCTGAAATATCGCAAAAACGATCGGGGAGAGTTCGAACTTTTACAATGGGACCCCCATCTGAAAAACTATCTTTCCTATACGAAAAACGGCTGCGAGTTGAAAAAACTGCGGCAAGGAGAAGATAAGGAATGAGGTCAGGACGCAAAGCGTTTTCCATTTTCGAGATGATTATCGTGTTGATAATACTCGGTATTCTCGCAGCAGGGGCCATTCCTCTGTACCAGCAATACTACACCCGGTCCAAACGGGCCGAGCTTTATCCGCTGACCAAAAACATCATCAAGGCTCTCAATTTGCGAAAGTTGGAAACGATCAACCGGACCAAAGCGCCCAACGAGGAAGAAATCGGAGTAGAAGCGGGATACGGGGTTTACGGATGGGCAGAAGTGAATGCCGGAGAGGAAAAAGAGTGGACGGGGCTTAACATTCGTTTCGATGGTGCACAGAGATACCACTACCGGTTGGATTACTGGCAGATAGGCTATTCAGACGGCACCGAGAAAAACTCCATCGTCATCGAAGCCATTGCCTCCGGCGAATACGACCTGGACGGAGACGATACTCCCGACCACTGGGTTATCACCAACGATGGCGGATTCACGGCCACAAACCTTATCAACGACGTCAGGGACTAGTCAGAAAAGCTAAGAATTTCAAGCTTTTTCCTCTTTTTCCTGGGTCGGTTCCAGGTCGTTTTCTCCGAACGCTTCGAGATGCACTGGATGCGCGCCGGGGCAACCGGAGAGCCAGATGCATTCCGAACAGATCGAAGGGTGCTTCAACCCGTAATTTTCCAGGTCATCAACGGAAGCCTGCCGAGACGCCTGTTCGCGGCAGGTGGCGGGATATGCGCAAGGGGGAAGGTAATCGATCCTGAAAGGTTCTCCATTTCGGCACAAACCCTCCAAAACTCTTAACTCGGCGAACGAAGGGGACAAATCCGCGTACCCCCAGCCGTACCCTTTTTCCGGAAACCACAGACCCATTAGAAGTTCCCAGCCCTTTTCCTCGCAAATTCGCGCCGTTTCGAGAAAATCGTGAAGGTTCTGCCGCATCAGCGGGAGGTTTAGCTGGAAATCGACGCCGCAGCGTTCGAGGTTTTCGATTGCCTTGAGAAGCACGGCCAGCGCCCCCGGAGCTTGCACGATACTGTCGTAGGTTTCGGGATCGAGACTATGGAGCGGCAGAAGCACCCGGTCCAGTCCGGCGTCGGCCAGTCGGGCGACCCGTTGCGGATCTTGAAGACCGCCGCCGGGGGCTTGCACTTCAACTCGTTGAAATCCTGCGTCTTTTGCCCTGCGCACGACCTCTTCAAGATAGGGATTCAACGTGGCGTCGGGACCGTGGATGAGCAGGTGGCTTTTTTGCGTGGCCTGTCGCTCGATCCATGCAAAATCCGGGCGTTCGAGGGTGTTGCGGGCGAATCGCTCCGAAACCGACAGGTGCCAGTCGAATACGCGCCGTTTCCAACGGTGGAGCCGCGAAAATCTTTGCCGGTAATGGTCCTGGCACAACAGGCAGCGACGACCGCAGTGAGAATGCAGGGAAAGCACGGCCCGACCTTCGAGAGGCAGTGAAACATCCGCGAATTGCTTGAAATCAGGTTCTTTAGACTTTGAAGGAACGGCGCCACCGAACAAGTCCTTGGGCGGCGGCTGTTCGTACTTGGCGAGCTTTATCAAAACGAGTGCGTGGGAGGCACCCGGCTGGGTATGCGATCCGTCGGGTGGGTTGCGCTGTACGCTGAAATCCACGTAACGTCCCGAAACGTCTGAGGTTCCATGGCCGATGGGACGGACTTCGATCCAGAGTTTTTCGTGGTTTCTCAGATAGACGAGCAGGTAGCGCCCGTTTTCCTCCACGACCCTCTCCAGACGCCACGACTCGTTTTGAGCGCTTAGCCCCAAGTCTCGTATCCAGGTCATGGCGTCGGAAATCTTCAATGATTCTCAACCTTTTCAGGGGTTTCGTCCCGACCGAAAGTCCACGTGAGTTCCTTGAGCATTTCCACCGCGTTTCGGTCGAACTGCCCTCGCATCAGTTTCCAGCGCCAGTTTCCCTCGATGGTTCCGGGTGTGTTGATGCGACTTCGGGCGTCCAGTCCAAGAACGTCCTGTGCCGGAATCACCGCCAGATCCGCCACCGAAGCATAGGCCAGACGCATCATATGATAGTGGCAAAAACCGCCGTCCGTGGCGGTAAGTCTGCGGAAATAGTCCCGTTCTTCCTCCGCTGCGCTTGCGTACCAACCCACGGTGGTGTCGTTGTCGTGGGTGCCGGTGTACACGACGCTTTGAGGATCGTGGTGAAAGGGCAGGTGCTCGTTCGAGGCGTCCGAGGCGAAAGCGAACTGGAGCACGCGCATACCGGGAAGTTCCCAGCGTTTGCGCAGTTCTGTGACTTTTTCCGTAATGATTCCAAGGTCTTCCGCAATAAATGGCGCGTCGCCGAACTCGTTTTTCACGGCGGCGAAGAACGTATCGCCCGGTCCCTCGACCCACTCGCCTTCTTTGGCGCTTTCCGCCTCGGCGGGAATTTCCCAGTATGATTCGAAGGCCCGGAAATGGTCGATGCGCAAGCGATGCACTAGGCGCAGGCTACCGCGCAGACGAGAAAGCCACCACCGAAACCCTTCCTTTCGGTGCGTCTCCCAGTCGTATACCGGTGTGCCCCAGCGTTGGCCGTCCTCGGCGAAGAAGTCCGGTGGCACCCCGGAAACCACGGTCGGATGCCCATCGCTATCGAGCTTGAAACCCTGCGGATGCGCCCACACGTCCGCGCTGTCGCGGGCGCAGTAAATCGGCAGATCGCCGATCAACCCGACGTCTGCCTTTTCCGCCGCTTTGTGCAAAGCGTCCCATTGCTCGAAAAAACGAAACTGGAGGTATTTTTGCTGGAGGATTTCATTTTCGTAGCTCGTGCGGAATGTTTCAAGCGCTTTGGGTTCGCGTTGTCGGAGTTCTTCCGGCCACTGCCACCACGGACGGGCGTCCTGCACTTCCCGGATGGCGGCAAACAAAGCCCATTCGTCGAGCCATGTTGCCTCTTTTCGTGCAAAATCCTCCAAAAGTGCGCGATTTCCCCGCGAAAGGAAGGTTTCTCCGGCCTTGCGCAACAAGATACGGCGCGTGCGGGCAATGGCTTCGTAATCGATGGTCGAACCTTCGGAAACCTGCGCCGTGGCGAGATCTTCGCGCGTGAGATCCCCCGCTTCAACGAGGGCATCGAGCGAAATCAGAAACGGCGATCCGGCCCAAGACGATTGCGCCACGTAGGGGTTGCCGTCGGGCGAAGGGCCGAGGGGGAGAATCTGCCACCAGCGCTGGGAGCTTTCCCGCAAGGTGTCGAGAAAGTCGTGGGCGGTGCGGCCAAGATCCCCGATACCGTAGGGACCGGGTAGGCTGGCGATGGGAAGCAGAATACCGGCGGAGCGTGTGCGTGTCATGTCGTTTCCATGAAAAAAGGGGCGACCAGCGCCCCTTTGTAGTGAAAATTCGTGTCTCTCACCCTCGCTTGAAGGCGGACAGTCCCGCGAAACGGGCGGATTCGAGCAATTCTTCTTCGATGCGAAGAAGCTGGTTGTACTTGGCGATGCGGTCGGTACGCGAGGCGCTGCCGGTTTTGATCTGTCCTACACCCGTGGCCACCACGAAATCCGCGATGAAGGTGTCTTCGGTCTCACCGGAACGGTGGGACACGATGGAGGTGTAGCCGTTGTTGCGGGCAAGCTCGATGGCTTCGAGCGTCTCGGTGACCGTGCCGATCTGGTTGAGCTTGATGAGGATGGAGTTGGCCGCGCCCATTTCGATGCCTTTGGCGAGTCGCTTCGTGTTGGTGACGAACAGGTCGTTGCCGACGAGTTGTACTTTACTGCCGAGCTTTTCGGTGATGGCCTTCCAGCCGTCCCAGTCGTCTTCGTCGTGGGAATCCTCGATGGAGAGGATCGGGTATTTCTCGACCCACCCGGCCCAGAAATCGGCCATGGCGGCGGAGTCGAATTCATCGCCGGTGGACCATTTGAACTTGTATACGCCGTTCTCGTAAAACTCGCTGGCGGCGGCGTCGAAGCCCAGCCAGATATCCTCGCCCGGCTTGTATCCGGCTTTTTCGATGGCTTGCAGGATCAGTTCCACCGCTTCCTGGTTGGATTTCAGGTCGGGTGCGAAGCCGCCTTCGTCGCCCACTGCCGTGGAATATCCCTTGGCGCTGAGCACTTTTTTGAGCGCGTGGAAGGTTTCCACGCCCATGCGCAGGGATTCGTGGAAGGTGTGCGCCCCGGCGGGAATAATCATGAATTCCTGAATATCCACCGTATTGGAGGCATGGGAGCCGCCGTTGAGGATGTTCATCAACGGAACGGGCAGGGTGGCGGCATGAACTCCGCCGAGGTAGCGATACAGCGGCAGGCCGAATGCTTCCGCCGCCGCACGCGCCGCCGCCATGGAGACGGACAGAATCGCGTTGGCGCCGAGCGTTCCCTTGTTTTCGGTGCCGTCCAGTTCGAGCAGCAGGTTGTCGATGCCGATCTGGTCGGCGGCGTCCAGACCCACGAGCTGAGGTTCGATGGTTTCATGGACGTTCATGATTGCTTTGTACACGGCTTTTCCGCCGTATGCGCCTTCACCGTCGCGTAGTTCGAGCGCTTCGTGCTCGCCCGTGGATGCTCCCGAAGGAACGGCGGCACGACCCAACGCACCGCTGGCGGTTACGATGTCTGTTTCGATGGTGGGATTTCCACGCGAGTCCAAAATCTGGCGACTCAGGATTTCTTCTATAATCGTCATCGGATACCCCTCTTTGGTTTTAAGAAAATCGGGCGGAAGCGTAAGGCTCCGTTATCCTTTTCTGCGAATCTTGCGTCTTCCCGACAGGTTGCGGGCCGACCGGCGCTTGGTGGTTTGCTCGGACATCGTGACTTTGCCGTTGGCGATTTCCCGCAAGGCTACGGTAGCTTCCTTGTTTTTCGGGTAATTGACCAGTGCATCGTCGCCTTCGAGAAGCATCTTGGTCCGTTTCGACGCCATGTGAATCAGTACGAAGCGATTTTCCACTTTTTCCAAGCAATCTTCAATCGTTACTCTGGCCATGTTGCATTACCCGTCGGTTCAAATACTAAGGACGAAGAATCATAATGAAAGCAAAGACAAACTGCAAGGGAAAACGAACGGTTTTTTCGTTTTTGGGTGCATCACAGGATATTGTCATTTCACTCAGATTGCATACCGCTCACTCCGAGTGCCGCCCGTAAGGGCGGTGTATCGAGGAGTAAATGGTATGGCTCGATACGATTTGCTTTGCAAATCACTCGCCATGAGCGTTTTTTTTGCAACGTGACAATTTTTTGTGATGCACCCATCGTTTTTACGCACCGGGTTTCGATTCTCCCGGATGAGAAACGATGGAAAAAAGCGGTTGGTTGCTCAAAGAACGCCGTCCCGAAACTGAAGAGTTTTCAGGCCCGTAGTCGGCCACCAGGTTTTGAAAGCGTCCCTCGCCCGGTCGCAATAAAACCGCTTCCGGTCGGTTTTTCTCAACCTTTTTTCGGGGGGAGGCAGCATGGCGTGGGTTACGTTGGAGGGCTGAAACGGATGTCGTTCGGTGGAAAGATGACGTAGCAAGCCGCCCGAAAGCGTCTCGGCGGGCGGTGTCGAAAAGGGAATCTGGAGTTGTTCTTCCAGGGTGAAAAATGCGGCCATCAGTCCGCAAAACGCCGATTCCACGTAGCCTTCCACCCCGGTGATCTGCCCCGCGAAACGCAGACGCGGCAGGGATCGCAGCCGCAGGGAGTCGTCCAGCAGGCGCGGGGCGTCGATGAAGCTGTTGCGGTGCACGCTGCCCAGCCGCAAGAATCGGGCGTTTTTAAGGGCTGGAATCATGCGAAAAACCTGCAACTGGGCGTCGTAACCCATCCGAGTCTGGAATCCCACCATATTGTACGCCGAGCGGTGGGCATTTTCCGGGCGCAGTTGCACCACGGCGTAGGGACGTTTTCCGGTGTGCGGATCGACCAGCCCCACCGGCTTCATCGGCCCGAAGGCCAGGGTCTGGGGACCGCGCTCGGCCAGCACGTCGATGGGCATACAGCCCTCGAAATATTTCGGCTTTTCGAAGGGGCGCGGAGGCGCTTTTCGCGCAGCGACAATGGCTTCCACGAAGGCGTGATAGCCTGCTTCGTCCAGCGGCAGGTTGAGGTAGTCGTCTCCTCCTTTATCGTAGCGCGACGCGAAAAAGGCGTGGTTCATGTCGATGCTCTCGGCATCGATCACCGGGGCGATGGCGTCGTAAAAATGCAGGCCGTCTTCGCCAGTGAGTGCGGCGATTTTTTCTGCCAGAATATCCGAGGTTAGCGGTCCGCTGGCGAGAATCACGGGGCCTTCGGGGAGGTCCGTGGCTTCTTCTCGGATCAACTCGACTCCGGGTTCCCGCTCGACCCAGCGCGTGAGCAGGGCGGCGAACGCATCGCGGTCCACGGCCAATGCTCCGCCGGCGGGAACCTTTGTAATTTCGGCGGCTTGCATGAAGGCCGAGCCCATTCGAGACATTTCTTCCTTGAGCATTCCCACGGCGTTCATCGGATCGCTTGCCCGGAAGGAGTTGGAGCAGACCAACTCGGCAAGGTCGGGGTTTTTATGTGCCGGTCCGAAGGAACGGGGCTTGCGCTCGATCAGACGCACCGCCACGCCCCGGCGGGCCAGTTGCAACGCGGCTTCGCAGCCTGCCAGACCTCCGCCGACGATGGTCACCGATTCGTGACCGGCTTGTACGGGGTCAGTCATTGAGAAGCACCCAGTCCTGCCGGGGAATGTCGGCTCCGGTGGGGGAGAAATCCCCCGCGAGGATGTAAATCGCCCGTCGGTTGGCCTGCATGTCGGTTTCGTCGGGGGTGGTCACGGCGGGGACGTCCTCGCCGAATCCCTGGTACTGAATCGGAAAGCGAAATCCTTTTTTCTTGAAATACGCGGCGATGGAACGTGCGCGCCGCAGCGAAAGCGCAAGGTTGTATTCCTTACCACCCACCGTATCGGTATATCCGGCGATGTAAAGATGAAGGGGAATCAGCTTTCCGTACCGTTGCACGGCCTGCTGTAGTTTGGTGTAGGTGGCGTCCAGCTTGGGTCGTTCCCCGGCCTGGATCTCGTGGCGACCCGAGGCAAAATGCACCTCTTCGTGCTCCACCTCGACGCTCCAAGGGCTGAGTTTCATTGAGGAAAACGTCCCCTGGCGGTCGTAGGCCGTGAGGTCGATGCGCAGCACTACGCCGTCCTTTTGAGTCCAGGTCAGGGACGTGGGGTGATTGGCTTGTCCTTCCGGGTAAAGCTGCTGCCCCCGACCGAGTTCCTGGCCATCGTCGCCGAGGATCGCCCACTCGACCCGCGACACCGGGCGATTCAGCGTGAAAACCAACGTTTTGTTCGCCATGTCGAAGCGTTCGGGCAGGACGTTCAGCGCGAGACCGGCTTGCACGACGAGAGAAAACTCCAGAGGCAGGGAGCCGCGCTCGTCGTTGCCGAAATCGACGGTCAAGCGGCCATGATAGCGCATCTCACCGGGTTTCTGAGGAATTTCCACAAGTTGCACCGATCCGGCTTTGAGGTCGTGAAAGCGTTTGGCGATCTTTTTTCCGTCGGTGGCAGTCAGATCGACCGACACTTCCGGCAGATCCTCCCGGACGAGCAGTTTCAGGCCGGGAAGCTCGACGCCTTCCATCACGCCGGTTTTCAACTCGATGTCGATGGCGTTTTGAGCCCAGGCCGACATTCCTGCAAAAACACTGGCGATAAAAACGCAAGTGATAGCAAATACAAGAAAATTTCGTTTCAACTTATTTGCCTTTGAATTCCGGCATACGGCGTTGCATGAAGGCCATGGCCCCTTCGAGGTGGTCCTCGGTGCGGGCGCAGGTGGCGATGGCGTAGCGTTCTTCCTCAAGTTGCTCTTCGAGGGAATTCGAGCCCACGCGATGCATCAGTTTCTTGATTTCCACCAGCGCCAGTCCGGGTTTCCGGGCGAGTCTCTTGGTGTAGACACGGGCGTATTCGAGAAAGCCTATGTCGTCGTATTCCTTGGTGATTAATCCCAGACGCACCGCTTCGTCACAACTGATTTTCCCGGCTTCCATCATCAAACCCATGGCCCGTTTATGGCCCAGGGATTCCTGAAGGAAGAACGTCGCCCCGCCCGACACGGGCAGGCCGAGGTTGATCTGAGGAAACTGGAAAATCGCCGAACGCGCGGCCAAAATCATGTCGCAGGCCAGCGCCAGCGAAAATCCCGCGCCCAATGCCGGGCCGTTCACGCCCGCCACCACCGGTTTTTCCATGCGGCGGATCGTCAGCACGACGTTGTTCAGTTTGCGCATGTATTCGAGATAAGAATGATACGGCGCGGCGTTGAGGCCGATGGACAGGGCGTGGACGTCCATCCCGGAACAGAAGGTGGAACCGCTGCCGCACAGCAGCACGCATCGCACTTCCGGGTCGCGATTGGCACGGTCCAGGGCAAGAAGCAGAGCTTCAAGCTGTTCGTTGTCCAGCGCGTGCAGTTTGCTGGGGCGGTTCATGGTGACGACTGCGATGTTCTCCTCGGTCTCGTATAGCACCCGATCTTCGGTGTCGGTGCTTTTGCTTTTCGAATACGACATGACGACTTCCCATTCCCGTGAAAAAACGGAAAAGAACGGTTCAAATCGAACCGATCCCCTCCGAATTGCAACAAAACGGACTATTGCGTCCTACCATACTTGACACGAAGCCACAACCCGGTTATGACTTTTCACCCGTTCGAGGAACGACATAGAAGCAAGGAGTCAGTCATGGGATCGATTTCGAAGAAAAGCAAAGTGAAACGGATGCAGAAAAAGAAAAAAATGGGTGACCGCAAGGCCCGCCGTTCCAACTTCGTGAACCAAGTGGCTCTTCTGCCCCCGCTTCCCACGGAAAACACCGAGAGCGAAGCCCCGGAGGCGACCGAGGAAAACTGACGCCAGGCGTCTCCGGCGACGACGTTCGCCGGCTTTCCCCGTCAATGGCTGGACAACACTCCCAGCCAGTCCTGCAATAGAAATTCCAGACGGCCAATGAACAGGCTCATCCGCGCCATGATGGTGTAGCCGAAGCTCGCGCCGAAGCTTATCATCAAGAAGTACACGCCCATCTTGCTCACCGGCGCGATAGGGCCTTTGTGCTCGATCGAGAAGAAGAAGTACACCAGCACCGAAAGCACTCCGACCAACACGATTACGTTGGACAGGCTAAGCATCCCCACGATGGTTCCGTAATACGTCATGATCGTTAGCGGGACGATCAGCAGCCAGCGCAGCCAGCTTTTGCGCGATGTGGAAAACACGAGCCATTCCAACACGATATACGAAACCAGCAGCCCTAGAAAGACGGCGGAAAACGCGATGTCGAACGTTTCGCCGACGAAAGGGTTCTGCACGGTATAGCGCGTCTGCTTGATGATGATCGACTCCATATATTTCGGAATCGCCAGCCCGGCGCTGACTCCCATGACCCAGGCGAAGGTATAGCGGCTGATCCAACCGATCTTTTTCGATACCCGCATGACCATCAAAATGCCCAGAACCAATGGAATGATTCGCCAGAAATCGTGCGGATCGCCCGGTTCGGGAACGAAGATTTTCTGAATGATTTCAGGCCAGAAGACGTTGTGCCACTGCAAAAAGAGCATGTAGCCGCCCGACACTCCGATAAATACGTGTTCCACGGCCTTGAACAGTACGTTGTCCTTGTACAGCACCGAGTACATGCCGATGGTGATGCCCGCCGCGATCATGATGCCCAGCCCTTCCCAGTTCGCGGGAAGGCGTCCGGTGGCAAGCAGGCCGACGTTCACGATTACGAGCAGTGCGATGACCGCTCCCCAGACGAAATAGTCGGTACGGCTGGTTTCTTCGTGTGCGATCATGCCTGCCCCCTCAATCGATCGCGGCGCGCGAGATAACGGTCCAGGAAAAACAGCAGGTTACCGAACAATACGAACAACACCAGCAGCGCGTGTACAGCCGACTGTGGCCGCATACCGACGGCGGCGCGGTCGGTTTCACCCACGTAGTTTTCGAATTCCGCCGCTCCGGCCAGTCCTCCGAGAAAACCATTGACCTGTCCGGTTTGGATGAAGGGGAAAATATCCGGTGCAATCACTCCCGTCACTCCGCAACCCAGAGTGTATTTGTACTTTTCCACCGTGTAGATCACGTAATCCTCGCAGGCTTTGTTCGAGGTGACGGTCACTACGTAATCGAAATCCGACAGCGAATGCACGTCGCGGGTCAGAGGTATGGAGCGGATGTCCCGGCCTTCGGAATCTTTACTGAAAGTGCTGTAAAAATCCTGACCCATGCCGATCATCACCGTGACGAATCCCGGCTTGTAGCCTAAAAACGCCCATTCGGTGCCGTATTCCTTGCCGTATTCTTCCGCGACGAAGCGCATGTTGCGCTCGGCGAGATCCTGCCCGTTCTGGGCCAGGGTGACGCCCACGACTTTTGCGCCATGCTTGAAGGCATGACGCATGATGGCCTTGGACATCGGGTCCAGTTCCGGGGCGGTGCCGGGTTCGTAATCGAAGGAAATCAGCAAGCGTCCCCCTTTTTCACCTACCTCGCGGATGGTGTCGGCCATGGCCCTCACGTTGGGTCCGGGATCGATGGGCAGATCGAAGGGAATCAGCCGCGCCACAAGGATGGAAACGAAGACCATAAGGAAGATCCACCGCCGGTCCATCTGCAACAGTTTCTGGGTGGTGGCTCGCTGCATCATTCACCTCCCAGGTAGGTGCGCTCGATGCCGAAAATGATGCGCAACGAGGTCGAAATCACGCCGAGCGCCACGCCGATGAAAATCGCCCGCTTTACGGCGGCGTTGGGGACGTCCATCAGCCACGACGCGAGGATCGGTACGTGCTCGGAAATATACGCGCCGACGGGCACCCGTCCCAGCATGACCACCGTAGCGGCGAGTAAAAGCAGCGTGGCGGGCAGCGTTCGGGCACGGAAAGTGCGGAACGAGGCCGAAGCGATGAAAAACGCCAGGATGGAAAACATCGTCGCTCCGGCGGGCAGGAAGACGTAATCGTAAATCCAAGGAATCGTCAACGGATAGCCGCCACCGTGTTCGCGCTGGTTGAAGAACCACGAGCCGTCGTTGTAAATTGCTGCGGAGAGTGTAAACAGGAACGCACCGAAAAACAGCAAAGAGAAGCCGTAGCCCTCGCGCTTGAAGGCGATGCGTTTCCAGTGCAGGCGCAATAGGGAAATCAGGCCGATCAGTGCCGCGAAAGCGTAGATAATGCGGGTCGTCGTGACCATTTCCTTGTATACGCTTTCGCTGAACTGGTGCGGAATGAAGAAGCTGGCGATCATCAGCAATCCGCAGATGAAAGCGATGGCCAGGGGTAGGGTGCGCTTGATGAGGATCATACTCTTCCTCGCAACTTAAAACGTTTCCAGAAGGCGGGAAATCCAATGGACGCCCATGGTCGATAGCGCGACTCCGGCGACCATCGCGGCCAATAGCGACGCTTTAATCATGTCCTGCGCCTTGAGCGAACCGAGCAGCATCGGCTCGCGGCTGAGGTAGGCGCTGGCGGCATAGAGTTCCTCGCCCATCAGGGTGTAATCGCAGGTAGTAATGAAAAACGGAAGCTGGGTGTAGGCGTCGGTACCGGCAACCTGAATCGCACCGACGTGCACGCCGGTTTCTGCCATCAGCATCGATTCGGCGAAGTAATAGCCGAAGTAGAACACGGCGGCGGGGCGCTCGCGCAGCATGATGCCTTCCACGCCTGTGGCATAGGCGAACTGGTTGTCCGAGATGAAAAATACGTGGTCTTCGTGGTATAGTTCAGGCCGTCCCACTTTGAGATACGACTCTTTCACGGTTTCCTGACTCACCGCCATGACGACGGGATCGCGGTTGGTGACTTTGAACTCGGTGGAGAATTCCGCCACCCGCTCGGCCAGTTTTCCCAGAATATTCAACCCCGCGATGGTGGAAATCGAGTCGATGGAGGTCAATCCGTGCACGAAGAGGATCGGACGCCCCATTTCGGTGGCGCGTCCCACGGCGTCGTCCACTGCTTCGAGTCCGGCGATGCGGCGGATGAACAGCCGTTCCGGATGGGCGCGGGCGATGCGGATGAAATTCAAAATGAACCCTGCAAGCGCCAAAGTGAGCAGCAGGTTGATGGTTTTGTTGGAATTGTACCATTGCCCGGTGGGCGTGGCCGATGCGACGAGCGCCTGGGAGGGTGAAGTGTCCTCGCCGAACACGCGCACGTGGTAGGCATGTTCCGTGATGAGCGGCCCCGTGGGGATATTTTCCTCCAGCGTAAACAGCAGGGATTCTTTACGTTTTTCGAGTTGATCCAGGCGACGCAGTCCGCCTTTGGAGGTCACTCCGGCCAGGGCGTCGATGGCGGCCTGTGTTTTTTCCAGACCCTGTTTTTTCTCCAGGCGATAGCGCTTGAGTTCCTCCACGGGCAGTGGTGCTTCCTTGATAACCACGGCCTCCCACTTGGAGAGTTCTTCATCCCAACCGTAGACTTCGGGAAGGGCGGAGGCGGGCCGGGTGCCTTTCACGAAGCGCTCGGCTTCGTACCATGGTCCGCTAGGGTGCGCCGCCACCTGAACCAGAGTATTTCCGGTAGGTTGGGAAGATTTCCACCGAACCACGATGGCGTGGCCGGAGTCGTTCGGCATGTCCAGGGCTTCGATTTCCGGGGGGGGATTTGCCGATGCAAGCGAGGGAAATAGCAGCATTACGGCAAAAGCCAGGAAGATCGTCCGTGCGTTCACGATGGGTGTTCTCCTTCATCCGTCGCGTGGGAACGGGCTTCGATTTTGTCCATCAACAAGGGCAGCGTGTTGCGTCGTTCCAGCAATTCGGCCAGGCGCTGATACGCCGTGGGATCGAACACTACTTCTGCGAAGGGTTTGAGAAAATGCAGGGCCTGGGAGCCGACGAAGTTCAGCGGACGGAAGGTTTCCAGCGTCATCACGGCGACTTCCGCCATTCCGCGCTTTACGACGACCTCGGCCAGCTTGTCGAGAAGATGGTGATCTTCTTCCGAAAACGGCTCATCTTTCGGAATCGCGAAGGCCCGAGTGGCCTCGTTCTTCAGTCGTTTCCAGAGCGTGGGTTTTTTCGATGTGTCGTCGGGCATAGTCGAATACTTCTAAAACTTTCTCCTCGCTGCAACGCAGGAACAGACCCCTGAAAGCGTCCAGGCGTCGGGGGTGGACGCCACAGCCGAGAAATACGCCTTCCGCAGTTTTCACGGCCCGTCCGAAGTCCCGCCACGGCTTGCGGGTCGTCCAGAAGCCGAGCCGTCGGGACACGCCGTGGCGATCGAGGCGAAAGCGATGAATGATAAAGTAAGGTGCCATGGAGCCGCCCAGCATCAACGCGCCGAGCCATCCCCAAGCCGCTGTGTATACCATACCGATTGTGCAGGGAAACGCAACCAGAAGCGTCACCAAAAGCGCCGATTTCGACCACGGCTCCTCGGCTACGGGGTGGTTTTTCCAAACGAGGGGGGCGTCTTCGTACGGTTCGTCCGTTGCAGGATTCATAAGGAAGAGTCTTTGGATTTCAAAAGGTTACGGAGTATTACGACTGTGCCGACTCCGACTCCGAAATGCGTCGCGGCGTTACCGCGATTCACTGCGATTTCCAGCCGATTCGACGACCCCACGTAGGCCAGTGCTTCGCCACGTGCAACTTCGGCATATGTAAGGGCTACGGGAATCGACGTTTCGCCGATTTGCACGGAACCCGCAGAATATACGAGGGAATCTTCTTCATTCGGGTCCGGTTCCGGGCGGATGTCGGTGATGAGGTTGCCGAAACGGTCGATGGCGATGACCCGGCCCGCGATTCGACCGTCTTTGTTGCTGAAAGAGGGACGAGGCACTTCAACGAGGCGATCTCGCGGCGAGCCCAGGCGCTCGATGGCAAGGCCGCAAGCCAGGTGCCCGGCGACCGGAGCGAATATGTCGCGTCCATGGAAAGTACTTGAAATTTCAGACAAAAAGTAATTTTCATTCTCCAACGCGACGATACTTTGCACCTCGTCCAGTCCGCCGAACAGGCCGTTGTCGGGTCCGACGAAAACACCGCTCTTCGTAGTCACCGCCACGCCTTCTTGCGCCCAGCCCACGCCCGGATCGACCACCACGAGGTGAATGGTCCCGGTGGGAAATCGTGGGGCGGTCTGTTCTAACACAAGGGCGGCGGCATCGATGTTCTGAGGTGGGATTTCGTGTGTGATATCGATAAGTTGCACTTGTGGGCAAATCGACAGAATCACACCTTTCATCTGTCCCACGTAGCCCATTTCCCAGCCGAAATCGGTGGTCAGTGTGACGAGCGGTGGCATCGGTTCCTCCCGGTCGAGCGTTTGAAATGCCATGGTGTCGTTGTACCACGTTCCTGTGTCCGAACCAAGAAAGACGGATGGATATAATGCGAAAGAAGCAATTTTCAGGCGAGACATTCCCGGATCGTTTCGGCGGCGCGGCGGATATCTTCCTCACCGATGCCTTGGTGGGTGACGAAGCGCAGCAGGCCGTCTTCGGGCGGATAGGTGCGGACACCTTTCTCGGCCAGTTTCTCGACGAAGGCGTTTTCGTCGAGGCCATCTTTTGTCACACGGACGAACAGGATATTGATTTGCGGCTCGGTCACCGCTTCCAATCCCTCGATTTCCGCCAGCAATTGGCCCAGCAGCTTGGCGTTTTCGTGATCCTCGGCCAGCCGCTCGCGCATCTCGCGAAGCGCCACCAGTCCCGCCGCTCCCAGGAAACCGGCCTGGCGCATCCCGCCTCCCATGATTTTTCGATACTTTCGGGCGCGGTCGATGAATTCCGCCCCTCCTGCCAATACCGAACCCACCGGGGCGCAGAGACCTTTGGACATGCAAAAACACACGGAATCGCAGCAGGTGGCCAGTTCTTTTACATCGATACCCAGCGCCAGCGCCGCGTTGAACAGCCTCGCACCATCCACGTGCACGGGAATCGAACAACTCTGGGCCATTTCGTAAACATCCTGCATGGTTTCCAGCGGAATGACGTCTCCCATGGCGGTGGCTTGTTCGAGGCAGATCAACCCGGTGTCGGGATAGTGGATGTCTTCGGCCAGCCGCAGGCGGGGGCCGATGTCGTCGCAGGTCAGGTAACGTCCGTTGGTGGGAGCAAGCGTGCGAAGCTGCGCACGGGAAAGCAGCGCCGCCGCCCCAGCCTCGTGCTGCACGATGTGGGCGTCCTCGCAGACGATGACCTCGTTTCCAGACCGCGTATGGGTGAGTATCGCGCATTGGTTGGCGAACGTTCCCGAAGGCACGAAGAGAGCTTTTTCCTTGCCCAACAATTCCGCCGATACCCGTTCCAACTCGTTGAGCGTCGGATCTTCCCCGTTCACGTCGTCGCCGACTTTACAAGAGAACATCGCTTCCCGCATGGCTTGGGTGGGTTGTGTGACGGTATCGGAGCGAAGATCGATGACGCTGGAGTGCATGGCGGCCTCGTGGGATCAAATGGAAAATTAGGAGTGATTCCAGTATGTTACTCGTCGAGCGTGCGTGCCATCTCCACGAAATCCGCGACGGATAATTGTTCGGCGCGGCGTTCAAGCTTGTCGGCGTGGAATTGGCGCAGCTTCGACCATTCTTTTTCGGAATAGCGGATAAACGGTTGTTTCGCCAGCGAATTGGCGATTTTTTTCCGGCGCTGGTGGAAGGCCGCCTTGACGAGCAATGTGAAGCGGTTTTCATCGGGAACGGGGTGGAATTCTTCGAAACGTATTGAAATCATAGAGGAATCTACGCGGGGAACGGGAGTGAACGCGCCCCGCTTGACATCGAACAGTTTATGGACCTCGGCGACTCTTCCTAGAAGCACGCTCAACAAGGAATACGGTTTTGCACCGACTTTCGCGGCCAGCATCTCCGCCACTTCTTTTTGTAGTAGAAAGCAGGCCGAATCAAAGCATTTGCGTTGCTCGATGATCTTGAACATCAACGGCGAGGAAATCGAGTAAGGGAGGTTTCCCACCAGTTTGTACGGTTTTCCGTGTTGCTCGAAAAGGTTGTTGTAGTCGAAGCGCAATGCGTCTTCGTGAACGATTTCAACCTGTTGCGAGTCGTCGAATAGTTCGGGCAGAAGTTCGGCAAGATGATCGTCGTATTCTATCGCGACGATTTTTCGACCGGGATCGGTGATTTTCGACGTCACCGCCCCCAGGCCGGGACCGATTTCCACGACCAGTCGGTCGGCGTCGGTCAAGGCCATACCGCGCACAATTTTATCCTGGCTTCCCGGATCGGTGAGAAAATTCTGTCCGAGCGACTTTTTGGGAACCACGCCGAAACGGCGCATCAACTCGCGCTGGCTGGCCATCAGAACTGCGCCTGTCCGGCACGGGCGTCCAGGTCGAGGCCGGAGCGCTCCCCGGCCATCAGGCGGTGCCACCCCGCGCAGGCGATCATTGCGGCGTTGTCGGTGCACAGATCCAGCGGAGGAATCGTCAGTGCAAATCCGTGGTTGCGGCAGTAGTCGGCGGCTTCTTCTCTCAGTCTCGCGTTGGCGGCGACGCCCCCGGAAATCACCAGCCGCGAATACCCGGTTTTCGCCAGTGCTTTGCCCGCTTTGAGCACCAGCACTTCCGCCACCGCCTGTTGAAACGAGGCGGCGAGGTCGGTGAGGTTGTACTCGGGATCTTCCTCGACGATCCGCCGCACGGCGGTTTTCAGCCCGGAAAAGGAGAAGTCAAGATTGTCTTTTTTCAGCATGGCGCGGGGAAGTGGGTAGCGTTGCGGGTCGCCGCCTTTCGCACGGTCCTGGAGGGCTTTTCCTCCAGGATATCCCAAACCGGTGAGTTTGGCGGTTTTGTCGAAGGCTTCTCCGGCGGCGTCGTCCCGTGTTTGCCCCAAAAGCCTGTAATCCAGGGGACTTCGGGCGTCGTACAGGGCCGTGTGCCCGCCGGAAACCACGAGTCCCACGTGCGGATATTCACAGGGTGGGTCGCACAGGCGTCCGGCGATGAGATGCCCGTGCAGATGGTTCACACCGATCAATGGCTTTTTCGTGGCGTAGGAAATGGCCTTGGCCACACTCGTTCCGACAAGCAACGCCCCGATCAGACCGGGGGCGCGGGTGACGGCCAGTCCGTCGAGTTCATCGAGTGTCATCCCCGCTTGTTCCAACGCGCCGTCGATCAGCGGAAAGATTTCGTTCAGGTGCAGCCTCGACGCGATTTCCGGAACGATTCCGCCGTATTTCGCGTGTTCCCGGACCTGAGTCCAGATCAGGCTGGAGCGGATCGTGCACCCGTTTTCCACCACGGCCACGGCGGTTTCGTCGCAACTCGATTCGATGCCCAGCACGGTGCGGAACGACGTCATCAGGGTTCTCCGTCCTAGAACTTGGCGTTGCCGGGCGTGCGCGGGAAGGGCAGGACGTCGCGGATGTTGCTCATGCCGGTGAGGAACATCAACAGGCGTTCGAAGCCCAATCCGAAACCGGAGTGCGGCGCGCTTCCGTAGCGTCTGAGGTCGGTGTACCAGAAGTAGTCTTCCTCGGAAATCCCCAGTTCTTTCATGCGTTTAAGCAGTATTTCCTCCCGTTCTTCGCGCTGGCTGCCGCCGATGATTTCGCCGATGCGGGGAAACAGGCAGTCCATCGCGCGCACGGTTTTTCCGCCGTCGTTGACGCGCATGTAAAACGGTTTGATCGACGCCGGGTAATCGGTGACGAAGACAGGCCGTTTGAAATGTTCCTCACTCAACCAGCGTTCGTGTTCCGTTTGCAGGTCGCAGCCCCAACTCACCGGGTATTCGAAGCTCTGGCCGCTCTTTTCCAGCAAGTCGATCGCTTCGGTATAGGTGATGTGGGCGAACTCGGAATCGAGCACCTGCCGGATTTCGTCTTTGAGTCCTTTGTGCACGAATTTATTGAGGAATTCGATGTCGTCGGCGCAGGCTTCGGCGACGTCTTGGATCACGAATTTCAACATTTCCTCGGCGAGGCGGCGGTTGTCGTCGAGGTCGTAGAACGCCATTTCCGGTTCGATCATCCAGAATTCCGCCACATGCCGGGGCGTGTTGGAGTTTTCGGCCCGGAAGGTCGGCCCGAAGGTGTACACGTTGCGGAAAGCCATGGCGAAGACTTCGGCTTCGAGTTGCCCGCTGACGGTCAGCCCGGCGCGTTCCCCGAAGAAATCCTTCGAGAAATCCACCGCACCATCTTTGTTTTTTGGTGGGTTGGCGAGGTCAAGGGTGGTCAGCGTGAACATCTCGCCCGCGCCTTCGCAATCGGATGTGGTGATGATTGGGCTATGAACCCACAAAAAGCCACGTTCCTGGAAAAAGCGATGAATCGCCCAACTCGTGCGGTTGCGAATGCGAAACGCCGCACCGAAGGCGTTGCCGCGCACCCGAAGATGGGCGATGGAACGCAGAAATTCGAAGGTGTGGCGCTTTTTCTGGAAAGGATAGCTGCCGTCGGCGTCCCCGATAATTTCCAGCGAATCCGCTTTGACTTCCCACTTCTGGCCTTTGCCGGGAGATTCGATCAGATTTCCTGTCGCTTTGACGCAAGCTCCCGTATTGACTTTGATTTCCGGATTTCCCTTCGGATTCTCATAGACGATTTGCAACGTATCGAAGCAGGTGCCGTCCGAAAGTGCGACGAAGGTCAGGCCGGGACTTGTCCTTGCCGTGCGTACCCAGCCGAGCACCGTGACGTTTTGCCGTTCGGCGGTCGAAGCGAGAAGATCCTTGATCGTGTCACCTTGAAGCATGTTTTCCTCTCTTTGCAGTCGGTTGCGCCACACATTCGAAGAAACGAGACTTCGAACCCATGGCACGTCTGGGAACTCTCTATATCGGACAAACCGGCTTGCGAGTCAAGCTCACGTAAATCCTTTGCAAAAGATTCCCTTTCAAGATAGAGTGGTTTTCCACGGGAGGGCGACGCTTCGCGGTTCGTTTTTGCGGATAGAAGCGCCCTGTGGAGTTACTATGGTGATCGGAAAGCGCTGACGGGAAACGAGAGTCCGGATTCTTGGCGTATTTTCAGGAGAATAACGAGTCGATCATGGGTAAATGCAGGTACCAGGTGCTGGGTTTGTTGTTGATTTTCGGCCTGTGGTTGGGTGGCTGTACCTCCAAATTCGGAGAAACCGAATCGGAGGGAACAGACGACGATCTGCCCACTCAGACCGATACGGACGATCCCGGCGAGAGCACGGATCTCGAAGGCACGGATGGGGTAGATGGGGTCGTGGAATGTCCCTTGGAAGATCCCCCGGAGGATCTTTGCCCGGAATCCGGTCCCTGTGCGACCTACGAGCCCAGGCAATCCGAGCCGCCCGAATGCCGCTGGACCTGCGTCACCACTCCATTGGAAGATGGACAAGATTGTGAAATCGCAGGATTTTCGGGACATTGCACGTCCGGGCTTTGCGTGCCGGACCAAGTTGGCGACCAAGACCCGGAAACCGGATCTTGTGAGGTCGGCGACGGCATCGTTTGCCCTCCGAACTCCGATTGCACGATCTACGCACCGCAGCAGACAGGTTACCCGGAGTGTTCATGGTTCTGCGCCGCTTCTCTGAGAGACGACGGAACATTGTGCAGTATCGCCGGAAAAGCGGGCGCGTGCCTGAACGGTTTTTGCGAGCGTTTCGATCCCGGCGATCTGGACGACGAACCGCAAGTGGATGGCGACGAAGAGAATCCAGACCTCGATGAAGAGGAAATTGTGGATTCGGCGGATGAAATCGAGGAGGAGGAACTTTTCGTCTGGCAGCCGCATTTCGTAGAACTTCCTTCCGCGATTCCCGACGCCGATCTCTATGGAATCACTGCGATTCTTCAGTTTACGGAGGCCGGTACGGCGGATAGCGTGTGTGTCGATCTCAACGTGGTGCATGAATTCGCGGGCGATCTTGTGATCTGGCTGCGTTCTCCCGATGGAAACGATTACACCCTGCTGGAGCAGGGACAGGGTATCGGCGAGATTTCCGGGCGATATTACGTCGAATTTCCACAATCGGAGACACGCACCGGTTCATGGTGGGTAACCGTCATCGATCGTGGCGAAACCGAGGTGGGATCGTTCCAGAGCGCGGCTATCGAATTCGATTGTCCGCCTCCCGTGGATGGTGATGAAGACGAAATCGACGACGAGGAAGATGTCCAGGATACCGAGATCGAGGAAGAGGCCGAATTGGAGGAGATTCCGGGCGACCCCGAAAGCACCTGGCTCGTACTGACCAGCAATTTCGGAGGCACCGAGGGTTCGGCCACGAAGATGTTCTGGGATGGCGATGCCTATTACACCGAGCCGGATCTCTTCGAAGTCAATGCGGAAACTCGTGGCGTGCACGCTCACGGCTACATCTGGTTGCTGGAAGATCGCAACACCACCTCCATTCGCGTCATCAAAGGCGAGGATCTGACCGAGGTTGCGGCGTATGAAGTCGGTGAGGCGGCGGATGAAATCGGCGATCTGTTGATTATCAGCGAAGAAAAAGCCTACCTGACCCTGAAGAACTCGCCGGATTTACTGGTTATTCAGCCCTGGACGGGCCGCGTGCGCAAGCGCATCGATATGAAAGCATTCGCCGACGACGATGGCAAGCCGGAAGCGATGTCGATGTACCTGATCTACAGTAGCGAAATGGCGGTGGCGTTGCGTAACGTGGGATCGGATCGCAGACCCACGGGGTCGAGTCGCGTCGTGTATCTCAATCCTTCTACCGACCAATTCAAAGACAAAGATTTTTCCACGACGGGTGTGCAGGGCATCGATTTGGGCAGCCAGAACCCCGTTACGAAACTCTGGTTCGATGCGGCGCGCCAGGACATGTATCTCGGCACGCAGGGGATTTCCAGCACCATCGACCACGGTGGGCTCGAAGTCATCGACCATTCCGGTCGCCGAAGTATGGGTATGGTGTTGAGCGAATTGCAACTCAACGCCGAAGTGGCTGAATTTGCTGTGTTTACGCGAAATAGCGCGTTTGTGCGCGTCGTCGAGCCGGTTTCGAAACTTACCAAGGTTTTGCAAGTGGACCTGGAAAACGGCACGGTGCTGCGGGAACTCATTTCCGCCTCTTCCCAGCGCTTGGGCGGGATTTCCCTGGGCAGCGACAACCACTTGTATGTATGCGACCGCCAGAGCAGCGGTCACGACTCGGTGCGGGTTTTCGATGCATCGAGCGGCCAACTCGCCTGGCTGTACGGTATTCCCACCGGGGAGCATCCCCCCGCCGCGCTCGTGCAATACGACGAGGAATCCGACTGGGAACCGGATTTCAGCGAATGCTATGCTGACGAACTTCGGTGCAACAACGATGGGATCGAAGAGTGCATATCCGGCCAGTGGGTTTTACTTACCGATTGCACGGAGGATCGAGAAATCTGCGTCGCAGATCCCGATCCCACCTGTATCTGTGTGGACGAAGAGATGCGTTGCGGCCCCGGGAACTGGGTTCTTGAGTGTCAAAGCGGAATCTGGCGCAACTTGGAGCGCTGCACGAATAACGATCAGGTCTGCATGGATTCCGACGGATTCGCCGAATGCGTCGATTGTCACCACGGCGAAATGCGCTGCGATGAAAATACGGTGCAGGACTGTATCAACGGCTGGTGGATCGAAGGCGAAGTCTGCGAGGGAGACACTCCGGCCTGCCGCGAAAGCGGGGACATTGCCGAGTGTGTGTGTGAAACCGACGTCAAACACTGCAACGCCAACGCGTTGGAAACCTGTGACAATGGCGACTGGCTGACCATCGATTGCGAGCTGACCGACGAAATTTGCCTGGAAAGGGAAGGGGAAGAGGCCCGTTGCGCCTGTGCCCCGGAAACCGCCCGCTGTTTCGAGAACAAAGTGCAGTATTGCAGCGCCGAAAACGAGTGGCAACTGGTCGAGGATTGCTCGACCGAGCAGGAAACCTGCCTTATCGGAGACAGCGGACCGGTTTGCGGCTGCACCGACGGGCAGAAGCGATGCGTGGGCCGCTCGGTGGAAATCTGCAACGAAGGCGTTTGGAGTCTGGATGAGGACTGCGAAAGCGACGACCGGATCTGCTTCGCGACTTCCGAAGAAGTGCTGTGCGTGGCGTGCGTTCCCGGAGCGATGCGTTGCGATGAAAACGACGTCTCGGTTTGCGATGGGGATGGATGGAACGTCACGCAGTCTTGCGAAGATGATGACGCCGTTTGCGTCGAACAGGACGGCGAAGCTCTTTGTTTGTGCGAAACGGACGAAATGCGTTGCAGCGCAAACGGCGATGTTTTGCAGCGTTGCGACGAAAACCGCGAATGGGTGGATTTCGAAGATTGCGACGATGCGAACGAAACCTGTACCGTGGTCGAGGATGTGGCACAATGCGTTTGCGAGACCGGAGATAAGCGCTGCTTCGAGGACAGGGGCGAGGTCTGCGGCGAGAACGGACAATGGAGCGTCGAAGTCGATTGCGCCGCCGAAACGGAAATCTGCATGATGATCGTCGGCGAGCCGCGTTGCCTGTGTGAGCGCAACACGCGGCGTTGCTCCGAAGGAAAGATCGAAACCTGTTCGTCGGCGCTTCGCTGGGAAGAGAGCCAGGATTGCACCTTGTCGAGCGAAGTCTGCGAACTCGTCGAAGACGAGCCCGCTTGCCTGTGCGTCGAGCAGAGCACCCGCTGCAGCGGGGATGTGATCGAAGTCTGCGGCGTGGAGCGCACATGGGAACCCGATACCGACTGCGCCGACGATCGGGAGCTTTGCGACGATTCCGGCGAGATGCCGATGTGCTACTGCCAACCCGAACAAACCCGCTGTCAGGGTACCAAAATCGCTACGTGCAACGCCGAAAACCTTTGGGAAGAAGGCGAGGACTGCGCCGACCAGGAACTTGCCTGCGACGATTCCGGTGAGGCGGCGGTCTGCGCGATCTGTGCGGAGGGAAGCACGCGCTGCGATGGCAACGGCTTGGAGATCTGCCAGGGTGAAGAATGGGTGGATAGCGTGGATTGCGGCGACACCCACGAGGTTTGCGTGGAGGAAGGCGGCGTGGGTCGTTGTCTCTGCGAAGAGGGAGCGGTTCGCTGCAATGGCGATACGGTGGAAACCTGCAACGCCGGCAAAGAGTGGGAAGTCTCCAGCGATTGTGCATTGAACGGCGAACATTGCGCCGTGGTGGACGAAGCCCCGATATGCCGTTGCACCCCCGATGAAAGACGTTGCCAGGGCGACGTGCTCGAAGCCTGCAACGAGACGTTCGATTGGGAAACGGTCTTGGATTGTACGCAAGGTCGGGAAGTCTGCGAAACCGGGGAAAGCGGGGCGCAATGTCTTTGCAACGCCGGAGAGGTTCGTTGCGATCACGACATGGTGCAGACCTGCGGTGAGGACCGGGAATGGGATACCGATGCATTCTGCACCAACAACGGAGAAATCTGCCGCTATGTGGAAGACGTTCCTCAATGCGATTGCGAACCGGAAGCGACGCGCTGCCATGACGATGCAATCGAGCTGTGCGACGCGGAGCGAGTCTGGCAGGTGGATACCGACTGCACGGTCGGCGGGGAAGTCTGCGAAGTCGGCGAGGCGGGAGCCGCCTGCGTCTGTCGCGAAGGGGAGGACCGCTGCGAGGGCAACACGATTCAGACCTGCGTATCCGGCCAGTGGCGGGACGCCACGCTGTGCGAAAACCTGAACCGTCTTTGCACGGATACGGGCCAGGAGGTTCGTTGCGTGTTGTGCATCGAGGATAGCACGCGCTGCGTTGAGGATCGTGTGGAGACCTGCATCGGTGAGCAATGGCGGCAAAGCGAGGATTGTGCCGCACAAAGCGAAGTCTGCGAGATGCAAGAGGATGTCGCCGAATGCATCTGCGTTTCGGATGTCACCCGCTGTCACGAAAACGTTTTGGAAACGTGCTCGGAAGAGCGGGAATGGCAGGTCGAAAACAACTGCCCCGAAAATATGGAAGTCTGCACGGTTGTTGATGAAATCCCGCAATGCCGTTGCGTATCAGATACAAGCCGCTGTACCGAGCTTGACACCATCGAGTTCTGCAACTCCGAACACGAATGGACCACCGTCGCCGATTGCACGGACGCCACCGAAACCTGCCAGTACATGCAGGGTGCGCCGACCTGCATTTGCGCGAGAAACGCCACCCGCTGCAACGGCGATATCCTGGAATCCTGCAACACGGATCGGGAATGGGTGACGGACCAGGATTGCAGCGAGAATCGTATGCAATGCGTTTCGGATGACGAAGGCCATATTTGTCAGTGCACCGTGGGCGAAACCCGTTGCAATGTGAATTCGCTGGAAGTCTGTAACGTCGATGGACAATGGGAAGAGCAGGTCGATTGCACCGCCTCGGAGGAAATCTGCTTCGAAGACGAAGGCGTCGAACCTCTCTGTCGCTGCGAAGCGGACGCCATGCGTTGTTTCGAAGGCAAAGTGCAGACATGTTCGGCACAATTCGAATGGAGCACCGACACCGATTGCACCGAAAACCACGAAATCTGCGAGGTGGTGGACGAAGTTCCCACCTGCCGTTGTGACGTCGATGCGCTCCGCTGCAATGGGGAACTGCTGGAAATCTGCAACGAGGAACACGCCTGGACCCAAAGCAGGGATTGTCCGGCTGAAGGACTGACCTGCGTGGAAGAAGACGGGGCGGCGGACTGCCTGTGCGTGCCGGGAGATCGGCGCTGCCGGAGCGACTTCATCGAGGTTTGTGACGATTCCCACCGTTGGAAACTCGAAACCTTCTGCGCGGCGGTTCGGGAAACCTGCGCGGTCATCGATGATGTTCCGACGTGCCGTTGCGAGGAAAACGTCCAGCGTTGCCAGGGGAGCCGGGTGCAGATTTGCGATGCCGAAGGGGCGTGGAGCGATACGGAGGATTGCTCTGTAAATACGGAAACTTGTGAAGAGCTTCCGGAGATGCTGGCCGAATGTCGCTGTACGGTGGATACTCTGCGCTGCGGCGACGGTGAAACGCAGCGTTGCGATGAAAACCTTGATTGGGTGACGCAAACGGTGTGTGAAGCCGATGAGGAAAGCTGCCAGGTCGGTCAAAGTGGCCCCTTCTGTGCCTGTACTCAAGGATATCAGCGCTGTACGGACAATCGCCTGGAAACCTGTGGGGCGAATGGTTCGTGGCAGGTAATGCAGGATTGTACGACGACGGGAAGCGTCTGTGCCGAAAACGGGCATACGGCTTCATGCGGATGCACGGACGGCGAGTTTCATTGCAACGCAACCGGGCAGATGGAAATCTGCGACGGCGGAAGCTGGAACTTGTACAAAGATTGTGCCGAAAGCGGACTGGCGTGTGTCGATGACGAACAGGGCGTGCGTTGCGACGTACAGGACTGACGTTCGGCAGGGGAAGACCGGGTACTCAACCTCGGAATCATTAAAAAATCGTGCGGAACACATTCGGGAAATACAAGTTGGAACGGCGCTTGGGCCTGGGAGCGCATTGCGAAATCTGGAAAGCACATCACGGACTGTACTCCGATGAGCCGGTTGCCGTGAAGTTCCTCCAGGAACGTTCGATCGACGATCCGATGGCCGTGCTCGATTTCCACCACGAAATCAAGATTATGACCGGCCTGCACTATCCCGGTATTGCGGAGTTGCATCATTCCGGGGAGATCGAGGGCGGTCCCTTTTTCGAACTCGATTTCGTGGGCGGCCTTTCCACCTCCGAACTCATGGAACGCGCGAAGCACATGGAGCGAGAAATCCGCGTGGCCATGGGGATTCGATTGGCGCTGGGCGTGTTGCGTTCGCTGGTATATCTGCATACATACAAGGATTTCTCCAGAGCGGGGGAGGGCATCTGCCACCTCGATCTTTCTCCCGACAACGTGATGTGCGACCCGTTGGGCCGGGTGGTGTTAATCGATTTCGGCAATGCCTCTTTCAACGGTATCGATGGCATGACGCGCCAGGTGGAGTTTCGGGGCACGGTGCAATACATGTCGCCCGAGCAATGCCTCCAGAAGCCGCTGGACGCCCGTTCCGACCTGTTCAGTCTGGGGAGTCTGCTGTACGAATGGACCACCGGCCAGATGGCCTTCGACCGCGAATTCGACCATCTGTTGATCGAAGATATCGTGAGCGCCGAGTTTCTCTCGCCGAGCGAGATCGTGCCGAACTATCCGAAAGCTCTGGAGAAAATCGTCCTTAAGGCCATGGAGGCGGCTCCTGAGAACCGTTTTCGGGACGCCAAGGACTTCTTTTTCGAGCTTCAGACGATTTCCGACGATATCGGCATTCCGGTAGGTCTGCTCAAGCGCATCATGCAGGAAGTTCGCGAGGAAGACGAGAAGGGACTCCAGGAAACGTTGGAGAACTAAAGGCTCTCGTTCCTCCACAGCACATGTCGAACACTTCGCTTATATTCCGTAAAACCCTTGCTTCATTGACAAACCCGTCCGAATGGGTAGTTTTTTTATATACCGAAAGCGTTCGGCGAATGGATAGAGCGGTTATGATTTGATTTTGGCGATAGAAAACCCTGTGGCAATAAAGGGTGGCACGAGAGAGTAGGTCGGGTAATTGTCTTACCCGACATTGCAAAGGTGTCGGGTAAGAGTGTCGGGTAAGGCAATTACCCGACCTACATAAACTATGTTCATGGGCAACCTGCGGTTGGCCCATGCCACCCGTCGTCCGAATGGGTAGTTTTTTTTATATCGAAAGCGTTCGGCGAATGGATAGAAATCGGGAGGCTTTGGAGACGATGGATATTGTGGACCCTTTGAATCTGCAAAACGTGGAATTCAGCCAGACCTATGTCGAGGCGGAAGACGACGTACAACTGCAACTTTGGACCTGGATTCCAAAGGGGAAAAACGATGAGATTCCATTGCTCTTTCTGCCGGGATGGGTCAGCGTGATCGGCGGATGGCAGGATTTGCTCAAGGCGGTGCTGGAAAAACGTCCGGTGACCTACTTGGAAACCAAGGAAAAGCACTCGGCCCGCATCGGCCACCGCGTCGGGGTCGAGGACTATCGGCTCGAACGCCTGGCAGAAGGTCTTCTGCGCGCGGTCGGATCGTTGCCGTTTCCCATTGAAAATACAATTGTTTCCGGGAGTTCCTATGGGGCGACCATCGCGCTGGAAGCGATGAAGCACGGACGCCTGAAGCCGAAAGGGGCGTTTCTCGTCGGGGTGAACACCGAGTTTCACGGGCCGTTGGCGTTTCATCTGCTCGTACAATGTCCGGCCTGGATCTACCATCCGTCCAAATATTTCGTATTGTGGTACCTGCGCCATTTCATGGTCAATACCAAGAAAGAACCGGAGCAGATGCGCCGCTACGAGGAAACGCTGTTGAAAGCCATTCCCGAGCGAGTGAAATACTCCGTCAAGGCGGCGTTGCCTTATACCGTATGGCAGGATGTTGAAACCGTCTCCGCGCCGGTAGGTATTGCCTTTTCCGACAGCGACACCCTACATACCCCCGAAAACATAGAGCGATTGTTGAAGACGCTGCCTCATGGTATCGAGGTTCGTTGTCCATCCAACAAATACATGCATTCAGCGGCGCTGGCCGACGATCTGGAAACCTTTATCGAACGCCTGTAACCATTCCGAAAGTAATTGATTTCATGCGTGTTTTCGCCCTTTCAGATCCTCACCTCGCGTTGAGTCTCGACAAACCGATGTCGGTTTTCGGCTCCCATTGGGAAAATCACGCCGAAAGAATCGCCGAAAACTGGTCGAAAACCGTGGGGGAAGAAGATCTCGTCCTGGTTTCGGGGGATATATCCTGGGCCATGAGGGTGGATGAAGCGCAGGCGGACCTCGATTTTCTTCGACAACTTCCTGGAACCAAGATCTTGATCCGGGGCAATCACGACTACTGGTGGCAGTCGATCACCCGGCTTCGCGAGCGCTTCGCTCCGATGTTGTTGCTCCAGGCGGATACCGTCGAAGTGGGGCATGTCGCGGTTGGCGGCACCCGTTTATGGGATGTTCCTGGTGTGCGCTGGTCTGGGCACGATGCGGAAATGTCGCGAAAAAGTGCTCAGAATTCTCACAGCAAACGTGGAGAGATCGACCACGAGAAAATCTTTCGCCGGGAACTGGGAAGGCTGGATAGCGTGCTTGCCGGGTTGAAGAAGGCTTCGGACGCAGTACAGCTTAAAATCTGCCTGTTGCATTATCCGCCGCTTGACCCGAGAAAAGAGGAAACTCCTGTTACGGAACGCCTGACCCAAGCCGGGATAGATCTTTGTGTTTTCGGGCACTTACATGGTCCAAGGCCCCAGGGAAGCTCTTCCATCGACTTCGAATTCCACGGGGTGCGCTACGTGTGCGCCTCGTCGGACCTGATCGACTTCACACCGTGCTTGTTGGCCGAAGTCGCAGGTTGATTTCTCTTCCGATTCGCGTTTAACCCGGAAAATGGAAAAACCTGTGGCGATTTGAATGTTCTCGCTCTTCATGCTTTTCACGAATTTCATTTTCGATGGATCGTTCAGGTCACTTGCGTTTGAAAATCGCTCCAACGTTATGAAATACTTTCAGTTTTCTGTGTTTCTCTACGAATTTCATGGATTTTCAGGATAAAAACGAGGGGCCACACGATTTTAATCCGGTTTCCCTTGCAGTGCCTCCAAAGGCTGGATTATACTTTTACTAGTATTATACGGTTTTATCGGGTGCGGACAGACGAAAACTGCATGTTCGATTTTCGATCACGTTTCCACACGTTTTGTTTCGACGCATGTAATATTTGGGGTAGGTGTAAATATTCTTTAAAGATGTGGGGCGCATGGACTCCAACCTGAACAAATTTCATCTTGCCATTCGGGAATCGCTTGGCGAATGCCGTCAACGCATGGAAACCATCTTTGCCAAGCTTGCGGAGTTGGAAATCAATCCCAACGATCCGATGGTGGTTAAAACGTTGCGTCACCACTTTGCCGCCATTGGTGAATTCGGCGATGTCTACGGGCTCGCGGATGTGGTGCGCCTGACCGCTTCCGGCGAGAACGGATGCAACGTGATCGCCCTGTTGTCGGAAGCGCCGACTTCTCATCAGATTGCGCAGTGGCGGGATACGGCCCAGGAACTTTCGGTCGAGTTGCACGAACGGCTTCGAGAAGATGCTATCGCTCGTTCCATTCGCATCCTGATGATCTCCAATCATCGAGAAATGCCGCTGGCGCGCAAAGTATGGGAACACCTCGGACGGATTTGCGAATTCGTCACGGATTGGAACGAAGCCTCGAAAAAGCTTCATCGCGAACGATATTTCGCGGTCGTGGTCGATCTTGCCCATTGCCCGGTCGCCATCGAGGAAGTCATCCGTCGCCTGCGCTCGCGTGGGGATTCTCGGCGGGTTCCGGTGTTCGCCGTGGCTGACAAGCTCACGCTCGTCGAGCGGATCAAGCTGACTCAGAGCGGCGTGGGGCGCTTTTTACCGTCCACGATTTCTTCGTCGGATTTCGTCAACCTGCTGCTTCAGATTCAGGGGCAGATCGAATCGATTCGCGGCACCGTGTTTCTGCTCGAAACCGATCCTCTGCTTCGTCGCCAGATTCAGACCGATCTCGAAAAAGAGGATTACAAAGTCTATTCCTGCACGACATATTCGGAATTGTTGCAAATCTGGTCCCAGAAAGCACCGCAGTTGCTTATCGTCAACGCCAACGTCCAGGACGTCAACGCCCTGACGCTGTGCAAATCGATGAAAAAAAGCAAAAAGTCGGACAGTTCCATGTCCCGCGTGCAGATTTTGCTGATGGTGGACCGCGAGATCGGGCGTTTCCGCGAGAAAGCCTTTCAGGCCGGAGTGGACGACTACCTCGTCCTTCCGTACAACGGTCACGAATGGCTGAGCCGGGTACGAGTACGACTGGAGCTTTTGCGCTACTTGTTCGAATCGGAAAGCGCTCAGGCCGGTGGGGCGTATCCCATTGCGCCGCCTGCCGAACTCAACGAAAGCCAGCCGATCAAAACGTTGCCTCAGTCGGTGCTTCCTTCCGACAAGATCCGTGTGTTGATCGCCGACGACGACCGGATGATTCGCAAGATGCTGACGCATTTCGTCAAGCAGGAGGGCTGGGAGCCGACGGTGGCGGAAAATGGGGAGGAAACCGAAAACCTCCTTAAAAGCGAGACGTACCACTTTATCCTGCTCGATATCAATATGCCGTTCAAAAGCGGGTTCGATATTCTGAACTGGATTCGCGAAAGCGGCACCAAAGGCAACACGAAAATCATCGTGCTTACCGCCAACAACGAAGACGACGCCGTGCTGCGCGCCTTTTCGCTGGGAGCCGACGATTTCGTCGCCAAGCCCGTCAATCCCCGGATCGTCGTCAGCCGCCTGAAACGCTACCTCGAAGAATAAACGGGGATTTTACGAATTTGATGTGAAATCAATGGGTTTGCGTATGCCGGGCTATAAATCAGCCCGGCATACGGTTGTAACTTACCTGCCCAACAATCCGGTGATTTTCGACAGCAGCCGTCCCAGGCAGCGATTGAAGCTTTTCTGGTCGGCGGGCTGCCATTGTGGGGAAGCCGGGTAGCCGCTCAGATCCAATGCCGCTGGATCGACGTACACCATGCCGCCGAAAGTCGGGTCTGCAAAAGCCATGTACGGCGTCGGCAGGACTGTACCGTCCGCGTCGATTTCGTAGGGTGTGCCGACGAAATGCCCCATGTCCTCCATCGCTTCGTCATCGTTGCAGAAGAATCCGGCGCTTCCCGGAGGGAAGCCGGTGGCGTCGAGTTGTTCGGGGCATTCCCACTCGATGTACGGCAGGTTCTCCCAGTCCGCAACAGAGCCGCCTTCGGCGATCACCGGCAGGAAGTTGCGAATATCCGTGGGATTATCCCGATAGGCGTGGAAGTCGATCGCCATGGTGTCGCCGACCACGAAGGCTTGCAGCAGGGCGTTGAGCGTCATCGGGTCGATGGCTCCCGGCGGCAGGGGTAATTCGAGGCCCAGAGAATCGAACAGGCCGAAGGAAAAGGCCACGACCACCACGGACGACAACACGGGCATTACGGTGTCGGAAAACACCACGTAGGGAACCTCGTCGTCGCCTTCGAGGTTTTTCTTGAATTTCTCGATTTCGGGGCGGATATCCTCGGTCACGAACACGATATCCAGCGCTTCTTCTTCGCCGTCGTCGTTCTCCTGATAGATCCGCATGGCCAGTTTTTTACCATCGTACGTGTCGTTGATGACCCGCGTGATGTCGTCGCCCTGATCGTCCGTCTCGGCTTCCACCAGCGATTCGAGGGACACGATGTTTTCGAGCGCTCCAAGCACCAGGTCGCCCGTATCGAGGATTTCATCCTCGCCGGTGTCGGTGAAGCCTAAAAACTCGTCGCTCGTAAGGAGCAAATAGGCCGCGATTTTCAGAATCATGTCCGCTGTGGCGTTGTCGGGGTCGAAATATTCGGCCTTGACTCGGAAAATCACGGTGGCCAGATCTCCCATGAAGGAATGGGCGCGCAGCACCTGGAACACCATGGCGAAGGTGCGGGAGATCGAGTCGAACATCACGAGGTCGGCGCGGTCGATCTCGCCGGAAATCCAGGCTTTTTGCGTGACGCCGACGAAAATCGGCAATTTTTCAAAGGACAGGCTGAAGTTTTCATCGTCCTTGATTTTTTCATACTCTTCCAACGAGCGTTCGAACTGCTCCGACATGTGATTGGCTACGTTGTAGAATTCTCCTGCGAGCCAGTCGTTCATGCTTTCCGGATCGCTCGATTTTCCCATCATGCCGCCCAGACCGTCGAACACCGAAAGCAGGCTGGTGAACAACTCCTGTCCGTATTGGCTCGACGCGAACGCCACGCCGAAAATGGCGATGTGGTTGTCCGGGGTTTCCTCCAGGGCAGCTTCGAAGCTCTCCAGTGCCATGTAGCTCTGACCCTCTTCGAGCCAGTCCAGACCTTCCTGGATTTTGTCCGTGATTTCATAGGGATCGGCGCTTTCTTCATCCGCAGTACCCTCGGCTTCGAGATCCTCGTCCCCCTGTGCGTGTGATTTTCCACCACCGGAAGAACAAGCCGCGCCGCCGAGCGCCAAGGTGGCGCAAAGAACGAGAAGCAAAAGGGAAATGGTCGTTTTTTTCATAACTCGATCCTTTCGGGAAACGTCGTTCTCAGTCCGCGATCCGCTTGGCTCGTTCGGGGCGGGGGATATCGCCGTGCATCAGCCGCCACATGTGGTCGCTGAAGCCCTCCCAGCCGTCCACGTCATCCAAAGGCCAGTTCGCCTTGGCCGCTTCTTCGGCGAAACGCCCGGTTTTGGGATTGGTCTGGAACGGCGTTTCGGGAACAAGGGCGTCGTAGGGGGTGAGGTCCGGCTGATCGGTGAAAACGTCGTACATCGGCACCGCCATCAGCGTGTTGCGGTTGAGCGGCGGTACATTGAGAATCAACTCGATGGTGCGGAAAATGTTGGGAATCGAGTAGTGCACCGTCGAGTGGTAGCCTCGTTTGACCCAGGGGCTAATCATGAAGCACAGCGAACGGTGGGCGTCGATGTGGTCGCCCGGACCGGACTGGGGATCGTCCTCGATCACGATGATGAGCGTTTTTTCCCATTTGTCGGAGTGCGAGATCGCTTCCACCACCATACCCAGACCGTGGTCGTTGTCGGCAACGTAGGTTCGTGCAGTGGGTTGTCCGGCAGAGCCTCCCGATGTGTGGTCGTTGGGCAGCAGCATGAAGACGAAGGGCGGGAAGATGCCCTGATCGAATTCCCGAATGAATTCCTTGGCTTTGTCCACGTCGAGCACCGACATGGTCCAGAACGGATACTTGTGGTTGTGGTACTTGGCGAGGTCGGTCACGCCGTCGATTCCGAAGCTGACGATTTCGCCGTAATTCCTGAAAGAAACCTCATTTTTGACGAGATGACGGAAGATGTCTTTGTTGTAAGTGAAGGTGGCGGGGTCGATGCCGGGAAGCATGAACGTATCCGACCGGTTGCGCTCGGCGAAGTCGTTGATGTCGCCCTGCGTGACCCAGAGATGGCCCTGTACCGATTCTTCCGCGTTGGAGTAGAAATTGAGCATGTTGCTGAATTCCTGCGCGATTTTGTAGTGGTTGGGCGTGTTGTGGATGTCTTTGTCCAGTTCGTCGTCGTGGTACGTGCCCCAGGTGCACAATTCGGGATCGTGCCAGTAGTGCGCGTCGGGCTGGGTTTCGTCCCTAGCCCAGAGACCGTATTTGTCCGCGTCCCAGTCGTCGGGTTCTGGAAGTTCGCCCATGACCTCATCGTAGGTTTTGTTTTCCTTGATGATGAAAACGATGTGCTCGATCACGCTTTTCTGGGAGTCGTTGAGGGGCAGCGGCACGGTTTCGATGCAGTTGTTGTCGGGGAAAAAGCTTTCGTGACGGGTATTGTTGCCTTCCACTTCGGCAGAATACTCGGCAAGCTTCGTGTCGTCGGGCGCGTCGAACACCTGCACCGAGCTGGCGATGCCCTGGCCGGTGTGTTTCCCGTTGTTGTTGATGTTACCCCAACCTTTGCCGTTGACGACCACCATCTTCGAGCCGTCCGGCGAGATGTCCACCCGCACCGGGTACCAGGCTGTCGGGATGTAGCCGACGATGTTCCAGGAATCGGTGTCGATGACCTCCACGGCGTTGCGGTCGGCGCTGGCGACGTAGGCGCGGGAGCGTATGGGGTCCATGGAAATGGCGTTGGGCGACCAGAACTTCAGTTCGGGTTGGTCGTCGTCGAGTACGATAGTGGTGTCTACCTCGTCGGCGGTGGTGTCGATCACCGCGATTTCGTCGGCGTCGGCGCTGGTGACGAGCAGGTAGGCATCGTCCAGGGTGAAGGTCAGGCCCTCCGGGCTTTTGCCGACGGGGATGTCGGTGGTTTTCTTCATGGAAGTGAGATCGAGCACCGAGACGTTGTTGCCCGACCAGTTGCTAGTATAGGCCTTGGTTCCAGCCTCGTTCACGGCGATATCGTAGGGCCAGTAACCGGCTGGAATCTCTGTAAGTTTATCGTTATCCGCAAGGTCGATGACCGTCACTTTGCTCTGTGCCGGATGGGTGACGAACAGCCTTTTGGTCGCGGCGTTGTATTTCACGCTTCCGGCGTATCCGTACACTTTGATTTCACGGTCGAAACCGAAAGTCTCTTCGTTGGTGTCCGGGTCGGTGGTCCAGCGGTAAACGTACAACCGTTCGCTGTTGCCACCGGGGACGTAGACGGTTTTGCCGGTGTCGTCGGTGTCCAGACCCCAACCGGCCATCCTCGTATCGATGATCTGGACCACCAGTTCATCCTCGGATTCCGCCTCCAGATCGATGACGTCGAGGGACTGATAGTGATTCAGACCGTCGCTGGAGGGGAAATGGCCGCCGGTCAGTATGTAGGCATAGCGATTGTCGGGGCTCATCGCCAGACCTCGGGCGTATTCCTGGACCTGCTGGCTCATCCCTGCAGGAGAAATGCGCTTGCCGTCGAGCAGGATGCGCGAGCCGTCCTCCAAAAGTCCCGCGCCGACGAAAGCGAGTTCGGAAGGGCTTCCGGCGTCGCAGACCGCCGCTTTGAACGTCCCGGCGCGATTCTGATCCACCGGGGTTTCGTCGGAATCGGACGATGAGGAACATCCGGCGGTTAAGAGAAGAATCAGGAAAAAGACCGAAAAACCGTGGAACCATCGCATGATACGGTACCTTTCGCTTCCAGGAAGCGCCGCGCGCAGGAAAAAGCGGAGGGGCGACTTCATGAATCCTCGTTACATTGTTGGAGAATCTGTTTCTCTCCGAGTGTCCAAGTTACAAATAATTAAAGAATGGTACTGTTTGTCCGGGAAGAATGTCAAGAAAGGAGAAGGCAGGAGAGCCGAAACGGGCGGAAATGAAATTAGTGTGAAACATTGTAAAAGTTTATTCCAAGGAGAAAAAACGTAGGGGCGAGTGTAGTGAACAAAGTGAACGGAGCTCCCCAAAAACCGAAAAACTCTGTCAAAACGGGGGGGTACAGTCGCTATGCTCCTTTCCCCCGCCCCTACATTCATCTTCCCTTTTTTGAGGTTTCAAACGAAAAAACAGATTTCGCACTAATTTAATTTCCGCCCAGCCGGAACTACATGTTTCTGACGAGTCGCGGCCCCGGAATTTCGTGGTCTCTTCCGAGATCCTTGATGCGGTTGTTTTCGTCCACGAAAACCAGTTTCGGTTTCCACGTGCTGGCTTCCTCGGCTTCGAGGTTGACGAACGAGGCGATGATGACCAGATCGTCGGGCTTCATGAGGTGGGCGGCGGCTCCGTTGAGGCAGATGTGGCCCGATCCCCGCTCGCCGGTGATCGTGTAGGTTTCCAGGCGGGTGCCGCGCGTGACGTTCCAGACGTGCACCTGTTCGTTGTCCACGAGGTCGGCGGCTTCCATAAGATTTTTGTCGATGGTGATGGAGCCTTCGTAGTCGAGATCGGCGTGCGTGATCGTGGCGCGATGGATTTTGGATTTCAGCATGATGCGCTGCATGGACGAACTCCTCACTTGGCCCGCGTATGCGTGGCGTGTGTGTTCGGGCAAATTCGGGCTTCGCGAGTCGGTGAGGTTGACTGCCGCACGGGGCGAACTCATCACCTCGGACCCTTACCGGAGCCAAAGGGCCAATAGTTTAGATAACTTCCGCCAAAATGTCAATGAAACCAACGGGCGAATTTCTCTGTATTTTCATTGGTTTACAAGGAACGCTTTTTTTATTTTTTCGATTGTATTCAATTTCTACCATGAAAATGTATTGGCATTGCTTCAGGGACCGGGTACTCTTTCCGTATCCGAGGGCGTCGTAAAATCGAGTTTCTTGGGAAGCCGGAAAACCGGAGAACTGGCTCCTTTTTTATTTGGAGGGATTCCATGATCCGAACGTTCATCCTTTCCGTGATATGCGTGATGGCGGTGGGCCGTCTCGAAGCGGCGGAAGCCACGAATGTGGAATTGCAGAGCGTGGGGCTGGATTTCGCCATCGTTTCGGTCACGACGGACGTCTCCACGGAGGCGGTCGAAGTCACGTACACGCGCGATGGAATCGAGCAAAGCGCCCCCGTCGATTCGGTCAAAGGTCGCTACCATGTGGTGCGCATCGAAGGGTTGGATCAGGGGGAAAGCGTCGATTACGAGGTGCGCGTGGACGGCGTTGCGGTTCCGGAAACCACCTATCATCCCGGACACTTCACCACGCTGTACGAACCCGGAACGTTTCGCTTTTCCTTCGCCACGATCACCGATACGCACGTCGGGGAGTCGGTTTGCGGTCTGATCGGCGGGACGGATGTGGCCGGTTTTTCCTGGCCCGATGCGGAAAATCCGTATTGGAAATTCACCAACGAGGCGGTGGTAAAGCAGATCAACGAAGCGGATGTCGCGTTCGTCATCCACAAGGGCGACGTATCCTCCGACTACAAGGAGGAGGAATTCATCGAGGCGCGCCGGATCTTCGATCGACTTCAAGCGCCTTTTTATCCGGTACGCGGCAATCACGACCGCTCGCCCGATGGAGAAGATTTCTACAAAACCGTACTTGAACTGGAAAAAACCTCGTACAGCTTCACGTATGACCGTCATCGCTTTCTGCTGTTGGATACGATCAACCTCGAAAACGGGCAGCAGCTTTTCAGCGACGAAGATTTTGCCTGGTTCGAAACCGAGATGGACGAGGCGGTGCAATCCGAGCAACCCACATGGATTTTTCTGCATTTCGCCGTCAGCGAGAAGGCGGAGTTCCTTTTTTCATTGCTGGGAGATCTGCAAACCCTCTTCCTCCAGGCCATGGCCGGTCGCTCGCCCTGGATCGTCGGAGCCTTCAGCGGCCACAGCCACCGAAACATCCATCTGAAAAGCGACATCGCCCCCGGCGTCTCTTTCGTGGAAACCGCCGCCACCAAGGAATACGCGGGAAGCTGGACCGAGGTGAGGGTGTATACGCAGGGCTGGGTCCAGATCAGCCACCCCATCGACTGCCCCGAGTGCCGGGAGTGGTACGACATCACGACCGGCATGTACGAAGGGCGGGCGCAGGAAATCAAGCTGGGGACGATCGAAGACCGCTGTTTCGTGGCGCCGTTTCATGAAAAGCTTGTCGAAGCCGAGCCTTCGGAACAAGACGGGGATGCGGACACGCTGGAAAACGATGCCGTCACCGGTGCGACGTCCCAGGAGGGAAACGATTTCGAAGGCTGCCGTTCCGGCGGCAAAATTCCCGGAGCGTGGGTGGGGCTTGTTGTCGCTCTGCTCGTTGCGTCGGTTGTAAGGCGAAAACGGGCGGAGGGATGATCTTTGGATTGTGGGCGGGGTAGGGGGCACATGTAGTGGTTGAGGTTCAGAATTTGTGATGACCAGACCATTGATGCTTTATCGAAGAAGGTCATGGTTTGCTTGTCAATCCCTTTAGATCATGTTCATTCATTTGTTCCAAAGAATCTCTTAACTCCTTTGCTCTTCTGTAACAGTCGGGATTATGATGGACAATTATATCATTGCCAGTAATGCTCCAAAGGTTATCCAGCAAATGCTGACCACGCATGTTTTTAGCTTCATTGTCAATGTATTCACAGTATTTTCTCCCTAATTCAATAGATGTTAGGAGTAATTTTTTATTCTGGGCCAGTGTAATTCCCGGAATTTTCCTGGCCTTTTTTATGATCAGGAACATATAATTAGCGTCACCCGTTTGAAATGTTTCACGTTTTATTACTAAGTCAGTTTCTTTGACAATGGCGGCTATAGGTTCATCGAATTTTGTTGAATTCCTTTCTTTTTCTTCTTTTTCTATTGCGTTTTCAATGGCTTCTTGGGATTGTAATATTAGAATTTTTCTTTCTAAGCTGATGATTCTTTCAGTTAAATCTTCTATGATAATTCCATTCCAAATAGAGGATTCTCCATCAAAATCGGAAGTGTTCTTTTCATTAACCCCTGGCAAGTCTGCAGGAAGAATGGACGGTTTGACATCAGGGAAAAAAAAGGTGAGAATTATAGTTAATAATACAGTTACTATAGCAATTATTAAACCGGGTATTAAATTACTCCAATCAGGTCGAAGCAAAGCTATTATTTTATTTATATTGTCTTTTAATAGCATACTATTTTTGCTTCACTAGTGTTCGAAACAGCCACGAACCAATTGGGGTCACAATTAAAACCGTCAGGATTCCAGATACTAAATAAATTATTGTTGGCCCAAGAAAATTCAGTTTATTGCTTATCAACCAGACTAGTGATAGCGTTAAAACAGATCCAAAACATCCCGTAATAATGATTACGATAAGCCAATTAAACCATTGTCGTTTAAATTTGCTCTTGGTATAGATATCCCCCTTATTATTGCCAATTACCCGATTTCCTTCAAAAATCTGTCTTCCTATATGTATGATGTAAGGTATTTTCTGACCAGTGCTAGCATAATGTTTATCAACTGAATCAAGCACTATATTTTCATTTACTTTAAGAGTATTGTTTTCTACTGGGAATAATTCCTTTTTTAAAGTATTGTTATTCTGACCAAAAGAAAAAGAAATGGCCACTGGAGTAATTGAAATCATAAAAACTAGAATAAGAAACAGGAAAACAAAAATTAATACGTGGGTATTCGTTTTTAGCAGTACTTCGAATACTTGCATTCGATACAAATATGAATGTTGTTTCTGTTGAAATATGTAACCCAGTCGCTTTTCTTTTAATTCTTTTGCATTCAGGATGAGAAGGTTTCTTCTCTTTTCAATGGAGCTTATTGTGTTTGCTAAGTTTTCATCGAACATTTTTTGATGTTCTTTTAATCTTTCTTCCAATTGTAAAAAATACTCTGCAACTTCAGTACATTTTCTCTTCTGGTCCAGATATACCACTTCTGTTTTCATACATGCTGGTCCTGCTCCCCGTAGTCCAGTTGTAGCTTCTGTCAACATCCCAGCACATTCTTCTAGGTGAAGACGCCTCATCGCATCAGCCCGTTTGTTACAGGCTCTCATTTCATTTTCTGTCTTTTCGATATGGTCAACAATGTAGCTGGGGTAATATCTTTTCTCAATATCATCAAGGGAACTAAGGTAGGATTCATGGATGTAGTTAAGAGTACTTTGATACTCAAGCAATATATTTTTTTGATCCATAATATTATTTGAAGAAATAACAGCATCTATATCGCTTTCAAAAAAAACCAAAGTTAAATGCCAACCAACGCACATTGTAAAAACGAATGAGTATAGTACTCTTGGTATCAATACTTTGAATTGACTATGAGCGGTTGTTAGCAATAAAGAGACTGACAACCGCTCAACAAAGAAAGAAAACAATCCCAAAAGCAATCCTGTAATCAGTGAAATTATATAATTATTAGTAAATGTAAAAACACAGTACGAAAAAGAAAGAAAAGAAAAGGCAGAAGTAAAAATTACAAAAAAACCAATAGAAGAAAAAAAACTATCGTGGTAAGGATTCAAACTATCCGATTCTTTTTGCCGAATACCAGCACTGAAATGAAGAATCCGCCTAATACCAATCATCAACAATCTCCCTTAGGATTTTTTTGAAATTTTTAAAAAACGGTATTTTTGCCTAAAATGAAAATATTTTCCTGAAAAACATGTAGGCAAAAATCACAAAAGAATATAAGACCATTCGTAAAAAGACTTGTTGGGGCATTCTGTATAGATTAAAATTGTTGCGTTTTCATAATGTCTTGTTTTAATAGTAGTTTTTATCTTTGTCAAGGTATTAGAAGCTCGTTTTGCTACGATTGATGAGTTGGTTGTGGGTTAATTTTAGTCAAGAAGGTCGGACAAATTCTTTGTCCGACAAAATATCCAAAAGAGTGTCCATGGCCGTTTTCAGCACGATGATAACATTTCGTTCATGTCTTCAAAATGTCGGACAGAAAAATCTGTCCGACCTACGATTTTTCCTGAAAAAATCCCATCCTTGGAAACTCGCAAAAGTCGCGCAATTTCATGCACACTTACGTCATTTCGCTCCAGATCGTGCAAACTTCGGACGAAACGCGACGAAACATACAAAAATCCCCCCGTTTTTGCCGCCAGATGTGAAGCGTCGCCCACCCCCCGTACGTGCACGTATGGGGGTAGGGTCCATATTTTATAACTATGCGTAAATACACAGGAACACGTTTTTCAACCTGTACGTTGACGTACAGGTTGAGTGTGATTTTCGGCGGCCAAACCATACGCCGGCGTACAGGTTGAGAGGGAAGGCCGAAACCATTCCGCCTGGGATCTCGGTGGATGAAATGCCCTTCTTCCTTCGTTGGAGCAAGTCTCCCGACTTGCTCCACAGATTCATGCCGTCGGGTTGGAAAACCGACATGAAACACATGGTTCAGGTCGGGAGACCAGAACCATCATAGTCTCATGTTTTCAATAGGTTACAAAGCTTCAGGGTACAATCGCCCGCACGGGTTGGTCCCGATGAAATCTATTGAAGATACTGCAAACTCGTGCATTTTTACGCAAACGCACGTCATGTTGAATTCATGCGGCAAAATTCGTGCAAAACCGCGAAGAAACGTGCAAAGTCGCCTCCGGTTTTCTTGCAACGAGTCGAGGCAACCTCGAAAAAAGTGATAAGAAACTGGACAAAAACGGCGTTTTTCGACCCAAAAGCCACGCAACGTGCTATTTTCTCTCACAAAGCTCGTGGTTGCGAATCTGCACGTTTTTTTGCCAATTTGCACGTTTGCGAGACAATGCCATTGTACGCGTTCGGACGTCGTTGCGAGCGTGAAACGTTAATCGGTCGGAGCATCCCGGCAGAGCACATCCACCCGTTGGGAGTCGGTTTTTTCGACGCAGAACGCTTCGTTGTGGCAGGTTTGAGAGTCGCTGCAGTCGGTGTCCGAGGTACAGGATTTTTGGCAGGAATGTTCGATGCAGTCGGCTTCGTCCGGGCATTCCCCGTCCCTGTCGCATAGTTTAAGACATTGATTTTGCACGCACTTTTCGTCGGGCAGGCAGTCGATGACGGCCCGCTCCTCGCCCTCCAGCAGCCAGGCTTCGTTGAAGTGCGCCCATCCGATGGTCTGCCGTTTGTGGGTGTACGTAACCCAGATGCTGCCATCCTTGCGGCTTTGCATGATCGAGGGATAGTGGTAGGAGCAGCCGCCTTCGGGACATTCGGCGTGGAGGTCGCGCATGGCGACGTAGGTGGCGCCGCCATCGCGGCTCAGCGCGACGGTCAGAGGGAAGCGTTTCTCCGGCGAGTTGTTGAACACCACCACCACGTTGCCATCCAAAAGACGAACCTGGTCTATCGACGTGCCCGAGTTCGGCAGGCCCACGGCGGCGCTGGGCGTCCAGGTTTTGCCGTGGTCGTGACTCAACATGCGCTTGATGCGGTACGAGTGCGTGCCGTCGCGGGTCAGTGCCGAGATGCTGCCGTCGTCGAGCAGAATCATCGCCGGTTGTATCTGTCCCACATGCTCCAGGTAGGAGTCGAGCAGGATGTCTTCCTCGGTCCAGGTTTCGAAGTCGTCCTGGGAACGCACGAACGTCGGGTAGGCCATGCATTCCTGATAGCATGGCAAAAGCAGATCGCCGTTGGTCAGCCGCAAAGGCCGGTGGCGGATGTTCCAACACCATTCTTCTCGCAGCATTTTCGGCTCGGACCACGTTTCCCCGGCGTCGTCGGAAACGATCAGCCGCAGTTGTGCCTCGTCCCACTTGTCGCCGAAAATCGTGACGAAAAACACGTAGATACGACCGGTTTCGTTCACCCAGATCGTGGCGTTTCCTTCGGAGCGTCCCGGATCGTCGTAGATCACCGCCGGCCAGCTCCACTCGCTTTCGCCGGGAGCCAGGACCGACCATACAAGCCTGGAATCCTTCGACTTTTCCGCCTCGCCATGGTACCAGACCGCCGCGACGGAGCCGTCCGGCAACTCGGCTACCGTGGAGGCGTGGTGATTGCAGTTCGACTGAGGTTCGCCGGTCGATACGGGAATGCATTCGAGGGAATCAGGCGGTAGAATCAAGCCTTTTTCGAACAGCGGCGTCTGGGATTCGGGAGGGAAGGTCTCGATGGCTTCGACGTCGCTTTCCGTTTCCGAATTCACTGAGTCTTCATCGGAGGAATCCGTATCGCCGTTAGAAACTTCATGGGAGCTTTTCTCGTCGCAACCCCATGCGAATAGCAGTGCTAGACACAAGGAAAGGGCCATCGACCATCGGAAAAAGCCTGGCATGTCGAATCTCCGAGTAGCTGTTGCAGAGGGTTTCCGAAATCCTATTCCCCATGCAAGGTACGGACGAGGCGGAAGCCGAAGAAGCCACTACGACCACTGGGCGGGGTCGTATTTCGATCCGCCGATCGGCAATACTTAGAAGGGTGACCCCAGCTTCCGCCACGTGCGACACGTTGAGTGCCGGCACATGTACTAGCATCCGGATCATCACCGTAACCTGTATTGTTGGTACAGAAATGGTCCCAGGTCCACTCCCACACATTGCCGCCCATGTCAACCAAGCCCCAGGGGGTTGCCTCTTTCCCACCGATTGGCTTCGTCCCGTATGGTGTATTGTTCCCACCATACCAAGCAATCTGCGTAAGGTTCGGATCAATTGGATCAGTCCCCGTATTTGTAATCGTCCCGTCGTTCCCATTGCTTTGATAAAATGCAGTGTATTGGTACCCAGAGCGGATTGAATACTCCCATTCCGCCTCTGTAGGCAAACGATAACCTTCACAGTCCTGCGGTTCCGTCACTCCACCAGCCAGTGTCACTGTCGCAGAGTCGATTCCACCCTGAATGGCATTCATGCACCCTATATAATCATCGCCAAGTGACGATTCGTCCTCGCAGATAACATCTGAAATCGAGTAACATGTCATCAGATTAGAGTATTCAGATAACATGTTTGCATATGCCAGTGCATCAAACCAGGAAACAGTCTCCACCGGACAGGTGTTTCCATCGCCACCATCACAGGTGCTATACGTGCTTGGATTCCACGGCGTTTGTAAATTCCAGTCTTTCTGTGTCACCTCATGTGAAAGCATCTCAAAATCGTAGGTCAAGGTCACTTCATGCAATATTTCACGAGCCGAGATTCTTCCCAACTCCTCCACGCACTCTCCCGGGTACCCCTCCGGGCAAGCGCCGTCCGGGCTGCCCATCCAGAAGGTTCCGGCTTCGATGCCTACGAAATCCTCTGTCAGGCAGTTTTCCGGGTCGCCTCGAAAGGCCCGTTTGCACAGGCAGGTTCCCGTGCCACGGTCGCAGTATTGGTTGTCGGCGCAGGAGACGCCCTCGCAGTTCTCCACGCAGCCCGCCACCGGGTCGCCGCTGGAACCGTAATTGCAGACGCACGCCCCCGTGTCGTTGTCGCAGTGGGCGTTTTCTCCGCAGGTGACGTTCTCGCAGACTTGGGTTTTCAGTGTGCGGACGAGGCGGAAGCCCAAATCGGAATCACGTTCTGTATCAAAGCATTTTCCTCGATGAGCAGAACGTGCATAATTCGCATAGCCTCCCCAGTTTCCTCCTCGACATATCCGGTAATCTCCTGCAATCGCCCCCGTAGGATCGAAAATTGATTCATCATATGCACCGAACCAATCCCATACCCATTCCCAGACATTTCCGCTCATGTCATACACCCTCCAGGCGTTCGGGTCTCTACCGCCGACAGAGTGAGTAGTCAGGTTCCCGTTTCCGCAATACCAGCCAATCTGATTTAAGTTGTCATCCAAAGTACAGTCCGTATTCGTGATGACCCCGTTGTTCCCTTCGCTCTGATAAAATGCCGTGTACTGGCAACCGGTACGAATGGCATACTCCCACTCGGCTTCCGTAGGAAGACGATACCCTTCGCAATCCTGCGGCTTACTCACACTATTCAAAGAAACGGTGCAGGAATAGGTGGAAGACGTGCAGGAAGGATTGGAGGGATCAAAGCAGCCAGCCCCAAGTTCATGCGAACACTCTGTCAAGATATAGCATGATTCCAATCCAGCCTGTTCCGACAGCCAGTTGGCATAGGCTATCGCCTCATACCAATTCACTCGCTCCACCGGACAATCGGCACCACAAGTGACGCCATTGCCGTTGGGACCGAAATAGCTCGGATTGTTCCCGAAAGCGGTTTCCCACTCCCCTTGAGTCACCTCGTGACTCATCATCTCGAAATCATAGGTCAACGTCACTTCATGCAGAGTTTCGTTGGTTTGTCTCCCCAACTCCTCCACACACTCTCCCGGATAGCCTTCCGGGCAAGCGCCATCCGGCGAACCCATCCAAAACGTTCCGGCTTTTATCGCTACCCAGTCCGGGTCGCAGGCGTCGCCCAAGCCGTCCCGGTCGGAGTCGGCTTGATCGGGGTTTTCGGTAAAGGGACAGTTGTCGTCGCAGGCGGTGTCGGAGGCTCCGGTGCAGGGGTTGTCCCAGCAGGCCAGGGAGCCGTCGCCGTCGTCGGGGATGCCGTCGTCGTCGTTGTCGAGCGGGGTGGTGTCGTCCTGCTCGGTCAGCGCTCCCAGACTCCAAGACGCCAGCGGGTAGTGTAAAAATTCGTCGGGCTCCAAGGCGCGGTTCATGATACGGACGGAGTCGATCAGGCCGTCAAAGTATAAAGTCGAGCCATCATAGCTAGCGATGAACAACGATTCTCCAGAATCATTCATCTCTATGGCACAGGCACTGTGTAGATCCTCTTCATAATCAAACCACGTGGTTATGGAATTTGGTTCATATGTACCGGCAACGGAACTCCAGGCACTTGTTGGGGGTACTGTGCCTCGGTCGTCGGGTGTGGCGCAATAGCTGTCGATATCTTCACTTACGGAGAAGGCAAGATTGCCGTTTGCCTGGGATGTATTATCAAGCGCTAATGTGTAGGATGTCTGACCTGTGCCATAGGGTTTCGAAACAATATAGTCGTTTGCACCTACTATCGCTGCCTCCTCGCTATTTACTGTGGGTAAGCAGTTTCATCTGCGGCAGGTCGAAGTCTAGCTTTCCAGCGACGAGGAAGATCATGGTTCGAAGCTTCCTAAACGACCTGAACCCTCTGGCCTTGCGCTTGGCCGCCTGAATTATACCGTTGATGCCTTCCACCAGCCCTTGTGTCAAACCTGACTGAAACCACCGCAATACCCCATCCCAGTGGGTCTTGATCGTTTTGGCTACCTTGATCATCGGCGGCAGTTGGCTGTGCGTGGCCCAGAAATACCAGTACTGCAACTGCTTCTCACCGTCATCTGGATGGCCTGCGTAGTCGGCATATACCGACTGAAGCGTCTCTTTGAGCCGATAGCCCCTGGCCGTTTTCAGCGTGCTGTCTTTCAACTCATCGAACTTCTCTCGCTCTTTGTCCGTAAGGTTTTGCTCGTTTTTCAACCAGACCCATCTCGTCTTTTCCAACTCAGTCCTGTCTTGGCGCTCCTCACGCCGCACCTCGTCCACGGCCTTGTTGACAAGCTTCATCACGTGGAAGCGGTCGAAGGTCATCGCCGCATCGGGAAACTGTTTCCCAACCCCCTTGATGAACGCCGCTGACATGTCCATGCTGAACTCTTTCACCTGTTCGGGTTTACCGCCGTGAGCGTGAAGCTCAGCCTCGAAGCCCGCCACCGTCCGGTGGTCTTTGCCGGGCTCCACGTGCAGAACCTTCGCCTCGTCCATGTCCACGAACACCGTCACGTAGTCGTGCCCACGGGAACGGCTGGTTTCATCCACGCCCACCGCTTCGACCTCGGACCAGTCCTGCTTCGCCAGACTCGAGTCCACATAGTATTCCAGCACCCGCCAGATCCGCGTGTCGTGCTCACCAAGTATTTCGCCGATCCCCTTGGGCGTCATGCCCTTTCTGGCCATAAGCAGTACCAGCGCCTCAAAAAGCAGCGTGAACCCCGCACCAGGACGCGCCCAAGGTACCTCCACCGTTTTTACTCCGTGTTCAGGGCATTTGATCCGGGGTAGGCGTGCGTGAAGATACGCCTCGTGCTGAAAAAAGTTCAGATGTCGCCAACTCCTCTCGTTCGTATCGTGAACCCCGCAAGCCACCTCGCATTGCGGGCACGCAAACCGGCTCCCGGCGGGAAAATCCAGGTACAGATCCAACCGGTGGCGCTCGGCGTCAAAGTCAATATCCACCACCTCCCAGGGAGGGGTCAATCCAAGAGCCATCGTGAAAAGTCCGCGCTCGTCCATCTCTTGCTCCTTCAGTGTGCAAAGGTTACACTGGCAGAACTTCGGCGGAGGATAAGGCAACGCGGGGACGCGACCCGAGCGCCGTCGAAGGTCCGAACCTGGAAAGGAGGGGGAAACCTCTCCTTTTCTCTTTATCCCTTATTACAACAACCAGGTTTGGACTTCAAAGCGATAAATCCCAGGGGTGCGGGGACGGGTCCCCGGATCGGCGAAGCCGATGCATAAGCTGCCGTTACCCACACTAAACAGCGAAGAGCCCTATCGCTTCCACTGCAATTGCAGATTCAATAGATAATTGGGTAAAGGTATTAATTGAATCATTTTCAGGCACTTCCACATAATCATCGATCCCATCGAACTCCAGCGCCGTCCTTTCACGCCCGGCCACCCATTGAGGTAGGCCGTCATCACCTTGCAATGTCCCGTTATTTTTATTCGTGCTCGAATCCACGGCAATGTTCCCGTTGCCCTCGTCAAAACGCCACCAGCCCGCATAGCCGGTGCATTCGGAGAGCAGGCCGTAACAGGTCGGGTACTCGTCGAGGTTGTCGTCGTATAGGCCAGTCACGATGGGTGCCGACTGCGCGGCGTCGGGGCGGTTCCAGTGAAGCGCGTAGGACATCCAGGGAAACGGGCCGTTTAAACTGCCGTGATAGCTGGCAAATTCCGTATTGGCGAGAAATCGCACGGTTGGAAGGTTCGGATGGGCGCGCCGGTAGATGTATTCGGGGGATTTGGCGACCGAGTGGATGAGGACGTCGTCGATTCGGTAGTTTTTATTGCTGTCCTGACCAATAGCAAGATCTGTGGAAACGGTTATTGGAGTTTCAGTCGTAGGACAGAAATTGTCCAACACGCCATTGATGTAAGAGGAAAGCCCTTCTTCGGACAGAATACATGCTACGTGTGACCACTTTTTGTTCGAGAGAAGAGAAGTAGACATACAATAAATATTTTCTCCTTGACTATTTTGGAATTGACATCCGAAACGGCCTGTTGTTGTTTCTCGATACATGCCATAATTCAGATTGCTGACATCGGAATATCCCTTGTTTACTATATAAAAACTGGTGTTATTCGGAAAAACCCAGGCTTCCAACGTGTACTTTGAAAGCTCCAGTTCTTGGGTGGTATCAGAAGGGGAATGCAAGCCTCCGAAAGAGGCTTCGGAACTAGTCAAAGAACCATTATTTTCACCGAAACGGCTTCGTGAATAAAACGGATTCCCTAGATTCACCAAATTGTTTCCACATCCGCTACTATCCTCCCCGTTCCCGTCCAGCTTCCAATACCCCACCACCCCGCACAAATCCTCGCGGTCGGCGATGTGGGGGATGTGTTCCACCGGTGTCACGTCGTATTCCACCGGGCAGGGCGTGTCCGAATGCGGACGCGGGCCGAGGATTTCGTGGGGGATCAGGTGCTCGTGGGTCGCGCCGTCGATTTGGTCGCTGGTTTCGGTGACGCGGATATCGTCGAAGTCGTCCTGCGCGCCGGGGACGTTCCTTGTGCCGTAGGGGGCGCGGGAGTCGTAGTAGGCGCGGATTTCGTCGGGGGAGAGGGCGCGGTTGAAGAGGAGGACTTCGTCGATGGAGCCATCGAAATAATCTTCCTCATTATACACGACTCCTCTTCCAATTGACATTAATGGAACTTGATCGTTGCCTGCAAGGTTTTCGAACGGTTCGTGATCGCTTTCAATGAGATTTCCGTTTATGTACCATTGTTGAGTGTTTAGGGATACTATTACCGCCACATGGAACCATTCATTTTCATCCGGTATATAGCTATCTAGCGAAGAGTGCTGCCACGTCCCCATTTGAAAAGAAATTCCTAGTTTTTCATAGAGCACACGAAAGTTAAACTGTGCCGCGCCAGTATCATCATTGCCAAGAATACCGGCTGTTTTTGTCATATCATCTATTTTCAGCCAAGCCATCACCGAGAAAGCAGTAATCCCTCGTAAAGTGGTTACAGGAATATCTGTTTGAATGTATTGGTTGACTCCATTAAATGATAAGGAACCGAGTTGGTCTGTAAATGTTCCTTCAGTGCTTTCAGGAGCATTCACTAAATTTCCATGCCAGCCATTCCCCGAATAATCCCGAGCCTCGCCATTGTCCAGCTTCCAGTATCCCACCACGGAATCGTCCAAAATGCCGTTGACGAGCGGAAGTTCCACCGGTTCAGCCGTGCGCCTCCAGGTGGAATCCTCGCCGTTTTCGGAGAGTGCAAGCTCCCGCCGTGCCCCGTACTCGGCGCTGTGGTCGCTCCACGCCTCGCAGGCGGAGGCGTCGTGATCCGGGTTCCAGACGGTCGGGCAAACATCGTACTCGATGATCGCGCAGTCCGGGCCGTAGCACACGCCGTCGTGGTCGTAATCCGGCACGGAAGGGACGCAGGCAAACGCCACGTAGGGATTGAAATAATGTTCGTCGCACTGTTCGCAACGGTCTCCGGTGTAGCCTTCGTCGCAGTCGCAGGAGCCATCCGCCGGGTCGCAGTCGCCATAGCTGGAGCAGGTCTCAATGATATCGGGCACGCACTGGCCGTTGGAGCAATGGTCGCGTTTCGAGCAGGCGTTGCCGTCCGAGCACGTCGCCGTATCGTCGTTCAATTCGGCGCAAACATTCACCAAACAGGACAAAGTGGTGCAAGGATTGTCATCTTGTGTGAAATCGTCGCAGCCCGCCGTGTCGAAGCAATCGACGCACACCCCGGAGGCGCATTGGTCTGCGTCGTTCTCACCGCAGGCCGTGCCGTCGTTCAACGGGACTGAGCCCGCGCAGAGTCCGCCGTTGCAGGTGCTTTGGGTCATGCAGTGTTCGAATTGGTTGCAAACCTCGCCGTTGTCGAAATTGCGCCAGCTATCCGGCTTGTTCACTGGGTCGCAGTAATGGCAGGAATTTCGCGGTTCGGTGTCGTTTTCCGCGTAGCATACGCCGTCGATCAGGCAAGACCACGCATCCCGTTCATGTTCGCAGCGCCCTTCGTGGCAGAGATCGTTCGTGCAGGACAGACCGTCATCCGGGCAGGCTTCTCCTTCGTGGATCGGCTGACCGTCGGCATCGCAGCAGGTGGTTTCGCTGGGATTGCAGCCCGTTTGGTAATCCTCGTCCGCTTCCGCCTCATCCGCCTCTGCTTCGTCCGCTTCCGTCTCGTCTACCGTGTCTATGGTATCAGTGGAGTCGGAATCGCTCTCGAACTCCGGTTCCGTATCCACATCCTCATCCCCATCCACGCCACAGGCGGCATGACAGATGTGCTCCGCACAGCAGGTCAATCCCGCAGAGCAGGTACCGTTGCCGGAACAAGGTTGGCCCTCACCGCCGAGATCGGCCAGGGAGTAGGCGTCGCAACTTGCGAGAATCCAACCGAAAAACAGGATCGAAGCGAAAATTTTGAAATATCGCATAATGGACTTCCAGAAAAATAGATTACCATTGAAGCAGCAATTGAGCCTGGACACCGTTCGGCGTCGGAGCCACACCGACATCCAACCGAGCCGTTTCGGGGTTGTCAGGACGGTCTCGCGACATATCCACGATTAAAAGCACAGCACCCGTTGCCAGCGCCGCCGCACCGAGTCCGTACATGGCGTAACTCGTCGATTTCCAGGTGGAATGGTCGTCTTTGGCGCTTGTTTTCAGGGTTTGTTCGTATTCGTCCTTGGCCTCACCGGTCTTCCAGGTTGCCACGCCACCGACGATCACCATTGCTGCGCCCGTCGCCATGACCCCGATTCCGACTTTGGACAACGTGCCAAGTCCCGGTTTTTCCTCCGTTTTTCCGGTTGAAACAACCGGTGGCGGTTCCTCTTCCATTTCCACGCCGAAAAGTCCGGCGATGGCACCGGAAAGGCTTTCGATCAGTGCATCTTCGCCACCTTTGATACGGCGACTGGTCCGTCCGATGACCTCGACGCTTCGCACGTTGATGCGCCGGAGATTGAGAATCCAGTAACTTCCGATGCGCCCGAGATCCCCGGCGACGGCTTCCGGAGCCCCCAGGGCCGCCCCGATTTCGGCAATGCAACTCGTCGATTCCGCGCCGCATTGCTGGCGGGTTTCCTCTCCGGTAACGACGGTCTGGATGTCGGCCTCGGAAATGACTTTCCGACCGGACCGACGTTCCACTTCGGCAGCCAATACGCCGGAAATGGAGTCGATGTCGTTTTCTGTCACGCCTTCTTTGGTTTGGAGTCTCCAAACCACGATGCCTTCAGGATTTTCCCCGGCAAATGCCAGCGGATGAGCGAAAACTGTGAAAAACAGCATTGCAAACCACATCCGACACGCATGACTTTTAAAAGACACGCTATCCTCCTTACATAGAACCGCACAGAAGAATCGAGAAATACCAAGCTGCTGAAGGTTTTGTGAATATAGCATAGGCGAGGGAATTCTCAAGAGGTTATGGAACCTTTTGGAGGGGCGGAAATTAAATGAGTGCGAAACATTGTAAAAGCTTATTCCAAGGAGAAAAGCGTAGGGGCGAGTGTAGTGAACAAAGTGAACGGAGCTCCCCAAAAACCGAAAAACTCTGTCAAAACGGGGGGGCTACAGTCGCTATGCTCCTTTCACCCGCCCCTACATTCATCCTCCCTTTTTTGAGGTTTCAAACGGAAAACAGATTTTGCACTATTTTAATCTCCGCCCCTTTTGGGGTGCTCGGACAACCATTATGTGGATCTCTCGATGGGTTGAAATCCGATCCATGCGGTTTGATCGCTTGAATCGTCCAAAAAGTCTGCCTAAATACGGAATTTGCATCGGGTTTGATAAAAGGCTTGTGGATTCAACTACGAATACACCGGTTTGATGGTCAACATGAACGGTACCGAATGTTCCGGCTCCGAAAAGGTCTTTTGTCCAGCAAGTGAATGTACATGGCCCAAAAGCCTCGAATGTTGCCGATAGTTTGTCAACGGAGTGTGTTTAACCCGAATTATTCATGAGGATCGTAGCGAGACGCCGAAAACCGAAGATATTTCATGAAGTTGGACCGATTTTCACCCGCAGGCATACTTTACAGTCTGTCGAGGATGAAAATCGGGAAACAAGTGAAAGATCGAGGATTTTCAAGTCGCAGCAGATTCTTCATGAATTATTCGGGTTAACGGTCCGTCGTGCTTTCGTCGATCCGTTCGGGTTGGACAAACAGATTGTCTGCAAAGACGCCTGTGCCCACTTGTTCCACATTGGCTTGTACGATCAACCGTGCTGCGGTAGCTCCTGGAGGTATTCTGGTCAGGAATTCCAAAGAGGTCCATTCCGGGTTGTGCGTTTCGGAGCCCGGAATCTCGCCCCAGACGCTTCCATCGGCATCCATGATTTCCAGAACTATGCCGACTGTGGTTTTGCTCGCCCACGTTCGCAACCATCCACCCCAACGCAAGGCGAAATCTCCCTGGTCGATGCGCTCGAAATACGGTTGCAAATCAATGTCTTGCGACAAGGTGGAGACTCCCGGTTCCCCACCGTTCAAATCAAGCATACCGCCACCGAAAAACATCCCTTCGCCTGAAAAAGAGCGTGGAGGAAACACGGTCAATCCGGCGGCTTCACCATCTTCCACACGTCGCCAACCATAGGCGTCCCAGTCTTCCAGGTTTTCTTCCGCGCCTGTGTTTTGCAGCAGGTTGCCTCCCAGCACGTCATGAGAAGTTTCCAGCTCTTCGAAACCCAGATAGAGATCGTCGAATACCGCGTCATTTCCTAGACCATTGTGCAATTTGTGGTGGGAAATCCAAACGATCCGAGCCGCCCGCACTTCCGGGGGAATGTCTCGAACGGCGTACACGGGATGCCAGGCCAAGGTGTCTCGCCGCTTGGAACTCCATCGCGTCAGGATGTTGCCGGTTTCATCCAGCATTTCAAGCACGATTTCACCTTCATCCGTGGGTAGCGCCTTGTTGGAAACAACTCCGTATTTCTCGTCGGTTTGATATCCGGTCGCCAGCCACCCGGAAACCAGCAGGCGCCCCCGGCTTTGATCGATGATTTCCGTCATTTCGGAGAGATCGACCGTTTGCATACCCGAAGACAACTCCGATGCGTCAGCGGGTTTTTCCAGCCAGCCTGTAAAAAACTTCTGCCCTGAACGCGGCTTTTGATTTTCACGCTCGCCTTCGGCACGTGCATCGTTGAGAATCGTCCAGCCGTCGAGACCTTCTTCCGCGCCGGGATTTCGCAGCAGGTTCGGCGGGCGTTTCTCTTCGGATGGAAAATCCCTATCGATCGCTCGATACGGAGCGAAGGGGTCTTCATCAAACGCCTCAGCGCCTTCGAGCGGGTAAAGAAGATCCGCAATCACCGGTTTGTGATCCGAAAGAAAGGGAGTGAGGTTCAATACATCCGCGTTCAGCACGATAGCGGGGTAGTCATTGCGCCACCAGATCAGATCGATCAACTGGGAGCCCTCGGTGTCGTCGAAACCCAGGGCCGGCCATGAGATCCGTTCGCCGGGATAGTACCCCAGGGTGGTGAAAACGTCCGTTACGACTTCCTCCAGAATCGTATTCTGCGTACTGTAGTGCTCGTCGTTGAAGTCGCCGGTCAACACGAGGTGTTCGACCGTTTCAGGTCCGATGACTTCATCGGCAAACTGACGAAACTGTAGGTTTCCCACGGCATTCCAGTCCAAATGAGCATTGTAGAAAACGAAGCGCACGCCATCGATGACCGTCTCGGATCGTGTAAAGTGGCCGCCGAGATCCAACGCGCCCTGGGTGAATCCTTCCAGTGGCGTTTTCGAAAGCTGGGCCACCTCGTAACCGTCATAGTAGTCCATTCCTGCGGCTTCGGCGATCTGGGGCAGATAGCTGTCGTCACATTCCTGCAGACCGACGAGATCGGGTTCGTAGGTTCGGATCATTTCACCGATGGCCGTGGCCGAGGCATACCGGGTGTCAAATATATTGTAGCTCATCACCCGTATGGTTACCCCCTGGGGTAAGGAAGGGGAGGGGGGATCGGGAAGGGCTTGGAGAACAAGATCTTCCGGTTTGAGACTGGCCTCGATCAACGGACGAGCATCCGTTTCGAGATCCGAATCGGGGTTGATGTCTCCCTTCTCACCGTCATCACCGCAACCGGAAATAAATAAAATCATCAGAAAAACCAATGCCGACCAAACTGCGAATTTCATACGGTGCCTCGAATGAGTAAAATATGATTATGTATGGTACTTTTCCATTTCACGGTCATGAAAATACCACACGATTTTGGACTCATCAAATGGTTTGGAGTGGATGTTGAGGAATATCCAATCAGAAAACGAGCAAGGTCTTCGGAAATTTGAAGAAGATTACTCCGATGGAAATTCCGGGGGGTCGCATTCTGCGAAATCCGGCGTGCAGACCTGCGGATCGACCCGCCAGCCTTCGAGATCCATTGATCCTGGATGGTCGATGGAAACAAGAGAGATAAAATCGCCGCCGGGATTAAGGACCACCTTCCACCGTTTCGGCATGTCCATTCCCTGGGTACACCATTGTTGGAAGCGCGTGCGGATAATCAGGAAACCGCTCTGCGTCACCTCCGGCTCCCAGGTTCCAAGCAACGGGCTGGGGAGTTCGGCTCCATAGGAGCAATTGTCAAGTACGATGCTGTCCATCCATAGATCGTTCGACATATAGCTACCCCGGCGCAACGTACCATCGGGTTCAAAGCGGAAGTAGCTGTAATGGTTCAGCGCACCCCACCAGCCGATCAGCCAGGAGCCGTAAAGAGAGGAAGGATGTTCCGTCATGGAATAGCACAGGCCGGGCGGCAGGCATTGCAAGCCCTCGGCGCACTCTCCGTCGTGGCGGCACTCGGCGCAACGCCCATTGACGCAATGTTGGAAATAGTGGTGCGACAAGGGTTGGCACTGTTCGTCGCGCTCGCAGGAATCGTCGAACACCGTGTCGCACACACAGACCGGGCAGACTTGTTCGGAGATTTCCACCAGTCTGCAACTCCCGCCCGTGCAGTCCGAGGGCGCGGGACAATCGTTGGCCTTCTTCAGGCAGCGACCGCCGCGACAGACCATTTCGTCCGGGCATTGACTGTCCTGCCAGCAGTAGACACAGTTCCCGGTGACACAGTAGCCACCCAGTTGCGCGGAGTCCATCAAATGACAATCCGCATCGGTTCGGCAGGGATCGTCCATGCAGATCAGGAGTTCCGGGCAGTCCGGCCAGTCCAGCGATCCGTGGAAGTACTGGAAGGGGCACTGTGCCAAAGATGCGCGATATTGAGGACACTCGTTGGCCCCAGGGTTCTGCACACAACAGGTTCCGCCATTCTCGCAGGTGAACGTGTCGCCATAACGCGGAATTTCCCACCCTTGCGGACAGGTTTCGGAAAAGCAAGAGCCTCCCGCTTCCGAACAGGTCATCGGGACACAACAGACCCCCGTATCGCAGTGCAAGTGATCCGCTCGCTTGGTTCCCATCGAACAGGTATCCGAGTAGTCGTTGCAAAAGCCTCCCGCGTCCAGGCAATTTATCTCTTCGCAGGCGCAATCCGCCGAGAGAGTATAGCTGCCGGAGGCGTCCGCGTATCCATCCACAACCACGAAATACCGCTGACCGGGCTCTGCGGTGAATCGAATCTCTTCATCCTGTTGGATATCCATAGGAGTGGGAGACGCCGCGACGCAAGACCAGGGATCGCAGGCGTCAAGCAGCAGAAGATCGATATCAGCCTGCAAATTCTTCAGCCGCAACTCGACCTGACACGTCACATCGGTCTGAAACGAATAAATCGCCTCGTCGCCTCCTTCTCCCCTCTGGGTGCAGCTATAGCCGTACCATTCGTTGGGAAGGCCCTGGACGGACATGCTGTGGGAATACCGGTCGCCGCAATGGAGGGCGAGAGCGTTCCGACAGCGTGAGGCTTCTTCGTCTACATCCGAATCCCAATCCCCGTCGGATGGAGTGTCTTCGTCAACGTCGTTTTCTCCGAGGATGTCGTCTAATTCTCCATCTCCATCCACGGTTCCGTCACCATCGCCGGATAGGAAGTCGGTTTCGGTTGTTTCCAGGTCGCCATCGGGGTCTTGGAATCGTATGCTGTTGTTATCGCAAGCGAATACAGACAGTCCAAGCATTAAAAGGAGCATCGAACGGTATGCTGAGTTTTTCATCAGCTTTTCCTTTTCATTCTCGGAGGTTCCAGATTTCACCCATGTATTTTGCCAGAAATCGATTCATTCTTCCAGACAATTGAAAAGTCTGTAGATTTTTTGCGTTCGGCGCATTCCATAGTGTGTTCTGGTTGCCTTGAGTGTGCCCCTCAATCCTCACTCGCTCCAGGAGATTTTTCTGAGAAAGAGAAATAATTCAAAGGAGTTAGGATTGTGTCCAGGATATTCGACCCCTCGTGTCGATACTGTCCAGTATTTTCCGGGTTAAAGTCCATAAAACACCAAAATTGCCAACAATTACGACGGTTTTACACGAGTTTGTTTCCAACAATATCCTTATGCCCTGACCCATCCCCACTTTTTCATCCAAGAGGTAAACCGCTCATGGTGAGTGATTTGCGAAGCAAATCGTATCGAACCATAGCGTTTTTCGTATAGATTCCTCGATACACCGCCCTTACGGGCGGCACTCGGGATGAACGGACTCATGATTTCCTTGGTTAAGTTAAACTTTGATAAAACTGGGGATGGGTCAGCCTTATGCCCGTCTTCGAGTCGAAATGTCCAATTCATCTATGCCGAAGTTCTCCTCTAATCCCAATCGCCACATGCGATTTGGGACGGTGATTTTGCTTCGATTCTCCTTGAGATTTTAATTTTATGTGGTATATTCGGCGCATTGGATGTAGTCATCAATACCATACTTGACATCAACATGCGCGCGCATTCATTTACCACGGTAGCGTTCCCTGAGGAAAATGATGAAATTTGTTTGCGAATTCTTCTATTTTATGTTGCTAACCACACTCCTTTTTGCCTGCTCTTCCAGTGGTAGCACCGGAAATCCCCTTGGCGACAGTGACGCCTCCGAGACCTCCGACCTTTCCGAAAACGAGATTTCCCCGGAAGACGAAGAAGCCGCTCCCCAGGGACTGCTTGATGCCAGCCCGGAAGAAGTCCGCTTCGGTGCGGTGGTGTTGGGAGATACGGCGACGGAAACCCTGACGTTGACCAACGACGGGGAGGAAGATCTTACAATTTCCGTGGTACGACTCGACAAAGCCACGACGCCGGAGTTTTCCGTTCAGAAGATGTTGCAGGGGGAACAGGTCGTGGACGTTCCCATCGTTCTCGTTCCGGGAGAAAACCTTGCAGTGGAGTTGCAATATGCTCCTGTGGATGCGGGATCGGATACCGGTACGTTGCAAATCATCGGGCAGGATTTTCAGGGAAACCTGCTGGAAATCTCGCTATTTGCCGATGAAAAGGGAGAGTCGGCGCTGGACGTCTCCCCGCGTTTGGAATTCGGGTATGCCGGAAACATCGGCGAGGAAGAAACGCGGGCGCTGACGATCTGGAACCTTCCCGAAGATCCGCAAAGCAACCGTACATTGATGGTTACGAAGCTGGAGTTGACCGAAGGCAGTCGGGATTTCGATCTCGATGTGGATACCTGTACGGCTAGTTCCCTGCATCCGATCCTGATTGCTCCCGGCCAGAGCCATTCCTGCACCGTGGCGTTTTCTCCACGGGAGGCCGGGGAGCTTTCCGGGGCGGTTCTAGTCGAAACCAACGCCAGCGAAGGCGAAACGAGCGAGGACATCGACCTTACGGGCCGCTGTGCCCCGCCAGAAACGGTGTTGACGTTGGTGGTGAACCCACGCGGGGAACCCATACCGGGAGCCGCGCTGCGCCTTTGGGGAGAAGACGCCGTGATTTCGACCACCGACAGCCGGGGCAGGGCCGTGATTCTTCCCGAAGACGGCGGACAGATTTTCGCGGCGGACGGGGCGACATCGGTAAAAGGCGTGTATTCTCGCCAATTTAAGCGAGTATTGCCAGAGGATGAAGTCACGGTCTTCGTGCTGGAAACCCTGCCGGTGGAAGCCTCGCAGCCTGTGTCGCAAAAGCAGCTTTCGGCGGCGAATCTCGAGGGGGCACGGCTGGAGTTTTCGACGGACGACGTGCAGTTTCCCGGCAATACGAAGACAGAGCTTTTCATGGGCGAAGGCCACCCTTCGGCGGCTCCTTACGACCTGCCGGAAGGCAAAGAACTGGTGCAGATGTTCCATTTCGGCCCGGATGGCACCACCTTTGTCCAGCCTGCCAAATTGACGTTGCCGAATACTTTGGAGTTGGCTCCGGGAGAACGTGTCGAGTTTCATTCCTTCGACGAATCCACGCTTCTGTGGGAAAAAGCGGCGGTGCTGGAAGTCAGCGCCGACGGCACGACGCTTGAAACCGTCGAGGGCGGGATTTCCCACTTCTCGGCGGGTGGGATTTTCCAGCCGGAAGGCAGCTTGCCGGAATACACCGTGACGGGGCTGGTTCAAGATGACTTGGAACAAAACCTGAGTGATATCCAAGTGTTCGCGATCGGAGCGCGCGGACGGATGCTGATCGACGACACCGACAGCGAGGGTCATTACACGATTTCCGGGATACGGGTAGCCTGTTCCCATTCACCGTACCTGACGGTTGCCGCCAGCCGCAGCGGGGATTTTCTGGACGACACGCTGACTTCGGTGGTGGCGGAGGTGTCGGAGGATCCGAGCCAGACCGTGCGGGCGCCGGTGCTGATCCTACCCAACAATGTGGCCAAGGGCAGCGTGCGGGGGGTGGCGCTGAGTCCGCTGGGAACGCCAGTGGAAGGTGCCCGCGTGACGGTCCATCCCGTCTTGGGCTGGGATCTGGTCAGCCAGTGCGATGCCGAGGGGCGTTTCGTGGTCTCGGCGGTTCCTGCCGGTGCGGCGCGGGTGGAGATCGCCCACGACGAATTGAGATTGTACAAAGAGATTTCCGGTACGATCCCGGAGAATGACGAGTGGAACCTCGGCGAAATCATCCTGGACGAAGCGGCGGATACAGAGCCTCCAAGCGTGCTATGGACGATGCCGGCGGAAGGGCAGGAAAACCTCTATGATTTAAGTGAGTTGCGTGTGGTTTTTAACGAGACGCTGGGTACGAAGCCGCTTCGCGGCAGTTTTTAGCCCCTGCCTGTCCGTAAGTTCTTGCTCGACTCCAGCCATATTTTTGTGATCGTATCCTGCGTTGAAGCCCTTTGGCGCGTTTGCAATCTTCCCGTTTTCTCCCGCAATACCTTGCCTGAATTCCCATGACCCCGACATCCTTGTGATTTCAGTCGTCCGATTTCCGGGCGGCGTCAATCACGAGGAGGAGACTCATGGGACATCTCAAAGAAAGAATGAGCGAGGATCTTTTACGGTACGGGCTGCGCCTTGCCACGCGCAAACAGTATCTGAACCACGCCGAATCGTATGTCCGACATTTCAAGCGATCGCCGGATCAACTGGGCGCGGCTGAAATTGAGGCATGGATCCGGCACCTGGCGAGAGCGGAAAAGCGACCGGACAGTTTCCGGCAGCAGGCGCTGATGGCGCTCAAGTTTCTCTATTTCGTGACGCTGGATCGTCCAGGTGTCGCAGCCTGTTTTCTTTCTCCCGGCAAGCCGGGACCGGTTCCCGATCCGCTCACGAAGAGCGAGATGGACCGGCTGTTTGAGGGCGTTGCCTCTGAGCTTCACAAAACGGTTTTGATCGTAGCATTCGGCGGCGGTTTGCGCCTGGGCGAGACCTGTCGCCTGAGGACGGGGGATATCGATAGCAAAAGGATGCTGATCCGCCTGACTTCTTCAAACAGCGCCTGGCCCCAATTCGTTCCGCTTCACTCGGAAACTCTCACAACCCTGCGCCGGTGGTGGCGCGACACTAGGCCTCGAACGGATCTGCTTTTCACACGCGATGGCCATGACAATCCCTTGACTCCCGGTCCCATGCAAAAGGCAATCAGGCAAGCTGCAATGGATGGAGGTTTCGATTATACGACGATCGAGAAGACACTGCGCTATTCCTTCTTCAGGCATCGCCTGACGCAAGCAGACAACCCACGCGAGGTCAGGCACATCCTGCGCTGCACCTCCATCCGTCTCGTCCTGGCCAGTTTCATCACTCGGAAGAAAGCAACATCTTTCCATGCATGCGAAGCCGTGAAAGGAGGCCGGATATGAGAAGCGCACGTCAACGAATGGTGCGGCAGATGAAGTTGAGAAACCTTTCCGCCTCCACGCAGGCCGACTATCTGCGCAGGTTGAAAAAACTCGAGCAGCACGTCGGCAAGCAGTTGGGACGAATCAGCCTGGAGGAGATCCGCGACTACCTGCTTTATCTTCATGAGAAACGCGGATTCACTCCGGGGAGCGTCAATTCTCATGCCCGGGTTTTTCGCTTTTTCTTTCTCAACGTCATGGACCGCCCCTGGCCGCTGGCGGCAATACCAGCGGCCAGGGAGCCCAAAACGCTTCCCGTGGTACTTGCGCCTTCGGAAGTCGTCCGTTTTCTAGACGCCGTCCAAAACGTCAGGTATCGCACGATCTTCCAGGTCATGTACGCTTCCGGTCTACGCGTCTCGGAAGCGGCGAATCTGCGGGCGAGCGACATCGATAGCCAGAGAATGGTCATCCGCGTTCGCCAAGGCAAGATGAGCAAAGATCGCTACACCGTGCTGTCTCCGAAACTGCTGCTCATCTTACGGGACTACTGGAGAACATGCAAGCCGGGAAAACATCAGGCAAACAGTAAGAATCCATGGCTGTTTCCAGGAAGAATTAAGGGACGCTGCATTACGACCACTTCCATCCAAATTGTCTGCAAAAAAATCTCCATTCAATCGGGGTTGGCGCCGAGCAAAAAGGTAACGCCTCATAGTTTTCGCCACAGCTTCGCCACCCATATGCTGGAGAACGGCGTCGATCTACGCACGATCCAGGTGCTCCTGGGGCACGCTTCCTTATCCACCACGGCCATTTACACCCACATCGCCACGGCGCGCATCGCCGGGATGCAAAGCCCCTTCGACCTCCTGCCGGGATCGGAGGCGAATCATGGCGAATAGCAGACTCACGACGGCCGAACTTCTCCGGAAGAATTGGGATGAGTTTCTCGGTCTGTACGGCAATCTCCTGTCGCCCGAGCAGACCAAGGCCGCTCGTGACATCATGGCCTGCCGCACCAACGAGATGGGCGGACACTGCGAGCACAGACGCTGCAACCAATGCGGACACGAAACCAAAGGCTACAACTCATGCGGCAATCGCGCCTGCCCCAAATGCGGCGCTCTGGCCTCGGCCACGTGGCTGGCCGGACGCAGAGCCGAGCTCTTGCCCGTACCGTACTTTCACATCGTCTTCACCATCCCGAAAGAGATAGAGGATTTGGCGCTGATCAACCGGCGCGTGATCTACGACATCCTCTTCAAGACCTCGGCGAAAACCATGCTCACGATCGCCGGGGATCCCAGGCATCTGGGCGCGAACATCGGCTTCACCAGCGTGCTGCATACCTGGGGCAGCACCTTGCTGCATCATCCCCACGTCCATATGATCGTCCCCGGAGGCGGGATTTCGCCCGACGGCAAAAGCTGGGTGACTTGCCGCGAGGACTTCTTTCTGCATGTGAACGTTCTGAAGAGTCTCTTCAGGCGATTGTTTCTGGAGGCGCTCAAAAGGGCCTATGAAGCGGGCAAACTGCGTTTTACCGGAAAGTCCGGGAAATTCGCCGGCCCGAAAGCTTTCGATCGGTTCATCAAAACGCACCGTGGGATGAAATGGCATGTCTACGCCAAAGCGCCCTTCGGCGGGCCGGAGACGACGCTCAACTACCTGGCCAGGTACACTCATCGCACGGCCTTCTCCGATCAGCGCTTGATCGCAATGAAAGACGGCAAGGTTTCCTTCCGGTACAAGGATTACAAAAAGGAAGGGGAAAAGCGCGTCATGACTCTTTCGGCGACCGAATTTATCCGGCGCTTCCTGATGCACGTTCTCCCCAAGGGCTTTACGCGCATCCGGCATTACGGCTTGCACGCCAACCGCTTTCGGGCGAGGAATATCAAGCGTTGCCGTGACTTGCTCGGCGCGCCGGAACCCGAACCCATCGAGCGATACGACGAGATGAGCTGGGACGAGCGCTACCTGGCGCTCACCGGGCACGATCCGCTCTTGTGTCCGGTGTGCAAGAAGGGACGGCTGGAACTCGTCACGGAGCATGATAGGCCGGACGGCGCACAAAACATGACGGCCTATCCGCCAAACGGAAACGAACTCGGGCAGGCGAAAAGACCGGAAATGGCAGGCGCTTCACCGCCCGTCTGAGCTCGTGTGAAAATACGCTCGTTGCATTACCTGCGTGCCGGATCAGACGGAACCTCCACGAAGAAGACGGGCGCCGTGTGTCCGGAGGGCGAAAAGCAGCCGTCAATACCGCCCAAAGGACCTTCGAAAATGAAAGATCGCAGACGAAAACCATGATTCCCAGGAAGCGCAAACACCATTCTCCCTCTTTTCAACACGGCTCGGAGCCGAGTCGAACCTTTCAAAACAACCGCACGTCATTCATTCCACATAGCGAGACTTCGGAGTAAAGCGCCTTCGTACAGAGTTCTTTTCCGCAATGCGCGCTTGCGCGCGACTGCGGAAGAAGACTTTTTAATCCCTGACAAGTCTCCGGGCTACGTTGAAACGAACAATGACCGACCAGTCGGTCACCGGAACGGCGACGCTGGAAAACGGGACAACGGTGGTGTTCACGCCCGATGCCGGGTTCGTAGACGGCTTCACCTACACCTTCACCTTGGGAGCCGGGCTGGCGGATCTCTCCGGCAATGAACGTGAAGAGAAATTTGTCCTGCATTTTCAAACGGTTGCGCCGACCTGCCCGCCGGAGGTGTGCAAGTCTGGTATCTACCGATGGGAGACGGAAAGCTGCGGCTACGAACCGTTGGAGAATGGCACAAGTTGCCGAAATGACAATGGAACTTGCAACGAGGTGGGCGAGTGCGTCTGCCACAACGAGTTCATGACGGCGGATTGCCTGGCTTGCCAGGAGGGGACTATCGACTTCCCGGCTTGCCGGGACGATCCCTGTGCCCCCGATCCGTGTAACAGTCACGGAACCTGCGATCAGGCGGACGGGAGTTGCACCTGCGACAACGAATTCATGACGTCGGATTGCGGGGATTGTCAGGAGGGGCGTATCGACTACCCGGACTGCCGGGACGACCCCTGCGAGCCCGATCCCTGCAACAGCCACGGAACGTGTGATTCGGCGGATGGAAGTTGCGAATGTGACAACGAATACATGACAGTGGATTGCGGGGCTTGCCAGGAGGGGCGTATCGATTACCCAAATTGCCGTGACAACCCCTGCGACCCCGATCCTTGCAACGATCATGGTACCTGCGACCAAGCGGACGGAAGTTGTACCTGTGACAACGCATTCATGACAGCGGACTGCTCGGCCTGTCAAGAGGGTGCCATCGATTTCCCAGACTGCCGGGACGACCCTTGCGAGCCTGACCCCTGTAATAACCACGGCACCTGTGATCAGGCAGATGGAAGTTGCGAATGCGACAACGCTTTCATGACAGCAGATTGCGGGGATTGTCAAAGCGGGACGATCGAGTACCCGACTTGCCGGGACGACCCTTGCGACCCCGATCCCTGCAATGGTCACGGCACCTGTGATTCAGCGGACGGAAGTTGCGAATGTGACAACGAATTCATGACAGTGGATTGCGGGGCTTGTCAGGGGGGGACGATCGATTATCCGAACTGTAGGGACAACCCCTGCGAGCCCGATCCCTGTAACCAGTACAGCACCTGCGACACTGCCGATGGCTCCTGTACCTGCAACAACGCGTTCATGACGGAAGATTGCCTGGCGTGCCGGGAGGGCTACCTTGACTTCCCGGACTGCCGCGACGACCCCTGCGAGCCCGATCCTTGCAACAATCACGGAACCTGCGATCAAGCGGACGGAAGCTGCGAATGCGACAACGCCTTCATGACGTCGGATTGCGGGGCTTGTCAAGAGGGCACCATCGAGTACCCGACCTGCCGTGACGACCCCTGCGAACCCGATCCCTGCCACGACCACGGCACCTGTGATTCGCAGGACGGAAGTTGCGATTGCAATACGGGCTACGACGGCAGTGGTTGCGGTGTTTGCGCCGAAGGCTACCTCGAGTACCCGACTTGCCGTGACGACCCCTGCGATCCCGATCCTTGCCACAGCCACGGAACCTGCAATCAGGCGAATGGAAGTTGCACCTGCGACAACGAGTTCATGACGTCGGATTGCGGGGATTGTCAAGAGGGATTCAGCGGATATCCGGAATGCCACACGGAAGGATTTGTAGCCATTCAGGCCGGTACCTTCTGGATGGGTAGCCCGGATGGCGACTGCCCGGCGGGATATCCGGCTTCCTGCACCAGCGAGATGGGGCGACCTACAGGGGCTTCAGCTCGAGAAAAACTTCACAGAGTGACGTTGACCTACGATTTCGAGTTGCAGGCGCATGAAGTAACCCAGGGAGAGTGGTTCGCTGCTTTCGGGGACAATCCAAGCTATTACGGACCGAATGGAGATAAACCGGATTGTGGGGATAACTGCCCTGTGGAACGTGTAAACTGGTATGAGGTTCTGGTATACGCGAACTGGCTTTCGACGGAGCATGGTTTGACGCCCTGTTACACGCTCACAAGCTGCTCGGGGACTTTTGGTAGCGGTTGCGAATCGTCGGAAAGTAGATGTTTTAGTGGTGCGAATTTGTATATCTGCACGGTGGCTTTGAACGGGGTGGGGAAACCTCAGGATTGCGAGGGGTATCGGCTACCCACGGAGGCCGAGTGGGAGTATGCGATTCGAGCAGGGAATCAGTATACGGCGTTTTATCTGAGTGATGGGAATGATGGGACGATCACGAGTACGACCAGCGATCCGAACATGGATCAGATAGGCTGGTATCGCTACAACGTTGATCCATACGGAACGAGGCCTGTAGGCGGTAAGGAGGCAAACGCTTGGGGCCTGTACGATATGAGCGGGAACGTAAGTGAGTTGGTTTGGGACAGGTTTCAGTATGCTTACGAGACGGACGTGGGAACCGACCCGGTGGGACCGAGTACGGGATCGAGCCAGGTCAAGCGCGGCGGCTCAGTGAATTACTCCGCCCAGGATTGCCGGTCTGCGTACCGCACCAACGGTGCGCCCTATTCGCGCTACAGCACTGACGGTTTCCGACTCTGTAGGACGATTCCGTAAATATTCTCGGACTTTGCGTTTCGGGCAAAGGTATTTTCTGGCCCTAGTGGAGCGTAGGGAGTTGTGTGAAACGTGATGCAAGCGAGTCTTCGAGCGCAGCCGAACTGATACCATTTCGCTATCATGTATCGAAAACATCTCGTGTAGGTCGGGCAAATTTCTTGCCCGACTTAATGGATTATCCGCCTTCACGGATAATGTCAGAAGTTTGATCGTTGAAAGTGCCAGTGACCGGAATCGCTTGACGCCTTCTTACCTGGCCCGACAGATGAACCTGATGTCCGTTGATTCGGAAACGATCCGAAAAACCAAGGAAATGGCACTGGAACTTGACGGTCATGAGGACGAGAAAGTCCGGCAGGTAGCGGGTCAATTTCTGCAACATTGTCAATATTTGTCAATATAAACGAAAAAAGCACCTAACTGAAATAGCTAGGCAGTGTCGTCACGTGATATATAACCAAGCAGTAAGCTTATGTTTTTATTGATATTTTACAAATCCAAAGTGTGCCATAGTCTCACGGACCTTCAGGTCCGGGAGGCTGTGCAATCCATGGAGAGCACAGCCTTCCTCGCTCCGCGAGTAAGACTATGGCACACTCGTTCCGACGATTTTTTCATGGTTTTGATGAGTGATGCACTACTTAAATAACCCGTGACGACACAATCTAACCTTGTTGAATTATTTTGACTAGACATTTATTGCTCCTTAGGGAATTTAAGCCTTTTTAAATATTCCTCATCATGATATTTTGTACTTCCGACCTGAATACAACAAATCCTTGAATAACTAAGTTTAATGACGGTACTCTTATCAGCATTAAAAGGCAATAAAAATCTTCTCTTCCTCCTATGCAAACTTGCCAAAACTTGTAACTTTCCGGGCAAATGTATCCAAAAAGCCACTACCCCTTGCTTTGTTGCATCAAACTCGCGACAAACCACGACAAAACGTGCAAAGTCCTCACAAGTTTTCGAGCAAAGGAGCAAGGTTAGTTGCAAAAAAGTGTAAGCAAACTGGACAAAAAACGGCGTTTTTCGGGCGAAAAGTCGAGCAACGCTCGTATTTCTCTCGCAAACGAAGTTTCGTCTACTCAGTATAAAAACGCCTAAAAACGACACGTTTGCGAGACCGTTTCCGAGCGCGGGCCGGTGCCTTGTCGGGTGGATTTTATAGCGGTTCTTATTTGGTTTTAGCGATCATTTCATCATGTGTGGCATGGGCAAACCGCAGGTTGCCCATGTGCATGGTTGGGTACATGGACAAGCGTTCGTTTCACGTCGCTTCGCCCATGCCACCCTTTGTCTCCAGGGTTTGCTATCTCTAAAATCAAATAGCAACTGCTATGAAAGAAAATCCGACGAGAGAAGCCACGTAAACTCGGAGGATTGACTACCGACGTTACCGATTGTTGATCCGAGGAAAGTCTATAATATCAAACAGATACAGGATTATCTGCTAGGTTTGTATCCTATCTTGCCGAAGCCGGTTCCAGAAAAATCCCCTCGGATCTTTCGATGGTCACGATGCCGACATCGCCCCCTTCTTCGAGATGCAACGCGGGAATTTCCGTCACGGTATAGGTGGGGTAGGGGGCGTCATCGAGAAAGAAATATAAGGTAACATCCGTGGGAACATCATGGCAAACCCATTCGTTCGTGACAGACGTGCAGGACTTGCAACAGCCCGGAAGCTGCAATGACGGACAAAACTCACATCCGACTCTGCTTTCGCATCCGCAAACATCGCAATCTTCTTCATGGTAGACTCCCACCTCTTCGTATCCGCAATTTTCCTCGGGGATGTGGTATACCGCCACGGCCTGATACGTTCCATCGCACGGAGAGGTTTCGTGCCGGATCGTCGCCACGCCATAGTCTTCGTACACCGGTTGGCCGCAGCCGGAATCCGACCAGTCCGGCGACGGGTTGTCCTCGTAACAGGAAGTGCCATCGCCGTAGGTCGCTCCGGGACGCACCCAATGCAGCGCGACTTCCCCTGCGCTGCTGTGGTGAAACTCGATTCGAACGGTTTGGGCGACTACGCAGTCCGGGTAGCCGCTGTAACCTGCGTCGCATTCGTCGCACCAGTCTCCGCCGTAACCTTCGGCGCAGGTGCAGGCGATGTCTTCGCCCTCGCTGGTGCAGACTCCGTGGTCGTTGCATGGATCGGGATAACAGGGATCTTCCACGCAATCGGGATAGCCCGTATATCCCGTGGCGCAAGCGCCACAGGTCGAGTTCATGAACTCGTTGTCGCACTCGCAGGAGCCGTCCGCCGGATCGCAGGTTCCGTGACCGTGGCAGGTATCTTCCCAGGTACAGAAGGTTTCCTGCCAATCAATCCATTGGCCGTTTTCTCTGGTTAGAAGATAGCTCTTTGCGTTGCCTTCTCCTCGCAACGTTCCGGTAATCGGGATTTCTTCGAAAAGCGGTGTTGTGAGTACGGGATCTAGCAATGTCAGCGTAAAATCGCTATCCGTGCGTTTAACACAAAACGGGACAAAGAATAAATCATTCCAATTCTCGCAATCTTCAATAAAAATAATTTCTACTGTCCACAACCCATCTTGCATATTGGTGATATAAAACTCTTCATACGATTGAATACCTGCTTGCGGAACACTCTGATAGGCGGTCATGACCACTGGGCCGCTTGGCTCAGGGAAATCACATTGGTAAGTATTATCCTCCCAATTAAAGTAAATATTGTCGTCTCTGCAACGGGTTCCCAATGGATGAAGGAGACTCAAATCCACATCGACGATATTTTTTCCTAAAAATGGTGCGTCGTCACCCACCGAGAATTCCACCCTCGCAAGCAATCCCTGGCCGCAATCTCCTTCATACCCATCGTTGCACGTACAGCTACCATCCTCCGGGTTGCACGTCCCGTGGCCGTGGCACGAGTCGGGACCGCAGAGGCTTCGGCAGTCCGGGTAACCGATGTAGCCGCTCTGACAGGCCGAGCAATCCTCCGTCATGAACTCGTTGTTGCAGACGCACTCACCCTCGCCGTTGCAGCTTCCATAGTCGTTTCGGCAACTTGTGCCATTTTCCAGCGGCTCGAACCCGCAGGTTTCCGTCTCCCACATATAGGCGCCCGTTCGGCACTCCGCATCTGGGCAGGTGGGGGGAACTGTTTGAAATGATAATGAAAAATCCTCCCCCAGGGTATTGCCGGAGAGGTCCGCCAGCTCGGCGTCCAGCGTGAAAGTGTACGCTCGTCCATCTTCGAAATCCGCATCGGGTGTAAACACCACCGTCGTTTCGTTTTCCAGCGTCACAGAGCCGGTGACCGACCGGTCGGTCAATGTCCGCTTCAACGTGGCCTGGACGCTCGCCGGGGCCAGGGCTTCGTCGAATGCCACCCGCAACTCGTTGAGATGTAAGATGTTTTTCTGCCCATCCAACGGCATGGTCCACAGCACAGTGGGAGGATCCGTTTCCGTCACTTCGTCCAGGATGATTTCGCCGAGGTTCCACTCGCCTTTTTCCGGGACCGTGCCGGAAATCTCTTTGAACAAGCGCAACTCGTCTTGGGAAATCGTCACCCGCGCATCCCCGGCGAACACCGAGGATATCAGGAATGCGCCATCGCTATCGGTCTGGCCGGTCAAGTCCCATCCCAACGCTGGATGCACGGTCACGCGGGCGTTTTTCACCGGCGTTCCCAACGGACTGAGCGCCACGCCCCGCACGTTGCCCCTGGCTATATCGTTCGGCAGCACCAGCACCGGCGCTTCCACCGCCAGGCTCGGATCGCCCGTCACCTCTGCGGATACCGAGGTCAGCGTGTCGTCCAAAAATGTCCCGCTGCGGCTGGTGACCACCGTAAGATATGGAGAATTTTTGCAGGCCACCCGCACCCCGGAAATGGTGTAACGGCCCTCGGCGTTGGTGTCGTCGTCCAGCATCCGACCACGGGTTCCAAACGCGAACACGTGGATATTGCTAAGGAATTGTCCCAAGTCATCCTGAACCAGACCGGTCACCGTGTATTCCGGCAGGTCGTCCTCCGACTGGAAAAAACCGCCCGCCGAGAAGTGGGTGAGGCCGCCTTCGACGGTCTCCAGCGCGGTTCCTGCAGCGTTGACCTCCAACACGGCGGACTTTTCCCAAAGCAGTGTGGATTCGTCGAAGGAGTGAAACTCGATGCGCTCGCCTGGAGCCAATGCCAGCGTGTTGGGTAAGGTCAGTTGCGCGGGAGTCGCGAAGGCGGTTCCATCCGGGCCGAAGTGGAACATCTGCACCAGTTCTTTTCCCTCTGGAAAATCGTAAGGAGCCGCCGAAGGGTGTCCTTCCGCCATGAACAGGGACGTGTCCGTATCGTCGGGCAGTTGCACGTCATCCGCCGAAAATTGCAGCCATGCTCCGCCGAGGTTCGCCGCCGATACCTGTTCCAAGGCTACCGGCTGCATGGTTTCCACCGGGAGCGATTCCAGCACGAAGACCGATACCTCGTCTTCCGGCAGCACTCGCTTGTACTGGTGAGAATACACGCCGTGAATCGACGTCGCCCCGTCGGCCACGAAAATCTCGCCGTCTTCTTCGGGAATCAGGACCGCGCGCCCTCGGCTGTCCGTCGTCGCAAGTACCGAATCCTGTTTCCACAAACGCAATTCCGCCCCCGGCACCGGCTCGCCGCGCGGGTCCACCACGAGCACCAGCACGGTTTCCGGGGGGGCGCAGCGGCCCGAGAGGTCGATGTTGTCGCTTGTTTTTCCCTCGCTGGCGTTGGTTTCCACGAGAACCGCCCCCGCGAGTTCCCCGGCGTCGCGAGGCGAAAACACGACGTTGCAGGTATGGCTATGGCCGGGGGCGATGAGGATCGGATGTTGGGGGCTGGTCGCGCACGTATCGAGATCCAAATGGAAATCCCTAGTGCCTTCAGCGACTTCCAGTTTCGTAATCTGCAATGTGCGGTTGGTGTCGGGATCTTCGGGGAGGTTCCAGAGGGTCAGCGCCCGCGTTTCTTCCTCGCCGATGTTCCCGGCGTAGCCGAATTCCAGGCGCGGTGCCACATCTAGCGCCGACTCGCCCTTTTCGTCGGCGAAAAGAGAGATTTCCAGCAGGTTGCTCTTGAAATTCTCTCCGATGACCTGCAACGTTCCGGTATCCGACCCGGCATCCACGGGAGCATACTGCAACTCAACCGCAAGATTTTGTCCTGGTTCCAGGACAATGGGGACTTCTACGGCCTGATCTCCTTGCAACAGCGTTTGGAGGGAAAACTCCGGCGTGGTGGCGTTGTCGATTCGCACGATGGAAATCGTCAACTCTTCCGTCCCGTTGTTGGTCAGCGTCAGGGTTTCTTTTCCCACATCTCCAAGCACCACGGCTCCGAAGCGGACTTCCTCCGGGTTGGCGGCAAGCAAACCCTGGGAAGATTCCTGCTCGTCCTCCAGGTCGTCGCCTCCGTCGGAAAGATCCGTGGTTTCGGAAAGATCCTCATCGCCTGTGGGACTTTGGGTGCTGTCCCCTCCCGAAGTGCAGGAAAAGAGGAAAGGAATCAATAACGACAAGAGCACGAAACATCGGGAAGTACGCATGGTTATACTCTTATGAAGCCTGCCGGATCTTGAGTCGCTGCTCGTTAAGGCAGGGGTGAATTCTCGGAGTACCGAGCATTCATTCGTAAAATCTTGGGGACACCTCATCCTGGGTCGTCGTTTTCTCTGATGTCTATCCACGGATCGTATGAATCCTACTGGGAATTTCCTGATTGTCAAGGTTGAAGAGAGTACGGAGACGTCAGAGGAAGTGCAGAGCGGGTACATCACAAAATGTGGTAAATCGGCCAATGATGTCGAAGTTTTCATCCAAGGAGGGTTTAATTCCCCGCCCCTTGGGGCGTTCTTCTTCGTTATGGTATAGTGGGTGTATGAGTGATCATATCCACAAGAGCCACAACAAGACGCTTCTTCTGTACCATTTGGTATTTCCGGCCAAGTACAGGCGTAAGGTGTTTTCGGAAGAAGTTTCAAATACACTTCGGGAAGTTTGCGTAGGAATTGGTGAACGTTACGAAATTGGATTTGTTGAAATCGGTCTTGAAGAAGACCACGTTCATTTTCTAGTTCAAGGCATTCCGACGATGGCAGTCAGTCGAATCGTGACGATCATCAAGAGTATAACGGCGCGAGAGATATTTCGTCGTCACCCGGAAACGAAGAAGATCCTGTGGGGTGGAGCTCTCTGGACGAGTGGATATTATGCCAATACAGTCGGTCAGTATGCGAGCGAAGAGACGATAAGGAAATACGTCAAGAATCAAGGCGGAACCTATAAGAAATTATACGAAAAACAGCTGGACTTTGAGTTCTAGCACCGATACTCCGCCGCTTGCGGCGGGTGTAGTTCATTTCGTTGGATCGTAGCGGCGAGGCGTAAGCCCGCCGCAAAGCGCGGCAGTTATCAGGAACGAACAAGGAGCCTTTTATTAAACTGGCACTTAGAGCCTATCCCAGTAGGCCGGAAGCGCGCCAAGTAATAATTCCGAGGGCGAAATGTAGCATGGCTAGATAGCAATCGGCGCGTTTCTCCCAGCGGATTAGTATTCTCCGGAAACGGTTCATCCAACTATGCGTGCGTTCCACCACCCAGCGACGAGCCTTGAAACCGGCTTCCTGCTTGATCGCCTTTGCCTCCTCGCCCCGCGAACGAACGTGCGCCGTGAACTTGAATTCCTCCACCAAGTCTCTCACCTCATCGTAGTCGTACCCTTTGTCCAGGCACAAGCCTTGCGGCTTGCGTTTCGTCGGCTTGGGACGTTTGATCTCGATGCCTTCCAAAGTCGCCTTCACCAGTTTCATGTCATGCCGGTTCGCCCCGTCCACCGCCACGGACAGCGGAATCCCCTCGGCTTCCACCAGCAGGCTACGCTTGACGCCGCTTTTGCCGCGGTCGGTAGGGTTTCGGCCCGTTTTTTTCCCCGCCCAACGGAGCTTTGGTCATCGCGCCGTCCATCGAACACCAAACCCAGTCGACACCCTTGAGCTTGTCGTACTCCAAAATGCCCTGTCGCCAAAACGCCTCGAACACCCCGGCCTTGGTCCACTCCATAAACCAGCGGTGCGCCGCACTGGACGAGCAGATGCCCGTCGCGTTAAGCGCGTTCCACTGACAGCCGGTGCGCAAAACGAATAGAATGGCGTTCATCGCGTGGCGCGGCGGAACCGGCGGGTTATGGCAACCCAAGGGATGAGGTTTTCGCGCAGGCAAGAGCGGCTCCATCTTTTCCCACAATTCGTCCGGGATTCTCCATCCATCATCTTGGGTTGCCAATCCCATATTTATCTCCTGTAAATATACTATATTCACAGGACTATAGCACAATTCACCCTACTGGGATAGGCTCTTAAAACCTAAGGCTTTTCGTCGCTCACTCTGAGTGATCGTTTGGTGAAAACCCGTTGAGAAAAACAAACGTATAGCTCTGTTCGTCAGGAGGCGTAAGCCCGCCGGAAAAGAACTTGAATCACGGCGGGCTTACGCCTCGCCGCTACAGTGGATTGGATGGCTCCAGGGTTTTCCAGCTATTCTCATTTCACCGAAAAAAAACCGCCCACAGCACGAAATTGCTCGCGGATTTCATTGACAAGTTAAATGGAATTACGTAAGGTAGCCACGCCTAACAGGAGGTCGCGAGCATGGTATCTCTCGGATCCGACAACAAAAGCGGGATGCGGCTTTCGGAAAGCCTGGAAGACTATATCGAGGCAATTCACAAGCTGATCCAGGAAAAGAAAGTGGCGCGAGTCAAGGACATCGCCAGGCTCAAAGGCGTGCGTATGGCTTCGGTATCCGACGCCATGCGAAAACTCGGCGAACGAGGGCTGGTGAAGTACGAGGCGCGGGAGTACATCGAGCTGACGCCGGAAGGCACTGAACTGGCGCGGAAAGTGCGCGTGCGACACGAGCTGTTGCACTGGTTTTTCAAGGATCTGTTGCGGGTCAGCGCCGTCAACTCCGAAAAAGATGCCTGTACGGTCGAGCACGCGCTTTCGGATGAAGGTGTGGATAAGCTCGTGAAATTGTACGAGTATTTTCATTTACATCCCGAACGTCAGAAGAAACTTTTGGAATTTCTCGATGCCGGTTCCTCTTCCTCGAATGGTCCGTATGTCCTGCCGACCGTTTGTACCGACAAGGCGCGTTTGTCCGACCTGAAGCCGGGCCAGAGCGCCAAAGTGCTGCAAATCCGTTCGAAAGGCGCTGTGCGTCAACGCCTGATCGACATGGGCATGCTTCCGGATACACAGATTTTTCTGGAACGCAAAGCGCCTACCGGCGACCCGATCTGGATTCGCATGAAAGGGTTTCAGCTTTCCTTGCGACTTGCCGAGGCCGACGACGTACAGGTTTGTCTGATCGATGCTTTCAAGGACAGCCCGTCCGAGTCGGAAGCCTGAAAACGAAGCGGGCAAAAGCGTTTTCCAAAGTGTTGTCACGATCCCGGAATGCAGGATTTCATCAATTACCACAGTGAGTGTAGCGATGACCGACACGTACCGAATAGCCCTGGCGGGAAACCCGAATAGCGGAAAGACCACGGTTTTCAATGAGTTGACCGGAGCAAAGCAGCTTGTCGCCAACTATCCGGGCGTGACCGTCGAACGCAAAGACGGCGGTTACCGTTACGAAGGTGCGAAAATCGTCGTGACCGATCTACCGGGGACTTACAGTCTCACCGCGTATAGCCCGGAGGAGCGCATCGCCCGCCGCGTGATCCTGGACGAAAAGCCGTCCGTAGTCGTATGCATCGCGGATGCCTCCAACCTGGAGCGCAACCTGTACCTGCTCGTGCAACTGATGGAAATGGGAGCCAATCTCGTGTTGGCGCTCAACATGAGCGACGATGCCCACAAGCGCGGTCAGCGGCTCGATGTGCGGCGGATGTCCGAACTTCTGGGCTTTCCCGTCATCGAAACCATCGGACGGGTGGGGAAGGGCATCGAAGAGTTGCGTGAGGCCATTCATTATGCCCACGAACATCCCGTGACGGATCATTCCACGGGTAGCGAGGACATGCTGGACCGCTTCGTGGACGAACTTATGGAGAAGCTCCCGGAAAAACTGCCGGAAAGTGCGCCTCCCCGCCGCTGGTTGGCCTTGAAAGCGTTGGAAGACGACCAGGAAATCGTCGAGTGGATACAACGTCGCCTGATCGGCGCTGAAGATTTCTTGATGGCGGCAAGAGAAGTATCGAAATCCATCGAAGGTCTGGTGGGAGAGCCGGGCGAGGTCGCGATCGGGGACAAACGATACGGCTACGTGTCGGGACTGATTCAGGAAGTGGTGATACGTCGAATCGACCAAAACGACCGCACGACCTCCGACATCGTGGACCGCGTGCTCTGTCATCGGCTTTTGGGTTTGCCGTTCTTCCTGGCGTCGATGTACTTCGTGTTCTGGTTGACGTTCACCGTCGGGGAACTGCCGATGGGATGGCTCGAAACGCTGTTCGGGCACCTTGCGGAGTGGATCGACGGGTTTTGGGCCGGAAGCGAGGGTTTCAGTCCGCTGCGTTCGTTGCTGGTGGACGGCATCATCGGTGGTGTGGGCGGTGTGATCGTCTTTCTTCCCAACATCGTGTTGCTGTTTCTTGGGATCGCGTTTCTGGAGGATTCCGGCTACATGGCGCGGGCGGCGTTTCTGGTGGACAGCTTCATGCACAAAATCGGGCTGCACGGCAAAAGCTTCATCCCGATGCTGACCGGCTTCGGCTGCACCATTCCGGGTATCATGGCCACCCGAACCTTGGAAAGCGAGCGCGACCGGCTGACGACCATTCTTGTCCTGCCGCTGATGTCCTGCGGCGCACGTCTGCCGATCTATATGCTGCTGATCCCTGCGTTTTTCAGCGAATCGTGGCGTGCGCCCGTGATGTGGATGATCTACATGATCGGCATCGTTCTTGCCGTCGTGCTGGCCAAGCTGCTGCGCTCCTCATTGCTTGCGGGGGCTTCGACGCCTTTCGTGATGGAATTGCCGCCGTATCGGTTGCCGACATTGAAATCGGTGATGCTGAAAATGTGGCAGCGCGCCTGGATGTACCTGCGCAAGGCCGGTACCGTGATTCTCGCGATTTCCATTGTGTTGTGGGCGTTGACCACGTTCCCTCGCAAAGACGTCTACGACGTCGATAGACTCATGGCTCAGGGGAAATCCATTCCGGAGGCGCAGGCCGAGTCGATGCGGAACGAGGAAGCTTTATTGCATTCCGTCGCGGGGAGAATCGGCAAAGCTATGGAAGTGGTGATTTCACCCATGGGTTTTGATTGGCGAATCGGCACCGCGATGATCGGTGCCGCTGCTGCCAAAGAAGTGTTCGTAGCCCAGATCGGTATCGTATTTTCACTGGGAGAAACGGACGAAGAGTCGGAAGATTTGCACTCGGCGTTGCAACGGCGTTATACGCCGCTCGTCGCGTTCTGTATCATGCTTTTCATGCTGATTGCTACCCCATGTGTCGCCACCTTCGCCGTGACCCGACAAGAGAGCGGCAAGTGGAAGTGGGCCATTCTTCAATGGGGAGGATTGACCGTGTTGGGCTATTTCATCACAGCGGTTGTGTTCCAGGTGGGGACGCTGTTCGGCTTGTAGAAAGGGGGCGAGTACTATGGACCCTCTATGGGAATACCTGTTGGTCGGCGCCATCGTTTTCGTTGCGGCGGTGGCTTTCATCGGTTTCAAAATTCGCGGGCATCGAAGGCGAAAAAACGCTCTGGATTCCTGTTCCGGAATGTGCGAAAACTGCCCGGAGCATGGGCCGTCTTGTTCAGAAACGAAAAAAGACGATTGATTTCAGAGTGTTAATGGATTGTCGGCCCGCCTTTTTTATCCTCGTTTCGGGGCACGGAAGGGAGACCGGGCGAAACGTCGGTGGAATCCTGTACGGAAGTCGGGAATTCCTCTTGGGTTTCGGGAAACAAGCGGCGCTCCCTTTCGAGTTCCAACTCCTCCCATTCCTTCAATTTTCGGGCTTTTTCCCGGCGGCGTTTGGCGTAGCTCAACAGAAAAAGTACCGATGTCGCGAACCACAGCGTCGAACTGGAGAACAAGAGCGGAATCCAGTTCCAGCGGAGTTTGATCGAGGAAATCCACTCTTTTTCCAACTCGTCGAGACGTTTTCCGAAACTTTCCTCCAGCGCGGAATCGAAGTCCTTTCCTTCCGCCAGGCGGCGCACGAAGGCGTTCATCTTTCGCTGGCCGAACTCCCCGACGAGATAATTGACGAATTCGAAGCTTTGGGCGTAGGCGAGGGAGATATCTCCGCCCCGAAAACCGTGCGTCAGTTCTGCAAGACTGTACAGGCGTCCGGTAGCCGCCGCTGTCATCAGCAGCCGCGCACGTTCCAGACTGAAATCCTCGGAATGGTAGATCGCGATGCCTTCGACGAACCATTTCGGCACCGGTTTTCCTTTCGTCGCCTGCCGAAACACGATGTGCGACAACTCGTGGACGAGCGTGGTGTCCAGGTCGATTTCCCCGCCGCGTTCCGCGGCCTGCCGAAGCACCACCACACCGATGTACGGATAGGCGATTCCGGCGGCCCAATCCGGGACTTTCTGCCGTCCAGGCTGGAGCATACGCCAGTCCTTTTTCCCCCCTGCAAGGTAGATTTTCGTTTTGATTTCGGGCCTGTAGCCGATGGTGGCGACCAGATCGCCCATGGCCTCCACGGCGCGGTTCAGCAGTTCCTCGGCCCGGCGTTTTCCTCCCGGCGGGTAATAGAACTCGACGTCCTCTTTTTCGACTTTCTCATACCCTTGCGGGGGAACCACTTCGGTTCCGGGTTCGACGGACAAGCCTTCCTGAGAGGCATGGGCGAAAACGGGAACGAAAAAGAAGCAAAAAACGAGAAGAAACGTGAAAAGTCGCGCCGAATCGATACGAAATGCAACCGTTGTTTCCACGCCTTTCACGACGACTCCAGGCAGCGGGAGATCTCTTCGCAGGTGGTGTCCGCGATGATGACGGTTTTGCGCTTGGCAGTGCTTCCTTTGTCCAGTACGACCCGCGATTTGGCCACGCGGCAGGTTTTCGCCAGGAAATTCAGAAGTTCCTTGTTGGCGGCACCATCCACCGGGGGAGCTTTCAGGCGGATTTTCAGGCGACCGTCCAGCTCTCCTACGATTTCGGTTCGACTGGCGCGAGGCTGCACAACGATGTCCACCGCCACGTCATCCGATACTTGCCGTAACCAGGAAACCACGTTGCCTCCCTTAAAATCCCGCGGGAAAGGCGTTGACCGCCTGCACGGCGTAAGCAATCAGTGCGCTCGACGAACCGTACAGCACGATGGAGATCGCCAGAAGTACCCAAGGGGCGGCCTTTGCCGCGCCGGGGGTGACGGAAGGTGGCGTGCGCAGGTACGTGACGTTTCCGCTTCCGTTGCCTCCGTTGCCCTTGTTTTTTGGGGGCGAAGGCGAAAGCAGCTTGGCCACGCGACTTTCGAAAGGAATGCTAAGCCTTTGAATCGCTTGGTAAAACGGCGAATAGGGGCTCGTTCCGGCCACCAGCATCACCGCGCGAATGGCGAAAATCAGCAGAAACAGAAACAGCACCGCATTGAGAATCATCCCCGCGCCACGGATCAGGTTGCCCGCAAAGCTGCCGTATCCGGCGATGGTGTCGAGCACGATGGACGAAAACAGGCCGATTATCAGAATCAGCGCGATGGGCGACAAGTCTAGCGATCCGCGCGCCAGCCAGGGAAACCAGCGCCTCGTCAGACGAAACGCCGGATCGGTCACGCGGTAGATGCCCGCCACGAGCGGGTTGCGGGGATCGGGCGACACCCAGGACAGCAGCACCCGCAGCATTATCACCATCATGGACACGTTGAGAATCATGCGGATCACCTCGACGACTCCCCGCACGGCGTCGCTCATCACCTGCCCGTTCTGCATCTCGATCATGTTTCCTCCTGGGTTGGTTTCGCCGTGGGCCTGGAACCGAAAATGGCGGTTCCGATGCGAATCCAGGTTGCGCCTTCCTCGATGGCCGGTTCCAGATCGTGGCTCAACCCCATGGAAAGTTCCTGCAACGCCAAACCCTTTCGTTGCTGCAAGTCGTCGCGCAATCGGCGTAGCGCCCGATGGTAGGGGCGGGTCTGGTCGGCGTTGAGTTCGAACGGCGGCATCGACATCAGCCCCAGCGCTTCGACGTGGGGTAACCCCTCGATTTCGTGGAGGATTTCTTCCGCCTGTGCGGGAGTGCAACCCCGCTTGGAGGCTTCTTCTCCCACGTTGACTTCCACAAGCACTCTTGCCGTCCAGTCGGCTGCCGAGGCGCGTTTTTCCAGTTCAATCGCTTGTTTACGCTTGTCGAGACTGTGAATCAGCGCAACCTTGCCCACCAATTTGCGGATCTTGTTGGTTTGCAGAGCCCCGATGAAATGCCAGTCCACCTCCGGTAGAAGTTCGACCTTGCCAAGCAGTTCCTGCACGTAGTTTTCCCCGAACGCGCCTTGCCCCGCCTCGGCGGCGAGGCGGATGCTTTCGGCGGGATGAAACTTGCTCACCGCCAATAGCTTGACCTCGGACGGGTCTCTGTCGCAGCGTTCGCAGGAAAGACGGATGCGCTCGCGGACTTTTTCCAGGCGTTCGGCGATCATGGACGACCTCCCATGGCTCGCAGCATCTCGATGGACTCGCCGAGCGGCAGGCCCACCACGTTGGTGTATGATCCTTCCAGACTTTCCACCATGAATCCGCCGATGCCCTGGATGGCGTAAGCCCCGGCGCGGTCCATCGGCTCTCCCGTGGCGATATATCGAAGAATTTCATGCTCTTCCATTGCACGAAACCGTACCGAGGTCTTCACCGCCAGGCGGGATTTCCGACCCGACGGAGCTACCACTACAACTCCGGTTACGACCTCGTGTACCGCCCCGGAGAGTTGCTCCAGCATCTTTCGGGCGTGGGTTTCGTCGTCGGGTTTTCCCAGCGCTTTTCCTTTGTAAAACACGAGGGTATCCGCCGCGAGCAAGGGCACGGTCGGGCGGATACGCCGGAATACCTCGTCGGCTTTGCGTTCCGCGATCGAGCGGGCCAGAGCTTCGGGATCTAAAAGGGGATCTATGCTTTCGTCCGCCGTGCTGGGAACGATTTCCAGAGTCCATCCCGCACGTTGCAGCAGTTCGCGTCGGCGGGGAGATTGTGAAGCGAGAACGATCAAGGGTCACTCCTTCGTTACGACGTGCCCTTGTAAACTAGATGCTCCGGGCGAAGGCGTCAAGTCCGTGAGGCGAACCTCACCCCATGATGACGCGATTCCGTGCGAGTTTTGATGTTTGTTGAGAAAAAAGATCAGGATTCGACGATTTTGCGCAATTTGTGGAAAGAATCCATTTCGCCCATGCAGACCAACACGTGGCCTTCCTTGAGTTTGAAATTGGCTTCGGGATTGAAGAGGTATTCCTTTCCTTCCGGGTCGTACACCGCCATTACCGCCAGGCCGACCTTTTTGCGGATTTCCATTTCCATGATGGTTTTCCCGGCGTAACGGGATTTCGGTGGAATGGTGACTTCCTCGACGCGCAACGTGTTGTCTTTGGAACGCAACATTTTGTCCAAAAACGTAACTACAGTGGGTCGCAGCATTTCCGAGGCCATGCGCATCCCGCTGATGAACGTCCCCGTGACAACTTTATCTGCACCCGCGCTGAGCAATTTGGATTCGGAGTTTTTGGCCACGGCCTTGGTGATGATACGCAGTTTAGGATTGAGCTGTCTTGCCGAAATAATGATGAAAAGGTTGTCTTTGTCCTCGGTGCAAGCCGAAATCAGACCGCAGGCGCGCATAACTCCGGCTTCGATCAGGTTCCGGTCGTCTGCGGCGTCGCCCACCACATAGGGAATCTGGTCATGGTATAGATTGGAGGTGTATTTCAGACGGTCCTCGTTGGTGTCGATGGCCACGGTCGGCGTGTGGGTTTTCATCAATTCCTGGATGATGTGCCCCCCGGTTTCGCCTGTGCCGCAGACGATCACGTGGTCTTTCATTTTCGCGAGCCGTTTTTCCATTTTACGTCTCCAAACCATGCTCTGGAGGTTGCCTTCCACGATGAACGCGGTGACCGTCGAGGTGAAGAACACGGTGGTGCCCATGCCGAATAGAATCACGAAGATGGTAAATAGCCTGAACAGGGGTTCTTCCGCCGAAATGACCTCGCCGTATCCCACCGTGGAAAGCGTAATCACGGTCATGTACGCGCAGTCGAGAATCGACCAGTTGTCGTGATCGGTGAAATATCCGATGAAATAGTAGCCGAAGATCCCGGTAACGAACATCGCCATCATCAGAAAGCCGCTGATAATCAGCTTTCGCAGGGCGACGCTTTCTTCGTTTGTGCGGGTAGCCATCTTCCCACTGTTCCGTTCTTCGAAGGAAGGACCGGCGCGGCGATCACCACAATGACCGAAACCGCTATAAAATCGAAACCATACGTCTTGATACCATCAAACGTCCGAGTTGCGCCAGAAAAACGTAAAAACGGAGGATCTTCAAGGCATGGTTTCGGTAAAGTGAAAGGGAATTAACATGTCTTTACTCCCACGGGGGGATATGAAAACGGGGTAATTTTACTGGACAAATGTTCCGTATGTGATATATTGAAACGACCGATGGCGATGGTCGCTTCTTTCAATGAAACGGAACGGATGATGCTTCTTCGATCGACGCCGAGTCTGGAACGAAAGCTCGAAGTGCTGGGCGAAGCCGCCCGCTACGACCTCAGTTGCGGAACATGCGGCGAAGGCCGGAAGCGGGATACCGATCTGGATCGCTGGATATACCCAAGCGTGCTTCCCGATGGACGCAAACAGTACATGCTCAAGGTGCTGATGTCGAACTCCTGTCATCTCAACTGCAAGTATTGTGCATTGCGTTCCGGCGGCGGTCCCGATGCGGCGAGGCTTGAGCCGGAGGAGGTCGCCTCGCTCTTTGGGGAACTCTGTCGTTTGCGCAAGGCGTCGGCGCTGTTCATCAGTTCCGCCGTGCACGATAGACCCGTGCGCGTGATGGACGATATCCTGAAAACAGCCGAAATCGTCCGGCTGAGGCAAGGATTCAAGGGCTACATGCACCTGAAACTATTGCCCCAGGCCGAACCGGCGCAGATCGAACGGGCGATGGAGCTTGCCGAACGGGTGAGCGTGAATTTCGAGGCGACATCGCCGGAGTTTCTCGAAAAAATCGCCCCCGCCAAAAAACGTCGCGGTGGGTTGCACGAGGCGATGAACGAAGCTCACCGGCTGATGGAAAAGAAATCCAGGCGCACGCGCTGTCGTGGCCTGACCACCCAGTACGTGGTCGGACCGGCGGGGGAGAGTGACCGCGACCTGTTGCGAGCCATGGCGGGGGCGTATCGTTCTTACGACTTGAAGCGCATTTATTTCAGCGCTCATTCCCCGGTGGCAGGCACTCCGCTGGAGGATGTTCCCGCTACGCCTCTATGGCGCGAAAACCGTTTGTATCAGGCCGATTTTCTGCTGCGACAGTACGGATTCGAGGAAGAGGAATTCGTGCTGGATTCCGCCGATCGCTTCGACATGCGACGCGACCCGAAAAGCGCCTGGGCCGAGGCGCATCCCGAACGTTTTCCCATCGAGATCAACAAAGCCGAACCCGAAGAATTGCTGCGCGTGCCCGGTATCGGTCCCACGGGAGTAAAGCGTATCGTCGAAGCACGCCGGGAATCCCGGCTTTTATGGCCCGACGAGTTGCAGAGCCTCGGTGTGCGAGCGAAGCAGGCGGCGGGGTATCTCACCTTCGACGGACGAAAGCGTTATTACCAGCAGGACCGCAACCAGCTCGTACTTCCCCTGGGCTGATCGAGAAAACCGCGAAAAGATTGACGAAAAAAACGAACGGTTCTAAGGTGCCTCCAACGACGCAAACTACAAAGGAGCGAACCATGGCCACCGAGTTTACTATGAGTGGAGAATTGAACGTCGCGGCGGACGCACTGATTGAAAAAATGACCGATATCGAAGAAAACAAGCTCGTGTCGAAAGAGTTCGGCGCGCTGACGGTGGAAGTCAAACGTACAGACCTGGAAAACGGAAAAGTTCAACTCGAACTGGATCTTGAGGAACCTTCTCCTCAGGGAGGCACGGGAAAATCCACTTTGATTATCGTTTGGGACACCGTGAATAGGAAAGCACACTGGGATCGCAAGGATCACAGTTACGGTGATATGGTGCAGGTACAGGGCGATATCTGGGTGGAATCTACCGGAGACGCTTCTTGCCGTCTTTCGGAAAAGGGTGAAGTCGATATCAAGATTCCGATCATCGGCAAGAAATTCGCCAAGAAAATTGCGGGATCGTTGGAAAAGCGGCACCCGAACAAACGAGCGTACTGGGAAAAACGGGTCAAGGGCGAATAGATTCCCGGCTCCGACGATGCTATGAAAACGGGGGGATCTCCCGTTCTTTCGGGATGGCGCGTTGAGGTCGATATCTAGCAAGTTCTTGAAAATACATCGAAACATGGATTTTCCCGCTACAACGAAAGTCCTTGAGGAAACACGCGAAGAGCGGTACGTCGCATACGGATTGCTGTGCGTGGCGGCGTTGATCGTGCTGGCGGTCTACCTTCCGTTGCTGGACGCCGATTTCTTCTACGATGAGCAGCGCCACATCGTGCGAAATCCGGCTGTGGCGGGTGAACAACTTTCCGATGTGTGGAGCCTGAATTTCTGGGGACAGGATAAGGGGCCGGATACCAATTGGGCATACAGACCCGTAACCAGTCTGCTCAACCGGTTCATCCATCAGGCGTGGAACGCTCCGGCTGCGATGCGCCTGGTTTCCATCGCATTGCACCTGGCGCTGGGCTTGCTGCTGTTTCGGCTCTTTCGTCCCATTATTGGACCATTTGGCTCGGCGTTGACCGTCGCCTTGTTCTGGCTGCATCCGATCCAGACGGAGACCGTGTTTTTCGCCGTGGGACACGCCGAAATGCTGGGACTCGCCGCCGTGCTCTGGGTGTGGTACGCCCACACGAGGGGGCACCGGGTGTCGGCATGGCTTGGATTTGCCCTCGGAATGTTCGCCAAGGAAAGTGTCGTGTTGGTGTATCCCGTGGTTGCGCTCCATGCCATCCTCACGAAACGATGGAATACACCTAAAAAATTCGTTGTGGAATCGGTCCCTTACGGCGTCCTTGCTGTTTTCAATCTCTTTATTCACTACATTGTGACAGGCAAGTGGAGCTACTACGTCGATGCACTGACCAACCCGCTTGTCGGGGAAAGTTTCTTCGTTCGGCTGATGCATCTGGCCGCAATGCCGGGATGGTATCTGTTTCACCTTTTGTTTCCAGTCGGTATCCCTGCCGACTATAGCGCCGGGGCGTATGTTCCGAGTTCCACGGCATGGACATCCTTGGCGGGCGGTGTGGCGGCGACGATGGCGCTAGTCTGGCTGATGCTCCGTTTCCGTAAGTATTCCGGAGTGTTACGTTTCATCTCAGTGGGTATTGGATTGTATTTCGTGTTGGGACTGATGGCCTTCCAATGGCTTGGTCTCGGAACGTTCGTGCTGCCCGACCGGCTGATGTACGTCCCGATGGTGGGGGTGATGCTGGCGTTGTCGGCGTTTGTGGTCATGTTGGCGAAAAAACTGGTAGGGCGGGGGTGGTCTGAATCCCTTGTCTACGGTCTTTGCGGGGTGATAACGATTGCAGCCGCTGTGGGATTTCTTCCCAAGACCGCTTCGGCGTATGCCTCGCCCCGGCATCTGGGGGAAAGCTGGTTGAAAAACAGTCCGGGTGGTGCACGGGCCTATTTCATGCTGGCCAACGACGCTTGCGACCGGAAGGATTTCGTCGCCGCCCGGCAATATTTCGAAAATGCGGTTTCCCGCTACGAAGACTACCCCGAAGCCCGGAACGGACTTGCCAAAACGTTGTCGGAACTGGGGGAGAACGAGCGCGCCCGCAGGCTGTTTGAGGACGTCGTCCGAAACCATCCCGATTATGAAGACGGCGTGTACTCCTACGGGGCATTTCTTTGGAAAATCGGACAGTTGGATGAGGCGCTGGAGGTGTTTTCCAAGGCGTCTCAGCGATGGCCGCTATCTTATCGGACCACGGTCGAGCATGGCCGACTGCTCGATGCCATGGGACGCCCGGAAGAGGGGCTGGCCGTGATCGAAAATGCCTGTAGCCTCGTGAACTGGCATCCCAAATGCCTGAAAGAAGCGGTGGAGACGAGACAGAACCTTTTTATGAAGCTGTTTCGGCAAAAACGTTTCGACGACATTGAGAAGGAACTTTCCCGACCGGATGCTACCCCCTTAGCGCCGGAAATTCTCGAAGTCGTCAGGAAAAAGCTGGTCCAGGGGCGCGAGTGGGAAAAACGGGCCGTGCCAGAAAACGCGCAATAAGACTCATTTCACAGCTTCGCCCGTGCAATCTTTTGTTTCCACAGGATTTTCTATCGCTAAAATCAAATAATAACGGCTACGTAGCTCCCGGCACACCTCGACGAAAAACGGTGCGTTCGCACCCAAAACCGTGCAATATTACCCGTGAATCTGGCGTTTTTCCACGGCCATGGCGGCTTCCTTGAGGGCTTCCGACAGCGTGGGATGGGCGTGCGAGGTGCGGGCGATGTCCTCGGAACTGGCGGAGAACTCCAGGCCCAGCGTCGCTTCGGCGATCAGCTCGGAGGCGTGCGGCCCGACGATGTGCACGCCGAGCACGCGGTCCGTCTCGGCGTCCGCCACAACTTTGACCAGTCCGCCGTCGTCCCCCAGCGTCTTGGCGCGTCCGTTGCCTTTGAAATAGAATTTGCCGACTTTGACTGTTTTGCCGTTTTCCTTCGCCTCGGCCTCGGTCCAGCCGACCTGGGCCAGCTCCGGGGAGGTGTAGATCACGTTCGGAATGGCGTCGTAATTGACGTGCCCCGCTTTTCCGGCGAGATGTTCCGCCACTGCGATGCCTTCCTCTTCGGCCTTGTGCGCCAGCATCGGGCCGCGCACCACGTCGCCGATGGCGTAGATGCCCTCCACGGACGTGCACAGGTGGTCGTTCACCGGAATGCGGCCCTTGTCGTCGGGTTCCAGGCCGATGTTCTCCAGCCCCAGCCCTTCCAAATAGGGCCTGCGTCCCACGGCGACCAGCACCTTTTCGCAGGCCAGAGTTTCGCTTTCGCCTTTGGCGTTTTCGAGCGTCAGACGGATGTTTTCTCCAGTTGTTTCAGGAAGTTCGGCCCCCGTAACCTTGGTGTTGAGCTTGAAATCCAACCCCTGCGTTTTCAGTCCGCGAAGCAGGGCCTGGGAAAGCTGCTTGTCGGCGAAGGGGGCGATGCGGTCGAAGATTTCGATCACCGTGACTTCGCTTCCGAGTCTCGCCCAGACGCTGCCCAATTCCAGGCCGACGGCCCCCGCTCCGACGACCGCCAACGATTTCGGAGGTTTATCGAAGGACAACGCCTCGGTGCTGGAAACGACGTGGGTTCCATCGAAAGGCAGGAAAGGCAGTTCGATGGGCGTGCTTCCGGTGGCGAGTATGATGGCTTCGGCGTGTAGGCGTTCTTCGCCGTCCTCGGTGGAAACGAGCACCGTGCGGGCGTCTTCCAGACTTCCTTTTCCCTGGAACACCTTGATTTTGTTCTTTTTCATCAGCATCGCGATACCGCCGGTGAGGTCGGTGACGATACCCTGCTTGCGTGCCATCAGTTTCGAAAGGTCGAGTTCCACACTGGCGACCTGCACGCCGTGTTCGGCAAAGCGGTGGGATGCGGCGTGGTAGGCGTCGCTAGATTCGAGAAGCGCCTTCGTGGGAATACAGCCCACGTTCAGGCAAGTGCCGCCCAGCGTGGAGTCTTTTTCCACGAGTGCCGTTTTTTTGCCCAATTGCGCCGAGCGAATCGCCGCGACGTAGCCTCCCGGTCCTCCACCGATGACCGCGACATCGAAGTTTTCCATATTTCATACCTCCAGCAGCATACGTTCGGGATTGTCGATGCAGGCCACGATCCGCTTGAGGAAGGTGACCGCCTCCGAACCGTCCACGATTCGGTGATCGTAGCTTAACGCCAAATACATCATCGGTCGAGCCACGATTTCGTCATCTACCACGACCGGGCGTTTTTTGATGCCGTGCATCCCCAAAATACCGCTTTGCGGAGGGTTGAGAATCGGTGTGGACAGCAGCGAGCCGTAGACGCCGCCGTTGCTGATGGTGAAGCAACCGCCCGCGAGGTCGTCGAGGGTGATCGTTCGCGAGCGCACTTTTTCGGCCAACCTGCCGATTTCCTTCTCGATTTCGGCGAAAGAAAGCTGGTCGGCGTCTCGCACCACGGGTACGACGAGTCCTTTTTCGGAACCCACGGCGATGCCGATGTCGTAAAAATGGTTCTGGACGATTTCGTCTCCCTGAATCTGCGCGTTGAGCTTGGGCACCGTCTTCAAAGCGTCCACGGCGGCCTTGACGAAAAACGACATGAAGCCGAGCCCGACGCCATGCTTGCTCTTGAATTCCTCTTTATGACGATTGCGCCAGGCCATGATCCGGCTCATGTCCACCTCGTTGAAGGTAGTTAGAATCGCGGCCTCCTGCTGGGCCATCACCAGGCGCTCGGCGATGCGGTGACGCAACGGCGTCATCGTCGTGCGGGTCTGCCGGGGGGAATCCTCGGAAGGTTTACGCATGGGAGGTGGCGGGGGAGGAGAAGCGGCTTTCGTTTTCGCGACCGGTGACGCGGTTGGTGCGGGTTTGGCCGTTTCGGCGTCTTTTTGCGCGAGATGGCGCAAAATGTCCTCTTTGGTGAGGCGTCCGTCCTTGCCTCCGGCGGGGATGGTGGAGGGATCGAGGGCGTGCTCTTCGAGCATCCTCCGCACAGCGGGGGAGAGCGGACCGGCTGTACCGGGAGCGCCTTCGATTTTCGCCTTCGCCTGTTCGATTCCCGCTTCGGCGGAGATCGGCGGCTCCTCCGTGTCTTTCGGACTAAACTCAGGGGGTTCCGGCGTGACGGGAGAATCTTGTTTCTCTTGGGATTCCGGGAGCTTGGGGCTCTCGGAGGCGTTGGTGTCGATGGAACCCACCACCTGTCCCACCTGCACGGTTTCTCCCGCCGGAACGAGGTGATGAAGCACACCCGCGTGTTGGGAGGCGATCGACATGGTGACTTTATCGGTCTCCAGATCGAACAGGGGATCTTCTTCCGCCACGACGGCGCCGTCCTCCACGAACCATTCCACGAGGATGCCTTCGGTAATGCTTTCTCCGACCTCCGGAACCTTGATCTCTTCTTTCATGTCTGCACTCCCGTTCGAATCTAGAAATGGAAAAACTTATTTGATTTCAAAAGCTTCACGCACCAGACGGCGTTGTTCCTGCTGGTGGATTTTCAAGTATCCCGTGGCCGAACTGGCCGACGCGTTCCGCCCCACGTAGAGGGGATGGAACAGCGGAAACACCTCTTCGAGTACGTGGTGGATGTACGACCACGCACCTCGGTTGCGCGGTTCCTCCTGGACCCAAGCGATACGCTCGACGTGGGGATAGCGCCCGGCGATCTCCCGCATTCGCTCGAAATGGAAAGGATAAAGCTGCTCGAAGCGAATGATCGCGGCGTCTTCGATGCCGTGGCTTTCACGATGCTCCAGGAGGTCGTAATAGACTTTTCCGCTGCAAAACAGCAGGGTTCGCACCTTTTCCGGGTCGCGGTCATCGTCGAGGATTTCGTGAAAACGCCCCGAAGCCAGTTCTTCGACCGGGGATGTGCAACGCTTGTGTCTCAGCAGGCTTTTAGGCGTCATCAGCACCAGCGGCAGGCGGAAGGAGCGTTTCATCTGTCTGCGCAACGCGTGAAAATACTGGGCCGGCGTCGTCAGGTTGCAGACCTGGATGTTTTGTTCCGCCGCACCGGTCAGATAACGCTCGAGATACGCGCTGGAGTGGTCCGGGCCTTGTCCTTCGTAGCCGTGGGGCAGCAGCAGCACGAGGCCGTTGGAGCGTTCCCACTTGGCTTTCGAGCCCATCACGAACTGATCGATGATGACCTGCGCGCCGTTGGCGAAATCGCCGAACTGCGCCTCCCACAGTACGAGCATGTCCGGCTCGGCCAAAGCGTAGCCGAAATCGAAGCCCAGCACGGCAGCTTCGCTGAGCAGGCTGTTGTATACGCAAAACGTTTCTTGTCCCGGATCGATGTGGTTGAGCGGCTTGTGCGCCTGCTGCGTCTCCATGTCCCGCCAGACGGCGTGCCGCTGCGAAAACGTGCCGCGTGCGCTGTCCTGCCCGGAAAGCCGCACCGGGATTTTTTCGAGCAACAACGTCCCGAAGGCCAGGGATTCGGCAAACGACCAGTCCACCTCGCCGTTTTCCTCGATGGCATGAATGCGTGGGGGAAGAGCCCGAGCGACTTTCGGATTGATGTGAAATCCCACGGGAACCGTGGTCAGGGCGCGGGCTACGGCCTTGAGTCGGCCCGGCGTCGTGCCGGTTTCCACTGGTTCGAAGGAAAAGGGCTTATTGAGGTCTTTCCAATAGCCATCGTAGGAAAACCGCTCGGAAGCCTGGGCGTCTTTTTTGGCGGACGCGTGGGCTTCGTGCAACTTTTTCTGAAACTGCGCTTTCAATTCCGAGGCTTGCATTTCGTCGAGTTCGCCGTTCTCGATCAACCGTTGCTGGTAAAGTTTTCGCACCGACGGGTGTTTTTTGATCTCGCGATACATTCTGGGTTGGGTGAACTGCGGCTCGTCGCCTTCGTTGTGGCCGTGACGGCGGTAACAGAGCATGTCCAACACGACGTCCTGGCCGAATTCCTGCCGGAATCGCAACGCCAATTCGGCGGCGTAGACCACCGCGCAGGGGTTGTCCCCGTTCACGTGGAAGATCGGGGCTTCGATCATCTTGGCCACGTCGGTGGCGTAGGTGGACGAACGGGCGTCGGATGGGTCGGTGGTGAAGCCGATCTGGTTGTTGACGATCACGTGCACCGTGCCGCCGGTGCGGTAGCCTTCGAGCTTGGAAAGGTTGAGCGTTTCTGCCACCATACCCTGTCCCGCGAACCCGGCGTCGCCGTGAATCAGCAGTGGAACGATACGGCGGCGGTGCTGCTGATCTCCCGACCGGCGCTGCTTGGCGCGGGTGCGGCCCTCGACCACGGGGTTGACGGCTTCGAGGTGGCTGGGATTCGAAGTCAGGCTGATGTGAAGCGATTTCCCCCGCCGGTTAACGTGATCGCTATTGTATCCAAGGTGGTATTTGACATCACCGTTGCCATCGAGGGTATCGGGAGGCACGAAGCCTTCGAACTCCCCGAAAATCATCGCATAACTTTTGTCGAGGATGTTGGCCAGCACGTTCAGGCGTCCACGGTGCGCCATGCCCATCACGAGTTCTTCGACACCCAGTTCGGGAGCCAACTCCACTATTTCGTGAATCGCGGGAATTAGCGACTCCGCCCCTTCAAGGGAGAAGCGCTTGTGTCCCGGATAGCGATTTTGCAGAAAGTTTTCAAACACTTCCGCATCGATGAGCAACTCCATGATTTCGAGTTTTCGCGCCGTGTCGAATGTCGGACAGGACAACACCGGCTCGATCTGCTCCTGAATCCAGCGGCGGATCGCCGGGTCTTGGATGTGCATGTATTCGAAGCCGATCGGTCCGCAGTAGGTGTCGTTCAAGGATTTCAGAATGTCTTGCAGGGATGCGCGGGGAAGGGCGAGGAAATCGCCGGTGTCGAATACACGCTGCATGTCTTCGTTGCCGAAGCCGAAATTTTCAAGAACGAGATCGGGATGCGACGTCAGGTTGTGACCCAACGGATCGATATTCGCGGCCAGATGTCCTTGTCGCCGGTAAGCGCCGATCAGGCGAATGACGCCGGATTGCGCTTCGGCCTGAGTGGCGGCCACGCAGGATCGCGGACACATGGCCATCTCGAAGCCCTCGAAAAACATCCGCCACGATTCGGGCAGCGATTCCGGCGCGGATTTCCATTGGTCGTACAGAGACTCGATGTATTCCGCGCTGGCCAGTGTTGAAAGATGTTTGGCATCCGAAGAAACGGGAGTGCGGGACACGGGAAACCTCCTGTCACCGAAGGAGAACCTCGCAAAAACGCCACGACGGACGAACGTGTAGCCGCCGTTAATCGTAATGGTTTTAAAAAGTAAGCATGAAAACAAAGTATACAACGAAAAAAAGCGAATCGTGGGAGTTTTTCGCGAAAAGAAGGAAAATTGAAAAAAGTGTGACGTTTTAAAGGAGTTCCGGGGTTGTAGCTGCAGTGAGCGGGCTGTCATTTCAGTTTTGTTAGAAATGACGACCTACAAAAAAATGTGTTGACATGAAGAACGAGGCGAATATAAATTCAGAACGGGAATACAGATTCAGAAATCTAATGCAGGTTTCTGGATCAATTTAAAGGATGTACCAAAGCGAACCGCCAAATAGAGAAATCAAACTGATCGGAGAAAATCAACAATGGTGGACATTCAGATGAGCCGGAAAGAAAAGGAAGACTGGGAGCGGAAAAAATACATCATGGAGACGGCGGAAGGTCTGTTCGCCGCCAACGGTTTCGCGCAAACCTCTGTCGCGGATATCGCCAAAGCCTCCGAATTCGGCGTGGGAACGCTGTACAAATATTTTAACGATAAAGAAACGCTGTTTCACTCGTTGATCGAATATCGTTTGGATATGTTTTTCGACCGCGTGACGGGCGTTTTCGAATCCAAAGACGATTCCGTTGCAACATTGCGGCGTTTTTTCAAAACCTACCTGGATTTCATCGAAGAGTATTTCGAGTTCCACAAATTGTATTTCGGCGTGGTGATGGCGGACGCCATTCAAGGGGACTGCTGGCATGAAAAATACCAAAACATCAGCCCGAAAAAGATGCTTTTTATCGAAAAATCCCTCGACCTCTTTCAGCGTGCCATCGACGAAAAGCGCCTTGCGGAGATCGAACCCAGGTTTTTGCTGTTTTCCATGACCGGTATGTGCGTGACGTTTTTTCACATGCTCATCGCTCCCGAAATTCGCGGGATCGACGTGGAAGTTATCAAGCGGAACGTCATGAGAATCTACTTCGAGCCCGTTCTGTTGGAATCGGGCGTGAAAAACGAGGAATAGTTATGAACGTGCGTGTACTGATTCGTATATCTGTCATCTTTTTACCTGCCGTTCTGGGATGGGCCTGTTCCGAGGGTTCTCCCGTGAAGGAAGCCAAGGCTTCCGAATCCCAGGAAGAAAAATTCGTGCCGATCAACGTGCTGGTGCGGCCTGTCGAACTGTCGAACCTCACCGAATCCATTACGTTGAGCGGTGAAATCGATGCGGACAAAAACGTGCTGTTTTCTGCGGAAAACGTCGGTCGGCTGGAGTATCTGTCCGTGGATCTGGGAGACCGGGTGAAAAAGGGGCAGGTGCTGGCGAGGGTGGATTCATCGTCCCTCAAGGCCGCCCTCGATCAAGCCCGCGCCAGCCACGACCTGGCGAAAAAGACGCACAAACGGCTCATCGCCCTGCTCGAAGAGCAACTCACCAGCGATCAGCAGGTGGACGAAGCCTTCGCCACGCTGCTGCAAACCAAGGCGGCGCTGGACATCGCGGAAATCAATTACGAAAAAAGCGTGATCCGCTCCAGCATCGATGGTTTCGTGGCGCAAAAATCGGTGGAAGTCGGCGAGTATCTCAATCCCGGCCAGCCGATCGTGCAGGTGGTGGATTTTTCGAAAGTGATCGTCAAGGCTCAATTGCCTGAGATGAAAGTTTCCTCGGTCAAGAGAGGTGATGCCGTCAAGGTGTTCGTTGCTGCATTAGGCGAGGAATTCGAGGGCAAGGTGAAGGTCGTGGTTCCGGCGGCGCACCCGACGAGCCGAACCTACGAGGTGCGGGTGAACATCGACAATCCCGATTTCCGCATCCTGGTGGGAATGTCTGTGTCCATGCGCATCGAAGTCGGGCATTACGAAAACGTGGTGGTGACGCCGCAGGAAACCGTCGTCGAAGAGCATCTGGGCCGGGTTGTGTTCGTGGAACAAAACGGCAAGGCGGTGCGCAAAAGCGTGGTGCTCGGACCGGTGGAGGGGGACAACGTGCTCGTCCGTTCCGGGCTCGATGTCGGGGAGCGCCTGATCGTCGCCGGGCATCGCGATCTCGTGGACGGGCAGCCGGTGAGGGTTATCGCCAACTGACCGTTTTCACTCTCGCTTTTTAACCCGGACCATTCATGAAAACCTACTGCGACTTGAAAACTCTCGTTCTTTCACTCGTTTCACGATTTTCATCCTCGACAGACTGCCCAGTAAGCCTGCGGGTGAAAATCGCTCCAACTTTGTGAAATACCTTCGGTTTTCTGCGTCTCGCTACGATTTTCATGAATATTCCAGGTTAACAAAATCTTACTTTTTTCCTTCTGAATACCGGAAATACGGGTTTTTCCATGAAAATCACCGAAACCGCTCTACGTTTCAAGACCACGGTGTATGTACTGATTCTGTCGATTTTCATCATCGGCATGAACTCCTACATGTCCTTGCCGCTGGAATCTTCTCCCGATGTGGAAGTTCCGATCATCATTGTATCGGTGGTGTATCCGGGCGTGTCGCCGGAAGACATCGAAAAGCTGGTGACGAACCCCATGGAACGCAAACTGAAGGAGCTGAAAAACGTCAAGGAATTGACCTCGACGAGTTCCGAAAGCGTCTCCATCCTGAAGATCGAGTTCGAAACCGATATGGATATGGACGAAGCCTACCAGAAGGTTCGCGACAAAGTGGATCAGGCCAAGCCGGATCTTCCCGACGATGTGGAAGACCCGGTGCTGACGGAAATCAACATCTCCGAATTTCCGATCATGCTTGTCAATCTGTCCGGAGACTACGGCTTGGACAAGCTGAAAAAGGTGGGTGAAGACCTGGAAGACGCTATCGAGCAGATTCCGGGCGTGCTCAACGTCGATCTCGTGGGCGGCCTGGAGCGTGAAATCCAGGTGCTGCTCGATCCCGTCAAGCTCGAATACTACAAGATTGGCGTCGGGCTGGTCATCAGCCGGATTCAGGAAGAACACCTGACCACTCCCGGCGGCAATATCGAGCTGGGCGGTTCGAAATATCTGGTGCGTATTCCCGGCGAATACCGGGACGTTTCCCAGATGAACGACATCGTGCTCAAAGCCATCGGGGAACGTCCGATCAAGATTTCCGACGTAGGAAAAGTGATCGACGGCTACGAGGACCGGGACAACATGTCCCGCGTCAACGGCAAGGAATGCGTCACGTTGCGTGTCGAGAAACGCAGCGGAGAAAACATCATCGAAGTCGCCGACGCCGTGCGCGACATGCTGAAAGAATACGAAAGCACGTTTCCTACGGGAACGGAGTGGATGATTCGGCAGGATCAGTCGAAGCACGTCCGGGACATGGTGAAAGACCTGGAAAACAGCATCATTTCGGGCCTGATTCTCGTGCTTCTGGTGCTGTTTTTCTCGATGGGCCTGCGCAATTCCTTTTTCGTGGCCATCGCCATTCCGCTTTCGATGCTGATTACTTTCATCACCTTGCGGGCGCTGGGTATCACGCTGAATATGGTGGTGTTGTTCTCGCTGATATTGGCGCTCGGTATGCTGGTGGACAACTCCATCGTGGTGGTCGAAAACATCTTCCGGCACGCTTCCGAGGGACTCTCCCGCGAAAGGGCCGCGCTCACGGCGACAAAGGAGGTGGCCTGGCCGATCATCAGTTCGTCCGCCACGACCATCGCCTGCTTCGCTCCGATGATCTTCTGGCCGGGAATCATGGGCGATTTCATGAGTTTTTTGCCCAAAACCGTGATTGTCGCGCTGTTGGCCTCGCTTTTCGTCGCACTGGTTATCAACCCTGTGATTGCGGCGAATTTCCTGAGCAAAAAATCGCAAAAACTCTTCGACGACTCTGGCGAGGCGACCTCCGGAATCTTGAAATACTATCAAAAAGTCCTCGAATGGAGCCTGAATCGGCCCATACGGGTGATTTTCCTCGGGATCGTGGTGCTATGCAGTGTGTTTGTTTTATATGGTGCGTTCGGTGCCGGAGTGGAATTCTTCCCCACCACCACGCCGGAACGCGGGCAGGTGAAAATCAAGGCTCCGCAGGGTACGGCGCTGGAGCGTACCGACGCCCTGATGCACAAGGTCGAAAATCTCGTGCTCAAACAGGACAATCTTGAGGACATCATCGCAAACGTGGGATTCGAGGGCGGCATGGTGATGCTCGACACCGGCGGCGGCAACACGCACGTGGCGGTGGCGGATCTCGAATTCAAGGATCGTCACGAACGTACGCACAGCACCTGGGAAACGGTGGAGAGCATCCGCGAGGATCTGAAACACCTCGCCGGAGCGGAATTCAGTTTCGCGCTCGAAGAGATGGGCCCGCCCACGGGAAGTCCGGTGGAGGTCGAGATTTCCGGTCCCGATTACGTCGTCAGCAACCGGTATGCCCGTCTTGCCAAGGAGATTTTGGGGACGGTCGAGGGCGTGGTGGATATCAAAGACGACTTCGACGCCGGAAAGCCGGAAATCAAGATCGATATCGACCGGGAAAAAGCCAAGATCCGTAAGCTGAATACGGCGATGATTTCCAATGCCGTGCGCACCGCGATCAACGGCACCGTGGCCAGCGTACTGCGGGAGGGTGAGGACGAATACGATATCGTCGTGCGCTACGACGAAGCCCACCGAAAATCCATGGAAGATCTGCTCGATATCGTGGTTACGGGCAAAGACGATGTACAGGTGCCGTTACGCGACGTGGCGACCGTGCGGACTTCCGGGGGGCTCGGCAGTATCAAGCACATCGACCAGAAACGCACCATTCTCGTCAGCGCCGACGTGATGGGGCGATCGTCGTCGGAGGTGCTGATCGAAGTCAAGAAACTGTTTGCGGAAAAACTGAAGCTCCCGGCGGGATACACCTTCCATTTCGGTGGCGAAAGCGAGGAGCAGGACAAGGCCGCTGCCTTTTTGTCCGAAGCCTTCACCATCGGACTGATGCTGATGGCGCTGATTCTCATCACCCAGTTCAATTCCGTACTGCGGCCCTTTATCATCCTGTTTTCGGTCGTCATGTCGCTGATCGGCGTGTTTCTTGGGCTGTTGATTACGCAGAACAAATTCGGCATCATGATGACCGGCATGGGGGTGATTTCTCTGGCTGGAGTTGTGGTGAACAACGCCATCGTGCTGATCGACTACACCAACCAGCTTCGTGAAAAACATGGATTTTCCTTGCGTGATTCACTGCTGCGTGCGGGAATGGTGCGGTTCCGACCGGTGTTGCTTACTGCGGTGACCACGGCGCTGGGTATGTTGCCCATGGCACTAGGTGTGAGCATCGATTTCACCAGTTTGTCGGTGGATATCGGGGCATCGAGCGGCGAATGGTGGGGACCGATGGCACGAGCCGTGATTTTCGGCCTGTTGTTTGCCACGGTTTTGACTTTGGTGCTGATTCCGGTCATGTATCAGTTGCAGGAACAGGCGACCGGATTGTTCTCGAGACTCGCCGGAAAACTCCGAGGTAAAACGGAAGACCGGAGCGTGGTTTCAGACGTGCGGAGCGACTCGTAAAGGGATGATGAAAGGCAGAATCATGAAAGCGTATCGAATCGGTTGGCTGTTTTTCGCGATGGCGTGGTTGTTGCCCGGCGTCCTGGCGGCCCAGCAGGCGGAGGGTCGCGAAGTCGATCTGGAAACCGCTCACCGCATGGCGCTGGCGCAGAACCACGACATGAAAAACATCGTCGAGACGGTCAAGCAGGCCGAGATTCTCGTGTACAAGGCGTGGACCATCCTGATGCCGAATCTGATCGGCTCCGGAAGCGTCACCGTTAACGAGGATGAGGTGGCGATGCAGATGCCGTCGAGCGATGGCAGCGCCAGAAAAATCGTGATTCAGGACAAGGTGCAGCAGTCGCTTGGGATTACGGCCAACATGGCGCTCTTCAACGCCCGCTCCATTCCCCTGATTCTCAATGCTTACGACAACCGCCACATGGCGCGCGTCACCGGCAGGCACCAGCGCAACGAGCTGCTTTTCGCCGTCACGGCGGCCTATTATACGATCGCATCCAACGAGGAAGCTTTGAAAGCCGCCGAGGACGATCTCGTCACCGCCCAGGAATTTCTGAAACTGGCGCAATCCAAGCTTGCGGTAGGGCAGGGCGTGCGCATCGACGTGCTTCGAGCGGAACTGGAAGTGGTCGAGGCGGAAAAGCAGGTGCAAAACGCACAAGATGCTTTGAAGCTGGCCAAGACGAGCCTTGCGTATCTTACCGGACTTAAAGGAGATTACGAGATCGTCGCCCCCGCGTCTCCCGAAGCGGTGACCGGTGGTCTGGACGATTTGCAGCAAAAAGCCCTGCGGGATCGCCTGGACCTGAAGAGCACGCGCATTCAAAAGGTGATGGTCGGTCGCGACGAAACCGAAACATGGACCAAGTGGGTGCCGCTTTTCGACGTGACCTACCAGTGGAACTGGAATTCGGCGGCGGGATTCAGCGGGCAGAAAGATAGCTGGCTGCTGATCTTCGGCGCGAGCTGGAACCTTTTCGAAGGCGGCAGCAAATTCGCCGAGCTGGCCGAACGAAAATCCATATCGAGGCAGTCGCGCAACCAGGTGAACAAACTGATTCTTTCGATCAAGGAAGAGGTGGAAAAGGCGTTGCTCGAACTGGAAAAAAGCCGCCGGAACGTCAACATCGCCGAAAAGCAGGCCGAACTGGCGAACGAACAGTTCCGCCTCGTGCAGAAGCAGTTCAAGATCGGTCTGGCCACCAGTCTGGATATGCGCGAGGCCACCACGGCGCTTTCGAAAGCCCGCCTGAATCAGGTGATCGAATCTCTGATGCACGACATGGCGGTGTTGTCGCTGAACAAGTCGGTCGGTGAGTATTATTCCCTGGCGGGAACCGCCGATCCGTAAGCGATTTGGTGCGAAAAAGGGCGAAATGTTCCATTTTTGCGGGATTTTTCGCGTGAAACCCATGAACGTTACCTTTCATCCTTCGGTCAGTTACAGGCGCTACGGCGATTTCGCCGTGCTGCTGGATCGCCATCAGATCGCCCGTCTCAACGCCTCGGCTGGGGTCTTGCTGGACGTTATCGATGAAGGCCGCTCGCTGGAGTCGGAAACCGAGAAGGCGTTTGCCGACTCCTTGGAAAAAGCGGGCTTTTTGTCCTCTTCCTGTGCTGATTTTTCGGAATCCTCTTCGCAAAACGCCGCACGTGAAGAAAGCGGCGTGTACGACGATCTCAACCGCTGGGCCGCCCGGACCCTCACTCCTCTTCATCTGCATCTCGAATTGACTTGGCGTTGCGCTCTTAGTTGTCGGCACTGCTACCTCGACGGCATCGAGCGACGTCCCGAAGATGAACTGACGCTGGAGGAAATCGAACGATTTTTGACGGAAGCGCGCGATCTTGGAGTGCTTTTCCTGACGTTGAGCGGAGGAGAACCGTTTTTACGCAACGATTTCGAGGACATCGTTGCGATAGCACGGCGAATGCGATTTTCGGTGTCGGTGCTGACGTCCGGTTGGAAGACAGAAATGGACCAATTGGAGCGCCTGACCGCGTTGGGGCTCGACGGTCTTCAGGTATCGTTGTACGGAGCGGACGCCGAACTGCACGATGGTTTCACCCGTCGGGAAGGCTCGTTCGCCAAGGCGTGGGAAACGCTGACCACGGGCCGGGAACTCGGGTTGTCGGTCCGGGCGGCGGTGTCCGTCACCCGGTGGAATGTTCACGCTTTGGAAGACATCGACCGTAAGCTGCGGGATGCGGAAATCCCCTGGAACCCGGTGGTGAATCTTTTCCCACGGCGCGTCACCGGGCAATTGCCCGACGGATTGCAGTTGGACGGCGAAGCCTTTCGCGAGGTGCTAAAACGTCTTCCCGAACGCAAACGGTTCCGCATGGCGGATCTTCAGCCCGGCGATCCTCCGTGCAATGCGGGACGATCCATGGTGGCGATCGATCCGCACGGCCATGTCTCGCCATGTCCAACATGGCCTCAAGTGGTAGGAAATATTAGGGAAAAACCGTTTTCTGAAATCTGGAAACAGGCACCCGAGTTGCAAGCGATTCGCGCGTTGACCCTGGCCGATCTGGAAGACTGCCCGAATTGTCCCCACCGCGCCACCTGCAACCGCTGCCCCGGTTTTGCACAATGGATGGGCACGACGGAAAAAGGCCATTCCCCTCTTGACTGTTTGCAAGCGAAGGAGTATGGTAATTATAAATAGGCACTAGTCCACCCTATAGGAGGATTATTGACGATGGATGTACAGAACGAGACGAAAATCCTCGAACGTGAGAACCTTGACGAGCAGATACCGCAAATCGAGGCCATCGAAGCGTTGAACGTCGATCAGAACGGCGACGATTGCCTGTACTGTGCGGGCCGTCCCACCTGCTGACGGAAAATACGATTCATTGTCTCCCTCGCGATAGTCATTCGTGAGGGGATGTCTTTTTGTTCCACCGGAAATTTCAACTGCAATACCGGGAATTCTTTCATGATTACGAAAGCATGATGGATTTTTCTATGGTCTGTAGGAGTGTTCGTCATTTCTCGTGACGTATCACGTCGAAACGTAAAATTCCCTCCACATCATTTGATACAATGTCGAAACCGCCGTCAGGGTTCCTCGACGACCTCGATGTTTGGATGAGCCTTTTTAAATGCGGCGATTTCGTCGGCATCCACCACGGAATCGATAAGCCAGAGCTTTTGCAGGTTTTTCAGCTTGTCGAGGGGGGTGAGCGAAGGGAAGGTGGCTCCTGAAAGATCCAATTCTTTCAGTTTTTCCAGACTTTGAAGCTTGCTTAGATCTCCGATGGGCAGACCCCAGAGTTTGAGAGTTTCCAGGTTGGAGAAAAGTTTCAGTTTGTCGAAATCTCTCCACGGAACGTTGCAGATATCCAGGTAGGTCAGGCGTTCGGCGATTGGAAATAGCGGAGAGAGATCCTCCACCTGGGTAGAACAGACCAGGATTTCGGTCATGCGGTCGATGCGCGCGAGCGGTGCGATATCTACGATAGGTGTTCCTAAGAGGTCAATTTTTTCCAGACTCGCCATTTTTTCAAGCGGTGTGGCATCGACGATCTTCGTGGTTCGGGCGTTGATTTCCTTGAGTTTATTGAGGCCGGCCAGTGGAGTCAGGTCTGCGATGGATGTTCCCCATATGCTTAGAAATTCCAGATTTTTCAGGTTTTTCAACGGCGTGGCGTCCGTCACTTCCAACGAAAAACGGATATCCAGTTTTTTCAGTTGGGTCAGGTTTTCGAACGGTTTCAGGTCTTTCATCGGCAGCCAGGCCACCAGCATGTCGTCCAAATGGGTGCAGCGGGCGATGATCGACGGATCGACGGTTTTCATTTTTTTCGGAGTTTCCGTGAACCACGCTTCACCTTTTTCCGGGTTGGCCAACCACCATTCCCGCCAGTCCTTTTTACCCCAAGGCGGTTCGAAAATTTTACACGCCTCGACGGCATCTTCGACAGGTTTTGCATTTTGAACTTTCGATTCCGTTTTTTCCGCTTTTTGCGCAATCGGTTCGGTTTTTTCCTGTTTTTTCACAGGAGAAGCCGGGGGATTCTCGCTTTTGTCGCAAGCGGTAAAGGCAAACAAGAAAATGAAAATACTCATCAAAGTGAAAATGAATCCGATGCTGTTTTTCATGTCCTTCATCCTTGTTCGTTTTTTGGAATGCACTTTTTGGTGATTACTTTATTCGGAAACTTCCTTGAGATTCAAGCGAAACAGGTATTCCACACCGTCGTCTGTCTGCATACTCTCGATGAAAAACCGCCCCGTCAACTTCAAGACGATCACGCTGCGGTACAGTTCTTCCCGATCCACTTTGAACGGTATTTCACCGGTTTCGACGTATATCAGGTCGGCCAGCGTCGGTGGATTGCAGAACACGCAGCCCGCCATGACCACTTTCGGATTCGCCAGCCAGAAGCGCTGCATTTCGCCGTCGGGGCCGGGGGAATCGATGGGCATGATCGCGCCCGAGATGCGAACCGCAGCGCCGTGGTGGCCCGAAATGCCTCCTTCGGGAAATGTTTTGCTTTTTCGGTAGGTTCTGTAGTCTTTGGTCAGTGCTCGGAACGTCAGCGGCTGAACGTCGTTCCAGTCGGCTTGTTTCAGACTGAGGCCAGAAATTTCCGCCGTTTTCTTCGTCCCTCTGGCGCGCACCACGTCGCCCACGCCGTGTTGTTTTTTCGCTCCCGTAACGGCTTGGGTTGTTTCAGAGGAAGTCTCGGTTGAAGGAGAAGCGTTCGTACCGGAAAGAATTTGGGGCGCATCACTCACGTTTTCGCAGGTGATGAAGGTGGCCATAGCGAGTAGAAGTATCGAAACCAACCGGACAAATCGGAGCATTACAGTCCTCGCACTCGGGCAGCGTAGCGAAAAGGTTCCCATCTCCAAGAACTTAGTGCTATTTCAAAAGCTTGACAAACAATATTCCGGGAAAAGACCGAGAAAGGGTGCATTGCAACGTATTGTACAAAGAAACCGCAGACTCAGAAAACCATTTTCGGAGGGAAAGAAAGCACATCTTTATGGTCAACATGGCAATAAAATATTTTTAAGTTCAAATGGTTCCTTACTCGAAAGTGGATGATAATGAAGCATCCTCTGCACGTAGATCGTGGGTTTCTTTAATGTTTCTAAGGGGATAGGCCGATAGAGCCATCCTGGAAACTTTAGCGGTTAATGAGGTATTCGTTTTTATCCGCCTGCGGGATTCTGCGTCAGAGGTGGGTTCGCAGAAAAGATTCCTCTTGGTTCACTCTGATTTTCTGTTAGAATCTCCTCATAAAGCAAATAATTCGGATTTTTATCGCAGTACCAGATGTGCGAGTGCGCAGAGTTGATGCTTCCACCTTTTAAACGATCTGGAAACCAGCGTGAAGACATTGCCAGAAGAATTGGGTGAATACAACGAGAAGCAATCCTTCTTCAATGCCTGCCTGAAATTTATAGTTCGACAAGTATAAACTGGCAATCGCAATCTTCATTCTTTGTAAAAAGGGAAATCCAGAGTATTGAAATTACTTTGGAATTTCCTCCTTCGAGGGAATGTCGAATTGAAATCGGATTTAGGATTCAGTCACTGGCTGCATAATGCCCAAGAACTGCAAATTTCGAGGGGAGAAACAGACCATGAAAAACTCACCGCTGCATGTGGTGTCAATATTCCTGATTTTTCTGTTGATCTCTTGCGGGGACGAAAGCAATTCTACCGACACCCAAGATGATTCAAACAGTGGCGTGAGTGAATGTGAAGATGATAATTGGTACTGCGTGATGGAAGACTCGGATTATAGCAAGTACTCTTGCTCATGTAGTATTTTTGAATCGGAAGGCGAAAGCGTTGAAAAATGCGATACATCCAGCCTATCGTTGGAGGCAATTTGTTTCAGCGTAACGGATATATCCATTTCTTGCAAATGCAGCGCGTGGGGTTGCATCAACACATCATTCGGTTGTGCTTGCAGTTTGGTTGAGGATGAACCTATTGGCGATACCTGCTCCGGAGAAATCTGCTGTTTAAGCAATCTTCCATTCTGCGCCTGCAGTATCCTGGAATGTGATGAAGATCAAATTGAAGTGGACTCCTGTGATGCTACACTGATTCGATCTATACTGTTAGAAGGTAATGGGCCTGATTGGGGCGAAAATCAAATAATAGAACAGTACACCTCCACTTGCAGCGGATTGAAAAGTCTTTCCTGCCAAGAAGAATACAACTCGAACACTAACAACAACGACAACAACGGTCAGTCCGAAACAGGCAAAGACTGTGCCTTTGAAAAAAAATTCTCAAGCCAATGCAAGATGGAAACCACCGATTGGAGAAAGGACTGTGACGAGGACGCGGAAAACTGTGACGAGGATAGCTACGATTCGGGCTCCACGTATTGCGGCGGTGGTTGCTGTTCGACGACGTATTACAAGAACATTCACTGGGTGGATAGCTGCGAAGAATGGATGGCTGATTAGGCGTTAAATTTCGGATACTTGCCATTTCAGGATGTACCCCTGCTTTCGTCTGATACGGATGCGTCCCGAAAGGAGTTTTTATCGAAATTGAATGCTTTGAAAGCATTTTGCGTATATTTCCCGCCAAGATTGTCTCGTAATGTTTCAAGCGATACTTTGCGAAACAATGTCCTATGATAAATCATTGAGAAAAATTTTAACTGCCAGTCTTCTTTGCCGGACTCCCATGATTTTCCGTCCTGCAATGTGAAAAGGGAATTTTCGGCTTGACGCCCTGTCGTTTCGTGGTAAGTCTACGACTCTTTTAGGTTTTTTCGAGAGATTGGCCCGCAGGAAACCCGATGATCGACCTTCACGCACCTCTGACGCTACGAAATGTCACGATCCCCAACCGACTGTTTCTCGCCCCGGTGGACAGTGTGTTCGACCCGCCGTTTCGTCGCACGTTGAAAAGAATCGGCAAGGTGGGGGTGACATACAGCGAGGTCATCAACGCCACGGGCCTGTTTCATCGTGCGAAAAAAGCATATAGAAAATCCCTGAGATTCCCAGGAGAAGCGCCCTTCGCGGTTCAGCTTTCCGACTACCAGCCGGAGGTGCTCGCCGCCATGGCTACGCGTCTGCAGGACGAAAAAGCCTGTGAATTCGTGGACTTGAACCTAGGATGCCCCGCACGGCGCACGGTCAATAGCCAGTCGGGGGCGTCTTTATTACTGCATCCGGACAGAATCCAGGCCATCGTCCGCGCGATGCGCAAGGCTATCGAGATACCCTTGACCGCGAAAATCCGCATCGGCTGGGATATGGAACGGATCAACGGTGTGGAGATCGCGAAAATCCTGGAAGGGGAGGGCGTCGATCTCGTGACGGTGCATGGCCGCACGCGGACGCAGGCTTACGGAGGACGTTCCAACTGGGAGTACATCGGCGAGGTCAAGCAGGCCGTATGCATTCCGGTCGTCGCCAACGGGGACGCCGTGGACTGGGCCAGCGCCAAGCGTATGTTGGAAGTCACCGGTGCGGATGGCGTAATGGTCGCTAGGGCTGCTTTCGGCGATCCCTGGGCGCTTCGGCGGATTTACGAGCAGGACGACAGCATCCGTCCCACCCGAGACGAAGTGCTGGAAACGATGTTGGATCACCTGGAATTTCAATTGGATTTCTTCGACGACGAGGAAAAGTCGCTGCCGCCGTTTCGCAAGCACCTGCTCTGGTACGTCAAAGGATTTCCCGGCGCGCGCAAATATCGTCGGGAAGTGGTATGGATCGACCGTAAGGACGAACTCATCGCCTATCTCAAGCATTTTTTCGAGAATTTACCGGAAGAGCTTTCAAAGGCTTCTGAAGAGTAGTTCCTCTTTTATAGCAGTTTTTACTTGGTTTTAGCGATATTTTACGTCGGGTAATTGCTTTACCCGACGCCTTGGCAATGTCGAGTAAAACAATTACCCGACCTCTTTCCCAAATCAAAAAAAGAAAACCCCGCGAAAGTCGCGGGGTTGAAAAGAAAAAGCGGAGAGAATCAGCCGAGTTCCGCAAGATTCTTCTTTAGCTTTTCGAGGATGAAACGCAACTCCTCTTGGCGGTCGCGTTCTTTTTGCACCACCTCTTCCGGGGCGCGGGAAATGAAGTTCTCGTTGCCAAGTTTGTTCTCGACTTTTTCGAGATCCTTGGCCGCCTTCTCGATCTGCCGTTGAATGCGGTTTTTCTCTTCCTCCACATCGATCAGATCGCCCAGCGGCACGAACAGTTCGGCGTCGTTGCATACGCCGGAGGCCACCGGTCCCTTGGATGCGTATTCCTTCGCAATTTGAAGGGTTTCCACGCGGGCCAGTTCCTTGATGAAATGCTCCTGCTCGCCGATCAGCGCGGCTAGGCTATCATCGTGACACACCGCCACGACCGGAATTTTCAAGCCCGGCTCCAGGTTGCTTTCGCCGCGAATGTTCCGCACGGTCTTGACGACCTCCATCAGCTGTTCCATCTTGGCGGCGTCTTCGTCGAAGGCGCGGGCGTGGGCCAGATCCTCGACCGTGGGGAAGCGGGAAATCATGATCGATTCCGGCTCGTCCTTCAATTTCGGGATTTTCTGCCAGATTTCCTCGGTGATGAACGGCATGATCGGGTGCAGCAGCTTCAGCGCGGTGTCCAGGCAGGTAACGAGTGTATGCTGTGCGGCGTGGCGATGTTCCGCACCGCCGCCCACTTTTCCGTACAGCGTCGGTTTGCACAACTCGATGTACCAGTCGCAGAATTCGTTCCAGAAGAAGTGGTAGATCGTCATCGCCGCCTGGTCGAAATAGTAGCCGTCCAGCGCCGTTTTTACGCCTTCCACGGTTTGCAAGAGGCGGTACAGCACCCACTTGTCCGCCAGTCCCAGCGTATCGGGATCGACGGGCTTGGAGGCGTCGAAGTCGTCCAGGTTCATCATGATGAAGCGGCTGGCGTTCCAGATTTTGTTGGCGAAGAATCGGAAGCCTTCCACCCGTTTGATGTCGAGCTTGATGTCCCGTCCGTGCCCGGCCATCGAAATCAGCGAGAAGCGCAGCGCGTCCGCGCCGGAAGCCGGGATGCCGTCCTTGAATTCCTTGCGGGTGGATTTTTCGATGCCCTTGATTTTCCCCTCGGTCAGGCCCACGCTAACCGCGTCCTGGCGGCGTTTCGCCATCAGATCGTCGAAGCCGATGCCGTAGATCACGTCCAGCGGGTCGATCACGTTGCCCTTGACCTTGGACATTTTGTGGCCCTCGTGGTCTCGGACCATGGCGTGCAGGTAGACGGTGTGGAACGGCGGCTTGTCCATGAAATGAATACCCATCATCATCATCCGGGCGACCCAGAAAAAGATGATGTCGAAGCCGGTTTCCATCACGTCGGTGGGATAATACTTATTCAGAGACGTTGTTTCGTCCGGCCAGGACATGGTGCTGAACGGCCAGAGAGCCGAACTGAACCAGGTGTCGAGGACGTCTTCGTCCTGGTGCAGATGCGTGCCTCCGCAGCCGCCACAGACTTCGGGTGTTTCTCTCGAAACGGTCACGTGGTCGCAGTCGTCGCAGTACCAGGCCGGAATACGGTGACCCCACCACAACTGGCGGCTGATGCACCAGTCGTGGATGTTGTACATCCACTCGTAATAGGTTTTCTCCCAGTTTTTCGGAACAAACTTCGTCTCACCGCTTTCCACCGCTTTGATCGCCGGTTCGGCCAGCGGTTTGGCCTTGACGAACCACTGCCGTGATACGTAAGGCTCGATCACGCCACCGGAACGCTGGCAGCGGCCCACGTTCATCATGTGTTCTTTGGTGCCCCGGAACAGTCCTTTGGCCTCCAGGTCTTCTTTCACCTTCTTGCGGGCTTCCATCACGTCAAGCCCTTCATATGGTCCCGCGTTGGAGTTGAAGGTGCCGTCCATGTTGAGAAGGTTGATGACTTCGAGGTTGTGCCTTTTTCCGGTTTCGAAGTCGTTGGGGTCGTGTCCGGGGGTGACTTTCACCGCACCGGTGCCGAATTCGGGATCGACCAGAATCGCGTCTCCGACGATGGGAAGTTCGTAGTCCATCAAAGGATGTTTCAGGGTCTTACCGATAAGGTGCTTGTAGCGGTCGTCGTCGGGATGCACGGCCACGGCGGTGTCACCCAACATGGTTTCCGGGCGGGTCGTGGCGACGACGATTTCCCCGGAACCATCGGCGACCGGGTAGGCGAAGCTCCACAGCTCGCCCTTGCTGTTTTCCTCGTATTCAACTTCGAGATCCGAGACGATGGTCTGAAGTTTTGGCGAGAGGTTGACCATGCGCCAGCCCCGGTAGATCAGTCCTTCATCGTACAAACGCACGAAGCTTTCCGTCACGGCGCGGGAGCAGATTTCGTCCATGGTGAAGCGGGTGCGGTCCCAGTCGAGCGACGCGCCTAGCTCCTTCAACTGGTCGATGATGCGACCGCCCTTGGCTTCCTTCCACTCCCAGACTTTTTCCAGAAACGTTTCCCGTCCCAACTCCTGGCGTGTTTTGCCACCGTTCAGCGCAAGATCGCGCTCGACGACCATTTGCGTCGCGATGCCGGCGTGGTCGGTGCCGGGCATCCATAGGGCCGAGTAGCCTTCCATTCGCTTCCAGCGGATCAGAAGATCCTGAATCGATACCATCAAAGCATGACCCATATGAAGATGGCCCGTGACGTTCGGCAGCGGAATGACGATGGTATAGGGCTCTTTGTCGTCGGTTTCATCGGCGTGAAAGTATCCCTTTTCCATCCAAGTCTCGTACCACTTGCGCTCCACGTTCGACGGATCGTATCCTTTGTTCAATGCGTCGGCGGCCATGATCGTTTTTCTCCCTGCCTGTGCGTTTTTCGCTCGTTCGTTTCACAATCAAAAAAAGCCAGCCCGAAGGCTGGCCTGTTGTATCACCTTCGAAAGGATTTCCGCAAGAATCAGCCGTCCCTTTTGGCCAGTTCATTCTTGAGGATCGTGTCTACCAGATCCGGGACGACTTCCCATACGACGGCATCGACCCGCTCGCCCATCATCGAACCCAGCTCTTCCCGCAATGCCGCGCGCAGGGTTTCGGTGTCTACTCCGCCTCCTGCAGCCGCTCCGGAAGCCGCCGGAAGTTTCTTCAGGCGCATGTCCATCCAACGGGCGAATTTCATCAGTTCTTCACGTACCGATTCTTTCTTACCGCTTTCGACGGGCACCTGCGTGGCAATGGCTTTTTCTTCGACCAACGCACGCAACGTGCCGAATTCGTTGTGAATTTCGCTAAGATCGACTTCGGCTGACGTTTCGGCGGTGGTGCTTTGCAACGTCTCCAAGCGAGAGGAAAGAACTTCGGAGAGCGTTTCAAACTTTTGCGCGATGAAGTCTTCGGATGCCCCGGACGGTTGCGGCTCGGCGTTTTCGAGGACCGCGAATTTCTCTTGCATCGTCGTGGAGAGTTCGTCCTGCACGGTGCCGAGTTTCTCGCCCAGCGTTGCGAGAGAGGTTTCCAGCGCCTCGGAACGTTGCTTGAGTTGTGCCAATTCGTCGGTTACTGGAGCGAAATCGATTTCAGGCACTTCGAAGTGCAAGCCGGAAATCTGTTGCCCGACTACGCCGAGCTTGTCGTTCATCATATCGAAGCGGTCATTGAATTTACCGGGGAATTCCTCCAATGGGGCGAGTTTTTCGGCGAGCGAATCTTCCAAGGTTTTCAGGCGCTCCGACACGTCGCTTTGCACCTGCTCCAGGCTCTCCTTCAAGCCCTGCTGAGTTTCGCTCAGACGTTCCAGATGTTCCTGCAACGCGGTGACGGGCTCGGCGGCTTTTTCCGCGACACTCGATAGCCCGGAGGTGATTTTCTCTTCGATTTCCGATAGTTGCGGCATCCCGGTGCTTTCCAATGCCTGTTGCAGCAAGCCGGGCAGCAGGTTTTCCAGAGCGCCCGTCACCTGTTCTTGCACCGCATTGGCGACCACTTCTTTCAAACGTTCGAAATCCACGGTCTGCGCCACGGGAAGGGGCGGTTCCGCCTTGGGATGTTCCTTGACGTTGGTGACTTCGAATTCGTCGGAAGGCTCGATCGGCTCCACGGCGAGTTCGTCGATATCCTCTTGCGGCTCAAGTTCTTCGGTCGGGATTTCAGCTTGCACGCCCATCGCAACCGGTTCGACTTCCATATCGACCGGTTCCACGGCTTCTTCGGGTTCCTCCGACACTTCCAACGGCTCGGAAAGCAGATCGACCACATCATCGGTGATTTTCGGTTCGATGGCTTCCTGCGTGGAGGCGTCTTCGGGGATGAGGTCGAGATCGTCTGCCGGAATGGTTTCGAATTCTTCTTCGGCCTTCATTTCTTCCTGGGCGAGTTCCTCGATGGGTTCCGGTTCGATGACGTCTTTGGGCTCGTCCAACGTGATCGGTTCCAATTCCGTAACCGGCTCGGCGGCGGGTTCTTCCTCGATGGGTTCCGGCTCGATGGCGTCTTCCGGTTCATCCATAATCACCGGTTCCAACTCCAATTCCGGTTCCTCAACCGGTTCGGCTTCGTCGATTTCCGCCGGGGCTTCTTCGTCATCCATGATGATTTCGGCGCTGGGAATGGTCTCGAATTCTTCCGGCTTATCTTCGTCGAGGTCATCGATCGTCATCGGTGGCAGTTCGGCGGGTTTTTCCTCTGTAATTTCAGGAGCTTCAGGTGCCGCTTTCTCTTGGGGGATTTCATCCAGCAAGGCATCGATGCTGGAATAGTCCATCCCCGCGCTGGAAGGCGTCTCGCCTTCGGAATAATCGAGGGCTTCGTCCGCTCCACCGGGGATTTCCGTAACGTAATCAAGCACTTCGTCCACCACCTCAGCCGCTTCCAGCTCCGGTGTCGGGGCTTCTGGAATTTCGGTGGCGAAGGGCTCGGTCGAAACTTTCGCCTGAAGTGTTTCTGCGACTTCCGGTGCGATTTCGGCTTCGGGAATCGGTTCGAGTTCTGGTTGCGGTTCCAACTCCAATTCCGGTTCCGGTTCGGTTTCCAATACTGGTTCTAAATCCAACTCCGGCTCTGGTTCAGGTTCAGGTTCCAAAACCGGTTCGGGAGTGGGTTCGGGTTCCGGCGCGGCGTCGTCCAGCGCACCCATAAAATCGAAATCCTCTTCGGATTTTTTGGGGGCAGGCTGTGCTTCGGCGGCTTCAATGGGCTGGATGTCGAGATCGCCCGAGTCATCCTCGATCATTTCGATGTCGTTCTCGTCCAGTTCCAGGATTTCGATGTCTTCCAGCTCATCCTGGGCTTGAAGTTCCGCTGATCCTTCTCCTGTGGAAACGTCACCGACCCATTGCCCGGCGTGGCGATTGACGAGTTCGATCAATTGTTCCGTATCGTATGGTTTATAGGCGTATCCTTGCGCGCCCACGGCGGAGGCGAGTTCCTCGTCCGGTTCGGATTCGAGGCCCGTGAACAGCAGAAGGGGAATTTTCGCCAATTCGGCCTCGGAACGAATCGACCGGCAGACATCATAGCCATCCATGCGGGGCATGTTTACATCGGCCAGGATCAGGTCGGGGGAGGAAGTTTTGGCGAGATCGATGGCGGATTGACCGTCTTCGGCGGCAAGTACTTCGACATCGGTATTCAAAAAAGTCAGTCGCACCATTTCTCGAATGGTATTGGAATCATCCGCCACCAGCAATTTCTTGCTCATTCCGGCTCTCCTTGCAGACGGGAAAAGAAAGTCTCCCCACACATGCTAAATGGTTCTGTTTATTGGATCTTCCCTCACCCAGTGTTCTCGAAATCGTTGAAAAGCAGCTATGGAATCGAAAAAAACGTTTCGCCCTGAAAGTTATTTTTGCAAAATTATCACATAATTAGGCAAAACTGTCAATGGATTTGGGGTAGCGACTTCACCAAACCCTTGTTGTTTGGGCTGGGACGTAAAATACGATCGAAAGAACGAGCGTTTCATGTTTAGAAACGATTGTAAAGGTCGAAAAACTCTCTTGTCGGAAACGCTTGCAGTGGATATTGCCAGAGAGTGGGCAATCTAACCTAACATGCGGAAATTACAAATAAACGTGAGATTTCTACGGCACAAGATTCTAGGCAAGTTTTGCTGACTTCAGCATTAAAATCAAACTCAGAAAGTGGATTGTCAACTCGTACATATAGATGTATTTCTATAGGATGACTTTGCGTCGGTCTTCATTCGAAAATTCGACAAAATCTTGACAGCGGCTCGTCGTGCCGGGATGATTGGCGGGTTCGCGTGACGAAATGGCGCGTGTTCTGCGCAAGCCGGAACGAGTTCGCCATCCCTGGATTCAACAGAAAGTTGTCAGCATGTCCGATCCGATCACGATCCACGTCACCCACGCCGATAGTCACCTTTCTACCGGGGGAAGCGCTATCGGTCTTCCCAGCGGAGCCGAGGAAAATACGGGTAAAATGATTCTCTGGACCACGGATTCCGCACACCAGAGAAAACACACCCTCTTTTCCCTGATGCAGACTGTGCAGATTCGTTACGAAGACGGTGATTTAGATATCGAGACTTTTCCAAGTGGGCCGTTTATTCTTTCGTTCGGGAACGAATCCGCCGAGGTCGAGCATGGCCTCGTCGTATGTACGGACGAAAAGGGCGGAATTTATTTATATGCCCATGAGGATGTGGATATCCGCAGCCTGATCCGCGCCGCCAACAAATACTGTACGCGCTGGATTCGTCTGGATGTACGATAACGCCCTGTTTTTAAAGATAAAAACAGGGCGTTCGCAGCTTTGGAAGTAGACTATTCCGCCTCTTCCAATTCGTCTTCGATCTCGTCCGCGTCTCCGTCCGAATCGTCGCCGCCCTCCATCGCTTTAAGCACCAGATTCGCCGCCGTGATACCCGACGTGATGACCGCCGATTGTCCCGGTCCGGGGAAGGTCCATGCGCCTGCCAGGAACAGGTTGTCGATGGGGGTTTCCTGAGGGAGGCGGTTGAGCAACGATTGTTCCGGAATGCCGTCGAAGCCGAAGAACGTTCCTTTGGGGTTGAGGGTGAAGCGTTCCAGGGTCGGAGGTGTGGCGATGGAAATCGTCTCGATGTGTTCGGTCATGCCGGGAAGAAGCTGTTCGGTGCGATACAGCAACTTGTCGGCGATTTCCTTTTTGATCGACTGGTACATGTCCCGGTCTTCGTAAAACTTCCAGACATCGTTCCAGTCGTAGCCGAGTTCCGATGCAATCACGATGACGTTTTTCCCCTCAGGCGCTGCGGTGGGATCTGAAAGCGAATAATTCGTGACGAGGAAGGGAGCGGCATCGGCGTTACACTCGTCATTGTACGAGAAGTTCAAATGTTGGTCGAAGCTGTCGTTGACGAAGATCTCGTGGGCACCGTCGAAATACTGGGTCAAATCGGCATCCACTCCGATATAGAGAACGATGCCGCTCAGTCCGATGGTCATGTTTTCGAGATCGGTGACATATTCTTCCGGCAAATACTCGGAGCCGACCATCTCCAACATGGTTGCCGGAGCGTTGGCGTTTGAAATCACGTAGTCGGCACGGTAGCAGGCGTCGTTCTGAGTCTGGACTTCCACCGCCTTGCCATCTTCAATGACGATTTTTTCTACCAGCGTATTAAGTTTCACGATGCCACCGTTTTCGCGGATTTCGTCCGCCATGGCTTCGGAAATCGACTTGGAACCGCCTTCGAAATTGTAGAAACCGTGCAAATGGTAGCCGAACCACATGACCATATAAAAGGCGGCGGAAATCGTATCCGGCTCGGTTCCGGCATAACTTGCAAGTTGGCTCATCAGCATTTTCAGCCGGGGATCGGTGATGTAGTCGTCGAGCATATCCGACAGGGTAATGCTCATGTAATTAAACAACTCCATCATATCTCCGGCGTGGCTGGCGGCGTATTCGGCCCAGGTTTCTCCACCGGCGCCTTGTGCGGCGGCAAGTTCCTGGTATTTGGTTTCCAACTCGTAGATATCTTCGAAAAGGAGGTCGATTCCATCCGCCTCTTCAGGAACCAGTTCCTTGAGTTGCGCTTTAAACTGCTCCGGATCGGAGGGGATGGTCATCTCCAGATCCTGCGTGACGACTTTATACATGGGGTCGAGACGCACGGGCTTAAGCTTGTCCCAAATTCCCAACTTCCCGAAATCTTTGGGAGTTTCCCCTTCTTCATGGTCCAGACCACCCATGGCGTGCAAGGAGATTTCAAAAGAGTAGTCGCCACGCCTGAATTGGCTCATGTATCCGCCGACCCTGTTGTGTTTCTCGATCAACACCACTTTCTTTCCTGCACGTGCCAATATGGTTGCGGCGCTCAGGCCACCGCCACCCGCACCGATGACCACCACTTCGGCGTTTTCGGTAACGGGGCAGACCTCAGAGTCGTCGTACTTATGGCAGGCGACGCAGGTGTCGTCCGAATCGAAGGAAAGCTCTGCATGGGATTCGGTATGGCATTGGACGCAGTTGCCGCTGGCGTGTCCCGCTTCGCGTTGGGGGGCGCCGTTGACGCCGTGGCAGGCCACGCATTGCGGTGTTACCGCGCCGTTGGCGTGCACGTTCTTGTGGCAGGTCAGGCATCCGGCGTTTTTCCAGCCCGCATGGGATTCGCCCAATTGTGCTTCCGGCACACCTGGAGTCGCCGAGGTAACGGCGTCTACGGCTTCGTTGCCGGAATCATCGGAAGAATCGGAGGAACATCCAAAGCTCAGAACGAGCGCGAGGATCGAAACGGCAAGACATCCGAAAATGGTCAAACGGCGCATAATTTTACCTTTTTGGGTTGTGGTCGTACAGTCATGCTAAAAGATGACGCAAAGCATATCCCAGTGCATGAAAAAGTGCAACGAAGAGTCTTTCCTTTTTCTCAATAGTTCGTTCGATATCTGACCCATCCCCGGTTTTAGGCAAGCGTAAAGACGCTCACCCTGAGTGATTTCGCGAAGCGAAATCGTATCGAAGGGGTGCGGATGTTACGGGGATTCCTCGATACACCGCCCTTCGGGCGGCACTCGGAATGAGCGCGTACAAACGCCTATCAAAGGCTTCCTGCTTGTTCCTGAAAACTCCTGTGCTCTCGTGGTGCACAACCTCGGGACGAGCGGACTCGAAAAGAGTTGGCTATCGGCGATTTTCCTTTCGTTCTGCGTCGGGCTGGTTGACCGCTACGACCAGACGACGGTACAATAGATGCGTTGTTTGTCCAGGAAAGAGCGATCGATGCATCATATATTCGACAATCCAGGCCCGCATCCTCTTCCCACGGCGCGTTGTCGCTTGTGCCGAAAATGGTTCGACTGCTTCCCCCGGCGTCGTGGGGAAAATGCCGAGATCAACAGTTGTTTCGAGGACCGGCGACGTATCGATCTCGACGTCTGCCAGGCGCATTTCCAACGTTTGCGCGAGGTTTCCGGTCTGCCGGAAGCTCCCTATCAGTATATGGAGCGGGAGTTGCTTTCGCAGCTTTGTGAGGCGATGGAGTTCTATTCGAACGTGCTGGAATTTTCATTCTCTTTGCATGGGGAAGGGCGTTCTCTATACCGATTTTCCTATAGTTATCCACACCTTACGCGCCATAGTCTTCCGCATGTCCATGCAATGATTACCGCTTGCATTCGCGAGCTCGCTCCGGATGTGGAAGCCTTGTTGAACCGACTTCTGAACCCAGCTCATCCGCCGTTGGTCGAGCAGCTTTTATGGGGCTTCGATGCCGATCCGCAGCATTGGCGATTGAAGCTCTACTTTCAGTTTCCGCAAGGGATGGAAGAATTGAAGGGGCTGTTTTTAAAGCATTTTTTACGGGATACGGTTTTCCCTGGAAGTCCCGCATCGCTGGAAAAACTGCACCTGCTCGGCGTCGATTTCTCCCGCGATGGCATCCGGGGCATCAAATTGTACGAAATGCACGAGTTTCTTGCTACCGACACGTTACGCCCCACGTTTGAGAAACATCCACTGTTGGGAGCGTTGCTCGATGGTCCCTGTGCCGAAGGAATGCACGACGTGCTTTTCATCCGCCGTATCGAAGCTCCTGGCTCGCAAAATATGCCGGAACCATCGGAAGTGGATTTCAGCTTGTGGAAAAACGGTTTGACGCACGAAGACCTTCGGCGCTATCTTCCATCGGACGCAAAACGAAGACTGGATGACGCGCTTTGTCCGTTGGAAGGGAGGCACTGGAGCGCCAACCGGTTTTCGGTTGCACTCTCCGATGTTGAAAAGATGAATCTTTACTACTACTTACTTGATCCTCCAGCCTGAGGAATAGCCGTGGCCCGTTCGATCCTGCTCCTTCATCCCCCCGTTCAGGCTGTCAGCTTGCCGCAGTTGTACAACTACGCAGAACCGTACCCGTATGGTTTGTTGAAACTGGGAACGTTGCTGAAAAGGGCAGGGCACGAGGTGCGCCTGATCGATATGATGGAGTACGGCCACCTTGAAGGTTCCTTCGTGCGCGACTGGCCGGGCAACAGCGAGCTTCACTCGGTGAAACACGCGGGAAACAATCGCGTTCCCGATGCTCTCAAGCCCTCGTATTTGCTTGGGAAAAACATGGCGTGGCTGAGGGCGCGACTGGAGGTGTCCGAGCGTCCCGACGAAATCTGGGTCAGCAGTTGCCTGACCTACAACTGGGAAACCACCCACGAAGCGATTCAGGTTTGCAAGGAGGTTTGGCCCGACGTCTTCGTCAAGCTGGGTGGAAACTATCCCACCCTGGAGCCTGATCTCGCCAAAACGAGCCTTGCCGATGAAATCGTCTCGGGGATCGTCGAAGAAGCCGAAAGGGAGTTCGCCGATATTTCCCTGTTCGAGACCATGCCGGAGCTAGGGTTGTTCAACCTTGCAACGGGATGTTCCAACCGTTGCACGTTTTGCGTAAACCACCGTCATCCCCCATGTTTGCGTTTTTCCTCGAAACAGCTTCTCTACTATTTCCTCAATGTGAAAAAACGTTTCGGTATCACTCATTTCAGCAACTGGGACCCGAATGTCACGCTGTTTCCCGACGCCATGGCGGAACTCTTCGACACCGTGGCCGCCGTTCGCGCCGGGCTGACATTCAGCTTCAACATGGGCTTGCAACCCAATAGAATCACAAGAGAATTGGCGCTGAAGATGCAAAGGGCGGGTGTCGTGGAAATGACGATTCCGGTGGAATCCACCGATCCGGCCATGTTGCGGCGATTCCAGAAGCCCTACGGCCATCGAACGGCTGCCCGCACGTTGTTGATGCTCAAGGATATCGGTTTCGACATCGGGCATTTTCATACCACCTGCATTGTGGGGTACGACGACGAATCCCCGCGCCACCTGTTTCGCACCTACCTGCTGATGGCGCTTCTGGGGTCGCAGCCGATTTTCTTCCCCATCAACCCCGTTCCGACCTCGAAGGAATTCGAACGCCTGCAACCCGTGCTTCACGGCAAGCCGCAGGATGAATTAAACGGCTATCTCTTTCCTTTGCAGAATTCGAAGGAAAAGGTGGAACTGTATGATGTGTTGGTGACGTTGGGGTGTTCCAAACATCTGGAAGATGCCGAAAAACTTGCCCGCACATTGCCACAAAAGCTGGAACGGCAGTTTTTCGAAGAGCTTGACGGTGTAAAAGAAGAACTGACCCAGCTCAAAGCCGAAGTCGCTCCCTCTGTGTCGCTCGAATTCTGAAATGCTCGAAATCTAACGGAAAGTCGCGTCGATGGCTTCTCCCGGCACTTTGTGATCCATCAGCAGGGCGCGGGCGAGTTCCTTGCGGGCTTCCGGGCCTTCTCCGAGGCTCAGGTGCAGCAAACCGAGCAGGAAATGGTTTTCGGCATCCTGGAAATGGTCCATCAGCCAATCCACGACACCGCTGAGCCTCTTCCGCGTATTCGCAACGATTTCTTCCTCGCTGTTGCCTTCAAGGAGAAGTCCCGATCGAACGTAAGCTGCCAAAGGTACGAGGTTGGTTTTATCGAAGATGATTTCCACTCCGACGACATTGTTTTCTTTCCGGTTCACCTTTTCGATTCGTCCGGTCAAGGCGTATTCAGCCCCGGTCCATGGATGAACCAGCACCACGCGGATTTCGTCGCCGGATTCGATGTTTTCCTGCGTCGGAACCGAAAGCGTTCCCTGGCTGATTTCGCGCTTATACATCTGCCGCAACTCTTTGCGGTCGATGGGAGCGACGATGAAATTGGCGCTGAAATCTCCCTCATCGAGTTTGATGTGCTGCTTTTCCTCCTCGACGATGGTAATTACCGAACCGCTTTGGTTGGTTTCATCCTCGAATTCGGGATCGTCGAATACGATTCCGTCATCGTCGTCTTCCTCGTCCTCTTCTTCGGTAAAGAATTCGTCCTCGATGACGATTTCAAACTCGTCATCTTCCTCCTCGTCTTCTTCTTTTACCTCGGCTTCCAGTTTCGCATCGGCTTCGGCGGCGAGTTCATCGAGGTTCAATTCGTCGTCTTCGTAGGCATCGAAGGCGTCGCTGAGGTCATGGGCGGATTCATCGGTTGGTGCTTTGGACACGGGCGCGGGTTTCGCTATTTCTTCGGAGGATTCGTCGTCGTCGGTCGGTTCCTCGTCGTCGTCCTCCTCCTCTATATCGATGATCTCCACCTCGTCTTCCACTTCGATTTCGAACCAGTCCTCTTCTTCCTCCTCCACGTCAGTCGGCTCCGCGACATCTGCGACCTCTTCTCCTTCGGCCAGCTTCGAAATGAAACCCTCCCAAAGCTGGCGATCGTCGTCGGTCATGCTGAAAAACTGCACGCCCATCCCTCTCGGACCGGGAAGGTTCCGACCTCCTCGCCTGGATACCACCTGGGCGAAGCTTTTGATCGTTTTTTCCTCTTCAGGAAGATGAATCACCACCTGAATCAACTGTCGAAGCGGTTTCGGTCGTTTCGTCAATAAAAACGCACCGTTGATGCATACGTCGTCCGTAGTGTAGGTTTCTACGCCATCTTTTCCTTTGGAATCGATGCGAATTTGTACACTAAATCTTTCGTCTTGCCTGTTATTCACCATGGCCGTTTCGTCCAAACCTCAAGGTATGTGTCTGGTTTTCAACCTTCTCGCTTGGTGATACTCAACAAACGAGTGGGGATCGTGTCCCGTGTCGCGGAATACCGGCAATGTACCGCATTTTTCCCCCGAACGCCAATCGGGAAAACACTATTTTACAGAAGCGAAGCAAACGCCGCAAACGAAAAAGCCCCGTCCGAAACATCGGGCGGGGCTTTCGAGAAGTCTTTGCGGAACGTCTATTCCTCGAAAACGTCGTCGGCCTTGAGATTGAAATCCCGGCGCTTCAGGATCAGGACGTAGCCCAGATTTTCCGAGGCTTTCTGGGCGATGCGGTCCAGTTTGGTTTTCTGTTGCAACTCGGCCAGTTGCGGAATGAGTTCCTTGGTGGCCAGCTGATTCGTTGCAAACACCACGGCTTCCCGTACGCGGTCGGTTTCGAAGGTTTTGGCGCCGATGTACTTCATGCCGAGCAAAAGCGCATCGTTTTGCTTTTTCGCGTCCAAATGGGCGAGGGAGTACAGGGCGCGTTCAGCGATGGCCCAGTCGTACTTGCCATATTTGGTTTTCTGTTCTTTGCTTTCGTTGGCGGCGTTGACGTGTGTGTGCAGAGCTTTGAACTTGTTGTAGTAACACTGCGCGTTTTTCTTGCATTCCTTCGCCATTTTCAGGCGCAGATGGAAAGCTTCCATCAACTCCGGCGTGGAAATCGCCAGTCCGAATACCGTGGACTGAATTTTCTTTTCCTCCACGACTTTGGCGAAGCGCTCTTCGTATTTGCCTTCCATATCCACCATCGTCAGCAGGTTGGCGGCGGCCATCGGCCATTGCGGGAAGAGCGTGGGCTTGCCGTCCACGGGGGAAATCAAGGTCTGCTCGCCGCTTTCCACGATTTCCATCAGTGTCTCGAGTTTGTCTTCGGGGAGGCCGATCTGCATCAGCGATTGCGCGATGAATTCCTTTTCGTTGAGGAATTCCGTTTTCGGCGGCTTGGCGATGAATACCTTGTACATTTCTTCTGCGACGGCGGGAGTGCCCAGACGTCCGAGGGATTGCGCCACTTTGGCGAAGACTTCGAAATCGAAATCCGCTTTGGGGTCCGCACCGATTTTGAACTGTTCGAGCAGGAAGGGCGCCAGTTCCGGATCGCGGCTTTGTCCCATGACTTCCACGGCCTTGATCTTCACCCAGCCGGGCTTCATCTCGATTTCTTTGGCCAGTCCGATGATTTCCTTGACGCCTTCCTCGCCTTCTTTATCCACGATGGCGTATACGTCTTTGTTTTCGAAATTGTACAGTTTGATGAGCGCGTCGCGCATCGCCTTGCCACCGATCCGCAGCAGGGCGGTCTGACCGTCACGGAAAAGGTTCAGGCCCGTTCCGTCATCGACGAACAACGCGTAAGCGAGGTCATCGGCGGCTTCGGCGGCCTTCAGTTTGCCCAGTCCGATCGTCGCGTAATGGCGAAGCTGAATCTTCTGGTTTTTGTCTTTGAGGATCTCCCGCAGCGGAGCGATGGCCTGTCGGTCGCCGATGGCTCCCAGCGCCTGAATCCCACCCGCTTTACCCATTTCGCCGGTGACTTCCGATTTGACGACATCGATCAACTCACCGACGGCGGTTTTATCGCCGATCATGCCCAGCGACATACAGATCTGCTCGGTCAGGCGGTCGTGCTCTTCGGAGTCCTTGGTGGAGACTTCCTTTAGTTGCTTGAGGAGGAACGGCACCGCCACGGGGTCTTTCAGAACGCCCATGGTAAACACCGCTTTGAGTGTTCCGTAGCGCTTGGTGATGAGGTACTCCAGCACGGGAAGCGCTTCCTTGGCCAGTTTGGGGTTATCGGCATGTTCCTGGATGTACAGCATCGCCCGGTCGCGGTGACGTTTATCGTAGAGATCCCAGGCCCAGTCTTTCTCCGTTTTTTCCATGCTGCAAGCCAGCGGCAGCAGGAAAACCATCAGTAAAAAAAGCCCCATGGCGTTTTTCATGATCCACCTCGTCTTTATGCAATTACGATTCAATAGGATAATTTTTTCTCAAAAGTCGAAGAAATCGTTTCGTACCATACCTAAATCCATCGGTCGGGGCAAGGGATTTTACTTGGGATTCTTCGTACAAAAAGCATCCCGAAATGTGGGGTTTACGATGAAGAGGAAGGGAAGGGGGTATCTTGGCCCATATTGGAAAAAATCCGGAAAGGAGGAAGAGCAAAAAAGTCGCGTGCAAACGCAATAAAAAAGAAGTGTCTTGCACGAGCGGAAGGACGTGTCTAGGATGAAACGGTCTTTCATCAATGGAAAAATCGCCATGCGCTCGTGTCTGTCAACAATCGGAGAATACCGCCTCCCTCTGGTAGTGGCTCTGTTTTTTTTCGCGCTGACGTCGATTCCGTATTTTCATGCCTTTGAAGCCCAAAGGGACGATCGGGTGTTTCTGGGTGGACTGATTTTCCCCGACGACCACGACGCCTACGCCGCATTTTGCAAACAATCCGAGCGCGGTGCATGGTTATTCGTCAATCCCTACAGAAAAGACGACCACGCGGCGGCGTACTTCAACCCATTGTGGCTGGTCATGGGAAAAGTCCAAAAGTTGCTGGGGATTGGATATCCCGTTTCATTTCAAGGGCTTCGGCTTGTTGCTTGTTTCTGGTTGATCTGCGTGGCCTTTGCTTGGATCAAGCGACTGTCGCTGGGTGCGTCGCCGCTGGGGCGAGCGTTCGGCCTGCTGTTGTTTTTATGCGCTTCGGGTTGGGGATGGCTCTTTCAGTTCGGTTTTTTTCGCCCGCACGGCGTGCCGCCCGACACCCACACCGAAATGTTTCCCTTCGTGCAGATGGCGTTTGTACCTCACGCAGCGCTCAGTCAGGCTATCTTGATGACTGCGCTGCTTGTTACAACATCGAAAACATTACAGAAACGACGGGTAAGCCTTTTCGCGGGAGGACTGTTGGCGCTGCTGTTCACGATCCGTCCCTACGATGCACTTGTCGGATGGATCGTGCTGGTGACGTACCGCGTTTTCCTGGAGATTTTTGCAAGGTTCGCTCCTCACAAGCAGACGGGATATGAAGCAACCCCCACCCTTTTAACGTTGCTGCTTCCGTTACCAGTTCTGACGTATTCGTACTGGTTGACGCATTACAGCACGGGTTTTTCGTCCTGGTCCGAGGGGAATGTCTACCCTCTGCCGGCCCTTGGTTCCGTGGCGATATCCCTTGGATTTCTCTGGCTTTTCGTGCCTATCGGGTTGTTTTTCGTGTTTCGGCGAAAGGTTTCGGCGCATAAGGAATTTGGGATCGTGCTGGCTTGGGCGCTCACCGCATGGTTTTTGCTGTTGGTTCCGGTCGTGCCATGGTCGTGGCGTGTGTGCGGCGTGGCGATTTCACCATTGATGCTTCTGGCCATGTGCGGTTGGCTGAATAACACTGCACGGTGGAAAACGTTGCTTGTCGGCCTGTGTATACCGGTCATGCTTCCCACCAACCTGCACATCTGCGCTGATCTTGATGCGTTGGCCCGTCAGCGGAATAAATACCTGTTTTTACAAAAGAATCTTCTCGGCGATTTCAAGGCGCTGGACCAACTCGAACCGGGGTTGGTGTTCACGCACGGAAATTTGGGGCAGAAGGTGCCGATTTTCACCCTGCATCGCTCGTTTTTAGGGCATAAAGACATCATGCCGGAGTATCGTGAAGGGCTGATGCTGTATCAACAGTACGCCATGGAGCCTTCCCCGATCAAGCGCAGTCGAATGCTGCATGAAAACGGGATCGATTACATTTTTTACACGTACCTGGATCGCAAGTGGACTCGTTACTCTCCCGACGACCTTCCCGGATGGAAAAAAGTCTACGACGGCACGGATTCGGCAATATATATGAGCGGTCGCTTGGTGCACCGACCAAAGTAAGACAAACGATAACTCCCTGAAAAAACTCACATAAAATTGTATTCAGTTTGGTATCCGAATTCGTTGGAAACATGAAAATGGAGAGAAATAGAAAAATCACTTGACAATGACCGACCGGTTGGTCATTTTAAAAAACGACGTATCGAAAGGAGGTGATTTCATGGCTCCCATCCTCGTAGACAAAGAAAAAAAGAAACGGGACATCGCCGCCGGAGCGCTGGAAGCTTTCTTGAAACTGGGGTTCGCAAGAACTTCCATGAATCAGGTTGCCAAGCACATCGGTGTGGGAAAGGGGACGATTTACGATTATTTCAAATCCAAAGACGATCTTGTCATTGCGGCTTTCGAGGTTGCCATGGAAGGTAGTCACGCAGACAACGAAGCCTTCGCGCCCATCATGGCCATCGAAAATCCCATGGAACGCCTACGGGCCTTTTCGGTGACCGTATTGGAAACCTATTTGAACAGCCGGGAAAGTATGCAAATTGGGATCATCATGTTCCAGTTGATGGTGGAACAACCCGAACGATTCAAACATCTTCAAATCATTCAACGCATGTTCGCTCCGATTCGGCAATTTTTCGTGGATACGTTGCTGGAAGGCGTGGAAAAGGGGATTTTCCGCAAGGATGTCGCGGAGCGCGCCGAAAAAATCGCAATCAATATCGTGGCGTTCGAAGATGGCCTGCTGCTGCATAAATTTCTCGATCCCGACTACTTCGATCTTCGCGAACAGGTCAATCAATTCATGGACAATTTATATCTCAGCCTTCGGTCGGAAACGGTAGAAGGCGGAATAATCAACTGGATTTAGGAGGAGAATCATGAATCTACGAGGGATTCGCTGGATGGGAGCAAGCCTCTTGATTTTTTTGCTGCCGATGATGGTCTTTGCCCAAGACGGTGCAAAAACGTCCGGTGGAGAAGAAAAAGCCATCGATGTCAAGGCCGTACTCGACAAGTTCGACGACCTCTGGCGCGGCGATTCTTCGGAAGCCAAAATCACGATGAACATCAAAACGAAGCACTGGGAACGCTCGCTGACCATGAAAACCTGGTCGCTGGGCAAGGATCGTTCCCTGGTGAAAGTGCTCAAACCCCTCAAAGAGCGCAACACGGCGACGTTGAAAGTGGGGAACGAAATCTACAATTACCTGCCGAAAACCGACAAAACCATCAAACTCACCTCCGCCATGATGCTCGGTTCCTGGATGGGTAGCCATTTCACCAACGACGATCTCGTCAAGGAAAGTCGTATGGCCGACGACTACAAAACGACTGTGACTTTCGTCGGGAAGCGCGGCGACCAGGAAGTCATCGAACTGACCTCGATTCCTACGCCGAATGCGGCGGTGGTTTGGGGCAAGGTGACCATCGAAGCGCGTCTTTCGGACTGGCAACCTCTTAAAGTTGTCTACTACGACGAGGATGGTGAGGAAGCCCGCACGATGACGCTCGAAGGACACAAGATGATGTCTGGGCGTCTGCTGCCTACCGTGATGCGTATGGTTCCGGCGGACAAGCCCAAGGAATTCACCGAGTTTGTCTATAACGAAATCGATTTCGACGTGAAATTGAAAGAAAGCTTCTTTTCCCTCAATCAGCTTCGCCGCTGACAAGGAGAATCCGCGATGAATGTCATGCGACTGGCCGGACGAAACATTCTCCGAGCACGCCGCCGCAGCCTCGTGACGGTGGGGGCGATGGCCTTCGCCCTAGGCATCATGATCGTCTTCAGCTCTCTGTACGACGGTCTGTTGTTCGACCTGCGGCGCAACGCCTCATTGATGACCACGGGGCATCTGCAAATCCATCCCAACGGTTATCTCGACAAGCCTTCTCTATATGAACGAATCGAGCATGAAGACGCCGTTTTGAAAAAACTTCGCGACCTTGGGTACAAGGCCACGGCACGGCTGTTCGCCGGAGGTTTGGCGGCCTCCGATACCGCCTCCGCCGGAGTGAAGCTGTGGGGCGTCGATCCCGAAGGCGAGCGGCAAACCGTGAAAATGACTGGGCATTTGCTGGCCGGGAAATGGCTGGATGCATCCGACCGTAAAGGCGTCGTTCTCGGGAAAATCCTTGCCCGCACGCTGGAATCCAAGCCTGGAGACGACCTCGTGCTTGTGACTCAGGCGGCGGACGGTTCGATGGCCAACGACCGCTTCACCGTGCGTGGGGTGTTGAAATCCATCGGAGACGAGATCGATGCCGCCGGGTTGTTCATGCCGCGCAAAACCTTTCGGGAATTTATGGCAATTCCCGAAGGGGCGCACGAAATCACGGTGGCGATGGGCGAGGAGATGATCCTTGAAGAGGCTGGAAAGAGTTTAAGCAAGGCATTTCCCGAGTTGGAGGTCAAGACCTGGAAGCAATTGAATCCCTCGATGGCCGAAATGGTCGAACTCTCCGACGCTTTTCTGCTTCCGATGATCGTGCTGGTGTACATGGCGATCGGTATCGTGATTCTCAATGCCATGTTGATGGCGGTGTTCGAGCGAATCAAGGAATACGGCGTCATGAAAGCCATCGGCGTTTCGCCGTTCCAGGTTTTCCGGCTGGTGATGTCCGAAACGCTGGTGATGAGCCTGTTTGCCTGCGCTCTCGGACTGCTGTTCGGACTGCCGTTCGCCTGGATTCTGCAAACGCATGGAATCGACCTGAGTTCCTACGGAGACAGCGCCTCCATGTCGGGTGTGGCAATGGAAACGATCTGGCGCTCTTTGCTGACGCCCCGTAGCGTGTACATGCCTGTGGCGGCGCTGTTCGTGTTGTCTCTCATAGCGACGATTTACCCGGCGTGGAAAGCGTCGGCGCTTCGTCCCATCGACGCCATTCACCACCAATAAAAAGGAGATGGACTCATGATCTGGAAAATGGCCTGGCGCAATCTCTGGCGCAATCGCAGGCGGTCGGTCATCACGCTGATTTCCATCGCCTTCGGACTGTTGCTCTCCATTACGTTCACGACCTTTGCCGAAGGCAGCTATACCGGCGGCATCAACACCGCCGCAAAGATGAACGGCGGCCACGTGACCATCGAGCCCGAAGGCTACCGGGATGCACCCTCGCTCAAGAAAACTCTTCCCGATGCTCTGACGTTGGCCGAAATGGCGAAAACAAAAGAGGGTGTGAAAAAGGTGAAAGTTCGTATCGTTGGGCAAGCCATGGCGGCAACGGCCAGCGAAACCGTGGGGGCGTCGTTTTTCGGTGTCGATCCGGCGGAAGAGACGGGCGACCTGTTCCTTCTCAATCACCTCGTGGAAGGCGAACCCCTTGAAAACACGATGAAAAGAGGCGTGCTGATCGGTCGTAAAATGGCCGACCAGCTCGACGTCCGATTGAAATCGAAGCTCGTGTTTACTGCCACGGATAAAAACGGCGATGTGGTGTCCGGCCTGTTGCGGGTCCGGGGGATTTTCGAAACAAAAGTGCCAATCGTGGACCGCTCCATGATGGTGGTGCCTATCGACTGGGTGCGCAACCTGCTGGGATACGGCGAACGGGAAGCTACCCAAGTGGCGGTGCAGATTCACGATTCGCGCGATTCCGACGACATGGCGGAATTCTTTTCGGCACAGGCGAAATCCCAAGGCGGTACCGCCTCTCCCTGGTACAAGACGATGCCCGACCTCGCCGGGTCCATCGCCATGGATCGCAGTTCCAACTACGTGATGCAAATCATTATCTTCATTCTGATCGGCGCGGGCATTCTCAATACCGTATTGATGAGTGTTTTGGAGCGCTTCCGCGAGTTCGGCATCATGCTGGCCATCGGTATCGGTCCTCGCCGACTATGGATGCTGGTCATGGCGGAAACGCTGGTGCTGGCGTTGCTCGGACTGATCTCCGGGCTGGCTGTTTCCATGCCGGTCTACTGGTACCTCCACACCGTCGGGTTCGACCTTTCCGCCACCATGGAAGAAGGCTTCACCATGGGCAACATCATGTGGGATCCGGTGATTCGTGCGACGATGTACAGCGAGCACCTGATTATCATTCTCGGTGGGGTGTTCATTTTGATAATGCTGGCGGGTTTGTATCCGGCCTACGTGGCCACCAAGACTCGACCGCTTAAGGCCATTCAGACGATATAAAACGATTTCGAAGAGCCTGAAAGAGGCTTCAAGGAGGATAACGTGGACCATCCAATCGTGGAAATGAAAGGCGTGGAGAAGATTTACCCGCAGGGCGGGGCCGACGTCCACGCGCTTCGGGGACTCGATCTGACCGTGAAAAAAGGGGAGTTCACCGCCATCAGCGGTCCGTCCGGTTCCGGCAAGACCACCGCTCTCAATCTCATTGGTGCGCTCGACGTACCCACGCACGGAAGCGTCGAAGTCGATGGACGAAATCTTTCCGAGTTGAGCAAAACCGAGCAAAGCCGCGTCAGATTGGAACGAATCGGGTTCATTTTCCAGGCCTACAACCTGATTCCGGTGCTCACCGCCTACGAAAACGCCGAATTCGTGCTGATGCTCCAGGGCGTGCCGCCCGAAGAACGTCGCCAAAAGGTGGAGGCGATTCTCGAAGAGGTCGGCCTTGGCGACAAGCTCGACCGCCGACCGAACCAGCTTTCCGGTGGGCAGCAACAGCGGGTGGCCATTGCACGGGCGGTGGTGTCGGAACCGGCGCTGATTCTCGCGGACGAACCTACGGCGAACGTCGATTCGAAGACCGCCGACGCCTTGTTGACCCTCATGCAGCGGCTCAACGAGGAACGCGGCGTGACTTTCCTGTTCTCCACGCACGATCCCCGCGTGATGGAACGGGCGAAACGTGTGATTACCCTTCGAGACGGCGTGGTGGTCGATGACGAACGACGCGACGAGGCGTAACCATGCGATATTGGGGATGTTTCTTGGTGCTTTGTGCCGTGCTGGTGTTTTGGCCGTTGTCGCAGTCGTGGGCCTTCGCCGAATACGAAGGGGACAACGGCTATTTCATCGCACGTGGCGCAGTGGATCTATCGGGAGATTACTCCCGCTATCAGGGGGCGGAAATGCTCTTTTCCGACAGAACCCTTGGCCGGGGCATGACTTCTCTACGACTGCTGGCCGAGGCCATGGCGGGCGAGCACCTGCGCTTCGATCTCAATGTGTATCAGAACTTTCGCACGCAAAGTTCCCGCTCCCCTTTGTTTGCCTCTACGCTTCCCCGCGATTACCGCACGCAATACCTGGACGCCGATTGGGGAAGCCAGGATGTGGCCGCCCCCGTGGCGGTGGACAGGCTGTCGATGATGGTCTACCTGGGACCGGTGGACCTGACGCTGGGACGTCAGCCCATCGGCCTGGGAACCAACTTCATTTTCACGCCCAACGACCTGTTTCACCCTTTTTCCGCCGGAGCGATGGACACGGCCTTCCGGCCTGGTTCGGATGCCCTGCGGCTGGACTGGCGCGTCGGGCAACTCTCGAAAATCACGGCGATTTCCGCCGTGGGATACGATGAGGACGATTGGCCTTCCTACAAAGAAAGCGCGTTGCTCCTTCGTGCCAGCACCAACTGGTTGGAGTTCGACTGGTCCTTATTGGGGGGTAAAAGTCGGGAACGTTACCTCGTTGGTGCGGCGATTTCCGGGGAATTGTGGGATTTCGGCGTGCGGATGGAAGGCAACGTGTCGTTTCCCGACGAAGGCGAGGTGGCGTTCGCACAGGTGGCCGGAGGCTTCGATTATCGTTGGGAAAACACCCTGCACCTGATGGTGGAATACTACTACCACGGCAACGGCGAGGCGAAAAGTTCCCGTTATCTGGCGCATGTCATGACAGGAGGTCTGGAATTAGATCCGTATATGGGCGAGCATTACCTCGGTGTGATGCTCAACGGGGAGGCGCTCCCCGTGTTGACGATTCAAGGCGCGATTCTGGCGAATCTGACCGATCCCAGCGTCTACTTTTCCCCGGCGCTGACCTACAATGCCGCCGATGAGGTGGATTTGATCGTCACCGGCGCGATTCCTTTGGGACACCGAGCCACGGTGAAAACCTCCGGGGCTGGGCTGCTATCTCTTCCCGAACTGGGTTCTGAATACGGAACTTATCCGTATATGATCTCGTTTCTTACAAGGATATATTTTTAGCGAATTCTCCTAACGAACAGCGCAAGTCCTGCGTGTGTCAAACTTGTTTTTCTTAACCCGGAAAATTCACGAAAACCTACTACGACTTGAAAACTCTTGATCTTTCACTCGTTTCACGATTTTCATCCTCGACAGGCTGTTCAGTATGCCTGCGGGTGAAAATCGCTCCAACTTCATGAAATATCTTCGATTTTCGGCGTCTCGCTACGATTTTCATGAATTTTCCGGGTTAACGGGTCTCCATCATACGCTCACCCTGAGTGATTTCGCGAAGCGAAATCGTATCGAAGGGGTGCGGATGCCACATGGATTCCTCGATACACCGCCATTACAGGCGGCACTCGGAATGAGCGTACGCGAGAACCAGACAAAGCCCTTCTGCTTGTTCCTGAAAACTCCCGCGCTTTCGTGGGGCACAAACTCGGGAAAAAGAGAGGTTCGAGTTTGGTCCGTGCCGACTCCTTACCCGAGGTATGCTGCGAAAAATGCTCTAAACCCATGGTATCAGGGAGCTTCGGGAAGCCTCGGAAAAAGGGTGGACATTTTCCACCGATGCGTTTAAATAAGCCCTGCATTCAAATACCGCTTTTCCAGGGTTAAATTGGGATTCAGGCTCTGGGACGGGAAGCTCATTCCACGAACCGACACATTCGAACGGCGTTTTTTCAGGGATTGGGTATCCGTTGAAAAAATGAAGATATTGCGTCGTATGGTCGGTTTGTCGAACTTTTCCTATGCGACTTGTTTCGTGGGGAGATGAACATGGACCGAGACAATTGCTTTGCCGCAGAAATCAGCGCTCCTGACATCAATAAGATGGTCCTGATGACGGGACGATCCTACCCCGAATATGCGGAGAAAGTCGCGCGTCATCTGGGGGTCAAGCTTCAGGTCGCCAAAATCAAAGAGTTCAGCAACGACAACACGTTCGTCAAGCTGCCCTGCAACGTGCGTGGCCGGGACGTGTACATCATCCAGACGTCCTCCCACCCGGTGAACACCCATTTCATGGAATTGTGCATGATGGTCCGGGCCTGTGTCACCTCGTCGGCCAAGTCCGTCAACGTGATTACTCCCTATGCCTTTTATTCGCGTTCCGAGAAAAAGGACCAGCCCCGCATCTGCATCACCGGGCGTCTTTGCGCCGATTTCCTCGAATCGGCGGGAGTTACCCGGGTGATTACGCTCAACCTGCACGCCCAGGCTTTCGGAGCCTTTTTCAGCGTGCCGTTCGATCAGCTTTTCGCCGACGACGTGCTGTGCGACGGCTTGCACGAGCATATGCCCATCGACAATTCCGTCATCGTTACGCCCGATGTCGGCGGAGCGAAGTTGGCGGAGCGCTTTTCGAAGTTCCTCGACCTGCCACTGGCGTTTTTGTACAAAAAGCGTACGGATAACAAAGAAAACCCGGTTATCACCGCGTGCGCAGGTGACGTCGCCGGGAAGAACGCAATCATCGTGGACGACGAAATCAACACTGGCGGAAGCTTCATTTCCGCTATCGAATACCTGAAAAACCTAGGAGCTAAAAGTATTTACGGCTGCGTGATCCACCCGGCCTTCGCTCCCGGAGCACTTAAACGCATCTGCGATTCCGAAATCTCCAAACTGCTTGTCGCCGACTCGTTCCCAATCACAGAGCAGTGCTCCGACAAACTTATCGTGGTTTCCACCACCGAACTGGTGGCCAAAGCCATCAAGCAGATTTTCAACAAGAAATCCATTACCGGGCTGTTCCCCCATCACGACCGCTTCTAGTATTTCCGGCAGTCGTTCGGGATGATCTGTTGTAGTGTTTTTTCCATAAATTCAATGGGTTATACTTTTATGTCCGCGAGTTTGTGTCTTTGCGGACCGCGTTACAAATCCCACTTGTTTTCTCTCCCTCATATGCCCTCCCGCAATGGTTTCGAAAACTTTTTTCCATGGAATTCGGATTTGAAGTCACGCGATTTCCGTAGTACACTTGTCGGCGTTTTTCGGCACCTTCACTTTTTTTCGACAGAAACGAGCCTTACAAAAACTTTTTCGATCGACGGTTTCAAGTGCCGGGAACACTGCGTTTTTTCGACGTTTTTTTGAAATCCGAACTTCGCGGACGGTTGCTTGCCTCATCGTCCGCAGGCAGGAGGGAAACATGGGTAATGCGTTGTTTCAGGTTCCGTCCCCCGTCAACGAGCCGATTCTCAATTACGCTCCGAATAGCCCCGAAAAGCTCGAAATCAAAAAGAAATTGGCGGAATTGTCCGGCCAGACGCTGGATATCCCCCTGATTATCGGCGGCGAGGAAATCCGCACCGGCGACACCGACAACTGCGTCATGCCGCACAAGCACGGCCAAGTGCTGGCGACTTATCACAAGGCGGGAGAAAAAGAGATCGAACTCGCCGTGGAGGCGTCGCGAGAAGCGTGGAAAAAGTGGTCTCGCATGGACTACGCCGAGCGGCTGTCCATTTTCCTCAAGGCAGCCGAGCTTTTGCACGGTCCCTGGCGGGCGGCGCTCAACGCCGCCACCATGCTGGGGCAATCGAAAACGGTGTTTCAGGCCGAAATCGATTCCGCCTGCGAACTGATCGACTTCTGGCGCTTCAACGCCCACTATGCCCAGACGATTTTCACCGACCAGCCCGGCAACGCGCCCGGCATCTGGGACCGCAGCGAGTGGCGTCCGCTGGAAGGCTTCGTGCTGGCCGTCACGCCCTTCAACTTCACTTCCATTGCCGGGAATCTACCCACCGCTCCGGCCATGCTGGGCAACGTGGCGATATGGAAACCGGCCTCCACGGCGGTGTATTCGGGGTATTTCCTGATGAAGCTTTTCGAGGAAGCCGGGCTTCCTGCTGGCGTCATCAACTTCCTGCCGGGACCGGGTTCGTTGATCGGTCCGAAACTGATCAAGCATCCCGAACTGGCTGGCGTGCATTTCACGGGTTCGACCGCCACTTTCCAATCCATGTGGAAGACCGTGGGCGAAAACATCAAGAATTACCGCTCTTACCCACGCATCGTCGGGGAAACCGGAGGCAAGGATTTTATCGTTGCCCATCCTTCCGCCAACGTGGATGAACTGGCCATCGGCATGGTGCGCGGAGCGTTCGAGTTCCAGGGACAGAAATGCTCGGCTGCCAGTCGGGCCTATGTTCCCGAATCGCTGTGGAAAGATTTGAAGGATAAACTCCTTACAGCCTGCGCCGAGATCAAAATGGGCGATCCGGCTGATTTCAGGAATTTCATGGCCGCCGTGATCGATCGGGCAAGCTTCGAAAAAATCAAGGGTTACATCGGCTTTGCCAATGAATCGCCCGATTACGAACGTCTGCTCGGCGGTGGTTGCGACGACTCTGAGGGCTTTTTCATCGAGCCGACCATCTTCGTCGCCTCCGATCCGAAATCCAAGCTGATGGAGGAGGAAATCTTCGGGCCGGTGCTCACGCTGTACGTCTACCCCGACGATCAGTACGAAGAGACGCTGGCTCTTGTTGACAGCACCTCCCCCTATGCCCTGACCGGAGCGGTGTTCTCGAAAGACCGCTACGCCGTGGAAAAAGCCCACGATGCACTCCGCTACGCGGCGGGGAATTTCTACGTCAACGACAAGCCCACCGGCGCGGTGGTCGGGATGCAGCCCTTCGGCGGAAGCCGGGCCAGCGGCACCAACGACAAGGCGGGGTCGATGCTCAACATGCTGCGCTGGCTCAGCCCGCGAACGATCAAGGAAACCTTCGTACCGCCGAAAGGTTTCCGCTATCCCCACATGGATGAGGAATAATGTCAGTATTTTTTACGCCGGATCACGCCTTTTCGCCCATTGCGGCGAAAAGGCTTTTTCTGTGGGTTTCAGTGCTGTTTTGCGCGTTTTTTGTCGATTTGGGTGAAGGATACGCCCAGTCGAAAGACACTCGGCAGGCTGAAACCTCACCTGTCTTTTCCGTTCCAGCGGTGGAAAAAAGCGAAATCGTGTCTCCCTGGATTCGTATTCCCCACGGAAAAGGCATCACTCACATCGGATATCAACCGGGACGTCAAAAACTCCCCGCCATCGGCCCGAAATCCTTCGATGTGGACGACCGAAAACGCCCCTACGTGCTCGATTCTCTACAGCATCGGCTCGTTTCGGTGGCGAAAGATGGCTCGATCCGTCCGCTGATTTCCATGCCGAAAGACGCCCTCGACGCCGTTTCGACCGAGGAAGGTCTGTACGTCTTACAGGAACAGTTTTCCCAGGTCACAAGGCTTAGGGAAAAGGGAAAACCGGTCGTATATCCCTTGCCGAAAAGCTGTACCCACCTGGAACGCACGAAAAACGGCGTCAAAGCCGTGCATCGCCATGGAGGCTTTCTGTTGGCAAAGGATGGCGACGGTCTCTCCGAAACGCCTGCGCCATCCCTGGTTGCAGAACTCGTGAAGGGGCGTATCGTGGTTCATCCCCGCGAACGCTCCTCCGAGCCCCTCGCCGTGCTCGATGTTCCGGTGGGAGAAATCGTTACTTCGGTTCGTCTGGTGTACGGCGACGATGCCGTATTCTGGCTCAAACTGGCAAGTACGCCGAAAAAAGGTTCCGTGCTTCCGCAATTCAGCCTGTTGCGCCTGGAACGAAAGCAGGGAGACGTCCGGCGCTATCTTCTTCCTCCTGCCGGAGAGGCCAGTCCTTCGCTTTTCCTAAGAGTCGCACCGGACGACGCCGTGTACGTGATGAACGTGCGCGAGACAGAGACTTCAATGTATCGTTTGCCGCTGTAGGAGCCGATGTTTGGGTGCATCACAAAAAATTGTCACTTTGCAAAAAAACGCTCATGGCGAGTGATTTGCGAAGCAAATCGTATCGAGCCATACCATTTACTCCTCGATACACCGCCCTAAGGGCGGCACTCGGAGTGAGCGGTATGCAATCTGAGTGAAATGACAATATCCTGTGATGCACCCCCCGATACCTTTAAAAAAGGACTCTATCGTCGCACTTGTTGTGTGATTTCAATAAGTTTTCTCTCTTGCCATGGCTGTTTTCGGAGACGCGACACCTCGGTAAAAAAGGTCAGAGAAGAATTCCCGCCAGAGTACCGCTGAGCAGGTTGGCCATCGTAGCGGCGACCATCGCCTTTATTCCCAATCGAGCAAGATCCGAACGTCGGGACGGCGCCATGGCTCCGATACCGCCCAGCATTACGGCGATAGACCCGAAGTTGGCGAAGCCGCACAGGGCGTAGGTCAGAATCACGGCGGAACGGGCGCTCAACACCTGGGGCGTCTGGTTCAACACGTCGGAAAGATTCAAATAGGCCACAAATTCGTTAAGAATCACTTTGGTGCCGAGAATCTGCCCCACGACGAAGCAATCGTCCGTGGCGACACCCATCAGCCAGGCGATGGGCCAAAGTATGATACCGAGGATTTTCTGAAGCGAGAGGTCTTCCAACCCGAACCAGCCTCCCACACCTCCGACAATGGCGTTGGCCATGGCGATCAGTGCAATGAACGCAATCAGCATCGCCACCACATTAATGGCGATTTTCACCCCGTCTCCGGCTCCGCGCGAGGCGGCGTCGATGAAGTTCGCATCTCCGAAATTCGGGATTTCCACTTTCGTATCAAGGGTTTCGGGAATCTCGGTTTCGGGAACCAGCATTTTTGCGAAGACGAGCCCCGCCGGAGCCGCCATGACCGAAGCCGCCAGCAGATGACCGGCGATATCGGGGAAAACGCCTTGCAAAATGCCGACATATGCCATCAACACCGTTCCGGCGATGGTCGCCAGCCCGCAGGTCGCTACCGCCATCAGTTCCGAGCGGGTCATGCGCTCGACGAAAGGCTTGATCGCCAAAGGGGCTTCGATCATTCCGACAAAGACATTGGCTGCTGCCGAAAGGCTCTCGGCGGCGGAGATTTTCATCGTTTTCTTCATCACCAGCGCCATTCCCTGCACGACTTTCTGCATGATGCCGAAATGGTAGAGTACCGCCACGAGGGAACTGAAGAAAATCAGGATCGGCATCGCTCCGAAGGCCATGAAAGCCCCGACGGCGGCCATCTGTTCTCCGGCCTGAACCGGTCCCATGTTCCCGCCCAGCGGCAGACCCACCGGCACGTTGTTGTGGATGAGATTGCCGAATACGAAACGCGCGCCTTCGTTGGAAAAACCGATCAGGTGGTTGACTACCTGCGTGATGTTGGAGAAAAACCACTCGCCGACGGAGGTCTTGAGGATCACCAAAGCCACACAGAATTGTAGTCCCAATCCCCAGGCGACGAGGGACCAGCGAATCTTTTTCCGGTCGGAAGACATGGCATAGGCGAGCGCCAGAATCGCCAACACGCCTAAAAATCCAGATAGGCGCTGCGAAAGCGGCGTATCGATATTCGTAACCGAAGCTTGCGCCGACGCCACCCCGGAGACGACCTCGGAGCCTTCTTGACCGAATGCCTGTCCCGCCAGCAGCACGAGCAACGCCGCGACGCTCCACGACAGAAGGACGCCTTTTCCGATCCATCGATCCGTCCGCACGGCCATGTGACCTCCCAACTATCTGATTTTTCTATATAAAAACGCTACAGCTCGGAAATAATCGCTATGCCGGAACTCGATCCGATCCGATTGGCTCCTGCACGAATCATCGCCAGTGCCTGCTCTGCGGTTTTGATGGCTCCGCTGGCTTTGACTCCCATATTTTCACCCACGGCCAGGCGCATCGCCTCGACGTGTTCCACCTTTGCTCCACCTGTGGAAAATCCGGTGCTTGTTTTGATGAAGGCCGCTCCGGCGATACGGGAAATGAGGCTGGCGAGAATGATTTCTTTCGTGTCGAGCAGGCAGGTTTCGAGAATCACTTTGACCGGTACGCGGGCGCTTTCCACCACGGCGAGGATATCTTCGTAAGTTTCGTGCAGGGCTCCGGATTTCAGTAATCCTATCGGCATCACCATATCGATTTCCTCAGCCCCTTCCTCTACGGCCTTACGAGCCTCAAAAGCTTTGGCTTCAGAGTCCATTGCGCCAAGTGGGAATCCCACCACGGCGCAAACCGCCACGGGAGAATCGATCAGACGGTCACTTACGCGTGGAATGTGAGAACTGTTGACACAAACCGAAAAAAACGAGTGCTCCAGGGCTTCTGCACATAGACGTTCCACCTGTTCGGGGGTGGCATCCGGCGTGAGAAGAGTGTGATCGATGGTTCCGGCAACGGCTTTTTTACGTGCTTCACCATCCAGCGATTCGAAGGTGGATAGGTCCAAAGACGGAAACGGCCCCATGGATGTACTTCCGGAATAGGGGCCGTAATCCTCCAATTTCACATGGAAAACCGACTCGATGAGTTTTTCAGCTTCCCGGTACAGGTGCTCCATTTAATTTCCCCCGCTCCAAAATACATTCTCCTGCGAAGGCGGAAAATGGATTTCGGATACCTGGATCGGATTGTGCATGTTTTCGTAAAGAGACAGGGAAATGTCTTCCTGACGGTTGACCAGAAGCCAGGTCAGCAAGCTCACGGCGATGAAAATCAGCACCCAGAACAAAGTGCGCAGCATTGCTTGAGTTCCATGGGATCGGTTGACGTAGGCGGTTTCCTCGATCGTGGAATAGCTGCCGATCGTTGGAGTTTCCCGCGTGCGAGAAAGATCCATCTCTACCGTATCGTTCATATTGGATGAAGCAGAAATGGAGGCGCTTCTCCTCAATTCCGCATCTCGGAGTTCATTTGAAATCGGGAACATGTAAAGAGTATTGCTGGAAGTGTCTTTCTTGCTTGAATTCTCTCCGTCCACCGATTCGAGAATTTCCGTATTGCCACTTTCCGAAAGCTTTCGGTTGAACAGCTTTTTCTTGACCGCGATGGTTCCCAGAACATAGCGATCGTCGTCTCCATTGATCTCTTCGATTGCGGGTTCGTCGTTATAGTCGTAATGCTTGAGCGTATCGGAAAGATGTCTTGGTTGCCTGGAGGGGTCGTCCGGAGTCGCCACGGAGGTAGTATCGATTTCCAAGTCTCCACCCACGAAGACTTTTCCCGTACTTGCGAAATCCACCGTGTCCGTAACGATGCCGGTGCCCACTTCGATGGTGCGTTGTGCGTCGCCATCAATCATTGCGACGAACATCCTGTTTAGTGTGACGATTTCTTCGGCGGGTGTCCATTGGGCCATGCCTTGACGCCAGACCCAGGTTTCGGGAGTGAAGAGCTGGGCTTCCACGGAAGCGGACAGATGTTCCAACGAAACCGGACCGATGGCATCATCATTTTGAAGATAATACCAGACCTCTTCGCGGGGATCGTCGTCTTTGTAAGGGTCGTCGAGGAGTACTACGCCGGATTCACCATCGTTTTCGGATCGTATGTAAAAAACGGACTGGCAGTTTTTGCAGCGTACCTTCAGCAAACGATCGCGCAAACGATCGCGGTTGATTTTATACTCCATCGAGCATTTGGGGCACGAAAACTTCACGCCCTTGCCTTTCCACTGCAAATCGACGCCTTCGCACATTCGGAAAGCGGATGTTTTCAATAATGAATTATTGTGTCCCTTGCAATGAGACGCACCGTTATACGCGGAGCGCAAAACTCCTCGAAAAGGAACTTTCCTTTATTGTCGTTCCCTATCTTATTGGAACCCTTCGCGAAGTCAACAAATTCACGGCCCTTGAAAAGGAAGAAATGTGCGGTTTCTCCAGTGTTATGGGGACTACAAGGTGAAAAGTACCCACTTGACGCATAAAATCCATGGAAGATCCGGGTTTTAGGATTGCAGATTTTTTTCTCAGTCAGGAATCATTGGAGGTGGGAGGTTGTACGAAACCGCGTTTCCATGCTAGCGTGAAACGATGAAACGAACAGCGAAAAACTGGAGGAGGAGGCTGACGATTGCGGGATTCGTTCTGCTCCTGGCCGGCGCGCTGGCGTTTTTTCTGTTTCCCTCCACTTCGTTTTCTCCTCCTCCCGGACAACTAGGGTATGACCATCGAGGCGAGCGGAAGCTTTTCGAAATTTCTTTGGACAACGACGAAAACAACCACAAGTTCCCTGGTGAATTGGAATCCTCCGTCCAATGGCAAGAAATTCTTCCGGGACTTCGAAGGGGAGAACTCCATTTTCGCCGTGAGTGGAGACCGCACCATTTTCGCATGGTCTTGTACGAATTCGAGCCGAAACGCTTTCTTTTTCACGTCGTTCCTTCGAAAGAAGCCTTCGGAGAATGGACTACCGTGGAGGAACTGGCGCGCAAACAGGGGGCGCTTTTTGCCATCAACGCGAACTATTTTTCGAACCAGCCGCTGGGACTGGTGATCCACCACGGGCGTCTCGTAGCGCCTCACAGCCAGGTGATGCCCGGAATTTTCTACGTTCCCCGAAACGGGCGGGGGGCGGACATCGCCATCGACCGTTCCATCCGGTCCCTCGATGCCATGGAGGCGATGCAATCGTTTCCAGTGCTTCTACAGAACGGAAGGATTCCCGAATACGTACGCACAGGCCACACCCAAAACGGCAGGAAATTGCTTAACGTCCACGAAATCGCTCGGCGATCCGCCGTGTCTCAGATGTCTGACGGTTGCATCGTCTTTGCCGTTACCGATACTTTTGCCGACGGGCTGAGCTTCCTCGAACTGGCCGCCGTGCTGCAATCGCTGGGTATGGAAACCGCCGTAGCGCTGGATGGGGGTGGCTCGACACAAGCTTATCTCCGCACCGCCACCGGTGAGGAGATCGTCAAGGGGCTGGACCGTGTGCCGGTCATCATCACCGTGCACACGGAAGACTCGGGGAAATAAAGGTCTACGACACGAGCGAGCGATAAAGCGAGAGATAACGGCGCGAAGCCCTGTCCCAGGAGAAGTCCAGGTCCATGCCTCGCTGCATCAGATTTCGCCACTCGTCGGAATTTGCGAAAACACCCCGAGCCCGTTGCATGGCCCAGACGATGGCTTCGCCCGAGAAATCATGAAACACGAAACCCCATCCATCGGGAGCGTTTGCGGCGTCGTAATCTTTCACCGTATCCGCGAGACCGCCCGTGGCTCGTACCACAGGAACCGTTCCGTAGGCCAGCGCGTAGATCTGGTTCAGTCCGCAGGGCTCGTAACGTGGCGTCATCAGGAAGAGATCCGACCCCGCCATCACGAGATGCGCCAACTCGGGGAAGAACTCGAAAGCTACTGCCGCCCGGTCCGGTCTGCGCCAAGATAACGAGCGAAAACCTTCTTCCGTTTCCGGGCGTCCCAGTCCCAGCACCACAAGGTTGAAATCCAGATCCAGCACATTGTCGGCCACCTCCAGGAACATGTCGTATCCCTTCTGGTATTCCAGGCGCGAAACGATGCCGATGGTGGGACGTTCCAGCGCCTCCGGAGGAAGGCCGAAGCGTTCGTGCATGATCCGTTTGCATTCGAATTTTTTGCCGAGATCGTCGCGGGAAAACGTGGTGTCGAGGGCTTTCAGGAAAGGGTCGTTTAACGGGTTCCACCGTTCCAGATCGGCCCCGTTGACGATGCCTAGATAATCCTCTCCCCGCCCGGAAAGGACGCCTTCGAGCCCGAATCCGAAGATCCAACTTGACGTTGTTTCCCTGGCGTACGTCTCCGAGACGGTATTGATTTTATCGGCATACACGCATCCACCTTTGAGCATGTTCAACGAACCGAAAAACTCAAGAGCTCCGTAAGGTTCCGTGGTCCAGGGAGGCAGCCCCAGAGCTTCGCCGAGCGCCAGGGGGAATTGCCCCTGGTATCCCACGTTATGCAACGTGAGCAGGGTTTTAAGGTGTCGCAGGTTCGGATGGTAAAGATGCGTGGCGCGGAGAAAAACAGGAAGAAGCGCCGCCTGATAGTCGTTGGCGTGTACGACGTCGTAGCGATCTCCACGCTGTTCGAGCATCGCCAGCACGGCCAGGCAGAACCCGCCGAAGCGTTCGCCGTTATCCCACCAAGCGCGTTTTTCGTGGGGATCGTCGTACACGCCGTCCCGTCCGAACCACTCGGGGACATCCACGAAAAAGACGGGGACGTCCGAATTCGGCAGGTGGCCTTCCCAATATGTGGCGAGCACGAAACGAGGTCCGACACGAATCATTCGTGGGCGGCACGACTCGGAGATGCGCAGATCCCATTTCTCCCGGTCGATGGAGCGATACAGTGGCATTGCCAGTTCAATGGACACTCCAGCTTTGGATAATGCTTTTGGCAACGCCCCGGAAACGTCCGCCAATCCACCAACCTTGGCGAAAGGCGAAACCTCCGACGATACAAACAACACACGAGGCGTTTCGGTCATGCTTTCCCCTCCCAGTCATTGTAAAATACGTGAGTGAATCACCCACGCACCGCTCGTGAGGCTTCGGGGATTCCGAAGCTACGAGAATCATCTCTAGTATATAAGCATTATGGGGAAGATTCAACCGCCGGATGCGGTTCTGTTCGATACGTTGCGGTCGTTTGTAACTACCGGGAAAAGCACATGATTTAAAGGAAGAGAACGCAGAACGAACGGTCTACTCGTCAGGTGCAATCGAGTACTTGGATAATTTCGACATGAACGCCTGACGGCTGATACCGAGGATCTGGGCGGTTTTGGAACGATTCCAGTCGTTTTCTTCCAGGGCTTGCCGGATGACGCGGATTTCGTACTGTTCCATAATCTCTTTCAAAGAAAGACCGACGATGGAAATGTCGAAGGGGGGCTCTTTCTGAGTATTTTCCGCAAGGTTGGGTGAAAAATGCTGAGGTTCGATTTCCCCGCCTTCGTCCGCCATCAACACCGCCCGCTGCACTTCATTTCTCAACTGTCGGATGTTTCCCGGAAAAGCGTTGCGCATCAGCAGGTTGGAAGCGGCTTTCGAAAACGACAAGCCCGGCTTGTTCATTTCCTTTCTGTACATTTTCAGAAAATGTTCGGCAAGAAGGCGTACATCCTCGCCGCGTTCGCGTAAAGAAGGCAGGCGGATTTCGAAAGTGTTGATTCTGTAGAACAGATCCTCCCGGAAATTCCCCTCTTCGACCTCCTTGGTCAGATCCTTGTTGGTCGCCGCGATGACTCGGACATCGACCTTTTTGGTCTTGGTTGCGCCCACGGCCATGACTTCGTTTTCCTGCAACACGCGCAACAGCTTGACTTGCAGGTGGAAGGGAATTTCACCTACTTCGTCGAGAAGCAGCGTGCCGCCGTCGGCGACCTCGAACAGTCCCTTTTTGTTCTCCACCGCTCCGGTGAACGATCCCTTGACGTGGCCGAACAGTTCGCTTTCGAGCAGGGTTTCGGAAAATGTGCCGCAATTGACCGCCGCGAACAGCCGGGAGCTGCGCATGGATTGCAGGTGGATCGACCGGGCGACGAGTTCTTTTCCCGTGCCGGTTTCGCCCGTAATGAGCACCGTCAACTCGGAAGGACCGACCGTGCGAATCTGTTTACGGATTTTTTCGATGGGGTCCGACTCGCCGATGATTGTGACGCTTTCGCCCTTTTTATTTAAAACCGAGCGTAAGTAGCTGTTTTCGTGGCGAAGTTTGTCCTGGGCAGCCTGGACCACTTCCATCAGTTTTAGGTTGGTTTGCCGATTGGCCAACACGAACGCCACGACGGCGATCATCTGCAGGTCGTTTTCGTCGAGAGGCTGCGTCCAGCGGGTGTTTCCCACTTCCAGGGCACCGAGTAGCTGTTTTTCGGAAACCAGCGGGGCGATTGCCAGCGATCCGAGAGGACCGGTTCCCGGCGACTTGCGGACTTCCCGCAATTCATCGGAGTTCAGCAGCAAGGCCTTTCGGTCGTTCAGCAGTGCATCGAGAAAACGGGGGTTTTCGCAGAATTCCACGGAAACCTCGGTCGAGCGGCAGGAAAAATGCTCTTGCCTGAACCGACCGTCGTCGATGGGATCTTCCCGATGGATCGCCACGTATTCCACATACGGGAAATGGCTGAAGAAAAAGCGGGCGACAAGCTTGTCGATTTCCTCGATATTGACTAAATCGTTGATTTCCTTCTGAAAACGGAAAAGCGCACGGACCAGCCCTTTGTCGTCAAGCAAAGGATCGGACAACATGCTGAAATCGGAGATCGCGCGTGAGGCGAGCAGGGTCTTGTTTTCGTCCGGTACGGCGGCGACTTCTTCGGTAAGTTCGCGTACCGTGATTTCCAGTACGATGGGATCGTGAACGTCTCCCAGCAGCAGGCGATCACCGTCGTAGAGCGCCCTTTCCTTGAAGGTCACTCCGTCGATCACGTAGCGTTCTCCGGCATGTTCCACCATCGAGCCGTTTGTGCTGCGAAGGTCTTGATAATAAAAAGCTTTTTCCTTGAACACGATCTGTCCGTGAAGCCCGGAAACCCTTGGATCGGGCAGTACGAGATCGTTGGAGTCAGCTCGACCGATCAGAATGTGTTCTTTGGTGAAAGACCGCTTGATGGTCGCGGATTTGGTGCGGCTTTTGAGTTCGATTTGAAACATGGTATCCTTTCGAGGCTTCGGACCTGCTGGCTCTATCTACCGCAAATGGACTACCAACGCAACGCCGTGTGCATTCCGGCCACGAAATAGGTGGAAGATCCCTTCCTGTTGAGCAGAATCACGCCGCGTGGACCGAGCCCGAATCCTATGCTCCAGGTTTGTCCAATGGCGACGTGCACAGCGGGATGCACCCGCCAACCCAGGCCCACTTCGTCGGAAATCCCGCCCCGACCGATGAAACCCACACCGGTTCCCACTGGAAGTAGCAAATGAATCTTGCCGAATTGTAGGTGGTAACCGAACTCGGAACCCGCCTGCAAATGGTGAAGTGCCTGCGACGAAGAAAACGGGTGCGCCTGATATTCAATAAAAGGCGATACAAACCAAGGGGTTCCGGGAAAATTCCACAACAGCGCAAGTCCACCTTGAAACCCTACGCCGAAGGTTTCCATCTCCGAACCACCCAGCACGGCGCAGGCAAGGCGGAATTCTACCCAGCGCAAAGCGTCGGGGGATTCTCCCCTGGGTAGCTTCTCTTCGGAATTCTCCTGCGATTCCGGAGTGTTATCTTTAGCAGGCTTTTCTTCGGGCGACGGTTTGTTTTCGATGGCTTCGGGCTTTTCCTCCGGTTCGGGCGGATGCTCGGCCAGCCATGTCCTTCGCACCTTTTCGAACAGCATGAACACTTTCGGCGACACCCGTTCCGCATCCATGCGGGCGTCCCGGTCGCGCTCCAGCATTCGCACGAAGCAATCCTTTGCCGGTTTCTCCTCTCCCAGAGCGATAAAGGTTATGGCCAGGTAGCGTTCGATCTCCAGCCGTTCGTGCTTTGGAAGATCCTCCGTTGCTCGCTGGGATGCCTGTCTGAATTTGCTACGGGCACACTGATAATCCAGATTTCCGTAACAGATCAGACCTTCCTGAAACCATCGGCGGCATTCTTGAAGCGCTTTTTTTGAACCGTTTTCTGGAGTTTCCTTCGATGGTTCCATCGGTTCGCCGAAGGAGTGAAGCGGAATGAAAAACACAATGCAGCATAAAAGCAGGATGACAAGTCTGTGATTCATGCCATCTTCCCTAGAAATTCTTCGATTCGCGTCGCCAACTTTCGTTCCAGGCCGAGCCAGAAATGGTCGTTTCCCGTCCAGATTTCGTTCTCGGCATGGGGAGTCAACTCTTTGATTGACCGTTGAAATACGCCGGTCGGGCAGAAATCGTCCCGGTCGCCGATCAACGCCAGCGTCGGGCCTTTGAATCCCAACGGCGGAAACTCGAAATCCAGCGCCCCAAACGGCGGTGACACCAGCACCAGACCGGACAGCAAAGGAAGTTCTTCGGCTACGAGCCAGCTAATCCAGGCACCGAAAGAGTATCCCGCTAAAATTAATGGCAAATCGGCGCAATTTCGCCCGGAAAACTCTACGGCGGCCCTCAGGTCGTTTCGCTCGCCGACGCCGTTGCTGTACTCCCCATCCGAAGCGCCAACTCCCCGAAAATTATAGCGGAGTGTGGCGTAGCCGCTTTGGTTCAGGTAGTGGCAGGCAAGCCGCACGGCGGGGTAATCCATCGTTCCACCGAAAGCCGGATGCGGATGCGAAAACACCACGCGACCGCGCGCGGAATCGGGACAGCGCCACCGCCCCTCCAACCTGCCGTCGGGTGTATCGATGAAAATGGATTCTTCCTGCTGCATCGGGTCTTTCCGGTTTTTGGATCGTTTGCGGGTGCTTCGGGATATCGGACGTTTTCGACGTTACCACTTTTTACGCATTGAAACAATTTATCGTTCTTAGAACGGAAAGGTGGCTCCTGGTTGCAGAGGATTGAAGAATAGCGCTGAAATAAAAAGAATCTATTCGTATAGAAAACGGTTGCAAAAAAGCTAACACCCCCTTAACATTAACGAAATTCGAATGGATTTCTAACCTTTTTTAGAACCCTTTGCTTTACGAGTCAGGCTATGAGAATCGCTAAGAATTATCAGTATTTATTCCGATTCGGCACCATGCTTTTTTTCCTGCTGACTTTTTATATTCATACGCAATCTTTGTACGCGGCGCAGCCGAAATGGCTTCGTCTGTCCTACACCGGCCATCCGACCTCCTCGGCCATCTCGGTTTCGTTCACCACCGATTCTTCCACGGAAGATGCCAGCGGCCACGATATCTGTATCGTAGAATACGGCAATGACCGGGAATACACCTGGGCGGAACATTGCACGCAGACCTATGTCGGCGGCGACGTGGGATACACCCACACGGCGGAAATCACCGGCCTTTACGCGGGAACGGTCTATCAGTACCGCGCCACTTGCGGCTCGGAACATTCGGAGAACTACAACTTTTCGACCGGCCCGACCAACACCTGCGAAACCTTCCGCTTCGGCGTAATGGGCGATAATCGCAGCCAGCTTTCCGGTTCTTCCAGTGGTTACGGACAGTTGTTGCAGGACATGGTGAACGTCGGGGCGGAATTCATGGTCAATACCGGCGACATGGTGAAAGACGGTGGCGAAGTAGACCAGTGGAAAGGCTACCTCGATGCCTCCGGGTATCCGCCCGGATTCGTGCCGGTGATGCCGACCCTTGGCAATCACGACGATGGTCCCGGCGAAGGTGACGAACAGAACTACGCCAAAGTATTCGCCACGCCGCGCAATTCGTCCACGCAGACGGAGGATTTTTACTCGTTCGATTACGGCAACGCCCACTTCGTCGTGCTGTCGATGTATTCCTACGAAGACGACAATTTCAGGATTCAGACAGAGTGGCTGGAAGCCGACCTCGCCGCCACGGACAAGCCGTGGAAGTTCGTGTTTTTCCATCCCCCGTTTTTTACCTGCGCCCTGAACATTTTCGGTTTCGAGGCGGGGCATGAGGGTGACGAACAGGGGGTCGGCGAATACATCCTGCCGATTTTCGACCGCTACCACGTGGATATGGCGTTTTCCGGCCACAACCATTTTTATGAATTATTCAAGCCTATTTACAACGGCCACGGCATGGACGATCCCGCCGAAGGCACGGTGCACGTCACCACCGGAGGAGCCGCCAAAGGGGAAGCGCTGGCGATGCTCGGCGCGTTGAATCTCACCTGTGACGATCGTATCAACCAGACTGGAAACCTGCACTTCGTAACGGTGGAAATCACCGGGCACCACCTCGAAATGTACTACCACGACGAAGGCGGACGCTTTGGCGGCAATCTTTCGCCTCCACAACTCCATTACACCATCGACAAACCGGGCAACCCGGAATGCTACGACTTGGGCGAAGAATTGCCTGTGGATGGTGACGTGGACGAAGAGGCGGAAATCGAATTCGAGGAAGAAACCGAACCGGAAATTATCGCCGAAGAAGAAATCCCGGAAGCCCCCGAAGAGGAAATCCCCGCCGATGGCGACGAGGAAGTTCCCGAAATCGTGGACGATTCCGAGCAAGAAGCCGAAGTCGCTTCGGAAAACGAAGCCGACCTTGCCGATTCGCTTCCCGCCAGCGGAGATCAGGACGAACATCTTCCCCTGTTGCCGGAGCCGCCTGGCACCACTTCGGGAGGTTGCGCCACGGCTCATCCGACGATGTTCGCCTGGGTGTTCATGCTGGCTGCTTTGCTAGGTCTGGGTATGTTCCGAAGGCGTGTGCGCTGACCCAACTGTCTGATTTCAGGATTCTTTTCCAGGATTAACCGGTCCCATGTCGGGCACGGCGTTGAAATTTTCCGGTGTTGCACTGGGAGCAACGTCAGGACTTGGTTTTTCCTGGGATTCTTGGGGTGTTTCCAACACGAGGGAGTCTCGCCAGTCTTCGACCCAGTTGTCTGCATACATGCCTGTTGCGAGATGAAAAGCCCGCCGGAAGCCTTTTCCTTCCCGCATCTCGTCTAACACCGCGAGAATACGTTCTTTTCCCACACGCTCTAAAAGATCATGGAAAATCCAGTGCGCGACGGCGTAGGCCATTTCCGGGCGGCTTGCTACGACGGTTTCGGGACGAACTAGGGGATCGCCGGAAAAATCCTCGGAAAGATAGTAAGACTTTGCGTGTTCTTTCGTGCCTCGTCGTGCACCTTGTTCGGCCACGACCGAAGCGAAGCCCTCGCGAAACCAGAACGGCAACCGCAGATCTCGCCAGTTTTCAGGAGTACTGGCACGCTGGTAGGTGAGCACGTGGGCCAGTTCATGGGTCAGCAACTCTTCCAGGCGCTCCCGACGGTCGGGAATCTGCCAGGTGCGCGGCGACTGGATGTACACTGTATCGAAACGCGCCCAGCCTCGTAGCCAGTCCAAGCCGAATCGATGAACCGCCGCCAGCAGGCTTGTGTGATCGGGAAAGACGCTGATGGTCGCGGGGTAGCGTAACTCACCCCACCTCGAGACTTTTTCCATGGCGCGATGCAAGGCTTCCTGCACCTCCCGCGAGTCTTGCCGGTCCTGTTCCATGAATTCGAGCGCGAGCATCCCCGGAGCCTGCGAAGAATCCACCGGCAGCCGATAATCGAAACGATGTGCGCTGCACGAAAAAAGCGCCAAAACGGAAAGAATTGTAAAAAAACGCAACATTTCCCGACAAAACGTCCCCCGAATCATCCTTTCCCCGTTCATGAATTCGTGCCCGACTCCCCGCCGTACCACGTCTCGATCCAATTGCGGTACTCGCCATCGAGGATCGGCTGCCACCAGTCGAAGCGTTTCAGATACCAGCGCACGGTTTTTTCCAACGCTTCATCGAACGACGCGAGCGGTTCCCAGCCTAGTTCCTCCGTGGCTCGGCGGAAATCCATGGCGTACCGCAGATCGTGGCCGGGACGATCCCGCACGAATTCGATCAACGCCGGGTCGGCCTTTGTCAGTTCCACGATTTTGCGTACCAGATCGAGATTGCTCCACTCCGCGCCCCCGCCGAAGTTGTAGACCCGTCCCGCCTGTCCACGTTCCAGGGCAGACCAGATCCCGGCGCAGTGGTCCTCCACGTAGATCCAATCCCGCACGTTTTTTCCTTCGCCGTACACAGGCAGTTTTTTCCCCTGGGAGGCGTGGAGCGTCATCAGTGGAATCAGTTTTTCCGGGAACTGATAGGGGCCGAAATTGTTGGAACAACGGGTCACGAGGGCATCCACGCCGTAGGTCCGTACGTACGCGAGCACCAGCAGATCCGACGCCGCCTTGCTGGCCGAATACGGCGAGGAAGGCTGCAACGGGTGGTTTTCCGTAAACGGTGGAGCCTCGAAATCCAGATCTCCATAGACTTCATCGGTCGAGACGTGCACGAGCCGCTCGAAACGTCCTTTTCGTAAGGATTCCAACAGGTTCTGTGTACCGATGACGTTGGTTTCGGAAAAACGTACCGGTCCCGTAATGGAACGATCCACATGGGATTCCGCCGCGAAATGCACTACGGCGTTAGGGGGTGGGAAATCTGAAAAACGTCGGGGTTCGAACAATGCTTCCACCGTTTCAACGTCACGCAGATCCCCTTTGACGAATCGGTATCGTGCATCTCCCTCGAATTCCCGGAGATTGGCCGGATTTCCGGCATAAGTCAGGGCGTCCAGGTTGACGATCCCCACCTCCGAGTGTTGGTCGAACACCCAGCGGATGAAGTTCGTCCCGATAAAGCCCGATCCGCCGGTTACGACGATCGAACGAGACGGACGATGGTTTGCGGTTTCGGTCACGCCGACGATCCTTTCTTTCCTTCAACCTGAATGATTCACGAAAAGTGTAGCAGAAACCACGAGTTCGGAGCAATCGGAAAACGGATGGCGCAGACCTCTCGGGTGCATCACAGGATATTGTCATTTCACTCAGATTGCATACCGCTCGCTCCGAGTGCCGCCCTTAGGACGGTGTATCGAGGAGTAAATGGTATGGCTCGATACGATTTGCTTCGCAAATCACTCGCCATGAGCGGTTTTTGGCAAAGTGGCAATTTTTTGGGATGCGCACAGCCCTCTCCTATATCGTCCGTGTCAGTTCAAACCGCGTTCGATGCGAATGAATTTCCCCTCGCCGTGTACGCGACCCAGGGCGGCGACCTCCGCCACGGCGTCGCGCACTGCCTTTTCCTTCGATTTGTGCACGATGATGTCCAGCCGCCCCAAGCCTTCGGCATTGGGAATAAGTTCGGCGGTGATGGAAGATACGGAAATGCCATGTGTTCCTAAAATGGTGGCGATTTCCCCGATGATGCCGGGTTTGTCGTCGATCGTAAAACAGATGTAATATTCGCTGGTTACATCCATCGGTGGCACGATGCCAAGTGCTTCCTGACTGATTTCCGGCTCTGCCGAAGGGTTCTGCGTGCGGGTGCAGACGTCCACGATATCGGCATACACCGCGCTTGCGGTGGGAAACGAACCGGCCCCGCGCCCGGCGAGCATCACCTCGCCAACGGCATCGCCGTTCAAAAACACGGCGTTGAATTCGTTGCGCACGCTCGCCAAAGGATGAAGCCGGGAAATCAGCGTGGGATGCACACGCAGTTCGATGTCGTTTTCCCATCGACGCGCCAGGGCAAGCAGTTTGATGGCATAGCCCTGACGTCGTGCAAAGGCGAAGTCGTGCTCGTCGATACGGGTGATGCCTTCGCAGAGGATTTCGCCTTTCGGGTAGGTTCCACCCAGGATATGCGCCGCCAGAATGCGAAGTTTCTGCTGAGCGTCGATGCCTTCCACGTCCAGCGTGGGATCGGCTTCGGCGAATCCCATTTCCCCGGCGAGTTTCAGGGCTTCGTAGTAGCTCAGCCCCTCTTCTTCCATCTTGGTAAGGATGAAGTTGGTCGTTCCGTTGATGATCGCCGCCAGCGAAGTGATGCGGTTCGCCACCATGCTTTCGCGCAAGGTTTTGAGGATCGGCATTCCACCGCCTACGGCGGCTTCGGCGAAGAAAGACACCCCGCGACTGCGGGCAAGATCGGTGAGTTCCTGCCCGTGTTTCGCCAGAAGAGCCTTGTTGGCGCTGACCACCGGTTTTCCGCTTTCCAAGGAGCCGCGCACGATGCGGTAGGCGTCGTCCGTGCCGCCGATCAACTCCACCACGAGATCGATGCTTTCGTCTTCGAGAATCGATTCGTGCCGGGTGGAAATCATCATGCCTTCGGTGTTGCAGGCCCGCTTTTTGCTGGGATTGCGCACTACCGCCTTTACCACGGACAACTCGACCCCGGCGCTTTGCATCAGTCGCTGCTTTCGGCGCTCGATGATGTTGACCAATCCTCCACCGACGGTGCCCAGGCCGAAAAGGCCGATTCGAATCTGTTTCCCCATGTCGTTTTCTTCCTTATGCCAAAAACTTGTGCAAAATCGTACCAAGTCGCTCGAATTCAATCAAAAAACCGTCGTGCCCGTATTTCGAATGCAGGCATTCGTAACGCGCCGACGCTCCGTGCTCCGAAAACAGCCGACAGGTTCGCTCGACCTCCTCGGCGGTGTAGAGAATATCCGAATCGATGCCCACGAACAGCATTTCGGTACGGATTTTCCGAATCATTTCCAGCAGATCCGGTCGGTTTCGTGCGATGTCGTGTTCGTTGAGCACGTTCAATAGCTTGAGGTAGCAGTTGGGATCGAAGCGCAACAGCAGTTTTTCGCCCTGATGATCCAGGTAGCTTTGCATTTCAAAGTAGCGATCGTCTTTTTCGAGGCTGAACGCAGTTTCTCGTCCGAAACGCTCGGAGAACTCCGCCGGACTGCGATAGGTGACCATCGCCACCTGCCGGGCCAGCGACAACGCCAGCTTGGGTTTCGGTCCACCGTAATATCGACCGCCCTTGAAATGCGGGTCCAGGTCGAAACAGCGCTTCTGGATGTGATTGAAGGCGATGGCCTGAGCGCTTCCCGCCGCCGGAGCCGCGAGCACCGCGCAACGCTTTGTAGGCAACGGCTGGAGCAAGGCCCATTCGAGGGCGACCATGCCGCCCAGGGAACCGCCGATGGCGCAAAAAAGCGTTTCGATCCCCAACGCCCGCAGCAATTCGCCATGCACGCGCGCCAGGTCGCGGGAGGAAAACGGCGGAAAATCCGACCCCAACGGCTCATTCGCTCCCACGGCAAAGGAAATCGGACCGCTGGAACCGTAGCAACTTAACGGATGATTGGGGCAGATGACACAGAATTTCGCGGTATCCAGCGCTCCGCCGGGTTGAAACAACTCTTCCCACCATCCAGCGACGGACCCATCTGGACCGCGATAGCCAGCACAGTTGGCGTCCCCCGTGAGAGCGTGAAACACGAGCACGATGTTGTCGCGTGCAGGATTGGGACGACCGAACACCCGGTAGGCCAGCGTGAGGTTGGCGATGCTGTCTCCCGCCTCGGTCACGAAGTGGTCAAGGACATGCTTATGCAGGCGATCCGGGGCGGTTTTTTGCAAGAAGCTTTTGTTTTTACATGGCTTTTCCGCCATGAGGACGACATTACGCGCACTCATCGGACAAGCCTCGTTGAAGATCGGCTGCGATATCGTCGAAATCCTCCAGGCCGATGCTCATTCGGATCAGTTCGTCCGGCGCACCCGCCGCAATGCGCTGTTCCGGCGAAAGCGGCTCGTGAGAGGTGGAAGCCGGATGCAGAATCAGGGTTTTGGTGTCGCCCAAGTTGGCCAGATGGTGAATCATCCGGCAGCGGTCCACGAGCCGCTTTCCGGCTTCGAATCCACCTTTCAAACCGAAGGAAATCAGCGAGGAAAAGCCCTTGGGAAGGTAAGTTTCGGCGTTTTTTCTCCAAGCGTAGCCCTCAACCGTGGGATAATTCACGTAGTCCACCGCTGGATGCTCGTGCAGAAATTCCGCCAGACGGGCGGCGTTGGAACAATGCCGGTCCATCCTCAGGGGAAGGGTTTCGAGTCCCTGAACCAGCAAAAAGGCGTTTAGCGGCGCGAGCGCTCCACCGAAATCTCGCAGTGTTTCCGCACGGATAGCAGAAATTAGAGGGGAAATATTCTTTCCCAAATAAGGTTCCAGCTTGGGAAAACGTCGGCTCCAATCCAGTGAACCTCCCGCAATGGCGACGCCTCCCAGCGAGCCGCCGTGCCCGCCGATGTACTTGCTCGCCGAATGCAGCACCACGTCGGCTCCGTGTTCGAAGGGGCGGCACAGGTACGGCGTCGCAACCGTGTTGTCCACGATCAATGGAAGATCATGGGCGTGGGCGATGTCGGCCACGGCCTGGAGGTCCGGCACGTCGATGCGGGGATTGCCGATCGTCTCGACATAGAGAAGCTTCGTTTTGTCCGTGATTGCACGTTCGAAAGCGTCCGTATCGGTACCTTCCACGAAATGCGTCCGAATGCCGAAACGAGTCAGTGTGCTTGCAAACAGGTTGTACGTTCCCCCATAAAGCGACGCGGAGGAGACGATTTCGTCACCCGCTTCGAGCAACGCCAGCACGGTAGAGGAAATCGCCGCCATCCCGGAAGCGAAAGCCACTGCCGATTCCCCGCCTTCCAGATCCGCCATGCGCTGCTCGAAGACTTCGACGGTGGGGTTGTTCAAACGTGTGTAAATGTAGCCGGGTTCTTCCATTTTAAACAGCCGGGCGGCGTGGTCGGCATTGTGGAAGGTGTAGGCCGTAGTCTGATATATCGGTACGGCACGGGCGTTTTGATGCAGTTCGGGAGAGTATCCCGCGTGAAGCGCGCGGGTGTTAAATCCCCAGTTGGTTGGCTGCCTGGACATTCTGGACCTCGACGTTGAACTTTGCGCAAATATGCGGTATTCTCATAACGTTATGTCTTTAGCCATAGCGATTCGATCCTTTAGCGGACCAACATCCGAAAAACGTTGTCCGGGTTGACCGCCCCCAGATGGAATCTCACGGTCTTTTCAACCGAATTGCAGCGTTTTTTACCAGAAAAGAGCGATGGATACAAGCAACGGCACAACCGATGTCCTGGAAATATTCAGCAACCTCGACGATGCAGTGATAACGACGGATGAGCGATTCCTGGTCACATCCTGGAATCGAGCGGCAGAACGATTGTATGATTTGCCTTACGATAAGGCGGTAGGTCATCCTCTGCTCGATCTGATCGAAATTACAGGGTTGGAAACGCCTTCGGACAATTTGGATTTTCTTTTAAAAGACAAGGGTTCCTGGCGCAGCGAAAGTCTTCAGCATTGTATCAGTGGTGTAAGTATCTGGGTTGACTGGTCGCTTAGTTTGCTGGTCCTTCCCGGCGAGGGACTTTCGGGAACCATTTCGATTCTCAAAGACATTTCCGAACGTAAACAAGCGGAACAAGCCCTTCGAGAAAGCGAAGAACGCTTTCGTAAACTCTCGCAGGCGGCCTTCGATGGCATTCTGATTCACGAAAACGGCTACCTGATCGACGTGAACGAACGATTCGCCGCGATGTACGGCTGCGAAAAATGCGAATTGCTGGGCAAATCGATTTTCCAGATGATTGCTCCGGAGCATCACGCGGTTTTCGCGAAAAAGTGCAATTCGATCGAAGAAGTTCCGTTCGAAACGCAGGGCATCACCATGCAGGGCCGGACGCTGTTTCTTGAAATCGTGCAGAAACGTTGCCGGTACCGTGGCCGGGACGTCTTCATCGCTGCTGTGCGCGATCTAACCGAGCGTAAAGCCTATGAAAAAACGATTCTCGAAAACCAGCACAGGCTGAAAAGGCAGAACCGCGAACTCTTCGGGCTGGCCCAGCGAAACATTCACAGCCTGGGGGATCTGGAATCGACGTTCAGCGATTTAACGAGGATGGTGACACAGACTCTGGAAGTGCATCGAACCGGAGTGTGGATGTTCGACTCGGACGATTCCGTGCTGTCTTGCGTAAAATGTTACGATCGAAGAAAGAACGTTTTTACTTCGGGATCAACCATCCAATATGCCGATTGTCCTCGATATTTCGAGGCGCTTTCGAAGCAGCGAACCATCGCTGTAGACCGGGTGAATCAGGACTCGCGCACACGTGGAATGCAGGAGTTGCGAGGATTCGACGCACCCATCGCTTCGCTTCTCGATGCTCCCGTGTATCTACGAGGCAAACAAGTGGGTGTGGTGCGCAACGAGCAGTTCGGCGCCATTCGTGAATGGACGTTGGATGAGCAGAATTTCATCGGTTCCGTCGCGGATTTCGTGGCGTTGTCGATCGAAACGATGGAGCGGGACAAATCCGAGCAATCTTTGCGGGAAAACCGGAAATGGCTAACCACGATCCTGAACAGCGTCAGTGACGCCGTGCTTGCTACGGATCGAAGCGGAAAACTTGTATTTTTCAACAATGCCGCCCAAAAACTGCTTGAAAAAGATGAGGATGAGCTCACCGATGCTCCCGTGGCCGAAGCATTCGAAGTCGTGGATGAATTGACGCTCGAACCGTTGGAAAATCCGGCACTTAAAGTGCTTCAAGCCGAACATCCGACGGTGGTCGAAGAAGAGATCTTTTTCAGACCTGGTCCAGAGGAGGAAAGAATTCTTCCCGTATCGATGATCTGTGCGCCGATGATTCCCTCCGAAAACAAAACAGAGGGAACCGTGCTGGTCATGCGTGATCTTTCTCAAAAACGCATATTCGATGCACGATTGCGTCAGCAGCAGAAACTGGAATCACTGGGCACTCTGGCTTCCGGCGTGGCCCACGAAATCAACAACCCGATCAACAGCATCATGAATTACGCCGAGTTGATTCGTGAGCGTGTGCCTCAGGGAGACACGGCGCGCGAATTCTCGGATGAAATCATTTCGGAAACCGAACGGGTGGCGGATATTGTGCGCAATCTGCTGGCATTCGCCCGGCAGGAAAAAGAAACCTACGACGAATATCCCGTTTTGGACCTTTTAATGTCCGTGTTGAAACTGATTGATTCCAATCTGAAAAAAGACCGGATTCGAGTCGAACTCGATTTTCCGGACAAGGCGTTGTACGCGTTCTGCCGCCGCCAGCAAATTCAGCAAGTACTATTGAATCTTATTACTAACGCCAAAGACGCCCTGAATGAACGATACCCGGAAAGTCATGAAAACAAGAGGCTTACGATTCGGGGAAATGCATTTGAAAAAAACGGCCATCCGTGGATTCGAATGGTCTTTCAGGATCGAGGGTCGGGCATTTCTCCCAAACATCTGGGAAGAATTTTCGATCCGTTTTTCACCACCAAACCGAAGGATGTAGGAACTGGGCTGGGATTGTCGTTGAGCCATGGTATCGTTTCGGAACATGGGGGGGAATTGCTCGTGGAGAGTCGTGTCAACGATTTCACAAGCTTTATCCTGGAATTGCGAAGTACCGAAAAATAAATTATCCTTTTCCCACTTGGATTTTTGAAAGCGTCCTTTATGGCCAGAGTAATCATCATAGACGACGAAAAAGGGATTCGCTTCACGCTTCGGGAATTCCTGGCCGATGAAAATCACGATGTCGTCACCGCGGAAAACGGTGAAGAGGCATTGGAATTGGTTCAAGCCAAGACCTTCGATGTCGTGGTTACGGATCTGATCCTGCCAGATATCCACGGCGTGGACCTGCTTCGGAAAATCCGCCTCACCCAGCCGGACGTTCAGGCCATCGTCATCACAGGAGAGCCCAACGTAGAAACCGCCGTGGAAGCGGTGCGTTTCAATGCTTTCGATTATCTTTACAAGCCCGTGACGCGCCAGGCGATTTGTCGTGTGGTCCAAAACGCGGCGGATGTCAAACACCTCAGCGACGAAAATAAGAGGTTGTTCGAAGAAAACGAACGACAGAGGCACAAACTTGAGGAACTGGTGCAGGAACGCACGCAGAAACTCCAGGACAGCGAGGAAATGTACCGCAATCTCGTGGAGTTGGCCGATGATGGCATCTGCATCGTTCAGGACAATAAAATACGGTACGCCAATTCATGCCTCGCAAAATTATTGGGGTATGAGGCCAAAGAATTGTTCGGACGCGACTATACGGATTTCATTCCACCGGATCATCGGCAGCCGTTGTCGGACATGATGGAAAAGCACGTTGCAGGCGAACGAGATATGGGCATTCAGGAATTGGAACTCGTTCGGGCGGACGGTACGGTGATTTTCGCGGAGTTGAGTTCCAGCATCGTGCATCACAATGGAAAACAAGCGGAACTGGTGATCGTCCGTGACATTTCGATGCGCGTGCTTGCCGACAACGCCCTGAAGGACAGCGAAGAGCGATATCGGCAACTCGTCATCAACTCGCCGGTGGGTATTTTGTCCACGGATTTGAAGGGAGATATCCTCAATCTGAATCCGATGCTTCTGAAGTTGCTTGGGTCCCCTTCGGCGCGGGCGACACGAAACATCAACATGTTGAAATTCGAACCCCTGGTGCAAGCCGGTATCGCAGCGGATTTCAAGCGTTGTATCGACAGCGGCGAATCCTTTGTTGCCGAAAATCCCTACATCACCAAGTGGGGGAAACCTACGCATTTGCGCTACCACCTCACGCCTCTTCGAGATGCCAACGATGATATGATAGGGCTCCAGGCGATCGTCGAGGACGTCTCGGAGCAGAGAGAATCCGAACGGGAGCAGATCCGCCTAGAAAAGCAGCTTCGAAAAGTCCAGAACTTCAAAGAAATCGGCAACCTGACTGCGGACCTGGCCCATGAATTCACCAACATCCTCACCAGCATTGCCGGGCACACGGAAATGCTGCAAATCAACCTGGAGAAAGGGGAAGACGCCGGGGAAGAAATCGAGGAAATCAACCGAGCGTTGAGACGAGCCATCACGCTGACGCGCCAGTTACAGAGTTTTCGTGTCCGACCCGTTGCGGAAGATGAAAACTCCATTGAAATCAATGAGATCCTCGCGTCTTTGCATCAATCCCTTCAAAACACGTTGGGCAGCCGCGGCATGTTGGCCATGCAACTCGACCCAAGACCCTGTTACGTGCGCGTGGACGAAGGGCAGTTTTGCCAGTTCATTCGAAATATTACCGGGACGGCCTCGAAAAGCATGTCGCGAAGCGGTAATTTCTGGATCGAAACTCGGATTCAACATCCTTCCTTGGGTCAAGATGAAACCGCCAATGGCGAACCTGCGGAGCACCGGGTAGTCATCACCATGCGGGACAACGGAACGGGGTTTACCGAAGATGAATTGAAAAGCATTTTCGACGCGGAATCCAGCAAACCCGATCCGAAACGTTTGCGAGGATTGGGATTGGCTACGGCGAAGTGGATCGTCACCCACAATCGGGGAGAATTCTTCGTGAATTCCGTTCCCGGAAGAGGGACGACCGTCACAATTACCTTCCCCCTTGTTATCAAGGATCTGGAATCCTTGCAGCCGCTGGACAAGGCGTGTCTTCCTGAGCGACCTAAAACGATTTTAATGGTCGAGGACGACCCGACCGTGAGCAACCTTGTCAACCACGTGCTCGTGGATCGTGGCTATAAAGTGTTGTTCTCCAACAACTCGCCCGAAGCTCTGGAATTGGCCGATACCTATGACGGCCCGATAGACCTGCTGCTCGCGGATGTCATGCTCAAACCGATCAACGGTATTGAAATGGCCCAGACAATCCGTAAAAAACGGAACGATATTCGTATCGTTTACATGTCCGGGTACAGCATCGAGAATTTCTTCGGAGACGAAGCCATCGGCAACGATGTGGATTTCCTCCAGAAACCGTTTTCCATCGAAAACCTGACCTCCACGATTCACCGTTTGCTGCTCGATGCCTGACGGTGTCGTTTTCCATCCGTAAGGGCGATTCAATTCTGGATTCTGCACGAACCTGACTCGTTGGATGAAGGAAAGGGTGCCCGGGTCTTCGATCCGGAATGGATCGATGTCCCGGTTGTTTTCACGGCCATTCGCCTTGCGGCGAAAGACCGTGGCACCCGCGAAAGTGCTAGGAGGGAGGAAATTCTTCAAGAATTGAATCGTCCTGTTCCATCCGTTCCCTTCCTCGATTTTTGTGGTACAATGAAAAATACTGCAGGGAATTTCGACGGGCCGCGTCCCGAAGAGAACTTCCTCTGAAACGAGTGCGGCGCGCATTGTTTTTCGTCCAGCGTTCTTATCAGAAAACGAGGACTAGCAGATGACGATCCATAAAGATCATAACCGTTTCAAACAAATCGTTCGTGGCCGGATCAAAAAAGACCTGAAAAAATACATCACCCAAGGCGAAATGATTGGGCGCAAAGGCAAGGACAAAATCACCGTCCCGATGCCGCAAATCGAAACGCCGCACTTCAAGTTCGGAGACAAGCAGATGGGCGGCACCGGTCAGGGAGAAGGCAACGAGGGCGATCCGTTGGGTGGAGATCCCCAGGACGGTCCAGGCACCGGAAAAGCGGGAGATCAGCCGGGAGAGCACGATCTCGAAGTGGAACTCACCATCGATGAACTTGCCGAAATCCTTGGGGAAGAACTCCAACTTCCCCGTATCGAGCCCAAAGGTTCTTCCAAAGTAACGAGTACCATTGATCGGTATCGAGGGATTCGCAAAGTCGGCCCGGAATCGCTCAAACACTTCAAGCGAACCTATCGAGAGGCTCTAAAACGGCAGATTTCGAGCGGAATCTACAACGAAAAAGATCCCATCGTCATGCCGGTGCGCGACGACAAACGCTACCGGTCCTGGAAAACCGTGCCGGAACCGCAGACCAATGCGGTCATCATTTACATCATGGACGTATCCGGTTCGATGGGCGATGAACAGAAGGAAATGGTGCGGATGGAGTCGTTCTGGATCGATACCTGGCTGCAAAGCCAGTACAAAGGCATTGAATCCCGCTACATCATCCACGACGCTAGCGCCCGAGAAGTGGATCGCGAGACGTTTTTCCGCACCAAGGAATCGGGTGGCACGCTGATTTCCTCGGCCTACGAGGAAGCGCTTAAAATCATGGAAGCGGATTATCCCATAGCCGACTGGAACGTCTACATTTTTCAGTTTTCCGACGGTGACAACTGGTCCGGGGACGACACGTCGAAGTGCCTGGCGATGCTCGAAAAGGACTTTCTGCCCATCGTCAACCTGTTTGGCTACGGACAGGTGAAAAGCTTTTTCGGGTCAGGTCAGTACATGGAAGACCTGAAACGCCACTTCCCGGAACCGGAAAACCTCGTGCTTTCCGACATTCCCAACAAGGATGCCATTTACGATTCGATCAAGACTTTCCTGGGTGAGGGACGCTGATGGGCGAAGTGCTTTGTATCGACGGCCCGGCGGGATCGGGAAAAAGCTCGGTCGGCAAGAAAGTAGCGGAAAAACTGGGCTTTTCCTTCCTGGATAGCGGAGCGTTGTATCGTGGAACGGGGTGGATGGCCTTCGAAAACGGCCTTTCTCTCGACGACGGCTCCGCTCTCGCCGACATGATCGCCGAAACGGATTTCGAGTTTCGGGCCGTCGAAGGGAAAAACACGCTTTTTCTCAATAGTCGCGACGTGGAGGCGGAAATTCGCCGTCCCGAAGCCGGAGACCGGGCCAGCCGCGTGGCGACTCTGCCGGAGGTTCGCGAAGCGCTCATGCAGGCCCAGCGCTCCATGTCCGAACGGCGGGATCTCGTTGCCGAAGGCCGTGATATGGGCACCGTGGTGTTCCCGGATGCGGCGTTGAAAATCTTTTTATGGGCCAGTCCGGAAGTCCGTGCCGGACGACGGACGCTGGAATTGCTCGAACGGGGCGAAAAAGTGGACGAAGAAAGCGTACTTCGTGAGATACTGGAGCGCGACGAAAGAGACGCCAACCGCGCCGTCGCGCCGATGAAAAGCGCTCGAAGTGCGGTGAAAATCGATACGAGTTCTATGACGATGAACGAGGTCATCCGCGCGGTGATCGATACCTGGGAAAAACGCCATGTACGGTGATGGATTTCAGTTTCAGTGTACGGCCTGCGGTGGTTGCTGTAGCTGGCAGGGGTGTGCTCCTCTATATCCCGATGATGTGGAGCGCATCGCCGGGTATCTCGGCCTGAGCGAGGAGGATTTCATTTACGCCTATACTCGGCACGTGCTCGTTAGGTATGAGGATGAACGGGAGGTGATGATCGTCCCGTATCTCGTGCTTCAAACCAGGGGAAATGCCTGCGCGTTTCTGAAAGATCATCGGTGTCGCATTCACGACGTGAAACCCTGGCACTGTGCCAAAGCTCCTTTTCTCGCCGAGTTCATGACGGACGAGGAAGGCTGGAACCATCTCGTGAACCTGTCCCCCGGTTTCGGAAAAGGTCCGTTTCACGACCGAAAAACCATCGAAAGCCATCTTGCGGAACAGGATCGGAGGGAGTTTTTCTACGAAAAACGCCTGGAATCGCTCGGGTGGGATCTCGAAAAGCTCTACGGGTTGACATTGGAAGAGCCCGTCCACTGGGAAGAACTTTTCGATGAAGACGATTGAGAAAACAACCCTTTTTCGAACGCAAAATTGCTGGTGGGGCTTCCCGCCGGAATCGAGGTTGTGATGACTCGTACAGCCTTTACGTTGTTTTTATTGGGTTTTATGATTACTGCCGCGTACGCCGAAACGCCAGGCAAAGAAAAAGAAGAAGAACAGGAATACTATTACCAGTGGGTAGACGAAGATGGCGTTCGGCATATCGTGGATGAAGAGCATCTGGTTCCCGAATCACAACGCGACAAGGCGAAAAAAATCCTCAAAGATAGCGCCGATTCTACCATCTCTGGTCCCGATTACGAGGGGATTCGCTCTGGCGAACGCACCCGCCTGCGCAAAGAGAGAAAAAAAGAGTGGAGAAAAGCGTTCGTCGAGATTCGGCAGATGCGGGTGCGCATACTAAAAGCCTTGAAAAAACAAGAGAAAATTCTCGCTGCCTGCCCGGTGTACGATGCCATCGATCCGCAACGCAACCACCTGGCGGTACAGTGCCGGGAAACCGCCGAAAAAGAAATCGCCCGCCTGAAAAAAGAGCTTGGAAAAACCGACGCCCTGATTCTCGAGACCAAGGAAAAAGGGCGCAGGGCAGGGATACCTCCCGGAACGTTCCGCGACTGATTTTACGAATCAAGAAAACCGAATCATCAAGGATTCCAACCGGATAGCTGTTCGATGGTGTATTCCAACGGCGTGATCGTCTCCAGCACCTCTTGACGTTCGTCGAGGAACTCAACCGTTGTTTGAGCCGGATCGAAGGGATAGGGTTCCCGTACCGCAATGCCCCAGACGCCTTCCACGCTTTCCGTGGGTACAAACAGGAAACGCTCTTTCCAGTTGTGGTGGTCCGCGCTGTACACGAGGCGGAAGTAATCGTCGACCTCAATCACTTCGTCCGAACGATGCCAGGTTGCGCCGATAAGCGCGGCGGGACCGCTACTTAGCAGCGATTGCTGGAAGCGAACGTCGAGGTCGATGCGGTCCCCGGAAGGCAGCAGGGCCGAGCGCGTGAAGCGAGGCAGGTTTTCAAACTGGCAGGATTGCAGGGAAATCGCTTTTTGGCTGCCATTCGTGTCCAGAATCAGGCTCCACCCGTTTCCCGCCGTGGAGATCTGCTCCTCACCGATCTCGATCGCATCCGGTGCCATCCCAAGCGCAGCGGTTGTACGTACTTGATATGAAAGTGAAAAAACGTTCCCGGTGTTGCCGAAGGTTTGCTCGAAAGTGTATTGGTAATACATCATTCCATCCCCGGGATCGGCCCATTGAAGGGTCCATCGGGGAGCATCCAGCGCGGTGAGTTCCGTTTTTTCAGGTCCGAACAGAATGCGTCGGACCAGTGGATTTTCGGGAAGTTCGCCTTGGGTAGGTAACTGAAAAGAGCCTTCGATCAACTCGATTTTCGTCCGAAGCTTGTATTCCTCAAAAAGGTCGCGATTGTCCACGTAACGGCCACACAACTCGGCGTTTGTTTCGACATGCACTGCCGTCTGATCGGGACGTTCCGTCGTATCGTAGCGATGAAAAAGGCCCACTCTTTCGACAAGCATTTCACCCTCCGGCAAAACGTCGAATTCGAGGGCCAACACGACATCGTCATCGTCTTGTTGTGGAGCATCGAAAGGGAAATCCCTACGCAAAGAATCCAGGTAGAGTCCCAAATCTTTGTACTGTTCTTCCGAAACCACATGATCCGGTTCAAGAAGAGACGAATAGCTGCCCCATTCGAGGCTAGACGCTCCGTCCGAAACCGTCAGCAATACCGTCTCGGGGATTTCTTCGGGCTTTGCCGGTGGGGCGGAGAACTCACCGATCTGCGTGTGAACCTGCATTCTCGTGTCACCGGCCACGTAAGGCAATCCTGTTGCGGCAATACCGGAAACGAGGACGTCTTGTGAAGTGGAAGTGACGAAGACCGCCACGGCGGTGCTTTCGGGATCGGCAAGCCGGTAAAACCACCGCTTTTCGAAAGCCTCGAACTCCCAGAAATCGGCCCACAACGTGCGTAGTGCGTTTTCAAGGTGGGGTTCGCCATTTTCGCATTCACAAGCGGAGCGAGATGCGAGAAACGTATCGGAGAAAAACGCGGGGACGGCTTCGAGGTTGGTGGAAAACAGAAAGCGAAGCGGTGTTTCGTTTTGATCGAACGCTTCATTGAGTCGCGTGTTTAGCGTAGCAAGCCTCTCCGAGTCGATTTTCCCGTGCTGTCGCATGTCCTCGGAAAGCTCGGTGACCATGGCTTGGCGCACTTCGGGATCGGCCTGAAACGACGGATCCACCAGCATGGCCCGGACGTGTTCCTCGTAGGTGCGAGACTCCGTGATGCCTCCGATTTCAGTCGTGATTTCGTTGGTTTGCAGGAAATCGAAGTAGTAGCCGAAAGGTATTGTCAGTCCTTTCAGAATATGTTTCTCGTCCGAATGTGTGCCGACGAGGGCAAGGGTAGTTATGCCTACGCCGAAACGAGAACGTGACAGCTCCCTCTGTTCGGAGTTTTCCAGGGGAATTTCCAACGGGGAGAGAACTTCGAAATAATCGGAATCGGGAGTGGGAACGTCGGGGGATTCGGGGCGGCTCGCTTCCCAATACCGCATGGCGAAATCTTCGTCGATTTCTTCGATAGCCACGTCCCCTTCGGCGGTGACGCGCAGCTTGACGAGTTTGTCTTCGTAGGGCGCGAATGCGTCGAGCGCATTCTCTACGAAAACGAGAGGTGCGCTATATTGGGTTGCATAGAGAGATAATGTATCGAACGGTGTCCGGCGTTGCTGGGTGACGATTCCAGCGACTCGTGGAATGAAGCTGGACGGCGCATCTTCCAGAACAAGGATATCCTGCCAACCGTAGACAGAGTCATCTTTTTTTTCGATGTGATCCTTTTCTTCCAGCAGGCGCAAATACCCCACACTCACGCCCTCGCGAACGACTTCGACGCTTGTAGGTTGTCCGCAGTCGTACACGGGAACCGTGTCGTTTCGCCATGTTTCCACATCGTGAAAATCCTGCGAAGTTGCCGGGAAAAACAGGGGCGTATCTTCCGGCAGAATCTCCCCCAGCCATTGCTGGATTTCCGCAATGGTCTCGACGTCATGTTCTCCATGGTTCGCTTGGCTCGAATCTTCTTGCTCAAAGGTGAAGGCGTAGTTGTGTCCCCGACAAGTTTGGGAAAGTCTCAGCACCGACCCGGCATAATAGCGCCTGGAATGGGAATCGAGGAACAGATCCTCGTAACTTGGCACTGTAAGCCACCCGAAATACTCGGGAAAAGCGGAACGAAGAAAGTCCGGGCGAGATCCGTACTTGTGGAGATTCTGAAAGGTCGGAGGTAGATAGGCATCCCAAGTGGCGGGCAAAATGTATTTTGTCACGGCTGCGATATCGGGTCTGACGCTGGTTTCAACGGACAATTCGTCAAAGGTTTCCTTGTCTTGCAAAGTATGCAGGCATAGCCGCGCGCCGCGCTCGATTTCAAGGGCGAGACAGGGATCGGGAATCGTCTCGTCCTCTTCGATGTCCTCCGTCTCGTCGAAAGTTTCCGGGCCTTCGTCCCGGTCACTGTCCGTCTCGTCCGTCGAGTCTTGGTCGTCTTCGTCTGTTGCATCTATTTCACCGGCATCGGAATCGGCAGGGGGGAGGAGGTTTTCCTGTCCGGTGTTGCAGGCCGCACTGGCGAGCGCAAACCACACGAAAAAAACGAATTGAACACAAACACGGTGCATTCGAATGAAATCCTTGTTTTGATTGAAAAACGACGATCTTAAACGTAGCGAAGATCGTTTGACCGGATGCGGCTTTCGCTTGGCCCCCTGCCGAACTCGCCGTCGGTCAATAAAAATGTAACGCGGTTTTTCACGTTTGGCTAGCCCAATCATTCGGAATTTACGTTATTTTTCCTGAAATGGAGGAAAAGTAACGTAAAAAGTGCCTTTTGGGGCGGGTTTTGCCATTGGGAGGTTGCCAAGTGCCTGGAATTACTCCTGAGCTTCGAAGGCGCATCGGAAACCGCAACCGATGGAGGAGAGCGTGCTTGGGATGACTTTGAAAGGCGAGCGCAAATGACTTCGTGCGTGGTGCATTTCCGTATACACCCAGTTGCTTCCCCTCGAAAGATAGCCGCTGGCCAAAGGCGGCCACCATACCGGGTTGACCGATTCCTCCGGCCAGTCGCTGTAACTCGAAGGAAAGTCGAGCACCAACTCCGAAACGTTGTGCGTCATGTCTTTTAGCCCGAACGGCGAGGAATCGTCGCAGGTCTGGAAACTGTCCGGCCCGAAAAGCCAACCGCCTTGTGCCCGTGTTTTTAGCTGCCCGTCGAAAAATCCCACGGGGGAGGTTTCTTCGAACGGATCGCTGCCCCAGATGTTGGCCCGGCACTCGTTTCGATCTTCACCCCACGGGAAATTGAAAAGGTCTTCCTCGGTCGCCATCGGACCCACCGCACCGTATTCCCACTGGGCTTCCGAGGGAAGCGTTCCCCCGGCCCAGCGGCAGAAATCAAGCGCCTGATAGCGGTTGACGCAGTTCACCGGGTGATTGCCGCGCAGCACGTCGTCGATGTTGGGATCTCCAACCTGGTAAGAGCCATCGATGTGGCAAAGTCGGTCCACCGGACGGCTGCAGGTCCCGGCGTCGATGCAGGCCCGGTATTCCTCGACCGTCACCGGGAAACGGGAAAGCGCATACTGCGTTAAGTGCACCATATGGCGCGGCAGTTCTCGTTCATCCACGTAATACCAGTTATCGGGAATGTTGCCCATCCAGTAGGTGTGGCATTGCCCTTGCGGAACTATTACGCAGGTTTCGTGCCCCATACCGCCGGGGAGTTGGATCTCGTGTCCGCAATTGGGAAGATCGAGAGAGCCCGATGCCGGAAAACAGGAGGCCGTGTCCACCTCGACGTCTTCGAGAGCATCGAACTCCGTATCCCATTCGACTTCAAGGTCTTCGTCTCCACCGATGAAATCGCAGGTTTCGTTGGCGCTGCCGGGAGTGCCGCGGTCGCCGTTGGGCATACGTTCCCTTGACAAGCGCCAGTTGGCGTAGAAATCATTTTCCACGTCGTTGAAAGCGCCGGGACACAGGGAGATGCTGGCACCGAAAAAGACGTACATACCCATGTTGGTTTCACTGTATGTAACCGTATCTACAAGAGTTTCTTCACAACTCAACCTGAGTGAATCCCATTCCAGCTTCAACGTGAAATCACCCCAGGTCCAATCCAGTTCTACGTCGTTTTCGTATTCCACCGAGCGTTCCACACCGATGACGATCCTCCCCAGGGGATCGATTCGAAGTTCCTCGGAAATCTGCGCCTCGTGGACGGAACTCGCCACGGTGCATCCCTGCAACGTAATCGGATGGCGGGCGAGGTTGGTCAATTCCACCCACTGGCCTTCGTTCCGGTTCAAAGCCAGGGGAAACGGCATCAACTCGCTGAAAACGACTTCTCCGGCTGCGGGGGGAAGCGGCGTGACGTCCCATTCGACTTCGATTTCCTCCTCAACCTCTACTTCGTCGGACGTATCCTCCTCTTCGATTTCACCTGGAATCTCTTCGGCTTCGTCGTTCTCGCTTTCATCCGTAACGTCAAGGTTTTCCTCGACGTCGGGATTTTCCGTAACGTCTGAATATTCCTCAGTTTCCTCGAATGAATCGTCCTCCCGCTCGTAAGGGGTTTCATCGAGGTCCGGCTCGGTGTCGTTTTCGGCGGGAGTGTCCCACACCGGGTCCGCGTCTGCGTCGTTGTCGGCGTCGAAGGGAGAGGTTTCTTCGGAGCATTGGAGACAAAACAGCCACAGCCCCATCCAAAGGAGAAGCATGAATCGATAGCGAGTGATTCGCTTTGCTTGTGTCATGATAGGTAAAGACTCCCGGTCGATTTTTTCCGAATTATACCGGGTTTTGTCAAAAAGAAAAACTTCGACGTATCGTCCTATTAAAAATGGGCAAGTCATTTGCCGGTTTTTCCTCTGCTCTCGAATTCTTGGGCGGAAATTTTTTTAGTGCGGATTTAAGATGGACCCGAAGGGTCCAAGCGCCTCTCCCACTGGGAGAGGCCGGTGCTTCAGCACCGGGTGAGGGGAAGTTTGTGTCCCTCACCCTAACCCTCTCCCTTTGGGAGAGGGGATATAAGTCTTTTGATTTCAATATGTTGCAATTGACTCCGAAATATTTTGCACTATTTTAATTTCCGCCCCGAATTCTTCCCATGATGTCATGAAGATTGACAATGCAAGGCGAATGGGCGAGAGTGAGAGGGTTTTTCGGTCGTCCACCACCACTTGTTTCGAGCGCCGTGCATTCGGGCCTTTCGATCGTCTGGCCTGTGAAAAACGGAGAATTCTCGTGCGATTTATTCTCAGCATCCATTTGTTTTTACTGCTGTTGTTCCTGATGCTGTCGCTTCTTCCCGCCTGTTCCAGTTCGGCGGTTTCCTATGCCCCGGATTACCTGTTCCAGGGCGACGAAGAGCAGGACACCCAATCTTCGGAAATGGAATGGAATACCGAGGTTGACCTGGAGCCGTCGCCGTCGTCGTTTCCCATCGTTGAGAACGGAGACGAGCTTTTCGTGCACTCGTGCAGTTCTGATATCAACGACAGCGTGCGCGCGCCTGCCTGTACCTCCATGGACGACTGCGAGCGCTGGTGTGAGACTCCGGACAGCATGTGGCTCTGCAAAGACAATCGTTGTGTGTGGCAGTGCAGCGGGAACGACTGCGACCTGTGCGGAGTCGGCGACGACGAAAAAATCCTGCCGGTGGAGAAAAAAGTTCGAAAAGACGCCGAGCCGAAAATCTACTACGGCTCCGAGTCTCCGACGCTTTACAATTTTTCCGTTGGCCAGCAGGACGCCGTGGTGGCGTTGACGACCCACGGTGGAAATTTCTGCTCGGGAACCATCATTCATCCCCAGGTCGTGCTCAGTGCGGCGCATTGTTTTTCGGACGCCTACTACCACGGGAACGCCCCGGACCCGGAAGATTATTACGTGTCGGTTGGTTCGGATGTGGACGATCCCACCTTTACACTTCCTGTTGCGGAGATCATTCCCCATGAGGACTACGATGTCTACGGCAGCGGAGCGGGTCACGACATGAGCCTGCTCGTGTTGCAAGACCCGGTGTGGACGGTCTACCCGGAATTGGAGCCGATCCCCGCCAACGATCACCCCCTGAATGACGACATGCTCGGCGATGAGGTGCAGACGGTCGGATATGGAGAAACACATAACGATAAATACAACACGAAGCGCTGGTGGACTACGGAATTGTTCAATGATTACAGTACGTACTCTCTTTCCGTAAACGGGCAGGGCGAATCGAGCGTCTGCTACGGAGATTCCGGCGGTCCGGTGATCTACGATTTCGGTTCCGGTCCTGTCGTGCTGGGTGCGGTGTCCTACGGTGATCCTTCCTGCGTGGGAGTCGATTATTTTTCACGCCTGGATGCCGACATCGACTGGATCAATCAGACCCTCGACCGTTTTCCCTTGGGTTGTGGGGATTTGACCGAGGTCGGCCTATGTGAGGACGGCATAGCCCGCTGGTGCGAAAACGACCGCGCCATGAGTCAGGTTTGTTCCACGAATCAAGGTACTTGCGGCGAGAACGAAGATGGCCTGTACCGTTGTCTGCCTCCTACGGAATGCAACCTGTTGGGATATCGGGGAGAATGCCTGGAAGGCGATATCGCCCGATGGTGCGATGATGGTGTGATCCGACAACGGCGTTGTTTGCCCTGCGATCAGATTTGCGGGTTCTACGACCGTGAAGTCGGTTTCTACTGCCTTGACCCGTCGTATTCCGGAGACTGAAAAGCCACGTGAAAAAGAGACGTTACGCCTTGTTTTCGCGTTCCAGCAATTCTTTCATCGTCTCAAGGACATCTTCACGATAGCGAGCGTCTGCCAACGCGTAGTGAAGTGCGGTTTTCAGCAAACCAAGCGGCGCACCGGCGTCCAGGCGTCTGCCTTCCAACACCACGCTGAACATGGGAGATTCGTGGCGGCTCGCCAGTTCGTTCAAGGCGTCGGTTAGCTGGATTTCGCCACCTTGTCCCGCCTTGGTTTTTTCAAGAATATCAAATACTTCCGGCGGAAGTACGTACCGTCCGGTAATGGCCATGCGGCTGGGTGCATCTACCGGGCGGGGTTTTTCCACGAGGCGGCGAAGTTGCAGAATCCCTGGCTCCACCGGTTCGCCGTCCACGATGCCGTAACGATTGGTCTTGTCGGCGGGAACTTCATCCACGGCGATGGCGCTGCCGCCCAGGCGTTCGGCGGCGGAAATCAACTGTCCGATGGCCGGTTTTTCGGACAACACCAACTCGTCCCCGAGAATCACGGCAAAAGGTTCGTTGCCCACGGCGTCTTTCGCACACCAGACGGCGTGTCCCAGTCCCAGCGGATGTTTCTGGCGCACGGCGGTGACGCGTACGAGATTTTCGAGAGAGCGCATTTGCTCGAAGAGGTCGGTTTTCCCTTTGGAATCAAGGAGATGCATCAGTTCGCTGGCGCTGTCGAAATGATCCTCCAGGGCGTTTTTCCCCTGAGCGGTCACGAAAATCACTTCCTCGATGCCACAGGCGCAGCATTCCTCGACAAGCCACTGAGCCACCGGCTTGTCCACGATGGGGAACATTTCCTTGGGAACGCATTTCGAGGCGGGCAAAAAGCGTGTACCGAGACCGGCCACAGGCAAGACCACTTTACGGACCTTCATGACGACTCCGTGCAATTGTAAAATCTTTGCGACGCTCGCCGCATTCTACGCAGGAACGGAGGGAGAGGAAAGCTTTTTTCCCTGATTCTGGCTGCCGGAAGGGCGGAAATGAAAATGTAGAAACTTGTAATGGATTCGATGGACCCGAAGGGTCCGATTGCCTCTCCCGTTGGGAGAGGCCGGTGCTTCAGTACCGGGTGAGGGGAAGTTTTCGCTTACCCTCACCCTAACCCTCTCCCAAAGGGAGAGGCAATAAAAGTCTATATTTCCAATAAGATACAAGTGTTCATGTAAGATTTTGCTCTTTCGATTTCCCCTCTTTCCGGAACTCACATTCCCCATGCAGCAGACAACGCGAGTTCCGAAGATGGGAATCAATGCACCTTGGTTACGACTTCGAAGTCCGGCGGGTCGAGAATGGTCTTTTTCACGGCGCACTGGTCGGCGACGCGAACGAGGGCCGAGTGGTATTTTTCGGGAAATTCCGGCGGCACCTGGATTTCGATCTGGATTTTTTCGAGCCGGGTTCCTTTGGCGTTCCATTCCATGCGTTGAATCAGGCGAACGCCTTCGGTCGGGATTTTGCGGGCTTCCATGAAGCGAAGCACGTAGATTCCGGCGCAGGTGCCGATGGAACCCAAAAAATGCATATAAGGTTCCGGGGCGCTGCCTTCTCCACCGCTTTTCACCGATTGATCCGTCTCCACGACCGTATCCTGAAATGTGGCGTTGATTTTCGCACCACCCATAAAATCGATAATCATTTCCATCGTTTCCATTCCTTTCTTCATTCCTTCTATCGTGCTTCCCGCCTCTTCGGGCCTGGGAAGGTCTCTCGTATTCTCACTCTTTTCGAACCACCCAACACCATAACGGTTGCGAAAATTCCGAAAGTGCGCGAGGATTCGCCATTGTAGGCTATCGAATCGAAAAGCAAAGGAGTTTTCCCATGTTTCCCACGCAACGCCCCCGACGGTTGAGGGAACATCCCCTGATGCGGGATCTCGTCCGCGAAACCCGGCCCCGTCCGGAAGATTTCATCTACCCGGTGTTCGTCAAAGAAAACCTCGACGGTCGCGAGCCCATCGACGCCATGCCGGGACAGTTTCGCCACGGCGTGGATTCGCTGCTCGGCTGCCTCGACGAAGCGGTGCAGGCGGGCGTCAAGGCGGCGATTTTGTTCGGGATTCCCGAAACGAAGGATATGCAGGGCAGGGGGGCATGGGAGGATGACGGTATCGTGCAGCAGGCGTTACGTGCCCTCAAAAAGCGCGGGTTTCCCCTGTTGCTGATGGCGGATACCTGCCTGTGCGAATACACCTCTCACGGCCATTGCGGCGTGGTGGACGAAGGAAAGGTGCTCAACGATCCTTCGTTGGAGCTGTTGGTGCGCACGGCGCTTTCCCAGGCGCGTGCGGGAGCGGACGTCATCGCCCCCAGCGACATGATGGACGGGCGCATCGGAGCGATTCGCAAGGCGCTCGATGAAAACGGCTTCGAGCACCTGCCGATCATCTCCTATGCCGTGAAATACGCCAGCGCCTATTACGGGCCGTTTCGTGAGGCGGCGGGCTCCGCGCCGCAATTCGGCGACCGCCAGGGCTACCAGATGGACCCGGCCAACGTCCGAGAAGGGCTTCGCGAGGCGAGTCTCGACGTGGAGGAGGGCGCGGACGTGTTGATGGTCAAACCGGCCCTGGCCTATCTGGACGTGCTGCACGCCCTGCGCGAGCGCTTCGACCTTCCGCTGGCGGCCTACAACGTCAGCGGTGAATACGCGATGATCGAGTTCGCCGCCCGCGCCGGAGCCATCGACCGGGAACGGGTGGCCCGCGAAACCCTGCTGTCGATTCGCCGGGCCGGAGCGGACATGATCTTCACCTACCATGCGCCGGAAGCGGTGCAGTGGTTCAAGTAGTGAAAATACGCCGATTATTATGACTTTTGCGTAAGATGGCTTGCCTTTCGCACCGGTCGTGAGCAGGTTATCCGTAAGGCAAATAGTCGGGTGTTTCAACGTACATATCGTGAAACGCCAACTGTAAATGTGTAATAACTACTTGAAATAAAAAGAGAAAGAGCGAATATATGAACCCCAAAGCCAGTATCACGACCAAAACCGGAGACCGCGGCCAGGCAAGCATTTTTTCAGGGGAACGTGTCTCGAAAAACTCCGATCGACTTGAGGCGGTAGGTACGGTGGACGAACTCGTCTCCATTCTGGGTATCGCCCGCTGCCATTGCCGCGATCCCCTCACCGAAGAAGCGGTGCTGTACTTGCAGCGCGCACTGTTTACTTTCGCGTCCGAATTGGCGACTTCGGCGGAAAAACTCGAAACGCTGCCGAAAAGAATCGATCAGGCCGCCATGGGCGACCTCGACCGCCGCCGCGACGAGTTGGAGGAGAAAACGGAGTTGCCCAAAGGCTTTATCGTGCCGGGAGGAAGCCTGGGATCGGCGCATATGGACCACGCCCGCACCGTGGCGCGGAGAATCGAGCGCCGCGTGGTGGCGATGAACGAGGAGGGTGTCCTCGCCAATCCGATCGTGCTTTCCTGGATCAACCGCCTGTCGGATTACCTGTACCTGCTGGCCCGCACGGAAGAGGACGAACCGTTGCTAGTCAAGTTTTAGATGCGCTAAATTTCCTCGAACTGTTCGTGGTCACGGCCTTTAAACTGAAGGACGCCTTCCTTCGAGGATTGGTAAAAATCGAGCAGTTTCAGACAGTCCGGGTCTTTGGCGAATACCGAGGTATCGCCCCCGGTGCCGATGGTGCGGAGAATGTCGCCGATCTGCTCGATCCGGTTCTCGGGAAATCCCCGGCGATGCAGTCCCACCTCGTTGATATCCACAAGAAATGCTCGATCACCCCGCGCCATGGCGTAGTGGGGAACGTCGAAACGGACCATCGCCCCCGCGCCGACGAAAGCGCTTTCCCCGATGCGCACGTACTGGTGAACGCCCGCCAGACCGCCGAAATGGGCGAAGCGGAAGACTTCGACGTGGCCCGCAAGCTGCACGCAGTTGGTCATGATGATATCGTCGGCAAGCTTGCAATCGTGACCGACGTGAGAATAAGCCATCAGGTAGTTGCGATCTCCGATGACGGTCGAGCCGCCGCCGTGGAAGGTTCCCCGGTGAATCGTGGAAAACTCGCGGATGACGTTGCCCGTACCGATACGGACTTCGGTGGGTTCGTCCTGGTACTTCAAATCCTGGGGTTGTGCGCCGATGACCACGTGGTGGCCGATCTGGTTGAGCGATCCGATGGTCACCCGACCCTCGATCACGCTATACGCGCCGACGGTGCTTCCCGGACCAATTTCCACCTCATCACCGACGATTGCGGTAGGATGAATTTTCGCGCTCGCATCGATATTTGGTGCCATACCTCACCTCACTGCTCAGCTTATCGCGATGTTCGTTTCCCCCGCATTTTCTCTGTTTGTACCATATTCTTAAGCATGGCCTGAAGCTTTTTCCACTCTTTATGTTCCATTGCGGGATAGCCGGTATACGTGGCATGGCCGGGGACATCGCGCGTGACGCCCGATTTTCCCCCGACGATAGCCCCGCTTCCGATGTGCAGGTGGTCCGAAACTCCCACCTGTCCCGCAAGAGTCACGTGGTCTTCCAACTCCACCGATCCCGCAAGTCCGACCTGGGCCACCAACAGGCAGTCGCCGCCGATGAAACAGTTGTGGCCGACCTGCACGAGGTTGTCCGTTTTCGTACCGCGTCCGACCACCGTTTCCCCAAAGGTGGCCCGGTCCACGCAGGCGTTCGCCCCGATTTCCACATCGTCCTCGATACGCACGATGCCCAGTTGGGGAATTTTCTCGTAGCATCCGTGCTCGTTACGAGCGAAACCGTAGCCGTCGGAGCCGATGCGGCATCCGTCCTGCAAGATTACCCGGTTGCCGATGCGGCAGCCTTCACGCACCGTAACATGCGAATGAAACAGGCATTTTTCGCCGACGTGGACGTCTTTTCCCACATACACGTGCGATATAAACCGGCAACCGGAACCGATGCGCGCCTCTGCGTCGATATGGCAGAACGGTCCGATGAAAACGTCAGCCCCGATGTGTGCATCTTCATGAACGAAAGCCGTGGGATGACGTTCGGCACGAGCAGGGGAGGGCGGGGCCAATTCCCGCATGAGGCGGGCGAAAGCGAGGTGTGGAGACTCCACGATGAGCTGGTGGGCGGCGATGTGCTCCAGTTCCCTTCCGCAGACCACGGCCCCGGCCTTCGTGTTTCGAAGGACGTGCTCGAAGCGTTCTCCGAGATAAAGAGAGGTATCCGCCGGTTGAGCTTTTTCCAGCGACGCGAAACGCTCGATGCGGAAATCCACATCTCCGACCACACGTCCGCCTACGATTTTCGCGGCCTCGGCCAGTGTTAGCGACCGGCGATACATGGCGTTATTTCTTGGATTTTTTCTTGGCTTTGTGCTTTTCGTCGTAGCGGCGGATCAACTCGTTGGTCAAATCGTACTTGCTGGGCGCGTAAATGATGCCCGAGGTCGATTTTTCCAGGATTAGCTTGTAGCCCTGCGACTCGCCGATGTCGCGAAGGATGGAATACATTTTCTCGAAAATGGGCCGGGTGGCTTCATCTTCCTTGGATTTCAACTCTTTTTCCAAGTCCATGAAGGTTTTTTGCAGGGTCATCAGTTCCCGTTGCAATTGCTCTTCCTGGCGGCGCTGCTCTTCGACCGTCAACAGTTCTTTTTTCCGTTGATAATCCTCGGTTTTTTTCTTCAGAGCTTCCTGTTCTTTATCCAGAAAGGTCTGTTTTTCATCGAAATATTCCTTCAAATGGGCTTTGGCGGCTTTGCCTTCCTCGACTTCCAGAAGCGCCCGTTGCAGATCCACGTAGCCGACTTTTTCTTCGCTGGCCCAGGCATAGGCCGGGACGAGAAGGGCGAGTAGAAACAGTGTTATGGTACTCCGAAGCATTGCATTCCTCCCGCAGGTTCGGAAATGAAATTTAAAGCCAATGGGATGTCACGCCGTTCTTTCTAGCGTTTCGTCCGATGGACTGCAAGAAAAAAGGCAACTGCCCGGAATTTCGGGCAGGTTTCCCCATTTCGATGGAAAAGATTCAAAACCCTTCGTTCCGAAAATCCCTTTCACAGCGCCAGAAGGTATTCGGCAGCCTTGGCGATTACGGGTTGTCCCAGCGTTTCGGACGAACCGCCGGCCAGCAACCACAAAGGTTTATCCGGGAGGGGAACGTAGGCCACATGAAGCATGTTTCGCCCGTCCAGGTTGATTCCTACGGTCTTCACACCATTTTTCGCGACGACGCCGAGCAGTTTGTGGGAACGGAAACAAGAACGACGCAGCAGCAATGGAACGGTGGCCAGCAGTTCCGGGTTGTGCCGAAAGCCCCCGCGACGGCAGACGATGGAGCCGGAATCGTCGATCAGCATCGCGCCGTCGGCGTTGTACTGTTCGATCAGCCAGTCGAGAAGGGAATGGGATAACTCATTGAAATCATCTATATTTTCCGGCTTGAACCAGATCGCGGGAGGAACTTCGGACGGGATGGGCGCTTGAGTCTCGCCTCCACGCGCGAATCGGGAGCGTGGGCGGTCGGGGAAATCCTCAGGGGCGAATTGGGTGTCGCCTGAAAGGGCTTCCAGAAGGCTTTGAGCCGTGGCGCGGTTGCGGTCGTCCGGGACAAAATCCGCCGCCGACTCCCCGGCGGGTGTCGGGTTGTTAGAGGAGGTTTCCGTCATTTTGTTCTTCCTCCGGGCCAAGACCGTTTTTGGCGATGATTTCGTTCGCCAGATCCCAGTAAGCCCGTGCGATGGTGGGATTGGAACCCTTCAAATAGTTGACCGGCTTTCCCGCCATCTGAGCCGCCATGTAATCCTGGCTGAACGGGATGACGGTTTCGAAAACCGAGGAGTGCGGGAACTCGTCCCAGATTTTCTGGGCGATTTCAGCCGAAACGGCGTTGTGCATGTCGAAGCCGACCAGCAGGATGCCTTCCGGGCGAAGTCGCTGGTTCTTGCGCGCCCGCGCTCGTCCCGCGAGTTGGAGGAGAGGCATCAGGGAGCGGTAGGACATGGCGTCGAGGCGCAAAGGCACGAGAAACGAATCGGAGAATTCCAGCACGCCCTGGGGCACCACACCGATGCCGGAAGGACAGTCGAGCAGAATGAAATCGAATTCTTCGTCCACCTCGGCAATGGTTTTTTGCAACTCCCCATCAGCGATCCAGTCTTCGTAGGGGTAATACAACTCGCCTGTAAGATTGCCGCTGAAAAGAATCGAGAGGTTGTTTTCGCGAGTCTTTACAAGGACTTCCCTAGTCTGGGTCTCCTGCCGGACCAGTCTGTCAAGGCCGGAGAACTGGTCGAGGTCTTTGTTCAGACTCAACGCCACGCCGCCTTGCGGGTCAAGATCGACTACGAGAGTAGTATAGCCCGAACGGGCGAGGTTGAACCCCAGGTTCAGTGTCGTCGTGGTTTTTCCAACGCCGCCTTTCAAGCTGACGATGGCGATTTTCCTTCCCATTCGGATCTACCTCCACGTCACAAAGCAGTGGGTGCTGCCATGGGTCTGGTTCGGGGTTGGGATGTGTGGCCGCTCATGGCGATTGCAGAACGTTCGCGACATTGGCAGCACGTCCGAAACTGTATCATATTTCCGGCGAAAAGCAACGAAGGGACGAGCTTGGGCGGAAATTAAATTAGTGCGAAACATTGTAAAAGCTTATTCCAAGGAGAAAAAACGTAGGGGTGAGTGTAGTGAACAAAGTGAACGGAGCTGCCCAAAAACCGAAAAACTCTGTCAGAACGGGGGGGGCTACAGTCGCTATGCTCCCTTCACCCGCCCCTACATTCATCCTCCTTTTTTGAGGTTTCAAACGAAAAAACAGATTTTGCACTATTTTTATTTCCGCCCGACGAGCTTTGGACGGAAATTAAAATAGGCGATCCCGAAATCATCGGCTCTGTGAAACGGGAATTTGGAAAAAGAACCATGCGAAATTTCTTGGAAATTTCCGGATTAGGGCTGAGATTCCCGCCAGAACTGCTCGAAAGGCGCTTCGTTCCATTGTCCTTCATGGGTCAGACGCCAGCGGCGCATACTGGATCGGATAGCGGCCTCTCGGCCACGGTTTCGATCGACGGCGTTGACCCAGTTCACCACGTTTTTTCCCATTTTCTGAATGGATGTCACCGCAGCAGAAGTCCAGCCCGAATCCTCCGAGGGAGGCGCCAGCCAAAAAGAATCGACTACGGTGTTGTCCGTGGGGCCTACGAGAAAAAGCAAACCCGGAGGCGGCAGTTTTTCTTTCCCCGGCACGATTCCACGTTCCATGGTGTCCGTAGCGAATGCCACCTCTCCTCTGGGTTCGGGAACCACCTGTACCTGAACTTTCAGCGGCGGGGCACCGGGAACCGAGCGGAGATTGTTCTGTGAGAGTTCTTCCACGAAAAACTCTCTCCAAATATCCATTTCGGTGATGTCGGGTAGATCGCCGTAAGCGCTATAGCCGACGAGTTCGAACGACGTAGGAAAGGAAAAGTCAAGAAACCGCGCAGGATAGTCGAGTGTTTCCTTGTGCACGAGCGTGGCGGATTTATTATCGGAATCGACTTCCAGTAGCAACGAGGCCGCCGTCAACCGTGTGGCCCAGTTTTCTTTCCCGGATTTGAGGGCGGATGTCAATTGCGGTCGGATTTTACGGTCGAGACTTTTGAACTTTCCCGAGCAGCCGCTTCCGCCGAGATCTTTGCACAGGCCGTACAAACGCCAGGCCAAGAGTTTGCTTTTTTCCTTCGCCGCTTGTGTTTTCAATGTGTTGGAAATTTTGCGAACCAGTTTTTTTGTCTCTTTTTTCCGGGTTTTTTTATCCGGATATCGTTGAATGGCGCGTTTGAGCAAACCCACCGACTCATCCAGTTTCCCGGCGTCGAAAGCCTCCTGGGCAAGCTTGAGAGCATCGCGGGCGTCTTTCAAATCCTGGTGGTATCGAACCTTTTTAATCCAACCGTTTACGAAAGTGAGACCGGGCAGGAGATCCTTGACTTTGGTGTACAAGACCAGGGCTTCGTCCCAGTTTTTTGCACGTTCCTGCACCTTGGCCATTTCGGACCACTGTACGCCTTTCAGGCGCTGTTCGATGATTTCTGAAAATTCCTCGTTGCGTTGGAGGGTCGCTTTGTAATTGGCCCTGGCTTTTTCGAATTTCTGCAGTTTTAACAATCGGTCCGCCCGCGCCAGCATACGGTTGACCGCCTTGCGCTTGGCGCGCAATTCCTGCAATTGTTTCGCAGCATTGGCGCTTAAAATGGGGTCGGGGTTTTTCTTGCAGAGTTTCAGGGTGTTCTCGAAATGTTTGATCGCCGCCTCGATCCGGTGCGCCGCCACGAGGTTTTCGCCTTCGAAGTACAACTCTGTTTTTGCCAGCACGACTTTGGCCCGTTGGTTCTCGTTGTTGTATTGGAGGGCTAGAATCGCCTGGTTGCGGGCTTCCTCCATGTTGTCGGCATGGTAGGTGAGAACGGCGTTTTCCCCGTGAAGTTGGCTGTTTTTATAAAATTTGTGCTGTTTGACTTCGATGTCGTGATGAGCGACTTCGATCATGTTTTTCTTGTAGCCCATCTGTTCGATAAAGTCGTCGTAGGCAATTTTGAAATCCTCTTCCGAACAACGACAACGCTGCTGGACGAAGGCCAGCCCTTCCGCAAAACCGTGGGCTTCCTGGTCGAGGTTCTCGTTGATTTCCTTGAGTTGTTGAATACTTTCGGCGGTTTCTAGTGCGGCTCGTACATGGTTGAAACGAATCTCGAAGTAGATGGGCATGGCCTTGGCCAATGTTGCGAAGGCGTCAGCGTCGCTTGGATTGTCGATCAGATCCTGTCGCAACTCCTCGATGGAGCGGTTCGCTTTCTCGGGATCGGAAGATGTGGCGTTTTTTGGACCGCCAAACCAGGACTGGCAGGCCATCAGGAACGCGCATAGAACGAAAATTATACCCCGTAAAGCGAGGTTATGATGTTCGTTTTTCCGATACATCACTACAGATTTCACCGTTTCCCCCTTGTTGTCGTTTCGAAACGTTGAAGTATGCGTTTCCACGAATCAACCCGATCGGCGAAATACCGATTCGGAGATCTCGTTGTCATTTGAAAATTTTCCACGAATCTCCCAGTTGAAGAAAGAGCCAAACACCGGAAGGAGAAAGAATCCCAATAAATAATATCATTTAAGCAATTGTTACAGCGTCGTTATCGTAAAACAACCATGCCTTTTTTTTCGTGTCGAAACCGTTCCGGATGAAAGTATCCTAGCATATTCTTGGAATAAGTTTAGATTAAAAAAGAAACGTGGACGGAAAAGCCGCCCACGCTCGAAATTTAGAGATTTTCCGGATCGGGAATGATGACCGCTGCCCGCTCGCCATTGCGTAGCACGAGCAGAGAAAGCGGTTCTCCCTGGGGATGCTGCTTGAGACCATTCAGCAGGGATTCGAAATCTGCCAGGCTTTCGTCGTCCATTTCCAGAAGAATATCGCCATGTTGCAGTCCGGCGCGATGGGCGGGAGAACCCTCGTAAACCTTGTTTACGGTCGCGACCGGGGGAATTCCCTGGCCGATTTGCTCGACGTCTTCCGGTAATAGCTCGGTGATCTGTGCCCCCAGTCGTACGCCTCGCTTGATGTATTCGGGAGCTTCTCCGCCTTTTTGCGCAAGTTTCGCCAACGTCAACTCGCCTCGAAGTGACGAAAGTACCGAAGCGGGCACGGCGGCTGCGAGTTTTCCCTCACCCTGAGGCAGAACCATTCCGGCCACTCGGCCCTCAAGATCGGCCAGCACCGCTCCGTGAAGCTGCTTGATGTCGGGCAGCGCCAGGGTAAATAAATGTCCGGGAAGGGTTGGATCGAAGGACTCAAAGGTGGTTTCCATATTCGGACCGGCCACGGTGACCGGTACGGCGACCGGTCCCGCCTGTGTGGCCTGCAAGGCAACGAGATCCTCACCCAACCTTACGGGAGAGGTGCGGACTTTCGCTTCCAGATTTCCCAATGCGCTCGATGCCTGCCATAGTTGCAGGCCCAGTCCTTCCACTTTTCGCACCGCTTCCAATGTGGCGTCGTATTTGCCGATTTGATATACGGAAAAAGCCTCGTTCGGCTGTCCCAGACCCATCACCAGTTTTTCCGGTCCACCGAGAATCAGACCGGTTCCAAGGGAGGTGCCTGTTTCGTCGGCACGATCCGCTTTGCCGATCAGTGGATGGACGTAGCGTCCCACGGCCTGAGTGGCGATCTGGGCTTCGTTTGGCTTCTGACTGGCCTGAGTGACCAGCACGACCGGAGGCAATTTTTCGGCGGGTGGTCCGGAAGGGGAGGGTTTGACTTCCGCTTTCTTTTTAGGGGCGGGTGGTTCCGGTTTCTGCGGCAGCGGCTTGTTGAGGTCGCGCTTGGGAAACGCTTCCAGAGCATCGGTCGCCAACCCGGCGATTTCGTCGAGGTCGCGACGATCGTTGCAGCCGAAGCAGAGGCCCATCACGATAAAAATGAGGAATATCAACATTCTGGGCATGATCGATCCCGCCTTATTTCGATTTCTGTACGGCCTGTACGAAATGGAGATGCAACTCGTGCAGCAGACTGGCGAGCATTTTGGACTCGTCTTCCGTCAGGTTGCCGCGCGTTTTTTCGGTGAGCAACTCCAGGATATCGACCGTATTTTTTGCCAACAGCAGATCACGTGTTTTTTCCTGGGTATCTGGGTGGGGAATTTCGCCCAAGGCCAGAAGTCCCTGAGTGAACAGGGAATAGACGAATGTGGCGAAATCGATGGCCTTCGGCGGTGTTTTCGCGGCTTGCGTGGACGATTCCGCCGGTTCCTTCCGGGGAGATTCCTCCACGTTTTCGCGGACTTCCCCGTTTTCATCCACACGTCTGCGATCCGTGACCTTGACGGTTTTCGCCTCGTCTTCAGTCTCGATTTTTTTGCGTTCGTCGTCGCTCATGACATCTCCTCCTACAGCTGATAGGATGAAAATGAATTATATATTGAAACGAAAAATATCGAAAGACATTTCCCGAATCCTTCCGACGCACTGCCTCGCCTGCGGGTTTTTCGTGCTCGAAAAAGACACCGTTGTTCGGGCGTTCCATCGGGGATGTCCGATGGGATTCTCACGAATTTCACCGTCACCGAAGCTGCGTCGCCGCAGTCGCCCCATAGCTTATAAAGGCGCGGGAACGCTGTCAAGAAACGGTTGGAGTCAGGGTGATTCAATTCTTAATTCGGCACGAATCCAACTCGGTGAATCGGGAAAAGGGTGCCCGGGTCTTCGATCCGGAACGGATCGATGGCCCGGATTCTTCGTGTTTTCAAGGCCATTCGTCTGACGGCGAAAGACCTTGGCACCCATCCTTCCTTGGAAATCGTGGAAAGAAGTAAAATTGAATCGCCCTGCGGTTGGAGTGGAAAGGCAAAACGTGTTGTCGAGGGCGTCAGCGCTCGAAAAACTCGCGGACTTCCGCTAGATCGAACGCATGTTCGGTTTTGAGAAACACGAGGTACAACGCAATGTCCAACGGGTCGAACTCCTTGGAAACGAGCGCATCGAAGAGAGTTCGCAAGGTTTCGGCATCGGCTTGTTCGAGTGCGGTCAGTTCCTGATTGGTGATGCCGTCCTCGTTGGGAATCTCGAAAAAGTCCAGCGCCGTTTTGAGCAGTTCGCGGCGTTCGAAGAAGTAGGCCCGCAGGATTTCGTCCGCGTATTGGTTGCCGCTTTCGTCCTGAAGCCCCAGCCAGACCTTTTTCGCGGCCTGTGGGCGGTCTTTTTTGCGGGATTTCAAGCTGACGAGGCGGCCTTTGCGTTTTTTCACGAACATGCTTTCCAGCATGGTGCGCATTTTTCGCGTCAAACCGTTGAAAATCGCGGCGAATTTATCTTCCCCAAGCCGCTCGATGATTTCGTAGGCTTCGAGTTGCATGTGTCTACCTCCATGGCTGGCGAGAGTATAGAGAGGCGCACGCGACAAATCAAGCAAAACCGATCATCCCCCGAGGTGGAAATCTTTTCAAAAAGTCGGGGATTTTTTTCTGTGCGTGAAAAAAATTCTTCCCTTGATTTCCATGTTTTCACGGCGTTTGCCAAAAAAGATCAACCATTTGGAACGGACATACAGTGTGGAAAAATTGTGGAAAGAATTTCCAGAAAACGATTCGAAATGCTGTTCTTTATGTTGTGAAAATGTAATAAAGCGTGTGAAAACAATACGTTAACCATCATATTGACAGTGTCTGTTCTTTTCTTTCCTCTTTTCCACAATCATTACGTTTAAATAATAAACATTCTAATAAAGGGATGCTTGTGCCTCGAAAGGCACCTTTTTCGGAGGTATTGATTTCCACGAAAATCGAAAAAAATGCAGTGTCCGGCTAAAGTTTTCCGCCATGTGACCGACAAAGGCAAACGGATCACGACCAGAATTCTTTGCCCGAGGTTGTCCTTGTCACGAAGGGAAGAGGCTTCGTGTGGAAAGAATTGGAACGGCTATCAACCCGGCACCTAAAACATGCCAGATGTCTACCGAGCAAAATCATCTACGCTCATCCCGAGTAGGCGACGTGAGTCGCCGTATCGAGGGACCCTTCGATACAATTTCGCATCGCGAAATCACTCAGGGTGGACGGCGAGAAACCTTAGGTTTTAAGTGCCGGTTTAATAAGTTTTACTGAAGGATGGCGTTGGAGATATCCGGCGGATATTTGTTTGCCTCGCCGTTGATGACCACATCGTTCCAGAAGTGGGCGAGATCGATTCGATTCACCTTGTACACACGGCTTTTCATCGATGCTTTGAGTTTGCCATCGTGGATGGCTGCGTTGATGTCCGAAATTTTCACCCGTAAAATTCGTGCAGCTTGTCTCACGGAGAATTCCTGGTCTTTGATTCGATCGTATTCGTCCTTTGCGGCTTCGTTGTTGTACATCATCGCCGCCTCGGCGTTGCGCCAGTCCGCCAGCATCCTTTCCCGATCCAGCGAGGCCATTTCAGCTTGTTCGGTTTCCATGGAGTTTTTGATTTTTTGCCAGACGTTCCAGGCCTGACGTTTGAAGCGGGACGAGGTTTTCAGGTCTCCTTCCGATTGCCAATCGTCGGCCCGCCTTTCGTTCATCCAACCGTCAATTGAGTCCCAGTTGTACCAGCAAAGTCCTACTACCACGGCAACCGCCACGATTTTTGTAGTTCCCTTCATTCCACGAATCCCCCAATTCCATCAGGAACCATGATTGGAAAAAATAAGGAGTGTGAGATGTATTATACTTTGCGTGATGCCATTTGGGAAGAGTTGGTGCTATTTTCCTTCAATTCCATAACACCTGTTTGTTGGAAAAAGTCTCTCGACAAGGAACGAATGGGAAAAGCCGGAAAACCTGAACCGATGGATAGGTGTACAAGACCAGGGATAGCAAAAGCCTAGAAAATCTCAGTGTTTGGAGGCTGCTGCACGGCTGCCGGACGACTTTTCGGGAGCGCTTGGAGCGGGTTTGGACTCTTTTTTCTCGCTTTTTGCGGGACTTTCCGTGCTTTTGCCGTTGTCTCCGTTCGTACCGTTTCCGTTGCTTTTCGGAGAAGACAGGGCGGACGAGTCGGGCAGCGGCTTGCCTTTGTCACGGAAATCGGTGACGTACCAGCCGGTTCCGGTGAGTTTGAACGAGGAATGGGAAATCAGTTTGTGAAGGGAATGTTTTGCACCGCAAGAGCATTCTTCCGGGGCCGGGTCGTCGAATTTCTGTATCACTTCGAGGATCTGCCCGCATCGGTCGCACTGATATTCATAGATCGGCATGTCTCTACCTCGTCGGTTGCCTTCGCGTTCCATTTCCCGCGCTGTAATATAATATTTCTCGCCCTGGACGCAAGTCTTGCTCGCATTTTCAGGCGCTTCTTGCATGTTTTCGGACGGATTACGATGGAAAAATGGATGCCAGGATATTTATAAGTATTTAAAAATACTGTGGAAATAGAGATATGATCGGAAGGGACACCTTCGGGCGCATGAGACAGATGAATCGGATCGTTCGAACCGTGTTTTCGTTCGGAGCTACGAAGCAAGCCTTCCGATGCGCTGAAGTAGGTTGGCCGCCGCCCCGATCATGCCGCCTTCTTCCCAAAGCGTGCACAGGCGGATGTCCACGTCTCTGGTCACGGCTGTAAATGCATAATCCCGAAGGTTCTCTTCCATGCTTGGTCGGAAAAGCTCCAAGGCTCGGCCAATGCCCCCCGCGATCAAAATCACCTTGATGTTCAACGTGTTGAGCAATCCGGCGGTCACGATGCCGAGCGCCCGGCCTACGTCGTCCCAATACCGTTGCGCTTGCGGGTGTCCTTCTTTCGCCATATCGGCCAACGTGGCGGCGAGGCGGCTTTCGTGTCCCGCTCGTTCAAGGGCTTCTACGAACCCATCCGCCTTGGCGCGTCGAATCAACCCGGTGGAGGAGGCGACGGTTTCCAGGCACCCGCGCGAGCCGCAGTTGCAGGGTTCGCCGTCTGGAAACACGTTGATGTGCCCGATTTCCCCGGCCATGCCGTCCACGCCGTTCCACAGGTTTCCATCGAGAAACACCGCACCGCCGAGACCTGTCCCCAGGGCCAAGGCGATGAAGTGACGTGTGTCGCGGCAGGCCCCGAGCCACGCCTCGCCGCGCGCGATGGCGTTGACGTCGTTTTCCACGGCCACGGGTCGTTTCAAACGCTCCGTAAGGAGCCTTGCGAACTCGAAATCATGCCAAAGCGGGAAGTTGGGAGCCTCGGTAACCAACCCTTGGGCGGTGTCGATCACTCCGGCGATGCCCAGACCCACTCCAAGCAAGGATTCTGTAGAGATCCCCTGTTTTTTCAAAAGCTTATCAACGATAGCCTCGGTGGCGTCGAGAATCCCGGCCTCGGTTTTCTCCTCTTCTTCGAGCAGACTTTGCACGGTGGCGAGCCGTTTTCCGTCTTCGGTTAACAAGCCTGCCTTGAGGTTGGTTCCGCCGATATCGATCCCGATCACGAGATTCGGATCTGCCATCATCCCCTCTTTTCCTTTTTCTTCACGCCTTTTCCACGTCGATTGCGTGCGGGAGGAAGCTTGTCTTCGAGATGAACCTCGGACACCCGGACTCCCAGCTTTCCTTTCGCCAGACGCACGTCGAGGGGCGAGCCTTCGAGAATCCGCGAGGCGTCGGTGACGATTTCCCCGTTGGGTGTTGTGGTCAGGCTGTATCCTCGTTCAAGCACGCGAAGCGGGGATAGGGCGTCGAGGGAGTGCGCCAGTCCGGCGAGTTCCCGCCGACGGGTCGGGACGTCGCGTACCGCATGAAAACGAATGGCCTGGGCCGAGAAATGAAGCCTCTTCCGTAGCGCGTCGAGAGCCGTGCGAGGCGATTTTCGTTCCAAAGCCAGAGCATGGCGCGCCAGGGTTTCCCGATGGTCGAGAAGCCGCTCTTGCATGTGGCGCGTCAGGTGATGGTGAAGCCCGTCCAGTGCCAGACGCTGGTCCGCCAGGCGGCGTTCCGGGGATTTCAGGGTTCCTTTTAAAGTTTGCAGGTCGAGACGCAAACGGGCCAGCGCATACTGTTGGGCTTTTTGCATACGTGCGACGAGCGCGAATAGGTCTTCTCGCTGATCTTCCAAGCGCGGAACGGCCATTTCCCCGGCCATGGATGGCGTGGCGGCGCGGACATCCGCGACGAAATCGCAGATGGTGAAGTCGGTTTCGTGGCCCACTGCCGAAATGGTCGGCAACGGGCAGTCCGCCACCGCGCGGGCGACGATCTCTTCGTTGAAAGCCCAGAGATCCTCGATACTTCCGCCGCCCCGTCCCACGATGATGAGGTCGTGGGAAGCATCGCTTCCGGCCTTTTTCACGGCGGCGGCGATTTCTCCGGCGGCTTCTTCTCCCTGCACGCGCACGGGAAAAATTCTCAGCAGGGTGTGGGGGTGACGGCGATGGATCACGCGGATGAGATCCCGCACGGCGGCTCCTCTGGGCGAGGTAATAAGCGCGATGGTGCGTGGAAATGCGGGAAGCGCTTTTTTTCGGGAGGGATCGAACAGCCCCTCGGCCTCGAGTTTTCGCTTGAGCTGCTCGAACAGTTCGCGCAATCGACCCTCGCCCTTGTCTTCCATCGAACTGACGATGATCTGGTAGGAGCCACGAGGTTCGTACACGCCGAGGCGCCCGTGCACCACGACGGATTGTCCTTCGCGAGGCCGGAAGGGCAGGGCGGCGGCCTGACCTTTGAACATCACGCAGGAGATCTGCGAGCGTTCGTCCTTCAGCGTGAAGTATACGTGGCCGGAATGGGCCTGGGTGACGTTGGACAACTCCCCCTCGACCCACAGCGAGGGCCAGTTTTTTTCGAGCAGATCTTTGATAAGGGACGTTAACTCACGAACCGAAAGAATCTGCCGTGTGGATGCGGTGCGGGGGCGATGGTTCATGGAGGTATGCTAGCACGGAATGTTCGTGACGCCATAAAAAAAGCGAAGCCTTAAAGGCTTCGCCGGAGGGATTTTGTATAAGGTGCCGAAGAGGTGGCTCGAAGCGAATCACACTGAACACGCGAAGGGACGTATTCCGGGTGAAAAGGCCCGGGCCGACGATCGGCCAGAGACGGATCTACCAGCTTCCGTGAGAGCCGTGCGATCCGTGGGAGCCGTGAGATCCGTGCGAACCATGGGAACCGTGCGAACCATGAGAACCGTGCGAACCGTGGGAGCCGTGCGAACCATGGGAGCCGTGCGAGCCGTGCGAGCCGTGCGAGCAGTGTCCGGCGTGCAGATGGCCGTCCTGGACGTCGAGGTCGCTGTGGTCGGGGTTGAACTCCGCCGCCTCGGCCTCGGTGGCCTCCACGGTCTGGCCCAGGAGGAGGAGGGTCGTCGAAACGGTCAGGGCCTGTTTCTTCGTGATTTTGCCTTCTTCGCTCTGCAAAAACTGGGCTACCCGCTTTTTCAGTGTCGGTAGCTTTTTGGCGGAACTCATTGTTCACCCTCCTTCAACGTGGAAAGGTTGGATTTCCACAAATCCTTTTCCAAATCATATGCACTTTTTATCAAGGTTGCAAACGAAAGTCAACAAAGCTTTCGCCTTCGTTCGAATCTTGAGATCCATCAAGTATAAAACGATGCAAAAATCACGCCTTTTTCAACGGTTCCGCAGTTTTTTCATCGTTAGCGATGAAAATGACGGCGATTTCTTCCGATCGTCGAGGCTTTGCGCTCCAAGTGTCGATTATCCAACGGCTTTTTTCTTTGCCGTATCCCATTTTCTATAAATTAGACGAGAAAAGCGACAAAGTTTGCGGTGTTTCGAAAAAAAATGTTTTCTCCATCGTTTTTTCTGTTTTTCGAATGGGAAAACTTTCACTTGAAGTCGCTATCTTCCCGAGAATAAAGGAAAAACCACCGATACGCCATGACAAAGAACAGGTCAGCGCAACAGAAAGCGAGTTTTCCCCGCTTTGTACACGGAAACAGAAAATTTTTCGCACTATGGCATTTTTTTTCATGTTGGAAAGGGGAGGGGCAGAGCGGCGAATCGTCCGGTTGTTCCGTCGAAATCGCTCCCGAAGAGGCACCGGCCCGCGCTCGGAAACGATTTCGCAAACGTGTCGTTATTCTATGAAATTATACTGAGTAGACGAAACTTCGTTTGCGAGTGAAATACGAGCGTTGCTCGACTTTTTGCCCGAAAAACGCCGTTTTTGTCCAGTTTGCTTACACTTTTTCCGACTAACCTTGCTCCTTTGCTCGAAAACTTGTGAGTTTTTTGCACGTTTTGTCGTGGTTTGTCGCGAGTTTGATGCGACCAAGCAAGGGGTGGCGCGTTTTGGGATAGATTTGCATGGAAAGGGACGAGTTTTGGCAAGTTTGCATAGGGAAACGCGAAAATAAATTATCACCTGGAATCCATGCCCATTGGGCGGAAATCAAAATAGTGCAAAATTTCACTCGAACATTCGCAACCCATTGAAAGTATAGGCTTTTATCCCCTATCCCTTTGGGAGAGGGCTAGGGTGAGGGAAAACGAAAAGATCCCCTCACCCGGTGCTCAAGCACCGGCCTCTCCCTGAGGGAGAGGCAATCGGACCCTTCGATTTCGAACTTTTCCCATTCCATTTTACGATCGATGTTCCCCCATTGACAATTCACCCCAGGACGGCGAGACTCTTTGAAGCCACCCGAAATCATCGAGCTTCCAAGGAGAATGCCATGTCGCTGCCCGATTCGAACAATCCCTACAGCTTCCACGAATTTCTCCAATGGCGCGAAAACGTGGATTATTACCGGGACGATCCCTTCTTGCGGCGGATGGTCCGGCATTTTGCGAAGGACGAAGCCGACGTGATCGACGCCGAGATGGAGCGGTTTTCGACGTTGGTTTCCACACGATGGCGCGACATGGCCGAACGCATCGCGAGGCCGGAGTGTCGCCCGTACATGATGCATTACGACGGGCATCGCAATCGGATCGACCGCATTGTCAGACCTTACGAGATCGAGGTGATGGAACGCGAGGTGTTCGGCGAAGGCATCTTTTCGTCGAAAACGTCCGATTGGATGCGGTTGGTCAAATTGTACCTGATTGGCGAAAACGGCGAGAGCTGCATCTCCTGCCCCCTGGCCTGCACGGAAGGACTGGTGGCGCTACTGGATAAATTCGCGGATACCGAGGCGTTGAAAACCATTCGTCAGCGTGTCAAGGAAGGCGAAAACGGGGATTTCGCCATCGGGGCACAGTACCTTTCCGAGATTCAAGGCGGTTCCGATATCCCGGCCAATCTGCTGGAAGCCCGACCCGACGGCGATGCTTGGCGACTATACGGGACCAAATTTTTCTGCTCGGCGACGCACGCCGATTACGCCGTCGTCACCGCCAAGCCGGGTGGGTCGGACAAGCCGGCGCTATTTGTGGTGCCCTCGTGGCTGGACGGAAACAAGGCAAAGGAAATCCGCAACGGCTACACCATCGACCGCATCAAATGGAAAATGGGCACCAGCGAGTTGACGACCGGGGAGTTGACCTATGACGGGGCGCTGGCCTACGCCGTCGGTCCGTTGGATCGCGGAGTGGCCAATGCGGTGGGCATCGTGCTGACGCACTCACGGTTGTTCATCGGCATTTCCTCGGGTTCGGCGATCGCCCGGGCCGCCCGCGAGGCAAGAAACTACGCGCGTTTCCGCAAAGCTTTCGGTGTGACCATCGGTGATTTTCCGATGCTGGCCGCCCAGCTCGACACGTTGGACCTGGCTGCAAGGCGCACCACGGCGGGGGCTTTCAAGCTCTACGGCGACTATCTCGGACTGCCGGGCGGCTTTACCGGGGGGTTGAGTGCGGATGCGGACGAGAGCCTGCGCAAAAAACGCTTCGATCTGCGCGAACTGATTATGCTGCAAAAACTGACCGTCACGCTGGACGCACCCGACATGCTGCGCCTGGCGATGTCGGTTTTCGGAGGGCACGGCGTGATGGAGGACTTTTCCTCGTTGCCGAGATTGTACCGTGACGCGGCGGTCAACGAACTGTGGGAGGGGCCGCGCAACGTGTTGCTGACCCAGATCTATCGCGATTTCCAACGTGTGGCCGAATGGTATCCGCCCGCCGATTTCGTACGCGGAGTGCTCGAAGGGTTGGATGGAGAGCGGACTCAGGCACTGGCCGAGGAGATGACCCGGCTTGTCGCGCATCAGACGCTATTTATCCAGGATGACAAGACTTTTGAAGTCTGCCGACGATGGGATGCCTTTTGCCACGATTTCTTCCACGCCTATCAGGATCTGGCGGTGGCTGAAGTAGAATAGGGGCGATTTTGCACCCAAATTCCGAGGTCGGGTGATTTTCACCCGACCTTGTTCCAACGAAAGATCGAGAAAGACCGAAAATGAGCGAGAGATTGTTCAAGTGGTCCATACGAATCAATCTGTTTGTAATAAATATTATCATTTTATACTATTTTTTGTCGGATACTGAAACGTTGTCTGAAAGTAAAAAGCACTTGCCTACGATTATATTTTTTGGTTCATCGAGAATTTGAATCCTTTTATCAGAAGAAGTCCAAAAGGCTTATGAGGCGAACATGCAGATAGCACGCGGTAAAAGGAAGATCTCGTTTCGATGAACAATAAATTATAGATTTCATTTATTCATGGGAAGATTGTTTTTTATTAGTAAATTCAATGAGATAAAACCCATACAAAGAATTGCTAAGAATGATTATGCCTCCTTTGCAATCCATTAATCTTGAATTCCTTTGTGATTTCAACTGTTTTTCGTGATCGGTAGGAGCTTTGAAAACATTGAAGTACCCAAATTCTTGATGACCCTATTTTTTTTACTACCCTTTCCTTTCTCATTGCTTTTTCCGCGATGTAAAGGGGTGGTTATATGCGTCCTGATTGTATGGGTGCAGTTGAATCTGCTTATGAATTATGGTATGTTAGATATTACATTGCGCGACAAGATATGTAATATCTACGATGTTATACACTTAAGCATGGTATCTGTATTATTTATTGCGTCGGTTGTATTGTTCTTTCATGTATTGGCTTATTGGGCATTTACCATTTACAGAGAAATTGTGAAAAAGAAAAACTCCACAGCATGACATTATTTCGATAGGGAGGAAATTAAAATAGTGCAAAATCTGTTTTTTCGTTTGAAACCTCAAAAAAGGGAGGATGAATGTAGGGGCGGGTGAAAGGAGCATAGCGACTGTAGCCCACCGTTTTGACAGAGTTTTTCGGTTTTTAGGGAGCTCCGTTCACTTTGTTCACTACACTCGCCCCTACGTTTTTTCTCCTTGGAATAAGCTTTTACAATGTTTCGCACTCATTGAATTTCCGCCCGTTTCGATAGTACTTCTTTGCTTCCATCATTCCCATTGAAGGATATTTGTTTGAAAGGGGGCCACAGTCTTTCGCCGCAGGCAAATGGCCGTAAAAACACAAGGAATCCGGGCCATTGATCCGTTCCGGATCGAAGACCCGGGCACCCATTCTTCGATTCTCCGAGTTCGATTCGTGCCAAATCAAGAATTGAATCGTTCTGGGGAGGAAATTAAAATAGTGCGAAATATTTCGGAGGCAATTGCAACATATTGAAATCAAAAGACTTATATCCCCTCTCCCTTTGGGAGAGGGTTAGGGTGAGGGACACAAACTTCCCCTCACCCGGTGCTGAAGCACCGGCCTCTCCCAGTGGGAGAGGCGCTTGGACCCTTCGGGTCCATCTTAAATCCGCACTAAAAAAATTTCCGCCCATCGTTCTGCCCCCATACTTTCCCATCTTGCCGTCTTAAGCGTACTTTGCTATTCTTGGGATTCGGGAACACGCGAAAGTTCGCTTGTGACTTCCCTTGAGGAAGCGGAGAGAGTTGAAGATGAAGGAATTTTCAAAAATGCGAGGCGTTGCGCTCGTTTTCGGTGCGATGCTTCTGGGGTTGGCGGCGTGCAGCGATACGTCCGGGGGGAATACTCCCGTGGGGGATGGCGACACGGAAAACATCATCGCCTGCTTTTCGGAGGAAAACTGCCCCGACGGCATGACTTGCGATCTCGAAGCGAACATCTGCCGGTTGGAGGCGGGCGACCTGGACGAAGAGGAAGCCAAGGAGGCCGATCCCGACCCAGTGGAACTTGACGAGGAGGAGGCGCTTCCCGAAGCGGACGAGGATGAGGCGGAACCGGACGAGATCGAAATCGAAGAAGAAGAAGCGCCGCCCGAGCCTTCCATCGCGTTTACGGCGCCGGAAAACGGGGTGGTCGTGGACGAAACCGTGCTTCTTCAGGCTGTGGTCGAGCACATGGCGATTGCAGACGTCGCTTTTAAGATCGGCGACCGCCAACTTTCCGTAATGCAGGAAGAACCCTGGGAATATCAATGGGATACGAGTGTCGAGACGGAAGGAACGGTTGTTGTCGAGGCGCTGGCGAGAAGCACGTCCCTGGATGTCGTGAAAGACGAGCGGGAGATCGTCATCGACCACAGCGCTCCCGTAGTGGCGATCGTGAGCCCCGATCCTCAAGATCCCGCGCCGGTGTATCATTACGGCGAGCGCGTGGAGGTGGAGCTTTCGGTGGAGGACGGCTCCCGGCTGGAGCGGATCGACGTCGTGCTGGACTTTCAGAGCCTGGAGCCGGTGGAAGTCTCTTCGACCCAATCCCATCCTGTATTGGATCTTTTCGGCGTGGATGATCTTTCGCCGGGAAATCATAAGCTTACGCTTACCGGCGTGGACGTGCTCGGCAGGGAAGACGCCGAACCGGACGAACTCCAGTTCGAGGTCGATGCGGACGGTCCAGAGGTGCAACTCATGGGAGTTGATTCGATGGCTCAGGTGGGATCGGCCTGCGTGGAGGATACGGACTGCGGCGACAACCAGATCTGTGCCACGCTCACCGAGTATTGCGGAAATGAGTTTGCCGGGGGGTATTGCCTGCCCCTCCTTCCCGTGGACGAGCCTTTCGGCATCGATGTCGTCGATCCCTCCGGCCTGGGAACCTTTTCCCTCTCGGCATTTCGCGTGGGGAGCGAAACGGTGCTCGCCGGAACCGACGTGGAGGAGGAACTTCCCCTGGAAATCGAGCAGTTCGACGCCATCCTGACCGGGGAGAAATACTACCCGCTGTACCTGGAAATTCACGTGGTCGGCGAGGACGACGAACACGGCCCGGAGGATCGCATGGGTAACGCCTCCATGCCGTATTGTGCGGTCGTGGCGGTGGATCGTCTGAAGTGGCGCTACGATTCGGGCATCGTTCCCGAAGAGTCGTTCGTGGATTTCCAGGCTCCCGCCGCCTCGCAGGACGAGCGCATATACGTTCCCTTGTACGACACCCTCGCCGCCCTCGATCCCGCCGGAGACGTGCAGTGGTCCTGCCAGGGGGAAAGCGGCATTTCGGCGGGTCCGATGGTCAGCCAGGGCGACGAAACCCAGCCCACCGCGATTTTGTGGGGCGACGAAGACGGTAAGGCCTGGATTCGACTGGAAAACGAGGGAGCCGAGTGCATCGCGTCGGAAAGTGTCGCCGCCGGGAGGCGATTCGTGGGATCTCCGCTGCTGATTTCCCGCGAGAACGTCGGCAACGGCTTCACGATTCGGGCCATCTATGCGGGGATTTATTCCAGCGGTTTCGAGATCTACATGGGAACCTATATCTACGACGCCATCCAGCCGGCCAACAGCGGCTGGACGATGGAAAAGAAGTTCGAAACGTCGGGGGCGTTCACAGCCGTACCGATGGCCTACGACGTATCGCGCAACCGTCTGTGGGTCGCAACCAAAAGCATTCTTTATCGGCTGGTTCCCGAAACGGGAGGAATCGCAGGGCAGGATCTCTTCTCCTCCACGCCGGACAGCCAGTTCCGTGGCGGCTTCGGCATCGATTCGTATGAGGGGATCGTTTACTACACCAGCGTCACCAAAGTGCACTTGTACCAGACGAATTTCCAGCGTTTCACGCCGTTTGCGTTGAACGGGCACATTCTCAACAAAGCGCAACCGATTCCCACCCCGGCGCAAGGCGACCACCCCCGGAAAATCTTCGTATCGGGTACCGAATACGTCTCCGGCGGAACCACGCCGTACCTGATTGCGCTGGAAGCGCCCAATTCGATGTATCCGGACCAGATCCCGCAGGAACTGTTTCGCATTCAGACCCCAGGCGAGGTGATCGGCAGTCCCGCTCTTTCCGCGGAAGACCGCCTGTACGCCGGGACGGGATTGTCCCCGAGGGGGGTGATTCAGGCCATCGACATCTACCCGGAGGATATCGCTTCCGCCCGCGACCGCTGGCGCTACAAAGTGGAGGGAGAACACGCCGCGCCGGGTCGGATTCTCGCGCCGGTGCTGCTTACGCCGTGGGGGGATTTGATCGCGGTCAGCTCCGATATGAGGGTTTACAGCATGGTGGTGGAAGCTTCCGGGCCGAATGCGTCGATGGAGTGGAACCAGCATCAGGGAAATGCCGCCCGGACCGGGCGTTTCAACGAAAATTAATAGACTACGATGGACGACGAAACAGCGAAAAAGGAGGCCGATATGGACCGGGATCGACGAAACCCACCTCGCCATCCGCAACGGGAGGGCTCCTGGCATCCGCCCCGCGACGGTTTCCAGCACGGAGGAGAGAGAGGTTGCGGAGAATTTCGCGACGAGCCGTTTCGTGAAAACCGCGAGGAAGGTCCGCGAGGACCGGAGCGTCGTGGCGAAAGCGAGCCGGAGAGGATGCGCAGGCAGATGGAGCGCCTGGCGGACGAAGCCGTCAACGAGGTTATCAAGGACATCGCGAAGCGGAAGATCGAAGAGAAAATCGGGAATGCGCTGGACCCGCTGATCGACCTCGTGGTGGAGGAATCCATTCGAAAGTACAAGTCGAAACTGGGATTCGGCTCGGATGGACAACGCTACGAGGCGAAGTTCAACCGGCTGCTGTTCGATCGCGACGACAGCGAGTGATTTTCACGAACGAGAGCGACAGAGAAAAAAGCCATGCCGATCTACGAGTACAAGTGTGCGAAATGCGGAAAAATCATTGAAATCATTCATCATTCGGCGTCCGTTCGCAAGTATTGCGCGGGAGACTGCGAAATGGAGGGCAAGCCGGGAGACGGGGATTTGACCCGTATCATCTCCAAGCCCGCCGAAACCCGAAGCAATCTCAATATTACCGGAAAAATCGACTACGACGACGCGGCGAAAAAAGGATTCACGACTTTTCGGAAGGCCGGAAAGGGAAAATACGAACGTATCGCCGGAAACGCCGGGCCGGAACGCATTGTTTCGGAAGACTGATGCTGGACAAATAAGCTAGAGAAAACGGGTGGTTGTAGCCTTTTATAATTGATTTTAGCGATGATTTTTCGCGGGTACCATGGGCAAAGGGTGCCTCACAAAAAATCGTCACTTTGCAAAAAACCGCTCATGGCGAGTGATTTGCGAAGCAAATTGGTTCGAGCCATCTCATTTACTCCTCGATACACCGCCCTATGGGCGGCACTCGGAGTGAGCGGTATGCAATTTGAGTAAAGTGACTATATACCCTTTGTTTTCAGGGGTTTCTATCGTTAAATCAAGTAATAACCACTCTAGCAACTGGAAAGGCGGAAGATGAAAAAAGAAGCGCAGCTCTATCGCAAGCTCGACGGAGGGGCCGTGGAGTGCGGGCTGTGCAGCCATCGTTGCACGATCCAAGACGGCAAACAGGGGATTTGCAAGGTTCGTTACAATCGAATTGGAACCCTGTATACCGCGACGTATGGCGGCGTGGTGGCGAGAAACATCGATCCTATCGAGAAAAAACCGCTGTACCACGTCAAGCCGGGGTCTCGCTCGTTTTCCATCGGGACGTTCGGATGCAATTTTACCTGCGAATTCTGCCAGAATGCCGACTTGTCGCAGATGCCCCGACGCATGGACGTGCAAAAGCTGCCGCAATCGGATCTCAGTCACGACCAACTGGCCCATCAGGCTCGTCGAGCAGGTTGTGAAACCATCGCCTTCACCTACAACGAACCTACGTTGTTTTACGAATTGGCGCGGGATTGCGCGAAATCCGCCGACGAACTGGGTATCGGCGCGGTGTTCGTTTCGAACGGTTTTTTGACGGCGGAAGCGTTCGAGGGTTTTAAGGGACTGCTCGTGGCCGCGAACATCGATCTGAAAACGTTTCGAGACGAAAACTACCGCAAAACCTGCGGCGGTCGCCTGCAACCGGTGCTCGATACCATCGAGCGCATGTGGAAGGCCGGAACCTTTGTCGAAGCCACGACGCTGGTCGTGCCCGGATTCAACGACAGCGACGCCGAACTGCTCGAAATCGCAGGGTTTCTCGCCTCGGTCAGCGTGGATCTGCCGTGGCACGTCTCGGCGTTTCATCCCTGTTACCGCATGACAGACCGCCCCCCGACGCCCACGAAACGGGTGCTCGAAGCCTGCGAAATCGGCTTCGAAACGGGGTTGCGCTACGTCTACGCCGGGAACCTTCGGGACGGGCGGTACTCCTCGACGCGCTGCCCTTCCTGCGGCGGGACCGTCATCGAGCGTTCCGGTTTCCAGGTGCTTGCAAAAAACATCGATGGCAACCGTTGCGCGTCCTGCGGCTTCGAAATCGCGGGGATTTTTTAAGGAACCCGGCAAAAAGACGGGTGAGAAATCATTCTACTTGTGGAGCATTCCGAGTTTCCGAGCACGACAAACCGAGCAATTTTCGAACAAATCGTGTCGTTTCGTGCAGAAAAGTTGCAAAATTCACAAACCTTCGCTTTGATGCCGTCTTACAAGCCTTACGGATTTTTGACCGACCCGTCGCAAGGATGCCGGGATTCCGGGAGCCCATCGAAGAGAGGCTCCTCATAAGAGAAAGAAATTTAGAAGATGACGGACCCACTCAGCCGACCGCGCCTCAAACACTTCGTCGGAATCGCCTTGTTCACCGGCGCGACACTGATGCTGGAAATCTCTCTCACGCGGATTTTCAGCATCACCATGTGGTACCATTACGCCTTTATGGCGATCAGCCTGGCGCTGTTCGGTCTGAGCTTCGGCGCCGTGGTGGTGTACTTGAAAAAAAGCTGGTTTCCTGCCGAACGCCTCGACGACCGCCTGGCGCTACTCGCCCTGGGTCAGGCCGTCACGGCGACCGTCGCACTTTCCTTGTTGTTATGGATACCTTTTTCACCCACATTGACCCTTTTCGGGTTGGCTACGGTATCGTCCAGCTTTTTGCTGGCGTTGGTACCGTTTCTGTTCTCCGGCGTGGCGGTCTGTCTGTTGCTGACCCGCTGGCCCGCGCGTTCGGGCGTGCTGTACACTTTCGATCTCATGGGGGCGGCGTTGGGGTGTCTTCTCGTGCTGGCGCTGATGTCTCCGTTGACCGGCCCCGGAGTGGTTCTGGCCTCGGCTCTGCTCGCCGCTGCCGCCGGATGGGCTTTGGCCGGGACGAAACCCTGGAAACGGGCGTCCATGGCGGCCTGTGCCGTCCTACTGCTGCTGACGCTGCTCCAACCCCACGCCAAACTGTTCCGTTTCCAGTTCGTGAAAAACGTATTCGGATTGCCGGAAGCAGAACCGGTAACGAGCGAACCCATCGTGGAGCGCTGGAACAGTCACGCCGCCATCGCGGTACACAGCGGCGTTTCGCAGGGCGCGTTTAGCTGGGGGATGTCTCCGGCGTTCGAAGGCGAGGAGCGTCCCCGGCAGCTATTTCTGTTCATCGACGCTGCCGCAGGAACGGTATTCACCCAGTGGAACGGCAAAAACGATCGCGCCGTGAGCCATTTGCGCTACGACATCACCTCCCTTGCGCACCATCTGCGGCCCGAGTCGAACACGCTGGTGATCGGCGTCGGAGGGGGACGCGATATCGTGACCGCGCTGCTTTTCAATGCCCCCAAAGTCACCGGTGTGGAAATCAACAAGGATATTCTCGACCTCCTGGAACACGATTTCGCCGATTTCACCGGGCGTCTGGCGCAAAATCCAAAAGTCCGTTTCGTCCACGACGAGGCACGCAGCTACATCGAACGTTCCGGCGAGCGTTTCGACGTGATTCAGGCCAGCCTGATCGATTCCTGGGCCGCCACGGCGGCGGGGGCGTTCACCCTGACGGAGAACTCGCTGTACACGCAGGAAGCCTGGACCGAGTTCTTGAACCACGTATCCGACCGGGGAGTCATCACGTTTTCACGCTGGTGGGTGCGTGAGCGTCCCGGAGAGATGCTGCGCTGCGCGTCGCTGGCCTATGCCGCATTGCGTGGAATGGGGATCGAAAATCCCCGCCAACACGTGCTGATCGCCGCGACGGAGTTCGACGAAAACGAGGGTAGCCGCACCGGAGTGGGAACCATCCTCGTTTCCAAAAAACCGTTTACGGACAAGGACTTGGAAACCTTCGACGACCTGATGAAAATCTACCGTTTCACTCCGCTGCACACGTCGAAGATGTCGGACCCGCAGGATTTCGCCCTGGTTCTCACTCCCGAGACCCATGCGAGTATCGTGGCCAACTACCAGCTCGACGTCACGCCTTCGACCGACGACAAACCCTTCTTCTTCCAGACCTTGCGCTTCGCGGATATCTTCCGCACCGACCGGCAGGCCCAGTGGGTGACGAGTTTCAACATGCGTGCCGTCGTGGTGTTGCTGATGTGCCTGGGAATGGTGATTCTTTTGGCCATAGGCGGCTTGTTGCTGCCGCTGAAACTGGCGGCGCGCAACCACACCCCGTTGCCGCGTTTCCGGCTGTTGCCCCACAGCCTGTATTTCGCCGCCATCGGCTTGGGCTTTATCCTTGTCGAGTTGGCAGCCATTCAGCGCCTGACGATTTTCCTGGGGCACCCGGTGTATTCCCTGGCGGTGGTATTGTTCGGCATTTTATTGGCCACAGGCATCGGAAGTTCCCTCGCACAGCGGTTTTTCATCGAAAACGGCGAGGTGCGCAAGGCGGCTCTTACGGGACTGGCGCTGCTGTTTGTCGTGCAACTCCTGTTGGCGCTGGGGACGCCGTTTCTGCTGGGACTTTTACATGGCAGCACGATTCCCGTTCGCCTGGCGCTGGCGTTGGGAGTGGTTGGCCTGATGGGCCTGACGCTGGGCCTGGGATTTCCCATCGGCATCGGACTGGCTTCCGGTCGCGTACCGGAACAAACCCCCTGGCTGTGGGCCGTGAACGGGGCGATGTCCGTGGTGGGTTCCGTGTTGGCGGTCGTGACCTCTCTGGCCTGGGGCATCACGTTCACGGCGACGGTCGGCGCGCTGTGCTATCTCATCGCCGTGGTCTGCGCCTACGTGGCACGAAGTCAGAATCTTCAAGAATAACAATAGGATAGGTTTCCGAAATACTTGGGTGGGATTCGGCACAGGGCGGTGAGTTCCGGCTTGTTTCGAGATTTTTCTTTTCGGTGTGACACTTTGACGAAGATGCGGTGTTGATACGGCAGAGCGCATGATTTCGACGAACGAAACATGCCGTTTCGACACTTTTTCACGCATTTCGACGCCAAAGGAAAGGCATCATGAAGAACAAAAATCACGGTTTGCTGCTGTTGACGTTCCTGTCGGTTTTCCTTCTCTCCCTTCCCGTGAAAGCCGAGTCCCTTCCTTCCCAATCCGCCCAACACCCGCTTCCGCCGACGGCGAACGAAAACGCGTCGGAGGCGGTTGCGGAACCTTCCACCGTACCGACGGAAACGGCTGCGGAGATAGTCCCCGAAGAAGACTCGGTGAAAAACGAAGAAGCCGTGGAAATCACGGAGGAATCCGGCGATTTGCAGAAGGTTGCAAAGGAAGAAGAACCTGCTGAAGGCGCTCCCGAAGCGGTATCGGATGGCGAAAAAGTCCCTGAAAAAGACAAGCCGGAGAAAGAATACACCAGCGTGCCTTTCGATATCGGTCTGTTTCCCACGGCCAACGTCAACGAAGCCTTCGACGGATCGATTTTGAACCATGTTTCCCTGGGCGTGTTCGGTACCAAGCAGGACAAACTCAAAGGCTTCGGCGCGAGCTTGTTTTATAACCGCCAGAACGACGAAATGGTTGGTATGAACATCACTTATGGTCTCAACCTGAGTCTCGAAGACACCAAAGGTTTCCAGGCGGCAGCGCTGATGAACTACACCGGCGACGATCTCACCGGCGTCCAGGCGGCAGCGCTGTACAACCACGCTGGCGGAGATACGAAAGGCGTGCAGGTTTCGGCCATCGCCAACGCCACCGTGGGGAGTTTCTCCGGGGCGCAACTGGCCCTCATCACTTCCGTAACCGTGGGTGAATTCAAGGGTTTGCAACTCGGCATGGCTTCCGTTGCCGTGGAGGATTTCACGGGCGTGCAGGCCGGATTGGGAACTTACGCCAAGAATCTCAGGGGTGGACAGTTGGGCTTGTTGAATCTCCAGAACGGCGAAAGTTTCTCCGGGTTCCAATGGGGACTCGTGGATATCGGCATCACGGAAAAAGCCAATGGATTTCAGGCAGGTCTGTTCAACCTTACGGTTGGTAACGAATATCGGGGCGTGCAGGCCGGACTCGCCAATGTGGCGACGGGCAAGGTACGTGGCGCACAGATCGGACTGTTCAACTACGCCGAAGAGGCGGACGCGCCCATCGGCCTCATCAGCATCGTGAAAAACGGTATGCTGCACGGCAATTTCTGGACCAGCGACACCGCACTTGTAAACGTCGGCCTGAAATTCGGCGGAAAATACGTCTACAACATCCTCGCCGCCGGGTTCCAGCCCTCCACGGATTCCATGACCATGTCGTTGGGCTGGGGTATCGGCGGACACGCGCCGCTGAGCGAAAAATGGTTCCTCGATTCGGACGTGATGATTTTCCGGCAAAGCCGTGCGAGCGATTTCGAGAATTACGGCGTCGTGAACAAGCTGCGGGTCATGGCCGGATGGCAGCTCTCCGACGACGTGGCCCTGCTTTTCGGACCGACGCTGAATGTGGTCGTCACGGAAACGAAGAACATCGATGCGGGCGACGTAAGCTACATTCCTACGTTCAAAAAGGAACGCTTCGACGAAAACCGCAGGGAACTCGGTGTTATGCCCGGCTTCATGGTCGGTATACAAATCTGACACACATGCGACAAAACAAACGGCGAGGGCCGGGCTATATGCCCGGTCCTCGCCGTTTGAAGTGGATGAAAAATGCGTTCCGGAATCCGGGAAAACTCCTGAAATCAACTGGTTAACCCGCATAATTCATGAAGAATCTACTGCGACTTGAAAATCCTCGATCTTTCACTTGTTTCCCGATTTTCATCCTCGACAGACTGTAAAGTATGCCTGCGGGTGAAAATCGGTCCAACTTCATGAAATATCTTCGGTTTTCTGCGTCTCGCTACGATCCTCATGAATAATGCGGGTTAAAGAGAGTTTCCTTGCCCGATACCTTGGCAATGTCGGGTAAGACAATTACCCGACATTGCGCAAGCTGTTGTTAAAATTTATTAAGAGCTATTACGTTTCTAGAAGGGGATGTCGTCCTCGGGGTTGTCGTCGTATTCCGGACCGGGAGCGTCGTCCGGTGGTGTGTTGCGTGAACCTTGGTCTTGTGGCGGGCGACGATCATATCCGCTCCGGTCGTCCTGTCCATAAGAACCGCCGCCCTGGTAGCTTCCACCGTCCTGGTTCGAATAGCGCTGCCCGGAAGACTGGCGATCACCGCCGCTGAGAAACACGATTTCACGGGCGACGATTTCGGTGATATAGCGCTCCTGGCCGTCGCGGTCCTGGTATTTGCGCGTCTGAATTCTACCCTCGACGTAGACCTGCCGCCCCTTGGACAAATATTGTCCGCAAAGCTCGGCGAGCTTTCCCCAGACGACGATTTTATGCCATTCGGTTTTTTCCTGCCGTTCCGGCCCCTGTCCCCAGGATTCGGTCGTGGCGATGGTAAAATTGGCCACGGCGCGTCCCCCCTGGGTGAAACGCACTTCCGGGTCACGACCGAGATTGCCTAGCAAAGTCACTTTGTTTACGCTGTACGCCATTGCGGGACACTTCCTTTCGTTTGAGTCAATGCCAGAGTCTACGAACTGTCAGAGTGGCTGTCAAGTCGTGAAGGGTCTCGAAAAACACGATTCGCTTCTTGAAGGATTCCCCCCTCCAAGTACCTTCGCAGGTGCCACGGTCTTTCGCCGCTAGGCGAGTGGCCGTGAAAACACAAGCAATCCGGGCCATCGATCCGTTCCGGCTCGAAGACCCGGGCACCCTTTCCTCGATTCGCCGAGTTAGATTCGTGCCGAATCAAGAATTGAACCGCCCTGGGGTGTCGAAAAACACGATTCGCTTCGATGGCTGGAAACGGACCTGAAAAATAAAACGGGGAGCATCGGTGCTTCGCTCCCCGTGGATTTTCGGCATTCCGGGGATCACTCCACGGCGGCTTCGTCCCATTTCGAGGGATCGCGCACGATGCTGCAATCCACGAACTGTGCACTTGCCGGGTTGACGAGGGGAGACCAGCAGTTTTCGAAAAGCTGCCCAAGATCCTCGACCCGCCACCAGCAATCCGTTACCCCATCGGAATCTCCGCAATTGGCTGGCCGATAGCCACCCGTTGCACCGTCGGGGACGGATTCGTCCCAGAGATCCCAGTAGGGCCACTCGTTCATTTTGTCGATGGCCTTGAGGTAGTATTCGTGAATCACGCGGGCTTCCTCGTTCGTCAGCGGATAGCCGTAACTATGGCTTTGCGTGAAATATAACGCCAAATTGCGCCACCAGTCGTGATACGCGTATTTCATGTCCTCTTCGGGCGTGTTTTTCTCCTGCTCCATGCGTTCTTCCAGGCCGTTCATCAACTGCAGAGCGGCTTCGTTGTCACGATTGACCAGCGCGTTGGCGAGGTGGGCAAGGTGGAAGTAGCGGCAAATCCGCTTGTTGTAGCCGTTGATGTTGTACGCAATGATGTCGTATGGGTTGGGTTCGCCCCGGCCACAGTCTTCGTTCACGGCGTGATGGTAGCCGATCAACTCCGCGCCTCGGCGGGCATTGCATTCGCCCTCCGGCAGCCATTCCCGGTAATTGATGAACGAGCACAGATCGCCCTGTTTTTCGTTCAATTCCTGGTCATCCGTGTACCCGGCAATGTAGATGTCGCCGTTTTCGTCCTTCGTGCGGATGCGGTAGTCCGAATCGACGATATCCTTGGCGAAAGCTTCGAGCAATTCCAGCGTCTGCGAGCAGGCGGATTGCACGTTTTCGTCCTGGGCTTCGGCCACGGCGTAGCGCAGATTGGGAATCAGGCGGAAAATATGCGGTACGTCGTCCTTGGAACGCATACTGGTGATCCACATTTCTCCCCAGTAGGGATTGTTCTCGTATTTGTAGCGGTAGCAGTTCCAGCGTTCGTAGGGGGAGAACCAGCCGCTGTAGTCCACGGCCTTCTGTTTGCCGTCGTGGGTGAGGAACTCGTGATTGTGCGCCACGACGTTGCGGGACATCAGGTGATGCACGGGGTCGTTTTCGTCGCGCACCATGCCCAGCATGGAAGCCGACATGCCTTTGCAAAGTTTTTCGGCGGCCAGCGCCATGGTTTCGTCTCCGACGAGCATGTACGCGGCCAGGGTGTCCCCCAGCACGCGACTCATCGGAATGTGCAGGTTGTGTCCACCGTCGTTGAGATTTTCGGGATGGTAGAACGTCACCTTGTCGCCTTCCTTGCGGAAATGCTCATTGTACCAGAACTGCCAGTCGTTCAAACCCGTAGAGGCATCGACGCCGTGGGTGGTGTAAAGGATGTAGTCGAAGTAATGGACTTTCTTGAGAAATCCCATCACTTTCATCGTGAAATCGCGGATTTCCTCATCGGTCAGTGGCTCGCCCGTATCGGCGCGCGAGTACTCGATGTCGAGGGAATCGGGCAATCCGAGCGGGGCTTCTTCGGCGTCATTTTCCATATCCGTATCGCCCGTGGGCGTTGTTTCGTCGTTGTCATCGCCTCCACAAGCCGGAAGGAAAAGCAGCATAACGCCGCATAACACAAGCAGAAATGTGGTTTTATGATTCGACATCGCAGTTCTCCTCGTTGTGGTTTACGGGGGTGCAAGTATCGTGTGCCACGGAAACTTCGTCAAGCTTAAAGGGGATTTTCACTCCCAACGATGCGAAACTCCGCCGCTTCGTCGAGATCCGGAGCCGGTGGACCAAACGCTTCGAAACGAACCTTTTCCCAGAAATCCGGGGTCTCTTCGCGCCATGTGCGGAAGTAGCGTTGTTCTTCAGAGGGAAGCTCCGAAAGGTCCGCCCGTGGGTTGTCCAGCAAAGTCCACTCGAAGATATCGCCGTCATAGTATGCGCGTAAGTAGGCGGTTTCCTTCGTATAATAGCGCACATTGCCCGTTTCTTCCGCCGTTTCGAAACGTTCGCGCACCCAGTCGTTCCAGGCGTGCATCGGATGCTCGGACCTGCGGAAATTTTGCTGATCCAGAATCACCCACACCAACGCCACGGCAAGCGTTCCGGTGGCGATTTTGCGCCATTGGAAGTTCGGCAGGCTCCATAGGCGTTCCCAACCCAGGGCGGCGAGGGGGATCAGGAAAAGCGTGACCGGCACGCTGTAGCGCCAGCCGTCGAAGCTGGTTACGGGATCGAAGCGACCGATGTGGTAGGCCGAATAAAACGTGAGAAAACCGAGACTTGTAAAAATCAACCCAAGGGTCTTGCAATTTCGTTCCAACGCCGCGCCGATCAACGCAAGAGGCAGCAGCAAAGGCACGTGAAGCCCACCTGCCAGAAAACGAAGGTTGCCTGGAAGATGATCCAGGAGGTGCGTCCAGCTATCGGCGGTGTTTTCGTTCCATCCTGCAGCACCTCCGGCTGCACCGTTCATGTACAAAAAGACAAGCGGCGGGATCGCGGAGGCGAGAAAGAGGAACAACCACGCGGACATGCGTCTGGGCACGCTCTTACCCAGTGCGAAAGGCAGCCAGACAAGGGCTAAAAACATTTCCATGCGCGTGTGCAGCACGGCGGTGAAAAGGAAGACGACGAGGCAAAAGTCATGGAATTTCATGGACTTCTTCCAGCCTTCCAGGGCAATCAATGCGAGCAGCAGCATTCCCGCAGCCGCAGGCATCAGCGAGGCGGAAAGCATCAGTTTTGCGGCAACCGGGTTGAACGCCCAAAGCCATCCCGCCGCATGTGCGGCATGAGGTCTTTTGAAAAGCAAGAGCAGCCACAAGGTCAGCAGTGCCGGGGAAAGTCCCAGCCACAAGCTGTTGGCGATGGTCCGGGCGGCGAGTCCTGCAAGCACGGGGTTGGAGGTTTCGGCAAACGCGAGAAAAGGCGCTGCGGCTACGTGGCTTGCCAACGGCCACAGAATCGGCCCTCCCGGCAGGCATTCGCCATTGTGGTAGGCGCAGCAGCCGTGAGGATCGAGCCGGAAGACGAGGTTGCTCGTTGCTTCGGCGTGTTGGAATTCATCGTAATAAACCAGGGGACCACGGGGGGACAATCCATAGGCGAGACATGTCAGCGTCAGCGCCATGCCCGCCAGCGAGAGCCCTTGCCAGCGTGGTAGAGATGCGAAAAAGCCAGTAATTACGCGCAGTCGCGTGAAGAACAGAATTCCCGAGGCAAGAAGCGCCAGAAACGGGATAGCCGCGAGAATCGTCCCTAACAGGGGATGCGTGGGCAGGCAGACCGTCATTTCATGCGGTAGAGGTCGATTTCCTCGGCAACGGGTTTAAGCGTCTCGTAATCCTGAAATCCCTTTGCGAGGCGGATTTTCACCGAGCGGCGGCTTTTCTTCTTCTTTTCCTTCTTCAATTCCTCAATGGGTACAAGGATATCGGGAGGCAGGGCGGTCATCGAGTTTTCCTCGCGTGGCTGATCTCGCTGGAGAACGCCTCTTGACATGAAGTACTTGATGGCATTGTTGAAATTGTTCTTGGAAAACGCCTCGGCCTGGCTGATTTTTCCGATGAGTTGCAGTTTCTGCCCGTATTCCATCACCCGCTTGGAAAATTCCCTCTCCTCCATCGTCTCGTCGATCAACATCGGCAAGGCCAATGCAACGACCCAATAGCTTTCGACGTAGTTGTTAATCATCAATCGCAGCAAGGTGAATTCCCGCCCGGACGTTGCGGTCGCCCGAAGGTTCCCGTGGGCGTCAAGCGTTACGAATCCCGCTTCCTTGAAATAGTCGAGCGCGGTTTCAAACACCTCGTCGAAGGATGCCCGGGGACTGAACTGCAACTCCAGGTGGAAGAGATCCGCAAGGAATTCCGCACGCTTGCGAACTTCTTCCAGAGGAGCTTTGGGTTCTCCGAATGACGAATAGGCCAGTGCGATGAATGCAGGTGGTACGAAGTAGTGCAGGATCTGGTTCTTGTAATAATCGAGCGAGATCCGCGAGCCGTCGTCGATGGTGAAGATTTTCTCGTCACCGATGGTGTGGACGTGGATCTTTCCTTCCTCGACGAAATGATTGATGGTTTCCGTCACGGCCCAGAGGGAATCTTCCATGTTGTCGGACAGCTTGGCCTTGTTGTTGCGCAAGTAACGCAAAATACGCTCGATGCGGTCCAGCAGCTTTTTCTGGGTGATGCCTTTGCGGGTGGAAGAGATCAGAGCCAGACTCACCGCCGATGTCGGTGTCGCCGTGACGGCGGAATTGATGCGCCAGATAATTTCCGAACCCAGTTCACGTACCGTTCTTCGGTGCGTGTCATGCGTCATTTGTGCAGGAGAAATTCCCCTGGAGGCCAGATAGTCCCGAAACGAGATGGGTTCGCCGAAGCGCACGTAAATCGAGCCGAAACTGAAACGTAACAGCTTGAAAATCTTCAACAATCCGCTTAAGGATTCTTTCCTTTTGGCTCCGCCGACAAGCTCGTTGGTATAGCTCTGCTGTTCGATCAGTTTGCCGTAAACGATCGAAAGCGGCTGGAACACGAGATCCCGCGACGGATTGGCAAGGTAGGAATCCACGAGAATCGAAAGGATACCCAGTTTGGGGAGCATGACTTTTCCCGTTCGGGAACGTGTGCCCTCGATATAGAACTCAATGGAGTAGCCTTCCCATAGGATGCGCTGAAGGTAGGTTTTCAGTGCGACCGAATACAGCACGTCCCCTTTGAAAGAACGCCGGATGAAAATCGCTCCCATGCGCCTGAAAAAGAAACCCATCGGCCAGAAACTGAGGTTGTCTCCGGCGATGATGTGCGGAGCGACGAGCGCCCGCTTGAACATGATGTAGGAAAACAGCAGGTAATCCACGTGAGATTTATGGGACGGCGTGAAGACTACGGGGCCTTTTTTCATTCGCTCCCGCAACTCGTCGAACTCTCGTTCATCCAACACGAAGCGTTCGAAAATGTGTCGGAACATGTTGAGAAATTTCTCGGCCATCCAGATGAATGAAAAACGGTAGTCCGCTGCGATTTTATCAAGGTTTTCGGCAGCTTCCAGGCGGACTTCCTCGACGGGACGATCCGATTCCCGCGAAACCTGTTCGATCGCATCCTGCATGGCTTGAGAACGTAGCACGGATTCGAGAATCCAGGCGCGGGGTTTGCTGGCCGGTCCGGCGATGGCGGTGCGCTCTTCGCTGAAAAACTGGAACAGCCGCCAGCGGATTTCCCGGGCCGGGTCCATGCCGTGCTCGGTGATTTCCGGCTCGGTCCACGGTGTGACGTCGAGCAGATCGCCGCTCTTGATGAAGGCATTTTTGCAATTGTACAGGAAAATCACGAACTTACGGATAGCTCCGGGATGCGGGGTATTGCCGAAAAAGACATCCATGGCCGAGCGTCGAAGGATGATCGGGCGCTTGGTCCAGACGGTGATGATCGGCAGGAAATATATGGGGTGTCGCGTGACTTTCTGGGCTTCGATCAACTCGGCGATGGGATCGACGAGGTTGTACTTTTTCTCCGAAAAGAAGTTGCTCTTCCGTTGCAGAAACAACAGGCGCACTTCGCCCGGTTGGGGAGCGCTCGGCATTTGGGTAACGTTCGAGGGATCGTTTTTTTCCGTTTTGGAACGTTTTTTGTCTTTTCGTTTCGGTTTTTTCGGATAGGTGGGCAGGGGAAGGTCTTCTCTTCGCAGAAACCAGCAGAGAATCAGGTAATCCAGGCGGCTGGCGAATTGCAGCACGAGAACCACAGACCCTTTTTCCGTGCCTTCCCGAATGCGATTGACGATTTTTTTATAAAAGTGGATCTTGCCGATCCACGCGCCGAACACCCAGAGGAAAAGGCGCTCCATCCAGGTCAACACCTTGGAATTCGTGCCTTTACCGGGTTTGGAAGAAGAACTGGACGAGTTGTCTTTTATTTTTTTCGCAGGAAACATAAGCGTTCCTTGTTTTTATGTGTTGATGCAATTTCATACTATCACTCGTACATCGTCCGTGCAAGACGCCTTGGTCAAGTGACAGAGCAATCCCCCTTCAAGCACTTTCGGGGGTGCCATCGGTCTTTCGCCGTGAGGCGAATGGCCGTGAAAACACGAAAAATCCAGGCCATCGATCCGTTCCGGATCGAAGACCTGGGCACCCATTCCTAGATTCACCGAGTTTGATGCGTGCAGAATCAAGAATTGAATCACCCTTGGTCAAGCGAGTCTGGCGCATGGTGAAAACGCCTGTTTTTTCAAGGAAAAAGCTATTTAAGAGTAGTGGAAGGCTTGGATTCGTCCTGTTGGAACAGACTGAACTCGCTTTTCCCGAAAAGCATTTCGATCGCCAGCATCACCACGCCCATCACGATGAAGACGTCCGCCACGTTGAATACCGGCCAGTAGAAATTTTTATAGTACAGGAGTGCGAAATCGATGACGTAATTGTAAGCGATGCGATCGATGAAGTTGCCCAGCGCACCGCCCAGAATCACGGAAAACGCGAATACGAGAAGATACTGGTTGTTTTTCACCTTTCGGAAAAACACGAAAATGAAGACGAAGGCCAGAAGGCTCACCGTGATGAAAAAGATCGTGCGCCAGGGGTCGGCGAAGTCGGCGAAGGTGCTGAAGGCGCCGCCGTGATTTTCCGCGTATTTGAAACTAAACAGACCGGGAATGATCTTCACGTCCAGTTGGTTTTTCAATGGTAGGGCCATTTGCTTGGTAATCTGGTCGAGGATCACGCAAATGGTCGAAACGATGGACAGAATGATATACTTCTGCGGCAATGGAGCCTCCGGCGAAAACAAAGTCCTTGGTTTTTATCATAATGTCTCAAACACGCCAAGCAAGAAAGAAAGTCTTTTTACTGGACAGTCGCGGACCCGGCTGAAATAGTGGGGGCATCGGTGCATTTTCCCGCGAGGAGGGCGATGGAAATCCGAAACGTCAGCATCGTAACCCGTGAAGGTTTCAACGGAAACCGGGAAGAAATCACCCGCCTGCTCGAACGCCTGGTGGCGCGGCGGATGTCGGTGAGTATCGATCTCGACGGCAATTGGCCGAAAGGGGTGGAAATCGCCTCTGAGCGCGAAGTGGTGAAAGATGCGGAACTCGTCATCGTAATGGGCGGAGACGGCACGCTCATCAAGGCCGCTCGACTGCTCGATGGGCGGGAAGTGCCGATTCTGGGCGTCAATATGGGCACCTTGGGATTTATGACCGAATTCCCTCTGAGCGAACTTTCCGCAGCCCTCGACGCGATTCTGGAAGGAAATTTCCAGACCACCCGCCGCAGCATGTTGCGCGTCGAAGTCGAACGCGACGGCGAATGCATCACAAGCGAACTGGTGCTCAACGATGCCGTCGTCAACCGGGGAGCGGACAGCGGACTGATCGGTATGGATATCCGCGTCGCCGGGGATTTCGTCACCCGCTTCCGGGCCGACGGGGTGATCGTCGCCACGCCGACGGGCTCCACCGCCTACAATATGGCGGCGGGCGGTCCGATCTGCTATCCCACGCTGGAGTCCATCATCATCACACCGATCTGTCCCCACAGCCTGACCTTGCGCCCCTTCGTGGTGCCGGATCGCCTGGAACTTGAATTTCGGATGGCGGGAACGTCCGGGGATTCGTTCATCTCGCTCGACGGTCGCTCCGGGATGGCAATCCATCCCAACGACCGGATCGTCGTCCGTAGAGGGAAAGTGGCCACGCTGATTATTCGCTCTCCTTACCGGCACTACTTCGAAATTCTTCGGGAAAAGCTCAACTGGGGGCGATGAGAGCGCCACTTTTTTTGGGTTGCCTCCCTGTGAACGCTAAGATTCCTTTTTACGTGAAGGCAAAACGAGAATAAACGGCAGGCCGCCGAAGGCCATGAAGGCACAGACGATAAACGCGGTTTTCATGCCCCATGTGTCGCTCATCAGGCCGACCAGCACCACGACGAACGACCTTAGCGCGAAACTGATCGCCATGTACATGCCGTTGGCGGCGGCCTGGTTGTCTCCGGCGTTTTCGAGCATCACGGCCATCAGCACCGGTCCGCTGGAAATCGTCGTAAATCCTAGCAAAAGCAGGCCCGCGATCAACATCGCGCCGGTGCTGAACTGCACCCAAAGCAGCGCGAGCGGCGCAGTGAGAATCACCGCGAACAGCACCCGCCGTCGTCCGAAGCGGTCCGACAGCGTGCCCGACAAAAACACGCCGCAAGCGCCTGCCAACTCGACCATCGACAACGCCGCACCGGAAATCCACAGGCTATGCCCGTTTTGGTACAAATAGGTAGGCAAAAACGTGGTGGTCGCCGCCGCGAGAAAGGCCCGCGCGATCAGTATTCCCGATACGCCGGTGATGATCGGTTTCATCGAGCGCACCATGGCGCGCAACGATACATTGCGCTGGTTCTTTACCTGAAGATTTGGGTTGAGCCGCCACCAGAGCACCAGGGAGGATACAAGACCCACCGAGGCCAGCGGCCAGATGCCGTCGAGCCCCAGCGTGCCGACGCTCCACACCGCCACGAGCGGCCCCACCGTGCGGGCCAGCTCTCCTCCCAGCATGAAAAATCCCATGCCTTTGCCCACCTGATTGCCGGAAAGGCGCGCCACCATCACCGGGGCGGAAACGTGCAGCGTCGCCACGCTGATTCCCGCGACCAAGAGGACGAGGGCCAGAATCGCGAAGTGCCCGGTCAGGCCGAGCAGACACATGCAGACGGCAGTCAGCGAGGGGGAAAGGATCAGAAGCAACCGATTGAGTCGGTAGCGGTCGGCCAAGGTGCCGAGAAAGGGATTGAACAGGGAGGGTAGTTGCATGAACACCGTCAGCGACCCCGCTTGAGTCAGGCTCAGCGACAGTTTCTCGATCAAAAGCGGCAGAATCGGTGACAAAAGCGCCGTGTAGATGTCGTGAATGAAGTGAATCGAGGAGATTCCCGCGACTTTCGCCGTTTCGAAATGACCTTTGGAGGATGTGGATTCCCGTTCGTGCACGCCTTGGCCTCCCGTTTGAAAGTGCGAAAGGTATAGCCTGGAATGAAAGGCCGGACAAGGTTATTTCTCAGGAATTGAGGAAGGTTTCTGGGAGCTTTTTAGGGATTCTCAACGGGAAGGGGAGAGCGCGGATTTTGCGCGAAGTTTCTGCAGGTGCGGGCCGATTTCCCGGCGAATGACGTGAATCACTTCGGGAAGGCTAGATTTGGTGAGCATGTCGAGGACGAACTTCGGCAACGGGATTCCGCTGTCGGTGTAGGTGTGGTAGACGAGCAGCGTCCCTTTGCCCCCCATGTAGGGAAAAAGCTTGTAATATCCGTAGGTTTCCTTGATATCGCCGTGGGCGTATTCCCATTCTATGAAGCTGTTTCCGTAGTGTAACAGGCGCAAGCGGTAGCGAATGGTCTGGAAGGCGACTTTCAGCGTAAGATCCTCGATGGCGAGGTTTTTCTCCCAGCGAACCTTGATGTCGGTGTTATGGGGCATCATGCCGACGCGGTTTGCATAGTCTTTGAGAAACGTCATGATGTCTTCCGGCGAGCGGTCCACGATGGCGATGGCGTCGTAGGCCAGGCCGGGTTTGTCGGGTGTCGGAATGCGTCGGATGACGATCTCCCGCTTGCGAAGTTTTTTCAACTCCTCGGTAGTAAACGTGGGAGGCACGCCGAGCTTGATCGGGGCGAGGCGGAGTTCTTCTTCGTGGGAAAGTGGCTTTAAACGCAGGTTTTCGTTTTTGTATTTGAATTCGTGGGTTTCGTCTGCGGACGATTCATTGTCGCTAAGAGCATCGAAAGGAACGATCCATCCTGTGACAAGAAGTATGAAAAGCCATGGAATTGTAGGAGAAATTGGTTTCATGGAGATACTGGAACAGTGAAAATGACAGAGACCGTCCCAAGTTGTACTCGGTTTTCAAGCAAAGGGCAAACTTCGGATGATGACGGGCGGAAATGAAAATAGTGCAAAATCTGTTTTTTCGTTTGAAACCTCAAAAAAGGGAGGATGAATGTAGGGGTGGGTGAAAGGAGCATAGCGACTGTAGCCCCCCGTTCTGACAGAGTTTTTCGGTTTTTGGGGAGCTCCGTTCACTTTGTTCACTACACTCGCCCCTACGTTTTTTCTCCTTGAAATAAGCTTTTACATTTCCGCCCGATGATGACAGCTCGAGTGAAGCTCTGTTTTGTTCGTCCCAAGCTCCGATTAACGACTTTCAAAAACGACTTCGTACGGTTTGTCCACACCTTCAAGCAAGTGCTGGAAGGGTTTTGGCCCCTTTAAAAAATCTTGGAGGAAGGCCAGGACGTAAGCTTTTATGATCGAGTGCTGGCGCTTTCTTTTCATGAAGGGAATGGCATCCTGCGTGTCGTATTTTTCCCAATGGCGTACATCGGTGAACTGGCTGTGATTTCCACCGTAAAGGTAGAGAAAATAGGTAGGAGAATCCTGTTTCAACCACTGTAGGTAGACGAAATCCGACGCGGCCTGACGATCTCCGCTGGCCGCAAAATACATGCTGGGAACGGACAGTTTTTTGAACGGGCGAAATGGTGTCATGTTCACGATGGCTTTTATACGTTTTCCCGCTGAACTGGAAATAAGTTTCTCCACCCGTTCTCCGCCACGAGAATGCGTGATGACAAATGCTTTGCCTCCTGCGGAATGTCCTGCCAGCGGCGACCACATACTTTCCGGTGCATCGAGCGCGACAAGCATTGCCTTTTTTATCGATTCAACCTCGATTTCTGCGGGAACCACAACTAGAAATCCCCAACTGGATAGAAAATGCGTCAGATATTCATAGTTTATGTGATTGGCACCATTTCCGTGAAGGACCAACACGACGGGAAAGGTTCCGGCTGCGGGAGGTGTACGCAGACCGCCACAAAGGGCTGGATAATACACTCGCGTGTATGGGTCCGGCCAGTGAACGTCCACGTACCCGGCAGCATAGGGACCGGGCAAGCTCGGGGCATCGCCGGGAATACCGCTTTTCGGCGGGTTTTTCTCGCCGCATTTATTGATTAAACGTGGTCCCGGTTTGTTGACCACGGCGTGGGGATATTTCGCTATGTAGCCGAATTCACGATCAGTGAGTTTTAGAATCCCGGACATTTGGGAATTGACAAGAATCACCATTCGGTCTTCGTCACTGGCGATGATGTTTTCCATGGGGACGACATAATCACCGATGGAGACTTGCATTATAGAAACCATATTTTCTAGGAGAGTCCAGTCGCCCTTTCGCCAGATCAGTTGTTTGTCATGGATATTTTTATACAACATCGTTCCATCCAGGATCAACATGTCCCCAGGAGAAACATTCAATGGACTGATTGTGCTGATCTGAGGGAGTTCGGGCGGATCTTCCGGGGAAAGGACTTTCTTGTGCCAGATTCTCGGTTCGCATTTTCCGGTTGCGAAATTGCAGAGAAACGTACCAGGGCAGCTATCCTCGTTCGTGCAGGGCCAAGGATGGGTCGAAGATATTGGAGCAAGGTCGTAAGAGATCGCTTCTTCTTCCGTGAAACGAGAGGGTGGGGGGTCGTGTTCTCCTATGATTCGGTTGATTTCCTGATCGCTAAGTTTCGTTTTACGGCGATTTCGCGACTTGATAATAGGTACTTTCGGAGGCAGCGGTGCGGCCTCGTTCGCTTTTGAACTGAATAAGGTGTCGTTGTTTGTCGGCGTTTTGCTTGCCTTCGGTTTGACGGTATCTGCTGTTGGAGTGGATTTCGGGAGCTGGTTTTGAGGAGGACGGACGGAGCTTTCTTTTGTATAGGCTCGATTAGGTTGAACGATCGCTTTTTTAGGAGGCTCCACCAAAAAGGTTTTCAGCAGAAAGATCAGGATGGAAATCGTAGAGAGGCCGATCAAAATATATTGGATGTATCTGAATATCGGGTTGGACGTACTTTCAGCTTTTTCCTCAACGACCACAGGAAAAACGTCGTCGACCGGTGGTCGCACGGAACCGGTTCTTTTAAGGGCCGAAGATTTCTTCTTTTTCACGGTTTTTTCCTCATGGCATACAAATCGTTACGTGAAAAGTGGACTTACCATGACTTGCGATTGCACAAAGACGTCTGGCTCGTTCGAGTTCTGTGAGCCCGTTTGCATACATCGGGGTTCATTGGATGTTGCGGGATGGACGGTACGTAGAAACAAAGCAACCCGATGGAGCGAAATATACTGGTTTTCACCCCCTGCGCACCTACTTTTTCAGTACACGAATTTTGCTGCGCTGGCAAATTTTTCTTTGTTAGACAAATATTAGACAAAGACGACTGTTATTGGTGACTGGTTTGGGAGGATGTTTCGGTTTTATCTGGGATACAAAGGCCGCCGCCGATGGCCATGTCGGCGCAATCCTTTTGTTTTTCCATTCATGCGAAGGAAAAGTTGAACATTGCCGGAGGATCGGGTAGGCTTTGAGTACAAAAAAATCGTGACCGGATAAAGCGTCGTTTAATTTTTTGAGGGGAACACGAACCCCAAACCATCTTTGAAGAAAGTAGAGCACCATGAACAAATCCGAACTCATCGCCTCCATGGCTGAAAAAGCCGATCTTTCCAAAGCCGCTGCGGAAAAAGCGCTTGCCGCTTTTCAGGATGCCGTGACCGAGGGCCTGCAAAAGGGCGAAACCATCTCTCTCGTGGGATTCGGAACTTTTTCCGTTGGCGAGCGTGCGGCCCGGACAGGAAGAAACCCGCAGACCGGCGAAGAAATGCAGATTCCCGCGAAGAAGGTCGTCAAGTTCAAAGTCGGCAAAAAGCTGGCCGATTCCGTGAATTAGTTCACCGAATCAAGCAACGAAAAGCAAAAGGCCGGTGAGAAACCGGCCTTTTGCTTTGTTTTTCCAACAGAAGAAGCCGTCTCTATTTCACGTTGTAGCTTCTAAGCTTGCGATGCAAGGTCTGCAAGCCGATTTCAAGCACGCGGGCGGCTTGGCTTTTATTGCGTCCCACGGCCTCGTAGACCTTCAAAATGTGCTGTCGCTCCACTTCGGCCAAAGGTTCGAGAGCGTCTTCCCGATCGAAGGTCTGTTTCGCGACTTTAAGCTTCGGAAGCTCGGGAAGGCGCAGATGGTCGAGTTCGATGACGCCTTCCTGGGCGAGGTTCGATGCCGCTTCGAGAACGCCCCGTAATTCTCGCACGTTACCTGGCCAGTCGTGGGCAAGCAAGGCTTCCTCGGCCTGCATGGAAAGACGATCCACGGCCCGGCTGGAGTTTCGAACGAAATTCTCCGCCAGCAGCAGGATGTCGTCCCCCCGTTTTTTAAGCGGCGGCAGCATAAGATGTGCGAATTGCAGGCGGTAAAAGAGATCCTTGCGGAATTTTCCTTGTTCCACTTGCTTGACGAGATCCTGGTTCGTGGCGGCGATGAAGCGGATATCGGCTCGTTGCGGGGTGGTTTTTCCCACCGGCACGTATTCGCCTTCCTGGAGGATACGCAACAGCTTCCCCTGGGTTTCCAGCGAAAGGTCGCCGATTTCGTCCAGAAACAGCGTACCGCCTCCGGCGCGTCCCATATACCCCGCGCGCTCCCTTTCCGCTCCGGTAAAAGCGCCTTTGGCATGGCCGAAAAACTCGGATTCGAAAAGGTTGGGAGAAATCGCGATCATATTTACGGGAATGAACGGCCCGTCATGCCGATTGCTGGCCAGATGGATCGCGCGGGCCAGCAGTTCTTTGCCCACGCCCGTATCGCCGGTAATCAGGATCGGAATCTCGCTTGTGGCGTGAAGTTCGGCTTCGTGGAGGATGCGAAGCATACTTGGATGACCGGTAATTACTTCCTTGAATGCCTCGGGATTGTCCAATGACTCCTTCGTCGCGGCCTGGGAGTGAAGACGCAGAGAGGTCAACAGCCACTTGCGTTCCAGGGCATGTTTGAGCGACAGCACGAGCTGATCCGGCGTGATCGGCTTGACGAGGTAGTCGTAAGCCCCCAGTTTCATCGCCGTAATGGCGGTGGTGATGTTCTCGTTTGCCGTGACCATCACGCATTCCGTCGCCGGGCTTTTTTCTTTAATGATTTTAAGAAGTTCGATGCCGTCGAGCCCCGGCATGGTGACGTCCAGGAAGGCCATGTCGAATTCCCGGGTTTCGAGTAGCTCCGGAGCCTTCGTAGGGTCGGCCAGCGGGGTTACATCGTTGTATCCTTCCAGACGCAACATACGCACGACGCTGTCTAGAAACGCCTGCTCGTCGTCCACAATCAAAATGGCGGTGGGATTCACGGGTTGGGCTCCTTGGCTTCGGGCAGGACGACCGTAAAGCGGCTTCCTTTGCCCTTTTCGCTGTTGACGGTGATTTTTCCTTCGTGTTCCTCGATGATGCGCTGGCTGATGGCGAGGCCGAGACCGGTTCCCGAATCCCGGCTTTTGGTGGTGAAGAACGGGTCGAAAATGTTGGCGATGATTTCCTCGGACATGCCGATGCCGTTGTCTTCCACGGAGATTTCCACCCATCCGGACTGGGATGCCTTCCTCGCCGCCGTGAGACGCACGTAGGAGTCGTCTCCTCGGGTGGCTTGTCCGGCGTTGATGACCAGGTTGATGAGCACCTGCTCGATTTTCCCTGCGTTCATCGCCACGAGGGGCAGGTTTTCCTCCACTTCCACCTCGAAACGTTTCGCCATTTTCTGTACTTGCTTGCCCACGAGCGAGACGACGTGATCCACCGCTTCTTGAATGCTGCGGGGTAGGCGCTCTTCGGCGTCATGGCTGCGGATATAGTTTTTCAGGTCGGAAACGATACCGGTGATGCGTTTCGATCCGTGTTCCATATTGTCCAGTAGCTTGTAGACGTCTTCGAGGAAGGTTTCATAAGGCATGTTGAGGATTTTCAGGCCGGGTACGCGCTCGGTTTCGCGGTCCAGAATAGGCTGAATCGCCTCGATGTAACGTTTGAGGATCGGGAGGTTGAAGTATATGAAATTATTTGGATTATTGATCTCGTGCGCCACGCCTGCGACGATCTGCCCCAACGCCGCGAGTTTCTGGGCGCGGAAGATCTGTTTTTCGGCGCGCTTGGTTTCGGTGAGATCGAGGAACGATCCCACCCGCTGTCTTGTGCCGGGAACGGTGCCCAGTGTCATGATGCCATCATGGCGGCTGCCGTCGCGGCTGAGCAGGCGTGTTTCGTAGTTTTTGGGGGGCAGTGGAGAGGCCGATTCGTGGATTTCCTGCATTTGCGGCATGGTTTCGAATTCGAAAAACTCGTGCCAAGGCATACGGTTTTCGATCTCGTCCCATTCGTAGCCGGACATTTTTGCGAACTCGGTGTTGGCGAGGGTGATTCGGTCGTCCTCGCCGATCATGATCGTGGCGGTACCGGTCGTTTCGAAAATCGTGCGATAGGTGTTTTCCGACTCCTTGAGCGCGTTTTCCGCCCGGCGGCGCTCGGTGATGTCGAAGCCCGTGAAAATCCAGGCTTTTTCGCCTTCCAGCTCGAAGGAAGCGGTGGTGGTTTCGATCCAGCGTTCCTCGTTGGTGGCGGTAATCAGTTTCAGTTCCAATCGGTCGGGGGAAGGTTCACCTCGGAGGTGGGACAGGCGCACCCGCTGGAAACGCCGACCGCTGGCGGTGTCGAAAAGGTCCAGAGGGTTCAGGTGGGACAGTTCCTCCCACGGATAGCCTGTGATTTGCAAGGCCGTTCTGTTGGCGTAGATCAAGCGGTTTCCCTGAAGAATGAAGATCGCTGCCGTGGTCGATTCGGCCAGTACGCGGAATTTCCGCTCGCTGATGGTGAGCTGTTGCAGGGTCCGTTTTTCGTCGGTGATTTCGGTGCCTACGCCCTGCATGTATCCTTCTGTGGCGTACAGCCGCATACTGAAGCGCAGCCAAAACGGCGTACCGTTCTTTTTAACGAACTGGCATTCGAATTTGTCCACCATGCCACGATTCGATACAAGTTCCTGGTTAAGCCGCTTGGCTTCGTCGTGATCCACCAGCGATTTGCGGATATTGAAGCTGGCGAGCATCACCCGTCGGTTTTCGTAGCCGAACAGATCGACCATCGTCGGGTTCGCTTCCAGCAGGCGACCGTCTTCGGTGCGCACGCGAAACAGGGCCACCTGAGCGTTTTCGAAGATGTTGCGGTATTTCTCCTCGGAATCTTTCAGGGCGAGCGTGGTGGCTTTTTCCTGGGTAATGTCCAGCCCAACACCGTCCATGTATCCTTTTTCCGGGAACACCTTGGCCGAAAACCGTACCCAGAACTCGGAGCCGTCTTTTTTTCGGAAACGGGTTTCGAAGTTGCTGGCCACGCCACGGTTGGCCATGAATTCGCGGTAGAGGCGTTCGCGCTCGGAAGGATAGACCCAGTTGGGTTCTATATAATACGAACTGGTGAAGTCCTCTACGTTGTCGAAACCGAAAATTTCGGCCATAACCTGGTTGGATTCCAGCACTTTTCCGTCACCGATGCGCACCCGGAACATGCCGACCTGGGCGTTTTGGAAGATCGTCCGATAGCGTTCCTCGCTCTCGCCGAGCTGGAACTCGCGTTGCAACAGTCTCCGAGATAAAAGGGCCAACCCCAGCGCCAACAACAAACCCAGACCGAGTAGAACGTAGTCTTCCTGGGTGGCGACCTGTCGCATCAGATTCGGAGCGGGCGAAAGGGTGAGGCTCCAGGTTCTCGTGCCTACTCCCAAATTGCTGGTTGCGTGTATGGGAGCTTCATAAATCGCCTGTTGGTCGGTGGTGCAATAGACCTGTCGTGCGTGGTCGAGAATCAGCAAGTGGAAGTTTTTACGGACGCCTTTGGCGAGGCATTCCTCGACCAGCGGTGTGAGGCGGAACACAGCATTGAGGTAGCCTTCCACCTTTTCTCCACGTAGGAGAGGATAATAGGCCGCGATGCCTTCGCCGCCCTGTAGGAGGTCGATGGGTGGTGTGACGCCGGGATTCCCCGTTTTCACGGTTTCCTTGAAGGTCGAAGCGGCCTGGGGGTGTTCGTGCAGGCTTTTGCCTTTGGCTCCCTCATTGGGAATTTCCGGCACCACCCAGCGGATCACGCCGTCGGGGTCGATCCAGTTGATCGCCGCCAGACCGCCGAAATTCTGTTGCAGATAGGAGGCGTGGCGGGTGAAAGACTCGCGGTCGTTGATTAACTCCTTCTGCCAGTACCAGCGCATGGTGCTGACGATGTTGAGCCGGATGTTGATGTACTCTTCCAGGCGGATCGCGACCTGTTCGGAAGTTAGTTGGGTTTTGACTTTGAGGGTGTCCAGGCGCTGATTGCCTGCCGCGAGCCAGAAAAAAACGACGACGAAGGACACCAGAACGAACAATCCTATGGGAATCCAGGTATTTTTTCGCAATCTCAAACGCATGATGAATATCCGTAGAATCTCCCGAAGTCCGCGATTTCACGGCGGATTTCGGGAAGAAACCGGCAACGGGAATGCTTTATGGAGGGTATGCTACCCGCACATAGGCAAAAACGCCATTTTTCTCCATGCAAAACCGTGCGATTTACGAACGACTTCCCGGAAATAGGAAAACAAGTTCAAGGGTTGAAAGAAGTGTCACTTTTCCGCAGGTTCGTCCGGCGATTTCCCCACGGAATCGTCTACAAGCTTGCGTAACTCTTCCGCCCGCGTAAACGCGCTTTTCAAGGCATCCACGAAAATCTCCGGCGTACCGTGTTTCTGGAAGGTCTTCAGCGCCGCTTCGGTGGTGCCTCCCCGGCTGGTGACGTTCTGCCGCAAAGCCGAGGCTTTTTCACCGCTGGTGGACCACAGATTCATTGCGCCCAGAATCGTCTGTTCCACAAGTCTGTGGGACTGCGCCTCGGTAAAACCGAGTTCCACACCGGATTTCACAAGATTTTCAGCCACATAGAACAAATAGGCCGGTCCCGAACCGGAGACGGCGGTGGCGGCGTCGATGAGGTCTTCGCGATCCACGCGCAAATCCCGTCCGAAGGCCTGAAAGATCATCTTCGCCACCATGGCCAGACGGTCCGACACGCCCGGCGAAGCCATCCACACGGTCATGCCCTGGCCGATGCGCGCGGGCAGGTTGGGCATGGAACGCACGATGCGCTCATGGCCGGTCAATCGGGTCAGCGTGTCCATCGAGACACCCGCCATGATGGAAATCAGCAGTTGATCCGATCGGAACAGTCCTTTGAGCGGACGCAGTACTACTTCGGCATTTTGCGGCTTGACACATACCGCCACCACATCCGCAAAGGCGAGCAGGTCTTCGTTTTCCATCGTGGTGAGCACGCCGAAGCGCTTTTCGAGACCGTCCAAACGTCCGCGCCCGATGTCGGAAAGCATGACCTCTTCCGGCGAAAACACTTCCTTGCGGGTCAAAGAGTCGGCGATCACCTCACCCATCACGCCCGCGCCGATCAGTCCTATCTTCATGATTTCCCGTCCTTTTTTGGTTTTCGTTCCTGTTTTTCGGATTCGGCCTTCCGTTTTCTCCGGGCGGCTTCCGCTTTCATGGCGTCGGGTTTCGTGGGTTTCAAACGCAGCAATACCCGATGCTGGTGCGTGAAAAAACCTGTGTTTCGAAGCAGGTTTAACGCGCGTGCGTCTTCGGCATAAACCCCGGCTTCGACGAAATCCGTCGTCTTTTCCTTGTCCAGCAGTGCGCGCAGTCGAACCAGCAACTTGCTTGCAATTCCCTTGCGGCGTTGCGATTCATTTACGTAAATTCCTTGAATGACAGCCGTTTTTACACCAAAAGCGTTCGTCTCCAGGTTCCAGGCTGTTACACCTATCGGTTTACTTCCATAACGCGCCACGAGCAAAGCATCCGGGCGTTTCTCGGACAATGCCGCCACGAGGTTGTGTGCCCAGGCTTCGGCATCGGTTTCGGAGATGGGATGGTGGGTTGTCGGGTGCACGCCGCCGTGCTCCTTGTGCATACAAGAGAGCATACCGACCACGGCGGCTTTTTCCTCGTCGCGCATTTTCCCGATGGACAGCCGGGCCGTTTTCGTTTCAGCCTTCTTCGCCATTCCCGCTCCCGTGAATATCGTAGACCATCGAAACCTGTTCCGGGATAAACCCGAAGTTCCGATAAAGGGATTCCGCTCCCCGGTTTTTTCGATACACTGCCAACACGGCCTGTTTGTATCCCAGCTTTTCCAGGCGACGCACCGATTCTTTCAGCATCTTCCGGCCTATTCCCTGCCTCCGGTACTCGTGTTTCACTCCGAATGCGTAGATGAACCCCGTATAGGGATCGCCGTCGAGTTTGCGCGGTCCCAACACACTGATGCCGACGACCGTTTTCCCTTGAAAAGCCAATAAGATACGAATCAATCCTCTGCGATTGAGCGGGCTGAAGAAATTCTCCCATTCCTCGCGCCATTGTTCCTCGGCAGCTTCGAGCGTATGAGGCGGCGTATAGGAAAAAGGCTGGTTTTCCCGTGCAATGTCCAGGGTCATATCGAGCGCCAGCGGCAGTTCGGACTGCCTGGACCAGCGGAAGGTTAAAACGTTGTCGTCCATCGTCTTTCGGTCGTTTCTTAGAAAATGCGTATTATCCGGCCAGGGTTTTCACGTACACACGGCGGCGTCGGGGGCCGTCGAACTCGCAAAAGTAAATTCCCTGCCAGGTGCCTAAAACCAATCGAGATTTTTCGACGATCACCGTCGCCGAACAACCGATCATGCTCGATTTTACGTGAGCGTCGGAGTTGCCCTCGGCGTGCCGAAAATCGCTGTCTTCGGGTACCAGCCGATGGAAAAAGCGCACGAGATCGCGGCGGACATCCGGGTCGGCGGCCTCGTTGATCGTCACGGCTGAAGTCGTATGCGGGCTGTAAATCACCGCAATTCCATCACTAATACCGCTTTCCCGGACGGCTTGCGCCACCTCGGCGGTGATGTCGAGCATCGTCTCGCGTTTGTCGGTGGACAACTCGATGGTCTTCATGCTTTCCCGCCTTTCCGTTTTTTCAGCGACGTGATGGCCTGGCTGGCGGCGTTTTGCTCGGCGGTCTTGAGATTCGGTCCGATTCCATGTCCCATGGGTTTGCCGTCGATCAGGCACTCGGTCTCGAATTCCTTTTCGTGGTCGGGACCGTGGGTGCCGATGACCTGGTACACCGGCAGTCCGTGGCCGGTGCGGGCGCATTTCTCCTGAAGTCTCGACTTGTGGTCAGACGCCCCGATGTGCTCCGACGCCTCGGTCAGCCTGTCAAACAACAACCGCTCGATACATTCCCGAGCGATCTCGAACCCACCATCGATGTACACCGCGCCGATGACCGCCTCGAAGGCGTCGGCCAAAAGCGACGGTTTCGAGGCTCCGCCGGATTTTCGCTCTCCGATACCCAGCAAAAGGTACTGGCCCACGCCCAATTCCTCTGCCACTTCGGCCAATGCTTCGGAACTGACCACCATGGCGCGCAGTTTCGTCATTTCTCCGGCCTTGAGTTGCCGTTCCATGGCGAAAATCCGCTCTCCTACGACGAGATCCAGCACGGCGTCGCCCAGAAATTCCAGCCGGTCGTTGTCTTTGAAGCTGAAGTGACGGCGGTTTTCGTTGGCGTAGCTGCGGTGGGTCATCGCCTCCAGAAAAATGTGAGGCACGCGGAATCGGTAGCCCAGACGTTCCTGAAGCGGTTCGATCTCCTTCCACAGCGGGTCTAATAGGGGAGAAGCGAAGGAAATCGCTTCCCTTTCGTCGTTTTCGGTGTTCGAGGGGCGTTCGGCGTCCGTCGCCGAAAGTTCTTTGGTGATTTTGATGATTTTATCGATCCAACCCACGATATGCGATCCTTTTCGAGATATCCCGTACACTACTCCACGGCCAGGCCGATCAGCACGTTTCGTGCGGCGTCCCAGCCCGTTATCCTAACGCTACGAATCGTTTTTGTCCATGCCGGGTCCGGGTCTCGCTCCAGCCGCACCGGCAGGTAATCCCTCGTGAATCCGTGACCCGAGCCGCCTTTCCGACCCTCAATCAATACTTCCTCGACGCACTCCTGGGCGGCACGCTTTTTCAGAAGCTCCCGTTTTTTCATGGTCCCCAGTTCCTGTGCCTGTTTGACTCGCCGTTTCACGACTTCCGGCGGCACTTTCGGCTCCATGGCGGCGGCGGGAGTTTCGGGACGGGCGGAAAAGGAGAATACGTGCAGGTACCCCACCGGAAGATGTTCAATGAATTCCATGGTTTGCACGGCATCTCGTTCGGTTTCTCCCGGAAAGCCGAAGATTACGTCGAGCCCCACGGTAAGGGTCGGCATACGCGCGAATAACTCCTCGATGCGCCCGCGTAGCCAGTCGGGGGCATAGCGGCGACGCATGGATTCGAGCACCGCCTCGCTTGCCGATTGCAACGGGACGTGCAGGTGCGGGCAGAACGCCGTGGAGGTGGCGAAAATCTCTACGAATTCTTCCTTGAGTTGAATCGGTTCGATAGAGCTGATCCGCACCCGGCGGCAGCGCGAGCCGTCCTCGATGGCCCGCAGCAGATCGACGTCCCGCACCTTGCCGCCGAGATCCGCGCCGTAGTAGCTCAGGTTGATGCCGGTCAAAACGATCTCTTCGAACCCGGCGTCGTGCAAGACATTGATTTTGCGTACGACATCCTCCGGCGGCACCGACTCCAGCTTTCCTCTGGCCATGGGAATCGTGCAGTAGGTGCACGGTGCGCGGCAACCATCCTGCACCTTGACGAAGGGGCGGCTATGTCCTGCGAAAGCGGCGATGTCGTGCGCATGGCAGGCGGGGGCGTCGTCGGTGGAAAGTCCTGCCATTTCATAGAGTTGGCGCACCGTGGCGTCCCCGTGGGCGTTGGGTTCCAGAACGAGTTCGGGCTGTTTTTCGAGCAGGGATTCGGGACGCAGCCGCACGAGGCATCCGCCCGCGATCACCTTCGCTTCCGGGCTGCGTCGCGACGCACGATAGATTTCCTGCCGCGACTGGCGCTCGGCGGTGCGCGTCACGGCACAGGTATACACCAGCGCTACGTCGCAGGGCTCGCCGAAGGGCACGAGTTCGAAGTGGGACGGCGGCAGGCGATCCAGGATGGCGATGGCGTCGGCCCGGTTGGTTTTGCAGCCCAGCGACTGGAAAGAGATGCGCAGTCGGGGTGTGTCGGATTCGCGGTCGGTCATGAAAATTCCCTCGTTCCGGCTTCGGCGTTGCGGCGCATCCGCCGCCGATGTTCGTTCGTGCCGAAACCGCCTGTATCCTACCGATTCCGCCGCGCTTGACAAGGACCGGGACGAAGTTTGCGCGTTTTATAACAATTGAGGAGTGGGGAAGCTGCCGTATGGTTTCTTTAGTAACGCTACCGATAAGAATGAAGATAATTCAAAGTAAACAAATACTTACGAGGAAACGAATTACCTGTGACCTGCTTCCAACGCCAGTTTCGCGGCGGAGTCGGCGCTAACGAGTTGCACGTGGGACGGCAGAATTTTCACCATTTCCATAAACGAGTTTTCAAGGCTCAAGCCTCCGTCGCTGGTCATATAGACCCATGCCACAGTTCCCTTTGGGTAGTTGGCCAACTCGTCAGCCATGTTCTGCGGACTCAGGAAAAACTCGTCGCTGTCGTCGATTCCGCGCCATTCGCGGGGGCGGAACACCACCACCTCGCCTCCATCCTTGCCTGTAAGGATGTTGTAAAACCATTCATCGGGCCACCATGGAAACGTGGGCAGCAGATAGGGTACATTCACGGGGAAAATGCCGCGAATGACGCCATCGGACCGTGCATACCTGGGCAGGAATATGTTTTCGGCGTCGTCCCAGGTGCCTGACCAGTCCCAGTGCACCGTGCTGTGAATGCCAAGCAGGTTTGCGTCCCGTTCCGTCGCCGTGACGAATCGGTCCTGGTCTTGCGTGTTCAGGGATGAGGGGTAGGCGTACAGATGCCCACTTGGAGGCAGGATGAAGTAGTCTTTTCCGGTTTGACGGGTTTTTTCATGGTACCATTCGAGGATGTCGGGCGCGAGGGTGGCGAGGTGCGGCGAAATGCTCCACGAAATCGGCGCGCAGGAATTTTCCACCTTTTCGCAGTCTTCAAGCCGCTGCCGAAGCCAAACGTTTCTCGTACTCATGATGAATCGGATGTTGTCGCCATCGCCGATCACGAACGCCACATACGTTTTTTGGGGATCGTATTCGATCTCCTCCGGGTCGTTTCGCTGCAACTCGTTCACGTCCTGAATCGGCGCTCTTCGGGTGGAGAAAAACGACAGGTTGCCGGTCATCGTAGGGATGGCGCCCATGTTGCGAGAGTCCAGGCAAAGGGTCTGCGCTTCGTAAATATATCCACCCATCACCATCCAGGAGTTGTTGTACCCGTACACGCCGATCGGGGACGACCAGTATCCCGCGTTGACGATGTTGTGAAGAAGCTCCCTTTCGGGACTTTCCTCCCGGCACCCGTTGACCAGGAAAACGGCGAAAAGCTTTTGCGAAAACACGAAATCGACCACCGACGAGCGGATGTCGTCCGTTAATTCGGGATCGGCAACGTTGCTATCGTGGGTGTTGTATCCGGGGTTGACCATCGCCAGACCGGAGGTTTGATCGACATAGTGTTCAAAAACGTATTCCGTGGCGAGGTAAGGGGTGTCGTACTCTGCCAGCTCGATGAACGCATCGAAGGCGATATCGCTACAGGAATCGGACATTTCCACGTCCAGCGGCACCGCGTCGAGCGCGGAGGCGATGGTTAAAATGTTGGGGAGCAGCTTTTGCTGCACATCGTAGGAATACCGCACGCAGGCCGGAAACTCGGTCGTGCAGGTATCCAGGAAATCGAGCGCGGCGACGGTCTTTTTCGGCTCCAGGCCGAGTTCTTCGAGCCATTCTTCGTCGTGGGTTTCTTCCTTCACATAGATGGAACCGCCAAGGGTACGATTGTAAAGGCCGCTACAGGCCCGAATCGCGAGTTTGAGCGTGGCCGGGGCGTCGGAATCGAGTTCCACGGCGGTGAATTCCTCCGCCACGTTCATTTTCTCGACGTCCGCGGTTTCTTCGTCCACATCTCCGTTGGTTTGGATATTTGTGCTGGAATTTTCGCTGCTGCATCCGGCGATGTACAATAAACAAACGCCCAGCAATCCGATGAAGAAAACTCGTTTCATCCGTGACTCCCCGAAGTTGTAGCGATCCAAGCTGTTTTTTTCCATGCTTCATTGAATGCATAAAAAGCTAACACAGACCATGAAATACATCAACAAATGGGGGATGGGGGTGGATCACAAAAAATTGTCACGTTGCAAAAAACCGCTCATGGCGAGTGATTTGCGAAGTAAATCGTATCGAGCCACACCATTTACTCCTCGATACACCGCCCTAAGGGCGGCACCCGGAGTGAGCGGGTTGCAATCTGAGTGAAATGACAATATTTTGTGATGCACCCGTGGCATAGGGTGACGAAATTCCGGAAAATCCGGAGGTGCCATGAGGGGGGTGCGCAAGAAAGTCGCCCGAGGTGCATGACGGGAAAAATCTTGTAAGTTGCAGAAAATAAAGGGAAATCCCCGATTTTTCAAAGAATTTTGACGAACCATTCCGTTTTTGGATTTGCAAAAAGCGTGCGCATCGGGTAAAGTCGTGTATCTTCAAGCGGATAGGATGACCAACGGGGAAATCCCCGCGTCAATTCCTTCGTCAAACTCGAAAAGCTCTTTGAAAACAAGCGGTTGGGAAACTTCGATCCCGGTTCGACAACGGAAAACGGTCCATCTCTGATCCACTGAATGGAGAAAAAACGGTCATTCGTCAAACAGGGGGTTATTCCCCAATGATAACGAACCCTTACAAGGCCACGGTTTTTGGCCGGGCCCTCGTAGAGGGTATGGAAACACCTTTTTTTCGAATGCCCTCCTCTGCCACTCTGTTTTTGGCCGGGCCCTCGTGGAGGGTATCAAAAACGGTCCACATGGATCTCTTCTGTCCATGGTGAAATCTCACCCTTGCGAGAGTCCCGGCCTCCCAACCGCTTTTTCCCTCCCATTTCTTTCTTGACAGACGCCCTTTCGGCGGTTTTGATACTTGAAAGCACGTTTCTGGCATCCGAAAACGCACGCGCACATGTCTTCGTTCGATAGGGAACGTGTGCGCAAACATTACGAAAGAGCGGTTCATGACCGGAACTTACGACGCCATCGTCATCGGAGCGGGTCTGGGCGGACTGTCGGTGTCCACCTTTCTGGCTCGCAAGGGCTACCGGACGTTGATGCTCGAAAAGCACAACATTCCGGGGGGGTACGCCACGAGCTTCGTCCGGGGGCGCTTCGAATTCGAAGTGGCCCTGCACGAGCTGTCCGACATCGGCACCGAGGAAACCCCTGGCGCGCTGCGCTCCTACCTGAAATACCTGGGCGTGCTGGACAAGGTGGAGTTTCTGGAGATTCCCCACCTGTATCGCTCGGTTTTCCCCGGTCTGGACCTCACCTTGCCGAAGGGCAAACGGGCCTACGTCGAGACGCTCTGCGAGGCGTTTCCCACCGATGCGGACGGCATCCGGCGCTTCATGGATCGCATCTACCGTCTCACCTCCGAGGTAGGGACGCTCGACGCCCTGCAATACGCCCGCTTCCCGGAAAATCTAAAGAAACTCGCGACCTTACCGCTGAAGATCCGCGCCCTGCCGCGCTACTTTTTCGCCACCTGGGGCGAAGTCCTCAACCGGGACGTGAAAAGCCCGGAGGCGCGGGCGGTGATTTCCCAGTACTGGGGCTATTTCGGGCTGCCCCCGGCGAGGGTCTCGTTTTTCTACTTCGCTTTGGCGCTGGGCTCTTACATCTCTTTGGGGGCGTCGTATCCCAAGGGACGCTCCCAGGCGCTTTCCAACGCCTTCGTCGAGCGTTTCGAGGAGTTGGGCGGCGAGGCTCGCTTTCACTGCGGCGTGGAACGCATCCTCACTGAGGCCGACCGGGTGGTCGGTGTCCGCACCGAAACCGGCGAGGAATTCCGCGCCGACGTAGTGGTCTCCAACGCCGACCCGATTTCCACCTGCATGGACCTCATCGGACTGGAGCACGTACCCCGCTCCTACATGGAAGGGTTGCGTGTCAACGACATCGCGCCGTCTTCCTTCAACGTGTACATCGGTTCGGCCCGCCCGATGGAGGAATTGGGAGTGCAAGACCATGAAATCTTTATCAATTCCGGCTTCGATTACGAAAGAGACTACGACCAGTTCCACGTCGCGGGAAATCCCGGTGAGTTGGCGGCGACCTTTTACAACACGGTATGGCCGGAGATCTCGCCTCCGGGAACCACGCTGGGCGTGCTTACGGCGCTCGTGTACGGCAAACCCTGGATGGAGGTTCCGCCGGACGAGTACGTGGACCGCAAGAACGCCGTGGCGGACTTCATGATCGAACGCGCCGAGATGGTGGCGCCGGGACTGCGGGACAGCCTCGAAGTGGTGGAAGTCGCCACGCCGCTGACCAACATGCGTTACGCCAACACCCTCAACGGCTCGGTGTACGGTTTCAACAACACGCCGTACAACCACACCATCCTGCGCCTGAACCCGCAGGGACCGAAAAAGGGGCTGTTTTTCGTCGGGGTCTGGGGCAAGCCGGGTGGCGGCTACTCCCCCGCCATGCTCAACGGGCAGATCGCGGGCCGGATAATCGCGATGAAGTCGAAACCCCGCACCCACTGACAAAGGAAGCCGACATGTCCTCCGAATTCGTTCACTGGCTCGAAGATCTTGGCCGCTACGTCGCGGAGTGGAACACACGCACCCGCCGCGTACACAAAGCCCAGGGACCGGACTATACCTCCGACGAATACCGCGAAGTCGTGCGCCGGACGGTGCATCGGCTGCATCCGCCTGCGATGCAATTGAAAGTCGTGGAAATCATAGAAGAAACACCGAGCGCCAAGACGTTTCGTTTCGAACGCATGGACGGCTCGTTTCCTCCGTTTCGCGCCGGGCAGTATGTGAACCTGTTCGCGGACATCGACGGCGTACACACGAGCCGCGCCTACAGCATTTCTTCCGCACCGGGGGAAAACACGCTCGATCTCACCGTGCGTCGCAAACCGGAGGGCTTCGTTTCCGGCTATCTGCTCGACCGGCTGGAGGTCGGCGACACGCTGCTGTCCAGCGGTCCCGCCGGGCAGTTCTATCACGAACCGCTGATCGATCGCGGCGACCTGGTGTTCCTCGCGGGAGGTAGCGGAGTCACGCCGTTCATGAGTCTGCTGCGTGGGTTTGACGCGAAGAACTGGCCGGTGAACGTCCACATGCTATATGGTAGCCGCACGCTAGAAGACACGATTTTCGCGGGCGAACTCGATGCGTTGTCCAAAGATAATTCACGTTTCAACTACGCGCTCGTGTTGTCGGAACCAGAGGAGGAATATCAAGGAGTTACGGGATTTTTGACCTCCGAGTTGATCCGCAAACACATCGGTTCGCTCGAAGGCTGCACGTTCATGCTTTGCGGTCCCAATGCGATGTACGATTTCGTACTCGGCGAATTGCAGAAGCTGGAAGTTCCCGCCCACAAGATCCGTCGCGAAGCCTACGGACCGCCCGACGATCCCACGGCGCTGCCCGGTTGGCCCGAAGCGATTGAAAAGACCGCAGAATTTTCCGTAAGTGTCGAGAACGGCCCGACTTTCCAGGCCACCGCCAGCGAGCCGTTACTGAACGCTCTCGAACGCCACGGCGTCAAAGTTCCGGCGCTGTGTCGTTCCGGGGAATGCAGTTATTGCCGAGTCAAACTGCTCGAAGGACAGGTCTATATGCCGCCGGACGCAGGCGTGCGACAGGCCGACCGGGAAAAGGGGTTTATTCACAGTTGCGTGAGCTACCCGCTTTCGGACCTTAAAATACGCCTGTAATTTCAAGGGGTTTGAAAAGTTTCAGGAAATTTCGAATATAGCAGTTGCTATTTGATTTTAGAGATAGAAACCCCTGAAAACAAGGGGTGGCACGGGCCAAGCGACGTGAAACGTCAGCTTGCCCGTGTGCTCAACCATACCCATGGGCAACCTGCGGTTCGCCCATGCCACCCATAACGAGATGATCGCTAAAACCAAGTAACTGCTATACCAGAAAATACTTCCGACAGCATTCCACAAACGAACGCCGCCCAAGCGGGCGGCGTTCGTTTGTGTCGGAGTGTGTGAGGAGGGGGCCGATTCGGCCTGATGAACATGGGTAAATCAGATTTCCGCGACTTGTTCCAATTCTTCGCGGTTTTCGATAACGATCCAGTTTTTCGAGGTTTTGACGAGTCCCGTTTTGGCGAAGCGGCTCATCGTGCGAATGGCGGTTTCCACTGTCGTTCCGGTGAAATCCGCGATGTCCTGGCGGCTCAGGTGAATATCGATCTTCACCTTGTCCGCGTCGTCCCGTCCGATTTTCTCGCCCAGACGCAAGATCAGGTTGGCGATACGCGAATCCACTTTGCCCACCGAAAGCTCTTTGATGTGGCGGTACTGGTCGCGGGAACGGCGGCTGATGATTTTCACCGCGTTTTTCAGAATGAGAGGAAATTGCTCCACGAATTTCAGCAACTGCCGCCGGTCGAGCAGAAGAACGCTCGTAGGCTCTACGGAAATGGCGCTTGTGGAGTAGCCTTCTCCGTCGAAAATCGGCTCCAGGGAAAGGGGATCTTTGGAAGCGCCGATATCGACGATCACGTCCTTGCCCTGTGGGGTATGCTTCACGAGCTTCACTTTTCCGTTTTCCACGAAGTAAAGGTGGGTGGTGGTTTCTCCTTCATGGAAAATCGTTTCACCCTTCTTGTAGTCTCGCTGCACGACGTAGCGATCGATAGCCGAAAGCTCTTCAGAGCCCAAACCATCGAACAGTGCAAAACCATTAAGTCTGCTGCTCATCGTATAAATCCTTTCCAATTGGACCGGACCTGACGTCCGTTGAGTTATGTTGCTTCATCCAAATCAATTTTCACTAAGAACTCACTCTTAAACTATAATGGATACAGATATGAGAAATGTCAACCCCGCCATTCCGATTTTTTTGGAATGCCCAACTTTTGGGAAGGAGTTAGGATTCCGGCAATACGCCTGCCGTGCTTTTCTTATGGAATTGACACTTAAGCGTGTGCTTCGGGTTTGATAATTGAAAGTGGTGGCGCTATAATGACCGCGAAGGACAGGAAAAGACCCTATGAAAAAGCCTACGCAAAACTCGGATTTTACCGTCACCGGAATCTTGGAACTTCTGGTGGGTTACGGCCATTTGCAGCCGAAACAGGTGAAAAACATCCAGTTGCGGCTCCCTACCGCGTTGAAAAATCTGGAAGCCGAATACGCCGCCAATCCCTTATACCAAAATGGGCGCAACGCCGTGATTCTTCCCCCGGAGTTGATCGCCAGCCTGAAGGTGCCCTCGGCCTTCAATGCGGATCAGACCATCGAGGAAGACCTGATATACCAGCTTCTCGCCCGAAGCATGGGTTTGCGCTATGTGAAAATCGATCCTCTGAATCTGGACGCCGATCTCGTAACCACGCTGATTTCCAGGCCTTTTGCCCGCAAACACACCGCCATTCCTATCGAACGCAAAGGCAACGAAATCGCCGTCGCCGTGGCCAATCCGACCGACGTCGAACTCTTCGACGAATTGCGGCGCATCTCCAACGCGAAAATCGTCCCGGTTTTATCGAGCAAATCCGACATCAACAAGGTCATCACCGAGCTGTTCGGCTTCAGACGTTCTCTCACTGCGGCGGAGGAAACGGCGGATTCCCAGTACGACCTCAACAACCTGGAACAGCTTTTCGAGATTCAGAACATCCAGGATCTGGAGGTCAACGACAAGCACATCATCAATGCCGTGGATTACCTGCTGCATTACGCTTTCGACCAGCGGGCCAGCGACATTCACATCGAACCGAAACGGGACTACGCCCGCATCCGGCTGCGAATCGACGGTGTGCTGCACAACATTCATTCCATCGCCAAAGCCATCCATCCGGCCATCACGAGCCGCATCAAACTGATGGGCCGACTCGACATCGCCGAGCGTCGCAGGCCGCAGGACGGTCGCATCAAGACCGCCATCGGCGAAACCGAAGTGGAGTTGCGCGTTTCCACCGTACCCACCACCTTCGGCGAGAAGGTGGTGATCCGGGTCTTCGATTCCTCCTCGCTGGTGCAGGATCTCAGAAACCTCGGATTCGAAGAACAGGGGCTCAACCGCTACTTGCGCATGATTCATTCGCCTACCGGGCTGATCCTGGTCACCGGTCCCACCGGTTCCGGCAAAACCACCACGCTTTATTCCAGCCTGCGCGAGATCGCTTCGCCGGAAGTCAACATCGTCACCATCGAAGATCCTGTGGAAATGGTGCTGGAAAACTTCAACCAGATCCAGACCCAACCCAAAATCGATCTCACCTTCGCCAGTGCGCTGAAATACGTATTGCGCCAAGATCCGGACGTCATCATGGTGGGCGAAATCCGCGACGGCGAAACCGCCGCCAATGCGGTGCAGGCGGCGCTGACCGGCCACCTCGTGCTTAGCACCATGCACACCAATGACGCGGTAAGCTCCATCGACCGACTGCACGAACTGGGCGTTCGTCCGTACCTCACCGCCAGCACGCTCAACGGCATCGTCGCCCAGAGGCTCGTGCGCAAAATCTGTCCCCACTGCAAGCAGGAAAGTGTGCTGAACGACGAGGAAATGGCCCGGCTGGACATCCAACTGCCGGACGGCGCACCCAAGCTGAAAGTCTGGTTCGGTGATGGCTGCGTGCGTTGTCGCTACACCGGCATGTTCGGACGTATGGCGATTTTCGAACTGTTCGAGGCCACGGAAAAAATCAAGCGCCTCATCAAAAGCGAGAGCGACGTGCGCGAAGTCTGGAAAGTCGCCCGGCAGGACGGCATGACTCCGCTGCGCGAATCCGCCATCCGCAAACTGGCTCAGGGCATCACCACCGCCGACGAAATCCTGCGGGTGTTGTCGTTCTAAAAGCTATGCCAGTAAAATAAGTTCGATAAACCGTAGGGCGGATAACAAGTTCTGAGACCTGCACGTTCGTTCTGAAACCCGTAACACATGATTTAAAATCGTAACATTCAGGCAGTTGTTGACTTTTTGGACATGGGTCGTTACAAAAATGTAAGAGAGAGAACGGGAATTCGGGACGTTTTCGAAAACCTCCCCGTTTCCGATAATAAAAAGGAGCGAAATCGTCTAATTTTCGCTGTCTTTGAAGAAGACGAATAAAAACCCAACGAAGATCGATGATGAACCCATCCACCATGCTCGCAATCCTTCTCGTGTGGTTCGTTACTCCGATTCTATGCTCGTGCAGCGCAGATTCCGACGGGGGTGTCGCACCGTCCGATCAAGATGAGGAACCTTCCACTCAACAAGAATTAGAAGCGGAATCCGATACGGATTCCGACGTGGAGCCCGAAATTGAAGACGACGGGTTGCAGGAAGAGGAAGAAGAGGAAGAAACCGTGTGGCCCGATGCCCAGCCGACACCCGGTTTTGCGGTCATTCCCAAGGGCGAATTCCTCATGGGCGCTCCGGCGGACCAGCCGGGAGATGGTCACGACGCCATCCCTCACATCGTGCGTCTGACCCACAATTTCGAAATCATGCCTTACGAGATCACTCAGAGTCTCTGGCGCGAGGTTGCGGAACGGGAAGGCTGGGAAAAGTCGCCTGGCCATTACATCAATTGCGGCGGCGACTGCCCCGTCGAGCGGGTGAACTGGTTCGAAGCGCTTGCATTCGCCAACGCCATGTCCCGCGAAGCGGGATTGGAAGAATGCTACACGCTCGAAAACTGCCAGGGAACCATCGGCGGCGGCTGTCTGGAAGGAATTCCCGACTGCACCGGTGACTATGCTTGCGATGCCTCGTTGAACGGTGTTTCGACTCCTTACGGCTGCACCGGATATCGGCTTCCCACCGAATCGGAGTGGGAATACGCCGCAAGATCTGGAACGACCACCGGATTTTACAACGGGGAGATCCTTGTAACCGACCTCTACCTTTGTTACGAGGAAGACGCCAACCTTACGCAGATTGCATGGTACTGCGCCAACTCCGACGATTCCATCGCTCCTGTAGGACGGAAAATCCCCAACGATTGGAGCCTTTTCGACATGCTGGGGAACGTCACCGAATGGACCTGGGACTGGTATAGCTTCGTGTATCCCGCTGGCGACGAAACCGACCCGCTTATCGATCCTGCCGGTCCGTCGAAAAGCCCGCGCCACAGCCGCGTGTACCGGGGCGGATCGTTCGGCGACGACGCGCTGCATCTGCTCTGCTCCAAGCGGGATTATCTGCCTCCTGAAACTCGCAGCGCCCGGTTGGGATTCCGGCTTGTGCGCTCGCTGGGCATCGGAGAGATCGATCCCTATGTCGCCGAACTCGAAGTGGAAGACGAAACGGGAGGGGAGGGCGACCGGGACGAATTCGACTTCGATACGGACGAAGAGGTTTCCGACGGCGACGTCGAAGACGAGTTCGAGTGGGCGGATATCGAGCTTGAAGACGACTGGGAGCGCCCGGAAACGGTGCAAGGAAGCCCGTGGCCCTGGTGCCTGGGCGCCACTCGGGCGGTCACGGGAGACGACTGGTCCGGACGATTGACGATTCCCGAATCCACGCTCTATTGCGGATTGTTCGATGAAACGCGCAGTTTGGAAGAGGAATTCGCCGACAAAGCGCAACTCGCCATTGCCAACGGCGAATACACTTTGCCCACCGAGAACGGCATCTACCCGTTTTTACTGCCTTTCTGCATTCGATTCAGGGATGACGGCGCACAGCCGAAAATCCATGAATCCGGCACGTTACAAGCTTCGCACAACGAGCAACTGTACCGCTTTTTCATTTCCCAGCCGCTTGAAACGGGAAACGGAGATACCTGGGAACTTCGTATGACGCTCATCCAGTCCCGAAGCGGGGAGCCGGAATTTTCTCTCGATGGCAGTCATTGCGGCCTCGATTGCCCGTTTACGAGCAGCATCACCTTGTGCCGGGACAACTGCTCCTCCATGGAAGACCGCCGCCGCTTCGATTCCTGCACTTTCGATTCGATGTTGCCGCAGACGCACCGAGTAACGTTCGAAGGAGGCGAAATCACACTGGTTTTACGAATCGGGTACAGCTTGTCGAGCACCGAACCGGGATTGTTCTCCTACGCCGAAGGAATTCTGGACGATCTTTCTTTCACGCAATCGGACTACTGGAAACTCATCTACAACCCGGAACATCATCATTTCATGAGAGATTTCATGGTGCTGTTCGATACTCCGATCCAGGGTGCGTGCGGTCTCGAAGTTCGGAATCTGGACCCGTTCTTGCAGGAACCTTTCGGAACTCTCTCTACAATGGATTGCGATTTACAAACTATCGAGGAAAGAACGATTCAGGACGAACGTTTGGAAGGCAGTTATAAGTGAATGTCCGATGTGAAATATTGCAATACTTCCTGCTCTGCTCATACGCTCTCTTGCTTGTATCGGCCTGCAATGAGAGTGACGATTCCGTAAACAATCCGGCGGATTTCGATATCGACGCTTACGAAGAAAACGCACCCGGTGACGAAGACATCTCGGACACGGACGACGAAGAAGCCGACGTGGAAAGTGAATCGCCGGATGTGGAAGGCGACGAGGACGCGATAGATTGCCCCGAAGAAGCGGGAGAGGAAGAAGAAGCCGACACGGACGCCGAAGAGGTGGACGAAAGTTCCGAACAAGAGGAGTACGCGGACGAGATAGAGATTGAAGTGTTGGAAATTACAGGAGTTTGCGACGATGTGACGACCCCCGACGGGGTGGACGTCTGCATGGAGCGGGTGAATACGGAAGAAGACTGGTCGTTCTTGACACTCACCATCCAGGAAGGTACGCAGATTCGTGGCACGAAATATTTCCTACCTGCCGATTCCGATGCACGCTTGCCGGCCTTGGTGATGAACATTAACGCGGTGCTCTGGCATTACGATTTGCTATCGAGCATGTTTTCTCAGTTATTCCCGGATCTTATGTTGGAAGAATACAATATGCTGGTCTATGCCGGGGAAGAAAGGGAACTGCTCGTCGGTACTCTGATCGAACACCAGACCGCGGATCTTGCCACGCATTACGTATTTTCGGTATGGGACGATCCTTCCCGCGAGGACTGGGCCTTGACCTGTGCACAGCTTAAATACACCTATGCATTGCTGAGTCAGATGTTTACACTCGGTCCGGTCGAGTTCGAACCTTATACGGTGTATCAGACTTCCATGCTGTTGAGTTGCCCCGACGTTCCGATTTTCATCCCATAGATGCTTGCAAAAATCGAGATTTTCCAGCTATGCAAATTTGCGCCAATTCGCAACATTTTGCACATCTGTAGCGGTGTATATTTGAAATTTAGGTGGGTCGGGTAAAACAATTATAACGGTTCTTACTTGGTTTTAGCGATCATTTCATCATGGGTGGCATGGGCCAACCGCAGGTTGCCCATGTGCATCGTTCGTACACGGGCAAGCGGACGCTTCACGTCGCTTGGCCCGTGCCACCCTTTGTTTTCAGGTTTTTTCTATCGCTAAAATCAATTAGTAACTGCTATATCCAACACACGGGAATTATCGCAAAAATCAAAACTTCATTTAAACCACATAAAATCTACTGAATACACTGCAAAGTCGTGCATTTTTACGCAAACGCACGTCATGCTCGATCCATGCCGCAAAACTCGTGCAAACTCACGCCAAAGCGTGCAAAGTTCCCATCGGTTTTCTCGCAACGAGTCGAGGGGTACCGAGAAAAAAGTGTACAGCAACTGGACAAAAATAGGCTTTTTCGACCAAAAAGCCACACAACGTGCTATTTTCTCTCGCAAAGCTCGTGGTGACGAATCTGCACGTTTTTTCATCAATTTGCACGTTTTGCCGCAAGGGCACTTTCCTATGGGCGGAAATTAAAATAGTGCGAAATATTTCGGAGGCAATTGTAACATATTGAAAACATAAGACTTATATCCCCTCTCCCTTTGGGAGAGGGTTAGGGTGAGGGAACACGAAACTTCCCCTCACCCGGTGCTGAAGCACCGGCCTCTCCCAAAGGGAGAGGCGCTTGGACCCTTCGGGGCCATCCTAAATCCGCACTAAAAAAATTTCCGCCCCTTTCCTATCGAATTCGGGGAGAAATTCCGACCCGCTTGCGTCTCCCGATCGCTCGCGGTATGCTCGTTTTCGAGGATGGGGCAAGCATGGCGATGCTTGCGGATGTCCGAAATATGCGAAAGAGGAGCGCCATGAGCCAACCGACCCTGATCTGCACCGCCGGACACATCGATCACGGAAAGTCCAGTATGATCCGTGCCTTAACGGGTTACGATCCCGACCGCTGGAAGGAAGAAAAGGAGCGCGGGATCACCATCGACCTGGGCTACGCCCACCTGGAGGGCGACGTCGAACTGATCGACGTGCCTGGCCACGAAAAATTCATCCGCAACATGGTCGCCGGTGCCGCGACGGTGGATTACGCCCTGCTCGTGATCGCCGCCGACGACGGCATCATGCCGCAAACCCGCGAACACTTTCAGATTTTACAGATTCTGGGTGTCAAAGGAGGCCTGGTTGCGTTGACGAAATGCGACCTCGTGGACGAGGAATGGATCGATCTCGTCGAGGACGACGTGCGGCAGTTTCTCGATGAAAACGGTTGGGAGAAAACCCCCATCGTCCGTATCGACAGCCTCAGCGGCAAGGGCATTCCCGAGCTCAAAGAACACCTGATGCAACTGGCGAAAACCAAGCAGAGTCTCAAGGGGGCAGCATCGTTCCGTCTACCTGTGGATCGTGTGTTTACGGTCAAAGGTTTCGGGACGGTCGTGACGGGTTCGGTGGTCCAGGGAAGCTGTGGTGTGGGCGACGAACTGGAGCTTACCCCGAACGGAAAAACCGTGCGAGTACGGGGACTTCAGAACCACGGCAAGCAGGTCGAGCGTGTCGCTGCGGGGATGCGCGCGGCGATGAACCTGCATCCGGTGTCCGTGGAGGAAGTGAACCGGGGGACGTCGGTGGCCGAGCATGGTTTTCTGCAGACCGGAAGTGTGTTCGATGCCCACTTCCACCTGCTTTCCGACCAACCGCCGGTCAAGCACCGTCAGCAGGTGCGCGTGCATTTGGGCTGTGCGGACGTGTTGGGACGAATGCTGTTGTACGAAGCCAAAGTGCTCGAACCGGGGGGCGAAGCCCTGTGCCGTATCGAGTTGGAACATCCTCTGGGGATGCGCCGACAGGATCGCTTCGTGGTGCGTCGTGTAAGTCCCCAGTCCACATTGGGGGGCGGTTTCATTATCGATCCCGCGCCACGCGCCATGAAACGCAAAGCCGAAGTGCTGGCGATTCTGGAGCACTGCAGCTCCGACGATGCACCGAAGCGACTCGAAGGCATCGTGCGGGGAGCCGGAGAAATCGCGCTCAAAGATTTGCTCGACCGTTCGGATATGCCGGAACAGGAGACTTTGGATCTTCTTTTCGATCTCGAACTGGCCGAGCGCGTCGTACGTTTCGAACAAAACGGCGAAGCCTGCTTCGCCCCTGTCGAGCGTGTGGACGCCTTCGCCGAAAACTGCCGCTCCGCGCTGGAAAGCTTTCACCGGAAAAATCCCTACCGGCTCGGCATTCACCGGGACGAGTTGCTCAGCCGTGTGAAATTCGAGGGCTCGAAAAAGCTCGTAAGCCGATTGCTCGACCTTGCCGCCGCCAAGGGGTTGTTGGAGCACCCCGCGCGATTGGTCTACAGACTTCCCGGACAAGAAACGAATTTCACGAAACAAGAGAAAAACTGGCTCGCGGAAATCGAAACCGGTCTTTCGGACGGCGGCATGACCCCACCCTCTCCCAAGGAACTGGCTCAGCGGACCGGTGCGCCGCTTGGGACGGTACGCGGACTGATGATGTATCTTACCGATATGGGAAAGGCCGTGGCGTTGGAAAGCGATATTCTGCTGTCTCGCGCGGCCCTCGACGAAGCCCGGCGAGGGCTGTTCACATTGTTGTCCGAAAATAAAAGTTTTAGCGTTTCGGAATACCGGGAAGCGATCGGAAGCTCACGTAAGTTCGTGATTCCATTGCTCAATCGCTTCGATGCGGAGGGTCTCACCTTGCGCAACGAGGACTTGCGCGTCAAAGGCAAACACTTCGATCGGCTGGTGGCCGAGTTCAGCCCGGAGGAAACGGAGCCGGATTCCGGAGACGATTAAGGAAGGGGAAGCGCCTCTCCCGATACTGCCAATGGGGGCGGGTATTACGTGTGGTGGGAGAGGCGCTTTGGAGGGGATTATCGCAGGTCGCGGACGCAACGCACGCAATGGTTACGACCTTTAATACCGAAGCCGGACAGGCCGCTATCGAAAAACACGACCCAGGCTTCGTCGGAGGTGTCGTCGAAACTGCTCTGGCTCCAGTAGGGGGCCGAAGCGCTGCGGAAAAGGCGGGTATCGATGGAAGGATTGGTCTTATCGCGATCCACGATGGTTTCCAACTCGTCGATCGTCGGCAGACGCCAGTTGTCGAACCCATTGAGATCCAGATTTTCACAATACGCCATGGCCGAACGCCAAGCCTTGCCTTCGGTATAATCGGACTGCCACATCTTCTTTCCGTCCAGATCGATCACCGTGCCATCGCCTTTGTTGTTGAAATGGCCAAGTCCATGCGCGAGCAGGGGAATCGAAACGAAAAGAACGATAAAGACAAAGAAAAGCGAGCGTTTGGGGGTCATGAGAGTCCTCTTTGGGATGAAGGGTCTGGTTGTGATACTCCTGTTACCATGCAAATATATCAAAGAGTGTATATAGCAAACTCCATGCCGATTCAGTATGTCTTCGTAACCTATTAAATTTGCTTGAGTTTTTTCGATCGGGCGCTGTCGAAAAGCGAAACGATCTTGCATCCAGACGAAAATTATTCGTCATTTTGAGAAATCAGACGAAGGACTTGCGAAAAATCATGCATCTTTTTTTCGAATTTTAGATTTTTCTTGAGGATGACAGAAACCAATAGGAGATATGATAAATATCATCAAGCCAACCAGTTCTTTTTATGATTGAATGGCGAAATATTTTCGTTTTATTCATGAGGGAAAAAGTCGGATTGATGGCGTGAAGTTTTATAAAAACGAAAAATGGGGGAGTCTTCGTTCTAACCACAGTTTCATTTATACCTGCGTTTAGCCTTTTCATAACGAAACTTTAAATTGCGGCAAGGCGAAGGTGGGACAGCCCCTGATTAAAATCATGCGATGGTTGTTTTCTGAATAAAGTTATTGACTTCCCGGAAAACGATTCCATCATTATGATAAGAAGGAAAAAAAGGGGCGAATCATCTTGTATATAGATTCAGGAGAACATCAACGTATTCTTAAGGAGGAAAACGTGATCTTTAAATCCATAACCACTTGTCTTTCTTTGGTTGCCGTCTCGTTTCTGGCGACGTTGGGTGTGGCCCAGGCCATGCCACCATCCAGTCATGCTCATGTCAACGGTATTGGCCAGTTCTACCCGTCGTGCCATGCCGATATCGGCAATGGTCGGTCCATTTTGCCGATCGGCTACGGCGAGGCCATGCGACCCGTGCCGCGCTCTCCCGTACTCGACGGCGTGAACCACGTCATCGCCATCCGCATTCAGTTTTCGGATGTGCAGTTCGATCAGGACCATGGAGATGCACACTACCGCGCCATCATGGATCAGGCCGAAACCTTTTACGACGAAGTGAGCAATGGCCGTTTCGAATTGCAGATCACGCTGAGCGATGTGTACACCCTGGAACACGCCATGGGTTATTATGGGGCCGATGAGGGCAACCAGACCGACCTGCGCAAGCAAGACATGATGCAGGAAATGCTGACACTTGCAGACCAGGACATCGATTTTTCTCAGTATGACTCCATCATCCTGGTCCATGCCGGTAATGGCCAGGAATTGGCCGACACACCCACCGACACCATCTATTCCACTCGTTCGGGGTTGGTGACGCCGTTTTTCTCCAACGACGGAGTGTATGTAACAGGGATGCCCATCACTCCTGGAAAATACATGGATGCCAATATTACGACCATCGGCGCGACAGTTCATGAGTATGGCCACGAGCTTGGACTGCTCGACCTTTACGACGTTTCCAATCCTCCCACGCACCGGGGCGTTGGCAAATGGTCGCTGATGTCGGAAGGTTCCTGGGGCGGACAGGGTGGTTCGCCCACCTGGCCCAATGCCTGGGAACTCGTCCTGCTTGGCTGGCTGGATGTCGAAGTTATCGACACCCCCGGCTCCTATAGCCTTTCCAAACTCAGCTCCAACGACCGCAAGGCCTACAAAATCTACGCCAACGGTCCTTGGGATGAAGACGAATATTTTCTGATTTCCGTGCGCCGCCAGGGGGCCACCTGGAATACCGATATTCCCGCCGAGGGGCTGGCCATTCTGCACATCGACGAAGCGGTGGGACGGGTTCGCAGTCTCACCAAAACGGACCGCACCCGCTGGGAAACGAATGAAGTCAATATCGACGGAACCCACAAAATGGTGGACCTCGTAGAAGCGACCGCGATCCAGGCTCTGGATAGTTACGATGGCGAAAGTTCGGATCTGATGCTGTTCTATTCGGGCAATAATGACAGCTTCACTCCCGAATCGAACCCCGCTTCCACTCGTTACGACGGCAATCCCTCCGGCCTACGCATCACCAATATCAGCGCCGTGGGAGATACGATGACGTTCGACGTGGATTTCGATTTCCGCATTGTGGACGTGACGCTTGTTTCGGACACCGAAGTGCATGTGGAATTTTCCAAGGCACCCGCAGCCACCAATGAAACCACCAAATTTCAACTGACCAACATCAGTATCGAAAACGCCGCCTCCGCCAATCCCACTTCGGTGGAACGCATCAACGGGGAAGGTGGGCAGCCCACGGTTCTCAAACTGACTTTTGCGCAGGCCATTGACGACAATTGGGTCTACCATCTGGGCGTCGGCGATCTCGTCAGCGAGGGCGGCTACCAGATGCACGAAGCCATGGTGGAAAACGCTTTCGGCACCGTGTTGAAAGGTACGCTGGTGGACGACATGGAACTGGGTCCGGAAGGCAACCCGTACTGGGTCAAAACCGACCTTTCGATCTCCCGGGCTGCGACCGTGCGGATTCTGCCTGGCACGCGCATTCTCGTCTCCAAGAACGCAGCTACCGAGCAGGGCGACTGGCGCAGCCCGCAGGTGGACATTCTCGTGTACGGCACGCTGCTGGCTCAGGGCAGCAAAGATGCACCCATCGTCATTACGTCCGATCAGTCCGTTCCCACGCCCGGCGACTGGGGACAGCTCGTCTTCGACGGTCAGCCTTCCATGAACAGCGTGCTCGACTTCGTGCACGTCGAAGAAGGCGCCGCCTCCGACACGGAAGAATATCGTGGCGTGTTGGAATTACGTTTCGGTGCGAACATCACTGTCGCCAACAGCAAGATCATTCGTGCGGGCGGACATCCGGCAGGCAAAGACTGCGCCGTGTCCATCCGTCAGGCGTCGCCGACCTTCCGCAACAGTGTGTTCCAGGCCGACAGTGGCGGATCGGATGTCGCCGTGGGTATCTATTTCATCGAAGCGAACAGTTCGCCCACACTGGAAAGCAACACGATCCGTGACAATAGCGGTTGGGGCCTGTTGACGGCGACGAGTTTCCGGGGTGACGCCAGGATCGTCGGCAATTCGATCACCGCCAACAGAAACGGTGTGTATTTCAGACCAGACCCCACCTCACAACCTATATTGATGCACAACTATATGGGTGGAAACACCTTCGGCGCAGGTGCCGTGGACGCCATGCCGCTCTCGGCTCCCGTTCCCGAAGTGGCGGTTCTCTCCGCGTTCAACGTGTATGCCGAGCCCGGTTGGGAGACTCCGCAGACTTCTCTTGCCGTCGACAGCCCGTTGTGGGTCGAAGTCGTGCTTGAGATGGGCAACGACGCCGTGATGGAAGGACTGGTCGTGCACGCAGCAAGCACCACCGACCCGGATGGTATTTACCTGCATCTGCTGGAAACGGCTGCCGATTCCAACGTTTACCGCACCGGTGAGGAGGCCATGCTGGCGACGGATAGCGACCAGGACACCTACAAACTGGGCCACGCTTTGAATGACGCCCTGACTTTCCGTCCGCTGTTCACGACCCAGACGTTCGATGCCTCCGTCGATGGAGAATGCGACGACGACGGCGTGTCCTGCACGGTCGAGGGTTGGGACGGCAGCACCTGCACCCATACGCCGGACGACAGCCTTTGTCCTCCGAACAACCCGGCCAACGAATGCGCCGAAGTCACCTGGTGCGATGCCACCAACGACTGTCAGTCAAACACCGACACCGACATGCTTCCCTGCGGCGAGGAAGGACAATACTGCTGGGAGCATCAGTGTGTATCACCTCCGGCGGGAGACGACTGCGAAACGGCAGTTCCGGTTACGGGAACCACCTACAACGGTGCGTTCGACAACTTCCGCCCGCTGGCGACGATCGACGCCAATTGCCTGGATGCAGCCGTGGAAGGCCCCGATATGTGGCTTAGCTTCACAGTGACCGCCGGAGATGAATACTCCCTGGTTGTGCACCCCGATCCCGGCGTGGATGTGGCGTTTGCCGTGCACACGGGATGCGACGCGCTCGATAGCTGCGTGGAAGGCGTGGACGATGCCGGCGCAGGCGACTACGAAGTCAGCTCGGTGTTCACCGCTCCCGAATCTGGCACCTTCGTGCTGCATCTCGTAGATGTCGATGCGAGCGATAAAAAGGCGGTTCGCAACGTGATGGTGCGCCTGTTCGAAGGCGAGCCGCAGGTGGTGGACCCGGATGGCGACGACGATGACGCCGAAAACGAAGCGGTGGACCCGGATGGCGACGTGGACGACGACAACGTTACCGCTGGTGACAGCGATGTGTCCACCGAACAGCCTGGCGGCGAGACGACCGAAGGCGGTGGCGGCGGCGGCGGATGTGCGCAAACTCCGTATGGAGTGCCTTTCGTCCTGATTTCGGCGCTTGCTTTCGCATGGATGATCCGACGACGTGGCGTGATTCTCTGAGCGATTCACATTTCTAATTAAAACCGGGTGTGGCCAAGGCTACACCCGGTTTTTTGTGTCGAAAAAATAAAAAACATTCTCGTTAACGTCTTATAATTGACCCTCAGTGTCAAATGTTATACACTGTCATAAAAGTTCGATTTCATTTCGAGGTGTTTCGATGACTGCGTGCCTATGGTTCTTTCAGTGGATATCCTTGATATCACTCGTTTTTCTCGTGGCTTGTGGTGGAGGAGACGAGGGAAGTTCATCAAACGATTCCAACGGCGATAACGATGCTGCGGAAATAGAGGAAGAAGCGCTTCCTTCTCCCACGTACTGGACGGCACAAGCCACGAAAATCATTGACGATATCGAATTTATCGAAGTGGATGGAAAGCCCTTTTTCGGCATCGGATTCCATGGAAGTCAGGGGCTCATCTGGGATGGCGTGACCACCGAGGGGTGCGACAAGGACGCAGGGGTGGGGTATCTGCCGTCCGAAACCAACATCGAGAAAACCCAGGCGGCGTATGAGGCGGGAGCGAATTTCATCTACATGTGGAGTTTCAAATCGGACCTCATCACTCCCGAGCGCCGGTTTTATGGACAATTTCACGAGGGATACGGGGTAGATAGACCGGTGGAGGAAGACATCATCCCCATCATTTACAATCGCTACGGAGAGGTGGAATTGGAGGGCTACAACCCCGATAAGGCCGACGAGATGCGTGAGGAGTTCGAGCACTTCATCAACCGTACAGGACCGTATTCATTGGAGAATCTCCCCAATCTGCCACCGGTCGAGCAGGTGGGTTACATGTCCTGGCATCCGACCTTCCGCATGAACGGCACCGGCGACGGCAGCGGCGAGATGCTGACCTCCGAACAAGCCGACGACCTGGCCCAGACCACCAATATGATGATCGGGGATACCTACAATTACGTCGCCAACCGTTACGACATGAACGATCCTCTGGAGTACGCCATCGGCGTATTGAGCGGCCAGAAAGGCGACAAAGGAGAAGATTACGAGTACTGGCTTGAAACCGACGATCCCGACCACAGAAGCTACTTTAATTCCGGATTCAATCTCTCCTACTCGCTGACCCGCCGCCGATTGCCGGGTTCCGTGGTGTGGATGTGGCTCCAGGGCTACTCCTTCGGTGACGGCATTACTCGGACGATATGCGAGGGCGACGTCACCGACGCCTGGGCCGCCGGAGGATTTCCGCCGCTGACGTACTACGAAAAAGAAATCCTTTCCATGGTCGTGAACGGCTCGACGGGGATCATTTATTTCGGTTTCGGGAGCAACCGCTGGCCCGAAACGGAGATCCTGCTGCAAACCTTCCGGGTGCTCTCCCATTCCGAGATCTACGAGCCGGTGTTGCTCAGTCCGCGCCTCGATCTGGGGTACGACACGCTGTTTATGGGGGAGGAAGGCTACGACGGCAAAGGACGCGCCCACCTGATGGTCAAATGGTACGAGGAGGGGAAAACGGCCTACGTGATCGGAGCCAATCCAGGCGCGCGTGCGACGACGGTCACGATGGAGTTCCCCTGGACGCTGGAAGAGGCCCAACGCTTCGATTGGGAAGAATTGGCTTTCATTCCAGTCGATCGCGTGAAGGTCTGGGACAAAACCCTCACCCTCGAATTCCTGCGTGATGAGGGGATGATCGTAAAGGTTACTCCGAAGATGCTGGAGTGACATTCCAGCATACGGCTCATAGAGTGGTTATTATTTGATTTTAGCGATAGAAAACCCTTGAAACAAAGGGTGGTACAAGGCGATTCAATTCTTGATTCGGCACGAATCGAACTCGGTGAATCGAGGAAAGGGTGCCCGGGTCTTCGATCCGGAACGGATCGATGGCCCGGCTTGCTTGTGTTTTCACGGCCATTCGCCTAGCCCGCATAATTCATGAAGAATCTACTGCGACTTGAAAATTCTCGATCTTTCACTTGTTTCCCGATTTTCATCCTCGACAGACTGTAAAGTATGCCTGCGGGTGAAAATCGGTCCAACTTCATGAAATATCTTCGGTTTTCGGCGTCTCGCTACGATCCTCATGAATAATGCGGGCTAAAATGATCGCTAAAATCAATTAGAAACCGCTATAAACCGGAAGAAATCACTAAAGAAATTCACATGTTGGGTGATTTTTCTTCCGACATTTTTGGGTGGTCTATCGAATAAGATTCCGACATCGCGGAGGATGACGAAAGTCAGGCCGATGAACGCGAAATGGTATGAATATGCAACAAAGCCCGAAACGGAACGTCAGGTCATTCCCAATAAAGTTTTGACGCGGACGACGAACTCTTCCATTTCAATCGGCTTTTTCACATAGTCGTTTGTGCCGATATAGTAGCCCAGCATTTCGTCCGAGGGGTCTTGTTCGGCGGTGAGGATCATTACCGAAAGGTTCTGCCCGTTCGGCAAGGAACGCAACTGTTTGAGAATGTGAAAGCCCGACAGTCCCGGCAACACCAGATCCAGAACGACGAGATCGGGTTTGAATTCCAAGATCGAAGAAATCGCGATTTCCCCGTTTTCCACGGTAGCGACTTCGAAATTCCCGGCATTTTTCAGCGCGTGTTCGGCGGCTTTGAGCACGAAACGGTCGTCGTCGCAGATCAAAATCCTTCTTGGGCGGTCAGGTATCTCTGCCGTAATTGGAGCCGGTTCCGCGCCGGATAGGATCTTGGTTTTCATCCTTTTCTCTACCCAGGCCGCGTCGAATACCGGATTTGCGGCCTGATCGTTGGATGGCTCCATTAAAAAGCGATTGTCCAGCGGCATCAATTCTTCTTCACCGGTTCCAGGCAAGCCCGTTTTTGCATCGAAGGGGTCGCTATCGTCGTCGTCATGCAACAGATCGTCAAACGGAACGACCGGTTCGTCCAGAGAATCGAAATCCAGGATTTCATCATCTACCAATTCTACGGAATTGCTGTCATTGAATGGGGAGGAATAAAAATCGCCCGTGGGATTTCGATCGGCGGGGTTGTCCTCATATACCGGGAAAACCAGGTTTTGCGGGTCCGAATAGGCATCGGCCAGCTCGATGGAATCCTGGCTCTGCATCGGTGGGCCATCCGCCGGATATCCCACCCCATCGATATAGTCCCCAGCATTGTTGATGGGAGGCCCCATGTTCCCCTGCGAAGACATCAGCCAATCTTTCTGGGATTGAGGAGCGGTTGGAGATTGTCCGCCGTCACGCGAGTAGGGGTCCATTTGGGTACTGGCTCGTGGCGGTCCCACTACGCGGAACGCTTCCGAGAGCGTCGTCAGTCCACCCAACGCCTTGCGGTAGGCTTCATCCACCATCGGGATCATGCCATCGTTCATGGCTTGATCGGTGATGCGTGTGGGAGACGGTGTGGAGTTGATGATTTCGGCCAGTTCCGGCGTCATCAGCATGACTTCCTGAATCGCTTCGCGTCCACGATAGCCGGTCTGACGGCAGAACGCACAGCCTGCTCCCTCCTGCACCATCTGCACGTCCTGTCTCCACAGCGCCGCCAGCAACTCCCGATCTCGCTGACTAGGAGTCACGTCGTGAATGCATTTCGGGCAGATTTTCTTGATAAGACGTTGGGCGATGACCGCCCGCAAAGAACTGGCGAGCGAATGGCTGTCCAGTCCCAGATTGAGCAAACGAATCGTGGCGGAAGGAGCGTCGTTGGTGTGAAGCGTGGAAAGCACCAAGTGACCGGTCTGAGCGGCCTGAGCGGCGATTTTGGCGGTTTCCAGGTCGCGGATTTCACCCACGAGAATCACGTCCGGGTCTTGCCGCAGGACCGAACGAAGGACATGGGCGAAAGTCAGTCCTTTTTTGTAGTTGACCTGAACCTGGTTGATGCCCGGCAATCGGTATTCGATCGGGTCTTCGATCGTCACGATGTTCAGGCGTTCCTCGTTGATATCGTTGAGCGTGGAATACAGCGTCGTGGATTTGCCCGACCCGGTAGGGCCGGTGACGATCACGACGCCGTAGGTCAAATCGAGGGCCGCCTTGTACCGAACCATGTTTTCATCCGAAAACCCCAGTTGCTGCAACGGGGTTTGCGGCATTTTGGAATCGAGCAAGCGCAGCACGACTTTTTCGCCGTAGGCTGTCGGCATCGAGGAGACGCGGGCGTCGATGTACTCCGATTTCCCCAAAGCGATGCGCATCTGGCCGTCTTGTGCGAGTCTTTTCTCGGCGATATCCATCTGGGCCAGAACCTTGATACGGCTGACCGTCGCGGCGGCAAAACGCTTTGGAAGAACCAGAACCTGGGAAAGGTCGCCGTCGATCCGGTATCGAACGACCTGGCTGTACTCGTTTTCCTCGAAGTGGATATCCGAGGCGCTCGCGTCGGCACCGTCCACGAGAATTTTCTGTACGAGACGAACCAGTGGAGAGCTGGACTTGAAGGCGCTGTCGTCCAAATCATGGGAATTCTGGAGGTTTTTCTCCAACTCGTGGCGATCCACACCCAGTTTGTCGAGATAGCTTTCCAGAATGGATGAAGAGCGGAACGTCTGGCTGATGGCTTCGAGAATCTCGCTTCGCGAGGCGATGTGATTGACGGGAATGCGCTTGGTAATGGCGCGAATGTTGTCTTCGGCCTCGATATTGGTCGGATTGAACACCGCCAGATGGACATATTTGGGATCGACCTTGAACGGAATCAATGCGAATTTTCGGCAGATGGAGTAGCCGATCTGCTTGGACGCCGCCTCGTTGGCCTGGACGTCCTCCATGCTCACGACGGGAAGATTGTAATATTCGGCCAAAGCATCTCGGATCAGCACATCCGGCGCCCTGTAATTCTCGATAAGCAATTCGAGAAAGGAATTCGGTCCCCACTTCTGGGGCTGTCGCAGATCTTCCTCGATTTTCAGTACGTCTTCGGGGGTGAGGAAGTCTTTTTTTTGCAGCAAGGATATCAGGAATTCCTTGACGTGCTGCCTTGGACCCGATCCTTTCGGAGTCGAATCGTTGTTTTCGGCCATAAATCTCCTCCGCGATGAAAATGGAAAATCGCCTTTTCCATACCGCCAGTTTACTTTATCACAACATAGCAAGGAGATGGGAGAAAAACAACCTTGTATTCGTACCAAAAAACGTTTTAAATACACGGAAAGGTATGTGTAACATATGAATTTCGTTATGAAAAATCCTGAATGGAGAAATATTTTCCCGTTGTTTTCCGTCGGTATCGCGTAAAATAGAACCGTCTCAAGCGGGAAAACGCCGATTTCCCAGTTATTTCAATCATCAACCGGAGACATGCCATGCAAGAGCCCGAATCCCATTTCGTACCGCATTACTTCGACCTGCTTAAGCGGCTGGTGGACATCAACACCGGAACCGGCAACCGTCCCGGCGCGCAAAAAGTTCGCGACATTCTGGTCCGGGAGTTCGAAGCCCTGGGATTCGAATGCACGCATCATGAAGTTGGAGAAGGGCATCGCGTGCTGGAATGTGTGTTCCGCGATGCGAACCCCGATCTTCTGCTTAGCGGGCACCTGGACACGGTTTTCCCGGAAAGCTCGGAATTTCAAGCCCTTACGGAAAAGGACGGAAAGCTTCAAGGTCCGGGAATCATCGACATGAAAGGCGGTGTGGTGCTGCTTCTTCAGGCATTGGCGGAATTGCAAGACGCAAGTTTGTTGCGCCGAGTGAAAGTACTGCTCAACGACGACGAGGAAATCGGCTCCGTCCATTCCCAAAAACTGTTGCAAAAGCGTTCCGAGGGGATTCCGTATGGCCTGGTTTTCGAACCCGGATTTCCCGATTCGGCGGTCATGACATCCCAGTCGGGTGTATACGTGTCTTGTGTGACGCAGTATGGCAAGGCGGCTCATGCCGGGCTGGAACCCCACCTGGGATTGAACGCTTGCGTAGAAATGGCACACACCATCTTGAGGATATACGAGCTGAACGATCCGGAAAGAGGGCTTACAGTCAATTCGAACGTCATTCAGGGTGGCAGCGCCCACAACGTGATTTGTGAAAAAGCAAAGCTGGAAGTGGATATCCGCTACATCGATCCCAAAGACTTGGAACAAACGTTAGAAACGATTGAATCCATCGTGGCCACTCCCCGTATTTTCAACGAGTCCATTGGGTTATCATGTCGGGGAAAAGTGGAAGAACAAGGCCATTTGCCGAGCCTGCCTCCCGAACCGATGAAAAAGCTGTTTGCCATGGCTCAGGATTGTGCCGAACGTTTGGGAGAGAGTCTCGAAGGTCGTCATGTGGGTTATGGAAGCGACGCCAACCACCTTGCTCAGACGGGGATGCAGGTGCTGGTCGGTCTCGGTCCCTGGGGAGGTAGCATTCACAGCCACCACGAATTCATGGAGCCGTCCTCTTATCCTCGTCGTCTGGCGCTTACGAAAGCGCTGATTGCGGAAATCCTCAAATAAATCGGAACCTTCGGCAACGCAGCAAGTTGCTTTTTAAGGCGCATTTTTAGAAGGGGGCGAGTGTATTTCGCCTTTTAATTTATGCGTTATGGAGAAGGTTTCTATAAAATCTTTTGAATATACGAAAAAAACTTGTTTCTCAGTTATCCCGCATTATTCATGAGGATCGTAGCGAGACGCCGAAAACCGAAGATATTTCATGAAGTTGGACCGATTTTCACCCGCAGGCATACTTTACAGTCTGTCGAGGATGAAAATCGGGAAACAAGTGAAAGATCGAGGATTTTCAAGTCGCAGTAGATTCTTCATGAATTATGCGGGTTAAGTATTCTCTCTTTTGACCGAATAGAACAATAGGTGTTCGGATGCACGGGTTTGTCGAAAAGGGAGTACCAAGATGCAGAATAAAAGGCGAAACAAGCGTGTTCAGATCAAGGATTGCATGGAAATCGAAATCGATATGCACTCCGAGTCCAACTTTTACACTGGGTTTGTGACCAATATTTCTTCAGGAGGGTTGTTCATCGCCACGTACGAACCCGAATCCGTCGGAATAAAAATTCCCATCCGATTTTCTCTTCCCAATTACGATGCAAAAATCAACACCGTTGGCGAAGTGCGCTGGCGCAGGGAATTCAACCCCTGGTATCCTCGCACACAACCCGGCATGGGCCTGAAGTTCATCGACCTGCAACACAAGGACAAGCAGGTCATCAACGAATACTTAAGCGCCTACCGCGACCCCTATTTCTATCCCGAAGAGGAACTGATCAGGGAATAGGCGAATGAAATACTCGAAAAAAACGCCGCTCGCAATGGATGTGAGCGGCGCTTTTTTATGTATTTATCGCTATTTGCGTATTACTTCGTTTTTTTTGGGGCGGGAGTCGCAGGAGGCGTCGGAACGCTGGCCGGGGGAGCGGGAAGTCCCGGTTGCTGTCCTTGTTGTTCCCCCATTTGTTCCTGCACCATTTGCATCAATTCCATCATGGTTTTTTTCTGGTAGCTCTTCGGAGGAACGAAAGTGTCTGCGGGCAGCTTCTTTTTTTCGAGTTTCGTAATCGTAATCGTCACTTGCGGACGTACCGCCGTCGCGCCGAGTTCGATTTTCAGCGGGTAGCCTTTTTTGTAAATCTGCTTGAATCCCTGGAAAATCCCCGCCATCATCGGATTTGCACCCATCATGCCGATGAATTTCTGATAGGTTTCAATCAGTTCCTTGTCTTTGACCTGATCGCTCACCCAAAAGGACGCGTCCGGTTTGCCATCGTGCAGCAATACGAGCTTGGTCACAGGATAGCCTGAAACTTCCGCGTGCTCGCTGGTTTCTTCGACGGTGAACCGTCCCTGGGTGTCGGGAGTCTGCATCATTTCGAGAGTCTGCCGCATACGGGCTTGCATTTCGGACAATTTGTTTTCCACGAACAGTTTCTGCTGGTGGGAAACGTTGATAAGCAGATCTTTGTCCCAATCCAGAATCAACGAAGTCTGCAGCGAATCCGCATCGGAGCGCATACGATTTTTTTCGATGTAAATGATCGTTTTTTCAACTCGTCCCTGTACCTGGTCTTCCTGGGAGATGATCCATCCGGCTTCGGCAGGGGAAAGTGCTGCGAATGTCAGGATACAGAACAGGAAAAAGGCCGGAAAAGTATGGGAAATTCGGTTCACGGGGTGTCCTTTCGTAAACGGATGGAAGTTTGAAAATCTTTTTTTTACTGCTTGTCGAGATACAGCCGCCAGATGTTGAGCCGCCCCTTGTTGCGGGCTTCGTCGTCATGGAACAACAGTCTCCACGTTCCTTTTGCGTTTTCTCCGGTGAAATCGTCCAGCGATCCAGGACCGCTGATGCTGGAAAGCAGGTCGAAAATCGTCACGAGGTTCGTTCCCGACTTGTTTTTCAACAACGTAACCTGCGTACCTGCAGGGCTTTCCAGCACGAATTCAAGTTCTTTTATCTGGTCGTGAGTGATGGAAATCGCCACGTTGACGTCCGCGATGGTGAAATCTTCGGTTACGTTGATGGTGCTTTCCTGCCAGTTTTCCGCGTCGTTGTCGGTGATGTAGATCGGGAATTCGTCGGTTGAGACGAAAATCTCGCCGGGAATCGCTGTGGTGACGTTGATTTCCACGATGCCGGGCGGCACGGTCGGATCGGGCGTTTCTGCGAGGATGTACGTCAGTCCGTTGTGTACTGCGCCGCTTGCGCGGATCAGGCCCGTAGAGTAGACGGTTGCTACTTCCTCGTCCAACGAGCGCCAGGTGATGAAATTCGAACCGAGGTTCGGCTCGTAGTCGGTGAAGCCTTCGTCAAACACGCCCTGGGCGTAGGCGCGCACCGTGCGGTTGGGGAAGATCGTCACGCTTTCGGGGTCGATGGCCACCTTGTTCAGACCGACCGCGATGATTTCATACGGACCGGTTCTTTCTTCGTCGTAGGCCGTGGGAGAACGGGCGACTTTCATGCGGTAACGTCCCGTGCTGGGGCAGGTGAACACCAAGGCCGGATCGGGCGATCCGCCGCCTCGTCCGTCGTTGGAATCCAACTCGGTGATGCCGTCGATATCCAATACCCAGAGCTTGGCTTCAAGGTTCGAAATCACGTTATCCGTGCGGACTTCGAGCAACAGCACTTGGTCCTGAATGCAGGGGAAGCGGTAGTACACTTCCTCGTCCACGTAGAAAATGCGGCCTTCGCGGCGCGTGGGAATGTCGAGGGAATACTCGGTCGGGCCGAGTTGGATTTCGAATTCCATCGGTCCCACCGAATTGTTGCTTCGGTCGGCTTCGTAAAGTTTTCGCGACCAGTCCGCGACGAGCACCGCCGAGTACGAACCCCGTGCGGCCTTTGGAAAGACGAATTCCACGGCGGATTGTTCTCCCGGCGCGAGGCTCGTCATACTTTTTTCTGCGTAGGGGGTACCACCCGCCTCGGGATCTTCGTCTTCAGAAAGGTAGGCTCCCACGGAGAAGCCCCCGCTTTCCAGCGAACCGATATTGCGCACCGTGGCGGAAAGAGTCAGGGTGTTGGTTTCCACGTCGTAAGCGCGCGTCAAACCCGAAATGGAGATATCGGCTGGAGTGGAAGAAGAGAGCGAAATCTTTAAGGAAAACTCTCCGCCTTGCTCGTTGTAACTGTCCACGGCGATGTAAAACCGGCCATCGCGAGGGGCCGTGAAACGGAATTCGTCCGAATCCCCGGCGCAGCAGTTGTCCGACCCCGTGAGGCAGGAATCCGGCAGAGTGTCGCAATCCTCGAACAGGTACACCGCCGGATCGAAGTGTTCCGTGGTGGGCGTGACTTTGACGCGAATGCTTTGCCCTTCGACGAGATCGATGGCGTATACGACGTCCAGACCGGTGGTCACGACGGCTTCGTCCGTTTCCGGGCTCCAGCAGTGGGAGTCGGCTTCCAGCAGATTTTCACGATCCAGCGTGCTTCCATAAATTAGCTGATTGATTTCAATAACTTGTGCCGCACCGCAAGCCGAGGAGCACGCTGCCTCGTTGCATCTCATACTGCCACGACAAAGCTCGGACAAGGTATAGCGAATACCGAGTTCGTTGCATTCCACAACGTTTCCCTGTTCGCAGGTCACCTGGCCCGCATCGCAGATGTAAGGGTAACAGTCGTCCCGATAGCAGATTTCGTCGTCGGCGCAGAGAACGCGAGTGTAACTTTCGCCATCCGTGTTGCAGATTTTCAGTTTACGTCCATCGGCGTAACAGGCGCGGGTTCCCGGTACGCAGAATTCCTCAGGAATTTCGGGCCATTCGGGCTCCAACTCCGGTTCGGAGTCTGCTTCTTCCTCGATTTCTTCTTCCATTTCCGGTTCCACCTCATCGATATCCGCCGGAACGTCGGAGCTTTCCTCTTCGTCGGCAATGTCTTCTTCGGCTTCGGGATTGTCGTTGTTGTCAACGATATCGTACTCCCAGCCTTCGTATTCCGGGTCACCGCCCGCGCTCGAATTGGAATCGCCGGAACCGCAGGCGGCTATCCATACCGCGCAACACGCAAGGGCCGCGAGTAAATACATGGTTTGAAGTATTGGTTTGCCGGTCATGGTCAGTGTTTTCCTCGTATCTATAAAAAGAAATCCCGCCTTTGCATCGTGTGACCGTCGCGGTCTTGAACCCGAACGTTTTCCAAGGAGAATGTACACGTCTCCGGTACACCCCCCTCGCGGATTCTTCAATATATAAAGTATGGAAGTGCGGCGCAAGGGATTGTTTGCAACCCCAGGGCGATTCAATTCTAGATTTGGCACGAATCTAACTCGGTGAATCGAGGAAAGGGTGTGCGGGTCTTCGATTCGGAACGGATCGATGGCCCGGATTGCTTATGTTTTCACGGCCATTCGCCTTACGGCGAAAGACCGTGGCACCCGCGAAAGTACTTGAAGGGGGTAATCCTTCAAGAATTGAATCGCCCTGTTGCAACCAACATGATGAAAATCGCGTTCTTTTGCTCCAAATTGCTCTGAAAGAGTATTTTTCGACCTCAAACGCAAAACGGTCGGGAGAAGTTTTCTCCCGACCGTCGATAGCCTTGAGTGGGTGATCTGAGGTTTCTTTTCTCCTATCGGGCGTTAGTCCGAAGTGGAAGAGTCTTTCGAACCGAACGGGTCGAAGTGGTAGCCAATGGAGAAAGAAAAGTCGTGCGTCACAAAGGCGAATTTCGCGGGCAACGGGTTGTCTTCGTTGTCCGACACATCGCGAGGCAGACTGATGACCGGCATGTATCCCAGATCCACGTAAAAACCGTACCATTCCGCGCCGAAACCGATCGTCGGCATGATCCGGTCCGAGTCGGGCATCATCGGGTCCACCGTGTCATCGGGAGCGGGGTTGCCGTCATACAGGAAACCGCCCCGCACGGCCAGATGATCGTCGTAGAACTTGTATTCCGCTCCGAGACGAACCTGTACGGCGTCGTGGTAGTCTTTGACTTCCGTCTGAGTGGTCAACACCTTGTTGGGACCGAGAACCAGCCCTTTGTCGAAATTGAACACCAGTTTGTCATACACCGACCAGACCGTATACCAGGCGTCGAGTTCCACCGAAAATCCCTCGAACGGCCAGAAGCGCACGCCCGCTGAAACAAGGTGCGGCAGATCGATGTCCGCGTCGAAATTCTGGTCGGGGAAACGTGATGCGAACTGCGGTACTACGGTGAAATCGGCCTTGCCATCGGTCATTTTCATCTTGATCGTGGAACGATACGCCGCCCCGATGCGGACCCATTCCGCAGGTTGGTACATCAGACCCAGGTTTCCGCCGAATCCCCAGGTGGAGCCGACCATGCGCACGCGGTTGGAGATGTCCTCCGACCCGGCGGGATTGAGTCCCAAGGTAAGCGAACGTTTGATGTCCACCTGTCCCCATTTGGCGTCGAATCCCACCGCGACCACGAAGCCTTCGAAGGGACCGAAAGCCACGTTGGGGTTGATCGTGAAGGAGTTGAGGCCGGAGCGTTCCACGAGGTGGGCACCCTCCCAGCCGTCGGGCCAGGTGGTGCTCAGACCGAATTCCGTGAATTCGGCCACTCCCACGGCGAGCCAGTCGTTGAGCTTCCACGATGAGAAGAAATGCGGCACGAAAATGGGATCGCTGCCGACGTTTTCCTTGCCGCCGGTCGCCGGTTCCAGCGTGCCCGTGGGAATGTACGTGGTTCCGGCGAGTTCGAAATGCAGCCCTTCGATGAACGCGATATTCGCCGCGTTCTGGAAGGCGTTGGAGGGTTTGTCTCCCGCCGCCACCACGGCTCCCGCCTGCGCCATACCGGAACCGGACATTTCCTGGATGAAAAAGCCGTTGGCCCACGCCGAGTTGCAGAATAGAACCATCCACAAAGAGAGGGTCCACGCGCCAATCGTTTTGAATCGTGCGTTCATGTTTACCTCCCTAGTTTCCACACGCGCCGGTGGTAAAAGTCCAAACCATACAAAGGTCTTCCCGTTCCGCAACGAAACCGTTCGAGACCAACTCGTCGATGCTGTCCGCGTAGTGCAGCCTGAACTGTTCCAGGGCGGAGAGCACGCCGGAAAGCGTGGCCGTGGCTTCGGCGAGGTTGTCCTCGGTGAGTTCGTTCATATCCGTGATGTTGGAGCCTAAAGGATTGTTTTTCAACAGAAACAGGGCGTCCAGGCGGCTGTCGAGGTTGGGAGAGAGCCACATCCCGCTTGCGTCCACCAGGGGCGTATCCACCCGCGTGAGGCCGAAGTAGGTCTGATCTCCAGCCGGGAGGCCGGTTTCCTTGTCCAGAATGCCGTGATTGGCGGCCACCACGTATTCGCTTTGCGGATCGAGCGCCGCATCCGGTGTAAGGCTGAGCGTCACCACGCCATCCTCTACCGAAACCGCCGGAGTCGCCGCCGTTTCCACGAGGCCGCCTTCGGTGATCTTGAACAGCTTCAGCGTCTCGGTGCTAACCGTATCTTCTTGAATTTCCCGAGAAATCTCGAATTCGATCTGCGGAGTGCACGAGGCGTCGGCTTTTGTAAAGGCATAGGTTACGTTCTCGGGGTCGGTGAGGTCGGCCTTTACGCCGTCGGAAGGCTGTGGATCCAGGTTGTAGGTGCCGCCGAGGGTCTCCAGAGGGTTGAGCACGAAATAAACGGGCATCGGATTTTGCGCCACACTGAAATGAAAAGCCGTGACGACTTCGTTGCGCTTGTGGCTGTCGCCGACCAGAGATTCCCAGATTTTCAGGCCGTAGTTGGTGATCTGTCGCGCGCCTTCCGCCGTCTGGATCTCTTCCTTGGTGCCGAGCACGTTGTTGCGGGTGGATCCGTCCGGGGCGACGTAGGCAAGGCCCTCGTCCTCGTAGCGGTCCTCTTCGGCGAATACCAGGAAAAACGGGTCGGGCTGGAAGGGGACGTTTTCGGAAGATTTCAGCCCTTTGTCATCGAAGCCGGTGATAACCACGAGGTAGGTGTGACCTTGGGGAAAGTCCATCGTGACTTCGCCGAACATCGCTTCTTCCTTCGTCAGGCGCAGAGTGAGGTAATACGGCATGGTTTCGGAAAGCCGAAAGTTGAATACTCTCAGGTACTTGGCCGGATCGACGGCTGCGGGAGCGTCCGGGTCGGTGATGTCGATGAAAAAGAAGTTGGCGTCCGAGGCATTACTGCCGTCGAAAGGCACCAGGGAATCGAGGTCGATCTTTTTCGACAGCGGAATTTCCGGCACGAAATTGACCTGGAAGCCGTCCAGGCGGTTCATGCCTTTTTTCAGCGCGAGCGTCAGATCGCTGTCTTTGACGACATTGTACGGCGCTGCCGTGTAGCCGAGATCCTCAGCCAAAGCAAAGGCGTCGTCGTCCACCTCTGGGAGGGCGACGGTCGTCGGTGCGGGATCGATCGGGTCAACGCCCGGAATCGACACGTATTCGGCCTGTTGCGCCGGGTTGAGCAGGTTGTTCGGCAGAGGCAGCACGCCCCAGTCGGCGTTGTAAATGGCGACAGGATCGGTTTCGTAACCGAATTCCTGCGTCGCTTCAAGCGAAAGATCGGTGCAGCCGAACGCCAAAAGCACCAGCCACGACATGCACGCCGCAACGGTTTTTTGGCTCGGCGATTTCGGGAAAAGACGCATCATGTCTCCTTTCGAGGCGGAAAACGTTGAAACGATGGTATCGAAGCCCCTTGACAGTCGATTTCTTAACCTGGAACATTCATGAAAAATCGTAGCGAGACGCAGAAAACCGAAGGTATTTCACGAAGTTGGAGCGATTTTCACCCGCAGGCATACTGGACAGTCTGTCGAGGATGAAAATCGTGAAACGAGTGAAAGAACGAGAGTTTTCAAGTCGCAACAGGTTTTCATGAGTGTTCCGGGTTAGTGTCTGAAGTCGCGATCACGAGATTGTACCATAAATAAAAGCCGATGGCTCCGCAATGTTTTGTTTGTGTTAGGAGATGCAGACCCATCCCCACTTTTTCATCCAAGAGGTAAACCGCTCATGGTGAGTGATTTGCGAAGCAAATCGTATCGAACCATAGCGTTTTTTCGCACTAACCCCTCGATACACCGCCCTTGCGGGCGGCACTCGGGATGAGCGGACTCATGATTTACTTGGTCAAGTTAAACTTTGATAAAACTGGGGATGGGTCAGTAGGAGATGGGAGAATATTTCACGTATCCGTGCACGTTCACTGGAATCCTTTGAGGCGCGAAACCCTGTTTTCGGGCGATTCGGCCAATCGTTCGACGGCGTAGCAGTATTTCGAGAATCCGCGCTGCTTCAGATTGAATTCCCGTATGATTTGCGTGGCCCAGAAAGGGACGGCGCTTTCGGTCTTGATTTCGAGAATTACGGGAGATTCCTCGTCTCTAGCCGTAACCGGGTCATCGCAGGAAATCATCGCCGCATCGGGAACCATGTCGGTGGAACCGTTCGTGGCGTGGCAGACCAGGCGGCGGTCGAAGGTGACGCGCCCGTAGACGTCGAGGTCGCTGACATAGGGCTCGCGAAAATAACGGACGTGCACCATGGGCCTTGCGTCGGTCATCGTAACCACGTGCTCGAACGAGGTCGAGACGTGTTCCCGGCCTACGTCGGCGAACCTTTCTTCAGGCTGCTCCAGGATGCCGGGCCAGTCTTCGAGGGGAATCGGGCGGCGGAATTTCCAGATGATCGAGTCGTGCCGGTATTTCAGTTCGAGCCACAGCGAGTTTTCCGGTCTGAATCCGTAGTACCGAACCCTCGGTTTCACGCGCCGTAGTTTGCGAAACTTTACGTCGTGGTAAAAGCGCCGGTCGGGTGTTTCGAAATAGAGATTGTTAACGGTGTAGCCTTTCGTGGCGGGATCGGCGTGGCGGTCGAGGGAGAAAAAGCCGCCGATGTAGTCGCGAATCGCATGAGCTTGCGATTCATTGATCGTGTACTTCAATTCGTAGCGGGTGATGGTGGAAATGGGAGATGCCATGGCTTATTTCGTCAGGGGGCTTGGGTCGTCGAGTCCGGCGAGGTAGGCAAGATCCAGAAGCGCGTGACGAAGTTGCTGGCGTTTTTCCACCAACATTTTCCTCGTTTCGACCACGGTCAATTCCAATTCCAGCACTTCGTCGGGATAGAGGCTTTTGTGCACGCGGGCCTGTTCGATGATGTTTCGAGCCTCCTCAATCATCTGCCCGGCTTCGAGGCTGAAATGCTCCCAGTCCTCCCGGATTTCCATGTAAACGTTGTAGCCTTCGATCACTTCGTTCTCGATGCGTTCCGAATTGGCCTCGATTTGCGCATCTTTGCGCGAAACGGCCTGTTTTGTGGCGCGGATGTTTCCGGTGTTGAAATTGAACAGTGGCAACTCAAAGCCCACCATCAACTCGCCCCAGTCGGGATTGTCTTTTTCCAAATGATAGTTGGCTTCGATCATGCTGAACCAGGGAATCAGCCGATAACGCTCGAATTCGTACTGGTCCAGGGCCAGTTGTCTGCGTTGGACAGCCAGCCGGGTTTCGGGACGGCTTTCGAGCGCCAGTCTAAGAAGTTCTTCCAGAGGAATAGACAACTCCGCTGGCTCCTCGGTTTGCACGAGAACGGGTGTGTCCACTCCTGTCAGACGTTGCAGGCGACGAAGCACGACGTTGCGTTTTTTCTCGATGCGCGACAGGTCGTTTTTCGACTCGGCCAGCCACATTTTGGCCTTGGTGAAATACACTACCGAACGATTGCCGTGCGCCACCAGGCCTTCGATGATGCGTAAACGCTCCGTTTCCAGGTTCAAACGTTCTTGCGCCAGATGCAGCAGCTTTTCAAGCATGGCGAGCGTGGCGCAATTGCGTCGGATTTTCCGACTTAGCGCCTGCTGGAAACGCTGGGCGCGCACGCGGCGTTCTTCGAGTTCGACGCGAGAAGACTGCTCGGACTGCGACAGCCAACCCGGACGGGGAGGCGTCCAGCGGACTCCCAACTGCAACTCGTCGAAGCCTTCGGTGAAATAGTGTGTCGAAAGATCCCGCACCCGCAATTCCGGGTTTTCCAGTCCTCCCGCCGAAGCGAGACGATGCCGCGCCACCGTGATGTTGGATTGCAGAAGCGCAAGTTCCCGGCTGTGCTCCAAGCCCAGTTCCACCGCCCGTGCTTCGTCGATTTCCACCGGCGAGACGTCGGGGTTCGGGAAAGAGGTTTCCTCGGAGTTTTCCGCAAAGGAGTTCGGGAGAAACACGCAACACATTACGCCAAAAACTGCAAAGATGCGCCAAAACGCATTATTAAACTGGCACTTAAAACAACCTAAGGTTTCTCGTCGCTCACCCTGAGTGATTTCGCGAAGCGAAATTGGTTCGAAGGGTCCCTCGATACGGCGACTTACGTCGCCTACTCGGGATGAGCGTAGGTGACTTTGCTCGGTAGACATCTGGCATGTTTTAGGTGACGAGTTACCAAGTTGCACGCATTGGGAGTTCAGGGCGCTCATCGTGGGGCGTCCTTGGGGATGAGAGCGAACGAAGGCGTGCCCTGGTCGGCGTCGAACACGACGAATGCCTTGCCTTCGAAAAAGGCCAGTCCTTCGGCCTTTTTCCCCGGAAACGTCGCCAGAATCTCCGCCTTTTCAAGGTTTTTCGGCGTGAGGCGGAAATATCGACCGACTTGTCGTTCTACGCCAGCCCCGGCTACGGTAGAAAGTCCGTACAGTGTGCCGGAAGTATCGAATTCCAAAGAGGAAATCGATCCGGCGGGGTGATCTCCGAGCGAGAATTCCGCGTAGACGCTCAGTTGTCCGGGCACGAGTTTCCCGGTGGCAAGCAGCGCCTCGGGACGTTCCAGTTTCCAGACGATGGCTTTGTTTTCCTTTAGCGGCTGCTTGAGTCCAAGGTACAGGCTGCCGTCTCTCCAGGTTGCACCTTCGATGTTGAGCAGCGCCCGCCCGTCCCGGTCGAGATCGGTCAGGCCCAGACGTTTCATGTCATCCCGTGAATAGGAGGCTTCGATCGCGGAAAGCAACGCAATGCCTCGTACAACTTCGAACTTCCGACCCTCTCGGCGGATTTGGAACAATTTTTCTCGGGATGTTTTTCGTTTGCCTTTTTTCGAGCAGTTCTGGCTGGATACGAACCACATTTTTTGCGGATTCTCCACGGCCAACGCTTCGAGATCGTTAAACTTTTCCGCACCTTGCACGACAAGCGGTTCCTTCTCCACCTTGCCGGCACGATCCATCAGGAAAATCCACGGGGCTTTGTCGTTCGCGTTTTTCCATCCGGTGTCGTCGCTCAGTACGACGAAGCGCCGGATATCCTCCAGCCACGCAATCGCCGATGGCTCGAAACGGCTACGCCGGGCCAGTTCCGGTGGAACCCGAATGTCACCCATTTCTTGGTTCTCGATTTCGGACTTGGGAGGGGAGGGCGCGGCGTGGGCCGATCCGGGCAAGACCCCGTTTTCACTGGAAAATCGCACGTGTACGGCTTCTCCCGGAAGAAACGGGTGACCCTCGTCCAGCAGCACGCGAACTTTTCGAGCCCAGAATATCTGGTTGCGGAAGGCCAGTCGTTCCGGCACCGCTTCGAAACCCGGATGCACGAATACCACTGTTCCTCCGTAGGAATTCATGCTGTGTCGGCGGGGAGTGACCTCGACCCGCGTCCCAGCTTCGATTTGCGTATCCGTCGTTTCGGGAATGTACATTTGGAGGTAGTCGGAACGGGTTTCCTCGATGACGATGCACGGTGAAAACGCCGGAAGCGTGTCGCCTTTCCAAGCCAGGATTTCCACGATACTCCCGGTGCAGGGAGAAACGATGCTTCGGGTTCGGATGCGCTCGTCCAACAGGGCGATTCGGGCGCGCAAATCGCCTGCGTCGAGGGCTCTTTCGCTAAGGGCGGAACTTACGAGCGTCGCTTCGTCGTCCGGCTGAGTGATGTCGGATTTCGTCCGTGCGCGGACTTTTCTTTTAATATCTTTTTCGGCGGAATTCGCTTCGGACACGTATCGTTCCAGCCAGTCCCGACGTAGCAAAAGACGTGTCAATTCGGGGCTGTGGCCCAACCCGGAGTTTTCGGCGCTCTGCAATTTCTCGATTTGCTGTAAAACGCTTTTCAGTTCGGCACGGCGTGACGCGAACAGCGCTTTCGTTTCCGCCATGTTGGAAAGGTCCGCCTCCAGTGCCAGCCGTAAACGCTGGAATTCCAAGGCGTTGCGGCGTTCGTCTGCGGGAAGACCTTCGTTGAATTCCCGAAGCGCTTTTTCCAGAATGGCTTTTTGACGCTCGAGATCGTCGCGATCGAGAGCGGCGAGTGGCTGTCCGAAAGTTACGCGGTCGCCTATCTGCACGAACAGCTCTGCTACGTTCCCGGTTTCCCTGAATCCCAGGGCGTGGCGGCGGGTTTCCATCAAACCGAGGTAGTTCGAGGCGAAATACCACTGGTGAAACAGATACGCCGCTCCGGCAGCCGCAAGCAGCCAGGCGAGAACGTATATGCTGGGTCGAGTCCGTTTCAAGCGGATTTATACCTCCACGGTGGTCTGCTGGTTGTGGTAACTCAAGCCGCGCAAGCCTTCGATGCGGGAAAGCTCGCGAATCAGGCGTGTTTCGTCGGTTTCGTCGGAAAATTTTACTTGGTAGGCGCAATCCAGCCATTCGCCCTGGGAAATATCCCGCAACGTAACCAGCACGAAGCGCCTGGAAAGTTTTTTCAATGTGTCTGTCGCCCGGTCGAGGCCGTCGCCCTCGGCGGGAACCTGAAAACGGACGAGGCCGTCGTGTTTTTTTCGGGAAGCGAACGAGGAGTGGTGGAGGATTTGGGCCACTACGCAGAATACCACCGTGCCGAGAATCGCCGCCGTGTAGCTTTGCACGCCACAGGCGACACCCACGCCGAGCGATGCGAAAAGGAAAACAAGGTCTTTGGGATCTCTCAGGTTGGTGCGAAAACGGATAATCGCCAGAGAACCCACGATGCCGATGCCGCGCGCAATGTTGTCGCCGATGGCGATCATCAGCAGGCAGGAGATCAGACTGCCGAGAATCATGCTTTGAACCAGCCCCCGCGACCAACTCAGTCCTTGGAAGGTGCGTTCGTAGACCACCGCTACGAGGCTGGAAAGCAGGAACGCCAGCAAAAACGAAAGCAGCACGTTGCGCCAGTCCAGCGCAATCGATCCGAATTGCAGCAACAAAGTGTCCATGAAACTTCCGTACCAGAATCGCTCGCCGAGCGAAAGACATTCCACTCTCTAAGAATTCTCCGAAGTGTAGGAAATTCCAGCGAGAAAAGCAATTTTCGGTGGAAATGGGTGCATCACAAAAAATTGCCACTTTGCAAAAAAACGCTCGTGGCGAGTGATTTGCGAAGCAAATCGTATCGAGCCATACCATTTACTCCTCTTACTCCTCGATACACCGCCCTAAGGGCGGCACCCGGAGTGAGCGGTATGCAACCTGAGTGAAATGACAATGCACCCGGCGAAAATTTCAGAATGGATAGTCGGTGGCGTTCCAGTCGATCGTATAGTTTGATATCGAATATTCCGCCTGACTGTTTTCGACTTTCAGGTAATAAAAGCCGGGAAATAGCAATTCATCGATTTCCCAATCGTCCTCGGCTTGCGCGCTGACGAGGGGAGTGTCGGTCGGATCGTCGTACAGCGAAAGCACGGGAGTTTCGGTGGATGTCCAGCCTGTTCCACTCAATTGGGCGGAGAATATCGCATAGCTCGAAGAACTGCTGACGTAGATTTCGTACCAATCATAATCTCCCGCCGGGCAGATCGAATGCTGTTGAGCACTGTATTCACTGAGAAAAACCGCCTTTTGCCATGTCTGATCGACTTCGTAGCCGTCGCATTCGCAATTTCCGTCCCCGATACACTGGCATTGGCCATCGGCAACCGAAAGAGGAACCTCGCAGGCGGAAGGCACGCATTCCCTTTCAATGCAGGTGACTTCCAACGCTCCTTCGAAGTCGCTTGCCAGACAGGCATTAGAACATCCTCCGCAGTTTGCGGGGTCGGTTCCCGTATCGATTTCGCAGCCGTTGCGGTCGTTGTCGTCGCAGTTGTAATAGTCGCCTTCGCAACGGGTGATATCGCATTGGCTGTCTACGCAGGCATAAGCCGAAACGTGACAATCGCCGTTTTCGCAGGCTTCCGTCAGGTCGTAGCAGTGGCGGTTGCAAGAGCCGCAATGCCAGCCGTCGTCGTTGTCGGGAAGATAGCGTTCGCAGCCGTTGGAGCTTTCTTCGTCGCAGTCGTCATAGTCTTCATAACAGGAAAGGAGGCGGCATTCACCATCAAGACATTCGTAGTTTGCGTTGTCATAGGCGCAACGGTAGGCCCAGTTGTTGTTTTCGTCGCTACATCCTCCGCAGTTGTTGGAATCGTTCAGCAAATCCGTTTCGCATCCGGTGGTTCTCAGTTCGTCGCAATCCGCCCAACCACCTGAGCAAGTCAGGATTTCGCACTCGCTGTCAATACATTGGTACTCACTCACTTTGTACCAGCTATTGCGTGTACAGTCTTTGTAGCCAGGGTCGTCCGGGCAGCCGCCGCAGTTTCGTGCGTCTGTGGGTAGATGCACCTCGCATCCGGTGTCAATGTTGCCGTCGCAGTCGGCCCAGTCCGTTTCACAGGCGAAAATCTTGCATTGGGCAGCGTAACAGTTGTACTGCTCCACGTGGCAGTTTTCCCCGCAGGACCGTGGCAGGTCGGCGCAATTTGTGGAACAATTTCCGCAATGTTCCCCGTTTTCGCTGTTGCGAATGTCGGTTTCGCATCCAGGATTTTCCGAACCGGTCAGGCAGTCGTCGTAACCGAACAAGCAAGTGTTCGCCTGACAGGCTCCATCCTCGCACGAATAGCTATCCACGTGGGGCCAGTCCAGGTCCTCGCAACGCATGTTGCAGATGCCGCAGTGCTCCAGATTCGCCGTGGTGGAGGTCTCGCAGCCGTCGAAGGCCCGCCCGTTGCAATCGGCCCAGCCTTCTTCGCAGGTTTCCACTTCACACTCGCCTTCCACGCAGCGATGTTCCAAAGTGTGGGTCAAATTGCACGCTTGATCGCAGCCGCCGCAGTGGGCCGGGTCCGCCTCCGATCCAACCTGCGGATGACCGTAAACGTCCGTTTCACAACCGGTTTCTTCATTTTCATCGCAGTTTTCGTATCCTTCCTCGCAGGAAACCAGGCGGCACATCCCCTGTTGGCAGGTGTAGTCCTCGACGTGGGACCAGGAAAGCTCGCCGCAATCGTTTTCGCAGGAGCCGCAATGCTCCGGGTCCATGCTGGGGAAGGTTTCACAGCCGATTTCCTGGGGATCGCAGTCGAGATAGCCGAGATTGCATTCGGTGACGCATTCGCTTTCAATACAGTGCAGATATCGGATATGGTACGTTGCCCAATCCGCGAGTGGTGGTTCACAAGCGAGATTGCAGCCGGAACAGTGCAATCGGTTGCTGGTAATGTCGGTTTCGCAGCCTTCCGCTTCAGGTGCGCAGTCGTCCCAGTCGTTCTCGCACGTAACCACGCCGCAGATCCCGTTGATGCAGGAGTGATCCGTCACATGCGCCAGATCGCAAGGGGAACAGGAGCCGCAGTGGGCCGGGTCGTCGAGCAGATAGGTTTCGCAACCGTCGGAGGATTCGTCGTTGCAGTCGGCGTAGTCATTATCGCAATGATATCCACATGATACGCCATCGCAAGTAGGTTGTGCATGATCTACTAACGGACAGGGTTCGCAGCGATCTCCACAGTGTGCCTGATCGAGATTGGAAACGCAGGTATCCCCGCAAAGGTGGTAGGTCAGGGGACAATCGGTTCCCAATCCGCGCAGGGAAACACTCTTCGTTTCGTTTTCGGCGTCGTTGCTGTGAATTTGAAGCGTGGCTTTGCGGGTGCCGGAAATATCCGGAGCAAATGTAAGAGCCAATTGGAATTCATCTTGCGTGTCCGACGAAAGCAAAATGGGGAAATCAAGCTCGGAAACGTCGGGAGAGAGTCGGAAAGCTTGCGGGCTTTCCCCAGTGATTTCAATGCTTTCTATCGATAGCACCGCCGTTCCCGCATTGCTTAGTACTAGGATCGTTTCTTCGGAAACGGAATCCACGAGTTGCTCGCCGAAATCCACGCCCGTTTCGGGAATTTCCGGTTCCACCTGCAAAAGAGGTCGCGGAATCTCCTGACAATCGGGATAGTTCTCGTATCCGGTGGCGCAGGCGTCGCAGTGTTCTCCGTCGTAGCGTTCAAGACAGTTGCACTCCCCGGTTTGTGGGTCGCAGGTGCCGTGACCGTTGCAGGTTTCGAGAGCGCACAGACCTTCCAGGTCGATACAGCATCGGAATCCTATCTCTTCCACGGCGTCCGACGCGCCGTAAAACGAACAGGAAACGCAGGAGAGAGACTCGGTGTCGAGATCCTGAAAGCTTCCTCCACAGGCTCGGGGATCGGTTTCGTTCTCCGGCAGTATCCATTCCGCCACGTTGCCCGATGCATCGAACGTTTGATAGGTCTCGTTCTCACTGGTCCACGAACAATAGTAGGGATCGTCCACCCTCGATGCCGTGGGCAGGCTTTCTCCTCCGGACGGAACCGCCGTCCGGTCGGCGCAACGCCCTTCGATAAAGGTATTTCCGTAGGGGTAAGAATCGCCTTCTCCGCAACCGTAGTTCCACTCCTCGTAGTGGCAGAGCCGCTTTCCCTGGTTCATACAGGCCCGCGACGCCTGACGCCATGTCAGCCAGGCAGAGGGAAGCACGCCCGGCAGGGAGCAGGCATAGAGTTCCATTGAAGGAGAGTAGGCTGGAAATTCCTCATCCATCGACGGGTCCGGGTTGACGTCTGGAGGGAAAAACTCGTGGAAATCTGGGGGGAATGAGGACGGCGACTGTCCATACAGCGTCGTTTCATCGTCGCAGGCAGGATGATCGCCGAGGGTGTTTTCGTAACGGTCGATACAGTAATTATATGGGGACAATTCCACCATGTCGGGATGTCCGGGACAGCAGCCCTCGATCGCCTCTCCCACACAAACGCCGTTTCGGCAGCTATCCTCTTCGGTGCAGGCGTCGAAATCGTTACAAGATGAACCAATCGGCAAGGGAGTGAATACACACGGATCTTCTTCGTTGCCCGCGTAGGGGTCGCAGGAATCCTGGGTGCAATCGTTGTCGTCATGGCACTCGCGTGTGTGTCCGCCGCACAGGTCCATTCCCATGAGTTTTGAACAACTTCCCTCGACAATGCAGGGGTTGGCCGGGGTACAGCTTCGTCCCGACTGAAACTCGAAATGGCACCCGGTATCGGTTCCCAATCCCGGCGTGCAAGTAATTTCGTAGCACTCCGGCAATTGTCCTGTAAAATCGGGATGATTTTCGTCGCAGAGAACAGGCGTCTCGATGCCGTTCCCGTTTTCGTTGCAACGCAAAACCGTTGGAATTCCTTCGGAAAATCCACATTCGACCGTTCCCGGCTCACACGTAAATACTTCCTCTTCTTCCACCTCTATTTCTTCTTCGTCCTCGTCTCCGTCCGGCATGTCCTGATGAAATCCGTAGGCGAAAAGGGAAGGGCCATCTCCGGCAGCCACGCCATGAAGAGCATCGGCAAAGGCAAGCGCTCGAATGCTTTCGACCTGGACGGGGGCATCGTCGAGGGTGTGAATATCCGCGATCTCCCAATGATTTCCAGCGTCTTCGGTGAAAAGCAGCAGGGGCACGCGACTGTTGTCATCTCCCGCGCTCCCCGCCAGCCAACCTCGTTCGAGGGCTTCGAAATGGAAATCATACAGAGCGCGGACCGGCAAAACTCCTTCCGATGTGGTGACTTCCGTCGGAACTTCGACCGGCGACCAGCTCCAGCCTCCGTCGTTGGTACGCTGCAATTCATCCGTTCCAGGTTCGTTTATATCGTTTCGAACCAGCACGTATCCGTCCTGCCCGTCCAGGAACTGTGCTTCGAGAAACAGGACGCTCCATCCCTGCCGGACCGGACTCCAGGTGTCGCCTCCATCGGGCGTGACCCAGATCGTCCCGTATGGATCGATTTGCCGTTCTTCGTTCTCGTTCAGGCTTTCGCGATCGGCGAAGACCCATCCTTGCGAGGCATTGAGAAATTCCAGCCGGGCCAGGTGCAGATTCCCGGACGGCAGGGACAACGAACTCCAAGTATCGCCTCCGTCCCGTGAGCGAAATACGCTGCCGCTTTCACAACCTGCCCAGCAATTCCGGTCACTTACACATTCAACCGCAGTACACTGGGGATTTCCGGCCAGAACTCTCGCTTCCCACAATTCCCCTCCATCGTGGAATCTGTAAAGACTGGGAGTGCTTTCCTCTCCCATCGTCCCTTTGCCTACGGCAAGACCCGTCGTTGCGGTCATGAAACAGGCATCCAGCAGATGGAAGGAATCCGCCCCGGAGACGATCCGTGAGGCCGCAATCCATGTGAAATCGCGTTGGGAGATTTCCCCGCGCAAAATACGGGCATCCCCCGTTTCCCTATTCGTTCCCCAGGCCAGCAGACTTTCCCCGGTGTAAGTGGCGATTCCATCGAACGAAGAGAGGCTTCCTTCTCCGTGGTCGTATGCTAGCAGCCAGAATGGAGATTCGTCCTCGTCCTCGATTTCGGGGGATTCGTCCTCTTCTGCCTCGTCTTCGTCTCCATCCACGGCGGTCAGACAAGTGGGATATCCGGTATAGCCGTCCTCACAACGGTTGCAGCGCTCCCCGGCGAAGTGCTCGTCGCACAGGCATTCACCGCTATCCGTCTGGCAGGTTCCATGCCCGCTGCATGTATTCACGGCTCCGGATCGGCATTCTCCGGCGATGCATCGATCGTTGTCGGTACAGGGTTGGCCGTCGTCGCAAAGGGTGTTGTCGGGGAAGACGGTTTCCGCGCAGGTTTCCTCAACCCAGTCATATGCGATTTCCCGGCAGGAATTCTGCGGTTCAGGACATTCGGGCCGGGGAGTGCGGAACACGGCCTCTGCCCCTGATTCCAATACGTTACCGGCAAGATCGGCCACGCCTTCGACGAGACGCCAGCGGTATTCCCGACCCTCCAAAAGGGCTTGTTGCGGAAGGAAACGGAGGGTGCGCCCGTTTTCGTCGAGTATGGCGTGTCCCGGAACCGGAGTTTCGTTTTTGTACAGTCCGAAAACGTCGTCGGGGGTTTCGATGTCCACCGGTTCGTTGAAACGCAGCCAGACGGAATCCAACGGGTCCACATCTCGTTGCCCATTTGTGGGATAGGCTGTTTCGATTTCCGGCGATGTGGCATCACCGAAGGGGAGGGGTATCTCCCCGAAATCATAGACGATTTCCGCATCATCCACTTCGAAATCCACGGTATAGGAGACCGTCGAGTCGGGATGGCGCGCCGTCAGGGTGCATTCCAAATCCACCGGGACATCCGAGAAGGCAAAGGAGCCGTCGGCATTGCTGCTTTGAAGCAATACAACGTCGTTTTCACAGTTTATTCGGAGACTTGCGCGTTCGACAGGCAAGCCTTGCTCGTCGATGGTCCAGCCTCGTGCGAATCCTTTTTGAGGCTGACACGCAAATTCGATGGTCGGCAATTCGAAAGGACTGCTGTTTGAGGGAGGCCAGCGGAAAGTTTCCGAAAGTCGATTTTCTGAACGTTCCCAGGTATTTCCGCGATACGTATAAAGATGACCGGCAGTGGTTCCGGGAATGCCGAGTACATTGGCCAACTGATACCGACCGGCAGCGTTGGTTTTTGCCGATACATTGTTATAGACCACCCACGCTCCTTCGACGGGAGAGACGAAGCCGTCCTCGGAGCGTTCCATCACCAGACCGTTGATCGTGTAGGCCAGGGATGTGTCAAGCAGCGCGAACGTGCCGGAGGACTGTAACCCTCCCTCTACAGAAACCCAGCGGTCGCTTTCATCCGTAAGTTCGAGCGTGGCCACGGGTTTCCATTCGAGCTCTTCTTTGGAAAACCGGACCAGAGACAACCGGCTTCCCGGAGAAAGATCTGTATTATTGGGAAATTCCAACGTCACCGGTTCGGTGAACTGCACCTCGTCGGGGCCGACGATCACCGAAACCACGGACGACATGCCGTTCGGCAACGGCCAGGGCAGGGCGGGGGCATAGGCTTTTTGCAGGTAGAGACTTTCCTCGGAGTCTTCTTCCGATTCCGGCCAGTCGATGCTTTCGGGATCGAATCGCAGTACCGAGCCGGGGGCGTCCCACGAAGTGATTCTGCCCGTTCTCGCCGATTGAGCCGTATTCGGATAAAGCCGTTGCAAAATGGCTGAAGCGCACCCGCAGATACTTGTAACCTGCCGATATTGCGTGGAATACGGCCCGTCGATCGCGTTTGCTCCATCCACGACGATCACGAAATCGTCCCCGGCGTTCACGGCAATCAGCAGCCTGCCGAGGATATCGGTAGCCCCCAATTCTTCTCCGTCGTACGTTATAACAAGAGCGCCCCAGATGGGTTCGCCTTCCAGATCGTGCACGTTGAGCACGAGGCTGCTTCCCGGCTTGATTCCTTCGCCTGTAAGTGGGAGAGAAACCTGCGGTTCGAACGCCGAATCCGTCTCGAATGTCAATTGGCATTCGTAGTTTTTCGATTCGGTCGGCTCAAATAGCAGATCCATGGGAAGGGTTTCTTCCGGTTCCAGAGTTTTGTTTACGAGGCGATTGTTTGGGGCGAGCAACGAAAACGCCTGGGCTCCCGGCGGAAAAGCATGAGAAGCGATACGTACCGGCGCGGAACCCCTGTTGGCCAGGATCAAAGTCCGATAGCTCGATGCGCCGGTTTCGGTAAGGCCAAAATCGATGGTTGCCGGTTCCAGCGTAAGGGTCGGAGTGACGCCGACACCCGAGAGATTCACGTTGGCCAGCGGTTCGCCGCTGGTGGCATCGGAATCGACACTGATTTTCGCCGAGGTTTCGCCTTCTGCGAGCGGGGCGAAACGCACTTCGCAGGAGTGACTCATGCCCTGACCGATGAGAATCGGATGTTCCTTCGAGGCGGCACAAGACCCGTTATCCAAAGAGAAACTTCCGCTGTTTCGTGAAAACGTGATGGAAGTGACGGCAAGCGTTCGATTTCCCCCGCCTTCTCCCAGATTGGCGATTTCAAGCGAAAGAGTTTTTGTTTCACGGGTGGAGGTCGAGCCGAAATCCAGAGATTCCGGGACGGATAGTTTCGATTCTCCCTCGATCCGGGAAAAAACGCCGATTCCCTGGACGGGGTTGAATCGAGAATCCGAGGTTACGAGGATGGTTCCTTCATCCGTTCCCTGGTCAACAGGCTGGTAACGAACCTGAATGAACACGTTTTCGCTGGCACGCAAGGGAAAAGGCAGTGATAATTCCCCCCCTTGGTCGTCCAGAATCGCGTCGATGGAATACTCGGGTGTGGTGGTCGAAGATCGGTCTATGTCCTTGATTATCACCGTATCCATGCCTTCGATGGCCATCTTGCAGCCTTTTATCACAGCCTGACCCAGAATGACTGCGCCGAAGTCCAGATCGTCGCATACGAGTACGGTGCTCCAAACGCTGTTATCTTCACCGTTTCTGTCGGTCTCGCTCCCCGTTGCCTGGTCGGATTCGGTGATGTCTTCGTCGCCAGAGGAAGAAGAAGATTCCGAGCAGGCCACCATCGTCACGGATACAAACCACACCGCGAGGAGCCAGAGAGTATTTCGCACGTTCATCGGGGTACTCCGAAACCGCTGTCAACGACTGCATATTTTTCTGTCGGTTCGTCGTCTATGCCGCACGTCAAACAATGATTTATAGCCGTTCCTAATAGTTTTTAGCGATAGTTTGCGTTACCCGACATTGCCATAGTGTCGGACTTAAAATTGCCCAACCTACTCGCGACAAAGAGCAATTACCGCTAAATTCAATTAGAAACTGCGATAAAGATTACATGATCGAGGGATTTTCCGCAAAGAAATCGGAAACTTCCGTGTTGCCCGAAAGGTAACGATAGGTTGCAGTCAAACTGTTACGAAGAGAACGAGTCGAGATTCGGCAGGTCGTCCACCGGGATCGTCCGGCTTTCCTCATGCATCGCGCCTTTTTTCAGCAATTCTTCGCTCCGGTGGAGATGGCGACTACCAATGAGACTACGGTCCCAATCGCCCACCACTCGGTGAGCCTCGGCAAAGGTAGTATGACCGGTCATAGCCTTGATATAGGCGTATTCTTCCAACCGCTTGATTCCATCCTGTCGGATGCGGCGGTTGATCTGGACAAGGTCCGGCCAGGAGGAAAAGAAACTGCGGATGGCGTTGGTCATGAAAAGGCTTTCGAACACCCCCGTGCGCTTATAATATCCCGTGTTTCGGCAACGTTCGCAGCCGCGTTCCACGTAGACACGATTCAGGGTGTCGATCCCGAATTCGGCGGCGATGTCTTTTTCCTTTTGGGAGGGTCTGATTTTCGATCGACAATGACGGCAGACCCTACGGACGATATCTTGAACCACGATGCCTCGTAGCATCGAGGAAATCGTGCCGTACGACAAGCCCATTTTTACCAGTTTTTGTACGCATTCCCCGATCGAACTGGCGTGAAAACCTATTATCACCAGGATGCCCAATCGCGCCACTTCCACACAGCGTTCCAGGGTTTCCGGGTCGTCCACGGGATCGACGATAATCACCCCTGGAAAATCTCGGATGGCGAGGTTTAATAATTGCAAGGAGGTACGGTCGCGTTCCGTATCGACCTCCCATTGGGTGATGTCCTGACTTTCGCAAAGAATTGTGTTTTCAATACTATGCACGCTTCGGCCTGCCAGGAAAAGGTGGCGCGCGGCGTGATACAGCGTCGTGGATTTCCCGCCTCTTTTGGGAGAGGCGATGACCAGCAGACCGGTTTCTTTGTCCATCGCCTTGTCAAAGCGAGTAAATGTAGACTTGGTGAAGCCGATCTGATCGATGCGTTTGTTGAGGATGTAAAGGTTCGGCAAGTGAAGCACGTACCGGGTTTCGTCATCCAGAACGATACGGGACAGGCGCACGTTCGGAAGACGCGGTTGGAGCGATTCCGGGACGTTTCCCCGGATTTCGTGCTGGCTGCGGGACTCGGAAAACTGGACACGAAACAGGTTCGCAAGCGCGAAGGCCAGGCTATCGACCGCTCGTCGGGAAAACGATGTGGCATACACCGGTTCATCGTCGATGATGTATTCCACGGTAATGGCTTGTTTTGCACAGCGAAAACGAATTTCCGTGCATCGTTGATCCAGAGCGTTTCCGATGAGATCCACAAGGTAGTTTTCGAGCCGGGCGGGGTCGGCCTGAGCACGGGACGAGGGTGCTTCGGTGGCTGCATCGGCCCAATCTATTTCGTTTTCTTCTTCGTCGAGCGACATCGACATCGAAGGCCGAACGTCGTCGAAAAAGCTGTCTATCGCGCGGTGGATATCTTTGTAAGATGCCACGGAAATTTTCACGGACAACGAACAGAACGATTGCAAGACGTCGTAATGACTTATGTTTCCAGGGTTGAAAACAGCGACTTCGAGTTTGCCTTTGCTTGCGTCGAACGGAAAAAAGTGATTGGCACGGCAGGTTTCGGCGTCGAGGACTATTTCATCGGGAATGGCGGCGCTTCCGGGATCGAGTTCGACAATTGGTTTTTGGTACAGTTCGGAAAGCAGGTCGCGCAGGGAGTTGCCATCGATTTCATACAGCGTGACCAGATCGACAAGCGCTTCTTCCGGGGTTTTCATGCCCTCGGTTTCCTCCCAAAGCCGTTCGGAGGATTCCGCCGAAAGCCCGTTTTCGGCTTCCAGCGTTCGTAAGATTCGCTTGAATACGTTCCGATTCATGAGTTCTCGTGCGTTCCGCCACGAAAAAGGGCAAATGTGTGCAGCGTGATGATAACAGCGGAAGAAACGCTATCATCATACATCAAATGGCGTGCACGGAACAACTTCATCTTTTTTTTTGAAGGCACGAACGAGTGAATTACAAAAAATTGCCACTTTGCAAAAACACGCTCTTGGCGAGTGATTTGCGAAGCAAATCGTATCGAGCCATACTATTTACTCCTCGATACACCGCCCTAACCCGGAAAATTCATGAAGAATCTACTGCGACTTGAAAACCCTTGATCTTTCACTCGTTTCCCGATTTTCATCCTCGACAGACTGTTCAGTATGCCTCCGGGTGAAAATCGCTCCAACTTCATGAAATATCATCGGTTTTCGGCGTCTCGCTACGATCCTCATGAATTTTCCGGGCTAAGGGCGGCACTCGGAGTGAGCGGTATGCAATCTGAGTGAAATGACAATATCCGGCACGACCCCGGTTCTTTTCCTTCATGTAGAAACGATCAGTGAGGCCTGAATCCAAAAGGATCACTCCGTGGCCACGATGCGCCAGTTTCCGTCGATTTTCCTGAACACGTAAAAGTAGCTGTCGGGAAAGTAGACCTTGGCTTTGACGCCGGAACGGTCCACCTTGGCAATACCCATCCAATCGCCTTTTTTCACGAACGGCTTGATATCTTCCCAGCCGGGGAAGAAGTTCCAGACGGGGATTTTTTTCTGGAATTGGTCGTAGGTAAGAATGAAAAAGCGGTTGGGACGCTCGAAATCGAAAATGTCGTTTGGTTCGACCTTGTCCAACTCTTGTGAGGAGAAGGTTTTTTTGACCTGGGACAGATATTCGTCCTTTTTGACTCGCGGCTCCTTGAATTCCAGCGTTCGGCCCACGAGGTCCAGTTCGTTGTCGAATTGTTCGGAGAAAGCCTCCAGGTTTTCATCGAAATACAGACCAATGACCTTTTGGAAATGCTTTTTCATCTTTTTGCGCCGTTCCATTTTCCGGTCGGCTTTCGTAAGTTTTCGTTTTTTCTTCTTTTTTTGGCCAATGCCGGAAAGCAGGCTGCGCTCGTGTTGTTCCTGTTGCAGCGCTTTTTCGTTGCCGGAACATCCAAGTACAAGAAGAAAAATGGCGAGGGCTGTTCCCAGCGCCAGAAGAAATCGCGTCATTTTCAGGCTCCTGAGTAATTATTATATTTGCTGAAAAGGTGTTGAAAAATCAGGCTTTACGTTCATCCTTTTTGTCGAGCCAGTCCGAAATTTTTCCGGCAACCGCATCCGCCGTGAATCCGAACTTTTCGGCCAGCACCCCACCGGGGGCAGAGCGTCCGAACTGCTCCATGCCGATCACCAGCCCGTGAGACCCGGCGATGCGCCACCAGCCTCCGGGAGTTCCCGCCTCGACCACCGCTTTCGGCATCTTGTGGGGAAGGATTTCGCGACGGTATTCGTATTCCTGCGCGAGGAAAACTTCGCGGCAAGGCATGGAAACCACACGGAGTTTTCGGCCTTTCCGGGCCAGTTTTTTCGCGGCGTCGATGGCGACGTGCACTTCGGAACCCGTGGCCACTACCACCGCTTCCGGGCCGCCTTCGGGCTCCCAGGCGATGTAACCGCCCCTGGAAATGGAATCTTCGTTCGCCGTGGAGGGAAGGTCCAACACGGGGAGTTTCTGCCTGGAAAAGACGAGAGCGCATGGGCCGTTCTCACGCCGCAGGGCGCGGGCGTATGCTGCTGCAACTTCCTCGCCGCAGGCCGGACGCCAGAGTTCCAGGTTGGGAATCAGGCGCATCGCTTCCAGTTGTTCGATCGGCTGATGGGTGGGACCATCCTCCCCGACGTAAAACGAATCGTGAGTGTATACGAACAGACTGTTGAGTTTCATCAGCGCCGCCAGGCGAACCGCCGGACGCATGAAGTCCGAAAAAACGAAGAACGTGCCGCAGTACCCGCGAAACGCACCATATAAATTGATACCGTTGGTGATGGCGCCCATCGCCAGCTCACGGATACCGAAACGAAGGTTGCGTCCCAGATACCGACCCGGTCCGACATCGTCCGCCCCGTCGATCATGGTTTTGTTGGAAGGTGCGAGATCGGCAGAACCGCCCACAAGGCGCGGGTGGAGTTTCGCAGCGGCGTTGAGGGCCAGCCCGGACAGTTTTCGGGTCGGAGCGGCTTCCCCCGGCATGGCGTCCAGAATGATCTGGTACAGATTCTCAGGCCACGGATCGGGTTCGCAGTGCAGTTTCCAGATCTCGTACAGGTCCGGGTTGCGCTCTTTCCAGCCGTCGAACTGAGACTGCCAGATCTCCCGCTCCCTTTGTCGCGGTTTGACCGATTGACGGAAGAACTCCCGCACCTCGTCGGGAACGTGGAAGTCGGGATGCTCCTTCCAACCCAACACTTCCTTGGTTAAGGCGGCTTCCTCGGGGCCGAGAGGCGCGCCGTGGCAATCGGGGGTATCCTGCTTGTTGGGGCTGCCCCAGCCGATGTGGGTGCGCACGACCACCATTTTCGGTTTTCCCTCGTCCTCCATGACTTCTTGCATGGCTGTTTCCATCGAGTCGTAATCGCGTCCGCTGCACGAGACGACTTTCCAGCCCAGCGCCTCGAAACGCTTGGGAATATCGTCCGAGAAGGTCAGGTCGGTGCCACCTTCGATGGTAATCGAGTTGCTGTCGTAGAAGTAAAGGAGATTGTCCAGTTTGTGATGTCCGGCGAACGAAGCGGCCTCGGCGGCGGCACCTTCCATCAGGTCGCCGTCGCTGACGATTCCGACGACTTTATGCCCGACGGGGTTCCAGTCGTCCTCTCGTTGCAGCCGCGCATGGAGCATTTTGGCGGCCAGCGCCATCCCCACACCATGGGCAAAACCCTGACCCAGCGGACCGGTGGTGGTTTCGACTCCCGCCGTTTCTCCGTACTCGGGGTGTCCGGGAGTTCGGCTGCCCCATTGGCGGAAATTCTTGATATCTTCAAGTGTTACGTCATATCCGCAAAGATGCAGCAGGGAGTAAAGCAGCATCGAGCCATGGCCCGCCGAAAGCACGAAGCGGTCGCGATCGCGCCAGTTGGGATCCGTGGGATCGAAGCGCAGGTGACGTGTAAAAAGGTAAGCAGCAGTCTTGGCCATGCCCATGGGCATTCCCGGATGGCCCGAACGAGACTTTTCGATGGCGTCGATGGCTAGAAAGCGGATCGTGTCGGCGCTGAGGTTGAGAAGGGATTTGTTCAATGGTTTCATGACGGACCTCTATGGAAAAAAGCGAGACCGGACGAGAAAATGGAATGCGATACTATTTCATAGGCCGTCTGGCATGGCAAGAAAGTTACAGCCACTTTCTTTGGGGTGCATTACAAAATATTACGACTTTCGTAAATTTCTCTTTTTTCGTAGCGGCGAGGCGTAAGCCTGCCGTGATTTGCTCCTTTTCCGGCGGGCTTACGCCTCGCCGCTACAACTTCTTTCATCTCTTTATTTGAGTTCCTTCACATTTTCACTCACGCCCGCAAGAAAGGGGCGGAAATTAAAATAGTGCGAAATATTTCGGAGGCAATTGTAACATATTGAAAACATAAGACTTATATCCCCTCTCCCTTTGGGAGAGGGTTAGGGTGAGGGAACACGAAACTTCCCCTCACCCGGTGCTGAAGCACCGGCCTCTCCCAAAGGGAGAGGCGCTTGGACCCTTCGGGTCCATCCTAAATCCGCACTAAAAAATTTCCGCCCGCAAGAAAGTACGTTGGGAAGAATCTCTTGCTTCGCTTTGAAATCTCTGGTAAATTCCGGGACAAATTAGACGTGGACAATCAATCAGGGTCAATGAACCAATGATCATCCATCAGGAAGATTTCGAACAACTTCAAGGGGTTTGTGATAGTCTTTATAAAGATGCAAACGCCAAACTAGTTTTCATCGTCGATAAAAACGGCCAGCTCATCGCCGCCAGTGGCAACTCCGGTGACATGGATACTACCTCCATGGCGTCGCTCGCTGCAGGCAACATCGCCGCGACCGGCGGCTTGGCCCAACTGATCGGTGAAAAGGAGTTTTCGTCTCTAAACCACGAAGGAGAAAACGACAATCTCCATCTGAGCATCATTGCTTCCAAGCTGATTCTCGTTGTGGTTTTCGACAACCATTCCTCTTTAGGGCTGGTTCGTCTGCGCGTACGAAAGGCCACGCAGGCGCTTGAAGAGATCATCGCGGACATGGATGAACGACACGCAGCGGATCAGACCAACCCGCTTTTCGCCGAAATTACGGACGACGATATCGAAAATCTTTTCAATGATTAACTCGTAGATTTTAGGACGGTCGCCGGATGGCTTTCATCAATTATTCCACCAGGGAAATCAATATCAAGCTGGTGTACTACGGGCCGGGATTGTGTGGTAAAACCACGAATCTTCAGCATATTTTCGAAAAATCCGCCCCGGAGACACGCGGCAAGATGATTTCTTTGGCCACGGAAACCGAGCGCACGCTGTTTTTCGACTTCATGCCCTTGCAAATGGGAAAGGTCAAGGGATTCAATACCCGTTTTCATCTGTATACCGTGCCTGGACAGGTGTTTTACGATGCCTCCCGCAAGTTGATCCTCAAAGGGGCCGATGGTGTGGTTTTCGTCGCCGATTCCCAGCGTGAGCGCATGGATGCCAACCTGGAGTCGATGGACAACATGATCGAAAACCTCAATGAGCATGGCATGTCGATAGACACCATTCCCTGGCTGATCCAATACAACAAGCGGGATCTTCCCTCGGCGGTGGATGTAGAGGAATTACGCAGGGAAATCAATACTTTCGGCGTGCAGGACTTCGAAGCCATCGCAACGACGGGCGAGGGCGTGTTCGAAACGCTCAAGGCCATCGCGAAGCTTTCTTTGAAGCACATGAAAAACCAGTGATTTCCATGTGTTGAATGCATTTTCAGGCTCGCCCGACGGCGGGCCTTTTTCAATGGAGCCGACATGAACGAATTCGAAAGAATCGCGTTTTTCGTCGATTGTCTCGGTCATCCCGGAGAAAAGCCAGTATTGGGGTCCGGAGACGACGCCGCGCTTTGGAAGTTGCTTCCTGGAGAGGTCGAGGCGGCGAGTGTCGATCTGCTGGTGGAGGACGTACATTTTCGCCGGAGCTACTGCACGGCGTCGGAAATCGGATACAAGGCTATCGCGGTAAACGTAAGCGATCTCGCCGCCATGGGAGCACGACCGAGGTTCGGTCTCGTCGGGTTGGCGGTTCCCAAAAATCTATCGACGGAATGGATCGAAAGTTTCGCCGATGGCATTCGTGAAGCCTGTGAACGCTACAAGTTCACTATCGTGGGTGGTGATTTAACCGGCAGTCCCGGACCGATCATGATTTCCATCACAGCCATAGGTGCTCAACAGGACGGAAAGGCGTTGTTACGATCCGGGGCGCAAGCGGGAGATGATCTTTGGGTTGCCGGGTGGCTCGGGTTAAGCCGATTGGCACTCGAAGCTCTTGAAGTTGGCAAAGAAAGGCTAGATATTTCAAAGGCTTGCCTTGAAGCGTATTTGCGGCCAGAGGCGAAAGTAGAGGAGGGAATGTGGCTCGCAGAGGAAGGGCTCGCCACATCGGCTATAGACGTTTCGGATGGTTTGCTTGGCGACTTGAGCCACATACTGGAACGTTCCGGCACAGGTGCGGAAATCGAGGTGGCACGTCTTCCGCTACACAGTGAAATGGTGACTTTCTTTTCGGGGGTTGTCGAAAAGGCAAGAGAGTTTTCTTTGCGTGGAGGCGAGGACTACGCCTTGCTGTTCACCGTGCCGGGAAAATTCAGAAATGTATTGAGGGAAAAATGGGAAAAGCGGTTTTCCTGTCCGCTCCACAGAATAGGAAAAATGAAAGATCAGAAAGGTTTCGTGCTAATAGATGAGAACGGAGTAACTCTGGCTTGCGAAAAAGAAGGATACGACCACTTTAAAAAGAAATAAAATGCCTCCTAAAAAGAAGCAAAAACAAAGTTGCATATATAACAAGCCATATAAGCACGCGCTTTTGGGATGCCTTAAATCTTCAGAGTATGGAAAATATGGACCTAATTGACTGGAAAAGTTCACTTTTTTCAATTCTCTTTTTGCTCTTTTTAGGCATCGTGGTAAACTTGTGCGCAAACGAACTATGGTCAAAATCCTGGGGACGATCCGGGAAGGAATTTGGGGAGCGAAACTCGGAATCCGAATAGAGAAAAAGGTTTATTATGCCTGCTAAGCTTCGTATCGAGGGTCGTTGGGTTCTGTTGGCGGTTTTCGTCTGGTGTTTTTTAGGTCTGGGATCTCTTGCCTACGGAAAACAACCGACAACGCCGACCCTGGAAAACGCCACCGACAAGGAAGAGCCGAAATCCGCGCCAGAAGCCAGGAAATCGACGAAAGCATTGGTGTATTTTTACTCCTCCACGGGAGAAAAAGACCTTGCGCTTGGCCTGGCCGTGGCGGTCACCGAATTGCTGTCCCAAAGCAAGTCACTGGAACCTGTAGGAATTTCACAGTTTTTAAGCCATGCCACTCGAATCAAGCAACTTGATGACGTTGGCAGGTACTCGCCCAAAGCGATTCCACTATTGAACCTCCAATTTGGAGTGGATGGCATCGTTTTCGGTGATTTTGGGTTCGAAAACGGACTTTTCCACGCACAATTTAACACCTACGATCTGAAATCCGGCAATATTATTGCCACTGAAACTATGAAGGATGCCTTAGGTCCTCAACCGGAAACAGTAGATAAAATCGTACGCAGCGTTGCGAAACTGTTAGGGATTCCGGAATCCGAAGTGGCTCCATCAAAAACGTTGGGCCGAGTGGACTATTCTACTTTGTCGCTTCTCGGAAAGGCGGAAGCCTTATTGCAGGAAGATGTCGACGATGCCGTCGTGCATTGGAACAAGGTACTCCTTTCAGGATTTTTGCCGCGTGGGATCGGAGAGCGTGAAGTTTCGCCCGTAGTGGCTGTCAAAGGCGGCAAGCTGAAAGCGTCTTTGAAAGCGTTGGTTCCGTTAATTGTCGCCGATTGGGAAAGCGCCCAAGAATGGCTCGGTCGTATCAAGGACGAGAAAACCAAAGCACTGTTTTCCTTGATTTTGGCGGTTCACCGTGAAACAAGTACCGAGGAAGTCGCAAAACTCAAGCCACTTATGGGGTTGCTTTCCGGCTCGGCGGCTTCCTCCATGTACCTGGATGTCCTAAAACGCACCCAGGCTCCCCAGGAGGAAATTACTCGCATTCTCGAACAGGCTATTTCCCGCCAGACAAGCGATCCAAGGCTTTGGAGCGAATACGCCGAAATCCAGGAAAAGGCCGGGGAGCGGGAAAAAGCCGCCGCTTTATTGGAAGGGGCAGGCGAACGTCATCTGCAACAGCATTCTTACCTGGAAGCGACTCGGGCTTTCATCAAGTCGGCGTATCTCGAACCGACGATTTCCCGCCTGCAAAACGTAGATACCCGATTTTTGGACAGCCTCGAGAAAAAGCTGTTCGAACAACTCGTGAATAAACTTTATAATCCGGATTCCGTCGAAGCAGGCTTGTTGCGATATAAGGCATTGATTCTCAACGGAAAACTGGCCGAGGCGGAAAGCGCCATCAATGAAACTTTCAAACATTTTCCGGATCACGCGGATGTGAATCTCGCGTACGGCGAGTTTTACGTCAATTACAAGCTGGATCTCGATAAGTGCAGCGAGCCGCTTGATACCGTCCGAAGAAGAAATCCCAAAGACATACGCTCCCGTCTCTTGCTCGCCGAAGCATATCGGAAAAGCGGAGAGGGGTTTTACGACCGTGCCGCCTTGATGCTGGATGAGTTGGGTAAAAACGTGAAAGCAGACCACAAGGTCGCTATGGAGATTTTCGAACTCTACCTGGGTATTCAACGCATTGATAAGGCGGAAAAAATCTTCAAACGCCTCGAAGCTCATCCTGGTCCCCAGGCCGAGTTGCTTTTTGCCAGTGCCCAACTTGCCCTTGCGAAAAAGGATCGTAAGCAGGCGAAACAACTCATCGAAAAAGCGGCGGCTCTGGATCCTGAATTGAAAGAACGAGGAGAGGCGCTTTTCACCGAAAAGAAAAAGCAGATCAAGGAACAGAAGAGAAAACGTGAGAAAGTGCGAGTTCAGTTGGCCTGGCCCAAGCTGGAAACTCTTCTTGAAACCATCAAAGTGATGCCTCAGAACTCACTGGTTCTCAACGTTACACCCATGGAAGTTCCTTTGACGGAACGCATCCTTTCGGCAGTCACCCGGATGCATAAATACGATTTCACGCTTGTTGAAAGGGAAATCGACCGACTGCTTCGCGCCAATACGATGGTCAACCACGTCGAACCGATGGGTGCTTTCGAGATCGGTACGAAGGAAAAACCCGTCAATCTGAAAAACATGAAAGCCCTTTTGGCGAAATCCGAGAAAGAGACGGCGATTTTTGCTTATAGATATCAACTTACCGAAAACGAGGAAGGGGAAGAAATCGTCGTTGAGATGTTCTATCACGCCAAAGGCGACAAAGAACTTAAAACCATCGTTCGTAAATTGAACACAGGTCTCGAGAAAATCGCATCTTTCAATACATACGTAATCCTTTTGCCGGGATTCATCGTGATCTTCCTCTTGACTTGGTTTGTCAGCTTCCAGCGCAAAGGGTTTGGGGCCTTGACTGTCCGTATCGCCCAGGATGCCGGAGTTACGACATCTTACTTCGGTGTTCGTATCGCTCGCACCTCCCTGAAAAAGTCGGCTTTCGATTTGGAGCCTCTCGCAAAGATGACGGACATCGAAAAGGCTTCGTTTGAAACAAAGGTGCGAAAACTGTTCGGTTCGTGGAATCCTTTCATTCAGATTGTCCAGAATAACGTGGCGATTTTCAACACGATTCCAGTGGGTCAATATCGGCTCTATATTTCAGGCATCATCGTGGATTACAACTCGAAAGAAGTGGTGAAGACGCACGAAATCGAACGGGAAATCATTGTCGAGCGGGATAGTGAAAAAGAAATCGCGATCGATCTCACACAGCATGTCACCATCAATATCGAGGTAGTCACAGTCATCGAAACCGGCGGCGACAAACCCATTGAAAAGCCGGCGGATGGCGCCACCATTCACGTCAACGACAACTCCGAGCTCACGAAGTATTCGTTACAGCGTGGGAAATGCCACTATTCACTTCCGAGAGGGCGCTATCGTTTCGTCTCCCGTCTGGACGATTTTCTTGGGTATGCAGACGTGATGATCGATAGCGACGAAACGCAGAACATCAAGATCGCTCTCAAACCTGAAGCGGAAGTTTCGATTCCACCCATGGAACTTTCCATTTCGTTGGAAGCTCCTGGAGGAGCGGAAGAAGAGAGCGCCAAAGATACAGGAACGCCGCTGATTATCGGTGATGAAAATGACTCCACGGACGAATCCGGGTTCATGCAAATCGATGCGTTGATTCAGCAGGAAGTCGCCGACGATAGTACGCTTGATAGTGGGATCGACGACGATACCGCCCCGTCACTTTCGGAAACCAGCGAAGTACCTGCGTCACAAAGTTCCGAAATCGGGATGTACAATACCGGTCTCGTTACAGGTTCGGATGAAGGATTTCTTGAACCCCCCGAGGAGGAGTTGCAACCTCCGGAACCAGTGGAGCCCGAGGAGGATGAAGAAACCCGCCTTGAAAGGCTTCGGGATCAGGCACAACAGTTCCTTAAAGGGGAACAATATGGCGAAGCTGCGAAAGTGTTCCTCGAACTGAAAGAGTTCGACGCCGCCATGCAGGCAGCCCAAAATGCGGGCGATGCCAATCTCAATTACCTCGTATATGGCTACAGTTACATGGAAAACAGGCAATACGACGAAGCCTTGACGATGTTCCAGTACGCCGAGGATGTCCCCAAACAGATCGAAGTTTTAACTGCGATGGGGCGCGCTTCGGAAGCCGAGGAGTTGAAAAAGAAATACAACCAGGAAACGGCATTTGCCGATGTGTCTGTGGAAGAATTGCAGAAAACCGGCAATTATTCGGTCGCGGCATATCGTCTGGCGCGAGATGGGAATTTCCTGGAAGCCGCAGTCCTCTACGAGCAGGCGGAGATGCCGGTCGAGGCGGCAGATGCCTATATGAAAGGTGGAAACAAGGTCAAAGCCACACAACTTTATGAAAAGGCCGGAAAATTCTTGAATGTAGCCGAGTTGTTGGCGGAAAAAGGCCCAAGCGAAAAGCTTTACGAAATGTACGAAAAGGGCGGTGCGTACTTCCAAGCCGCACAGGGATACAAAGATCTCGGCTTGCAGGAAAGTCTATTGAAACTCGGCTGGACGATTGAACCGGGACACAAGGACTTTCTGCGTGTAATCGCGCTGGCCTGTACGGTGCTCTATGAGGCTGATGACAAGGATACGATGGCCGAACTCTACCGGCGAATCGCGAGCGAAGGTATCGCAAACGCAGACAACGCCCCGGAATTCTATCAGTTTGCGTATATGGTGCAGAATCAGGGGTACATTCGCGAAGCGCTTGCCATTTTCGGGGCATTGGAAAATCAGTACCCGAACTACTCCGACGTGCGCAAGCGAGTCGAGAAACTGATTCGGGAAGTGGAAAAACTGGATAAGAGGGAATCCGCCAGACAAAAGGCGATGGAAGGCCAGCAGCAGTCCGTTTCCGTGACGGACGGTTCCTCTAGCGGATCGATTCCGCTTGGACCTCCTTCTGCGGGGGAGACGGACCTCGACGAGGAAGACGACGACGAGGATGGCGACGACGGTTCTGATGTCGAAATGCAAGCGCTCCCGCTCGATGCTCCTCCCGACGATCTGGGCAGAGAACTCTTGGCACAAGGGGAGAATAGTGAGCCGGCTAAAAAGGAGATTCGTAGCGGAGCTCAAGAACTCAACATCGTTTCCAAGCGATACGAATTGCTGGATGAATTGGGACGTGGCGCAATGGGTGTTGTACACAAGGCCCGCGATACGACCCTAGACCGTATCGTGGCGTATAAAACCCTGTCGGCGGCCATTCGCGACAATCCTGCGGCTGTAAAATACTTCATGTCCGAGGCCAAATCTTTGGCGGCGTTGAACCACTCCAACATCGTGACGGTTTTCGACGTGGGGCAGGAAGAAGAGGAATACTACCTCACCATGGAGTTCATCGAAGGCGTATCGCTTTCCGAATTCATCAAGCAGAAAGGCCGCTTGACGCTGAAGAACACGGTCGTGATCGCCACGAAAATCTGTTCCGGCCTGGAATATGCCCATAAACACAACGTTATTCATCGGGACATCAAGCCTTCGAATATCATGATTAGCAACAAAGGTGAGGTGAAACTGATGGACTTCGGCCTGGCGAAAATCGTGAAAGAGACCGTGATCGACAAAACCATCGCCAGGGGTACACCGTTGTATATGTCGCCGGAGCAGGTCGAGGGTCGCGGTATCGACCTTCGAAGCGACCTGTATTCGCTCGGCGTGACCATCTTCGAGATGGCGACCGGAACGCTGCCTTTCACCAAGGGGGACATCGCGTATCATCACTTGCATACCGAGCCGCCCAATCCCAAGAAGTACAACAAGGACATTCCGGAGGAACTGGCGGGGATTATTCTTCGATGCCTTGAAAAGAAGAAAGTCGATCGTTATAGTTCCGCACAGGAAATCAAAAAGGATTTGCTGCCGATTCGAAACATTTTGTAACTCATAGAAAGTCACGATCTATCGGTGTTTTCTTGTGCCAGAGAGATGGTTCCGGGTGCGCTCTTGTCGTAAAAGGCAGGATGGATCGGTCAACCGGGTAACGGACAAAACGTGGAGGGGTCAATGGCGAAAAAGCCTGAGGGACTGGCAACCGTAATTATGGCGGCGGGAATGGGAACCCGCATGAAATCGGATCTTCCCAAGGTTCTGCACGAACTTGCAGGCATTCCTTTGATCTGTTTTCCCGTAGATCTAGCGTTGAAGCTTCAATCGAAAAAAGTCGTGGCGGTGGTCGGTCACCAGCATAAAAAAGTCGAAGCCGCGCTTGGGCAAATGTACAAAAGCAAAAAGCTGGAAACCGCGCTGCAAAGGCCGCAACTCGGTACGGGTCATGCGGTTCAGAAAGCGCAAAAAGCGCTTAAAGATCATCACGGACTGGTGCTGATTCTCTCCGGCGACGTGCCGTTTTTATCCTCGGACACCGTTCGGGATTTGATGAAGCTCGTAAAAAAGAAAAAACTTCCCCTCGGTATGGTCACCGCCCGATTGCACGATCCAACCGGATACGGTCGCATCACGCGCGACGATGAAGGCCACGTCACCGGTGTGGTCGAGCATCGTGACGCCACGAAGGAGCAGTTGTTTATCGACGAAATCAACGCGGGTATCTACATCGCCGAGGCCGATTTTCTCTTTAAAAGCTTGAAAAAACTGAAAACCGACAACGACCAGGGCGAGTATTATCTTACCGATATCATCGCGATGGCCGCCGAACAGGCCGGAGATGTCGCGACGGTCGAAGGGGACGAACTGGAAGTTGCCGGCATCAACAGCCGCGAGCAACTTTCCGAAATGGAAAGCATTTTCCGCGATTGGATCAACGAAGAATGGATGAACGAAGGCGTGACGATGCACGGCCCGGAAACGATTCGCATCGATCCTTCGGCGGAAATCGGTCCCAATACGGAGTTGTATCCGGGCGTCGAATTGCGCGGCAATACGCACGTGGGAGCGGGCTGCAAAATCGAAACCGGTTCGATTCTGGAGAACTGCCGGTTGGAAGACAACGTGCACGTCAAGCCTTACAGCGTGCTTGAAGACAGTACGTTCCAGACCGGCGCCATCATCGGGCCTTTCGCTCATGTCCGTCCGGGTTCGAACATCGGAAAAGACTGTCATATCGGCAACTTCGTGGAATTGAAAAAGACGAATATGGATGTAGGCGCCAAGGCCAACCACCTGTCGTATCTCGGTGACGCCGACATCGGCAAGCGGACCAACGTCGGGGCGGGAACCATCACCTGCAATTACGATGGTGAGGGCAAGTACCGTACCGAGATCGGTGACGACGTGTTCATCGGTTCGGACACGCAGCTCGTCGCACCTGTCAAGCTGGGGGCGAAGTCGTTCATCGCGGCGGGGACGACCGTCTACGAAGACGTGCCCGCCGGGGCGCTGGCCCTGACGCGACCCGAGCAAACGACGGTGAAGGGCTGGGGGAGCAAAAAATTCGCGAAAATCCTGGAGCGCCGAAAAGCCAAGGCCGCGAAGAAAAAAGCTAAAAAGTAAAGTATTTCAAGGAGTTTTCCATGTGTGGCATCGTCGGGTACATCGGTTCCCGCTCTTGCAGCGAAATTCTCATCGAGGGATTGATTAAGCTTGAATACCGCGGGTACGATTCCGCAGGGCTTGCGGTTTTCGACGGTTCGAAAACAAACGTCGTACGCTCGGAAGGCAAGCTTGCCAACCTGATCCGCCTGACATTGGAGCAGCCCGTTCCGGGATCGCTTGGCATCGGACACACCCGCTGGGCGACCCACGGAAAGCCCAACGAGAAAAACGCCCATCCCCACACCTCTGGGACGATTACGGTCGTGCACAACGGCATCATCGAAAACCACCTGGAACTGCGTGAAAAATTGAAGGCGCAGGGTAGGGTGTTCAAGTCCGAAACCGATACCGAGATCATTTCGCACCTGATCGAAATGGCGAAGGCCGAAGGGTGTTCGTTGGTCGAAGCGGTGCGCGAAGCACTCAAGCAGATCGATGGTTCCTATGCCATCGCCGTACTGGACAGCTCCGAGACCGACAAACTGGTCGCCGCGCGCCATTCCAGCCCATTGGTGATCGGCTTGGGAGAGGGCGAGAACTTTATCGCTTCCGACATTCCCGCGATTTTGAACCAGACCCGTGAGATGGTGTTCCTGGAAGACGGGGACATCGCGGTGCTGTCCGAAGCTTCGGTGGAAGTCAGCCGGATCGACGGCGAAATCGTAGAGCGACCCTCCAAGCGCATCGTCTGGTCTCCGACACAAGCGGAAAAGGGCGGCTACAAGCATTTCATGCTGAAGGAAATCTTCGAGCAACCCCGCGCCATTACAGACACCCTTCGGGGGCGTATCAGCCTGGAGAGCGGCGAAGTGGTGCTGGACGACATCCACCTGGACAAGGAAACCCTCGAAGGGTTCGACCGGGTGATTATCGTGGCCTGCGGCACCAGCTATCATGCCGGATTGATTGGGAAATTCTGGATCGAGGATTTCGCCCGGATTCCGGTCGAAGTGGAAATGGCCAGCGAGTTCCGCTATCGGAAACCCATCGTGGACGAGCGCACCCTCGTGCTGGCGATCAGCCAGTCCGGCGAGACTGCCGACACACTGGCAGCGATCAAGGACGCCAAGAGCCACGGCGCAAGAATTCTGAGTATCTGCAACGTGCTCGAAAGCTCGATTCCGCGCACCAGCGACGACACGATTTACACCCACGCCGGGCCGGAAATCGGTGTGGCGTCCACGAAGGCGTTCATCACCCAGCTTGTAGTGTTGTACCTGATTGCGGTATACGTGGCGCGTACCCTGGAAAAAATGCCTGCGTCCGAATCGCGGGAAAAATTGCAGGAAATGGTGAAAATTCCACAACTTGTGGGTATTCTGCTGCATCGCGCTCCCCACGTTCGAAGCCTGGCCAAGCGGTTCTACAACCATCGGGATTTCCTCTATCTGGGGCGCTGGGTCAATTATCCCGTAGCCCTGGAAGGGGCGCTGAAACTCAAGGAAATCAGCTACATCCATGCCGAAGGCTATCCGGGCGGCGAAATGAAACACGGTCCCATTGCCCTGATCGACGAGGACATGCCGGTCGTCGCGATCGTCACCCGGAACCGCATTTACGAGAAAATCATTTCCAACATGCAGGAAGCGCAGGCGCGGGAGGGCGTGATTCTCGCATTGGCCACCGATGGCGACGAGGAGATCTGGAACCACGCCGACGAGGTGTTGACCATCCCGGAGGTGGAGGAAACCCTGGAGCCGTTATTGACCGTCGTTCCTTTGCAAATGCTGGCGTATTACGTCGCCGATTTCAAAGGTACGGATGTGGACCAACCCCGGAACCTTGCCAAATCGGTTACGGTGGAGTGATTTTCGGAAAACCCGGAAAATACCGTTATTTATCAGCGTGAAACGGGATCGAAGCGCATCATGGGGCGATGGGCCGGAATGAAGCGCTTCTTTTTCTTCTTTTCCGGTGCGGGTCGCAGCACGCCGTATTTCGTCAGTTTAAGGCTACCTTTGTGCAATCGCCCTACGATCCAAACCTTCGCGCCGTCCTGCTTCATCAGCAATTCGAGCATGTGCCGGTTACCAGCAAGAGCGAGCGGCTGGCCGAGGTCGGGTACCAGCAGAAACGGTTGATTTTGAATCACTTCGATGGTTCCTACGGTAGGCTTCTGGCCGTCGCCGGTATCGAGGATATGGTAATTCGTCACTCGTAAGGCGTCGTATCCATTAACTTTTTCACCGGCAAAGCCCTTGAGCCGAACTCGGTGCCCTTGGATGCGCTTCAGTTCGTCGATCAGTTCGCCGGTTAGCACGTTCCGACCGAATTCACCTTCGATTTCAACGGTTTCGAAACGATTCTGTCCCGTGACTTTGATGGTTCCGGTGCGCTCCACCCATTCGGTGGATGCTTGAACTTTATTGGTTTTACTCGTTTTTTCAGTTCCTCCGGCCCAGGCAAAACCCATCCAGCAGAAAATGGCCACCATTACAAGACATGCACGCATGAAACGTCCTCCGGTTACAATTGAATGACGGAGAAACCGAACTTCTTTTCCTCGCTTGAAACGGAAACGTACACTGTTTCTCCCGGATCGTTCAGCCTAAAATAGATTCCAGCCGAGTTGGGAATGGACCATTCCTTTTTTCCCATCTCCAACAATCTTTCCTTTGCGCCTTCAAAATACAAAGTGTCCCCATAACCGACGCGGTCGCGCTCACAACGCATACAAACACCGGTGTATTCGCCGGTGTCAAGGTCTTCCCGCAGTTCGTCGAAGCCGTTTTCTCCCTCACTCGATCGCCCGTCCAGGGCAATTGCCGCGAGCAGATCCGGAAGCTTTTCATACCATTCCTGGCCCGATGCGGCGAGGTAATTGGCGCTCCCGGCAAGCGAGGAAGCATGGAGCGCTCGCAGAAACGATACGGCGCTGTTTTCCGTAATTCCCAGATTTTCATCGTATTCCAGCCCACCCAGGTTTTCCACGGTTGCACGAACGAACAGGTAGGCCATACCACGAAGACCGATGGTGTCGTATGCCGCACTGGAACGGGTTTCCACGAGCCGATGAACCCCGAAATCCTCAAGCATACTGTAGACGACGCCCAGCGTATCTACACCATACCCGACGGCTTCTTCGGTAAAGTGGGCCAAGCCTTCATCAAGCCACAGTTCCTCTCGGACAGGAGACTTGCCTTGCGTGGAGGGAAGATAATATTTGGCGGCGAAATTCAATAGATGCTGAAATTCGTGGGCCAAGGTGCCGTAAATGGAATGAATCGGGATCATTCGCCCAGGAGGCTGGACAAACAGGATATCCGCCTCGTTGCTGTATTCCGAGCTTTGTGCGTCAACGAAATCTCCGGGATCGAAGTAGCCTGCGACATTCGTCGGAAACTGGGAGGTAAGCGCGAACCAGACCAGTCCATCACCGTTTCGATCCCAGGCTTTGAAGCCATCCTGGAGCATGGATTCCCCGAACATGGCTTGGAGACGCGGGAAAATGATCGTATCGAAGGTTTCTCCCATGTTCGTGGCGGAATCTTCCGTGACACGGGTACGGTTGCCTTGATCCACGAGCACGGCGCAATAATCTCCCTTGTAGGCCACGTAAGCGCTGAATGTCTCCACCGTGTCGAAGTCGTCGATGGGTGTATTGGAAAGCACGGTGACGTCTGCCGTGCACTCGCCATGGACGCACAGGGCGTCCGATTCGCATTCGCTGGAATACTGGCAGCCCGCCATTTTTTTCAGCGAAAAGTTTTGCAGGCGTGCTCCCGCGTCTTTGAGCAGGTTTTCCTTCGCAATACGTTCCCTTGTCTGGCGAAAACGCCCGTCGAGACGAATCTGGGCTTCCAGACGGTCCCGGATGGCGGCTCTCTCGTTTTCACCAAGCAACGCATAATTATTTTTCTCAAGGATTTCATAGGGTTGCGAATGAAAATGCTTGGAAACAGTCGTATCCTCGGGTTGAGCGCCGCTTTCCACTGAAATCTCGAAGCCGATCTGATCGGCGGCGCTTTCCGATGTGCTGAAAGGAACGATCAGATAGTCCGACCCGGCGGGAAGAATCACTCGTTCGGTCGTCGAAAAATGCTGGACGGGTGGTTGATAGGACACCAGGTCCAATGGGGTCTTGCTGTTTCCATCTCCTCCACAGGCGGAGAGCGATAAACCAAGCAGCAAAAGAAGAAGGAACATGCGACAGTACATAGAGCATCCCCCGTGCAAAAGATCATGAAAAGATACGAAAAGATGCCAGAAAATGGAAAACATCCGGCCATTGTCAGCAACTTCGCCGAAAGTTGAGGACGAACGGCTTTTCATTCTCTTATGGGTAAGATAGCGATCTTTTCAGGCAAATCAAGCGAGCCCATGCTACGACTTATCTTTATCGAGCGCTAGCGTTTGGTCGAAGCGCAGCTTTTTCCTTGTTCACGCGGCGAAGCGTAATCCTGGTTTTCCATTTGGGTAGTGGATGCGTACCAGTGGCGGAGGTCGTCGTTGTCTTCGCTGTTTTCGTACTCCGCGCATAGGGAAAAACTGATCCCCTCGGTGAGGGTGAAGGGAAATTCGTCCGTGCTGTAGTACACTTCGTCGATCAGGATGTCGTTGCAAATCAGACGCACGCCATCTTCATCGTTTGCGAGGTTGAAATCTCCCCAAGTCCAATCCGGTGCAACATTTTGCGAAGAGTCGTCTTTTCGATCGATACCGAAAATCAGCCGCTCTCCAGGTTCGACTTCATCCGGGTAGTCGATGACCGTCTCATGCTTCTCGTTGTCGTCCGAAAACGTGCAGGAACTCAACGAAAGAATCTGACCCGATGCATTGAGCACTTCCACCCACTCGCCGTCGTCGTCATCGATGGCTGCCGGATCGTACATGATTTCCGTAATCACCAGCCAGCCCGCTTGCCAGTTGATGTCAACGATTTCAGATGTTTCTTCGTTGCCGGATTCCTCGTAGCTTTCCTCGTCGGAATCGTCGTCGATTTCGTCCGAATCTCCGGTATCGCAGGAGCAAGGACACTCTTCATCGCAATCACAGGAGACAAACGAAAATAAAAACACGAAAGACGCCAACAAAGCGACAAGCACTCTTTCTCTACATTCTGGCATTTTTAAAGATTTTCCGTGGGGATGATGTCGATCGAGTAGCTTTCCGGTGGAACGCTTTCCAGTGTATTGAAGGAGGAATCCAGCCAATGGATAATCGGCATCGCCGTGTCCCTGGGGAAGTCTTCCTCGACAAGCACGGCGTGTATGCCGTCCACAGGTTCATCCAACACGAAGAGAAAACGTTCGAACCAGTTGTGATGACTGGCGGTATAGGAAAGACGGAAGTAGTCGTCGCTGGAGTATTCGATACCCTGATGCACCCAGGATGCCTGGACGAGTCCGGCGGGACCGGTGCCGAAGGGGCTTTCCGAGAAGCGCACGTCGAAAAGCAGCTTGTCCCCGTTGGGCATGATGGCGCGTCTTTGCCAAGTGGGAAGGGTTTCGTAAGTGCAAGAGGAAAGGTCAATCGTTTGCGTGGTTTTGTCCACAGGAATCACCGTCATCGTCCAGTGATTCGAAGACGCCGCAATGGAGGTTTCGTCGAGAAGCAGCATTTCAGGTTGAACACCGTCGAGCGATAGGGCAACCTGAGTATACCAACCCAAAGTTGCAGTAATTCCATCCGCGTTGAAAGACTGGCTGAATAGGAAGCGGACATTCGTTGTGCCGTTACCCGCATCGGTGGTCACTCTCTCCCATTGCGGGGGAGCAGCGGCCAGAAGCAGGGTTTTTTCGGGGCCGAATTGAACGGAGCGAATCCAATCGATTTCTTCGATTTCCCCCTCGAAAGGCAGGAAAAATTCGTCGGTTTCGAGTTCGATCCGGGTGCGCAGGTTCTGCTCGTCGAAAATGTCGCGGGATTCCACGAATCGACCGCAAAGGGAAGTGGATTCAGGGACTTCAAGCATTACGCCGACAGGTTCGGTCTCGCCGGAGAGACGGAGATTGGGTCGCACCTGCTTGAAAATCACGGTGTCGCCAGCGACTTTGAATTCCAGGTCGAGAATCACGGCATCGGGATCGTGCCCCTGGTAATTGTATGGATACAGGCGGCGCACGTTGTCCATCAGCGTCCCCATCTGCTCGTACAGAGAGTCGGAGAGCACCGGTGCATCGGAAGTCGCCAATGTGGAGGATGACACCGGCGTAACTTTTACGTTTCCGTCGTCGAGTACGCGCAGCAGCACCGTTTCCGGCAGAACGCCCGTAGGAGGTTGAACGACGCTTACATCCCCAAGCTGGGTGTTTATGAGCATGTCCGTGCTTCCGGCGGTCGTGGGAAGTCCGGTAAATGCGACGCCGTTGGCATCTTCCACCAAAAATGACGGCGTAACGGCCACGGCCATTGCCGTGTTCTCGGGACTGTAAAACTGATAATACAGGCGTTCGTCGAAGGCTTTGGGCGTCCAGAAACTGGACCACACCCCGCGTAAGGCGTCCTGGACGGTCTTTTTACTCGTGCGTTTGGGATCGCAGGCGGAAGTGTCGGGATTGCCGCCGAAGGAGTCGCCCACACAGCCGGAAATGCTGTCGTACAAACCCGCTCCGGCGAACTCGATGGAATCTTCCAGGTTCGAAGAAGAACGGAAACGCAACATGTGGTTTTCAGTGCCGAAAACTTCTTGCACTTTGGACGCGATCAGCAGGGTGAGTCCCGAAGGAACGCTGGAATCGTAGCGCATGGCGTATACGAGTTCGTTCAACTTCTGCCTGCGATAGGCCGAATCGCTCAAAAAACGCTCGTCTTGCGTCATGGCGTTTACGAACTCGCTGTAGGTCAGCGTTTGCTGTCGACCGTCTACCGTCGAGGTTAGCGAATTCGAATCCATGAAATGGAAATAGTGGGAAAATGGAATCAGGAAACCGTCCACCGAGTGAACAGGGCCTAAAATCTCGTGTAATATCGAGAGGTTCGTTCCCTTTCCGCCGAATCTGGTAAAGGCCGTCTCGCGGTCGTCTTCTTTGACCAGAGAAAGATCCGAAATCGTTTGCAGTTCATCGTATTCCGAATCGGGATGATACACTTCCTGCAATTGAGGACGACGCGCTTCCCAGAAGTTCAGTGCTTCCTCGTAGGAAACCTCGGTATCGACGGTGTAGCCGTCCTTTTCGACCTGAAGACGCACCAGGCTTCCTTCGAGTGAGGCAAAGGCCGTAAGCGCATCGCGCACGAACGCATTCGGCAGGCGCAAGGCGTTGGCACGGACGTTGAGATGGCTGAGCATGGTTTGCCGGGTTCCGGTGATGCATCCCGCCACTACGCCAGGAAGATCGAAGGGCACTCCTTCCAGCACGAGGATATCCTGCCAGCCGATCAGGCCGAGGCGGTTCGCCTCTTCGTATTGCTCCAACGTGAAACGTCGGACGTAACCCACCGTTTCACCTTTTCCGTAGCTCTCGAAATCCAGAGGAACTTGACAGGTGTATACCGAAACTGAATCGTCGGACCAGGATTCGGCAACCTGTTCTTCTTCGGTGCTGGAGGGGAAGTACATCAACTCGACGTTCGGCAGCACCTGTTTCAGGCTTGCGCCGATCTCACGGACGATATCCGAGGAGATGGTGTCGAATTGAGTAAGGTTCTGATCGACACTGAACCCGTAGCGGACCGAGCCGCAAGGCTCGACGAAACGCAGCAACGCACCGGCGTAATAATCCCGCCGGTCGGGGTCGAGCACCATCGTTTCGTATTGCTGAGGCGTAAGTCCTGCATAATACTCGGAAAAAACCTCGCGCAGGAAATCGTAGTGCATGGAATGAAGATGCACGTTGAGCAGCAGAGCGGGGAGGGGAGTGTCGGAATGAGCGGGAACGAAAAATTTCGTGATATAGGAAATACTGGTGTTGGCCGAGTCTGAGATCGCGAAGCGTTCGAACTCGGTTTCATCGCTTAATGCTGTAGTGCAAACGCTTGCTTCGAGTCGTTCCTCGGCAAGCAGACAGAGATCCGGACCGGAGTTCTCTCCATTTGAGGGGAGGGCTTCGCCGTCGTCTTCGCTGATTTCGGAAAGTTGGTCTGCCTTGTCGAAATCCTCGTCACCGCTTGAAACATATTCCTCGTCGGTGTCTTGGTTATCGACGATCTCCGAGTCATTGCCTCCCCCCGGAGCACAGGCAACGAACGTCAAAAAGAGCAGAACCGCAAAATACGGTTTCACCTTTTTTCCGCTCCTTCTTCAGCATGTCAATAAGTCCCACTGCATCATCCCCGTCTATTTAGACGTAATAAAGGATCTTATTTGCTTTGTAAAGATATAAATAATAATTGAATGAAAAAAATTAACAATTCATAGGTGAGACTGCTTGGATTTGGAACCCGTACATTGTTCCGACTTGATCTCAAAGCGGCTTTCAGGGTGATTCAATTCTTGATTCGGCACGAATCCAACTCGGCGAATCGAGGAAAGGGTGCCCGGGTCTTCGATCCGGAACGGATCGAAGACCCGGATTTTTCGTGTTTTCAAGGCCATTCGTCTGACGGCGAAAGACGGGCGGAAATTAAAATAGGGCAAAATATTTCGGATGCAATTGCAACATATTGAAATTATTACTCCGGCACTTAAAAGACCGACAACAGAGCCCGAAAATGTCATTCCCCGCGCAGGCGGGGAATCCAGTGTTTTCAGCAAGTTGCCTGGATCCTCCGCCTTCGCGGAGGATGACGGATGATGTCGCATTTTTAGATGCCGAAGTAATAAAAGACTTATATCCCCTCTCCCTTTGGGAGAGGGTTAGGGTGAGGGAACACGAAACTTCCCCTCACCCGGTACTAAAGCACCGGCCTCTCCCAGTGGGAGAGGCGCTTGGACCCTTCGGGTCCATCTTAAATCCGCACTAAAAAAATTTCCGCCCGCGAAAGACCTTGGCACCCATCCTTCCTTGGAAACCGTGGAAAGAAGTAGAATTGAATCGCCCTGGGCGGCTTTCAGTTGACTTTTTTCAACAGTCTCAATAGGATCGATATGTCTTTGTGTGTTGCGGAAAAGGGAAGCTGGTGCGAATCCAGCGCGGTCCCGCCGCCGTAAACGGGGACGAAACCGGCATGAAACCACTGGAACGGATGTTCCGGGAAGGAGCCGGGAGTAGGACGAGCCGTAAGCCGGAAGACCTGCCGCAACCCCTTCGATCGTATGTTTCCCTCGCGGAAGGGGAGTACGGCAGGTTTCCATTCCCGTCCAACCTCCTTTCGCCAGTCGTTCTTCGATGTCTCGCGGTGTAGCCCTTTGTTGGCTAAAACTGCTGAGATTTCAAGGACTTTTTACGACCTTGCACGAAACGGTGGAGCGACGGCGATGAAATGCAGACAAGCAGTTGGATTCGAACTGGGTGTGCCGGGCGAAAAACTTTTTCTGTTTTTTCTGGTGCTTTTTGTCCTGAGCATGTCTCTTTCGGCCTGTTTCGACGATTCCTCATCCTCCGAAGCGGAAAATGGTGACGACGATGTGGAAATATCGGAAATCAGAGGGATTTCCGATGTTTCGGATGATCCCGCCGAGGAGGCGGAAACGGATCTCTGCCTGAACGTCGAATGTCCCACGAACGCCACGTGCAATTCCGAAACCGGTCAATGCCGGTGCGACGACGGATACGAGGCGCTCGGGGATCGTTGCGTGGCTCAGTCCGCCGATGGCGATCTCGATGATGAGGAAGTCTCTGAAATCGAAGGGGAATCCTGGGAATTGGAGGAGTCCGAAGAGGAACCCGAAGTGGAAGAATCCTTGGAATTCCAAGAGGAAGAGGAAAGCGATTCCACGGAAGAGGTTGGATGTTCGGTTCCGCAGGCACCGACGCTGAGCATTATCCACCAAGGAGTGGAGTTGGTTTTTTCCGCTTCGGGAGGTGGAAATCTGCAAGTCGGGACAACAAGCGACCTCGACGCCACGGAGCCGAATACATGGGTGAATGGAAACTCCGTGACGTTGGATCAAACGGGATTCGTGAACGTTTTCGCCCGTGTGGGTTCGGGACAGTGCGAACCGCAACGCTTTGAATTCACTTATGAAGTCCGTGAGCACTATCCTCCCGTCGCCGGTGAAGAAGGCTCCACCGCTGTGGCGATGGACGACGCCTCCATCGTCGGGTGGGCGACCGGAGTCGAGGAAATCATATACGGCGAAAACGTCGGCGAAAACTGGAAAAAACCGGACAAAGCGCTTGGCACGGCAGAGGGGACGTCATTCGATATCGTAAGCCTGGGACGTGGAGGGGAAATCACGCTGAGTTTCGATCCTCCCATTGTGGATGGCGAAGGCTACGATTTCGCCGTATTCGAAAACGGATTTTCGGATGGATTCCTGGAGCTTGGGTACGTGGAAATCAGTTCCGACGGCGAAACCTTCCTGCGTTTCGATCACGCCTATCTTGGAAGCGAGTCGGTCGGTGGATTTGCAAACCATGACACATCGCTGATCGGTTCCCTGGCCGGAAAATACAAGCAGGGATACGGCGATCCCTACGATCTGAGCGTATTCGTGAACCGTCCCGAAGTGCTTGAAGGCGTCGTCGATCTCCAGGACGTCCGATACGTGAAAATCGTCGATATCGTGGGAGACGGCAGAGAGAGCGACAGCTTCGGCCACGTCATCTACGATCCGTATCCCACAAGTGACAGCGTGGGATTCGATCTCGACGCCGTGGGAGTGCTGAATCATTGAACGATCCGACACCATGAAACGTCTCGTCATGATTTTTGCCATCTGCATGGCGTGGAGTCTTGCAATTCCCGCATGGTCGGACGAGGGGACGAAACCGAAAAACTCCAATGAAAACGTGTCTTTGGAGGATGATGGCTCCGTGCGGATCGATATGGAACCTCCTGTGGAAGAGGAAACCGAGAAACAAGAGAATCTGGAACTCAAGCCGGTCACGGTGCGCGGTGCGCGGGAATCCAGGGATCTGAGCCGGGATCGCGCCGCCTCCGGTTCCGTGCTGCTGCCGGAGGATTTCGACGACGCCGGAGACACCATGCCCGAAGTGCTGGACCAGGAAGCAGGCGTGCGTGTCACGAAACTGGGCGGTCCTGCGTCGTTTTCCACACTATCGATTCGCGGTTCCACCTCGGACCAGGTGCTGGTCGTGCTCGATGGCGTGCCGATCAATTCGGCGGCTGGAGGACCGGTGGATCTTTCCCGAATCCCGCTGGGTAACGTGGAGCGGATCGAAATCTACCGGGGCGTATCTCCGTTGGCCTTCGGTTCCAGTCCCATCGGCGGAGCGGTGGCCATTTCCACGCGCACGCCGAGGCGCCGTCAGCTTGCGATATCCGGTGGCGGCGGATCGTTCGCGGCGCGCGAGGCACGGTTGTATTTCGCCGAGCCGGGAGAAAGCTGGGAAGTGGGATTCGGGCTGTTTTACAGCGGCTGGGAGGGCTCTTTTCCGTATGTTAACGACAACGGCACCCGTTTCGACGCCTCCGATGACCGTCGCGTGCTGCGCAGCAACAATGCATACGATCAGATCAACTTGCTGGGAAAGGCGCGTCTGCACCTGGGAGAGCGCTGGATCGTCACGCTGATGGAGTGGTTTTTCTGGCGTGACCAGGGAGTTCCCGGCCTGGGACAATTCGAAACCAAGAAAAGCCGTTTTGAACTCTTCGACAGCCTCACGTCACTGGAGTTGCGAGGAGAAAAGCTGGGCGGACTGGCGGATTGGACCTTGCAGGCCGGTTTTCGGGCCACGCAATCCGCGTTCGAAGATCCGCTCAACGAGATCGGGTTGGCGGGAAATGATGCAAAAGATCATTCCTATGCGCCCTCGATTTCGACCTCGGCCACGTTGGAGCCGTTTTCCTGGTGGGATATCACCGGGCGCGCCGAGTATCGGTATGAGCGCTTCGAGCCCTCCGAGTCGAGCACGTCGGCGGCGAAGTCGGATCGCCACCGCGTTTCGGCGGGGATGGAAACGGGCCTGACGATCGAGGCGATCGACCTGCTGATTCTGCCGTCGGGACACGTCGAATGGACAGATAGCCACATGTCCCGCAAGGAGACCGGAAGCGATCCGCTGACGACGGATTCGAGGCGCGCTGAATGGTCCTGGAGGGCGGCGCTGGTCAACCAGTCGATCCCCGACACGAAAATCACTCTTTCCGGTGGGCGCGCGGTGCGGTTGCCGTCGCTGTTCGAACTGTTCGGCAATTCGGGCCGGGTGATCGGCAATCCGGAGTTGCAGGCCGAATCCGCCATGAATCTCGATGCCGGAATCATCTATGAATCCAGCATGTTGCCTGAGTTCTGCCGCCTGCGCCTGGAAAGCTACGGCTTTTATTCCGACGTGAAAAGCCTGATTCAGTTCGTGCAGACCGCCCAGAACGTCGCACGGGCGGAAAACGTGGATCGCGCCAGGATGTGGGGTCTCGAAGCCGGATTGCGGGGAGATTTCTTCCGTCACCTGCGTGTCCATGGGAACTATACGTTTCTCGATACGGAAAATACCGGGAACTTGTCGGCACGTAAGGGAAATTCCCTGCCGTTTCGACCGGCGAGCAAATGGTATGCGCGTGCCGAGGGCTACGCCTGCGACCTCCCGGAGCTTGCCGAAGTCGCGGCTTTTGTCGATACGGAATGGATTGCCGGGAATTTTCTCGACAACGCCAACCTCGTGGCGGTTTCGGACCGTTTTTACCTCAACGCAGGGATGAGCGTAGAACTCAAGCATTCCGTGGCGAAAATGAGTGTAACCGCGCGAAATCTCACGTCCGAACGTACCTCCGACCTGACGGGCTATCCCCTGCCGGGGCGCAGTTTTCACTTTCTGTTGACGGTGAAGGTATTGTGATGAAAAGCGATGGATTTTTCTTCAATCGGCTTTCGTGGCTGGGCATTTTCCTTATGGCGCTGTGCCTGATTTCCTGTGTGGACGACACCAATAACCTCGCTTCCCAGTACAACGGCGACGAGGACGGTTCTCCGAGTCGTATGGACGAAGAGGAAGAACCGGCAGGCGAAAGCGACAGTGGCGAATCCGTAGAAAAAAGCGATCTTGAGGAAAAGCACAGTGCTTCGCCACACGAAGTTTCTCCCTGGGCCATTGCGGTCGTCGGTACGGATTACTATTCCACCTCGATTTCCATTCTCGACCGGGAAAGCCGCACTCTGTTTCGAGAGAATATCGTGCATTCCGGCTCGGCTTCTTCCGGGTTGTCCGTCGCGCTTTCCGGCGACGTGGTGTTTCCCCGCACGTACAATCATAAAAACTGGATCGTCCTGCTGGACCGCTATCCCAACAGCGTACTTACCTTCGTCGATCCCAACGATTTCAGCGTCATAGGACAGTTGCCCGTGGCGACGGGTTTTGCTTCGAATCCTCATGATTTTCTTTGGCTTTCCGAGAACAAAGCCTACGTTACACGTTACGAAACCAATCCGACTCCCGGAACGGAACCATATGATGGGGGCGATGATATCCTGATCGTCGATCCCGTGGCTCGTAAAATTACCGGTCGGATCGAACTTTCCCAATACACCGATAACGATTCCGCGCAGAAGTTTCAGGCTCGCCCGGATCGAATGGCGTATGCGGATGGCATCGTCTGGGTGACGTTGGATCACCTGACCAAAGACTTCGACGAAACGGGAGAAGGGCGCGTGGTTGGCATCGATACCACTACCGACATCGTAACGGATCTCGTGCGTCTGGAAACGTTGAGCAACTGTACGGGAATCGTCTATGTAGCTGAAAAGAATGCCCTTTTCTTGTCTTGCAGCGGATTGTTCGCTTCGGGTACCGAGGGGCAACTCGCCCATTCGGGTATAGTGCGCATCGATCTGAACGGCGACGAACCTGAGGTGTCCATCCTACACGAAGCGAACGACGAACGAAAAATGCCTTACGGCTTCGATCTCGACGTGGTGGCGGGACGATGGCTTCTGGCCACTCGTTTCGGGGATATCGAGGCGGATATCTCCGACGTAGCGGTGTTGATCGATCTGGAAAGCGGCGAGGAAACCCTGCTGCACACCGCCGGATCGGCGTATGGACTGGGCGGGTTGCTGGCGGACGACACCACCGGAACCATTTACATCGGAGACGCCGATCCACAGTCTCCCGGTATTTACCTGTATACACGAGATGGGGATTCCTTCGTGGAGGATGGGAAGATTCAAGCCCACCCGAACGTGGGTCTGCCTCCCAGGCACATCCGTTTTTATTGATTTTTGCGCGACATGGGGAAAACTTTGCGTATCTTTTTGAAAATACTAGCATTTTCTACATTTCTCGTTCTCTTGGCGTCATGCACGCATGAAACCGCCAAGGCCACCGAGCCGGAGAATGCCTTCAAGAAGCCGCCACAGCGGATCGTCTCCCACCTGCCGAGCCTGACAGAAATCGTTTACATTCTGGGGGCGGGAGATCAAGTGGTGGGCGTCTCGGATTTTTGTACATGGCCCGATGATGCTGCGAAAAAGCCCAAAGTCGGCGGGCTTCTCAACGCCAACGTGGAGGCAGTGCTTGCCCTTCAGCCGGATCTGATCCTGATGACGGTCAACCAGAAGGATCAGGCGGACAAATTCACCCGTTTGGGTCTGCCTGTGATGCGCGTGAAAACCGAGGGACTTGACGGTGTGATGGACAGCATCGACCTCATAGGTCGTCGCCTGGGGCGCGAAAAAGAGGCTGAGAAACTCAAACAACGGATGCAGGCCGACATGGGAGCCATTCGTGTGAAAGTCGAAGGAAAAGAGAAGGTTAAGACGCTGCTCGTCATCGGTCACGAGTCGGGATCGTTGCGCGACATCTGGGTGAGCGCCAAAGGATCGTTTCACGACGAGATGCTGAGCATTGCCGGAGGCGAGAACATTATCGGCGACTCAATGGCGGCCTATCCGAAGGTTTCGAAGGAAGAAATCCTGCAATCCTCTCCCGAAGCCGTGATCGTGATATACTCTCACGCGATGACTCCAGAGCAGCGGCGCGAGGAAGTGGCGCTTTGGGAGCCGTTGGGGTATATCGAGGCGTACAAACAAAAGCGTATCTGCATCGTGGGCGCCGAATGGGCGCACAAGGCCGGGCCGCGCATGACGAAAATCGCCGAGGCATTTTACGACTGTCTGCACGAAACCGAACGGAAACAGCCATGAACGAAGCCGTGTTGTCGGTGCGAAATCTTGAAGCCGGGTACGGAAAATCGCCGATTCTGCGCGATATCGGCCTGGATCTCGCACCGGGCGAGTTCGTCGCCGTGGTCGGTCCGAACGGGTCGGGAAAATCCACCCTGATGAAAAGCCTCGTCGGTTTTCTGCCTCCGATATCAGGCGACGTTTTATACAATGGCAAGACCTTGCTTGAATTGGGACGGCGAAAAGCGGCGCGTCACGTGGCCCTCGTGCCGCAGACCACGGTTTTTCATTTTCCCTACCGCGTGTACGATTACGTACTGCTGGGACGTCATCCTTACCGGGGATTGTTTTCCTACACTACGGAGGAAGACGAAAAGATCGTCGAGGAGGCGATGCGCCGTACCGAGGTTTGGACGTTGCGCCGAAGGGCGGTGACGGAGTTGTCGGGCGGCGAGCGTCAACGTGTGGTGCTGGCGGCGGCGTTTGCGCAACAGACCCGCGTGCTGCTGCTTGACGAACCCACCAACTCGCTCGATCTGCGTCACCAACTTCAGGTCTACGAACTGCTTTCCGAGATGAAACGAAGCAACGGTCTCGCCGTGCTGGCCGTGACCCACGACCTCAACCTTGCCTCCCTGCACGCCGATCGTATCGTGCTGATTGCCGAAGGGCGTATCGTGGACGACGGCCCGCCGGAGCGCATCGTATCCGCCGAGTTGATGAAGCGGTATTTCGGCGTCGAATCCACTGTGTTGATGGACAAACAGTCCAATCGCCCTTATGCGCTTTCCCATCGGAGTACGAGCCCGCAATGACGTTGGAGCATTCCACGAAAACCTGGATCGGGGTTGCGGTCATCGCGGTGCTGAGCGTGCTGGCGGTTCTGCTGTCCCCGCTGATCGGCGCCTCCTCGCTGGATCTCGGCGCAGCCCTGGCCAACCTGCACGATATCTCCGGCAGCAAGGACGCCAGCATCCTGTTCGTTACGCGCCTGCCGCGCACCGTGTTGGCAGCGATTACGGGAAGCGCTCTGGCGATGGCCGGTGTCGTGTTTCAGGCGCTGCTACGCAATCCCCTGGCGACGCCGTATACGCTTGGTGTGTCGAGCGGCGGCGCGGTGGGGGCGGTGTTGGCGATCAAGCTGGGACTCGACGTGTCCTTCATGGGATTTTCGACGATCCCGGTGTTCTCGCTCGTCGGTTCGGCGGGCACCATTGCTCTCGTCTACGTGCTGGCGCGTTCCGACAACCGGCTGCCGACGAGCGTCCTGCTGCTGGCGGGCGTCGCGGTGAGTTTCTTCTATTCGGCCCTGATTCTCTTCGCGCACTATCTGGCGGATTTTTCGGAAAACCACAAGATGCTGCGCTGGATGATGGGCGGCCTCGACATCGTGGGCTTCGATTCCGTCATCAGCCTGCTTCCGCTGTGGATTTTCGGACTGTTGTGGCTCGTGATGCGCGCCCGCGATCTGGATCAACTCGCTTTCGGCGGGCTGGTGGCACACAGTCGAGGCGTCGATGTGAAACGTTCGCAAAAGTCGCTCTATATCGCGTCGTCGCTGATGGTCAGTTCGGTGGTCTGCGTGGCTGGTCCCATCGGTTTTGTCGGGCTGATCGTGCCCCATTCGGTGCGTTTTCTGCTGGGGCCGTCCCACGTGCCGTTGCTTGTGGCCAGCGGATTCGCCGGGGCCGGATTTCTGGTTCTTTGCGACGCCGCCGCCCGAACGTTGCTTGCTCCTATGGAGTTACCTATCGGCATTCTCACGGCCATGATCGGCGGTCCGTTTTTCGTGGGACTGCTGTTTCGTGAAAAGAAGAAACACGTCTACGAAGATTGAACCGTCAATCAACGGTTCGAGAGCCCGATAGGCGGAAGTCTTTCCATTTTCTTGCAAAGTTTGCAGGAAATGTCGATCTTGTTTCCAGGCTGTTATACCCAAAGAAAGACAGCAATAATTCCGGTTTATTGTAGTACATACGTGAAACTTCTTGGATATATGTCCGAAAAATCGTGAAAATCGCAACAATATAGAGAAAACCAGCGATACTTCAAGGAATAGGAGCAGAAGTTTTCAAATTGTAGCAGGTTTTCAGGATTTTTCGGGTTTTTGGGATCTTCCTTTTTCGTACAAGAGAGTTACGTAAAGTTTTGTCGCTAACAAGTGATATGTCCGGGTTGTTTAACAAATGATTTGTCCGCTTTTGCGGATTTCGGCGATATTTGTGCTGGAGGTTACCAGCATGGAAAGACAGTATCCGGAATCCGCCGTGAGGCGGGCGATGAAAGTACAGGAAGTGATATTGAAGGCGATCGGTGGCGAGATCAAATGGATTCAGGCGGCGGATATTCTTGGTGTATCAGCGCGCACGATCCGTCGCATGCACGCCGAGTATCGCGAGCATGGTGTTTCGGGTCTGATGGATAAGCGCTCTAGCAGGCCATCACCCCGGCGTATTCCCTACGAGGAGGTGGAGCGGGTTTTGAAGCTATACCGTGAGAGCTATTTCGACTTCAATGTCCAGCATTTCCACGATCATCTGGTTCGGGATTACGATTTCGCCTACAGCTACAACTGGCTGCGCATGACCTTGCAGCAAGCAGGTCTGGTGAAAAAGAAAAAGGGGCGTGGCAAACATCGCAAGCGGCGTGAGCGGCGTCCGCTTTTCGGCCAGATGCTGCATCTGGATGGCAGCAATCATGAGTGGTTGTCGCTTTGTCCCGGCGAGCGCCAGGTGCTGCTTTTGGTTGTGGACGATGCGACGGGCAAGAATCTGGCCGGCGATCTGGTGGACGCCGAAGCGACGAAAACCTGCCTGGGAATCATGCGTCACGTGGTCGAAGAATATGGGATCGCCGCTCAGTTGTACACGGATCGCCACAGCGTTTACTGGCATACGGCAAAAGCCGGAGGCAAGGTGGACAAAGACAATCCGACGCAATTCGGACGGGCGATGAATGAACTGGGGATCGAGATGATCCCGGGTTATTCGCCGCAGGCCCGGGGTCGTGGCGAACGCTGGAACGAGACCTGGCAGGACCGTCTGGTCAGCGAGATGCGGCTGAAAGGAATCGACCACATCGACGAGGCCAACCGCTATATCCAGAACGTGTTTATCCCCGACATGAACCGGCGTTTTTCGGTGGAACCGACGAACCCGCAGAGCGCCTTCGTGAGCGCACGCGGCGCGGATCTGGACCGCATTTTCGCCATCCGCTACGAGGATCGTAAAGTGGGGATGGACAACACGGTGCACGCCAATTCGCTGGTTTTCCAGATCGAGAAATCGCGCTATCGGGTCAGCTTTACCAGATGCCTGGTGGACGTGTACGAGCACCTGAACGGCAACTACAGCATTGTCTGGAAAGGGCGTGTCATTGGAAGATACGATCCGGCAGGAAAAATATTGGGTTTAACGCATTCTGGGAATCCGGATGGGCAACTGAAGAAGAAAGGCAGGACGAAACGCCCTGCCCATCCATCATCCACCCGTCGTGGCGCTCCGGTTGCTCCCCAGCAGAGCCCTATCCTCCAGACGGGCAAAGAAAGTGTATCGCAAGATGTTTGAAATACCAACCGGACATTTCATTTGTTTTTAATACCGGACAACTCCAAATGTTGTTGACAGAGTTACGTAAAGTTTTTGACAACATAGGGCACTGTGGTAGACTAGACCCGATTTCACGGGGAAACCCACGCGATCGTCGTGGTGCAAACGAGGGAACAGATTGTCGGAACGTTTTGCGTTTTTTCAAATGTAAAACCGACCCGTAATCAGGGCCGAACCACGATGAAAGACGTTTTTCGTGTGCGGTTTTTTAGTGAATCAAGGGAAAGGTTGCGATTTCGCAAGAGTTTTTACATGTGAAGTCACGGCATACGAATTGTGTGGAACACAGACGGATTGTTCCTCAATCGGATTCACCGCCTCAAACGGAGCGTGGCCGAGGACAGCGTGGGGGAAAGACGTTCCGGAAACGAGGACAGACGGCGTGTTTGTCGCAGATTTTGGCGTAGACGAGTAGAACGTTTTCACATCAATGGAGTATTCTTCATGTCGGTTCGATGGATTGCTTTGAGCGCGTGTTTATGGTTGGCGTCCCTTTCGACGGCATTCGGCGCCATGCTCGAAGGAACACTGACCTATGAGGAGGAAAACTCACCGGCGTTCGAAATTAATAACTCGTTTCTGTTTTCAAGCCAGTATTTCGAACGGGACTGCCAGACCGTGGTCGCGCTTGATGCGGGAGACGTGGGAAAACTTTTACCCGGCGAAGTGTTCGTGCGCCTGTCGAAAATGAGTTTCGATAGTCCGGTCACACCTTTGGCGGTAAACAGTCTTGTCACCTTTTCGAACCAAACCCACGACAATCTGACACTGTTGATCGCCCGGTACCAGGAAGACAGACGGGCGGGCGAAGTCATAAAACGTCTGGAACTTAAAGCACGTGGAACGGCATCTTGGAAAGCGATCGAAGGGGAATATCTCGTGCGAGCCAAAGAGTATTCCCATTTGCAAACGAGTCTGTTGGTGCTTACTCATGGTCCGTACGCTTACGTGGGGGATAAATTAAACTTCCAGTTTTCAGATATTGAAGCCGCCAGTTATATCGTTCGTTTCTGGACGCGCTGCAATGGCTGGCAGGATGGCGATGCTATCTTTTTCTATAATAAAGACGAATACTTAGTCCATGCCACCTTTTCCGCGAACCACAAACTGACTTCGTTCGATAAAAAACGAACCAAAGCGGATTACGGAGAGGTCGAGCAAAACCTCGACGAAATGTTCGTTCCCAACTTCGTACCGCCTCCAACTCGAAGAAATATCGATGTTCCCGAGAAAAAAAATCCGGCACCTGCGCCTGCTCCACCCAAGCGCAAACGCCCAAAACCGAAACCCGGAATGTTTACAATCACACCGGTGAAAAACGACTAAGCTTGCGGAGTTGACATGCTAAAGATCAAACAGTTGCTTATCCTGGTGGTGTTGCTTTCCCTGGCGGGAATCGGAAGCTATTTCTTGCTGAGCCGCAGCAACACCGAGATCCTTCACGAACGGATGAAGGAAACTACGAGGATCGCGATTCAATTTCTGCAACTCGAAGTCTCGTCGCTGGGCCAGAAGAACACGCATCAATTGCTTGGACTTTCCCAGAAAAGCGAGATCAAGCAGTTTTTCAAAGCCTCGCAGCCCGTGCCGGTTGGGGGAATTTCTCCCGCTCCGCCCGCCATGAAAGAGCTCGTTGGGTTGTGGAAGGGAATGGATTTCGATTTAATCTGGCTTCTCGATAAAGATGGAAAAATCCTGTATTCCTCCGGTGGGGAGGAAGAAAAAGGCGAAACCGTTTCGGGAATTCCGGTCGTGAAAAAGGCGCTGGAAGGCGAACTTGCCGGAAGCACCAGCATTTTCAAGAACGTGCTGTTTTCCCTTTCTGCGGTTCCGGTGTATTCGGCAACCCAGGAGACCCTGGGCGTGCTGTTCGCCGGAAAAAGTTTTACTGCGGAATGGCTACGCGATCGTAGCAAGCGCCTGAATACCCATCTTGCCTTGTTTGCGGAAAACACTATTCGTTATCATACCTTAGATTCTTATTCCGCCAACCAGATCGGGGCGTTGCTCAAACAAGGGGCGTTCGGAAAGTTCAAAGAAGGCATCAGCGCCTTTATGAAAGAGTACCAGACGGGAACCACGGTCAATATCATGGGGATGGTGCCTTTCAGCGGAGAGTTGCAGGATTATCACGTGGGCCTGATCGTCCATGACCAGCATGAAAGCCTTGAATTCCTTCCGTTTTTCAACAGGAACGTCCAGGCGATGCTTTTAGGTCTGTTGGTGCTGCTCACGTTCGGATTCCTCATCAGCTTGTGGATTCCGCTGAGTTTCAAATCCTACAGCCGCAAGCTTGCCGGTCAAATTGCGACCAACCTTTCTTACTCCGCCGAGGGAAGCACGAGGGATTTTGACCAATACATCACGGAATTGAAACCCATTATAGAGACGATCAAAAGCTATCTTGCTCAGGATCGAAAACGCTCGGAACTGACTCGAGAAACCTTGGGAATCGGCAACAATCTGACCGAACGTCTGTTGGCGACGGTTCCGCGAAAATCCACCAAGGAAATGAGCGGAGTTCCAAACGCAGCACAACCTAAAACGGTTGCCACGACGGCTCCGGCAGAGGATCGTTCCGAATCCGTGGTGGCATCTCTCGACGAGTTGGATTCCGTGGAGATTCCGCCGGATCGCGAAGAGGACGCCACGGAACCCGAAACCGATGACGACGCGGTTAAAGCGCGTTCCAAGCAGATCAAGGCGCTTTCTTCCAACACCATACCGTCCACGGAAGAGGATCTCGGAGCGGAGGACGAATCCGTGGCGATGACGCAGACCATCGCAATCGGTGGAGGTCAGACCATTCCCGATGACGAGGAAGTTTATTTCGATCAGGTTTACAAGAAGTTCCTCGACAAACGCGAGGAATTGGGAGAAACCGCCACGATCAACCGTGAAAAATTCATCGGCTCTTTGCGGGCGAATTCGAAGCGAATCAGAGAGAAATTCGGCTGCGAGAAGGTCAAGTTTACGGTGTTCGAAAAAGCGGGCAAGGCTTCGGTCAAAGGTGCACCCGTTCGCAACTGACCGGAATCAAAGGTAAATCAAAATTGCGACAAAAAGGCCGCGACTTTTTTCGTTGCCGCGAGATCTTGGGCTTCGAAGACATCGACATGCCCTGTATCTTCCAGAAAAAGACGGTCGAGCGGCGCTTCGGACAGCGCACGAGCAAGCTGTTTTCCCATTTCCACCGGAACGGCGACATCGGCTTTTCCATGAATGAGAAGCGTCGGAACCTTTACCTGACCGGCTATCGCACGTGGGTCGAACTGATCGATTTTACAGCCGGTTTTCCGAATTATGCGCTCGAAAAGACCAGGTGTAAAGCGCCGGGTCCACTCATATCCTGTGAAGCCATGCAGGAAATGTTCGGCGATGGCTTGGACGTTCAAATATGTAGAGGCCAGGATCAAGCCTTTTACACGAGGGTCCAACGCGGCGAGACGAAGGGACGAAACGCCCCCGAGGCTGTGTCCCAGAACGACCAAGGGCGCTCGCAGCAGTTTCAGGCTTTCGAGCCGGTTCAAGGCGTCGGCCATATCTCCGGCTTCCCGGCAGCCCATCGTACCCGATCCGCCGCTTCTGCCATGGCCCCGCTGATCGAAGAGAAAAACGTCCCAGCCTTCTTGCAGCCACGGAATCACCCTCTTACGCCACGGCAGGCGAGAATCACCCAATCCGTGGGCGATGACGAGCGTTCCGCGAGGTATTTTCGGGGCGTGGACATATTCCCCGGACAATCGCAAGCCGTCGCGGCTCTTCCACTCCACGTCCGTCACCGTCATGCTGTGAGATTTCCAGAAGGGTTCCGCCGGTGGGGCGACTTTTCGCGGCGGTTGCGTCAGGAAATCCACGGCGCGGTCCAGAAGCGAATCGTACACGAAATAGCTTCCGGCGAAAGCCAAAAGCACGATGAAGAGTCCCCAGAGAGCGGTGCGGCGAGAACGGCGCATGTGTCGATTCCTTTTGGGTGCAAGAAAGGGTAAAGGATGCCGTAAAATGGCCGAACAAAGCAAGGAAAACCAGTGGCTTCGGATGTGGTTCAAGTCGAACAAAGCCTACATTCTTTGCAATGCGCAGGGAGAGCCGATCATCGAAAACGGACGGGCAAAAATGGTGTATAAGCCTGACGATTCAAGGGTTTACGCCATTTCTGCGGCAAATGTTCGACCGTTGGACGATCCTCCCCCGAAGCCCAAGAAAAGCCGGGTGGCGGAAACGAAGAAGACGACCGAGACGGTTTCCACGGCGCCGGATTCCAAGGCCATCGTCGTCTACACCGATGGGGCTTGTTCGGGCAACCCCGGCCCGGCAGGGTCGGGTGTCGTGTTGTTGTGGGGGGAGCATCGCAAAGAGATTTCCCGGTACCTGGGAGAGGGAACGAACAACGTGGCGGAACTCGTCGCCATTCAGATCGCCCTCGAAACGATCACCAGACCGAATCTCCCGGTGAAGCTTCATACGGATTCCAGCTACGCCATCGGGGTATTGAAAAAGGGTTGGAAAGCCAAGAAAAACCAGGAGTTGATCGAAAATATCCGTAATTTAATGACGAAGTATCCGTTTTTGGAGTTGATAAAAGTACCGGGACACCACGGGGTTCCCGAGAACGAGCGAGCCGACGAGTTGGCCCGCTTGGCGGTGGAAAGAAAGGCGGACGGTCCGTAAAAGAACGAAAACGACATCCAAGGACTTGCAAAATCTTACTTTAGTTGACAACATCATGTATTGAGATAACATAAATCAGTTTGAGCACTTCGGCCCGATCGAAAAGATGATGGCAATGAATCAGTCAAGATCGTATGCACATGACTACGAAAACATAGCGCACTATCGCGTCCTGGAAAAAGTGGCCGAAGGGGCGATGGGGGCGGTTTTCAAAGCCGTGGACCCCAACTTGGAGATGCCCGTCGCGATCAAGGTGCTTTCACCGAAAATCGCCAGCGATCCAGAGACGATGGTGCGTTTCGAGCGCGAGGCCAAGGCCGCCGCCAAGCTGCGTCACCCCAATATCGGGCACGTGTTCTTCATTGGCAAGACTTACGACAACTTGCCGTTTTACGCGATGGAGTTCATCGAAGGCGTCTCCCTCGACGACGTGATCCACCGCAGGATGTGGATTACCGGCGAGCATGTCATGCACATCATGACGCAGGTGGCCGAGGCGCTGCAACTCGCCGCCGAGAAAGGCATTCTGCACCGGGACGTCAAGCCCGGAAACATCATGATTACCAACGAGGGCAACGCCAAGCTCGTGGATTTCGGCCTGGCGAAGACGATGGAATCCACCGACGCATCGTTGACCCGCTCTGGCGTCGCCATGGGAACGCCCAATTACCTCAGCCCCGAACAGGCCAAGGGAGAGGCTGCTGATTTCCGTGCCGACATGTATTCCCTCGGTATCACGTTTTTCGAAGTGCTTACCGGTCACTTGCCCTACAAATCGGACACGCCCATGGGCGTGCTGATGAAGCACGTACAGGATCCGATCCCGCAGATTACCGACTATAATCAACAATTTCCCAAGCGTGTGGCCAAGCTGATTTCCCGCATGATGTCCAAAAGCCCGCGGGACCGCTTTCCCGACTACCACGCCATTTTGTCGGAAATCAAAGACATCGAGGCTGTCGAGCGCACGTTCATCGCCAACACCTGGGGATTTTGCGAGAACGATCAGACCTACGTCATGGTCGGTTCCAACAAAGAATGCACGATCTGCGGGATGGAGATGTCCGAGCAGGTCAGCAACATCTACTATTCGATCCTGTTGACCGGCTTCCAGGACGAGGGAGCGCGGGAGAAAGTCACCGCGTATCTCACTCAGACCACCAAGAAAACCGAGGACGAAATCCGGCAGATGCTTTCTAGTCTGCCGTTTGTCATGGCTCCCAAAGTCACGGCCAGCAAAGCGAAAGCCTTCCAGAAAAAGTTCCTGAAAATGGGGGCTTACCTGGAATTGCGCAAGATTCAATCCAAGCGCTCGTCCCTGGGGAATCCTCGCAGAAAAGTCGGTCTGGAAGCGCAGCAGGGACGCATCAGTGCGCCCGGTCCCTCCACCAATTCCGAATCGCAATACGGTCGGGAAGACAGCTATTTTAAGCGCAACAGCCTGAAAATCATCGTGATTTTGTCGGCCTTGCTGATGATCGGACTCAACATCTTCATCTGGTTGAACTTTTCATCCATCAACGACTGGTTGAAGGACGACATCGAGCCGCCGCCCGCCAAGATAGAAGGGCGAACGCCCCCTCCGGCGCAACCAGTAGTGCCTGTACCCACGCCTGAACCCAAAGCAGAACCCACCGAGTAGGCGTCGCGGGATAATGTAACTAATAGTTATTATTGAGTAAAAGTGAATTTTGGAGAGGGTGCCATCTATAAGAGAGACCTGTTTCATACGATGGTGAAAAGCGGGGCTCGTTATTAAATCTCCACAGTGCCCTATATTTTATAGAGAGTGAACCCGATCCCCAAAGTTAAACACGTCGGATAAAGAATTTATTCTCCGTCCTTCATCGTCCGAACACGTGAACCACCAGCCCCGACCGCAGTTTCGGTTCGAACCACGTCGATTTCGGCGGCATCACGGCGTCCGCGTCGGCGATGTCCATCAGTTGCTCGACCGTGGTCGGGTACAGCCCGAACGCCACCTCGTGGGAACCGTCCCGGCAGATGCGCTCCAACTCGCCGTTGCCTCGAATGCCGCCCACGAAATCGATGCGGTCGCTGGTGCGGGGATCGTCGATGCCGAACAGCGGATGCAGCACGTTGTCCTGGAGAATCGAGACGTCCAGGCAGGCAATGGGATCGTTTTCGTGAAGGATTTCTTCCTTGGCTTTCAGTAGATACCAGCGATCGTCGAGGAACATGTTGAACTGGTGCATGGAAAGCGTCGCCGGGCCGTCGATGTCTTCGACGTCGAAATGTTGTGCAAGTTTTTCGAGCACCTGGGCATACGTCAGGCCGTTGAGGGTTTTTAAGGCGCGGTTGTAAGGAAGAATCTGGAGTTGGTCGTGCGGAAACAGCACGGCCATGAAGAAATTGTAGGCTTCCGTTCCATCGTGATTCGGATTGGCGTTGCGCCTCGCTTCCCGCACGCGAGAACCGCTTTTGGCGCGATGGTGGCCGTCCGCCACGTAGGAACAGGGCACCTGCTTCATGGCGTCTCGCACCTCTTCGATCCACGCGCCGTCCGAGACTTTCCAAAGCGTGTGTCCGATGCCGTCGTTGCTGACGAAATCCACGTCCGGGGTCTTTTCGGTGACGGAAGCCATCAGGCGGTCCAGGATGTCCACGGCGCGGTAGGTCAGAAACACCGGGCCTGCGTTGCAGCCGGTTTCGTCCACGTGGCGTGCGCGGTCGTCCTCTTTGTCCTGGCGCGTTTTTTCGTGTTTTTTGATGCGGTTTTCGTCGTAGTCGTCCACCGCGCAGGCCGCTACCAGACCGGTTTGCACGTGGTCTCCCATTTTCTGGCGATACACATACAGGCAAGGCGTGTCGTCCTGCACGAGATAGCCTTCCGAAATCCACCGGTCGAGGTTCGAAGCGGCTTTTGCGTATACCTGATCGTCGTAGAGATTCACGCCGGGATCGAGATCGATTTCCGGCTTGGTAACGTGCAGAAAACTATATGGATTGCCAAGGGCCATCTCGCGGGCTTCGGCGGAATTCATCACGTCGTAGGGGAGCGCCGCGACTTTCTTGGCCAGTTCCACAGGGGGTCTGAATCCGGCGAACGGTTGGATCGTCAACATCGTCTTTCCTCCGGTCTCGAACGATTGATTTCACGGTCTCCATGACCGACGTTTGAAGTATTGCCACCGATTCGGGCTTGCGTCAACCATGGAGAACATTTTTACACGCAACCACAAAATCGGCGTCGAATTCACCTGAATCTCTCTTCGGTGTTGGCACTCAAAATCTACTGAAAATACTGCAAAGTTGTGCATTTTTACGCAATCGTGCGTCAGTCTGACTCGATTGCGCAAAACTCGTGCAAACTCACGCCAAACCATGCAAAGTCGCCACCGGTTTTCTTGCAACGAGTCGAGGGTAAGCGAGAAAAAAGTGTACAGCAACTGGACAAAAATGGCCTTTGGGGGGCAAAAAGTCTAGCAAAGCTCGTGTTTCCTAATCTGCACGAATTTTTGCAAGTTTTCACGAATTTGAACCCTGGAAAAACACACCTCCTACAGGCAGAAAATGTCGGAGTATTTCCGGATAAGAGACGGGGATTTGTCGGATACGGGTTGCGTTCACGTGAAAAGGGTGCCACGATACGTCTAACGAAAATAGGTTGGGATTCGAAGAAATACGGCAAAGGATTCGAGACGATGCGTCAAAGCTTGGAAGTCGTTACGTTTTTTGTGGTTTGTGCATGGCTTGTTGGATGCGTGAGTTCCTCTGCTTGTCCTGAAGGCTGGATTGCCAACGCAACGGGCGACTGTGTGCCGGTTTCCGATGGAGATTCGGACGCTTACGATGGTTTGGTGGACCGGGAAATCGTCGGGCCGTCGGCGGATACGGACGAAACTGCGGGCGATGACGATCGTCCGCTCGATAACGGTGAAGCGGATTGCTGGATTCTCGAAGACTGCGAAATCGGCGAAATCTGTCACTTTATATTCAGCGATGGTGGACGCTGCGCGCCGTCGTGCGAGAAGAAGATCGACTGCCTTTCCTTCGGCAACAATTACTATTGCGACCAACAACAGCAATGCCATCCTGGAGAGGAGCCTTCGTCCTGTCTCGATACGAGCGACTGCCCGTACTCCAAGCTCTGTCACACCGCACCCGGAGTCTGTGAAAACTCCTGCGCCTCGGAAGAAGACACCTGGTGCCGGGATCGCTTCGGGGCAGGGTACTACTGTTCAGGGGCGGGAACCTGTCGAAAAGGCACGCCGCAGACCCAGTGCACGATGGACGACGACTGCCAGAACCCGAAAGTTTGTCACGAAAACTTCGAGGGCGGCATCTGCGACGAACCTTGTCTGGATACCAGCGATTGCGGCGATGAAAATAGCGGATATTACTGCAATTATTCCCAACGCTGCGTTCCCGAGCATTCGAAAGAGAATTGCGAGGAGAACGACGATTGCATCATCGGAAAAATCTGTCACCTTCAGGTGGATGGCGGAACCTGCATGAGTCCTTGCGACGAGTTGAGCGACTGCACTTCGCTGGGACATTTTCCCCCGCTTTTTTGCAATACGACCAACCAATGCATCCCGGAACGCCCGGAGGCTGGATGCTCCGAAGACGCCCATTGCATGGTGAACACGATCTGCCACGAACGTGTGGAAAACGGGTTGGGCGTCTGTATGCCCTCCTGCGAAAGCCATCAGGACTGTGCGGACATGCTCAACCTTCAGGGGTATACCTGCAACGCGCTGGGCCAGTGCATTCCACCCGTGAATCCAGACGGGGACGAAGACGAGGATGGCGACACCGAAATCCACGAAACCACCGGCAGCGGATGTACGCCGGTCTACAACGGCGGTACGTACCGCATCGATCTTGCAAATACTGTGACGACGTTCCGTATCACGGCCAATGGCGAAGCGTGGAGTTCCGAGGATCGCCCGATGGCCGTCGTGCTGACCGACAGGAAAACCGGCGTGCGTTTCGACGCGATCGAGGACATCTTCGACGGGAACGGCATCGAACCGATCTCGCTGCTTGCGGGCAACTACCGGATCTGGGTCAAGAATTACTGGGGGCAGCGAATCCAGCTTTACGATGACTACATCATCGAAGGGGAACAGACCATCGATCTGGATGTTCCCTTCGTGCGCCTGTCCATGCAGGTTACGAAAAACGGGGAAAACTTTCCCGTACTCGATGCCGATTACCAGGGCTACCTGTACATGAAAGACAATCTGACGTACCAGCGCCAAAGTCTCGGCAAGGTCGGTTTTCCCGAAAACGCGGAGAACCGCTTCGTCGAGGACGTCTTCGCCACGAATTATACCTTGGTTTTCGATGGCTACCTGGACAACTCCCCCGACTCCAGACAGGTGTACACGGTCCGCAGCAACCTCGCCGTCGCGCACGAAACGACGTATGCGGTTTCTCTTGCGTTGGATCTTCCCACGGTGGAGATCCAGGGCGAAGTTCTCATCAACGGTGAGACGCCTGGCGACGACCTCGCCTCCAGAGGAGAACTCTGGCTCATCAATCCCCTGACCAGCGACCGTTTCCGCTTCTGGTCGCTTGGAGCCTCCGGTGAGGTGACTGTGAACCGGGAGGTCGTTTCCGATCATTACCGGGTGGGATATGCCCCTCCAGGCAACGAAGGTTCAAGCTATTTGTGGCTGGAAAGCGAAACCATGGACTGGTTGACGGATCGAAGTGTGGAAATCGACATTCCCCGGTACACATGGACGGGGGAAGTGGTGAGTTGGGGAGAGAGTCTTCCCGATCACGAGAATCTGGATCGTGGTTTCATTTACGCCGTCGATAGTTCGACCAACGAAAAAACCAAAATCATCGCCTTGGGACTTTCCGGAGAGACGACCTTCGAAACCGTGCTCGGTCCCGGGGTTTATTCGCTTTATTTCGAAGGCGCGTTGATCGATGACGCCTTTTTCGTGGGGAGAAGCTATCCGCGAACGGACCACAAGCTGATATTCGAGCAAGGCGTTGAAATCACAGGGGATATCAGCAGGAACATCGACCTTCCCATCGTTGAGTTACCCACCACGATCAAATACAACGGCGACGTTCTCACGGCAGACCTTGCGGATAGCAACGAATACGTCACCATGCGTCGTGACGGCAGCTACGATGACGTTCCCATCATTCACCTGGGAACCTACACGGAATCACCATTCAATACTCTCCTGTTTACGGGAACTTACGAGGCAAACTATACCGGCGACGACCTGATGTGCGAGCGCTACCAGACCACTACGCTTGCCGAGGATGTCATCGTGGACACCGAAACCACCGAGCTGGATTTCAACATCCGGCAACATGCGATAGAGTTTTCGTTTTTCGACGAAACCGGGGAAACGACGCTGGCGCAAATTCTGGAAGAAGGGCCGTTCGACAGCACCGAGTTGCACATCATCGACAACACGCAGCGGTACAAGGAAATGGCAACCAGTGTTTACGCGGACAACCGGTTTTCGTTCTGCCGCCCTCCGGGAAACTACACCTTCATTCTTCGTTTAAATGCAGGGGAATATTACGAGGAACATCCCGTACTGAAAAACCACGAACTGGCAGAAAACCTGGATGCCGATATAAATCTTCCGTTTCTTACGATGTCTTTCGAGGTGCTGCTCAACGGCGAAAGCGTCCCCGACGATGGAAGCGAGTCGGGAGAATTCGGACGCGGGGATGTCATTTTACGAGGTCGCGACAAGGAATTTTACCGGATGCTGGATCTGGATATCGGCGCTTCGGGCCCGGTGGATGGAGAAAACCGGCTGTCCGTCCAGACCCTTCCGCCCGAAACCAACAACGCCAATCCGGCCAACTACTACCCGGTGTACGACGTGTATTTTTCGACGGGAAGTTCCGACGTTTTCCCCATTCCGCAATGGGTGCATATGGGTTGCATCGAGATCATGGATTGAGACGAGGTGTTTTGCCTTGAACCCGGATAAAGGGTCTTGGTTTTTGCAGTAAAAACAGGTATTTCCGAGAAAACAAGGAATCAAAACCAATGCTGGGGAATTGTGTTACCCGACATTTCCGATCTCCGTGAGCGTATCGTGCAAGGTAATTACCCTTCCGTTGGTTCAGGTCTCCCGACCTGAACCATTCGTTTCTCGTCGGGTTTCCAACCCGACGGCATGAACCTGTGGAGCAAGTCGGGAGACTTGCTCCAACGAAAGCACTTGTTTTTCCTGACATTTCCGAACAATACGAATGTGTTGTGCAAGGCAATTGCCCAACCTTGGCGAAAAACCATTTCTGAAATGATCTATCCCGCCGCTTCCCGTCCTATTTGGAATGGTTTTCCCATTATTGGACTTCCATTAATCCTGTGCTATAATCCATAAATGAATCGGCACATGGCGAAGGCGGGTCTCGCCGGAGTATAGTCTGCGAGCGGGAATAGATGCTGGACTTTTGGCAGGTTGTTGCGCTATACAGGGAATAAAGCGATTCGTATGGTTTTTTGGCTCTCGAAACAAGACGGGTACGGATCTTTCTCCAGACGATCTTGTCGGGCGGGATAGTCGGTTTCATGGCAATTCAGATCAATTATCAGATCATCGATCAATTGATTAAGCGGGGAAGCGTTCGCGAAGAAGCCGAACCGATACTGATCAAGTATCTCGAAGAGGAAACGGAACCCGGTCCCAATACATTTCTCGTTTCTTTAATCAAAAAATTCAGCGTAAAAGATACAGATCTCAGAAACATAATTTCCGCGCTGTACAAACTTCCCAAAATAGAACTCGGTCGTGTGGAGCCGTCGCGCGAAGCCCTGAGACTGCTGTCACACTCGGTTTGCAACAAATTTCTCGTGGTTCCGTTCAAACTGGAGCACGACACCGTACACATCGCCACGTTCAATCCGGGCAATCTAGAGGCGGACGACGTAATCCAGGCCCTTACCGGCAGGCGCCCTGTCAATTTTGTCTGTTCTTACAGTGAAATTACCGATGCGATCAGCGAGCATTTCCGCATCGAGCAATCGTTCGCGAATTTCCTGGAGGAAGAAGCCCTCGATCAGTCCGGTATCGAGCCGGTACTGAAACAGGCGGAAAACAACGAGTATTTCAAACCCGATCCTGCCTCCGAAGTTTCCAGGCTGATTCAGAAGCTGATTAAAAAGGCGATTCGCTCCAAGGCCAGCACGATTCAGTTCGAAGCACGCGAAAGTGAAATGTCGGTTCGTCTCATCATCGACGGCGATTCATATGAAATCGTTTCGCTTCCGCAACGTTTCAAGAAAGTGGTGCCAAGTCACCTATTGGCGCTGGCCGGAATCATTGTTTCGGACGTGGAAAGTCTGAAACATCGCAATGTCAAAATCCAGATCGGCGGCAAGGGAGAATTCACCGACGCGCGCATTTCCCATTTCACGATGGGCAGGCAGGAGCGCTGGGTGGTTCGACTCCCCGAAATCGGGGTATGGAAAAAATCGCTGTTCGAGTTGGGATTCAGCAAATCCACGCTGACCAAATATCTCCACGCCATCGTCAAGAAACCCGGCCTCGTGCTGGTAACCTCTCCGGCAGGCACGGGAAAAACCACGACGCTGTATGCGACCGTAAGGCATCTCCACGAAAAGCGTTCTCCTACGATCGTCAGCGTGGAACAGTACTTCGAATACCTGCTGGAAGAAATCAACCAGTTCATCGTCAACGAGTCCAAAGGCAATTCCTACCCCAAGCTGATTCGCTCCCTGATCGACGACAAGCCCGACTTCATGATGATCGACAGCCTCCGTGACAAGGAGACGGTGGAGCAGGCTTTCGTGGCGATTTCCCAGGGAATTTCGGTGATCGCAGGCTTCGAATGCGAGGCTCCCTCCCACGCAATTCCGTTACTGCTCCGCATGGGATTTTCCAAGCAGACGATTGCTTCGAATGTCCGTGGTGTGCTGGGTCAGCGTTTGGTCAAACGAATCTGCCCGAACTGCATTCGCGATTTCGAACCTTCGCAGAAAGAATACAACCTACTGGAATCACTGGGACGAACCGACCTCAAACAGGTCCGGGCGGGAATCGGCTGCGAAAACTGTCGCCAGACCGGTTACTTCGGACGCACGGGGGTTTTCGAGTTCATGCCGGTTTCGGAGTCGATGCGAAAAGTGGTTCTTTCGTCTCCGGACCCTCAGGCGATTCAGAGTATAGCCTTGCAGGAGGGAATGAAAACCTCCACTCATTACGCCTACTTGAAAGCTCTGAAGGGTCTCACGACATTGAGTGAGGCATTCAACGCGGTTGGACCTTTCATTTCCTCTCATATCGCCACTGCCGACAATACGGTGATTATCGATGTGGACAATCCGAACAACAACGAAACGGCAGCCATCGAGACGGTGAAGCCCGATAAATTGGGCTCTTCACCCGTAGAAATCGTTCCGGTCGCCCAACGTCCACTGGAGCGCGATCAGCTCGTTCGCGGTCCCGCCGAAGAAGTTGCCCTCGTGCGGGAGGAAAACCATGAGGTGGAAGAAGAGGGAAACATGTTCGAACGGGTGGAGGAGGTCGGCGGAAGCGATCCGATGATCGACCTGGGAGCACCCAACCCTTCATACCCGGAATTTCCCTTACCGGGCGCATACGGGGTCGGTCAGGAAGAGGAAGAGCCTCTGATCGATCTCGAGCCCCTGGAAGAAGATTTCAACAACCAGAGTCCCTATGACGGTGTGCCTTTACCGATCATGGACGACGACAACTATCAAAGCGGACAGATCGAGGTGCTTTCCGAGGTTCCCGCCGATCAGATGTACCGCGTACTGACCTGCGATGACGATCCGTCGGTGCGTGCCGCGATGAAACAAATACTCGAATCGACGGGTATGTTCGAGGTTCATGAGGCCGCCGACGGTTCCGAGGGCTTGCACAAGGTGTTCAAGCTTCAGCCTGACCTTTTCATTCTCGAACTGGGAGTGCCCAACCTGTCCGGATTCCAGCTTCTCGAAATGATCCGCAACAACCAGGAATTGGAAAACATGCTGGTGGTAATCGTCACCGGCGACCCGGAAGAAAGCGACGAAGTGGCGGCGTTCAGCATCGGTGCGGATGAATACTTGCGAAAACCCGTTTCACCCGATATCTTCTTAGCACGTGTGAATCGACTGTTCAAACGAACCGGCGGTGGTTTCCGGTGATTTCGGGAAAGGACGTGTGCGATGGATCTGCCTGAGGAATTGATCCAGGAATACAAATCCGAGTGGCTGGAAATCTTGAACGATCTTTTTCAACGATACGAGAAAGCCCCGCAAGATCCCAAAATCGTTTCGGAAATCCGTCACGCGGCACACAAACTGGCGGGAACCGGAACGACCTACGGTTTCGAAGATATCACCAAGCTTGCGAAGCCGGTGGAACTCGCCATCGACCGAGGCGACGATCCTGCCGGAGTGATCCGGAATCTTTACGAAGTCAAGGAAATCCTGTCGAATTGACACGTTCCGGCCCAGACCTCCCGTTTCAAATGCGCCATTTCTCCCCAGATTGTGACGAACGAGGTATTTTAAGGCCGTTGGGAGCATTCCGCGAATCTCGGCGTGTCGCATAAGGAAGAAATCGTGAATCGCGAACGAAAAAACAAGTCACTTTTTCCAGGCTCAGACTTCGTAACGTCTTTGTTTTTCTTCTTTTTTTTCGCGTGCTTCCTTGTTGCGTTTCCGGTTCCGGTCGCCACACAGGAGCAACCACCCCCTGGGAATGAAGCGCAACTCGCGCCTGTCGTATCCGACGGCTGGGACAGCGAGGAATGGGAGTCCGAAGATTGGGACGACACCCCGCCGGATGCACCTCCCGAACAGATTTACGATTACGAACGCTGCCTTGCGTTGGCATTGGCGCAGAACCGTGAGATCCGCGCCGCCGACTGGGAACTGAAAGTCGCGCATGGACAGAAACGCGAAGGCTGGTGGAGTTGGTGGCCACGCATCAAAATCCAGTTCGCGGTTTCGCCGTCCCCGGACTACGACGCCCCGTCTTTGGACGACGCCGACGCGTTTTTGCAGTATGAAAAGAGCGAGTACAACCCAGGCATCCACGGCGCCACCCTGGCGACAAAAGTTTCCGTCGTACAGCCGCTGTACACTTTCGGGAAATACTCCGCCGCCAAACGCATGGGGGAGTTGGCCTACGAGGCGCGATACCGCCAGAAACGGATGAAACAGAACGAAATCGCCTATGAAGTGAAAAAAACCTATGTTTCCCTCGTGTTCGCCGAACGGATGCTCGACATTCTCAAAGAGGGAAAAACCTATCTGAGCAAAATCGGTTCCACGTTGGAGGATCTGCTGGCGGAGGAGTCAGAGCAGGTCACCGAGATCGACGAGTACGAGTTTCACATTGCCGAGGCGGAATTCGAGGTGCGCCAGCAGGAAGCGTTGGCGGCGAGGGATCTGTTGCGTGCTGCGCTTAAGCAGTTGGTCGGTTTGTCCGAAGATACTCCGTTTCATCTGGCCGGAAAAAGCATGAAGAAAGATCCCGGCGACGACCGGGAGTTAGTGGATCTGCTTCCCATAATGCGCGAAAACCGGCCTGATTTCAAAGCCTTGAAGGCGTCCTTGCGCTTGACGGAGCAGCGCAGGAAACTGGAATTCGCCAAATTCTTTCCGGATTTCGTCTTCGGTTTCGACTGGAAGAACGTCTATTCCCCGACGATGGATGACATCAAGCATCCCTATCTTTCCGATCCGTACAATTCGAATGGGTACGTGGCGTACTTAGGTGTGCAATATGTGTTCGATCTTCCTCTGCAATTGGCCCGCTACGACCAATCAACCGCACGATACGAGAAAGAACGGGAAACGCGACTGCTGCTGGAAGAAAAGATGGATTTGCAGCTTAAGCAGGCGTTTCTCGACTGGAAAAAACAGACCGCGAGCCTGGATGCATTGAAAAAGGCCAAACGATCCGGCAAAAAATGGATAGTCTCCGAAATGTTGTCGTATTCCGCCGGGCTTTTGGAGACGGGAGATGTCATCAAAGCTCTGAAGAACTATTTCTCCAGTCAATTCGCCTATTTCGACGGTGTGTACAAACACAACGTGGCTCTTGCGAAACTCAACATGCTGCTGGGAGAAAAGGTTCAGAAGTTCGAAGAATCCACGCAAGCCACCGAATTTCGCAAGGATCGGTCGAACGCAAACAACCAACTCAACAGGTAAGAAGAACTACCGAACCGAATAAACGAGGAATCATGAAAATTTCCATCCGCCTGATTTTCGCCGCGCTTTTCATTCTGGCTTTAGGTGCCGGGACGTTTTCCTATGCCATGGACACGGAAATGCCGGAGGGAACCGCCTTGCAACTCTTGCGCACGAAGGAACTTGAACTGCGGAAGATTTTGGGCGTTGCCAGCAAGGAAGGCACTCCGGCCCACGACGAAAAGAAGAAGAAAATCAAGAACATGATCGACGAGCTGTTCGACTTCGAGGAGTTGGGCAAGCGGTCGCTGGGACGCCACTGGAAGCCCCGTACGCCGGAAGAGCGAAAAGACTTTCTCGTCACATTGCGGGCGCTGGTCGAGAAAAACTATCTCATGCGCATTGCCGATCAGACCACCTATACCTCCCAATTTTTCGGTGAAGTAAAAGGGAAGGATGGCCCGGAAGTTCGCCTGCGAGTCACCTCCGGGGTGCACAAATACAAGATGGAGTTCAAACTTTTCGAACGAGAAGGTAAACTATTTATTTTCGATATGGTGATCGACGACGTATCCGTCGTGCGCAACTATCGCTCCCAGTTCAATCGCATTGTTAAAAAGGAAGGTTTTCCGGCGCTGATGGAGAAGATGAAGAAGAAACTGAACGAGGAAGAAGGGGCGAACAAGGACGTTCACGACAAATTATAGCAATAAAGTCCGATACATAGGAGTCTGATGGGGGAATCCAGGCCAATCGCCACGACGGCACTTTCGGAGTTGCGGCTCGAACGACATCCGTACCACGGGCGGGTGGTGGTCAAGCGTGCGCTCGAACATACTGCCGGTTCCTCGCATGTGTTTTGGTATTGGCGCAGGGAATTCGAGGCGTTGCTCCGTTTCAAGCATCCCGGAGTGATTCCCCTGCTGGACGCCGACCTCGATGCGCCTCAGCCGTGGTTGATGTTTCCGTATATCGAAGCGCCCACGTTGCGGGATTTGATGCGTGGGGATCGTCCCTGGACCTTAAGCGCGTTGGAATTCCTGCAAGTTCTCGATCAGATTTTGAACGTGCTTGCCGTCATCCACGAAGGCGATGCTTCAGAAACCGAACGCGTGCCCTACCTGCATGGCGACATCAACCCACGAAACGTTCTGGTGGACAAAGAAAACCACGTCACGCTGATCGATTTCGCCCTATGTCGTCCTTCTCCCGCTCCGGCTGAGAAAGAGGGCTTGATAGGACCGGGTACGCCGGAGTACATGAGTCCCGCCAGACGACAGGGGTTGTCCTACGACGTTACCGACGACCTGTACGCGGTTGCAGCGATGGCCGCCAAAGCGCTGGGAATCAATACGGAACCGTTATCGAGATCCGCCACGCCAAGAAAAAGCGTCGTCGAGGCATCGCCCGACGCAGAAGACCGGATAAAGGAATGGGTGTTGGATGTCATGGAAAACTATGACAAATCCGGCATGTCGGCTTCCGATCTGAGTTGGAAGCTTGCGAAAATCGTGGGGAATTTGTAGTCCGCCGATTCAAAGCCCTTGAAACACGCTGTAGGAACTGTACAATACCCAACGTAACGAGTCGGCGGTATGACGCATGATTTCAACCGCCGAAAATCCCCTTTTCATGAAAGGACTTCATTATGATAAAAGTCGCTGTGGTATTGTCGGGTTGCGGAGTCAAAGATGGCTCCGAAATTCACGAGGCGACGTTGACTCTTTTGCATCTGGCGCAGGCCGGAGCCGAATACAAATGTTTCGCCCCGAATCGCCCACTGCCTGAAACTATCAATCACATTTCAGGACAGTCCGGCGGATACGAGCGCAACATGCTGCTGGAGTCGGCGCGCATCGCACGGGGAGAGATCGAGCCCCTCGAAAACCTCGACGTGGCCGGTTTCGACGCCGTAATCTTTCCGGGAGGACTCGGAGCGGCGAAAAACCTGAGCACTTGGTTCTCAAAGGGACCGGAGGGTGAGGTGCTGCCGGAGGTCGAAGCGGTCATTCGGTCGTTTCGAAAAGCGGGAAAACCGCAAGGATTTATCTGTATTGCGCCCAATCTAGCCGCGCTCGTGCTTGGAAAAGAGGGCGTTCGGCTGACCATCGGTCGCGATCCAGGCACGGCCCAGGCCATCGAACGCACCGGGGCGAAGCACGTGGAACGCGAGGTGGGTGAGATCGAAATCGACCGGAACCTGAAGGTTGTCAGCACTCCGGCCTACATGCTCGGGCCGACTATCGCCGACGTAAACGAAGGCATCGGCAAACTGGTGCTTGCAGTACTCGAAATGACCTGACACCGAACGAATGGAGCAACACATCTATGGGACGCTGGTACAGCCACGTGGGGGAAGTGCTTGGCGAATGGAAGGGAACCTTCGGACGGGGTGGTTTGCCCACGGGGATGCTGTCGTTGTGGGCGAAGGTGGTCGGTGACGATGCCGCCGCCCATTCCCGTCCCGTGCGTCTGACCCGCAAAGGAGTGCTTACCGTGGCGGTAAGTGATGGTGGTTGGAGCCAGGAGTTGAGTTTTCTGCAATCGGATATTCTTGACAAGTTGCAGGAATTGCAGGAAAAACCGGTTGTTTCGCTCCGTTTTCATCTTGCTCCGGCGGCGTTCGAGAAAAAGGTGTCGATCGATGTGCTTCCTCCCGAAGGAGCGCCGGTGGTCACGATGCAGGAGTTCGAAAAGGCGGCCAGCATCGCCACGGGTTTCAAGAACGAACGGATTCGCGACGCCTTGTTGTCGGCGTTGATGCGTCGCATGAAACCCGGCGGATGGTAAAGCGCGGGAAACCACGCAGGAACCGGAAATAGTTGAGAAAATTTCGGATATCTATAGAATTTTCGGGTGTTTCAGGAGATTGTGTAGCAAACGCACTATGGAGGACAGGCGAATGGGAAAAGCGAAAAAAAGCACCGGAATCGTATTGGTCACATTGCTCACGACGGTTTTTGCGTGGAGCATGTTTCCCGCAAGTTGTTTCGGTGAACCGCAGTCGCCGAAAAAAGCCGACGCGGATTCCTCCTACACCTTAGAAATGAAAGCCGTGAAAAAGGACAAAACACACGGCGATGTGGTCCTGAAAATCGTCGCCGCCGAAGGATACGAAATCAAGCCTCCGACTCCCTTGAAAATCAATCTGACACCCTCGCAGGGTGTAACGCTCGCCAAAACAAAGCTCGGTTGGGATGAAGCCAAGGCCGAAAAAAAGAAAAAAGTCGAGGTGAAAACGGGATATACGTTCGGCGCAGCCGCAACCAAGGGCACCGTCGAGGGAAAAATTCGTTTCGCGCTGTGCGATTCCAAAGGCTGTTACCTTAAAAACGTCAAACACTCCCTGACGATTCCATGACAAATCGGGGAAGAGCACGATGCCCCTGACTCTCATCCCCAGTTTTTTATCCAAGGGGTAAAACGCTCATGGAGAGTGATTTGCGAAGCAAATCGTATCGAACCATAGCGTTTTTTCGTACAGATCCCTCGATACACCGCCCTTACGGGCGGCACTCGGGACGAGCGGACTCATCACATCCTTGATTAGTTACTTTATAAAACTGGGGATGGGTCTGACAGCAACCTTTCCCTGAATCACACTTTTTCGATTCACCGAATCTTGAAATACCGTTGTAAAGTGCAAATTCCGAAACGGAATTTCGCACGTATCGGCATTTTTAAATACTCGTAACACATTGTCTTGGATCACCCAAAAATACTGGCAAAACAGGGGGTTATAGGTGTGCAATTAAGGCACTTGCGCAATAAAACCGTAACGCACTGCAGCGAGTGTGACCCCAAAAACGACCGAGGCAAGCAAAAAACGATGGGATCGAAATAGGAGCGAACGACTCGTGGGTAATAGTACGCAAAAAACGTGGATAATGGAATATATAATAGAAAGAATGTCGAATTCTATTGGGTTTTCGTGTAGTTAGCTTTTCCTAAGATATCGAAAAAATCAAAAAAACGACAAAATTCATCAAAAAAGTGACAGGAATCCTTGGATCTACTCAAAAGGTTGTGTTAGTGTTTGACGCAATGCATCCTGATTCGGAAGTCATGCGGATTGTTGGAGTACGAGGAGAGGCAGTAATCCAACGGTTTGGCACTCGCTAAAGCCGTTATCCATTACAATCAGAAAAACGACGACCCAAAGGATGTTTTTCCAACATAGGCTGAATGAGTATTCATTCATTTTTTCTTCGTATGCAGCATGTCGCGGCATTCTGGAAGTATGGAGTAGTAAAGATGATCGAACCAAGTGCGACACTCGAAATTGGCCGACGAAAGAGCGAGTTGAAGTCAAAGGCCATGGCGATGTTGCCGGAAGGCGGCAATCTGGACCTTTGCTTTACCTGCGGAACCTGCACCAGCGGCTGCCCTGCCAGCGGTCTATTCGGCATGGACCCACGCAAATTCCTGCGGATGGTCCTCCTGGGCATGGACGAAGAGGTGATGCAGTCCCCCTGGATCTGGATCTGCACGATGTGCCAGCGCTGTATCAGCGCATGTCCGATGAAAATCGACATCCCGCGTCTCGTGTTTTACGCCCGCACCCAGGTGCCCCGTGACGAGCGCCCCGACGGCATTCTGCAATCCTGCAACAAGCACATCGAATCCAAGGGCGGCGCGATGGGGATTCCGAAGGAAGACTTCGTGTACGTCGTGGAAGACGTGCTGGAGGAAACCCAGGAGGAGCAGCCGGAATTCGCGGACATGCAAGCCCCGATCGATAAGGAAGGCTCGCTGATTATGCTCAATCAGAACAGCCGCGAGCCGGTGCTGGAACCCGAAGAGATGGTTCCGCTGTGGAAGATCCTCCACACTGTCGGCGCGGACTGGACCTATTCGAGCCATTTCTGGGGCGGCGAGAACTACTGCATGTTCCTGGCCGACGACCAAAACTGGGAAGCGATCATCCGCGAGCAGGTGCGCATGGCCGACGAAGTGCTGGGCGTCAAGTACTACGTCAATACGGAGTGCGGACACAGCTTCTACGCCATATGGGAAGCGTTACGAAAATACAACATTCCCCACAAGTTCGAGTTCAAGCACATCGTCGAACTGTACGCCGAGTGGATGAAAGCAGGGAAGCTCCAGGTCAGTTCCGACTGGAATAAGGAACTGGGTATCAAATTCACCTGCCAGGACCCCTGTCAGGCAACGCGCAAAAGCCTGGGAGATTACTTCGCCCAATGCCAGCGCTACGTCATCAAGCAGTGTGTCGGCGAAGAAAACTTTGTGGATATGGTTCCCAACAGTGTGGACAACTACTGCTGCGGCGGTGGCGGCGGAACCCTGCAAACCAACTACACCAAAGAGCGGCTGGCCTACGGCAAGACCAAGTTCGATCAAATCGCCGAGACCGGTGCGAACTACTGCGTCACGCCCTGTCACAACTGCCACTCGCAGATTCACGAACTGCAGGATCATTACGAAGGAAAATACAAAACCATCCATCTATGGACTTTGGTCTGTCTGGCCATGGGCAAACTCGGCCCCAACGAAAGAACCTATCTTGGCCCGGACCTTGAGGAAGTCAATCTACCGGCTTCGACGAACGAAGGAGAGTAACCCATGCCCGACAACGTGATTGGTTCCGTCATGGTGGCAGGCGGCGGAATCGCCGGAATTCAGGCCTCCCTGGATCTGGCGAACAGCGGCTACCACGTGTATCTGGTCGAAAAGAAAAGCTCCATCGGCGGGGTTATGGCCCAATTGGACAAAACCTTCCCCACCAACGACTGCTCGATGTGCATCATGTCGCCGAAGCTCGTGGAAGTCGGTCGGCACAAAAACATCGAAATCATCACCCTTGCGGAGATCGAGTCGATCGAGGGCGAAAAGGGGCATTTCCAGGTTGAATTGCTGCAAAAGCCCCGTTACGTCGATCCCGACAAATGCATCGCCTGCGGCGCCTGTACCGAAAAATGCCCGATGCGCCGGATTCCCGACGAGTACAACGCCGGGCTTTCCAACCGCCGCGCGATTCACATCATGTATCCCCAGGCCGTGCCGCTCAAATACGTCATCGACCCGGAATACTGTCTGAAGATCCGCAAGGACAAATGCGGCAAATGCGCCACCGTCTGTCCCAAGGACGCGATCAACTACAACGACACCGAAAAGCATCTGAAACTCGACGTGGGCTCGATCATTCTCGCGCCGGGTTTCGAAGCCTTCGATGCGGAAGTGCTGCGCCCCTACTACTACGGGCGGCATAAAAACGTCGTGACCTCGGTGGAGTTCGAACGGATGCTCAGCGCTTCCGGTCCCACCGGTGGACACCTCAAGCGTGCGTCCGACGGCGCGGACCCCAAGAAAATCGCGTGGTTGCAGTGCGTCGGCTCACGGGATATCAACCGTGCCAAAAACGCCCACTGCTCCTCGGTCTGCTGCATGTACGCCATCAAAGAGGCGATCATCGCCAAGGAGCACGCCGGCGACGCTCTGGACTGCTCGGTGTTCTTCATGGACATGCGCACTCACGGCAAGGACTTCGAAGCCTGTTACAACGACGCGAAGCACAAGCACGACATCTCCTTCATCCGTACGCGGGTTCACTCGGTAACGCCCCTCGACGAAGACACCCTGGACCTTGCCTACATCGACGATGATGGAAACATGGCGCACGAAACTTTCGATATCGTCGTGTTGTCCGTGGGCCTGCAAAGCAGCAAGGAAATGATCGAGTTGTCGCAGAAAGCCCAAATCGATCTCACCGAAAGCAGCTTCTGCAAGACGACTTCGTTCAGCCCGGTGCAGTCTTCCCGCGAAGGCGTGTACGTCTGCGGCGCGTTCTCCGGTCCCAAGGACATTCCGCAATCCGTGATCGAAGCCTCTTCGGCGGCCCAGTGCGCCGGGGCGGACCTGATTGAGGCGCGCGGTTCCCAGGAAACCGAAGTCGAGCCTACGCCGCAACTGAACGTGCTCAACGAAAGCCCCCGCATCGGCGTATTCGTCTGCCACTGCGGAACGAATATCGGCGGCATCGTGGATGTCGAAGCCGTGGCCGAGTACTCCAAGACGCTGCCGTTCGTGGAGTACGCGACCACCAATATGTACACCTGTTCGCAGGATACGCAGGAATTGATCGCCAACACCATCCGCGAAGAAAAACTCAATCGCGTGGTCGTGGCCGCCTGCACGCCGAAAACCCACGAGGCGCTGTTCCAGGAGACTATGGAATCGGCGGGACTCAACAAATACCTGTTTGAATTCGCCAACATCCGCAACCACGTATCCTGGGTGCACAAGGAAAACCCGGCGCTCGCCACCGAGAAATCGAATCAACTGGTGAAAATGGCGGTCGCCAAGGTCGCTTGCCTCGAACCGCTCGACGAAGCCGAGCTGGAAATCGATCCCTCGGCGCTCGTGGTCGGCGGCGGCGTGTCCGGTATGGCGGCGGCGCGGGCGCTGTCGGCGCAGGGATATCCCGTCCATCTCGTGGAACGGGAGACCGAACTCGGCGGTCAGGCGCTGGATCTGTACAAAACCTGGCAGGGTGAGGACATTCAAGAGAAAGTCCGCGAACTGATCGACCAGGTGATGCGCGACGACCGCATCGCGGTCCATCTCGATACCACGCTGGAAGCCGTTGAGGGATTCGTGGGGAATTTCGTCTCCACGCTCAAGACCGGCGACGCGGAAAAGCGGATCAAGCACGGCGTGACGATCATCGCCACCGGCGCAAAGGCATACAAGCCCTCTGAATACCTCTATGGTGAGGACCGGCGCGTGGTGACGCATCAGGAACTCGACCGCCGATTCATCGAGGACGATCCAGCCCTGGCCAAGGCTCAGACGGCGGTGTTCATCCAGTGCGTCGGTTCCCGCGAGCCGCAACGGCCTTATTGCTCCCGCGTCTGTTGCACGCATACGATGGAAAACGCCATCCAGTTGAAAAAACGCAATCCCGACATGAAGGTTTTCGTGCTTTACCGCGACATCCGCACCTACGGAGAGCGGGAGCGCCTGTACCAGAAAGCGCGGGAAATGGGCGTGATTTTCATTCGCTTCGGCCTGGAAAACAAGCCCGTCGTCGTGGCGCAGGAAGATTGTCTGAACATCACCGTGGAAGATCACGTGCTCCACATGCCGGTCACCATCAAGGCCGACCTTCTGGCGCTGGCTACGGCGATCGAACCTCACAACAATACACGGCTGGGCCAGCAGTTCAAGGTGTCGGTCAACCAGGACGGCTTCTTCCTGGAATCCCACGTGAAACTCGCCCCGTCCGATTTCGCCACCGACGGCGTATTCCTCTGCGGCATGGCGCATTATCCCAAGCCCATCGATGAGGCGGTGGCGCAGGCGCAGGCGGCGTCCTCGCGCGCCACGACCCTGCTTGCCCGGCAGAAGATCTCTATCAGTGGCAACGTGTCCTACGTCAGGCCGGAAGACTGCTCCGGCTGCGGCACCTGCATCGAGCAATGTCCTTATAAAGCGGCGAGCTTCATCACCGAGGGCATGTGGGCTGGACGTTCGCAAATCAATCCGATGCTGTGCAAGGGCTGCGGCCTGTGCATGGCGTCCTGCCGTTCGGGCGCGATTCACCTGAAGGGCTTCGATGAAAACCAGGTCATGATTCAGATCGCGGAGGCTTTGTAACCATGAATACCAATACAAACATGGCAAAACCTGATGCGCCTTCCGCTGTGGAGGCGTGGGAGCCGAAAATCGTGGCGTTTTTCTGCAACTGGTGCACTTATGGCGCAGCCGATCTCGCGGGCGTCAACCGTTTGCAGTACCCGCCGAACTTCAAGGTGATTCGCGTGCCGTGCTCCGGTCGCATCAGCCCGAAACTGATTCTTCAGGCGTTCCGCAATGGTGCGGACGGCGTGTGGGTTTCCGGCTGCCATCCGGGAGACTGCCACTATATTGAAGGCAACCTCTACGCGCGGCGGCGCTTCACGATGTTCCGGGAAATGATGAAATTCATCGGCATCGAGGAAAAACGGCTGCATTTCTCGTGGATCAGCGCGGCGGAAGGCACGAAATTCGCCGAAGTGGCTCGCGATGTCATCAACGACGTGAAAGCGCTGGGGCCGGCGCAGAAACTCATCAAGCGGAAGGCCGAGGTGGAATGATGCAACAATATACCGAAACCATTCGGGAAATCGCCAAAAAGCTTCTCGAAAGCGGGGAAGTCGAAGCCTTTATCGGCTATCGCAAAGGCTCCGTGCCGATGACCCACCGCCCGGTGGTGATCCGCAAAGCCGAAGAGGTCGAAACCCTCGTGTGGGACAGCCATTGCGCCCTGAATCTCGCCAATTACGTGCGGGACCAAAAGGGAAAAATCGCAGTGCTGGCCACGGGTTGCAACTCGCGTAATCTCGTCATGCACGTCAAGGAACATCAGGTTGAGCGGGAAAACCTGCACATCGTGGGAATTCCCTGCACTGGCATGGTGGATCATCGCGCGATCAAAAAGGCGATCGGCGATCGGGACATTCTGGAAGTCCGCGAGGAAGCTGACGGGGAAACGATCGTCGTCGAGGGGAAGGATTTTGAGGAACGCTTCAAAAAGTCCGACGTTTTGCAACGAAACTGCAAAACCTGCAAACACCCCAACCCGGTGATGTACGACGAGTTGGTCGGCGAACTGCTGCCGGAGCCCGAAAACGTCGGTCCCTGCGAAGCCGTCGAAGAAGTCGAGAAGATGGAGCCGGAAGAGCGCTGGACGCATTTCGAGTCCATGTTCTCCGATTGCATCCGCTGCTACGCCTGCCGCAACGCCTGTCCGTTGTGCTACTGCCCGACTTGTTTCGTGGACGAAAACCGTCCTCAGTGGGTTGGCAAGAGCATCGACAAGAGCGATACGCTGACGTTCCACTTCCTGCGGGCCTTCCATATGGCCGGTCGTTGCACCGACTGCGGAGCCTGCGAGCGCGTGTGTCCGGTGGATATCCCCTTGAAATACCTGACGAACAAGCTCAACAAGGAAGCCTTGGCCATCTACGGGTACGAAGCGGGGATGGACCCCGACTCCAAACCGTTGCTCGACAAGTACAAGATGACGGACCTCAACGATTTCATACGCTAGGACAATCGGCATGACACGTAAAGTCTATACCAAGGAAGAATGGAACAGTGCGGTGACTCGGCTCGCCGAGAACCAGCGTGTATTCGCTCCGGTGAAAGAGGAGAAGTACACGGCGTTCAAACCGGTAAATGGCCGCAATAATTTCGATTTCGACACGCTCAAGACGCGGATGTCGCCCAAACAGGTGGTGTTTCCCCAGTCGGAACGGATGTTCGAGTTTTCGATGAATCCCAAGGACGAGAATTCCGGCGTTCTGCAGGAATCGCCCAAAGGGCACGAAGCGCAGGTCGTTTTCGGCCTTCGTCCATGCGACGCGATGTCGTTCGAACTCGTGCGCCCCAATTTCGACAACGCGGAATATCGCGATCCCTGGTGGACCGACCGCTACGAGACAACGACCTTCGTCGGTATGGGTTGCAACCAGCCGCGCCAGACCTGCTTCTGCACCAGCGTCGGGTCCGGTCCCTTCTCTGAAAAGGGCTTGGACGCCATTGCCTGCGATCTCGGTGAAAGCATCCTGCTCAAGGCCGTGACCGAAAAAGGCGAGGAACTGCTCAAGGCGCTTGAAGGCGGCAAAGACGCCACGGACGAAGACGTCAAAGCGGCGGAGCATCTCGCTCAGGCAGCGGAAAAAGGTGTGTCGTCGGCGGTCGAAACGGACGGATTGAAAGACGTGGCCGAAAAAGCCCTGTTCGAAGCCGAATTCTGGAAGGATACCTTCGACGGCTGCATCAACTGCGGAGCCTGCACCTACGCTTGTCCAACCTGCTGGTGTTTCGACATCCAGGACGAGACCTACAAGGATGAAGGGCTGCGGATGCGTAACTGGGATTCCTGCATGTTTCCCCTGTTCACCAAGCACGGCATGGGGCACAATCCGCGTGGCGAAAAATACCAGCGGGTACGCCAGCGCTTTATGCATAAATTCAAGTATTACATCGAAAAATACGATGGCGGACCGCTGTGTGTCGGTTGCGGTCGTTGCGTCGATGTTTGCCCGGCCAATATCGATATCCGTGAAGCCGTTGGCCTGATGAACCAATTTTCGAAACAAGGATCCTGACATGGTTACGCTCAACCACGAACACAAGCACTGTCACTGCAAGTCCAACCCGTTTATGCCGTATCCGATGGAAATCGCGGAGATCATCGACGAAACGGCGGATCGCAGCCTGAAAACCTTCAAGCTCACGTTCCGCAACGAAGATGACCGCAAGAAGTTTTCCTTCATTCCCGGCCAATTCGCGGAGATTTCTATACCCGGACTGGGTGAAATCCCCATCGGCATCGCGTCGTCGCCCACCGAAAAAGATTTCCTGTACTTCACCGTACAGAAGGTCGGCGCCGTAACCAGCTTCCTGCACAACATGAAGCCCGGCAGCACGATCGGCATTCGCGGACCTCTGGGCAACTGGTATCCCTGGGAACGAATGGAAGGCAAAAACGTCGTCATCATCGGCGGCGGTTGCGCCTTTTCCACCCTGCGTTCCAGCATCGTGTACATGCTCGACGACGCCAACCGCGCGAAATTCAAAGACATTCACGTCGTGTACGGTGCGCGTAGCCTGGGCCATCTGATCTACCGCGACGAGATCACCGCCTGGACCAAGCGCGACGACCTGAACATGCACATCACCGTGGATGCGCTGGGCGAACAGGAAGAACAGCCCGGCTGGCGTTGCAGCGTCGGGTTCGTGCCGACCATCGTCAAAGAGAAAATCACCGATGCCACCGACGCTATCGCGGTGGTTTGCGGGCCTCCGGCGATGATCCGCTTCACCCAACCGGTGTTGAAGTCCGTCGGTTTCCCGGACGAGCGCATCATTCTCTCGCTGGAAAACCGCATGAAATGCGGTGTCGGAATGTGCGGTCGCTGCAACGTTGGCGACAAGCTCGTCTGCAAAGACGGCCCAGTGTTTACGCTGGCCGAATTGGGAGAGCTGCCCTCCGACTACTGAGGCCAAGCGCTCATTTCGTTCCTCTTGGCTCGTTCAAGCCGCCTGTTTTTTCGCGTTGTTGCGTGAAACGGCGGCTTTTTTCGTCTTTTGGCGCAATTGGATGCTTTGTTGTGCCGTGGCGGGAATGGACTTTCCCCCTCAAATCGGGTATACCTGCCCAAAGAAAGATGCAGGATCGCGAATCCGACGGGTGTTTGATTAGGGAAAGAGATTTCGGACGGATGAAACGACAATTCGACGTAATTGTGATCGGAGGAGGCGTCAACGGTTGTGGAGTGGCGCGAGACCTCGCCCTACGGGGTGTCAAGGTGCTGTTGCTCGACAAGGGCGATTTGTCGATGGGAACCTCCTGGGCCAGTTCCGGGATGATTCACGGAGGCATCCGCTACCTGCTTTCGGATGTCTCGACGACCCGGAAATCCTGCACCGACGCCGGGTACATCATGCGCATCGCGCCGCATCTCATTTTCCGGATTCCCATGGTCTATCCGGTCCTCAAGGAAGAAGGGCTGGCCGGACGAGTCAAACTCGAAGGTGCCACGGCGCTGTTTTCGGTGTACGACCACTTTCAGCCGCTCAAGGGTGGAATGCCTCATCAGCGCCTGACCGTGGAAGAACTCAAGCGCATCGTTCCCGACGTCAACCCGGAGGTGATCGGCGGCGTGGTCACGGATGAATGGGGCATCGATGTGCCCCGTCTGTGCGTCGCCAATGCCCTGCACGCCGTGGAACTCGGCGCGAAAATCCGCACATGGTCGGAAGTGACGAACCTCCTCATGGACGGCAAAACCGTCACCGGCGTGCGCTGGAAAGACGTCGTAACCGGACGGATTCACGAAGCATCGAGCACGCTGGTCATCAACTGCGCCGGTCCCTGGGCTCCCAAGATCGCCGCGATGGCCGGAGCGGAGGTAAAACTTCGTCCCGCCAAAGGCGTACACCTCGTGCTGGACCGCCGCATCGGGGATATCGGCGTGCTGGCATCGGCGATCGATGGACGGCAAGTATTCGTAATTCCTCACGAAAACGGATCGCTGATCGGCACCACCGACGACGACTACTACGGCGACCCCGACGAACTGGTTGTTACCGAGGACGAAATCGCCTACCTGTTCCAGGCAGTGGAGCGCTCGCTGCCCGGCATTCGGGGAGCGCGGGTGGTCAAGACCATCGCCGGGCTGCGTCCTACGTTATTCGAAGCCGATAAATACGAGGACGACCTCACCCGAGACCATCGCGTGTACGACCATAAAACCGGAGATGGCGTGCATGGTTTCGTCACTTTGGCGGGCGGAAAACTGGCCGCTTACCGCGTAATGGCCGAGGAAACCGCCGATCTGGCTTGCCGCAAGCTGCGCGTAAGCGCCCGGTGCGTGACCCACACTGTGCCTTTGCCGGGTGGTGGAGAACAACCGGATGCCACCGAACTCGCCAAGGAATTCGGCATCGATCCTTACGCCGTACGGAGGCTGATCTTCCGACAGGGAAATCGTGCACGAGATGTACTGGAACTGGTGCGTGAAGAACCTCGCAATGCGGCGTTGATCTGTGATTGCGAACCGGTGATGGAGGCGGAAATCCGCTATTGCATCCGCCACGAAATGGTTCGGCGACCGGTGGATTTGATCGGTCGCTGCCGCATTTCCGAAGGCCCCTGCCAGGGTTACGGATGCCTGATGCAGGCGGCGTTGATTTTCGGAGATGAGCGCGGACTTTCCCACGCGGAGGTCATGAACGAAGCCGCGTATATGCTTCAGGAAAAATGGAAGTGGAGAAGGCCGGTGCTCACCGGAGCGCAACTGGCCGTGGAGGATCTGTACCGCATGGTGCATCAAGCCGTACTGGACCCCAAGGGCGTTTCCACGAAGGAGGTGTTCTGATGGCGGGAACGGTTGCGGTAATCGGCGGTGGCCTTGCGGGAACGATGGCGGCGCTGAGTGCCCGTCGTGCGGGTGTGGAAGTCACCCTGGTTTCGCGATCCCTGGGGAGAACGGCGCTGTCTACGGGTTTATTGTCACTGGCAGACATTCCCGGTCTGCGACACAGGGCCGAGGATCTGTCTATAGACGGTCTCATTGCGTCGCTATTGGAGCTTCGTCCCCACCATCCTTATGCCTCTATCGAGCGGCCTTCCGCTGTTCTGTTGCGGGCGCTGTCCTTGCTGATCGAATCGACCGGCGAGATGTACGCGCCTCCGGCGGAAAGCCTCCATGTATTGGATTTTCCCAACGAAATCGGCACGTTGGCTCGGGCTCAACTCGGTCCGGCGGGTTGTCTGGCAACCAGAGATCTTGCCTCCGAGGATTTGCAGCTGAAGATCGTGGGATTTCACGGCTTTCCGCGCTTTCGTTTGGGCTACGCAGTTCAGGCGCTCGAATCTCTGGCGGGGAAGGGCTGTCGGGTCGAGGAGGTCGAACTCAATCTTTCCAATAATTTCGGGCTGTTTCCTACTCCGGCGTCCCTTGCACGCACGCTCGACGACGACGAGGGTCTGCAACAACTCATCGACGAACTCAAGCCGATCGTATCCTCGCGGAGGGCCGATATTCTCGTATTTCCTCCGGTGCTGGGTTGGCGAAATCCGAAGGTTTCCGCACGACTTTCCGAGGCTTTGGAAGCCGATATCTTCGAGTTGGCTCCGGCCCAGTTTTCGGTGCCGGGAATGCGCCTTGCCGAAGCGCTGCAAAACGCACTCGACAACGCGGGCGTTCGTAGTATTCAGGCCAACATATCGGAATTTCACAAAAAAGACGGGCAGGTTACAGCACTCGCCGGTACTACGGAACAGGAAAAAGCCTGGAAAATCGAAGCCGACGCATTTGTGCTCGCCACCGGAAAATTCCTTGCGGGAGGTATTCGTCACGGGTGGGGACGTTTCGAAGAGCCGCTTTTCGATCTTCCGCTATGGGAATCGGAAATAAAAATCGAGCGTCAGTTCGTCGAACGCTTGATCGACCGCGATTTCATGGCGGCGCAACGTCTTTCACGGATCGGCTTGCGCGTCGATCGTAAATGGAGACCGTTGAACCGGGACTCGCGTCCCGAATACGGCAATCTTTTTGCCGCCGGGCATGTGCTGGGCGGTTTTGATCCCTACCTGGACGGTTCGTCCCAGGGAGTGGATCTCGCGACCGGTTTTCTTGCCGGTCAGCAGGCCACGGAGGCCCTATGAAAAAGCTGTACGCACATACTCTGATCGCCCTTTCGCTCCAAGCAACGCTGATAAAAAAGGCCGTTCGCGGAGTGATGACGAAAATCCAGAATGTTCCCCGACCCTGGGAAGAAGGGGTGGCGAGCTTTTTCAGCAAATACCGAAAGGACAAAATCCTGCCGACGCGGGAGAAATCAGCTTGGTTGGCCCACCAGAGCGGTTGCATTGGCTGCGGTCTGTGCAATCGCTATGCGGAGTACGACTTCCAGCGCCCGTCGCTGATTGCCACGACCCACCTTCGTGATATGACCGAGCGGGAATATTCGCGCAGCTACGTAGCGATGCTGGACGGAGAACTGGCCGATGATCCCGCCGCCTGGATCTGTCCGGCAGGCGTTCAGATCCGCAAACGACTCGATATCGGCAAACGGATGGTAAGCCAAGAGCATTGAAAAGGGCAATGTACTCCCACAATATTTCTTGATGATAATGATGATTTACGCATGTCGGGTAATTGTTTTACCCGACATTTACACCTTGAATTTCCCGACAAGAAAACTGCCGAAGGGGCTTCGCATCGATGAGAAAAATTTCTCAATGTTGTCGGCGAATCGGTCGAAAAAGGGAAGGGGAATCAGGTGAGCGGAGGCGATGACCTTGCTCTCCCCAAAATCATCGAGCAAAGATTTCAATTCCTCCAACGAGAAGAAATGGGCCTTTCGAGCAATTTCGGTGCGTCGCATCCTGCGAGATAGTCCGTACCACGACCAGCGATTGAGCACGGCCACAAGTACGGTTCCGCCCGGTTTCGTGCAACGCACCATTTCACGGAGCATCATCCGTTCGTCGTCGGCGAATTCGAGCGACGTAATGGCGGTGGTAATGTCGAAAGTACTGTCGGGAAAAACCAGCTTTTCGCCCCAGCCATGACGGAATGCCGCACCGGGAATGCTCTTTTTCCGAGCGATTTCAAGGGATTTCGAACTGGGGTCCAGACCCGTGACAAGGTAGCCCAACTCAGCGAACCAGGACATCCATCGTCCGGTGCCGCAACCGACTTCGAGCAGGGTCGGGGCTTCGGATGGCTTGGGCAAAACGCGAAATACAGCGGCTTTTTCCAACTCGTCGACTTTTCGGGTTATTTCATTGGCGTACCAATCGTCGTATCGTTCGGCGATGGAGTCAAAATCGAAGTGTGGCATAAGGTTCCCGTTCGTCGTGGCATGGTATGAAGCAGTCGATGTCGTCGATGCAAGCCATATGCGATGAACCCAATATACCATACGAGCGCAGGAAAACCGCAAGGATTCTTTGAACATCCCCCGCCACGGGTTCCGGGGGGAAACTCCGATTCGTCGCCTGCCACTTCGTCGGCGTCGCCTTCACCTTCCGTTTCATTTCGCGTCTCGTCGTCTGTTTTATCGGGGTCGGCTTCGTAGGGCTCGCAGTCCGGATTGTCGGAAAGCTCCTGCATTTCAGTATCTTGCGCGTCCGATTCTCCACGTTCGGTATCCATCGACTCCCATTCGGTCTCCTCGTCCCGGTCTTCGTCACCGTCCGGGATCTCCTCGGTGTAGGGATAATATCGCACAGTGTCGAGATCGAAACCGGGCGATGTCGTCGCCACAACGTCCCCCAGATCTTGAATACGAAGGTAGCGCCCTTGTTCGATGCCGGAGACGTCGAAGTCGAAGGCACAGGCTCCGCTCCCACTGCCCAACTCATGCCAGGGACCGGTGAATGATTCGCCTACCTCGACCTTGTACCGTTCGCCGTCGAATGGAAAACCTTCGATGATTTCCACCTCTTCCCCCTGGTGGGCATCGAGGGTTTCCCCAAGATCGAGCACGATCCAACGGTTGTTTCCCAGTGAGTAGGAAAGTTCGTCCGGTGGTCCCGATGCGGCGGGTGTCCAGGTGGGGTTGTCGTCGTCCGTACCCACGGCGACCGCACGTAAGGCATAGTATTCATTGCTGTTTTCCAGTTCGACGTCCAACCGTGCGGCGTCGCCGCTACCCACCAAAACATTCTCGAAACGCCGGGCTTCATAGCCGGAGGCCCAGACCTCCACGGAATAGCTTCCCGGCAATAGCAGCCGGTGATAATCGCCCACGGCGGGATCGGTGAAGACGGGCCAGTCATGCTCCAGAATGCGGATACGTGCCGACAGCGGTTTGCCGGTGTCGGTGTCGGTCACGACGCCCCGCAGTCCGCGCAACGACCATTCCAGCGTGGAGAGAATGCTCTCCCGACTGCGCGACCAACTCCGCTCGATGGTAAAATTCTGCGTTCCCGGGGTCAATTCGATGGTCCAGTCCAGCCCCCCGGAACTTCCATAGCTGAAATCGTTGAGATCACCGAAGGTCTGATACCAGTCGTAGCCGTTGGTCACTTCGTAGGGATCTTCGCTGCCTCCCGCTTTGGTGCCTTCGGCATAAAGCCTAGATATTTCAAGCAAAAGAGCTTCGTCCGGGGTGTCGGTGTCCGTGAAGTTCCACGTATAGTTGACGATTTCCCCATAGGTGTGAAAGCTGTGACTGAGGCTGAAACGGCGTTCCAGGTGCTGTTCGGCCATGGCTTGTGTTTCGGGTTCGCTGAATGGGTCGTCGCCCCGACCGTTGCCGGAAATCCAGACGTAACCGTAGTTGCGGTTCAGGTCGATCTGGTTGGCGTTGCGCCTCGTCACGGCTTCCCGGCCATCGGGATTGACCAGCGGGACGACCCAAATTTCGGTATTGTTCACAAGTTGCCGGATGCGGGCGTTGGAGGCGTATTCGTCCAGCAGCATTTCGGCGGCGAGCAGAGGAATTTCCACGCTCATCAGTTCGTCGCCGTGGTGCGCTCCCGCCAGCCGCAGTTCGGGCTCGTCCTCGTCCAAGTCGGGATTGTCGCTGATCTTCAGAGCTTCGATGAGGCGGTTTTCCGTAGAATATCCAAGGACTTCCAGACGACAAAGGTCGGGATATTCCTGGGACAACCGGGCGAGAGTCGCCAGGGTTTCCTCGTAGCTGCGATAGTCTTCCTGATCGCGTGTTTTCGGCAAAGCGGGGTTGAAGGGCAGGGGACGCAGTTTGACGCCCATGGCTTCCAAAAGGTCTCGATCTCCCGGCAGCAGTTCCACGACAAGGCGGCGATCGTACACACCACGATACGCGATATCGAAGTCCCGTAACGTACCGACCAACCCCGGCTGGGGAAAGTCGGCGGTCCACAATTCTCCCGTGGGCGTTGAAAAAGCTTCTTCGGCGTGACTGGGTGCGACAAAAAGGAACGAAAGGAACAAAAACGCGAAAACTCCAACCCAACGGATACGGATCAACACGTGGCGCGAATCACTCGGACGATGGAACAAAACGACCCTGCTTTCTTCACGACTTCCAAAAACGCGAGGCAACCGGGCGGAATTCCTTGCATTGCGCCGCTCGCCATAAGAGAATCAAACTACCTTCTACGCAAGGTGTCAAGAGACGATACACGGTAAGGGTTCCATTAAACCATGGATTTGTTCGATCAGGCCGACCGACACCACGAAAATGCCCCGCTCGCCGAGCGTATGCGCCCACGCACGCTGGAAGAATTCGTGGGACAGGGACATTTGCTCGGGCCGGGGAAATTCCTTCTGCGAGCGCTGGAGCACGACAGCGTGCCGTCGCTGATTCTCTGGGGGCCACCGGGCAGCGGGAAAACGACGCTGGCGACGATCGTCGCCAATCGCACGCGCAGCCACTTCGAGTTTTTCTCCGCCGTACTCGGATCGGTCAAAGACGTGCGGAAGATCGTCGCCGAAGCCGACGAGCGCCGGAAATACCATCGCTTGCGGACGATTCTGTTCGTGGACGAAATCCATCGTTTCAACAAGGCTCAGCAGGACGCTTTTCTTCCCTTCGTCGAAAGGGGCGTGGTCACGCTGATCGGTGCCACGACCGAAAATCCCAGCTTTTCGGTGATCGGAGCGCTCCTTTCCCGCTGCAAGGTGCTGGCGCTGAAGGCGCTCGACGCCGACGACCTTGCCGCCATCGTCCGGCGTGCTCTTGAGGACGAGGTGCGTGGCATGGGAAAACTTGGTCTGGAATTGACCGAGGATGGGGAAAAAGCCATCGCGCATGGAAGTTTCGGCGACGCACGAAAGGCGCTTAACGTGCTGGAAAGCGCCGCTCAACTGGCGATACAGGACGGAAAAAAGGAAATCGACACCGCCTTGGTGGACGAAGCCGCCCAGCGAAAAACCCTGCTATACGACAAGACGGGCGACGAGCATTACAACGTGGTGTCGGCCTTCATCAAAAGTATGCGCGGCTCCGATCCCGACGCCGCCCTGTACTGGATGGCGCGGATGCTGGAGGCGGGAGACGACCCGCTTTTCGTACTGCGTCGCATGGTAATTTTCGCCTCGGAGGACGTTGGCAACGCCGATCCACGCGCCCTGCAACTGGCGGTCAACGGACTGGCTGCGTTTCAGTTCATCGGGATGCCCGAAGGCTGGTTGACGCTCTCCCAGGTCTGTACCTATCTGGCCTGTGCGCCAAAATCCAACGCCTCGACCGTGGCCATCGGACGGGCGCGCAAACTCGTCAAAGAGCACGGTCCGTTGCCCGTTCCGCTGAAACTGCGCAACGCACCCACGAAGTTGATGAAAGAGATGGACTACGGCAAGGAGTACCGCTATCCCCACTCCGAGCAAGACGCTTTCAGCGCCGAACACTACCTTCCCGACGCGCTGCAAGGGCGCGTGTTTTACGATCCCGACGGTCGGGGTTACGAAAAATTCATCAAGGATCGGCTCGATGGCTGGCGCGTGCAGGTGCGGGAATCGAACGGCGAAGATTCGGAAGAAGATCCCGCCTGAAACGAGGCAATTTGTTCCCGATTCCTATCCGATTCCCTTGACCAGCGTGCGGAAAACCCGCAATATGGCAAGCGAAATCTTCACTTTGGACGTTTGTAGGACATCATGAAATCGGATCGTGCGCCACGTTGTACTTTTCTACGCCTGCCTCCCTACTACGGGTTGATCGTGTCCCATCCCCAGGAGAAACAGCTTCCCCTGTCGATGGCTTCAAGTGCAGCCCTGTTGGAAGAAAACGGCTGGACGGTCGAAATCCTCGACCTATGGGCCAAAGAAGAGCCCCCGAAACTCCTGCTCGAACGGCTGGTGCGGCTCGATACGGATGTGTTCGTGGTGCACGTCGATTCGATGAACCGGGACGCGACGCTCGATGTGATTGAAACTCTGATCGATCTTAAGGAACCTTCTTTTCGACTCGTGGCGATGGGGCAATACGCCGACGTGTTTCCCGAGCGGTTGACCGGTCCCGAAGGACCGTTCGATGCCTGCGTGATCGGTGAGCCCGAACTTACCTTGGCTGAGTTGCTTGGAGCGATGCGGCGTGGTGAAATGTACGGCCATGTTCCTGGTGTGGGATGGTGCAATCCTGTCGGGCGTATCTTCGTGCGCAACGAGGAGCGTCCACTCATCGATGACCCGGACGAATTGCCCCTGCCTGCCTATCATCTTTTCGATCTCGACGCCTACGCCAAGCAATCGGCTTTCGTACCCATTTCCGGGCCTGTGCGCTGGGGCTGGCTGCTTTCCAGCCGGGGATGTCCTTTCAACTGTCTGTTCTGTTCACCTACCTTGCGGAAATCTCACGGGAAATCGTATCGTGCTCATTCGGCGGAACGGGTGCTGGAGATGGCGGAAAAGCTCGTGAAAACGCACGATTGCAACGCGCTGGCCTTCGAAGACGACGTGTTCAGTCTCGACCGGGAACGGGCCAAAGCCATCTGCCGGGGTTTCATCGAAAAAGGGCTGAACGTCTACTGGACCGCCCAGACGCACCTTGCCACGCTGGATGAGGAATTGATCGGCCTGATGTACGACGCGGGGTGCCGTGGGCTGTGCATGGGGGTGGAATCCGGCGACGACGACCTGCGCGCCGCGATCAAGGGAGGCTCGCTTCCCAGAGAGACTTTGTTGCGAAATGTGGCGACATTGCACGAAACGGGCATTCCTTTGACACTTTATTTCATGATCGGCATTCCAGGAGAGACACTGGAGCAGATGCAAAAAACCCTGGATCTGGCGCTTGAACTGCGCCCGATGATGATCCAACTCGCCTATTTCACCCCCTATCCGGGCTCCCGCGCCTGGGATGAATACGTCCGTCCGGAAATGGAACAAACCGAGGTGTCCCACTACAACCGGTTCGGAATCAACCTCTCGAACGCTTCTACCGAGGAAATCCGGCGCTTTTTTCGGCATTTTTACCGGCGTTTCTATCTCAATCCCGGTTTTTTATGGCGATACGCGACGAAGCGGCTACCGTATTCGATCCGTCAGAGCCAGGGACGCGAATGGAAACTGCTGTGGCGTGCCGCATTGTTTTTCGCAAGTCCCGTGACCAGCTTCCGTTATGCGGAAAAACACGGAAAAAAGGCGAAATAACGCCTTTTTTCCGTGTTGCCTGTTTTCATTTCACTGGTAGTGTGGAAGGAATCACCCTCGCCGACGTCCACCGCCACCTCCGCAGCGTCCACCGCCACCCATGCCTCGGCCTCTTCCCATACCGCGACCGCCTCCCATACCCATTCCTCGGCCACCGCCCAGACCACCTCCGAAGTTTCCCATTCCCGGATTCCCCGTACCCGGCGTGATCTTGCCGAAATCGCTGGGAACGTTCGAGTCCGCGCTTGCGGCCAGCTCTCCCGCCTTGAATTGTGCAATGGCCTCCCGAACGCTGCCGGAAACGCCCGTCATCACCTGGATGCCCGCTGCGCCGAAGACCTGGAAGGCGTTGGGGCCACAGTTGCCGGTAAGAATGGTGGTGACGTTTTTGTCGCCCATCATCTGGGCCGACTGAATTCCCGCACCACCGCCCAAGGCGACGTTGGGATTGGAAACGGCTTCGAATTCCATGGTGTCGGAATCGACGACGATAAAAAAGGCGCAACGACCGAAGCGGGCGTCAACGGAGTCATCGAGAGTCGGACCGGTGGAAGAAACGGCGATTTTCATGAGAATATCCTTTCCGTTCGAGTGAGAGAAATTATTGAAATCGTTCGTGATTCAGTTGTTGTCGTGAAGCTCGGATGCGAAGTAAAACAAGCCCTGATCGGTCTGGCGGGAGCGGATTTTCTGTTCCCGCAGCAGTTGTCCAAGATATTTCGACACCTCATTTCGATGCATTCCAAAGACACTTGCCAACTGTTCAGCCGTGCAGGGGCGTCGTTGCAAGGTGGCGATAATATCTTCCAGGTTGTGGCTTTCGGTTTTGGCCTTGTCGAAGGCGAAATCGGCGATGATTTCCGTAGGCATGGAAAAGCAAGTCATCAGTTCTCGAATTTTCTCTTCGGGGACGGCCTTTGCATACGATTCCGCCGGAGGACGCACGACGGTGTTGAACTGAATGCGATCCGGGCGGATAATTTCGGCCAGATGCGCCAGCTTCCGAGCGGAATCCGGTGTGTCGTTGATCCCGCCCAACAGGAAAATCTCCATCCACAGCTTTCCTTCGAAATCCCGGCGGAAAGCCTGCAATCCTTCCAGATAGCGATCGAAAGTCAACCCCGCGACGGAACGATTGATACGCTCGAAACTCTCCTGATTCCAGCAACTTAGCGACACTTTCACAATGTTCGCGCCTCGTGCGCCGTCACGGACTTCAGGAAGGTGCAGCAAACTGCCGTTCGTCAGCAAGACGGCGGGAACGTTGCTTCGGTGACGGATCGTTTCCAGCACTTTTCCGAAATCGGTGTGGAGAGTCGGTTCTCCCGACCCGGAAAGCGTCAGATGATCCGCTTCTCCTCCTTCGTCAATCCAGCGGGTCAGTTCGTCAAGCACGTCTTGTGTCGGAACGTATTCCCGTCGCATGGCCGTGAGGTTCGACGTACGGCCCAACTGGCAGAAGATGCAATCCAAGCAGCAGGTTTTCATGGGAATCAAGTCGATTCCCAAAGAACGTCCCAATCGTCGGGAAGGAACCGGGCCAAACAGGTGACGTCTTTTCGTTTCGTGCATGATGATCCTGCGTTCGTTCGAGACAACCTTGCATTCATAGCTCGGTTCGAACGCAAGTATTTATCCGAAAACCGCGAACGACCGAAGCACGAAGCAGGTTTAGTCTATCAGGCGTGCGGGTGCTTCGACAAGATCACTTCGAAGAAAAAACGAAAATAATACTAGAAAATGTCAGGAGTGTATTGCCTATTTCTCGGATAACGGCAATTCCAAAATGAAGGTCGCCCCCTCTCCGGGGCTGCTTTTGACGGTCAACGTGCCGCCGTGTTCCTTCACGATGCCGTGACTGATGGACAACCCCAGCCCCGTGCCCTTGCCGCCGCTTTTGGTGGTGAAAAACGGATCGAATACGCGCTCCAGCGTTTTTTCGTCTATACCGGGGCCGTTGTCCACGATCTCGACACGGACCATCTTTCGCTCACCGTCTTTAACGGGGTGGCTTCGGATGATGAGGCGCCGGGGACGATCCGAGGCAGGAGTGGTGGTGCTCAAGGCATCGCAGGCATTGTGGATCAGGTTGACGAACACCTGCTGGATCTGCTGCCGGTTGCAGGACAACCAGAAGCTTTCCGGATCGATTTCAGTATGGAGGGTAATCTGTGCTTTCGTGAGGGGGGAGTGCAATAGCGCCGTAGTGTCTTCGACGAGTTCGTGCAACGAACATAGGTTATGGCTGTCCGCCCCCAGTCGGGCGAAGGTCAGCAGGTTGCGCACGATGCCTGCCACGCGCTCGCCTTCCTTGAAGATTTCCTCGGCGTATTCGCGGATCAAATCCGGGCTGTTTTCGCTTCTATCGGACAAAAGCGTGGCGTAATTCATGATGACGTTGATTGGATTGTTGATTTCGTGGGCTACGCCGGAAGCCAATGTGCCCAGGCTTTCCAGTTTCTGTTGCTGTCGCAGGTGGACTTCCATCGCTTCGCGCTGGCGTTCGGCGGTTTTGCGCTCCGAGATTTCGTGCACGAGTTTCAGATTTGATTCGCTCAATTCGCAGGTGCGCTGCTCGACAAGTTCCTGAAGGTGGGTTTTGATCTGTGTCAGTTCCTCCTGTGCCACCTTTCGCTCGCCGATTTCTTTTTTTAACGAGCGGTTCGAATCCTTCAATTCGCTTGATTTTTCCTGAAGCTGCGCCAAAAACGAAATCAATTGCTTGAGCAGCATTCCAGGGCAGATGACCATCGCCGATGCCAGAACGGTGAAAAGAGCGCCACCGAGCAACCATGAATAGCCCGAAGCGGAATCGAACCACACTTTTTCTCCCGTCGGCCAGAGTCCGTACACGCTGCCGAGTCCCACCGTGGTAATGGTAACGGCTCCGATTCCCACGGTGATAAGCCCATACTTAAAGCCATGCAGCCCCGTGACCACCACGCAAAACGCCAATAAGAACCAGATGCCTGCGCCTCCCAGTCCGAATCGGACCAATACGGTGACGGTCAACAGATAGGAAATGAGGTACCCGAAGGAGGTTTTTACCCGAAATGACAGTTTTTTTCGCAAAAACGCCATGCCGACCGTGATGCAATAGATGCTGACGTACAGTCCTATGATGTTCCATGCATCGCACCGATAGGCTTTGATGACACCTGCTGTGGTGGAGAACAAACCGAGCACCGCGAACGCCACGATCAGGCCGTCGATGACCTCGTTTCGAAAATCGCGAATGATGTCGGTCTTGAAAATGATCGCCTTATTGCCGGTGGTCGAAGCATTTGGATCGTAGTTGGATTCATTCATCGGGATCATATAGCAATTCGTTTTAGGGTGTTTCCGCGAATCAAGGTGTTGGGAAATAACATGAAATGGCGCGAAACATCAAGAAAAACCGTGGCTTGTTTCTCGTAGTAAAAGGAAGGGCAGGCCACGAAACAAAGCAATATCAACGCTTTTTCTTTTTAGATGTCTTTTTCGCCTGTTTCGGTTTTGGAGGCGCGGAAGGGACGCGCGCCAGTGCTGGATCGCCTGGAGGCCAGCCGCCTTTGAGCCATACGTAATTGAGAATTATCAATCCGGCCAGGATGAACGGAATCGAGAGAATCTGGCCCATGGTAATCATCATGTCGGGTGTCAACGTCTGGTATTCCTTGGCGAATTCCACCAAATAGCGGAAGGTGAAATACCCGACGAGGAACGTTCCGGTCATCAAACCGCGAGGCCGTTTTTCTTTCCCGCTTAGGCGATCTACGAGAAAGAGCAATCCCATGACCCATAAACCTCCGAAGAATTCATACAACTGACTGGGGTGCCTCGGAACCATGTGAGCGCCATCGTAACGGGGAAAACAGACGGCCCACGGAACGTCCGTGGCGCGTCCGACAATCTCCGAATTGAAAAAGTTACCCATTCGCACCATCGCCGCCGCCAGCGCGGCGGGAATCGCCAGACGATCCGTCAATTCGATGAGCGGAATCCTGTAGACGCGATGATAGAGAATCAAGGCAATAATCAATCCCACAGTGGCGCCATGGCTGGCCAGTCCGCCCTTCCAAAAGTAGAGTATTTGCAAGGGGTTGGATAAGTAATAGTCGGTGTTGTAGAACAGGCAATGGCCCACTCTGGAGCCGAGCACCACACCCAGTACGCCGTAGATGAAAAAGTTTTGGGCTACATCGTCTCTCCAACCGCCGCGCACCATCTGCCAACGCCACAAGTACAACCCGCCCAAAAGGGTCAGAGCGAAAAATACTCCGTAATATCGGATTGTTACAGGCCATGTAATCAGTTCGGGTGCGATGTCCCACACCATGCATTCCACATTCGGCATCGGTTGTCCTTGTCGTTTCTTGTTTTTAGATTCGAAACGCTGACTTGGGTTTTAGCCCGAAGCCCGCTTGTGCACAAGGACAAACACCGAAAATTCCCAAGATCTTCCGGCGAACTGAAAAAAAAAACGGATTTGGCTCCCTGACCCATCCCCACTTTTTCATCCAAGAGGTAAAACGCTCATGGTGAGTGATTTGCGAAGCAAATCGTATCGAACCATAGCGTTTTTTACATGGATCCCTCGATACGCCGCCCTTACGGGCGGCACTCGGGATGAGCGGACTCATGATCTCCTTGGTCAAGTTGAACTTTCGCTAAACTGGGGATGGGTCAGTTTGGCTCCTCTACTTGCTCTTTATGAAAAGGTGTTTACTTTGTAAATAGTTTAGATTACTGGCTTCAAACCCACGGAAGCAACCATGTTCGATTATAATTTCGTCGTCCTCGGTTCCGGCCCAGCCGGAGAAAAAGCCGCGACCCTCGCCGCCGATTCCGGCAAGAAAGTAGCTATCGTCGAGACCCGCGCCCAGCCGGGCGGCGTCTGTGTGCATACGGGGACCATTCCTTCGAAAACCCTTCGGGAATCCTCGCTTTATCTGTCCGGGATACGTTCTCGCGGTCTGTATGGTGTCAATTATCTCGTCAAACACGATATCTCCGTCCAGGATTTCATGTACCGACGTCACCAGGTTGTCCAACGTGAGATCGATCTGATTTACCAGCGCTGTGCACGTTCCCGCATCGATCTGCTTCCTGGCTGGGGTGAATTTATCGATCCCCACACCATTGTGGTCAAGCGCCCCGGCGGGGAAGAAATCGTGACCTCCGAGCATTTCCTCATCAGCACCGGTTCACGGCCCTGGCATCCCGATTTTCTGCCATTCGACGATCCGAGCGTCTACGACTCGGACACCGTGCTCGACATGAAAAACATCCCGCGCTCGATGACCATCATCGGGTCCGGGGTGATAGGCTGTGAATATTCCACGATTTTCGCCGCATTGGGCATCCGGGTGGTGCTGATGGACGAACGCGCCCAACTGCTGCCGTTTCTGGATCGTGAAATCGCCTCGAAGTTGCACGAAGGCATGATGAAACTCGGTATCCAGCTTTTGCAGGGGGAGGCAGTCGAAAAAGTCAAACGGGTCAACGACCACGAGCTGGTGATTTTCCTCAAATCCGGCCAGACTTTCAACACCGAAAGTTTATTGTTCGCTGCCGGACGGCAAGGCAACACGCAAAATATCGGTCTCGACAAACTGGGACTGAAACCCAACAAAAGGGGACAGTTGCTCGTCAACGAGCACTATCAGACCGAAATTCCAACGATTTACGCGGCGGGCGACGTCATCGGCTTTCCCTCTCTGGCCAGTACATCCATGGAACAGGGACGCACCGCCGTGTCTCACGCCTTCGGTTTGGGAGAAAAAGATGGCGTGACCTCACTTCTGCCATTCGGCATTTACACCATTCCGGAAGTCAGCGCCGTGGGTGAAAGCGAGGAAAGCTGCCGAGAAAAAGGCATTCCTTACGAGGTGGGAAAAGCGGGTTTCGGCGAAAACACGCGGGGTCAGATCATCGGCGACTTGGATGGTATGACGAAGTTGGTGTTTCGTCCCGATGACCGCAAGCTGCTCGGCGTCCACGTGATCGGAGATCGCGCCAGCGAGTTGATCCACATCGGCCAGACGGCCTTGCATTTCGGCGCGACGATCGATTATTTCGTGGAAGCCGTTTTCAACTATCCGACGTTGGCGGAATCTTACAAGGCAGCGGCTTACGACGGTCTGGCAAAACTCAAGCGTTTGCATTAACGCCGGGAAGAGTTCATTAGAACGATAGAACGATCAAAAACAAGATTTCCTGTTCAATTGCCAAGCTACCTGCTATAATATATTGAATTACATCCAGGTCGTCCCGATCCCCGTTGAATTTGGAAGAGGATGATGCGCCTTTTGGGAATTTTTTACAGTTTGGCGTTGATTTTCACGCTTACGGCTTGCGCTTCGAAAGCGTCGAGAGCCGGTGCGTCCGATATTTCCGATATCGTAGGGGAGGGATATCCCCCGGAAAAGCTTGAGTTGCTTGACGAGCAGGGGCGAATGGCGCATTTGGGACGCCTGCAAGGCAAGGTGTTGTTGATCGATTACTTTACCACCTACGCCCAGCCCAGCCAGTACCTGACCCCGATTTACGACGAACTCTATCGCAAGTACAAGGATCGGGGATTCATGGTGATCGGCGTGTCGTTGGACGTTCAGGGCTGGACCATGCTGGAGCCATTCATCGAGACCTTCGGACTCAGCTACCCCATCTACCTGAGCGCTGAAAACGGGCAGGAGGTCCGTACTCCCTTCGGTGGCTACCTGCAAGAGGTTCCCACCGCGATTCTCGTGGACCGAGACGGTAGGATGGTCAAGGGATATATCGGAGTCACCGATCTGAAACGACTGGAAAAGGACATTTTGAAGCAAATCGAGGCGAAATGAACTGGGACTTCATCGACACACTGTCCAAGGGCGGCATCGTCATGGTGCCCATCGGTCTCGCGGCTCTTCTGGCGCTGACCTTGTTTTTCGAACGTATCTATTCACTCCAGCGACGCCGGGTTATTCCCGACCGCCTAGTCAGGCATTTGAAGTCGTTGTTGGAAGAGGAAAAAATTTCCGAAGCCAAAGCCCTTTGCGAACAGCATAAAAGCGCGTTCAGCGGCATCATCCTGGCAGCGCTCGAACACGCCGGAAAATCGCGAGAGAGGCTGAAGGTTGTGATGGAGGAAGTCGGCAAAAGCGCCATGTCCGACCTGGAGCGCTACATCAACGCGCTGGGAACCATCGCGGGCGTTTCGCCGCTACTGGGACTTCTCGGAACGGTCACGGGTATGATCCGTGTGTTTCAGGAAGTCACCACCGCCGGGGTGGGAGATCCGCGCCTGCTGGCGTCGGGCATCTGGGAAGCGATGATGACCACCGCAGCCGGGTTGATCGTTGCGATCCCGGCGCTGATCGCCTATCGCTACCTGCTTTCCCGCGTGGACCGGCTGGCCCTGGAACTGGAGGAAATCTCTTTGGAATTGATCGAATATCTGTACGAGGACTGACGTGGATTTCCGCCCGCAAAAGCGCAGTCGACGCAACGAAGTCACGGTCGAAATCACGCCACTGGTGGACGTGGTGTTTCTGCTGCTGATCTTCTTTGCCGTGACGACCTCGTTCGTCAATTCGCCGGGCATCGAGGTGGATCTTCCCAAGGCCGCCTCGTCCGACATGCCCTCCCAGATGGACGATATCGTTGTTGCTGTCAACGATGCAGGCGAGGTGATTTTCGAGAACCGGCGCGTGAGTCTGGAAGAACTGACCGTGCGCTTCGAGGAGTTGGCGAAAGACCGAAAGAATTCGACGGTGATCGTCCAGGCCGACGAGCGGACGCATCATGGAACCGTGGTGCAGGTGATGGACGCCGCCAAGGAGGCCGGGTTCGCTCGGCTGGCTATCGCGACCAGGCGCTAGAGGGCGCGTCAAGGAGGAAACTCATGCGAAGACGAGCGTTTTTCGGGTTGCAAGGCTGGTATCCTTCCGGAAAAGCCGCCGCTCGTGCTACCCTCGAACGCCTGTTTCCCGATGACATCGAGGAAGCCAAAGTCTGTGGTATGGTGGCCCCCCACGCAGGGTGGGCCTATTCCGGCGCGACTGCCGCGAAGGTCTATGCTTCGGCGCATATTCCCAACCGCGTGGTGGTGCTTTGCCCGGCGCATCATTACGGCGGGCCTTCCATCGCCTTGTATCCCGAAGGAAGCTGGGAAACTCCCCTGGGGGATATGCTCGTGGACGACGCCTTCGGTCGTGCGCTGATGGACCGTTACGAGGGGGTTCGAGCGGCCCCGGATGCGCACGCCGAGGAGCACGCCATCGAAATCCAGCTTCCGTTTCTGCGTTTTCGCAACCCGGACGCGGCCATCGTGCCGATACGGTTGCACGGGCTCGGAGCCGACGAGCGCCACGCTATGGCCCATGCCCTGGCTGATACGGCGGAACAATCCGAGGGTGAAACGTTGATCGTTGCCTCGTCGGACATGAGCCACGAGACCGAGTACGGCGTGTTGCAGCGCCACGATCCCATGGCCATCGAAAAAATCCTGGCCATGGACGCCGATGGTCTGGTGCAGGTCTGCCGTGCGCATTCCATTACCATGTGCGGTTCGCTACCTGCGGCGGTGGCGATCGAAACCTGCAAGCTACGGGGCGCAACGCAGGCCCGAAAAATACACTACACAACCAGCGCCGAAATCACCGGGCGCTACGACGGGTATTCCGTGGGGTATTTCGGAGCGGTTTTCGAGTAGATCGAACGAACCTTGGGAGGCTCTAAGTAGCCTTCCACAAACGCGATTTCGGAGTTTCTCGATATGGCGAATGCACGCATTCAGTACACGTCTCAGGACATCTGGATCAGCGCGATCCATGCGTGGGAAAATCTCGGAGGGTTGGCGCTCGCGACGTTGATCGGCGCGCTGTGTGCCTCCGGCGTGATTTCCCGCGAAAACTGGCCGCTGGCCGTCGGTGCTACAGCGCTGATCGGCGCGCGCGGGCTGTGGTTCTACCGAACCTTCGGCCTGGAATGGGACAAGGAAAGCCGCGTGATGCGAGGCATGGAATTCAGCGTGCTGCCCATCGTCGCGACCTGCCTGCTGTTACTGGTCACGGGCCGGGCGGATTCGCCGTTTTATCCGCTGTTGTACCTCGCGCTCGTGGCCTTGGGCGCATTTCTGGAAGGCAACCTGTCGGTGGCGGGCATCGTTACCGCCGTGGTGTTCGAGCTGTTTTCCACCTCGCTGTTCCGTGGGACGTTCTCGTTGCAATCGAGCCACATCTTTCATTTCGGTTACATTCTGATATTCGGCTTTTTCCCGTATCTTTTCCTGAAATTCGACGACAACCTGCGCAATCGGGAGATTCGCGAACGCTTCTCGGCCTGGGTCGAGGAATTCCGCAACGAAGCCCGCAACTTCCGCAATTCGGCACGGGATTCCGCCGAAATTCCCCTGCACGAACGGGATCGGGAGCAGGATGTCTCCGGGCTCGTGGCCTTTAAAGAAGCCTTGGACGACCAACTCAAAGCCACACAGAAATCCCTTGAAGCCCATACCTGCGTGATGCTCTGGTACGACGCGCAGAAGGACGTTTTCGTGCCGCTACGCTCGGTCAGTCCCTCGCCGCGCGTCCAGAAAGACCCGTTCCCGGCACGGTATGCGCGCGTGGTACAGGCCGCAATCGAGCGCAACATTCCGTTGCGCGTGCACTGCGAGGAATGGACGGAAAAACGGCTCGGTTACTACCGACGGCGTGAGTACGTCAAGCATCTGCTGATTGTGCCGGTAGGGGGAAAAGCCAAGAAAATCGGGGTGTTGTGCATCGACCGCAAGCGAAATTTCGAGTTCGACGAGATGGATGTGGACATCGCCAACTTGGCCGCACGTCAGATTCACCGCCTGTTGAAAAACGAAGACCTCGTACGCGATCTCGACCAAAGTCGCGAGGAACAGCGTCATCTGCTTGAAATCAGCCGTTCACTGGCCCAGACGCGCAACGCCCAGGAAGTCTTCGACCTCACGTTTTCCTGTTGCCACAAGGTCGCGCCCTTCGATTCCGCCGCTTACGTGGAATGGAATCCCCAGAACGCTTCTTATCGCATCGTGTACAGCTATCCGCAGGACTGCGGACTCAAAGACATCTGCTTTGCCGGAAAGAACAACCTCGTCGATCTCGTCGTGCGGCAGCAGAAAACGCTGTTTCACTCTCATTTCAGCAAGTTGGAAAAGATTCCCACCGTCTTTACTCCCAACGAGCGCCTGCACGACGTGCACTCCCTGCTGATCGTCCCGCTGGCGGCCAAGGGAACCGTACAGGGCACCCTCGTGTTTTTGTCCTCGCGCCCCGGATTTTTCAACAAAATCCTCGCCCGCGTCTACGAGGTCGCCGCCAACCAGGCCGCGTTGAGCCTGGAAAATGCCCGCATGTTCGAACGCATCGAAAAGATGGCGCTGACCGATCCCCTGACGGGACTCTACAATCGCCGTTTCTGCCAGCAACGCCTGGACGAGATGCTCATCCGCGCCGACCGCTACCAGTATTCCATGGGCGTGGTGATGTGCGACATCGACCACTTTAAGAACATCAACGACACTTACGGCCACCAGGTCGGCGACCAGGTGTTGTGCACCATCTCGGCGCTTTTCAAGAAAAAGCTGCGCCGTTCGGATCTCGTCGCCCGTTGGGGAGGCGAGGAATTCCTCATCGTGCTCGACAAAACGGACCGAAAGGAAACCTTCGAAAAGGTCGAAATGCTCCGGCGTTCCATCGCCGGACTCGAACTGAGTTGCGACGAAGGGAATTTCAAGGTAACGATATCCGCAGGCGTCGCCTGCTATCCCGCCGACGAACGTCACCGGGAGAAGTTGATCGAAATGGCCGACAAAGCCCTGTATTATTCCAAGGAACACGGGCGCAACCAGACGAGCCAGTATGACGAGATTCACCAAAAGTCGCGAAAATCCTGAAACGAGCGCCCGAAGGATTCGTTTTCTTTCAGGTTTTCCGGTTTTTCTCTTATGGCTGTGTTTGCTGTTTCTCTTGGCGGGATGCCGCCCGGCGATGGGCGACGCCGACCCCCTGGAGGACGCTTCGTTGCACTTCGTGCGTTGGCGTCCGCCGCATCTGTCTCAGAATACTCTTGGCGAAGAAGTGTCTTCCTACCTGCCGGTGACGTTGTTGTCCGGCGGATATCTCGCCGTCGGCAACGGTGAACCGTTCGCCTTTTTCTTCGATTCCAACGGCATTCCGACGCAGCGCTGGGTGCATTTCGAACTGGAGTGGGAGACCTCCCAAACACGGATTCTCGCCGCCAACGAGAACGAAGCACTGCTCGAAACCTGCGACGAAAACGACCGCTCGTGCCGTTTCGTGTCGCTGGCGGGATTCGAACGCCTGCCCACCGTTTTCGAGCACAGCGAGATTTTCGACGGCGATGACCGCCCGGTGATTGCCGCAAGGGGAATAGAGCCTAAAAATTTCCTCGTACTCGGTCACGGCGAACTGGTGCGTATCCGTCGAAACGGTGAAAAACGCTGGAGTTTTTCCACAAAATCCGACGGTCTCATCGCGTCTCCCTCCGGGAATTTCTGCCTCACCGCCGGGAATGGCCTGCGCTGTTACCGTTCGAAATCCGAAAGCGTATTGATTCTCGACCGGGGAGCGGAAAATCTCGTCATAACCGATTATTTGATCGTTGCAGCCGAGCACCTCGGCGAGGACAACGCCTTTTTCCGGGTGTACGACTGGCGGGGCGAGTTGATGACAAGCCTCGACGGAGCCGCCGCGCCTCCCTCGTATCATCTTGTCGGAAAATATCTGGCGCTTCGTCCCGCCGGAACCGTCGATTGGTTCATCTACAAACTGGATTCCAACCAACTGGTATTGAAACGCCGCTTCCAGAACACTTGCGAAAAGGACACGAACTGCGCGTATCATTTTAACGCCTATGGGGAAACTCTCGAACTGCATACCGTGGCACAGGACGACAAAAGTCTTGAAATCACAGGAGAATTGGTGGATTTGCAGGAGGAGACGATTTCCTCCTTTTCACGAACGTTCGATCCCGAAATCCTGCCCACGATTTCCCAAAACGTCTCCAGCGGTTTTCTCAACACAGATGTGTTTTTGCTGCATAATTCCGTCACCGGGCACCTGATGCTGCTCGACGTGATGCGTTTTCTTCCCAGCCAGTTGGAAGATCCCACCTGCCTGCCCGTCACTGAATTTCGCGGTGAGCCGGAGATGATCCAACGGTGCGATATCCATGGAGAAACCTTCGTAACTTACGAAATTTGCAAAACGGGGGAAGCGGCGCTGGGATTTTTGCCGGTCTGCGTCGAGTGCGAACAGTTTTCCCTTCCGGTTTGTGACGGTGACAGGCTCGCGACGATGGATGCCTGCGGGAACCTCGCCGCTTCCGAAGCCTGTTCCGAAGGCTATCGGTGCGAGTCGGGCCGGTGTATCGTCCCGCCGTTGGATTGATGAAGCCCGACTTTCTCTGCTCCGAAAAACTGGCGCTCGGTTGCACCGGTGGTATAGTGAGTTTCGCGAGGGCTCGGCAATACACCGACCCGGCAGCGCTACATCGTGGGGAACGGAACATCGGGTTTTCAACGATGCCACGACCCTTGGTACGACGAAACGGGACACAGCATGGAAAAACTACTGATTCAGGGCGGTTATCGGCTTGAAGGTTCGGTACGTATCGACGGAGCGAAAAACGCCGCGCTCCCCATATTGTTCGCTACACTGCTCAATGGCGGGGAAAATGAAATCCACAACGTCCCCGATCTGTGGGACATCGCCACCGCCTGCAAGCTTCTTACAATGCTCGGGGCGAAGGTGGAGCGCCGTGACAACGTGGTGTGGGTCGATTCTTCCGAGGTCAATCATTTGGAAGCGCCCTACGAACTGGTGAAAACCATGCGGGCTTCGGTACTTGTATTGGGTCCGCTGCTCGCACGTTTCAACCAGGCCAAGGTTTCTTTGCCGGGCGGTTGCGCCATCGGGGCGCGTCCCGTGGACCAGCATATTCGGGGTTTCGAGGCGCTGGGGGCGGATGTAACCCTGAAGCACGGGTACATCATGGCACGCGCCAGAGGATTGAAAGGCCGCCGGGTGGTGCTCGATATGCCCACCGTAGGAGGCACCGAAAACCTGATGATGGGCGCGGTGCTGGGCGAGGGTGTGACCGTCTTGCAAAACTGCGCGAGAGAGCCGGAAATCATCGATCTCGCACGCTTTTTACGTGCAATGGGTGCGAGGATCAGCGGCGAGGGAAGCAGCGATATCGTGGTGGAAGGTGTACCGAAACTCGGGCCTGCACGCCACGAAATCATGCCCGACCGTATCGAGGCAGGCACCTACATGGCTGCTGCGGCATTGACGGGAGGAGACGTCGTTTTCGAGGATGTATGCATCGAGGATCTTCGTTCCGTGATCGAAAAAATGGAAGCGGCGGGAGTAGTAATCGATGCCCTCGACGGTCCCGACGGGCGGCGTCTGCGGGTCAGGCGTTCCGGAAAGCTGCGTGCCGTGGATATCAAGACCCGACCCTATCCCGGTTTTCCCACCGATATGCAGGCCCAGTTCATGACGCTGATGACCCTTGCCGAAGGCCAGAGCATGATCCAGGAAACCGTATTCGAAAACCGTTTCATGCACGTGGGTGAGTTGGTACGCATGGGGGCGGATATCCGCCTTGAGGGCAACACCGCGTTGCTGAAGGGCGTCGAAAAACTCCAGGGGTCCAGCGTGATGGCCACGGACTTGCGCGCCTCGGCCTCGCTCGTGCTCGCCGGGCTATGCGCCGAAGGCTATACCGAAGTCAACCGTATCTACCATCTGGACCGGGGATACTCCGATCTGGAAGGAAAGCTCAACGCCTTGGGAGCGCACGTCGAGCGACACCCGATGGATCGGAAACACTGAGTATTTTCAACTAGATAAGTTTTCGTATGTCGGGTAATTGCTTTACCCGACATACCAGATTCCCGAGGAATCCCAACGATATAATCCCCAAGCTGAAATCATTCGGCATGGCGTTCCAGCAAGCGGATGACGCCTTCCCGTAAAATCTGCTCGGTGTGCAACCCTGCAGAAAAATACTCCTCGTAGTTGTCCGGGTGATTGCTTGGGTGCATGTCCTCGTAAGGAATGATGTAGCCGATTTCGTTGTTGGCGAGGCCGAATTCCATCAACAGATGCCCGTTCGGCAGGGTTTCCCGATAGCCCGTGATCGCCGGATATTCTTTTATGCCGTATTCGCCATCGGATTTCTCCGACCAGTCGAAGCTTGATGCCGGACGTCCGACGCTGGTTTCGGAAAACACTTCGCCCGGCAGGCTGACCATGTGCAGCGAGCCGATCCTCACGTATTGAATCGTGTAGGGAAAACAGCCGCCGAAACCGCAGACGTCGGGGTTGTCGAGCACCATTTCGTCGTAGGGTTCCAGGATACCCAATTCGAAAGCGGTGACGAAAACGATGTTGTCCAGCGGGATTTCGATGTACTCATCGTCTACTTCGAAAGCCTGTTCCATTTTCGGGGCGTCGGCCAACGCTTCGAGGGCGATTTCCGCGAGAACGTAGCCGAAACTCCATGTTTTCACTTCATCTTCTTCGGTGGCCAGCACCGTTTGTCCATCTTCCAACACCGGTTCGCCATCCTCGGTGCGCTCGGGGACATCCACCCCCAAGGTGGTCATCAGTCCACCCACCGTGCCACTGAAATACACGCACACGCCGCCAAGTTCTTGTTCCATTTTAAGGCGCGTCCAGCGGGGGAAATCGGCGCTGTAGACCTTGTGTTCGATCATGCATTCGGGGTGGTTGTGCCAGTTGAGCATCGTGGCCACCGTCTGTCCCTGCATGTCGTCGAAACGGGCGAGGGTGAAGTGGTCGTTCATAATGTTAGGACGTCGTGAATCCGAGAGCAGGTTGGGATGGTTCGATTCCGGGACGTTGATCGTGGTTTCGGTGGCGTAGACCTCCACCGGCACCATGGTTTCGGACAACTCCACCACGAGATCCACCACGGTATCCACGAGAAAATCGATGTATTCCGGGCAACGACCGCTTTCGAAGTCCGACGGACCCCAGATGCCCACGGAATCGGGGGCGGTGTGGGTATGGGTGGAGGCGATGGTCACGTGATCGGGATCGACGCCCAACGCTTCCAGGCGGTCCCATACCTTGTCCACGTCGGAGATGATCCAGCCGACGAGATCCATCGACACGAGCACGGCGTGCTCGCCGTCCTGTTGTAGCACGATGGCGCGGGCCTCCAGGTCGTCGTGGGTTTCTTTCGGACGGCGGTTGCTGCTCGTTCCTCCGATGAACATGTCGCAGGGGTGGTTTTCGGACGTCGGCGTGATCGTGCGGCTTCCTGCGGCAACGTAAAGCTGTCCGTCGTGGGGATTGTGAAAAAGTCCCTCGTCGAGGTCGGACTCGCCGGTTTCTTGTTCGGAAAGGTCGGCGTCGCCGCCGGAGGAGCCGGAATCGTCGCTGCCGCAGCAAGGGAGAAGCAGCACGAAAGAGAATAGCAGCAAAAACAAGAGGTTGCGCATCGAAAGACCTCCGGTGGAGCACGAAACGGGGAATGGTCGGCAGAGAGTGTACCAGAGACGAGACTATACCGGAAATGACAGAAACTGCCAGTATTTTTATTGGGATATAAATTTTAAAGTGTGGGCAAGTACGGCCAGGGGGACTCAGGTAGATTGTCGGGTTAAATCACCCGGCAATCTACTACTCTATTCTTGTAAATTGTATCCGAAGTAATACCCCGCGTCCGTTTTTCGCCAATTATAGCCCACTAATCGCCAATCTTGGTCCATTAACCAGTGAAACCAAGTCCGAGTGCCTATTCTCCAACGGGATATATCCTCTGGGCTTAAATTTGTCACATCCACGGGATTTTTAAGAAAAACAGTGTTTCCAAATTTCAGATCCGGACCTGGAACTTCAACACTTGGGTTGATGACAGAAACTTCTTTCCACGGTTCTCGGCCCATTTCTCTATGATTTTTCAAGAGATTCCATTCGGTGACAACCCTGTCCGAAGGAAAATCTCGATTTTCATCGTCTGGCAGGTTTCCATAGTAATCATCTTCGTATGAAATGATATCGGCACCAAGTTTCCTGATGTAAAGGGATGCATTTCTTGACTGTAGAGGGTCAAAAGTCCATTTCAATCTACCGATTTGTATTGCCAGCAAGCGCTTTCGATGTTCGTTCATAATGGCAGAGCCAACACCAAGTTTTCCGGTGCCTGCCCTGTATTCAGGAAGAACGCCAAGCATGTGCATGTAATGGTATTTTCCAATAGAATCAGAAGCATCCAAAGAGAGAGAAAATCCAGCAAGTCGGTTTTCGATGTATGCACCCAGTAACATTCCTCCATTCTTTACAATACCGATGATGATATGCGCGGGAACAACCTCTCGATCGTCGGTCATTACCCAAATATCGCGCTGCATATTTTCAAGAATATAAGGCGTATTGGAATCTGTTATGGGGCGCACGGAAATGATTTCACTCATCTCAAACCTTCGAGGAGAGTAAGTCAGAAGACTTACTCTAAAAAACAAAACAATAAGAACATCAATAAGTTAAAGCTTTTTCACAAGAAAAAAGGACGCCGCCCGCCGAATCGGGGCGGCGTCCCTTGATTTTACCAGGAAGGCAGGACTTCCATTTTGTCCTTGCTGCCGAAAATCGAACAGGCGCTGCGGTAGTTTCCGGTGCACAGACCGAAACTCGTGGGATTCAGATCGCCCACTTCCTCGCCCATCATCTTGATTTTCGTGCCCTTGAAAAACAGCCGCGTGGGTTCGGTGGGCTGGTTGTCTTCCTCGCCCTTCATGCGCACGAAGGCGCGGGGATTCGTCAGCACCCAGGTGAGGTTGTCCGGCTCCAGGTATTCGAAGTCGTAGCCGTCGTTGAAGGGAATCGGAAACTCCTTCCATTCTCCATCCGGCATTTCGTCGTCTTTGACCCGGCGCATGTACGGGCGCGGGAACTCGATGTAGATTTCGTTGCGTTCCGGCTCGAAACGCAACGAGCAGAGCATCGCGTAAGCCCCTGAACACAGGTACAATTCTCCGCTGGAAGACAACTCGCCCACGTCGTCGCCGTCGAACTGGAGCACGTCCGAGCCGGAGACCGGATCGAGCGCCAGCGCGTTGGTGAATTCCGCGTCGGAGCGGATCACTGCCCGGACGAGTTTCTGACCGTTCTGCGTGGCGGTCTGGGCGCGGTAATACGACTCGTTAGGCCCGAAAAGCTTGGCCTCGCTCCAGGAAATCGTCGGCTCTGGTTCGGGTTCCGGGATGACCTCTTCTTCCTCGTCGGTGGGGTCTACCACCGGTTCGGGATCTTCCACCGGGGTTTCGTCTTCGATCACGCCGTCTTCGTTCTCCGGTGGAAGCTCGGTTTCGTCGGGCACGTCCGGCGGCATTTCATCCTCGGCTTCCTCGTTGTTCTCGACGCCGGTTTCCAGCAGATCCTCGCGGATTTCCACATCCATAATCAGGGGTTGGGACAGGTAGTAGCCGAAGGTCCAATGCTGCACCCAGGCCAGCGTCATGCAACTGAAACCGTTGACGCCCCAGCCCGTGCCCCAGGAATTCTTGATGATGAAACACATGCCACCTTCTTCGGGCATGTTCGGCAGTTTTTTATAGCCTACGATCAGGTAAGCGTGTCCCGGCGCGTGGCTGGTGTCGCCGGACTGGTCGGAGTCGGCCAGCGTAATCAGACCGCTGTTGCGCTCCCAGTTTCCGCTAAGCGGGCTGGCATAAGGCACCGGAAGTCCTTCGCTTTCGAGACGATCGACGATTTCCTGCGGCGTGGTGGCGTATTCCAGACCGAGAATACGCACGGCCCCGTTGGTGCAACTCGAAAGCTGCGGGGTCTGCACGTCGTTTTCCCCCAACGAGGCGTTGTACGGGCAGTCGGTTTCGGTAGGGATGTCCAGGTCGTCGCTACCGTCGCTGGCGCTGAAACCGGTGCCGTACCAGGAGCCCTGTTCATCGGTGGAACACCCACCGGTATCCTGGCAGTCGGGCTTGCTGAGGTAGTAGAAACGTTGCTCGGAAAGGTCGATGGTTCCCAGTTGCGGATATTTGCCGAGCACGGTGTATTCGAGGTGACCGATGCCGGTAAACGCCGCGCAGGTGCCGCGATATCCCTGATTTCGCACGGGAATGGCGTCGAGGTTGTCGATGTAGAATTCCTCCTGCAAGGCATCCAGGTTCACGTTATCGCTCGAATCCTTGCGACGCATGGAACCTTCGGGCGCGGAGGCGGCCCATTCCTCGAAGGAGAACCGTACGTACTTTGTCGGATCGAGGTTTTTGCGCGGAATGACGGTTTTTTTCAGCAGTTTGATGGTTTCCGCACCCGGTGCGGCGCGTTCGGCGTCGATCTCGTCCGACAGGATTTTTTTCCGGGCCGACCCGGTGGAAAGGGCGTCGTCGATGGCCCAATCCATGACCTTTTTGATGGATTCCACGTCGGTTTTCGGTGCGCTGGTGAAATCCTTGCGCATGAAATCGAAGGCGCTCTCGCCGGTCAACGCCACCTCGCCGTCATCGGCGCAGCCCCATGCCCCCACAACGACCAAAACAAGCAGCCCAAGAAACACCAAGCCGTTTCCCCCACATCGTTGACGCTGATTCATTCGTGTTCTCCCTCGGTTTGTCATCGGGTTGTTTGAAACTTGCGAGTCCACTCAATGATACCGTTACAATGTGGAAAAGCAACCCTTACGTTTCGGACCTGCACGTTTTTTCAGGGTTTGAAATGTTTTTACAGCATATTGCATACCTTTTTTGCCGGCTTGGATGACGGCAGACTGCGGCAGTGTCTCCCCTGACCCATCTCAGGCTTTATAAAAATCCAACATGACCAAAGATATGATAAATCCGCTCTTCCCGAGTGCCGCCCGGAAGGGCGACGTATCGAGGAATTTATACGAAAAACGCTATAGTTCGATACGATTTGCTTTGCAAATCACTCACTATGAGCGTTTCTTCTCCTGGATGAAAAACTGTGGATGGATCACTTCTCTCCCGGAGAAGCCTCGAAAGAAACTGGACGCACGGCCCGATTTCCACTACAGTCCGAAGGGTCGGTACATCCGGCTAAAAACGTACATCCGGAACGATTCGAAAGGCAATCGAAGGGTTCGATTCGCATCGAACGGGACCGCTTCATGATGGTCTAGGCATCTAAAGGACAGGGTTCGCGCGTATGAAGGCGGAACGGCAGGACATCGACGTTCGAGAACTGGTCATTGAAGCCCGAAACGGCGACAGGGACGCGCTCGAACGCCTGTTGATCGCTCATTTGCCGTATCTCAGACGTCTGTGCCTGAGAATTTCCGGAGGTGATGAGCCTATGACGGAAGATGCGTTGCAGGAGGTGGCTCTGGCTTTGCTCGACCGTTTCGATTCGTTGAAAGACGCCGGAGCCTTTCGGTCCTGGGTTTCGACCATCGCGGTCAACGCCTGTCGCATGGAAATGCGCCGACGAAGTCGTTGGTGGAAGCGATTTACGTCGTACGACGTACACCCCAGGGTATTTGACAACAAAGTGAGCGATTTGTGCGACGACGCGGAAAGCCACTCGATCAAGACCGAAGCAGGTCAACACGTCTGGGAACTGCTGAAAAAGTTGCCCGATGACCAACGAGTGGTTTTTGTCCTGTGCGATATCGAAAAATTCGCCTACGGCGAAGTTGCCGAAATTCTTGGAGGAAATGCGGAAAGCATCCGCTCCAGGGCTCGTCGGGCTCGTGGTGCGGTCGGTCGATTGGTGGCCAAGGATGAGGTGATGAGGGAGATGATCGATGAATAACCGGGAATACGAGGATCTCGGCAAACGCCTGGGAGACTGGATTTCCCGAACGTCGGTTCGGAACGGCGGCGGCGATCCCCAAGAGGAAGCGGCTCGTCTTTTCTCCGCCGTGAGGAAGCGCCGCATGAAGCGCATCCGCTCCACGACGCCGGAACGTTTCGGTTGGACTCCCATCGTGGCAACGGGCGTAGCCGTTGGATTCGCGATGCTGGCGATGTTTGTCTTCCCGATGTTCGAGTTGCCCAAAGATACTGACGAAACCGCGAACTATGACGCTTCTCCAGTAGGGTCACTCGCTGTGCTTGATGATCGGGAAGCCCCCGAGCCTTCGCAAACTCGCCGGGCAACACGACATACACCGGAAAAACGTCAAAATTTTGCGCAACCTTCGGAAAACACAAAGAATTCCAATCTTCCGCCACCTGCGGAACCTCCTTCCGCTCCATCTTCGCCCAAACTCGGAGATGCTCCCAAGGAGAAACCCAGAGTGGTGTCCGTGGATGAAAAACACGCACGGCAAAAAAAGATGCCGGAGACGCTTCATGCCATTTCCGAAAGCAACCTCATTCGTAAAATCGCCAAATTGGAAGCCAAAAAGGCGTTGCCAATGGCGAAAACCGCACCCATGGAAATGAAATCGGCATCGAAGAAGGAAGTCAAAGACGACGCGGAAACGGAAGAAACCTGGAAAGACAACCTAAGCGAAAAAGTCAAGAGATCCGGTTGCTCCGATCGGATGTGCAAAGAGTTGCGGGAGTATTTCACCGAAAAGCGTTCCGCGCAGGACCGCCGGGCCCGCGAACTGCTGATGGAATGTTTGCTGACGCTTGAAAGAATAGAAGATTACGAACGGGAAAAGGAACTCCTGACACGCAAATACGAAGAGGATATGTAAGACGCCCACGAGTCACGAATCGAAAATTTCGCTTTAAGAACGGATAGTTCGGATGTTTTCCTTCATTCACTGCGCGGACATCCACCTGGACAGTCCCCTGCGCGACCTGGAACGCTACGAAGGCGCACCGGTGGAACGACTGCGAGAGGCGGGGCGACGGGCGTTTGAGAACCTGATCGACCTCGCATTGGAACGGGAAGTTGCTTTCGTGCTGATCGCCGGGGATCTTTTCGATGGCGACTGGGAAGATTTCGGCACGGGTCTATATTTCAGTTCGCAGGTGGCGAAACTTCGACGCGAAGGCATACGGGTTTTCGTGGTGCACGGCAACCACGACGCAGCCACAAACATCACCCGGCACCTGATCTGGCCCGAAAACGTCCATGTATTCAAGTCCGAAACCCCCGAAAGCGTCGTGTTGGACGAGTACGAGACCGCCATCCACGGCGTAAGTTACAAACATCGTGCCGAATCACGCAATCTCGCCAAGGAATTTCCCACCCGCGTCGCCGGGCATTTCAACATCGGTCTGTTGCACACCAGCCTGGACGGACGCGAGGGTCACGAGTCCTACGCGCCTTGCTCGACGGACGACCTCGTTTCCAAAGGGTACGATTACTGGGCTTTGGGGCACGTACACAAGAGGGAAGTGGTTCGCCAGAAAGAGCCTTGGATCGTCTTTCCCGGCAATCTTCAGGGGCGGCACATTCACGAAGAAGGCCCCAAAGGATGCACGCTGGTGCACGTTGAAGACGGTCGCGTGGCCGGTGTCCAAGCCGTGGAATTGGGTGCGGTACGTTGGAAAATCCTTGAAATTCCATGGGAAAACACCGATGAAGGCGACTTGTTGGAGCAGGTCGGGCGCTGCATCGAAGAGGAAATCGCCGAAGCCCCGGATGGTTTGCTTGCCTTGCGCTTGAAATTATCGGGGGTAGGGTTTGCAAACTTCGATCGCTCCTTAAAAGCTTCGTGGCTGTTGCAGCAATTGCGCGCCGTGGCGACGGATCGGGGAGGCGGACAGGTATGGCTGAAAGATCTGCGTTTTCTTTCGACGAACCCGCCTGAATCGATCGAAAAACTTGCGGGCTTCTCCGACCACGATGGTGAATTGATGCAAACGCTCGTAGATTATCGACCCGAGAAAGAGGAAAAAGCGGAATTATATAAAATCGTGGAGGAAATCAGAAACAAGCTCCCCGTCGAAACCTTTGCCAACGATGAATTTCGTCGCAAACTCGACCCGGAAGGGCTCGACGATATGCTGGACGATGCGAAGCAACTGTTGCTCTCTCGATTTTTCACGATGACGGCGGACCATGAAACTTCTTGAACTGGTGTTGGAGGCGTTCGGTCCTTTTTCCGGGCAACGTCTGGACTTTAGCGAGGGGAATCAGGGTTTTCACCTGGTGTACGGCGACAACGAAGCCGGAAAAAGCTCCGTACTTTCCGCGCTGGAATCCCTCTTTTTTTCGATTCAAACACCTTCTCTGTACACCTTCGTGCATCCGAACAAGCAGCAATTGCGTATCCACGCCACATTGCAACGCAAAGATGGCGTGGAATGGAAAGTCACCCGTCGCTGCGGTCGTAAAAACTCTCTGCTCGACGAAAACGGTCGTCCCATACCTCCAGACAGCTTCGACGAGATGTTTTCGGGGATAGACCGTCACCTGTTCCGTCGAAGATTCTGCTTGAATCACGAGACGTTACGGGAAGGCGGCGAGCAGTTACGCTTGATGAAAGGGGATACTGGAAAAGCGCTTTTCTCCACCGCTCTGAGCGGCAGGGCCGTCCATGAAGTGATCGGCGAGCTGGATGCGGAAGCTGACAAGCGATTCCGACCACGCGGTCAGAAACAAATCGTCAACAGCACCGTAGCCGAATTCAAGAAGCTCAAAACCGAGGAGAAACAGCTAAGTATCTCGGCCAACCAGTGGAAAAAGTTACATCGGCACATCAGCAACCTCAATAAACGAAAAGAGGAACTCGAAACCGGGTTGTCCGAATGCCTGCGGAAAAAAGAACGGCTGGTGCGCATCGAGCGTTCCATTCCGGCGGTGGCTCGACTGCTTGCCGCACACGAGAAACTGGAAGCATTGGGGCCGCTCCCTCCGCTGCCCGAAGATTTCAGCCGGGATCTTCCTTTGTTGCGAAAGGAACGTTCGGTCGCCATGGCCGGGCTCCGACGCAACGAAGAGAGAATCGAAGAAATCCGCAATGCCATGGAATCCATAGAGATTCCAGAAGCTTACTTGGAAGAGGAAACGAGAATCCTCCACTTTTCCAGGCAGATCGGCGCTCATCTCAAAGCGTCCGAAGATCGCAGAAAACTTCGTGCCCAGGCGGATTTGCTCCGTGGCGAGATTGAGCGAAGCCGGAGCCGCCTTCTGCCCGAACTTTCCGTGAATGACGCACAAGATCTTTCCATGACGCCGATCCAGCGCAAGCGGGTGCGTAGTTTGGGGCAACGTTATCAGACACTTGCGGAACGCGATGCGCTCGCCCGGCGAAATCTCGAAAACCTGGAAACCAAAGGACAAAGGCTGCAAAAAAAAGCCGACGCGATAGGGGAGATTCGAGAAACCGGAGAATTGCTGCACATCATACGAGACGCACGGCGAAAAGGAGACTTGGATCGCAAGATCGAGGAACTTTCCGGCGAGGTGAAGGCCGATACCGAGCGGCTGCTCCACGATGCGCAGCGCCTTGGTTTGGACGCACAAAACCTTGAAAACATTCTGGATTGTCCCATTCCATCCGGGGATCGGATTCAGCGTTACAACGTGGAATTCGACGCCTTGGAACTTTCCCGAAAACAATGCCTTTCCGATTTGGAAAAACAAAACGAGACGCTGGAAACCGTCGTCAAAGACATCGAAACACTCCGCCTGGAGCGAGATGTTCCCAGCGAATCGAGCCTCGCCGAGATTCGAGAAAATCGCGACGGGTTATGGGACGAATTCCTTTCGAAATTGGAGCATTCCACGGGAGAACGCATCGAGGTCGAGGCGCTCGAAGATTGGGCGGCTCGTTTTGAACCGCTCGTGAAACAAGCCGACGTCCTCGCCGACCGACTGCGACGCGAGGCCGAAAGGGTGGCGCGGCTGGCCCAATTCCAGGCCCAAAAGGCGATGATCGAAAAAGCCATCCTGCGACTCGAAACACGCCGGGCGGAACTCGAAGAAGAGCGTCGGAATCTTCTGGAAAACTGGCGGAAACTCTGGGAATCCAGCGGTGTCGATCCCCTGGAACCTCCAGACCGAGTACTATGGATCGCGCAGTATCGAGAACTCATCGATGAGGTTCGGGATATCGTGAAAAGGTCGGAAAACCTCAATGATTTAAAAACCTTACGCGCTACATGTATCGAATTTTTGCAAAAGCATTTTGAACCGACGGATTCGGAAGCGACAACGGGAAGCGCGCACCTGGAATACTGGCTGCGTAGGGCAGATGCTTTTGTTGAGGAGTGTGCAAACCTGAGACAGAAAAAGGAACACCTGGAAGAAGACCTGGAAAGCTGGCAGGTGGAATTCAGTGAAACCAAGAAACAAGCCGCAGGTACGAACGAGGAGTTTCGACGTCTGAAAAAGGAGTGGAAAGAGGCGGTTGCAGCCATCGACCCGGCAGGAAACATCGATGTAGAGCACGGGTTGTCGATTCTGAGCGACTTTGAGGAACTCGAAACGAAGACGGAGAAACTCGACGACCTCGAACGACGCATTCAGCACATCGACAACGACGAGAAGGCGCTGCACTCTGCGGTAGGGGATCTTTGCCGGGATCTTGCCCCTGAACTGGCCGATTCGCCGGTGGAACAGGCGGTGGATCGACTTGCGGCGATGTTGAAAACAGCGGGAAGAAACCGGGAACAACTGGACGCCCTGGAAAAAAGGGAACGGGAATTGCTCGACGATCTGGAAAAGGATCGTGAAGCCATCGGCAAAGTTCAGGCACAGATCGATGATTTCTGTCGTCTCGCGGATTGCGATGAGAACCAACTGCTTGAAATCGATGAAAAAATCCGCGCGCACAAAGATGCAACGGTATCGGTGAAAACCAGCGAGGAACAACTGCTCGGGCTGGGCTGGCAGGGGAGACGCGAAGAAATCATCGAAGAAGTCCGCCACAATAATATTGATCGCTGTCGGGCGCAGATCTCTGAAATATCCAATGAAATCGAGAGGTTGGAAAAAGAGAGAAGCGAGTTGCTCGTGGAGATCGGGGATCAGGGGCGTTTGCTTGCCACGATGGAAGGGACCACGGGGGTTGCGGAGTTGCGTTTCGAATCCGAAACCAAACTCGCGACGATTCGGCGGCAGTCCGAACGCTACCTGCACTACCGTTTGGCCAAGACGATTTTGGAAAAAGGCATCGAGCGTTTCAGGGAGAAGCATCAAAGCCCGGTGCTGAAAAGGGCAGGGGAGTTGTTCGAAATCTTTACGTGCGGTTCCTTTGGCGAGTTGCGATCCGACTATTTCGGGTCGGAGAACCCCGAACTGATCGGCGTGCGCCCTAGCGGAGAAAAGGTGGCCGTCGAGGGAATGAGCCAAGGTACGCGGGACCAATTGTACCTTGCATTGAGGCTGGCGCATTTGGAAACCAGGTTAGAAAACGGCGAAGCCTTGCCATTCATCGTGGACGATATTATGATCCACTTTGACGACGAACGTGCGAAGGCTGCATTAAGCGAACTGGGGCGATTGTCCGACCGTACGCAGGTACTCTTTTTTACGCATCACCGCAGACTTGTGGATATTGCTCGCGCATCTATCGATTCGAAACGATTGTTTTTATCAACTCTTGACGAAAATCGATGATTTTTTTCGTCTAAGTGATGTAGGTATTATTCGTTTGTAGGGTTGGCCAGCGGAGAGAAATAGCATGTCGAAACCTTCCATTCTGAAAACGTTCTTGATTCTCCTGATTTGTCTGGGGTTTTCCCTGCTCGGCTGTGATGATCCTCCACAGGCGATCATCGACGGGGACTTAGATAATAATACTGATATACCTGTTGATGGGGATATGGACGAAGACCGCGTGCCTACCGAGCGTGAAAACCTGTGGGAGAAAAACGACGACGACGAGTATATCATCGGCGAAGAGGACGAGGAAGAGGACTTCTCCGGCGACAACGAGCCCTCGGAAAACGAAGAGTCCACAGACAGCGATCTTTCGAACCTGCGCTGCCTCTCTATGGAAGACAAACTCAATTTCGGCGCTGTATATACAGAAAAGGAAATGACCGTTCAACTCGTCAGCAATTGCGAGGAAGGCGTCACCATAAAGAGCCTGCTCATTCGTACAGGGGTGGGATTGAGCACCGACTTCGAAATCGTCTCTCCCAAACCGTTCGAAGAAACCGTGGTCCCGCCGCAGTCCTTCATGGATGTCAAACTGAAATACACGTCACGTTCCTGCAAAGAAAACTACGGCGTGCTCCAAATCGACACGAATGCCACCAACGTAGCGAACGGCGTATATCGGATCGAAATGTACAACAGTTTCAAAGGAGAAAGCACGGCAAGCATCACGGTGCAGGGAGAGCTGGAGCACCCGGACCTGATGGATTTCGGAGATGTCGCCGTAAGCGACGCCAACCCGAAAATCATGTTTTTCGATCTCCAGGCCGAGGGGCTTTCCGCCGAATCAAATCGACCTTACGAAGTGGAAGACCTGCTGATTCTCAACGATTTCATCACTTCTTCTTTCAAACTTCTGCCGACTTTCCCGGATCACGAATGCGACCTTCCCATATGCCTCGTTCCGGGAGGAACCGCGAGATCGTGTGCGCTCAGCTTCGATCCGATCGCCCAGGGAGAAATCGAAGACACTTTGAGGATGTCGGGGTCGGACCATTATCCCTCGAATGAAGCGCTGGAAGATCATGAAATCACGTTGAAAGGGAAGGGCGTTACCCCCTGTATCGAAGTCACGCCCGCCAATTATTCCCTGGGAGAAGTCTTTTCGAAACCCGGCGTGCAGGTCGAGTTGCCCGTCTCCTTGCACAACTGCGGCACCGTGAATCTTCACATCGTCGATTTGGGATACAGAAACGAAGATTCCTCGTTTTCCTATCTCGACCCGGATGGCGTCGAGGGCGGATATCTGGTCCCGGACGACACGGAAGAAGTCAAAATTCTTTACATTCCAACCCAGGATGACCTGCCGCAGGCTCAAACCGGTGCATTTCGCATCGAATTCGCCCCGATGATCGATGGCGTAAGCGTCAAAACCGTTTCAGTCTATGCCGTTGCCATCAATACCTGCCCACCCGCCACCATTGAAGTAGGGGGTGAATGCGTTCCGTATTGCGAAACCGGAGAGCCGTATTGCTGCCCCGGCGATGATCCCCTGCTGGGATATTACTGCATTTGCCAAGTCGGAAATACGCTCGGAGATCCGATCGCCTGTGACGAAGGTATGATCTGCGATGAAGGCGGATGTGTCACTGGATGCAACATCAGCACCAAGCGCTGCAACCCGGAAGAACCACTTGAAGCGCAGCGATGCGGCACGAACCAAACCTGGGAATCGCTGGAAATCTGTACCACCGATTTTCCAAACTGTTGGGAACCGTACTGCCAGAATGGCGATTGCTTCGAACGTGCCCTGTCGAACATCTCATGTTCGGATGGCAATCCTTGCACCATCAACGACACCTGCGAGAATGGGATTTGCTCCGGCGATCCCATGGAATGCGACGACGGAAATATCTGCACCAGCGGCCAATGTCAATCGGGAAACTGTGTGTACGATCCCGACAACGAAGGCGCGACTTGTCGGACCGACGATCCATGCAACCTCTGGGCCTGTCATCTGGGACAATGTGAAATCGTGGGAGAACCGCACATTTGCGACGATGGCGACCCCTGTACGTTGGGAGTCTGCGACGCAGAAGACCCGAATGCCGACGAAAACGGATGCGTATTCGTTTTCCAGGACAACATTGAATGCGATGACGGGAAGTTTTGCACGGTCGGTGAATATTGCGATCCCGAGACGAAAAGCTGCACGGGAGGCACACTGAAGCAGTGCAATGATAACAATGTATGCACGCGCGACACCTGCGTTGAAAACATTCAAAGCTGCCAGAACATTCCGATTTCAGGCACTTGCGACGATGGCGACCCCTGCACGTTGGAGGATCGCTGCGACGATGGACGGTGTGTGCGACGACCAGGCAGCGATTTGCGCAACTGCGACGATGGAAACCAATGTACATCCGATTCCTGCGACGCATCTAATCCGGATGCAGACGAACTCGGTTGTGTGTACAACGTCGAAATCATGAACGGCACGGACTGCAACGCCGACGACGACGATATCTGCACGCCGGATGATACCTGCAGCGACGGCGTCTGCACCGCAGACGAACAAATACCCTGCAACGACGGCAACGATTGCACCGACGATACCTGTGTGCGCAACTCCGGCTGCGTATTTTCGAAAAGACCGCTCGACCAGGACCAATCCTGTGACGACGGCAACCCCTGCACAATCGAGGATGAATGCCAAAACAAGGTTTGTCGCGGCGTTGAGCGAACTTGCGACGATGACGATGCGTGCACGCTGGATACCTGCAATCAAAACCATTATTGCGACAACGAAACCCCCGATTCCGAATGTCTTGCCTGCACTCACACCCCAACACCGGGCGACGAATGCGTGTACGACGACCCGTGCATCGTTTCCGGAGTCTGTATCTATGGGGTCAACGGCCTGGAATGTGTCGCAGGATCTCCCGTCGTCTGCTCCAGCGACAACAACCCGTGCACCGATGAAATCTGCGTGCAAGTGGGCGACCCGCTCCGCCCTGAAGGCGGCTGCGTTTCCGTGCCGAATCCCGATAATGAATACGACGACGACGACATCTGCACCGTCGACGACTACTGCGACGAAGACGGCGTAGGCCATCCAGGTCCGGCCCGCGACTGCAGAGACGGCAATCCATGCACCGAGGATCTTTGCGGTCAGGCTCAGAATGGCTGCTATTGGAACCCCGTTTCGGCCAGTACGACCTGTGACGATGACCTCGTGTGCACGACTGGCGATTATTGCCTGAATGGTGACTGTACGGGTCGGGAAGAGAAAACCTGCGACGACAACAATCCCTGCACCGAAAATCTCTGCTCGGAAGACGTCATAGGTGGATGCCACTACGAACCTTTCGTTTGCGATCCTCATCATCCCGATTTTCCGGCAATACCTGGTTGCACCACCTGCTTTACGGATATCGACTGCCAAAACAATCCCAACGCTTCGGGGAACTTCTGCATGGAAAAACCAGGAGGCGGCGCAAAAGCCTGCGTCCACAGTTGCACCGATGGCAATGAGTGCACGGAAGAAGACTACTGCGCCGAAAGTTCTTGTCAGAATGGAAGCGCTGTCGATTGCAACGACGGGAAGCAGTGCAGCGTAGATACCTGCGATACTTCTTTGGGATGCCAGCATACCTGGCCTGAAAATCTGCCATGCGACGACAACAATGAATGCACGACAAGGGATATCTGCACTGGCGGCATCTGCGGAGGCACTCCGACGGATTGTTCGGACGAAAACCCCTGTACCCAGAACGAACAGTGCAACACGACCACGGGAGAATGCGAGTTTACGATACCCGTCGGATTGTACTGTGACGACGACAATCCCTGCACAGGAAACGACAAATGCAAGAATGTCGGCGGGGAAGGGGTATGTCAGGGCTCGGTGAGCAGCGTGGATGACGGCAACATCTGTACCTACGACCATTGCGATTCCGAGGATTACCAAGATCCTTTCAAACACGAGAACTTCCCCTGTCATCCGGACGACGGCACGCCGACGAGCACGTGCCTGTGCAACACCACAGCCGATTGCATGACGAATCTGCCGAACTTCTGCCCGGACGGTGTTTGCCGATGCGATCAGACCTTCGGTATTTGCTTGATCGACTGTTCGCCGGACGGCTACGACTGCACGCTGGATATCTGCTCGCAGGATGCAACCCCGGTTTGCGAACATCCGCTCCTGGACGATACTTGTTTGATTTCAGGAACTTGCTACGATAAAGACCAGCAGAAGCCGTCGAATGAATGCGAGAAATGCGATCCCACCACAACGTATTACCAGACGCACTGGACCCCCAGGACGGGAGTTGCCTGCACCGACGAAGGGAACGGCTGCACCAACGATGTATGCGACAGCAGCGGAGAATGCACACATCCCGCTTACGCGGACTATACCGTAACCTGTGACGACGGTCGTCCTTGTACAGGTTCGCCGGACGACAACAAAAGCGACTGGTGCGTCGGGGGTAATTGTCAGGGAGGCGATCCTAAGTTCTGCGAGGACTTCGATTCTTGCACGGAAAATCAGTGCGTGAACGAATTGGGTGGATGCTATTTCCCCGAACTCGATTGTTCCGGAGAATGTCTCACAGGGAATTGCGGCAATACCTGGGACGGATGCGAGCCCAAGGCGGATGGCACGGATTGCAATGACGGAAACAACAACAACTACGACGATCAATGCGTAAGCGGCGTTTGCGTGGGATACTCCAACTTCCACGATCCGGGACCGTGTCCAGGATTTCCCGAAATGGTCAAGGTTGTGGGTACGAAAACCTGTATCGATAAATACGAATCCGTGGCCTACAAACGCTCGGATTGCACAGGAGACATCCTCGGGCAAGGAGAAAGCCGCGTAGACGGCGGAAGCGACTGGTTCTTTACCCCTGCAGCGTATGCCTGCCAATCTCCGGGAGAGAAGCCTTCCGGTTGCGGAAAAGAGCACGAAGCGGAAGATGCTTGCAGCAATGTCGGAAAAAGGCTTTGTACGCTCACCGAATGGCGTACGGCCTGTAAAGCGGCCACCAGCAATACATATCCGTATGGCAACACATTCAACACGAGCAAGTGCAACGAGAGCGTGGACGACGTCTCTAGCGAGAAAATCAGCGGTGACGAACAAACCGGCTGTGTCAATGGCTGGGGCGTAATGCACATGTCCGGAAACGTTGAGGAATGGACAAGAACCAAACTAACCGGGCAGGATATGTACTACGTTACCGGTGGGCGATACACGGACGACGCCACAAGTTCTTTGCAGTGCAACAGCTACAGGCTAGTTGGAAACGATGACTACGAAGTCTACCGTGGCTTCCGGTGTTGCGTCCAACCGTAAGCCACTCTAGAGAAAATGCTCAATGAAATTGAAAGGTTAGACCAAGAAGGCGGTAACTTGAACTGGATTATATGTTTCTCATAAGGCATATTATGTAAAGTTGTGGATTTGTATATAAATCCTCGGTCTTTATTTGACTCGATACTTTTCCAATATCAATTCTCAGGTTCCAGCATAATGAGATCCTCTGCAACGAGGATATCGCTGACCTGCTTGGATTCCAGGTTGATGCGTTCGATCGCTTTTCGCAGATCTTCGCATTTTTCGTTGTCGCCCTGCCGACAATCGGTAATGAGCGTCGAAGCAAGCGTGGTCTCATTCATGATTTTTCGGTTGCATTCAAGGAATTTCGAGCGGTACTTGTTGCAACATCCCGATGTAAAGCTACCGATTATCATCAATACTGCGCAACAAAACGCGGCACGTTTCCACATGTTTCCCTCCTGCATCATCCATCCGTCGTATTTCCATTGGCACCTTGCGTTCTTTCCTTTTACACGATCCTGCAGAAATGGCAAGTCTTGCGTGTCACTTGCTGTCTTCTCGTCCGGCTGCCTGTATACTTTTTATCGCGATTTCGCACAGATCCGTGAAAAAAGCTTTTCATATTGTGTACAGATTTCTTCCCAACGATAATGATCTGAAATCCTTTTTCGTGCCTTGAATGAAAAAATCTCTCTCTGTTCCTTAGATTCTTCGAGTCTATACAGTATCCGTCCCAGACAACCGACATGGTTTTTCTCGTAGTACAGAATCGTGTCCTCACCAACCTCACGATGTTCCGGGACATCGTTTGCAACGACCACCGGCGCCCAGGCCATGCCTTCGAGCAACGCCGGGTGTGTTCCTCCGACTTCACCTGCCTGGATATAGGCAAAGCAATTGGACTTCAAAAGCCGGTAATCCTCTCCGTAAATTCCCCCTAAAAACAATACGTTGCCTCGATTTTTGTCTTTTAATCTATTTATATATCCGCTTGCATAAGGCGCATCACCAACCACCACAAGCGGTCTATGGCAATTCGCAGCATGATGGGCCTGAATCGCTACGTTGGCCATGTTCTCCGGTTCGAGACGCGCAGTGTAAAGAAAATATCCATCGCGCTGTAGATCGTATTTGGACAATTCGCCGGTTTCGTCGATATTCGGTTCCAGCGGCTCGACTCCATACGCGATGATTTCCGAATCTTTTCCGTAGGTTTCCTTGTAATATCGATGAATGACTTCCGCATCGCTGACCAAAGCATCCGCCGTGGAAAGCGCGACTTTCTCGCACCATCTCAGGTAGAATCGTGCGATTTTTCCCCATTTCAAGCGTTGGTGCTCGATGCCATCCACGTTGAGCGCCACCGCCATCCCGGCATCTTTCAAAAACGGGACAAATGGTGCGTTGGCGACGTTGCACACCAGTGCCACATCGAAATCCCTCTTGCAGGCATCCAACGACGCCAGCATACTGCCGCTCAACGTCTCGCCATGTTTGAATCGCAACGTGTCGGTAAGAACGCTTTCGACGCCTTCGGGTAGTGGCTCGTCTCCCACCGTATGCTTTCGCCCGTAAACCGTAACATGGTGTCCGCGCTTCGCCAGACCTTTCGACAAGTGCCAGGCGAAGGTTTCGAATCCGCCGTAACGTGGCGGAATTCCACGGGTTCCGATAATCGCCACTTTCACTTTTCCAACTCCTCCACATAGCCTTCTTTGCAACGGAACCACTTCGCTACCGAAACACCGGGATCTGCCAATCTGGCGATTTCCGCCCTTCTGCGCATGGAATCCCCGGCTGTCAGCCACAATTCTTTAAAAGCCGGTAAACTGCTGCGTTCTATCGTGAAACAAGCAAGAAATACCAATAAATCTCTAAGAATTCCTTTGTAGGTGGTTTGTCGAAATATGCGCCCTTCTGTATTCGACCAGCGCATCAGAAAACGATTTCTCACGCCGTATCGGTTGATTTCTTCGGGTAGCTTGCGCCTTCGTTCGGGCGTCACCCTGCGCCGATGCCATCCTACCGCGCCGGGAACGTACACGCATTCCCGACCGGCCAACCTCAACCGCCAGCACAGGTCGGCGTCTTCCCGATAGGCAAAAAAACGTTCGTCGAACACCGTCCCTTGCACCCGCACGCAGTCCAATGCTTCGCGCCGAAAAATAGCTGCAGCTCCGGTCGCTCCGAAAACACGCGCCGGAACGTCGAAATCTCCCTCGTCCACCTTACCCGCGCCCCGATCCAGATGCCGATATTCGGGCGTCATGACCATTCCGGTGCTGTCGAGGATGGTTCGCTGTCCTACGGGAAAGCGGTACAGTTTGCCACAGCCGAAATCCCCACCGAAACGTTCGACACCTTCGACCAGTGCAGCAAGGAAATCGTCCTGCAAACGAAGATCCGGGTTGCATAAAAACACCCATTTGGAATGTCCTGCATCGATTCCTTGATTCGCCGCACGCGCAAAGCCGAAATTTTCACGATTCAGAATCACTTGTGCGTCCGGGCAGCGTTCCTGCACGACTTCGGGACCGCCGTCCGTGGATGCGTTATCCACGAGAAACAACCGCCATTTCACGACTTTTTGGCGCTCCAACGTATCGAGCAGTTCGAGGAGATCCTGCCGGTGGTTCCAACCAACCACCACGACATCCACTTCGGGCGGGCCGCTTTTTTCGTTTGCGCTCATGGCCGTTTGTCGGATTCAATGCTGATGGCGTATCTCATTACGACGAGTACGCCCACGACGAAGACCGGGAAAATGGAGGTGGCCATCAGGCCCGATTGCATGTTGCTGCCCAGGTGCACCAGGAGAAACAAGTATCCAAGCGTCCAATACGGACTTTTTCCGCGACGATGCATCCGATACAGCCCTACCAGCACGCACGACACCAGCGCAGGCACCAAAACGAATCCAAGAGCGCCAAAATTGATCCAGGCCTCTCCCAATACACCCGGAACGACTCCTCCCCCTTTGAACTGCATCCCCAACACGGATTTCAACTGCATCGCCAGGGCGTATTGCTTGCCGGGCAAGGCCGTCCATAGCGGATCGAGGTAGCTTCCACCGTAGCGAAATCCATAAAATTCCGGTGCGATATCAAAGACTTGCAGATAATTCCGGGCGGTAGTCAACAAATAGTCGGCAGGAATTTTCATTCCCAGTTGGAAGACGTGGCCTCCATCGGCGTAATACGCGATTTCCGGGTAATGACGCAACGTAGGATCGGAGAGCAAACGCATCGCCCCGAGCATCCCGAAACCGATCCACGCCATTGCGGCGAGCGCCAACAACGCCGGAAGCCTGCTCGTAAAGGTCGCCGAGCCCTGCCCTCTCCCTTTCCACGCCAACCCCATCAATACAGGCACGGCGAAAAGATGCACCAGCGGTGCGCGGTTTGCCAGTAATATCAGAAGGATAGCTACCCAAAGCGTTCCGCCGAACCGTGTGAAACGTCCCAGCGTCTTGCCGGAAAAGGCGTCGTACCAGACGAACCAACCCCACACCACCAGCGAGTAAACACCCAAACGCAGCGCTCCCCCGCCTTTTTCGGCCATCGCCACGCGTCCACCCTCCACGGCGTCTGCAAACAGTGGCAATCCCCCCATTTTTGCGATGTACACACCCCAGATCACCGTACCTGCCACCAGCCAGAGGAGCATTACGAGGCGAAACCGTTGTGGCGGAAATCTTTGTAACAGGTCGTTTTCATTGGTGTTATCTTCGTTCTTTTTCATTAGAGAAAACACCAGCAGAGCCGAGAACGACGCGAACAACACCCCAAGCCATGGAAGCAGAGCGCGTTCGGGATCGTGAGCCAGCACCACTCCGAACGCCACGCCGTACACGCCGAAAAACGCCAGTCCGGGAATCCACCAGGGCTGGAGCCAGTCTTCGGCTCGATTCCGCTTCCACGTCCGAAGCGCCACCCACCCCGTTAATCCGAGAAAAACCAGAACGTGCAAAGTCGCTGGGGCGAAATCCCGCGTAAGTTGCCAATTCGTGAGAAATACGGCGATAAAACCACAGAACGCGGCGATTGCAATAGATAGAATACCGGACCGAAAAGTGTTCATGCCGTTATTCATCCAGCCATTGTTTCAGGTTACGATAGCGGGCGTCCCAATCGTTGCGCGCAGACCACTCCCGGCGTCTGATGACTGCCTCCGTGTCCCGTTCGGACAATGCTTGCCGAAGCCGGGAAACGTAGTCGTTTCGATTCTTTACGAGATAAACCAGATCTCCTGCACAATCCGCCGGGGGAATCGGCGGACAAACCACGGGAAGCCCGGCTCCCAGCATATCGTACAGTTTTATCATGTCCTGCGCCAGCGTGTAGGGCGTTACGGGATGAGGAATCAACGCGGCATCCACCAGCGCGAGTTCGGCCCGCAGTCGGGATACATGCACTTTTCCGTGGAACTCAAGGTTTGGAAATCCGAGCAATCGGCGGGCGATGATCCTGCCGTCCAGACTTCCGTAAACGTCGAATATCACTTGAGGAAACGCCTGAAGAACCTCCTCGAACGCTTCGAGATCCAGCCGTTCGGGATGGTAGTATCCTGCGACAACGACATGTTTTCGTTCTCGTTTTACGAATGATCGGCCTGTTTCGGGAATCGTTCCATGTCCGGCGTTCGGCACGAGGCGCACGTCGGGATGATCGGGATATTTTTCGAGCAATCGCGGGTTGGTGACGAACACCGTATCCATTTCCGCTGCAATTTCATAGCCTTGGCGAATGTGTCGGGCGCGCTTGGCCATCAATGGAGAAAGCAGCCAGTCGTCGTTGGTATCGAACAGACGTTTCCCGGCGGTTAGATTCTTCGCCACATGCGCTTCTTTGGGCGTGAACGTCAGCACGTGCCCCGGTTCGCTGAATTCCTTGAAAAAACCTTCGAGACGCCGAAGTAGACGGGAGTCCAGCGTGTATGGATAGTGATGTTCCAATAGGTAACGCCGCTGCACGGCATGTCCGGCGTGGCGCTCGATCCGTGCGAGGACGCCCCACGGACCGGCGTGGAGGATCGTGCGGGCAAAACCGGGAAAACGCAATCGTGAACGATTCCAGAGTTTTCGGGGATGTACGCGGGCGATGCTCCATAGCAGAGAAATATCGGTATCGAGCATCAAACGGTCCAGAAGCGCGGCGCTTCGGTTGGTTGCGCCGTGTTGCAGCCGGTGGGCGTAATCGTGGGCGGCCAGCACCGTGACCGCTTCCGGCGTCATCGAAACACCCCACGATAATATATGGGGAAGATCATCGCTTCGTGAACGAACAGGTTGCGGTCGCCCTCCTCCCCGGCATCGTCGTTGTCGAAGCGCACGAGGATCTCGTTAAGCCCTTCTTTGGCGAAAAATCGCGCCGTGAACAGGTGGGAGTCGGTCTTCGTCGAAACCTCCCCCTCCCCTATCATCTCGCCGTTGGCCAGAATCGTCAGATGCGGCATAACCTCTTTATAAGGCGTGCCGCTGACCCGCAAGCGGATTTCGAACATGCCGCGTGTCAGTTCCACGCGCCACACCGCGTCTCCGTTCAAGTAAAGCTTGTTGCCTTGTTTGCCGCGCCAAACGGAGGTTTTGCCTTTGATGACCAGCCATTGCCGCAACTGGTTGACGATGGAGATTTCACCGATCCAGGCATACAACCCGGCCAGCTTGGAGATGTACTTCCGGTTGCCGGGAAAAGAGCGCACGGCTTTTTCCCATTCGCTCACCGCCTGTTCCGGCTGAAAATCCTCGTAATATTGAAGCCCTGCGAGATATCGACCGACCACAAGGCCGTATGGATCGCGTCTCAAACGTTGGATCATCGCCTGCAAACGCTCGTTGTCGTCGGCCTGGGAGGCAAGTTCTCCCGCAAATTCGATCAGGTTACCTAGCGGCGTATCTCTTGAATTCCATTGTACTTTTTCGAGAACTTCCCTTTCTTTGGCAAACGCTGACGGATCGCTTAGAACTTCATCGACCCACGGACGCAGCCGGGCTCGCGCCTCGTTCGAAAAACCGCGCCAGTGGAGCACTTTGGCCAGATGCAAGGCCTCACGGACCGTACGAGCCTCGTAGGCAAGCAACTCGTTTTTTGCAACCTGATCTTCGGCGAAAAGCTGGGTGGCGATGAACTTGTCCCCTGCCTCGCTTAGCGCCGTAGAAAAACGCAAGCGCGAATCTCGATCTCGTTCCGTGCGAAACACAAGGCTTAACGCTGGTAAGGCCATGGCGGGGGCATTGGCGTCGACAAAAGCCCTTCCCGCCCGAAGCAGATGGTCGCGTTCTTTCGGCCAATATCCCAACTGCCGCCAGCCGATGGCCCGGTGCATCTCGGCATCCCCTGAAAGCTTTGGTTCAGCTCTCTGAATATCGCCGGAAGTATCTGAAATATCAACACTTTCCGAAGACGATGCACAAGGCATCGCCGCTATTATGGGAGCGAAAAGGACGACGATAAGCAGGAAAAACCGTAGCCCCCACTGCCATTGTTTCGAATCCAATGGAAGTTCCCGCCCCAACGGAGAGGCAAACACCAGCGCCAGCGTTACGGCCACGAACAGGGGAAGTTCGAGAAAAACTGGCGGTTCCGGCCAAAAAGGCGGTGCGAGCCGCCAGAGCAGCCCCTCGGAGGACCACGCGCCCGATACCGAGACCCGCCATAGGTCGTCGTAGGTTTCGAAAGCTGGGAAAACGTGAAAAAGCACCATCAACACAATGACGGAGAACAGCGACAAGCCGACCATCCAGGTCGGAATCCAACGCTTCGGCGCGTTTTTCGACAAGGAAAAGAGCGTGGAAACGAACAGACATCCCACCACGCCAAGCGGTAGAGAGGAAAACGGCGACAGGCGCGGATCGAGCATCCGCCAACTATCCGCAACTAGGAAAGATGTCGTAAAAACCAGCAGTGCGGAAAGAAAAGCTTTGGAAATTCGCATCCTTGGAAGAAACGTTGCTGCAAGCACGAGAAGAGCCACGAGCGAAGACGTCCACCGCTGCACCGGCAGGGAAAACAGCAGCAGTCCTTCGGCGAGAATGAGAAACAGCGCAGCCCCTCTCACGGTGTACCGTCCTTGTCCGAAGCGGCTTTTTTACGTCGCCAGAACCAAATCCAAACCCCAAAAAGGCCGAAAACAAGCCCGGCCAGCGCAGCGCCTTGATGTCTTAAACGCGCCTGCACCACTTTGGGTTTCCAGGGAAGTGGTTTATGAAGCCGGAAGATGTGGGCTTCGGCGCAGGATCGGTGCTCCTCCGGGAGCTTTTCCAGATGCCGCCGCACGACTTCCTCCACGCGACGCACGCCAAGCTCCGCCCACTGGGTGACGAGACGGGACGCTTCTTCCCTTGTATCCGCCTCTACTTCGAGCTGCAAATGGTGGGAATCCGTGCGGTTTCGTACGTGATAGCTTGCCGTGGAGGGTGCGTTTTCCCGTTTTTCTTCCAATTCCTGTAAAAACGATTCGTCCAGCAAAAGATCGCGAATGGTGCCGAGATGGGCGAAGGTCGCGCCGCCTGTCTCGCCCGTAAAAGGGCAGTTGGGATCGGGAGTTCTCACGGCGGTGAGCGCCACTTCCGCCCGATAACGGACCGGCAGAAGAAACGAAACCAGCAGCCCGGCCAGCAATCCGGCGACTCCCGCGCCCACGAGCCATCCCCAGGGGATGCGGGGAGGATCAGCGCGCATCCCAACCTCTTGAATTTATTGCCATTCTATGTTTTTATCTCCGTCGGAAACGCGAATCCACAGCGTTTTCGCACCCGCATCGTACCACCAACCCTCGGCATCCGAATCGGTCACGGCGCTGGCGTCCGCCGCCTTGGTCAGAGACGTTCCATCCAAAGTGACGCTCGCGGGCGATGCCTCCACCGCCAGCAGCTCGAACACTGCCCCAAAGGCGAATTCCTCGCCGCCTTCGTACAGCAGACCGCCGCTTGTAAGTTCGATCTTCGTACCGTCGAACATCTCGAAAACGTTGGCGATTCCCGGAACGGCACGCACGAACAGCACGCCCGGAGTGGTGGCGTAGGAGTCGATTTCCTCCGGGTGCGTCGTGGGAGCCATAGTGTCGATGGTCGGCCTGAGCATGGGCACGATCCCTCCTCGCGCCACATATAGCGGCAGCGTTCCGAGGGGTGCATCGACGCTTTTCGTCTGCCCGCCCTTGTACACATTTCCGGTCCACCAGTCGATCCATTCCCCTGGCGGGAAGGTTACGTCGCGCGCCACGGCTCCTCGCTCCAGAATCGGTGCCACGAACAGATGCTCGCCGAACAGGTAGCAGTCCCAGGGGTGTTCCCCCGTTTCGGGAAAAGCCAATCCGAACGGTCGCTGAATGGGGCGGCCATCGGTGGCGATGTTTTGCGCGTAGGTCCATTCGTAGGGCCACAGGCGAAGGTGCAAACGCGCGTATTTACGGTAACTTTCAAGCAGCGTCTCGTCGCGCTCGCCCGATTCCGTTTCGAACTCCCATGGCACGTCGTTACTGTTGGTTCCCACCTGCATCACCGAGGAAAGCGCCGTCTGCTCGAACCAGCGCATGAACAGTTCGTTGTCCGGCGGCGCATGGATGTAACCACCCGTATCCGCTCCATAAAACGGAAAACCGGAAGGTCCGAGCGACAGGCCGTAAATCATCGAGGAAGGAAAGCCGCCGACCGCTTTTTCCTGCTTGCCGTCGTCGTCCAGCAGGTCTCCTTCCAGGTCAAATGTGGCGTCCAGGTCGCCGGGCCAGATTACGCTGACGTTCACCTGGTCGCCGATGGTTCCGCCTCGGCAGATCAGAAATCCGCCGTCTTCCGGCAGAAGTTCCGCATAAACTTTATGATAGAAAAGCTGGTAGCGGGCGTGCATCGTCTGTTCGTTCGAACCGTCGTAAAATTCCCAGACGTTACGGAAATTCGGCAGACCGGGGAGTACGTCCTCGGCGTAGTCCATTTTGAACCCTTCAATGCCCATGTCCGTGTAAAAACGCATGTTGGTCTGCCACCAGTCGTAGCAGTCGGGGTTGGTCAGGTCGAGCGGCGTTCCCCATTTGTTGAGCGGCAACCCGGTCTTGAGCGGTAGAAAGCCGTTCTCGGTGACGTGGGCCATATTGTCCTGCGTGGTTTCGTGGTCAGCGTCCACGTAGGGAGCCTGCCAGATCGCCATCCGCAATCCCATGTCGTGGGCGTAGTCGATCATCGCCGGGGCGTCGGTCCATTGTTCGGGATTCCAGTTGAACGCCCCGACTTCCGTAGCATAGGGACGATCGATCCAATAGCCGGAGGTGGCGAGGTCGAGTTCGCGAATGGTGTCGATATCGTCGATCACCTGCTGCTGGTTGTCGTTCTCGTCGCGCCAGATCCACGGTCCTAGCGCCCAGCGTGCGGGAAGGATCGGATAACCTGTGATTTCGTAATAATGCTTTGTAATATCAAGAGGTTGGTCCTCGGCGAAGAAGTAGAACTCCAACCCATCGCCAGTGTCCATACCCGTGCCGAAGGTCGTTTCCACAAGATCGTCCGCTTCGGTCGCCACTTTGAATTCCGCCGGGTGGAAATCGTTGACGAACCAGCCCCAGCCCGTCGAGCCGATCAGCAACGGAATCGGCACGTGACGCTCGTTGTACTGGCTTTCCGAGTCGATCGCTTCGAGCTGCATGGCCCGGCGTTTTCCCCGGTGGTTGACGTGATCGTGGGCGTTTCCCAGCCCGTAAAATCCTTCTTGAGGATCGGTTTTGGCTTGCAGACGGATGAAACCTACACCTTCCGCCCCAGACACCGGCTTGAAAAGGAACTTGTAGGAATGACTGGAGATTTCCTCGATTTCCAACGAAAACACGACGCCGCCGTCATAGGTGACCGTGTAGGTCGCTCCGGCATCGGCGGATTCGGCCTGCTCCATCGTAAGCGGCTTAAGCCACACCAGTTCTTCCTTATAGGGAGGCGGCAGGTCCGAAGTGTCGATCCAGTATGGATCGAAATTGACGTCTTCGAACGCCACACCGCTGGAAAGCGTGGTGGGAATGCGTCCCAGGCGCAGGCCGTCCTCGGGAATCGAAAGAAGCGTGACACCATCCTTCAGGAGGGAAATCGTCTTCGCATCCGGCGAAACCTCCAGGTTAAAGCCCGAAGCATTCCCCTCATGTTCGATCTCACCGTCTCCCTGGATGGGATTGTCGTCGGAATCGGACGAACACCCCGCGATCAGGAGAAAAACGAAAATCCCAAGATAAAACAAAGTCTTCCATAGCATCACGTGCTTTGTTTCCGCCACGATCATCCTCGCTTTTTCCGAATGGTACAAAACCGTTTCTTACGCCTAATTTACTTTCCAGGTCAATTCCAGGTTGTCGATCAGCCGCACACCGCCGATGAAAGCCGCCACCAGCACTACGGCGGGTTCAGAGATCGTCTCCAGCGGCGTGAGCTGTTCCCGGCTGCGAATTTCGAGATAGTCTATCGAAAAATCCCCGGCATTTTCAATCGTTTTTCGCGCCTTTTCCGTAAGACGCCCGCAGTCGGTTTCTCCATGCTTTACTTCTTCGTCGATGCTTTGGAGGGTTTGTGAGAGAAGAACCGCCTTTTTCCGGCTTTTGGCGTCGAGATTTGCGTTGCGGCTGGACATCGCGAGGCCGTCGGCCTCCCGGTAGGTATCGCCGCCGACGATTTCAATAGGGAAATCCAGGTCTTGGACCATGCGCCGGATCATCCGCCACTGCTGGTAGTCCTTTTTGCCGAAGGCGGCAATGTCGGGCTGCGTCAGGTTGAAAAGTTTCGTAACGACCGTCGAGACTCCTTGCATGTGCCCCGGTCGGGTCGCACCGCACAATCCCTGGGAAATTTCCTCCACCCGCACTTCGCTTTGAAACCCTTCAGGATACATCTGCGGAACTTCCGGCGAAAACACGAGATCCGCCCCGTTTTCACGGCATTTTCGCAAATCCCCTTCCTCGTCTCTGGGATAGGAGTCGAGATCCGCCGCCTGGTTGAACTGGGTCGGATTGACGAAAATCGTCACGACAAGCACGTCGCAACGGGAGCGAATCAGGCGCATCAGCGAAAGATGCCCCTCGTGCAGGAAACCCATTGTCGGAACGACTCCGATGCTCCGCCCTTCCCTTTTCACCTGCAATGCAAAACGCTGCATTTCCTTGGGATCTCGAATGATTTCCATAGGTTCCTCGCACTCTGAATGCGGTTACACGGTCAAATGCTCGCGGATGCGGCGGGCGGCGTCCTCGACTTGTTCCAGCGTCGGCACCAGCGCGAAACGCACGTAGCCTTCCCCGGGATTGACACCACCCGCGCATTCGTCGGTAATCCATGCGCCCGGTGTGACAACCAGCGCCAGTTCATCCGCCAACAGCTTTTTCGCGAAATCCAGCGACGAGACTCCCTGCGGAGTTTTCAGCCACAGGTAGAACGTCGCCGGAGGCAGTGGAACTTCCAACCCGACAGATTGCAGCGCAGACACGAGAATGTCCCTTTTTTTCTTGTACAGCGCCCGCATGGACTCGGCGTGGGATTCGTCTTCCAGCGCCGCGATGGCGGCATCCTGGATGAAGTTCGGCGTACCGGAATCGATATTGGTTTTCAGTTTTTTGAATGCCGTGACGATGCGCTCGTCCCCGGCAACGAAGCCTGCCCGGTAGCCGGTCATGTTGTTGCGCTTGCTCATGGAGTAGAACGTCAGGATGCCTTCCCGCTCCACTTCCAAAATCGACAACGGTTTTTCTTCAAAATAAATGTCTATGTAGCAGCCTTCGTCGGCAGCGATGATGAGGTCGTGGGTATGCGCCCAGTCGATCAGACGCTTGTAATATTCATGAGTTGCCGTCGCACCCGTGGGGGAGTTGGGGTAGTTGATCCAGACGATTTTCGCCTTCTGGCTGACATCTTCCGGAATCGCTTCGAAATCCAACAGAAAACCGTTGGATTCGAGCAGTGGGGCGAAGTAGGGAACGCCCTCGGCGAACATCGTGCCGGTTTTCATCGGCGGATAGCCCGGCGAGGGGATAATCGCCACGTCTCCCGGATTCAAGAACGCCTCCGGGAAGTGAAACACCGCCTCTTTGCTGCCGATCGTGGAGGCGATTTCGGTTTCGGGATTCAGATCCACGCCGAAACGACGTTTCATCCACCCGGCGGCGGCCTCACGATAGGTTTTCGAACCGATGTAGCTCGGATAGCCGGTGGTGGCGTGGCGATCCACGGCGGTTTTCACGGCTTCGCGCACGAATTCCGGTGTCGGGTCAAGGGGATCTCCCACGCCGAAATCGATGGGCGTGATGCCACGCGAGCGCAAATCCTCCACAATTTTACCAACTTCGGCGAAGGCATAGCCGCCGAGACGATTGAGTCTATTGGACGTTTCGAGGGTCAGGCTCATATTCCATCTCCTGGTTCAGTCGAAAGTTACGGTGCTGAAAAGATCGTCGAGCGTCTCGGCGCGCCGAATACGGCGAATCGAGCCGTCGAGCGTCAGAAGATACTCTGCGTGCTTCAACTGGCCATTGTAGTTGTGTCCCATGGCGTAGGCATGTGCGCCACAGTTGTGAATCGCCAGCACGTCTCCCACCCGACAGACCGGCAACTCGCGATCTTTGGCGAACTGGTCGCTGTTTTCGCAAATCCGACCTACGACGGAGACGCTTTCCTTCTCCGTTTCCTCGTTGAGCGCGGTTACATAATGATAAGCGTCGTAAATCGACGGTCGCGGCATGTCGTTGGAACAGGCATCCACGCCGACGAATTTCTTGTAGCTGTCCTTGATCGAATTGACACGGGTGACGAGCCACCCGGCGGTTGCGCCGATGAAGCGTCCCGGTTCCACCATGATCGTGGGTTCGTGCAGGTCGAAGCGCTCGCGCTGGCGGTCGAAAACCTCCCGGATGCCTTTGGCGAGCGGTTTGAGATCGAGGCTTTCCTCTTCGGGACGATAGGGAACGCCGAAGCCGCCGCCGAGGTTGAGGAACTCGATCTCGATGCCTGTGGAATCCCGAATTTCGGCAGCGATTTCAAGCTGTTTCGCCACGATTTCGTAAAAGTACTGTTCGTCGAGCACGTTCGAGCCGGTCATCATATGCATTCCGAACCGTTTGACGCCCAGATCCCGCACTTTGGCGAAGGCTTCGCAGGCTTTCTTGCGATGCACGCCGAATTTTGCGTCCGGTCCGGCAAGTACGATGTTTTCCTTGCCGCCCTTGCCAATACCTGGATTGATGCGGAACGATAAGGTTTCAGGCACGCCGAGCTTTTCCAGCATGGGAAGCAGGTCCAGGTCGTCGAGGTTGACGATCAACCCGGCTTCCAGCGCCATGGCGAATTCCTCGCGCAACGTGTAATTCCCGGTATACATCCCGGATGCACCGAGCTTTTTGGCCAACCATGCTTCCGAGTAGCTGGAGGCGTCGAAGCCGAAACCCTCGTCCATGATGATTTTCAGAAGTTGAGGATTCGGGTTGGCCTTAACGGCAAACAAAGGCTCGAACGAAGAAAAAACGCTTTCGAAAGCGTTTTTCAAAGTTTGGCAATTGGCGCGCAGCTTTTTTTCCTCGTACAGGAAAAACGGGGTTTCGAAACGGTCGGCGGCATCTAAGATCGCCGCACGGGGCAAATACGTGACTTCCGGATTGACAGACATGTTTCCTTTATAGTTTCATGGGGTTAGAAGAAAAAAACGACGCACATCGCCTCACTCGGCGAAAAACGACTGATGCAGCAACCGAACAACGTCATCGCAATTCGAATTGTCCACCACGAGACTCAGATTGATGCGCAGATCTCCCATCGAAATCATTTTGACCTCGATTCCTTTTCGCCGCAAAGCCTCGAAAACTTTCCCGAAAATCGACTCGTTGCGCTGAATTTCCGCACCGACGAGACAGATGATCGACAGATCCGAAGCGACATCCACGCTGCCGAACTTTCTTAGATCGTTCAGCAACGGTTCGATTTCACTGGGTTTCTCGCAAACGCTCAACGAAACGGAAACCTCGGAAGTGGAAATCAGGTCGATACTGATCCCATAAGATCCAAAGCGCTCGCAAACTTTCGCCATGAATCCGGCGGCCATCAACATTCCATAGGAACAAATGCGAATGACGGTGATGTCTTTTTTATACGCAATCGATTTGAAAGGCTGGTTGGCCTCCACGGTTTCATCGACGATCAACGTACCCTGGGCCTGGGGATGGAAAGTGTTGAGAATCCGAATCGGAATATTGGCCTTCAGTGCGGGCCACACGCTTTGTGGATGCAACACTTTCGCGCCGAAATGGGACAATTCTGCCATTTCGCCGAACGACATGCGTTCCAGAATACGGGCGTCGGAAACTTTCGTGGGATTCGCCGTGGCCACGCCGTCCACGTCGGTCCAGATTTGAATCTCCTCCGCCTCGCGCACGGCTCCGGCGAGCGAAGCACAGAAATCCGAGTATCCCCGGCCCACCGATTTCAAAATGCCGTTCGGAGTCGGGCCGAAAAAGCCGGTCAGCACCGGCACGGCACCCTCACGCACGTTTTTCAACCTCGACTTGAAAAAGTCCTGGACTTTCGGCCAGTAATTCTCGGAATCGGCTCCGAATTCACCGACAATAACCTGGTCCAAGCTGATGAATTCCGCAGGATAGCCCCGGTCTTCGAGGACGGCGGTCAGAATTCGTGCGCTGAGCTTTTCGCCCACCGCCAATACAATATCGTAGGAACGCGGGGTCAACTCGCCAACCACGCCGATGGCTTTCAGAAAGACGCTTAAATCCTCAAGTATTTCCGTAATATAGCTGCTGGCGTCGAGGGCGAACCTCGTCTGTTTCACCGCTTTTTCAAGCACGTCGAGATGGCGTTTGGCGATATCCTCGACGAGCGCGCGTGCCTGCTCCGGCTTTCGTTGTATTGCGGCTTCGGCAGCCGATAACAGCAAGTTGGTCACGCCTCCCACGGCGGATACGACCACCACCGGTTCTTTTCCTTTCTCCACCGCATCGAGAACGATCTCCCCCACCCGGTTTCGAATGCACTCGGCGTCTCCCATCGAGGTGCCGCCGAACTTCATGACAATCATGATGAAAATCCTTTCCAGTACCAAAAAGGATGGACGTAAACCCGAAAGCTCATTCCATCCCGAAATCCCGCAAAAGGGAACCAGAGTGTAACGTATCGGATAGAATTGTCAACGTCTGCCAAGATCGCACGGTTTTCTTGCTCAAAGGTGTGAATTTTTGTGGGGAAATGAGAATAGACAGAAAACATTGGAACCCTCCAATAAATTGTAGCGGCGAGGCGTAAGCCCGCCGTGATTTCGGTTCTTTTCGGCGGGCTTACGCCTCGCCGCTACAACTCTTTCACATCGTTCTTTGAATTTTCCCAGATGTTCATTCACGCCCTTGCTCAAACGACGAAGGAAAAAAGCTGGCATGGAAAAAAAACATCGTGTAGATTGGGTTCATCATTCTTCGTTGATCGGCATTCCGCGGTTTCGCCCTGTCTATGGGGTTGTTCTCTCTCACCTTTCCTCACGTCGAGCATCCATCATGAAAACCAAGCATTCTGCATTCCGAAATTGTGGCTTCACAAGCATTTTCCTGCTTCTCGTCCTTGCTTCGTTCCTCCCTGCCTGTGGTTGGGAATCCGACGGCCTGGAAATTTTAAAAGACAATCTCGGCATTGAAGACGGCGACCAGGAAGCCGAAGACGAGATCGAAGCCATCGAAATGGAAGTCTCCGGCGATACGGTAAGCGGCGTCTGGCTGATGAAGGAAGAACTCATCGGTACCGCAACAATCTTGGTGGAGGGAAACCTTCTCGAACAAACGCTGTACTATCTCGTCACGATCTCGGAAGACGCTACATCCATGACCGCCGATTTTTGCCATTACGACGGAGTTCCCTACACGAACGATACTTGTCAGGAAAAGACAACGGGTTCCAACCGAACTCTCCCCGATACCGAAGAAAAAATTTCCGGCTGGGAAACCGAACTCGATGGCGAAACGACGTCGATCGAACCGGGGAAAATCGTCTGGTTGTGGGGGGTTAAAGATTCGGCGGAAAACCCTGAAACCGTGGCTTTGCCCACGGAGGAAAATCTTGATAACATGGAGGATCAGGACGAAGACGACAATCCTGGCATCAGTCTTGAAGTCATCAATCAAGGCACGCGCTATATGGCGCGCCGGCAGATCACCACGTATGCCAAGGCCCAACTGAGCACGGACGGCCAATGGATAACCGGATCGCTGTCCTTTTCATCAGAGGATTCCCCTCTGGGGGCGTCCGTTTCCCATATAAATCGGACCGCCGAAGTAAATCCCATTGAAGATGCAAGCCGGTACTGGCTGCGGCGCATCGGGAATCTGGACGATGGACAAACCTACGACTGCGCCTCACTATCGGAAGACACAGAAAATCAAACCTATAGAAGCTACAAAGGTTATTTTATAGGTGCTCCTGAAGAGGAAAGATGTTCGGATAATTGAGAAGCTTGTAATTTCAAAACGTTTCGCATTCAAGTTTCTTCAAATCGGGCAAATTTCTTGCCCGATTTGTTTGTTATGCGTAACGTAAAAGAATTCGAGCATCGATGCGTTTCGAAACGTTTCACGAAATAAGCAAATCACAAGGAGGGAAACCCATGAAAGCCGCATTGTTCGCCTTCAACGGGGAGTTGTTCTGTTTCGCCCACGTGCTGCTCAATGCTTTCGATATGAAGGGAAAGGGCCACGAGGTGGAAATCGTGATCGAAGGTTCCGCCACCAAGCTGGTCAAGGAACTGCACGAAGATCCCGAAAAGCCCTTCGCCAAGCTATACGCGAAAGCCAGAGACGAGGGCCTGATCGGCTGCGTATGCAAGGCTTGCGCCACGAAAATGGGTTCCAAGGACAGCGCCGAGGAACAGGGCCTGACGCTCGCGGGCGACATGTCCGGACATCCCAGCCTTTCGTCCTATCTGGACAAAGGATACCAGGTTTTCACGTTCTAACCCGGAAAATTCATGAAGAATCTACTGCGACTTGAAAACTCTTGATCTTTCACTCGTTTCCCGATTTTCATCCTCGAAAGACTGTTCAGTATGCCTCCGGGTGAAAATCGCTCCAACTTCATGAAATATCATCGGTTTTCGGCGTCTCGCTACGATCCTCATGAATTTTCCGGGCTAACGGGAGTTGTACATTTCGGGAACGTGTCGCTCAGCGATTGTAAAGATACCGTTCGAGATACCACATCGCGTACAGAAATTGCAGGTTGCATCCGGAACAGAAATACTCCGGGTCTTCGGGCAGGGCGAGGCGGGCGTCCATCCAGTGATGGAGGATGCGCCCCTGCTCGGCGTCGTACAAATACGACTCGATGAAGCCCGCCACGGATGCAATTTCCTGCCCGTAGCGTTCGTCGCCGGTGATTTCCCAAAGCAGCGTCAACGCCATTATCATGTAATTCTGGCTACTTAGCGTGGAATACACATCGGTCTGCGCCCCCATGTGTACGGCGGAATACGGGCTATGGTAGCAGCCCAGTTCGTCGTTTTTCAACGGTTGGACACCTTCGAAAAGCGCCTCGGCTCTTTCTTTGTATTTGGCTTCTTCGGTCAGTTTGTAGGCCAGTGCGTTGGCCAAGGTGAGAATCAGGTTGGGATAAAGGAAAAGCGTCTCGGAGGTCGAATCGAAACGGTACACGTTTTCCTCCTCCCACCAGGCTTTTTCGTCGATTTTTGCAAGGATTTCCAGGCCGCGAGCCAAACGCGCCGCTTTCTTTTCGGCATCCAGTTCGAGCTGCTCGGCATAGCGCAGGTTCATCAGGCTCATCACACCGGTAATCGCCGTGGAGCCGTAGGTTTCTAGGGCGTAAGACTCGATGCCGGTCAATTCCAGGTAATCGTCGAACCCTCCCACGGTCTGGTTGACGTAATCGACCATCGCGTCCACCGAAGACATCGGCGAGGCGTCGCCCGTCGTGGACACGTACTCAATGATTCCCAGCGTCGCCATGATGATTTCTTCGAGGTTATCGAGAAAATAGATGCCGTCCGAAGCGCCCTGCTCGATCACTTCGAGATCGTAGTCTTTCGCCTGTATCGCGCGGTCGGTGTATTCCTGGCGGTCGTAATTCTCCCCGGCGTGGATATAGAAAGCCATGCCGTAATAGGCCGCATCGCCGAATTCCTCCAGCCAATGACCGCCGCTCATCTCGAAAGCGAAGGCATCGGACTGAATCTGCCGGTAGAAATCATCGTAAGGGGTCGGGGCATAGGTCAGTTCCTCCTCTTCCTCGGAGGAAAGATCCTGGTCCCCGTACGTGGAGGAATCGCTGTCCTCGCCACAGCCCGACATCGAAAAACAAACAAAACTCCCCACAGCCAACGCCAAAAAGGCGAGCAACGTGCGATGCATGACATACTCCGTATCTATGACAATGCGGAAAGTATAACAGAAACGGAGTTTTTTTCCAGGGAATCGTCAAAAAGGGGTTTTTGTAGGGCGGAAATTTTTTTAGTGCGGATTCAGGAAGGACCCGAAGGGACCAAGCGCCTCTCCCGTTGGGAGAGGTCGGTGCTTCAGCACCGGGTGAGGGAAAGTTTTTGACACCCTCACCCTAACCCTCTCCCTCAAGGGAGAGGGGAATTAAGTCTTATGATTTCAATATGTTGCAATTGCCTCCGAAATATTTTGCACTATTTTAATTTCCGCCCGTTTTTGTAAGGTGCATTTACAAAAAATTGTCACTTTGCCAAAAACCGCTCATGGCGAGTGATTTGCGAAGCAAATCGTATCGAGCCATCTCTTTTACTCCTCGATACACCGCCCTCACGGGCGGCACTCGGTGTGAGCGATATGCAATCTGAGTAAAATGACAATATCTTGTGACGCACCCGTGTTTGTACCAAGAATTGCAGGCACTTTACCGTCAGGATTCAGCCGCTTCCATCGTCCGTTTATCGAGCACGCTGCCCTGTGCTGAAATCTTCGTAATTTCGACGGACATCGATTTTCCGGCGTTTTGCAAGGCCTGTCGAACCATGTGCAACAGCCCGGAACAACAAGGGACTTCCATCACCGCCACCTGAATGCTTTGAATCGGGTTGGCGAAAATCCGCGACAACCTCGCCACCGTGTCGTGGCCGTCGTCGAGTTTGGGACAGGTCATCGCCACGGTGTTTCCCCGAATCAATTCCCGATGTAGATCGGGATAAGCCACGGCCACGCAATCGGCGAGAATCAGCAGGGGTTTGTCGGCATAAATCGCCCCCTCCGGCGGCAGCAAACGAAGCTGGACCGGCCATTGTCCCAGTTCCGAACGAGATTTCGTGCCCCCCGAAATCTGCCCGCCGGAGGGCATCGGTTGAATGTTACCCTGTGGTGACAACATCGTGAGCCGCTCTCCCGGACAAGACGTCGGAATTACAGGCGTTACGGTCGTTTTCGTGGATTGTAGATATTTGTGCACGGCTTGTTCATCGAATGCGTCCGCTTCGCGCTCGACAACGGTCAAAGCTCCCTCGGGACAGGAACCCAGACAGGCTCCGAGACCGTCGCAATAGCTGTCTTTGACGAGCCGGGCCTTGCCATCGATGATCTTCAAAGCCCCTTCGGCGCAATCGATGATGCATTGTCCACAGCCGGTGCATCTTTCCTCATCGATCTCGATGATTTTCCGTGTGGTTTTCATGGGTTTCCCGTTTCTTCACGTGCCTGACGAGCCTCTTTTTCTTCGGCGATCCGCGATTGTTCGAGAAAGCGGGCGTAACGCTCTTCCCCAAGGCATTCTTTGGCGGCGATGCACCACGAAGCGCAGTTGGGCACCGCGTCCTTTTCGACGATGCCGCCGCAGTGGGGACAACGGCGCCGGAACTCGTCCGAAAACATTTCCACTTCTTCACGGCAATGGGGACAACGGTAAAAGGCCGCTTTCAACCATCGGGTGTCTTGTCCGGGACATTTCGACATCTCATGCACCTCCTGTTCGATAAAAGTATAAGCTGTCGGAGGATGGTTTTCCTTGATCGAGATCAAGGTTTCGCGTTTTTTCGCACCTTTTCACCTTTTTTCCCATTCCTCCCAACGCAAAACGCGCCCGACCGGAACGGAAGGGCGCGCAAACGTCGAAAGAAGTCGAAACGACGGGAAAGTTTTTTAACCCGCATTATTCATGAGGATCGTAGCGAGACGCCGAAAACCGAAGATATTTCATGAAGTTGGAGCGATTTTCACCCGCAGGCATACTTTACAGTCTGTCGAGGATGAAAATCGGGAAACGAGTGAAAGATCGAGGATTTTCAAGTCGCAGTAGATTCTTCATGAATTATGCGGGCTAGGAACGGGTGAAATATCCCGGTTGATAGGTGAAAGATTCCAGGATGCCGCGAACGTCTTCCTTGGTCGGTTCTCCCAGTTTCATATAGGCGGGCTCGATCGGTTCCAGCATATCGAAATGGCGGAAAATCTCTTCCGGCAGCCACTCGACGCATTGGGTGCTTCCGGCAGGCTTGATGGAAAGTCCGACGGGTTGGAAGAGATTCACGTAGTTGTTCGTGGGCTCATGGTACAGATCGAGGAAAATCCCCGTGAAACTGGCGAAAGAGTATTCCCGATACATGGGGGAACGCACGGTATCGGTCAGCTTGTTCTGTTCGAGACTTGTCTTGACGATCGCGACCTTGAGCGCATCGGAGGAATAGCGAGACGATAAAATGTATTTCATGTAGAGATTGAGTCGTTGCAGAGGAATACCCTGGGCATCCAGCGCGGTATCGGTATCGAAAATGTGGAAATACTGGTGAGTCAGATCGAGTCCGATGGGGACGTTTCTTTTCTCGTGGTATTGGCGTACCACATCGTCCGGAAGATTCTCGATGAACGCGGGATGGAGATAGAAAAGGCTACGTCCCAACGGAGTGTGGGTCTGGGGTCGCTCCACATCGTAGGGAACATCTTCGGAAGTCAGGTTGTCGAGATCCACGATCAGCTTCACCGATTGTCCGCTCCAGTTCGGTTGAATGAACTCATTAGGAACGCTCAGCATCAGCCGGTCGTCGTCGCCGGAAATCACCAGGATCGACTGGCAGGCGTCGTCGTATACCTGCCGGAACGGACTCAGCACGCTCATCAGGTGGCCGCAATCGGTGGAGAATTCCTGCTGTAAAGGTCGCCAGATACTCCCGAACGACCCACCATGGGGGCCGGGAAGATACCCGGTGTGGGCTCCACCGAAATCGACGTTGATGGCGCCATGGTGAACGGCTGCGCCGACGCTGTTCTGGTTGAACATTCCGCCGATGCCTCCCTTGTCGAAGGGATATTGTCCGGTGTAGCCGTAAATCGCCAACGTCGCCCCGAAGACGGATTCGTCCGCGCATTTCCACTGGCAGGGAAGCGTTTTGTCGGGAACGTAGCGAAAGCCCGTTTTCTCTACCGTTTCGCTTTGGAGAAAGCGCAGTGCACGGCCTACGAAATCGCCGAACAGATACGGCGGATTCGAGAAAAGCGTGCGTGTTTCCTGAATTTTCGGCAAGAACGCATTGGGCTCGCAGTACGAGGGCAACCAGGTCCGATTGGTCCTTGTCATCGTCTTTTCCTCCGGGATGTTCATTCACGTGAAAAATAGAAATGGAATAGCACCGAGAACAATTTAAATTTATCCTAAGGAAAATGCGGGATGTCAAGGAAACGAATCAGATAGGACAAAACGACGAACGGCGCATCCTGGTGAAGGATGCGCCGTTCGTTTCAATTCGAGCAGATATTGCACTGGGCCGTGTAGGCATACGTCGGGCTGTCGAAACTTTCAGGCATACGAATTTTCCAGGTCATCTCCAGTCGCGAGCGATCCTCGCAGATAGCGAACATGCGAAACGGTTCTTCGTCTCCCGCCATTACCTGGTCGGTAAAAACGGGATGGGAAGGATTCAACTCGAAACGCGCGCCGCGCCACTCTCCTTCTAAATGGGTGGCGTTGCAGCACCGCGCGAAACATTCCGGCGAAAGCGCCACTTTCACCGTTCCGTTGCGAATCACTTCGCCCGAAAACAATTCCGCCTGAAGCATACCCATGAGTACCGGAATCATCAAAGCGATTCCCATCGTTGCCAGCCAGCCGGGACGCCGCCGTCCACGGCCAGAAAATGGACGTTTCATGGTCGATTTCTCCTTGTTTCGAACCTTCACTTTTCACGATGCAGCGGATTTCGCAATTGTCAGCATGGTTCGCGTATCTTCCCAAGGTGTCAAACTGGAGAATATGGGGCATGGGGCCCCGGGTCGAAATGGCTTTTCTGCTTTGTCGCGCCGTATCGGTAGGTATCAGGTACGAAACGATGTCGTACGAATCGATATTCGGTCCTCGTTCTCGTTTGTCAATGAACGAAAAAGCTCCCCTAAACTAGAATGATGAGCTTTTAAAAAGAAAATCGGATAGGGTTGGGCAAACAAAGACCCCCGCAAGAGAAATCCCCCCGCCTCTTGCGGGGTGACTGCGAGGAAACCAAGATTTTTTGGGACTCGCCACGGGCCCCGCAGTCTTCCCTTGCTAATGAAAAACACGTGCCATTTTCATTTGTGTTTTAATTTCACGGCTTTATCGTAGAAACGAATCGTCGTGACCTGCGACGGCCAGCGCCAGCGCCCGACATTTTTGTCGTACTGTAAAGGAAAATACTGGTCGTAATAGGAACACCACTGAATATGGTCGCCAAACAATTCTGCGGAAAGCATGATGGTCGGCTTATTTGGAACGATTTTCACTTTAAATCTCCAGATGTCGCTCAGTTTTCATTCGTCATATTCGAATCACTCTCGAACTCACAACCAAATAATCTTTGCAAACCTTATGCCATGTAGCAATTTTCAAAAACCCTGCTGAATGGCCATATTTCGATATCTTCAAGCCTTCGCGAAAAAGGCATCAAGTGCCATATTGGTGTACCGTTCTCGGTAAAGGTGCAAAAAAAGCGTGAAATTCCAGTTCGGCTTGAGAAAACGCTCCTTTCTTCAAAGAATCTGAAAGAGAATCAAAGAACTTCCTCGTCTCCTCATGTCGAGAAATCGTCGTTTCCGTCCCGTTTCCGTCGCGTCGGAAACCAAGAGTTTTTTTACCCTTCACGTTTTTCGTTCCGCAGTTTTTATATGGAACTCCGCAAGCTTTGACGCCTTCCGCTTTCGTGGCCGCGTGAAGTTGACATTTCTCCGTATTCCAGGGTACTTTTGGAATGGAAATTCCAACGAAGGAGGCGAGGATGGCGAACGGGTATATGGGCCAGGTTCTGGACGTGGATCTGAGCACCGGAAAAAGCGAAATCAAACCTTTGAACGACGACGTGCGTCAGTACATCGGAGGCAAAGGCTACTCGACTCGTATGCTGTACGACATGACCGAGCCCGGCATCGACGCCCTTGGCCCGGACAATCCACTGATTTTCGGCACCGGTCCCTATAATGGTACCTACGGCGTGCAGTCCACACGGTTTTCCGTCGTGGCGAAATCCCCGCTGACCGGTGCGATCGGCAACGCCACCTGCGGTGGCGACTTCGCCAACACGATGAAGAAAGCGGGCTACGATTTCATCGTGATTCGGGGCAAATCCGAGAAACCCGTTTACCTCGACGTGAACGAAGAGGGGGCGACGGTCAAACCCGCCGACGAGTACTGGGGCATGACCACCGGCGAGGTTCAAAAGCAGTTCCCGAAAGGCACCCACGCGGCGGTGATCGGCCCGGCGGGCGAGAACCAGGTGCTGTACGCCTCGATTATCTCCGGCAGGCGTGCGGCGGGACGCAGCGGACTCGGCGCGGTGATGGGCTCGAAAATGCTCAAGGCCGTGGTCTGCAAGGGCAGTAAAAAGGTTGAGGTCGCCCGACGCGAGAAGTTTAAAAATCTCAACAAGTGGATGATAAATTACTACAAAAACCACTCCGTCAACGGTCAGATTCTGCCTTCGATGGGCACGGCGAACCTTCTGATGACCACGGCGGGGAAAAACATCCTGCCGACGCTCAATTTTCAGAAAGGAACCCACCGGCTGGCCTGGCAGATCTCCGGCGAGCGCCTTCGCGACGAATACCTCGAAGGCCGCGAAGGCTGCACCTCGTGCCCGATCCGTTGCGGACGCAAACTAAAATCCTCGGCTCCCGGTTCGAGTGTAAAAGGGCCGGAATACGAAACGCTGGCCCTGAATGGCTCCAACCTCGGAATTTTCGATCTCGATGCGGTTCTGAAACAAAACGAGATGCTCGACGAGTTGGGCATGGACTCCATTTCGGCGGGCGGCACGCTGGCCTACGCCATGGAAGCCAACGAAAAAGGCATGTGGAACAACGGCCTGAAATTCGGCGACGTAGCTGCCGTGGAAAAGGCGTTGGAAGATATCGCCTACCGTCGGGGCGTCGGGGACGAACTCGCCCAGGGAAGCTATCGGCTGGCGCAGAAATACGGCGGCGAGGAATTCGCCATTCAAGTCAAGGGCTTGGAGATGGCGGGCTACGATCCGCGCGGCTGTTACGGACAAGGACTGGAGTATGCCACCACCAACCGGGGCGGCTGCCACATCAATGGCGCAGTAATGGCCTTGGAGGCGACCGGGCTGCTGTCGGTCGATCCGCTTTCCATCGGCGCCAAGCCCGAACTGGTGATTTTCCAGCAAAACCTGATGGCGGCGATCAATGCGATGATTATCTGCACGTTTTCGGCTTATGGCGTCGTACCGTCCATTGCGGGGGATCTCGATCCGCAGGGAGCGGTCTACAACGGCTTGAGCACCATCGTGAAAAACTCCGGGCCGGTGCTGCAACTGGTGCTGAAAATGAAACCTTTCCTTCCGGTGCTGTGGTACGAAAAATACCTGGGCTACGTCACCGGGGAATCCTACTCGCTGGGTCGTCTGACAGAATCCGGCGAACGGAACTTCAACATGGAGCGGTTATTCAACGTCCGGGAAGGGTTCAGTTTCAAGGAAGACACCCTGCCCCGCCGTTTACTCGACGAACCGCTGTTCGACGAACAGACCAAAGGCGTGCCCCTGGGGGACATGCTGCCGAAATATTACAAGACCCGTGGATGGTCGCCGGACGGCATTCCCACGGACCGCACCCTCGACCGCTTGCAGATCCGGAGGTAACGATGGCGACCTTCATTCCCCATTTCAGACTTGCAAAATTAATGAACACCCACGAAGTGCAATGGCCCGTGGAAACGGTACAGGAGTTGCTGGAGTACGGAGTCAAGGAATTCGGACTAGATTTCCAAAAAGAATTCAAGCAGGCGACGATCACCGTCAACGGGCGCGCGATTCCCTACCTGAAAGGCTTCAAAACTCCACTGAGTGACGCCGACGAGGTGTGGTCCGTATTGTCCACCGCCGATTGACGTTGCCATGAAAAAACGCCGCCGCCGGACGGAGGGCCTGAAAAAGGCCGAACCCGCTGAAAATACAGAGGAAACGAGTTTAAAAGCGGGAGTCCGGCTTTGGGTGGACGTAGGCGGTGCTTCTTTTTTGGGGCGAGGACGCATCGAACTGCTGAAACGCATCGACCGTGACGGCTCTATCTCCGCCGCCGCGCGTTCCCTGAACATGTCCTATCGAACCGCCTGGAAACACATCGAATCGATGAACCGGATCACCTCGTCACCGCTCGTCACCACGGAAATCGGAGGGAGCCACGGGGGCGGAAGTCGCCTCTCTCCCCTGGGAAAACGCCTGATCGAGATCTTCGAGCGCAGTTCGGACGATCTCGAAACCCAGGCGAAACGTATGGAAGCGGAAATCGTGCGGCTGATCCGAAATGATGAAAAACACTCGTAATCACGCAATGGAGGATTTTCGTTGAAGTCGAAACCGGCGGTCATCAACGCCATATGGCTGGGACTTATCGTGCTGGCGGTGCTCGTCGGCATGGCGACGGGAACCATGGACGCCGTGACGAAAGCTTCGTTCGATTCGGCGAAGACCTCGGTAGATCTGGCGCTGAAACTGGTCGGAGTCATGGCCTTGTGGCTGGGTCTGATGAAAATCGCCGAGGCGGGTGGATTGATGCGCCTGATTGCCCGCGCCATCCGCCCGTTGATGGTCCGCCTGTTCCCGGAGGTTCCCGCCGAGCATCCGGCCATGGCCGCCATGATTATGAATATGGCCGCCAACATGCTGGGACTGGGCAACGCCGCCACACCGATGGGCATCAAGGCGATGATCGAACTCGACCGCCTCAACCCGGTAAAAGGTCGGGCCACCGACGCAATGTGCCTGTTTTTAGCCATCAATACCAGCAGCGTGACTTTGCTGCCACTGGGAGTCATCGGTGTGCGCGCCGCCGCCGGAGTCAGCGATCCGGCTTCGATCATCATCCCCGGACTCGTCGCCACCATCTGTTCCACGCTCGTGGCCGTGCTTGCCGCCAAACTGCTGGCGGGTCGGGCCGCGAAACAAACCCCTGTTGCAAACGAACCCCAAGAATCCGAAGATCTTGAAAAAACAGAACTTTCCGATCTCGACACCGACGCCCAGAACACCGTGTTCGTGCACGAAGACGGGCCGGGAAAACTAGGCAAGGCTCTGATGCTCGCCGTATTGGTCGCCGTGCCCTGCCTTGCGTTCTATCGTTTGATCGACACCAGCAATTCGGCGGCGTTTCGGGACGAATTCCTGCGGGCCTGGATCGTGCCGATGATCATGTTGGCCATCGTGGCTTTCGGCTACCTCAGAGGGGTGAAAGTCTACGAAGCCGCCACCGAAGGAGCCAAAGAAGGCTTTCAGGTGGCGATCCGTATCATCCCGTTTTTAGTGATGATTCTCGTGGCCATCGGTATGTTCAAGGCTTCCGGGGCTTTCGCGATCCTCTCGGACGCCATCGCCCCATTGACCAATCTCGTGGGAGTTCCGGCGGAAGTGCTTCCCATGGCCCTGATGCGTCCGCTCTCGGGGTCTGGAGCATTCGGCGTAATGAGCGACATCGTGCAGAGCGCCCCGGACAGCCTTGCCGCGTTCATGGCCAGCATCATGCAAGGAAGCACCGAGACAACCTTCTACGTGCTTGCAGTGTATTTTGGAGCGGTGGGAGTCACGCGGTCCCGGCACGCCATCGCCGCCGCTTTGCTGGCCGATGCCGCCGGGCTTTTCGTGGCCATCGTCATGGCACGGTTGATGTTCTAACTTATTGAAATTCAGTCGGAAAACAGGTCGTCGTTCGTCTCCGCGTCGTTCGTTTTCACGTCCTTTTTCGATGGAGAAATGCTTCGAGTGGAGACGGTCGAATCGTCGAGCGGATAGCGTTCCTGCAAGCGTCGGCGCAACTCTCGACAGAAGCCGGTTTTTTGCTCTTCGGTGTCGAGTGGCGTTTCCGAGGTATACAGCTTCACGGGCGTGGAAGTGCCTGTTTGCGTCCACTCGGCGACGACGACTCCGTTTTCGGTTTTCAGTTCGACATCCGCGTCCGCTTGCTCGTCCTCATCTTCCAACATCTTGAAACGATAGAGGTTTTCGACGACATCCCGGCATCGGGCAACCGTTTCTTTCGCTTCGGATGCATCTTCGCCATGGATATATACCGTGGTGCGGGGCATCCACCACAGGCTGATTGCGGGAATGAACGTGATCGCCAAAAGCAGGGTCAGCATGACTCCCAAAAACGGCAGGGCGGCGCGGTAGATATCGGTGACGGCGCGTTTGAACGTAAAGGCCGAAATGAACAGGTTCAACCCGATAGGAGGCGTAGAATAGCCGATCTCCAGATTGACGAGAAAAATCACCCCCAAATGCAGCGGTTCGATGCCGAAACGGGCCAGAAGTTCCGGGAAACAGACCAACGGTGCCACCACCAGAATGGCCGAAAAAATGTCCATCAGGCAGCCAACAATCAGCAAAAACAGATTGAGCATCAGCAGAAACACGACGCGGTTCTGCGTGAATCCCAGCAACGTGTCGGCGACCAGGCGGGCCGTTTGGGCATTGATGAAGTAGCTGGTCAGCGACTGCGCCGCCGCCACGATAATCAGCACCCCGCCACACAGCAGCATCGCTTCCCGCACTAGGCCGGGAACGTCTCGAACTATTTGGATTTCCTTGCGAATTCCCGTTTCTGCCAGAAACACCCAGGCCGCTGCCACAAGCGCCGCATCCGCCGCCGTGCCCCATCCCCCGAAGATCACGCCCAGAATGAGCACCGGCACGAGGAGTTCGCTCCAGGTGTTTTTCAGGGCTCGCAAACCCTCCGTAAAGGAGAAGGTACCTCGCATAAACAAAGCGTCGGGAGCCTTTTTGCGAATCAGCCAGATCGAAAACAGCGCGGCGGCGACGACATCGAGCAAGGCCGGAACCAGCCCGGAAAGGAAAAGGTCGTCCACGCGAATCGGCAACCGCGCCGCACTGGTGGCGATGAACGCGAAGAGAATCACCGGAAGCGAAGGAGGAAATAAAAGTCCCCGACTTCCCGCCGTGGTGAGCAAGCCCAAGTTGAAGCGTTCCGGGTATTTTTCCAACATGAGCATCGGCAGCAACAAACCGCCCAACGCTACGATGGTTACGCCCGAAACCCCCGTAATCGCAGTGAAAAACGCACAAGCTACCAGGGACGCCACCGCCATTCCCGCAGGCAACCAGCCCAACCAGGCGCGCGCCGCCTGCACGATCCGGCCCGGAATGTCTTTTTGCGCGAGAAAGGTTCCCGCCAACGTGAAAAACGGAATCGCCAGCAGGATTTCGGCGCTCGAAGACCCCAGCTTCTCGCCAATGGGTATCATTACCTGCGTAAACGAAAACGACACCCAGGAATCGAGCGCCGCCTCCCTCCAGTGTCCGAGCATGGAAAACAGGAAGAGCGACACGAACAGGGGTGCACCGGCCAACGTACTCAACAATATCAAGATGAATAGCGCCAGATGCGCCCACGAGCCGGGCAAGGCCCACGCCACTCCCCACACCAAGACGAATAACCCCGCGAAACGCCACGGTTTTTCGATCTCCGTAAGCGTTTCCACGCCGTGTCGGGCAAAGCTGAGCATCATGGAGAACGGCCCGTACAGAAATACCCAGGAAAAGACAATGGCCGCCACGCCGGGAATCGTCGGATCGGCGCGTAGCGAAAATACGCCGGAGGCGTCGAAGAGATCTCGCGCCACGTAGCCTAGACAACCTACGAAAACCAGTGCCGAAGCCGCGAAACTCAACCAGGCGACGGCGGCTTCGGCAAGCTTTTTCCGTTTGGGAGAAAGCACACGTGAAAGGACGTCGATTTTCACGTGTCGCCCGTGCTTGGCGCAATAACCCGCACCCAAAAAGACGAGCCATAAAAACAACTTACGTAATAGATCGCGGCTCCAGACGAGTTCCGTCAGCCACTGGGAAGCCCATGCCTGAACCACGATATACGCAAGTCCCAGCAGCAGCATGATACCCAGCACAGCCACGAGCATCGTTCCTTCGAACGCTTTGAGAAGGTTTTCCAGTCGGGCGAGTTGTCGGTGCAGACGCTCCATGGGGCGGACATCGCTGAGGTTGGAGTTGAAATCGGAACAGGAGTTCATGAACGTTCCTACCACCGACCGGCGGCAGGTGTCGAGTTTTGACCCGATTTTTCACGAAAAATGCAACCTTTCCCCCGGATCGGGGCTCTATCATTACAACTGAAAACAAACGTTTTACGTTGCGAGGAGGTTGTCATGGGATTGATGAAATGGTTGGGACTGGATCTTGGACCGGAAGCGGAACCCATTGAAATCACGGATCAAAACTTTCGCACGGAAGTCGGAGAAAGTTCGACGCCGGTGCTGATCGATGTCTGGTCGCCGGGCTGCGCCCCCTGCAACGCACTTGCGCCGACCATCCGCCGCCTGGCGGCGAAATACAACGGAAAGGTCAAGGTCGCGCACCTCAATGCAGCGGCCCACCGGGGAGCGACGTCCAAGCTGCGCGTGCGCGGCACCCCTACGGTCGTCCTGTTTCACCAAGGGCGAGAGTTGGAACGGGTCGTCGGTGTACGTCCGCAAATCTACTTCGAGGAAATGCTGGACGACCTCTTCGGTATCGAAGAAAGACCGAACTGATCGGGCCGAACTCCTACGCGGTGCATGAAAAATGCAATGCGCCGCGTACCCGAAAACCCTTTTCATCCCCTTCCATGGTGCTTCTTGCCGATCCCCTCCCCTTTGGGCGGAAATTTTTTTAGTGCGGATTTAAGATGGACCCGAAGGGTCCAAGCGCCTCTCCCACTGGGAGAGGCCGGTGCTTTAGCTCCGGGTGAGGGGAAGTTTCGTGTTCCCTCACCCTAACCCTCTCCCACGGGGAGAGGGGATATAAGTCTTTTGATTTCAATATATTACAATTGCCTCTGAAATGTTTCGCACTATTTTAATTTCCCCCCCTCCCCTTTTTCGAATCCACATTTTATTTGAAATCGGCGGAAAAGTGCGCAATATATGCAGACTTACCACCGAATGGAGAGAGGTTCGATGCAACAACCCGTTGATTTTTCCGATGCCATCGATAAAGGCGTCCTGGAATACACCCTGCACAATGGCCTGACCGTGATTTTGCAGGAAGACCACTTCGCCCCCGTGACCGCCATGCAGGTGTGGGTCAAAGTGGGATCGAACGACGAACGCGAGGATCAGGCCGGCATGGCCCACGTGCTTGAACACATGCTGTTCAAAGGCACCGAGCGGCGCGCCGTGGGGCAAATCGCCCAGGACGTGGAAAACGCAGGCGGCGACATCAATGCCTGGACCAGCTTCGACCAAACCGTGTTTCACATCGCCATCGCGTCCCGCTTTCAGGAACTCGGCCTGGATATCCTGGCCGATGCCGTCGTGCATTCCACGCTGGACGCCGAAGAGCTGGCCCGCGAGCTGGAAGTGATCGTCGAGGAAATCAAGCGCGGCAAGGACGATCCCGACCAGCGTCTTTCCGAGGAGTTGTTCGCCTCCGTGTTCCAGGTTCATCCTTTGGGAAAGCCGATCATCGGCACCGAGGAGTCCGTGCGTTCGTTCACGCGGGAAAAACTGCTCGAATTCACACAAACCTGGTACGTCCCGGAAAACATGACGCTTGTCGTCGTCGGCGATTTCGAACATCGCTGGATGAAAAACACCGTGGAGCGCCTGTTCGGAGCGATTCCTGCGAAAAAAGCTCCCGAACACAAGTACTTAAGCGAACCGGACCAAAACGCTCCACGCGAGAAATTTCTTACGGAACCGGTTCTTGAAGCCCAGTTCGGTCTGGCATTTCCCCTGCCGGGACTCGACCATGAAGACCTTCCGGCGCTCGACATGCTGGGCAGCATTCTGGGATCGGGTGAAAGCTCGCGGCTCCAGGCACGATTGAAACGGGACATGGCCGCCGTCAGCGACGTCCTCGCCTACCCGTATGTATGCGGAGACAAAGGGGTTTTCTTTTTAGAAGCCGGGATGCCTGCGAAAAAGCTGGACGATGTAATTGAAGCGTTCGGGGAGGAAATCGAGCGCATCGGTCGCCACGCTCCGGGGATCTCGGAGTTGTCCAAGGCGAAATCCATGGCGCGCAACGAAATCACCTACCAGACCCAGACCGTGCAGGGAAAAGCCCGCCGTTTCGGCTATTTCAAAACCATCGCTGGGGATCTGGGCTTTCATCGGCGTTACCTCGAACGGATCGAGCGCGTGACGCCCGAAGACGTCCGCAGGGTGGCGAGCACGTACTTCAACCCCAATTCCGTCTCTGCCGTGGCCTTGCTTCCCGAATCCGAGGAGATCGAATTTCACGAGGAAAATCCACTGGTTGCAAGGCTCGAACGTGGCCGTGAACGTATGAGCAAACCTCACACCGGACACGCCAAACCCGACGCCCACGGAATCGTCCGAACCGTGTTGGATAACGGCGTCACGCTGCTGATCCGCCGCAATCCCAACGTACCGCTCGTCTCGGTACAGTCCGCCGTTCCCGCAGGATTGCGTATGGAAGACGAGAAAAACAACGGCATCAACCGCCTCCTCGGTACCATGCTGACCCTGGGTGCCGCCGGGTACGACGCCCACCGCATTGCGGATACCCTCGACCGCTCGGCAAGCACGATGTCCGGGTTTTCCGGGCGCAACACGCTGGGCCTTCGGGCGCAGATGATCCGCGAAAATTACGATATCGTATTGGATTTGTTCGCGAAATGCCTGCTCGCTCCAACCTTCGAGCCGGAGGAGATCGAGAAAGAGAAAATCCAGACACTGGAGGATATCCGCAACTTGCACGACCGTCCGGGACGGGCGGCCTTCGAACTGTTCGCCAAAACCCTGTTCACCACGCATCCGTTCCGTATGAACCTACTGGGGACGAAAGAATCCGTCACCGGTTTCGACCGAGAGATGCTGGCCGATTACTATGGCCGCCATCTTTCACCCAAGCGGCTGGTCATCGCGGTGGTTGGAGACGTGGAGCCGGAAAAAGTCATCGACGACTTCGCCCTTCGTTTCGGCGATATGCCCGACACAAGTGGGGAACTGGCCGTTCCCCCACAGGAACCGTCTCAGGATGAGCCACGCAAGATATCGAAAGCACTGGACAAAATGCAATCGCACCTGTTGATCGGCTTTCACGGACTGGATTTCAAAGACCCGGACCGCCACGCCATGCAGGTCTTCAACACAATTCTCTCGGGACAGGGAGGGCGGCTGTTTCTCGAACTGCGCGACCGCCAGAGCCTCGCTTATTCGGTGGGAGCCTATAACCTTGAGAGCATCGATCCCGGCTATTTCACCGTGTACATTGGCACCAGCCCGGACAAACTCGACGCCGCACGCAGCGCCATGCAACAGGAACTGGAACGGGTCGTCCACGAACCGCCCACCGACGATGAAATCCGCCGCGCACGACGCTACCTGATCGGTAGCCACGCCATCGGCCTGCAAAAAAACGACTCGGTGGCGTCCTCGTTGCTGTTCGACGAAATGTACGGGCTAGGCTACGATCAATACACGCGCTACTCCGACGACATCTCCGCCGTAACGGCGGAAGACGTCTGGCGGCTGGCAAAGCGCGTGATCCGTCTGGATGCCGCAACCGAAGTCGTCGTCGGCCCGGAGGAAAACGAATAACCGCACGTTTCGACACCCAAAGCCTACCGGAAAGAAGGTTGAATCATGAGCGATACTCCCAAACCCGCATCCCCCGGCCTGCCTCCCTGCGGCCTGTACGTTACGGGAAAAGCCCTGGCCAAAGACCCGGAATTTCTGCCGGAAGGCCGCCTGGTGATGTTTCACAACCATTCCAAACAGAACCAGCCCTTCGTGCAGATTCCGAAAAACAACGAACACAACACCTGGTCGTTTCAGGACGAAGGTCCGGGCCTTGGCGATGACCCGGAATTCATCGAAGCGCTCATACCCCGCAAAATGCAGGGAATCTACTTTCTAAGGCGGACGCTGGATACCGGCAAGGAAACCATCGCGGCGCAATCCATCGTGCAACTCGGATACAACCTCAACGGCGATCCGATCCTGTTTCCCGGCTATTTCGAGGACGGCGCGATCCGTTTTCCCCATGCAGGGTTACGCTTCGAAACCATGCAGATTCTGGAAGAACTCGTCCCGGAAGCGCCTCTTCGGGTCGCCGGACAGAAACTCGAACTGCACTGATCTCGCGTTTGGGCGTCGTCCGTGGGCAGAAATTAAAATAGTGCAAAACATTTCGGAGTCAATTGCAACATATTGAATTTAAAAGACTTATATCCCCTCTCCCTTTGGGAGAGGGTTAGCCCGCATTATTCATGAGGATCGTAGCGAGACGCCGAAAACCGAAGATATTTCATGAAGTTGGACCGATTTTCACCCGCAGGCATACTTTACAGTCTGTCGAGGATGAAAATCGGGAAACAAGTGAAAGAACGAGAGTTTTCAAGTCGTAGTAGATTCTTCATGAATTATGCGGGTTAGGGTGAGGGAGCACGAAACTTCCCCTCACCCGGTGCAGAAGCACCGGCCTCTCCCACAGGGAGATGCGCTTGGACCCTTCGGGTCCATCCTAAATTCGCACTAAAAAATTTCCGCCCGTCGTCAGTCGTTGGGTTTTTCGTAAAAAGGCTTGCTGTCTCCCTCGCGGGACATCGGCAGAATCACCGAAAACGTCGCCCCCTGGCCGGGCGTGGATTCCACCGCGATCTGTCCGTCGTAGCGCTTGACGATTCCGTAACAGATGGACAATCCCAGTCCGGTGCCCTCTCCCGCCGGTTTGGTGGATACGAAAGGATCGAACAGCCTACCTCGCACTTCCTGAGAGATACCTGGGCCGTCATCCTCAAAGGCCACATGCACTTTCTCGTCTTTCAGGAACGAGCGCACCCGGATGTTTCCTCCGTGTTTGTCCTGCAGTGCCTGAATGCTGTTGTTAAGCAGGTTGATGAAAATCTCCTGCAACTGCATTTCCTCGATCTGCACTTTCGGCAGGTTGTCGTCGAGTTCCAGGTGCACTTTGACGGAGGCGTAGTTGGCTTTTTTCTCCAAAAACGGGATCACTTCCCGCAATGAGGCGTTGACGTCGGTGATTTCGACCCGCGCTTCACTTTTCCGAGAGAAATTGAGCAGGCGCGACGTAATGACCCGGCAGCGCTTGACCTGCTTGAGGATGCTGGGCAGGTTCAGCGTGAATTCCTCCAGCGTCATTTCTTTCTCGACCTTCGGGTCATCCTCAAGAAGTTCGTTTAAATACTCGGAAATTTCGTAAATCACCGCGAGCGGATTGTTGATTTCGTGGGCCACGCCCGCCGCCAGACGTCCCACCGCCGCCAGACGCTCGGACTGCATCACCTGATCGAAAAGCGCTTTACGATGGGTAATATCTCGACTCATGCCCACCGTTCCGATCACCCGGCCTCGGTAATCCTTGAGTTGGGCCAGAGTGATGCTCACCGGCACCTCGGTGCCGTCCTTGCGCACGAGGTAGGTTTCGTAATCGCTTACCGCACCGTCCTGCAACACGCGCTGAAGCAGGCGTTCGCGTTCTTCGGGGGTATGGTACAGATTTCCGGCTTTTTTCCCCTTGATCTCCTCGGCCCGATATCCCAGGCTTTGTTCCGCCCCCGGATTGAAGGACACCACCTTGCCTTCCAGGTCCGTGGTGATGATGATGAGGGGCGAATTGTCCAGGATGTTTTGCAGGTATTCCTGGGTCTGGGTGAGTTCTTCCTCGACCTCTTCCAGTTCGGTGACGTCCCGCGTCAGCCCCACGACCGCCGTCGTTTTTCCGTTTGCGTCGATCATCGGGTATTTATGTGTGGACCAATAGCGCCGATGGCCGTCGACTTCGATTTCGCAATCGTAGGTCAAACCCTTGCCCGTTTTCAGCACTTCGGCGTCTTTGGAACGGAAAAGCTCGGCGTATTCCCGATCGAACAGTTCCAGGTCGGTTTTCCCTAAAATGTCCTTCTTTTCACGCTGAAACATTCGGGCTGCCGTCTGGTTCAATTCCAGATACTGCCCGAAGGGATTCTTGACGTAGGTCGCCAGCGGGGCAACCTCCATGAATTTGTTCAGCATTCCCTCGGTGGCCCGCAACTCTTCTTCCAACCGGATGCGGTGGGTGATGTCACGGGTGGATTCGATGATCCCCGTCACTTCGCCGCCAGGGTCGAGAATCGGCGCGGCGACAATGGCGGCGTAGCGGGCGTTTCCTTCGGCGTCGAAATGTTTGCGGGCGACGTAATGCGGTTTTTTCTCGTTGACCGCCGTATAAAACGGGCAGGCTTCCATACTGACTTTGCAATGTCCGCGCGCCTGCTGGTCGATGTCGTAACAGTGCTTGCCGATGACGTCTTCGGGTTTGAGGCCGTTGTTTTCGAGAAAACTGTGATTGACTTCCTGCACCACCTGGTCCGGGTCCATGACGACGATTTCGTCGGGAATGCTGTTGAAAATCTCGATCACGCGCCTGCGTTCCCGGTCCACTTCCTCGCGCATCTGGGTGCGCTGGCGGATCGCAGCGTCCTGAACGGTGTAAAGCTCCCAAAAAATGCTGGCACCGAAATGGTCGATGAAGCGGATGCGGTCTGTGGGGCGCGTGCGCTCGATCTCGTTGCGGATGTCGTTGTTGCCGGTCAGTTCGATAATGAGATTCAATCCCTCGATATCGTACAACTCATTGAATTCCTTTACGATATGGGGAATTCCCATTTCCTTCGCCAGCACGACGCCGGGCGCTTCGGGATTGACGTCCGCAACGGCGATGATTTTTATTCGCATCCGTCCGAGCTTGTCTTCGTCCACCATGTGCAAAAAGGCGGCGCAGCCCCGACCCGCGCCCACGATCCCGGCTTTGAACGGCTCACGCATCATGTATTCTTCGATACGATATTTCGGCGGGTTGTTGTTCATCGCGCGTCCCCTCGGCTTAATTTCCGGACATTCGGACGATCACGTCTCCGTGAATCGCCGTAACGATCATACCCAAAAAAAGAAAAGGCGCAAAAGGCATGGTGTTTTCCACCTCGATCGTCTCCGGCGCGCCCTCCTTGCGGTAGGCTTCCTGGATCCGCCGCCATTGCTCGTCCGTCGCGCCGTCGATGCTGAATTCCTTGATTTCGTCCTCGCCGAACACGCTCTCGTCGCGCAGGTATTCCAGGGTTTTGGGAGACACGTACATGCGTGGCTCGAAGTCGTCGATGGGAATGCGTCGAACCTCGACCAAAGAGGACCAATAGGTATAAATCTGTCTGAATGCAATGACCGAAATCGACAACGCCCCCATGTTCACCATGTCCCAAACCGTGTGGCCCGTCGGATCTTGAAACCACACCCATCCCAGATAACCGCCGACCCCCAGGAGCACCAGCACGAAAATCCACACGTTTTCCAAAAGGGCGTGCAAAGGACGAAATGCCAGGAATAGCAGAAGAAAGAGGGTCGTTTTATCTAAAGGAACGAACGTCTCCAGTTCGGATTGCAGGCCCCGGCGCATCAATCGAATGGCGATCAGCAGGAACACGAAACCGAAGAAAACTTTTACCGTGATACCAAGATTTTTCCAGAATCGGGCGCGTACTCCGGACCAGTCCACGCCCAGAGAGTCGCCTTTGATTTTGCGTCCGACGATTCCTCCGACCACTCGGACGAGCCGATGCAGAAAATCCAGACTGATGAACACGAACGCCACCACGTAGGCGTTGACCATCATTGTCAGCGCGACGATGTAGCCCAGACGGTCGTCGTAATACAGCACGAGCGGCAGCAACACCACGTACACCGTAAACATTTTGGCGTCCGCCGCCGCCCAGATATTCATCCACCAAAGCACGAAACTGACAAGCAGGGTCAGCGCCACCGTAAACAGAATCTTCGGCCCCACGCGCGCGACGAGATCCCAGCCTTCGAGGTACACGAAATGGAACGTCGCCACCAGCGCAAGCCAGCCCAATCCTACAATCAGGCCCGTCAGCACGTGCTTGTTGTAAATTTTCCCTTCCCGCCAGTCCTGGTACGAAGTCACGATACCCAGGTACACGGCGGGAAGGAGAATCAGGTAATAGACGATTCCGCTTCTCATCACGATCGATCGAGTACGATTCGCGCATCCAAAGCCACGCAACCCTTGCCATCGGGTCGGATACGGATCGGATTGGCGTCGAATTCGAGGATTTCGGGAAAATCGAGCATCAGCCGGGACGCACGCATGATGCAATCCGCGAAGGCATCCACGTCATACGGCGTCTGTCCACGCACGCCTCTCAGAATCGGGGCGATCACGAGATCGTCCACCATCTGCACGGCTTCTTCCCGGCTAAACGGCACGATACGGATGGACACGTTACGGAACACTTCCACGTACACGCCACCGATACCGACCATCAGCGCCGGACCGAATAGACGATCTTTTTTGCCGCCAAGAATCATTTCCGCTCCGCCCTTGGCCATCGGTTGCACCATCATGCCTTCGATGTGGGCGTGGGGTACCGCCCGCAGAATCGATTCGTGCATTTCGTTCCAGGCTTTACGCACGCCCCGTTCGGATTTGAGGTTGATTTGTACGCCGCCAAGATCGGACTTATGCGACACCTCCGGGGCGATGATTTTCAACACCACGGGATAGCCGTGCTTGTCCGCCAGCGCTACGGCCTCGTCCTCGGTTTGGGCATAACCGGAGGGCAGAATCGGCAGGCCGTAGGCCGAAAATACCTCCATGGCTTCGTCCAGCAGGGGATTTCTTCCCTTTTCCTTGCAGCAATCGAGAATTTTCCGCACTTTCTCGGTATCCAGATCGAAATCGGGCATGGGAGGCGTTTCGACCTTGCTTTCTCGCTCCCGGAAATCCCGCACCATGGCGATGGATCGGATGGCGTCCTCCACGTCGGTGAACACGGGATATTCCAGATCCCGTTTCAAAGCGGCGGTTTCACTGTGATCCGTAGCGACGTAGACCGTCAACGGCTTGCCGATCTCCTTGGCTTTGCGCATCACGCCGTTAATCAACTCCCGCGAGGCATCGCCCTCGGTCTGGGAAAGGTAAGTGTGCAGAAACACTACGCCGTCCACGTTGGGTTCCATCAGCGTGCGCGTGATGATGTTGTTGTACACCTCCATATCGAACAGGTCGCCCAGGTCGAGGGGATTGGTCAGCTTGATGACGCTCGCCCGGAAATTGCTTTCGATTTCCTTGATGAATTTGTCGTCGAACGGCGCCAGCGAAAACCCTTGCTGCTCGCATTCGTCGGCGGCGATCACCGCATGGCCGCCCGAACGGGAAATCACGCCGAGACGGTTTCCCTTGATCGAAGGCAGCGGCAGCGCCTTGAGATAGTTGACCAACTGCTCCGGCTCGTAAAACCGTGCAATGCCGCACTGTTTCAACGCAGCGTCGGTGACGTCATCGTCACCGCTGAGCGAGGCCGTATGGGACGCCGCGATGCGCTTGCCCAACTCGCCGATATTGGATTTGTGCAGCAATATCGGCTTCTTGGACCTTCGGGCAAGCTCCATCAGGCGTTTGCCGTCGCTGATCGCTTCGAGATACATGCAGATGATTTCGGTGTTTTCCTCCTCGATGAAGTATTCTAACAGGTCGTTTTCGTCCACGTTCATCTTGTTGCCGACGGAGACAAAACAGTTGAGTCCTATGGACTCGGAGGCCAGTTCGTTGAGGTAGGAAATGCCCACGCCGCCGGATTGGGAAATGATCGTCACTCCCCCTTTTCGATAGACGTTTTTCATATACGTGAACGGAACGGAAAGGCCGTTGTGGCGATTGAGCACGCCGATACAGTTGGGGCCGATAAAGCGGATGCCGTTTTCCTCGGCCACGCGCAGCACTTCCTTGGCGATGGCCGCGCCGTCTTCGCCCTTTTCAGTGAATCCCGCCGTCTCGATGATCGCCCGCTTGACGCCTTTCTCTCCCAGCTCTTCCATAATTTCCGGCACCGTCGCGGCGGGTGTGAGAACCACCGCCAGGTCGATGCGGTCGGGAATGTCCACCACCGAGCGGTAGATTCTCCGTCCGAACTGGACACCGCCTTTTGGACCGACGAGGTAATAAATGCCTTGAAAATCGAACTCGACAAGGTTTCGCACGATCTGCCGTGCTAGGTTGCTCTCTCTCGGAGAAACGCCGATGACTGCAATACTTTTCGGATAGAAAAAGTCACGCATCAGGTCCACCTCTCATTCTTCGCTTTTATCGTGAGTACCGTGATTCCACCCGTAACGATGGCGAAAAGACTAAAATTCTTAATGCTTTTCGCCCCCTTCCATTTCATTCAACATGCCTTTCTGTTCAATGTCAATCGACAAACGTCCAAATGGGGAACGTCATCGTTTCAGCCCTCCATACCGAAAAAAGAAGCATAAAAACAGGAATTTTTCCGCAAATTCCGAACAAAACCTGCACGGTTGTGTGGCGAGCCGCGCATGAATTGGGTATAGTGCTCAGCCTGAAAGAAACCGGTCCGCAACCGAGTACAGGAGATCCTCAGATGGACAAGCATTTTACCGTTACCACCCCCATCTACTACGTCAACGACAAGCCGCACATCGGCCACGCCTATACCACCATCGCCTGCGACGTCTTCGCCCGCCATTATCGGGATCGCGGCGTTCCCACCTTTTTCCAGACCGGCACCGACGAGCACGGCCAGAAGGTGGAGACATCGGCGCAGAAAAGCGGCGAGACGCCCCAACAGCTTGCCGACCGGGTGGTCAAGCATTTCGAGGACAACTGGCGGATGCTCAACATTTCCAACGACCACTTCATTCGCACCACCCACGACTATCACGAAAACGTCGTGCAGGATCTCTGGAAGAAGATGGCCGACAACGGAGACATCTACCTCGACCGCTACGAGAGCACCTACTGCGTCGCCTGCGAAACGTTCTGGCCCGAAAACCAGCTTCACGAGGGCAATCTCTGCCCCAACGAATGGTGCCATCGCCCTGTGGAAAAACACAGCGAACCCAGCTACTTTTTCCGGCTTTCTGCCTATCAGGACAAGTTGCTGGAATTGTACGAGAAACAGCCGGATTTCGTGTTGCCCGATTTCCGCATGAACGAGGTGCGTTCCTTCGTCGAACGCGGACTGCACGACCTGTCCATCAGCCGGACCTCGTTCAACTGGGGCATTCCCGTGCCGGGTGACGACAAACACGTCATTTATGTGTGGGTCGATGCGCTCATCAACTACGTGTCCGGCGCGGGATACTTGTTCAATCAGGAAAACTACGAGACGCGCTGGCCCGCTACGGCACACGTCGTCGGCAAAGACATCATCGTTTTCCATGCCGTATATTGGCCCGCCTTTTTGATGTCCGCCGGACTGCCTCTGCCGAAGCACGTCTACGCCCACGGATTCTGGAATTCCGAGGGGGAGAAGATGTCTAAAACGCGGGGCAACGTGGTCGATCCGCGCGAAGCCGTTGCCACCTACGGTCTCGATCCCTTCCGCTACTACCTGATGCGCGAGGTTCCCTTCGGCCTGGACGGCGATTTCCGCAAGGAAAACATGGTCAATCGGTATAATTCCGAGTTGGCCAACGACCTCGGAAACACGTTAAGCCGTACCCTGGCCATGACCGACAAATACCTGGGCGGCGTGCTGCCCGCCCCCACCGATGGAACGCGCTTCGGCCTCGCCAAAGCCGCCGAAACCTGCCAAAAGGAAGTCGCCGACCAACTCGAAGCCTTCAAGCCGCAAAAAGCCTTGGAAGCGGTGCGCGTGCTGATCGATGCGGCGAACAAAGCCATCGTGCAGCAGGAACCCTGGAATATGGCGAAAGATCCTGACAAAGCGGACGACCTCGCCACGTTGCTGTATGATCTTTTGGAATTGCTGCGCCGGGTGTCGATCTTCCTGCATCCGTTCATGCCCGAAACCACCGAAAAGATACAGCTTCAACTGGGGCTCGACATTCCCGAATTCCAATGGACCACACTCGAAGGCTGGAAGGGTCTGCCCGAAGGCACGAGAACCCGCCGAGGCGACGCGATCTTCCCCAGGCTCGACGCGAAAAAGCTGAAAGAAATGGAAGAAAACGCGAAAAAAGAAAAACCCGCTCCCGTCGAGGAAGAAACCGAGGGGCTGGCCGCCATCGAATACGAAGATTTCACCAAGGTAGAGTTGAAAATCGGCGAGATTCTGGAAGCCGAAAAAGTAAAAAAAGCCGATAAGTTATTGAAATTAAGTGTGAATACGGGCGAAGGCACCCCACGGACCATCGTGGCCGGTATCGCCGAGCACTACGCCCCCGAGACACTGATCGGCAAACGGGTGGTCGTCGTCGCCAACCTGAAACCGCGCAAGCTGCGCGGGATACTCTCCCAGGGCATGTTGCTGGCCGCGAAGCATGATGGCAAACTGACGGTGTTAACCACCGACAACCCCGAACTGCCGGGCGGCTCCAAAGTGAGTTGATCGTGAACCTTGCGCTAAGCGTCGAGAATCTTTCGGTTTCTGCGGGTGAAAAAGCCCTGCTGAAAGGGCTGACGTTCGGCCTTTCTTTAGGCGAGCGCATCGGGCTCGAAGGCCCATCCGGTTGCGGGAAAACCACCTTGTTGCGCACCGTTTGCGGGCTATGCGATCCTACCGAAGGAACCATCCTGCTGCACGGAAAAACCGCCGAAGAAACCGGCTGGCCGAGTTTTCGCCGAAAGCTTGTTTTCGTCGCGCAGCAACCCAGACTGTTTCCGGGCACGGTACGAGAAAATCTTGAAAAACCATTTACTTACAAGCACGCATCTTCTTCCATGCCGATGGAATTCATCGAGGAAATGCTCCACACTTTCGGTCTGTCCGCCGAAACCCTGGACGCGGACACTGCAAAACTGTCGCAAGGAGAAAAACAGCGTATCGGCCTGATTCGCGCCCTTTCGCTCGAACCGGACGTGCTGCTGCTGGACGAGCCGACCAGCGCTCTCGACCCGGAAACCGTCACAGAGGTAGAGGAGGTTTTGCGCCGTAAAGGCGAGCACTCCGGACTGGCCGCGCTTGTGGTCAGCCACGATCCGGAGCAGATCCGGCGCTTGTGCAACAGGCGAATATCCCTCGTGAATTACGCCACCGGGAGACTTGCCGATGCCTGAACCCCTCTCCACTTCCATCATTCACATCGACGCCCTGCGCCTCGTTTTGTCCACGTGTTTGGTGTTGGTGGCGGGACTGGTAAGCGTGAGTTTTCGCTTGGATATGGAAAAACGGCTGGCCGTCGCCGCCGTGCGAACCGTGGTGCAACTGCTGCTGATCGGCGTGCTTCTGCGCACGATCTTCCAGTTGGACAACCTGTGGGTGATTCTCGGCCTTGCCACGGTAATGGCCGCCATCGCTGGGCGTGCCGCCGTGGGACGTCTGAGCCTGAAAACCGAAGGATTGCAGGGGTTTACTTTTGTCACGTTAATCGTTTGCGGACTGGCGACGACGCTTTTCGTGACAAAGATCGTCGTCGGCGCGCATCCCTGGTACAAGCCGCAGTACCTGATCCCCATCCTGGGCATGATCCTGGGAAACAGCCTGACCGGCCTGTCGCTGTGCATGGACTCGCTGATGAAAGCCTTCGTGCAACGTCGGGAGGAGATCGAAACGGAACTTGCCTTGGGCGCCACGGCCTGGGAAGCGGCCCGGCCCGCCATTCGTGAGGCGGTTCGTAAAGGAATGGTACCCATCATCAACTCAATGACGGTCGTGGGGCTGGTGTCGATTCCCGGTATGATGACCGGTCAGATTCTTTCGGGCACCGACCCCTTCGAAGCGGTGAAATATCAGATCGTCGTGATGTTCATGCTTGCGGCTTCGGTGTCGTTGTCGTCGATGGGCATTTCCAGCCTGATGTTTCGCAAATTTTTCAACGCCCGACACCAGTTGCGGGATCTTCCGGTCCGAAAAGGGGAATAAGTTTCCCATGTTTGGGGTTTATGTACCGTGAGAAGTTCCTTGCAGGTATTTTTTGGTGGTTTTGTTGGAGCAGGTTTTTGTTGGAGCAAGTAAAAGGGGCTGTTTCTTTTGTTGGAGCAAGTCTCCTGACTTGCTCCACAGGTTCATGCCGTCGGGTCGGGAGACCCGACGAGAAACGAATGGTTCAGGCCATGAGACCTGAACCATCGAAGAGAACCTGGAATGGACCCGAAGGGTCCGATTGCCTCTCCCTCTTTTATTGGAGCAAGTCTCCTGACTTGCTCCACAGGTTCATGCCATCGGGTCGGAAGACCCGACGAGAAACAAATGGTTCAGGCCATGAGACCTGAACCATCGAAGAGAACCTGGAATGGACCCGAAGGGTCCGATTGCCTCTCCTCTTTTGTTGGAGCAAGTCTCCTGACTTGCTCCACAGGTTCATGCCATCGGGTCGGGAGACCCGACGAGAAACAAATGGTTCAGGCCATGAGACCTGAACCATCGAAGAGAACCTGGAATGGACCCGAAGGGTCCGATTGCCTCTCCCTCAGGGAGAGGTCGGTGCTTTAGCACCGGGTGAGGGGATTTGGCTTACCCTCACCCTAACCCTCTCCCAAAGGGAGAGGGGATAAGTGTCTTTTACTTTTAATGAGTTGCAGATTTTAAGTACGATTTCGCACCTTTTAATTCGCCCTTTTCGACAACGAGGATGGTTTTCATGCTTCGACCGTTCGCAATTTTCATCATAACCGCATGTCTCGCCGCATGTTCGCAACCTACCGAATCTCCTGCGGGAAAAGCGACAGCCCATGTCGAGCGAAAGTCTATCGTCTCTCCCCCCAAAGACACCAAACCGACCTTGAGTCTGAGTGAACGCGCGAGACTTCGAAAAGCGAAAGAGGAAAAAGAAAAACGCCAGACCGAAAGCAAAAGCGCCCCCGAAATCCGTACAGATGACCAGTCTTTCGAGGAACGCATCCGCAAGCATGGCATGAACGCGGTGGTGAGGCCCAAACGTGCGTTTTCGAAAAAACCGGTGATTCTTCCATTGCCTGCCCAATCCAACGACGCCGACCACCCCGCCCCCCTGGAATTTCGCCAGATCAAGGCGAACTACCAGTATTACGTTGTCAAAGGCGAGTTTCACCCCGAAGGTCTGCCACGACTCAACGGCGCGGTGGTCCAAATTACGGGAGCCGTCATGCCCATCGATCCGCCGGGAAAAGACGGTCGCATGTCGCGGTTCTGGCTGGCCAATCCTTCGGTGGTGCAGGCGGGCTGCGTGTTCTGCAATCCTCCCGGACTGGACGATTTGATCTACGTCTCCGTCCAGGGCGATCCGGTGGAGATGGACCGCGAAAAGCTGTACCGCTCGGTGCTGATGACCACGATCAAGGGACGCCTGAACGTCCGCTCCACGCGCAGCCGCGACGGCTTCGAGTACCTTCTCGGCATGACGCTGGACGACATCGATTTTTAGCGCCACAGTGCGTTCGCGCGCCCTTCCCTTCTCCGGTGTTTTCATACAAACAGACCGCTTCTCGTTCCCGGATGCATCTAAAGGGTGTGTTGGCCATACACGCTTGAACCACTGTTTCGCGCCGGATCGATCCGGAGGAGGTCATCATGCCATCCCGTATCTCGACCGTTCTTGTCTTCGCCCTGTTCGCCACATTGGCGCTTGTTCTGGGCCCCCATCATGAAACCCAGGCCCGTGCGAAAACCTTTCCCGACGGCGAAGGCGTGGGTCGGAAAGTCATCTTCACCGACTGTCGCAGCCAACAGCGGGCCGAGGGCTCGATGAGATTGCAGCGTGCCTATAAAAGCAACAGAAAATCCTCGTCCCCCATGCTCGGAATTGGAGGAGTGGACATGCGTGGAGCAGGAGGATTGGGCGATCAAGGAAAAATAGGGAATAGAGAAGCCACAATCGATGCCACGCAGGGATCTCCCGAAGCGCCGCCCCCGCACATGATGGAAGACGAAGCCGCCCCGCAACGCCCCTCTCTGGAACCGCCTCCCATTCAGGAATACCCCGACCGTGGGCAGACCCTGTACCTGAGCAACGACGACTCGATGAGCCTGTCTTCGGCGCAGCGGGTGGAATACGCCATCCAGCGTTTTCTGCCGATCCCCGCCGAACATCTGCGCCCCCACGAATTTCTCAACTATTACCGCTTCGATACCGCTCCTCTTGAAAAAGGCGAGGATTTCTCCGTGCGCGCCGTGGCCGTTCCCGGCGTGCGACGTGGCGAAGAAACGCTGGCCTTCTCTGTACGTGGACGCTCGGTGACCAAGGAAGAACGCCTCCCTGCAACCATCACCTTCGTGCTCGACCAGTCCGGCTCCATGTCCGGTTCCGACAAAATGACCTACCTCAAGCGCGGGATGCACCGTGCCTTCGAGGAGTTCAAGGAAGGCGATATCATCAACATCGTGCAGTTCAACCACGATATCTGCACGCCGCTGGAAGGCTTTCAGGTCGGGCGCGACGATCCGGCCCTCTACAATAAAGCCATCGACTACCTCGAATCCACCGGCTCCACCGACCTCCACAAAGGACTGACCCAGGGCTATGCGCTATCCGAGAAATTCTATCGCGGGCGGGCCAACAACCGCGTGCTGATGATTACCGACGCCATGACCAACACCGGCGTGACGGACGAGGAAATGATTTCCACCATTTCCGGCTACTACGACGAGCGGAAAATCGCGTTCAGCGGCGTGGGCGTCGGCGATACGTTCAACGACAGACTGTTGAACAAACTGACGGAAAAAGGAAAAGGCGCGTACCTGTTCCTGGCCACGGAATCCGCCATCGACAAGGTGTTCGGCGACCGCTTCGTCTCCCTGCTCGAAACCGTCGCCCGCGACGTGCATTTCAAGATGACGCTGCCGCCTTCGCTCAGAATGCACACCTTTTACGGAGAAGAATCGAGCGAGCGCAAGGAGGACGTGCAGGCCATTCACTACTTCGCCAACTCCGCCCAGCTTTTCCTCAGCGATCTCGAACGCATACGAGATCCCAAAGACTCCGAGAAAATCGCCTTCGAAGTCGATTACGAAGACCCCGACACCGGTCTGCGCAAGCAAAAAGCCTTCGAATGGCGTTGGGGCGAGATCGCGAAGGGAGTTTCTCCGACGATCCAAAAAGCCCGAACCATTCTCGCCTTCACCGACCTGATGGGTGAAACCCACCCGCAATTGTATCAAAGCTGGCCCTGCAAGGTCTGGACCTGCTACTACAAGCGCTTCCCGGAGAAACTGAACCCCGAAACTGGAAAAGTCATACCGCCTGAAGAGAATAAAAAGCGTGTGATTCCGCCGCCTTATCCACCGTTGCCGAACCCGCGCCCCTTCCCAACCTGGCGTTACGACAAGGAAAAAGGCCGCAAGACCTGCGAATACTACAAGCGCGAGATCGGCAAGCTGGCCTCGGGCATCCGGGAAGACGGCGAGGTGGAGCACGTGCTGGGACTCGTGGACCGCTACTGCGCCCGATTCGACGGCGAACGCTGACGTGCGACTCGTCGCGCATTACGAACGCCACCTGGCCGACGAACGCGGGCTCTCGGCGCATACGGTATCGGCCTACCTGCTGGACCTGTGGCAGTTCGTCGCCTGGCTGGAGGACAACCACCCCTCCTACGCCGACGAAAAGAAAATCGCCGCCGTCCCTCTCGACCTGTTGCGCGCCTACGTGGCGGATGTATCGGAGCATCTCCAGCCGCGCAGCCTGGAACGAAAAATCGTGGTTCTGCGCTCCTTTTACGATTTTCTGCTTCGCCGGGACTTGGCCAAGGCCAACCCGGCGAAGCTTTTGCGGCTTCCGAAAAGGCGGCGAAAACTGCCGCAAACCATGAAGATCGATGAACTTTTCGGCATCCTGGAAAGCGAGTTCCCCGACACCGCGTTAGGAAGGCGGGATCGGGCGATCTGGGAATTGCTGTACGGATCGGGATTGCGCGTCAGCGAGCTGACCGGCCTCGACCTCGACCGCCTGGACTTCGAATCGAAACGGGTCCGGGTGCTCGGCAAAGGAAGCAAGGAGCGCGTCGTGCCGATGACCTCCGCCTCCGTGGAGGCACTGAACAGCTACCTTCCCGACCGCAGGGCGTTGCTCGAAAAGTGCAAGGGAACCAAGGACTTGCAAGCAGTGTTTCTCAATTACCGGGGCGGACGCCTGACCCGGCGAGGCGTGCGGCTGGTGCTCGACAGAACGTTGCTCAAGGCGGGAAGTTCCCGCAACATCGGTCCCCACGTGCTGCGTCACAGTTTCGCCACCCATTTGCTGGATGCGGGCCTCGATTTGCGGACGATTCAAGAGCTTCTGGGGCACGCATCCCTTTCCACGACGCAGAATTACACCCACGTCAGTCTCGCGCACCTCGTGGAGGTCTACGACAAAGCCCATCCACACGCGAAAAAGAAGTAGTTTTAGTTGAAATATTTAGAAAATTTATTCCAGATACTTATTTTTAAAGCAATGCTTCTGTGCTTTTCAATATTTGCATAAGGTTCAACAAAGAACGATGCTTTAGAGCAAATAAAATCCGATGATAAAATCAAACAAAATGCTCCGGCAAAACATAAAGCGAGACAAATAGAAAGTAGACTATTTGCAATAAATAAAGTATGAGTCGCAGCCAAATCTAAACCGGCAAAATCATTAAGCCAAAACGATACTGAAGATTCCAATAGAAAAAGTACCCTGTTTCCAAGTTCAAACAAAGCTGTCTTTTGAATCACTTTAGCCAAAATGACAATCAAACCAAAATGCAATAAATAAACATACAAACGACGTCCTCCAGTTTTTGTTATATCAATAGAACCGATTTTTATTGTTGTTTTTGGCACAATCAACAAGAAAGACAAAGTTAAAACAATTGATATAATATAGACATAAACTCGTATTAATACTCCAAAAAACAAATCGCCATATTCAATAAAACTGACTTGGCAAAACTGATCTACGTAAGCTTTAGTGAGGTTAAATACACTGCTTATAGTTCTATCGACAAACAGAAAAATCGACAAAGAGCTAAGAAAAGCAAAAATCATCATCACCAAAATTCCTCTATATTTTAAATTGTCGAATCTTTCAAAAAACAACTCAAAATTAAACCGATAACCAAACACAAACAAAGGGAAAAAAGCGATTGTCCTATGAATGGACATATAATTATAAATATCAATCAAACCAAACGAAAGACCTATCAAAACCGCCACCAATACTTCTGGTGGATTCTCGCCAAAAATCTTTTTCATGAACTTAACGTAAGGCTTAATTGCCAACAACCAGCAAAATAAACTGACTAGATACCAAACTCCATACTCAAAATCGTATAAACTAATACTAAAACTAAAAAACAAATCGTGAAAAAATAAATACAACACAGACCAAATGATGATTGGAGGCAAAATCTTTTTCATTGCCCTGTTGTATAATTTATTGAAATTACTTGTTTTTGCCAAATGGCCATTTAGCATAACAAAAGCCATCATGTGAAACTGATATATTAAAATACAAAACCAATCTGGCGGAACCAACCAAGAAACCCTTACTCTTGAATACATACAAAAATGCCCGACAATCACCAAAAACATTAAAATTGCATAAGCATTTTCAACCCAGGCCAATCTGCCTGATGCTGTTTTTTCAAATTGCAGTGTCATTTTGCTTCTTCATTTTTAGATATTTTTCGAGGAATACACATTATAGGACAACCATACTCATATCAAGGGGTTATAGGAAACTTCATTTCCCTGAAAATACTGTGTTTTTCTCCAAAGGGACGTTTTTGCCGTTTCGTATCAATTTCTACCATGGAATTTGAATATGAAATGTTATTAATTCCTATAATACTCTCTTTAGGAGGTCAAGAAATAATAAGTGGCTCATATTTTTGGAATCCAAACCAGAATGTTTTAAAACTACACGTACACATAACACCTGCAACATACTACGCGCACAGTTTTTACCATTATTCATGGGTGATATATTGCAATCATTGTATTATTTTATACATATTTCTAGTAACAGTTTTCCCCGACATTGTCTGGGTGTCTGGGAAGAAATTCACCCGACCTGTGGTTTAGGTTTTCATTTTTAACGGCTTCCTCACCCATTTCATTCTCCCCCTACGAAATCGTTGCCGGGAAACAGTGACACTTTCCCCTCCCTCCGGTGTTTTCTCCGATGAAAGCCACGAAATTCGTGGTGCAGCATTCGAGAGGACAAATCATGCGATGGATGGTGGCAATCATGGGAATACTCGCGGCATTGATGGTAGTAGCTAGGTCGGGATTGGCGGACAATCCGAGGAACGACGAGGAGGAAACGAATGGAAAAACCTCCCGGCTACAGGGAACGCTGTACGAGAAAGGCACCCGGCAGCCGCTATCCGGCGTTGCGGTGTTTCTCTACCCCACGGGACGTTCGGCTGTCACCGACGAGCGCGGGGCCTTCGATTTCGACGATCTCCCCGCCGGAGAATACCGCCTCGTCGTCGTTGCGGCGGATTACGAGCGGTTTCACCTTGTTAAAATCCTGCGGGAAGGCAAACCGGCCACCGTGCGTGGATATCTGGCGGCAAAACGCTATAAAACCGACTACGCGGCCCCCAAACGCATCCGAAACACGGATGTGCTTTGGATCGCCCACGAGTCGAAAACGTCTTCTTTGTAAGGCTTCTCCGGCTGACTTTTCCCCGTTTCGAAAATCTCCCTCCCGGTTGTTGACAACCCTCCCCCTACCTGATATTGAATAGATGATTCGACCTCAGGAAACCGGTGAGAATCCGGCGCGATCCCGTCACGGTGATCGGCGCGTTTCGTGCGAAAACGTCCGCGACGCCCGTCAGCCCGATACTGAACCGAATCGTTTCATTCCCCTTTTTGGCCTCGCGGACTGGGTTGGGCGGGAATCGGGCGGCACATCAAAGCCTTTTCTTTCGATTTTCCCGAAAAAATCCATGGTTGACGAGGCACGAACCGGTCGAGTTCGAAGGAGTGGCCTGCATGAAAACCGGAACCGTTCTCTGTTTTACCGGAACCTGCAACCTCGACGGCAGTTTCAACGACGAATACGCCGCCCGGCAGTTGGGATTGAATCCGGAACTGGCGATCTTCGCCGCCCCGAAAACCGGGTATTATTCCCTGCGTGACGCCCTGCGCCTGCTTTTGCAAAAAGGCTGCAAGAAAATCGAAGCCGTGCCCGTGATTCGATCTCTGGACGGACACATCAAGCCGGTGGGAGAAACGGTACATCTCTACGGCTGAAAACGATTCCACACGGTCTCGGTCCTCATCATGGGGTGTGTATCACAAGGTATTGCCAAACAACAGCCATGCCTTTGTTTTATAACCTATGAATAATAAAGGACAAAAATCCCCTCTCCCTTTGGGAGAGGGTTAGGGTGAGGGTTCAAGAAATTCCCCTCACCCGGTGCTGAAGCACCGACCTCTCCCAGTGGGAGAGGCGCTTGGACCCTTTGGGTCCGAGAAATGCCAACACCTTAATGTGACGCACGCCCCACCGTCATGACGTCCATGCTGGACAGTTTTCCCGACCGGGAGTACGATGCTTCGCGAATCGATTTTCGTGGAGCGCTCCATGCCGGATGTGGCCGAAATCCTGGGAAAAGCCCCGCACGATCCGGGCTGTTACCTGATGAAAGGCAAGGACGGGCGGATTTTTTACATCGGCAAGGCCAAGGATCTGCTGGCCCGTATGCGCCAGTACATCCCACCCGCCTCCGACACCCGCCCGTTCGTGAAACTGCTGCCCGAAATACTCTACAGCGTGGATTTCATCCTCACCGCCTCCGAGAAAGAAGCCCTGATTCTCGAAAGCAACCTGATCCGCAAACACAAACCCCGCTACAACATCCGCATCAAGGACGACCGCAGCTACTTCATGATACGCCTGGATACGAGCAGGGATTTTCCGAAAATCCAGATCGTGCGCGCGAGGGTCGCGAAGGGAAAGGGGCTGTTCTTCGGACCTTACGCCTCTGCGGGCAAGGCGCGCGAGGTGGTGCGGTTGGTCAACAAGCATTTCAAGATCCGCACCTGCACCGACCGGGCCTTTGCCGCCGCCCGACGTCCCTGCGTGCGCCACCAGATGAACCGCTGCCTCGGCCCCTGCTGTCTGCCGGTGGATCGAGAGACGTATCATGCCGAAATTCAACGGGTTCGGCTGTTTCTCGAAGGCCGCAAGGATCTGCTCGTGGAGGATCTCACCCGGCTTATGCGGGAAGCTGCGAGCGAACAGCGCTTCGAGGATGCCGCCCGCTACCGGGACTCGATTCGGGCGGTGGAAGCGACCCTGGAGAAGCAGTACGCCCAGATGCCGAAAGCGAACAACTGGGACGTCCTGGGGTTTCACCGGGAAGGCTCCGAAGCCTGCGTGCTGTTTTCGCATTTTCGCAGCGGTGCGTTGACGGGACAAAGCGCCTTGATGGCCAGCGGGGAAGAACGCGAAGACGGCGAATTGCTGCACTACGCCATGGTACGCCATTACGAGCGGACGAAGTTCATGCCTGCCGCCATCCTGCTGCCGTTCGAGGTCGTTTCGCCGGAGCCCCTGGAACAGTGGCTGTGGGATCTTGCTGGGCATCGGGTGGCGATTTCCGTGCCTCTGCGAGGGTTCAAGCGCAAGCTTGTGGACAACGCCGCGACCAACGCCGCACGCAACTTCGAGGAGAAGGTCAACCGGGAGCGCGGCAACCAGGCGATATTGGAAAAAATCCAAAGAAAACTGAGACTTACAAAATTTCCCGAACGCATCGAATGCTACGATATTTCCAACATTCAAGGACGTATGGCGGTAGGTTCCGGGGTGTGTTTCATCCATGGTGTGGCAGAGAAAAGCGAGTATCGACGCTACCGCATCAAGACGCTCGACAGTCCCGACGATTACGGCATGATGCGCGAGGTGCTGTCCCGACGTTTCAAGCGTGGTTTGGAGGAAGGCGACCTGCCGGATTTGCTGGTGCTGGACGGCGGAAAAGGACAGTTGAAAATCGCGGAAACCGTGTTAAATCAACTGGGTGTGGAAGACGTTGAGCTGGCCTCGCTGGCCAAATCCCGCCTGAAAGACCATGTGGGCGAAGGGGAAATCGCCGAAGATTGGGAGGGCAGCAAGCGCACTCCGGAGCGGGTGTTTCGACCCGGCGTGAAAATGCCGATCCTTTTCAAACCGGGAACGGGCGAGCTGTTTCTGTTTCAGAGAATCCGCGACGAAGCCCACCGCTTCGCGATTACTTATCACCGAAAACTTAGGAAAAAAGAGGGGTTACGCTCCTCGCTGTTGGAAATTCCCGGCGTCGGAGCCACACGGATGAAACTCCTCCTGCGCCATTTCGGCAGTTTGAAAAGAGTGCGCGCCGCTTCGATAGAAGAGCTTGCCGCCGTCGAAGGCATTCCCGAAGGACTGGCCGAAAGGATACGCGAATACTTCGACCACTAGCACTGGCCGCAAACGTGCAAATTGATGAAAAAACGTGCAGATTCGGAACGACGAGCTTTGCAAGAAAAAATAGCACGTTGCGAGACTTTTGGGTCGAAAAACGCCGTTTTTGTCCAGTTGCTGTACACTTTTCACGAGGTACCCTCGACTCGTTGCGAGAAAACCGGGGGGGGACTTTGCACGGTTTGGCGTGAATTTGCACGAGTTTTGCGGCATGAATCGAGCATGACGTGAGTTTGCACGAAAATGCACGACTTTGCAGTGTATTCAATAGATTTTGCGCAAGCGAGTCAGGAGTTTTCCAAGTAGGCGTTTTTATCCCGATATTTTGTAACCTATTGAAAGCATGGAGCATTTGTTGGATCAGGTCTCTGCCTGCTCCACAGGTTCATGTTGTCGGGTCAGGAGACCCGACATGAAACCTTATGGTTCAAGCCAGGAGGCTTGAACCAACCGTACTTGCGCCAACGAAGAAGGGCATTTCGTCCACCGAGATCAGAGGCGGAATGGTGTCGGGGTTTCCTATCAACCTGTACGCCGGCGTACACTTTGGACGCCAAAAATCACCCCCAACCTGTACGTGTACGTACAGGTTTGAAAACTATAACCCCAGTATCTACGCATAGTTATAAAAAATAGACCTACCCCCCATACGTGCACGTACAGGTTGGGCCGACGCTTCGCAGATTTCGGTCAAAATTGCGGAAAACCGGGGGGATTTTGTTCCGTTTCGTCGTGTTTCGTCCGAAGTTTGCACGAACCGGAGCGAAATGAGGCAAGTGTGCGTGAAATTGCGCGACTTTTGCGAGTTTCCAAGGATGGGATTTTTTATAGGGAAAATCGTAGGTCGGGTGATTTTCACCCGACCTACGCTACTACGCTACTGTAACAGATTCAGTAATTTTGCCGACAAGTATTCTTCGGGGTCATTTCGTTTGGAAATCCAAAACTGACAACCGCACACGTTACGGAAGCGTCCCAAAACTTGTTAAAAATTGACGATGGTCTCCTCCGCGCCCAGAATGGGCGTGGAACATTCTGCTACGAACAGAAAAGGAGAAGACCATCATGAGTGAGTATGACGTATTAGAGCTTTTAGGGCAAGTTGACAGCACAGAAGCTGGCGAAACATTTCGAACCTTTTTACGTGGAGCGGCGCGAGATCTGATTCTGCGTGTAATGTCAGCGGAGGTTGAGCAGTTGTGTGGTCCTGCTTATCATCCTGATAAATCGGCAGAATATTCTCGTGCCGGTTCGGCTCCGGGTTCGGTGATCCACGAAGGGCGTCGGGAGGCGGTGAAACGTCCGCGCGTGCGTAAAGGCAAGGGAAACGGTGATAGCGAGGAAGTCATACTGTCCAGCTATCAAGCGGCTCGCGAGCCGGGAGAGCTTCACGCGATGCTGTTGCGGTCGCTGGTGGGCGGCGTCTCGACCCGGAATCAACAAAGCGTGCATCCCCAAAGTCCGAAGACGTCGAAGAGTAGCCTGAGCCGTCTTTTCACGAATGAAGGCGCTCGCCTTTTCGACGAGTTTCGCAAGCGCGATATCACCCGCGACGACTGGCTGATTCTGATGCTGGACGGGGTGCGTCTTGCCGAGGGTTTATGGGCCATTGTAGCCCTAGGGGTTGCCTGTGACGGCACGAAGCATATGCTGGATTTCGAGGTGGGTGCCTCGGAGAACACGCAGGTCTGCACCGCATTGACCTCCCGCCTGTCGTTGCGGGGTTTTGCTCCCAAGCCAGAGCATCGCCTGTTTTGCACCTTCGATGGCTCGAAGGCCTTGAAAAACGCGGTGAAGAAACAATGGTCCGACGCCGTTCTTCAACGCTGCCTAGTTCACAAAGAGCGCAATCTCAGACAGTATCTACCCCGACGCGACTGGGGGGAAGTCGCCGGGCTGATGCGGCGCATTCGCAAAGCTCAGGGCGCGGATGCTGGCCGGGAAGCATTGGAGAACCTACGGATTTTTGTATCCACGCGCAACGCCCAGGCGCTTGCAAGTATTGACGAGGCTGGCGAGGATTTGATCGCCCTGCATCTGCTGGAGGTTCCCAACACGCTGCATGTGAGCTTGCTGTCCACGAATCTGATCGAGAATTCGATCCGCAACATTCGCGGCAGGATCGGGCGGGTGACGCGCTGGCGTCCCGAGACCGACCAGCCGCAGCGCTGGCTTTCAATGGCGCTTACGGAGATCGAAAAAGGCTTTCGCCGGATCGGCGGCTACCGGGATTTGTTGGCTTTGGCTGAGGCACTGAAAAAGGAGAAGAAAAAGGAAGCGCCCAAACCGGGGAGAGTTGCGGCAAGTCCAGCGCATGTGGATTCCCAGCCATCCTGTGGCGTCTGAGAGTATCGGCTTCGCCGATATGGGGACGCTGTCCCCAAACCCCTGGGATTTTTCGCTCTGGGGACCTCAAGAGGGGCTGATGAAAAAAAGAAAAGGCAGAGAACAAACTCTGCCCCTCCATCGGTCACCCATCGTGGCGCTCCGGTTGCGTCCCCGCAGAGCCGTATCCTCCAGACAGGCAGGTTGAGGGTAGTACGAAGACGAAAGAATCGGCAAGGAAAAGAGTTGACGAACAAAGACTCAGGTCGGTACAATGCGAGTCATTAGGAAGCGGAGATCGTCGGAAGATTTAACAATTGCTGGGACATCCCCCACGTTACATTTTACTTTAATAGCTGCCCGTGACGTTTCACCACGTGATTGGTTTTCTGCAGCTTTTAGACCCGGCCAAAATGCGTAATGATGTAATTCAATCGAACCACAATTCTTACATTCTAATTTTTTCATAGTTCTACCTCCGGAAAAATTCTTTTGAATGTACAATTGCGACAATACAATAAACATGTCAATATAACAATACTTTCACCGTTTTTTTCTACTATGTTAGAGTAGAATTCCCGACTGTTCCACAGGTTCGAGCGAATTTGCACGAACGAATCAGCAATTCTCCAAGAAGGCGTTTTCATCCGGATGTCTATTTCTCGTGGGCGAGTTTGTAGGCTTCGTTCCGTTTCAGGTCGAAACGTTGCATCAGTTCCGAGGCCAGCCGCTTTCCCGTGACCCCTTCGCTTCGGAGTTGCTCCACCGTGTCTAGCAGGGTTTCTTCGTCGGGCGTTTCGGGGCTCGTCCGTCCTTCGATCACGAGGGTGATTTCCCCCTTCGCGTCCCGATCCCTAAAATTTGCCGCCAGTTCGGACAACCCCATGGGCAGAATCTCTTCGTGCAGTTTGGTCAACTCACGGCAGAGCGTCGCCTCCCTGTCGCCGAAAATCTCCTGTATTTCCAATAACTTCTCATCAAGTCTCTGCGCGGTGAGAAAAAGCACCACGGTCTCTTCGCGCCGGGCGGCGTCTTCCAGCCAGCGCTTTCGCTTACCCCCGCTTTTCGGGGGAAATCCGAGGAAGGTGAACCGATCGGTGGGCAGCCCGCAGACGCTCAACGCCGCCAGCACGGAAGACGGTCCGGGTACGGGCGAGACACGCAATCCCCGGCTACGCAATTCATGAAGCAGACGATAACCGGGATCGCTGATCGACGGCGTGCCGGCGTCGGAAATCAACGCGACGTCGTCACCTTGTTCCAAACGGGAAACCACGGATGCGACGCGCGCGGGCTCGTTGTGCTCGAACAGGCTCACGAGCGGCTTCTTCAAGCCGAAATGGGCCAGCAACTTGCCGCTGCGACGGGTATCCTCGGCCAGGACTAGCGACACGTTTTCGAGGGTTTCGCGGGCGCGTGGGCTCAAATCGTCCAGATTGCCGATGGGTGTGGCAACTACGTAAAGCGTTCCGGTCATGCTCAGCGGCTCCATGTTTCGAAGGCGTGTTCCAGGTGTTCGACCTCCGGGCCTTCCTGGGTCCAGGTGACCGCAAGAGCGTCGAAACGGATTTCCGTTTCCTCGATGCCGTGGCGACGCAGGTAGGCTTCCGCCGCCTTCGCCACGCGACGCTGCTTGGGTGCGGTGATGGTTTCGAAGGGATGCACCAAAGAGGAGGAAGAGCGCGTCCGCACTTCGGCGAACACAAGCGTGCGGCCATGACGCAAAATCAAATCCACTTCTCCGCCCGCACAATGCCAGTTGCGCGCGACGACGCTATATCCTCGTGTGGCGAGGTAGTCGAGAGCGGCCTGCTCTCCCTTGCGCCCCAACTCCGCACGTTGCGACCGATCCATGCTCGTCCTCGGAATGAACAGCGAGAACGCCACCATCCCATAAAAAAGGGGACATCGCAAGGATGTCCCCGAAAGAGCCGTTCAATATCCAGGGTCAGTCGACTCCGCAAACCGGTTCGGGAGCGAAGCTTCCACCCTCGGTCTTGACCGTGCCGGATACCGTGGTGTTGATCGTATCTCCGTTGCTGACGCGGGGGAGAATCGGTGTGGCGGCCTGAAGCGTAAACACCATCGGCGTAGGCCATCCCCTCGGTTGCCTGAAGAAGTAATCCAGCAATACCGAGAAGTTGGTGTTGTTCACCGTGGGGTTCTTCACGTGGGCGACCAGGGTTCCGTATTCGCCATTGAATTCGATGTACCCGCCTTCAACCGCCAGATCCAGTTTGAGCAATTCGAAGCCGGTGGAATCTTTGAGAATCAAGCCGTCCTCGATCACGGTTCCCGTCAGTTCGAACGCCTGGACACCCTCCTGAGTGCTCGGTTTCAGTTCGAGACCGGAGATCTCAATCGTCAGCTCATCCATGATGTCCCGCAACGGATCGTAGACGGGGACATCCACGCCCTTCATTTCCGTAGAGGAGAAAATCATCGTCTCCGAAAAACCGTCGCTGTCGTCGTCGCGGAACTTCACGTCGCTGGCGAAGGAGAACATGCCGACGAAGGAAATTTCGGGCGGTGGCACACAGTAGTAGGAGTCCTCTTCTTCGACCGAATTGAAGCTCAGACCGTCGATGTTGAAGTTGTCGTCCAAGTAAATTTCCTCTTCAATTACGCCGGTGTTGGGATTGATTTTCAGCACTTCAGGCAGAGTATCGTCGCTCGTGGTATCCAGTCCGGCGTAAAGGAAGCCGTCCGGGTGGGAAGAAAGCGCCTCGATCTGCTGGGGATAGGTCACCGGCATTTGCGCGACCCTGGAGACATCGCCGGTGATGGGTTCGATCTCGACGAGGTAGGTCATGCGCCCGGCGTTGTCCATACCGAACAGGCGTCCGTTTTCCGACCAGGCCAGCCCTCCGATGTCCGGAGAACCCGATGTGCCGTCGGCGTAACTCAGCGAAGAAATCGCCGTGTGCTCCGCGTTGTAGATGTCCAGTTTGTACAGTTTGTCCGTATCGGTGGAAACGCCGAACAGCACCACGCTTTGGGTTTCCACTTCGGTGGATTCGGCGCGAACCACCGTGATATTGGGCCGGAACTGTGCGATCAGACCATAGTTGACGGTGGTTTCGTCGGAGATCAGCAGGGAGACCGTGGATGAACCCATCGAACGCTCGTAATAGCCGCGAGCTTTACCCCGCGCTTCGGGCACCCGCGCGATGCCGCTGAAGCATACGTTGATGTCCTGGCAATTGGGAGCGAGTGTCACGTTGTGTACCACTTCGCCTCCCGGAGGAATCGTGCCGATGAACCACTTCACGAAGTTCACGCCCAACTCGGTGTCCAGACCTTCATCGGTGGGCTCCCCGAAGTCGCCGGAGCCGCTGTCGTATTCCAGACCAGGCTGAAGCGCCAACTCGAAATCGGTGCTGGTCACGTTGTTCAGGCCGGGGTTACGCACGGTGACTTGCAGCGGAAGACCGTCCGCTTCACAGGCCATTTCGCCGCCGCCTTCAAGCGTCACTTCCAGGTTGGGAATGCCACGCCCGCTGGCGAAGGCCAGCCAGTTGTCGTTGTGGTTGGCCGAAATCACCGACACCGGATAGGTGGATTCCACGCGCAGGTAGGGACGCTTGCCCGCGCTGGGGTCGTTCATCGCATTCCATTTGTTCTTGCCGATCGCAAAGACGTGGTAGTGGTCCGCCGGAATGGAAACGGTGTAATCGAATAGCCCGTTCTGGAAAGGATAATACACGTGCACGTCGGTGTCCCATTGGTCGGCGGCGACGTACAGGTGAGCGCGATCGTTTTCGGTGCACTGGCCCGAACAGCAGTCGCTGCATTCGAAATCAAAGTGGGAAACGGTGCCCGGCGGTCCCATGTAGGCCATGAATTCCTTGCCCGCACCTCGCCCTTCCGAACTGCTGACCCAGGAGGCGTAGTCGGAGGTTCCGAAGGAACCGGTTTCCATCCAGTTGGCTTCGAACAGAGCCACGTTCGCACCGTTGGTGACTTCGAACTTGTAAAGGTGGTGCGTTTTGAACAGCTCGTCCGTCTTTCCCACGAAATCTTCCGTCTGCCAGCGATCCAACGAGAAGGAATAGAGTTGGTTCCAGTCGTCGGTGGCGTATTTCTTGCCCGACAGCACGCATTCCGCACCGTCTTCGAAGGAAATCACGCGCAGTTCCTTTTCATGATAGTTGCCTTCGTTGTGCGGTACCATGAAGTAGTAAAGCGATCCCGTGGAAGCCCCGGTGTTGCTGGTAACGAAGCCGCCGCCGTCACGCGCCGTGTTCTGGATTTTTCCGTTTAGAGAACCCAAGGCTCCGTACTGCATGGTGATGGGCTTCGATGCTCGTATACGGTAACTGTGTCCCGATGCGAGGGAGTCCAAACCCTGACGCTTCGTGAAAATCAGATCTTCACCGGCATCGAGCACGTTCTGTATGATGAGTTCCGGAAATTCCACGTCCACATCGGTCACACCCGAAGTGGTTTTCGCCGAGTTGGAAATGCGCTCGACATACACTTCCGTGTTATCGTAATAGGCGTACAGGTTGAGGTCGGTGGGCGAACTGGACACCGGAGGCGACCAGATAATGAAGCTCTGGCCAATACCTCCCGCCGCGTCCGACGGCACCCAGTCGTGCTGCCAGTCGGACTTCGTAATCATCAGGCAGATGACCGGACGGTTGGCAGTGACGGTGAAGAAGTCGCCGTCGCCTTTTCCGCCTCGGTCATCGTTGACGGAGCCTTCGTATATGAACACGATCAAGCTCTGTCCGTACTTCAGTTCCTGGTCTTCGTAGGTGTCGTCGCTGTCGCCGTCGTCCCAGTCTTCGTCGATGACATTGACCGTGGTGACGCCCGGATTGAGCGAGGTGACGACAAGGGCGACTCGGCGTGCAGAGTTCGCATTCGGCGGCAGATACACGTGGAACGCCGTGTCCGCCTCACCGACCGCGTAGACGTCGGATGCGGGCCAAAGAACTAGCGAGCCCAGCATCAGCGCAAAAACCAGGAGGCTTTTCGCTATGAGTTTCGATGTTGTGGGAAGCATGTGGTCCCCCTTTGTAAAAACCGTTTCGACCGAAGAGGCCGCCCGATAGCCGGTTGTATTCGTGCGTTTCATGGGGTACCTCCTAACAATCCGTTTCGACGAAGAAGGCGTCGGTGTCTTCCGTGCATCCGTTGTCGAATACGGTCCGGATGATGTAATACACCCGCTGGCAGGATGGCGCGGAAGTATCGACGAAACAGTACAACCCCGTATCGTTCACGGGCACCATGTCCGTATTGATGACTTCATAGCCTCCGTTGGGATCGTCGGAGCGCAGGACGTCGAAGCCGTCTCCCGCGTCGCCGCCGAAAGCCTCCCATTCGATCTTCACCGCCGCCCCGATGAACGTTTCGGTGCCGGCAGTCATGGCATCCATGTTTTCAACGAGGTTCCCGTTCTGGTCCACGTTCTGCCCGATTTCCTGCGCGGCTACGACCTGGTTTTCCTCATCGATGTCGTCCTCATCGAAGTAGTAGAAACGATGGCTGCGAACATCTACCGCCAGTTCACTGTCGAGGAACACATACTGGACATCCTCAGCCGTCCAGTAGCGGCTGTCGAGGATAACATCGTCAACTGATGCCTTGAAGCATTGGGCACTGCCCGTATTGCGTGCACCGATCATGAATTCGTTGGGGTTGGTACCGGCAGCATAGGACGCGCTGAAAGTCGCGAGTTGCTCGCCATTGACATACACGTGCACCAGGTTGCTGCTGTCAATGGTCATGGTCATCATGGCCCACTGTCCGCTTTTGATCCCGGAGTTTGGTGACGAGCGTCCCGAACCGATGTAGTAGGTGCCGTAGCCTGCGAAAATTTTGTTGCTGCCGTCGATTCCCAGGTAGAGACGCCGGCTCCCGTAATAGGTGCCCATCGACTGGGTGCTGTTGTTCACCGAACTGAATTTCACCCAGTAGTTGAGCGTCTTCACCTGACCGGTCATGTAAAACCCGGTCTTAATGTAGTCGTTGTAGCCATCGAAATAGCCCGCGCCGGCATGTTTGCCGTAGGGATAAACGTAAGAGTTTCCGTAGGCTCGACCGTCGTAGCTCCCTGCCGAATCCGCCACTTCGCCGCTGGAGCCATTCCAGACGGAATCATCCAGCTTCCAGTGGGCCAGGAAGCCGGACTTGTTGAAGTCATCTAGATATTGATGAGTTTCACCTCCGTCTTGCTCGTTGTTCATGCCGTACCACCGGCCATTGAAATGCGCGAGCGCTTCGAAGTCCGTCATTACCGTGCCCTTGTCCTGGAGGATGCCTATCGTCTCCCAGTTGGGCGGATTGCCTTCTCCGTCAGGATAAAGATTGAAACGGAAGAAAGTTCCCGTTCCGTCCGCGACGCCGTAGCCGGTGTAATCGTAGGCTCCTGCACCATGAACCCCGGCGATGCAGTACGAAGGCACCTCACGCCGGGAGATGGTGTCTACCGGTGCAACGAGCCCGTTGCTGGCGCGAACCGTTTTCCCGAAAGGATGGTTTCGAATCAACGCCTCGTAGGTGTCATCGAAACTCTCGGCTTCGAGTTCTCCCGGCCTGACGATCATCGGCTCGTGCACCGGCAGCGGATTCAACCGCGCTGTGGTGTTGTGAATCGAGACCGTCGCCGTCGCCTGGTCGAGCCCTGCGGCGGTGGCGAAGTTCTTTTCCGAAAAAGACGTGTCTTGTTCGGATCCTGTCGCCGAACACCCTGCCACGACGAGCAGGAAGGCAACAGCCAGTACAAAGAATCGAGAATACGTTAGTCTATTCATGGCAAACTCCGTTCACACTCTGAGGGGAACGATTGTAGAACAAGGTAACCGTTGGATGTTACACTAAAAAACGAAAGAACACCACCCACAAACCACAAAAGAACCTCACCGGTTCGATCCGGCTTCCGTGGGAAATTTTCGTTTATGACATCATACACCATGATCGCACCGCACTTGAAACGCATCACCAAAAACATTATGAAAACTATATTTACACATGACCCAATCACTTGTCAAGTTATTTTACATTTGTCATTTCAACTACAACTCCTTTTCGCTAGTCGCTTTTTATTGCAAAATCCGTGCAAGATTTTATTTCGCAAACACTTTTCAATATATTTTTCCTCAAACAAAGTTTAAGTGATTTTCAATCCTCTCTCAACCCACAACGGCAAGACACAACCCAACCCCTCAAACTCACTAGAAAAAAACACGATTCGTACATCTTTTTTCTTGGTTTTATTGCTGTACATCTCGAAACTCTCTGTGAGCATTTTCCTTACCTTTCCTTTGAATCCACTATACATTCTTCGTGCAAATGGAAAACATTTTCTATGCAGTGCTCTGATTTTAAGTTCAACTATGAAACATTTGCACAGTGATTCTTGAATCTATGACCATTTTGCGGAAATGTTTTCGGTGTGTCCATCGGAAACCCACGCGACTTGTTGTTGTCATGAATCTCTCTTTGTGCTAGGAAACGTACCCTCGCGGAATGACCCAAGCCACAGAGGGGATTGCTTATGGCTTCGTACAGATTTCTTCCACTTTTGACCTGGATGCTTTTCGCGTTCGTCGCCTTTGTGGCGTGTGGCGAAGATGGCTCCTCCTCAAATCCAGGTGACGCCGACCTCAGCGAACCGGAAATCGACGCCACGGAATACGGCGACGAGGACACCGAAAGCGAGGAAATCGAAGCGGAGCGGGAAATCAACCCGGATTGCATCGAACCGGGTTTCGACGCCTACTTCGGGGCGCTATGCCACGAAACCGAGGCCACGGGCTATTTTCGCGTGGATAAAATCGGCGGGCGCTGGTGGTTGATTTCCCCGGAAGGACATCCGTTTTTCTCCACCGGCATGAACGTGTTGAACATCAACGGCACAGCCACCCACGACGGCGTAAAACATTATCGCGACTACGTTCTTGAAAAATACGGCGACAAAGAAGCCTGGGCGACGGCGACCTTCGAGCGCTGCAAGCAGTGGGGCATCAACACCGCAGGAGGTTGGAGCCAGTGGGAGATTTTCGCCGATCGCCTGCCGTTTACCGTGACGCTGAGCGTCGCCGGCTCCAACATGACCGACAACGGCCCGCACGACTTCTTCAGCCCGGAATTCGAGACGCGGGCGCGGGGAGCCATCGAACAGCACGCCGAAGAAACCCGCGAAAATCCCTATTGTATCGGGTACTTCATGGACAACGAGATGCACTGGGGCAACGACCATCGGGGCAAGCATCTATTTATCGAATACATGGCCATGGACGAAGACGCACCCGGCAAGCTGCAACTAATCGACTTTTTGAAGAACCGTTACCAGACTCTTGCCGCGCTGAAGGAACATTTCGAAACAAACGCCGCCTCTTGGGAGGATCTCCTTCTCGAAACCAAACTTCCCGCCCGAACCAACGATGGCGAGGAACTTTCGGAAGCCTTCGAGACGAAATCCGCCTGGACGGGCGAGGTCGCCGAGCAATATTTCAGCCTGACGGACGGCATCTTCCGAGAAGCCCATCCAAACCACCTCAACCTCGGAGTGCGTTTCGTCAGCCAGCAGACCCCACGCAAAGCCATCGAGGCGGCGGGACGATACGTGGACGTGATGACGATCAATTTCTACGACATGGCGAAAATCGGCGATCTCGACATCGCCGAAACCGTCATGGCCATGGACCCGCAATACCTGCGCACCGACAACTACCTGCAACAGCATTACGAAGCCGGAGGGAGGCCGATCCTCGTCACCGAGTGGGGTTTTCGCGCCGCCGATGCGGGACTGCCCAACAGCTATCCGCCGATCTATCCGATTCTCGACACCCAGACCGATCGCGCCGACGCCTACGAGGAAAAATTCCAGGCCATGCTGGACCGGCCATGGTTCGTCGGCCAGCACTGGTTTCTCTATGCCGACCAGCCGCCGGAAGGACGTTTCGACGGCGAGGACAACAACTTCGGCATTGTAAATGAAGAAGACGATCCTTACACGGAGTTGACCGAACGTTGGATCGCCATGTACAAAGAAATATACGTTTCGCTGCCGTAGCCGATCCAAGGCTATTAAGGGATGGAAGGACAAGCCATGAGCCACGAACTGATTCTGATTCTCGATTACGGTTCTCAATACACGCAGTTGATCGCCCGGCGCATCCGGGAATTGAACGTGTACTGCGAGATTCATCCCTGCACGTTGCCGGTAGATACCATCCGCGCCATGAATCCCAAAGGCGTCGTGCTTTCGGGCGGCCCGGCGAGCACCCTGGACGAGGGCGCCCCCACCGCCGAAGATGCGCTATGGAAACTCGGCGTTCCCATGCTGGGCATCTGTTACGGAATGCAACTCGCTGCGCTGGGCCACGGGGGAAGCGTTTCCCACGCCGAGCGCCGCGAGTACGGCCCCGCCACCGTGCACATCGACCGCAACGCCCCGCTTTTCGCCGGAATCGATGGCGACGACATCGCCGTCTGGGCCTCCCACGGAGACCGGGTGGAAACCCTGCCGGACGGTTTTCAGGCGGTCGGCTCGTCCGAAAACTGCCCCATCGCGGCCTACTCCGGTCCCGGTGGAATCTACGGCATCCAGTTTCACCCCGAAGTGTCTCATACACCGCAAGGTGGGAAAATCATTGCGAATTTCCTGTTCGACATCTGTAACTGCGCCAAAGACTGGACGCCCGGCGCATTCATTAACGAAACCATCGAAGCCATCCAACATCAGGTGGGCGAGCAAGGCCGCGTAATTCTTGGACTTTCCGGCGGCGTCGATTCGAGCGTCACAGCGGTGCTGTTGCATAAGGCGATCGGAAAACGCCTGACCTGCATTTTCGTGGACAACGGCCTGCTTCGCCTGAACGAGCGCGAGGAAGTGGAGGAAACGTTCCGCGAGCATTACTCCATGGATCTCATCACCGTGGACGCCCGCGAGCGGTTTTACGGAAAATTAAAGGGGCTGACCGACCCTGAAGACAAACGAAAGGCCATCGGACATACGTTTATCGATGTGTTCCGAGAGGAAGCCGAGAAAATCGGCGGTACGCAGTTTCTCGCCCAGGGCACGATCTATCCCGACGTGATCGAGTCCACCTCGTTCAAAGGCCCGTCGGCGACGATCAAATCCCACCACAACGTGGGTGGTTTACCCGAGCAACTGGGCTTGGAACTGGTCGAGCCGCTACGGGAGCTTTTCAAGGACGAAGTGCGCCGCGTGGGTGCGGAGTTGGGCATTCCGGAAACGATGCTGATGCGCCACCCCTTCCCCGGTCCCGGTCTTGGCGTGCGCGTGCTGGGGGAAGTCACCGGCGAGCGTTGCGACGTGCTGCGTCTGGCCGATGCGATCTTCATCGGGGAAATCCGCAAGGCGGGATGGTACGACCGCATCGCCCAGGCCTTCGCCGTACTGCTGCCCGTCAAATCGGTGGGAGTGATGGGCGACGAGCGCACCCACGAACACGCCCTGGTGCTGCGCGCGGTAAACACCACGGATTTCATGACCGCCAACATCACCCGGCTGCCTTTCGAGTTGCTGGAGACGATCAGCAACCGGATCATCAACGAGGTGCGCGGCATCAACCGCGTGGCCTACGATGTTTCGAGCAAGCCACCGGCGACCATCGAATGGGAGTAGAAAAAACGGGAAGCTGAGTGTACAAAATGATTTTTAGGGGGTGTTAATCCACCCCCTGAATCCAACTGTTTAATGCATTTAACAAACCGGAGCCAAACAACAGGATGACTCCAAGCACAATGACCCCTAATTCCCCGGAAACAGCCCCAAGCGTACACGACCCGAGTCCCAAAACCATGACAACAATCGCCGGGACATACAAAAGGCCGCTTTTCCTGATTTCCTGCTTTTGCTGGAGATAAATCACTTCTCTTCTGGCTTTCAGGCTTTCGTACAGCATTTCTTCTCTGGTATCCCTAGCATCATATCCTTTTGCGCTGAGGTAATCCCATTCTCTCTGGTTCTCTTCAGTCCATTCTTTCATCGTAACGCTCCTGTTTGCAGCGGAACTTACTTATTGTACAGAAATGCTTCGGCTCTTCGCATGGCATCGGCAGCAGAAGAAGCTTTTCCACAGTCTGTCCATCCCGCATAAGCGACGTAAACGACTTTCGAGGAAGAATCCCATTTGACTTCGTAGGTTTTCCCTTTGCCGGACTTTACCCGCCCAATCACCGATGCACCCATCAAGCACTCTCTTTCTGTTTTGAAACCCAAGTAAATAAGGATAGTTACGGAAGCTCCAAGCGAATGGAGCCATCCGAGTTGAAAACAATCATCGTATGACCAAGCGCCTTTCCTGCAGCGACTGCGGCTTGTTGCGTCGGATAGGGGCCTGTTTCTTTTTTCAAGGCGAAATCAATCCTGTACCATAAGCGATCCTGGTCGGCCCGCGAAACGTGTTCATCAATCACAACGTAGGTTTCTCCCAAGGCTTTCACTTTGGCAATCGCCGCTTCTTTTGTCTCATGCATACTGGTCGCAGTATCCAAATCCAGTATCGTACATTGCCACATTCCTAGCTCATTGGCTTCAATGGCGTATTTGTACATGCTCATTGGGCAATTCCCTTTTCTTGAAGGCTGATCAGATATGATGCAATGAAGAAAATTTAAACGACATATTTACAGAATGCAAGATCTAAATACCCATATTTGCGATACTTGGCAGATTTCCAAGGGCACAAAAATCCTGTATTTGCTTATTTGGGGTCGTTTTTCAGCTTTATGGATATTTTCGGAAGAGTTTATACACAACGAGGTGTGCAACACAAGTTACGTGACTTGCGATAAAAAAGCCACCGGCGACCATCGAGTGGGAGTAGCCACCGGAGGTAGGCAGGTAGAAAAAAAACGGCGGAATATCAATCCGGGTCGATGGCGTTGACAAGCCAGTCCAGACAGACTTTTTCAAAATTCTCGACGGACGAGGCGTCCACGTAGCGTTCCCATTCGTAAATGCCTGTTTCTTTTGCAATACGCTGAAACTGCATTTTCATAATCGAACTATCGACTACGACCACCGAACGTTGCATCCCTTTCTCTTTGTAAAGCTTCTGGCCTTCTTGCATGGCGCTCTGGGCTTCGGTACCAACCGGCTTGAGCGTGCGCATATCCACAAACACGCCGAATTCCTTCGTTGCACCAGCAAGTGCTTTCCGGGATTCTTCCACCCACTGCTTCATTTCATCCACGGAAACAATTCCTTCGAGCGTGATTTTGTACCCATAAGATTTTTGTTCGATTGAATGCATCGCATTTCTCCTCAAATTAATAGAAATTAGTAGCTACCCGTCTTTGATTATCCTTCTCAGTTATCGGCTAATTCGTGAAAAAGATTAGCGTTTTTTCCATGAAAAAAGGTTCAGAAAATTATTCGGACAAAGCATGAATGCGGACGGTCGAAAGCCAAAAGCGCTCACGCCGCAGTGGTTATTTGTTGCATTTTTCGGAACGTTTAAATGCCGTTAGGATGTAATGACATCAATTAGTGGGTCGCTTTTTCTTTCTTCGAACCTGCGATTTCATTTTTCAATGAATCCAACTTTTCAGGAAGAAGCTTTCCGCTGGCATCGTCGAAAACACGGTGATGGTTAAAAAGTTCCAGAGCATTACTATAGCCATGCCTTGTCTTTAGCTGTTCATACAAATTCCCAAAGGATTTCAACAGGTTCGCATCCTCATAGTTTCGTGCGACACGGCAATAGCCCTCTCCTTCTTTGTAGTCACTTCTTTTTATACACCCACTTGAATATTGCACTTTGAACTGAACCATGTATTCGTTTGCGGCTTCCTTGAGCCCCATGTTTCTCATTTCACCGATCATCCAACCCACGAATCGCCATCGTTCTTCGATGGGAATGAATGCCTCCATAAACGCATCGATCTCCGACACCGGCGTCCCGGTGTCCCATCTCCCGATGTTGTCCCATCCGTAGTGCTTTATTGCAATGACATAGTATTTCTTCATCATTTCGATCATGGGACCGATCGTTTTCCCGGGCCTGTCTTGTACCGCCACATCGATATACCTGCCGTAATGCGATTCCGTTTCCTGTATTACTGCCGTATCCTTTGGATTTTTCTGGAGTTTTTCAGTCATCTTCCCGATACATCCGAGCATGACCGCTTCATTCTGCCCCTGCGCGTATCCGGTCCCGAAACATCGATCCAGTTCTTTTTTCAGGGTATCCGAACCCATGCCGGCAAAGAACACGAGTATGCATACGATAATCTTCATGATTCAGCCTCTCACGGTAGAAAAGATGTCCCTACCGATTGTGCTATTACCAGCCGTCGTTCCAGTTTTTCGAAGACGAGTGCTGTTTTTCCGGGGTGGGCAGAAGCGTTTCCACGAAGCGTTCGGGATTGACGGCTTTGTTTTCGAGCGTGATTTTGAAGTGGACGTGCGGCCCGGTGGAACGTCCCGTGGTGCCGAGCAATCCGATGGGCCAGCCTTTGCCGATTTCCACGCCGGGGACAGTCAACACCTCGTCGAAGTGGCAGAAAATCGTCTTGAATCCGTTGCGATGGTCGATGGCCACGAGCTTGCCGCAGCGGTCGTTGTAGTCCACGGCGATCACCTTGCCGCGCTCCGGGGAAACCACCAGCGTCCCGCGTTCGGCGGCCAGGTCGATGCCATCGTGAAACGCCTGTTTTCCGGTGAACGGATCTTCGCGCATCCCGAAGGGCGAAGTCACTTCGAAGGCGTCGAGCGGCCAGCGAAACATGAAGTAATCGTCGGAAAGACTCGGAGGCGCGACGCGACGATACGCCGGAAGTCGCGGCGACGTGCGGACTTCCACCTCTTCCGGCATCCTTCGTCTCAGGATTTCGCGGTCGATGTCACTGTTGAGTTGCAACAAATCCTGGCGAAGTTCCTGAGGCACTCCGCTGTAATGGCGCACCGCCATGTGCAGCATACGACTAAGCCGCTTTTTCACGTCCACCAGTTCGGTGACATCGCGGCTGTCTTCTTTTTTCAATAATTTCAATCGGTTGGAAACACTTTCCATCATCTGTTGCCAATGGGTGCGCTCTGCCACGGACATACGACGGCCCATAAGTGCAGGGTCGAAGCTTTCGTCCTCGGTGCGGATCGACTCCCCCATCACGCTTAGACCGTCGCTTCGTTCCTCATCCCGTGCTTCGGGAGAGGAAGCGCAGCCGCTCCAGATCAGGAGCCAGACCAAAGCCATCCCCTTGAAAACACAAGGAAAACAAGCCACAAACTTTCGTAGGAATTCCGGCATAGCGTCCATGGACCCAACGAGAACCAAACCGCCTCCGTGAAAAGGCGCACTTTCATGATGGTAGAGTCTCTTTCGAAACACGCCGCCTGTCAAGCCGCAACGAGCGTTTCTCTGCAACCTGCGTCATTTCACGATGTCCCTAACCCTGCCAGCATATACAATTATTATGGTTTTAAAATGGTGTTTTTGTTAAAATCGATTGCAAGCTTCAACCAAGGGATTTCAAACACACAAACAGTTTCTTGATATGGAAATCGTTTCGTTCTACCGGAGGTGACTGGAAATGAGGAAAACTATCTTTCTGTGGCTCCTTCTTTGGACGGCCTGCATCCTCACGACAAATTGCGGCGATGACGCAGGCGATGACGAATCGAACGACTGCGTAGCGCCTGGTGAACGTGGATTCCCTGAAATCCTGGACGCCGAGGGCGATTTTGCGCTGATTTACAATGGAGTAGTTGCCGCACCTGGAGCAGCCGAAGCCGTGGCGGAGATGGCAGAGGCCGCCGGGCTCGATATCGAGTATTTTTCAGATGTAAGTGATTTGCCGGACCTGTTGGAAGGGGCGGCGGTCGTCATGATAGGTGGAACAGAGGACGATCTTTCTCCATTGATCGGTGGGTTTACAACCGAGATCCTGGGTGCACTGACCGACTACCTGGAAGGAGGAGGTCGTTACCTGGGCATCTGCGGAGGTGCTTATACCGCCTCCACGGGTTGGGAGGACACGGACGGCTTTGTAAATGCCCTTGGCCTTTTAAACGCCGAGACCGAAGGGTACATCGAGGAAAGCGACCCCATGATTATTTCGGTCACATGGGAATGTGTGGAGCGCCCTATTTACTACGCATACGGACCGGCTTTCCTCCTATCGGAGACTGCGAATGTCGAAATCCTCGCTACATACGAAGACGGACGTATCGCAGCCCTTCTCGCACCCTATGGAAAAGGAAAAATCGCCCTCTGCGGTCCTCATCCTGAAGCCGACGAGACTTGGCTGGACGACGACCCGGAACCTCAAGATGCCGATAGCTGGGAGTCAACCACGGATCTGGCAAATTCTCTGTTGGATCAACTACTTATGGGCGGACTGCGAAGCAATTAGCCTTTCTTCAAGTAGTATTCATTCCTTGCGTTGGAGCAGATATCCCGCTCACACGGGTAACAAAAAGCGACCATCAACATTGCCGGTGGTCGCTTTTTGTTCACGATATTCATTGCAAAAATCGCCGTAAATTCCCCTACCCTTTCACGGCGTCTTCCAGGCGATCCATGCCTTCTTCGATGTCTTCCATCGAGCAGGCGAAGGAAAAACGCAGGTAGCCCGGCATACCGAAAGCGGTCCCCGGCACCGAAGCCACGCCCGCCGCGTCGAGCAGGTACCCGGCGAAATCCACGTCATCGTTCAGCTTTTTCGACGCTCCCAGGCGCTCGATCACCGGACGCACGTCGGCGAACAGGTAGAACGCGCCTTCGGGAAGTCGACAGGATACGCCGTCGAGAGCCACGAGCCGCTCGTGCATACGATTCCTGCGTTGGGTGTATTGCGCCAGCCAGTCCTCGAAGAATTCCTGCGGACCGTTCAACGCGGCCATGGCGGCGTGCTGGGCGATGCTAGTGGGGTTGGAAAGCATCTGCCCCTGCAATTTGCCCATACCCTTGATCCAGTCGCGCGGTCCCAGTCCCCAGCCGATGCGCCATCCCGTCATGGCGTAGGATTTCGACACGCCGTTGACCACCATGCAACGCTCTGCAAGATCGGGGGCGACGTCCACCGGCGAGAGGCATTCCCTCCCGTCGTAGACGAGGCGGTCGTAGATTTCATCACTGATGACATGCACTTGCGGATGCCGTCGCAGCACGTCGAGCCATCCGGCCAGTTCGTCGCGCCCCAGCACTTTTCCGGAAGGATTGGAGGGGCTGTTGAGGATCAGCAGCTTGGTTTTCTCGGTGATGTGGTCTTCCAGCACCTGCGGATCGATGGAAAAATTCCCGTCGCAGGGCAGAAACACCGGCACCGCACGTTGCAGGCGCACCTGCTCGGGGTAACTCACCCAATAAGGTCGGGGAATCAGCACCTCGTCGCCGGGGTCCAGTAACGCCTGCATGGCGAGATACAGCACCATTTTCGCGCCGCCCGACACAAGCACGTCCCCCACTTCGTAGGACCATCCTTTGCGGCGCTGCACGTCGCGCACGATGGCCTCACGCAGGTCGGGAATTCCCACCGTGGCGGTATACTTCGAATACCCGGCTTCGAAGGCAGCCTGTGCCGCATCCCCGATGAACTCCGGCGGGTTGAAGTCGGGTTCTCCGGCTGCGAAGGCATAGACTTTCTTCCCTTTTTCGCGCAGCGCACGGGCTTTGTCGGTCACGGCAAGGGTCACGGAAGGCTGGATATCGTTGAGAATCAGACTGGTTCGCGTCATGGCGTTCCTCGAAAATGGGGGGATACGGGGAGTGAACTCCTACCGAATGGAAAAACCCGGAAAAATCGCGTTCGTGGCGGGAGTCCGAAATCAACGACAAGGGGTTCGGTTAAAAACTCACCCGACCTGCGCTAGCCATTCTTCCGTCCAAACCTGCGGCGCAACTCGCGCTTGACGTTCGTCGGCACCAGGCCATCGACACAGCCGCCCAACGACGCCACTTCCTTGACGGTCCGCGAGCTGATGTAAAACTGCCCTTCGGCGGTCATCATGAACATCGTTTCCACTTTGGGACTCAGCTTGCGGTTCATGCTGGCCATCTGGAATTCGTACTCGAAGTCGCTTACGGCGCGAAGTCCACGCACCAGGGCATCGGCCCCGCACTTCAGGGCGTAATCGACGATCAACCCGCTGAAGAATTCCACCTTGATCCGCTCGCTTCCCTCGATTTCGTGGTCCAGAGCTTCGCGAATCATCTCCACCCGCTCTTCGGGGGAGAACATGGCCTGTTTCGAGGCGTTGACCGCCACCGCGATGTACAGGGAGTCGAAAATCTTCAAACTGCGTTCGATGATATTCAGGTGGCCATTGGTGATCGGATCGAAACTTCCAGGATAAATCGCCAGTTTTGCCATGATCCCGTTTTCCGTTCAGCGCCCGCGTCGAAGAATGCGGACGCTCGTGGTTCCGTAGCTTCTCTCGGTGATCGTTTCCCAACCTTGTGGAACCCTCCATTCGGCAGCGGCCAAGGACTCGGCCACCACTCGGCACGCCGGAGATGTGACCGTATCCAGCATACCAGGTTCCAACACTTCCGCAAGATAGTTGGTTTTGTAAGGAGGATCAAGAAAAACCAAGTCAAATTGGAGCGATTCCTTTTTCAGAAGCCTCAGCGCCCTCAATGCGGGCATGGCAAGCAACCGCCAGCCGTCGTCGAGACGCAACGAGGCAAGGTTTTCCTTGAGAATGCGGCCCGCCACCGGAGAAGGTTCCACAAAGCAGGTTTCCGACACTCCACGGCTCAGAGCTTCGATCCCCAAGCCGCCGGAGCCGGCGAACAGGTCGAGGGCGTGAAGGTCGTCCAACGGACCGAGGATGTTGAACACGGCTTCTTTCACCCGGTCCGTCGTCGGGCGCACCTCTGCCCCATTCGGCACTTTGAGCCTGCGTCCCCGAAACGTTCCCGCGATGATCCGTGTCATGAAAACTCCTGAAAAAACAACCTGTTTGGACCTAACATGCCTGTGGACAGGGGTCAAGATCCAAGAAAAGGAAAAGCGCACCCTCTCATTGAAGCAAGTCACCGGACTGCTCCAACGAGGAGAGAAACAATCCCCATGGACAAGCTTCGCTTCGTCTATGCCACCCATTATATTATCAAAGATCACGGCTTGTCTGGGTCACCCGTCGGAGGATGATTCAACGCCAGGGCGTCCTCGTGGACATGGCGACTCCTTTTCGCTTCAAGCTTCTCACAATTTGAAGCTCGCCTTATGTCCTCATTCTTAGTCAAGATTAAGTACTCAGCTTCGCGATGAACCCAAAGTTTCAATGGTGTCCTAACTTTTCTTGACAGAGAAAATAAATGTGGCTAGGATAGCAACAATCATCAATATGGATTAATTCCTTAGAAGTTTGTGATATTGGAGGGACGAAATGTATCCAGTTCATTGCGATTCCGGGCCGGTTCGATGGATGTACACCTTGCTAAACGGTAAAGAGTATAAACCTTCTAACGCAGATAGCTTAAGGCTCGCTTCAGTTTGTGAGATATGTAACAGCATCATTTTGTATGATCGAGTGTTCTATGATGGAAACATTTCCCAATCCATGATTGATGAGATTCAAGAAAAGGAAACTCGGCTCGTTTGCAGCATCGATGGCAAAGACATTAGCTCATTAGTTGCTTTCACCGATATTCTTCAGGGAGTTGAGGTAGATGCTGAAACGGATCGCATACTTGCAACGAAAGCATTGCAACGGGTGATTGGAAGCTTGGAGGCGATCAGTACCAAAATGAGCAAGTTGTGGCAGTACGCAGAAATCTACGAGGCAAAGCCTATATCCAACCCTTACGACAACTTGCTGAAGTATCTAGAAGCAGATATCGAGATGACATATGAGGAAGCGTGTAAGCGAATTAAAAAAAAGGAAGTAAGAGGATATCGTTTCTATAGGCTGCTTCTCTCTGTTCCTCAGTTTCGAGAAGAAATTAAGAAGGCAATGGAAACATGGAGCACTCTGAAAAAGCTGGAGGGAAATGAGATGATCGATATCAAGGCAATCAAGCTGCTTTTTGCGCGTTTCCGAACAGCTTATGGATTGGTAAGGGCAGATTACTTTAGCTATAACTCCAATGTGATTGATCAAAAAGTCTATTATAGGCCAACGCCTGAACGATGCACCATCGAGAGAGAGGTGGACTCATGGCCACCAAAAGAGAACATGCCAGTTTTCGACAAGATGCTAGAAGAAGAGTTGACCCCAGTCATCCGAGATATTCTTGATAGGCAGGACTGGAAAACAAATACTCCAATTCCGATTGGAGTTGCATTAATGCTCAAGGAGCATAAGCCAACGTCTATCCAGGACTTTTTCCTTTGTTCCGCAGTATTTTCCCAATCGGAGGATGTGCTGGCGTTGAAAGAGGCTGTGAGATTGTATTCCTTCATGCACACCCAGGAAAAGCTGGAGTTTTCGCAAGAACTGAGAAAACAGACAGCAATAAAGAATGATGGGGGTAATGCCCGAAATCATGAAGCAAAAAAGACATTGATCAATCTGATGAAGAGTGTGACCAATCCAATCGGTGCTGTGATTGAAGGGGCAGAGTACCTTACATATGTAGAAAGCAACGTAACGAAGGCGGCTGATGCCATGTCTGAGGTTCTCTTAAATGTTCCGCATCGGGGTGAATTCCAAGATCATTTCAAGCAGGTCTTCCAGAATTCTCATCCTACCTTGTGATAGAATTGTGCCCTCTTTCTGTTCGATCACAGAGGTAATGTGGAAATGAACGAGTACCTAGACGACCTTACCGAGATAATGCGTAATGCATGCACATTGGCTCAACGTGTTGGACAGGGCAAAAGCTTTTTGAAGCAAGATGCCTCGCCCGTCACGGTAGCCGATTACGCCGTTCAGGCCTATCTGCATCTTGAGTTGAAGAAGAGGTTTGGGCCAGTAAACCTGATTGCCGAGGAAACGGCCCAGGAATTCGAGTATCATGATTCCGCATCACTGGTTAAAAAAACACAGGAAGCGCTTTCCCCATGGCATCCCAGTATTCAGCGTGAAGGCCTGCTGGAGGTTCTTGGGAGTAGTGGTCCGAGAGATCCATCCAAGGGAAGCCATTGGGTGCTAGATCCGATCGATGGGACGAAGGGTTACCTACGAAAAGAACAATATGCCATCGCACTGGCGCTCATGGAAGATGGAGTTCCTCTGCTTGGCATCCTTGGCTGTCCCAACTTAGGAGGCTTAGGAGTTCCCGAAGAAGGGAAGAAAGGCTGCCTCCTATATGCCAGCATCGGAGTTGGAGCCCAAATCCTACCCTTTGGCGCCACGAAATGGTCAAAAATCTATCCGCGTGAACCTTGCCCTATGCAAAACGCTAGAATCATTGAATCGGTAGAGTCCGCGCACACATCACAGGATGTTTCAAAAGCACTCTTGAGCGACCTTCAGTTGGCTGGAATCGTGAAAATGGATAGCCAATGCAAATATGCGGCAGTGGCCAAGGGGGATGCGGAAATCTACCTACGACTTCCGCGATCCGAATCCTACAAGGAAAAGATATGGGATCATGCGGCAGGATATGTGATCGTCAAGGAATCGGGAGGGATTGTAGTCGATTTCGATGGGGAAGAACTTGATTTTTCGGTTGGTACTAGATTGCATGGCAATCGGGGAATCATCGCTACCACTCAATCATTGGTGGAACCATTGCTTTTATGGATCCACCAAAACAAGCATTGAGACCAAACCTCTCCCGTTGGAGCAGGCCAGGAGACCTGTTCCAACGAGGACGAAAAGCGCACCCCGGAAACCTTCCGGGATGCGCTGAAACATAGCGTTTTTCCTCAGGATTATGCGCTTTGCTTTTCGGAATCACCTCCCTTGTCTCCAACGAGTTTCTTGTGTCCCTCGATGATATCCTCCACCACGTTCGGATCGAGGAGAGTGGAGACGTCGCCGAAGTCCGTGTAATTGTTCGACGCCACTTTACGCAGAATGCGGCGCATCATCTTGCCAGAGCGGTTTTTCACGATATCCGGCACGATCTGGATGTAATCCGGCGTCGCGATGGGTCCGATGACCTGCCGAACCTGCTGTTTGAGCCCACCGATGACCTCTTCACGGTCCTCCTTCATGGCGTCTTCCGTCAACCGAACGTAGGCGTAAATCCCGGTCCCTTTGATCTCATGCTGGAAACCGACCACGGCGGATTCGCTCACGCTGTCGTGCTCGTTGAGCGCGAATTCGATCTCCGCCGAGCCGATGCGGTGGCCGGAAACGTTGAGCACGTCGTCCACTCGACCCGTAACCCAGTAGTAGCCTTCCTCGTCCCTGCGGCAGCCGTCACCGGTGAAGTAAATGCCCGGAAAATGGGAAAAATAGGTCTCTTTGAAGCGGCTGTGATCGCCCCAGATCGTGCGGGCGTGACCGGGCCAGGTGCGACCAAAGCACAGGTTTCCTTCGACATTTTCGCCTTCCAAGGTGTTGCCGATGTCGTCTTTGATCACCGGAGTGATACCGAAAAACGGGAGCGTGGCCGAACCGGGTTTTGCCGGAACCGCACCGGGAAACGGAGCGATAACGATGCCGCCGGTCTCGGTCTGCCAGTAGGTATCGACAATGTTGCACCGGCCTCCGCCCACGACGTCGTGGAACCAGTTCCAGGCATCGGGACTGATCGGTTCACCCACCGTGCCCAGCACTCGCAGGCTGGAGAGATCGTGCCGGGTGACGAACTCATCCGATTCTCTGGCGAGAGAACGAATGGCGGTGGGCGCGGTATACAGCGTCGTGACGCCGAGATCCTCCGCGACCTGCCAGAACCGTCCCGGATCGGGGTACGTGGGCACGGATTCGAACAGAACCGTGGTGGCTCCATTGACCAGTGGACCGTATACAAGGTACGTGTGCCCCGTAATCCAACCGATATCCGCCGTGCAGAAGAACACGTCGTCGGCTCTCAGGTCGAACACGTATTGATGAGTAGTCGCCGCATAAACCAGATATCCCCCCGTGGTGTGCAGCACGCCTTTGGGTTTGCCCGTCGAACCGCTCGTGTACAGAATGAACAGGGGCGCTTCGCTGGACATCCATTCGATGGGACAGGTGGACCGCTGGCGGTCCATCTCCTCGTTGAGCCAGTAATCCCGACCTGCCCGCATTTCGACATCCGCCCCGGTGCGCTTGGCGACGAGCATACACTTGACAATCCCCAGCCCCTCCACGGCGCGGTTGGCGATGGCTTTCAGGTGGATCTTCCTACCGCCCCGCAGTCCCTGGTCGGCGGTGACGAGCACGCTGGCCTTGGCGTCGATGATGCGCTCTCGCAGGGCTTCGCCGGAAAACCCAGCGAAAACAACGGTATGCGCCGCCCCGATACGGGCGCAGGCAAGCATCGTATAGACCGCTTCCGGGATCATCGGCATGTAGATGGCGACGGTATCGTTTTTACGAACTCCATGCTTCAACAGCACGTTCGCCACGCGAGAAACCTGGTGTTTCAGTTTTCGGTATGTGATTTTTTCATACTCGCCGGGCTCGTCTTTGGCCCAGAGGATGGCGGTTTTGTCGCCACGGTCGGCGATATGGCGATCCACAGCGTTGAAACATGCATTCAGGCGTCCACCGAGATACCACCCGAAGTCGATCTCGTCCATGTCGATGTCCCGAACCGTGTGAAAAGGATGGAACCAGCTCAGCCGCTCGGCCTGTTTGCGCCAGAATCCTACGGGGTCGTCCACGCTCAAACGATAGAGGCGCTGATATTCCTGCAAAGAATCGATCTGGGGATGCTCCAACTTGATCTCGTGCTTCATGGTACTCTCATTTCCTTCGAGGGTTATTGCCAACATTCAACGAGGTCTAAGGGGTAAGGATTCAAGGGGAAATCCGGCATGACGAGAAATTGGAAAAGAACGAGGTCGACTTGAAAAGCGACATTGACCGGCGCTGTGGGAGGTTTGAGCGCCCTGTCGCCAGGAGAGCCGGAACGAGGCTCTATTTATATGTATCGGTCCATTTCGTCCCGACAGAAGCTCTTTCGTACGCAGAAGAAACAAATCTCCCATCGTGAACTTAATTATTTTAACACATTGAACACCACTATGTAACTGATATTTCCATTAAAATTTCATGCCCCCTCAAGCAAGTGCGGAAATACGGGAAAATTCATGTGTTTTCAAGGTTGTTTTCGGGTTTTTCTTTCCTAAAGCCATGTTTTCAGGTATTATAATGAATGCCACTTGAAAATGAATGTATGCTTTTTAACGTCGGGTATGCCTCATTTCGTAGCCATTATGAGATTTGGCATTGTTATTAAGCACATTTTCCACAAATTTGTATTTTCCCAAATGAATCGAGGGGACGTATAAGTAATGAGTTCCGTTGATGAAAAGCTGATCGTCATTCAGACCAAGTTTGCCAAGGAAACCATCGCTCGGCTGGATCACGTTGAAAAGATTGTGGAATCCCTGCGTAAAATTCCAGGGAACCTCGATACCATCAAACAGCTTCGCCATGAATTCCATAAAATTGCCGGTTCTGGGGGCACTTATGGCTTTACCAACATGTCCCGCCTAGCCCGGAATGGTGAAGAAGGCTGTAACCTTTACATTCTCAAAAACAAACCCGTAGAAAAAGATTTCCTGGTTCACCTCGATCAAATCATCCAGGGAATGCGTAACGATCTCGCCGACGCCGTGGGTGATAACCCGAAGCCGACAGGTGTCCCCCTGGGACGCATGTTGTTTTTCACCAATCGACCGGGTTTCGAAATCCTGTTGAAAGTCCCGGAAAAGATCAAAGAACTTTGCGACGTAGCCAACGACGAAAAACAGCTCGGAGAATTCATCACCACCCGAAGCTATATCGCTATTACCCTGGATCACGAATCGAAAAACAGCGAAACACTCAAGCGAATCAAGCAGATCCGCCAGAACGAACGCACTTACAAAGTACCTTTAGTCGTCATTGCCGAAAACCTCGGCATGATCGATCGCATCAAACTGCTCCAAACGGGAGCCACCTCCTTTCTGCCTCACGACGTCACCTACAATGATTTTTCGACGCTCGTCAACCAGCTTCAACTCGAACTGGCTCCTTCAAGAGGCATCGTTTTTATGCTCGAGTCCAACACCGAGCTTCTCCAGCACATGAAGGCCGATCTCTCCCACGAGGATCTCCGCGTCTACGCGTTCTCCACCTACGATGAACTGAAGCAGCAGTGGCTAAAAACCGCGCCGGACCTCATTATTGCCAACGTGCGAAACCGGGAAGTCAACGTCTATCAGTTCACCCAAAGACTGAAAAACGACAAGCACTTTTCGGACATTCTCGTACTTTTGTTGTGCGACAACGGCTCCTTCGAGCAACGTCAGGCGGTATACGCCTCCGGTGCCGACGACTTCGTGCTGCTTCCCTATCTTCAACAGGAACTGATCGGGCGCGTCCGTACGCTTGTCGAACTCCGGCGTTTCATCAAGTCGAGCGAGCGCACACTTGTCGAAGCAAAATCCAACGCGCGAATCCCCAATGCGGTGTTGACCGCCCAGAAAAAACAGAAAGTCGAAATAAAAAAAGGGCCGGTTAAAATCCTCATCGCCGACGACGATCCGCCAATTCTGGAACTGCTCAAATTCCACTTCGGTCAGCAAGGCTGGTTCGTCAAATTCGCCCACGACGGTGAACAGGCGGAACAGATTCTCAAGGAAGATCGCTTCCATTTCATTATTCTGGACATCCATATGCCGTTTCGCAGTGGACTCGACGTCCTGAAAAACATGGGCAAAGATGACACCAAGGGACAGGCCAAAGTCGTCATTCTCTCTGCCCACAGCCAGGACACGATCGTTCAGCAGGCTTTCGCGATGGGGGCCGACGATTTCATTGCCAAGCCGTTCAACCCTGAAGTCATCGTCACGCGACTTAAACGGTTCATGGAAAACTAAAAGGACGGTACTTTGCTTTACGATATGCTGGACACAATATGGGCCGACCCCCTTTATAAAATCCTCGCCACGGCGATTCTCGTGGAACTCGGGATCATTCTCGTAACCGTCTTTTGGTTGATTTTACACACGATTCGGGACCGCCATCGGCGATACCTCGAAAAGAAAATCAACAACGAACTCAGCGCCAAGTTTTTCGCGGCCCTCGAAGACGACAAGCTCATCAAACAACTGGCCGACGAAGCGATCCAGTACCCGACAGAAATCATCCGTAGCTTCATCGAGCCCTTCATCACCTCGACATCCGGCGTCTATAAGACCAAAGTCGCCCGTCTCTACCGCTACCTCGGACTGCTGGAAGCCGATATCGCGGATTCACACTCGAACCTGCTGCATCGCCGCATCAAAGCGATGCGCCGCCTCGCGGTCATCGCCACGGACAGGGAGAAAAAGGTCATTCTGGACCGCCGCAACGATCGCTACCCGGTGCGCATCCTGGCATCGAACGCCATCAGCCACATTGGAACGGCGGAAGAACTTTTCATGATGCTGCAAGATCTGATTCTGAAAAGTCGGTTGATGGAAGAACCGCTTTACGCCGTGATTCACAACCTTTCGATTCCAAAAATCACCGAACTGATGTCCTACTGGGACCGCATCGTTTGTCCTCGTATCCGCCGGATTCTACTGATTGCCTCCTCGCGCATGGTGCCGGAAGAATGCATCAAGTGGTTGCGCGCGGCGTCGATCGATCCGTCCATTGAAATCCGTATCGGAGCCTGCAATGCAGCAGGAGAGCTGGCAGGGTCGAACATTCTTCCGATGCTGCTGTTTCTGGCGAAAGACACCGAGTGGCAGGTCCGAGCCCAGGCCGTGCGCGTGTTGAAAAAATGGAAAGAGGAGCAATCGTACCGGGCACTTGAAACCGCATTGGGAGACCGCTCTTTCTGGGTGCGCCAGAATGCGGCCACTGCGCTCTCTTCGATGGGGAAGCAAGGAATCGAAATCCTCAAGAAAACCGCGTATGTAGGGAAAGATCCCTTTGCCGCCGACACCGCACGGCAGGAACTTCAACGCTACATTCTCATTCGCCGGGAGGGCTATACCGTCCAATGACTCCGTATATCGACACTCTCGTATTGGTGTACTTTTTGTCGCTTAACTTCGTGTATGGCATGTTGATCGCGTTGTCCGTATACGAACTGGTGGCAAGAATGGCGAGCCGCCTTCCGGAGTTCGACAATATCTTCCTGTCGCAGGAAAGCAGCCCGCCGATTTCCATTCTGGTGCCGGCGTTCAACGAAGAAGCCAGTATCGTGGATTCCGTGCGCGCGTTGATGCAGTTGATCTACCCCAGCCTTAGCGTCATCGTCGTCAACGACGGCAGCACGGACGAAACCCTGCAACGGCTCAAAGAACGTTTCGAGCTGGTGCCCACCGACCTCGTGGTTCGCCGTGACGTGGAAACTCAGCCGGTCAAGATGATCTACCATTCGTCGGTGGAAAGCCGTCTGATCGTCGTGGACAAGGAAAACGGTGGCAAGGCCGATGCACTGAACGTGGGCATCAACGCGGCACGCTCACCGCTGGTCTGCTGCGTGGATTCGGACACCATTTTAGACCGCAAGGCTCTTTTGCGCATGATCGAGCCGTTTCTGTACTACGATGACCAGGTAATCGCCGTCGGTGGAACGGTGCGACTTGCCAACGGCTGCAAGGTCAAGGACGGCATCATCGAGGAAGTCACGCTGCCGAAATCCTGGCTGGCGCGCTTTCAGATCGTCGAGTACCTGCGGGCTTTTCTCTTCGGACGCATGGGATACAACCGCTTGGGCGGAAATCTGATTATTTCCGGTGCCTTCGGCCTGTTCGCACGGGACAAACTCGTGCAGGCGGGCGCGTACCAGGAGGGCTCCATCGGCGAGGATATGGAACTCGTCGTGCGTCTCCATAAAAGCCTCATCAAGAAAAAGGAAAAATATCGCATCGTCTTCCTGCCGGACCCGGTCTGCTACACCGAAGCCCCCGAAACTTTAAAGGTTTTGGGGAAACAACGGGATCGTTGGCACCGTGGTTTAAGTGACACGATGATGCGTCACAAGGAAATGCTGTTCAACCCGGCCTACGGGAAAATCGGCGTCGTGGTTTTCCCCATCTATTTCTTCTTCGAGTTCCTGGGGCCGGTCATCGAATTTTTCGGCTACATTTATTTCCTCTACATCATCCTTTTCGGCGGGGTGGACGTGAATTTCACGCTGCTGTTTTTCATCGTCGCGATATGCGGCGGGTTCCTGCTGTCGCTTCAAAGCATCATTCTCGACGCTTTGAGCTTCAATATCTACAAAGGCGCCAAAGTCCGTGCCGGATTGGTGCTTGCCGCATGGCTGGAAAACTTCGGCTACCGACAGATTACGCTTTATTACAGACTCCGAGGGCTATTCAAGTTTATCACTGGTGAGAAATCATGGGGAACGATGAGCAGAAAAGGGTTCGAGCAAAAGAACGAGAACGAGCCAAAGAAAGAAACCGTGCAAGAAAAGGGTGCCTGATTTCCTTTTTGGTGGTCTTGTTCTTCTTTTCGATTCCTTTCGTATTCTGGCTGCTGAACGACAATCTGACCAACCGCGTGCTGGTGATCGACAAATCCGTCCCCAATGACGAATACCGCGAACATTCCTCATTGGCCTGGACGTTGAATCACCTCAAAACATCGCCTCCTGGACGAAGCCGCCCATGGAAAGATTACATCGATTACATCGGCTACTACCCCGAACGGGTGGACGAAAACGGCGATGCCGAAACCGAGGATCTCACCGCCAAACACTTGGAAAACATCGACCTGTTGTTTATCGCGGATTCCTATGGTGTATACCGGCTGGATCTAGAAGGACAGCCTGAAGACCTCACCGCCTTGGACTACAGCCAGTTGATTTACGGCGGCATGGATGACAAAGAGGTCAAGGTCATCCAGGATTTCGTGGATCGGGGTGGGGATTTCATCGCGGAATTCAATACTTTCGCCTCCCCTACCTACGGTCGGGCGCGTCGGACGCTTGAAAAAATCCTCTGGCTGAAATGGAGTGGCTGGGCAGGTCGCTTTTTCGAAGATCTCGACAACGAAGACGAAGTGCCGGAGTGGGCGCGACGCAATTACAAAAAACATTACGGAAGAGAATGGGATTTCACTGGCCGGGGCATTCTGATGGCCCACGAGGACACCCGGATTTTCGTGCTGGAAGAAGAAAAGGACATCGAATCGCGCGGACTGCGGATTTCGGTGGTGCGCCCCCACGATCCGCTGATGAAAAACGTCCTTTCCGACGTGCCTTTCTATTACTGGTTCGATATCGTATACGCACGACCGGGTTCCGAAGTACTGGCCCGCTTCGACATGCTGGTCACCCAGAGCGGACGTGAAAAACTTAAAAAATTCAACATTTACCACCAGTTCCCGGCCATCATTCGTGCGACGCGCAAACCGCTGGCGATCTATTTCGCTGGTGATTTCAGTGACAACAAAGTGGACGAAGGTCCGTATAACATGTTGTGGGCTTTGTATTTCAAACGTTTCCTTCGTCTGATCGACCATTACCCGGATCAGCGCGGCTTTTTCTGGGAACTTTACCTTCCGATGATGATGAATATCTTCGACACGGAAAATTACGGGAAAGTCGAGGAATGAAGCCCGTTTGCGTTCCAATTCTGTGGCTGATGCCGATCCTCCTTCTTTGGAGCGGTTGCGCCACCACGCACCGCCTTTCGCTCGAAGATCGTCCTGAGTGCGCTCTTCGTGGAACCGATGAAAAGGCACGTGCGGAACGCCTGCAAGCAACGCGAGTCGAAGCCGAGCGCTGGCTGAATGTCGTAGAATATGAAGAGGATACGACCTACGACGCCACAATCCCACCGGAACCTCGCATTCTCAAACGCAAACCCGGCACTCGTTACCTGGCGCTGCTATCCTATCCCGGCCATCCCGATCCCTGGTTGAAACACCGCAGTTTCCTGTACGACGACGCACTGGCCCTGCTCTGGTATTCCTGGATCGGTGACGAAGAAACGGCCCGAGGTCTGGCCAACACCTTGATATTGCTTCAAAATGATGACGGAAGCTGGGGATTCGGCTTCGACGCCGTAGGCGACGGTTTCTACAATGCCGCTTACGTGCGTAACGGGGCGGTGGCCTGGGCTTCCTATGCCATGGCGTACTATTCTCGGAAGTATGACGACATTCAAGCTGCGGCTTCGGCGGAGTATTCCGCCTGGTACCTGACGACCCAGGCCGAATCCCACGATGGAGCCGTCAACAGGGGATTGATTCGAGGTGGGCGCGGACGTTGGAGCGCCAATTATCTCGTCTTTTTTCCCGATGTCGAGTTTATGCCCGCCATCTCCGAACACCAGTTCGACACCCACATGGCACTTTTGCTCTCTCAGCCGGAACGCGCCCGCACTCTGGCACGCGACATCTTCTCGACTCTATGGCTTCCCCGACAATCGCGGTTTGCCGTCGCCGCCACCTTTCGGAATATCGAAAAAGGGCGGGCGCTCGACGCGTCCGGCGGATGGGGAGCCTTGTGGCTGCATTCCGTGGGAAAACGCGAACAGGCGGAAGCGAGCCTCGCCTACACGGTCGAAGCCTTCGCCACTCAGGATGCAGGTCTTTTCGGCTATCGTCCCTACCTCGATCCCATCGACGGCCCATTGACCGAGGAGTGGGAGAAGCTGATTTTCGTCGAGGGAATGTTGGGCGTCGGCATGGCGGCGTGGCGGTTGGGAAACTCCGATATCGCACACCGTACGCTGGACACCTCCGTGGAGCTGGCCTGTCTGGGAGGTCCGGGAATTCCCTATGCAAATCGGGAACTTAAAGATTTCCCCACCCGTCCTGCGGCAGCCCCGACCTTGTGGTTTTTGTTTTTGGAACGTGAAATGAGAACCGGTGAGCCGTCCCCGCCGTTCGCCGGATATCACGAATTGCGAGCAGAGGTCCCATGAAACGATTCCTCGCCCTTTTACTGGGATGCCTGACAATCGCCTCGGCTTCCACGGCGCTTGCCGCCGCCTGCCCGGATGCCCAGGAAGCCTACGACGACGAAAACTGGCTCATGGCGGAGTTTTCCGCGCGTGAGTGCCTTTCCAATGATCCCGACAATGCGGAGTTGTGGGCTCTGCTGGCCCGAAGTCTGGCTTTTCAGGAAAAATACGAGGAATCCCTGCAATGGATCGACAAAGTGCTTGCCAAATATCCGACCGATTCCGACATGCGCACCCAGCGAGTTCGCGTGCTGGCCTGGAAAGGCGATCTCGATGAAGCATGGGAGGAGGCGCAAGGCCTGAACATCAATGCGTATACCGACCCGGACACCTCCAAACTCGTTGCAAACATCGCCTTCTGGCGAAACGACTGGAAAAACGCGGTCGAGCGCTACGACCTCTACCTCCTGCGCGTGCCGGACGACCAACTCGCCCTGCGCAATCGCGGCGTGGCGCATAAAAATCTCGGCAACAACGAGTTGGCGCGGCGGGATTTCATTATGTTGTGCAAACTCCAGGGAAAACGCAACTGCGAATTGGACGACGACATCGAGAAGTCCGAGGCCCGTTTCGAGTTGCTGTTGCAGCCCGGTTACGTATTTATCGAGGAGCGCAACGACGGTTGGAACGCCCTCGTCAAGCTTGATGCTCGGGTGTGGCGCACGTTGAAAATCGGCGCAAGTTCGGAATACCGTCAGCGCGATTACGGCAAGATCGTGGACGACCTCTACAACGAGATTTTCGGCTCCTACCGCTGGAAATCGGGATGGACGCTCTACGGCGCGTTGGGATTTACCGTCGATCCCGATTTCTCCCCCAACTGGTCGGCCCAGATCGAGCCGGGCTATATTTTCGACTTCGGCCTGGAACTCTACCTCAAATACTGGCGCATTCAGTTCGAAAACGAAGGCATCCACGTCATCACGCCGGGATTGATCTACTATTTCAGCATGTTCATGATTTATCCGCGCTACTATATGTCGATCGACGACGCTGGCGACATCGCCCACTCGGGAATGCTGAAACTGGGCATCTTCCCCATCGATTACCTTTCATTCTTCGTGGGCGCGGGTCTGGGAGACAAGACGGAGTACCTGGAACCAAGGCGTGGGGAACTGGACTATTATTACTTCATTCTCGCCGGAGCCGCATGGAACATCAACTGGCGGCACAAGCTGATGTTCGACTACATCTACCGCAACGAGAAAACCGACACCCAGCGCTATATCCACCACCATTTCATGCTGGGATATTCGGTGAAATTCTAAAAAATACCTGTTAAAACAGGAATATACACTACTGCCCCAACCACTGCCCATCCGTGGTTCGAATCAGGATTTGACCAGCTCTACCACCTGCTAAAACCTCCCCGGTAGGTAAAAGCGCGAGTTCGAACACATTTCCATCCGTTTCGAAACTCCAAATGTAAGGATATCTTTCATTAATGTCAGGGTAGTAATGAGTCGATATCGCGAAATAATGGTCCAGTTCCCCGGTCGCCGGGTCGTATTCATACGGTCCAGGTGCGATGATCCACCGTCCGTCGGGCATTTGGACGGCATCCTGGAGATTCACTGGACTACCGCTGTACTCGATCTGTGGAACGACCTCTTCGATGGATGTCTCCCCCTGGCCACTGATTTCCCGAATGCCCTCTTCATTGCAGAAAAACAGACGGTCGTCGTGCGTCCGGTATTGCCCTTCTTCTGGGAATTCCACATAGAGCTTGGCGGTAGCTCCTTGCAACAGGTAGAGTTGTGTGGAATCGGGTTCGTAGTAAACCATGTTGTTGACCTGAACATACGCCTGCCCACCACAGGAAAGCAGGCGTATCGGCTTGAATTTATTGGGAAACTGGATGCCCTTCACTTCTTCCCATACCAATGGTTCCGCTTGAGGATCAGAAGTATAGTACAATCGGCTGTCCTCCCCGTATTCGTCGTAAATTCCCACTACGTAAAGGCCGCCATCGTGGACTTTCAGGACACTCCTGCCTTCGATACACTCGGAACTGGGGCCTTGGAAGCTCGACCATTCGTCGCCGATCCCATGGATCACTTCCGGTCGTTCTCCCACCACCCAGATTTCTTTTCCATCGTCGTAAAGGGCCATGGCTCCTTCGGAATCGGGATAGGCTTCTTCCCATTCATGACAATCGGTGCGTCGCATGACAGGCAGCCGAAATCCCGTAACGTGCACCCGGAATCGGTCATCACAGGCGGTATGCACCGCCAACGAACGCACGTAAGCATGGGATTGGTAGCCCGGCAAAGCCAACAATGGATGGCGATATGCCAACTCCCAGCGGGTTTCCCGGGGATTGTACTTGAAGTGTCCAAACGCGCCAGGAGCATAGAGGCTATCCACGCCAAGACCATCCATTGGATATGCCGCCCAGCCACCATAGCCAGTGCAGGGCCAGGTAGGCTCTATGCCTTCGAAATCTTCCATCCCCGGTCGTTTGATGAAGAAAAGAGACACCTCGTCATTTTCGAGATGGTTGGCATAAACGCTTTTCGAACCATATACAATTCCGGTGGACCAATCTTTCCATGTTGCCAAAGGTAGACGCTCTACCAAGTCGTCAGAAGGCATATAATTTACAATAGTTACTGAATCACTCAGCACCCCTTCCACATGAAGATTGGAACCCGCTGCGTAGAATTCACAGGTTTCTGGTTGGATTGTAACGGAATGAAGTACAGTAGTAAAATCTTCGTATGGAGCCTGCCATACAACCTCCAAAGTACCTTCTTCTTCCGTCAACCTGAAAATGGTTCCAGTCAGGATAGGATAGTCGGGACGTTTCATACTGCCAAAGAAGTAGGTTCTTCCCCCGCATTCAAACAGTCTATCCGCAGAAGTATATTTTATTTCTTCGGTAAAATCCGGCGTTTGTATCTTTTTTGCCTCATTTCCATCCCAACGACTGAAACTTTTAAACTGTCCTATGGCCCAATTCCAGACAGTTCCATTTGAGGCCACACCGAGATAGTCAGCAATATATGGACCATCAAGAGGGGGTTCATACTCGACACGCCATTTCGAATCTCCCTCAACAAAACGATAAAGAACACCTCCATCCGGTGTGCCACCAGAGGCGTACCATTCTCCATGCCCCCCCTCCACGGCCTGAAGAACTCGGACGTTATCAGGGAAAAATGTTGTTGGTTCCTCATCGGGAGGAATCAGGATAATGTTTCCACTTCCGCTAAAAACAACGGAACCATCGTAAGAATGCTCAACTTTAGTCCATCCCCCATCGGGAAACATTCTCGGAAAATCAAGGATCCAACGGCTGAGTTTTCTTTCCGGCAGGGAGCATTCGACGCCATTGGGATATATCTGAGGATCGCTTGCCAAGCAGATTTCCGAATCGGGTTCATCGTCGTCCAATTCTTCGATGTCGGATATCTCCTCATCTTCTTCCATGCATTCCTCATCCTCTTCGGTCGATTCCGATTCTTTGTCTACGATTGAATCGAAGTCGTTATCGTCCTTGTCGAAGTGATCCACCTCTTCATCATTTGTATCCGTGAAATCTACGGCATCGAGATCACCGATAGCTTGCGTCTGGCCGCCACCGTTGCATCCCCATCCAGTCAAGAGCAGCAACAATACAAGGAGCATAGCAGAATCCGGAAGCATCCGCATAAACGTTATGTCAGGATTGGAATGAATATCTTGACTTGACATGGTTCTTTCCGAAAGCAATCTACAAATCGCCGGATAGTATCAAAGTTCCGATTGGGTGGAAACTCGTTCAACGTCAGTTTTGGGTCATTCTACGTTCCCCACAAAAAGATTGTAAACTCGATTGCCGGAAATTTCAACCCCATCCGTATCGTGGAGCGGCAGCCACAATCCCACACGTGGAGGATTGCTGCAAAGTTACGGCACAATAGCGGCACAAAAAAACGACGAGTTTCGCAACTCGCCGTTTTTACAGTGAAAATCTGGCGGAGAGCGTGGGATTCGAACCCGCTTACGTCAAAACTTAATTAACCAAGAAATCCGCAACCTTAGCCGGTTAGTTGTTGAAATTACAAAGAAAATCGTTTTCCGCTTGGTTCCGTTTTATTTCGTCTCGTTCCATTTAATTCCAACAAAATCCGCTGAGTTTGGGCACTATTTGGGCACAAAGTTATTGACAATGGATAGAAGAAAGATCATGCTATCTTATAAGATATCCTTAAGGATACCCCTCCGCAACCGTTTGATTGAAAGGAAAAGACCATGTATGACCAGTGGGAAATTTGGATACCTCAAAGATGGAATCAATTAATGAAAGGGAAACATTTAACGGTACCAAATTGTTTACCTCATCCAACAGTCGTTGGCTTTTCAGAAACTAGTTTAGCAGAATACGTTGGACAATTGAAGGATTGGGTTTATCAGCTAGAAAATGGCAGCCGTTTGCATATTCATGAATTCTCAGACTGCTTAAAAATTCACATTGATAAATTTTCCCCAGAGCAAGGAGTGTTGTCTGCAATTGAACACTGGTTGCTTGAATCAAAAAGTGCCAAAGTTATTCTAGCAGGTGGAGCAATCGCTATAGGAGTTTGGTACTATTTTTCAAGAAAAAACAAAAATGAAGTCTGAAGACGTGAAAAGAATTCGAGAAAGTCTTGGAATGACTCAAGCTCAACTGGCACAACTGCTTGGAGTCCACCCTTTGACCGTCTCAAAATGGGAACGGGAAACAGAAATCACAAAGTTTCCAAACGCTCATCAACAGAATTTGCTCAAGCATTTTCTGAAAGCTTCCAAGAAAAAGCCGGATATTGGTAAAATAGCAATTGGCTTGCTTATCGGCGCTGGTGTAGCGGTGGCATTGTACGCAATTTTAAAGGCTGCAATTGAAGAAGATTGGTAGGCTTTTTGGGGTGAGGTGGGATTCGAAATTTCCTAAGCCAAATCAAAAAAGCATAAGTGCATCATAACCTTAGTATCTATCCTGTTGAAACAATGAAAGATACTTGCCCTATTCGTTACGCTTCTTGAAGTGCTGCTCCAACGTTACCTGTAAAATGGGCACTATTGGGGCATTTAAGAAAAAGCAAAATAATGATTGTATTTTTTCTTAGAATGTGGGTTATTGATTTTTAATCATTCAAATTCTTCATTCCTTAGGAAAATAAAAATGCGCAAAATAATCCCAAGACCACCCGATAGTGTACTTCAAACCACTCCTTTCAAATTGCTCGAACTATCAGATAAATCTGATGGACTTTACGCAAAAGCGATTAGATTTCTTGATGCTGCAGTCCCTCTTATCGATAGCATTATTTCTGGTCCTTTTGCTCACTATACACTCCACAACCGTGACCATGCAAAGAAGCTTCTTCATTTTGCTGAATACATAATCCCAACCTCAACAGCAGAAAGAATGACTGCGTTCGAATGGCTTCTACTAATTTATTCCTCATATCTTCACGATTTAACATTGGCTTTCTCTCCGAAAGAGGCTCTTCGCTGTTTAGTGTGGGTAACGGCAGCTTATGCATCGGCTTCGCCGATCCGGGGACCCGTCCCCGCACCCCTGGGATTTATCGCTTTGAAGTCCAAACCTGGTTGTTGTAATAAGGGATAAAGAGAAAAGGAGAGGTTTCCCCCTCCTTTCCAGGTTCGGACCTTCGACGGCGCTCGGGTCGCGTCCCCGCGTTGCCTTATCCTCCGCCGAAGTTCTGCCAGTGTAACCTTTGCACACTGAAGGAGCAAGAGATGGACGAGCGCGGACTTTTCACGATGGCTCTTGGATTGACCCCTCCCTGGGAGGTGGTGGATATTGACTTTGACGCCGAGCGCCACCGGTTGGATCTGTACCTGGATTTTCCCGCCGGGAGCCGGTTTGCGTGCCCGCAATGCGAGGTGGCTTGCGGGGTTCACGATACGAACGAGAGGAGTTGGCGACATCTGAACTTTTTTCAGCACGAGGCGTATCTTCACGCACGCCTACCCCGGATCAAATGCCCTGAACACGGAGTAAAAACGGTGGAGGTACCTTGGGCGCGTCCTGGTGCGGGGTTCACGCTGCTTTTTGAGGCGCTGGTACTGCTTATGGCCAGAAAGGGCATGACGCCCAAGGGGATCGGCGAAATACTTGGTGAGCACGACACGCGGATCTGGCGGGTGCTGGAATACTATGTGGACTCGAGTCTGGCGAAGCAGGACTGGTCCGAGGTCGAAGCGGTGGGCGTGGATGAAACCAGCCGTTCCCGTGGGCACGACTACGTGACGGTGTTCGTGGACATGGACGAGGCGAAGGTTCTGCACGTGGAGCCCGGCAAAGACCACCGGACGGTGGCGGGCTTCGAGGCTGAGCTTCACGCTCACGGCGGTAAACCCGAACAGGTGAAAGAGTTCAGCATGGACATGTCAGCGGCGTTCATCAAGGGGGTTGGGAAACAGTTTCCCGATGCGGCGATGACCTTCGACCGCTTCCACGTGATGAAGCTTGTCAACAAGGCCGTGGACGAGGTGCGGCGTGAGGAGCGCCAAGACAGGACTGAGTTGGAAAAGACGAGATGGGTCTGGTTGAAAAACGAGCAAAACCTTACGGACAAAGAGCGAGAGAAGTTCGATGAGTTGAAAGACAGCACGCTGAAAACGGCCAGGGGCTATCGGCTCAAAGAGACGCTTCAGTCGGTATATGCCGACTACGCAGGCCATCCAGATGACGGTGAGAAGCAGTTGCAGTACTGGTATTTCTGGGCCACGCACAGCCAACTGCCGCCGATGATCAAGGTAGCCAAAACGATCAAGACCCACTGGGATGGGGTATTGCGGTGGTTTCAGTCAGGTTTGACACAAGGGCTGGTGGAAGGCATCAACGGTATAATTCAGGCGGCCAAGCGCAAGGCCAGAGGGTTCAGGTCGTTTAGGAAGCTTCGAACCATGATCTTCCTCGTCGCTGGAAAGCTAGACTTCGACCTGCCGCAGATGAAACTGCTTACCCACAGTAAATAGCGAGGAGGCCCGAAAGAATTGGAGAAGATAATCAATACAGCGGCTTTTCAAAATTCATTATATGACCATAAGGAAGTTAAGGAGGCAATTGATAAAAAAAGAGATGAGTTGAAAGTTGCTGACAAGGATAAAAAAACCAAGCTAGAAATTGAATTGGCTGAGCTTCATTCAATAGCCTTAGCTGATTATCTTCGTCCAATACATGCAACTCCCGAACAGTATAGAAGGGTTATACAAAGAATTTGCATCGCACTTGGTGACGAAAACATATTCTCAATTAGAGATGTTTCCTTTGAAAATGAACTAATTGATATTTGTGTTAGTCATAATCTTGATGCTACAGTACTCTCGGAAATGTATTCTGCACATAGAGAACGCTTTTCACGTCGCCTTGTTGTGGCTGATCATGTTGCGAATACACAATTTATTGCGGCAATGCTTCGATTAGCCGATATACTTGATTGTGATTTCGAGAGAACTCCGCGAATTCTGTTTGATAATCTTGGTGTTAAAGATATTGAGTTACCTGACGCTGAAATTTCTATTAGGGAATGGCAACGCCATCTCGCCGTACAACAAATTGAAATAGGGGAAGATGAGCTAATACTTCGAGCTACATGTCATCATCCTGCCATTGAGTCAACCGTGAATCATTTTGGAATTCATATAGAAAAAGAAATTCGTGATACCCTAGCCATCTTAAAACGTAATCCCAATGAAGTTTTAGACAATTATCAACTTTGTATTCCCCCTACAGTACGATGCGAGATACGTTCATTAGATTACATCTATATGGAACTCAAATTGCAACTAGATGAACGCGCAGTAACCGGCCTTCTTATGGGAACTCGATTGTACCACAGCAAGTTCGAAGCGATTCGCGAGTTAGTTCAAAACAGTATAGACGCTTGTTCTGTACGAAAGTACTTTGAAAATACAGACGTCTACCATCCTTGTGTTGAGATATTTGAATTCCGAGAAAATGACGGTACAGTTTGGCTTCAAGTGCGTGATAACGGAATCGGAATGACAGAAGATGTTCTTCGCAATCATTTTTTTCGCGTTGGTAGCAGCTATTATTCTTCGGCAGGGTTTGATCGTTTACTTCGCGCACAAAAAGTTAAAAATATTCCACTGATTGCTCGTTTTGGGATTGGATTCCTTTCTGTATTTATGCTTGGTGATTCAGTTAAAGTTGAAACTCGAAGAATGGATTTGCCAGGATCTGATAGTGTTGGTTGGCGTGTTTTCGTTCAGCAGCATGGGGCATTAGCATTTGTCCAAATAGATAATTCAATATCGCGTGGCACAACAATCAGTGTTAAACTCGGAAAAGAAAGTGAGTTGACTGACATAGTTCTTGACAGAATCCTTGGATATTTAAGGCATAACTTGATTCGGCCAACAATTGAAACTAGCGTAAAGCTGAAGGATGAGGTAGTAACTCTTAGAAATGCTGGTTTTGCATCACTTCGAAAAATAGAGGAATTGGATACGAATGCGAAAGCCGTTCTTGAAAATGTAGTCATAATTCAGATTGACGTCGCTAAATACACGGATAAATTTTCTGGTGTAATATTTTTAGCGTTAGCAAAAATATCTGGTTCTGACAAACTTGATTGTTACCTTAATGATAAGCGAATGGAGTTTAGTGAAGAAAATGACACCCCAGACAAAATTAGGCTAAACCCAAAATGGTTTTTTTCAGGTTTTTCAGGAAACAGGGTTACGGTTTCTGGATTTAGAATGGTTCTCAAACACTTAAATCGTTTGCTTCGGAAAAATAAAAATTTTGTACCAGCAATTTATGATTTGGACTTTGTTCCAAACAAATTTGTTGATTTCGATGTAACTCGAACAAATATTCGAGACGAATCTATGTCCCTGCGTAGTGAAATTAGGAGAGTTGTTGTCGAAGGATTGAAAGAGATGGGGATATTAGATGCCTCCTCGCTATTTACTGTGGGTAAGCAGTTTCATCTGCGGCAGGTCGAAGTCTAGCTTTCCAGCGACGAGGAAGATCATGGTTCGAAGCTTCCTAAACGACCTGAACCCTCTGGCCTTGCGCTTGGCCGCCTGAATTATACCGTTGATGCCTTCCACCAGCCCTTGTGTCAAACCTGACTGAAACCACCGCAATACCCCATCCCAGTGGGTCTTGATCGTTTTGGCTACCTTGATCATCGGCGGCAGTTGGCTGTGCGTGGCCCAGAAATACCAGTACTGCAACTGCTTCTCACCGTCATCTGGATGGCCTGCGTAGTCGGCATATACCGACTGAAGCGTCTCTTTGAGCCGATAGCCCCTGGCCGTTTTCAGCGTGCTGTCTTTCAACTCATCGAACTTCTCTCGCTCTTTGTCCGTAAGGTTTTGCTCGTTTTTCAACCAGACCCATCTCGTCTTTTCCAACTCAGTCCTGTCTTGGCGCTCCTCACGCCGCACCTCGTCCACGGCCTTGTTGACAAGCTTCATCACGTGGAAGCGGTCGAAGGTCATCGCCGCATCGGGAAACTGTTTCCCAACCCCCTTGATGAACGCCGCTGACATGTCCATGCTGAACTCTTTCACCTGTTCGGGTTTACCGCCGTGAGCGTGAAGCTCAGCCTCGAAGCCCGCCACCGTCCGGTGGTCTTTGCCGGGCTCCACGTGCAGAACCTTCGCCTCGTCCATGTCCACGAACACCGTCACGTAGTCGTGCCCACGGGAACGGCTGGTTTCATCCACGCCCACCGCTTCGACCTCGGACCAGTCCTGCTTCGCCAGACTCGAGTCCACATAGTATTCCAGCACCCGCCAGATCCGCGTGTCGTGCTCACCAAGTATTTCGCCGATCCCCTTGGGCGTCATGCCCTTTCTGGCCATAAGCAGTACCAGCGCCTCAAAAAGCAGCGTGAACCCCGCACCAGGACGCGCCCAAGGTACCTCCACCGTTTTTACTCCGTGTTCAGGGCATTTGATCCGGGGTAGGCGTGCGTGAAGATACGCCTCGTGCTGAAAAAAGTTCAGATGTCGCCAACTCCTCTCGTTCGTATCGTGAACCCCGCAAGCCACCTCGCATTGCGGGCACGCAAACCGGCTCCCGGCGGGAAAATCCAGGTACAGATCCAACCGGTGGCGCTCGGCGTCAAAGTCAATATCCACCACCTCCCAGGGAGGGGTCAATCCAAGAGCCATCGTGAAAAGTCCGCGCTCGTCCATCTCTTGCTCCTTCAGTGTGCAAAGGTTACACTGGCAGAACTTCGGCGGAGGATAAGGCAACGCGGGGACGCGACCCGAGCGCCGTCGAAGGTCCGAACCTGGAAAGGAGGGGGAAACCTCTCCTTTTCTCTTTATCCCTTATTACAACAACCAGGTTTGGACTTCAAAGCGATAAATCCCAGGGGTGCGGGGACGGGTCCCCGGATCGGCGAAGCCGATGCATAAGCTGCCGTTACCCACACTAAACAGCGAAGAGCCTTATCATTGTCCAGAAAAAGTGTAATTCCCATGTTGGGTATATCGGTGGGTTTTGAAATGATATAGTGAGCGTAATTATCTATGGCATGTATCGAAACCATCGACTCTAATGTAACTTGTTCTGACAAACTGATAGACGGGGAATCAGGTATCTTTACAGAATGGCTATCATCTATGATATCTAGCGCCATTCCTTCCTGACCAGCACCCCAGTCCGGATTGCCGCTAATAGTCCCGTTGTTTTTATTCACACTCGAATCCACGGCAACCGTCCCGCTGCCCTCGTTGAATCTCCACCAGCCCGCGTAACCCGTGCATTCAGAAAGCAGACTGTAACAGAAGCGGTTGTTTTCGGTGTAGGCGTGGTGCGCCACGATGGCGGGACGAAGCACGGCGTCCGGGTTTCCCCATCCGAGGGCGTAGCTTAGCCACTCGAAGGGGCCGTCCGAGCCGCCGGTGGGATCGTGCTCTTCCGTGTACCCCAGGAAACGCAGGGTCGGCACGCCCGGATTGGCCCGACGATAAATGTACTCCGGCGATTTGGCGACGGAGTGGATGAGGACGTCGTCCACCCTGCCGTGGAAGGGGTCTTGTTGAACCCCGGGGTGACCGTCCCCAATGGTAACATCGTGCGAAGATTCACAAAGCTCACTAAATGGTGGTGTGCCTTCACTGTTCAGAGTACCATTCAGATAGAGTTGCATTGTGGTTCCATTGAAGACACCGGCTACGTGATACCACGTGTTAAGGGTCACCGCATATGTACTTTGCATAGAAAATCCGGATGAATCAGCCCCATAGGCTCCAAATCGTAAAGTTCCGTTTTCCTGTCCATGGATATAATACTGGTCATCACCTTGATCGTTGTGACTGTATTTACCTACAATAACACTCAGAGAGTTTAGGCTTTCTACGTATACCCATGCCTCAAGGGTAACTACGTCCTTTAAATCGAAATCGTCAGTATGTGGAATCGTTATTACGTCATCCACGCCATCAAACGCCTTTGCCCCTCTCGTATCCCCGAACCTCCCCCGTGCATCCGACGCGCCGTGATTCGTCCCGTCGTGGCCATTCCCACTGCTGTCCGTCGCATTCCCATCCAGTTTCCAGTGACCGACCACGCCGCAGAGATCCTCACGGTCAGCGATGTGGGGTATGTCGACCGCATCCATACCATCGTATAATGCGGGACACGGTGTATCGCTGTGCGGACACGGGCCGAGGATTTCGTGGGGAATCAGGTGCTCGTCCGTCGCGTCGTCGATTTGGGCACTGGTTTCCGTCACGCGGATGTCGTCGAAGTCGTCCTGGGCACCGGGGACCATCGTCGTGCCGTAGGGAGCTCGGCTCTCGTAGTAGGCCTTGATCTCGTCGGGTGACAGGGCACGGTCGAAGATAATGAGATCAGATATCGCTCCTGAAATAGCTGATGCTAGTCCACTCAAATAACCTGAACCGATAGCATTATGAGCATTTTCCATGCCGGTATTTGGAATATCATCAATACAGGAATCCTGTGCAGCTAAAGCGCTATTTATATATAGCTGTTGAACCGTTCTATTTCGTACACCCACAATATGGTGCCATATGGAGCGCTCATAGACAGCATCAGTTATAATTCGATATTGCTGTTCATTGGAAGCAGCTGTAAATACTAAATGAAATGCCAATCCATCAGGATTTGTCGCGTTCGCACTGATGCCAACATTGCCGCTATATTTTTCTCCTCCAAAAAATATCGTTCCGCCCGGGTCTGCTACTTTTGCCCATATTGAGATAGTATATACCTTGTCAAATTTCAATGGAGATTCATTGGGTAGCTTTATACAGCCATCGTTATTGAAGCAGGCTGCCCCATTAGCATTACTAAAAGGACCTCCACATGACGAAACATTCAAATAGGCTTCTCCGTGTAGACCATTGCCACTGCGGTCTGTGTAATTTCGATTAGTTAAAGGCCAATATCCGATCACCGAATCGTCCAGGATGCCGTTGACAAGTGGAATTTCGATGGGCTCATTCGTTCGCCGCCAGGTGGAGGCGGAGTCATCCTCAGACAACGTAATCGTCCGCCGCGCGCCGTAGCCCGTACTGGCTGTACTCCAGGCATCACAGACGCTCGCGTCGTTATCCGGATTCCAGACCGTTGGGCAGGTGTCGGCCTCCTGAACCGTGCAGCGTTCGTTATCGCAGACACCGTCGTTGTCAAAATCCCAATCGGCGGGATCTTCGTTGTCGTAGTAGTCGTTTGGATCGTAACCGTTGGATGCTTCTTCGCCATCGGTCCAGCTATCCCCGTCGCTGTCCGGGTTGTCAGGGTCTGTGCCCGTGTCGGTCTCATCCACGAACGAACCTGTGTCCGTTTCCACGTCGTTGTCCAGGCCGTCGCCGTCTCGGTCCGGGTCGCAGACGTCGCCAATGCCGTCGCTGTCCATGTCAGCCTGATCGGGGTTGGCCTCAAGCGGGCAGTTGTCCTGGCAATCCGTCGTCTCACCACCCGTGCAGGGGTCGGTGTAGTCACCCTGGTCGAAGCCGTCTTCGTCCCAGTCTTCGATACGGCCTGTAGTCCGCACGAGGCGGAAGCCGTCATTAAGTCCTCGTCCTCCTGCAAAGTTTCCATCTCTATTTGCGGATCGAGATTGCATTGATGGCCCACTCCATGCCCCTCCACGGAGCCCACGGCGCGTATCATCTAAACAAGAAATCCCATCACGATCATCATGCATGATGTGTTGTGCAGAGCAATAATTTGTCCACACCCACTCGGTGACATTTCCGCTTAAGTCGAATATCGCATAACCGTTTGGAGCTTTTTTCCCAACAACCTGACTGCCACATGTTGTTGCCCCGTCAAACCAATCAGAACAGTCATATTCCGTATGGTTTGACTTGGAATTTCCTCCGTACCATCCAATTTGATCCAGGTTCAAATCAAGTGGTTCTCGCAGTGTTTGAGTTATCTCCCCGCTATAAAATGCAGTATTCGTACCTGCTCTGGCTGCATATTCCCATTCTGCTTCCGTCGGCAAACGATAGCCTGTGCAAAGCTGTGGCAGGGCCACATCGTCAGTAAAAGTGACGGAAGCCGAATCAATGCCTCCCTGAGTGTCATTCATGCATTGCATGTAATCAGAACCAACAGCAGTTGTATCCTCGCAAACCACATCGGTCAGCACGTAGCAGGGTATAAGGCCATCCTTCACCGAAAGCTCGTTGGTGTAGGCGATGGCGTCGTACCACGACACCTGCTCTACCGGACAGTTGGGACCACAGGACTTGAAGTTACTCGGGTTCCAATTCATCACGGTTTCGAAGTCGCCTTGGGTGGTTTCGGTGGTGGCCATGTCGAAACTGAAAGTGAGCGTAACCTCGTGGAGGGTCTCGTCGTCTTCGCGGCCTAATTCGGCATCACAGGAGCCGGGATAACCGTCCGGGCAGGTGACGCCATCCGGCGAGCCCATCCAGAACTTCCCCGCCGGGATGCTCGACCAGTCGTCACATTCATCGCCGATACCGTCCGCATCATAGTCAGCCTGGTCGGGATTGGCCTGGACCGGGCAGTTGTCGTGGCAGTTTTGGGTTGCACCGCCGGTGCAATGGGTATTTGTTTCATTCCAGGCCACGGGCACGGGGATGCCGTCGCGATCCAGGTCGGGTTCGCGCTCAAGGGTGCGGACAAGACGGAAGCCGACATCACCAAAGCTTTCTCCTAGTTGCCTGTAATTTCGCTCCGCAGACCGGCAGTATCGTGCATTGCTACCCCAACCACAACCGCGTCTGACTGTTTTTGAACTGGTGCAGTCGATACCGCTTGGATCAATTGAACTGTAAACATTGAAAATGCTGCAGTATTTGGTCCAATTCCATTCCCACACATTGCCACTCATATCAAAGAGGCCCCAAACGTTTGTTTTCTTGCTACCAATAGATTTGGTGCCATAACTTGTGTTGCTCCAACAGTACCATCCAATTTGGTCAAGGTTGGAGTCGAACTCGCATTCCGCATAGGTAATCGTCCCGTCATTCCCATCGCTCGGATAAATTGCTGTGTTGCTGCCTGCCCGTGCCGCGTACTCCCACTCCGCCTCGGTAGGTAGCCTGTACCCCTCACAAAATTGTGGTTGCTCAACGCCGTTCCACAGACTGACTGTCGCCGATTGTATTCCCCGCCTCGTGGGATTCTTGCACAGGCGGTAATCCTGTACCGGATCTTGAGACCCTTCACGGCAGACGATATCCGTCATTACATAGCAGGGATCGAAACCGGCGTTGCGGGAAAGCTCGTTGGCATAGGCCAGGGCGTCGTACCATGAGACCGTCTCCACCGGGCAATCGTCACCGCAGGGTTCGCCGTCTCCCGCATCGCTGAAATAGCTTGGGTTGTAGGACATGAGCCGTTGGAATTCGCCTTGTGTCGTCTCGTGGGTGCTTATCTCGAATCTGAAGGACAGAAGAACCTCATGTAGGGTCTCATCATCGTTGCGGCCCAGCTCTTCATCGCAGCTTCCCGGGTAGTCCTCCGGGCACCATACACCGTCCGAGCTACCCATCCAGAACCAGCCCGGCCAAATGGCCACCCAGTTGTCGCAGACATCGCCCACACCATCGCCGTCCAGGTCCGACTGATCCGGGTTGTAGCGCTTGGGGCAGTTGTCGTCACAGGATACTGTTGCACTCCCCATGCAGGGATGGTCGCCTGCCACTAAGGAGCCATCACCATCATTCAAGATGCCATCGCCATCCGAGTCCAGCGCTGTCTCACCGTCCTGGTTCGTGAGTGCACCCGGAACCCAGGAAACGGGCGGGGCGTGGAGCATCTCGTCGGGGGAAAGCGTCCGCGTCATGAGCCGCAGAGAATCGATCTCGCCTTGGAAAGCTGTGCCGTCACTCCACAGGTTGCGACCAACGTGGAGGGGATTATCAGATACCGTATATAAGCTTAGGCTCTGAGTAAGCGTCTGGTCCGGCGCATACTCCGACCATGTGGCGAGTATCTCACCGTCGTATCCCATGGCCACGTGGCTCCAAGCGTCCGGAGTCGGAGACGCACCCGCCGCCGTGGTGACTTCCGTCTCGTTCTCTTCATTCAAGACGCTCGCCTGGATGCCGCCATCACCATCCAGGTAGAGGGTGTAGACATCTTTCGAGTCAAAAGCCATCTTGGAGGCGATCACGTTTTTTCCGTCATGTACGGAATCCGCGCGGATTGTGGCTTCGAGCGAAAACGCTTCCGTCGGGTTCAACGAATCGGAACTCGGGATTTCCATGTACTGGCTCGATCCGTTGAACACCAGCACCAGCCCGTCGCGGCCCGCCGTCCAGGTGGGATCTCCCACAAGCGTACCGTTGTTTTTGTGGGTGGACTGATCCACCGCCACGGTGCCCGTTCCCTCGTCGAACCGCCACCAGCCGCTGTAGCCCGTACAAGCGTTGAGTAATCCGTAACAGGCCGGGTAGTCGCCGAGGTCGTCGTTGTAGGCACCCCGCAGAACGGGTGTTGGTTGCAAGGCATCCGCATTCCCCCAGTTCAGCGCATAGGACAGCCACGACCACGACCCTCTGCCGTCGCCGACAGAGTCGTCCGTCTCCGTATGCGCCACAAACCGTACGGTCGGCAGGTTGGGATGGGCGCGCCGATAGATGTATTCGGGAGATTTGGCGACCGAGTGGATAAGGATGTCGTCGAGAGCGCCGTCTAGGAAATAGCATCCGCTTGAATCGCCGCACCCATCGTTTTTAGAAAAGGCAGCAAGTCGGCCACCTTGACTGAGAAAAGGAATGCTTCCTGAAAAGTCTTCATTATAACAGGAGGTTCCCGTATCTGGAACGAACGGTATTTCGATACCATTGAAATACGTTTTTATTGAATCAGATTCTCTAGTCAGTGTTGCATGAAACCATTTTCCCAAAACAATTGGAGACAATGCATCGCCAGAATAGCAATCGCTTGAAGAATTAAGACCGTAATGCATATAGAAATTTCCGTCATTATGATCAATTACAGTCGTTACACCTCCATTGATATTTGACCCATCACAACCATCGCACCTTGTATCTAATAGAAAACATCTGTTATTTGAATTCTCAGTGATAGCATCGTAGCGAATCCACATTTCAATAGTGAAGTCATCAATTTCAATCGGATTGGGAGCGCTTTCAATCGAAATCAGATCCTGATTGGCATTTCCGCCAAACCCCATCCCGCCTTGCTCGTCTCCAAACCTTCCTTTTCCCGGCACAGCCCCGTAGTTCGTGCCGTGGTGTGCGTTCCCGCTACTGTCCTCGGCGTTTCCATCCAGTTTCCAGTAGCCTACGACGCCGCATAAATCCTCGCGGTCGGCGATGTGGGGGATGTCCGCCGGGTCTACGCCATCGAACTCCGCCGGGCATGGGGTGTCCGAGTGAGAACGCGGACCGAGTACCTCGTAGGGGACGAGATGTTCCTCGGCTACATTCCAGGAATCATTGGCGTTTTGCGTGACGCGCAAGTCGTCGAAGTCGTCCTGCGCACCGGGGAGGTTTCGAGTTCCGTAGGGGGCGCGAGACTCGTAGTAGGCTTTGATTTCATCAGGTGACAGGGCGCGGTTAAAGAGGAGGACTTCGTCGATGGAACCATCGAAAGGATCAAGTGCAGAACTTGGATCATAGCCGATGTAAATATTCAATTCGCTTGGTATGAGAATTGATTCCCACACGATTTCACGCTTCGATAAAGCTCCGTTTACAAATAGACTAAAGGAGTTCCCATCATACACACCTACAATATGTTCCCATTGTCCGATTGCGGGAAGATCATCATGTGTTGCCCGCACATTCTCAAAACCAGTTTCATCTAGATTCGATATTTCCAAGTATAGACTGTAGCGTCCTTCATATATTTCCAATGACCATGGATCATCTGGTACGGTGTTTGACTGTGTACGGCCTAGAATTTTCTTTCTGTCTATTGCAGAGTTCGGCTTTATCCAGGCAGAGATCGTCATTTCCTTTTCTACGTCTAGTGATTCATCAGAGGAGACCTGTACCTGCTTTCCGCCTCCATCAAAGGTCATAGCGCCACTCGTATCCCCAAACGCTCCATCCGTAGTCGTCGGCGCAGGCTCGCTCAATACCCCATTATTCCCGTTCCCCGAGTAGTCCTTGGCTTCTCCGTTGTCCAGTTTCCAGTAGCCCACCACGGAGTCATCCAAAATGCCGTTTACAAGCGGCACCTCCACGGGTTCGTGCGTGCGGCGATGCGTAGAGTCGGAGCCATCTACCGAGAGCGTCAACGTTCTTCGTGCGCTGAAATCCGCGCTGTGGTGGCTCCAGGCATCGCAGACGGAGGCGTCGTTATCCGGGTTCCAGACCGTGGGGCAGGTGTCGGCTTCGATCACGGCGCAATCCGGTCCGAAACACACACCGTCGTGGTCGAAATCCTCCACCGCTTCCACGCAATCGTCCTCGTAGGTGAAAAAGCCGTCGTTTTCGTCACAAATCGCGCAGAAATCTCCGGACCAATTTCCCGTGCAGGTACACGGTGTTTCGGCATCACCGGTACAGACACCTTCATGCTCGCAAGTGTACGCAATGGAAACATTGCATTGGGCCGTATCATTGCAGGCATCCGAGTGCGTGCAGGCGGTGGCGTCGTCACAGGACGCGCCTTCTTCCCGAGCGGACCAGTCGCGGGTGTTGGTGGCAGACTGGCAGGCCAGGCAGGAGTCATCGCCCGACAGTGCCTTCCAAGTCCCCTCAACCACACAGGATTCCATGATGTAGCAGCCTGATGTGACCGTCTCCACTTCGCAGGCACCGCTGACGCAATGATCGTCCGTGCATCCGGTGTCCAACGAGCAGATGTTTTCGTCGTTGTTGACATCCATGCACCCGCTGGAAATACAAGCCACACTCGTGCAGGGGTTAGCGTCTTGCGAGAAATCTTCACAGCCGCCGAAACCGTCCCGACAATCGAAACATAGGCCGTTTCCATCGCAACTATCCGTACTTCCTTCGCTTTCTCCAACTTCACAGGCCGAACCTTCCGCCACATCCTGATATCCGCAGGTATGCGTTTGGGTGGTGCAGATCACCTCGCTGCATTCGCCGTCGCGATCCCCCAGACCGAAACCATCGCAGCCGTCCAGATCGAAGCAGTCCTCGCACGAACCACCCACGCACTGATCCCCCGACCCGCAGGCCGTGCCGTCATCCGCAACGGGATTCGTGCAAATTCCCGTCTCGGTATTGCAGGTTCCCGCGACGTGGCAGTCGTCCTGCGCCGTGCAAGTGACGGGCTCGGTCGTTTGCGTACAACTCCCGGAATTACAGGTACTTACACCGTTGCACGCGTTGTTGTCGTCATTGCATACTTCCCCTTCGTTGCCGGTGGGATTCGTGCAGATTCCCGTCTCGGTATTACAGGTTCCTACGATGTGGCAGTCATCCTGCGCCGTGCAGGTAACAGGCTCCGTCGTCTGCGTACAACTCCCCGAATTACAGGTACTTACACCGTTGCAAGCGTTGTTGTCGTCGTTGCAGACTTCACCCTCGTTCCCGGTGGGATTCGTGCAGATGCCTGTTTCGGTGTCGCAGGTTCCAGCAACGTGGCAGTCGTCCAACGCCGTGCAAGTGACGGGCTCCGTCGTCTGCGTACAACTCCCGGAATTACAGGTACTTACACCGTTGCAGGCGTTATCGTCATTGTTGCAAAGGGTTCCGTTCGCATCCACATGGCAACCGTCAGAACAGCAGTCGTCCACGGCGGAACACTCGCATTCTTCCTCGGCTTCGGTTTCTTCCTCTGCGAATTCTTCCTGCTCGGCTTCAGGTTCCAGTTCCAATTCCGGTTCGAGTTCGGCCTCATCCTCGACAACCTCTTCTTCTATTTCCAGCTCTATTTCCGACTCTAATTCCGGCTCAAGTTCGGGTTCCCATTCCGGCTCTAGCTCTTCTTCATAAATTTCTTCAAGTTCCCGTTCTTGCTCGGTTTCTTCGACCTCTATTTCCGGTTCAAGTTCTTCTTCCATCTCCGGATCGAGATCCGGTTCCGGGTCCGTATCCGAATCGACATCCGGGTCCAGATCCTCATCTTCATCGCCGGGGATTGTGTCATCGTTATCGGACTCTTCGATGCTGTCCTCGTCTTCATCGCCAACCGGCGAGTCATCTTCCTCCGCTTCGCCGTCCGTTTCGACATCAACCACCGAATCATTGTCATCGGGTTCCACATCGTTTTCGGTGGACGACTCGTCGTTGTCTCCTTCCGATTCACAGGATGCTTTGCAGGTTCCCTCGCAGCATTGCAACCCCGAGTGGCAGGTATCGTTGCCAAAGCAGGGCTGCTCCTCGCCGCCGAGGTCGTTACCGGCCCAGTAGCAACCTTGAAGACACAACAAGCTTATCCACAGAATGAGCAGCAGAATCCGCATCTCACCACCTCCCACGGACCAGCAGACTCACACCGCCTCGACCATCCGGTCCCGCTTCTACGCTCACATCCTTTCGATCGTCCAAGGCTTCATCGCCGGGATCTAAAATCCACAGCACCGCACCCGTGATCATCAACGCTCCGCCCAACGCATACCCTGCGATGGCCGAGCCCATCAAGGCGTGATTCGCGCTTTTGTCGGAGGAATTTCCCGTATCTTCCCAGGATTTCTGCTTTTCTCCGGCTTGCCAATTCAGAATGCCACCGGTCACGATCAGACCAGCTCCCGACCAGAATGTTGCATGTCCAGCAATTGGGTAAGGATTCAGGGGGATTTTGCGCAGGGATGCCATCACCTCCAGCCGTTCGTGGGGGTTGAGTTCAATCACCCGTTTCTCATTGAAATATCCGGCACTGGAAAATACAACCGTGTGGCTTCCCGAAAGAGTTCTGTGTTTTAGAGGAGTTACGCCGATTTCTTCGTTGTCCAGGGACACCCTCGCCCCAGGTGGCAGCGAATGGAGAATCAACGTTCCAGGCTGGTCGGAAAGTTTGATGCCGAACAGTTCCGCAGCAGCAGAGGGAATCGCCAATACGAGATCGTCCACCTCGCCTTCCACCTGGCGGCTGCTGCGACCGATGACCTCCGTGGTACGCACGTTGATCCGCCGAAGGTTGAGCACCCAGATGGTTCCCAAGCGACCGATATCACCGCTGATTGCTTCCGGCACTCCCAACGCTGCACCGATCTCGGCCACGCAGGATGTATCCTCTACCCCGCATTCCTGGCGTTTTTCCACACCTTTCAGGATCGTATGAATGTCTGCTTCGGAGATGACCTTCGCTCCTGAATATTTCGCCACATGGTTCGTGACAAAGTTGGAAATCAGGTTCACGTCCTCAGCTTTTACCCCTTCGTTGGCGGCCAGTTTCCACACCACGATACTAGGGTGGTCTTCCTCTGCATGAATCGGCAAAGTCACACCCAATGTCACCGTTACGATCACGATCCAAAACAGGCACGCATATCGATTCATCTGCATCGCCCCACTTTTGCTCCACGCATTCATGCAGAAAGAAAACAAACTAACCCTTATTTATATGTTTCGTAATATACCATAATAGGGAAGTGCTTCAAGAAGATTCAAAAATGCGAAATAGTGGAAAGGCAGGTTAAAACAGATAAAAGCGGAAGCTATTGTTTTGTAAAGGCATTTTATAGAAAAACTACACCGCCCCTTGCAGGTGGCACTAGTGCTTCATGACAATTGAATTGTATTGTTGGTTCTGCTATAATATCTCCATTCAGAATAATATATTGAATGGAGGAATGGATGCGAAAACAAGCCTGTGCGTCTTCAGCCGAAATTGGACACTTAGGGGTCGTTTTGAATGTGAGAGCGGTTGAGCCCGGCTTGTAAATTTAGTACTTGTTTCCATCGTTGTTTTGGGTTTATCGCTTTCTTGGAACAACGGACAGGGGATAAAGGGACGACGGAGCATGAAGCTCCGCCTGTCCGCCGTTCACCCACCGTGGCGCTCGGGTCGCTCCCCAGCGTTGCCCTATCCTCCAGGCAGGTTCAATCAGCATAACTTGTTTCTCCTTTACCGACAAGCAGATCCGCTTTTTCCGTCCGAGACAACACCCCGAAATACTTCCAGTAGGGATGATCGTCGGCCATTTTCCGAATCGGTTCGACCGGCAGCTTCAGGTCGATACCGGACTGGTTCTTGGCTTTGCGGCGGGTTATGGACCGCTCTTTCAGCTCTGCCCTGGCCTTCAGGATGGTCTCCCGGCGTCCGAAGTACACGTCTGCCGGGGTCACGTTCCCCAGGGCTTCGTGGACACGTTCGTGATTGTAGTAATCGACGAAGACTTCCATGAAACGCACGAACTCGTCCGGTGTCGTGAACACCAACAGACTGCCGTCGATCTTCAGCGTCAGGTGATATCGCTCGATCTTGCCGTTGGTCTGGGGATGATACGGCGCGGCATAGATGTGCCGGATGCCCCAGAAATCAAGGTAGTCGTTGAGCGCCGCTCCCACGTAGCCGGAGCCGTTGTCGGACAGGAAACGCGGCTTCTTGTCGTTTTCTTCGATTCCGGCGAAAGCCAGGGCCGCCTCCACCACGTCCGAGATCGACTCCCCCGTCATGTCTTGCGACAAGTGCCAGGCGAGGATGAAACGGGACACGTCGTCCAGCACCGAGATCAGGAAATAGAAACCCCAGCCGACGATCTTGATGTACGTGATGTCGCTCTGCCATTGCTCGTTCACCCGTTTGGGCTTCGTATGATATTCTTTGGCAGCCTTCTTTTCGACGATGTGGGGTTTGATCAGACCCGCCGCCTTCAGGATTCGGTACACGCTGGATTCGCTGATGTAGAACCGACCGCTGTCCGTGATCCGAACCGCCAACTCCCGGCTGCTCAACGGAGGAAACGCTCGTGCCTGCTCCAGTACGTGTTCCCGCTCCGAATCCAACAGGCGGTTCCATCCCGGCGACCCACGTCCTTTATGCTCCAGGCCGGTCTTCCCCTCCCGGCGAACCCGCTTTCTCCAAGTGTAGTACGTCGAGCGGGATACCCCCAAGGATTCCAAGTGCTTCTTCTTGTTGGGACTCCTCTCCACCTCGGTCAAAATCGCAAGCTTCTGCTCCATCATGAGATGCTCCTTTCCTTGCCTCTCGTAGAGTTTCAGCTCACAATTTTTTTTAAACCATGGTTCTCGATCGCCAGTTCTGCAACCAGCTCTTTGAGCCGAGCATTCTCACGTTTGAGGCCGTCCACCTCATCCCTGCTGGCATCCCGGCGAGTATCCCCCGACAGTCGGGCCTTGCCCGCCTCCATGAAGTCCTTCAGCCACTTGTAATAGACGTTGGAATGAAGGCCTTCCCGACGGCACAGATCCACCACGGACAACTCGCCTCGCAGACCTTCCATCACGATGCGGATTTTTTCCTCGGCGGTGTACCGGCGACGGGTTTTGCGTCGGACCTTACGGATGAAATCCTCGCCCGATCCATCCTCACGGGTACCGGCTTTCGGTTGTTTCGAAGCTTGGCGTTTTTTCGGATTCTCACTCATGACTCGCTCCTTCCTCCGGTCATTCTGCCGGATCTTGGGAGCCGGAATCAACTCCATCTACACATTAACTCCGTGTCCAAGTTTCCCAGACGATAAGCAGCCCAGAACGATTGCCAGGCAATAGATAAGTACAAATTGCCCGCCGATCACGGAACGGGCGAGACTCTCTAGCAGTACGCTATCAACAATCGATTCAATGTTCATATAATACCTGCCTATTCATTTTCATTTCTCCCCCACCGGCATCCTGGGCGGGGCCGTCTTCCACATCAGGTCGATTTCTTCGGGGGTGAGGCCGTAGGCCTGGTTGACGAGGTCGGCCAGACGGCGTTCGTGCTGTTGGGCTTCGGCGGCGCGGTGCTGCATGGCGGGAAAGCCCGCCATTGCTTTGGCAAGCGTCTTTTCATGAAACAAGGGTTTGATGTGACCTGTGGGCATCCGCTACCTGCTTGAATTTGCAAACATAATCATACGTTTCCCGAAGAATCGTCCCTAGTTGCTACTTCCGAATCGGTAGCCGTTTTATAGCATTAATAAGGCAAGGGCGGAAAGGAAATTATGTGGAGTTATCAGGGAGATAGGGTGGTAAAAAAAAGGGGGGGGATATTATTGCGCCATAGATCTTCTTGAACAGGCGGGATGGTAATCTACTTGCTGATATTCAGATCCAAATACCTTACTCTGAAGGCCATGAGCCATTCTCGTTCATTCTTTGTCAACTCGGTGGTTTCAAACTTCTCGATCAGCCAGTCGAGAGGTACATCATTGAAGCTGGCCTTGGGCTGCAATAATTCCCGGTATCCAGCGACCACACTTGCGCATGCTTTGTCTTCAGGATGGCGCACCAACATGAACGTCCCGGTCTCGTAAGGCGATCCCGGATGAACCTGTAGGGCGATGACCAGTAAATGGTCGCGCCAGAGCTGGTTGTGGACGACGGCATCCACTTTGTCGTCGACTCCCGGTAAAAACACCGAAGGTTCGGTCTCCATCCATCTCCTGTACGCCGGACCATCGTAGTGCTTTTGTGAAAAAGGCTCAGTCAGTTTTGTTTCAATTCCAATGAACGCCAGCTTTCCGTTCGTACGTTCATAGTCGATAAACGCGTCGAAAGCCGTGCGATCATTAAGCATTTCGTCTCTGGGTTCCGGCGCGAATTCGATTTTCACCCCACGAACCTTTTTCACTTCATCCGGCATGATCGTGCGTAGCAGCTTGGTAGCCAGGTTCGTATCCATCACCATCGGCCCGAAGAGATTGAAGCACATCGGCTGGCTGGATAGCATATTGTGAAGCAGGCGGTAACGCTCCACTAAGCCGGTATCCATTTTCAGACGTGCCAACACCACCCGGAAGATCTCCGGAGTCAGGAAGTTCGCCCCGGCTTCCGCTGCTTCAGGAGCGAGCATGTTGCCGTAATAGTTGGGACTGTTGGCCTTCGGTCCCTTACCGTATGGAACACGAAGAACTTCTGACCGGTACCAACTCTGGTGATAGCGCATCCGAGCCGTGAAGGCATTGTCGCCTTTGTATTGCGGGCCGATGCCCATGTGATCGACTGTATCCGATTGTTTCAGTTCATCATGTTGTTCGCGGACTGTTTGGCGAACGGGCTTACTCGCTGCAACGCTCGGACCCTGGGGATATTTGCCTTTGGGCTTTTGCCATTGAGTGGTCATAGAATCTCCTATCTATTTCAAGGCATTACGCATCTCGAATTCAAAACATGCGAGGGGGATGAGAAATAGTTCAAAAAAGAATGCACGGAACACACCCCCATATCCCACAACCAGACTATCTGAGTTTGTACGTACCCGGTCTTCAATCGCATTACAGACATTACCGCCTGCCAAGCAATGTCCGTCGCACGCTGGAATGCCGTACGATACGTGGTTGCGCGCCCGTGGGATTGCCGAACAAGGTTTGCGGCATGGAGTTACCGTTCGCCGGGACGATGGCCGTAAAGCGTTTGGAGACACGCTTCAGATCGCATCCGCCTTCCCGGAACTGCTGTCTGGCTTCACCCCATTCACCGGGGCCAAGGTTGCGCGCTCGCAAGCCATCCACGCCTTCGTCATCCCATCTTCTGCGCCAGTTGCGGACGGTTCCGCACGAAACCCCGACGTATTCCGCCGTCTCCTCCTGGCTGTAGCCAACCATCAGCATCCAGATGACCGTCAATTTCTTGCGCATGTCCGGATCCTGACATCGGACAATGTAGTTGTTGATTGTTTCCGGCGTCCCCCACTTTGTATTCGGCTTCTTCAGCGCGGGCATTCTTCTTCCCCTTCAATCTCCGGCCAGGACGATTTGGGCTCCGCTTTCGGTTCGTCATGAACTTTCTTTTTCGTCTTTTCCCGTGGTCCATATCTCTTATCCGGGATCGACACCGCGCCCTTTGTCAGATATTCCGACCGCCAGTGATAGCCGCAGGCCAGCGAGACGCCGAAAGCTTCGCAGGCAACTTTCATAGGCACCCGGCGTTCGACAACAGCGTTGATGAACATCACCTTGCACCAAAGTAATTCTTCCGGAACGAACTGCGTCTCGATCACTTCATTCTCAGTCATATTCACCCCCAGTGATTGCATTATACCAAATTCTCTTTTGCATCGACAAATCCAACATGCTTTAACTCAGAATGTACTCACGCCGCATAATTCAGTGATTATAAATAGATACAGAATTCGCCATTTGAAAGTGGTGCCATAGTGGTGCCATAAAATGAATCCTGACACGGAAAATCCCATGCGTTCAAGTCGATCTGCGATAGAATAGCCTCCAGAAAGGAATGAAACCATGGATATGTACATCCCCCAACAGGACGTTATTCAGCACCGTGAGCGCGTGATTAAGCGCGCCGAAGAGCTTGGCAATGTCAAGGCAGCCTGCGCCGATGCCGGTATCTCCAGAACGCAGTTTTACGAGTGGAAACGCCGATATGAGGCTCAGGGGCGTGTGGGCCTTCTGGATCGCCGTGGCCAGAAGCCGCGCCCGGTGGAGCGAGTCATCCTCGGTCACGCGCGTTTGCACCCGTTGTGGGGCTGTCATCGGCTTTCCAAGCACCTCAAGGACACTTTGGCCTTGGATGTAACCGGCCCAGCCATTCAGGAGATTTTGCACCGTAATAACCTCGGATATCGCGAGGATCGTGTTCGGACCGTCGAAAAACTGGCTATTGAAGGCAAAATCGATCCTCCTAAACAGTTAATTGTGGACGTGGCCAGAATCAATCCTCGATTTGCTGAGTTTGGCAGCATCCCCACTGGCGTGGGCGAGTTGGTTGTGATGGACACGGCTGCCGTCGGTGACTTTTTCAATATTGGTCGTCTTTACGTCACGGTCATGGTGGAAACCGCCGGACTCTTTAGCTGGGCGTTCCTGAACCCCGGTCGAACTCCAGAGATTGTCGCTCTTGCCCTTAGACGATGCGTGTTTCCTTTCTTCGAGCAACGCGGTTGGCTGCCGGATTGCATCCAGACGCCACGGAAGCCGTGGTTCTACCAGCCCAAGCGGAAGGACCAGCCTCTCCACTTCTTCCGGATGGAACTGCAGGTGAAGGGTATAAAACACCAGGTGGTCCCTGCTGATCGGAAGAACGGTCTTATTGCCGCTGTGCTCCAGGATCTCCGCCGGGAGTTGTTCAGACCTGTCTTCTTGGACGGCACTGAACGTAACCTGCAAGAGCTGCAGGACCTGCTCGACAACTACCTCGATGACCATAACCGTCGTCCGATCAATGAATGGCCTGCGAACGGCCGGGCGCCACATAGCTTCTGGTTCGATGAGCCGAAACACGGCGCTCGCTGAGAGAAAAAATCCCAGCCAAAAAAAATTCACACCAGTTACATGGGGCCCCCCGTGGGTCACTATCCGATCCGGATTCGTTTTCGTTATAGCGCTCGGGCTATACGAAAACTTCAACCGTAGTACCTCGCCAGGATCATCGCCTGTTTTACTCGGTCTTTCTCATCCCTGGCCTCGCAGAGATCATCGATCATCCACTCCAGGTATGCCTCATAACCGTCCGGTGGATGCTGATCGTCCAACCTGATTTGCCGAATGGGCCTACGCTTCATCAGACCTCTCTTTAAGGTTGACAATAAGGAAATCCCCTGTAGGATTCGTAGTATAGGGATATATCTGTGATAAAAAACATCGCTTGATTAAAGAAGCACCAGAAATGCAACCAGATGAGTCATGTCGATTACGAACAGATCTACTGGTCAAACAAGCTGGAGGCCGTCACATGAATCACAACTGTTGGTTGTCTCTCTTTCGAAAAGAAAACCGAGGTGCGCCTATAAGTATATTCACAGTGGTGGCAGTTATCACCATCATACTGATTTTCCCAAGGGCAGGTTCTTTTGCATTTGCTGAAAGCTCTCCAATTGTCATGCACCTTGTTTCCAATCAAACCGCTTATGTAGCACCCAATATAAAGGCCGAGGTTTGTGCTGAATTGTCCGCAAATCTCCAAATCAAAATCACCTTTATGGCCGATGATTGGTATGGATTTACTTCGCCTGAAACCAAGGGGAAAATTTGTTGGGTGAATACTAAATATGTTGAACAGGTCGTCAAGACTCGCAGTGCAGCTCTGGCTGTTCCGCTGTTGATTGATGCGGGTATGGCTGTAGTTAGGTTTTTTACGGATTTGTTCACAGACAAACTTTTCAAAGACAGCGAAAAAAATATCAAGCTCAAATCAGGCGATTTCGTAACCGTTTTAGAGGAAACCAAGAATAAAGTGAAAGTTCGGATGAAACAAGGATTAGAAGGCTGGGTTCCTTTGACGTCTCTGACTAAGATTAAGGAAATCAGTGCAACCCCCGATATGGATCAAGGAATTTGGGTAGGGCACGATCTGGTCGTATCCAATGGGGAGATGCGTTTGGATGCCTGGGTGCAAAAAGTTGACGGCACTAGAATACCAAGCAGCAGCTTGCTGACTTTAGGGGATGAATACGAAATTCACGCCATATGCTCGAAAGATTGTTATCTTCGCATTACCTGTGAGACCCCTGCGGCGGAGGCTGTTTGCCAGTACAGCCCAAATCAGATTCATGGTTTCAAGACAAGTCCTAAAATTCCTGCAGGACAAGACGCTTGGCCGTTTCTTTTACCCCAAGGTATCCGCTTCCAAGTCGGCGAGCCGGTTATGGGTGAAGATGTTCTGCGCGTTGAAGCTATTTCCGCAGAACATGGGAAGCCATTTCATTTTGTTTCCGGATCGGACAAAGGGGAAGGCTGTGTCGTATCAGGACCGGGAAAGGCAGAGTCAGCAACCGGTCTGAAGGATTGTTCGACGCGTGGAGGTGGTTTTTCGCGAGTCGGATGCGGTTTTCGTGGTGGCGGTTTCAGTATAACGGCGCAGGGACATACTAATCCGGTACCGGAAGTCGTCAATCAAATTACAATAAGAACCCAGCGATGACAACGTTCGCTAGATGATACAAACATGGAAAGAGGCGCTGTGAAATTCTGGCTTCTCTGTATGCTAGTTTTAGGGCTACTGGCCGGTTCGCTTTTTGCTCAGAACCGGGGCGGGGGATTTTCATCCTTCCAGGCCGAAACCATGCCTGTCAGAACAGCTTGGCTTTATTTTATTGGGATCAATGATTATCAATATGTACAAAAACTTGACACACCTATAGCAGACGCGACAGCTGTACGTGATCTGCTACTAGAAAAATTTCAATTCGATAATTCTCACCTGATGGAACGTTACAACGCAGAGGCCACGCGAGAACATATTTTGAACGATTTTTACCTCCTTGCTGGAAAAATGACAAAGGAAGATTCATTATTCGTTTACTATGCGGGACACGGCATTGAAGACAAGATCCTTAATCAAGGTTATTGGATACCGGCTGATGGAAAGGTCGGTAATATTGCAAGCTTGATTTCAAATGCCGACATCCGAACGGCGCTGGCGGGTATTCAGGCACGGCACATCTGGCTTGTGAGTGATTCGTGTTTTTCCGGAACTCTGTTAGCCGAACGAGCCATTCCAGATGTAATAGATGACAGATATTATCGAGAAAAATACAAGCTTCCATCCCGGACGATTCTTACATCTGGCGGTAAAGAACCTGTCGCGGATTTAAGCGGCGGAAGAGACTGCAAAAAGCATTCTGTTTTTGCCTGCTATTTTCTGAAGTATTTAAAACATGTTCAACAACCATATTTGACGCCTAACGAACTGTTTGCTGCTGTCGGTCCCAACGTAGCCAATAACAGTGCGCAAACGCCCGTATTGGGTACTCTTAGGCAGGCTGGAGATGAGGGCGGTGAATTTATTTTAATACTGAAATCGAGATTTTCAAGTACAGCGCAATTACCCAGTCAAGTACAATTAGAGAAAGATGCTACTACGAAGCTGGTACCGGTACAATTACCGGTTGGCAAGCGTAGTTCAACCAATTGGAAGATGTTAGATGATTACAGTGCAGTGATTACATTTGATCAGGGAAACGCTCCTGCACGCGAGAAACAGGAAAAGTGGTTGGGGTTTGCCAAGAAATGGAACCAAGAGACAACCTATGCCGACCAGGCGCGAGACAGAGCTAGCCAGTGGGGAGTTTTGGCAGCAACTATTGCACGTGTCGATGAAGACTGGGCAGAGGCAAAGAAAAGAGTAGATCGGGAGTCCATACCCATCCAAACGCGTTATAATGCAGTCGCGGAGATTTTAAACTTTGCGCCAGCCGACTGGCGTTATCGCGATGAAGCTCAGACCATGCTGGAACGTTTGAAATCAGAGATGAACCGAGCTTCCAATAAAGCAGCAATCACCGAATTTCTATCCCCAACCAAGTCTCCGCCAAACGGCAGAGACGGAATAGAATGGATATACAGTGAGCCAGCAAAACTTCATTTCTCTCGAAGCGAGATTACTTTAGGGCAGTACAAAGCATGTGTGGAAGACGGGGTGTGTAGCAAGCCGCAAAACTCATTTTCAAACAAGAAGTGCAATTGGGACTCCAACCGCGAAGAGTCCAATCCTGTTAATTGTGTTAACTGGAACCAGGCTGCCGATTTCTGCCAATGGGTGAGCGGAAGATTGCCCACTGAGGAAGAGTGGTACCTGGAGGCATCAAATAAAGGAAGCAGGAAATATCCCTGGGGTAATCGGGGCATTACCTGTGAATATGCCATTTGGGGAGACAAAGAGAATAAAGATGGATGCGGCGGTGACAGTACCTGGCCGGTGTGTTCCATGGCTAAGGGAAAAAGCGCCAGTGGCCTTTGCGACATGAGCGGGAACGTTTGGGAGTGGACCTCGTCATTGTGGAAAACCGGGGGAAGTGAGCGCGTGCTGCGTGGAGGATCCTGGCTTCAGGATCTACCAGATTCACTGCAAACGACCAGTCGAATCAAGCAGGAGGCCTCGTATAGTCATTATGGTATTGGATTTCGTTGTGTTTTATCAAAACACTAAATTCTATTTTTCAGATTTACCGATTTGATAAAAATTACTCAAACGAAATAAACTGATCGAATGGAGGGAAGGTCCATGAAAATCGACATACGGTTTATGCTGTTGTTGCTTGTGTGTGGGCTTGTCATTTCCTGTGTTGATACATCGAGTTCAAGCGTCTCGGACACTCAACCGCAGGCTGACGGGGACTATATTGGTGCCGAAGACGATAGCGTGCCCTGGATAAACGGTGGTGACGACGACCTTGAGAACAGTATCGTTTGCGAGCCTGGTCTTCCCTGTCTGGGTTATCCGAAAGCCATCAATTTCGGAGCTGTAAAGTACGGTCAATCTGGGGAGAAACCGCTTGCGCTGAGTAATCCAGGCGACATACCAGTAAAAGTCTATGGGTATGAGTTGTGCAACGGCGCTGTCTGTCCAGCTTTCTCAGTGAACCCGATTGAAGATCCTTCCGCCGAGCAGCCTCTTGTCTTGGAACCAGGCGATACCGTCGTCTGGAATCTGAGTTTCGTACGGCTTGATGCTTCGGATTCCCAGGCAACCTTGAGGATCCGGTCGAATCATCTGGATGGTCGTGAAGACGTGAAAATCCTTCTGATTAGTGGAGAAAAAGGAGAAGCCGTTTTTGCCATTGATCCTGACTCTATCGTTTTCGACGACACATCGGTTCAAATGGAGAATTGGAAAGACTTCAGTATAATCAACGAACCAGCCTCTCCTGAAAGTACAAAGACAGTCCAGATCCTTTCCATCGAAACCGAGTCACCTTTTTATCTCGATTCATCCGATCAGGATTGCTACTCCCCTTTGGAAAGTGGCCATCAGTTCCTAGCATCAGGCGAACTGCGATCATGTCCGATTTATTTCAAGCCAGGCTTGGGAACCCGATTCAATGGTGAACTCATAGTAACAATCGTTGGCGAGGATGAACCATACACTGTTCCGCTTTCTGGTCGCGGCATCCAGCCTTTCATGAGCCTGAGTGTTGGATCCTTTTGTGGGAACAACTCTTTCGGCCACGTGACGGTGGGTTTCTCCAAGACGGAATCATTCTCGGTTATAAATGGTTCATCAACTGAGGAGACCCTACGAGTAGAAGCAGTGAGTTTAAACCCGTCCGAGGGGCCTTTTTCTATCCGTTACTCTCTATTCGACCAGAATTCGGAAGAGCAGGGTTTGAACGAACCCGAGGTGGACATCGAGAAAGATAACCGGTGGTCGTTTGAAATTGTGTTCACTCCTACTGAGGTGGGTGATTTTACCCAGACTCTGCAAATCGAAACCAACGCTCAGGATTTTGTCAATGGCATAGCCGAAGTCGAACTCTGTGGCAAAGGTGTTGGTGTAGCTGATTCGGTAATCGGCTTGGTTTTAGCGATCCCTGCCATGGGAACAGATCGTCAACCAGACGAAGAAAGTGACGTTTTTGCAACGGATGAGCCGGTGATGCCTGTTGCTTATGCGCCTGTGTGGGTGAAGGGTGAGAACTATGTCACGAACACGGATAGCCTTGGCCGCTTTACGCTGGGAATTCCTCCCGAAAATCGTCCTGCGGCGATCTGGCTCGTTGTAGATGGCACACAGGCCGGAAACGGTTATTCCTTCTCAACAAAAGACCAATATATCGAACTCAACCCAAACGAGGCAGTAGAAACGGTGATTGTCCTCGGACACTACGACACCGGCAACTCCCAGCCTGCCGCAGTCACTGATAATGGGGGAATTGATTGGCCGATGGATGGTACGGCGACCAACCTTGACGACGACATGAAGGACGTGCTTCTGAAATACCATCCGACATGGATCGAGCCACCTTCGAACGGAGAACGAGAAGTGAGTATTCGCCGGGCCAGTGAGTGGGAATTTCAAATTCCGCTTGAAGAGGAATTTGACAAGACCCCGGACCCTTACCACATCTATCGCTTTCTGCCGTTGGGCCTCTCGTTCGGGATTCATCAGGCAAAGCTGAGACTGCCAAACACTTCTGGCTTGGACGTGGGAACCGAAATAGGTTTTTATATGCTATCGGGAGATCCGCCTGAATGGACCCGTGTAGCCGATATGAGGGTTGTTGCAGAACCTCTTCCTGACGATCCCGAGCATACAGTGATTATCACACCCGAGGAAGGTGGCCGGGGTATCACTCAATTCGGTCGCGAATCAGGTTCGGGTTCGGCCTTTGACTCCATCGGTTTTCTAGGACGTGGCAAACGGGAAGAGCGGTTTTTCATTCGTGGTACAGTTAGAGATGATGATGAAAACCTCTCTAATGCGCCTATCCAGTTCATTGGACCTGGTGTTTGGGACACACAAAAAACAGACGCAGACGGGCGTTTTATGTTCAGCTTGCGCGGTGTCCCAGGACAACGTGTGTTAGTGGGATCTTATCGAGATACGCCCTACGACGGTACTTGGCACTCGGTTTCGGCCATGCTTCCGGTGGATGGGTATACCATCAATAACATGGTTGTACTCATGCCGCCGGAGTACCAAACGGGCCAACTGCAGGGTACGATCACATACGATACAGGAGAACCCGTGGGGTCTGGGGGAGTGGTCACGGTGAAGTGGATTCATCCCTATAACAAAGATGAGAACCCAGACAACAACGATCTGGATCTAAACGTACTCTTGCAACCTGCTTATACAACGGAGATCGGTACATTCCTAATGGGCAACATTCGGGTAACGCCGGAAAGCGAAGTGGAGGTCTTCATCACCGAACCTCGCCACCATGTACGGAGCGGAATAAAAACCGTTCCTATCCAAACGAATACGACGTCCACGCTGGATTTTGTGGTTTCCGCCACGGACAATGTACCGCCGTACATCCGCAATGCCTACCCATACGATGGAGCTTATGACCTGCCTGTCAATGCTCGGATGCAGCTTACCTTTTCCGAGCCGTTGGACGAGGAGACATTGAACAGCAGGGCCGGAGATCCAAACCAGAGCATTTTCCTTCTCGACATGAATGAAGACGACGTACCTATCGACCACTTCTTCGATGAAAGCGGCAACTGGTTGGTGATATATCCGAAAGAATCAAGGCGAGACATGAGCGAGATCGGATCCCTGGAGGAAGGCAAGCTCTACACGCTGCAATTATCCACAAGCATCACGGATCCTTACGGAGAGCCTCGTGGCAATCCCTTGTTGCCATACAGGGACGATCTGCCTGAAGGTATAGCTTTCGAAGCGACTTTCCGTACCGTCCCTCCGGATTGCGGTCCCTGCATGTGTTATGATTGGGATACTGAGGATTGCGTCATTATCCCGGAGATGGAAGGCGAAGCCTGCCCCCGGGAGGATGAAACCTGTAACTCGGGCTACTGCCGTAGCGGAGTCTGCGAGAAGGAGTGCGAAAGCGGTGAGTGTTGCGATGGGTGCCGTTATCTGAGTGTAGGGTTTCCCTGTGGGGATCAGAGTGGAAGCGATTGTGACTATCCTGACACTTGCGATGGATTTGGACAATGCATGATAAATTATGCAGAGGAATACAGCTCGTGTGGAAATGCTAATGAGACCGAGTGTGCTTATGGTGACAGATGTAGCAGAGATGGTGTTTGTGTACATGCTTATAAAAGCGCCGGGTCTCCATGCGGTGATGCTTGGAGTTCGGTTTGTGATCGTGCAGATACCTGCGATGGATATGGTACATGTCTTTCGAATTATGAACCTTTTAACAAAGTTTGCCGCTCAGCTACAAGCGAATGCGATGTGAAGGAATATTGTAACGGCTTCGGGGATTGCCCAACGGATGAATTCAGGGAGACAGGCACGAGTTGTGGAACAAATGGCTTATGCTGGGGACAAGGGTACTGTTGCTCTCACCAATGCAGTGTAGGAGGAGAAAGGTCATGCACGCAGTTCTATCCAGGACGCTATAGACAATGTGGCAACGGCGATGAAGATCCTTGTAGAGAGTGGATTATGGAACCGGTTTCGTGTAGTTCTGGGTATTATTGTGAAAATGGACAATGTAGTCTCGCTGCATGCGGGACGGGATATATATCGTGTGGTGATGGCCGTTATTGTGCTGCCAACTCAGAATGTCTTGGTGACGGTAGTTGTCGATGTCGAGATGGCTACAGTGCTTTTCATTGTGATGGAAGTATGTGCACAGGTGACAATCCGTGTTCTTGGAGCGAATGGCAATGTCTTCAAATGCGGTAATTGCTTTTGATGATTAAGTTGTTAAATTTTCACGCCACCGTTCCCAACTTGTTCGTCTCATTCAAAACGACGTGGGGGAGAACTGGTATCTCTCAAAACACCCCTATATCGACCTGCGCAGTCGGCCTCCCCACAAGTGGCCTTGTCCCATCAATCTTGCCCAACGATTTCACGCTTCCAGGAAACCGTCCGATGAGTCGATAGGTGCCGGTAGATTCACGGTTGAACCAGAAAAGCGCTTGGTTAGTACCGATGAGAATACCGGCATCGAAGGTAATCGCTGTGGGACGACCACCGGTGACAAAGGCCTGCTCGATTTGACCGAAAGTGCCCAAGTTGGTGTTGACGAGCGTTAGGGCTGTCCGGTCTTCGCCGCTGACCAGCAGGCGGTTGGCGTTTGGTCCTGGTGCGATTTCCAAGGGGGCGAACTCCACGTTTCCTTCATGTAGGAAGTCGCCGGTCGTGGCGTCCCATGCCGACAGTTTCTCGTTGCCTTCACAGGCCACGTATACCGCGCTCCCCTGTAAAAGGATATCCGTCGGTCGGTCGCAGCCATTTAGGTTCCACATGCCGACGACATCACCGGTTTCCAAATTCAATCGCACGATAGTGTTCCGTGAAGCGTCGGTGATAAAAATTTCGCTGGTGGCTTGGTTGATGGCAAGAGCGCTTGGGTTGGGTAGGTCCATGGAACTCGTCGTGAAAAAGGTGGCATTGGGCCAAGTTGGCACGGATGCCTTGAATACACCTCCCTGATCGCGTCGTAAGCCGTACAGGTCGCTGTCCACGGTCACGGCATCGACCATGGCGTAAGTATCACCAAGATCCAGCAATTCGCGATCCTCTTCTACGTGGCCTTTATCGTTCAGACGGATGAGCCCTACTTTTCCTGGCGATTGATTGACCAAGTACATCCAGTGAACGTCAGAACGATCGATGGGCAGAATCCAGTCAATGGCATTTCCCAGCTCGAACGCACTGTAGGCATGGTTATTTCCAACGATTTCATATGTCTGCTGTGAATCCTGCCGACCTTCACATTGGAAAACGACCGCACCGGAAAGAATGTCTGCACTCAAAGCACCGGTGTAGGTACGTCCGTCTTCGGAGCCTTCAAGATCGACCGGTGACGTGTTGTTGACGGACAATCGAGGAGCCGCACGCCCTTTACAGGCGTCGTTGGCCAGAGTCACAATAATAGATCCTCCCGGTTGCAGTATGTCGGGCTGTATATCAGCTATGACAGGCGCAGGGCGCTCCACCGAAAGGACCGTGACTTCATCTACGGTTCGGGAAAGCAGGCGACCGTTGTCTTTCGCTAGACTTAACGAGACACCTGACCCTCCGCCAACTGTGGAAACCGTTTCCCAGTTTTCATTTTCGAGGTTCGTTCGTTTCACTTCTCCACCGGGTACCAGTCCGTACAACCATTGCCCGCTTTGATCTACGGCAATGGCGCTAAGCCGGTCGAGTCCGGATGTCAGGCCCAGGGGCGCTTCACCGGCGGGGTTCATCGGATCCTGTACGTTCCAGCTCCGAACGAGAAAAGCACCTGCGCCTGATGGGTCCACGGCAAAAAGTCGGTGTCCCGTAGGATCCAAGGCGATGCGTACGTCGTCAAAACCTGTTAACAACTCGGCAACAACCTGTCCTCGTTGCGAGGAGAGGGGATTGCCTTCCTCGTCGAGGGCCGATACGTCCAATACGGCTGCGATCGGGTTTCTGTCTTCCTTCACCACCACACCGTAAGCATAGCGTCCATGGGGGCCGATTGACAAACTGCGGAATCGAAACTCAGAATCACTGAGACTGCGCAAACGTTCATCATTGAGACTGTATTCGTAAACCTGCTCACCAAACAGCATCAGTAGACGAGAGCCATCCGGTGTAGTAAGCATAGCCGTCGGTTTGGAACCAGCGCCGCATACAGCCACACCTTCGCAGTTTAATTCGGTAGGACTGACAGGAGCTTGATTGCTGTAATCCACGTTCGGTTCAAAGTCGATGCGACGCAGGAACGTTTCTCCTCCCGTATGCACGAACACGGAAAACACACCGGTCAGTGGATTATTTGAAAAAGCAGCGGTTTGAGAAAGTTCGGGTAGTTCTAAACAGGCGTTGCCTTCAGCGTTGCCACAAGAAAGTTCGCGCATGGTATCAGGCTTGAGATCCCATAGCCTTAATTGGAAACCTGTGGAACGGACGAGTACGGCAAGATATCGCCCATCCAGCGAAAGACCTGCTGCAAAAGGTGGCGTGCGTGTGAGATCCAGTTCCAACTCAATTGAATCGCGAACCACAAGATCAGGATAGGGTGCTCGACTGGTGTATTCATCGACTGTCAGCGTAATTTGTCCGGTACGGGCGCATTCGGGAATGGTCACCGTCATCTCTCTGTCTGTGAGGCTATCTGGACTAACCGACACCTCACAGCCGATGAAACTCACCGACGCGTTGGAACTACCGCACAGCATAAAGTTGCGCCCATGGAGGGTGATGTTTTCTCCCACTGAAGCAACATCCGGCACGATCGTCTCGATTTCCGGCAGAGGGCGTCGAATTTTTATTGATCCTGCTTCGGAAGGAACACCATAGGTCGTCACTTGAATGGCTACTTCTTTTTCCATGCCGTCTTCGGGAACATTCAATCCCTCCGGTACGCGAGCATGAGCCTCTCCCGCTGAAATTACATTTACGTCTGCTGCCAGCTTTGCTCCCAAATGGATTTCGTTCCCCTGACCACTCTCCTGGCCCGATAGCGGACGGGAGTAGTGACTACCGCTGATGACGAGTTCCCATCCAGATTCACCATCACAGCCTATCTCGGCGTAGTTTTCCTTTTTATCCGTGAGCGGGTCGATACCCTTCACGGTATCGATTACAGGCGGTAACCGGCAGTAATGGTTGTTATCACAATGGGCTTTTCCTTCCTCTTCAGGGCATTGTGGGCAGGTTGTTGTTGGATCTGTCCAGCAGTGCTCTGGGCAATCTTCTTTGTCGCTAAACACGGCATACAAGCGCACAGGATCCTGTTGGCCGCGTTGAACGCTAATCACCACCTCTCCACTTGAAAAATCCGCTTCTTTAAGTCCCATATCCTCATCCAAATCAAGTGTGAGCGTTGCTATTTGATCGGTGTCTAAAGTTCCTTCAAGAATTCCGGGAGGGGAAGCTTCCAGCCAGTTGGCGGCGAGGTTCACTAGATAAATAAGCGGTCCTGTCCCATTATTGCTAATGGTCACCACCTGCCGAGTGTTTTTAAGAGAAAAGAGGAGGGTTCGACCTGCTTCCGGATCTGTTTTTAACACAGCGCCGCCGACTTCCATGGTCACAGCGACAACAGCGTTGCCGTATTCGGATTCGACACGGATGTTGGCGCTGTGCTGGCCGACAGTCTGATCTTCTCGATTTACTTTCACTTCGACCGTATCTGGTGCTGTTCCACTCGTATCAGGTGGAGGTACGAGCCAGTCTTCCGAATCGAAAACCAAGCGATACTCCAATCGACCGCCTCCGCAATTGTCGACGCGAAACGTTTTGGAACTGTCTGACAGACCGAAGGCCAGGCTTTCAGGTGTGTCGCAGAGAAGCGGCGGTTCCGGGTTGGAAACGCTACAACCTGCAATGAAGGCAAAAAGAAGCACGGCTGCAACAACGTCACAATTGATATGGATAATGGCTGGCTCTTTTCTCACGTCCATCTCCTGCTTATCGAGGTTAGGCAAAGCCTTCAAAATCTAAGTTGGGCACCGATAATGAAACTATTATGTTCTGGAGATGCCCCAATCAATATCAAGTCGTCTTTATTGCTTTCAATGTTGTCCGCCGGAAGATCCATGACAGCAGCATGAACGATATTGAGAACATAAACACAGACAGTTGCACCCAGTGTTGCCCATCGTGCGGCATTCAAATAGTTTAGTTTTTCATTTTCTTTGTTACGCTGAGTGAGGTTGGTTGTCGAGTTGCGCTTGTCGAGTTGGTAATCATACATTGCAAAACTTGTGATGGTCGATCCAAGCGTTAAGACAAAACCCGTGACAAAGACGGTTCCCCAACCAATTTTATCGTTATGAAATTGTCCCCACCCTGGAACAGCCGAGGAACGCCACAGAACATCCGACCGAGAAACGTCCTTTATTGTTCGCAGTCTTGCCTGTTTGCCGAACAGATTGTAAATAGCCACTTTCATGGCGGGAGCGACTTGCCTCGGATCCTTCACCAACAGAGAGACGCGATTGACGACGGTTTTCTCCTCCGCATCGATGAGATTGACGGATATCATATACTCATCGATGACCTTGCCAACGTGGGAATAGAAAAGATACCTAGCGCTGAGCTTTTTTCCAATTTCACTAAGTTGATTCAAGGTCTTGTGGTCAAACTGCAACCTTTCGGAAAGATTTATCATCAAGGCTGAAAGATCTTCTTTGCTGGTGACGTTGTATCTCTCAAATCCCGATATGGTCGTAGCCGCAAGGTTGGTCATCGCGGTAGGGTCAACAGGTTTTTCATCCTCCTTGTTTCCCGTCGTCACTCGCGTGATAAGCACTACGATATTCTCGACACTGGCCATTGTTTCTTGAAGGGATACCAGTTCTTTCTCTTTTTCGGACAAAGCTGGCAGTTGCGTATCCTTCCCCAAAAGTCGTCGCGTTAATACATCACACGCCGAGAGAAGTCGACTAGCTATAGGGACTTTTATAACTTCCTGGTTGATGAGCTGCTTTGTGTCGGTTTTGACTAAATACATGGTGAGGATAAATTCATTGCCAATGCGGCCTAATTGCGACGAAATGATATAGTCCGCTTTGATCATGTTGCCGATATCAATCAGACAGTTGATATCAGCGCAGTTGGACAGGAGTGTGGCCGTAGCTGGATGAAGAATATCGGTTGCATCTACTTCCGTTAATATATTGGATGATCCATATCCAGAGGCGATATCGACAATATTATCAGTTAAATCCTTCAAGGTTGGGGACGTATTATTTTCTTCATTCGAATGAGCAGCTCTGACGATTGGAATGAAGATTCTGGCATTCTTTTTTATGGACACCTCATTCTCCGCAGCCAAGATGGGGTTGCTTGAAAAAAAGAATATCGTGAAAGCAAGCAATCCTTTGGCGATCACAAAACCAATCGTTTTGTAGCCTCTTCTTTTCACAGCCTTGCCTCCACCTCGATAAATAAAATCAATTCTCATCCGTGCCGAAATACGATTTTGGGATTTGCCATGCCTTGACTGGGTCGGAATAACCTTTTGCCGCAACGTCCTCCCAATGGCCGGGGGGGGGGTCAGTGATCAGTTCCAAGGTGCGTTCTGAAATGAGAACACCACCTTTTTCGCTATTCGCTTCAAGCCTGGAAGCCAAATTGACGTCTCGACCGATAGACGTATATTCGATATGGTTGTGGCTCCCTAAATTGCCAACGAACACGGTTCCTGTCGATATCCCGATTCTTACCAATAAAGGTCTTTCCGTTATTGCCGTCCATGCTTTTTGCAGCCGATTGATTTCCTGTTGCATTTTCATGGCACACGATACGGCCAATTCTGCGTGCTCTCCAATCTGTTTTGGCGCCCCGAAAAGAATCATCAGGCCATCACCTTCAATTTTATCGATATAACCGCCATGAGACTTGGTCACCGCTAACATGGAGTCAAGATAAAGCCTCAAAGCTTTCATCACCTTTTGTGCGCTGAGGGAGTTTGAAAGAGTGGTAAATCCCGCAATATCGCTAAAAAGGATGCTGATCTCTCTTCGATCCGCTGCTTTCGGGTGGAGGGCTTTGCCTTCCGTTTCGCGTAGCCAATCCATCACTTCAGGAGCAACATAGCTGTCGAACGCCTGGGCAAGCATTTTATTGTAAATGTAGTACCGCCATGCTCCGTAACCGGAAGCGCCCATCGTTCCGAGGACATAGGATAATGTAAACGATGAGGGCGGTATCCAATAGTAATGGGATTTAAATAAAACAACGCAGATCCCAATAGCAGCAATAAAGCCAAAACAAGCTGCAAACACAAGATAGCGGATTCTTGTAAGCCAGAGGATCGTTATGAGCAGCAGAACCATGGAAGCGCCGGCTGGATACAACCGTCTGATTTCCGTAATATGGATTTTGTTAAGCAGCGAATCGATTCTGTTTGCATGTAGTACGACCAATGGCTCCCTGGCATCCTGAACGGTTGGGCCAAAATCTCCCAGGGTAGGGTCGGATAAGCCCAGAATCACATAACGGCTCTGGGCGAATTCCTTCACTCTGTTAACGGTCTGTTCCTCATCGTCGTTGCTTGGTAGGACTAACTGATGCAAAGACATCCGTGAAAATTCTTTGTAGGGGTGAAACGATGGTACAATAACAGACTTATTACAGTTGTCAGCAACTGGGTGGATTCCTGTTAGCACTGAGGCAAAATCCATAAAGCAGCCGTCATAAACGGATTCACAAGGAACGATTCTTCTGTGAACGCCGTCATTCGGATTCGGGATAAGATGGGTATGCCCAGAATATAAATTTTGCTTGGTCAATTCAGGAAGCAGGGGCTTGATGTATGAATGGGGTTCAGTCGAAAGACATTTAAGGTAACCGCTCTTTGGTGTGGATGGAAACGTTTTGATATCGTTGGATTCAGACGTTATCTTATAAGTGGCAAATACGGTATTAGTGCCATTTACTATATCGGCTAATGTTTTAGTCCCTGTCTGTTCTTGACTATCAGATTCGTTTTCCTCGTTTTTTATTGATAAACTTCTGTCAGTCAGAAAAAAATCTACTCCAACGCCTTTTGCACCTGCTTCTAGCAGACGATCAATAGCCCCGGCATAGACTAGTTTTGAAATTGGCCACCCGAAGAGTTCGACTGTTGTCGGATCAATCTCGACAATCGCGACGTTTGATTCGGTCTCAGGCAAAAGCCGTTTATGCAGAAAATCGAAAAATAGCAAATCCCCTTCAACAAAACTCTCCGTATATAAAAAAAGCAACCCTAAAATTCCACCTGCAAGGCCGAATAGGATTTGCCGCATTCGATTATCGTTGCACATCTATCTGCGCCCAGAATAAATAAAATGAAGCCTGCTGAGGTTCCATCATGAGAGGCTTTCCTTTGCGTCCACCTGTTGGTGAAATTGTAATCTTGGGGATGTCCTTCCCGTCTTTTTTCTTTTTTTTCAGTTGGTTTTTTGCTTTTTTTAAATACTCATTGATTCGTCTCCGCGCTTTGGCTTTGGCAGACGATTCGTCACCCAAACCAAGACCGCCTTTATCAAGCAGCATTGAAACAACATTCGAATCAAGTTGACTGATCGCTACATCGAAAGCACGTGAGATTGTGTCTGAATCAGAGTTGTCAGTTTTATCGATGGTTAGCATGACGGAAAGGTTGTAACAAGCTTCCGGAACCCCATCCTGGCATAAATCCAACGCTTTCATCTGCCCTTGAATAGAGTCGCCAACCAGCCATGTCATATTGGCATCGATTAGAGGGCAGTTCCTCTCATCTATTTCTGATTCGTTTATCGGCGGCATGTTGTCTACCAAGTTGCTGTCAAACTGGCATGTGTTTCCTATTCCATTAGTCTTGAATTTGACTAAGGTTAAAACCTCATCAAGCTTCTCTTTGCGGCTATGAAGCTTTACATTTTTAGTTTTGTTGACTTCAGGGGATGCCGATGGATAGGTTTTCCAAGCTTGTCTCGTTCTGAAGACAACGATTTTATCATCTGCGTTTTTGATGGCTGTTACCCCTGAATTCCAAGCTTCATTAAAGCTCTTGCCGATAGCTGTCGCCTCGACCGGGATGAACAGCGCACCATCAACATTTACAAAATCTGTTCGGCGGCGATTGAAAAGAATATGTCCGCCCTTGAGTGCGCCCGTATCGATTCCAAGCAAGACATGACCTGGAGTAATGATGATCGCAGTTGGAATCCCGATTGATTCAAATAGTGAGGCTAAAAGAACAGTTAAATCATCACAGTCCCCTGATAAGGATTCCAGAGTCTGCCCCGGAAACTTGACGGTGTCTAGACTTGAGTGAAAACTCGTATCCACAGGATCTACCAAATAGCGAAGGGGTTTATGCCATAAACCTGAATAAACCGAAGAGGCTTTTTGTAAATTGGCATAAATCGGGTCATAAGTTTTGTTCGAGCAGCTTTCAATCGCTAAGTTTTTGATCACTTCATCGTTAGGCAGGATAAAAGAAGCAACGGACTCGGGTACTGACCAGTCGATTGTGTCAGGTGAATGGAGAACAATGGGCGTGTACTCATCAATTTTGCCATAAGAACCACCTGTCTTATACACAATTGAAGCCGACATCTGCAGATATTTATTCGCTCCAAAATTCTTTTGAGGAAGTGCATCCAAGCCTATATTTATCGTGTAGGTCTGTCCTTGAGGGATATCCTCCACTTTTTGAGTTGCCGTGACGGTATCCCCAATTTTAAAGGTGACGCGATTTTCTCTTATAGATTTGTCGGTATTGTTTCTAAGCTTCATCAAGCCAAGGCCGTTATTACGATAATATGGAAGACGTGAGGGAAATATCTGTCCAACTTCAAAAGAATCTACAACAACGCCTTGATTGAAAGCCTTTTCAGTATCGACTTTAGAAAGCTGTAGCTCATTTTTAATTTTCAACGTCTCGAATGACTCACGATAACGCTTGTCGAGGATTCTCACGGCTTTATCAATTGAAACCAATGGGTCTGGATCCGTGGCTGTTGCTGTAATGAGAGACTGCATTCCTCTGACACCGATTAAATCGAATGTCGCCGTCCATCTATCTTTCCTTATCAAGTTCAAAATCAAAACCAACTTGGTATGTGTTGTTCGTGCTTTTTGGGCCAGTTTCTTTCTGTTGTTTTGGTCCATCGCAGGTTTATTCGTGACCACGTTGACGTTAAAAATATTGAAGTACTCCAGATTGAAAAGCGATGATTTGACGATTTCCCGACCATGGTTGTAAAGCAGATCATCGCTTCGTTTTTGCTTAGGTCTATTTTGAAGATTTACGTAGACAGATATCGGAACCCTGAATGCCTTTGCAAAGTCGTATTCGGCATGTATGACAGATTCTGTTTGGTACACGATTCGAAGTGCGATGACAGAGTTTGCCTCAAGTGTCTCTGGAAATTTTCTGAAAGCAGCGGGGCCGTTACCTTCGATTATAAACTTGGCCAGTTCTCTATTAAAAACGGGCTGTCGGACCTGGGATACTCCCGGGAATAATTTAAGCTGTTTTTCGATCTGTTCAGTTTGATGCCTGTTGGCGAGTCCCGTAACGACTAAGTCAATATTCCAATCCTGATTTGAATTTACATTCCAGTTTGATTTAATTGTTTGTGCAGTTTCTTTTAGTGAACTGGGTATTTTATTCTCGATCAAAAATTGCAAAGCCATGTTGGCTGAGAGACCGTGAGCAGTCCAGTTGAACACTTTGTTGAATAGCGTATCGCCGGAATCCATCCGAATGGTTGTCGATGAAAGAATGCAGCTATAGCTTTTAATATTCGCATTTAGAATGGTGTCGGTATTTTTGCTGCAATTTAAATATAGTGATTGAATTACGTCTACATTTAGAGTTGAAAGCGTGTCTGGGACGAGTCCGCTTTTAATGCTGTCAGAAAAAGCCGCTTTTTGAGCTTGCAGGGATGTATCCAAGTTTAGAACCCTATAACCATTCTCCTTAAATGAGTTCCTGGCAAGCGTGTCAATTGTAGTGCTGTCCTGTTCATTTCCATCGATGGTGATTTTAGATAAGACTATTATCCTGAGGCTGTTGCTGGCTTCCGTTTGAACATTTAGGGAGAATACAAGGATACAAACAAACAGAAGTCTTTGAAAAGGCGTTGTAAAATACTTTACAATTTTTGCACAATATGGAATGTTGAGCATATTTTATCTTATATTTCTCCAGTTTAGGGATTTGCCGAAATGTCAAACCCATTTAACATAAAAGAACAAAAGATTACTTTTGGCATTCAAGATTTGTGTAAAAACAAGCCTAGTAACCCATTCCCCAGAGTAACTATAAGTAAGTATAAGTAAGTATAAGTAAGTATATCAGAACCGTTTGCGAACTGCCAACCCATTTAGATGCCACAATCACCCAGTCAGAATCCCTGGTGGACAACGAGAAACTTGGCTAAGCAAACCAACGTGGATACATTCTGGTCGTGACCTACTGGAATAGTAAAACGTTCTGGACATCAGGTACAGCAGACTGTTAAAGGAAAATATCACCATCAATCATTCTTCGATTTCCTGGCATTGAGCCTCTCTTACAGTACAAGGATTATCTGTAGTACAATCTATACCGGTGCAGTGAACAGGTTTGTATCCTTCCTTGCATTCGCAACGATTATCATCCGTGCAGATGGAGTTTCTAACACAATAAGTTCCATTTGCGCATCGAAAGAATCCGGTTCCACAACCTGCTAATTTACATTGGCTATCTTTGCAGTAATATTCTGACGCGCCGCACGCCGTCGAGTAACGACTCCATTCGCGACAAGGATCATTGTCATTTGCTACCGTACATTGTCTATAACTTCCTGGATAGTAGTTAGTACATAATTTTTCTGAGGTATAAGAACACTCATGATGACAACAGTAACCCTCTCCGTAGCAAAGACCATCCTGTTCACAAGTTGTACCTGTTGGTTTGAATTCATCTGTTGGACAATTTCCGTAACCATTGCAGTATTCAGTAATATCGCATTCTTTGGATGTAGAACGACATATCTTGCTTCTCGGTTCGTAATTTGCGTCACAGTTTCCTAGGCCATCACAAACGTCAGGTCGATCACAAATTGTCCAATTAGGATCTCCACATGGTTCTCCTTCTTCGATATAATTATCTAAACAACTACCCAAACCATCACAAGTGTCTGGTTTGTTGCATTCGTTTTCATGAAGGTCGCCGCAGAAATTTCCTTCCGGAGAGAAATGTGGAAGACAATTTCCAGCTCCGTCGCAATAATCAGGATGATCACAATGGCTATCAGCTTGATCTCCGCACGGAGTACCAAGCGGTTCGTAATCTATTATACAGCCTCCTTCTCCATCGCACCAGCTTGTGATCTCACATTCATTAGGAGTGCAAGGCTTTGGTGTTCCTACACAACGAATCACATCCTCCACTTGTATACATGTATCTTCAACAGTACAATCATCTCCATCGTCACAGTATTCTCCTTCTTCATGACACTCAGAGGCCACAATAGGTAAAGATCTTGCAATTCTAAAGCCAAGATTGTATTTTTTAGAATCTTCACAGTCTGATAAACTTTCTCTTTCTGCTGAACGACATTCTTGAGGCAAACTGTCAAAAGCCCCTCCACGGATAACTTTAAGTTCTTCACTACCGGACGGCAGGATGGATTCAGGACCACTGGGATCACAAGACTCACTACTTATATAGTCACTATAATTATCCCACACCCACTCCCATACATTTCCACTTGTATCATGCAATCCTAAATCGTTCGAAGATTTTATTCCTGTAGGATGCGTACCATACGAAATAGTGGTAATCTGCGAATGAACATCTAATGTATCACATATTTGACTTCCGGAAGATTGGCCACCGATCCAACTAATAGCTAGGTCATAAGCGGAATTCGCACAATACCATGTAATTTCTTCGAGGTTTGCATCATCTCCTTCCAAACCACATGAGCACGATGTAGCAGAAGAAACCAATCCATTGAAAACTGGATCCTCTGAGCCAGCTCTTGCTGCATATTCCCACTCTGCCTCTGTTGGAAGTCTGTATCCTAGACAATCTTGCGGTTTTGAAAAAGCACTATCAAGCTCACATATGACACTTTCATTAATACCAGTACAAACAAAGCATTCCTCCAAATCTTCTTCTCTAGATTTCGCATTTGCATATGCAAGTGCTTCATTCCATGTGACGCTTTCAACAGGGCAATTTGGCCCACATACTTGTAGTGCTGCATCATTGTCTGCAGTTGATGATGGATTGTAACCCATGCGTAAGAAGAATGCACCTTGAGAAACTTCGGTGGCTTGGATTTCAAAGGGTATTGAAATGACGACTCTATGTTGAGTTTCATCTGCGTCACGCCCTTCTTCATCTTCAGGACTTCCCATAAGGAATTCACTTGTTGAAGCCTGTATAAAGTTTTCAGACAAACATATATGCAGAGCGGGATTGCATGGCTCACAATCTCCACATAAGTGACACCCAGAAGGAGACATTCCACAAGTATAATAGCCACAGTCGTTTGGTATTATTATATGGTCGCATATTCCCATATTGCATAAATCGTTAGTACATTCATTTCCATCATCTTCACAACTTTCTCCATAATGCTTATAAATATCGGAGGGACAATGACCGATACCATCACAATACTCTTCAATATCGCATTCGTTTGTTGCCTCTCTGCAAAGAGTATCTGTAGGTTCATGGTTTGATAGACATTTTCCGTTTCCGTCACAAGTATCCGAATGTGTACAGATGCTTTCCTCTGGATCTCCACAAGGAGTATTTTCCGGTAAAAAATACTTTTCACATCCGCCAGTACCATCACATAAAACTAAGGATTCGCATTCACCTGCTTCACAGGTATAGTCTGTACCGCTGCAGCTACCTTGTCCATCGCAAACATCGGTATAAGAACAGTCGTTATTGTCATCACAAGGAGTACCATGATCTTTAAAAATATCTGCTGGACACTCTCCGTATTCGTTGCAATATTCTGGTTGGTCACAAGAATTAACGGATTCACGGCAAGGCCAATCTGTAAATGAGTTGCAACCATCACAACAAGGCCCCTCTTCCAAACACGGACAGAAACGACCGTAGCACAATCCATATTCATCACATGTATCATTAATGGTATGTTCATCATGATCGTTACATACTTCGCCATCAAGAACAGACCAATAATATAAATTTTCTGAAGTTTCGCACCACAAACAATCATTCTCAATTTTTTTGCTATGTTGTAGAACGCAAACACCCCCTATTAAGCAATAACCAATATCAAGTACTGGTTCACAAAGGCCATCTTGACAAGTATTCAAAGTACATTCCAACCCATCATCAGTGCAAGGGGTTCCGTTTTCTTTCGGTTCATGCATATCCTCTTCATTTTCCCAATCGTACCAGTCGCGCGTGCATTCTTTGTCGTCTTCAACAATAGTTTTGACAGTACGAAAATTAACTTTGAACGCGACTCCCTGAGGTAGATCGTTTCTCAACTCCTTTATTGGATTCCCCGAAGTATCCGTAATGTCTGTTGAAAGTTCTAATGTAATTAATTTTCCTTCTAGAAATTCTCCTATTTCTCGACCATTATTTTCTGGTGCTTCCTCATTTTTAGGATAGATGATAAGCCAATTCCCTGTTTCATCGAAAAAATGCTCCACCGGAATATTTTCTCCAGTTTTATAAGTTAGAAATATCGTTTGGTTTGGGTGATCGATAGTGCTATTTAGAGTTTCAACATCAAGTTCCTCTGAAAATGTGATGTGAATCTTGGCATTTGTTGGAATGTCGTAGGCACCGTTGTATGGATACGCATTACGCACGTATGGACGCACATTATCAGTAGCCATTACTGTGAAATCTATTGTAGTGGTTGAATTGGAGATAATAGCGTCTTCCTTTTCCCCAACAGAGCGTACATGATGCCTGGGTTCCGTTACAAAGGCTTTGACTTTTCCTACGGGAACTGAACCGAGTATATATGTCCCTTGGGAAGTAGTATAACCAGGGGGAAGAGGAATATTCAAATCAGGATTATAGCTTGGAGAGTTTGGATCGTAATTATCCGGATGAATCCAAGTCGCTGTAACGATACCACCTGCTCCCACCACTTCGTGGTTATCGTAACGCACCGTCCCTTGCAATTGACCTGTTTCATAGGTTGGAGGCATGATAATCACGAGGTCTTCCAGTAAAAAACCTGAACTGGGAATAATAGTGGTTAATGATTTCCATGTGCCATCATAAGGAGTATCTCGGTATGCTCCAAGGACAATCGTCTGTCCTGGTACACCGAAAAATCGATCAAAATTAAAGATTCCACCCAACTCTGTTATTTTTGAATCGAAATGATCGGGACCGATAAATTGTACGTGGATATTGTTTAAAGGAGAATTATCTTCAAGTCTAACAATTCCACGTATAGTGTATGGGTTAGTATATTTTTCGCGAGCTATGAAGCCAAAAGAATCATAGGATACTTCATCGCCCTGTGCTTTTTTTCCGAAATGCTCGATACCCCCTTGTACTGTGGTAATGTAAGAGCGATAATCTGCTTGCGGTCCACCGCTTACAACCTCCATGTTTACCACTGGCGTCCAAACAGGGGGAGTGCCGTCCAGCATGTAAAACGATACTCTATCACCCTCACCCAACCCAGAGGTGTTTGGAAGTTGCAGTTTGGCATGGTTTCCACGAAAATCCAAACCCAGTGGCAAAAACCTATAGACATGATAAGGATCGGGTGTCAACGTTGTACGATCAAAAGGTTTCGGTAATTCGATGATATTGGCTCGACGGATGCTTATTTCATAGGCATCCGGCTGATCGTAGGGCGGACGAATCCAACCGGGATCATATTCCAAGACCACATCCGCAAGATCTCGGTCCAAGTTGCTTGCTTGACCGTCCATTCCGATTCTTCCACCTTCGTCATTTTCAACGACAGACGGTTGTGAATTTCCGGCATCGTAGTGACCTAAAATAATTACTGTTTCAACGGAACTATCGGGTGAAAGTTCAACATAGGTTTCCTTTGTCGAGAAAGGCCCGTTCGATGCAGCTGTGCCATCGACAACCAACCAAATATCTTCAATTTCTTCTTCGCGTGGAATACCGAGAGTAAAACGCCCAAGCGTGTCCGTACTTGTTGCTAGACTCGTTCCTGTTACGTAAACAGGTGCATGAGCAACAGGAATCACTGGATCTTGACCTGATAATCTTGGATCATCCGGGCTAAATATGTCCTCACCTATAGCAGGAACGGAAAGAACAAGACCGATAACAGAATCAGGAATCCCAACTCCTCTACCACATAGATCAACGACAGTTTTACCTCCTTGCGAATTTCTTGCAGTCGAATTAATAATAAGTTTTTGATCATTTTCCTCAATATTTATTTCTGCCATGGGTGTAAAGGAAATTTCAAAGGACCAAGAGTCTCCTTTTTCAATTATCACTTCCGGCATATTTAAACCCATTTGATCATCTTCTTGATCAAATGGATAATAGTTTATAGAAAAAGGTCCTGTTTGCGGTTGAAGCTCAACAGATTTTACAATTAAATCTTCATCATTGTCAGACGTGTTCTTGATGGAAAGAACTTCTGTTCTCGAATACCCTGTGGTTACATGTCCAAATGATCTTTCATTACAGAAGGAAGTTGGATTCAGCGACATATGAGGCTGAACTCCTCTACCAATTAATGGAATCTTGAAAGGTTCTTCGCGGCCCTCAACAATAATTGTTAAGTATTTATCCTCGAACAGGCCCCCCGAGCCAGGATAAAACATTACTTCACAAGTTCTGGAACTTCCCGTACCTTTCGATGCAAGAAAACGATCTGCACCAATCATTGGACCGAAACAGCCATTTGCCTCTTGGTCTAAGTAGAATGGTATGTCAGCTCCTATTGATTTGATTTCTATCGTCTCCGTAGTATCGGGATCTTCAGGAACGTTGCGAAGAGTAAAATCCTTATAGCTTTTCAACCCAACGGAAGTATCATCAAAAATCAAAGAAGAAGGGGTAATCTCCAATTTAGCGCCAATTTTTTCATTGCTAAAAAGAAGGATTTTAATAACTCTTCCACCTAAATGATTGGATTCAATACGAAGTTCCGCTTCGGCATCCGAGGCACTGTCTCTTAAATAGCCGACTTCCCAAACAACGAGTTCGTCCCTTTGAAGTATCAAAGGATTTTCTTCGTTAAAATCTGAAAACGTATTAATATAAAAGGCAGGACAGGGGGCTTCAGGATGGCACAATTCATATTTGTAAATCGTTACTGGCTGAGTACCAATATTTTCCAGGACGACATCCGCAGTTTTAGTCTGACCATATACCACAGCACCAATATTGACGGTTTCAGGGTAACCAAGACAAGGTAAATTGGGATCACAATTGCCCGTGGGCTCATCTTCAGACTCTACTTCTTCTCCTGAGAAATCCGAATCTACCTGGGTATCGCTTTCGTTGTCGCCCCGCTGGGGTGAATCCAATGTTCCAGAAACCCCAGTATCCGAACATGAATCCAGAAAAAGAAAGCAGAGTGCATACAGAAAAATACTCCAAATTGCCTTCATTTTTTTCCTCGAGAATAGAACCGTATTTTTAATGAAATATATCAAAGACTTGATTTAAGTTAAAGCGTTTTGTATAAAAACTTTATTTATTTGATCGCAATTAAGTTAACAAAATCTATAGACTAAAGTGCTTATGAACATTCCCACTGTAACATGTAAATGTTACAGTCAAAATCATGAACCAATAATTTAAGGAAACAACCTCTTCTGTCCATGTACCTGTTAGAAATCAGGCTCTTCGCTGTTTAGTGTGGGTAACGGCAGCTTATGCATCGGCTTCGCCGATCCGGGGACCCGTCCCCGCACCCCTGGGATTTATCGCTTTGAAGTCCAAACCTGGTTGTTGTAATAAGGGATAAAGAGAAAAGGAGAGGTTTCCCCCTCCTTTCCAGGTTCGGACCTTCGACGGCGCTCGGGTCGCGTCCCCGCGTTGCCTTATCCTCCGCCGAAGTTCTGCCAGTGTAACCTTTGCACACTGAAGGAGCAAGAGATGGACGAGCGCGGACTTTTCACGATGGCTCTTGGATTGACCCCTCCCTGGGAGGTGGTGGATATTGACTTTGACGCCGAGCGCCACCGGTTGGATCTGTACCTGGATTTTCCCGCCGGGAGCCGGTTTGCGTGCCCGCAATGCGAGGTGGCTTGCGGGGTTCACGATACGAACGAGAGGAGTTGGCGACATCTGAACTTTTTTCAGCACGAGGCGTATCTTCACGCACGCCTACCCCGGATCAAATGCCCTGAACACGGAGTAAAAACGGTGGAGGTACCTTGGGCGCGTCCTGGTGCGGGGTTCACGCTGCTTTTTGAGGCGCTGGTACTGCTTATGGCCAGAAAGGGCATGACGCCCAAGGGGATCGGCGAAATACTTGGTGAGCACGACACGCGGATCTGGCGGGTGCTGGAATACTATGTGGACTCGAGTCTGGCGAAGCAGGACTGGTCCGAGGTCGAAGCGGTGGGCGTGGATGAAACCAGCCGTTCCCGTGGGCACGACTACGTGACGGTGTTCGTGGACATGGACGAGGCGAAGGTTCTGCACGTGGAGCCCGGCAAAGACCACCGGACGGTGGCGGGCTTCGAGGCTGAGCTTCACGCTCACGGCGGTAAACCCGAACAGGTGAAAGAGTTCAGCATGGACATGTCAGCGGCGTTCATCAAGGGGGTTGGGAAACAGTTTCCCGATGCGGCGATGACCTTCGACCGCTTCCACGTGATGAAGCTTGTCAACAAGGCCGTGGACGAGGTGCGGCGTGAGGAGCGCCAAGACAGGACTGAGTTGGAAAAGACGAGATGGGTCTGGTTGAAAAACGAGCAAAACCTTACGGACAAAGAGCGAGAGAAGTTCGATGAGTTGAAAGACAGCACGCTGAAAACGGCCAGGGGCTATCGGCTCAAAGAGACGCTTCAGTCGGTATATGCCGACTACGCAGGCCATCCAGATGACGGTGAGAAGCAGTTGCAGTACTGGTATTTCTGGGCCACGCACAGCCAACTGCCGCCGATGATCAAGGTAGCCAAAACGATCAAGACCCACTGGGATGGGGTATTGCGGTGGTTTCAGTCAGGTTTGACACAAGGGCTGGTGGAAGGCATCAACGGTATAATTCAGGCGGCCAAGCGCAAGGCCAGAGGGTTCAGGTCGTTTAGGAAGCTTCGAACCATGATCTTCCTCGTCGCTGGAAAGCTAGACTTCGACCTGCCGCAGATGAAACTGCTTACCCACAGTAAATAGCGAGGAGGCAAAAAATTCACATCAGTTACATGGGGCCCCCCGTGGGTCACTATCCGATCCGGATTCGTTTTCGTTATAGCGCTAACGATATACGAAAACTTCAACCGTAGTACCTCGCCAGAATCATCGCCTGCTCAATTCGGTCTTTCGTGTCCCTGGCTTTGCAGAGATCCTCGATCATCCTCTCCAGGTATGCCTCATAACCGTCCGGGGGAAGCTGATCGTTCTGGCTGCGTCCTTTATTGCGTTCCATCCGATGAACAACGAGCATCTTCCGAGCGATCTTGATCTGATGGTCGATCTCCTCCCGAAGGGATTTCCGCCGAAGCGGAGGTTTGCCCTGTTCCTCTCGTGTCCGGTTGAGGGCGCTCAACACCGTAGTGAAGATCTCCCGGACGGAATCCACGGTCACGTTGAATCGATCGGCGATTTCCTCGGTTCTCAACCCGTCCAGGTGAGCCTGCATCATATCCGCTTTCAACATGGCCTCAGAGTCCTGGTTTTCAACTGCAAAGATCCTCAAGGCATTGACGATCGCCGGAGAAATTCCATAAAACTCCGCCGGTCGTCTGTCCTTCAGAAGCTTGCTGAGTTCTTTCCGTTGCTCATGAGTCATCTCTTCCGTCATGGCCATATTTTGTTTGAGTGTCATCTGTTGTTCTCCTTCCTGTTCTGGACGGTACCCACCGTGGGCCGTCCGTGGAAACCATGCTGTCGCCAACCGGTGTCGTTATAATTCTCCGAACAACACCAGCGCCGCTTTACTCATCATTGTCCCGTTTGTCTTTGCGTTTCCTCTTCTCCTCCTCTCTCTTTCGTTGCACCGTGGGCCAGTCCAGAATAGTGATTCTGTGGCATGCGTTATTTTTCCTATCCAGCTCGATCAGGCAGGCATCTTCCAGCGTATCAAGTGCTCGTTTCTTGGCATCTTTCCCGATCTCAGCCTCCTTCACCCATTGGTTCTTGTTCGATAAATACAAGATAGGAATGTCGTGATTCAAGCCACCCTCATGCCAGCAAATGAAATAAATCTTGAATGCACTTCCGCCCAGCTTTATCGCCTCGTAGAACAGCTCCACAGGTAGATGCCCCTTGATATACAGATCCTCCGACGTATCAGGCCGAGGCAAACCTGAAGATGCGGAAGACCCAGATGAAGATGCACTACAACCATCTCTGACAACCCGCTCAGCAGAATCAAGAGAGTCGAAGGGTGAAGGCGAACTCACCGAGCGAATGGCGTGATCCTTCAACCGTATGCGCCGCTTACCGGACATCACAAGAGCCCACCCGAAGGTGTACAAACAATCACGAGTGCAAGAAGCACGGAAACCAGAAACCGCTCAAATCGAGCACGACACATGGAGGAACTGGTGAGGGGAGGGGTTGGGCACGACCCTGTGTATGGTATGCGCCGGTTGCGCCGGCTCACTGTGCTCGCCGCCTCCCGGCTACATACCATACACATACTCACTATTAATACTGAGCGCCCCCCCGGTCGGCGCGACAGTTGCGTTGCGCCAGCGCGACAGTTGCATCGCGGAAACGCGACAGTTTCATCAGGTTTGACCATCGATTTTCTCCAGGATTTTCTGCCATAATTGCTCACCTGTACCGGGTTTGTAGGACTCCGGATACCGACAAATCCTGTCGACATTCGCCCGTAGCCGGAAATTTCCGAGTATCATCTCCGACGCGTTTTCCATGGCCTCGATGCATGTTTGCGCGGCCTCATCCACCGTGTCGATGTCCGTCTCGATCAACAGCGCGTCGTGAACAGGCAGATTCACCATCAGGCCACGTTCGAGTGCCAAGGTGCACGCCAGCCGGATCATTTCGCTGCCGTGAGCCTGGAGCAGAAAATTCCTGATCGCCTCCGTCGTCATCTCTGTCGGGACATTCACCGTCCAACCTTGCCTGGTCGTCAGTCGGCCATAATAGGCGGCGAAGTCGATGACGGATTCGCTCCATTCCCAATACGTCCGATAGACCCGCTTGTGCATCTCCAGAATGCGCCTTGCGTACGCCAGTGGGATCTCCAGCCGACGGGCCAGGCTCTGGGCCGACATGCCGTACATGATGGCCAGCATGGCGATTTTGTAACGTTGCCGGATCTCCTGAGCCGTATAGCGCCCGTCACCGTGGATATTGGCGCCGCAGCGGGCGGCAAAAGCCTCGTACAGGTCGCCGGATAGATAGTCCGTCATCAGGTTCGGATCTCCAGACAAAGCTGCTCCCGTGCCAGTGTCCTGAGCGCTGTAGTCCGTGTAAATCAATGCGCGACCTGCGCCTGGACGTATCAGAGGGCGCATGAAGCCTGACCAGCCAATGATGGATTCTGCAGCGCTGGGCTGGTTGCGGCCGGTTTTGGAGCGGTAAGGGCGCAGCAATGTCCTGTTGCAGCCGTCCTCGCCGACGGCAAGGCTGTGAAGCTTCATTTTGTTCAGCAACCACTGCATTTCCTTGATTGGTTTTAATTGAGGGAAGCTACGGGACAGGCTCTTCAGCGTATCGAAATCCGTCAAGACACGCCCGTCGGTGTCCATGGGGATCGGCAGTCTCTCGTTCTCCAGATAGCGTCGTAACAACTCCGGATCAAGACGGCCATGACGGTAAACACGGTAACCCCTGTCCACTTCCTCAATGAGTTCATCAAGGACGGCGGGAAGATGCTTCTGCAGGCGTGTGTACAGCGGAACATCGATGGGAATGCCGATGCGTTCAATCTCGGCTGCGATCGGCAGATAGGATGCCCGATAAAGCGCCCTGTCGAGTTCCCAATCCGTTTGGTTGAGATAGTAGTACAGGCGCACCATGTCTTCCACGTAGGCCTCGCCTGGTCGGTTTCCAGATGCGGACGGTAGCCCCAGGCGTTCGAGCATGACGGGGAGCGAGAGGTCGTCGGGGTGGACCAGACCGTTGGTCAGCATACGCGCTTCCACTACCAGATCGACCAGGTTGTCGGGCATATCCCATCCCAGGCTGTAAAACCCATACAGGATCGGAACGGCATCGTACATGACAACCAGGCTGTCCCGACCGGTTTGTATCGGACAACGCCGCATGCGCCGCAGACGACGTCCCCGGATCAGAATTGTCTTCCCAGAACGCAATTCCTTTGCCCACATGGCTTTGGGGCGTGGGGACTCACCTGGGACCGTCTCTGTCTCCATGCAGACAATCCAGATGAATTGATATCGACAACCACGCCTCATGATTGCATCCTCCGACCGAGGAGGGCTTCAACAGCCGGATGCTCCAGGCTGTCGATGTAATGTTCATTCAGGAATGCCAGATTAACGATCTCTTCCATGTCCATCTGCGGCCATTCTGGAGGATCCTCAAATCCCATTGAACGTACCTTAAAGATGCTTGTTCCCGGCTGACGAACTAAACGAATCCAGTCTTCCCAGGCCTGGGCCAGTGCTTGGTTCATGGCGATCAAATAAGGATCTTGTCGTCCCCGGCGGTCTGAAACTCGCAGTGGTAGAAGGAAAACCTGTTTCCGCCGATTTATGCACGTGTGCAACCGGATGGGCTGCATGTCTACCGAAAGCCGATCGTCATGAACGTCGGAATCGATGAAATAATATTCGTTGTGTTCTCGCCAGTACAATAGCGGCAGTGTGACCGTATATTCCGGATTGGGATGATACCGGAAGACCTCCTGTGGTAGTGGCTGACGAACCGCGATAGGCGTGTGGAAGATCTGCGCGGACCGCAGTCTACCGTAATCCTGGCTGATGGGTTGCGGGAGCTCGCGTGAATTGGATGCCACCTGCTGATCCAACAGGGTATCGGCGTTTCTCAACGACATGAGCGTGCGCTCCAATCGCCCCCGCGCCGCTTCTCTACGATTCTGATTTTCAATCGAGTGATGTATTCGCATCAGGCCTGACTCCCGGTCTTCGCGGGAACAAGTTGCATATCCTCCGCCGGACGACCAATACGCTTGGCCAGTTGACGGGCCACCATCGCATCGTCGAGAACTAGTTGTGCATCAGTCTTGGTCCCACTGCATTCGGCCTCGATGCGCAGGGCACTGGCCGTCTCGTCGATCAGGTCGATGGCCTTGTCGGGGAGCCCGTCGTGCCCATGCTGGAGATCGGAGATGGAAGGCAGAGCCAGCATGGTGGTAATCTGACGATGTTCGACGACTGACGAATCGGGGGCCTGTATATCGGTACCCGCTGATTCGGGATCCGACAGCTGGTTCGGGGGCTCGGGATCACCCTTGGGTTTTCGGCGCTTACGTAGCCAACGTTGGATAGTGCTACCGCCGATGCCCGTGTCCTTGGAAACCGCCGAAACAGATTCGCCGCCGGTAACGCGAGCGACTACATTGGAAATCAGTTCATCGGGATAGCGATAACCCCGGGAGCCAGGCTTTGGTTTATCATTCATTACAGTACTCGCTTTCATGTTCTATATACTCCCTACTTCGCATCAATATTCTACGTAATCAGTGGTAGCATCCATGAGTTTCGTGCCCAAAGTCTCGATGCGCTTCGCGGTTCTCTCCAGGGAGTTGTAAATAACGCTCCACTCAACTCGATCTGACAACGATGATCCTGACGATAGTTTGACCTGGTAGAGATGGAGCGTGAGGAGCAGGTCAGGCAGGGTCTCGATTAAGGTCACTTTTTCCTCAAAGTCGAACGTTGTTAAAGCAACGAGGCCTTGGATTTTTGACAGCATTCGGAACAGCGCCTGAATATAAGGTATAGAACCTTTTAATGGACTCCATTCGCTATCGTGTAAGAAACTGAAGAACTCAGAATCAGTCTGTAGACTCTGCTTCACAATTTCAGCGCACCCTAGATAGTGTCGTCACGAGAAGTCGAATATTCTAGACATGATCATTGTCTTTTTGATATATTTCTTTTGAATAGAATATATCAAAGGGAACTGCTATGGAAGCCGCCTATCATCGTCATGACATTTCCGATCATGCATGGGAACTCTTGGAACCTCATTTACCGGGACGCAAAGGTTCTTGGGGTGGTGTTGCCGAAGACAATCGACGCTTCATCAATGCTGTTTTCTGGATTCTTCGCACCGGTGCTCCGTGGCGTGATCTGCCGCCGGATTATGGCGACTGGAACAACACCAACCGTCGCTTTTGCCGGTGGCGCGATAAAGGAATCTGGGAGGGATTGCTCGAAATCCTCATCGACGATCCCGATTACGAATGGTTGATGATCGACGCCAGCCACGTCAAAGTTCACCCGCACGCGGCAGGAGCGAAAGGCGGCAACCAGGCGATGGGCCGCACAAAAGGGGGCTCAACACTAAAATACACCTGGCCGTGGATGCGCATGGTAATCCGGTCCGAGCGATTGTTACGGAGGGTCCACGAGCAGATTGCAAGGAGGCTTGCGCACTGATCGAAGGGATCGATGCCGAGTATCTGCTGGCCGATCGTGGCTACGATACGGACAAGATTATCGAAGAAGCCGAAAATGCGGAGATGGAGGTGGTCATCCCGCCGAAGAAGAATCGGAAGGTCCAACGACCCTACGACAAAGAGCTTTACCGTGCGCGGCATCTGGTCGAAAATGCCTTTTTGAAGCTGAAACGCTGGAGGGGAATTGCTACGAGATACGCAAAAAATGCCGCATCTTTCCTCGCCGCCGTTCATATTCGATGCCTCTTTCTTTGGCTGGATATCTCGTGACGACACTATCTAGCATGTAACCCTTTGCAAACGAGAGCTCCAAGCCGAGCCAGTGCTGTTCGGACACAAAAAGGTCATCGGCGTCGTCATTTTGCGGATAAAACCGGACTAATGGTCTTCTACGGATAGCCACGCCCGCTTTTGAAATCTTGGAAGTATTCTCCGTTTTCACGCATTCCTCCTTATAAAAGCCGAGGTTGTTATTTGTTACCCCGAGTTTGCTCTTGCAGCCATTCATCAACAGCCCGTTCGTCGTACCGGACGAGCCTGCCAACTTTTATCCAAGCGGGACCACCGCCCCGGTTACGCCATGCCCGCGCACATGCCTTGGTTACCAGAAGGCGCCGACAAAGCTCATCTTCAGTAATGAGCGTCCGTTTCATTTCTTCCTCTTTCATCGCAAGACCTCCGATACCTGTTCATCGTATCGGGTGCGATTTTATCGGATTGGATATCGATTTGCCGTGGTCGTAAGGGGTGGGAAATACTGGAGCTTATTGACGCATTGTCCTGCCCCAGTTGGAAATGGACAGTTCCGCCGTTTTGTTAGACACTAACTGACGGAGGAACGGTCATGGAAGAGAAGCGTAGAGGACGGCGGCATTTCACCGGTGTTGAGAAGGTGGCGTTGCTGAGGCGGCACCTGGTGGAGAAGGTTCCTGTTTCGACGTTGTGCGACAATGTCGGGTTGCAGCCGACGGTGTTCTACCGCTGGCTGAAGGAGTTCTTCGACAATGGATCGGCGGCCTTCGAAACGAAGCCCGGCAAGCGTCAAAGGAGCCGCGAACAGGAGCGTATCGAGGCGCTTGAGGCGAAGCTGCGGCGCAAGGACGAGGTGCTCTCGGAGTTGATGGAGGAGCATGTCGCGCTAAAAAAAAATCTTGGGGAAACCTGAAGGGGACCTGGGTTCCACCTGATACGCGGGACGCGGTGATGGATTTCGTGAACGCCTGGTCGGACAAGACGGAGATCGGAGCGGGCCGGTTCATTGGCTGGTTGGGGGTGAGCCGCAGCAAGTTCTACGACTGGCGCGGTCGTTATGGGAAAGTCAACGAGCACAACGGCTGGATACCCCGCGATTTCTGGCTTCTGCTTTCGGAGAAGGAGGCGATCATCCGGTTCTTCCACGACCATCCCTTGGAGGGCTACCGCCGCCTGGCCTTCATGATGCTGGACGCGGATGTGGTGGCGGCCAGTCCGACGAGCGTGTGGCGGGTGCTGCACGATGCGGGGCTGCTCAGGCCGTGGAGCGCCAAGCCGTCGCTGAAGGGGACGGGCTTTGTCCAGCCTTTGAAGCCTCACGAGCACTGGCATGTGGACGTGTCGTACCTCAACATTCACGGCACCTTCTACTACCTGTGCTCGGTGCTGGACGGATGCAGCCGGTACATCGTGCATTGGGATATTCGGAAGTCGATGACGGAGACGGATGTGGAGATCATCCTGCAAGGGGCGCGGGAGAAATACCCGGAAGCGAAGCCCCGGATCATCTCGGACAATGGACCGCAGTTCATCGCCAAGGATTTCAAGGAGTTCATCCGCATCTTCGGGATGACCCACGTGCGGACCTCGCCCTACTATCCGCAGAGCAACGGCAAGATCGAGCGCTGGCACGGCTCCCTCAAGCAGGAGTGCATTCGACCCGGCGTGCCGCAGTGCCTTGACGACGCGAAACGGCTGGTGGGGGGATACGTCGAACATTACGACAACGTGCGCCTGCACAGCGCCATCGGCTACGTGACGCCGAAGGATAAGCTGGAGGTCCGGGACGCCGAAATTTTCGCCGAGCGTGACCGGAAACTGGAGGCGGCTCGCGAACGACGCAAGGCGCGCCGAGCAGGTCTTGACACGACCCGGCAGGTGGGAATAGCATGATGCTCGCCGAGCGAAACGGAGGTGGGCTCTGCTGGAGAGCAACCTGCCGAGGGATAGTCCGGCGGGGCTCATCGAACGGTGAGTGGGGCGCGGAGGGGAATCCTTCCCCGCCCAGTTTCTTGCTTCGAGACATCACCGGTGATAGACCCCTGATGCCTCAGAAAACTCCCGCCCGAAGGGCAGAATCCGATGGTGCAGACGGATGGTCCTCTGCACTAAGAAAATACGGCGACTGTCCATTTCCCGCTGAACCAGGACAGCATAATATCAAGATCGCAAAGACACTATAATTCTGACTACATCATGTTTTCTAAGTGTGTCGGGATTGAGATTTCTTTGATTTTTCGTTGCCAATAACGAATCGAAAACAACTTATCTTTTTCAAACTCGAAAAACATTTCAAAACAAGTTTTTGCAAACTTCCAACGCTTGGTTCGATACTTGTTGCCAAATTCGAGTATCCACAGGTCTGCATATGAATCGAAAATACCAACAAGTTCAGATATAAATAATCGTTCTAATTTTTTCTCTGGAGGATTACTCAATTTTGTTTCTTTTGCCAATTGCTGGAATGATGGGATCAAGCGCTTATCCAGGAGACTTACCCAGTCGTGACTAGGGCTTTTGCCAACTCTTGAGCGAATGCTATCGACTATACTTTTTCCACTAAAAAACAAATCGGAGAACTCTATTTCTCCTTTATAATCGGCAAATAGCTTTTCCCGTATTGAGTTAGAGTCTATATGTTGCCTGCCGAAAAATGGCATTTCGAGAATGTCATTGTCTATCTTTCCAAGAGTCTCTTTTATCGACTCATAACCCTCTACCATCTTGACAAACTCCTCGATTGAGCCTGAAATTTCTGGAAGGACTTTTTGGAGTTCCTTGGCTTTTTCGATGAGTTCGTTACCTAGCTTATGTACCTTTTCAGCATTGTATAGTTCCGTGAAATGCCGGTAGACTGTGAGAACATTTTCTGGAAGCGAATCTTTAAGATGCCATACTATAACGCTAATATCTTTGCTTTTGCCAAAGTGCTTGGGTTGCTTGTTTTTATCATAGTATTGATGAACCTTTTCTCCAGTAAGAATGAAACATCCTTTGTGTTTTTCTTCTCCCTCGGTTAGTACCGTGTTAACGAGGTCTAAAATGGGATCTGAAAGTGGGGGGGCAATTCTGAACCAGATGCCAGTACCGTGGATATTATCCGATCTTCTCCATTCAACTCGAAATATGCTTCCCGGATTCCACTCTTTCATACCCCAAAGCTTTTTGGGCATGAAAGCTTCTAGGATTTCTTGTTTGTCTTCCTCTGAAAATGGCTTCAAATTTCGCATTTGCCTGACCTACAGATACCGAGTATGATCTAGCATTATGCAATACGAAGCTTCAGATATAAAGCGAAAAATCAGCCTCTCCACGTGACCGATACGTGACCGCAACAAAAAACAGCCACTCACGAATTAACGTAAGTGGCTGTAATTACTGGTCGGAGCGAGAGGATTTGAACCTGACCAATACATAAACGAAAAACCGTGTAGAAACGCGACCTTGGCTTTATCCTCTTGAGATCATTACATTTCTTTCGCCGCTTTCGTTCCGTCCAAACCCGTCTTAAACCCGGAAAGTAAACCGTGTCGCGGCACAATAGCGGCACATGAACGAGAATCCCGGTAATGAACGTCCCGTTGATTCGGGCTTAGAATAAGGAAATTCTTCGATCATGTCAAATCAATACAACTTCATCTTGTGGAATGGTTTTCGCGGCGAATCAAAGAACAATACTGAAACACCTGCTGGCCTAGCATCGGTTTGTTAACCGCGATGAACGCGCATTTTCGGGGAACACCTGATGCTACCCACGAAAACAATCCCTATCGGTTGCGATTACATCCGCATGGGTTTCACCTATGATGGAAAGGTTGAGTTCGATCCGGCCCACTGGAAATGGTATCGGAAAAATAGAGTTAGAGTCTCCCAAAGCATTTCCTCCAAATATAGATGGGTTCGACTTTTCTGCCGCCGTAACAATCCGAACTCGTATTATTTCTATCTCGAATTTTCACCGAATCATGTTCGCTGGGGAAAAAACACCATCCCCGCAATGCCCGATGATACGGATTACATTCTCGACTATCTTCAAGAATTTCTCGACCGCTTCTTTCCATTCCCTGAAATAGCTCCGATTCGATCGGATCGTTGGATTGTTACCGGGGTTGACTACAACATGGACATGGACCTCCCTCCAGTGATCGCAGCATCATTGGTGAATTCCTTCTTCTGCCTGCCGTTCAAACGTGGATCGGTAAAGAAAACACACCATTACAACCAACCAACAAAATGGATAAATGAGGATGGCACGGAGATTGAAGACCTTGAGTACGACGACAACGCCAACTTCGATCCGGCCACTGGAGTGAGCGTAAGAAACGCGGGAGATCGGTTTACCTACGGCCATACGATCTACAACAAATACGAGCAAGTTTACGAAGAGGTGCTTAAAGCTGAGGAAAATATAGAGAACGTCCATTACCAGCGAACCGGTGACCGGAATCCTTGGCGATACAATACCATGCAAGAATTTCTCAGTGAATGGCAAAAGTCCCCGCTCTGCGGGTTACCATCCGATCTTCACCGCTTCGAGGTGAAGTTTCGTGAGCGGCCTGCACTCAAGCGGATCGGCCTGCATGATCGCACGGTAGAGAGTGTGCTACGCTATCCGAACCGTGTTCGCGCCTTTCAGAATATCCTTGATCGGTATGGGATTGAAACCATCCCCGACGATACTATACAACCGCTTAAAAAGTACCATGAATCGCTCGGAGCAAACACCCGGAAAAAGCAATTCAGCAATGGATATGAACCGACTGATTTTCTACGCTACATCCTTCGCGGTGATTTCAAAGCGGCGAATGCGGATGGTATTCGCCCGAAACCAACACCTTATTCTGTCCAGAACCTAAGAAAAATTCGCCATGCGTGTTTCAAGCTGGGGCTTTACAACGCCAATGTCAACGACGATTTCTTTCTGCTAAATCACGCCGAGCATATCCTGAAAGCGTCCGATGGGCACACGGTTGCCATGCCGGATTGGTTGGAATTCTGGGAACCATCGCCCGAACCGGAGTCCGAACAAGCGTGTGTGATCGACCCGACTACAAGCATCACTCTCTCTCAGCCTGATAAACGGAAGGAAAGCGGGGACAAGCCAAACGACGTATGGCCAGCCGTGAACCATGCAGAATGGCTCAGCACGTCCCGTACCAAGCCTTTTCGATACCTCTATGGAGAATCTTCATTTCTCGAATTGCCCGCCATCCGCATAGCGCCGGAGACAAAACACAAGGTTACATCAACCGAGCATTCCCAACGCGCACCACCCTGAGTTTGGGTTTCTTCAGCCTGACTTCGCGTCTTATCAGACTGACTTCGGCATTGTTCTGGGGGGTGATGTTCGGAAATGTGAACATCAGAAGGCTTTTCGGAATGCGACATTCACGTAAAGGAATATCTGTTTTATGCTGTCAGAATCAATACATAACTTGATTCTCTCCGGTTCTGAAAAATCCGAAAGTACCGGAGTGATGTTCAGCAAAACGGGGGATGTGTCCTGCTCTTCCGAGCCTTCATCCTCATGGAGAGCGCCGGGCGGCGCGGGGGTAAGGTCGTGAAAATGCGGATTCCCTCAGATCGGGGTGAGACTCCTTACTGATAGCCCTGGACTGACAATATCTTGCAATACACCGGGCCGTCAGGGTTCTGGAACCGGAAAAGCTGTTTCTGAATAACCTTTGCGCCGAGTGCGTTCTTCGCCCGGTAGGTGTGGCTGACCGCCCAATGATCGCCCTTATCAGCGATTTCGGACCAACTGACCCCTTCATAGCTATCGTCATCGTGCAGACGCTCTTTGATGTAGTTCACGATGCACGGCACGGCCCCATTCCAACTGCTTTGTAGCGGTTTCGGTCCTTTGGGGTAAACAACGGCTTGACTGGTCGAGGCAATCCTTGATTTTGGTGATTTCACCGGCTTGGAGGCTTCGTTGTTTTTTATATCAGACTCAATGTAGTACACTCCAACGACAACTGCGCAACAAATAACAATAGCAATCAGCAATGCAACAGAGCATCCAATAGGTGTATTGTATTTCTCACCCGTCAACAAAGACCATGCTTCCCCAATGAACTTGCTGAAATCCTTGTCTGTATGAAAACTGTAGGTTGCAGATTTAATTGTGAATTCTCGATTTTTACGGGTCATAATTTCACAGTCATTTGGAAACGGGGTCATTATCGATGCAATTTCATTTTTTGATACAACACGGTATTCGTCGGATTTCCCACGATTCAAATAAAAAGTGTTGTTATCAAAGGAAATTAGCCCTGTGGGTGCATCAGAGAGTCCGCTCAAACCGGTTACTTTTGCCATAGGGCCAAGCACAGGTTTTGAGGTAGAGGTGTTTTGCTCGTCGTTGTCATTAGCGCTAAGTTGACTGGTTGGTTCTTCTGTCGTCTGTAAAAGCGGCAGCGTTGTATTGAGAAACGCAGCCAACTCTCCCCGCACTGTTTTATGATTGGTATTGGTATTTCGCTTGATCGTAAATGACTGGTTTATACCCACAAAGACTTGGCCTGTATACAGATTTACCCTTTTTATTGCAATGATCTCGCTTTTCGAGGCAATTCGGTATTCTTCGCTTTTCCCCCGGTTCAAATATAACGTGTCGTTCTCGAAAGAAATGAATCCCTTATGAATATCAGTCCATCCATTCGGACCGGTTACATTAACTTCAGGGCCGTGTAGCGAGGCGGAAACAGACTGCTTTTTACGTGAATCCACCGGCGAAGGAGTAGGCAACCAAGAGTTTGGTTCCGGCTCCTTTTCCGCCTTCATCACCGGTCCCTGAGAAAAAGAAGCTCGCAATGTATCAGCCGGACTCTTTGATTTGAGGGGGAACCCGCACTCCGGGCAGGCTTTGGCTTGATCGGAAACCTTTTCACGTCCACATTCAGGGCATTTAATGAGTGCCATAGTATGAACCTCACTATATTGTCGAGTTCTTTAAAATCGCCATGAGATTCTTTACGGATAATCCTGGACTGACAGCATCTTGCAATCCACGTCGCCGTTGGGATTCTGGAAGTGGAAAAGCTGATTCTGAATGATCTTCGCGCCGAAGGCGTTTGCGGCGCGGTACTTGTGCCGCACCACCCAGTGATCGCCCCTTTCTCCGATTTCGGACCAATCAATGCCTTCGTAGCTGTCGGCATCGTTCAAGTTCGCTTTTAGATAGTTCACGACACACGGGACGGCCCCATCCCAAGGACTTTGGAGCGGTTTCCGTCCTTTCATAATCAATCTGGGATCAACATACGTAGAGACAGACTTGTCAGAAACCATATTCGAGCGATTACTTTTCCTTTCTGATGCTGATGGCGAATTATTCACCTCGTAAACATGGTAGCCCAAGGCAACTACAAAAATCATTACAACTATCAAAGCCAAAATATTCTTTTCTTTTTCTAGGTCAACGACCTGAGATTTCATGTATTTTTCATCTGACTTGATAAATTTCAACTCCTTGAACGAAACAACATCTCGTTCTAGTATTTTTTCGATTTCTTGGAAAAATAGGCGTAATTCCTCCTTCTTTTTTGTTTCGATATAGAAAAAACGGTCACCAGAAAAATGCAATCGAGCTACAGCTTTGTCATCTCCCTCATAAAAAATAACTCGTCGGGCTTTGAAATCTTCTACTGATCCAATCTCTGTATCTTTTTTCGATGTCCAAATTCTAATAATTCCTGCACTGTGTCTGATTTTCCCAGTAAGCTTAGGAAATAGTTGTCCCATTTTTTTTCCAGCCACTATCGGACCATCAATATTTTGACCTCTGAAATCGCCAATATTTTGTTTCTCCTTCATTTTGCCGTTTCCCTGTGGTGGTTCCGACAATCGGTATCTTTCGTGCATCCCGATCCGGTGCTTGTTCCTGAGTCCGAACATGCGGTGAAAGCGAAAATAATGAGCAGGGAAATAAATACGGCAAATCTCGATACAGCGGCCTTCATACGGCACCTCCCACAACACGGTTTGGACAATTGGATGCCCCCCAAAAAACAGGGCGACATGCAACGCGGCTAGCACCATCACATGCGCCCTGTCCTTATAGGCACGATGTGATGAGCACCGTGCGTGAGGGTACGCGCAGTGCTAGCCGTTTGTCTTGCTTCAGCTACCCGAGGGTTTCCGGTCGCGGATCATCACTCCGCCAGCCCAAAGGGCAGAAAACGCACGAATGGCTTGAAACGAGTCAATTCTATCAAGATTTACTTGTAATGCCAGAGAAAAAGCGATGCAGATTCAGGGGTATGACGTATTCTGTCACACGCGATGCTAGACAATCCCCTTGGATTCCAGCACCTCTCGGCTAATACGATGAATGGCGAGTAGATAGGCCGTGACGGTCATGTCAAGCGCTTTGGCGGTGCGCTCGATTTCCTCTTTTTCAACCACACTCAGCCGCAGATTCAATCGGGCATCCGCCCTCAGTAGCGTTCGCAAGCGTTCCGGGGATTCGTTGTCAAGCGTACTCGCGAGCCTATCTAGCTTCTTATTGGTAATGTCGTCAACCGGTTTTTTCTTTTCTTTTGCCATCGTTCGCCCTCCTATGCCGCTTGCTTTAGGATCGTGCTTAGAACCTTCGGCGACCACTTCCGTAATCCCGTTTTCGTGCGGATGCCACGCCCTTCAAGCTCCTGTGAGATGGCGCGTAAGCTCAAGCCGGATCGGTGAAGCTCCTGAATCTGACGAATCACGGCTTGCTCTTTGTCATCCTCAACGAGCGTACTTTCATCATCTCCTAACCGGTAGCCATAGGGGATTTTGCCGACTCGCCGACCTTGGGACTTGGCG